>CAWBYU010000001.1:0-615000 GCA_963793165.1 uncultured Alphaproteobacteria bacterium
GGCGGTGCAGGGCCTGGTCGATGCCTGCAAGAAGATCGCGCCGGATCTGCTCGGTCGCTGATCCCGTTGGATTGTCCGGGGTCGCCTTAAAGGCGGTTCCCGAATCCGGCGCAACAACAGGCGCCGGAAATTCCGAAGATTTTGCAGTTGCGGTGGCCGTGGTATATGGTATGCCAGATGGCAAAAGCGGGTGAAGTTCAAATTCGCCGCGCTAGGGTTTGGGGAACGTCCAGATGAACATCCATGAATACCAGGCCAAGGCGTTGCTGCATGAATTCGGCGTGCCGATCTCGCGCGGCGTTCCGGTGCTGCGGGCGGCCGATGCCGAAGCCGCCGCCAAGGCGCTCCCCGGCCCGGTCTGGGTGGTGAAGAGCCAGATCCATGCCGGCGGCCGCGGCAAGGGCAAGTTCAAGGAAGCCTCCGCCGGCGACAAGGGCGGCGTGCGGATCGCCAAATCGGCCGCCGAGGTCACCGAATTCGTCAAGCAGATGCTCGGCGCCACGCTGGTCACGATCCAGACCGGCCCGCAGGGCAAGCAGGTCAACCGGATCTACGTCGAGGACGGCTCCGAGATCGACAAGGAGTTTTATCTGTCGATCCTGGTCGACCGCGAAACCTCCCGGGTGGCGTTCGTGGTGTCCACCGAAGGCGGCGTCAACATCGAGGACGTCGCGCACAACAATCCCGAAAAGATCGTGACCTTCTCGGTCGATCCGGCCACCGGCATCATGCCGCATCACGGCCGCACGGTCGCGAAAGCGCTGAATCTCTCCGGCACTCTCGCCAAGCAGGCCGAGAAGCTGGTGACGCAGCTCTATACCGCCTTCACCGCCAAGGACATGGCGATGCTCGAAATCAACCCGCTGGTCGTCACCAAGGGCGGCGATCTGCGCGTGCTCGACGCCAAGGTGACGTTCGACGGCAATTCGCTGTACCGCCATCCCGACGTGATGGCGCTGCGCGACGAGACCGAGGAAGACGCCAAGGAAATCGAGGCGTCGAAATACGACCTCAACTACGTCACGCTCGACGGCAACATCGGCTGCATGGTCAACGGCGCCGGTCTCGCGATGGCGACCATGGACATCATCAAGCTCTACGGCATGGCGCCGGCGAACTTCCTCGACGTCGGCGGCGGCGCCGACAAGGCCAAGGTCACCGCGGCGTTCAAGATCATCACCGCCGATCCCAACGTGAAGGGCATCCTGATCAACATTTTCGGCGGCATCATGAAATGCGACATCATCGCCGAGGGCGTGGTCGCCGCGGTGAAGGAAGTCGGCCTGAAAGTGCCGCTGGTGGTGCGGCTGGAAGGCACCAATGTCGACGCCGGCAAGAAGATCATCCGGGAAAGCGGCCTCAACGTGCTGCCCGCCGACGATCTCGACGACGCCGCGCAGAAAATCGTCAAGGCCGTCAAGGGAGGCTAGAGCGATGGCCCAGGACCATCTCGCCGCACCGACGCCGCTCGAGGAGCATCGCAAGCTCGCGGCGTTCGCGGGCGAGTGGAGCGGCGAGGAGATGGTGTATCCGTCGCGCTGGACCGCCGGCGGTCCCGCCGTCTCGCACGTCACCGCCCGCATCGATCTCAACGGCTTCTATCTGATCCAGGACACCCGCCAGACCCGCGACGGCCAGGAAACTTTCGCGACGCATGGCGTGTTCACCTACGACCGCGAAGACCGGCTCTACAAATTGTTCTGGCACGACTCGCTCGGCTACTACCCGCCGTCGCCGGCCTCCGGCGGCTGGACCGGCAAGACCCTGATCCTGGTGCGCGGCTCGCTGCGCGGCAATGCGCGCCATGTCTATGAAGTCATCGACGACGACAGCTACAGCATGAAAATCCAGTTCTCGCCTGACGCGGAAGGCTGGGCCGACGTGCTCACCGGCGTTTACCGGCGCATCCACTGATCCCTTTGACCCGCCGCCCGCGAAAGCAAATCCAGACATGTCCATCCTGATCGACAAGAACACGAAAGTCATTTGCCAGGGCTTTACCGGCAAGAACGGCACGTTTCATTCCGAAGCGGCGATCGCCTATGGCACCAGGATGGTCGGCGGCACTTCGCCCGGCAAAGGCGGTTCGGTGCATCTCAATCTGCCGGTGTTCGACACCGTGGCCGAGGCGCGGGAAAAGACCGGCGCCGATGCCAGCGTGATCTACGTGCCGCCGCCGGGTGCGGCGGATGCGATCTGCGAAGCCATCGACGCGGAAATCCCGCTGATCGTCTGCATCACCGAGGGCATTCCGGTGCTCGACATGGTGCGCGTCAAGCGTTCGCTGGCGGGATCGAAGTCGCGGCTGATCGGGCCGAATTGCCCGGGCGTGATGACCGCGGGCGAATGCAAGATCGGCATCATGCCGGCCAACATCTTCAAGCCGGGCAATGTCGGCATCGTCTCGCGCTCGGGCACGCTGACCTATGAAGCCGTGTTCCAGACCACCCAGGAAGGCCTCGGCCAGACCACCGCGGTCGGCATCGGCGGCGACCCGGTCAAGGGCACCGAATTCATCGACATGCTGGAGATGTTCCTGGCCGACCCCAAGACCACCTCGATCGTCATGATCGGCGAAATCGGCGGTTCGGCCGAGGAAGACGCCGCCCAGTTCATCAAGGACGAGGCCAAGCGCGGCCGCAGCCAAGCCGATGGTCGGCTTCATCGCCGGCGTCACCGCCCCTCCCGGCCGCCGCATGGGCCATGCCGGCGCGATCATTTCCGGCGGCAAGGGCGACGCCGGTTCCAAGACCGCGGCGATGGAAGCCGCCGGAATCACGGTTTCGCCGTCGCCGGCACGGCTCGGAAAGACTCTTGTCGAAAAATTGAAGTCTTAATTCAATCCTTGGTTCTTTTCGGGGCGAACATTCGCCCCAAATAGGGTAAAAGATGCCCTATCAGGCTGATCCGGTGCCCGGATCGGCCGTTGCGCCGTATTCCATGCGCTAGTCGAAAATCACCAGGACGCCATTATGTCTCGCCAGGACGCGAACGCCGCCTTTGCCCTCTCCTCGTTTTTGCAGGGCACCAATGCTCCCTATATCGACGATCTCTATGCCCGCTACGAGAAGGATCCCGACTCGGTCGACGCCGACTGGCAGGCCTTCTTCAAGAGCCTGAAGGACGCGCCCGCCGACGCGCAAAAGAACGCGGACGGGCCGTCCTGGGGCCGGGACAACTGGCCGCTGACGCCGCGCGACGACCTGACCTCCGCGCTCGACGGTAACTGGGCGCAGGTCGAAAAGGCGGTCGGCGCCAAGATCGCCGCCAAGGCGCAGGCCCAGCCCAAAGGAAACGACGGCAAGGGCAGCGAGCTGACCGCGGCCGATATCCATCAGGCCACCCGCGATTCGGTGCGCGCCCTGATGCTGATCCGGGCCTACCGCATGCGCGGCCATTTCCACGCCAAGCTCGACCCGCTCGGGATCGAGCCGGCGCGCGACCGCGAGGAACTCGATCCGCGCTCCTACAGCTTCACCGAGGCCGATTACGACCGCAAGATCTTCCTCGATCACGTGCTCGGCCTCGAATATGCGACCCTGCGCGAGATCGTCGCGATCTGCGAGCGCACCTACTGCCAGACGCTCGGCGTCGAGTTCATGCACATCTCCAACGGCGCGCAGAAGGCCTGGATCCAGGAGCGCATCGAGGGTCCGGACAAGGAAATCAGTTTTACCCGCGAAGGGCGGCGCGCCATCCTGATGAAGCTGATCGAGGCCGAAGGCTTCGAGAAGTTCTGCGACGTCAAATTCACCGGCACCAAGCGCTTCGGCCTCGACGGCGGCGAATCGCTGATTCCGGCGCTGGAGCAGATCATCAAGCGCGGCGGCAATCTCGGCGTGAAGGAAATCGTGGTCGGCATGCCGCATCGCGGCCGCCTCAACGTGCTGACCCAGGTGATGGGCAAGCCGCATCGCGCCCTGTTCCATGAATTCAAGGGCGGCTCGGCCAATCCCGACGCGGTCGAGGGCTCCGGCGACGTCAAATATCATCTCGGCGCCTCGTCGGACCGCGAGTTCGACAACAACAAGATCCATCTGTCGCTGACCGCCAATCCCTCGCATCTCGAAATCGTCGATCCCGTGGTGCTCGGCAAGGTGCGCGCCAAGCAGGACCAGCATGGCGATCCGCCGGACATGCGCATTTCGGTGCTGCCGCTGCTGATGCATGGCGACGCCGCCTTCGCCGGCCAGGGCGTGGTGGCGGAATGCTTCGCGCTGTCCGACCTGAAGGGCTACCGCACCGGCGGCTCGCTGCACTTCATCGTCAACAACCAGATCGGCTTCACCACCTATCCGCGCTATTCGCGCTCCTCGCCCTATCCGTCCGACGTGGCGAAGATGATCGACGCGCCGATCTTCCATGTGAACGGCGACGATCCGGAAGCCGTGGTGTTCGCGGCCAAGGTCGCGATCGAGTTCCGGCAGAAATTCCACAAGCCGGTCGTCATCGACATGTTCTGCTACCGCCGGCATGGCCATAACGAAGGCGACGAGCCGGCGTTCACCCAGCCGGTGATGTACAAGAAGATCGCGACGCATCCCGGCACGCGTCGAGATCTACTCCAAGCGGCTGATCGCCGAAGGCGTGATCACCGAAGGCGAGGTCGAGAAGGCCAAGGCCGACTGGCGCGCCCGGCTCGATGCCGAACTCGAGGCCGGCTCCGGCTACAAGCCCAACAAGGCCGACTGGCTCGACGGCAAATGGGCCGGGTTCAAGTCGGCCGACCAGGAAGAGGATCCGCGCCGCGGCGTCACCGGCGTCGATGTCGCGGTGCTCAGGGATATCGGCCGCAGGATCACCAAGGTGCCCGACGGCTTCCGGGTGCATCGCACGGTGCAGCGGTTCCTGGAAAACCGCGCCAAGGCGATCGATAACGGCGTCGGCATCGACTGGGCGACCGGCGAGGCGCTGGCGTTCTGCACGCTGCTGGAGGAAGGCCATCACGTCCGGCTGTCGGGACAGGATTCCGAGCGCGGCACCTTCTCGCAACGGCATTCGGTGCTGATCGATCAGGAAGACGAGAGCCGCTACACGCCGTTCAACCATCTCGGCGTCGATCAGGGCCATTACGAAGTCATCAACTCGCTGCTGTCGGAAGAAGCGGTGCTCGGCTTCGAGTACGGCTATTCGCTGGCGGAGCCGAAGGCGCTGACGGTCTGGGAAGCGCAGTTCGGCGACTTCGCCAACGGCGCGCAGGTGCTGTTCGACCAGTTCATCTCCTCGGGCGAGCGCAAATGGCTGCGCATGTCCGGCCTCGTCTGCATGCTGCCGCATGGCTATGAAGGGCAGGGACCGGAGCATTCCTCCGCCCGGCTCGAACGCTTCCTGCAGATGTGCGCCGAAGACAACATGCAGGTGGTCCACGCCACCACGCCCGCCAACTTCTTCCACGTGCTGCGGCGTCAGCTGCATCGCGAGATCCGCAAGCCGCTGATCCTGATGACGCCGAAGTCGCTGCTGCGGCACAAGCGCGCGGTCTCGCGGCTCGACGAACTCGGCGCCGACACCACGTTCCACCGCATCCTCTACGATGACGCGGCGATGCTGCCGGACGAGAAGATCAAGCTGGTGCCGGACGACAAGATCCGCCGCATCGTGCTGTGCTCGGGCAAGGTCTATTACGATCTTTACGACGAGCGCGAAAAGCGCGGCATCGACGACATCTACCTGATGCGCGTCGAGCAGCTCTATCCGGTGCCGCTGAAGGCGCTGGTGCACGAACTCGCACGCTTCAAGAGCGCCGAACTGGTCTGGTGCCAGGAAGAGCCGCGCAACATGGGCGCGTGGCATTTCATCGAGCCCTATCTCGAATGGGTGCTGAACCAGATCCACGCGCCGAACAAGCGTCCGCGTTACGCCGGACGCGCGGCGTCGGCGGCGACCGCCACCGGTCTGATGTCGAAGCACCTGGCGCAGCTCAAGGCTTTCCTGGACGACGCGCTGGGCTAAAGGAAATCTCAATTCGTCATGCCCCGCGAAAGCGGGGCATCCTCGCTGTATCTTTGTCGACGATTGTTTCAAGACGTGGATGGCCGTGACAGAGCCGGCCATGACGCAAGAGGAAACAAAACGATGACTGAAATTCGCGTTCCGACACTCGGCGAATCCGTGACCGAGGCCACCATCGGCCGCTGGTTCAAGAAGGCCGGCGATGCCGTGGCGGTGGACGAACCCCTGGTCGAACTCGAGACCGACAAGGTCACGATCGAGGTTCCGGCGCCCTCCGCCGGCACGCTCGGCGACATCATCGCCAAGGACGGCGAGACCGTCGCGGTCGGCGCGCTGCTCGGCCAGATCAATGACGGCGCCGTCGGCAGCCGCCAAGCCCGCTGCGGCGCCCGCCAAGGCCGCCGCCCCGGCGCCCGCTGCCGCCGCGCCTGCGGCCGCCGTCGCGGCTGCGCCAAAGGCGCCGTCTCGGACGCGCCGCTGGCGCCGTCGGTGCGCAAGATTTCCGCCGAGAGCGGCATCGATGCCGCCACCGTGCCCGGCTCCGGCAAGGACGGCCGGGTGACCAAGGGCGACATGCTGGCCGCGATCGAGAAGGCCGCCTCGGCGCCGACCCCGGTCAATCAGCCCGCCGCCTCGGTGCAGGTGCGCGCGCCGTCGCCGGCCGACGATGCCGCGCGCGAAGAGCGCGTGAAGATGACGCGGCTGCGCCAGACCATCGCGCGCCGCCTCAAGGACGTGCAGAACACCGCCGCGATGCTCACGACCTTCAACGAGGTCGACATGAGCCACATCATGGCGATGCGCGCCCAGTACAAGGACGTGTTCGAGAAGAAGCACGGCAGCAAGCTCGGCTTCATGGGCTTCTTCACCAAGGCCTGCGTGCAGGCGCTGAAGGATATCCCGGCCGCCAATGCCGAGATCGACGGCACCGACCTGATCTACAAGAATTATTATCACGTCGGCGTCGCCGTCGGCACCGACAAGGGCCTGGTGGTGCCGGTGGTGCGCGACTGCGACCACAAGTCGATCGCCGATATCGAAAAGAGCATCGCCGATTTCGGCCGCCGCGCCCGCGACGGCCAGCTCAAGATCGACGAGATGCAGGGCGGCACCTTCACCATCACCAATGGCGGCATCTATGGTTCGCTGATGTCGACGCCGATCCTGAACGCGCCGCAGTCCGCCATTCTCGGCATGCACAAGATCCAGGAACGCCCGGTCGCGATCGCCGGCAAGGTCGAGATCCGCCCGATGATGTATCTGGCGCTGTCCTACGATCACCGCGTCATCGACGGCAAGGAAGCGGTGACGTTCCTGGTCCGCGTCAAGGAAAGCCTGGAAGATCCGGCGCGGCTGGTGCTGGATCTGTGACGCGTTCCGCCGTAACGGCGCGGTGCCTCGGCGAGCACGATTCGGAAAGTGAGCACCGATCCTGAAAGATCATCCGCGAATAAAAAGATCGCGAGCTGACGTCCCGGCGAAGTCGTGATGCTCCAGGATGCAGCGGAGTTGCAGGGGGCGGAATTTTGACCGACAAGGTAGTGATCATCACCGGCGGCAGCCGCGGCATCGGCCGCGCCACCGCGATGGCCGCCGCCGCGCGCGGCTTTCGCGTCGTTGTCGGTTACGCCAGCAATCAGACCGCGGCGCGCGCAGGTGGTCACCGCCATCGAAGGCCAGCAACGGCAAGGCGATCGCGGTGAAATGCGATGTCGGCGACGAGCGCGACATTCTCGCGATGTTCAAGGCGGCCGACGAGTTTCGGAACGCTCGGCGCGCTGGTCAACAATGCCGGCATCGTCGGGACGACGTCGCGGGTCGACGAGATGTCGGCCGAGCGCATCCAGCGCATGATGGCGGTCAACGTCACCGGCAGCATTCTGTGCGCGCGCGAGGCGGTGAAGCGGATGTCGACCCGCCACGGCGGCAAGGGCGGCGTCATCGTCAATCTGTCGTCGGTGGCCGCCAAGCTCGGCTCGCCCAATACCTATGTCGACTACGCCGCGTCCAAGGGCGCGATCGATTCCTTCACCATCGGCCTCGGCCACGAAGTCGCCGGCGAGGGCATTCGCGTCGCCGCGATCCGGCCCGGGCTGATCGATACCGAAATTCACGCCTCGGGCGGCGAGCCCGACCGCGCCCATCGGCTCGCCACGAACGTGCCGATGAAGCGCGTCGGCACCGCCGACGAAATCGCCAACGCCATCGTCTGGCTGATGTCGGACGATGCCTCCTACGTGACCAGCGCCATTCTCGATGTATCGGGCGGGCGCTAATACCTGTCACACGTTCCAGCTACAGGACTTCAATCATGGCTTCCTACGATCTCGTTATCATCGGCACCGGCCCCGGCGGATATGTCTGCGCGGTGCGCGCGGCGCAGCTCGGCATGAAGGTCGCCGTGGTCGAAAAGAACGCCACGCTCGGCGGCACCTGCCTCAATGTCGGCTGCATGCCGTCGAAGGCGCTGCTGCATGCCTCCGAAATGTTCGAGGAGGCCGGGCACTCCTTTGCCAAGATGGGCGTCAGCGTCTCCGCGCCGAAACTCGATCTGCCCGCGATGATGAATTTCAAGCAGCAGGGCATCGACGGCAACGTCAAGGGCGTCGAGTTCCTGATGAAGAAGAACAAGATCGACGTCATCAGCGGCAAGGGCAAGGTGCTCGGCACCGGCAAGGTGGAAGTCGTCGGCGGCGACGGCAAGACGCAGATGGTCGAGACCAGGAACATCGTGATCGCCACCGGCTCCGATATCGCGCGGCTGAAGGGCATCGAGATCGACGAGAAGCGCATCGTGTCGTCGACCGGCGCGCTGTCGCTCGACAAGGTGCCGGCAAGCCTGCTGATCGTCGGCGCCGGCGTGATCGGGCTCGAGCTCGGCTCGGTGTGGCACCGGCTCGGCGCGCAAGGTCACCGTGGTGGAATTTCTCGATCGCATCCTGCCGGGCATGGACGGCGAAGTCGCAAAACAATTCCAGCGCATTCTCGAAAAGCAGGGTTTTGCGTTCAAGCTCGGCGCCAAGGTCACCGCCGTCGACACCTCCGGGCAAGACGCTGTCGGCCAAGGTCGAGCCGGCGGCGGGCGGCGCGGCGGAAAAGCTGGAAGCCGACGTGGTGCTGGTCTGCATCGGCCGCGTTCCCTACACCGAGGGCCTCGGCCTGAAGGAAGCCGGCGTCGCGCTCGACAATCGCGGCCGCGTCCAGATCGATGCGCATTTCGCCACCAGCGTGAAGGGCGTCTATGCGATCGGCGATGTCGTGGCGGGTCCGATGCTCGCGCACAAGGCCGAGGACGAAGGCGTCGCCTGCGCCGAAATTCTCGCCGGGCAGGCCGGCCATGTGAACTACGACGTCATCCCAGGCGTCGTGTATACCACGCCGGAAGTCTCCGCCGTCGGCAAGACCGAGGAAGAGCTGAAGCAGGCCGGCGTCGCCTATACCGTCGGCAAATTCCCGTTCACCGCCAACGGCCGTTCCAAGGTCAACCAGACCACGGAAGGTTTCGTGAAGATTCTCGCAGATGCGAAAACCGATCGGGTGCTCGGCGTGCACATCATCGGCCGCGAGGCCGGCGAAATGATCCACGAAGCCGTCGTATTGATGGAGTTCGGCGGTTCCGCCGAGGATCTGGCGCGCACCTGCCATGCCCATCCGACCCGTTCGGAAGCCATCAAGGAAGCCGCGCTTGCGGTCGGCAAGCGCGCCATCCATATGTGATCCGACGCCCGGCCGAAGGCCGGACGAGAACATGATGATGCGCCGCCTGTCTACAACCGTTCTGGGTTCTGCTCGCGGTCATCTTCCTGATCGAGGCATGGCTGTGGGATCACCTCGAGCCGCATCGTGGCGCGGGTGGTCGCGCGGATTCCGCTGCGCGCATTCAAGCAATGGCTTGTCGGATCGCGTCGATACGCTGTCGCCGGCGATGACGCTGATCGTGTTCGTCGTGCCCGTCATCCTGCTGTTTCCGCTGAAGCTGGTCGGGCTCTGGCTGCTGGCCCATGAATACTGGCTCAGCGCCATCGCGACGATCGTGTTCGCGAAATTCCTCGGCGTCGGCGTCGACCGCCTTCATCTTCGATGTGACGCGGCCGAAACTGCTGCAGATGCGGTGGTTCGAAGAAGCTCTATGAATTCGTGCTGGTGCTGCGCGCAAAGGCCGCCGCGCTGGTCGATCCGATCAAGCTGCGGATCAAGGAAATCATGCGCGGCGATGCCGGCGACGGCTGGTCGTCGCGGACGCTGCGGCTGATCCAGCGCTTCCGCAAGAGCGTGCACGAAGCGCGGTAGCTCGTTTGTGAATTAGTCTCAGCGAACTCGATTCACCTCTCCCGATGGGAGAGGTGAAGTCGGCTACATCAGATGCACCGCATGCGGCGCGAACAGGCCGATCGCCGTGAAGGCGATGCCCGTCACCGCCAGCAGGCCCGCGACCCAGCGCCAGCGCGATCATGCCGGTGATGATGGTCGCCGACGCCAGCACGATGCCGATCTGAAACGCCGCCGAGGCGACTTCATAATGATGGTATCGCGCCATCGAGAGATCGCGGGCGTGTTCGGCCTGCTTGGCGCGCGCGGCCAGTTGCTCCGAACCTTCGCCGGTTTCCGGCTCCGAGCGGTAGCGCGCCGCGGTCTTCTTCCAGTTCTTCGATCTGCTTCTCCAGCGCCGCCTTGGCGGCGTCGTCGCCCATCACGCCGAGGCTCAAGCTGGCCTGATCCGATGTCGCCTCGACCACGGTGCGGCGGATGCTCTTGGCCTGGAAGAACGCCCACAGGTTCGAGGCCTCGACGTTCTTGCTGATGGATTCGGTCTGCGCGCCCTTGCCCAGCGTCTCCGAGAGACGCCAGGAACAGCGCGATCACCGCGATCAGCAGTGCGATCTTCTTGTTGGAGCCGGAGGCATGCTCGGCGTGCTCCGCATGCTCCATGCTTTCATGTGCGCCCATGATTCTCTCCCCTGATGGACTGCATCCACGATTGACCGAACAACGCTGCCTGCGCAAGAGGCAAGCGGATGTGACGGCAATGTGTCAGGATTGAAAGCCGAGCGATCTCAGGCGCGCGGATGCGCCGTACTTGATAGACTTCCAGCAGCCGCTCGGTGTCGATGCCGGTGTAGATCTGCGTGGTCGAGAGCGAGGCGTGGCCGAGCAGTTCCTGGATCGCGCGCAGGTCGCCGCCGCGGTTCAGCAGGTGGGTGGCGAACGAATGCCGCAGCGCATGCGGCGTGGCGCTGTCGGGCAGGCCGAGCGCGCCGCGCAGCCGCTCCATGGTGAGCTGAATGATGCGCGGGCTGAGCGGGCCGCCTCTGCGCGCCGACAAAGATCGGGCCTTCCGGCCGGCAGGGTGTACGGACACATCGCCGACATACTCCTGAACCAGCGCCAGCACGTTTTGCAGCACCGGCACCATGCGGGTCTTGTTGCCCTTGCCGGTCACGATCAGGACGTCGCCTTCGCCAGGCAGCGGCACGTCGCGGCGCTTCAGGCCCAGCGCCTCGGAGATGCGCAGGCCCGAGCCGTACAGCAGCGCCATCACGGCGGCGTCGCGCGCCCAGATCCAGGGATCGCGGGTCTCGCCGGCGCGCTCGTCGGCGTCGGTGAGACGTTTGGCCGCCGCCATCTGGATCGGCTTCGGCAGGCTCTTGCCGACCTTGGGTGCGCGGATGGCCGAGAGCGCGCCGACCTTGCCCTTGCCCTCCCGTTCGAGGAAACGCCCGAACGAGCGCAAGCCCGCCAGCGCCCGCATCAGCGAGCGGCTGCCGATATCGTCGGCGCGCCGCATCGCCATGAAAGCCCTGACGTCGCTGGCCTCAAGCGCTGCGAACTGCGCCAGCGTCACCCGGCTGCCCCAATGCTCGCTGAGGAACACCAGGCACTGGCGCAGGTCGCGGGCATAGGCCTCGAGCGTTTTCGGCGACAGCCGCCGCTCGGCGCGCAGATGCGACAGCCAGTGCGTCATCTCCAGCGCGATGGTCTCGATCGGCGCAGTCGAGTTCGATCGGTTGAACGGCGGCAGTCGGTTTGGCCATGCACCAGCCCTGGGCGCCGTGTTCGGGCGCGATGATTCCGGGTCACTATATCGCACTTGTTTCGTTTACCGTTCGCTAACTTGCGCCGCGGCGGCGACCGGACACTGGCCCCGGCCGGACCGCGGCCTTAAGTTGGCGTCAAGCCTTTCGACTTCGAGTTCGATTCTCCGATGGACCATTCCGCCCGCACCGGTTCCTCATCCGCATCTTCGACACGCGTCGTCGACGTGCTGGTGCCGGTCGCGCTCAATCAGGCTTATTCCTACCGCGTGCCGCGCGGCATGGAGCTGAAGCCGGGCGACGTGGTGTGCGTGCCGCTGGGGCCGCGCGAGGTGGTCGCCGTGGTCTGGGCCGAAAACGCCAATCCCGATCCGCGCCTGCACAATCGCCTCAAGGATGTCGGCGAAAAACTCGACGTGCCGCCGCTCAAGCAGGAACTGCGCAATCTGGTCGATTGGGTCGCCAACTATACGCTGTCTCCGCGCGGCATGGTGCTGCGGATGACGCTGCGGATGGGCGAGCATCTCGGGCCCGAGCGGGTGCGGCTGGGCGTGCGCCTGATCGGCGCCGTGCCGAAGCGCATGACGCCGGCGCGGCGGCGGCTGATCGATATTTTGTCGGACGGCCTGCTGCACGGCAAATCCGACGCCGCGAGGGAAGCCGGCGTCAGCTCGGGCGTGATCGACGGCCTGGTCGACGAAGGCACGCTGGCGACCGAGCCGATGCCGCCCGCGCCGCCGCCGCCGGCGCCCGATCCGTCGTTCGCCGCGCCCGACTTCTCCCGTCAGCAGCGCACCGCCGTGGACGCCATGCGCGCGCTCGCGGCCAATGGCAGCTTTCACGTCGCGCTGCTCGACGGCGTTACCGGTTCGGGCAAGACCGAAGTCTATTTCGAGGCCATCGCGGAAGTCATCCGCCGCGGCCGGCAATCGCTGATCCTGATGCCGGAGATCGCGCTGACCGGCCAGTTCCTCGATCGGTTCGCGCAGCGTTTCGGGGTGCGGCCGCTGGAATGGCATTCCGAACTGACCCCGCGCACCAGGCAGCGTAACTGGGCCGCGATCGCAGCCGGCGAAGCGCCGGTCGTGGTCGGCGCGCGCTCGGCGCTGTTTCTGCCCTATGCCAATCTCGGGCTGATCGTGGTCGATGAAGAGCACGACCAGGCCTACAAGCAGGACGAGGGCGCGCATTATCACGCCCGCGACATGGCCGTGGTGCGCGCCCATATCGCCAAAATTCCGATCGTGCTGGCCTCCGCCACGCCGTCGGTCGAGACCGAGGTCAATGCGCGCAAGGGCCGCTATCAGCGCGTCGTGCTGCCGTCGCGGTTCGGCGGCCAGCACATGCCGCATATCGAGGCGATCGATCTGCGCCGCGAGGCGCCGGCGCGCGGCCGCTTCATCTCGCCGCGGCTGGCGGAGCAGATTCGGATCGCGATCGAACGCCGCGAGCAGGCGCTGTTGTTCCTCAATCGCCGCGGCTATGCGCCGCTGACGCTATGCCGGGCCTGCGGGCATCGGTTTGCCTGTACGATCTGCGACGCCTGGCTGGTCGATCATCGCTTTCGCCAGCGGCTGGTCTGTCACCATTGCGGTTTCTCGATGCCGCGTCCGCAGGTCTGTCCGCATTGCGCGGCGGAGCAATCGCTGGTCGCGGTCGGCCCCGGGGTCGAACGCCTGCAGGAGGAAGCGGCCGCGTTGTTTCCGGATGCCCGCACCATGGTGCTGTCGAGCGATCTGATCACCTCGATCGAGACCATGCGGACCGAGCTGAACGAGATCGCGGAAGGCCGCGTCGATATCATCATCGGCACGCAATTGGTGGCGAAGGGCCATAATTTCCCGCGGCTCAATCTGGTCGGCGTGGTCGATGCCGATCTGGGCCTGAGCAATGGCGATCCGCGCGCCGCCGAGCGGACCTTTCAGTTGCTCAATCAGGTGATCGGACGCGCCGGCCGCGATCAGGGCCGCGGCGTCGGCTATCTGCAAACCCATCAGCCCGAACATCCCGTGATGAAGGCGCTGGTGGCGTGCGACCGCGAGGCGTTTTATGCCAGCGAAATCGAGGCGCGCGAGCGCGCCGGCTATCCGCCGTTCGGCCGGCTGGCGAGCCTGATCATTTCGGCGGGCGACCGGCCCACGGCGGAGGGTTTTGCACGCAAGCTCGCCGCGATCGCGCCGATCGATGCGCGGATCCAGGTGCTGGGACCCGCCGAAGCGCCGCTTGCCGTCATCAAGGGCCGCTATCGCTTCCGTCTGCTGGTGAAATCGCTGCGCAATGTCGATCTGTCGGAATATCTGCGCGAATGGCTCGCGGCCGGCCCCAAGACCAAGGGCAATCTCAAGCTCGAGGTCGACGTCGATCCGCAAAGCTTTCTGTAGGGGTGAGCGTCATTCCGGGGCGTGCGTTAGCGCGAAGCCGGAATCTCGAAATTCCGGGTTCGATGCTTCGCATCGCCCCGGAATGACCGCCGGAAAAAAGCCTGCCGTCATTGACGACGGCAGGCTCTTTGCGACACGCCGCACATTCCGCGGTCGTTACTCAGGACGCAACGCTTACCAGAACGGTTGGGATCACGCGGCGTCCAAACGCCGCAAGAGATTACGAGATGACTTCCGCGGTGACGCGACCGACGCCGGCACCGGTCAGGCCGACGGCACGGGCGGCGCCCGCCGACAGGTCGAGCACGCGGCCGCGGATGAACGGGCCACGGTCATTGATGGTGACGACGACGCTGCGGCCGCCATGGGTCACCCGGAGCTTGGTGCCGAACGGCAGGCTGCGATGGGCCGCGGTCATGGCGTTCTGGTTGAAGCGCTGGCCGGAGGCGGTCCGGCTGCCGGATTCGTTGCCGTAATAGGAGGCCATGCCCGAGAAGCTGCGTCCGGAACCCGAGGACGGGGCGATCGAGGCATTGGCGTTCAGCCAGGAGCCATTGGAAGAACCGCCGGCAAAGCCAAAGCCGTTCGGGTTTTTGCTGGCAGCGTGGTGGGAATGATGATGGTGCCGATGATGATGGTGGTGATGCCGGGATTTGGCTGAAGCTTCGGTGACGCTGCCACCGACCAGGAGAGTAGCGGCGAAAATGGCAAGCGTCGTACGCGACTGGGTTCCGTTCCCCAGTGTCAGTTTCTTCAATTTCAGCATTAAATGTGTCCCTCAGACAGTATTGTCACATATGCGACAAGTGGAACCCCCGTCCCGCTCGACGTCGTCGCGTTTGGTGGCCCAATGAGGCAGAATATTGGCAGTAGATGATTTTAGGCGACGGCTGAAATATCTTGTTACCGGATGTAGCTAAACCAAAAATGTTCCGTAATATTGTAGGTTAATGAATTATTTACTCTTTATTACTTATTAAATACTGATGATTAAAGTCATCGTGCGGCATGACCAAGTTTGTTCAAGTCGTGGCCAAGTAATGCCCAAATGGAATGCCTCCAAGGTCCGCGGTCATCCCGCCGCCAGGATCGTCGAGGCCTTGCTGCAATGCGGGTGAGATGATCGTCCCTCACAGCGACGCGCCAAAGGGAGATGTTTGTCCGTGCCCGCAGCGAGGTTTGGTTGGGTTGGCTCGATGGAAAGTCGCTGTCGGGATTGATCGCAAGCGACATGCGACAAGGCGGCGCCGGCAACCGCCGTCATGTTGCACCTGCGCTTCTGCTATGTTAGCAAAGCCGCGATTTTAACGGCCCTGGTACAGCCCGTACCGGTCGAAAATCGAAGTCCCGCTTGAATTCCAAGGGCTTGGATCGCTAGGCGCCGCATCGTGGCGACGGTTTTTCCCTTGCGAGTTTGACAGCAACAAAGAGCGAGTTTGTGGCTGCAGAAGATCCGTCCGTTTCGGGAGTGTCCGGCCGTTATGCAACGGCCTTGTTCGAGTTGGCGCGAGAGGAAAAATCCATCGACGCGGTCAAGGCCGATCTCGACCGCTTCGATGCCATGCTGGCGGATAGCGCCGACCTGAAGCGTCTGGTGCGCAGCCCGGTGTTTTCGGCAGGCTCGCAGTCGAAGGCGCTGGCCGCGGTGCTCGACAAGGCCGGGATATCCGGCATTTCCGCGAATTTCCTGAAAGTGCTGACCGCCAATCGCCGGCTGTTCGCGGTCAGTGACGTGATCCGGGCGTTCCGCGCGCTGGTCGCCAAGTTCAAGGGCGAGGCGACCGCCGACGTCACCGTGGCCGAAACCCTTAGCGACAAGAATCTCGACGCCCTCAAGACCGCGCTGAAAGCAGTGACGGGCAAGGACGTCGCGCTCAACGTGAAAATCGATCCCTCGATCATCGGCGGCCTTGTGGTCAAGCTTGGCAGCCGCATGGTGGATAGTTCGCTTCGCACCAAACTCAATTCGATCAAGCACGCGATGAAAGAGGCAGGCTGATGGACATCCGCGCCGCGGAAATTTCCGCGATCCTCAAGGACCAGATCAAGAATTTCGGCCAGGAGGCTGAGGTTTCCGAAGTTGGACAGGTGTTGTCCGTCGGCGACGGCATTGCCCGCGTCTACGGCCTCGACAACGTCCAGGCTGGCGAGATGGTCGAGTTCGAGAACGGCACCCGCGGCATGGCGCTGAACCTGGAAACCGACAACGTCGGCATCGTGATCTTCGGCGCCGACCGTGAGATCAAGGAAGGCCAGACCGTCAAGCGCACCCGCGCCATCGTCGATACGCCGGTCGGCAAGGGCCTGCTCGGCCGCGTGGTCGATGCGCTCGGCAATCCGATCGACGGCAAGGGCCCGATCCAGGCCGACAAGCGGATGCGCGTCGACGTCAAGGCCCCCGGCATCATTCCGCGGAAATCGGTCAACGAGCCGATGGCGACGGGCCTGAAGGCGATCGATGCGCTGATCCCGGTCGGCCGTGGCCAGCGCGAGCTGATCATCGGCGACCGCCAGACCGGCAAGACCGCGATCGCGCTCGACACCATTCTCAACCAGAAGCCGCTCAACGCGCAGCAGGACGAGAAGATCAAGCTTTATTGCGTCTATGTGGCGATCGGGCAGAAGCGCTCGACCGTGGCGCAATTCGTCAAGGTTCTGGAAGAGCAGGGCGCGCTGGAATATTCGATCATTGTCGCGGCGACCGCGTCCGATCCGGCGCCGATGCAGTACATCGCGCCGTTCACCGGCTGCACCATGGGCGAATATTTCCGCGACAACGGCATGCACGCCGTCATCATCTATGACGATCTGTCCAAGCAGGCGGTGGCCTACCGCCAGATGTCGCTGCTGCTGCGCCGCCCGCCGGGCCGCGAAGCCTATCCGGGCGACGTGTTCTATCTGCATTCGCGCCTGCTCGAGCGCGCGGCCAAGCTGAATGACGAGCAGGGCTCCGGCTCGCTGACGGCGCTGCCGGTGATCGAGACCCAGGCCAACGACGTGTCGGCCTATATCCCGACCAACGTGATTTCGATCACCGACGGTCAGATCTTCCTCGAAACCGATCTGTTCTTCCAGGGCATCCGGCCCGCGGTGAACGTCGGCCTGTCGGTGTCGCGCGTCGGATCGTCGGCGCAGACCAAGGCGATGAAGAAGGTCGCCGGCAAGATCAAGGGCGAGCTCGCGCAGTACCGCGAAATGGCGGCGTTCGCGCAGTTCGGCTCCGACCTCGATGCCTCGACGCAGCGCCTGCTCAACCGCGGCTCGCGCCTGACCGAGCTTTTGAAGCAGCCGCAATTCTCGCCGCTGAAGATGGAAGAGCAGGTCGTGGTGATCTGGGCCGGCACCAACGGCTATCTCGATCCGCTTCCGGTTTCCAAGGTGCGCGCGTTCGAGGACGGCCTGTTGTCGCTGCTGCGCGGCAAGAACGTCGACATCCTCAACACCATCCGCGACACGCGCGACCTCAGCGACGATACGGCCGGCAAGCTGAAGGCGGTGGTCGAGGGTTACGCCAAGACGTTTGCTTGACACCGTCATCGCCGGGCTGGTCATCGCAAGTCGGGTTTACCCGACTTGCGCAAAATGAATAGAAGGACGGAGCTCGTGAAACGGGTTCCCATGCCATCCACGTCTTTACGCGTGGCAGGATATCGAGACGTGGATGCCCGGCACGAGGCCTGGCATGACGAATGAGGGGTTCGCGGCCGGGTCCAAGATCAGGCCGCTAGGGTGAACTAAGAATGGCGTCACTTAAAGACATGCGGGTCCGCATCGCCTCCACCAAGGCGACGCAGAAGATCACCAAGGCCATGCAGATGGTCGCGGCCTCGAAGCTGCGCCGGGCGCAGACCGCTGCCGAAGCGGCGCGGCCCTATGCTGAAAAAATGGATGCGGTGATCTCCAACATCGCGTCCGCCGCCGCGGGTTCGCCCGGCGCGCCGGCACTGCTGGCCGGCACCGGCAAGGATCAGGTGCACCTGTTTCTGGTCTGCACCGGCGAGCGCGGCCTGTCCGGCGCTTTCAACTCGTCGATCGTGCGTCTGGCCCGCGAGCGCGCGCTGTCGTTGATGAATCAGGGCAAAGAGGTCAAATTCTTCTGCGTCGGCCGCAAGGGCTTTGAGCAGCTTCGCCGCACCTTCGAGCGGCAGATCGTCGAAAACATCGAGCTGCGCTCGGTCCGCCAGCTCGGCTTCGTCAACGCCGAGGACATCGCGAAGAAAGTCATCGCGCGCTACGAGGCCGGCGAGTTCGACGTCTGCACCCTGTTCTATTCGCGCTTCCAGTCCGTCATCGCGCAGGTCCCGACCGCGCAGCAGATCATTCCGCTGGTGGTGGAGGCGCCCGCCGCCAATGCCGGTCCCGCGACCTCGTACGAATACGAGCCCGAAGAAGACGAGATTCTGACCGGGCTGCTGCCGCGCAATCTCGCGGTGCAGATTTTCCGGGCGCTTTTGGAAAACAACGCTTCGTTCTACGGCGCGCAAATGAGCGCGATGGACAACGCCACCCGCAACGCCGGCGACATGATCCGCAAGCAGACCCTGATCTACAATCGAACCCGTCAGGCCATGATCACCAAGGAGCTGATTGAAATCATCTCCGGCGCCGAGGCGATCTGATAGCCGCATGTCAACATTGACGGTCGTCTGAGATTTAAGAATTCGAAGGAGAGAATTTCCATGGCTACACCCGCCAACCAGACCGGACGCATCACGCAAGTCATCGGCGCCGTCGTCGACGTGCAGTTCGAAGGCCATCTGCCGGCCATTCTGAACGCGATCGAGACCAGGAACGGCGGCAACCGCCTGGTGCTCGAGGTCGCGCAGCATCTCGGCGAATCCACGGTGCGCACCATCGCCATGGACACCACCGAAGGCCTGGTTCGCGGCCAGGAAGTCAGCGATACGGGCGCACCGATCATGGTGCCGGTCGGCGCCGGTACGCTCGGCCGCATCATGAACGTGATCGGCGAGCCCGTCGACGAAGAGGGCCCGGTCAAGGCCGAGAGCATGCGCGCGATCCACCAGGAAGCGCCGCTCTATACCGACCAGTCGACCGAGGCCGAAATTCTCGTCACTGGCATCAAGGTCGTCGACCTGCTGGCGCCCTACGCCAAGGGCGGCAAGATCGGCCTGTTCGGCGGCGCCGGCGTCGGCAAGACCGTGCTGATCCAGGAACTGATCAACAACGTCGCCAGGGCTCACGGTGGCTACTCGGTGTTCGCCGGCGTCGGCGAGCGGACCCGTGAAGGCAACGACCTCTACCACGAGTTCATCGAATCCGGCGTCAACAAGAAGGGCGGCGGCGAAGGCTCCAAATGCGCGCTGGTCTATGGCCAGATGAACGAGCCGCCCGGCGCCCGCGCCCGCGTCGGCCTCACCGGCCTCACCGTTGCCGAGCATTTCCGCGACCAGGGCCAGGACGTGCTGTTCTTCGTCGACAACATCTTCCGCTTCACGCAGGCGGGTTCGGAAGTGTCGGCGCTGCTCGGCCGCATTCCCTCCGCGGTGGGCTATCAGCCGACGCTCGCCACCGACATGGGCGCGCTGCAGGAGCGCATCACCACCACCCACAAGGGTTCGATCACCTCGGTGCAGGCGATCTACGTGCCGGCCGACGACTTGACCGACCCGGCGCCCGCCACTTCCTTCGCCCATTTGGACGCCACCACGGTGCTGAACCGGGCGATTTCGGAAAAGGGCATTTATCCGGCGGTCGATCCGCTCGACTCGACCTCGCGCATGCTGTCCCCGCTGATCGTCGGCGAGGAGCACTACCAGACCGCGCGCATGGTTCAGCAGGTGCTGCAGCGCTACAAGTCGCTGCAGGACATCATCGCCATTCTCGGCATGGATGAACTATCCGAAGAGGACAAGATCGCGGTTGCCCGCGCGCGCAAGATCGAGCGCTTCCTGTCGCAGCCGTTCTTCGTCGCCGAAGTCTTCACGGGATCGCCGGGCAAGTTCGTCGATCTCGTCGACACCATCAAGGGCTTCCGCGGATTGTGCGAAGGCAAGTACGATCACCTCCCCGAAGCTGCCTTCTATATGGTCGGCAACATCGAAGAGGCGGTCGAAAAGGGCAAGAAGCTGGCCGCCGAGGCCGCCTAATTCAACCTCCGTCATTGCCGGGCAAAAAGCGCGAAGCGCGTCTTCGTACCAGATGACCCGGCAATCCATCGCTAGAGAGATTTTGATTGATGGACCCGCGGGTCAGGCCCGCGGGTGACAACCGAGAGAGCAGCTCCATGGCCACCTTCCACTTCGATCTCGTCTCACCGGAAAAACTCGCTTTCTCAGGCGAGGTCGATCAGGTCGACGTTCCCGGCGTCGAGGGCGATTTCGGCGTGCTGGCGGGACATGCGCCGGTGGTGGCGGCGATCCGGCCTGGAATCCTGACGGTGACGTCAGGCGGCACGCACCAGAAGATCATCGTGCTCGGCGGCCTCGCCGAAGTATCCGACAAGGGCCTCACCGTGCTCGCCGACGTCGCCACCTCGCTGCAGGAGCTCGATCGGGCCCAGTTCGCCGACAAGATTTCCGACATGGAAGCCAGTCTCGCCGAGAAAGACGGTTCGGAACTCGACCGCGCGATCGAGCGGCTCGATCATTTCAAGAGCATCCAGAACCAGCTCAACACGACGGCGATGCATTAGCGCCAGTTCACGTCCGGCGTTCTGAAGACCCATTAAAATACCGTCCTCGCATCGGCGTGTCCCACGCTGAAGCCGGTTGCACCCGGGAACTTCCGGCGGCATTCTGCGGCCGCTAAACGTTGTCCGGGGCCGGCTATCATGAAACGCAAGATCGCGGCGATTTTCGCGGCCGATATTGCCGGCTACAGCAGGCTCGTTGCCGAGGACGAAGAGGAAACGCTGCGGCGTCTTGCGTCTTATAGGCAAGTGACCGACGACTTCATCGCTAAATCGGGCGGCCGCATCTTCAATACCGCGGGCGACGCCGTGCTTGCCGAATTTCCAAGTGCGGTCGAAGCGGTGCGATGCGCGATCGATATCCAGGAAAGCCTGCGCACCCGGAACATGGCGTACCCCGTCAGCCGTCAGATGAGCTTCCGCATCGGGATCACCATCGGCGATGTGGTGGAGCGCGACGGCGACCTGCTCGGCGACGGCGTCAATATCGCCGCCCGTCTGGAGGGCCTGGCCGAAGTCGGCGGCATCTGCATCTCCCGCGCGGTCCATGAACAGGTCGCCAACAAGCTGTCGGTGCACTTCGCCGATATCGGCCCGCAGGAGGTGAAGAACATTCCCACCCCGGTGCATGCCTACATGGTGGCGATGCGGCGCGAGGACGGCAGCTATTCGGTGCCGCAACTGAAGCAAAAGCCGGCCGCTGCGACGAGCCCGCCGAACTGGATGTGGCCGGCCGCGGTCGTGTGTGTCGCGGCCATCGGCGTCTCGGGCTTCCTGTATTTTACCAGGATGGAGATGCCGGATGCGCCGAAGCCGCCATCTCCGGGATCATCGGCGAGCAACACCATGGCTCCAGCGCCTGCGCCAGCGGCCACGCCCGCTCCGCCGCCAGTTCCTGTGCCATCGACAGCAACGCCGCCGCCGCTTGCTTCGAGCGAAAAGTTCGCGGCGGAGACGATGCCGTTCGTCAGCGACCGCACCCGTCTCGCCCTTTCCAGCGAATATGCGCCGGCAGGAGACTACAAGGCCCTGGCCACCAACATCACGGGATACACCGCTTTCGTCACCGGGCAGCCGAGCGAAGAGGCTGCGAAAAGCGCCGCGCTCGAGCAATGCCAGAAAAAGGCGGACGCGGCCCAGTCACCGCGAAAATGCGAGCTTTATGCCGTCGGCAACACAACGGTCTATCCGCATGGCAGGCCGCCGATGCCGCCGCAGCCATGGATCAGGCATGATCCGTCGATCGAAAAGCCTTTCGCGGCGAAAGATATGCCGCTGGTGCGCGAGGCGGGAAAGGCGCGGCTGGAGACCTATTATGGGCCGGGCCGAAAAACCAAGTCGATCGCGATGGGGCCGGGCGGACAATTCTTCTACAATATCGGCATCGAGGCGATCGAGGATTCGGCGCGCCGGAATCTGGAATCCTGCGGGGCCCTGGCCGGCGTTCCCTGCATCATCGTGGCGCTCGACGACGCATTCGTCGTGCCGGTGCCCGCGACCCTGAAAGTCACCGGCTTCTTTTGGGCCGCCGTCAGCTCTTCGATCGCAGCCGAGGCCCGAGACGAGGTGGCCCGCAAACTGGCGGAAGCGCCGAGCGGCTGGAATGCGGTCGCCGTCGGCATGTCCGGGCGTCCGGGGCTGGCGCTGAAGGCGGCCAATGAACAGAATGCCGTCAACGACGCTTTGGCCGATTGCCTCAAGCGCGACCGCGATTGCCACGTCATCGCGATCGGCCCGTTTTCCGTCGGACCGAATTAAAGTTTCCGGACCGCTCCCTCTCCCGCTTGCGGGGGAGGGCCGGGGTGGGGGTGCCAGAGCAGAACGTTGAAGTTGAGTTGTGGAGAGATGCCCCCACCCGCCGCGCTCTGCCGAGCGCGTCGACCTCCCCCGCAAGCGGGAGAGGTAAGAAAGGAACCGAGCCGAGCCGCTCACCCTGCGAACTTCGCGAAGACCTGCGCCACCGCCCGGTACACCTCGCGCCGAAATGGCACCACGAGATCGGCGACGCGGTCGAGCCGCTCCCAGCGCCATTGGTCGAATTCCGCCGGCTGACCGTTGCGTGGCGTCAGCGGATCGATGTCGTCGTCGGATCCTGTGAACCGCAGCGCGAACCATTTCTGCCGCTGGCCGCGGAATTTTGCCAGCCGATGCGACGGCGGTCCGGCGAAGGGCGGAAATTCGTAAGTCATCCAGTCGGTCTCGCCGAGATGGTCGGCGTTGGTGACGCCGGTCTCTTCCCAGAGTTCGCGCATCACGGCATCGCGTGGATTTTCATTGGCATCGATGCCGCCTTGGGGCATCTGCCACTCCAGGCCCGGAAGAATGATTTCCGGGCCGTCGTCCCGAAATCGCCGCCCGATCAGCACCTGGCCGGCAGCATTGAACAGCGCGATCCCTACATTGGGACGATAGGGTTTTTCGAGGGTCATAAATTTTCAGGATGGTCCGAAGGACAAAATCCGAAATCCCGGGTTCATGCTTCGCATGTCCCGGAATGACGTCTCAATGGTAGTCCCGGAGGAAAACACATCAGCTGCCCGCAAGCTTCGAGAATTCCTTCACCACGCGCTCATAGACCGGGCGTTTGAACGGAACGATCAGGTCGGGGAGATTCTTCATCGGCTCCCAGCGCCAGCTGATGAACTCCGCCTTGTGGCCGCCGGGGCTGGCGACATTGATCTCGTCATCCTTGCCGGTAAAGCGAACCGCGTACCATTTTTGCCGCTGGCCGCGGTAACGGCCTTTCCAGGCCCGCCCGGCGACGGTGCGCGGAATGTCGTAGATCAGCCAGTCCGCCACCTCGCCCAGTTTTTCCAGCGAGCGGACGCTGGTCTCCTCATAGAGCTCGCGCTTGGCTGCCTCCCAGGTATCTTCGCCGGGATCGACGCCGCCCTGCGGCATCTGCCAGACGTGGGACTGGTCGACATGCTCGATGCCGCCGGCCCGGCGACCGATAAAGACCAGCCCGGCTGCGTTGATCAGCATCATGCCGACGCATGTGCGATAGGGCAGGTCTTCGTAGCGCGCCATTCCGTCAGAGCCTCTTAACATCATATGGGCGAGCACCGGCAAGTTCGAAAGCCGCGCCCGCCCAAAAAGATACTCCAGAGCGTGATGACTTCTCTTCGATTCGTCATCTCGCTCTACCTTCTTGTCTGTGCGCGTTTTTTTTGAAAACCGGAACCACTTTTCCGGATCACGCTCTAGCCCGATTTTGATTTCAGCATGGCGGTTGTCAATGGCACAAGCATGATGCCGTGGCCCTCGAGGGTCTTGATCCAGGCGCCGATCCGATCGATCGAGATCGGCAGCGCCGACGCAACCCCAACAGCGGTTCCGCGTTCCTTGGCGAGGCTTTCCAGCTTGACGAGCGCCCGGTCGATCTCCAGCGCCGTGGGGACGGCATCGATGCTGAAATCGGCCTTGGCGAAGGGCATTGCCTGCCCCGCCGCCAAGGTGGGGGCGACGCTGCGCGGCGCCGAGCCGTCGTCGAGGAAGCCGAGCCCGCGTTTGGCGGCCTCGCGGACGATGGGCTGCATGGCCGCATCGGCGACAACGAAGCGTGCGCCCATGAAATTGGTGATCCCGGCATAACCCTGGAACCGGCTGAGGTGCCAGTATAGGCGGTCGAGGTTCTGTTCGGCGGCCAATGTGGTCAGCAAGGTTTGCGGGCCCGGGTCGTTGTCGGGGTAATCGAACGGCTCCATCGGGATCTGCAACAGAATCTCGTGGCGCTGCGCCCGCGCCCGCTCGGCGAGCTTGCTGGGATCGGCGCCGTAGGGCGTGAACGCCAGCGTCACCGCCGGCGGCAGCTTCATGATGGCATCGGTCGTCTTGGCCGCGCCGACCCCGAGGCCGCCGATGACGATCGCGACGACAGGCATTTTGGCAGCCCTGGCGCGGTCGGCCTCGGCGGCATAGGCCGTGAAGGGCTTCAGCCCATCCGCCACCACCGGAATCATGCCGTAACGCGATTTTTCGAGCAGGCGCTGGTCGACCCCGGCCATCATGGTGGGCGCGGACGCGCTCCCGGGCTCGGCCGTATCCGGAATGTCGCCAGATCCGGATATCGTGACGTCGTGACGCGCGCCGCTTGAGCCATCGATGATGGTGACGGTCTTGCGCTCGCCCGTGGCGGCTTCCGTGGTTGCGGATTTAGGCGCCGGGCTGGAAGCGGCAGGCGATGGTTTCCCGCCCGCCTGATCCGGCTGGCGTAGCGCGACGTGTGCGATCGGCTCGCCGCCCAGCGGATTGTCACTGAAGATCGCAAAGCCTGCAAAGGCGAGCAGAAACAGCCCCAGCAGCGCGGCCAGCGCCTGGATACCGCTAAACGGCAGCCGATATCGGCGCCGTCCGCGCATCTTCTGTCCGAGCGGCGTGCTCAGATCGTCGGCCGTCTCTGCCATGGATCTCCCCGAATCAGCCGGGCCGACGATACCACGGCGGGGCAACACCGTGACCAGGACGGGGCGGGACCGTGGCGGCCCACAATCGCGGCTGCCAGCAAAAAGGGCGACCCGGAGGCCGCCCATTTTCTTGATAGCTGGCTAGATCATGATCCGGAAAGGGAGAAGGCTTTCCGAAGAGAGCATCGAAACGGATCAGTTAGCCGCCTTGTTGGCAGGCTTGTCGATCGCAGCCTTGTCGCCGGTGGCCGGCGCGGTGGCGTTGACCTTGACGCCGTGCAGCAGGTCGGCCGCCATCTTCAGGGCCTTGTCGTCCTTGGCGTCCGGCGGCACGTAGGATTGCGAGCCGGTCTTTTCGTCACCTTCGGACTTCAGATGGCCGCGCAGCGAGGCCTCGCCCTTGGTGTCGGTCCGCGACTTCAACTCGTCGGGCACGTCCTGCAGCACTTCGATATCGGGAACGATACCCTTGGCCTGGATCGATTTGCCCGATGGCGTGAAATACCGCGCCGTGGTCAGACGCAACGCGCCGTTGCCGGAGCCTAGCGGAATGATGGTCTGCACCGAGCCCTTGCCGAACGAGCGGGTGCCGACCAGCGTCGCGCGCTTGTGGTCCTGCAGCGCGCCGGCGACGATTTCCGACGCCGATGCCGAGCCGCCATTGATCAGGACGATCACCTGCTTGCCCTTGGTCAGGTCGCCCGCATGTGCGGCGCGGCGCTGGGTTTCCTCGGCGTTGCGGCCGCGGGTCGAAACGATCTCGCCGCGCTCGAGGAAGGTGTCGGAAACCGTCACCGCTTCTTCCAGCAATCCGCCGGGATTGTTGCGCAGGTCGATGATGTAGCCCTTCAGCTTATCGCCGAGTTGCGTGCTCAGATTGCCGATTTCCCGCTTCAAGCCTTCGGTGGTCTGTTCGTTGAACGTGGTGATGCGGATATAGGCGATATCGTCGCCCTCGACGCGGGCACGCACCGAGCGGACGCGGATGTTGTCGCGCACCAGCGTGACGTCGATCGGGTTATCCTGGCCCTTGCGAACGATCTTCAGCCGGATCTTGGTGTTGACCGGGCCGCGCATCTTTTCGACCGCCTGATTGAGGGTAAGGCCCTGCACGGCTTCGTCGTCGAGATTGGTGATGATGTCGTTGGCCATGATGCCGGCCTTGGAGGCGGGCGTGTCGTCGATCGGCGAGACCACCTTGATCAGGCCGTCTTCCATCGTGACCTCGATGCCGAGGCCGCCGAATTCGCCGCGGGTCTGCACCTGCATGTCGCGGAAGCTCTTGGCGTCCATGTAGCTGGAATGCGGGTCGAGGCCGGTCAGCATGCCGCTGATGGCGGATTCGACCAGCTTGCTGTCGTCGGGCTTCTCGACATAGTCGCTGCGAACCCGCTCGAACACGTCGCCGAACAGATTGAGCTGGCGGTAGGTATCGGAGGTCGCGGCGCGCGCGCTGGATCCCATCAGCACCGCGCGGGGCTGGGTCACGAACAGCGTCAATGCCGCGCCGGTGGCGGCGCTGAGGAGAATTACAGAAGTCTTGCGCATCATCCGCGAACCTTTTCGCCTTCATTTGCGGCCCACCATGGGCCTGGATCGATTGGAGTGCCGTCCTTACGGAACTCGACATAGAGCACGGGCAGGCTCGCGTTGGTCGCGATAATCGATGCCACCTGGGACTTGGTGCCCATGGTAGCGACCGGCTCCCCCGTCAGTACAAATTGGCCGATGTTAACCGAAATGCGCTCCATTCCGGCAATCAACACATGATAGCCACCACCGGCGTTGAGGATCAAGAGTTGTCCGTAGCTTCGAAACGGTCCGGCGTACACAACCCAGCCATCACACGGGGTTGTGACCTGGGCGCCGGCCTTGGTGGACAAAGAAATGCCTTTTTCCACCCCACCGGCGCCGTCGGAACCGCCAAATTCGCGAATCCGGGTGCCGTTAACCGGCAGTGCGAATAGACCCTTGGCGGAGGCAAAAGCAATGGCCGGGCTCATCCGGGCGGGGTCCTTTAGCGCGCCCAGATTAGGCTTGCCGTTGAGCGCGACCGGGGCGCCCCTCAGGCTGGCGGCCGCGGCCGCTTTCGCGGCGCTGCTGAGATCCTGCTCCATCTTGGCGATCAGGCCCTGCAGGCTGTCGACCTGACGAGCGAACGCGATGGCGCGCGCGCCTTCCGCCTCCATGTCTTTTTCGATCGAACTCTGTTTTCGTTGCCGCTCATCGATCAGTGCGGCGAGCCTGACTTGATCGTCCCTGAGCTTGTCGCGGTCGGTCGCGAGCCGGTCGCGCTCGGCGGCGATGTTTTTGCGAACCGACACCAGTTCGCCAAGGTCGGTGGCCAGTCTTTCCGCCCGTCCGCGCAATTCCGGCACCACCGATCCGAGCAGCATGGCGGTGCGAAGCGACTGCAGCGCGTCTTCCGGCCTTACCAGCAGGGCCGGCGGCGTGCGCCGTCCTGCGCGCTGCAGGGCAGCCAGCACTTCGACGATTTCCGAACGGCGCGAATCCAGCGAGGCGCGAATTTGCTGCTCGCGGGAATCCAGCGGCCGCAGCCGCGTTTCGCTGTCGCCGATCCGGGTCTCGACCACGCGCACCTGGTTAGCGACATCGATCAGCCGCTGATTGAGCTTGCTGCGGTCCTGGCCGATCGCCTCCAGATCGGCCTTGAGCCTCTGCTGCAATTCCGCGGCACTTTTTTGCTGCGCGCGGGTGGCTTCGAGTTCCTGTTCGCGCTGCTTGAGTACGTCGGGAGAAGAAGCGGCTGTGGCCTGCGGCGCCGATTCCGCGACCTGTGCCGCCGCCGGCAACAGACAAATGCCGGCAAAACCCGCGGACAACAACGCGATCGAAAGCGGAATACGGACGGATACAGCCCGGCCGCGACTGACGGTGTCAGAATTGCCGGTGTCAGAGTAGGAACGAATGTCTGGCGTTGCCTGCATTAAATCCTGGTCGGCGTTTTCCAAAGCTTCCACCGGCGCCGTCTACGCGCGGTGATAGGGATGGCCCGCCAATATGGTCGCGGCCCGATAAACCTGTTCCAGAAGCATGACGCGAACCATTTGGTGCGGCCACGTCGCGGCGCCAAACGCAATGCGCAATTTTGCTTTGCGCTGCAAATCGGGCGAAAGTCCGTCCGCGCCGCCGATCACGAAAATTGTGTTGGCGACCAACTCATCCCGCCAGCGGCCAAGATGCCTCGCAAAAGCCGCACTGTCGATGTTGTCGCCGCGTTCCTCCAACACAACCAGCACGGATTTAGCCGGAATTGCCGCTGAGATAGCCGTTGCCTCCTCGGTGATTCGGGTTGCGGCGTCGCGGGCGCGGCTTTCCGGAATTTCATGAATCTCAAGGCCGCGAAAGCCGAGCTTGCGGCCGATGTCGTCGAAGCGCTCGCGATAGCGCTCGGCCAGTTCCCGCTCCGGGCCCTGCTTCAGCCGGCCGATAGAAATCACGACAAGGCGCATCGGGCATGCTTTCGGGATGCGCTCTGCGTGGAAAGCGCTCGGCACGCTACCATGCGCGTGAGCCGACTGACATCGGCTCGACCGCTTTATCCGCCTACGCCGCCGTCGGGCTCTGCGTCCACAATCTTTCCAGATTGTAGAACTCGCGCACCTCGGGTCTGAATACGTGCACGATCACATCCCCGGAATCGATCAGCACCCAGTCGCAGTTGGGCAAGCCCTCGATGTGGATGCTTTTGATTCCGGTTTCCTTGAGACCTTTGGCGACGTTTTCCGCGATCGCGCCGACGTGCCGGTTGGCCCGGCCCGAAGTGACGATCATGTAATCGGAGAATGCGGATTTGCCGCGAAGGTCGATGGTGACCGTTTCTTCCGCCTTCATGTCGTCGAGGCGGGAGAGGATCATATTCAGCGTCTTGTCGGCGTCGGGTTGCGCCTTCAAGGCCGCAGCTTCTGTCGATGTTTTACGCGCCGTTTTGGCAACCTTGGGTAAAACAGACTTGGACAATACAGATGTGGCCAGGGACCATTCCTTTCACTGTATCGCGAACGCCGAATCTTCGGCGCCGCCGACTATACTACGCATGTGGGGTTAAGGGTTTCAATATTCCAGTGAACCCCAGCTTGCACTTCAACCCGGTTTGTCACTTCTTTGCCCGCCAACTGCCGTCCGGGTTCCGCAATCCGGTCGATGACAGGTTCAATTTCAGACCGGTCAGAAAAGTCCAGGCCGGCGGGCTTTGATCGGCGAGCCTGCCTGCCTGATTCTCAGGCATGCGATAGCGTGCGAGCGCCTGGGCCGCGGGCGCGGCCAGCGCGCGAAAGCTTTGCGGCGGGCGGTCGATCACCGCAATCGGCACTTCGGATGCGATGCGCCGCCAGTTTTGCCAGCGGTGAAACTGCGCGAGATTGTCAGCGCCCATGATCCACACAAAACGCAAGCCGGAAGCGCGGCGGCGCAGATAGGTGATGGTGTCGACCGTATATCGCGTTCCGATGACGGATTCGAGACAGCTGATGTCGATCCGTGGATCGTTGGCCATCCGGCGCGCCGCCTCGACGCGCTCGTCGAGATCGTGCAACCCGCCACGGTCCTTGAGCGGATTGCCGGGTGTCACCAGCCACCACACGCGGTCGAGCTTGAGCCGCTTGATCGCGAACAGGCTGATGGCGCGATGCGCGACATGGGGCGGATTGAACGAGCCGCCAAGCAGGCCGATGCGCATGCCGTTGCTGTAAAGCGGAATGGCCTGGGAAACCGTTCGCGACGCCACTGGAATTTTATTCAACGGCGCCACCGCGTTGGATCAGAGCCGTTCGGCTCGGCTCCTTTTTGTTGGACGCGTTTTCTTCACGCGAACCGGCCGCCACCCCGGATCGCGTCCGGGGCAGGCTTTCGCTTGAAAACGCTCTGGCGTTCACGGCCGCGTCTGCCCGGTGCCGTGGACGCGGTATTTGAAGCTGGTCAGCTGCTCGGCGCCGACCGGACCGCGGGCGTGGAATTTGCCGGTGGCGATGCCGATCTCCGCGCCGAAGCCGAACTCGCCGCCGTCGGCGAACTGGGTCGATGCATTATGCAGCACGATCGCCGAATCCACCTCGTTGAGGAATTTGCGCGCGGCGCTTTCGTCTTCGGTCACGATCGCATCGGTGTGATGCGAGCCGTGGGCGCGGATATGCGCGATCGCCGCATCGACGCCATCGACGACCCTAGCCGCGATAATCGCGTCTTCGTATTCGGTGTCCCAGTCTTCGTCGGTGGCCGGCTTCACCCTGGCGTCAGCGCGCTGAACGGCGTCGTCGCCGCGCACCTCGCAGCCGGCATCGATCAGCATCTCGACCAGCGGCTTGAGGCTGGCCGATGCGCCCTTGCGATCGACCAGCAGGGTTTCGGCGGCGCCGCAGACGCCGGGGCGGCGCATCTTGGCGTTCAGCACGATCGACTTCGCCATTTCGAGATTGGCGGCATGATCGACATAGACGTGGTTGACGCCTTCCAGATGCGCGAACACCGGCACCCGCGCCTCGGCCTCGACGCGCGCGACCAGGCTCTTGCCGCCGCGCGGCACGATCACGTCGACGCCGCCGTTCAATCCGGTCAGCAAAAGGCCCACCGCCGCGCGATCGCGGGTCGGCACCAGCGTGATCGAGGCCTCGGGCAGGCCGGCTTCGCGCAATCCCTGCACCAGGCAGTCGTGAATCGCGCGACAGGAGCGGAAACTGTCGGAGCCGCCGCGCAGGATCACCGCATTGCCGGATTTCAGGCACAACACGCCCGCATCGGCCGCGACATTCGGGCGGCTTTCGAAAATCACCGCGACGACGCCGAGCGGCACCCGCACCCGCTCGATGGTCATGCCGTTCGGCCGCCGCCAGCTCTCGGTGACGACGCCGACGGGATCGGCGATGCCGCGCACGGTGGCGACGCCGTCGGCCATCGCGTCGATCCGCGCCTCGGTCAGCGTCAGCCGGTCGATGAAGGCGCTGGTCGCCCCCGTGCTGCGCACTTCCGCGACATCCTCGGCATTGGCCGCGAGGATCGCGGGCGCGCGGGCACGGATGGCCCGCTCGATCGCTTCCAGCGCGTGATTTTTCTGCTCGGGCGAGGCCAGCGCCAGCACCCGCGCGGCGGCGCGGGCACGGGCGGCGAGGTCACTCATCAGGGACGGCAAATCCGCGTTGCCGTCGACGGCCTTCAAAGGCGCGCTCATGTCGGTTCCAGGGTCCAGTTAAGGCCATGTCCTAGCACCAAAATCCCTATTTTGCGAGGTGTCGAGGTGGCATGACAGGAGACCGGCGGAAAGCCCAACCACGGTAGGCCCGCGGAACAACTCGGCCATTGGCCGATCTCGATCAAATTGCCACGCCGGCTTGCGCCCGGCCTGATAGCATTAAGTATTACTTTTTGATATGAGGGCCGGCACATGGCAACCAGTTATAGCATTGGCAAACATTTCGAAGGCCTCATCGAAAGCCTGATCGAGAGCGGTCGCTACAGCACGGCGAGCGAGGTCATGCGCGAAGGTCTGCGGCTGATCGAAGAGCGTGAAGAGCGCCGCAAGATCAAACTGGAAGCGTTGCGCGCCGAGATTCAGAAAGGGCTCGACAGCGGGCCCGTAGAAGAAGTCGATATCAGCGAGATGATTAAGGCTGTGAAGGCGCGAGGACGGCAGCAGCTGGCCCAGCGCAAACATGCCAAATAAGTTTCGCCGACTTCCGCAGGTTGACCGAGATCTCGATTCCATCTGGAGCTACATCGCCGCTGACAATGTCAGGGCTGCCGACCAATTGCTCGATCGTATCGGCAATGTATTTGCAATGCTTGTTCAAGCGCCATTGGCCGGACGTGAGCGTCGCGAATTGGGGCGCGATTTGCGGAGCTTTGCCGTCGGCAACTAGGTCATATTTTACATGGCGCGATCGGACGGCGTCGAAATTGTTCGGGTGATGAATGGCCGGCAGGACATAACGGCCGAAGATATGGAATGATATTCAAATCGCATCGTTCGGCCGCGCCGCGCCTAGCACCAAGTCGTCACGGTGGATCATTTCCGCGCGGCCTGATACGCCAAGGATGGCCATCACGTCCGGCGACGAGCGGCCCTTGATCTTCTCGGCATCCTCGGCGTCATAGGCGACGAGGCCGCGGCCGATCTCGTGGGTGTCGGGACCGCGCACCACCACGGCATCGCCGCGGGCGAATTGCCCGTCGACCCGGATCACGCCGGCCGGCAGCAGGCTCTTGCCCGCGCGCAGGGCGCTCACCGCGCCGGCGTCGATGGTCAGCGTGCCCTTTGGCTCCAGCGATCCGGCGATCCACCGCTTGCGCGCGGTCACGGGATTGGCCGGCGTCAGGAACCAGGTGCAGCGTCCGCCGTCCGCTATCGCCTGCAGCGGATGCTCGATCTTGCCGGATGCGATCAGCATATGCGTGCCGGCCGTGGTAGCGATCTTCGCCGCCTCGATCTTGGTGCGCATGCCGCCGCGCGACAGTTCGGATTCCGCCGCGCCCGCCATCGCTTCGATGTCCGATGTTACGGAATTCACGATCGGAATCAGTTTCGCATCTGGATTTTGGCCCGGCGGCGCATCGTAGAGGCCGTCGATATCCGAGAGCAGGATCAACAGATCCGCGCTGGTCATGGTGGCGACGCGGGCGGCGAGGCGATCGTTGTCGCCATAGCGGATTTCATTGGTGGCGACGGTGTCGTTTTCGTTGATCACGGGCACCGCCCGCCATTCCAGCAGCTTGGCGATGGTCGAGCGGGCGTTGAGATAACGGCGGCGTTCCTCGGTGTCCTGCAGGGTCACCAGGATCTGTCCGGCCCCGATGCCGTGATGGCCCAGCACTTCCGACCAGATCCGCGCCAGCGCGATCTGCCCCACCGCGGCCGCGGCTTGGCTTTCCTCCAGCTTCAGCGCGCCGCGCGGCAGCTTCAAGCGGCTGCGGCCGAGCGCGATCGAGCCCGACGAGACGATCAGGAGTTCGCGGCCCTCCTGGTGCAGCGTGGCGAGGTCGGCGACCAGCGCCGCGAGCCACGACGCCCGCACTTCGCCGGCGCCCGAGTCGATCAGCAGCGACGAGCCGACCTTGACGACGATGCGGCGGAAGTTCTTGAGATTCGGACGGGCCATCGGAATGGGACTTTTGCAGCTAGGCTTCGCGAAGGTGAGTGAGGCTGGAATATCAAATGATCGCGGCGGCGGAAACGACTCCCTTCGGGAGGGGCGGGCAGGTATGCCGCGGAAGTCAGCTCTGCGGCGTCGTCGGCGCCCAGGGTTCAGCCTGTGCCGCGCCCTTGGCCTTGACCGATACCGGCGCTTCGCCGATCACATCGACCAGCGCCCGCAGCGCGTCCTTGACGCCTTCGCCGGTCGCGGCAGAAATCAACAGCGGGGCCTTCTTGGCGGCGCGCTTCAGCCGGTCCTTCTGCTTCTTCAATTCGTCCGGCGTCACGGCGTCGATCTTGTTCAGCGCGACGATCTCGATCTTGTCGGCGAGATGTCCCTCATAGGCCTCGAGCTCGGTCCGCACCGTCTTGTACGCTTGGCCGGCATGTTCGCAGGTCGCATCCACCAGATGCAGCAGCACGCGGCAACGCTCGACATGGCCCAAAAACCTGTCGCCGAGGCCCGCGCCTTCATGCGCGCCTTCGATCAGCCCGGGAATATCCGCCAGCACGAATTCGCGGCCGTCGGCATTCACCACGCCGAGCTGCGGATGCAGCGTCGTGAACGGATAGTCGGCGATCTTCGGCTTGGCGGCGCTGACCACCGAGAGCAAGGTCGACTTGCCGGCGTTGGGCAGGCCGACCAGGCCGGCATCCGCGATCAGTTTCAGCCGCAGCCAGATCCAGCGCTCTTCGCCCTCCTGGCCCGGATTGGCGTTGCGCGGCGCGCGGTTGGTGGAGGATTTGAAATGCGCGTTGCCGAAGCCGCCATTGCCGCCCTCGGCCAGCACGAATTTTTCGCCGAGCGTGGTGAAGTCGTGGATCAGGGTTTCGCGGTCCTCGTCGAACACCTGGGTGCCGACCGGCACCTTGAGCACGATCGGCTTGCCATTGGCGCCATGGCGATCCTTGCCCATGCCGTTGGTGCCCTTCTGGGCCTTGAAGTGCTGCTGATAGCGATAGTCGATCAGCGTGTTCAATCCATCGACCACTTCGATGATGACGTCGCCGCCGCGGCCGCCATTGCCGCCGCTCGGTCCGCCGAACTCGATGTACTTCTCGCGGCGAAACGCCACGCAGCCGTTGCCGCCGTCGCCGGAGCGGATATAGACCTTTGCTTCATCGAGGAATTTCATCTTCCATAGGTAGGGCAGGGGCGCCGCCGCGGCAACCTTTACCTGCCCCAAATTGGCGAAAAGCCTTAATCAATGGGCATTTTGGCGTCGCCGGTTACGGCTGCGCCGGCCGGGGCTGGATCCGGAACTTCTGCCGTCGTTCCAGCACCAACTCGCGGCGCCGGTTGAACACGGTGCTGCGCAAGGTAGGGACCTGCCGGTATCGCAGCGATGAAGCTGTGACAATCGGTTCAATTCGTCATGCCCGGGCTTGTCCGGGGCATTCACGTCTTTAAAACGGCGCTGCGTCAAAGGCGTCGATGGCGGGACAAGCCCGGCCACGACGGAGAACAGAAGGCCGCAAGCGCATCAATGAACCTGTTCGCGAAACTCTCCAGCTATGACAAGCGTTCGGCGCGTCTCGCCGGCATCGGCTTGATGCTGCTGTCGATCTTCATGTTCTCGTTCGGCGACGCGATGGGAAAGTTCATCGTCGCGACCTATTCGGTCGGGCAATTGCTGTTGCTGCGCGCCTGCGCGGCGCTGCTGGTGCTGATGCCGATGATGTGGCGGCAACGCGCGGAGTTCGCGCATCTGGAGCGGCCGCTGCTGCAACTGCTCCGGGTCACGCTCTCCACGCTCGAAGTCGCGGCGTTCTTCCTGGCCACCGTCTATCTGCCGCTCGCCGACGTCATCACCTATTATCTGGCCGGTCCGATTTTCGTCACCGCGCTGTCGGCGATCATGCTGCGCGAGCATGTCGGCTGGCGGCGCTGGACCGCCGTGCTGATCGGCTTTTGCGGCGTGCTGATCGCGCTGCGTCCCTCGGCGCAGACGGTGAGCTGGCCCGCGATGATCGCGCTCGGCGGCAGCCTGTCGTTTGCGCTGTTGATGCTGATCACGCGTTCGCTGCGGGCGACGCCGGATATTGTGCTGGCATCGTCGCAATTCACCGGCACGCTCGTGCTCGGCGCACTGATGTCGCCGTTCGGCTGGGTGACGCCGAGCCTCGGCAGCCTGGTTCTGTTCGCCGCGGCCGGCGGCATTTCAGTGGGTGCGCTGCTCTGCGTCAATCGCTCGCTGAAGCTCGCACCGGCCAGCGTGGTGGTGCCGTATCAGTATTCGATGATCGTCTGGGCGGTGCTGTTCGGCTATGTCGCGTTCGGCGACGTGCCGTCACCGGCGACGATCGTCGGCGCGGCCATCATCATCGGCGCGGGATTTTATATCTTTTTGCGCGAGCGCGAATTGGGGCGCGGGGAGGCGGCGGTCATTCCGCCGGTGTGAGGTGCGGGACAAACACCGTCGTCGTCCCGGCCTTGAGCCGGGACCCATAACCACCGATCGATCGGTTTTGTGAAGCTGCAGTGGCTGCTCGATGTAACAGCAGACATCGGTGGCTACGGGTCCCCGCCTTCGCACCGCCTTCGCGGGGACGACCACCTGTTTTACCGGGCGTTCAGCGCTCGTGCCGCGTCGAATTGTTCCAGTTCTTCAGCGACGACCAGACGCTGCGCGAGAGGCGGAAGCAATCGACCGGGGTTGACGACTCCAGCGACGCGAAGCGATGCAGTTCGACGCCGCTCCACTGGAAGCCGCATTTCTCCAGGATGTTGCGCGAGGACGGATTGGCGACCCGCGCGCCGGAGATCAGGTGTTCGACGTCGAATTCCTCGAAGGTGAAATCGATTACCGCGCGCGCAGCTTCGGTGCCAAAACCCCGGCCCCAATGCTCGACGCCAAGCCAGTAGCCGAGTTCCGGCGCGTCGGCCTCGCGCCAGTCGACGCCGACCACGCCGATCGGCGTGAAATTGTTCTCGATCAGGAACACGGTCTCGCGTTTGTCGTTCGCGATCGCGCGGACGAACTCGATGGCATGGTCCTGTGAATAGGGATGCGGCAGGCGGCGGGTGTTTTCCGCGATGCGGCGATCATTGGCGAGATGCGCGATCGCTTTTACGTCCGCGAGCGTCGGCCTGCGCAGTATCAGGCGTTCGGTCTCGAGGACGCAGCTACTGGCTTCGCGCAACGTCGGGGTAGGGATGTCCTGCAGCATGTCGGGCTCCTCTATGCGAAAATAAAACGCAATCCGAACCAAGGCGCATGTTCCGGTCGCAAAACCGGTGTCCGCTTTTGCGGAACACGCGCAATAAAAAAGGGAGGCCGGTTTCCCGCCTCCCCTTTGGAGCCCTCTGGCGCTCCGCCGGTTTAACAGGAACCGGCGGACGCGATGTGTCCACCGTTTACTCGGCCGCAGCTTCGGTCATCGGCACCACCGATACGAAAGTGCGACCATTGCCTTTTGCACGAAACTCGACATGACCTTCGACCTTGGCGAACAAAGTATGGTCGGTGCCCATGCCGACATTAAGGCCGGGATGCCAGGTGGTGCCGCGCTGACGCGCGATGATGTTACCGGGAATCACGTGTTCGCCGCCGTACGCTTTGATTCCGAGCCGCTTGCCCGCTGAATCGCGCCCGTTACGTGAGGAACCGCCTGCTTTTTTGTGAGCCATGGCCCGTCTCCAACTTCGTTCTGATCTTTAGATCAATTCCTTGACGGAATCATTTCAACTTTTATCACGCTTCAACTTTTATCACTTCTTGCCCTTGGGGGCGGTCGCCCTGGCGCGCGGTTTGGCCGCGGCCTTCCTGGCAACCGCCTGCTTCGGCGCCGCCTTTTTCTTCGCGGCTTTCGGGGCCTCGTCGTCGCCGTCGGCGGGCGCGGCGGCGATCGGCTTCTCGCGCTTCGGCCGCGGCCCGACCGTCGGAGCCTTGTTGTCGGTCAGGATCTCGGTGATGCGCAGCACCGTGATCTCGTCGCGATAGCCGCGCTTGCGGCGCGAATTCTTGCGGCGGCGCTTCTTGAACGCGATCACCTTGGGGCCGCGCTTGTGCTGCAGCACTTCGGCCGCGACCGTGGCGCCGGCGACCGTGGGCGCGCCGAGCACCGGCTGTTCGCCGCCGACCAATAAAACTTCGCCAAGCTGCACGATCGCCCCGACATCGCCGGCGATCTTGCCTATCTCGAGCACATCATCCGGAACGACGCGGTATTGCCGGCCGCCGGTTTTGATGACTGCGAACATCGTTTGATTCCTTCGTGTTCGATCCCGGCCTCGGACGGGTCCGGGCCGGCTTTTTCTTCAGTCGTTATGGATTCAATTTTTGCGCGATCGGGGAATTTTCCCCTGTGGATTCACGCAAAAACAAGCGGCGCGAGAAAATCCCGCGCCGGGTGCGGGTCTTATAGCCGCTGCGAGCCCCGAGTCAAGGTGAATTGGCCCAAAAACAGGCCAAAACCGAGGGATTTAGGGCGTAATGGGTGAATACGGAGTGGCGATGGCGAGTGGGGAGGGCTCCATTCGCCACTCGCTATTCGCCCTTCGCGCCCGATGAAACCAACCGGTTCCCAGCTTGTTGTCCCCGGAATTCCGGTTGGGCAAGGGCAAAATGGCTGAAGATATCGGTACGACAACGGGCATCGCCCGGCATGGCGCGACCCGTCTGCCGTCGGTGGATGTGGACAGCTTCAATATCGAGTTGAAAGACGATGACGGCTTTCTCGGCGACCGCGCCAGCAAGGGCGCGTTCCGCGAGATCCTCGACAGCCTGCGCAAGCCGCTGAAGAAAAATGGCGAAGACCCGCTCGGCAGTAAATCCACCGAGGCCATCGCCAAGAGCGCGCTTGACGAGGCGCTGGTCGGCGACGACATCCACGCCTCCGCGCTGGTGCATGGCGCGATCGAGCAATTCGCGCAGGAACTCGCTTATGTGACGCGGCGGTTTCTCAAGACCAAGGCCTGGGCCGACACTGAACGCATTGTGGTCGGCGGTGGCTTCCGGCAGAGCCGGGTCGGCGAACTCGCGATCGCGCGCACCGACATCCTGCTTAAGGCCGAGGATCTTGATGTCGACCTGGTGCCGATCCGTTTTCACCCCGATGAAGCCGGCCTGATCGGCTGCGTGCATCTGGCGCCGTCGTGGATTTTCGAAGCCCATGACAGCATTCTCGCGGTCGATATCGGCGGCACCAATATCCGCTGCGGCGTGGTCGAAACCCGCTGGAAGAAGGCGCCGGATCTGTCGAAGGCGGCGGTGTGGAAGGCCGAGCTGTGGCGCCATGCCGACGACGAGCCGACGCGGGAGGGCGCGGTTAAACGTCTGGTGAAGATGCTCAAGGGCCTGATCACGGCGGCCGAGGCCGAAGGCCTGAAGCTGGCGCCGTTCATCGGCATCGCCTGTCCCGGCGTGATCAACGCAGACGGTTCGATCGAGAAGGGCGCGCAGAACCTGCCGGGCAATTGGGAGAGCAGCAAGTTCAATCTGCCCGCCAGCCTGGTCGAGGCGATCCCGCAGATCGGCGACCACGACACCGCGGTCTTGATGCACAATGACGGCGTCGCACAGGGCCTCTCCGAAGTGCCGTTCATGCAGGACGTGGATCGCTGGGGCGTGCTGACCATCGGAACCGGATTGGGCAACGCGCGCTTCACCAACCGCCGGAAAGAAAAAGACGAGAAGAAAGAGAAGAAGAGCAAGGATTAAGGCCGGCGCCGGCCAAGTCGCCACCAAAGTAACCCTGCCGGGTAACCTTGACTAGTTAGGTTAAGACCGGGATCGCGTTGCCGCTGCCAAGCAGATCGCTACCGTCCGCCTCGTCGCTCAGGCCGGCCGGCGAAGCCGCACTTCCCGGCCGCAATTTTAATGACGCGGCACGGGACCGCCGGTTTTTGCCGCGTCTGGCGGTCCCACTTTTATCCTGCGTCGCATCGACCCCGTGGGGAATTCTGCCCGCCCGCGCCTTGTCTGCTCCGCCATCCTCGCCTAGAACTCGCCCCGACCGCGGGGCGGAATCACCCCAAGTTGGCGCCTGGAGAGGTGGCAGAGTGGTCGAATGCACCGCACTCGAAATGCGGCATAGGTGCAAGCCTATCGGGGGTTCGAATCCCTCCCTCTCCGCCATACGCCTCCGATCAGACAGAGCGGTGGCGATGCCACGATCTTTGACCAAGGCATTCTAGGAGTCGTGCGGCGCTGCGGCAGGGGGTGTCAATCCTGCGTATGTGCCGAGCGGTTTGGCAATTCCTTTGTGGAATGCGAGCGTCCTTGGGCAACTGCATGAAAACTCCGCTGCGAGCCCGAGGCATCACCAGCTCTGTTTGCCGAGAGGGCGCGCACCCGTTCCTCGAGAGAAGCTATCAAGCGTGCGGTACGCTCGATGAAAGGTTTTCCGGATGATGCCGAAGGCAGCTAATCGCCTGCTCCGGTCGGCGCAGGAAACAGCACGGTAAATCGTGCGCCCTGTCCGTCGGCGCCACGGCCGATCCGCAACTCACCGCCAATCTGGCTGGTGAGGGATCGAATGATTCTCATCCCCAGTCCTTTGCTCGCGCCGGGGTCGAACCCCTCCGGCAAAGCCGGGCCATCATTGGTAACCGATAGCGCGTAGCCATATTTCGGATCCGGCTCCAGCCTGATGGCGATGCGGCCTTTGCCGTACTTTGCCGCGTTCATGATCAACTCGTTGGCGATAAAGCCAAGCGGAATCGTGGTGGGAGCAGGCAAATTGATTTCACTACCTTCGACGCTAATTTTCCCCGAGGACTCGTCCGACGACGACATCACAGAAAATTCCCGTCCAAACTCCTCAAGGAATTTCTTGAACTCTATAGTTCTCACACCCTCGTAGGAATTAAGCCGATGGTGAATTCGCGCAATCATGGAAACGCGATTTGCCGCCGCCGCCAATTGTAGGGCCGCTTCTGGATTTGTCGAATTACGGCTCTGCAGCGAAAGAAGGCTGATGGTCATTTGGAGATCGTTCAATAACCGATGATCTGATTCCGCCTTCAATAGTTCTTGTCTGTGGATCAACTTTTCCTTTTGAAGAAGCAGCGCCTCGCTTTTCGCAAGCGCCTTTCGCAATTGAACCTCCATGAGCCGGTAATCCGTCAGCTCCGCAGCGGGCAGACCTTGATCCGAGTTCTGGAAAATCACGCCTGGAGGTAGGCCGGAACCGCCTGACGAACGTTCATCAATCATGACACCGGCTCCGGTGAGAGGCTCTCACTGCAACTGCGGGGCGAGCCTACGGCCGCAAAAAGAAGGCCAGATTGATACAAATCAACTATGTCCGATATCCGACATTGTGTTTTTTGTCGTTCGCTGATGGATGTGACCCCTCATCAGTGATGATCGAGGCCCGGAGCGGCGCGCCAGCCGGTGCCCGATGTCAGGTGAGCGAGCGAAGAAGAATTCCGGCGCATCGTGTCCAGGATAGCCGCGAGCGCAGCCTCGATATGCCGTTGTTCGTCCTTCTCCCCGCCATGCAGTGCGATGCTCTCGCTGGATTCGTTCACCCGAACGAGCGCGAAGCGGAATTCCGCGTCACGCGCACATCGCTCGCGCTGATTCAAGCGCATGCCTTCGACGTCGCCCTGCTTGACGTGAATCTGGATGGCAACGACAGCCATCCATGGCGGAAGCGCTCTCTGCGCGGTCAACTGTCCACGCCGACCCGGCCCTTGACCTCGGGCAATATTCCCGGGTGATGCCGGGCAACCGTCTCAAGCCTGCCTCCGCCCTCTGCGCTATGGTCTCAAGTCCAGGGCTTGGCTCCGCAACGGCGCAAATAACAAGTAGGGAGGGACATCATGTGCACATTGCCTCATCATGCCGGCTGCTCTCGGGACGGTGCAGACGGGATCAATCGGCGCGACATGCTGAAGAAGCTCACGGCCATGGGACTGACGGCGCCGCTCGCCACGCTCATTGTCGATCGCGCGGCGATGGCCGGATCGATCAGCTTCCTCGACCGTGCGGAGCTCATTGACGGCGTGACGGCGCTGATCGCCAGAGCAAAGCCCCCCGAACTCCGCGAGGTCCGCGTCTTCGAGCTCAACGGCAGCGACTTGCCGTGGAAGGACCTGGGGATCACCCTCGCCAAAGGGCAGCAAGCGACCTTCCTGCTCGGCGGCCGCGTGTGGCTCTCCCGTGAGCAGGATCTCTGGGTCGAGCCCGGCGTTGCGTTTCACGTCCGCACCCGAGGCACCCGTCCCATGTTCAATCCGATGAGCAACACCGGGACGATAACCGCCGCCGACAACGGTCCCCTCGAGATGGCGCGGTCGCTTGTCGAGTTTCAGGACGAGGGAGGCGAACTGGCGGTGCCAAAGAATGAGTATGTCAAGGCGGACGCCCGCATCTACGGCATGGCGCTGGTCTGGCAAGGCAGCGCGCTCGCGGGATTGGAAAGCCTGCTCAGGCACGGCGACGTCGACGGCATCGTCGGCACGGAACTGGCGCGCCTTCGGTCGCCCCGCAAGCTCCCGGCCGGCTGGAATAATTTCTTCATGCTGGGTGGCGGCCCGGTCATTTTCAACGATATCGGCAATGGCGCAATTTCCTGCGAGCCGCTGAAAAACGCAGGCATTCTGCAGCGCCCCGTCGGCATCGAATTGAAGCCGCAGACCAAGTTGAGCTGGCGCTGGATCGTCGAGGAGCTGCCGTCGCGGCTGCCGGAAGACCAGCTCACGTCGCACGACTATCTCTCCATCGCTGCGGAGTTCGACGATGGCCAGGATCTCACCTACTTCTGGAGCAGCAGCCTCCCTGTCGGCAAGGCGTTCCGTTGCCCGATCCCGCGGTGGACGCCGCTCGAATCGCACATGGCGGTCCGCAGCGGTTTTGCCGATCTCGGCAAGTGGGTCAATGACGAGCGTGACGTTTATGCGGACTACAAGGAGCACATCGGCGGCCCGGCCAAGTCGGTCGTGCGCGTCTGGCTGCTCGGCGTCTCGCTCTTCCAGCGCCGCCCCGGTTCGTGCCGCTTCGGCGACATGCAGATCTCCCAGCCGGGCGCCGAAACGCTGAAGCTTTGACGCAGCCTGAGGGCGACCAGGTCATAGCGCCGCGGCATAGGGAAATATCAATCGTCCTGACGCCATCGCGTCAGGTGCGACGACGACCTGTCGCGATCCGTCCTTGAACTGGTCGGTCCCTTGTCCGCTTATGCCCTGAAACTGAACCTGCAGGACGCGCGGATGCGCCCATTCGCCGTTCTTGCCGAATTTGACCTCGCCCATGACCGTGCGGAAGGTCGTCTGCCTCGTGAAGGTCGACAGCGCGTTGTCATCGAAGCCGCCGGTGGCTTCGACAGCCTCCGCAACCACCTGCATCTGGGCATAGGCCAGCGGCGCCATGTAGTGTCCGAGGCCATCGACGCCGGCGTCGCCGGCGCGTGCCCGGTAGGTATTCAGCATTTCCTGAACGCCCGGGAAAATCATCGTGGGGACCGGAGCCCAATATTCATAGTTCACAAAGCCGTTGAGCAGCGGGCCGAGCGCGGTCTTCACCGCCGTGTTCTGGGGACCGATCATGCCGGCGCCGACCATCTTCGGGCGGAAGGGGTGTGCATGGATGGCGCGCACGAGGCCGATCGAATCCCCGAGATAGGAACAGAGAAACAGCAGGTCGCAGCCGCTCCTGGCGACAGCGTCGATGACGGGCTTGAAATCATCGGTGGTCAGCGGATAGGTGGCTTCGTGAACGATCCGGAAGCCGTACTTCCCGGAATTCGCCTTCGCACCCAGAATCGGATTGCGCGAGAATTCGGCGTCCGCGGACAGGAGTGCCACCGTTGCGGGCCTTGGCCGTTGCTCTGCGGCGAGAGCAAAGAATCCTTCGGTGAGTGCGGCGTTCGGATCCGGGCCGGTTGGTATCATCGCAAAGTAGTTCGGATAGCCGACCGCGTTGTTGACGCCGAGGCCCATCAGCCCGACGAAGAAACGCTGCCGTTCCATGATTATCGGCATCGCGGGCAACAAACTGTTGGTGCCGTAGCCGCCGATGACGAGATCGACCCCGTCTTCGTCCATCAACCGCTTGTAGAGGCCGGGAATGCGGGACGCGTCCGCATGATCGTCGTGGCAAACGAGCTCGACGGGGCGGCCGAGCAGGCCACCCCGTCCATTGATGTCGTCCCGCCAAATTTCGTGGGCAAGCCGAGCCGACCGGCTGTTATTGGCAAGAGGACCGGTTAGCGATAGGCAGTACCCGATACGGATCGGCGCAGACGCGGCTGACATGTCGAGCTTCTTCGCAACTTACTTAGGCTGGTTAGTCCCGCGGGATTTACTTCTGCGCTTTGGCGGCCAGGAAGCCAGCCATATTGTTTGCTGAAAACGGCAGGTGATCTCCCATAAGTTTCGCATGCGCTTCTCCCGTGGCGGACTGCCATGTGACCAGAAGTTCAGCCCCGACAGCCACCCAAGTGATTGGAATGATGCCTGCCTGCACCATGCGCGCGATGGCGGCTTCTTCGACGAGCTTGTTCCAGGTGCCGGAGGCGTCCAGCACCGCATAGGTGTCATAGCGTTCCTTTTGTGCGGACAGCGCGGCGAAGGCGACGCAAACCTCCGTTGAAATACCGGCGATCAAGAGCTTCTTGCGCCCGGTCTTCTTCACCGCGGCGACGAAGTCGGGGTTGTCGAAGGCATTGATCTGGCCGGGCCGATGCACGATCGGTGAATTCGGCAAACCTTCGGCGACGACCGGCATGATCGGGCCGTTCGGTCCGTCGGCGGCGCTGGTCGTGATTACCGCGGGCAGCTTGTAGATCTGCGCGATCGTGACAAGCGCCTTTACGTTATTGATGAACTCGGGTGGGCTTTGAGTTTGCACACCGTTTGCAAGCCCGGTCTGATGATCGACGAAGAGCACGGCAGTATTTTCGGAGGTGAGGCGGTCGTAGGACATTGTCTATTCCTTTTCGAGGCAACGTGAACGAATTCCGGGCGTGGGATATATTCGATGGGGCATGCATGCCGTTTCAGTACCCGATACGGATCGGCGCAGACGCGGCTGACATGTCGAGTTTCTTCAGACGCCCGGTCCAGCGCGCCCGGCGAGAAGCTGCAGCTCCCAGGCCAAGGCAACACCGCTCGCGCCGCCATGTTCAAGAACGACGCCCGCGACGCCGGCCGCTGTCTCGCGTGCCCAATCGCGCTGCCATTCGCCGAGCACGGCAAGCCAGGTGATCGGCACCGCACCGGCCGCGACCATGCGGCGCACGGCCATGTCATGGGCTTCCAACGAGACGCCGCCCGAAGCATCGGTGACGATGAACACGTCATATCCTTCGGCCAGCGCCTGAATCGCCGGCATGGCTAGGCAGATCTCGGTATAGAGCGCGGCCAGCACGAGCTGCTTTCTTCCGCTCTTCTTCACGACGTCGGTAACTTTTGGGTCCTCCCAGGTGTTGATGAAGGTGCGGTCGATCGGCTTCTGGTCCGGAAAGACGTCCTGAAGCCCCTTGACGATATGCCCGCCGCGTTCCTCCATCACCGTGGTCAGGATCGTCGGCACGTTGAAGACCTTCGCCGTCTTGGCGAGGCCGATGACGTTATTGATGATCATCGTCGGCTCGTGGCTGTTCAAACTGGTGAACTGGTAAGGCTGATGGTCGATAAGCACGAGGATGCTGTCTTCGGGACGAAGCAGGGCGTCGAGGCCGGTCTTGGCGGGCATGATTACTCCTTGGGAGGTGTTGAAAGCGCCTTAGGCGCCGGTGGGATCGAGAAAGACGTGGAGGGATTGGATTCGGTCGCTTTCAATCCGCGCGACGTCCGTTCCCGTCACGGCTGCGGGGCCGTTGGGTGGACCTAATTGCCAGCGCAACCGTCCGAGACCGTGGTGGCCGACGGCGGGGCCGATCGCCGTGAAGACGAAGCTTGATGGCAGGCTCTTCAAGAGTGTTTCGACCGCCTGGTTGATCGCGGCATGGCCGGTTGCCGAGGTGTCCGGTGGTTCGTAAAGCGTCGCATCGTCGGCATAGAGTTCGGCGATGGCCTTCAGCCGGCGCGAGGCGTCGCGCTCGCCGAACACCCGCGCGAGGTTCGCCTGCAGAGACTCGTTCGTAATCGATGGTTTTGGCGGTCATCTTCTGCCTTCCGGGGTCAGGAGTTCCGGAAGGAGAGTCTCTTCAAACGCTCACGGTTTCGCTCGCCGCCCGGTCGAACAACTATTGTCCGCTCGTCCGGGAAAACGCACTGTTCAATCCTGCTCAGGGCAGTCTGAATCCGCTATCGGTGTGGTCAGCCTGTGCGATCGCGTCGCCACGCCGCCGGCGTCGCGCCCGTGAGTTTCCGGAACGTCCGGCCGAAATGCACGGCATCGGCAAAGCCGGTGGCCTGAGCCACGTCCTCGAGCGAGGCGCCGGTATCGATGAGCAGCGCCTGGGCGCGGCGGATGCGTGCGTCGAGCTGCCAGCGATAGGGCGCCATTCCGGTTGAAGCCTTGAACGCGCGGCTGAAGTGCGACTGCGACAGGCCCGCCAACGCCGCCAGCTGCGCAAGCTCGACGTGCCTGGGCAGGTGCGCGTCCAGGTATTCGACAACACGCTGAAGCTGGGAAGAGGGCAGACTCTTGGCGTCCGCGCCAGGCTCGGATGGCTCGGCGAAGAGCCGCGCGGTGATGGCCGCGCTCAGTCCGTCGCCATAGAGTTGCGTCGATGGATCGGGATCGTTGACCGCCTCGGAGAGCAGCCTCGCCAGGGTCCAGAGGCGGTCGTTGGAAAAGCGCAGCCGTGGCGCGGTGATCGTCGCGGCGTCCAATCCGGTGGCGAGCCGCTCGCGCAGCACCGTGAGATCGAAAGTCAGGGTAGCATCCTTTACGTAGCGCGTGTCGGCGCTGTAGCCCCACATCTCCATGCCCGCCGGTGCGTAGTGCATGTGCCTCGGCATGTAGCCGATCGGGCAGGGCTGGTCCTCACGCAGCCGCGGCTCGCAGGGGCTTCCAATCTCTTCCAGCAGTACGCTGAGGCGGGTTTCCGCCTCATAGCTCAGGTGATGAGACACCCGGCCGGAGCAATGAAATTCGCCGACGTCGACCCGCACGCCGTTCCAGGCGCGCCGCGCCACCGACAGGCTCTGTACATTCTCGGGCAATGGCGTCGAACGATCGGGAAGCGTCTGCAACGGTGTTCTCCCATCGCCGCAATGACCAGCCTGGCGAGGTGGCGGCAAAAAAATCAACGGGCTTCAGACGCGACGCCAAGGCAAGCACGGCCGCGCAGGTCCTTAGATAGGTGCCACGCTCAAAAGCTCAAGCTTCACAACTTTTGCTGACCCGTCGGCGACCGCCGGGCGCCGCTTTCACTCCCTCGGCCCATACCGCCGCAACGCCTCGAGCGTGAGGCCCTTGCCGACCGCCCCAAACGTGTCGCCTTCGACGATGCGGGCCTGTGGCACTGCCTTGGTGATGGCCTTGCGGACGTGGGCGAGCCGCACCGAGCCGCCGGTCAGGAACACCGCGTCGATGTCGTCTGCGGTCAGGCGCGCCTGGGCGAGGCAGATCCTGATGCGGGCCGCGATGCGCTCGGCCAGTTGCCTGGTATGGCTGACAAGATCGGGGCGGCGGATGGCGGCGCGCAGATCCGGTGCGACCCATTCCAGCGGAATGTCGGCCTGGCGCACGTCGGACAGCGCGATCTTGGCTTCCTCGACTTCCATCGCCAGCGTATGGCCGCGCTGTTCATCGATCACGCGCACCAGCCGGTCGAGCAGGTCCGGCGCGCTGGCCTCCTGCCGAACCTGACGCAGTTCCGCCATCACGCGCGGCTCGTACATGCGGTTGATGTTCGACCAGGTGGCGAGCTCGTGGAAATAACGCGACGGCACCTCCAGCCCGGCGCGCTTCATGGCGCTGCCGAAGCCGAACAGCGGCATGATGACGCCGAGACTGAGCTGGCGGTCGAAATCGGTGCCGCCGATGCGCACGCCGTCATTGGCGAGAATATCGGCGGTTCGATCGGCCTTGGTGTGACGCTCCGGCCCGAGACGCACGATCGAAAAATCCGAGGTGCCGCCGCCGATATCGGCGATCAAGGCGATTTCCTCGGCCGAAATCTGGCGCTCATAATCCAGCGCCGCGGCGATCGGCTCGAACTGGAAGGTGACGTCATCGAAGCCGACCACGCGCGCGATCTCCCGCAGCGTTTGCTCCGCCTTGCGGTCGGCGTCATCGGCGTTGTCGACGAAATGCACCGGCCGGCCATGCACCACGTCGCGCAATTCGCGGCCGGTGGCCTGTTCGGCGCGCCGTTTCACCGCGCCGAGGTAATAGCCGATCACATCGCGAAAGCTGGTGCGCTCGCGGCCCAGTCGGGTGGTCTCATCGATCAGCGAGGTGCCGAGCACAGATTTCAGGCTGCGCATCAGGCGGCCGGGCGCGCCCTCGACATAGGCTGCGACGGCCTTGCGGCCGATCAGCACAGCACCATCCACTTCGTAGAAGATCGCGCTGGGTATCACGGTCTCGCCGGTCTCCAGCGCCGCCAGAACCGGCGTACCGCCTTCGATGGTGCCGAGCGTCGTGTTCGATGTTCCGAAATCCAGTCCGCAGATTGACATGCACGCTCCAGGAGGAGCGTCCGTCTACACATTAAGATGCCATCGATCCACCTTTATCTTGTCGCGCAATGCCGGCGAGCGAATGATGCCCATCCACAGAACAATTTGTTTGACGCGCCGGGCTTGAGGAATCAATCGGGGATGGTTCATAAGCGATCTCCCCGCGGCCGACCCTTCACCCGCCGCGACTGTTTTGGAAAGATTTCGCGTGGCAAACCTTAATCGACAGATTGCGGAAGAGCTTGGCGTTCGCGAGCAGCAGGTCGAGGCGACGGTGGCGTTGCTCGACGGCGGCGCCACGGTTCCGTTCGTGGCGCGATACCGCAAGGAAATCACCGGCGGGCTCGACGACGCGCAATTGCGCACGCTGGAAGAGCGGCTGAATTATTTGCGCGAGCTGGAAGAGCGTCGCACCGCGGTTCTCAATTCGGTTCGCGAACAGGGCAAGCTCGACGCCGCGCTGGAAGCGGCGATCCTCGCCGCCGACAGCAAAGGACGCCTGGAAGACATCTATCTGCCGTTCAAGCCGAAGCGCCGCACCAAGGCCGAGATCGCCAAGGAAGCGGGTCTTGAGCCGTTGTCGGAACTGCTGCTGACGCAGCCGCAAAACGATCCGCAGGTCGTGGCCACAGGCTTCGTCGATGCCGACAAGCAGGTGGTTGATGCCGCTGCGGCGCTGGAGGGCGCGCGGGCGATCCTGGTGGAGCGTTTCGCTGAAGATGCCGACCTGATCGGCTCGCTGCGCGAGCAGGTATGGTCGAACGGCCAGATGGCGGCCACGGTACGATACGGCAAGAAAACCGAAGGCGAGAAGTTCAAGGACTATTTCGATTTCAGCGAGCCGCTGAACAAGCTGCCGTCGCACCGTATTCTGGCGCTGTTCCGCGGCGAGAAGGAAGAGATCCTCGATCTGCAGATGCAGCCCGAGGCGCAAGCGCCGGCCGCGGGCGTTCCCAGCTCCTGCGAGCTGAAGATCATGCAGCGCTTTGATATTTCCGACCAGGGCCGTCCCGGCGACCGCTGGCTGGTGGAGACCGCACGGTGGGCGTGGCGCACCAAGATCCAGGTGCATCTCGGCATCGACCTGCGGATGCGGCTGTGGACGGCAGCGGAAACCGAAGCCGTGCGCGTTTTCGCATCGAATTTGCGCGACCTCTTGCTGGCCGCGCCGGCCGGCGCGCGCGTGACCATGGGCCTCGATCCCGGCTTCCGCTCCGGCGTCAAGGTCGCCATCGTCGATGCCACCGGCAAGGTGGTGGCCACCACGGCGGTCTATCCGCATGAACCGCAACGGCGCTGGGACGAGGCGCTGGCGATCTTGGGCAAACTGGCGATCGCCCACCGCGTCGATCTGATCGCGATCGGCAACGGCACCGCCTCGCGCGAGACCGACAAGCTCGCGATGGAGCTGGTCAAGCGGCTGCCGGATCTGAAGATGTCGAAGATCGTGGTGTCGGAGGCTGGCGCGTCGGTCTATTCGGCCTCGGCCTTTGCGTCGGAAGAGTTGCCGGAACTGGACGTGACCTTGCGCGGCGCGGTGTCGATCGCGCGGCGTCTGCAGGATCCATTGGCCGAACTGGTGAAGATCGACCCGAAGGCGATCGGCGTCGGGCAATATCAGCATGACCTCGGAGAGACCAAGCTGGCGCGCTCGCTCGACGCCGTGGTCGAAGACTGCGTCAACGCGGTCGGCGTCGACGTCAACACCGCGTCTGCGCCGCTGCTGGCGCGGGTGTCGGGCATCGGAGCCGGTCTGGCGCAAAGCATCGTGCAGCATCGCGACGCCAACGGCCGGTTCAAGTCGCGCAAGGCGCTGAAGGAAGTGCCGCGGCTGGGGCCGAAGGCGTTCGAGCAATGCGCGGGCTTCCTGCGCATCCAGGATGGCGAGGATCCGCTCGATGCCTCCGGCGTGCATCCGGAAGCCTATCCGGTGGTCCGGCGGATTCTCAGCGCCACCAAGAGCGACATCAAGGCGCTGATCGGCAATGCCGAAATCGTGCGCCAGTTGAAGCCGCAGAGCTTCGTGGACGCGACCTTCGGCCTGCCGACGGTGACCGATATCCTGCGCGAACTGGAAAAGCCCGGCCGCGATCCGCGCCCGGCTTTCAAGGCCGCGGTGTTCAAGGAGGGTGTCGAGACGCTGAAGGATCTCAAGGTCGGCATGATCCTCGAAGGCACGGTCACCAACGTCGCGGCGTTCGGCGCCTTCGTCGATATCGGCGTGCATCAGGATGGGCTGGTGCACATCTCGGCGATGTCGAAGACCTTCATCAAGGATCCGCGCGAGGTGGTGAAGTCGGGCGACATCGTCAAGGTGAAGGTGCTGGAGGTCGAGGTCGCCCGCAAGCGCATCGCGCTGACGCTGCGCCTCGACGACGAAACCGGCAAGAACCCGCGCCCGGCGCAAGGCATGCCGCGCGACAATTCCCGGGCGTCGATGACATCCTCGTCGGCGCGCAAGCCACAGGAGCCGTCCGGCGGCGGCGCGCTCGCCGAAGCCTTGCGCCGTGCTGCCGAGAAAAGCGGCAACGGCAAAACCAGGGCCTAGCTGAAGCCTCTCCTGTATCGGTGAAATTCCGGCCGGTGCCGATCGAGGTCGCCCGGCTCCATCCGGCTTCTGCACAAATTCTCCGAAAATGGCCCACCGCATTTCCTTGGACTCCGGCCGCGCCGCCAAATATGGTGCCAGCGGGCGGAGGACGGGTGATGAACGGCAGGGTTGCGGTTGGCGCGCTACTGGCGATGGTGTTTTTCATTACCGGCGCCGAAGCGGGGGGGCCCTATGGCTCGACCAATGTCGGAAACTGGAAGGGTGGCGCTTTCACCAACGACCGGACCGGCGCGTTCTCGCATTGCTCGGCCGGGGCGGCTTACGACAGCGGCATTTATTTCATGGTCGTGGTCGAGCAGGGCATGGGCTGGTCGCTGGCGTTTCAGCATTCCTCGTGGAAATTCACCAACAATCAGGCCTTTCCGATCGCCCTGACTTTCGACGGCCAGCGTCCGTTCTATGTTCAGGGCGTACCTCTCGGCGAGAGCCTGGTCAAAGTGCCGATGCCGACCAACTCGGCGCTGATCGCCCAGTTCCGCAAGGCCAAGGCGATGACGGCTTTCACCCAGGGCCAGCTCTTTCAATTCAAGCTCGATCAGACCGCGGTGTTGCTGCCCACCTTGGCGAATTGCGTCGCGGTCGTGAAGCAGCAGGGTATCGCCAACGCCGGCGATTTCTCCGCCAGGCATGCGGCAAGGCCAGCCCCGGCGGCGGCGGCCGCGCCCCCGGTCGGGGGAAGCCTCAAGCCCCAGGCGCCTCAAAACGCTTCACCGGAAATGCAGATCGAAGCCCTCGAGCTGGCGTCGAATTTCATTCTCAAGACCACGCTGCATAATCCGCGGGTCCTGAGCCGGGCCGAAACGCCGATTGCCGTGGCCTCGCACGGCGCGGCGTGGAAATCCGACGAGGCGGTTGGTTTCGTCAGGATCGTGCCGCCGATGGACGGCATCAAAGGTCTCGATGTCGCATCCGCCGTGGTGGCGACCGACGCGCAGGATTGCAAAGGCAAGTTTGCTTCCGGCCGCACCAGCGAACTGGTCGACAGCGATGTCGTATTCCGCGGGTTTTCCTCCTGCGACAATTCTGAGGGCGCGCGGTTTTCGCAGTACTTCATCGTCTCGCGGAAAAAGGGCGGCTTCGTTCTGTTCTCCGTGGTTTCCAACATGAAAACCGAAGAAGCCAAGACCGTCGCCAAGGAAGAAAGACTGGTGGATTTCAGGAAGGCGGCTCTGGTCGTCGTCAATCAGTAGCGGCGTTCCCGCCATGTTTGCTGCCGGCAATGTCCCAAACCGGCGCCCTCTTTTTGATCGAAGGCCATGCCGAACCCTGTCCCGAGGAGGAAACCGCGATCCCGCCATTTTCAGCAAGGCGGTTAAAAATTTCCGATACAATCTCAGGTAATATGTCGAGCCCGGTTCAAATTGCTTTGGGCGCGAGGGCCGGGCGCGCAAGGTTTGCTGCGGAGGCGGATCGATCGAAACTGCGCTATTTTGTTGTCTTTTTCGCCATCCCGCACCGTTCGTCCATTCCCGCGTTTACTGTTTTTCCGCGCTAATCAACGAGATTTGTTGCCTTGCAGGGCGGTTGCGACTAAAAGCCCCCCATCAACGGAAAGATCGAGCGATGGCCCACAATTACGCAATCAACGACGATGTTCTCCACCAAATGCAGGGCCCGCAGGGCCGCGCCGTCGTCAAGCAGCCGAGCGTCTACACCATCGTCACCTGCCTGCCGATCGAGGCGGACGGCCGCCCGCGCTATCGCATCAAGAGCAAGACCGAAAACGTCGAGCGCGTGGTGACCGAGGAACAGATCAGCCGGCTGGGTTGATCCTCTCCCGGGTTGATCCTCTCTGGTCCCCTTCATTAGCCTTTCGTCATGTTGCCCGGTTTCGCTTGCTATTTCGGGTGAAACCGCGTAAACGCATACCATTCGAATAGACGATTTGCTTGTTGATCGTGCCGAACCGGCCCTCCTCCCCAAGACATCGCTGAAATCGGATCTAAGCCTGCGCGAAGGTCGCGCGGGCACGACAGCGCATTTGCGCATCTTGGAGAAGTTAAATGACAACCGGAACAGTCAAGTGGTTCAACGCGACCAAGGGTTTTGGATTTATTCAGCCTGACGATGGTGGCACCGACGTGTTCGTGCATATCAGCGCCGTCGAGCGCGCCGGCATGGGCTCGCTCAATGAAGGCCAGAAGCTTTCATTCGAAGCCAAGGTCGACAGCATGCGCGGCAAGACCAGCGCGGAAAACCTTCGCGCCGTCTGACGCAAAGATCGATTTGAGATTTCCGCGGATGTACCGGGATCTTTAAATCGGCCGCGCTCTCAGCGGCATGAGATTAAGCCCGCCGGCTAAAACCGGCGGGCTTTTTGTTGCGTCGAAAGGCGTTGCCAAACACACCCATCGCTGCGATCGCAATCCGGCTTGCTCGAACCGATATGTCGAGCCATCTCGCAATACCGGCGGTGTCGCGTTCGGCGTGCCAGACGCCGCCGTCATTTTGGCCTGGCCGCGATGATTCCGAGCGTCTGGACGACACGGTCGACCTTGGACAGGCCGCCGAGCGCGCCGAAGCCGATCGTCAGCACCGAGAGTATCTGGCCCGCCGGTGTGGCCGCGCCGATGACGCCGACCACCTTCAGGATCGCGACCGCGGCGTAGGCGATCACGGCGATCGCCGTCTTCTTGCCGGCGAGCGCCTCGCCGCCGAACATCTTGTCGATCGGCGACAAGATCGGCGGAGCCGCGCGGCCACTCGTCGGCGCTGTCGTGGTGGCCGTGGTTGTCGCGGGCACTGCGGCTGGTCTCGCGGCATTGGCCGCCAACGCCTCGAAAATGGCTTGCAGCAATCTGCCGGCATCCTGGCGGCTTGCTTGAGCGGCCACGGGTCCGGGCGCGACAGGCCCAACGGGTGCCGAAGACGGCCACTGGCCGGTTCGCGCGAACTCCCGGCCGCATTTGATGCCGAAAAGAATCTGGCTATCGCTCCATGGCAGCGCGCGCCCGGCTTCGTAGCAGAACATGGCGCTGCCAAATTTCAAGAGCTGCTGATCGTTGTCGAGATCGATAACGGTGTTGCGGTCAAAGCCGGTGCGTTTGAGCACGAATCTGAGATAGGCCGAATAATCCTGGCCGCCGCCGTAACGATTGATGATGCCGTCGGGTGTAATCGCGCCGGCCGCGCGATAGAGGCGCAGCAGCTGCCACCACACGGCGACGCCGTGTTCGGGGCTTTCGAAAATGGTCGAGCGATTACCGGCGGTGGTCTCGACGGTGTCGACATATCCCGGATGGGTTTGCTCCCACTTGGCTCCGTTGACGGCGCCGGGATTGTTCATGCGAACCGAGACCGGCCCGGACCCCTTGTCCATTGGCGTCGCCGAGAAAAAACCGCCGGTCAGGCTGCGGTAGTTCGGCATGGTTTGCGCTCCGGCTCTCATTATTTCTGCGGCGCGGTAACCTGGCTGGCAATCATACCAAGCGACTGAACGACGCGATCGATCTTGGAGAGACCGCCCAGCGCGCCGAAAGCGCCGATCAGAGTGGTCAGTATGCTGCCGGTGGGCGTCGCGGTTGCGCCCGTTGCGGTGCCCGCCACTCCGACGGCCTGCAAAATCGCCAGGATCACGTAAGCAACCACCGACAGCATGGTTTTCTTGCCGGCAAGCGCTTCGCCGCCGAGGACCTTGTCGATGGCGGAAAGCACCGGTGGGGCCGGTCCAGATGACGCGCCCGGCGACGGCATAACGGCACCCGCCACCGGCCTGCCCGCGAGCGCCGCGATTGCGACCTGGAGCACTTGCGAGATATCGATCGGGCTCGCTGCGGAAGCAACCGGCGTTGGAGAAACAGGCGCTGCGCCGGCTTGCTTGCCCGCGACCAGGGCATCAAGGACGATCTTGAGGAGGTCTTGCGGCTGCATCGTCGTACTCCCCGTTGAACCTGCGAGTGGTGCCGCGGCGGTCTCGGCTTGAGCCAGCCCGAGAGCGTTCAGGGTGGCTGGATCGGCGGTGCCGGTAGCCGCCAGACTTCGCGCACGCTGGAAGTTTGCGACGGCGGTGCCGGTGAGCGGGCCGAACTCTCCGTCGATCGTGCCCGGCTGGAAGCCTTGCGCCGCGAGGGCCGTTTGCAGCGCAACGACTTCCCGCCCCTGGGCCCCTTCAGCGAGTGCGCCCGCCGATGGCGCCGGCATCAGGCCGCCGACCGGCGTCGTGCCGAGAAGTACATGAGGCGGGGCGGTCGTCGGATCGATGGTCAGGATGTTGGGAAGTATCGTGTTGGTCGGCAGCGGTGCCGTTACGGTCGGCCAGCGGTAGGCCAGCACGCGGCTCTTGGGAAATTTTGCTATCGCGACGGAGTCGCCCTGATTGCCTCCGAGCACCGCAACATTGTCGCCGTCGTCGTGATCGAAAAAGGCGACGTGACCGGTTTCCGAGGTGGGGCTGCCGCGCCAGAACACGACAATGCAGCCCCGCCTGGGCTCTTGCTTGAGATCGTCGCCGAAGGTCCGGTAGCTGCGCGCCCCGACGCTGCCGCTGCTGGCATAGCCCGAAAGACGCAGGCACCCTCCGACGAACGCAGCGCACCATGGCGTTTCGTCGTCCTTGATCTCCGCATGCGCGGAAACCTTGAACATCTCGACGATCTGCGGATTGTTGACCGATCCATGGACCTCGCTGAGGCCCTTGAAATGCGTTGCAACGGAAAACCAGGGCGCTGGCATCTTTGCCTCCCCCAATAATCACAAAAAAATTAGATAAATAATATTGTCGTATCGAATGGCAGCATTTTATTGCGCTACCTTAGCGTGTCAATATGAAAATGCGCATTGGCTTTTTCTCGGCGACGATCGCTGGCGAAGCTGCGCGGACTGAAAATCACGATCTGAAGACCATGAAGTCAAGCCGTTGGCGCCGATGCAGCAGTGCGCCTGGCCCGGACGCTGGTGCGCATCCGCTGCTTGGACAGATGGATGCCGACGGATCGAGATGGCCGAGGCGACACGCGGCTATTGCGCCTTGTCATGCGCCGCGATCCCGACCGCCTTGTAGTCGTAGGTCGGATAGAATTCGGTGCGATAGCTGCCCCAGGCAGTGTTCTCCAGAATGCGGTTGACCTCGCGAAGCCGGGACGCCGGCAGCCGCAGCGTCACCACCTGTCCTATTCCCATCATCACATACCAGCTCACGACTTCGACGCCGGGCGGCGGGAAGGCCTTGTAGAAGCCCTGCTTCTCGAGCTGCGCGTTGAGCTCGCTTAAAGGCCGCGACTGGTCGTGCTTCAGGAATATCGTGAGCATCACCGCGTTGTCCGTGGTCGGCGCCGCGCTCTCGGCCGGCGCCGCCGTTTGCGCGGCCGCGTTGGAATTGAAGCCCAAGCCGGCGGTCAGCGCCGCGATCGCCAACAGTGAAACGATTGTTCGACCCATCGCCGTCTCCTCTTACTGAACGGTTGATCACGCTGCAGGATTGCTGAGACGACGATCATCGCAGACCGATCGCAGCTGTAAACGGGAATATCCTCCAGGCGTAGGCGGTCATCCCAATGGTTGCGATCAGGCGCGCCGGACCTTCGACGATGTGCGCGGCGCGGGCCGCACAGCATTTCCTGCGGAAGCGACGAAAGAAGGATCGCGAAAAAATGATCGCTTCCGGTCCGGCGTTCGGCATCGCGAAATGGATCAGGCCGCGACACACCGCGCCGCTGCATCGGCGCTGCCCCGGCGAATGTGAAGTAGATCACGTTGGAGCCCCCCGGTTCGGGGCTATCCATCCTGCGAGCTGAGGCCACTCTCAGTGTTGAAGGATGCGACAAATGAAGACGCGCCGGCTGGCATATTGGTGGTTCAGGTTCGTTGTCTCCGGACGATTTCTCAAGAAGTTCCTGGATTCGCCGCCGTGAACTGACGGTTCGCTGCGAGCGCGTGCCGCCATAGACATGCGTGTGCCGGCGCGAAGTCGCAGGCTGTTTTTCAGGTGCGGGATTTCCGAGGTTTGTCGATCCGCTTTTTGCAAAAGGCCGCTCCGTCCGCTGACGGCGCCGCGTCCCGTGCCGGCTTTCAAGGCGCGGGATTTTCCCGGGCTAACTGACGAGCTTCTTCCAGGAGACCGCTCCGCCGGTGATGGCATCGCGCGCCTTCCACGCCAGATAGGTCAGGCGGCCGGCCAGGCTGTCATGGCTGCGCAGGCGGCGCGAGCCCAGGATGTGGCCGACATTGTCGGGAAACCGGCTCACTTCCGCCTCCACCAAAGCGGCTATCGAATTCATCAGGCTGCGCAGGCGCCTGCCCCAGTCGGAGTCGGCGGGCAGGTCGATGCGAACCTGCAATGCGTATTCGGTATCGTAAATCTCGGTCAGAAGCTCCTTGGCGACAAGGATCCTCTCGTTCTTGAGCGCGATGCGTAAGGCCGGTCGCTTGTCTTCCAGCCGGTCCAGCACCATCGAAACGGCGATCGCATAGGGCGTGGCGGCGACATCGGCGGCGCGCTTGCTCGGCGCGGCCTTGGTCGCAAGGCGGATCAGTTGCCAGGGAGTCTTGAGACGCGCGGCTACCAGGGCCAGTGCGAAGGCAATCTCGTTGGGGTTACGCTTCTTGAAAGCATCCAGCAGTTCCCTCATCTTGGAGAGCCGCGCATCCTCGAGTTTGTTGATTGTGGCCGGGAGCGCCTCTTCGAATTTCGCCAGCGCGTCGCGGGCGCGAAGCACGGACAGCATCTTGGTCAGGTCGTCGAAGGCGGCACGCGAGGCCGTATAGATCGCCAGCCTCGCCCGGATCTGATCGGCGCCAGCCGGCGAGCCGAGCGTGTTCTCGAGGGATTTGACGACCTTGGTCTGGAATATACCGGCGGCTCGCCGGGCTGCCGACGGGCTGTCGGCGGCGATCGACCGGTTGATCTCGCCGGCATAGTCGCGCGACATTGTCGGCAAAAGATCCCGGCTGATCCATTCCCAGATCGGAATCAGCGAGCCGCGAAGGATGCGGCCGGAATTGGCATGTTCTGCCGCGCCGTCGACCAGCAGCGGCTCCAGCGGTGCGAAAAAATAGCGCTGCGGATTTCCCGCGCGCTCCGCCGCCTTCGCGCGAAACTCCGCGCGCAATTTTTCCATGACCGCGGCGGCACCCGGAATCTCGGCATTGCAGACTTCCAGCCGTTCGAGCTCGGTCAGAAGGTTGCTACGCGCCAGCGGTGTCAACCGTCGCAAAAAATCTCCAATTTGATCGACCAGCAACATGGCCCGCAATTTCCGCGATCTATCCGGAGCCGGCAATCGGCCGGCGCGAGCAGCCGGTGCCACGCGTCCATGCCGGGGTTCCAAAACCGAAGCTTTGCATAAATTCTGAAGCTTCCCGTTAGCAGCGAGCCGGAAAAATAAGATCATCGTAAATTACGAAATAAAACCTACGGGACCGTTAAACTACGGGCATTGCCGTTGACGGTCAGCGCCGTTTTGCGCTGTAGAACTTATCGTTTCATTCAGCATTTGCAGCAATCTGCCGGCGATTTCGCCTGTTATCGGTAATGCCGACGCTTTGTCGTCTCAAAATCACCGTAGTCTTACTGGTTTAAAAATTAACCCTCGCAGAGGGCGGATTCGTTAAACATAATGATATGTCACAGCAAGAACGCATCGCCGATTCGCAGTTTTCCAAGTGGATCGAAAGTAGCACGCCTCTGGATGATAACCTGGAAATTGCACGGCTTTCCGCGGCGCGCGCACGATCGGTCGATGAAGCAGGGGCCACGATCGCACGTCAGCTCAACGGACCATTGACCGCGCTGCTACTTTACATGGGTGAGATCAAACAACACAGCCACCAGTTTTCGCAGTCGGCCGCCGACCGGGCTTACCTGCAGCAGGTGGTGGAAAATGCGCTTCAACAGACCGAGCGCGTCTGCGCCATGATGAAGCAGCTCGCAGATGCGTATCAAGGCGCGGCCGTCGTGCCCGGCCGCAAGGCCGGCCGGAAGGCGCGAGCCGACCAGGTCAGAGATGGCGTTGGCACTCTGGGCGTCATGCTTTCGTCAGGCTCCGATCAGAAGCCTTTGACGAAGCGCGAGCGCGAGGTTCTGAACCTCATCAGCGAAGGTTATTCCAACAAACAAGGCGCCCTGCGGATGCTGATCAGCCCCAGGACTTTCGAAAGTCATCGCGCCGAGGCGATGCGGAAGCTCGGCGCACGAAACACGGCGGACCTGGTCCGCAAAGCGCTGTTGCATCCGGACGCCGTGTAGACGCGCCACCGCTCCCAACCATCGGTCGATGGCCCCTTCCGCGGCTTGGAAAAGCCGCGTCTCGCCGCTCGCTATCGGCTGGCGCCTTTTGCGTTCCGATCGAAACAGAACGGGAAGCTTCACGCGAACCGGCATCCATCCCGCATCAAGTGCGGGGCAGGCTTCGCTGGCAAACGCTCTAACCGGCCGATCCGGGAAACACCGCTTCCATCTTGGTCTTCAAGGTGGCGGCGTTGAACGGCTTGACGATGTAATTGTTGACGCCGGCTTTCTTCGCGGCGATGACGTTTTCGGTCTTCAACTCCGCGGTGATCATGATGAAGGGCGTCTGCGAAAGCTCCGGGCTGGCGCGAACTTCCCGGAGCAGATCGTAGCCGGTCATCGGCTCCATGTTCCAGTCGGAAATCACCAGGCCGTATTTCTTGCCCTGCATCTTGGCGAGCGCAGCCGATCCATCGCTGGCGTCGTCGACGTTTTCGAAGCCGAGCTGCTTGAGCAGATTGCGGATGATTCGGATCATGGTGTTGTAGTCATCGACCACCAGGATCGGCATCGACAAATCAAAGGCCATGTATTCACTCCGCGCAGTTCGAAAACGCCGAATACGAACGAAATGCCGCCAGCACACGAAGACCTTCGATGCTTGTGCCTGCCCCGCGCCCGTCGGCACCGTCACAAATATCAGCGGTCATTGAACAGCCAGTTAATTCCTGAACGAATAAATTTCGGGGCCGCGCTCGGCGATCCGTAGTTTTGCCTGCCTGGACGCGGCCAGCGGGCTCTGGCGCTCTCGATCTGCAACCTGGCGGAGCAATCTTTCTTAGTGGGCCGCCACCGTTGCGTAGCCTGCGCAGGAAATCCGACCGAGCCGGTCCAGGTCGATGATTTTTGAGGCGGCCCCGGCGGTAGCGGCTGAAATGGCCCTGCACGCTTTGCCTGCTCGCGCACACCACCATGCACATGAGGATGACAATTTCGGTCATCCATCCGTATTTACACTGACACTAAAATTAACGGGGTTGTGAAGTCGAAAGGTTATCGATTGCAGGGAAGGATGTCCGTTTGGCTTTCGAGACTGGTTGATGCTCGATTGCAACCCAATACTTGGAAGGCGATTTCATGGACGATCTGTTGCGGGAGTTTCTGACGGAAACCGGCGAGAGCCTGGACACCGTCGATAATCAGCTGGTGCGGTTCGAGCAGGATCCGAACAACGCCAAGATCCTCGATAACATTTTCCGCCTGGTCCACACCATCAAGGGGACTTGCGGCTTCCTCGGACTGCCGCGCCTTGAAGCGCTGGCGCATGCCGGCGAGACCCTGATGGGCAAGTTTCGCGACGGCATGCCGGTGACCGCCGACGCGGTCTCGCTGATCCTGGCCAGCATCGACCGCATCAAGGAAATCCTCGGCGGCCTGGAGGCCACCGAAGCCGAGCCGGAAGGCTCCGATCAGGACCTGATCGTCAAGCTTCAGGAGATGGTCGAGCGCGGAATGCAGGGGATGTCGGCGGCTGCGGCCGCCCCGGCCGTATCAGCTCCGCCTGCGGCGTCGGCGCCCGCCGCCAAGCGCGCTGTCGAACAAGGCACATTGGTGCCGCAGATATTGGAGCGCGAACTGCGTCCCGGCGAAGTATCGCTGGATGAACTGGAGCGCGCGTTCCGCGAGACCGCCGCCGAGGTTGCGCCGCCGCCGCCGCCACCCGTGCCGGCGGCTCGGCCCGCGCCCAGGCCGGACGCCGCGGCAGCGAAAGAGGCAAAGCCGGCTGCGAAGAAAGCCAGTGCGGATCCGGAAGCCGCCGAGGGCGATCGCATCGCCAACCAGTCGATCCGGGTCAATGTGGATACGCTGGAACATCTGATGACGATGGTGTCGGAGCTGGTTCTGACCCGCAATCAGCTGTTGGAGATCTCGCGGCGCAACGAGGACACCGAGTTCAAGGTGCCGCTGCAGCGGCTGTCCAACGTCACCGCCGAGCTGCAGGAAGGCGTCATGAAGACGCGGATGCAGCCGATCGGCAATGCCTGGCAGAAGCTGCCGCGGATCGTGCGCGACCTTTCCGGCGAACTCGGCAAGCAGATCGAGCTGGAGATGCACGGCGCCGACACCGAGCTCGACCGCCAGGTGCTCGACCTGATCAAGGACCCCCTGACCCATATGGTGCGGAACTCGGCCGATCACGGCCTGGAGACGCCGGCCGAGCGGGCCGCCGCCGGCAAGCCCGAGCAGGGCACCATCCGGCTGTCGGCCTATCATGAAGGCGGCCACATCATCATCTGCATCGCCGACAACGGCCGCGGGCTCAACACCGAGCGGATCAAGGCCAAGGCGCTCGCCTCCGGCCTCGTCAGCGAGACCGAGCTCGACAAGATGACGGAAGCGCAGATCCACAAGTTCATTTTCGCGCCGGGCTTCTCGACCGCGGCCACCATCACCAGCGTGTCCGGCCGCGGCGTCGGCATGGACGTGGTGCGCACCAATATCGACCAGATCGGCGGCACCATCGACGTCAAGTCGGTGGCCGGCGAGGGCTCCAGCGTCACCATCAAGATCCCGCTGACGCTGGCGATCGTCTCGGCGCTGATCGTGGAAGCCGCCGGCGACCGCTTTGCGATCCCGCAACTGGCGGTGGTCGAACTGGTGCGGGCCCGCGCCAATTCCGAGCATCGCATCGAGCGCATCAAGGACACCGCGGTATTGCGGCTGCGCAACAAGCTGCTGCCGCTGATGCACCTGAAGAAACTGCTCAAGATCGACGACGGCTCCTCCTCCGACCCGGAGAACGGCTTCATCGTCGTCACGCAGGTCGGCAACCAGACCTTCGGCATCGTGGTCGACGGCGTGTTCCACACCGAGGAGATCGTGGTCAAGCCGATGTCGACCAAGCTGCGGCACATCGACATGTTCTCCGGCAACACCATCCTGGGCGATGGCGCGGTGATCATGATCATCGATCCCAACGGCATCGCCAAGGCGCTCGGCGCCGCCGGGGTGACGAGCCATGAGATCTCCGACGAGAACGCGGCGATGCGCGCCAACGCGGCCGAGCAACTGACCTCGCTCTTGGTGTTCCGCGCCGGCTCGGCCCAGCCCAAGGCGGTGCCGCTGGGGCTGGTGACCCGGCTGGAAGAGATCGCGGTCGACAAGATCGAACTCTCCAACGGCCGCTATATGGTGCAATACCGCGACCAGCTGATGCCGCTGGTGCAGATGAACGGCGTCAGCGTGCAGGGCTCGGGGGCCCAGCCGATCCTGGTGTTCGCCGATGACGGCCGCTCGATGGGGCTGGTGGTCGACGAGATCATCGACATTGTCGAGGAGCGGCTCCACATCGAGGTCGCCGGCCAGGCCGACGGCATTCTCGGCTCCGCCGTGATCAAGGGCCAGGCCACCGAAGTGATCGACGTCGGCCACTTCCTGCCGATGGCGTTCGCCGACTGGTTCAGCCGCAAGGAGATGCGGCTCTCGGCGCTGGCGCAGTCGGTGCTGCTGGTCGACGATTCGGCGTTCTTCCGCAACATGCTGGCGCCGGTGCTCAAGGCCGCCGGCTACCGGGTGCGGGTCGCGCCCAACGCGCAGGAAGGCTTGAGCGCGCTGCGCTCGGGCCAGAGCTTCGACGTGGTGCTGACCGACATCGAGATGCCCGACATGAACGGGTTCGAATTCGCCGAGACGATCCGGGCGGACCAGCATCTGAGCTCGATGCCGATCATCGCCTTGTCCTCGATGGTGTCGCCGGCGGCGATCGAGCGCGGGCGGCTGGCCGGGTTCCACGATTACGTCGCCAAGTTCGACCGTCCCGGCCTGATCGCGGCGCTGAAGGAACAGACCGCCGAGGCCAGGCGGGCGGCATGACCAAGAGGAAGCGTTAAATGACCGACACCACCAGCATGACCAGCAAGAGCGAAACCATCGAGGGCGCGGTGGCCGAATACGTCACCGCGATGATCGGCGGCCAGTTGTTCGGGCTGCCGATCTCAAGGGTGCAGGACGTGTTCATGCCGGAGCGGCTGACGCGGGTGCCGCTGTCGTCGGGCGAGATCGCCGGCGTGCTCAATCTGCGCGGCCGCATCGTCACCGTGGTCGACATGCGCGCCCGTCTCGGGCTGCCGAAGAACGACGACGGCAAGCCGCCGATGGCGGTGGGCGTCGATCTGCGCGGCGAATCCTACGGCCTCTTGATCGACCAGATCGGCGAGGTGCTCCGGCTCGCCGAGGAAGGCCGCGAGGAAAACCCCGTCAACCTCGATCCCCGCATGACCAAGCTCGCAGGCGGCGTGCACCGCCTCGACGGCCAGCTCATGGTCGTGCTCGATGTCGATCGCGTCCTCGAAATCGTGCCCAACACTTTGCTTGCCGCATAGCTTGCAATGCAATCGTAGCGTTCCAGTCAGGAGAAGAGTGCTAAAATGAGAACATGTCTGGTGGTCGACGACTCAAGCGTCACCCGGAAAATAGCAAGGAGCATCCTGGAAGAGTTGAATTTCCAGGTTGTCGAAGCCGAGGATGGCGAGAAGGCGCTCGAGGTCTGCAAGTGCGGATTGCCCGAGGCGGTCCTGCTCGACTGGAACATGCCGGTGATGGACGGCTATGAATTCCTCGGCAATCTGCGCCGCATGCCCGGCGGCGACCAGCCCAAGGTGGTGTTCTGCACCACCGAAAACGGGATCGATCATATCGCGCGCGCGATACATGGCGGCGCCAACGAATACATCATGAAGCCGTTCGACAAGGACATCGTCATGGCGAAGTTCCAGGAGGTCGGCCTGATCGAATTCGGGGAGTCCGCGTAGTCTGGCTCCATCGTTTGTCGTGTTTGCACCAGATTGCGTAAGGCCGAAATATGAGCACAGAGCGAACCGCCGCGGGAGAGCTTCGAGCCGATTGCGTTCACGGGGACAGCAATCCGCGTCGCTCGATGCCTCATCTGCCGCCGGCGTTGCCGTTGCGCATCAAGACACCGTCGTTCGGCGAAATCAGTCAGAAATCTCTCCGATACAGAGGCCGCCCGTGACCCCGCTCGACTACGAATATTTGTGCAAATTTCTCAAGGATCGCTCCGGCCTCGATCTATCCGCCGACAAGCAATACCTGATCGAAAGCCGGCTGCTTCCGCTGGCGCGGAAGGCCGGCCTGACCAGCATCGGCGAACTGGTGCAAAAAATGAAAGGCGGAGCCGCTGCCATCTCCGACCGGGTGGTCGAGGCCATGACCACCAACGAGACGTTCTTCTTTCGCGACAAGATTCCGTTCGATCACTTTCGCGGTTCGATCATGCCCGAGATTCTGCAGGCGCGCGCGGCTCGCAAAAGCATCCGGATCTGGTGTGCCGCCGGCTCGACCGGGCAGGAGCCATATTCGCTGGCGATGTGCCTGAAGGAAATGGGCGCCGCGCTGGCCGGCTGGCGGGTCGAAATCATCGCGACCGACCTTTCGCGCGCGGTGCTCGAGAAATCCAGCGCGGGAATATACAGTCAATTCGAAGTCCAGCGCGGCCTCCCGATTCATATGCTCGTCAAGTACTTCAAGCAGATCGGAGAGTTCTGGCAGGTCAACGCCGACATCCGTGCCATGGTCCAGCATCGGCCGCTGAACCTGCTGCACGACTTTTCCCAGCTCGGGGTCTTCGACGTGATTTTCTGCCGTAACGTGCTGATCTATTTCGATCAGGAGACCAAGATCAACATTTTCGGCCGGCTCGCCAAAGCCTGCGAACCTGACGGTTTTCTGGTGCTGGGGGCGGCGGAAACCGTGGTCGGATTGACCGATGTCTTCACGCCTTTTCCGGACCGGCGCGGCCTCTATCGGCCGAGTGGCGGGCGCGCGATGCCCGGGAATATGCAGGCCGCCGGCGCGGTGACGCCGAAAGTCGTCGCGATGGCAGGTCGCTGACAAATTTCGGATGACGTCAAGGCCATGGAGCGCGTGACGTTCGGCCGTGGATATTGCGCGTGCTGATTATCGGAACCGGGTTCCAACCCGATAGCCTGCTCGATCGGGGATGCAAGATCCAAGACCTTCGGATCATGGCCCCGGTTTCGATTGTCGGATAGGCTTGAAGCGCCGGTCTTCCGCGCTTCACTGGTTTCGACTTCATGGGATTTCAGATATTGCCCGCGCTACTTGTGCGTTAAGTTCTGCTCCCGTACTAATAAGGGAGAGGTCCAAATCTGTATCAAGCGCAGCAGTGCGGTTCGACGAGTGCGTCATTTTTACCGTCTACGGATGATGGCATGACCGAAAAACCAATCTCTCGCGGCGAGATTTTCGTCGTCGATGACGATCCAGCGGTTCGCGAAACGCTGTCGATGGTGTTAACGGCAGGTGGCTATCGGGTGATCTGCTTCGCGGACGGCGCGGCGTTGTTGGCGGTGGCGCGAAGCCGGAGTCCGGCCTGCGTCCTGCTCGATGTGCACATTCCCGGTAAATCAGGCCTCGATATTCTCAAAGAGCTTCACGGCGAAGAATATCCCGCGCCGATCTTCATGATCTCCGGGCAGGGCGACATCGCGATGGCGGTCAGCGCGATCAAGAGCGGCGCGCTGGACTTCATCGAAAAGCCGTTCAAGGGCTCCGAAATCGTCGCCCGGCTGAATGAGGCGATCGGCGCCTATGCGCGCCGGCAGGCGGAGGATTCCGCGTCGAAAGCCGCATCGATGTATTTTCCGGGGCGCGAACCGTTGACGCGGCGCGAACGTGAAGTGCTGGAGCAGTTCGCGTCCGGTGCTTCCAACAAGGAAGCCGGGCGCGAACTCGGAATCAGCCCGCGTACGATTGAGGATCATCGCGCCAACATCATGAAAAAGCTCGGCGCAAGGAACGCGGCCCATCTCATCCGGATTGTGATGAGCACCTCGCGCCAGCCCTGAGTGGCGTTGGAGCGCGGCTGGTCATGATCGCCGCGCATCCAACGCGGCCTTGCGATTCGAATGGAGAATCCTGTCGTGCAACAATCCGCCGTTCAGCCGGCGAGCGCCTTTCGGATCATTCCGGCCAGATCCGATTTGCGATAGGGCTTGGCGAGCAGCAAGACGCCGGAATCGAGCCGGCCGTGGTGAATGATCGCATTTTCGGTGTAGCCCGAGGTAAACAGCACCTTCAGCGCGGGCCTGCGCTTTGTTATCTCGTCGGCAAGCTGGCGGCCATTGGTGGCGCCCGGCATGATGACGTCGGTGAAAAGCAGATCGAACTCATGGTTGGCTTCCGCGATCGCCAGCGCTTCCGCCGCGGTCGCCGCCTCCAGCGTGACGTAACCCAGCGAATGCAATTGCGTCAGCACATACTCCCTCACCGGCTTGTCGTCTTCGACGACAAGAATTGTTTCGTGGCCGCCCGGAATGGCCGGCGCTGCCGCGGCCTCGGAAGCAGGCGAAGCTCCGGTGCCCGGCGGCAGGTAGATCTTGATCGTGGTGCCGTGGCCTTCCTCGCTGTAAATCTTGATATGCCCCGCGGATTGCTTCACGAAGCCGTAGACCATGCTGAGGCCGAGGCCGGTTCCCTTGCCGGGCCCCTTCGACGTGAAGAACGGATTGAACACCTTGTCGAGTATGCCGGCGGGAATGCCGGTTCCGGTATCGCTGACCGCCATCAGGGCATAGCGGCCGGGCCGCACGTCGTCGTGCAGGCTTGCGTAATTTTCATCGAGAAAGACCGAGCCGGTCTCGAGAATGAGCTTGCCGCCATCGGGCATCGCGTCGCGGGCGTTGAGCGCCAGATTGAGTATCGCGGTCGCGAGCTGATTGGCGTCGACCATGGCCGGACATGCCTCGTCTTCAAACGCCGACCGGATTTCGATCTGCTCGCCGAGCGTTGGCCGCAGCAATTCGGCGGTTTCGATGATGAGGGCGTTGAGGTCGGTCTCGCGCGGCTGAAGCGGCTGTTTGCGGGCGAATGCAAGAAGATGCTGGGTGAGCCCCGCACCCCGTGCCGCGGCTTCGTCGATCATCCTGGTGATGGCCGCAAGTTGCGGCTCGCTTTTGACGGCGTCCGCCAGGATTTCAATCGTGCCCGTGATAACCGTCAGGATATTGTTGAAATCATGCGCAACTCCACCCGTGAGCTGGCCGACGGCTTCCATCTTTTCGGCCTGCCTGATCCGGTCTTCCGCGGCGATCCGGTCGGTGAGATCGCGGAAGAAGCCGTTGAACAGATAGCCCTCGCGCGTTTTCAGCGCGGTGAAGCTCATCTCGGCTTTGAACTCTCTGCCGTCCCGCCGCCGCGTCATGATCTCGCGGCGACGGCCGGGAATGCCTTGCCCGGAATCCGGAAAGCGTTCCAGAGCCGCCTTTAGTTCGTCGCGGTCTGCTCCCGAGACGACCAGCTCGACGAAATCCTTGCCGAGCGCCTCCTCGCGCGACCACCCGAAAATCGCTTCCGCCTGCGAATTCCAGTTCAGGATGCTGCCGCGCTCGTCGATCTGCACGAAGGCGTCGAGCGCGGTATCGATAATGCCGCGCGCCAGTTGTTCGCTTTCGCGCAAGTTTTCCTGCGCCATGCGGCTTGCGGTCATATCGCGGCCGACGAAGAAGTGCCGCCTGACCGGTTCTGACCATATGCCCATCCAGGACAACGTCACGATTCGTCCGTCCTTGTGGACGTAGCGCGAATCGAAATTCCGCGTCCGGTGCCCGCGCCGGGCTGCACGCATTTCCTTGCGGGTGCTTTCAAGATCGTCGCCGTGAATGAAATTGATCGCGCTGTGGTCGATCATTTCCTCGGGCAGGTATCCCAGAATGGATTCGGAACTCGGGCTGACCTGAACCAGGACGCCCCTGGGATCGGTGACCAGGATCAGGTCCTGCGAGGTTTCAAAGATACGCCGCCGCTCTTCGATCTGCCGGCTGAGCGCCTGCTGGGTGCGTTTGCGCTCGGTAATGTCGCGCGCGATCTTGGATGTGCCGATGATCGCGCCCGACGGGTTCTTGATGGGCCAAATACTGATCGAAACCTCGACCGGCGTGCCATTCTTGTGCAATCGCACCGTCTCGTGGTGCTCGATCGCTTCGCCGCGACCGACCCGGCGCAGGAAATCGTGCATCTCGTTCAGCCGGTCGCGCGGAACGATAATATGGATGCCTTTGCCGACCGCTTCGGCGGCGGTATATCCGAACAGGCGCTGCGCCGCCGGGTTCCAGCCGGTGATCGTGCCGTCGAGCGATTTCGTGACGATGGCGTCGTTGGACGATTCAACGGCGGCGCTGAAAAGGCGCTCACGCGCCGCATGGCGGACTCGCGCGGCTTCGGTGCGGCGATGTTCCTGAATCTCGCGTTCGAGCGCGGCGGTCTTTGCATTGGCTTCGTCCATCACGCGCGCAAACGCCCGCGCCAGCACGCCGGCCTCGCCGTCGGCCTCGACGGGAATGGCGACCGGATCGCCTCGGCCGGTGCCTTCGACGGCCGCGATCAATTGGCCGATCGGCCGCGTCAGCGATCTCGTAACCAGCACGGCCAGCGCCGCGGCGCTCAGCACCGCCAGCAATCCGACCAGCAGCGATGTATTCCGGACCGCCGCCGCCGGCGCCATGATCACATCGTTCGGAACGGTCTCGATCACGCCGATCCATTCATGGCCGGCCAGAACAGCGGGAGCCAGCGCAAGGCCAGTGGGCTGGCCGGCGTGATCCGGCACGATGCGCGCGATGCCTTGCGTTGCGCCGGCCGATGACGCGAGGTCGGGAAAGTCGGCTTGCCAGCCGGCCGGCTTACCGTGCTGTGAGCCGAATTCGCGGGCGGGATCGGGATGAACGAGATAGTCGCCGCGCTTGTTGACCGCGTATATCTGTCCGCCCTGCCGCACCGACGCTCGAAGCCGGTCGAACGCCGGCTGCATGTCGATGTTGATGACGACGATACCGAACGGCTTGCCATCGGGGCCGGGCAGCGACGTGGCAACGCGCAATGTCGGCACGCGCGGCGTTTCGATGACATTATTTTCCTGATTGAGATCGATGGCCGAAACGTAGATATCGTTCGTCGGCCTGCCGATCGTCTCCCTGAAATAGGGCTGATCGCCCGTTTGTTGCAGCTCGGAATCGAGCGCGAGCCTGATCGTTCGGTTCGGCCCGGAACGATCGACACGAAGGATTTCGCGCCCGCCGTTCTCGATGCCGATGACGCGGAATTGCGCGTAGGCCGGCTTGGCTTCGAGTTCGGCCAACAGACGTGTCGCGATCCGTTCGCGCCATATCATTTCGGAAAGGCCGTCGACGGGATCGATGCCGCCTGCCTGACGTGCGCGGATCAAGCCGTTCAACGCAACCGCGGATCGAAAGCCGGCGATGTCGCCGCGCGCGCCGCGCACATGGGATTGCAGGTCGGAGGCGACGAGCGTTGAATGAGTCTCGATCCGATCGAGGACGCGCGGCAGAATCACGTGTTCGAGGCTGCGATAGCTGAGCCACCCGACCGCGGATACGGCGATCGAGACCAGCAGGATCATCGCGACCGCGAGCCGGGTCGTGAGAGTCATGGCTTTCGTTGGGCTTGAAGTTCGCCGCTGTACCAGATCCCCCAGACGGGAGCGCTGGGTGGAAATAGCTGGTCTAGACGACATTTCGCGCAGCCCCGTCCGGCAGCTGCCGGATCGTCGCCCGGACCGCACGGTCGTCCTCTGCGATCACGATATTCGCCAAAACCCCAATTTCTCCGACTCTAAGTGGAATCCAATCAACGGCAGGTTGTATTTTTTCGCCAAGGTTGCTTTTCCGAGCAACCCTCGGTTATGCCGCGCTTGCGGCGTGTGGATGATTGTCTCGAAAACTTTTCATATGCGCGATCCCGGGCAGAGACAATCCGACAGGCGCGCATGGCGGAGTTTTGATTCGGCGGAGACTAGCACCGCGATACGGTATTTCGCGCCCCGTAGTTCTACGGGGATCGGTCCGTCACTCGCTGAGATACTCGGGAAAACGCGCGCGAATTTCGCCGAGATATCCGAGCGTCCCCGACAGATGTTTTCGAAGGTGGCGTTGCGCATCGTCCGGCTCGCTCGCGCCAATCGCGGTCACGATCAGTTTGTGATGGCGCACGATGTCCTGTGCCTTGCCGGGTGTCGGCAGATGCAGCCGGCGCAGCCGGTCGATGTGACCGCTGCGGCTGCGCACCAGGTCCCAAAGCTCCCGATTGCCGGTCGCGGCGTAGAGCTGCTGATGGAAGTCGTTGTCGGCGGCCATGAACTTCTCGAAGTCACCGGCCCTGGCGAATTTCTGCTGCAGCGTGATCGTACCGCTCAACTCGTCGACCAGCCGATCGGAATGTGCAAGCGCCAACTCCTTGACGATCTCCAGCTCCAGCGCCTGGCGGAGGAAATGCGCCTGTTGCGCGAGGCCGATGTCGATCCTGCTGACCACCGTGGCGTATTGCGGAAAGACTTCGACCAGTCCTTCTTCCTCCAGACGCATCAGCGCATCGCGGATCGGCGTCGAGCTGACGCCGAACTGTTCGGCCAGCGCATGGCGCGACAAGGGCGAACCCGGCGGCAGCTCAAGCGAGGTGATCAGCTTCCGCAGCCGCTCGAACACCTGCGGCGCCGCCTGCCGGTCGCGGTCGAGTCTGCCGGCGGATGTCGGCGAACGGCGCGGGATGACCGGCGAGGGACTCATTTGGGGCAATCCTGGAATGGCAGGTCTTGACCGCAGCTCTCCCGGCGGAAGCTCTCACGACCGCAAACCGAATTTCCGAGGGATCGTCTTGACCTCAGATGCACTAATGTATTAGTGCATTGCCGCAGGCCGGTCAACAAGATCACGGCCGCGGGGAGGATGTTCATGAACAGGAAAATCCGAGGCCTGTCCGCCGGCGTCGTTGCGCTGCTCGGCACGATCGCGTCGGCGCCGCAGGTGTTGGCGCAGGCCAAGACCGAGATTTCGCTGTCGCGGCAGCCCGGCATTTACTACATGCCGACCCACATCATCGAGAAGCAGAAGCTGATCGAGAAGCATGCGGGCCTGCTCGGCCTGCCCAACATCACCACCAAATGGATCACCTTCTCCGGCGGCGGCGCGCAGACCGACGCGCTGCTGGCCGGCGGCGTCGATATCCTGAACACCGGCACCGGCAATCTCCTGCTGCTGTGGGATCGCACCCGCGGCGGCGTCAAGGGCATCGTCGCCTGCTCGGCACAGCCGATGGCGCTGATCAGCCGCGATGCCAACATCAAGTCGCTGAAGGATTTCGGCCCCAACGACAAGATCGCGGTGCCGACCGTGAAGATCTCGACGCAGGCGATCGTGCTGCAGATCGCGGCCGCCGAGATGTTCGGCGCCGACCAGTGGTCGAAACTCGATGCCAACACCGTGCAGCTCGGTCATCCCGACGCCTATGCCGCGCTGTCCAATTCCCAGCACGAGGTCCACAACCATTTCTCGATTCCGCCCTTCACCTTCCTGGAACTGAAGAACGTTCCGGGTGCGCATGTGGTGCTGTCGTCGCCCGAGGTGATGGGCGGGCCGTTGAGCCAGGCGCAGTTCTTCACCACCACCAAATTCGCCGATGCCAATCCGAAGATCATCCAGGCGGTGCGCGACGCCACCAGGGAGGCGCAGGACCTGATCCGCAACGACACCAGAACCGCGGTGGAAATCTACAAGGAAGTCACTGGCGACAAGACTGGCGTCGACGATCTGCTGGCGTGGCTCAAGGAGCCCGGCATGATGGAATGGAATCTGGAGCCGCAGGGCACCATGAAGTTCGCAACCCATCTGTTCAAGACCGGCACCTTGAAAACCCAGCCGAAAGCCTGGACCGACTATTATCTGCCGGTCGCGCACGATCTGAAGGGCAATTGACGGCGATGGCCGCGCTCCTCGACGTCAGCGGCGTAACGCTGCGCTACAAGACTTCCAGCGTGGTGGTCACCGCGACCGAGAAGGTCAGCTTCAGCGTCGACCGCTCCGATCGCTTCGTGCTGCTCGGCCCCTCCGGCTGCGGCAAGTCCACGCTCCTAAAGGCGGTCGGCGGCTACATGAAGCCCGGCGAGGGCAAGATGCGGATCAATGGCCGCGAGATCACCGAGCCCGGCGCCGACCGCATGATGATCTTCCAGGAGTTCGACCAGTTGCTGCCGTGGAAGACGGTGCTGGAGAACGTGATGTTTCCGCTGCTGATGACGCGGCGGCTGCCGCGCAAGCAGGCCGAGCAGCGCGCCCGCGCCTATCTCGAGAAGGTCAGCCTCACCCGGGTGGTCGACAGCTATCCGCACACACTGTCCGGCGGCATGAAGCAGCGCGTCGCGATCGCCCGCGGCATGGCGATGGAGCCGGATATCCTGCTGATGGACGAGCCGTTCGCGGCGCTGGACGCATTGACCCGCCGCACCTGCCAGGACGAGCTGTTGCAGCTCTGGGAGGAAACCAAATTCACGGTGCTGTTCGTCACCCATTCGATCGCGGAAGCCATCAAGATCGGCAACCGCATCCTGCTGCTGTCGCCGCATCCGGGCCGCGTCAAGGCCGAGATCGTCGACGTTGATCAGGTCTCGGGCGCAGACGGCAGCGCCGGCCGGCTGGAGACGCAGATCCACGATCTCTTGTTCGCCGACACCGCAACCGCGCACTAAAGGGAACGACCGATGGGCGAGGCGAGAATTCTGCTGCGCAGCGACGCCGTCGTCACGTCGGGCGATCCGGCGGAGGTCGAGCGCAAACTGACCGCGCTGGAGCTGTTGTGGAACGACGGCTTTGTCCGCAAGGCCGTGATCATCCTCTTTCTCGCGGCTGTGTGGGAAGCCTACGGCACGTTCCTGGATAACCCGCTGCTGTTCCCGACCTTCCACGACACCCTCATCACCCTGTACGACAAGGTCAGGGACGGCACCATTCCGCTGCGGGCCTGGGCGTCGCTCAAGGTGCTGTTCATGGGCTATGGCGCCGGCATCGTGCTCGCCGCCATCTTCACCATTCTCGCCATTTCGACCCGGATCGGCACGGATTTCCTCGAAACCATCACCGCGATGTTCAACCCGCTGCCGGCGATCGCGCTGTTGCCACTGGCGCTGATCTGGTTCGGTCTCGGCAATGGCAGCCTGGTGTTCGTGCTGATCCATTCGGTGCTGTGGCCGGTGGCGCTCAACACCCATTCCGGCTTCAAGAGCGTGTCGAATACGCTGCGCATGGTCGGCCGCAATTACGGCCTGCGCGGCCTGCCTTACGTGGCGCGCATTTTGATTCCCGCGGCCTTCGGCTCGATCCTGACCGGATTGAAGATCGGCTGGGCGTTCGCATGGCGCACACTGATTGCCGCTGAACTCGTGTTCGGCGTGTCGTCGGGGCAGGGCGGGCTCGGCTGGTTCATCTTCGAAAACCGCAACCTGCTCGATATTCCGGCGGTGTTCGCCGGCCTGTTGACGGTGATCATCATCGGTTTGATTGTCGAGAACCTGATCTTCCGCACCATCGAGCGCAACACCGTACAGAAATGGGGCACCCAATCATGACCGATAAGAAGAAGTCCCCCGACCAGCTCCGCAGCGCGCGCTGGTTTGCGCCCGACGATCTGCGCGCCTTCGGCCACCGGTCGCGCGCGATGCAGATGGGCTACGCGCCGGAGGAGTGGAAGGATCGCCCTGTCATCGCGATCCTCAACACCTGGTCGGATGCGCAGCCCTGTCACATGCATTTCAAATCTCGCGTCGACGACGTCAAGCGCGGCGTGCTGATGGCTGGTGGTTTCCCGATGGAGCTGCCGGCGCTGTCGCTGTCGGAATCTTTTTTAAAGCCGACCACCATGCTCTACCGCAACATGCTGGCGATGGACGCCGAGGAATTGTTGCGCGGCCACCCCGTCGATGGCGTGGTGCTGATGGGCGGCTGCGACAAGACCACGCCGGGCCTGCTGCTCGGCGCCACCAGCATGGGCCTGCCGGCGATCTATCTGCCCGCGGGTCCGATGCTGCGCGGCAACTGGAAGGGCAAGACCCTGGGCTCGGGCTCCGATGCCTGGAAATACTGGGACGAGCGCCGCGCGGGGAAAATCTCCGCCAAGGACTGGGTCGATGTCGAAGCCGGCATCGCGCGCAGCTACGGCACCTGCATGACCATGGGCACCGCCTCGACCATGACCGCCATTGCCGAATTGATCGGCATGACCTTGCCGGGGGCGTCGTCGATCCCGGCCGCGGACGCCGGCCACATCCGCATGGCGTCGGAATGCGGTCGCAGGATTGTGGAGATGGTGTGGGAGGATCTGACGCCGCAGAAGATCCAGACCCGCAAGGCGTTCGAGAATGCGATCACGGTGGCGATGGCGATGGGCTGCTCGACCAATGCGATCATTCATTTGATCGCGCAGGCGCGCCGCGCCGGCCAGGACATCGGGCTCGATGATTTCGAGATCGCCAGCCGCAAGGTGCCTGTCATCGCCAACGTCCGTCCCAGCGGCGACAAGTACCTGATGGAGGATTTTTTCTATGCCGGCGGATTGCCCGGCCTGATGAGTCGCATCAGGGAGCATCTGCATCTCGATGTCATGACGGTGACCGGGCAAACGCTCGGCGAGAATATCGCCGGCGCCGAAGTCTACAATGACGATGTCATTCGCACCGTCGAAAATCCGATCTATGCCGAGGGTGCGCTTGCGGTGCTGAAAGGCAACCTCGCCCCGGATGGTTGCGTGATAAAGCCGTCAGCCTGCGAGCCGCGCTTCCTCAAGCATACCGGACCCGCGCTGGTGTTCGATGATTATCCCTCGATGAAAAAGGCGATCGACGATCCTGATCTCGACGTGTCGGCCGATCACGTCCTGATCCTACGCAATGCCGGCCCGCAGGGCGGCCCCGGCATGCCGGAATGGGGCATGCTGCCGATCCCCACCAAACTGGTGAAGCAGGGCGTGCGCGACATGGTGCGGCTGTCGGATGCGCGCATGAGCGGCACCAGCTACGGCGCCTGCATCCTGCATGTGTCGCCGGAATCTTTTGTCGGCGGGCCGCTGGCATTGGTGAAGAACGGCGACCGCATCACGCTTGATGTCGCCGCGCGCACCATCAATCTGGACGTTCCGGAGGCGGAATTGGCAAAACGCCGGGCCGAATGGAAACCGCCCGAGCCTCGCTTCGAGCGCGGCTATGGCTGGATGTTCACGCGGCATATCAAGCAGGCCAACGAGGGCTGCGATTTCGATTTCCTCGAGACGTCATTCGGCGCGCCGGTGGGTGAGCCGTCGATTTATTAGGCCGTCATTCCGGGGCAAGGCGCAGCCTTGAACCCGGAATCTCGAGATTCCGGGTTCGTGCTTTGCACGCCCCGGAATGACAGCAAACTGGGAACTAAACCATGTCAAAACTCAGCGACGCCACCCGCAACAAGCTCAAGACCATCTCGACCGCCACCGTCGCCACCGCCTTGTTCAAGCGCGGCTTTCGAACCCAGTGCATTCAGGACGTGCATCCGCTCGGCCCGGAGCAGCCGACGCTGGTCGGCGAGGCCTTCACGCTGCGCTACATGCCGGCGCGGGAGGATCTGAACAAGCTGGAGGTGTTTCGCGATCGCTCGCATCCGCAGCGCAAGGCGGTGGAAGACTGCCCGCCCGGCGCGGTGCTGGTGATGGACAGCCGCAAGGATGCTCGCGCCGCGTCGGCCGGGGCCATTCTGGTGACGCGGCTGATGCAGCGCGGCGTCGCCGGCGTGGTGACCGATGGCGGATTTCGTGACTCCGCCGAAATCGCCAGGCTCGGCTTTCCCGCCTATCACCATCGGCCGAGCGCGCCCACCAATCTCACTCTGCATCAGGCGATCGAAATCAACGGTCCGATCGGCTGCGGCGACGCACCGGTGTTTCCCGGCGACGTCATTCTCGGCGACAGCGACGGCGTGATCGTGATCCCCGCGCATCTTGCCGACGACATCGCCGATGAAGCCTTCGAGATGACCGCGTTCGAGGATTTCGTCACCGAGCAAGTCCAGATGGGCCGATCGATCTTCGGGCTTTATCCGGCGACCGACGAGCAGACGTTGACCGATTTCGCGTTATGGCGAAAAATGAAGGGGCGGTGAGAGTGTCCTGACCCTCGCCCGCAAAAGCGTGGCGAGGGAGTGGATCATGTTTGCCCCGTCCACCCTCACAACATCTCCGGCCGGAACAGTTTTCGATACCGGCTGGTGTTCTCGCCCGAGATCATGAACTCGCCGTCGCCGCGGTAGTGGATGGTTTTCGGATATTTCGGCGAGGTCGCCACATGCGCTTTCACCACTTCGAACACGAACACGTTGTATTTCTTGATCCAGCTTAAATCCACCAGCCTGCATTCGAAATTCGCGTAGCACTCCTCGATCAGCGGCGCGCGAACTTGCTCGGCGGGGCTGGCGGTGAGGCCGAACTCGGCGAACTTGTCGATGTCGCGGCCCGAACTGTTGCCGATCTTCACCACCTTGGCGGCGAGATCGACGGTCGGAAGATTGATCACGCATTGCCTGCTGCCGCGAACCAGCTCAAAACTGTGGTTGGCGGAAGAGATGCAGCAGCCGATCAGCGAAGGCTGGAATTCCATCATCATGTGCCAGCCCATGGTCATGATGTTGGTTCTGCCCTTGTGCGCGGAACTCACAAGAACGATCGGACCCGGCTCGAGAAAACGGCGGACGTTATCGGTTGGAAAATCCCGCTTGGTATAGGTCGGCATCACGCCTCACACCTCGCCACGCTCAGCCAACCCCACCGCCCATAGCGCGAAGGCATAGGCGATCGCGACTTCGTCGAGGCGGTGGAAACGGCCGGAGGCGCCGCCGTGGCCCGCGCCCATATTGGTGCGCAACAGCACCGGGCCGCCGCCGGTCATGGTCGCGCGTAACCGCGCGATCCACTTTGCCGGCTCCCAATAGGTGACGCGCGGATCGGTCAGACCGCCCATCGCCAGGATCGCCGGATAGTGCTTTGCCGCGACATTGTCGTACGGCGAATAGGAAAGGATGGTCTTGAAGTCGGCTTCGCTCTCGATCGGGTTGCCCCATTCCGGCCATTCCGGCGGCGTCAGCGGCAGCGTATTGTCGAGCATGGTGTTGAGCACGTCAACGAACGGCACCTCGGCGACGATGCCCGCGAACAATTCGCCGGCGCGGTTGGCGACCGCGCCCATCAGCAGGCCACCGGCGCTGCCGCCATGGCCGACGATGCGTTTTGTGTCAGTGTATTTGGCCTCGATCAAGGCGCGGCCGCACGCCGCGAAATCATCAAAGCTGTTGGTCTTCTTCTCGCGCTTGCCGTCGAGATACCAGCCCCAGCCCTTGTCGGCGCCGCCCCTGATATGCGCGATGGCATAGACGAAACCGCGGTCGACCAGCGACAGCCGGTTGGCGGAGAACGACGCCGGCATCGCTATGCCGTAGGAGCCGTAGCCGTAGAGCAATAGCGGCGCGCGGCCGTCGCGCTTGAGATTTTTGGCGTGAAGGATCGACACCGGCACCTCGGCGCCGTCATGGGCCTTTGCCATGATGCGGGTGGTGACGTAGTCGGCTGGATTGTGGCCGGAAGGGATTTCCTGACGCTTGCGCAGGATGCGCGCGCGGCTCGCCATGTCGTAGTCATAGACTTCCGACGGCGTCGTCATCGACGAATAGGAAAAACGCAAATTCGTGGTGTCGAACTCATAGCTGCCCATGGTGTCCAGCGAATACGCCGCCTCGTCGAACGCGATGGCATGTTCGTCGCCGGTGGTGAGATCGCGGATCACGATTCCGGGCAGGGCGTTGGCGCGCTCCAGCCGCACCAGATGATGGGCGTAAAGCTCGACATCGAGGATATAGACGCCTTCGCGATGCGGGATCAGGTCGCGCCAGTTGGCGCGCTCGGGTGAGGCCAGCGGCGCGGTGACGATCTTGAAGTCGATCGCGTCATCGGCATTGGTGAGGATGAACAATTCGTCGCCGCGGTCGGCAATCGAATATTGCACGTTCGTTTCGCGCGCCGCCACCAGAAGCGGTTTGGCTTCCTCGTTTGCAATATCGATCAACCGCTGTTCGGAGGTCTCGTGGTCGCCGCCGGCGATCACGCAAAACCGGCCGCTGGCGCTCTCATGAATGTGGGTGAACCAGCCGTAATCCTGCTCTTCGTACACCAGGACGTCGTCCGCTTGCGCCGTGCCGAGACGATGGCGCCAGACCTGCATCGGGCGGTGGTTGTCGTCGAGTTTGACATAATAAAACGCGGTCGAGGCAGCGTTCCACACCACCGCGCCGTCGGTTTCCTCGACGATGTCGGCGTGGTCGGCGCCATCGGCCCAGTTGCGCACCCGGATCGTGAAATATTCCGAACCCTTGATATCCGCGCTCCAGGCTTCGAGCCTATGATCCGGCGAATGCCGGCTGCCGCCGAACTTGAAATATTCATGATCGGCCGCGAGCTTGTCGCCATCGAGCACGATCTCGATCTCGCCGCCGTCGCGTGGCGTGCGGCCGTACATCTCGTGCTCGCCGCCGTCGCGGAATTTGCGCAAGTAAGCGTAGGGACCATCCGGCGCGGGCACGCTGGAATCGTCCTCCTTGATTCGGCCGCGCATCTCCTTGACAAGCGTCTTCTGCAGGCCGGCGGTGTGGCCGAGCAGGCTTTCGGTATAGTCGTTTTCCGCTTCGAGATATTTGCGGATATCGGCGTCCAGCAGCGAGGGATCGCGCAGCACGTCCTGCCAGTTGGCGTCCTTCAGCCAGGCATAATCGTCCGTCACCGTAATGCCGTGGGTGGTGAAGGAATGCGGGCGTCGCGGCGCAATCGGTGCTGGTTGTACAGGCTTCTTGACTGCTGGTTGCGTCACTCAATCCTCGTTGTTCTCGCGGCTTGGTTTCCGCGCTATGCTTATATCGGTGCGAATACATGAATTGCCAGATGCGCCAAAGGTAAGGTGTAGATTCCATGGGGCGGTGAGCGTGGCCTTTCCGATAGGTTTGGGTTTCCACACTCGAACCCTCGGAGAGTCAGATGCAAGCATCCAGCATAGCCACGCCCACCGTTGAGCATTGTGGCACAATTTTCGTTGCCATCGAACTGAGCCAGCGGAGCTGGCTTGTGACGCTGCACAGCCCAGGTCGGGACAGGATATCGCGCCACAAGCTGGAAGGTGGCGATCATGCCGGGCTGCTGGCGCTGATCGATCGGGAGCGTGAGCGGGCGAGCCGGACGGCGGGAGGGGCACCCGCGGTGGCGAGTTGCTACGAGGCAGGCTACGACGGTTTTTGGCTGCACCGGCTTCTGCTGGCAGCAGGAATCACGAACTACGTCTTTGACCCCTCCAGCATTGCGGTGGATCAGCGGGCCCGGCGGGTGAAGACCGACCGGATCGACGGCGAGCGGATGTTACGGACGCTGATGGCCTATCTGCGTGGTGAACCGCGCGTGGTGCGGATCGTGCGGGTGCCTGCGGTCGAACAGGAGGACGCCCGCCGCGCCAGCCGCGAACGCGGCCGGCTGATCAAGGAACAGACGGCTCACACCACCCGGATCAAGGCGTTGCTGCGGCTGTTGGGCATGGCGGTCGGCAATCCGCGCCGACGCGACTGGCTGAGTTGGCTGGCGGCGCAGCGGGATTGGCAAGGCCAGGGGGTGCCGCCATGGATGCTGAGTGAGATCAGGCACGAGCACGCGCGGCTGATGCTGGTGCGCGAACAGCTTGAGGCGCTCGCGCAGGCATCTGCTGAAGCGGATCCGGCACCTGCGGCGGTTCAGATGAGCGAGCGCAGCGAGCTGTTGCTCCGGCTCAAATGCCTCGGTCCGGCGTTCGCGACCACACTGACCAGCGAGGTGTTCTACAAGGATTTCCGCAATCGGCGTGAGGTCGCGAGCTATTTCGGGCTGACGCCCAGTCCGTGGCGGAGCGGCGGGATCGACCGCGACCAGGGCATCAGCAAGGCGGGCAATCCGCGCGCCCGCTGTGCCGCGATCGAACTGGCCTGGCTGTGGCTGCGGCATCAGCCGGACAGTGCGCTCACTCAATGGTTCCGGCAGCGCACGCTCAACGCCGGCAAGCGCATCAAGCGCACCGCCATCGTAGCCCTGGCGCGCAAGCTGATCGTGGCACTCTGGCGCTACCTTACCACCGGGCTGGTGCCCGAGGGGGCGGTGCTCAAGACCGCGAAGGCGTAAACGCTTCAACCAACGCGTCAGCGTCGCGGCATCTGCCGCGGTCAGCGCGGGATGGATGGTGACCGTGCCACCCTTGGGCCAACAAACAGGCTGTTTCGTAGATGGGTCCCATCATCATGGCTTCTTCGCCGCAAGCATGCGGAATGTGGGTACGGACCAACGTCCGACCGGATATGAGGTGATGCAGTGAGACGCTGCATAAATCGCCGGAAGCCAGTCCCTGAGCGCACCGACCGCGGCGGCACGCTGCGCTACGCATGGCTCCGCGCGCCGCCGCTACGCCAGATGCAAAAAACCACACCCAACCCTCGGTCGGAACGCTTGACTCAAACGCCCTCATATGAGGGTGGGCAAAGGCGCATTTGCGCCGTGCCCACCATCTATCGAGATCGTTGCATTGAATGGTGGGCACGCTTCGCTTTGCCCACCCTACGGTCTCTCGTCCGCCATTGCGAGGAACGGAGCGATGAAGCGCTAACTATTCCGCAGCCTCGCCCCCGCATTGGCGCCGAACATCGGGATGCGGTTGACCGCCAGCACCACCGCGAAAGTGATGACCAGCATGGCGATGCCCAGCACCGAAATCGCCGCGAGGTCGCCGCTTTCGTTGAGGTCGTAGATCAGCACGCTGAGCACCTTGGTTTGCGAGGTGAACAGCACGATGGCGGCGGAAAGCTCCCGCATCACCCCGATGAAGATAAAGCACCAGGTCGCGATCACGCCGGTACGGAGCAACGGCGCGGTGATCTGACGCAGCGACTGCAGCCGGGTGGCGCCGAGAATGCGGCTGGCGTCCTCGAGTTCGGGATGGATGGTGGCAAAGGCCGCCTGCAATTGCTGATAGGCCGACGGCAGGTTGATGGTGAGAAACGCGATCAGCAGGATCCACAGCGTGCCGTACAGCACGAAGGGCGGCCGCGTGTAGCTGAGGAACAGGCCGACGCCGAGCACGATGCCGGGCACCGCGACCGGCGCGGTCGCAAGAAAACCCAGCATGCGATGGCCCGCGATGACGCGGCGCGTCGTGACATAGGCGATGACCAGCGCCAGCAGGGTGCCGATGGTCGCGGTCGCGGTGCCGAGAATCACGGTGTTCTTGAGCGCGAGCTGGGTCGACGACAATTCGGTGAACACGAATACGATGTTGTGCAGCGTGAATGTCGAAGGCGTCACCAGCGTCGTCGCATTTGGCGAGAATGCCGCGTTCAGCAGCGCGAAATAGGGCAGGAACACCGGACTGAGCAGGATCGTGAGACAGAAGGCCAGCGCCGCCCAGCGCCAGGCCTTCAACTCGACGCGGCGCGGCGCGCCGTATTTGCCGCCGACCACCGAATAGCCGCGGCGGCCCAAAATGAATTTCTGCGCCTGCAGCAACAGGATGGTCAACAGCAGCAGCGGCACCGCGGCGGCGGCGGCCAGCTCCAGCTTGGGCGGGTACTGGAACAGGCTCCAGATCTTGGTGGTCATGGTGTGGAAGCCGGCCGGCAGCGCCAGGATGGCCGGCGAGCCGAACAGGGTCATGGCCTGCAGAAACGCGATCAAGGCGCCGGCAACGACGGCCGGGAGCGCCAGCGGAATGGTGATGCGCCGTGCCGTGGTCCAGGCCTTGCCGCCGAGGATGGCGGATGCGTCCTCGAGTTCGCCGGGCATGTTGTCGAGCGCGTTGGCGACCAGCACGAACACGAACGGAAACGTGTAGCAGGAAATCACGAAAATGATTCCGGGCAGCGAATAGATGTTGAACAGATGCGCGTCGGAGTCCGCTGCCGTCACGAAGCGATAGAGCTGGTTGAGCAATCCGCTGTTGGGTGCCGCCAGCAATTCCCAGGCGACCGCGCCGAGAAACGGCGGCGTCACGAACGAAGCCGTGACCAGCGCGCGGATGAACTGTCGCCCGGGCATATCGGTGCGCGACACCAGCCATCCCATCGGGGCCGCGACCACGCAGCAGATGATGGCGGAAGTAGTGGCGATGATGGCGGTGGTCAGCAGCGGATCGAGGAAATCGGGATCGGTGAACAGCGTGACGAAATTCTGTAGCGTCAGGTGATTGGCCTTGTCGGTGACGCTGTAGACGGCGAGCCACGACAGCGGCAGCACGATCAGCAGCACCAGGCACAGCGCGAACAGCGCCAGCACCGGTTTGGTCCAGTCGAATTTGGCTTTGGCGGGGATGGTGCTGCCGGTGATGGTCATGTTGTCTGCCAATCGAAAACTACTTCGTCATTCCGGGGCGGGAGCGAAGCGAGCGAACCCGGAATCTCGAGATTCCGGGTCTGGTCCTTCGGACCATCCCGGAATGACTGCTGTGTATTGGACGAAAGCAAGATCAAACCCGAAACAGCTTCGCATAGCGCGTCTTGATCTCTTCCGTCATTTTCTCGACGCCGGCGGCGTCCTCCTTCATCAGCTTGATGTCGGAAAGCTTGCGGCGTCCCGGCCTGGACTGCACCTGCGCGTGAACCGAATATTGCGCGGTGAAGTCGATGAAGAATTGCTGGGTTTCGCGGGTGTGCAGCCAGGCCTGGAACAGCCGTGCCGCATTGGGATGCGGCGCGGTGGCGAAGATTCCTGATGGACCCGAGATCGTCGGCGTGCCCTCGGCCGGATATACCGGCTCGACCGGCTGGCCGGCTTCCTTCAGCAGCACGATGCCGTATTCATTGCCGTCGGCCATCACGGCGCGCTCGCCGAGCGAAAGCTTTTTCGGTGGATCGGTCGATGATTGCACCTGCATGACGCGCTGTTTGGAGAGCTTCTCCAGATAGTCCCAGCCGAGCTCGCGGACCAGTTCGAATGTCGCGGTCATGATGGTGCCGGAATAGGCAGGATGGCCCTTGACCATTTTGCCCGCCCATTTCGGATCGAGCAGATCCGCAAAACTTTTCGGCGCATCTTCGGGCTTCACCAGGTTGGTGTTGTAGGCGATTGACGACAGCCAGATCCGGGTGGTGGCGAACATTCCCTCGGGATCGCGATATTCGGGCAGGAAATGCTGCGCGATATCGTCGGTCACGAACGGCGCCAGCCAGCCGTTTCTCTTCCACGTGATGAAGTGCGAGGCGTCGGAACTGTTGATCACGTCCACCGTGCGGATGCCGGAGGAAAATTCCTGATCGACCCGCTGAAACAGCCGCTCCGATCCGGCGCGTTCGATCTGTACGGCAATCCCCGGATATTTCGCCTCGAAGGCCTTGCCCAGCTTCTCTCCCACCGGAAGATCCATCGAGGAGTAAAGGATCACCTTGGCTTCCTTGTGCGCCGCGTCGACCAGCGCCGGCGTGATCGCCACCGGCTCGGGTGCCGCGGCCTTCAGCGGCGCGGCGAACGCGGTCAGCCCGAGGGCTGCCGAGCCCTTGATAAGGGTGCGCCGGGAAATTTGCTTTCGCATCGCATCGGCCTCCCTTGAGTCAGACGTGAAAGATTTTCTGATAACGCGCCTTGATCTCTTCGCTCTGCTTATCCGCGCCTTCGGCGTCTTCCTTCATCAGCTTGATATCGGCGAGCGGCTTGCGGCCGGAATGTTCCTTGACCTGCGCATGCAGCGAGCGCTGCCCTCCGGCATCGATGACGATCCGCTGCGCTTCCGGCGTGAAGCAATAATTCTGGAACAGCTTTGCCGCGTTGGGATTGGGCGCCGCCTTGAAGATGCCGTTCGGCCCGACAATGAACGGCGTGCCTTCGGTCGGATAGACCGCCTCGACCGGCTGGCCGGATTCCCGCAGCAGGAAGATGTTGTATTCGGTGCCGTCGGCCATCACGCTGCGCTCGCCGAGCGAGAGCTTCTTCGGCGGATCGGTCGCCGATTGCACCTGCATGATGTTCTGTTTCGCAAGCTGTTCGTAGAATTCCCAGCCGATGTCGCGCACCATTTCGAAGGTCGCGGTCAGGATGGTGCCGCTGTAGCCCGGATGCGCCTTGACGATCTTGCCCTTCCATCGGGGATCGAGCAGGTCCTTGAAACTGGTCGGCGCGTCTTCGGCCTTCACCAGCTTGGTGTTGTAGGCGATCGGGCTCAGCGTGGCGCGGAAGCCGGCATAGGTGCCGTCGGGATCGCGGTGCTCGGGCTTGTAATGCCTGGCGACGTCTTCCGGCACGTAAGGCAACAGCAGGCCCTGCCGTTTCCACGCCAGCAGATGCGCGGCGTCAGACGAATTGGCGATATCGACGGCGTGGACATTGCTGGCATATTCCTGGCCGACGCGCTGGAACACCCGTTCGGCGCCGGTGCGCTCGACGCGGACGTCGATGCCGCCGAATTTCTCCCTGAACGCCGCCGAGATCTTTTCCGACACCGACAGGTCGATCGAGGTGTACCAGACCACCTTGCCTTCCTGCTTCGCCGCGTCGATCAATTGCGGCGTGATGGCTTCGGCCGGCGGCGCCTCGGCGCGGGCGGGGGCGGCGAACACGGTTCCGAGCGCGGCCGCGCTCGAGGCTTTCAGCGCGCCCTGCAATATCTCGCGTCTTGAAAGTTTTCGCCTTGCCATCGTGTCCTCCCGTTCGTTTCTTTTCTTTATTTCATCGACTCAGCAATTTATCGGCTCAGTGCCCGGCAGCGCTCGGGCGGCAGCGTCAGCCAGACCTCGGTGCCCCGGGGAATTGGGTTTTCCGTCGTCGTGACGACGCGCAAGGTGGTGCCGTCGGGTGTTTCGACCATGTAGTCGCGGTTCGCGCCGAGGAATACCTGGCGCGTCACGGTGGCCTTGACCGTGTTCTCAGCCGTCGGCGGCGCTTGGGTTGCAAGCTGGATGTCGTGCTGGCGGATCGCGACCGCCGCACTCTGGCCGGGTTCCAGTTTCGCGCCGACCACCTGCAAGGTCGCGCCGGCAAATACGACATGGTTGGCGTCGCGGGCCGTGCCCTTGAGCACATTGCTGGCGCCGATGAAGCGGGCGACGAATTCCGATTGCGGCCGGTCGTAGATGTCTTCCGGCGTACCGAGCTGGTCGATCTTGCCCGCGTTCATCACCGCGATGAGATCCGCCGTGGTCATGGCCTCGGACTGGTCGTGGGTGACGTAGACTGTCGTATAGCGATATTCGTCGTGCAGCCGCCGGATCTCGAAGCGCATCTCCTCGCGCAAATTGGCGTCGAGGTTGGACAGGGGCTCGTCGAGCAGCAGCGTCTCCGGTTCCACGATCAGCGCCCGCGCCAGCGCCACGCGCTGCTGCTGCCCGCCCGACAATTCGCCGGGATAGCGCTGCGCCAGGATTTCGAGTTTTGTCGTCTCCAGGATCGCCTTGAGCTTTTTCGCGATGGTGTCGCGGTCCTGCTTCCGCAGGCGCAACCCATAGACGATGTTTTCCGCGACCGTCATATGCGGCCACAGCGCGTAGCTCTGGAAGATCATCGACATCTTGCGCTGCTCCGGCGGCAGCGTCCGCGCCCTCGACGACACCAGCCGGTCGCCGACATGGATCTCGCCTTCGGTGGGTTCGAGAAAGCCGGCGATCAGCCGCAGCGTCGTGGTCTTGCCGCAGCCCGACGGGCCTAGCAGGCAGACCAATTGCCCGTGATCGATCCGCAACGAGACATCATCAACCACCGCAAGGGATGCAAACCGCTTGGTCAGGCCACGCAAATCAACGGACGCCAAACAACGATCCTCCCCCTGTTCTTTACGCGTAGGACGCGTGCGCCGTTGTCGGCCTCTTATTGATCGCTTGATCAATATAAGCACGAATGCGGGGGCGACGGAAAGGCTCAGGCCGCGCTTAAGGACTTACAGTTTCGCCGAGCCAGTCGATCGCGGCTTCGGTGCCGCCTTTGCCATGCGGTATATCGAGCGCGTTGAGGCCGACCTCGATGACACCCAGCGTGCCCAGGATCATCGGCGCGTTGACGTGACCCATATGGGCGATCCGGAACGCCTGGCCTGAGAGTTCCCCGATTCCGACCCCCAGCACCACGCCGCACTTTTCCTTGCAAAAGCGTTGCAGCGCCGCCGGATCGTGCCCGTTCGACATCACGACGGTTGTAACCGTATCCGAGCGCTCGCCGGGTTCGGCGATGTTGAAGCCGAGCACCTGGCCTTCGGCCCACACCGAAACCGCGCGGCGCACCGCTTCGGCCAGCAGGCGATGGCGATGGAACACGTTGGGAAGCCCCTCGTCGAGCAGCATGTCGATCGCCTGGCGCAGCGCGAACAACAGATGCACCGGCGCGGTGCCGGCATATTTCCGGTAATGTTCCTCGCCTTCGCGCTCGGTCCAGTCCCAATAGGGCGTGCGCAATCCGGCGTGTCTGTGCACCTCGCGGGCGCGCTCATTGGCGGCGACGAAGCCGAGGCCCGGAGGCGCCATCAGGCCCTTCTGCGAGCCGGACATGGCGACGTCGATGCCCCAGGCATCCATCTCGAACGGCATGCAGCCGAGCGAGGCGACCGCGTCGACCATGAACAGCGCCGGATGACCCGTGGCCTTGATCGCCTTGCCGATGGCTTCGATGTCGTTGTAGGCGCCCGACGCCGTATCGACCTGCACCGCAAGGATCGCCTTGATTTTGTGATCCTTGTCCTGCCGCAGGCGCGCTTCGACCTCGGCGGGGCGGATCGCGCGGCGCCAGTCGCCTTTCAGCACTTCGACCTCGGCGCCCATCGCGGCGGCGGCATTGCCCCAGCCGATCGCGAACCGGCCGCTTTCCAGCACCAGCACCTTGTCGCCGCGCGACAGCACGTTGCTGAGCGTGGCCTCCCAGGCGCCATGGCCGTTGGCGATATAGATGTAGGAGCGGCCCTTGGTGGCGAACAATCGGGAGAGATCCCGCAGCAGGCTGTCGGTCATGCCGATCATCTGTTCGGAATAGATGTCCAGCGCCGGCCGGTGCATCGCCCGCAGCACTTCATCGGGCATCGTGGTGGGCCCGGGGATGGCGAGGAATTCCCGGCCCGCGCGAACGGTCATTGTTGGTTTTCCTTTTGGGTGTGCTTGAGGGGAGGGATGCAGGGGAACGACGTCAAACGAGAACCCCATGATAATGGATTGACGCCGTCATTGCGAGCGCAGCGAAGCAATCCATGGCGACAAAGAAAGGGTGGATTGCTTCGCTGCGCTCGCAATGACGTCAGCTATCGTTTGGTTTCACGGCAGCCCGCGGCTTCGGCCTCGTCGACCGAGCAGAACCAGCGGGTGCCCTTGGCGATCTGCATCTTGATCTTCGCATACCAGCGGCTGGTGGGCTGATGATAGATGCATTCGCCGGACCGGTTGACATTGCCCTTGATGGTGCAGTCGGGCGAGGGCGCAACCGGCCCGGACGCCGATGCCAGCAGGGTCGCGTTGGCGTTCTCCGGCGGCTTGGCGGCGCCGAGAACGGTCGTCTTCTTGTTGCGGACGCGCCAGTCCCATGGCGCGATGAACGCGCCCTGCCACATCCCGGCCTTGGCCTCGCGGGCGGCTTTTTCGTCGGCCTCGTAGTCGTGGGAAATTCGCGTAGCGGCCAGCGCCCATCCGTTCGCCACCAGCCATTTCTGGATGTCCTCGCCGTCGACCTCGCATCTCGCCACCGTGCGGCCGCGCCGGTCGGTGACCTGGCGGGTGTGACAGGCCCAGGTCTTGTTGTCGGCATGCTTGATCAGCGCGTCGCGCGCGGCGACGCCGCAGGTCCAGCGCTCGCCATGGGTGTTGAGGCAGAGCTGGTCCACCGACGGCGCATCGATCCCGCCCAGACGAATCCGGGTGTTGCCGATCTGGATGTGATCGCCCTCGCGGATTTTCGGAACGCCGCTGATATCAGCCGCGCGCGCCAGCGCCGGCAGCAGCAGAAGCGGAATCGCGAACAGCAACTTCATCGACATGCAGAGCGGCCGGGTTCAATGTGAGGTCGTATCGACAAGCGTCCGGATTGTGGTGTGAATTCGCTCGCCGTACCAGCGCCTGCCGCGGCGTCCGCTTTCAATTTAACGCGATGACCCTTCAACGTCGTCCCTGCGAAAGCAGGGACCCATACGCCGTGCCATCTCGTTGCGGCACGGCGTTAGAGACCTTCCATAACAACGAACGCCGGTGGTTATGGGTCCCTGCTTTCGCAGGGACGACGTTGAGAATGCAAACTCCGCTCAACCCGCCCCCCGCAGCATCGCCCGGCGCGCCAGCGCCAGGCCCATCAGTACGAAGGCGGATGTCACTTCGGGGCCGCCGACCAGGATGCGCGTCGGGGTCTTCATCTTGTTCCACTCATAGGCCTTGAACGGTCCGTGGCGGCCGCCTTCGCCGAGATGCTGCACGATGCAATGCAGCGCCGGCGTGAAGCTCGCCGCATCGGCGCCGAGATGGCCGAGCGCGATCAGCGCCAGGGCCGCGTCGAACGCGTTCATCTCGCCGACGATCAATTCGCCCTCGACGTAAGCCAGCACCTTGGCGCGGATGAAATCGAACGCGCCGTCCGGATCGATCGCCCGCCGCGCCGCCGGCGGCAGCGCCATCAACGCCGCATAACAGCGGCCGAAATAGGCGCAATACAGCTCCGGCAGATAATAGATGTGCGAGCGCGGATCGGCGAACGCGCCGCTTGCCACGAGCCGCTTCTGGAAGCCGATGATGTGGTGAACGGTCTTGAGCCGCGATGGCGTCTCGAGCACCTTCCAGCGGCTCAAATTGCGGAAACTGACCTCGAGGATGTCGAGATTGAGCGTCGGATCGAGATCATTGCCAAAGGGCCGCTCACCCCTGAGATTGTCGATCCAGGTGACGACGCCGCCTTCGTAATCGATGTGGTCGTTGAGCGGCACTGTCACCCGCGGATCGTTGTCGCCGGCGCCGACCTGATAGCCGGCATAGAAGTCGAGCAGCGGCTGTTGCAGGATCGGATCGTCGGAGCCGGCCTGCGTCGCCGCCGAGAACGCGCAGGCGGTGGTGTCGCAATCCGGCACGTAAATGCCGAAACCGAGGTCCTGCTTGATCTGCGCGAACACCCGGGAGAAGCGCGGATGCGGCAGCGGCGCCAGTGCGGTGACGACATGGACGGTTGTTCCATCCTGCGCGCGCACCTCCTCGCGGCTGGTGGTGAGGCAAAACGCGACCATCTCGTCGATCGCCCGGCGCGAGGCCGTGGTCTCATTGGGCGAGGCCAGCCCGGTTTCGATAAAACCCAGCAGCGCCTCGGTGAAGAAGGCGTCGTAATAGGCCGAGCGATGGCGGATCTGCACCGGCTCCCACATCGGTTCGGCGATGCCGGTCCAGGCCGGGTTGATCAGCGCGCGGGCCGGCGAGCGCGCGATGAAGATCCGCGCCAGGTTGAAGAGAAGCGTCGAGTTCTTGTAGCCGCGCGCGTTGAGCCCGGTCAGCGCCATCATGAGTTCGCGGCCGCCCATATCCGGGTCGCCGATCAGGTTGAAGGCGGCATAGGTCGGGATGAAGCCGTTGCTGCGGAACGACCGCAACAGATGCGCCCCGCAGGCGCGGATCACGCGCTCGATCTGGCCGATGTCGGGCGCGGGGCCCGATGCCGGGGCCGGGCCGGGCTTTGGATGGTGCAACCGGATTGTATCCAGGAGGTCCGCGACCGGCTGGCCGATCGCGGCCCAGTCCGGGGCCTCGTCGTCGCGCGCCCGGGTCAGGGCCTCGCGAAGCGATTGCAGCCGCGGCGGGTCCTGCAATTCCGCTAGGCCGGTCCGGCGCAGCAACGGCCGCAGCGCCGGATTGCCGAGCGCGGTCCGGTAGAATTTTCCGAGATGCGGGTCGCCCCCGGCCGGCTTCAGCAGCAAGGGGTCGCACACGTCATAAAGGGACGGGCCATCCTTCCGGGCCGTCAACGCCCGGCAGGCAGCGGCTGCGATGCGATGAAAATTCATTACAGATTCTTTCCGTGCGATCCTTGTCGCACGTCCCGCCGGCCGCGCCAAATCCCCGCAGCCGCGGATTGCCCGCGCCGCGGAATCCGTAAGTCCTTGAAAAACGGCGTGAATGGGCCAAAATCCGGACGTGACTAACGTCACACAAAGGCATGGCCGTTTTGGGACAATTCGATGGAACTGGTGCGCCGGAGCCACATTCCCAAACGCGGTTCAGCCTTGTCCCGAAAGAGCTTGCCGGTTAACGATTTGTTTGCTGCACTGCCACAAATTGAGTAAGCAGCGCCGCAAATTGAGCGCAATTGGGCGGCAAACGAACGGGCAATCCCACACACCGCAGGCACCTTTTGGGCGCGATCGACTGGCGCGCGCCTTTGACGACGACAGGAATGAACCGCGATGAAAGTCACGCAGCTTCGCATTTCCCGCCGCTCGGTCGCCGTGGCCGCCGCTTTGGTCGGCATGGTTTCGCTGGCGATCGGCGCCCATGCCGCGCTGTACAAGCGATCGCCGGATGCCGCCTCGGCGGTCGCAGCCGGGCAGGGCGCCGAGGCCATCAGGGGTCCGTCGCGGATCGCTCTGGTGATCGGCAACGGCCATTACCCGGACGCCAATGTGCCGCTGGCCCAGCCGATCAATGACGCCCGGGCGCTCACGGCCTCGCTCCGCCGCAACGGCTTTGATGTCGACGTGGTGGAGGACGCCGGCAAGGACGACATGCGCCAGGCGGTCGAGCGGCTGAAATCCCGGATCAAGCCGGACTTCGTGGTGATGCTGTTCTTCGGCGGCTATGGCGTTCAGATCGGCGACCAGAGCTACATGATCCCGGTCGATGCCGCGATCTGGAAGGAAGCCGATGTCCGCCGCGACGGGCTCAGCATCGAATCCGTGCTCGACCTGATGAAGGAGCAGGGCGCCCGCGCCAAGCTCGTGGTCGTCGACGCCTCCAGGCGCAATCCCTATGAGCGCCGCTTCCGCAAATTCTCCCATGGCCTGGCGCCGATCGCAGCCCCCGACAATGCGCTGATCCTGTCCTCGGCCACCCCCGGCAAGGTCGCCGACGATTCGGAAACCGCCCACAGCGTGCTGATGACCGATCTGCTCGGCCGCATCAACGCCAACCTCGACGCCCGCACCGCCTCCGACGCCGAGACCCTCTTCAACAACACCCGCGTGGCCATCTCCCGCGCCACCGACGGCGCCCAGGTCCCGGTCGTATCCTCCTCCCTCTCCGAAGGCGTCCGCCTCGCCGCCGCCGAAAAGGCCGGGAGCTAAAACCTCTCGTCGTCCCTGCGAAAGCAGGGACCCATAACCACCGGCCTTCATGGGTGACATGAGAAGGCCCAACACCCACTCTTTCGATCTCAACGATGTCCGTTGTTAGCGCTTTGCCCCACCCTCGACATCGGTGGCTATGGGTCCCTGCTTTCGCAGGGACGACGATGGATGGGTGTCAAACCAGCAAATCGCTGAGATCGCGCCATTCAGGGTTCTCGCGCTCGATCAGCTCGATCTTCCAGTCACGCTTCCATCGTTTCAATTGTTTCTCCCGGCTGATCGCTTCATCCGGGCGCTCATAGGATTCGACGTGCACGAGGCGATGAACGCCGTAGGCTTTCACAAACGAGGAGCCGTCGCCATCGCGGTGCTCCGCCAGCCGCTTTTGCAGCGAGTTGGTCACCCCGATATACAGCGTCCCGTGACGCCGGCTCGCGAGAATGTAGACGTAGTACATGCGCGAAACACAGGGATGTTGAGCTGACCGGTGAAAACTAACAAACTCTCGCCACTCCAACAATCCCCGCCGTCCCTGCGAGCCCAACCAACTCTCGTCGTCCCTGCGAAAGCAGGGACCCATAACCACCGGCTTTCATGGGTTATACGAGAAGGCCCAACACCCACTCTTCACGATTGCAACGATGCCCGTTGTTAGCGCGTCGCCTCACCCCAACCATCAGTGGCTATGGGTCCCTGCTTTCGCAGGGACGACGAGAGAGGCGCCACACACAAAGCTTACGTGCCTGTTGAAGGAAAAGGCCAACAATGCCTCGTCGTCCCTGCGAAAGCAGGGACCCATAACCACCGGCCCCCGTGGGTAACACGAGAAGGCCCAACACCCACTCTTTACGATCGCAACGATGCCCGTTGTTAGCGCGTCGCCTCACCCCACCATCGGTGGCTATGGGTCCCTGCTTTCGCACTAGGGCATGCACACATCTGGTGCGACGAATTGACTCGGGTCTGGCCAAGGGGATTCCAGAATCGGGAATTCGTGTGATTTCTATTGCGGCACTTCGGGTTTGGCGGGGGTGTCGGCATGCTGGCGCAAATTGACTGGTCGTTGGGTCGGTTCGGGGATCGTCGTCTCGATAAAGGGGGGCGGCGCTCATCGAATGCATGGTCGCAGGCAAGGATGTCTGCCTGCGGGGGCTGGCAAAAGGCAACCGCGCCCGGGAAGTGCGGTTCAACCGCTTTCTCGGCAATGCCAAGGTGACGACCGCACGCGTGATCGAAAGCTGGAGCGAAGGCACGGCGGTGGCGGCAGAAGGACGCCATATATTGGCGATCCAGGACACCAGCGAAATCAACTTCGCAACCACGGCAAACCGCCGGCGCGGGCTCGGGGAGATCGGCAAAGGGAACGGCCACGGGGTGTTGCTGCACCCGATGCTGGCAGTGGACGCCGAGAATGGCAGCTGCCTCGGTCTGTTGAGCGGCCAGGTGTGGACACGCAAGGGCCGCCGTACCGTCTCGCACGACCTACGCGACCTCTCGGACAAGGAATCGCAGCGCTGGATCGCCACCGCGCGGGCGGCCAAGCCACTGCTCGCCAAGGCCGCCATGGTGACCGCGCTCGGCGACCGCGAGAGCGACATCTTCGCCCTTTATGCCAGCGCTGCTGAGGAGCGCTTCCATGTGATCGCCCGCAGCATGCATGACCGCAAACTCGCGGACGGTGTCGGCTTGTATGCCGCCAGCGAAGCCATGGCGGTCGTGGACCAGCGTGCGATCGTGTTGCCGGCGCGGGCGCAGCGGGCCGAACGTATCGTACCTCTCGAGCTGCGCTTTGGCGCGGTGAACTTGGCCCGGCCGCAGACCAAGTTCCTGCGTCATCTGCCTGAAAGCCTGCCGCTGACCCTGGTCGATGTGCGTGAGCCCAATCCCAAGGCCGGCACCGAGCCGCTGCATTGGCGGCTTCTCACCACGCACCCAGTGGCGAATGCAGAACAGGCCTGGCGCATCGTCGAATGGTACAAGCGGCGCTGGCTGATCGAGCAATTCTTCCGCGTCCTCAAGACGCAAGGCTTCAGGCTCGAAGACAGCCAGATTGCCACCGCCGACCGGCTCCTCAAGCTGGTTGCGATCGCCGCCAAGGCGGCGGTCATCACCATCCAGCTCTTGCAGGCGCGCGATGGCCATGGCCATCAGCCTGTCCGGCTTGCCTTCGATGCCAACGAGATCGCAACGCTCGCCGCCCTCAACCAGAACCTCGAAGCCCAAAGCAAACGGCTCAGGAACCCGCATCCGCCCGACAGCCTTGCCTGGGCCGCCTGGATTATCGGCCGCTTCGGCGGTTGGGACGGCTATCCATCCTCCAAACCGCCGGGCCCCATCACCATGAAGCGCGGCCTCGAATACTTCTACGCCGTCACTGCGGGATGGAGCCTCAGAGATGTGTGCATGCCCTAGTGCTTTCGCAGGGACGACGAGGGAAAGTCGCTCCCCCCTCACTTCGCATCCGCACTCGTCACCGGCCGCACCGGATCGCCTTCGCGCAACAGCGCGCCGGCGCGCGCCACCACGATGTCGCCTTCGGCCAGCCCCTCGCGGATTTCCACCTGTCCCCCCGACATCAGCCCGACCTCGACCCGCCTTGTTTCGACCCGCGCGCGCCGCACCACCTGCACCACGGTGCCGGCGCTGCCATAGAGGATGGCGGTGAGCGGCACCGACACGCCGCAGCTTTGCCCGGTCTTGATCATCGCCCGTGCGGAAGAATTCACCAAGAGGCGGCGGTTGGTGGTCACCGAAACGAACACCTGGCCGAGCTGGCTGTTGGGCTCGATGGTCGACGCCACCCGGCGCACCTTGCCGTCGACCTCGCCGGCGCCGATGATCTTGATCCGCGCGGTCTGGTTGACCGCGAGCTTGGCGATATCGCGCACCGGCACCATGCCGACCAGATCGAACTCGCTGCGCGCGATGATGGAAAACAGCGCCTCGCCCCGGCCCGAGGCGACCGCGCCGAGCACCGCCGTGGAGGCGGAGATCAGCCCCGCCACCGGCGCCTGGATCTGCACCGAGCCGCCTTCCGGCAGCGTCAGCCGTGCCAGAACCTGCCCGGCCGTCACGGTGTCGCCGGCCTCGGCCAGGATTTCCGCGACCTTCAGCCCCGGCCGCTCGGGCCTGACAGCGGTTTCCTCTTTCGGAATCAGGATGCCCGAAACCTCGACGATATTGGAAAAGCAGGCCTTCGCCGCCTTCAGCACCGTGACCGCAGCGCCCTTCGGGCCGTCCTTGGGGGCATCGGCCTCCTCGGCGGCAAGGGTGGGGTGCGCGGTGAGGGCGAGCAGCGCGGCCGCGACGGGGCCGAGCCGTTTGCGCGACAGGCCGCGCGGGGGGAGATTGGTCATCGGCAATCCAGTTCGGTTTTCGGGAGCATCGATATCAGAAGGCGGGGTTTGGAGCCATGCGGTCCGTAAGACGAACGTAGATCGTGCGTTCTTCTACATTAACAAAGCAAATAACTGGCATGGTGACAGAGGAGTCGCGTTTCTCGTTTGCGGCTAATCATTGTGGATGAATGCCCGCATGCGCTATCCATTCATGGATCCTAGGTTTTATGACGCTGAACATGTAGAAATTCAAACGTTTCGTTGAATTAATCGCACTCAACGTACTGAGCCAAACGGGAGCGGGTTGTGAATATCAAGCCATATGACTCTCAAATTCAGAAGCTCTTCCAGTCCAGCTTTTATAAAATTCCACGTTTCCAAAGAACTTACTCATGGGATCGAGGAAATATCGAGGAGTTCTGGGCTGACGTAGTGAGTTCTGGGAAAGTCGGTCACTTTGTAGGCTCGATGGTTCTTTATCGTGGAAAAAATGGCCAAGACCTATTCGTTGTAGACGGTCAACAAAGACTGACGACAATCACTATTTTTTTGGCTGCGCTACGGGATATTTTCACCGAGGTAGGAGAGCCCAGCCTTGCAAAAGGTGTCCAAGGGGTCATCGAGCGCCCGTGTTGCGGGTGCCGAACAAGAACGGGGTGCCTCGAGTTGACTTCCAAAAGACCCGAGCGTCGAAGAAGGATCCTTGCTCGCGCTTTTATGCACCAACGAATTTCGATGTGGTCGCCGCCTGCCTTCATGCCATCACGGAGAATTGGGAGTTCAGATACATTCTACCGAGCGATCTTGCGCCCCACACAAAGTGCGTCGGAAAGCTCTCAAATAATGTCCTCATTAACGAAAATTGGAATGCCGACCCTGTCCCCGTCCTCCAAGCAGCGGCCCTAAGCGCAACATGAAGAAAAAGTTCAGCGCAATCAGCTTGTACACCGGCGCGGGCGGCCTCGACTATGGCTTTGAGGCGGCAGGCTTCCGCACGGCTGTCGCGGTGGAGATGGATGAGCGGTGCGTTGAAACGTTACGCGCAAATCGGCGGTGGCCCATCATTCGCGACGACATCAGCGCCGTCGCAACGCGCGACATGTTGACGAAGGCCAAGCTACGACCAGGTGAGCCAGATGTGCTGATTGGAGGACCACCCTGTCAGCCGTTCTCGAAGTCCGGTTTCTGGGCCACCGGTTCAACCAAGCGGCTTCGTGATCCGAGAGCCTCTACGTTGGAGAACTACCTTCGAGTTTTGGAAGAGACGAAGCCTCGTGCGTTCTTGCTCGAGAACGTTGAGGGGCTGGGATTCCGGGGCAAGGATGAGGGACTGCAGTACATCCGTGCGAGGCTCGAGGAGATCAACGCGCACCAACACACGCGCTACACCGCCTTTACCGCGGTTCGTAACGCCGCTGACTACGGTGTTCCTCAGCTTCGGCGGAGGATGTTCATTGTCGGTGCTCGCGACGGGGCGGCCTTTCGCTTCCCGGAGCAGACACACGGTCCTGCAGACGAGCTGCTGCCCGGTACGCACCAGAGGCACCTCACTGCTTGGGATGCGCTGCGAACCATTCGTCCTCTCGAGTCTGAACGAGAGGGACTTCAGCTTCGCGGGAAGTGGGCCGATCTGCTGCCCACCATTCCTGAAGGACAGAATTATCTCTGGCATACCGAGCGCGGCGGGGGAGAGCCTCTGTTCGGCTGGCGGCGGAGGTATTGGTCCTTCCTCTTGAAGCTGGCGAAGAACGCCCCGTCTTGGACAATTCAGGCGCAGCCGGGGCCTGCGACCGGACCATTCCATTGGGACAATAGACGGCTCAGTGTGCAAGAGATGGCCCGGCTCCAGACGTTTCCGAAAGATCTGAAGATTGCTGGCTCCTATGCGGATGCCCAACGTCAGCTTGGCAACGCCGTTCCTTCCCTGCTTGCTGAGGTTCTCGCACGGGAGATCAGTGCTCAGTTACTTAATCGTCCCGTGAAGGGGCGCCTCCTACTCGCCATCAGGCCGGCTGCGGTACCTCCGCCGCCGGCTCAGAAGCCGAAAGCAATTTCAGCCGAGTATCTGTCGCTCAGAGGCGAGCACGATGCGCACCCCGGAACGGGAAGAGGCTATCGAGCCGCTTTGCGGGACGCATCACTCGACAGGGATGCTGAAGAAGGCTTGGAGCTTGGCTCGTAATGCCTTCACATTCTCCAGCTCGCACTCCCACACTACAAGCGTGTCCCAACCCAAGGTCGCCAAGGCCGCAAGAGAAGAACGGTCGCGTTCCTGATTGCGAGCGAGCTTCGGCAGCCAATAGTCGGGACGGGCGGACGGACGTTTGGCTAAGCGACAACCCTTGTGCTGATGCCAGAAGCAACCGTGCACAAATATAGCCTTGCGCCTTCGGCGAAGCACGATGTCTGGACTCCCAGGAAGGTCCTTAGCATGAAGGCGGTACCCAATCCCAAGTTCCCGGATCATTCGGCGAACCGTTCGTTCAGGTCGAGTGTCGGTCTTGCGTATGCTGCGCATTATGTGTGAGCGCACTTCCGGTGAGATCGATGCCATTGTCCAGATTGCTTTGACCGAAGTGATGCCAACCGACGAAGAATCAGACGCTTCCTCGAGCACGCGCCGAGCGGCTTCACGAGCTATGAACCGCAGCTCATTCTCACACAGGGGCTCACAATCGAGCAAGCGTGGGCACAGACTGCCCGGGCGGGCGCGTCTCAACGCGGGGGTGGCCGAGCCAGTGGATAAGCCCATGGAGGAGTGGTCCGAGTTTGATGTCCAATGGAACCTTGAACCTGTTCCTTCCATTGGGCTCTAGATGGAGCCGAGCCTTCCGACCTTGTGCGCCCCAACATATGCGGCATCGGACTGGAGCCTGTGATTTGCCCGTCAGGCTGTTTGTTGATCCGTGTGTCCATCCCCCTTTGTAAAAATATTCCTGTTTTCATCCACCCCAAATCACAACTACAACTTCCCGCATCCCGTCTCGCAAGAGGGGCGTTGGCCATCGTCACGAACGTTGGGATGGGATGCGGTGGACGCGGCAGCGTTTGGCGCGCGAGGGGATCGCAGGGCGGGTCGAAAGATCTGTGAGCGATCAAGGAGCGCGCTGACGAGAGACGATTGCAGCGGACGGCGAAGTCGTGTGGTCCTGACGCCCCGACGCTGGCGTCAAGTTCGCGGAAGGCGTGTCGGCCCAACCGGGCGTGGACAGGCTGCATATCCGCTGATGACGGTGGCAAAAGAGCCCGGTCACCGGGGAGAGCACGAAATAAGCCGTTAAAACCATCGCGTGCGGGAATGCCGGGTGATCCCGGTGGACCTGTGGTGGCTACACTCGTGTGCCACCAACACTTTGCACACGAGGCTGCGGGTGCAGCGGGCACCCGGCATTCCCCACGCCCTCTTTCGGGCGAGAGATAAAAGCAACGACTCGGGCGCTTCGCGCGGCGGGGCGCGAACGCATGTTTGCTGTTTGACAATCGAACCCTCTTGCGTCGTCCCTGCGAAAGCAGGGACCCATAACCACCGGCGTTTGTTGAGACAGAAGGTCTCTGACACTGCGCCTGAAATGATGGGCCGCGGCGTATGGGTCCCTGCTTTCGCAGGGACGACAGTGAGGGGGGAGACGTCGGGTTAAGCTTCCGCCATCGCCACCATCTACTCCGCCGCGGCTTTGCCCTCTTCGCGCCAGCGCAGGATCTCCACGGCCAGCACCGGATGATTGAACCCCTTCAAATGCAGCTCATCGAGCGATTTGCTTTCGACTGATGCCTCGACCATGCCGAACACGCGGCGGGAGACCACGATCTGGCCGGCCTTGGCTTCGTCGCACAGCCGCGAGGCGAGGTTGGTGACGCTGCCGATCGCGGCGTATTCCAGCCGCTGCTCGAAGCCGATCTGGCCCAGCGTCGCATAGCCGAGCGCGATGCCGACGCCGAATCCAAGACTATGTCCGCGGTTGCGCCACCTCTCGGTCAAAAGCCCGATGGTGTCGCGCATCTCCACCGCCATCTTCACCGCGCGCCGGGTGTGATCGGCAAACTGGATCGGCGCGTTGAACAGGATCATCACGCCATCGCCGGCATAGCGGTCGAGCGTGCCCTCGTAGCGAAAAATCAATTCGCCCAAGGCGGCGTGATATTCGCGCAGCACGTCCATGGCCTCTTCCGGCTCGGTACTCTCGGTGAACGCGGTAAAGCCTCGCAGATCGCAGAACACCACCGTGACTTCGCGGCGGTGGCTGTCCAGCAGCGAGTCGTGGCCGTCGGAGGAGGCGATCAGTTGCGCCACCTGCGGCGCCAAAAAGCGTTCCAGCTTGCGGATGCGCTCGATTTCGCCGAGCTGTTTTTCCACCCGCTCTTCCAGCGAGCGATTCCAGTTCAGGAGCTGGTCGGCCTGCCGCTGCACGGTGGAATGCGCGGTCGCAAGCTCGCGGCCCTTCTGGTCCACCTCGGTGAACAGCCGCGCATTGCGCATCGCCAGCACCGATTGATGCGCAAAGGTCCGCATCAGCCCGATCAGGTTTTTGGAAAATTCGCCGCTGGTTTTCCGCAGCATCACCAGCGATCCCAGAATGCCCTGCTGGTCCACCAGCGGCACCACCAGCACCGAATGAAAGCCGGCCGCGATCGCGACATCGCGCAGTGGATGGTCGGCGGCATCGGCGAGATCCGGGATCGCGACCGGCTCGCCGGTATCAGCGGCCTGATCGAGCACGCTGCCGCCGGCGTCGATCGCCAGCCCCGCGCGTTCGGAGGATTTATCGATCCCGATCGCCTCGGTGAGGTTGAACTGATGTTTGGTCGCGTCATAGGTGAAGATCAGCACCGCATCGGCATGGGTGATCTCCAGCGCGCGCGCCGCCACCGTCGGCAGCACCGCGTTGAGATCGAGCGAGGAGGCGACCGCGCGGCCGACCTCTTCCAGCACCTTCAGCTCGTTGACCGATTGCGCCAGATCGCGGGTGCGCTCCTCCACCTTGGATTCAAGCCCGGTATAAGTCTCGTGCAGCTGCCCGGCCATGTTGTTGAACTGGTCGGCCAGTTCCTGCAGCTCGTCCTTGGTGTTGATGTCAATGCGATGGCTGAAATCGCCGGCGCCCAGTCGTCTAGCGCCGGTGCTCAGCGCCGTGATCGGCACCAGCATGCGCCGCGCCAGCAGCGTGCCGGCCAGGATCGCGACCGCGAGTTCGAGCGAGATCAAGAGGCCCACCCGCACCAGCTGGTCGCGGATCGGCGCCAGCGCCTGTGCGGTCGGCTGTTCGAACAGCACGAACCAGCCGAGCTTTGGCACGGCGTTGGCCGTGGTCAGCACCGAATGGCCGTCGCCATCCGTGCCCGAGGCCAGCTCCTTGCTCTCGGGCTTTATGAGGGACGCGACCTGCGGCAGGTGAGTGAGCTCCTTGCCGACCTCGGGGCCGCGGGCGCTGCTTGCCAGCACCTTGCCGCGGGGGTCGATCACATAGGCGAAGGCGGCCTTGCCTACTTGGGGATCGGCGAGAAAATCCATCAGGAAGCGCAGATCGATTTCGGCGACGGTGACGCCGGCGTTGAATCCGGAATGCGACACCGCGATCGAGGTAAAGGGGCGCGTGCCCCTGAACTCGACCGGCGCATAGCTGACGCCTTTGGCCGCCGTCTCGGTGAAGCGCATGTCGCGCGAAAGATCAGTCCCGCTGTCGACCGCGATCGTGGTGCGCGACAGCTTGAGCTGCTCGCGGCCGTTGCCGTCCAGCAGCGAGAGCTGGCTGATGGCGGGCACCTGGTTCAACAGCTGCACATAGTCGGCATGGTGCTGCTCCAGCGTCCGGGCGCTGGCGCGGGTCACCCAGCTGATCTGCCGCTCCAGCTCCGAGATCGATTGCTCGATCCGCCGCGCGGTGGCCTCCGCCTTTTCGCTCATCGCGTCAGTCAGCGTGGTCTTGGTGGCGCGGTAGCTGATCCAGGTTTCCGTGGCGCCGTTCACCGCCAGCACGAACACGACAAGGCCGACCAGCGAGATCACATATTTGGCGAACAGGCCTTCGCGGAGGAACCAGATTTTGTTCTTCACGCCGATCATCCAGACCCTCGTGCGCGCCGCCCTCCGCCGGGTCCGCGCATCCAATGCCCCGCCAGCAAAATTGGCGCTCCGGGCGGCCGTCTCGGCCGGGGCTTTCTTAGCACAATTCAGGCCCCCCGGCCCGGCCTCTGCCAGCGTGGTTAGCCCCGATTTTGGGCGGTTGGAGCGGGGGTGGACGCCTTCTTCTCCCGCATTCGTCAAGGAGGATCTGTGGAATTGGGAACCGGGCGTCTCAACGAGTTGTCCCTGCGAAAGCAGGGACCCATACGCCGTGCCGCCAGCGTTCGGCCCAAATGGATGTGGCCTGTCCAGTGCCTCCCCACGAGCGCCGGTGGCTATGGGTCCCTGCTTTCGCAGGGACGACCCGCTGAGAGTTTGTGCGAGACCCGCGATATCAGCGCATCAGCGATTGAACAGCTGCTTCAAAACCTCGTTCATGGCCGCGCTGTCCTGCGGCGCGTCCGCGGTCGGGTCGTGCTCGGCCTGTACCGGTGGCGGGTCCGCGGGGGTGGGCGACGGGGGCGTCGCGAGAGTCCGGTTCTGGTTGCGGCGCGGGGCCAGGCCCTGCTGCAGCAGATTGCCCAGGGTCTCGCCAAGCCGGCCGCCGAGGCCGTCGCTTGCCGCGCCGCCACTCGATCCGCTGCCGCCCAATCCGCCCAGGATTCCGCCAAGGCCACCGCTGCTACCGAACAGGCCCTTGCCCATCTCCTTCAGCTTGGCGTAGGCCGCGTCGGGATTGTCGAGGATGCCGGCCATGTCTGGATAGATGCGCGGCTCGGCCCAGGGGCCGTCGATCACGACGGGAATGCCGAGCCCGACCGGATCGGAGGCGCGGCCCTGGCCCTCGGTGGTCAGCACCAGTTTCGGCTCGACCCGAAACGACACTGCCTTGGCCGGCAAATCGATGGTGCCCGCGCCGGTCATCTTCACAAGCGGCCCGACCAGATTGAGATCGGTGGTCGTCGCCTGGCCCTTCTCGATCCGGAACGAGGCGGAGAGTTGCGTCAGATCAGTGGTCTGCTCCTTGCCCTCCTGCCAGCCCGACAGCGTGCCCGAGGTCAGCGAGCGGATCATCTGCGCGACGTTGAGCCCGCGAATGGAGCCATCGCTGAACACCACGAATACGGTGCCGCCGAGGTTCGAGAGGATGGCGCGCTGGCTGTTGCCCACGCTGCGCACCGCGATCTTTGCCTGCATCTTGCCGTCGAGCTTGTCGAAATCGGCGGCGCTCCTCAAGAGCGGAAGCGCGCGGACGCCTGCGAGATCGCTGGTCATCGCGAACGCGGGATTGCCGCCGGACGCATCGACGGTCAACTGGCCGGAGGCCTGGCCGCCATAGGCCCCGAGATTGGAGAACGTCCCCTTGAGCACGCCGCTGCCGAGCGCGGTGTCGATCGCAACCGGCGCGAAATGCGCCTCGCCGATGTTGAGCTCGGCGGCGGAAACGCGCAGTTGCGCGTCGACATAGTTCAGGCCGTTGAGGTCAATCGTGGCATTGCTCCAGGGCGCCGACGCCAGCGATGCTTGCGAATCCGTGGCGCGCTCTTTCGAGGTCGCAACATCAAGCCGCTGGAAGTCGAGATCGAGCTTCACCAGCGGCTTGCTGGACAGATCCACCGAGGCCCAGCCGTTGAACGCGCCATCGCCGATCGTGCCGGTCAGCCCGTTGATCATCACGATCGGACCGTTGAGCCGCACCTCGGCCTTGCCCGAAAGCGGGGCCTGCAGCAGGCTCGAGGCGAGCGTGAATTCCGTCGGGATCGTCTGCCGCCCCATCGGCGGCGCCGGCATCGTCGCCTTGATCTCGAATTTCAGCGGATGCTCGCCGCTGCGCGCATTGCCGCTGAGCTTGACCTGGCGGTCGCTGCCGATCGACATTTCGGCATTGATGCCCTCGATGCGGTTCTCGACGCGGTCGCGCAGGTTGGAGGCCACCAGCGTGCCGTCGACAATTTTGATGCGGCTGATCGCGACCGCATCGGCGCTTTCGTCGGTGGAGGACGGCGCCGGCCGCGACGGCGGATTGGCGGCGGGATCGCGCTCGCGCCGCAGCGGCACCGAGATGACCGGGCGCGTCACCACCAGCTCCGTGACTTCAGGATGGCCCGACCACACGCTCGCCAGCGCCATGTCGGCCTGCACGCTGCCGATGGTGACGCGCTTGGCGGTGTCGCGGTCCTTCGGCTCCTCCAGCGTGATGTCGTGCAGCGTCACGTTCAGCGATGGCCACAGCCCGATCCTGGTCGAGCCCGCGATCGTCAACCGGTATCCGGTCTCGCGCTCGACCCGCTGCTGGATCGTCGAGGTCAAGAAGCCCGAGGGGATGCCGACGATCAGCAGCAGCGCTGCGATCACGATCAGGGCGGCGACGGCGGCGCCTGCGAATTTCAGTGCTCTCATGTCGATTCCAGATCGGGGATCTCGCCTGGCCACGCCATATCAGGACGCAGCCGATTGCCCAAGCTTATCCCGGAAACCGGACCTGGCCCAAAGCCGCCAAAATTAATCCGGGGTGGTCGCAAAGTTCTGTGACTTATGACACACTTGGATACGATTTGAGTTCTGACGCTAAAAAACGACGAATTAAAGCAACCTGGACCAATAGAACGATCCGATTTTTGACGATTTCAAACCTGCTTGGAAGGCATTGCCATGAGTAAAGCGGCCGAATTTGCGGTCATTTTAAAGATGAATCCGATGTTCGCGGATTTGGGCACCGACGAACTGGCGCGGATCTCCGGGCTTTGCCACACCCAGCAGCTTGGCGTCGGCGAAATGCTGTTCCAGAAGGGCGATCTTGGCGACGCCCTGTTCGGGGTCCGCCGCGGCCAGATCCGGATCGAGACCGGCGCCTCCGACGGCAGTCGGCTGACGCTGAACTTCATGGGCCCCGGCGATCTCTTCGGCGAGGTCGCTGTGCTCGATGGCCAGAGCCGCACCGCGGACGCCACTGCCGGCGAGCCCAGCGAATTGTTCGTGCTGCGGCGTGAGGATTTTCTCGCCCATCTCGAGCGCGAGCCGCGCGTCGCAGTGAAATTGATCCAGCTCTTGTGCCAGCGCATCCGCTGGATGAGCGAGCGGATGGAAGAATTGGTGCTGCAGCCGTTGCCGGTGCGGCTGGCGCGGCGGCTCTGCGCGCTCGCGACCGATTACGGTTCGGAGGTGCACATCTCGCAGGAGCAACTCGGCGTCTTCGTCGGCGCCGCGCGCGAAAGCGTCAACCGTCAGCTCCAGAGCTGGCGAAAGGAAGGCATTCTGGATCTGCAGCGCGGCCGCATCCTGCTGCAGAACATGACCAGGCTGACCGCAGTGGCGCGCAACGAGTAGGGCGGAGCGTCTGCGCTCATGCGCTCTCAGCTCGTCATGCCCCGCGAATGCGGGGCATCCAGTACGCCGCGGCGTTGCGATTTAACCTTGAAGCCGGCGATTACTGGATCATCCGCCTTCGCGGATGATGACGTCTGCGGATGATGGCGATGACATCTGCAATTGTGAAACGGTCGCGGCGCGCGAACATATTTCCCGCTGCACGCCTGCCGAACATCACCTCAATTGAGCCACCAATATTTTGAATTTGGGACATTAAGCTTTTTTAATAATTCGGGACACGCAGCCGCGCCATTCAAAACGGGTTGCCGCCTTCGCATGCCGTGCGACGGGAGGATCGGCTTTGTCTTGCCTGGTGCGCGCATCGAGTGTTGTGCCCAAGCCGGCTTGCCAGGGATTTGTGTCATGTATCTTGCGTTCTCCGCGATTGCCGCGCGCTCCCATGCCTCGCCGGCGCGGTGGCGAAGGCCATTCCTGATCTGGATGGATGGCGTCGAAGCGGGCTGGGCGGTCCCGTTGCTGCTGAGCGGATTCGTCGTGGTCTGGCTGGCGTTTCTGATGATCGCCTATGCCGGCGGCGATCTGCATCCCGACGTGCTGGAAACCTGGACGCTTGGACGCAGTCTCGCATGGGGGTATTCCAAACATCCGCCGCTGATGGGATGGGTCGCCGGCGCATGGACCTCGGTGTTTCCGCTCGCCAACTGGTCCTTGCAGTTGATGGCGCTGGTCAATGCGGCGATCGCGCTGTGGGCGGTCGATCTGATTTCGCGCCGCTTCGTCACGGGCGACCGGCGGATCATCGTGCTGCTGCTGTTGATGCTGTTACCGGTCTATCAGTTCTACGCCCAGCGATTCAATGCCAATGCGATCCTGCTGCCGCTCTGGCCGATCGCCACCTATTGCTTCCTGCGCTCGTTCGAAACCCGCGAGATCCGGTGGGCCGTCGCCGCCGGCGCCGCCGCCGCGCTGGCGATGCTGGGCAAATATTATTCGGTGTTTCTGATTTTCAGCTTCGCGGTCGCGGCGTTCTGCCATCCGCAACGCCGCGCTTATTTTCGCTCGTCCGCGCCCTGGATTTCCATCGCCACCGGGGGTGCCGCGCTGTTGCCGCATCTGCATTGGCTGGTCGTGACCGGCGCGCCGCCATTCGCTTATGCGCTGGCGCGGCACACCGGCAAGGCGTTTGGCGCTTCGCTGATCGAGGCGTTTCTTTTCATCCTCGGCCTTGCGGCGGTTCTCGCGATAGCTGTGGTGACATGGGCGCTGATGGCGCAAGGCCGCGCCAAGGATTCTTCCCGGGATTTTCAGGCCATGAGCCCGGGCCTGCTGCTGCTGTTTCTCATTGCCGTCGGCACCATCGTATTTCCGGCGATCACGTCGGTCGGGCTCGGCACCGACATGCCGCCGATCTGGGGACTGCAGGGTCTTTTCCTGTTCGTGATCGTGATGGTCTGCGGCGCGCGCGGCCAGGTCGAACGCTTTTATTCGGTCAATCTGGCGGCGCTTGTGATCGGCGTCGCCGCGATCGCCGTTGTCGTGGCGGCGCCGCTTCATGCCGTTTATCGGAACAGCCATCCCTTGCACGAGGGACGCAATTTCTACCAGCTTGCGGCGCAAGAGCTGACCGCGCAATGGCACGCGCAGTCCGATGCCGCGCTCACCGCCGTCGGCGGCGACGATGGCCTCGCCTTCGCGCTGGCATTCTACAGTCCGGACCACCCCCTTTATGAGCAGCGCCTTGTCGTCCCGTATACGGACGCGTTGCCGGGCCAGACCGCATTCGAGCAAGGATGGGCCGCGCTGTGCTATGGCGAGGACGCGGGCTGCATCGCCGCGATCGAGAGGGTCGCAGTTCGCGCGCCCCGTCTTGTCAAATCCGAATTCGTGCTGCAGTCGACGCTGCTGGGCCAGCCGGGGGCGACGCAACGCTTCGCGGCCTTCCTGGTGCCGCCTGCCGAGGCGAACAGGATCGCGCCGCCACCGTCGCCCGGCATCGCCGAAGATGTGTCAGAAGTCGCAGCCGTTACGGCTCGGCCGGACGGGGCGACCTGCTGCGCGCCAGGTCCGTCCGCGGACGGCGACGAGCCTCGAGCCGAACTCCCGCTGCGTCCGATGCTTGCCACCGACGCGAAGCCCGTCCGGCGCGCTGCGCCAGCGGCGCGGGTCTACTCGGTGAATTGGCCGGATCGGACCGGCGTGCCCGCCTCGCATGACGGCTTCGCGCGCTGGCCTGTTCCATCGCCGCCGCGCACGAGACCACCAGCCGCCACCCGCGGTTCCGGCGCACCGCCGGCATTCGGAGCCTGCCATGGCGGCAGGGGCGGGGCGGACCGGCACGGCAGCAAGCGGACGCAGCCCCCCGCGTCGCAGCCGCTGTCGGTCCGCCTCAGGCGCCAGTTCTGCGCGATGGCCGCCGAGATGCGCGCGTCGCAGCAGCGATTCGACCTGTTCATGAGCGCCGCGCGCCAGGACTTCGATCGCAAGCTGCAGCTCTGGCGCAAGGACCATATGAGGGATGGTTCGCCGGATTCGCAGCGCCGGCGGATTTAGGTGCAAACATCGCCGGGCGGACCACGGTGGCGGAACGGGGCAGGGCGCCGGCCATCGCGCTTACTCGCTGCCCCAATTGGCCTGAAAGCCAGCCAGCGCGTCGATCTTGAGCGGGTCTGACGTCAGCATCCCGCAGCGCAATCAAATCCGCGCTTCGCGTCCGTGCCAGATGCGTGTGACGAGAATGTCTCTCGTCTCGGTGATAATAGCATAGCGCACAATATAACCGGATGCGCCGAAGCGGAGGACGATCTGGCGGAGGTCAGTATCCTCGGTCGGCATGCCCAATGCAGGAAATTCCTGCAATCGTTCGATCGCCGTCCAGATAAGCGTGAGTGCGCGCTGTGCGGCATCGGGATTGTTGGTGTAGAGAAAGGTTCGCGGCCGCTCGACATCCTCTGCGGCGTCGGGCGAAAGAAGGATCATCCGACCTTGCGCGGTTGCGGACGCGGCAATTCATTCGCGGAGCCCCAGCTTGCGACCCATGCCTTGACATCATCAAGGGGAACGGCGAGCCGGGTCTGCTTGAATTCATCATAACGGCGCCGGTCCTCGCCGATATCCGGGCCCGCAAGGTCGACAACCGAATCGAGCAGCGCCACGGCTTCAGCCAGTACGGCAGCAACGTCCTGGCCGCGTTCCGTCGCCATCTCGCGAAGGCGAGTGTCGGTGTCGGCGTCAATCTCGAGCGTGCGGCGGACCATGTTCATGAAGGAATTCTATCACCTCGCCGTCATGTGTCGAGTTCGTCAAATTTCGCAGCCGCTACTCCGCCGCAGGCGAACGCACGATGGTCGGCGGCGATTTGTGCTCCACTCCATGCGCCGTTGGCGGATGCTCGCCTTCGCCGCTCGACACCAGGAGCTTCTTGCCGAATCGCCAGAACAGCGCGCCGACGTCGTCCATCAGCATGAACATCGCCGGCACGAACACCAGCGACAGCACGGTGGAGAATAGGAGGCCGCCGATCACGGCGAGCGCCATCGGCGAGCGGAATTCGCCGCCGGCGCCGAACGCCAGCGCCGAGGGCATCATGCCGGCGGCCATCGCGATCGTGGTCATCACGATCGGGCGCGCGCGTTTCATGCCGGCGTCGATGATGGCGTCGTCGCGCTTCTTGCCTTCGCGAATCGATTCCACCGCGAATTCCACCAACATGATGGCGTTCTTGGTGACGATGCCCATCAGCATCAGAATGCCGATCCACACCGGCGTCGTCAGTTGCTTGCCGGTCAGTAGCAGCGCCACGATGGCGCCGCCGATCGAGAGCGGCAGCGAGAACAATATGGTGATCGGCTGCAGGAAGGTGCCGAACAGCAGCACCAGTACCGCATAGACCATCATCAACCCGGCGGTGATCGCGGTGGCAAAGCCTTCCGAGAGTTCGTTGAGGCTTTCGGCGTCGCCCGAGGGGCTTACCTTGACGCCCTTTGGCAGGCTCTTCATGACCGGCAGGTCGTAGATCTTCTTGGTGGCGTCGCCGAGCGCGGCGGAGCCGACGAGGTCGGCGGCCACCGTGGCCTGGCGTTCCCGGTCATAGCGGTTGATGCTGGTCGGGCCCTGGTCGAGCTTGATGTCGGCGACGACGGAGAGCGGCACGCCGCCGCGTTCGCCGCGCTGGCCGAGCGGCACCCGCAACTGCTCCAGCACTTGCAGATCGCCGCGCGCGCCGTCCTCGAGCTGCACCCGGATCGGCACCTGGCGGTCGCCGGCGTCGAATTTCGCCAGCGCCGGGCCGACATCGCCGATGGTGGCGACGCGGATGGTCTGGGACAGGCTTTCGGTGGAGACGCCGAGCCGCGCCGCGAGATCTGCGCGCGGCTGGATCCGCAGCTCGGGCCGGTCGAGCGAGGTTTCCGAGATCACATTGGCGATCAGCGGAATCCGCTTCATCTGGGTCGCGAGTTCGCTGGCGACGTTGCCGACGATATTGCTGTCGACGCCGGTCACGACCAGCGAGATCGCGCGCAGGCCGTTTTCGTCGAGGAACCAGTAGCGGATATCTGGCACGCTTTCGAGCTCGTTGCTGATCTCGAGTTCAAGCTGGCGCTGCGTGATCGAACGCTTGGACTTGGGCGTGTAGTTGATGATCAGCGCCGCACGGCGCACCTCGAAGGTTCCCGGCGGCACCCTTCCGCCGTCGACGAACACGCTTTTCACCTCCGGCCGCTTGCGCAGGCGGACGACGATTTCTTCGGTGGTCTTCTCGGTGAAAGCCAGTTGCGTGCCGGGCGGCAGCTCCATCGCCAGCAGCGAGCGCGCGGTGTCCTGCGCGGGCAGGAAGCCCTGCGGCAGCAGCGTGATGCTCCAGATCGAGAGCGCGAAAATCCCGAACCCGATCAGCACCGTGACGAAATAGTGCTTCACCGACCAGGTCACGAGGCGGGTGTAGTTTCGCAACACCCGCCCCGGCGGCGGGTCGTCATGCGGATGGTCTTTCAGGAAATACGCCGCCAGCACCGGCGTGACGAAGCGCGCCGCGAGCAGCGAGAAGAACACCTGCACCGACACCGTGATGCCGAACTGCTTGAAGAACTGTCCGGCGATGCCCGACATGAAGCTTGCCGGCGCGAAGATCGCGATGATCGTGAGCGAGATCGCGATCACGGCGAGGCCGATTTCGTCGGCGGCTTCGAGGGCTGCGCGGTAGGGCGATTTTCCCATCCGCATATGACGCACGATGTTCTCGATCTCGACGATGGCGTCGTCGACCAGGATGCCGGTCGACAGCGTGATGGCGAGGAAGCTGACGAGGTTCAGCGAGAATCCCAGGAGATCCATCGCCCAGAACGCCGGGAAGATCGACAGCGGCAGCGAGATCGCGGCGATGATGGTGGCGCGGATATCGCGCAGGAACAGCAGCACGATGATGACGGCGAGAATGGCGCCCTCGAACAGGGTCGAGATCGCGGCCTCATAATTGCCCTTGGTGAATTCCACCGAGGTATCGATCAGTTTCAGGTCGACATCGGGATAGGCGATCTTCAGCGCGTCGATGCGCTTCTGGACGGCAGCGGCCACCACCACGTCGCTGGCGCCCTTCGAGCGCTTGATGCCGAGCGCCACCACCGGCTCGCCGTTGAAGCGGGCAAAGGTCCTGCGGTCGGCGATGGTGTCGGTCACGGTGCCGAGATCGTCGAGCCGGACTTCGCCGCCGCCGAACAGCGGGATCATGGTGCCGGCCAGTTCGTTCAGCGTCTTGGCGCCGGCCAATGTCCGGATCGCCTGATCGTTCTTGCCGATTTCGGCGCGGCCGCCGGCGAGGTCGACATTGGTGCCGCGCAGGCTCTGGCTGACATTGACCGCCGTCAGCCCCGCGGCCTGCAGCCGGTCGGGATCGAGCGAGACCAGGATCTCGCGCTCGACACCGCCGATGCGCTCGACCTGCGCGACGTTGCGCACACCCTGCAGCGCGCGTTTGACGACGTCGTCGACGAAGTAAGAGAGTTGCTCCGGCGTCTTGCCGGGCGAGATCGCCGCGTAAGTGACGATCGGCAGGCCGATCACGTCGACGCGCTGGATCAAGGGCTCGTTGACGTTCTGCGGCAGGTTGGCGCGCACCCGCGTGACGGCGTCCTTGACGTCGTTCAGCGCGCGGTCGGTGTTGGTTTCCAGCGCGAACTGGATCGTCGTCAGCGACAGTCCGTCGGTGATCGACGAGGAAATATGCCGCACGCCCTCGACGCCGGAGACGCCGTCTTCAATGGTCTTGGTGACCTGCGATTCAAGTTCGGCCGGCGCGGCGCCGAATTGCGAGACCGCGACCGAGATCACGGGGATATCGGCCGAGGGCAGCCGCGTCACCGCGAGTTTTGTAAAGCTCACCCAGCCGAGCACCAGAAGGATGATCGAAAACACGATGGAGGGAAGTGGATTGCGGATCGACCATGCCGAGATATTCAAAGCCATCAGCGCACCCGCACCCGATCGAGGTCCTCGGCGAACATGGTCTTGATCTGGTCGCCGTCGTGCAACGAGGAGCCGGCGTCGGCCACGACGATTTCGCCGACGTCGATGCCCTCGAGAATTTCCGTCGAGGTGTCGGATGTGAGCCCGACCCGTACCTTTCGCGTTTCCACCGTATTTCCTTTGACCACCTGAACGGTCAGGTGGTCAATGGCGGTGCGGGGAACCGCGACGCCGCAACTGCGTTTGGCGTCGATGCTGGCGCGGGCGAACATGCCGACCTTGAGCGCGGAATTATTGGCGAGCGATATCCTGACCCGGCCGAGCTGGGTGGTGCGGTCGATCTGCGGCGATACCAGCCGCACGCGGCCGACGATATCGTTCGCATCGTCACGGCTGATGCGTACCGTGGCTCCCGGATTGAGCTTCATGACGTGGACGGCGGGCACTTCGGCATCGAGCTCGACCTCGCCGTTGACGGCGATCCGGAACATCGGTCCGGCCTGCGGCGAGGCCGGCGCGCCGACGATGGTCTTGACCTCGGTGACGAGGCCCGCGGCCGGCGCGCGCAACGAGGTCGGCGCGGCTCGCCCGGCGCCCGCGGCTCCCGGCTGTACCGGCGGCGGCGTCAGCCTGGCGAGTTCCTGATTGTCGGCGACCGTCTCGCCTTCGCGCACCAGCACGTCGGAAACCTTGGAGCCCTCCTGCTCGACGCCGACGACCGCTTCCCGGCGCGGCACGATGAAGCCGGTGACCCGCACCAGGTCGGAGAAGCAGGCATTGGTGGCTTTCGCCACAATGACCAGCGCCTTGCTCGGGGTTTCCTTCTCCTCCGGGCGCGCGCGGTGCTCGAACCAGTAATAGCCGGCGCCGAGAACCGCGACGGCAACCACGGCCAACCCCGGCTTGAGATATTCAGAAAGCGTCATCGCCGGATCGATCCAGACCTATCGGGGTGTGACTATAACCGGAAACGCAGCCGGCAAATAAGGTGTTTGAAGCCGTCATTGCTTCACATGAAGCATTGGTTCGATGTTGCGGCAACGGCGGTGAGCCCCCTCTCCCACCCAACTCGGGTTTACCCGACCTGGGCATATCATGATGTCGAAGTCGGATATATCCGACTTCGAGTGGGAGAGGGTTGGGGTGAGGGGTCACGGTCTATCGATAGTCCGTAACCCCTCACCCGCATCGCATCTGTCGATGCGATCCGACCTCTCCCACAAGAGGAGAGGTGAAACTGAGCGGATGGAAACATCGGAATGAGTTCCGAAACGAGCGTGCGTCCCGCCGGAAATACGGAACGCACGATAACTGCTGCAGCGCCACTACCCGCTTACTTCGCGCTGTCCTTGGCGGCGGTGGTCTTGTTCGCCATGTTGACGACCTGCACGCGGCGGTTCGCTTCGGCCAGCGGGTTGGCGGGGTCCTTGAGCTTGCTCTTGCCATAACCGACGGTGACGAGGTCGGCGGGGGCGATGCTGAACTTGCCGGTCAGATAGCGCTTGATCGAATCCGCACGGCGTTCGGACAGCTCCTGATTGTAAGCCTCGCCGCCGGCGGCGTCGGTGTGGCCGGCGACGATGAAGGTCGAGCCCTTCAGGTCGGGATTGGTCAGCGCCTTGCCGAGCGCCTGCACCGACGGCAGGGATTTGGTGCTGATATCGGCCGAGTTGTAATCGAAGGTGATTTCCAGATCGATATTCGGCTTGTCCTTGGCGATGGTCGCGATTTCCTCGCGCTCGGTGGCCGAGAGCGAACGCGAAGCCCGGCCGCGCACGGTCTGAAGCAAGCGTCCCTCGGCCGCGGTGGCGGCGGGATCTTCCTGCGGCGCCACCGACAGGCCTCGGGTCAGCGGCTTCTTGGCCGGCGCCAGCGCCTTGATGATTTGATCCTCGGTGACGTCGTTCCCCGCCGCGGCTTGTCCAATGCCAAAGGAAAGCGCGGTGCCGATCGCCAGCATCGCAACAAGATTTTTCCTTCCAGACATTCTCAACATGATCAGTCCCTCCAGCGCTACCGGCTTGGTTCAATCAATTGCACATCAGCCGCCAAACAAATGGGTCGCGGATCGCGGCTACCCTTTGGTTTGTCTCGCGCGCCTGCCTGGGGGTTCAGGGGAAGGGCGGCCTGAAAAGCTCAAATTTTTATCAGTGGACCCCGTAATCGGCGAATTCCTTGACAATGTTAGGGTCCATCGCCTTGGCGTTGGCGATATCCAGATCGCCTTCGGAGATCGCGCCATTGCGCTTCTTGGCGATCCCCCGCCCATACAGCGACGATGTCAGCCTCGGGTTGATCTTCAGCGCGGCGTCAAAATCGGCGATCGCGTTCTTGGTCTGCCCGCTCTTGAGATTGACGAGGCCGCGGCTGTCGAGCGCGTCGATGAAATTCGGGCGCAGCCGCAGCGCCTCGTTGCAGTCCTTCAAGGCGGCCTTGAGGTCGCCGATCACGGTACGGGTCCAGCAACGGTTGTTGAAGGCTTCGACATCCTTGGGGTTGAGCCGCAGCGAAGCGTCGAAGTCTTTCAGGGCGAGCTGGTAGGCTCCCTTGCTGGCATAGACCTGTCCGCGCCGGTAAAGCGCGCCGGCGTCGTCGGGATTATCGGCGAGTTTCGCGGTCAGGCTTTTGACGGTCGGGTCATCGACCAGCGCGAGCGCCGTGGCGTTGTCGGGTTTTTCCACCGGCTTCTCGACCGGCTTGTCGACAATGACGGGAACCGGTTTGTCGGCCGGAGCGGGAATCGAAACTGCCGGTTTCGGCGCCGGCGGGGGATCGGCGCGCGGCAGCGGCGGTGGCTCGGCGGCGGGCTTGGGCAGCGCCGCCACCGGACCCGGCGACTTCTGGCCCGCGCCCGGAATAAACGAAAAATCCTCCGCCAGCGAGGACGAAATCCACGGCACCTGCTCGCTGCGCGAGGCACGGGTGACACCGACACGGGTCCGGTTCAGCGTTTCCTCGGCCATCAGGTCGGGAACGCGGATCTCCTTGAGCAGCTCCTGCACGAACAGGCTGTGATCGCTGCCATTGTCCGAGATCACGGAAGAAAGTGCTGCCGAATACATCACCAGCGTGCCGTTCGGCGCGATGACAGGCGCAAGGCCGGCGGAAAAGCTGCGGAACCTGCGCTCGAACGGATTGCGCCGGGAGGCGTCGATCAGCGCGATCTTGACGCCGGCGCCGCGGCCGTTGATCTCGCCCAGCACGGTCTCCAGGCTGAGGCCGTCGCGGCGAACATCCGGCTCGGTCCAGATCTGCGCGTCGACGGGTATCATGTAGCTTTGGCGGGCGGACTGGATGCCGAAGCCGCTGAAGAAAATCAGCGCCACCGAGCCGGGCTTGATGCGTCCGTACAGCTTGTCGAAGGCGCGGCGCATCGCATCGCCGGTCAGATTCTCGCCGACCTCGACGTTGAACCCGTCGCGCTTGAGTTCGTCGGCGATATCGCGGGCGTCGTTGATCGGCTCCTTGAGCGGCGCTTCGGCGTCCGGATATTTCGCATTGCCGATCACCAGCGCGAACCGGTCGGCGTGGCTGTCCGCGGCGGCCGAGGAGACCAGCGGCGCAGTCGACACCGTCAAAATCACAAGCAAAGCGAAGCGGATTTTCATACGACAATAGTCCAGCCAAAAAAGCGCCGATCCCAGCTTGCGCCTCGGCGACCTTACTCTACGCAAACTCCATTATCAAACCGGGCTCGCGAGCCCTGTCAACCATTTGCACGGCCGCCGATATCAGCGACAATTTACCGCGACAAGGGCAGGGATAGCCGAGTGGTCAGGCGATGTGCGGGTTTACCTTGCCCGCGGTATTCCAGCCTAGCACCGGGAGCTTTTTTCAAGCGTGATCCGTCTCACATCGCCGCCGCGCATATCGCTTTCGCGCGCCCGCCATGCGCCTGTCACGTTTGACCTTTGGGCATGACGGTGGCTTGGTGCGGGAAATCTGCCAAGCTTGCCCCGATCAACACCCAAGCAAAAAGTGAAACCGATGGGAAACGCCTACGAAATCTACGCCCTGCGCTACGCGACGATGTCGCCGCGCACGCCCCACCTGAATTATCTGATTCCGGATCCCCACGAGACCACGGCGCAGGACCTCGATTATTTCGTCTGGCTGATCCGGGGGAACGGCCGCGATATCCTGGTCGATACCGGGTTCAACGCCGAGGAGGCGAAGCTGCGCAATCGCAAGCTCACGCTCAATCCGGTCGATGCGCTGGCCCGCTTCGGCGTCAATGCTGAAACGATCGGGGATGTCGTCGTCACCCATCTGCATTACGACCACGCCGGCAATCTCGATCGCTTTCCCGGCGCGCGATTCCATCTGCAGGAGCGCGAAATGAGCTATGCCACCGGACGCTGCATGTGCTTCGGCACGCTGCGGCATCCGTTTGCGGTCGAGCATGTCACGTTGATGGTGCGCCATGTCTATGGCGAGCGCGTCACGTTCCATGCCGGCGAGGGCGAGGTCGCGCCCGGCGTGACGGTGCATCGGGTCGGCGGCCATTCCGACGGGCTGCAGGTGGTGCGGGTCGAGACCGCGCGCGGGCCGGTGGTGCTGGCATCGGACGCGGCGCATTACTACGGCAATCTGCATCGGCGCAGCCCGTTTCCGATCGTCTACAATATCGGCGACATGTGCGCGGGCTGGGAAACCGTCGAGCGGCTCGCCGGACATCCCGACCGCGTCATTCCCGGCCACGATCCGATCGTCAGCGAGATCTATCCGCGCGCCAGCGACAAGGTCGACGCCTATTCGTTGCACCTGCAGCCATCTCGTTCATTCGCAAAATAGGCCTGCCGGAGCAAAACACGACGCCATATAATCCGGCTTCACTGGTCATGGCGTAGTGGGCAACAAAGAAAGACGTGGATGCCTGGCACAAGGCCGGGCATGACGAAAAAGTTTCAGTACGCTTCCCTTGTGCTTGCCCCTTTGCTGCTCTGCACCAGTTCGAGGTTTCTCTCGATCTTGCCGAGCATCGACGCAAAATCCCTGCGCTCCTGCGCCGAGAGACACGACAGGATGTCCTGCTCCTTGCGCAGCAATCGCGGGATCAGCTCCTCATACAGCGCCTTGCCCTTTCGCGTCATGCGCAGGACGAATTCGCGGCGGTCGTCTTCATTCTCGACGCGCTCCACCAATCGCCGCGTCATCAGCGCGGTCACGGCGCGGCTGATGGTGGATTTGTGGGTTCGGGTGCAGTGGGCGATGTATTGCGCGCTGCAGGCGTCGTCGCAGAAGCCGAGAGTCGCCAGCACGCGCCACTCCGGAATATCCAGCCCGTAACGCGCCTGATATTCGCTGGACAGCGCCGCTGAGACCTCGGCTGCGAGCCGGTTCAGCCGAAACGGTACAAACCTGAACAGGTCGAGCCTGGAACCTTTGCCGGACGCGCCTTGGCGCGAAACGGCGCGCACTCCGGATCGCGTCCGGGGCAGGCCTTCGCTGGTCAACGCTTTCGGCAAAATCGCTCCAATTTGAGTTGACGCCGAAACGCGCCGGGCGTTTAGATGGTTGCAGGTGCGACTATCTTAAGTCCGTCGCCGCCCCTTGGCCAGAGCAACGTGACCGCATGGCGCAGCAGTCCCAAGTGCAGCAGTCCCAAGTCCAATTCGGCTACCGTCGTCACCCCGATCAGGATCGGGCCGGCGCGGCGGAACATCCCGTCGTCGTGGTCGGCGCCGGTCCGGTGGGACTTTCGCTGGCGATCGATCTGGCGCAGCGCGGCCAGGCTGTGGTGCTGCTCGACGATGCCGACCGGATCGGCGAGGGCTCGCGCGCGATCTGCTTTTCCAAACGCTCGCTTGAATATTGGGACCGCCTCGGCATCGGCCAGCGCATGGTCGACAAGGGCGTGGTGTGGAGCGTCGGCAAGATCTTTCACGGCGCCTCGCAGCTTTATCAATTCAACCTGCTGCCGGAACCGGGACACAAACGGCCCGCCTTCATCAACCTGCAGCAATTCCATGCCGAAGCCTATCTGGTGGATCGCGTGCGGGAGCTCTCTGCGATCGACCTGCGCTGGCGCAACAAGGTGATCGGGCTCGAGCCGCGCAACGACCATTCGGTGCTGACGATCGAGACGCCCGATGGCGCCTACCGGTTGCGCGCGAATTACGTCGTCGCCTGCGACGGCGCCCGGTCGTCGCTGCGGCAAATGGTCGGCGCCGAATTCACCGGCAAAGTATTCGAGGATCAGTTCCTAATCGCCGACGTCAAGATGACGGCTGAATTCCCGACCGAGCGCTGGTTCTGGTTCGATCCGCCGTTCCACGCCGGGCGATCGGCCTTGTTACACAAGCAGCCGGACGATATCTGGCGGATCGATCTGCAACTGCATCCGGAAGCCGATCCCGCGGTCGAGAAGCGGCCGGAGAATGTGCGGCCACGGCTCGCGCGCATGCTCGGGCACGAGAACTTCGAATTCGAATGGATCTCGCTTTACAAGTTCCAGTGCCGCCGGATGGATAAATTCATCCATGGCCGCGTGGTTTTTGCCGGCGATGCCGCGCATCAGGTTTCGCCGTTCGGCGCGCGGGGCGCCAATTCCGGGCTGGAGGATGCCGAAAACCTCGCCTGGAAACTCGACCGGGTGTTGAGAAGGTCATCGCCGCAAGGTCTGCTCGAAACTTACCACAGCGAGCGCAGCGCGGCGGCCGACGAGAACATCCGCAAATCCACCCGCTCGACCGACTTCATGGCGCCCGCCTCTCGCCAGGAGGCGCGGCTGCGCAAGGCGGTGTTGTCGCTGGCCAGGGAAACCGAATTCGGCAAGCGCATGGTCAACGGCGGCCGGCTTTCGGTTCCCTCGATCTACCAAACGCCGCTTTCCAGCGCGGACAGCGATGCGTGGCGCGGCGGGCCGTGCCCGGGCGCTTCGTTGGTCGATGTTCCCCTCGCTTCGCCCGCTGGCGATCCGATGTTCTTGACCGACGCGTTCATCAAGGCGGGGACGCGGTTTGCCTTGCTCGGGTTCGGCAATGGCGCTGCGCTCGATCCGCCCGACGGCGTCGGCGTGATCCGCATTGGCGGTCATGATGGCTTGTCCGATTCCGCCGGCTTGGCTGCCGCGCGCTACGATGCTGAACCCGGCACAGCCTATCTGCTGCGGCCTGATGGCTATGTCGCCGCCCGCTTCCGCCATCCGACACGCCCCGCGCTCGACGCCGCTTTGGCGCGCGCCGCGAGCATGAACTGAGGTTTCGATCATGGCACTGTCAACCAGCTCGAATTTCGCCAGGCCGGACGATGCGTTTCGCGCCGTCGTCGAGGCGCATCGTGGATTGAGCGAGGCGCAGAGCGCCGACCTCGATGCGGTGCTGGTCTTGATCCTTGCCAACCACATCGGCGATCTCGAGGTGCTGCGCGAGGCGATCGCACTGGCGCAGCGGCGAATGGCAGACGCCAGTCAACAACAGCAGCAACAGCAACAATAAGCGTAGAGGGAATTGAATCGATGGCCAAGGGTTTCGCATCCACGTCAGACATGGCGGAGAAGAAAATCACCTTCTCCGAGATCGGTACCGATCTCTATGCTTTTACCGCCGAGGGCGATCCAAATTCGGCTGTGATCGTCGGCGACGACGGCTGCATCGTGTTCGACGCGCAGGCGACGCCGGCGATGGCGAACAAGGTGATCGAGCGGGTGCGCTCGGTCACCGACAAGCCGATCAAATATGTCGTGCTGTCGCATTATCACGCGGTGCGGGTGCTCGGCGCATCCGCCTATCACGCGCAGGCTGTGATCGCGTCGGAGGAGACCTATCGGCTGATCGAAGAGCGCGGCCAGCAGGATTGGGATTCGGAATATGGCCGCTTTCCGCGGTTGTTCCAGGATGCCGAGAGCATCCCGGGCCTGACCTGGCCGACGCTGACCTTCGAAACCGACATGTCGATCTATCTCGGAAAACGCGAAGTGCGGCTGATGTCGCTCGGCGCGGGACATACCTCCGGCGATATCGTGGCGTGGGTGCCGGATGCGGAGGTGATGTTTTCCGGCGACCTGATCGAATACCATTCGGCCTGCTACTGCGGCGACGCGCATTTGCGCGAATGGCCGGCGACGCTGAACGAAATTCGCGCCTTCAATCCCAAGGCGATCGCCCCGGGGCGCGGCGATGCGCTCAAGGGCGTGGCGACCGGACGCGACGCCATCGCCATGACGCGGGATTTCGTCACCTCGCTCTATGGGGCGGCGGAAACCGCCGTCGCCAAGGGCCGCAACCTCAAGGAGACGATGGCGGCGACCCGCGAGGTGATGGACCCGAAGTTCTCGAGCTTTGCGATCTACGAACATTGCTTGCCGTTCAACGTCTCGCGTGCGTTCGACGAAGCCTCGGGAATCGACGACCCCGTGATCTGGACCGACAAGCGCGACCAGGAAATGTGGGCCGCCCTGCAAGGAGGATGACATGAACATCAATACCTCGCCTGACGCGATAAGCCGCAATTCCCTGAACATCACGCCGGGCTACATGTCCGGCTTCGGCAACAGCTTTGAGACCGAGGCGTTGCCCGGCGCGTTGCCGATCGGGCGCAACTCGCCGCAGCGCTGCGCCTACGGGCTCTATGCCGAGCAGTTGTCGGGCTCGCCCTTCACCGCGCCGCGCGGCAGCAACGAGCGCTCGTGGCTCTATCGTATCCGGCCGTCCGTCAAACACTCCGGCCGCTTCGCGAAAGTCGATGCCGGGCTATGGCGCACCGCGCCGTGCCATGAAGTCGATCTGCCGATCGCGCAATTGCGCTGGGACCCGGCGCCGATTCCGAAGGAAGACATGACCTTCCTGCAAGGCGTGCAGACCATGACCACGGCCGGCGACGCCAACACCCAGGCCGGCATGGCCGCGCATGTCTACCTGATCACCAAATCGATGGTCGATCAGCATTTCTACAATGCCGATGGCGAGATGATGTTCGTGCCGCAGCAGGGCAATCTGCGTTTCGTCACCGAGTTCGGGCGGATCGATGCCGAACCCGGCGAAATCGTCGTGATTCCCCGCGGCGTGAAATTTCGGGTCGAACTGACGTCCGGCCCCGCGCGTGGATATCTCTGCGAAAATTATGGCGGCGCCTTCACGCTGCCGGAGCGCGGACCGATCGGCGCCAATTGCCTTGCCAATGCGCGAGATTTTCTCACCCCGGTCGCGGCCTATGAAGACCAGGACACGCCGACCGAACTGTTCGTGAAATGGGGCAGCTCGCTGTTCGTAACCCAATTGCCGCATTCGCCGATCGATGTGGTGGCATGGCACGGTAACTACGCGCCGTATAAATACGATCTGCGGACGTTCTCGCCGATCGGCGCCATCGGCTTCGACCATCCCGATCCCTCGATTTTCACGGTACTGACGGCGCCCTCAGAAACCCCGGGTACCGCGAACATCGATTTTGTGATCTTCCCTGAGCGCTGGATGGTGGCGGAGAACACCTTCCGTCCGCCGTGGTATCACATGAACATCATGTCGGAGTTCATGGGGTTGATCTACGGCGTCTACGATGCCAAGCCGCAGGGGTTCACGCCGGGCGGCATCAGCCTGCACAACATGATGCTGCCGCATGGCCCGGACCGCGAGGCCTTCGATCACGCCAGCAATTCGGAACTGAAGCCGGTCAAGCTGACGGGCACCATGGCTTTCATGTTCGAGACCCGCTATCCGCAACGCGTGACGGAGCATGCGGCGAGGTCGTCGACCTTGCAGGATAATTACGCCGATTGCTGGAAGGGGCTGGAAAAACGGTTCGATCCGAACAGGCCGTGAGTATTAGCGCTGCTCGTCATCGCCGGGCTTGACCCGGCGATCCATCGCTCTTTGAAAAGATGGATGGCCGGGTCAAGCCCGGCCATGACGATGTATTTATCGGAGAAGCATCTTGCCCCATCCCAACGATCTCAGCCTTCGCTCTTTCATTTCCGTCGACCCCACCTCCGATTTCCCGATCCAGAATCTCCCCTATGGCGTGTTCTCGGCCAAGGACGGGTTGGCCCCGCGCGCCGGCGTCGCGATCGGAAACTATGTCCTCGATCTCTGGCAGCTTGCGCAGGACTGTCGGTTTGATGTGGTTGAGCCGGCGGTCTTCGCCGCGTCTCAGCTTAACCCGTTCATGGCGCTGGGCCCCAAGGTCTGGTCGAACACGCGCGCGCGGATCAGTCAGCTTCTGCGGCATGATGAGCCCGAGCTGCGCGACAATGAAAAGCTGCGCCAACGCGCGCTGGTACCCATGGCCGACGTCAAGCTGCACATGCCGATCGCGGTTTCCGGCTACACCGATTTCTATTCGTCGAAGGAGCACGCCACCAATGTCGGCGTCATGTTCCGCGGCAAGGAAAACGCGCTGCAGCCGAACTGGCTGCACATGCCGATCGGCTATAATGGCCGAGCGTCGACCGTGGTGGTCAGCGGGACGAAAGTGCGCCGGCCGCGCGGGCAGTTGAAGCCGCCAACCGCCGATGTGCCGAGCTTCGGTCCCTGCAAACGCCTCGACTTCGAGTTGGAAATGGGCGCCGTCATCGGCCAGCCGTCGCGGATGGGCGAGACGCTCAGCGAAGCGCAGGCGGAGGAGATGATCTTCGGCTTCGTGATCCTCAACGACTGGAGCGCGCGCGATATCCAGCAATGGGAATATGTGCCGCTGGGGCCGTTCCAGGCCAAGGCGTTTGCGACCTCGATCAGCCCCTGGATCGTGACTCGTGAGGCGCTGCAGCCGTTCCGCCTGCAGGGCCCGGTGCAGGATCCGACGCCGCTGCCGTATCTGCGACAAGTGCAGCCGAATAATTACGATCTGCAGCTTGATGTCGATTTGCGCGCGTCGCAAAAGAACGAGGCGGTGCGGATCTGCCGCACCAATTTCAAATACATGTACTGGTCGTCGGTGCAGCAGCTGGTGCATCACGCCTCGTCAGGCTGTGCCATGAACGTCGGCGATCTGCTAGGGAGCGGTACCATATCGGGCCCGGAGAAGCACGAGCGCGGCAGCTTGCTTGAAATCAGCTGGAACGGCACCGAACCGGTCGAACTCGCCAGCGGCATCGCCCGGACGTTTCTCGAAGACGGCGATTCGCTTGTCATGCGCGGCTGGTGCCAGGGCGACGGCTATCGCGTCGGTTTTGGTGAGGTCGAGGGCACGATTCTGGCGGCGGAATGAACCTTCGTCATTCCGGGGCGATGCGAAGCATCGAACCCGGAATCTCGAGATTCCGGGTGTGGTGCTAACGCACCATCCCGGAATGACGAAAAGATTAGATTAGCTCAGCGCCGCTCCGGTGGAATATCCCGCAGCTTCGCCGAATGCGCCGATATCTCGTCGAGACTATATTTGATATGGACGCGCTTGTCCGACGGCGGATGTTTTGCCACGCACACGCCGGGGCGCCGCTCAGTAGCGGGCCGGATCGGGCGCGGAACAAAGCCGCCGCCGCAATTCGGGCACACATTGTGCAGCCTGTTCTCCACGCAGTCCGCGCAGAACGTGCATTCATAACTGCAGATGCGCGCTTCCGTCGAATTCGGCGGAAGGTCCTTGTCGCAATAATCGCAGTTCGGTCGAAGTTGCAGTGCCATGACGATCTTGTGGTGTTAGTATCCTGCGTTCCTCGCAATGACGGCGGAGGCGCTACTGCCTTCCCGCCTTCCACTCTTTGGTCAGTTCAGCGATGTCCGCCGTTGCCGCATCGCGGATCGCGGACGGCGTGCGCGAAAAGCGCGGCGCGGGGGCCGGCTGGGTCACACCGTGCCGTTCGACAAAAATCTTTCGCGCCGCCATGTGCGGATGATGGGGCGCTTCCTTCATGGTCAGGATCGGCGCGAAGCAGATGTCGGTGCCCTCCATGATCTTGCACCAGTCCTCGCGGGTCCTGCTCTTGAACACCTTTGTCAGTTTTTCCTTCAGGGCCGGCCACGCCTTGCGATCCATCTGGGCTTCGAAATCGGCATCGGTAAGGGCCGCATGCTGCCGCAGCAGCGCGTAAAACTGCGGCTCGATCGAACCGATCGAAATGAAATTGCCGCATGAACATTCATAGACGCCATAGAAATGCGCGCCGCCGTCGAGGAAATTGGTCTCGCGTTCATCGGTCCAACGCCCCGCGGCCGCCATGTCGAAAAACATCGACATCAGCGATGCCGCGCCGTCGCACATCGCGGCATCCACCACCTGTCCCTTGCCGGACTTCGACGCTTCCAGCAGCGCCGCGAGCACGCCGACCACGAGGTAAAGCGCGCCGCCGCCGAAATCGCCGACCAGATTGAGCGGCGGCACCGGTCTTTCCTTGGTTCCGATCGCGGCCAGCGCGCCGGTGACCGAGATATAATTGATGTCATGGCCAGCGGCCTGCGCCAGCGGGCCTTCCTGGCCCCATCCGGTCATCCGGCCGTAAACCAGCCGAGGATTGCGCGCCTGCACCACGTCCGGTCCCAGCCCCAGCCGCTCCATCACGCCCGGCCGAAAACCTTCGATCAACGCGTCCGCATTGGTCAAAAGCTCAAGCACCTGCGCGATCGAAGCCTTGTCCTTCAGATCCAGCTCGACGACCTTGCGTCCGCGGCCCGCGATGGACTTCAGGTTCTTCCTGGCGCCGACGCGGTCGAGCGTCACCACTTCCGCGCCCATATCCGCCAGCATCATGCAGGCAAAGGGGCCGGGACCGATGCCGGCGAATTCGACGATGCGGAAACCCGCCAGCGGACCCGACGTGAGTGTTGCGGAGTGGGGAGCCGATTTATCGAGCATGTTGTTTTTCCTCCGCTGGCATGAGACGCGAAAGATCGGGATATTGCGAACGGAATGTGCGTAAACGTGCGTCTCTAATTGATTGGCTGAATTGTCTCGCCTTGCGCCCGGCGTGGCAAGCGCCTTTCTCTCAGAATAGAACCAAAGCGAAGCGGCGCGCCTGGCTCGCGCGCCGCCTGGATTTGAGGTGAGATGCGTGGTCAGCCGGCGGCAGTGACCGCGCGCTGCGCCATCACCTTGATCAGGTTCGCGCGATAGTCCGACGAGCCATGAATATCGGTCAGCAGCCCGGCAGTGGAGATTGTAACGCTGTCGAGCGCGGCCGGCGACCAGTTGGCCTTCAGCGCCGCCTCGATCGCCGGCACCCGCATGACGCCGTTCTGCGAGGCGCCGGTGGCGGCGACGCGGACGTCGCCCGCCTTGGTCTTGACCACGAATACGCCCGTTAGCGCGAACCGCGATGCCGGATGACGCATTTTCGAGTAGCCGGCCTTGGCCGGAATTGGGAAGGACACCTGGGTGATGATCTCGCCGTCTTCAAGCGCGGTGGAAAACAGGCCCTTGAAGAAATCATCCGCGGCGATACTGCGCTTGTTGGTCTTCACGGTGGCTCCGAGCGCCAGCACGGCGGCGGGAAAATCCGCGGCCGGATCGTTGTTGGCGATCGAGCCGCCGATGGTGCCGCGATAGCGCACCTGGGGGTCGCCGAGTACGGATGTGAGGTGCACGATCGCAGGGATAGCCTTCTTGGCGTCGGCACTCTCCAGGATATCGAAATAGGTGGTAGCGGCCTTGATGGTCAGGGCGTCGCCCGACAGTTCGATGCCGATCAGTTCCTTGATCTTGCCGAGGTCGATCACGTCGGACGGTGCGGCCAGCCGCTGCTTCATGACCGGGAGCAGGGTGTGGCCGCCGGCGAGATATTTCGCCTCCGAGCCCTTGGCGAACAGCGCCGCGGCGTCATCGACAGAGGAGGGACGATGATAGGTTGTCTCATACATGATGGCGCTCCCTGAAAACTTTGCTCTTGGCCCTTCGTGTCATTCCGGGATTCGCCACTTGGCGAAGGCAGGAATCTCGAAGAGTTCGACATGTTCAGATCCCGGGCTCGACGCTTCGTGTCGGCCCGGGATCAATATCAACCGTGAATGGCGTGCCACACCCGGTCCGGCGTGGCCGGCATTTCAAGTTTGTTGCTGCCGATCGCATCCGTAATGGCGTTGATGACCGCGGCGGATGCGCCGATCGCGCCGGCTTCGCCGCAGCCCTTGACGCCGAGCGGATTGCCCGGACACAGCGTCGTGGTGTGCGACAGCTTGAACGACGGCAGGTCGTCGGCGCGCGGCATGGTGTAATCCATGAACGACGCGGTCACGAGCTGGCCGCTGGCGTCATAGACCGCGCCTTCGAGCAGCGCCTGCCCGATGCCCTGGGCAAGGCCGCCATGGACCTGGCCTTCGACGATCATCGGGTTGATCAGCCGTCCGAAATCGTCGGCCGCGACGAAGTTGACGAAAGAGGTCTTGCCGGTGCTGGAATCGACCTCGATCTCGCAGATATAGGCGCCCGCCGGGAAGGTGAAGTTGGTCGGATCGTAGAATGCGCCTTCCTTCAGCCCGGGCTCCATGCCGTCGGGCAGATTGTGCGCGGTGTAGGCGGCAAGCGCCACCATCGGCAGCGCAATCGACTTGTCGGTGCCGGTGACCTTGAACTCGCCATTCTCGATGACGATGTCGTCCTCGGAAGCCTCGAGTTGATGCGCGGCGATCTTCTTCGCCTTGGCCTCGACCTTCTCCATCGCCTTGAAGATCGCCGACATGCCGACGGCCGCCGAGCGCGAACCATAGGTGCCCATGCCGAACTGCACCTTGTCGGTATCGCCATGCACGATTTGCACCTGGCTGATCGGAATCCCGAGCCGCCCGGCGACCAGTTGCGCAAACGTGGTCTCGTGACCCTGGCCGTGGCTGTGCGATCCCGTCAGGATTTCGATGGTGCCGACCGGATTGACGCGAACCTCCGCGGATTCCCATAAGCCGACGCCGGCGCCCAGGCTTCCGACCGCTTTCGAGGGCGCGATGCCGCAGGCTTCGATGTAGCAGGAGACGCCGATGCCGCGCAGTTTGCCGTCGGACTTCGCTTTCGCCTTGCGGCCTGCGAAACCGGCATAATCGATCGCCTTCATCGCGGCGTCGAGCGAGGCGCCGAAATCGCCGACGTCATAGGCCATGATGACGGGCGTTTGATGCGGGAAGGTCGTGATGAAGTTCTTGCGGCGCAATTCGGCCGGATCGACTTTCAACTGCCGGGCCGCCGTTTCCATCAGGCGCTCCACCACGAAACTGGCTTCCGGCCGGCCGGCGCCCCGGTAGGCGTCGACCGGGACGGTGTTGGTGTAGACGCTGATCACCTCGGCGAAGATGTTGGGGATGTTGTACTGGCCCGACAGCAGCGTCGCGTAGAGATAGGTCGGCACCGAGGAAGAGAACAGCGACATGTAGGCGCCGAGATTGGCGTGGGTTTTCACGCGCAGCCCGGTGATCTTGTTGCCGGCGTCGAACGCCATCTCGGCCTTGGTGAGGTGATCGCGGCCGTGGGCGTCGGTCAGGAAGGCCTCGGAGCGATCGCCGGTCCATTTCACGGGACGCCGCACCTTCTTGGAGGCCCACAACGCCACCATCTCTTCCGGATAGATGAAGATCTTCGAACCGAAGCCGCCGCCGACATCGGGCGCCACCACCCGCAGCTTGTGCTCGGGTGCGATATTGTAGAAGGCCGACAGCACCAGACGCGCGACATGCGGATTCTGCGATGTCGTGTAGAGGGTAAAATGCTCCTCGGCATCGTTATATTCCGCGACCGCCGCGCGCGGCTCCATGGCATTCGGCACCAGCCTGTTATTGGTGATGTCGAGTGAAACCACGTTGGCCGCCGATTTGAAGGCCGCCTCCGTCGCCGCCTCGTCGCCGATGGTCCAGTCGTAGATGATGTTGCCCGGCGCTTCCGGATGCAGTTGCGGCGCGCCCGGCTTGATCGCGGCGCGAATGTCAGCCGCCGCCGGAAGCTCTTCGTAGTCAACCACGACGGCCTCCGCCGCGTCCTTGGCCTGGTTCTTGGTCTCGGCGATCACCACCGCGACCGCCTGTCCGACAAAGCGCACGATCTCCGGCGCCATCGCCGGCCACGCGCCCATCTTCATCGGCGAGCCGTCTTTCGACGTAATGGCCCAGCCGCAAATCAGATTGCCGACCTTGTCGTCGACGATCTCCCGTCCGGTCAGCACGCCGACCACGCCGGGCATTTTCATCGCCGCCGACAAGTCGATGCTCTTCACCTTGGCGTGGGCGTGCGGGCTGCGGATGAAATGGGCGTGGGTCATGCCCTGCAGCTTGATGTCGTCGACATAGCGGCCCTTGCCGGTGATGAAACGACGGTCTTCCTTGCGCACCACGCTTGCGCCAATGCCTTCAACGCCCATGTCCTGATCTCCCTGCCGGAGTTTGTTCTTCCGCCATTTCCATCGAAATTCGGCGGTCTTGAATGAATAATCGCTGGTCGGCCGAGCCTTATTCCGCGGCTTGCGCAACGTTCATGCGGCCGGCGGCGTCGAGCACCGATTTGACGATGTTGTGGTAGCCGGTGCAGCGGCAGATATTGCCTTCAAGCTCGTGCCGGACGGTGTCCTCGTCGAGCTTGCCACCGTAGCGATGGACGATATCGATCGCCGACATGATCATGCCCGGCGTGCAATAGCCGCACTGCAGCCCGTGATTGTCGCGGAACGCGGCCTGCATCGGATGCAACTCGTCGCCCTTCGCGATGCCCTCGATGGTGGTGACGTTGGCGCCATTGGCCTGTCCTACCAGCACCGTGCAGGACTTGACCGCCCGGCCGTCGATGTGGACGACGCAGGCGCCGCACTGGCTGGTGTCGCAGCCGACATGGGTGCCGGTCAGGTTCAGATGGTCGCGCAGAAGCTGGACGAGGAGGGTCCGGTCCTCGACCTCGGCCGCGACCGCCTTGCCGTTCACCGTCAGTTTGATGGTAGACACGCGTGATACCTCCCAATGTTTTTAATTATTCCAATTAGAAGCACCGGGGCGGGACTTTGCAACTAGGATTTTCGTCGCGACGGTCACACCCTTGCCATCGGCAGCGGTTGGGTCGTGGGAACGCGCTCCTCAGTCGTCCCGGCGAACGCCGGACCTGTCCGCGTGATTCCGCATTTTGGCAGGGCGGTCGGCGCCTTTTGCCACAATGGGCCGAGGATTCTGGATCCCGGTGTTTGACGGGACGACGCGAGGGTGGCCTCGCCTATTCTGAAGCACTGCACGTATCCGCTGCTCGCGGTTGGCTGTGTTAAGCAAATCTATACCAATCTCGCGGCGAGCGACGTGACGGCCACAGGGGCCGGGCAAAATCGAGTTGAGTCCGGGCATGGCGCTGGAGAAGCTGCGGGCGCTGACCGCGCCGCCCCGGCCGCTCATTGGCAGGCATCCGCGGCGCCAAGGCCGTGCCGGGTAAGCGCCGGCCCGGACGGTCCAGCCGGGATTCTGCGCAAATTTACGGCCTTTTATCCATTCTGCCCTAATTTCTCGCTGGGATGCGGAAGCCGCGCTCCCTAATAACCGGTTGCCGAGAAGAACAGGGAGGTCGAGGTGGGAATGTCTGGGCGTGTCTGGTCGCAATCGTTGAAGCTCCCAACCCTGCGCTTTCGCTCAAAAATCATGGTTGGCTTTGCCGTCGTGCTGGCGATCTCGGCTGCCAGCATGGGCTTCGCCTATCTGGGATTTGAACGCGTCTCGGCCGGCGTGGCTTCCTATCGGCAGAGCGTCTTGGAAGCCGATCTGGCGCGCAATATCGATCGCGAACTGATTTCTTACCGGGCGCTGGCGCGGTATTATGTGGTGACTGGAAAAGAAGAGGACGGCAAGGCGGCGCTGGTGGCCGAAGCCAGCCTCAAGGATGCCATCGAGCAATCGATGAAGGGCACCACCAATCCGGCAGGTCTCGATCAGGTGACGCGGCTCGCCAGGGAATTCCAGGCTTTCACGAAAATCTTTGCCGACATTCTCAAGGTCAAGACCGAGAGCGCGCTGGTAGCGCAAAACCAGCTCGCGCGCGGCGGTAACATGCTGCGCTACAAGCTGGACGATATCGCCAGCAGCGCCGCCGAAGCGGCGCTTCCGGCAGTTGAACTCGGCACGAAGCAAGTCGCCGCGCAATACCAGGCGGCGACAGCGTTTGCCAACACATTCGTCATCAACTCGGATCAGACCGTGGCCAACAGCGCGCTGGCCCGTCTCAAGTTCGTCGAAAACGCGCTGCAGGCGATATCGACGACCAATGAAAAGATCGCACAGGGCCTCAAGGAGATTGCGACGCTGCTCGGAGAATATCGGCAGGCGCTCAGCAAACTGATCGAAAACGCCAAGTCGATCGATGGATTGACCACCGAAATGGCCGAGTCCGCGACCGCCATCATCAAGGGCGCCAGCGCCATGAAGGCAGCCTTGCTTGCCGATCAACAGCGAGTTCGAATCGGAGTCCAATGCGGCCATCGCCGAGACCGAGCGCCTGATCATGATGCTCGCGGCCGGAGGTTTCCTGCTGGGCGGAATATGGGCGCTATTGCTGGGCCGGGGAATTTCCCGGCCGATGACCGCGATGTGCAAGGCCATGCGCGAACTCGCCGCCGGCCATTTCGATGTCGTGCTGCCAGGCCTCGGCCGCCGCGACGAACTCGGCGAGATGGCGGGCGCGGTGGAGGAATTCAAGGTGCAGGCCGTCGCCAAGGCCGAGCGCGACGCTGCAACGCAGGAGGCCCAGAACAAGGCCAGCAGCGCGGCGCGTCGCGCCGAGCTCATTCGTTTCGCTGATGAATTCGAGGCCGCCGTCGGCGCCATCGTCTCGAATGTTTCGGCATCGGCGGCTCAGCTTGAACAGGCCGCGGGCACGTTGACGCGGACCGCGGAAACCACCCAGGGTCTTTCCAGTCAGGTCGCCGGCGCATCCGAAGAAGCCTCCTCCAACATGCAGGCCGTGGCTTTCGCGACGGAGGAGCTCACCACCTCCTTTGACGAAATCGGAAGGCGGGTGCACGAATCCAATCAGATCGCGGAAGCGGCGGTGGTTCAGGCGCAGCAGACCGACGGGCGCATCGGAAAATTGTCGCATGCCGCGCGGCAGATCGGCGACGTGGTCAAGCTGATCACGGCGATTGCCGAGCAGACCAATCTGCTGGCGCTGAACGCAACCATCGAGGCCGCCCGCGCCGGCGACGCCGGGCGCGGCTTCGCCGTCGTCGCCTCCGAGGTCAAATCGCTGGCGACTCAGACCGCGAGGGCAACCGACGAGATATCGTCTCACATCCTGGGCATGCAGGGCGCGACCCAGGAATCGGTGACGGCCATCAAGGAGATCGGCGACACCATCGGCAAGATTTCGGGCATTGCCTCGACGATCGCCAGCGCCGTGGAGCAGCAAAGCTCGGCGACGCTGGAAATCGCGCGCAACGTCCAGAATGTCGCCCATGGCGGCCAGGAAGTGGCCGCCAATATCACGCAGCTCAATCGCGGCGCCACCGAAACCGGGTCGGCCTCCGGGGAAGTTTTGAATTCGGCAAAATCGCTTTCGGCCGAAAGCACACGGTTGCGCCAGGAGCTCGATCGCTTCATGGCGAACATTCGCGCGGCGTAAGGGCTGCGATTTGGACGGTGTCATCATCCGCGAAAGCGGATGATCCAGTATTCCGAGGCTTCTCGTTTCGGTCGTTGGCCGGTGATTACTGGATACCCGCCTTCGCGGGTATGACGAGCATGTCTGTTTGAACGATTGTACCTGCTCAGTCGCGATGAAACTGTTGCTTCAACTCGGTCTTGGCGCGCTGCAGCCGGTCGCGCTGGGTCTTGGGCAACGTCTTGCCGGCACGGTTGATATAAAACGTCAACATCGACAGCGCCGAGCGATAGGCGCCGGCCTTGCGGCGCGAACTGCGTTCCGCCGAACGCTTGAGCGATGCCGCGATCTTCCTCGCGCTCGTCAGCTTGAACACGCCCTGTTTCAGATCTAGCGCGTCGCTTTCGCGGGTGACGCGCTGCGACCAGCGTTTTTGGGGATGCCTTGCCCGGCGATGATTTTCTCCGCGCCGGTTTCGCCTTCGAGGCCGCCTTTCGGGCGCCGGTGCGGGCGGCCTTGGGTGGGGCCGTCTTGCGTGAATGCGCTGCTTTGCGACGTTCAGCCATGATTCGACTCCTGCCGTTTCAACTCGAAAACGGCTACGAAACCGAACGGTTCCCGCGCCACAATCTAGGAACTTCGGGGCTCCGGGGGCGTTGATGAAGGCTGGATGGCGCGGAGTTGCGACATCGTGTTGCCTGATGGTTGTGAACTCTGGAATATCCTGCCTTGGGGTGTTTCTGGCTTATTCCGATGATTTTGCGATGGCGGTGCATTTGAGCAATCGCGGCGATCGGCTTCGCGAGAAATTCATAAACGGCCAACAGTGGAGCAATGCGGCATGGCCGTGCTGAGCGACGCGACAATTGTTTCGAGATCGGGCGGGAAGTCGGCGCTGCGACGAGACGATGATCGCGTCATCGAGACCAGCATTCCGTATCGAACTCGATAATCTTCGCTGGAGCGGCTTCCATACCCGCGTCGTGCTTGCGCTTGGCATCACCTGGATCCTGGATGGGCTGGAGGTCACGCTGGCCGGCGCGCTGTCGGGTGCGCTGAAGGAAAGTCCGATTCTGCGCTTCAGCAATTTCGACGTCGGTCTTGCCAACAGCGCCTATCTCGCCGGCGCCGTGCTAGGCGCGCTCGGCTTCGGCTGGCTCACCGATCGGATCGGGCGCAAGAAACTGTTCTTCATCACGCTGGCGCTCTATCTCACCGCCACGGCTGCGACGGCGCTATCCTGGAATGTCGCAAGTTACGCCCTGTTTCGATTTCTGACCGGTGCCGGCATCGGCGGCGAATACACCGCGATCAATTCGACGATCCAGGAACTGGTGCCGGCGCGTTATCGGGGATGGACCGACCTTTTGATCAACGGCAGTTTCTGGATTGGTGCAGCGATGGGCGCGGTCAGCGCGATCGTCCTGCTCGATCCCTCCGTGGTCGGTCCCGATCTGGGCTGGCGGCTGGCCTACCTCACTGGCGCCGGTCTCGGCCTGGTGGTGTTCGTGATGCGGATGTGGATTCCCGAAAGCCCGCGCTGGCTGATGATTCATGGCTTTCCCGAGCGGGCGCATGCGATCGTGGACGATATCGAACGGTCGGCAATCGGAAAGCTGCAGGATCGGCCTCAACATGGCTGGCCCAAGATCAAGCTGCAGATGCGCGATCACACGCCGCTGCGCGAGGTGGCGCGCACGCTGTTTTCGGTCTATCGCCAGCGCTCGCTGGTCGGATTGTCGCTGATGACCGCGCAGGCGTTTTTCTATAACGCGATCTTTTTCACCTTCGCGCTGGTCCTGACCGACTTCTTCGGCATCGCCTCCAACCAGGTCGGCTGGTACATCCTGCCTTTCGCGGCCGGCAATTTCCTCGGGCCGTTGCTGCTGGGCCGGCTGTTCGATACATTGGGACGCCGCGCCATGATTACGTTCACCTATGGCATATCGGGTCTTCTGCTGGCGCTTTCGGGCTATCTTTTCTCGATCGGCGTGTTGAGCGCGCAGACCCAGACCATCGCCTGGATGGTGATTTTCTTTTTTGCCTCGCCCGCCGCCAGCGCGGCGTATCTCACGGTCAGCGAGACCTTTCCGCTGGAGGTCCGCGCGCTGGCGATCGCGCTGTTCTATGCCGTGGGTACGGGGATTGGCGGTGTCGTCGGGCCTACATTGTTCGGGGCGTTGATCGATACCGGATCGCGCAACAGCGTTTTCGCAGGCTACCTGCTGGGGTCGGGATTGATGATCGGGGCAGCCGCGATCGCGTGGCGTTATTGCATCGCAGCCGAGCGCCAGCCGCTCGAATCGGTCGCACGGCCGCTAGCCTTTGTGGAGTAGAGTGAAATGAATCAGGATGTGGTTGATCGGGAGTTGGCCAAGGTGCCGTCGCAGGAAGAGGTTTCGTCCCCGGACAATAGGCCGTCGAACGAGGGTTCGGCGCCTCCCGGCCCCGCGCGAGACTGGGACGAATGCGCCATCCTGCTCGACATTGACGGGACCCTGCTCGATCTGGCCCCGACCCCGCGCGAAGTGTGGGTGCCGCCGGGTCTGGCGAAAACCCTCAACGGCCTGCTGGAGAAGACCTCCGGCGCGCTGGCCCTGGTCAGCGGCCGTTCGCTGAACGATATCGATCTGATCTTCGCGCCCCAGCAGTTTCCGGCGGTAGGCGGCCACGGCGCGGAAATGCGAATCTCGACCGACAGCGAAGCTGTCGCCACTCATGCGCCGCCGATGGACAAGGAATTGAAGCGCCGGCTGGCGGCGATCGCCAAGCTCAGTCCGGGCATTCTGCTTGAAGACAAGGGCTATTCGCTGGCGCTCCACTACCGGCTGGCCCCGCATGCGGAGAAGGCGATCTACGATGCGGTATCGCTGATCAGGGCCGACCTGCCGAATGCGCCGATCGAGGTGCTGCCCGGAAAGTGTGTCTGCGAGATCAAGCATTCGGGCTTTACCAAGGCAACGGGTGTCCTGGAACTGATGACGCATGAACCTTTCAGGGGCCGCCGACCGATTTTTATAGGCGACGACGTCACCGACGAAACGGTGTTCGCGATCATGCCGGATCTCGGCGGCCTCGCGTTCTCCGTCGGCCGGCGCGCGACGGGCGTGGCCGACCACTTCGACGAGCCGCGAGACGTGCGGGAATGGCTTGCACGCCTGCTAGATAACGAAAAGGCCGCGGTCCGACCATGATCGGCGCCGCAATCTTTCGCCGGGAGTGAAATCGTCTCGGTTTTTGCGCGTTGGCGTTTTCGGCAAAAATTTCTTGCGGCCGAGTTCCATCACCGCAGCGCCCGAATTTGGTTTCATTTCGTTGAAAGGGTGACGGGGAACCATATTGATGAATGGTTGTTAACTTGCGAGCGGAACATCCAGGAGGGGACCCTGTGAACCTCGTCGTCGTTTCAAACCGTGTTGCACGCGGAAAAGCCAATGAACCCATGACGGGGGGCTTAGCGGCCGCGTTACTGCCGGTGGTGGAGAAATCAGGCGCAATTTGGGTGGGTTCCAGCGGTCGCGTGCGCGACGGCGCCCAGAAGGAGCCTTTCGCGGAGATCGAAGCCCTTGGCGCCGGCGCGCTGGCGATGCTGGATCTGCCGGCGGCGCATTACGGCGGGTATTACGAGGGTTTTGCGAATTCGGCATTGTGGCCGGCGTTGCATTCCCGAACCGACCTGATTCGCGCCACCGAGGAGGATTATATCTCCTATCGCGAGGTGAACGCCTTCATGGCGCGTGCGCTGCTGCGCTTTCAGAAGCCCGATGCGATTTTCTGGATCCAGGATTATCATTTTCTCGCGCTTGGCGCGGAATTGCGCGATCTCGGCGTCACGCAGCCGCTCGGCTTCTTTCTGCATACGCCGTGGCCGGCGCGAAGCGTCGTCGAAGGAGTGCCTCACCACCGTGAACTGGTCGAGGCGATGTTGGCCTACGATCTGATCGGGTTCCAGACCGAGGACGATTGCGAAAGTTTCCTCGGCTACATATCCGCGGATCTTGGTCTTCAGATCGAAAACGGCGTGGTAACGTCGCGCTACGGCACATCGCGCATCGCGGTATTTCCGATCGGCATCGATCCGGAGAAATTCGCAACGCAGGCCGCCAAGGCGGCTTCCCATCCTGACGTCTCGCGGTTGCGGCGAAGCCTGCACGGCGAAAAGCTGGCGATCGGGGTCGATCGGCTGGATTATTCGAAGGGACTAATCAATCGTATCAACGCCTTCGACCGCATGTGGACGTTGCAGCCCGCGCTGCAGCGGACGGTGTCCCTGCTGCAGATCGCTACGCCGTCGCGCGGCGGGATCGAGGCCTATGGCAATCTGCAGACCGAACTCGCCAAGCTGGTCAGCGATGTCAACGGCCGCCACGGCGAAGTGGACTGGACGCCGATCCGCTATCTCAACAAGGGTTACAGCCAGACCGTGCTGGCCGGCCTCTATCGCACAGCGCAGGTCGGCGTTGTCACGCCGCTGCAGGACGGCATGAATCTTGTCGCCAAGGAATATGTCGCGGCACAAAACCCCGCCGATCCCGGCGTGCTGGTGCTGTCGAAATTCGCAGGTGCTGCGAACGAACTCGACACCGCGCTGATCGTCAATCCTCACGATATCGACGGCATGGCGCGGACGATCGCGGTCGCGGTGTCGATGCCGCTGACGGAGCGGCGCATGCGCTGGGAAGCCATGATGGCAAAGCTTCGCGGCGGCACGATCCAGCAATGGTTCGCCGATTTCGTGGACGCATTGCAGGAGACCCAGATCGACAAGGCCGCGGCAGCGCCGCTGGTGGCCGAACCGCCGGCGGTGTGGACGCTTCGCTCGGTCAATGCCGGCGCGCAGTACCACTAGAGCGGGACGACTATCCCGCTCTGTCTTTTCGTTTGAGCATGATCTTTTCGGAAAACCGGTTCCCACTTTTCCGGATCATGCTCTAATAGCAATACGACGCGCCATCGAGGACGGCGCAGCGCGCCTTGTTCGGTGCGCTCGGGTTTTCCATGGGCACCATGCCTTTGCCATGGCCGACGAATACGCCCGGCCCCACGATCACGGACGATTTGTTACCGATGATGACGCTCGGATGCGGCGACGCCAGGCTCGACCGCGTGCCGTCGGCCCAGATGATCGTATCGCCGGACCAAACCCCGCGGCGGCCATCAGTGCAACTGACGTCGGCGCCCAGACGCGTACAGGCTTGCGCCATCGCCGGTCCGGCGGAGACCGCGGATAGCGCCGACATCAGAATCGAGAACATCAGCGCCCGATCGATGGTCATGCCGCCCTCCGCTGGTTAAATCGCGCCGTCATCCATCGTCGCCCGTAACCGGTTTCCGGTTCAAGGGGCCGAAAATTGCGATCGCCCGCCAAGGCGACGTAAAATTAACGAGATTATTCAATATGTTGCGGAAAGTTCGGTCGTTGCGGCCGGGCTCTCTTGCAAAAGTCGCCGGGCCCCTTCAAGACAGGCCATCCGGAGAGATGGCCGAGTGGCTTAAGGCGCACGCTTGGAAAGCGTGTGTGCGGGAAACCGTACCGTGGGTTCGAATCCCACTCTCTCCGCCACCGACCTGCCGTGAGCAGTTGTCGAAGCGCGAAGGTCGCTTTAGGAACGCGCCTGCTACGCTACTCCGGATCAGGTCGAACTCGGGGCAACGGCAAAAGCCGATCTTGTCGCAAATCCGCCGCGCGGCCGCTCATGCCGCGTGCCGCATCTGGTGCGGCAGATCACTCGGTATCGCGAGTATCTCAACGTCGCGTCCGCACCGGGTCCATAGGTAAAGCGGTAGTTGAATCGCAGGCCGATATCGACTACTTGTACCAGATGATCAATAATGTGCTGACCTTCATTTCGACCACGATGATGCCGCTCTCGATACGGGAAGCGGAACCCCTCGGCATGTGATCTGATCAGATCAAACGACACGCCAGAGCCGCTTCCATCCGGGGCGGCTTTTTCTTTTCCGGAAACCGCCTCGCCTTTTCAGAGGCCTTTCCGACATGCATATCGAACAAGCACGCAGTGCCTCGGGCACCAACCGTTACGTCACCACCGCGATCCCCTACGTTAACGCCGCGCCTCACATCGGCTTTGCGTTGGAGGCCATGCAAGCAGATACGCTCGCGCGCTTTTATCGCCAGCAAGGATACAGCGTCCGGCTTCAGGCAGGTTCCGACGAGAACAGTATCAAGAATGTGCAGGCAGCCGACGCGGCACAGGTCCCGGTGGCCGCGTTGGTGGAGCAGAACGCGGCACAATTCATCGCGCTGCGGTCTATCCTCAATCTATCCTATGACGACTTTATCAGGACCAGCGCCGACGTGCGCCATCGGCCTGGAGTGGAACGGCTTTGGAAGGCGTGCTTGAAGAGAGGGGATATCTACAAGCGAGCCTATAGCGGTCTTTACTGCACCGGCTGCGAGCAATTCTACAAGTTCGGCGACCTGGAGGCCGGACGGTGCCCCGAGCACGGCACGCCGCCGGAATTGATCGAGGAAGAAAACTGGTTTTTTCGGCTCTCGCGCTACGGAGACGTTTTGCGCGAGATCTATGCCCGCCGCGAGATCGGTATCATCCCGGAGACGCGCCGCAACGAGGTGCTGTCGTGGATCGAGAATGGACTTGAGGATTTCAGCATCTCGCGCAGTGCTACGCGCGCAAGGGGATGGGGGATACCCGTGCCCGGCGATCCCGATCAGGTGATCTACGTCTGGTTCGACGCGCTTGGAAATTACCTTTCCGCGCTTGGCTATGGACGCGACGACGACGATCTCTCGCGATGGTGGACACAGGCTGCCTCACGCGAACATGTCATCGGCAAGGGCATTACGCGCTTCCATGCGGTCTACTGGCCGGCCATTTTGCTGTCCGCCGGGTTGCCCGTTCCAACGCGTATTCTGGTCCACGGTTATGTCACCGCCGATGGGCGCAAAATAGGCAAGTCGACAGGCAACGCCGTTCATCCCGCGCCGCTTGCGCGGGAACTGGGATCAGACGCGCTACGCTATTATCTGCTGCGCCATATCCGCTCGACCAGCGATGGCGATTTCTCACATGCGCGGTTCCGGCAGGCCTACGAATCCGAACTTGCCGGACAACTCGGCAATCTTGTGCATCGTGTCCTGAGCATGATCGAGCGCTACTGCGGAGGGATCTTGCCGACACCTCCCGATAATTTCGCGGAAGCCGACAGGTTGTTGCGCACGGCTAAACGACTTCCCGGCAGCGTCGCGGCGCATCTTCGTGATTTTGCTTTTGATCGCGCCCTCGACGATATCTGGTCATTTGTTTCGGATGCGAATCGATACGTTGCGGAGGAAGCTCCATGGAGCTTGGCAAAAGCCGCAACTTCGCATCATCGCGAATTGGCTTCGACGAACTTGGCCAGGTTGCATGGAACGTTGTTCAGCCTGTCGGCTTCTCTCCTCGCGATTGCGGAGTGCATCGTGCCGTTGTTGCCGGAGACGGCCCACAAGCTTCTGGGGAAACTCGGTGAGCCTGACGGACCCGATAATCGTGCGCTGTCGGGACGTAAAATCGACGTCGGCACGCCGCTCTTTCCGAAGGATAGGAGCGCGTGCGCTCGTTAAATCGTTCCCGTATGTGCCCTCGCCGTGGGCGAAGGCGCCATGATCGGGGCGCGGCGCACATCGGCCGCTAGAGTTCGGGTTCAACGCGAGCAGGATGGACCCGCATCATGTTTGGCACGCAGGATCGACGACCACGATCCGTCGGGATAGGTTTCAAGGCCAAGTTCTACTGCTGCCGTGCAAGTTTTACGGTCAGCCAAACCGCCGAGACAAGGAAGTAGAAGGCGCCGAAGGCCGCGTAGGGCGCAATATCCTTGATGCCGGGATTGCCTGTACCTGCCGCCGAGTTGATGAAGAAGCCGCCGGCGAGCATCGACTGGGCACCGCTCAGGATCATTGCCCACTGCGCACCGGTCTTTCGGCGACGAACCGCGGTAACAAGTTGGAACAGGCCGGAGAGAATGGCCCAAACGCCAAACACTGCGAGCACCGCATGCAGGCTCTGCCCGAGTGCGAATAAGACCGCGATCGTGGTGATGATGCTGATCGCCGCATTGAGCGCCTGGCTGGGATTGGCCCGAAGCCCGCCACTGCACTGCGCGTCACCGATATTGGCGATCGCGTCCCACGCTGGATAAGCCAACAGCAGCGCGGCGCCGATCGCCGGCACGCTCGCCCCAACTGTAAAGGCGGCTGCGACCCAGGCGATGGAAACGCCGGCGCGCGTGAAGTAGTAGACTTGCAGCCAGCGCAATGCGTCGAGGCGTGCGGGTTGTTGGAAGGCGTGGCTGCTCATTCTGGAATCTCGTCTCGTTGGTTGAAAGGGGGAACGCTGATTGGCAGTGTGAGCCTTCCTTCGCAGCGCGGACGATTGGAGATGCTCAAACCGGTCGGAACGCCAAAAAGCCGTCATTGTATCCGCAGGGAAAGTCGTTATCTCGATTGATTGCGCTCTCTATACGCCGCGTTTTTTACAATCTGGGGCTTGCACCAGCCATGATGGAATCACTGGAAAACTTGACCAATCGTCCCGAAGGCAAGCCGCTCGGCGCCACTTCCGGCGACCTCTTGTCCCATGTGCTGGCGCAGATCCGTCTCACCGGGGACGTTGTTCTTCCGCGCACGCTGACGGAGGAGGAGCACCTCGATCTCAGTGCTGACGAGGCGCATGTGATCGTGGTCGCTGCGGGCGCCTTGCGGATCGACGACGACGATCACATGCCTGTTATCATCGACACCGGCCATCTTGTGCTGCTGCCCCGCGGGCCGGGCGACAAGCGCCTTGTCGCGTCGCATCTCGGTGCGACGGTCATCATCTGCCGCTTCTGGTTCGATCCGGACAGCCTCCGGGCGATGATCTTCGCCCTTCCTCAGGTCATCCATATAAGCCGAGCCGAGGGAGCGGAATGGATCGACGGCATTTTCCGATTCTTGATGATCGAAGCCGGGGAGGTTCAGCCCGGAGGCGCCCTGATGATTTCCCGACTTATCGATCTCGTCGTCATCCGCACCTTGCGCACCTGGGTGCAGCAAGGGCAATCCTCCGGATGGCTTGGGGGACTTTCGGACGCGCGCATCGCGCGTTCCCTGAAGGTCATTCATGAAGAGCCGATGCGGCGATGGAGCATCAGCGCATTGGCCGACAGTGCCGGGATGTCGCGCTCCAGTTTCTGCGAACGTTTCACCGCCCTCGTCGGGCGCTCACCCCTGCGCTACCAAAATGAATGGCGTCTGAGGCTGGCGCGGGAACTGCTCGCCAAACCGGACGCGCGCGTCGGCGAAATCGGCTTGCGCATTGGCTATGAGTTGGAGGCGGCTTTTAGCCGCGCATACAAGGAGTTTTTCGGTCATTCGCCGCGCGTCGAGTTTGCGCTCCAGGACAAGGTCGGGGCTTGACGGGAGGCGCGAACCAGGCGCTGAGCGAAGCAAACGCCGCGGGTGATCGACCGGCCGGGCCTGTATCCGCAACTCAACGCCCATGCCTTCGACATCTTTGCAAGCCGGCGCCCCGATCGCTGTTGACCAGCGCATTTAGATGCTCGGCAGCATTCCGCCGTCGAGCCTGAGGTTTACGCCAGTTATATATCCGGCTCTGGGACTGACGAGAAATGAGATGGCGTCGGCAATCTCCTCCAGTTTGCCGCCGCGACCGATCGGTACCTGGGCGAAGATCGGCAATGCCACCCGCTCGATCTGTTCCCACGGAGCGTCTGCCGCAACTCCACGCTCTGCTGCAACCTCGCGGAACCGGGCATCCAGTCTTGCGCTATGTATCGTGCCAGGCGACACGGTATTGACCGTCACACCATCGGCCGCGACCGCCTTGGCCATCGATGTCGTCATGGCGTTCATCGCAGCTTTGCAGGCGGAGTAGTCGGGTCTGGACGCAGGCGGCATTAAGCCGGCCAAGCTGGAGATATTTACGATACGTCCCCACTTGGCGGCCCGCATACTCGGCAGAAGCCGGGTGGTGATCCTGACGGCAGCGAGGACATTGCGATCGTACGCAGATGCCCACGAAGCCGCGCGACTGTTGGTCCAATCTTCAGCCTCGCCCGAACCGCCGGCGTTGTTGACAAGGATGTCGATCGGGCCGGCGAGGGCCTGCGCCTCACCGACCAGACGCTGAACTTCGTCGTCAACGGTGAGGTCTCCGACCACGGCGTAAGCGCGGCCTTTCTGCGCGGAGATATCGTGAACAACGCGCTCCGTCTGGCTTCGATCGCGACCGTGGACGACAACGATGACCCGCTCGCGAGCGAGGCCTCTGGCGATCGCCTCTCCTATGCCTTTGCTGCTCCCGGTAATGAGCGCAATTTTCCCGTCCAGTTTCAAATCCATTGCTTGATGCCTATCTTGGAATGCACGGCTCACAAGATGGACGGAAAGATGAACGAGGCAAGTACGCACTTAAAAGTACCCGTAGAAGCCGAAGGGCGCCCAGCGTGCCTTGGCCCGGATGGATCTGTCGCGCACGTCACCAGGGTGCTTCGCATGATTAGCGGACGCTGGAAACTTCCGATCCTGTTCCGCCTCTTTGCAGGGCCTTCGTTGCGGACCTTGCAGTTGAAGAGAGACATGCCGGGAATTTCGCAGAAGATGCTCACGCAACATCTGCGAGAGTTGGAGAACGATCGCCTGATTGAACGGAGAGACTTCGGCGAGCGACCGCCACGCGTCGAATATTCGCTGACCGAAAGAGGCCGAGGGCTCATGCCTGTTCTAATGGAGGCCAGGACGTTTTCGACACATCACCCTTCCCAGAAATTGCACCAATCCGGTCGTCGCGGCGGGCTTGGTGTTTAGAAGTCACGGATTCCGGGATTTTTTATTTGCGAGCCTCATATCGGAACCGGAGCGCTCAGCTCGCTCTCATCCTTGAGGCCGCTGCAGCTCTCGAGCGCTTCGCGGGGCCCGGGTTATCCCGTATGACCATGCGCTTCACCTTCTTCACGTCCGATCGCGCCTGTTTGGTGCCGCGGTTGTGCGCCGCATATTCCTTGCCGTCGACCGGTGCGACATGCGGCGGGTCCCTGCCGAGGTATGGGCGCCCTATTCCGAATTCCTTCCCATGCGCATCAACCCACTTCCAGAGCCTTTCGGAGGAAGCCCATCGCTGGTTGCGTGTTCCGCCCTGGACACTCACGATATCGGCCGCAAGCCCATGCCCATAGCCGCCGCGGGAGCTCCCGCCATGATACGACCTGTTGCTCGCCGCCTTGAGGCCGCTTGCGATCGACTGGCGGTAGTCATCGCGGAATGCGCTGGTGATGCCGGGCGAAAGGCCCGCCGCCTCCGCCGCGTGAAGCGTATGAAACAGTTTTAGCTTGAAGCCCCGATCCATGCCTCCGATCACGTAATCCATCATCGGCATGCCGGCTCGTTCCGCCGCCTTCGGATCCTTCCATCCAAAATCTTCATCGACAAGCTTGGTGAAGGCTCTGGCGACAGTCACCATCTTGCCCTTCCGCTTGATGGTCACTTTCCTCCGTTCAAGCATCCTTGATGGTGTCTTCCTTGGGCGTCCGCTGATAAAGCGCCCACAGATATCGATCGACGCAGATGTCCACGACCATGCACTCGTCGACGATTTCGATGGAGTTCACCGCCTTGCCGACGCCGCCAGGCTCGATATCCGACGGATTCGCCATCGCGACTTGCACAGGTGCCGGTTCGGTTGGCGGCGCATCCGGCGAATTGGTCGAGGCCGTTTCGACAACCGGCTTCGGCTTGTTCAGAACGATTGATGCGTCGGCGACGGCTCCCGCAAGCGATAGCCCGGCCATTGCTGCATCGGTTTGACCGGGATGGTCACGGAGCATCGAGCTCGACTGCGATGTCCCGGCGAGTTCCTGTTCGGTGGAGAGGGCGGGAGTGCTGATGTCCTTGGGCGGCGCCGTGCCGGTGTCCTGAGTTTCCGCAGACCCCAAGGCCGCGAGCAAGCCGGCAACTCCGGTCACGAGAACGACCGATCGCAGCAATGGCGCCGGCACTGTCAAAAGTCGCCGCGGGTTCATCATCCCAGCCTCATCGGAACGGGATTGCACTGCCAAGCGTGCGGACACCGCTGATTGTTGGGACAAAGTGATGGCCGCGCAATGGCGCAAACGGACGGTTGCGTCCTTTTCCGCGAAGTGTTGCCCGTGTGCAACGGCAGGAGGCAGGCCTGCGAACGCCCGCTCAATGGGCGACGATCACCATAAAGGATCACCATAAAGGGTGAGCCGCGGGCCCGAACATGGGAACCACACTTCAATCTGGCACATTAGAGGTCCGCGAATTGATCGCATACCGGACTCCACAACTCGGATCTAACGCCGTGTCCATTTTGTGCCAATTTCAGCTGCGAGCCATCCTTCCTCCTCCGCGGGCTGTCGTATATGAGAGATTAGTCACCGCAATGTGCCGAATGTCCCCGGAAGCGAATTGGCTGCGTGGATGGTGAGGGCGATTTTTTGGATCCAAAGACCGCATCTGACACTTGATCAACGTCAGCGCGGACGGGCGTTTCAACCGGGGAATGGAATGGTGAATTGATTGACGACGGCGCAATCCACCGGGGCGATGCGTCGTTGCGGGCCTCCAGCCATTGTGATGCTCGCGGCGATGGCCGCGCTGACGGCGCTGAACGCCGACGCCGCAGCGAAACAGGCACGCCGCGCGCCACCCACCGAGGTGACGGCGCCGCGCGAGGCGGGCGAGCCGATCATGGCGATCGTGTCGATCAAGAGTCAGCAGGTCACTTTTTATGACGCCGACGGCTGGATCCTGCGCGCGCCGGTGTCGACCGGCATCACGGGACGGGAGACGCCGGCCGGTGTCTTCGCCGTCATCGAGAAGGACAAGGACCACCACTCGACCCTGTATGACGATGCCTGGATGCCGAACATGCAGCGCATCACCTGGAACGGCGTCGCGCTGCACGGCGGGCCGCTGCCCGGGTATGCGGCCTCGCACGGCTGCGTGCGGATGCCCTTCGGCTTTGCCGAGAAGCTGTTCGAAACGACGCGGATCGGGATGCGGGTGATCATCTCGCCTGTTGACGCCGAGCCGGTCGAGCTTCTCCCATCCGGCGCTGTTCGTGCCGAGCCGGGAGGCCATCGCGGCCGCTCCGGCCAAGGCCGAGGCGCTTCCCCGCGAGGCGGCGGAGGCTGCCAAGACGGCCGATGAGGCGAAGAAAGCCGCAGCGTCTGCGGCGCGCGAGACGGCGTCGCTGACGTCGTCGCTGCGCAAGCTTCAGGGGCTCAAGACCCGCGCCGACGCCGAGCTCGCCTACGCCGACAAGGCGCTCGCCGCCGCGAAGACGGACCAGGCGAAGGCGCGGGCCGAGGACCTCAAACAAAAGACCGCCGCCAAGGCCGCGGAACTGGGGACCCAACTCGACACCGCCAAGGCGGACGCGAAATCGAAGCTCGATGCGGCTGCCGCGGCGAAAGAAGCGGCCAAGGTGACCCAGGCCAGGAAGGCCGACGCCGCCAAAGCGGCGAGCGAGGCGAAGCTCGCGCTCGAGCCGGTCTCGGTCTACATCAGCCGCGCGACGCAAAAGCTTTACGTGCGGCGCAACACACATAAGCCGGCGCCGGACGGCGGCGGCGAGGTGTTCGATGCGACCATCGAGGTTCCCGTCACAATCCGCAATCCCGACCAACCGATCGGCACGCATGTGTTCACGGCAATGGCGCGCAACGACGCGGGCCTGCGCTGGAGCGTGGTCACGGTCGACGACGGGGACGATGCCAAGGACGCGCTCGACCGCATCACCATCCCGCAGGACGTGCTCGATCGCATCGCGCCGACCGCCGTGCCGCGATCCTCGATCGTCATTTCGGACGAGCCGCTGAGCAAAGAGACCAACTACCGCACCGAGTTCGTCGCGGTGCTGAACAACCAGCCCCAAGGCGGCTTCATAACGCGTCGGCCCACGGTCGATGTCAACGTTGCGAGCGGCAATGGCGGGGACGACGACGGCTTCAACCCCTTTTTCCAGCCCAATTGGGGCTCCCAAACGGGCGATACGCGCCGGGGCGGCGGCCAGTACTATCGTCCGGTGCAACGAGGCTGGTGGTAAGAAGGCGGCGCGCCCTGCATAGGCCGCATATCCGCTTCTGCGAAGCGGATGTTGATATTCAATAAAGCCTAATACGCGTCGTCCGCCTCAAAAATGCTTCGCGGCTAACAGCCCGAGCAGGACCGACCCCGAGACGGTAGATACTGCGACCATATTGATCAGGTTTTGCACGGCCATGGATAGCGTCGATGCCGCATAAGCCGATCGCGGGCTCGTCTTGGATTTCTTGCGTTTTGCTTTTTGTGGCGGCGTCTTTGCAGACATTGAATTCCCTCGAGATGGCGAGTCAGGCCGCTTTGCGGCCTGACTCTGACGCTTTCCCTGTCGAGTTTCGTCCCCGATCTGCAGCCACCATTGCATGCTCTCGGACGTGAAAGCTTAATCGGTCTGGTAAACCAAAGCTGACCGGAGTTGATGGTTTATGAATTCGGGGGACGTCTTCCCAGCTATGTGAGATGCACATGCTCCTGGCGACCGGTCTGCTGCGAGGCCCGGCTTGATGCGTCGATGGCCATGCCTTTTGCTCAAGACCTAGCGAGCTACGGTATTGCTTGGTTTGGCTTCAGCCTGGCGCCGGAAGGCGATGATATCCGGCACTATTCTGCTCGCGATCCAAAGGGATCCTTCCCGGGTCAGATGACCCTCGTCAAAATAATAGGGCACCCCACCTCCATTGAATAGCAAGCAGTGGCCTCTCGGGCAGGTTATGTCCTTCAAGGACAGATATTGCACATTCTCGATTTGATTTTTCACTAGCCGCTCATGCATAAGGCGTTCGGCCGCTGAGCGATCCGAGATCTTGATTGCGGCTTGGGTTCCACGTTCCAGATAGACCGGGACACTTTCCTCGAACACTGGAGTGTTGCCGATAACTACCACTGAGACGCCTGGAATTTGGTTGAGTATCCGGAGTGTCCGCTCCAATTCCTCGATCACGAAAGGCTTCCAGAATGCGGACAGGATAACGATGTCGGGTTTTTTGGACCTCACAGACGAAAGTACAAAATCGTTGATTTCTTTGCAAAACGGCCTGCCTTGAACTGGCCGGTCGATGATAGGTGTGCACGCTCCGGCTGCAAGCATCCCGAGCGAGTATCCCGCGCCGGCCAGCTCCTCCTGGAGTCCGCTGTAGAAATGCGCAGCGTGACTGTCTCCCCATAGCAGAGCCTGCGGCCGTTTCTCCGGCAGGCATTTTTCCAGAATAAAACCAGTTCGATCCTGGTCAGCATTGAGGAAACAGGTCCCCTGGAGATAGAGTTCCGTAAGGTTTGGTGGCTGGAACAAAATCGTCGGGCGGCGCGCTGATAGGCCGATGAGCGCAGTGCTGACAATCAAAAGCGATATGCAGCTAGTGGCGGCGAATCCGGCAAACCTCGTGGTCGGACCATATCGGACGGGCCTTTCAATCAAATGGTGCGTCGCCATCGCGGCACCCAATGAAGCTCCCACGACAAGAAAAGCAAAAAGCGACGCTGGCGCGTGAGGTAACGCGATCCTGCCGAATACAATCGCGGGCCAGTGCCAGAGATAAAGCGGGTAAGATATCTTGCCGAGGTAAACCAGCGGCTTGGCACTCAGGGCTTTGCTGAAGACTGTCCCATACCCTCCCGACCATATGATTGCCGCGGTACCAACGCATGGCACCAACGCTGCAACACCGGGGAAGGGCGTCTTTTCATTGAATAAAGTAAACGCCACCGCCAGCAGAAGGGCACCACAGGCACCGACGCCTTGAGAAAATCGTTCGGGCGAGAAGTTCACGGTGACAAGTAAAACGCCAATTGCCAGTTCGAAAGCGCGATTCTGAGGAAGATAGAAGGCGGCCTCAGGGTGCGCGAACAGCGCCAGTTGAGAGGAGACAACGGAGAATCCGGCGATGGCGAACAGCACAGACACCAAGGCACGGGGAGCATACCTGGACAGCAGAACTACGATCAAGGGAAAGACGATGTAAAACTGTTCTTCTATTCCAAGTGACCAAATGTGGAGCAGCGGTAGGTCAACCGCGCTTGGTGCGAAATATCCGCTGGTCGCATAGAAGTAGATATTGGCCGCCGAAAACAGCGAAGCTATCGCAGATTTTACGAATCCTGCAATCTCAGATGGCGCCAACATTGCAAATGCGGCGCCAGAAGTAATGAGGAGTGTTGTGACCAGAGCCGGAAGAATGCGCCGCGCCCTGCGCTCGTAGAAATGCGCAAAGGAAAACGTTCTGGCTTCGATTTCATCAAAGATGATTTTTCCGATAAGGTATCCAGAGATGACAAAAAATATGTCGACGCCGACGTAACCGCCGGGGAGCATCCCGTTCAAATGAAACGCAATAACAGCCAAGACCGAGATTGCGCGCAGCCCGTCGATGTCCGAACGATATGTCAAATTCGATCCGTACATTTGAGCAAAGTAAAATCTCTATAGTCAAGGAAAGTGCGACAGGGAAGCGCTAAACGGGTTCGGGAAACATCGGCCGGAGATACCTTCGGCATGAAACGAAATCCCGTTTTGCCATGGGAAAGATCGGTGAGGCCTGCCGATTCCCGGAGCAGCATACTGACTCGGTGAAAACGGATCTACTGAGAGCGGTTGACCGCACCATCTCAGGCTGACGCAAGACAGTGTCCAGTGCGGACCGAAGCTCACGCCTCGGTGCGGTCAGCCTTTACCAGCGCGATTACTTCGTCGCCGTAATGTTCGAGCTTCTTGTCGCCGATGCCGGGGATGCTGCGGAGTTGCGCGAGCGTTGTCGGCTGCGCCGCCGCGATGCCGTCGATCGTGGAATCGTGCAGCACGACATAGGCCGGCACGCCGTGCTTGCGCGCCACTTCCGATCGCCACGCCCGCAGCGCGCTGATGAGCGTGGGGTTGCCGGCGCCGGCCGGGCCGCCGACATGAGGGGCAATGTCGCCGCGCCTTGATTTGGTTCTGGTGGCGCGGACGCGGGCGCCCGCGATCTCCTCGCGCAGCATCACCTCGGTCTCGCCTTTCAATACGCCGCGCGCGGTATCCGTCAGTTTCAAAGCCCCGAAGGCTTCGCTGTCGGGTTTGAGATGGCCCAATGCCACCAGCTGGCGCAGGGCGGCGCGCCACTGTTTTTCGTTGAGGTCGGCGCCGATGCCGAACACGGAAAGCTTGTCATGCCCGAATTGCTTGACGCGCTCGGTCATGCGGCCGATGAGAACGTCGATCAGATGCATGGCGCCGAAACGCTGTCCGGTGCGGTAGGCGCAGGACAAAAGCTTCTGTGCGATGACCTTGCCGTCGCGAACCTGCGGCGGCGAAAGGCAATTATCGCAATTGCCGCATTTCGTAGCGTTCAGGGTTTCGCCGAAATATCCGAGCAGGCGGATGCGCCGGCAATGGGTGGTTTCAGCGAGACCGACCAGCGCGTCGAGCTTGCCGATCGAGACGCGCTTGAACGCTTCCGCGCCCGAGGACTCCTCGATCATGCGCCGCTGCTGCACGATGTCGGACAGGCCATAGGCCATCCAGGCGCTGGATGGTTTGCCGTCGCGGCCCGCGCGTCCGGTTTCCTGGTAATAGGCCTCGATGCTTTTCGGCAGATCGAGATGCGCGACGAAGCGCACATCGGGCTTGTCGATACCCATGCCGAACGCGACCGTGGCGACGATCACGACGCCGTCCTCGTTGATGAAGCGATCCTGGTTGCGGGCGCGCAGTTTGGCGTCGAGGCCGGCGTGATAGGGCAGCGCCGTGATGCCGGCCTTGGTCAGCGCGTCGGCGGTGTCCTCCACCTTGGCGCGCGACAGGCAATAGACGATGCCGGCGTCGCCGGCATGGCGCTCGGCGATGAAAGCCTTGAGCTGGCTCGGCGCGTTTTGCTTGTCGACGATTTCATATTTGATATTGGGGCGGTCGAAACTCGCGACAAAGCTAGGAGCGCCGGCCAGTCCGAGCCGGTCGACGATCTCCTTCCGGGTCAGATCATCGGCCGTGGCCGTCAGCGCGATGCGCGGCACGTTCGGAAAGCGTTCCGAGATCACGGACAGGCCGATATATTCCGGGCGGAAGTCGTGTCCCCATTGCGACACGCAATGCGCCTCGTCGATCGCAAACAAGGCGATCGGCGCGCGCTCGAGCAAAGCGAGGCAGCGTGGCGTCAACAGCCGTTCGGGCGCGACGTAGAGCAGATCGAGATCGCCGGCCAGCAGCCGCGCCTCCACGGCGGAGGCCTCGTCCCACGACAACGTGGAATTGAGCACCGCCGCCTTGACGCCGGATTCCAGAAGACCCGCGACCTGATCGCGCATCAGCGCGATCAGCGGCGAGACGACAATGCCGCAGCCCCGGCGCAACAGCGAGGGCAATTGATAGCACAGCGACTTGCCGCCGCCGGTGGGCATCAGCACCAGGCAATTGCCGCCGCCCGTGACATGCCTGACGATCTCTTCCTGCGCGCCTCGAAAGCCAGGCAGGCCGAACACGGAGTTCAGGACGGAGAGAGCGTCGGGGGCGATGTCGGACTTGACGACACGGGCCGAGTTGCTGGCGGGAACAGACATGCGAATCCGGTCGTCCGATAATGGCCTGGAGCATGATTCGGAAAAGCGGGTACCGGTTTTCCAAAAAGATCATGCTCCAACAAGAAGATAGAGCGAGACGACAAATCGAAGAGAAATCATCGCGCACTGGAGGCTTTCGCGGCCAGCGTTTCGGATTAATGCATGTTTTTGCGAGGCCGGCCAACGGTCTTCACAGGTCTATTCCTGATTCGGGCGGCCATCCAACTTCATTGCCAAATCGGCTTCGAAGCAATGTTCGCCGCAAGCGGCTGAAAGCCAGGCTTTCCGGGGGCCGGACGGCCTGTTCACCTGAAATAGTCTGAAATGACGTGCAAATCGGATTGGGAAGCAAAGGTGCCGTTCAGGCTGGCATCGATCACCCGGCGACACGCTTCGACGGTTGCTTCGTCCCCGAGATCGTTTGCCGCTTCCAGCACGATCCAGGCCGCGTCCAGGGGCTTATCGGCTTTCGGCTCGCTGGAACGCATGCGGAGACGCTTGCGTGCGCGGGCGACGGATCCAAATGGAACGTTCAATGCCGAATTGCGGGCCACTTTCACGCCTCATTGTATATCAAGCGGGGTCAGGCGCTTCGGGCTCGAATCGGGGCCCGCCGCTCCTTTGCGTGTCTGATAAAACTTCAGGACGCTCCGGGACGTCTCGACATTGAGGCTGTTGAATTCGCCTTCCATATCGCTCAGGTCTTTCGCGGTGATGCGGTGATCTTTTGCGCCAAGGAAGAGCAATGCCATCGTGGTGGGCCACGAAAAGCCAAGCGCCTTGGTCAGAACCAGGACCATTTCCCGGTTCTTGTCCATCAAGGCGCGTTCAATCACATCGCCAGGCAACGAGCACAACAGCGATAGTCCGATCGTGACCTCGTCGGCCCTGTGGGAGCGGGCGTAGTCATAGATGCTGCTCTCGGTCAGATTGCCTTGCTGATGTTGCGCCGACACCAGCCGCTTCGCGACAAAATAGCTTCTCGATACCGGACCGAGCTTGGACTGCAGCGCGCCGGTAACGTCGGTCACCGTGGCCTGAAGCTGGTCGATCATGTCCGGCCGCTCGCTTTCGAGCCGCTTCTTCACGTCGTTCGACGCCTTTGCAATCAGCTGCTGAAACAGATTCCTCGGAATGTCCTTACGCAGGCCGAGTTGCTCGGCGAGAATGGAATCGCCTTCGGCGCGCTTGATCATATGCAGGAAGCCGAAGCCCGAAAAACGCGCACCGTCATTGCTTGCGACGGAATTCACGACTTCCCGGTTGCCTCGCGTCACGAGCACGTCGGTGATGGTATCGTCGAGAGATTCTCGCTGCGAGATCGCCAGCAGATGCGGCTGGCTTTTGGTCTGGGCGTTGGTGACCAGGGCGTTGTCGTCCAGCCGCGTGGACTGCCGGAGAATGGGACCGGCGACATCGATCGAATCGTCGAAGGCAAGCTTGTGGATGATGTTGACCGGAGCGACGTCGTTGCGCGCCAGCTTTTCGGCGAGCTGCGCGCGGGCCGCGACTTCAATCTCGTCCGCGAGCCGCCCGATGACTTCGCCGAAGGTCCATATCTCGTCGTCGCTGTATCTGCCGGCGATCAACAGGTCGGTCGCGTGCCACAACGCCCGCACGCAGCTCTCGGACGTTCCGCGTGAGACCGCGTCGTCCAAATCCCGCAGAAACGTTTTCGGCTGGGTCATTTCTGGAAACCTCACATCGCAACAAACGCGTGGGGACCATGTCCGCACGGTTCAATCGTACGCGGCAAAGGGAACTATTCGGTAAAGGAAAGCGCGGTCATCATCGCTAAGAATTCGCTAAAACGCGGCATCAATATGTTGGTTTATGGAGTGCCGGTTGGAAAATTCGAGTTTCCCCCGGAAGGCGGCCCTCCCGGCTACTGCGTGTATTCCGCGCTCGGAAAATCAGCGGGTTTGCGCGGTTCCATCCGCCGAGATCGTCTGCGCCATCGAAGCGGAGTTCAACAGCCGGTGATCCGATCCCGCGCCGGCAAGCTAATCGCCAGATATGTGTTAAACACAAGGTGGCTATGAAAATGAAGCAGGCGGGCCGAGCCGGATGACCAGGTCGCCACGCATTGTCGCAAGCGTCATCGCCGGCCTCCTGATGGCCGGGGCGGTCGCAGCCCTTGCCTTGGCTTGGCGGCCGGCGATTGCGGCCATCGAGCCGCCGGCGCCACAATCGCTCGACACGGCTTTGGTCAAGCGGGGCCGTGTTCTTGCGGCGATCGGCAATTGCAACGATTGCCATACCGTGCGCGGCGGCAAGGCTTTTGCGGGAGGTCTTCCGGTTCCGACGCCGTTCGGCACGATCTTCTCATCGAATATTACGCCGGATCCGGAGACCGGGATCGGCCGGTGGTCGGAAGCTGCGTTCCGCCGCGCCATGCGGTCAGGCGTCGCGCGCGACGGGCAGCACCTTTACCCGACATTTCCCTACGATCACTTCACCAATGTCACCGATGCGGACGACCATGCGCTTTACGCCTACCTGATGACACGGCCGCCGGTTCATGCACCGGCGCGCGCGAACCAGCTTTCCTTTCCGCTCGACCAGCGCTTCGTGATCGCCGGCTGGAAATTGCTGTTTTTGCGTCACGGCAGCTACCGGCCGGACAACACGCAAAGTGCGGAATGGAATCGCGGCGCCTATCTGGTCGAAGGATTGGCGCATTGCGGCGCGTGCCACACCCCGCGCAATGCGCTCGGTGCGGAACGCGCGAGCGCGCAGTTTGCCGGCGGCGACGTCGAGAACTGGAAGGCCTATGCGATCAACGCTCAATCTCCGGCGCCCGTTCCATGGGACGCCGACGCATTGTTCGCTTATCTGCGCGACGGCTGGCATCCCGATCACGGCGTGGCGCGGGGGCCGATGGCGCAAGTGGTCGGCAATCTGTCGCAGGTGCCGCAAAGCGATATCCGCGCCATCGCGATCTATATGGCTGGCGTGTTCGGCCCGCCGACGGAGGATCGCAAGCGCCGGGGCGAGGCGGTGCTGGCGCAAACCAGATCGCCGGCCGTGCAGGCCTCGCGAACCGAGACCGCCGGCGCATCGATCTACGCCGCGGCTTGCGCGACATGCCATGAGAGCGGCAGGCCGCTGCCCTATGGCGGGGTCAATCTCGCTCTCTCCACGGCCATCAGCAGTCCCGACCCGCGCAACGCCGCCAATATCGTGCTGTCCGGCGTCCGCCCGGTGGAGGGAGAACGCAGCCCGATCATGCCGGGCTTTGCAGGCAGCATGAACGACGGCCAGATTTCAGCCCTGTTGAACTATCTGCGGACCCGGTTCAGCAACCAGCCGGCATGGACAGACGTTGAAAAGACCGTTGAGGACGCGAGGCGTATCCAGACCGTGGTTCTTCAGACATCGACCGGGTTACGCCATGGGCCCGCCGATGCAACGCAGCGAGACAAGCCATGATCACATTGAAGGTCAATGGTCTCTATCACGAGATCGACGCCGACCCGGATACGCCGCTGCTTTACGTCTTGCGCGACGAGATCAAGCTCAATGCCGCCAAATTCGGCTGCGGGCTCGGCCAATGCGGTTCCTGCACGGTGATGGTCGACGGCAAGGCGATATTGTCCTGCGTGACGCCGCTGCTTCTGCTGGAGGGCAAACAGGTGACGACGCTGGAGGGACTCGGAACCCTCGAAGCGCCCGCGCCGATCCAGCGCGCCTTCATGGAAGAACAGGCGGCGCAATGCGGCTATTGCATCGCCGGCATGATGATGCGGGCGCAGGCCTTGCTGCAGAGGAATTCCAAGCCGACCGACGACGAAATCCGCGCCGAACTCGAGCCGCATCTTTGCCGCTGCGGCACCCATATGCGCATCCTGCGTGCGATACACCGCGCCGGCAGGTTGATGGATACGGCCGACGCCTCTCCTGCGGTCCATGGGAGTGCACCATGAACGCGCCCATGATTCTCGACCGCCGCCGCGTGCTCGCGGGCGGCGGCGCATTGATCGTCAGCTTTTCGCTCGCCGATGCGTTCGCGCAGGATCAAAGCGCGCCTGCCGCGGCTCCGCCCGCAAATCGCCCCGGCAGCCTGAAGGGTTCGCCGTTTCTGGATTCCTGGCTCAGGATCGATGCCGATGGCAGCATTACGGTGTTCACCGGCAAGGCCGAACTCGGCCAGGGTTTCAAGACCGCCTTTCAGCAGATCGCCGCGGAAGAGCTCGATGTTGCGTTCGAGTCGCTGCAGGTGGTCACGGCGGACACGCACCGTACCGCCAACGAAGGCTACACGTCCGGCAGCCACTCCATGCAGGACAGCGGCACCGCGATCCAGAACGCCGCGGCGCAGGCGCGCGAGCTTCTGGTCGCGGAGGCGGCGCGGCGTCTCGATCTGCCGCCTGAAAATTTGCGAACCGGAAATGGCGCGGTGATTTCGCCGGATGGAAAGCGCCTCGGCTATGGCGATCTGGTCGCGGCCGATATGCTGCATGTGCAGGCGCAGCCGAAATCGAAGCTGAAGGATCCGACGACGTTCAAGCTGATGGGCCAGCCGGTGCCGCGCGTCGATATCCCGGCCAAGGTCACCGGCGGCGCGGCTTATGTCCAGGACATGCGGCTGCCGGGCATGGTGCACGCCCGCGTGGTGCGGCCGCCCAGCTACGGCGCGCAATTGATCGATTGCGACACCGCGGCGGTCGAAAAAATGCCGGGAGTTGTCAAGGTCGTTCGTGACGGCAATTTCCTCGCCGTCGCGGCCGAAAAGGAATTTCAATCCATCAAGGCGATGAACGCGCTGTCGGCTGCCGCGAGATGGAAGGAGATTCCGAGCCTGCCGAAGTCCGACGATCTGCTTCGCGTTCTCACCACTCTGCCGTCGCAGGACTCGACGATCTTTCAACAGAGCAATCCGTCGGCCGTTGGCCGGAGAACCATCGAGGCTGTCTACACCCGGCCGTATCAGGCGCATGGATCGATCGGGCCGTCCTGCGCCGTGGCGCATCTGGTCGATGGGGCCATGACGGTCTGGACCCACACCCAGGGCGTCTATCCCGACCGCCAGGGCGTCGCGGAAATGTTAGGCATGCCGGCGGCGAGCGTTCGGCTGATCCATGTCGAAGGCTCCGGTTGCTACGGCCACAACGGCGCCGACGATGCCGCGGCCGATGCGGCCCTGATCGCGCGCGTTTTGCCCGGTACGCCGGTTCGGGTGCAATGGATGCGCGAGCAGGAGCACGCCTGGGAACCGTTCGGTCCGGCGATGGTGACCAGGCTGAAAGCATCGCTCGACGGCAATGGCGCGATTGCGGACTGGAATTTCGAAGTCTGGAGCAACACCCATTCGATGCGGCCGGGCGGCGCGGGCTCGATGCTGGCCGCCCAGCATATGGCGCGGCCGTTCGCGGTGCCGTCGCCGAAGCCGCTGCCATTGCCTGAAGGCGGCGGCGACCGCAACGCGATCCCGATCTATAAATTTCCCAATGCGCAAGTGGTGCACCACTTCATTGCGGCAATGCCGCTGCGGATTTCGGCGATGCGGTCGCTCGGCGCCTACCATAATGTGTTTTCGATCGAGAGTTTCATGGACGAGCTCGCGGTCGCGGCCGGCGCCGACCCTGTCGAATTCAGGCTGAAGCATCTCGAAGATCCGCGCGGGCGCGAGGTGATCGAAAAGGCGGCGCAAGCGTTCGGATGGCGGAAGGGTCAAAAAGCGCCGATGGATCGCGGGTTCGGTTTTGCCTTTGCGCGTTACAAGAACCTGGCGGCCTATTGCGCCGTCGCCACCGAAATGGAAGTGAACCGCGAGACCGGACGGCCGCGTCTGATGCGCGCGGTCGCGGCAGTCGACAGCGGCCAGGTGGTCAATCCCGACGGGTTGATCAACCAGATCGAAGGCGCGATCGTGCAGTCGATGAGCTGGACGCTGTATGAAAGCGTCACCTTCGACGACACCAGGATCACCAGCATCGACTGGCAGACCTATCCGATCCTGCGATTCAATTCAGTTCCCGACAGCATCGAAGTGCACATCATCAATCGGCCGGGACAGCCGTTCCTGGGCAGCGGTGAAACCGGGCAGGGACCGGCGGCGGCGTCGATTGCGAACGCGATCGCCAACGCCACCGGCAGGCGGCTGCGCGATTTGCCGCTGACGCGGAAGCGGATCAAGGATGCGATCGATGCATGACCGGATCGGCGGAAAAGGGCGCGTCAGCGTTTACCGCAGCGACAATCCGGTCGCCGCTTCAAGCTCGGCGATGGCTTGCGAGGCATTGAGCACCTTGATTGTGCTCATGCCCATGTCGCGCGCGGGCTTCAGATTGACGCCGAGATCGTCGAGATAGACGCAAGCCTCGGGATCGACGCCAAGCGCTTCGGTCATCATCCTGTAGATGCGCGGGTCAGGCTTCCTGAGGCCAATCTTGGCCGACTCGATGACGTGATCGAACAGCGCCATTACCTCCGCGATATAAAGCGACCGGCCGCCGACGCTCCCGATCGCGTTGGCCGGAAGGTTGTTGGTGATGCACCCGGTCTTGAAGTTGGCCTTCACGCGCCCGAGCGCCTCGACCATCTCGGGCCGCAGATCTCCCGACAGCAGCGGCAAGACCTCTCTGCCCCGAACCTCCGCGCCGAGAGCGAGCGATTCGGCGGCGAACAATTGGTCGAAGGTTTCGAGGTCCACCTCGGCGCGTTCGAATTTCGCCCAGGCATTCTCCCAATGATTATTGGCGTTGGTGCGCCGGATGATATCGGCGGGTAATCCGCGTTCGCTCTCGAAGCGCGCAAAGGCCTCGAAGGGCGAGGTCGTGAGCACGCCGCCAAAATCCCAGATCACCGCCTCGATCATCGTTCCCTGCCATGCGAACGTGGTTTCGAAAACGGCTAACACGGACCACTTGCCTGGGCCAGCCTCGATCGTCCCCGATCGTCCCTTGGCGCCAGCTGTGCTTCCGGGCTATTTCTGTCGCATGAAAATTCTGTTCCCGATCATGGCCGGCCTGGCGCTGCTGGTCTCGCCGCCCGCCCGCGCGATTGTCGGCGGCGGCGCGCCGTCCGCCGAGGGCGTCGGCCGCTCCATCGTCACCATCGTCGGCTCGCGCGGCAATTTCTGCACCGGAGCCTTGATCGCGCCCCGGCTGGTATTGACGGCGGCGCATTGCGTGCAGCCGGGCGCGACCTACAAGATCGTGGAATACGGCGCCGGTCGGCAACCGCAACTGCAAGACGTGAAAAATGTCGCCACCCATCCCGGCTTCAACATGCAGGCGATGACGGCGCATCGGGCCACCGCCGACGTGGCGTTGTTGCAGCTCGAAATCCAGCCCAAGGGAAAAGATGCATCCCTGCTCGGCGTGCCGCAGGCTCCAGTCGTCGCGGGCAGCCGTTTCACGATCGCCGGTATCGGCGTGACGATCCGGGGCCAGGGCAACAGCGGCGGGACCATTCGCACTGCCGGCCTGGTCGCCACCGGCCGGCCCGGCACGCTGCAAATCCGTCTCGTCGATCCGGTCGGGCAGGGCGCCCATGACGGGCTCGGCGCGTGTACCGGGGATTCCGGCGGTCCCGTATTTGAGGATCGACAGGGCGGCCCTGTCATTGTCGGCGTCATCAGCTGGTCGACCGGTCCCAACAACGCCGCGGGCTGCGGCGGCCTGACCGGCGTCACGCCACTGACGCTTTATCGGGACTGGATCGTCCAGACCGCCGGGCAATGGGGGTCGGCGCTGTAGCCGTCACCGCCGCTTTTGATTCGGCCTTCTCGGTGGAGGCGCGTTATCGGGGCCGGCGGCCTGCGGGTCGAACTTGCGGGTCACCTTGATCGCGCCCTGGCTGATATCGACGAGGGAGCGGCGGGCATCGTCCATGACGGCGGCCGAACGTTTATTGAAGCTATCGGCCAATTCACGAATGTTCCGCACTTTATCATGCAGGTCTTCGGCGCTTCCCCGGGCGAGGCCCGGCACCAGATCGTCGATCCTGCTCATGGCGCTGTCGAAGCTTTCGAAGGCGCTGTCGGTCTTGCGCATGATGCCGTCGATCGCGTCGCCCCTGCTGACCAGCGTCGCGGTATAGGTCTCGAAATCCACGAGCGCATCTTTTACCACCGCCTGGTTACCGACCAGGATGCGGTCGACATTGTGCAGCGTATCGCGGATCGATTGCGTCTCGGTGAGGTCGGCCGTCAGGATTGGAATGCCGTCCTGGTCCAGCGTCACCGGCGGCGCCGTAGCCGCGCCGCCGGTCAACGATATCGCCGCGACGCCGGTGAGCCCCTGGAATTCCAGGCCCACCACCGTATCCTTGCGGATCGGGGCGCTGTGATCCAACGTGACCAGAGCGACGACCCTGCGGGGGTTGTCGAGCTTCAGGGACCGGATCTCTCCCACCTGAATGCCGTCGAAATTCACGCTGCCGCCTTTGCGCAGGCCGCTGGCGGAACCTTCGAACACGATGCGAAGCTGGCCGTGCTGCGCAATGCCGTGAATTTTCTGATACCCCAGAATACCGGCAAACGCCGCGGCGATGGCCGCCAGCGTCATGGAGCCGATCACGAGGTTGCTTGCGCGCGCTTTCATCCAACAATCCGGTGGCGATGTGGTGGGCTGAGAGCGTGGCGCCGCACCGCCCGATTGTACGGGGAAAGTCGGCGAAGCGAAAGATCGATCGAGTTCAGGCCGATCCGGACGCTCTCTGAAGCGCGCCGCTGGAAGCGATGACGTTGGCCTGACCGCCCAGTTCCGATCCGGCCGTTGGCCGCGCGAGCGGCACCAGCAACCGGCAAATCAGCCCTTCGGAACGCCAGTCGAACAGCGCCTTTCCTCCGAGTTGCGATTCAATGCTGGCGATTACGCTTTTGGTTCCGAATCCCCGGGATGTCGGTTTTTGAACCGTCGGTCCGCCGGATTCTTCCCACGCCAGCAACAGGAAATCCCCCTGTATTTCCCATCCGACCGAGAGGCGGCCGGACAGCGTGGAGAGCGCGCCATATTTTGCGGAATTGGTGACAAGTTCGTGCAGCGCCAGCGCCAGCGTTTGCGCGGTCGCAGGCTGCAACTGAACCTCCGAGCCGGAGAATTCGATCTGGCCGGCCTCCAGATAGGGCGCCAGCTCCTCGTCGACGAGCTTCGTTATTTCGGCGCCCTGCCAGCTCGACAGAGAGAGGATGGTATGAACCCGTGCGAGCGCGCTGATGCGGCCCTCGACCGCCTGTATGTACGCCCCCACGTCATGAGCCCGCGTCAATCGCACGATCGATTGCGCCAACGCGAGCGCATTTTTCGCGCGGTGGTCGACTTCCCGGGTCAGCAGGTTTTGCCGTTCTTCGGCGCGTTTGCGCTCGGTGATATCGACGGTGACGCCGCTGACACGGACGACGCGGCCGCCCTTGTCCAGGGTTGCCGCCGCCGTTCCAACGCACCAGCGCACCTCGCCATCCGGCCGGACGATCCGAAATTCCGTTTCGTACGACGTTATGCCTTGTGAAAACTGGGCCATCGCCTGGCGCAAGGCACTGGCATCGTCGGGGTGAAGCAGCGCCTGGACGTTCGCCGGCGTCACTTCGAAAGCCTGCGGGTCGACGCCAAAGATCTGATACTGCCCTTCGTCCCACATCCAGTCGCCGTTGATCCAGTCCCAATCCCAGGACCCCATATTGCCCGCGGCGATCGCCATGCTGCGGCGCTGCTCGCTTTCGAGCAAGCCTTGCCGTCGATTCTTCCAGCTCCGCGGTCCGGGCGCGAACGCGATTTTCAAGTTCGGCATTGAGCCGTTCCAGCTGCCGGGTCTTGCGGTAGAGCTCCGCGAACACCTTGATCTTTGCGCGCAATACCTCCGGCACCACCGGCACCGGAACGTAGTCGACCGCACCCATCTCGTAGCCGCGAAGCCGGTCGATGTCGCTGACCTGGATCGCCGAGATGAAAATCATCGCCGTCTTCTGGAAGCGGGGATGCTCGCGGATCATCGCGGCAAGCTCGAACCCGTCAAGTTCCGGCATGCAGACGTCGACCAGGATGACCGCGACTTCGTTCTTGAGCAGGAATTCAAGCGCTTCGCGTCCTGAGGCGGCGACGACCAGGTTTTCGCCAAGCTCCTTCAGGATGACTTCATAGGCGAGCAGCTTGGCGGGCTGATCGTCGACCAGAAGAATGTTTACCTTTTCGTGGTCCATCATCGAAGCGCCGATCAGCGGTGTAGCCACATGCGTATGGCGAGGAGCAATTGCTCGGTATTGACCGGCTTGGCCAGATAGTCGGAGGCGCCGGCCTCCAGGCATTTCTCGCGGTCGCCCTTCATCGCCTTGGCGGTCAGCGCGATGATGGGGAGCCGGCCAAATGACGGGTTTTGCCGGATGACACCGATGGTCTGATATCCGTCCATCTGCGGCATCATGATATCCATCAGCACGATGGCGATCTCGGGATTGGATTCGACCAGCGCGATGGCTTCGCTGCCGGTCGTCGCGGTCAGCACCTTCATGCCGCGCCGCTCCAGAACGCTGCTCAGCGCGAAGATGTTGCGGGCGTCGTCGTCCACCAGCAGCGCGGTCTTGCCAATCAGATCCTCATCGGAACTATTGAGCTTTTCCAGCATTCGCTGCTTTTCGATCGGCAATTCCGTGATCACACGGTGCAAAAACAGCGACGTTTCGTCGAGCAGCCGTTCCGGCAATTCCACGCCCTTCACCACGATGCTCCGCGCCATGGTGTGGAGTTCCGCATCCTCTTCGGCCGAAAGTTCCCGGCCCGTGAACACCACCACAGGCACGTTCGACAGCGACTCGTCGTTGCGGATCTGGTCGAGCACCTCGAAGCCGCTCATGTCCGGCAGCCGCAAATCCAGCACCACGCAATCGCAGGGACTGGTCTCGCAGCGTCGGCAAGCGCACGCAGCGCCGGTGTCTGCCGTGACGATCTCGATATCGTCGTGATCGAGCAGTTCGCGTGATGCTCATCTGCTCCGCGGCGTTGTCTTCCACGATCAGCAGGCGCTTGCGGCGCGGCTTGGCGTATTCCTTGATCTGCGACAGCGCCGCGCTGACGCCCTCCGTCGTCGTCGGCTTGTTGACGAAGGAAAACGCGCCGCGCGCCAGGGCGTGCTGACGGTCTTCGTCCAGCGTGATGATCTGGACCGGAATGTGCCGCGTCAGCGGATTATGCTTGAGCTGGCTGAGCACGGTCCAGCCCAGCATGTCCGGCAGGAACACGTCGAGCGAAACCGCCGTCGGCTGGAATTGCTTGGCGAGTTCCAGCGCCTCCGCGCCCCGGGCGGCGACCAGCACCTTGAAGCCCTTGTCGCGGGCGAGATCGATCAGCACCCGCGCATAATGCGGATCGTCCTCGACGATCAGAAGAATGGTATCTCCCGGTTCGAGATTGAGCCGGTCGTCCGGCAGTTGTTCGACGACCCGTTCCTGCGCCGCGACCTGCAGCGCCGGTGAGGTATTGTAGGGTGACGGAGTGGGAGCGCGCGGCGCGATGGTCGGGCCGGAATATTTCAGCGGCAGATAGAGCGTGAACGGTACTGCCCTTGCCGGGCGTGCTGCGCAGATGGATTTCGCCGCCGAGCAGGCTCGCCAGTTCGCGGCTGATCGCGAGGCCGAGGCCGGTGCCGCCGTATTTGCGGCTGGTGCCGGCGTCCGCCTGCTGGAACGCCTCGAAGATCAGCTTCTGCTTTTCGAGCGGAATGCCGATGCCGGTGTCGGACACCTCAAAGGCGATCGACGGCGGGCGGTGTGGTTCAGGATCGGATGCTCGGCGCTCCAGCCGCCGACGGCCGCCGACACGTTCAGCCTCACGCCGCCCTCCGCGGTGAACTTGAACGCGTTCGACAGCAGGTTCTTCAACACCTGCTGCAGCCGCTTCGAAGTCGGTGACGATGCTGCGCGCGAGGTTGGGATCGACGATCGATGTTGAACGACAGCTGGCGGTTTTCGGCCTCGTGCCGGAACGGCCGTCCAACCGTCTCGAGCAGGCTCGACGTGAGGATTTCCTCGGCATCGACCGTCACGGTTCCGGATTCGATCTTCGACAGGTCGAGAATGTCGCTGATCAGGTTGAGCAGGTCGGTGCCGGCGCCGTGGATGGTGCGGGCGAATTCGACCTGCTTGGCCGACAGATTGCCATCCGGATTTTCGGTGAGCTGCTGGCCGAGGATCAGGATGCTGTTGAGCGGCGTGCGCAGCTCGTGCGACATGTTGGCGAGGAATTCCGACTTGTATTTCGACGTCAGCGAAAGCTCGGTCGCCTTTTCTTCGAGCGCGCGCCGCGCCTGTTCGATTTCCTGGTTCTTGCGCTCCACCTCGACGTTGCGTTCGGCGAGCTGCTGGGCCTTCTGCTCGAGCTGTTCGTTGGTCTGCTGCAGTTCCTTCTGCTGCGTCTGCAATTCGCCGGCGAGCTGCTGCGACTGCTTCAGCAGGCCTTCGGTCTGCATCGTCGCCTCGATCGTGTTGAGCACGATGCCGATGCTGTCGGTGAGCTGTTCGAGGAAGGTCATCTGCGAGGTCGTGAACGAACTGACCGAGGAAAGCTCGATCACGGCCTTGACCTGGTTCTCGAACAGCACCGGCAGCACGACGAGGTTTTTCGGCATCGACGCGCAGCAGCGCCGAATTGATCGGGACCGCGTCGGTCGGGATGTCCGACACCAGCCGCTGGCGCTTGTCCATCGCGCATTGTCCGATCAGGCCCTCGCCGAACTGCACGAATTGCGGATGCGGATTGGCGCCATCGCCGGCATAGGCCGACAGCAGGCGCAATTGCGGATTGTCCTCGTTCTCGACCTGGTAGATCACGCCCATATGGGCGTTGACCAGCGGCGTCAGCTCGGTCAGCAGCAGCCGGCCGACGGTCGTCAGGTCGCGCTGGCCCTGCAGCATGTTGGTGAATTTGGCGAGGTTGGTCTTCAGCCAGTCCTGTTCGGTGTTGACGTCGGTGGTCAGACGGAGATTGCCGATCATGGTGTTGATGTTGTCTTTGAGCTCGGCGACTTCGCCGCGCGCGTCGACCTGAATCGAGCGGGTGAGGTCGCCCTTGGTCACGGCGGTCGCGACTTCGGCGATCGCGCGCACCTGCGAGGTCAGGTTGGCGGCGAGCAGGTTGACGTTGCCGGTCAGATCCTTCCAGGTGCCGGCGGCGCCCGGCACGTTGGCCTGACCGCCGAGCCGGCCCTCGACGCCGACTTCGCGCGCCACGCTGGTGACCTGATCGGCGAACGTCGCCAGCGTCTCGGTCATGTTGTTGATGGTGTCGGCAAGGGCTGCGACTTCGCCCTTCGATTTCACGGTCAGGTTCTGCTTCAGGTCGCCGTTGGCGACCGCCGTCACCACCTTGACGATGCCGCGCACCTGCTCGGTCAGGTTGGCGGCCATGAAGTTGACGGTGTCGGTCAGATCCTTCCAGGTGCCGGCGACGCCGGGCACCTGCGCCTGTCCGCCGAGCTTGCCCTCGGTGCCGACCTCGCGCGCCACGCGGGTCACTTCGCCGGCGAACGCGTTGAGCTGGTCGACCATGGTGTTGATGGTGTTCTTGAGTTCGAGAATTTCGCCCTTCACGTCGACGGTGATCTTGCGCGACAGGTCGCCGCGCGCCACGGCGGTCGTGACTTCGGCGATGTTGCGGACTTGCGTGGTCAGGTTCGCCGCCAGCAGGTTGACGTTGTCGGTGAGATCCTTGAACGTGCCGCCGACGCCGGGCACCACCGCCTGGCCGCCGAGCCGGCCCTCGGTGCCGACTTCGCGCGCCACGCGCGTCACTTCGGCGGCGAACGAGCGAAGCTGCTCGACCATCGTATTCAGGGTGTCCTTGAGCAGCAGGATTTCGCCGCGAACGTCGACCGTGATCTTCTTGGACAGGTCGCCGCCGGCGATCGCCGTCGCCACCTCGGCGATGTTGCGGACCTGCGCGGTCAGGTTGGACGCCATGAAGTTGACGTTGTCGGTGAGGTCTTTCCAGGTGCCGGCGACCTCGGGCACTTCGGCCTGACCGCCGAGCTTGCCTTCGGTGCCGACTTCGCGCGCCACGCGCGTCACTTCCGATGCGAAGGCGTTGAGCTGGTCGACCATGGTGTTGATGGTGTTCTTGAGCTCGAGAATTTCGCCCTTCACGTCGACCGTGATCTTGCGCGACAGGTCGCCGCGCGCGACCGCGGTGGTGACTTCGGCGATGTTGCGAACCTGTGCGGTCAGGTTGCCGGCCATCGAGTTGACGCTGTCGGTGAGGTCCTTCCAGGTGCCGGCGACGCCGGGCACGTTGGCCTGACCGCCCAGCCGCCCCTCGGTGCCGACCTCGCGCGCCACCCGCGTCACCTCGCCGGCGAAGCGGTTGAGCTGGTCGACCATGGTGTTGAGGGTTTCTTTCAGCTGCAGGATCTCGCCCCGAACATCGACGGTGATCTTGCGGGAAAGGTCGCCGCCGGCGATGGCGGTTGCGACTTCGGCGATGTTGCGAACCTGCGCGGTCAGGTTGCCGGCCATCGAGTTGACGCTGTCGGTGAGGTCCTTCCAGGTGCCGGCCACGCCGGGCACCTCGGCCTGACCGCCGAGCTTGCCGTCGGTGCCGACTTCGCGCGCCACGCGCGTCACTTCGCCGGCGAAGGCATTGAGCTGGTCCACCATGGTATTGAGCGTTTCCTTCAATTGAAGGATTTCGCCCGAGACGTTCACCGTGATCTTTTTGGATAGGTCGCCCTTCGCGACCGCGGTCGCGACCTCGGCGATGTTTCTCACCTGGCCGGTGAGGTTGCTGGCCATCGAGTTGACGCTGTCGGTGAGATCCTTCCAGGTGCCGGCGACGCCGCGCACCAGCGCCTGACCGCCGAGCTTGCCCTCGGTGCCGACCTCGCGCGCCACGCGGGTCACCTCGCCGGCGAAGGCGTTGAGCTGATCCACCATCGTATTGACGGTGTTTTTCAGTTCCAGAATCTCGCCGCGCACGTCCACCGTGATTTTCTTGGACAGGTCGCCATTGGCCACCGCGGTCGTCACTTCCGCGATGTTGCGAACCTGCGCCGTCAGGTTGCTGGCCATCGAATTGACGCTCTCGGTCAGATCCTTCCAGGTGCCGGCCACACCGAGCACGTTGGCCTGGCCACCCAACCTGCCGTCGGTGCCGACTTCGCGCGCGACGCGCGTCACTTCGCCGGCGAAGGCGTTGAGCTGGTCGACCATCGTATTCAGCGTTTCCTTCAATTGCAGGATTTCGCCCGAGACGTTCACCGTGATTTTCTTGGAGAGATCGCCGCCCGCGATCGCGGTCGCGACGTCGGCGATGTTGCGCACCTGGGCGGTCAGGTTCGAGGCCATGAAGTTGACGTTGTCGGTGAGATCCTTCCAGGTGCCGGCGACGCCGGGGACCTGGGCCTGGCCGCCGAGCTTGCCTTCGGTGCCGACTTCGCGCGCCACGCGCGTCACTTCGGAGGCAAAGGAATTGAGCTGGTCCACCATGGTGTTGATTGTGTCTTTCAGCTCCAGAATTTCGCCGCGAACGTCCACGGTGATTTTCCGCGACAGGTCGCCGCGCGCGACCGCCGTCGTCACGTTGGCGATATTGCGAACCTGCGCGGTCAGGTTGCCGCACATCGCGTTGACGGAATCGGTGAGGTCCTTCCAGGTGCCGGCGACGCCGGGAACGATCGCCTGGCCGCCGAGCTTGCCGTCGGTGCCGACTTCGCGGGCGACGCGGGTGACTTCGGAAGCGAACGACCGCAGCTGATCCACCATGGTGTTGATGGCTTCTTTCAACTGCAGAATTTCACCGCGGACGTCGACGGTGATCTTTTTCGACAAGTCGCCGTTGGCCACCGCGATGGTCACTTCGGCGATGTTGCGTACCTGGCCGGTGAGGTTGTTGGCCATCGAGTTCACGCTCTCGGTCAAATCCTTCCAGACGCCCGTCACCTCCGGAACCTGGGCCTGGCCGCCGAGCTTGCCTTCGGTTCCCACTTCGCGCGCGACCCGCGTCACCTCGGAGGTGAATACGCTGAGCTGCTTGATCATGGTGTTGACGATGTTGGCCGATTGCAGGAACTCGCCGCCCAGCGGGCGGCCATCGACATCCAGTTTCACGGTCTGCAGCAAGTCACCCTGGGCGACGGCGGCGACGGCGCGGGTCACTTCGCGGGTCGGCCATAGCAAGTCGTCGATCAGGCTGTTCACGGAACTTTCCATGTCCGTCCATGATCCGCTGGTAAGATCGAACTTGACGCGTTGCCGGGTTTTTCCTTCGCGGCCGACGACCTGACCGACGTGCTCCAGCTGCTGCGCCATTCGCTGATTGGCAGCCACGATTTCATTGAACGTGTCGGCGATCTTGCCCTCGATCCCAAGGTGATCGCCGGTCATTCGAACCGAAAAATCCCCGCCTCGCATTGCCTGCAGCGCGTGCAACAAATCCTGCAACGGATCAGGATTTCCGTTTGGTGCGGATTTGCGCTTTGAGGCCGGGCGAAGGGGCGACGGTGCTCCCGGATCGAGATCAGTCATGGCATTCCCTTAAAGACAGTGCGCAGCCGGCTGCGAACACGCACGACCAATTCCGGCTATTGAAGCGCTTGCAATCATCAAATCAACAGGAAGATTTTACTCAGTGCAATGCACTGTGGTTCCCAGACTTACCCGAAAGTTCCGAACGCCTGAGTTAGTCAATGGTTCCCGGCTTTCCTAAAAAAGCCTGATACGCGGGTTGGCTCCGCCAAGCCGGATTTGGCGCTAGCCGGCGAGGCTGATCGCGAGCGCTATGGCGCCCACCAAAATGAGACTACCGGCCCAAATCGTATCCAGATTAAACCAGCCCGACGACACGAATTTGAGGCCCAGATAGCGATAGACGAGCCATGCCAGGCATCCGCCGGTGGCAATCATCGCGACCGAATGCGTCATGGCGACCAGCAAGGCCATGCCGAGATTGGCATTGATGAGGGTACCTGCCGCCTCGTGGGCTCTGTCGAGGTCGGACGCCTGGCAGAGCCCGAGATAGATCGGCACCAGCATCAGTCCCGCACCGTGGGCGATCGCCACGGCGAAGGACCAAAGCCCCAGTTGCGATGGCCGTATCCGCGCCAGCGCCCGCGGATGGCGTCGGTTGAGGAGCCGGAAGATACCGAACCCGATGACCAGGAGGCCCGCGCCGGACTGGATCTGACGCTGCCATTCGACGAGGCTGACGAGGACTGCGAAGGGCAGCAGCACCAAAAGCATAGCCAGCAAATGACCGACCGATAAAGGCCAGAGCGCCTTGAGAAGGGCGCGTGAATTGCTTTCCATCAGCCCAGCCGAAACCGCGAGCGGCCACCCCATTCCCGGGTTCACGCCGTGAAAGAGGCCGCTCGCGATGACAGCCAGCCAGAGTCCGACAGGTGTCCAATCCGTTCCGCTCAAATTCAAGCGGACGGATAGCAGAATGAATCGGTCGAGCAGTCGCCACCTTCAAGCCGGATTTGATGCGCCCGGTATCCGTCGGGGAAACTCACCCAATAGTTCTTCGCCAGTTCGAGACCGCCGCCTGGGCCCGCATTGGCCATCACCTCCGCGCCCGGAACTCCGTCGGGATAGAATTGGTTGTCCCAGGTCGAGTAGAGCGAGTTGGTCCAGTACACGCGTTTGCCGTCGCGGCTGATCTCCACCATCTGCGGACCGCCCGCATAGGCCTTGCCGTTGGGGTGAGGCGTGCGTCGTGCAATGCCGCCGATGTGGACCGATCCGGCAAGCTTGGGTTTTCGGGGATCGGTGACATCGTATTGGCGCATCTCGCCGGTGCCCCAGCAGGCGACGTAGAGAAACCTGTCGTCCATGGACAGGTCGATGTCGGTCACCAGCGGCGGCACCGCGCCGAAGCCCTGCAGAAGCGGCGGCAACTGCTCTTTTGGCGCGGGCTCGGGCGGGATCGTCGCGGTCTTCTCGATGTGGAACTTGCCGCCCTCGCGCCACCAGGTCCAGATCGAACCTTCGAGGTTGGTGGTGTCGACCACGACGCCGAGGAAACCGTATTCGCGAACCGGGTCGTGAGCGGGGCGCACTTCCAAGGCCATCTGATGATTGGCGCCGAGATCGATGGTCTGGACGTTTCGCCGAGCCCGAAGATCCCAGAAGTGGATTCGATGGCCGTATTTGTTCGAGAGCAGATCCTCCGGCACGATGCCGTTTTCGAACTGCGGTGGCAACGCCCACTCGCTCGTCACCATGTAATCGCGCGGCAGATTCCACCAGAAGTCGTAATGCAGCGTCTGGGGACCACGATCGATCTCCCACCGTCCGAGCACCTCGAAGGTCTCGCAATCCATGATGAAGACGCCAGGCGGGCCCTCAGTGCCATCCTTGCCGCCGCCGCCGAGGGTGCTGACGTAGATGCCTTCCGGCCCGCAGTGCACGGTGTGGGGCCGGGAATAGCCGGTCTTTTTGAAGATTTCCTCAGGCTCGATAATCTTGTGAATCTTCGCCTGGGTGGGATCCGGTTTCGTATCCACGATATAGATGCGTGACGATCTGATGCCGGGGATGATGAGATAGCGCCGTTCGACGAACGCGTGCCCCGCCAGCGGCGACAACGCCGATGAGCACGCGTTCCACCCGAAATGATGAAACTCATCGCCCTTGTTGGGCATGGTCACGGTGTGGACCACCTGACTGAACGTCGGAGAGCCGGGCTTGACGTCGATCACCGCGAGCGCGTCGGGTTTGGAGAAGTCCGGGCTTAGCAGCAAGGTGTAGGCGAAGCTCTCTGGCGGCGCCTCCATCGCAAGTTTCGGCGATGCGTAAAAGGTGGAGTCGGGCCTCATCGTCATGATACTGCCTCCCTGTTGGCGTCGTTGCACGAACGTGGCCGGGCGGAATCTTGCAGCAAAAAATAGCAGCCGGGCTCCTGGAGTAGCTTTGAGAGTGCCGCCGGCCGTGTTCGCTCAGGCGCACATTACACCATCAACACCGCCCCGTGAAAATAACGGGATCGCCAGCCGCCAAATGGCCTTAATCACGCAAGGTTGAGGCCATGGTGCTCCGCCGAGGTTCCAACAGCCGCAATGTTACAGGTCAAATGCTGGCCGGCATCAATGCCCGGCAGCGCTTTTGGCCGCGGCGTTGTTGAGAACGATCAGGCCATCGACGGCAACCCCGGTCCTGGCATTGATCAGAAATGGATTGACGTCGATCGAAGCGATCCGGGTGCCGGCGTCCGTCATCAGGTTGGAGAGGCCGACAATGGCTTTGACCGCGGAAGCCTCGTGTAGCGCGGGCTTGCCGCGATATCCCCTGAGCTTCACGCCGGCCTTGGTGCGGCTTATCAATTCCTTCGCCTCGGCTTCGTCGAGCGGAGCGCCGGCCAAAGCGACATCCTTCATGAGTTCGATATCGACGCCGCCGGTGCCGAACAGCACCACCGGGCCCATCTCGGCGTCGAGCGATGCGCCGACCACCAGTTCGAGATCGGCCTTGACCTGCTGCGCGATCAGGATGCCCTCGAGTTTCGGCTTGTTCTTGAGTTTCTTGACCCGCGCGGTGATGTCGTCGAAGGCCCTCTTGACCTCAGCCGCGCTGTTGAGGTTCAGCGCCACGCCGCCGATATCGGACTTGTGCAGGATGTCCGCACTCACCACCTTGGCGACGACAGGGAAGCCGATCTTCCGGGCGATTTTCACGGCCTCTGTGGCGGTCTGCGCGATCTCTTCCTTTGAGACCGGAATGCCATAGGCCTTGAGCAGTTTTTTCGACGCGATCTCGTCGAGCGCGGCGCCCTTGGCATTCTTCAGCGTCCTTTCGAGCGTCGCGCGCGCCGACGCGCTGGAGCTCGATACGATATCCGGCACTTCCTTGCGCAGCGAGGCGTAATCGATGAGCGACTTGATCGCGCCGACCGCGCGATCGAGACCCTGCATGACCGCGATATGCGGCAGCGACTTTCGCAATCTCTTGGTGAATTCGGTAAAGCCGATCGACATCGTGCTGATGTAAACCACCGGCTTGCTGGCGGCCCCGGCCATTTCGTTGACAATGCGCAAATTCCGTTCGCGCAATTCATGCGGCGCCTTCGGCAATTCCGCGTCGATGATGACGATGTCGGTGTCGGGGTCGTCGATCATGATCTTGATCGATTGCATATAGACCGAAGGATCGACCACCGCCGCGAAGCCGGCGTCGAGCGGGTTGCCGACGATGCTGCCGGGGCCGAGCATCTTTGCAAGCTTATCGGTTGCATTCTTGCTCAGCGGGCTGAAGTTCAGGCCCGCCGACGAAAAGGCGTCGATCAGAAGACCGCGCTTGCCGCCCGAGAGCGAAACCGCGGCGAGGCGCGCGGCTTTCGGCGGATCGGCATGGACAAAACATTCGGTGGTTTCGATCAATTCGTCGAGCCCCCGCACGCGGATCACCCCTTCCCGCGTCGAGATGGCGTCGAAGGTCTCGATGGAGCCTGCCAGCGCGCCGGTGTGGGCCATGGCGGCGGCGCGGCCGCCTTCGGACGAGCCGAGTTTCAGCGCGATCACCGGCTTGCCGGCGGCGCGCGCGGCCTTGCAGGCTTCGCGGAACACCTTGGTGTTGCGCACCCCCTCGAGATAAACCACGATCACGCGGATCGAGGGATCGGCCGCGAAATAGGCCATCAGGTCCGGCGTCTCGAGGCCGGCCTCATTTCCCGTCGTCACCATGTAGCCGATGCCGACGCCGCGATCCTCCAGCGTCTGGCGGATGGCCATCACGATCGCGCCGGATTGCCCGGCAATCGCAACGGGGCCCGCCTCCATCGTGACGATGCGGTCGTCGATATTGGTGAACAGGTTTTCGCCGGCGCTCAGATTGCCGAGGCAATTGGGGCCGGTGACGGCAAGGCCGGTCTCGCGGATAGCCTGCTGCAACTCGGCGGCGAGTTTTTGGCTTTCGTCGTCCTGCAATTCGCTGAAGCCCGATGTCACGATGGTCGCCGAGCGGGCGCCGGCTGCGGCGGCATCGCGAATAACCTGAACGGCGAAGCGGGCCGGCACCAGCACCAGCACATGATCTGGCTTGTCCGGCAGGCTGGCGAAATCCTTGTAGCAGGGCACGCCCCAGACCGTTTCGCGCTTGGCATTGACCGGATAGAGACCGCCCTCGAACTTGTACTTGATCAGGTTGTTCCAGATCCGCTCGGCGTAATTGCCCGGCTTGTCCGTCGCTCCGACCAGCACGATGTTGCGGGGATGCAGCATCGCATGAATGCTCTTGACGATGTCGCTGGCGTCCGGCGAAGGCGACCATTTGCCGGTCGTTGCAGGCGCGGTGCTGACGTGACCTTCCATAGGCGTAACCCTTACCCTTCGTTTCTTTCCCAAAACGACGATCGAGCGGAGATCGTTATGCCCTGACGTTTTGGCTTCATGACGTTTTCATTTCTTAATATTGATAGTCGGGGAGAGTGGCAACTCGCGCAACCGGCAATATCCGAAGCGGCGCGTTTTAAGGACCTACCACGCCGGGCGCGGGCGCGATGGCGAGGCGACGCCGGCGAGCAGAACGGCAAGAATGCCGGTCAGGAAGATGCCGTCGAATGTCCCGGCGCCGCCGATCGAGGCGACGGGAGCGCCGAGACCGCCGATCTTATCGAGATTGAGAAGATCGGCGCCAATGAGCGTTCCCATCGAGCCGCCGATATAGGCGAGCGGCGGCGCATATTCGCGGGACAGGATAAAGGCCAGGATGGCGGTAGCCACCACGGGCGCGAATACGGGCACGGCGATACCGATTCCCGGCACCGGCGTGGCCATGGAATGGATCACGAACGCGATGGCCGCGGTGGCGAGCGCCGCCTTGAGCCAAAGCTGGTATCGAATGACGAGATAGGTGGACATCAATGCTGGAATGACGGCGCCGCCGACATTGACGGCGAGAACGGTGCCGGGCCACGACACCACGACAGGCACGATATAACGCATGCCGAAGAACTCGACGATCTGCCCCGACCTGACCGGCGATGCGGGCAGAACCGTGATCGGAATATTGAAATAGCTGCCGATCAGCGAGCCGAACAACAGAACCATGGCCATGCCCGGCCCGATACCGAGACGCATATAGGCATATCTGAGAATGCCGAGCTGAATCAGGATGATCAGCCCCACGAACAGAACCACCAGGATCGAAAACAATCCCGGGGTCATCGGCAGGTAATGAACTTGGGAACTCATGGCTGCGGCGGTTCAGGGTCGATTGGGTTTTTGCATTTCGGGTCGTCTGTTCAACTATAGATTTTCCGCTCTGCGGCAAGAGTGCGGCATCATGCCCCGCGCCGGATTTAGTTCATGGCAGAATCGGGCCTGGACTGTTCGGCCGATTGTCGCCGCCGGTATCCGGGAGGCCGATCAGGGTGGCATGCAGGACGTAGCGTTCCGGGCCCGGCATCACCGCATCGAACGGCCAGCAGGTCGACAGCGCCAGTTCGTAGTCGTCGGTCAGGGGATCGATCCCCGAGGCGTCGAAAGGCACCACCGAGGTGCGGTCAGCACGATAGTGGAATACCTTGCCGTCGCGTCGAGTGATCGCGATTTCATCGCCGATGACGATATCCCTTAGAAAGCTGAAATGCGTATCGCGGTGCGCCGAATAGACCGCCACGCCGCGCTCGCCGGCTTCGGGGGTAAGTTCGACATGGCCCGGCCCGAAGGCGAGCGCCTGGCCGCTGCTTCCGGCCAGCACGATGACGCCGGCATGGAGCCGCTTTACCTCGATGCGCGCGACCGGCCATGTGTCCGCCCACGACCAGGCTTTTGTCGCGCGCCCGCTGGCGATGGTCTCGGCGAACGCCCGCCGCAGCAGAACCTGCGCGACCAAAGCCTTGGCGTGGATGTAGGCGCCCTGACCGAACAGCACGAGGCCGGCGATGGTGAGAGCGAGAGTTGCAGCGAAGCGGGTCATGGGTGTTCCAAGAATCTGATGCAATCATGTTGGATCGTCATTCCGGGGCGATGCGAAGCATCGAACCCGGAATCTCGAGATTCCGGGTCTGGTCCTTCGGACCATCCCGGAATGACGGCGACGAAGAACTTGCGCGCGCGGCCTTGGGTGGGAGCCGCGCGCGCTTTCCAGGAGGATCGGGGGACAACTCCTCCTGTCATCCGGCGTCAGCGGGGGGACAGCTGGCGCCGGTTGAACACGAACAGGATCAGGCTGAGCGCCAGCAGGATCGAACCGGCGATCATCTTCAATTCAGCGTCGGTCGCCGTCTTCGGCAGTGTGATGATGTTGGGCGCTGCCGTGACGGCGGGGAGCGGGCGCTTGACGGAAGCGATCTGCATACGCGCGTCGCCTTCGGCACGCCGTTCCGCCGGCGGCGAAGCAAGCTTTGGGCGCTCGCCGAACACCTTGGCGAAATCCCAGCCCGCCGGCAGGTTGAGCGGCAGTTCGCTAAGCCTGAGCGGCTCGCCCTCCGGACGGCTCGGTGTCTTGTCGACCGCCACCAGGCTGGTCAGGCGGGTGACGAGCTGATGTTCCAGCGCAAGTGCGAGGATGGTCTTGTCGGCATCAGCGGGAATCACCGTCTGCATGGTGCGCGCGATTTCGGCGTCGTCGATCTTGCGCCGCGCCCACAGCTTGGACAGGCCCTTGCCTTCGGCGGCGTTCGCCACCGGCAGCGTCACGATCCAGGGTCGATCACCGATCCGGCCCTTGATCTCGACCGAGCCCTTGAGCTTGTCGAGCTTCGCCGCGAGAACCAAGGGCTCGTCGCGATAGAGATCGGGGATCGTCGCCGGCGTCATGTCGGCGGTCGCATCGGAGAATTTCGCCGTGAGTTCCGTCACCGCGGGATTCTCCAGCTTGGCGAACAGGCCCCGCATACGCTCTTCGACCTGTTCGACCGAGCCGATGTGCGTGAAGGTGCCGCGGCCGAGTTCGGCGGCGCGCGTCATCAGGAACGTGTTCGGCGCCGAGCCGATGCCGACCATGAACACGCGGGAGCGGCCCCGCATCGCGGTCAGCGTGTCGAACAATTGCTGCTCGTTGCCGATCGCGCCGTCGGTGAGGAACACCACTTGGCGGACATAGCCGGCATCGCCGGTGGCGTGATCGGTCAGCGCCGCCCGCATCGCCGGCACCATCTCGGTGCCGCCAGCCGCTTGCAGCGCGCCGACGAACGACGTGGCGTTGCCGATGTACTCACGATCGGCCGGGACCGAGTCCGGGAAAAGCACATCCATGGTGTGATCGAAGCGGATCACGTTGAAGCGGTCGTTCGGTTGCAGGCGGCCGAGGGCATAGATCAGGCTGGCCTTGGCCTGGATGATCGAGGTTCCTCCCATCGAGCCGGAATTGTCGATCACGAAAATCACCTCGCGCGGCATCGGCTTTTGTTCGGCCTGTTCGGCCGAGGGCGGCGTGACGAAGGCCAGCAGATAATCGGCATCGCCGACATGCTCGCGAAACAGCCCGACCGACGGCGCCTTTCCGGCTGCGGGCTTCCAGGTCAGCTCGAAATCGCGATCCGCCGGCACCGGTCCTTCGGCAAGCCTGATCAATCGCGTGCTGTCGTCGGGGCTTTCGATCTTCACCTGGTGATGATGGCTTTTCACTTCGCCGAGCGGAAGCCGGCCTGTAGGCGAACCGTGATCGCGGTCGGATTGACCGGCGCATGCTCGGAGGGGTCCAGCACCTGCGGCGAGATGCGGTTGCGGTCCGGCACCGGATCGGTCGATGTCGCGCCCCAGCCGCCGCCCTCGGGCCTGAGGTCGACGCTCTGCACCAGCGGCGCCGGATTGTAACGCGGGCCGACCACCATCGGCACCCGCAGCGAGAATTCATTTCCCGATTGATGTACCGGCTCCTGATATTCAATCTGCACCAGCACGGTTTCGCCAGGACCGATATTGGCGACCGAGTTGGTGAAGATGTTCGGCCGTTGCTGTTCGGTAAGCGCGGCCTTTTGTCCGTTGCGCTGCGCCTGCTCGTAGATGACGCGCGCCTGTTGCCGCTCCTTGATCTTGCCGACAATCACGCGGTCGCCGACCACCATCTTGAGCGTGTCGACCGCGCCGCCGGCCGGCAGCGGATAGACGTACGTCGCCTCCACCCAGTTTTGCGTCGGGTTCCGGAAGATCTGCGTGACGCGGGCGCGAACGGTCGGACCCGATACCGTGAGGTCGACATCGACGCCGAGCCGTATCGCGTCCGCGTAGCCGTCATCGGTTTTCAGGAGCAGGGAGCCGGAACGGGCGTCGCCGGGCCCGGCAAAGGCTGCGGACGGATTCTCCCCTGACCAAACCGGCTCGAAGCTCAGGAACAAGACCGCAAATCCGACCAGGATGACGGCGACGCCTTGCATCACAAGAAACAACAGCAGTCTCACGATACGCGAAAGGTCCGGCCTGCCGCGGGTCTCAATTTCATCACACATGGTCATTTCGCTAACTCCCGAGAGGATCTTCCATCCCTTGCCGTTGTGCGAAACGCCGTGTCCCGGCGCGACGAGAATGATCGGCATTGTTCAGCCGCGGGCCGTTTCGGCGCGCCCCCGGCGGCGGCGGTTTTGTGCGGCTTTGTGATGAATTGTGCGTCTGCTAGGGTGGCCGGGTTGGAAAAGGGGTGAGGATGCCGACGCCGGACAAGCAGCTTTCCGCCGAGCAAAGCCGGCAGGTGGCGGATACCGTGCGCGAGGAAATCGCCCGTCGCCGCATCTCCCGCCAGTCGCTTGCCGATCAGGCCAAGCTCAGCCTGTCGACCCTGGAAAAGGTGCTTGGCGGTCGCCGGCTGTTCACGCTGGCGACCACGGTGCGGCTCGAACAGGCGCTCGGCGTCTCCCTGCGCAAGGGGCAGCAGGTTCCGCCCGCCGCAGCCCCGGCCAACGGCGATATTTCCCCCGACGGTCTCGGCGCCTATTCGCGCCGTTCGGTTGAATGGCTCGAAGGCATCTATGTCACGGTGCGGCCGTCATTCGGCGACAAGGATGCGATCTACGCCTATCGCACCGAGATCGCCTGGGATGCCTCGGTTTCATCGCTCGTGTTTCGCGAAGGCGAAAGAGAAGACGCGGCCTACACTCAGTTCGGCGAAGTCGCGGTGCCGAACCAGTCCGGCCACATCTATCTCGTCACCAACCGGCACGGCCAGCATCGCCTGATCACGGTATCGCGGCCGAGAATCTCGGGTGAAATGTATGGCATTATCACCACGCTGCTGGCGGGGCGCGGCTCGCTGCTGACGCCGATCGCAGCACCGATCGCCTTCCTGCCGGTCAAGACCATCCCAAGTCCAACCCTGGGCCGGATTTCGCTTGCCGACACCAATTACGCCATCTATCGCGAGCACCTGCGCCGTACCATTGACGAGCCGTTCGCGTTGTTTTTGCCGGGCTAAGTCAGCCGCTGAAAATCCCGGCTGACACAGAAGGAGAATTGAATGGCTGCCGACGTAAATCCCCTCGCTGGCAAAGTCGCGCCCTCTTCGTTGCTGGTCAATGTGCCGCGGCTGGTGACGGCCTACTTCTCGGGCAAGCCGGATCCCAAAATACCATCGCAACGCGTGGCGTTCGGCACCTCCGGGCATCGCGGTTCGGCCTTCAACAACGCCTTCAACGAGGCGCATATTCTGGCGATCAGCCAGGCACTTTGTGACCATCGGCGGCGGAGCGGGATCGACGGCCCGCTGTTCATGGGTATCGACACCCATGCGCTGGCGGAGCCGGCGTTCGCAAGCGCGCTGGAGGTGTTCGCGGCCAACGACGTCACCGTGATGATTGACGAACGGCATGGCTATACGCCGACGCCTGTGATCTCGCATGCGATTCTCACCTACAACAAGAATCGCACAAGCGGTCTTGCCGACGGCGTGGTGATTACCCCCTCGCACAATCCCCCTGAAGACGGCGGCTTCAAATATAACCCGCCAAATGGCGGACCGGCCGACGCCGATGTCACCACCGGCATCGAGCGCGCCGCGAATGCGCATCTGGAAGACGGATTGCGAGGCTTGAAGCGACTCTCCTATGACCGTGCCCGCAAGGCCGCTTGCGTTCACCGCTACGACTACATCGGCCCTTACGTGGCTGACCTTGCCGACGTCGTTGACATGGAGGCGATCCGCGCCTCTGGCGTGAAGATCGGGATCGATCCCCTGGGCGGCGCGGCGGTCCATTTCTGGCAGCCCATCATCGAGCGCTACGGCATTGCGGCGACCATCGTCAGCGACGCGGTGGACCCGACATTCCGGTTTATGACTGCCGATTGGGACGGCAAGATCCGGATGGATTGCTCGTCGCCCTATGCGATGGCGCGATTGATCGGCATGCGTGACAAGTTCGATGTCGCTTTCGCCAACGATACCGACGCCGACCGGCACGGGATCGTCACCCGCTCGAATGGGCTGATGAATCCGAACCATTACCTTGCCGCCGCGATTGCGTATCTGTTCGAGCATCGCCCGGCCTGGAACAACAACACCGCGGTGGGCAAGACCATCGTCTCCAGCGCGATCATCGACCGCGTGGCGGCAAAGCTCGGCCGCAAGCTGGTCGAGACGCCGGTGGGCTTCAAATGGTTCGTCGATGGCCTGATTGGCGGATCGTTCGGCTTTGCCGGTGAGGAAAGCGCCGGCGCCTCATTCCTGCGGCGCGACGGATCGGTCTGGACCACCGACAAGGACGGCCTCATTCTCGGCCTGCTGGCCGCCGAGATCACCGCGCAAACCGGACGCGACCCCAGTCAGTTGTTCGATCGGCTCACCGATGAACTGGGTGTGCCGTTCTACGAGCGGATCGACGCGCCGGCGAGCGTCGCGCAAAAGAATCTGCTGAAGGCGCTTTCGCCGGAGCGGATAGCCATCAAGGAACTGGCCGGCGAGCCGGTGCGTGCGACGCTGACCGCTGCTCCCGGCAACGGTCAATCGTTCGGCGGCATCAAGGTCGTGGCGGACAATGGATGGTTTGCGGCAAGACCGTCCGGCACAGAGGATGTCTACAAGATCTATGCGGAAAGTTTCAAAAGCGAGCCGCATCTGCGGCAGATCCAGCAACAGGCCCAGACCGCCATCACGGCGGTATTTGAAGCGGCCTAGACGTTGGCTTGGAACGGGATCGCCGCCACGAAGCAACCGCTTGGGTCACGTCCGCAGCCGCGCAAATCAAAAGGGATGAAACCAAAAGGAACGCCGGATGATCACACTCTATCACTGCCACGCGGCGCGCTCGTTCCGGCCGCTGTGGATGCTGGAAGAACTTGGGCTGCCCTATGACCTGAAGATGCTGCCGTTCCCGCCGCGGGTGTTCGCCAAGGAATACCTCGCGCTCAATCCGCTCGGCACCATTCCATTGATGATCGACGGCGAAACCCGAATGACGGAGTCCTCCGGCATCTGTCATTATCTCGGCACGCGATACGGACCGACGCCGCTGATGGTTGGTGCTGACGAGCCGGCCTATGGCGCATTCCTGAACTGGATGTATTTCAGCGATGCGACGCTGACCTTTCCGCAAACGCTGGTGCTTCGCTATAGCCAGCTCGAGCCGGAGGAAAGGCGCAATCCGCAAGTGGCTACAGATTACGCCAAGTGGTTCCTGGGACGGCTGCGTGCGGTCGAAGCCGCCACCGCCAAGGCCGAGACGCTGTGCGCGGACCGTTTCACCGCGGCCGACATCGTGATTGGCTTCGCCTTGCGGCTTGCCGACAATATCGGGCTTGCCAGGGATTTCGGGCCGAACGTCGCAGCCTATTGGCAACGCCTGCAGGGGCGCGAGGGGTTCAAGCGCGCGGTGGCGGCGGAAGATCGGGCCGGCGTCGAGCAGAACGTCGCGCCGCGCGCTCGAGCCTGAAGGAGCTAGCCCGCCCGCCCCGTCCCCTCATTGAGCCAACACGCGACCTGATGCTGCGCTCCGGCTTCGGCCAGCCTGGGCGTCTCGATCCTGCAGCGATCCATCACATATCGGCAGCGGGTGTGAAAGGCGCAGCCGGATGGCGGATTGATCGGGCTCGGCACATCGCCATCGATCATCGGCTTGAGATGCTTCACCTTGGGGTCCGCGACCGGCACGGAAGCCAGCAGCGCCTGCGTATAGGGATGACGCGGATTGGCGAACAGCTCGGCCTTGCCGGCGATCTCGACAATGCGTCCGAGATACATCACCGCAACGCGGTGGCTGATATGGGCGACGACCGCGAGGTCGTGCGCGATGAACAGATATGAAAAATCGTGCCTGTGCTGCAGATCGATCAACAAATTGATCACCTGGGCCTGGATCGACACGTCGAGCGCCGACACCGGCTCGTCGCACACGATCAGGCTCGGCCCGAGCGACAGCGCGCGCGCGATGCAGATGCGCTGGCGCTGGCCGCCGGAAAACTGATGGGGATAGTTCAGCATCTGGTCCGGCCGGAGCCCGACCTGCTCGAACAACTCGGCAACCCGCTCGCGCTTCTCGCGGCCGGCCGCCAGCCCGTGGACGGTGAGCGGCTCGCCGACGGTATCGCCGGCCGTCATGCGCGGATTGAGGGACGCGAACGGGTCCTGGAAGATGATCTGCATCGAACGTCGATGCGCGCGCAGTTCGGCTTTGCCGAGATCGGTTATGTCCTGGCCGTTGAGCCGGATGCTGCCGCTGGTCGGCTCGACCAGCCGCAGTACGCTCCGCGCCACCGTCGATTTGCCGCAGCCGGATTCGCCGACAAGCCCGAGCGTCTCCCCCACGCCCACGGAAAAACTGACACCGTCCACGGCGTGCACGGTGCCGATCTTGCGACGCAGGACGCCGCCACGCACCGCATAATGCTTCACCAGGTCCGATACTTCGAGCAATGCGCGGGCGTCGGTCATGGCAAGCTCGGGGTTTCCGCGGCGCGCCAGCATGCCGCCAAATGACCGCCATCCCAGGCCTGCAGCGGCGGGTATTCCTCGCGGCAGTGGGCGATCGCGAGCGCGCAGCGCGGCGCGAAGGCGCATCCTTTCGGTAGATTGGTCAATGACGGCACCATGCCGGGGATCTCGACCAGACGCGCATCGGTGTTGGTGCCAAGCGAGGCCACGGCCGGCATCGATGCCATCAAACCGCGGGTGTAGGGGTGCCTTGGCCTGGCAAACAAGGTTTCGACATCGGCCTCCTCGACCTTCTTGCCCGCATACATCACAATGACGCGCTGCGCGGTCTGGGCGACCACGCCCAAGTCGTGGGTGATCAGGAGCAGTCCCATGCCGAGTTCCTTTTGCAGATCGAGGATCAGCGCCAGGATCTGGGCCTGGATCGTGACATCAAGTGCGGTGGTCGGCTCGTCGGCGATCAAAAGTGCAGGCCGGCAGGCGAGCGCCATCGCGATCATCGCGCGCTGGCGCATGCCCCCCGAGAGCTGGTGCGGATATTCCTGCGCCCGCCGCTCGGGCACGGGAATCCGCACCAGGCGCAGCATTTCGACCGCCCGGTCCCAGGCCTGCTTGCGCGTCATGGTTCGATGCAGCCGCACGGCCTCAGTGATCTGGTCTCCGATCCGCATCACCGGATTGAGCGAGGTCATCGGCTCCTGGAAGATCATCGAGATGCGATTGCCGCGGATCGCGCGCATCTTGTCCGCGTCCAGGCCGAGGAGATCGGTGCCTTCGAGGACGACGGAGCCGCCGACAATCCTGCCCGGCGGCTCAGGCACCAGCCGCATGATCGAAAGCGCGGTCACGCTCTTGCCGCAGCCGGACTCGCCGACGATGGCCAGGGTTTCGCCGCGACGGACGCTGAATGAAACATCGTCGACAGCCTTGAACAGCCCGGAATTGGTGAAGAACACCGTCCGCAGGCTCTTCACGTCGAGAACCGTCTCTTCCGGTTGGAGTTCGGTCATCAGCCGCGCTGCCTCGGGTCTAGGATGTCGCGAAGCGCATCCCCGAGCAGGTTGGTTCCGAACACCGCCAGACTGATGGCGATGCCGGGAAAAATGACAAGCCAGGGGGCGGTGCGGACATATTCGGCCGCCGACTCCGACAGCATGCGCCCCCAGGACGGATAGGGCTCGGGAATCCCGAGACCGAGAAACGATAGCGACGCTTCGGTGAGGATGGCTGCGCCCAACTGGGCGGTGGCGAGCACGATCAATGGCGCCAGCGTGTTGGGCAAAACATGCCGCAGCGCAATGCGCGTCTCGCTCATGCCGATCGATTTGGCCGCTTCCACGAACGGAAGCTCGCGCAGCGCCAACGTATTGGCCCTGATGACGCGGGCGACGGTCGGGATCAAGGGGATCGCGATGGCGATGATGGTATTCGGCAGCGACGGCCCCAATGCCGCCGACATCACCAGCGCGAGGACCAATAGTGGCAGCGCCTGCAGGATATCGATGATGCGCTGGAACACGAGATCGGTCCAGCCGGACAGATAGCCCGACGTGAGACCGATCATGACGCCGATCGACGATCCCAGCACGGTCGAGCCGATGCCTACCGCCAGCGAAATGCGCGCGCCGTGGATGATCCGGCTCCAGACGTCGCGGCCGAAGGAGTCGGTTCCGAACCAGTGCAGCGCATCGGGCGCGGCCAGACGGTGCGCGGAATCGACGCTGAGCGGATCGAAGCGGCAGATCAGATTGGCGGATGCCGCCACCCACACGAACAGCAGCATGATGAAAAGGCCGACCGTGCCGAGCAAATAGCGCTGCGCCAGAAACGCCAGCCATCGCCAGCCATGGGTCGAATGCGCGCCGGCCCGTCTTAATTCGCTATCGTAGTTGATGGTGGCCAATTCGCGGCTCCTAATCCCCATACCGGATGCGCGGGTCGATCGCGGCGTAGAGCATGTCGACGGTGAAGTTCGTCACCACGACGACCACGGCAATCAGCATCACGAGATTCTGCACGATCGGATAATCGCGCCAGCGCAGCGCCTCGACCAGGAAGCGGGCGATGCCGGGAATGTTGAACACGGTTTCGGTGACGATCAGGCCGCCGATCAGGAACGCCGCCTCGATGCCGATCACGGTAATGACGGGCAGGATCGCGTTCTTGAGCGCGTGGCGATAATTGACGGAAGATTCCGATGCGCCCTTGGCGCGGGCGGTACGGATATAATCCTGCCGCAGGATCTCCAGCATCGAGGAGCGGGTGATGCGCATGGTAAGCGCGGCACTGCGGAAACCGACCGCCATGGCGGGAACGCAATAGATCGCGAAGGCCTCGGTCCATGTTTTCGGATTCGGATTGAAGATCGGCATCGACCCGAACAGCGAAACCGATGCCATCAGAATCAACAGGCCCAGCCAGAACGACGGCAGCGACAGGCCGCTCAGGCTGACCACGCGCAAGGCGTAATCGAGCCGCGTACCCTGATGGACGGCGCTGATGACGCCCAAGGGAATGCCGATCGACGCGGAGAACAGCAGCGCCAGGCCGGCGAGCCGCGCGGTGATCGGAATCCGCGGCAGGATCTCATCCAGCGCCGGCTTTTCCGACACATAGGAATAGCCGAGATCGCCATGCAGCAGCCCGCCGATCCAGTGCAGATATTGCACCAAGATCGGCTGGTTGAGGCCAAGTTCCTTTTCCAGGTTCGCCTTGTCGGCGGGATCGACGAAGCCCGCCGCGTCGAACAGGATGTCGACGATGTTGCCGGGAACGATACGCAGCAGCACGAAGATGATGATCGATATCCCGATCAAGGTCACGAGCATCAAGACTAGGCGCCGCACGATATAAGCAAACACCTGCGCTCTCCCTGATCGTCCCCGAAGCCCTGGCGCTGACGGACGCTACTTGTCCATCCAGACGTCTTCGTAACGATAGCCGTTATAGGAGCTGTTCGACATCACCGTGACGCCCTTGACGTAAGGTTGCCAGCAGGTGCCGGTGCGGGCGTGGAAGATGATGGGGCGCGCCACGTCCTCCTGCAATTTCCTGTCGATCTCCCACACCAGTTTCTTGCGCTTGCCGACGTCGGTCTCGATCGATTGCTGGTCGAACAGCTTTTCGATCTCCTTATTGCAATAATTGGTGTAGTTCCGCTCCGAGTCGCAGGAATAGTTTTCGTAGAACGACTGGTCGGGATCGTCGACGGCGTTGCCGGTGAGGTTGAGTCCGATCGCGTAATCCTTGCGCGCGACTTTCGGGAACCACTGCGCGGTGTCGACGACGTCGAGCTCGGCGTCGATATAGATGCTCTTGATCTGGTCGATCAGGATAATGGCGGGATCGCGGTAGACCGGGATGTTGCGCGTCGATACCTTGATCGCGAGATGCTTGTCCGGGCCGTAACCCGCTTTCTGCATCAGCTTCTTCGCTTCCTCGCGGTTGGCGGCGATGTCAGGGCCGTAACCAGGGATCGCTTCCAGCGTCTCCTTGGGCATCGCCCATAATCCAGCCGGCGCCGGCAGCATGGTGCCGCCGATATCCCCCTGTCCCTCGAACATGATCGAAATGAAGGCCTTGCGATCCAGCGCCAGCGCCAGCGCGCGCCGGATGTCGAGATTATCGAACGGCGGCGAGGACGAATTGACGATGATGTTGGTGGATACGTTGTTCGGCTCGACCACGCATACCGCGTTCGGCGCCTGCGACTTGACGTCCTTCAATAGCGGGATCGACACTTCGGTCGGGAATGTCATGTCGAACTTGCCGGAGACGAAACCGAGGATCGCGGTCGATCGGTTCGGGATGATGGTGAACTCGATGCCGTCGAGATAGGGCTGGCCCTTCTTGAAGTAATCGGGGTTGCGCACGAGCTTGATGGACTCGTTGGCCTTGAACTCGACGAACTTGAACGGGCCGGTGCCAACGGGCTTGGTGCGCATGTCGCCGGGCGAGACATGGCAGGGATAAACCGGCGTGTAGCCCGAGGCGAGCAGCGCCAGCAGCGCCGGCTGCGGCCGCTTCAAATTGAACGATGCCTCGTAGTCGCCATTCGTCGTCACGTCGCTGACCTGATCATACCAGGACTTGCGCGGGTTCTGGCGGAACTTCTGCTGCGACTTGCCCATCAGCATGTCGAAGGTGCATTTGACATCGGCCGAGGTGAACGGCTTGCCGTCATGCCATTTGACGCCCTGTCGAAGCTTGAAGGTCAGGGTCTTGTTGTCGCCGCTCCAGGCCCAGCTCTCCGCCAGGTCCGGGACGATGGATTCCATGCTGTTTTGCGCGACCTGCTGATTGAAGACGACGAGATTGTTGTAGATCGGCATGAAGGGAACGTTGAGCGAGTAGGTCGCGCCTTCATGGATCGAGGCGCTGCCCGGACTGTCCCGATGATAGACCCGCAGGATGCCGCCCTGCTTTGGCTCGGCCGCGCCCGCAATATCGGATACCGCCAGCAACGACAGCACCGCGGCGGCAAGCGCCTGCACGCTCCGCATGTTCTCCTCCCTCGATATTTCGGTCTTGTGGTGGACCGATTGTCCGAGACGATACCATGACGGGGTGCTCAGGCAACAAGCAAGGCTGCAATCCGCATTGGTAGTTCGAATTAATGCAACCGGATGGTTCTTTCACGCTTTGGATCGGGCAAAGCATGCCCTTGGGCCACGATCCGGCGGGTGGAAACCGGTTTTCCCGCCGGACAAATGCGAGGCGTTCGCCCGCAGATCATGCTCAAAACAAAAAGATAACGCTGGAGGCTGGTTCAACTCGGTTGAATCAGCCTCCAGCCGCCGTCGGACCCCCCTCCGGTTCCGCCGACGATCCCGCCGCATAGCGTGAGCAACAGCATCATCGCGGCAATCGCCAGCAGCTTACGCCGACAAGGACAGCGGCTTTTGCTGGCCGGGCACTGCCGCGAGGAGCTCGCGGGTGTACGGATGCTCAGGACTTGCGAACAATGTTCCGGTCGGCTTGAGTTCGACGATCACGCCGCGTTGCATCACCGCGATGCGGTCGCATATCTGCGCGGCGACGCGCAGATCGTGGGTAATGAACAGCATCGAAAGCCGAAGCCGGGTCTTCAAATCTTCCAGCAGGTTCAGTACCTGCGCCTGTACCGAAACGTCGAGTGCGGAGACGGCTTCGTCGGCGACAAGGATCTCCGGGTCGAGCGCCAGCGCGCGTGCGATCCCGATGCGCTGCCGTTGCCCGCCCGAGAATTCGTGCGGATAGCGCTCCATCGCGCCGGCATCGAGACCAACCATATCCAGCAGATCGCGGGCGCGCTGCCGCGCCTGCTTTGGGTCGGTGCCGTGCGCAATTGGTCCGTCGCTGATGATCTGTCCGACCTTGCGGCGCGGATTGAGCGAGGCAAATGGATCCTGGAAAATCATCTGGATGCGGCGGCGCTGGTCGCGCAACGCTTGGCCTTCGAGTTGCGTCAGGTCGATGTCGCCGATCCGGATGGTGCCGCGATCGGCCCCGATCAGCCGCATCACCAGCCGTGCCACCGATGACTTGCCGGAGCCGGACTCGCCGACCAGACCGAGGGTCTCTCCCTGAAGAATTGAGAAATTGACCTCGTTCGCGGCTTGAACCGTGCGGTCCGGCCGAAACCAGCCGCCGGCGGTGACATAGGTCTTGTCGAGGCCGATCACTTCAACCGCCTTGCCACGATCGATCAGCGGCGTTCGCAGCGGTGGAATCATCGACGGCACCGCGGCGAGCAACGCCCTGGTGTAGGCGTGCTGCGGATCGCTGAACACCGCCTTTGCGGTGCCTTGCTCGACGATTTTTCCATGCCGCAGCACCACGACACGATCGGCGATATCGGCCACCACGCCGAAATCGTGGGTGATGAACATGACCGCCATATTGCGGCTGCGCTGCAGGTCGCGGATCAGTTTGAGGATTTGCGCCTGTGTGGTGACGTCAAGCGCGGTGGTGGGTTCGTCCGCCACCAGTACCGCGGGCTCCAGCGCCAATGCCATCGCGATCATCGCGCGCTGACGCTGTCCGCCGGACAATTGATGCGGATAGGCACGCACGATCCTTTCGGGGTCGGGAAGCCCGACTTCCCGCGCGAGGCCCAGCGCCTTTTGCCGGCGTTCGCGCGGCGACAGCAATCCATGGGCCTCGAACATTTCCATCATCTGGTCGCCCACGCGCATCAGCGGATTGAGCGCCGTCATCGGCTCCTGAAACACCATGGCGACGCGGCGTCCGCGAAGGTCGCGCCAGCCGTCTTCGTCCAGCGCCAGCAGATTGTTGCCTTCGAATAGGATCTCGCCGGTTTCGATGGCGACACTGCCCGGCAACAGCCCCATCAAGGCGTGGGCGCACATCGATTTGCCCGAGCCGGATTCACCCACCACGCAAACGATCTCGCCAGGCTTGAGATCGAACGAAATGCCGTCGACGGCGTAGGCCCGCTCGGCGCCGGGCGGCAGCGCGATCCTCAGATCCCTGATGCTGACGGCGGGCTCGGCAGCCATGTTCAGCGCCCATCCCTTGCCAGCCGCGGATTGAGCGCGTCGTTGAGGCCTTCGCCGACCAGGTTCAAGCCGAGCACCGAAATCAGGATCGCCAGACCGGGAAACACCGTGATCCACCACGCTTGCCGGATCACGGTGCGGCCGGCGCCGACCATGTAGCCCCAGGAAATCAGATTGGGGTCGCCGAGGCCGAGGAACGACAGCGAGGATTCCAGCAGGATCGCGGTCGCCACCATCAACGACGCCAGCACGATCACGGGCGAGAGCGCGTTGGGCAGGATTTCGTGCCAGATGATCCATCGGCTGGTCTGGCCGGTGACGATGGCGGCCTGGACGTATTCACGCGTGCGCAACGACAGCACCTCGCCGCGCACCAGCCGGGCGACGGGAGGCCAGCTCACGATGGCGATGGAGCCGACGATCGAATAGATCGACGGCTGCAGGATCGCGACCAGCACGATGGCCAGCGCGAAACTCGGAATGGTCTGGAAGAACTCGGTAAAACGCATTAGCGCGTCGTCGATGCGGCCGCCGAAATAGCCGGCGATCGCGCCGAGCGGAACACCGACGGCCAGCGCGGCCAGCGTCGAGACGAGGCCGACCAGCAGCGAGACGCGCGCGCCGTAAATGATGCCGGCAAAGACGTCGCGTCCAAGCGCGTCGGTGCCGAGCGGAACGGCCGACAGCGTAAACGGCGGAAGAAACGGTCGCTGGATCATTCGCCATGGCGAATTCGGAAAAATCAACGGTCCGAACACCGCCAGAACAACGGCGATCAGCAGAATGGTCAGGCCGATCAGCCCGCTCGGATTGCGCGACATCTGCTTCCAGAACTGCTTCATGTGGCGAAGTCAATGCGCGGATCGACCATGCGGTAGACCAGGTCGGTGACAAGATTGAAGATCAGCACCATCGCCGAACACACCACGAAAACGCCGAGCAGCAGATTGTAGTCACGCTGCAGCAGCGCTTCATACATCAGGCGGCCGATTCCGGGCCACGCGAATACCGTCTCGGTGAGCACGGCGCCGCCGATCAGGGTGCCGGAATGGACGCCGGCCAGGGTCACCACCGGCAACAGCGCGTTGCGCAGCACATGGCGCCGCTGAATGATATTGTCGCGGAGTCCCTTGGCGCGGGCGGTCTTGACGAAGTCCAGCCGCTTCACTTCCAGCATCGAGGCGCGGGTCATGCGCGCATATGTGGCCATGAAGAACAGGCCGATCGTCATCGCCGGCATGATCAGATGCGCGGCGACGTCTGCCACGTGGGCAAGGCCGGTGTAATTCGCGCCGATGGTTTCGTAGCCGAAACTCGGCAGCCAATTCAAGGCCACCGAAAACAGCAGGATCGCCATCAGCGCGATCCAGAACAACGGCGTGGCGTAGAAAACCAGCGCCATCACCGTGATCGCGGTATCCGCCCATGTTCCGGCCCAGCGCGCCGCCAGTGTGCCGAAGAGAACGCCGAGTACCAGCGAGATCGCGAAGGCGCTCATCGTCAGCAACAGCGTTGCCGGCAGCCGGTCCAGTATCAGCTTCGAGACCGGCGCCTGCTGGCGGAATGAAAAGCCGAGATCGAAGCTCAGAATGCCTTTGACGTAAATAAGAAGTTGTTCCGGCAGCGGCTTGTTGAGGCCGAACTTCTCGCGCAACTGGCTGACGAAAACCTGGTCGCTGGCGCCGGCTTCGCCCGCCATGACGACGGCCGGATCGCCCGGCGCGAGCCGGATCAGGAAAAAGTTCAGCACCACAATGGCGAGCAGAACGATCGCGCCCTTTGCGATCCTCTGGGCAACGAATGACAGCATCAAAGGCTCATCGCAGGGACATCACAACGCGCTGACGCCATTATCCGGCGCGTGCCGGACAATGCATCGTCCAAGGCCTCACTTGTCAATCCAGGCGTCCCGAAAACCATCATTGACGCCGATGGCCGTCGTGATGAGGTCCTTGACCTTGCAGCGGCTGATGGTCGGGAATTGCAGTTCGAGCATCCACGCCACCGGCACGTCCTCGACCAGGATCTTCTGCGCCTTCTCGTAGAGTTCCTTGCGCTTGGAATCGGGCGTGGCGACCGCGCCTTCGGCAAACAGCTTGTCGATCTCGGGATTCGAATAACCTTCGACGTTGTTGAACAGCTGGCCCTTGGTGATCTGGCTGGAGACGTAATTGCGGCCGACGCCGAGCGCGGGATCGCCGTACTGATAGAGATAGGTGAAGGAGATATCGTAATCCCAGTCGCCGATCTTCTGGTTCGAGCCGGGCACGTCGGTGGCGATGGTTTCGATTTTCATGCCGACGTCCATCAGATTCTGCTTCACGGCTTCGCCCCAGCGCTGCCAGGTTTCGCCATAGGGCAGCGGCATCAGCCGAACCTTCTCGCCGTTGTAGCCGGCTTCCTTCAGCAGGGCCTTGGCCCTGGCGGGGTCGTACGGATATTTCGGCACGTCGTCGGTATAGAATTTAATGGTCGATGCCGATGGACCGGTCGCAACCTTGCCGAGGCCGTTCCAGATCACATCCTTGGCGAAGTTGCGGTCGACCGCGTACATGATCGCCTGCCGGACCTTCTTGTTGGCGGTCGGGCCGGCGCGGTTGTTGAGCCACATCCACGCCAATGGGCTGAAGAATTCCCAGCCGGCGCCGGTGACGCAGGTATCCTTCAGCTTGCTCAGGCGCGGGACGTCGAAGTTTTCGACCGAGCCGCCGGGCAGCACGTCAACCTTGCCGGTTTCGTAGGCCACCGAACGCGCCGCGGCGTCGGGGATGACCTGCCAGTAGATCTCATCGAGGTAGGGCTTGCCCTTGATGTGGTAATTCGGATTCTTGACGAGGCGAATGAACGAACCCTTCTGCCACTCCTTGAACATGAACGGACCGGTCCCGATCGGCGCGTTGTTGTTGGGATTGGTCTTGAAGTCGGTGCCTTCGTACAAATGCTTCGGAACAATCGGCAGCGAGCCGACTTCGAAGATGCCGATGAAGGGTCCGAACGGCTGTTTCAGCGTGAACACGACGGTGAGATCGTCAGGCGCTTCGACCTTCTCAAGCTGCGTCAGATTGCCGCGCGCACGCGCGTGGGTCTGCTTCAGCATTTCGATCGAGAATACCACGTCGGCCGAGGTGAACGGCTTGCCGTCATGCCAGGTAACGCCCGGCTTGAGTTTGAAGGTGTAGACCTTGGCGTCTTCGCTGATGCTCCAGCTTTCGGCAAGTCCGGGCAATGGCTCCAGTTTCGGGCTATAGCGCAGCAGGCCTTCAAAGATGTTGCCCGAGACCATCTGGGTCGGGCCGTTCTGGATCATGGCCAGCATCAGGCCGGGCGGCTCGGGTTGGATCACGGCGTTGATGACGCCTCCCATCTTCGGCCCCTCGGCGAGCGCAGCGCCTGCGCTCCAGGTCAAAGCGAGGCTGATCAAGATTTTCTTCAGCATGATTACCTTCTGACGGCTCGATCCGCGAACGCGGGACGGCAAGCCCTGTTAAAGCGCTGGAATGCAGCCCCTGGATCGGTTGAAACCCATATCGCGAAGAGGCTCACATGGCGCCAATCCATGCCGCAAGATGAAACTGTCGACAAACGACGACTAAAAATTGGACAGGGCCCCCGGGCCTGGTTGTGTCGTGCTAGACCTCGCGCGAGTCAGCCAAAAAGTAGAAGTCGCATGATACCATGGGAACATATCGGTACCGCACGGGTACCCGACGCCAGCGTCGAACTGCGCCTGATGCGGAGGGGCACCGAGTTCTCCATGATGCTGGGCCAGAACGAACTGATGAACAGCCGCCTCAGCGGATCGGAGGAGGCACTCGCTACACTGGCCTGCAGGCGAATCGAAGCGGTCAAGCGCCCGCATCTGTTGATCGGCGGACTGGGCATGGGATTCACGCTCCGTGCCGCGCTCGCGGTGCTGGGACCCGAAGCGCGGATCACGGTGGCCGAATTGGTGCCCGCCGTGATCGCATGGGCGCGGGGTCCGATGGCGGGCCTCTTCGGCGACAGCCTTGGCGACCCCCGCGCCAATATTCAGACCGCAGACGTCATCGAGGTGATTCAATCCCACCGGTCGGCGTTCGACGCGATCCTGCTCGATGTCGACAACGGTCCGGAGGGACTGATCCGCAAAGCCAATGATGCGCTCTACGACCTCAAGGGACTGCGGGCGATCCGCAACTCGTTGCGGCCGGGCGGCGTCGCCGCGGTCTGGTCGTCCGGGCCCAATGGCCTGTTTTCCAAACGGCTTCGCGATGCAGGTTTCGATGTGAACGAGGTTGCCGTGCGCGCCACGGCGAAGCAGAGTGGCGCACGCCATGTCATCTGGTTTGCCACAAAGTCGTAAAGACGTCTGGGATCGGCTATTCCGCAGCCTCCGAGGATGGCGTGGACATGGTGCTGACACCATCGGCTTTGGTCGCGGATAGGGTGGTGCGGACCATCAGGCGCGCCTCGTGCGCGGGCCATGGCCTTCCGCGATGCATGGTCGCGCGGTTGTCCCACATCACCACGTCGCCCTCGTGCCACCGGTGCAGGTAGCTCGTACCAGGCGCCGTTGCCGCCGCCATCAATTCCTCGATCAGCTTTTTCCCTGCCGCCGCTTCCATGCCTTCGACCGCATAGGCATGCGAGGCGAGATAGATCGCGCCGCGGCCGTTCGCGGGATTCTTCCACACCATGCGCCAGCATTGCGGCGGCAGCGCCGCGCGCTCCTCGGGGCTGGCGAGGTCCGCCGCGATCTGGCCGCGCGAATGCGCGTAGTCGTGCCAGGCAAACGAATTCTCGAGTCTGTTTTGCAGGCCGGCGTCGAGCCGCTCGAACGCAAGGCGGGTCGAGACATATTCGGTTTCGCCGCCTTGCGCCGGGATGATCCGCGCCGACAGAACCGAGGCGAGCGCGGGTACGCGCTTGAACGAACTGTCTGTGTGCCAGAGCTGATTGGCCTTGGCCCGCATCGCCTGCCGGTGATCCGACGGCACCACCTCGCCGTCGGGCCCGATGGTCGAGAGGATCACAAAATGCGAGCCCGTGCCTTGTGAGCCGACCTTGGTCACTTCCGGCGGGCCGAAGCGGCGCGAAAACGCCAGTTGAAGTTCGTCGGTCACGTCCTGGCCGCGAAACACCAGAACGGAATGTTCCTCGAAGGCCGCGCGTGCCGCCGCATAGGCGGCATCGTCCGAGGCGACATCGGCAAGCGTGACGCCGCGCAATTCCGCGGCGAAGCCCGGACCCAACGGGACAACGTCCATCGGCAAGTCCTCCCTTTAATTGTTGTTATTTTGTCGATCAACTCTACGGCAGAACCCGCCTGCTGGCAACGATGCGGGCTCGTTGGGGCAAGCTCATTGGGGCAACGCGGACTTTGTGCCGGCCGAGATCAGCGGACTTTTCAGCGCTGGGAAACCCACCTCGTTATTGCCAACATGCCGTCAACAAACGGCCGCAGCCAATCGCTCGCGCAGCTTTGTGATCTGTGAAGCGGGAACGCCATGCGCATCGAATGGTTTTCAGGGATGTTACGCGGATGTGAACGCGTAACGCGTACAGATAGTAATAGATGGCTTCGACCAGGAGTAATCCATGCGAAAATACATCGTACCGATCGTTGCCGCCGTGTCGCTCGGAATAGCCACACCCGCCATGGCCTATGATTCGGGCGGCCTCATTTCGATGCAGATGGCGTTGGATGTTGCGACCGGTCTCGGTCTCGTGACGGTATCCCACACTCAATTCGCCGGCGACGAATGGCAAATCGAGGGGCGGGACATATCCGGAAGATATATGGAGGTTGATGTCGACGCTACCACCGGTGAAGTGCTCAATGTCGACCGGTAGTCATGCCGGATGCCTCTCGAACGGGTAATGCAGAGGCGGCCTTTACCGGTCTGCGTCCCTGACGTCGCGGACTTGATGTCCGTGCTGGGCGATGTTGGCTTGTACAAAGCGAGCGTCGCCCGTTCGCTTAAACTCCCCAACGGAACCCATCTCCTCAACGGCATGGCGGCGGCGAAGCGGCCTCCAAGAGACCGTCCGGGGACTACTCCGTTCCCGTCCCATCAGGCCGCCGGCCAATCTTAACCAATCCTGCGTGGATGGCATGATCGTTGCGTCCGAATTCTGGTTTCCGATCCGAACAGGTTGTTTTAAGACCATGGGACGGTCGGGCCATCCGCCGTTCAGGAGCCCAAGTTGATGCAGAGACGCCTGGCCGCCATCGTCTGCGCCGACGTCGCCGGTTACTCGCGGATGATGGGCGCCGACGAGGCGGGGACGCATGCCGCGTTCAAGGCGCATCGAAGCGCGATCTATCCGATCATTCTCAATCACGGCGGCCGGGTTGTGAAGAACACCGGCGACGGTTTCCTGCTGGAGTTTCCAAGCGTCGTCGGAGCCATCGAATCTGCCATCGCGATGCAGGTGCTGATGGCGGAACGCAACGATCACCTTCCCGCGGATCGGGTAATGCAATTCCGTCTGGGCGTTCACATGGGCGATGTGATTGCCGACGAAGATGAAGTTTTCGGAGACGGAGTGAACATCGCCGTCCGTCTTGAAGCGGTTGCTGCCCCCGGCGGCGTGGCCGTTTCAGGCAAGGCCTACCACGAGGCCAGCAAGCACCTCGGCGCCTGCCTTGTCGACGCCGGCAGCCTGCGTCTGAAGAACATCGACGAGCCGGTCGATGTCTGGACCTGGGCGCCGGACGGTTGCAGCACCGGCGGCCCGGAGCCCAGGACCGCGTCAAACCTGCTGCCTCAATATCGAACCGCAATCGTGGGCGTGCTTCCCTTTGCGAATCTCAGTGACAGCACCGATGAATATTTTTCCGACGGACTGACCGAGGACCTGATCCATGCGCTTTCCCTGCAATCCTTTTATCGGGTGCTGAGCAGAAATTCGACGTTTGCGTTCAGGGACAAAAATCTGAGCGCGCGTCTCATCGCTCGCGAGATCGATGCGACCTATCTGATCCAGGGTTCGGTACGGCGTGCCGGATCCAAAATTCGCGTCACCGCCGAATTGATCGCCCCGGAGAACGGCGAGCAATTATGGACCGGCCGATATGACAGGGACATCGGCGACCTGTTCGCGATGCAGGATGAAATCACCACCAGCCTGTCCGCCGCATTGGCCCCGGAAATATTTCGCGCGGAAGCTTCCGCCCCCGCCCGGTCCTCGTCCACCGATCTGACCGCATGGGATCGGTTCCTGCGAGGGCTTTCCCACTATTACCGGCAGACAAAAGCCGATTTCGAAGCCTCGATCGGTCTGTTCAGGGAGGCAATTGCGCTCGATCCGGCGCTTGGCATTGCGCGCGCCTATCTCGGCACCATCCTGGTGCAGGGCGTGCATTATGGATGGATCAGAAGTACGCGCGAATTATGGGCCGAGGCGATGAGCCTGGCGGAAAGCAGTGTCAGGCTCGATCCTCGCTCCTCATTCGCATTTTCAATTCTTTCCTATGTGCACGCGATGGAGGGGCATTACGAGGCTGCGCTGGATGCCGGGAAAAGGGCGGTCGAGTTGAACCCCTACGACATGGGTGCTCGCGGCGTTCTTGGAATATGTCACCTGGTGATCGGCGAACATCGGCAGGCCATCGAATTGTTTTTAACGGCGGTGCAGCGCGGCAACGATCCCAGATATCAATTGGCGGCATTGAACGCGTTCAGCCACTACCTTCTGGGACAATATGATGCTTCGCTGTCCTGGGCGCGCGAAGCGCTGTATTTGAATCCCAATCATCTTCAAGTGCTCGCCATACGCGCGGCGGCGCTGGCGCAATCGGGGCGAAGTGAGGAAGCGGCGAAGGCGGCCGAAGTCCTGTTGAGCGGCTATCCAGGCTTCACCGTTGAACGGCACTTGAGGAATTTTCGCTGGAAGGTCCCCGCTGACATCGCCCATTATCGCGACGGGCTTTTGAAGGCGGGTGTGCCCTTCGCCAAATTGACCCTGGTCGAGCCGGTATCAAAGCGCACGGCTTAGGCTCACAATATCCGGAACGTCCTGGATCGTCCGCCCGGCCCGTGGTGCGCTGCCGCGACGAAATGCACCCAGGGCCGCACCGACCGCTCGGTCTCGCTTCTGGTACATTATTCCAATACGATCGGATCGTTTGGTGTTTAGGTGTCCGAAGCCTTCGTGGCGCATAACTATTTTGCTTGATCCCGGCGCGTCCTTGAACAGACTGTAATCGATCTCATGTTGGTGCGGCCCGGGACGACCGTGGCATCGGCCTATTCGATTGTAACAGAAAAGTGTGGAAGATGAGCGCGATTGCGAAATCGGGGCGTCCAGCTCGAACGGAAGTTTTCAATTTTCATTCGCTCCATGGTCTCGGGCCGCTGGTGGTCCTGCTTGCGGTCACGCTGTCCGGCTGCGGAGACAAGCCGCCACAACAGGCCGCAGCCGGTCCACCGCCCGTCACGGTCGCGCAGCCAACCAAGCGTACCGTCACGGATTGGGACGAATTCACCGGGCGGTTCGAGGCAGTTGAAGAGGTTCAGGTTCGCGCCAGGGTCGGCGGGTTCGTCACCAGCGTCGAGTTTCGCGACGGCGCATTCGTCAAGACCGGCGATCTCCTGTACGTGATCGATGCCCGTCCCTTCGAAGCCGTCGCCGAGCAGGCCGACGGCCAGCTCGCGGACGCGCGCGCCAGGGCAGAACTCGCCAGGCGCGAACTCGACCGCGCATTGACATTGAATCAAACCCAGGCGGTCTCGGACTCGATCGTCGATCAGCGGCGCCAGACCCTGCAGGCGGCGCATGCCGCGCAGATGCAGGCCGCAGGCGCGCTGAAAGCAGCCCAGCTCAATATCGAATTCAGCCATGTCGTGGCCCCGATCGGCGGCAGGGTCAGCCGCCATCTCGTCAGCATCGGCAACCTCGTGCAAGGCAGCGAGGGCACCTCGACGCTGTTGACCTCGATCGTCTCGCTCGATCCGATCTATGTCTATTTCGACATGGATGAGGCGACTTACCTGAAATACAACCGGCTCTATTTCGAGGGCAAGCGGCCGAGCTGCGCGCGAGAATCCAAATCCGGTCCAGGTGACGCTGACGGGCGAAACCAAACCCTCGCATGACGGCAAGGTGGATTTCCTCGACAACCGGCTCGACGTCTCGACCGGCACGCTACGCGGGCGGGCGGTGGTTCCGAACAAGGATTTCTCCATCCTGCCCGGGCAGTTCGGCCGCGTGCGCTTGATCGGGAGCGCGCCCTATGAAGCGTTGCTGCTGCCGGATACCGCGATCGCCACCGATCAATCCCGCAAGATCGTGTTCGTGGTCAAGGACGACGATACCGTGGAGGCGAAACCTGTCGTGCTTGGGCCGCTGGATGACGGCTTGCGCGTCGTTCGCGAAGGCCTGAAGCCGGAAGACCGCGTGATCGTCGAGGGCCTGCAGCGCGCGCGGGTCGGGGCCAAGGTCAGCCCGCATGCCGCCAAGCCCGCTCCTGCCGGTAGCAAGACATGAATCTCGGCCGGCTTTCCATCAATCAGCCGATCCTGGCGATGGTGCTGTCCATCGTCCTGCTGATCGTCGGCGCCATCGCCTACACCACGCTACCGGTCGCGGAATATCCGCAGGTGGTTCCGCCCACCGTGGTGGTCACCACGCAATATCCCGGCGCTTCCGCGCAAACGGTGTCCGACACGGTCGCAGCGCCGATCGAGCAGGAGATCAACGGCGTCGAGGATATGCTCTATCTCTACAGCCAGGCGACCTCGAACGGCCAGCTCACCATCACGGTCACGTTCAAGCTCGGCACCGATCTCGACAAGGCCCAGGTGCTGGTTCAGAACCGCGTGGCGATCGCACAGCCGCGGCTGCCGGAAGAGGTGCAGCGCAACGGCGTCGTCACCCGCAAGAACAGCCCCGATATCCTGATGGTCGTGTTCATGCTGTCGCCCGACGACACGTTCGACCAGCTTTATATCAGCAACTACGCGCTGCTGCAGGTCCGCGATCAGTTGCTGCGTCTTGACGGCATTGGCGATATCCAGATGTTCGGCGCGCGCGATTACTCGATGCGGCTGTGGCTCGATCCCGACAAGATCTCCACCCTCGGCTTGACCGCGGGCGAAGTGATCGCGGCGATCCGGGCGCAGAACCTGCAGATCACGGGCGGACAGATCGCGGAGCCGCCGATCGCCGACCGCGCGTTCCAGCCGAATCTGACCTTTACCGGCCGCCTGAAGGATATCAGGCAGTTCGAGGATATCGTGGTCAAGGCCGGCGCCGACGGCCGCACGGTGCGGCTGCGCGACGTGGCAAGGATCGAACTGGGCGCGCTGGCCTATTCCACCAACAGCTTTCTGCTGCGGAAGTCGGCGGTGGCGTTGCTGGTGACGCAGCGACCGGGCTCCAATGCGCTGGCCACGGCCAAAAATATTTCCAATACCATGGCGAAACTGAAAGCCGAGTTTCCGCGCGGGCTCGATTACAATATCGGCTACAACCCGACCGAATTCATCGCCCAATCCGTCAGCGAACTGATCAAGACGATCTATGAGGCGATGGCGCTCGTCGTCATTGTCGTGCTGGTATTCCTGCAGGGCTGGCGTCCGGCGATCATTCCGATCATCGCCATCCCGGTGTCGCTGGTCGGCACCTTCGCGGTGATGGCGGCGCTTGGATTTTCCATCAACAACCTGACGCTGTTCGGCCTCGTGCTCGCGGTCGGCATCGTGGTCGATGACGCGATCGTGGTGGTCGAAAACGTCGAGCGGCATCTGCGCGACGGCATGAACCGGCGCGACGCCGCGCTCAAGACGATGGAAGAGGTCGGCGGCGCGCTGGTCTCGATTGCGCTGGTGCTATGCGCGGTATTCGTGCCGACGGCGTTCCTCGGCGGCATCTCCGGTCAGTTCTTCCAGCAGTTCGCCATCACCATCGCGGTCGCGACCGCGATTTCCTGCTTCTGTTCGCTGACGCTTTCCCCCGCGCTGGCATCGCTGATCCTGCAGCCGCATGAAGAAAAGCGGCCGCCCGCGAGCTGGAATTTCATCGGCCGCGGCTGGGAAAGGTTTACCGGTTTTTTCAATCGCGGCTTCGATCGCCTGTCCCATGGCTACAGCAGCGCTGCCGGCTTCGTGATCCGGCATTCGGTTGTGATGCTGCTGGTCTATGCGGTCCTGATCGGCAGTGCCGGGTGGCTCCTGGTCACCACGCCGCAAGGCTTTATTCCGGCACAGGATCGCGGCTACGTGATCGTTTCGGTGCAATTGCCGGGCGCGGCTTCGCTGGCGCGCACCACTGAAATCGTCCGCGAGATCGAAAAGATCGCGCTCGACACGCCCGGCATCGTCCGGGTCGCGGCATTTGCCGGCTTCTCCGGCGCGACCCGAACGCAAGCAGGCAATGCCGCGGCGTTGTTTCCGGTCTTCGAAGAGCCGGAAGTGCGTCTGAAAAAGGGGCTGTCCGCGACCGCGATCACCGGCGAATTGCGCAAGCGGCTGTCGGCGCTGCAGGGCGCGTTCATCATCGTGATACCGCCGCCTGCGGTGCCCGGCATCGGCACCGGCGGCGGCTTCACCATGCGGATCCAGGACCGTCAGGGCCGGGGTCCCGAATTGCTGGCGGCAGCCACCGACGAACTGGTCGGGGCCGCGCGCAAGGCGCCTGGTTTGACACAGGTATTCTCGCCGTTCAGCGCCGATACCCCGCAACTGTTCGTCGATATCGACCGCATCAAGGCGCAGAAGCTCGGCGTGCCGATCCAGGGCGTGACCGACGCGATCCAGACTTACTTCGGCTCGGCCTATGTCAACGACTTCAATATTTTCGGCCGTACCTATCACGTCACCGCGCAGGCCGACTTGCCGTTCCGGAAGGAAACCGCCGATCTCGCGCGGCTGCGCACCCGCAATGCCGCCGGCGACATGGTGATGCTCGGCAGCGTGGTGGACTTCCGCGATGTTTCCGGACCCGATCGCGTCGCGCGCTACAATCTTTATCCGGCGTCCGAATTGCAGGGCGACACCACGCCGGGAACGAGTTCGGCGGCTGCCATTGCGACGATGAAGCAACTTGCGGAACAGACGCTGCCGAGCGGCTTCTCCTACGAATGGACGGACCTGTCCTATCAGCAGGTCACCGGCGGCAATTCGGGTCTCTACGTGTTCCCGATCTGCGTGCTGTTCGTATACCTGGTGCTGGCGGCGCAGTACGGCAGCTGGAGCCTGCCGTTCGCCGTCATCCTGATCGTGCCGATGTGCCTGCTGGCCGCGACTATCGGGGTGCGGATCATGGGACAGGACGTCAACATCCTGACCCAGATTGGATTCGTCGTGCTTGTCGGCCTCGCCGCGAAGAATGCTATCCTGATCGTCGAATTCGCCCGCGACATCGAAAACGAGGGACGCGATCGTCTGGAGGCCGTCATCGAGGCCTGCCGGCTGCGGCTACGGCCGATCCTGATGACGTCGTTCGCGTTCATCCTTGGCGTGCTGCCGCTGGTGATTTCATCCGGTTCGGGATCGGAGATGCGTCAGGCGGTCGGCGTCGCCGTGTTCTTCGGCATGCTTGGCGTGACCCTGTTTGGCCTGATCTTCACGCCGATCTTCTATATCCTGGTTCGCAATCTGGCCGACGGCTCGTCACGCAAAAAGCCGGCGCCCACCGCCTGACCAAGACCCTCTCGGCCGGCCTCGGGCAAGGCTCCCAGACTATTGGATGACTTGAAATATATGGGCAGCCGCAGGGTTATAAAATATCATGCCGGAACAGAAAATTTCAGGGAGACCATTATGAAGTCGGGATTGTTGGCTGCCGTGGCGACATGCGGCCTGTTGTTGGCCGGGCAGGCGTCGGCGCAGGGCGTCAAGATTGGCATTCTGAACGACCAGTCGGGAGTTTACGCGGATTACGGCGGCAAATGGTCGTTCGAGGCCGCCAAGATGGCGGTGGAGGATTTCGGCGGCAGCGTGCTGGGCCAGAAGATCGAGGTCATCTCCGCCGACCACCAGAACAAGCCTGATCTGGCCAGCAGCATCGCGCGGCGCTGGTATGAGGTCGACGGCGTCGACATGATCACGGAGTTGACGACGTCCTCGGTCGCGCTTGCCGTTCACGACCTGTCGAAGCAGATGAAAAAGATCGACATCGTGGTGGGCGCGGCGACGTCGCGCCTGACCGGCGATGCCTGCCAGCCTTACGGCTTCCACTGGGCCTACGATACCCATGGGCTCGCGGTTGGAACCGGCGGCGCGCTGGTGGAAGCCGGCGGCGATACCTGGTTCTTCATGACCGCCGACTACGCCTTCGGCTACGCGCTGGAGAAAGACACCGGCGATCTCGTCAAGGAAAAGGGCGGCAAGGTGCTGGGCTCGGTCCGCATTCCCCTGAACTCCTCGGATTTCTCATCGTTCCTGCTGCAGGCGCAAAGCTCGAAAGCCAAAATCATCGGGCTGGCCAATGCCGGCCTCGACACCACCAACTCGATCAAGCAGGCGTCGGAATTCGGCATCGTCAAGGGTGGCCAGAAATTGGCCGGACTGTTGCTGACATTGGCTGAAGTCCACGGCCTCGGTCTTGAAGCGGCTCAGGGCCTGGTGCTGACCGAGGGCTATTACTGGGATCGCGACGACAAGAGCCGCGACCTCGCCAATCGTTTCTTCGCGCGTACCGGACGCATGCCGAACATGATCCAGGCCGGTACCTATTCGGCCACGCTGCAGTACCTGAAGGCCGTCAAGGCTGCCGGCACCAAGGACACCGAAGCCGTCGCCAAGAAGCTGAAGGAGCTTCCGGTCGACGACCTGTTCGCGCAAGGCGGCAAGGTGCTGGAAAACGGCCGCATGGTGCACGACCTCTATCTGTTCGAGGTCAAGAAGCCGTCGGAGTCCAAGAAGCCGTGGGATTACTACAAGCAACTCGCGGTGGTGCCGGGCGACAAGGCATTTCCGTCGGCCAAGGACAGCGGCTGCCCGCTGACGAAAGGGCCGTAGCGGTCATTCGACCGCGGCTTTTTTCTAAGACGCCGCGCTAGGTTTCGACGAAGGCCGGCAATGTGCCATTGGCTGCCGCGGGAGCGACGCAAACCGCGCCTCCTGCGGCGGCCGGCGCTCCCGCTTCGGGCAGTCTCAGGGAGCCGCCAGGATATCGCGGGCCCACGGGTCCCTCGACGTTCCTGAGTGTCGCCCTGTTTCTCCGGCGTGAACTGGCATACTAAGCTAACCAGATGGGGACGGTGCCTGCGATCCAGCCCATTCAAGCGGCGTCGATCGCCGGAGAGAAGACGATGATGGATACCGCAAAAGTCAGGTGGCCCGACTCGCTATGGGCCGCCGCGACGCCTCCCGGTCCCGATCTGCCCGAACTCATTGGGGCTACTGTAGCCGACGTTGTCGTCATTGGCGGCGGCTTCACGGGTTTGTCGACGGCGCTGCATCTGCGTGAGGCGGGCGTCGACGTCGCCATCATCGAGGCGATGGAGCCGGGCTGGGGCGCGTCCGGCCTCAACAACGGACAGGTGATCCCGACCCTGTCGCGGCCCGACCCGGATGATATTATTGCCAGGCACGGTGCGGCGGGAGAACGTTTTGTCGCGCTGTTGCGCGACAGCGCTTCGACATTGTTCGATGTCGCGCGGCGCTATCAAATTCAGGCCGAGCAGGAGCAAACAGGCTGGGTTCAGCCGGTGCATTCGCCGGGTCGCATCGCCATCGCGGAACGGCGGGTGCGGCAATGGTCGAAATTCGGTGCACCGGTCGAACTGCTCTCGCGCGACCAGACGCGGCAGATGCTCGGATCGGATGCCTGGTTCGGCGGCTTCTGGAACAGAAGCGGAGGCCATATCAATCCGCTCGCGCTATCGCGCGGGCTTGCGCGCGTGGTGCTCGAGCATGGCTGTCGCATCTATGCGCGCTCGCCCGCGGTCCGCTTCGAACGGCGCAACGATCGCTGGGTGGTCAAGACCGAAAAGGGTGAGATCAGCGGCCGCGCCCTGATCGTGGCGACCAACGCCTACACCGGCGAATTTTCAAAGTCGTTGATGCCGGAGATCGCGCGTGAAGTCGTGCCGGTTTTGTCCTGGCAAATGGCGACGCGGCCGCTGCCGGAAACAGCCCGGCAAACCATCATTCCGGGCCGGCAGGCGATGTCCGATACGCACGGCGAACTCTACTTTGCCCGCTACGATGCGCGGAATCGCCTTGTGACCGGCGGAGCCGTGATCGGCCCGGGCAACAAAGCCGAAAGGATCAAGACCATCGTAGCGGAGCGCCTCAAGCGGCTGTGGCCGCAGATCGGCCAGGTCGAATTCGACTACGTCTGGAACGGCTATGTCGGAATGACCACGGATTTCATGCCCCGCATTCATCGCCTCGGACCTGATGCCTACGGTTGGACCGGCTGCAATGGCCGCGCGGTTGCGCTGTCGATTGCCCTCGGAGATGAGCTTTCCAAAGCCGTTCGCGGTGTTCCCCAAAGCGATCTTGCGCTGCCGTTCTCCGCGCCCGCGCCGATTGTCGCGCTCCGATTGCTGCGCCGGCTTGCACCGCTGATGCTGATGGTCTACCGGCGGCGCGACGCCCGCGAAATTGCCTGAGGCTATAGCTGCGGACCCGAGAGGCTGAGCTCGCGCTCCGCCCGGAAAACGTTGCTATGGATGTTCGCTATCCACTGCCGTCCGCTCGAGGTGACATTGAGATAGCGTATCGCCGTCTGAATTTGCGGAGCGACGTTGTTCCAGTAGAATTGCGGATATTTGTCGACGACATCTGCCGGCGTATCGTAGCCGAGCGTTTTGTTCAGTCCGATTTCCTCGAATTCGTAGAACAGCGCATTTGACTTTTTCAGGTAGTTGGGGTCGCCGAGCTGGCCGACGAGGTCGGCGGCGCGCAGCAGCAGACCCTCCTCTTCGACCAGATCGTCATTCGAGGATGCCGTGTAGGGGAAGCGCGTATATTCAATGGCTCTGGCGATTCGGGTGGCGTCGAGCTCTTCGACCCCGTCGAGCCGCTCGACCACGAACAGCTTTGAGCGGTCGACATGATACGGCGCGAGCGCGGCGTCCGACGATCCTCGCGGCAGCTGAACTAGGCGGCCGCTGAGATCCGCGACGTAGGATTCTTCTTCGTCCCCTTGAACAATTCCGCGAACGTATCCGATGTCATGGGCGAGACATGCGACAATGAAATTCGCGTAGTCGCTGGCGGTCGTCGGCCGCATCATCATTCGTCCAATCAGGATGTCATGCCCGGCAAGGGTGACGAGCATGGAGTGCTCCAGATTGTGATACAGGGCGTCGCTGTTGCCGATGCACTCCAGTGTCAGTTTAGCCGCATAGGGAAGGATCTCAGGCAAGTGGCCATGCGACGAGCCAAACCGGCCTTTTGTTTCCGTGGTCAGAAAAGATCCCAGGGCTTGCGCGACCAGTTCCGGAATTGTGATCATCTGAACATCCATCTCGGCTTGCGCGACGTGGTGTGGCAAACGGCTCCGCGCTCTTGATCGGAGCAGGATGACTTTCTCCAGTCGTCATCCCGATCCATCTTTTTATTTGAGCATGAGTTCGGGCGCGATGGCTTGGGCGATGACGTCCTGGATGACGTCTTGGCCGATGCCCTTGCCGCCGGCTATCCGCCCTTCAAGATGTCCTTGATGTTATCCCAACATCAGCGCCTCTGATAGAGGCCGCGATGACGCATCGCGGAATCCTCCTTGAACCGTCGATGGTCTCAATAGCCGGTCAGTTCGAGATACCCAGATCCGCTGTGGCTGCCGCCAAAACTGATCGGTCCTTCCCAATAGGGAAAGCTCGTTGCCATCCAGGTCCTGGCATTCAGCGGCGCGGTTTCGATCGCAAGGCCGTGGGCGGGAAGAACGACGCGCCAACCGGTCGGCACCTTGCGGTCTCCGATGTCGGTGAACATCGTCGGTGCGATGATATTGTCCGCCGAAGCGATTTGGAGGGAACGGCCGCCCGGCTCGATCCAGTTGCCGTAGAGATCGTTGCGGCCGTCCTTCTGGCGCAGCCGGTACAGCATGAGCTTTTCGCCCGAGTTCAGATGCAGCGAAAACCAGTCCCATCCGGTCTGGTCCGAGGCGAGCGGCTGGCTGCTCCATTCCCGGTCCATCCAGGCCTGTCCGGTGACTTCAACGGGCTTGTCATCGAGGGTGATCGTGCCGGCCACCTTGAAATAAGGCTGGCTGTAATAATACGAGGCCTGTCCGCGCTCCGATTTCCGGCTGTAGCCGGCATCGCCCTGCAGCACCAGCGCGCGATCGGCTGAAAGATGCAGCGCGTAGCTGAAATCCGCAGCCGATGCGGTGAGTTCGAGCGGCGCGAGCGTCACGTCGCCCATGCCGTCGGATCCGCGCATCTCCCATGAATCGATCCAGGCATGAAACGGCTTTGCCTCGACGCCGGCCTGGCCGATCCCGCCGCGGGCAATTGTCTCGCTGTACCGGTGAAGATCCGCACGCGTCACCGCGGCATGGCCCATCCAGATCTGTTGATTGGCCCAGCCTTGCTGCGGTGCGCCCGGCCGCGATGCCAGACGAAACAGGGTCCATTGCGCGCCATAGGCGACGCCGTTCCGGTCCATGAGGTTTGCCGTGAGGTACCACCACTCGATCCGGAAATCGGGATGCGGGCCGTGATCCGCCGGAAAAGCGAAGGTTTTGCCGGGCGTGACGGCTGCGAATCCCTCAGCGTCGAGGCCGAGCCCGGCAAAACCTTGCGCCAGCGCAGGCCCGCGGCCGAGCCCGAGAAGTGCAAGGCCGCCCGTGAAGGCGCGGCGGGATATCGCCTTAGCGTTCATCGGCAAAGATCTTGATCAGGCGCGCCGGCTGCATGCGCGCCAGCTTGAGCACGGGAAGCAGCGCGGCACATAGCGAGGCCGCCATGGCCACGCCCAACAGCTCGAGCAATTGCAGGGGGAAGACATGAAACGGCAGCCGCCAGCCGAAAGCTTTCACGTTCACCACCGCGATCAGGCACCACGCCACCCCGAGGCCCAAGGGCAGCGCGAGCAGGGTCGTGATCAGGGCCACCGACATGGTCTTCAACAGCTCGATCGCCGCGAGCCGCCGCCGCGTGAATCCCACGGCCCACAGCGGCGCCAGCTGCGGCAGACGGGCATTGCTCAGCGTCAGCAGGCTGGTCAGCAGCGCGATACCGGCTACGCCAAGCGTGAAGGCGTTCAATGCCGCCGTCACGGCAAAGGTCCGGTTGAAGATCTGCGTCGAATTCGGCCTTCAGTGTCGCCTGATCCAGCAGGTTACGGCTGTCGAGGCCAAATTTTTCCTGCAGCGCCGCGATCAACGCCGGCACCGCGGCAGGGGCGACGCGCAAGCCCAACCGCGTTTGCGGGATCGCGGGGAAACGCCGGGTCAGTGCGGCGAAGTTCACGGCAATCTGTCCCTTGGGATTGCCATAATCCGCATAGATCCCGACGACTTCGAGCGTCCAGTTGCCCCCAGGCGCCGCCACCTCGATCCGATCGCCGATCCCGAGCTTCAGGCGCCGCGCCAGTTGCTCGCTGACGAGGCCGGCATCGCCGGGACGAAGCCGGGTCCAGGCGTTGGATGTCGCCTCGAGCAGCGGCCAGTGATCCCGGTAGGTGGCGTGATCGGCGAGCCCCAGAATCTCGATCGGCGCACCATCCATCTGCGCGTCGGCCCGGCCGCCGGGCAGGATCGCCTCGACTTCGGGACGTTCACGCAGCCACGCCTTGATCTCGGTTGCCTGCGCATCGTTGGAGGCGTTGATGTAAACGTCCGCCGCCAGCCGTCCATCGAGCCAACCGACAAACGTTCGGCTGAAGCTTTCGACCATGGTGCCGACGCCGACATTGACGGCGAGTGCGAGCAGCAGCGCCATCAGCGCCAGCGACAATCCGGACAATTGCTGACGGCTGTCGGCCCAGAACCACGTCGTCAGCGGGCGGCGCGCGCCGCGCTGGCCGAGCTGAAGCACCCCTTCCAAGATCGCGGGCAACCCCAGCGCAGCGCCAAGAAGCAAGGCCGCGAGCACCGCAAATCCCGAAACCAGCAAATCGCCGAACCACAGAAAGCCCCCGGCCGCAGCGAACACGGCGAGCGCCACCGCGGTTTGCAAAATCAGCCAGCGGTGTTGCGCCTGCTGCCATGCATAAGGCTGTGCGACAGCCAGTATGGGCAGGCGGATCGCTTTCAAAAGGCTCGCGGACGCCGCCGCCAGCGCGCCGATCACGCTGATGGCGAGGCCGGCGATCCACCACTCGCCCTTCAGCGTCAGTTCACCGGGAATTTGCGCGCCATAGAGTCCACGCAGGGAAGCCGCGACGTCAGGCAAGAGCGAAGCTGCGATCAGGTATCCGCAAACCAGCCCCATGATGCCGGCGATAAGCGCCAGCGATACCAGTTCGACCAGCAGCACCGCGTTCAGCATCCGTGCCGACACCCCGCAGGCGCGCAGGGTACGCAGCATCGGCAGGCGCTGCTCGAACGCAAGCCCGATCGCCGAATTGACGATGAACAGCCCGACCACGAATGACAGCAGGCCGAAGGCGGTCAGGTTCAGATGAAAGCTGTCGGTGAGGCGCCCGAGATCGCTCTCGGCATCCGCCTCGACCAGTCGAAGCCTGTCGCCGGCGACGGCTTCCAGCGGCGCATGCCTTGCCTTGTTGCTGCCGATCAACAGCCGTGAAACCTGATCCGGCATTTTCAGGAGCCGCTGCGCGATGCCGATATCGACCACCAGCACGCCCGGCACAAGTTGCGCCTGAATGCGGAGCGGTGGCAGTTGCGCGCCATCGCTCGAAAGCGGTGTCGCGCCTTCCGGAAGGTTGAGTTCGGAGAGAACCTCGGGCGCCACCAGCGTTTCGCCGGGTGGCGTCACGAACGATTGCAGGCCGGCTCTGTCGATCGTCGGCGCATTACCCACTTTCGCCGGCAGGGTGATGGGCTCGATGCCCAACAGCCGGAACGAGCGTCCGCCGATCTGAACGCGGCCTTCCAGAACCGGCGACACCGGCCAGCCGGCGCGGCGCAGATCGACAAAGAGTTGTTGCGGGAAAGTTGCGCCGTCGCGACCGACCAGCATGGCCGGTTTGATGCCGCCGAAAATCGCGGCGGCACGATCGTAGCTGGTGCGGGCCTGCTGGTTCAGCGCCTGCACCCCGCTCCACAGCGCGGTCGCGGAAATCAATCCGATCAGCAATGTCGCAAGTTGCATCGGGTGCCGCCGCCAATGGCTCAGCAGAACCGCGAGGATCCAGACGATACGGCTCATGCGACCAGCCCCGCATGAAGATTGATCCTTCGGTCGAGCGTCGCGGCCAGCCGCGCGCTATGGGTCACCATCAGGAAGCCGCAGCCGGTTCGCGCCACGAGGTCGCGCGTCAGCGCGAGCACGTCGTCCGCCGTTGCCTCGTCAAGATTGCCGGTCGGCTCGTCGGCCAGCAGCAATAGCGGCTTCACCTCCAGCGCGCGGCCGATCGCGACCCGCTGCTGCTGGCCGCCGGACAATTGCTCCGGATAGCGTTTCAGCAGACCGCCGAGGCCGAGCCGCTGCACCAGTTCGTCATGCCAGGCGTCATCGTGGCGGCCGGCAATACGCGACTGGAACACGAGGTTGTCCAGGACGTTCAGGCTCGGGATCAGATTGAACTGTTGAAATACCAGACCCAGCCGGTCGCGCCGCAAGGCCGCACGGCCGGCATCGGGCAGATCGGACACCAGCGCGTCGGTCAGCCTGATCTCGCCGCCGTCAGCCTGATCCAGTCCGGCGATCAGGTGCAGCAGCGTGCTCTTGCCGCTGCCGGATTCTCCGGTCAGCGCGACCCGCTCGCCCGCGGCGATGCAGAGGTTCACGCCACGCAGCACCTCAACCTGCTCTCCGGCCGAGCGATAGCTCTTGGTCAGATTGCGAACGCTCAGCACGATGGGGGCAAGCCGATGGTTTGCGAAAGGCGATGGCTGGATACGTTCATCATGGAAAAGTTTCCGTTGGTTGTCGGGCAATATAGCAAGCCCATCGCCGGAGATCACGGTCCCAATCGTGATTGCGACGCGATCGTGGCGGACGGCGAGGCGCTTCCGGAACAGCGTCAGCGGCGTGTCGTGGGGCGGAGGACAAGTTGCAGCGCACGCGAGCCGGTCGTAATGGTGCAAGTCCGCAGATAGCAATCGTAATATTTCCGCAAGCTCTGTGAACAGATTCCGGCGGTGGAAATCTCCAACCCGGCGGAACGATCTCAGACCGGCCGGCCTTCACCGACTCCTATTCCGGGATCAGAAACCGCCATTTCCACGGATAATTCCGCTCAATCGTGCGGTCATGCTGTTGTCGCGCATCGAATCCTCCAGGGGGACAATTCAATCCGCGAATTAGTGAACAGCGAATTAGTGAAGGTGAGAAATGTCCGGTTGCATTGCCCGATATCCCTTAGGTAGCATTGCTTGCGGCCTATCATCAGGCCGGGAAACGATGAAGGAGAACCTGCATGACCGCGCAGCCGACGCCGAAAGGTGCCTGGAAAATCACGTTTCTGCTGTTTTTCTTCATGCTGGTGAATTTCGCGGACAAGATCGTGGTCGGTCTCGCCGGCGTGCCGATCATGACCGATCTGAAGCTCGAGCCGGATCAGTTCGGCTTGCTCGGCTCCTCGTTCTTCTTCCTGTTCTCGATCGCGGCCATCGTGGTCGGCTTCATCGTCAACCGCGTTGCCACGCGCTGGGTGTTGCTCGCCTTGGCGCTGATCTGGTCGCTGGCGCAATTCCCGATGATGGGCACAGTCAGCTTCACCACACTGCTGATCTGCCGCATCATCCTCGGCGCCGGCGAGGGCCCCGCATTCGCGGTAGCGGCGCACGCATTATACAAATGGTTTCCCGACGAGAAGCGCACTTTGCCGACCGCGATCCTGTCGCAGGGTTCGGCCTTTGGCGTGATCCTGGCAGTGCCAGCGCTGAACTGGGTGATCGTGAATTACAGCTGGCACTATGCGTTCGGCGCGCTCGGCGTCGCCGGCCTGTTGTGGGCGGTGGCGTGGCTGATTCTTGGCGAGGAAGGGCCACTGGCGAACAGCGCCGCCATGGAGGCGGTGGAGCCCCGCATTCCCTATTTTCAGCTTCTGACCTCGCGCACCTTTGTCGGCTGCTGCGCCGCGACGTTCGGAGCCTATTGGGCGCTGTCGCTCGGTCTCACCTGGTTCACGCCCTTCATCGTGAAGGGCCTGGGCTTCTCGCAAAAGGACGCGGGGTGGGTCTCGGTCCTGCCATGGGTGTTCGGCGCCGCCGTCGTGCTGCTCACGGGCTGGACTTCGCAGGTGCTGATGGCGCGTGGCGTTAGCACGCGCGGCGCCCGCGGCGTGCTGGGCTCGGTCCCGTTGATCGTCGGGGGCTCGATCCTTGCCTTTCTTCCGCATGTGGACGGCGCGGGGCTGCAGATCGCCGTGCTGGTGGTGGGCGCCGGGCTTTGCGGATCGATCTATGTGGTTTGTCCGCCGATGCTGAGCGAATTCACGCCGGTATCGCAGCGCGGCGCCGTGATCGCGATCTACGGCGCGATCTACACCGTCGCCGGCATCCTGGCGCCCTCGGTCATGGGTAGCGTGATCCAGCGCGCGGCGGTGCCGCTGGAAGGTTACATGACCGGCTTCACCATCAACGCCGTCATCATGATCGCCTCCGGCCTGCTCGGCCTGCTGCTGCTCTGGCCCAACACCGAGCGCGCCCGCCTGATGGGCGAAGTGCCGCGACCGAAGTTTGCGTGAGGTAAGGACACCTTATCGTCGTCCCGGCGAACGCCGGGACCCATAGCCACCGACGTTTCTATTGAAACGAAAGACAGTCCGCACGCATTCTACCTGAACGCGGGCAGCACGGCGTATGGGTTCCCGCCTACGCGGGAACGACGCCAGCTGGTCTAGGAAGCCGCGGCTTCGATCCTCGGGGCATTGCCCTGCGCGCCGCGTACCAGCCGGCCGGGACGCGCGCCGGTGGCCTTGCCGCCGCGCTGCGCCACCACGCCCGAGACGATGGTGGCGTCGTAGCCGTCGACCTGTTGCAGCAAACGGCGGCCGCCTACCGGAAGATCGTAGTGCACCTTGGGCGGATGCAGATGCAGGCGGTCGTAGTCGATCACATTGACGTCGCCCTTGTAGCCGGGCGCGATCACGCCGCGATCGTAGAGTCCGACCGAGAGCGCCGTCTTGCGCGACTGCGCCGCCACCACAAAGGGGATCGAGAGCTTGTCGCCGCGGGTGCGGTCGCGGGTCCAGTGCGTCAGCAGATAGGTCGGGAAGCTGGCATCGCAGATGATGCCGCAATGGGCGCCGCCGTCGCTTAGTCCCGGCACCGAATGCGGGTCGCTCAGCATTTCGCGCACGGCATCGAGATTGCCGTCGGCGTAGTTCAGGAACGGCACATAGAGCATGCCGCGGCCGTGCTCCGAAAGCATCGCATCATAGGCCAGTTCTTCCGGCCGTTTCCCCTGGCGGCGAGCCTGTGCGCCCAGCGCGTTTTCCGGCGGCTGTTCGTAATCCGGGGGATCGCCGAGCAGATATATCTTGTCGTAGTCCGGGCGGAAGAACAGCGGATCGTCGGTTGTCGTAGCGGTTTCGCTCAAGATCGCCGCGCGCACTTCGGGCTGATGCAGCCGCGCCAGCCGCTCCGCCAGCGGCAGCTTCGCGATCGCGTTGTAGCTCGGATGAGTCTGGAACGGATTGCGCGACAGTTCCAGCCCCAGCAACAGTCCCACCGGACGCGCGGCGATCTGCGCCGTGATCGACAGGCCGCGCCCGGAAGCCTCATTGATGCGGTCGAGGGTCTGGCGCCAGCGGCGCGGCGCCTTGTCGGCCTGCGCGACCGAAAACGAAATCGGGCAGCGGGTGTTTTCCGCGACCCGCAGCATCATCGGCAGGTCTTCGTCGATGGTGCTCTGATCGAGCACGAATTGCAGCACGCTGCGGCCGACCTTGTGCATCGCGCCGGCGATCGCCGTCAACTCGTCCTCGCCGGCCTTCAGCGTCGGCGTGAAGTCGCCGGTGGAGGTGCGGTGGTTGAGGGTGCGCGAGGTCGAGAAGCCCAAGGCGCCGGCGCGCACGGCATCGCCGGCAAGCGCCGCCATCGCGGTGTTGTCTTCCGCGGTGGAGGGATCGCGGCGCGCGCCGCGGTCGCCCATCACATAGACGCGCAACGCCGCGTGCGGCAATTGTGCGCCGATGTCGATGTCGAAACTGCGCTGCGAGAGCCAGTCCATGTAGTCCGGGAAGCTTTCCCAGGCCCAGGGCAGTCCGGCGCTCAGCACCGGCTCGGGAATATCCTCGACGCCTTCCATCAACTGAATCAGCCGCTGATGATCGGACGGACGGCATGGTGCGAAGCCGACGCCGCAATTGCCCATGACCGCTGACGTGACGCCGTTCTGCGATGAAGGCGTGATGTCCTGGCTCCAGGTGACCTGGCCGTCATAATGAGTATGCAGGTCGACAAAGCCCGGTGCCACCAGTTTGCCGCGGGCGTCGATCTCCTCCGTGCCTTTGCCGGCGACGCGGCCGACTTCCACAATGCGGCCGTTGGTGATCGCGACATCGGCCTCGAACAGTTCGCCGCCGAGGCCGTCGGCGATGCTGCCGCCACGGATCACGAGGTCTGGATTGTGGGTCATGGCGTTCATCCCGGGATCTGTGTTGTTTTGCAGCATCATGGGTCGTCTCCCCATGCTGTCAACTGTCCGGGATGAGACTCAGGGTTGCATCAGCCTTGCGTCGGCCTCGGCGGAACCGGCTTGCGGGCTGCGGTCGGTGACAAGCGCGAGCAGGACCGTGAGCGTCATGAACACGACCGATGCGCCGAACACCCAATGCGGCATGTTCTGGTCCATGATCCAGCCGAACAGCAGCGGACTGAGGATGCCGCTGAAGTTGAAGCCGGTGGAGACGATGCCGAAGGCCCGGCCTGCCGCGCCTGGCGGCGCCGCGTTGCGGACCATCATGTCGCGGGACGGGGCGATGACGCCGCCGAGAAAGCCCGCGAGCGCCATCGCGGCCATCAACAGCAGCGACGGTAATGCGACCATCGCAATAATACCTACGATGACGGCGTTGATTGCAAAACAGGCGGCGGCTACCTGCCCGTGACGCTGGGTGTGGTCGGCGAGAAAGCCGCCGGCGAGCACGCCAACGGCGCTGGCCCCGAGAAACGCGGTCAGCGCAATATTGGCGGCCGAGAATGACACGTCATAGCCGCTCATCAGCGCGACCACGCCGAACGTGCCAATTCCAGCGTTGGACAGGCCCAGCAGCATGAAAAAGATCGTCAGCACGATCAGGGTGGGCGTGATGACATTTTGCTGCGGCGCTTGCGCGCCGTTGACGTGACGGTCCGCCGCGCTGGCGTCGGGAATACCGACCACGAGAAGCAGCAGCGCCACCAGCGGGCCCACCGCGCCGGCCACGATCAGCGCGCCATGGCCTCCGGTCGTCGCGACGAGTGTCGCCACGATGGCAGGTGCGACCGCGCTGCCGAGGAAGCCGGCGAAGGTGTGGACCGAAAAGGCACGGCCCATGCGCGCCTCATCCATATGGGCGGAAAGGATCGCATAATCGGCCGGATGATAGACGCTGTTGGCAAGACCCAGCAGCACGGCGCTGGCGATCAGGAAGGGATAACTCAAATGCAGGCCGAGCAGGATCAGCGCCAGGCCGCCGATGGTAAGGCCGATCAGCAGAACCTTGCGGGCGCCGATATGGTCGGCGAGATAGCCGATCGGGGCCTGGGTCAGCGCCGATGTGACAGCGAACGCGGTGAGCGCAAAGCCGAGTTCGATGTAGCCGACGCCGAGTTGCTGCTTCAGAAACGGGAACAGCATCGGCAGCACGAACATATGGAAATGACTGACCCAATGGGCCGTCGAAATCGCCGCCAGCGTGCGCAACGCAGCATCCGTCTTCGTTTGCTGCGGTGCAGCGAGTACGTCGGCCATCTCTGCTTCAAATCCCGTTTGGATATACGGCCCCGCAAGGCCGACGGAAACTATCGGAAGTTCGTTATTTGTCCATAAATACCGTTGCGTAGCAGCCTTCGCGAACGGCGGCCGAGACGGGAAGTACCGCTCCATCCGAGGCGAAGTCGCCTGAGCGCGGGGATGCGCGCGTGCTCGAGGTCAGAGCATTGGCGTCATCGAAAGCGAAAATTTCGATTCAGGCGCGGCCAAATTTATAGCGGCTGATCGTCATCGCCCTCGCGATCCTGCTTGGGTGTGGCGATATCGCCATCCTCGTCGTCGTCCTCGGCAGGGGGCGGCGCCGGCGATTTCTTTGCCTTGTCGTCCTTGTGGTTCTTCTTGGGACGTTCGCTCTTTCTGCAGATTCCACCCATATTGTTCCCTCAATTTATTCCTCTCAGTTGAACAAATCGACTGCAATTCACTTAATCACGCGCGCGTTAGATCTCAATCTCACCGCCTTTGACGGCCCTGTTACTTATTGTTGAATAAAACTTCCTGCCTTTTTCCGTTGTTCAGTGTAAAGGGAGGCGCAACTCAAGGAACCAAGCATGAAAAAACCGAAGATCGAAGCCGAAGAGCCGCAGCCGCGCAAAGTCATTCGCGCCGACAAGGCGCCGACCGAAGGATACTCGCTTGTCGTGGACGGTCACTTCAAGTCGCATCATGATACGGTCGAAGCCGCCGAGGAGGCGGGCATGGCCTTGAAGAATCAGTATCAGATGCTTCAGGTGCAGGTTTACGATGCCGCGACCAAGACGCGCTCGATGATCGAGTGGCCGGCGCCGGTGTAGGGCATGATCCGGAAAAGCATGCTCAAACCATAGAGCGTCAGGTCCGGCGTCCGCCGCTTTGCTGGCCCGCCAGCCAATCGGACAATGCGGGGCCCTTTTCTCCAGACTTTTTCGGCTTGGCGCGTGTCTTCTTGGCTGCGAGGCGTGGAGGTTCTGCGGCCTCGCGCGCGAGCCGCAACGCTTTCAGCTTCGCCATGTTGTCGAGGACGGCCTTGGTTGCGACGTCGCGCTCGCTCTTGCCGGTCTTGGCATCGTTCGCTGCGCGCGCAGCCTTGTTGAAACGCGCGTCGGCGCGGTTGCGATCTTCCTGTGTCATTTAAGCCGATTTCTTTTTCTTCGGTTTGGCTTTGGCCTTGGGTTCCGGCGGCTTGTCGCGATCGGCGGCTTCTTTGGCCAGTCGCATCGCACGCAGGGTCTCGGTGCGCTTTCGAATGGCGATGTCGGCCGCGGCAATATCAGCCATGGCCTTGATGCCTTCGGCATCCTGGGCGATTTTTCGGTTCAGCCTGATCTCTTTCAGCTCGGCGGGGCTTTTCGGTTCGTCATCCATCGGATACCTCGGAATTTACGGCGCGCATCGTCGGACGGCGCCTCTGAGCCGAACCTAGCACGCATTGGAGCGCCAAAGGGCATCTTTAGGCCCATAATCGTCGGAAAAGCGTCCTTTTCGAGCCGAATCAGCCTTCGTGGTAAAGGGCCGCCGGTTCCGCGCGACCGGATCTGACCGGTCGGCGCGCTTTTCCAAAAGTTCCCCGTTCAGAACGTCGCGCCGGCCTTCACCATATAAGTCCGGCCCGGCAGCGGATAAGCGCTGAAGTTACCGGGGGTGAATTGGCTGGCGATCGCATAATCGTAATATAGTGCATTGAAGACGTTATTCACGCTCAATGACCAGAAGAACCGGTCATATTCTCCGCTCAGCTTGAAGTCGACCGTCGCGTTCGCTGGAATGAGCAGCTGGGTGTTTGCCTGATCGTTGTCCATGCGACGGCTGCTCCAATAGCGCACCGTCGCATCGACCACGAAATACTTTTGCCAGACATTCCAGCTCACGCCGACATTGGCGGTGTAGCGCGATACCAGAGGAATGTCGTTGCCCGTAAAGGGACCCTCACGAAACACCGCGCGGGTATAGGCCACTCCACCACGCAACAGCACGGTATCGCTGGCGCGCAGCGACGCACTGGTTTCACTGCCGTATCGCCGTGTGGGATCCAGGTTAAGATCGATGCCGACCACCGGATTGAAATGAATCTCATTTGTAAGATCCATGTTGTAGATGCTCGATTGTATTTCGAAAGATCCGGCCTTGATCCTGATACCTCCTTCAATATCGTTCGACGTTTGTGTTTTCAGGACGAAAGTCTTGGGCAAGGCGATTGTGAATGTGGGATCGAATGAGGGAGTGGATCCCACTCTCTCATCGACATTCGGCGTGCGAAACGCGCTCGCGGCGCGGCCGAAGACCGCGAAATTCTCATTGAAACGGTGCTCAAGACCGATATGCAAGGCGTGATTTGTTTCAGCGCTATCCAGAGGCGCAATCTGGTTTTCGCCGAAATAGCCTGGCGCCATTGGATCAAGGGTGTCTCTTGCAGTTACGCTCGTGCGTTGAACTCGCGCGCCATATGAGAAATCGGTGGCCTGCAATATCCCAACGGTTTGTTGCCAATAGGCAGCGAGCGTCTTTTGGGAGAGATCGTAGGTATGAACCGGAGGCGCGCCCTTAAATTCAGGCCGGTCCGAGTGATAGGTTGCGTCGTAATAGTCGATGCCCGTCAGAATGCTTGAGGGCAATCCGAACATCGCATTCTTGATGCTCAGCCGTGGAGTCAAGGACCACGTCTGCAACTCCGTGTCGACGTAGTTAAACGGGATCGACGGAGAATTGCCGAAGAAGCCGGCCTGCTGCTTCTTGTCCCGCACACCGCCATCGACGATCAGTTCGGCGCCGTTCCACAGGGTCTTGGTGAATCCGGCGGTGGCGTTGGCGCCCTGCTTGTTGCCATAGTCGAACGGGGTGTTGGTGCCGGTCCGGTCGGTCAGTAGCTGGTTGAGTCCGGTGGACGGACTGACCGTGCGGCCGCCGGGAAATCCCAGCTTCTGCTCATCGCCGGACAGGGTCAGGAATGCCGTGAGATCAGGTGTAGTGTAGTTGATGTTCCCGATCCCGTTACGCTGGTCGAGTGCGTTATTGACCCGGTATCCGTCGGACTTGATGGCGTTGCCATAGAACGACGTCGACCACGGTCCGGAGTTGGTCGCAACCGATATGTTCGCCAGCCGCTGGTTGAACGAGCCGACGCCCGCTTCGCCGCGCATCGCGACCGGCGGGCCGCCGACGCCGTTTTTCAGGACGATGTTGATGACGCCGCCGATCGCATTGTCGCCGTAGAGTACGGCGCCGCTGTTGCCGCGGGTAATTTCGATGCGTTCGATCGAATCGCGGGGAATGGTGGAGAAGTCCACGCCTTGCATGTCGACGTCATTGACCCTGCGTCCATTGATGAGGAGCAGGGTATTGGAGGTGGCGAACGCGCCAAACCCTCGAACGTCGACGCTGGTCCCGACGCCATTTACGCCGCCGTAGAGCGACGTCAGCTGCACGCCGGGCGTCTGCGCGATGATCTCCTGCACGGATTGGGCCGGCGAACGCGCAATATCCTCCGCCGTGATGACAGATGCCGATGCGCCGACGATGCCGCTGAATTGCCGGACGGCCGTCGTGCCACCGGCCGACGATACGTTGGGGCCCGGTGCCGGGGCGACGGTCGTGTTGGTGGCCGGCGCGGCCCTCGACGATGCGCGGCGCGTCCCCGATCCCTCTTCATTGATGGGCTTGGCCCGGGTTCGATTCTGATCGCCGGCGGGAGAGACCTCGACCGGCGGCAACTGGTCCGCAGGAGGCTGTTGCGCTTCGGCGGCAGGAATGCTGAGCGAAAGAAGGGATACGAAAAACGTGGAAGCGAGCAAGAAGCTGCGACGCTGCTGCGCGGCAACGATGGCGGAAGACATGGCTTGGACCTCGGTATGACGTCAGTGGCACGTCACAGCGAACCAAGTCCCACCACGTGCTTCCGCACCCTTGGTGAAGCTAATGCCTGTACTCCCCGACCGACATCTTCGCGTGTGACCACGGCTGACGGCAGGTCTCCTGGCTCGCGGGTCGTTACCCTTCGTCGCCTTCCCAGGACCGAGATTCCCAGTGGCATTTGACGAAAAATTCGCCGCATACAGTTGCGGGGGCAGCCGCGGCATTGGGGAAAGTCCCGGCACCGCATTCCCTTTTGATCCCCAAACAGGGGAACCGTCGGGAATTATGGTAGAAGTTTGTCAAGATCGGAGTCAATCCCATCCTTGCCGAACACGGCGCGCGCGTAATCCTGACTGGACGAGTGCGCCTTTTTTGTCGCATGAGGGCTGCGGCCCTGAGTGAGATCATGAATCGGCGCGCAGCTGCGGCCGGTCGAGGACGATGGATGAGCGTTCAGAACGTCATGGTGACGACGGATATGACGGCAAGCCGGCGAGCGGGCGTAATGGCGGTGCTTGTCGTTTTGGTCGTATGGCTGTCGCTGCTCTCGCTCGGGATCGGACCGGTGCGGCTGCCGCCGCTGACCGTGATCGATGCCTTGTTCGGTGGCGGCACCGATGTGGCGCAGGTGATCGTGCGGGAAATCCGGCTGCCGCGCACGATTCTGGGCTTTGCGATCGGCGCCATTCTCGGGCTGTCCGGCGCCGCATTGCAGGGATTGCTGCGCAACCCCCTGGCGTCGCCGTCGCTGTTCGGCGCACCGCAATCGGCGGCGTTCGGCGCCGTGCTGGTGATAGCGCTGGGGCTGGCGGATGTGCGATCCTACGCGCTCCCGGTCGCGGCGATCGCCATGGCATTCGTCTCGGTATTCGTGCTGCTGGCGATTGCCGGTCGCAACGCGGGGCTCCTGATTCTCATCCTGGCAGGGCTCGCGATTTCGAGTCTTGCGGGAGCCGCCACCGCGCTGGTGATGAACCTCTCGACCAATCCGTTCGTGGCGCTCGAAATTGCGTTCTGGCTGCTCGGCTCGCTGGAGGATCGCAGTTTTCGCCATGTCATGCTGGCGCTGCCGTTCATCGCGGCGGGCGCGGTCATTCTGTTCAGCCAGCGCAACGCCTTTCGAGCCCTGAGCCTCGGCGAGGAGACGGCGCAAAGCCTTGGCGTCGATGTCGGCCGGCTGCGGCTCACCGTGATTGCCGGGGTCGCGCTCGGCGTCGGCGGCGCGGTCGCCGTCACCGGCACCATCGGTTTCATCGGCTTGGTCGCGCCGCACCTGATGCGGCCGCTGATCGGCCATGACCCGGCGCGGCTTTTGGTTCCGAGCGCGCTCACGGGCGCCGCGCTGCTCCTGGCCGCGGATATCGCGGTCCGCATCATTCCGTCGACCAGCGACATCAAGGTCGGCGTGCTGACTTCGATTATCGGGGTGCCGTTCTTTCTCTATCTGATCATGCGCGAACGCCGTGCGCTCAGTGGAGGCGTCGCATGATCGAGGCAACCCTTCTCACCGCGCTGGGTCTGAACGTGAAACTGGGCACCCGCGCGGTTCTCGACGATATCTCTCTGGCGCTGTCGTCACGGCACCTGGTTGCGCTGGTGGGGCCGAACGGCGCCGGCAAGACGACGCTGCTCCGCGCATTGGCGGGACTGGTACCGTCGGAAGGCGAGATCCGCGTCGGCGGCGAGGCCTTGTCGTCGCTGCCGTTGCGCGCGCGGGCGCGGCGGTTCGCTTATTTGCCGCAGGGCTCCATCGTGCACTGGCCGCTGCCGGCGCGGGATATCGTCGCGCTCGGCCGTTATCCGCACGGGGCGACCGACCCGGCGCGGTTGAGTCCCGCGGATGCGGAGGCGGTGCTGCGGGCGATGCAGGCGACCGATGTCGTGCAATTCAGCGCGCGCCGCGTCACCGAACTGTCCGGCGGCGAGCGCAGCCGCGTTGCCCTGGCCCGGGTGTTCGCCGTGGAAGCGCCGGTGATCCTGGCGGATGAGCCGACGGCCTCGCTCGATCCGCGCTACCAGATCGATGTCATGAAAAACCTGCGCGCGGCCGCCGACAAGGGCGCCCTGGTAATCGTGGTGACGCACGATCTCGGACTTGCCGCGCGATTTGCGGATAGCGTTCTGGTGCTGTCGGAAGGCCGCCTGGTCGCGCAAGGCGCGCCCGCCGAGGCACTCTCGGAAAAGATCATGGGCGAAGTGTTCCGGATCAGCGCCTACCGGGCGGAGCACCAGCACGAGGCCGTGATCGTGCCCTGGGCGGAAATCTAGCCGATGCCCGGGCGTGTTGGATTCACATCCATCGCGATCGCTGCACTCGCAGCGCTCGGTGGGATGTCGTTCGCGCCCTTGCTCGCGGCGGTGCCGCGCATCGTTTCAATGAATGTATGCACCGATCAGATCCTGATCGCGCTGGCCGACCCGGAGCAAATTCTTGGCCTCAGCCGGTTCTCACGCGATGCTTCCTGGACGGCGGATGGCGTGCGCCGCTACCCGATCCTGTCGGGCGGCGCCGAGGATATCCTGGTGCTGAGGCCCGATATCGTCCTTGCCAGCCTGTTCGACAAGCGTTCGACACGGGAGCTCTTGAAAGAGCGGGGTCTTCGCGTCGCCGAATTTTCGGTGCCGCAGAACCTTGAGGAATCCAGGATCCAGATCCGTGAGATCGGCGAAATCGTCGGCCATCCCGATCGTGCGACGCGGGAAATTGCAAGGCTCGATGCGGCGCTCGCGCGTGCGCGCCGGGCCGTCGCGGATAAGCATCATTCCGTGCTGCCGCTGTCCCGGCGTGGCTGGGTGGCCGGCAGCGACAGCTTTGTCAGCTCGCTGCTCGGCGAAGCCGGCCTGTTCAACGCCGCCGGCGATCTCGGCTTCGGCATCGGCGGGTTCGCCTCGCTCGAAGCGATCGTGAATGTCAAACCCGATTTCCTGCTGGTGTCGCAGGCCGGCGACGCTGCGAGCGACGAGGGCCAGGCATTCCTGCTGCATCCGGCGCTCGCGCGTTTCTATCCCCCGGCCAAACGCATCGTCATTCCCGAACGCATGACCGAATGCGGCGGCGTCTTGCTGGCGCAGGCATTGGACGTTCTGGTCGCGGAGTTGAATCGGGTCGAGCGGTAGGAGCTGCCACCTTGGTCCAACACATCCGTCGTCCCTGCGTTCGCACGGACGACGACGTCGTACGCAACCAATCTCACCCCGTCAGTATCGGTCCGCCGGCTTTTTTCCACGCATCGATGCCGCCGGCGATGTGCGCCGCGTTGGTAATCCCTGCATCCTTGGCGGCCGCCACCGCCATGGCCGAGCGTTCACCGAAGGCACAGAAGAACACGATGCGGCGCCCGCTCGCCGCCGCGACTTCGCGCAACATGCCGCCGGACCTCAAGTTGTCGGCGATCGCCGGATAGGGCGCGTGCAGCGCCCCCGGCAGCGTGCCGTGCTTGGCGCGCTCGCTGTTTTCCCGCAGATCGACCAGCAGGATATCGGGCCGGCCGAGGCTGTCGATGGCCTCGCGCGCCGAGAGCGCCAGGCCTTGTTTCGCAAGATCGTCCTGATGCAGGCCGACATGCATGTTGGCGGGCACCGCCACATCCATCATCTTCGGGTTGGGCAGTTTGAGGTTGCCCATCAGCTCGACATACTCATCCACCGAGCGCACCTGCAGCCGCGGATTGAAGCGCCTTTCCTCGCCGATGGTGGAGACGGTATCGCCCTTGTAGTCGTGGGCGGGAAACACCATGGTTTCATCCGGCAGTTTCAATAGCCGGCCGAAGATGGATTCATATTGCGCCCGCGCGCTGCCGTTCTGGAAATCGGTGCGGCCGGTGCCGCGGATCAGCAACGTATCGCCGGTGAAGACCCGGTCGCCCATCAGATAGCTGTAGGAATTGTCGGTATGGCCGGGTGTGTACATCACGTCGAGGCCGAGGCCCTCGATCATCACCCTGTCGCCGTCGGCGACCCGCATCGCGACCACGTCGGCCTTGCTCTGCTCGCCCATGATGGTGACGCAATGGGTGCGGTCGCGCAGTTCGCCGAGCCCGGTAACATGGTCGGCGTGCAGATGGGTATCGACCGCCTTGACCAAGCGAAGATCGAGTTCGCGCAGCAATTGGCAGTAACGATCGACCTTCTCCAGCACGGGATCGAGAATCAGCGCCTCGCCGCCGGCACGGCTCGCCAGCAGATAGCTGTAGGTTCCCGAAACGCTGTCGAACAATTGGCGAAAGATCATGGCTGGTGCCACCTCGAATTGATTGCCGATATTACCTTGCAGATTCCGGGCTTTTCCGTTCCGATTGAATTGGACCGGGGCTCTATTTATTGTTTTGACGCGCTTTCTTCACGCGAACGGTATCCACTTCGCTGGAAAATGCTCTAAGGCTTAACCAATGTATATCCGTTTTCCGTCAGCAATAGTATCTGGGCGACGCCAACCTGAACCGGCGTCGCCGCGGCAATGAATTCCGGGCGCTTGCCGGTTTCGCGTTCGATCGTATCCACGGTGTTGAGGCAGATGTCGAAACGCGCGCCCTGTGCGATCAGGCTCTCGACCTTCTTGCGGTTGGCATTTTCGGGCCGCAGCAGATCGATGCCCGGGCCGAACGCCACCACCTCGATCGCGATCTTGTCGGGATCGTAGAATTTCAGGAGATTGTTGGCGACGCTGATCACGAGACCTTGTTTCTGCGAATCATTGTCCGAGAGTTGCAGCACGATACGGTGTTCGGCGAACGGCTTGTCCTGCAGCGGCGCCTGCTGCGCCGGAGCCGGCGACGCAACCATCGTGCATACAAATCCCGCCATCAGAGCGCGGCCAAAGGCAGCCACGATCGAGCGCCGGTGTCTCGGGAACCGATATGCCCGGAGCGGCCTCATCCCTGTCCCGCGATCCCTGGATTGTCTTCGACGCCCCGGAGCGTGACGCCGTCGCCGCGCCGGTCCGATATTTTCCCGGAACGCAGGTGGCTGGCCAGCACATCCCATACCGGCTTTCCCTTCTGCTCGTTGACGGAAGCCCATCCCGCGACCTTGTAGTTCTTGCCGGCAGCGATCGCGCGGCCGTTATCGAGTTTAAGCTCGGAAATGCGGCGGCCGATATTTTCCGCCGGCGTACAGGTGTAGGAAAAGCCGCCGACACGGACCATATCGCCACCCTGCTGATAATAGGGATCGGCGTTGAACAGGTTGTCGCAGATGTCTTCGAGAATTTCCTTGATCTGGCTACCGGTCATGCCCTGGGCGTAGGTTTCCGGATACGTCATGGCGGTCTCGGAGAGCACGTCCTCCATCGTCACGGGCTGGCCGGGCAGCACGCTTAAGCCCCAGCGGAAGCCCGGCGACAGCGCGATCTCGGCGTCGAATTCGCCGCGCAAGGCGTCGCAGATCAATTGATCCACGGTGCCGCCGAAATTGCCGCGGCGATAGAGCAGGCGATCCGATGTCGCGATCTTCTCGGCATAGGCGCTCGCGTAGGGCAGGCGTATTCTTTCGATCAGCGCCTGCATCGCGGCGTCCGGCTTCAGCAATTCCGAAAACACCGGAAGCAGCCGGTAGCGCACGCCGCCGACGCGGCCCTTGGCAAGCTCGAGATCGAGGACGCCGAGGAATTTGCCGTTCGATCCGGCATTGGTCACCAGCGTGGTGCCGCCGGCGTTGGCGATGGCCAGGGGTTGCGGAACGGCGTCATGGGTATGGCCCCCGAGAATGACGTCGATGCCGGAGACGCTGCCCGCAAGCTTGAGATCTACATCCATGCCGTTGTGCGACAGCAGCACCACGGCATCGACCTTGTCATTGGTTCGCAGTCCATTGACCAGTTTCTGCAATTCGTCGTCGCGAATTCCGAAGCTCCAGTCCGGCGTGAACCGCTTCGGATGGGCGATCGGCACGTAGGGAAATGCCTGCCCGATCACGGCCACCCGATGCCCGCCGATTTCCTTGATCGTGGCCGGCTTGAACACGCGTCCCGACGCGGGATCGAATGCCCTGGCGTCGTTGAAGGCGGCTTCCTGCGTGAGATAGACGTTCTGCGCCAGGAATTCGCCCTTGAAGCGCTCGATATTGTTGCGGAGCGTGTTTTCGCCGTAGGTGAATTCCCAATGGCCGGTCATCGCCTCGATGCCGAGCAGGTTCGCGGCCTCGACCATGTCGCCGCCCTGCATGGTGTTGGCAAGCCCGGAGCCCTGCCACAAATCGCCGCCGTCGAGCAGCAGCGAGCGCCCGGAGCCTGCATCGCTGCGCAGACGGTCGATCAGCGTCTTGAGATGCGCGAAGCCGCCGAGCTTGCCGAATCGGGGCGCGGATTTCTCAAAATCGACACAGGTGAAGGCGTAGGCGTCGGCGCTGTCGGGCCTGATGGCAAACCGATCGAGAAAGGCGCGGCCCACCAGATGCGGCGGCCGGCCCTGCATCGCGCCCAATCCGAGATTGACGCTGGGTTCGCGATAATAAACCGGCAGCAATTGCGCATGCGTGTCGGTCATGTGCAGGATGCGCGCATTGCCGAAACGTTCGAGGTCGTAGACACTGGGCCCGTCCGCGCTGCGCGCCAGGCGCGGCAAGCCGGCGGAAAGCGCGGCAGCGCCCGCAAGCGTGAGAAAATCCCGGCGGCGGACGGTCATGCGAGGTCTCCGCGCCTTTCGGCTCATTTTATCACGAGCGCTTTCCAGGCTTCTTTTTCGTCGGTGGCCTGGAAGATCGAGGCTTTGGCCAGCGCTTCCGCTTCCTTCGACTGGGCCAACGCCTTGTCGAAGTCGCCGCTTTCGGCAGCCTTTTTCGCCGCCGCCAGGGCCGCGGCCGTCACCGTCCATTGATTGCGCAAGCTGCCTGCTTCCTTGTTGGCGGCTTCCGCGGCGGCGTAGGCGGCTTTGAAGTCAGCCTCGGAAGCGGCGGTCAGCGCGGGCGCCGCGGCTGCGATCAGCAGCGCCGGGGCCAGCGAGAAAATGAAGGCACGGAACATGCTCATGGCCGTGCTCCCGGACCGGAGATCGGCAGTCCGTTGCTGACATAGGACAGATAATATTCGAGGTCGCGGTATTCATCGTCCTGCGGACTGAGCGGCACGCCGCGGATCTGGCTGTTGCAGGTGGTGAAGCGCCGGCTGATCGTGCCCATGCCGCTCCATTCGGAACGATAGATCGGCATCGCATTCAGGATTCCGAGCGCGGGCGCCAGCACTTCGGCGCGAATCCGCTCGCCGGGGCTTTGCACGTGACAGGTGGCGCAGGAGAAATTGAGCTGGCCGCGCCGCGTGTAGAAATAGCGCTTGCCGTTCTGGTAGGCTTCCAGCGCGCGCGGATCGTTCGGAATCTTGATGTCGAACGGCTTGCCGCGCGAGGTGAACGCCATATAGGCGGTCAGCGCCGCCATTTCGTCCCTCACATAGGAGAACGGCGCTTCGCCATTGGCCTCGCGGCAGCGGTTCAGGGCCAGTTCGAGCGTGACGACCTTGCCTTCCTTCTCGTCGAAATAGGGATAGTTCTGGCGGATGCCGATGCCCTGGTTGGGAAAGCAATCGGCGTAGCTTTTGCCGTTCTTGAAGGGCTTTGAGAACATCTCCTTGCCCATATCGAGCGAGAACTCATAGGGCGGGAATTGTTCTTTCTCTTCCCATTGCCGGTGCATGTCCTCGTTCATCGAATAGGGGCCGTTGACGAAATCCTCCAGCTTCACCTTGGGGAATTTCTCGGTGAAGAATTTCCTGAACACCTTGGCGTCGGCCACGGGATCCGGAGTATCGGCGGCGGCGACGGGCGGTAGGCCGCCAAGCGTCAGCGCGGCCAAGGCAACAAGGCCTAACGCCAGATGCATCGCGGAACGCGCGTTCATTGAATCTTCGCCGTGGTCGTGTCGGTCGCGCCCTTGTTGTCGACCCAGCTGATTTTCAGATCGTCGCCCTTCTTGCCGCCCTTGAAGCTGAACTTCACATAGGGGTCCTTGGAGACGGCCGCGCCCCAGTCGGCGACGAACACGTTCTTGCCGTCATATTCGAAGGTCAGTTCCTGGATGAAATGCGGCGGGATGATTTCGCCCTTGGCATCCTTGACGAAGCCGGAATCCATCGGATGCTGGATCAGCGCCTGCACTTCGGTGATCTCGCCGCTCGAAGTGGCGCGCACGCGAATGGTCGATGCCATCAGAATACTCCCTTGGTCATAGCTTCGCGCATGATCTTGTCGGAAAACCGGTTTCCATCCATCGGGTCGTGGCCCAAGGGCATGCTTTTCTGGACCATGCGCTTCAGCCGCCGCAGCCGCCGACGGTGACTTTGACTTCCTTGCTCGCGCTGTAGAGCTTGCCGCCGGCTTCCACGATCGCGGTCACGTTGCTGGTCTTCGCCATTTTCAGCCGATTGGCCACGCTCGGCACCGTACCGGCCGGAATTTTATACGACGCCGCCAGGGCGTTGGGATTTTCCGAGACCAGGAACGAGATCGAGGTGACATCGGCAAGCGTCGTGGAGACCGAGATCGGGACCACCGAACCGTTTTCGGCGATTTCGGGCGCGTCGAGCTTGACCTTGTCCGACGGTTCGGCAGTCTTGCCGTAGAGCGACTTGATGGCGTCCGCTTCGCTCTTCTGCTTGAACGCGCCTTCCGGATATTTGTCGTTGGCCGCGGCCAGGGCCGGCGCGAAACCGAGGGGAATACCGCCAAGCCCAACCAGCGCGACCGCACCCGCGCCTTGCAGGATCAGACGCCGGGTGGCCGAAAATCCGTCGTGAGAGATGGACATCTATCGTCTCCTGGGGCGTGAACCCGCCGTCATAATGTGTGCAGGAAATCCACGATCGCGTTGATCTCCTGTTCGGTCAAAATCCGGTTCCGGCCGAACGGAGGCATCACGGTTTGCGGGTTGCGTTTTGTTTCGTCGTAGAGGATGGCGACCAGATCGTTACGGTCGGGATATTTGCTTTTGATGTCCTTCAGCGCCGGCCCGATGGTACCGGGTAGATCGCCGCCCTTGATCTCGTGGCAGGTCAGGCAATTGCCTTTACCGCGATCGAAGGCGAGCCTCTGTCCCTCGGCGACGGCGGATTGCGCGGTCGCCGGACCCGCGGACGCGGCGGCGCCGATCGATAACGCCAATGCGAGCGCCGGGATCAGGACGGGCTTGGTCGAAAAGGCGGCGGTCAAGGCGCTTCCTGCGGTTTTTATCGGTTTTCCGGTCCAGGGATATAGGTGGTCAAAGCATAAACACCATCGGCTGACAACGGAGACCGATGGATCGGGAAGCTGGCGTTCATGTATTTTTGCCCTACATCCCGGGATGGCCGGATATTCCCGGGGGTGCGGTCATATCTGTCAGATTTCCGGCTTTGCGGCCAACCGATGCGGAGAATATAGATTATTATGGCTGAGTATGTCGTCGAATTCGGCAAGGACGGCCGGCCGGTCGAACCAGACGGCCGGCTCGATGCCGCAGCGTTTCACCGCAATCATCTCCCGATCTGGGCGGTATTGCAGCCATTCCTGACCGCAAAATCCGGCGACGTGATCGAGGCCGGCAGCGGCACCGGCCAGCATGTGGTCGATTTCGCCGGCCACACCCCCGAAATCACCTGGTGGCCGAGCGATCTCAACGAGCGGCATCTGAAAAGCATCAATGCGTGGCGGGTGCATGCGGGGCTGTCGAATATCCGCGCGCCGCTCCGGATCGACCTCAGCGATCCCTCATGGTGTCCCGAGATGCACGATGGCAGCGGTCCCGGCGAATTGCTGGCGGTATTCTGCGCCAACGTGATCCACATCGCGCCCTGGCGCGTCGCCGAAGGTTTGTTGGCCGGTGCGGCGCGTTACCTGCGCGCGGACGGGCGGCTGTTCCTCTATGGCCCGTTCAAGCGTCACGGCAAGCACACCGCGATCAGCAACGCCGTGTTCGACACCAGCCTTCGCGAGCAGGATCCCGAATGGGGCGTGCGCGATGTCGAGGCTCTGGAACAACTGGCAGGAAATGGCGGTCTCGTCCTTCAGGAGATCGCCGAGCTGCCCGCCAACAATCTGATTCTGGTGTTCTCACGCGCCGCCTGACCAGCCGATCTTGCGGCTCAGGAATCGGTAGCCAAGGGCCGTGAACGCGGCGCGTTCCTTGTTGTCCTTGCCATAGCCATGCCCGCCGGAAGCCGGTTCGTAAAAATAGGCCTCATATCCCATCGCCTGCAGCTTGGCCGTCATCTTGCGGGCGTGTCCGGGATGGACGCGGTCATCCCGCCGCGTGGTGGCGATCAGGATCGGCGGATATTTCTGCCCGGGTTTCGCGGCGTGGTAGGCGGAATAGGTCTGCAGCCAGGCCCATTCTTCCGGTTTGTCGGGGTCGCCATATTCCGCGATCCAGCTCGCGCCTGCCAGCAGCTTGGTGTAGCGGCGCATATCGATCAGCGGAATGGTGCAGAACAACGCGCCGAAACGCTCCGGGTAACGCGTCAGCATGTTGGAGATCAGGATGCCGCCGTTCGATCCGCCCTCCGCCGCGATGCGGCCGGGGCGTGTCACGCCGCGTTGCACCAGATCGGCCGCGACGGCGGCGAAGTCGTCATGGGCGAGCCGCTTGCCCGCATATCGGCCGGCATCGTGCCAGCGTGTGCCGAACTCGCCGCCGCCGCGAATGTTGGCCAGCACACTGGTGCCGCCGCGTTCAAGCCACAGCTTGCCGATCGCCGAGTTGTAATACGGCCGCACCGAAATCCCGAAGCCGCCATAGGCGTTGAGATGCACCGGAGCCTCGCCGGTCTCGGCGGTGGGGCCGGTCTGGACGTAGGGAATGCGTTCGCCGTCGATCGAAATCGCCTCGTGCTGCGTGACCACGAGGCCATCAGCGGAAAATGTCTTCGGCGCCCGCTTCAACACGGTCGGACGTTGCACGCCTTCGATCAGCATCAATGAGGATGGCGTCAGCGGATCCTGGATATTGGCGAGCAGGTCGCCGTTGCTTTCGGCTTCGTCGCCGTCGAGACGCCAGACGTCGACGACACCGATCTCGGGCAGTCCCGGCAATGTCGCGCGGCTCCAGCCGTCGGCCGATGGGGTCCGGATCTCGAAAACCGGCCGCAGCTCGTCGAGGATCGAAATAACCAGTTTGCCGCTGGCCCAGAAGAAGTGCTGCACCGCGCGGCGCGGGCCCGGCTCACACAAAATCTCGAAATTGCGTTCCCCCGCCAGGAATGCCGGCAACGATAGGCCCAGCACGGTGTCGGGTGCGTGGGTTTGCGCGCCCACGGTCCAGGGTTTGCGTGGCCTCACGGCGAACCAGCCGCCGTGAAAATTCGCCTCGGCGTCGGTCGGAAGATCGACCTTCAATCTCGCACCGGCCTCGCCGCCGAGCCACAGATCGGTGTTGAAGAAATCGAGCCGTTCGCCGAACCACACCCGTGGCGCACCGTCGGTCCGGTCCACCTGCGAAAAGGCCGCCATGTTGCCGGGCGCGGTCTCGAAAATCACCGGCGCGCGATCGGCGTCCGCGCCGCGGCGCCACCGCCTGACCGTTCTCGCATAGCCCGATGTGGTCGCCATGCCCTCGCCATAGGCACTCGAAAGCAGCAGCGTATCGGCGTCGAGCCATGCGGTGCTGCTCTTCGCCTCCGGCAGCATGAAACCATCGGCGACAAACGCCTTGGTATCGATGTCGAATTCGCGCAAGGTGGCGGCGTCGCTGCCGCCGCGCGAGAGGCTTAGCATCGCGCGAGGCCAGCTTGCGGACGACGTCTCTATCCCGTTCAAAAGCCAGTCTTCGTTTTCCTCAACTGCGAGCCTGTCGACATCCAGGATGGTTTCCCATTTCGGGTTTGGCGCGCGGAATTCGTCAAGCGTCGTTCGCCGCCAGATGCCGCGCGGATGACTGGCGTCTTTCCAGATGTTATAGACGAAGGCGCCGCGGCGGCTGATGAATGGAATGTTGTCCGGCCGGTCATAGATCGCCGCCAGCGTGTCGCGGTCGGCCGCGAATCCGGCATCGGCGAATTTTTCCAGCGTCCGCTTGTTTTGCTGCTCGACGAAACCGATCGCGCGTTCGCCCTCGATGTCTTCCAGCCAGAGATACGGATCGTCGTCGGGTGCGGCGAGAGTGGGCCGATCGTCGATGGACATGGCTTGAACTCCAGGGGTGGAAGGTTCCTGATTTACGCGGCTGCGCGGGCGCTGTCCAATGTGCGCCGTCCGCATGGCGTGCGCCCGTTTGGGTTGGTTGATCGGGTTGACGCCTCGCTCCATAGTGCCGGGAATCAATCAGGCCTCGACTGCATTTGGTCGCACTTGGCCGTATCCGGGTGGAAATGACGGATGACCGATACGACTACGGCCATTGCTGACGAGATTGCCGATGACGCCCGCGCGCGGTCCAACGTGGTGCGCCTCGCGGCCGCGCAGGCCCTGACGGGTGCGAACTCGGCGGTGATCTTCGCCACCGGCTCGATCATCGGCGCGACGCTGGCGCCGGATATCTCGCTCGCGACCGTCCCGCTCTCGATGTATGTGGTCGGGCTCGCGACCGGGACGTTGCCGACCGGTATGATCTCGCGCGCCTATGGCCGCCGCGTCGCCTTCATGATCGGAACCGGCTGCGGGATGCTGACCGGCCTGCTCGGCGCATTCGCCATCCTGCGTGGTTCGTTTGTGCTGTTCTGTTGCGCGACCTTCCTCGGCGGATTGTATGGCGCGGTGTCGCAATCCTATCGCTTCGCCGCCGCCGAGGGCGCCAGCGCCGGATTTCGTCCCAAGGCGGTATCCTGGGTGATGGCCGGCGGCGTGTTCGCCGGCGTACTCGGCCCGCAGCTCGTGCAGTGGACGATGGATATCTGGCCGCCTTATTTGTTTGCCTTCAGCTTCCTGGTCCAGGCCGCGGTCGCGCTGGTAGCGATGGCGGTGCTGGTTGGCGTCGATGCGCCGAAGCCTGCGCCCTCGGACCTGCACCGCGGCCGGCCGCTGTTCGAGATCGTGCGGCAGCCGCGCTTCATCGCCGCCGCGCTGTGCGGCATCGTCTCCTATCCCATGATGAATTTGGTGATGACGTCGGCGCCGCTGGCGATGAAGATGTGCGGGCTGAGCGTGAGCAATTCCAATTTCGGCATCCAATGGCATATCGTTGCGATGTATGGGCCGAGCTTCTTTACCGGCTCGCTGATTGCGCGCTTCGGCGCTCCCGTCATCGTCGCGCTCGGTCTGGCGCTGGAGGCCTTTGCCGCCATGATCGGTCTGTCCGGCATTACCGCGATGCATTTCTGGGCCACGCTCGTCGTGCTCGGGCTGGGCTGGAATCTCAGCTTCGTCGGCGCTTCCGCGCTGGTGCTGGAGACGCATCGGCCGCAGGAACGCAACAAAGTGCAGGCGTTCAATGATTTCCTGGTGTTCGGGATGATGGCGGTGGGATCGTTCTCGTCCGGGCAGTTGCTGGCGAATTACGGCTGGTCGGCGGTCAACATGGTGGTGTTTCCGCCGGTGCTCCTGGGGCTGGCCGTGCTGGCGCTGGCTTCATTCGCGAAACGGCGCGCGATGTTGCGGCGGGTTCAGGAATTACCCCATCCGAGTATCTGATCGCGTGAACTTCTTCTGTGGTCCGTGGAGGCCAAAGGCCTGACCGGCGCGACGGATTGACACTTCGGTGGCGATCGAAGTTTCGAGCTTGCCAATATGCCAATATTGTCGTCATGGGCTTGGCCCGGGCGCGACGGAGCAAGAAGCAAAAGAGAAGAAATTGGACGCGTCCAGTCACATCGTCATCGACGAAAACTCGGCCCGCTACGAAGGCTGGCGGATCGTCGTGGTCTGCTTTTTGGTGGCGACCTTCGGCTGGGGCCTCGGCTTCTATGGCCAGAGCGTCTATGTCGCCGAGCTGCATCGCCTGCGAGGCTGGCCGGCCTCGCTGATCTCTGGCGGCACGACGTTCTTCTATCTGTTCGGCGCGTTGCTGGTCGCCTTCGTCAGCGAGGCGATCCGCGCCTTCGGCCCGCGCAACTGCCTCGTGGCCGGCGTGTTGGCGATGGCGGCGGCGGCGGTCTCGATCGGCCAGGTCACCGAGCCATGGCAGCTTTATTTGGCCAATGCCGTGCTGGCCTTCGGCTGGGCCGGGACCAGCCTCGGGATCATCACCAATACGCTTGGCCTCTGGTTCGACACCAGGCGCGGCATGGCGATCAGCCTCGCGCTGAATGGCGCAAGTTTTGGCGGCATCATCGGGGTGCCGCTGCTGGTCGCAGCAATCGGGAGTTTCGGGTTTTCGGGCGCCATGATCATCGCGGCGATTGCGATGGTCGTGCTGCTGGTTCCGGTCATTCTGCTTTGCGTCGGACGGCCGCCTGTCGGCTTGGGTGCCGTCGCGGCGGCTGCCGATGCGCCGTCCGCCACGCAGATTCGCGCGAAGGCGTTTCGTGATGTTGCGTTCCTGACCGTATCCATTGCGTTCGCGCTGGTGCTGTTTGCGCAAGTCGGCTTCATCGTCCACTTGATTGCGTTTCTCGATCCGGTGATCGGGCGCGAGCATGCCGCGATCGCGGTCGCGCTGTTGACGGCGATGGCGATGGCCGGGCGGATCCTGTTCTCAACCGTGATTGACCGGCTCAACCAGCGGCTGGCATCGGCGATTTCGTTCGTCAGTCAGGCCGTGGCGCTGGCGATCATCGTCAATTCGCGCAACGACATGGTGCTGATAGCGGCTTGCGCGCTGTTCGGATTTTCGGTCGGCAACCTGATCACGCTGCCGTCGCTGATCGTGCAACGCGAGTTCGATCCGCGCTCATTCGGCGTGCTGATCAGCCTGATCACGGCGATCAATCAGGTGACCTACGCGTTCGGCCCCGGTGTGGTCGGGCTGCTGCGCGATATGTCCGGAAGCTACACGCTACCGTTTTACGGCTGCATCGCTCTGGAGCTGATCGCGGCTGCGCTGATCATGATACGTGGACGCTCTGCGAAAACCTCATCCTGAGGAGCGGCCTCTTGGCCGCGTCACGAAGGATGGGCCACGGCCTGATGGTTCGAGACGCGCGAAGACGCGCTCCTCACCATGAGGGATCAGGCTTCCCGCTGGCGCAGCAAATCCTCGAGATCGAGTCGCTTCGTGAACATGGCCAGCGAGCCGTCCGGCTTGCGCGGCCATTGCGCTTCCGGCCGATCCCGATACAGTTCCACGCCATTCTCGTCGGGATCGCGCAGATAGAGCGCCTCGCTGACGCCGTGATCGCTGGCGCCGTCGAGAGGAATTCCCGCCTGCATCACGCGATGCAAGGCGTCCGCGAGCGCGGGCCGCGTCGGATAGAGGATCGCGGTGTGAAACAACCCCGTCGTTCCCGGCGGCGGCGGATGGCCGCCCTTGCTTTCCCAGGTGTTGAGGCCGATGTGGTGGTGATAGCCGCCGGCCGAGATGAACGCGGCGCCGGAGCTCAGGCGCTGCGTGACTTCAAAGCCCAGCACGCCGCAATAAAATCCCAACGCGCGATCGAGGTCGGCGACCTTGAGATGAACATGCCCGATGCGGGTACCGGCAATGATGGGCGTCGGGCTTTCGGGCATGTTGCCTCCGTTTTGCAATGATCGCTTCGGTTACGATCTATGCAGCAGGCATATTTACGCAAGCTCCGATACTTCTCCCTCTGGCAATTCGAACTCGAACGTATTCAGCGTCATCGAGACCATCGTGTAATAGCCGCACAGGCCGATGATTTCGACCAGCCCGCGCTCGGTGAGCACCTTCACGGCCTCGTCGTAGAGGCCCTTGGATACGCCATGGCCTTCATGCAGCGATTTGGAGACGTCGTAGATCACCTGGCCTTTGGGGTCGTCGAATTTCGGCGTGCGGCGATCCCGGATGTCGTCGATGATCTTCGGGTCCATGCCTCCCTTCAGCGCCAGCCGCTTGTGCGCATACCATTCGTAATGCGAGGTCCAGTGCCGTGCGGTGACCAGGATCGCGATCTCGGACAATTTTGCCGGAAATAAAGTGTCGAACCGCAGGAAGGCGCCCAGACGCGTGGCGTGCCGGGCCATCTCCGGGCTGTTGAGCCATGCCATCATCGGCGGCGGCGGGGCGCCGCGTTTGCCGGCGATCGAACTCGTCGTAGGTTTGTTTCTGGTCCGCGTTCATTTCGCCAGGCGAAAGCAACTTCAGGCGCATCTCGGTTTCCTCTGGTTTTTCAATCGTTGCGGCATTGCGAATACACCCGATCGGGGAATATGATTACCTCCGCAAAGAGGGCGTGCAGATGCATGGCGGCATGGGCATGACCGGCCAGTTCGACGTCGGCTTCTTCATGAACCGCGCGCGATGACAGCAGAAAATGTCGAAGCAGGAGAAGTCGTCACCTGATCGGTGGCGCGTATTGAATCCCGCCGGCGCTCCAGAGCTGGTTAAGTCCGCGCGGAATCTTCAGCTTCGATTCGGAGCCGACATTGCGCTCGTAGATCTCGCCGTAATTACCGACATGCCGGATGATGCGCGCGGCCCAATCCCTGGTCAGACCTAGATCCTCGCCGTAAGCGCCTTCGGTGCCGACCAGCCGCATCACGTCGGGCTTCCTGGACTTCAGCGCCTCGTCGATATTCTTCGAGGTGATGCCGAGTTCTTCGGCATTGATCATGGCGTAGAGAGTCCACTTCACGATCATCATCCAGTCGTCGTCGCGCTGCCGCACCACGGGCGCCAGCGGTTCCTTTGAGATCACGTCGGGGAGGATAACATGGTCGCTCGGCTTTCCGAGGTTCAGCCGCAGCGCGTAAAGCTGGGAGACGTCGGCGGTGAAGGTATCGCACTGGCCGAACTCATAGGCCTTGAAGACCTCGTCCAGCTTTCCGAATTTCATCTCCTGGTATTTCATGTTGTTGGCGCGGAAATAGTCGGCGAGGTTGAGTTGGGTGGTCGTGCCATCCTGCACGCACACCTTGCTGCCATTGAGGTCGAGCGCGGAATCGATGTTGCGCGAGCGCGGCAGCATAAAGCCTTCGCCGTCATAATAGGCGACCGCCGGAAAGTAGAGATCGTAATTGGTCTCGCGCGACATGCTCCATGTCGAGTTGCGCGAAAGAATATCGACCTTGCGGCTCTGCAGCTCCTTGAAGCGCTCGCTGGCATCGAGCGCAATGAATTTTGCCTTTTTGGGATCGTCGAAAATGGCCGCCGCCACCGCGCGGCAAAAATCGACATCGAATCCGCTCCAGTTGCCTTTGTCGTCGGGAATCGAGAAGCCGGGCAGGCCGGCGTTGACGCCGCACAGCACTTCACCGCGCCGGACCGTCCGCTTCAGGGTCTTGGTGTCATATCGCTCATAGGTGATGGCGGCAGCCGCGACCGCGACTGCGACCGCCAGCCCGATCAGGAGGCCGCCTCGGAATGTCCACATGATTTGTTTCTCATTACTAATCGGGAAAAAGGTCCGGCTGCGAAAGATGGTCGCGGTTATAGTTCCGGCTTTTGCCGCACGATCACCTTGGTGCCGACCGGGACGCGCTCATAGAGGTCGGCCACGTCGGCGTTGACCAGTCGGAAGCAACCGGAAGAGACGGCGGTGCCGATAGTGTCCGGACGGTTGGTGCCGTGGATGCGATAGACGGTAGTGCCGAGATACATCGCGCGGGCGCCGAGCGGATTGCCGGGCCCGCCGGCCATGAAGCGCGGCAGATAGGGCTGGCGTGCGATCATTTCGGGTGGCGGCGTCCAGTCCGGCCACTCCGCTTTCCGCGTGATGTTCAGCAATCCCTGCCACTGAAATCCTTCGCGGCCGACGCCGATGCCATAGCGCAACGCGCGGCCATTGCCCTGGATCAGATAGAGGTGCCGGTCCGCCGTCGAGATGATGATGGTGCCGGGCGCCTCGGTGGTGCGATAGAGCACCGCCGTACGCCGGTAGTCGGGGTCCAATTCCACGCTGTCATCGGGCAGAAGTCCGGGCTGATCGCCGACATCCGGCTGCTGTGCAAAGCTTTGCGAGACCGACAGCATCAGTCCGGCCGCAGCTACAATCATCCAGATGAGATGCCGAAACTTGATCATGTAAATCTCCTTAATCGTATTCTCGTTAATCGTAATTCTCGGCTGTGTATCACCGTTCGGGCAAATTCCTGAAACCATCAAATCCCACCGGTCGCTCGATGGCAAGCAGCCACGGCGAAGGGGGTGGATACGTCACTGAAATACTGTCGATTTCCGAAAAACTGCCGATGGCGGGAAATATCCCGGAAGTCTCATTTCGGCGCGATCCATAGCCTCAGGCCATAGGCCACGATGGCCACCGTTCCGACCCCGCCGAGCCAGAGGGCCGCGAACCACAACAGCCGCTGCGCCAGCGGCCGCTGATTTTGCCGGGGCGTCATCAATGATAGCCGCTCCCGGCCCTTACCTTGCCGCGGAACACCCAATAGGCCCACGCGGTGTAACCGAGAATCAGCGGTATCAGAACGGCAACGCCGAACAGCATGAATACCTGGCTGTTCTCCGGCGATGCCGCCTGCCAAATGGTGATGCTCTGCGGCACGATAAAAGGCCACATGCTGATGCCGAGCCCGGCATAGGACAGCGCGAACAGCGCCAGCACCAGAAAGAAGGGCTGGTGGTCCAGCCGGTTGGCGAGGCTGCGCAGCAACAGCACGGTAACGCCGGCAACCGCGATCGGCACCGGCGCGGTCAGGATCACATTCGGCCAGCTGAACCAGCGTTCCGTATACTGGATATGAAGGAACGGCGTCGCGATGCTGACCGCGCCGATCGCCCCCAACATCGCGAACAATAAAGACCAGCTCAGGCCATAGGCCTTGTCGCGGAGCTCGCCCTCGGTCTTCAGCACCAGCCATGTCGCGCCCAACAGCGCATAGCCGATCACCAGCGCGAGGCCGGTCAAGATGCTGAACGGCGTCAGCCAGTCCCACCAGCCGCCGGCATATTGCCGTCCTTCGACATGCACGCCCTGCAGGATGGCGCCGAGTGCTATTCCCTGCGCCAGCGTCGCCAGCAGCGATCCGCCGGTGAATGCGATGTCCCAGCGGTTTCGCTTGGCTTGGGTTCGCCAGCGAAATTCGAAGGCGACGCCGCGAAAGATCAGGCCGATCAACATCGCGATCATCGGCGTGTAGAGCGCGGGCATCAGCACCGCATAGGCCAGCGGAAACGCGGCCATCATGCCGCCGCCGCCGAGCACCAGCCAGGTTTCGTTGCCGTCCCACACCGGCGCGACGCTGTTCATGATCACGTCGCGGTCGGCCTTCTGCGGAAACAGCGGAAACAATATGCCGAGGCCGAGATCGAATCCATCCATCACCACATAAACAAAGACCGCGAATGCGATGATGAACGCCCAGACGGTGGCGATGTCGATGCTGGCGGTCATGACGCGGCCCTCTCCGTTGCCGCCCCCGCCGCCGGCGTGATGCCGGCCGCGCGGGCCGGGATGTCGCTGCTCGGTCCTTGTTCGCCGTGATGCGGCGGCGCGGCCATCATCCGCAGCAGGTAAATGACGCCGGTGGAGAACACCGCGAAGTAGACGATGACGAACGCGATCAATGACGAGCCGACCGCGGGAGCCGCGAGGGGCGAGGCGGATTCAGCCGTTCGCAACAGCCCGTACACGGTGAACGGCTGCCGCCCGGTCTCGGTGGTGATCCAGCCCGCCAGCACCGCGATGAAGCCCGCCGGGCCCATCGCCATCGCCGACATGTGCAACAACCGCGATTCATACAGCGTGCCGCGCCAGCGCGCCCACAGGCTGAACAGGCCAAGGCCCAACATCAGGAATCCCATCCCGACCATGACCCGGAACGCCCAGAATGTGATCGGCACCGGCGGCCAGTTCTGGCGCGGCACGGTGTCGAGGCCGGCCAGCGGCGCGTCCGGAGAATGTTTGAGAATCAGCGAACCGAGCTTTGGAATCTCGATGGCGTATTTCACCTTGGCTTCGGCTTGATCCGGAAGCCCGAACAGGATCAGCGGCGCACCGTCCTTGTGGCTCTCGAAATGCCCCTCCATCGCCATGATCTTGGTGGGCTGATGCTCCAGCGTGTTGAGCCCGTGCTGATCGCCGGCGAGGATCTGGATCGGCGCTACCAATGTCGCCATCCACATCGCCATCGAAAACATCACTCGCGGTCCGGCGAGGTGGGAATCGCGCAGCAGGTGATAGGCGCCGACGGCGCCGACCACGAGCGCGGTGGTGAGATAGGCCGCCAGCACCATGTGCACCAGGCGGTAGGGAAACGACGGATTGAAGATGACCTTGAGCCAGTCGGCGGCGATGAACTGTCCGTCGGCATTGACGGCATAGCCGGTCGGGGTCTGCATCCAGGAATTGGCGGAGAGAATCCAGAACGCCGATATCAGCGTGCCGATGGCCACCATCAAGGTCGCGAGGAAATGCAGTTTGTGTCCGACCCGCTCCAGCCCGAACAGCATCACGCCGAGGAAGCCCGCTTCCAGGAAAAAGGCGGTGAGCACCTCATAGGCCATCAGCGGGCCGAGCACGGGACCGGTCTTGTCGGAAAACGTCGACCAGTTGGTGCCGAACTGGTAGGACATCACGATGCCCGACACCACGCCCATGCCGAAAGCGACAGCGAAAATCTTCAGCCAATAATTGAACAAATTGATGAAAACTTCGCGTCCGGTCCACAGCCAGAGCGCTTCGAGCACCGCGAGATAGCTCGCAAGTCCGATCGAGAACGCCGGAAACACGATGTGAAACGACATCGTGAACGCGAACTGCGCCCGGGCCAACACTATGGCATCCCAGCCTTCGAACATCGGTACCATCCGTTGCAGGTGGATCAGGTACCGATGTTATCATGCGCTGTTTGCCGAGGGTACCGCGCAGTTGGCAGGACCGCTCAGCTATTGACGTTGAGCAGCCGCGCGATAGTGCGGTCGATCTGCTCGTACTGGCCTTCGCCGTCATGCTGGAATACGATTTTTCCGCTTTGATCGACGATATATTGCGCCGGCCAATACCGGTTGCGGTAGGCATTCCAGGTCTGCGAGTTGTTGTCCTGGGCGACCGGATAGGCGATGCCATGCCGTTTCAGCGCGGCCTGCACGTTGGACGCGGATCGTTCGAACGGGAATTCCGGGGTGTGGACACCGACGACGACCAGGCCGCGGTCCTTGTATTTGGCATAGAGCTCGGTAACGCGCGGCAGGGTATTGACGCAATTGACGCAGCCATAGGTCCAGAAATCCACCAGCACCACCTTGCCGCGCAGGTCCGCCATCTTGAGCGGCGCGGAATTGAACCAGTTGTTGATGCCGGCGAAATCGGGCGCGGTGCCTTGCACCGTCGCGACCGCGAACGGAGCGGGCTGGTCGCGGACGATCTCGCCGGCGATGCCGGGCAGGGAAGTGCCGATCAGGCAGAGGGCCGCTATCGCGGCGGATGTAGCAAGCGATCGTCTGGTCATGGAAGTCTCCTTGTCGCGGGTTGATTACAGGCCGATCTGGCCGTTCGGGTAGAATCCGGTCAGCCACGCCACGATCAGGGTGTCGTACTGAAAATAGGACGCGATCGCGAAGGCGATCACGACGACGCCGAACCCTTGCTGCAGCCTGGGCGAGATTCGCGCGATGCTGCGAACGCGGGTGGTGACCGCCTGCCCGCCATAGGCGATCGCCAGCATCGGGATCGCCGCGCCGATGGCATAGACCACGAGCAGCAGGCTCGCCCATGCGCTGTCTTTGGACGTCGCGACGATGGTGAGGATCGAACCCAGCACCGGCCCGGCGCAGGGCGTCCAGACCAGGCCCAGCGTCGTGCCAAGTACAAAACCGCCGATATTGCCTTGGCGGGACGCGGTGCCGCCCGCGGAACCGCCGTTCACGACGCCGCCGATCCGGACCGCAAGCCATTCGAACGGCGTCGGCCAGATCATCAGCAGTCCGAATCCGAGCAGCAGGATAGCCGCGCCGGTGCGCAGCACGTTCGGATCGAAGTCGAAAATACGGGTGATCGCGCTCAGCAACAATGCGACCGCGGAAAATGACAGCACGAAGCCGAGCGCGATCATCGCCGGGCGTGCTTTGCTGCTATGGCCGACCGATGCGCCGAGCAGGATCGGCAGCACCGGCAGCGTGCAGGGCGCGGCGATCGTGACCACGCCGGCGAGCAGGGCGAGAACGAGATTGAACATCTGACAGCATCCATCGAACGGTCCCGGTGGGGCCTTGCGGTCACACCAGAACTCCTGATGGCCCTTCGGCACGCCCGGGCGGCGCGTTACTTCCGTCGCATCCGGGCCGCGTCACTAGTTCGTGAGGCTTGCGGTAGGGGCGATCGAATCCAACCTCAACGCCGCAAATCCGGCCGTAAAAACAGAGCGACCCGGAGGGGGGCATCCCATCCGGGTCGTTGGAGGTAGTTAGAAGATAGGTCGGTCGTAAAACCTGGCCGGCCGGAAAAACCGGTCAGCGAATCACACAGACCTCGCTGGGATTCTGGTTCGCGCAGTCGACCACCTGCTGGCGCACCAACGTCGAACCGGAATTGCGGTGGGTGCGCGGTGCGGCGTTCTGGGCGGACAGCGAGGCCAAGGTGCAGATCGCGCCGAGCGGAACGATGAAGAAGCGGAAAGACGGTTTCAGCATGTTCTCACTCCTCCGGCTTGGGCTCACCTTGGTGAAGCTGGGTGTAACGACCAAACTTTTCGCAATGATGCCGTGAATGGGTTCAATTGTTTCGCGGGCGCTAATCATTTCGCAACCAAAACTTTAACCCATTGAAAAAATATCTTTTTTAGGCCGCCAGACTATCGACGCCGGCTACCTTCAAAAGGTCGGCGAGCTGCTTGCGGGCATAAAACATCCGAGTCTTCACCGTGCTCTGGGGAATGCCAATGATAGCGCCGGCCTCTTCCACCGACTTCTCATGGTAATAGACCAGATTGATGATCTCGCGGTGCGCCGGCGACAACTTGGCCACGCAGGCGCGCAGAATCGCGCTGGTGTTGCTGCGGTCCAGTGAGGCTTCCGGCGTATCGGCCTCGTCGGCGATTTCGAGAACATCCTCCTGGTCGATGTCCTCGTGCCGGCGCTGGCGCAGCGCCGTCAGCGCCTTGAAACGGGCGATCGACAGCAGCCAGGTGGAAACCTGGGAACGGCCTTCGAACTGGCTGGCGGTGCGCCACACGTCCAGGAAGACCTGGCTGACGAGATCTTCGGCAATGGTGGTGTCGCGCACAATGCGCAGGACGAAGCGATAGATCCGCACATTGTGACGGGAGTAGAGGGTATGCATCGCCGTCCGGCCGCCAACGGCAATGCCTTGCAGCAGCATTTCATCCGTGGTCGCCTGGGCAGTGACGATGCCTTGGCGGGCTGCGGCGTTGATAGCGATGACGTTCTGCATGACAGGCTCCCAATAATCGCCGCTGGGCGGCGCCTCGTTGGGCAAAGTGATAGTCAGCCAACGTTTCGGGACGTCTGCACGAAAAGGGGAAAATGGTTTCATGCCCGGGAGAATTGTTTCGTCAAGCCGCCCGCGACGAAACATTCGAACTAAAAAAGCCTGAAATTTGAATTGGATGGGATGTGAACGGGTCGAAACCGGTTCTATCCGTCCGCCCGGGAACAATTCGCCTCCTTGGGGACGGCCAACCCCAATGGAAAAGCCGGTCGCTCAAGGGCTCCCCGAGGCTCTGTTCGCGGCTTGGATACGCGTCCGAAAACACGTTTCACGGACGGTCGGTGAAAAGGATTCGACGAATCCGCCCTGCCACGGCGGTGTCGGTGCGCCGGCTGTCGATGCCAAAGTCGAACCGCTTCACAAGGTCTGGTTCGCCGAAAGCAGTCGCGATCCGCAGCGATCGCATGACTTCGGTAACGTTGCCTTGCTATGAAAAATCCGATCCTCAGTCCATATCCGGTTCAGGATGGCAATCGTCATGACCAATCTTGTTATCAAGACCTCGACGGCCCTCATTCTGCTTGCCACCCTCGGCTCAGCCTTGGCATCGGCCGGGCCTATCAGCGTGACAGGGCCGGCGGCGCTGGCGGTGGCCGCGGTGGTGGCCCAGCACTCGCCCGTTTTGAGCGCCGACGAGAAAAGGCTGATCGCAAGCCTGTTCGGCGGCGGCGCCAAGGCTGGTGCCAAGGCCGGCACTGCGCCCGGGAAGAAGGTCTCGATCATGGCGGACTCGATCCTGTGCAAGGTGAGCAATGTCGATCTCACGGCACGGAGCTGCGAGATCGTCTTCAAGGCGGGCCAACCTGTCTCCCTTAAAGGCCGCCAAGCCAACGAAGTCTTCGCGACATTGGCGATGGCGGGCGTTGCGCCGGAAGGCGCCGCGGGCTCGATGATCGAAAACGTCTCGAAATTGAATTGCACGCTCGATCCGGGCGCCATCAACGACAAATCCGGAGGCGGAGCGGAGTGTTCGTTCCGGACCGGAGAGTAATGCGGGCAGGCCATCAGCCGAGCCTGACGATGGCCGATCGCAAATCTCAAACAGGCTGCTCGACAGGGCGGTCCGGATATCAGGCCTTTTCGCCGGTAGGCGAGAACAGATAGCCGCCGCCCCGGATGGTGCGGATCACCGCGGGCTTGGTCGGGTCGAGCTCGATCTTGCGCCGGATGCGCATGATCCGCAGGTCGACGGCGCGGTCGAAGGCTTCGGCGTCGCGCGCATTGGCCAGTTCCAGCAGCCGCTCGCGTGACAGCACCCGTTTTGGATTGGCCGCGAAAACCTTGAGCAGGCCGAATTCGGAAGCGGTCAGTGGATGCTCATTGCCCTCGTCGTCGCGCAGCGCCTGCGCTTCGAGGTCGAGCCATTTCGTTCCGAACCGCACCAGCTGGTCTTTCGCGGCCTTGGTAGAAGCGGTTTCCGGCGCGGCCGCCGCGCTCCTGGCCGGCACGCTGCGCCGCAGCACTGAACGAATCCGCGCCATCAATTCGCGCAACTCGCAGGGTTTTGCGATGTAGTCGTCGGCGCCGAGCTCCAGCCCGACCACCCGGTCGATCGGGCTTGCGGTCGCCGTCAGCATGATGACCGGGACATTGGTGCGGCTCTTCAGGTCGCGGATGATCGAAAGCCCGTCTTCCTCGGGCATGTTCAGGTCGAGCACCACCAGATCGGGCACGTTGGTTTCGATCGCGCCGCGCAGGCTCTTGCCGCCGTCGCAAAGCGTCACGGCGAAACCGTGCATCTTGAGGTACTCGCCGACCATCTCGCGCGCCGGCGCCTCGTCATCGACAATGATAATATGCGGGCTTTGGGTCATGAGATCTCTGCCGCGGGCAACATGACGGTGAAGGTCGATCCCTGTCCGGGGCCCTCGCTGTTCGCGGTCACTTCGCCGCCATGCATGTCGATAATGCGCTTGACGATCGAAAGGCCGAGGCCGGTCGAGCTTTCACCGGCGGTGGGCTTGGCGGAAAGCCGCTGGAAGCGGCCGAACAACCGCCCGAGATCTTCGGGAGACAGGCCGGCGCCTTCGTCGGCGATGCGGATGATGGTGCTGCGCTGCTCGTGACTGACCACCACCGCGATCTTGCCGCCGATCGGGCTGTATTTGATGGCGTTGCTGATGAGATTGTCGATCGCCTCGCGCATCCGGTCCGCATCGCACATGGTAACGAAATTCGGCGGCGCGGATACCGTGATGGTCTGCTGCTTGTTGACGGCCAGCGGCTGGTTGGCGTCCGCGACCTCGCTGACCAGGCCTGCGATATCGACCGGCTCGCGGCGTATCGTGATGTCGAAGGCGTCCGCCATCGCGTCCGAAATCAGATGGTCGACCATCGAGGTCAGGCGTCTCGTCGCATCGCGGATATGTTCGACCTGAGCGGTGACGCTTTCCTTGGAAGAGCCGGCACTGATCAGTTCCGTCAGCATTTCGGTGCGGCCGAGGATCACGCCGAGCGGGTTCTTCAGATCGTGGGCGACGGTGCCGAGAATTTCGTTCTTGAAGCCGTTGGCGCGCTGCAGCCGCAGCCATTGCGAGGACAGCCTGCGGTTGGCCTGCATCAGCGCCCGGGTGCGCTGGGCGACGCGGTCCTCGAGCTGGGTGTTGGCCTCGTGCAGTTGCTGATAGAGAATGACGTTATCGAACGCGATCGAAAGCCGGCTGCCGAAAATTTCGACCAGCGATCGGTCGGTATCGGAAAGCGGGCGTTCCGCCTGCAGCAGCACGACGACCTCCCGCCCGCTGCCGGTGCGCAGATAGAGAACGGTGCGGTGATCCGCGAATTCGTTCTTGCGGCGCTGGAATGCCGCCTCCACCATCTGCCGCAAGTCCGGGTCGAGCGGGCGCGATCCGGCCGAACCGATAAAGCGGCTGTAGCAGCCCGATCCGGCGAGCACGGAGAAATCGTCGCCGGAGCCGCCGCCGTCGCGCAGCACCAGGATGCCGGCGCAATCGGCATTGAGCAGCGACGCGATCTGGGTCAGCACGCCTTCGGCCAGCCGTTGCATCGATCTGAAATCGTACAGCGTCGAGGCGGCGTCGATGATGATTTCCAGCCCGCGCCGGGTTTGAACCATGCGCTCGAGCTGCTGATAGCTGCGCAGCGCCGCGGTCAGCGAGGTGAACAGCTTGTCGGCGGTCAGCTCGGTCTTCGCCTTGTAGTCGTTGATATCGTACTGGACGATCACGCGGCGCTCGGGCGCCTGTCCGGGCTGACCGGTGCGCAGGATGATGCGAACGGTCTCGTTCCTGATCTCGTTGCGGATGTACTCGACGAGATCGAGGCCGGCGGCGTCGGTTTCCATGATGACGTCGAGCAGCACGGCGGCGATGTCGGGATGCGCGTGCATCAGTTTCCGGCCCTCGGCCGCCGAATAGGCCGAAAGGATTTCGAGCGTCTGCCCGTTGAGATTGTAGTCGCTCAGGGCAAATCGGGTGCCTTCGTGCACGGCCTGATCGTCGTCGATGACGGCGACCTTCCATTTGCGCGCGGTCGATGCTTCCGGGGTGGTTCCGGAATCGTCGATCAGGTGGAGGACATCGTCCTGTTCCGCCATTGAGGGGTCCCGTCGCTTGCTGAATCGGTGGTTGCGGAGCCGCCTTTGGCGGACCTCGGCATGATAATGCGAAATGTAGTACCTTGTCCCAGTCTTGAATCCAGCATCATCCGGCCGCCGAGCTGCTGGGTGACGAGATTATAGACGATATGCAGGCCCAATCCGGTGCCGCCCTCGTTGCGGCGGGTGGTAAAGAAGGGATCGAACGCCTGCCGCTGCACATCCGGGGTCATTCCGGCCCCGTTGTCGGCAAAGATGATTTCGACATCATCATTGCCGCGGGGTTTCGCTGAAACGGAGATTTTGCCGGAACGGCCGTCGGCGAACGCATGGTTCGCGGCGTTGAGGAACAGATTCGTCAGGATCTGACCATAGGAACCGGGGTAGCCGTCGATGATCAGGCCTTCCGGCATATCGACCGACAGCGCGATTGCCGCCCTTTTTAGAACCGGCCGCAGGCTCGCGATGATCTGGTCGGTGGCTTCGCTCAGACTGAATTGCCGGCGTTCGGCATGCGAGCGGTCCACCGCGACCTGCTTGAAGGACTGAATCAGTTCGCCGGCGCGGTGCAGGTTCGCCACCAATTGCTGGGCGGCGTCGCGCGACGTCCGGACGAATTCCTCCAGTTGAGATTTGCGTAACCGGCCGTCGGATTTCAGCTCGGCCTCGAACATTTCCGCCCGCCGCGCGAAACTGGACGCCACCGTGAGGCTGATTCCGATCGGATTGTTTACTTCATGGGCGACGCCTGCGACCAGGCCGCCGAGCGCCGCCAGACGTTCGGCGTCGATCAGGTTTTGCTGGGCGGCGTTGAGTTCGAGCAGGGCGCTCTCGGCTTTCTCCTTCGATGCGCGCAACTCGTCTTCGGTCTTGCGCTTGGCGATGGCGTTCTCGCGAAACACCTCCACCGCGCGCGCCATCGCGCCGACCTCGTCCCTGGCCTTTGTTCCCTGCACGTGGCGGTCGTAATCGCCCGAGGTGATCGCATGCATCGCCGTCATGATCTGCTGCAGGGGCAGCCGGATGCTGAGCGCGATCAGGACTCCGGCGGTAATGATGATGCCGAGGAAGATCACCGCGATCGACAGCACCCTGCGGGAGATATCGCCCAGCGTCCGGTCGAATGTTTCCTGCGCCTTCTGCTCGCGCTGCCGCATCTTGACCGACAATTCGTCGATGGCGCCGATGGCTTCGGCCTGGCTGGCGTCGATGCTGTTGCGCAACAGCTCGGTCCGGCTGGCGAGTTGCTCGGATAATTTTGCCAGTCCTTCCCGCAGCGCCAAGGTCCGCGTCTGCAATCGCTGCAGGGCCATGCGCTGCAGGTCGTTGTCGGCGAGGTCCGACATCACCGGGATGGTTTTCTCGATCGTCTCGGTATTGCGGCGCGCCTCCTCGGCGGAGGCGCTCGCCAGCGACAGGTAATAGGCGTTGGCGGCGACCAGCATGGCGGTAAACGCCTCGCGGGATTTTCCAAGCGACGGCCAGATCCGGGCGTCGCGGTGCCCGGTTGCGCCCTCGATGATCGAATAAAGCCCGGCCATGTCCCGGGCCGGGGTCAAGACCTGGTCCTCGTAGGTCTTCGAAATGGTCGCCTGGACGCCGCGCAGTTCGCCGAAGCCGTTGAGGAAGCGTTCGGTGACGTGCTCCAGCTCCTCCACCGATCCCGACAGCATCGGGTCGGTCGACGCGCGCGTGGTGAGGGTGCCGAGCACCGCCTCGCGCAGCAGCAGGATCTCCGCGAACAATTCGGGGCTCGGCTGATTGATGTAGCGGTGGATCAGGTTCTGCAGGCGGCTGGTTTCGCTTTCCAGCAGTGCCAGAATCTTGTCCGACTCCCGAACCTGGCGAACGTCATCCCAGGCCGAGCCGAGCACCTGGGCGCCGTTCCAGATCATCGCGGCCAGCACCACCACGACCGCCGAGTTCAGCCCGGCAATCGACAGGATGCGCCAGCGGATCGGCACCGCCCGGAGCAGGCCGACGATGCGAGAGCGGCCGCGCGCGGCAAAGCCGGCCGGCCGTTCCATAGCTTCGTCGTGCCGCGGTGTTGCCAAGGCCAATTCACTCTATCTTGCGAATTCGTTCGACCGGTTCCGCCACGACTTCCGGCGGCATCGCGGGTCCGGTCAGCGTGTCGTCACCGGCATACTTGTAATGATCCGTCGTGACAAAGGAAGGCCGGTTGCTGTTGGCGCCATAAATCAACCTGGCGGCGAGTCCGGCGTGCTCGATCAAGCGGAACAGAAGCCGAATGGCCGGCACATTTACCGCCGGCACGAAGGTGCGGACCAGCGCCACCTTCGTGCGATTGAGATCGATCGCGCCGGCGCCGGTCTGCTCGCCGCAGCGCTCCGCGATCAGGCTGCCCATGCAGCGCAGCGCCTGTACCGTCGGATCGTCTTCGTTGCGGGTATCGGCGATGCGAAATTCCCGCGCGACAGCGCTCGTCGAGCCGGCCGCCAACGACGGCGCCACAACGAGTGCTACGATCCGCGAAAGGTCGGCGCGGCTGTACACAGGCAACTTCATCCCCTTATGATGATGTCGAAGGCCGGCAAGAAAGGTTCAATGGAATTTTAGCAGAATCCGCCGAGCCATGGCTATGCTGCCGGCATTGCCGATATCGTCGATTGTGCGCAGCGACGGTCTTTTCGGATTGTAACCGCCAATGCGGGGTCTTAATCAGGGCGCGCGACATGCGGGAAGGGCATTTTTTGACCGCGGCAGATTAGAATGGTTTTATGATAAAATCGATTTTTGGATTTTTGCGGCTTGCTGCCGTCGTGGCGGCATTCGCCTTCACCACTCCGGTCCTGGCGGCCACCGAGATCATGTGGTGGCATGCGATGTCGGGCGAACTCGGCCGGCAGTTGGAGAAGCTTGCCGCGGATTTCAACGCCTCGCAGGCCGAATACCGGATCGTGCCGAGCTACAAGGGGAATTATACCGAAACCGTTACCGCGGCGATCTTTGCGTTTCGCTCGCGGAGTCAGCCCGCCATCGTTCAGGTCAGCGAAATTGCGACCGCGACCATGATGGCCGCGAAGGGCGCGACCTATCCGGTGTTCGAATTGATGCGGGACGAATCGGAGGCATTTTCACCGGCGGCATATCTTCCGGCGGTTTCCGGCTACTACGCCGATGTCGACGGCAACCTGCTGTCATTCCCGTTCAACGCTTCGACGCCGATCCTGTATTACAACAAGAATATGTTCCGCGCCGCCGGCCTCGATCCCGAAACCGCGCCGAAGACCTGGCCGGAGGTCGGCGCCGCGGCTAAGCGGCTGCGCGCCATCAGGGCCGCTTGCGGATTCACCACCTCGTGGCCTTCCTGGATCAACATCGAAAGTTTTTCCGCCTTCCATAATTTGCCGATCTCGACCAGGGCCAATGGCTTCGGCGGCCTCGATGCGGTACTCACTTTCAACGATCCGTCGACGGTCCGCCACATTGCGCAATTGGCGGAATGGCAGACCACCAGGATGTTCGACTATAGCGGTCGCGCCACCGCGGCGGAGCCGCGGTTTCAAAACGGCGAATGCGGAATCTTCATCGGGTCGTCGGCGACGCGCGCCGACATCAAGGCCAATTCGAAATTCGAGGTCGGCTACGGCATGTTGCCGTACTGGCCCGATGTCGAGGGTGCGCCGCAAAACACCAGCATCGGCGGCGCGACATTGTGGGTGCTGCGCGACCGTCCGCGCGCCGAATACAAGGGCGTCGCCAGGTTCTTTGCCTACCTGTCGAAATCGGAAATTCAGGCCGCCTGGCATCAGCGCACGGGGTATTTGCCGGTGACCCAGGCGGCCTTCGATTTGACCCGTGCGCAAGGCTTCTACGATCGCAATCCCGGCACCGCGATCTCGATCGAGCAGATCACGCTGAAGCCGCCGACCGAAAATTCGAGGGGCGTCCGGCTTGGATCGTTCGTTCTGATCCGCGATGTGATCGACGACGAGTTGGAGCAGGCGTTCAGCGGCAAGAAATCCGCGCAAGCCGCATTGGATTCCGCGGTCGAGCGCGGCAACCGGCTGCTGCGGCAGTTCGAGCGCGCCAATCCATAAAGTCCACCCTCAAGAGCAGATGGCCTTGATTTGCAGCTCTTCCTGAAATCGATCACCCGTCATGCATTCGCTGCCGAACCTGAAAAACATCGAGGCCTTCCAGGCGTGGCGCGCCGATCCCGCGCAATGCCTGCCGGCGGCGCTCGACATCGCACGCAGTCACGGACTGCCTGATGGCGATCCGCATTTGTTCTCGACCGGCACCAACCTGGTTGTTGCGCTCGACGATCGGCTGATCCTGAAGGTTTTTCCTCCCCTGCTGCGCAGCCAGTTCGTATCGGAGCGCTTGTCGCTGTCGCAGCTTCGCGGACGGCTTCGCATCCCGATCCCGGAAATCGTGCTCGAAGGCGAGCGCGATCGATGGCCCTATCTTGTCATCACGCGTCTCTCCGGCGTTCTCGGAACGCAGGCGTGGCCCGCCCTGCCCGAAGACCAGAAGGAGCGGATTCTCGCCGAGATCGGCGAGACCATCGCGGAGGTGCAGCGGGTCCCGGTCGAGGGCCTTTCCGGTATCGAACCGCGCTGGGACCGGTTCATCTCACAGCAAATCAGCGGTTGCCGGGCGCGGCATGAGCGCCTCGGATTGCCGCGAAAATATCTGGACGGGCTCGACGATCTGCTGCGCGACGCTGCCCGGCTCATTCCCCTGGATGCACCGCCGGTCATCCTGACCGGCGAATATATCCCCGAGAACTTCCTGTTGTGCCGCGAGGGCTCGGGCTGGCGGATGTCCGGGCTTATCGACTTCGGCGACGTGATGACCGGATGGGGCGAATACGATCTGCTTGGCCCGAGCGCCTTCATGACCGCGGGAATGCCCCGCCGCGTCCGAAGCCTGTTAGGCGGATTTGGATATGCGAGCGCGGATATGAATTTCACGATGCGGCGGCGGCTGATGGCGCTTCTGCTGCTGCATCGCGCCAGCGATCCCGTCCGGCACATCTGCATCGAAGGCTGGCAGCAGCGGGCCGGCGACTTGTTCGCCTTGCAGGAATTGCTCTGGCCGGTGTGAGAGGCGCGTGCCGCGGGGCCCGCGGCAGCCGCCCGGTCGAAACCGGGCAATTCCGCGCGGTCGACGGCGTCAGCTTCAGCGTGGGCGATGGCGAGAGCGTCGGTCTGGTCGGTGAATCCGGCTGCGGCAAATCGACCACGTCGATGATGGTGATGCGGCTTCTGGACCAGACTTACGGCACGCATCGTGTTGACGGTGACGAGATCGGCGCCATCCTGCCCAATGCGTTTGCACGACTTGAAGCAATCGATGGGCATGAGCTATTTTTTGTGTCGCACGATTTGAACGTCGTGCGGTTGTTGTGCGATCGTGTCATGGTTACGCGGCGCGGCCGAATCGTCGAGCAGGGTTGCTCCGAACGGGTATTGGGCGATCCGCAGGATGCCTATACAAGAGAGTTGCTGACGGCGATTCCGCATCCGCCGTTGCACTGAGTATCGATTGGAGAATTATGGCTGCCGATCCGCTGGATGATTATATCGACGCCGTTTCGAAAGCGCTGGCGCTGCCGGTCGAGGAGGCCTGGAGGCCGGCGGTGCGGGCCAATCTCGAAGTCTCGCTAAGACTGGCACGGCTGGTCGATGAATTTACGTTGCCCGACGAAACGGAGCCGGCCAGTGTCTACACAGCCTGATATCGCCATGGCTGCCAGCTCCGACGGGCTGTCGGCTTCGGAAATCGCGCAAGGCGTGGCGAGCCGGAAGATGTCCGCACTCGACGTCACCGAAGCGGCGCTGGCGCGGATCGCCAAACGCAACTCTGTTCTGAACGCCTTCACCGATGTGACCGCCGATCGCGCGCGCGCCAAGGCCCGCGCCATCGATGCCGCCATCGCCGCCGGCAAAAATCCGGGCCCGCTCGCCGGTGTGCCATTCGCTGTGAAAAACCTGTTCGATGTGCAGGGCCTGTCGACCCGCGCCGGATCGAAAATCAACCGCGACCTCAAGCCGTCGCCGCGTGACGCCACCCTGATCGAGCGCATGGAAGCGGCCGGCGCGGTTCTGGTCGGCGCGCTCAACATGGGCGAATACGCCTACGATTTCACCGGCGAGAATGTGCACGACGGTGCGTCGCGCAATCCGCATGATGTGACGCGGATGACCGGCGGCTCGTCGGGCGGCTCCGGGGGCGCGGTGGGCGGCGGCCTGGTGCCGCTGGCGCTCGGGTCCGACACCAACGGCTCGATCCGGGTGCCGTCGTCGTTCTGCGGAATCTTTGGATTGAAGCCGACTTACGGCCGGTTGTCTCGCGCGAGGTCGTTTCCGTTCGTCGCGAGCTTCGATCATCTGGGTCCATTCGCGCGCAATGTCGACGATCTCGCGCTGGCCTATGACGCGATGCAGGGTCCTGATCCCGACGATGCGGCCTGCACCACCCGGCCGGCGGAGCCGGTGACGCCGCTGCTGGCGCAAGACATCGGCGGCCTCCGCATCGCCATTGCGGGCGGATATTTTCAGAAGAACGTTTTTCCCGAGGCGGTCGAGGCCGTCGCGCGCATCGCAAAAGCGCTCGGCACCACGCGCACGGTCGAAATTCCGGAGGCGGCGCGCGCCCGCGCCGCGGCCTATGTCATCTCCACCACCGAAGGCGCGTCGCTACATCTCGATCGTCTGCGAAAACGTCCCAACGATTTCGACCCGGCGGTGCGCGACCGTTTGCTGGCGGGCGCGATGATCCCGGCGCCGCTGGTCGACCGCGCGCAAAAGTTCCGCCGCTGGTATCGCGCCCAGGTGCTGGAGCTTTTCAAGTCGGTCGATGTCATCATCGCCCCGGCGACGCCTTGTGTTGCGCCGAAACTCGGGCAAGCCACCTTCGTGCTCGACGGTGTCGAGCTTCCGGTTCGCGCCAATATCGGCATCCACACCCAGCCGATTTCCTTCATCGGCCTGCCGGTGGTCGCGGTGCCGGTGCCGCTGGAACCGATGCCGATCGGCGTGCAGATCATCGCCGCGCCCTGGCGTGAAGATATCGCGCTGCGGGTCGCCTATGCGCTGGCGCGCATGGGCGTCGCCGTCGCACCGCTGCCAAGAGGACTTTGAAATGGATGTCGACCTGCCAGACGTGCTGGCTGAAGTGACCGAGCAGTTCGCGCGCTACGAGAAGGCGCTGGTGTCGAACGACGTCGCCGTGCTCGACGAACTGTTCCGCGCCGACCAGCGCACGCTGCGCTACGGCATCGGCGAAAATCTCTACGGCTATGACGCGATCATGGCATTTCGCGCGGCGCGCTCGCCGGCGGGGCTGATGCGCAAGACCGCGCAGACCGTGATCACCAGCTATGGCCGCGATACCGCGGTGGCATCGACATTGTTCTTTCGTGACTCATCGCCGGGCCGGGTCGGGCGGCAAATGCAGACCTGGGTGCGTTTTCCCGAGGGCTGGAAGATCGTCGCCGCCCATGTCAGTATTATCGACGAACCCGGATCTTCCAAGGATATGGGCCCGAAGACATGAGTTTGGACGATGTTCCGATTGGCGCTGCACAGCGTCCCAGCCCCGGGGCAAGACCGGTGGTGCGGCGCGTAGACCGCGCCTCGCCCCGACAGGACAAGATCACGCGGGCGGAGGAACTGCGCCTGCAGCTTGCCGATGAAATCGTGCGCGGCGCGCTGCCGCCGGGAGCCGGGCTCGACGAGACCGACATCGCGCGGCGCTTCAACGTGTCGCGCACGCCGGTTCGCGAGGCGCTGCGCCAGCTCGTGGCCAGCGGCCTGGTCGATGCCCGCGCCCATCGCGGCGCGGTGGTGGCGCGGCCCTCGCTCGAACGGCTGACCGGGATGTTCGAGGCCATGGCGGAGCTGGAAGCGATCTGCGCGGGCCTCGCCGCGGAACGGATGCAGCCGGCGGAACGCCACCGGCTGGAGGCGATCCATGAGGAATTGCGGGTGTTGAGTTATGCCGGCAATCCCGAGCGGTTTCACGAAGTCAATGAACGCTTTCACAACGCGATCTATGCGGGTTCGCAGAATACCTATATCGCCGAAATAACCCTGGCGACACGGGTGCGGGTGCAGCCGTTCCGCCGCGCGCAATTCCGCAATCTCGGGCGTCTGGCGAAATCGCACGCGGAGCACGACCGCGTCGTGGTCGCGATCCTGCGCGGCGACCGCGCCGGTGCCGCGGCCGCGATGCGCGCCCATATCGAGTTGGTGCGCGACGAATACGAGATCTACGCGGTGTCGGTGTAGTCGGCTCCTCATTCAACGGAATGCGTTCTTCTTCACCTCTCCCCGCTTGCGGGGAGAGGTCGGATCGCTCTTGCGATCCGGGTGAGGGGGTACCGAACTCTCCTCCACATCGCTCCTGGATGGAAAGAGCCCCTCACCCCAGCCCTCTCCCCGCAAGAGCGGGGCGAGGGAGCTCTTACACCGCCATGAACGCGCGCCAGCCGCTGAACGCGGAGATGTCGCGCGCGCCGCCGATCTCGGCGGGCTCGACAATAAAACCTTTCACGCCGCGGCCGTCGGCGAGGCGCACGGTGCCGATCGACAGCGGCGGCGGGATCGCGGCGACGAATTTTCCGAACGCGGCCGCCGACAGCGCCCAAAGTTCGAGTTCAATCGAGGATCCCGTGCCTTGTGCGACCCGCAGCATGCCCGGCTTCGGCGGCGTGGTCGCGAGCGCATAGAGCCTGTAGTCCGGCGCGGTCGCGGTTGCCTCCAGCAGGCGTCCGCCGAGCGCTTTCAATTCGCTGTTGAGCGCCATGCCCGACAGATGCGCGCCGACCACCGCGATCGCGATTTCGTCGCCATCGACGCCGGACGGTAAAATCGCAAGCGGCGGCTGCGGCAGGCCCTTCGCGCCCATGGTCAGGTTGGTGTCCGAATGAAACACGCGGCCAATGCTGGCGAGCTGCGCATCATGTCCGGCGGGCGCGAGCAGCGTAACGCCGAACGGGATGCCATCGGGCCGCATCGCCGCCGGCAAAGCGAGGCCGCAGAGATCGAGCAGGTTGACGAAGTTGGTGTAGGTGCCGAGCCGGCTGTTGAGTTCGACCGGATTGGCCAGCACCTGCGCGGTCGAGTAGACCGTCGGCGCCGTCGGCAGCACCAGCGCGTCGAGATCGGCAAAGGCCCGCTCCGCGATCCGGCGCAGCGCCTGCAACCGATAGAGTGCCGCGAAAGTATCGGCGGCGGTCAGGCGCGCGCCGGCCACCGTGATTTCGCGCGTGACCGGATGGATCGCCTCCGGCGACGACGCCAGCAGCTTCCGGATCACCAGATATCGCTCGGCGACCCACGGTCCTTCATAAAGCAGCCGCGCGGTTTCATAGAGCGGTTCGAGATCGAATTCGACCAATGTCGCGCCGAGCGCTGTCCAGCGGTCGAGCGCCTCGCCATAGGCTTGCTCCGACGCCTTGTCGCCGAAGAAGATCAATTGCCCGTTGCGCGGCACGCCGAGCCTGAACTGGCCGGGAAACGCCGCCATGGCCGCCAGCGGCCGGTTGCGCGAGAACGGATCGGCGCCATCGGGGCCGGCCATCGCGGAAAGCGCGGTCATCGCGTCATCGACCGTGAGCGAGAACACCGACACGCAATCCAGCGTCCGGCACGCCGGCACCACGCCGGCCGTGGAGATCAGTCCAAGGCTCGGCTTCAGCCCGACAATGTTGTTGAGCATCGCCGGCACGCGGCCGGACCCGGCGGTGTCGGTGCCGAGCGCCAATGGCACCAGACCTGCCGACACCGCCACCGCCGACCCCGAGCTCGATCCGCCTGGAATGAGGTCGCCGCGTACCGGATTGTTGGGAATGCCATAGGGCGAGCGCACGCCGACGAGGCCAGTCGCGAACTGATCGAGATTGGTCTTGCCGATGATGATGGCGCCGGCCGCACGCAGCCGCGCCACCGAGGTCGCATCGTGGGCCGGCGAGTAGGAAAACGCGGGGCAGGCGGCCGTGGTGGGCAATCCCAGCGCGTCGATATTGTCTTTCACCGCGACGGGAATGCCGTACAGCGGCAGCCGCGCGGCGTCTCGCGCGCTCAGGGCCTCCGCTTCCTTCACGGCATCCGCTTCGTCGCGCAGGCTGATGAAGATCGCGGGATCGTTATGATCGCGAATGCGCCGAAAGCTGCGCGCGATGGTCTGGGCGGGCGTCAAGGTGCCGGCGCGATGCGCGGCGACGATCGCAGCGATGGTTTCAGTCACGCGCCACCCCGATCGGAGAACTTATCGGCAGGCGCGGCAATGGGTGTCTCCGGATCGGCAACGGGAATGGAATCCAAGGGTTCGCGACGGCTGCGCTCCGGCACGCAGCAATGATCGATTGAAGCAAGCGGTGTGCCATTGTGTACACAGCAGCCGCAGATCGATAGGCGAAATGGATGCGGTCATATCAAATGCTTGAACGAACTTCACGGCAGCATTCGGGGTGCGCCGTTGCGCCGTCCGAATTGAGCTTGCCCATTTTATATGCAGGGCTATTGCCGGCAGCGCGCTTTCCCTGCACGCCTTGGATTCCCAGACATCGCCTTGCCCCTGCTTTCACGAGGCATGGTCTGCCGCGGCGGCTTGCTCAATCAACTCGCCGGTTCCTCAGCGCGCCACTTTGCTGCTGCCCTGGGTGATCAGCCGCGCGGCGCGTTGGTCGCGGGCATGGATCCACAGCCAGCTGATGGCGACGCTGAGCCGGTGGCGCAGGCCGATCAGGAAGTAGATGTGAGCGATGCCCCATATCCACCAGGCAATGGCGCCGCGCAACTTGATCGATCCGAAATCGATCACGGCTTTCCGCTTGCCGATCTGCGCCAGGTTGCCGGCATGTTTGTATCGGAACGGCGCCGTGGCATCGCCGCGCAGCCGCGCCTTGATGGTTTCCGCGACATGGCGCCCCTGCTGTTTGGCCGCGGGCGCAATGCCGGGCACCGGCTTTCCGTCGGGACCTGCGATCACCACGGTATCGCCGATCGCGAAGATGTCGGGATGGCCCGGCACGGTGAGATCGGGAAGCACCTGGATGCGGCCGGCGCGATCGGACGGCACGCCGAGCCATTCGGCGGCGGGCGAGGCGCGCACGCCGGCGGCCCAGATGATGGTTTTGGTGTCGAGCGTATGGCCGCCATAGACGACGCTGTCGGCGGTACATTCGGTGACGGCCTGTCCCAGCATCACTTCGACGCCGATGCTTTCGAGCGAACGCTGCGCGTAAGCCGAGAGATCGTCGGCAAAACCCGCCAGCACGCGCGGTCCGGCCTCGATCAGCACCACGCGCGTCTTGTGGGTGTCGATGTTGCGGAAGTCGGCCGGCAGCGTGTCCTGCGCCAGTTCGGCGATGGTGCCGGCGAGTTCGACGCCGGTCGGGCCGGCGCCGATGATGACGAAGGTCAAAAGGGCGGCGCGCCGCTTCGGATCGGTCTCGCGCTCGGCGCGTTCGAAGGCGACCAGAATACGCCGCCGCAGCGTGGTGGCGTCCTCGAGTGTCTTCAGGCCGGGCGCGAACGGCTCCCATTCGTCATGGCCGAAATAGGCGTGACGCGCGCCGGTGGCGAGGACGAGCGTGTCATAGGGCAGGGCGTCGCCGTCATCGAGCAGCACGCGCCTGGCCTCCGCGTTCACGCCGGACACGGTGGCGAACAGGGTCGTGACCTCCGGGCGATTGCGCAGCAAATAACGGATCGGCCAGGCGATCTCCGACGTCGACAATGATGCGGTCGCAACCTGATACAACAGCGGCTGGAACAGATGGTGATTGCGGCGGTCGATCAGTGTGATGCTGACCGGCGCGCCGGCGAGCCGGTATGTCGTTTCCAACCCGCCGAAGCCGGCGCCGACGATCACCACGCGATGCGGCTGTGCAGATCGCGGCTGTTCTGCGGTCATGGATGGCGGCCTTAGGGTTTCAGGTTTCTGCGTCTGCGCGACTATGTAAGCTTTCGTGCGGTCGGTCCAAGGCCACATTGCTGATCGGGCAATTGCAAAAACCTATCGTCAGCAAGCAAGGCTGCGACCGATGCAACGCAAATATTTCTCCGGTAATCGAATCCTTGACGGCGCCAAATGTCCAGGCGGCGAGACGCGATGGCCGCGCGAAGCAAGCTCCGGACGAGGCGATGCCGCGCATTTCAGCGGTGGGGATTTCGACGCGGTCCGCGCCATGATTGCCGATGACGTGCGTCTCGATCTCGCCAGCAAGACCCCGATCAACGGCAAGACGGAGGGACGTGAACGACGGTTGGGCGAAAACGCCCGGTTGCGCCCGGGGTGGCTGCGACAATCGTGGAGCTCCGACCAGAACTATAATTCCTTGCCTAAGGCCGCCCGCACGAATTATGGTGCACGCGCACGGGCCATGGGCCGAAGGTTCTCAGGGGAGCCGAAGGTTCAGGCTTGCTGCAGGCCTGCGATTTCGCGCACAAAAAACGTGATCTAAAACGACACGCGAAACAGGGTTCCGAGGCTGCCGCCGGCGGGGCCGTCCGGCTGGTGGCATAGAGGATCATCATGAGGAGGGGCGTTGATATGAGAACGGCATTCTGGCTGGCGGGCGCAACGGCGATGTCGCTGGCGGCACCCGCCATGGCGGGGGATTCCATCAAGATCGGTTTTGTCTCGACCTTCAGCGGCCCGACCGCTGTCATCGGCAACGACATGCGCAATTCGTTCGAGCTTGCGCTCGATCACATGGGCCGCAAGATGGGCGGCAAGCCGGTCGAGGTGATCTACGAGGATGACGGGCAGAAGCCGGATATCGGCAAGCAGAAAACCGAAAAGCTGGTCCAGTCCGACAAGGTGGACTTCATCGCCGGCTATATCTGGTCGAACGTGCTCTTGGCCTCGCTGAAAACCGCGATCAATTCACAGACCTTCCTGATCAGCGCCAATGCCGGGCCCTCGCAGCTCGCCGGCGAACTGTGCTCGCCTTACGTGTTTTCGACCTCCTGGCAGAACGACCAGACCCCGCAGGCCATGGGCCTCTACATGAACCAGAAGGGCGTCAAGTCGGTGTTCCTGATCGGCCCGAACTATGCCGCCGGCAAGGACATGCTGGCCGGCGTCAAGAGCACGTTCAAGGGCGAGATCAAGGGCGAGGAATATACGGTGTGGCCGAGCCAGCTCGACTTTTCGGCGGAGCTGTCCAAAGCGCGCGCCTCCGGTGCGGAGTCGATCTTCGTGTTCTATCCCGGCGCGGCCGGCGTGCAATTCCTCAATCAATATGCGCAGGCCGGCATCAAGCAGCAGATCCCGCTCTATACGGCTTTCACCATCGACGAATTGTCGCTGCCGCTGCAGAAGGAGAACGCGCTCGGCGTTCCCGGCGCGCAGGAATGGGTGAACGACCTGCCCAACGAGGAAAACAAGCGGTTCGTCGCCGACTATCGCAAGAAGTATCCCGGCCTGCGTCCGACCTATTACGGCGCGCAGGCCTATGACGCCGCGCAACTGATCAACAGCGCGGTGGTGGCGGCCAAGGGCGACACCGGTAAAAAGGACGCGATGAAAGCCGAGATGGAGAAGGCGAATTTCAAGTCGCTGCGCGGTCCGTTCAAATATGGTCACAACCACATTCCGATCCAGAACTTCTATCTGCAGGACGTGGTGAAGGATGCCGACGGCCAGCTTTCGCTGAAAACCGTCGCCACCATCGTCAAGGACGACCAGGATCGCTTCCACGACAAATGCCCGATGAAGTGATCGCAGCTTCGGCCAGATCGGCGGCGGCGCTCGCGCGCTGCCGCTTTTTTTCTTGCAGCCCCGGTTTGAAATCTCCATGTTGCTTGTCGTCGAACAATTCCTGAACGGATTGCAATTCGGGCTTCTGCTGTTTCTGCTGGCGGCGGGACTGACGCTGGTGTTCGGCATCATGGATCTGGTCAACCTGGCGCATGGCTCGCTCTACATGATGGGCGCCTATTTTGCCGCGACCTTCGTGGCATGGACGGGGAATTTCCTGATCGGCATATTGCTGGCGCTCGGCGCCACGCTGCTGCTCGGCATCGTGCTGGAATTCGTGGCGCTGCGGCACCTTTACGGCCGCGATCATCTCGATCATGTGCTGGCGACGTTCGGACTGATCCTGTTCTTCAACGACGCGGTGCGGCTGATCTGGGGCCCGGCCGGGCTGGCGCTGCCGCTGCCTGCCTGGCTGACGGTGCCGGTCCAGATCGTGCCCGGCGTCTTCTACCCTGCCTACCGGCTGGCGATCATCGTGGTCGCCCTTGCCGTGGCCCTGATGCTTTACATCGTCGTGATGCGAACCCGGATCGGCATGCTGATCCGCGCCGGCGCCTCCAACCGGGAAATGATCGGCGCGCTCGGCATCAACATCAAGCTGCTCTACACCCTGGTGTTCGGGCTCGGCGCGGCGCTGGCCGGCCTTGCCGGGATGATGCAGGCGCCGATCCTTACGGTTCAGATCGGGATGGGCGAGAACATCCTGATCCTCGCCTTCGTCATCATCGTGATCGGCGGCATCGGCTCGATCCGCGGCGCGTTCCTGGCTGCGATCTTCGTCGGGATGATCGACACGCTGGGCCGCGCCTTCCTGCCCGATCTGCTGCGAAAGGTCCTGAGTTCGACGGCCGCTTCCACCGCGGCGCCCGCGCTGTCCTCGATGCTCATCTATCTTTTGATGGCCATCGTGCTGGTGGTGCGGCCAGAGGGGCTGTTTCCAGCCGGCCGTCGATGATCGCTGCGTTCAACGCCCGTACTGCGCTTGTCGTGCTTGTGGTCGCCGGCCTGCTGTTGCTGCCGCTCTATTCGTCGATCAGCGGCAACATCTTCGTGCTGACGCTGTTCACGCGCATCGTGATTTTCGCGCTGGCCGCGGCCAGCCTCAATCTGATCATGGGCTATGGCGGGATGATGAGCTTCGGTCACGCCGCCTATCTCGGGATCGGCGGCTATGCGGTCGGCATTCTCGCCACCGAAGGCATCGGCTCCGGCTTCATCCAGTGGCCGGTAGCGCTTCTGGTCTCGGCGCTGTTCGCGCTCGCCGTCGGCGCGCTCTCGCTGCGCACGCGCGGCGTCTATTTCATCATGATCACGCTCGCCTTCGCGCAGATGGCCTACTACATCGTATCAGGGCTCGCGCGCTACGGCGGCGACGATGGCCTCACCATCTACAAGCGCAGCGATTTCGGCGGCCTGATCAACCTGTCGGGCCGTGTGCAGTTCTATTATCTCTGCCTCGCCTGCCTGTTCGGCGGGGTTTATCTGATCTGGCGCATCGTCAATTCGCGCTTTGGCCTGGTGGTGCAGGGCCTGCGCTCCAACGAGGCGCGCATGCAGGCGATCGGGTTTCCCGCCAACCGCTACCGGCTGGTCTGCTTCGTCATCGCCGGCACCATGTGCGGTCTGGCCGGCGCCTTGCTCGCCAACAACACCGATTTCGTCAGTCCGGCCGTGATGTACTGGACCCGTTCCGGCGATCTCATGGTGATGGTCATCCTCGGCGGCATGGGCACGCTGTTCGGCCCGGTGATCGGCGCCATCGCATATCTGCTGCTGGAAGAGGCGTTGTCGCAGGTGACGGAATACTGGGCGCTGATCATGGGCCCGCTGCTGCTGCTGGTCGTGCTGTTCGGGCGCGGCGGCATCATGGGGCTGCTGGGGAGGCTTGGCCGTGGCTGATCCCTTGCTTCATGTTGAAAAACTTGTCCGGCGGTTCGGTGGCGTGCTCGCGACCGACAACCTCTCGCTGGAAGTGGCAAAGGGAGAATTGCACGCGATCATCGGGCCGAACGGCGCCGGCAAGACCACGTTGATCAGCCAGCTCACCGGGCAGTTGCTGCCGAATTCCGGCGTCATCCGTTTTGCCGGTCAGGATGTCACGCATTTGCCGGCCTGGCGGCGCAGCGCGCTCGGGCTGGCGCGCTCGTTCCAGATCACCTCGCTGCTGCCGGATTTCACCGCGGCGGACAATGTCGCGCTGGCGGCGCAGGCGCATGATGGGCACTCCTTCCGGTTCTGGGGCAATGCGCGCAAGGAAAGCCGGCTCCGCAACGCGGCGCTGTCGGCGCTGAAGCGGGTCGGGCTCGAACAGCGTGCCGACGTCGTGGTGTCGAAGCTGAGCCATGGCGAGCAGCGCGAACTCGAACTCGCCGTCGCGCTCGCGACCAAGCCGCAATTGCTGCTGCTCGACGAGCCGATGGCCGGACTTGGCATTACGGAGTCCGCGCGCATGGTGAAGCTGCTGCAGGAGCTGCGGCGCGAAGTCACCATCGTGCTGGTCGAGCATGACATGGAGGCGGTGTTCGCGCTCGCCGATCGCATCACGGTATTGGTCTATGGACGCGTCATCGCGTCCGGCGCGCCGGCAGCGATCCGCAGCAATGAAGACGTCAAGCGCGCCTATCTCGGCGATCAGCATGTGGTGACCCGCCATGGCTGATGCAGCACCCCTGCTTGAAGTCGAGAACATCGAGACCTGCTACGGCCTGAGCCAGGTGCTGTTCGGCCTGTCGCTACAGATCCGCTCAGGCGAGATGGTGGCGGTAATGGGCCGAAACGGCATGGGCAAGACCACCACGATCCGCTCCATCATGGGACTGACGCCGGCCCGCGCCGGCGCGATCCGTTTCGGCGGGCAGGAGGTTCGCAGGCTTGCCTCGTTCCGCATTGCGCAACTGGGAATTGGCCTCGTGCCGGAAGGGCGCCAGATATTTCCCAACCTCACCGTGCGCGAAAATCTTGTCGCTGCTTCCGGAAACCGGCTCGGCAGCCCCGATCCCTGGACGCTCGAAAAGATCCACGCGCTGTTTCCGCGGCTGGCCGAACGCGGCGGCAACATGGGCGGCACGCTGTCCGGCGGCGAGCAGCAGATGCTGGCGATCGGCCGCGCGCTGATGACCAACCCGCGGCTATTGATTCTGGATGAAGCCACCGAAGGCCTCGCGCCCTTGATCCGCGAGGAAATCTGGAACTGCCTGTCGATGCTGAAAGCACGCGGCCAATCGGTGCTGGTGATCGACAAGAACGTCGAAAATCTCACCCGCATCGCCGACCGGCACTACATCATCGAGCGCGGCCGCGCGGTATGGAGCGGCACGTCGGAGCAATTGATCGCCGAGCCGGATTTGCAGCATCGATATTTGGGGATTTGAGAGCTCCCGCACACTCCTACCGTCATTGCGAGGAGCGAAGCGACGAAGCAATCCATCATCGAATATGCCGCACTATGGATTGCTTCGCGGAGCCTGTCATCGGGCGCGCATTCGCGCGACCCGTTGGCTCGCAATGACGGTTTCATTCGCATCGCCCGGTCACACACCCAAAACATCACGAAATATTCGCGCCAAGGCTCAACCCCGCGCGAACATCCGCGCCTCGTCGTGCAGCACCGGCGCCACCGCATCGATCAAACGCGATGCCGCGGCGTCCACGCTGAGGCCGGCGGTGTCGACCACAGCGTTGGCGCGGGCGTAGAGCGGCTCGCGGCTCACCAAAATATTGCGCAATTCCGCCATCGCCGAACGATCGTCCGCCATCGGCCGCAGATCGCCCTGGCGGCGCACGCGCGCCATGTGTTCTTCCGGCTCGGCCTTCAGCCAGATGGTGTAGAACGACGACAGGATCAGATCGAACGTCAAGGGCTCGGAGACGATGCCGCCGCCGGTCGCCAGCACCATCAGTTCTCTCCGCGCCAGCAATTGCCCAAGCGCCGCCTGCTCCATGCGCCTAAAACCTTCCTGACCGTAGAGGGCGATGATCTCGGCGACGGACAGGCCGTTCTGCGCTTCGATCTCCTTGTTCAGCTCGACAAAGCTCCAGCCGATTTTCCTGGCCAGCATCTTGCCGAGTGTGGATTTGCCGGCGCCACGCAGGCCGATCAAGGCGATGCCGGCAAACGACATCCGCCGCTGCGCCGCCGTGCCCTGACCCGACAGGACATCCTTGGCCTGCGCGATCTGGTTGGGCGTCGCCTTGCGCAGGAGATCGCGAAGCACCGGCCAGTCCGGCGCCGGTTCGCTTGACGGGATGAGGTCTTCGAGATGCGCGCCCATTGCGTTCGACACCCGGCGCAGCAGCACGATCGAGACGTTGCCTTTGCCGCTTTCGAGCTGGGCGATATAGCGTTCGGAAATGCCGGAAACTTTCGCCAGCACCTTTCGCGACATGCCGCGCAGCGCGCGCATGGTGCGGACACGCTGGCCAAGCTGCTGGAGAAAGCCGGTTTCGGGATCGGGATTTTCGGTCATATCCCCGGTTCGGTTGGGCCGCGAATGCAGTGTTTCGGAAACATAATGCCGACGAGGATTGACAGCAAGCGCGCGCAGTGCCTTTCTATGAATTATAATTCAGAAAACTGCGGGAGAAGACGCGTGAGTGCCTACAATGCAGTGACCTGGCTGCTCGACCGCAATGTCGATGAAGGGCGCGGCGGCAAACTTGCCTTCACCGATACCGTTTCCGAACTGACCTACGGCGATCTGCAGAAGCAAAGCTGCCGCGTCGCCAATCTGCTGCGCCGGCTTGGCGTCCGCCGCGAAGAGCGTGTCGCCATGATCATGCTCGACACCGTGGATTTTCCGGCGGTGTTTCTCGGCGCGATCCGCGCCGGCATCGTGCCGGTGCCGCTCAACACGCTGCTGACTTCGGATCAATATGCCTATGTGCTGGCGGATTGCCGCGCACGGGCGCTGTTCATCTCCGAGGCGCTGCTGCCGGTCGTCAAGGAGATGATCGGGCGGATGCCGGACCTGGAGCACATCATCGTCGCCGGCAAGGATGCGCACGGTTACAAGAAACTGTCCGATGAACTCGCCGGCGAGAGCGATCAATTCGCGACCGCGGCGACCCACGCCGACGAGCCGGCGTTCTGGCTCTATTCCTCGGGCTCGACCGGCATGCCCAAGGGCGTGCGGCACCTGCATTCCAATCTCGCCGCCACGGCGGAGACCTATGCCAGGCAGGTGCTCGGCATTCGCGAGGACGACGTCGGGCTTTCGGCAGCGAAACTGTTTTTTGCCTATGGTCTCGGCAACGCGCTGACGTTTCCGATGTCGGTGGGCGCCACCACCGTTCTCAATTCCGAGCGTCCGACGCCCGCGGTGATGTTCGCGCTGATGAACAAATATAATCCCAGCATCTTCTTCGGCGTGCCGACGCTGTTCTCCGCGATGCTCAACGATGAAACCACCAAGAGCGCGCGCGGCGGCTCGCGCTTGCGCGTCTGCACGTCGGCCGGCGAAGCGCTGCCGGAATCGGTCGGCAATAGCTGGAAACAGCGCTTCGGCGTCGATATTCTCGATGGCGTCGGCTCCACCGAACTGCTGCATATTTTTCTCTCCAATGCGCCCGGCGATATCAAATACGGCTCCTCGGGCCGTCCGGTGCCGGGCTATCGGGTGCGGCTGGTCAACGAGGCCGGCATTGATGTGGCCGATGGCGAAGTCGGCGAACTGCTGGTGGATGCTCCCTCCGCCGGCGAGGGCTACTGGAATCAGCGCAGCAAGACCCGCCAGACCTTCGAGGGCCACTGGACCCGCACCGGCGACAAATATATTCGCGACGCCGACGGGCGTTACACCTTCTGCGGCCGCAGCGACGACATGTTCAAGGTGTCCGGCATCTGGGTGTCGCCGTTCGAGGTCGAGAGCGCGCTGATCACCCATCCCGCGGTGCTGGAGGCCGCCGTGGTGCCCGAGGCGGATCCGGAAGGATTGCTGAAGCCGAAGGCCTTCGTGGTGCTGCGCGCCGACGCCGGCACCGACGGCCTGCATGAGGCGCTGAAGGAGCATGTCAAGCAGAAGATCGGTCCATGGAAATATCCGCGCTGGATCGATGTCGTCGACAGTCTGCCGAAAACCGCGACCGGAAAAATTCAACGCTTCAAATTGCGGGAACACAATTGACGTCGTCATTCCGGGGCGTCCGAAGGACGAACTACAATGTGCAATTGCACATCGCGAGAATCTCGAGATTCCGGATCGGCTCGCTTCGCGATCCGTCCGGAATGACGGAGCAAGACCAGCCCATGACAAACCTCGCACCCACCGGCTTCCTCCGCATCGGCGCTTCCGATCTCGAATACCGCATGATCGGTCCGGTGCCTGCCGAAGCGCCGACCCTTGTCATGCTGCATGAAGGGCTGGGGTCGGCCGGGCTGTGGGGCGATTTTCCGGACAAGCTCGCCGCCGCCACCGGGGCCGGCGTGTTCGTGTATTCACGCGCGGGCTATGGCGCCTCCACGCCGGTCAAGCTGCCGCGTCCGCTCGACTACATGCATATCGAAGCGCTCGATATCTTGCCGAAGCTGCTCGACGCGGCAGGCTTTCGCCGCGGCCTGCTGGTCGGGCATTCCGACGGCGCTTCGATCGCCGCGATCTACGCCGGTGGAATTCAGGATCATCGCGTGCGCGGCGTCGCGATGATCGCGCCGCATTTCATCGTGGAAGATATCTCGGTGGCCTCGATCGCCGAAATCAAGCAGGCCTACGAGACCGCCGGGCTCAAGGCGAAGCTTGAGCGCTGGCACAGCGATGTCGACAATGCGTTCTATGGCTGGAACGGCGCCTGGCTCGATCCGAAGTTTCGCAGTTGGGATATCTCCGAATACCTCGCCTACATCCGGGTCCCCATCGCGATCCTGCAAGGCGCCGACGATCGCTACGGCACCCTCCGCCAGGCCGAGATCGCCGAGGAAGAGTGCTACTGCCCGGTCGAGGTGACGATCATTCCGGGCGCCGGGCATTCGCCGCATCGCGAAGCGCCGGAGGCGACGCTGCAAACGATCTCGGAATTCGCAAACCGCATTCTGCAAGCGCATGAGGGTTGGCGGGGGCAGGCGGCGTAACGCGTTGGCCGCGAGGTCTTTCGACGGCCCCCGGGCCGGTATGAAACAAAATGCCAATTATAACCTTGAAAAAGCAGGCGGCCATAGGCAGGTTGCGAATATTGGAGCAGCCCGATGACCGATCTTCTCAAGAACCCGATCTTCCGCGACGAAACTGCAGCCCGCGAATGGCTTGAAGCCCGCGTCTGGGCCAACGGTCGAGTTTGCCCGCATTGCGGCAACGCGGCTCAGGAAAAGCTCACTAAGCTTGAAGGCAAGGCGCACCGTCCGGGAGTGTACCAGTGCAACGAACCGCAGTGCCGCCAGCAGTTCACAGTCACCGTGAACACCGTATTCGAGCGCTCCAAAATCCCGCTGACCAAGTGGCTTGCCGCGCTATTCCTGATGACCGCTTCCAAGAAGGGGATCAGCGCGCATCAGGTCCATCGTATGTTGGGCATCAGCTACAAATCGACGTGGTTTCTTATGCACCGCTTGCGTGAAGCAATGCGCGTTGGCGGGTTGCTGCCTTCCATGGGCGGAGATGGTGGCGCAGTAGAAGTTGACGAAATATACATTGGCCGCTTGCAGGACGTTAAGAAGAAGCGCGCTGGCGCGGCTCATAAGAACACGGTTCTTTCGCTACTTGATCGCGAGACCGGCAAAGTACGCAGCGTCCATGTTGCGACCGCAGCCGTAAACGAGGCGGCACCGATCATCCGCGCCAATTTTTCCAAAGAGGCGCACTTGATGACTGACCAAGCGAAGCAAAGATTTATCGGAAGCTGGGCGCAGAGTTCTCATGCCACGGCACCGTTGATCACTCAAACGACGAATATGTTCGTTACTGGAACGAGGTTGCCGACAAGAATCGCCCCGATGGCAAGCCTGTTGTCGAGACCACCGTCATGCCAACCAACACCGTCGAAAGCTGTTCAGCGTGTTCAAGCGCGGTATGCTCGGCACCTATCAGTATTGCGTTAAAACCATTTGCACCACTATCTGGCGGAGTTTGGCTTTCGCAAAACAACCGAATTGCCCTCGGCGTAACCGATGTTGACCGCGCCGATGAGCTTGAAGAGTATCGTTCGTCGGCAAGCGCCTGATCTATCGATGGCCTAACCGCGAGGACCTTCAGGCTTAACGTGCTGCGCTTCCTGCGCTGGCAGGAAGCGCAAAAGGAAAAAGTGATGGCAAAATCTCAGGACGTCACCGAAGCTCTGGCCGATCTGTCTACCGGCGTAGTTCGGACGATGGCCGCAATTTGTCGGCAATTGATCGAAGCGCGCGCTTTGAACGAGGATTTGTTGCGCGGTACATTGCAAGAAGTGATCGCAGCGTTAGACAAGGAAGGCGTTGGAATAGTCGGAACGATGGTTCCGGCTGCATTGGTCGCAGCCCTCCTGCAAAGTGCTGAGAAACAGCCTTGAGGATGATTTCACGGGCTTGTTCGTTGCTCATGCCCGGATGGGTACGAGCTGCCGCTAGATCGCCATAACGCACGGAATCCTATTTCGCCTGTGACTTTCGCGGTGCCCGCTTAGGATTCACGGGGTGCTTTGCTTTAGTCTCCTGCCTTACCCGATGTTGCGGCGGCGTTTTTGCCACGCTGCCAGCGGCGCGCTCGAAGCGCTCCCATGCATCGGGGTGTAGTTCGATTTCTTTAGCTTTTGTCATGTCACTTCACCCAACTGCATCAGGGTTTCTGTAACTTCCCAAGCAACCTGCCTCATGGTGGTCGTAGCGGCTTCAGTCAACTCCCTCATTGAGCCATCAGGTGCACTGCCGATCATTCCGGCCCCGGATTTCAATCGCACATATGACGGGTCCGTTAGCGTTCCTACGTGACTGCCACCGTCCTGATGCCTCAGTGCGAAAACCAAACGCCGCCGGGTCAACTCTGATCCTCCAAGGTCAGGAGGATCGCGATATACGCCTTCCTTCATCCACCAGGTAGGAAATTGAACCAACTTTGGCGGAAACCCTCCGGGCATACGAAACTGGGGAAGGCATTTCGCGCCGTTGGCACCAAGATGAAAACCAATCAGCGGAGGTGTCGACGATACTAAGCCAAGGGCCGCCGGCGGTTCGAATCGTCCGGTCGAGACGAATTGAAGGGACGCGCGCAACCCAAGTTGGGTCAAAAGCGACGTGACCTGTCCCCCGTCATGTACAAGCGTATATATGGCGGTCGCAAGGCGAGCAGCCTCCCACTCGTTCCCCTTATCGTAGCCCTCGCACGAGGCTTCCAACGCTTGCCGTTGCTCCGCTAGGAGTTGGGTAAGCTCGACTCTTGATCTCTTTGCGCCCACATCGCAGTGAATACGTCACGCGCTAGGTCAAGCGCAATGTCCGGCCGGCAAACTCCGCATTCTTCCTGTCCACATCCGCTTTAAGCATCGCGGGTTTGAATTGGGGGTGCCATCCCCTTGCAGGGCCGAGGATCAAATACCGGCTGGCGTTGCTTTGTCAAGGTTATAGTATGCAACAAAATGCATATTTTAACGTTCTGGACTAGACCAGTTCAAAAACATGCATTATTGTGCATATTAACTAAAACTCAGAGAGCTCAAGGGTGGCCCAATGGCTGGCGAAAAGCCCGGTGAAGATCGCGTCCTCGCTGGCGGCGCGAAGTACATCGATTTTCAGACCGACCCGTCGCGCTACCGGCATTGGAAGCTGGACGTCGAGGGCGACGTCGCGACCCTGACCATGGACGTCGACGAGAATGGCGGGCTGTTCGAAGGCTACCAGCTCAAGCTGAATTCCTACGATCTCGGGGTCGATATCGAACTCGCCGACGCGGTGCAGCGGCTGCGCTTCGAGCATCCCGGCGTCAAGGTGGTGCTGGTTCGCTCGGCCAAGAACCGCGTGTTCTGCGCCGGCGCCAACATCCGCATGCTGGCGGGCGCGACCCACGCCCACAAGGTCAATTTCTGCAAATTCACCAACGAGACCCGCAACGGCCTGGAGGATTCCAGCGAGAATTCCGGGCAGCGTTTTGTCACCGTCATCAACGGCACCGCGGCCGGCGGCGGCTATGAACTGGCGCTGGCGACCGATCACATCATCCTCGCCGACGACGGCTCGGCCGCGGTGGCGCTGCCGGAAGTGCCGCTGCTCGCGGTGTTGCCCGGCACCGGCGGGCTGACGCGGGTGGTCGACAAGCGCAAGGTGCGCCGCGATCACGCCGATTATTTCTGCACCATCGAGGAAGGCATCAAGGGCAAGCGCGCGGTGCAGTGGCGGCTGGTCGATGAGATCGTGCCGAACAGCAAGATCGAGGCAAAGGTCGCTGAGCGCGCCCGGGAATTCGCCGCCGCCTCCAGGCGCAACGGCAACGGCAAGGGCATTGCATTGACGCCGCTGGCGCGAACCATCGACGACAGCGGCATCCGCTATGGCTTTGTCAGCGTCGATATCAATCGCGCCGAGCGCATCGCCACCATTTCAATTCATGCCCCGGAGGCCGCGCCGCCGGCCGATATCGACGGCATGATCGCGCAAGGCGCGGCATTCTGGCCGCTGCAGGTGGCGCGCGAGCTTGACGATGCGATCCTGCATTTGCGCATCAACGAGCTCGAAACCGCGATGCTGGTGTTCAAGTCGGATGGCGAGCGCACCCACGTGCTGGCCTGCGACGCCTTCCTGGAAGCCAACAAGGCGCATTGGCTGGTCAACGAGATCAGGCAGTACTGGAAGCGGGTGCTGAAACGCATCGACGTCACCTCGCGCACGCTGGTGACGCTGGTCGAGCCGGGCTCATGCTTTGTCGGCACGCTGGCCGAACTCGTGTTCGCGGCCGACCGCTCCTACATGCTGATCGGCTCGCGGCAGGGCGACAACCGCGCGCCGCCGGCGATCGAACTGTCAGCGATGAATTTCGGGCCCTATCCGATGAGCCATGGCCTGACCCGGCTGCAGTCGCGCTTTCAGGCCGATCCGTCCGATCTGGAGCGTGCACGGAACAAGATCGGCGAGGCGATCGATGCCGAGGCCGCCGAGCAGCTCGGCCTCGTCACCTTCGCGCTCGACGACATCGATTGGGATGACGAGATCAGGGTGTTCTTCGAGGAGCGCACCAGCTTCTCGCCGGACAGTCTCACCGGCATGGAAGCGAATCTGCGCTTCGTCGGGCCGGAAACCATGGAATCGAAAATCTTCTCGCGCCTGACGGCGTGGCAGAACTGGATCTTCCAGCGCCCCAACGCGGTCGGCGAAGACGGCGCGCTGCGGCGCTACGGCACCGGCCAGAAGGCGCAGTTCGACATGACGCGGGTTTGATTTCGTGTCCCGGGCGCGGCGCGGCACGCAAGTAACGCGCCGCGGGACCGGGACCCACGTGACTGCCATTGAACAGGTCCCGGCTCCGCGGCGCACCGCTTCGCGTCGCACCGCGTCCGGGACACGAGAGCGAGCAAGGAGCACGCCATGAACATCATGAACGTCGATTACTCCACCAAGATTCCCAACAACGTGAATCTCAGCGAGGATCGCCAGGTGCTCAAGGCGCTGGAGGGCTGGCATCCCGGTTACATGAACTGGTGGGGCGACATGGGGCCGGAGGGCTTCCAGCAGTCATTGGTATATCTGCGCACGGCTTACTCGGTCGATCCGCGCGGCTGGGCCAAGTTCGATTATGTGAAGATGCCGGATTATCGGTGGGGCATTCTGCTGGCGCCGCAGGAAGAGAACCGCGTCATCCCGTTCGGCGAGAATTACGGCAAGCCGGCATGGCAGGAGGTGCCGGGCGAACATCGCGCCACGCTGCGCCGTCTGATCGTGATCCAGGGCGATACCGAGCCCGCATCGGTCGAGCAGCAGCGCCATCTCGGCAAGACCGCGCCGTCGCTCTACGATCTGCGCAACCTGTTCCAGGTCAATGTCGAGGAAGGCCGCCATCTCTGGGCGATGGTCTACCTCTTGCAGAAATATTTCGGCCGCGACGGCCGCGAGGAGGCCGACGAATTGCTGCGCCGCCGCTCCGGCGACGCGGATTCACCGCGCATGCTGGGAGCCTTCAACGAAGCGACGCCGGACTGGCTGTCGTTCTTCATGTTCACCTACTTTACCGATCGCGACGGCAAGATGCAGCTGCATTCGTTGGCGCAATCCGGCTTCGATCCGCTGTCGCGCACCTGCCGCTTCATGCTGACCGAGGAAGCGCATCACATGTTCGTCGGCGAAACCGGCATCAGCCGCGTCGTGCAGCGGACCTGCGAGGCGATGAAGGCGGCAGGGATCAGCGATCCCACCGATATCGCCAAGGCGCGCGCGCTCGGCGTGATCGACCTGCCGACGGTCCAGAAGAAGCTCAATCTGCATTACTCGCTGTCGCTCGATCTGTTCGGCTCGGAGGTCTCGACCAACGCCGCGAATGCCTTCAATGCCGGCATCAAGGGCCGCTACAAGGAGACGCAGATCGACGACGACCATCAGCTCAAGAGCGCCACCTATCCGGTGCTGAAACTGGTCGATGGCGTGATCAAGCGCGTCGACGAGCCGGCGCTGACCGCGCTCAACATGCGGCTGCGCGACGATTACACCCAGGACTGCGTCAAGGGCTTGCTGCGCTGGAACAAGGTCATTTCGACCGCCGGCTATCCGTTCAAGCTGACGCTGCCGAACGTCGCGTTCCACCGCCAGATCGGCGAGTTCAAGGACGTGCATGCGACGCCGGACGGCGTGCTGGTCGACGATGCGACCTGGAACCGGCGCAAGAGCGAATGGCTGCCGTCGATCGCCGACGGCGACTTCATCGGTTCGCTGATGACGCCGGTGACCGCGATCGGCGCCTACGCCTCATGGATTTCACCGCCCAAGGTTGGCATCGACAACAAGCCCGGCGACTTCGAGTATGTGAAGATCGAGACGTGAGGGTTTCGTGGCGCTGCAATAGCGCCGACTGCGGGGTCATCACAGGTCGTCATCCTCCGCGAAGGCGGATGATCCAGTAGACGCTGACGACAATTGTAGAAACGCCGCGGCCAAATGCCTGGAGCACGGATTATTGGATGCCCCGCCTTCGCGGGGCATGACGCTCGAAAATGCCGTGCCGCCTAATCCCAGCCGTCGCCCTTGATCCCCGCATTCAAGAAAGGGACTCTTCCCCTCTCCCCTTGTGGGAGAGGGTGGACGCGATGCGAAGCATCGCGGACGGGTGAGGGGTCTGTCTCCGCGGATAGAGACCCCTCATCCGGCACGGACTTCGTCCGCGCCACCTTCTCCCACAAGGGGAGAAGGGACGTGTGTCCAGCCCGGATAGATAGGTAACAGAATAGACCGGATGGATGGGTGACAGTTCTCTGTCGGCTGGGAGGACCAGCCGATGTCTTGGCGAGAGAGCTGTGCAATGGACGAACGGGTTAGCTTCATCGCGGATCAGCGAACCGGGTTGTGGACGATGACGGAGCTTTGCGAACGCTACGAGGTCAGTCGCAAGACCGGGTACAAATGGCTGGATCGCTATCGTCTGGAAGGGGTCGCGGGGTTGGCGGAGCGCTCGCGCGCGGCGCGGGTGCATGGGCGGGCGACCCCGCAGCACATTGTGGATGCGATTGTGGGGCTGCGGCGGGAGCGGCCGAGTTGGGGACCGCGCAAGATCGTGAGCAAGCTTGAGGCTCGCCAGGGGGATGTTGAATGGCCGTCGGCCTCGACGGCCGGCGAGATTCTCAAGCGGGCGGGACTGGTTTGCAGCCGTCGGATCCGGCGACGTGCGCCACCGCGGCTGGGCCAGCTCACGGTGCCGCAGCATGCCAACCACGTGTGGGGTGTTGATCACAAGGGCTGGATACGACTGGGCGACGGCTCGCGCGCCGAACCGTTCACGGTGACCGATGGCTTCAGCCGTTACTTGATCGGCGTGGCGGCGACCGGCAGCACGCAATATGCCGAGTGCAAACCGCCACTGGAGCGGGCGTTCCGCGAGTACGGCTTGCCGGAAGTAATCCGCTCCGACAATGGTTCGCCATTCGCCTCGACCGGGACCACCGGCCTGACGGCGCTGTCGGTGTGGTGGATCAAGCTCGGCATCCGGCATGAGCGGATCGATCCTGGCCACCCGCAGCAGAACGGCAGACATGAGCGCTTTCACCTCACGCTTCTGGAAGCGATGCGGCCAACGCCGCCAACCCGCGCCGCTCAAGCCCGTCGTTTTGCGGCATTTGTGCGCGACTACAACGAAGAACGGCCGCACGAGGCGCTCGGCCAACACACGCCTGCAAGCGTTTACCAGCCGTCGTCCCGTGCGATGCCGGCGCGACTCCCGGAGCCGGATTACCCGGCCGAAGCCGCGGTGCGCCAGGTCCGTTCCAACGGCGAGATCAAATGGCGCGGCGACTTCATCCACATTTGCAGTTCGCTTGCCGGCGAAGCTGTTGCCGTCGAGGAAACCGAGGACGGACACTGGCAAGTGCGCTTCTTCGACGTGCCGATCGGCATCATCGACCAGAAAACACGCAAGCTGTGTCGCTGTATTAGCGCAGCGACACAGCGGACGAACCATGAACAAGTGTCACCCATCCATCCGGTCTGTTTTGTTACCTATCCATCCGCTGGACACGTGAAGCGGCATCGGGCGAAACTCACGCCGCGTCGATGCGGCGAAAGCCGTTCCATACCGCGGTGGCGGCGCCCGAGGTCAGGACCGGCGGAACGTGCGCCTTTTGATAATGCCCGTTGAGCGAGACGCGCTGCAGCGCCGTCAAATGATCGGCGCTCTCGGGAAAGATCATGCCCGGCCGCGTCGTGACCGCGGTCTTAAATCCGGCGGCTTGCGCCAGCGCGAATTCGCGAGGCCCCGCCGCGATTCTGTCGCCATAGGGATAGGCGAGATGGACGACCGGGCGCTGCAATGCAATTTCGATCCGCGCCCGGCCGAGCGTCATTTCGCGGTCCGCAGTTTCTTCGGTCTGGCTGGCAAGATTGCAATGCGTGATCGTATGCGCGCCGATCGTGACCAGGCGATCGTCGGCGAATGGCTTCAACTCGTCCCAGCGCATGCAGAGCTCGCGGCAAGCCGCGGTCTCGTCGACGCCGTGGCGCGCGCACAGCGCGGTCATCTCGCGCTCAAGATCGTGCTGGCCCGGCAGTCCGCGCAGCCAGTCATGCAGACGGTCGAATGCCGCCTGCTTGGCCGCGGGCGTCGAGGTATCGAGACGTACCGCCGCGCCGTCGATCGCGACATCGATGAAGGCGGCGCCGGCGATCACCCTTTCCAGCGTGATCCACCACAGCCGGCCGCTACCCTCGGCGAAATCGCTCGCGACATAGACGGTCAGCGGCGCATCGAATTCGCGCATCACCGGCAACGCGAAATCCCTGTTGTCGCGATAGCCGTCGTCGAGCGTGAAGCAGGCAAAACGCCGCGAAAATTGACCCTCGGTCAGCCGCCGATAGGCCTCGTCCATGGTGATGATATCGATATCGCGCGCACGGAGATGCGCGAGCATCGCGCGCAGAAATTCGGGTGCGACCTCGAGGTGACGATTGGGCCGGAACGCGGCTTCGCGGCAGGGGCGAACATGATGCAGCATGAAAATAGCGCCCAGGCCTGCGAATAAAGGTCGCAGCAGATGATGCGCGCCGGTGAAGTAAAGCGCTCCCAGTCCGGCGCGGATGACGTTGTTGCGAAACTGCTTCATGACGTAAGGCTGGCCGGATGGGCGTAATTCGGAAAGCTAGCCGGACACGCTGAAGAAACGGTTAGCCCGAGGGCCCGTCTTTCGCCGGACTGGCCCGCAACATTTCCAGTTTGACAGCCCGGCAAGGGTTTGTTTTCTCTCTGTTCCAGACCCACGGGACATCGAATGCGCGGACTTTTCAGGTGGAGCAGCAAATGGTGGCCGGGCCTCGTTCCGCTCGCCGTTTTTTGGACGATCGCGGCCTGGACAAGTACCCCGCCGCTGGAATCCGATCTGGCCGCCCGCAGCACCGCCGCGCTCAAGGATTCCCTGCTGGACAAGCGGAGGATCGTCGTGGACGGCCGCGATGTCACGTTTGGGGCGGATGCTTTCTCCGAGGACGGCCGCCGTGGCGCGGTTGCCTTGGTGGCGGCCGTACCGGGCGTGCGGCTCGTCAACGATGAAACCCGCCTGGTTGCTGAAGCCAAGCCGTTTGTCTGGTCGGCCGAGCGGGACGTCGTCAGGGTGACGTTGGGAGGCAGTTCGCCTTTGCCATCCAGCAAAGCCAAGGTGCTTGAGGCGGCTCGCGCCAGCCTCGGCGGCGTCGAAGTCGTCGACCAGATGAAGTTGTCTCGGGGGGCGCCGCCGCGCTTCGACGAAGCCGCGTTGCTGCTGGTCGATCAGATCGGGAAGTTGAAGGACGGCAAGATCACGATTTCCGACACCAAAGTCAGCCTTTCCGGCATGGCGCGCGATATCGGGGGCCGCGAAGCGATCGCGGCCGCGCTGAAAAATCTCCCGGCGGGTTTTTCGGTCGCCGCCAATGAGATCAAGGCGCCGCCCTATATCTTCCAGGCCTACAAGGATCCGGTCGCGGTAACGCTGACGCTGACGGGCTATGTTCCCGACAGCAACGTCCAGGCGGCGCTTGCGACGGCGGCGGGCCGCAAGTTCTTCAGCGAAAAGGTGGTCGATAATCTCAAGGCCAGCATCGGCGCACCCGCCGGATTCGCCAACGCGGTGGTGCCGGCGCTGGGTGCGTTGTCGCGGCTGTCGACCGGCACGCTGGTGGTGTCCGACCGCGAGGTCAAACTTTCCGGCGACGCCCTTTATGACGCGGCGGCGGCGCAAATCCGCGCCGGCCTCGGCAAGGATTTTCCGCAGGGGTGGCAATTCAAGGCCGACATTTCCGTCAAGCCCCCGGCCGCGCCGGTGGATGCGACCGTATGCCAGCAACTGCTTTCGGATTTGTTGGCCAAGGGACGAATCCGCTTCGAATCCGGCCGCGCCGTCATCGATCCGGATTCCGCGGGCCTGCTCGACCGTCTGGTGGAGACGTCGCTGCGCTGTTCGTCGGTCAATATCGAGATTGCCGGCCACACCGACGGCGACGGCGAGGACGGTTTCAACGTGGCCCTGTCGGAAAAGCGTGCGCAGGCGGTCGCGGACTATCTGGTGAAAGCCGGATTGCCGGCGGGCCGTTTCACGGCGGTCGGCTACGGCAGCAGCCAGCCGGTCGCATCAAATGATACCGACGAAGGCAAGGCGCAGAACCGCCGCATCGATTTCGTGGTGAGGTAACGGCGAATGGCATATCTGGTGATGTTTCATTTGGGTTGGATGCTGGCATCGCTGTTGCTCGGTCTCGCCATGGGCTGGATCGCGGTGGTCCACCGCGGTCGGGGCGTAAGCAGGCTGACGGCGCAGTGGCTCGCAGGGTTGGTGGCGGTGCTGGTCGCGGTCGCGCTCGCGCGCCTGATCCCCGGCCGTCCCGGCTATTGGCTCGACCTCGGTCTCCTTATGTTTGCTTCCTATCTCTTAGGTTGCACAGTTGGATCATGGTTGCGTCCCCGGGTGCTTTCGCATCACGCGCCGGCGGCTTGAGGCACGGGGTCGGCTCCTCAACGATATCCCCGCCGGAACCGCTTCCACGGGGCGCCTGGGCTGCTTCGGCGGTGCGCCGAGACCCGTCTGCTCATTTTTCGGCGCCGGTCGGTAAAATTCGCTGCCTGCCATCACGAAAACTTCACCACCGCGTGTGCAGGGTTGGAGTTGGGAGCTTTGTATTCCCGGAGCGCATGCAGCAAAACTATGCATCCGGTGTCATGAGTTCCCTAATATGTTGAAGAAGCGCGTTTTATTTGGGCTTGGACGAATTCCACTGCGGCTCAAAACGCGCTACGACATCATATCAGTGAGCAAGCGTGGCGCCGGCGGCCGCGGTTTCGCCCGACAGCCGTCGTCGTGGATCGCAATTCGAGGTGGAGATGCTGGAAGCAATACGCAGGGCGATCTCGTTTCTGCGCCAGAAGCAAATCCTGCACAAACTAGGTGTTGTGGTCAGCATCACGGTCATCGGGATCGCGTGCTACGTGCTTTACCATATGCTGCGGGGCATCGACACCCTCGAGGTCATCGAGGCCATCAAGTCGACCGAGCCTCGCCAGATCGTGCTGGCCGCGTTGTTCGTGATGGCGGGCTATTTCACGCTGACATTCTACGACCTGTTCGCGGTGCGCGCGATCGGCCGCGCCGATATTCCCTACCGCGTCAACGCGCTCGCCGCCTTCACCAGCTATTCGATCGGGCATAATGTCGGCGCCAGCGTCTTCACCGGCGGCGCGGTGCGCTATCGCATCTATTCCGCCTGGGGATTGAACGCGATCGACGTCGCCAAGATCTGCTTCCTGGCCGGCCTGACATTCTGGCTCGGCAATGCCGCGGTACTGGGACTTGGCATCGCCCTTCATCCGGAAGCGGCCGCCGCGATCGATCAGCTTCCTCCCTGGCTGAACCGGTCGGCCGCGTTCGCCATCATCGTCGGCCTGGTGGCCTATGTGGTGTGGGTCTGGACCCAGCCGAGAAGGGTTGGCCGCGGGCCGTGGACCGTGGCGCTGCCGGGCGGTCCGTTGACACTGCTGCAAATCGCGATCGGAATTGTCGATCTCGGTTTCTGCGCGCTGGCGATGTACGTGCTGGTGCCGGACGAACCCAATCTCGGCTTCGTCGTGGTGGCGGTTATTTTTGTCTCGGCGACGCTGCTCGGCTTCGCCAGCCATTCGCCCGGCGGGCTCGGTGTGTTCGACGCCGCCATGCTGGTCGGCCTCTGGCAGATGGACCGGGAAGACCTGCTGGCCGGGATGCTGCTGTTTCGTGTCCTGTATTATCTTGCGCCGTTTGTCATATCCATAATCTTGCTGACGCTTCGGGAGATTATAATGGGCGCGCGGTTGAAGCGTTTGCGCCATGCGACGGCGGGCATCGACGCGCCGCCGAAACGCGAAGCCGTGTATGTTCGGGAGCGCGGGGATAGCGGCGGCTGACGATACCGACCTGAAGAGGGCAGAGCCGCCCGAAGAGAAGAGAGCCGGCCCGATGGCAATAGACAATTCTTCCTCTTCCATCTTCTCGCCGTGGCCGGATCGGCTGCGGCATTCGGCCATCATCCTGCTGGCGGCAGGCATAGCCATGACCGTGCTCGTCGCCTTCGGCGAACTGTCGCTGGTCCGCGCCGTCGCGGTTTTCATCTGCATCGGTGCGGCCGCGCTGGTGCCGTGGCGATTGCATGACGCGGTCGCGTCGCGGGAAGACGTCCGCGGGATCAACCCGGTCGAAGCCGCGGCCGTCAGCGCCGTCGTTGCCGGCATGCCGGACCCCGCGATACTGCTCGATCGCGCCGGCCGGGTCATCCACCTCAATGCGGCGGCGGCGCAGCTTGCGCCGGCGCTGCGCAAGAACGAGCTCGCCCAGTTCGCGTTGCGCTCGCCCGAAATCATCACCGCGCTGCGCGAAGCCATCGCGACCTCGGAAACCCGGCGCGCGACCTATCTCGACCATGTGCCGGTCGATCGCTGGATGGAACTGATCATCGCGCCGGTGCCGGTGCCGACGCTGTTCGGCGGCACCGACAAATGCATGCTGATGACGTTTCACGATCAGACCCCGCTGCGCCGGGTCGAGGAAATGCGCGCCGACTTCGTGGCCAATGCCAGTCATGAATTGCGCACGCCGCTGGCGGCGCTGTCGGGTTTCATCGATACGCTGCAGGGGCCGGCCAGGGACGATGCCAAGGCGCGCGAGCGCTTTCTCGGCATCATGCACACCCAGGCGACCCGGATGGCGCGGCTGATCGACGACCTGCTGTCGCTGTCGCGGGTCGAACTCTCCGCCCATGTCCGGCCCGACACGCTGGTGGATATCGTCCCCATTATCCGGCAGGTGGCGGACGGGCTGGAGCCGCTGGCGCGCGAGCGCCAGGTTGCGATCGAGATCGATCTGCCTGACACGCCGGTGACGATCGCGGGAGACCGCGAGGAACTGCTGCGGTTGTTCGAGAACCTGATCGAGAACGCGCTGAAGTACGGCGCCTCCGGCGGCAAGGTCGTGGTGTCGCTGATCTCGGCGGTATCTGGCGAAGGCGCGCCCGAAATCCGGGTCATGGTGCGTGATTTCGGCCCCGGCATCGCGCCCGAACATCTGCCGCGGCTCACCGAGCGGTTCTATCGGGTGGACGTCGGCGACAGCCGCGCCCAGGGCGGCACCGGCCTCGGTTTATCGCTGGTTAAACATATTCTTAACCGCCATCGCGGCCGGCTTTTGATCGAAAGCGTGCCGAAAAAGGGTGCTACCTTCACGGCCTGTTTTCCCCAGTTGCGGGTCGTGGCAGACAGCCAAAGCTGATATATTCCAACAGCTTAGCTGTGTCATCCAGGTGTCATCAAACCTTCGTAAAAGCAGCATTGACCGCTCCTAAACGGGGCGGCGTGAGCGCTATCGGGCGCGTCCGGCGCTTCGCTCACAAATGGAGACCAGCAATGAATTTCGTGAAAACAATCGTCGCTGCCGGCCTGGTCGCCGCATCGACGTCGGCCTTTGCCGCCGACATCACCGGAGCGGGTGCGACGTTCCCGTTCCCGATCTATTCCAAGTGGGCCGATGCCTACAAAAAGGAGACCGGCAACGGCCTGAACTACCAGTCGATCGGTTCCGGCGCCGGCATCAAGCAGATCCAGGCCAAGACCGTGACGTTTGGCGCCACCGATGCGCCGCTGAAGGCCGAAGCGCTCGAGAAGGACGGCCTGGTGCAGTGGCCGATGGTGATGGGTGCGATCGTTCCGGTCGTGAACCTCGAAGGCATCAAGCCGGGCGAACTGGTGCTGTCGGGCGAAGTGCTGGGCGATATCTATCTCGGCAAGGTCACCAAATGGGACGATGCCGCGATCGCCAAGCTCAATCCGAAGCTGAAGCTGCCGAGCGATGCCATCACGGTGGTGCGCCGCTCCGACGGTTCGGGAACCACCTTCAATTTCACCGACTATCTGTCGAAGTCGAATGCCGAATGGAAAACCAAGGTCGGTTCCGGCACCGCGGTCGAATGGCCGGCGGGCGTTGGCGCCAAGGGCAATGAAGGCGTTGCCGGCAACATCGGCCAGACCAAGAACGCGATCGGCTACGTCGAATATGCCTACGCCAAGCAGAACAAGCTGACCTACACGGCCCTGATCAACAAGGCCGGCAAGACCGTGCAGCCGACCATCGCGGCCTTCCAGGCGGCGGCGTCCAATGCCGATTGGGCAAAGGCTCCCGGTTACTATGTGATCCTGACCGACCAGCCGGGTGAAGCCTCATGGCCGATCACGGCGGCGACCTTCATCCTCATGCACAAGGATGCGACCGACAAGGCGGCCTCCCAGGAGGCGATCAAGTTCTTCAAATGGGCTTTCGCCAAGGGCGACAAGATGGCCGAGGAACTCGATTACATTCCGATGCCGGAGCCCGTGGTCAAGCTGATCGAGAAGACCTGGTCGGCTGAAATCAAGAGCTGAAGCATTTCCGGAGGAGAGGCTTGCCTCTCCTCCGGCTATTTTTTGCCGGCCACGGCATCCAGGACGGGATCGATGTCAGGCCGGCGTATTTCGGGTAGAGTGAAAGAGGGGACTGGCGTGGCAGACATGGCCGTTCAGAGCGACGTGATGGAAGCCGCGGGACCCTACGATCGCGCCAGGGCTCTCAACGCTTTCAAACTCGGCGACGTTACATTCTATTGGATCACCCGCGCCTGCGCGATTTCGGTGCTGCTGATCCTCGGCGGCATCATTCTGTCGCTGATCGTCGGCGCCTGGCCGGCGATGAGGGAATACGGCCTCTCCTTCCTGTTCACCTCGCGCTGGGCGCCGTCGGCCGATCCGCCGGTGCTGGGCGCGCTTGGTCCGATCTATGGTACGCTGGTCACGTCCGTCATCGCGATGATGATCGCCATTCCGGTCGGCCTCGGCATCGCGGTGTTCCTGACCGAGATTTGCCCGATATGGCTGCGCCGTCCGATCGGCCTGGCGGTGGAATTGCTGGCCGGGATTCCGTCGATCATCTACGGCATGTGGGGCTTCTTCGTGCTCGGGCCGTTTCTCGCCAACACGTTCCAGCCCTTCATGATCAGGGTGTTCGACGGCGTGCCGGTGCTGGGTACGATTTTCGCAGGCCCGCCGTCCTATCTCAGCCTGTTCAACGCCGCGCTGATCCTCGCGATCATGGTGCTGCCGTTCATCACCGCGATCTCGGTCGACGTGTTCAGGACGGTGCCGCCGGTGCTCAAGGAGGCGGCCTACGGCGTCGGCTGCACCACCTGGGAAGTGGTCCGCAACGTGGTGATCCCTTACACGCGCGTCGGCGTCATCGGCGGCATCATGCTGGCGCTCGGCCGCGCGCTCGGCGAGACCATGGCGGTGACGTTCATCATCGGCAATTCCTTCCGCATCTCGTCGTCGATCTTCGCGCCGGGCACCACGATCTCGGCGGCGATCGCATCCGAATTTGCCGAGAGCGACGGCCTGCATCAGTCCGGTCTGATCCTGCTCGGCCTCTTGCTGTTCGTATTGACCTTCTTCGTTCTGGCGGCGGCGCGGCTGATGCTGATGCGGCTGGAAAAGAAGGCGGGGAATTGAAGCCATGAATCCGATCTATCGATCGCGCCGCCGCAACGACATCATCGTCAGGACGCTGTGCGTCGGCGCCGCGGCGTTCGGCGTGACCTGGCTGGCCCTGATCCTGTTCACGCTGTTCTACAACGGCGTTGCGGGGCTCAATCTGCAGGTCTTCACCCAGAATACGCCGCCGCCGGGGTCGACCGAGGGCGGCCTCCTCAATGCGATCACCGGCTCGATCATCATGACCGTGATCGGAGTCGGCATCGGCGCGCCGCTCGGCCTGTTCGCCGGCACCTATCTGGCCGAATACGGCAGGAACGACCGGCTGACCTCGGTGATCCGCTTCATCAACGACATCCTGCTGAGCGCGCCGTCGATCATCATCGGCCTGTTCGTCTACGGCGCCGTCGTGGTGCCGATGGGCGGGTTCTCCGCTTTCGCCGGCTGCCTGGCGCTGGCCGTGATCGTTATTCCCGTGGTGGTGCGCACCACCGAGGACATGCTGCTGCTGGTGCCCAATCCGCTACGCGAGGCGGCGTCCGCGCTTGGCCTGCCGCGCTCGCTCGTCATCAAGCGCATCGCCTACCGTGCCGCGCGCGCGGGCCTGATCACCGGCGTGCTCTTGGCGACCGCCCGCGTCGCCGGCGAGACCGCGCCGCTGCTGTTCACCGCGCTCTCTAACCAGTTCTTCAGTCTCGATCTGACCAAGACGATGGCCAACCTTCCGGTCACCATCAACAACTTCGTGCAAAGCCCCTACGCCTACTGGAAGCAGCTCGCCTGGAGCGGCGCCTTGATCATTACCCTCACCGTACTCGCCCTGAATATTGGCGCGCGCATTCTTGGCGCCGAGAGGACAGCAAAATGAACGATCTTTCCGTATCCGTGAGTGTTCCTAGCGCGCCGCTGCCGCCGACATCCGGTCAGGCGGAAGCGCCGGCCAAGGTGACCGCGCGCAACCTGAATTTCTATTATGGCGAGAACCATGCGCTGAAGAATATCAACCTCTCGCTGGGCACCAATCGCGTCACCGCCTTCATCGGCCCGTCGGGCTGCGGCAAGTCGACCTTGCTGCGGATTTTCAACCGGATGTACGACCTCTATCCGGGTCAGCGCGCCACCGGCCAGTTGATGCTCGATCAAACCAACATCCTGGATCCCAAGCTCGACCTCAATCTGCTGCGCGCGCGGGTCGGCATGGTGTTCCAGAAGCCGACGCCGTTTCCGATGACGATCTATGAGAACATCGCGTTCGGGATCCGGCTCTACGAAAAGATTTCCAGGTCCGAGATGGACGGCCGCGTCGAGAAGGCGCTGCGCGGCGGCGCGCTCTGGAACGAGGTCAAGGACAAGCTGAACGCATCCGGCCTCAGCCTGTCCGGTGGACAGCAGCAGCGGCTCTGCATCGCCCGCACCGTCGCCGTCCGGCCCGAGGTGATCCTGTTCGACGAACCATGCTCGGCGCTCGATCCGATCTCGACGGCCAAGGTCGAGGAATTGATCCAGGAACTCTCCGAGGATTACACGATCGCCATCGTCACCCACAACATGCAGCAGGCCGCTCGCGTTTCGGACAAGACCGCCTTCATGTATCTCGGTGAGCTGGTCGAATTCGACGAAACCAACAAGATCTTCACGTCCCCTGCCGATCGACGCACCCAGGACTACATCACCGGCCGGTTCGGCTGAGGAGAGAAACATGGCTTCTGAACATACCGCCAAGGCGTTCGACAGCGATCTGCAGGAATTGACCCGGCTGGTCGCGGAAATGGGCGGCCTCGCCGAACGGATGATCGTCGAATCCGTCGATGCACTGATCCGCCGCGATGTCGAACTCGGCAAGCGGGTCGTCGCCGCCGACGCCGAGATCGACAGCCTGCAGCACCTGATCGAGGAGCGCGCGGTATTGACCATCGCGCGGCGTCAGCCGATGGCGATCGACCTGCGCGAAATCGTCGGCGCGATGCGGGTCGCAACCGATCTCGAGCGGATGGGCGACCTTGCCAAGAACATGGGCAAGCGGGTCGCGGCGCTGGAAAGCGACTTCCATCCGCTGAAGCTGATCCGCGGCCTCGAGCATATGACCGACCTCGTGCAGTCGCAGGTGAAATCCGTGCTCGACGCCTATGCGGCGCACGATTTGCCGGCGGCGATGGCGGTCTGGAAAGGCGACGAGGAAGTCGACGCGATCTGCACCTCGCTGTTCCGCGAACTCTTGACCTATATGATGGAAGATCCGCGCAACATCAGCTTCTGCATCCATCTGATGTTCTGCGCCAAGAACATCGAGCGGATCGGCGATCACGCCACCAATATCGCCGAAACCGTATTCTACATGATAGAAGGTCAGCAGATCCTCGACAAACGTCCGAAGGGCGACATGACGACATTTGCCACGACCGTTCCTGGAAACTAGGGCGTTTCGAGCGAAGTGGAGACGGGTTCGCGTGAAGAAAACGCGTCAGATAAAAGAAGGCTTGAGCATATGAGCGCGCGCATTCTGGTGGTCGAAGACGAGGAGGCGCTCACCACGCTGTTGCGCTATAACCTCGACGCCGAAGGCTACGATGTCGAAACGGTCGGGCGTGGCGATGATGCCGACACCCGTCTGAAGGAGCGCGTTCCCGACCTGATCGTGCTCGACTGGATGCTGCCGGGGCTGTCCGGGATTGAACTGTGCCGCCGCTTGCGGGCGCGGCCGGAGACCAGGCAACTCCCGATCATCATGCTGACCGCGCGCGGCGAGGAAAGCGAACGGGTCAGGGGCCTTGCGACCGGCGCCGATGATTACATCGTCAAGCCGTTTTCGGTGCCGGAACTGCTGGCGCGGGTGAAGGGACTGCTGCGCCGCGCCAGTCCGGAACGCCTGGCCACCGTGCTCACCTATGGCGACATCGAGCTCGATCGCGAAAAGCGCCGCGTCGCCCGCTCCGGCCGCCCCATCGATCTCGGCCCGACCGAATATCGCCTGCTGGAATTTTTTCTGGAGCACCCGGGTCGGGTGTTCAGCCGCGAGCAGTTGCTCGACAGCGTGTGGGGCCGCGATATCTATATCGACGAGCGTACCGTGGATGTGCATATCGGGCGGCTGCGCAAACTGCTCAACCCCGGCCGCGAGCAGGATCCGATCCGCACCGTGCGCGGCGCCGGCTATGCGCTGGATGATCGGTTCGCGAAGGCGGCGGAGTAATTTATCTACCGTCGTCCCGGCGGAGGCCGGGACCCATGCTCCGTGACGTATCGATTTTAGAAAAAGCTGAAGCAACGACCTGACGTCACCATGAGCGACGGTGGCTATGGGTCCCGGCCTTCGCCGGGACGACATCTTCCGCGTTGCTACTTTATCGATTTCGGCGATTGCTTTCACGCTGTCATTGCGAGCGAAGCGAAGCAATCCATAGCGCGGCAAGCAAGACCGGATTGCTTCGTCGCTTGCGCTCCTCGCAATAACGAGGAGCCTACCGCGTCTGCTTCGGCGGCTGACGGCGGCGATCGCCGGCCGGCTGATAGGCGATGCGCGAGTGATGCGCGCAATAGGGCAGGCTGGTCAGCGCCTTGCCGCCGCAGAAGAAGAATTCCGAACTGGAGGGATCGCCGACCGGCCAGTGGCAGGTCGCCTCGTTCAATTCCAGCAGCGACAGCCGCTGACTCATCGGCACGACATTGTCGTAGGCGATCGGGTCCGGTTCCATCTCGACTTCGAAAGCGTGGGCCAGCGCGGTGTTGCCGCGCGAGACCGGACGCGAAACCCGCATCATGTGCTGGGCCGGGCGCGCCTTGCGCTGGCGCGGCGCCGCCGAGGAGGGGCTCTTGGCGCGGCCCGACAGCCCCAGCCGATGGACTTTGCCGATCACCGCATTTCGGGTCACATTCCCAAGTTCCGCAGCGATCTGGCTGGCCGAAAGTCCGGCCTCCCAGAGTTTTTTCAGTTGTTCGACGCGATCGTCGGTCCAGGTCAATACCGTCATCGCACTTTTCCCTTCGTTCGCGCCGGCCATTCTCGAAGCGGCCGTGCGACTCCAATGTCCTCAAAACCCCTGCAGGCAGAATCCCTTAGCCCTCGCCGGGCGCGAAATGCGACCTGCGTTTACGCCGAACTCTGGGAACGGATGAGAATTAGAACTGCCGCACGAGATGTCGTACCCGACAGCCCAAAAGATACAATATGCCGTGACTCTCGCGCAAGAGTCAGGCGCAACGCGTCCACACCTTCCGTGCGGTAAACCAAATCCCCGGCTTGCGGGTTCCATTGGCAGGTTGACAGCTATCGCCGCGGGCATAGAATGCTCCTCACGTGCCGCCCCGAAAAGGCGGCACGTTTTGTTTCCGGGACTGGTTGTTGATGTGACCCGCGCCAATGCGGGCATCGTGGCCAGCCCCTAACCTTCAGTGATCGCCATGAACAACAGCGCGACGTCGCATCTGCTTCCGGTATTCGCCAGGGTCGATCTCGGCTTCGAGCGTGGCGAAGGTGCCTGGCTGATTGCGACCAACGGCGAGCGCTATCTCGATTTTACCTCTGGCGTTGCCGTGAATGCGCTGGGCCACGCGCATCCGCATCTGGTCGCAGCGTTGCAGGAGCAGGCGACAAAACTGTGGCATATGTCGAACCTGTTCAAGAATCCCGATGGCGAGCGGCTCGCGGCCAGGCTGTGCGAACAAAGTTTCGCCGATTTTGTTTTCTTCGCGAACTCCGGCGCCGAGGCGATGGAATGCGCGATCAAGATCACGCGCAAGCATCACGCCGCCAAGGGCCACGCGGAACGCTATCGCATCATCACCTTCGAGGGTGCATTCCACGGGCGAACGCTGGCGACGCTGGCTGCGACCGGCTCCGCCAAATATCTCGAAGGTTTTGGACCGCCGATGGACGGCTTCGATCAGGTGGCGTTCGGCGACCTCGAAGCCGTCAAGAAGGCGATCGGTCCGCACACTGCTGGCATTCTGATCGAGCCGCTGCAGGGCGAAGGCGGCGTGCGCGCCCCGCCGCACGTCTTCCTCAAGGCGTTGCGCCAGCTCTGCGACGACAATGGCCTGCTGCTGATCTTCGATGAGGTGCAGACCGGCATGGGCCGCACCGGCGATCTGTTCGCCTACAAGCGCATCGGCGTCACGCCGGACGTGATGCCGCTGGCGAAAGCGCTCGGCGGCGGTTTTCCGATCGGGGCCTGTCTGGCGACGGCTGACGCCGCCGCCGGCATGACACCGGGCTCGCACGGTTCGACCTTCGGCGGCAATCCGCTGGCGGTTGCCGCCGCGAACGCGGTGCTGGACGTCATGCTGAAACCGGGCTTCTTCGAGCATGTGCAGAAGATGTCGCTGCTGCTCAAGCAGAAGCTGGCCTCGGTGGTCGATCGTCATCCGGATGTGCTGGCCGAGGTGCGCGGCGAAGGGCTGCTGATCGGCTTGAAGGCGGTGGTGCCGTCGGGCGACCTGGTGACGGCGTTGCGCGATCAGAAGCTGCTCACGGTCGGCGCCGGCGAAAACGTGGTGCGGTTGCTGCCGCCGCTGATCGTGACCGAGGCGGAGATCGAGGAAGCCGTGGCGCGCCTCGAACGCGCCTGCGTGACGCTTTCCGGCGACCGGTCGAAGCAGGCGGCAAGGCAATGAGCAAAGCCCTGCGCCATTTTCTCGATCTCAGCGAGGTTCCGACCAAGGAGTTGCGGAGCATCCTCGCTGCCAGCATCGCCATGAAGGCCAAGCTGAAGGCCCAAAAAAACCCAGATGCGAAGCCGGCGAAACCGCTGGAAGGCAAGACGCTGGCGATGATTTTCGAAAAGCCCTCGACCCGCACCCGGGTGTCGTTCGATGTCGGCATGCGCCAGCTCGGCGGCGAGTTCGATCATGTTGACCGGCGCGGAAATGCAACTCGGCCGCGGCGAGACCATCGCCGACACCGCGCGCGTGCTGTCGCGCTATGTCGACGCGATCATGATCCGGATTCTCAACCATGATGCGCTGCTGGAACTCGCCGCGTACGCCACCGTGCCCGTGATCAACGGATTGACGCGGCGGTCGCATCCCTGCCAGGTGATGGCGGACCTGATGACCTTCGAGGAGCATCGCGGCCCGATCGAGGGCCGCACCATCGCGTGGACCGGCGACGACAACAACGTGCTGGCGTCATGGGCGCATGCGGCGGAGCGTTTCCGTTTCAATCTCCATGTCGCGACCCCGCCGCAACTCGCGCCGAACAAGTCGATGCGGGACTGGATCAAGGCGACCCAGGCGCCGATCGTGCTCGGCAACGATCCGGAGGCCGCGGTGCGCGGCGCCGATTGCGTCGTCACCGACACCTGGTTCTCGATGGGCGACAAGGACGGCGAGCACCGCCACAATCTTCTGAAACCGTATCAGGTCAATGCCAAGCTTATGTCGCTGGCGAAGCCGGACGCGCTGTTCATGCATTGCCTGCCCGCGCATCGCGGCGACGAGGTCACCGACGAGGTGATCGACGGCCCGCAATCGGTGGTGTTCGACGAAGCCGAAAATCGCCTGCACGCGCAAAAGGGCATTCTGGCATGGTGTTTTGAGGCGGTCGCGTAGGCTGCCGCACATTGCAACATCGTCGTCCCGGCGAAGGCCGGGACCCATACCGCGTGATCTGTCGTTGCGCGGTGTGGTAGGTACCGTTCGTAACAATTGACGCCGGTGGCTATGGGTCCCGGCCTTCGCCGGGACGACGCTGGACCTTGCTCAACCCCTTTCGTTCCGTACCTTCCGACCCCAGATAAAGCGCCATGACTTCACAATCCCCCGACAGCAAAATCTCCATTGAAAGCGCCATCCGCGCACCATCCGCCGTTCCGGTCGACGATGCGGCGCTGCCGTTCGAGGTCGCCTCGCTCGATCTGCGCGGCCGCCTGACCCGGCTCGGTCCCACGCTCGACGACGTCCTGACCAAGCACGATTATCCGCCGGCCGTCGGCAAGCTGCTCGGCGAGGCGATCGTGCTGACGACGCTGCTTGGTTCGTCGCTGAAATTCGACGGCCGCTTCATCCTGCAGACCCAGACCGACGGCCCGGTATCGTTCCTGATCGTGGATTTCCAGGCGCCGGATCGCCTGCGCGCCTATGCCCGTTTCGATGCGCAGCGGCTTGGGGAGGGGCTTGATTCCGGCGCACTGCTGGGAAAAGGCCATCTCGCCATGACCATCGATCAGGGCCCGGATATGAGCCGTTATCAGGGCCTGGTGGCGCTGGAGGGCGGCAGCCTCGAAGATGCCGCGCATGAATATTTTCTGCGTTCCGAACAGATCCCGACCCGGGTGCGGCTGGCGGTCGGAGAGGAATGGCGCGGCGGTAAAGGCGCAGGCCCCAAACACCGCTGGCGCGCCGGCGGCATGCTGCTGCAATTTCTTCCCAAGGCGCCGGAGCGGGCGCGGCAGGCCGATTTGCATCCCGGCGATGCGCCGGAAGGCGCCGCCACCCACACGGTTGAGGAAGACGATGCCTGGATCGAAGGCCAGTCGCTGATCTCGACCGTCGAGGATGTCGAGCTGATCGATCCCGATCTTTCAGGCGAACGTCTGTTGTATCGCTTGTTTCACGAGCGCGGCGTGCGGGTGTTTCCGCCGCTGCCGCTGCGCGCGCAATGTTCGTGCTCGCGCGAGGCGGTCGCCTCGATGCTGGCGAGCTTCACCCCGAACGATCGCGCCGAGATGGTGAAGGACGGCAAGGTGGTCGTGACCTGCGAGTTCTGCAGCTCGGTCTATTCATTCACGCCGCAGGAAGCGGGCGTGGAGTAGTTCGATGTGTCATGACGGACTTGATCCGGCCATCCATCAATCTTCAAAAGACTCTTGCGAAGAGGATGGATCACCGGGTCGAGCCCGGTGATGACGCGGCACGCGTCAATTCAACACCCGCTTGCTGTCGGGGCTGTCCAGCGAAAACGTCGGCACCTCGATCTCGAACTGCTCGCCGCTCTCGCTCACCATTTGGTAGCGCCCGGTCATGAAGCCGGAGGCGGTCGGGAGCGGCACGCCGCTGGTGTATTCGAAGCGTTCGCCCGGGGCGAGCACCGGCTGCTCGCCGACCACGCCTTCGCCGCGAACCTCCTGCTTGCGGCCCGCCGCGTCGGTGATGATCCAGTGCCGCGTCCGCAGTTGCACCGTCTCCCCGCCGGTGTTGGTGATGACGACGGTGTAGGACCAGAAATATTGACGCTTTTCGATCGACGAGCGTTCCGGCATGAAGTTCGGCTCGACGGTGACTTCGATCTGATGGGTAATGGCGCGGTACATGCGGGCGATCTTCCTGAATTCGTGCTCCATCATATCGAAAAAATCCGGTGGAACCAACGCCGGGCCGGCATTGTATTCGTATCGTTATGATGTTGATCGTGGTTTCAACATAGTTCCAACTTAAAGCCCGGCATCGCCCAAGCCCCTTCGCGGCTTGCTTGCAACTTGCGGGCCGATATTATCTTCGTGTCGTGCAAGCGCGTAAATCCACCCGCTCCAGACGGTGCCAGATGACGTCCATTGCCGATCGAATTGACGGACCATCCCTCGCGGTCGCAGCGGATGTGGCCGCACGGGACGTCGCGGCGGCGGTCCCGGCGATCTCGCTTCCGGTGGCGGGCGAGCGCGAACTGCGGCTCGATCTGTTTCGCGGGTTGGCGCTGTGGCTGATCTTCATCGATCACCTGCCGCCCAATCTGTTGACCTGGTTCACGATCCGCAACTACGGATTCAGCGACGCCACCGAAATTTTCATCTTCATCTCGGGTTACACCGCCGCGTTCGTCTACGGCCGCGCGATGCTTGAGTCCGGGTTCGTGGTGGCGACCGCGCGCATCCTGCGGCGGGTGTGGCAGATCTATGTCGCGCACGTGTTCCTGTTCACGATCTTTCTCGCCGAGATTTCCTACGTCGCCACCAGTTTCGAGAACCCGCTGTATTCGGAAGAAATGGGCATCATGGATTTTCTCAAGCAGCCGGACGTCACCATCGTCCAGGCGCTGCTGTTGAGATTCCGTCCCGTCAACATGGATGTGCTGCCGCTCTATATCGTGCTGATGCTCCTTCTTCCCTTGATCCTGTGGCTGATGAAGTGGCGGGCCGACGTGACGCTGGCGTTGTCGGTCCTGCTGTATGCCGTCACCTGGCAATACGATCTGTATCTGTCGGCCTATCCGAACGGCTTCTGGGCCTTCAATCCGTTCGCCTGGCAATTGCTGTTCGTGTTCGGCGCATGGTGCGCGCTCGGCGGCGCCCGGCGGATGTCGCGGATCCTTTCGTCGCGGGTCACGCTTTGGATTTCGTTCGCCTATCTGTTCGCGGCGTTCTGCGTCACGCTGACATGGCATCTGCCTCAATTGAGCCACCTGATGCCGCGCCGGCTCGAGCAGTGGATGTACCCCATCAACAAGACCGATCTCGACGTGCTCCGGTTCGCGCATTTTCTGGCGCTGGCGGCAATCACCGTGCGCTTCCTGCCCAGGGACTGGTCGGGATTGAAATCGCCCTGGCTGCGGCCGCTGATCCTGTGTGGGCAGCATTCGCTGGAGATTTTCTGCCTCGGCGTGTTCCTGGCGTTTGCCGGGCATTTTGTCCTGGCCGAAATCTCTGGTGGTGCCGGGCTGCATTTCCTCATCAGTATTTCCGGAATCCTCATTATGTCGGGCATGGCGTGGGTAATTTCGTGGTACAAACACTCCGCCGACAAGAGTGCATCACGGATCAAAAGCACCGGCGGCAACGCCGATATGGCGGGAGGGGGCTGATGAAGTCCAACCCAAAGGCCGTGCTGGGCCTGATGCTAGTCGCTGGTCTTTTGACCGGTGTGCTTGCGCACGCCGAAGATGCATCTCCAAGTTGTGACGTCCCGGCCTACCTGCTCACCACCGAGAGCACGCTCCCCAAGGTCGCCGAAGCCATCAAAACCGGCCATCCGCTGGATATTCTGGTGGTGGGCAGCCGGTCGTCGACCATCAACACGTCCGAAGCCAGCGCCTATCCCGGCCGCCTGCAGGCGACGCTGAAGGAGAAGCTGCCGTCGGTCGCGGTGAACCTGTCCGTAGAAATACAGGCCAAGAAAACCGCCGAGGAAGTAGCCGGCAGCCTCGTTAAGCTGGTGGAAGAAAAAAAGCCTACCTTGGTGATCTGGCAGACCGGTACCTACGACGCGATGCGATCCATCGATCCCGATGACTTTCGCGGCGCGGTCGACGAGGGCGTTGTTGCGCTGCGAAATGCGGGAACCGACGTGATTTTGATGAATTTGCAATACAGCCCGCGCACGGAAACGATGATTTCCGCGCCGCCTTACCTAGATAATATGCGTGTAGTGGCGCAGCAGCACGACGTTCCGCTGTTCGATCGTTTCGCCATCATGCGCCACTGGAACGAACAGGGAGACTTCGACCTTTTCAGCGCTTCGCATGGCCCCGAGCTCGCGAAACGTGTCCACGATTGCCTCGGCCGGGCGCTCGCCAAATTTGTCATCGATGCGGCGCGTTTGAACCCGGCTCAGCAGAATTGAGGTTTAGCGTTAATGGTTTGTCACCGCCCTTTTTGCCGAACTGCCTCGCTGACCGCCGCCGCCATCGCGGCGGTGGCGCTGCTGACGCCTGTGTCGATCTTGCCTGCGGGCGCCCAGGCCGCGCAGGCTGCCCAACAGGCGACCCTGTCCGACCACGCCAAATCCGATAGCGCCAAACCGCCCGCATCGGCCGCGGCCGGGGCGGGCAATGTCGCGGCCGTAGACCCGGCACATCCGGCGCAGCAAAAGAGCCTCACCACCAAGGCGATCGAAAAAGTGAAGCAGGCCGCGAAATCGGCCGGCGACATTTTCAGCCGGGTGCCGTGCTTGCCGCCGAAAGGCGTCTCCAAATCGATGGGATCGCTGCCGCATGTCGCGAGCAAACTTGCCGCAGGCGAGCCGGTGGTGATCATCGCATTCGGATCGTCCTCGACGGTCGGTTACGGCACCACGTCTCCGGAATACACCTATCCCAATCGCCTGGCGGCGCAGTTGCACCGGCAATATCCGACCGCCGACATTACCGTGATCAACCGCGGCCAGGGCGGTGAGGACGCGCCCGAAATGATGAAGCGGCTCAAGGTGGCGGTGCTCGACATGAAGCCGGATCTCGTGATCTGGCAGGTGGGCACCAATGCCGTGTTGCGCAATCTCGATCCCACCGAGACCGCCAATCTGGTGGAAGAGGGCATCGCGCGGATTCAGGCCGCGGGCGCCGACCTCGTGCTGGTCGATCCGCAGTATTCGCCGAGGGTCAACGAGCGTCCCGAAAGTGCAACCAGGATGGTGAACCTGCTCGGCAAGGTCGCCGAGCTCCGCCATGTCGGTTTCTTTCCGCGCTTCCAGGTGATGCGCGAATGGCATGAGAAGCAATCGATTCCGATCGACAATTTCGTCATCGCCGACGGCCTGCACATGACCGACTGGGGCTATGCCTGCTTCGCCCAACTGCTCGGCGACGACATCATCAAGTCGGTCGGCCAGATCAAGCTCGGCGTCAACGTGCCGGCCAACGTGCAGACCTACCGGCCGATGTGAGTTTGGTGACGACGTGATCTATCAACGTCGTCCCGGCGCAGGCCGGGACCCATAGCCACCGTCCCCTCGATGTTGAAGAGCTGTTGCAACTATCGTTGCATCAACAAGTGACGGTGGTTATGGGTCCCGGCCTTCGCCGGGACGACGAGAGAGTTTCGAACTGCTCTTCACGCCGTCTCCAGCGCCGCCTGTAAATCCTCGATCAGGTCGTCGCGATGTTCGAGGCCGGCCGAAAACCGGATAAAGCCTTCGCCGATGCCGAGTTCGGCGCGGGCCTCCGGCGGCAGGCGCTGATGCGTCGTGGTCGCCGGGTGGGTGACGAGGCTCTTGGCGTCGCCGAGATTGTTTGAAATCCGCGAAATCTTCAGCGCGTTGAGACAGCGGAACGCCGCGGCCTTGCCGCCCTTGACCTCGAAGCCGACCAGGGTCGATCCGGCCCGCATCTGCTTCTTCACCAAAGCGGCCTGCGGATGATCGGCGCGGCCGGGATAGATCAGGCGCGAGATTTTCGGATGCTGCGCCAGCGCGTCGGCCACGGCGGCCGCGGTTTCGGTCTGGGCGCGGACGCGGACCGCCAGCGTCTCCAGCCCCTTCAGCAATATCCAGGCGTTGAACGGCGATATCGACGGGCCGGTCTGGCGCATGAAGTTGTGGATGTGCTCGGCAATGAAGGCTTCCGAGGAGAGGATGATGCCGCCGAGGCAGCGGCCCTGGCCGTCGATATGCTTGGTGGCGGAATACACCACGACATCCGCGCCGAGGCTGAGCGGGCTCTGCCAGATCGGGGTCGCAAACACATTGTCCACGATCAGCCGCGCCCCGCCTTGGTGCGCGATCTCGGCGATAGCGGAGATGTCGAGCACGTCGAGCGTCGGATTGGTCGGGCTTTCCAGGAAGCAGCTCTTCGTGTTCGGCCGCATCGCCTTTTTCCATTGGTCAAGATCGAGGCCGTCGACCAAAGTGGATTGGATGCCGTAGCGCGGCAGCAGGTCTTCCACCACGTAGCGGCACGAGCCGAACATCGCCTTTGCGGCCACCACATGGTCGCCGGCTTTCAGCGGCGCCAGGATGGCGGTGGTCACCGCGGCCATGCCGGTGGCGGTCGCGCGGGCGGCTTCCGCGCCTTCGAGGTCGATCATGCGGCGCTCGAACATCGAGATATTGGGATTGGAAAAGCGCGAATAGAGAAAGCCCGGATCCTCGCCCTTGAACCGCGCCTCGCATTGCTCGGCGCTGTCGTAGACGAAGCCCTGCGTCAGGAACAGCGCCTCCGACGTTTCGCCGAATTGCGAGCGCAACGTGCCGGAATGGACCAGCCGGGTTTCGGGACGATAATGGGCGGTGGATTTAGTCTCAGACATGTGACCTCCGTCGTGACCACCCCTTGAGAAATGGTCACAAAAAAACCGGCCTGGAAAAATTCCACAGGCCGGGATCACACTGTCCCCGGCCTGTTTAGCGACTTATTTAACGTGGCTGCAAGCCGGCCGGCTCAAATCACCACGGGATAAGTCATGCTCTTATTCGCTCGCGCCCTTTCCGTCAAGGCCGCCATCGGATAACGCATAAAAGTCCATATTTTCAGCGTCTGGATGACGGAAGCCTGTCATCCCGGGGACCACCACGTGCCGTTCACGCTCCAGCCCGACGCCAATGGCATCCTGCCCGATCGCATGATCGCGGCGATGGCGGACGCCGGCCTTATTCTGCCCGCCTATCCCTTTGTCGAAAGCCAGATCCAGCCGGCGAGCCTCGACCTCCGTCTGGGCGATGTCGCCTATCGGGTGCGGGCGAGCTTCCTGCCGGGCCCGGGGTCGACGGTGGCCGAACGTATCGACGAACTGAAGCTGCATGAAATCAATCTGAGCGACGGCGCGGTGCTGGAGACCAACTGCGTCTACATCGTGCCGCTGCTGGAGAGCCTCGCGCTGCCGCCGCAAATCGTCGCCGCCGCCAACCCGAAAAGCTCGACCGGGCGGCTGGACGTGTTCACCCGCGTGATCGCGGACGGCACGCGGCGGTTCGACATGATCGGCGCCGGATATCATGGGCCGCTGTATGCCGAGATCAGTCCGAAGACATTTCCGGTGCTGCTGCGCGAGGGATCGCGGCTGTCGCAGGTCCGCTTTCGCACCGGGGACGCCATCCTGAACGCGGACGAACTCGACGCCCTGCATGACAAGGAACGCCTGGTCGATGCCGACGACGCCGATCTCGTCAACGGCGTGGCGCTGAGCGTCGATCTCTCGGGCGAGAACTCCAAGGGCTTCGTGGGGTATCGCGCCAAGCGCCACACCGGCGTAATCGATATCGACCGCCGCGGCGGCTACGCGGTGGATGAATTCTGGGAAGCGATTTCGGCGCGGCCCGATGGCAGTCTCATCCTCGATCCCGGCGAGTTCTACATCCTGGCCTCAAAGGAGGCCGTGCAGGTGCCGCCGGATTACGCCGCCGAGATGGTGCCGTTCGATCCGCTGGTCGGCGAATTCCGCGTGCATTATGCCGGCTTCTTCGATCCCGGCTTCGGCTACGCCGGCGCCGGCGGCAAAGGCTCGCGCGCGGTGCTGGAAGTACGCTCGCGCGAGGTGCCGTTCATCCTCGAGCACGGCCAGATCGTCGGCCGGCTGGTGTACGAGAAGATGCTGGCGCGGCCCGATGCGATGTACGGCCAGCGCATCGGCTCCAACTATCAGGCGCAGGGCCTGAAATTGAGCAAGCATTTTCGGGTGTGACCATGGTTGCGGGAGCGGCGACGCAAAGCGGAAGCACCGCGCGGCCCCTATCTGAGAAACTGCCTGAAGCGCCGCAGCGACAAGACGAAAAGTATCGCTCCGATTCCAAGCAGCGCCAGCAGTTGCGGCCAGACCACATCGAGGCCGGCACCTCGAAACAGCACGGACTGCGCCAGGATCACGAAATGCGTATTGGGCGCCGCCAGCATCAGGGTCTGGATGATCTCGGGCATGCTTTCCCGCGGCGTCATGGCGCCCGATAGCGCTTGCAGCGGCAGGAGAACAAGCATCAACAGCAGGCCGAACTGCGGCATGGTGCCCGCCACGGTCGCAAGGAAGATTCCCATGCACGTCGCGGCGAACAGATGCAACGTCGCTCCTAGCAGGAACAGCATCATCGAACCTTGTATCGGGACCGACAAAAAGCCCTGGACCACCACCAGCAGAGCGATGTTCGACGCGACCAGGACGACGAGGCCCATCGACCAGATCTTGCTGGCCATGATCTCGAATGGCGTGACCGGCATGACCAGCAGGTGTTCGATGGTGCCGTGTTCGCGTTCGCGGATCAGCGCAGCGCCGGTCAAAATGATCGACAGCATGGTGATGGAGGTGATGACCTGGTTGATGGCGCCGAACCAGCCCTTGTTGAGCTGTGGGTTGAATCGCGCGCGTAACGCCAGGTCGACCGGCAAAGTGGACGAGCCTCGATAGCGATTTAGAAATTCGCCGACTTCGCCTGACACGATCGACTGGATATAGCCTCCGCCGGTGAAAGCCTGCGTCATACGGGTAGCATCGATGTTGAGTTGGAGGGTCGGCGATTTGTGGGCCAGAAGATCACGCTGGAAATTCGGCGGAATGTCGAGAGCGAAGGTGTCGAGACCGGCGTCCATGCGGCTGTCCATCTCGCGGTGGGTGATGATCTGTGGTTTCGTGAAGTAGGGCGGATTGAACGCCGTGATGAGCCGGGACGACAAGGGCGATTGATCCTCGTCGACCACTGCGATCGCTGCGCGATTGAGGGTCTCCGGTAGCGCTTTCGAAGCCGCGTAGATCGAGATCGTGAACGAGTAGCCGATCAGGATCATCAGCATCGGATCGCGGGCGAGACCGCGCAGCTCCTTGACGCCGAGTTCGAGGATATTGCCCAGCCGCATGCTCAGTTCGCCTGTTTCCTGAGGAGGGCTGCGCCAAGGCCCATCAGAATCGGAATCGCGATCAGCAGCGGCAGGAACGAGCCCGCCAGATCGGCGAAGCCCAACCCTTTCGAGAAGGTGCCGCGGGTAATATTGACGAAATAGGTGGCCGGATAGATCCGTCCTATGAAGGCGCCGAACCCCTGAAGCGACGATACCGGGTCGGTCAATCCGGAATATTGAGTGGCAGGGATCAAGGTCAGGAGCGCACTCCCGAAAATGGCGGCGATCTGGCTGCGCATGAACGTCGACATGACAAGTCCCATGCCGGTGGCGACAATAACGTAGAGAAAGGCTCCGCTCGCGAAGGTGAGCAGGCTTCCGGTGAACGGAACCTGAAAGGCGAAGATCGCGAAGGCGGTCAGCAGAAAGAAATTCAGCATGGCAAGCGCAATATAAGGAAGCTGCTTCCCGATCAGGAATTCGAGCCGCGTCACCGGCGTTGCATAGAAATTGACGATCGATCCGAGCTCCTTCTCGCGGACGACGCTGAGCACCGCCAGCATGGCCGGGATCATCATCAACAGCAGCGGGATCACCGCGGGCCCCATCGCCACAAGGCTCTTGACGTCGGGATTATAACGGTAACGGAGCTCCATCTGATAACTTCCGGCGGCAGCCGTCGCGCCGTAAAGCTCGCGCGCCTTCTGGGCCAGCCAGCTCGCGTGCATGGCCTGCACGTATCCGCGCGCGGTCTCCGCTCGCGTCGGCATGGCGCCGTCGATCCACGCGCCGATCTCGACATTCCGCCCGCGTGCCACGTCGCGCCCGAAGCCGGGCGGAATCTCTATCGCCATGCTGAGTTCGCCGTTGCGCATGCGGCGATCGAGATCCGCGTAGTCGACGATCGGATCCTTTTCCTTGAAATAGCGCGATCCGGCGATTTGCAGGATGTAATCCCGGCTGACGGTGGTGTCGTCGCGATCGAGAGCGGCGAAAGTGAGGTTCTCGAGATCGAGATTGAGGCCGTAGCCCATCACGAACATCAGGATGACGCTGCCGATGGTGGCGAGCGTCGCGCGAATCGGATCGCGCAGCAGTTCGAGTGTCTCCCGCCTTGTGTAGGCAAGCATGTGCCGGAGATCGAAGAACCGGCTGGTCCGCCCCCGCGGTAGGACATTATTTTCGACCGGCACGGCGGCTTCCGCGGGTGTTGCTGCGGCACCGGCAATCGGGAGCGCGGCCTTGGGCTCGCCGATCGCGTCTCCCAGATAGGCGATGAACGCCTGTTCGAGGTTGCCGACAGACCGCCGTTCGACAATCCTGGCCGGCGTGTCACTGACGAGTACTTTGCCCGCATGCATCAGCGAGACGCGATCGCAGCGCTCCGCCTCGTTCATGAAATGCGTCGAAATGAAAATGGTGACGTTGTCCTTGCGCGAGAGGTCGGAGAGAATCTGCCAGAAACCGTCACGCGCTACCGGATCGACGCCCGATGTCGGCTCGTCGAGGATCAGAATGTCGGGAGAGTGGATCATCGCCACCGCGAGCGACAGGCGCTGGCGGACGCCGAGGGGCAGGGGATCGGGCAGGGAGTCCATGACATCGAGGAGATCGAACCGTCGCGCCATCGCCTCGATCCGTGCCGGAATGGCGGCGGGCGGCATCCGGAACAGCCGCGCGTGCAGCGCGAGGTTCTGTTGCACCGTAAGTTCGGAATAGAGCGAAAACGACTGCGACATGTATCCGACGCGGCGCCGGACATCCATGTCGCTCGGATCGATCTCGCGTCCGAACAGCCTGGCATCGCCTTCGCTGGCCGGCAGCAGTCCGGTCAGCATCTTCATGGTGGTGGTTTTGCCGCAGCCATTCGAGCCGAGGAAGCCGAAGATTTCGCCGCGCTCGATGCGGAAGCTGACGTTGTCGACGGCGATGAAATCGTCGAATCGCATGGTGAGATGGTCGGCTTCGATGGCGACATCGCCATCGAGGAGTGCGGAGCGGGGCGGAATCACCACCTGCGCGTAACCGCGGCGCTTTTCTTCCGGTAGCAGGGCAATGAAGGCGGCGTCGAGCGTGGGCGCACCGGTCTGCCGCAGCAATTCGGCCGGCGTGCCGGTGGCGAGCACGCGGCCGGCGTCCATCGCCACCAGCCAGTCGAACCCGGCGGCTTCCTCCATATAGGCGGTAGCGACGACGACGCTCATGCCGGCGCGGTTGCCGCGAATGCCGTCGATCATTTCCCAGAACTGTCGACGCGACAACGGATCGACGCCGGTCGTGGGCTCGTCGAGGATCAGGAGATCGGGATCGTGGATCAGGGCGCAGCACAGGCCAAGCTTCTGCTTCATGCCGCCCGACAGTTTGCCCGCCGGCCGATCCGCGAACGGGGCAAGTCCCGTGCTTTGCAGAAGCTGCTTTATCCGGCGCTCCCGCTCGCGTCTGTTGTGCCCGAACAGCCGGCCGAAGAAGTCGACATTCTCGAACACCGAAAGGGTGGGATAGAGATTCTTGCCGAGGCCCTGCGGCATGTAGGCGATCCGCGGACAGGTCCGCTTGCGGACCCCGGCATCGGCCATGTCGCCGCCGAGCACCTCGACATGCCCCGCCTGGATAACGCGTACGCCGGCGATCAGCGACAAAAGGCTGGACTTGCCCACGCCGTCCGGACCGATCAATCCAACGGTGCAGCCTGCCGGCATGTTCAGGCTGACGGCTTCGAGCGCCACCGTTTTGCCGTAGGTCAACCCAACCGCGTCCAGGCGCGCGACAGGCGCTGGAACAATGGGAGCGTCGCCGGCGGGTCGATCGCTCATTGGGCCAGTGGTCCCTTGAGGCGCTCCGGCCATTCGGCCTTGGCATCAAGCTGGACATAGGCCATGCCGGGAAGGCCGGTCTTGACCCGCTGGATATATTTCCGCAGCAATTCCGGCGAAATATGCGCCTTGACCCGGAACATGAGCTTCTGACGCTCTTCCTCGGTCTCCACGGTCTTGGGCGTGAACTGGGCGACGTCCGCGACGAAGGTGGCTTTGGCGGGAATCACATATTGCGGAGCTGCGTCCAGCACCAGACGGACATCGGCTCCGATCGCAACACGGCCCGCCTGCGCGGTCGGCAGAAAGAACGTCATATAGACGTCGCCGAGATCGACAAGGTTGAGAACGCGCCCTCCGGCCGAAAGCACTTCCCCGGGCTGGGCAACCCGGTATTGCACGCGTCCGTCGCGCGGCGATTTCAGTGTGCTGTCGTTGATTTCGACGGTGATGCTTTCGATCGCGGCCTGGGCGGCGTCGACCGCGGCCCCTGCGTCGATGATCAGAGCCTTGGAGGAACTGATCGCGGCCTCCGACGCGGCGATCTGGGCCTCGGCCGCTGCGACGGCGGCCTTTGCTCCCTGTGCGGCGGCGCGATCGTCGTCGAGAACCTGCTGGGACACGGCGCTGGTCTTGATCAACTGTTCCGACCGCGCCAGCTTTCTGTCCGCGGTATCAAGTTGCGCTTGGCGCTGCGCCAGAATGGCCACGGCCGCGGTTCTCTCGGCTTCGCGCTGGGTGACGAGGCTCTTTGCGGTGTCGACGCTGACGGCTGCGCGGTGCAACTGCGCTGCAGCCTGGCGGCGCTGGGCCTCCAACTGGTCGGTGTCCATGCGCGCGAGGACCTGCCCCGCTGTGACGAAATCGCCCTCGGCGACGAGTATTTCGCGGATCCGCCCGGCGGTCTTGGTCGACACGTCGATCTCCACCGCTTCGATGCGCCCGTTCCCGCTGGCGATCCCCTCAGGCAGATTGCGGCTGCCGAAGTTCTGCCACGCGTAATAGCCCGCCAAGGCGAGAACCAGGACGAGGCCAGCCAGCAGCCAGCGCCCTCCGGACTTTGTCATCGTCATTGAACCTCCGCCCGGCTTCGCCGCATCGGCACCCAAATACTCTTGCCGACGAAAAAAGCGGCGCGACGGAATCGGGATCGCGAGCGTTCTTGGCCATCACTCTGCAAACAGACATGCCGTCCACAGGCAAGTCGACAAGACCGGCCGACGTCTACTCGCGCTGAGTGACAGGGCGTTGATTTGAGTCAACGCGCTCGGAACCGGCGAAACCTTTGCCTGCATGAGCTTGTTTCTCATCGTGCGGCATCCCTTATATCAGCAGCGCGCCGGCCCACGCCGCGACCGCGACCAGTAACAATCCCGGGATCAGGCGCAACGCGAACGACCGGCTTCCGCTGGTCCAGGCGAAGATGATCTTGCTGATTGTATTGGTTGAGAGCCCGGCAAGAATGGGCAGCACGGCGTCGTCGGCGGTCATCTTTCCCGATGCAACCAGCGAAGCGACCGCGACGGCGGCGGAATGCGTGTCGACGAAGCCGGCTGCCGCGGCCGCTACAATGATTCCAGTCTCGCCGAACCATTCCCGCAGCGCGGCTGAAGCTAGAAGCATCGCCGAAAGCGTCAGGGCGAATACCAGCGCGACCGGGAGGCTGAACGCCTGTCCCGGCTGAGGGTCAGCCGCTTCCGTTTCGCGCAAGGCCCGGATCGTGAAGCCGACGCCGTATGCTATAGCGGCAATGCCCGCGCAAATCAGCGGGATGGATAGGGTGCGCAGGGTGGTGATGCTGGTGGCTGCGAGAACCAGGGACATCTGAACAATCGTGGCGACCGTGGAAAGAGCAGCACCCGCGACCGCTGCGGTGATGAGGCCGGGACTTTTTTGAACCCGCGCGCCCATGGCGCCGATCGTGGCGGCGCTGGAAATGAAGCCCGATGCGAAACCCGCGATCGGGAGTCCGAAGCGAGCCCCGAGCATACGAACGATCACGTATCCCGCGGCGCTGATGGCCATCACCAGGATAACAACAATCCAGATCGCGCGCGGATTCAGGGCGTCATAAGGTCCCATCGCCTGATTGGGCAGCAGGGGAAGGACCACCAATGTTGCGCCGGCGAAGATCAGAGCGTCTCTAACCTCACCCTCCGTGAGGACGGAACGGACGAAATGATGCAGAGGCGCGCGTGCTGCAAGCAGGGCGGCAAGGGCGACGGCGACCCCAGCCGCCAACGCTGGCCGTTGTACCGAGAGACCGCCAAGCAGCGCGGTCAGGATCAGGGCAATCTCGGTGGTGAGGCCGGGATCGCCATCGCGGGATCTGAAATAAGCGATGGCGGTCAGCGCGGCCACGCCGGTGATCGTGACAGCCAGCACCGGCACGCCGCCCACCATGACGCTGGTTGCCCCGGCCAGCGCGGCGACGGAGAACGTGCGTATTCCCGCCGGCGCGCGGGCGGGGCCTTGGCCCTTGCGGCGCTCCCGCTCGGCACCGATCAGGAGTCCGATGCCCAGCGCTACCGTGAGGTTCAGGAGCATGGGAGGGAGGGAAGACATGTTCATCCTGTTATGTTCGCCAGATCATATCGCATCCTCAGCCGTTCGTCGTTGCGATGGACCCGACGTCCATCATGACGGCAATCTTGCGGTATTGACGCAGATCATTGCTGACGGCCCGTCTCTTTGCGAAGTTCCCTTTGCGCGAAGGCGCGCCCGGCAGAGGATCGGTAAATGAGCCGCCTCCATCAAGAGAACCACCTGGTCGAGCGCATCGGTTGGCTGAGGGCGGCTGTGCTCGGCGCCAACGATGGAATCATATCGACTGCGAGCCTGATACTGGGAGTAGCTTCGGCCGCTGCCTCCCAAAGCGATGTCCTGCTGACCGGCGTTGCCGGGCTGGTCGCCGGCGCGATGTCGATGGCGGCTGGCGAATATGTTTCGGTCAGTTCGCAGTCCGATACCGAGCATGCCGATCTCGCGCGTGAGAAACGGGAGCTTGCGAACGATCGCGTGGCCGAGCAGGAAGAACTCGCCCAGGTTTATGTCGCACGCGGCGTCGAGGCGGGTCTTGCCCGTGAGGTGGCAAGGCAATTGATGGCGAAGGATGCGCTGGGCGCGCATGCGCGGGACGAACTCGGCATTTCGGAGATCAGCACCGCTCGCCCGGTGCAGGCGGCGCTGGCATCGGCCGCGACCTTTTCCATCGGGGCAGTGGCGCCGCTTATGCTCGTCCTGGTCTCGCCATCCAATGTCGTGATCCCGGTGGTCTCCGTGGGATCGTTGCTTTTCCTGGCCTTGCTCGGCGCGGTCGGCGCGAAGGCCGGAGGGGCCGGCCTGTTGAAGCCGACGGTCCGGGTGACGTTTTGGGGCGCCTTCGCGATGGCGCTGACGGCCGGGATCGGCGCGGTTTTCGGCAAGGTCGTGTGAAGGCGGTCCCGCTCGCTTCCGCGATTCCTGCTGCTGGGTCGGCCTATCGCGCCGCCGACTTCGCTGCCGGCGTCACGCGCCACACCGTGTTGCCGACATCGTCGGCCACCAGGAGCGCGCCCTGCTTGTCGATCCGGACCCCGACCGGACGCCCCTGCGCCTCGCCATTGTCGTTGAGGAAGCCGGTCAGCACGTCCTGCGGCCTGCCTGACGGCTTGCCGTTGGCGAACGGCACGAAGATCACCTTGTAGCCGGCACGCGGTTTGCGATTCCACGAGCCATGCTGGCCGACAAAGGCACCGCCGGCCATCTCCTGTGGAAACAGATTGCCGGTATTGAACGTCAGTCCGAGCGAGGCGGTGTGGGCCCCGAGCGCGTAATCCGGCGCAATGGCTTTCGCCACCAGATCGGGCCGCTGCGGGTCGACGCGGGAATCGACATGCTGGCCGTAATAGCTGTAGGGCCAGCCATAGAAGCCGCCGTCCTGCACCGAGGTCATGTAGTCCGGGACGAGATCGTTGCCGAGTTCGTCGCGCTCATTGACCGCGACCCACAGCGCGCCGCTCTGCGGCTGCCATGAAGGGCCGTTCGGATTGCGCAGGCCGGAGGCGAATACGCGCCATTTGCCGCTCGCACGATCGACTTCGAGCACGGCGGCGCGGTTGGTTTCGGCCTCGATGCCGTTTTCGCCGACATTGCTGTTGGAGCCCACGGTTGCGTACAGCTTGGTGCCGTCGGGGCTGGCGGTGAGATCCTTGGTCCAGTGGTGATTGATGGTGCCGGCGGGCAGGTCCGCCAGCTTGACGCCGGGCGCGGTGATTTTGGTGTCGCCCTCATGATAAGGAAATTTCATGATCGCGTCGGAGTCGGCGACGTAGAAATCCTCGCCGACCAGCGCCATGCCGAACGGCGAATGCAGGCCCTCGATAAAGACGCTCTTGGTCTCGGCCACGCCATCGCCATCGGCGTCGCGCAGCAGCGTGATACGGTTCGCGCTCGGCGTATTGGCCCCGGCGCGGCCCATCGCCAGACGCGTCGCCCAGGCCTTGAAGCCCTTGCCATCGTCCGGCTTCGGCGGCGCATTGGTTTCAGCCACCAGCACGTCGCCATTGGGCAGGACATAGACCGTGCGCGGATGATCGAGCCCGGTGGCGAAGGCGTTGACCGCCATGCCATTGGCGGCGATGGGCTTGCCGCCGCTGGTCCAGCCGGTGGCGGTCGCGATATCGATGGTCGGGATCCACGAATGTTGCGGTGCCGGCAGGGTTGGGGAAGGTCCAAAAGTCTGTTCGGCGGCGGCCGGGACGGAAGGCTCGTTGCAGGCGGCGAGGGGAAGCGCCAGCGCTCCGATCCCGAGCGCCAGCAGTAGATATTTGCGCATCGCGGCTCCTTGCATCTGCCGTTACAATGCGGGACAGCGGCCGATGTTCGTGGCCTCCGCGATGAAATTCGCGTGAATGGCAATCCCACAGGGGCTTGCTCAAACAACGGTGTGAGGGTGGGGATGACCGAAGCGACCGGCGCCGCGGAGGAGGCCGGCGGCGTGCCGCCGTTCATCTGGTCGATCGGCTGAAGCACGCAATCCCGCACAGGCCCATTGCGCCTGATGCACTCGGATTCGGAGTTGATCGTGCTAGGAAGCGGCTCGGCGCGGCAGCCAGATCGGGCCCAGGGAGAGAGATTTGCCTGATATCGCCATCGCCGAGATACCTGTCGACGAAGCGGAGCGGCCGCTGCCGCCGCCCGGGCCGCCGGCGAAAAATGCGCTGCTCGACGGTCCGATCCTGCGCACGCTGTTGTGGCTCGCCTGGCCCAATGTGATCGCGCTCAGCGCCGGGACTTGCGTGGTGATCGCCGAAACCTCCTACATCGGCCGGCTCGGCGTCGAGGCGCTGGCGGCGATGGCGCTGGTGTTCCCGTTCGTGATCCTGACCATGACCATGTCGGGTGGCGCGATGGGGGGCGGCGTGGCGTCGGCGATTGCGCGCGCGCTCGGCGCCGGCGACCGCGAACGCGCGAGCGCCCTGGCGACGCATGCGCTCCTGATCGGACTCTGCTTCGGCCTGACCTTCATGCTGGGCATGCTGATGTTCGGCCCGTGGCTGCTCGAATTGCTCGGCGGCCGCGGCAAGGTGCTGGATAACGCCGTCGGCTACGCGCAGATTTTTTTCGGTGGCGCGGTGCTGCCCTGGCTGATGAATACCATGGCCGGAATCCTGCGCGGCACCGGCAACATGAAATTGCCGTCGCTGATGATTCTGAACTCCGCCGTCTGTCAGATCATGTTGGGCGGCACGCTCGGCCTCGGCCTCGGCCCGATCCCGCAATTCGGCATGCGCGGCGTCGCCGCCGGCTCGCTGATCGCCTATTCCATCAGCATATCCGTGATGGGCTGGTATCTGTTTTCCGGCCGCGCGCGCGTCGTGCCCAAATTCAGCGGGCTTCGCATTCGCAGGGCGATGTTCGTCGACATCCTGAAGGTCGGCGCGGTCGCCTGCTTTTCGCCGCTGCAGTCGGTGCTCACGATCGGCATCTTCACGCATATGCTGGCGGGTTTCGGCACCGCCGTTCTGGCCGGCTATGGCGTCGGTGCGCGGCTCGAATTCATGCTGACGTCGGTGGCGTTTGCGGTCGGGATCGCGTCGGTGCCGATGATCGGCATGGCGATCGGCGCGGAGCGCGTCGCGCGGGCACGGCGGATCGCATGGACGGCGGGCTGCGTGTCGTTCGTGTCGGTCGGTCTCGTCGGCACCGTCATTGCCTTCTTCCCCGACCTCTGGGTCAACATTTTCACGGGCGATGCCAGCGTGCGCGCCGCCAGCCGGCAATACCTGTCGACGGCGGCGCCGATGTACGCGTTCATCGGGCTGGCGATTTCGATGTTCTTTTCATCGCAGGGCGCGGCCAAGGTTGTCGGGCCGGTGCTGGCGCAAAGTGTGCGGCTGTTGTTTATCGCAGGCGGCGGCTGGTGGCTGTCGACGCACCATGCCACCGCCGCGAATTTCTTTGCGCTGGCGGCCGCATCGATGGTCGTGCTCGGCACGCTGTCCGCGCTGAGTGTTTTCCTGACGCGATGGGAACCGAAGCGCGCCCCGGTTGCGGAAATCGGCCCCGCACTGTCCGGTGTAATAGATTAGTACCCGCTATAAGCGACCGTCATCGGTGTCTCCTGGTTCGGGTTGAATGTCAGGTCGTGGGACGCCACAGCGTCGGTCCTGATCGGCTTGCAAGCGGCCCGTCACCCCCGGAAGCAGCATGGCACCGTTCGGAAAACACGCAGCTGGCAAACCCGAACCGGGCTAAGCTACTGCACGACATGCGGCGGAAGCCGCTTGGCGGATCGCGCGGTCTCGGCTAGATCAAGTGGGCCAGACGGCCGCGGGCGTAGTTCAATGGTAGAACGGCAGCTTCCCAAGCTGCATACGAGGGTTCGATTCCCTCCGCCCGCTCCAACGTCTTTGCGGACGGGATTCGAACTGCCGAACATCGCTCCCAGGCCGAGGCGCTCGTATCTGCATCAAAATGCGCTCAGACCTGCCCGCCTGATGGCGGGGACAAGACCTATCTTTCCGCATCGATCGCGCGTAGGGTCGCTCTGTCGCAAGACGATGGCGCTGAAACTTAGAGCGGACTGCGGGCAGACCCGGGGGCAGTACCCGGCGCCTCCACCTTAGCAGCTTGAGCTTAAAGGTCTCATTCCGGTGAGATCGATTCCGTCGAAAGGCGGTATCCCAAGGCTGCTAAGGCGGGGGCGAACCAGGATCGATGGTCGCAAAGAAGCTCTGAATTGTGCTCGGCATGATACCGCCGTTATCGGGTCAAAAACCTAAATGCAAACGATAACGTTGCATTGAACGAAGTGCGCCTCGCGGCGTAACTGTTCGGGGTTGGTCCACCTGGCAACAGAACGGCCATCGCCGCGTCAACCTTCGGGTTGGCGCGGCTTTTATTTATGCGGCTCGATGCAACCGCGGCGTGCCGACTTCAATCCCGCTGCCCGACATGCTATGCCAACGCGATGCGTGATGCCGGTTTTGCGGCGGCATGCGAAGGCTCGATTCCGCTTTCAGAAAAGTCAGCGGAAATTAAAGGGGCGAATGTTGACCCGGGCGATCACCGTCAATGAGAAACCCGGCACCGGCTTGCTGAAGGTCGCGGCCGGTGGCGCGGTGACCGGACTATTGACCCCGCTGTTGCCGCCGCTGATCGACAAGATCAGCGGTTCTCCCGGCGATTTCCGGATCGCGCTGGTGGCGATGCCGTTTGCGATCCTCGTTTTCATTCTGGTTCGGCGGCTCGGCCCAAATCCGTGGTGGGCGGCGCTGACGGCATCCGTCGTCACGTTGATTGCCTTCGTCTGCGCGGTGAACGTGGCGATCTGGGCCGACGGGCAAGCGGCCGGCGCGGACAAGGCCGCCAGAAATATCCTGGCCGGATTGGCCGGTGGCTTCACCGGCGCCACCATCATGGTGCTCGGGATGAGTTTGCTGCCGGCGGGGCCGCGCGATGTCCTGGCGTGGCTGCCGATGCTGGCCACAGGCACCATCGCCGGCGCGCTGCTGGCGCTCGACAACGCGCTCGACCTCGATCTGACCTCGTTCCTCTATCCGGTCTGGCAGGCTGCCGTCGCCGTTACGCTGGCGACGGCGTTGCGGACGAAGCCCGCCTGATTCGGGAACGCCCGCCGCTTGCTCCAAACCTGAATGGATAGCGGAGGTCTGCGCCGCCTTATCGCGCCGCGGTCACCATGATCTCGACGCCATATTGCGGCGTCGCAAGTCCGGCCTCGACGGTGGCGCGCGCCGGCGTATTTCCAGCCGACACCCAACCGTCCCAGACCGCATTCATCTCCGCGAAGTTCTTCATGCTGGTGATATAGATCGTGGCCGTCAGCAGCTTCGATTTGTCGCTGCCGGCTTTCGCAAGATGACCGTCGATGATCGAGAGAATCTCCTGGGTCTGCTTTGTCACGCTTTCGCCGGCCGCAGTCTTGGCCACGACGCCTGCGAGGTAGATGGTGTCGCCATGGACGACGACCTGGCTCATGCGGGGGCCGGTTTCAAAGCGCTGGATGGTCATACTGTTCTCCGATTGTGTTTCGCCGATTACCTAGCGTGCCCGCGCCTCATGCGCCACAGCGTTCTTGCCATGGCTGTCGCGACCTACCCCGCCGCCCGCCCTGCATTCTTTCCGGAAAACAGGCTGCCGCCGGGAAAGTCGCCCGCTGCCGCCGAAAACCGGCCGCTTCGCCGGCGGGGTCGAGAATCCGGTGCGGCCCGGCGGTGCGGGCGAATCGATCGGGAACAGCCCGCCGAACGACCGGAAAGGCTTGGTCGCCAAGGCATCGTTCCCCGATTGAAACCTGCGGCGCTGAATCGCGGTCAGCGGCAAATGGTTCTTGTGTGTGGCCGGTTTGTGCCTTTGCCGTGGCGGCGTAACCTTAAGTTGTTCCGTTTGGGACCCTTCCTGCCGCCAAAGTGCAGCCGGCCTGCAACACTTAATTTGAATTTGTTTCGGACGGCCTTCTGCGTATGGACAAAATCCCACTCTCGCAACACGCTGACGACGGTCTCGCATCACGGCGGTCTTCATCAAAGACCCGCTTCACAGAGACGCTCAGATTCGGGTTCGACATGTTTGGACTGGGGCTGGATATGAAGTTCGTGACGGGGTTGCTCGCGGCGGTCCTCCTCCTGGCAGGGATTGGAACGGGCCATGCGGTGGTTCGGATTGCCGAGGACCGTGGCGGCCGGATCGGCACCTACGTCGACAGGTATCAGGGGCTGCGCAGTTCGGGCGAGATGGTCATCATCGATGGCCTCTGTGCTTCAGCCTGCACCATCGTTCTGGGCGCGGTGCCGCACGACAGGATCTGCGTGACCTCTCACGCCAATCTGGGCTTTCACGCGGCCTGGGATTTCGGGGCCAACGGCCGTGCCGTGACCAATCCGGAAGCCACCCAGATGCTGTATTCGATGTATCCCTCCGCGGTGCGGCGCTGGATCGCCCAGCGCGGCGGGCTGACGCCGCGCATGATCTTCCTGCGCGGCAAGCAACTGACCAACCTGTACAAGCCCTGCTATATCGACGCCCAGGCGTCCTCGCCGCGGACGCCGTCGCCGCGCCGGGAGCGTGATTCGCATCAGCGGGACGTGATCACCGCCGATCCCGCGACGCTTGCCCGGCAGCCTGACTAGCTCTATCTGAACGGTACGGGCAGGCGAACGGCGGCAACGCCGATCGTCGGCTCCCGTCGACAGATGGTCGCGCATGGTTCAGCCGGTTTCCACGCCTCAGCAGATGATCTCCGCAAGCAGGCCCTCCCGCGGGCTGGCCTGGCTGATTGTGGCGGGTGCCGCGGGCCTCGGCGCCGCCGTCCTGCTCGGCGCGTTGCTGCTGTGGTTTCATTACGGCTCGGCGGTTTTTTTCGAGATGATCGCTTCCGGTATCGCCGCCTGCTTCTGACCCGCGCGTTGAGGAATTCATGATGAATCGGACCACCCGCCCGCTGGTGATCGTCGCGGCCTTCGCCGGCAGCCTGGTTGTTGGCCTGGTGCTGATGCTGTGGGCGGTGGACGGGTTGCGAAGCGCGACCGCGCCGGCCGCGATCGGCGGGCCGTTCCAGCTCACCGACCAGGCCGGCCAGACCGTGACCGAAAAGAGCCTGCAGGGCCGCCCGACGCTGATCTTCTTCGGCTTCACCCATTGCCCGGACGTCTGTCCGACATCGCTGTTCGAGATTTCGGAGGTGCTGAAGGCGATGGGCGGGGACGCCGATCGGGTCAACGCCTATTTCGTGTCGGTCGATCCGGAACGCGACACCAATGCGGCGATGAAGGACTATCTGTCGAGCTTCGATCCGCATCTGAAGGGCCTGACCGGCGATCCCGAGGCGATCGCGAAAACGCTTTCAGGTTTCCGGGTCTATGCCCGGAAAGTTCCGCTCAAGGATGGCGACTACACCATGGACCACACCGCGCTGATCTATCTGATGGATCGCGATGGCCGTTTTGTCTCGCCGTTCAACCTCAAGCGGACGCCCGAGGAGGCCGCGGCCGATTTGAAGCGGTACCTCTGAGAGCCGGGCAGGGCTGCCGAGCCAGGTTGGGTCGGCGAGGGACCTAAACGGCGTTCGCCTTATCGGCCGGATGGTCTATAAGGCCGTCGAGTTCCGGAAAACCGGTCGGCGATGCGATCTCAAACAGCTCCATTTTTTCGAACATTCCTCGCCGCCGCGGCGAGGGCCGGATCGGCGGCCGGGGCCGTGCTGACGCTGGCGGGGCTCGCCCTCCTGCTGCCAAACCTCTTGCCGAATTGCGGCGCGGCGCAGGCGCAAACCCTGCCCAAGCAGGCGCCCGAGGCGGCCCCGCAGGCGGTGCCCGGTTTCTGGGATCCCAGGCGGCGGCCGGATCGGCCGGATCTGTCGCGCCTGACGGTGATCCGGTTCCTGACCGAGACCGATTATCCGCCGTTCAATTTCACCGGCCCCGACGGCAATCCGGCCGGCTTCAATGTCGATCTGGCGCGGCTGTTGTGCGAGGAGATCAAGGTCACCTGCACGATCCAGATGCGGCGGTTCGAGACCCTGCTCGATGCGATCACCAGCAATCGCGGCGACGCCATCATCGCCTCGCTGGCGGTGACGCCGCAATTGCGCGCTCGCCTCGATTTCACCGATCCCTATTACCGGGCCCCGGCGCGGTTCGTGTCGCGGCGCGACGCCGTGATGCCGGAGGTTCGCCCGGAATATCTCGAGGGCAAGAAAGTCGGCGCCATCGCCGGGTCCTCGCACGAGGCCTATTTGAAGGCGATGTTCACCGACGCCGAATTGCATTCCTATCCCAATGACGACGCCTTGCGGCTGGCGCTGCGACGCGGCGAGGTCGATTTCATTTTCGGCGACGCGATCTCGCTGGCGTTCTGGATCAACGGCACCGATTCCGGCGAATGCTGCGCCTTCAGCGGCGGCCCGTTCGTCGAGAGCCGCTATTTCGGCGAGGGCATCGGCATCGCCGTGCGCAAGGGCAACGACCTGCTGCGGCAGTCGCTGAACTGGGCGATGTTCCGGCTCTGGGAAAAAGGCCGCTACACCGATTTGTGGCTGCGGTATTTTTCCGTCAGTCCGTTTTAGGAGTCTGCTTGTAGGGTGGGCAAAGCGAAGCGTGCCCACCATCATCCATCACAACGTTACGCTGGTGGGCACGGCGCAAACGCGCCTTTGCCCACCCTACGAATCTTCCCGTCATTGCGAGCGAAGCGAAGCAATGACGGTTATACTACACGCCGGTTTTCACGGCCCCGGAGAAAGCCTTTCCAAGATGTCCACCATCGATCTTGCCGCCAGTCCGAGCGATCTGCGTGCGCTCGCCGAACAATCCAATGCCTGGCCGTTCGAGCAGGCCAAGCAGATCGTCGCGCGGCTGAAGAAGAAACCAAAGGACGAGGTGCTGTTCGAGACCGGCTATGGCCCGTCGGGCCTGCCGCATATCGGCACTTTCGGCGAGGTCGCGCGCACCACCATGGTGCGCCATGCCTTTCGCGTGCTGACCGAGGACAGGATCAGGACGCGGCTGCTTGCCTTCTCCGACGACATGGACGGGTTGCGCAAGGTGCCGGACAACGTGCCGAACAAGGAGCTGCTGGAAAAGCATCTCGGCAAGCCCCTGACCAAAGTGCCGGATCCGTTCGGCACCCATCCGAGTTTCGGCGCCCATAACAACGCGCGGCTGCGCGCATTCCTCGATACCTTCGGATTCGATTACGAGTTCGCAAGCTCGACCGATTACTACACCTCGGGCAAGTTCGATCCGGCGCTGCTGCGGATGCTGGAGCGCTTTGATGCGGTGATGGCGATCATGCTGCCGTCGCTGCGCGAGGAGCGCGCCGCGAGCTATTCGCCGTTCCTGCCTGTCTGTCCCCGCACCGGCGTGGTGCTGCAGGTCCCGATCACGGCGCATGACGTCAAGGCCGGGACGATTTCCTACGATGATCCGGAGACCAAGGAGAGCGTCACGCTTCCGGTCACCGGCGGCCATTGCAAGCTGCAATGGAAGCCGGACTGGGCGATGCGCTGGTTCGCGCTTGGGGTCGATTATGAAATGGCCGGCAAGGATCTGATCGATTCGGTCAAGCTGTCGGGCAAGATCTGCGCGGCGCTCGGCGGCCTGCCGCCCGAAGGCTTCAATTACGAACTGTTCCTCGACGACAAGGGCCAGAAGATCTCCAAGTCGAAGGGCAACGGCCTCACCATCGACGAATGGCTGCGTTACGCGTCGCCGGAATCGCTGTCGCTGTTCATGTATCGCGAGCCGAAATCGGCGAAGCGCCTGTACTTCGACGTCATCCCGCGCAACGTCGACGACTACCAGCAATTTCTCGAAGGCTTTCCGCGGCAGGATCCGAAGCAGCAGCTTGCCAATCCGGTCTGGCACATCCATGCCGGCCACCCGCCCGCGGCCGATATGCCGGTGACGTTCCAGCTATTGCTGACGCTGGTGTCGTCGTCGAATGCGGAGAATGCCGCGACGTTATGGGGCTTCATCGGGCGCTATCGGCCCGGGGTGACGCCGCAAACGCATCCGAAGCTGGATGCGATGGTCGGCTACGCCATCAACTATTATCGCGACTTCGTGGCGCCGACCAAGCGGTTCCGCGAGCCGACCGATAGCGAGCGCGTCGCGCTGCAGGATCTGCGCGATGCGTTGTCGCAATTGCCGGAGACGTCATCGGCCGAGGACATCCAGAATGTCGTCTACGAGATCGGGCGCCGCGAACCGTTCCTCGATCCCGTCAAGAAGGGCAAGGACGGCCGTCCCGGCGTCTCGCTCGACTGGTTCAACATGCTTTATCAGGTGCTGCTCGGCCAGGAAAAAGGTCCGCGGTTCGGTTCGTTCGTCGCGGTCTACGGCTTGCCGAACGCCGTGACCATGATCGACGGCGCGCTGGCGCGGTCGAGCTAGGGACCGGTGTGGCGTCGTCGTTATCGGGCCACATGTAATCTCGAGAAGAGGGAGATTTCGATGCGCGTTCTGGCTTTGGCGATCTTGACGATGGTAGCGGTGTTGGAAACGCCGTCGGCTCGCGCCCAGACCTACGATCCGAACTATCCGGTCTGCCTGCAAGTCTACCAGGGCTGGAACGACTATTACTTCGAATGCTCCTACACCTCGCTGGGCCAGTGCAATATGTCGGCATCGGGCCGCGCCGCGCAGTGCGTCGTCAACCCTTATTACGCCGGGCCCAAAGCGCCGCCCGGACGACGAGACCGGCGGCCTCGCCGCGTCCATTGAGTTGATCCAGTGGCGATGGGTAAACGCGCTCTTCGCGCTGTGCCGAATGTTCTTCCCTTCTCCCCTTGTGGGAGAAGGTGGCAGCCGAAGGCTGCCGGATGAGGGGTCTCTATCCGCGGAGACAGACCCCTCACCCGTCCGCGATGCCCTCTCACAACCACGAGGGGACAGGGGAAGAAGGCGCGACAATTTGAGATGGCAGGCCCACGGCAATATCAGCCGCGGCTGTTCAAAATTACGCTAGACTTCCCGCTGCAAGAACGATCCAGGCCTCCACCGAGGGGCGGACAACACAGGAGGTGCTCATGCAGTTCAGGGTTTCGCCGAAATCGCTCGAGAACTACAGCGCCGAGGAGTGGCAGGCGCGGGTCGATCTCGCGGCCGCGCACCGGCTGGCTTTCAACCAGGGCTTTTCCGAAGGGATCTTCAACCATTTGACCTTTGCGGTGCCCGGCCGCAGCGACCGCTACTACCAGATCCCGTTTGGCACGCATTGGTCTGAAGTCACCGCCTCCTGCTTCATGGAGGTCGGCATCGACGATGGCGAGGTCAAGCGCGGCGAGGGCGAGGTGGAGCGTTCCTGTTATTGCATCCATGCGCCGATCCACAAGGCGCTGCCGCAAGCCAAGGCGGTGTTCCACACCCACATGCCCTATGCCAGCGCGCTCACGCGGCTCGAAGACCCGCGCATCAAGGAGATCGGCCAGACCGAGGTCGGGCTATCGGGCGCCATTGCCTATGACGACGAATATACGGGGCCGGCACTCGATCCCGCGGAAGGCGCGCGGCTTGCCGGAGTCATCGGCGACAAGACGGTGCTGTTCATGGCCAATCACGGCATCTCCACGGTCGGCCAGACCGTCGCCGATGCCTATGACCTGCTGTATTACATCGAGCGCGCCGCGCAGGTGCAGATCTACGCGATGTGGACCGGACAGAAACTGAAACAGCTTCCGGCCGCCGTGGTCGAGAAGACCCAGCGGGATATCGGCGGCAATAACCTCTACAAAGGTCCTACCCCGGCCCAGCGGCACTTCGATGCCCTCAAGCGCATCCTCGACCGCAAGGAGCCGGACTACACGACGTAAGGGACATGCTCGTCGACTAAATAGGCGGAAGGTCGTCATGCGCGGGCTTGACCCGCGCATCCATCATCTTCTGAAGAGATTTCTTGGATTGATGGATTGCCGGGTCGAGCCCGGCAATGACAAGACCTACTGGCTCGCCCACACGATCCTGGCGATCCACGCCACCTCATTTGCCGCCAGCGTGCGATCCGCGAGGTTTGGATTGAGCGATTGCAGTTCCAGCGTCTTCGCGGTCCGGCGTCTCAGTTCCTTCACCATCACTTCGCCATCGGTGGTCTTCACCACCACGCGGTCGCCGCGGCGGATCGGTGTCGCCGGCGACACCACGATGACGTCGCCGTCGCGATAGGCGGGTTTCATCTGGTCGCCGGAGATTTCCAGCGCATAGGCGTGCTCGTCATTGACGGCAGGCAGGCCCACTTCATCCCAGCCCTTGCCGGTCGGGAACCCGCTTTCGTCGAAACAGCCGCCGGTTGCGGCCTGCGCGAAACCGAGCAGCGGCACCGACTGCAGGGTCCGCCCGGTGTCGCCGATCAACTGCACGAAAGTGTCGATGGAACTGTTGCTGGCGGCCAGCGCTTTGGACACCGATTCAGTGGAAGGCCAGCGTTCGCGACCGTCCGGGGTAACGCGCTTCGATTTATTGAACGTGGTCGGATCGAGGCCGGCGCGTTTGGCCAGCCCGGAGGGCGACAGTCCGGCGCGCTCGGCCAGCCGATCCAGCGCGGTCCAGATCTGGTCGTGGGTCAGCATACGCTGTGCTTTTTGATGTTTGGCCATCGGGCGACGGTGTCGAGCTAGGAATTATTACCTCGATCAGACCGGTTTTCGCCATCGGGCGCAAGGGCCTGCGAGGGGACGAAGGCAACGCTTGAAGTGCGCCGGTGCGGCCGATACGGTCGCGCGGCAGGTCCGGAAATTCCGGAAAATCCCAAGAGATTCATAAACGATTCATAAGAGACTTTAGGCGGCAAGCAGGACTCCCGGCAGGTGCGCACGATCTACAAAATCTGTCCGGCTTCGGCCTGGCGCGAGGCCGAGCGGCAGGGCGTGTACCGGGGCAGCGCCGACGATATCCGCGACGGCTTCATTCATTTTTCCACCGCGGCCCAGGTCGCGGAGACGGCAAGGAAGCATTATTTCGGCCAGACCGGATTGTTCCTGATCGCCGTCGATGCCGATGCGCTCGGCGAGGCGCTGCGCTGGGAGCCCTCGCGCAACGACCAATTGTTTCCGCATCTTTATGGCGAACTCGATCTCGGCGCCGTCACCGGCGTGCTCGAGATGCGCGGGCGGTCGGACGGCTCCCACGACATCCCGGAGTTGCAGCCGTGATCCGCGCCTTCGACACTTTCTCGCTGCCGCTGCTGCGCTGGTTCGATCCGGAAGATGCGCACCGTCTGGCGATCCAGGGCTTGCGGCTGCTGCCGCCGATACGGTCGCGGCCGGACGATCCGAAACTGGCGGTGCGGGCGTTCGGCCTGAACTTTCCCAATCCGATCGGCATGGCCGCGGGCTTCGACAAGAGCGCGGAGGTTCCGGATTCGCTGTTGCGGCTGGGGTTCGGCTTTGTCGAAATCGGATCGGTGACGCCGAAGCCGCAAGCCGGCAATCCGCGGCCGCGGCTGTTCCGGCTCGAGCGCGATGAAGCCGTGATCAACCGCATGGGATTCAACAATGACGGCGCGGAGGCTGTGCTGCGGCGGCTGGCCGGGCGCGCGCATCTCGGCGGCATTGTCGGCGTCAATGTCGGCGCCAACAAGGATGCCGCCGATCGCACCGCCGACTATGTGAAACTGATCGAGATATTCGCGCCGGTGGCGAGCTATTTCACGGTCAACGTATCGTCGCCGAACACGCCGGGCCTGCGTAACCTGCAGCAGGCCGCCGCGCTCGACGATCTCCTCGCCAAGGTGATCGACGCGCGCGAACGCGTGCGCCGGAATTCAGGCGATTCGCCGGTGCTGCTCAAGATCGCGCCCGACCTCAGCCTGACCGAGCTCGACGATGTGGTTCAGATCGCGCGCTCGCGCCGGATCGATGGCATGATCGTCGGCAACACCACGCTGGCGCGGCCTGCGACCTTGCGCGAACAGAACCGCGCCAAGGAGCAGGGCGGCCTGTCCGGGCGGCCGCTGTTTCGATTGTCGACACGAATGGTGGCGGAGACCTATGTGCGCGCGGAAGGCGCGTTTCCCCTTATAGGCGTCGGCGGCATCGACACCGGCGGCGCCGCGCTGACGAAAATCCGCGCCGGCGCCAGCCTGATCCAGCTTTATTCCGCGCTGATCTACAAGGGTCTCGGGCTGGTCGACGATATCAAGAACGATCTGTCCTCGACGCTGCTGCGCACCGGGCGCAACTCGCTGTCCGAAATCGTCGGCGCCGACGCGGCGACGATCACGGCCGAGGACTGGCCGGTGTAGAGCCTTTTCCGTTCCGATTGAATCGGAACGGGGCTCTACTTCTTGTTTTGACGCGTTTTCTTCACGCGAACCGGTGCCCACTTCGCTGGAAAACGCTCTGGTTACAATTCGACGATCATGCCGTCGCTGGCGGCGGTATGCTCGAGCGTATCCAGCCGCCCCAGCATGTCGTCGCTCATATGCGTGAGGATCAGCCGCTTCGGCTTGATCTTGGGCAAATGCGCTTCCAGCGTTTTCAGGCTGAGGTGATTCTTCACGACCTTGTCGTAATAATAAGCCTCCGCGATGAACAGGTCGGCATCGCGCGCCGCCGGGATCAGCGTCTCCGTCCATTCGGTATCGGCGCTGTAGGCGATGACGCGGCCCTCGGCCTCGACCCGGTAGGCCAGAAACGGACCGCCCGATTCGCCGTGCACGACCGGATAGGGCGTCACTTTCACCGCGCCGAACGCCTGGGTTTCCCCCGGTTTGAGCGCAACGACCGACAGCTCAAACCGCTGCCTGGTCCGGGATGAATGCTCGAACAGCGCTTCCATGACCTGCGCCAGCCGTGTTTCGATGGTCTCGGGTCCGGCGATGACAAGCGGACGAGTCCGCCGGCTGAATTGCGCATCGAGCAGCAGAAACGGCAGGCCGGCGAAATGATCGCCGTGGAAATGCGTGATCAGGATGAGGTCGATCTCATCGCGCAAGATGCCGAGCCGCTTCAACGCCGGCAGCGACGACGCGCCGCAATCGATCAGGAAATTGACGTGCTCGCCGGTGACATGAAAGCAGGTATTGAACCGGCCGCCGGAGCCGAACGCATCGCCACAGCCGACAAATCGCACTTGCATCGTCCATCCTCCCGATTCAGCCGGACAACGCCTTTTGCGGGAACGAGGCCCGCACCAGCGCCGGATAGCGCAGCGCCTGCAGGCCGCCCCGCGCGGCCAGGAAAATCAGCAGCGCGATCCACAATCCGGTATTGCCAAGCGGCATAAGGAAATACCACGCAGCCAGATAGGCGGCAAAGGCAACGAGCATTAGATTGCGCATGTCGCGCGCCCAGGATGCGCCGATATAGATGCCGTCATAGCAGTAAGCCAGCACGCCGCAGGCCGGCGCCAGCGCCGCCAGCAGCATGAATTCACGTGCGGCAAGACGCACCTGGGGGTTAGTCGTGACGACGTCGATCAAGAGACCGCCTGTCAGCGCGAACAGCGCGGTGACGGCTATGCCGAACGCGGCACCCCAGCCCAGCACCAGCCTGACCGCGTGAGAAAATTCCTTGCGGTTGCCTGCGCCGAAGCTCTGCCCACACAATTGTTCGGCGGCATTGGCGACGCCGTCGAGAAAGAATGAGCCGATCATCAGGAAATTGTTCAGCACGGCATTTGCCGCCAATGTCAGATCGCCGGCCCTTGCGCCTTGCGCGGCGAAGAACAGGAACGCTGAAATCAGCGCCGCGGTGCGGATCATGATGTCGCGATTCACCGCAAACAATCGTAGCAGTCGCGCGCGGTCGAACAGAATTTTTGGCGAAATGCCGATATCGCCGTTGAGCATTCGCCACGCCACGGCGAGACCGGCCACGAAGCCGCCGGTCTCGGCAAGCACGGTTGCAATCGCGGCGCCGGCGATGCCCTTGCCGGCTGCGAGCACCAGCAGCGCCGTCAGTGCCATGTTGACGAGATTGATGCCGACCTGGAGCATCAGCGCGATGCCGGTTCGGGCCTGGCCGACCAGCCAGCCGAGGATCACGTAATTTCCCAGCATCATCGGTGCCGACCACAGCCGGATGAAGAAGTATGCCCGCGCCGCCGACGTTACGGCGGCGCTACCGCCCATCAGGCTGAAGATAAGCGAGGCGAGCGGCGTACGCAGCGCGATGAGCGACAGCCCGATTGCTGCACCGAGCAGCAGCGCACGCAACAGGACGGCACGCCGCTCGGTCCAGTCGTCGGCGCCGAGCGCCTGAGCGGTGAAAGCCAGTGTCGCCATCCGGAGAAAGCCGAACAGCCAGAACACGCAGTCGAAGGCAACGGAGGCGAGCGCAACGCCGCCGAGCAGATGCGGCTCGCCAAGCCGGCCGATCGCCGTGGTGGCAACAATGCCGAGCAGCGGAGTCGTCAAATTCGCTATCATCGCCGGGCCGGCGATGGTGAATACGCGCCGATGGCTGACGGAAAGCCCCGATGTCACCGACCGGACCTGCGCGCGATCTATCGTCCGCGCGGTGCGCCGAACAGCCGCGACAACAGCCAGACCGGGAGGACGATCACGGCGCCGAGCAGGAAGTAGCGCCATAAGCCGTTGATGGCGTCGAAACCGAGGTCCCAGATCCGCTGGAACAACAGCCGGATGCTGTTGACGATGTTCCAGGGGTCGAATCCAATCGCGGCAAGCACCACGCCGGCCAGGATCGACAGCAGGACCAGCCGAAACGCCACCATCAGCGGCGAGCCGCCGAGAAAACGGTAAAGGCCGTCATTGGCTGCCGGCAATTCCCGGGTCTCGTTGGGCATCGATGATCTCCCGCGCGAATTCGTCCGCGCATTATAGTCCAGTGTGGGGGAGATGGGGAACCCGCTTGTCGGCGTCAATGGCCCGCGTGCGCGGCTTCGCTGGAAAACGCTACGCCTGCACGACAGCTTCCGCTTTCAGCATCCGCTCCAGTGTCTCCAGCCGGTCGGCCTCGCGCGGCGGCTTGTCCCAGCGCAGCCGGTTGATGCGCGGAAACCGCATCGCGACCCCGGATTTGTGCCGCGGCGAGCGCGCCAGGCCCTCGAAGGCGACTTCCAGCACCAGCCCCTGGTCCGGCTCATGCACGACATGCCGGACCGGTCCGAATTTCTCGGTCGTGTTACGGCGTACGAAGCGGTCGATCTGCAACAGTTCCTCGTCGGTGAAGCCGAAATAGGCCTTGCCGACCGGCACCAGCTGCTCGCCATCCTCGCCCGAGGTCCAGACCCCGAACGTATAGTCGGAATAATAGGACGAGCGCTTGCCGTGGCCGCGCTGGGCATACATCAGCACGGCGTCGATCAAATGCGGGTCGCGCTTCCACTTCCACCATTGTCCTTTCGGGCGACCCGGCAGATACGCCGCGTCGCGGCGTTTCAGCATCACGCCTTCCACCGCCTCGGCATCTTCGCCGGCACCGGCCCCGGCGGGATCGGCGCGCGCCGAGGTCAGCGCGTCCCAACTGTCGAACGGAACGATCGGCGACAGGTCGATCCTGGCGTCGTCGAGTTTGGCGATGAAGGCTTCGAGCCTGGCGCGGCGTTCCTCGAACGGCAGCGTCCGCAGGTCGGTGTCGCCGTCGCCGAGCAGATCATAGGCGCGCAGGTGAATCGGATATTCCTTCACCAGCTTCGGCGAGACGACTTTGCGGTTGAGCCGCTGCTGCAGCACATTGAACGTCTGCACGCGCCTGTCGCGCAGCACCAGCAACTCGCCATCGATGGCGCCGGGCAAATGCAGCGACGGCAGCAGGTCCGGAAAACTCCTGGTGATGTCCTCGCCGCTGCGCGAATAGAGCCGCGCCGTCATGTGGCCGCGCGCGTCACGGCCACTGACCGCCTGCACGCGGATGCCGTCCCATTTCCATTCGGCGATGTAATCGGCGGCATCGAGATTGACGAAATCCGTATTCTCGATCGCGTGCGCCAGCATGACGGGACGGAACGGCGCGGGGTCGAGATTGACAGGCTTTTCGGCGTGGCCTTCCAGCCACGCGAACAAATCGAGATAGGGTGGCGTCAGCCCCGGCCACATCAGCTCGATATCATGCGGGTCCTTGTCGCCGAGCGCGGCGGCGGCGGTCTTGGCCAGCCGCGCCGAAATCCCGATCCGCATCGCGCCGGTGACGAGCTTCAACAATGCCCAGCGGCCGGTCTCGTCGAGTTCGTCGAGCCAGCGCGCGAGCTGCTTGGGGAGTTCGGTCTTGCCGAGCGTGCGCAGCGTGGTCACGACTTCGGTTAAAGTTGGTGGGGGCGGGTTGTTGTGCAGCGTCTCCGCCGACTTCGGCCACATCAGCGCCACCGTCTCCGAGAGATCGCCGACATAATCATACGACAGCGCGAACAGCACCGGATCGGTACGATCCGCGATCAGGTCGCGGATCAGGCCGGGTTTGGCATGCTTGAACGACAGCGCACCTGTCAGCGCGGCCAGTGCGTAACCGCGGTCGGGGTCTTCGGTATCGCGAAAATAGCTCGTGATCAGCCGCAGCTTGTTGTTGCGGCCGGGCTCGTAGGCGAGGCGGTCGAGCAGTTGGGCGAAGCGATTCATGCCTCGGCGTCCTCGCCCGCCGGCGCGGCTTCGGCTTCGTCCTCGTCGCCGTAACCGACCAGATCGAGCGGTCGCGCGGTCAGGCCCTTGGCGGTGCACCAGTGCACCAGCGCGTCTTCCTGGCCGTGGGTGACCCAGATCTCGCCGGCGCCTGTGGCGTCGATGGTCGCGGTCAGTCCGTTCCAATCGGCATGATCGGAAATCACCAGCGGCAGTTCGACGCCGCGCTGCCGTGCGCGGGCGCGCACCCGCATCCAGCCCGAGGCGAACGCCGTGACCGGATCGGGAAACCGCCGCGTCCAGATGTCGGAGGTGGCTGAGGGCGGCGCCAGCGTGATGGTGCCGGCGAGATCCGCCTTCTTCATGCCCTTGGCCGGGCGCAGCTCGCCCAGCGCCACGCCGCGGCTTTCGTAATAACGCGTGATCTTTTCCATCGCGCCGTGCAGGTAGATCGGCGCGTCGTAGCCGGCGGCGCGGATCAGCGCGATCACGCGTTGCGCCTTGCCGAGCGAATAGGCGCCGACCAGATGCGCGCGCTCCGGAAACAGCGCCACCGAGGCCAAAAGCTTCTTGACCTCGTCGGCCGCGTCGCCATGGCGAAACACCGGCAGGCCGAACGTGGCCTCGGTGATGAAGACATCGCAGGGTACCACTTCGAACGGTGCGCAGGTCGGGTCGGGCATATCCTTGTAGTCGCCGGAGGCGACGATGCAGATGTCCTTGCAGGAGACGGCAATCTGCGCCGAGCCCAGCACATGGCCGGCCGGATGGAACTTGACGGTGACGTCGCCGAGCTTGATCTGTTCGCCATAGGCGATGGCCTGCGTGCTGCCCGCGAAATGCTCGCCATAGCGCAGCCGCATCATGTCGAGCGTCTCTTGGGTGGCCAGCACCGCGCCATGGCCGGGGCGGGCGTGGTCGGAATGGCCATGCGTGATCACGGCGCGCTCGACGGCGCGGACCGGATCGATATGGAAGCCGCCGGGCTTGCAGCAGAGCCCGGCGGGAACCGGCATCAGGATGTCTTGCGGGCGCATCCCGGCTATATAGGAGGTGTTGCGGTGTTTTTTACCTCTCCCCGCCGGGGAGAGATGAACCTCGGATCGAGTATAGAGACGATGCCAGCGCGAATATTCCTGTCCTCCGGCGATCTGATGGCCGACCGTCGCTTCGACTTTGCGCGCGATCTGCAATTGAAGGGCGATCTCGCCGCCGCCGCCGATCTGTTGTTGCAGGCGACGGAACTCGCGCCCGGCTTCGCCTCTGCCTGGTTCACGCTCGGGGAAATTCGCCAGCGGCTCGGCGAGCACGACGCTGCGGCCGCGGCGTTTCGAAGAGCCAAACAGGCCGATCCCGACGACCCGCACGGCGCGAGCCTGCGGCTGATGCTGCTTGGCGCGCAGGAATTGTCGGCGATGCCGCCGGCCTATGTGCGCGGGCTGTTCGATCAATATGCGCCGAAATTCGTGACCGCGCTGGTCGACGATCTCGGCTATCGCGGTCCAGCGTTGTTGTTCAAGGCCGTGCTGTCGGTCCGGTCCGGCGCGCGAAAACCTGCTTTCTTCCAGCGTGCGATCGATCTCGGCTGCGGCACCGGGCTTGCCGCCACCGCATTCGCCAAAGAGGTCGACCGCTTCATCGGCATCGATCTGTCGCCGCGCATGATCGAGCAGGCCCGCGGCACCGGTCTCTATGGCGAGCTTGAAGTGGGCGAGATGGTGGAAGGCTTGCGCGGCAAGCCCGACGCCAGCGCCGATCTCATTCTGGCGGCCGACGCCATGGTCTATCTGTCCGATCTCGCGGCGGTACTGGGTGAAGCCAAGCGCGTGCTGGCTGTCGGCGGCCTGCTGGCCTTCACGGTCGAGACCCATGCCGGCCGTGGCGTCATCCTCGGTGAGCGCCTGCGCTACGCCCACAGCGCCGCCTACGTCCGGGCGTCGGTTGAAGCTGCCGGACTGGACCTGTCGCTGCTTGAAGACCGCTCCGCCCGCAACGAAGACAACGTACCGGTGCCGGGACTGGTGGTGGTCGCGACCAATAGCTGAATGTTGTTCTTCCCTTCTCCCCTTGTGGAAGAAGGTGGCGCGCAAAGCGCGCCGGATGAGGGGTCTCTCTCCACGCAGTGAACTCGCGGAAACAGCCCCTCACCCGGCGCTGCGCGCCGACCTCTCCCCGCAACAGCGGGGCGAGGCGACTTCCGAGACCCTCGACGGGGAGGCTGTTACGGCTTACCTCTTGGGCTGTGCCGCCGAACATCCTGACCGTTTCTCCGGACCCAACAGCCGAGTTGCTGCCGGATCGTTTTCGCCGATGGTTCGCGGCGCGCGGCTGGTCGCCCCGCCAACATCAGCTGGATTTGCTCGCAAAGGCCCGCGACGACCGGTCCGCGCTGCTGATTGCGCCCACCGGCGCCGGCAAGACGCTGGCCGGATTTCTGCCGACGCTGGTGGAACTGAGTGATCTGCACGCTTCCTTGCTCCCTCGCCCCTTGGCGGGGAGAGCCGGGGAGGGCGCCGCAAGCGGCAAGATTGTCTCCACCGGCCGCGCCGTGAAGCGCACCGGCGGCCTCCACACCCTCTACATCTCGCCGCTGAAGGCGCTCGCGGTCGATATCGCGCGCAATCTGGAGACGCCGATCGGCGAGATGGGGCTGCCGATCAAGGTCGAGACCCGCACCGGCGATACGCCGGTGTCGCGGCGGCAACGGCAGCGGCGCTATCCGCCGGACATTCTGCTGACCACGCCGGAACAACTGGCGCTGCTGCTGTCGTCCGACGACGCGCCGTTTCTGTTTTCGCAGCTCCGGCGCATCGTGCTCGACGAGCTGCATGCGCTGGTCACCTCCAAGCGCGGCGATCTGTTGTCGCTCGGCTTGGCGCGGCTGTGGCGGCTGGCGCCGCAGATGCGCGCGATCGGCCTGTCCGCCACCGTCGCGGAACCGGAATCGCTGGCGCGGTTTTTGGTGCCGCAGCGCGATGGCAAGCGCGAAGCAGCCGATATCGTCGTCGCCGGCGGCGCCGCGGCGCCCGTCGTCGAGATGCTCGATACGCGCGAGCGGCTGCCCTGGGCCGGCCATTCCGCGCGCCATGCGCTCGGCGAGATCTACGACCTGATCGGGCGCAACAAGACCACGCTGGTATTCGTCAACACCCGCAGCCAGGCCGAGATGCTGTTCCAGGAACTCTGGCGCATGAACGATGACGGTCTTGCGATTGCGCTGCATCACGGTTCGCTCGATGTTGCGCAGCGCCGCAAGGTCGAGGATGCGATGGCGGCGGGTAAGCTGCGCGGCGTGGTCTGCACCTCGTCGCTGGATCTTGGCGTCGATTGGGGCGATGTCGATCTCGTCATCAATATCGGCGCGCCAAAGGGTGCGTCGCGGCTGATGCAGCGCATCGGCCGCGCCAATCACCGCATCGATGAAGCCTCGCGCGCGGTGCTGGTGCCGGCCAATCGCTTCGAAGTGCTGGAATGCGCCGTGGCGATCGACGCCATCGCGGAAAATGCCCAGGACACCCCGCCGCTGCGCATCGGCGCGCTCGACGTGCTGGCGCAGCATGTGCTTGGCCGCGCCTGCGGCGAGCCGTTTCTTTCCGACGAGCTGTATGCGGAGGTACTGACCGCCGCGACTTATTCCGGTCTTGCCCGAAGCGATTTCGACGACGTGGTGGATTTCGTTGCCACCGGCGGCTACGCGCTGAAGACCTATGAGCGTTTCGCGCGCATCAAACAGGACAAGCAGGGGCGCTGGCGCGTCACCAATCCACGGGTGCGGCAAAGCTATCGCCTCAACGTCGGCACCATCGTCGAAGACACCATGCTGAAGGTGCGCATGGTGCGCTCGCGCGGTGGCGGTTCCGGCTCGACCGGCGCGATCGGGCGTGGCGGACGCATGCTGGGAGAGATCGAGGAAGCCTTCATCGAGGGGCTCGTGATCGGCGATACCTTTGTCTTTAGCGGCGAGGTCGTGCGCTACGAGGCGCTGGCGGAAGACCAGGTCTACGTGTCCCGCGCCAACGACAAGGATGCCAAAGTGCCGTCCTACATGGGCGGCAAGTTTCCGCTTTCGACGTATCTGGCCGAGCGCGTCCGCAAGCTGCTCGACGACAAGCGCGCCTGGAAAGCCTTGCCGGACCAGGTGCGGGACTGGCTGTCGCTGCAACGGGATATTTCGCTTGTGCCCGGCGTGCGCGAGCTGCTGGTGGAAACCTTTCCACGCGCCGACAAGCACTATCTCGTCTGCTATCCGTTCGAAGGGCGGCTGGCGCATCAGACGCTCGGCATGCTGCTGACGCGGCGGATGGAGCGCGCACGGGTGCGGCCGCTTGGCTTTGTCGCCAATGAATATGCGCTGGCGGTATGGGGCCTCGGCGACATGTCGTTCATGATCCGGCAGGGCCGGCTCGATCTCGGCGCGCTGTTCGATCCGGACATGCTGGGCGACGATCTCGAGGCGTGGCTCGCCGAATCCGCGCTGATGAAGCGCACCTTCCGCACCTGCGCGGTTATCTCCGGCCTGATCGCGCGGCGTTTTACCGGCGAAGAAAAATCACGCCGCCAGGTGCTGTTCTCGACCGACCTGATCTACGATGTGCTGCGCAAGCACCAGGCCGACCACGTGCTGCTGCGCGCCGCGCGCGCCGACGCCGCCACGGGGCTGCTCGATCTGCGCCGGCTCAGCGATATGCTGTTGCGAATCCAGGGGCGAATTGTCCACAAGGAGCTCGACCGGGTATCGCCGCTGGCGGTGCCGGTGATGCTGGAAATCGGCCGCGAGTCAGTTTATGGCGAAGCATCCGACGAGTTGCTGGCGGAAGCGGCCGCCGAACTCGTCAAAGAGGCCACGGGATAGACGGGATCAATCGTAATGGCGCGCGCGCAATCCTCGGGCGACGAACGGACCGTGCGCGCGTCGGCCTTCGACATCGCCGGTGTGACAATGGTCGCCGATCTCTCCGGCGCGCTGTTCTGGGACGAACAACGCCTGCTCGTCGTCTCCGACCTGCATCTGGAAAAGGGTTCGAGCTTCGCGGCCCGCGGCGTGCTGCTGCCGCCTTACGATACGGCGGCGACGCTCAGCCGTCTCGGCGCCGTGATCGCGCGGCACGACCCGCGCATGGTGATCGCGCTCGGCGACAGCTTTCATGACAGGCGCGCCCACGAGCGGCTCGCCGCCGCGGACCGCGACGCCATTGCGGCGATGCAGGCGCGGCGCGACTGGATCTGGATTTCGGGCAACCACGACCCGGCGCTGCCGTCCGATCTCGGCGGCGTGGTCGCCACCGAAGTCGCGATCGGCCGAATCGCGTTTCGTCACGAGCCGACCGGGGCAACCGGTGAAATCGCCGGTCATCTGCATCCGAAAGCCCGGGTGTCGACCCGCGGCCGCTCGACCGAGCGACGCTGTTTTGCCAGCGACGGCGAGCGCGCGGTGATGCCGGCCTTCGGCGCCTATACCGGCGGCCTCAGCATCCGCGACGCGGCGTTCGCGAAAATATTCGGAACGCCGGGCTTCATGGCGCATGTGCTCGGCAATGTCAGGCTGCACGCGATCGCGGCGTCGCGGTGTTACTGAGCCTGGCTTCACCTCCCCCTTGTGAGAGAGGGAGCGCACACCTTCTCAATTCGTCATTGCGAGGAGCGTAGCGACGAAGCAATCCATGGTCAGCAAGTGGAGAGATGGATTGCTTCGCGGAGCCTGTCTTCGGGCGCGCGTTCGCGCGACCCGTTGGCTCGCAATGACGATTACGTCGTCCGCCGCTCGCAAGCGTTAGAGACGGCGGGGTTGCGCTGCGCCAATCCGCCTTGCAAACGGCGCCTGCCGGGCAAATCATCAAAACCTGTCCAGCCCTGCCGGAAAAAATATTCCGCTTCCCTCGTCGGGCAAATCAATGGCCTCTCTTGGCGCGTCTCATCCGAATGAGGGGCGGCTCGCGATCGTCACGAACGTTGCGGTGAGATGCGGTGGACGCGGACGCGCCTTTGACGAACGGCGTGGACTGCGGACGGCGAAGTCGTGTGGTCCTGACGCCCCGACGCTGGCGTCAAGTTGCGCGGAGTTCATCCGCGGAGCGACGGTGGCAAACAAGCCCGGTCACCGGGGAGAGCGCGAAGGAAACCGTAACACCATCGCGCAGGGAAAGCCGGATGATCCGGTTGAACCTGTGGTCCTACCCCCGTGCTTTTTTTGCACGGGACCCATGGGTGCAATCGGCACCCGGCTTTCCCTGCGCCCTCTTTTCCGAGAGGGAGCAAAATATTCGGTCAAACTCGGGCGCATCGCGCCGCGAGAATGCGGACGTGCATCCTTTTGGCTGTTTGAAGTTGAATCGGATGATTCAGATCGTCATTGCGAGCGCAGCGAAGCAATCCATGGTTCAGCAAGTAGAGAAATGGATTGCTTCGCGGAGCCTGTCATCGGGCGCGCGTTCGCGCGACCCGCTGGCTCGCAATGACGATGACGTAGTCCCGGCTCCGGGTTGGGACGACGTTGGCCGAGCCGCACTACGCCGCTTTGGCCTGCACGGTGTTGCAGAACTCCGCCAGCCGATCGGCCAGCCGCAAGGTCGCCGGGCCGGCGTGGGGCGAGGCCACCAGCGCCACTTCGGTCCGGTCGATCGGTGCAAAACCATCCTTCGCGGTGAGAACGCGATGGTCGGCCTGGATTGCGATCTCCGAGAGAATGCTCAGCCCCATGCCGGCGGCGATCGCGGCCTGGATGCCGGCAAGGTTGGAACTGGTATAGGCCATGTGCCAGGCGCGGCCGGCGCTTTCCAGGGCGTGGATCGCGCCCGCCCGGTACAGACAGCCGGTGGGAAAACCGATCAGCGGCACGGATCCCGCTCGGGTATCGCGCGGATGGCTCTTGCTGGTGACCCAGTGCACGCGCTCCGGCCACGCCGCGATGCCGCCTTTTTCGCCGGCGGTCCGCTTCAGCAGCGCCAGATCAATTTCGCCGCGTTCGAGATCGCGCCGCAGATACACGCTTTGATCGGCGCGCACATCGAGCCGCAAGCCGGGATGCGAGCGCGAGAACGCCGCCAGCAATTTTGTCAGCCGATAGGCGGCGAAATCCTCGGGGATGCCGAGCCTGATCGCGCCTTCATTGCCCGGCCGCGCCAGCACGTCGCGGGCTTCTTCCGCGAGCAACAGCAGCCGCCGCGCATAGGACAACAGCCGCTCGCCGGCCTCCGTCGGCATCACGTCCTTGCCGGTACAATTCAGCAGCGGCTGGCCGACGTCCTGTTCCAGCCGCTTGATCTGCTGGCTGACGGTCGACTGGGTGCGATGGACGCGTTCCCCGGCGCGGGTAAAGCCGCCGGCATCGACCACCGAGACGAAACTGCGCAACAGTTCCAGATCGAACATGCGGTGGTTCCTTATAAAGGATCATTCACAAATCCACTGCAATTCAGTTTATCATTTAATTTCCAAATATCAAGGCACGGGCCTAGATCATGGACAAAGGAGACCTCCCATGTCGCTCGCCCCTTCGATTCCGGTTCCCCGCGCCGGTTTCAATCCGCTGCCGCTCTATATCGGGCTGTTCTGCCTGCTCTGGAGCTTTGCCTTTGTCGCCGGCAAGATCGGCGTCACCGATTGCCCGCCGCTGATCCTGCTGACCGCGCGGTTTTCGCTGGCGGGGGTCCTGATCCTCGGGATTTCGGCGCTGCGCGGCGAAGCCCTGTCGCTGTCATGGCGCGACGCGGGCGTATTTGCGATTCTCGGCGTCGCCAACAACGCCCTTTATCTCGGGCTCGGCTATACCGGGCTGCAGACGGTGTCCGCCGGCATCGGCGGCCTGATCACCAGCGCCAATCCGGTGTTCACCGCAGGCCTTGCCGCGTTGTTTCTCGGGGAGGCGCTGACCTGGCGCAAGGCGACGGGTCTATTGCTCGGCATCGCCGGCGTCAGCTTCATCGTCTGGCATCGCATCTCGGTCGGCACCGACAGTTGGCAGGGCATCCAGTTCACGCTGGCTTCGCTGGCCTCGATCGTCGCCGGCACCATCCTGTTCAAGCTGCTCGCGCCCAAGGGCAGCCTCTGGGTCGGCAACGGTGTCCAGAATCTGGTCGCGGGCATCGTGTTGCTGCCGATCGCGTTCACGTTCGCCGATGTCGGCGATATCGTGCCGAGCATGCGGCTGTTGGGAGCATTCGCGTTTCTCGTGCTGGGCGGATCGATCCTGGCCTATCTGCTGTGGTTTCATCTCCTGAAAGTGTCTGGAGCCACCGCGGCGAGCGCGTATCATTTTCTGATGCCGCCGCTCGGCATGTTGTTTGCCTGGATGGTGCTGGGCGAGCATGTCGAGATTCGCGATCTCCTGGGGATCGTTCCGGTGGCGCTCGGGATTTATCTGGTGACGCGTCCTGCGACGGCGCGTCCATCCTTGCCAGGGAAGAGGTCATGACGTTGAAGATCACGCTCATCGGCGGTCCCACCGCACTGATCGAAATCGATGGCTTTCGGCTCCTCACCGATCCGACCTTCGACGGGCCCGGCGCCTATCAACTGCCGCATGTGAAGCTGGAGAAACTGTCCGGCCCCGCGCTCGGCCCGGATGCGATCGGCGACGTCGATGCGGTGCTGCTCAGCCATGACCAGCACGCCGACAATCTCGATCATTCGGGCAAGGATTTTCTCGCCAGGGCGCGCCGCGTATTGACGACGGTCGCGGGCGCGAAGCGGCTCGGCGGTCATGCCGAGGGTCTGGCGCCGTGGGCGGCCACCGAACTGACCGGCAAGGATGGTCGTTCGCTGACGATCACCGCGACGCCCGCGCGTCATGGACCGGCCGGGATCGAGCCTTTGTCCGGCGACGTCATCGGCTTCGTCGTGACGTCGAAGGATCGCCGCCCGATCTATATCAGCGGCGATACGGTCTGGTATGATGGCGTCGCCGAAGTCGCGCGGCGGTTCAAGGCCGGCGTGGTGCTGCCATTCGCCGGCGCGGCGCAGACCCGCGGTCCGTTTCATCTCACCATGGACACCAACGACACCATCGAAACCGCGCGCGCCTTTCCCGATGCGGTGATCGTCCCGCTGCACACCGATGGATGGGCGCATTTCCGCCAGAGCGGAAACGACCTGCGCGTCTCCTTCGATGCGCTTGGTTTCGGGACGCGGTTGAAGATGCTGGAGCCCGGCGTCGCCACCGTCATCGAGCCGCCGCATCCGGGCCTGAAGGCACTTTCGCGATACATGCGGCGTATCGCTCCATCTCAATAAAGTATTGGCGGCCCGATCCGCTGTCGCGGAGGATGGCACCCGGATATTGATACTAAGACGCAAAAGCGGTCGCAGAACCCTTCCGAAGCGAAGGGAACGGCCGGCAGTTTCGAATGCGACAAGGAGGAGACGCGGATGGCCGAATACATGGCCGGCAATGTCGATGACTATGCCGACGGCGACCGCAAGGTGGTCGTTTGCGGCGACAAGGAAGTCGGCGTGTTCCGGATCGGCGATGAATTCCACGCCTGGCATAACCGCTGCGCGCATCGCGCCGGCCCGGTCTGCCAGGGCCGCGTCATGAAACGCGTGCTTGAGCCCGTCGCGGGCGACAAGACCACGCGGGCGCAGGAATATGACCAGGCCGAGAGCCATATCATCTGCCCCTGGCACGGGTACGAATTCAGCATCAAGACCGGGTTTCATCAGGGCACCAGTCGCCTGAGGCTGCGCAAGGCCGAGCTGACGATCCGGGACGGAGAAATCTATGTCAGCGCCTGACCGGGAGCGCCGCAACGATCTCTATGGCTGGATCGATTCCGCCGCGCCGGAACTGCTGCGCGCCTCGCGCGAGCTGGTCGAGAAGGGCGAGGCTTCCCGCGTGTCGGACGAGGCGGTCGCGCAAATCCTGACCGCGGCGATCCGGCTCTATGTCGCCAAATCGGACGGCGAAGAACGCACCTTTTCGCCGATCGCAGGCTCACGCGACAGCGAGATGACGCCCACCGAACTGCTTTCGGCGGTCTCCGAGATGCTGCGCGCGCTGCATCTCGGTCCGATGGAACTGGCGCTCTGGTATCGGCGTCGCCCGGACGAAGACAGCTATTTCGCGAAAGAAAAATCATGAACATTCAAGGCAAGTTCGGGCCGCAATATTCGGCCGTGCAGCAGATCGACGTTCATACCGACACGCGCGACGTTCTCGCGCATGCCAGGCGCAACGCGCTCAAGCGCGGCCTGCAGGACTGGTTCGTCGTCGATATCGACGCCCACCACGTTGAAACCGTGTCCTGGAAAGAGATCGTCACCTACATCGAAGATCCCGTCATCCGCGACAACGCCATGCGGTTTCAGGCCGAGCGGGTCGGCGCGCCGCCTTATGGGCTGAACGGCGACCTCGGGCTTCGTTACCAGTCGGTCGGTGGGCGCATCCCGCACCAAGACGGCCAGAAGGAAATCGTCGAGGAAACCGATGTCCATCGCGACGTCATCCTGACGCGCCGGGCGATGGATTCGCTCGGCGTCGACAACATGGTGGTGTTCCCGACGCCGATGCTGTTTCTCGGCATGCATCCGCAGCCGGAAATGGAAGTCTGGCTCGGCGGCGCCTACAACCGCTGGCTGATCGAGCGGATTTTGTCCGGCGACGACCGGATAAAATCCCTGATCTATTTGCCGTTCAACACGCCCGAGGAGGCGGAGCGGACGGTCGAGGAGCTCGGCGACAAAAAGGGTGTGATCGGCTTCTGCGTGACCAGCACCCGCAACAAGCCGGTGCACCACAACGACTACATGCGGCTCTATTCCATGATCGAGGAGCGCGGCAAGCCGCTGGCCTTCCACGCCGGCTATCACTGGCAGGATCCGTCGCTGGCCACCGTCAACCGGTTTCTCGGCATGCACGCGCTGGGCTTCGTCTGGTGCAACATGGTCCATATGACGAACTGGGTGCTGAACGGAATTCCCGAACGCTTCCCGAAACTCAAGACGGTGTGGGTCGAAAGCGGGCTGGCGTGGGTGCCGTTCCTGATGCAGCGGCTCGACGACCAGTATCTGATGCGTCCTTCCGAGGCCCCGCAGCTCAAGCGGATGCCGAGCGAGTACATGAACCAGAATTGCTTCTATACCACGCAGCCGATGGAGACCACGCATCCGAAGGCGCTGGAAAACACCTTCGAGATGATCAAGGCCGAAACCCAGCTGATGTTCGCGTCGGACTGGCCGCATTTCGATTTCGACCTGCCGCAGGAAATCTGCGACCTGCCGTTCCTGACCGAGCAGGCCAAGCGCAACATTCTCGGGCTGAACGCGGCGCGCATCTTCAACCTCGATCCGACGCCGGTGAAGAAATTGACCGTCACCTGAGCGAGGCAGGCTCGCAGATCCAAAAAGAAAGAAATCGGGGGAAACGCTTCATGACCACCATCGCAGTCGCGGACTCCACGTCGCAACAGGGAAACCGCGATGCAGCCATCAGGAAGGTGTGGTGGCGCCTGATTCCGTTTCTCTTCCTGCTTTACATTTTCAACTATCTCGATCGCATCAATATCGGCTTCGCCGCGCTGTCGATGAACAAGGATTTGCTGCTGACGGCGACCACCTTCGGCCTTGCCAATTCGATCTTCTATATCGGCTATGTCGCCTGCGAGATCCCCAGCAACCTTTTGATGGCGCATTATGGCGCCCGCGTCTGGATCGCGCGCATTCTGATTTCATGGGGGCTTGCTTCCGCCGCCACCATGCTCGTGGTCGGTCCCAACAGCCTTTATTTCGTTCGGTTCTGGGTCGGCGTGCTGGAGGCGGGCTTCGTGCCGGGCGTCCTGCTTTATTTGACCTACTGGATTCCGAACTCGCACCGTGCCCGCGCCAACGGCTATCTGATGATGGCGCAGCCGGTGGCGATGGCGCTCGGCGCCGGCGTTTCCGGTCTCATCCTCGATCATTTCGACGGAGCGTTGGGATTGCAGGGCTGGCGCTGGCTGTTCCTGCTAGAGGGATTGCCGGCCGTGTTCCTCGGCATCATCGCCTATGTCTATCTGACCGATAAACCAAAGGACGCGGCGTGGCTGGACGAAGCCGAAAAGAACACCGTGACGTCGCTGCTCGCGAACGATCCGTCGTCGTCCGGCCGGCGAGCCGAGGCCTCGGTATGGAAGCAGGTCACCGAGCCGAAGATTTTGCTGCTGGCGCTGGCGTATTTCTGCCTGGTCAACACCATCAACGCCAACGCCACCTGGATTCCGACCATCGTGCGCGAAGTGCTGAAGGCCTATTCGCTGACGCAGGTCGGTTTCGTGACGGCGATACCGGCGGTCTGCGCGCTGATCCTGATGCCGTTGTGGACCCGCAGTTCGGATCGCATGCAGGAGCGGGTCTGGCACGTGGTCGCAGCGCTCGGCATGGCCGCGGCCGGATGGCTGCTGGTGATCTTCTTTCCGGCGCCGGAGTTGCGGCTCGCGGGTTTGATCTTCACGGTGTCCGGCGCGTTCTGCGCGATGTGCACGTTCTGGACCCTGCCGCAGTCGCTGCTGTCGGAAGCGGCGCGGCCGGCGGGTATCGGCCTGATCAGCGCGGTCGGCCTGATGGGTTCGGCGGTAAGCCCGGCCGTCATCGGGTTCCTGCGCGACGCGACCGGCAATTTCTCCGCCGGGCTGTTTTATGTCACCGCCCTGCTGGCGGTTTCGATCGTGCTGGTTTTGACCGTCTCGCGCCTTCGCCCGGTGGCGGCGTAGGGCCGGCCGCCGTTGCTGGCTGCGAAATTGAATTCGTTCGTGTTTCCTCACTCGATCCGATAACCTGCGCGCTCGGCTGCAAAGGGGCGTCGGGCTAAAGCATGATCGAGTTGCGCCAGTTTCGACAGTTCATTGCGGTTGCAGAAGAACTCAGTTTTCGCCGCGCCGCCGACCGGTTGCACATGGCGCAGCCACCACTGACGGTCGCGATCAAGCAGATCGAGGAAGAACTGGGAACGCTCCTGATCGAGCGCACCAATCGCGTCGCGCGATTGACGCCGGCGGGCCGGGTGTTTCTCGAGGAATGCAAGCGCACGGTGATCCAGGCGGAGCGCGCGGTGGTCGCGGCGCGCCGCGCCGGTACGGGATTGAACGGTGCGCTGCGGGTGACCTTCGTGGCGAGCGCCGCCCGGGAAATCCTGCCGGCGATCCTGCGGGCGTTTCGCGAGCAATATCCCGAAGTCGAGCTGATGCTCACGGAGGCGATGACCGCGCAGCAGATCGCCAAAATCCATAGCGATGAATCGGACGTCGGTTTCGTGATTCCGCCGCTTCGCGACGCCGACGGGTTGAGCGTCGAGGTGCTGGCGAAAAACCAGATGGTCGCGGCACTTCCCGAAAGCCATCCGCTCGCCCAGCTTCAGTCGATCTCGCTGTCGGACCTTGCATCCGAACCCTGGATCATCTTTCCTGCGCGGCAGGGTCCGGGCCTGCACGAACGCGTGCTCGCGGCCTGCGCCCAGGCCGGCTTCGTGCCGCGGGTCGGTCAGGAAGCCTCGCAGATGGACACCATCGCCAGTCTGGTGGCCGGCGGCATGGGGGTCGGGCTCGTCACCCGCATCATCGCGACCGCCAACCGGCCCGGCGTGGTGTTTCGCGATCTCACGGGAATAGGCACGCCGGTCGAATATGAATTGGCGATCGCCTATGGCCGCTCGACACCGTTACTGGATGCGTTCACGGCGGTGGTCCGGTCCCGCGCCAGCTGGATGGCATCGGTAGCCAATTAGTGGATACTCACAATCCGGAACCGAAGCCGGTTCGGATTGTTGTCGCGGCGGCTGGAACGGGCATGACAGATCTCGCAAAAACGAACTCCAAGAACCGCAACGGAAATCGCAAAACGGGCGGTGAGCGAAAGTCGGCGGGAAGCGAAAAGCGCCCGGAGCCCTTTCGCGCGCGCGACTTTGTCAAGACGCTGGGACCGGGCCTGATCACCGGCGCGTCCGATGACGATCCCTCCGGCATCGGCACTTACAGCCAGGCCGGCGCGCAGCTCGGCTACGGCATCGGCTGGACCATGCTGCTGACGTTTCCGCTGATGGTGGCGATCCAGGAGATCTCCGCAAGGGTAGGGCGCGTCACCGGGCAGGGCATCGCCGGCAATGTCTGCCGGCACTATTCGATGTGGCTGCTGAACGTGGTGGTCATGCTGCTGTTCATCGCCAACACCATCAATATCGCGGCCGATCTGGGCGCGATGGCGGACGCTACCAAGCTGCTGATCGGCGGGCACGGCATTATCTATGTGGTGCTATTCGGAGTGACGTCGGTCGTGGCGCAGATCTTCCTCGACTACAAGCGCTACGTGTCGGTGCTGAAATGGCTGACGCTCAGCCTGTTCGCCTATGTCGGCGCGCTGGCCTTTGCCCACATTTCGTGGGGCCAGGCGTTGACGGGTATCCTGATCCCGCGCATCAGCTGGAGCGCCGATTATTTCACCACCATCGTTGCCATCCTCGGCACCACGATCTCGCCCTATCTGTTCTTCTGGCAGGCGTCGCAGGAAGCCGAGGATCAACGCGTCGACGTCACCAAGCAGCCGCTGATCGACAAGCATTATGGCGCGCAAAAGGAATTCCATCGCATTCGTGCCGATACCATCGTCGGCATGGCGTTCTCGAACCTGATCGCGCTGTCGATCATCGTCACGGCGGCGGCGACGCTGCACGCCGCCGGCAAGACCGATATCCAGACCTCGGCGCAAGCCGCCGAAGCGCTGCGTCCGATCGCAGGGACATTCGCGGAGGTCATCTTTGCGCTGGGTATCGTCGGTACCGGCCTGCTGGCTATTCCGGTGCTGGCGGGTGCTACCGCTTACGCCGTCGGCGAGGGGCGCCGCTGGCCGGTCGGGCTCGCGCGCAAGCCGAAGGAGGCGGTCGCGTTCTATGCCGTGCTGGCGCTGTCGGGTGCGATCGGGATCGCGCTGAATTTTACCCCGATCAATCCGATCTCGGCATTGTACTGGAGCGCCGTGGTCAACGGCGTGCTGGCCGTCCCCGTGATGGTGCTGCTGATGATCATGGCGCGGCAGAGGAACGTGATGGGCCGCTTTGTCATCGGCGGTCCGCTGTATTGGCTCGGCTGGCTCTCGACCGCCGCGATGACGCTCAGCGTAGTGGCGATGGCGGTCGGGTTCTTTATCTGAAGCAAGCAGCCAAATAATCCGACCTCATCCTGAGAGGCCGCGACGCGGCCGTCTCGAAGGATAGGCGATACGGACCTCCCGGTCTGAGACGGCGCAAGTGCGCCACCTCACCATGAGGTGGCTAATCCTTGCGGAATACGATCGAGGCCATCCAGCCGCTCATCAGCGCCATGAATGCCGTCACCAGCCCATAGACAAAGCCGTTCTGGCGCGCGGTGGTGGCGACGAACTGCTCGAAACCGACCTTGACGATTTCAAACGCGGTTTCGGCCCGCGTGACCAGTGCGCCGTCGGCAAACAGCTTGATTTCGACATCATAGGTCCCGATCGGCACCGCGGCCGGCAGCGGTATGCCGGTACGAAACAGCGTCGGCGTCAGGAACGTCACCGCCGAGGTCGCCTCGCGATAGAGCCCGTGTTCGGAGCGCAGCCGCACGAAAGCGCTGCGGAACGCATCGTTCGGCACCACGTCGGCATAATCGGGCCCGACGCGCTGGGTGAGCAGCACATTGTTGAGGCCGAGCTGTTGGCGCCGCTGCACTTCCGGCGACGCGATGGCGTCGAAGGGCCGATTGGCGAACAGCGCGAGATAGCTCGGCACCGCGAGGAACTGCCGGGAGTCGGTGTTGATCCAGATTCCGAATCTGCGCTCCTTGCGGCGCGTCACCATGTCGGCGCGCGGACCGGAGACGGTCACCACCAGGTCGTAATTGGTGTGGGTCGCCGGTGTGGCGGAGTCCTTTTCGACCGAGCCGAACAGCACCAGCTCCTCGCCGGAATAATTCGGCGTCACGGTCACGCGGTGATTCGAGACCGACACGATCAGCCGCTCCGCATGTGCCGCGGGGGCCGCGAATGCCGCGCCCAGCGCCAGTGCGAGGCCGACCATTGGCGATGAGATCCGCGCGATCATCCGGTGCCTCCGGTTTCCCGGATGGTGAAGAGCTCGTCGGGGCGGATCACCAGTTCGATCGCAAAGCGCATGCCGACCGCCAGGATCAACAACCCGAGCAGCAGCCGCAGATGTTCGCCGCGGATCTTCTGCCCGGCCCGTGCGCCGAACTGCGCGCCGGTGACGCCGCCGACCATCAGGATCAGCGCCAGCACGGCATCGACCAGATGATTGGTGACCGCATGCAGCATGGTCGCGAACACCATGGTGACCAGCGTCAGCACCATGGAGGTGCCGATCACGGTCGAGGTCGGCACCCGCAGCAGATAGATCATGATCGGGATCAGGATGAAGCCGCCGCCGATGCCCATCACGGCGCCGATGAAGCCGATGATCAGGCCGACGACGACGACCGGTATGACCGACAGATAGATCTTGGAGCGCTTGAAGCGCATTTTCAGCGGCAGCCCGTGGATCCAGCCGTGGCTGCCGGAGCGGCGCATCGATACCGCGACCCCGCGCCGGACCCGCATGATCGCGCGCAGGCCCTCCCAGAACATCAGTCCGCCGACCGTGGTGAGCAGGATGACATAGGACAGCGCGATCAAGAGATCGAGCTGGCCGAGCGAGCGCAGCAGCGTGAAGGTCCAGACGCCAAGCGCGGTGCCGACGGTGCCGCCGCTCAATAGCACCAGCGCCAGGGCCGGGTCGATGGCGCGGCGGCGCCAATAGGATAGCGCGCCGGAAAACGACGAGGCGGCGATGTGGCTGGCGACCGAGGCGACCGCGACCGCGGGTGCGATGCCCACGAAGATCAGCAGCGGCGTCATCAAAAACCCGCCGCCGATGCCGAACATGCCGGAGACGAAACCCACGGCCGCACCCATCGCGAGGATGAGGAAAACATTGACCGGAATGTCGGCGATCGGAAGGTAAAGCTGCACGCGCTTACTTCGGAGTTTGGCCCTGAGGTTGGCCGAAACCGCTCACGGCACAGTTTTCGAGGGCGGCCTCGACGCTCTGCCGCGCCTCTGCATAACCGAAATCTACGGTACGAGGGACTAAAGAATCCTCATGAGGCGGCCTTTTTTGGCGCAGCCGGCGGTGCACTTCAAGGCGTAGTGAATGAGTAAGATTAACCGGCGGCGCGTTTGGTCGAGACCGGCTTGGCGGCCGGCCTTGCCGCCGGGGACGCCGCGCTGTCCCATCCGCCGGCCGGGCTTGCCACATTGACCGCGTCGTCGGGCTGGGGCTCCGGGGTAAAGGTCTGGATCGCGAGCTTGGCCGCCGCGAGCGACTGGGCGTCGAGCCGTTTGGCGATGTCGTCGCGCTTGCGCATCGCGTCGGCGTCGCCCTGTGCCGCCGCCAGCGTGAACCATTTGAAGGATTCCGCGAGGTTCTGTTCGACGCCGATGCCGCGGGCATAGAGGATGCCGAGGTTGAACTGGCTGTCCGCGACGCCGCGTTCGGCCGCCTTGCGGAACCATTGTGACGCATTCTTGTAGTTGGCGCCCTGGCCGCCGCCGTCGGCATCGAGCACCGCGAGATTGTGCATGGCCTTGGCGTTGCCGCGCTCAGCCGCCTGCAGATAATAGCGCCGCGCGATATCGACATCCTTTTTCACGCTCAGGCCCTTTTCATAAAGGGTTCCCAGCCTGAAGATCGCCGGCACCACGCCGGCTTGCGCGGCGCGGTCGTACCACTTCGCGGCTTCGTCGAAGTTCGGCGCGACGCCTTTGCCTTCGGCAAAGCGCAGGCCGATCTCATAGGCGGCGGCAGGGTCGCCCTTCAGCGCCGCCGCCCGCAGCACCGGTCCGCCGATGGCGTCCGGCAATCTTTCCGTCGGCGGCACCTGCACCACCCCAAGCTTGCGACTGCCCGCCGACACCGGCGCGGCCGGAAGCGCGCCTGTGATATCGCCGGCGGGGGCCTGCGCGGCGTAGGGCATTGCCGGAGTTGCCGGAAGCGGGGCGGACACGGGGCTATCGGAGGCGTTCGGCGTCGCGGTGTTGAATGATTGCCGGCCGATCGGCACCGGCGAGGTCATCGATGGCGCCGGTGCCGTCGGTCTGGCGCTGTCGTCGGCGGGCGATTGAGCCGCCGGAGGGGACTGCTGGCCCATGCTTTCCAGGGCAGACGTCGCAGGTGCGCCGCCTCCTTCGAGCAGGGTCATCGCGATCTTGAAGGTGCCGAGCACGATCACGATCACGCTGGCGCCGACCAGCAGCCCGCGAATCTTCGAGGTTATCCCCGATGCATCCTTGGCCGGGTCGCGGGCAGGGTTCTTGAGCGGGCCGCGGGCCGGTTTGTCGCCAGCCGGCGCGGCCGCGGCGGCCTGGGCGGCACGGCGCGCGGCGGCAATGAAGTTCGACGTGCTGGTTTGCTCGCGCGGGTTGGCCGCGATTTCGCTGATCGCGCTTTCGGAAGCGGCGATGCGCTCCGACGGCGAAGGCACGCGTCCCGATGGCCGTGTGCCCGGTTCGAGCGGGTGATCGGGCGGCAGTTCCGGCGCGATCGCGGCGCGCGGCTGCACGGCCTGCGGCTCCAGAATCTCGCTGATGATCTTCGGCGCCATGGCGGCGACCGCGGACACCGGCGCTTGAGACGCCTGGAATTCCCGTGGCGCCGTGTCGAAATGCACCTGTGCCGCGGCCAAAGGCGCCTGGGCCGCAGCGAAAGTTACTTGGGCCGCCGCCGGATTCGGCAATTCGGGCTTAGGCGGCGGCGGCAGCTCGATCCGCGGCGGGGCTTGCGGCGGCACGGGGGGAGGCATCCGCGGCGTTTCCGGCTGCGGCGCAACCGGCGGGACGCGAGCCGCGCGGAGATCGCCTTCGATCATCGCCAGCCGATCGACCACATGGCCGAGCGTGTTGTGAACGGCTTCGAGGGAATCCTGGGTGTGGCGGCCGGCTTCCGACTGGTTGAAGCGGATGTCGAACAATTCGCGCTTGACGACATCGACCAGGGCGCTGTCGGCGGGCTCGGCAGCGCGCCGGCCGCCCTCGCTCAGGGCCGCAAAGCTCGCATTCTGGTTTTCCAGATGGCGCAGGATGTCCTGCAGGCCGTCCTCGACCCGTCCGAGATTGCGGTGATCGGCGGACCCTTCGATACGTTCCAGCAGATAGGACACGCGCTGTTCGAGATGGGCGAAAGCGGAGGCGTTGTCGTTGCCGACCGCCAGGCGGTCGAGCCGGTCGGACAGTGCCCGCAGCGCGTTTTCGATCGGCTCCGAGGTTTCGCCGATCGCCGGCCGCTCGCGGCTCTCCAGCGTCGAGGTCAGGGCTGCGATGCGCTGTTCCAGGATCGCAAACGAATCGTTGTGGGCCTCGGAACGGGTGAGCTGGTCGATCTTGGAGGACAGCGTCTGCAGGTCGTCGCTGAGCCGCACCAGGGCGTCGTTGGAGGCTACGTTGGAGACGATGGAGCGTAGCGCGGCGATGGCGTTTTCGAGCTGCCGGACGGTGGAGGGATCGTCGCTGGCGCGCAGGATCAGGTCGAGCTTGGTGCCGAGGTTGCGGATCGCATCGGCGTAACCGGTGAGTTGCTCCGCCGGGGTCAGCGAGCCCAGCACTTCACGAATTTCACTTAAAGCGCTTTCGATGCCGGCCAGCGCCAGCCCGTCGATGCCGCTCTGGCGGGTATCGTCGATGCGGCGGGACAGCGAGCGGATCTCGTTTTCGATCGATTCGATCGCCCGCCGCGGCATCGCCTCGGTGATTGCCTGACGGATCTCGGTCAATTCGACACGGAATGCGGCGATCGACTGCTCGATCCCGTCGGGGCGCTGCAGCGCCTCGATCTGGCTGGTGATTTTGAAGAGATGGCGCTCGAGCGACGAAAAATCCGGGCCTGCCGGCGCCGGTGCGGCCGGGGCCATTGCGGGCGCTATCGGTGGCGTGTTGCGCGGCAGCATCGGCCGCGGAGCCGTATTATCCAGTTCGCTCTGGCGCGCCGCGATTTCTGCGACCGCGAGGTCGAGCGACGCCGGGCTGAGCGGGGGCGAGGGGCGATAGACCTGGGCGGCGGCGCGCTCGACCATCGCGGTCTGGCGCTGCTGCTGTTCAAGCTCGGCCTGGCCGGCCGCGGCCGGGCTGGAGATTTGCGCCAGCCGCGCGTCCAGGCGCGAGATGGCGTCGTTCAATTGCCGGGCGACGATCGCTTCGCCGCGCGGCGGCTCGCTTCGCAGATCGTGACGGGGCACATCAGGGCGCAGCCCCGGGCGCGAGATCTGTTCGATCTGGCGGGTGATCGCGTCCAGCCGCTGGTGAATGTCCGCGACCGCAGGGGCTTGCTGGCCCGGCCGCTTAGTCGGCCGTGCGCGAAAGTTGGGAGGGATCGAATCGCCGGCGCGCGTGGCGTCCTCGGCCCTCTCGCCAACGGATGGATCGGTATCTTCAGTACTCCACGACAGACGCGAATTCATGCTTTCGTCCGGTTCCAGCTCCGGCGCAATACCTGCGCCTTCAACCTCCCCGCGCGTCCCCGATGCAGAGAGGATCGAATTCCGCGCAGGTCGTCTGCCCCTGACCCCGACTTTTTCGTGTTACGGTAAAGAACGGGTTAAGAATCAGTCGGCAGGCCGTGAAAGTTGCAACGCCAAGCCATGGCGGGCTGGGGGTGTGGTGTCCGCCGGCCCGGCCGGTCACGTTGTCGCAATGGCGGTCTGGAAAGCTGCCTTGGAGATGCGGAACGGTCTAAGGTCCGATTCCGGAACAGGACGATTGCTGCGTGCAAAATCTTCCCTAAACGAGGCCCCGCCCCGCCAGCCGAGAGGACTCCATGCCGATCTACAAAGCCCCCCTGGAAGATGTTGGCTTCCTGCTCAACGACGTGTTCCAGATCGACCGCTACGACAATCTCCCCGGCTTTAGCGACGCCTCCGCCGATGTGCGGGAGGCGATCCTGTCCGAGGCCGCGAAGCTCAGCGAGGAGGTCCTGCAGCCGCTCAATCGCGTCGGCGATCTGGAGGGCTGCACCCGCCATGACGACGGTCGGGTGACCACCCCGAAAGGCTTCAAGGAAGCCTTCAGGCAGGTGGCCGAAGGCGGCTGGCTCGGGCTCTCGGCGCCGGCGGAATATGGCGGGCAGGGCCTGCCGGTCACGCTCAGCCAGACGGTGGCCGAATTCCAGAGCTCGGCGAACATGGCGTTTTCGATGTATGGCGGCCTGACCATGGGCGCCACCGCGGCGCTGATCGTGCACGGCAAGCCCGAACAAAAGCAGATGTTCGTGCCGAAAATGGTGGCCGGCGAATGGACCGGCACCATGAACCTGACCGAGCCGCAATGCGGCACCGATCTCGGCCTTTTGCGCACCAAGGCGGTCAAGCAGGCCGACGGCAGCTACAAGATCACGGGCACCAAGATCTTCATCTCCGCCGGCGAGCACGATCTCGCCGAAAACATCATCCATCTGGTGCTGGCGCGCATCGAAGGGGCGCCGGCCGGAATCAAGGGCGTGTCGCTGTTCGTGGTGCCGAAGGTTTTGGTCAATCCCGACGGTTCGCTGGGCGCGCGCAACGGCGTGTCCTGCGGCTCGATCGAGCACAAGATGGGCATTCACGGCAATTCGACCTGCGTGATGAATTACGACGGCGCCACCGGCTGGCTGATCGGCGAGGAAAACAGGGGCATGCAGGGCATGTTCGTGATGATGAACGAGGCCCGCCTCGGCGTCGCCGTGCAGGGGCTGTCGCAGTCCGAAGTCGCCTATCAGAACGCCGTGGCCTATGCCCGCGAGCGCCTGCAGGGTCGCGCGCTGTCGGGCGCGAAGGCGCCGGACAAGCCGGCCGATCCGATCATCGTGCATCCCGACGTCCGTCGCACGCTGCTCACCATCCGCGCTTTCAACGAGGCGGCGCGCGCCATGGTGGTCTGGACCGCGCTGAAGAGCGACGTCGCCCACCGCTCCAGCGATCCCAAGGACCGCCAGGAGGCCGACGATCACATGGGCCTGATGACGCCGGTGATGAAGGGCATGATGACCGATCTCGGTTTCGCCAACACGGTGCTGGCGCAGCAGTTGTATGGCGGCCACGGCTATATCGCCGAACAGGGCATGGAGCAGTTCGTGCGCGATTCGCGCATCGCCATGATCTATGAGGGCGCCAATGGCATTCAGGCGCTCGATCTGGTGGGGCGCAAGCTGCCGCGCGACGGCGGCCGCGCCGTGATGGCATTTTTCGGCGAAGTGGCCGGTTTCGCCAAGGAACACGGCGCCGACGAGGCCATGAAGCCCTATGTCGCGCCGCTGAGCACCGCGCTCGGTCATTTGCAGCAGGCCACGACCTGGCTGATGCAGAATGCCATGATGAAGCCCGACAATGCCGGCGCCGCCGCCACCGATTACATGCAATTGTTCGGCCTTGTCACCTTTGGCTATATGTGGGCACGGATGGCGAAAGTGGCGCTGGACAAGATTGCGGGCAGCGGCGCGACCCCCTATCTGACGACCAAGCTGGTGACCGGCCGCTTCTTCATGGAGCGGATGCTGCCGGAAACGGCGCTGCATCTTGCGCGCATCCAGACCGGAAGCGCGACCACCATGGAATTGGCGGCGGAAGCCTTCTGACCGGAGAAATCTACCGACGCCCTCGACACAATGGCGACATCTTCCAATTCGTCTATATATTATGACCATCATACCAGGAGGGCGTCATGCCTGAGGCATATATCTACGATCACGTTCGCACGCCGCGCGGTCGCGGCAAGCCCGATGGCGCGCTGCATGAGGTGACCGCGCTGGCGCTGGCGACCGCGCCGCTGAAAGCGCTCAGGGAGCGCAACAACCTCAAGGAAAACGTCGTCGACGACGTCGTGCTCGGCGTGGTCGATCCGGTCGGCGAGGCCGGCTCCGACATCGCGCGCTTCGCCGCGCTCAAGGCAGGCCTCGGCGAAGCCGTTCCCGGCGTTCAGATCAGCCGCTTCTGCGCCTCCGGCCTCGATGCCGTGAATTTCGCGGCGGCCCAGATCATGAGCGGCCAGCATGAACTCACCATCGGCGGCGGCGCCGAATCGATGAGCCGCGTCGGCATCGGCGCCTCCGGCGGCGCTTGGCCGGTGGATCCCTCGATCGCGGTACCGGCCTATTTCATGCCGCAGGGCGTGTCGGCCGATCTCATCGCCACCAAATACGGTTTTTCGCGCGACGACGTCGATGCCTATGCGGTGCAGAGCCAGCAGCGTGCCGCCAAGGCCTGGGAAGAGGGTCGTTTCAAGAATTCGGTGGTGCCGGTGAAAGACGTCAACGGCCTCACCATTCTCGCCAAGGACGAGCACATGCGGCCGGCCACGACCATGCAGTCGCTCGGCCAGCTGCAGCCGTCATTCGTGGCGATGGGCCAGATGGGCGGCTTCGATGCCGTGGCGATCCAGTCGCATCCGGAGATCGAACGCATCAACTATGTGCATCACGCCGGCAATTCGTCCGGCATCGTCGACGGCGCCGGCGCCGTCCTGCTCGGCAGCAAGGAGGCCGGCGGCAAGCACGGCCTGAAGCCGCGGGCAAAAATCCGCGCCTTCGCCAATATCGGCTCCGAGCCTGCGATGATGCTGACCGGCCCGGTCGACGTCACCGAAAAACTGTTCGAGCGCTCGGGCATGAATAAATCGGACATCGATCTGTTCGAATTGAACGAAGCCTTTGCCTCGGTGGTGCTGCGCTACATCCAGGCCTTCGACATCGACAACGCCAAGATCAACGTCAATGGCGGCGCGATCGCGCTCGGCCATCCGCTCGGCGCCACCGGGGCCATGATTCTCGGCACCGTGCTTGACGAACTCGAGCGCACCAATAAATCGACCGCGCTGGTCACGCTGTGCATCGGCGGCGGCATGGGCACCGCGACCATCATCGAGCGGGTTTAACATGTAGGGTGGGCAAAGGCGCACTTGCGCCGTGCCCACCATCTTCGTTCAACGAGTTTTGGTGGGCACGCTTCGCTTTGCCCACCCTACGAGCTACGATCAAGAGCAACCGCCGCGCCTGAGGGCTGTCGGCATCGAGGGAGCAGACAGATGGCCTTCAAGAATTTCAAGGTTGAGACCGACGCCGACGGCATCACGCTGGTGACATGGGATACGCCCGGCCGTTCGATGAACGTGCTCGACGAGACCTCGGTCAACGAACTCGAAGAGATCGTGAAGCAGACCTCGGCCGATGCTGCCGTGAAGGGCGTCGTCATTACCTCCGGCAAGGAAGCATTGTGCGCCGGCGCCGACCTGTCGATGCTCGAAGGCATGAACCGTCAATATGCCGATACGCTGAAGGCCAAAGGCGACGAGGCCGCCAACCAGATGCTGTTCGACCAGAGCCGCAGGTTCTCGCAGGTGTTTCGCGCCATCGAGACCAGCGGCAAGCCATGGGTCGCCGCGATCAACGGGCTTGCGCTCGGCGGCGGCTTCGAACTGACGCTGTCCTGTCACTACCGCGTCGCCGCCGAAAATCCCAAGACCCGGCTCGGGCTGCCCGAAGTAAAGGTCGGTCTGTTCCCCGGCGCCGGCGGCACCCAGCGCGTGCCGCGCATCGTCCCGCCACAGGATGCCATGCAATTGCTGCTCAAGGGCGAGGCCATCAATCTCGCCAAGGCCAAGGCGCTGAATCTGATCCACGCGATTGTTCCGGCCGGCGATCTCATCAAGGCGGCCAAGGACTGGATCAAGGGCGGCGGCAAGGCGGTGGCGCCATGGGACGAGAAGGGTTTCAAGCTGCCCGGCGGCCCGGTCTATTCCAAGGCCGGCATGCAGATGTTCCCGGCCGGCAATGCGATCTACCGCCGCGAAACCTACGACAACTATCCGGCGGCGCGCGCCATCATGCAATGCGTCTATGAGGGCCTGCAACTGCCGATCGACGCCGCGCTGCGCGTCGAGTCGCGCTACTTCGCGCAAGTCCTGCGCAGCAAGGAAGCGGCAGCGATGATCCGCAGCCTGTTCCTGTCGATGCAGGAATTGAACAAGGGCGCACGGCGTCCGCCAAACGTGCCGCCGACCAAGGTCAAGAAGCTCGCCGTGATCGGCGCCGGCTTCATGGGCGCCAGCGTCGGCTACGTCTCGGCGCGCGCCGGCATCGACGTGGTGCTGATCGACCGCGATCAGGAAAGCGCCGACAAGGGCAAGGGCCACGCCCAGGCCGTCATCGACGATCTGATCAAGAAGGGCCGCGCCAAGGAAGGCGACCGCGACGCCATCCTGTCGCGCATCAGCGCCACCGCCGATTACGGCGTGCTGAAGGATTGCGACCTCATCATCGAAGCCGTGTTCGAGGATCGCAAGGTGAAGGCGGAAACCTACGCCAAGGCGCAGCCGCTGTTGAAGCCCGATGCGATCTTTGCCTCCAATACCTCGACGCTGCCGATCAATTCGCTGGCGGAGGAATTCAAGGACCAGGGCAAGTTCATCGGCATTCATTTCTTCTCGCCGGTCGAGAAGATGATGCTGGTGGAGATCATCGTCGGCAAGAACACCAATGATGTCGCGCTGGCGACCGCGCTGGATTACGTCCGCGCCATCGGCAAGACGCCCATTGTCGTGAATGACTCCCGCGGCTTCTTCGCCAACCGCTGCGTGCTGCGCTTTACCGCCGAAGGCCTTGAAATGCTGATGGAAGGCGTGCCGCCGGCGATGATCGAGAATACCGCCAAGATGGCGGGCATGCCGGTCGGGCCGCTGTCGCTGTCGGATGAAGTAGCCCTCGATCTCGTGCTCAAGATCATGAAGGCGACCGAGGCCGATCTCGGCGCCAACGCCATCGACCAGGCGCAGAAGAAGCTTCTGGTCGAGATGGTCGAGAAGCAGGGACGTTTCGGCCGCAAGAACAGCAAGGGGTTTTATGATTATCCCGAAAAGGGCAAGGGCCAGAAGAGCCTGTGGTCGCAGCTCGGCGGCCTGCAGCCGAAGCACCTCGATCCCGACACGCTCGACATCGAGGAGCTGAAGCAGCGCTTCCTGGTGGTGCAGGCGGTGGAAGCCGCGCGCACGGTCGAGGATCACGTCATCACCGATATGCGCGAAGCCGATGTCGGCTCGATCCTGGGCTTTGGTTTCGCGCCGTTCACCGGCGGCACCCTGTCCTATATCGACTTCATGGGGACGAAGAAATTCGTCGAGCTTTGCCACAAGCTCGAGGCCAAATACGGCTCGCGCTTCACCCCGCCGAAGCTGCTGATCGACATGGCCGCCAAGGGCGAGACCTTCTACGGCCGCTTCCCGCCGAAGAAACAGGCGGCGGCGTAACGAGCTTCAGGCCAGAACCGTCCGCGTGATGAGACGGTTGAGTTCATCGCGGCTCTTTTCGTCGACGAACTTGATGGCGAATCCGTCCGGCGTGTGCCTGTTGACGCGGCCGATGCAGGCGCCGATCGCCAGCGGTGTTCCGATCGGCGGCTGTATCTGGGCCGACACGGCAACGCCGGACAGGGAGACGTCGATGATAAAGCACCCGTGAATGGTGCCGTCGGCGAGTGTCAGGATGGATTGCGACGCCTTCGGAACGAAGCGCGGATTTTTCCGGACATCGCGAACGCTGCGGGGATCCTTCTTCTTCTTCTCCAGCCAGGTGAGCTTTTCCGCGAGTTTCGCCCGCATCGATCGCGTCATCTCGAGTTCAAGCAGGAGCCCGCGCTTCGTGGTGTCGCTGATCGTGCCCTCGAGATTGCCGAAGTCCTGGAAATAAGACGTAAAGCTGTCGCCGACCTTGCCGACCACCGGCCCCTCGACCATCATGCGGAACGGCGAAACGCGCGTGGCCCGACAGGAGAAGGTGCGGATCCTGCCCTGCGGGTCGTACCAGTTCGGAAGCACGTAGGTCCCTTCCATCGCGACATCGACCGCACGCTGCTTCAGAAACCTCTTGATAGACACGACATCGCCCTCGCGGCTTCACCAGCTTCAGCGAACTGTGACCGATCGAACGTCTGGGTGGTTTCCAGAGCAATCGGGCCGACGCCGGGCGCGATGCGCGGGGCGTTCGCCCCGTAGATTTACGGTGGGAATGCTAAAAAAAGGTAATGTCGGACCGTCAATTATGCGGCGATGCAATTTAAATTTGTGTACTGGAACGATACATCTTGAGGTCTATAAGGGCGTCGCTTCGGTCGCCCTCAGATGAAAAACGGGCGAGGCGCAATCGCACTTCCTCACCCGCCACGAATTCGCACAACTGCCCCGATCGCTGGCCGATTGGCAGGGCGACGATCGGCTCGACCCCTTAAGCCGCCTTCATCAGGCCTTCCTTGGTGAGCGCTTCCTGCACCTTCGGGCGCGCGGCGACGCGGGCCTTGTAGGCCACCAGGTGCGGCAGCGCGGCAAGATCGAATTTCATCCGGTCGGCCCAGGCCAGCATGGTGAACAGATAGCCGTCGGCGACGGTGAACTGCCGGCCCATCAGATAGTCGCGGCCGGCAAGCTGACTGTCGATGTATTTGAACTTGGCCATCAGCCGGTCCTTGAAGAACGCCTTGGCGTCGTCCGACAGCACCGGCGAGAACATCGGGCTGAAATTCTTGTGCAGTTCCGTGGTGATGAAGTTGAGCCACTCCTGCAGCCTGTAGCGCTCGGCGCTGTCGCGGGCGGGCGCAAGGTTCATGGCGGCGGCCTTGTCGGCGATCATCTGGACGATGACCGGGCCTTCGGTGACGAGCTCGCCGCTGTCGAGGCCGAGCGCCGGCACCTGACCCTTCGGATTCACTTTCAGATAGTCGTCGCCGTTTTCGAGCTTCTTGGCCTTCAGATCGACCTTGACCAGATCGTAAGGAAGACCCGCTTCCAGAAGCGCGATATGCGGTGATAGGGAGCAGGCTCCGGGCGAATAATACAGTTTCATCGGAATTTTCCTTCCCTTGAATTATCGGTTATGCAAGACCCCGGGGTTAAATGCATCTGCATGAAATAGTCAAGATTGATGCAGCTGCATTTAGCGCGGTACACTGATTCCGTCACATTATGGACCAGCCCATGAAACGCAAACCATCGACCGAGGCGACCGCGGCCTGGATACGCCTGATGCGGATCCAGAGCCGGGTGCTCGACGCCGTCGAGCAGGATTTGAAGAAAGCTGGTTTTCCGCCGCTGGCCTGGTATGACGCGCTGCTCGAACTGTCGCGCGCGCCCTCGGGCGAACTGCGCCCGGTCGAGCTGGAAAAGCAAATGCTGATTCCCCAATACTCGACCTCGCGGCTGATCGACCGGCTGGTGGACGAGGGGCTGGCGGCGCGCCGCGAATGCAAGGTCGACAAGCGCGGTCAGTTCGTCGAGATCACCGAGGCCGGACGCGAGCTGCAGAAGAAGATGTGGAGCGCGTATTCCGCGGCGATCGAAAAGCATGTCGGCTCCAAACTGTCCGATGCGGATGCCGCGCGGCTGTGCGGCCTGCTCGACCGGCTGGGCTGCTCGTGCGATGAGGCTCAGGCGCTCGCCGTAAGAGACGGCGCACCCGCACGATGATATCGTTCTCACCTTCATCCGCGCGCCGGCCGGTTCGCGGATGGCCCCGACACCAAGCGCGTTCGGTCGAAACGCCCCACATCCGGAATTTGTATGGCGCGTGATCAGATCGATATGACGCCCCTGCAAGCGCGCGACGAGTTGGTCGCGTGGCTGGCGGCGGGCGTGAAGCCGCCTTCCGAATTCCGGATCGGCACCGAACACGAAAAAACGCCGTTCACGCTCGAAGGCCATCAGCCGGTCGCTTACGAAGGCGCGCGGGGCATCGGCGCGTTGCTGGAAGGCATGCAGCTGTTGCTCGGCTGGGAGCCGATCATGGAGCACGGCAACATCATCGGTTTGTACGATGTTACCGGCGGAGGCGCGATTTCGCTGGAGCCCGGCGGCCAGTTCGAACTGTCGGGCGCGCCGGTCGAGACCGTGCATCAGACCCAGTCCGAACTGATGGCGCATCTGGCGCAGGTGCGCGAGATCGCGACACCGCTCGGCATCGGCTTTCTCGGGCTCGGCATGACGCCGTCATGGTCGCGGGCGCAGATCCCCGTGATGCCCAAGGGCCGCTACAAGATCATGACCGGGTACATGCCGAAAGTCGGCCAATACGGTCTCGACATGATGTACCGGACCTGCACGGTGCAGACCAATCTCGACTTCTCCTCGGAAGCCGACATGGTCAAGAAGCTCAGGGTATCGGTGGCGCTGCAGCCGGTGGCGACCGCGCTGTTCGCCAATTCGCCGTTCACCGAAGGCAAGCCCAACGGCTTCCTGTCGTTCCGCTCCGAGATCTGGCGCGACACCGACAATGCGCGCGCCGGCATGATTCCATGGGCGTTCGAGGACGGCATGGGGTTCGAGCGCTATGTCGATTATGCGCTCGACGTGCCGATGTACTTCGTCAAGCGCGGCGACACCTATATCGATGTCGCCGGTTCCTCGTTCCGCGCCTTCTTCGAAGGCCGCAACAACTCGCTTCCCGGCGAGCGCCCGACCTTGTCGGATTGGGCCAATCACCTTTCCACGATCTTCCCCGAGGTGCGGCTGAAGCGTTACCTGGAAATGCGCGGCGCCGACGGCGTTCCCTGGGGACGGCTGCCGGCGCTGCCGGCGTTCTGGACCGGATTGCTGTACGACGACACCAGCCTGGATGCGGCATGGGACATCGCCAAGCACTGGAATGCGTACGAACGGCAGGCCTTGCGCGACGACGTGCCGCGCCTCGGATTCAAGGCCAGGATCAGGGATCGCTATCTGTTCGAAATCGCCAGGGAATGCGTGGCGCTGTCGCATGCGGGGCTGCGGCGGCGCGGCCACATCGATCATCTCGGCCGCGACGAGAGCCGTCATCTCGAGCCGCTGGAGCGGATTATCGATTCGGGGCGCACCCCGGCCGAGGAGATGCTGGAGAAATTCCGCGGGCCCTGGCACGGCTCGGTGGAACCCGCCTATGAGGAATACGCGTTCTAGATCACGGACCGGAGCTGTTCATCAAGCGTACAGGTTGATGGCGATCAAATGACGCCCCGCGGACTGCGGTGAAGTCAAATCAGTCGAAAGCAATCGCATATGGGGAGAAGCCGCCTGCTCAGGGCGTGGTTGGTGACGCTCGCCTTGTTGGCGTCCGTCGCACCGGCGCGGCTTGCGCTGGCGCAGGCGAATTTCGATCGCCCCGGCGGCGACTACCAGAGCTTGCCGGTCCCCTCGGGCGATCCGGCGGATTGCGCGCTCATGTGCGAGCGCGACCGGCGCTGCCGGGCGTGGAGCTTCAACTACCCGACCGATATCGCCGGCGGCGCGGTGTGCTGGCTGAAAAGCAATGTGCCGACGCGCGCCCAGGACAATTGCTGCATCTCGGGCGTTCGCGGCGCCGGCGTGGTCGAGCCGCGCAGCGGAGGAACGGAGACCTCGATCGACCGGGCCGGCGGCGATTACCGCAATTTCGAATTGAAAAGCGGCGAGGGCGACGATGACTGCAAGGCCGCCTGCACGGCCGACAACAAATGCCGGGCCTGGACCTATGCGCGGCCGGGTTATGCCGGCAAGGCTCCGCACTGCTTCCTGAAAAAAGACATCAAGCCGCCGCGGCGCAAGGCGGGATTTATTTCCGGCGTGGTGAGATAAAAGTTCGCGGCCACGCGAAGTTTCGTGAGGTGGCTAAGGCGCTCTTCGCCGTGCCCACCATCTCTCCGAATTCTCGACTGGATGGTGGGCACGCTTCGCTTTGCCCACCCTACGATTTGCACTCCACGATTTTGCATCCTCAAATCGTCAGGGCGGGCGAAGCGAAGCAATCCAGGGCTGTCGGAAACAAAGTTGTTGCTGACGCTCCTCGCAATGACGAAGGGCAGCGTCATCCGTCCGCCCCCAGCACCGTGATTTCCGGCCACAGCTTCTTCCAGCGCTCCGCCTTCGCCAGATAATTCGCTGCCGAGAAATTGGGTCCGGGATTGGGCCGGACGATCATGCCGGCGATATCGTCGAATCCGTGCGGCGCATAGACGTCGTGGCCGCCCTGGGTGCGGCGGATTCCGGCCTGGGTATTTCTTGTGAGAAAGCGGTCGATACCTTCGGTCGAACAACGTAGCTCAGGGTACGGCAGTCCGTGCTTTTGCGGATACCAGAGATGGACACGCGCCTGATTGCGCACCTCGATCCTGGCGCCGAGTGTTGCCAGCCGGCCCTGCAATTTCCGGATCACGGCATCCTCGGTCTGCCACGACGTATCGGGATCGAAATAAAAAACATCGTAATCGGCGATGCCGAAATCGACGGCGCGCCTGGTCCGCAGGTTCCACACGGTCTGCGTCAGGCAGCCCGCGACGACCCACGCGTCCGGCAGTGCCAGCCGGAATAACTCGTCGGCGATTATTTCATTGATTGGATTGCGAAGCGCGGCGTCGAGAAATTCGTCTTTGTCCATGGGCGTGCGAAAAATGCAATTCGCAGGGTGGGCAAGCGAAGCGTGCCCACCCTTAACAAATGCGATCATAGAGGTGGGCGCGGCGCGAGAGCGCCTTTGCCCAGCCTGCATGTCGCACCATGAGGTCTTCGCTCAATGCACGGCGGTGAAAAACCGCGCGACGCGGAATCCCGATAGCCAGGTCCATACCGGCTGGCTGCGCATGCCGAGGTCCCACGAGCCGACGACGGCGTCGGCGCGGCCGACCAGATTGTCCATCGGCAACAGCCCGACCCCGCCGTCGCGCACCGGGACGCGGCTGTCGGCGGAATTGTCGCGGTTGTCGCCGAGCACGAACAGCCGGTCAGGCGGCACGGTCACTTCCGGCGTGTTGTCGAGCCGGCCATTGTCGCGCATCTTGAAAATTGCGTGCGTCACCCCGTTCGGCAAGGTCTCGATGTAGCGATAGGCCTGTTCGCCGCCGCCATTGTCGTCTTCCGCGGTGCCCATGCCGTCGGGCTTCAGCGCGGCGGCATGGTCGTTGATGAAGAGCTGGCCCTGCCGCATCTGGATCCGATCGCCGGGCAGGCCGACGACACGCTTGACCCAGGCCTGCGACCGGTCGCCCGGCCAGCGGAACACCACGACGTCGCCGCGCTTCGGCGTTCCCTCGAACACCCGCCCGGTCTCCGGCAGGTTGATCTGGATCGGCAGCGAGGAGGTGCCGTAGCCGTAAGGGAATTTCGAGGCCAGCAGCGCGTCGCCGATCAACAGCGTCGGCTCCATCGATCCCGACGGCACATAGAACGGTTCGGCAATCGCGCCTTTGGCGACGAAAACGGCCAGCACGATCGCGGCAAGCTGCAGCGCCTGACCAAGCCAACTGCCGGACTTCGCGGCGCCGGGTAACTTCTCGACGCTCATGAGCCGGTTCCCCCGACGGTAATACGCTCCATCCGCAGCGTCGGCTGGCCGACGCCGACCGGCACGCCCTGACCGTTCTTGCCGCAGGTGCCGATGCCGGTATCGAGCGCGAGGTCGTTGCCGATCATGGTGATGCGGTGCAGGTCGGTCGGTCCGTTGCCGATCAGCATGGCGCCCTTCAGCGGCGCACCGATTTTGCCGTTCTCGATCTTGTAGGCCTCGGTGCACTGGAACACATATTTGCCCGAGGTGATGTCGACCTGGCCGCCGCCGAAATTCGCGGCGTAGATGCCGTTCTTGACCGAGGCGAGGATCTCGGCAGGGTCGCGCTGGCCGGCCAGCATATAGGTGTTGGTCATGCGCGGCATCGGCACATGGGCATAGCCCTGGCGGCGGCCGTTGCCGGTCGGCTTCATGTTCATCAGCCGGGCATTCTGGCGATCCTGCATATAGCCGACCAGGATACCGTCCTCGATCAGCACGGTGCGGCTGGTCGGCGTGCCCTCGTCGTCGATCGACAGCGAGCCGCGCCGCGCCGCCATGGTGCCGTCGTCGACCACGGTGACGCCCTTGGCCGCGACCTGCTGGCCCATCAGCCCGGCGAAAGCCGAGGTCTGCTTGCGGTTGAAATCGCCTTCCAGCCCGTGGCCGACGGCTTCGTGCAGCATCACGCCGGGCCAGCCGGCGCCGAGCACCACATCCATTTCGCCGGCGGGTGCGGGAACCGATTCCAGATTGACCATCGCCTCGCGGATCGCGCCGTCGGCGGCCTCGCGCCACGCCTTGGTCTCGATGAAGCGCGCATAGCCCTCGCGGCCGCCATAGCCCTTGCTGCCGCTTTCCTGGCGGTCGCCCTGGCCGGCGACGACAGAGATATTGACCCGCACCAGCGGGCGGATGTCGCGATAGCTCTCGCCGTCCGGGCGCAGGATTTCCACCACCTGCCAGGTCGCCGCGACGCTGACGCTGACCTGCCGCACCCGCGGATCCTTGTCCCGGACATAGGCGTCGATCTCGGCGAGCAGTTTTACCTTGCTCTCGAAGTCCTGCGCCTCCAGCGGATTGTCGTCGCCATAGAGCCGCACATTGGTATGCGCCGGCGCCGCCGCGAAATGCCCGCTATAGCCGCCGCGCACCGCCTGCACCGCATCGGCCGCCCTGGTCAACGCCGGCAACGAGACATCGGAGGAATGGGCGTAGCCGACCGCGTCGTCCTTGACGGCGCGAAGCCCGAACCCCTGCGAAGTGTCGTAGGTCGCCTGCTTCAGCCGGCCATTGTCGAACATCAGTGCTTCGGTCTGGGCGTATTCCAGGAACAGCTCGCCGTCGTCGGCGCCCTTTAGCCCGCGCGCCACTTCATCGCGTACGGAATCGCGGTCGAGATTGGCGCGGTCGAGCAGGGAGGTTGTGGCGGGATCGGTCATGGAGGCTCCAGTTCAACGCAAATATCTATCGTCCGCGCCCAGCGCGGAGCCGGAACGAACCGGTCGAAGATAAGCATTATGGGTGCAAAAAGGGAGGTGCGCGACGCATAAGGTGACGGAAAGGTAATCCCTCACGGCAACTTGTCATACCCTTCGCCGATCCCGTTCAGGCTGAGGGGAAAGCCGATACCCTCTTCGGGGGTCTCGAAAATGATGAAGGTCGCGGTTTTGGCGGTGCGCAGCTGGCCCAACAGCTTGTCGTCCATCACCACCTCCGCCACGCAGCCATTGGGCAGGCACCTGACAAAACCGGCGCGACCGACGTCCTGATTGTCGAGCTTCAGGCCCAGCCCCGAAGGCAGCAATACGCCGAGCGGGGCCACCACCCGCATCAGCTTGCTCTTCTGGTCGGCGGTTTTCAGCACGATGACGGTCAGGCCGGCATTGGAACGGTCCTCCGCCACCACGCTCTGGATCAGGGCGCATTGCTCGGCCTGCGCGCCGGGCGGGGTGTCGCAGCGGATCTGCCAGTCGCCGTGGACCGAGCGCACCGCGCCTTGCGCGTTCGCAGCCCCGGCCAGGCCGAGCCAGAGCGCGATGGCGAGACTTGCCGCGGCCAGGTTTGCAGCGAAGTTGCCACCCGGCAGACGGCTGATACCGGCAGCCGGGGGATTGCCCGGGCCTGCGGCGGTCGCCTGGTATTTCGAACGCCCTATCCGGGTCGATCCCATGTTATTCCCGTGGCAAATGTCGGTCCGGACGCTGGCGGTCCGGATACTGGACTGATAGCCAATGACGGCGCCTTGAAGGCAGTCTTCCGGCGACCCTTCAAGCCATCCTAGCGCAGCAATCGGCCGCTCCCGGTCCGAATCAGGTTTCTGTGGAGCGCCCCCTCTGTGCCTACATCGGACTGGTAGCCTGTCAAGCGCCGTCTGGGTGCCAAAGTGGCACTTTTGCTTGATTTCATGGGAAAATGCGGCAGTCCGCGAATAGCCGCCAATGCATCGCTGCGCGCCTTACTACTGCATTGCGAGAGTCCGCGAATTATGGTTTGAGAGGCTGGATTTCGACGCGTTCTAGCGATCTGGCCCAGGTACTTCTAAAGTACATCCCACGGCCGTTTGTCAGGGGGCGGATCGTGCAGCATTTCCGGCCATCCGGCGAAATGCTTTGGGGTTCTATCAAGGGAGCGCGTGCGGCATGAAGATGTCGAAGGGCCAAATGGGCCGGCGATTGCTGGGATTTGCGGCGGCAGGCGTTACGCTCGCGGCCGGCGGGACGGCATTCGCCGAATTGGGGCAGCCCTCGCCGTGGGAAGTCACGCTGCAGCCATCGGGCTCGCCGGTGATGGACAACATCACATGGTTCCATAACTTCCTGTTCGTGCTGATTACCATCATCACGCTGTTCGTTCTGGCGCTGCTGGTCGTCGTTGTCGTCAAGTTCAACGCCAAATCCAACCCGGTGCCCTCCAGGACCACCCATAATACCCTGATCGAAGTGGCCTGGACGCTGATTCCGGTGCTGATCCTGGTCGGCATCGCGGTGCCGTCGTTCCGGCTGTTGTTCCTGCAACTCGATATTCCGAAGGCCGATTTGACCGTCAAGGCGACCGGAAAACAGTGGTACTGGAGCTACGCCTATCCCGATAACGGCAAGTTCGAATTCGATTCGCTGCTGGCCCAGGACAAGCAGCCCCGGCTGCTCGGCGTCGACAACGAGATGGTCGTGCCGGTGAACAAGGTGGTGCGGATTCAAACCACCGGCGCGGACGTGATCCATTCCTTCGCGATCCCGGCCTTCGGCATCAAGATCGACTCGATACCCGGCCGCCTCAACGAAACCTGGTTCAAGGCCACCAAGACCGGCATGTTCTACGGCCAGTGCTCCGAACTGTGCGGCAAGGATCACGCCTTCATGCCGATCGCGGTGCGGGTGGTGAGCGACCAGGAATTCGCGACCTGGGTCGAGGGGGCGAAGAAGAAATTTGCGGCCGCGCCGGCGAATTCGTTCGCCTCGGCGGGCGCGGCGGCGCAGTAAGCCTTCAAAGGCTTGCGCCGTATCGACGGGACAAGGGCGACGGGACCGCAAGGTCCGAGATGACTGCAAGGCAGGATTTGAAAATGGCAACGACCGCAGCGACACCGGCTCACACCGACCATGGCCACGACGATCACGCGCACGCCCATCCGACCGGCTGGCGGCGCTTCGTCTATTCGACGAACCACAAGGACATCGGCACGATGTACCTGGTGTTCGCGATCATCGCCGGCGTCATCGGGGCTGCGATGTCGATCATGATCCGCATCGAGCTGATGTATCCCGGCGTGCAGATCTTCCACGAGACCCATACCTACAACGTGTTCGTGACCTCGCACGGCCTGATCATGATCTTCTTCATGGTGATGCCGGCGATGATCGGCGGTTTCGGCAACTGGTTCGTGCCGCTGATGATCGGCGCGCCCGACATGGCGTTCCCGCGCATGAACAACGTCTCGTTCTGGCTGCTGCCGGCCTCGTTCGCGCTGCTTTTGATTTCCACCTTCGTCGAGGGCGAGCCCGGCGCCAACGGCGTCGGCGCGGGCTGGACCATGTACGCGCCGCTGTCGACCTCGGGCCATCCCGGGCCGGCGGTCGATTTCGCCATCCTGTCGCTGCATCTGGCCGGCGCTTCGTCGATCCTCGGCGCCATCAATTTCATCACCACGATCTTCAACATGCGCGCGCCCGGCATGACGCTGCACAAGATGCCGCTGTTCGTGTGGTCGATCCTGGTGACGGTGTTCCTCTTGCTGCTGTCGCTGCCGGTGCTGGCCGGCGCCATCACCATGCTGCTCACCGACCGCAATTTCGGCACCACGTTCTTCTCCGCCGAGGGCGGCGGCGACCCCGTGCTGTTCCAGCATCTGTTCTGGTTCTTCGGCCACCCCGAGGTCTACATCCTGATCCTGCCCGCGTTCGGCATGATCAGCCAGATCGTCTCGACCTTCTCGCGCAAGCCGGTGTTCGGTTATCTCGGCATGGCCTATGCGATGGTGGCGATCGGCGGCATCGGCTTTGTGGTGTGGGCGCACCACATGTACACGGTCGGCATGTCCTCGGCGACGCAGGCCTATTTCGTCGCGGCGACCATGGTGATCGCGGTGCCGACCGGCGTGAAGATCTTCTCATGGATAGCCACGATGTGGGGCGGCTCGATCGAGTTCAGGACCCCGATGCTGTGGGCGGTGGGCTTCATCTTCCTGTTCACGCTTGGCGGCGTCACCGGCGTCGTGTTGGCGAACGCCGGCGTCGACCGCGTGCTGCAGGATACCTATTACGTCGTCGCGCACTTCCACTATGTGCTGTCGCTCGGCGCGGTGTTTGGCATCTTTGCCGGCTGGTACTACTGGTTCCCGAAGATGTTCGGTTACATGTATTCGGAGACCATCGGCAAGCTGCACTTCTGGGTCACCTTCATCGGCGTCAACCTGGTGTTCTTCCCGCAGCACTTCCTCGGCCTGTCCGGCATGCCGCGCCGCTATGTCGATTATCCCGATGCGTTCGCCGGCTGGAATCTGGTGTCCTCGCTCGGGTCCTACATTTCGGGGTTCGGCGTGCTGATCTTCATCTACGGCGTGATCGACGCCTTCGTGCGCAAGCAGCAGGCGGCCGACAATCCGTGGGGCGCGGGCGCCACCACGCTGGAATGGACGCTGTCGTCGCCGCCGCCGTTCCATCAGTTCGAAGTGCTGCCGCGCGTGCAGTAATGCGGGTGCGCGGCGCGCAAGGGAGCGCCGCGTTTTTTTGAGCATGATCCGGAAAACCGGGAACCGGTTTTCCGAAAAGATCGTGCTCAAGTCAAAGGGATGAGATCATGGTCCGATCCAATCGGATCGTGATTTAAAGGAAGCGAGACCATCTTGTCGGTTGTCGATCACAATGCCATCGATCTGTCGCCGCGGATTTCCGAGGCCGAGGTCGCCGACTACATCGCGCTGTTGAAGCCGCGGGTGATGTCGCTGGTGATCTTCACCGCGCTGGTCGGCCTCATGATCGCGCCCGTGCATGTCCATCCGGTTCTGGCCTTCACCTCGATCCTCTGCATCGCGGTCGGCGCCGGCGCCTCCGGTGCGCTGAACATGTGGTACGAAAGCGATATCGACGCGCTGATGTCGCGCACCGTCAACCGGCCGATCCCGCGCGGACGCATTACGCCGCCGGAAGCGCTGGCATTCGGCATGACGCTGGCGTTCTTTTCGGTGATGACGCTCGGCATCCTCGTCAACTGGTTCGCCGGCGCGCTGCTTGCGTTTACGATCTTCTTCTATGTCGTGATCTACACCATGGCGCTGAAGCGCTGGACCGCGCAGAACATCGTGATCGGCGGCGCCGCCGGCGCATTGCCGCCGGTGGTGGCGTGGGCGGCGGCGACCGGCTCGCTGTCGGTCGAGCCGCTGCTGCTGTTTCTGATCATCTTCTTCTGGACCCCTCCGCATTTCTGGGCGCTGGCGCTGTTCCGCAACGACGACTACGCGCGCGCCGGGGTGCCGATGCTGCCGGTCGTCGCCGGTCCCGACGCGACGCGGCTGCAGATCCTGCTTTATACAGTGGTGCTGGTCGCGGTGGCCGTTGCACCGTGGCCGCTGGGCTATTTCGATGCGGTCTACGGCATTGCGTCGCTGATCCTTGGAAGCTGGATGCTGATGCTCGCGGTGCAGGTCTACCGCCGCCGCGAGGGTGTGGAAGCGTCGCGGGCGACGCGGAAGCTGTTTGCGTTCTCGATCCTTTATCTGTTCGGGCTGTTTGCGACCCTTCTGCTTGAGGTCGTCGTCCACGCCGTTGCACCGTCGATCTGGTAGGGGGTGCATGGCGAGACAATGGACGACAAGCAGGAGCCCAAGGGAATCGTCCTCACCGAGGCGCAGCAGAGAAGCCGCCGCCAGCGTTCGATCGCCATCGCCCTGGCGCTCGGCGTGCTGGTGGTGCTGTTTTTCGCCGTCACCATGGTCAAGGGGCCGGCCGTGCTAGTGCGGCCGTTGTGATCGAGATGGAGAACCCGCCGAAAATGCCGCGACCGCCGACCACGACCGAGGAGGCAGCCACGCGCCGCGAGCAAATGATTCGCCGCGAGCAGATGAAGAGCCGCGGGCCAGCGACGCGCCTCGGCCGCGATGCGGCGGTGGCCGCGATCTGCGGCCTGGTCGTGGTGTTGATGGTCGGCGCCTCCTATGCGGCGGTGCCGTTCTACAACTGGTTCTGCCGCGCCACCGGCTTCAACGGCACGACGCAGGTGGCGACCGCGGCGCCATCGTCCGCGCCGCTGGCGCGGAAGGTCGCGGTGCGCTTTGACGCCAATGTCGCGCCGGGATTGCCGTGGAAGTTCGAGCCGGAGCAGACCGAGATCGAGGTCAAGATCGGCGAGGTGGTCACCGTGTTCTATCGTGTGACCAACCAGTCGGCGCGGACGACGGCCGCGCAGGCCGCCTATAACGTGGCGCCGCTGACGGTCGGCGCGTATTTCCAGAAGATCAACTGCTTCTGTTTCACCGAACAGACCATGGGGCCGGGCGAAAAGCGCGATATGCCGGTGGTGTTCTACGTCGATCCCGCGCTTGTCGCGGATAGCGAGAACGACGGGCTGAACACCATCACGCTGTCCTATACGTTCTATCCCGTGCGCGAGCCGGCGCAAAATCCGCTGGCGGCGAGCGAGCCGGACAAACGCAAGGGGAGCCTTTGATCGCCGCGATCTCGAAGCGCGCGACACGGGATTGATTTTTGAGACCAATATGTGCCGAATAGCACGGCACTAACGGAGAGACTGCAATGGCTACGGCGCAAGTCAAGCACCACGACTACCACCTCGTCGATCCCAGTCCGTGGCCGTTCGTCGGCTCCGTCTCGGCCTTTGTTATGGCGGTCGGTGCGATCACCTGGATGCATCACATGTTCGCGGCGGCGCCGATCATTTTCGGCGTCGGCACCATCGGCGTGCTCTACACCATGGCGAGCTGGTGGGGGGATGTGATCCGGGAGGCGCAGTATAAGGGCGATCACACCAGGGTGGTACAGATCAGCCATCGCTACGGCATGATCCTTTTCATCGCCTCGGAAGTGATGTTCTTCGTCGCCTGGTTCTGGGCCTTCTTCAATTCGTCGCTGTTTCCCGGCGATCCCGTGCATGCCACCCGCGAAGCGCTGTTTGGCGGCGTGTGGCCGCCCAAGGGCATCGAGACTTTCGACCCCTGGCATCTGCCACTTTTGAATACGCTGTTGCTGCTGACGTCGGGCACTACGGTGACCTGGGCGCATCACGCGCTCTTGGAAAACGATCGCCAGGGGCTGAAATACGGTTTGATCCTCACGATCGTGCTCGGTGTGACGTTCAGCTGTGTGCAGGCCTATGAATACGCCCACGCCACCTTCAGCTTCGCCGGCAACATCTACGGCGCGACCTTCTTCATGGCGACCGGCTTCCACGGCTTCCATGTGCTGGTCGGCACCATCTTCCTGATCGTGTGCTTGGTGCGCGCCTATGCCGGGCACTTTACGCCGACCCAGCATCTCGGCTTCGAATTCGCCGCCTGGTACTGGCATTTCGTCGACGTGGTCTGGCTGTTCCTGTTCATCTGCATCTACGTCTGGGGCCACGGTGCGGAAACCATGGCGCACGGCGCGCATTGATCTGCCATAGCGTTTCCGAGCGAATTGGATACCGGTTCGCGTAAAGAAAACGCGTCAAAACAATAGACCCACTGTGCTACAAGGGGGGCGGCCGCAGGGGCCGCTCCCTTTTTTCTTTTCCCTCTCCCCTTGTGGGAGAGGGTGGCTTCGCGAAGCGAAGACGGGTGAGGGGTCTGTCTCTGCGGATAGAGACCCCTCATCCGGCGCTTCGCGCCACCTTCTCCCACAAGGGGAGAAGGGAAGGACACGGTATGCAGGACCAGACCTTACCCTCCGTCACCGAGAGCGCGATGCGCGGCATCGCCTGCAAATGTCCGCGCTGCGGCCAGGGCAAGCTCTATGCGGGATTTCTCACCCTGCGGCCGAACTGTGAATCCTGCGGGCTCGACTATGCCTTCATCGACGCCGGCGACGGTCCCGCCGTCTTCATCATCATGATCGCCGGCGCCATCGTCGTCGGCTGCGCGCTGATCGTGGAGATCAAATACCAGCCGCCGTTCTGGCTTCATGCCGTGATCTGGCTGCCGCTGATTCTCGCCACCACGCTGTTGCCGCTGCGCGCGATGAAGTCGCTGCTGATCGCGCTGCAGTACCATCACAAGGCGGCGGAAGGCCGGCTGATCGATCGCGAGCCGAAATGATGGGGGGCTTCGCAGACCGCCGCGTCGCCGGCTTTGGCATTTTTACGCTGCTCATGGTGGCATTGCTGATCGGTCTCGGGCTGTGGCAGTTGCAGCGCCGGGTCGAGAAGCACGCCGTGATCGCGGCGCTGACCGAACGGCTGTCCGCTTCGCCGGTCGCGCTGCCGCCGCCCTCGCAATGGGGCGCGCTGACGCCGGACCGCGACGAATTCCGCCGCGTCAGCTTTACCGCAACCTATCTGTCGCGCCTGGATGCGATGGTCTACAGTTCCGGCTCGGCCATACGCGACGATATTTCCGGTCCCGGCACATGGGCGTTCATCCCCGCGCGGCAGGCAGACGGAGAGATCGTCGCGGTCAATGCGGGGTTTATGTCGAACACGATGCAGGACCGCGACCAGCAGGATCGCGCGGTGGCTCGGCTGATCACCAATGAGCCCGTCATGTTGACCGGCTACATCCGCTTCCCCGAGGCGGCCGGCATCCTGACGCCGGCCCAGGATCACGCCAAGCGGCTGTGGTTCAGCCGCGATCATCTCGCCATGGCACAAGCGCTCGGCTGGAACGAGGTCGCGCCGTTCTACATCGATCTCGAGGCGCCGGTGCCTGCGAGCGGCGTCCCGAAACCCGGCCCGCTCGCGGTTCATCTCAAGGACGATCACCTGCAATATGCCATTACCTGGTTCGGCCTGGCCGGCGCGGTGATGATCGCGTTCGCGGTGTGGCTGCGCGCGCAGCGGCGGGAGTAGAGCGTTTTCCAGCGAAAGCCGGCCCCGGATGCGATCCGGGGTGGATACCGGTTCGCGTGAAGAAAACGCGTAAAAACAAGAAGGACAATTCCGTTCCGGTTCGATCCGAACGGGGCTCCCGCTTATTTCGTTATGATGTGCCTGGTCGGGGTCACCGTCTTCGGCGCGGCCTCCGAGATCGAAAACGTCAACCAGGTGTTCCAGCCCGACGGCCGGTTGGCGGTGTCGAATTCGCCATAGCCCTTGACGCCCAGAAATCCCGCCATGTCCCCGATCGGGAAAATATATCCGAGTTGCGGGCCGATGCCGAGAACGCGCGAGCGGAAGCCGCCGAGCACCGCCGGTTGGCCGAAGTCGTCGGTGATCTGCTGATAGGCATAGCCGACGAAGCCGACGAACACCTGCTTCGATAGAAAGTGCGACACGCCCCAGTCGAAATGGAAATCGATGCCGCTCTGGTAGTGTGTGTCCGGATTCTTGAAATTGTAGGTGAAGCCGGCGACGCCCGAGAATTCATTCCCCGTGACCTGATTGAGATACGTGTAACCGCCGCCGAGATCGATGGCGCCGTGACCGATGCCGATATTGGCCAGGCGTTTCGGATTGTAGTCGCCGACCGGAATGTCGCCCGCGGCGTAGAACAAGAAATTGTTGACGCCGCTGTTCCACTTCAGTTTGAAGGTCGGATACAAATCTCCATAGGAGACGAGGGCGTCCTGCAGGAAGCCGTTGCGCGTGATCACGATCGGTCCAACAAACTCCGTTAATGTGCCGGCAATACTGGCGGCGTTTCTGCCGTAGATGCCGGCCAACGTCATCGACGCCTGGCCGCCGAGCACCGGCGTTGCGAAAGTATAAGTCGGGGCAAAGACGGCGAGGTCGCCTTGTCCGCTCAAACTCAGGTTCAGATTGATATTGACGGTCGGGGAGAATCGTCCGACCTGAAATTCGCGTGCCGCGGCCGCCGCCCCCGTCGCGTTCACCGTTGTGTGGTAGTAAATCACCGCCATGGACCAGCCCGGGGTCGTAGGGGTTGCCGCGAGGCTGCCGTTCAGTCCTGGAAGCCAGAACGAAATTCCGCTCTCGTCGGCGCGTGAGAGTTCGGGCCAAAGGGTGAGAGCCGCAACAGCTGCCGCGCAGCCAATTCGCCGGATCTTCGATCCAACCGATGCCATTGCGCACCTCCACGCGGTATCACCGTGCGCGCAACCGAAACCCGCCGCGAGGCCTCCTAGGTTGCGACGAGCAAGGTTGATCACGCTACTTCAGATAGTAGCCATAGGCCGCGCCCAAAATCCGTGACAGATCGGTAACAGCGGAAATATTTGGGCGTGTCGAACGCAGAGCCTTCGCGGCCAGCGCCTTGCATGCCCGGTGTAAAACAATTGCTTAGGTCAGCAACGCTTCCATGCCGGACCGAACCCGCTGAGATGTACGTTCAATTTAAGGTTGACCGCGATGGTCGAGTGGAACAACTTTGTTGGAGGGCTGTCCAGATGGGGAAGAGGTGCTGACTGATACCCTCGCTGCGCACATCAATGACGCGGCGGGCAAACATGAAAGGGTTTCGACAGTGATGACCTCCCTTGGTCAAATTGGCTCTGCATCAAAGATGAGCCGGACGGTGGTGCGCCGCGGCGCTGTCGTGCGTCCGGGTGTTGTGCGTCCAGGAGGCTGGGTACGGCCGGCGGATTATTACTGGTGTACGCAGGGATTCTGGGACGCCTGCCCATAGGCGCGCACGTCCGGAGTTCGCGCCATGACATTGCAGCGGGCCGACATCGAGCGGCACGATCGGCCACCGGATGAGCGCCGGACCGGCGACATGGTCCGGCTTCCCGGCGGCACGTTCCGCATGGGCTCCAACGATCATTATCCCGAGGAAGCGCCGGTCCACCGGGTGACGGTGGACGGCTTCTGGATCGATTGTGCGCCGGTGACCAACCGGCAGTTCAAGGCCTTCGTCAAAGCGACCGGTCATAGGACCTTCGCCGAGATTCCACCCGATCCGAAAGACTATCCGGGCGCATTGCCCCACATGCTCTATGCCGGTTCGCTGGTGTTCACGCCGCCGGCACGGGTTCTGGGTTTGCAGGACTGGAGCCAATGGTGGTCGTTCATGAAGGGGGCCGACTGGCGGCATCCGTACGGTCCGAACAGCAATATCAACGTACTGGATCATCATCCGGTCGTGCATGTTTCGTATTCGGATGCGCTCGCTTATGCGAAGTGGGCCGATAAGGATTTGCCCACCGAAGCCGAGTGGGAGTTCGCCGCGCGCGGCGGACTGGATGGCGCCGAGTTTGCGTGGGGCGATGAATTCACGCCCGGCGGCGTGCACCTGGCCAACACCTGGCAGGGCGAATTTCCGCGGCAGAATTTGAATGTGGATGGCTACGAACGCACGTCGCCTGTCAAAGTTTTCCCCGCGAACGGCTACGGCCTTCATGACATGATCGGCAATGTCTGGGAATGGACCGCCGACTGGTACACGCAAAAACACGAGGCCGATGCGCCGAAGGCGTGCTGCATTCCCGAAAATCCGCGCGGCGGGCGCGAAGCGGCCAGCTACGACCCGCGTCAACCGAACGTCAAGATCCCGCGCAAGGTGATCAAGGGCGGCTCGCACCTGTGCGCGCCGAATTATTGCCGCCGCTATCGGCCCGCGGCGCGTCATGCGGAGGCGGTCGACACATCCACAAGCCATCTCGGATTTCGCTGCGTCGTAAGGAATGCTGCCGCACGTTGACCTTCAACTTTCATCCGAAAGGAAGAGTAGAATGAGCCGCGGAGGGAAGGACAAAAACCGGATTGAAGCGTCATCCGGGAAAATTGACGGCGGTACCATCAATCGCCGAAATCTTCTGCTCGGCACTTCCACGCTGGTCGCGGCGGCGGCGTTGACCTCTGGCGTATTTGCGCAAGGCCAAAAGGCGCCAGCCGCGACGTCCGCCGCCCCCACGGGCCGCCCCAACATCCTCTTCATCATGGGCGACGACATCGGCTGGTTCAACATCAGCGCCTACAACATGGGAATCATGGGCTACCGCACGCCCAACATCGACCGGATCGGAAAGGAAGGTGCTGTTTTCACCGACTGGTACGGCCAGCAAAGCTGCACAGCGGGACGCGCCGCCTTCATCACCGGGCAATCGCCGATCCGAACGGGTCTGACCAAGGTTGGCCTGCCGGGCGCGGAGCTCGGCCTCAATCCGCTCGATCCATCTGTTGCTGATGTCATGAAATCGCTCGGCTACGCCACCGGCCAGTTCGGCAAGAACCATCTGGGCGACCGCAACGAGCACCTGCCGACGGTGCACGGGTTCGACGAGTTCTTTGGCAACCTTTATCACCTCAACGCTGAGGAGGAACCTCAGAATGCCGATTACCCGAAAGACGGCCGCTTCCGTGGCAAGTTCGGATCGCGCGGCGTTCTCAAGTGCAAGGCCAGCGATCGCGATGACCCGACGATCGATCCGGCCTTCGGCCGTGTCGGCAAACAGGTGATCGAAAACACGGGCCCGCTGAATACCAAGCGCATGGAGACGGTGGACGAGGAATTTCTAGCGGCGGCCAAGGATTTCATCGGCCGTCAGCAACGGGCCGGAACACCGTGGTTCTGCTACTGCAACTCGACGCGGATGCACGTTTTCACGCATTTGAAGCAGGCGTCGGAGGGAAAGACCGGGCTCGGCCTTTACCCTGACGGCATGGTGGAGACCGACGGACACGTCGGCGAACTGTTGAAGTTGCTCGATGACCTCGGCGTCGCCGACAACACCATCGTCGTCTACACGAGCGACAACGGCGCTGAAGTTTTCACTTGGCCTGACGGCGGCGCAACGCCGTTCAAGGGCGAGAAAGCCACCAACTGGGAGGGCGCGTTCCGCGTCCCTTGCCTGATTCGCTGGCCGGGTGTGATCAAGCCGGGCACCATCGTCAACGATGTGTGTGCGCATGAAGACTTCATCCCGACCTTCGCCGCAGCGGCGGGCCAGCCCGACCTGGTCGAGAAGGTCAGGAAGGGCCACACCATGAACGGCAAAAACTTCAAGGTCTATCTCGATGGCACGAACCTGTTGCCATACTTCAAGGGCGACGCCAAGGAACCGCCCCGTCAGGAATTCCTCTATTGGAGCGACGACGGCGACCTGCTTGCCATCCGCGTCCGCGACTGGAAGATCGCCTTCATGGAGCAGAACAACGAGGTCAATCCCAAGGTCCCCGTTGGACCTTGGCAGGGCCAGTTCACGAAGCTTCGTATGCCTAATTTGTACAATCTCCGGGCCGATCCATTCGAGCGCAGCACCACCAGCATTTATTACGGCGATTGGCTCGCACGTCGCGCGTTCCTGTTCGTCCCTGCGCAGGTTGTCGTCGCGAGATATCTGGACAGCTTCAAGGAGTTTCCGCCGCGTGCCAAGGCGGCGAGCTTTACCGTCAGCGACGCGATGGACAAGATCATGGAGAGCGCGACCAAGAACTGATGGCGATAGCGGCCGTCGAACTGGACTGATGAAGCAACAAATTGAGGGGCTCGCCGGCCGGCAACCAAGGTGGCCGATACGAGGACCAGAAAGGCTCGATGCCTCGAACGAAACAACCACAACGGTTCTTGAAGGCGGCTCGCACCTGTGCGCGCCGAATTATTGCCGCCGCTATCGGCCCGCGGCGCGTCATGCGGAGGCGGTCGACACATCCACAAGCCATCTCGGATTTCGCTGCGTCGTGAGGAAACTGCCCGTGGAATAATTTTTCAGTCTTCATAGTGAAGGAGGAGAGTAAAAATGCCGGGAGAAAGCAGGGAAAGCGGATCAGGCAACTCAAAGTCGTCGGACGATAGCGTATTAAGCCGCCGCAACATTTTGCTCGCAGGCACGTCGCTCGCAGCCGCCACGGCCATCAATGCCGTCGATCGTACCCAGATCGCCCAAGCTCAGCAGCCGCAGCAGCCTCCGGTCCCCGCCGGGCGCAAACCCAATATCCTGATCATCTGGGGCGACGACGTCGGCGTCGCCAACATCAGCGCCTATTCGAATGGCCTGATGGGCTATGAAACTCCGGGTATCGACCGCATCGGCCGCGAGGGCATCAAGTTCCTGCACTATTATGGCGAGCAGTCCTGCACCGCCGGCCGGGCGGCGTTTTTGACCGGCCAGCACGGTATCCGCACCGGCTTGACCAAGGTCGGCTTTCCCGGCGCGCCGATGGGCATGAGCCAGCTGGATCCGTCGGTCGGCGGCCTGCTCAAGAATCTCGGCTACGCCACCGGTCAGTTCGGCAAGAACCACGTCGGCGATCGCAACGAGTCGCTGCCGACCGTAAACGGCTTCGACGAGTTCTTCGGCAATCTCTACCATCTCAACGCCGAGGAAGAGCCGGAGCTGCCGGACTATCCGAAGGATCCGGCCTATCGCGCCAAGTTCGGGCCGCGCGGCGTGCTCAAATGCACAGCGACCGATCGCGACGACCCCACGGTCGATCCGCGCTTCGGCAAGGTCGGCAAGCAGACCATCGAGGATACCGGTGCACTCACCAAGACGCGGATGGAGACGATCGACGACGAAACCTCGGCGGCCGCCATCGATTTCATGAAGCGGCAGCAAACCGCGGGCAAGCCGTTCTTTGTCTGGTTCAACGGGACACGCATGCATCTGCGGACACACGTCCGTCCTGATCATCGAGGGCGCTACACCCACGGCGACAGCGAGTACATCGACGGCATGCTCGAACATGACGACACCGTTGCCGGCCTGCTCAAGGCGCTGGACGATATGGGCGTCGCGAATAACACCATCGTCGTCTACTCGAGCGACAACGGCCCTCACATGAACACCTGGCCGGACGGTGCCATGACCTGGTTCCGTTCGGAGAAGAACACCAACTGGGAAGGCGCCTTCCGCGTGCCCTGCCTGGTTCGCTGGCCCGGCGTCATCAAGCCCGGCACCGTCACCAACGAACTGATGAGCCACAACGACTGGATACCCACGCTCTGTGCCATCGCCGGCGAGCCTGATATCGTCAACAAGCTCAAGGCCGGCTACACCGCCAACGGCATCAACTACAAGGTCCATCTGGACGGATTCGATCAATCTCAATTCCTGCGCAATGTGAGCGGCACCGCCGGAAACAACAACGGCAACAAAAGCGCCCGCGACAAGTTCTTCTATTCCGACGATGACGGTCTGCTGGTGGGTTTCAGGCAGGGCGACTACAAATACGTATTCTCGGAGCAGCGCAAGGAAGGTACCATGGGCCTGTGGGCCGAGCCCTTCACGACACTTCGTCTGCAGAAGATTTTCAACGTGATGCAGGACCCGTTCGAGCGGGCCGACTTTACGTCCAACACCTTCTGGGACTGGAATTTGAACCACGTCGGGCAGGTCTACGGCGCGATGGACGAAGTCTTCCAGTTCGTGGCGACATTCAAGGATTTCCCGCCACGTTCGTTCCCGCCGAGCTTCAACCCGGCCAACATCATGGAAAGCACATTGGACACCATGAAGCAGAAGAAAGCGCTGACGGAGGGCCTGGATCTGGAACGGATTCGCGGCGGGCTGAACCGGATGATCGAACAGCAGATCCAGCAGCGCGGAGTTAAATAGGCATCGATACCGGCTCGCCTATGGGCGCACTGGATGATTGTTCCGTTATGCGCCTCGAACTCGACCGGGGCGGTTCATATGTTTGCTTCTCTCGCTGCCGGCTGGTGAAGGGCGACGCTTCGCCGGCCTCGTCCATCAGACGCCGCCGCACCGCGAATTCATGTATCCAGCTAAAGGAGAACCAAAATGTCAGACATTGCCAGCCAACCGCGAATGCCACGCCTGATGCTGCACGCCCTCGCCAAAAACTGGTGGCTGATTCTGCTGCGCGGAATCTGCTTCGTGGTGTTCGGGGTCCTCACCTTCATCTGGCCGGGAATAACACTGCTGACGCTGGTGCTGTTCTACGGCGCCTTCGCCCTTGCCGATGGCGTGTTTGCCATCGCGGCGGCGATCACCGGCGGCCAGCCGGCGCCGCGCTGGTGGCTCGCTATCGTCGGCCTTTTGGGCATCGCCGCCGGCATACTGACCTTCGTGCTGCCGGGCATCACCGCGCTGGTGCTGCTGTTGCTCATCGCCGGCTGGGCGATCGCAACCGGCATCTTTCAGATCGCCGGCGCGATCCGGCTGCGCAAGGAAATCGACAACGAATGGCTGCTGATCGCAACCGGCGTGCTCTCGATCGTTGTCGGGCTGATCCTGATTGCCCAGCCCGGAATGGGCCTGCTGACGCTGCTGTATGTCATCGGCATCTACGCGATCTTCGACGGCATCTTGCTGATCATGCTCTCGTTCCGCCTGAGGGGCCACAGTCACCCGGCGCATTGAGGGAGCCCGGCACGCGCAGCCAGGCAACCCGTACGCCCGGCGAAGCGACAGCCGTTCATCTGTTGACGCCGCGCTTCGCAGCGGATCATCGGCGCGCCGGAAAGGGTGCTTGCGGCGACATGCCCCGCCGAGGGGGCTGTGCGTCATCCTTCAACTTTTGATTGCCATACGGCGAAGGACGTATCCAAAGGAACAAAGAAGCGGTTTCCACTTGGCCTCAAAACGCTCTATAATACCGCAACAGTTGGTCACCGGCAGAGTTTTATTGTTTAATAGGATCAAAGGCTTGGTCAACAGCCGAGCCTTTGGAGGGTAATTTGACGCAATACATTTCGACCCGGGGGGAGGCCCCGGCACTGGGTTTCTGCGACGTGATGCTGACCGGGCTGGCCCGCGACGGCGGCCTCTACGTGCCCGAGGTTTGGCCGCAGCTTTCGCCCGAGAGCATCGCGGGCTTCTTCGGCCGGCCCTATTGGGAAGTCGCGGTCGAGGTGATCCGGCCGTTTGTCGGCGGGGAGATTTCCGACGCCGATCTCGGCCGCATGGCCAATGAGGCCTATGCGACGTTCCGTCATCCGGCGGTGGTGCCGCTCAATCAGACCAGTCCCAATCAATTCGTGCTGGAGCTGTTCCACGGCCCGACCCTGGCGTTCAAGGACGTGGCGATGCAGCTGATCTCGCGGCTGATGGATCATGTGCTGGCCGAGCGTGCGCAGCGCACCACCATCGTGGTCGCCACCTCGGGCGATACCGGCGGTGCGGCGGTCGATGCCTTCGCGGGGCTCGACAATGTCGATCTGATCGTGCTGTTTCCGCGCGGCCGCATCTCCGAGGTGCAGCGGCGGATGATGACCACGAGCGGCGCCGGCAATGTTCATGCGCTGGCCGTCGAAGGCACCTTCGACGATTGCCAGGCGATCGTGAAGGGGCTGTTCAACCATCACGGCTTTCGCGATGCGGTTTCGCTGTCGGGCGTCAATTCCATCAACTGGGCGCGGATCGTGGCCCAGGTGGTGTATTATTTCACTTCCGCGGTCGCGCTCGGCGCGCCGGCGCGAACGGTGGATTTCACCGTGCCGACCGGGAATTTCGGCGACATTTTCGCCGGCTACGTCGCCAAGCGAATGGGCCTGCCGGTCCGCTGGCTGCGGATCGCCGCCAACATCAACGATATCCTGCCGCGCACGCTCAAGACCGGCATCTATGAAGTGCGCGAGGTTCATGCGTCCGCGTCGCCGTCGATGGATATCCAGGTCTCCTCGAATTTCGAGCGGCTGTTGTTCGAGGCCAGCGGCCGCGACGCGGCCGGCGTTCGCCGGCTGATGGCGTCGCTGAAACAGTCCGGACGCTTCGTGCTGCCCGATGCGACGCTGGCGGCGATCCGGGAGGAGTTCGACGCCGGACGCGCCGATGAGACCGAAACCGCCGCCGCCATCCGCGCCGCCTGGCGCGAGGCCGGCGAACTCGTCGATCCGCATACCGCGGTGGCGCTGGCGGTGGCCGATCGCGACACCTCGGATTCGAAGATCCCCAATATCGTGCTGTCGACCGCGCATGCCGCGAAATTTCCCGATGCGGTGGAGGCGGCCTGCGGCGTGCGCCCGGAATTGCCGGCCTGGCTCGAGGGCCTGCTGACAAGGCCCGAGCACATCAAGGTCATGCACAACGATCAGGTTGAAGTCGAACGGTTCGTGCTGTCGGTCAGCCGTGCCGCGAAGCAGGGAGTTGCCGGATGAGTGTCGACGTGACCAAGCTTCCTTCCGGCCTTACGGTGATAACCGATACCATGCCGCATCTGGAGACCGCGGCGCTCGGGGTATGGGCCGGCGTCGGCGGCCGCGATGAAAAGCCGGATGAGCATGGCATCTCGCATCTGCTCGAACACATGGCGTTCAAGGGCACGGCGCGGCGCTCGTCGCGCGAAATCGTCGAGGAGATCGAGGCCGTCGGCGGCGATCTCAATGCCGGCACCTCGACCGAAACCACCGCCTATTACGCCCGCGTCCTGAAGGCCGACGTGCCGCTGGCGCTCGACGTGCTCTCCGACATCCTCGCCAATCCCTCTTTCGTGCCGGACGAACTGGAGCGCGAAAAAAGCGTCATCGTGCAGGAAATCGGGGCGGCACAGGATACGCCCGACGACGTGGTGTTCGAGCATCTCAACGAGCTCTGTTACCCGGATCAGCCGATGGGCCGCTCCTTGCTGGGCACGGCCAAGACCCTGAAGGGTTTCAACCGCGACACGCTGCGCGGCTACCTCTCCACGCATTATCGCGGTCCGGACATGGTGGTGGCGGCCGCCGGCGCGGTCGATCACAAGCAGGTGGTCGAGGAAGTGATGCAGCGGTTTTCCAGTTTCGACGGCCCGCCGGCGCCGAAGCCGCAAGCGGCGATGTTCGGCAAGGGCGGCTCCCGCGTGGTGCGTCGTGAACTGGAGCAGGCGCATCTGACTTTGGCGCTCGAGGGCGTGCCGCAGACCGACCTGTCGCTGTTCTCGTTGCAGGTTTTCACCAATACGCTCGGCGGCGGAATGTCGTCGCGGCTGTTCCAGGAGGTGCGCGAGAAGCGCGGGCTGTGCTACTCGATCTACACTTTCCATGCGCCCTACAGCGATACCGGGTTTTTCGGGCTCTATACCGGCACCGACCCGGGGGATGCCCCGGAAATGATGGAGGTGATCGTCGATGTCATCAATGATGCCGTCGAGACCTTGACCGAAGCCGAGATCGCGCGCGCCAAGGCGCAGATGAAAGCGGGGCTGCTGATGGCCCTGGAAAGCTGCAGTTCGCGCGCCGAGCAACTCGCGCGCCATGTTCTGGCCTATGGGCGGCCGTTGACGATCGAAGAACTGGTGGCCAGGATTGACGCCGTCAGCGTGGAATCGACCCGGAACGCGGCGCGAGGCTTGTTATCGCGCAGCCGGCCGGCGGTGGTCGCGCTCGGCAGCGGCAGAGGTCTGGACACGGCGGTGGCTTTTGCGGAAGGATTGACCAGGTCGAAGGCGAAGACGCTGCTTCATTAGAGCATGATCGGGAAAGCATGCCCTTGGGCATGATCCGAGGGTGGCAACCGGTTTCGCCGGGACAAACGCGAAGCGCTTGCCGGCGATCCTGCTCAAACAATAAAGTATGCGCTTTCGCTCTGGCCGGGTTCGGACATCGGGGAGTATCACATGGCCCTGTTTCGTTTGCCATCGAGCGGTCCGGCCGCGCTTGCCCCCTGCGGCCACGGCCTGCTGCTGCGCGCGCCGCAGATGTCGGATTTCCTGCAATGGGCGCAATTGCGCGAATACAGCCGCGCCTACTTGACGCCGTGGGAGCCGATCTGGCCGTCCGACGATCTGACGCGCTCCGGCTTCCGGCGGCGGTTGCGCCGCTACGCCGAGGATATCGCCGCCGACCGGTCCTATCCGTTCATCGTCTTTCGCGAATCCGACGGCGCCATGATCGGGGGCGTGACGCTCGCCAACGTCCGCCGCGGCATCGTGCAGGCCGGCACCATCGGGTACTGGGTCGGGCAACCCCATGCGCATCGCGGCTACATGACGGCGGCGCTGCGGGTGCTGCTGCCGTCGCTGTTCGGCGAACTCAATCTTCACCGCGTCGAGGCCGCCTGCATTCCCTCCAATGCGCCGTCGATCCGGGTACTGGAGAAATGCGGCTTCAGCCGCGAGGGGCTGGCGCGGCGCTACCTTTGCATCAACGGCGTCTGGCAGGACCACCTGCTGTTCGGGTTGCTGCACGAGGATTTTCGCGGCTGACCCTTTCCCGGGGATTGTTACCCTTTTGGAACCCTTTTTTTGAGATGCCTGTTTTTGAACGCCTTGGGTTCGCCGACTTTGCGCTGTTATAACGCGGACCTCGGAACCAGGGTCGGATGACATCAAATGCCAGGGACGTCGCATGAGTGACAAACCGGTGATCGGAACGGCAGCCCGGCCGGGCGGCCGTCGCAGGGCCGCGGTCGTCGCCGCGGTCGCGTTCGCACTCGGCTGCGGCATGTTCGCCTCGCCGGCGTCGTCGCAATCGATCACGGACCGGTTCAAGAGTTTGTTCGGGGGCGGCAAGTCGGAGGAGCCCACCGAGGGAGCGCCGCCGCCGGCGGCGCCCGATAGCCCAAGCGATCTCTCCTGTCCTCCGGTCAGCATCCGCGCGGGGGCCTCCACCTATGCCGTCGCGGCGCCGGGCAAGCAGGCCATCGGCAACGACGTGCGCTATCAGGCGACGATCACCCGTACCGCGCGCGACTGCACCGTCAACGGCGGCCAGATCACCGCGCGCATCGGCATTCAGGGCCGGGTCATTGCCGGGCCGGCCGGGTCGCCGTCGACGGTCGAGATTCCGCTTCGCGTCGCCGTGGTGCAGGGCGGCGTGCAGGAGAAGACGATTGCGACCAAGGTGTTCCGGACCACGGTGGCCATGTCGGAGGTCGGCAGCGAGCCCTTCAGCCTGGTCGCCGAAGATATGGTGTATCCGGTGCCGCCGGGAGCGACCGGCGATGCCTACGTCTTCTACATCGGCTTCGATCCGCAGGCGCTGAAGCCGGAGCCGAAGGCCGCGCCGCGGAAGAAGAGGTAGCGCTGTAACTCGCGCGCCGGTCTGAAGACGGTGGTCATCACCCGCGAAGGCGGGTGATCCAGTAATCACGGGCGTTAGCGATTAATTCGAGAAGACGCGGCGTACTGGATGCCCCGCCTTCGCGGGGCATGACGGCCGAGTGCGCTCAGTTCAGCTTTGCGCGGACGTCGGCAATGCCCTTGGCCAGCAGGTCATCGGCCACGGAGCCCTTCACCGACTGCGTCAGGATGGTCGAGGCCGCCGTCACCGCGGCATCGGCCGCGGCGGCGCGGACATCGGCCAGCGCCTGCGCTTCGGCCAGTGCGATCTTGCTTTCGGCGGTCTTGGTCCGCCGCGCGACAAAATCTTCCATCTTGGTCTTGGCTTCGGATGCGATGCGCTCGCCTTCGGCCTTGGCCGAGGCGATGATGTCCTGGGCCTCGCGTTCCGCACTGGCGTAACGGGCCTTGTATTCCGCGAGCAGCTTGGCGGCCTCGTCCTTGAGGCGGCGGGCGTCGTCGAGTTCCGCCTTGATGCGCTCGCTGCGATGGTCGAGCGCCTTCAATACCGTGCGGTGAATGCCGAGATAGGCGAACAGCGCCATCAGGATGACGAAGGCGACGGCGACCCAGAATTCCGGCTCGAAGAACATCTGCGTTATCCCTTCAACGACGCGTCAACGGCCTTGCTCACGGACTTGCCGTCGGGCGGCACGCCGGTCAACCGTTGCACGATCGCGGTGGCGGCTTCCGCCGCAATGCCACGGACGTTGCTCATCGCCGCCGCGCGGGTCACGGCGATGGTTTTCTCGGCCTCGGCGAGTTTGACCGACAGCCGCTCTTCCAGCGTCTTGCGCTCGGCCTCGGCGGCCGCGTTCAGTTTTTCGCGGGTCTCGGCGCTGATCGCCTGCGCGCGGGCGCGCGCGGCGGCGAGCTCGCTTTCATAGGCTTTCAGTGCGCCGGCCAACTCGTCCTTCAGCTTCTGCGCCGAAGCCAGATCGCCCTCGATCTTGTTCTGGCGCGCGTCGAGCACGCTGCCGACCCGCGGCAGCGCGATGCGCGACACGATCAGATAGAGCGCGACAAAGGCGATGACCAGCGACACCAGCTGCGAAGCGAAGGTCGACGAGTTCGAACGGAGGGAATCCGCCGCCGTGGCCGCCATCGGCTTCGGTGTGGGCGCCAGCCTTCTGGCCTTTTGCGGCGCCATGACTCTCAGCCATGGAGTTCTCCTGTTGCTGTCATGCGCGCCGCCGGGAGACGGCGCGATAGGGTGCCGCTCAGAGCGGAACGAACAGCAGCAGCAGCGCGATCAGCAGCGAGAAGATGCCGAGCGCTTCGGTCACGGCGAAGCCGAAGATCAGGTTGCCGAACTGGCCCTGGGCTGCGGAAGGATTGCGCACCGCTGCGGCGAGATAGTTGCCGAAGATGACGCCCACGCCGACGCCTGCACCGCCCATGCCGATGCACGCGATGCCCGCGCCGATAAGTTTAGCTGCTGCCGGTTCCATATTTAGCTCCTTGGAGAGAAAGACAAGTGTGAGTGGAAATTCCCCGGACCGCTTAGTGTCCCGGATGAATGGCGTCGTTGAGGTAGATGCAGGTCAGGATCGCAAACACATAGGCTTGCAGGAACGCGACCAGCAGTTCGAGCGCGGTCAGCGCGACGGTGAGCGCCAGCGGCATAATGCCCCCGACCCAGCCGAGCGCGCCGAGCGAGACGCCGAGCATCGCGACGAAGCCCGCGAACACCTTCAGCGCGATATGGCCGGCCAGCATGTTGGCGAACAGACGCACGCTGTGCGAGACCGGCCGCAAAAAGAACGACAGGATTTCGATGAACATGACCAGCGGCAGGATGTAGATCGGAACGCCGGTCGGAACGAAGATCTTGAAGAATTTCAGGCCGTTCTTGTAGATGCCGTAGATCAGTACCGTGAAGAACACCAGCAGCGCCAGCGCCACGGTGACGATGATGTGGCTCGAAATCGTGAACGTGTAGGGAATGATGCCCACGAGGTTCGAAACGCAGATGAACATGAACAGCGAGAAGATCAGCGGGAAGAACTTCATGCCTTCCGCACCGGCGGTGCTGCGGACTGTGCTGGCGACGAACTCGTAGGAGATTTCGGCCATCGACTGGAAACGCCCGGGAACCAGCTGCCGTCCCGCCATGCCGCCGATCATCAGGAGCGAAATCACCGCCACCGCGATGAACATGTAGAGCGATGAATTGGTGAAGGCGATCGTCTGATTGCCGATATGGCCGATCGTGAAGAGGGGTTCGATATTGAACTGATGGATCGGGTCGATTTTCATCCGCGCGGCTCTTGGTCCCCCGGCATAGTTGCCGGCAATCGAATTTCAAATCTCATGACTTCCCATCAGCGCTCAGCGCCTGCCCGGAGTCACGCCCGCAGACCTCACCACGTTGACCACGCCGGCGACAAAGCCGAGCAGAAAAAACACGATGAGACCGAACGGTGATGTCGACAGCAAGCGGTCGAACCCCCAGCCAATCGCCGCTCCGACGACAACGCCCGCGATCAACTCCGAAGAAAGCTGGAAACCTCGCGCCATCGCCGATGCTCTGGCCTCGCCGTCTCCGCTTCCAGCTCCGGGTTGGTCAGTCTCGATTTTGCGGCCGCCCCGAATTTCGGACAACCGCTGATCCAGACTTCCGAGCCTTGCGGAAAGCGCAGCTTCGTCGGACGGCGATTTATCGCGACTTCCATTTTTCCCGTCGCCCGTGCCGTCCGCCATGTTGTGGAGACCCGAAACGATACTGCGGTGGATGGAAACTGCGCCCGTCACCCTCAAAAGCCGCGCGGACCATACTGACCGCATCTAACCAAGTCAAGATTGCGTCATCATGAGTTAGGTCATTGAATTAAATGGATTTCTTCCGGTGGACGGGAATGTGCCGCAGGCCGCTCGCCGCGCTGCAGCAGCAGACCTGCGCGACGATCGATCTCTTGCACGGTGTCGGCGGGTCTGTTGGGATGATCGCAGATATCCAATCCCGCTCCCGGAGCCCGCATGTCGCGTCAGGTCGATTACTATTTCTCGCTGCAATCCCCATGGGCCTATATCGGGCACCAGCCGTTCGCGGAGGTCGCAAGCACCTATGGTCTCAAGGTCAATTACAGGCCGGTATTGCTGGTCGATCTGTTCTCGGAGACCGGCGGCTTGCCGCTGGCGAAACGCCATCCGGTGCGGCAGCGCTACCGCATGGTCGAATTGCAGCGCTGGCGCGACAGACGCGGCCTGACGTTTCATCTGCAGCCGACGAATTGGCCGTTCAATGCGCGGCTGGCCGATGGCATGGTGATCGCGGCGGTCGAGGCCGGCCACGATCCCGATGCCTTCATGCGTCGGGCCTATGCGGGGGTCTGGGAAGACCAGCTGAATCTGGCCGATCCCGCCACGCTGGTCAAAATCGCTGACGATTCGGGGCTTCCCGGCAAGCAACTGGTCGAACGTTCGGGATCCGACGAGATCAGCGCGGCCTACGAACAAAACCGCCAGGATGCGATGGCGGCCGACGTGTTCGGATCGCCGGGCTATGTGCTCGACGGCGAGGTGTTCTGGGGACAGGACCGGATCGAATTGCTCGCGGACGCGTTGAAGTCAGGCCGTGCGCCCTATCGCTCGCAGGTGTAGGATCGCGCGCGGGCAGGGGAGAGTTATCGGTTTGCGGCGGAGCACTCCATGAACATAGCGACATCGCCCTCGAAATTCTTCACCCCTGCGATGGCCGCGGCGGTGGCTGCTTGTCTTGGGGCCGGCGGCATCGGTGCGGTTGCCGCGCAGCCGATGCCGGATACCGAGAACGGCCGTTACGCGCTGTCGCCGGTCGCCGACGGCGTGCTGAGGCTCGACACCAGGACCGGCGCGGTGTCGACCTGCAGCAACACCGGCATCGGCTGGGCCTGCTACGCCGTGCCCGACGAACGCACCGCGCTCGATCAGGAAATCGGCCGGCTGCAGGCCGACAATGAAAAGCTCAGGGCGCAACTGGCGGAGCGCGAGCCGACCGTCAGCGGCAAAATCGACGAGCCGCTGCCAAAGACCAATTCGCTGAGACAGCCCGAGCCGAAGGTCGCCGACGGCGAGCGCAAGATCGAAATTCCGCTGCCGAGCGACCGCGACATGGATCGCGTGATGTCGTTCCTCGAGCAGGCGTGGCGGCGGCTGGTCGAGATGGCCAACCGCGTGCAGAAGGATGTCAGCGGCAAGATTTGAAGCGCCGGCATTCTCGATGAATTCGTAGGGTGGGCAAAGCGCAGCGTGCCACCAAAGCGTTCAACGAAACCAATGGTGGGCACGGCGCAAGCGCGCCTTTGCCCCCCCCTGCAGTTTGACCCATCATGACCCCATCCAAATCACTCTCCCGCTCCGCGCCATCCACCGTCAGCGCCAACAGCATCGTATCGTCGCTGCTGACAGTTCAAACGCCGGGCGCCGGCTTCGTCGACCTCACCGCCGAGGTCGCGGGATTTTTGCGGGAGGCGCGCGCGCGGGAGGGCGCGGTGACGCTGTTCATCCGCCATACCTCGGCGTCGCTGACGATCCAGGAGAATGCCGATCCGTCGGTGCGCGACGATCTGATGACGGCGCTCGACCGGCTGGCGCCCGAGCACGCCGGATGGACCCACGACGCCGAAGGCGCCGACGACATGCCGGCGCATATCAAGACCATGCTGACGGCAAGCTCGCTGCACATCCCCGTGCTTGACGGCGAACTGGCGCTGGGAACGTGGCAGGCGGTCTATTTGATCGAGCATCGCCGCCGCCCGCACCGCCGGGAGATCGTGCTGCAGTTTGCCGGCGCTGTTTCCTGAAACGCAAAACCGGCCGCGGAGCGATCCGCGGCCGGTTTGCACGCCAGTCCTCCGGCAGCTTTCGCTGCCCGGGAAACTGTCAGTTCGTCTTGATATCGACGTCCTTGGTTTCCGGCAGGAAGAAGAAGCCTACCACCGCGGTGATCGATGCGAAGATGATCGGATACCAGAGACCCGCATAGATGTCGCCGGTCGAGGCCACGATCGCGAACGCGGTCGCGGGCAACAACCCGCCGAACCAGCCGTTGCCGATGTGATAGGGCAGCGACATCGAGGTGTAGCGGATCTTGGTCGGGAATAGTTCGACCAGCATCGCCGCGATCGGCCCGTACACCATGGTGACGAAGATCACCAGGATGAACAGCAATCCGATGATCGCGGCCACCTGCGGACGGAAGATATCGAACGGGCTCGACATCTTCACGATCCCGGAATCGCCCGCCTTCGGGTAACCCGCGGCCGCAACGGCTGCGAGTACGGCCGGGTTGGAGGTCTTGGCGTCGGTGTACGGCACGTCCTTGCCGTTGACGACGACCTTGACGCCCGATCCGGCGGGGCCGAACGTGGTCGAGTACCTGACCGATGACTGCGCCAGGAAGGCGCGGACGGTATCGCACGCCGCCGAGAAGACGCGGGTGCCGACCGGGTTGAACAGATCGCCGCAGCCTGCGGGATCGGCGACCACCTCGACCTTGGCCGTTTCGATGGCCTTTTCCAGCGCCGGGTTGGCGTTGCTTGTGATCATCCGGAAGATCGGGAAGAAGGTCAGCGCCGCGATCAGGCAGCCGGCAAGGATGATCGGCTTGCGGCCTATCTTGTCCGACAACGCGCCGAAAAAGATGAAGAAACCGGTGCCGAACAACAGCGACCACGCAATCAGGAGGTTGGCGGTGTAGCCGTCGACCTTGAGGATCGATTGCAGGAAGAACAGCGCGTAGAACTGGCCGGTGTACCAGACCACGCCCTGGCCCATGGTGCCGCCGATCAGCGCCAGGATGACGATCTTGGCGTTGCTCCAGTTGGCGAAGGCTTCGGTCAGCGGGGCCTTTGAACTCTTGCCCTCGTCCTTCATCTTCTGGAACACCGGCAATTCATTGAGGCGGAGCCGGATCCAGACCGAGATCCCCAGCAGCACCACCGACACCAGGAACGGAATGCGCCAGCCCCAGGCGGCGAAATCGGCTTCGCCGATCGCCGTGCGGGTGAACAGGATCACCAGCAGCGACAGGAACAGGCCGAGCGTGGCGGTGGTCTGGATGAACGAGGTGTAGTAGCCGCGTTTGCCCTGCGGCGAATGCTCGGCCACATAGGTTGCGGCTCCGCCATACTCGCCGCCCAGCGCCAGACCTTGCGCCAGACGCAACGCGATCAGAATGACCGGCGCGGCAAAGCCGATGGTCGCCGCGTTCGGCAGCAGCCCGACGATGAAGGTCGACAGACCCATGATCAGGATGGTGACGAGGAAGGTGTATTTGCGGCCGACGATGTCGCCGATGCGCCCGAACACGATGGCGCCGAACGGGCGCACCAGGAAGCCGGCGGCGAAGGCGAGCAGCGCGAAAATATCGCGCGTCGCCGGCGGGTAGGCCGAGAAGAACTGCGCGCCGATGATGCTGGCGAGCGATCCGTAGAGATAGAAATCATACCACTCGAATACGGTACCGAGCGACGACGCGAGAATGACGAAGCGTTCGTCCTTCGTCATGCCGGTGGTTTTCGCTTGCGTTACAGCCATTGTGGACATCTGGATCGCTCCCCGAAATCGTTGATCAAAGCTCGTCCCATGTGCCGAACTTGGCCGGATTGAATCACGGGCGTTGATTCACGGTAACATCGCCGTGAAACCTCACCCAATAAGACTTTTGGCCCGGCATGCCCTGGGCCGGTGTCGAGAGGCCGGAACCATGCAGTCGGATCCGGCGTATTGCAGCGCACAATCGGGATGATTAACTGCTTTAACTCAAAGCATTATTGCGCGCTTGCATGCGTCCCTCCATCGGGGGACAATTGCGGTGGAAATTCGCCTTGAATTTCTCCACAACGCGGTCGGCGGTTTGCCGCAAACTCTCTTGCAGAGAATAAATGAATATTGCTGCCAGCACCCGTCTCGTGATTGCCGACGACCATCCGCTGTTCCGTGATGCGCTGCGGCAGGCGGTCGCAAGCGTCGTGACCTCGGCCAGGATCGACGAAGCCGGCTCGTTCGACGAACTCACCGCGCTGCTGGAGCAGGATTCCGACGTCGACCTGATCCTGCTCGATCTGACGATGCCGGGCATCAGCGGCTTCTCCGGCCTGATTTATCTGCGCGCGCAGTATCCGGCGATTCCGGTGGTGATCGTATCGGCCAGCGACGATGGCGGCACGATCCGCCGCTCGCTGGATTTCGGCGCCTCGGGATTCATTCCCAAGCGGTTCGGGGTGGAGACCCTGCGCGACGCCATCGTCAAGGTCATGGAGGGTGATATCTGGATCCCGCCGGATACCGACGTGTCATCGGCCGCCGATCCGGATATGGCCCGCCTGCGCGACCGGCTGGTGACGCTGACCCCGCAGCAGGTGCGGGTGCTGATGATGCTGTCGGAGGGCCTGCTCAACAAGCAGATCGCCTATGAGCTCGGCGTGTCGGAGGCCACCATCAAGGCGCATGTATCGGCGATCCTGCAGAAGCTCGGCGTCGAGAGCCGCACCCAGGCCGTGATCGCGGCCGCGAAAATCGCCGGCGGCCAGTGGCAAGGCACGCCGTCGCCGCAATAAGGAATGGCCGCGCTCGCCTTTCCCCGCAATCGGGGCGAGGGAGATAACTCCTATTCCGCCGCCACCATCTGCTGGGTGCGCCATTGGCCGAGCAGCGCCCGCAGCGATGCGGGTTTGACCGGCTTGTTGAGCACGGCGACATTCTCCTCGCGTGCCGCAGCCCGTACATGCGGACTGCGGTCCGCGGTGATCAGGATCGCCGGAATGCCGTCGCCGAACCGGCGGCGAATATCGCGGATCGCGGCGATGCCGTTGCCGCGATCGAGATGGTAGTCGACCAGGAGGCCGGTGACCGCTCCGCCCGCGGCCTCGATCGCCTCGATGGCGGCATCGGCATCGGTCACCGCGATGACCTTGGCGTCCCAGGCTGTCAGCAGCGTTCGCATGCCGTCGAGGATCGCCGCATCGTTCTCGACGCAAACGATCAGCGAGCCGCTCATCGGCGTGCGCGAAAGCGGCGTGGCGCTGGTGACCGCCGCGGTGTGGTTGACGGCGTCCGCGATCGGCACCGTCACCGAGAAGAACGAACCGCCGCTGACATTGGAATCCAGCGCGATGCCGTGGTTGAGCACGCGCGCCAGCCGCTCGACGATCGACAGTCCGAGCCCGAGGCCGCGCGCGATCCGCGCGCCCTGCTCGAGGCGGTGAAATTCCTTGAAGATTTCGCCGCGCTTGACGATGGGAATGCCCACGCCGGTGTCGTAGATCCCGATCTGCAGCGATTGGCCGCGGCGCCGGCAGCCGACCAGCACCCGTCCGCGCGGCGTGTATTTGATGGCGTTGGAGATCAGGTTCTGCAACAGCCGCCGCAGCAGCAGGCGATCGGATTCCACCGGCAGCGAACAGGGCACGAAAGTCAGCTTCAGCGCCTTGGCGCGCGCCATCGGCGCGAATTCGATTTCGAGCGAGCGCATCATGTCGCCGATCTTGAAACTCGTGATCGCCGTGGTCATGGCGCCGGCGTCCAGCCGCGAAATATCCAGGAGCGCGCCGAGGATCTCCTCGATCGCCTCCAGCGAATCGTCGATGTTTTCGACCAGCCGCGAATCCTCGCCGCCGTTTTTGCGCTCGACCAGGCTGGTCACATAGAGCCGCGCCGCGTTCAGCGGCTGCAGAATGTCGTGGCTCGCCGCCGCCAGAAAACGTGTCTTCGAGATGTTGGCGTCCTCGGCGGTGCTCTTGGCCTGCGCGAGTTCCGAATTCAGCCGCGTGAGTTCCTCGGTACGGTCGCGCACGCGCTTTTCCAGGGTGGCGTTGGAGCGTTCCAGCGCCTCGGCGGCCTCGAAGCTCGGCGTGACGTCGGAAAAGGTGATGACCAGTCCGCTGCCGGGCATGCGGTTCGCGCGCACCTCGATCACCATGTGGCGGTCCGGCAGCCGTTCGAGATAGGGCTCGCCCTCGGCGGTGTAGGCGGCCAGCCGCATTTCGATCAGGGCTTCGCGGTCGCCGGCGCCGGGCGGGTTGGCGTCTTCCATGAATTCGAGGATTTCCCGCAGCGGAATTCCGATCTGTACCAGATGCAGCGGCAGCCCGAGAATTTCGCCGAACTGCCGGTTCGAACAGATCAGCTGCAGATCCGGGTCGAACACGGCAATGCCCTGGCGCACATGGTTCAGCGCGGCCTGCAGGATTTCGCGGTTGAAGTGCAGGGCGGCGTGGGAGTCGTCGAGCAATTTGAGCGCCGCCTTGGCGGAGACGGTGCGCTTGCGCAGCAACAGCGACATCACCAGCCGCGACGATGCAGCTCCGATCGAGGAAGCGATCAGATGCTCGGCGTGCTGCAGCAGCTCGAAGTCGGCGGGCGCCGCCGGCTCCAGGCTGGTGCGATGCATGGCCGCGAACGCTTCGAACGAATGCCGGGCGCGGTCGGGGCCAAGATATTGCGCCACCGTGCTTTGGATGTCCTGCACCGTCACCGTGGTGCGCCAGCGCCGGAACGTCGGCGCGATCGGCGCGATCGCGGTGGGCACGAACAGATCCGCCTGCAAGCGCTCGATCGGGAACGGCTGGCGCGCCAGCGACATCCCGACATAGGTCAGGAGGTTCAGCGACAGCGACCACAGAACGCCGTGCAGCAGCGGCGGCAGATCGGCGCCGAACAGGGCCTGCGGGCGCAGCGCTTCGATGCCGAAGGGGCCGTGCTGCAGCAGCAACAGGCCGGCGGTATTGGCTTCCATGAAGCTCGGCAGGAACAGCGTATAGATCCACACGGCGACGCCGACCAGCATGCCGCCCATGGCGCCTCGCGCGGTGGCGCGCCGCCAGAACAGGCCGCCGAAGAACGCCGGCGCCAGCTGCGCGATGGCCGCAAAGGACAACAGGCCGATCGCCGCCAGTTGGGCGTTGCCCAGCGCGCGGGAGTAAAAATACGCCATCACCATGATGGCAAAAATCGCGACGCGGCGGACCCTGAGCAGGAAGTCGCCGAAATCCTTCTGGCCGGTGCGCGATGCCGCGCCGCGCTGCAGCACCAGCGGCACCACGATATCGTTCGAGACCATGATCGAAAGCGCGACGCATTCCACGATCACCATGGCGGTCGCCGCCGACAGGCCTCCGACAAAGACGCCGACGCTAAGCAAAGGCGAATTGCCCTCCATCGGCAGCGCCAGCACATACATGTCGCTGTCCACGGCGCCGAACGGGAAGGTGATAAGACCGGCGAGCGCGATCGGAATCACGAACACGTTGATCGCGACCAGATACAGCGGAAACAGCCAGCGCGCCCGGCCGACCTCGGCATCGCTGGAATTCTCGACCACGCTGACGTGAAACTGCCGCGGCAGCAGCATGATCGCGCAAAACGACAGCAGCGTCATGGTCAGGAAATTGCCGATCGAGGGCGTGTAGGTGATGGCGCGCACCGCTTCCGGCGTTTTCATCGCCCGCTCGATCAGTTCGACCGGTGAGAACATCCAGAACGTGACGAAGGCGCCGGCCGCGATGAAGGCCACCAGTTTGACGATGGATTCGGTGGCGATCGCCAGCATCAGGCCGTGCTGATGTTCCGTGGCGTCGCTCTGGCGGGTTCCGAACAGCACCGCGAAGGCCGCCATCGCCAGCGTCACGGTCAGCGCGATATCGCCGACGATCGGAATCGAGGCAAAGGCCTCGTCCTCCCGAAGGATCGTCCCAAGCGAGGACGCCACCGCCTTGAGCTGGAGCGCGATATAGGGAACCGATCCGATGATGGCGATCAGCGCGACGGTGGCGGCGACGGCCTGGCTCTTGCCGTAGCGCGCCGCGATGAAATCGGCGATCGAGGTGATGTTCTGCGATTTGGCGAGCTGGATCACGCGGCGCAGCAGCGGCGTGCACAATCCGATCATCAGCACCGGGCCGACATAGATCGCGAGAAAATCGACGCTGGTGCGGGTGGCGAAACCGACCGAACCGAAAAACGTCCAGGAGGTGCAATAGATCGCCAGCGACAGCGGATAGATCAGCGGGCTGACCCGTCCGCGCTGGGTCGGCGACAGGCGGTCGCCGTAGCTGGCGACGAAAAACAGGAAGCCGATGTAGCCAAAGGCGGCTGCGATCACGCCCCAGTCGTGCAGCATTGCTGCTTGTCTCCCTCTCGGCGTCCGCGTTGACCGGGGTCACCGCTAACGACAGCCATCGCATGGAGCGAGTATAGCCGGATCGGCCCGGCAAAGCATCGGATGCCGCCGGCCGGAACCCGGGATTTAGCCGTGGAGAGGTTAACGCTATTCGGCCGCCAGCGACTTTTCCCGCAGCGGCAGGCCGAGACGCTCCCAGACCTGCAACAAGGCTTCGGCGAGCTGATCGACCAGTCCGTCGTCGTGATAGGGCGACGGCGTGATCCGCAGCCGCTCGGTGCCCTTGGCGACGGTCGGATAGTTGATCGGCTGGATGTAGATATTGTGCTCTTCCAGCAGGATGTCGCAGGCCTGCTTGCACTTCTCGGGATCGCCGACGAACAGCGGCACGATATGGGTGTCGCTCGACATCACAGGCAGGCCCGCGGCGGTCAGGATCGCCTTGACGCGGGCGGCGCGATCCTGATGGCGCTCCCGTTCCCAGGACGAGGTCTTGAGATGCCGGATCGCGGCGGTGGCCGCCGAGCAGATCGCGGGCGGCAGCGCGGTGGTGAAGATGAAGCCGGGCGCGTAGGAACGCACGGCGTCGATAATGTCGGAGCTTGCCGCGATATAGCCGCCGAGGCAGCCGAACGCCTTGGCCAACGTGCCTTCCAGGATATCGATGCGGTGCATGACGCCGTCGCGCTCGGCAATGCCGCCGCCGCGCGGACCATACATGCCGACCGCATGGACTTCGTCGACATAGGTCATGGCGCCATAGCGTTCGGCGAGGTCGCAGATCTTGGCCAGCGGCGCGATATCGCCATCCATCGAATACAGGCTTTCGCAGGCGATCAGTTTCGGCCGGTCGGGCCCGGCGGCGCGCAGCAGTTCTTCGAGATGCGCCATGTCGCTATGGCGGAAGATCTGGCGTTCGCAGCCACCCTGGCGGATGCCTTCGATCATCGAATTGTGATTGAGCGCGTCAGAGAGGATCAGGCAATTCGGGATCAGCTTGGCGATGGTCGCGATGCCGGTCTGGTTCGAGACGTAGCCCGAGGTGAACAGCAGCGCCGCCTGCTTGCCGTGCAGGTCGGCCAGTTCCTGCTCGAGCTGCACCAGCGGGTGATGGGTGCCGGCGATGTTGCGGGTGCCGCCGGCGCCGGTGCCGACGCGCGTCGCGGTCTCGACCATGGCGCCAACCACTTTCGGATGCTGCCCCATGCCGAGATAGTCGTTGGAGCACCAGATCACGACATTGCGAGCGCCTTGTGGAGAGTGCCACACCGCGTGCGGGAACCGGCCCGCCATGCGCTCGAGGTCGGCGAAAACCCGGTAGCGGCGTTCGTCATGCAGACGGGCAAGGGCGGCACTGAAGAATTGGCTGTAATCCATCGCATGACCCGGGGCGGAGCGTGAGGCCGGAAGCGGCGAAGCCTTTTTAGAGCTTTTCCAGCTTTAATGTCGAGCCGGAATTGTCGTTCAGGGCGCGCAGTGGATCGCAGCCGGGTTGCTTCCAGCGCGGAGCAAAACTTGATCCGGATCAACACACTGAAGGCGTTTTGCTGTCCTCGGTATGGTTGGAAAAAGTCACGCCGTTTTGCAGCGGACTTGTCGCTGTCCGCAAACGCTAGCCGGTGGCGAGACACCATCCGGGTCCGCGAAGCCAGCAACGCTCCTCAGGAATTTCCTGGTGGCGATAGAGGCGCGTGACCTGCTGCCAGCCGCCCTTGGCGAAGGCTTCGGCCAGCGCGCGCTCCGTCTCCTGATCGCGGCTTCCGGCGCAGGGAAAGATCGCAACCGGCGAAATCCAGGTCGCGAAATAATCATGGCCGCGCCGCTCGATCCGAAACACCGCGCCGGCTGTGGCCGCTTGCTCCAGCGACTTTGCACCGAAGCCCTGGTCCGACGTCATCGGCAGGATCAGGCGTCCGCCATCGGCAAGGCGATCGAGCCAGCTTTCGGCCGGCCGCGTGCAGCCGGCGTTGACGTAAATGACATCGGCTTGATCGAACGGAGCCGAAGCGCCGTCACCCTCGACGATTTCGACGTTTGGATAGCGGTTGAAATTGGCCCTGGCTCTTTCCGCGAGTTGGCCCTCGAATTCTATTCCGGTCACCCGGCCTGACGATCCTGCGAGGTGGGCCAGGATGGCGGTGTAATAGCCGCTGCCGGTTCCGATATGCACGACGTGGTCGCCCGCGACCGGCGAGGCCTGGTGAATGAGGTGCGCGTGCCACGACGGTTGCCCGTTGTTGATGCGCCGTTCGGGCATAATGCCGACGAGATCATCGGTGTATAAATAAACCGGATCGGCGTCGGGCGTCGTGACGTAATCCCGGACCCAGCGCACGATCGGCCACGGACCGGGTCCGAGAAAATCCTCGCGGCGCGTTGAGCGGAGCGCGGCGTCGAGACGCGCATCGTCGACGATGCGCGCGGCGGCCAGGATCTGCTTGGCGTAGGCCGCGCGAATGATGCTGAGTTCGCCTTCGCGGTCCATCGGTCCCTTTCGTCCGGTTCGCGACGATGCTAGGATGGTGTGTGATTCAACACATCCGAGTGTGTGAAATAGCACAAGACCATGCGAGAGGCCAAATGAAAAAGCGGCTTTATCCGGCGGTTCTGGAGCGCGGCCCCAAGGGGACGTTCGGCGCCTGGTTTCCCGATTTTCCCGGCTGCGTCGCCGGCGGGAAATCCCAGGAGCAAACCATCGAGAAGGCGGAAAAAGCGCTGGCGCAGTCGGTTGATGGGCTGTTCGAGCGCGGCCGGCCGCTTCCCGAGCCGACATCGATCGAGCGGATCGTGCTGCCCAAGGGCTGCGACTTCCTCGCCTTTTTCATCGTCGGCGTGGACCCGCCGGATCCGTCCGAGCGGGTGAATGTCTACCTTCCGAAAAGCCTGATCGGGCAGATCGACCGGCGCGCCGCCGAGCTCGGCATGAGTCGCTCCAGCTTTTTCGGGCTCGCGGCCACGACGGCACTGATCCGCTTCCCGGGTTTTCGGGAGGGTTTGGCGGAGCCCGGCTCGAAGGTGCACAAGACGGGCAGGCTGCGTACCGCGAAATCGTCGACCAGGAAGACGCCGCTGTAACGCGGTGGCGTCGCCACAATCGGTCGGGCGGCATCCGGTTTAGACGTGGCGCCTGACGTGATCGCAGTGCACTTAATTCTTCAACGAAGTAAAACTGAACTGACGTTTTTCAGCTATTCCGGGAACCCGGCGCCGCCGTTTCGCACCCTTCCGGGGTATGGATCGGTGCGGCGGCAATCTGCCGCCGATGCCCGGCGGATCGCAGATCGGCGGCTTATCGGCGCCGCGCGATCGCAACACCCAGCAGGAAGGCCACCAGCAGCGATCCGAGCGGCGCCTCGCGCGCGATGTTGCTCAGAATGCTCAAGGGCATGCCCGGCTTTTTGCCCGCGTCGATGGCGTCGCTGATCCGATGGGCTGTGCCTTTCACAGCGTCCGACACTTCCGCAATTGTCGATTTTTGCTCCGGTACAGGATCGAGGCCTTCATAGATAAAGGGTGGGTCGTCATTGCTCATGGTCCCGTCCTCGCGCATGTGGCAATGCGGCGTCCTGACGACCTTCTTGGTTGGTCGAAGGTGCCGCTATCGCAATCCAATGTTCCCGGTTCCAATTGGTTCCGCGTGGCCATACGCCGATGGCAGTGACACAGGCGGCTCAGCCGGGTGTGACGGCGCAAGTCTTGCAAGACTCATGCAGGACCAATCTCGCCATCTCCGCGCCATTGGAGGCTATATGAAACTCTCGATCGGAGCCGAACTCGTTTATGTTTTCGCGGAGTCGACGCAAATCATTGCCAGCCTCGAGGCCTCGCAGACGAGCGATCAGACGATCGTTTCGGAAGCGCTCGATGTACAGCCCCCGGCGCGGCTTGTTTCCGACAAGACTGCGTATGGTGAGCGCAGGATACGCGCGTCGCTTTCAGGCGAGGTGACCATCCGATACCGCGCGACGGTGGAGAATGAACTTCGGCAGTTGCTTCCCGTCACCGGTCGGCAGCACCTCTGGTCGGACTTGCCGGGTGACGTATTGCCGTTTCTGTTGCCGAGCCGCTTTTGCCCATCGGACAAGTTCATGCGTTTCGCCCAACGCCAGTTTGGCGCCGCCGGTGATGGGGTGGCGCGGGTCATGGCGATACTGGAGTGGATTCACCGCAACGTCGACTATGTAGCCGGCGTCAGCAATGCGGAGACGACGGCGGAGCGGACCTTCGTTGATCGTGCCGGCGTATGTCGCGATTTCACCCATCTGGGTATTACGCTGGCCAGGGCGCTGGGCATTCCCGCCCGCGCCGTCAGCGCCTATGCGCTGGACCTTAATCCACCCGACTTCCACGCCATCTTCGAAGTCTATCTTGAAAATGGCTGGTGGCTGATCGATCCGACGCGGCTTGCGCCGATCGAGGGCATCGTCCGGATCGGAAGCGGCCGCGATGCATCGGACATCGCGTTTCTCACGTCGGATAAACAGTGCCAGGTGATCAGGCAAACGATTGAGGTTTTGACGGCGGCATAGGTTGGGAAAAGCATTAGCGCAGTGGCTTCGCCTCTTCACAAGCGCCACGGTGTGCGATCGACCGGTTTTTCTTTTTCAGGCCCCGCAACTTTTACCCGGCTGATCGATTGTATCGAGAGCGGCGGAACCGGCAACCGGCAGTCGCGCATTAAAGCCGCACGGAGTAATGCCCGGGCGGCTTTTTCTATGCTGCGGGCGAACAGGATCCGAGGATGGCCGACCAGACCGCGATGAAGAGGTGGATCCTGACACATATGACGCGGGTGTGGACCGCCGCGCTCACATTAGCCGGTCTCGGGGCTGCCTTCGTTTACAAACCCGAATTTCTGACCTTGTATCTTCGAACCACCATGACGGCGATCGAGACAGCAACGGCGGCTCTGCCGTATCCTTGGGGCGATCGTCTGGAGGTGATCCTGCGAGGCATCGGCGGCTCGGTCTGGATGCAGTTTGCATTCGCGATCATCATGGTGCGCATGATCGTATGGCTGATGGCGCGGTTCATTGGATTTTGCTGGCGCCGCAGACGACGCGAGCCAGCGCCCAGAATGGGCGAAGCGAAACGATACCCATCAATTACATCTCGTGGAGATGACGGGTAACGCGAAAAGCAGACGGCGTTGACAACACGACCGGCTCAAGTGATTTGCCCGTCAGGCAGTTTGTCGACTCAGGTGTCGAGTCCCATTTGCAAAAATATTTTTGTTTTCACTCCCCCCAAATCACATCTAGAACTTCCGCCATCCCGTCCCGGAACGAGGGGCGTATCGCGATCGTCACGGACGTTGGGATGGGATGCGGTGGACGCGGCAGCGTTTTGCGCGCGATGGGATCGCAGGGCGGGTTCTTTAAATCCGTGAGTGATCAAAAAGCACGCGGACGAGAGACGATTGCTGCGGACGGCGAAGTCGTGTGGTCCTGACGCCCCGACGCTGGCGTCAAGTTCGCGGAGGTTTTGGCGATCCTACCGGGTCCGACAAACCATAATCCGCAGACGACGGTGGCAAAAAAGCCCGGTCACCGGGGAGAGCGCGAAATAAGCCGTTAAAACCATTGCGTGCGGGAATGCCGGGTGATCCCGGTGGACCTGTGGCGACGACCCGTGTGCACTACCAACTTCGCACGCGGGGCTATGGGTGCAACGGGCACCCGGCATTCCCCACGCCCTCTATGGGGCGAGAAATTCATCAACAACTCGGGCGCTTCGCGCTGCGAGGGTGCGAACGCATGTTTGCTGTTTGAAATCGAATCCTCTTGCGTCGTCCCTGCGAAAGCAGGGACCCATAACCACCGGCGTTAGTTGTTATGCAAGGTCTCTAACTCCATGCCTCAACGAGACGGCACGGCGTATGCCCTGCTTTCGCAGGGACGACGAGGATTGCCTGCGGCTGGACGTACCACGCAGCTTGCAGCGCGTCACAACTCCCCGCATCGATAAACACCAACGAGGACACGCGCCTGTGTTTTCGTCCGGGATCGAAATGCGGCTGACGGCCTCGCCGCTCTCGCAAAAATCAGGTGGTCCGGAAGCGGAGCACGCCGTCGGTTTCCTCGGCCGTCAGGCGGCCTTCGACCAGCATGTAATTGACATGCGCGATCAGTTCGCCGGCGGCAAAGCCCATCTGGTGCACGTCCAGCACGTGCTTGTGGAACACCACCGGCACCAGCTCCTTCGACGTCTGCGGGACCTCCCGGCAGGCGTCGGCGATCAGCCGGCAGCGATCCTCGTGATGATCGGCCAATTGCTTGATCCGCGTCTTCAATCCGTAGAACGGCACGCCATGGCCGGGCAGCACCAGCAGGTCATAGGGCAGGGTAGTGGTGAGGCTCGCCAGCGAAGCCAGATATTCGCCGAGCGAGTTCTGGTCGGGTTCGACCGCCGACACGCTGACATTGGGCGAGATCTTGCTCAGCACCTGATCGGCCGACAGGAACAGTTTGCCGGCGGCGCAATACAGCATCACCTGGTCGAGCGCATGGCCGCCGCCGGTGATGACCTTGAAGCGCCTGGTGCCGATCGAAATTTCATCGCCATGCGAGATGCGGCGATAGGACGGCGGCAGGATGGAGACCCGCTTCAAATAATCCTGGCCGCGGCCGAGCAATTGGTCGGTCAGGTTTTCGTCCATGCCGTGGCGGCGGAAGAACAGGCGCTGCGCGTTTCTGCGCTCCTCGGTACCCCGGTTCTGATGGTAGACCGTCTGCAGATACTCCACCTGCGACATATAAAGCGGGCAGTCGAAACGCTCGACGATCCATCCAGCCAGCCCGACGTGATCCGGATGCGAATGGGTCACGAGCAGCCGCGTGATCTTGACGTGAGCCAGCGGGCCCTCGAACAGCGCGGTCCAGGCCGCGATGGTTTCCTCGTTGCCGAATCCGGAATCCACCATGGTCCAGCCGTCGCCGTCGGCCAGCAGGTAGATGTTCACATGGTCGAGGCGGAACGGCAGCTTCAGCCGGACCCACAACACCCCCGGCATCACCTCGACCACCTCATTGGGGCCGGGATGATTTTCCCAGGGGTAGCGCAGGGCCTCGGCGGAGGACTGAATCGTATCTGTTTTCGAATGCATCGGCTGACGTCGCAAATTGTCTTGTACCGGCTTAGCCGTACCGGCGACATGGCGCTAGCCGAAAAAGCAAATGCGAGCTGGGTAAAAAACAGGAGATGTGAGCGGTATCGCCGCACATCCCGTCCATCATGCATAGCCGTCATTCCGGGCCGATGCGAAGCATCGAACCCGGAATCTCGCAGATTCCCCGATGTGCAATCGCACATCCGAGGGGCGCATCTTCGATGCGCCCCGGAATGAGCAGGCCTGTCTACGCCGCCCGGATGTTGGAAAGGAACTCGTCGATTTCCGCGCGCAGGATGTCGGCTTCCTGGCGCAGCGTGCCCGATACGCTCAGCACCTCGTCGGCGGCCGTTTCGGCCTCGGCCGAGGCGGTAGAGACGCCGATGATGTTGCTGGAAACCTCGCTGGTGCCGCCGGCGGCGTGCTGGATATTGCGGGCGATCTCGCGGGTCGCCGCGCCCTGTTCCTCGACCGCGGCGGCGATCGCGGTGGTCACCTCGTTGATCTCGCCAATGGTGTGGCCGATGTTCCTGATGGCGCTGACCGCCGATGTGGTGACCTGCTGCATGTTGGCGATTTGCGAGCGGATCTCGTCGGTCGCTTTCGCGGTCTGGCTGGCGAGGTTTTTCACTTCGGAGGCGACGACTGCAAAGCCGCGGCCGGCATCGCCGGCGCGCGCGGCTTCAATGGTGGCGTTGAGCGCAAGCAGGTTGGTCTGCGATGCGATGGTCTGAATCAGATCGACCACGACGCTGATGCGGCTGGCGTTTTCGGCGAGCCCTTGCATGGTGGCGTCGGTTTGTCCGGCCTCGTCGACGGCCTTGCGGGCAACTTCCGCCGACGTGACCACCTGGCGGCCGATCTCGCTGATCGAGGACGACAGTTCCTCGGTGCCGGAAGACACGGTCTGCACGTTGGCCGAGGTTTCCTCGGCGGCGGACGCCACCGCGCTGACCAGCGCGCTGGATTGATCGGCGGTCGCCGACATGCGTTGCGCCGTGGTCTGCATCGAATTGGCCGATTTCTGCAGGCCGTCCAGCGCGGAGCGGACGGTTGCTTCAAATTCGACGATCCGGACTTCCATGCGGGAGGCGCGTTCGGACTTGGCCACGCGGTCCTTGTCCTGTTCGGCGCTCAGCGCCCGCGCCTTGATCATGCTTTCGCGGAAGACCTCCAGCGAATTCGCCATCGCCGCGATCTCGTCGCGCTGGGCGCTGCGGCGGATTTCCGTCTCGAGATCGCCGTCGGACAGAAGCTGCATCGAGGTTTTCAGATTGTCGATCCGGCGCAGGATGTTGCGGCCGACATAGAGCCAGACGAACAGCGCCGATCCGATCAAAGTGAGGCCGCCAAGCGCCAGCATGGCGATGGTTGCAAACGAGATCTCCCCGCGCGCCTGCGAGGTCGCCGCGTCGGTCTCGGTCTGCACGCCTTCCACGAGCTGCTTGACGCTGACGCCGAGACCGACATTGAGCTTGCGGGCCTCGTCGAGAATAAGCTGACCGTAATCGTCGACCTCGAGTTCCTTCTGGCGAATCCTGAACACGCCGGTCTTGCCATCGCCGAGCGCCTGCAATTTCAATCCGGCGTCGCGCAACGCTCTCATGGCGGTGGTTTTGGGCAGCAAATCGAGACTCGCCTTTACCCGTGTCTGGGCGTAACGGAATTCCTTTTCGATGCCTGCCAGCGTGTCGCCGCGGGTAGCCGACAATGCGGCCATCATGTTGAAGGCCATCAGATTGCCGCCGGAGCCGATTTCGGCGAGCTGGTCGACGGTTCGCTGCGACTTGGTGGCGTCGTCCTGGGAGAAATTGGCGGCAGCGAAGATGCTGTTGAGCTCGGTATGGGCATCGATCAGGGCGGGACCGGCGGCGGCAACGAAGCCCGCCTGGGCCTTGCGCAGCGCATGATACAGCGTCTCGTGCTGGGCGGCGGCCTCCAGCCGTTCGTGCGCCGCCGTGCCCATGTTCTTGATCGCGTCGTCGATGCTCTTGCCGGTTTCTGCGAGCGCGGTGACGACCTTCTTGTCGGCTCCAAGCCGGGTGAGCTCGTCCAGCTTGTCGAGCGCGACCTGCTGGGTTTCCTTCATTTTCTTGGCGCGTTCGGTCAGCGCCTCTTCGGTATGGGAGGCCAGCAGGCCCGGCCCCTGGCTGGCCAGACTCGCGCTCTGGGCGGCGAGTTGCAGGCTGGCGGCGAGACGGGGAATGTCGCGGCCGCTCAGGTCGGTCATCGACCGGCCGAGATGTCCCAACACCATGCCTGCGCCGGCGCTGATCACAAGGGCCATGCCCGCGATCACGGCAAAGGCGGCGAACAGACTGCCCCTGACGCCCCATTGCGAAAAGCTAAATCCACCGCGCAAATTACCAACGGTCGGTTGGTCAATAGTCGATCGTAACGCCATGCCTTCTGCCTCGCGCTCGCGTTCATCCCCAGGACGAATTTGAGTGGCAGTATCAAGGTACCGGGTTAATAAAGTGGGGAACTCGGGGCGATTTGCACGATTTGTCGCACCTCAAGCAAAAAGGCCGGCGCGAGGCCGGCCTTTTCTTAAGAATTTATGATCAGACAGCGATCAATACTTCGCAAGCACCGGGCCACCCCAGTTGAAGCGGTAGTTGATGCCGGCCTTCACGGTATGCTCGTCGTCGTGGAAGTTCACGCCAACGATGCTGGGCGGGCTGCCCGGCAGGAAGGTGGTCTTGCCGAAGTTGTAATACTGATATTCGACCTTGGCGGACCAGCTGGGGGCGAACAGGTATTCGAGGCCGGCGCCAACGGTGTAACCGTCACGATGGTTGCCGTCGGTGAAGAACGGCAGCGGCGCACCACCGGTCGTGGTCACGCCGAGGTTGTTGCTGTCCTTCCAGGCATAACCGCCCTTGGCGTAAAGCAGCGCCGGGCCCCAGGTGTAGCCGAGCCGGCCGGTAACCGAACCGAGCTGGTCATTGTTGGAGGTCACCAGCACGCCGCCGGGGAACACTACCCCATTGTTGCTGCTGCCGAGCCAGCTGTACTGGGCTTCGACACCCAGAACCCAGGTCGGGGCGAACTGATAGTCGAAACCGCCCTGGACGCCGCCGAGGAAGCGGCCCTCATCGCCTGCGATGCTGTTGTCGCCGGCGAACGCGCCGCCGATGTGACCGCCGATGTAGAAACCGGTCCAGTTGTAGATCGGCGCGGCATAGGCCGGAGCCTTGGTGTAGGGGCGAGCCGCAAGATCGGCCGCCAGTGCCGGCGCGCCGAGAGCGGCGAGGGCGACGGTAGCAAGTAGAAACTTCTTCATCAGGCTTAATCTCCAAGCGATCATTTCGAAGGTGCCGCGCGTCGGCTCCATCCATGACGCGGAGATAGACAGGTTTTGTCTAAAATGCTGTCACCCATCGGCCACAGTCAGGGAGTTCCCAACCTGTTGGTGGAACTACAATTTTCCGTGACTAACGAATTCCTAACGAAGCCTGAATGATGCCTTAATTTGCTCGGTACCGGGCCATGCGACGCGATTTTGGGCGCCGATATCTTAAATTTCGGACTCCGCCGCCTGTACTCCGACACGGGGCCGGAAAGACACACCGCAGCGGAGATCGCGTCGTCGGCCCTCGATATCCTTATTCGCCGTCTTCGAACAGGGCGGAGAAAGGTACCCGTTTCAACCCGGGCGGCGCTGTCTCGCCGTCCCTGGCCACGCGCGGGCGGGCTTTGGTCGGATGCGCGGTGGCCAGCCGGTTCCAGTCGTAGTCATACACCTGCGCGAGATAGGCCGCGATTTCGGGGTCGTCAAAGATCAGGCTGGCGTCACGGTTGGTTTTCACCCCCTCGTTCGACCAGTTGTGGCTTCCGAACATCACAACCTTGCCGTCGACGATAATGGTCTTGTTGTGGCAGGCGGATTGGAACCGGAACGCCTGCTTCGGAAAGCCGAGCGCGATCAGGACGTCGAGGCTTTCCTGCTTCATCAGGTCGCGGCAGATGATGCGCACATCGAGCTTGCGGTCGATCTTGTCCTTCAGCGCGCCGACCAGCAGCCGGAATTCGGCGAAGTCGTCATGGGTGCCGCGGAAGTTGATGTACTGGTTCTGGAACCAGACGCTTATGGTCGCCGACTTGATCAGCTTCAGCGCGTTCTCCGCATAATTGTCCGGCGTCAGCAGCGGTTGAACGCTGACCTGCCGGTTCAGCCGCAGCGGCGGGAATAATTGCGGCGGCGCCGCGAATGCGACGGCCTCTTCTTCCTCCTCCGGTACCAACAGATCGGGCGCGGCGAAGCTGACGACTTGGCCGGCCTGGGCGGCGGAGAGCTTGAAATCGCGCTTGATATAGAACTGGTAGATCGACGCCAGCTTCTCGTTCTTGATGATGGCGTGATAATCGCGATTGTACTTTCTCTGGAATCCGGCGGGTAGTTCTTTCGGCCGAGCGACGAACGGGTGGACATCAGGCTGATTTGACGACTGCCAGTTGCCGCTGGAGAGCCAGAAGGCGGTGCCGTCGCGCACCGCGACCTTGATGTGATAGGCGGAAGCAAACAGCCCCTGCGGATTGGCCTTCGATGATAACGTGGCCCAGGTGGTCTCGAACCGTGACTGCATTTCGCCCTCGAGCGGGTCGATGATTTCTTTCTCTTCGTCGAGGTCATTGGCCTTCACGCCGGACTTCGCCGGCTTCTCCGGAACGGGGTGAAGGATCAGTTCGAATGTGCGTCCGGCGGCCGTCACGGCATCCTCGACGGCCTTGAAGATGTGCGGCGCGGTAAATTGATACATCGCGACTGTGAGCGTCTTTTTGGTTTCGCCCAGGAAAGCTTCCAGTTCGCTCCAGCCGGCTTCCGGGCTGACGCAGATCGTCAGCTCCATCTTCTCCTTGACGAGCGGCAGATTGGGCGGATCCGGCTCCTCGTAGGACCCGGTTTTGGGCGGTGCGAAATCGAGCGGTTCGTCTCCGCCCATCATCTTCTCGAACGCCGAAACCATCGATCCGCCGGGTGTGCCAAAGGAGACCGGCTGCGGCTCGGCCGCGGCGAGCTGTTCCTCCACCGTGGCGTCGATGACGTCGAAGGGAACGCCGAACCTTGCCTCCAGCGCCGCCGCCTGCACCGGGGCGGTGCCGGGCGTGACCGCCACGACGATCGCCGGCACCGGGTCTCCCGCAGGCGGATATTTGTATCCCGGCCGGGTCGCGACCACGTCTTTCAGTTCGGCTAATTGCAGGCGGACGGGGCCGATCGCCTTCATGATCGGCTCGAATGAGGCCCGCACTGCCTCCGGTACCTGCGGGATGCCTGGCTGATCCATGGTTGCGCCTCCTGACGTGAATTCGGTGATTCAAGCAAGACGCGACCGCCGCGTGGCGACTACGTCAGGTCGTCCTTGCGAATGCGAACGGCGGGATCGCCCAGCAGCACAAAGTTCTGGGCATCGTTTCGCTCCAGCCAGCGGGTGACGAGATCGCGATCGCCAAGACGCATCGCCGCCGGTGCCGTCGGCGACGTCGCGCTTAACAGCAGTGCCGACAGTTCGGCGAATTTGGCGCCGAACCGTCCGCACATCGCGTGTCCGACCGGAACCCCGCTGAGGATATCGCCGATGCCGTTGCGGAAGGTGCCGATTTGCGGATCGGCCACTTTCGGCGCCTGTATTGAAAATCCCCAGGCGCGGTCGACATGCCCGATCACGGCCAGCGCGCTGCCGTTCGGGTGGGCGAGCAGGCGGCACGGCAGTGCTGCGACGAAGGGTTGCGGCGCCAGCGGCGGCGCCTTGCCGGCCTGCGAAAGGTCCATCAGGAATTGGTCGGCGTCCGGCGTGCCGGCTCCGAAGCAGGCGAACATCAGCGCCACGGTCCCGTTGACATTGGCATCGTCGGCGATATCGGCGGCGGCGAGGAAGTGTTCGGCCCTCACGTTACCGAAGCCCGGCCAGTCCTGGCACAGCAACGCACCCTGGTTGGCGGCCTGCGCGGCCTGGTCAGGGCGGAACGCCATGCCGTGCGAGGCCGTGAACAGCATCGCCGGCGGTTTCGGACCGTGCAGCGCCTGCAGCAGGTTCGCTTTGGTCGCATCCTCGCCAAGGTTCAGCTTTCGATCATAGCCGACGACGGTATTGATGGCCTGTTTCAGCGAGCCGGCCGAGCCGGCGACGCCATTGGCGAGCGGGTCGACCAGCATCGACGCGCTGAGATTGGTGGCGGGGTCGCCGAGATGGCGGGTGCCCCAATAGGCAATTTCCCGGGCATTGGGGACCGACTTGGCGCCTTCATAGGCGACCGTCGAACGCGCATAGCGCTCGTAGTCTTCGGCCTTGTCGAACGCCAACCGCCCCATCGCATATTCGACGCCGAGCAGATACTGGAATTCGAACGGGATCAGATCGGGCGGGCCGACCAGCAGCAGGTAATAGGGGACGATTTCCGGGTCGAGGTTACCCGCCGATGTGCCGTGGCGCTGATACCAGTCGCGCGCCTGCTCGCCCTTCTTGTAATCGAGCACCTTGAGACGCGAAGCCGCCTGTTTGCGGCGAAGTCCGATCAAAGGGTCCAGCGCCCGGCAAATTTCGGCAGGCGTGTCTTCGTGGAAGACGATGCCCCATCCGGCTTGCTCCAGCCTGCTGCCGTCCATTTCGAACGGCAGGCCGAACGATCGCGGTTTGTCGCCGCGCAATTTGTCGAACGTCTCGACGCCCGGGCGGGCCAGCACGCCTTTGGCGATCTCGTCGATCGATCTCGGGATGAAGGCGTAATCTCCGGTCTCGAAATCGATGCCGTTGACGTAGACGAGATCAGGATCGGCCGCAGCGGGCCTGGTCGCGGCGCCTCGTTCACGGATTGCCAATCGTGCGTCGGCGGGGGCGGGAGGCGGCGGGGTGTCGCGGACCTCAACGGTGACCGGTGGCGGCGCGCTCGCGGCGGATCGCACCGATGCATCGTCCACCGCCGGCGCATTGGCGATCGCGACCAGCTTGTCGCTGACGTGGCCGTAATGCTGGTAGGCGCCCCAACTCGACGATCGCGGCTTGAGCAGGAGCGCTTTGCTGCGTGCTTCCTGCAGTGCTTCGCCGATCGTGGCGGGCGGCGCCGTGCCGAGGACACCGGAACCGGCGTTTGGGTCGCGGAGCCCGAGAACGCGGGCGTAGAACCATCTGGCGCACTCTTCCGCGCAAGCGTCGTCGACTTCCCAGCCGGTGCCGATAAAATTAGGGATGCCGCGGCCGAAAAAGGCCTGCGCCAGGCCGGCCATGTGTTTCCGTTGCTCGTTCTGATCGGTGGTCACCGCCGAAAAGCATGCATTCGCGAATACCAGCCGCGGCACCTGGCGCACGCGGAAAATCTCCTTGGCCGAGAGAATGCAATCGGCGGCAAAAACCCAGCCGGTCTGATTTGTCTTGGGATCGGAGAGCCCATGGCCCGCATAGTGAACCAGGTCATATTGTTCGTTCACCAGCAGCATCGCGAGTTCGAGCGGATCGCACGGCTCGGCGCTCGCCACGCACTTGTTCTGCTCCCGCAATTTCCGAAGCAGCGATTTGGCGTTCTCGTCTCCGCGCGGACCGATGCGAACGGTTGCCGTTATCGCGTACCGGCCGCCCCAGGCGATCCGCGCCCGCTCCAGCACCTCCACCACGGCGGACCCCTCATCGCGCGCATGCGGCAGCGCCAACTCGTCGGCCGCCGGATCCGCGATGATGAGAGCCTTCAGATTGTGGTCCAGCGCCGGCGGTGAGGTCGGCGGCGGCGAGAGCAGCGAACGAAACTGACGCGACACGGCGATGTTGGTGCCGAGGAAAGCCGCTCCCGCATATTGCTTGTGGCCCGCCATCTCCCAGGGGTACACGGCGGTCGTATCGTCGACCTCCAAAGTGAGGTCTGCCGGTCCTTCGGTCAGTTTGCGAAAGTCGTCGGGGATCAGGTAATTCGTGAAAAACACGCCAAGCGCCTCGCGCTGCTCCGGTGTGCAGTCTTTTGTCATCCGGTCGGGAAGGTCGCGCATCAGGTGCGCGTTGACGTCCTGCTCCCGTTGCGGGACCACCGCGACGTCGGACAATGCCGAGAACTGGAACACCTCGGTGGCGAAGAAATTCGCAGCCGGGCGCACCGCCGGCTTTTTGCGCTTGGCGGGAACCGCGCGCTTGCTCCGGATCGCGGTCGCCGCCGATTTGCTCCGCATGATTCGCAGATAGGTCACGGGCCGGTCCGGCTCGACATCGCTTGCGCCGGGCTCGACCGGCGGATCGGACGCGACGTCGGGACCTCGGTCTATCGTAAACTTCGTGTTCGGGAAATCCTTCCCGCTTACAAGCGCTTCAAGCTCAGCCTGGATCGGCTTTATTTTGCGCGGATCGGGATGAACAAGCACGATGGCGAGCGGCTGCTCGGCCACGCTCCGAAGACTTTCCTTGTCTTCGGTGACGTCATTGGCGATCGCCCGAATGCGCCCGTAGCCATCCTGGATGCCTTGAACGAGGCCGCGAACGGCTTCCCCGATTGAAAGCTCGCTGCGGCGCGTGCCGAGAAGCGGAGTGGCGAACTCATTCTCCCCCATCGCCTTGATGGCAACGACGACGTTGGAGAAGATGAACTGAAGACTATCCCGGGCAAAGCGACCGGGTTCGCCCATGCCTGCCAAAAGCAGGTTGCGCGCATTCATCTTGCCGGCCTTGTGATACAATTCGAGATTAACCGGAAACAACTGGCCCAAAGCCGATCCGATAATTCCCAGATCGGCCGCGCGCGTCAGCCAGGAGTTGAGCAGCTGGTCGAAGGCCCTGGTCGCGCCTGCAAAGGCCAGCCCCTCGTAGCGCGCTCCGATGGCCACCGGCACCTTGACGTTGGTGATGCCGCCGCAGACCAGCGTGATGTGCACGTTAAGACCGGCCGGCGCATCCCGCCGCGGAACGGCCGCCGCCGGTTTTGCCTCGGTGGCCATGGCGCTATTGTCCGCGCTTTGTTGCCGACTTCCCTTGGTTGCCACAGCTTGAACTCGCGATATCGAGAACTGCGTCGGTGTGTGGTTGGTGCTGCTCGGTTGGCTGCAATGCAGGTCGTCAAAGGTTGCTCCGCAAAGGGAAGCATAGGGCAGCGATCGTCATGGATATGTGACGCCGTTCACAGGTCTCGGCTTGGGGGCAAGTTATTGTGGCCAACGGTGACATGCGATGAATGCCGGTCGAACGCTCTTTTCGCGAGAACGAGCGGGAAATCGTCGCGTGCATTCAATTGCCGGGGCAGGAGGTTTGGTCATGGCGACATTCAAGATGCCGCTTTCCGGAGATGTGGTGCAGTCGATCAATCCGTTCACGGCCTTCTTCAGTCCGATCGGCAGCCAGTTGGGCGTGATCAATATCAATCTTGGCCAATCGGCCGCTCCCGATGTGGAGCAGGAGGTGCTGTCGGATGTCGGGACTTATGGCCGGCAGATCGGCCGCATCGGTGACGCGCTGATTGTGCTGCTCGCCCATTTCCACCCGAAGACGCCATTGACGTCGCAGGAAACCGCCGCGATCGACGCGCTCAAGCAAATGCTGGACGAGGTCGCGGACATAAAGCAGCAGCACGCACGGCCGGCGCTGCGTCCCTGCGCGGTGAAGGCGTAGGGCGCGAAGCCGTCCATCCTCTGCGCTTTACTTGAACTGCGGAATCGTCGGGACGCTGATGCGGGGCGGCGGCAGCGGCGCCATTCTGGACGCGTTGCCGATTCCGCTTGGATCGACCGTCACGTTGTTCATGCCACCGGCGTTTGCCGGGCCTGGCGCAATACCGCTGATCGGTACGTTGCCCGTCGCAGCTTCACCCGCGTTTCGCGCAAATGAGACGGCAGGGGCGGACAGGATCACGAGGATTGCAAAAGCTGCTTTTATCCGGATGTTCGACATGGCGAAGCTCCGCTCTGATTTCACTGGAACGTGGAACACGAAAGCTGATCTAGGTTCGCCAATGCGCGGATGCCATTAAATTGGATGTTAGAAAGCATTCAAGCGCCTATCGCATTGCGCGCGGCCACGTCGCGATAGAACGAGGCGCTGAGTTTCGCGACCCGGCGCTGCGTCTCGAAGTCGACGTGGTACAATCCGAAGCGCTCTTTGAATCCGAATATCCACTCGAAATTATCCATCAGGCTCCACAGGAAATACCCGCGAACCGGCACGCCTTCGGAAGTCGCGCGCTGCAACTGCGTGAGATAGTTGCGCAGATACATGATGCGATCGAGGTCGTAGACATTACCGTCGGCGGCCAAATTATCGGTCGAGGAGGTCCCGTTCTCGCTGATGTAGATCGTATCGATGTTCCAGATCTTTGCCGCAAGTCGCGGCGCCCAATAGATTGCCTCCGGGCCGATCCTGAGCCACTCGGATCTCATATGCGGAAACGAGGCGGGAAAGGGCAGAACCGAGAAGCCCGGCGCGCGGTCGGCGGCGACCACGTAATATTGCGGCGCGTAGATATTCAGGCCGACGAAATCGTTCGGTGACGAGATGATCTTCAGCTCCTCGGCAGTGAATTTGGGAGCGGCCGCGCCGGCATATTCGAGAAACCCGTCGGTGTATTTGCCCTCCAGGAGCACGCCCAGGAAGCCCGCGTTCAACTCGCGTGTGGCGATCTCGGCCGCGCGAATGTTCTCGGGCGTGTCGATCGCCGGCACGCACGCGGCGATGTTCTCGGCCGGACCCACTTTGGTGCCGGCGCGTCCTTTCGCGCGGATCGCCTGCACGGCGAGACCGTGCGCCAGCGCGACGTGGTGGCGGATCTGGTTCAGTTCGGCCTCCGGCAGTTTGAGACCGGGAGCGTCGATGCCCCATCCATAACCGAAGTTCACGAACCTTCCGACTTCGTTGATCGTGAAGATGTTCCTGATGCGATCGGTCAAGCGCTCCGCCACATAGCCGGCGTAATCCCCGAACGCCTTGGAGGTGTCGCTGGACCGCCATCCACCGACGCGGTCCTGCAGCGCTTGCGGCAGATCCCAATGATACAGGGTCGCGAACGGTTCGATGCCGTTCGCCAGAAGTTCGTCCAGCAGGCGATCGTAGAAGTCGAGACCTTTGGGATTCGGCGCTCCCGTTCCTTCCGGAAACACCCGCGGCCACGCGATCGAAAAGCGATAGGCCTTGACCCCGAGCTCCTTGATCAGGCCGACATCTTCCTTGTAGCGGTGATAGTGATCGTTGGCGCGGTCCGCGTTGCTGCGATCTTCGACCTTGCCCGACGTGTGGGTGAACGTATCCCAGATCGAGCGGCCGCGGCCGTCTTCGTTGACCGCGCCTTCGATCTGATAGGCCGACGTGGCCGTGCCCCAGAGAAAGCCTTCCGGGAAAGCCGCGGGGGCGTGCCGGTCGGGGGCCGGTTTGGCCTGGTTGTGCTGCGATCTTGCGGGCGTCGCCGCCATCCCCAACGCCGAAAAACCGGCAAGCTTGGCGAAATGCCGACGCGAAAACTCAGCGAACATCGACTTCTCCCGACGGGTTTACGTCTGTTGGGCGCCCGCCACTCCGAACGGCACAATGACTAATAGGAATCGATTTGATAAGCGGAAATCCTGTCGATTTCGAACGCCACGGTATTGGGAGACTCGCCATCGATGAACCCGACGCCCTTGAAGTTTTTTGAACCCATCGCGAGGTTGACGATCATGTACATGGGATCGTCGAAGCCGACGGGGACCTTGATCTCCGACACCGGCTTGCGATCGATGAAGTAGACGATCCGGTCCCGCGCCCATAGCACGCCGTAGTCGTGGAAATCGGTCGATGCGTCCGGCACCAGGAAGTCGAACCCGCAGGATTTCACCAATCCGGTGGCCGGAATTCGCCAATGCGTCGTCATCACCAGATCGCCGGGCTGTTGGCCGCGGCCTTCCATGACGTCGATTTCGGGAGGCCAGCCGCCGTCATTGGCGAGCATCCAGAACGCCGGCCATACGCCGGTCCCGACCGGTATCTTCGAACGCATTTCGAAATATCCGTACTTCTGCGAGAATGAACTTTGGGTCGTCAGGATGCCGGACACATATTCGTTGTTGAACAGCAACGATTTCAGCGCAGGCGGCGTGCGGCTTGCGACGATCGAGAGAACCCCATCCCGAACATTGAACGGGTCGAGCCCCAGCGGGGTGGTTCCCCGGCCGCCATAGCGTGGATCGACATAGATCTGCTGTTCGCCGTTATAGGTGGTTTTCCGTTTGAAGTCGGAACCGTCGCCGCCCCAGTAGCGCGCCTCCGGCCACGCGGCGCCGCCGGCGTAATGCGGCGCCCATTTTCCCTTGGACAAGGGATGCTCGTCGAAATCATCGTGGAAGGTCCTGTGCAGGGACACCGGCACCAGGGCCGCAGGAGATGGCGTTTCGATGCGACGGCACTGTTCGTCGGAGGGATCGGTCGTGACCGGAAGCGTAAGCTGCATCGGCGCCGTCTTGAGGTCGTCCTTGATGCCGTCTTGCGCAAACGCCGGCGCCAGCGTGGCGAGATAACCGGTGATGGCCAGAACTTTCGGCACCAATTTTTCAACCCCGGATGATTCGGTTACAAATGGGCGGCGATATCGGTGTCACAACCATTTCGTATTGTTCTGGAGGATATAGCGGAGGCTGGCTTTTTTACAGCGACGGGCTCGCCGTCGCGGGGGAAAACCGATCGACGCCAGGACCGGCTGATCTGTTGGAAAAACTGGTGCTGCCAGACAGGATTGAACTGTCGACCTCTCCATTACCAATGGAGTGCTCTACCACTGAGCTACGGCAGCATGCCCCGGATCAAGAGAATTGGCCAAAAGGCCTCTACAGAGCGGGCCGATCCTTGCCACAAGGCCCCCGTCCGCGCAAGCGCGCGGAGGGACCGCGGGGACGTCGAAAACGGCCATAATCAGCCCGAGGCGGCGGCCGCCGCCTTCAACTGGCTCAGTTGCGGGCCGATCCGGTTCCCCATTTCCTCCCCCAGCGCCTGCAGCGCCTTGATCGGGCGGATCATGACCTCGAATTCGGTCATTTCGCCGGCCTCGTTGAATGTGATGAGATCGATGCCCTTGAGCTGCCATTTGCCGATATTGGCGGCAAATTCCAGCGCGACGTCATAAGAGCCCGCGACAAAGCTGCGGTGATAGCGAAAATTCTCGAAAATCCGCACCACGGTGGTCAGCACCAGCAAGGTCGCCGGGCGTCCGGGAATCGGCGATTGCACGAACGGCGAACGAAACACAATATGCTCCGCCAGCAGGGAGGCCAGCAGGTCGCGATCGCCCGAGGCGACGAAGCGGTGCCAGCCCTCCAGCGTCCGCTGCGGCAAAGGCGCCAGGGCATGGTGCGCGTCCATCGGTCTATTCTCCCGGCCGGTGCAGTTGGTGGAGCCACGATGACGGATGAAAAGGACAAACGCGAGGGCCATGCCGGGAGCCATGCGAAAAATTCACGGCAGGACCGGTTGAAACTGGCCCTGCGCGAAAATCTCAAGCGGCGAAAATCGCAGGCGAGGGGACGGAGCGATGGCATCGCCGCCCCTTCCGACGGCATAGATGCCCCATTAGATGACGACAGCGCAAAAGAGTCGAACAACTAGCTGAAATTCGCGTGCGCGAAAAAATCCCCGCCTGCTGCATGGCCCGGAACCTGCTTTCGGCATCCCGGCAGGTTCCGAGTTCTTTCTGCTGATGTGAGACCAAATGGGCGTAGACACCACGGCAAATAAGACCAACGGTGGCGCGCCGCTGGCCGCTTCCTTTCCCCGCCATGAGCAGACATTTCCGGCGCTGACGCCGCAGGAAATCGCGCGCATGCGCCGCTTCGGGGAAATCAGAACCTACACGCATGGCGAGACGCTGTTTGAAACCGGCAAACCCGGACCAGGCATGTTCGTCCTGCTATCCGGCCATGTCGCGATCACCCAGCGCGACGGTCTCGGTCACGTCACGCCGGTCATCGATCAGGGCCCCGGGCAGTTCCTCGCCGAGATCGGCCAGCTCTCGGGCCGCGTCGCGCTGGTCGATGGTCATGCCGAGGGCGATGTCGAAACGCTGCTGATTCCGCCGGAACGATTGCGTGCGCTGCTGGTCGCGGAAGCCGATCTCGGCGAGCGCATCATGCGTGCGCTGATCCTGCGCCGGGTGAACCTGATTCAGGGCGGCGTCGGCGGCCCGGTGCTGATCGGGCCCGCCAACTCCAGCGGCGTGGTTCGCCTGCAGGGATTCCTCACCCGCAACGGCTATCCGCATCATCTGCTCGATCCGGCCACGGATAACGATGCCGCCGAACTGATCGCGCGCTATTCGCCGTCTGCTGCCGATTGGCCGCTGGTGGTGGCAACCGACGGCACCGTGCTGCGCAACCCAAGCGAATCCGAACTTGCGCGCGCGATGGGCATGATCCGCGCGCTTGCCAAGGACAAGGTTTACGATGTCGCCGTCGTCGGCAGCGGTCCCGCCGGATTGTCGACCGCGGTCTATGCGGCGTCCGAAGGGCTCAGCGTCGCGGTATGCGATGCGCGCTCGTTCGGAGGCCAGGCCGGTGCCAGCGCGCGCATTGAAAATTACCTCGGTTTTCCCACCGGCATTTCCGGGCTGGCGCTGACCGCCCGTGCCTACAACCAGGCGCAGAAATTCGGCGCCGACATGATGATCCCGGTCGCGGTGACGGCGCTGGATTGCTCGCGCGCCGACGGCAGTTTCGGCCTGAAGCTCGACGATGGCGAGGTGCTGCGCGCCCGCTCCATCGTGGTGGCGAGCGGCGCGCGCTATCGGCGGCCGGAGATTGCAAGCCTCGCCGATTTCGAAGGTCGCGGGGTCTGGTACTGGGCCTCGCCGATCGAGGCGCGGCTGTGCGCCGAGCAGGAAGTCGTGCTGGTCGGGGCCGGCAATTCCGCAGGGCAAGCCGCGGTGTTTTTGTCGGGACATGCCAAGAAGGTTCACATGGTGATCCGCGGCGGCGGCCTCGGCGCCAGCATGTCGCGCTATCTGATCGAGCGCATCGAGGCCACGTCCAATATCGAACTGGAGTTTAACGCCGAGGTGGTCGCGCTCGAAGGCACGCAGGACGTCTCGCTGGAGCGCGTGCGCTGGCGCAGCCGGCTGGGCGGTGACGAGCGCAGCGCCGATATCCGCAACATGTTCCTGTTCGTCGGCGCCGATCCCGCCACCGGCTGGCTCGAGGGTTGTGGCGTCATGGTCGATCGCGGCGGCTTCGTGGTAACCGGTGCGCAATGCACGAGAGGCGAAGGACAGCCGGCATCGGTGCTGGAAACTTCCGTGCCCGGCGTATTCGCGGTCGGCGACGTGCGCTCGGGTTCGGTCAAGCGGGTCGGCGGCGCAATCGGCGAGGGCGCGCAGGTGGTGGCGGCGCTGCACGGTTTCCTCGGCGATACCGCGAAACCGGCGCTTTGACACAAGGAACAAGGATGACAAAAAACTGCACCCATATCGCCGGCATCCGCGATGTCACGCCGAGCGCGCTCGGTTGCGAGGAATGCCTGCAGAGCGGCAGTGTGTGGCTGCATTTGCGGATCTGCCGCAGCTGCGGTCATGTCGGCTGCTGTGACGACTCTCCCAACAAACACGCCACCAAACATTTTCACGCTACCCGGCATCCCATCATCGAAGGCTACGATCCGCCCGAAGGTTGGGGTTGGTGTTATGTCGATGAAGTTCTATTCGATCTGTCGGACCGCAAGACCCCGCACAACGGTCCGATCCCGCGCTACTACTGAATTCAGCCTTTCATTGAAAACGAGGAAGAACCGGATGCAATCCGCGCTGAGAATTTGCCGTGCCGTCGCAGCCGTTATCGCGACGGCGTTATCGATCGTGCTGCTCGATCCCGGAGCGGCGCAGGCGCAGGCGCCACAGAGCAAGTTCGCCGAGGTCAACGGCGTCAGGCTGCATTATCTGATCGCCGGCAAGGGCGATCCGGTGGTGCTGCTCCATGGCTTTGCCGAAACCAGCCATATGTGGCTGCCGCTGATCGCAAAACTTTCCGACAAGCATACCGTGATCGCGCCGGATCTGCGCGGCTTCGGCCAATCGGCTGCGCCGCCAGATGGCTACACCAAGGCTGCGATGGCGCGGGATATCCATGCGCTGATGCAGAGCCTCAAATACGACCGCATCCGTCTGGTCGGTCACGATATCGGGCTGATGGTGGCCTATGCCTATGCGGCGCAATATCCCGATGAAGTCGACCGGCTGGTGCTGATGGAAGCGTTCCTGCCCGGCGTCGGCGACTGGAACAACGTCTTCCTGCTGCGCGATCTCTGGCATTTCCATTTCTTTGGCAAGACGCCGCTGGCGCTGGTGACCGGTCGCGAACGCATCTATCTCGAACACTTCTGGAATGATTTTGCCGCCGATCCCAAAAAGTCGGTGCCGGAAAAGGATCGCGAGTTTTACGCCAAGGCCTATGCCCGGCCCGGCCACATGGCGGCCGGGATGGAAGTCTTCCGCGCCTTCCCGAAGGATGCCGAGGATTTCGCGGGATTTGCCAAAACCAAGCTGACAATGCCGCTGCTCGTGCTGTCAGGCGAAAAGGCCGGCGGTCCGTTCCTGATCGAGCAGGGCAGGATGGTGGCGACCAATGTCGAGGGCGTCCTCGTCAAGGACCGTGGCCACTGGCTGATGGAGGAAGCGCCGGACCAGGTCATTCCGAAACTGGTTGAATTTCTCGATCGCTGAAAGCCGGCGTAACGGCCGCTTCATTTGTGACGGCGGTGCAAAAAACTTGGGCATGCGCTTCACGACTTTGGTCGAAGATACCGACAACGGTCGATGATGCTCACGACGCGGTCGATGATGCTCACGACGCGGTCGATGACGCTCACGACGCGGTCGATGATGCTCACGATGTCGTCAATGACGCATGCCTGAATTGGAGTTGTTCCTGAAGCGTGTAGCAATTTTCCCGGCTGCGTCCTATTCTTCGAAAGATTCTAGAACGGGGATGCATCATGATTTTGGGAATGAGCCTGGCTACATTTACTCTGGTGCACGTGATCATCAGTCTGATCGCGATCGTCTCCGGCATTATCGTCATGTTCGGGCTGCTCGGCTCCAACCGGATGCCCGGCCTGACTGCGATCTTCCTTCTGTTTACGATTTTGACCAGCGCCACCGGCTTCCTGTTCCCGTTCGATAAACTGCTGCCGTCGCACATGATCGGCATTCTCTCGCTGGTGCTGCTGGCGGTCGCGTGTATCGCGCTTTACGGCATGAAGCTTGCCGGCCCGTGGCGCTGGATCTATGTGCTGACCGCGATGCTCTCGCTTTATCTCAACGTATTCGTGCTGGTGATCCAGAGCTTCCTGAAGATCGGGCCGTTGCATGCGCTGGCGCCGAGCGTGCCGCCCAGCGAGCCGCCGTTCGCCGTTGCCCAGGGCATCGTGCTGGTGTTCTTCGTCGTCGTGATCGTCGGTGCGGTGCGGCGATTTCGGCCGATGCCGACTTACGCCTGATCGGTTAGGGTTGCCGTTCCGGGACGCGCCAACGGTGCGGCCTCTGGCGGGCCCGATGACAGGCTCCGCGTCGAACCTCGGATGTGCAATTGCACATCGGGGAATCCCGAGATTCCGGATCCACGCGCAAGCGTGTGTCCCGGAATGACATCCACCAGTGAAGGAGTCCTGCCATGGCGACGATCAAGACCAAGGACGGAATTGAAATTTATTACAAGGACTGGGGAAGCGGTCAGCCGGTGGTGTTCTCGCACGGCTGGCCGCTCTCCGCCGATGACTGGGACACGCAGATGCTGTTCTTTCTCAATCACGGCTATCGGGTCATCGCCCATGACCGCCGCGGCCACGGCCGCTCCAGCCAGACAAGCGACGGCCATGACATGGACCATTATGCGGACGACCTTGCGGCCTTGACGGCGCATCTCGATCTGAAGAACGCCATTCATGTCGGTCATTCCACCGGCGGCGGCGAGGTGGTGCACTATCTCGGACGTCACGGCGAGAGCCGGGTGGCGAAGGCGGCCATCATCAGCGCGGTGCCACCGCTGATGGTGCAGACAGCGGCCAATCCGGGCGGTCTGCCCAAGGAAGTGTTTGACGGATTGCAGACACAGCTCGCCGCCAATCGCTCGCAATTCTATCGCGCCCTACCGGAGGGGCCGTTCTATGGCTACAACCGGCCCGGCGCCAAACCCTCCGAGGCCATCATCCAGAATTGGTGGCGGCAGGGCATGATGGGCGGCGCCAAGGCGCATTACGACGGCATCGTCGCCTTCTCGCAGACTGATTTCACGGAAGACCTCAAGAAGATCACCGTGCCGGTGCTGGTGATGCATGGCGACGACGATCAAATCGTTCCCTATGCCGATTCCGGGCCATTGTCGGCGAAGCTTTTGAAGAACGGGACGCTGAAGACCTACAAGGGCTTTCCGCACGGCTGCCCCACCACGGAAGCAGCCACCATCAACGCCGATCTGCTTGCGTTCATCAAGAGCTGAGCCCGGTCGTTTCTCCGCCTTCACGCCAGGTACGGGCGATCAATCGAAGATCGCCCGTATCGCGGCGAATGTTCGCTTCACCAGCGCTTCCGGTTTTTCGCGCGCGCCTTCGGCGGCCCAGAGTTCGCCGCCGATCCGCATCGCGCCGGTCGCGATCATGGCGACCAGCCGGGCCTGGAGCTTCTCCGTCTTGGGGCCCGCGCGCTTGCCCAGCGCGTCCGCCAATGCGCGTTCGAGCTTCTCGTATTTGACCTGATCGCGGGCCTGCAAGGCCGGATTGTCGCGCTTCAAGCACGCCATCGCGATCGCTTCGCCGGGCTCAAGCTGCCTGACCATCGCGGAAATCGCGTTCTCCGCGGCCGCGAGCATGGATTTATCGGCGGGCCGCGCCGCGACCGCGGCTACCAACGCCGCGGTGCTGGCTTCCTGCCACGCGAACACGACGTCCTCCTTCGAGCCGAAATAATGGAAGAAACTGCGGCGTGAAATATCGGCGGCCGCCGCGATGTCGTCGAGCGTGGTCGCCTCAAACCCGCGCTCGAGGAACAGCGCCATCGCCGCCCGCGTCAGCCGCTCGCGGGTTTGCTGCCGCTTGCGTTCCCGCAAGCCGGGGGAGGCGGTGCCGGCTGATTTTGCTTTTGATAAGATGGGCTTAGCCTGCTTGCGCGCGGTCACCTGTCTTCCTCAATCCTTCACCTCTTGCAAATTTGCACTAAGTGCACATTTAGGGGCATGCGGCCGATACCGCAAACAATTCGAGCGCAGGAGATATAAGCATGACGGGCTGGAGCACCGCAGACATTCCTCCCCTCGACGGCAAGACCGCCGTCATTACCGGCGCCACCGGCGGCCTCGGCTATGAAACCGCGCTGGCGCTCGCACGCGCGGGGGCGATCGTGGTGCTTACCGGCCGCAATGAGGCCAAGGGTCAAGCTGCGATCCAGCAAATCCGCGGTCAATTTCCCGATGCCAAAATCAGCTACGAAACGCTCGATCTGGCAAGCCTTGCTTCTGTGGCCGATTTCGCCGGGCGCTTCGCCGCCGCTCACAACTCGCTCGACCTTTTGATCAACAATGCCGGGGTGATGGCGCTACCGAAGCGGCAGACGACGGCCGACGGCTTCGAGATGCAGTTCGGCACCAATTATCTCGGCCATTACGCGCTCACCGCACATCTGTTGCCGTTGCTTCGTCGCGGCCATCAGCCTCGGGTGGTCAACCTTTCCAGCCTGGCGCATCGCTCGGGCGCGATCGATTTTGACGATCTGCAAGGCACAAAATCCTATAACCCCTACAAAGCCTACAACCAGTCGAAACTGGCGATGCTGATGTTCGCTCTCGAACTGCAGCGGCGCAGCAATGCCGCCGGCTGGGGATTGCTGAGCAATGCCGCGCATCCCGGCTACGCGCTAACCGATCTGCTCGTGAACGGTCCAGGCAATTGGGGGTTGCTGTGGCTAATCAGCAAGATCCTTGAGCCCTTTGCCAGCCAATCGGCCGCCGAAGGCGCGCTGCCCACTTTGTTTGCCGCGACCTCGCCGGAAGCGCAGCCTGGCGGCTATTACGGCCCGAACTGGTTTTACGAGTTGAAGGGGCCGCCGGTGCCGGCGAAGGTCATGCCGCAGGCGAGAGACGCCTCGGCGGCGGCAAGGCTGTGGGATACCTCCGCCGCTCTCACCGGCGTATCGTTCAATCGGGTTGCGGCAGCCGCCTGAAGTCTCTGGCGCCACATTTAAAAAGGGAAGCCGAATGAAAGTCATCCTGTTCGGCGCCACCGGCATGGTCGGGCAGGGCGTGTTGCGCGAATGCCTGCTCGATGCTGATGTTGAAAGTGTGCTCGTGATCGGGCGCAGTTCGACCGGGCAACGGCACGCCAGGCTGCGTGAAATCCTGCACGACAATTTTTGGGATTTCTCGGCGATCGAATCCGAACTCGGAGGATATGATGCCTGCTTCTTCTGCCTCGGCGTCTCTTCGGTCGGTATGAACGAGGAGCGCTACCGGCATCTGACCTACGACGTCACCATGGCCGCAGCGACGACACTGGCCAGATTAAACCCCGGCATGGTGTTCGTCTATGTCACCGGACGCGGCACCGACTCCACCGAGCAGGGCGGCCTGATGTGGGCGCGGATCAAGGGCAAGACCGAAAACGATCTGCTCAAGCTGCCGTTCAAGGCGGCCTATATGTTTCGCCCCGCCGGCATCCAGCCGCTGCACGGCGTCAGGTCGAAGACCGGCTGGATTCAGGCGATCTATGTCGTGACGTCGCCGCTGCTGTCTTATCTTAATCGCATCTCGCCGAAATTCATGACCACCACCGAGCAGGTCGGCCGCGCCATGATCAAGGTCGCGCGCGACGGCTATCCGAAACCCGTGCTGGAGAGCGAGGATATCAACGCGGTCGTCTAGTCTGAGTTGTCATTCCCTGGCGATGCGCAGCATCGAACCCGGAATCTCGAGATTACGGGTTCAGTCCTGCGGACTGCCCCGGAATGACGCCTAATGGGCATTCGCCTCATCCGGAATGAACGACCCATCAAATAGCCGCAAATTTCGAAGCTTTTGCCATCCGGGCCGCGTTCGCCCTATACTTTTCACACCGCGAAAACAGGAATCCGCATGGATCGCATTCGCATCGTCGGCGGCAGCAAGCTCAATGGCACCATTGCGATTTCCGGCGCGAAGAACGCCGCGCTGCCGCTGATGATCGCAGGCCTTTTGACCGAGGAAACCCTGATCCTCGACAATGTGCCGCGGCTGGCCGACGTCGCCCAACTGCAGCGCATCCTCGGCAATCACGGCGTCGACATCACCTCCGTGGGCAAGCGAACCGGCGATCGGGAATACCAGGGCCAGACCCTGCACATTTCGGCGGCCGACATCATCGATACCACCGCGCCCTACGAGTTGGTGTCGCGGATGCGCGCCAGCTTCTGGGTGATCGCGCCGCTCCTGGCGCGGATGCATGAAGCCAAGGTGTCGCTGCCCGGCGGTTGCGCCATCGGAACCCGGCCGGTCGATCTCCTGATCATGGCGCTGGAGAAGCTCGGTGCCGAGATTGCGATCGACGGCGGCTATGTGGTCGCCAAGGCGCCCGGTGGCTTGAAGGGAGCCAATATCGCCTTCCCCAAGGTGACGGTGAGCGGCACCCATGTCGCGCTGATGGCGGCGAGTTTGGCCAAGGGCACCACCGTCATCACCAACGCCGCCTGCGAGCCGGAAATCGTGGACGTCGCCGATTGCCTGAACAGGATGGGCGCGCGCGTCACCGGTGCGGGTACGTCCCGCATCGTCATCGAGGGCGTTGCCAGGCTGCACGGCGCTCGGCATACCGTGCTGCCGGATCGAATCGAGGCCGGCACCTATGCGATCGCGGTGGCGATGACCGGCGGCGAGGTGCAATTGGCAGGCGCGCGTCCCGAACTGTTGCAATCGGCGCTCGACGTGCTGACAGAGGCCGGCGCCGTCATCACCGTCAATAATGAGGGAATTCGGGTTGCCCGCAACGGCGCAGGCATCCGGCCGGTGACGGTTTCGACCGCGCCGTTTCCGGGGTTTCCGACCGACCTGCAGGCGCAATTGATGGCGCTGATGGCCAGAGCGGAAGGCGCCTCGCAGATCACCGAGACGATCTTCGAAAATCGCTTCATGCATGTGCAGGAGCTGGCGCGGTTCGGCGCGCGGATCAATCTCGACGGCGAAACCGCTACCATCGACGGCGTCGCGAAATTGCGCGGTGCGCCGGTGATGGCGACAGACCTGCGTGCGTCGGTGTCGCTGGTGATCGCCGGTCTTGCCGCCGAAGGCGAGACCATGGTCAACCGCGTCTACCATCTCGACCGCGGCTTTGAACGGCTGGAGGAAAAGCTGTCGGCGTGTGGCGCCTCCATCGAACGCATCAGCGATTGAAACGTGAGCGCGTATTCTGCAAACTGGAAGCCGGTTTTGCTTCGCAATCAGGTTTACGCAGATTGCGTAGACTTATCGCGGTAATGCGCGCAAATTATTAGGATGAATTCGGTGACGGCCCAGCTCAAACTGATCGCGTTCGATGCCGACGACCTTGCCGTGATATCCGCGCATGTGCAGGACGCCCGCGTGCAGGCCGTCGATATCGTCTGGCGCCAGGGCGAAAAGCGGCTGGTGGTCGGCATGAGCCGGCTGGACTGGGAGCAGACGCTATCAGGCCAAACCACGCCGCGCCGGCTGATCGCAGCGCTGCGCTTCGACCGCGTGCTGGCGTGCAAGTCGCGCAATATCGACCTCGAAACGCCGGAAGCCGCGCTGGAGCTGCTCGGGATCGAATTTCATCCCGGCGAGGCGCCCGGTGGCAGCGCGGTCTTGCTGTTCAACCAGGGCGGGGCGCTGCGGCTGGACCTCGAATGCCTGGAATGCGAGCTGACCGACCTCGGCACCGACGATCTCGGAACCAGCGATTTTGGCGAAGGCGCCGAACCCTCCGGATTGGATGCGTGAATGGCCGCGGAGCGGCGTAGGGTGGGCAAAGCGAAGCGTGCCCACCGACTTCGGCGTCCTACGCCGTCGTCTTGGTAGGCTCGCTTCGCTCAGCCCACCCTACGGGCCAGAGGTCTCAGGTGCCATCAATCCCCAAGCTGAAGGGTTGACGGCCCTTGGCCGCCGCGCCATTGAGCATACGCCCCATTGAACTACGGAAAGCCCCCATGCCTGTTCGCCTCAACAGCCAGAGCCCCGATTTCGCCCGGCGTTTCGCGGATTTTCTTGCGGCCAAGCGCGAGGTATCGGCCGATATCGAGGCCGCGACCCGCGCCATTGTCGATGACGTGGCCGCGCGCGGCGACGCGGCCCTGATCGATGCGACGCGCAAGTTCGACCGGCTTGAGCTGGACGCCGGCCGGATGCGGATCGCGCCGGCGGAAATCGAGGCCGCGGTGAAAGCCTGCGACACCGCGACCATCGACGCGCTGAAATTCGCACGCGACCGGATCGACATTTTCCATCAGCGCCAATTGCCCAGGGACGAACGCTTTACCGATGCCGAGGGCGTCGAACTCGGCTGGCGCTGGAGCGCGATCGACGCCGTCGGCCTCTATGTGCCGGGCGGTACCGCCGCCTACCCATCCTCGGTGCTGATGAATGCGGTGCCGGCCAAGGTCGCGGGCGTGGCGCGCGTGGTGATGGTGGTGCCGTCGCCGGACGGCAAGCTCAATCCGCTGGTGCTGGCGGCGGCGCATCTCGGCGGCGTCTCCGAGATCTATCGCGTCGGCGGCGCGCAGGCGGTGGCGGCGCTGGCTTACGGCACCGCCAGCATCGCGCCGGTTGCAAAAATCGTCGGTCCGGGCAACGCCTATGTCGCCGCCGCCAAGCGGCTGGTGTTCGGCAAGGTCGGCATCGACATGATCGCCGGTCCGTCCGAAGTGCTCGTCATCGCCGATCATACCGGCAATGCCGGCTGGATCGCAGCCGATCTGCTGGCGCAGGCCGAACACGACGTCAACGCCCAGTCGATTCTGATCACCGACGATGCCGCGCTCGCCGATGAGGTCGAACGCGCGGTGGAATCTCAGTTGAGCACCCTGCCGAGGGCCGAGATTGCAGGGGCCTCGTGGAACGATTTCGGCGCCATCATCCTGGTCCGGAAACTCGATGAGGCCGCGGCGCTCGCGAACGCGATCGCGGCCGAACATCTCGAAATCATGACCTCGGATCCGGAGGCGGTTTCGGCGCAGATCCGCAATGCAGGCGCGATCTTTCTCGGGCCGCATACGCCGGAGGCGATCGGCGATTACGTCGGCGGCTCCAACCATGTGCTGCCGACCGCCCGCTCCGCACGGTTTTCGTCGGGACTGGGCGTGCTTGACTTCATGAAGCGAACGTCGATCCTCAAATGCGGGCCGGACCAGTTGCGCCTCCTGGGGCCGGCGGCGATGACGCTAGGCAAGGCCGAAGGCCTCGATGCCCATGCGCGTTCAATCGGGCTGCGCCTCAATTTGTCATGAACAAGCCGCCGCCAGGGGAGGATTCCGGTCACCGCATCGTCGCGGTGACGCTCGATGAGGAATTGATCGGGCGTTCCGGTCCCGACATCGAGCACGAGCGCGCCATCGCCATCTACGATCTGATCGAGCAGAACCTGTTCGCGCCGGAAGGCGCCGGCGAGGGGCCGTTCACCCTGCATATCGCCATCACCGGCAACCGGCTGATGTTCGACATCCGCAGGGAAGACGGCACTCCGGTGGTGGCGCATCTATTGTCGCTGTCGCCGTTCCGGCGGATCGTCAAAGACTATTTCATGATCTGCGACAGCTACTATCAGGCGATCCGCACCGCGACCCCCGACAGGATCGAGGCCATCGACATGGGCCGCCGCGGCATCCACGACGAGGGCTCGCGCACGTTGCAGGAGCGATTGAAGGGCAAGGTGCGGATCGATTTCGAAACCGCCCGCCGGCTGTTCACGCTGATCTCCGTCCTGCACTGGAAAGGTTAGGGCGCATGAAGGCGCCGTCGCGCGTGCGCACTCCGCAGGCCGTGCTGTTTGCCTGCGGCCTCAACAGTGTGCGCTCGCCGATGGCCGCAAGCCTGCTGCAGCAGATGTTCCCCCAGGCACTTTATGTGAAATCCGCCGGCGCCAGGAAGGGCGAGCTCGATCCGTTCGCGGTCGCCGTGATGGCGGAGCTTGGCCAGGATATTTCCGGCCACAAGCCGATGACGTTCGAGGAACTGGACGATTGGGAAGGGCTCAACTTCGACCTGATCATTACGCTGTCGCCGGAGGCGCACCACAGGGCGCTGGAACTGACGCGCACGCTGGCCGCCGACGTCGAATACTGGCCGACGCATGATCCGACCAGCGCGGAGGGCAATCGCGAGCAGAAGCTGCAAGCCTATCGCGAAGTCTGTGACAGTTTGTTGTTGCGTATCCGCAAGCGGTTTTCAAAGGCCGGCGCCGCGAGCGAGTGATAAATCGGGAAGTGTGTTGTTAACCCGAGATGTCGTCCCTGCTTCGCAGGGACGACGATGACCAGTTGTCTCAGCGAACACCTTCCGATAGGTTCCGCGCGCGTCACACTTCAAGCCCTCCTGCCGACAAAAACCGCATGCTAGGCCGTCCCAAATTCGTTCTTGCTTCCGGCTCGCCGCGACGTCTTGCCCTGCTCAACCAGGCCGGCATCGAGCCCGATGCGCTGCGTCCCGCCGATGTCGACGAAACCCCGAAGCGGGGCGAACTGCCGCGCGCCTGCGCCAACCGGCTGGCCCGCGCCAAGGCCGACGCCGCGCTGAAATCGGTGCAGCTCGACGACGAATTGCGCGGCGCCTTCATTCTCGCCGCCGACACCGTGGTCGCGGTCGGCCGCCGCATCCTGCCGAAGGCAAATCTGGTCGATGAAGCCGCGCAATGCCTGCGGCTGCTATCGGGGCGCAATCATCGCGTCTACACCGCGATCTGCCTGGTGACGCCGAAGGAGAGCTTTCGCCAGCGCCTGATCGAGACGCGGGTGCGCTTCAAGCGCCTGAGCGAGGACGACATCCAAGCCTATATCGGCTCCGGCGAATGGCGCGGCAAGGCAGGCGGCTATGCCGTGCAGGGCATTGCAGGCTCGTTCGTGGTCAAGATGGTCGGCTCCTACACCAATATCGTGGGCCTGCCGCTGTATGAAACGATCACGCTGCTCGGCGGCGAAGGTTTCCCGATTCGCTTCGGGTGGCTCAATGCCAGCTAAGACGCGAGATACCGGCTCCGGCCACGAATCCGGAAAGGAACCTGCCAAGGGTGCCGCAAAGGGATCCGCCAAACCATGCCCGATCTGCGGCAAGCCGGCCACCGAGGCCTCGCGCCCCTTTTGTTCCGAGCGCTGCCGGGATGTCGACCTGAACCGCTGGCTGTCGAATTCCTACGCCATCCCCGCCGCCAAGGATGACGACGAAGACGCCGATTGAACGTGATTTGTGGATTTTTGAGTGCTTTCAATCATTTGGGCGGTTCATTGTCGCCCTTTGGGCTATGCGGGCCGCTCTTTTCTCGCATCTCTCCTGCGTGGCCGTGCCACGCGTAGCCATCCGTCGTCGCCCTTTCGGGCTATGCCGGACACGTAGGCGAAGCGTGGTGGACAGGGCAGGCGAGCCTGACTATAAACCGGCGCTCCCGGGTCTCGACCCGCGAAGTGCCCAGGTAGCTCAGTTGGTAGAGCATGCGACTGAAAATCGCAGTGTCGGTGGTTCGATCCCGCCCCTGGGCACCAATACTTCCTCCGCAGGCTTCCGCCAGCCTCCGCCGATATCCCAAAAACCCTTGTGAATAGCCGCTTTCTCGTTCGGCTTCCTCCGCGGCTTTCCGCTGACAACCGGCGGATTTGTTGGTATGGCTGTTGGTAGGGCGTCGGCCGACTGTTGGTAGATCGGCCCGCGGGGGATCGAACCAATGCCACTTTCCGATACGGCCTGCCGTACCAGCAAACCACGCGAAGCACCCTACAAACTCAGTGACGGCGGTGGCCTTTATCTGCTGGTAGAAAAGAACGGTTCGAAACTCTGGCGGCATGCATACCGGTTCGATGGTAAGCAAAAGCTGGTGGCCCTCGGGGCGTATCCTGTCGTTACGCTGGCCGATGCCCGGGCAGGCCGTGACGCGAACAAAGCCCATCTCGCCAAGGGCGTCGATCCGTCGGCGCAGCGCAAGATCGAACGGGGTGCCGCGCGCATTGCGCGCTCGAACACGTTCCGTATCGTCGCGGACGAACTGTTGGAAAAGTTCAAGGCCGAAGGCGACGATCCCAAAACGCTTGAAAAGAAAAAATGGCTGCTCGGTTTCGTCAACGCCGATCTAGGCGATCGACCGATCGCAGAAATCAAAGCGCCTGAATTGCTCGACGTGCTTCGCAAGATCGAGCGCCGCGGTCGCTACGATACCGCGCGGCGAGCGCGAAGTCTGAGCGGGCGCGTTTTCAAATATGCGATCGCTACCAACAGAGCGGACCGTGATCCTTCCTCCGATCTTGCCGGCGCTTTGATCTCGCCAAAAGTTCAGCATCGAGCAGCGATCACTGAACCGAAAGCTGTCGGCGCGCTCCTGCGCGCCATCGACGATCTCGATGGCCAACCAACGACGCGGTCAGCGCTGCAATTGGCGGCGCTGACCTTTGTTCGCCCAGGCGAACTGCGACATGCCGAGTGGACTGAGTTCGACGTCGCCGGTGTGGTTTGGAATATCTCCGCCGAGAAGATGAAGATGGACCGGCCTCACAAGGTGCCACTCTCGCGACAAGCGATCGCGACCATTGAAGAGCTTCGCGAGATCACGGGAAACTCTCGCTATCTGTTTCCGCAAATCCGATCATGGCATCGCCCAATATCTGACGGGACGCTGAACGCAGCGCTGCGGCGCCTGGGCTACAGCAAACATGAGATGACCGCGCACGGCTTCCGGTCGACAGCATCAACCTTGTTGAATGAAAGTCGAAAATGGAGCGGCGATGCAATCGAACGACAACTCGCCCACCAGGAAGAAGACGATACACGGGCTGCGTACAATTTCGCTGAATTTTGGGATGAGCGTGTTCGAATGATGCGCTGGTGGGCAAACCATCTCGACGAATTGCGTGATCTGGGACGCGTTGTAGCGTTGCGCGCTTAACTGAATTGCCCCGCCGGCGCGGCAACGCCGACGGGGCCACCACAACGGATGTTGGAGGTCCGATATGGCGAAGACGATGAAATTAGCCGTCGATCCTGACGGCGACAATAAGTTTTCTGCAAGTGCGGAAGCTTCCATCGCGGGCCTGGACCTGAATGCGCCCACCGGCGCGTTTCAGTTAGACGATTATCTGCGGAAGCTGTCTGACCGATTGAAACGGCCGATAGACACCGTCGCAGCTCGGAAGGCGATAGCCGGTGCGGCTGTCGGCGCGGCGAGGTACGAAATTCACGAGCGGGAAGAATTTCCGAAAAAGTCACAAGAAGCAACTGAGTTTCTGGCCAAGCTTGAGGCCATTCTGGCTTCCTTCCGCGAATTAAGGAAGATCGATCCGGGGCGATTGAGTGAGGTCCTTATCCCAATTGATGAAAGTGACGGGAGCGACCCAGCCGCTGACGAGGAACAGGTAGAGATTAGAACTTCGGCCTTGAAGAGTGCGTTCCAAGCGATGGAAGTCCGTCTTGAAAGTTATCTCGAAACGAATGTCCTTCCGACCTACGCGACGCCCAGCAACAAGACTGATTGCTTCATTCGCAAGTTCGTGGAGAACGCAGCGGACGCTTGGCGCAAATTCATAAATAAATCGCTGGACCGAACGCATCGCGGCGATTTCGCCGGTCTAGTCGGAACCGCCCTTGACGATTTCGGCTTCCGTCGTATCGGAATTCAGGTTGGTTCCGACGACTGGCTGTATCAGCGGATCGGAAAATACGACATATGGAAATAGGAGGGCTGATCTCAAACCTTCTATTTCCACTTTTTTCGCTGGCGTGAACTGCATCGCTTCACTTAGCTTCCGTCGAAACGTCGCGAACCGTGACGTATCTGGACGGAGGCAAAAGTGGACGAACTGTCTTACGAAGAATTTTGCAAGGCTCATGACGTCCTACCGTTGAACGACATCAAAGCGGCCTGCCGGATCGCCAATGTGAAAACGACGAGATTTTATGAACTCGTTGAGCAAGGCATTTTTGACCTGATCCCGAACGGTCGCCGCCGGAATATCTCCGGGCCCAATCTCTACCGATATTACCAAAGCCTGATCGCGACTGCGCGCTCCAGCCGCGCCGCGTGATCCGACTTGCCGCCGCGCGGACGTACCGCGGCGCCATCTGCGCCGGCCTGGGCAACTACCAAGCCCGGCCGGCGCTTTGATCTGGGAGGGCAATATTGGCCGACCTGATCCCGCTAAAGGGGCCCCGAAATCGCCGAACCATCGCGCTGCATCGGTTGGACGCTCTGCCCGAGCGTCCACAGCGCGAGGAGGTAATCGAAGGCTTGCTCGCGGTCGGCGAGATCGGCGCGATCATTGCGCCGGCCGGCGAAGGCAAATCCACCATCGCCCAGCTTTTGCTCACGTGCATCGCGGAAGGTCGACCTTTTTTAGGTCGAGGAGTTATCGCCGGACCGGCGATTTATGTGGCCGCCGAGCGCGGCCAGGAAGCTGCGCGGCGACTGTTCGCAATTCGCCGCAAAGGCAAAGCTCCGCTTTACATCGCGATGGCTCGACCAGACTTGGGTAACCCGGAGGAAGTTCTGGAATTGGCAAATAGAATTCTCCAGGTGTGCGAAAATGAGCGGTCCTGCCCGGTGATAATCGTGATCGATACTCTTGCCCGCTGCATGCCCGGCCTTGATGAAAATAGCGCTCGCGACATGGGCCGGGTCATCGAAGGTCTCACCCGCCTTTTGGAACAGGTGCCAAGCGCTGCGGTCCTTTTCGTTCATCATGCTGGTAAAGGTGGCGACGGCGAAATGCGTGGCTCGACGGCGTTGATCGGCGGCGTCGACTTGGAACTACAGGTTAAAAACGCCAAAGGCGGAATGAAGCGCCTCGTGGTGACCAAAGCGAACGCCGTGGCGGAGGGGCAGTCGCTCGGCTTCCGCCTCGTGCCTGTCGAGTATCGAGACCCCCCGAACGCCGACGCCGAAAGCGTGATCACGGCGGTGGAAGCTGATCTTTACGAAGATGGTCCGGCCGATGTTGCGGACGGGCAGCCTTCGAAATCGGAAAAAATCCTTTCCATGATCGAAGAACTCGCGGTCGGGGGCGTCGCCGATCGGCAGTTATGCCTGGATGCGGCCCGCGACCGACGGTTGATAGAAGGCAAAACCCCTCAAAGCACTGCCGAACAATTCCGAAAGGTGCTGGTCGAGCTTCGGGACGCCGGTCTGATCCGGTTCGAAAATAAAAAAATCTCGTTGGGCCCTGGGGCCACCCCCAACAGGCCCAACGGCCCCCCCTAAAGGGGGGCCTAGTTGGGGTTGGGGATTGGGCTTGGCCGATGCCCAACAGGAAGCCCAATAGGCCCAATTGGGCAGTTGGGCTTGGAACAGACATTGGAGCGAGCGAATGGAAAGCGCCGGCGTCGAACTTTTTCGCCTTTACCAGCGCAAATCTGCAAACGGCCGAACCTACTTTATCGGCCGGCTCGGGAACGCGCGGATCGCCGTGCTGAAGGACAACGAAGCGCCAGTTGACGAAACCACGCTCGGCGTCTGGCGCGTGATCGTGCAGCACCGCGATCCAGACCGGGCGAAAAACCGGAACGACCGCCAACCGCAATCATCTGCCAAGACAGCAACGGAGCGTCCGCCGGCGCGCGTGAAGGCGCGTCCGGCGCCGGGCAAGCAACCGTCATCACAACAGAAGGCGGCGATCGAAAGCATCAACGCGAGATACAAGAGCGACCTTAATGACGACATCGGCTTCTGATCCCAGCCAAGCCAACCGACGCGATAGGACGCGCGCTGATGCGCGCGCATTGTCCCGCTGCCGCGCCCCGTCCGATCCAAGCCAGCGCACAGACGCCGCAGCGCCGGGGACTGCGCATCCATCCACGGGGGATGCTCCAAAACGTTTAGGGACCGTTCGTCCATCGAACGGGACTGCGGCACGGAGCGGCCCGATATCTGCGCATATTTGGGATTTCGAAAATTCCGGTTTCCTTCCCGTGAGGTCTGAAGAAAATGCCTGAAAAACAGGGGTTTCGCGTTCCGCCCTGGCCCCGCGCGGGATGGTGGACAAATGCGTCACAACAATCTGCGACGCACCGGGCGATTGCCCGGCCCAAGCGCGTAAGCGAAGACCGGACCGTCCGGAGGCGTGGTCGCTGGCTGCTCTACGCAAGCTTCTATCGTGGTGGCCGCGGGGAAAACGTTCGCTAATGGACGCTGCCGCCGATATCGACGTCCTGGTCTCTTCGCTGCAGGCGATAGCCGATCGACTGCGCGCGGAAGCCGCTGCACCTGCCGGCTCAATTCACACAATCCCGCTGAAGACCGCTGCTTACATCGCAGGGGTAAGCGAAGCGCAGATGCGCCGGCGATGCGAGGACAACGTCTACGGCGTTGTTGCCGGAGGCTATGGCTTCAAGAAGCGGAGCCGATGGGCGATTGTCTTTGCGCCCTTCATCAACAGCCTCCCGGTAAATGCGTTGAGGCGTGTCAAGTAGGTAAATCGCGCGTCGACGCGCGTTTCAGCGGCTCAAACGCGCGTCGACGCGCGTTTCCATCTTTGCGTATCCGGTAGCGAAGCAGCGAAACTGGCGGCGTCATCAACTGATCACGCGGAGTTTCGTGCAATGATATGGAAGCTACTGACTACCGCCGGCAAACCTGCGCACGTTAACCTCAGCCACGTTGCCTTCATGACCATTGAGGATGGCAAGACGCGCATCCATTTTTGTATCGCCACCGGCGGCGCCGAGACGCGTCACTCGACGATCGTCGTCGATGAGACGCCGGAACAAGTCCTTTCCGGCGTCGAGCTGGCCTGACGATCGGCTTTCCGGGAATGTCGCAGCTCGGGCGGGTCGTGGCCCAGAAATCATCAACGCTGGTGTCCAGCGGATCAATTTCTTTCGGTATCGAAGGGCAAAAGGCGTTTTCCGAATGACGATGCTGCTACACATTGCCGATCGGGTTCTGAACCGCCCGCTTATGATCCTGCCCGACAAGCTGTCGCTGATCGCGTCGGTTCTGGACGGCCGAATTGGGATCGACGGCTCGTCACTTGGCGAGGTCGAAGCGGAGTATCTGAAGAAAGCGGCGCCTGGCGCGTCCCGTTTCGTCGGCAATTACGAACCGATCGATCCCAAAAACCCTGCCGCCGGCCGAAAGCCATACCGGACGACCACCGAAGGCGTCGCGATCATCCCGGTTATGGGAAGCTTGGTGAACCGTGGCGGCTGGATCGGCGCCTTTTCCGGCATGACGTCCTATGAAGGCTTGAAGTTCCAGCTTGCGGCGGCCGCGCGCGACGCTTCCGTCCCGTCGATCATCCTGGATATGGACAGTCCAGGCGGCGAAGCCGTCGGCGCCTTCGAAGCCGGCGACGCTGTTCGCGCGGCTGCGCAGGTCAAGGAAGTCGTCGCCGTCATCAACGGGATGGCAGCAAGCGCGGCTTATGCGATTGCGTCGGCCGCGACGCGGATTGTCACAACGTCATCGGGGATTTCCGGGAGCATCGGCGTCGTCATGCTGCACGCCGACTATTCGAAGCGCCTAGAAAACGAGGGCATTCGGCCAACCTTGATCTTCGCTGGCGCTCGCAAGGTTGACGGCAATCCGTATGAGAAGCTGACCGCCGAAGTGAAGGGCGAGCTGAAGGCCGAAATCGATCGCTTCTATGAGCTGTTCGTTTCCAGCGTCGCCATAGGGCGCGCGGGAATGACAGAAGCCGCAATTCGCGCGACCGAAGCGCGAACATACATCGGGGCCGACGCGGTTGCGGTCGGCCTTGCCGATACGGTTGGAAATTTTGAAAGCGTCCTGTCCGATTTAACGGCGGCCGCACCGGCGAGCCGCTTACCTGCGCCTCGGCGTGCGCTGACCTTCACGCAAGCCGATCTTGACCGCGCGCGCGCCGAAGGGCGTGCAGAAGGGCTGCAAGAGAGCTTGAACGACGGCGGATTGGCCGCCGCGATGGCGCACATAGAAGCAATCACCGGTTTGCCGGAGGCGCAAGGCCGCCAACAGTTCGCGCGCCAGCTTGCATCCAACCGCGGCGTCACGATCGACGCGGCCAAGGCGATCCTGTCGCAGGTTCCGACAGAGGCCGATGTGCTTCGCGCCCGCGGCGGGTCGCCGTTCGGTCTCGTTGCCAACATTGTAGGGAAACGATGAAAATGTTCGGACGAAAATCTGAAAGCGAAAAGAAGCTGGACGCTGCGAAGGTCGACCTCGCCGCGGCGCGGGTGAAGCTGAATGCGATCGACGCAAAAGAAGTCGAGGCGCTTGGGAACGGCGCGACGTTTGCGGCCTGGAACCAAGATCGAAACGCAGCTTCTGCAGAAATCGATCGTCTTGAGCGATGGATCGCCGCCCTGCAGGCAGGTGACGAAGCGCAGAAACGGCACAGCGCCGAGGAAGCCATTCGAAAACGCATTGCCGATGCGCGGAAAACAAACGAAGTGTTGACTGCCCGTATTCGAACTGAGGGTCCAAGGCTGTCGTTCGAACTGAAGGCGCTAATGCGTGACGTCGCCCAGGCGACGATTGAAGCAACCGCGTTGAATGCGAACTTGCCCGACGGCGAAATGCCGATCGCGATCGCCGATCTTGTGGCCCGGGATACGGAGGTCTTCCCGCGTGTCGAGATCAAAACTGAAGAATTGAGCCTATGGGTGATGCGCGACAGCGGCCAGTTGGTCGGAAATCAGGATGCCGTCACGGCGATCGATGACGCCAACGGACACTTCAGTGCAAACAATATGCGCTTCAACTGCGCGAAACGCCGGTTCAGGCGGACGACGTTTCATCCGCCACAGGCCACCGATCATCCTGGGCACCTTTTCTCGCTCGTCCGGCTGCCAAATTTCGATCGTCCGGGCGTGGCGTTCGATGGCGCCTTTATGATTATCGAACAGGTCGCGGCCCTGAACCTGGACCCTCCCAAGTCTGACAAGAAATCGCGCCGGCGGACGGAAACGGAGTTGGTTCCGATCGGCGAGTGGCCGGCGCCGGTCTCCGATGTCAGCTCTGAAGAGGCCAACAATCCGTGACCTTCGTCCTTCGACGCCCCCTAGGCCGCTTCTGCCGCCGAACGGACCGCGTCGAGCGGTCGCGGGCATCACGAATTTTTCGTGGTGTCCGCGGCCTCCAATTCCAGTGACACGCCATGCCTGACAGGAGAGCTTGATGACAAAGATTATCGAAGCAAAAGCGGTCATCAGCGCTGAAGACAAGACCGGCAAGGTCTTCGACAGCATTGCCAAAAAGATCAACGGCGTAGCGAAGGCTGCGACCGCCTTCCAGGGCATCAAGCCGCCGCAGGGCGGCGCCGGCGGTTTGCTGTCCTTGGGGCAAAAGGGCTGGGGTGCTCAGTTCCAAAAAGACATTGATGCAATGCATCTTTCGTCACGTCAGTTGGCGAAGGTGCAGCAGAATTGGGAAGGCTTCCATTCGGCCATGTCGAAGGGGCCTGTCCGGTTTGCGAACTATGTTCGCGCGATCGACGATTGGAAAAAGTCGACGCTATCCGGCCTGAAGGAAGTTCAGGTCGGCATGGAAGAACACGAGCGGCGCCGGAAGCGCTTCTTCGGCGCCATGAGCGGAGGCATGATGCGGGCCGGTGGCGGCCTGCGCATGGGCGGCGAAATAGCCCTTGCTGCCGGCGGCGTCGGCGGCGCCGTTTACATGGGCGCGGCGGCGATCAGGGCGGGCGCCAAGGCCGCCAGCGACCGGGCGCGAGAAATGGCGCGCTACAGCCTGGGCGGCTTGACCGATCAGGAAAAGCAGGAGGCCAACGCGAAGGCCGACGAAATTTCGAGCAAGTATCCGTCCGTCGGCCGGACCGACGTCCTTGCGCATATCCGCCAACTGCGCGCCCGGCTCGGCGACTTTCATCATGCGATCGACAACGCCGAAACGCTGTCGAAGGCGCAAGTCGTCCTGGGCACGCTGGGGCATGGCGAGGGCAGCGCCGAAGACCTTGAAAAGCTTGTCTTGGGCCTGGAAAGCCAAGGCATCGGCAACAACCCGGAAAAGTTCAAGGCCTATCTAAACGCCTTCGTAAAAGCGAAGTCGCTGTTCCCCGATCTGCGCGGCGAAGACTTCCGCCAGTACATGAAGAACTCGAACGCTTCGAAATACGGTCTGAGTGACGATTATCTGCAAAACGTCGTCCCGACCATGATGCAGCATGAGGGCGCCAACAATTTCGGCACGATGCAGGCGTCGGCGTTTTCCGCGTTGGTTGGCGGCAGGCAGACGAAATCCGCGAAAGCGGTCATGGCGAGCTACGGCCTGACGTCGGACAAAGAAGGAAACAAGGTCAGGGATTTGGATAAACTGGTTTCCAATCCCTACAAATGGGCGACAGAAAATCTGGCGCCCGCCCTCGAAAAGAAGGGCATATCGATGGACGAAGAACATCGCGGCGACGTCGTCAAAGCCGTGACGCAGATGTTTTCAAACCGGAAAGTCGGCGAATATTTTACGTCGATGCTGGTTAATCAGGGCATCATCGCCAAGGACCGCGAACTTCTGAAGGGCGCCAAGGGCACCGAAGGCGCCGAGACCGCGCGCAGTCAAGACCCTTACGTCGCGCTGTCGGGTCTGACCAACCAGATGAAGGATTTCGCTGCCGCCGTCATCGGAATGAAGCCCGTTATCGATACGATGAACGACCTGTCGAGCGAGATTTCGAACAGAACGAAGGCTGCACGCGAGGGTCGATACTTCGATCTTCTGACAACGGAAGATGATCGGCGGATAATCAACGGATGGAATACACCGCTTTCGGAAATCAACGAGCGGAACCGGCGCGGCAATCTGGAGCTGCAACAGCGCGAGGTCGACGAAAAGCTTCGGCAGGGCGGTTACAGCGATGCGCTGACCAAACAATTCCGGATGCGCGCCTTCGAACTGCGATCGGGGATCGAGGCGTCGAAAAACGCCAGCGGCATGCCGCCGATCTTCAGCGACGCCGAACGCGAGCGATGGGAAGAAATGGATCGCGAGCATCGCCGCGGCGTGGCCCTGTCCGGCATGCGGGGCGGTGGCTGGTCATCGCCGGGAATTCCGTTGCCGACGTCTGATCCGCGGAAGACGTTTTCCGAAATGCCTCCGGTCCAGACGCTTGAGGGTGCAAACGTCCAGGCGACGCTAACCGGTTCGGCGGAAGTGCGGGGCGAAATGACGGGCAAATTCGAAGTGACCGCGAGCAGCACGCTTCTTCAGATCGTCGAAAGCCTCAAGACATTCAAGGCAAGCCTTTCCGGCTCGTACAATGCGAACGGCCCGGGATCGTTGGGGCATTCATCGCCGGACGCGGCCGCGCCGCCGGATAACGGCGCAAGTGGGGCTTGGTAGGCGAAGCGTAAGCGGCCTTGCGTTCGCGGGACTGTATTTCAACACGTCCGGCCCTCGGCAGCATCATGTGCCTGGGCATCATCACAAATAACGGAGCGATCAACTATGGGTCTAGGACCATATTACGGGAACAGCGCGGCCACGGGCACCGGTGACGGTTCTTCCAAGGCGAACGCCTTCACTGATCTAGTCGCCTTCTTGCAGACAGTGCAGGCGGACCCGGGCGCCACCATCTATCTCGCGAAAACGTCTGTCATGGATTACGCGGCGGAGACGATCTTCAGCGCGAATTCATCGGGAAATCAAAGCGCGCAGCGTTTGATCAGCCTGGATTTCAGCACCGACCAACAGAGCGACGGCGCGACCCTGCGGACGACAGGCAACGGCGGCCATAACCTGAAGTTTGAAAATTCCTGGTACACCGAAGGCATCAAAATGATTTCTGGTGTCGGGGCCACGGACAATGCGCAAATTCGCTTGGCCAACGGCTACAACTCGCATCAGAAGCACGTCCGGCCCGTTTTGCAATTCGCTTCGACCGGGGCTTCGACGTTTTCGATCGGCGAGACTGGCGAAGCCACGCTGGAAATCGAAGACCCCACCTTCAAGTGGAACAACCCCGGTTCGAAGTTCGTGGATGAAGCTCGGCTGACCATCACCGGCGGGGGCTTCGACCCGACGACCGTCGTCCCGACAAACCTCATAGATGATCGCCGCAAGGCGATGACCTTCAAGGATTTCGATTTGTCGGCGCTGGTTGGAACGACGCTGACGTCAAACGCCGCGAGCAGCGTCGACGTGTGGTTCACCCGATGCAAGATGCCGAGCGCCTATACGGTCGCGCCGGCGCAGAGCTATACGAACAAACTGCGCGTCGGCATCTTCGACAGCACGTCGGACGGAACGATCCATCCGGACACGTACCTTCACGGGTCGCTTGGAAGTCACACGTCCGACACCGGCCTGTTTGTGACAAGCATGGACGGCGCGGGCGGCATCAAACACAGCCTGAAGGTCGTCACCGGGCCCAATGTTGATTGGGCGCGTCCCTTCGAATGCCTTCCGATCTCGGCTTGGAACGAAATCGTCAATGCGGATATCACGGCGACCGTTCACGGCATCATCAACGGCGCGACCCTTCCGACCGATGACGAAGTGTTCGGCAGGTTCGAATTCCTGGGCAACGCCGGCAGCACGCTGGGCAAGCCGGTTTCCACGCGGCGCCGCGCCACCGTGGCCGCCGCGCCATTGGCCGCCGATACGGCCCACTGGAATTGCGCGACCGCAAGAACCAACGGCGAAACCGTTGCGGTCGGACAAACGCGCAAGGTTGCGTCCAACCCTGGGCGCATATTCTTCGTTACAGCCATCACGACAGGCGTTCTGGCCGGCGCCGAGCCTGCAGGCTACGCGAGTGCCGTTGATGGCGGTTCCGTCACGGACGGCGGCGCCACGCTCCGGGCCGGCATCCGGTTCAAGATCGTGAAGGCGCTTCAGCAGCCGAAGTTGAAGGGGAGCTACGTCGTCACCGTCGGCGTCGGCAAGGTGTCAAGCACGATCTGGTTTGATCCGAAGGTCGCAATCTCGTGACGCTCGCCCGGACGGCGCTGCGCCTGGCCGCCGTCGCGTCGCTCAAAGGTGCGACCGCGGCCAGCGGACCGACGATCGCGAACAATGGGCGGCGGCGTTAGCGCCGTCGGGCAATCGCCTCCAGCATCACCGCTTTCTTGGCATGCAAGAAATCACGGTAGCGAACAGTCGTTCCGGCCTTCCTTGCAGCCTTGAACTCGTCGTTGATATCCCGCAGGCCGCCCGTCTTCTGTAGGTCAGCGATTCTTTTATCGACCGCTTCCACGGCCCCCAGCGCTCGCTGGACGACCGTTTCGTGCGGCGTCAGTCCGATCCCCATTTCCGCGGCCGCCTCACGGACGGCCGCCAGGGCGGCGGCCTGACCGTGTTTGCCGGGAACGCGCGCCGCAGCGAGTGTGGCGACCTTGGCATGGTTGCCGCGGGCGCAGCACAGAAGGACCCATCCCGCCGGCGCACCGATCCCGACGACGTCGACCGCGCCGATCGCGCCGGCGGCGTCGACGTAGACCGTGGCAACGCCCGCGGCCCGCAAGAAGTGCTCGGCAAGGAGCTCATTCGGGGTTGGCATCGCCAATTAAAAGCTTATTTGCGCGCCGGTGGTCAATCGCCGTGGGATCGCGACCACAGCTAACGCGTCCCCTTTCGCTGCAATCAAACCTTGGTCCTTAGAAAGGCGATCGCTTCGCCGCACAGGTGCAGGACGTCAATTTGACTGCCCTGAAACTCGACACGGACAATGTCCGGCATATCCGAGAAGCTGGTGCCGTCGCTGAAATAGCTACCGTCGGTGAAGGCGGCCCCGGTGCCGATGCGGAAGTGATCGGCCGACAACCCAGTTCGCCTTCCACGATCCAGCTTAAAATGCTTACTGGCGTTGGCTATGTCGGCGAGCGAATGAACCGCCGGAAATAGGAGCGCCATTTGGTCTTTAATTTTCGACGGCTTTTGGCCTAGATGAATTGCCAGACAATCGATGCAGTGAAATAGCGAAGTCGCCGACGCCCAAGCCTTCCGGATGGACGTCGGCTCTCGAACAAAGTCTTCAAAATTCGGTTCGCACACGTCCTCAAGATATTGGCGGGGGGTCATTTGCCATTACGACCGCTGTCAGCGCGCGCCACTAATTGCCTCGATATCTTCAGCAGCAAGAAAGGGGATTTTTAGGCCATCGATGACCATCGTCGAAGCGCGCTCATAAAAGAATTTGAAGTTAGCCTCGCCGATCGACGTGAGAACGTCGATACCATCTTGGACCAATATTTCCGCAGGTTCGCCGTCACTTGTCTCGAACCAAGCGTCAGCGTCTGGAAATTTGATCTGAACATTCGGTCGCAACGCCAACGGTTGCGACATATCCGCTAACGTGTGGAGCGGATGCCTTGTTTTCCATTCAATCAAGCAGTGATCCAGGGCAGCTCTGTTCGCCGACGAGATATCCACCCAAATGTCGAGGTCCCTCGTTGCGATGCCATGATGCGCAAATCTTGCCTGACCGCCGATCACCAGGAACCGAACGCCACGGCCGCCGAACAATCGAAGAAATTGCAGATGATATTCGTTCAGCATCGCTGTGCCTTCGCTATGCCGTTTCCTTATCTGCGATTTGCTTCAGGTGGACGGCGTCGATCGCAAGATCGCCGTCATCCCAGGCTATCGCCGCGCCGTGGTTCTCAACGCGCGCCCGCGCGAATACAGCCGGATCAAGAAGCGGGGCCAGCACCGGGCCGCCGGTGGCGATCCAGCCCGTCAAGTCCGCAAGATCGGGCGCCCGAACGCCGCGCCAACGAACACGCAAGGTCATTGGGCCGTTGACGTCCACAGTCTCAATTCGCGGTAAATTTTCGCCGCTCATTTTTTCGCCTTTGGCCTCGCCGTAGACTTCCAAGTTCCCAACGCCGCCGGCGCATGGGGCGCCGTTACTTGGCTTGCGCCGTGAATGTCATATTCTCGATCGAAGAACGCTTTGACCGCCGGAACGTATCGTCCGCCCATCAGGCCGTCGATCGTAGGAAACCCGCGCCGTTCCAGTAAAGGGACAATCTGCCGCCAAACGGTTATTTTCCCGGCTCCCATCAGGGCCGTTGATAAGTCGTCTTCCCCGGCGAAGGCCGGCAACTGATCCAGGGTCTTGAACCGGGCGGTCATCAGGCGATCTCCGCGGCCCGCTGGACCGCCTGCGCGGTCAGCGGGCGCCAGAATGCGCGCCGCGACCAAACCGTATGCAGTGGTGCCGTAGCGCCGCCAGCGGCGCTGATGGCGGCCGTAGAGCTGCTGACGGCGATTGTCGGTCATTCCTGCGGTCTCCGAAACCGGGTTGCTGGGGGCGAGGCGCGCCGACCGGCGCAGTGGCCCCGGCCAAGGTGCGAGGTGTTGCCGAGCAAGCTCCGGGTTCGTCGACAGGACTGACGAAGCCTGCAGAGGACGGTGTTTCCACGAAAGTGGCACCGGCAAAGCATGCAGCGTCGCCGCTCGGGAAACAGATGGAACGACGACTTGTGTGGGCATCCCGGCCAAGAGGTGATGCGCCGGCATTGCCGCCAGCACGTGGGCAGGCGAGGCCCGCGCCATCGTTGGCCCGGTCGTTGTCCGGAAACGTGTCATCGCCAAACGATTTCGACACCACCGCCGAGCGCGGCGATTGCGCGAAGCAAGACGTTGCGGCGCGGCTTCTGAGATCGTCGACTACTATTCGCGAAGTAACGCCGGCCTGCGCAAATCCTATCGAGGTCACCAAGGGAAATTCGCAGATCGGCGGCGCGTTGGCGTATTTCGTCGAGCATCCGCTTTCCCGTCAGCTTCGGCTTCCACGGCCGCCTTCGGATGCCGAATGTTCTACCCTTCATTTGGATGCTGTTCCAAGTGTGACGCGGAAATTCGGCGATCAATTCAGTCCTGGTAGCGTCGCGCCACCGCTTGCGCAAACTAAAAACTTCGGGGGCGGTCCATCGGGATATGGATCGTGTGAGTTTCAGTTTCATCGCCCTCGAATGTAAGGCTCGCCGCGATCGTCGGCGAAGGCGTTTCTTCATGGCGACATAATTGGGAAAGTGATCGCGAACGATCTGATCTTCTTTCGCTGTCCAGATAGGATGCCCGTTCGGCGTCTTACCTTCAAATTGTATCCGCGCGCGTGCGCGATCCGAGACATTGAGCCTCCACCATCGGCTTCGTTTGATCGCCATAAGGCTTCCTCCAAAAGAGGAAGCCTGAGTTCGGCGGGGGCCCGCGGTCTAGAGCTGGCGCGGCTTTCCCCCGATATTCACTGTATGTGGCCCCGCGATCGACCTCGCCTTCACCTTCATCCAACTCAATCCGCCGCGGTATAGCCGCGAGTATTCCCGCCGGAAAACCGGGACACTTCCCGCTCAAGGAAGCACGCGACCGCAAACAACGGAGAGCTTTCCCGGTTTGCCCGGCTCTATTCCCGGTTGTGCTAATTGATATTTGCGCTATCGTGAGCGGGCCGTGGGAAGCGTCAACTTCCGCACGGCCCTAACCAAAAGCAAGGATCACACCCATGCCTCAGGCTGCTACCAATCTATCACTATCTCCTTCGCCGATTGAACTGCTTTGGAAGCTGTATGAGACCGCGGCCGGCGAAAAGGCGCGCATCTACGCAATATTTGACGGAGCGAGGGCCCTTACCGGAGGCAACGATGCTGCGGCCGATGTCGCCTTCGACCGGGCCGAAGCTGCGGCCAATGCTGCATATGATGCGTTGGAAGACATCGTCGATAAAATTCTAGTAGCGAAGATGACTTCCTCTGTTACGGACGTCGCGATCAAAGCGCGAGTGCTTGGAACCCGCGGCGTCGATGGTATTGGGTATTACCGTCCCGAAGACATCCTGCAATTCTTCGCCGACGTGCAGACTTTCGCCGCGCGAATGGAACTGGACTGTAGGCTATCGGCAATGAGCTTTGCAACGTTGGCTGAAGCCGAGCAAGCGCTAATTGATCGCGGCTTTTACCTGATACCAGGAACCTGCGATTGGCTGCACTCTTCGGGTTCGATTGATGCAGGCATTTACCCGATCGAAGGTCCTTACGGCGTCGTAGAGGGTTTTCGGGTTGAAGCTAAGCCGACGCGAAACAACGGCTGAAGTACGGGAGTTGACCATCGACTTGGCGGCGGCTTCGGCCGCCGCCACCTACGCGGGGCGACATGTGTTGCGCTGCGGCCCACGGATCGCGATGATAACCAAGCAACGACGAACGAGGGCCGAACGATGACCGACCAGGCCGAAAAGAACGAACTTCCCGTTTATGAAAACGTCGAGACGGCCCCGATCGTCTACTTCGATATGGCGCCGGCGCATGGGGTGATGGGCGGCCTAATCCAAATCGAATTAGCCTGCCGCATCCTGAACGCGCAGCCCGATGGAAGCGTCGAAACCAAATTCATAACGAGTGGCCGGCTTCGTTGCGGTCCTGTTGCAGCGTTGAACCTGCGCAACGCGATCGACGCTTCGCTGAAGATGTTAGAACAGCCGCAGCAAGCGCCGGCGGCTTCGGCCAAGCTGAATTGAGTATTTCAGTTAGCCGCTCGGCAATCTAAGCCTGCCAAGGACCGCACAAATGGATGAACGAACCGAACCTTCTTGTCCCGTTTTGCCGCTCGCGCGACACTTCGAGGAACTCGCCATGCAACTCAACGAAGCCGATAAACCGGGTGGCATCGGTAGCGTCATCGGTCTGGGCACGAAGATGGACGAAATTGCCGAGGCGGCAAGCCACCTATCGCCGAAGAGCCAAGCGGGAGCGGCATTTCAGATCATGCTCGCGTCCGCTGAAGTCGACACGATGCAAAATGGCGCGGACGCCTCTCAACTGCAGGCGTCAAATCTTATGGTTCAACGACTTCTCTACCGCGCGCTTGAAGTGATGCAAAGCGAAGTTTCGGAGTTTCCGCGGTCGAAATCCTACATGATGCCGAAGGAGTTCGATCCAGGCGTGGACCCGAAAGATTGAACGAGACGAGCCGTTCGATCGAGTTAGTGATCGTTATCCGCGGTTGGCTCAATCTGTTTTATATGGTCTGCCAACCAAAGTAAGGCTTGTCGCCTCGTTTTGAAGCCTCGCATTTCGATCGCGCCGGGCACATCCGTTTCGCCTGCACGGCGAACCCCTTCGACCTTGGCAAGATACGTGGTGCCGCTGGCCGGGTCGCTTATCGGAAAAATCTGAGCGGCAAAGATCGCGTTCTCACTTGGAACAATCTGCATGGGGCGGGGCCTTCATTTTATCGTGCAAACACCTTGCGGGAATGTACAACAAGCTTACTGATCCCGCGCCAGCTTTCGGCGCCCCCAATGCTTCTTTTTTTTTGCGCGATGGGCCGGACACCCGCTCGACGTGCCGATTGATCGCCCTCATACTGCCGATGCGTGCAAACATAGCCGGGCCCCCCAAGCGTCACGACTATCATCAGGGCCTCCATTGCTGCCTGCCACTCTTCGGCCTCGTGAACGGCGTTCGGTAGCGTCGCTATGTAATTCCCGGCGTCCTCAAGGGTGACGAGTTGGCGGCTGCGGGGCAGGGGTATCGGCTCGTCGAAACGCCGTTTCCATCCCTTCGCCATTAGGCGAACAGGTCCGCACCTGCTTGCGTGAATTAATCCCGTAGTTCTACGGTCTCGGTTCTTTATTGCACCGGATGCCTGGCTCGACCCGGTCGCGAATGACCCGGAACGGAAATAACGTCGGGAGCAAGATCATGGCAAACTAAATCCGCTTCACGGCCGCCGATAAACAATCCGTCACCTTTGTCATTGCCGCGAAGATGGCCGCTTGGCTGGATCCCGCTGCTTCATACGTACTTAGTTGTTCTGCCCACTTCAAAATTTCTGGACTATCGAAATGAACCTTGGTCTTTAGATGTCCAAACTCATTTCTAATTTCCCGCAGGAGATCGGCGTCCTTGAATGCAGCCTCGTCGAATAGCCCTAAGTCGCTAGCCTTCTTGATCTTGGCAGCTAAATTCTCAAGCTTGCCGCTCTTTTGAAACGTCTTTTCATTGACGACCTTACCATTCTTTAGCATGTAGGTTTTGAGGATGATTTCCAGAATTCCATCTAGCAGTGTGCCGAGCCTAAGCGCCGTCTCTGCATGTGTGTCTTGCAGAACCTTCGTAAGATCGAGGCCGTGCTCCTTGAGAATTGCAGCCGCTTCGCTCAAATCTCGTGCCATCGTCGCCCCCCGCGGATAACACGACTGTACTGCGGGATAGCAGTAACGGGAAGAATAACCCCCAACCGGGCCAAGCGAGATCGCGCCCTACGTTTGGGGGCATGAAGCGAGGTGAGGCAGCTAATCAGGCGGCCTTACACTGACGCATGCAAGCCTTGGAACCAACCGGCTGTTGTCGCGGACAGCACTTAAGGAACGCTCTAACGACCCTTCGTCTTCGGCCGATCCACTCGCGCCTCCCGGAACTCCTCGGGGCCTTTGAGCAGTCTTCGCTTGCGGTTCGCCTGTTCTTCTGCCGGCGCTGCTGGATCGCCCATGCGGTCAATCTGTTGGGCGGCAAGCTTCTTGGCCGTAGCGGCGATCTGTTGAGAAGGCGCCGCGAACTTTTTATCCCCCGGCAAGCCCGAGCTCCACCAGGCGGCGGGTTGCCTCCGAGAGCGTTGGCATATCAGGCTGGTTCTCTGCCCAGCGCACGATTGAAGCCCGCAATACGGGTGAAGCCCGGAAGCCCATCATGGGGTCGCGCCATGTGGCCGGACGGTCGCGTTTTTTTGGTTTAGACTTTGTTGACATTTGCGAATATTGGTTTTGCCTAAAGCAGCCGCGGGGAGGAGCGAACTTCCTGCCGGGCTCTAAGGGGTAAGCCAACGTCTCTGATGCCCCCTTTGAGCACGACAACGCCATCGATCGATGCGAGTTCCGTTATCCAACGAGGCACCTTGAAATGCCGATCATGCCGGCCTCGCCGCCGGCCGGCCCTTGAGGGCCGGAGGCATGAATAAGCTATCGAAGTGAGATTGGGTTCTTGATGAAAGAGACGCCTGACCGCCGGCCGATCCATCATTCGCCTATCTTCTGGATCGGCGTCGCACTGTGCTTAGCGGCGATTGCGATATACCTGTGGTCCGATGACCTGTCATGGCGACCGGCGTCGCCTCCAAGATAAGCGAACGCGCGCTCGTTCCGCTGCCGTTCTTGCGGAACGCGCCGATACAAGCCGCCGGTGCACATGATCAAGTTGACCGAAGTGCGGGAAATTACGCCTTACCTCTGGGTTCATCCGGACGATGACGCGCTAGCGTCGGTGACGCTACCTACGTCGTGGCCGCGATCCTTCTAAAGTCTTGTAATCCGTGCCCGCCGGGTCGCCGCGCGAAGCGACCCGCGGATGATGATCATCGGCCTCGTATCGAAAACTGGATCGAAGACCCGTCCATTTTCGACCCATCCAACGAACTTGCGAAGGCGTGCAGAAACCGCGATAGACGCGTCATTTAAACCGTTCGATTTCATTCTCGAAGGTCTTCGTGACCTCGGTGGGGAGGATAGGATCTTGGAAGCGCCTGGTGTTAGAAAGTCATTTTGCGCTGTGTGCAACGGTTTGCGCAACTGCGACATCAAGGGGCAAGTGAGTGACCATTGGAGCGATGGGCCGATCTGGGGAAATACCGACTGGTTTCTTCTACAATGCAGGGGCTGTGAGAATATTTTCTGTCACACGGTCAAAATATTCTCGGAGGACTATTCGTACGAATGGGACGAGCAGGCTCAGGAAGATGTCATCGCAATGGATGAAGAGGTAGCCTACTGGCCTGCGGTTTCAGGAAGGAAGCGGCCGGACTGGTTCGTGTCGATCGTCGTCGGATGGGAGAATTCCCACGTGCTGCGTGAGGCGATGACTGAAATGTATGTCGCGCTCGATAATGATCTGATGAGGCTTTCAGCCGCCGCTATACGAACCGCTTTCGACATCGCATCGGCGATACTCGGCATCGATCCAAATTTAACTTTCGCGGAGAAGCTGGACGAGTTGGTGTCCACCAGTCGCATCAACGGAGTTGATCGCGAAAGACTGGAAACCCTGACCGAAGCTGGACATGCTTCGATCCATCGGGGATGGGTGCCTAAAGCCGACGATTTGGGGACAATGGTGGACATATTGGAGCATTTCGTTCATCGAGCATTTGTCGAACCCGCGCTTCAACGGAAGCTCGATGAAAAAAGTGCGCAGCTAAAGATGGTAGTGCCGCCACGAAAGTCGCGGTCACCGAAGAAAAAACGCGGAAAGTGAGCCGGTCCCAAAAGTCCCATTATCGTCGTCTCGCTAGGCCAGTGTTCCCGAGGGGGCCTAATTTTTAGACCAGTTTGCCGCTCAGGGATGTCGACAGGCCGACCACCAAGCCCACGCTCCGGGCGTCGCTAAACGCGGACTGGACCACGCCGCGCTTGATCAAAAAGGCCCGCCTTCACGGGGTACACTCCGGGGGGCCAGGGCCCGCGCCTTTTGGCCTGATTGGCAAATAGTACCATCACGTCGGAACAAGGAGGCGGGAGGATACGCAGAAACGCAATATTTACCATCCAACTGCATAAATATGCTCCGTGTTGCATAATGAGCAAATCAGGTGCATATAGAACGTACCTTGGAGGGTATTCGTGGAACATTTCTCGGCTATTCAGTCACTCTGTCGCGTCGCGCTGGAAACCGGGGATGACCGCGTGCGCCAGCAAGTTAAGCGGTTGCGAGACCGACTGCAGAAGTCGGATCAGACGAGTGAGGTGAGGGCACTTGATCGCCTCCTCAGCGGTGGGAGCGAAAAGACTTCCCTCGCTCCTAGCGTAGTGGAGATTTCCCGCTCCCTCGTCCAGGGCGACGTGTTGACTGAAAATGTGCAGGTACCCGTCGACCGGGAGACAAGTATTCCGTTGGCCGAGATCATTCTCTGTCCCGCTCAAAATTATCCGGTCCCGATCTACTCAGAACGGCTCACAAGCGCTTTCGATGATTTACTCGGCGAATGGGAGCGTGCCGCAGCCCTTAAAGCGTTGGGCGTAGAACCATCGCGATCTTGCTTGATCTATGGTCCTCCTGGGAGCGGCAAGACGCTGACAGCCCTTACCTTGGCTCGCCGGCTCAATCTGCCTGTTGTTAACGCGCGGATCGACGGGCTGGTTAGCTCGCTGCTAGGCACCACCGCTCGGAACATCGCGAACCTCTTTGATTTCGCAAACCGATATCGTTGCCTACTTTTATTGGACGAGTTCGACGCTGTGGCGAAATTGAGGGATGATCCAAATGAGCTGGGGGAGATAAAACGCGTAGTGAATACGCTGCTTCAAAACCTCGATGCTCGCGCAAAAACCGGACTGACGATTGCAATCACCAACCATGAGGCTTTGTTAGACAAAGCCGTCTGGCGTCGCTTTGAAAATCAAATCAGCATTGGCCTGCCGGATATTGGCTCTCGACTAGAGATGATGCGAGCGTTTCTCTCCCCGTTGGACGTCGACGCGGATCTTGCCAAAACGCTAGCGTTTGTGGTGGGCGCTCGATCCGGCGCAGACTTAAAGACATTTGCTGATAGCTTGAAGCGCTCGCTGGCGCTGGCGGATAAGGAGATCACTCCGCTTACGATTATTGGGGCTACTCGCGGATTGCTCCCTCGACTTGGTCTGGTCGACGCAGAAGGGTCGCCCGCTAGGCTTTTGTTGGAAGATCAGAGTGCGTTCGTAGGCGCTGCTGTGCATGCGTCCGGGCTAAACATCAAACAAGAGAGCTTGGCGGTAATGCTCGGTTGTAGCCAGAGTAAGATTTCGCGCGACGCAGCGGAGTGGTCCGCCGCATAATCTTATTTCCGGAGAAAACCTATGCCGAACAATCCAGTTCAGATCGTATTGAATGACGATCGGTTCATTCGAGCGCCGGATCCGGGACGGGGCGGTCCGGACAAGGATTTCTTCGATGGCGATGATCGAGCGTTCGATCTGCACAAGGAAGCTTTGCTAAGCGCGCTATCCTCGATCGAGGCCCGTCTTGAGACCTCGCCTGACGGTCCTCTTACCTACGTTCGCGTTCGAATGCGAATCGAAGCCATTGCCAAATCTTACCGCCCAAATCGGGCGATCTTTCTGCCAGAGCAGTTCCCTTGTGTGGGCGCCGCGGCGCCCGGCGAACTCTTTTTTCGAATGCCAAAGGTGTACCTGCGGAGGTTGCGATCTCGCATTGCCGCAGCCGATATGAGATCCGAGAAACGCACTTCGGCGGACGGAAAATCGTATATCCTAGTCAGCCGCGAGAGATCGGAACTTGGTGCGATCGAGACAATTGAGATTGCGCGTCCCGATAGAAAGAGAACTTTTGCTGCATCGGCGGGAGTAAGCGCGTCGCTTCATCCGAACGCAGCGAGCGGATACATCATCGAATTATTTGAGCAAGGGCCTTTGCAGGCGGGCGGCAACGACGACATTTTAGGCTTGTGGAAGTCTTTCGATACTTTTCAACGGTTGCTCCACTCCCTTGGTCGAGGGCTACACGCGGCGCTTCTTCCGAGCAGCGGAGGAATTCAAGGGATTGAGCTAATACTGACCAACTCATCTTCTCCGCCTCTTATTGAGGATCGCCGGGTGGTGCGAGGGGAAATTCTGGAGGCCGTTCCGCGACAGGGTTTAGATCAAAGCGTCGAGCGACATGAGCAAGTGCTTGACATGATCGCACTGCATTCGCTCGTGCGAATGATAAAACCGCCCATCATCTTTGAGGCTGCCGAACTGGCATCAGCGCTGCCCTCTAAACAGCCATTCAACGTGCCCTCGCGTGTAGCGTCGGGGATCTATCCGAAGGTCGGTGTGATTGATACCGGGATGGCCGATTGCCTGGGGCCGTGGATTTTGCACCGGCATGATTTTCTAGATGTAGGGGAAATAGACCCAAAACACGGAACGTCTGTCGGAGGCGTGCTGATCGCTGCACAGGGTGCAAACGGATCGGAAATTGGACGCGAAATCGATGGCTGCGACTTGGTGGATATCCCGCTTCTATCGACCAAGCCGTTCATGGACGTCTACGGTACCCGCGGCTTCGAGGCCTTTTTGGAGGAGCTCGAAGCCGCCTTGACGGAAGCTCGCGATCAGTTTGGAGTTCGGATCTTCAACATGTCGCTCAATTTGAAATCGGCCGTTGAGCAAGATTATTACAGCGTGTATGCGGCTCGGCTGGATGAAATTCAGGATCGGCTTGGTGTCACGGTCGTGAACTCCGCTGGCAATCTCGAGAGCTTCGAATGGCGACAGCCGTGGCAGAAGAAGCCGGGTCAGGTTCTAGCCGCGCTGGCGGCGCGGTCGGCGTCCGATGCCATTTCGATACCCTGCGAGAGCGTCCGCGCTCTTGCGGTTGGTGCCCTTAATCCGCCGGGGTGTAAGCACATTGCGGGAGCGCCCGCTACCTACACCCGCCGAGGTCCAGGCATGAGAGTTGGCGTCAAGCCTGACCTATCGCACTATGGCGGAGCCGGGGATCAGATTGCTACGGATCATACGGGCTTTTCATCATGTGCTGACGATGGATTGAGCGCTCAGGTTCGTGGAACGAGTTTCGCAGCACCTTTGGTCGCAAAAACACTAGCAACTTTGGATGTGCAAACCGGCGAACGACTTAAACCTCGCACTCTTCGCGCATTTCTCATCCACAATTCGGTGACGCCTGCTGCGTTAAGCGCTCGCTCCCTTAAGGAAATAGCGCGTCAGTTTGTCGGCTTTGGTCAACCTTCGGCTGCGAGCATGATGCTGGAGACCGATGACCATGGTATTACGCTGGTTTTCGAAAGCCGACTAACCGTCGGCGAGCGACGTCCTGCTATTCTAAGGTTCCCCTTTTCCTGGCCGGTCTCATTGGTCGATCCGGCCACCCGGTCCTGTCGAGGAACCGTGCGAATGACGATGGTCTACGATCCGCCGACTGATCCAGCATTTGGCACTGAGTTCGTTCGCGTGAATTTGGACGCGATGCTTCAGCAGCGTCAGCCCATCGATCGGAAAGACGGCAAGCCTAGTTGGCGCAACGAGATCCGTCAGGTGTTTCTTCCGAAAACCAACGGGATCACTCCGCCAGAGCGAGCGCTGATTGATCACGGATTGAAATGGTGGCCGACAAAGCGTTACGAGGATGATTTCGGCGATGGCATAGGCCAGAGCACAGAATGGCGCCTAGAAGTCGAGAGCAACGTCCGGGCCGAAGCGCAGTTTCCGGCCGAGGGCGTTCCATTCTCGATAATCCTCACAATCGAGGATCATGAAAAGCAGGCGCCAATTTTCCAAGAGGTTCGGCGGCAATTAGTCAATACGCGAGTGGACCTTCAAGATATTCGAACGCCGGTCAGAATTAGAACTGAGGTCGGGCGCGGCTAATCATTGACGCTAGCTTAGCTCCAAATGCCGTGCTGGTACGGCCGTTGGTAGCGGCAAACCCGCGTTCATAAACTACGAAGTGTTGTCAATAGCTTAGGTGCCCAACGAGGCGCCGCCCCTGGGCACCATGTCCTTAGTTCGATTCCGGTTCGTCATTTAAGGGCACCACGTACCCCCATGAAGCGCCACAACGCGATCAATCACGGGTAAGAATTTGGGTAGGACCAGTTTCGCGCTGTTTTTCGCGCGGCGCGTGCCGTTGCGTGTTTTCTAATCTATGATTCAATGATTGATGAAGACCCTAAGGCTTGCACGAGCAGTGGTGGAACTCCGAGACCGTGTGCAGCCGACGAAAGGCTTGTTCTTCGCAACGTCTATCGGCGGTTTGAACCGCATTACCCGCCGGACCTGCTTCAGAGGCGAGTTTTTGTGTTCTATTCCATTAGTCTGACCAATCTCCGGGATCAGATACCGCTCGGCCCCGGGCACCATTCCGCTTCAGCGCACGTTTGATCAAGCGAGGCGGGCAGTTTGCCGCGACCGTAGGTAGCCGCCAAGTGCGCCCAGTGCGGGGCTCAGAAGCAGGTAGAGTAAGTGCAGCCAAAGGTGGCTGGTGCCGTTGACGACGGTATAAATCCCAAAGCCGATGCAGAGGATCGACGAGAGCGTTCCGTTCAGCACTTCGTCATGCTTTGCAATGCGCGCCGAAACGTAACCGCCAAGGATCGAGCAGAGCCCGCCAAATATGCTCGACGCCGCAAGAAAAACATCACTTGTCTTCAGGGCCTCCGTAACAGACGCGGCGCCATGATCGGGTGGTGATCCCGTCTTCGCCGAAGCCAGGACGTAGATCAGAACAGGTATCATCACAAGATTCGAGGCGACGATGTCGAGGACGTTACCGATCGCAACGCCCTTGAAAGATACGCGCTTCATGTCTGCTCTTTGAACAACCATCGCTTGGCGGGTCGGATGGTTATATCCAAATGCGCGCGCGCCGCTACTCCCTCAGCTCCATGGGGTGATCTTTCTGTTTGGTCCCCATGGTGTTTCAAGGCAGCCCAAAGCCATATAGGTATCTGCCTGGGTAGGACCGAAAACCACACGGACGATGCAGGTCGATATCTTGCCCGCGATGAAGCATTCCGCATCATTGGGATTGTTTGTTGCCGGAGCCAACGTATCTCAGACCAATTTTTCCGCGGCCTCAGAGGTCTTAGACCCGTCCTTCTCAATCAGTGTGTGCTCATAAAAATGAGCCCAAGAAAAAGCCCGCATTGCTGCGGGCTTTTTTGGTTTTACCAGCCGCGGTATCCACCGCCGCCGAAGCTGAAGGTCACACCCGGCCCACCGTAGCCATACCCGCCATAATACGGCCGCGGAGCATAGCCGTAGCTGTTGCCGTAGTAGGGGCGGTAGCCACGATAGCCATAATGCCGATGACCATAATTACGATAGCCATAGTGGCGATAGTGCCGGCCACGCGAGCTAATGTCGGTGGACTGTTGCGTCGCCTCGGTTGAGGTCTTTGCCTTCACCGGATTGTCCGCGGCGTTTGCAGCGGAGCCACCGAGCAGCGCGGCTGCACCGACGGCAAATACGATAGCCAATTTTTTCATGTGAGTACTCCCATCAAGATGTGGAGTGATAATGAACGCCGACGCTTTGCGTTCCGCCTGCGACAATTCGCAGCCGTTGCCTGAACAACCATTCACAATGCGAATTCCTTCGGCTCTGTCGATTTCGGGAAGTGCGTCGTTCATGGCGATACCCCGGTCATTCACCCGGATATTCGACCTACCCGTATCAATATTGACGTCGCTGCAGGCGTCACTATCGCGGGCGCCTCACGCAAACGTCCTTACGCTTGCCTTAACGAAATGAGGTTAAATTTAGTTCGGGGCAGCAGGCTCGATCGTGCTTCGGGCTGAAGTGGGACTTGGGGTCGTGGATATTCTTCTCATCTTGGGTGGCCTTAACCTTGCGTTAATCGTCGCCGGATGGTCGTGCGCAAAGTCATATTTTGACAAGGGGCGTCTCCAGGGCATGGAGGAAGCCACCCGAGAGATCTCCAGGGGGATCAGCTCGCATTACGAACTCGAGGGGCAGGGCGTGCCCGAGCGCGTTGCGAAAGCGGTCAAGGGCATCAGGGCCGCCGCCGGCAAACGCCGGAAAAAGGGCAAGAGGTCGACCGATCCCTACCACGCGCAATTGTGGATTGTCGGCGATGCCATCGGCGAGGCCTGCTGGCTGAAGGGGCACGCCGCCGGGATCAGAAGGAAGCTGCCCGCGGAGGGAAAGATCCGCGTCGATCTGTCGCTCGGTGAATTATTGCAGCTGAGCTGGCTGGCGCATCTCGGCTTTCAGCACATGATGCCGAACTATCGCGGCTTCGAGGTTCATCGCTTCAACGGCGAGGCCGATGCGCGCGAGGGTGCCGCGGCGGTCGGCAAGATCGAGGGCCTCATTCCCGCGAAGGACCGGCCGTTCGGCGACCTTGCCGTTCAACTCAGGAACCGGCAGAAACTGATCGGCGATTGGTGGCGGGCAGCACCGGGCCGCCTGAGCGCCTAGCGCACGATCCTGTGAGCGCCGGTTTTTCGTTTCCACGATTTAGGGCGGTGGCGTTTTAGCCGAGAGCCGCGAGCGGCTTGTGGACGTTTGGAAAAGGCATCTGGTCCGGGGATGGCACGATGGAGGGCGCCTCGTCCAGTTGGGCTAGCCTGTCGAGCAGCGCGCGCAGGCGTTCCGGAATTTCCATGGCTTCCGGTTTGAGGACTTCACGAAGCCGGTCCCCGATCTCGTCGCAAATCGCGCGGCAATGGGCATGGTCAAGGGCTAAAGCGGCATTCCGGTTGGGCATGGCTCGTCTCGAAACTGTTCGAGCTCAATTCAATATGGCGGTTATCTCGGGGGAGTAAATTTCTCGCGGCATTTGGGGGAATTGGTAAAAGGCGGGTTAAGCGGCCGGTATTTCCCGCCACGGCTCGAAGTCAGCGGACGCCGGACTGGACGTAGTGGGCCCATTGCCGCGCCTCGTGGCCGAACAAAAGCCGGTGAAGTGGGCCGCGAAATTCTACAGAGCATCCATTTCTATGGTGCAACCATAGGAGGCTTCAATGCGCAGTATCGCCCTGATCGCAACAGTTGCACTTACCATATTACCATCGGCCGGGTTCGCCCAGCAGGAGCCGCGAACCGTCCCGGGTAGTCCCCCGGCGTCGACCGTCGGGATGGCGCCCGCAACGGCGACGCCGGCACCGCCGACCTCGTGCCGCAGCAGGGCGGCCCGCTGGATCCGGGAGGGCAAACCGGGCTGGATGTCGTGGCGGACGATGGCGTCTCCACCAAAACGATCAAAGCCGTTCCCTGCAGTGTCGCTGCACGGGAAACCGACGGCACCACCACCTGCGTTGGAATTCCCGGCGCTTCGGAAAGGAGGCGCAGGTAGTTTCGGGTCAGACGGCATCCTCTGACGGTTGAACTCGGCTGCGGTGGCTAACCCCGCCGCCGGCCGCTATTTCAGCGGCGCGCGAAAATCGATCGCGCGCAGGATGATGCCCGGCGGATTGCCTTCCAGCTCGACATCGCTGAATTTCCGCGCCGCGCGGGCCTCGATGCGGTCGCGCAGTCTCAGGAATTGCTGCTCGCGCTGGGCCGGGGACGTTCGCGACGAGCCTTCGAGTTGGTCCATCGCGTCGGTGGAGATGGCGCAGGCGACGCTGGCGTCGTCATTCTTCATCGTGAAGCGCACCACCATCCGGTTGAAGTCGTATTCCTGAAAGCTGCCTGGGGTGAGCGCCATATCGGAGACTCCTCGATTGAATGCCCCGTCAGAATTTCTTCTTGGCCGGCGGTGGATTGAGCTCGGCGATTTTCGAAAGGCAGTCTTCCTGCGTGGTGTGAGGGCCGGTAACGAATGTGCCGCTCACCTTAGTGCTGTACCAGCCGGACACGACGCCGAGACGCAGCAATTCTTCGGTTTGGACGTGACGCGCGGAAAGAATTTGCATGGAGATTCCTTTTGGAGGTGAGAGGGTCCGCAGATTAGCGGATGCACTCCTTGGCCCACGCATTGCGCCTTTTAGGCCCGAATAGCCACGACTTTCTTGTCACGCCGACGTCCGCGCCCTTCGCCCCTCGATCGGATAGGCCGGATCGTTATACCCCGGCGTCGAGGGATGGCCGCTGATGACCAGCCGGTCGATCAGGGCTTCGTCCTCGGCGGTAAAGCGATAATCCAGCGCGCGCAGGTAATCGTCCCATTGCTCTTCGGTGCGCGGGCCGGCGATCACGGCGCTGACAAACGAAGAATTCAGCACCCAAGACACCGCGAATTGCCCGGCGGTGATGCCTTTTGCCTCGGCATGCTGCCGGATCTCCTGCGCCAGCTTCAGCAATTCCGGCCGCCACTCGGTCTGCATCATGCGCTTGTCGTTGCGGCCGGCGCGCGTGTCCTTGTCGGGCGGCGCGTCGGGGCGGTATTTGCCGGTCAGGACCCCGCGCGCCAAGGGGCTATAGGGCACGATGCCGAGGCCGTAAAAATGGCAGGCCGGGAAGTGCTCGACCTCGGGCATGCGGTTCATCGCATTATAATAGGGCTGGCTGACGATCGGGCGGGGAATGGCGAGCCGGTCGCAGATGTTGCAGATCTCGGCGACCCGCCAGGCCCGATAATTCGAGACGCCGAAATAGCGCACCTTGCCCTGTTGCATCAATTCGCCCATCGCGCGCACGGTCTCGTCCAGCGGCGTCGAATGGTCTTCCTTGTGCAGGTAATAGATGTCGATGTAGTCGGTGCCGAGCCGCTTCAGGCTTTCATCCGCCGCCTGCAACACCCAGCGCCGCGACAGCCCGCCGCGGTTGGGATCGTCGCCCATGGAATTGGCGAGCTTGGTGGCGAGCACCCAACTGTGCCGGCTGTTGGAAATCGCGCGCCCGACCACCTGTTCGGAATTGCCGCCGGAATACGCATCCGCGGTATCGATGAAGTTGACGCCGGCCTCGCGCGCCTTCGCCACGATCCGCGCCGACGTCGCCTCGTCGGTCGGCCCGCCGAACATCATGGTGCCCAGGCATATCGGCGAGATCTTCAGGCCGCTGCGGCCGAGTTGACGATATTGCATCGGTGGGTCCTTCTGAGTGTGGATCGTCATTCCGGGATGGTACGCCAGCACCAGACCCGGAATCTCGAGATTCCGGGTTCGATGCTATGCATCGCCCCGGAATGACAGGGTCTGCTTCGTTACTAGCTACGTTTCGTTCTTCAATATCTTAAACACCCCGCTGGCCATCGCGATACAGCGTTTGTCGACGGTCACTTCGGTGGTGATGAAAATGAGACTGCGGGTCGCGCGCACCACATGCGGCCTCGAAACCAGAATTTCGCCGATCTTGCCGGCCTCGACAAAGTGCGTGTCGAGCTGCACCGTCGCCAGCATCGGCCGGCCCGATACGAATCGCGCCGTCATGCCGCAGGTGCGGTCGGCGAAGGTCATCAATACTCCGCCTTGCACCAGGCCGCGGCGGTTGTGATGCTTGTCCTGCGTGGCCAGCGCGTATTCATGCTCGCCGTCGACGACCCGCTGCCACAATGGCCCGATCAGATGCAGGAAGCCTGACGTCTCGACGATGCTCCAGCCGTCGGATTTGAGTTTTCCAGCGGCCTTGTCGGTCATGTCAGCTATTTCCAATTCGCAGCTATTCGGGTTCTCAGGCTTATTTCATCAAGCGCCGACGTGTTGTAGTCAAGCAGGATGGCCCATCCATTTGACGATACCACCCGGCGGAATATCGCAGAGCGGTGCGCCGCGTTCACGCGCTCGAGCGACGGCGAGCCGGCGCCGGCGCTGAAGCGGGCCGCGGTCGCCATCGCGCTGTCCGAAGCCGGCGGCGAGACGGCATTTCTCCTGACATTGCGCGCGGCGGGCCTGCGCGCCCATAGCAGCCAATGGGCGCTGCCCGGCGGGCGCTGCGATCAGGGCGAAACACAGGTTCAGGCGGCGCTGCGCGAGCTTCACGAAGAGCTTGGATTAGCGCTCGGCGAGGGCGACGTGCTGGGTCTGTTGGACGATTATCCGACACGGTCCGGCTATCTCATCACGCCCGTGGTGGCATGGGTGGCGACCGATACTGCGATCCGGCCCAATCCGGAGGAGGTCGCCTCCGTGCATCGCATCCCGCTCGAGAATATCGAACAGCAGGATGCCTTCAACTTCACCACCATTCCCGAAAGCACGCGGCGCGTGATCCGTTTTCGTCACGCCGGCCAGTACATCCATGCGCCGACGGCGGCCTTGATCTACCAGTTCCGCGAAGTGCTCGCCGGCCGCGATACCCGCGTGGCCGAACTGGAGCAGCCGGTCTTTGCCTGGAAGTAGCAGACTTGGTTTTGACTTCGTCATTCCGGGATGGTCCGAAGGACCAGACCTCAGATGTGCAATTGCACATCGGGGAATCTCGAGATTCCGGGTTCGATGCTGCGCATCGCCTCGGAATGACGGAAGAATGGATTGCTTCGCAGAGCCTGTCATCGCGCGCGCTATCAGTCCGCCCTGATCGTTTTTCGGCTGCGCACGGTCGCAGCCCCAGGCTTTTCGGCGGCCGGTTTTATCGTTGCCCCGGGCTCCGGCTTCGGCGCCCGCGAAATATTGTCGTAGCAGGCGAACCTGGAATGGGTGTCGGGAAACAGCGCGCAATCCACCGGTCCAGCACTGGCACGGGCGGTAAGGGCCAGGAGGAACGCGCAGGCCAGCAGAGACATGATTTTCATGGCCGTGCCTCAACCGAAAATCGCGACGGAAAGTCGCGGCGCCCTTCATCCTTGCTCAAGGTCGGGCGTCCCGGTCGTTTTGCAACCCCTTTGAAATCATCAATTGTTGGCTGACTTCACGGGCCGGCTTGCTAAACAGGCCGGATGCGCCCTCATGCGATTCGCCTTTGTTCCGGATATCTCGCGCTCGCGCTGCTGCTGACCGCGCCGCAGGTGGGGGCGACGGATTCCAGCGCCCTGCCTCCGGCACCGGCCGATGCGCTGGCGCAGGCCGCATCGCCGCAGGCGGTCGCGGACTATCGTCGCAAGCTCCGGGAGTATCAGGAAGCGCGCGCCGCGTTCGAGCAGGAAGCAAGCGCCTATTGGAGTTCGATCGCCGACAAGCGGCGCGGCCGCAACGCCAAGCGGCGCGAGCGGCAGGCGATCGCGCTCGATGACTACGTGCTGACGCAGCCGCCGGTCTATGCCGGGCCGAAGCGGCCGGCAAGTCCAGAGCCGGAGCCTGAGGAGCCGCGGCGCGAGCGTAAGTATATTCCCGTGGTGGCAGACCTCCTGAAAGCCGCGGCCGAGCAGTTCCAGTTTGCGCCGCAACGGCCGGCCAGCGAGGTCGAGTTCAAGCGCGCCTATGCAAGGGTGGCCGCGGCGGCAGGGCTGACGCGCGAGCAGGCGGTGCGGGTCTATTCGTTCGAGACCGGCGGCAACGGCAATCACGACATGCAATCGGGGTTGAGCGCTTCGCGGCCGGGCTCGCGCGCGATCTCGACGGCGATCGGCTACAATCAGCTGCTCACCACCAACAGCGTCGAACTGCTCGCCGAGCAGGGCCACGAATTCGTCAAGGCGTTGACGGCAAAGGCCGCGCGACTATCGGGAGCGCCGCGCCAGGCGATGGATCGGAAGATCGCGGTGCTGAAGCGGATGGTGGCCTTTGCGCGCTCGGTGCCGGACGATTGGTCGCAGCACGAGAAGCTCGGCGACACGCCGCAGGGCTGGGCGCTGCATGCGATGGTGCTCGATATCGATGTCGGTCCATTGCTGCAGACCCACAAGCTGCTCACCTCGGTCATCTTCGCGCGCGCCAAGGGGTATGCTCGCGCGCTGACCGCTGCTGAGCTGGAGATGATGAATCTCACCGGCGACGGCACCGGGCTCGACATGGTGACGATGCCGCCGGCGATGCGCGAGCAGGTCCCGACCTCGAATTTTTTCCAGCGCGGCGGCTACGAGCGCAACCCGGTGGCGATCCGTAATAATACGGTGGCGAAACTGCTTGATGTCACCGACCGCCGGATGGACAGCAACAGCAATCTGCCGGGCGCCAAGGAACTCGCGGCGGCGTTTTAGCCTGGCGTCGTCCCGCTTTTTTCCCTCTCCGACAAGGGGAGAAGGGAAGAAAGAAAACGGCTCAATTCGTGCCGAACATGAACTTGCCGTCGCCCTCGAGATAGGGGCCGGTCCGCACATAAAGCTGTCCGTTGTGGCCGATGAAGAACAACGTGCCCTTCGGCACCTTCTTGGCGCCCTTCAGGAGCTGGCCGGCATTGTTGGTGCCCATCTGATACGAGAACGTCTTGCCCTCCTTGTCGTAGGCATAGCCCATGTCCTGCTTCAGCTCCCAGGGCGTCGGCGCAGCCGCTTGGGCGCAAGCGGCCGTCGTCAGCGCCGTGAGCGCCGCGGCCATCGCGAGCGTCTTGATCGAAAGTCTCATCATCTCATTCTCCCGAACCTGAATTTGCTGTTGTCTTGAACAAACCACGAACGCCGTTCTCGCGTCAATATGACGGGTCTTTTCGTCGCAGCACACGGCCCCGAGACTTTCTGATTTCCCGTTGCCGGCTTCACGACTATCTTCCGGTTTCAGTTTAGAATCGGCGTGTCGCGCAATACGCCATAGGGATGATTCGGATGAGCCACGTCATGAAGATTTGCTTTGTCGTCGCATTGTTGTTTGTGACGCTGGTTCGCATGGCGCATGCCGATGATTTCAAGCTCAGCAACAATCAGAGAATTTCCTGCAGCCGGGGCTTGAGCGCCGGCAAGCTCAATACCGCGACCTGCAAATCCTACGCCTACCTCTTCAACGTCAAGACCTCGGAATATTTCAGGTGCCAGGTCAGCCTGGCGCTGACGCGGGACAACAAGGAAATCATCAACGTCCAGACCGACGGTGGCTGCGTCAAGAAACCTCGCATCTTCGAGGCCGACTCCAGCTACTCGTTCGACGCCACCGAAACCGAGGCGCCCAACACCAATTCGTTTTTCGGCCCCGGCGGCTATGCGGTGTGGGCCAGCGACAACACCGCGCAGAAAGTCCGCGGCTGCATCATCATCTCCTCCGGTCTCGGCTCGGACGTTTCGAAATGCATCGACATGACCTTTCAGTGATGGCGTGACCACCGTGGCGGATCACTCCGGCTTGATGCCGGCGAATTTCGCGACCTTGCCCCACTTCTCGGTTTCCGCGAGCACGTAACGCCGCATGTCGTCGGGCGATCCGCCGGCGGGTTCGGCGCCGAGCTTGCGCAACCGCGCGATGCCGTCTTCGGTTTTGAGGAATTTATCGACGCTGGCGTTGAGGCGGTCGATAATCTCCTTCGGCGTCTTGGCCGGTGCGGCGATGGTGAACCAGGATGCCGCCTCATAGCCGGGCACCCCGGCCTCGGCGATGGTCGGAAGGTCCGGCAGCAGCGGCCAGCGCGTCGCGCTGGAGACCGCGAGCGGGCGGATCGAACTGGAATCGGCAAAGGGTTGCGCCGCCGGCAAATTGTCGATCATCAGCTGCACGCGGCCGGCGATCAGGTCGGTCAGCGCCGGGGCGCTGCCCTTATAGGGCACATGCGTGATGTCGATGCCGGTCATCGATTTGAACAATTCGGTCGAGACATGCGCGGTGCTGCCGAGGCCGGGCGTGCCGTAGAATAATTCGCCCGGCTTCGACTTGGCATAGGCGATCAGTTCCGCGACCGACTTCACCGGCAGCGAATTGGTGACCGAACACAAATTAGGTACCCGCGCGATGATGATCACGGGCGCGATGTCCTTGACCTGATCATAGGTCATGTTCTTGAACACGAACTGGTTGATGGCATGGGTGCCCGGCGTTCCCACGACGAAGGTGTAGCCGTCGGGATCGGCCTTCGCCACGAAGTCGGCCGCGATGTTGCCGCCGGCGCCTGCCTTGTTCTCGACGATGAACTGCTGGCCGAATTCCTCGGAGATCTTGCCGGCGACGACCCGCGCCAGAATGTCGGTGGTGCCGCCGGCCGCAAAGGGCACCACGAATTTGACCGGCCGCGTCGGCCACTGCTCCGCGCGCGCCCGGCGCGGCGCAAGGGCCAGGGTGCCGAGCGCCGCGGCTCCGGTCAGGACGGCGCGGCGGTTCGGATGCGGCAAGAAATCCGATGATGGCATACTGAAGGTTGTCCTTGAATGATTGGTCAGCCCTAGAGTACCCGCGGAACCGCGTTGTTGCCAGTGCGAAGCGGGACGGCGTGAGGTCCGGTCTCGGGCATCAGGGCAATGAACAGCCCGAGGCCGGCTGCGGCGATCGCTGAAAGAGACAGAAACGCCGCGCTGTAACCGGCCCAAACCACGATGAAGCCCGCGGCGGCGGCGCTCAATGCGCCGCCGAGGCCCGCCGCGGTGGCGATGGCGCCCTGGCTCGCATTGAAATGTCCGGTACCGCGCGTGAGGTCGGCGACCACAAGCGGAAACAGCGCGCCAAAAATCCCCGCGCCGACGCCATCGAGCAATTGCACGGACACCAGCCAATACGGGTTGTCGGAGAGCGGATAAAGCGCGCCGCGCAGCGCCAGTACAGCCAGTGCCGTGGCGAAAATCGGCTTGCGTCCCCATACGTCGGCCTTGAGTCCCACCAGCGCGGCGACCGGCACCATCACCAGTTGCGCCGCGATGATGCAGACCGACATCAGCGTGGTGCCGAGGTCGCGATTGACCAGCGCCAGCTTCTGACCCACCAAAGGCAGCATCGCGGCGTTCGAAAAGTGAAACAACACCGTCGCGCCGGCGAAAATCAGTAGCGGCTTGCAGGTCAGCAGCACCCGAAGTCCCGAAGGCTTGTCGCCGGCGTCGCGCTTGCGATCGCCGGCGTCGCGCTTGCGATCGCCCGCGTCGCGTCCGGCCGTCTCATCGAGGCCGCGGGCGAGGTGATCGTCGATGGCGTCGGCCGGGATCGACAGCGTCGCGAATACGCTGGCAATCGCCATCCCCGCCAGCAGCCAGAACACCACGATGGGGCCATAGAAATACGCGGCGGCGCCCGCGATAGCCGCCGCGGTAGCATTCCCGGCATGATTGAAGGCCTCGTTGCGGCCGATGCGCCGGGCGAAGGCGCGGGCGCCGACGGTGCCGAGCGTGACCGCTGCGACCGCCGGCCCAAAGATGGCGGCGGCGGCGGCGGCGAGCGCCTGCGTCGCCGCTACCAGCTCGAACCGCTGGATCAGCGGCAGCGCAAGGCAGGCCGCGGTCACCACGATCGCCGCCGCGATCATGAGCGCGCGCTTGGCGGTGCTCCGGTCGATCAGCGCGCCGGCTGGCGTCTGGGCGATGATTCCGGCAAGTGCGGCCACCGACATCACTACGCCGATGCTGGCCTGGTCCCATTTTTGTTCGGTCAAAAGGTAGATGGCGAGATAGGGTCCGAGGCCGTCCCGCACATCGGCGAGAAAGAAATTCAGCGCGTCCAGCGCGCGCTCGATGGTCGTTCCGGCCTGCCGCAAGCGAAACCTCGCGCTGGATTAGAGATGTTCCAACGGCTGGATTGGCGGCCGGTTCCCGCGGGCGCATGCGAGCCATGCCGTCGGATTAACCTTGATTTTGGACGATTGGACGGGTTGACCCCGGGCGTTCGTCCGTCCAACTTCCCGGCCAAATTCAGGGGAGAAAATGCTTATGCGTTCGAAGTTGGTGGCCGCCGCGGCGGTGGGAATAACGATACTATCGGCCCCGGCCGCGCAGGCCCAGCAATTCATCAACGTGCTGACCGGAGGCACATCCGGAGTATATTATCCGCTCGGCGTCGCCATCGGAAAAATCTACAGCGACAAGATTCCGAACGTGAAGACCCAGGTGCAGGCCACCAAGGCGTCGGTCGAGAATCTGATTCTGCTGCAGAACGGCAGGGGCGAGATTGCGTTCGCGCTGGGCGATTCGCTGAAGGCCGCCTGGGAAGGCGACGAGGAGGCCGGCTTCAAGACCAAGCTGGACAAGTTGCGCACCATCGGCGCGATCTATCCGAATTATGTTCAGATCGTCGCCACCGCCGACAGCGGCATCAAGACGCTGGCCGATCTCAAGGGAAAAAGCCTCTCGGTCGGGGCGCCCAAATCGGGCACCGAACTCAATTCGCGCGCCATCCTTGGTGCGGCGGGCCTGAGCTACAAGGATATCGGCAAGGTCGAGTACCTGCCGTTCGCGGAATCCGTCGACCTGATGAAGAACCGGCAATTGAACGCGACGCTGCAATCGGCTGGGCTCGGGGTGGCCTCGCTGAAGGATCTGAGCACGTCGACCGATATTACGGTGGTGTCGGTTCCCAAGGAGACCGTCGAAAAGCTCGGCCCGCCTTTCGTGCCGGTCCTGATTCCCGCCAATACCTATACCGGCCAGGACAAGGATGTGCCGACCGCGGCGGTGATCAATTATCTGGTGACGAGTTCCGCTGTCTCCGACGATCTTGCCTATCAGATGACCAAGCTGATCTTCGAGTCACTGCCGGAACTGGCGAATTCGCACGCGGCCGGCAAGGAGATCAAGCTCGAGTCCGCGGCCATGGGCAGTCCGGTGCCGCTGCATCCCGGCGCGATCCGCTTCTACAAGGAAAAAGGCTTGATCAACTAGATGAGTTAGTTCGGATGTGATGGCCGGGCCACAGCGCGTTGTCGCGGGTGGCCCGGCCATCCATCTTTTTCAGTGATCTGTATTTTCAGATGGATGCGTGGGGCGTCCATGCGGGGGCGGGCGGAGCTTGTCATCGGGCGGCGCTTTGGTGCCGACGCCGTTGGCGTTCTTGCCGCACAAACGATTGGGGCACGGGGAAAACAACATGTTGCAGGCTGAGGGCGCGGAAGGGCCGGTCAAGGTCGAGTTCGACAATTTCGAGCACGGTTTCCCGGAAGGCTTTGGACCGGGCCGCTGGGGGTATTTCGCCTACGCCATCGGCATCGCCTTTGCGGCCTTTCAACTCTATGTCGCGGCCTGGAGCAATCTGCCGAGCCAGGTGGTGCGCGGCGTTCATGTCGGCTTTCTGATCCTGATGACGTTCGGCCTGATCGGCAACTTCACTGCCAGGAGCAATGCCGGCCGCGCCGCCGGCTGGCTGATCGGCGGCATCGGGTTTCTCTGCGGACTGTATCAGTGGATATTCTACGCCGACCTGATCGCGCGGGATGGCGATCCGACGCGGCTCGATTTGGCGGTCGGCACCTTGCTCGCGGTTCTGATTTTCGAAGGCACGCGGCGGCTGATGGGTCTGGCGTTGCCGCTGATGTGCGGCGCCTGCCTGCTCTACTGGTTTTTCGGCCAGTATTTGCCGGCGCCGTTCAATCATCGCGGTTATGATTTCGATCAGGTCATCACGCATTTGTCGTTCGGCACCGAAGGGTTCTACGGCGTGCCGATCTACGTTTCCGCGACCTACATCTTCCTCTTCATCCTGTTCGGCGCCTTCCTCGAGCGCGCCGGGATGATTCAACTGTTCACCGACGTCTCGCTCGGCCTGTTCGGCGGTACCCGTGGCGGTCCGGCCAAGGTCGCGGTGTTCGCGTCGGGCATGATGGGCACGATCTCCGGCTCCGGCGTCGCCAATGTCGTCACCGTCGGGCAGTTCACGATTCCGCTGATGATCAAGTTCGGCTATCGCCGCGCCTTTGCCGCAGGGGTCGAGGCCACGGCGTCGATGGGCGGACAGATCATGCCGCCGGTGATGGGCGCGGTCGCCTTCATCATGGCGGAGACGCTGGGCGTCGAATACGCGGTCATCGTCAAGGCCGCGGTGATCCCCGCGATACTGTATTTCGCTTCCGCGTTCTGGATGGTTCATCTCGAAGCCGGCAAGCACGGCCTCGTCGGCATGAAGCGCTCGGAAATTCCAAGCGCCTGGAAGGCGCTGGTGGCGCGCTGGTATCTGGTATTGCCGCTGGCGGCGCTGGTCTACATGCTGTTCGAAGGTTTCACGCCGCTCTATGCCGGCACCATGGGCCTCGCGCTGACGGTGGCGCTGATCCTCGGCGCCAGCATCGCGCTCGGCCTTTCCTCCATCGTGTTGCGCTATGTGTTCTGGATCGGGCTTGCGCTGGTCGCCGCGGCGGTCTTGCACAACGGCCTCGAGATTGTCCCGATCGCAGCCATCGTCGGCGTGCTGGTGCTGATCACCGCGGTCACACGCGGCGGTCTCGCGACGCTCGCGGCATGCCGGGATTCGCTGGCCGACAGCGCCAAATCGGCGCTGACCGTCGGCATGGCCTGCGCCATCGTCGGCACCATCATCGGCATGATGACGCAGACCGGCGTCGGCACCATCTTCGGTAGCTGGATCATCGGCCTCGGCGCCAAGAGCCTGTTTCTGGCGCTGGTCATGACCATGCTGCTGTCGATCCTGCTCGGCACCGGGATTCCGACCATCCCGACCTATATCATCACCGCCGCATTGGCGGCGCCGGCGCTCGCCAAACTCGGCGTGCCGCTGATCGCCAGCCACATGTTCGCGTTCTATTACGGCATCATGGCCGATCTCTCTCCGCCGGTGGCGCTGGCGGCGCTGGCGGCAGCGCCGATCGCGAAGGAGAACCCTGACAAGATCGGCTGGGAGGCGATGCGCATCGCGCTTGCCGGCTACGTCATTCCGTTCATCTTTGTGTATTCGCCGGCGCTGATGCTGCAGGCCGGCGATCCGATGGCGGCTCAGCTCGGATTCTACGGCGCGGTGGCGTTTGCGACGTTCAAGGCGTTGGTCGCCATCGGCCTGTTCGGCATCGTCGCGATCGGTTTCCTGTTCGCGCCGCTGGCGCTGGCGGAGCGGATGGTCGCCTTCATCGGGGCGCTGTGTCTGCTCGGCGATTTTCGCTTCAGCGACACTGCCGGCTTCCTCCTCGCGGCTGTTGTCATACTTTGGCAATGGCGGCAGCGTCTGCGCAGCGCGGCGGCGGCGGTTTGAGCCTTTGCCTCGCATCCGCGGGCGTGGTGAAGACGCTGTCGATTGCGGCTTTCACGCTGGTGTGGACGCACTCCATCGAAAAAGTCGACTGGCAGGAAGATTGGCGCATCACCCCGATGGGGCTCGAACTGGTGCAGGCCCGCGTCAAGGGCTCGGGCGCCGGCATGGAGCCGCCGGCGGAGGCGCGCCTGATCGACGGCTGGTTTCAATGGCAGCCGAGGCGCGCGCCGATGCCGGAAGTGGTGCTCGGCAATTCCGGCGCCGCCGGCGAATGGCGGCTTTGCGCCAATGGAAAATGCCGGACGCTGTCGGAGATTTTTGGGCATCCGACCGGCGTAAATACCACGACGATGAGTGTTTGCGATCCGTAGCCCAACTTCTGCATTCGGGCTACGGTCATCTCAACGAAGTAAAAACGGAGGAAGTCGATGGAACGGCTCAAGGGCAAGACGGCGATGGTGGTGGGGGCCGGTTCGATCGGACCGGGCTGGGGTAACGGCAAGGCGACCGCGGTGACCTTTGCGCGCCAGGGGGCGCAGGTGTTTTGCGTCGATCGTAACGGCGAGGCGGCGCAGGAAACGGTCGATATCATCTCTTCCGAAGGCGGCCAGGCTACCGCGTTCACTGCCGATGCGGCCCGTGCCGCGGAAGTCGAGGCGATGGTCGCCGCCTGTCTCAAGAGCTTCGGCCGCATCGATGTGCTCGACAACAATGTCGGCATCGCCGAGATGGGCGATGTCGTCGGCGTCTCGGAGGCGAGCTGGGATCACGTCTTCGACGTCAATCTCAAAAGCGCGTTCCTCTCGATGAAGCATGTGATTCCGATCATGGAGCGGCAAGGCGGCGGCTCGATCATCAACATCTCCTCGATCGCCTCGATCCGCCATCTCGGCATTTCCTATGTCAGCTACGCCACCACCAAGGCGGCGATGAACCAGATGACGCGCACCACCGCGGTCCAGTATGCGCCCAAGCACATAAGGGTGAACGCGATCCTGCCGGGCCTGATGAAGACGCCGATGGTGCAGCACTCCGCCGGGCTGGCGGCGAGTTATGCCGCAGGCGACGTCGAGGCGATGTGGCGCGCCCGCGATGCGCAGGTGCCGATGGGCCACATGGGCGACGCCTGGGACGTCGCCAACGCAGCGCTGTTTCTCGCCTCCGATGAATTCGAAATATGTCACCGGCATCGAGCTGGTGGTCGATGGCGGCGTCACGCTGAAGGTGGGTTGATTTCTGCCGTCGTCCCGGCGAAGGCCGGGACCCATACGCCGCGGCGTTTGTAGTTACGGGCAGTGTCTGCCGGCTTTTCTTTGAGCGAGAGAGCACGGCGTATGGGTCCCGGCCTTCGCCGGGACGACGCTGGAGTTGTTCATCCCTGCGCGCTCAGTTCCGCCCAGTCGAATTCTTCCTCGAGCTGATGGAAGGCGTCGTCGCCGATGTCTTCGGACTGGCGCAGCTCGAGAATGGACCTCCGCGCGGCGCCGATCGCGCGCCGCCGCAGCGGATCGGCCGGGAGTTCGCCGGTGGCGACGCCGCCATCGGGATCGCCCTCCGCGCGCAACAGCAGCGCGCGATATTCCAGCCGCAGGATCTCCGCTTCTTCGGACGGGTCGCCGTCGATCTCCTCCAGTGCTGCGCGATAGGCGACGGCGCGGGCGCGCCCCACCTCCCTGGCCACCGGGTTCTCGTCCTTCAGCCGCAGCGCCGCGATCAGCGGCCGCAAGGTGAGGCCTTGAATCAATAGCGAGCCCAGCACCACGGCGAACGCCGTCAGCAGCATCAGATCGCGATACGGAAAGCCCTCCGGTAGCGCGAACGCCGCCGCCAGCGTGACGATGCCGCGCATGCCGCACCAGGAGACCACGATGCCGCCCGGAACGGTGGGCGCGGTCATCGATGTCAGGATTCCGCGCGCCATCAAGAGCCGCAACGTACTGCCGTAAAAGGCCACCCAGGCCATCCGCGTGACGATCACCACCGCGAGAACGCAAGCGGCCACCGCGCAATATCGCAGCCGCACCACGTCATCGAGCCGTTCCCAGATCGGCCGCAATTGCAGGCCGATCAGCATGAACGCCACCACGTTGAGCACGAAGACGGCGGTTTCCCACACCGCATAGGTGGGCACGCGCAGCCGCGCCGGCGTGCGCGCCGGTGCGGTGCGTGCAAGGGTGATCGCATAGGCGACGATGGTCAGGATGCCGGACAGCCCGATATGTTCGGCGACGATCCACAGCGTGAAGGTGCCCGCGAATTGCACGATGATCGCGCTTGGCGCATCCTTGATCCGCTGCGTCAACGGCATCGAGGCCCTGGCGATCAGATAGCCGGCCAGCAGGCTTCCCGCCAAAGCCGAAAGGATCGAGGGCGCGAACTCGCTCCACCTGAAGTGCTCGACCGCGGCGGCGCCAACGGCGACGCGGTAGATCAACAGCGCGCTGGCGTCGTTGAGCAGGCTTTCGCCTTCGAGGATTTTCAGGATCCGATATGGCAGCTTGATCTGGCGCAGGATGGCAGTCGCCGCGGCTGCATCGGGCGGCGCCACGATGGCGCCGAGCGCGATCGCGGCTGCCCACGGCATGTCAGGCAACAGCCAGTGGACCAGCACCGCTACCGCCGACGTGGTGAGGCCGACCGCGATGAACACCAGCGTGGAGACCGGCAGCCAGTTGTTCCGGAGGTCGCGCAGCGAGGTGTCGAAGGCGGCGTCGAGCAGCACCGGCGCCACGAACAGCGCCAGCGCCAGATCAGGCTCCAGCGTCCAGGACGGACCCGATGGCACGAAGGCCAGCAGCATGCCGCCGATGGCGAGAAAGGTCGGGTAGGGCACCTTGATCCGCCGGGCCAGCGCCGAGAGCAGCACCGCGCCAAGCAGCAATCCGATCAGCCATTGGAATGTCGTCAAGCCAGGGTCCCTGTCGTCGCCGCACCGGAGGTTGGCGCCAATCTAGCACCTGGAATCACAAATCGGTATTGCGGCCATGCTTCGCGACGGCGCGGAGCCTGTCATCGGGCGCGCATTCGCGCGACCCGTTGGCGCCTCCTCCAGCGATAACGGCGAAGCCGTTACGCAGGGATGAGGTCCAGCTTGTTGAAACACAAAAACCTCATGCTGAGGAGCGAGCGACGCGAGCGTCTCGAAGCATGGGCGGCAAGCGAGGCACCAAGCTCTCACAATTAGGACTAGCACCAAAATGCGCATGTCCCCAGGGTGCGACGCCGCTGCTGATTTCGCCGCGGGGACTTGCGAGGTTCGCTGATTCCGATCTAATTGCGGGAACTGTGGCGGTTCATGGCGATGTACGCTGAGTGCCTCGCGGTGGTGGGCAGGGAAGTGCGGCTGCGTTTGCGAATATTTTCGATCCAGGCCGCGGGGACCAAGGCTGCGATGCGACCGGGGATCGCGATGCGACCAGGTGTCGCGGCCCTGACCGCGATGGCGCTGGTTCTGTTGGCGGCGATGGCGCACTTGCCACATTTGGCATACGCGACCAGCGCCGAACCCGTCACCGATCCCCAGGTCGATCCCGCGCCTTGCGTTGCGGCCGTGGCGGCCAATGACGCCGACAGGATTGTCGCCGTTTGCGGCGCGCTGATCGATAATGAGAAGACCTTGAAGGCCGATCGCATCAAGGCTTTGATTGCACGCGCCGGCGCTTACGACCGCAAGGACCAGATCGACCGCGCCATCGGCGACTACGATACGGCGCTGCGGCTCGATCCGACGCTGTCGGACATCTTCAACGCCCGCGGCGAACTCTGGCGCAGGAAGGGCGACCGGCCCCACGCGCTGCAGGATTTTGGGGCGGCGATCAAGCTGAACCCGGATCACGCCGCGGCACGAGGCAATTACAAATCGCTGGCGCAGGAACTGGAGCGGCTCGGCGCGCTGATGGCGGTCCACAACAAGCCGAGCTTCAATTGCGCCACCGCACGCCGTGCGGTGGAAAAGGCGATCTGCGCCAATCCGGAACTCGCCAATCTCGATCGCCAGATCAACGCGGTGAATACCAAGGTGGTCCGCGACGCGGGTCGCGACAGCCCGCGCGCCGGCCGCGCCCTGCAGCGCGAGCAGGAGGCGTTCATCGCCCGCCGCAACGCCGGGTTTGGCCGCCCGGGTTACGATCTGCAGAAGGCGATGAAAGAACGGCTGGACCGTCTGCTGGCGATTGGGGCGCATTCAGTTGCGGATTCTGGTTTCGAACGTCGCGGCGTTCGCCCTGAAATGCCTTGAAATGATGTCTCCACACGTGACAATAGCCGCAAGAAAAAAATGGCGCGGAATTGATCTCTGTCATGGCGGGGCTCGTCCCGGCCATCCACGTCTTGCTTCGTCGATCAACTCGAGGACAAGAATACCAGCAGCAAGCGCTGGTACGACGGGGAAACGCATCGAGCCGCCGGGAGCAACGTCATGAAGATCCAGGACAACAGCCGCTACCACGAGGTCCATGCCCGCTCGCTCGCCGACCCCGAGGGGTTTTGGGGTGAGGCGGCGCGTGAGATCGACTGGATCGAGCCGGCGAAAAAGATCTTCGATCCCTCGATGGGGCTTTACGGACGGTGGTTTGCCGGCGCTGTGGTCAACACCTGCTATAACGCGCTCGATCGCCATGTCGCGGGCGGGCGCGCCGGGCAGGTGGCGCTGATCCACAATTCGCCGCTGGCGGGTAGTGTCACCAAACTGACCTATGCCGAAATGCTGCATGAGGTGAAAACGCTCGCAGCCATCATGGCCGATTTCGGCGTCGCCAAGGGCGACCGCGTCATCCTCTATATGCCGATGGTGCCGGAAGCCATGATCGCGATGCTGGCCTGCGCGCGGATCGGCGCGGTGCATTCGGTCGTGTTCGGCGGCTTTGCCGCAAAGGAGCTCGCCACCCGGATCGAGGACGCCAAGCCGAAACTGATCTTCTCGGCAAGCTGCGGGCTCGAGCCCGGCCGCATCGTGCAATACAAGCCGCTGCTCGACGAGGCCATCAGGCTTTCCAGCGTGAAGCCTGAGGGCTGCATCATCCTGCAGCGGCCGCAGCAATCCTGCGAACTCAATGCGGGACGGGATCACGATTGGGCGGAGCTGCGGGCAAAGGCCATCGCGGCAAAGAAATCCGCCGATTGCGTGCCGGTGCTCGCGACCGATCCGCTCTATATTCTCTACACCTCAGGCACCACCGGCAAACCCAAGGGCGTGGTGCGCGACAATGGCGGGCATCTGGTCGCGCTGAAATGGTCGATGTTCAATCTCTACGGCGTCAAGCCGGGTGAAGTCTGGTGGTGCGGCTCCGACATCGGCTGGGTGGTCGGCCACAGCTACATCATCTACGGGCCGCTGCTTCACGGCGCGACCTCGATCATGTACGAGGGCAAGCCGATCGGCACGCCCGATGCCGGCGCGTTCTGGCGGGTGATCGCCGAACACCAGGCGGTAGCGCTGTTCACCGCGCCGACCGCCTTCCGCGCCATCCGCAAGGAAGACCCGGACGGCAAATTCATCCGGCAATACGATCTGAGCAAATTCCGCACGCTGTTTCTCGCCGGCGAGCGCGCCGATCCGCCGACGGTGGAATGGGCCGAACAACAATTGCAGGTGCCGGTGATCGATCACTGGTGGCAGACCGAAACCGGCTGGTGCATCGCCGGCAATCCCGTGGGGCTCGGTATGCTGCCGGTCAAGCACGGCTCGCCGACGGTGCCGATGCCGGGTTATCAGGTCGATGTGGTCGACGAAGCCGCAAAGCCGCTGCCGGCGGGCACCATGGGCTCGATCGTGATCAAGCTGCCGATGCCGCCGGGCTGCCTGCCGACCCTGTGGGAGCAGGACGAGCGCTGCAAGGAGGCTTATTTCAACGAATTCCCCGGCTACTACAAAACCTCCGACGCCGGCTACAAGGACGAGGACGGCTACGTCTATGTGATGGGCCGCACCGACGACATCATCAATGTCGCCGGCCACAGGCTTTCCACCGGCGGCATGGAGGAGATTCTCGCCGCGCATCCCGACGTCGCCGAATGCGCGGTGCTCGGCATCAAGGACGCGATCAAGGGCGAGGTGCCCTGCGGTTTCCTGGTGCTGAAGGCCGGTGTAACGCGCAGCCCTGTCGAGATCGAGAAGGAAATCGTGGCGCTGGTGCGGGAAAAACTCGGTCCCGTGGCGGCATTCAAGCTCGCGATCACGGTGGGGCGGCTGCCGAAGACCCGCTCGGGCAAGATCCTGCGCGGCACCATCAAGAAGATCGCCGACGGCGATGCGTGGGCGATGCCCGCGACCATCGAGGATCCCAAGGTGCTCGACGAAATCGGCGACGCGCTGAAGGGGCGGGTGTAAGGGATCACGCGGTCATTCCGGGGCGCGTCGAAGACGCGAGCCCGGAATCTCGAGATTCCGGGCTCGATGCTTCGCATCGCCCCGGAATGACGGCGGCAACCCGTCATGCCCGGGCTTGACCCGGGCAGCCAGCGTCTTATGAAACACTTGTCTTCTTTCGATGGATTGCCGGGTCATCTAGCGGCGAAGCCGCGTGGAGCCTGTCATCGGGCGGCGCTTCGGCGCCGACCCGTTGGCGCTATTGCCCGGCAATGACGAACGTCGGAACAACGGATGGAACCTGCGCATGCGACGTAACTCCGCACCCTGGATCGCGCTATTGCTTGTCGCGCCGTTACTCGTCGGCTGCCTGGAGCGGGGACAGCCGACCATGGCCGATACCAGTGGCGACGATGACGCGTTCTGCCGCGCCAACAATGTCGCGGCGGGCTCGCCGGAATATGTCGCCTGCCGCAAGGATCGCGACGTTCAACGCAACAACGCCAACGCCCGCGCCGACCGCGCGCAACGTAACCTCGGCGAATACATGCTGAACAATCCGGCACGGCCGTAACGGGAGGCCATCATGAACGAAGACGTCTTCAACGCCAGCCTGCGCAAATTCCTTAAGAAAGTCGGCATCACCTCGCAACGCGAAATCGAGAAGGCCGTGCGAGACGCCATCGAGGCCGGCCGCCTCAAGGACAATGAAAAACTGCCGGCCAAAATGGTGCTGACGCTTGGCGGCGTCGGCCTCTCGCATGAGATCACGGACGAAATTGAACTGGGCTAAAAGCGAGAGGCAATTCCTTCTTCCCCTCTCCCCTTGTGGGAGAGGGTGGATCGAATGAGCGAAGCTCATTCGAGACGGGTGAGGGGGTTCTCTCCGCGGAGACAGACCCCTCATCCGGCAGCCTTCGGCTGCCACCTTCTCCCACAAGGGGAGAAGGAAGAAAACGGCGCTCCGTCTATTCTCACAAAGGACATCACCACCATGGACATCAAGGTCAGGGATTCCAACGGCGCGCTGCTCGCCGAGGGCGACAGCGTCACGCTGATAAAGGACCTGAAGCTGAAGGGCTCCTCCACGGTGCTTAAGCGCGGCACCGTGATCAGGAACATCCATCTCACCGACAATGAAGACGAGATCGAAGGCCGCACCGACAAGGTCAAGGGCCTGGTGCTGCGCACGGAGTTCTTGAAGAAGGCGTGAAAAATGCGCCTGACGCGGAAGCATGAACTAAATCCGGAGGTATTGGCGGACGTCCGTTTGGGCGCATTTCGGACCTAAGTCGGGCATCGCCCGAGGTCCGAAACATTCCAAACCGGACATGCAACAATTTCGAAATTACCGGCGATTTGTGTGTGCGGCAAATGCCAAGAGAAAGCCGCTACGGTGGCAAACTTCCGACACACCATAACGGCGAAAAGGGGCGATCCCACATGACGCATGCGCGGAGGCAAATGCCCGGTTTTGCGCATATTCAAAAGGGGCCTTCGTGCCGCATAAACTCGTCGCCTCGATCCTGCTTGCCTGCGTGTTGTTTGCTGTCCCGGCTCTTGCCCAGACCGGCGCGGCGTCCAGGGAAACGAAGGAAACATCCAGGCCAGCCGTTCCAGCCTCGAACAACGCCGATGCGCTGACGCCCGACCAGGCGAAGCGGGCGCTCGAAACCCTTCAGGACGACACCAAGCGCGCGCGGATGATCGAAACGCTGCGCGCTATCGCTACTGCCTCACCGCAGGCGCAAGCCGCACCCGAACCGTCACCCGCCATTCCGCTCACGGCGGACAGCCTTGGCGCACAGCTTCTGCTGACGGTGTCCGAACAGGTCGGCGAGATATCGCATGAGATCGCCGCTGTAGCGCGCTCGCTGACGCACTTTCCGGCGTTCTATTACTGGATCGTGCGAACCGCCAACGATCCCGCCGCTTATAATCAGTTGCTCGATATCGCGTGGAAACTGGCGCTGGTGTTCGGTTGCGCCTTCGCTGCCGAATGGTTGATCTTCCGTGTCATCAAGCGGCCGGTGGCACTGCTGGAAGCGCGGCTTTCGCGAACGGCGCGTGCCCCGGAGCAGACGCTGGCCACGGTCGATCCGCCATCCTCCGCGGCGGATGTCATCGCCGAGCCCGGACTGCATCAACGGCGTCTCAGTCTGGCACGCGCCTGGCAGTCGCTGGTCAGGCTGCCGTTCGTGGTGGGACGCCTTGCGCTCGAGCTGCTCCCGGTGCTCGTCTTTGTCGGTGTCGCCACGATGTTGCTGGGTACCGAGATCGGCGATCTCGCAACCACCCGGCTTGTGATCCTCGCGGTCGTGAATGCTTACGCGCTGTCGCGCGGGCTGGTTTGCATGACGCGGGCGTTGGCGGGGCCTTTCGGCCTGTTCCGCGTTCGCGCCGAGACCGCGGCCTATATCGAGATCTGGGCGCGGCGCATCGTCACCGTCGGCGTGTCGGGTATCGCTTTTGCGAATGTGGCGCTGCTGCTGGGCTTGCACCGCGCCGGCTACGCGGCGGTGCTGCGTCTGGTGATGCTGATCGTGCATCTCTTTATCGTCGTCATCATCCTGCAATGCCGCAGGCCGGTCGCCGAGGCCATTCGCGCGCCGGCCGGCCGCGAGGGCGCCGCGGCCACGGCGCGCAATCGCATCGCTGGCCTGTGGCACTATCCTGCGATCGCCTTGGACCTCGCCTTGTGGGCGGTGTGGGCGCTGAATATTCGCAACGGCTACTCGCTGCTGCTGCAGTATTTTGTCGGCACCGTTGCGGTCGTATTGTTCACCCGTCTTGCCACCATCGTGGTGCTGAGCCTGATCGATCGCGGTTTCCGTATCGGCCCGGAGGTCCTGCAGCGCTTCCCCGGCCTCGAGACCCGCGCCAATCGCTATCTGCCGCTATTGCGCAAAATCGTCTCGTCCGTGATCGCCTTCATCGGCTTCGTTGCCCTGCTGGAAGTCTGGGGTGTGGATGCCATCGTCTGGTTCTACGGCGGCCAGATCGGCAGCCGGTTGCTGTCGGCGGTGGTGACGATCGCCATCGCCGCGCTCGCGGCGGCGGCGATCTGGGAGGCAAGCAACGCGCTGATGGATCGCCAGCTCAACGCGCTGTCGCGCGACGGTCACTTCGCGCGGGCGGCGCGGTTGCGTACCTTTCAGCCGATGCTGCGAACAGCGCTGCTGTGCCTGATCGTCACGGTGGTCGGTTTGACGGCGCTGAGCGAAATCGGCGTCAACGTCGCCCCGCTGCTGGCCGGCGCCGGGATCGTCGGTATCGCCATCGGCTTCGGCTCGCAGAAACTGGTGCAGGACCTCATTACCGGGCTGTTTCTCCTGCTGGAAAATACCGTCCAGGTCGGTGACAACGTCAGTGTGTCCGGCCTGTCGGGGACGGTCGAGAATGTTTCGATCCGCACCATTCGTCTCCGCGCCGCCGACGGCTCGGTGCACATCGTTCCGTTCAGCGCCGTGACGACGATCACCAATTCAAGCCGTGGCGCCGGCAATGCGGCCGTCAGCGTCAACGTTGCCTACAAGGAAGATACCGACCGCGCCGGCCAGATCCTCAAGGATATCGTCGCTGAAATGCGTCGCGAGCCCGAATACCGGCAGGCGATCCGCGGCGATCTCGAATTGTGGGGCGTCGACAAGGTGGACGGCTCGATGGCGTCGATCGTGGGCCAGATTCGCTGCACCGACAGCGGTCGCTGGCCGGTGCAGCGCGAATTCAACCGGCGCATGAAGCGGCGATTCCAGGAATGCGGCATCGAAATCGCATCCGCCGGGCAAACCATTCTGATGCAGATTCCGGCGCCTGCCGAAGCAACCTCGGATTCGGTGCCGCGACGGGCGGCCGGCTGAGGGGCCTGTCGCGATCGTCACGATGGAAGCGGACGGCGCGTCTATTCCTCGTCCGGCTTCTTGCCGCCGATCGTCTTCAGCTTGGCGAACACCGCGTCGACATTGAGGTCGTCGCGCTGTTTCTCGGACGGCTCGAACTCGGGCTCCTTGCGGGTGGTTTCGGAGGCCGGGAGAAGTGTGGCGCCGCCATAGGCGGTGTCGGTCGGCTTCTCCTTGGCGGCGCGCTGCACCTCGAAATCGAGCTCGATCTGCGAGCACAGGCCGAGCGTCACCGGGTCCATCGGGGTCAGGGTCGAGGCGTTCCAGTGGGTACGGTCGCGCACGCTGGCGATGGTGGTCTTGGTGGTGCCGACCAGGCGCATGATCTGGGCGTCCTTCAATTCCGGATGGTTGCGCACCAGCCACAGGATCGCGCTCGGCCGCTCGTGGCGGCGCGACACCGGCGTATAGCGCGGGCCCTTCTTCTTGGCCTGCGGCGGCAGCGTCACCTTGCTCTCGCCGAGCTTAAGCCGGTAGTCCGGGTCGTTTTCACCCTTTTCGATTTCGTCGCGGGTGAGCTGGCCGGTCGAGATCGGGTCCATGCCCTTGATGCCCTGGGCGGCGTCGCCATCGGCGATGGCGCGGACTTCCAGCGGGTGCATCTTGGTGAAATCGGCCACCTGGTCGAAGGTCAGGGCGGTATTGTCAACCAGCCACACGGCAGTCGCCTTTGGCATCAGCGGTGCATTGCTCATGGCAAATCTCCTTTGTGCTTCGCCCACCTGTTTTGGAGGCGAAGCCGTGGTCATCGGTGATGACGGGAATTGGCCCCTATATAAGCCGGCAGGGGCTAACCGCGCAATGGTTAGCTGCCCGGCCTTGACAGCGCCCGAAAGCCGTCCCAAGTCCTTATCTGAATTGACCGTTCCCTCCGTGCCGGTGAGGGGTGATTCGGTCCGAGATCGCCCTTATGCCAGCCAAACCACCCCTGAAAATCGTGCTTTGTTCGCCCCGGGGCTTTTGCGCCGGCGTGGTGCGGGCGATCGACACTGTGGAGCGGGCGCTAACCATCTATGGGGCCCCGGTCTACGTCCGCCACGAGATCGTCCACAACCGCTACGTCGTGGACAGCCTGAGGACCAAGGGCGCGATTTTTGTCGAGGAACTGGCCGAAATCCCCGACAATACCAACGCCCCGGTGGTATTTTCGGCCCATGGGGTTCCCAAATCGGTTCCGGCGGACGCCCGGGCCCGTAACTTCTTTTCCCTGGATGCCACCTGTCCCCTGGTGACCAAAGTGCACCGGGAGGCGGCGATCCATTTCAAGCGCGGCCGCGAGATCCTTTTGATCGGGCATTCCCACCACCCGGAGGTGGTCGGCACGCTCGGGCAATTGCCGCCGGGCGCGGTGACGCTGATCGAGACCGCGCATGATGCTGCGACCTTCACGCCGAAGGATCCCAACAATCTCGCCTTTGTCACGCAGACGACGCTGTCGATCGATGACACCGCCGAAATCGTCGCGATGCTGAAGGAGCGGTTTCCCAACATCTCGGGGCCGCACAAGGAAGACATCTGCTACGCCACCACCAACCGCCAGCTCGCGGTGAAGAAGGTGGCGCCGGTGGTCGACGCCCTGATCGTGGTCGGTGCGCCGAATTCGTCGAATTCGCAGCGCCTGCGCGAAGTCGCCGAGCGCGAGGGTTGCCCGGTTTCGGTGCTGGCGCAGCGCGCCGGCGATCTCGACTGGAGCATGTTCGAGGGCATCAAGAGTCTCGGCATCACCGCGGGCGCCTCGGCGCCGGAAGTGATCGTCGAGGAGATCATGGGCGCCTTCGCCGAGCGTTACGAATTGCATGTGGAGACGGTCTCGGCCGCGGAAGAGAACGAGTTCTTTCCGTTGCCGCGCTCGCTGCGGCCCGACGCGGCCGAGTAGGCCCGATGGCGGTATATACCGACGTCGCCGCCGACGAGCTTGCGGGATTTTTGAGCCAATACGACATCGGCGAATTGCTGTCCTACAAGGGCATCGCCGAAGGCGTCGAGAATTCCAACTTCCTGCTGCACACCACGGCCGGACATTTCATCCTGACGCTGTACGAGAAGCGGGTCGCAAAAGGCGACCTGCCGTTCTTCTTAGGGTTGATGACGCATCTCGCCGGCCACGGCATCAATTGTCCGCAGCCGGTGAAGAACAGAAGCGGCGAAGCCCTGAGCGCGCTGGCCGGGCGGCCGGCGGCGATCATCAATTTTCTCGAAGGCATCTGGCCGCGCAAGCCGATCGTGGCGCAGTGTGCCGGCGTCGGGCAGGCGTTGGCGAAAATGCATCTGGCCGGGCGCGATTTTCCGATGTCACGCGCCAACGCGCTGTCGGTGTCGGGCTGGCGTCCGCTGTTCGATCAGGCCGCTTCGCGCGCCGATGAAGTGCAGCACGGATTGCGCGCCTTTATCGGCGCCGAGCTCGACCATCTGGAAAACAACGTCTGGCCGCAGGGGCTGCCGCAGGGCGTGATTCACGCCGACCTGTTTCCGGACAATGTTTTCTTTCTCGGCGAGCGCGTCTCCGGCATCATCGATTTCACCTTTGCCTGCACCGACATTCTCGCCTACGACGTGGCGATCTGCCTTAACGCCTGGTGTTTCGAGAGCGATTGTTCGTTCAATGTCACCAAGGCGCGGGCCTTTCTCGGCGCCTATGGCCGCGAGCGCCAATTGTCCGACGCCGAGCAGGCCGCGCTGCCGGTGCTGGCGCGGGGCGCGGCGCTGCGCTTCCTGCTGACGCGCCTGGTCGATTTTCTCAATGTGCCCGAGGGCGCGCTGGTGCGGCCGAAAGACCCGCTTGAATATGCCCGCAAGTTGCGCTTCCAGCAGAGCGTCAAAAGCATGCGCGACTATGGCGTCGGGGCCTCGGGACTGGTGGCGTGAGTTCAGCCCAGCCGGTCATCATTCATACCGACGGCGCGTGCTCGGGCAATCCCGGGCCCGGCGGCTGGGGCGCGATCCTGAAATTCGGCGATGTCGAAAAGGAATTGAAGGGCGGCGAGCCGCACACCACCAACAACCGCATGGAGCTGATGGCGGCGATCTCGGCGCTGGAAGCGCTGAAAAAGCCCTGCACGGTCGATCTCTACACCGACAGCCAGTATGTGCGACAGGGCATCACCGGCTGGATCCATGGCTGGAAAAAGAACGGCTGGCGCACCTCGGACAAGAAGCCGGTCAAGAACGTCGATCTGTGGCAGCGGCTCGACGCCGCCCTGAAGGCGCATGAGGTGCGCTGGCACTGGGTCAAGGGCCACGCCGGCCACGACGAAAACGAACGCGCCGATCAACTGGCGCGCGAGGGCGTGGCGATGGCGCGGTTGAAGAACTGATATTCGAAGACAGGTGCGCCTGCTTCTCCACGCGCTGCCGTCATCACCCGCAAAAGCGGGTGATCCAGTATTCCGCGGCATTCGTTATGAGCCGATAGGCCGCGGCGTACTGGATCGCCCGGCCGAGCCGGGCGAAGACGGTCGTGGTTGGCGCGGGCGATCGTGCCCCATCAATCTTACAACTGCCCCAGCAGCGTATCGCCGCCGGATACCTCGACCTTGCCGGACGCGGGCTCGATATTGAACTTCTTCACCACGCCGTCATCCACCAGCATCGAGTAGCGTTTGGAGCGGATGCCGAGGCCGTTGGCGGAGGCATCCACCTCCATGCCGATCGCCTTGGCGAATTCGGCATTGCCGTCGGCGAGAAATACCGCTTCGTCGCGCTGGTCTGTGTCGCGCTTCCACGCGTTCATGACAAAGACGTCATTCACCGCGACGATCGCAATGGTGTTCACGCCCTTGTCCTTGATGGCGTAGGCGTTGAGGAAAATGCTCGGCAAATGCATCTTGTGGCAAGTGCCGGTATAGGCGCCGGGCACCGCGAACAGCGCGACTTTCTTGCCCTTGAAAATATCGTCGGTGGTCTTGATCTGCGGACCTTCCGCCGTCATCACGCGAAACTTGGCCTCGGGCAGCTTGTCGCCAACTTTGATGGTCATCTTCAATTCTCCCTGACTGTGCGGAAACCTTAAGCGGGGCGGCCTGCGGGCACAATATTCGGCGGCACGGAAACGGCAATGGCCTTCCGGGGGTCACTGTTCTGTCATTATCCCGAAAATCCGCCGCTATCGAGGAAAGCCTGTTCGTCCGCGGTCGTCGCGCGCCCAAGCGCCCGATTGCGATGCGGAAAGCGCCCGAACCGGCGGATGATATCGGCGTGGCGCCTGGCATATCCGAGATTTTCGGCGTTGCCGGCCTTGCGGAACAGCTCGACGCAGCGGAGCTGGTCGGCCAAATCCTCCGAATGCATGAACGGCATGTAAATGAACTCCTGCAACGCCGCCGCCACGCGCATATCGGCGCCGCGTGCGACGGCCCGGCTTGCGACTTCGCGGGCCAGCGCGTCGCTCGAATAGCTCTTGGCGTCGTCGCGGAATATGTTGCGCGGAAACTGATCGAGCACGATGGTCAGCGCCAGCGCGCCATCATCGGTTGTTTCCCATGCCGACAGCTCGCCGGCGGCCGCCTTTCGACACAGCTCAAGGAAGCGGTCGCGCACGTCGGCGTCGAAGGCGTCATCGCGCGCGTACCAGCGATCGCGGCCGGCCTCGCGCCAGAAAGCGAGGATTGCGGTCGGCGCGAGCTCGCAGGCGTCAGGCATGAACAGGCGCCTGCGTGTTTCTTTCAGGTCGCCCCGGTTCAGGCCGCCGCCTTCTTTTCATCGCGCAATTCGCGGCGCAGGATTTTTCCGACATTGGTCTTCGGCAGGCTGGTTCGGAATTCGATCTGCTTCGGGATCTTGTAGTTGGTCAATTGCGTGCCGCAGAACTTGAGGATGTCCTCGGCGGTGACGTTCGGATCCTTCTTGACGACGAACGCCTTGACGGCTTCGCCCGAACGCGCGTCCTGGACGCCGATCACGGCGCATTCCAGCACGCCGGGATGGCCGGCGATGACTTCCTCGACCTCGTTCGGATAGACGTTGAAGCCCGACACCAGGATCATATCCTTCTTGCGATCGACGATCCTGATATAGCCGTCCGGCGCCATCACGCCGATATCGCCGGTGCGGAAAAAGCCGTCCGCGGTCATCGCGCTGGCGGTCTCTTCCGGCCGGTTCCAGTAGCCGGCCATGACCTGCGGCCCCTTGGCGCAGATTTCGCCGGACTGGCCGAGCGGCACCTCGTTGCCGTTGTCGTCGCGGATCGAAATATAGGTGGAGGAAACGGGAAGGCCGATGGAGCCGGAGAATTTGTCGGTATCCGAGGGGTTGCAGGTCAGCGTCGGCGCCGTCTCCGACAGGCCATAACCCTCGGACAACGCACAGCCGGTGATTTTCAGCCATCGCTCGGCCACCGTCCTCTGGGTCGCCATGCCGCCGCCGAACGAGCTTTTCAGCTTGGAGAAATCGAGCTTGTCGAAGCCGGGCGAATTCAACAGTGCATTATAGAGCGTGTTGACGGCGGGGAAGCTGTTGACCTGATATTTCGCCAGCTCCTTGATGAAGCCCGCGATGTCGCGCGGATTGGGGATCAGGAGATTGACGCCGCCCGCGCGCATCGCCAGCAGGAAACACGCGGTCAGCGCGAAGATGTGATAAAGCGGCAGCGCGCAGACGATGAACAATTGATCGACATGCGGCGGCTTCCTCAGCGCGGGCTGCAGCCAGGCGTCGTTCTGCAGCATGTTGGCCACCATGTTGCGGTGAAGCAGCGTCGCGCCCTTGGAGACGCCGGTGGTGCCGCCGGTGTATTGCAGGAAGGCGACATCGTCGGGGGAGATCTTCGGCTTGCTGAACTTCATGCCGCGGCCGGTTGCGACCGCGTCGTTGAAGGCGATGGCGCCGGGGATCGAATAGGCCGGTACCATTTTCTTGACGCGCCGCACCACCAGGTTGACAATCACGCCCTTGAAGCCAAGCAGGTCACCCATGGTGCAGACGATGACATGCTTGACCGCGGTCTTCGCGATCACTTGCTGCACGGTGGTGGCGAAATTCTCCAGCACGATGATGGCTTCGGCGCCGCAATCCTTGAGCTGGTATTCCAGCTCGCGCGGGGTGTAGAGCGGATTGGCGTTCACCACCGTGAAGCCGGCGCGGAGCACGGCGGCGGTCGCTACCGGATACTGCAACACGTTCGGCATCATCAGCGCGATGCGCGCGCCCTTTTGCAGGCCCTTGCTCTGCAGATAGGCTGCGAACGCCACCGACATCTCGTCGAGATCGCGATAGGTGATCGATTTGTCCATGCAAATGAAAGCCTTGCGGTCACGGAATTTCGCAAAGCTTTCTTCCAGCAACTCGACGAGCGAGGAGTACTGGGTCGCATCGATATCGGCGGGCACGCCGGCCGGATACTGCTTGAGCCAGATGCGCTCCATGGTGTTTCCCCTCCGGTTAATGGCCGTTCTCGCCCGCTTGTTGGGGCCTGACGCCGTGTTCGGGCAGCATTGGTCTGGGCAATATTGAGCAATGCAGCGGCCCATGGCAAGCGGATGCGTGTTACGGATGCATCGTCAACGCAGATGATCGTAACCGAAAAGGCGAGTTTGACCGGCCGCCGGAAGTCGCGCGTTAACTACGCGATGCCGCCGGCTTGACCTCGGTGCTCTTGGGCGCCGGTTTGGCGGGCTTTGCCGCAGCCTTGGGCTTTGCCGGCTTCGCGGCAGACTTGTCGGTAGCGGCAACCGGCTTATCGGTAGCGGCGACCGGCTTGGCATTCGCGTGCACGGAGGCCGCGGGCTTGGCGGCGGTTTTCGGTGCAGCCGTCGAGTCGGGCTTCTTTGCGGCCGCGACCTGGGACTTTTTCCCCTTGCGCCGCGGCGTCTGCATTTCGGTGTCCGCGGCCACGGCCGCAATCAAGGCGGGCCCGGTCTTGGTCGGGCCAGTATAAACCGGGATCGGCTCCGACGGCGCGGGCGCCGCCGCCAGCATTTCCGACGGCTTCGCCATCGGCGGCTGCAGCCCGGCGGTGTAGAAGGTGATGGCGCTTTCAGCCGCACTCGGACCGCCGTTAGTGGCGATGGTGTCTTCGTCCTCGTCGCTGGCGGGGCGTTTGCGCTTTCCGCCGCACATCTCGTCGCGCAGGTTGGGCGGCGAGGCGTCGATCGGCACCAGATTTTCGACCGTGCCGAGCGAGGGACGCAACCACGTCAGCGAATTGTTGGCAAAGCCGCGCTCGAGCAGTTGGGCAGCTCGCACCGCGCGCATGTGACCGGACGAAGCACCGAGCACCACCGCGATCAGCCGCTTGCCATTACGCGTGGCCGAAGCCACCAGGTTGTAGCCGGAGGCACAGATGAAGCCGGTCTTGAAGCCATCGGCGCCGGGATAGCGTCCAATCAGCTTGTTGAAATTCTGCGTGACCCTGCGGCCGTAGCGGATCGAGGGAATGTGAACGAAATATTCGTATTCCGGCAGATCGCGAATGATCGCACGGGCGAGGATCGCAAGATCGCGCGCCGATGTGATCTGGCCGTCCGCGGGCAAGCCGTTCGGATTGACATAGCTGGTCTGCGTCATGCCGAGCCGCTGCGCGGTCTGATTCATCTGCGCCGAGAAACCGTCGATCGAACCTCCGACGCCCTCGGCGAGCACCACGGCCATGTCGTTGGCCGACTTCACCAGCATCATTTTCAGCGCGTTATCGACCGTGAGCTGCGTCCCCGGCCGAAACCCCATCTTGGACGGCGATTGCGACGCCGCGACCGGCGATACCGTCAGCAGCGTATCAAGCGACATGCGCCCGTCCTTGACGGCCTTGAGCGTGACATAGGCCGTCATCAGCTTGGTTACGGACGCGGGATACCAGGGATAAGTGGCGTTGTCCGCCTGCAGGACCTTCCCGGTATCGGCCTCGACGACCAGCAGCGCCTCCGCCTGCGCAACGCGCGGCGCAAGCAGCGCGAACGCTGCGACCAGCGGTACCCAGCACAATGGCGACTTGCGAAGCAACGGGCGAAGGAGGTGCACTATCCGATTCCGGTTCTTTGAGACCCGCCTTTGCAGGAGGTCCAGGCATACGACGTTCGGGTTTCAAGCGGGTCCGGCGCCGTCGGCTACGGCGAGCCCAAATCTATACCGGCTTGCCGGTCCGGAACAGAGGCCCGGTGATTAATTCGTGGGGACGAAATGGACCGAATTTCGACGATCTTCAGGTCTTGTTTGCGATCTTGGCAACGACACTGCCGGATTCCTTTGCGTGGAGGCCGGATTGCGCATGTTCCTGAACCATGAATTGGGCCTTGGCGAGTTCCGCGAAACGGCCGCCCTGCGCCACCAGTTGATCGAAAGTTCCGCTTTCGATCACGCGTCCGCCGTCGAACATCAGGATGCGCGTGGCGTGACGAATGGTCGAGAGCCGGTGTGCGATCACGAAAGTCGTCCGTCCCTTCATCACCTCGTCGAGCGCTGCGTTGACCTTGGCTTCGGTAACCGCGTCGAGCGCGCTGGTCGCCTCATCGAGGATCAGGATCGGCGGATCCTTCAACAGTGCGCGTGCAATCGACAGCCGCTGACGTTCGCCGCCGGACAGCATGCGCCCGCGTTCGCCGGCATTGGTCTCAAAACCGTTCTCGCTGCGGTCGATGAATTCCAGCGCTTGCGCGCGCGCGGCCGCGACCCGCATTTCCTCATCGGTGGCGTCCGGCTTGCCGACGCGCAGATTGTCGGCGATCGAACGATTGAACAGCAGCGCCTCCTGGAACACCACGCCGATATTCCGCCGCAGCGCCGTCAGCGTCAGGCCGCGGACATCCATGCCGTCGATCTTGATGATGCCCGACTGCGGGTCGAACGCGCGATGCAGCAATGCAATCGCAGTCGACTTGCCGGCGCCGGTCGGGCCGACCAGCGCGATGGTCTGGCCGGGCAGCGCGGTGAAGGAGAGATCTTCCACCGCGGGCCGCTTGCCGTCATAGGAAAACGAGACGTCGTTGAATTCGACCAGACCCGAAAGCCGCCCGGTATCGATCGCGTCGGGCCGGTCGCGGACCGCGGGCACCGCATCCAGCACGTGGAAGAACTCCTGCAGCCGCGGCGCTTCCATGAACACATTGTTGATGAAGCTCACCACCTGTTCGAGCTTCTGGATCAGCATGGTCGCGAAACTCACGAACATCACGATTTCGCCGACCGTGGTGAGGCCCTGCTGGTGCAGCGCGATGCCGACGGTGAAGATCGCCAGCACGGTGATGGTGGTCGACGCTCTCGTGATGACGGTGACCATCGCCCACCACGACAGCACCGGCATCTGCACCGCCAGCAGCTTGTCGGCGACGAACCGCAGGCCCTGCACCTCGGCATCGATGCGCACGAAGCTTTGCACCAGCGCGACGTTGCCGAGCGCGTCGGAGGCGCGCGCGGAAAGATCGCTGTAATGCGCCTCGACCTCGCTCTGCATGCCGTAGGTCTTGCGCACCACCAGTGTCGTCAGCACCGTGAACACCACGCACAGGGCAAACAGCAGGATCGCCAACCGCCAGTTGATGTAAAGCGACAGCGGCAGCAGCACCACCAGCGACATGATCGCGGCGAAATGCTCGCGGAAAAATCCGAGCCACAGCCGCCACAGCGAGTCGGTGCCGTTCAGCATCACCTTCATCAGGCGGCCGGAATGGGTGCCGGTGTGGAACGTCAGCGGCAGTTGCATGATGTGTTCGAAATAATTGGTCAGCACCGCCTGGCGCTGGCGGTGCGCCAGCCGGTCGGCATGCAGCGCGACCGCCGCACTGCACCCTATGGTGAACAGGCCGAACGCCGCCCAGGCCGCCAGCAGCGGCCAGGCGGCCGAAGATTCGAGCGGGCCTGTGGAGGGCTTGCCGGAGAGAACATCGACGATGCGGCCGAACAGCACCGGTTCGGCGAATTGGGCGCCGGCGAGCGCCAGATTGGCGACGGCGAGAATCCAGCCCAGCCGCTTTTCCTTGCCGAGCAGTTGAAGGACGCGCGTATAGAGGCGAGGCAGGGACATGAAGCACTCAGGATGTCGGCGGGGGTTGGTCGCTCGGCTGGCGCATTCTAATCAGGGATCGCCGGTGAGAACCAGCGCCGGCTGATCTTTTGCTCAGTTGATCAGGCGGCCATCCAATGGGGGCAGGAAGGCTTCGTCGAAAATATCCGCCGCGGACGGCTTTTTGCGGAACTTGAAATCCTCGGCGATGGCACCGATCGAGCGCTCGAGGCGGGCCGGATCGACGTCGCCGATACCGTTGCGTTTCACTTCGTCGGTGAGAATATTGTCGCGAGTCACGGTGTGCAGGCGCTCCAGTTCGAGATCGCGCAAGCCGCCGTCCATCCGGCTGACCACTTCGTCCACCGCGTGCCCGGGGTCCTTGATGGTCAGATGGGTGCCGGCGATCACCGCGCGCAGGAAGCCCTTCACCGCCTCGGGCCTTGCGGCCGCGAATGCCGGATTGACGATCACCGCGAAGCCGTAGGCCTCGCAGCCATAATCGGCGTACCGAAGCACGGCGAGGTCGTCGGCCGGGATGCCGCGATCCCGCAAATTGACCGCCGACAGATAGGAAAACCCGGTCACGGCATCGACTTGCCCCGCCGACAGCATCGGCTCGCGCACCGCGGCGCTGATCTTGCTCTGCTGCACATTCGCGACCTTGATGCCGTTCTGCCGCGCCAGCGCCGGCCAGAGCCGGATCGAAAGGTCGCCTTCGGCGACACCGAGGGTTTTACCCTCGATGTCGGAGAGCGCGTGGATACCCCGGCTCTTGCGGGCGACGATGGCATAGGGAGCTTTGTTGAACAGCACGAACACCGCCTTGACGGTGGGCGTACCCGGCTTGTCGCGAAAGCGGATCAGTTCGTTGAGGTCAACCAGCGCGAAATCGCTGGTGCCGGCGGCGACGCGTGCAATCGCGTCCGGGGATCCGCCGGCGATGTTGGTGGTGACGGCAAGACCTTCCGAACCGAACAGGCCGCTGCTCGAGGCCATCACGAAAGGTGCCGCGCCGGCATCGATCGGACGATCGAGGGAAAACTGGATCGCAACCGGTTGCCGAACTTCATCCGCGGCGCGGCTCTCTCCCGGACCGAGATTCGCAAAACCCAGCAGGCCCGTCAGCGAAGCCAGAAACACGCGGCCGGCAATGGTCTGGAATACGCGCATCGGGTTACATCGGCACCGGTCACAATTACTGCTACTGCGCGGGCCATGTCTGTTTCGTGACGCCACAACCGCAACAGCCGCATTCTGCCTCATCGAATGTGAACGGTCGATGAGCACATGCCGCGGCTCGTTCAGCTCCCGTTCGGATTGGGGAACCTAACGTGGGCTGAGTGGTTAGCTGCTGGGGCCTGCCGGGCCAGGCTGCCACGGAGGATATCGAGATGTTCACGCGAAAAGGCTTGTTTTCATCCATCGGACGCGCCGCAGCGGTGGCGACGGTCGCCGCAATGGCTCTGACCGTTGTCGAGCCGTCGCTGGCTCGTGCGGGATCCGCGCCTTCAGGCAAGGGCCTGTCGGCGGCGACCGGCACCAGCGACGCCACTGATTTCAGCGCCCGGCGGCGATATTACCGGGGTGGCGGCGGCGGAGCTGCGGCAGCTGCTGCATTTGCTGGCATTGTCGGCACCGGCATTGCCATTGCCGCGTCCCAGAACCGTCGCGACGACTATTACTATGGCGGCGGCCCCGGTTATTACGGCGGTGGCCCCTATTACGGCGGTCAGCCCTATTATGGCGGCGGATACGGCTCCGGCGTGCCTTATTACCGCGGTCATCCCAACGCCGGCTGGTAAAGCGGCGTTACCGCACCGATCGATCCGTCGGCCGCCCTGTGCGCCGGCGGATTTTTCGCGGAATGCGGCAGCTGGAAACCGGCCGTTAACACGTTGGCCATCGGTTTCGATTAGTTTCGGGCGATGAGCGATTTGCTTGAGCGGCTGTATGTTGCTGTCCTCGCGGCCAAGGATCTCGATCCGGCCACGTCGCGGACCGCACGGCTTTTTCAGCGCGGCCCGTCGAAAATGGCCAAGAAACTGGCCGAAGAAGCCATCGAAGTCGTGATCGACGCGGTAAACGGCAATTCCGGCGCGGTGGTCCGGGAGAGCGCAGACCTTCTCTACAATCTCACCGTTTTATGGGCGTCGGCCGGGGTCCGGCCCGGGGACGTGTGGCGTGAAATGGAGCGCCGCGAACATCTGCTCGGAATTGCCGAGAAGCTGCCGAAATCCGCGGTAAAACTGCCCAAGGTTTCGCAGCCGCGGATCGCACGGCGACCAATTGTCGCGCTTGAGAGCCGCAATCTGCGCAAACGCGGCTAGGCCTTCCAGGAAGGTTATTGCCGCAAATCCCCGGCATGGACAAATCCGCCGCAGGGTGGTTCATCGCGGCATGCTGAGACGAATTTACAATTGGTGTATCGACGCCGCGCACAAGCCCTATGCGCTCTGGGTCATGGGAGCGGTCGCGTTCGCGGAGAAGCTCGTTTTTCCCGGTGCCGCCGGACGTGATGCTGATTCCGATGTCGCTGGCGCGGCCGCAGCGGGCGTGGCTCTACGCCGCCGTTTGTACGGGAGCCTCGGTGCTGGGCGGCATTCTCGGCTATGCCATCGGCGCGCTGCTGTACGATTCGGTCGGGCATTGGCTGATCCAGCTTTATGGATATGGCGACAAGGTCGAGGCGTTCCGCGCCGGCTACGCCGAATACGGCGCATGGATTATCCTGCTGAAGGGATTGACGCCGATCCCCTATAAGCTCGTAACCATCACCTCCGGTTTTGCGAACTACAACATCTGGCTGTTCGTGGCGCTGTCGGTGATTGCGCGTGGCGGCCGCTTCTTCATAGTGGCCATTCTTCTCAACCGCTACGGCGAATGGATCCGGATCAGGATCGAGAAACATCTGGGACTGTGGGTGGCGCTGGGCGCCGGCGTGCTGGTGCTGGGTTTTATCGTCGCGTTTCGAATGTTTTGACCGCCGCCGCGGCTTCGCCTCCCGGCGGCTGCAGGGTTTACGCTCGACGTCATGCCTGATCGAACCGAAAACCTTGTCGCGTTGCTCAGGACGCATCTTGCGACCGCGGGCGCCGTGGTGTCGATATCCTTGATGGCCGCCGGCGCCGGTTGGCCGCAGGCATCCCCGCCGCTGCCTTCTACACGTGTTCAGGCTCCTGGGGTTCAGACTCCCGGCATCCAGACTCCCGGCATCCAGGCGCCGGCCCAGCAAGCCGTCCCCGCGTCCGCGCAAGACGAGCCATTGCCGCCGCCGCCGGCACGCCAACAGAATCCGGGCCTGATCAACGAAATGGGCAAATGGTTCGAGAAGTCCTTGTCGATCCTGCCCAGCTTGAAAAGCCCGCAGAAGACGATGGAGAACTTCAATTCGGATACCAAGGACGCGGGCGAGAGTTTGTCGCGCCTGGCCAAGCCGTCCTCCATGGTGGCGGGACGCACGGCATGTCCGTTGTCGGCGAACGGCGCGCCGGACTGCAAAGCCGGCGCCGACAAACTCTGCCAGACCAAGGGTTACAAGGAAGGCAAGAGCCTCAACACCGACTCGGCGCAAACCTGCTCTCCGAAGGTGTTTATCCCCGGCCGCACCCGAAAACCGGACGACTGCCGGACCGACAATTACGTTACCAGTGCGCTGTGCCAGTAGCGCGAAGCCTTCTTGGCTCTTGACGCCAACCGGTACCCGCCCGCTATCCGAAGACCGGGGAGGGCTTTCGCTCGAAACGCTCCGAAGCATGGATAATCCGTGCTGACGGCGATTGCGTTGTTGGTATGATGTCTGGCATTTTTAGGAAGATGTGTCGCGCCATCCCCTGAACCGATAGAAGGATTGTTCCGAATGTCCATGCCTGCCTTGTTCAAGGGACGTTTGTCGATTCCCGTGATCGGTGCGCCGCTGTTTATCATCTCCGTGCCCGATCTGGTCATCGCGCAGTGCAAGGCCGGCATCGTCGGATCGTTTCCGGCGCTGAACGCGCGTCCGCCGGCGCTGCTCGACGAGTGGCTGGTGCGGATCAAGGAAGAACTCGCGGCGCACGACAAGGCGCATCCCGACCGGCTGTCGGCGCCGTTCGCGGTGAACCAGATCGTGCACCGCTCGAACAACCGCCTCGAGCAGGATCTTGCGGTCTGCGAGAAGCACAAGGTGTCGATGATGATCACCTCGCTCGGCGCACGCGAAGAACTCAATCAGGCCGCGCATGGCTGGGGCGGCATCGTTTTTCACGACGTGATCAACCAGAGGTTCGCGCACAAGGCGATCGAGAAGGGCGCCGACGGCCTGATCCTGGTGTCGGCCGGCGCCGGCGGCCATGCCGGCGAGATATCGCCATTGGCGTTCGTGGCGGAGACGCGGCAGTGGTTCGATGGGCCGATCGCGCTGTCGGGCGCGATCGCCAATGGCCGCGCCATCCGGGCGGCGCGGATTCTCGGCGCCGACTTTGCCTATATCGGCTCGGCGTTCATCGCCACCGCGGAGGCCAATGCGGTGGCGGGCTACAAGGAAATGATCACCACCTCGACCGCGGAGGACATCGTCTATTCGAATCTGTTCACCGGCGTGCACGGCAATTATCTGAAGCCGTCGATCGTCGCGGCGGGAATGGACCCCGACAATCTCCCGGAGTCGGATGCATCGAAAATGAGCTTCGGCACCGACACCTCCGGTGAACGCGCCAAGCCGAAAGCCTGGAAGGAAATATGGGGCAGCGGCCAGGGCGTCGGCAGCGTCGGCAAAATCCTGCCCGCCGCCGAATTGATCGCGCGATTCAAGAAAGAATACGACGAGGCCGTCGATCCGCCGCTGTGATGCAGGAGATCCCGTTCCGGGATGCTCGAACGGACGTTACGTCACCATCGAAAACGATGGTTATTCGAGTTCGATGGCTTGGTACTTTCCGTATTCGTCGAGCGTCGTTCCCCAGATCTTGTGCGAAGCCTGGTGTTCGGCGCGGCCAAAGCTGAGTTGGGCCCCAAGGCCCAGGTCGAAATTGCGCGTATTCTCCAGGACGTCGATCAGCTTCTCGGTGTCGAATTGCGGTCCGGCGCGTTTCAGCCCCTGGATCAGGACGTTTGCCGCAACGTAACCCTCGAGCGAAACGTAATCAGGCGCCTCGCCGGGGAAGTATTTGGCCAGGGCATTCTTGTATTCGAGAACCACGCTCGAATAGCCGGAAACCGCGGGCACCACTTGTGTCACGATGACGCCGTTGGCATAGCGCGGTCCCAACAGCATCAATTCGTCGGCCAGCGCGGTGCTGCCCACGAACGACACGTTGGTGTAGAGCATTCCGGGATAGAGGTCGTGCGTCCTCTCGATGAACTTTGCGGCGGCCCGATATGTTGCCACCATGACCACGGCCTTGATGGGCGGCTTCAGCAATTTCAACTGATTGATCGCCTCGTCGACGTCGACGGTATTGCGCTTGTAGTTGAGCCGCACGATCGCGGTATCGCTGGCGCCAAGCCCGCGTATCGCCTTGGAGACGCCGGCAAACCCGGAATCGCCGTAGGTATCCTGCTGGGCGAAGACGGCGATCTGCCTCGGCGGTATCCGGCGGATTTTCACCAGATAGCGCACCACGGCGTCGGTCTCTTCGGCATAGCTTGCGCGATAGTTGAATACGTAGCGATCGGGAGGATCGTGGCGGAGCACATTGGCGCCGGTGAAAGCGCCGAAGAACAGCATCCGCCGCTCCAGCGCAAAGGGGACGGCAACGCCCGCGGTGGGTGTTCCGACATTTCCGATGATGCCGAATACCTGGTCCCTGTCGTAGAGCTGCTTCATGGCTTCGGGCGTGCGCGTCGGCTCATAGCCGTCATCCGCCGCGAAAAGCTTGAGCAATCGGCCTTCCACGCCCCCGGCGTCGTTGATCCGGTTGAAGGCGGCATCGATCCCAAGCTTCATCTGCCGCCCGAGTTCCTTTGCAGGGCCGGAAAACGGCGCGGCCATTCCGAACCGGATTTCCCGATCGGTCATGCCCCGGACCGGCGCACTGGGAGAGGCAATGGGGACCGGTGCCGTCGGCGCGGTGGCGGCGGCGGCGGAAGACGGTGCGATAACCGCGGACAAGCTCGGACTCGGTCCGGGTCCGGCGATCGAGCGTTCGAGATCGGCCAGCTGGCGGTCCGCCGATCTGCAGTCGATCCTACCCGTGGTCACGGCGTTACGGCCGTCGGCGACGCTGCGATCGAGCGCCTGCGTGAGGTCGGAGCGTTCAGCCTCGTTGGAGGAGGCTTCCGTGATCACGGCCGCGAACTTGTCGACGATGATCTGAATGCGGGGCCGCGCGATGTCCCGGCAGGCGAGTGCCGAGCCGACGACCGGCCCGACGCGGCCGGCAAGGTCGCGCACGACGTCGGTCTTGTCACCGGCCGCCGCGCTTGCAGCGCCGGCAAGCAATGCACCGAATACAACCGTCCAACGAAGGGTCATCGCAGGCTCCGCTGGACCAAGGTCAAATTGGGCATTGTTGTTCTCTCCGCGTTGGTTCGGTCGACTGGGTAACTAAGGTTTTGTGGGCGGCGATGCGGGCTGCTGCTGCCATTGCACAAACTGGTGAAGCAGCGCTTCGGACTCTTCACGCGTCACAGGCTGGGCCGCAGGAGGCGATGCCAGGATGGTCTGAAACTCGGCAAGAGCGGGTTTGGACTCGTCGTCTTTTTGACGCGACTGGGACAGAGCGGTCCTTAACGACTGCAACACCCCGGTAAAGGACATGCTGCCGTCAGCTTGCCGCGCATAATCTCGCGAAGCGGGGACCATGATGACGAAGAACAGCGCCACGATAGCCGAAACGCCGATGGCCGCGGCAAAGCGACCAGCGACGCTCAGGATCGCCATTCGCCGATCCAGTTCCCGCACAAAGCCCGGGGGCTCGTGCATCACCTGAGGGTCAAGCGGATGCCGAAGCGACTCGGCAACGGCCTCCTCCAGCAAGGCATCGAAAGAATGTGGCGTGGAACTGGGCCGCGGGAGGTTCGCGGACGCTACTTCGGGAGAAGGGGACATTGCTGTCTCGGATCTTTCACGTAGCCAACGCGGAGCGTAGTACAACCGATCGTTGGGGTTGAGATGGTCTTGCTCGCTTGCGGTACTCATACGCCACTCCTCACTAACACTTGGTTGCACTTGGTTATTATACCGCGGCTACCCACTAGGGTTGCAGTAACTGTCTGTGGGCGCCTTATGCGGACGTAATAAACAAATGCCCCAAGCGGAGAGGTCCGCCTTGCGGGGGAAAACCGTCGATCGCAAACGAGACGTAAAGTTCTTTCGTAGAACTCGAAGCAAAGCATTCGGTGCAAAATCAGCACCGTTCGATATAACCCGCGACGATTGGCTAAAACGCCCCCGAAACGGCGCTGCCCATGCCGATTCCATTGCCTCGCCCCCTGCGGCACAGTCCGCCTTGAACGGCGGCGGAGTGACTTTAAAGCTCCCACACACAAAAAGTCACCCGGCAGTGATGAAACTGCGTACCGACATTATTAAGATCGAAAATAGACGAAACTGAGGTATGATTTGGTGCGTTAACCGTCCCGACAAAAATGCGAGCTGCCTGCCAGCGGTTTTTTCGGGTGTTGACGCGCATCTCCTGCCTCAATCGTAAACGTCGTTTCAGCGCCAATTGCGGCGCAATCGCAGCGTCTCCGCGACCTTCATCGATTGGCGACGCCGCCGGCCGCTGCGCAGCGCGCGCTATTAACATTCCGTTAACTAACTTGGCCGATCATTAACCATTCGATAAGAAAAGGCGAGTCGTCCCTTATGCATGCGAAAGCAGAACCAGCACGCCAACAGGTGCGTCTTCGCGGCCGCTCCTATGTTGCGTTCGTGTTTTGCCCCGTGGTGCCGATCGTAGCCTGGCTCGAGGAAATCGACGCAACGCTCGCTCGCTCGCCCGGCTTCTTTGTCGGAAAACCAGTTGTACTTGATCTGTCCGCCGTCGATCTCAGCCAATCCGCCATTGCGCACCTCGTCACAAGTCTGGAAGGCCGGAATATTCGCGTCTTGGGGATCGAGGGGGTCGACGAAAGCCACCTCACCACGAGCATGCCGCCGTTACTGACGGGCGGACGGCACTGTCTGCTCGAGCAGAACAAACCGAAACCGCCCGAAGCCCAGCCGAAGCCGACGTCGCTGCTGCTCGAAAACCCGGTTCGATCCGGTCAATCGATTATTTTTACCGAAGGCGACGTGACGGTGCTGGGCTCGGTCGGGTCCGGTGCGGAGATCGTCGCCGGCGGCTCCATCCATATTTACGGCACGCTTCGCGGTCGCGCGATGGCAGGTGTCAACGGTAATTCCGCCGCACGGATTTATTGCCAGAGGATAGAAGCGGAGCTTCTGGCCATCGATGGCTACTACCAGACCGCCGAACAGATCGACGACGCCCTGCGCAATCAGCCGGCTCAAGCGTGGCTGGAAGGCGATGTCATGAAAATTACACCGCTGAATTAACACCGAATTAACCGAGTAAGGAGGTAACAATGGCCAAAGTCCTGGTCGTGACGTCTGGCAAGGGTGGCGTTGGAAAGACCACTACGACGGCTGCGCTTGGCGCGTCGCTCGCGCAATGCGGGCAAAAAGTCGTCGTCGTCGACTTCGACGTCGGTCTGCGCAACCTCGACCTCGTGATGGGAGCGGAACGGCGGGTCGTGTTCGATCTCATCAATGTGGTGCAGGGCGTTGCCAAGCTTTCGCAGGCCCTCATTCGCGACAAGCGCCTGGAAACTTTGTGGCTGCTGCCCGCCTCCCAAACCAGGGACAAGGATGCCCTGACGGATGAGGGCGTCGGCAACATCATCGCAGAACTGCGAACCAAATACGACTGGATCATCTGCGACAGCCCGGCGGGCATCGAGCGCGGCGCGACGCTCGCGATGCGCTATGCCGACGAGGCCGTCATCGTCACCAACCCCGAAGTCTCATCGGTCCGGGATTCCGACCGGATCATCGGCATGCTCGATTCAAAAACCGTGAAGGCCGAGAAAGGCGAGCAGGTCAAGAAGCATGTATTGATCACCCGATATGATTCGGCCCGCGCATCACGCGGCGAAATGCTGACCATTGAGGACATTCTTGAAATCCTTGCCACCCCGCTTCTCGGCATCATTCCCGAGAGCCAGGACGTTCTGCGCGCGTCGAACATCGGCACACCCGTCACGTTGAACAACGCTGCGAGTGCGCCGGCCCGCGCCTACAACGACGCGGCCCGTCGCCTGATGGGCGAGACCGTCACGATGCAGGTGCCGACCGAGCGCAAAGGGCTGATGGATCGACTGCTGGGACGGAGGGCCGCATGAGAATCTGCTCCGCTTCCTGAACAGCCGTAATGCTTCCGCGCCGGTTGCGCGGGAACGGCTGCAGATTCTCCTGTCGCATGAACGCAGCCTGCGCGGCCAGCCGGACCTGTTGGGGGTGCTGCGGGAAGAAATTCTCGCCGTGGTTTCGCGGCATGTCGTGCTCGATCCGGACAAGGTGATCGTCAAGATGGAGCGGGGCGAAAGCGTGTCGACGCTTGAGGTGGATATCGAACTGCCCAATGGCGCCGAAGGACTGCGCCAGGCCGGCTGACGGCCAAGGAGCCGAAGCGAGCCTCACGCCGCAACCGAACCGTTTCCTGGTCGGTGGAAGAACGGAATCGTCAACCGTCGGCGCATTTCTCTGCGTCGCGCATTTTCCTGCGTCTTTATAATCTTGGCTGCGTCCTCGGATTATTGCGAGAGCCAGCCGGAAGAGTTTAGCCGGCTGCGTAGCCGCCTGGCGTGCATGGCCTCCTTAATTCTACCCTGAATCCACCGAAAAATAGTTCGTCTGGATGGAACCGCCCGATGCCCTGGGAATTTAAACCCGGTTAGGGGGTACCATGAATCTCGTCGAAACCATCGCCGACCACGCGAAAACCGGCATATGGGGCCTGGACAATATTTTGTCCGGCGGCTTTTCGCGCGGGCATCTTTTTCTGGTGGAGGGCGCGCCTGGAACCGGCAAGACCACGGTGGCGCTGCAGTTTCTGCGCGAAGGCGCAAAGGCCGGCGAAAGATCCCTCTATATCACGCTGTCCGAAACCGAGCGCGAATTGCGCGAGGGTGCGGCCTCTCACGGCTGGTCGCTGGACGAGGGGATCGAGGTATTCGAACTGCTGCCCCCGGAAAGTTTGCTGGATGCCGAGCAGCAGCAGAGCCTGCTCTATTCATCGGATCTCGAACTTGGCGAGACCACCAAGCAGATCTTCGAAGCGGTTGAGCGCGCGCGGCCGAGCCGGGTGGTGCTGGACAGCCTCTCGGAGATCAGGCTGCTGGCGCAGAGCTCGCTTCGCTACCGGCGGCAGATCCTGGCGATCAAGCATTATTTTGCGAAATTCAACACCACCGTGATGCTGCTCGACGATCTCACCGCTGACGTCGCCGACAAGACCGTGCACAGCGTCGCCCATGGCGTGCTCCGTCTCGAAGAACTGGCGCCGGCCTATGGCGCGGAACGCCGCCGTGCCCGCGTCATCAAGTATCGCGGCGTGAAATTTCGCGGCGGCTATCATGACGTCACCATCACGACCGGCGGGCTGAATGTGTTTCCGCGGCTGGTGGCCTCGGAATATCGCAGCAACTTCAAACGCAAAAAGATGTCGAGCGGGCTCGCGGAGTTGGACCGGTTGTTGGGCGGCGGGGTCGAGACCGGCTCGAGCACGCTTATTCTCGGACCCGCCGGCACCGGCAAATCGCTGAGCGCGATCGTCTTCGTTGTCGCCGCCGTCAGCCGAGGCGAAAAGGCGGCGCTGTTCGTGTTCGATGAAGAACTCGGCCTGTTGTTCGCGCGCATGAAAGGTCTCGGCATCGATCTGGAAGCGATGCAGCGCACCGGCGCTCTCTTCATCGAGCAGGTGGACGCCGCCGAACTGTCGCCCGGCGAATTCGCGTACCGCGTCCGCAAGCGGGTCGACGAAGACCGCATCAAGACTGTGGTGATCGACAGCCTCAACGGCTACCAGGCAGCCATGCCCGATGAGAATTCGCTGATTCTGCACATCCATGAATTATTGCAGTATTTGAACCGCCGGGGAGCGGCGACATTCATGACGGTGGCGCAGCATGGGCTGGTCGGCGACATGAAGGCGCCGGTCGATGTGACCTATCTCGCCGATACCGTCGTCCTGCTGCGCTATTTCGAGGCGCTGGGCACGGTGCGGCGCGCGATATCCATCATCAAGAAGCGCACCGGAATGCATGAATCGACGATTCGCGAATTCCGGATTGACGGCCGCGGCCTCACCATCGGCGAGCCGCTCGACGGCTTCCAGGGAATATTGAGAGGCGTTCCCGTTTATCTGGGCGAGGGCCGGCCGCTTTTGCAGGAGCAGGGGGCGTGAGGCCGGGCGCCTCTTCCGAGCGAGCCGTCATCCTGGCGCCTATGGGACGTGACGCCCTGGTCGCCGCCGCGCTGATCAAGGAGGCCGGCTACTACGCCAACATCTGCGCCGACCTCGCGGCCTTGATGCGTGAAATCGAAAGCGGTGCAGGTCTCGCCGTGATTGCCGACGAGGCGATCAAGACCGCCGATCTGCGCGGCCTCGTGCGCTGGCTCAACGAACAGCCGTCATGGTCGGATTTTCCGATCGTGCTGTTGACGCATCAGGGCGGCGGCCCCGAGCGCAATCCGGATGCCGCGCGGTTGGGACAGGTGCTCGGCAATGTCACTTTCATTGAGCGCCCGTTTCACCCCACCACGCTGGTGAGCATCGTCGGTTCCGCGGTCAGGGGCCGGCGCCGCCAGTACCAGACCCGCGCCATTCTCCTGGATCTCACCGAAAGCGAGAGCCTGCTGCAAACCGCGCTGAACGCCGGTCATCTCGGTGCGCTCGAGCTGCATCTGCCCGAGTATGAGCTGGAGGCCTCCGACACCTGCAAGGCGTTCTTCGGACGCAAGCCGGACGAGCCGTTCTCCTATCAGGATCTGCTGGCGGCGGTTCATCCCGACGATCGTGCGAGGCGCCTCGAGGTGCTCGGCCGGACCGTCGAAACCGGGCAGGACTACAGCATCGAATTCCGCAACGTCTGGCCCGACGGCTCGCAGCACTGGGTCGATGTCCGCGCGCGGGCGGTTCGCAGCCCCGAGGGCAGCATCAAATCCCTTGTCGGTGTTTCGTCCGATATCACCGCGCGCAAGACCGCTGAAATCGAACGCGAAAATCTGCTGGCGCAATTGGCGGCCGAGCGCACGGCGCTGGCGGAGCTGACGGCCACGCTCGAACAGCGGGTCGAGCAGCGCACCGACGACTTGATGAAAGAGGTCGCCGCGCGCGAACGAGCGCAGGAGCAATTGCGGCAGGCACAGAAGATGGAGACGATCGGCCAGCTCACCGGCGGCGTCGCCCATGATTTCAACAATTTGCTGATGGCGGTGATGGGCAATCTCGATCTGCTGCGCAAGCGGATCCCCGATGACCCTCGTCTGCATCGCCTGATCGACGGTGCGGTGCAGGGCGCGGAGCGCGGCGCCTCGCTGACGCAGCGCCTTCTAGCGTTCGCGCGGCAGCAGGATCTCCGCGCGGTGCCGGTCGATCTGAGCGCCCTGATCCTGGGCATGACCGATCTGCTCGAGCGTTCCCTGGGGCCGCGCGTCGCGCTACGGGTGGATGTTCCGCAAGGTCTGCCGCCGGCGCGCATCGACGCCAACCAGCTTGAGCTCGCCATTCTCAATCTTGCCATCAACGCGCGCGACGCGATGCCGGACGGCGGCGCGATCGACATCAAGGTGTCGCAATATCAGTCGAGCGGCGATCCGGCGCTGAAGTCCGGCAGCTACCTGAAACTGTCGGTTATCGATACCGGCTCGGGCATGGCGCCGGAGATATTGAAGCGGGCGGTGGAGCCGTTCTTCTCCTCGAAGCCGCTCGGCAAGGGCACCGGCCTCGGCCTGTCGATGGTCCATGGGCTCGCCGTGCAACTTGGCGGCGCGCTGCAACTGACGAGCACGGTCGGAAAGGGCACCACCGCGACACTGATCCTGCCGGTCGCGACCCACGCGCCGAAAGCCGCAAGCCCGGTTCATACGGTGCCGAAGGTCAGCCGCTCGGCGGTGATCCTGTTCGTGGACGACGATCCGCTGATCGCGATGTCGACCACCGAAATGCTGGAAGATCTCGGTCACCAGGTGATCGGCGTCAGTTCCGGCCTGCACGCCCTCGACATCATCAGGAGCGAGCAGCCGATCGACTTGATGCTGACCGATCATGTGATGCCGGGCATGACCGGCATCGAACTGGCGGCGGCGTCACGGCAGGTGCGGCCGTCGCTGCCGATCCTGCTCGCGACCGGTTATGCCGAATTGCCGGAGGGGGCGCAGCTCGATCTGCCACGGCTGGCAAAACCATATCATCAGGATCAGCTGCGCGACCGGCTCGATCAATTGCTGGGCGGAGACGAGCGCGAGCCCTTACCCGACCATCCGTTCGCGACCGGTCCAGAAGCTCGCCTTTAGCACCTTCGTCGCGCGCAGCCTCGCCGAGTATCGTGGCAGGGACACATCCTCCCGATAGCTCGTCCTCCCGAGAGCTCGGCGTGATTCGCGACCGGGCCCCGGCGCCGCGCAGGCTGCGACCCGCCGGGCTCGCACAGAGGGCCAATCTTCAGCGGTTAACGCCGGCCAAATCTACCTTAACGGGCCGTTAACCATATCACTCCAACAATATCTCCGCGGCCATTTCCGCGCTCTCGCGGCGGGCCGTGCCCGAGAGCGCCGTTGAAGGGATGCGACATGGATTTCGGAACACTTTTGGCGAAAACCCCGGCCAGCCTGGAGGAGATCAGCTTCCGGGTCGCCCGCGCGCTCGGGCGGCATCCGTTATGCCGCAACGTGGAATTCGAGATTGTCAGCATGCCCCGCACCAGCAAGAGCAACTGGACCATCAGTTTGAGGTCGGTCGCACCGGATGCGCTGTGGGAGGCGTCCGATATCGTGGCCGATATCCAGGAAGCCTACGTTCTCGCCGCCGCGGCCTGATTTTCGGCTCGCGGCCGGTTTTCGCACCCGCAAATCGGCTTTCAAATGGGCTTTCACCCCCGCGACGGGCACGGTTAAGCCTTAATTATTGCCCAGTCTTCGGCCAGGTTTCCGTGGGCATTGACGGAACGGGGAGCGCTGCTTGACACGAACGATTACCATCATCGCGCTGACGTGTTTCCTGATCGTCGGGGCGGCTGCCACCAGCATTCTCGGCGGTGCCGGCATATCGGTGGGCCCGTCGGAGGTCGCTTCGCCCGTGGCCCAAGGCCCCGTGACCAATAAGGAAAGCAAGCGGGACAGGTTGGCCGTCGTTGCGGCTGCGCTTGCATCCTACGAGCCGCCGCAAACGGTCGTCGCCTCGCGCGAGCCGCCGCAAACCGTGGCCGCCCCAGGCGAGCCGCTGCGGCAGGCCTATGCATCCGCGACCCCCGAAATCGACGCGCCGAAGATCATCACGGCGCCGGAGGCCGCGCCGCCGAAGCCGAAGGCCGCGATCAAACCGGCGGTGCAGAAGGCCTACGCGCTGCTCAGCGATGGCCAGATCGCCGGGATCAAGGAGCGCCTGAAACTTTCCGCGTCGCAGGAATCCGATTGGCCGGCGGTCGAAAATGCCTTGCGCGCCGTGGCCCGCAAGATCCACGCCACGCGTCAGGCCGAGTCCAACGCGACGCCGATCGATCCCGAGGCCGAAGAAGTCCAGCAGCTGAAGTCGGCCGCGATGCCGCTGCTGTTTCAGCTCCGCGAAGACCAGAAGCGTGAAGTCCGCGCGCTCGCCCGCCTGATCGGGCTGGAAAAAGTCGCGTCGATGATTTGAGCGCGGCGCGCGTTCAGCTGCCTCTGTATTCTGACGCATTTCTTCACGCGAACCGGTAGCCGCTCTGCTTCCGAATGCGGGACAGCCCTTCGCTCGAAACGTCGTGGCGACAGAAGCCTTGTGGCAAGTTTCGGCCGGTTGGTTCCGCCGCCACGGTAACGGTGATCGGCGCAATCGCTCCGTTTGATTTTCTCCCTTTGATTGGAATCTCCAGGCTCGCAAGCTCGCGCAGCCAGTGGCACGCGCAACCATTGAGAGCGCATCGTTCCACCGCTGATGCTTCGTTTGGTTCCCCTGAGCTGCGGCCTGCTCGCTGCGGAACATCAGAACACGTCGGGCGTTGCCCGATCGAAAGGAGCCAGACATGCGCATTTCGACGGCTTATTTTGCAGGAGCCGGAACCGTCGTCGCCGCGATCGTCGGCGGTGTCGGTGGAGGTCTCCTGATCGCGGATATCGTTAGTCCCAAATCCCCCAAAGGCGAGATGACCAGGCTGGAGCGGCGCATGTCGGCCGAGCCGATCCAGGTGTCGGCCGCGGCATCGCAGCCGGGGCCATATCTGGCTGCGACACAGCAGGCAACATCCGGAGCCGTCGCGGTGGCTCCGCCCCAGACCCAAGCCTCAAGCCAGATTCAAGGACAGACTCCGGCGACGCCGGTACAGGCGGAGTTGGTCACTTCGAATTCCAGCCAGCCCGCAGCAGCGCAGCCGACTGACAAAGGTGCAACGGCCCAGCCCGCCCTTCACGCATCGACATCCGCAATGCAGCCGGCGGCGCGCGAGGAGACCGCTGCTGCGGACGACAGCGTCGCCAAAGCACGCGACACGGATATGAAGCGGGCGGCAGAGAAGCGAAGAGCCGAGCGGCGCCAGCAATGGGCCGACAGGCGCCGGCATCAGCAGCGACAGGAGCAAGAGCTGCAAGCGGTCGAGGAAAGAGTTCGGGAAGAAACCCTGCCGAGACGGGAGTTTTTGGCCGAACCGGTGAGAATCGAGACGCGCCGGCTTCCCTTGTTCGGTGAGGAATAAGCACGTCGGCTCGGATCGGTGCGGAGGCGCTGGTAACGAAAGACCGCCGGAAGGCGGTCTTTTGCTTTGTGCACCCCGGACTTTCATGTCATCTTTTGAACTTAGCAGATTAAACGCCGTGCTGCTGTGACGGACGCGTTGATAGCGAACTCGTAGCAGATTATTTTTTCGCGCAGCACCGGCCGGCGTGCCAAATAATTCCAGGCGATCCTCGGTAGCAAATCGCCGCACATTGCATTGCCACCTCTTGCCGGGGGCCGGGCCATTTTTCAGCTTCGGGGAAATCCAGGAGTACGGAAATGCCTTGGAGCAAAGCCTTGGCATTGCGGGATGGACCTCTCGCCACGTGATATCGTCATCACTTGCCTCAGGAGGGCAGCATGTTGCTTCCATTTTCGATGATCGTGCTGGGCACCCAGCTCGTGATTACCGTGGCGGACGGCGTACCCAAATTCAATATCGAGCGCGGATGCCGCGTCGATAGTACCCAGGCATTTGACTTGAGTGTCGGTCAGAATGAAACGGTCAAAAGATGTGTTGAGGATGAGCAGCAGGCCCTGACTCAACTGCAAACGCAATGGTCGAAGTTTCGCGCGCCCGACAAGGCGCAATGCATCGGGGAAACCAATATTGGCGGCACGCCGAGTTACGTCGACCTGCTGACGTGTCTACAGATGGCGCAAGATGCCAGGCAACTGCCGAAATAATGGTTTGGGATTTGTTGCTCGACGTCAGCCCGCGCCCAGCGCGTGGGCGATATTGTAGGTCGCCAGGCTTGCGGCATAGGCCAGCGCGAACATGTAGGCGAAGGTGATCGCCATCCACTTCCAGCTCCCGGTCTCGCGGCGGATCACGGCGAGGGTCGAGGCGCATTGCGGCGCGAAGATATACCAGACCAGCAGCGACAGCGCGGTGGCCAGGCTCCATTTCGTCGCCAGCACCTGTCCGATCTGTTCGGCGGCTTCCTTGCCGCCTTCGATGGCATAGACGGTGCCGAGCGCCGCGACCGCGACTTCCCGCGCGGCCATGCCCGGGATCAGCGCTACCGCGATCTGCCAGTTGAAACCGAGCGGGGCCAGCAACGGCTCCAGCGTTTTGCCGATGATGGCGGCGAAACTGTAATTGATGGCCGGGTCCTCTGCGCCCGCCGGGGCCAGCGGAAACGAGGCCAGAAACCAGATCAGCACCATCATCGAGAAAATCGTGGTGCCGGCGCGCTGCAGGAACATCTTGGCGCGGGTATAGATGCCGATCAGGATGCTGCGGGGGCGCGGCATCTTGTAGTCGGGCAATTCCAGCATGAACGGCGCCGGCGCGTAGTCCCGCCACATGAAGAACTTGATCAGGAACGAAACGCCCAATGCGCTGCCGATGCCGGCCGCATAGAGGCCGAACATCACCAGGCCCCGCAGGTTGAACCATCCCCAAACCGGCTCGTCGGGGATGAAGGCGGAAATGATCAGGGTGTAGACCGGAATGCGCGCCGAGCAGGTCATCAGCGGCGCGATCAGGATGGTGGTCAGCCGGTCGCGGCGGTTGTCGATCACCCGCGTCGCCATGATGCCGGGGATGGCGCAGGCGAAACTGGAGAGCAGCGGAATGAACGCACGGCCGTGCAGGCCCGCGCCGCCCATGATGCGATCCATCAGGAACGCCGCGCGCGCCATGTAGCCGAAATCTTCCAGCAACAGGATGAACAGGAAGATGATGATGATCTGCGGCAGGAACACGATGACGCTGCCGACGCCGGAAATCACGCCGTTCTGCAGGAAGCTTTGCAAGAGACCCGCCGGCAGGGTGTCGTGCACCAGTTGTCCCAGCGCGGTGAAGGAGTCCGACAGCAGCTCCATCAGCGGCTGCGCCCAGGCGAACACCGCCTGGAACATCACGAACAGAATAAGCGCCAGGATGACCAGCCCGGCCACCGGGTGCAGCACCACGGCATCGATCCGCGCGGTCCAGGTATCGGGCCGCGACGGCAGGCTGATGGTGTCGGCGATGATACGGTCGGCCTCGCGCTGGGTGGCGCGCAGTTCGGCGGTGGTCAGCGGCTGCCAGAGATTTTCCTGCACGGGAACCGGCGCCTGCGCCGCGAACTCGTCGGTCCGGGCCAGCAGATCGGCGGTGCCGCCCTTTCGCACCGCGATCGATGTCACCACCGGAATGCCAAGGGCCTCGGACAATCGCGCCACGTCGACGCTGACGCCGCGCCGGGTGGCGATATCGAACATGTTGAGCACCAGCAGCAGCGGCCGGCCGGTTCGTTTGAGTTCGAGCAGCAGCCGAATGGTCAGCCGCAGATTGGTCGAATCGGCGACGCAGAGCACGAGGTCGGGCAGGGCTTCGCCCTTGGTGCGTCCGAGCACGATATCGCGGGTGATTTCCTCGTCGGGGCTGCGGCCGCGCAGCGAATAGGTGCCGGGCAGATCGACCACCGAAACCTGACGGCCGCGCGGCGTGACGAACGAGCCTTCCTTGCGCTCGACCGTGACGCCCGGATAGTTCGCGACCTTTTGACGGCTACCGGTCAGCGCATTGAAGAGCGAGGTCTTGCCGCTGTTCGGCGTGCCCACCAGGGCTACATGCATCAACGGGGCTTCCATGGCGCTGTACCGCTTCGTCAGTCGACAATGACGGCCATCGCCTCGCGCCGACGCACCGCGATGGTGACGTTCTCGACCCGAACCGCGATCGGGTCGCGCCCCAGGATGCCTTCGTGCAGGATCTCGACCTTGGCGCCTTCGACGAATCCCAGTTCGATCAACCGGCTTTCCAACTCGACCGCCGACAGCGCCGAGCCCGAATCTTCGACCGCGAGATGACGGATGACGCCGCTGAATCCGCGCTTGGCCAGCCCGAGTGGCATCTGCGGGCGGGTGCCGTTGTTTGTGCCGTGCATGGTCACTCTTTTCCAATGACAGGCAGGCAGGTCAAGGGCGGCGACCGCAAAGAGAATGCAACTTAGAAGTATTATAAAGCAGCCATCGCGAGCGGCGGCCATCGTGTCGTCGCAAAGACGGTGTGGCGCGCGGCAGGACTAAGCTTGCGAGGCCATCAAAGCTTCCGGTGCCTCGCTCGACTAACGGGGTAACCGTATGTATTTGCATCATTTTTAAGTTACAAAACCCGCTTGCCCACGGTTCTACTCCCACGCCTGATGCGATTCTCGTTGTGGAAGACGAAACGTTCAGTCGCATCGATGCGGTTGAGACGCTTCGCGGGGCCGGATTTCACATTCTGGAAGCGGCCAATGCGGACGAAGCGACTGGGATGCTCGAACGCAATTCGGATATTCGATATGCCGGGTTCGATGAACGGCTTGAAACTTGCGGCGGCGGTCAGCGATCGTTGGCCGCCGGTCAGGATCATCGCGGCCTCCGGGCATTTCCAGGTACACGCCGGCGATCTGGCCGCAGACGCCCGGTTTATTTCCAAGCCCTGCCAACCCGCGCAAATTATCAGCGCTATTCGTGAGCTTACCGGCACGGCGTGAGGTGGAACGAACCGGTTTCCACAAGAGTTCATCCCGACCCCATTGGCTTGCGTTGTTCACCAGCGCCGAAAATGCGCTCGCCCCTGGAAATGAATTGAAATGAATTGAGCGGCGGCCCGTTTTGTCATGGGCACTCGCGCAGGTCCTCAGGTCGTCATGTGTCGGCTTCAAATCGCAACCAGAGGCTCGCGCGACGGAATAGCTTTTCGAATTGTCCGGTCTTGAGAGAACGGGTGTGGCGTCGGTTCTCGAATTTTGAATTCTGATACCATCGTCTCATGCAAGAAAGTCTGCGAGGATGTTGATGTCATTCTCGATTTGGAACAAACGTCAACATCATGACCGACGCCGCGTTGTCCCAGGCCTCGCGCATTCGCGCGACGCCCGGGCGCACCATTGCCCATGAGGCTGTTCGGCCCGCCAATGAATTGAGCGTGGTGACGGTTGTGGCGCAGGCGCAACCAGGAGGTCGCGGCCATCGCCGCGCGTCACGGGACTTCGCAGTTTGGCGACGCGTGTTTCTGCCGTGGCTATTGCCGTTCGGACTGATTGGCCTCTGGCAATTCCTGTCCGTGAACGGGGTCATCTCCACCGCCATTGTGCCGGCGCCTTCCGACATCTGGACGGCTGCGCGGCAACTGGCCGGGCGGGGCGAGTTGCAATGGGACATTCTGGTCAGCCTGCGGCGTGTCGCGCTCGGATTCGGTGCGGGTGCCACAGTGGGCCTTCTGCTCGGCATCATCGTCGGCCTGTCCGAGCTGGCTCACGACTTCGTTGATCGCTCGCTTCAGATGGTGCGGACGATCCCTCATCTCGCGCTTGTGCCGTTGATGATCCTCTGGTTCGGGATCGGCGAGGAGCCTCGTGTGCTGCTGGTGGCAATGGGATCGCTGTTTCCCGTTTATATCAACACCGTCGGCGGTATTCGCAACGTGGATCCGAAACTGGTCGAACTCGGCCGCTCCTATGGCCTCAGCCGGCCGGCGCTGGTTTGGTCGATCATCCTTCCGGCCGCGCTGCAGCCGATTCTGGTGGGCATTCGTTACGGGCTCGGGGTCGCCTGGCTCACACTGGTTGTCGGCGAAACCATCGCGTCGCGCGACGGCATCGGCTACCTCGTACAGAACGCGCGCGAATTGCTGCGTATCGACATCATCGTGCTTGCGATCGCTCTTTATGCAATCGCAGGCTGGCTGGCCGATTTTCTGACACGCCTGGTCGAGCGCCGCCTGCTGCGCTGGCATCCAAGTTATGCGCGGCGGATTGCATCATGAGCGGTGCCGATGTGATCTTTCGCGGGGTGAGCAAGTCGTTCGGCGAACGACGGGTGCTGGACGGCATCGACCTCGATATCGCTGCCGGAGCGTTCGTTTCGATCATCGGGCCGAGCGGCGTCGGCAAATCCACGCTGCTGCGTCTGGCGGCCGGGCTTGACAGGCCGGGTTCTGGTCGCATCGAGCTGCGATCGAGAGCGCCGCGTCCCGACGTGCGCATGATGTTCCAGGAGGATCGTCTGCTGCCATGGCGGACGGTGCTTCGCAACGTGACGCTTGGTCTGAACGGCCGGGACAACGCCGCGCGCGAAATGCTGCGCGCCATGGGTCTTCAGGGACGGGAGAGCGAATTTCCGGTGGGGCTTTCGGGCGGACAACGCCAGCGCGTAGCGTTGGCGAGAGCCCTGATTCACGAGCCGGATGTCCTGTTGCTTGACGAGCCGTTCGGGGCGCTCGACGCCATCACGCGTGCGGCCATGCAATTGCTGCTCGAATCCCTGCTGGCGGCGCGACCCCGCACGGTGATCCTGGTTACGCATGATGTGGAGGAGGCGCTGCTGTTGTCCGACCGTGTTCTGGTGATGCGCGATGGCGGCATCGGCCGCGACCTCGGCCTTGATCAGTCGCGGCCGCGGCATCGCGGCGATCCGATTCTCGCGGCTCTCAAGGAAGAACTGCTCGACGGTCTGCTGGCGGCGGAAACGACCCGCGAACTGCCGGCGGTTGCCTGAGCGACATGACAGAAGGGACTCATTGTATGACATCGCGGATTTCCATGACGGGCGCTCTGCGCCCAACCCGGCGGCAACTCCTCGGTGCGTCGGGGCTGGCGCTGTTTGGTGGAGCTCGACCCGTTTTGGGGGCGCATCCGCGCGCGCGGCGGAAGCGGCGCCGTCGAAGCTGACCATCGCCGTGATCGGCGATGGCCGCACCGGCATTTGGGCGTCGCTGCGGGCCGGCGTCGGCGGACGCAATCTCGAACAGGAACTCGGTACAAAAATCGTCTGGCAGCCGGGCTTCACGGCTTCACTTCCGGTGATGGAGGCGGTCAAGGCCGGCGCGGTGGATTTCACCTTTGCGACGGCCACCGCGGTGGCGAATGCGGTGCCGGCGCGAGTGCCGATCGTGCCGCTGGCGGCCTATCCGCTGCCTGCGAACGAAGTGGATTTTCTGGTGCAGGCCGGTTCTTCGATCAAATCTGCGGCCGATCTGAAGGGCAAGACGATCGCGCACCAGAACGGAACCACGGGCACTTACAGCCTGATCAAATACCTGGAGACGGCGGGCCTGCGACTGACGGATGTGAAAGCGGTGAGCCTGGGCGGTGCCGACGCTTTCACCGCCTTTGCCCAAGGCAGCATTGACGGCTGGATTCACTGGCAGCCGGCGACCGCGCTGGCGCTTGCCAAGTTGGGGGACAAAGCGAGGCTCCTGCCGGCCGTCAAAACCTACGACTACGCATTCTATGTGGCGCGCGCCGAGGTAGCGGAGAAGCATCCGCAGACGTTCGCGAAATTCGTGAAGATCATCCGCGAAACACAGGCCTATATCTTCGCGCATCCCGCGGAGAGCGTGAAGCTGTGGGCTTCGCAGGGCGGGTTTCCACCCGACGGAGCCGAGCAGGCCGTCTATGAGCAACTCGTCAAGGACGCGCGCCTGTCGGAGTCGGGCGCCATCGATCTGAAGCCGGTCGATGAGGCCGCCGCCGCCTCGACCCAAAATCTCGCCGACAACTTCCAGGCGCTCGGGGTGCTCCCAAACAAGATCGATGTCCGTGGTTTCCTGCTGTCCTCGAAATTCGATGCCGCGAAGCAGGCGGTCGCCGCTGAACTCGGAGTGTAATTACATGACCGCCTATCATGACGGCGCGATGCGGCTTGCCGCGTTTGTAACTGCCGGCCCCGGCCGGCCTGGAGGCTGGCGCTATGCCGCGTCCGAGTCCGGATGGCTGGACGCCGAATACTATAAGCACATCGCACGCACGCTCGAGCACGGCCTGTTCGATATGGCGTTCTTCGCCGACATCCTTGCGGTACCGGATCGCTACCAGGGGAGCAATGACAGCCAGTTGCGTTATGGCGCACTCGGATCGTTGCGGCTCGACCCGGTGGTCGTGCTGACGATTATGGCATCCGCGACGCGCCATCTCGGTCTTGCTTCGACGCGCTCGACCAGCCACTACGAGCCGTTCGAGGTGGCGCGTTCATTTGCGACGCTCGATCATCTGAGCGCCGGCCGCGCCGCCTGGAATGTCGTGACTTCTTTTCAGGATGCGGAGGCGCGCAACTTCTCCAAGGGAGAACAGATTCCACGCCATAAACGCTACGATCGGGCAGATGAGTTCCTCGAAGTCGTCTTCAAGCTCTGGGACAGCTGGGACGACGATGCGCTGGTGCTGGATCGCGAGACCCCGCTGTTCGCCGATCCCGACAAGGTGCATTATATCGACCACAAGGGCGAATGGTTCAACGTACGCGGCCCCTTGAATGTCGCACGGCCGCCGCAGGGCTACCCGGTTATCATCCAGGCCGGTGCATCGGACCGAGGCCGTGATTTCGCCGCGCAATGGGCCGATGTCATCTTTGTCAGCCATGATTCTCTGGACAGCGCCAAGGCGTTTTACCGCGAGTTGAAGGAGCGGGCGAAGGCGCACGGACGAGATCCGCGGTCGCTCAAGATCCTTCCTGCCGCGACTCCTCTGGTCGGCGAGACCAAAGCGATCATCGACAGCAAGCGGCAGACGTTGAGCGATCTCGTCAATCCGCATGCCGGGCTGTCGACGCTGTCCTATCATCTCGATGTCGATCTCGGACCGTTTGCGCTCGATGCGCCGCTGCCGGACGTCGACGTTCCGGGCGTGCAGGGGCACTATCAGGAGGTGCGGGAGGCCACCGCGAGGGAAGGGCTCACCCTGGGTGAACTCGGCAAGCGTTATGGCAGCCGCTACGAAGGCGACTTCGTCGGAACCCCCGATCGCGTCGCGGATGGACTGGAACGTTGGTTCAGGGAGGGCGCGGCGGACGGCTTTACCATCAGCGCGCCCTATCAACCCGGCGGGTTCGAGGAATTCGTGCGATTGGTGGTGCCGGAACTGCAGAAGCGCGGCCTCTATCGCACGCAGTATGAGGGCAAGACCCTGCGCGACAATCTCGGACTGGCGCGGCCGCCGTCCGGCGCCTGGCGTGCTCAAGCTGCGAAGCGGAAAGTGAAAGAGCCGACATGACGATCATCGAAGCCATCCACGAGACCAAGGCACCGGCGGGAGACGGCGTTACCACGGTCAGTGCGGTCACGACCCGCATTCATGGGCGCTTCCTTGTCGATGCCAATGGCAAGCATTTCGTCTCCGACACCCGTGCCTCGATCGGTGGGCCCGGCGAGGCGGTCCAGGCAGGCGAGTTGCTGCTGTCGGCTCTCGCCTCCTGCGGCCTGGGGTTGATCCAGACCTATGCAAGGAGCCAGGCGATCGAACTCGGCGAGGTCAGCGTCACGGCAACCTTCAAACGCCACGCAGACGATCCGACACGCTACGAATACATCAGGCTGGTCGTGGCGCTGGAACCCAACGGCGGCAGTCAGGCCGGAGAGGCATGCATCAGGCACTTCACCGACAATTGCCCGATCTACAATACGTTGCGACGCGGTGGTCCGATCTCGATCGAGAGGAAATAGCGGCATGGCCGTCGCAGCCGGTGATCCCGGCCGCTGCCGTGTGGCACGGCCAACAGGTTGAAATCAGCATGTCGCACACATCTGCTTCCAGAAGCGCCGGTTCTGTTCTCTCCGCCGATCGTCTGGCGCCGGCGGCGACTGACTGGCCGTCGGTTGCCGACGATGTCGCATCGCGCCTGCGCGACACCGCGGTGGAAAGGGAACGGATCGGCGCGCCGCCGCAGGCCGAGCTTGCCTTGTTGCGCAACGCCGGTCTTTTGACGCTGCTGAACCCGCTTGATGTGGGAGGTGGGGGCGCCCGGTTCACGGACGCATTTAGTGTGGTGAGGATTATCGCTCGCGCGGATGCCTCGATCGCGCAGATCCTGAGTTATCACTATCTGCTATCGCACAGTGCGTTCTGGCGTTCGAGGCCGGAACAAGGGGTACAACTCGTCCGCCAGTCGGTGGAGCAACAATGGTTCTGGGGTGGCGCGTCCAATCCGCGCGACGCGCTGACGGTTCTTACCGTCGACGCGGAGGGCTTTCGTTTGAACGGGCGCAAGACATTCGCATCCAATGCGTCGCTCGCCGACCGGATCACGCTTCGCGCCGCTTTCGGCGACGCGATCGTGTTGCTCGCGGTACCGGGAGATAGCGAGGGGATCGTCCATGGCAACGACTGGGACGCTTTCGGTCAGCGGCTCACGGAAAGCGGCAGTATCGAGTTCCGCAACGTGCGGATCGAACGCGATCATATCCTCGGTTCATTTCCGCCGGTTCCGAACGAAGCATTGTCGCCCCTGACCACGCTGGTCGTGCCGATCCATCAATTGCTGTTCGTGAATTTCTATCTCGGCACGGCGGAAGGCGCGCTGGCGGAGGCCAATGCCTATGTTCGGACGGCAGCGAAGCCCTGGCAGACCTCCGGCGTAAACGCGGCCAGCGAGGATCCCTACATCCTGGAACTGTATGGCACCTTGTATTCGGACCTGCGCGCGAGCCTTGCGCTGGCGGACGTCGCGGCTGAAGAGATCGAGCGGGCCATCCAGCGCGGGGCGTCCCTCACGCCGGCGGAGCGGACCGCCGCCGCGGCGGCCGTCTATGCCGCCAAGGTGAACAGCACCCGGGTGGCGCTTGAAATCACCTCGCGCATGTTCGAACTGATGGGCGCCCGATCGACTGCCGCCCGGCATGGTTTCGATCGCTTCTGGCGAAATATCCGTACCCACAGTCTGCACGACCCCGTCGCCTACAAGGCACGGGAGGTCGGCAATTACGCGCTGAACGGCCAGATCACGCCGGATCCGCTTTATACCTGAACGCAATCGCGCACGGTTCTTCAGGGCGATCGCATCACGATATGCGATCGGTCAGGGCCGGCCTTTTACGCGGTTTCGCTGAAAACTCCGTTCGAAGCGAATTTGAAACCTGCCGCCGGGTGCGATCGGGGAAGTCCGGCGTTCTCCGTGCCGGAAAATTTCTGGCGCAACGTTCCAGGGACATAATCCGTCTTGTAGACGCCACGCCGTTGCAGTTCCGGCACGACGAGATCGGCGAAGTCGCTGTAGCCCTCCGTCGTCACGGCGTAGCTCAGGTTGAAACCGTCGATGTCGGTCTCTGCCATCCAGGACTGCAACTCATCGGCGACCTGTTGCGGCGAGCCGATCACCACAGGGCCGCGCCCGCCAATTCCATTGTGCGTAATGATTTCCCGGATCGTCCATCTCTTTTCGGTATTCGAGAAGGAATCCACCATGGACGTGACGGCGTTGTCCTTCTTGATGGAGGGGAATGGATCGTCCAGCGCGTATTGCGACAGATCGATGCCGGTCCAGCCCGACAACAGCGCGAGCGATCCTTTGAGGTCGATATAGCCCTGATAGTCGCGGAATTTCGCCTGCGCCTCGGCTTCCGTCGCCCCGACGATGACGGTGATGAGCGCGAAGAACTGAATGTCACGCGGCGCGCGGCCGAATTTCGCCGTTCGCGCCCTGGTATCGGCCACGTCTGCGGCGACCTTGGACTTGGAGGGGTCGCCGAGGAAGACTGCTTCGGCGTGTTTGGCCGCGAAGTCCCGGCCGCGGTTGGAAGCGCCGGCCTGAAACAGGAACGGCGTGCGTTGCGGCGAGGGGTCGACAAGATGGATCCCCTCGAATTCGAAGTGTCTGCCCTTGTGAAAGATTTTATGAATCTTATGGGGATCGGCGAAGACGCCGCTTTCGCGATCGGCGATGACGGCGCCGTCCTCCCAGCTCCCCTCCCAGAGATGATAGACGGCATCGAGGAATTCGTCGGCCATGTCGTAGCGGGAGTCGTGCTCCATGATCCTGGCGCGACCCACTGCCCGGGACGCCGCGGCCGAATAGCCGGTCACGATGTTCCACGCGATGCGGCCCTTGGTGAGGTGGTCGAGGGTCGAGAAACGCCGCGCCAGCGTAAACGGCGGCTCATAGGAAACCGAGGCCGTGATGCCAAAGCCGAGATGCTCGGTGACATGCGCCATGGCGGACACCAGCAGCATCGGGTCGTGCTTGGGTATCTGGGCGGCGCTGCGCAGGGCCGCGTCGGCGTTGCCGCCATAGATGTCGTGAATCCCGATACCGTCGGCGATAAAGAGCGTGTCAAATTTTCCGCGTTCGAGAATGCGCGCCAGATCGGTCCAGTAATCAAGCGTGCTGAAATCGCGCGAACGGTCGCGCGGATGCCGCCACAGGCCCGGCGACAGATGAACGGGGCTGTGAATGGCGAAGCCGTTGACGCGGATTTCCTTCGGCACGATCTTTCCTCTCGAAGGCGATTGGGGATTGGAAGGACCGTTCACTGGAACGTTGCCGGCTCGGGATAGCCGCCGGTCAGGAACCAGGTTCCGACATTGCGAGTCTTGTACTCGGCGGGGTTATGCAGGGTATGGATTCGAACGTTTCGCCAGAATCGATCGAAGCCGTTGGCGTTGGTTGCCGACCGCGCGCCCATGACTTCGAATATCTGGTTGGCGACTTCGAGCGCGACATTGCCCGCGAAGACGTTCGCGGAGGCGATCTTGATGGCAGCCTCGCCGCGCTGCTCCTCGGTCAGGTCGCGACCGCGCGCCCAGACATCATCGAGAGCCTGCGCTGCCTGGTCGGCGAGCAGGGTTGCCGCCTGCGTCTTGATGTAGAGATCGCCATAGACGCGCTTCACCCAGGGATCATCGGTGTGTTTCTCGACGCCGGAGTGAATCCAGGGACGTGACTTTTCGTTGGTGTATTCACGGGCGGCGATCAGCGCGCCCTGGGCACTGCCGACGAAGACATTCAGCAACACGCTCTGCTGCTGGAACGATGTCAGTGTCTGGTAGGGTTTTGCCTCATTCGGCTTGAAGTCGAAGACTTCGTCGCGGTGAATTCGTACATGATTGTAGGTGACACGGCCGCTGCCTGTTTGGCGTTGCCCGATCCCGTCCCAGTCGTCTTCGATCCGTATACCTTCGCGGGTGGCCGGAATCGCCGCGAACCTTCGTTCGTTGGTCAGGTGGTCTTCCCAGGCGACCTGCAGATAGTCCGCAATATGCGAGCCCGAGGTGAAGGGACGAAAGCCGTCGAGAACGTACCATTCTCCCTCCTGCCGGCCGAACAGGCTCTTGGAGAAGCTGTTGGCGGTGTTGCCCCAGAACCAGTTGCCGGCGGCGGAGCGGCGATAAAAGTCCGCGGCCTGCTCCGGTGTGCCGCGCAGGAAGGCGGCATGGACGGAACTGAAATGATAGCCGTAGAGATGGCCGAGCGATCCGTCCACCTTGGCAAACTCCCGGCCGATCTTCAGGGCCGTCGACCATGGTTCGCCGGCACCGCCATACTCCCGCGGGATGAGGATGGTGAGGAGGCCGCTTTCCTTCAACAGCCGTAACTGATCGAGCGGCTTGCCGCCGGCCTTGTCGCGGGCGACCGCGTCTTCCGCAAAAATCTTGCGTAGTTCGACGGCCTTGGCGAAATGGGGATTGGACGTATCGAGGTCGAAACTCATGGGATGGCCGATCGGTTGCGGTGGTTAGACATTGAGCCAGACGTCGGCGAAGTTCGTCGAGGGGCCGTCGATCGTCGTGGTGTGAATGGCTCATGCCATTGCTCATGAAGTCGAAGTCGCGGTTGGTGTAGGTTCCGCTTGAACCAGCCCGGCACGTCCTGCGCACGCAAGGAGACATTGATGCCGATATTGACAAGCGCCTGCCGCGTATAGGCAGCCGAGCTGCTGATAGGTCTCGCGAGTGATGTCCATCATATCGTGTTCATTGCTGAAGTTTAGCGCAGCCGGCGAATTGACGTTCCGACAGCTTCGCATCCGATAATATGCAGCTTCGACAAACTATGGCGCACGGTCGGCCTCGACAGCAAGGTCTGAGGCGGGGCGATCGATGTCGAATTTTCAATTCAGCAAGACGAACTTCAAGATAGGTGTCGGCGATGACAAAGCATTTCGATCCGGCGCAAAAACAAAAAGGTATTCTATCGATTATGCAGACAATAACCGTAAGATTGATTGCTGCGATGATCCCGGACGCTCGGCGTCTTCGACGCGCCATGATTTCTGGACCCGGAGCTCTTCGTGCACCTGACCCGACGCTATTTTCAAACCTCTCTTTTGGCGGCGGCCGGGACTGCGCTTTCAAGCAGGAGCAGGGCGCTGGAATCGAAGCCGGTCTCCGGGGGCACGCTGAACTGGGTGTACTTCCCGGATCCGTCCGCGATTATCGCGATCAACACGTCGTCGGGAACCGGACAAACTATCGGCAGCAAGATCAACGAGGGGCTGCTGTCCTATGATTACGATCTCACCCCCAGGCCGGTTCTTGCGACGTCGTGGACCATCAGCGCGGACGGCACGCGCTACACGTTTCAGCTCCGGCCCGGCGTGAGATGGAGCGACGGCCGGGACTTCACATCTGCCGACGTCGCTTTCTCGATCCTGCGGCTGAAAATCGCCCATCCCCGCGGCCGTATCACTTTCGCCAACGTCGAGGCCGTCGAAACGCCGGATACGCTCACAGCGGTGATCGTGCTCGCCAAGCCGGCGCCGTTCCTGATCTCGGCACTTGCAGGAGCTGAATCTCCGATCGTGCCGAAACATATCTATGAAACTTTCAAGCCCGAAGAGCAGCCCAGGCTGGCGCAGACGATCGGCACCGGGCCGTTCATTCTCAAGGAGTGGGTGCCGGGCAGCCATCTCGTCTTTGTCAGAAATCCCGACTATTGGGACGCGCCGAAGCCCTATGTCGATCGGCTGGTGCTGAAGGTCATCCTCGATCCCGCGGCGCGCGCCGCCGCGCTGGAAGCCGGCGAGATCGACATCGGCGCGAGTCCGGTGCCCTATGGCGATATCGACCGGTTGAAAGCCGACAAGAAGCTTGTGGTGGACACCACGACCTATGCGTATTCCGGACCGCAGCAACAGCTGTTCTTCAATTTCGATACCGGGATTCTGCAAGACCGCAGGGTGCGGCTCGCTGCCGCTCACGCGATCGACCTCAAGGCGTTGCTTGATGTCGTCTATTTCGGCTACGGTCAGGTCTCGCCATCGCCCGTCAGCACGGTGCTGCCGAAGTTCAACAACCCGAACATCCAGGCATGGCCGTTCGATCCAAAGGCCGCCGAGAAGCTGCTGGACGAGGCCGGCCTGAAGCGCGATGGCGCCGGCCTCCGCGCCAGGCTGCGCCTGACACAGAATCCATTCCTTCCCGCGAGCTTTTCCGACTTCATTCGCAATTCACTGCGCCGGGTCGGCATCGATATCGAGGTTCAGCGGTTTGATCTCGCGACCTACCTGAACGTTGTCTACAAGGACCGCGCGTTCGATCTCACCATCGAAAGCCTTTCCAATACCTTTGACCCCACGCTCGGTGTCCAGCGCGCCTACTGGTCGAAGAACTTCAAGATCGGCTTGCCGTTTTCGAACGCGGCACACTACAGCAATGCGGACGCGGATCGGCTGCTTGAGGCGGCTGCGGTTGAACCGGACGTGAACAGGCGCCGGGAGGTCTGGTGGAAATTCCAGGAGATCATTCACGATGATGTCGCATCGGTCGACCTGGTCGCCCCGGCAGGGGTCATCGTCGCCAACAGGAAGGTGAAGAACTTCGCGCCCGGCGCTGAAGGCCTCACCGGGAGCTTCGCCGATCTGTGGATCGAGCCCAACACAGGAAACAGGTAATGACACTGTCGAGACGAACCTTCATGGCCGCTTCGGTCGGCGGCCTGGTGTTGCCGGCATCCGGCGCGTTGCCCCAGACGCCGGAACAGCCGCGCCGCGGCGGCAGGCTGAACTATCTCATTCATCCCGAGCCGACGACGCTGGTGTGCTTCAACACCACCGAAGGTCCGGCCATTCAGGCCAGCACCAAGGTCGTCGAGGGATTGCTGACCTATGACTTCGACCTCAATCCGAAGCCCCAGTTGGCGATCGCCTGGAGCGTCAGCGAGGACGGCCTGCAATATCGCTTCGACCTGCGCCGCAATGTTAGCTGGCACGACGGCAAGCCCTTTACCGCGAACGATGTGGTCTATTCGCTTGGATTGCTGAAGTCCGCGCATCCGCGAGGAAGGACGACGTTTTCCAATCTCAAGGATGTCCGCGCCGTCGATGACTTTACGGTGCTGGCGACGCTGTCGAAGCCTGCGCCGTATCTTCTGTATGCGCTGGCGGCCGGCAAGTCACCGATCGTTCCGCGCCATATCTACGAAGGCAAGGGGGACCCGCTGTTGAATCCGAACAACCGCGCGCCGATTGGCACCGGGCCATTCATGTTCAAGGAATGGGTGCTCGGAAGCTATGTGAGCTACGTGCGCAACCCCAATTATTGGGATGCGCCGAAACCCTATCTCGATTCGCTGCTGGTGCGCGTCATTCCGGACGGCGCGGCCCGTGCCGTTGCCTTCGAGACCGGTGAACTCGACATTGGCGGCTCGACCCCGGTTTCGCCGCTGGATATCGAACGTTTCAAGACATTGCCTCAGATCGGTCTCGAGACGCGCGGCAACGAGTATGCGCCAACGCTCTATGGCATCGAGTTCAACCTGGATAATCCCTATCTGAAGAACGTTCTGGTGCGAAAGGCCATTGCCCACGCGATCGACCCATCGGTGGTGCTCAACATCGCATGGTACGGATTAGGGGAGCCGACGGTCAGTATCGTCAGTCCGACGCTGAAGCGGTTCTACAATCCGAAGATCCAGACCTATGCCTTCGATCCCAAAAAGGCCGGGAAGCTGCTCGACGAGGCCGGATTTCCGTTGAACGGCAAGTTCCGCTTTGCGCTCACCCACGACTTTCAGCCATTTGGAGAGAATTTCAAGCGGACCGGCGAGTATCTGAAGAGCGCCCTTGCCACGGTCGGGATCGACGTCACGGTACGCGGGCAGGATTTTCCGACCTACCTCAAGCGCGTGTACTCCGATCGCGACTACGACTTTACCAACCATCCCTTCACCAACATGTTCGATCCCACGGTCGGCCTGCAGCGGTTCTTCACCAGCGACAATTATCGCAAGGGTGTCGCCTTCACCAACGCCAGCCACTATGCCAATCCGGAGGTCGATCGCTTGTTTGCGGAGATTGCGATCGAGGCCGACGAGGTCAAACGAAAGAGCTCGATAGATCGTTTTCAGGAGATCATCGCCGATGAACTGCCCGTGATCCCGCTGATGCTCAGCCGCTCGATCACGGTTTACAATCGCAGGGTGATCGATCACACGGTCGATGGCACCGGGGTGCAAAGCAATTTCGCCGGGGTGTGGCTCCGAGGCTGATCGGACCTTCGGAGGCGCTGCGGGCCGGCATGTATCGTTGCCGCACTGATCGCGCCCATCAGGGGCTCAGCCATGCGTCGGAAAAGTCGCCGGCAGTCAGGTCGACGCTGTTGTAGAGGTCGTGGATGCGGATGTTGCTGACCGTGATGGTCTGCAGCGCCACCAGCGGCAGGGCAGGCAGGTCTTCGCCGACGATCTTCTGGATTCGCTCCGGAACGGCTGGTGATGGCTGCTGAGCCGGCCGCCGATGACGTTGGCGGCCGTTCAAGTCAGATCGGCGTGGTGGCACGCGACCGTTCGGCCATCCCCGGCCTGGCGCAGCGGCGGATCCTGCTGTTCGCAGATGCTGGTCGCGAGCGGGCAGCGCGGCTGAAAGCGACAGCCGCCCGTCACGTCGCCGGCATTCGGCAGGTCGCCCGCCAGAGGGGCTGCATAACGCCGGCGCGTCGGATCCGGCACCGCATCGATCAGCGCCCTGGTATATGGGTGAAGCGGCCGTTGCCAGATCTGCCGGTACGTGCCGGTTTCAACGATGCGCCCGAGATACATCACCAGAACCCGATCCGCGAAATAGCGGATCACCGACAGATCATGGGAAATGAAGAGCAGCGAGAGCTTGAATTCGCGCTTCATCGCGGCCAGCAGATTGAGGATCTGGGCCTGAATGGAAAGGTCCAGCGCGGACACCGGTTCATCGCAGATGACCAGTTCGGGACCGAGGATAAGGGCGCGGGCGATGCCGAGCCGTTGCCGCTGGCCGCCGGAGAATTCATGCGGATAGCGCGATGCGGCGCTCGGAGGGAGGCCGACGCGGCCCAGCATGTCTTCGACGCGCCGCCGCCGCTCATCGCTGCGTCCCAGGCCGTGGACCTTGAGCGGCGCCGTCAGAATGTCGCCGATGGTGTGGCGCGGATTGAGCGATGCAAACGGATCCTGAAAGACCATTTGCAGCCGGCGGCGATAGGCGCGCAGCCGACGCCCGGAGAGGCTGCCGAGATCGGTACCGTCGAACACGATCCCGCCGGATCTCGGCTCGACCAGGCGCAGGATCGTCTTTCCCAGGGTTGATTTGCCGCAGCCGGACTCGCCGACCAGACCGACCGTCTCGCCGGCATGGATGTCGAGCGACACGCCATCGACCGCATGGACCACGTTGCCGCCGGACACATAGGAGGTCTTGAGATCAGAGACCGACAGCAGCGCCATAGGATCGTTCCTTTGCTGTCACCGGGCAGGCGACCAGCCGGTCCGGCGACGGTACGATTGAGTGCGGAAATCCAGCGCGGCACGAGCCGACGGCCACCGGGCACCGTGGCGCGAACGGGCAACCGGGCTCTCCCAATGCCGATGAAATATTCCCTGGAATTTCCGTCAGCCCGGCCTCGCGATAATGCAGATTGCCGATGAGACGCGGCGACGCCGCGAGTAACCCGCGCGTATAAGGGTGCAGGGGATCGGCGAACAATTCGTCAGGCAGCGCTTCTTCGACCTTGCGTCCGGCATACATCACCACCACGCGATCGGCCCACTGCCCGACCACGCCGAGATCGTGGGTAATCAACAGCAGCCCCAGCGACAAATCGCGCCGCAACCCATCGAGCAACTCAAGGACCTGGGCCTGGATGGTGACGTCGAGCGCGGTGGTCGGTTCATCGGCGATCAGCAGCTGCGGCTGGCATGCGACCGCAATCGCGATCATCACGCGCTGGCGCATGCCGCCGGACAACCGGTGGGGGTAGTCGTCGACCCGCTTGCCGGGCTCCGGAATGCGGACCAGATCGAGCATCTCGATCGCGCGCTTGCGGGCCTGCCGTGCCGACAATCCGCGATGAAGCCGCAGCACCTCGCCGATCTGCTTGCCGATGGTGATGACGGGATTAAGCGATGTCATCGGCTCCTGAAAGATCATCGCAATGTCGCGGCCGCGGCGCTCGCGCATCGCGCGGTCGGACAGGCCGATCAGATCCTGCCCGGCAAAATTGATCGAGCCGCTGCTGACGAGAGCCGTTTTCGGCAGCAGGCGCATCAATGCCAGGGCGGTCAGCGATTTGCCCGAACCGGATTCGCCGACGATGGCGACCGTCTCGCCCTGCCTGACAACGAAATCGAGGTTGCGAACCGGCGAACTGTCCGGGAAGCTGATGGTCAGATCTTTGACTTCGAGCAATGCGTTCGCCATCACTGATCCCGGCTGAAACGCGGATTGAGGGCGTCGTTCAAGCCATCGCCGATAAGATTGAGCGAAAGCACCGCCAGCACGATGACAAACCCGGGCAGGGCGGTGAGATACCAGGCCGTGCGCAACAGCTCGCGCCCGGCGCCGATCATGCTGCCCCAGCTCACCGCATTGGGATCGCCGAGCCCGAGAAACGACAGCGCGGATTCCATCAGGATGGCCGACGCGACCATCACCGACGAGGTGACGATGATCGGCGGCAGCGCATTCGGCAAAATCTCGCGGAAGACGATGCGCGCGTGACCATATCCAAGGCTGCGCGCAGCCAGCACGAACTCCTTCTCGCGGAGCGACCGGAATTCGGCGCGAACAAGCCGGGCGATGGTCGGCCAGGTGATCAGTCCGATGGCCCAGATCACGGTGAGGACCGAGGGCTGGGCGATGGCAACAAGGACGATGAGCAGGATGAAGCTCGGGACGGTCTGGAACAATTCGATCAGCCGGACCAGCACATCGTCGATCCAGCCGCCATTGTAGCCGGCGATCGCGCCGACCAGGATTCCCAGCGTCAGTCCGATCAACGTCGCGGCGGCGCCGACCAGCAAGGAAACACGGGCGCCGTGCAGCAGCCCCGCGGCGATGTCGCGGCCGAGAGAGTCGGTGCCGAGCGGAAACGCGCTGTTCTGGCCCGGCCACAGCAACGGCCGCGCCACCATCGACAGCGGGTCGCCTGGATAAAGAACGGGCGCAAGGATAGCCGCCACGATGATCGACGCCAGAATAGCGGATCCAGCCAGGGCCGTCGGATTTTGCAGGAACGTGCGCAGCGCCCGCGCCGTCGTGGTCGTCGCTGCCGCCGTCACGGCGGTGCGGGCGTCAGGCGCATGGATATTGTTCCAGTTGAGAGCGCCGGCAGCTTGCGTCGCCTGCCGTGCCGTCGCGGCTGCCGCGGATGGTCCGTCGGGTTGAGCGGATTGATGCTGAAGCCGGGCTTCCATCAGCGCACCTCAATTCGCGGGTCGAGCCAGGCCTGAACCAGATCCACAATCATATTGGCCAGGATGACCAGCAGCGACGACAGCAACAGGACGCCCAGCAGAATACTGAAGTCGCGGCTCATCACCGCCTCGAATGCAAGCCTGCCGAGACCGGGCCAGCTATAGACTGTCTCCACCACCACGGCGCCGCCGAGCAAACCGCCGAGGTGCATGCCGGCCAGCGTCGTTACCGGAAGCAGAGCGTTCCGCAGCACATGGCGAATGGTGATGGCGAGCGGCGACAGTCCCTTGGCTGCGGCGGTCCGCACATAATCCTGCGTCTGCGCCTCGAGCATCGCGGCGCGAGCAAGCCGCGCATAGATGGCGACATAAAACAGCGCAAGCGACGTCGCCGGAAGGATCATGTAGCGCAGCCGGTCAAAGAGCGCGGCAATACCGGTGTTGCCGGCGCCGATGGTTTCCGATCCGCCGCTCGGCAGCCAGCCGAGCTTGACCGAGAAGAGCACAATCAACATCAGCCCGATCCAGAAACCGGGAATCGAATAAAACAGGATGGCAAAGATCGAGATCAGCCGGTCCGGCCAGCGTCCGGCAAATGACGCCATCACGATTCCGAGCGAAACGCCAAGAACGATCGCGATTACAAGCGCGGTCAACATCAGGGCAACCGTGCCGGGTAAACGTTGGGCGATGATGTCGGCGACCGGAAGATTGTAACGCGGCGAAAATCCAAGACTGAAGTGCGCGAGGTTGTCGAGATAGGCAATCAATTGCACGACCACAGGCTGATCGAGGCCGAAGCGGGATCGAAGCGCGGCCAGCGTCTCAATCGTGGCGGAACCGGATTCTCCAGCCAATACGTCGGCGGCGTCACCGGGCGCCAGTTGCAGCAACAGAAAATTTATAACCACGATTCCGATCACCGTTGGAATCGCCTGCAGGGCGGTGCGGCGGAAAGTCTTCGCGAGACGGCCAATGCCCGACATATTTTTTCAAACCTTTGGCAAACATCAGAACAAATCGTTTGATGTGACGTTACGACGTTCGCAAAGACCGTTGCGCTGCAGTGACTTCTGCGTAGTTGACAAGATTGATAGACCAAGTCAACGTCAAAGCAACAGCACACGCGGTTCATCAATTGCGAAACTGTGCTGTTTGAATCGAGCGCGGCAAGATCGACGATCGAGATCGACGCTATCGAATGACAATGCAAAATCGGAACCGGCCATGACGATATCCCACAAGCCCGGCAGCATCGTGGGGTCTCCGGTGTTTCCTAGTCCGTCGTCTTTCCCCGACAGTCCACTTTCAAGAGCGTTACGGCAGCCGCTTCTGCTTGGCCTGTTTCTGCCAATTCAAGCGGGCGGCTGGAGCGCATCGACGCTGCCGCGATCGACGACGTGGACTTTCGATTATAATCGCGAACTGACCCTCCGCGCGGAGGCGCTTGGATTCGATCTGGTTTTCGCATTGTCGCAATGGCTCCCGAAGGGAGGCTATGGCGGTGTGTTTACGGGCGAGGCTCTCAATTCTTTCATCACCACGGCGTCACTCGCCGGGCTGACGTCCAGGATCATGCTGATTTCCACCATCCATGTGTTGTACGGCCCAATACATCCACTGCATCTCGCGAAATACGGCGCCACGCTGGATCACATCTCCAACGGAAGATGGGGCATCAACGTCGTCACCGGACACCGTGCCGTCGAGCACGAGGCGTTCGGCTGGAATCAGATCGAACATGATCGCCGCTATGAGTTGGCGGCGGAGTTCATCGAGGTCCTGCAGCGGCTTTGGAGCGAGACGGAGAATTTTTCATTCGAAGGAGAGTCGCCGTGGCGCTTGAGCAACGCCTTCGTGACTCCGAAGCCCCGTTTCGGTCGCCCGACTCTGGTGAACGCCACCGGTTCGGATGCGGGAATAGCATTTGCGGGGCGATATTCCGACATCGTCTTCATCACCAGTCCAGGCGGGTCGGCGTTTCAGGACGCGATTGAAGTCCTCCCGGCACATGCTCAGCGCGTCAAGCAGGCGGCAGTCGATATCGGTCGCGAAGTCCGCACGCTGATCAATCCCATGGTCATCTGCCGCGAGACCGAGCGCGAGACCTGGCAATATCACGATGCGATCGTCGACCATCTGGATCCGATTGCAAGTATGCAAAATCTCGCGAGCGATGCGCATGCCTGGAAGGGGCGCGTTGGCGTCGATGCCGCAAAACGACGGGCGATTGGCGGCAACATCGAGGTCATCGGAACGCCCGAACAGGTGGTTGATCAGTTCGTACAATTGAAGAAGGCCGGCATCGACGGATTGCAGCTCAGCTTCTTTGATTTTCAACCGGATCTCGAGTTTTTCGGCCGCCGGGTTCTTCCGTTGATGGAGCAGGCGGGCCTGCGCTTCAAGGTCGCGCCATAGGACAAGGTTGCGCCACACGAGGCTCCGGCGCTTGGGTCAATCGATGACGGAACCAACATGACATTCGCCTCCACAACACGTCGGCATTTTCTCCAGTCCGCCGCGGGGGCGGCAGGTCTGGCCGTCGTCAATTCGCGGTCGCAGGGCAGGGCGACGGGCCCGCGCCATGGCGGCACGTTGACCGTCTTGATTGATCCCGAGCCGCCGGTCTTGACCACGATCGCTCATTCGGCGGGGTCGTCGGTGCTGATTTCGGCAAAGGTGAATGAGGGCCTGCTTGACTACGATTTCGATCTGCGCCCAATTCCGCAACTGGCGACTGGTTGGTCGGTCAGTCCGGATGGGCTGCAGTATACGTTCAACCTGCGCCGCGGCGTGAAATGGCACGACGGCAAGGATTTCACCGCCGCCGACGTGGTGTTCTCGATTCTGACGCTCAGGGAGTTTCACCCGCGCGGCCGATCGACGTTCTCGACGGTGATGGAGGTGCGTGCGCCCGATCCGTACACGGCGGTCGTGGTGCTGTCGCGGCAGACGCCCTATTTGATCACGGCGTTCGCCGCCTCTGAAATCTCCGATCGTTCCAAGGCACGTTTACGAGAATACAAAAGTCGATCAGAATCCGGCAAGCAGCGCGCCGATCGGCACCGGTCCGTTTGTGTTCAAGGAGTGGTCGCGGGGCAGCCATGTTCTGTTCGAGCGCAATCCCGGCTATTGGGATCAGCCCAAGCCCTATGTCGACCGACTGGTTGTCCGTTTTCTGTCCGATGCGGCGGCCCGCGCCGCGGCGATCGAAACCGGACAGGCGCAACTCGCTCCGGGCAGTCCGGTGCCGCTCGGCGATCTCGATCGTTTCAAGGCAATCAAGCACCTGACCTTTGAAACCCAAGGCTATCAGTACACCAACAACATCACGCGGATCGAGTTCAACCTTGAGCGGCCGGTGTTCCAGGATCTGCGGGTGCGGCAGGCCTTTGCGCACTCAATTGACCGCAAGGCCCTGCTCGATATCGTCTGGTATGGTTACGGGCAGCCGGTCACGGGACCGATCCACCCGAACCTGAAGCGGTTCTATGTCCCCGACCTTGCGGTGCCGTCGTTCGACGTGGCGGCGGCCAACCGCCTGCTGGATCAGGCCGGTCATCCGCGCGGCGCCGACGGCTTCCGCTTCAAGGTGAACCACGATCCGCTGCCCTATGGCGACGGCTTCAAGCGCGGCGGCGAGTTCATCAAGAATGCCCTCGCGAAGATTGGTGTAGACGTGACGCTGCGCGCGCAGGACTTCCCCACCTACGTCCGGCGCGTCTATACCGACCGCGATTTCGACTTCACCTACAACATGATGAGCAATCTGTTCGATCCGACGGTCGGCGTGCAGCAACTCTATTGGTCGAAGAACTTCAAGAAGGGTATCCCGTTCTCCAACGGCTCGGGCTATGCCAATCCGGATGTCGATCGTTTGCTGGAAGCCGCCGCCGTCGAAATCGACGAACCGAAGCGGCTGGCATATTTCGCTGATTTTCAGCGCATCATCGCTCGCGACCTGCCCGATTTCGGTGTGCTCGCGCCGGATACGGTCACCATTGCCGACCGCAAGGTCGTCAACCACACCGTCTCGGCCCAGGGTGTCGGCGGCAATCTGGCGAACGTGTTCCTCGAGACATCCTGATCCGTCCCTAAGCCAGGGACAGGCCACCGCATCCATCCAACAGGGATGCGTGTTGATCCCAACTGCGGTCACGTGCTGCGATGGTCAGCACAGGAAAACTATGTCGTCGGCATTTTCGTTGGTTGCATTCTCGTTGTGCGGTCGAGAACGTAATTCCATTTCATCGACTTTGAGGCTGCAGAATCCTTAGAATGGCCAACGTCGAGAAATGGAAAGATCAAAAATGGCACGGCGCAAGGAACAACTCTCGCTGGGCGCATTCCTGCTCTTTACAGGGCACCATGTCGCGGCATGGCGGCATCCCGATGCTTCCGACAGTCAACGCCTCGCCGATTTCGTGGGCTTTGCAAGGGCGGCCGAGGACGCCAAATTCGACGCCGTGTTTCTCGCGGATGCCGTAGGACTTCGCACCGACGATGTCGAGGCGTCCCAGCACAAGGCGCATAGCGGCGTCTATCCGTTCGAGCCGTTGACGCTGCTGTCGGCGCTGGCGGCCTCGACTTCGCGGATCGGGCTGGTGGCCACGGCATCGAGCAGCTTTACCGAGCCGTTCAATCTGGCCCGGCAATTCGCGTCGCTGGACCGGCTAAGCGAGGGCAGGGCGGGCTGGAACCTGGTGACGTCGGCGGAGCCCGCCGCCGCGCTCAACTTCGGTCACAGCGCGCCCATTCCGCACGCCGAGCGCTACGCGCGCGCCGAGGAATTTGCCGACGTGGTCGTTGGGCTCTGGGATAGCTGGGAAGATGATGCGTTTGTACGGGACCGCGCGGCCGGATTGTATTTCGATCGCAACAAGCTTCATCCCCTCGATCATGTCGGCAAATATTATCGGGTGAAAGGCCCGCTCAATATTGCCCGCTCGCCGCAGGGGCGCCCGGTGCTGGTGCAGGCCGGGTCCAGTGAACCCGGCAAGGAACTGGCTGCGCGAACCGCCGAAGTTATTTTTACCGCGCAGCAGACGCTGGCGGAGGCAGTTGCCTTCTATTCCGACGTCAAGGGCCGCCTTGGAAAATACGGCCGCTCTGCCGACGATCTGAAGATTCTGCCCGGTGTGTTTCCGGTCGTGGGGCGTACCGAGTCCGAAGCGAAAGAGAAATTCGAAGAGCTGCAGTCGTTGATCTCTCCGGAAGTCGGCCTCAATCTGCTGGCGGCCTTTCTCGGAGATCCGAACATCGTGAATCATCCGGTCGATGGTCCGATTCCTGCTCTGAAGGAGACTGAGGGCGGCAAGAGCCGCCAGGCGCTGCTGGTCGACCTCGCACGTCGCGAGAACCTGACCATCCGCGATCTCTATCTGCGCATCGCTGGCGCCCGTGGGCACTGGCAGCTTGTGGGCACGCCGGCGCAAATCGCCGACCAGCTTGAAGAGCGCTTCGATAATTATGGGGCCGATGGTTTCAACATCATGTCGCCCATCCTTCCGGCCGGCCTGACCGACTTCATCGAGCTCGTTCTGCCCGAACTGCGCAGGCGCAATCTGTTCCGAACCGAATATGAGGGCAGAACGCTGCGCGATCATCTCGGGCTAAAGCGTCCGCCAAACGCGTTCCTCGCCGACCACGCCGTTGCGGCCGAATAGGGGAGTATTGCCTGTGCATCCGACCGGCCCATTCATGAAAATAAGCCTGCCCGCTGCGCTGCGCCGGGGCGTCATGTGGGTAGCAGCGGCTCTGGTCCTCGCCGCGGGGGTCAGCGCTTCGGTCGCGGAGCCGCTGCGGGTCCGGATCGGATTTGCATCGGTCGGCTCCGACAACCGCCAATTCGCCGGCGGATCATCGGCGGCGGTTGCTCACTCCGAACATTATGTCGATGAGGAATTGCGCGACTTGCCGGAGGTCAAGGTGGAGTGGTCGTTCTTCAAAGGGGCGGGTCCGGCGGTGAACGAGGCCTTCGCCAATAACCAGCTGGACTTCGCCATTCAGGGCGATCTGCCCCAGATCATCGGGCGTGCGAATGGCCTCAAAACGAAGATCATTCTTGCGTCCGGGGCCCACTCGCCGACCTATCTGGCCGTTCCGAAGGATTTTTTCGTCAAGCGGGTCGAGGATCTCCGCGGAAAAAAGGTATCGATCTTCCGCGGCACCAACAATCATCTCGCGGCGGTAAAGGTGCTCGCGGGCTATGGCCTGCAGGAAAAGGATTTGCAGGTCATCAACATGGACACCGCGACCACCAGCGCGGCCCTGATTTCGCGCGATATCGACGCGGCATTCGGCAATTTCCCGCTAGCGGGGCTTGTCGACAAGGGGCTGGCCGAGATCATCTACTCGACCAAGGGCGATAGTCGAACTTATGAACGTCATTCAACGCTCATCGCGCAGGAAGCCTTTCTGCGCGCCCATCCCGATGTCACGCAGAGGATTGTCAACGCCATCGTTCGCGCGGCGAAATGGTCATCGGAAGAAGCCAACAGAGAGGCGTTCTTCGAAATCTCGGCGCGGACGGGGTTTCCCGCCTCCGGTTATCGCTTCGATTTCTCGAATCAGGAATTGAAATACCGCAATTCGCCTTTGATCGACGATTCAATTCTTGAGCACTACCGGTTCCAGGCGAAACAGGCCAAGGAATATGAACTCGTTCGCCGCGACGTCGATGTCAACGGCTGGTTCGACCGGTCCTTTCTCGACAAGGCGCTCGCAAGCCAGGGTCTCGTAAATTACTGGCAAGCCTACGACGCTTCCGGGAAGCCGGTTGCAATCGGCCAGTAGATGCCTCAAATGGATTTCGATGGCGCTCTCGATTTAAAGGAATAATTCTCATGTCAGGCCAAACATCTCGTGCACCCACGCATGCAATCGACAAAGTGTTCACCGACCGGTGGTCGCCGCGTGCGTTCACCGAAAAGTCGATTCCGGATACCGTCCTATCAAGCCTATTTGAAGCCGCGCGCTGGGCCCCGTCGTCCTACAATTCGCAGCCGTGGCAATTCATCTATGCGAAGCGCGGTACGGCGGAGTGGGATCGCTTTCTGCGCCTGCTCAGTGAGCGGAATCAGCAATGGGCAAAGACAGCATCGGTGCTCGTCGTCGTGATCTCCGCGAAGGAATTTACGCCGCCGGGAGCTGCTGGTCCCGTCGAGTCGCGCTCGCACGCCTTCGACGCCGGCGCCGCGTGGGCCAACCTGGCGCTGCAGGCGACGATTTCGGGCTGGCACGCCCACGCGATGGGTGGTTTCGACGTTGAGCGAACGCGTGAGGAACTGGGAGTTCCGTCGGAATACGCGATCAATGCGGTGATTGCGATCGGCAGGCGTGGCGACAAGAGCCTGATTCCGGAGACGTTCCATGCGGCCGAAACGCCAAATGGCCGCAAGCCGATCTCCGAGTTGGCCTTTTCGGGAAAATTTCCGAAATAGACCGTGATCTCGCCGAGCTCACAAAAGCAAATGAAGGGGACGTCATGAGCGGGCATCTCGACGTTCATCACGTGAGCAAGACGTTCCGAGTCGATGGGGCACCGGTCGAAGCGCTGAAGGATATTTCGCTTTCGATCCAGCCGGGGGAGTTCGTGTCCATTGTCGGTCCGAGCGGCTGCGGCAAGTCCACGTTGTTGCGGCTGTTGGCAGGATTGGAGCGCGGCTTCAGCGGCGACATCGTCCAGGACGGCAAGCCGATCGTGGGCACAAGCCTCGATCGGGGAATCGTATTCCAGGAGCCGCGTTTGTTTCCCTGGGCGACGGTCCGGCAAAACATCGGGCTTGGCCTGCAAAATGCCCCGATCAGCGCGGCCGTCAAAAAACAGACCATTGCCGCGCATATCGAATTGGTCGGGCTGCAGGGATTCGAGCGGGCCTATCCGCACCAGTTGTCGGGCGGAATGGCACAGCGCGCGGCGATCGCAAGAGGCCTGGTCAATCGGCCGCAAATCCTGCTTCTTGACGAGCCGTTCGGAGCGCTCGACGCGCTGACACGGGGCAAGATGCAGATCGAGCTGCAGCAGATCTGGGCCCATGAAAAGATCACCATGGTTCTGGTCACGCACGATGTCGATGAAGCCGTGTTCCTCGGCGATCGGGTCATCGTGCTTGCCCCGAGGCCCGGCCGCATTTCACAAATCTTCGAGGTGTCGACGCCGCGGCCCAGGTTACGAACGGATGATGATCTCGTCCATATCCGCAATGAGGTGTTGCTGGCGCTCGAGGGGCAGGAGCCGGCGCCATCCGCGCGCCATCGGCCGGACGATCCGTTTGTCGCGAAGCCGGCCGCATGATGCGGGAATTGAAATGCGCGAGCAGGTCGAACATGCCCCCAACAGAGCCGGATCGAAGCACTTTGGAAGTTAAGGGCCGGGTGATCCCGGGAGCCGGAAGAATTCAATGTTCGGATGGCAAGTAACGTGACGATCTCTCATTCGATCGATGCAGGTAAGGTCACCGCGATCGGTCGCGGCGTGTCGTCAACCGTAGCGGATCGCGCGTGGCGCAGCGTCGCGCCGCTGCTTTGGAAGTTCGTGTTTCCCGCCGTGGTGCTGTCGGTCTGGTTCTCCGGCACCTATTGGGGCTGGTTGCCCGAGCAAATACTTCCCAAGCCGGCCGATGTGTCGGGCACGCTGATCGAAATGCTGCGAAGCGGAGAGCTGAAGACGCATGCCGGCATCAGCCTGCTTCGCGTGATCTACGGTTTCGCCGTGGGGGCGACAGCGGGCTTCGCACTCGGCGCCGCGATGGGACTTTCACGCACGGTGGACGACTATGTACGCCCGCTATTCACCGCGATCTCCCAAGTGCCGGCGCTGGCGTGGATCCCGCTCGCGATGCTTCTCCTTGGCATCGGAGAAACGCTGAAGATCGTGGTGATTGCCAAGGCGGCGTTCGTGCCGATCGTCATGAACACCAGCGCCGGAATCCGGAATGTGTCGTCGCAGTTCATCGAAGTCGGCGAGACGTTTCGGTTCAGCGGCCTGCAGAAGCTGCGTCTCGTTGTGCTGCCCGGGTCTGTCCCGTCCATTTTCACCGGCCTGCGTTACGGTCTCACCCATGCGTGGATCGCGCTTGTCAGCGTCGAACTCGTCGCGTCATCCGAAGGGCTGGGCTATCTGCTGGTCTGGGGCCGTCAAATGTTCTGGCTCGATACCGTCCTGGTCTCGATGATCGTGATCGGGCTGGTCGGTTTTCTGACGGACAAGGTCCTTGCCGTCGTTGAGCGGCATCTTCAGCGGTGGCGGATCGATGGCGCTTGATACGGTCTACCGCGAGCTCTCACCGTCACGCAGGCGGCTTCGCGGCTTCGTGCTTCCCGCAGGCCTCCTGGTGCTATGGGAACTGTCCAGCCATTCAGGGCTGATGAATCCGCAGTTCCTGCCGCCGCTGGAGAAATTAGCGGCGACAGCCTTCCGCGAGCTGGCCAATGGCGAACTGCTGTTCGATCTGATGGTGAGCCTGCGCCGCGATCTCACGGGTTTCGCGATCGGAACCGGACTTGGCGGAGCGATCGGAATCCTGCTCGGTCTTTCCTCGGTTGCGGACCGAATCTTTACGACGTGGTTCAACGGCCTCAAGCAGATCGCGCTGCTGGCCTGGATACCCTTGATTTCGATCTGGTTCGGCTTCGATGAGGCGGCAAAGGTTGTTTTTATCGCGCTTGCGGCGTCGATTCCGGTGATCCTCAATATTGTCGAGGGTATTCGCGGGACTTCGAAAAAAGACATCGAGGTAGGCGAGATCTTCAAATTCAGCCGCTGGCAGTTCATTCGCCTGATCTATTTGCCTTCCGCAGTGCCGTCGATTCTCACCGGCATCCATCTCGCCCTGATCTATTCGTGGCTGGCGACCATCGGTGCGGAATACTTCATGGCCATTGGCCCCGGCATCGGCGGACTGATCATCGCAGGTCGCGAGCGTTTCGAAATGGACATGGTATTGCTCGGGATTGTCGTTCTGGGCGTCGTCGGCTTCATGATCGACCGGCTGGCCGCGTCGCTTGAGCATCGGCTCATATCATGGCGATCGGCTTGACATGATTCTGATCGCGCTGCGCCGGCGAAGTGTCGCCGGTCTTCAGCGTTGCATGCCCCAGCGCCGGACGGTTGCTGCTTCCAATACGCGAAACAGGCCGAATTCAACGACGAGCCCGATAATAATGACGGTGGCGAGGCCTGCGAACACCTTGTCGGTAAACAGCTCGTTGCGATTGCGGAAGATGAACCAGCCGAGGCCGCCTTTGCTGGCGCTGACGCCGAACACCAGCTCGGCGGCAATCAGCGTTCGCCAGGCGAAGGCCCAGCCGATCTTCAAGCCCGAGATGATCGAGGGCGACGCTGACGGGATGAGAATGAGCGCCACGTAGCGCGCGCCGGTCAGGCCATAGTTGCGGCCCACCAGCCGATGGGTTTCGGGCACCGACTGGAATCCCGTAAAGGTGGCCAGGGCAAACGGCCACAGCACCGAATGGACCAGCACGAAAATCAGGCTGGTCTCTCCAAGGCCGAACCACAACATCGCCAGCGGAAGCAGGGCGATCGCGGGCAGTGGATTGAACATCGCCGTCAGCGTCAGCAGCGCCTCGCGGAGAAAGGCATTGGCATTGGCGACGGACACGAAAACCAATCCAATCGCGATGGCCAGCGCATATCCCTTGATGAGCACGCCGATCGATGCCGCCGCCGAGCGTGCGAGGTCTTCGTGGAGCAGCCCGTCCCAGAACGCCGCGGCGGTCTGCGTGAAGCTCGGAAGCAGAATGGGTTTCGCGAACCAGGCGGCGCCGATCTGCCAGATCACCGCGAGGCCGATTAAGACAACGGCGCGCCGGAAGGCCGTGGACCGGGTCAGGCGGGAAAGCGGCGAGGATTTGGGCCCGGCCTGTTTCACTGTCACACCCTGCGGCAATTCCGATGCCTGATCAGTCATGCCGCCGCCTCCGCGGTCGAGGGATTTAAGTAACCGGTCACATCCCTGACGGTGGCCTGAAAATCGGCCGAGCCGATAGTGTCGAGACCGAAAGCGCTGGTATCGAAGGTAGCGACGGTCCGGCCGGGGTGGGCGCTCAGCAAATGAAGCTTGGTGCCGACCATGATGGCTTCCTCGATCGAATGGGTCACGAACAGCAGTGTGAACTGCAACTCCTCCGCAAGCCGCAGCAAGTCCTTCTGCAGATTGCCGCGGGTCAGCGCATCAAGGGCCGCGAAGGGTTCATCCATCAAAAGCACGTCGGGCCTGGCCGCCAGCGCCCGCGCGATGGCGGCGCGCTGTTTCATGCCGCCGGAAAGGGTATGAGGAAATGCATCGAGCGCGCGTTCCAGCCCGACCTTGATGAGCGCGGCGTCGGCGGCGGCGCGGGCCTCGGTCTTTGAAAGACCTCGGGCGACGATCAATGGGAACGCGACATTGTCGCGGACGCTCTTCCACGGCAGCAGCTGGTCGAACTCCTGAAACACCACGATGCGGTCAGGCCCCGGGCCGGCGATGGGCGATCCGTTGACGAGAATACGCCCGGTGGACGGCGCGATAAATCCGGCCACGGCCTTCAGGATCGAGGATTTGCCGCAGCCCGACGGGCCAAGCAGGACCAGGCGTTCGCCGCGATGGATCCTGAAGTCAACGTTCTCGACGGCGCGTACGATCCCATCGTCCGTCTGATAGTCGAGCGTCAGGCGGATCGCCTCGAGCGCGATGTCATGGCGCGAGGATTTCGCTGCGGTTTCGGCCGTCATGGCGCTCAGCTGCCCGGCTTGTCGTGAAGCTCTTCGAACGTGTAGTCCTTCCAGCTTGCCGGCTTGTTCTTGATGGCGCCGATCTTGGCCAGGAACGACGCATACTTATAGGTGCCCTGCGGTGTGGTCGTGAAGCTGACGTCCTTGTTGTCGATCACCGACAGGATAAAGGCGGGATCGAGCTTGGACTGCTCGGCCCTAATGTAGGTCGCGGCCGCTTCCGCCTTGTGCGACTCGATCCATTGCGAGGCTTCCGTCAGGGCGTCGAACAGCGCCTTGAAGGTCTTCGGATTGTCTGCCCTGAACTTCGAGGTTGCGTGGAGCAGCGTTGGGGTAATGCGTCCGCCCATGATGTCGTAGGAACTGAGCACCTTGTGCACCTTGGGGTCTTGAAGGGCCTGTTCCTGGTACGGCGGATTGGAAAAATGCGCCGTGATCGTCGCTGATCCCGACAGCAGCGCCGCGGTGGCGTCCGGGTGCGGAAGATTGACGGTCAATTCGTCGAGGACGTTGTGCTTGCCCTCGCCGAATTCCTTTTCGGCCGCAATCTGGAGGAGACGGGATTGCTGGGAAACGACGACCGCCGGCACGGCGATTTTGTCGGTCTTGGTGAAATCCTTGAGCGTCTTTACGTTGGGATTGCTGGTGATCAGGTAGTTCGGCTGTTCGCCAAGCGCCGCGATGATCTTTACGTCGGCTGAGCCGCGGGTGCGGTCCCACAGCACGATCACCGGACCGGCGCCCGCCGCGCCCACGTCCACGGCGCCGGCCAGCAAGGCGTCATTGATCGCGGCGCCGCCGCTCAGCTTGGCCCATTCGACCGTGATGTCGATGCCGGCAGCCTTGCCGTGCTTTTCAATCAGTTTCTGGTCGCGAAGGACGTGAAGCGGCAGGTACACCGTGCCGAACTGCTCGACGATCCGCAATTGCCCTTCCGCATGGGCAACAGGGCCCGCGCCGATTGCGGCCAGTGACGCCAACCAAAGAGATGCGACAATACGTCGAAACGTCATGAGTGACTCCCGCCAGATTGGGTTGAGGTGTAGTTAAGGAAACCGCGCTGGAACGGGTCACCGCAAAGCCTGCATTTGCAGGGAAGAAGCACTACGTGGCAATTGCAGAAAATGCCGGAATACGAGATCAACGTTCTCTAGAATGCGCACGATCAGAAATTGTTTTCTCGGCGTTGCCGATGGCGTTATTCCTCGAAGCGCGACAACCGTACCGATCGTGCTTTCCTTCACTTCGACGGTCGTGGAACGTCAGGACGAGGATCGCTCACAAAGCCGGCGCGGTTGGGCATCTGGATATTCGGCAGCGATCCGGCATCGAGCGTGGCATCTTCCGGGACAATCCCGTTAAGGAACAGCACATAGGCCGTTACGGCGTAAACCTGGTCGGGCGTCAGCGATTGCGGCGCGTTGAACGGCATCGCGCGATGGACATAGTCGTACAATGTCGCCGCATAGGGCCAGAAACTGCCGACGGTCTTCAGCGGCTTCGCAGCCGTGAGCGTACCTTTGCCGCCGACCAGCACGTCGGCGATCTGGCCCTGGCCTTTATCGCCATGACAAGCCGCGCAGGTTTCCGCGAAAATGCTTTTTCCTTCGCCGATGGTTCCCCGGCCCTTTGGCAGTCCTGCGCCGTCGGCGCGGACATCGATGTCCCAGGCGGCGATTTCGGCGGCATCGGGGATGTGGCCGAGACGATAGTGGCCGGCGGGCTCGGCGCGAGCGGCGCATATGCCGAGCGTGAAGGCCACAAGGAAACCCAGAACGCGCGCGCTAGACGACATGAGTGACCGCTCCGCCTTGTTCAACGCGCCAGCTATAGATGCCGTTGAAATGATAAAACGAGTTAACGCCGCGCACGTCGACAAGCTGCTGCTTCGACGGCTGGACGTAGCCAGTGCTGTCGACGGCGCGGCTTTGCAACAATGCCGAACCGCCGTCCCAGTCCCAAGGTAACGTGAAGCGGGTGAGGCACTTCGATAGCACCGGATCCTGCAACTGGGCTTCGCGCCAGTTCTTCCCGCCGTCGATGGATACATCGACGCGTGTGATGCTGCCGTGCCCGGACCACGCAAAGCCCCGGATTTCATAAAAGCCGGGGCCGCGAAGCTGATGGCCGCTGGATGGAGAAGTAATGACGGACTTGGCCTCCATCGTGAACGTAAACTGCCGGGCAGTGCCGTCCGGCATCAGGTCGGTATATTTGGAAGTCTCCTCACGCGATTGGAATGGTTGGTCGCCGACCTTGAGCCGGCGTAGCCATTTCACGCTCATGTTGCCTTCGATACCGGGAAGGAACAGGCGCAGCGGATAACCCTGCTCCGGGCGCAGCCGCTCGCCGTTCTGCGCATAGGCAAGGATCGCACCGTCAAGCGCGATGTCGAGCGGGACGCTGCGCGTCATCGCGGATGCATCGGCGCCCTCGGCGAGAATCCAGCTCGCGCCCGGCTTGAGGCCAACCTCGGCCAGGATCGTGGCGAGCGAAACCCCGGTCCATTCGCTGCAACTGATCAGCCCGTGGGTATCCTGCACCGTCCATTTCGGATTGCCGGCGGTCCAGGTCGCGGTATTGCCGGAGCATTCGAGAAAGTGGATGCGCGATACCGAGGGGAAGCGGGTGAGATCATCCATCGTCAGAACCAGCGGGCGTTCGACCAGGCCATGGACGACCAGCCGGTGTTGATCGGGATCGATCGCGGGCACGCCGGCATGGTGCCGTTCGTAGTGCAGGCCGCTCGGGGTAATGATGCCATGCAGATGTTGCAGCGGAGTTCCGCTCGATGCCGCCGTGGGAATCGGCGGCGGCGAGCGCGGTCTGCGCACGACCGCCTTTTCGAAATCCGATGGTACGCCGTAGGGCGGGCTGACGATCCCCTTGCCCTGCTCGCGGGTCCAGACCGGAACCTGCAATGGAGCTGTGGTCTGGGACCGTGCCGCGGTCGCGCCGGCCATCAGACCACCCGCGAGCGATGCGGCTCCGGCGAGAAAATGGCGTCTTTGCGGATCTGGGGGCAGTGTCATCGAATGTCCTTGCGTAGGGGATTTGAGCAAAGGTTCGCCAGCTCGCGAGATTCAGGTCGGGACAGCGGCGGCCTTGAACCAGGTTTCAATCTTGCGCGAGCTCATTGCGATGTTCTGGTTGGAGCGATTTCGGAAAAGGCGCGTCGTGTCCTGCCGGCGGAGTGCGATCGATCTGTCTCGAAAGCGAGAAGCATCTTTTCATCTATCGACTACGACGCATCGCGAATGATCTTTCAGCTTCATCAGGCGACGACGAGCGTTGTTGCGGTTGCGCGCCATGCGCATTTGGATCGCGCCGCAAACTGTTATCGCGTTGCATCGAAGAGATGAAGCGCCATCATCGCCGGCAATTCATTTGAATAAATTTGATGCGCCTCCGGTGCCGTTCGTAGTGAAAAACAGCAATGGATCAACTCGATGCGAAAAAATAATTCGTCCGGGACGGCAGCGATGGCGCTGAACGCCGCCATCGGTCCCGCTCCCTGATTGCGGAAGCTGCCATTGCGTCGTTCCTCTCTGCCGATGCAGATGAACGCGCTGAAGCCGCAACCGTGGAGCGTCTTGATGGCATCGATCGCCGCATGCAGCGGCTTGAACGCGATGCGGCGTCGCCGTCGAAACGTTCAAAGCGGCTGTCGCGGTCCCGCGCTTCAGGCAAAGAGTAATGTGAGCAATTGTCGCTGCTCGATCCTCACGGACAGCAGGCCGCAATCCGAGACGTTTCTTTAAATCGATCTAGATCATTGATGTTGTGAGTATTTTCTGACTGTCGTAATAGCTGGAATGGTTCACGCCCTTTGCCATTCAAAACGGGCCCAGGCTGGTTGCGTAGTGTTGCACGATGTCAGTCTTGTTGAACGATGTTTTCCTGCTGCATCGTCAGTCCCTCATGGGGACCGCATTCCGGATCGTGCGCGACCGGCAAACCGCTGAAGATCTTGCGCAGGAAGCCTATCTACGTGCCCACAGCGCTATCGAGACCGGCCCTATCGAGCACATCGAAGCCTTCCTGCATCAGACCGCGCGCAATCTCGCGATTGACTATCTGCGGCGCCGCAAGACGCGCGGTGAAACCGATAGGCTTCGCCCCTCTGAAGAGGAATTACGGAGCGTTCCCGCCGATGTCCCGTCGCTCGAGCGTGCCGTCATTGACCGCGAGCGCTTGCGGAATTTTCAAGCCGCACTTGCCCGCCTCCCTGAGCGGGCGCAAAGGGTGGTTCGTCTTAGCCGCATCGAAGGCTGGTCAAATCCGAGGATTGCCCGCCATCTCGGCGTGTCGGAACGGACCGTGTTCAATGATCTGAAACTCGGCATGGCCCACTGCCGAGAGGCTCTCGCCCGTTCCGACCGGGAATAATCTCCCCCATTTGGCTTTTCCCAATCCTTCCAAGGCCTGGAATCCGGCAGCACCGGCAGAACCGGGCGTTTTTTGCCGGGTTCAGACTGCGAAACGTCTGAGTTATAAGAACCGGCAACGGATTGAACATCGGATGGCTCGTGTGGGACGCAAAGAGGTGGATGCCGAAAAGCCTGAGGAGGGGTTCATCCACGACGATCCTGCCGTCGATGAGGCCCTGAACTGGTTCGTCTGCCTCCGCGGTACCGCACCCGACCCGGCAACCCTGGCCGCGTTTGGCGCCTGGCTGGAGCGCAACCCTCGCCATGCGGCCGAATTCCGCAGTCTCGAAGCGATCTGGGGGTCCGCGCCGTTTAAAACGGCGGCGGAAAGCCTGCCGACCGCCCGTCCGATGTCTGCCCTGGATCGTTCGTCGCGCTCCGCCACAGCGCCTCGTTCCCGTCGCCGGGCTATGCGAACGGCAATTGCCGCATCCATTGCGGCTCTCGCGATCGGCACATGGCACTTCCCCACGCTGCTCCTGCACTGGCAGGCCGATTACATAACGGTTGCCGGAGCCCAATCCACCGTCACCCTTCCCGATGGCTCGATCATGATGCTGAACACGCAATCCGCCGTCGCGATCGATTTCAAGGACGACCGCAGGAACGTTCGGCTGCTGGAAGGTGAGGCGTTCTTCGATGTCCGGCGAGATCCTTCTCACCCGTTCCATGTCGTCGCTCGCTTCGGCGAAGTCGAGGTCAAAGGCACGGCCTTCGCAGTTCATGTCGTCAGCGAACAGGATCGCGTCATTCTTGAACGCGGTCAGGTCGATGTAAGACGTTTTCCAAATCTTTCAGATCGTGTGAAGCTTGAGCCGGGACAGATGGCCGTAGCCACGTCGGCCGCAATGTCGATCGCATCGGTTGATCCCGCCAATGCACTCGCGTGGCGCGAAGGCCGGATCGTCTTCGACAATGAACCGTTCGCGAAGGTGCTCGGCGAGTTGCGCCGCTACTATCGCGGATCGGTCATCGTCGTCAGTGGCCGCATCGACGACCTGCCTGTCACCGGGAACTATCGCATTGACGACATCGAAGGCGCCATTCGCACGCTTGCAGATGTCGCAGGCGCTACGATGACCCGCCTTCCGGGTGGAATCATTATTCTTCGCTAGAAGCGACAATTTTTGCCGAATTGTCTCCCTCGAAACGTCAGGCGCATGAGGGGCAGTCGAGATCTTGCTGGGCCCTCTGGTCTGATGAGAGGGCTTCTAAAATGGGAAGTTGGGTTGATGCGTCGTCGTATGCGCCAGTCGCCGCCGCCAAAACGTCCGGCGGGTCGCGGCGTCTGCTGTCGCTCTGGTTGGCGACAACGATTCTCGCATCCGGCGCGCAGGTCGTCGCGGTCCCGTCAGCGGTAGCCCAGCAGAGCGCCCGCTCGGCATCCGCCAATCAGACAATCGACTTTTCGATTCCGGCCCAACCGCTTTCGTCCGCCATCAGTGCGTTCATCCGCGTGACGGGTTGGCAGATCAGCTACTCGTCGGCGCTGGCGGGCGGGAAGACATCCGTGGCCGTCGTCGGCACCATGACGCCGGCACAAGCGCTTCAACAACTTGTCGCGGGAACGGGCATTGAGGTTCGTACACGCTCTGCGGGTTCAGCCGCGCTCGTCGCCCCCTCCAACACGAATGCAAACCGACCGCCGGCATCCGACGGCTCTCTTTTGCTTGATCCCATTGATGTGACCGCCGCGAAAGGAACCCTGGTCGATGCGCCCTATCGTACGCCAGGACCGGTCAGCCACATCTCCGGGGAAACAATCGATCGCTTCCGTGGATCGAGTCCGGCGGACATCTTCCGGGGCACTCCTGGAGTCATGTCGGGCGAGCCGCGCAATGGAGGTGGCGGCATCGATGTCAATATTCGCGGCATGCAGGGCATGGGCCGCGTCGCCGTGACCATTGATGGCGCCGAGAACGGCTTGTCCGTCTATCAGGGCTATCAAGGCGTTTCCAACCGCACGTTCGTCGATCCCGATCTTTTGGCTGGCGTTGATATCAGGAAAGGTTCGGACGCCAGCTCGCGCGGTATCGCGGGCACGGTGGCGATGCGCACGCTCGGCGCAGATGACATTGTGAAGCCCGGTGAGAAATGGGGCGTCTGGGTCAAGAGTGGCTTCGGCACCAACACCGCTACCCCGCAACCCGGCGATCGTGGCGGTTATACGTGGCCGCGGCCATATGTGAGCGATCCCCAGCCCTATCCGGTGCCGACGGCTTCGGCGTCCGGCTTGGATCGTCCCGGATGGCTTGATCCGACCAGCGGTTCTTTCAGCACCGTTGCTGCGGTGAAGGAGGAGAATTACGATCTGCTCTGGGGTTATGCCTTTCGCAAGCAGGGTAATTATTTCGCCGGAAAGAACGGTCCGGGCGCGCAGGTGATCGACACCGGACCCCAGCCGCTCTGCTACCCGAGCGGTTTCTGCTATTATCCCCCCAGTCCCATTTCATACGCCCATGTGTATCAGAACGGCGGCCTTTCGAGCTATCGGGCCGGCGAGCAGGTTCTGAACACGCAGCTCCAGACTGAGTCGTATCTCGCCAAGGCCACGGTGCGTTCCGACGATGGGCAGAGCCTGCAGATCGGTTATACGGGGTATCGCAGCCAGGCCGGCGACGTTATCGCATCGCTTTTTTCAACCGCTCAAAGCCAAGCCGTGCAGCAGGTGCAGGAGGACAGCACCAAGGTCGATACCGGCACGGTGCGTTATCGCTGGAACCCCGACGACAACGGTCTCGTCGATCTCAAGGCCAATTTCTGGATGACCAGCCTCAACCTGCGCACCCCGCCACGCGTAAGCCTCGGCCTCAATGTGAAGCCGGAAGATTTCGGTCTGCCCTATGACTACCTTCCCGGCAATGACAGCACGATGTGGGGAGGCGACGTCAGCAACAAGTCCCATTTCTCGCTCGATCGGTTCGGCTCGCTCGATCTCGAATATGGAATGTCCTACATCGATGAAGCGACCAAGCCGATCCTGTTCACGAACCAGCTCAATGGCGCCATTCCATCACGCGACGGAACCCGGCAGGAGATCGCGGGCTTCGGCAAGGTTGCCTACAAGCCGGTCGACTGGCTCACGCTGAACGGCGGCCTGCGTTACTCGCATTACTCGTCTCTCGACCGCAGCAAAATCGTCGACAACGCTCTGACCGTTAATCCGCAACCGGCACGCGAGGACGGTGGATACAGCCCATCCGGCGGCGTCGTGCTGGAGCCGGTCAAGGGCACGCAGCTCTACGCGAATTACTCGAGCGCCCTGCGAATGCCAACTCTTTTTAAATCGGTCGCCGCTTATACCCTGATCCCCAATCCCGATATACATCCGGAGCGCTCGAACAATTGGGAGGCAGGCGTCAACGTGATCAAGGATGGCCTGTTCTTGCCAAAGGACAAGACCATGCTCAAGTTCGGGTACTTCAACTGGGACGTGAAGGATTACGTGGCGCGGGTCGGGATTTCCGGGGTCGATCCCACCTACGGCTACACCTGGACCGGTCTCCAGGTGCGCAATATCGACCGCGCGAGGTTCGAGGGCCTGGAATTTTCCGGCCGGTATGAGAACAGCGGGTTCACCGCGGAACTGACGGCGAATTACTATCTCAACGTCGAATTCTGCCCGACCGCCACCACGTGCTCGAGTTCGACTCTGTCGGGTGACTACGCGACCAATCAAGTTCCACCACAATATTCCACCAGTCTCACCGTGTCGCAAAAACTGCTCGATGATAATCTCACGGTAGGAGGACGGGCGATTTATAACGGGCCCCGCTCCGTGGGCCATGGCCCGGTGCAATATGGAGCGGCGGCGATCATCGCGCCGATCGACTGGCAGCCCTATTGGCTGTTCGATATCTTCACCGAGTACAAGCTGACCAAGAACATCACTCTGTGGGCGACCATGGAGAACCTGACCGACCGATACTACGTCGATCCGCTCAGCCTCGTGCAGCAGCCGGGCCCGGGACGAACCGCTCGCGTCGGCCTGACCGGCAAGTTCGGCGGAAGCGAGCCCGTTTCACCGGTGTCGCTGGCGCGTCTTTTCAGCCCGGTGGAAGGTATCGCGAGCTGGGGTGGATTCCATGCGGGCGTGAACTCCGCATACAACTTCGCGAAACTCAGGGGAACAACGACCGCTTTGGACGGAACGAGCAACAGGTATTCCGCGACCGAGGCGCCAAATCAGAACATCGATGCACTCTCTTTCGGTATTCAGGCCGGTTATGATTACCAATTCAGCAATCGCATCGTTGCGGGCATCGAGGCCGATATCGCGAAATCGGAGATTTCGGGATCGCAAGTCACTTACGCGACTGAAGGATCGAGCGGGCCGTATGGCGACAACCTTTTCAGGCTGCGTCAATATGAGGCCGTGCAGAAGAGCGACATCGGATGGCTCTCAACCGTGCGCGGCCGTCTCGGCTACGGGTTCAGCGATCGGCTGATGGTCTATGCGACGGCAGGCGCGGCCTTCTTGCGCCAGAGCGAAGACCGCACGCAATACGTCGGCGCAAAATCGACCCCCGGTGCATTCAGTCCGGTCAACACGACTGTCGCTGCGTTCACGGAAAACGCGTCGATCACGCGCACAGGGTTTGCGATCGGCGGCGGCGCCGAGTTCGCGCTCGGCAGGGCATGGTCACTGAAAGGCGAATATTTGCTGGCGCACTTCGACGAAGCCGAACTGAAGTTCACGAACGCCAGGGCCGGCGTGATGATTCCGAACGGGTCTGGTTATCCCGTCACTTCCGACACCGTCACGGGCCGAAGGCTGATCAGCAAGGTCGATATCCCCATGGTTCGCGTCGGAGTGAACTATCGCTTCTGATGCCGGCAATGCTCAGCCGACCTTCAGATCGTCCGCTTGCGCTGTCGCGTCTCCATGTCTGCATCCGAAACGGGCCGTCATGGCGATGGGCGAGGCCGGAAGCCGATTTGAGGCTTTTCGCATCGGAAACAAACCGGATAGCCCATATTTGGGCCGACCCCACGGGCATAGGGCGGCAACCAATAATTTTTGCGACGTCGGCTCACCTCAAACGTCTTTCATTTCAAGGGGTGTGCATTCCGGCAAGGAAAGGCGCTGCCCTGAATTCGAACCGAACGGTGCGGGGCGCCACGCGCCCCGCGCGATGGAGTGCGCCAAATGACGACGATCGATATCGAAACGCCGCTCGAAGCCAGCCGCGCCAAGCGTCTGAAGGCGGCGACAAACGACAGCCATGAGCGGCTCGACCAATCCATCATGGCCGGGGCGCCGTTCGCGAGCCGCGACCGCTACGGCTTGTTCGTCACCATGCAGCATCAGTTCCATCGGGACATCGACCGGTTTTATCGGAGCCCCACGCTCGGCCGGTTGCTGCCCGGTCTTGCAGACCGGCGGCGGCTCGGTCTGATCGAGGGGGATTTGAGCGATCTTGGCATCGTCCCGGCGATCGCCCGCAATGCGCTTGAGGTTCGCAACGACGATGACATCGACCCGGCGGCCGCGCTCGGTTGGGTCTATGTGGCGGAAGGCTCGAATCTCGGCGCGGCCTTCTTGCTGAAGGAAGCCGGGAAACTCGGTCTGTCCGAGACCTTCGGCGCCCGCCACCTGGCAGCCGCTCCAGAGGGGCGCGGTCTGCACTGGAAAACATTCACTGCGGCGCTCGATGCGATCAAGCTAACCGGTCCGGAAGAAGGGCGCGTCATCGCCGGTGCGCGCGCGGCGTTTGCTCGCGTGCAGGAACTGGTGAGCAGCCTGCTGGCTCAGCAAGCCGGGACATGAGGGAAATTCTATCAGCCAGTATGCGTAACAGTGAGGAGCGGGGCAATGACGGCGACACTTCCCGAATTGATGTTTAGCGCATTGTTTTTGATATGCATGAATGCAGGCACGCTCCTGGCGCTTCTGCCCCAGGAAAAAAACCTTCAGATCGCGCGCGCGATCATTGCGCGCTTCGACCGCTTCGTTGCATGGAGCTTTCCTCCTCGCGAGGATGGGCAAACCACAAGCCAGCCAGGACTGATGATTTCAGTGCGTCGCCAGCCCGTGGTGCGCATCGCGACGGTGCTGAATGCCTTCGGAGCAGGCCTCGGTGCCGCGCACGTTACGTCACACACCGGAGCCGCGCGAAGCTGGCGAAGCAATGGGAGAGGCCGAACGACCACAGTCGCGCAGGATCGATCGAGGGAATGTTGGAAGGACGCAGTATGATGCCATTGAGGAAGCAGGCTTGCACGGCCACCAAGTCAATGCTGATTGTTGCAATGCTCGCGGCAACCTCCAACGGCATGGCACAGCAGCCCGCTTCGCCGCCCGAGGCCGGCGTGATCGCGCCGGTCGAACTCAGCGTCGCCCGGTGCGGCCGTTGAGCCCGCTCACCCGGCCGCCGATCAACCCGCCGCACCGTCGTTACAGCCTCAATCCCAACGCCGCGCCGACCTGCCTCACGACCTGTCCCCGTGGGGCATGTTCGTGTCGGCCGACTGGGTAGTGAAGGCGGTGATGATCGGGTTGGCCTTTGCTTCGCTTCTGACCTGGACGGTGTGTCTGGCCAAGACCGTCGAAGTCGCCTGCGCCCGTGCCAGGGCGAGGCGAGCCTTTGGCGTTATCGCCGCGGCGCAAAGCCTCGACGAGGCCGCTCATGATCTCGCCAATCGCGGCGGCCCCGCCGCCTTCATGGTGCGGTCCGCCGGCGAGGAATTGCGCCGGTCGTTCCGCGCCCTGGACCACGCCGGCGACGGCGGCGTCAAGGAGCGCGTCGTATCGCGTCTCGCCCGCATCGAGGCGCAAGCCGGCCGCCGGCTGGCGCGAGGCACCGGGCTGCTCGCCACCATCGGCGCGACCGCACCCTTCGTCGGCCTGTTCGGGACGGTGTGGGGAATCATGAACGCCTTCATCGGCATCTCGCAGACCCAGACCACCAATCTCGCCGTGGTCGCGCCCGGCATCGCCGAGGCGCTGCTGACCACCGCCTTCGGCCTCGTCGCCGCCGTCCCGGCGGTGGTGATCTACAATGTGTTCGCGCGCGCAGTCACCGGCTACCGGCAGGGTCTGGCCGATGCGGCCGCCGGCGTCGAACGCCTCATCAGTCTCGATCTCGACTTCCGCAAGGTGCCGCAGGGCCATGAGCCGGCGGCGTCCGCCCTGGCTGCCGAGTAGCATCATGGCTGGCGGCATCCGCGACCACTTCGGCGACGAGCTTGAGGATAATCACGAGATCAACGTCACGCCGTTCATCGACGTGATGCTGGTTCTGCTCATCATCTTCATGGTGGCGGCGCCGCTCGCAACCGTCGATGTCCATGTCGACCTGCCGGCCTCGACGGCGCAACCCGTGCCCCGTCCCGACAAGCCGCTCTACCTGACGCTGAAGGACAACTCCACGCTCAATCTCGGCAATGACCCGGTCACACGGGAAGGATTGCAGGCGGCGATCGAGGCCTTCACGCGAGGCAACAAGGACACCCGCGTCTTCCTGCGCGCCGACAAGACCGTCGACTACCAGCACCTCATGGAGGTGATGAACCTGCTGCGCATGGCCGGCTATCTCAAGATCGCGCTGGTCGGCATCGAAACCATGCCACCCTCACCGGAGTCTGCACCGGCCAAAGCCGGGCCGTCACCTGCCGCAGGGAAACCGTGATCGACTTCAACGGCTCCATCACGCGCAAGGCAAAAGTCCTCGACGCCCTTTTGTGGGCGGGCGCCGCCCTCGTCACGCTCGGCCTCCATGCCGGCGCCGTGGCCTGGATGCTCCGCGCAAATCCGGTCATCGCCGCCGATAATTCGCCGCCCGCCGCCATCATGGTCGAAGTCGCCGACGCGACGCAGGCGGTCGCGACGGAGATGAACGAGATCACACCCGACCGGAAGTCGGCAGACGAAAGCGTCCCGCAGAACGAGCAAAAAAGCGAACAGAAGCCGCAAAAGGAAGCGGTCGAGGAAGCCGCCAGGCCGGACGAGGTGAAGCCGGTCGGAGATGAGAAGATCGAAGACAAGCCCGTCGTGGTGGACAAGGCCGAAGTTCAACTTCCGGCAGAGCAGCCGAAACCGGAAAAGAAGGAACCGACAAAGGAAAAGCCGAAGGCGAAGAAGCCGCAGCCCCGCAAGCAGCACGCCGCAGCCAACTCGAAGGCCGGACGGCAGGCGGAGGTGCGGGCGCGGCAATCGGACCGGACGGCCGCCGCGCAGACCGCCTCGGGCGTCTCGTCCATGTCGCCGGCGGACTGGCAGTCGCTCCTGATGGCGCATCTTGAGCGTCGCAAGCGGTATCCGTCGGAGGCAAGAGAGCGCGGTGCGCGCGGCATCGCCTATGTGCGCTTCACCATCGATGGTGCCGGCAACGTGCAGTCCGCGAGCCTGGTGCGGTCATCCGGGTTCGCCGAACTCGATCAGGAAGTCGTGGCGCTGGTGCATCGGGCTTCACCCATCCCGGCGCCGCCACCCGGCGCCAGCAGGACCATCACCGTGCCGGTGCGATTCAACGTCAATTAAAGCGCTTGAACAAACCAAACGGAGGATCGCTTTCAACCACGGATGCTCCGCGGTCGAAATGCCCGGTTTAGTGGACGCTCGTCCCCAAATACCTCGCCACAGTGATTTACTTATCTCAAACTCTCGCAGTGGATGATGAACCTAGCCCTGGTATCGCGACTTGCCCAAGAGATGCCAGCAACTGACGACCTTCCGGCCAGTCACCCAAGCCAGAGTCATCATTGAGGTGCCCGCGAGGGCCCCACGCGACAGGAAATGCACCCCAAGCCGAGGCCATGGCCTCAATGCGCGCAACGGTACACAACGGGTCATCGGTGCTAAATACCAACGTGGCGGGGAATGGCAGCGGCCGCGCCACCGTGCTCCGCCAAGGCGCTAACTGCGGCGTCAGTTCAGGCGGCAGGTCATCGCGATTGAGATCAGGCGGCGCAACCAGCAACGCGCCCACGACTCGGCTGGCGTGCTGCGTGTACCCCGCCCAAGCGCCAACCACATGACAACCGAGGCTGTGCGCCACGAGCACTGCGGGCCTTGGATCTGCAAGCACGGTCTGCTCGAGCCGCGCCACCCAATCGTCCCGTTTGGGCAGCTGCCAGTCGTCCTGTACCACGCGGGTATCGCCATAGAGCGCTTCCCAGCGGCTTTGCCAATGCATCGGGCCGGAGTTCTGCCATCCAGGCAGCGTCAGGATTCGGTGCGTGTGATTTTCGATCATTGTAGGATCTCCCGTCAGCGTAGCGATTCCACGAGGTGTCTCATCCAGGAATATCCTGTTGGGTCAGTCGAGTGCCACGACGGGGTGATCGTGCTTTTCGCGCTGATTGGCACGGTAGGCGTGCAAGTTGCCAATCACCAAGGACTTGCACCGAGCACTCTGAACGGCTGAAAGCCGCGACGGCGCGCCAAAATGCGTGAAGTACAATCACCCAAACATGGCCTTGTGCTCCCCACCGGTTCCGCAAAGAAAAGACCCACAAAGCGACGTTCGATAATGTCGACGGGATAATGTCAACGCCGCTATAGTCGAAGTTGACTTCGACAAATTCGTGACGTTCTGCAGCGACGATCCGGAACGTGTCGAGATTTTGAGACAGTCCCGTTTGGTGTTTAGGTTTGCATACCGGCGGCTCCGGCGTAGTCGTCCGCTGGACAGCACAGCTCCTGCGCGCAGCGCATCCTGATGCGCCCTCCTGAGCCGCGCTCAACATCGCTCAGCCGACCTTGAGCAAGCGAATCCGAGAGCTTGAGGAGCGCCTGGGAATGCTGCTGTTCGCGCGCACCACGGGGGGCGCATCTCACGGCGAACGGCGAAGACTTTCTTGTCGTCCTTATCGAGAAGTTGGACGGCGGTGGGTTTAGTAGCCGGCGACGGTGTCGACCTCGTTCAGAAGCTCCCGGCCGGCGCGGAAACGGCGGACGTTCTCGGCAAAGGTATCGACGATCGTCCTGAGGCTCGCCGTCGAGGAGCAATGGGGCGTGACATGAAGGTTCGGCACGTCCCATAGCGGGCTGTCCTTCGGCAGCGGCTCGACCGGGAAGGCGTCGATCGTGGCGGCGCGAAGCCGTCCGTCCCGCAACGCGGCGACGAGGTCGGCCTCGACCAGGTGGCCGCCGCGCCCGGCCGAGATCACGACACCGCCCGGCGGCATGCGCGCGAAGGTCGTGGCGCTCAGGATACCGCGCGTTGTCTGCGTCAGCGGCAGCAGGTTGATCAGGATCTCGGTGCGGGCGAGGAATTCATCGAGACCCTCGGCCCCGGCGAAGCAGGTGACGCCCGGCACCGTGTGGCGCGAGCGCGACCAGGCGGCGGTGTCGTAGCCGACGCCGGCGAGGCGCTCCGCCGTGAGCCGGCCCATCTGGCCAAGCCCCATCACGCCGACGCGGACCTCGTGCGCCGAGCGCATGATCTTGTAAGTCCATTCGTGCTGCTGCTGGGCGGCGAGGAAATGCGCGATGTCGCGGTGGTGGAACAGCGTCCAGGCGAGGCCGTAGTCGGCCATACGCGAAGCGAAGTCGTGGTCGACGATGCGCACCATCCGGATCCCCTTCGGGAAGTCGGGATCGAGCAGGTAGTGGTCGACGCCGGCGCCGGTCGCCGACATCAGCTTGAGGTTCCGGAACGGCTTGAGGAAGCCATTCGGCATGCGGAAGACGATACAGATGTCGATCTCGGCGGGATCGCCGGCATCGGGCCATTCGCGGATGTCCTCATCGGGCAGCACGGCGCGGATGCCCTCGATCAGATCGCGTCCATAGGCATTGTGGAGCCGGGCGAGGATGGCCATGAGCGTCAAAATCCGTTTCTGGCAGCAGCAGCTGGCGGCGTGTCCCGGCGCGCCTGGCGTTCGTCGATGGCGGGCGAGACGCGCAGCGCTGTCTGGAACATGTTCATCGTCGTCGAAATTGTGTATATAAACTCTGTCATATATGTGCTTTTAGTCAATGAACCGGTTCCAAATTATTGCGCAAATGTCACGCACCAGCTGCCCGATCGGATAATTACGTGGCGTGATTTGCGGCAGGCGGCACTGAGATGGCCGCCGAGAAGGAGCAGGGCGAAACGATGGCAGCCATCAAGAAGGCGACGATCCGGGATGTGGCGGCCAAGGCCGGCGTTGCGCTCGGGACGGTGTCGCGCGTGCTGAACGACCATCCGTCGGTGACACCCCGGGCCCGCCGCAGCGTGCAGGAAGCGATCAAGACGCTCGGCTATCAGCGCGACGCGGTCGCCGGAAGCCTGCGTAACGCCCGGACTCGCATGGTTGCCTGCGCGATCCGCGACTTCGATATCCCGGCCTTCGCGAGCTATGTGAAGGCAGCCGAGGCCGTGTTCCGGCGCGCGGGCTATACTTTGCTTCTGGCCAGCACCTCGAACCAGAAGGATGTCGAACTCGCGCTTCTGCGCGGTTTTGCGCAACGTCGTGTCGAGGGTGTGATGATGACGATGAGCGACGAGGCGGATGCCGAGCTCGCGTCGGCGATTGTCGGCGCGCCGATGCCGATCGTGTTGATCGACCGCGAGCTGCTGCAGGACGTCGACCGCGTGATGGCGGACCATCAGTCCGGCGCCGAGGAGGCGGCCGGACATCTGTTGGCGCTCGGCCACACCCGCATCGGCATGATCGTCGGCGACCCCGCGGCTTATCCGTCGCGCAGCCGCATCGCTGGATTCAGGCGCGCCCATGAGCAACGAGGTATCGAAGTCGACGACGCGTTGATCCGCGACCATGCCCTCTCCAACGAGATCACTTTCCGCGAGACCTGCGCCTTGTTGTCGGGCCCGAATCGGTCGACGGCCTTGTTCGTCGCCGCGGTCGACATGCTCGCTGGCGCGCTGCGCGCGGTCCGCAGCAACGGCCTCGAGCCCGGGCGCGACATCACGATTGTCGCGGGCAGCGATTCCGATCTCGCAGAACTCGGAACTCCCCCGATCTCGGCACTGTCCTGGGACCGCGCCGAGATGGGCCGTCATGCCGCCGAGATGTTGCTGGAGCGCATCCGCGATCCGCAGCCGCGAGCGCCGCGCTGCGTCAGACTGCCGGTGTCCTTGATCGTGCGGGGCAGCAGTTACGCGGAATCCCGGTCCCGATAGCTGGTTGGTCCACCACCCCCGAAAACTTTATCCGCGTCGACGAGGTGAAGGAATTATTTGCAACGGCTTCGAAGATGGCCGGCGATTCTCAGGGCTGCCCGGGACGGCGGACCAATAGGATTCGACGTCAACGGCTGGCCGCCAACCCGTTCATGATAAGATCGATGCTTGCATCGGTGAAAACCGCGACATCGATCTGCTTGCGGGCTCCGAACAACATGGACCACAGGCTCAACAGCAGGGCCGGGCTCATCACAAGTTCCGTGAATGCGCATGCCGGCGACGCGCGAAATTCACCGGCCGCAACGCCTGCTTCGATAACCTTCCGGAACTGGTCGATGACCGGTCGCACGAACTCCTCGTAATGCCGGTCCACGAGGTCGGGGAAGCGGGAGCCTTCGGCGATCAGGAAACGAAGCGTTTCGCGCGAAGTTCTGTCTTCGGCAATCTTTCGGTACACGAAGACGATGAGGGAACGCAGGCGCTTGTCGTATGAGCCTTCCAGTTTCTCGGCATAGAGTCCCAGTTCGGGGAAGAACGCCTGAGATTTGTGCCGGATCATTTCGTCGAACACGCGCTCCTTGGTCTCGAAATAGAAATAGATCGTGCCCTTGGTGACGCACGCCCGGGCGGCGACATCCTCCAGCCGGGTCGCGGCATAGCCGCTCTTGACGAATTCCTCGAAGGCCGCGTCGAGGATCTCGGCCGGCCGTTCGGCTTTCCGTCGGGTGCGTTTCTTCACCTCGGAGTTCATTCAAAACGGCTATCCCATTCCCGCTCAATTTACTATTGACTTGCAAGTCAGTCAATATTAGTGAGTAAGTACTCACTGGATAGTTGCCTCAATGCCTTTTGCGTTCAAGATGACTTGGTTTGTTGTTGTCGCTGCTACCGTCGCCCCAGGGCTGACCCGGCCGTTGTTGCCTGGGCTCTACTTCGCATGGTTTCGTACCAGGGCGCCTGCCGGGGCGACATGCGCATGACAAACGGCGAGGAAAACACGTCGCCCGCGGACCTTTTCCACGGCGCCCGGGTCCGGATGAGTCAACTTGGCCGTGAACGGCATCCCAAATATGGCGGTCGCGAAGGGCTGATCGTGGGCCGCGGCTCTCCGAGCAGTTGGCGGGTCAAGTTCGACGGCCGCAAGACGGTCCAGGCAATCCATCGAGACTACCTCGAACTGGCCCCGCAACCGGCCGTCGCATCACGCCAGGCCGTCGAGCGACACGACCCCCGGTGCGCGACGCCGTGCACGTAAGCGTCACTTCCAACCGGACAGGTCATGTATCGCATCCGTCGTCAGCCGTCCGTCTCGTTGCTGGTCGTTGCGGCGCTGGGCTTTGTTGTCGCCGGATGCGCGTCGCTGCCGCGGACGTCATATAGCCTCACCGATGCTTCATCCGCGCGCGTTCTCGATCTGACGGAGCTGCGTCGCTACGCCGACGAACCGGCCGCCACGTTCCGGCAAGATCGGCATCAGGTCGTGCTGCGCGGGCCTCGCACCTATTTGGCGCTGTCAGGCGGCGGGGCCGACGGCGCCTACGGCGCCGGCGTGCTCAGCGGCTGGACGGAAGCGGGCACGCGGCCCTCGTTCTCGATCGTATCGGGCGTCAGCACCGGAGCGTTGATCGCACCATTCGCGTTCCTCGGTCCCGACCATGACGCGACATTGCGGGATCTCTACACCAGCGGCGTCGCCGAGACCCTGCTCGACGCCCCGAACCCGTTCAACGCGATCTTCGGGGCCGGCCTGTTCGGCAATACCCGGCTGCGCGAGCTGGTGGCCAAATATATCGATGTCAACTTCGTCGCGGCGGTCGCCGCCGAATACGCGAAGGGGCGGCAGCTGCTCATCGTCACGACCAATCTGGACACCCAGCGCACTGCGATATGGAATATGGGAGGGATTGCCACGCTGGGCACGCCCGAAGCGCTGAATCTGTTCAGGGACGTCGTCGCCGCATCGGCCAGCCTGCCGGTCGTGTTTCCGCCGATGCTGGTCAGCGCTGAAGCTAACGGCAGGCGATTCCAGGAGATGCATGTCGACGGCGGCGTGACCGCCCCCGTGCTGACGCTACCGGAGGCATTCCTGCTGCGCGACGCCAAACTGGCCAACGCCGGCGATCTGCAGCTCTACATCCTGATCAACAACAAGGTGGAGCGGGAGTTTCAGCTCGTTCCCAACAGCACGATCGAGATCGCGGCGCGATCTTCATCGACCATCCTGAAGACACAGACGCGCTCGATCCTTTACAGCACCTACGATTTCGCCCGCCGCAACAAGTTCGGCTTCAACCTGACCTACATCGAAGGGCGCATCCCCGCGGCGGCGTCCTCGGGATTCGATACCGCCTATATGCGCGGGCTGTTCCAGTACGGCTATGAGCGGGCACGAAGCGGCCAGGTCTGGTCGAAATCTCCACCATCCGACGATCTGAATCCGGCAGCCAGCTACCGGACTTCATCCGCGCGGACCGTCGGCGGTCACTGATTTTCGGAAGAAGAATCCCCTGCGTCACAGCCGTGCCGGAAAAAAGGAGTGTTCTCATGACGACATCTTCGATCCGCAAAATCGCGCTTATGTCGATTTTGCTGCAATCGATCTCCTGTGCTGCCGTGGCGCAGTCGCCGCCGTTCGCCGGTCTTGCCGGATCCTGGACCGGTTCGGGATCGATATCCCTGTCTGACGGCTCGAAAGAACGCCTGCGATGCAGGGCGACGTACCAGGTAAGCGCTGGAGACGCGCGGCTTCAACAGAACCTGCGCTGCGCGAGCGACAGCTACCGGTTCGACTTGCAAAGCGATGTCGTAAGCGAGCGCGGCGCGATTTCCGGAACATGGAGCGAAACCAGCCGCGGTATCAGCGGCGGCCTGTCGGGGCGCGCGAGCAGCGGGTCCATCTCAGCCGTTGCCGATGCACCCGGGTTTTCAGCCAATCTCTCGGTCGCGACGCGCGGCAACCACCAGTCGTTCTCGATCCTCTCGCAAGGCGACATTCGAAGTGTCTCGATAACGATGGTTCGGGGGTGAGGCGGTGCCGGCATCTGCAACCAACACCAAAAGAACGATCATCCACGTCAACAGATTTGCGAAGCTTCTCATCCCGTTGATTTTGGCGATGGCGCCCATTCGGGCCTTCGGCCACAAGTCTGCCGATCCGGTGACGAAGCCCTCCGTTCCGCAGATCGACGAGTCCGAACGCGCGGCGATCCTGCAGGAAATCAGGGTTTTCGCGCACGCCCGGATTACTGCCCGGCGTGCAATCGCCATAGCCGAGAAGCGCGGCGCGGGCGCCAAGGTCGTCGACCTCAGTTTCGACGGAACTGGCCCCCGTCTGGCCTACAGGGTGAAAGTCCTTCTGAATGAAGAACTGTGGGAGGGAATGATCGACGCGTCGACCGGAGTGGCCGTCGGTGACGGGCCGACAACGCCTGCATCCAGGCTGGGCGAGGAGAACAGGAATGCACTGGCTGCCTTCTCCGCAGCCGGCATGGATCTTTCCGAGACGGTCGCGATTGCCGAAAAACACGGCTCCGGCAAGGCGGTAAGCGCGGGGCTGCAGCACGACGGCGCGAAGCTCGTCCTGCTGGTGGTGATCGTCAGCGAGGGCTCACTGAAGGAAATCACGGTCGAGCCGGGCGAACGGCGGGGCCCCAGCGCAGGGCGTCTGTCCGCGAAAAGGAAATAAGGCGAATTCGCCTTCGTTTGACACCGCGGTCGCCGCGGAATCGAGGATGTCAGCCGAAAGCGGCTTCGGCATCTGCTCCTAATCCTGTCCGCCGAGAGTTTGAAGGTAGGTTTGGCCGTACGGATAGAAAAGTTCCTTGCGGTCCTGCTGCCACGCAGCTTTGAGTTCGGGCGTTGTGATGTCCCAGTCCGGTCGGCACTTCTCGCTGACAGCGCGCAGATCCTGGCGGAGTTCTTCTATCGTGGGGCGTCCGAAGAACCAGTAGCCGTTGTAGATCTTATGAATGACAAGGCCGCGCTCCAGCACGATCACGTGCGGAATCATGGGATTGTGGACGGGATCGGTGTATTCCGCGATGTCGAGGTCCTTCTGAACAATGCGCCGCGGATCGGAGAGAAAGGGCCAGTGCGCTCCTGTTCCGCTGCGATATTCGTTGGTCTGGGTGATAGTGTCGGTCGTGATCGTGACCAACCGGCAATAGCCAACCTCCATCTCTCGATGAAGTTGCAGCAAACCTTCGGCCTGACGTCGATCCTTTGGACAGAAGCCGCCGCGGCCAAGCACCACCACCATCGGATCCTGTCCCTGCAACTCGGAGAGTTTTCGATGCTTCCCGGTGTGGTCGCTAAGCTCATAGTCCGGGAAAACGGCTCCCTGCTTGATGTCGGATCGCATTGAATTCCTCCCTAGTTGGGTTGGATGCGGCCAGGCCGCCGCCGTCACAAATCGATCACCACGTCGCCCTCGGGCTGTGAGCAGCAGATCAACACGTTACCGTCCGCCGGTGCATCGATCGGCTCCGGGCGGTAGCCGATCTTCCCTGCCACCAGCCCGGTCTCGCAGGAGTGGCAGACACCGGTTCGACACGACCATCGCACCGGTACGTCGCAAGCCTCGGCCAGTTCGAGCAAGCTCTGAAACGATGACGCCCAGCGGACATTGAGGCCGGTACGGCCAAACGAAACCATCGGTCCCGAGCCGGGCGGTCCGGCCGGCAAATGCGGCGGTGGGTGCGGCGAAGCAGCAATGCCTGGCGTCATCGATGGACCGGCGCCGAACAACTCCGTGTGGATGTGTTCCGGCGCGACGCCCCGCGCCGCAAGGCCACTCGTCAGATCGCTCGTGAAGCTCGACGGCCCGCAGATATAGAAATCGCCATTGCATGGCACGTTGAGTTCCTGAAGCACTCGCATATCCAGGCGCCCAGGAGCGTCGAAATCGACATCGGGCCGATCCTCGGGGAGGGGTGAGCTATAGCAAATGTGGCTGTGGCGGTGGGGAAGCGCCGCAAGCAGTTCACGCGCTTCCTCGGCAAACGGATGCTCGCGGCCATTGCGGGTTCCATATAGCCACCAGATTTCCCTCGTCGATGCTTCGGCCGCCAGCGCATGAAGCATCGCGAGCACCGGCGTCACGCCGATGCCCGCGCTCAACAAGACAACAGGCCCGTCGCCGGGCCGCAGCGTAAAACTCCCGCGTGCCGCGCTTGCGGGCACGAGATCGCCAACCTGGAGTTCGTCGTCAATGTAGGCGCCGGCGGCTTGACGCTCACGCGAAAAGACGCGGCGCCAGGCTTTCCCGACAGCGAATAGCTGCGCATTAGCGCAGGCGCGGATGTCGGCCCGAGCCGCAGCACGACAAACTGTCCGGGGAGCGCCGCGGCGATAGGCTGGCCGTCCGCGGACTCGAGCACCAACGAATTACATTGCCGCTCTCGCGTACCTTACGCGATAGGCGAAGAGGGCGGAAGCCGCGCCACGCCGGCGGCGGACCGGACGCTGGAGCGAGCCCGGCGTTTCCTGTCATCGCACCGTCCTTGCCCTCTTGCGTGAGCAGCGCCTCGAAGGAACTGCGCCACCCTGCGCTCAGCGCCGGGATCCGCAGCGCGCGCTCCAGCCGGTCGCGGGGATGATCGGGCATGTAAAGCAGCGCATCGATCCCGGACACGCTCATCCGCTCGGGCCCGGACGCGACCTGCGTAATCTTGTCGCCGGCCTCGACTTCGCCTTCCTCCAGCACACGGAGATAGAAGCCGGGTCTAGCGTGCTTGACCAGCAGCGCGGCCATTTCCGGCTCGTTCATACGGATGCCCAGCCGGTAACAGGTCACGCGCGGCTGCGTCACCTCGAACAGGGCGCCGCCGATCCGGTAGCGATCTCCAATGCACACCTCTGCGTCCGACAGACCATCGACGGTGAAATTCTCTCCGAACTGTCCGTAAGCGAAGCCGGTTCGACCCAGTTGGTTTTCCCAATACCGATACGAATCCTGCTGATAGACCAACACGGCCCGATGTTCGCCGCCATGGCCCGCCAGGTCTCCCTGTCCGTCGCCGTCTATGTTGAGGCGGCGTACCATGCGCGGCCCTTTGACCGGCGCCTTCCAAATGCCGGTATGGACGGTTTTGCCTTGCCAAACCGTGTCGCGCGGCAGGCCCACATTGACCGAAAGCAAGCGTCCCATCACGTTTCCCTCCGACAATGATTACCGATTACCGCAATTTGCGTGCCCGAACCAGTACGCGATGATCGCGCACCGCCCGCGTCGACGAACCAGTTCGTCAACATATTCAATATTCGACAATGGAAATGGTGCGCTCGACTATTTCACAAGCCTAACACCCGCATCTGTCTTTGTGGGAAGCGTAAAACTGAAGCGAGCCTGGGGAAAGCCGGCCTTTTCCGCAATCTTCCCTGCGCCCCGTCGACCTGTGCGCATTTCGCGGGCGTCAAACCGATGTCTGGTGGGGATCGGAGGGCTGGCCAGTCGATTGCCGACGATTGCTTGCTTATTGCAGCTCACGTTGATGGTTTTACCAATCTATACGCGTTGAACGTCGACGTAGTGTGGTATCCCATTCTTAAGTAAACTGACGCGCCGGCCGCCGTTGCATGAAGGTTTGTACGGTTGAAGCCTGTCGCCTCGAATGCTTTCTGCAACGCATATCGAACCGTAGCCTCACCATAACCGAACTTACGATAGGCTCGGCGAGTTCCGACTAAAGCGAGGTACAACTGGCCTTCGCTTTCCAACACAGAGGCTACAGAGACAGCCTGAAAGGTCCGGTCATATCCAATATAGGAGTATGCAGAACTCTTTCCAAAGGCCCAACCCAAAGAGCCCGGCCCGCATATCGTCTATCGGAACGCCAAATGCATCAGCGTCGACCTCCGCGAATATCGCCAGCGTCTCATCGTCAACGACCCTGGTGAATGTCAGTCCGGAATTTAAATCGATGAATAGCGGGAAGATTTCACCCACCATACCCGACAAGCTGTTCGCCGGCTCCAATCCACAAGCTGTTATAATGTTCGGGAGTTCAGCCGCCGCTTCCCCACTCAAATAGTTGAGACAAATCCAGGCGGAGCCCCCTCTGGTTTTCGCGCGCATATACTCCGATGCACGCTGCACCGTAGCCGAGAGAAACCTGGCATCAGAAGTCTTGTCGGCGAGAAGCAGCGCATTCCACAGCTTTAGCGGGCTGTCTGCCCAAAAGATGTGGATGCCCGGAGGGTTGCTGACGTCCGAGCCGCGATGATCCTCAACGAAGGCTCTCCACATCACGACGAATTGCCTGTGGGCCTCATCCACCTCCTCATGATTCATCCAAACAATCCTCGTCGGAATACGAAGTTACGTGGCTGACCTGAATATTGCGAGCCGTGGTCGCACCGTAACAGGTCTTGGTGTAGACTAGCACTGATGCCAGCATGATTAGGATGAACATCTGGATCGCATCGGCGATTTTTGATCATCGGTGATGCTGGGTACGGGCCGATACGTTTGTCGAGGAAGATTCGGTATATGTCCAGAACGAGTCGTCTATTTGAACTGATCAGCGTGCTGCGCGCTCGCAGGACGCCCGTTACGGCCCCCTATCTTGCGCGTGAGCTGGGTATCTCGCAGCGGAGCATATACCGAGACATTGAAACGTTGCGTTCGCTGGGAGCGCCTATCGATGGACAAGCGGGTATCGGCTATTGTTTGAGAGAAGGGTTTTTTCTTCCGGAATTCGCTTTTTCATCGGACGAACTGGACGCGTTGACCCTTGGTCTGGGCTGGGTACGTCAGCGGGCCGATCCTGCCTTGGCGCAATGCAGTGAAAGCGCTTTGGCGAAAATACTTTCCGCCAGAAAGAACGGTACGGTGACGAGCGGTGAACCACCTGCTCTCGTAACGGCGGCCTCAGCGTCTGAGCGCGTGGACCCTCCGCAGGCCGCATTGTTGCGAGATGCTATCCGTCGGCAACGCAAAGTTGCGATCAGCTATGAAGACGCTCAAGGCTCGTTATCGGATCGCACCATCTGGCCGATCGCTATCGTCTATTTCGACGATGTGCGTGTATTGGCGGCCTGGTGCGAACACAGATCGGCGTTCCGTCACTTCCGCGTCGATCGTTTGCACCTGAGGACGATTTCGGAGGAGCGCTACCCCGGGCGACGCCAATCGATCGTGACGCGGTGGCGGCAGCAGGATCGTGACTGGCGTTCGATCCTGACAGTTTCTGACACGTCGACACGCTACCAATCGACGGGCGCACTCACTCCCGGTGCCATGTCAAAGGAAAGATAAATGGTTTCATTGTCACCTGTCGCGATCGACGCCTTCCTGACCGGAGACGACGATTCAGCCGTTGTAATGCTGAATCTCCTTCGATTCGAACCCGATGGCGGCCGAGAAAAATATTTGGAATACCTACAAATGGCCAAGCCGATCCTGGCTCGATTTGGTGCGAAAATCCTATTCGGCGGCGATGGTCTGCCGGTGCTCACGACAGGGCAAGCACAGGAATGGGATGCCGTTGTGCTGGTTCAGTATCCGCGCCGATCCGCATTCAAGAATATGATTGATGATCCGGAATACCATAAGGCGTTTAAGGTTGGAGTAGCGGCAATTGCCGATATCGTGCTGCAACCTCTGAAGCGGATCGACGGTCTGGTGTAAAGCGAGGAGTTTGATTGCCGCGCCGCTCGAAAATAAACGGTCGCGCGGCACTTCAAACATCGTGTTTATATCGCTTCAAGGTTCTCGTAGGGATCGCTTGCCGCTCGCGCCATCGTTCTTGCGGGCCATGATTCCCGTTCGGAATAGCGCAATTCGCCGTGAACGTTTGTTCCTCCGATACCAACAAAAATACCAACAAAACCGACGGCTGGGATCGGACGAGAACAAACGGTGACGGGAACAGCCTAGTTGGTGCCCCTGGCCGGAATCGAACCAGCACTCCTTGCGGAACTCGATTTTGAGTCGAGCGCGTCTACCAATTCCGCCACAGGGGCCTATCGGGCCTCAGCCGGAGGCCGAGGTCGCGAAGCCGGCGGAATATAGCGGGCCGCACCTTCCGGTCAACCCGCGTATCGGATGGAGCCGACGGGCCGGCTACACCTCCGCCAAGCGCATGTGACAGCATCCTGAGGGGGGCGGAGGCCGTGGACGAGCCGATTTGGTCGTTCGCGCCGCCAGGACACTCCAGTGTGATTACCCTTGCCTCGACAGGGCGGGGCGCGCGCGATAGGACGCTGGCACAAAAGGAGATGAGCGTGACCTTCGACGCCACCGCAAACACCGGGCCCGCGCGCGAGAACGCCAATCCGGCGCTGACGGCCGCGCTGGCCATCACCGTCATCGCGGCGGCGACGCTGGCGGGCGCGTGGTTCTTTGAACTGGTGCTGGATATTCGTCCCTGTCCGCTCTGTCTCGAGCAACGCTACGCTTACTATCTGGCGATGCCGCTGGGCGCGCTGGTGGCGTTCGCCGCGGCCAGGAACGCTTCGCGCCCCGTGCTGGTTCTCGGCCTCATCATTCTCGCTGCCGCAGCGCTCGGCAATGCCGCGCTCGGCGCCTACCACGCCGGCGTCGAATGGAAGTTCTGGCAGGGACCGACCGACTGCACCGGCGAGATCGGGAATCTCGGCAGCGCCGGCAATTTGCTGGAGCGCCTCGACACCGTAAAGGTGATTCGCTGCGACGAAGTGCAGTGGCGCTTTCTCGGCCTCTCGCTCGCCGGCTACAACGTACTGATCTCGCTGCTGATGGCCGCGATCGCCGCGTGGGGCATTGCGCGCGCCGCCCGGAAGTGACGTAGACTTTGGTGATGCGGGCTCACGTGATATGGGCTCTCACTCCGGCGAAAGCCCATATCGAGAACATCGAACGTCAATCGTTCGATTTCGGTCCGCCTTCATAACGGTGCGCATTGGGCTCGGCCGCCTGCGTCACCATCGACGGATCGAAAGCGCCGAACGCGTGGACCGCTTGCCGGCTCGCGGCGGTGGTCGCTTCGGGCCAATACCCAGCGTGTGGTGCGGTGGTGCCCGCAAATGCCTGTCCTGAGATCGCGACCAGCATGATTATCGATGCGGTTAAAGTGAGATTTTTCGTCATGGCTCTGTTTCCTTGCCGTGTCAGAATCCCCGATCGCCGGGAAATGCGTATCGCGGCATAGGAATGCGAGCCTGGTTCAGGCATCTCTTTATAAAAGTGACATAGGATTGAGCCGGCGCGCCGTGGACCCCAATCCCCAGAGCATGATCGGTTCTGATTGTCAGAACCGAAGCTCCAGCTTCTTGTTTGGACGCGTTTTCTTCACGCGAACCGGCATCCGCTTCGCTCGAAAACGCTCTAATCGTCGACGTCTTCCTGCGGGCGTCCGAACAGATGAACGATGCCGGGCGTCGTGATGGTGACGAACACGAAGCGTGACAGATGATGCGCGCCGACGAAGATCGGGTCGATGTGCAGCGTCAGCGCCAGCGCCAGCATGGCGTCCATCGCGCCGGGCGCGAACGCGACGATGACGTCGGCGAACCGCACATGGGTGGTCAGCACGATCACTGCGACGAACATCCCGGAGATGATGATGGCGATCGCAAAGGATCCCAGCGCCGCATTGACGTGGCTGAGCAGCGTCTTGACGCTCATCCGCGCAAACCGCGAGCCGATCAGCGCGCCGATGCCGACCAGGGCCGCCGCCCGCACCCAGGGCGGCAGACCGCCTTCGATCAGTCCGGTGCCGTGCAGCACGCTTGACCCGATCATCGCGCCGAACATCCAACTCGCCGGAAATTTTATCAGCCGCAACAGCAGCGCAGCCGCCACCGACGCGGCGATCAGTTCGGCCAGTTCGATCGGAGAGGCGATCGCCCCGACGGCTGCCGATGGAGACGACGGGGCTATTCCGGTCGCGGCCAGCAGCATCGGCAGCGCCGCGGTGAGAATGATCACGCGCATGGTCTGCACCACGGCGATCGCCGGCACGTCGGCGCCTTTCTCGATGGCGAGCATGGTGATCTGCGACAGCGCGCCGGGGCTTCCCGCCAGAAACGCCGAGGTCTGGTCCCAGCCGTGGGCGCGCTGCAGATAGAGGCTGCTGCCGAAGGTCGAGCAGAACGTCGCCAGCGCCAGCAGCGCAATGGTCAGGGGATAGGCGCCCATGTGCTGCAGAAGCTGCTGCGACACCAGGGAGCCCAGCGAAATCCCGAGCAGCACCAGCACCGCCTGGGTCAGGACCGGCGGCATCACCAGCGGGCGTCCGGCGATCGCGGCAATGCCGACCGCGATCATGGCGCCCGAGATCAACCCGCCCGGAAGGTTTGCCCAAAGAAACAGCGCGCCACCGGCGGTGCCGATGGCCAGCGTCTCCAGCACATTGAGGGCTTTGGCGCGGTCAGGAAGGGCAAATGCCATCGATGCGGGGATTTGGCTCACGCCGCCTTATGGCAAATCCCTGCGCGGGGGACAATTGCGCCCACGCGACTGCAGCAATGCGCCCCGGGTGCGCCGCCCCCTGCCTTTTCTGTCATGCCCCGCGAATGCGGCATCCAGGACGCCGCGGCGTTGCGATCTATCGCTGCTGCGGTGGAATACCGGATCACCCGCGGGAGCCTGTCATCGGGCGCGCCGAAGGCGAGACCCGGTGGCGGGTGATGACGGCTTTGGGCGCAGTTCGCGGCGCTCGCCCTCTCCGACGGTGTTCAGACCGGGGGAGAGGGGAGAAGATTAGTTCGCCTTGCCGGCCGCGGCCTTCTTGCATTCGGAACGGAATTTCTTGCGCTCCTTGCCATGCAGCCCCTTGGCGTCGGCCTCCTTGGAGCATTCCAGAGAAGTTGCGGTCCGCGGCTTCTTTTCCGCGGGCGCCATTTTTGTCGCTGGCGCCGGGGCAGCCGGCGCAGGTGTAGTCGGCGCGGCGGTTTGCGCGAACGCCGAGCTTATCAGCAGCAGGGATGCGAACGCGGTCGCGGCCGCGCGGGAAGATATGGTCGTCATAGGGGGCACCTCGTTGTCGGAACGATGCAACGTTGCGTTGTGAGGCTGAACCGTGGATGAATGAAACCGGCCGGAGCATGATTCGCGATTACTATATTTTACCGAGCCACATCCATCGCTCCGTTGTCACGCGTCGTCGCTGCGCTAGGATGGGGTCTCCAAATGCCATGCTTCAGGGAGACCAGGGATGACCATTCAAGCAAAATTATTGTGCGCGGTTGCGGTGTCGGGTTTCGCCGCGTTCGCGGTGACATCGCCGGCCCAGGCGCTGACCACACAGGAATGCAGCGCGAAATATCAGGCCGCCAAGACGGCCGGCACGCTCGGCGGCCAGAAGTGGAACGATTTCCGCAAAGCCCAATGCGGAGCGGACGCCGCCGCGGCGCCCGCTGCCATCCCGGCCGCTCCGGCCGCAGCGCCGGCGGCACCGAAAGAGGCGAAGAAGGAAGCCGCGCCTGTCGCGCCCGCTTTACCGGCGGGGCCAGCCATCTTCCCCTCCGCCGTGGATCCGAAATATTCCAAGGAAACCGCCGGCAAGGGCCGCATGCACACCTGCGTCGATCAATACAACGCCAACAAGGCCGGCAACGGCAATGGCGGCTTGAAATGGATCCAGAAGGGTGGCGGCTATTACAGCGAGTGCAACAAGCGCCTGAAGGGCTGAGGCCTTTTGCCAACCCGCGTGGCCGGACAACATTCGCTCCGGCCGCGCCCCCGGGCCCGCGATGCCGATACGCTACCGTATTGCCCATCCGCCTGTTGCCTGATACGTTAACGTATCAAGGAGACGGAACGCCGGAGGCATCGATGGAATCCGAAGCGACCTATCGCGGCACGGTCTACCCGTGGCAATGCGATCACGTCGGCCACATGAACATCATGTGGTACGTCGGCAAGTTCGACGAGGCCAACTGGAATCTGTTCGCGCGGCTCGGGCTGACGCCGAGCTATCTGCGCGAATCCGGTCGCGGCATGGCCGCAGTGCAGCAGAACATCAGCTACAGGCGCGAATTGCTGGCCGGCGATATCGTCGAGATCAAAAGCGCGCTGCTTGAGATCGGCGACAAGTCGATCCGCTTCATGCACGAGATGCGCAACGCTGAAACCGGCGAGGTTGTCGCGGCCTGCGAAATCACCGGCGTTCACATGGACCGTCAGGCCCGCAAATCGACGCCGTTTGCCGATGCGATCCGAAGGACCGCCGCAAGGCTGCTCGCCTTTCCCGAACCGGCCAAGGCGTAACGGACGCGGTCCGGCGCCGTGCCGACAAGGGAACATTGACAAGCGTTCACCCGCCCCACTTGATGCAGACAATTCTGTTCAGGTGAGGAATCATGATCTCCACGATGCAAGGCATGTTGGGACTGGCTTCGGGAGTGCTGGTGGGCTTTTCGTTGGGTCTTGTCGGCGGCGGCGGGTCGGTCCTTGCGGTGCCGCTGATGGTTTATGTGGTCGGCGTGCCCAACGCGCATGTGGCGATCGGCACCAGCGCCATCGCGGTGGCGGCAAATGCCGCGGTCAATCTGTCGAACCATGCGCGGGGCGGCACCGTGGTGTGGTCGTGCGCGCTGCTGTTCGCGGCGGCGGGCGTTATCGGCGCGTTCCTGGGCTCGATCCTCGGCAAGATGATGGACGGCCAGAAGCTGCTGGCGCTGTTTGGGCTATTGATGCTGGTGATCGCGATGCTGATGTTGAAGACGCGCGCGCGGATCGGAATTCCGGACGTTCAGATGAATCGGTCCAACACGCCCGCCATTGCCGGCCTCGGTCTTGCGACCGGAACGCTGTCCGGCTTCTTCGGCATCGGCGGCGGATTTCTGATCGTGCCGGCGCTGATGCTGGCGACGGGAATGCCGATCATGAATGCGGTCAGTTCGTCGCTGGTCGCGGTGACGGCGTTCGGCCTCACCACCGCGGCCAGTTACGCGTGGTCGGGGTTGATCTCATGGGGGCTGGCGGGATTGTTCATCGCGGGGGGCATCGCGGGAGGGTTGATCGGCACCCGCCTGGCGCGGCATCTGTCGGAGCGGCGCGGCGCGCTCAACACGGTGTTTGCCGCTGTCATTATTGCCGTGGCGCTCTATATGCTGGCGCGTAACATATCGCTATCTTGAGCGTAGATGAAGTGCGCGCAAATCCGCCGGGAGACCAGACATGAAAAACCCGATCGATCCCGCCCTGTCTATTCCGGGGCAGACCCGGCGCGAAGCAATTCGCCTGCTGGGTGCAAGCGTGGTCATGCTCGGCATGGACATCGCGCCAGGCCCGGCGGCGGCGCAAGACGACGGCGACGAAAAGGTGCTGACCGAAGCGCTGGTGTTGCGCGACCCGGACATCCCGGCGGCAGGCAATGTCGATGGCGACATCACGATCGTCGAATATTTCGATTATCAGTGCCCGTATTGTCGCAAGATCGAGCCCGAGCTGCGGCAGGTGGTGCAGGACGACGGCAAGGTGCGGCTGGTGCTGAAGGACTGGCCGATCCTCGGCGAGGTCTCGGTGATCGCGGCGCGCATGGCGCTGGCGAGCAAATTCCAGGACAAGTATCTGGTGGCGCATGAGGCGCTGATCGGCGTCAACTCGAAACTCACCGAGCCCCGGATTCGCGAATTGCTTGCCGGGGCCGGCGTCGATATCGATCGCCTCAACCGCGACCTTGTCGCCAATGCCAAGGCGATCGACGCGATCCTCGCCCGCAACAACGACCAGGCCACAGCCTTCGGCTTCAAGGGCACGCCGTCCTTTATCGTCGGCAAGTTCCGGGTGCCGGGCATACTGACCATGGCGCAGTTCGATCAGGCCATTGCCGACGCGCGGAAGGCGGCGGCGCACAAATAAACGCCCTCGTCGATGACGAGGGCGCCCTGGTTGTTGCGCGTTAGGGTGCGGTTATTTCGACGACAGCTTGATCCAGTCGTCATGGGCGCGCTCCTTCAGCGCCTTCCAGTCGGTCTCCGCGACGTCCCAGTTGACGATGGTGCGATTGGCCTGTGCGACCTGGCCATTGGCAACCGTAGAGGTCGACATCGAATCGCGGACATAGACGCCCGCGATCAACAGCAGCGCGCCCAGAATCATTCCCAGAAAGGTTTGCATGGCATCCTCCAATGATCGCATACAACGTGGTTGAGCCGCGATAGTTCCATCGCGCCGCACGATCCGCGAAGAGGTCAGGTCCTGATCACGATCGTGTCCTGGCTGGCGTCGATGATGCCGCCGGTGTGCTTGTCGGAGCCGAAGCAGGCGCTGTGGTCACCATATTGAGCGATTTCAGCTCGTCCGGCTTGAAGACGAACAGCTTGTCGTGCGGGGTCTCCATGGCGTGCACCCAGACCTGCAGGCTGACGCCCATGTCACTGAGATAGCGCTGGCAGCGGGCGGAGATCTTTTGCGCCACGCTCATCTCGTCGCGGGGAGCGTTGCTCGCGGCCGAACCAGCCGTCGCCACCTGGTGCACGCCGATCGCGGCCCTGTCGCCGGCGCGCCGCTCGATGCCGGCGGCGAATACCAGCGGGCACGACGACGCGCAATATTTCCCCGCCTCGACTTCGGTCGCGAATTTCCTTTCGCGAATGAGCCGCCCCATGATCAGCGCATCGGTGACCGAACCGCCCGGCGAATGCAACACCACCGTCTTGATGTAATCGCCGCGCCGGCTGACTTCGGCTGCGAAGCTTTCCGAAATTCCCGGCGTGATGGTTCCAGTCGCCATCAATTTTCCGCCGCTCACCAATTCGAACGTCATCGGCCTCGCCATGGTGCCGTCCGGCTGCGGCAGCGGCATCAGACGTTTGTCGCCGCCGGGCAACAGCGGCGCGAGGATCGACGGCATCATGCCGGGCTGATCCAGCGCGGGCGAATCCTGCTTGATCTCGGCGGGGTCCGCCCCGAGGCCGGCATTGGCGCCCCATCCATTCATGCCAGCGAGATCGATCGCGAGCACGGCGATCGTGACCATGACGACACTGCGAAAAAGCCAGCGCAAAATGGCTTCGTCCGGATTGTCCGACAGCCAAATCCGGAAACGCTGCTGCATGGTCGACGATTGCGACATGGGCGGCGGGCTATTTGGTTTGCCGTGCCGACGACAGCGAGGTGACGTTCTCGTCCGCGCTCGCCGCCGTCGGCTCGGCCACGGATTGCTCGGCCGGCTTTTCCTCAACCGGAACCGTCTCGCCTGGAACTCCGCGCCGCGCTTCCTCGACTTCGCGCGCCATCTGCAATGCCGCGACCAGTTCGCCCGCGGTCATGTCGGAGGCGTTGACGGCGGGAAGCCCCTTCGCGCCGGATCGCGGCATGCACCACGCAGAGGATCAGCACCAGCACCGCCGGCATCAGGTCGATCGAGATCGCGCCCGCCCAGCTCGGGATGAAATCGCCGGCATAGCGCAGCACCGCCTCGGCGGGCGACATCGACTGGAATCGGATGGGTTCGACCCGCGGCGTCGCCAGGATTTTTTCCGCGGCATCCGAGAGCGAGGCGGCTTGAGCCGCGATCGAGCTTTCGACCTTGCCGACCACGGCGGTCTGGCGATCGGCAAGGTCGGAGGTGCGTCCGCCCGCGGCAGGCGCAATGAAGCCCGACAACAGCGATGCCGCGGCGCGCTTGACCGCGGGTGCGACGGACGTCTGCTGCAGATTGGCGATCACGCCCATCAGCGCCAGCGATTCGGACGCGAATGCATCGCTGCGCGCCGAGATCGGCCCGCGATCGCTGATCAATTCGCGCATCTTCGCGAGATTCTTGCCGCCCTGCTCGTACAATGCCGAGACGCGTTTGCCGGAGGCCTGCACTTCCTGGCCGAGACTGTCGAGCTGTCCGGACATCTGCGTCAGCAGCTGCACCACGGTGCCGGAGCCGGAGGTGCCCGTCAGCGATCCGGCGCGCTCGGCGTCGGCGAGTTTTGCGAAGCGCGACGACGCGAGCTGGATATCCGGCAACAAGCCCTGCGCGGCGATGGCGTTGCTGTTGGCGGTATCGAGGTCGCGGGTATAGTTCTGCACGGTGATGGCGAGATGCTGCTGGATCGCGGCGGCGCCGGCCAGCGCCGAGGCGTTCAGCCATGACGACATCGCCACGATCATCAGCGAACCCAGCAGCATGCAGCCGAACATCAGGCCGCGGCCGGTGCGATCGACCACATGCGGCATGAACTGCATCAGGAACACCCAGAACGCATAGATGCCGACCGAGACCGCGACGGAATAGATCACCGCCGCAAAGAACACCGTGGTCGGGCTGCCGTTCAGCAATTCGCGCACGCCGAGATAGGTATAGACGCCGGCGGCCAGCGCGAGGATCGCGGTGGTGAGTTTGAGTATGCCTTCGAGGCGCGCGACGCCCTTTGACAGCAGCGCGGCCGTAGCGAAGCGGGGAGGCAGGGCCTGGGATGGGGTGGCGGTGCTGGGGGGCATGATCAGGTTCCGTCCGATTAAAACCAACCGAACAGCGCCCCGCTGCTCGCTAAGTACTTCACTTCTGGAGACAAATTCAGACGAGATTATGTCGGCGGCCGTGGAAAACAGCCGCCAATTCGGCTATCATGACGTATGACGACAAAAGACGTTTTGATGGATGTGATCACGGATCTCGGCCGGAAATACCTGTGGTGGGCCCCGGTGGGCAGTCAGCCCCATTCCGAAGATCGGATCATCGCCCAGACGATGAATCTCGGAACATACGACGACATCCTTCTTCTGGAGAAGACGGTCGGCAATGCGCGTCTGGTTGAGGTCATGCTGCGGGCTGAACCGGGCTGGATCAACGATCGCTCCTGGGAATTCTGGCGCGGGCGGTTGTCGTTTGCCACGGGAGCTGCGATCCCCGACAAGGCTCCGCGAAGAGTGTTCCATGCCACGACGCTTTGAACCGAAATTCTCCATCCTGCCGGCAGCGCAACGGGAAATTTGGCCCCGTCTGGCGCCTGCCCAGCAATTGAGTTTCGTTCTGTACGGTGGGACCGCCATCGCGCTCCAGCTCGGGCACCGGGAATCCCTCGATTTCGACTTTTTCCGATCCGAGCCGCTGGATAAGGAGCAGATACGCGCGGCGTTCGGATTTGTTACCGGGGCCGCTATATTGCAAGACATGCCCGACACGCTGGTGGTGCTCGCAAAAATGCCGTCTGGCCTTGTGAAGATTTCATTTTTTGGCGGCATCGGATTTGGCCGGGTCAACAATCCGCTCCAGACCCGTGACGACGTAATGCTTGTGGCATCTCTCGACGATCTGATGGCGACCAAACTGAAGGCGACGCTCGATCGCGCCGAAGCCAAGGATTATCGGGATATTGCCAAGATGCTGTCCGCAGGCGTGTCCTTGCCGGTTGGCTTGAGCGCTTTCAGGCAAATGTTCGATGGCGAACCGGCGCAAGTTCTACGCGCTCTCGGGTATTTCGAGGATGGAGATCTGGCTACGCTCGACCAAGCCGATCAGGATCTTTTGCGAAGCGCGCGGGATGCAATCCAACGGTTGCCGGACGTGGATGTGAAGTCTGGATCTCTCACAGGGGCTTGATGCAAGTTGCCGAGGTCAGCCGCCAAGCATGAAAGATCCTAGCTTTCTCCCATCCGCGGCGGAATTGCAGACCTGAGGAGACTGAAGATGACAGCAGAAACCCACAAAGTGGCCGTTGTGACCGGCGCCTCGCGCGGCATTGGCGCGGCGGTGGCGGAGCGGCTCGCCAACGATGGCTTCACAATTGTCATCAATTATTCCGGCGACACCAAATCCGCCGAGGCGTTGGCGGGGAAGATCGAGGGCAGGGGCGGCCGGGCGCTCGCCGTCAAGGCCGATGTCAGCGATCCCAAGGCGGTGCACGGCCTGTTCGACGCGACGGAGGCGGCGTTTGGCGGCGTCGATGTGCTGGTCAACAATGCCGGCATCATGACGCTTGCGAAAATCGCCGACAGCGACGACGCATCGTTCGACCGGCAGATCGCGGTCAATCTCAGGGGCAGCTTCAACGCGATGCGCGAGGCCGCCAGGCGCCTGCGTGACGGCGGACGGATCGTCAATTTCTCGACCAGCGTGGTCGGGACCAAGCTGGAAACCTACGGCATCTATGCGGCGACCAAGTCGGCGGTGGAAACCATGACCGCGATCCTGTCGAAGGAATTGCGTGGCCGCGGCATCACGGTCAATGCCGTGGCGCCCGGACCGACTGCGACCGACCTGTTCCTCAACGGCAAATCGCCTGACTTGATCGAGCGCTTTGCCAAGATGAATCCGCTGGAACGTCTCGGCACGCCCGAGGACATCGCGGCGGCCGTGGCCTTCCTGGTCGGCCCCGATGGCGGATGGGTCAACGGCCAGGTGCTGCGCGCCAATGGCGGCATGGTGTGAATTTTTTCAAGGCTTGCCGTTCAGCCAGTTCAATATCTCCGCATTGATCTCGCGCGGATAGGTATGGCTGAGGTCGTCGAGCTCGCGATAGGTCACGCCGGCGCCGGCCGCCGTGAGCGCCTCTCGTGCCTGCCGCGCCACCTGCACCGGGAACATCCAGTCGAGCCGGCCATGCACGATATGGATCGGCAGCCCGCGCAATCTTTCGGCGTCGGCCATCTCCGCCATCAGCGGATGGAAGGTGGCCGCCACCGGCGCAAGATGGGTGAAGGGCGATGCGCTCTCGAGCCCCGTGACATAGCAGAAGGTGCCGCCGTCGCTCATCCCGGTCAGCAGCAGCCTTTTCGGATCGACGTTCCAGCGTCCGCGCACGAACTCGAAAATGCGGGCGAGGTTCGGGCTGTCGGTGTCTTCTCCCATCAAGGCCCAGGTGTTGCCCGTGGCCGTGGGGGCGACGAGTATCGCACCATGGCTGCGCGCGTCGCGCAGCCAGCTCCACAGGAAGCTGCGGCCGTTGCCGCTGCCGCCGTGCAGCGCCATCACCAGCGGCCAGGCGCGGTCGGGCGTGTAATATTCCGGCACGTAGAGCGAGAAGCCGCCGCGGCTGCCGGGCTCGTTGTCGTGGTGAACGATCCCGGTATGTTCGCCAGCGGGCTCGGCCAGGCGCGCCTCCAGGCCGGCATCTTCGCGCAAAGGAGGATCGACGAAGAAGCTGCTCACCGGCGGCAGTTTTGCGGCGAGCGGATACAGCGCCTCCTGCGCGCGCGAAGCATGACGCAGGGCGCGAAACACGGCGAACAGGTCGCCATTGCCGTGCTGCACCGCGCGCAATTTCGCGAACGCGGCCAGCGCCGCGTCGCTCGCGGTCTCCAGCGGCGCACGCAGATGCGCGAATTCGTCCGGCCAGCCAGCCAGCCGCGAACGCTCGGCCTGCAACGCCTGATCCGGCGTGCCGGCGGCCTCCATGACCGCGCCGAACTGCGGCGGGTTCAGATGGCGAGCGATGAAGCCGAGCGCTTCGAGCGATTGCAGGAGCGGCGGCAACAGCGCCACGATGTCGTCCACCACGGCCTCGCTTGTCGCCCGCGCTCCGTCGTTTGAGCATGCTTCATTCAAGAAAGATCTCCCGGCATAGGCTTCGCGTCTGTCGGAGCGAAAGCCGCGTCCACCCCCATCGGGTCACGGCCCGAGGGCATGCTTTTACGGTTCATGCTGCGGTATTAATGCAGCCGCGGCGCCTTGAGCAGTTTGGCCCGGTCGGTCGAGGTCAGCACCACGTCGAAGGTGACGCCTTCATGATAGACCGTGAGCGGCACGTCGACGCCGGCGGGCCCGAGCGACCAGAGCTTTCGATAGAACTGCGTCTGGCTCGTGATTTTTTCGCCCTTCACCGCCAGGATGACATCGCCGGCCTTGAGCTCGGCGCGCGCCGCCGGCCCCTTGGCGGAGATGCCGACCACCACCAGTTTGTTCTCGATCTCGGCGGAATACATCCCGAGCCAGGGCCGCGCCGGCTTGTTGACGCGGCCGAATTTGCGCAAGTCGTCGAGCACCGGCTTGAGCAGGTCGATCGGCACGATCATGTTGACATGCTCGGCCTTGCCCTCGCGCTCGCGTTCAAGCTGCAGCGAGCCGATGCCGATCAGCTCGCCGCGGGTCGAGATCAGCGCGGTGCCGCCCCAATTGGGATGCGCGGGATGGGTGAAGATCGCCTCGTCCAGCAGATACTCCCAGTAGCCGGCGAATTCCTGCTTGGCGGCGATGTGGCTCGCGACCGAACGGGTGCGTCCGCCCGCGCCGCCCACCACGACGCGATCGCCGATTTTTGTCTCCGCCGAGGAGCCGAGCGGCAGCGGATCGAGATCGATGTGGCCGAGCGCCTGCACCAGGCCGAAGCCGCTCACGGAATCGAAGCCCAGCGCGTGGCCCTCGACGACGCGGCCGTCGCCAAGATGCAGCCAGACGGTTTCGGCCTCGGTAATCAGGTAGCCGATGGTCAGTACCAGCCCGTCGTCGATCAAAACGCCATTGCCGGCGCGCTCGGTGCCCAGGGTGTCGGCGCTGAAGGCGTCGGCGGGGATGATCGAATGCAGTCCGATCACCGAGGAAAGCACGCGATCGAGGTCGAAACTGTAGTCGGCGGCGCGCGGCTGCGCCGTCAGTGGCACTTTCCATTCAGTCAACGAAACCATCCGGGTCTCCTGCTCGATAAATTGGTGCGCGCCTTGCGGCGGTCAATGCCGCGGCGCGACCGGAAGCCGTCACGATCAAGGCATGAACGGGTGCAAGACTTATAACAGCGAAATGATCACCGAGCGAGATCGGAAGCGCGCAGGTTCCGCCACGCCTCGTCGCGCCGCCTCCGGCGAGGTCCTCAATTCGCCTTCGCCGATACGCGCGACGGCATGATCCGGAATGCGCGGCCTTCCCGCAGCCATGCCGCGCGCTCGTCGCGCAGCAGCGTGCGGCGGACTTTTCCGGAATCGTCGCGCGGGCCGACGCTGACGATCTCGAAACTCTCCGGATGCTTGTAGCGGCTGAGCTGGTCGGCCAGGACGCCGGCCATGCCGTCGACCACCGATTGCGGATCGGCGCTGCCGGAGAGCTCGAGGATGGCGTGGACCCGCTGTCCGAATTCAGGATCGGGCAGGCCGACGGCGACGCAGGAGCGCACTTGCGGATGCGCCATCACCGCGGCCTCGATCTCGGCCGGATAGATGTTGGCGCCGCCGCGCAGGATCATGTCGGCCAGCCGGTCGCCAAGATAGAGATAGCCGTCTGCGTCGAGCCGGCCGATGTCGCCGAGCAATTCCCAGCCGTCGGGACGGCGTTTCGGCTCGGCGCCGAGATAGTGATAGGTGCTGCCGGCGCCGTCGGTGGGGAGGAAATAGATTTCGCCGGTCTCGCCGGGCGCGACATCATTGCCGTCCTCGCCGATGATCCTCAGGCGACTGGTTTCGCCGATCCTGCCGACCGAGCCCCGATGCGCGAGCCATTCGGTGCCGGAAATCACGCAAGCGCCCTGCCGCTCGGTGCCGCCGTACAGCTCCCAGAACTCGCTCCGGCCCGAGCCACTCGATCCATTTTTCCTTCAGCCAGGGCGGCATCGGTGCTGCCATGTGAAACACGACTTTCAGGCTCGACATGTCGTAGGCGTTGCGCACGTCTTCCGGCAGCGCCCAGATGCGATGCATCATCGTCGGCACGAAGTTGACCCATTGCACCCGATGCGCGGCGATCAGGCGCAGCGCCTCCTCGGCATCGAATTTCACCATCCCGGTGACGCGGCCGCCCGCGAACAGTCCCATATGCGACAGGATGAACGGCGCATTGTGATAGAGCGGCCCGGGATTGAGCAGCGATACGTCGCGCGGGATTCCGAGCATCTGGTCGGCCGACGTTTCGACCACGGCGGGGCCGTGATCGAGGATCACCTTGGGCCGGCCGGTCGAGCCGCCGGATGTCATCGCCTTCCAGTAACGCGCCACCGGGCTGTTCAGCGGTTCATCCGACATGCCTTCGGGCATGAAACTGGCCGGCACCGAATTGGGCGCATTCCAGTCGGCTTCGCCGCCGACCACCAGAGCCGGCTTGAGTATTTCGAGCACCGCGGCGGCTTCGCCCCGCGGCAGCCGCCAGGATAGCGAGGTCGGCGTGGCGCCGAGTTTCCATACCGCAAAGCTGGTCTCGAAAAAGGTATTGCCGTTGGGCAGGCCGATGGCAACGAAATCGCCGGGCTTCACGCCCCTGGCGGCGAAAGCCCGGGCGCGGCGGTTGGCGCCGCGTTCGAGCTGGTCCCAGGTCAGCATGTCCTTGCCGTGGCTGATCGCGACCGTGTCCTTCGGCTTGCGCTCGGCATACCAGCGCGGCACATCGGCCATTGGAATCAGCATGAGGGCGTTCCACTCCAGGGCGTCTTGACCCCCCTCTTGTTGCGCGCGAGGGGTATGTCGTCACGACAAGCACTTCACCAACAGGAGGCATGGTGAGTCAAGACGCCACCGGCGAAGAGACTCCCGTCAGATGTCGAACTCTCCCCGACTTGCATTCTCAATCAGGCCAGCATCGATGTCTCGGCCGGCAGTCACTGGATCCGGATGATCTCGGCTTCGCCGGCGCCTGCCGGAACGACATCGCCCACGCGCTTCCCGAACATCGCGCGCGCCAGCGGCGAGACATGGGAGATCGAGCCCTGGGCAGGATCGGCTTCGTCCTCGCCGACGATCCGGAAGGTCTGTTCCCGTCCGTCGTCGCGCAGGATCGTCACCGACGCGCCGAACCGCACCTCGGAATGGTCGGTCGGAGCGGGGACCACGCGCGCGGTCGCGCGGCGAGCCGTCCAATAGCGCATATCGCGGCCGGCAGCGGCAAGCGCCGCGCGATCAGCGGCCGCCTGGGCGTTGGCATGGGCTGCCCTGGCGGCGGTGAGGGCGTGTTCGATCTGCGCCAGGCCGGCCTCGGTGACGTCGTTGGGATTCTCCGATACCGGCCGCTCCGCCAGATCCTCGACGTAATCGGCGTCCTGTTCTTTAACGAAGGCTCGGCTCATCGGCGGTGATCTCGAATAGTGCAACGGCTACAGGAACATTCGCTGCGCGGTTCCGTTCCTTGTCCCGCCATGATGACAGTCATGGGAGAGGCCGATATGGCCATCAGACCGGCCGGCGGCAACGCTCGGTCGCTCAACGCGAGCCAATCTTGGGCGAGGCCGGCAGCATCATGACCGATGGTTTCGATCTGCAGCGCTTTGTCGATGCGCAGGCGCCGGCCTACCAACATGTTGTTGCCGAACTGCGCCAGGGCCGAAAGCAAAGTCACTGGATGTGGTTCATCTTCCCGCAGCTCGCGGGTCTCGGACATAGCGCCATGGCCCGGCGGTTTGCCATTGCCTCGCGCGAGGAGGCCTTGGCCTATCTGGGGCATGGCGTCCTGGGACCTCGGCTTCGGGAGTGCACCGCGCTCGCCAATGCCGTTAACGGCCGAACCATCCAGGAAATACTCGGCAGTCCCGACGACCTCAAATTCTGCTCGTCGATGACCTTGTTCGGGGCGGTGTCTTCGGATCCGGAATTCGCCGACGCCATCGGTAAATTTTATGACGGTACGCCGGACCGAAAGACGCTGGACCTGCTCGCCCGCTGATCCGGCACGCCGGCCGGTAGCGCTCGGGGACGAACGCGATAATCCACGCCCTTACGGATCGAGCTCGGTATCCCAGTATAAATAATCCAGCCAGCTGTCGTGCAGGTAGTTCGGCGGGAACAGCCGGCCGTTGCGGTGGAGCTGGTGCACCGTCGGCGCGAACGGCGGTTGGCGCGGAAACATCCGCGCCTGCTGCGGCGTCAGGTTGCCCTTGCGCAGATTGCACGGCGAGCACGCCGCGACCACGTTCTCCCAGGTGGTCTGGCCGCCCTTGCTGCGCGGGATGATGTGATCGAAGGTAAGGTCGTCGTGGGCCGAGCAGTATTGGCAGACGAAGCGATCGCGCAGGAATACGTTGAACCGGGTGAAGGCGGGATGCGTGGTCGGCTTGACGAAGGATTTCAGCGACACCACGCTCGGCAGCTGGATCTCGAACGAAGGGCTGCGCACCGCGCGGTCGTAGTGCTCGACGATGTTGACGCGGTCGAGGAACACCGCCTTGATCGCGTCCTGCCACGACCAGAGAGACAGCGGGTAATAACTGAGCGGCCGGAAGTCCGCATTCAGCACCAGTACCGGCCAACCGCCTTGCGAGACATGTGCGTTCAAGTAACGCTCCTGACCCCCGTTTTGGCTGCGAAGCAGCGTAGGTTGACATACTACAGGCAGCGTGACGGGATTGTGAAGAGCGTTGGGAGGCTTATCCGCCGCTGCGCCGGGCCTTCGCCCGGATTGCATGACCGGCGTCAAGGCCGGTAAAAAAGGCTGGCGGCGTCCCTGGGCCGCGCACGGACGCTGCGAAAATGGCCACCACGTCACATTATCTTGAGACGCCGCGTCGGCTGCGGGCGTTCGTTCGCGCCCATGAAACCAGTCTGGTGGTGCTTGCGGCGCTGATCGGAACCATCGGCGGACTGGTGGTGGCCGCGATGAGCGCGGCGGTCTCGGGCCTCCACATGCTCCTGTTCAACCTTCGAATGGGGGAACGCCTTTCAAGCCAGCCCACGATCGAGCCGCTGCGCGCCCTGCTGGTTCCAAGCCTCGGCGGATTGCTGCTCGGGGTCGCCTTCCTGCTGCTGCTGCGCTGGCGGCCGGCGCGCGAAATCGATCCGATCGAGGCCAATGCCCTGCATGGCGGACGGATGTCGTTTCGCGGCAGCGTTATCGTGGCGCTGCAGACGGTGTGGTCCAGCGGCGTCGGCGCCTCGGTCGGGCTTGAAGCGGGATATACCCAGCTTGCGAGCGGTCTTGCCGCCTCGTTGGGCCGCGGCTTTCATCTGCGCCGCGCCGATCAGCGCCTCATGGTCGGCTGCGGCGCCGCCGCCGCGATCGCGGGCGCGTTCGGAGCACCGCTCGCCGGCGCCTTCTATGCTTTCGAGCTTGTGATCGGGGGCTATACGCCGGCCAGTCTCACTCCGGTCGGGGTCGCCGCGGTGACCGGCTATTTTGTCGCCCAGGGGTTTGGCGAACTATCGCTCGGGGTCGGCGTCGGCGCGGTCGGCGATGTCCTTGGACATGACCTCGCCATCGCCGCGCTGCTCGGCACGATGGCTGCGCTGTCCGGCATTTCGATGATGCGCGGGGTGACGCTCTGCGAGACGCTGCTGGCCAAGACTGGAATCTGGCTGCCGCTGCGACCGGCGCTTGGCGGTCTCGCGGTAGGCCTGCTTGCGCTGCTGACGCCGCAAGTGATGTCGTCGGGGCATGGCGCGCTGCATTTTGCCGGGATTGCCTCGATGCCATTGGCGGTCATCGCCACCGTGTTCGTGCTGAAGGCGATGGCGTCAGTGGTTTCGCTCGGCAGCGGCTTTCGCGGCGGATTGTTTTTCGCGACGCTCTTTCTGGGGGCGCTCGGCGGCCGTCTGTTCGCCGCCGGCTTCGACATGGTCTGGCCGGGTCTCAACCTCGATCCCAACGTCTATGCGATCATCGGCATGAGCGCGCTGTCGGCATCGGTGATCGGCGGCCCGCTGACGATGTCGTTCATCGCGCTGGAAACGACCGGTAATCTCTGGCTCACCACCGCCGTGCTGGTCGCGGTGATCATTTCGACCCAGATCACCCGCGAACTATTCGGCTACTCGTTCGCGACATGGCGACTGCACCTGCGGGGCGAGACCATCCGCAGCGCGGCCGATGTCGGCTGGATCCGCGATCTCACGGTGCGGCGCCTGATGCGGCCGGACGTCGCCACGGTGAACGCCGATCTGCCGATTGCGGAATTCCGCAGCAAGTTTCCGCTGGGCTCCAAGACCCAGGTGGCCGCGGTCGACGCCGCGGGCCGCTATGTCGGGCTGGCGCTGGTGGCCGAAGTGCACGCGCCGGATATCGAGGCGAAGAACGGCCTGACCGACCTCCTTCATTACCGGGATGTCGTGCTGCATCCCGCCATGAACATCCAGGAAGCCATCGCGGTTTTCGACGCCGCCGAAGCCGAGTCGCTGGTAGTGGTCGAAGCCGCCGGCGAACACCGGCCGATCGGGATTCTCACCGAAGCCCATGCGATGCGGCGCTATGCCGAGGAATCCGAGCAACGGCGGCGCGAAGCCGTCGGCGATGTCTAGACCTTCTCCAGCTTCTGCAGGCAGCGGACCACGCTGACTTCCGGCGGCATCGGCGTATCCGGAAAGCTGGTCTTCCAGTCGGTGACGCCGACTTCGCCGACATAGATGTCGCCTCTGGAATCCAGCGCGATGCCGTGCGGCGCCAGGAATTTGCCGGTCTCGAGGCCCGGCCCGTTTTCGCCGCCGAGCCGTGCGATGCGTTTTCCGCCTGAGTCGACGATGGAAAGGCGCGGGCCCAAATTCGGCACCTTGCGGTTGACCGGCAAGCCCGGACCAAGCTCGCCGATAATAAAATTCGGCTGCTTGCCGCCGCAGCAATGCAGCGCGCAGGGCCGGTGCAGGTTGTTCCACTGCGCCTCGTATTTGCCGTTGCCGTCGAATACCTGCACGCGATGGTTCTCGCGGTCGGCGACATAGATCCAGCCGTCGGCGTCGGTGGCGATATTGTGGACGATGTTGAACTGGCCGGGATCGGTGCCGGGCTCGCCCCAGGTCTTCAGCAGCCTGCCGTCGGGCGTGTATTTATGGACGCAGGCATTGCCGTAGCCGTCCGAGACGTAGATCTCGCCCTTGGGCGACAGCGCGGTATGGGTGCAGCGGTGGAACGGCTCGCCGCTCATGAACGGCGCCGGCTTGTTCGGGATGCCGATCGTCAGCAGTACCTTGCCGTCAACGGAACATTTGCGCACGGTATGGTCGCCGTCGTCGGTGCAGTAAAGATTATCGTCGGCGTCGATGTGCAGCCCATGGGCGCGGCTGAACAGGCCTTCGCCCCAGCTCCGGATGAAATTGCCCTCGCGATCGAGCACCACCATCGGATGGGCGCCGCGATTGAAGACGTAGATCCGATCCTTGCTGTCGACCGCGACGGAAGCGACATCGGTCAGCTTCCATCCGTCGGGCAGCTTCGCCCAGTTCTCCACCACGCGGTAGCGATGCTCGCCCGAGCCGAGAATGGTCGGCATGTGTTTCTCCCGGTTGCGGCTGTCATTCCGGGATGGTCCGAAGGACCAGGCCCGGAATCTCGAGATTCCGGGCTCGCGCTTCGCGCGCCCCGGAATGACGGTGGATGGATTCAGGCAGTCGCCGGTTCCCGCTTTGTCGTGGCGATCAGACGCGGCAACAGCCCTTCCTCGATCGCCTTGATCTGCAGCGCGAGTTGCTTCGATCCGATGCGGCATTGCGCGAGGCCGCCGGCGATGAACCAGAGACCGGGCTGGCCGGTTCGCACATACATGTTGCGCAGCTCCTGCCCCTCGCCGAATCCCCAGATCGCGCCGACGCGATCGGCGACTTCCTTGCCGAACAATTTGCGGACCAGTTCTTCCTGCCGCTTGTATCCGGTCGCCAGCACGATCAGGTCGGCCGCGATGGTCTCCCCGCTCTTCATCCGCGCGCCCTCGGCGACAAAGGATTCGATATCCGAAAATTGCCGCAGCCTGATATCGCCCCTGACGATCAGATCGGAGCAGCCGACGTTGAAGTAATAGCCGCCGCCGCGGGTCAGGTATTTGAACTGCCAGCCGGTATTGTCTTCACCGAAATCGAGCTTGAATCCGACACGCGCGAGGCCCTCCAGCAACTCGCTGTCGAGCTGTCTCGATTTCTCCGTCACCATCGCATGGCTTTTTCTCGCCAGCGCCAGCGGCATCGAAGTCGCGATGAGATCGTTATCCTCCAGCGTCCCTTCGTTATAGGGTGCGTAGACCAGTTGCGCCGAGGGCTCGATGCTGACGACCAGGGTCGGGCTGCGCTGGACCAGTGTCACCTCGGCGCCGCTGGAATGCAGGTCCTGCGCGATATCGTGACCGCTGTTGCCGGTGCCGATCACCAGCGCGCGGCGACCCTTCCATTCCTCGCCGTCGGTGTATTGGCTGGAATGCATGACCGCGCCGGCAAAATTCCTCAGGCCGGGAATATCGGGCAGGCTTGGAATGCCGCTGACGCCGGTGGCCATCACGACATGCCGCGGATGCATCGTGCGCTGGCCGCCGTCGGCGCGGCGCAGCACCACCGTCCAGCATTCGTCTTTCTCATCGTAGCTGCCGCCTTCGAACTCGGTGCCGGTCCAGAAGTTGAGCTCCATGCTTTCGACATAGGCCTCGAACCAGTTGGCGAGCTTGTCCTTCGGGATGTAGGTCGGCCAGTTCGGCGGAAACAGCATGTAGGGCAGGTGATTGACTTGCACTTGATTGTGCAGCGTCAGCGCATGATAGCGGTTGCGCCAGTTGTCGCCGATGCGGGCCTCGCGGTCCACGATCAGCGTATCGACCTGCAATTGCTTCAGCCGTGCCGCGATGCAAAGTCCGGACTGGCCGCCGCCGATCACGAGAACGGTGGGGTCGTGGTCGGCATATTCCGCCGCGGCCTTGCGCAGGTCGAGCCAGTTGGGACCGCGAAAGTCGCGCGAATAGGCCTGGCCGCGTGGCCGCGCTGTTCCCAGTTGCTCCTCAAATCCCTTCAGCTCCTCGAGCGCCGTCAGCAGCGTCCATGCTTTCAGCCGGTTGCCGTCGTCGCTGTCGAGAATCAGGCGAACAATGCCGCTGCCGCGGCCTTGCGCGGTCTCGAACTTGAAGATCGCTTCGATCGTGTGGGTGCCGGCGCGCGTCACCTTGCGCGGCGCGGCGCGATCGGGATCGATTGCAAATCCGGAAGGCGCGGCGCGGCGGGCGTGGATTCTTAATTCCCGCACAATGGCGTCCGCGCCGTTGACGGTCTGGATATTCCAGCTCAGCGCCAGCGCGTCGCGCCAATAGGAGTCGGGATGAAACAGGGCGCCTAATTCGGCGCCCTCGGGTTCCGCGAGCGCGCTTTCGAACTGCGTCAGCCAGTTTTCCGTGGCGATGGAAATGTCGTCGGTTCTGTCCAGCATGCGCGTCTTCTCCACCCGGCCGTCTTCGCGGCGCTTCTTGATCGCAAACCTACACGGTTTGGGATCGGGCAGAAAGGGCAGGACGAGCAAGGTAGCGTTGCTTACGCCGCAAGCGATGGGATGTGCCCCCTGATCCAGCGGACCCCATCAGCGCTGAACCGGCGGCGGCAGCGGGATCGTGGAGCAGAAAACATTGTCGGGATCGTAGCGGTGCTTGGCAGCGATCAGCCGCGCGGCGTTGCCGCCGTAGCTGTCGGCAGAGCGATCCGGGTCGTTCGGGCCGAGCAGATTCGGATAGCCGCCGGGGAGCGCGGTTGCGAAAGCGTCGCGGGTGGCGCGAGCCCAGTGCCGATGTCGTGGCTGGTCCACGATATCGGAGCCATCGGGGAAGGTCGCGAGTATCTCGACAAGCACGTGGTCGCGACGAAGGCCGAACGCCGTTGCAGCTTCCGCAACGCGCGACGCGGCGCCCTTGAACTCGTGGGTGAAGATCGCACATCTCGGCGAAACCGCAGCCTCCATGCCGCGGATGAACATGTCGATGCCGTCGCCGTCGAGTTTTGCGAGCGAGCATGTTTCCATCATGGCGGAGGTCCCGTTGACGATATGGGGATCGAACGTGGCGAGCAGCGCGCCATATGATTTGTCTTCGAGTTTGCCCGCCAGCAACGAGCTTCGTTAGGGTCGGGAACGGTTCTTGACGCAGTCGTGAACGGCGGTGAACGCTCTGGATGGGTTAATCCGTTTTGCCGATCACGCCTTCGCGGTTCTTGATCGCGCGGTAATAGCTCCACCACAGATGCGCCGCGGCGCCGCGCAGCGGGCGCCATGGCTCCGCCAGCGGCGCCATCTGTTTCGCGGTCGGCCGCGTTTTCAGCCCCAGGCCGATCTTCACCGCTTCCTGCACGGCGAGATCGCCCGCCGGCCATGCGTCGCCATGGCCTAAGCAAAACAGCAGATAGACGTCGGCGGTCCATGGCCCGATGCCGTGCAGCGCGGTGAGCGTGTTGTGCGCGGCGTCGGCGTCCTCGTTCGCCAGCACATCGAGGTTGAGGCGCTCGGCGGCGAGTTCGCGCGCCAGATTCTTCAGGGTCTTGATCTTTGCCGCCGACAGGCCAAGCCGGCCGAGGCGATCGGCGCGCGCCTTGCGCAGCGTGTCATGATGAAACGGATCGAACGCGGCGCTGACGCGGGCCCAGATCGCCGCCGCGCTGGCGGTGGACAATTGCTGGCCGCAGACGATCGCGGCCAGGCCGGCAAAGCCGGGTTCGCGCTGTCGCAGCGCCGGCATGCCCGTGAGTTCGAGGATGGGGTTGAGCCGCGGGTCCTGCTTCACCAGCGCGATGATGGCGTCTTCGAGGTCGGCCTGGGTGTTGAGGTGGATGGGCATGGGGAAGACTTAGCGGGTTTCTCTTTCTTCGTCATGGCCAGACATAGTAATCTGCCTTGCGCAGACGGCTTACATCTGTTTGCGCTCCCGGTCGGCCACGTCCTTCTGCATGCGGGGACAGGTTGTACCCGCGTTTGAGCTGGAATGGATGAGTTTGAGAAGTATCCCACCGGAGATGGATGGCGAGAAGGTCGCGCTGATCGATGCGCTGCTCGATCGTATAGCCAGCGAGTATAACGTATTCTTGCCGCTTGCCATTGAGAGCGGGAGTCGTGCATGGGGCTTTTCTTCGCCCGACAGCGATTACGATTGTCGTTTCGTTTTCGTGCGACCTATCGCAGCGCATATCACGCCTTGGCCGGCGCGAGACGTGATCGAATTCCCGCCCGAAAATGACCTTGACGCGAACGGATGGGAGCTCGGCAAGGCGCTCCGGCTGTTGCTGAAGGGCAATGCGGTGATCGTCGAGTGGTTGCGCTCGCCCGTGATCTATCGTGGGCAGGCTTGGTTCCGAGACGGCTTCCTGGAATTCGCCCGGCACGCCTCGACCCGTGAAGCCATCGGTCGCCACTACCTTCATCTTGGTGAACGCCAGAGGCGGGTCTATTTTGGCGATGGGACAAGCGTGGCTCAAAAGAAGATCTTTTATGCTTTGCGTCCGGCAGCAACCCTGCGCTGGCTGAGGATGCGTCCGGCGGAAGCTATCGCGCCGATGCACTTTCCCACGTTAATGGAGGAATGCGACCCTCCCGCCGAGTTGATGGCGGAGGTTTCCGGCCTTATGAGCCGCAAGCTCACAACGCGCGAGCTTGGCACGGCTCCACTACCTCCTGTCGTCGCGAACTTCATCGATTCAGAGTTCGAACTGGCTCGGGCGTCCTTTGAAAGCGGTCGGTCGCGCGCGCCGGAAGAAGTTGTCGCACAGGCGGAGCAATTCTACAGAATGGTTGTGGAGCGGCTGGAGCGGGAGGCCAATGGTGTGCGGACGGCTGGCAAGCGTTAGTGCACGCCTTCGCGGGATTTTCGGCATCGATTGGACGCCGGTCCGATGGCAGAGCTCGATGGCTGGGGGCGATGCCCGGGCATGACGGTACCTTCATCAATGTCGCCGCCCGTCTTCCGCTTTGCGCCAAGCCCCAACGGCTACCTGCATCTCGGCCACGCTTATTCGGCCCTGCTGAATTTCGATTCCGCGCGCCGGAGCGGCGGGCGATTCCTGCTGCGGATCGAGGATATCGACCCGATCCGCTGCCGGCCGGAATTCGAGGCCGCCATTTATGAAGACCTCGCCTGGCTCGGCATTGCCTGGGAGGAGCCGGTGCGGCGGCAGTCGGAACATCTTTCGGAATACCGCGACGCGGTCGACAAGCTCTTTGCCCGGGATCTGGTCTATCCAAGTTTCGAGAGCCGCGCCGAGATTGCAAGGCTGGTGGCGCAGCGGGAGGCCGAGGCGCCCTGGCCGCGCGATCCCGACGGCGCGCCGCTCTATCCGGGTGCTGCGCGATCGCTCGCGGCCGACCAGCGGGCGCGGCTGCTGGGGTCGGGCGCGCCCGCGGCGCTGCGGCTCGACATGGCGGCAGCCTGCGCCCGGGCCGGCGATCTCGACTGGGTCGAGCACGGACATGGCCCGGGCGGCGAGACCGGCACGGTGGCCGCCCGGCCGGAGGCCTGGGGCGACATTATCCTCGCGCGCCGGGAAACCCCGACCAGCTACCACCTTTCAGTGGTGATCGACGACGCCTTGCAGGGCATCACGGAGGTGGTGCGAGGCGAGGACCTGTTCTGGTCCACCAGCGTGCACCGGCTGCTGCAACACTTGCTCGGCCTGCCGCGGCCGGCCTACCGCCACCACCGCCTCATTCTCGATGGCGAGGGGCGGAAACTGTCGAAGTCGACCATGGCCACGGGCGTGCGCGAACTCCGCGCCGCGGGAGCGATGCCGGCCGACATCCGCCGCCTGATCGGCCTGTTTTGATTGCCCCGGTTTGACACAAGTGGAAAACGCCGTTCGGCGTGGCTCCCGGGGCCCGGCCATGGCATGCTGGGATGCCGAGGGTCAGGGGATTCATGGCGCCAAGATCGCGCAAACAGCATCCGGAGCGGCCGCTAAAAAAACGGTCGCCGAAAAAAAACGCTGCAAAGGTTGCGGGCAAAGCGCGCGGCAGGCGGTCGGCTGCGACCGCCGAGCCCGGGATTGTCGAGGCGGCGCTGGCGGCGTTCGCGCACGAGGTCCGCACGCCGCTGACCGGAATTCTCGCCATCAGCAACCTCCTGGCGACGTCCGACCTCGACGAGCGCGAGCGGCGCTGGGTCGACACCATCAAGGCCGGCGCCGAGCATCTCGCCAGCCTCGCGACCTTGTTCGTCGACGCGGCGAGAAGCGGCCATGCCGCGGCCGGGGTGCGGCAGGACTTCTTCGATCTCCGGGTGCTGGCGCGCAATGCCGGCGATTCGCTGGCCGGCAGGGCGGCGGCGAAGGGCCTGCAATCGTCGGTCGATATTTCCGAGAAAATCCCGGCCCTGGTGATCGGCGACCCGGTCCGGCTTCGCGCCGCGCTGGAAAACCTGATCGACAATGCGGTGAAGTTCACCGAACAGGGCGGTGTCGCGCTTGAGGTCAAGCCGATGCGCGGCCCGAAGGGCAAGGTCGGCGTCGCCTTCGCGGTTTCCGATAGCGGCATCGGTCTGACGCTCAATGAGATCAAGCGGCTGTTTCGCCCGTTCTCGCAGGCCAATGTCAGCATCGCCTCCCGCTTCGGGGGGGCGGGCCTTGGACTGGCGTCGGTCAAACAGCTGGCGCGGGCGATGGGCGGCGATATCGTCATTGCGCACAGGCCCGGCGGCGGAACCACGTTTACGCTGATGGTAACCCTGACCCGCGCCAAAACGTCGAAAGCGGCCGGTTCGGGCGCGGAAACCGATGCGTCGTCGGATGCCGCGCAGGCGCTGCGCGTGCTCAGCGTCGAGGACAATCCGTTCGGCCGTGTCGTGCTCAATGCGGTGCTCACCGAACTCGGCCATCAGGCCGAGTTCATCGGGCGAGGCGAGGCCGCCGCCGAGCGGATCACGCAAGGAGGTTTCGACGCGGTGCTGATGGACATGGTGCTGCCGGGCATCGACGGCATCGAGGCCATCAAGCGGATTCGCAGCCTGAGCGCGCCGCTCGGCCGCATCGCGATCATCGGGGTGTCGGGCCGCGGCGATGACGAAGCTGCATCGCGCGCGGCCGGCGCGGATGCGTTTCTGGTCAAGCCTGTGAGTCCGAGGGCGCTAGCGACTGCGCTGCTTGAAGCGACACGCCGTGCGGCAACCGCGACTTGATGATCGCCGCGTTCAATTCGCCGCCAAAGACGAAGATCGCGGCGATGAAATACAGAAATACCAGCGCGATGATCACCGAGGCGAGGCCGGCATACATGGTGACGTAGTTGTTGGCGAAGCGCGCCAGATACTGGCCGAACACGATGCCCGACAGCAGCGACGCCACCATGGTGAAGATGATGCCCGGCAGAATCTGCAGAAATCCGCGGCGCCCGGCCGGAAGCCAGGCGTGCAGGATGAACAGCGCGATGACCAGCGCCGTGACGGTGATCCCGTAGCGCGAGAGGTTAAGGAAATTCTCGTTGGTTGCGATCGTCAGCGGAATGTGACGTCGCGCCGCCTCCAGCATCAGGGGACCGAGCACGATCAAAAAGGCCATCGCCAGCGCCGTGAAGGCGGCGATCAGGGTGTAGCCGATCAATTCCAGCCGCAGCCAATACCAACGCCGCGGCTCGATCACGGAATAGGCCCGGTTGAGGGCGACGCGCAGGGCTTCGACGCCGTTGGAGGCAAAATACACGGCGAGCACCGCGCCGATGGTCAGCACGTCGCCGCGGGTCGTGGTCAGCACGTCGTGGACTTCCCCCGAAAGCAAATCGGCGACCTGCTGCGGCCAGACCTGCAGCAACAGTTCCGCGGCCTGGTCGGCCAGTCCCTTGGAACCGACAAAGCCGGCCAGCGACGTCAGCACGATCAGAAACGGAAACAGCGCCATCAGCGTCGACAGCGCGATATGGCTGGCGATGGCCCAGCCGTCGTCGGCAAGAAACGTGTACAACGCGTCCTCGACGACCAGATAGACGTAGCGAAGCTGCCTCACATTTCACCTTGATCTGGCGGAAGACGGTTCAACCGGCGGTCCCGCTACCTTCTGTTATTATTGAGCTAAAAGCCAGATCGTTGGCTCCGGACGAGGGCGATGGCGGAGCACCGCGCACGGTGTTATGTACGGCCGATGGCATCCTTCCTGAGTTCAATTATTCTTCCCATTGCGGTTGCTGCCGTCGCGTTGGTACTGCTGCTCGGCCTGCTCAACATGATGCGGGGCGGATCGCCGCATCGGTCCCAGAAACTGATGCGGTTGCGGGTATTGCTGCAATTCGTCGCGATCGTCATCACCATGCTCGCGGTCTGGGCGATGGGCCGCTGAAAGAGACAGACAATGGTCGTCCTCAATCGAATCTACACCCGAACCGGTGACGACGGCACGACCGCGCTGGGCAGCGGCGAGCGCCGCCCGAAATACGATCTGCGCATCGCCGCCTATGGAACCGTCGACGAGACCAACGCGGCCATCGGCATCGTGCGGCTGCATCTGGCGGCCGCGCCCGATCTCGATGCCATGCTGGCCCCGATCCAGAACGACCTGTTCGATCTCGGCGCCGATCTGGCGGTGCCGCAGCGCGAGGGCAAGGCGGAACGCTTGCGGATGCTGTCGAGCCAGGTCGAGCGCCTCGAGCGCGACATCGACAGCTTGAACTTGCACCTGGCGCCACTGACCTCGTTCGTGCTGCCGGGAGGCACGCCCGCCGCCGCGCATCTGCATCTGGCGCGCACCATATGCCGCCGGGCGGAACGGATCATGGTGGAACTCGCGGCGAAGCCTGACGAGCCGGTCAGTGACGCCGCGATTCATTATATGAATCGGCTGTCGGATTTCCTGTTCGTCGCCAGCCGCGCCATGAACGACAACGGCGCCGGGGACGTGCTTTGGGTGCCCGGCCAGAACCGTTAACGCCGGTGTCGAGAGGCGATTTTTGGCCTTCGCGCGTTGACCGGGGTTGGCGGGCGCTTTAGGTTCCGCGCCCAAGCTGATCAAACCTGAAGTTCACGCGAAAGAGGATCGATGAAGGTTCTGGTGCCGGTAAAGCGAGTGGTCGATTACAACGTCAAGGTCCGGGTCAAGAGCGACGGATCGGGCGTCGAACTGTCCAACGTCAAGATGTCGATGAATCCGTTCGATGAAATCGCCGTCGAGGAAGCCCTGCGCCTGAAAGAAGCCGGCAAGGCAACCGAAGTGGTGGTGGTATCGATCGGTCCCGCGCAGGCCTCGGAAACCATCCGCACCGGTCTTGCCATGGGCGCCGATCGCGGCATCCTGGTCAAGGCCGACGGCAATGTCGAACCGCTGGCGGTGGCCAAGATCCTCAAAGCCATCGTTGACGAAGAAAAGCCCGGCCTCGTCATTCTCGGCAAGCAGGCGATCGATGACGACTCCAACCAGACCGGCCAGATGCTGGCCGCGCTGCTTGGATGGTCGCAGGCTACCTTTGCCTCCAAGCTCGAAGTCGACGGATCCGATTTCAAGGTGACGCGCGAAGTCGACGGCGGGCTGCAGACGGTGAAACTCAAGGGCCCGGCCATCGTAACTACCGATCTGCGGCTGAATGAGCCGCGTTATGCGAGCCTGCCCAATATCATGAAGGCGAAGAAGAAGCCGATTGCCGACAAGAGCGCGTCCGAATACGGCGTCGATCTCACCGCCCATCTGGAGATCCTCAAGACGTCGGAACCGCCGGGCCGCAAGGGCGGCGTCAAGGTCAAGGACGTCGCCGAGCTGGTCTCGAAGCTCAAGAACGAAGCCGGGGTTCTCTGATGACCACGCTGTTGATCGCCGAACACGAACACGCCGTCCTGAAGGACTCCACCAACAAGGCGCTGACCGCGGCCGCCCAGCTCGGCGCCGAGGTTGATATCCTCGTCGCCGGCGGCGGCGAGGGCACCAGGGCAGCGGCCGAGGCTGCGGCCAAGCTGGCCGGCGTCAGGAAGGTGCTGGTTGCCGAAGGCGATGCCTATGCCCACGACCTCGCCGAACCGCTTGCGGCCCTGATCGTGGCGCTGGCGCCTTCCTATGACGCCTTCGTCGCGCCGGCGACCTCGCGCTTCAAGAACGTGATGCCGCGCGTCGCAGCGCTGCTCGACGTCATGCAGGTGTCGGAAATCATCAAGGTGGTTTCGCCCGATACCTTCGAGCGGCCGATCTATGCCGGCAACGCGATCCAGACCGTTAAGTCAAAGGACGCAAAGAAGGTCATCACCGTGCGGACCTCCACCTTCGCCGCGGCCGGCGATGGCGGCAGCGCGCCGATCGAGAATGCCGCGAGCGCGGCCGATCCCGGCCTCTCGACCTTTGTCGGCGAGGAGGTTGCCAAGAGCGATCGCCCCGAACTGGCATCCGCGAAAATCATCGTCTCCGGCGGCCGCGCCATGCAGAGCCGCGAGAATTTCGCCAAATATATCGAGCCGCTCGCCGACAAGCTCGGCGCCGGCGTCGGCGCTTCGCGCGCCGCGGTCGATGCCGGATATGCGCCGAACGACTGGCAGGTCGGGCAGACCGGCAAGGTGGTCGCGCCCGAACTTTATGTCGCCATCGGCATTTCCGGCGCGATCCAGCATCTCGCCGGCATGAAGGATTCCAAGGTGATCGTCGCGATCAACAAGGACGAGGACGCGCCGATCTTCCAGGTCGCCGATTACGGTCTGGTCGCGGATCTCTATCAGGCGGTTCCCGAATTGACCGAAGCGTTGGGCAAACTCGGAAAGTAACGATGATTGCAACAACCGGGTCAGGGGCTTTGGCCGGTGTTATACAAGGAATCGGCGGACGCGCGGATCGCGCGTCGCCCGGGTGAGATGACAACATGGCTATGATCAAAAAGGTCGGCGTGATCGGCTCGGGCCAGATGGGCAACGGCATCGCGCATGTGGCGGCGCTGGCCGGGTTCGACGTCGTGCTCAACGATGTTTCCGCCGATCGCCTGAAGTCCGCGATGGCGACCATCAACGGCAATCTGTTGCGCCAGGTCGCCAAGAAGATCATCACCGAGGATGCCCGCAAGCAGGCGCTGGACCGGATCGTTTCCGCCGAGACCATCGATGGGCTCGCCGATTGCGACATGGTGATCGAGACCGCGGTCGAGAAGGAAGAGGTCAAGCGCAAGATTTTTCAGGATGTCTGCGCGGTGCTGAAGCCGGAGGCGATCGTCGCTTCCAACACCTCGTCGATCTCGATCACGCGGCTGGCGGCGTCCACCGACCGGCCCGAGCGCTTCATCGGCATTCATTTCATGAATCCGGTGCCGCTGATGGAACTGGTCGAACTGATCCGCGGCATCGCCACCGACGACCAGACTTTCGACGCCGCCAAGGAGTTCGTCACCCGGCTCGGCAAGCACATCGCGGTGTCCGAGGATTTTCCCGCCTTCATCGTCAACCGCATCCTGCTGCCGATGATCAACGAGGCGATCTACACGCTGTATGAGGGTGTCGGAAACGTCGAGGCGATCGATGCCGCGATGAAGCTCGGCGCGCACCATCCGATGGGACCGCTGGAACTGGCCGATTTCATCGGCCTCGATACCTGCCTGTCGATCATGCAGGTGCTGCATGAGGGGCTCGCCGACAGCAAATATCGGCCATGTCCGCTGCTGGTGAAATATGTCGAGGCCGGGTGGCTCGGCCGCAAGACCCAGCGCGGCTTCTACGACTATCGCGGCGACAAGCCGGTGCCGACGCGCTAGGACTGATCGACATTCAATATTCGTGATGAATGTGTGAGCGGTGGACCGGCCGCCGGCTAAAAAGGGGCCTGCGGTGTTGAAAGTCGCAATCGCGGACTGATATTGTCCGATCTAGTCAGCCCCACTCGGATCGATCGTCACCCGCCATGCCTTTCTATCGGCCCAACGAAGACGATCTTCGCCCCGACGATGATTTCGATCCCGAACACGTGCCCCGTGCCATCGCCGCCGTCGGGTTCGACATGTTCACCAAGGGCATGGAGATGCCCGTTCACGCGCACCGGAAGTCCCAGCTTATCCTGACTTTGCGCGGCGTCGTCAGGTGCGAAGCCGGCAGCAGCGTCTGGATCGTGCCGCCGCGCTGCGCGGTGTGGATTCCCGGCAATCTTCCCCACAGCGTGACCGCCGCCGGAAATGTCGAGGTCTATCTCCTGTTCGTCGAACCGGATGCGGCGCAGGCGCTGCCCAAGCAGTGCTGCACGCTGTCGATCTCGCCGTTACTGGAGCGTTTGCTGCTGCACGTCACCCAGATGCCGGTGCTGTACGATGTCGACGGCGCCGACGGCCGGATCGCCACGGTGCTGCTCGACCAACTGTCGCTGGCGCCCGTCGAGAAGCTGAACTTCCCGATGCCCCTCGAGGCCAAGCTGCGCAGGATCGCCGCCGCGATGATGGCCGATCCCTCCGACCGCGCGACGATCGACGACTGGGGCCGGCGCATGGCCGTCGCCCCGCGGACCCTGACCCGCGCCCTGAAACGCGAGACCGGCATGAGCTTCGGCCGCTGGCGCCAGCAGCTTCACATTCTCATCGCGTTGCAGCGTCTCGATCAGGGGGCTTCGGTCCAGACCGTGGCGCTCGATCTCGGCTATGAGGGCGCGAGCGCCTTCGTCACCATGTTCCGCAAGGCCCTGGGCAAGCCGCCCGCCCGCTACCTGGCGGAACGCCGCATCGCCGTGTGATCGCTGTCCGCCATCGCGCAAGGGCCGCCCCAAATGACCGGTGTGAAGGTGCTCTCCGGCGCCGGCCGAAGGCACGATTTTGCCGGGCGTGCGGCGATTACTTGACGAGATGCCGGGTGAACAGGTCGACCACGCTCTGAGGCGCGTTGTCGTTGAAAAACAGCTTGAGGTTCCGGTCCGTCTCCGCGGCGACGGACGCGCTGCGGGGAAAGAGGTCCTTTTCATACGCGATGAGCGCGGCTTCAACGTCGCCTGGGTTGGCGGCGATGGCCTTTGCGAGTTCAGCGCCGTCGTACATTGCGAGGTTGGCCCCTTCGCCGGCGAACGGCGACATCAGGTGCGCTGCATCGCCGAGCAGTGTCACCCCGGGTACGCGATTCCATCTGTGCTCGACCGGCAGCGCATGGATAGGGCGAAGCACAGGATCGGTCTCACCATCGGTGATGAGTGCGGTCAGCGCCGGCGCCCAGCCGTCGAATTCCCGGGCGACGCGGGCCAAGGCTGCTACCGGGTCGGAGAAGTCGATGCTGGCCATCCATTCCTCCGGCTTGTTCAGCGCAACATAGGTGTGCAGGTTTCCATTGCGCTCGCGGTGCGCCAGGATGCCTTTGTTCGGCGCAACCGCCATCATCGTGCCACCGCCGACCGCTTCCGCGCTGGCCTTGTGGCGCGTGTCGCCGTCGAAAAGATACGTCTCGATGAACGAGGTGCCGACATGGGCGGGCTTCGCCTCGGAAAGAAGTGGGCGAACTTTCGACCAGGCGCCATCGGCACCCACCAGGAGATCGGCGGTCGCCGTTGAGCCGTCAGCGAAGGTCAGCACGTGCCGCCCGCCGCCGAGCGGAGACACCGCCGTGACTTTGTGGCCCCAGCGGATCGTGTCGGCAGGGAGCGTTTCGATCAGAATCCGGCGAAGCTCTCCTCGATCGACCTCGGGCCGACCGCTGTTGCTATTGTCGGGTTTATGAAACAGGACGTTGCCGTCCTTATCGACTATTCGCTTGGCATCGGCGCCGGCGATGATGATGCCGAGAAACTTATCGAAGAGGCCCGCCGCCTTGAGTGCGAGCTGCCCGTTGTAGTCGTGGATATCGAGCAGCCCGCCCTGCGCGCGCGCATTCGCCGAGGCTTCGGCCTCGTAGATCGTCGCGGCAATACCGTGAACGTGGAGCACGCGCGCAAGTGTCAGCCCGCCGAGCCCCGCCCCGACGATCGCCACATCAATACTCATCTTGATACCTTCGCAGTCGGACGCCGCAGGCGGGAGCTCCCGCAGCAGTAATGGAACGTCATTCCATACTATTGGAACGGCATTCCATACGTGTCAAGATGGGGGATGGTCAAAAAACCGCACCGCGGCCAACGACGTGAAGACTCGCTCTCACGGGATCGCATCATTGAAGCGTCGATCGCCGTTCTGGACCGCAGTGGAGAAGACGGTCTGACGTTCCGCGCCCTGTCGGAACGGCTCGCCACGGGTCCCGGTGCGATTTATTGGTACATCCCCAACAAGAGCGAACTGCTGACCGCCGCCTGCGACGCCATCGTCGCCCGCACGATGAACGCGCCCTTGGTCGGTGCGACGCCCGAGGCCACCATTCGCGCCCTCGCGCTGGGTATGTTCGACGCCATCGACGCGCATCCGTGGGTTGGCTCGGCGCTCACGCGTGCTCCGGGGCAGTTGCCGATGGTGCGCATTCTCGAAGGCATCGGCCAGCAGGTTCGCGCGCTTGGCGTGCCGGCCGAAGAACAGTGGGCAACGGTGGGGACGTTGCTGAACTACATCCTCGGCGTCGGCGGACAGAATGCGGCCAACGGGCAGCTCGCTCGGACCAGAGGCGTCGATAGATCCGACTTCCTGGAGGCGGTGTCGATCGCCTGGTCTCAGCTCGATCCGGATCGGTACCCGTTCACGCGCAGCGTAGCCGCACAGTTGCGCGCCCACGACGACCGCGCGGATTTTCTCGCCGGCATCGATCTCATCCTCAGCGGTATTGGATCGTCGCGGCGTGGCTGACGCCTCAACATGCCGGATATCCAAAACACGCGCCGCCGCTGGCGGGGGCTGCACGGATCTAAAGGCCCGGCTCGAGTTCTGGATATTCCGGCAATTTCCAGCCGCCGTCCCTATCCTGCACTGAAAACCTTGCGATGAGATCGGGAAGGCGAAGCAAGCAGGCCAATCCCGTGACCGCATGGAAAACGGCAATTCCCCACTGCGTTTCGGGAATGCCCAACCGCAGCAAAAATGGCTTCACATCTTGGATCTCGTTGACGAATGGCCGTAACGTCTTTTCGTAATTTGCAAATGCCTGAGGCAGATTTTCGGCATTCCGGCCGATTTCTCCGGCCAGGACATAAGCACCCACGAGCGCGCCCGAGACCCCCATGCCGCTGAATGGTGACGCGCAATGTGCGGCATCTCCGAGAAGAACCACCCGCCCCTTGGACCAGGTGTCTGCGCGAATTTGCACGACCTCTTGCGAGTAAAAGCTCTCAGTTGTTTTCATGCCTTCGAGAAACCGGTCCGTCTGCCATCCGGCGTTGCGGAATTCTTCGGTCCAAAACTGCTTTTGCCGTTCGACCGGAGCTCGGTGAATCTCCGATGATTCCTCGGAATCGTCCCTGAGCACAAAGTAGACTTGAGTTTCCGTCGGATTGTGGCTTCGGCGAAAAATCATCCGGCCGCCAGGGGCGTTGTAGGTTCCGCGGATGTTGCCGTCTGTCTCCGTGCGCGGAATGAACCAGTAAGCCATGTGCATTCCCATTCGCCGAACCGGATCGGGAGAGGTCGGCGGCAGAATCGCTTTTCGGATGCGCGATCCCTGACCGTCCGCTCCGACCAGGAGATCAAACGTGTCGGATGAGCCGTCAGAGAAATAAGCAATGACCTGCTTGTCGTCCTGCTCGAAGCGCTCGACGCTCTTGTCGAAGCCATACTCCACGGACTCCTTTGTCGCATCATGGAGAATGCGCACAACATCTCCGCGCATGATCTCGTATTCGGACGTCAGGGACTGCGCACCGCGGCCAGATGTATTGGCCATGATCGTCGCCTTCACCTGGCCCCGAGAGTCCACAAAAGCGACGCCCGCTTCATCGACGAGTTTGCTTCGGACGATGTCGAGGAGTCCCATCCGCTTGACGGCCTCGATGCCTTGACCGCGAAGGTCGACTTGCGCGCCCGAGGCCCTGAGAGCCGGAAACCGTTCTACGACGACGACCCGGTGACCGCCGCGGGCGAGCCAATAGGCCAGGGCCGGCCCGGCACAGCCGCCGCCGCAGATGAGGATTTTCAGAGGGGCCGCTCCTGCTTCACTTTTCATAAACAAAGCCCGTAATCTATCATCGATAAATTCGTTTACAGGATTTATCTATCAGTGATAGATTGTCAAGATGACGAAGGTGAATCGTGAAACCGTCATAGCCGAGGCGCTCGATCTGCTCGATGAGGTTGGCTTCGACGCCGTGAGCACAAGGCGGCTTGCGACACGGCTCGGCGTCGAACAGCCCACGCTCTATTGGCATTTCCGTAGCAAGGCGGAGCTGCTCGTTGCGATGGCCGATGAGGCGATGGCGCCGCATGCGACTGCGCCGCTGCCCATGCCATCGGACGACTGGCGGACGTGGTTCGCCGAGAATACCCGCAGTTTCCGGCGAACGCTGCTGCTGCGCCGCGACGGCGCCCGGCTCCACGCCGGCTCCCGTCCCAGAGTTACGGACATCGACCGGATTGCGCACAAAATCGCCTTTCTGGTCGCTTCCGGTCTCCGTGAACAGGATGCCAGGATGGCGATGCTCGCAGCCAGCCACTTCACCGTTGGCAGCGTGCTGGAGCAGCAGGCGGATGCCGGCTTGATTGTCGACAAGGATCTCAGGATCGCCGTTGCGCCCGTGGATTATGAGGCAGCGTTCGAAGCGGGCTTGACGCTTATCCTGGACGGCCTGGCCCAGCGTCAGAGCCAGGCATGAACTCTGGTCCGCGCGCAAATACCTCGGATCGCCGTTCGCCTTTAGCCAATCCCCCGCACTGACCAGAAATCGCAATATATTGTCCATTTTGCGGAATGCGGTCAGGCGGGCAATTCCATATCCTGGCTTGGACGCTGACATTCTGGCGCGGCGGCGGGCGCCTCCAACGGAGACCGAAACGTGGATTCACTCAGCAGCGGCCCGGTCGCGGCAGTTCTCGAACGCCTGCACCAGGAAGCGGAAACGGCCGACACGCCATTGATGCAAACTTTTGAGAGCGAGGCGACCACCGTCGAGCAGGCGATGAGCCAGGTTGTCGAGGCGGAGAACAAGGATCTGACCGGGCTGTATCACGGTTACGCCGATAATTTCCTGAACGTCTCCCCGCAGTTTGGGCGCTTTCTCTACATGTGCGCCCGCGCCTGCAACGCCAGGCGCATCGTCGAGTTCGGCTCATCGATGGGGATTTCCGCCATCTACATGGCGGCGGCGCTGCGTGACATGGGCGGCGGGGTCCTGATCGGCACCGAGCTTGAACCCGGCAAGGCCGAGCGGGCGCAGGCAAACGTCGCCGCCGCCGGGCTGGACGATCTGGTCGAGTTTCGGCTCGGCGATGCGCGGGAAACCCTCAAACCCGGCGTCGGCGGCGACATCGACATGGTGATGCTCGATGGCGCCTTCACCCTCTACCTTCCGGTCCTGAAGCTGCTGGAGCCCCACCTGAAGCCCGGCGCGATGATCATCGGCGAGAATGCGTTCGCGGAGGCCGGCGGCTACATCGACTACGTCCGCGATCCTCGGAACGGTTATCTCTCGCTGCCGCTGTCGTTCGATCCGGGGCGCGGCAACGAACTCACCGTCAGGACGAAGTGATCCGCGTGGAGCGCCACGCCGAAATTTCGACGCAAGGAGCGAACCTTTGACCCAACCCGCCCACGAGACGCAAGATTCTGCGCCGCCGCTCGCCCCGCCGGGCCCTGTCACGCGGACGTTGCTGCGATGGCTGATGCGTCCTGCGCGCGTTGCAGCCGTCGAGACGCTCTCGCCGCATTTTCGGCTGGCCGACCTGGAAGGCGAAGCGCTCAGGAACGTCGCCTGGACGGCTGGCCAAAAGGTCCAGGTATCGATCGGCTCCGGCCTCAGCGCCCGGACCTACACGCCGATGTCGTGGGATGCCGGCCGGGGCAGGACACGAATGCTCACCTTCGCGCATGGCGACGGTCCCGGCAGCCGATGGGCAAGCGGCCTGCGCGAAGGGGACACCTGCCAATTCCTGGGTCCGCGCCGCTCGCTCGATCTCTCCGGCCTTGAAGCGCCGCTGGTCCTGTTCGGCGATGAAACCTCGTTCGGCCTCGCGGCGGCACTGCGCGACAGCCGGCAGGGTGCCGGTGCAATCCATGTGTTCGAGGCCTCGGATGTCGCGGAGTCGCGGCAGGTAGCGGAGGCGATCGGCCTCGGCCGGGCGACGTTGATCGAGCGCGTCGCCGACGACGCCCATCTCGCCGCGGCCGAAGCCGAGGTGCTGCGCCTTGCCGCCAGCGGCGGGCATTTCATTCTTACGGGCAAGGCATCGTCGATCCAGCGCGTCAGACGGGCCCTGAAAGCAGCCGGCGTCGTATCATCGCGGATGAAGACCAAGGCCTATTGGGCGCAGGGCAAGACCGGGCTGGACTAGCCTTGTCGTTGCCGGGCTTGACCCGGCAACCCATCTGCTTCGAAAAATCGTTTTGCGAAGATTGATGGATACGCGGGTCAAGCCCGCATATGACGATTGTAATATGTCGCCCCCCAATACGCTTTTTCCATGCGTGCAATCTCCAGCATTCGTTAACCCCCGCCGGGTAGGGTGCCGGTGTTGGAGTGTTGCCCTATGGATATGATAAGCATGGTCACCAGTCTTCTCGCCGCCAAATCGGCTGGCGGGCAGATGCAGATCGCCGCCACCATTATGAAATCGAATGCCGACGCGCAAAGATCCGCGGTGCTGACCATCCTCGGCGCCGGCACGCCATCGCCGGCCAACCTCGGCGCCGGCGTCGGCGGCAGCCTCGATATCTCGGCCTAAAACCCGGCCGCGGCCGGTTTGATCGCCGCCTTGAGCAACTTGACGGCGTCGTCGCTGGCCCATTCCGCGGGTCCGGCAATGGTGGCGATCTCGCAGCCGGCGCCGTCGATCAGCACCGAGGTCGGCATTCCCAATGCCCGGCCTATGGCCTTAAGATCCTGAAAAACCTTAGCTTTCTGGTCGGTGAAATAACCGAGCCGAGTTCAGGCTGGCGTCTTTCAGGAAATTTTTCGGTTTTTCGGGGTCGCGGGTGTCGATGTTGACGGCGACCACCTCGAAATCAGGCCCGCCGAGCCGGGTCTGCAGGCTGTCCAGCGCCGGCATCTCCTTGCGGCAGGGCACGCACCAGGTTGCCCACAGGTTCAACAGCACCGTGCGTCCGCGCCATTCCGACAGCTTTCGGGGCTTGCCGTCGGCGTCCTCGAAGGCGAGATCCGGCAACCGCAACGGGGCCGTCGCCATGGTCAGCGCTGCGACCTCGCCGTGTGCCAGCGGCGCGAGCTTGCGCGCCAGCTCGACCGCCGGACGGCAGGCGGGATCGCCGCTCGCACCGCGCCTCAGGCCGCCGATCCCGTAAACAACGGCAAATCCGATCGCCGCCCCGATCAGCACCGCCCCGATGGCGAACGGAATCCGCCGCATGGCGGCCGGGCGAGGCGAGGGGCGTTCGGGCATATCGTTTGTCATCCTGTATCAGATACGGCTATGCAGGGGCCGGTATGACGGCGGCCTGAACCGGCGATGGTGCAGGGCGTTCGTTCGCGGGCGTGACGATGAATGGCAGGTCATGAGCAACAAGTCATGAGCAACAAGATGTGGGGCGGCCGGTTCGGCGAAAGCCCCGATGCGATCATGGAGGAAATCAATGTCTCCATCGATGTCGATCGTCACCTTTACGCCCAGGACATCGCCGCGTCCAAGGCCCATGCCGCCATGCTCGCCGCGCAAGGCATCATTACCGCAACCGATGCGAAAAATATCGGTAAAGGTCTAGACACGATTTTGTCAGAGATCGGCAAGGGATCGTTCGATTTCAAGCGCGCGCTCGAGGACATTCACATGAATGTCGAGAGCCGGCTCGGCGAATTGATCGGGCCCGCCGCCGGACGGCTGCACACCGCGCGTTCGCGCAACGATCAGGTCGCGACCGATTTCCGGCTCTATGTCCGCGACACCATCGACGAGATCGATGCGGCGCTGGCCGCGTTCCAGCAGGCGCTGGTGACGCGGGCGATCGAACACGCCGGCACGGTGATGCCGGGCTTCACCCATCTGCAGACCGCCCAGCCGGTGACGTTCGGGCATCATCTTCTGGCCTATGTGGAGATGGCGGCGCGCGACCGCGGCCGCTTCACCGATGCGCGCAAGCGTCTCAACGAATCGCCGCTTGGCGCGGCGGCGCTGGCCGGCACCTCGTTCCCGATCGATCGCGACTTAACGGCGAAGTCGCTCGGCTTCGACCGGCCGATGGCCAATTCGCTCGACGCGGTGTCGGACCGCGACTTCGTGCTCGAAACCCTGTCGGCGGCGGCGATCGCGTCGGTGCATCTGTCGCGCTTTGCCGAGGAAATCGTGATCTGGACCTCGCCGCTGGTCGGATTGGTGCGGTTGAGCGACAAATTCACCACCGGCTCCTCGATCATGCCGCAAAAGCGCAATCCCGACGCCGCCGAACTGGTCCGCGCCAAGACCGGGCGGGTGATCGGCGCGCTCACGGCCTTGCTGATCGTCATGAAAGGCCTGCCGCTGGCCTATCAAAAGGACATGCAGGAGGACAAGCAGGGCGCGATGGAGGCATTCGGCGCGCTGTCGCTGGCGATCAGGGCCATGACCGGAATGGTCGCCGACCTGGTGCCGGACCAGGCGCGGATGAAGGCCGCCGCCGGCGAGGGCTACGCTACCGCCACCGATCTTGCCGACTGGCTGGTGCGGACGCTGAAAATGCCGTTCCGCGACGCCCATCACGTCACCGGCCGAATCGTCGCCAAGGCGTCGAAAGCGGGGGTGCCGCTGCACCAATTGTCCTTGCAGGACATGCAGGCGATCGAGTCCCGGATCACGGCGGAGGTGATGGCGGTGCTTTCGGTGGAAGCGTCGGTGCAAAGCCGCAACAGTTACGGCGGAACTGCGCCGAAGAACGTGCTGGCGCAGGCCAAGGCGTGGCTGAAGCGACTGCAAAAAGAGCGAAAATTGGGCTGAACCCGGGACTCGCGCCGTAATTTCAAGACATTCGCTGTAATTTCATGATTGTCCGGGTCTCGCCAGAGCCGGGCAATCTTTGTATGGTGCCGCCGCATTGGGGAATTTGCTGTGAATCGTACTGACCGTCCGACGTCTTCGCGATGGGCCATCATCCTGCTCAGCGCGGCCGTGCTCGCACTCGGCGGCTGCGGACGCAAAAGCGGGCTCGACCTGCCGCCGAACGCTTCGGCGCAGGCGACCGCTGCCGAGACGGCCGAGGCCGAGCGGGCCGCCAGCCAGCCCAGCGTGTTCAATCCGTCCTACGGAACCGATGCGCCGCCGACGGCTTCCAAAGGCCGCAAGAAAGCGTTCGTTCTCGATCCGCTCCTGAACGACTGAGCCCGCCATGAATCATTTCGACTATCGCAACGGCGTGCTTCACGCCGAGGCGGTTGACCTGTCCGTTCTGGCGGACGCGGTCGGCACGCCGTTCTATTGCTATTCCACCGCGACCCTGGAGCGCCATTACCGGGTGTTCAGCGAGGCCTTTGCCGATCGGCAGGCGCTGGTTTGTTACGCCATGAAGGCCAACTCCAACCAATCGGTGCTGCGGACGCTGGCGAAACTCGGCGCCGGCGCCGACGTGGTGTCCGGCGGCGAGTTGAAGCGCGCGCTGGCGGCCGGCATTCCGCCGCAGAAGATCCTGTTCTCGGGCGTCGGCAAGACCGAAGCCGAGCTGCGCGCGGCGCTGGCGGAGGACATTCTCTGCATCAACGTCGAATCCGAGCCCGAACTCGAATTGCTGTCGCGGCTGGCAAACGAAACCGGGCGAACGGCGCGGATCTCGGTTCGGGTCAATCCCGATGTCGATTCCGGTTCGCACGCGAAAATCTCCACCGGCAAGTCCGAGAACAAGTTCGGCGTGCCGCTCGATCGCGCCCGCGCGGTCTACGCGCGCGCGGCCGGATTGCCGGGGATCGAGGTCACCGGCGTCGACATGCATATCGGCAGCCAGATCACCGACCTGGTGCCGCTGGAAGCCGCGTTCCGGCTGCTGGTCGAATTCGTGCAGACGCTGCGCGCCGACGGCCACACCATCTCGCATGTCGATTTCGGCGGCGGACTCGGCATTCCCTATTACATGGACCGCGAAGCGCCGCCGGCGCCCGCCGCCTATGCCGAGATGGTCAAGCGGGTGACCCACAATCTCGGTTGCACGCTGATGTTCGAGCCGGGACGGATGATCGTCGGCAATGCCGGCATCCTCGTCGCGCGCGTGATCTATGTGAAGCACGGCGACGCCAAGAATTTTGTCATCATCGACGCCGCGATGAACGACCTGATCCGCCCCACGCTGTACGAAGCGCATCACGACATCCTGCCGATCCGTCAGGCGGCGCCGGGCGCGCCGGCCATCGTCGCCGACGTGGTCGGGCCGGTCTGCGAAAGCGGCGATTATCTCGCGCTGGATCGTACCATGCCCGAGCCGACGTCCGGCGACCTTGTGGCGATCATGACCGCCGGCGCCTACGGCGCGGTGCAGTCCGGCACCTACAACACCCGCGCGCTGGTGCCGGAAGTGCTGGTCAAGGGCGATCGATACGCGGTGGTGCGGCCGCGCGTCGAGGTCGATGAACTGATCGCGATGGACAAGCCGGCACCCTGGTTGTGAGCGTCGATGTCGTCCCCGCGAAAGCGTGATTCCGCAGGGACGATCAGCTAACTCTTGGCCTTTCCGACCACCACCCCCGCGGCTTTTTCGATCGGCTGGATCGCAGTCGTAAAATCCGACTCCGCGCCCATCTCGCGGATCACGACCTCCCAGAGCCGCCCGACGGCTTCGGCGACTTCCATCGACAGGCCCAGCGATTTCATCTCTTCGAGACACAGCCGCACGTCCTTCACCATCAATCCGGTCGCAAAACCGTAATCGAAGGTGCGAGGCAGGACCGCGCGCGGAAACTTGTCGCGGCTCGCGGTGTTGAGGCCCGATCCGGCATTGATCACGTCGATCATCACGGCGGGATCGAGCCCTGATTTGACCCCCATCACCACGGCTTCCGAGGTCGCGGCCATTGCGGTCGCCGACAGGAAATTGTTCGCAAGCTTCATGGTCTGCGCCGAGCCCGGCTTCTCGCCGATGAAGAACACCTTGCCGATGATTTCGAGCGCGGACTTCACCGCTTCGAAATCCGCCTTGGGCCCCGACACCATCACCGCGAGCGTGCCTTTTTCGGCGCCGCCGACGCCGCCGCTGACGGGACTGTCGAGCTGCACGATGTTGCGCTTTTTGAGCAGATCGTGAATCCGCACCGCCATGTGCGATCCGACGGTGGAGAGATCGACGAAGCGTTTGACCGTTTTGCCGTCGATCACGCCGCCGGCGCCGGTCGCAACCTCCAGCGAAGCCTGCAGCGACGGCAGGCTCGCCAGCACGGTCTCGGTGCGGTCGGCGATTTCCTTCGGCGACGAGGCGGCCTGTGCGCCCATCTCGACCAGTTTATCCACCGCCTCCCGGCGCTGATCGAACACGACGAGCTGATGCTTGGCCTCGATCAGGCGGCGCGCCATCGGGAAGCCCATCTTCCCGAGGCCAATGAATCCGATGTCCATGATGATGCGCCCTCAGCCCCTGTTCAGTTCAGCGATGCGAATTTTAAGCCGATTATCGTGCGTTTCTGGTTCCATGTTGTTTCCCTGGCGTTTCCCTTAACCTTGCTTTGACGGTCCGACGGTTGACGTTACGGGGTCGCCGCCCCGCAGTCACGCCTTCGTGTTATGCGTGGCGCGGGGTGTGGGTTACCGTCCCGAACCGGATGCCTCACTGCCGCCCTTGTGCTACGATGATGTGTCGGTAACCACCCGGAGAGTTTGTTGAGCGGCGCCACCCCAGACCCGTCCGAGCCAGCGCGCGACCCGGATACCGTCGCACGGCTGCGGCTCACGCAGGCCCTGCAGCGGGCGCAATATGCGATCGCCTGGGAGCGAATCTGGCCGCATCTGGCGCGCCTGCTCAGTGTCGCCGGACTGTTTCTGGTGGTGTCCTGGGCCGGCTTATGGCTGGTGCTGCCGTTTGTCGCGCGCGCCATTGGATTGGGCGTGTTCGTGGTTTTGGCGCTGGGAGCGCTGTTTCCGCTGCTCCGCTTCCGCTGGCCGAGCCGCGAAGAGGGCTTGAGCCGGCTCGACCGTGGCACCGGCATCCGTCACCGCCCGGCGACCGCGCTGTCAGACACGCTGGCCTCGCAGGATCCGGTCGCGCTGGCGCTGTGGCAGGCGCAGCGCGAGCGCACTTTGGCATCGATCAAGCGCATCCGCGCCGGCCTGCCGTCGCCGCGGCTCCCGATCCACGATCCCTGGGCGCTGCGCGCGCTGGTGGCGGTGCTGCTGGTGGCCGCCTACGTCGCCGCAGGCGACGAGCGCCTGCTGCGCACCGAAGCGGCGTTCGACTGGAACGGCGTGCTGGCGCCGGCCAATATCAGGGTCGACGCCTGGGTGACGCCTCCTCTTTATACGGGCAAGCCGCCGATCATCCTGTCGGCGGCGAACAAGGAAGCCGGGCTGCCCGCTGCGGGACCGTTGCCGGTGCCCGCCGGCAGCACGCTGATCGTGCGCTCCAGCGGCGGCACGCTCGATGTCGTCGCCGGCGGCACCGTGACCGAGGCCGCGCCGACCGAGCCGGCGCCCAAGGGCACCAACGAGCGGCATTTCACCATCGCCGGCGACGGCACCGTCCATGTCCGCGCGCCCTCCGGCCAGCCGCCATGGAAATTCAGCGCCACGCCCGACCGCGCGCCGACCATCGCGCTTGCCAAGGATCCCGAGCGTCAGGCCCGCGGCTCGCTGCAGATGTCCTACAAGATCGAGGACGATTACGGCGTCACCGAAGCGCGCGCGCAATTCGCCGTCCGCCCCGGCGATGCGCCGAAAGCCGGCGCGGAGCCGCGGCCGCTGTTTGAGGCGCCGCAGTTTCCGCTGGTGCTTCCGAACGCGCGGACGCGCAACGGCGTCGGGCAGACCGTCAAGGATCTCAGCGAAGACCCTTACGCCGGCGCCGACGTCGCGCTGACCCTGACGGCAAAGGACGAGGCCGGCAATGAGGGCCGCAGCGAGCCGTTCAACATGCGGCTGCCGGAACGGCTGTTCACCAAGCCCTTGGCGCGCGCGCTGATCGAGCAGCGCCGCATTCTGGCGCTCGACGCCAATCAGAACGCGCAGGTGTTCGCGGCACTGGATGCGCTGATGATCGCGCCCGACCTGTTCATGCCCGAAACCGGCCAGTATCTCGGGCTCTACAGCGTCGCACGGCAGTTGGAGGCCGCGCGCACCGACGATGCCAAGCGCGAGGTCGTCGCCAGCCTGTGGGCGCTTGCCGTCACCATCGAGGACGGCAACATCACCGATGTGGACAAGGCGTTGCGCGCCGCCCAGGAGGCGCTCAAGCAGGCGCTGGAACGCGGCGCCAGCGACGAGGAGATCAAGAAGCTCACCGAGAACCTCCGCGCGGCGCTGGATAACTTCATCCGTCAGCTCGCCGAACAGCAGCGCAACAATCCGCAACAACTGGCGCGGCCGCTCGATCCCAATACCAAGATGCTGAGCCAGCAGGACCTCAAGAACATGATCGACCGCATGGAGCGCATGTCGCGCTCCGGCGACAAGGATGCGGCGAAGCAATTGCTCGAGCAGCTCCAGCAGATGCTGGAGAACCTGCAAATGGCGCAGCCCGGCCAGTCCGGCGACAGCGAAATGGAGCAGGCGCTGAACGAGCTTGGCGACATGATCCGCAAGCAGCAGCAGTTGCGCGACAAGACCTTCAAGCAGGGCCAGGATTCGCGGCGCGACCGCATGCGCGGCAAGCAGGGCGATCAGAGCATGGGCGACCTGCAGCAGGACCAGGAAGGCCTGCGCGATCGGCTCAAGAGGTTGCAGGAAGAGCTTGCCAAGCGCGGCATGGGCCAGCAGGGCCAGCGCGGTGAAAAGGGCCAGCGCGGCGAACAGGGTCAGCAAGGCCAGCAGGGTCAGCAAGGCGACCAGGGCGACGGCGAGGACGGCCTCGGCCAGGCCGATTCGGCGATGGGCGACGCCAGCGGCCGGCTTGGCGAAGGCAACGCGGACAGCGCGGTAGATTCGCAAGGCCGCGCGCTGGATGCGCTGCGCAAGGGCGCCCAGAGCCTCGCCGAGGCGATGCAGCAGGGCGATGGCGAAGGCCAGGGCGACAGCCCCGGCAATCGCGCCGGCCGGCAGCAGAGCGGCGCCAACGGCAACGATCCGCTCGGACGGCCGCTGCATGGCCGTGAATTCGGTGACGACCTGACGGTGAAGATTCCCGGCGAAATCGACGTGCAGCGGGTGCGCCGGATCCTGGAGGAACTGCGCCGCCGCCTTGCCGATCCGCAACGCCCGCAGATCGAACTCGATTACATCGAGCGGCTGCTGAAGGATTACTGAGCGGTTCGCTGCTGCGGCGTTGTCAGCCGTTTCGTCAGCCGCTTCCCACAGGCGGTCATCATCCGCGAAGGCGGATGATCCAGTATTCCAGAGACAGCAGCATTTAACCGAGAAGCCGCGGCGTACTGGATGCCCCGCATGCGCGGGGCATGACGAGCTGTGCGTGCAGCGCGTTCAGCGCAGCGCCGCTAATCCTTCTTCCGCGCCGACAGCGCATCGGCGACGGCGGTGCGGATGTCGGCCACCGAGAACGGCTTGGTGACGACGTCATGCACGATGGCATTGAGGCCCGAGGCGCGTTCGCGCTGGGCCGCAAATCCCGTCATCAATAAAATCGTCAGATCGGGAAAATCGCGCGCCGCGGCCAGCGCCAGCGCGATCCCGTCCATGACCGGCATCTGGATATCGGTCAGCAACAGATCGAACGTGCCCTGTTCGCGGCTGAGGATCTCCAGCGCTTCGGCGCCGTCTTCCGCGATGACGGTCTCGTGACCGTCCATGGCGATCGCACGCGCCACCAGGGTACGCATCGAGTCTTCATCGTCGGCAATCAGCACGCGCGGCATCGGGCGACCATTCTTTCGCGATCAGGATCCTGCGGCCCCGCTCAGGCGCTGCCGCCGGCGAGATCACGCTTGCTGAAGAAGCGTATATCGATATTGCGCCCTTCGGGAGGCGGCGACGCCAGCCGCGACTTGAACCAGGCTTTCTCGCCGGGCTTCAGCACCGACTGCTCCAGCACCGCGTTCCAGGCGTAAACCTCGGCGCCCTGCGCGTCGCGGACGCTGAAGCGCAGCCGCGGCAATTCGACCGGTTTGCGCGTATTGGCGGTTATCACGCCCTCGATCACCAGCACCGGTTTGCCTTCCACGGTCTCGCTGGTGATCTTGACGTCCTTGAACACGAGGCCGCGCAGATTAACGTCGAGCCCGACCATTTTATAGAATGTGGCGGTCTGCGGCAGCAGCCGCACCACCTCGACGCGCCAGATCATCAGGGCAAGCACCAGCGCGCCCATGGCGGCGCAGGCGGTGGGCAGGCCGGCAAAGGGCTTGCCCGAGGCCCGCAGCAAGGCCGGCGGTTTCAGGAGATTCCGGAGCCCCGCCAAGCGCCGCGGAGGTCCGGTTTGGATATCCGTCGCATCATAATGGGCGATGGACGGCCAGTCGGGTTCGCCGTCCGCAGCCTCCCAGTCGCCGGAAATCGAGGGACTGTCGACGACAGGGGCGTCCGGGCCCTCCTCCTCGCGCGCGAGGGCTTCCCATTCCCCGGCGGCGTCCATGGCGGCGGACGGCCCGCCGGCTTCCGCCATCGCGGGCGCGAAAGCCGCGACTTCGGTTGCATCCTCCGGCCGCGCCAGCCAAACCTCCTTGCAGCGGGAACAGCGGACGGCACGCCCGGTCGCGCCCAATGTAGCCAAATCAATGGCATAGGACGTTGTACAATGGGGACAAATGATGTGCATGGAGCCGATCTCCACAATGACGCTGCCGGGATGCTACAAGGCGACCGTTAACGAATTGGAAACCATAACCGAAGCACAACCATTTTGGTTGGTTCGCAGCCGCAGCGAGACCAGTGAATTCCGGGCTTCCGGTTTCGGGTTTCCTGCCGCGCCCCACATCGAACGGAGCTGAGCTTGGTTCGGTTCGAAAATGTCGGATTGCGTTACGGGCTTGGCCCGGAGATTTTGCGCGACCTCAATTTCCAGATTCCGGCTCACTCGTTTCAGTTCCTCACCGGGCCGTCGGGCGCCGGCAAGACCTCGCTGCTGCGGCTGCTGTTCCTGTCGCTGCGGCCGACCCGCGGCCTGGTCAATCTGTTCGGCCGGGACGTGTCGCTGCTCGGCAAGGATGAAGTCGCCGATCTGCGCAAGCGGATCGGCATCGTGTTGCAGGACTTTCGCCTGCTCGATCACATGACTACCTATGAAAACGTGGCGCTGCCGTTCCGGGTGATCGGCCGCGAGGAATCCAGCTATCGCAAGGAGGTTATCGATCTCTTGAAATGGGTCGGTCTCGGCGAGCGAATGGATGCGCTGCCGCCGGTGCTGTCCGGCGGCGAGAAGCAGCGTGCGGCGATCGCGCGCGCCGTGATCTCGCGGCCGCTTCTGTTGCTGGCGGATGAGCCGACCGGCAACGTCGATCCGACGCTGGGGCGGCGACTGCTGCGCTTGTTCATCGAACTGAACAAGTCCGGCACCGCGGTGATTATCGCGACCCACGACATTACTTTGATGGATCAGTATGAGGCGCGGCGCATGGTGCTGCATCACGGACGATTGCATATCTATGAATAGGATGGGCGACGAGCACGGCCTGCTGGTGGATCTCGGACAGGAGCGTCCGCGGCTGCCGGCGCGCGCGCGCAATCTGTCGCCGATCGTGCCGCGCGGCTCGATCGCAGGTCGCGCGCTGGTCGCCGTCGTCGCCATCATGACCTACCTTGCATCGATGACCACCGGCGCCGTGCTGCTGGTGAGCGCGTCGGCGGCGGAGTGGCAGTCGGACGTCGCGAGCGAAATCACCATCCAGGTCCGCCCCGCGGCCGGGCGCGATGTCGACCGCGATGCGGTGGCGGTGGCCGAAGCGATGCGCGGGCAGCCCGGCATCGTCGAGGTCAGGCCGTTCACAAAAGAGGAATCGGCCAAACTGCTGGAGCCATGGCTGGGCACCGGACTTTCACTCGAGGATCTTCCGGTGCCGCGCGTCATCGTCGCGCGGGTCCAGCCGGGAACGTCGCTCGATCTGGTCGCGCTGCGCCGGCGTGTGACGCAGGCGTCGCCGTCGGCCAGCGTCGACGATCACCGCGCCTGGATCGAGCGAATGCGATCGATGACCGGCGCGACCGTGTTCGCCGGCATCGGCATCCTCGCTTTGGTGATCGTCGCCACCATCATTTCGGTGTCGTTCGCAACCCGCGGCGCGATGGCGGCCAACCGTCCGATCGTCGAGGTCCTGCACTTCGTCGGCGCCGGCGACCGCTACATCGCCAACCGCTTCCTGCGGCATTTCCTGCGGCTTGGGCTGCAGGGCGGCGTGATCGGCGGCGGCATCGCGATGCTGACGTTCGGGTTCTCCAAATCGATCGCCGGCTGGTTCTCCGGCACGCCGGTCGGGGATCAATTCGCAGCCCTGCTGGGAACGTTTTCGCTGCGCCCGTCCGGCTATCTGGCGCTGGCGGCGCAGGCGGCGCTGATCGCGGCGATCACCGCGTGGGCGTCGCGGCGAACGCTGTTTGCCACGCTTGACGACATCGACTGACGCCGGCCGCGCGATGACCGCGCCGAACCGGACTCCACTTCGCCGGAAAAGGTTCTAGACTTGGATTGGGGGGAGGAACGTCACCGTCGCATGAGTCTGTATCCCGACGATAGGTCGCCAGGCGCGCCGGTTGCCGCGCGGCGAGGATGGCTGCGCGCGACGATCGTGGCCGCGCTGGCGATCGTGTTTGTCGGCGCCGCGGTCGGCTTTGTCGGATTTCTCTCGCAATTGCGCGGGGCGGAGGTGAAGCCCGACCATACGGCCGACGGCATTGTGGTGCTGACCGGCGGGTCCTCGCGGGTCTCCGATGCGATGGAATTGCTGGCCGGCGGCTACGGCAAGCGGCTATTGATCTCGGGCGTGCATCCGACCAATGCCGCAAGCGATATTTCCCGCTCGCTGCCCGATAACCAGTCGCTGCTGAACTGCTGCGTCGATCTCGACCGCTCCGCCGTCAACACCCGAAGCAACGCGGCGGAGACGCGGCGCTGGGTCCGCGAACGCGGCTTCAAATCGCTGATCGTGGTGACGTCGAATTACCATATGCCGCGGGCAATCGTCGAATTGTCGCATGCGATGCCGGATATCGAGCTTATTCCATTCGCGGTGGTCGGCGACAAATGGCGCGATGAACCCTGGTGGACGAGTGGCGCGACGCTGCGGCTGCTGCTATCGGAATACGTCAAATACGTCGCCGCCGAAATGCGGGTGCGTCTGGCCGATGCCGGCCTCGAATTGACGCCCGAACTCGCGGATCGGCCGGCCGGGTTCCTTCCGCGCCGACCGGCGACGGCTCAAGCCAACTGATCAAGGTTTTCGATGGTTTCGATTTTCCTGCGTTCGCTCGTCTACAACGTGCTGTTCTACCTGCTGCTGGCGTTTTGGGTGATCCTCGGCATCCCGACCTATCTGATGCCGCGCTGGGCCATCATGAATATCGCCAAATACTGGGCACGCAGCAGTATCTGGCTGCTGCGCGTGACCTGCAACGTCAAGGTGGAGTATCGCGGGCTTGAGAAAATCCCGAAGGGCCCGCTGATCGTCGCAGCCAAGCATCAGTCGATGTGGGAAACCTTCGCGCTGCTGCAGTTCTTCGAGCAGCCGCTGTTCATCCTCAAGCGCGAACTGAAATGGATTCCATTTTTCGGCTGGTATCTGGTCAAGGCGAACATGATCGGCATTGATCGCAGCGCCGGTGGCCGCGCCTTGCTCCAGATGGCGCGGCGGGCCGGCGAGGCGGTTCGCCGCGGCCGTCAGTTGATTATCTTCCCCGAGGGTACCCGAACCCCGGTGGGCGCGCCGCCGAACTACAAGACCGGTATCGCCCAGATCTATGTCGATTGCGGCGTGACCTGCCTGCCAGTCGCGCTCAATTCGGGACTGTTCTGGCCGCGCCGCACGTTCATGCGCTATCCGGGAACGCTGGTGGTCGAATTTCTCGATCCGCTGCCGCCCGGCCTGTCGCGCCGCGAATTCATCGCGCGCATTGCTGCCGTGATCGAGGAGGCGACCAACCGGCTGGTCGAGGCCGCGCGGCAGGAGCAGGCGCAATTGTTCGGCCGCGTGCCCGGCCCGGCGCAGGCGTAAGGGCTTACTTCCCTCTCGTCTGTGGGAGAGGGTGGTAAGGGAGATTTACCGATGCAGCGGCGTGTCGTCGTGCAGCATCGCGGCGAGCTGATGCAGTTGCGGGTCGCGAAAGCCCTGCGCCTCGATCGACTTTACGGTGGACAGCACGTAATCCCGATTATTCCCGGAACGGCCGTGTCCCTGCTGGACGTGACGGAGTTGTTCCGGCAGCGACAGCCGCCCGGCATATTGGACGTGACCGCGGTCGACCACATAGGCCAGCGCGCTGACGCGCTGCCTCGCGTCGTCTTCGAGCCAGACCGAACGCATCACCTCGCGATAGACATGGGTAGTCTGCTCGCGGCTGCGCAGATAGTCCACGGTATCGCGGCGTTGTTTCGCCGCGACCCGAAAGGCGATGCCGCGGCACGCGCCGCCGCGGTCGAGCCCGAGCACCAGGCCCGGCTTTTCCGGCGTTCCGCGATGGTCGAAGGAGTAGACGCACAGGGCGCGATGCTCGCCGATCAGCCGCGCCGGGACCTGCTCGACGAATTCGAAGCCCGGCCGCCACATCAGCGAACCATAGCCGAACACCCACAGGTCGCCTTTGGACAATTCGGGGTCGGATACAGTTTTCGCTGGCATTGCGCGCACGGCTATCAGAAGAAGCTTTTCAGGCGAAGTGGAATTCGAAGTTCCCTGGACATCCGTTAACTTGATTGTGGTGCCGACGCATCGCTTAATTGACAAAATCATTGGCCAAAGGTGGCGATATGCCCGATTTCAACCTCCCGCCGCGCCGGCGCCCGCTTTGGCGCCTGTTCATCGCGCCCGTTTTGCTCGTCGTCGCCGCCATGGGGTGGAGTGGGTTCTGGTTCTTTGCCGCCTCCCAGGTCGATGTCAGAGCCGACGCCTGGCGCGAACAGGAGGCGAAATCAGGCCGGGTTTATGATTGCGCCAAACGTTCGGTGGCCGGCTTTCCGTTCCGGCTTGAAGTCCGCTGCGACGGCGCCAGCGTCTCGCTGCTGTCGCAGACCGCGGAACGGGCGGCGACCCAGGCGCCGCTCACCGCGCGGCTCGGTGAAATCCTGGTCGTGGCGCAGATCTACGATCCGAAATTGCTGATCGCGGAATTCACCTCTCCGGCAACGATCTCCGATCGCGGCCAGCCTTCGATGGCCGTGAATTGGAGCAAGGCCCGCGCCAGCGTGGTGGGCCTGCCGGCCATCCCGCAACGCGCCTCGATCGTGTTCGAGGATCCCTCGATCGATCGTGTCAACGGATCGACGCAGGCCGCGCTTGCGGGCGCAAAGCACGTCGAATTGCACGGCCGCCTCGCCGAAGGCTCGGCGCTCGATCATCCCGTGATCGAGACCGTGTTGCAGATCGCGGGCGGCAGCCTGCAGGAGCTGCATCCGCTGCTCACGCAGCCGTTCGACGCCGACGTGCGCACGATGCTGAGCGGGCTGCAGGATTTTTCGCCCAAACCCTGGCCGCAGCGGTTCCGTGAAATCCAGGCCGCCGGCGGGTATGTCGAGATCGTGCAGTCCCGGATTCAGCAGGGCGATCTGATCGCGGTCGCCGCGGGCAGGCTGGGTCTTACCGCCAGCGGCCGTCTCGATGGCGAACTGCAGATGACGGTTGCCGGTATCGAGAAAGTGATTCCGGCGCTCGGCCTTGAAAAAATGCTCGATGAAGGCGTGCCGCAGGCGACGCTGGATCGGGTCGCGCCGGGCGTCAAGACGCAGGACCTCAACAACCTGATGGGCGCGCTGGACCGGGCGATTCCCGGCCTCGGCAAGGCGGTCAGGCAGAACGCCGGCGTCGGCGTTTCCGCCGGCATCAACGCGCTCGGCAAGGAAGCCGTGCTGGAAGGCAAGAAGGCGCGGGCGTTTCCGCTGCGCTTCGTCGATGGCGCGGTGTTTTTCGGGCCGCTCAAGGTGGCGCAGATTCCGCCGCTGTTCTGAACCGACGCGTCCATCAGCGTCGTCATACGCGGGCTTGACCCGCGTATCCATCTCCTTCGCAAGATGGATTGCCGGATCAAGTCCGGCAATGACACCTCAGGGCTTTTCTTCGCGCGCGCCTGGCCAACCACACTTCGTAAAATCCTGATCGCCGAACCGTGATCGATAATTCGATGCGCGTCGGGAATGCCGAGCCGCGAAAGTCAGTCTTCTCCCTGACGACCCGCACGACAGTTTACGGGTCGATTACAGGAGAAGATCAATGACCCAACTCAAATTTCTTGGCGCAGTTGCGATATTGTCGGCGCTTGCCGCGACGCCGGCGCTCGCAGAGCGAATGATCGATGAACCCGGCATGTACGCATTCTATCATCCCAACGCCGATCTCGGCATCGGACCCGCGCGTCCGGCAGCGGACGCGATGGCGGCGGTCCGCGACAGCGGCGGTGTAGCCCGATTGAGAATGGGGCCGGTGTCCCGTCCGGCGCTCAGGCGCGCTCAGCCCGACAAGCCCTATTGATCCCTTATCGATCCGGCTTCGGTGACCCCTCGACATCGGAGGTGTTTGAATTGCGCGGCAACGGCAGCGTTGCCGCGGCGCCCGACAGGCAAATCGGCAAAACCTGTCCAGCCCTCTTGCGAAAAATATTCCGCTTAACCCGTCGGCCAAATCAGCGCTATCAGCTCGCCCGTCTCACCCGATGAGAGGGGCGGCTCGCGATCGTCACGAACGTGCGGTGAGATGCGGTGGACGCGGGTAGCTGCGAAAGACGAACGTGGCTAATAGCGGACGGCAAAGTCGTGTGGTTCTGGCGCCCCGACGCTGGCGCCAAGTTCGCAGCAGCAAGCTTCTGCGGATGACGGTGGCAAGAAAGCCCGGTCACCGGGAAGAGCACGAAGTAAGCCGTAAACCATCGCGCGGGGAAAGCCGGAGTGATTCCGGTTGAACCTGTGGTCCTACCCCCGTGCTTTTTTGCACGGAACCATGGGTGCAATCGGCACCCGGCTTTCCCTGCGCCCTCCATCGGGGCGAGAGATAAATGCAACGACTCGGGTGCATTCGCACCGCGAGATCGCGAAGTCGTATCCGAAATGATAAATCTACAATTGGCTGTTTGAAATTTGAATCGAGGAATTGAGCAACAAACTGCGCGTCGTCCCGGACAAGCGAAGCACGATCCGGGACCCATAACCATCGATGTTCAAGATGCGCGAAGCCGGAGCGGCAATTCCATCCAACGGCCAACATCGGTGGTTATGGGTCCGGCCTTCGCCGGGACGACGAACGAGTTCGGCCTCACGTCATCGCAAGGCGCGACCGTAGCTCAACGAGCGAAGGCGGAAGCCACTCACTCCGCCTTCTTCCCCAGATGCGCGTGGGGTCGGCCGAAGTCGGGCGCCGCCGAATCCTGGCCGATCTCGACGATGCCGCGGCGGATCGCGCGGGTGCGGGTGAAATGCTCGAACAGCGCCTCGCCGTCGCCGCGGCGGATCGCGCGGGTGAGTTTCGAGAGGTCCTCGTTGAAGGTGCCGAGCATTTCCAGCACCGCCTCCTTGTTGGCGAGGAATACGTCGCGCCACATCGTCGGGTCGGAGGCCGCGATCCGCGTGAAGTCGCGAAAGCCGCCGGCGGAGAACTTCATCACCTCCGACGACGTCACCTGGCCGAGTTCGTCCGCGGTGCCGACGATGGTGTAGGCGATCAGATGCGGCAGGTGACTGGTGATCGCGAGCACGAGATCATGATGGTCGGGCGTCATGGTCTCGACCCTGGCGCCGAGCGCGGTCCAGAACGCGCGCAGTCTCTCGACCGCATCGGGATCGGTGCCATCAGGGGGCGTTAAAATGCACCAGCGGTTGATGAACAGTTCGGCGAAGCCGGAATCGGGGCCGGAATGCTCGGTGCCGGCCACCGGATGCGCCGGCACGAAATGCGCGCCGGCCGGCAGATATGGCGCCATGTCCCGCACCACGGCGCCTTTGACCGAACCGACATCGGAGATAATCGCGCCCGGCTTGAGGTAAGGCGCGATCTCCTGCGCGACCTCGCCGCAGGCGCCGACCGGGATACAGAGGATGACGAGGTCGGCGTCTTTGGCCGCTTCCGCGTTGGTGTCGACGACGCGATCGACAACGCCGAGCTCCGCCACCCTTGCGCGGGTTTTCGCCGAGCGCGCGGTGGTGACGATCTCTCCCGCCAATCCCTGTTCACGCGCGGCACGCGCGATCGAGCCGCCGATCAGGCCGAAGCCGATCAGCGCGATCTTCTGGAAGTGCGGCGCGCCGCTCACTTGCGCGCCGTGAAGTCGCGCAATCCATCCACGACCAGGCGATTGGCCTCTTCGGTGCCGACGCTCATGCGCAAGGCGTGCGGCAGGCCGTAATTGGTCAACCCGCGCAGCACCAGGCCGCGTTTGGTGAGGAACGCGTCGGCGTCTGCAGCGGTCTTGCCCTTCTCGAGCGGGAAGTGGATCAGGATGAAATTCGCCACGCTCGGCGTCACCTTGAGGCCGAGCTTGGTCACTTCCTCGGTCAGCCAGTTGCGCCATTTCTCGGTATGCGTCTTCGACATCTGGACGTGCGCGGTGTCCTCGATCGCCGCGACCGCCGCCAGCATCGCCGGCGTCGAGACGTTGAAGGGCCCGCGAATCCGGTTCATCGCATCGACGATATGGGCCGGGCCGAACATCCAGCCGACCCGCAGCGCCGCAAGCCCGTGGATCTTGGAGAAGGTGTGGGTCATCACGGTGTTTTCTGATGTAGCCACCAGCTCGATGCCGAGTTCGTAATCGTTGCGCGAGACGTAATCGGAATAGGCGGCATCGAGCACCAGCAGGACATGCGGCGGCAATCCGGCGTGCAGCCGCTTGATTTCGTCGAACGGCAGGTAGGTCCCGGTCGGGTTGTTCGGATTGGCGAGCCATACGAGCTTGGTGCGCGGCGACACCCGCTCCAAAATCGCATCGACGTTGGCGGCGAAATCGGTCTCGGGCGCGACCACGTTGATGGCGCCGTTCGCCATCGTCGCGATCGGATAGACCAGAAAGCTGTGGGTGGTCGAGATCGCTTCGTCGCCGTGGCCGAGATAGGTGTGCGCGAGCAGATTAAGGATTTCGTCGGAACCGGCGCCGCAGATGATGCGGGCCGGGTCCAGCCCGAAGGTGCGCCCGATCGCCTCGCGCAGCACGCGCGAGGTTCCCTCCGGATATTCCTCCAGATGCGATGCCGCCTCCTGGTAGACCGCAATCGCCTTCGGCGATGGTCCGAACGGGGTTTCGTTGGCGGACAGCTTGAACACCTTGCGGCCCGGCTCCGGCACCGGGCTTTTGCCGGGCGCGTAAGGCGCAATCTCGAGAATGCCGGGATTCGGCACGGGGCGGGACATCTTCAACTCCGGATCATCGGGGCGGCTCGTTCAGGATTTCGCTGCCCCGTTCGGGGGCACCGTATAGCGCGTTGCATGGCTGCCGACGAGTGCCGATGAACGCACCGATGCCCCGGCCTCGACCAGCGCCGATCGGATCCTTTCAAGGCTGCTGGAGCCCGCCACCGATACCAGCAGGGCGGCGCCGTCGAAGGCGGAGTCGGGCACGGCGACGATTTCGGCCAGCGGCGACAGCGCCCGCGCGATCTCGGCGTTCCAGCCGGACACCCGCACGCTCCACATCTCGACCTCGGTCACCATGGCGCTGTCGGCGACCCGCGACACCACGAATACCGGCAGCGCCGCCGGATGATCGGCGCGCTCGACGAATGGCAGCCGCGCGATGATCTTCGGCGCGCCGGCGGCTTCAAGCGCGATCCACCAGGGTGTGCGGCTCGAGGTGGCCGAGACCAGCGCCAGATCGCCCTTCGACTTGGCCACCGCCTCGACCGCGGCCGGCGCGCTGAAATGCGAGACATAGGGAACGGTGAAGCCGAAATGAAACCGCGCCGAATCCCGCATCGCGGATTCGCCGAGCGAAATATCGGCATGCACGGAGAACGGCGCTTGAACGTAAGTGAAGGTCGAGATGATGACGCGCCAGATGCTCTCGACGGTGTCGAGCGGCAGGATGCCGCGATGACGCTCGACCAGCCGGCGCATCATGTCGGCCTCGCGCGCGGGACGAAACGCCGAGCCGACTTCCTGGGTCTGCTTGACCCGGATCAGCCGGTCGATGATGTCGCCACGCGCCATCAGCAGGCTGTGAACCTGCGTGTCGATGGCGTCGATCTCTTTGCGCAGCACCTCGAGCGAGGGCGGGGCGGGGGGCGATTGGGACATCTTCAGAACTCGGCGAAAGTTTTCTTGCTCAGCCTCGGGAAGCGGCGTCTTCGCCGCGGCGCGAAGGATGGAGCTGTTCTCTCTCATGGTTCGAGACGGCGCAAGGGCGCCGCCTCGGCATGCAGGCGTTTGGCTTGCAATAACCAGAGGCCAGTCTTGACGAAAAGCCGCCCGATGACTAGTATTTGGCCATCCCGTGGTCATTTGAGCCGGCCGGCTTGCAGCCACGTTAAACAACTCGCTAAACAGGCCGGGGACAGAAGTGATCCCGGCCGAACCTTGTTCAGGCCGGGTTTTTTTTGGCCTGATTCCCGTGGCGGTCTGCAGAGACCTCCTTATGTAGTTGGTATCAAGATGACAGGCGTGCAGCCGATACCAAGCCCCAGCATCCATACCGAGGAGCGGGCGCACGAGGCGGACCATCCGAGTTCGCAGGTCGCCGTGTTCGGCGCCAATCAGCCGTTGCGGCTCGATTGCGGCATCGATCTCTCGCCGTTCCAGATCGCCTATCAGACCTATGGCCAGCTCAACGCGGAACGCTCCAACGCTATTCTGGCCTTCCATGCGCTGACCGGCGATCAGCACGTCGCCAACGTTCATCCGGTCACGGGCAAGCCGGGCTGGTGGGAGACCATGGTCGGTCCCAACCGCCCGCTCGATACCGACAAATATTTCATCATCTGCTCGAACGTGATCGGCGGCTGCATGGGTTCGACCGGCCCGGCATCGACCAATCCCGCCACCGGCAAATTGTGGGGGCTGGATTTTCCGATGATCACAATACCGGACATGGTGCGCGCGCAGGCCATGCTGATCGATCGCTTAGGGATCGATACGCTGTTTTGCGTGGTCGGCGGCTCGATGGGCGGCATGCAGGCGCTGCAATGGACCACGGCCTATCCCGACCGCGTGTTCTCGGCGCTGGCGGTGGCGTGCAGCACGCGGCATTCGGCGCAGAACATCGCATTCCATGAACTCGGCCGGCAGGCGGTGATGGCCGATCCGGATTGGCACCACGGGCGCTATTTCGAACAGGGCACTCATCCGCATCGCGGCCTTGGCGTGGCGCGGATGGCCGCGCATATCACCTATCTCTCGGACGCAGCGCTGCATCGCAAGTTCGGCCGGCGGATGCAGGACCGCGATCTGCCGACGTTCTCGTTCGACGCGGATTTCCAGGTCGAAAGCTATCTGCGCCATCAGGGCTCGTCCTTTGTCGAGCGGTTCGACGCCAACTCCTATCTCTATCTGACGCGGGCGATGGATTATTTCGACATCGCCGCCGATCATGATGGCGTGCTGGCGCGGGCGTTTCGCGGCATCCAGACGCGGTTCTGCGTGGTCTCGTTCACCAGCGACTGGCTGTTTCCGACCCCGGAATCGCGCGCGCTGGTGCATGCGCTCAATGCCTCGAGCGCGCGGGTGTCTTTCGCGGAGATCGAGACCGATCGCGGCCATGACGCGTTCCTGCTGGACGTGCCGGAATTTTTCGAGATCTCGCGCGCGTTCCTGCAATCGGCTGGCGCGGCGCGCGGCCTGACCAGAGCGGGCGGTTGACATGAGCTTGCAGCAACAGGTTTTGCCGTTGACCGGCGTCGGCTCGCGGGACACCGGACAGTACCGTGGCGACCATCTGCTGGTGGCCGAGATGGTCGAACGCGGCTCCAAGGTGCTCGACGTCGGCTGCGGCGATGGCGATCTGCTGCTGTTGCTCGAGGCGCGCGGCATCGACGGGCGCGGCATCGAGCTGTCGCGCGAGGGCGTCAACCGCTGCGTCGCCAAGGGGCTCGCGGTGGTGCAGGGCGACGCCGACACCGACCTGATCAATTATCCCGACGACGCTTTCGATTACGTGATCCTGTCGCAGACCCTGCAGGCGACGCGGCAGCCGCGCGTGGTGCTGGAAAATCTGCTGCGGATCGGGCGGCGCGCGATCGTGTCGTTCCCGAATTTCGGGTTCTGGAAGATGCGCCTGCAACTGCTGGTCGGCGGGCACATGCCGCGCACCGAAAATCTGCCGGCGACCTGGTACGACACGCCGAACATTCATTTCTGCACCATCAAGGATTTCGTGCAGCTCTGCGACGAAATCAACGTCAAGATGGAGCGCGCGGTGGCGCTCGACATGTACGGCCGGCCGCTGCGGGTCAATCTGCCCTGGTGGTTCTGGAACATGTTCGGCGAGCAGGGCGTGTTTTTGCTGAGCCGCGCCGGGAAGGCGAGGTAGAAGTTGGTCGTCATAGCTATGCCCGTCATTCCGGGTTCGTGCTTGCGCACGCCCCGGAATGACGATCAGACCGTCATCGACCTTGGGTCCCGAACCGGCCAGCGGCCGGCTTCCACCAGGGCAATAAAGCGTTCGACCATTTCGTTGAACAGCGCCGGCTCCTCCAGATTGAGCACATGGCCCGATTTCGGAAAGAAGACGAGCCCCGCCGCCGGCAGGTGCTGCTTCAGGAACAGGCTGGGCTCGATGCAATTGTCGTCTTCGTCGCCGCAGATGATCAGCGTGGGCGTCGGGACTTGGCGGATGGCCTCGGTCAGGGTGTAGATCGAAGGGCGGCCGCCCTGAAAGCTGCGCATGGTGTTGGCCGAGCCCGTGGAATCGTGCCGCGCCAGCGCGGCGTAGAAATCGGCGTGTCCGCGTGGGTCCTTCAGCAGAAATGGAATCCGGCTCGGCGCCTCGCGCGTCACCTTGGCCACTTCGGCGGCGCCGATCGTCTCATATTGCTCGCCATTGGCCTGGCACTGCTGGCGGAAGGCCTCGAGGTTCTCGAGGCTCGAACCGGAGCCGACGCCGGCCAGCGTCAGCGACAGAGCCCGTTCCGGATGGTTCAGGCCGATCTGCAGCGATGAATAGGACCCCATCGACAAGCCGATGAAATGCGCTTTTGCGATCTTCAGATGATCGAGCACCGCCAGCGCATCGGTGTAGAAATGCTTGTAGGTGTATACTTCCTTGGACGGCGGCACGTCGGATGGCGTGTAGCCGCGCGCGGAATAGGCGATGCAGCGATGCCCGCGGGAGAAATACCGCATCTGCGGTTCCCAGTTGGTGTGGTCGGCCGCGAACTCATGCAGAAAGATAATGGGGGTCCCGCTTCCGGCTTCCTCGAAATACACGCGGACGTTGTCGCTGGTGACGGCATAGGGCATTGATGTTTTTCCTTCGGTTGCCTTCTTCCGGGCCGGCGCCGAAAATCGCAGTTAATGCTCGCGGCTGCAATAAGGCGACGTCCGATATTTTTCGCCACAAAGCCGACGAGGAATGACCTCAAAATCGACCGTCCCCCGCCACATCAAATCTTGCTCTCGCCATACCGCACCGCGCAAAACGCGACCGGATGTCGGTCCTGTGAGCGGATCGACGGAGAAGTGGGGTGTCAAAGAGGATTAAGAATGATTTAGTTGTATGCGTCCCGCCAGTCGCTTCGTGTTATCGCGCTGGCAGTTTGTTCGGCGGCAATCGTTGCATCGGCTACTCCGGCCTCAGCAAGGCCTCATCATCACGGCGCAGGGCGGCACGCTCACGCGCATCATGCCAAGCGGCACTACGCTCATCGTCATTATCGTCATTATCGTCATCACCGGCACGTGGCACGCTTGTCGCGCTGGGATCGCGGCGTGGCGCAAATGGAAGCGCGCGGCTTTGCCGACACCAATGCCAGCATTTCCATGAGTGCGGCTTCCGGGGGCATGGCCACCTCGGGCGGGTTCGGTTCATCGAACGTCGTCGCGGAGGCGCGGCGATATATCGGCGGCAATCCCACCAGCCGTCGCAGCCTGTGGTGCGCACGGTTCATGAACATGGTTCTGGAACGCTCCGGCCATCATGGCACCGGCTCGGACATGGCGCGTTCGTTCGCGGGCTATGGCCAGCGCGTGTCCGGACCCCAGGTCGGCGCCATCGCCGTGATGGGACGGCGCGGCGGCGGCCATGTGGGCGTGGTCAGCGGCATCGATGCCGGCGGCAATCCGATCGTGGTCTCGGGCAACAGCGGCAACCGGGTCAGGGAAGCGCCGGTTTCGCGCGGCCGGGTCTACGCCTATGTGATGCCGAACTGATTGGGGGCATCTCCGCCACGCGTTTGCGAGCATGGCGACAGTGCGTAGTGCGTAGGGTGGGCAAAGCGGAGCGTGCCCACCGATAGACGATAGAGTCGATGCACTATGTAGTTTCGATGCATGATGGTGGGCACGCTTCGCTTTGCCCACCCTACAGCAGCTAAAGCAGCTTCGGCTCCTCAACTGCGATCGTGTCGCCGATGGCCACGCTGCCATCGGCGACCACTTCGGCATAGATGCCGCATTCGTTGTGGCCGAACCGCCGCATCAAGGCGTGCGGAATCGCGAGATCGCGCGCGCCGGTGTCGGGGTCGACATTGACGGCGGCACAGCGGGTGATCCGTTTCACCACTTTCGCCCGCGCGCTGCCGATGGCCAGGGTCTGGTCGACCAGTTCGAATTCATGCCAGGCCGGCCAGCCCTCGACATAGAGGTTGGCGCGAAAACGCAGGGGATGCACCGGTTGCCCGACCATGCTCTCGATGGCGCGAAGGCTGGCGAGATTGATGATCGAGACGACCTTTCGGGCGACGTCCGAAAAGCTGTGGCCCGGGCTTGCAAGCACCTTCGGCGGGCCCTTGATCTGGCCGGCATGCTGGCCTGCGAAATATCGCTCGATCGCGGCTCGGCCTTCGGGGATTTCGAGGTCGCCTTGGGCCAGAATTTCGCCATCCCTGCTGATCGTCAGGACGTGAGATGCGTCGTCAAAATGGCTGCGCAGCGGTACCAGCCACTCGTCCCGCTGCAGCATCAGGAAATGCGGTTTCGCCATCCACTTCGGGTCGGCGGGATCGAAGCCGCTCGGTCCGTTCTCGATGGCGTAGCGGCGGTCGGCCGGAAGCGTCTGGCCGACGTCCAACCCGACATGCGTTAGCGGTTCGGGGGACAGGCCTTTGACGGGATAGCGGTAAATGCTGGCGATCTGGGCGGGCTGGAGACGGGACATCCGGTTTCTTAAGGGATTCCCGGGCAGGGCGCTACCGTGCACGAATTTGTGAACGGACCTCTTCCGTTTCCCGGGCCGTCTTCCCACATTTGCCTCAAGCCGGCGTGAGCGCCGGCGACGCGACCGCGGGTGGTTGACGAAAGTCAATGCGCTTAGCGGAAACCCAATGAAGATGCTGTGTCCGTGCCTCAGGGGCGGAGCGGCAGGCTGAGGGATATCTCCATGAATATCGAAAAATATACCGAGCGGGCGCGAGGTTTTATCCAGTCGGCGCAATCGCTGGCGATGCGCGACGGCCATCAGCAGTTCTCGCCGCTGCATATGCTGAAAGTACTGCTGGACGACAGCGAGGGCCTCGCCGGCGGTCTGATCGACCGCGCCGGAGGCAATTCGCGCGCGATTCTGAAGGCCACTGAAGACGCCCTCAACAAGCTGCCAAAGGTTTCCGGAAGCGGCGCCGGACAGGTCTATCTTGCGCCGGAACTGGCGCGCGCATTCGACGCCGCGGAAAAAGCCGGCGAGAAAGCCGGCGACAGTTTTGTCACCGTCGAGCGGCTGTTGCTCGGGCTGACGCTTGAAAAGGGCAGCGAGGCGGCCACCATCCTGAGCAAAGGCGGCGTCACCCCGCAGAACCTTAACGCGGCGATCGAAGCATTGCGCAAGGGCCGCACGGCCGATAGCGCGACGGCCGAGAACGCCTATGATGCGTTGAAGAAATACTCCCGCGATCTCACGCAGGCCGCGCGCGACGGCAAGCTGGACCCTGTTATCGGCCGCGACGAGGAAATCCGCCGCACCATCCAGGTGCTGTCCCGCCGCACCAAGAACAACCCGGTGCTGATCGGCGAGCCCGGCGTCGGCAAGACCGCGATCGTGGAAGGCCTGGCGCTGCGGATCCTCGATGGCGACGTGCCGGAAAGCCTCAAGGACAAGAAGCTGCTGTCGCTCGACCTCGGTGCGCTGATTGCGGGTGCGAAATACCGTGGTGAGTTCGAGGAACGGCTCAAGGCCGTGCTGCAGGAAGTGACCTCGGCCGAGGGCAGCATCATCCTGTTCATCGACGAGATGCATACGCTGATCGGCGCGGGAAAAGCCGATGGCGCGATGGACGCGTCCAATCTGCTCAAGCCTGCGCTGGCGCGGGGCGAACTGCATTGCATCGGCGCGACCACGCTGGACGAATATCGCAAGCACGTCGAAAAGGACGCGGCGCTGGCGCGCCGGTTCCAGCCGATCTTCGTCTCCGAGCCGACGGTCGAGGATACCATCTCGATCCTGCGCGGCCTGAAAGACAAATACGAGCAGCATCACGGCGTCCGCATCACCGACTCCGCGCTGGTGGCGGCGACCACGCTGTCGAACCGCTACATCACCGACCGCTTCCTCCCGGATAAGGCAATCGACCTGATGGACGAGGCCGCGGCGCGGCTGAAAATGCAGGTCGATTCCAAGCCGGAAGAGCTCGATTCGATGGATCGGGAGATCATCCGGCTCAAGATCGAGCAGGAAGCGCTGAAGAAGGAAAGCGACGCCGGCTCGAAAAGCCGACTGCAGACGCTGGAAAAGGAACTCGCCGACCTCGAAGAGAAGTCGGCGGCCCTGACCTCGCGCTGGAGCGCGGAAAAGAACAAGCTGTCGAACGCGCAAAAACTCAAGAGCGAACTCGACGGCTTGCGCATCGAGCTTGCCGATGCGCAGCGCCGCGGCGAATTCCAGCGCGCCGGCGAACTGGCCTATGGCCGGATTCCCGAGCTTGAGAAGAGGCTCACCGATATCGAGGCCAAGGAAAACGCCGGCGAGATGATGGAGGAGGCGGTTACCGCCAATCACATCGCGCAGGTGGTGTCGCGCTGGACCGGCGTTCCCGTCGACAAGATGCTTGAGGGCGAAAAAGACAAGCTGCTCAGGATGGAAGAGAGCCTGGGCCGACGCGTGGTCGGCCAGGCCGAGGCCGTGCATGCGGTGGCAACCGCCGTGCGCCGTTCGCGCGCCGGCCTGCAGGATCCGAACCGCCCGATGGGTTCGTTCATGTTCCTAGGGCCGACCGGCGTCGGCAAGACCGAACTGACCAAGGCGCTCGCCGAATATTTGTTCAACGACGAGACCGCGATGGTGCGCCTCGACATGTCCGAATACATGGAGAAGCATTCGGTCTCGCGGCTGATCGGCGCGCCTCCGGGCTATGTCGGCTATGACGAGGGCGGCGCGCTCACCGAAGCGGTGCGGCGGCGGCCTTATCAGGTGGTGCTGTTCGACGAGATCGAGAAGGCGCATCCTGATGTCTTTAACGTGCTGCTCCAGGTGCTCGACGACGGCCGCCTGACCGACGGCCAGGGCCGCACCGTCGACTTCCGCAACACGCTGATCATCATGACTTCGAACCTCGGTTCGGAGTTCCTGGTGAACCAGCCGGAAGGCGAGGACACCTCGATGGTGCGTGAGCAGGTGATGGGCATGGTGCGCGCCCATTTCCGCCCCGAATTTCTCAACCGGGTCGATGAGATCATCCTGTTCCACCGGCTGCAGAAGAGCGAGATGGGCCGGATCGTCGAGATCCAGTTCGGCCGGCTGCAGAAGCTGCTGGAGGAGCGCAAGATCACGCTTACGCTCGATGCCGCCGCGCGCGACTGGCTCGCCGCCAAGGGCTGGGATCCCGCCTATGGCGCCCGTCCCCTGAAACGCGTGATCCAGCGCAACGTCCAGGATCCGCTGGCGGAGATGATCCTCGCCGGCGATGTGAAGGACGGCGACCGCGTGGTGATCTCAGCCGAGGGCAATGTGCTGACCTTCAACGGCAAGGCGCCCCAGACCGCCGAGATCGCGCAGTTCGAGGCGCCGATCTCGAAACGGAAGCTCAACTAAGGCTTGATTGGGCCCCTTTCCCTCCCGGGCGAGGGGCCTTTTTGCTCGTAGCGCCAGACGCGGGGCGCCGCGCCGGCTTCCGGCGACGAGAACTTGATCGAAGAATCAGCGGTTGCTGACCTGGCGTACCGGCGGCGCGCCGGTCGTGCCCACGGCATCCGAAACGCGGGCCGTGCCGCCGCGGCTGTTCATCATGGTGTCGAGACGATCGCGCTCCTTTTCGAAGCTCGCGATGATCGGTCCGTCGAGCGAGCGGCCGCGCGGCAGCTTGATGCGCATCGGATCGACGAAGCGGCCGTTGACCAGGATCTCGTAGTGGACGTGGGCGCCGGTCGATTGCCCGGTGGAGCCGACGAAGCCGATCACCTGACCCTGCCGAACCCGTTTGCCTGGCTCCAGCCCTTTGGCGAACGCCGACATGTGTCCGTAGGCGGTCTCGTAGCCATTGTTGTGCTTCAGCTTGACGTATTTGCCGTAGCCGCCTTCCCAGCCGGCGGTTTCGACGACGCCGTTGCCGGATGCGAAAATCGGCGTGCCATAGGGCGTGGCCCAGTCGACGCCGGTGTGCATCTTGACGTATCCGAGGATGGGATGGCGGCGGCTGCCAAAGCCCGAGCGCATGATCGCATTGTTGACCGGCTTGCGTACCAGGAACTTCTTCGCGCTCTTGCCGGTCTCGTCATAGTAGTCGACGACGAAGTTGTCGGGGGTCTGGAAGCGGTAATACTTCTTGGTCTCGCCGCCGACGGTGAGGGAGGCGAATAACACCTCGTTTTTCTCGGTGCTGGAGCCTTCGTCTTCCCCGGCAAAGAACACGTCGAAGGAATCGCCGGGCTGCACTTTGCGCTGGAAGTCGACGTCGTAGGAGTAGATGCGGACCATGTCCTCGATGACGGCGGGCGGCACCTTGTTGCGCAGCGCGGTCTCATAGACGCTCTGGTAGAGCCGTACCCCGCTGCCATCGTCATCCTCATCGTCGCCGGTGTCGGCGGTCTCGGTGACGGTGTTCATGCTTTGCACGTCGACCGCGACATATTTGCCGAGATCGGACAGCGCGGCCACGGCTTCGACGGTGGAGTCGTTGGCGACGATCACCCGGTAGGGCTGAAGCCGCTGGCTTGGGCCCTGGCCCGCCGGGGCCATCAGGATGCGCAGCTTCTGGCCTTCTCTCAGCCCGCCATCGCGGCCGCGGGGGCCGAGCGTGGTGGCAATGGATTTCGCCTCTTCCGGCGTAGCCCCCTGATCGCGCAGGATCGAGGTGACGGTATCGCCCTTCTTGACCACGTGAACGCGCTCATTGGATGGATTGCCGCCGGTGGCCTGTTCTTTCGTTTTCGGCAGCAGGGTGACGTTTTCGGGCACCACCCGGGTTTCGAAGCCGGCATAGGGGTCGGAAACGTTCCCCTCCGCGGCATAGTTCAATTTGAGGTCGGACTGCGCGCCGCTGGCGTCGGCGGTCGCGCTGGCGAGCGCGGCATAGCGCACGCCGCTGCCGCCGCGCCAGTTCGAGGCATCGCGCACCCGCATCAGGACATCGTCGAGCGCGACCACCGCGGCGAGCTTCGCCTTCGGCAGCACCGGCCCAAGATCCTTGGTGACAAACGAAACCTCGGCATCCGGCTCGACCGCGTCGGCGGTAGGCTCGTCGGAGGCCGCCGGGGTGGGGGCGCCGACATCGGTCAGCATGCGCTGGGCGTTGAATGCCGGGATCTTGGCGCCGAGATCGCTCGTGGTCATCGACAGATTGCCGGAGATGCGAACGAAAGGCCGTACCCGCATCACGTCGCGGTTGCCGACGCGGGTTACCGTGGAAACCCGCATCACATTGCGCGCGGCCGCCGATTCGCTCGGCGGCGGCAAACGGTCGCTTTTATGCAGGCTGGCGGTGCGGTCGTTGGCGCCGAACGCCCCGCGCAACGCGCCCTCGACGCGTTCGGGAACCTTGGCGAAGGTCATTTCGCCGTCCAGCGACGCAAAAACGGCGCCGCCGATCAGAGCTGCGCCGCACAGGCCCGTCAGGATGGTGCCGCTAAACCATTGTACGGAGACGCGGCGGCGGTCGATCACCGCGGCCTCGGACCCATCGACCGAAAGCGGCGGTTCGTGACCGAGATCGATGATCCCGGTCTCGCGTCCGTAGCCGCCCCCGCGTGATGTCCTCTGATTCAACCCGCCGTCCCCCCAATTCCATCAACAAAGGCGAGATCTTCGTTATCCCTGACCCGGACCAGCCCTTTTGAGGGGTGAGGCGAGCACATGGCGTGCCGCATGGATGTTCGGGGATCAAAGGCCAACAGACCGGCCGGAATCACGAACAAACAAGGGTGTGTAGATCTCTCGATGTTTCTCGGCCGCAAGAGAAAGGCGATGGGTTCATGGAAAATCGCCGGTCCCTTAAGTGGTTGAATGCCGGCAGCCCCCACTGGTACCCGGCGATTCAATGCGTACGCTAACGCCAGAACGTCGCAGGATTGTGGCTCAAGTACGGCGCGAACTCCGCAAAAATCGAGGCTTCTCCGTGGTGGAAGATTCTCTGCGCTGATGCGACGATTTGTTGACAACGGCCGTTGACAACGACGATCGGGGGGGCTTATAAACCGCCCACTGAGCGCGGCACTGTCTTGGCTCTTGGCCAAGGCATGTTTTCGTGCCCGTGAAGCTCCTCATTGAGATGAGTGAATCAACAGCCGATGGCAATCGGTTGTCATTTGCCGTCGAATGAGGACCTGGCGACCCTTCCAGAGATGGAAGTGGGGTTTTCGGACCCCGGGCTGTTTGACAAGTGAAGATGAAGAAAGAGAAACGTGGACGGCGGAGTCCTTGCGAGTCTCGATTACTTGAAGACTTCGGTTTTCTAGTTTCGAGGCTGGACGAAAGACTTCGGCGGTACACGTTTACATAGGTTACACCATCGTTGTTCGCGATGTGAATCGCGTTCAATAAATATGGTGGGACCTCGTCAAACGTTGTGATCAGCCGGTTTGAAGTTTCAAGTCCAACTTGAGAGTTTGATCCTGGCTCAGAGCGAACGCTGGCGGCAGGCTTAACACATGCAAGTCGAGCGGGCGTAGCAATACGTCAGCGGCAGACGGGTGAGTAACGCGTGGGAACGTACCTTTTGGTTCGGAACAACACAGGGAAACTTGTGCTAATACCGGATAAGCCCTTACGGGGAAAGATTTATCGCCGAAAGATCGGCCCGCGTCTGATTAGCTAGTTGGTGAGGTAACGGCTCACCAAGGCGACGATCAGTAGCTGGTCTGAGAGGATGATCAGCCACATTGGGACTGAGACACGGCCCAAACTCCTACGGGAGGCAGCAGTGGGGAATATTGGACAATGGGCGCAAGCCTGATCCAGCCATGCCGCGTGAGTGATGAAGGCCCTAGGGTTGTAAAGCTCTTTTGTGCGGGAAGATAATGACGGTACCGCAAGAATAAGCCCCGGCTAACTTCGTGCCAGCAGCCGCGGTAATACGAAGGGGGCTAGCGTTGCTCGGAATCACTGGGCGTAAAGGGTGCGTAGGCGGGTCTTTAAGTCAGGGGTGAAATCCTGGAGCTCAACTCCAGAACTGCCTTTGATACTGAGGATCTTGAGTTCGGGAGAGGTGAGTGGAACTGCGAGTGTAGAGGTGAAATTCGTAGATATTCGCAAGAACACCAGTGGCGAAGGCGGCTCACTGGCCCGATACTGACGCTGAGGCACGAAAGCGTGGGGAGCAAACAGGATTAGATACCCTGGTAGTCCACGCCGTAAACGATGAATGCCAGCCGTTAGTGGGTTTACTCACTAGTGGCGCAGCTAACGCTTTAAGCATTCCGCCTGGGGAGTACGGTCGCAAGATTAAAACTCAAAGGAATTGACGGGGGCCCGCACAAGCGGTGGAGCATGTGGTTTAATTCGACGCAACGCGCAGAACCTTACCAGCCCTTGACATGTCCGGGACCGGTCGCAGAGACGCGACCTTCTCTTCGGAGCCCGGAACACAGGTGCTGCATGGCTGTCGTCAGCTCGTGTCGTGAGATGTTGGGTTAAGTCCCGCAACGAGCGCAACCCCCGTCCTTAGTTGCTACCATTTAGTTGAGCACTCTAAGGAGACTGCCGGTGATAAGCCGCGAGGAAGGTGGGGATGACGTCAAGTCCTCATGGCCCTTACGGGCTGGGCTACACACGTGCTACAATGGCGGTGACAATGGGACGCTAAGGGGCAACCCTTCGCAAATCTCAAAAAGCCGTCTCAGTTCGGATTGGGCTCTGCAACTCGAGCCCATGAAGTTGGAATCGCTAGTAATCGTG
>CAWBYU010000001.1:620000-1782130 GCA_963793165.1 uncultured Alphaproteobacteria bacterium
AGCTGGTCGCCAAATATTACGACAAGCTCGCCGCCGCGCTGGGCGACGATCAGGAATAGCATCGCGTTTCCCAGCGAAGTGGCTGCCGGTTCGCGTGGTGAAAGCCCGCCCCGGACGTGATCCGGGGTGGCTGCCGCTTCGGGTATCGAACAAAAGCCCCGGAGAACTCTCCGGGGCCTTCGTGTTTTGGCGGCGCGCGGCGTCAGGTTCGGGTGCGCATCCGCATCATGAAGCTGTCGAAGCTCAGCTCGGCCACCTGCATCCATGCCAGCGACTCGTTGCGATAGGCCGACAGGCTCGCGTACATCTTGCTGAAGTGCGGATTGCTCTTCGACAGCTCCGCATAGATTTCGCCTGCGGCATTATAGCAGGTCTCCAGCACTTCCTGCGGGAACGGCTTCAGGATCGCCCCGGCCACCATCAATCGCTTCAGTGCCGGCGGATTGACATAGTCATACTTCCCCGTGACCCACGTGAACGTATCGTGCGAGGCCGCGGTGACCGCGGCCTGATAGTGCTTCGGCAGCGCGTTCCACTTTTCCAGGTTGACGATGTTGTGCCCCTGGCCGGTGCCTTCCCACCAGCCCGGATAATAATAATACTTCGCCACCTTCACGAAACCGAGCTTTTCGTCGTCGTAAGGCCCGACCCATTCGGCGGCATCGATGGTACCTTTCTCCAGTGCCGGATAGATATCGCCCGCCGCGATTTGCTGCGGCACGCCGCCGACCTTGGCAATGATGGTACCGGCGAAACCGCCGACGCGGAATTTAAGCCCCCTCAGATCCTCGCTTGATTTGATTTCCTTGCGGAACCAGCCGCCCATTTGCGCGCCGGTGCTTCCGGTCGGAATCCCCACGCAGTTGTGTTCCTTCAGCAGATCGTTGAGCAAGGTCTGGCCGTCGCCCCACAATAGCCAGGAAATATGCTGCCGCGTGTTGAGCCCGAACGGCAGCGACGTGCCGAAGGTGAATGCCGCGTTCTTGCTCCAATAATAATAAAGCGCGGTGTTACCCATCTCGACCGTGCCGTTGGACACTGCGTCGAGCACCTGCAATCCGGGGACGATTTCACCAGCGGCAAATGGCTGAATCTGGAAGCGATTGTCGGTCACTTCCGCAACCCGCTTGCAGAAAAACTCGCAACCACCGTAAAGCGTATCCAATGCCTTCGGCCAGCTTGCCGCCAGCCGCCACTTCACCTCCGGCATCGACTGCGCGATTGCGGGCGCAGCCACTGCGCTCGTAGCGAGGCCGATGCCCCCCGCCTTCAGGAACTCACGACGTTTCATCCGCTTCCTCCTCTGTTTTGATGTCGATGCATCGACGAGGGGTAACGATCTTGATGGTCGCTTTGCTGTATCGTCGATCGACGACGTTGTGATGGTACCGGAAGCTCAGACCTTGAAAATAAAATCCCCCGGGTTGGGGGGCGATCGAAATCTGAAATCCGGACCGCAAGCAGGATGACTAATCGATCCTCGGGAATCAAGCGGGTTACGCTGGCGCTGCGTCACAACGCAGTTGCGAAGTGTTGCGCATGACAGGCCGATGCGGTCTGCCAGGTCGTCGGTCAGGCTGCTACCCGTTTAGTTGAATGCCTGGAAGCCGAGCGCTTCCTGCCATCACCCCGAAAACGCCGCTTCCATCGCCTTGCGCGTCCTGATGGTTTCGTCGTTCGCGTCGACCTCCACGTCGCTCCATCGCACCACCGCGCCATGTTCGACGTTGTGCTTCAGCTTCACTTGATGCGCCAGGCCGATCGGCAGCGCGCCGGCGCCAAGGCTCGCCGCCGCCGGCATCAGTTTACCCCACACCGTGTAGCCGCCTTCGCCGTCGAGCATTTCGCCGGCGTGCAGGTCTCTCTTGGCAACGGCGGCGACGTCGCCGCGGAAACCGTGCGGCTGGCCGGTCGGCTCGCCGCGCAGTGCCGCCGATAAAATCGAGATGTTCAACTCAAGTCCGATCAGATGATACGGCTTGTACATCGCCGCATAACGTCCGCTGGCATCGGTCTTCAGGCCGTATTGCCTGAAACAGTCCGCCGCGTAATCGTTCGGCGCTTCCAGCACGACATAGACGCCCCAGCGCAAATCGCGAAACACCGGGCGCCCGTCGCGTTCCAGCGACGACACCACTTCCACCACGCTGGATTTCTCCAGCACGCCGCCCTTGTCGCGCGGCCGCATCACATGCGGCAGGTCGTCGACGCCGCAGGGCGGAAACAGCAGGCCGCCGGTGGGCACATCGAGGCCGGTGGCGTTGGCGATCGCCGCCATTTCGATCGCGGATTTGGTGCCGTCGAGAAACGAATTGAACATTTGCGGGTTCATGCCGGCCGACTGCGCGTCGCCGGCCGTGAGCCCGTAATGGCTCCAGACCTCGGCCGGCGTGACGTCGTGATAGGCCGGCAGGTATTTTGTACCCTTGCCGGCGGCGACCACCCGAAAGCCGGTGGCGCGCGCCCAGTCCACCATCTCGGCCGTCAAGGCCGGCTGGTCGCCATAGGCCAGCGAATACACCACGCCCGCCTTGCGCGCTTCCTCCGCGAGCAGCGGCCCCGCCAGCACGTCGGCCTCGACATTGACCATCACCACATGCTTGCCCGCCGCGATCGCCGCGCGGGCGTGGCGAATGCCGACGGCGGGATTGCCGGTGGCCTCCACCACGACGTCCATCGCGCCGCCGGCGATGGCGCGCGCGCCGTCATCGGTGAAGGCCGTGGCGGCGATCCGCGCCTCGTCCCAGCCGACGGTGCGGCAGGCTTCGCGCGCGCGATCGCGGTCGATATCGATGATCAGCGGCACCTCGAGGCCCGGCGTGTGCGGGACCTGCGCGAGAAACATCGATCCGAATTTGCCGGCGCCGATCAGCGCGACGCGGACCGGCTTTCCGGCCGCGCGCCGCGCATTGAGGAGGTGATGAAGGTTCATGCTGGGGTTGATCCGATCGGATTGTCCGGCTTGCGTCATTCCGGGATGCGCTTCTTGGCGCGACCGGAATGACGGCGCGACGTTCTTACTCCGCCGCCTGGCGCTGGGCTCGCGCCAGCCGCAGCAGCGCATCGTCGTCAACGGTCTGGATCGGCGTGAAGTCGCGATGCGCGATATATTCCGGCCGCGTCGGCGTGCGGATGTAATTCGAAACCGCATTGAGCGTCAGATAGACGATCTTGCGCGGGTAGGGCGTGATGTTGCCGGCCGAACCGTGCACCAGATTGCCGTGAAACATCAGCATGCCGCCGGCCTTGCCGGTCGGCGCGACAATACCGCCTTGCTCCACCAGTTGCGTCACCGTTTCCTCGTCCAGCGTCCACAGCGGGTAGGAGGTGGTTGCAAGATCGTGCGAAGCCTTGAGATCGCCGGCGTGCTGGCTTTTCGGCACCAGCATCAGCGGGCCATTGATCGGCATCACCTCGTCGAGAAAAATCGCAATGTTCATCGCCCGCGGCTGCGGCATGCCGTCGTCGCGTTTCCAGGTGCCGTAGTCCTGGTGCCACTGCCAGACGTCGCCGGTGAACGCCGATTTGGCGTTGATCTTGTACTGATGCATGTAGACCTTCTCGCCGAAGATCTGCTCCACCGGGTCGATCATGCGCGGATGCGCGCCGAGCAGGCCGAATGCCTCATTGTAGAGATGGGCGGCAAAGGCGGTGCGCGGCGCGCCGCTCTTCTCGCGCCACACCTCCGGGCGGTCGGTGTCGTAAATGCCCACCGCCTCGTGGGCCAGCAAAGCCACCTCTTCGGGACTGAACAGCTCGGGCAGGAACAGCCAGCCCTCGCGGTTGAAATCGTCGATCTGCTGCCGGGTCAGTTTCATGTTGTTTCCTCCCTTGGGTTTTCTTGTTCTCTCCCCTCATGGTGAAGAGCGCGTCTTCGCGCGTCTCGAACCATGAAGCCTCGGTAGCTCATCCTTCGAGACGCGGCTTGCGCCGCTTCTCAGGATGAGGCTTGCTACGCCGCTTGCTCCGGCGACTTCAGCCTCTCTTCCGTCATTCGTCCCGCGCTCATCGCATGCGCCAGCGCCGAGCCTTCCGCGGCCCTGGCGTTGCCCGAAAAAATATGCGCGGCGATGGTTTCGTGTTCGGTCCAGGCGCTCTGGCGATAGTCCAGTTCGGCCAGCACGGTGGCCATCGAGCGGCGCATATGCGGCCATTGCGGTGCGATCGTTTCCTCGATCGCGGGATTGCCCGAGAGCCGATAGATGGCGCGGTGAAAATCGACGTCGAGCGCAATCAGCTCCGGTAACGGCGTTTTCTTGTCCGCGGCGCACCCGGCGCGCAGCGTCGCCTCCAGATGCGCCCGCCCGGCCGCGTCGGTCTTGATGCGCCCGGCGGCGAGCCGTGCCGCCAGCGCATCGATGGCGCCACGTACCTCATATAGCTCGCGGATGCGCAAGGGATCGAGCTGCGTGACCTCAAAGCCCTTGCGGCCGCTTTCGGCCACCAGGCCCTGCCGGTGCAACAGATGCAGCGCATGGGAGACCGGCTGCCGCGACACCCCGAGCTTTTCGGCGAGTTCGTTCTGCCGGATGCGATGCCGCGGCGGCATGGTCCGGTCGATAATGGCCTCGAGGATTCGCGCATAAACCTGATCGATCAGATTGGGGGACGGGTCCAGGGGGATCATCGCGAGCGTCCGATCTTGGCATACGGAATTCCGAATTCATAAACTGGCTAGGGCCGGTGGTCAAGGGCACCGTCCCCAGGGCATGCGCTAAGCTCCGGCGTTTCCCTTCGCGGTTGCGAGCGCCACACCGTCGTCTGCCGGCATCATGTTCTTTTCCGACAAGGCCAAATCCGGTTCCGAGGTTTTTCGCGTGCTCCCGCCCGGCGGCCGCTAGTGTCCTGAACCAGAAGTTCGCGACATCGGGTCGTGTTTTGCCGGGGCATTGTATCGGCAGAAGCGTTCGATGGAAGCAAGGATGTCATCGGCGGACTTTGTCCATCGGAACGGTTTTGGATCGGCGTTGTGTCGGTCGATGAACGAAGTGATGTCAGCCCTGAGAGCGGCGACGCTGCGATAGATGCCGCGCCTGATCTTCTTATCGGTGAGGAGCGCGAAGAAGCGCTCGACCTGGTTGAGCCATGACGAACTGGTCGGGGTCAGGTGCACGTGCCAACGCGGCCGTTTAGCCAGCCATTTTTGGATCAAGGGGGTCTTGTGCGTGGCGTAATTGTCCATGACGAGATGGACGTCGAGTTCACGCGGCACGGCCGCCTCGATCTCGTCGAGGAACTTGCGGAACTCGGCAGCACGGTGGCGTCCGTAGCACTTGCCGATGACCCGTCCACTCGCAATGTCGAGGGCGGCGAACAGCGATGTGGTGCCGTGCCTCGTGTAGTCATGGCTTCTTCGGGTCGGCTGGCCGGGACGCATCGGCAGCATCGGCTGACTGCGGTCCAGCGCCTGGATTTGGGATTTCTCATCCACACATAGAACGATGGCGTGCTCCGGCGGCGAGACGTAAAGGCCCACGACATCGCGCACTTTGGCCACGAAGTTTGGATCGGTCGAGAGCTTGAACGTCTCCATCCGGTGCGGCTGGAGCCCGAAGGCCCGCCAGATGCGTTGCACCGTCGACACCGACAGGCCGCTGGCCTTCGCCATGCCGCGGGAACTCCAATGGGTGGCGTTCTCGGGGCAACTCTCCAACGTCCTCACGATCACGGCTTCGATGCGAGCATCTTCAACCGTACGGGGCGCCCCGGAGCGCGGCTCGTCATGCAGCCCGTCCACGCGCCGCTCCACAAAACGCCGCCGCCACTTGCCTACCGTCGATCGGTCCAGGCCCAGCTTGGCCGCCACTTCCTTGTTCTGACCGCCTTCCGCGCAGGTCAGCACGATCCGGGCTCTCAGAGCCAGCGCCTGCGCCGTCTTCCGCCGCATTGTCAGCGACTTCAGTTCGGCGCGCTCTTCATCGCTCAATGTCAGGGAGGCAAGTTGCTGGACTGCCATCAGATCCTCCGTCGCTGCTGCTGCCTCCATCCTTGGCACAGCGACGCGAATCTATCGCGAATCTACGATTGCGAACTTGTGACTCGGGACACTAGGTATCGCTCGGCTCGGAACAGTACTTACAAAAACTACTCCGCCAGAAACCCGAGCACGATCTCGCAGAATTTTTGCGGCGCCTGTTCGAACATCCAGTGGCGGGCGTTCGGGATGATCGCGGTCTTGGCGCCGGGAATATGCGGAGCCAGCGCGCGCAACACCGCGGGCAAGGCGCCCTTTGTCTCAGCGCCGCCGATCAATAGCGTCGGCGTCCTGATCGATTCCGCATCACGCCTGGCGTAGGGCTGACGATTTTCGCCGACCTGGCCGATCAGCGTGGTGGCGTTGTCGCGCAATTGCTGCTTTGGCGCGGCGGGCAGGCGCGCCCAGGCGCCTTCGCCATCGATCGCATCGAAGAAGATCATCAACCCGCCGTCGATATCGCCGGCGGCGACCTTTTCGGCCGCTGCCGCAAACCTCGCCGCGCGCGGCGAAGGACCGGGAACCACCGTGGGATCGAGCGAGGTATCCGCTTCGCCGCCGGGTTCGGCCAGGATCATTTTGCGCAGGAGTTCCGGCCGTTGCTGCGCGACGCGAAACGAGATGTGCCCGCCGCGGGAATGCCCCATCAGGTCCACCGGCCCGGCATCGAGCTTCTCGATGAACGCGATCACGTCGGCGACATGCTGCGACATCAGATAGTCGTTGCCGGCGCCGTCCCAATGTTCGGGGAAGAAGTGCCGCAGGCTGAGCGAGATCACGCGGTGCTTTTTCGACAATGGCCCGAGCACGGCGGACCAGGTGCGGAAATCGCCGAGCGTACCGTGCACGCACACCAGCGGCGGGCCCGCGCCGACCTCGAGATAGGCCATGTCGTATCCGTTGACGCTTGTCGTTTGCATTGGAATCAACCTCCCGCCAGAAATGCCAGCACAATTTCGCAGAATTTTTGCGGCGCCTGCTCGAACATCGGATGCGTGGTGCCCGGGATCATCGCGGTCTTCGAGCCGGCCACATGCGCCGCCAGCGTGTGCAACACGAGCGGTAACCCACCCTTGGTATTGGCGCCGCCGATGAACAAGGTCGGTGTCTTGATCGCCTCCGCATCGGCTTTGGAAAATGGCGGACGGTTGTCCCTGACCTGACCGATCAGCGTCATCGCGTTGTCGCGCAGCAATTGCTTGGGCGTCGCGGGCAGCCAATTCCAGGCGCCGGGGCCTTCGAGGACATCCATAAAAAACGCCAATCCGCCATCCACATCGCCGGCGGCGATCTTTTCCGCGGATACCGCGAACCTTGCCGCCAGCGGCGAGGGACCGGGCTTGAACGCCGGATCGAGCGTGGCATCGAGTTCGCCGCCGGGCTCGGCGAGGATCAGCCTGCGCAGCAGATCAGGCCGCCGCTGCGCGACCCGGAACGAAACATGCCCGCCACGGGAATGACCCATCAGGTCGACCGGCCCGGTATCCAGCTCCTCGATGAAAGCGATCACGTCGTCGACATGCTGGGCAATCGAATAGGTGTCGCCGACGCCATCCCAATGCTCGGGAAAGAAGTGTCGCAGCGATACCGCGATCACCCGATGCCTTTGCGTCAGCGGGCCGAGCACCGCCGACCAGATCCGGAAATCGCACAGCGAACCATGCACGCACAGCAGCGGCGAGCCCTGGCCGACGTCGAGATAGGCCATGTCGTATCCGTTGACATGAAGGGTCTGCATCGGGGTCTCGGTGGGGGGGCGATTGAAGAAAAGCGCGGTAATGTCATACGCGGGCTTGACCCACGGCTGTCCGGTTCAAATTTTGTGGACAAGGCGCATGGCATTGATTCTTCTGTGCACCAAGCGTTTGGCGACGTTTTGGGACACGGAGAAGGATCAAGCCATGCGGCACCAGAATAGCGTATTCCATGGACTTCTGAAGCATGTTCCATGGCATCAGTTCGACAGACTTGTGGAAGGCCATGGGGCCGATGCGCGGGTGCGCCGGCTCTCGACCAGGAGCCAGCTGGTGGCGCTGCTTTACGGCCAATTCTCGGCTGCAACGAGTATGCGCGAGATCGTGTCGGGGCTTTCGAGCCACGCGGCCCGGCTCTACCATCTGGGCGCGGAGCCAGTTCGACGATCGACCTTGTCGGATGCGAACGCCCAGCGGCCCGTGGCGGTGTTTACCGAGTTGTTGGCGATGATGATGAAGCAGGCCCATCGCGGGCTGCGCCGCAAGCTCGCCGAGACGACCTACCTGATGGACGCCACGAGCGCGCGCTTGAACGAGCGTAGCGCCGGGTGGGCGAGGTTCTCGGCCGGGGTCTGCGGTGCCAAGGTGCACGTGATCTATGATGCCGATGCCGACCGCCCGGTCTATGCCGCGGTCAGCGCGGCCAATGTCAACGACATCACCGCGGCCCGGCAAATGCCGGTCGAGCCGGGCGCTACCTATGTCTTTGATCTCGGCTATTACGATTATGCCTGGTGGGCGGAACTCGATGCCGTCGGCTGCCGGATCGTCACCCGGTTCAAGTCCAACACACCGATCGAGGTGGTGGAAGAGCTGTTGGTCCCGCCGCACGGCAACATCCTCTCCGATCGCATCGGCTTTCTTCCTGCACGTCAGGCCAGGAACCGGCACAACCCAATGCAGCACGCGGTGCGCGAAGTTCGGGTTACCAACGACACCGGCAAGGTACTGCGCATCCTGTCGAACGATCTCGATGCCAGCGCCCAGGAAATCGCCGATCTCTATCGTCGCCGCTGGGCCATTGAGCTGTTCTTCCGCTGGGTCAAGCAGACCCTCAAGATCACCCGCTTTGTCGGCACTTCCGAGAATGCCGTACGCATCCAGATTGCGGTCGCACTGATCGCCTTCCTGCTGTTGCGCCTTGCCCAAGCCACCCAGAAAGCCGTTCCAAGCCCGATCGTCTTCGCCAGGTTGGTCCGTGCCAACCTCATGCACCGCCGAGCCATCGATAATTTGCTCCACCCACCGCCCCAGATCATTCAAGATCAACGACAGATGAGCCTCCCTATATGCTAAATCTAAACCGGACAGCCGTGGGCTTGACCCGCGTATCCATCCATCTTCGGTAGAAACGTTTTGCAAAGGAGATGGGTCACTGGGGCAAGCCCGGCGACGACAAATTCTCGGATTGATGGGTCCGCCTTTCCTTGGGATTCCACCCAGTTCCCCCGGGATTCGGGTGGAAAGCAACAATCTCCAAGCCCATATTCCGCGCAGGCATCAAGCTCACCACAGGGAGCCAGGAAATCCGGAGCCTGCCATGACCGACCAGCATTTCACACTGTTCGACACCGCCATCGGCCGCTGCGGCGTCGCGTGGGGGCCGCGCGGCATTCACGCGGTCCAGTTGCCGATGGGAAGCGAGGACAAGACCCGAGCCCGCATCCGGCAGCGCCATGGCGACATCGCGGAGGCGGCGCCGCCGGCCGAGGTGCAGACCGCGATCGACGGGATCGTCGAGCTGCTGGCGGGCAAGCCGAACGATCTTTCCGGCGTCGTGCTCGATCTCGACGGCGTTCCGGAATTCCACCGCGGCGTCTACGATATCGCGCGCACCATCCCGCCCGGCAAGACGCTGACCTATGGCGATATCGCCAAGCGCCTCGGCAGCGTCGAGCTGTCGCGCGATGTCGGCCAGGCGCTCGGGCGCAATCCCTGTCCGATCGTGGTGCCGTGCCACCGCGTGCTCGCCGCCGGCGGCAAGCCCGGCGGCTTTTCCGCCAATGGCGGCGTGGTGACCAAGCTGAAGATGCTGGCGATCGAAGGCGCAGTGGTCAATCACACGCCCAGTTTGTTCGATTGAGAAACGTAGGGTGGGCAAAGGCGTCTTCGCCGTGCCCACCAGGTTCTGACACCGCTGCAAATGGTGGGCACGCGGAGTTTATCATCGGGCGCGCATTCGCGCGACCCCGTGGCTTTGCCCCTACGATCTATCAAACCGCCTCGCAGGAAAATCCGTTGCCGGAGCGGCGGATTTTTCCGGTCGAGGGCGAAGGGAAATGCGCGGTGCAACACAGCGTATCGGTGTCGCAATAACGCTCCAGGAAATTGCGCCGTGTCACGGCGGCTTGTGCCTGGTCGACGTCGAATTTCGCTGACAACTCCGGATAGTGCGTCTGCAGCGGCGAGTGGATGAGGTCGCCGCTGAAGACGGCGTGGTCCTTGCCGTGGCCGAAGGTGAACGCGAGATGTCCCGGCGTATGGCCCGGCGTCGGCAGGATCCGCGCATGGTCCCCGATCGCATAATCGTTGCGTACGATCTCGGACCTGCCGGCCTCGACGATCGGCAGCACGCTGTCGCCGAAAGGCGGCACCGGCGTCTTCGCGTGCTGCTCGGTCCAGTAATCGAATTCGCTTTTGCCGAAAACATAACGCGCGTTCGGGAATGTCGGCACCCAGCGGCCGTTTTCCAGTCGCGTATTCCAGCCGACATGATCGACATGCAGATGCGTGCACATCACGAAATCGATGTCGCCGACGGAAAAGCCCGCCGCCGCCAGCGCGCGCAGATAAATGTCGTCGGTCTTCATGTTCCATTTCGCGCGCAGCGGCCGCGGCTTGTCGTTGCCGATGCAGCTATCGATCAGGATGGTGTGATGCGGCGTTTTCACGATGTAGGATTGGAAGCACAGGATCAGTACGTCATCGGCATCGAGCGCGCCGGCCTTTTGCATCCATGGCCTGTTCTCGGCGAGCAATTCCGGCGTCAGGCCCGGCAGCATGTCCAGCGCCGACAGGAACGTGGTTTCCTGCTCGATGATGCGATGGATGGTGAGATCGCCGGCGGTGAATTTGAGGCTCATGGCAACTTCCCACTTTTAAGCCGGCGGCGGCGCCGAGATTTTCACCGACGGGCGTTCGAGCATCTTTTCATGAAAGGCATCGAGCTTCGGATAGGCCTTGCGCCAGCCGCAATCGGCGAAGCGGAGATCGGCATAGCCGAGTACGCAGGTGAGGCCGATCTGCGAGATATCGAGCGGCCGCGACAACGTATCGGCCTGCTTCTCGAAATGCGCCATGCCCTTCCAGGCCCGGTTCCAGTGATCGTCCGACCATGCCTGCCATTGCAGCCCCTGCGGCCGCACCATCTTCTCGTAGCGGCACAGCAGCATCGAATCGAGCATGCCCTGCAGCAGCGAATGGTCGCTCTTGACCTTCCATCGCAGCGCGCCCGATGCCGGGATCAGCTTTCCGCCGCCGGCGAGTTCGTCGAGATATTCGACGATGACATAGGAATCGGCGATGACGTCGCCATTATCCAGGATCAGCGCCGGCAGCTTCTTGAGCGGATGCATATTCGAGTATTCGTCGTTGGGCTGACCCGGCGCGACGGTCGTCGGAACGAGTTCGATGCTGTCGATCAGGCGGAGTTCGATCGCGGCGATGCGCACCTTGCGGGCGAATGGCGAGGCCGGCGAGAAGGTGAGTTTCATCGGATGAAATATCCCTTGGAGAAAGTGTCTCTTTTCTTTTCCGTCATGGCCGGGCTTGTCCGGCCATCTACGTCTTTCTTGCCGCCGGTTCGTTAAGACGTGGATGCCCGGGACGAGCCCGGGCATCACGAGTTTGCGGGTCCATCTCGCACGAACTCAGGCCCTCACGCCTCGACGATTTCCTGGCGCTGTTCGCCGAGCCCTTCGATGCCGAGCGTGATCACGTCGCCGACGTTGAGGAATTGCGGCGGCTTCATGCCGGTGCCGACGCCGGGCGGCGTGCCGGTGGTGACGATGTCGCCGGGCAACAGCGTCATGAACTGCGAGACGTAGGAAATGCACTTCGCCATCGAGAAGATCATGGTCGAGGTCGTTCCGGTCTGGCGACGCTTGCCGTTGACGTCGAGCCACATCGACAATTTCTGCACGTCCGGAATCTCGTCCTTGGTGACCAGCCACGGACCGAGCGGGCCGAAGGTGTCGTGCGACTTGCCCTTGGTCCACTGCCCTTGGCGTTCGATCTGGAAATTACGCTCTGAGACGTCGTTGCAGACGCAATAGCCGGCGACGTGATTGAGTGCGTCGGCCTCGGAAACGTATTTGGCGCGGGTGCCGATGATGGCGGCGATTTCAATTTCCCAGTCGAGCTTGGTCGAGCCGCGCGGCTTCTCCACGGGGTCGTTGGGGCCGGAGAGGGAGGTGTTGGCCTTCAGGAAGAAGATCGGTTCCGGAGGAATCGGATTTCCGGTCTCCTTGGCATGGTCGATATAATTCAGCCCGATGGCGACGAACTTCGAGATGCCGGTGACGGGGGCGCCCAGCCGCGGCTTGCCGTCGACCGCGGGAAGCTTTGAGGTGTCGAGACCGGCCAGCTTGGCCAGCGAGCCCGGTGCATAGGCCTCGCCGTTGAAGTCCTTCACATGCGCGGACAGGTCGCGCAATTGACCCGATTTATCGATCAGGCCGGGTTTTTCCTGGCCGATGGCCCCGTAACGAACAAGCTTCATTTTGCTTCACTCCCTTGCATTTCCTGGATGCTTCATGGAACAGCGCGCGGTGAAATTCAACTGCTGAGCCGCATTGCAGGGCCGCTAAACGATGAATTTGAAGGCATCGCCCTCGCGCCGGATGCGGCCGGCGTTGAAATGTCCGCCGATCACCAGGGTCGGTGTATCGGCAAAGCGCGCGAACAATTCGCGCCGCGTCGCAGCGGATTGAACCGGATCGGAATCCGCGGTCGACGACCAGTCGAGATGCGCCATCTGACAGGGATGGTGGGCGACATCGCCGGTCAGCAGGCCCTGTTCGCCGTCCGATTGGATGTGAATGCTGATATGGCCGGGGCTGTGGCCGGGCGTCGGGATCAGGGTGATTTCATCGCAGAGCCTGGCATCGCTGGCGACGAGATCGGCCTTGCCGGCGTCGGCGATCGGTTTCACGGAATCGTCGAAGACCGCGATCTTGTCCGGCTCGTCGCTGTGATCGCGCCAGTGCTCGAATTCGGTTTTTCCGAATACGTAGCGCGCCTTGGCAAAGGTCGGCATCCATTTGCCGCCGGCGAGCCTGGTGTTCCAGCCGACATGGTCGACATGCAGATGGGTGCACAGCACGGTATCGATGCTGTCAGGCGCAAAACCCGCCGCGGTCATGGTTTCGAGGAACGGACCTTTGCGGTTATTCCAGGTCGGTACCTTGCGGCCTTCCTTGTCGTTGCCAAGCCCGGTATCGACCACGATCCGGCGCGTCGGCGTTTCCACCACCAGCGAGTGGATCGACATTTTGAGGCGTCCTTCCTCATTGGCGAAGTGGGGAATGAGCCACGGCAATTTCTGGATTTCCTCATTGGCGGCGAGCGGCAGGATGAATCTGGTGCTGCCGACCGTTTCCAGCTCGACGACTTTGGTGATCTTGACCTTGCCCACATTCCAGTGCATCCGGCGTTTCCCTTAAGTCTTCGTTGCGCCTTTGTTTTTCCGGAAGCGAAAGATGCTGGTTTGCGATACACCGCGCAATGGATCATCTCGCCGGCCCGTGCGTTGACGGGCACCAGAAAGCGACGGAGCGCAGCGATGCCAGAATTAGCCATTTCGCCCGAAAAGATCAGGTTTCTGATCGAAAAGATGCGCGAATTCGACGTCAAGGAGGAAGCCTCCGATCCCGATTCCGGGTCGAACGGCGCCGACGACAATATGATCGACGTGCTGGAGGATAATGGCGAGGATCCCGTGGTGCGCGAGATCACCGGTTTCATCAACGCCATGACCGAAGACGAGCAGATCGATCTGGTCGCGCTGATGCGGCTCGGGCGCGGCGACGGCACCATCGAGGAGTGGGACGATCTGCGCCGCGAAGCCGCCGACGGCCGCAACGGGCGCACCGCGAGCTACCTGCTCGGCGAACCCCTGGTCAGCGATTACCTCGCCGAAGGACTGGACGCCTTCGGCCTGGACTGGACCGACGAGCGCATCACGCCGGTGTGACGGCGAGAGTTCTGATTGACGTCATGGCTCGATGTTTCCGCGATCACGGTGTGTCCAGCGGATGGACGGGTAACAAAACAGACCGGATGGATGGGTGACACTTGTTCATGGTTCGGTCCGCTGCGTCGTTGCGCTAACACAGCGACGCAGCTTACGTGTTGTCTGGTCGACGATGCCGAGCGTGGCGCCGGCGGCGAACGACACATTGTCGGGTGGCGGCGTCCCCGGACGTTCGGCGAGCGCGACATATTCGGCCGCGGTGCCAAAGGCGCTGCCGTTGCGGCGCCGGTTCGCTCATACCAGACCGCTTTCATTTACAGCGTGCCGGGGAAGGCGCCGCCATCGAGCAGGATGTTCTGTCCGGTGATGAAGCCCGCCTTGGCGCCGCAGAGAAACGCGCAGGCAGCACCGAATTCTTCCGGATCGCCGAAACGTCCGGCGGGATTGAGTTTGGCCCGCTCCGCCAGCAACTGGTCCACGGTGATGCCGCGCTTCTCCGCGTCCACCTTCGCAACCGGCCCACGCAGGCGGTCGGTGTCGAAGGGGCCTGGCAGCAGGCCGTTGATGGTGACGTTGTTGATCACGGTCTTGCGCGCGATCCCCGCGACAAAGCCGGTGAGGCCGGCGCGCGCGCCGTTGGACAATCCGAGCACCTCGATCGGCGCCTTCACCGCGGCGGAGGTGATATTGACGATGCGGCCGAATTTCCGGGCCATCATGCCGTCCACGGTCGCCTTGATCAGTTCGATCGGCGTCAGCATGTTGGCGTCGATCGCCTTGATCCAGTCGTCGCGGGTCCAGTTGCGGAAATCGCCCGGCGGTGGACCGCCGGCATTGTTGATCAGGATATCCGGATCGGGGCAGGCCTTCAGCGCGGCCTCGCGGCCGGCAGGGGTGGTGATGTCGCCGACAACTTCCGTCACGGTGATGCCGGGGTTGGCTTTGCGGATTTCGTCGGCGGTTTTCTTCAGCGCCTCGGCGCCGCGCGCCGTCAGGGTGACATGCACGCCCTCATTGGCGAGCGCCGCGGCGCAGGCGCGTCCCAGGCCCTTGCTGGATGCGCAAACGATGGCGCGGCGGCCTTTGATTCCAAGATCCACTGTTTCACTCCCGTTATGTCAGGTGCTTTTCGAAGGTCCGTTCAGGCCACTTGTAGCCAACCGCGGCGGCCTTGATAAGGGGAGCGGGAGGCGCCGGAATGCATATCAGGGGCAGGCTCCGCGCGCGCGGAGAGCGGACCTTTGGGCTTTTATATCGGCCGGTCCTTCTTGAGGCGATCGATCGTGGCGGCGACATCCGGCGGCAGCGATCTGAAACCGCTTTGGCCGGCCGCCGACAGCAGCGGACGCAACTGCGAGCCGGTCAGGAATGCCGGCTGGCGATCCGGCGGCACGAGCTGGTCAAAAATCAGCACCAGCGTGATTGCGACCAGGCCGACGCGAACCGCGCCAAGCGCTGCGCCGGCGAGGCGGTCGCCGATGCCGGCCTCATGTCCAATGCTGTCGTCGAGCGCCATTCGCATCAGTTTTCCCAACACCATCCCGGCGATGAGAAAAATCCCGAAGAACAGCAGCGAATTTTGCGTCCAGGGCGCGCCGAGCTTGCCATCGATTCCTGAGGAAACCAGCGACATCACCCAGACCGCGATCGGCATGGCGATCAGATAGGCCAGGATGGTGACGGCGCTGCGCAGCAAGCCGGCATTGAAGCCGGTGACAACCGCGACCGCCAATCCGAGATAGACCACGGCATCGAAACTGTTCATGGACGGCCATTCCCTGCTTGCGAATGCTGTTCCCGCTCATGGTCAACGAACCGGGTTTGCGATCCCGAAAATCGTCTGTATCAAGGAACGTCCGCGACCGTCCGAGGAATTCGTCATGCCCGGTCTATTCGACGTCAGTAAAGAAACCATTCTGATCACCGGCGCTTCGCAGGGGCTGGGCCGGCAATTCGCGCGGGTGCTTTCGGCGCACGGCGCCGCGGTCGTGCTGGCGGCGCGGCAGGCCGCCAAATTGAAAAGCCTCGAGGAGGAAATCCGGGCGCAGGGTGGCCGCGCCGCCGCGGTGCAGATGGATGTGACCGATATCGCCTCGATCGGAATGGCGATCGACGGCGCCGAAGCGGCGCTTGGACCGATCAGCGTGCTGATCAACAATGCCGGCATTGCCATTGAAAAACCCGCCACCGAACAGACCGAGGCCGATTGGGATGCCGTCATCAACGCCAACCTCAAGGGCGCGTATTTCCTCGCGACCGAAATGGCGCGGCGGATGATCGCGCGAAAGCAGGAAGGCAATATCGTCAATATCGCCTCGGTGCTTGGTCAGGGTGTGATGAAGTTCGTATCGCCCTACACGATCTCCAAGGCCGGCATCATCCAGGCCACCAAAGCGATGGCGCTGGAACTGGCCGGCCATCGTATCCGCGTCAACGCGTTGGCGCCGGGCTATATCGACACCGAAATGAATCACGACTTCTGGTCCACGCCCGCGGGCGAGAAACTGACAAAGCGGATTCCGCAACGCCGGGTCGGCGCCGAATCCGATCTCGACGGCGCGATCCTGCTGCTGGCGTCGAATGCCTCGCGCTACATGACCGGCAGCATGGTCACCGTGGATGGCGGGTTCTTGCTGAATTGAAACGGCGCAAGCGCAAATGACGCCGTCATCCTCGATCACGGCTACCGAGGTCCGATCCTCCGAAAGGCGGCCCGTGACGCGCCGCCGCCGGACCCCGCGCGCTTGGGCCGGGCTTTTTCGGTTCCAAGGCCCGGCTTTTGGGGACTTTCTGGCAAGAGCGCGCTGCTGGGCCGATTTGACGCGCCAAACGCGGGTTTTGACCGTCATAAAATCCTCAAAAGTCGCCTGCTGGCCCTTTCCAAAGTGGGTTTGCGTTGGTACATACCGCTCGCACCCAACGGCGTTCGCCCGGGTTGCCTTATCAGGAAGCCTCCGGACAGGTTCGATCGGCGCCCTCGGGCGTTGGCCAAATTCGTTTCGGCAGTTTTTGAGAGGGCGTGCAACGGTTTATCGCGGGGTGGAGCAGCCCGGTAGCTCGTCAGGCTCATAACCTGAAGGTCATAGGTTCAAATCCTATCCCCGCAACCACCGATACCGACACTCCCGTAGCGAAAGCTGCGGGAGTTTCGCGTTTCCGAGTTTTTTCAACGGCTTGTGCTTCGATCCAGCCGAGGATCGTGCCTAATTCGCCATGCAAGGTGGCGTCGATTTCGCCGCGGTTCGGGCCCGGGCGCAGCGTAATCTTCTCAACTAGCGCCCGGATCGCTTCCGCCGCCTCATTGCGATCCTCGGGCTTGTTAAGCGCTTCCGTCAGCCGCTCGACCTTCTTCCGATAAATCCCCGACACATTTGGATGGACGTCCGGAATATCCGTTGGTTCCTGCGCTAGAAGTTCCTCCAGCACGTCCTCGCGGGCCTCCAATTCACGCATACGATCAGTCATGCCGCGGGTGTGTCCACCTTCTTCAATCACACCCAGCATTTGCTTCAAGGTGCGGCGGATTTTCGCCAGTTCCGAGCGGTTACCCTCGCCGCTGGCGCGGCGCTCCCGGTTGAGCCGGTTCGTCTCCTCGGCGTAAGCGCGCATCGCCTCCGCTGCCATTTCCGGCGCCATCATCCGGTCCTTGAGCCCGGCAAGTACACGCTGCTCAAGGTCACCCCGAGTGATCGTGCGGGTGTTAGCACAGGAGCCATTGGTAACGCGGGCCGAACAGGCATAACGGTCCTGGCCGCGCAGCGAGCAGGGGCCACCGCAAACGCCGCAATGGATTAACCCAGAAAACAGCGCCTTCGGCCGGCGCATGCCGTTCAGCCGATTCGATTGCGCCTCCCGTATAGCCTCCGTGACATTGACATACTTGTCGGCGATTTCGCTCTGACGTGTTTTCACCGCGTGCCAGAGTTCATCATCTATAATCCTAAGTTCCGGAACCTCGGCGACGATCCAATCCGATTCCGCGTTCATGCGTGACACGCGCCGCCCGGTGCTCGGATCTTTAACATAGCGTTGCCGGTTCCAGACCAGCCTGCCGACATAAAGCTCATTGTTAATGATGCCGGTGCCGCGCTTTACATGTCCGCGGATCGTCGAGTCATTCCACAAATTCCCATCCGGGCCAGCAACGCCCTCGGCATTTAGCGCTTTCGCGATCGTGCGCGGGCTGATGCCGGATGCAAACTCCCTAAAAATTCGCCGCGCAACAATTGCCTGCGCTTCATCAATCTCGCGGTCGCCGCGGATCGGCTCGCCACGCTGATCCAGCTTTTTGACGACGCGATAGCCGTAGCAGAGGTCACCTCCGGACTTGCCGTCCTCGACGCGACCTCGCAGGCCGCGATGCGTTTTCGCTGCAAGGTCCTTGAGGAATAGGGCGTTCATGGTGCCCTTGAGTCCAACATGTAGCTCGCTGATTTCGCCCTCGGATAGCGTGATGATCGGCACACCTGCAAAGCGGAGATGCTTGAACAGCGTGGCGACATCCGCCTGATCGCGACTGATGCGATCTAGCGCTTCCGCCAACACGACGTCGAATTGTTGGCGCTGAGCATCCTGCAAGAGCGTCTGGATGCCCGGCCGCAAAATCATGCTGGCGCCTGAAATTCCCGCATCCTTGTAAGTGCTGACGACTGTCCACTTCTCGCGCTCAGCCTTCCCGGCAGATGCGCAATTGGTCTTCAATCGACGCATCGCGCTGATTGTCGGAGGAATAGCGGGCATACAGGGCAACGCGGGTCATCGGAGGCTTCCCTTACATCCCTACGCAATCAACGGCGCACCGCGCCGCTCTTGTTCTGTCGAGCCAGTTCGAGGAACCTGGCTTTGATCTGCGCGAACAGGCCGGGTGGAATAAAGCCATAGCCGAACACGCCCGGCTTTCCCGGAATCGGTGAAAGACCGGCGCTCGGCCATTCGTCGATGTTGTGCTCGGATACGATGACCCAGCTCCGCGCATCGTCGAGACCAATTGCCTGTTTGACCTTCGCTGGAAGCTCAATCCCGATCGTATCGCCATCGGGCGGTGTATGGGTGATCGGCAACAGGACCACAAAACGTGGCCTTGTCTGGCTGTCGCTCGCGGCGACGAGACAGGCCGGACGGTCCTTTCCCTGATCACGTCCCGCTGCCGCTTCATGGGTCCAAAGATAATCATAGCGGACGACGAAGCCCGGCTTAGGCTCAGGAAAGGCCACTTGGCCGGCTCACTTGAGCAGTTCGTTGAGCGCGGCATGTTCAGGATCTATCTCGGCCCGTTCAACAGCGTCGATCACCACCTGGGTCGCCTCGACCGTTCGGTAGGTGCGCTTGGCCGCCGCCGTTAGCCAGTCATAGTGTTCGGCCGACATCAGCACGAACTCCCGCCGGCCGTGGCGCGTAATCTCGACGGGCTCTCGCTGCGCCTGTTGCTGAAACTTGCCGAATTTGCGTTGGAATTCCAACGCGCTCGTCTGAACCATGACGGGTTATCCCACAAGGCAGTTGATCAAGTCCGCAATATACGTATACTACGGACTCGGGTCAATCTCTATGTCCAGCGGGATTGTCACGATGATTTTCCGCGCTTCTTAATTTCAGGTGCTCCTTTCGCTCGTTTGCCGTTGCAGTGTCGCCGCTCGAACTGCTCGCGGGCTATCTGGTGGCCGATCAGGCGGGCGAGCCGCAGGGTCGCCTCGTCGAACCGGGCGCTGACCGTCGGGCCTGGCGCTTCCGGTGCGGCAGGAGCGAACGGCCCGATCGGAGCCCTTTCGTCCTTTGCTGCCATGCCCCCATGCCTCTAGCCAAATCAGACTTTCGACATGGAAACGGACAGGGATGATGGAGGAAAGGGGGATCTAGTGAGCGTGCGGGATTTGGATAGCTATGGCGTGGAAATCGGACGGGCGGTGCAAACCGCTTTGGGATGATCGTCTTGCGCACGGGAGACTGGACGACACGTGCCCTTCAGCGAGGAGAAACGCATTCTAGCTCGCTCGCCGAATTGCCAACGCACTGATCACGTTCGACATCTGTTTCCCGACTCGAATCGGCGGTTTGTCCTCGGGTAATTGAACGCTCAGACTACGAATTTAGGGGTCAGGAGTTCGAATCTCTTCGGGCGCGCCATTCAAATCAAATACTTACGAAAAGCCACCGTTTGAATAGACGAAACTAAAACGGTTTTTCAAACGGTTTTCGCTCCGCAAGAAATTGCGTGTCAATCGGCATTGGACTGGGCCCCCTTATCGGCATCCAATCGGGATCCCTTTGATCGGCGGGTTTTGCTGGTACCGCTCGCGGCGTCGGAGCTGGCCGGGTTTGCGGAGATGACGCTAGACTAGCGCGGGTTGTCTGATCGTCGTCGCGGTTTTTGAAACGCCAGCTGTCGTCGCCGGTCTCGACGATACCGCAGTGATGGGTCAATCGGTCGAGCAGTGTACGGTCGCCATCTTGGCATCACCGAACACGCTCGGCCCTTCTCCGAATGCAAGATTGGTGGTGCAGACACCTTGATCGACTGACCATGAACAAAATAGGCGCGATGGATCTTCGCAATCGTCTCCACCACCAGCATCCCAACCTAGGCTTCCATGACTTGATGGAAGCCCACTGTGAACCCTTGTCCCGGGGGCCCGATTGGATTCCGGTTATCCCGAAATGGGGTCCTTATTCCATGCCGAACACACCCCGTAGTCTTGGCATAACTGATTGCTGCTTGCGGCTGAGGGCGGGAGTTGCGCTTGCCGCTCTCCGCCTCGACGTATTCGGCCACGACGGCCACCGTTGAGATATCTGGACACCGCGTCCCGTCGAGCTTCGAGCCCGCAGCGGCCCTACTTGTCAGTCGATACGCGTAGGTAGGAGACGAATTTTCCCTCAGCCATGACCAAAGCAACCTTGTTACAACACCGGTTTGCACGCGGTACGAGGCGGTCGGCCATCACGTTGTCAGCGGTCCAATGCAAATCCGGCGGGATAACCCCGCGCCATCGCGGCGAAGCTTGGGTCGCCCTTGCTGTGAATGGCGAGCACAGTCGCGGGCTCGAGGGGCGTCATGGAATAGAGGTCGAACGAACCACGGTCAGGCTGGCAGCCAAGCGTCCGCGCGTAGGCAGCAACCACGCCTTGCCAGCCGAGTACCATTCACGCGTTTTGGAAGCCGGTACAGCAATCTCAAGGATGCGCGGGTGGCCGATCTTGGCGACGAGCTTTTGCAGCCTTTTGTTTCGAAGCCAGAAGTATGTTGCTTCGCCGCCCCAGTTGCCGAGCAGTAACTTCACGCCGCGATCATCAGTGGCAACCGGGTCGGACGTCATCCAGAACCTGCCGGAGCGGATTTCCTCCTGCTCCTGAAAAGGGCTTGCCGCGAACAGCGCGTCAGCGTCTGCCGCCGAAAACACCTTGGTCTTGACCTGCGCGTCGAGCCTGCGACGCAGGGTCTCCAGCGTCGAGAGATAAAGGCCGGTCGTTGTGATTATGCTGACCTCAGCGTCGACCAGCCGCGTGTAGTGCCATGCGCGGATCGTCCGCGCCTGCATGATGTCGCGGCCGACCTCTTCCACGAACACCATGTAATCGCTGCCATAAGGGTTGGTGGCGTGCGGCATCCTGTGATCCGACGCCTCGCGTTCCTCGAACAGACGGCGATCCGTGGTCAGATAGTCGCGAATCAGCTGCTCGCTGGCGCGCAGCTTTGAAATCAGATCCTGGTCGAAGGTGCCAGTGTCCCACACATCGATCGGCGCGCTCATCAGCCCTCGACAATGACCTTGATGCTGGAGGGATCGACGCCGAAAGTGATTCCCAGGCGGCGTTTGGCCTCTGCGATCGTCAACCCTTCGTCGCCTTTGGGTTCTTCCTCGTCGACCTCGTTGTCGGCCGAGATCAGGATCGTGGCATCGAGCGGTACCTTTGCGAACGGAGGGTGTTTGTTTCCGGCGCCGGCGCCGAGCAGATGGACGGGACTGAAGCTTTCGTTCGCATACAGGGAAAGCCAGACGCCGCGGCCGACCGGAATCGTGTGCCCGGCCCTGAGACGCGCTTCGTAGGTCCGGTTGAAGCGGTCGCGCATCTCGTCGCCCGGCAGGAGATGAATGTTGGCGAAATGGGGATCTTCCTTGTCATCGACCGAGGCCGCGACAACGGCATCGACTACATCAAGCGTGCGCCAGCTTTTGTCGCCCTCGATGCGGGGGAAGGCGATCGACCGGTCTTGGGTGGTGCGGATCGAGACGACCTTGCTCTCCTTGCCTTTGGTGATGCGGCGGACGCTGGACTTACCGCTGCCGGCCACCCGCTCCACCTTCCAGCCATCATTCTCGAGCGCGGAGATCGCGGCACCGAAGAGGGTGGCCTTCATTGTTACCTTTTCGGGTGTTCCATAAACGTTTGTCATAACAACTCCAAGGTGCGTGGAACGAACGCTCACTGTCCTATTATTCATAAATACAGTAAATTTGTTTCTATAAACAAATTTTGATTCTGGAATGCAACCCCCGTTGCGGCCGTCTTCTCAAGGAGTTGGAGGGCTCATGAATGACCCTCAAATCTAAAGCCCCAAAACGTCGGATCGGGTACGCCCGGATCAGCACTACGCAACAAGATCTGACCCGCTAGCTCAAGGCGCTGAAGGCCGAGGAGTGCGATAGGGTTTTTCAGATACCGCGTCGGGCAAGAGCATGGCCGGCCGGCCTGAACTGGCTTCGGCCTTGGCCGTGCTAAGGGAAGGCGACGAGCTGGTTATCGCGGAGTGGGATCGCGCCACCCGGTCAGTGTGGGATGACTTGCACATCATCAAGGCCGTGATCGATGCCGGCGCCACGATCTGTGTGCTCGATCGCAGCTACATCGATCTAGCCACGCCGATCGGCCGTGGTTTCATGGCGATGTTTTCAGCCATGGCCGAGGATGAACGCGGCCGCATTATCAAGCGTACCCACGAAGGGCGTAAACTTGCCCAGGGGCGTGGCGTGAAGATGGGTCGCAAGGAAAAGCTGAACGACAAGCAAAAGACTGAGGCAAGGCAGTGGTTGGCCAATGGTGAAATTCCCAACGATCTGGCGCCGCTGTTTGGCGTCAGCCGCGCGACGATCGCGCTTACGCTATGGCCGGGAGAAAAATTAGGATCTTGGCCGTGATCAACCTGGTCCGCGTAGACGACGGCAAGAACATGGCACGTTTCTATACGCTCGACGTGCAGCCGACCTTATTTGGCGAATGGGCTGTGATCTACGAGTGGGGGACACGCCGATTGTGCTGAGCTTACTGAGCGCTCGGCCACGTGTCGGACATGCGGTATCCTTCCGGCCATGGGTCACTGGGATCGAGCATGTGCTGTTGCATACCCGTAATCCATGCACGTCCTCCAACTGAGGGGACTATAGCTGGACGGCCAGCGAGTTCCGTTTCCGCCTCGATCCAGCAGTCGAACCTCGAATTGATGATCGAGCGGCCGACGAAGCGTTCTCCAACTTTCAGGAGACCGCGTGCATGCAGTACAGCCATACGGGCCGAACATCCCGTGCCGCATGGGGAGCGATCGATCTTGCCGGGCCGAATTGTTACCGCGCTGGCCCCCGACATGATGCCGTCTTCGTAGGTGATCGGGGCCGCGATCTGGCAAAATGATATGTGTTTCCAGTCACGGTTTTCGGGGTGTTGGAAGGCAAGCTGTTCGTTGGCGGCGGCGGTGATCTTCATGCCAATTTCCGCGATGCTTTTGGCTTCGTCGGCCCGGACAGAGAAGCCTAACGTTTTCGCGTCCGCTATGACAAAGCTGTCGCCGCCGTAAGCCGTATCGACTTTCAATGTGCCGATGCCTTCAACCTCCAGGACAGCATCCAAACGGTCGGCGAACGAGGGCACGTTTGATATCCGCACATGCTCGGCGTTTCCATCGCGGCACGTAACGGTGGCTTTGATCAGCCCGCCTGGCGCTTCCAGGATCAGCCGCGTTTCCGGTTCCTGCATGGGAAGAAAGCCGGAGTTCAACAGTACCGTCGATACGCAGATGGCGTTGGAGCCTGACATCGGCGGGGTGTCTTCCGGCTCCATGATGATCCAGCCCATCTGGGCGCGTGGGTCTTTCGGGGGAACCAGCAGGTTCACATGGCGAAAAACGCCGCCGCGCGGTTCGTTGAGAACGAAGTTGCGCAAGCGCTGGTCCTGCGCGATGGAGCGCGATTGTTCCCATAGCGTGTTGCCGATCGGCGGTGCGACGCCCCCTACGATGACGTCGCCCACTTCTCCTTCAGCGTGGCAATTGATGATATGAATGATCCGGGACGATCGCATAGTTTACCTTCTTGGGTGTAGCGGCAGAACGTAGGTCGATGATGTCGGGTATTGCTCTGGCCGAAGCTTCTGAAAGTGGAGTGGGCTGCCTCGGAAGATCGTTTCAGGCTGCCTCAAGGGCTAGAAAGAACACGACGCCTCAAGGCACAGGCCCGACGTTCAAGACCGGAAATCCAATGGCCATGGCTGCCTGAACCTTGCGCCTTACGCTTCTAAAAAATAGGCTTTCTAGTATCTTCCCTTCCGAGTATCTATGATGATCTGAATTGTCCGTCGGAGCAGCTGGATGCATGTGAGCAAAGGAGCGATCTGGTCGGCCGTTCGCGAAGGGTGGAACAATGCCGATTGCGTCGGACAGCCGACGTTGAAGGTCGGTATCGTGCTTTGGCCCGAATTCACACTGACCGCGCTCGCAGGTTTCGTGGATGCACTGAGACTTGCGGCCGACGTCGGCGACCGCAGCAAGCAGATACGATGTCAGTGGGTAGTGATGTCGCTCGACGGCGCTCCGGTTCGTTCCAGTTGCGGACCGGCCCTCACCCCTGATTGCGCCCTGCGGGATCCGCTTTCATTCGACTATGTGGTGGTCGCCTCGGGCCTCATGACAGGCGTTCACAGCGCATCCCGCCGGCAGGAAAAGTATATTGTCGATGCCGCGGCCCTCGGCTTGCCGATGGTGGGACTTTGCACCGGCGGTATCGTTCTCGCAAAGGCCGGCCTGCTCGAGGGACGTCGGTGTTGCGTTGCGAGCTTCCATGTCGATGATCTGGAGCGGCTCGATACCGGGGCAGTCCCCGTTTACGATCGTCTTTTCCTGGACGATGGTGATCGCATCACCTGTGCAGGCGGGACCGCTTCGATCGATGTGGCAAGTTACCTAGTAGAACGCCATTGCGGCGGTGACCGGGTTGTAAAGCTCATCGACCGGCTGATGGTAGACCGGCGCCGCGCAGCGGCGCACATCCCTCATCGAAGCTGGCTGGATCTCGGCAAGATTCGCGACCCGCGAGCTCGCCGCGCTGTCATCGTCATGGAACAAAATCTCAGCAATCCGCTGACCATGAGCGAGTTGTCCGATCGGCTCAACACCAGCGACAGGCATCTGGAGAGAATATTTGCCGCATCTTTCGGGCAATCACCTTCGCGTATCTATCGGACATTGCGTCTGCGATATGGCGAGTGGCTGCTGATCAACACCGAGGAGACGGTGACTCGCATCGCCTTCGCATGCGGGTTCGCGGATTCTTCGCATTTCTCCAGGCACTTCCAGGACGAGTTTCAATCAACGCCGACGGAAATGCGTAACCGCGTTGCGGTTTATAAGAAGGATACGCTTCCGCCAATGAAGTGTGAATCCGAGACACATCTGATCTTGTAGCGAGGCTGCCTTGGCGGAGCGCTATTTGTCGATCACGCCATTGAGCGCAGCCAGTTTCCGCCCATCACCTTGAAGACGCACCGTTCGGACATCCGCGTCGCAGCAGTTCCGCCGTCAGGCTCGGCGTCTCACCGATCGTGCTCATGCCACGAGGGAATAGCGGTTTCCGATTCTTGGTGCGTCGCCCGCGCATAACCCTTGTCGTGGCCCAGCCAGTCGAGAAAAATGTGGTCCTTGTTCCTGCGTGAAGTCGGTACCAGAACCGACCTGATTCTCGCCGACGATGTTCAAGGTATATTCGATAGCGTCCGCGTAATCTTCGCTGGTCGAATTGTCTCCCTTAGTCAGGAACCAGTGATAAAGGGTAACGCCAACGAACCCGTCCTTTTTGGCGATCAGCCGCAAAAGGTGATCGCTCTTGTTGCGGGGGTGCTCTTTCAGGGCGGCGGGACAGACGTGAGCGAAGGCGACCGGCGTTTCCGAATAGAGAATCGTTGCTTCCGACGTCTTGGGCCCGACATGGGAGAGATCGCACAGAATTCGACGCGGCTCATTTTGTTCAATACTTCCCGACCGAAGTCGGAAAGGCTGCTATCCGTACTCTCAAGCATCCAGATCCGCAACAGTCCTGGGTATTGTAGGTCAGCTGAATGACGTGCACGCGCGAGGCGCTTGAGGGCCCTTGCGGTAGATCCGGTAACATTGTGCGGTTTTTTGGAATCGCTTTCGCGAGGTTATATCGCGGGGGGCGGATTGCTCCTCTTGAGAAAACTGATCGGAATCGCCGTATGCGTCGCTCTTGGTGCTCAATATGCCATCGAAGCGCACATCGATATCGCGAGGAAGCTCGGGATGGATGGTGAGATATTTGGTGAACTCGTCGCCACGAGTGGAGCGTTTTCCGAGGCCAGCACGACTGCAAGAGTTTCTCTCTGAAGGATGGCGATCCTCAGACCTGTGACTGGGGCCCGTGGTTCCCGCGAAAAGCGAGCGGGGTAAGCCCTCTTCGTGAGCGGAACGCCCTGATGAAATGCGAGGAATCGGAAAAGCCGGAGTCCTCGGCGATCGCGGTGATGGTCTTGGTGGTCGTTCTTAGAAGCCATTCTGCATGATCGAGCCGAATTGTACGTGAAATCGCCGTTGGCGTGCTGCTGAACTCCATTTGAAATTGCCGCTCAAGCTGGCGGCGGCTGGAGCCGATCCTTTTGGCGATTTCCGCGATCGACATCGGGGTATCCAGCGACTGCTGCATCAGCAGCAGCGCCTTTCGCACCGGTGCGACGCTGGTCGTGAAATTCAGGGGAATGCCCGGCTGTGATTTATCTGGCTTCTCGGCTTCGTCGAAACCCATGATTCGCAGGCTCTTCAATGCCTGGGCGCTCCCGACATGCTTTTCCACCAGCCACGCCGCGAGATGAGCGGAATTGGCCCCACCCGCGCATGTCAGGCGATCGCGATCGACAACGAAGATGCGGTCCGAGATGGGATGCAGGCCGTCGAACTGTTCGACAAAGTCGCCATGGTGAAACCAGCTGACGCAGCATTTGTAGCCACGCATCAGCCCGAGACGGTACAGCGCAAATGCTCCGGTGCAGATGCCGATGAGGGGCACGCCCTTTTCCGCTGCGCGTTGCAGGTACTGCCGGTAACCGGTGCCGATATTGGGTATCTCGTCGATCAGGCCGCCGACCACGGCGATGTAGTCGAATTTTGCGGGATTACCGAGGCGCTCATTCGGCTGGACGATGACGCCACAACTCGATGGAACCCCGTTCATCGTCTCGGAAAGAATGGTCCACTCGCAGAGAATCTGGCGGCTGCGGTCTCCCTCATCGCCCGAGAGGCGCAGCACGTCGACGAAGTTGGCGAGTGCACCAAGGGTGAAGCGCCGGGTCAGAATCAGGCCGACGGACAGCCGGGCGCCCTTCCTCGGACGTGCGGAGAGCGTTTCGCATGCCATATCCACATCCACCTCTTGCGCCGTGTCGTATCGGTACCATTCTATCGACGCATTTGCTCCGTTCAAGCGCATCATTGGAATGCGGTATTTCCGCATCAATTCGCCTCCGGAACGGGATCGGCGCGGGTTCTCAGCCCTTCGACACTGTCGCGCACGTACCATCGAATCGACGTCTGCGTTCTGTCCCGTATAGCCAGATGCGGCATATTGAGAACCATCAACAAGATCGGCTGCTCCGATGACGCGCTTTTCCTTTCCCTCGCTCGTGATGAATGCGTTCACGGGTCACAAGAACTGGCAACCGCAATGGCCGGACGCCGAGCTCAAGCCCGAGTATGACGTCGTCATTGTCGGGGCCGGAGGTCACGGGCTCGCAGCGGCCTACTATCTTGCGAAGGAGCACGGCATCAATCGTGTCGCGGTGATCGACAAGGGGTGGCTAGGCGGCGGTAACACCGGTCGCAATACGACGATTATCCGCTCCAACTATCTTTATGACGAAAGCGCTCGTCTCTATGACCACGCGCTGAAGCTTTGGGAGCGGTTGAGCCAGGAACTGAACTACAACGTCATGTTCTCTCAGCGCGGCGTCATGATGCTTGCTCACACCGCGCACGATATCAAGGTCTTCAAGCGCCATATTCATTCCAATCGCCTGAATGGCGTGCAGAATGAATGGTTGTCTCCGGCAGAAGCGAAGGCGTTCTGTGCGCCGCTCGATATATCACCGAACGCCCGGTATCCGATCGTCGGCGCGACGCTGCAGGCGCGGGGCGGTGTCGCGCGTCACGACGCTGTGGCGTGGGGCTTCGCACGTGCCGCGGCAGCGCGCGGCGTCGATATCATCCAGAATTGTCCGGTGACGGCCATACGCCGCGAGCCGTCGGGAGCGGTCGTCGGTCTGGAGACGGCGCGCGGGTTCGTTCGTGCCGGGAAGGTCGCGGTATCGGCCGCCGGCAACACGTCCGTCGTGATGGAAACGGCCGGTATCGCCTTGCCGCTTGAGAGCTATCCTTTGCAGGCGCTCGTCTCGGAGCCGGTCAAGCCGGTTTTCCCCTGCGTCGTGCTCTCCAACACGGTGCATGCCTATATCAGCCAGTCGGACAAGGGCGAACTCGTCATCGGCGCGGGTACCGATCAATACGTTTCCTACAGCCAACGCGGCGGACTGCCGGTCATCGAGCAAACGCTGGCGGCAATCTGTGAAATATTCCCGATCTTCGCGCGGATGCGCATGCTGCGAAAATGGGGCGGCATTGTCGACGTGACGCCCGATCGTTCGCCGATTCTGGGCAAGACGCCGATCGCCGGTCTCTATCTCAATTGCGGGTGGGGCACCGGCGGCTTCAAGGCCACGCCGGGTGCAGGGCAACTCCTTGCCTACACCGTCGCTCGTGACGAACCGCATCCGATAAGCGCGCCGTTCAATCTCGATCGTTTCGTCAATGGCCGGCTTATCGACGAAGCCGCCGCTGCGGCCGTCGCCCACTGAGGGTATGTCATGCTGTTGATCCGGTGTCCGTATTCCGGCGAAGAACGCCCGGAAATCGAATTCGCCTATGCAGGAGAGGCGCATGTCCTGCGTCCCGCAAATCCTTCGGCGGTCAGTGATGAAGACTGGAAGAATTTTCTGTTCATCCGCAAGAACGTGCGCGGTCTTCATTTCGAGCGTTGGCGTCACGTTCACGGTTCCGGGCGTTTCTTCAACGCCGTGCGTGATACAGTGACCGACAAGATACTGATGACCTATAAAGCCGGCGAACGGCCGCCTAGCTTCGAAGAGCTCGAAGGACTACGCCGATGAGCCGCTATCGAAATGCGACGGGTGGGCGCGTCGCCCGGTCTGAGCATCTTGCCTTCTTCTTCGACAACAGAAAATATTACGGCTATCGTGGCGATACGCTGGCATCCGCGTTGCTTGCCAACGGTGAGCATTTCATAGCCCGCTCGTTCAAGTATCATCGTCCCCGAGGCATCTATAGCGCCGGCTCGGAGGAGCCGAATGCCCTGGTGGGTGTCGATCGAGGCAATGGCCGCGAAGATCCCAATACGCGCGCGACGGTGCTTGAACTGTTCGACGGACTACGGACAAAAAGCCAAAATAGCTGGCCATCGCTTTCGTGCGATATCGGCGTCTTCAACGACGCCATGGGTACGCTGTTTACCGCCGGGTTTTACTACAAGACCTTCATGTGGCCGCGGTCTTTCTGGAACAAGGTCTATGAGCCAATCATCCGTCGCGCAGCCGGCCTCGGCACCGCGCCAACGGCGCGCGACCCGGATATATATGCGAGCCGCTTCGCATACTGCGACGTACTCGTGGTCGGCGCCGGGCCGGCCGGCCTTGCGGCAGCACTACGCGCCGGCGAAAGAGGCGCCAAGGTATTCCTTGTTGACGAGCAATCCGAACCAGGCGGCTCCCTTCTTTCCGAAGTAACAGCCAAGATTGACGGGCAGACGTCGTGGCAATGGCTCGAAGCCGCGCTCAACATTCTCAAGAGCATGAAGAACGTGACTGTTCTGCCGAGAACGACGGCCATTGGCTACTATCACTACAACATGATCGGCCTCTGCCAACGCGTTACAGATCATCTGGAAACTCCACCGGATGGCGCGCCGCGCGAAAGGCTCTGGCGTGTACGAGCCAGGCAAGTCGTGCTCGCGCAGGGTGCCATCGAGAAGCCGCTTGTGTTCGAAGGCAATGATCGCCCAGGTGTGATGCTCGCGAGCGCTGCGCGAACCTATCTCAATCGTTATGGCGTAAAGGTTGGCGAACGTGTGGTCGTAGCCACGTCGAACAATTCTGCGTGGGGAGCCGCCTTCGACTTTGCCGCCGCCGGCATGAAGGTAGAAGCCATTCTGGATATACGTCCCGATGTGTCCGCCGACCTCAAGCAGCGAGCCAATCAGCTTGGCGTCCAGGTGCTGGAGGGGTGGACCGTCTCTCGTACTTCGGGGCGACGTCGGGTGTCGGCCGTGCGGGTCAATCGGATTGGAGCCGACGGCCGTGCCGGGCAGGTGTTGAACATAGGCTGTGATGCGCTGCTCACTTGCGGCGGCTGGACGCCCAGCATTCATCTGTTTTCCCAGACGCAGGGTAAGCTCGTGTGGAATGACGATCTGCAAGCGTTTCTGCCCGGAGAGGCCCGCGAGAAGGTGCACTGTGCCGGAGCTTGCAGCGGTGAGTTCAGCATCTTGGCCGCCCTGGAGAGGGGAACGGAGGCTGGAACAGCGGTCACGCAGGTAACGCATCCGACGGTCGACTGCCTTAGGCCGGGATTTTCGGTGACCGACGATATTTCCATGTCGGGCGTCAGCCAACGCGATCTCTCCACCGATGGCGATGCTTCAAAGGTAAAGGCGTTTGTCGATCTTCAGAATGACGTCACGGCAAAGGATATACGGCAGGCGGTTCGCGAGGGGTTCCGGTCGGTCGAGCACATCAAGCGCTACACCACGAACGGCATGGCAACCGATCAGGGTAAGACCTCCAATATCAACGCGCTGGTGATCGCCGCGGACGCTCTGGGCAAGAGTCCGACGGCGGTTGGCCTGACGACGTTTAGGCCGCCTTTCACTCCCACCACCTTTGGCATGTTTGCAGGCTATCATCGCGGCGCGCTTTTCGAGGTAACGCGAAAAACGCCGATGGACGCCTGGATGCAAGAGCGCGGCGCGGTTTTTGAGCCGGTCTCGCTCTGGCGCCGCGCCTGGTATTTCCCGCAAGAGCGCGAAACGATGCATGAGGCTGTGGCCAGGGAATGCAAAACCGTGCGCCGTTCGGTTGGCATGTTCGATGCCTCCACGCTGGGTAAAATAGAAGTGTGCGGCCCTGACGCGGCGGAATTCCTGAATCGCATGTATATCAACAACTGGACGAAGCTTGCGCCGGGCCGCTGCCGCTACGGATTGCTGCTGGGCGAGGACGGCTACATTCGCGACGACGGGGTCATCGGTCGGCTGGCTCAGGATCGTTTCCACGTCACGACCACGACCGGTGGGGCTCCACTAGTCCTCGGTATGATGGAGGACTATCGGCAAACAGAATGGCCCGACTTGAAAGTCTGGCTCACGCCGACTACGGAACAATGGGCGGTAATCGCGCTCAACGGTCCTCACGCACGCAAGCTATTGCAGCCGCTCGTCGAGGACATCGATATCGGCGCGGATGCATTCCCGCATATGTCGGTGGCGGAAGGCAAATTCTGCGGCGTACCTCTGAGGCTGTTTCGCGTGAGTTTCAGCGGCGAACTCGGCTTCGAACTGAATGTCCCCTCTCGCTACGGCCTTGCGGTCTGGAAAGCGATTTACGCTGCGGGACAGGAATTCGGAATCGAGCCATACGGCACCGAGGCCATGCACGTCCTTCGCGCGGAAAAGGGATACATGATCGTCGGGCAGGACACCGACGGCACGGTGACGCCCGACGACGCGGGCTACGGCCAAATGGTCGGCAAGGCCAAGCCAGATTTCGTCGGTAAACGCGGGTTGATGCGTCCGGATCTTGTGCGAACTGGCCGCCGACAGATCGTCGGGCTGCTCACGAGAGATCCGAATGTCGTGTTGGAAGAGGGCGCTCAGATCGTGGCTGATCCTTCTGCGGTCCCATTGAAAATGATCGGGCATGTAACTTCCTCCTATTTCAGCCAGGAGCTAGGACGTTCCATAGCGCTGGCCCTCATCGAGGATGGCCGCGCGCGCCTCGCTTCATCCGTCCATGTGCCGATGTCTACCGTTACGTATACCGCGGAGGTAGTGAGCACCACATTCGTCGACCCCGTCGGCAGGCGTCTTGAGGCATAACGAGCAACCCATGTTGGAATCATACAGTCCACTCAGCAGTGCCCCGCCGATCAATTTGTCGGATCAACTGACGGCAACGCAGATTCTGGAAGAAGCGTCCTTCAGTCTGCGCCTCGATCCCGCATCACGCGAAGCTGTATCACGGGGCTTTGGTGTAGACATCCCGTCCAGAATTGGCGAAGTACGAGAACGCAATGGACGCCGTGCTGTCTGTGTCGGACCGGACGAGTGGATTCTGGCTACCGCCGCCAGCGAATCCGTGGAGATCAGAAAGGCGTCCCGATTGCTGGAAGCCGATCACTTCCATAGCCTGGTAGAAATCTCCGATCGCGAATGTGTCATAGAAGTCGGAGGCAGGTCGGCGGGCTATGCGTTAATGGCGGTTTGTCCGCTCGATCTCGAAGCAATGGCTTCGAGCACCGCCGTGCGAACTCTTTTCGACCGGGCCGACGTGCTGATTATCAAGCAGGCGCCCGACCGGTATCGCGTGGCCTTCCTGCGTTCATGGTCCTCTCATGTCTGGGGACTGCTTGCCGTCATCAGTCGGGAAATCGCGACCGGACTATGAATTGAGAAATCTCAGATGAACAACATGATGCCTCTCTCACAGACCTTTGTTCTGACCCTCTCCTGCGAGGACTCTCCGGGAATTGTCGCGGCGGTTACGACGGAAATCACTGCGCGCGGCGCTAACATCACCGACAGCAATCAGTTTTTCGACCGGGCAACAAATCGCTTCTTTATGCGGATTGCGTTCGAGGCCGCTGCAAGTCTGAGCAGGGATGAGATTGAGCGGTCGCTGGCGCCGATCGTTGAACGGTTCGAATTGCGGACCGCAGTCTTCCTCGCTTCACGAAGGCCGAAAATCATCATCATGGTGTCGAAACTCGACCACGCAATGCACCATTTACTTTATCAGATACGCGTGAACTGGCTCAGCGCGGAAGTAGTGGCAATCGTTTCAAACCATGATGACAGCCGGAAGACCGCACAGTCGGAGGGTATTCCTTATTATTTTTGGTCTGTGAACCAGGAAAACAAGCCGGAGCAAGAGGAAAAAATGCTCAAGCTGGTTCAGGAGAGCGGAGCAGAGCTGATCGTTTTGGCGCGGTATATGCAAATATTATCGGACAATCTCTCTAACCGCCTCTTTGGGAAGATCATCAACATTCACCACTCATTTCTACCTTCCTTTAAGGGGGCAAGACCCTATCATCAGGCGTTTGACCGCGGAGTGAAACTGATCGGAGCGACGGCCCATTACGTCACGCCAGATCTGGATGAAGGTCCGATAATTGAGCAGGAAACCGAACGTGTCACTCATACAATGAACGTCGATGACTTCGTGGCGACCGGTCGCGATATCGAATCAAGGGTTCTTGCGCGGGCCGTCAAGCGCCATCTGGAAGCGCGGATCATGTTGAACGGCAAAAAGACCGTGGTATTTGCCTGATGAAAGTCGTTTCGGCAAAAATCATAGATGGGAAGCAGACCTCGCTAACGGTGCTGGCCGAGGTCAAGGCCGCCGCCGCTGAATTTTGCGCTACCACGGGAATCCAGCCCGGAATTGCTGTCGTCATCGTTGGAGACGACGCAGCGAGCAAGGTTTATGTAAAAGCCAAAGGGCGGGCTGCGCGAGATTGCGGATTCCTCTCTTTTGAGCATTCATTACCCGCGCACACTGACGTAGGAACGCTTGTTTCGCTCATCGACAGGCTCAACCGGGACCCGGCGATCCACGGAATTTTGGTGCAGCTTCCTCTTCCGCCCCATGTCGATGCCGACCATGTTACTCAGTTGATATCGGCCGCCAAGGACGTCGATGGGTTCAACTTCACCAACGTCGGAAAGGTGAGTGCGGGATCGATCACGAGGGCCCTGGTTCCGTGCACGCCCGCCGGCTGCATGCGACTGATCACCGATGTTCTGGGGAGCGATTTGTCAGGGCAAAACGCTGTCGTGGTCGGCCGGTCCAATATCGTTGGCAAACCGCTGGCTAATTTGCTTCTTGCCGCGAATGCAACGGTGACGATTGCGCATAGTCGCTCGCGCGACCTCCCGGCTTTGTGCCGTACGGCGGATATCCTGGTCGCGGCGGTGGGGAGGCCGCAGATGATTTCCGGTGACTGGATCAAGCCCGGCGCCGTCGTCATTGATGTCGGCATCAATCGCATTTCGGCACCCGAAAAAGGTGTCGACCAGACCCGTCTTGTCGGCGACGTCGACTATCCCGCGGTTGCGCGGGTCGCCTCTGCAGTGACTCCCGTTCCGGGAGGGGTCGGGCCCATGACAATCGCGTTTCTGATGAAGAACACATTGGACGCCGCGCGACGGGCGCATCAATGAGTTGAAGCTCCGTCACCGCGCCGAAACGCGGAGGAAAAGGCGAATGGGACATGATTTCGAAATCGTGGATATCGGTGTGCACGGAAAAACGAAAGACCGACAACGCGCAGGATCTAACGCCGCTGGATGCAAATAGATCGGACGCGAATAATTGAAAGGCAAAAAGTGCTGCAGGTCGCCCTTCTGCAGAGAAACGATACCCCGCGAACCAGTTTGACAGAGCATTTTCTCTGATGATCGAAATCGAGCCCTTGTGCCAAACTTGAGAAAAAATACTGTTCGGGAAGCGCTGCCGTTTGTCGGTGTCTTCGATCTGTTCCGAATAGGGATCGGGCCATCAAGTTCGCATACGGTAGGTCCGATGCGCGCTGCAGGTTTTTTCCTGGAGCGTTGCAAGCGGGCTGGCACGTTGACGAAGGCCGACCGGGTCAATTGTGATTTGTATGGCTCTCTCGCTTTGACTGGTATGGGACATGCCACCAATACCGCTGCCCTATTGGGGCTCGCAGGCGAGAAACCAGAAACCATAGATCCCGACAAAATAGTCGAAATTGTAAAAACTGTTAGCGAGGAGAAGAAAATCAAAGTCGCCGGCTTTTCTCTGTCATTCGACCCGGCTGTCGATATCGTATTCCATCGACGAAAATTTCTTTCAATTCATCCGAACGCGCTAATGTTCACGCTGTGGCGCGGCGACAATGCCATAACCCAGCAAATGTACTACTCCACGGGCGGCGGCTTCGTTGTAACCGAAGAGGAATTCGGCAAGTTGCCTTCCGGCTATGTCGCGCCACCGTTTGACTATCGGTCGGCTGATGAATTGTTGGAATGTGCATCCCGCGCAAAGAAATCCGTGGCCGAGATAGCCCGCGCGAATGAAAGAAGTCCTGCGCGACGACCTAATGATTGATGAGGGCCTCGACGCCATATGGGCCGCGATGAGGGATTGCGTTGCTCGCGGCATCAGAGGGGTAGGGACCTTGCCCGGCGGTTTGTCGGTCAAGCGCCGTGCGGCTGGGTTGCATGCCGCCCTGGTTGAACGCGGTAAACTTGATCAAGGCGATCCGCTCCGCGCGATGGATTGGGTGAACCTTTACGCATTGGCGGTGAACGAGGAAAACGCAGCCGGCGGTAAGGTGGTGACGGCACCAACAAATGGTGCCGCCGGTATCATCCCGGCAGTTCTACATTACTTTGATCGCTTCGTTGTTGGCTCGTCCCGCGAGGGAGTGCATACCTTTCTTCTGACCGGCGCTGCCATAGGTTCCATCATAAAGAGAAATGCCTCTATCTCCGGGGCAGATGTTGGATGTCAGGGAGAGGTTGGTTCCGCCGCCGCTATGGCTGCCGCAGGTCTAGCTGCGGCAATGGGTGGCTCCAACGCGCACATCGAAAATGCGGCGGAGATTGCACTTGAGCACAATCTCGGCCTGACTTGTGATCCGATCGGAGGCTTGGTTCAAATCCCTTGCATCGAGCGCAACGCAATAGCGTCGGTAAAGGCGATCAATGCTGCCAGGCTTGCCCTCCACGGAGACGGGACACACCGCGTTTCGCTTGACCAAGTCATCGAGACCATGCGGCAGACCGGCAAAGACATGAACCGGAAATACAAGGAGACTTCGAAGGGAGGTCTCGCCGTCAATGTGCCGTTATGCTGATAAACTTCGGAGCGAAGCTAAATACGAGCTGGCTTGGTGTGGCCTACGCCGGCCATCGATGTCGATGTGGACACCCAATGTCGGATCCATGCGATAGTTTGTCGCTTCTGGATCTGTTTGTCTCTGGGACCCTAGCTAGATTTTATCAGACCGGAGAAAGGAACAGCCGATGAATCGCCGTGAGCTCGTTCAAGGAGCGTTGTTATTGCCGCTGACGACGATGTCGCATCGCGCCTGGTCTCAATCTAAACCGGCATCTATTGCCCATATGACCTGGGGAGGACAGTGGGGCAATGCTGTCGCGAATAATTTCGACGCGCCCTTCCAAAAGTTAACTGGGGTCGAAGTCATCCAAGAGCGGAGCTCAAATCCCGCCGACCGTGTGACAAAGCTCAAGCTTAACCTTTCCAATCAGATCTATGACATCGTCAGTTTGGCGGATTCTACGGCGCCACTCGCAACAGCACAAGGGGTTCTTGAGGAACTGGATTTTTCGTCCCCGCGCATGCCTAACCTGCGCCGAATTCCTGGGCGTTTCAGGCGCAAAGATTGGGTGGCGTTCTGCTATTCGGCGCTCGGCTTAGCCTACAATCGCGCCAACGTGAAGGTCCCTCCGACTGGTTTCGCGGACCTTTGGGACAAGCGTTTCAAGAATCGGCTTGTCATCCCTGAGATCAGCCATTCAGTGGGACCATACATAATTCCGATTGGCGCGATTGCGGCAGGCAAGGATCCGAAGGACGCAGAAGCCGGCTTCGAGATGCTCAAGCGGTTGGTGGAACTCAATCCGATCTGGGCGAAAGACACGGACACCTTAATCAGCTCGCTCGTAAACGGTGAGGCCGATATCAGTTTGCTCTACAAAGCACAGGCTTTCACGGCGAAGGACCGTGGTGCGGACGTAGATTGGGCTTATCCGCGCGAAGGAGCTCTGCCCTACATGTCCGGCTGTGGGATCGCTAAAAACACCAAGAATCTAGAACTTTCCGAAAGCTACATAAATTTGGTGTGTGATCCTCAGGTTCAGAGCTGGACGACCCGGATGTTTAACTACCCGGGAACTCATCCCGATGAGATCTCGACGCTGCCGCCTAATTTGCAAGAGAGAGCTCAATTTACGCCGGACCATATTTCTCGCTTAGTGAATCTAGACTTGGACTACATGGCGGATCGACGCGGGGAATGGACTGACCGATGGACCCGTATTGTATCTAGTCGTTAAAAAATATCCAAAGAGAAATACCATGGCAATAGCGTCAAGCTATCCGAGAGAAATATCGACATCTGATGTTCGCTTCAGCGGAGTCGAAAAGCATTATGGCAGCTCGATTGCGCTACACAGGTTGGATCTCGTTATCCCGCGAGGATCTTTCTTCTCGCTCTTGGGACCCAGTGGCTGCGGAAAGACAACCTCGCTGCGCCTTATCGCTGGTTTTGAACAGCCGACCCGAGGGGATGTATTTATCGGCGAGAAACAGGTCACGAACTTGCCCGCGTACAAACGCAACTTTGGAATGGTGTTCCAAAATTATGCGCTCTTCCCGCATCTTTCGGTCGAAGAGAACGTCCGGTTCGGGCTGCAAATGCGCCGCATTCAAGGTGCGGAGGCGCGGAAACGCGTTGCAGATGCGCTCGATATAGTTGCTCTCGGGTCGCTACGTGATCGGTTCCCGCGCCAGCTTTCGGGCGGACAGCAACAGCGTGTGGCGCTCGCCAGAGCAATAGTATTCGAGCCAGATGTGCTTTTGCTTGACGAGCCGCTGGGTGCCTTGGACAAAATGCTGCGGGACCAGATGCAATTAGAAATTCGTCAGTTGCAGAAGCGTCTGGGCACCACGACGGTATTCGTTACTCACGATCAAGAAGAAGCCCTTACGATGTCAGATTTTGTATCTGTCATGCGTGACGGCCGCCTGCAGCAAACAGGTTCTCCATCTGAGATCTACGAGCGCCCAAAGAACGAGTTTGTGGCGACATTCTTGGGAGCCAGCAATATCATTGAGGGAATAGTAAAGGGCTATCGCGGGACTGTTCTGGATGTGGAGTGTCTAGGTTCGGTCTTCAGCGTACCAAGTTCGCATAGAGAGGCAGCGACGCGTCTCAAACTGGCACTTCGGCCCGAAAAGGTTCGCCTCGATGAACAAGGAGGGGTTCGCGGTTGCATCAAGAGCATCGTTTATAGAGGTGCCCACACCCAAGTGACGATAGAGTGCGCGGGGAACGAAATTACAGCGCTCGTAACAAGTAGCTCTCTCTTAGGTGATCTTTCTCCTGGTGCGGAGACTTGTTTGAGCTGGAGTACTGACGCCCTCGTCGTTTTGGATTGATCTGATGAAGCCGGCAATTCGCATCCCATTTGCTGCTATCGCGGCTTTACCGACCATTGTGGTTGTAGTTTTCTTTGTCACTCCTTTGCTCTTTCTATTTTTTGTTAGCTTTATGACGAATTCGCCGGTCTCCCTCTTCGAGGTTCGACCGACACTAGCCAACTACTTGGACATCGCGACGGACCCATTCGTTGGACTGGTGATCCAACGAACGCTCTCGGTTACTTTGACAGTACTCACGATCTGCCTTTTACTTGGTTATCCGGTTGCGCTCCTGGCGGCGGGAATGGCACCTCGTGGCCGCATGGTGATGCTGCTTCTGCTCGTGTTTCCGCTCATGGTCAGCAACGTCGTGCGGGCGTATGGATGGGTGACCATACTTTCGCGGCAAGGGCTTCTCAACAATTCTCTTATGGGACTCGGCATTACTGATAGGCCGTTGCAGTTTCTATATTCATTTGACGCACTTACGATGGGACTTCTCACTATTTTACTGCCCTACATGATTGTTTCGATAGCGAACTCTCTTACCACGATTGACCGTAGTTATTACGAGGCCGCGGAATCCCTCGGAGCTGGTCCGGTCCGAAAATTCTTGCGCGTTACACTTCCGTTATCTACGCCCGGCGTGGCGTCAGGCTTGATGATGGTGACATTCTTGACGCTCAGTGCCTATGTAACAATCGCCCTGCTAGGCGGAGCGCGCTATAAGTTACTCGTCAGCCTTGCATTCGACAGCGCTTCGACTTTTCGTTGGCCGAGAGCTGCGGCGTTCGCTTTCATCCTTCTTGCTATAGCTATGACTATCGCGGCGATCATTCAGCTTGTTTTGCGGCCACATCGTGTACAGGGGCGCGGACGGTGACTGAGATTCTTGGTGCTTCGGATTGCCACGGCGATCGCAATGCTTCTCATCATCGGGCCAATCGTTATTGTGCTGGTGGTTGCCTTCAGCTCCGGTGAGAACTTGTCATTCCCGCCTGTCGGGTTTTCGCTGAGGTGGTTCCAAGAGTTCTTCGCGACGTCAAGCATGCGCCGCGCATTCTTGTTCAGCTTGGTACTCGCCATAGTGGCTGCAACGAGCGCGACCGTGCTCGGTCTCATGGCTGCGGTTTATGTGTCGAGGCGCCGCGGGTGGCATTCGGCGCTGCTGCAGCCTCTGTTTGTCGCACCCATGGTGTTTCCTGCCATCATACTCGGCATGGCGCTTTTGCTTTTGTATAAGTCGGTGCATATGGCGATCTTGCCGGGGCTACTATTAGCTCACATCGTAATTTGCTTGCCCTACGCATTTCGATCCGTGCTTGGATCATTGTTGGCCTTCGATATCACGCTGGAGGAGGCAGCACAAAGCTTAGGCGCAAGTCCTCTGGTTTCGTTCCTGCGGATTACATTGCCTATTGTATGGCCGGGAGTGTTCTCCGGCTGGCTTTTTGCCTTTATCGTTTCGTTTGGTGAATTGAATACGGCAATTTTTCTTACGGGTCCGGGTTGGGTTACTCTTCCTATCGAGATTTTCAGTTATCTCCAGTTCGAAGGTGGTCAGCTCGTGGTGGCTGCTGCTTCTGCGCTGCAGGTTTTCGTCATCCTGGCGATCCTTTTGGCCGCCGGTCAGATCATAGGTGCCAAAAGGATCGTCGGATCATGATTTGTAACTCTGGCGGCTTATCCAGGATGAGCGAATGCGCGACCGTCGAGCCACCGACAGAGAGCAAGGTGTCCTCAGCTGACTTATACAGGTTACGAGTTAGGGTGCTCCGAGGCACATTCATGGGATGGCCGCGACCTTCTATCCATCAGAAATACAATGCTAGCTGGGCGTCCTGTAGGACAGTCCGCTACTCCGATCGAGGCGGCATCTCGACAGGTGCGGGGCCGGCTCCTTCACCCATCAATAGAGCTCTTGAGGTGCGACATGAGTGATTCTATTTCCGTTTCCGCCGACCTTTCGTTGGGGAGCACGAACGCACATCGGCCAACGCTCATGGGGACCCAGCATATGGTGGTCGCCGGCCACTATGGCGCGGCGCATGCGGCCTTCGCAATTTTGGAGGCAGGGGGAAACTCAGTGGATGCCGGTGTTGCCGCCGGGATCGCGCTCGGTGTTCTCCAGTGCGATATTGTCAATGTGGCGGGCGTGGCGCCGATCATTGTGCGCGAAGCGAAGACCGGACAAGTCCACACCATTGCCGGGCTCGGCCACTGGCCGCAACTTGCCGACCCCGATAGGTTTCGCCGCGAATATGGGGGGCATATACCGGAAAACCTCTTGCGTACAGTCGTGCCAGCGGCGCCCGACGCGTGGATCACTGCGCTGGAGCGCTTCGGCACGATGTCTTTCGGCGAGGTGGCGCAAGCGGCAATCCGCTTCGCCGACGGCTTCCCGATGTACCCGCTGCTCGCCGGCATGATTTAAATTCACGAGGCCGAATATCGGCGATGGGACTCAAATGCCGCGATCTATTTGCCGCATGGGCGCGTGCCGGTGGTCGGCTCTGTCTTCCGCCAGACGGACCTCGCAAAGACCCTGCGTTACATGGTAGACGAGGAGAAGGCGAAATGCCGCCACACAGGTGCACGCCACGCTTTCTACGAAGGGGATATCGCGCGCACCATCACAGCCCATCATGAGACGAATGGCGGCTGGTTGCGGATGGGCGACATGGCGGCGTACCACTCGGAAGTCGCTCCAGCTGTGACGCGCGTCTGGAACGGAATCGAGGTCTCGACCTGTGGGCCTTGGTGCCAGGGTCCGGTTCTGCAGCAAGCATTGAGCCTGCTCGAACCAACCGAACTCAAGGGGCTCGGCCATAATTCGCTTGCGTATCTGCATCATCTCGCTGAGGCGATGAAGCTCGCCTTCGCCGACCGCGAACGCTACTACGGCGATCCGCGCTTCGTGGATGTTCCACTGGATCTTCTCCTCTCAGAGCAATACGCCGTCGAGCGCCGGAAGCTCATCCATCCTGGCAAGGCCTGGATCACCGCTGCGCCGGCGACCTCCCTGCCACAAGTACCGCGCGACACCTCCTATGTCTGTGTCGTCGACCGTCACGGCAATGTTTTCTCAGCGACGCCGAGCGATGTCTCCTTCGATAGCGAGGTGATCCCAGGAACCGGGCTCTCCCCGTCGTCGCGCGGCGCGCAGTCATGGTGCGATCCGGCGCACAAGAGCGTCCTCGCGCCCGGCAAGCGCCCGCGCTTGACACCTAACCCAGCGCTCGCCGTAAAGCCGGGCGAGTGGGTGATGCCATTCGGGACGCCTGGCGGGGACGTGCAGTGCCAGGCGATGGTGCAGGTGCTTTTGAATATTGCCTTGTTCGATATGGCGCCGCAGGACGCAGTTGAGGCGCCGCGATTTGCGACCTATTCTTTCCCCGACAGTTTCGAGCCCCACCAAGAGTTTCCTGGAAGGCTCAACGTGGAATCCCGCCTGTCGCCCGAGATTCTGGACGGCCTGCGAGCAAAGGGGCACGACCTCGTGCAGTGGCCCGATTGGACCTGGCGCGCTGGGGCGGTGTGCACGATCGTGGCCGATCAAAGGACCGGTGTTCTGTCCGGCGGTGCCGACCCACGAAGGCCGTCATATGCCGTCGGATGGTAGGGCGTTGTATGGACGGAAGTGAGATATCGGCACTGAGAAGGCAGCACTGTCGCCACTAAAGGCAAGCTCGCAGGGGGCCGGATCTACCCGGCACGCAAGCTTTTCCAACGGCAGCCCGTGGGTCGGATCAGACTTACTGCTGTGATCGCCCATGTACTCAGTCCGCATGCCGACAAGCAGAGCAGCGGTTGGCTCTTCGTTGAGCGCAACGAGAAGAACGCTCCCGACGACGCTGCTCTCGAGGGCGCCGACGCGACCGTTCGTCTTGGAGGTAGGCGCGCGATTTCTTTCGAACCGGGCCCTCAAACATTGTCAAGCGCTGGAGACGATATTCGCGAACAGTATGAAGTCCGCAGAACAAGCATTTCAGGAATTCATCGACGCCATTCAGGCTGGGACGACGAAGTCGCCTTCCAGCGGGTAGGAACACGCTTGGCGCGACCCCTCGGCTTTCGAGACGAACCCGGACGCGTATTCCGTCGCTGCCGAGTAATCGACACGGCCGGGACCGCTCACGCGGTCCCGGCTTGTTATCGTGCGGATGCCAGAATTTTTGGCCGCGCGCCTGATGGCGCGCGGCCAATCCCATGATGCTCACGCCCCCAACTCTGCCCATTTTAAAGAGCGAGACACTTTCCGCTCAAAGCTGGAGGTGAAAGGCGCGTTGTGGCCAGTGCCCGTGGACCCGTCCGAAGGACGGCGCGTCGCCGCAGATCACGCCTTGGTGTGACCACGATATTGGCTCCGGCTGATCGACCCCGTCACCAAGCCAGCGAGTGCAGGTCGGGGCAGCCATATCGATCGTCCCTGACATCGCGATTGCGAACCGGATTCGGCGGCTCTTTGGCGGCGCGCCCGGATGGGGGGCGCAGCGATACGAATTCATGCGCCGTCATGCGCCAGGCCAGCCAGTTGCGCAATGGCGAAGAGAGTTGTGACGGCAGGAGGCCGTCGAACACATGGCCGTGTTCGACACGCTTCCAGAAGGCGCGCAACCGCTGCATACGTTCGGCGCGCGGGCTGCCCGCGATGATTGCGGCATTGATTGCGCCGATCGACGTCCCGACACCCAGTCGAGGTCGACGCCGAACTGATCGAGCGCTTGATAGACGCCGACCTGGTAGGCGCCGAGCGCCCCACCGCCCTGCAGTACGAGCACCTGCTGACCGAGGCTGGCCACATCGAGGTTCATAGGAGCTTGCGACATGAGAGATTTCCTGAATTAGGGGAGGGATTGTCGACTTCTTGATCGGGTTTCGGATGCAGCGCCGGCGACCGACAGAGGTGGCCGTCATGGCGCGTTGCGTGCGTCAGGCCGGTGATGAGCCGCGCGCCGCGTTCGAAGGTGAGATAGCTCCACAGCCAGTTCGCGCCGACGACGATGCGATTGCGGAAGCCGGCAAGAAAATAGATGTGGGCAGTGGACCACAGCAGCCATGCAGCTAAACCCGTGATCTGGAGTGAGCCGATCTCCGCGACGGCACGCTTCCGCCCGATCGTCGCGAGATTGCCCCAGTTCCGATAGCGGAAGGGCGGTGGCGCTCGGCTTCCGGTGAATCGTGCGAGCAGGGAGCGAGCGACATGCATACCCTCCTGCTTGGCGGCGGGCGCGACGCCCGGCACCGGTCGTCCGCTCGCATCGACCAAGCTTGCGGTATCGCCAATCACGAAGATATCGGGGTGACCGGGGACGCTCAGATCCCGCTCAACCTTCACGCGACCGCTCCGGTCGGCGTTGACATCGAGCCATTTGGCAGCATCGGATGCCCGTACGCCAGCCGCCCAGATAACGGTCGTGGTTGCGATCCTTTCGTCGCCTATCGTCACACCGTAGTCGCCGATATCAGTCACGCGGCCATTCAACCGGACAATCACGCCCAGCTCGTCCAGCGCATTGCGTGCGGCGTCTCCCAGTTTTGCCGGAAAGGTGGGCAGCAGCCGGTCACCCGCTTCGACGAGCATGACCCTGAGACAACGGCGGGTAATGAAGCGGAAGTCCATGTCGGTGGCGTGGCGGGTCAGTTCGGCGATCGCGCCCGCCATCTCCACGCCCGTGGGTCCTCCGCCGACGACAACGAAGGTGAGATATTCGTCGCGGTCGGGCAGGCTTTCCTGGCGGATCGTTTCGGCACGTTCCATGGCGAGCAGAATGTTCCGCCGGACGCGGGTCGCGTCGTCGATCGTCTTGATGCCGGGGGCGTACTCCGCCCATTCGTTGCGGCCGAAATAGCTGTGACGAGCTCCCGTCGCGATCACGAGCGCGTCATAATCAAGCGTCGTCCCCTCCGAGAGGAGAACGCGGCGCTGAGCGGCATTCACGCCCGTCACCTCCGCGAGGAGAACGCGCGTCTCTTTCTGTCGCTTGACGATTGAGCGAATCGGTGCGGCTATATCGGCAGGCGACAATCCGGCAGTCGCCACCTGATAGAGAAGCGGCTGGAAGACGTGGTGGTTCTGGCGGTCGACGAGGGTGATAGTGGCGCCCGAATGTGCAAGCCCGCGCGCTACCGCTAGCCCGCCAAAGCCTGCGCCGATGATGACTACACGTGGTTTCCCGTTACGGCTGGGTGGCGCAGGGACGGGCGGCATGATCGGTTCCTTCCGACGAGCATTGATGCTCAACTCTATTCCGCCTCACTCAGCCGCTTGGTTACAGATGAGCGAATGCGCAGGACGTATAAACTCCATGCCCTGGGATGACTTCCGTCCTGCGATGAGCCGGCCCAATATAAACATATGATGACTACGCCATCTCTCTCAGAGAAACTGGATTATCTCCGCGGCGCATCGCCCAAGTGGCGCGAGCGTTATGACGAGTTCGTGGCGCGGCTCCGGGCGCTGGAGGTTGGTGCGCACGCGCCACGCGTCGGCGATCGCTTTCCCGAAATCGCACTGCCCGATTGTCGCGGGCGCTATCGCACGCTGGCTGGCCTTCTGGCCGGCGGCCCGCTGGTGCTCAGCTTCAACAGAGGCGGTTGGTGCCCCTATTGTGTCAGCGAGTTGCAGAGTTGGCGCGCCGCGCTTCCCGGGCTCGAAGACGCCGGCGGAAAACTCGCCGTCGTGACGGCAGAGCTCGGTGGTCGAAGCCAGGCCCTCGGCGATATCGTTGGGCCGGACGCGGTAGCACTTTGCGACGTCGATCATGGCCTGGCGCTGGAACTTGGTCTGGCATTCCACGTCGGACCAACGTTGATTGAGGCCTATCGTGAGTTTGGAATCGATTTGAACAAACTTTACGGAGGAGCGGCTGGCCTGCTTCCTGTGCCCGCGACCTTCGTCGTGCGGACGGACGGCATCGTCGAATATGCGTTCGTCGACCCCGATTTCAGGCTTCGCGCAGAGCCCGAGGATGTCGTGCGTATTGTCGCGTCATTGACGCGCTGACGGCTCCACGTCCCAGGCTCGGGCGCGCGACGCTCGCACGAAGGCGTCGGCCGCAACAGACCGGCGCCGCCCAGCGATCGCCGCGAGCACAACCCTGCGGGTGGCCTCGACGCCGACGAGACGGAGCACCGCCAGCTTTGTGCGATCGCGCGGCGGTGGAAGGAAGGCGCTTCCAAGTCCAGCCAACACCAGCCTGCGAAGCTGGACTGCGCTGTCCACGCGATGCCGGAATACCGGCTCGAACCCAACCGCTTTGGCGGCATCGCGCAGCGCCCGGGCCCCGTCACCGCAATATTCGATCCAGATTTCGTCGCGTATATCGTCGAGCGTCACTGCGTCTCGGTTCGCCAGCGGATGCTCCGCCTGTGTGATCATATGATAGACATGGTCGAACAGCGACCAGGCTTCGAACCTGTCGGGCGCATCCTCGGGCACTTCGACAATAAAAAGATCGAGCGCGCCGTTCAGCCCGAGCTCGATCAATTCTTCGGACGAGCCACTTTGCAGTGTGAGTTCGAATCCCGGCAGGCCAGCACCGATCTCCCCCAGCACGGCGTCCAAGACGTCATTCTCGATCGTGTTCGCAATTCCGAGGGTCAGCGGCGTTACCTTTGCCTTGCCTATCTCGCGCGCCAGGATCTTGGCGGCCTGCACGGCTTCGTAAGTTCGCTCAAGATGCGGCAGCATCTGGCGGCCAAGGTCGGTCAGATGGGTCCGCGAGCGCTCTCGGCGGAACAGGGGGCCAGCAAACTCCTCTTCAAGTTTCTGGATCGCGCGCGTGAGCGATGGTTGAGTGACGTTGCATTCTTCGGCCGCGCGCGTGAAATTCAGGCTTCGTGCCATGGCCAGAAAATATCGTATCTGATGCATCTCCATATGCGGTTTATGCCACGAGCCAGCCCAGATTGCACCTGCCGGCCGGGTAGGAAGCGCGTCGTTACCCCGTCATAATCCTGGCGGCGCGAAGTCCGGCGGCAACTTGAACCGCCGTTACGGTCCGGTGTCGGCATGGACACGGCCGACAGGTCGAAGACTATCGTTCTATTACAGCCCATTTTACAGGATGCGTTTCAATATAGCCGGCGCGTATCGAACCCATGAGCACTGGTGACGTTCACTTACATTCCTGTTTGAGCGAGTTTGGCATCGGAAAGGCGAAGCGATCGCCCGGCCGAAAGAGAATGCTCCAATGCTCGCTACCGTCCAGAGACTTCCGCGTGAGCGGCCTGTCGCACCCGTCATGGCTCAGGATCCCTGGGGCGATCTGATGGCTGCGGCACAGCTTGGGAACGCAGGCGCTTATGCGCGGCTCCTGACCGAAGTCGACGGCTGGCTGCGCCGCTATTATGCTCGCCGCCTGCCACCCTCGATGGTCGAGGATGCCGCACAGGACACGCTTCTTACCCTCCACATCCGCCGACACACCTACGAGCCCGGCCGTCCCTTCAAGGCATGGCTTGCCGGCATCGCGCGGTACAAGTGGATCGACCGGCTACGTGCATTGGACCGTGACCCCGTAGGCCCCTGCGCCGAGGGTGTATCCGAGGACATAGCCATCGACGATCATGGCCCGGCGATCATGAGCGCGCTTCTGCTCCGCGAGCTTTTGAATCAACTGAAGCCCGCGCAGTCGGAGGTAATCAGACTGGTGAAACTCGAAGGGCTGAGCATCGAGGAAGCGTCCGAGCGCACCGGTCAATCCACCTCGCTGGTAAAGGTGAATCTCCATCGCGGTCTGGCGAGGCTCAGCGATATGGTCGCCGCCGAGGCGGCTTGAGCAGCCGGACAGTTACCAACGCAGGACACGCGGTCCGGTTATGGCGCCGACGGCTGTGCTGATTGTGATTCCGAGCGTGTACCACACCAGAACGAAGCCCGCTCCGTTCTCGGTGCAGGCAACGGCATAGATGGTCGCGGCGATGCCGCCCGATATGAGGCCGGCGAAAGCTCCCGTTGCCCGCAGACGCAGCGGTGCCTGTCGACGGATCGCCCAGCACGCGCCTGCGAATATGGGCACCGACAGGCTCGCGATACGGAGCGAGCATCGTTGCCAGCTCGATCCCAACCAAAGTGATCCGGAGCCTGCATCTGGCATCATCGCCGTCTGCGACAGCGCGAGCCCAGCAAGCAGAAGCGCCGGAAGCACCAAGAGGCTCCCCCGATCCGGCACGAGGCTTCCGGGCCGGAGCATCGGTATCAGCATCGAACCAGCGATCGCCGCGAGCGAAAGTGCATAGCATGCCTTGATCGTCAGCGGGCCGCCATGGACGATGCTGACAAGGCCAGGCTGCGCGCCATAGATCGCGACCACAACGGCGAGCGAGGCCGCTGCACCCGCGCCCAGGCCGAGGAGCAGGTCGTTTCGTGTCTTCCCCGGACGAACCGGGGTGAGGTCACTGGCAAGCGACCGGATCAGATCTGAACTCTTCACGTTGATCAACTTTCAAGCGGCGGCTCGCTTCGCCCAGTCTCGATCTGGCGCTACGTTTCACTTGAACGAGCCGGTTTCCAGCTTTTCCAGGCTACGAGGATCGCGTGGTCGATCGAGATGCGGCCGGGTCCCCAAGCCATGATGCCGAGCGCCATCGCGGCCCAGGTGATGTGGATCGGCCAGCCGTCTGGCACGGTCAATTCGACAATCAGAGTCATGAAGAGAAGACCCGACGCCGCAAAGCGTGTCGCCAATCCAAGGACAAGGAGAATCGGAAACAATATCTCGCCCGATCCGGACAAGAATGCGAAGACGGTCGGCATCGGAAACGGATAGGGTCCGCCAGGCAGATGGATCATGAACTCGTCGGTGAACAGCGTGACGGCCGTGTCGCTGAGCTGGAGAAAGCCGCTCCACTTCAGTATACCGGATTTCCAGAAGGGGACGGCGAGAGCGAGCCGCAGCACGAGTTGAACGAGATCGGGTTGCGCGATGGTCCGGACGAGCGCATTCGCCCACCGTGTCAACGCGACGATATTTCGGCGAGGGCTTCCGCTCGCCAATCCATCGAGGCCCATTACCATTGCGGATCTCCATGTTTGACTGTCGTGAACACGCCGGCATCGATCATGCCGGCAATATTGGCTGGAAGGTCGAAGCTTGGGGTCGCCTCCAAAGCGACCGCCACGGCGACGCCAAGAGGATCGCCGTCGATCAGCCGTTTCAGGAACGTCGCTCCGCCGGGTGGAAGGTGCCGGACCGTCACGTCCTGATCGGGGCGGGTGATCAAGGCATCCTGTGGATCGACGACGTCTACCGGACCGACGCGCTCTTCGTCGCGATTGGCAGCAAAGATTGATACGGCGGGGAAACTGGAGCATACGATCCGGACGGCCGGATGTGGCAGGAACACGAGTTCGGCCAGCCGGTCCGCAGGGACGGACCTCAGGGCCATTGCGCTCAGAGGTTCGGCGTCGGCCGCGTGGTAGCAGTCCAACCATGCTCGCTCGATGCGGGCCACGTCGGCCAGCCACGGCACCGATTGCGCGTACTCGTACCGTTCGATGAAATCGGGAAAGTCGCAGCCATATTCGAAAAGCAGCGGAGAGCGAGGCGGGTTTGCGCGCACATGAAAGCGTGCCATGGCCCTGAAGAACTCCGCGCCGGTGATGCGCTGGACCGCGGGATAAATCGCAGCCAAGGCCTCTATCAGGCTGACCGTGACGTTGTTGCGATAGACGTTGTAGCGCTTGGTAGCTGTTTTTCCGTTGGGGCCAGCGACGCAATTCGGGGTAACTCGTTCCGGATCGGTCAATGCGCCGGAGAACGCCGCTCCATAGCTCGGCTTCTCCCTGGGGTCGCGTGAGGTGATGTCAGCGGGCAGCATGGGTCGATCCAAATGCGGATGTCTGCGCGTGACGATCCAGGATCGCCTGTGCCGCGATGGCCTCCGCCTTGAGCACAGGCCAGTCGGGAATCTTGCTATCCCATTCCACGAGGGTCGGAATCGGCCCGCACCAGCCGGCAACGATGTCGAAGAGAGTCCACACCGCGTCGGCAACCGGGCCGTCGTGGCTGTCGATGAGAAGCCGTTCGCCCTCGTCGTCCGACTGTTCGGCATGCCCCGCAAGGTGGATTTCACTCACCCAGTCGAGCGGGAAATCCGACAGGTAGTCGAGCGCGGAGAAGCCGTGATTGGTGGCGGACACGAAGACATTGTTGACGTCGAGCAGCAGCCCGCAGCCCGACCGTTTGGTGAGTTCACGAATGAAATCGGTCTCGCTCATCGTGGAGTCGCGAAACAGCACATAGGTAGAAGGATTTTCGAGCAGGATGGGCCTGCGGATCGCCTGCTGGACCTCATCGATGTGATCGGCGACCCGGGCGAGCGTGGCCTCCGTGTAGGGAAGCGGCAGAAGATCGTTGAAATAGGTCGTCTCGTGGGTCGACCATGCCAGATGTTCGGAGACAAGCGCCGGCTCGTAGCGCTCCACAAGAGCGTCGAACCTTCCGAGATGGGCCGCGTCGATCCGCTGCGGACCGCCGATGGACATGCAGACGCCATGCAGCGAAATCGGATAGTCGCGCCGGACGCTTTCGAGCGCACGGTGGGGCGGTCCTCCTGCTCCCATATAGTTTTCGGCGTGAACCTCGAAGAAGCCGCCCACCGGTCGCTCGGCAAGAATGGCGCCGAGGTGTTCGTGCTTGAAACTCGTGCCGGCCAAGCCGGCGATCGAGTGAGCCGAAAAGCGGAGCGAACGCGAAGCTTGCGAGTCCGCAAATTTGATGATTGCATTCATCGTCTTCTCCGCTTTCCGTCAGGTCGTCATCGGCTTACAGCGCTTTCGGCGAACCGGTCTTGCCGCCGGGCACCTGGATGGAAGTGCAGGTGCCGTGCTGGACGAACTTCCAGGCATTGCCTTGATAATCGGTGGTCGAGGTGCCTTGGCAGGTCGTTCCTGGTCCCGCCGCACAATCGTTCTGGCCCTTGAGCGCGATGCCGAAGCATTTTTCCTTGTGGGCCGCGACCGCGGCATCCGCTTCGGCCTTCGTCAAGGGAGCCGCGAATGAAACCGAGGCGAACGCGGCTGTGACGGCGCCGGCGAGCAGTGCTGTCGTGACTGTGGTTCTTACTGACATGAAGATTCTCCGATTGAATTTGAGTGCAGCAGTTTTCCGGTGCACACGGAGAACTTCGAGCCGTTACTGCTTAGAGTTACACTCAGATGATCACGAGTGTGTGATTGCAGATCTCGGCGACGAATTGCGTTTAAGTTTATCTCGCACCCTTTGGACCGACACGTTGCTCGGTCCGCATCCGACACCAGCGCGAATACGGGCCGATCCCGAAGATGGAGGCGATGGTCAGCCCACCCTCGATCGCATCCTCGCCAACAAGGGTGTCACGGCCACAATGCGCTGCCGGACGCAAGTTCAGGGTCGTCCAGTCGCCGGATAGCGGGCCGTGTTGTTCTCCGACCGTGTTACCCGTTAGCTTCCCCTTTTCGCGGGTGCTGGCATCAATTACATGAACGATGCTATGGCTGTTCGCGATTAAATGATCTGCAATGATCTGCCGATAGCACTCTGCCCATAAATTTTCGCGCACATCAGCGCGGTTCGTGGCTGTTGAAGTGCGGGCGCCTGCGCGACGCAGGAAACCCACGCACGCCGATCAATGTCTCGATCTCGACCGCAGAATGTCGATGAATTCAGGCGGGGACCTGTTGGAGTGTCCTACAGTGAAATGGGGTCCGCAAGCATTGCCGGTTGATCATTAGCGTCTAACACGGGCGCGTTCGGCGCACGTCGTCAGTGGAGCGGAATGCCGGGCAGCCCGCGCGTGAATAACGAGGAACTGCTTTGCGCGGCTTCGGACAAAAGATACTTTGCTCGGAACATCAGCTTAAATCTCAGTGTTGACCAGTATCGAAAAGCAAGATCCGAGCCATTGCTTGGTCATGTGGTCGAGATCTGAAGTTTCTGGACTGCCGCGCTCACAGAGTTGAACAACTCATCGACCAGTCTTGGCGCCCGGAAGCGGTAGAGCCGCGCGAGCACCAGGTTCTGCGGCCGATCAATATCGGCGAGCGGACGCGAAACCAGCTTCCCGTGGCCTTCGACGTGGTACGGCGGCACAAAATTCAGGAGCGCATAACCAAAGCCGTTCGCAACTAGACTTCGCACCATCTCGAAGGATTCGGTCCTATGGACAACAGTTGGAGTCAGTCCCTTGCCAGCAAAAAGAGATAGGAAATAGTCGCGCGTTCTTGGTTGGTCGAGAAGCACCATGGGCTCACCGATCAGGTCCGTCAAAGAGCACGTCTGGCTGTGGGCCAGCGGATGAGCGGCCGGCAGTACGACCTGGACTGGCATCGACCGCAATGGGGCTACGTGCAGCGTCGTGGGAATATCGTAGTCGTACACGATGATGAGATCGAAGCCGCCGCCATGCAGCGCATCGAGCAAGGCTTCGTGCTTGTCTTCGCGCCAGCGCAATTGAATATCAGGATGGTTATCGGCTACTTCCTTCAAGACCAACGGAATTAGATACGGGGCGATAGTCGCCAGACAGCCGATGTTGATCCGCCCAACCGCTTTGTAAGGTCCCTTTTGCGCCACGGACTCGATTTCGCGAGCGTGGAGCAGAATGTTGCGGGCGTGGGCAGCCAGATCCTGACCGGCCGAAGTCAGTATCAAGCCGCGGGCGTGTCGGCGAATGAAAAGCTGAACCTGAAGAAACTCCTCCATTTGGGCGATTGCGGTCGAGATTGAAGCAGACGACACGTGGAGGGTTTCCGCAGCCCGTAGAATGCTCTCGCGGTTGGCGGTCGCAAGGAAATAGGTGAGCTGCCGCAGCGAAAGCTTGGGTATGGTCTCTCCAACTTCGAGTTTGTCTCGGTTTTTTTCCGGAGCCACGGTCTCTCCATGCGTCGTCAGAACTCGAATTGCTCATCGAGTGAGCAAAGACAGCATTTCTTTTCGGCATGGCCGCTGAAACGGCTTGCAGTTCAAGAAATCCAAACTCGACAACCAGTTAATTATTATTGGCAGAACCAAGACCCGACGCAATAGTGAGGCAGAGAGAACTTGGGATTGGTGCGGCGCACTCACGCTGCCTTGCATGGAGCGAGTTATGGTTGCTCAGAAGCAGTTCCTGACGGCGGCGTATGGTGGCTACCTCAAGCAGGAGAATCCTGGCGAGAACGTCGAGCTAACGCATGTCGAAAAAGGTTCCCTTGGTGGAGAATTGCTGCGTCGCTATTGGCAACCGATAGCTCTGACTTCCGAGGTCGCCGAAGTGCCGCTTGGCTTTCGCATGTTCGGCGAGGATCTCGTCGTCTTCCGCACCACCCAAGGCGAGTATGGCATTCTTGATCGCCATTGCAGCCATCGCGGTACGTCGCTGGAGTTCGGCTTGCCAAGCGAAGATGGCCTGCGTTGCTGTTATCACGGCTGGCTGTTCGGCGTGGACGGCCGTGTGCTCGAGACGCCCGGCGATCCTCCCGGCAGCGCGCTGAAGAACCGCCTGTTTCACGGAGCATATCCGGCCAGGGAATACAAAGGACTCATCTTTGGATATTTCGGTCCGCCGTCGAGCATTCCGGAATTCCCGATCTACGACAGTTACGACTATCCCGGCGACAAGCTCATCCCGTACTGCATCACCTATCCGTGCAATTGGCTGCAAGTGCAGGAAAACGTGATGGATCCGGCGCACGCGGTGTTCCTGCACACGCGCGTGACGTTCTCGCATTTCTCTGACACTTGGGGCGAGCTTCCGGTGATGGATTTCGTCGAGACGCCCACGGGAATGATCTACGTCACGACGCGCCGCTGGAAAGACAAGGTCTGGGTCCGCTCCAACGACATCATCATGCCGAACCTCGCCCAGGTCGGGCACATCTGGGAAGACGGCCAGGACGCCAAGCAGTTCGGCCGCGTCGGCATCACGCGCTGGACCACCCCGATCGACAACACCACCTGCAAGGTCATCGGCTGGCGGCACTTTCATCCTGAGGTCAATCCGCGCGGAATCGGCAAGGAGGAGGAGTGTGGCCTGGAGAAAGTGGATTTCTATGGACAGGGCGCCGGCCAGTCGTTCGAAGAGCGCCAACGGTTGCCCGGCGATTATGACGCCATCGTCTCGCAGCGTCCCATCGCGCTGCATGGGCTCGAGCATTTGACCTACTGCGACAAGGGCGTGGTCATGCTCCGGAAGCTGCTGCGGCGCGATATCCGCAGGCTGGCTGCCGGCGAGGAAGTGCCGGCCTCGACGCTGCGCTCCAATGGGCTGATCCCCACCTATTGCCACGATACCGTGCTCTCGATCCCGCCGATTGCGGGTACCGATGACCTGGAGCTGCAGGAGGAGGTCGGACGCCGCGTCACCGAGATCGTGGTCGAGGGCGATCACCATGCCTCCGATGATCGGCTCGCGATCGTCCGCAATCTTCTGACCGAATATGAACGGTCGGTTGTTTCGCAGGCTGCGGCCTAATTTGAAGACCGGTCAGGAGATCCAACGTGGCGAACAAGAGTCCCATCCATCCCGGCAAGGTCGATTGGACCGGCGAGAACCCCGGCATCTACCTTAAAGACGACCAGGAAGGACCCTGGACCGGCCTGATGTGTTTCTTCCGCATTTTGTATTCGGACCACGGCATGGGCAGCGGAATCGTCGTTCTCGATCAACCGGGTATTATGCAGGGGTATCCTGCAGTCCTCAATTTCTGCATCAGCGACAATGAGGCGCTGGCGCGTTACCTGATCGACGAGTTCTTCTCGAAGTTCGCCTCGTTCCGTGTCTCGCCCGGCGTACAGGCCGTCACCCATCTGCCGATGATCGAATGCCGGCGTGAGGGCGACACGCTGTCGACCTATTCGGAAATCGTCCGCAGCGCGGATCTGGAAGTGGTCGCTACCTGGAAGAACCTCGGCCCGGCATATGCCGTCAACATGCCCGCGGAGAACGGTCCGACCAGGCTGCACGAGATGTACAGCGTGTTTCTCGACGCCGGAGATGGCCTGGTCACGATCAACGGCCGGCCGCTGGCGGGCCAGGTCGTGCAGCGCGATTTCGCCGGAACACGCAAGAGCACCGCTTTCCTCGCGTTTTCCGAATCCTGGATGCGAGTCTGAACAAAGCCGAAGGGAATATTCACATGTCCGACGCCCTGCAATTTCTCATCAGCGGACTGGTCGTTGGTAGCATCTATGGACTGATCGGCGTCGGCTTCACCTGCATCTACAACGTCACCGGAATCGTCAACTTCGCGCAGGGCGACTTCGCGATGGTTGGCGCGATGAGTGCGATCGCGATCCAGGGCGCGGGCGCGCCGGTGTGGATGGCCGTCATCCTCGCGATTCTGATCACGTGCATGGTTGCCGCGCTGATCGAGCGCACTGCCGTCCAGCCCGTTCGCGGCGATGTCATGCGCGGCATCATCGTCACGATCGGCGTCGGCGTCGTCTTGCAAGGTGTGGCTGCTATCATCTGGGGAACAGACGCAGAGCCGATGCCCGCATTCTCGGGCGAGAAGCCGATCCGCCTGTTGGGAGCGACACTGGTGCCGCAATCCCTCTGGGTGCTTGGCGGAGCGGCCATCGCCATGGTCGCGCTCGATCTGCTGTTTCGAAAGACCTATCTCGGCCAAATGTTCCGCGCTTGCGCCATGAACCCGTTCGCCGCGCGACTTGTCGGTATGAAGGTCGAGACCATGAGCTTGGTCGGCTTCCTGATGTCCGGAGCGCTCGGGGCGATCGCCGGCATCGTGGTCGCCCCCATAGCACTCACTCAGTATGACACGGGATTGCAACTGGGCATCAAGGGCTTCGTTGCCTGCATAGTCGGTGGCTTCGGCGGTCCGATCGGCGCGGCGGTCGGAGGCATCGTGCTCGGGATACTCGAAGCTTTCTCGGCCGGCTACGTCAGCTCCGGCTACAAGAACGCCATCGCGTTTGCTCTCCTGATCGGTTTCCTGCTGTTCCGGCCCGCAGGATTGCTTGGTGAATATGAACGGGTGCGCGCATGAAGAGGCTCCGCATTCCCATTCTGATCGGGCTGCTCACGCTCTGCATGCTCTCCAGAAGCGGCTATCTCGCAAGTTTATTGATCGTGATTGGCCTGCAGGCGATGCCCGCGATCGGACTTGCCTTGATCGCCGGTTATACTGGCCAGATATCTCTCGGTCATGCGGCATTCTACGGGCTAGGCGCCTATGGCGCGGCGCTGATAGGAAAGTGGTTCGGTGTTCCAGCCTGGCTGGACGTGTTGCTCGCGACTGCGACGGTTGCAGCACTCGCTTGGGCGATCGGCTGGCTCGTGTTCCGCCTGAAGGGCCACTACCTTGCGATGGCGACGCTGGCATTCGGAATCATCGTCCACGTTGGACTCGTTGAGTTGCGCGACGTGACGGGCGGGCCTAACGGCCTGACGGGCATTGCACCGCTAACGATCTTCGGCCTGGCGCTCGATGGCGATTTCGTTTTCTTACCGGTGGTTTGGATCGTGACAATTGCGGGCATTGTTTGCGCGGAAAACCTCATCGCCTCGCCGACCGGACTTGCGATGCGAGCGATTTCCGAGAGCGAGAATGTCGTGCGGTCGGTTGGCAACGATGTTCAGTCGGTCAAGTGCACGGTCATGATGGTGAGTGGATTGTTTTGCGCACTCGGCGGTAGCCTCTATGCCCACTATGTCGGCTATCTCAGTCCCGGACCGTTCGACGTCGGCTTCTCGGTCAAGCTGCTCCTGATGGTAGCCATCGGCGGATTTGCCGATATTTGGGGTGTTCTCTTCGGAGTCGCCTTCATCACTTTGATCGGTGAGCTATTGAAGCCGTTTGGTGCTTACGATGTCGTGGCCTACGGCCTGCTGCTGGTGGTGTGCGTGATCTATTGCCCGAACGGCCTGCTTCGCGGAATGACTGCGGTCGCGGACCGGGGCCTGCGAATGGTGGGCGCAGGACGCCCGGCATGAGCGGGCTCCTGCTTTCCGTCGACAATGTCTCCATGAGCTTCGGCGCGTTCAACGCGCTGTCGAATGTCAGCTTCGGCGTCGCGTCCCATGAACTGGTGGCGCTGATCGGCCCGAACGGCGCGGGCAAGACCACGCTTCTGAACATCCTGTCGGGTGAATTGATACCGCGGGCCGGAAGAGTTGGCTTTGCCGGACGTGACATTACGGGCGAGCCTCCCCACCGCGTCGTCGCAAGGGGACTGGCGCGGACATTCCAGGCAGCGGAACCATTCCAGCGCCTGACCGTCCGGGAAAACGTCATGGTGGGCGGCGTGCCTCAGCACAAGCTTGACCTCCTGTCCTCGCTGCTGGGGCGCGGGCGCGCGCTGATCGACGACGGCATACTCAGCGCCGAGGCCGGTACCCATCTCGCGACCGTTGGCCTGCTCGATCTTGCGGATCGGCCCGCTTCCATCCTGACGGCGGGGCAACGCAGGTTGCTCGGTATCGCGCGGATACTCGCCTCGGGTGCGCAGATGCTGGTGCTCGATGAGCCCGGCGCCGGTTTGAACAACGTTGAAAAGCGCGCACTCGGCGACATCATCCTGTCGCTCTCCAGGTCCGGCAAGACCATCCTTTTCATCGACCACGACATGCCGCTTGTGAGCCGCATCGCGCGGCGGATCATCGTCCTCGACCAGGGACGCATCATCGCCAATGGCGAACCGGCGCAGGTCAGGGGCGATCCCCGCGTGCTGGAAGCCTATCTCGGCCAGCGCGGCGCCACTTCGGTGAAGGCAATGCGCGTCCGTCCTCCCACCGGCAAGCCGCTGCTTGAGGTTTCGCAGATGAGCGTGAACTATGCCGGACTTGCAGCATTGGACCGCATCTCGCTGAGCGTCGGTCGAGGAGAGATCGTAGCGCTGGTCGGAGCCAATGGTTCCGGCAAGAGCAGCCTGCTTCGCGCAATCGCCGGGATCGAGGCTTCCACAGCCGAGCGCGCAACCTTCGACGGTATTGAGCTCGACGGTGTCTCTGCCGATCGGCGAGTGGCGCAAGGGATCAGCCTGGTACCTGAGGGGCGCGCGCTATTTTCGTCCTTGACCGTTCTGCAGAACCTTGCCGCCGGACGATATGCGCGGCGGCGTGCCGAAGGATTTCGTCACGTGATCTGGCGTAGCGCGTCGGAGCGGCGGCAGTTCGAGGAGCGCCTCGATGCGGTTTACAAACTTTTCCCGATCTTGAAAGAAAGGGCGCAGCAGCTCGCCGGCACGCTGAGCGGTGGGCAGCAGCAGATGCTCGCCATCGGCAGGGCGTTGATGGGGAATCCGCGATTCCTGATGCTTGACGAACCCTCGCTCGGCCTTGCGCCGCGGGTGCTCGCCGAGATTTTGCGCTGCGTTGAAAAGCTGCGGGACGAAGGTCTGACGATCCTTTTGGTCGAGCAAAATGTTGCGGCAGCGCTCGCGATCGCGGATCGCGGCTATGTGCTGGCCAATGGCCGGGTGGTCGCGCAGGGCCCGGGCCGGGTGCTGCTCGACGACCAGCGCCTCACCGAGGCCTATCTTGGATCGAACGAGCCGATTTCGCGCGATTCCACCCCTCGCGTTATCGCGATGTGAGGAGCTTGAGATGATGCTTTTGTCGACAACCACCGGAGAAGTTGCGCAGGCCCAACTGCACGCTGCGGACAAACGCGCACTAGAACGCATGCACGCGGTCGATCCAATCTGGCGAGGCGTTGCGCTGGCGCGCGACGTCATCGCATTTCCTGATCGCTCCATCCTTCATGCCGGCCCACCGGTTCGGTCCGGCCAGATCGCGCAGCCGCTGGCAAATAGCGCCGTCATGGCGATCCTCTATGAAGGATGGGCGCAGGACGTCTCGACGGCGGCGGCAATGCTTAGTCGAGGCGATGTGCGGCTTTTGCCGGCGCAAGACGATCGAGCGATGGTTCCTCTTGCGGCGGTGCTGTCTCCCAATATGGCGGTCCAGGTCGTGGCCGACGCGCGAAACAGAGATAACGCGGCGTTCAGCCCACTCAGCGGCGGCATGGCATTGGCGCAGCGTCTTGGCCTCTGCAGTCGAAAGGTCCTGTCGCACCTGCGCTGGATCAACGGCAACCTCGCCGCGACATTGGACATCGTAGTTGATCGCGACATTCCCTTGATTGAAATCGCCGACGCAGCGCTTGCGAACGGCGATGATTGTCACTCTCGTACGGCGGCGGCCAGGACGCGACTGGTGCAAGTGCTCTCGCCACGGCTAGGCGGCGAAACGCCGGAACGGCGCTTCCTGGACAGCGCGTCCGGCTTCTTTCTCAATTTGTGGATGGCCGCGGTAAAATGTATCGCGCTTGCAGGTGAGGGCGAGGCGAGCAGCGTCATCACCGCGCTTGGCGGAAATGGCGTGGAGGTGGGACTGAAGCTGGGTGGCGCTCCTGACCGCTGGTTCGTCGCTGAGGCGGCTCCTCCGTCCGGCAGTTTGCTGCCCGGATATCAAAAGAGCGACAGGCTCGGGGCCATCGGCGATAGCGCCCTGGTCGATGCACTCGGCTTTGGGGCGATGACCTCGGTCTCCTTGCCTGCCGCCGCCAAGTCAGAAGACTCGAAGTCGGAAGGCTTGAAGTCGGAAGGCTTGGGGAGCCTGTTGCCCCTGAGGCATCGGTCATTCTTACGCACCGGCATCCACATCGGGATGCCCGCTCGGAAGATCGTCGAGGGTGGCTCGATGCCGGAAATCGTCCTTGGCATTCTCGACCGTAGCGGCAAAGGCGGCCGTATCGGCGGAGGCATCTACCGTCCGCCGCTGGAGCTATTTACCGCTGCAAGCGCGGCACTGAATTGAACTCAACCTTGCAAAAAGAGGGCTAACCATGAAGATCAAGTCCGCACTGGCATCATTGTTACTGGTCGCCGCAATGTCGACCACGCATGCGCAGGAGACGATCAAGATCGGCGGCCTGCTGGAAACCTCGGGACCGATTGCTTCGCTCGGGCAGCCGGGCCTTGACGGCGCAATGCTTGCCGTGGAGCAGATCAATGCAAAGGGCGGCATCGGTGGAAAGAAACTCGAATTGGTCAACCTCAATACCGAGGGCGACAACACAAAGGCCGTCACGGCGGCCAAGCGCCTGCTTGAACAGAATGACATGGTTGCTCTCGTCGGACCGATGAACAGCGGGTCGTCCTACGCCATTATCGATACAGTGCAGAAGGCATCGACGGCCATGATTTCCAACGGCGGATCTCGCGGTATCGTGCTGCCGCCGCGGGACAAGAAGTGGATCTTCCTGTCGCCGCTGACCGACGTGTTAGTCCAGAGCGTGATGATGGCTGACATGAAGCAGCGCGGCGTTAAGAACGTGGCTCTTCTCAACGCAGATTCACCATTTGGCACGAGCGGGCGCGAGCAGCTTGAAAAGAATGTAGCATCCTTCGGTATCACCATCGTCGCGCAACAGGGGTATAGCAACGATGACAAAGACATGACACCCCAGCTCACCAAGATCCGCAGCGCCAACCCGGACGCGGTCATCATCTGGGCGACCGGGCCCGGGCAAGCGATTGCCGTGAAGAACTACCGGCAACTCGGCTTGACGGTGCCGCTTTATCTGTCGCATGCCGCGAACGACTTCAACTTCCTGCGGCTCGCCGGCGGAACGGCCGATGATATTTTGATCCCTTCCTCGAAGATTTACGTCATCGACTCGCTGAAGGAATCGGATTCCCAGAAGGCCGGCCTGTCCTCGTTCGTGCGCGACTATCAGACCAAGTACGGCAAGCCTCCGGCAACTTTTGCCGGCAACGCTTATGATGCCGTCAACATGATCGCGGAAGCGATCCGCAAGGTCGGCGCCGATCGTGCCAAGGTTCGCGACGCGATCGAAGGGCTGAAGGATTATGTCGGGGTGACTGCCGTCTATTCCTACGGTGCGGACGATCATTTTGGCGCCAAGCCCGACAGTGTGGTTTTGCTGACGGTGAAGGACGGCAAGTTTACGCTCGCGCGCTAATGGCAGGCATCCAGTCGGAGTTGAACCAGATGCCGACGATCATGCTGACTTTTGCGGACGGCGACCGTGTCCGCATCGCAAGTCGGAGCGGAGAGACTATCCTGGCGGCGGCCCGTCGCGCCGGGATTCCGCTCAGCTCGGACTGCGAGGTCGGAGATTGCCAAACCTGTCGGGCGACTTGCGTTGCCGGAAAGATCGAGTATGACGAACTGTCGTCGATCTCGCTGAGCCAGGAAGAAGTGGACGGCGGCGAGATATTGCCTTGCGTCACGATGGCCGCGAGCGATCTCGAACTCGGCATACCCTACGAACGGGCAAAGCTCGTTCCGGTAAAGCAATTCGCGGTCAAAATCGAGGAGATCAGACGGCTGAGCGGATCGGTCGTTGCTATCACAGCATGCATGCTCGGCTTGGCTCCGCTCAGATTTCTGCCCGGCCAGTATGTCCATCTTCAGATACCAGGAACATCCGAATGGCGCTCCTACTCAATGGCCAATGCGCCCGGCGAGGAGCGGGTCCTTGAGTTCTATGTCCGTCTGCTGGATGACGGGGTGATGTCCCGCTATCTGACCGAGCGGGCTGCGCCCGGCGATGTGCTTCGGGGCCGTGGCCCGCAGGGTACATTCTATCTGCGTAATGGCGTGCGGCCGCTGCTCATGGTGGCTGGCGGAACAGGCGTGGCGCCAATGGTCTCGATGTTGCGTCAGATGATCGTGTCGGGAGAACATCGTCCGGTCACGCTCTGCTTCGGTGTCACGGAAGCAAGCGACCTGTTCTTGGTTGACGATTTGGCCGGCATTGCGAGTTCTCTGCCGGAATGCGATCTTCGGATAGCGGTCGCTCGGGCATCGCCACGACCAGGTTTCCACTCGGGGGTTGTCACGGACCTGATTGGTGACGTGAGCGCCGCAAATTCCGATGTCTACCTGTGCGGCCCTCCGGCAATGACCGACCGGGCAAGGGCGATCGTCACCGAATGTGGCGCGGCTGCTTCAACGATCTTCTCGGAGAGATTCGTGCCAACGGCGGGAAGCGGTCCGCAGGTCCGCGCGAGCGCAAATGTCTGACAGTGACCCAATGGTGCCGGGCGGCACCGAGGTTGCAATGTCGCCCCAACTCGTGGTCAGGCCACGCCGGCTCTCCGCCGCCGATTTCCTTCCATCCGGCGAGGTCATCGAGAATGCCGGTACAGAAGCCCGGCACACAATCGTGTCTGCGTTCGAGACCGATGGCCTTCCATCCGAGCGGCTTCTATGGTCTACCAACTGCCAGAGCATACTTCTCTACCGCTGCAGGTGACGACGATGGAGCGGCACCCGCACTCGGCGCGGTTCTTCAGTCCCCTCTGCTGCAGCGAGTTTCTTGTCGCCGTGTGTCCAAGCCGGGAAAATGGCGAGCCGGACGTTGGCGAGTTGGCCGCGTTCATCGCCTGCAGCGGCCAGGGCATCGTCTACCGGCCAAATGTGTGGCATCACCCAATGGTCGCGCTGGGCGGGCCGGCGGTCTTTGCCGTCTCCCTCGCAAGGGGCTGCGCGGACGATAGCGTTTCCGTCACCGTTGATCGTCCCGTGACGATCGCCGCTATGCCGGAGGAGATGTCATGACCGTACCAGTCGGGCGCGAGCGCGACTTCGTGGGCTATGGTGGTCGATTTCCGGATCCGAAATGGCCGGGCGACGCCCGCCTGGCGCTCAATCTCGTGGTCAACTACGAGGAGGGATCCGAGCCCTCGATAGCGGACGGTGATCGCGATAGCGAAGCCGGGTTGATAGACGCGGTCAGTCCAGGGGGCCACGACCTTGCCGCCGAATCGATGTTCGAATATGGCAGCCGCGTGGGCTACTGGCGCCTGTCGCGTATCCTCAGCGATCGCAACCTGCCGGCGACAGTGATGGCTTGCGCTCTCGCGCTGGAGCGCAATCATGCGGTTGCTACCGATATTGTCGCGCGCGGTTGGGATGTGTGCGCGCATGGCTGGCGATGGGAAAATCATGCCGAGTTGGATGAGGCAACCGAGCGCGATCGGATCGCACGTACCGTCGAGAGCCTTGCGCGGACCGTCGGACAACGCCCGATCGGCTGATGCGTCGAAGTTCGTTTACGAATTTACAGGCGGACATGAGCCAGAAGCCTTGGCCCGCCTGAAATTATTCGCCGATCGCGTGCAACATACAATCTTTTCGGAAATTACCGAGAAGGCCGATCGCTTGGGATTGGGTGCGGTGACGGCAAGCCACTTGGACAAGGTGCGCACCAAATTGGACAGGTTGAGGGAACAAGCCTTGGACGACTTCTCACACGGCATGCAAGGGAGCGAGCGCTTGAAGAAGGACCCAGTGGTAAACGCAGTTATCAATCAGTCCAACAGTCCGGGCGCGGTAGCTCAGGTAGGGGCGGGGACCTTTCTCAGTCTGCGTTCACTCAACAGCAACATCAGTTAATCCAAGCCATAGATCAGGCGATAGGATCTCCGGAGTTCGCCGCGCTGAACCCCGATCAGCAACAGGGCTTTCGGGATATCGCCTACGTGGTCAAGGCGGAAGCATCAATTGCAAAGCCAGATACGGGCAAGCTTCAACGCTGGGGCAAAACACTTGTGACCTTCGCTGCCGATGCGGGAATGAAGATCGCCAGCAGTACGATTGCACAGGTGTTAGTCAAGATATTTACGTGATGGCTGTGCGGGCTCAAGGGCAGGATTGATGCTGGCTTGTTATCTCGACGATAGCGGTAAAGACGCTCTCAACCCTATCACCACGATCGCGGGTTATGTTGCCAAAGAGGAAGCATGGGCGGCCTTCGAAAGCGAGGTCGAGCCATACTTCGCTGAGAGGACAGTGCCTGTCCTTCATGCCGTCGACCTTCACGGTACGCGCGGAGATTTTAAAGGTTGGTCAGTCCTCAACAAGCAAGCCTTCGTCGCGCGAACGCGCGTCGTAGCAGGTCCGGCCGCGAGAGGGCGGACCTGCTTGCGGCCGACAGCTTTTTCCTATTGTGGCGAAAAGTACCCATCGGCGAATGCGGGAGATTGCAAGTGAGCTTGAACCGAGACCTCGACCCGGATCATCCGACCTTGCTTCTCGATGATGGCGAAGGCAAAGGTCACACGTTTGAACCGTGTCGGGTGCGCCACCCCTCTTAAGGGTTGGCTTCGAGGGTCGAGCGGTTGCTCCTCGTTTTACGCTTCTCAAACTCGCGGCACATGCGCGGACTCGTCTCGAGAGAGCCGGAAGCAGGCCGCATGTGTATTTCACCCGTAATGCAGCGACGCTTCAACCAAGGCCACAAAGGCGGATAAGGGCTGCCGGTGTCGGCCTCAGGCATGGGGCGGTGGCCCCATCGACTGTTCAATTCTGATTTCTGTCAAAGAGTTCCTTCACCCACGGCGAGTGATGGTGCTCCTCAAAAATCAAGCCGAGTTCTTTGCGGGGCGCGTGACGCGGACGTAAAAGGGGCGGCGAGCCTCGCGAAGAGCGGTGATACTTTTCTTGTCGCGTTCGCTTGGCAGCAGCAGGACGCAGCATCTGAAGACCGCGCCATTTTTGGCATACTTATGTTTTGCGGATCGCGGCGGCGAACACGTGAGCGATGCATTTGAGGTTTGCTCGGAATGCGTCCGGCGTCACAGTGACGCCGTTACTGTATTTAGCCCCACGCGCAGCCGCTAACAGGGCACTGACTACTTGGCGCGCGTCTAAGCCGGTGCTCGCGAGGTTCGCCCGGCCTTCCGCTTGCGCGACCTCGACGAGCCCTACCAATCTCGCCTCATAGGCCCGGTCCGCGGTCTCGACGACGTCCCTGCCGACTGACATCCGTGCGGCCGCGAGTTCCGAAAGGTGGCCAGAAAGGCCGTAGTGGTCCAGCCACGTTCCGAACCAAGCATCGAGCTGGCCGAAAATTTGGGACGCTAGATCGCCGCCCCGCTCCTGGGCTGCGTCGCATAGGCGCTCGGCCTCTGCGACTGTGCGCGCCAACCGGGCGCAGAACAGCGCCTCCTTGCTGGCGAAGTGAAGGTAAAGCGTGCCTTTGGCAACTCCGGCCTCCCTCGCGATGTCGTCCATGGAGGTTCGGCGATACCCGAACTGCGCGAACAAGCTGCCTGCCGCTTCTACGATCGCATCCGACTTGGTCGACATCTCGCTCACAATTTTCGCCATACGTGGTCTCGCCTCGGTTCCATATTGACATCAATCCAGATGCCTGACTATATGACCGAATGAACCGATTTGGTCATATAGTCACATCTAGCACAAGGTTCGAAATAGACCTGACCTCCTCGGACCTCGCGGAGTTCGAGGAGGCCATTGCGGCCAATCCGGTCGAAGGCCAGCGCTACGGCGAGCGCGAACTCGCTATGGTTGATCGCTAGCGCGCAGATCAGCTTCGCGGATGAGGCGTCTCAGTATCAAAGCCTCGCCGCGGGGCGAACAGTCCGCCTTTATCGCGACCTTTCAGCCTGGGCATTTTCCCGAGGCTTCACTTCAAACACCGGAGGTTTCCCATGACCGAAACACGCAAACTTGGATCGCAAGGGCTGGAGGTCTCGGCCCTGGGACTTGGCTGTATGGGCATGAGCCATGCCTATGGCGAGCCCGATGAGGCGGAATTGATTGCGACCCTCCACCGTGCGATCGATCTTGGTTGCACCTTTTTCGACACCGCGGAATACTATGGGCCATTTACCAACGAAGAGTTGCTCGGCCGCGCCCTTGAAGGGCGACGCGAGGGGCTGATCATCGCCACCAAGTTTGGCATGCGCATTGGCGGCGGCGGCTCGCCCGTCGACAGCCGCCCTGAGCACATCCGCGCAGTAGCCGAGGCCTCGCTCAAGCGGCTGCGAACCGATCGGATTGACCTCTTCTATCAACATCGCGTAGATCCCAACGTGCCGATCGAAGACGTCGCTGGCGCCGTTGGCGATCTGATCGCCGCTGGCAAGGTGCGATTTTTCGGCCTGTCCGAAGCCGGGACGGAGACGATCCGGCGAGCGCACGCCGTGCATCCGGTCTCGGCAGTGCAGAGCGAATACTCCCTCTGGGAACGGGACGTAGAAGCGGAGATTCTCCTGCTTCTAAAGGCTCTTGGGATCGGATTAGTCCCCTTCAGCCCGCTGGGACGAGGCTTCCTGACCGGCACCGCCAAGCGCGCGGAGGACTATGCGGAAGGCGATTTCCGTCGAACCGGCGACCCGCGCCTGCAAGGCGACAATTTCGATGCCAATGTGCGTGCTGCCGACATCGTTCGCAGTCTTGCCGAGAAAAAGGGCGTCACGCCAGCACAGCTTGCCTTGGCTTGGGTGCTGGCTCAGGGCGACCAAATCGTCCCCATCCCTGGCACCAAACGCCGCCGATACCTTGAAGAAAACTGGGGCGCGCTGAGCATCGCCCTTGACGCCTTAGAGATCGAGTTGTTGTCGACCGCCTTTCCTAATGGAAAGGCGAGCGGACAGCGATATGGAGCCGCGAACTTGGCACTATTGAATCGCTAGGAGAACGGGGGGCCGCGAAGCGACCCGCGACCAGCCAACACCACATTTTCCTGTTCAACATCGAGGAAGTAACCATGCTGTCCTTTACCGACACCCGGCCCAGCAGTTCCGATCGCAAAAGCGAGCGCCCGACTTTAGTCATGTCGCATTCATTTGGCTTCTCGAAGCGCGAGTGGATCGAGGTGGCCGGTCTGCTTGCCGATGAGTACCGTACAGTGGCGATCGACATGCCCGGCTTTGGGGCGTCGAACGATGTCTCCGGTTTCACCATGGCGGAGATCTCCGCGCAGTTTGCCGAAGTCATCCTTGAACTTGAGTTGAAGCGATACGTCCTCGTCGGCCATTCGATGACAGGGAAGATCATGTCGATCCTGGCCAGCAAGGCGGGCAAGGGGTTCGGTCTAGAGCATCCACCGGAGAAGCTGGTGCTTCTGACGTCAACGCCGCTGAGCCGGGAAGTCGCTAGCGATGAGATGCGCCAGGGGCTGTTGGAAACAGAGAAAAATCGATGGGAAGCGCATAAGTTCGTAGAAACCCATGTCGGCTTGCCTCTGTCTCCAGACACACACGAGCGGGCGATGCAAGATTACCTTCAGGTCAGTCGGGCAGCTTGGGAGGCTTGGATTAAGGAAGGAGTTCTCGAGGATTGGGTCGAACGAGCTGCGCCGATAACCTTGCCGACCCTCGTCATCGCGGCGGTACAGGACGAGGTGTGGGGTCTGGAAATGCAAAAAGAACTTACGATGCCGCACCTTACCAACGCTCGAATAATGACGATCAACTGTGGACACTCCGTGCCTATGGAGCAGCCCCAGCAACTCGCTCAAATACTACGAGACTTCGTCGAAGAATAGCCTTCGACACAAGTACCGCAGGGCCCCAACGAGCGACGTTCCAGATCTGCGGCCGGCTACTATTGCTCGACCCGGCGGGTCTTGATCCCGGGCAGAAGCGTCTGCTCACCTATCTGGAGACCATTAAGCTATCCTCGGACGAGTCTGGGCTTCGAAGCCTGACTGGCCGAGGGCGGCTGATCGGACCCTTCAAAGCTCCCGTAGGTCGCCTAGGGCAGGCCACCGAGTAAATTTTTCGGCGTTCGTACTGTGTGATTGCGACCTTGAACTGGACACGAAAGGACAGCACATGGACGACAAGGCACTTGAAGGGCGCCTCTCTCTTGTCGATGTAACGTAGCTCGGTCCCGCGCAGAGGGAGATCCTGACCTACCTGGAGGCCACTAAGTTCCCTTGGGCCGAAAATACATTTTCACCTTGAGCGGCGTCGGGACTTCCCTTCCGGGGTATGTCGCGAGTTTCGGCACGTAACGCATCGTCCATAAAAACGCGCTCCGCTCGTCCATATGAAGGGCCAGCCCGCGAAGGATCGGACGTTTGAGCGGGGCGGGGGTTTACTTTTGTTCAAATTAGCTAAGCGCACCTAAGTAAAAAGGGCATCCGCGTTTCCCCGAACGACCTGCTTGAGGCGCGGGAGCATTTGATTGCCGAGGTGGCAGGAAAAATGCCTGCGGAGCACAGGTAATTTTTGATGGCTTCAAACGCGGCCAACCTAATTGTGATCTGCTTCCCGCACTTCCGTTCGACACAAGTCGCGCTGGAAGCAAGCGGTGCAAGGGTGCCGGATGATATCAAGGCATCCACCGATACCGGGAGTTCTTCGTGTTTCTAGAGGCGTATACTCCTCATGGGCTTACGGAACTGAGGGCGGTAAATCCTATCACGCGAGGCAGACCTGCCGAGAGCGTCACGCGGGACGACTGAAAAAATTATACCGCTAAAGCAATGACGTACGAGTTCCCAGTTTTCATCCTGCCGGGCGCCCCGTGCAGGATAAAGCTAACGAATATGTGTCGCCGTTTGTACTACTTTAGCGCCGCCGCTGAGTGACGGCTGGCGCCGAACACCGCAACGCGGCGCTACTGATAGTTCGAGGGGTGTCGGGTCCGGCGATGAGGAGGCCCTACCGTCGGGCGCTTCGACAGCAAGCGGCGGTCAGCAGCTAGTCTAGCAAAATCGCTTGCTACAACACTACGAAGGCTGCTTATCGCGCAACGGCGTGTCGATGCGGTCGTATGCGTCGGAGCACGTTCTAAGGACCGATCGAGCGTTCACCGGGTGAGCGTGAAAGCTACAATGATAGGAATAGCGTTCGTTTTAGCGCAAGAAACCCACGCATGACTGCTCAGTCCGACGATGTCTTGATCAACCCCAGCCGGAGCCGGACATAGCCGCCGATAAAAACGTAAGCCAAGAAGAGAGGTAGGCCGACGGCCACCCAGACCCAGAGGTGCTGGCCTTGCTTGGAGGTCCAGAGCCAAAACAACGCACCGCAATAAATAAAAAGTTCTATAAGACCTATAAATACTTTAACCATAGAACGGCGCAAAAGCGCCTTACGGAAGTCGAAATGGTGAGGCTTGTAGCTCATTTATCAATCCTCCGGTTAAGGTGCCAGCATATCTTGGTTCGGTTTATATTGCCCTTCTAGTCGTCTCCAGCTCCCGATCAGGATGCTTCGGCGCCAATCCCAAGGCATATGCGAAGGCGATTATGGCTTCTGCTCGTATTTTGGCAGAATGAGACCCCCTTCCGAGGGTTTTTCGTCACCGCCGCCAAAGCGCCTGAAAACGGACTGCGCGAAAGCACTAGACAGGGTTTTCTCGACCGTTCGCAGAACACCGATGCCAAGCCGCGACTTGGGATGGAAGAGGCGAATGAAGCTGGGACTTACCGTCCGACCGCTCGCAATGAAGGGCCGCATCAGCCTGTCATAGGACTCAAAGGCGGCCGTGTGCGTCGGCTGCTTCTTGAGTTCGCCAGCGAGGATATAGGCGCCGATGAGCGCAAGCGGTGTTCCCTGCCCCGTGTAGGCCGAGGGGCACCAGGCCGCGTCGCCAGTCAGCACGAAGCGACCCTTAGCCCAGGTAGAGCCGATCACTTGGCTCATTGGGCCGAGGTAGAAATCGGGGTCATGATCAAGGTTCGCGAGGATGCGAGCGGCCGGGCCGCCGGCACCCTGCAGCGCATCGCTCAGCATCTTCCTTTGCGCGGCGATTGCAAGCCGTCTGCGATGCGATTCTCAAGGATCCAGGACGGACCTGGAGCGTTAAGGAAGGAGCCGGGATTGCAGGATTGAGTTCGCGCACGTTGAATCGGCTCTTTCCAAAAGCCACCGGCTCAACCTTTCGGGATTGGATCCAGCGAGTACATCTGGCAGAGGCTCTTTGTGCCCTCCGGAACGGCGAAAAGGTTGCGATCATCTCGAGAAGGCTTGGCTACAATAGACCGAGCGCGTTCACCAGCATGTTCCGACGCTCTCTCGGCGTCACGCCCCGTCAATGCTCCGAGGGCAGTTTGTGATTGCTGACGGTCGGGCGGGTGGCGGCTCGCCCGGCGGGCCGATCGCGCAGCGAGTGCAATTGGTGCTCGTCGAGATTCCGCAAAAACTTGAGCTTACGCTTCGCTCTTATCGGACTTGCGCGCAACTTCCAGCTTTGCAAAGCTCACCATCGGCGTCGCCGCGAGCAGCGCCCTGGTGTAGTCGTGCTGCGGCCGGTCGAAGACGTCGTCGCGCGATCCCTGTTCGACGATGCGGCCGCCCTGCATCACCACCACGCGGTCGGCGACCTGCTCGACGGCGGCAAGATCATGGCTGATGAACAGGCAGGCGAATCCGTACTGCGCCTGCAAGCGTTTGAGCTGCTTCAGCACCTGCGCCTGGATGGTCATGTCGAGCGCGGACACCGGTTCGTCGGCGACCACGAATAGCGGGCCGCGCACGATCGCCCGCGCGATCGCGATGCGCTGGCGCTGCCCGCCGGACATTTCATGCGGCCAGCGATTCCCGAGATTCGCCAAACCAACTTCGTCCAACAGTTTTTCAACGCGCCTGGCGCGTTCCGCGGCCGTCAGCTGAGCGACATGCCGCAGTGGTTCGGCCACGATCTCGCCGACGCGCATGCGGGGATCCAGCGAGGAGTAGGGATCCTGAAAAACTAGTTGCGAGGAGAGCCGAAACTCGCGTTCGGCCGCGGCCGGCACCTCCTTGCCGCAGAAGCAGATCTGGCCCGCAGCGGCCGGGATGAGCCGAAGCATCGCGCGGCCATGCGTGAACATACTTCAACCGGATCACACCACGTCCGCCCATGTATCAGACCTCTCGCTCTCTCCTTCATGAGGAAGAGCCTTAAATGCTGCACGCAACTCGTCAACGTCCCAAACAGCCCGGCTGCCAATGCGGCGAGGTCGCGGCATCCGAGCCTCCTTAACAAGCATCCGGAACTTGACTTGCCGAGACTCCGATCGCCGCTGCAGCCTCAATCTCGCCAAGGGCAAATACAACAGGCAAAAGTGGCGATATGTCGATTCGCGCAGTCGCGCGTTTCATGATCCACACCGAGGCAAAAATGAAGCGATTGATCTTTTGCCACCTTGGCAAATTCGCGTTCTGAAATGAATGTCCGAGGTGCGCCGATCGCGTGATCGGCGACCGCCGACCGCTACATGGAGGAGCGTACCGAGTGGGTTCAAGCCGTCCCAAGGCTCGGCTCAAATTTAGCCATCGCGCCTATAAATTGTCCTTTATGCAATAATGCATGTTATGCAATTATTAGCCTCGAATGAACGGCCCGCTATGACGGCGCCGCCGGCAGCGCCCGATGGGCAGAGGAGCTGAACCATGTCTATTGCGAAGGTCACCGGGGTAGTCGGTTTGCTGTCGTGGTTGCTGGCCGCGCTGGTCCTGAGCGCGGGCCATGCCGCAGCGGACCCGAAGATCTCCGACGATGTCGTCAAGATCGCGATCCTCAACGACCAGTCGGGGCCCCTTGCGGATCTGGCCGGATTGGGTTCGGTCGAGGCCGCTCGCATGGCGATCGAGGAATTCGGCGGAACTGTGCTCGGAAAGAAGATCGAGCTGGTCTTCGCCGATCACCAGAACAAGGCCGATATAGGTCTGGCCAAAGCCCGTGAGTGGTTCGATCGGGACGGCGTCGACATAGTCGCGGACTTTTCAAACTCGGCGGTAGGTCTCGCGGTGCAGCACCTTGCAGGCGAACGTGACCGGGTCGCCCTTATCGCCGCCGCGTCATCGGACTTCACCGGCAAGGCCTGCACGGCGACCTCGGCGCAGTGGGTGTATACGAGCTATTCGAATGGTTACGGACTGGCAAAAAACCTGATGGAATTGCATCCCGAGTATGACAGCTGGTTTCTTGTCACGGTCGATTATGCCTTTGGTCACGCTTTTGCGAACGATATTCGCAGGGCGGTGACCGAGCGGGGCGGCAAAGTCCTGGGCGAGGTGCGTCACCCCTTGAACACGTCGGATATGAGTTCCTATGTTCTGCAGGCGCAGGCGTCCAAAGCCAAGGTGATTGCCTTCGCGAACTCTGCTGCGGATATGATGACGAGCATCAAGCAGGCCGCGGAGTATGGCATCACCGGGCAAACGCTGGTTACGCCAATCGTCTTCATCAGCGACATTCACGCGATGGGATTGGCCAACGCGAAGGGCCTGAAATTCGTGAACGCATTCTATTGGGACCGGACCGACGAGACACGGGCATGGTCCCAAAAATTCTTCGAGCGGCGCAAGGCCATGCCCACCATGACCCAGGCGGGCATCTACTCCGCCGTCCGGCACTACATTCGGGCCGTGGATGCTGCGCAGACCGATGAAGGCAAAGCGGTCATGGCGAAGATGAAGGAGCTTCCGGTACAGGATATGTTCAGCGGCAACGGCAAGGTCCGGGAAGACGGCCTCATGCTGCACGATATGTACCTGATCGAGGTTAAGAGCCCCGCGGAGTCCAAGAAGCCATGGGACTACTACAAGGTCCTGGCGACCATCCCTGCAGATAAGGCGTTTCCGTCGCTTGAGGCGAGCGATTGCCCGCTCGTGAAAAAGTAGACCGGGAGTTGCATTGCCGGGGCTTCAGCCTTGCATCCTGTATGAAATTTCTCTACAGGCACTTTTGTGAACCATTCATAATGGGTGCCTCGGGAGAACGTCGTTGGATCAAGCCCAACTCGTCGCGCGCCAACTTGGGCTACGGATCAGAGCCGCGCGCCAGCTCCGGAAGCTGACGTTGCAGCAACTCGGTACCGACACCAAGCTGTCGGCGGCTTACCTTTCAAGGATTGAAAGGGGCGAGACGGCGACCTCGATTGCAAATCTGATCGTGATTGCGACCCGTCTGGACGTGCCGCTGCGGGATCTGTTCGAAGACAACAACGAAGCCTACGTACCGAAATATTATACGGTGTCCCGCAAGGCGGAGCGGGAGACGGCCGGCCAGATGGTCGCCGAAGGTTACGATTACCACTGGATTTCGGGCGCTCTCACTGAGCCGAAGCTCAGTGCTTTCCTGCTCGAATTCCCGGTAATGGCGGATGCGGATCTGAAATTTCTCTCGCACGAAGGCGAGGAAGTACTTTATGTGCTGGCCGGACGCATCGAGTTTCAGATCGGCTCTGACCGGCTTGTGCTCGAGGAGGGTGACTGCGTTCATCTCATCGGCTCAAAACCGCATGTGGGTCGTAACATCGGCAAGAAGCCCGCCCGCATGCTGATGGTGGTGACGCCGTCGGATGTCATCGATCACGGGACCGAGGGCTCGGCCTGAGCGACCGCTGCACCGCACATCCGGCGAGCCCTTCCGATTGCCACGTATACCCTGAGCCAATAGCGCGCACGTTTGCTGAATCTTTGAATTTGCATAACATGCAAATTTGTGAAAATGCTGAGATGCGCCGGTCGCGCGACGTCATTTTCAAAAGGCATGCTCATGCAGGACGCTGTTCAGATGTCTCTCGGCGAGGTCCACGCCGCCACCGAAGCCGCTTTGCTGGGACAGGGTTTCAACCGCGCGCACGCCACCGCGATCGCCAATACGGTGACCGCCGCCGAACGGGACGAATGTCGCCACCACGGATTGTTCCGACTGCCGTTCTACATGAACGGTCTGTATTCCGGTCAGGCCTCGCCCGACGCCGAACCCACGATCAAGGAATTGGCGCCCGGCATCATTAAGGTCGATGCGAAAAACGGTTTTTCTCCGCTGGCATTGGAGCGGGGCGACGAGCCGTTGGCCAGCAAAGCCAGGGAACACGGCATCGCCGCGCTTGCCGTCAACAACGCGCTCAACGTGGCCGCCCTCTGGCCCGAAGTCGAGCGGCTGGCGGACCGAGGTCTGGTCGGTTTTGCCTTTGTCGCAGCCGCTCCTTACGTGGCGCCGGCTGGAGGCACCAAACCCCTGTTTGGCACCAATCCGATGGCGTTCGCATGGCCGCGCCACAACAAGCCGCCGCTGGTGTTCGATCAGGCATCGAGCGCAAGCGCGCGCGGCGAGATCCAGTTACGCCTTCGCGATGGCAAGGCATTGCCGGAGGGGTGGGCGATCGGGCCCGACGGCGAGCCCACCACGGATCCGGCCCGGGCGCTTGCGGGCGCGCAACTTCCGTTCGGTGGATTCAAGGGCTCGAATATCGCGATGATGGTCGAACTGCTCGCCGGCCCGCTGCTTGGCGACACCTTGAGCTTCGAAGCCGGCGAACGCGACAAGGCGAACACCGGCGCTCCCTGCGGCGGTGAACTGATCATTGCCATCGATCCGGTTCGCTGCGTCGAAAATGGCAATCGCGTCGCGCAGCTCGAGCATGGAGAAAAGCTGTTCAGGAAAATGCTGGAGCAGGACGGTGCAAGGCTGCCTTCGGATCGCCGCTATGAGGCCCGGCAACGGACCGCCGTCGAGGGGGTAAAGGTGCCTCGCTCCCTCTATGAATCGATTCAATCGTACATCGCCGGCGAGCGGGTCAGGGAACGCAAGGCCTACGAGGGCGACCACCTCATTAACCCCAACGCAGCCGATCTTGACGCTGTCGCCCTCGAGGAGGACTAGCATGTCCGATATCGTCGTCACCGACCAGACGCGCATCCGTCTGCATCCCGAACGCGGCGCCTATGACCGCGACGTCGTCAACGCCATTCTCGATGAAGGTCTCGTGTGCCATATCGGCGTGGCCGTGGATGGGCGGCCTGCCGTCATACCGACGGCGTATGTCCGGATCGACGATGATATTTACATCCACGGCAGCCCGAACAACCGGATTCTGACCACACTGCAATCGGGTGCTCCGGCATGCATCACCATCACGCTGGTGGATTCGATCGTCGCGGCGCGATCGGCCTTCGGCATGAGCATGGACTACCGATCGGTGGTCATCTATGCGCAGGCCGAGAAGGTGACTGAGTTTGAGCAGAAAGAGCGCATCGTTGCAGCCTTTGTTGAAGGCATCCTTCCCGGACATCAGGTGCGGCCTTCAAAGAAAAAGGAAATCGATGCCACCGTCTTCCTTCGGTTTCCGATCGCCGAGGCGTCGGCGAAGATCAGGGATCAGGGCGTCATGGACCCCGAATCGGATCACGCCCTCGATGGATGGGCCGGAGTTATCCCGCTCAAATTGACCGGGGAAGCTCCAAGGAATTGCCGCGATCTCAAGGCGGGCATCGAAATCCCGGATTACGCCAGGGGGTACGACCGATCGCGCGTTCGCTGAGCGTCCAGGGCGGACTGCGTTTCGCGTTTGGTGGGCCGCGACGATCACCCGGCCTGCGCTGCACCATCATGCATTGAAGAAGGCGTTGTGATCTATATGCGCACTCATCTGCCATCGGGCGATAGTCAAGACCGGAGCTGATCGGTGCGAAAGCGTTATCAAGGGGAGTTGCTGGACCGATTGGAGGATGCCCGCTTCCTCACCGGCCGCGGCAGCTATGTCGCCAACGATCAACCGCCCGGTGTCCTGCACGCCCACGTCTTGCGTTCTCCCGTGGCCTTCGCCCGCATCACAAGACTCGACGTTAAGGCTGCTCGCGCCGTTCCCGGCGTAGCCGAGGTATTCACGGAAAGCGATCTGTCGGCCGACGGCATCGGTGAACTGCCGTGCATCACCGTCATCGACGCCGTCGAGCCCATCGTCGTTCCGCCTCGCCCCGCGCTGGCCCGCGGAATGGTGAAGCACGTCGGCGATCCCGTCGCCTTGATCGTCGCCGAATCGCCGGAGGCCGCGATGGCGGCCGGCGAAGCGGTGGAGGTCTCCTATGAGACGCTGCCCTGCGTGACCTCGGCAACCGCGGCTTTGCGGCCAGGCGCGCCGCAGATATGGCCGCAGGCCGCGGGGAATTCGGCATTTCTCTTTCGGAAGGGTGATAAGGCTGCGGTCGCGACGGCGATGGCGTCCGCGGCGCATGTCGTCGAATGTGATCTCATCAACAACCGGGTAGTAGCTGCGCCGATCGAGACCCGCGCCGCCATCGGCTCCTACGATCGCGCAACGGACCAGCTTTTGCTTACGGTGACGGGGCAGGCGGTCCACGAAATCCGAAAGCAGCTCGCCGGGGCCATCTTCAAAATTCCCATCGAGCGCTTGCGCGTCGTGGTGCCCGATGTCGGCGGTGGGTTCGGGATGAAGAACTACGTCTATCCCGAATGGGTGCTGGTGCTGTGGGCGGCCAGGAAGCTCGGCCGGCCGGTGCGCTGGGTGTCGGAGCGGACCGAGGACTTCGTCAGTTCCACGCACGGCCGGGACTTCTTTGCCCGTTCAAAACTCGCGCTTGACGAGAAAGGCCGATTTCTAGGTCTCGAAGTCCAGGCGGTCGCCAACATGGGGGCCTATCTTTCCACCAGCGGGCCCATCAGTTCCACCAATGCCGCCGCCAGCGCGATGGGCGGCGTCTACAATATCCCGTCGGTCTTCGTCGAAGTTCGCGGCGCCTTCACCAACACGCCGCCGATCGATGCCTATCGAGGAGCCGGCAAGCCGGAAGCCAATTACCTCATCGAGCGCCTGATCAATCTCGCGGCGGCCCGGACCGGGATCAATGCCCTCAAGTTGCGTCGCCGCAACATTATGGGAACGTTCCCGCATCGCACGGCAATGGGAATGCAAATCGACGGCGGTCGCTTCGGCGCCAATATCGAGGACGCGATTTCGGCTGCCGACTTCCACGGCTTCCGCAAACGTCGTGCAAAATCAAAGGCGGCCGGCTTGATGCGCGGCATCGGGATGGCCTGCTTCCTTGAAACCTCCCGTGGCGCACCAAACGAGGTGGCCCGGGTTGCGTTCGAGGATGACGGGATGGTGTCGCTGGCCGTCGGGACCCAGTCGAACGGGCAGGGGCACGAAACCGCCTATCCTCAAATCGCGGCCGACATGCTTGGGCTGCCGATTACGGCATTCCGCTTCCGCCAGGGCGACACCGACCTTCTGCCGGGCGGCAACGGCCATGGTGGCGCCAGGTCGATGCATCTCGGCGGCACTGCGCTGGTGATGGCGATAGAAAACCTCGTCGAGAAAGGCCGGCACATGGCAGCCCATCTTCTCCAGGCGCCGATCGATCAGGTCGCCTTTGCCGAAGGCTCCTTCGTGGTCCGCGACACCGAGCGCGTCATCACGATCGACGCGGTAGCCCGTGCTGCAAGGGACCCGGCGAATCTGCCCGATGGACTGACGTCGGGGCTTGAAGGTAGTGCTGCGAACCCTTCCGACCTCTACACGTTCCCGAACGGATGCCACGTCGCGGAAGTCGAAATCGATCCGGACACAGGCGTCGTGCAGCTTGATCGCTATGCCGTGGCGGATGACTTCGGCAGTCTTATCAACCCACGCCTGACGCTCGGGCAGGTTCACGGCGGGATCGCGCAAGGCGTTGGCCAGTCGTTGCTGGAGCATGTCGTCTTTGAGCCGGACTCTGGCCAGTTGCTCAGCGGCTCGTTCCTGGACTACGCGCTGCCGCGGGCGCAGGACCTTCCGAACTTTGCGGGCGGCCTGAATGACTCAATCCCAACGCGATCGAATCGGCTGGGCGTGAAAGGATCCGGCCAGGCCGGCTGCATCGCCGCGCCGCAAACCATCATGAACGCCGTGCTCGACGCCCTGGCGCCGCTCGGTATCGATGAACTAGATATGCCGGCGACACCTTTCCTCGTTTGGAGCGCCATCCAAGCAGCTCGCGCCAAGCGCCGGAGTTCCAGTAAGGGTTGATGCCTTCACATTCTTCCAGAGATGCCAAGATCAGAAGTATCTCTATCCGGAGCAATACAGATGAAAATGTTCTTTTTCTGGCTCATCGTAATTGGATCACTGAGCTTCTCATCGCGACGATTCTGCGGCGCAGCATTCTTCGCGCGTCCTGCCGCACGAACGTTCGATTATTCTTTCGCTTTCATTCTCGCGAACTTGCCCACTTCAGACGGCCACGACGACCGAATGTCGGTATCGGTGGTTGCGAGTCCCCGCAACCAACAATTCTTGCGAAAGCAAGGCACTCAAAACCCCGGCCTCCGAAAGGAGGTCGGGTTTTTCTTGTTCGCTGCAAAACCGCAGGATCGCGGCCAGGTCGCCGCGCAGCAGGATCGCCAGCTCTGTCTCGTCGGGCGCGCGTGAACTATCCGGTCATGTTTCGACCTTTTCAGTTGGCCGCGCCGATGAGGATGGCGCCCGTGGCGAGAATAACTAACGCGGTGCAGCCGTGAATACCGAAAGCGGCTGCTCTGCTTCCGCCCGATCGAAGGACTGTCGCCGCATCGCCCAATGGGATGAGGCTCGCCACAAGCATGAATTCGCCGAGCAAACGCGGCGATCCGTTAGCCATGACCAGGACGACAAAAAGGCCGGATACGATGTCTCGCGTGCCTTTCACGGCCAGCCACGCGGTAAATCCGGTCGAAGGCGGTGGAGAATTGGCAATGCCGAAGGCACCTGAAGCCATAGCGGGCGCCCAAAGAAAGCGCGCCCCGATGAACGCAATTGCGACCGCGATCAGGCCGGAGAGCGAATAACCGATTATCGTCATAGTGAAACTCCTTTCATTTGCAGGATTTCTAGCATTGCTAGGTTTTATGTCAATAGAAATCTATCGTTGACAGGGATTCAGTCGTTGCTAGGTTGTTTCGATGTCGATCGCCGAACGAAGAGAGCGCCAGCGCGCGGAACGCTATGAACGTATCGTGGCCGCGGCTTGCGAACTGGCCGAAGCCGAGGGCTGGGAGGCCGTCACTACGCGCCGTCTCGCGGGACTGATCGACTACAGCCAGCCGGTTCTCTACAGCCACTTCAAGGGCAAGGCCGAGATCATGGGCGCCGTTGCCATCAGGGGGTTTGAGGAACTTGCCGCGCGACTGAGAATGTCGAAGGTGACCGTCGCCGCCAAGCCGGACATCTTGCGCAAGGTTTGCGCCGCCTATCTGGATTTTGCCCGGTCGCGGCCGGTCATCTACGAGGCGATGTTTGTGTTGCCGACAGGAATTAAATTCGCGAGCGAGGAAACGCCGACAGCTCTCCGAGCGGCCTTCTCGGAGTTGGTCGCTGCACTTGGACCAAATCGCGAAATGCCGGAGACCCTGGCCGAAGTGCTATGGAGCGCTTTGCATGGAATGGCTGTCCTCGCGCGATCGGAGCGTATCCCACCGTCAGGCGCCGACCTTCGTTTGAACGTGCTGGTTCAAACGTTCGGTTGAAAAGCGCGGCGTCTCCGAAAAGATCAGGTTTGTGACCAGCGTTTGGCACGCGTCTTTTTCCGGGCGGCAGCCTTTGAAGCGGGCTTTCGGTCGCCGCGATCACCTTGTCCGGGCTTTGCGGACTTCTTTGCCTTCCTGCGGCGATCCTGCGAAAGCGAGCGGCTCACGTCATCGCTCTCCTGGATACGGCCGCGCGCGTCGCGCCGGATATAGCGCTTGTCGCCACGAGGGGCGATCAGCTCGCGTTTGGCCGCCGTTTTCTTCCTGGCCGTCTTCTTCGCCGCCGCTTTCTTCGTTGCCCGTTTAGCCATTGTCAGCTCCGTGTATCGGTTGTTCGCAGATCCCAACACCGGTCGAGAGCGTGGAGTTCCATCCCTCGCGCCGCCGCGACAGTCCCTCAAGCCGAGCCCATTGCTTGCGGTTGGCGGAAGACCATTGGATCAGCCGATGAGATCCCCGCTCCCCGTGAGGCCCAGCACAATGACCCGGAGAACTTTCTTAATTCTGCGCCCGGCCTCGGCCGGTATCGGCCCCTGCGCGACAGCCCGTCTCGACGTCCGACTTGGCGAACCGAGAAAGAAACGGATATCCTGTAAAAGCACGAATATGTTATTCAGTCGGGGCGGTTTGGTCGCAATTCTTCTTGAGACGTCAAGCGCCTAACTTATGTTCGTTTCGAGCGGGACCGGCACGATGGCGCCGCCCCTTGCCGGGTTCACAGGAGTGTGACGATGAACTTGACTCGTCGAGGTTTCATAAAGTTTACGGGGGCGGGGCTGGCGGCATCCAGCCTTGGCGCTCTGGGATTTGGTTATACCGGTGAGGCGCTTGCCGCCGCGGTTCGGCCATTCAAGCTGGCGGCGACTACCGAAACCCGCAACACCTGCACCTATTGCTCCGTCGCCTGCGGCATTCTCGTCTACAGCATGGGCGATCGCGCGAAGAATGCGCGGTCCAACATCATTCACATCGAGGGCGATCCGGACCATCCGGTGAACCGCGGGACGCTCTGCCCGAAAGGCTCGGCGTTGCTCGATATCGTCCATGCGCCGACCCGGTTGAAGGCCCCGCGATATCGGGCGCCCGGCAGCAGTGAATTCAAGGAAGTCTCGTGGGAATTCGCACTCGACCGCATCGCGCGGCTCATGAAGGACGACCGCGACAAAAATTTCATCGCCAAGAACAAGGCCGGCACCACGGTCAATCGATGGACCAGCACGGGCATGCTGGCGGCGTCCGCGTCATCCAGCGAGACGGCCTACGCGACCTGGAAGGTCACGCGCTCGCTCGGCATGGTGGTGTTCGACAACCAGGCGCGTGTCTGACACGGACCGACGGTGGCCAGTTTGGCCCCAACATTCGGTCGCGGTGCAATGACCAACACCTGGCAGGACATCAAGAATGCCAATGTGGTCGTGGTCATGGGCGGCAATGCCGCTGAAGCGCATCCGTGCGGCTTCAAATGGGTGATCGAGGCAAAGATCGAGAACGCCGCCAGGCTGGTGGTGATCGATCCGCGGTTCACGCGAACCGCGTCGGTCGCCGACACCTACGCGCCGATCCGTCCGGGCACCGACATCGCATTCCTCAATGGCGTGATCCGCTACCTGCTGGAAAAGGACGCGATCCAGCACGAATATGTGCGGGCCTACACCAATGCCGGCCTGATCGTGAAGGAAGAATTCGGCTTCGTGGACGGGCTTTTCACCGGCTACAACGAGGAAAGCCGAAGCTACGACAAATCGAGTTGGGACTACGAACTCGATGAGCAGGGCTTTGCCAAGGTGGATGACACCTGGCAGAACCCGCGCTGCGTGATCAACCTGCTGCGCAAGCATGTCGACCGCTATAGGCCCGAAATGGTATCGCGGATCTGCGGCACGCCGCAGGACAAGTACCTGCAGATTTGCGAATTGTTTGCCACCACGGCGGCGCGGGACAAGGCGATGACGTGCCTGTTCGCGCTCGGCTGGACGCAGCATTCGGTCGGATCTCAGAACATCCGGACCATGGCGATGGTCCAGCTGCTGCTCGGCAACATCGGCGTGGCCGGCGGCGGCATGAATGCGCTGCGCGGTCACTCGAACATCCAGGGGCTGACCGACGTAGGCCTGCTGTCGAACCAGATGCCGGGTTATCTCACTCTGCCGGTCGACCGGGAGGAAAAATTCGAAGACTATATGAAGACGCGGCAGTTCAAGCCGCTGCGTCCGGGCCAGATCAGCTATTGGCAGAACTATCGCAAGTTCTTCGTCAGCTTCCAAAAGGCGATCTACGGAGACGCGGCGCGCGCGGACAACGATTGGGCCTACGACTGGCTGCCGAAACTCGATGTTCCGCTTTACGACATCATCCGCGCTTTCGAGATGATGGATAAGGGCGAGATAAATGGCTACATCTGTCAGGGCTTCAACCCGCTGCAGGCCTTTCCCGACAGAGGAAAGATCCGCCGCGCGCTCGGCAAGCTGAAGTTCCTGGTCACCATGGATCCGCTGGACACCGAGACCTCGCGTTTCTGGGAGGACTTCGGTCCGCAGAATCCATCCGATCCGGCGCGCATTCAGACCGAAGTCTTCCAACTGCCGACAACGTGCTTTGCCGAGGAGAACGGCTCGCTGGTCAATTCGGCCCGCTGGCTGCAATGGCACTGGAAGGCGGCCGAGGGGCCGGGCCAGTCGCAGTCCGACATCTGGATCATGAGCGGAATCTTCCACCGCATGCGCGAGCTGTACCGGAAGGAAGGCGGCGCATTTCCGGACCCGCTCCTGAATCTGACCTGGAATTATACCGATCCAGTCAACCCGGATCCGGAAGAACTGGCCAAGGATATGAACGGCCGCGCGCTGGTCGATCTCAAGGACGCGACCGGTGCGGTGGCGGTGCACGCCGGAAAGCAGCTGGATGGCTTTGCCCAGTTGCGGGATGACGGCACGACCGCATCCGGCTGCTGGATTTTCTCGGGCAGTTTTACCGAGAAGGGCAACCAGATGGCGCGGCGCGATGCGACCGATCCGCGCGAGCAGGGCATTGCGCCGAACTGGGCCTGGGCCTGGCCGGCCAACCGGCGAATTCTCTACAATCGCGCCAGCGCCGATCTCGAAGGCAAGGCATGGAACCCGGCAAAGCCCGTCATCGAATGGAATGGCACGCAATGGACCGGCATCGATGTTCCCGATTATACGCCGACGACGAAGCCATCCGATGGCGTCGGACCGTTCATCATGAACGCCGAGGGCACCGGCCGGTTCTTCGCGCGCGACCAGATGGTCGAAGGGCCATTCCCCGAGCACTATGAGCCTTTCGAGTCGCCGTCGGAAAATGTCCTGCATCCGAAAGTTCGCTCCAATCCGGCAGCGCGCGTGTTTGCCGACGATCGCGCCGACTTCGGAAATTCGTCGGAATTCCCCTATGTCGGCACGACCTATCGGCTCACCGAGCATTTCCATTTCTGGACCAAGCACGCGCTCATCAACGCGATCCTCCAACCGGAGGAATTCGTCGAGATCGGCGAAGTCCTGGCCAGGGAGAAGGGCATCGAGCAGGGCGGCTGGGTTCGGGTGTCCTCGAAACGCGGCTTCATCGTCTGCAAGGCATACGTCACCAAACGCATCAAGACCCTGACGGTCGATGGGAAGCCGACGCATGTCATCGGCGTGCCCTTGCATTGGGGCTTTACCGGTCAGGCGCGGAAGGGATTCGGCGCCAACACGCTGACCCCCTCGGTCGGAGACGCCAATACGCAAACGCCGGAGTTCAAGGCGTTCCTTGTCAATGTCGAGAAGGCAAGCGGGCCCGCGGTCTGAAGGAGAAGTCGATGTCTGATCTCCAGTCCCAGGACTACATTCGCCGCTCGGCGACGACCCTGACGCCGCCCTCGGCCCGCAATCACGAGCAGGAGGTTGCGAAACTCATCGATGTGACCCGGTGCATCGGTTGCAAGGCGTGCCAGTCGGCGTGCATGGAATGGAACAACCTTCGTCCTGAAGTCGGATATTTCGAAGGCTCTTATGAAAATCCGATGGACCTGAGTCCGACCGTGTGGACGCTGATGCGTTTCGACGAATGGGAGGACGAAAAGGGAAATCTGGAGTGGTTGATCCGCAAGGACGGCTGCATGCATTGCGAAGATCCGGGCTGCCTGAAGGCCTGTCCGGCGCCCGGGGCGATCGTGCAATACGCCAACGGCATCGTGGATTTCATCAGCGATGCCTGTATCGGTTGCGGATACTGTGTGAAGGGGTGTCCGTTCGATATTCCACGCATCAGCAAGACCGATCATAAGTCCTACAAGTGCACGCTGTGCTCGGACCGTGTCGGCGTCGGTCTGGAGCCGGCTTGCGTCAAGGCCTGTCCCACCGGCGCCATCATGTTCGGTTCGAAGAGCGACATGACGGATTGGGCGGGAGAGCGAATCAAGGATCTCAAGTCCCGCGGCTTCGAGAATGCCGGTCTCTACGATCCGCCCGGCGTGAGCGGTACGCATGTGATGTACGTCCTGCATCATGCCGACAAGCCGGCGATTTATTCGGGCCTGCCGGAAAATCCGACCATCAGCAGGTTTGTCGAGGTCTGGAAGGGTTTCATCAAGCCGGTCGCGCTGGCGGGTCTCGCGTTTACCGCTCTCGCCGGCTTCTTCCACTGGATCACGGCCGGACCGAATGAAGTGCAGCCCGAGGATGAAGCCGAGGCGGAACGGCTTTTGCGCGCAGCGAAAGGAACGCCGCAGGCCGTGAAGGATCCGCGATGACATATCCCAGAGGCACCATCGTCCGTTACGCCACCGCGAGCCGGATCAATCACTGGATCACCGGCGGTTGTTTCGTGCTTCTGGTGCTGTCCGGACTTTCGATGTTTCACCCGATGCTGTTCTTTTTGTCGGAATTGTTCGGCGGCGGCCAATGGACGCGCGCCGTTCATCCCTGGATCGGCGTGGTGCTGCTGATAAGTTATACCGGCCTCGTCATTCAGTTCTGGCGCGACCAAATGTGGACGCGCGACGATCTGGCATGGAGCAAGGCCATCGCCCACGTTCTCGTCAACGAGGAAGAGGGCGTTCCGGAAGTGGCGCGCTTCAATGCCGGGCAGAAGCTGGTATTCTGGACAATGGCTCTGCTGGTGCCGGTGCTGTTCTTCAGCGGCCTGGTGATCTGGGAAGTTTATTTTTCAACCTACACCACCATCGAACAGCAGCGGATCGCCGTGCTGATCCATAGCCTGGCGGCCATCGCGGCGATTATCGTGTGGATCATCCACGTCTATGCGGGCGTGTGGATCAGAGGTTCGATGCGGGCCATGATGCACGGCTATGTGACGCCGGGATGGGCGTACCGCCATCACCGGAAATGGTTTCGGCGCCTGGTAGAGACGGGATCGCGAGGTCCGGTGCCGAACGCGGAGCGGCAACCGTGAGGAAGAACCCGTGAAACAGGGCTGGGTCCCGCCTCAGGGAAAATGGACGGGAAATCCATCCGGAGGCGTCACGGCGCCGGAAGCGCTGATCCTGCCCGATCCTGGCCGGCGATTCTCCGACACCGCGGCCCGGCTGGAGACGCTGGCAAGCGGGCATCCGATGGAAGACTGGCTGCGCTTCATGGCGAAGCTGGCCCAAGCCCAGCACGTGGCGGTCGCCACGCTTTCGTCCCTCATCGGTCTTGAACAATCGGTCGTCGAGCAGGCGGTCGATGCCCGCATGCCTCCGCTTGCGGCGGATGGACATCGGAGAGCCCCCGCCTGGCGCGATGGACTTATGGTGCTTCTCGATCATTTTGACAACGGCCCGGCGCCGCCGCAGGTCCGGGCGGTGGTCGCGCAATTGCGCGCACGCGACACCGTCGCGATCGAAAAACTGGCCGATGAATTTCTCCACGGCCATGTCGAAGCCGCGGATGCCGGCCTTGTGCTGTATGTCGCGGCGGCCTTGCAGGTCTATTTCACCCGCATGGCCGCGAGCCTGCCTGCATCGGCGCTGCGACTGCTGCCGCAGCGCGGGCTGTGCCCGTGCTGCGGGTCGACGCCGAGCGCGGGGCTGGTGACGGCAACCGGCCAAACGCCAGGCGCGCGCTATCTCTATTGCTCGCTGTGCTCGACCGCCTGGAATCATGTCCGTGCGGTGTGCATCACCTGTGAAGACTCGCGCACCATTGCCCTCGAGGGGATCGAAGGCGACGCCGGCATCGTCAAGGCCGAAACCTGCGGCCACTGTCACACCTATGCGAAAATGATCTATCAGGCGCAGGACACCAAGGCCGACCCTTTCGCAGACGATCTTGCATCCCTGGGGCTCGATGTCCTGGTCGGCGAGGCCGGCTGGTCGCGCCACGCGCCGAATCCGCTGCTGTTGATCGGATAGGGTTGCCGGCCTGCCGATCACGCTCCCGTCATCCTGATGACGATCCCGGCGCGCCATGCTTAGATGGACGCAGTCTCTGGACCCCATAGGCCGTGTGCCCTGAGGAAAGTTGCCCGATGCCGACCTCCTCCATTCGCCTCACCGATCTTGCTCATGGCGGAGGCTGCGGCTGCAAGCTTGCGCCGTCGGTGTTGCAGCAGCTTCTCGCCAATCAGCCCGCCGCGCTGCCGTATGCGCAGCTTCTCGTCGGCACCGAAACCGGCGACGACGCGGCGGTCTGGCAGATCGACGACAAGACCTGCGTCATCGCCACCACCGACTTCTTCATGCCGGTGGTCGACGACCCGCGCGATTTCGGCCGGGTCGCGGCCGCCAACGCGTTGTCCGATGTTTATGCCATGGGCGGCAAGCCGATCATGGCGCTCGCGATCCTCGGAATGCCGCTGGGCAAGCTGCCGGTGGAGACAGTGAGAAAAATCCTGGAAGGCGGCGCCTCGATCTGCGCCGAGGCCGGCATTCCCGTTGCCGGCGGGCATTCGATCGACTCCGTCGAGCCGATCTATGGCCTTGCCGTGATCGGGCTCTGCAGTCCCGAAAATGTTCGCCGGAATTCCGGCGCGCGGCCGGGCGACGCGCTGATCCTGACCAAGGGCATCGGCATCGGCGTCTATTCGGCCGCGTTCAAGAAGCTCGTATTGCCCGACGATGCCTATGCGGAGATGATCGCGTCGACGACGCTGTTGAACCGCATCGGCCACGTCCTGGCGCAGGACGACGATGTGCACGGCATCACCGATGTGACCGGCTTCGGCCTGCTCGGCCACGGCCTCGAATTGGCGCGGGGCGGCGGCGTGCATGTGACCATCGAGCAGAAGCGCATTCCATTTCTCGCAAAGGCCGAGTCGCTCGCGGAAACGGGGTATATCACCGGCGCGTCGGGACGAAACTGGGAAAGCTACGGCGGAGAGGTCATGCTGCCGCCGGGGCTTCCGGCGTGGCGCCGCGCATTGCTCACCGACCCGCAGACCTCGGGCGGCCTGCTCGTCGCCTGCAAGGCGGAACGGGCCGAGTCCATCCGCGCGATGATCGAGGACGCCGGCTATCCACGCGCCAGCATCATCGGCACCGTCGAGGCCGGCGAGCCTGCCGTGCGGATCGTCTAGAGCATGATCCGGAAAAGTGGGCACCGGTTTTCCCTCCCGACAAACGCGAAGCGTTTGCGCGGAGATCATGCTCAAACAAAAAGATAGAGCGAGATGACGAATCGAAGAGAAGTCATCACGCTCTAACGCCTCAGTGCGTGCCGATCGCTTCGATCTTCAGGCGCAAACCCTGTGCGTTGAAAAGCTCGCTGTGGGTCAGGATCGAGCGGTCCTCTTCCAGATGCCGCGTCAAGGACGAGAGGCGTTGCCTCGCGGTGGCGTCGTCGATCAGGCCGGCTCTATCGCCCTGAAAGAAAGCGGCACCATTCCAGCGCGCGCCGGAGGCGGCTAACAGGTCTACCATGTCGGCCCATCTGGTCTCGTCGCCGATGACGTGAAGATAGGAGGAGGCGAGCAGTGAAACCGATGTCTCGCCGATTTCGACCAGCACGATCAGCATGGTGAACGAGCCGACCCGTGCAAATGTCTCGACCAGCCAGTCATCGAAATCGGTGGTACATGCCGGTGTCATCGGAACCCGCCCGGTTTGGAATTGGCGGAAGAGAGCGGGAGTCGAACCCACCAGAGACAGGCTCGCTGCCTCACTCGGATTTGAAGTCCGAACGCCCCACCAGGGACGATTCTCTTCCATTGGTGTCGTCAGACGAATGCCCCAGGGGCCCGAACAAGTCCAGACGATGCTTGTTGACCCGGCGCAGATCATCCCGCTTCAGCGTGACGCCGTGGCGGTCAAAGAAGTCGAGAATCTGGATGGCGACCTTGCGGCCGTTCTCGACCCGGTCGCGAAACTGGGCGGCGCTGAAGACCGCACCCTCGGCGTGATCGGCGACATCGGCCGCGATGGTCACCATCTCGTGGACCGTGGACCGCAGGAAGAAATGATCGTGCGCCACTTCATCGGCCCACCCCAGCCGCCCGGCGAGCTTGAGGAGCCGCCGGACATCGCGCTCCGGAAGTGAAGTCGTATTCGCGATGTCCCGGACACGGGGCGGGCGAAAACGGCCCTCGCCCGCGAGCAGCGGCGCAATTGAATTCCACGCGGCCTCATCCTTCGGCGCCAGCCGCACGGTGTGCGCCGCGAGCCGCACGAAGGAGCCGTCGAGGACGATCTGGCCGCCGGCCGCGATCTTTTGCAGCGCGATGGCGAACGCCGCTGCCGGCAACCGCGGTTGCATCAGCAGCCGCAGTTTCTCCCGGCCGATACCCTGAAGGTCAGGATTTTCGGCGTGATAGGCAGCGAGCTGCTCGACAAGCATGGACGCGAACGTTTGCCAGCGGTCCGGCGCGATGGCGATCCGCGATGTCTCCGCTGCAAGCAGAACCATTCCCAGCGCAGTGGAGATACGCTCGGACTCGATCGCGGATAACGCGCGATCGCGGGTAAAGATTGCAAAATCCCGCGCAAAGGGCGGCGTCGCCAGCAGAGCTTCGAAGGCGGCCAGCGGATCGGCGATGGCTTGAGCGGCGCGCTGCGCCCGGCGTTCCGGCGTTCGTCGTTTGCGGGACGGTGGCCGCAAATCGATGAACTGGCCGCCGCCCATGGTCCGTTGCGCCGAGGTGTCGCGGATCACATAGCGATCCGAAATCGCCGCGGCGATCGGCCGGTCCAGCACCAGTTGCACGTCGGCGGTTTCGCCCGGCTGAATCGGCTCCTCGCCCAACAGCACGATGTGCGCGCCGACCTCGGCCGAGCCATGGTGGAGCCGCGCCGGAAACCATTGTCTCACCGGCCTGGTCTCGCTCGGCAGCAAGCGCAACCGGGCATCGATCCGGTCGGTCGGGGCATGCAATTCAGGATCGATCACCATATCGCCGCGGTGAATACTTTGCTTCGAAATGCTCTCGCCGGCCAGATTGAGCGCGCAGCGATCTCCCGCCCGTCCGGCCTCCGCCGGTGTGTTTTGAGCATGCAGCGAACGAACCCGCGCGGACAGGCCCGATGGGCTGATCAGCACATGATCGCCGACATGAACCGACCCGGACAGAACGGTGCCGGTGACGACGACGCCGACGCCCGATAGCGTGAACACGCGATCGACGGCCAGGCGAAAGCGGGCCTCGGCGGCGCGATCGGCGATTTCGCCCGCGGCCGTCTCCAGCCGCATGCGCAACGTATCGATACCCTGACCCGTCAACGCCGAGACCGGCAGAATTTCCGCGCCCTCGATCTTGGTTCCAATGGTGGCCTGTTTGATCTGGGCAAGCACATCGGCCACGCGCGCCTGCGAGGCGATATCGGTCTTGGTCAGCGCAATCAGCCCGCGCCTGATGCCGAGCAGATCGATAATCGCGAGATGCTCCAGCGTCTGCGGCATGATGCCGTCATCGGCCGCGACCACCAGCAAAGCAAAGTCTATCCCGCTGGCGCCGGCCACCATGGTGTGGACGAAGCGCTCGTGACCGGGGACGTCGATGAAACCGAGCGTCTTGTCGCCTGCGACAGGCAAATAGGCAAAACCGAGATCGATGGTGATGCCGCGCGCCTTCTCTTCCTTCAGCCGATCGCCATCGACGCCGGTCAAGGCTTTGACCAGCGCGGTCTTGCCATGGTCGATATGGCCGGCGGTGCCGATAATCATCGGGCGCGTCCGTCGCGCAACTCATCCAGCAAGCGCATCGACATTCAACTCGGAAAAAACGGAGACAAATTCCTGCTCCTCCGTCAGGCAGCGCAGATCGAGCGTCAATCCGCCATCGGCGATCCGTCCGATCACGGGTCGTCTCAACCCGCGCAAGGCGGCGGCCAGCCGATCCAGCGCGCCGCCGCCATTCCTGGCGCGGATCGCGATGCCCGCGCTTGCGATGGTATCGAGCGGCAGCGCGCCGGAGCCGATCTGACTTTCGCACGCGCAAACCTCGACGGTGAAGGATTCGCCAAGCGACTTTGCCACAAATGGGACCAGCCGATGGGCCTGAAGTTCGACCTCGTTGCGGGATCGCGCGAGCAGGCGCAAGGTCGGCAGACGGTCGGCAAGACGATCGGGATCGCGATACAATTTGAGCGTGGCCTCGATCGCCGCGAGCCGGATCTTGTCGACGCGGAGCGCGCGCTTCATCGGGTTGCGATTGACTTGTGCGATCAGCTCCCTGTTGCCCACGATGAAGCCGGCCTGCGGTCCCCCCAGCAGCTTGTCGCCGGAGAACGTCACCAGTCCCGCGCCTTGAGCGACCGCATCGCGCACGGTCGGCTCCCCCGGCATGCCGAAATGCGAAAGGTCGATCAACGTGCCGGATCCCAGATCGTTGAGCAGCGGTACGCCCGCCTCGGCAGCGATCGAGGCGAGCTCGGCGGCGCCGACTTCGGCAGTGAAGCCCTGAATGCGGTAGTTGGACGTATGAACCTTGAGGATGACACCGGTCTGCGCGCCGAGAGCCGCGCGATAGTCTTTGGCATGGGTCCGATTGGTGGTGCCGACTTCGACCATCTTCGTTCCGGCCCGCGCCATGATATCCGGCATCCGGAATGCGCCGCCGATTTCAATCAACTCGCCGCGGGACACGATGGCCTCGCGGTCCTGCGCCAGCGTGTTGAGGCACAGCAGCACGGCGGCGGCATTGTTGTTGACCACGGTCGCGTCCTCCGCGCCGGTCAGCTCGCACAGAAGCGTCCGCACATGATCGTCGCGCTCGCCGCGCTTGCCGCTTGCTAGATCAAACTCGAGCGCCACGGCATCGCGCATCGCCGCGGTCGCGGCCTTAATGGCGCTCTCGGCCAGCACCGCGCGGCCGAGATTTGTATGCAGAACCGTTCCGGTCAGGTTGAACAGCGGACGCAGGCTGGATTGGTCGCGCGCGTCAAGTCGCGCCGATGCTTGCAGTGCGAGTTCGCGGGCGTCGGGAGCCGCCGCCCCCGCCTTCATGGCTTCCCGGGCATGATCGATCGTCTCGCGAACGGCTTCGGTCGAGGCCGTGCGCCCAAAGCGCTGCACCAGCTCCGCGGCAACGGCCGTGTTCAAAATCGCAGTGACCGATGGAAGATCGCGCAGGCGCGAGGATTGGCGATCCCCGGATTCGCGCACTGACTTGTCCGGCGCGGTCATGGCTCGCGGCTCCCGATCACGAAAACCAGTCCGACAGGTCGCCGGTTCACGGTTTCATGGAGCTGGCGTTGCGACAATTTCCTGCCTGACATGTCCACTCATAGGATCGGCCGTGAATGCCCTGACGGGCGTCTGAAAGAATATAGCAGCCCCGGCAAAGGGCGTCCCCAGCGGGCGGGTACGAAGCGACGCAGCGCGGTCAACGGAGTTGGTGATGAAAATTATTCAGCAATCTCAATGTGTTTGCCGTTTTCTGATTGCTGCCAGACCCGAGTTGAAAGAACTGCCAGCCGCTGCGGGTAAACCGCGAAAGGTCGTGGCAGCACATTATGCGGTCGATGCGCGGGTAACGTGGCTTTTGAGTGCGCCCCGATCCGGGCGGTCGTCGCCGTTACAGGCCGGCGCTGTGCGCCGACCTGCCAAGCCCTCGGAGGCGGCGCTGCACCTCCGGTCCGGCCTCACCCGCGCGCGACGCGCTGGCGGGAGCCGGGGCGGTAGGCGAGCCTGGTATGGCCCGCGCAATAGGGCAGGCCGTCGATCGGGGTGTTGCCGCAGAAGCAGAAATCCTCGGCGCCGGGAGTGCTGATCGGCCAGCGGCATCGCTCCGCGCTCAGTTCGAGCAGCGAGCAGGTCTGCCCGTTTTGGATCTGCTCATCGCCGGCTGCGGGCTCCGGCTCGGCGTACAGCGCGCGGAGCATCTGGTATTGCAGCCTTGGCACCGCTTTCCCGCGCGGTCCCTTGGCGGCATCCTTGCGCGCCGGGCGTCGTGCATCGATGGTTTTTTCGCGCGTCAGATTGAGGCGGGAGAGTTTGCCGATCACGGCGTTACGGCTCACCCCGATGTCGCAGGCAATTTCGCGGCAGGAAAGCCCGGCCTCAAAGCGGTTTTTCAGGAGTTCGATGCGTTCGGGAGTCCAGGTGGGCTGGTTGGCGAGCATGTTCTTGGTTCCAAGCTACGAGTGATCGATCCGAATTCTTCGGCCTCACTGTCGTCCGAACCGACGCGTCCCAAGGGTCCTGCAAAGGTTCCCTCATGTCGTCTTGCCATTGTCGCGGGTCCCGTTGTCGCGGATCGAAAGCAGCCCGTCCTTGATGGCGAGCCGAATGCCTTCCTCGATCAGGGTCCTTGCAACGCCGGGAACGCTGGTGCCGTGGGTGCCCTGTCTCACCAGTTTTTCGAGATAGGTGATGGTCGAGAGCGCCAACGTCACGGGAACACGGTCGGTTTCGGCTTTTTCTGTGGCCATCCCAAAAACTAACCCTTAACGCGTATACAGAAAAGTAACGTTTTAGAGTCTATCGGGAATCATTTGCGGGTGAAACCAGAGCCCGGTTTTTCTCTGCAATCTTGGTGAATCGCTGAATTCATTGGCAAAATCGTCCTGAGGTGAGGATCGTGGGCGGCTGAAGGTGGAAAGGGGCGATGGCGCGCAACGCTGCCGCACGTTTGGCGTCGTGGACCGGGCGTTTCGCCCATCCATCACCTTTCCAAGCAGCATATTAAAAAACGCGTAAATGGCCGGGTCGGCAACCATTGATAATTTATAGGCGCGCAAGTGGGCCGTACTCCATCGCGCTATGAAGAATGTCGAGGCGGCCGAACTGAGTCTCCCCGCCAGTTTTGGTTTGATCTGCGGGTCCGCGAAACCTGGAGCAACGATGATGCCGTTCTGGACCTGCGAACAATGCGGCGCCCAATTTCCCGAAAGCAGTGAGCCGCCGGTGTCGTGTCCGATCTGTGAGGACGAGCGACAGTTCGTGAACTGGAAAGGCCAGAGGTGGCTCACCCGCGAGGAACTCGCGAAACATCACAAGCTTGTTTGGCGCGAAGATCTCGGCATTGCCGGAATAGGCCTCGAGCCGGGCTTCGCGATCGGGCAACGCGCGCTGCTGGTGCGGGAAGGCGATGGCTGCGTGCTCTGGGATTGCATTCCGTTAGTTACGCGTGAGGCGGTCGAACACGTCAAATCGCTCGGCGGCCTCAAGGCGATTGCCGTGTCGCATCCGCATTATTATGGCGCGGTCTCCGACTGGAGCGAGGCTTTCGGCGGCGTGCCGATCTATTTGCATGGCGATGATCGGCAATGGATCACCCGGCCGCATCCGGCGATCGTTTCGTGGATGGGTGAAAGCCATCGATTGTCCGATGATATTGTTCTCGTCCGTACCGGCGGGCATTTTGCCGGTGGCACCGTGCTGCATTGGCGCGTGGGCGCGGACGGCCGAGGGGCGCTCTTGACCGGAGATGTCGCCATGGTGGCGATGGATCGCCGTTCGCTGAGTTTCATGTACAGCTATCCGAACTACATCCCGCTGAATGCCGAAGCGGTTCGGACGATCGCGCGTGCGATCGAACCGCTTGCCTTCGATCGCATTTACGGAGCCTGGTGGGGTCGCAACATCGCAGCCGATGCAAAGGCGGCGTTCGATGCCTCGGTCCGGCGATACCTCGCGGCTATTTCGTCGGTGAGCGCTGGATGACTTGTCACCCGTTCTGGTATCGCTATATCGGAATTCTCCGCAATTTGCTGCCCACCCCAAGCGAGCCCGATCATGACTGCTACCACCGACACCGCTCCTGTATCCCAACCGTTTCAGGCCGAGGTCGCCGAGCTGCTGCACCTGATGGTGCATTCGGTTTATTCGGAGACCGATATCTTCCTGCGCGAGTTGATTTCGAATGCGTCGGATGCCTGTGATAAGCTGCGCTATGAGGCGATCGCTGCGCCCGGCCTGATCGCGGACGGGGCGCCGCCCAATATCCTGATCGTGCCCGACAAGAAGGCCGATACGCTTTCGGTGATCGACAGCGGCATCGGCATGGACCGGCAGGAACTGATCGACAATCTCGGCACCATCGCGCGCTCCGGCACCAAATCCTTTCTGTCGCGCCTGACCGAGGCCAAGGAAGGCGCCGGCCTGATCGGCCAGTTCGGCGTCGGCTTTTATTCCGCCTTCATGGTGGCCGACCGCATCACGGTCACCAGCCGCCGCGCCGGAACGGACGAGGCCTGGACCTGGTCGTCCTCCGGCGGCAGCGGATTTGAAATCGCGCCGGCCGGCGAGGACGACGCCAGGCGCGTCGCGCGGGGAACGGAGATCGTGCTTCACTTGAAGCCGGATGCGAAGAAATATCTGGAGGCCTACGAGATCGAGCGCATCGTCGGCGCCTATTCCGACAACATCCAGTTTCCGATTTTGCTGAAGCCGGAAGAAGGCGAGCCGCGGCAGATCAATTCGGCGAGCGCGCTGTGGCAGCGCTCCAAATCCGAATTGAAACCGGAAGATTACACCCAGGCCTACAAGTCGATCGCCGGCGCCTTCGACGAGCCGGCGATGACGCTGCATTACCGCGCCGAAGGCCGCTATTCCTACGCTGTCCTCCTGTTCGCGCCATCGACCAAGCCGTTCGACCTGTTCGAACCGGCGCGCAAGGGCAAGGTGAAGCTCTATGTCCGCCGGGTGTTCATCACCGACGACGCCGACCTGCTGCCGGCGTATTTGCGCTTCATCCGCGGTGTCGTCGACAGCGAGGATCTGCCGCTCAACATCTCGCGTGAGATGCTGCAGAACAATCCGCAACTGGCGCAGATCAGAAAGGCGGTGACCAGCCGTGTGGTCGGCGAACTGGAATCGCTTGGCGAGAAGGAGCCGGACAATTTTGCCAAAATCTGGGACGCCTTCGGCCCGGTGATCAAGGAAGGCCTCTATGAGGATTATGAGCGCCGCGAGAAATTGCTGGCGCTGTCGCGCTTCACCACGACGGCGGGCGAGAAACGTTCGTTGAAGCAATATATCGCGGACCTGAAGCCCAATCAGACCGAAGTCTACTTTCTGACCGGCGACAGCCTCGAGCGGCTGAAATCCAATCCCAAGCTGGAGCAGGCGACGGCCCGCGGCATCGAGGTTCTGCTGCTGACCGACCCGGTCGATGCGTTCTGGACCTCGGCGCCGCTCGACTTCGAAGGCAAGCCGTTGAAGTCGCTGAGCCAGGGCGACATCGACTTTGCCCTGATCCCGCGCATCGACGACAGCCAGGAACCGACCAACGCGGACACCGATGAAGCCGCGACCATCGCCGTGATCAAGGCCGCTCTCGGCGATCGTGTTGCCGATGTGCGCGCCTCGCAGCGGCTGACGTCGAGCGCGTCATGTCTGGTTGCCGGCAGCCATGGTCCGGACCGCGAGCTTGAGCGTTTGCTGGCGCAGCAGAACCGAGGCGCGGGGGCCAAGCCGATCCTCGAAATCAATATGCGCCATCCCCTGGTCGCGGCCATTTCGGGCACGAGCGACGTCGCCGCGGATTTGTCGTTTCTGCTGCTGGAGCAGGCTCAGATCCTCGACGGCGAATTGCCGGAGGATCCGGCGGCGTTTGCCAGCCGGCTTAACCGGCTGGTGCTCCGGGGGTCGACGCCAAACGCCTGAGCGGACGTTCACCGGCTGTCCGTCGTTTCGTTGATCTCTGGCTGCAATTGATAGCTGGCACTATCTGGACGATCTTTCTGATCGTCTCAGCAGCTCCTCTCGAGCACCGGCAACTGGCAATTCATTAGGGAAGTACCCGTACATTGGCTGGAGATGCGAGGGTGTGGCTTCAGTTTTACGGCTCGGAATGTTTGTTCAGTTCGTCACCGATGATCCTACCAAGATACCGGCGATCCGCGCGATCCTGGAGCCGCAGCATCGCGTCGAGACCCAGCTTCTGGGAGAGGGCGATCCAAGGACAAACTCAGACGCCGTTCTGATGGTTGACGCCGATTTGCGTCGGGTGGATCGCGTCGAACAGCTCCGGCGAATTTTCCAGGAGTTGCCCGGCGTTTCCGAAAAGCTGTTTGTGGTCCAGAACCACGTTCGCTCCATGATCTCGCAGGCCTATGCGCTGGGAGCCACCGCCGTGGTTTCGCGCCCAAGGGAAATCGTGGGCAAACTGGCGCAGATCGAAGCCGCCGAGAAGGTGAAACAAGGCGACCTTGGCGTTACCTTCCCCCAGATCGCGGCCAGCGCAGCGGTCTTCGCATCGTTGTTTTCGGCGATACGGGCCAGCGAACCGATCAACCTGTCGGATGCCGAACGCACCACGGAGCAAATCGTCAACAGCATTTCGCAAAACGGGCTTGCCACATGGCTCGATGACGTCCGCCGCTATCACGAAGGAACGTTCCAGCATTGCCTGCTGGTGACAGGCGTGGCGGTCGGCTTTGCGCTGGATATCGGCTTCTCCAATTCGGACGTAAAGCGGCTGGGAATAGCCGCGACCCTCCATGATATCGGCAAGGCCCAAATTCCCCTGTCCATTCTCGACAAGCCCGGCCGTCTTGACCCCGGCGAAGAACAGATGATGCGACGCCATCCGGTGATCGGATATGAAGCGCTGAAAGAGATCCCGGACATCAGCCCCGAGATCCTCGACGGCGTCAGGCACCATCACGAATATCTCGACGGTTCGGGTTATCCCGACGGGCTGAGCGCGCCGGAAATTTCCGATATGGTACGGTTGCTGACGATCTCGGATATCTTCGCCGCCCTGATCGAACAGAGGCCCTACAGGCCGGCAATGTCGCGTCAGAAAGCCTACGAAATTCTTTCGGACATGGGCGACAAGCTGGAACGGCCGCTTGTGAGGGCGTTCAGGAATGTGGCGCTGGTGGCGTAAAGCCGATCGGGCAGGAAGCAGCCGGCGGATTTTCCCATTCCTGCAATTTTTCCCCTATTAAGGTGCGCCGTACGAAAAGCTGCGCGTCACCCGATAGGCACGTCGGCGCGTCAATTCGGATGCCGGCCGTGAACCCGAAGACCCATCCGGCCGTATCTGGTTGACGATCTGGAAATCCGAACGGCTGCGAACCCATGACCTTGCCCATCGGCAGCGACACCTTCTACGGCGGCATTCCGGTCTTTCGCGGCTTTGGCCGCCTGATGGATCCGGCGATGTATTCGCCGTTGCCGGACGATTGGAGCATCGGCGTCGCCGATATCGTGGAATCCACCAAGGCGATCGCGGAGGCGCGCTACAAGGCGGTCAACATGGCCGGGGCGTCGGTCATCGCGGCGGTCACCAATGCGCTGGAGGGGCGCGAATTCCCGTTCGTGTTCGGCGGCGATGGCGCGAGCTTTGCGGTATCGCCCGACGATCTCGCACCCGCCCGCGATGCGCTGGCGGCCACCGCAACCTGGGTCGAGGAGAGTCTCAACCTGGTGATGCGGATCGCGCTGGTGCCGGTCGCAGCGGTGAGGGCGCAGGGCCTCGACGTTCGCGTCGCCCGGTTCGGACCGTCGCCCAATCTCTCCTATGCGATGTTTTCCGGCGGCGGGCTCGGCTGGGCGGACGCCGCGATGAAACGCGGCGCGTTCGCGGTGCCGAAAGCGCCGCCCGGCACCCAGCCCGATCTCACCGGGCTTTCGTGCCGGTTCGAGGAAATTCCATCCGCGCGCGGCCTTATCCTGTCGGTGCTGGTGGTGCCGGCGCGCGGCGCCGATCCGCGTGCTTTCCGCCAATTGATCGAAGACGTCATCGCACTGTCCGAGCGCAGTCCGGATGCCGGGCGGCCGGTGCCGCCGGGAGGTCCGCCGCTGCGCTGGCCGCCGGCGGGCGTGGAATTCGAAGCCCGCGCCACGCGGGGAGGGCCGCTGTTCAAGCGGCGCGCTTTCGTGCTCGCCCACACCTTGTTTGTCTATGCGGTTATGCGCTTCGGCATCAGCGTCGGCGGCTTCGTCCCGAAGACCTATGTGCAGCAGGTGGTGGAGAATTCTGACTTCCGCAAATATGACGACGGGCTGCGCATGATCCTCGATTGCTCGCCGGAACTGGAGCGCGCGCTGACGCAGCGCCTTGCCGCGGCGGGCTCCAACGGCATCGCGCGCTACGGCCTGCACCGGCAGGACGCGGCGATGATGACCTGCTTCACGCCCTCGGCCCTGCGCAGCGATCACGTCCATTTTATCGACGGCGCGCGAGGCGGCTACGCCTCGGCGGCCACCGCGCTGAAGGCGATGGCGGCTTGAATGAGACCCTTTCTCATGGTGAGGAGGCGCTTTTGCGCCGTCTCGAACCATGAGAGCATCAGGAAGCTGCTTTCAGCGCGCGGATCGCGTCCAGTTCTCGCCGCCGCAGAGCGAGCCCACGCAGCCCTCGACTTTCAACGTATCCGGACCCGCCACCGAGACGGTGCTGGCATAGTTTTTACCGTCATCGGCATTGTAGATCTGGCCGGACCATTTGTTGGGGCCGTTGGCCTGCATGCCGCCGAACAGCGAGAGCCCGATCATCGGACGTTTGGCCAGGGCCGGATTCGGATTCTTGTCGTCGACCTGGGGCTTGCCGGTAGCCGGATTGACCGGCTCTCGCAGCCAGACCACCACCCCGCAAATGCCTCCGCCGCATTTGCTGACACGCACCTTGGCGTCGCCCGCCTGCGTCAGCCATATTCCGCTCACCTCACCGCCGGCCTGTGCCGGAGATAACCCGAGCAGCGCCGCCAAAACCGTAACGATGAAACCAACTCTGCAGGCCATGACCGCTCTCCCCACGAAACGCGCCTGCATAACAAGAAATCGAATTTGTGCAATGCTATAATCGAGGGCGGATCATTTGCCCCAGCGCGTCAGGAAAACGGACGCGGCCGAACTGAGACCGAACACGACCATGGCGAGGCCGACGAGGGCGAACAAGGCCGAGGCTGGTGCATGGATCGACACCAGCCACCAGCCGCCGAGCCCCACCAGCAGCAATCGGATGGTGCCCGCCAGCACCGGACCTCCGACTTTCGCCGCCCCCTGCGAGGCGAAATAGAGACAAATGCCCAACCCGAAGAAGCCGAATGCCGGGCCGGCCCAGGCAAAATACGAATAGGCCGCGGCGCTGACGCCGGGATCGCTGGTAAACAGCGAGACCCACAGCGAAGGCCTGATCGCCACGACCAGCCCGACCAGGCCGACGGTCAGGCCTGCTGCCGCGCCCGCCGTCCATGCTACCTGGCGCGCGCGCGTCACCAGGCCCGCGCCCATCGCCATGCCGACCATCGGCACCGACGCGACGCCGAATGCAAACGCGATCGGGATCAGCAGGAATTCAAGCCGCGAACCCATGCCGTAGCCGGCCAGCGTCTCGGTGCCGAAGCCGGCCAGGATCTTGGTGAAGATCAGAATGGTCAGCACGCTCTGCAGCGGCGACAGGCACGAGATCGCGCCGACCTTGAGGATATCGATGAACATGCCGCGCTCAAACCTGAAGGCGGCGAGGTTCAGTTTCAATCGGCTGCGGCCGCTGATCAGGTACCACAGCAGAAATATCGCCCCGAGCGAGTAGGCGGTGAGCTGGCCCGCGGCGACGCCCTGCATTCCGAGTTTCGGCAGGCCGGCGAGGCCGAGGCCCAGCCCACCGCCGACCGCGATCTGGACGATCGCGACAACGATCTGCGTTGCCGACGGCAGCTTCATGTCGCCGGTGCCGCGCAGCACCGAGGCCAGCGTATTGACCAGCCAGATCGACACCGCGCCGGAGAACAACACCTGCGAATAATTGCAGGCCTGCTCGAGCACGCCGCCGCGTCCGCCCAGCAGCGCAAAGAACTGCCGGCCGAGCAGCAGCATCGTCAAAGTGAACAGGAGGCCGCCGCAGGCGCCGATCATGACCGCGTGCAGGGCCAGGATGGCGGCGCGCTCGCGATTGCCCGCGCCCAGCGCGCGGCTGATCGCCGAGGAGACGCCGCCGCCCATGGCGCCGGCCGACATCATCTGCGTCAGCATCGTGAAAGGGAATACCAGCGCGATCCCGGCCAGCGGCTCGACCCCGAGGCGGCCGATATAGGACGTCTCGGCCACCGCGACCAGCGCGGTGCCGAACATCGCGACCGTATTGGGCAGCGCCAGCTTCAATAGCGTCGGCAGGATCGGCGACGTCACCAGGCTGTTGACGGGAACGGTGACCGGAGTCGCGTCCAGCGGGGCGTCGATCGTCATGGGTCCTCAGGCATGGGCCGGCAGGCGGCGGGACAGACAATAGATTATGAGCAACATATTATGAGTCTATCGCGGCGATCCGGTAGCCCCGGCCGCGCATGGTCACCAAGGCAGGCCGCATAGGTCGATGGTGCCTTGCCGCGGCGCCCGCTTGAAGTCGAAGACGAACGGCGCCATCGCCTCGAAACGAATGGGTCCGATGGATTGTTCGGCATGGATCTCGCCCTCGAAGGGATGCCAGCCGCGCGACCGGTAGAAGGCGAAATTATGCGGCTCGCAGAACAAGAGCGCGAACTGGAGCGCCTCATGGTCGCGCATGGTCTGGACGGCGGCGTTCAGCGCAATGCTGGCATAGCCGTGGCGGCGGCAGTCCTCGCGGGTCGAAACGCCGCCGATACCGCCGATGTTGAACTTGCGTCCGTTCCAGGCGACGGTCCGGAAGTAGATGCCGACGTGACAGGCAAGGCCGCCGGATGGCGCGTCGATCAGCACGCGCAGGTCGGCATGGGCCCATTCGATGTGGCCCCACGGCAGTTTCTTGACGATATCGGCCGGCCAGACCGCGTTCAACAGCGGCTTTGCCGCCGGCCAGGATGCGTCTCCGTTCAAAACCTCGATCTCGATGCTCATGCGGTCCCGCCTGTTGCCAGTCTTTTGCGCCGTGCGGCCCCCTGTTTAACACCGCCGGAACCTTCTATAAGGGTCTCCGTTAGACCCTGTCTCCCACAGTTGCGGACATCATCCCATGACCTTCACCCTTCCCAATCTGCCATACGCCCATGACGCCCTCGCGCCCCATATGTCGAAGGAAACGCTGGAATACCACCACGACAAGCATCACCAGGCTTACGTGACCAACGGAAACAACGCGATCAAGGGGACCGAATTCGAGGGCAAATCGCTCGAGGAGATCGTCAAGGGTTCGTTCGGGAAGAATCCCGCGGTCTTCAACAATGCCGGCCAGCACTACAATCATCTGCATTTCTGGAACTGGATGAAGCCGAACGGCGGCGGTACCAAATTGCCGGGCCGTCTGGAAAAGAAGATCACCGAGGACCTCGGCGGGCTCGAGAAATTCAAGACCGATTTCGCCGCCGCCGGCGTTGGCCAGTTCGGTTCGGGCTGGGCGTGGCTGTCGGTGAAGAACGGCAAGCTCGAAATCTCCAAGACGCCCAACGGCGAAAATCCGCTGGTGCATGGAGCCACCCCGATCCTTGGCGTGGATGTCTGGGAGCACTCCTATTACATCGATTACCGCAATCGCCGTCCCGATTATCTGAAGGCGTTTGTCGATCATCTGGTGAACTGGGAATATGTCGACGAGCTGTTCTCCAAGGCCTGATATTTTTAAGGCCTGATATTTTTTGGCGCAAATTCCGGGGGCGGCGGCATCGGGCTGCCGCTTCTTTCGTTGGCGCCTCCGTTTCGCGATCTTGCGGGGATCGCGGGCTTGCGGCAAAACCTGTCGAGCGGGGCTGATCTCTTCCCGCCGATGCGGGAAAAGCAGATGAACTATGTGCTGGTCTTTATCGGTGGCGGTCTTGGCTCGTCGCTGCGCCACACCGTCAACCTCTTGTGCGCCCGCTGCATCGGGACGGCGTTTCCCTATGGCACCTTCATCATCAACATCACCGGCTCGACCGTCATGGGCCTGATCGCCGGCTATCTCGCCTTCAAGGGCGCGGCCTCGCAGCCCTGGCGGCTGTTCCTGATGACCGGCATCCTCGGCGGCTACACCACATTCTCGGCGTTCTCGCTGGATGCCGCGCTGCTTTACGAGCGCGGCGAGATCGGCCTTGCGCTGTTCTATGTGCTGGGGTCGGTGGCGTTTTCGATTCTGGGCCTGTTCGCCGGCCTCGCGCTAATTCGCCATCTGGCGTGAACCAGCCGTCGCGATACCGATAGGGAAGCCGTCGGGCCTGAAATGAGCTATGTGGACACTGGTTATGTTATAATATAACATTGTGTCATGGCTCATTCTGACTCTCACGGCGATCATGGCCACGCGCATGGCCACAGCCACGGCCCGGCGACGCCGCATCCGGCGCAGGCCGCGCCCTGGTCGATCCTGCGCATGACCGTACTCTCGCGCCTTGGCGCGGCGCTTGCGGTCAGCGCCGGCCTGTGGGCCATCGTGCTCGTGGCGATGAGGTGAACATGACCGCGCCATTGCAATTCCGCGATGTCACCTTGGGCTACGATCGTCACCCGGCGGTGCATCACCTTAATGGCGAGGTCGCTTCGGGCGCGCTGCTCGCGGTGGTCGGCCCGAACGGCGCCGGCAAATCGACGCTGTTCCGCGGCATCGCCGGCATCCTCAAGCCGCTGGCGGGCGCGATCGTCACCGGCGATCTCGATCTCCGCGATATCGCCTATCTGCCGCAGACCGTCGATATCGACCGCAGCTTTCCGATCTCGGTGTTTGATCTGGTCGGCACTGGCCTTTGGCGCTCCACCGGATTTTTCGGCGGCATGGGCAAGGAGGCGCGGGAGAAGATCGCGCAGGCGCTCGCCGCCGTCGGCCTCAATGGGTTTGAAAATCGCGGCATCGGCACGCTGTCCGGCGGACAGATGCAGCGCATGCTGTTCGCGCGCGTGCTGTTGCAGGACGCGCGGCTGATCGTGCTCGACGAACCCTTCAACGCCATCGACGCCAAGACTTCCGCCGACCTGCTGGCGCTGGTGCGGCGCTGGCACGCTGAAAAACGCACGGTGCTTGCGGCGCTGCACGACATGGATCTGGTGCGCGCCAATTTCCCCGAAACCCTGTTGCTGGCGCGGGGTCCGGTGGCATGGGGCGCGACCGCCGACGTGCTGACCGCGCAGAACCTTCTGGACGCGCGGCGGATGTGCGAAGCCTTCGATGACAGCGCCGCCGCCTGCGCGGTGGACGACGTGTCGTCGCGGGCCGCCTGACCGTGGCGATATATGACGCGCTGATCGCGCCCTTCACCGAATTCGAATTCATGCGCCGGGCGCTGGCGGCCGTGATCGCGCTGTCGCTGGGCGGTGCCCCGATCGGCGTGTTCCTGATGCTGCGGCGCATGAGCCTGGTCGGCGATGCCATGGCGCATGCGATCCTGCCCGGCGCCGCGATCGGCTTCCTGCTGTCGGGCCTCAATCTGTTTGCGATGACGTTCGGCGGATTGGTCGCGGGCTTTACCGTGGCCATTCTGGCCGGCGTGGTGGCGCGCACCACCGAGCTGAAAGAAGACGCCTCGCTGGCCACGTTCTATCTGGTGTCGCTGGCGCTTGGCGTCACCATCGTTTCCATCAAGGGCACCAATATCGATCTGCTGCACGTGCTGTTCGGCAACATCCTGGCGATGGACGACCAGACTTTGCTGGTGATCGCGTTCAACGCCACCGTCACCTTGATCGTGCTGGCGGTGATCTACCGCCCGCTGGTGATCGAATGCGTCGATCCGGTGTTTTTGCGCACCGTCAGTCGCGCCGGCGCGCCGGCGCATCTGGCGTTTCTGGCGCTGGTCGTGATCAATCTCGTCAATGGCTTTCACGCGCTCGGCACCCTGCTGGCGGTGGGGCTGATGATCCTGCCCGCGGGCATCGCACGGTTCTGGTCGCGCGATATCACCGGGATGATCTGCATCGCGGTCGCAAGCGCGATGGTGTCGGGCTATGCCGGACTGGTGCTGTCGTTCCAGACCCGGGTGCCGTCGGGCCCCGCGATCATTCTGGTGGCGGCGGGGCTGTATGTCATCTCGGTGCTGTTCGGCAGCGTCAGCGGCCTGGTCCGGCAGATGTTCCCCGGCCGCCATCTCGAAGCGTAGCGAAGGCGATGCGGCGTCTTGGAATCATCGGTCTGATGCTCGCCGCGGCGATCCTTCCCGCCCGCGCGCAGGATCGCCTCAACGTCGTTGCCAGCTTTTCGATCCTCGGCGATCTCGTGCGCAATGTCGGCGGCGAGCGCGTCGGCGTCACCACGCTGGTGGGTTCCGATAGCGACGTGCATGTCTACACGCCGGCGCCGGCCGATGCGAAGAAGATCGCGGATGCGAAACTCGTATTCGTCAATGGCCTTGGCCTCGAAGGCTGGCTGTCGCGGCTGGTGCAATCCGCGGGCACCAGGGCTGCGATCGTGGTGGCGACCCGGGGCATCGCCCCGCTCAAGATCGGCTCCGATGCCGATCCGCACGCCTGGCAATCCGTCGCCAACGCGAAGATCTATGTTGCCAATATTCGCGATGCGCTCATCGCCGCCGCCCCCGCGGAAGCGGAGGGCTTTCGCGCCAACGCGCAAACCTATCTGGCAAAGCTCGACGCGCTCGATGGCGAGGTGCGCGAGGCGATCGCGAAAATCCCGGAAAATCGCCGCAAGGTGATCTCGACCCACGGCGCCTTCGGCTATTTCGCCGCCGCCTATGGGGTCCAATTCATCGCACCGCTGGGCGTTTCCACGGAATCCGAGGCCAGCGCCCGCGATATCGCCGGCATCATCAGCCAGGTCAGGACCGCAAAAATCCCGGCCGTGTTCCTCGAAAATATCAGCGATCCCCGGCTGATTCGGCGGATATCGGCCGAGACCGGCGCGAAGGTCGGCGGAACGCTGTATTCCGACAGCCTGACCGGCGAAAAGGGCGACGCCCCCACTTACATTGATATGGTCAGGCACAATATAAGGGCATTGACGAGCGCGCTTGGCAATTAGGGCGGGGGCCTCCCCGCTGACGGCGCGCCGAAGTCCCCATTTTGGAGCCATTATGCCAGAATTGACCTCGCAAAAAATTCCCGTGACCGTGCTGACGGGCTATCTCGGCGCCGGCAAGACCACGCTGCTCAATCGAATCCTGTCGGAAAACCACGGCAAGAAATACGCCGTCATCGTCAACGAATTCGGCGAGATCGGCATCGACAACGACCTGATCATCGGCGCGGACGAGGAAGTCTTCGAGATGAACAATGGCTGCGTCTGCTGCACGGTGCGCGGCGATCTGGTCCGCATCCTCGACGGCCTGATGAAGCGCAAGGGCAAGTTCGACGCCATCATCGTCGAGACCACTGGCCTCGCCGATCCGGCGCCGGTGGCGCAGACCTTTTTCGTCGACGAGGATGTGCAGAAGAATGCGCGGCTCGATGCGGTGGTCACGGTCGCCGATGCCAAATGGCTGAGCGACCGGCTGAAGGACGCGCCGGAAGCCAAGAACCAGATCGCCTTTGCCGACGTCATCGTGCTCAACAAGACCGATCTGGTTTCCAAGCCGGAACTGGCCGAAGTCGAGGCGCGGATTCGCGCCATCAATCCTTATGCCAAACTGCATCGCACCGAGCGCTGCCAGGTCGCGCTGTCGGATGTACTGGAGCGCGGCGCGTTCGATCTCGATCGCATCCTCGAGATCGAGCCGGAATTTCTGGAAGCCGGCGATGGCCACGACCATGATCATCACGATGGCCACCATCACCACCATGACCATGATCACAGCCATGGCGGGCTGAAGCATTACCATGACGAGGACATGCAATCGCTGTCGCTGCGCACCGACAAGCCGCTCGACGCCACCAAATTCATGCCGTGGCTGCAGAACCTCGTTGCCAGCGAGGGCCAGAAGATCCTGCGCTCGAAAGGCATTCTCGCCTTTAGCGACGACGACGACCGCTATGTGTTCCAGGGCGTGCACATGATGCTGGAGGGCGACCACCAGCGGGCCTGGAAGGACGGCGAGCCGCGCGAGAGCCGTCTCGTCTTCATCGGCCGCGAACTGCCCGAGCAGGTCATCCGCGACGGCTTCGAGCGCTGTATCACCACGTGATGAAAGAGTTCGATCCCGGCGACAACGCCCCCTCCATCATATCCGTCACCGACCGGGTGCGCCCGGTCGCGCTCGGCATGCCCGTCACGTCGGTGCATTTCCTCGGCGAGCGCGCCGCCTTTGTCGGCGCCGAGGAAAGCGTGGCGATGGTGAGCCCGGACGGCGAGATTTCGCAGGTCGCCGTCACCGGCGGCGGCATCCTCTGCGCGGCATCGGACGGCGAGCGCATCGTCATGGGTGGCGATGACGGCAAGCTCGTTGCACTGGACGGCAAGGGTGAGGTCGCGCTGCTCGCGACCGACCCGAAACGGCGCTGGATCGACAATGTCGCGCTGCATCCCGACGGCGCGGTGGCGTGGTCGGTCGGCAAGACCGCCTTTGTCCGCAGCGGCAAGGGCGAGGACAAATTCTTCGAAGCGCCGTCGACGGTCGGCGGCCTCGCATTCGCGCCGAAAGGCGTGCGGCTCGCGATCGCGCATTACAACGGCGTGTCGTTGTGGTTTCCCAATATGGCGGCCAATGCCCAGGTTCTGGAATGGGCCGGCTCGCATCTCGGCGTCGTCTTCAGCCAGGACAACAAGTTTCTGGTTACCGCGATGCATGAGCCGGCGCTGCACGGCTGGCGGCTCGCCGATAACAGGCACATGCGCATGAGCGGTTATCCCGGGCGGGTCCGGTCGTTGTCGTGGAGCGCGGGCGGCAAATTCCTGGCGACGTCGGGCGCCGACAGCGTGATCATGTGGCCGTTCGCCAGCAAGGACGGCCCGATGGGCAAGGAGCCCGCGATGCTGGCGCCGCTGCAGGCGCGCGTCTCCATGGTGGCCTGCCATCCGAAGCAGGATATTCTGGCGGCGGGCTACAGCGACGGCACCATCCTGATGGTGCGGATGCAGGACGGTGCCGAAATCCTGGTGCGCCGGAGGGGCCCGGCGCAAGTCGCGGCGCTGGCCTGGAATGCCAAGGGCACACTGCTGGCGTTCGCTGCGGAAGATGGCGACGCCGGGCTGCTGGCGCTTTAGCGCCTGATCGACGTTTGCTGTCCCGGCTCGCCTGAGAGGCACGTCACATCTGCTGCTTGATCGTACCCATATTGGGGTGTATAATCCCCAATATGGGTACGATAGCCCCGGACGCCTTGAGTCTGTCGAACGCGCTGTTCTCCAAGGTGCAGCAGCGTGTCCTGGCCCTCATCTTTGGGCAGCCTGAGCGCAGCTTCTATACTTCCGAGATCAAGAGGAAAGTTCACTCGGGAGCGGGCGCGGTTGAACGAGAGTTGTCGCGGCTGCAGCGCAGCGGGCTCGTCTCCATTGAGCGCATCGGCAATCAGAAACACTATCGGGCCAATCGGGAGTCTCCGATCTTCGCGGAATTGCATAGTCTTGTTATCAAGACCGTGGCCTTGACCGAGCCCCTCAGGAAGTCTCTTGAGCCCTATTCGGATAAGATCGAGGTAGCATTCGTGTACGGCTCGGTGGCAAAAGGCACGGATACGGCGCGAAGCGACATCGATCTCATGGTCATCGGCGAGGAGCTCAACTATTCCGAACTCTACGCCGCATTGCAGAACGTCGAGGATGCATTGGGTCGCAAGGTTAGCCCAACGTTTCTTTCTCCGAGAGACTGGCGGCGCAAAGATTCCGAGAAAAGTTCATTCATCAGCAAAGTAAATGCATTGCCGAAGGTTTTTGTTTTTGGCTCGGAGAAAGAGCTTCAGCCATGAGCAAGAAAGAACTCGAAAACCTCGTCAGGATCAATCGGCTCAAAGCCGAACCAGGATCGCGTGGTGAGTTTGCCGGCATGCTAAAGTCTGCCCGTACCCGTCTGGCCGACGCCCAGAACGAGAGTCTTGATCCCGACAGCCAGTTCGATCTGCATAGGCTGGCGCTCGCTGCACTACGCCAGCAAGGATACCGGTCGGAAAATCGCATTACGGTTTTTCAGACTCTCGTTCATACGTTGGGTTCGGACAATGCTGACGTGCAAATTTTTCTCAAGGACAACGAACGAAATCTGGCAGAATACGAAGGCCGCATGGAAATTGACGAAGGTCTCCTGCTGAACTGATCCGTTGCACGAAAAAACTGGAGACGGCGGTAGCAAAGCTCGATGCCCCTGCCGGCGAATGAAGCTCAGGCGGTGGCAGGGACGGCTACCGCGGTGACTGGTACATGCCGCCAACAAACGGCATGGTTCCCGAGGGAACTTTGTGTTCCAGCCGCCGTTGTTCCCGGCAACAATGGCGGTGAACGTGATGTCCCCCGACGACAGCAAACGCGCTTACAAAAAGGATCTGCTGCTCGCCTCCGCGATGATCGCGGCAGGGCTTGCGATATTCGGCGCCTCGATGGCCCGGCTCGCGGCCCACAACCCGCAGATCGCGCAGGCAACGCAGCCGCTGCAGTCGCAGACGCCTGCGCCGCAGGACAACCCGCCTGCCGAGGCAAAACCCGGCGGCGAGCGTCCGACCACGCCGGCGCCCGAGCCGGCGCGCCCCGATGCCGAGGCGCAGAAGACCGGCGCCACGCCGGCGCTGCCGCCCGCTCCGGCTGAAAAGACCGCCGCGCCGATCAAGGAAAGATGACCTGAGGCCGGCCATCGTTGCCGATTTTACGGTCTCGCCAGTTGCCATCAGTTCCCGCATAATGTGGGCCATCGCAGATGGCATATGAGGCTGATGATGAAGCTCGACGATGTCAGGCGAACCGCCTATTCGATGCCGCTGACCAACCCGTCGTTTCCACGGGGGCCGTATCGCTTCTTCAATCGCGAATATTTCGTCATCACCTACCGGACCGATCCGGAGGCGCTCGCCGCCGTGGTGCCGGAGCCGCTTGAAGTCACGGAGCCGGTCGTCAAATACGAATTCATCCGCATGCCCAATTCAACGGGCTTTGGCGACTACACCGAAACCGGGCAGGTGATTCCGGTTCGTCTCAACGGCGTGGACGGCGCCTATACCCATGCGATGTATCTGGACGACGATGCGCCGATCGCCGGCGGCCGTGAGTTGTGGGGATTTCCGAAAAAACGCGCAACGCCTAAAATCGAAGTCGAAAGCGACGTGCTGGTGGGATCGCTGCATTACGGTTCGGTGCTCTGTGTTTCCGCCACCATGGGCTACAAGCACCGTCCAGTCGATCATGACACCGTGCTCAACGGCATGAAGGCGCCGAACTTCATCCTGAAAATCATTCCGCATGTCGATGGCAGCCCGCGGATCTGCGAACTGGTGCGTTTCCACCTCGAGGATATCAGCTTGAAGGAAGCCTGGACCGGTCCGGCGGCGCTGGGCCTGTTTCCCCACGCGCTCGCGGATGTGGCGCGGCTGCCGGTCCGCGAGGTAGTCTCCGCGCTGCATTTCAAGGCGGATCTGACGCTGGGCCTGGGCAGCGTGGCGTTCGATTATATGGCGAAGTAACCTCGCCATTGCGCGTCTCGCCTCAACCGTCATGCCTCGCTTTCGCGCGGGCTATCCAGCGAAGGCGCGGCGGCTCCGTTTTTCCCGAGCCGAACGAAAGAGGGATGAAGGTCCGCCAGCAAGATCCCGAAGCAGAACAGCGCTGCAATAGTCTGGCCGTAGGTATTTACCAACGCGTTGTGCGATCCGGCCGCCAACAAGGGAGCGACGATGGCGACGGTGAAGACGGTTGCCATCCCGATGGCCGGCAGATCGACGACAAGCATCGCAGCATAGATCGCCATTTCAAAATAGGCATATTCCTTGAGCCGGGGCGCGCACAAATAGAGCGCGAGCATGGACAGCGTAGCCAGTCGTATCGCGAATTGCGGATTGTCGATCAGCCATTGATCCAGCTTTTTCAGAAACGACCCATGCTGCGAGATGTATTGCCGTTGGACCAGCCGGATAATGGCTCCGGCCAATGGGCCAAGGACAAGCATCGCCACGGCCAGCGCGTAGAAAAGGCCGCCCACCAGTTTGGGGTTGTTGAATCCGGCGTTTTCCGCGAGCGCCTGCCCCAGGCAAAGCAGCGACGGGTTGCAGGTCTCGGAAGCCGGCGAATGTTGCCCGGGGATGCGGCCGGAAATGGCTTCGATCCACGACCGGAACAAGTCGTGATAAAAAACGAATGATATCAGTACGGGTACGATAAAACAGACGAAAGCAACCATGATCAGAACGATCTTTCGGCCACGCGTCAGGGGGAGGAAATAGAAAGACAGCAGCAGCGGAAAGAAAACAATTTTGAGAGATGTAAGCAGGCCGAATAAAGCTGCGCCGGCTATATAGTAGGCGATTGAATTTTCGTTGTCCCGTTCCTGCAGGGAAAATCCATGGAACAACAGCGCAAGAGCAGCCGCCGTCAAAAGGCCGCTGATGATCGCAAAGTTTCCGGAAATAAACGTCCATTCAAAGCCGACAAAGCCCCCAAAAACGTACAGGAATTTGAGCGCAGCGTCGCGAACGTTCGATCGCGAAAACGAAAAGCTGGATAGCAGCAAAGCCGATAGGCCGCCGATAACGAGATAGATGCCTTTAAAGTGATCGGCAAGAACGCCGTCCGCGCACAGAGGCCGAAACAGATCCAGCGTCACGGGCAGATAGGGATACGATAAATTCGTGCCTTTCAGATTCTTGACGTAATAAGGATCGAGGCCGTTTGCATGGGCTTCGATGGCCGCGCAATTGACGCCAATATCCGTGCCAAACTCAAGGTCGGATCTGTAATCGGCCATCAAATGAACAGCGACAAAAATAGCGACGAGCGCCAGCAGGCACGCGAGCCAGTTGTTCAGCGCCAGGCTCGCGGCGCCGTTGAAATTCCGCCTATTGATCAAGGATGCTCACCCGCCCGCTGCTGCGTCGCTCAGAGGCGCGACCTCGCCTGACCTGCGGCGGCGCCGGGCGGTGGCCGCCATGCCGAACACCGGCAACTCCGCAGCAGAACCTCCGGCAAGCCTTCCGGATTGCAAGTCTTCCGAATTGCAAGTCTTCCGAATTGCAAGCCCTCGAAATTGCTGCTGGAGGCGGCAAAGCCGACCCTCGGTCGCATTCATCGGATTTTAGGGAAGTCGTAAGACTGTTGCAAGTTGCCGTGCCGGGAGCTTGTCAGCGTATGCGTGCCGATCGACCCTTCTCTATGGAGCCCGTCGGGCTGGCCAGCCATGGCGCTGTTCAGGATCCGGCGGCACCGGCAAACCGGCCTCTGGTGGTTGATCTCGATGAAGTGCTGGTGCGCTTCAATCTTTTCATCGAAGTTGCATTACAGGAAATAGCCCGGCGTCCACAATCGCTGGGGAGCATGTTCGCCGCCCTTCTTCGCGGAAGCGAGGCGTTGAAACAGCGGATCGCTCAATCGGCGCATTTCGACCCATCCAGGTTACCGTACAACAAGGAAGTGTTGACCTTGTTGCTGAAGGCGCTCGGGGAGGGCCGCGCGGTCTATCTCGCGTCGAACAGTTACAAGCAGCAGCCGGTCGAGGCTGTCGCCAGCCATCTCGGTATCTTTACCGGCTGGTTTGCATCGGACGGGCCCGACGATCCGAGCGGCGGCGCCGAGAGGCGGAATTTCCTGCAATCGTTAGGCGCGCAAGGCTTCGATTACATCGGCCATGACGCGGCGAACCTGCCGGCCCTTTCGGAAGCAACGCGCGCAACCGGCGGTGCGGGATCCTATCCCCGGCCCGATTGGCGGACCTGGGCGAGGCTCGTTCGTGTCCATCAATATGTAAAGAACGCGCTGGTCCTGGTGCCGCTGCTGACGGCGCATCAATTCGCTGCGCTGCCGGCTTCGAAAGCGCTTCTCGCCGTCATGGCGTTCTCGCTCTGCGCCTCGGGCGTCTATATCCTGAACGACCTTGTCGACGTTACGGCCGACAGGGCGCATCCAACCAAGCGCAACCGCCCGCTTGCAAGCGGCGCCGTGTCCCCCGTGCATGGCGCCATCGCCATGGCGCTGCTATTGGCCGGCTCGATGGCCATCGCGACGTTGGTGTCGCCGGCATTCCTGGGGGTTCTGTTCGGCTATCTGGTCCTCACCACCGCCTATTCGTTTTGGCTGAAGCGCATCATGCTGGCCGATGTGGTTACGCTTGCGATGCTCTACACCATGCGGGTGATCGGCGGCGCGGTCGCCATCGACGTCGTGATCTCCGAATGGCTGCTGGCCTTCGCCTTGTTCATCTTCATGTCGCTGGCGTTGATCAAGCGATATATTGAATTGGCTGCACAGCTCGATGGCAACCTTTCCAATCCTGCAAACCGTGGCTACGAGGTTGGCGATCACAGCGTGGTCGCGATCCTGGCCGCCGCGGCCGGCTTCAATGCGGTGGTCGTTTTTACGCTTTACGTTTCGTCGGAGGCTGTCCGCGGGCTGTATGCGCGGCCGCAGCTGCTTTGGCTTATCTGTCCCATTCTGATGTATTGGATCGGCCGCGTGCTGATGCTGGCGCACAGGCGCCTGATCGACGACGATCCGATTATCTTCGCTCTCAAGGATCATGTGAGCTGGTTCGCAATGATCGCGATTGGCATGATCATGTTGCTCGCCATGTAGAAGGCCCGCTCGATAAAACGCCAGGCGCGGGACCTATCGACGGAACTTCCCGCCTTCGCATGATGGCACGCAATGACATTGGCTTGTTCGGTACGGGCCAGGAACGAGCAGATGACTGATCTCGCCGGTTGGGGGAATTACCCCAGATTTTCCACGGAACTGCTCGAGCCAAGCGCGCCGGCTGCGGTGTCGAAGCTCGTGGCCGAACGATCCGGGCTCATCGCGCGCGGCAACGGGCGCGCCTATGGCGACGCCGCGATTGGGGAGCGGTTCACGCTGTCGTCCGGCGCCTTGAACCGGATGCGTTCATTCGATCCGCGGACGGCGCTGCTGACGGTGGAGTCCGGCGTCCTGATCGCCGATATTCTCAACACCTTCGTGCCGCGAGGCTACTTCCTCAAAGTCGTGCCGGGCACAAAGTTTGTGACCATCGGTGGGGCGATTGCGGCCGACGTTCACGGCAAGAACCATCATCGAGACGGCGGCTTCGGAGACCATCTGGAGGCCTTTCGACTTCTGTTGCCGAGCGGCGAAACGGTCCTTTGCTCGCGTCTGGAAAACCCGGAATTGTTCGTCGCAACGATTGGAGGGATGGGCCTGACCGGCGTGATCCTGGAAGCGACCATCCGGCTGCGGCGGATCGAAACCGGCTGGCTGCTGCAAGAGACGAAAGTGGCAAAGGATGTCGATGCCGCGATCGGCGAGCTGGAGAACTCGGAGGCGGCAACCTATTCGGTGGCCTGGATCGATTGCCTGGCGCGCGGTGCTTCGCTGGGACGCTCGTTGATCTATTCAGCGGAGCACGCAACAGCCGACGACAAGGAAAATTGCCGGCCTGGCCTCGCGGCGTTTTCGGCCGCCGGCCGAACCGGGCTTTCCGTCCCCGCGCTGTTTCCGTCGTGGCTGCTCAATCGGGCCTCGGTGCAAGCCTTCAACGAGCTGTATTTTCGGCGAGGGGCGTCCAGGGCCGGCACTCGATCGCTGGTTCCTTGGGATTCGTATTTCTTTCCGCTCGATGGCATCACCGGCTGGAATCGGATCTATGGCCGCAAGGGATTCGTGCAGTACCAATGCGTGATCCCGGTCCGTCAGGCCCGCACGGTGCTTACCGAAATTCTCGATCGTGTGTCCCGGCGCGGCAGCGCTTCATTCCTGGCGGTGTTGAAACTGCTGGGGGAAAGCAGCGGCGTCATTTCATTTCCGCTTCGGGGTTATACTTTGGCGATGGATTTTCCCGTGACCGAAACGCTGTTCGGTTTCCTGGACGGGCTCGATCAACTGGTCGTAGCCGCGGGCGGGCGGTTATATCTGGCCAAGGACGCACGGCAATCCCGCGCCACTTTCGAGGCCGGATATCCGGGGCTTCCGGTCTTGAAGGACATCCGCCGGAACACATCCGGCGAGCAACGCTTCGTCTCTCGTCTCTCGGCACGGTTGGGAATCTGATGACGGTTCAGAAAACTCTTTTGATCATTGGCGGCACCTCCGACATCGGGCACGCGACGGCGCTGCGCTATGCGCAGGCCGGCTGGCGCGTTTTTCTGGCGGCGCGCGATGCCGCGGCGGCGCAACGCAACGCCGACGACATCGCAGCGCGAACCGGCGCGGAAATATCGGTTCACGCGATCGATGTGCTTGAGACCGATCGGCTCGCCGCCTTCGTTACCGGCCTTCCGGCGCTTCCGGACACGGTGGTGTGCGTGGTCGGCCAACTCGGCGAGCAGAAGCGCGCCGAGAGCGACCTCGCTCTTGCAACAGTGATCCTGCGCACCAATTTCGAAGCCCCAAGCCTGCTGCTGGGGATTTTTGCCGAACGCCTCCAGGAGCGGGGGGCGGGCACGATCGTGGGCGTGAGTTCCGTTGCCGGGGATCGTGGACGGGCATCGAATTATTTTTATGGCGCGGCCAAGGCCGGCTTTTCGCAATTTCTCTCGGGTTTGCGCAATCGCATGGCGCTCGCCGGCAAAGTGCGCGTGGTAACCGTAAAGCCCGGCTTCGTGCGGACGCGCATGACGGCCGGAATGAAATTGCCGGGCTTGCTGACCGTCGAACCCGGCAAGGTGGGCTACGAAATCTATCGCGCGGCCGAGGAAAAGCCGCACGACGTTATTTATGTGGGACAGATCTGGCGGCTGGTCATGATGGTCATCCGCGCCCTGCCGGAGAAGATTTTCAAACGCCTGCGGCTGTAACCGGTCTTTGCCGGCCACTCGAACGACGTTTGGCTTCTCACCGCACCAGCACGTTCCGGAACTGCCAGGGGTCTGAGGTGTCGATGTCTTCGGGGAACAGCCCCGGCCGGTCCGTCAACGGCGTCCAGTCGGTGTAATAGCCTTTCACCGGGCCGAGATAGGGCATCTGGATTTCCAGCAGACGATCGAAATCCATCTCGTCGGCTTCGACGATGCCTGCGTTCGGGTTTTCCAGCGCCCACACCATGCCGCCGAGCACGGCGGAGGTCACCTGCAGGCCGGTGGCGTTCTGATAGGGCGCGAGTTTGCGGGTCTCTTCGATGGAGAGCTGCGAGCCGTACCAGTAGGCATTGTTGTCATGGCCGAACAGCAGCACGCCGAGTTCGTCGATGCCATCGACGATCTCGTTCTCGTCGAGGATATGGTGCTTTTCCTGCATCTTCGCGGCGCGGCCGAACATTTCATGCAGCGACAGCACGGCGTCGTCAGCCGGATGATAGGCATAGTGGCAGGTCGGCCGATAGATTGCCGTGCCCGATGCGTCACGCACCGTGAAGTAATCGGCGATCGAGATCGAACTCGTTGTGGGTGACGAGGAAGCCATACTGCGCGCCGCGGGTCGGGCACCAGGTGCGCACGCGCGTGTTGGCGCCGGGCTGCATCAGATAGATGGCGGCGCCGCAGCCGGCTTCGTGGGTACGCGCATTTTCGGGCATCCATTTTTCATGGGTGCCCCAACCGAGTTCGGACGGCTGCACGCCTTCCGACAGGAAACCTTCCACCGACCAGGTGTTGACGAAGACATCAGGCTCTTTCGGCGACTTGGAGCGCTGGGTGTCGCGTTCGGCGATGTGGATGCCCTTGACACCGGCTTGCCGCATCAAGTCCGCCCATTCGGCTTTGGTCTTCGGCTTGGGGGCATTGAGCTTCAGATCAGCGGCGACGTTGAGTAGCGCCTGCTTGACGAAAAACGAGACCATGCCGGGATTGGCGCCGCAGCAGGAGACGGCCGTCGTCGAGCCCGCGGGACGCGCCTTCTTGGCGGCCAGGGTCGCTTCGCGAAGGGCGTAGTTGGAACGTGCTTCCGGGCCCTTCGAAGAATCGAAATAGAAGCCGAGCCAGGGCTCGTTGACGGTGTCGATATAGAGTGCGCCAAGTTCGTTGCAGAGTTCCATGATGTCGGTAGAGCCGGTATCAACCGAGAGATTGACGCAAAAACCCTGGCCGCCGCCTTCAGTGAGCAGCGGTGTCAGCAACTCGCGATAATTGTCCCTCGTCACGCCCTTCTGGATGAAACGTACATTGTGCTTCTCGCAATGGGCCTTGCGGCCCTCGTCCTTGGGATCGATCACGGTGACGCGCGACTTGTCGTAATCGAGATGCCGCTCAATCAAAGGCAGCGTGCCCTTGCCGATCGAGCCGAAGCCGATCATGACGATGGGGCCGGAAATTTTCGCATAGATGGGCGATGCGGCGGGCGAGGACATTGGCTTTGGGCTCCTAAAGGTAACGGCGAACGCACGAGGTCTGCGCGATCAGGGAACGAATGTGGCGGCGGATCAGGCAATACCCTGCGAATGGCCGTGCCATTTTGCCGATGAATGTCAGGCGGTCAATTCGGTCCGCGGACTTCCATGACGGTGAGGGACCTCAGTTCACCCGAGGGCGTCACGAAGCTGATGGCCTGTCCGGCTGCGAGGCCAATCAGGGCGGCGCCGATCGGGGTCAGAACCGAGATGCGGCTCGCCTCGATGTCGGCAGATTTCGGATAGACCAGCGTGACCCGCTTTTGCAGACCCGTCGCATCGTCCTTGAATGTCACTTCGGACTCCATCCCGACGATGCCGGCGAGCGGTGCCGCGTCGGGAACGACCGTCGCGCGTTCGATTTCTCCCGCCAGGAAGTCGGCCGTGGCCGGAAAAGTCTCGGCGGCCGCTTCGGCGAGCTGGGCGAGTCGCTTGCTGTCGGCCTGCCGGATCTTGATCGGCGGAAGCTGTGTTCGAGGCACGTTGATCATGTTCTTCACATTCATTCGGACGCGGCATGCCGAGGGCATTACGCGATCAATACTCGAGAAGGGGGAGATGTGGGGTGTTTAAATCGCAGGCAATCGAACCCGGACGGGCCAATGATATCCGTCCGGGTTACCTTCCTGCGTGAAGGTGACCGGCGCGCAGCAACAATCGTTTGCTATGCAGGTTCATCATGATCGCCTCAACCTAGGTAAGCTACCGACAAAGTCAACCGGCGAGCCCGTGATATTCGGCCGCTGGCGCGCCGAGGTTCAAGTCCGCCGCTTCGCAGTCACTTCGATCTCGACCTTCATCTCGGGTCTTGCGAGGCCAACGACGATCAGCAACGTTGCGGCGGGGCGAATGTCACCGAGGACTTCGCCACAGACGGCGAAGTGCGCATCCACGTCCTTGGCGTCGGTGACGTAGTAGGTCGCGCGGACGATATCGGCCATCGCGAAGCCACCTTCTTTCAGGGCGGCCTCGATGGTCCTGAAGCAATTCCGTGACTGGCTCGTGACATCCGCCGGCATCGTCATGGTGGCGTAATCATAGCCGGTGGTGCCGGCGACAAAGGCGAAATCGCCGTCGACGACGGCGCGGCTGTAGCCGACGGCCTTCTCAAGGGGCGACCCGGTGGAAATCAGGCGGCGGGGCATTAGGAATCTCGGTCCAGGCTTGATTGGGGAGCGGGATTGGCGCGGTTTAAGGGCTTTTCCCTGATGTGCGCAACCCCTGGCGGGTTTATTGGGACTGCCGGGTCACGTCGGAGGCCGGGGGCGTGGCGACGCCCCAGCAGCGTATGAAGATGTCTCTGACGATCATGACCGAGATCATGATCAGCAGGACCGTCGTGATCGCGGTGCGGACGCGCGAGGGCGCGCCGTCATACGCTGGGGGAAGGCTCTCCGGCATTGTGCTTACGCCACGCGCGACACGAACAGCGCCGTCCTGGCCCGCGATGCCTTTGTTTTCGGCATCGCAGCGCCGGTCGGCGCGATCATTCCCCAGGCGCCGTCGAGCGCGCCGGGGCGCAGCTCGAGGCCGAGCAGGCGGTCGCGCTCGAACGGGCCGGGCAGCGACAGCTCGCCGGTCTTGAGCGCCGAGAAGCCGAAGCGGGCGTAGTACGGCGCGTCGCCGAGCAGGATCACCGCGCCATGGCCGCGCGCCTTCGCCGCCGCCAGTGCCTGCTTCATCAGCGCGGCGCCGACGCCGAGCTCGCGGCAGGATGGATCGACCGCCAATGGCCCGAGCACCAGCGCCGGGACGCCGCCCGCGCTGACGTGCCACAACCGCACGGTCCCGACCAGCCGGCCCTCGGCTACGGCCGAAAGCGCAAGGCCTTCGGCGGGCGCGCGTCCGTCGCGCAGGCGCTGGCAGGTGCGCAGATGGCGGTTGGCGCCAAAGCAGGCATCGAGCAGCGCTTCACGCGCAACGGTGTCCGAGGCTCGCTCCGCACGGATCACGAACGGAGCGGCGCCGGAATGGGGGGCAACGGGGGTCTTCCGCAAAGCAGTCATGGCACGTCAGTCCTCGCGTCCGATGGCACGGGCCAGCGGAGCGTTGTCGGCAAATTTGCAGATGAAGGGGAGGGAGCCGGCGGAACCGGCTCCCGATTGATCTCGCCTCTCAAAGAGGCGTCAGATGTGGTAGGTCCGCAGCGGTGGGAAGCCGTTGAAGGCCACCGACGAGTAGGTCGACGTATAGGCGCCGGTGCCTTCGATCAGCAGCTTGTCGCCGATCTCGAGCGTCACCGGCAGCGGGTACGGCATCTTCTCGTACATGACGTCGGCGGAATCGCAGGTCGGGCCCGCGAGCACGCACGGCGTCATCTCCGCGCCGTCATGCGGCGTGCGGATGGCATAGCGGATCGACTCGTCCATCGTCTCGGCGAGACCGCCGAACTTGCCGATGTCGAGATACACCCAGCGCACCTCGTCCTCGTCGCTCTTCTTGGAGATCAGAACGACTTCGGTCTCGATGATGCCGGCATTGCCGACCATGCCGCGTCCCGGCTCGATGATGGTCTCCGGGATCTGGTTGCCGAAATGCTTGCGCAGCGCGCGGAAGATCGACCGGCCGTACTGCACTACCGGCGGCACGTCCTTCAGGTATTTGGTCGGAAATCCGCCGCCCATGTTGACCATGGACAGGTTGATGCCGCGCTCCGCACAGTCGCGGAACACCGTCGAGGCCATCGCCAGCGCGCGATCCCACGCTTTCACCTTGCGCTGCTGCGAGCCGACATGGAACGAGATGCCATAGGGCTCCAGGCCAAGGCGCTTGGCGAGGTCGAGCACGTCGACCGCCATTTCCGGATCGCAGCCGAACTTGCGCGACAGCGGCCATTCGGCGCCGGCGCAGTCATAGAGGATGCGGCAGAACACCTTGGCGCCGGGGGCGGCGCGGGCGATCTTCTCGACCTCGGCGGCGCAGTCGACCGAGAACAGGCGAATGCCGAGCTCGAAGGCGCGCGCGATGTCACGCTCCTTCTTGATCGTGTTGCCATAGGAAACCCGCTCCGGGGCGGCACCGGCGGCAAGCGCCATCTGGATCTCGGCGACCGACGCGCAGTCGAAGCACGAGCCCATCGAGGCCAGAAGCGACAGCACTTCCGGCGCCGGGTTGGCCTTCACCGCATAGAACACGCGGCTGTCCGGCAGCGCCTTGGCAAAGGTCTGGTAGTTGTCGCGCACGACTTCGAGGTCGACGACGAGGCACGGCTCGACGTCCTGGCCCTCGTTGCGGCGGTTGCGCAGGAATTCCTGAATACGTTCGGTCATAGCACCCTCCAAACGGCCCAGCGACGGGACACGTTCAAAAATGATCTCGGATCAAAGCGCTTCGGCCACGTCACGCGATGGAGGCGCGAGGGGGCCAAAAAGCTCAGACCGAATTGTGCTGCCGTGGATTGGTTGGGAAGGATCCCGCCCGCACACCTGGCAATGAAGGACAAGCCTCTTCGGTATTCGCGCCGGCTGGTGGAAAGCCGGCAGAGACCAAAAAAGCCCGATCCGTCGTTGCTTTAAGTCGCGTCCCCCGTTGAGAACGAGGTGCGCCGGTTCGCCTCCGGCTGCCAGTCACGGTTGCAAGGAGCGAAGAGACCTTCAACGGCATCCCTTGAGAGAGATGCTGGACTCTCAAATCTGGAATGACTTGAGCGACCCTCGGTTCTTCATCCCTTGGCGGCTGTCCGGCCTCTTGTCCGGATACCTACCGACTGACACACGACCACAGGCACGTGCGAAATTGGGCAAGAGTGCAGATAGGGGTTTTGACTCGGCTTCGCAACATTTTTTTTAGGCTGGGGATAGATTTGCCTGACACGTGCTTGCAGCGGCGCGCTCGACGCGCGCGAGCGGCGCGGAATCTGAACAGACGTTAAGCTTCTTTAACGAAGCGTAAGCGTTTGACGCTGGCAGCAAGTGGCTTGTCGCGCAGTCGAGTCAGGCGCGGCGCGTAAACGGCTCGACGCGTTGAGCGGCGCGGATGAACGCCGCCATGACGAAGACGCCGACCGCGAACAGCACGGCCTGCAGGATGTGCGCGCCGGTGTCGTCGAGACCGAACAGGATCGCGAGCGCCCAGCCGCCGGCGAACGCGGCGCCGAACACCTCGGCGCCGATCAGGATCGCGGCGCTGATGACGGTGACGACGCTCGGCCAGACGATCTGGCGGGAGGCGGTCGGGGCGGGCTGCGAGCTCATGGGCCATATCCTGTTTTGGAGCCGCAATCTCTCTGAAAAGGCCCCCGCTATCAAGCGCAAAAGGCCCAAAAAAGCCTGATGCCGTGCTATAAGTTCAAAGGTCCATTTGCGACGGAAACGGGAATTGTCATGTCAGAAACCCTCGATACATTGGTGCCCTCGCAGGCAAACCCGCTTGTGACGGCGTGGCAGACGCCGTTCGAGACGCCGCCCTTCGCCGAGATCGCGCCGGAACATTTCCTGCCCGCCTTCGAGCAGGCCTTTGCCGATCACACCGCCGAGATCACCGCGATCACCTACGACCCCTCGGCGCCGGATTTTGCCAATACCGTCACCGCGCTGGAGCGTTCCGGAAAACTGCTCTCCAAGGTGTCGGCGGTATTCTACGATCTGGTGTCGGCGGATTCCAACCCGGCGCTGCTCGAGATCGACACCGAGGTGTCGTTGCGGATGGCGCGGCACTGGAACCCGATCATGATGAACGCGGTGCTGTTCGGCCGGATCGCGATGCTGCACGATAACCGCGCCACGCTCGGCCTGACGCCCGAGCAGACGCGGCTCCTGGAGCGGACCTATACGCGCTTCCGCCGCGCCGGCGCCGGGCTCGATGACCCCGCGAAGGCCCGCATGGCCGAGATCAACGAGCGGCTGGCGCATCTCGGTACGACGTTCAGCCATCATCTGCTCGCCGACGAGCAGGAGTGGTTCATGGAACTCGGCGAGGCCGATCGCGACGGCCTCCCGGACAGCTTCGTGGCGTCGGCAAAGGCAGCCGCCGCCGAGCGCGGCATGCCCGGCAAGGCGATCATGACGTTGTCGCGGTCGTTCGTGGAGCCGTTCCTGAAAAGCTCCACCCGGCGCGACCTGCGCGAGAAGGTGTTCAAGGCCTTCACCGCGCGCGGCGACAATGCCAACGCCAACGACAATAACGCCGTCATTCTCGAGATCCTTCGGCTGCGCGAGGAAAGCGCCAGGCTGCTGGGGTTCCCGAGCTTCGCCGCCTACCGGCTGGAGGATTCGATGGCCAAGACCCCGGAAGCGGTGCGCGGCCTGCTGGAACGGGTCTGGAAGCCCGCCCGCGCCCGCGCGCTGGCCGATCGCGATGCCTTGCAGCACCTGGTGACCGAGGAGGGCGGCAATTTCGCGCTGGCGCCGTGGGACTGGCGCTACTACGCCGAAAAGCTGCGGCAGGCCAAAGCCAATTTCGACGACGCCGCGATCAAGCCCTATCTCATGCTCGACCACATGATCGAGGCCGCCTTTGACTGCGCGACCCGGCTGTTCGGCATCACCTTCAGCGAGCGCAAGGACGTCCCGGTCTGGCATCCGGACGTCCGGGTCTGGGAGGTGAAGGATGCCGCGGGCCGCCACAAGGCGCTGTTCTATGGCGACTACTTCGCGCGCTCCTCGAAGCGCTCCGGGGCGTGGATGACCTCGCTGCGCGACCAGCAGAAACTCGACGGCGCGGTGGCGCCGCTCATCATCAATGTCTGCAACTTCTCCAAGGGCGCCGACGGCCAGCCGCCGCTGCTGTCGCCGGACGACGCGCGGACGCTGTTCCACGAATTCGGCCACGCTCTGCACGGGATGCTGTCGGACGTGACCTATCCCTCGCTGTCCGGCACCAGCGTCTTCACGGACTTCGTCGAACTGCCGTCGCAGCTTTACGAGCACTGGCAGGAGCAGCCGCAGGTGCTGCGGCAGTTTGCCCGGCACTACCAGACCGGCGAACCGCTGCCGGACGATCTGTTGCAGCGCTTCCTTGCCGCGCGAAAGTTCAACCAGGGCTTTGCCACCGTGGAGTTCGTGTCCTCGGCATTGATCGATCTCGAATTCCACACCCAGCCGGCCTCGGCGATCCCGGATGTGCGGGCGTTCGAGCGCGATGAGCTGGAAAAAATCGGCATGCCGGCGGAAATCTCGCTGCGGCACCGCCCGCAGCAATTCGGCCATATCTTTTCCGGCGATCACTATGCGTCGGGCTATTACAGCTACATGTGGTCCGAGGTGATGGATGCCGACGCGTTCGGCGCGTTCGAAGAGGCCGGCAACATCTTCGATCCCGCGGTCGCCAAGCGCCTGCTTGACGACATCTATTCGTCGGGCGGCTCGCGCGATCCGGAAGACGCCTATGTCGCGTTCCGCGGCAGGGAGCCGGAGCCCGACGCGCTGCTGCGCCGGCGCGGCCTCCTGGAAACATCAGAAGCGGCGTGACGTGAAAATTTCAATGCGCCGATGGCTTGGTCCGCTGTTGCTCGCCGGCGTTCTCGCGCTTGCCGCGGGCGCGGCGCAGGCGCATCCGCATGTCTGGATCACCGCGAAGAGCGAGTTGATCTACGGCCCCGACGGCGCGCTCACCGGCGTGCGTCACGCCTGGACCTTTGACGACATGTTCTCCACCTACGCCCTGCAGGGCATCGAGACCAAAACCAAGGGCGCCTATAGCCGCGAGGAGCTGGCGCCGCTGGCGCAGATCAACGTCGAATCGCTGAAGGAGTTCGGCTTCTTCACGTTTGCGCGAGCCGACGGCAAGAAGGAGAAATTCCAGGAGCCCGTCGACTACTTCCTCGAATACAAGGATGCGGCGCTGACGCTGCATTTCATCCTGCCGCTGAAGACGCCGGTGAAACCGAAGGAGCTGGCGGTGGAAGTGTTCGATCCGGCGTTTTTCATCGACTTCAAGTTCGCCGACAAGGATCCGGTCAGGCTGGTCGGGGCGCCTGCCGCCTGCCAGATGAAATTCCAGCGCCCGAACGACGGCACCGCCAATGCCCAGAAGCTTGGCGAGCAGAACTTCCTGAGCGGCGACAATTCGAACTACGGCGCGATGTTCGCCAACAAGATCACGGTGGATTGTCCATGAGGGCGGGATCGAGCCCGGCGCGGGGCCTGGCGATATGCGTCGCTGTCGCCGCGGCCGTTCTCCTGCTCGACGGCGTGATGCATCTGCTGATGGCGCAGACGCCGTTCGGCGGTCCGCGCCCGGGCGGCGCCGAGCCGCAAATCGGCGGCATTGTCGGGTGGCTGCTCGCCAGGCAGTCGGAATTCTATCGCGAGATATCCTCGACCATTCGCGCCGCGAAGTCCGACGGCAGCGCGGTCTGGACCCTGCTGGGGATCTCTTTCGCCTACGGTATCTTTCACGCCGCCGGCCCCGGCCACGGCAAGGCGGTGATTGCGTCCTATCTGGTGGCCAACCAGGAGACCGCGCGCCGCGGCATCGTGCTGTCGTTCGCGTCCGCGCTGATGCAGTCGCTGGTCGCGGTGGTGATTGTCGGTATTTGCGCCTGGCTGCTCAACGCCACCGCCAAGACCATGTGCGGCGCCGAGAAAGCGATCGAGGTCGTGAGCTATGCATTGATCGCGGCGTTCGGCGCCCGGCTGGTCTGGACCAAGGGCGGTGGATTCATCCGCGCGCTGCAGACGCAGCCGGCGGTGCCCGCGATGGCGCTGGCGGCGCATCACGATCATGCCGGCCACGACCACGACCATTCCCACGTTCACGCCCATTCCCACGCGCATGTCGCGCATCACGGCCACGAGCATCACCACGACGGCCACGATCACGGCCACGTCCATGACGAGCATTGCGGTCATTCCCATGGCCCCGACCCCAGCGAGCTCGCCGGTCCCGGCGGCTGGCGGCGCGGCTTTGGCGCGATCCTTGCCGTCGGCATCCGGCCCTGCTCGGGCGCGATCCTGGTGCTGGTATTCGCGCTGGCGCAGGGCCTGTTCTGGGCCGGCATCGCCGCGACCTTCGTGATGGGCCTCGGCACCGCGATCACGGTCGCGGCCATTGCCGTTGTCGCCGTGTCCGCCAAGGACCTGGCGCGGCGCTTGAGCGCCGGCAGCGAAGGCGGCGGCGCGCTGGTGATGCGCGGCCTGGAATTCGGCGCCGCCGGACTGGTGCTGCTGTTCGGCGTCGGCCTGCTGTTCGGCTATCTCGCCGCCGAACGCGTGACGTGCTTGTAATGACTCATTAGCCGTAGGGTGGGCAAAGCGCAGCGTGCCCACCATCTTTGGTCCACCGGGAAATGGTGGGCACGGCGCAAGCGCGCCTTTGCCCACCCTACGAATCCAGCCGGACGGTTCATCTGCCCGACTTCGTTGATGAACCGCTTTGCCCCGATAGCGGCCGGTCTTGGCCGTGCAGCCAAATCTCGCGATGTGCCAAATTCGGAAGCCGCCACGACGCGACTTCCAGGTTCACCCTGGTCGAGCGGTCGATCTTACTTGTGTAATCGCGACGCCGGAGATCGCGAGCAGCCCACCGACAATCAACTTTGGAGTCATACGGTCGCCAAGGAACAATACGCTTGAAATCAAGGCGAACACCGGAAGCAGCAGGCCGAATGGCGCGACGCGGCCCATGGAACACCGGGCGATCAGCCAGAACCAAAGGCCAAACCCGACAATTCCTCCGATGAAAATCGTGTAGGCGAGCGCCAGCCAACCGCGTTCATCCGCCGTGACAAGGCTCGCCAGTTGTCCATGTTCAAGGAGCAACGACATCAACATGACCTGCGGCACCGTGAGCAGCGACGACCACCCCATCAACATCAGGGGATCAAAGGGGCCGTAGCGCTTCGTCAAGACGTTGGACACCGCGAATGCGAAGGCTGCCCCGACCACTAGCAGCAGCGGAAGCGCGTTTGCCGACAGGCCGGGCCCCGCCGCCAGCACGACCACGCCGACGAATGCAAGCACCACTCCGGCGGACGTCGTTAGAGAGGGCCTCTCCGCGAGCAGCGGCCAGGCTAACAGGACGGTGAAGGGCGTCGCGAGTTGATAGGCGACGGCCGACATGCTTCCCGAGCCGAGCCCGAGGCCAACATAGAAGAGCCCGAAGTTCAGTCCGCCAAGGAAAACCGAAATGGCCGCGACAGGGCCGAACTGTTGGCGTGTGGGCCTTTTGACGAACGGAACAAGCAGCAGCGCGATGGCCAGGAAGCGCAGTCCGAGGAAGAAGAGCGGCGGAAACTGCACAACGCCCACTTTGATGGCCACGAACTGATAACCCCAGAGCAAGGGCACGGCCACCGCGCAGACGATCTGGAGGGCAGACATGGCATCCTTCCTTTCAAGACCATTCGGTCTAGATATGGACGCGCTGACATCGGAGGTGTCCATGCGTTGTCTACCTGATGAAGCGGTCGAGAAGCGCGTCGACGGTGGCTTGCGACGTGCTCCGTGTCGGTGCCGTTTTACCGACCACGCGCAGCCCCTCGACGAAACAGACGAGAATTCGGGCGGCACTTGAAGGCTCGACACCATCGGCCAGCTTGGCCGCCGCCTTGGCACGGGAAAGCGCATCAGCCACCCTGGCCTCCATGACCTTGAAAAAACGTCCGATGCGACGATCAACGTCGGCATCACGGCCCGCCAGTTCCATGGCCGTTGCCACCAGCAGGCATCCGCGCCGGCCATTAGCACCGCTGGTGCGGTCGACGTAGCCGGCAAGGTAGGCCCGCAGGCCGTCGACCGGCTCTCTGCGGGGGTCGAGTTCGATGTCCATCCGTGCCAGGGCATCGGCAATGTAGCGATCAAGCGCCCGCAGGAAGAGCGAATGCTTGTCACCGAAAGCGGCATAAAGGCTGCCACGCGAGAGTTTCGTCGCACGAAGAAGGTCCGGCAGCGCCGTGGCGTGATAGCCGCGCGACCAGAACACCCCCATCGCGCGTTCGACGGCGGCTTCCGTATCGAAACTTCGGGGGCGGCCACGCGGCAACTGCACGGGGGTCTGGCGGTTCATTGCTGATATATAGACCAATCGGTCTTTAAATTGCAAGCGGCGGCTATGGGTCGTTCACGGCCGGATCGTGCGGGCCATAGGTCCGGCCATGTCCGCTATGCGCCTAAGGCGGAAGCAATGACGGAGCATCGGCAACTCCGCGATAAGCCATTGCCTGCCGCATGAGAGTTGTCCGCGAGGTGGAGCCTATTCAATGGAAAATTTAAGGATTGCGATGCCGCGAGCTGAGATTGCTCGCTGTCCGGTTGTGAGGTAATGCGGTATTGCGTAAGGTAATCCGGGTATTACTCAACCAGAACGGTGGAAGTTAACATGACTGGGCAGCTTGAGGGGATACAGGCTGGTCGTGCAACTGCGTCAATACCCTATATTCCTCGGCTAGATACTTTTAGGGCGCTTGCTGTCCTGGGTGTCCTGTGGGGACACTTCACCGGCAATCTGATCCCGTAAGCCCGCAAACTGAGACGGGCTTATCGTTGCTATGGAGAGTACATGTTGCGCCAAGTGACCCGGTCTCTATTGGCATCTTTCATCGAGAACGCAACCAAGGACTGTGTAACGCCCTCAGAATGGGACCGCTTTGCGGTGGCACATTATGGAGACGAGAAGATGGAAGCGGCGCGGCGGCACTGCGTGCGAATTCTACGGAAGCGCCCGATTGCTAAAGAGGACCAAGATTTTCTGTATTCGATTGCAGCCGATTTGCGCGCCAGCAAATCGGATTAGGACACTCCCAAAATAAGCTCAGGACACTTGGGAGTGAAGGACAGCGCCCGGAACCCGATAAGACAGGCAATCAGGTCGCTCAACGAATATCCGTTCAGGGTCATTCACGACCGAGTCGTGGTCCCGCCACGTCCGCTATGGCCCTAAGGCGGAAACAATCACGAAGCACTGGCAGCTTCGCGACAATCCATCGCCTGCCGCATGGGAGTCGTCCACCCGGACTACGGCACTGGTTTGCCCGACAGGCGGTTTGTTGACAGGGGTGTCCACCCCCCTTTGCGAAAATATTCCGCTTCACCGCGCACCCAGATCACATCTAGAACTTTTTGCATCCCACCCCCCAGAGGCGCGTATCGTGATCTTCACGGACGCGGGGAGGGATGCGATGACGACGCTGGCGTCAAGTTCGCGGAGGTTTTATCGGCTCAACCGGGTCCGAGAAAACCGACGGTGCTCGCAATGACGGTTTCGCGAACAGCGGTTGAAAGTTCCACTCGATCCATGGTGTCCTAACCCGGCAGGTATCCCCGGATCACCGGCATGAAGAAAATTGCGAGATTGATCGCAAAGCCGATGCTCCACAGGATCGACCTCAGCGTCGGACGGTTGCCGAGATAGGTGAAGACATAGGCAATCCGCACGATCAGGAACAGCACTGCCAGTTCGTCGATCAAATGTTGCGGGCCGGCCCGGAATTCCGCCAGCAACACCGCGACCGCGAAGAACGGAAAGGCCTCGATCCCGTTGAGATGCGCGCCCAGCGCCCGCGCGGCAATCGGGCCGTCATAGAACGCGGGATCGCGCGGGTTGGCATTGTCGAAGCGGCGAAACCGGCTCGCCTTGACCGGCGCGATCGTCAGCAGATACAGCGCCAAGCTTCCGAAAACGCACCATTCGGCGACCGTCATGGTTCCCTCCGACGCGCGGCACGGACGATGCGTCGCATCGCCTGCTAATACGTGACAGTATCGAACCGGCCATTATCTTGACAAGGATAGTGCAACGCGCGAAGCCACCCACATCATGCCCGCAAGGCGGGCATCCGGTGGTCGTTGCCGTCGGTTATTGAGCCGGGTTCTTCACGGTGTACCGGATCGTCCGCTTTCGCCGACGATGCCCGCGGTGATAAAAGGGAAAGCATGTCGGTGGTCATTCCCATCCAGAGCGCAAAGGCTGCGGCCGGCATCCGGCCGGAACGCGTCGGCGTGCTCCTGGTCAATCTCGGCACGCCCGACAGCGCGGACGCCCGGGGCGTGCGCGTCTACCTCAAGGAATTTCTGTCCGACCCGCGGGTGATCGAAGATCAGGGATTGCTGTGGAAGCTCGTGCTGAACGGTATCATCCTGCGCGTTCGTCCCCGCCGCAAGGCGCGCGACTACCGGAAGATCTGGAACACGGAGAGGAACGAATCTCCGCTCAAGACCATCACGCGGGCGCAGTCCGACAAGCTCGCGGCATCGATCGCCGACCATGACCATGTCGTGGTCGATTGGGCGATGCGCTACGGCAACCCGTCGATCCGGTCGCGGATCGATGCGTTGACGGCGCAGGGCTGCGACCGGATTCTGGTGGTGCCGCTCTATCCGCAATATTCCGCCGCGACGTCTGCGACGGTGTGCGACGAAGTCTTCCGCGTGCTCGGCGACATGCGCGCGCAGCCGACGCTGCGGGTGACGCCGCCTTATTACGACGATCCTGATTATATCGAGGCGCTGGCGGTCTCGATCGACGCGCATCTGGCTGGCTTGCCGTTCAAGCCGGACATCATCGTGGCCTCGTTCCACGGCATGCCGCAGAAATACGTCGACCAGGGCGATCCCTATCAGACGCAGTGCATCGCGACCACGGACGCGTTGCGCAAGCGCCTGGGCCTCGAGGCATCGAAACTGATCCTCACCTTCCAGTCGCGCTTCGGCTTCGACGCGTGGCTGCAGCCCTACACCGACAAGACCATCGAGCAGTTGGCAAAGGACGGCGTGCGCCGCATCGCGGTGGTGATGCCCGGCTTTTCCGCCGATTGCCTGGAAACGCTGGAAGAAATCGCCCAGGAAAACGCCGAGATCTTCAGGCACAATGGCGGCGAGCAATTTACGGCCGTTCCCTGCCTCAACGACAGCGACCCCGGCATGGATGTCATCCGCCAACTGGTGCTGCGCGAGCTGCAAGGGTGGATTTGACGGTCGCGTGAAGAAAATACGTCAAAACAAGAAGCAGAGCCCCGTTCCGATTTAATCGGAACGGGAAAGGCTCTCGCGGCGTAAACCATGTTGGCCAGTAATCAGTTTTGGCGCATCTGGCACGCCCGCAAACCGGCCTTACCTATATTAAGAACAGCCGGCTGAACCCGCATCGGCGGTGTGCAGACAAAACAAGACTGCCGCCAGGCAGCGTCCCGTGCCCGGCTTTGGAGGATTTATGACTGGTTTCGACATCTTCGCCATCGCGCTTGTGTTGCTGGTTATTTTTACGCTGTTCGCCGGCGTCAAGACGGTGCCGCAGGGCTTCGACTGGACCATCGAGCGGTTCGGCAAATACACCCGCACGCTGGCGCCGGGGCTCAACATCATCATCCCCTATTTCGACCGCGTCGGCCGCAAGATGAACATGATGGAGCAGGTGATCAGCATCCCCGAGCAGGAGGTGATCACCAAGGACAACGCCACCGTGACGGTGGACGGCGTCGCGTTCTACCAGGTGTTCGACGCGGCGAAAGCGAGCTACGAAGTATCCGATCTCAATCAGGCGATCATCGTTCTGACGATGACCAATATCCGCTCGGTGATGGGCGCGATGGACCTCGACCAGGTGCTGTCGCATCGCGACGAGATCAACGAGCGATTATTGCGCGTGGTGGATGCCGCGGTGTCGCCGTGGGGCTTGAAGGTCAACCGCATCGAGATCAAGGACATCGTGCCGCCCGCCGACCTCGTGGAAGCGATGGGACGCCAGATGAAGGCCGAGCGCGTCAAGCGCGCCGACATCCTGCAGGCGGAAGGCCAGCGGCAATCCGAAATCCTGCGGGCCGAGGGCGCCAAGCAGGGCCAGATCCTGCAGGCCGAGGGCCGCCGCGAAGCCGCGTTCCGCGACGCCGAGGCGCGCGAACGTTCGGCGGAAGCCGAAGCCAAGGCGACGCAGATGGTCTCCGAGGCCATCGCCAAGGGCGACGTCGCCGCGCTGAATTATTTTATCGCCGACAAGTACATCAAGGCGTTCGGGCAGCTGGCGGATTCGCCGAACCAGAAGATCATCATGCTGCCGATCGAAGCCATGAGCATTCTGGGATCGCTGGCCGGCATCGGCGAGATCGCCAAGGCCACCTTCGGCGAAAGTGCCGCATCGGCGCAAGCCGCCGCGCGCCGCTCCTCGGTGCCAAGCACCGGCCCAACCCCGCCGGTAACTCCGCCCAGGGCTTGAATGAGGATTTGATAGAGAAAGAGGGTCACACCATGACCGATATGTTTTCCACGCTGGGCACCTGGAACTGGCTGATCTTCGGCCTCATCCTGATGGCGCTGGAGTTGCTCGCGCCCGGCGTGTTCCTGTTCTGGCTCGGGCTCGCGGCGTTGTTGGTCGGGCTCTCGTCATTCGCGTTCGACCCGTCCTGGCAATTGCAGATCCTGATGTTTGCGATCTTTTCCGCCGCCGCGGTGCCGCTGTGGCGGCGGGTGGCGCACAGCAACAAGGCCGTCAGCAAGAGCAATCCCTTCCTCAACAAGCGCGCCGATGCGCTGGTCGGCCGTGTGTTCACGCTGGAAAAGCCGATCATCGACGGCTCGGGCACGGTGCGGATCGACGACACCATCTGGCGCGTCGCCGGTCCCGATGCCCCCGCCGGCAGTCGGGTCAAGATCGTGCAGGCCGACGGCGCAAGCCTGACGGTGGCGTCAGCCTGACATCAGTTTACTTTGTAGGGTGGGCAAAGCGTAGCGTGCCCACCAGCGACCTCGACAAAAATGGTGGGCACGGCGCAAGCGCGCCTTTGCCCACCCTACAAATCGGCCTGGTGATTGGTGCGCTACACCACGCCGGCGCGCAAAATATCGTGCAGGTGCACGATGCCGACCGGCTTGCCCGCGTCGGTCACGATCAGCGCGGTGATCTTCGATGAATTGAGAATTTCCAGCGCTTCGCCGGCGAGCAGGTCCCGCGAAATCGTCTTCGGGCTCCTGGTCATGACGTCGTCGACCAGCGCGGTCATCAGATCGGGCCGCATGTGGCGGCGCAAGTCGCCGTCGGTGACGATGCCGACAATGTTGCCGCGCGCATCGGTGATGCCGACGCAGCCAAAACCCTTCGACGACATCTCGACCAGGGCGTCGGACATCCGCGTGCCCAGCGGCTTCAACGGCACCGCGTCGCCGGCGTGCATCAAATCGCGGGTATATTTCAGCATGGCGCCGAGCTTGCCGCCGGGATGCAGCACGCTGAAATCGACCGAGGTGAAGCCGCGGCCTTCCAAAAGCGCGATCGCCAGCGCATCCCCCAATGCCAGCAGCATCAGCGAGGAGGTGGTGGGGGCGAGATTGTGCGGACAGGCCTCGCGGGCCTTCGGCAGCGTCAGCGCGATATCCGCGGCCTGGCTCAGGGTGGATTCGCGCTCCGCGGTCATGGCGATCACCGCGATGCGGAAGCGCTTGGCGTAGGTGATGAGGTTCTTCATCTCCGGCTGTTCGCCGGACCACGACAGCGCCAGGATGACGTCATCAGGCGTGATCATGCCGAGATCGCCGTGGCTCGCTTCGGCCGCATGCACGAAAAACGCCGGCGTGCCGGTGGAGGCGAGCGTGGCGGCGATCTTGCGCGCCACATGGCCGGACTTGCCCAAACCGGTGACGATCAATCGCCCCTTGGCGTTGCGAATGAGTTCGGTTGCCGCGGCAAAGGCGACACCGAGATCGGATTGCAGCGCGGCGGCCAGCGCAGTGATGCCGCTGGCTTCGGCATCGAGGGTGCGCAAAGCCGACGCCACGGCGGCGGATGCGGGATCGGTCCCGGATGATTGGGCCATCAGCAGTTTCGCGTTCGACATCTATGGTTCCGAAGGGGGTGGGGGATCGGTTCGCCCCGAGCCCCTCCTTAGCATGGCCAGGCCCGCGATGCGACGCGGCAGGCAGTTCTCAACCGCCCATTAACCATACTTGTTTTAACTCCATTAACGAGGGCTTCCTTAAGGCACGTTCGGCGTGGCTGCGACGCGGGCCTTAAGTAATTGGTTGGGCTGGGGTATTTTTAATCGTGATGTCGGGTCCAGCGAAGGGCCGCTACCGGCGCGCTTGGCGTTTTCGCGCGCTGTTGCCATGCTTGGCGCTGATCGCATTCGAACCGCCCGCTGAGGCCCAAACCGTCACCGCCGACCTGTTGCGCCCCGTGCGCGACGGCTTTGTCTTGCCGCAGGATTCGCCGCTACGCCGGACCGGCTTTGGGACCAGCGCGGCCGACGATAGCGATGCCAGCGGCAGGGACGTGCCGGCGCCTTCCCGCATCGGCCGAATTCCGAGCTATGGCGTTGCAGCCGCCAGCGGCGCGTCGGACACCGGCTTCGACTCGCTCAACCGCAAGCGCAACAAGCCGAAATTCCATTCCGGCCAGGCCAGGCCGAAACCTCCGCCCGGTCCCGGCAGCGCGCCGCCGGCGGTCGCATCGGGCGCGGTGCGGCTGTCGGTGCCGCCGTCCGCGAGCGCCAACAAGACGCCGATCCCGCCCGCGATGGCCGGAACGGTCGCCGGCCAGCCGCCGCGCAAGCGGCTGCGGATCGACGACGATCCGTTCGGCGCGGTCGGCGATTATGCCGGCAGTTTCCTGATCAAATCCGCGGTCGAACTCAGCGGCGGTTACGACACCAATCCCGCGCGCACCTTCGTGCCGAAGGGGTCGCCGTTCTATGTGGTGGCGCCGGAGTTTCTCGCCGTCTCCGATTGGGCGCGCCACGCCGTGGTCGCCGACCTGCGGGGATCGTTCACCGGCTACGGCAACAATTTTCCGCCGCCGGCCGATGGCACCATTTCGCCGGCGCCGGTCAATCTCGACCGGCCGGATTTCACCGGCCACATCGACGGCCGTCTCGATGTCAGCCGCGACACCCATGTTCTGGGCCAGGTGCGCTTGCGCCTTTCCACCGACAATCCCGGCAGCCCGAACATCCAGGCGGGCCTTGCGAGGTATCCGGTTTATACGACGCTCGGCAGCACCATCGGCGTCGATCAGGGGTTCAACCGCCTGCAGCTTTCCGCCGGCGGCACCGTCGATCGCACCGTCTACACCGATTCAAAGCTCACCGACGGCACCTCGACCACCAACGACGACCGCAACTTCAATCAATTCGGCGGCGTCGGCCGGGTCAGCTACGATCTGCTGCCGGGGGTGAAGCCGTTCGCGGAGATCGAGGGCGACAGCCGCGTCCACGACGTCAAGCTCGACCGCTCCGGCTTTGCGCGCAATTCCAGCGGCGGCTTTGTCAAGGCCGGCACGTCGTTCGAATTCACGCGGCTCTTGACCGGCGAAATCGCGGTCGGCTATGCCGCGCGCGATTACGTCGATCCGCGGCTCGACCGGCTGGCGGGCCTGCTCACCTCGGCCTCGCTGACCTGGACGGCAACGCCGCTGACCACAGCGAAATTCTATTCCACCACCTCGATCGACGAAACCACGGTGCCCGGCGTCTCCGGCGTGCTGACGCATGTCTATACCGTGGAGGCCGATCACGACTTCCGCCGCTGGCTCACGGGAATCGGCAAATTCACCTGGGGCTCGCTCGACTACCAGGGCGACGGCCGCCGCGACAAGACCTACTCGGTGTCGGGCGACCTGATCTACAAGATGAACCGCACGCTGTGGGTCAAAGGCACGCTGCGCCGCGACTGGCTCGATTCCAACATCCCCGGCAACAGCACCGCCTCGACGGTAGCGATGGTGGGGGTGAGGCTGCAGAATTAGGTTGGGAGCGCGTGGCGTCTCTTACTTATCCCTCCCCCTTGTGGGGAGGGTCGGCGCGCAGCGCCGGGGTGGGGGGAGCGCACGGCAGTGCGCAGACATCTCGCTTGCTGAAGCAGCCCCCCACCCGACCGGCCTTCGGCCGGCCACCCTCCCCACAAGGGGGAGGGATTGGAAAGAGCCGCGCACTTTCATTCCGGTGGCGTGTCTTTCAGCGCGCTCAGGATGTTTTCCATCACACCCGCGAGATTGGCATCAATGTCCGAATTCCAGTATCGAAGAACTCGAAATCCTTGCGATTGAAGAAATGCATCACGAACTTGATCGGAGTATGCGCCCTCCGGCATTCCGTGCTGACCGCCATCGGCTTCGACAACGAGGTGGGACCGGAACGAAACGAAGTCGACGATGTAACGCCCGATCGGCGCCTGTCGCCGGAAATGAAAGCCGAGGCTTTTCAGTTCGCGCAGCTTTACCCACAGCTTGACTTCCTGCGACGTGAGTTGTTTTCGAAGTGCGCGGGCATTTTCGTTGGCCAAGGTAGTCCTCCTCGGAAACCTACCTTCACATGCGATTATCCTCGCCGCCAGCGCTCGCTTATCCCTCCCCCTTGTGGGCCGGGGTGGGGGTAGCGCACGGCAGTGCGCGAATAAAACATCTCGCTTGCTGAAACAGCCCCCCACCCGACCGGCCTACGGCCGGCCACCCTCCCCACAAGGGGGAGGGATAAGAAGAAATGCGCCTGCAGCAGCTTTACTCGTTGACCGTCGTCTCCGGCCGCCAGGTCAGCAGCCGGTCCTCGATCATGGTCAGCAGCCATTCGGCGATCAGCGCCACCACGGCGATCACGATCATCGCGGCGAACACGCCGTTGGAATCGAACGAGCCTTGCGCGGTCGCGATCAACAGTCCCATGCCCTCGCGCGCGCCCAGAAATTCGCCGACGATGGCGCCGACCAGCGCGAAGCCGAAGCTGACGTGAAGGCTGGCGAGAATCCAAGATAGCGCCGAGGGGATCACCACCGCGCGCGTCATCTGCCAGTCGCTGGCGCCGAGGATGCGCGCGTTCGCGATCAGATTTTTGTCGGCCTCGCGCACGCCCTGGAAGGCATTGGCGAACACCACGAAGAACACCATCACCACCGCGAGCGCGATCTTCGAAGCAGCACCCAGCCCCAGCGCGACGATGAAGATCGAGCCCAGCACCACGCGCGGGATCGAATTCGCCACCTTGATGTAGATCGAGAACACGTCCGACAGCAGCTGATTGCGTCCGAGCGCGATGCCGCAAAGGATGCCCATGACCGCGCCGATCAAAAATCCGGCGCCGGCCTCATAGATCGTCACCCAGATCTGCTTCCAAAGCGGACCGATCGAAGTGCCGTTCTGGAACCAGTCGATCAGCTTGGCCACGATGCCGCTCGGCTGGCCGAAGAAGAACGGATCGATCAGCCCGAAGCGCACGCCGAGTTCCCAGCCGCCGACCAGAAACACCAGCACCGCGAGCCGCAGCGCCAGCACCAGCCGCGCCCGGCGGCGCATGCGCTCGACCATGGTTTCCAGGCGAACCTGAGGGGCAGGGGTGGAGAGGGTGGTTTCGGCCATGATCAATGCCCCGCCCGTGCGCGCAACACTTCCTCGCGCAGATCGTCGGAAATCTTGCGCGCGATCGCGATGAATTTTTCGTCGTAGCGCAAGGTGGCGACATTGCGTGGGCGGGGCAGGTCGATGGTGTGTACCGATTTCACCCGCGCCGGGCGGGTGGTCAGCACCGCGACGCGGTCGGCCAGCAGGATCGCCTCGTCGAGATCGTGGGTGACGAACAGCACCGCCGATTTCGCATGCGCCCATAATTGCAGGAGCTCGTCCTGCATCAGTTCGCGGGTCTGCACGTCGAGCGCGGAGAACGGCTCGTCCATCAGCAGCACCTGCGGATTATTGATGAAGGTCTGCGCCAGCGCCACGCGCTTGCGCATGCCGCCGGAGAGCTGGTGCGGATAATGCTCCTCGAATCCTTTCAGGCCGACGCGGTTGATCCAGTCGCGCGCCATTTCCTCGGCCTTGGCCTTCGCTATGCCGCGAAACAGCGGTCCCGCCATCACATTGCCGAGCACGTTGCGCCAGGGAAACACCGCGTCCTGCTGAAACACAAAACCGACGCGGCGATCGACGCCGTCGACCGGCGCATCGAACAGCGTCACCTCGCCGGCCTGCGGTTTTGCCAATCCCGCGATCAGCCCCAGCGTCGTCGACTTGCCGCACCCGGTCGGGCCGACAATGGCGAAAAATTCGCCCGGCGCGATGGTGAGATCGAAATCCTCCAGCGCCGAGAGAATTTCGCCCGACGGTGTGACGAAGCGCCGGGCGACATGCTTCAGTTCGACGGCGGAGGGGGTGATGGCGTCCATTTGAGCCCTGGTGTTTCAACAGAACCGGTGCAATCCCTCCCCCTTGTGGGGAGGGCAGGGTGGGGGTAGCGCGCGGCAGCGCGCAAATAAACATCTTGCTTGCTGAGGCAGCCCCCCACCCGACCGGCCTTCGGCCGGCCACCCTCCCCACGAGGGGGAGGGATAAGACGGAACCTGCTGCGCATCACTCAATGCGTGGCGTTCGCCTTGATGACGAACTCCGTCGTATAGGTCTTGCTCAGATCGATGGTCTTGCCCTGCACGTTGGGCGAGAAGCTCGACAGCACCTTGAGCACGGATTCCGGCGCGCCCTGCGGCATCATGCCGTCGGGCGAATATTGCGCGCGGCCTTCGCGCAATCCCTGCACATAGAGGTCGAGCTCGCCGGCGTAATAATCCTTCGGCATCTGCGCCGCGATTTCCTCCGGCGAATGCGTGTGCATCCATTTCAGCGTCTTGACCATCACGTTGACCACCTTCTGCGCGGTCTCCTTGTTGGCTTCCATCCAGGCGCGGTCCATGTAGAGGCAGGCGGCGGGATAATCGCCGCCGAGCGCGGCCCGCGTCGCTTCCGGCGTGCGCAGATCGATCCCCACCTTGGCGGTGCCGGCCTTCACCGCGCGCGCCACCGTCGGCTCCGTCGTCATGCCGGAGACGATCTTGCCCTGCTGCATGCCGGCGAGAAACGTGTCGCCGGCGCCGACCGGCACCAGCGTGTAATCCTGCGGCTTCAGCCCTGCTTTGGCCGCCAGCGCGCGGGTGAGGAAATCCGTGGCCGAGCCGAGCCCCGTGACGCCAAGCGCCTGGCCCTTCCAGTTGGCGGGATCCTTCAACTTGTCGGCGTCGGCCGATTTCACCAGCACCACCTCGCCCGGGGCGACGGCGAACTGCACCACCGACGTGATGAACTTGCCTTTGGATTGCAGGTCGATGGTGTGATCGTAGAACCCGACCACGCCCTGCACCTCCCGCGCCAGCAGCGCGGTCGCGGCCTGCGAGCCGGAGGTCGAGTTGAACAGCTCGACGTCGAGCCCCTGCTCCTTGAAGAAGCCGAGTTGCGCGGCGAGCTTGGCCGGCAGGTAGATCTGCTTGTCGATGCCGCCGACCATGATCTTGATCGGGGTCTGCGCGTGGGCGGGCGCTGTGAGGATAGGGAAGGCCGCGATCGCGGCGAACAGGGCGGCAGCGAGAAGTTTGCGCATCAGGCGTTTCCTTGAAGTGACGGCTCGGAGGAGGCCGCTTTGGTGACGTTTTGGCGAGGCCGCGGGCTCCGTTGGGGGAGAGCGGGCGGCGGTTTCGGACGACATGAGGCCTCTCGCGCCAGCCGGTGTCAATCCGGCATTTAGAGTGTGGTTTATGTCCGTCTTCCGTTCGGGGGACTGATCCCCCTGCGGGCGCGGATGCTTCATCCCGAACCCCGCCGAAGCGCGACGCGGCGACGCACCGGCCGCTCTTGAAGCGCCGCAGGGGTGATCCTTAGCTGATGGGGGTATGCCGCGGCGCCTGCCGCCATACCAGGGAGAGAGCGATGAATTACCTCCGAACAGCCATCCTGCTGGCCGGTCTCACGGCCTTGTTCATGGGCGTCGGTTATTTGATCGGCGGCGCCAGCGGCGCGGCCATCGCGCTCGTGATCGCCGCGGCGACCAACCTGTTCGCCTACTGGAACTCGGACCGCATGGTGCTGTCGATGTACGGCGCCCACGAGGTCGATCAGCGCACCGCGCCGGAACTCGTCAATCTGGTGGCGGAGCTTGCGGGCCGGGCCGGGCTGCCGATGCCGCGGGTGTTCCTGATGGACAATCCGCAGCCCAATGCGTTCGCCACCGGGCGCAATCCGCAGAACGCCGCCGTTGCCGTGACCACCGGGCTGGTGCAGTCGCTCAGCCGCGAGGAACTCGCAGGCGTGATTGCCCATGAGCTCGCGCATGTGAAAAATCATGATACGCTGCTGATGACCATCACCGCCACCATCGCAGGCGCGATCTCGATGCTGGCGCAGTTCGGGATGTTCTTCCGCGGCAACCGCGATAACAACGGCGGTCCCGGCATCGTCGGTTCGATCGCGATGATGATCCTGGCGCCGCTCGGCGCCATGCTGGTGCAGATGGCGATCAGCCGCACCCGCGAATACGCCGCCGACAACCTCGGCGCCCGCATCGTCGGCCAGCCGATGTGGCTGGCGTCGGCGCTGGTCAAGATCGCCAACGCCGCGCACGAAATTCCGAACATGGAGGCCGAACGCAATCCGGCGACGGCGCACATGTTCATCATCAATCCGCTGTCGGGGCACGGTGTCGACAGCCTGTTCTCGACGCATCCCTCGACCGAGAACCGGGTCGCCGAATTGCAGCGGCTCGCCGCCGAACTCGGCACGCGCCCTGCTGCGCCGGCGTCGGCGCGTCCGGGACCGGCCTCTCGAAACGATCCCTGGGGGCGCGATCGTGCCGCGCCTAGGGGGCCGTGGGGGTGAAGCACCGCGGCTGACGGCGTCTTACCCCGCGAAGGCGGGGTATCCAGTACGCCGCGGCTTCTCATTTTTTTCGCTGACGGCTCTGGAATACTGGGTCCCCCGCCTTCGCGGGGGACGACGAGGGGTTGCTCACCTCGGCAAGCTGGTCGTGCCCATCAGGAACTGATCGATCGAGCGGGCGCAGAGCCGGCCTTCGCGAATTGCCCAGACCACCAGCGATTGGCCGCGGCGCATGTCGCCGGCGGCGAACACTTTTCCGAGCGAGGTCTGGTAGTCGGCGGTGTTGGCGCGGACGTTGCCGCGCGGGTCGAGATCGACGCCGAGCGTCTTCAACAGGCCCTCATGCACCGGATGCACGAAACCCATCGCCAGCAGCACCAGCTGCGCGTCGAGTTCGAACTCCGTCCCCGGGATCGGCTTGAACTTGTCGTCGACCTGCACGCCATGCAGCTTGGCCACCTTGCCGTCGGCGCCCGAGAACTTTTGCGTCAGCACGGCGTATTCGCGCTTGGCGCCTTCGGCCTGGCTCGACGAGGTCCGCATCTTCAGGGGCCAGTTCGGCCAGGTCAGGCCCTTGTTCTCATGTTCCGGCGGCGCCGGCATGATCTCGAGCTGCGTCACGGATAGAGCGCCTTGCCGGAACGAGGTGCCGATGCAGTCGGAGCCGGTATCGCCGCCGCCGATCACCACCACATGCTTGCCGCCGGCGAGAATGTCCGGGGCACTGCCGAGCGGCTCGCTGGAGACGCGGCGATTTTGTTGCGGCAGGAAATCCATCGCAAAGTGAATGCCCGACAGTTCGCGGCCGGGGATCGGCAGATCGCGTGCGGCCTCGGCGCCGCCGGTCAGCGCCAGTGCGTCATATTCCTTCAGCATCTCGCGGGGATCGAGCGCGCCGGGAGTGGTGCCGCCGACCTGGACGCCATAATGAAACGTGACGCCTTCGGCTTCCATCTGCGCCACGCGGCGGTCGATGATGTGCTTCTCCATCTTGAAGTCGGGAATGCCGTAGCGCAAAAGCCCGCCGGCCTTGGCCCAGCGCTCGAACAAATGCACGTCATGGCCGGCGCGCGCCAATTGCTGCGCGCAGGCGAGGCCCGCCGGGCCCGAACCGACCACCGCGACCTTCTTGCCGGTCTTTTCGGCGGCAATTTCCGGCTTCAGCCAGCCATTGTCCCAGGCGCGATCGACGATGGCGCATTCGATGGTCTTGATGGTGACCGGATTGTCGTCGATGTTGAGCGTGCAGGAGGCCTCGCACGGCGCCGGACAGATACGGCCGGTGAACTCCGGAAAATTGTTGGTCGAGTGCAGATTGCGCGAGGCTTCTTCCCAGTTGCCGGCATAGACCAGATCGTTGAAATCCGGAATCTGGTTGTTGACCGGGCAGCCCGGCGTGCCCGGCGCCACCGAGCCGGTGCCGTGGCAATAGGGGATGCCGCAATTCATGCAACGCGCGGCCTGGTCGCGGGTGTCCTTCTCGCTCAGGGGAATGACGAATTCGCGATAGCTCTTGATGCGCTCGGCGACCGGCTCGTACTTGCGGTCGCGCCGGTCGATTTCGAGAAAACCTGTAATCTTGCCCATTAAACCTGACGCCCCTGCAACTTGGCTTCGCCGTTCCCCGTCATTCCGGGATGCGCCGCAGGCGCAGACCCGGAATCTCGATGTTATTTTGCGAGATTCCGGGTTCGCGCTTCGCACGCCCCGGAATGACGCCAACTCTCTTCCTCATCCTGAGGAGCGGCGTCTTCGCCGCGTCTCGAAGGATGGGGCATCGTGCCCTCATGGTTCGAGACGGCGCAAGTGCGCCTCCTCACCATGAGGATAAAAATTACGCCCCGATCGCGATTTTCGGCTCGGCGTCCGCGTTGGCCTTCATTTCCTTCAGCGCGCGGCGGTATTCCACCGGCATCACCTTGCGGAATTTCGGCAGCCATGTCTTCCAGTCCGCCAGAATGTCGGCGGCGCGCTTCGAGCCGGTCAATTTGGCGTGGCGCGAAATCAGGATGTGCAGCCGCTCGACGTCGGAGTCGAGCAGGTTCTGGAACACGTCGACCCGGCCATGCGCTTCGAGATCGCCGGTGTGGTGATAGGTGTTCTGGTTGACCATCTCTTCCGACAGCACCGGTTCGAGTTCGACCATCGCCATGTTGCAGAGTTTCGGGAAGTCGCCGGCCTCGTCGAGCACGTAAGCCACGCCACCCGACATGCCGGCCGCGAAGTTGCGTCCGGTCTTGCCGAGCACCACGACGATGCCGCCGGTCATGTATTCGCAGCAATGATCGCCGGCGCCCTCGACCACGGCGACCGCGCCGGAATTACGCACCGCGAAGCGCTCGCCGGCGATGCCGCGGAAATAGCATTCGCCCTCGATCGCGCCGTACATCACGGTGTTGCCGACGATGATGGATTCTTCCGGCACGATGCCGGAATGGCGCGGCGGCTTGACGATGATGCGGCCGCCGGACAGTCCCTTGCCGACATAGTCGTTGGCTTCGCCTTCCAGATCGAAGGTGACGCCGCGCGCCAGCCAGGCGCCGAACGCCTGCCCCGCGGTACCTTTGAAACTCACCTGGATGGTGTCATGCGGCAGCCCGGCATGGCCGTAGATCTTCGCTACCGTGCCGGACAGCATCGCCCCGGCGCTGCGGTCGGTGTTGTTGATCTGGATGTCGATCTTGACCGGCGCGCCGCGATCGAGCGCGGGCTGCGCCTTTTCGATCAGCGTGCGGTCGAGCACGGCTTCCAGGTGATGGTTCTGGCTTTGGGCGTGATAGATCTTCTGGCCCGGCAGTTCCTTCTGGCGCACGAACAGTTTTGAGAAATCCAGCCCCTTGGCCTTCCAGTGCGCCACCAGCGTGGACTGGTCGAGCATCTGGGTTTGGCCGACCATCTCGTTGAAGCTGCGATAGCCCAAGGCGGCCATGATCTCGCGGACTTCCTCGGCGACGAAGAAGAAATAGTTGATGACGTGCTCGGGCTGGCCGGTGAAGCGCTTGCGCAGCACCGGATCCTGCGTCGCGACGCCCACGGGACAGGTGTTGAGATGGCACTTGCGCATCATGATGCAACCGGCCGCAATCAAGGGCGCGGTGGCGAAGCCGAATTCGTCGGCCCCTAGAAGCGCGCCAATCACCACGTCACGCCCGGTGCGGAAGCCGCCATCGACCTGCACCACGATGCGGCTGCGCAGCCGCTCGCGCACCAGCGTCTGGTGGGTTTCGGCCAGCCCGATTTCCCACGGGCTGCCAGCGTGCTTGATCGAGGTCAGCGGCGATGCGCCGGTGCCGCCCTCGAAGCCTGCAATGGTGACGTGGTCGGCGCGCGCCTTGGCGACGCCGGCGGCGACCGTGCCGACGCCGATCTCGGAGACCAGCTTGACCGACACCTGCCCGTCCGGATTGACGTTCTTGAGGTCGTAGATCAGTTGCGCCAGATCCTCGATCGAATAGATGTCGTGATGCGGCGGCGGCGAAATCAGGCCGACGCCGGGCGTCGAGTGCCGGACGCGGGCGATCACGGCGTCGACCTTGTGGCCGGGCAATTGTCCGCCTTCGCCGGGCTTTGCGCCCTGCGCCATCTTGATCTGCATCATGTCGGCGTTGACGAGATATTCCGTGGTGACGCCGAACCGGCCGGAGGCGACCTGCTTGATCGCCGAGCGCATCGAATCGCCGTTCGGCAGCGGCTTGAAGCGATCGGATTCTTCGCCGCCTTCGCCGGTGTTGGACTTGCCGCCGATCCGGTTCATCGCGATCGCCAGCGTGGTGTGCGCCTCGCGCGAGATCGAGCCGAACGACATGGCGCCGGTGGCGAAGCGCTTGACGATGTCCTTGGCCGGCTCGACCTGGTCGAGCGGCACCGGCTTGCGCTTCTCGTCCTCGGCGGTCTTGATCCGGAACAGGCCGCGCAAGGTCAGCAGCCGCTCGGACTGCTCGTTGAGGATTTTCGCGAACGCACGATAGCGTTCCAGCGAATTGCCGCGCGCGGCATGCTGCAGCATCGAGACCAATTCGGCGGTCCAGGCGTGATCCTCGCCGCGGGTGCGATAGGCATATTCGCCGCCGACATCGAGCGCGGTCTTGTAGATCTGTGCATCGCCGAACGCGTCGGCGTGGCGGCGCGCGGTTTCCTCGGCGATTTCGGTCAGCCCGACGCCTTCGATCCGGGTGTGGGTGCCGACGAAAAACTTCGAGACGAAATCCGCCTTCAACCCGACGGCGTCGAAGATCTGCGCGCCGCAATAGGACTGATAGGTCGAGATGCCCATCTTCGACATCACCTTGAGCAGGCCCTTGCCGATCGACTTGATGTAGCGCTTGACGATTTCATAATCGTCGAGCGCCGCCGGCAGCCGGTCCTTCATCGAGATGATGGTCTCGAAAGCGAGATAGGGATTGATCGCCTCGGCGCCGTAGCCGGCGAGGCAGGCGAAGTGGTGCACCTCGCGCGGCTCGCCGGATTCGACCACGAGGCCCACCGAGGTGCGCAATCCGGTGCGGATCAGGTGATGATGCACGGCCGCGCAGGCCAGCAGCGAGGGGATCGGAATCCGGTCCGAGCCCGCCATGCGGTCGGACAGGATGACGATGTTGATGCCCTCGCGGACCGCCGCTTCCGCGCGCGCGCAGAGTTCGTCGAGCACCTGTTCGAGCCCGGCCGCGCCGAGGCCGGCGTGGAACGTCGTGTCCAGCGTGCGCGACTTGAAATGGGTGTCGGCGATCTCGGAGATCGAGCGGATCTTTTCCAGATCCGCATCGGTCAGGATCGGCTGGCGCACTTCGAGCCGCTTGGTGCCGGCCACGCCCTGCAGGTCGAACAGGTTCGGCCGCGGCCCGATGATCGAGACCAGGCTCATGACAAGTTCTTCGCGGATCGGATCGATCGGCGGATTGGTGACCTGCGCGAAGTTCTGCTTGAAATAGGTGAACAGCGGCTTGGCCTTGTCCGACAGCGCCGAGATCGGCGTGTCGTTGCCCATCGAGCCGTTGGCCTCCTCGCCGGTCGACGCCATCGGCGTCATCAGGATGGTGATGTCTTCCTGGCTGTAGCCGAACGCCTGCTGCCGATCCAGCAGCGGCAGGTTGGAGCGCATGCCCTTGGTCGGCGCATCCGGCAATTCCTCCAGCACGATCTGGGTGCGGTCGAGCCATTGGCGATAGGGATGGCTGTTCGCAAGCTGTGCCTTGATCTCGTCGTCGGGAATGAGCCGGCCCTGTTCGAGGTCGACCAGCAGCATCTTGCCCGGCTGCAGCCGCCACTTGGTGACGATGTGCTCTTCGGGAATCTTCAGCACGCCCATCTCGGACGCCATCACGATGCGGTCGTCGCTGGTGACGAGATAGCGCGCCGGGCGCAGGCCGTTGCGGTCGAGCGTGGCGCCGATCTGGCGGCCGTCGGTGAAGGCGATGGCGGCGGGGCCGTCCCACGGCTCCATGATCGCGGCGTGATATTCGTAGAACGCGCGGCGCTGCTCATCCATCAGCGGATTGCCGGCCCAGGCTTCCGGAATCATCATCATGACCGCGTGCGGCAGCGAGTAGCCGCCCTGCACCAGGAATTCGAGGCCGTTGTCGAAGCAGGCGGTGTCGGACTGGCCCTCATAGGAGATCGGCCACAGGCGGCTGATGTCCTTGCCGTAGAGCTCGGAATGCACCGAGGCCTGGCGCGCCGCCATCCAGTTGACGTTGCCGCGCAGCGTGTTGATCTCGCCGTTATGCGCCACCATGCGGTAGGGATGCGCCAGCGACCAGGTCGGGAAGGTGTTGGTCGAGAAGCGCTGATGCACCAGCGCCAGCGCGCTCTCGAAATCCGGCTCATGCAGGTCGGGATAATACTTGCCGAGCTGGTCGGCCAGGAACATGCCCTTGTAGATCACGGTGCGGCACGACATCGACGCCGGGTAATAGCCGGCGAGGCCGCGGTCGCGGCGCTGGTAGATCGCCTGCGAGATCGATTTGCGCAGGATGTAGAGCCGGCGCTCGAATTCGTCGTCGGTCTTGGCTGCGCCATTGCGGCCGATGAACACCTGCATGTGCGAGGGCTCGGTCGGCTTCACCGTCTCGCCGAGCGAGGAATTGTCGGTCGGCACATCGCGCCAGCCCAGCAGCACCAGCCCTTCGTCGCGGATCTGGTCGGCGATGATGCTCTTGATGACGTTGCGCCACGCCGTGTCCCTCGGCATGAACAGCGCGCCGATGGCGTATTCGCCGGGCTGCGGCAGCTTGAAGCCGATCTCGGCGGCCTTGCGCGAAAAAAAACCGTGAGGAATCTGCACCAGGATGCCGGCGCCGTCGCCGGCGCGCGGATCGGCGCCGACCGCGCCGCGATGTTCGAGGTTGCACAGGATGTTGATCGCGTCGTCGACGATCTGATGCGACTTCTTGCCCTTGATATTGGCGATGAAGCCGACGCCGCAGGAATCCTTTTCCAGCGAGAGATCGTAGAGACCCTCGGCGGGCGGGCGCCAGCTGTGCTCGCGCTGAATATCTTCCTGCGGCTCCCGGGGTTTCGAGGTAGGGTCCGCCGACAGCGCATCCGTCACGATGTTTTCGCGCTCGAACTCCGACCCGCTCATCTCAAATCCTCTCAATAAGGCTTAAGGGCCTCAACCGCCGTCGGCGCAGCTTTCGCGTTGCGGCACCCACCGGGCCACCGCTCGTCCGTCGCGAGCCGCAATTTGATAAATTCAAGCCCGGGCGTTCAACGTCCCCGACGAACGGCCTTGCCTGCATTTCCTCAGCGCCTTAAAGCGCCGTATTTTAGTTGCAATCCCTGTGCCGGGCTTGCCGTCGCAATTGAGACAGTTATGCTGTCCTAACGGCGACCATGCCAAACTTTTTTCTATCATACAAGCGGATGAAAGTCGCCGGCTGCGATGATGCGGCCGGCCATTCCGCCGCGGGTTTGAGGCAAGCGCGCCGCGATCCCGCCCAAGGACCGCCGGATTCAGCAACGAGGTTGCGGCAAGGTCATGAGAGCGAAAAAGCTACAGGCCTAGGGGCGTTACAGGAGTGACGGGCTATGAAGCTGATTACAGGATGGGTCATGACCGCCGGGCTGGTTCTCGCCGCTTCGGCCGCGAACGCGCAGGTTTCGGCGCCGAACGGCGCAGGGCGCTACATCGTCGCCTCCGACGTCGGCGGCCCCTATGCGGCGATGCCCCGGGAGGCGCCCGGCCCCGGCTACGGACCGACGCTGCTGCCGCCGATGGAGGTCTACACGATCCTGCGCGAGAACGGGTTTTCGCCGCTCGGAATTCCACAGCGGCGCGGCTATGTCTATACCATTGCCGTGATCGATCGCGGCGGCGACGACGGGCGGCTGGTGATCGATGCCCGCACCGGGCGGATCGTCCGTTTCGTGCCGGCCTACCGGATCGACGGCGATCTCAACGAAGATCTGGCCACCACCTACGGCCCGGTGGGCCCTGGAGCGCCGCCGCCGGTCAGCCAGGTCCGCGGGCCGCCGCGTCCGCCGCTCGCGATCCCAAGGGTTGCGAGCCGCACGCCGGCGGTGCCGATGCCGAAAGCTTCTCCGTCGCATGCCGGCGAACCGGCGCCATTGGCGGCCAAACCCGCCCCCGAGCCGGCACAGCGGTCGGCGGTCGCGCCGCAGGCAAAGCCGGCCGATGCGCAAGCCGCTGCGCCCGCTCCCACAGCCGTCGAAGCGAAACCCGCCCCGCCCCAGGTTCAGCTTCAGCCGACGCAGCCGATGCCGAAGGTGCAGGGACTGGATTGAGGTAATGAACCTGCGCGGCTTTAAATCCCTCCCCCTTGTGGGGAGGGTGGCACATCGTGAGCGCTGCGAACGATGTGACGGGTGGGGGGCTGTCTCAGCAAAGTGATTGTTCGCGCACTGCCGTGCGCTACCCCCACCCCGGCGCTACGCGCCGACCCTCCCCACAAGGGGGAGGGATAATAAAGAGCCGCCGCAGCGGCGGCTGCGTTATTTGCTTGCCGGGACGTCGGCTGTCTTCTGGCGGCCGGCCGCCGCCAGGATCAGATCGGCGATCTCTTTGGGATGCGACACCAGCGAGAGATGACCGGCCTCCAGCTCCACCGTGGTGGCGTTCATGCGCTTGGCCAGGAAGCGTTCCAGATCCGGATTGATGGTCTGATCCAGTTTCGACACCGCATACCATGAAGGCTTGGAGCGCCAGGCGGCGGCCGTGGTCCGTCCGCCGAACAACGCGGCGGCGGTGGGTTCCTGCACGGCATAAAGCACTTTTGCCTTTTTGGGTTCGACGCCATTGGCGAAATATTTCAGGAACGATTCCTCGGACAAGGTGGTGAAACCATCATGTTGCTGGATGCCCGCGCGCACCGCTCCGGTGGGAAATTTCCCGGAAAGGGCGACGAAATCCTCTCCCGCGTCCGGACCCCGCGCGGCGACATAGACCAGCGCGGTGACCTTGGGGTCGGTTCCGGTCTCGCTGATGACGGTGCCGCCCCAGGAGTGCGCGACCAGCACGGTCGGGCCATCCTGCAGCGCCAGCGCGCGGCGGGTCGCGGCGACGGAATCCTCGAGCGACGTCAGCGGATTTTGCACGGCGGTGACTTTCAGGCCGGCGGCCTGAAGCAGCGGGATCACCTCGGCCCAGCTCGAGCCGTCCGCCCATGCGCCATGCACCAGCACCACGTTGCGCGCTTCCACCGGCGCGGCGGTTTGCGCCCGCGCCCCGACTTCGCCGAGCATCCCGGCGAGCGCGGCGATGGCAAGGGTAACAACGACTCGGGTTATCTTCATCGAACCTGCTCCATGAATGAATTTTTGGCTGAAGCTGTGTGCTTCACGGGTGTTTCGGTTCACCGGACCGCAGTGTTACAGCGATCACGGCCCTGTGAATCCCGCCGTCGTGCTTGCGCCCACAAGCCGTCGCGCTCGCGCCCAACAAAAAAGCCGGCGTTGCCGCCGGCTCTTGTCTCGTTACCTCACGCCGCGCCGATTAATGCGCGGCTTCGAGTGCGGCCTGTTCCTGCCGGGCGATCGTGCCTTTCACGGCCGACTGCACCTTCTCGAAGGCCCGGACCTCGATCTGCCGCACGCGCTCGCGCGACACGCCGAATTCGGCGGCGAGGTCCTCCAGCGTCATCGGCTCTTCCGCCAGACGCCGCGCTTCGAAGATGCGGCGTTCGCGCGGGTTGAGCACGCCGATGGCGCCGTTCAGCGCCTGACGGCGATGATCGAACTCCTCGTGCTCGGCCATGATGGCTTCCTGGTTGGGCGAGTTATCGACCAGCCAGTCCTGCCATTCACCGGCCTCGCCGTCGTCACGGATCGGCGCGTTGAGCGAGGCATCGCCGCCGAGACGGCGGTTCATGTCGATCACGTCCTGATCCGTCACGCCGAGGCGCTTGGCAATCAGCTTAACCTGGTCGGGATGAAGATCACCCTCGTCCAGTGCGGAGATCTTGCTCTTCGCCTTGCGCAGGTTGAAGAACAGCTTCTTCTGGTTCGCGGTGGTGCCCATTTTCACGAGCGACCACGAACGCAGGATGTACTCTTGTATTGAGGCCTTGATCCACCACATGGCGTAGGTAGCGAGTCGGAAGCCCTTGTCGGGCTCGAACCGCTTCACCGCCTGCATCAGGCCGACATTGCCCTCCGAGACGACCTCGGAAATCGGCAATCCGTAGCCGCGATAGCCCATGGCTATCTTGGCCACGAGCCGGAGATGGCTGGTGACAAGGTGATGTGCCGCGTCGCGATCGTCATGTTCGCGCCAGCGTTTGGCGAACATGTATTCCTGCTGGGGCTCCAGCATCGGAAATTTGCGGATCTCGGCGAGGTACCGCGAGAGGCCGGATTCTCCATTGAGAACCGGAAGCGTAGCTGTACGGGCCATTTTGTAGCGCCCTCCAGTGGTTCAGGCCCCCGATAGCGGCGGGCCCGGCAGACGGACGCTGTGTTAAAGCCGCCCGGGCTGCGATGTTCCGCGTTGGATATTCAACGCACCTGCAACATACACTAAACGGGCGGGCATTTGGAAGGATCGCGGGGGTCACGTCTCCGTGGGGCTGATATAACCTGTTGGCATATCAGCGGTTTTTCCGAGGTCCTGCGTCATAGGGTCGCCCGCAGGCAATCCCTTAGTAGAACAAGGTCTCGCGGCAAATCCGAAATCCACTCCAAAATCGCCCCGGTTCGGGGGTGTTCCAGGGCCAGGAGGTATGCGTGCAGCGCTTGGCGCCCGAGGGCGGCCAGGGCGGCCTGGCTTCCGGGGCCGAGGTGGCTGGCCTTGGTCTTGAAATGCGGGCCATAGACGCCGTCGCCCAGCAGGGGATGGCCGATATGGGCCAGATGGACCCGGATCTGGTGGGTGCGCCCGGTTTCGAGCTGGCAGGCCAGAAGTGCGGCGACCGGCTTGCCGTCGCGGCCGTTGAAGGCTTCCTGCACCTCCCAATGGGTAATCGCCTCGCGGCCGCCCTCGCGGACCGCCATCTTCTCCCGGGCATACGGATGCCGGTCGATCGGCGCGTCCACGGTGCCGCGCTGGCGGCCGGGCAGGTCCCAGACCAATGCCATGTAGCCGCGCCGCATCGCGCCGGTGCGGCCGTGGTCGGCGAATTGCGCGGTCAGCGATTGATGCGCCCGGTCGTTCTTGGCCACCACCATCAGCCCGGTGGTGTCCTTGTCGAGCCGGTGCACGATGCCCGGGCGCCTGACGCCGCCGATCCCGGAAAGGCTGGCGCCGCAATGGGCGATCAGCGCATTGACCAGCGTGCCGGTCTCGTGTCCGGCGGCCGGATGCACCACCAGGCCTTTGGGCTTGTCGATGACGATGATGTCGTCGTCCTCGTAGACGATATCGAGCGCGATATCCTCAGCCAAGGGCTCCGCGGCGACCGCTTCCGGCACGTCGATTGTGATCGTATCGCCGGCGGCGACATGATAAGCGGGGTCGCGGACGGGGGCGCTTTTGATGGTGACGGAACCTGCGAGGATCAGCGCTTTCAGCCGCGAGCGCGACAGCTCCGCGACGCGCACCGCGAGCACGCGGTCGAGCCGGACCGATCCCTCGTCGCCGGCGACGATGACCTCAAGCCGTTGACCGCTATTCGAAGCCGAGCCTTGTTCCAAAGATGAGCCTTATGACCGAAACCGTTGCGCCCGAACCGACCCCCGAACAGGCCGCGATGTTTGCGCGGGTGCGGCGGATGATGCTGATCGCGGGCCTTACCACGGCGCTGGCGGTAGCGGCCGTTCTGATCGCCATCGGCTACCGCCTTTTCCGCACCGAGGGAAGCGCCGTCGCGACCGACATCACCTCGATGCTGCCGAAAGGCGCCCGCATCGTCACCACCGGCGTCGCCGGCGACCGGCTGGTGGTGACGCTGGACATCGCCGGCGTGACGGAAATCCGTACCTTCGATGCGCACACCCTGAAACCCGCCGGCCGGCTCAAATTCGTCAGCGAGCCCTGAGCCGTATGATCCGCCAAATCCTGTCCCCGGGGCTTGGACCCGAGGGCGTGAGCGATCGGGTTATCGGCCCGCCAAACCGCCTTGCAGCGGACCGGTTTCGAGGCTATTCCCTGCCCCCGTACGCTCCCTTCGTCTAGCGGTTAGGACGCGGCCCTCTCAAGGCTGAAACAGGGGTTCAATTCCCCTAGGGAGCGCCAGCGGTTTCAATTAGATCGGATAGACGGCGGGGGATGTCCAACAAACGTCCAATAAGCGTCACGACTCTATCCGGTCCCCGTCATGTCTTGGCGCGGTCCCTTCTGTGGGGACGTACTGAAGGCGGACGGCACGCTTCGGTAGAACTAACATTCCCGGATTCGACAAAATCCATCTAAAGTAATTTCCATTAGCGCTATGAAATCGAGCCCGTTGTTCGCGAATGATCGAAACCATTCTGCCAGCCTTAAAGTCCGCCTTTGTTTGGGCTGTTAGTGCTGAGGTTACGGGGGTTTTGCAATGGCTTGGCACCCTGATCGCGGTTTTCGGCATTTCGGCAGCTGTCTGGCAATCAAGAAAAGCTGCGACTGCTGCCCAGGCTGCAAATAAGGGGGTTAGGCTTTTTCAAACTCGCCTGAGTTCAATGAAAGTGGCGCACTCGTATTCGCAGGTAGAATTAGCGAGGTTATTTCTCCAGTAGGGGTTTTTCTCTTTGTCGAGTTCTAGATGTTGGCGGCTGCGGCGGAGTGCGAAAATCTTTGATGATGTTGCGGATGAAGGTCAGGATCACTTGCAGCAGTTTTGGTGATTGCAACGCGAGAACAATAGCAACAGACGTTGACAGACCAACCGATCCGGCTGTTCTCAAAATCTCCAGCACTGCATTTGCATCGAAACCGCTGCTCATCGCCATAGCCTCGCGACGACCATGGCAGACAAAGGTTGCTTCCCCGTTATCAATTCTAAATTTTGGAATTTGATTAAAACCGTTCCTTTGGGCGGTCTCTAAGAAATTGATATAGCTTAGTAAAATCGGACGGATTGTCGCCAAAACTATCAGCCGGCAAACGTTAACGGCGTTAATACCTAAAAGTTAACAGCGACCCGCGACCCAGACAAATGACTATAAACGGCAAGCGTAACCCGCATGAGCGCAGCGATATGCGGGGATGGTCCATCCCCGCATATCGCTGCGCTCATGCGGGCTACTCGCTGTTGGCAGCGATACGCAAAGTGCGTCCATCAGCCGATGTAGCGAGACCGATTTAGGGATATCCCTTTTTTGGGAAACTTCGGTGGATCCGATTTAGGAGTGCCAGCCGGCGGACAATTAGCGTATATCTTGACTTTGCGGGGCGTGTGAATGGAGGAGCAAATACCCTCCATTATCTTTTTAACCCATTCGTCAGACATTGCCGTGTCATGCAATTCGAAATCGCCGGATTCTATCCCACTCTGAATAAGCGCAGAACTTTTGATACGCGCCTTTCGATAGAATACGTAGGAATCCTTATACAGAAAAGGATGGTCTCCGGCCTTCAAGCGCGTGGTGTCATCGCAAAGATGGTTGGTCCATCCCGTTATTGAAACAAGGATGTGGTTGCCTTCTGTGCATTTTTCAGTGCAGACGATGAAAAGATGCTTACGATCCGGGTCATGATAGGTTCCAGACGGCATCAGCAAAGCGTGACATCGTTGGATTTTTTCTACCACCAATCACTCACGAAGTGATGCAAATACCTTGTCTAAATGCTTATGGTCTTCGATGAGGTCGGCGTGCTCATCGGCGTTTTCAATTTGCAGTAGAGTCAAAATTCTTTCAAGTGGAATCGGCTGAGAGCTGCCGCGCGGGTCCTCCCACTCCGGAACATTTTTTCTACTGTGGGTCCAATCTCGCAATTGCCACTTATTCATATGTCCAAATTTGCTCCAGACCTTGTCAAGCGCCTGAACATCCGCGTCGCTTAGTTCGTCGAGATCATCGATAACGAATTTGCTCTTCGCGCCAATCTGGTAGTTGGCTCGACCTTCCAAAAATTCGGACCAGCCGCAGGCATCTAAGTCGTACTCGCCATTGACGTGGCTGTACGTCCTCGAATTGACCGGCCCATGTGGCATTGAAACATGCGTGTCGTCGGTTATCGGAAAACCAAAATCTGCGATGCTCTGTCTATCGCCGAGATAGACGAGTTTAACGGCCTTCAGAACATCGATGCTGTTGCCGCCATTCTTCGTAATGAAGAAGGCGATGATTTGAGCGGCTTTCCTTGCATTGAAGGTCATGAGATGTACCCGCTGCAAGTGGGATCAGAGAAGGAGAACGAATTAAGAACGCTCATCAGCAAACTCTACCTGATAAGTGCGCCGGGCTGCTTAAAATGCATGAAATCACGCGTTTGTGATTTCGTTTGTTGCAGATCTGCAACGCTTTTGGGCGATTCTCACAGGTCGACAGGCAATTTCCCACAGCATGTACTGCCCCGGTTGAGCCCGTCGGATAAGGCCATTCTTTTTCTGGCCTAGGAGTGCGACCCCGACCCGCTTTGTCATGAGTCCCAAGAGCCGCTGGTTGCTCTTGTCCAAGGCACGCTCGATTAGAAGCTGTAACGCGAGACCCCGACTCGTCAGGGCTCTGCGGCCCGCGTCGCATGCCGTAGCTCTCGTGCCGTCCCGCCTCGGGAAGAATGGCGACCAGATGGAGCGACTATTCGGTGAGCCTGCCGATATCTTTCTCGTGCAGCACTGGCGCTCATGCGGGCTACTCGCTGACGCCATCATTACACAATCAGAATTTGGCGGACTCGCGTCTCCTGATCCTTCTTCACCAAGACTGGTAAGCGTGCTGTCCCTTTGCCCCCGCGATTGCTAGGCGGTGGTTGCCGCCACCAATGGCCAGTCGTCCATCGCTCGTGGGGACGATCAACGGAGGTGTCATTCAGCCACCCTCGTGCCAATGAACTATTGCACGCGCCACTTTATCGGGAGATCCGACGGTCCAGACCTCTTCTGCAGTCCGATGCCAATAGGGAGTGAGCGCAGCATCGATGTCAGCCAATGAAACGTCCAGAATAAGAATGAACTCGTCCGTATCCACACTGTCCGGATCGGCTCCGTCATACACGCGGTAAAAGTTGCTCCGGTCTAAGTCCCAGCTCACATCAAACGCTGGCCAAGTGTCTAGGGGTAGTCCCTCGATCGCGTCAGCCGCTTTCCGAATCCTGGTGCGCTCTTCGAAATGTGTCTTTGCTTCTTCGAACGTGCAGCCGCTTAGCGACATATGAAGCAGTTCTTCCGACGAAATCGGGCGGCCTGCGATTGCATCGACGAGCGAATTTGGATCGCTATATTTTTTTGTCACGAAGGCTCTCTGCCACACACGCTAGAACATGGACCCTTGGCTGATGTCGTCTTGTCTGACTACACCATTGATGAGCCACGTATCTTGGTGAAGTGAATGCGTGCCCATCGCCAGAAGCATGCCTCTTGCTGGATAATCGCAACCAAACACCCGCTCCATATCAGCCAAGGCTCGCTGCTCGCCATAACCCCTTGACCAATTGTGATAGGTCGCCTCGATTTCCCAATCCTGGCACGTCCCCTCACGAATGCCGTCGTCGGTCCGATAGCGATATTTGAAATTGTACGGACACGGATTGTAGTTGTTCGTTACCTGCTTGGCGAACAGATCATCCTGGGCGCGGATCGAGTTCGAACAACTCCTTTTCTGCCTTGATTTCTGCGGCGTCCTTTTTCTCGACCTTGAACGCAAGTATTTCCGGCTTCAATAGTGCGAAGCTCCTGCCTCGCTCGCGTTCGCGCACGAGGCTTGTCACAATTGTCTTGGCGAGAAAGGTGGATCGCTCCGACTTTCTGAGCTGACCGACAATCTCAATGGACTGTTGATCTACTCGCCGGCTTTCAGTGCGCTTGTCGTCGTTGGGAAGTCGCCAGTTGAATTTAATTCGATCCCAGCGCCCAAACTTCTTCGACTGCTCCAGCGTTCGGAAGGACACTGGGTATAGCCTGAGCCAGTTCCCATACAGGTCAATGCCGGCGCAACAAACCGTCTCTCCGTGGCGGCGGCCGACTTGCGGCGCCGCCTTTACCATCACTATGGCTTCGGTGCTACCCGATGTAGGCGGGTGTCCTGTCATTAGAGGAAATGCCACCTCTTGACGCGGTTCGGGCAATTAACGGTGCAGCGGTCAAATGTACCAGACTGAACTTCCCACGCCGGGCCATCAACTCAGCAACGATGCAGCGGTGGCAATTAGTATGATCCTGCTCGAAGCAAAGCAAACACGAAATGGATTCGGAAGCGGCTGCGACTGCCTCAGATAAGGCTTGCTGCGCCGCAATGGTCATCATGTGCGCGCTGAATATTCGCCGAAAGTCTGAGAATCGGCCTTCCCGTGCGGCGACCCTACCGGGCTTTGGATCGCCGAGTCCCTTCAAGTGCAGGTATCGGATTCCGGCTTCATCCAGCCCTCTTGCAAGAGCGGACTTCGAAAATCCCGGCTTGCGGGAGATCGGTACGTCCCGAACATCGATCAGGAGCGTCACGCCGCTTTTATGAAGGGTTGCAAATAAATCGGCCGGTTTACTGCCCTCATATCCAGTCGTGAAAAGCTTCATCATGTGCATGCGCTCCTGCAGTGCTTCCACCATGTTCGGCAAAGGTTGACAACCCGTAAGGACAGTGTGGCAACGAGAAGAGATATGCCCCCAATTCAGCGCATTGAACCTGAAACGGGACAATGTCCGTCATTTCCTTCATCCAGGCTTCGGTAAAGCTGGGGGAGAGCGCGTGACCGGCCTTATTTCGCGTGGACTGCGAAAGCCACTCACTTCATCTCTTCCAGCAGCTTCCGCGCTTCACCCAACAGCGCCTGAATCTGCCTTCGCTCAGCGATAGCGTCCCTGGTGAACAGGCCGTGCTTGCGCGCGTTCTGGTTTGCCCTTGGTGCGCCGGACCCCTGTGCGCCGCCGTGCATGCGGCAGCGCTTCTTGCCGTGCACCGCCGGTGAGCGGCAAGCGCCGCCGCAACGGGTTTTGGCGCCACACCGTGGGCTTGCCAGCATCGGGCCGATATTTCTGATGTGATCGCTCATGCCTGTGCTGCCCGCTTGGCGTCGGCGGAATCGCGCCTTCGCCTGGAGCCCGCAGCCTTCGGCGCCTTCCGCGCCGCGGATGCCGGGTTCTTGTCGGAAACGATCACGCTTGCATGCTGCGTGACGTTGCCGACAATAGCCTTGCCGCCGTCCTCCACCTTCACGTTCTGCACGGTGATGGCAGGCTCGCCCTGGCTCCGGTAGCGATTGAGCGCCTCGATCTGGGCGGGAAACGTGCGGGTGAGCCTGCCCAATGCGCGCGCGGCGCTGTCCTGCTGAGCGAGGTCGTCCGCATTCGCAAGGTGATGGGCACATCGCATCGCCATCACATGAACCGATACCATCTGCGCCACCAGCATCGCCTCGATGGAATCCCTCGGCTTGATGCTCTTCACCATCGAAATCATGAAAGAGAGGTTGACCTCGTCGGGGCTCTCGCCGCTCACGCTGGCCTTTACCAATTGCCTGATAATGCCATGCAGCGCTTCGCGGTCGGCGACCCCCAATGTATCAGCCATGAGCTGTTCACCGATTTCAGGGTCTGGATGGTCGATGGAGAATCCGTGCGACAGCAGCTTTATTCGCGGGGCTGCGGCAGCTTTGGTCTGGTCAGTTGCGGCTGTTGTCGTTGACATCGTGATATCAGGAGCGGTGTTCATGTCGGGATTCCCTGAGGCGCGCGCGGCAAGCGCGCGGTTCGGCCCCGCGCAGGCGATCGCTCGCCGCCGCGGTCCGGTGCAATTCCAATGGTGGGTGAGGGTTTTGCGGCCGCAATCGCGAAGGACGCGACCGCTATTGCGGGGCGACGGGCGCATAGAGGATTTCGGAATAATGAAGCAATGCCCCTGATTTGCCCGACGCGTCAAGTTGCCTTGTCGAAGCATTCATGCCGGCGGCCGCCTGCTACTTTGCATGGGGTTGTTTTCGATATTTTGGGAGCGCGCACCTTCGAAGGGGAGTTCTTCAACGTCACAGCGGGGCTCGGCGCAATACGTTCCGCTATCGCGCCTTACAGTTTTGATGGCCAGCCATCGCATCTCCTCTGTTGAAGGCCAGCGATATCAACTAGTCTCCAGGTCATCTGCCGGATCAGTGAAATCAGGCAAATCCAGGCGTGTCGCATTGGACGGTAAGCGGCTCTATCCACCAGCCTGATCGGCGGTGTCGTTGCGCGCCTCGAAATGAGACCGAAGCCAATGAAAGAGAAAAAGGACATCGTCGAAAACTGGCTGCCGCGTTACACCGGCACGCCGCTTGCTGAATTCGGAGAATATGTTCTCCTGACCAACTTCGACAATTACGTCGAATGGTTCGCCACGGTGCATGGCGGTTTGGTCAAGGGCGTTGATCGGCCGATGCCCAACGTGACCGCCGATGGCATCACCCTGATCAACTTCGGCATGGGAAGCCCGAATGCCGCGACCGTGATGGACCTGTTAAGTGCCGTCTCGCCGAAAGCCGTCTTGTTTCTTGGCAAATGCGGCGGGTTGAAACGCAAGAATCAGATCGGCGATTTGATCCTGCCGATCGCGGCCATCCGGGGCGAGGGCACCTCGAATGATTACCTGCCGCCGGAGGTCCCCGCGCTGCCGGCGTTCGAGTTGCAACGCGCGGTGTCGACGATGATCCGCGATCTCGGTCACGATTACTGGACCGGGACGGTGTACACGACCAATCGTCGTGTCTGGGAACACGATGACCGCTTCAGGGATCAGTTGCGTCGAACGCGAAGCATGGCGATCGACATGGAGACCGCGACGATCTTTGCCGCAGGATTCGCCAACCACATTTCGACCGGCGCGCTGCTTCTGGTGTCCGATCAGCCGATGATCCCGGAGGGCGTGAAGACCGAAGCGTCGGATCGGGTGGTGACCGCGAACTACGTCGAGAGGCATATCAAAATCGGGATAGAGGCCTTGAAGCTGGTGCGGCGCCGTGGCCGCAGCGTCAAGCATTTGCGTTTCGCGGACGATTTCGACGATGCCCCGGTCAGGGACCGCGGCCGGGAATAGGCGCAAGAGCGCCGCGCGAGGATTCGTCGGAAAGCGTCTCGACAATAAATTAATTTCAAATATATGGAGCGGCGAATTTTCGCGCCGGTATCTGGTACCCGACCTTGCCCGATCCGCGCTGCTTACCGCGGCCGCCTATCGGCCTTTCCAGGTCCCTTGTGCTGCCCCACGGGCGGCGCTGTGGTGGAACCGGAATGGGGTGGGTGCGTTACACCGGGTTATGGCAAGGGATCGGGATGGCTCGAAAAGGTACCCCACAGCGCAGCCTGTTCGAGAGCGAGCGCAGATTTCGCCTGTTGGTGGAAGGGATCGTCGACTACGCCATTTACATGCTCGACCCCCAGGGCATCATCATCAACTGGAACGCCGGCGCCAAACGGATCAAGGGCTATGACGCCGGGGAAGTCGTAGGCCGGCACTTCGGAATGTTTTATCCGCCCGAAGATCGCGAAGCCGGAATGCCCGAGCAGTCCCTCAACACGGCGCGCGAGAGGGGAAAATTCGAGACCGAGGGGTGGCGTGTACGCAAGGACGGCAAAAAATTCCTCGCTTCCGTCGTCATCGATGCGATCTACGAGGAAGGCATACTGATCGGCTTCGCCAAGATCACGCGCGACATTACCGAACGGCACGAGGCTGCCGAAGCGCTGAACGAGAGCGAGAGGCATTTTCGCCTGCTCGTAAACGGCGTCACCGATTATGCGCTCTACATGCTCGATCCGAACGGGATCGTCACCAACTGGAATGCCGGCGGGCAGCGCATCAAGGGCTATCTGCCCGAGGAAATCATCGGCCAGCATTTTTCGCGCTTTTATTCCGCCGCGGATCAGGCGGCGGGCCGGCCGGCGCGGGCCCTGCGATTAGCCCTTGAGCACGGCCGCTACGAAGAGGAAGGCTGGCGCGTCCGCAAGGATGGCACGTTCTTTTGGGCCAGCGTCGTCATCGATCCCATTCGCGATGATGGGAATAACCTTCTGGGCTTCGCCAAGATCACCCGCGACATTTCCGAGCGCCGCGAAGCCCAGCAGAACCTGGAGAAGATCCAGCGGCAATTGGCCGAGTCGCAAAAGCTGGATGCCTTGGGTCAATTGACCGGCGGCGTGGCGCACGACTTCAATAACCTCCTGATGGTCGTCAGCGGCAACATTCAGGCATTGAAGAAGATCGCAGGCAATGATGCAAAGAGCCTGCGGGCGATTCAGGCGATCGAAGCAGCCTCGCAACGGGGCGCTTCACTGACGCGGCAGTTGCTCACATTCGCCCGCAGGCAAAGCGTCAATCCTCAAACCATCGATCTCGTGCATTGCATTAATTCGGTCCGGCACGTTCTGGACACCGGGCTCGGCGGCTCCGCGCAGCTTCACGTCGATGCGGATGACGATATCTGGACGGTTACGGTCGATCCCGTCGAATTCGAAACGGCGTTGGTCAATCTCGTCGTCAACGCACGCGATGCCATGCCGAACGGCGGGTCGATCACCATTCGAGCGGGCAATATCCACATCGACGATGGCGTCCGAAAGGGCGACTATGTGGCCATCGAGGTCCAGGATTGCGGCGAGGGTATCCCTCCCGACGTCATCACCAGGGTATTCGACCCGTTCTTCACGACCAAGCCGATCGGCAGGGGGACCGGACTCGGACTTTCGCAGGTGCACGGCTTCACGCACCAGGCCGGGGGCACGATCGCCGTGTCCAGTGAGTTGGGAAAAGGGACGACGTTCACCATCTGCCTGCCGCGAGGCGAGTTGCTGATTGCGGGGCCCGAGAACGAGGTCAGTTCAATCGGCAGCGGCACGGTGTTGCTGGTCGAAGACAATCCCGACGTGGCGACCGCGAGCGCCGGCTTGCTCGAGCAACTCGGATATTCCGTCCGATGGGTGTCAAACGCGGAGGCTGCGCTCAAGGAGGTCGAGCGCGACGGCATCGATTTCGTCTTCAGCGATATTGTGATGCCGGGAAAAATGGACGGTTTGGGCCTGGCGCGCGCCATCAAGCAGAGGCATCCCGGCCTGCCGATCCTGCTGACCACGGGCTACAGCGAAGCGGCGCGAAACGCGCGAATGGATTTTCCAATTCTCCGGAAGCCCTATCAGCTGCACGAGCTGAGCCGTGCTCTATCCGAACTTTCCCGTTAAGGTCCTGTTTTGGCTCCAATGCATGTGTTGCGCGTGCAGGATCGTGCAGATGCACGGTCTGTATGTGAAAACCGCGCTGCCGCCATGGCGCTTGCGGGATCACATGCCGGACCGCTATATCAGCCCCTGTCATGGCTGATTTTCACGGCGTCTTTCCCTATCTGGTCTCGCCTGTCGATGCGTCGGGGCACATCCGCGCCGACGTGCTCGGCCGTCTTTGCGATGATCTCATCACATCGGGCGTGCACGGCTTGACGCCGCTCGGCTCGACCGGCGAGTTCGCCTATCTGAACCAGGCACAGCGCAGCGCGGTGGTGCAAACCACGATCGAGGCTGCAAAAGGCCGCGTGCCCGTGGTCGCCGGCGTCGCCTCGACGTCGACGGCGGATGCGGTGGCGCAAGCGAAGTCCTACCAGAAGCTCGGCGCCGACGGCATCCTCGCCATTCTCGAGGCCTATTTTCCGCTCGCCGATGCGCAGGTGGAATCCTATTTTCGCGCGATCGCGGATGCGGTCGATATTCCCGTGGTGATCTACACCAATCCGCAATTCCAGCGCTCCGATCTGACGCTCGATGTGATCGCGCGGCTGTCGGCGCATCCGCGCATCGGCTACATCAAGGACGCCTCGACCAATACCGGGCGGTTGTTGTCGATCATGAACCGCTGCGGCGAGAACATCAAAGTGTTCTCGGCCTCGGCGCATATCCCGGCCGCGGTGATGCTGATCGGCGGCGTCGGGTGGATGGCGGGGCCGGCCTGCATCATTCCCCGCCAAAGCGTCGAGCTTTATAATCTCTGCAAGGCCGGGCGCTGGGACGAAGCGCTGACGTTGCAGCGGCGGCTGTGGCGCATCAACGAGGCGTTCCAGCGCTACAATCTGGCGGCCTGCATCAAGGCCGGGCTTTCGATTCAAGGCTACGACGTCGGCGATCCCGTCGCACCGCAGGCCGCGTTGACGGCCGACGAGCGCAAGGCCGTCGAGGCGGTGTTGCGGGATATCGGATAGCCCGTCATTCCGGGGCGAGGCGAAGCCTCGAACCCGGAATCTCGAGATTCCGGGTCTGGTCCTTTGGACCATCCCGGAATGACGGAGCAAGTTGTCTCAATCCCAAAATCCGCTAAAACGCAGCCTCATCGAACAAGAGACTCGAAGGACGAACTGATGAACATTCTTCCCGGCAATATGCGTTTTGGTGCGGGCCAGCCTGTCAAGCGTCTGGAAGATCAGCGACTGCTCACCGGGAAGGGGAAGTTCATCGACGACACGCCGGAAGACGGCGCGCTGTGGCTGCATGTGCTGCGCTCGCCGCATGCCCATGCCAGGATCGTGTCGATCAATACCGCGGCCGCCGCCGGGATGCCGGGCGTCGAGGCGGTCTACACCGGCGCCGATCTGGTCGCCGATGACATCGGCACCATTCCGACGCTGTCGGTGTTCAAGCGCCCCGACGGCTCGCCGATGACGGTGCCGCCGCGCCGGTTGCTGGCGCATGAACTCGTGCGCTTTGCCGGCGAAGCGGTCGCAGCCGTGGTGGCGACATCGCGGGTCGCGGCCCAGACCGCGGCCGAGGCCATCGCAATCGACTACGAGGTGCTGCCGTCGGTGGTCGATCCCTTGGAAGCGACCAAACCTGGTGCGCCCGCGGTATGGGCGGATGCGCCCGACAATATCGTCGCCGCGATGAGCTATGGCGATGCGGCGGCGGTGGAAGCGGCGTTCGCCGCGGCGGCGCACGTGGTCTCGCTCGATCTCGTCAGTCAGCGGCTGATCCCGTCCGCGATGGAGCCGCGCTCGACCATCGCCGAGGTCGACAAGAAATCCGGGCGGCTGATCCTGCATGTGCAATCGCAGACGCCGGGCTCGACTCGCGATGTTCTGGCGGAGGCGGTGCTGAAGCGGCCGAAGGAAAGCGTCCGCGTGCTCGTCGGCGATATCGGCGGCGGGTTTGGCCAGAAGACCAACCTCTATCCGGAAGACGGCATGGTGGCCTATGCCGCGGTCAAGCTGAAGCGCAAGGTGCGCTGGCGCGGCGACCGCACCGACGAATTCGTCGGCGGCACCCATGGCCGCGACCTGACATCGACAGGCGAATTCGCGCTCGACGCCAAGGGACGCGTGCAGGCGTATCGGGTGCGCTCGGTCGGCGGCACCGGCGCCTATCTCGCCGGCGCGGGCACCATCATTCCGCTGGTGCTGGGTCCCTTCGTGCAGTCCGGCGTCTATGACCTGCCGCTGATTCACTACGAGGTGAAAGCCGTCATGACCAACACCGCGCCGGTCGGCGCCTATCGCGGCGCCGGCCGGCCGGAAGGCGTCTTCATCGTCGAGCGGCTGATGGACGCCGCCGCGCGCCAGATCGGCATGGACCCGCGCGCCATCCGCAAGGTGAACTACATCAAACCGGCGCAACTGCCCTACACCAACGCCGTCGGCCAGGTCTATGACTCCGGCGCGTTCGCGCACATGCTGGAGCGCGCGTCGAAACTCGCGGATTGGGATGGCTTTGCCGCGCGCAAGAAGGCGGCCAAGAAGAAGGGCCTGCTCTATGGTCGCGGCCTGACCAGCTATATCGAATGGACCGGCGGGCGCGCGCATACCGAAAAGGTCAGCCTGCACGCAACCGCCGAAGGGCGTGTCATCCTGCATTCCGGCACGATGGCGATGGGGCAGGGGCTGCAGACCACCTTCACGCAGATGGTGTCGGAATCGCTCGGCATTCCCATGGACAAGATCGATATCGTTCAGGGCGACACGGATCTGGCCACCGGCTTCGGCAGTGTCGGCTCCCGCTCGCTGTTCGTCGGCGGCACGGCGCTCGCGGTGTCCGCCAACGACCTGATTGCGAAGGCGCGCGAGAAGGCGTCGAACATGCTGGAGGCTTCGGTCGAGGATATCGAGTATCGCGACGGCATGCTTACCGTGGTCGGCACCGACAAGCGGATCGGCCTGTTCGAGATCGCCAAGAACGAAAGCGGCGCGCGGCTCAGCGTCGACAGCGAAGGCGAAGTCGACGGCCCGAGCTGGCCGAACGGCACCCACATCTGCGAAGTCGAGATCGACCCGGAGACCGGCGTCAGCAAGGTCGTGCGCTACACCACCGTCGACGACGTCGGCGTCGCCATCAATCCGATGCTGGTGACGGGGCAGGTTCACGGCGGCGTCGCCCAGGGCATCGGGCAGGCGCTGTACGAGGGCGTCTCCTACGACCCCGAAGGCCAGTTGCTGACCGCGAGCTACCAGGACTATTGCCTGCCGCGCGCCGACGATATTCCGCCGATCGAGGTGACGCTGGATGAATCGGCGCCCTGCCGCACCAATCCGCTGGGCGCCAAGGGCTGCGGCGAATCCGGCGCGATCGGCGGCCCGCCCTGCATCACCAATGGCGTGATGGATGCGCTGAGCGAGCTCGGCATCAAGAATCTGGTAACGCCGCTGACGCCGCAACGGGTGTGGCAGGCGATCAGCGAAGCGAGGTCCGCGCGGGTGTGACGCGTCTACCGTCATTCCGGGGCGCGCGACAGCGCGAACCTCAGATGTGCGATTGCACATCGGGGAATCTCGAGATTCCGGGTTCGATGCTTCGCATCGCCCCGGAATGACGGTGGGAACCACAAGACTTTTGCGTCGCAAAATAGATACGAAAGCGGCCACCGCCTGCTTACCTCGCGGGGCGGTTCTGATACCGTGCGCAAAGTTTGATTGGGAGATTTCGATGCGCAGATTATGGACCGTGCTGGCGGCGCTGGCGACGTTGAGCCTGACCAATTGTGGCTACAATGCCATCCAGTCTCAGGATGAACAGGTCAAGTCGGGCTGGTCCGAGGTCGTGAACCAGTATCAGCGCCGTGCCGACCTGGTGCCCAATCTCGTCAATTCGGTAAAGGGCTTCGCGCAGCAGGAAAAGGACGTGCTGCTGGGCGTGACCAACGCCCGCGCCAAGGTCGGCAGTATCCAGGCGACGCCGGAGGTTCTCAACGATCCGGCGGCGTTCCAGAAGTTCCAGGCGGCGCAAGGCGAACTCAGCAGCGCGCTGTCGCGATTGCTGGTCGTGACCGAGAACTATCCGCAGCTCAAATCCGATGCGCTGTTCCGCGATCTGATGTCGCAACTCGAAGGCACCGAGAACCGCATCACCGTGGCCCGCAACCGCTACATCAAGACGGTGCAGGATTACAACGTCACGATCCGCTCGTTCCCGACCAACCTGACGGCGATGGCGTTCGGATACAAGGAGAAGCCGAACTTCGCGGTGGAGAATGAAAAGGAAATCTCGACCGCGCCGAAGGTGGATTTCAATCCGGCGCCGGCAGCACCCGCCAAATAGTTCGACGACCTGACAGGCTGCGATGAACGCTGCGAGAGCCTCGATTCTGGCGTTGCTGCTGTGCTGGGCTTTTGCGGCTTCGGCTGATGTCGCCGTGCCGCCCCTTACCGGGCGCGTGGTCGATCAGACCGGGACGCTTTCCAGCGCCGACATCGCCTCGCTGACGCAGACCCTGAAGAATCTGGAGCTGAGAAAAGGCAGCCAGATCGCGGTGCTGATCGTGCCGACGACGGCGCCCGAAACCATCGAGCAATATGCGATCCGGGTCGCCGAGGCTTGGAAAATCGGCCGCAAGAAGATCGACGACGGCGCGCTGGTTGTCGTTGCCAAGGATGATCGCAAGCTTCGCATCGAGGTCGGCTACGGCCTCGAAGGCGCGCTGACCGATGTCACCTCGAAACGCATCATCGATGAAATCATCACGCCGAAATTCAGGAGCGGGGATTTCGCCGGCGGCATTTCCGCCGGGGTGGATCGGATCATCGGGGTGATCGACGGCGAAAAACTGCCGGCGCCGGAGTCGCGGCAAAGTTCCGACCTGCTGAGCCAGGTCGATCTGCTCAATCCCTTCACCCTGTTCGCGGTCTTTATCGTGGCCACCGTTCTGCGCGCCGCGCTGGGCAGGTTGATCGGGGCGGTCGCCACGGGGGGCATTGTCGGGGTGCTGGCATGGTTGATCGCCGGGTCGCTGGCAGCGTCGCTGATCGCGGCCATCATTGCCTTCATCCTCACGATGTTCGTGGAGACCCCGACGTCTTCCGGTCGCGGCGGTGGCAGGGGATGGTCCGGCGGCTTTGGCGGCGGATCCTATTCCGGGGGCGGCTCGGGTTCGAGCGATAGCGGCGGGTTCAGCGGCGGCGGCGGCAGCTTCGGCGGCGGCGGCGCGTCGGGAAGCTGGTAGATCTGGAGCTGGTGGATATGGGCATCGGGCGCATCGGCAGGCATCTGCTCGAGCATCGCTGGCGGGTCCGGCGGATTTTTCCGTCCCCGGTGCTGGCTGCGATCGAGCAGGCGATCAAGGCGAGCGAGGCCACGCATTCCGGTCAGATCCGCTTTGTGGTGGAAGGCGCGCTGGATGGCAGGCCGCTGTTCCGGGATCAGCCGGCGCGGGAGCGCGCGCTGGATATTTTTTCGGAATTGCGGATGTGGGATACCGCCCACAATAACGGCGTGCTGATCTATCTGCTGCTGGCCGACCGCGACTTCGAGATTGTCGCCGACCGTGGCATCGATGCGAAGGTGGGTGCCGGAGCCTGGGAGAAAATCTGCATCGAGATGGAAACTGAATTCAGGGCGGGAAACTTCAAAGGCGGCGTGCTCAGGGGGATCGAAGCCGTGTCGCGGCTGCTGGCGGAGCATTTTCCGGCGCAGGGGGTGGGGCCGAATGAACTGCCGGACGCACCGGTGGTGATTTAGTCTTGCCCGTCATTCGCGGAACCCGATGACGGGGCCGAACCGGCTGGATGAGCTTCTTAAATTTTTGTAAACCGGCTGGCGGTAACGGTTTGGCAAGAACTCAAAGGTTACCAAATGGTCAATCTTTCCTGGAGGTTTTGATCGTGAGCGAACAGATGGCTGACCAGCCCGGCACCGAAACCGCTTCCGTCAACATCGAGCCTGCGGTTCCCGCTGCATCGGATGCGCCGCGCGAGCCCGCGGCCGCCTCATTGGGGCAGGGAACTGAGCTCGAATCCCCGCAGGTGTCCAAGCCGGCCGAATCCGGCGATGCCCCCAAACCAGACGCCCCGAAGGCGGAGGCTGCGCGCACGCCCGGCAAGATCATGATCATGTCGCCCGGCGACCGCGCCTGGGATGGCAAGGCCACCGGCCCGGAGGTGAATGCCGAGCCAGGCTCGGGAATGTTCGGCAAACGCCGGCTCGGTGCGCTGGCGGCTGTGGCGGTGCTGGCGGCGGCGACGGGCGCGCTCGGCGGCGCGCTGGCGACCGCGGGTCTCGGGCATTTCCTTGGCGAAAACACGGCGAGTGCCGGCAATCCCACGCTCGAAGCCGCCATCGCGCGGATCGACGCCGATATCGCCAACCTCAAGGTCAGCGTCGAACATACCTCCAAAGTCGGCATGACCCAGTTCAACAAGACCAGCGACCGGCTCGACAAGGTCGAGAAGGCGCAAGCCGAGCCGGCCGCCAAACTCGCCAAACTCGGCGAAGCCGTCGACAAGCTCCGCGCTGCGCCGGTTGCTGCGACCGCCGCCGCGGCGAAGGAAGTCACCGGCTCGATTGCGCCGGCGGCGACAACGCCGGCAGCGGCACCCAAGGCTTCCGATGTGGCCAGATCCGAGGCGGGCAAGGCCGAGGTGGCCCGGCTGCCGACGGTGGATGGCTGGGTGCTGCGTGACGTCGCCAACGGCTCGGCGCTGATCGAAGGCCGGCGCGGGATGTTCGAAGTCTATGCCGGCGATCCGGTGCCGGGCCTTGGCCGGGTCGATGCCATCAGGCGGCAGGACGGCCGCTGGGTGGTCGTGACCAGCAAAGGCTTGATTGTCGCGCACTGACAGCGGCCGCTTCACTTCGACGTGAAGCGATCGCCAGGCCAGATCCGGATTGGCGCGACAATTCGTCGGCTTTTCGGCTAATTTCCTGAATAGAACACGTTGCCCGCAAGACGCCACGAGTGGCGTCCTGGATGCGCGGCGTTGATCAGGATAGAGGCCGCGGCTTTGCGTTTTTTTGTCACCATCTTGGTCCTGCTTTGCAGCGTTCCGACCGCGTTTGCCGGGCAGGGCGCCGCGCTGGAGCGTGGCACCGCGATCATCGATCCCCTGGCATTGCGCGAACTGGATCACGGAAGATTCGGTGTGAGCGGGGTCTTCCTGCCGGCGCGATCGGATAACGCCGAGATCAGCGGCGGCCAGTTGTTCGCGCTGCCGGCCATGGTTGCTGTGCGCAAGGCGCTAGACGGCGAGTTCGACCGTTACGTCGAACGGCATAAATCCAATCTCCCGAACGAGACCATCGGCGTCGGCACGGCTTTCGATTTTCAACTGTTCGATCGCGCGCCGCTTTATTCCGACGAGACGCGCTTTGTGCTGGCGGGCATCGTCAACCGGATGGACCGCGCCTTTCTGTCTGAGGCCAATTGCGGCGAGATCAGGCTGATCTACCGTCTGGCGCGAAGGAGCGCGCCCGAGATCGGTGAAAATGCGGTCTCGCAACGGTTGCCGATGACGCTGAACGTCGTCTTGAAGGCCAGGGGCGATCACGCGATCGACAGCGACGGTGCCGCCGTCACCTGCGCCGGCGTCGCCCGGCGATGGCTTGCCGCCGGCAAATCGCGGCTGACGGGTAAAGAGCTTGCTGAAAAACTGGTTTCGAAGGATGGCCCGCTGGATCTGGTCCGGCCCGAAAATATCGACCGCATCGAAACCAATCTTCAGATCGCGCATGCGCCGAAATCGGCGATCCGTGATTTCCGTACCGACTATCTCATGAAGGTGTTCAACTACAACGCCCAGGCGCAGGCGTTCGAGCAGGCGCCGCTCGAGAACCAGATCGATCGCGAACGGATTTTAGCCGATGAAAACCTCAAACGCGATTTCAAGGCATGGCTGCTCGATCCCAAACATTTCAGCGAGCTGGATCGCGGCACGATCCTGATCCCCGACAGATTTCTCGCCACCGCCGCGATCGCGCCGACCCCGATCGGATTTACCACCTCCGACCTGCAGCCGGCGTTCGGCCTGATGCAGGGCGATGACGCGAAGGCTGGTGCTGTATTCCAGGAAAGCGACGTCGTCGCCGCGTTGAAGAGGGCCGCGGACGCAGGCCTGCCCCTGCAGAACATCCGTTCGCCCGCGGGCTTCGAGCGCCGGCTCAACGACGTCACCTGTTCCGGCTGCCATCAGACCCGCGGCATCGGCGGTTTTCATTTCCCCGGCGTCGACTGGATGGCGGCCCACCCCAGCAATTCCACGGTCGTGCCGGCATCGCCGCATTTCTTCGGCGACCAGATCCGCCGCCGCGATATTCTCGCCGCGCTGAGCGACGGCAAGCAGCCGGATTTCTCGCGGGGATTTTCCAGCCGGCCGCAATCGCGCGGCAGCACCGAACTCGCCGGCACCGACTACGAGGATGGCTGGGGCGCGCTCTGCTATCAGCAGAAGCCCGGCGCCGCCGACAACGACAAGAGCTTTCGGTCATGGAGCTGCGCCGAGGGCCTTGCCTGCCAGGCCGTCGACAAGGCTTCGCGAATCGGGATGTGCTTCGTCAAAGGCCGCTAGCAATATCGGTTGCGGCGCACGTACTTTCCTGGAGCGTTCCAGCCAGGCCGATGCCGGTTCGCGTGACGAAACACGTCAAAAAAGGAAGCAGAGCCGTTCCGGTTCGATCGGAACGGAAAGTCTCCAGATTGACAGCGGGTTTACCAATCGTGTTTCATCCCGGCAATCGCCTGCCAGAGCGCGCCGGGAAGGAACATGGACGACATCATTATCGTCGGAGCCGGCATCGGCGGATTGACGCTGGGACTTGCGCTGCACGAGCGCGGCATTCCCTGCCGCATCTTTGAATCGGCGGCCGAGATCAGGCCGATAGGCGTCGGCATCAATCTGCTCCCGCATGCCACCAGGGAACTTGCCGCGCTCGGACTTGAGCCGGCGCTGGCGCAAGTTGCGATTGCGACGGCCGATGCGACCTTCTTCAATCGCTTCGGCCAGTTGATCTATCGGGAGCCGCTGGGCCGGGCTGCGGGCTACGAGCATCCGCAATTCTCCGTCCATCGCGGCGATCTGCAAAGGGTCCTGCTCGAGGCGTTCCGGGCGCGTGCAGGGCACGACCGGCTGATCACCAGCCATCATTGCACGGGCGCGGACCAGGATGAGACCGGCGTCAACGTCCATTTTTCAGACGGGCCGGGCGGCGCCGGCCGCAGCACCGTCCGCGGCCGCGCCGCGATCGCCTGCGACGGCATCAATTCGGCGATCCGCAAGCAGTTCTTTCCGGACGAGGGCGAGCCGCGCTACTCCGGCGTCAACATGTGGCGTGGGGTGACGCGCTGGAAGCCGATGCTCTCGGGCGCCAGCATGGTCCGGGCTGGATGGCTGTCGCATGGCAAGATGGTGATTTATCCGATCCGCGAGGCCTCCGGCGCCGATGGGTTGCAGCTCATCAATTGGGTGGCCGAGATCGAGACCGCGACTTATCGCAAGCGCGACTGGAACCGGACGGGATCGATCGAGGATTTCATCGGCGCCTTCGCCGACTGGCATTTCGACTGGCTCGACGTGCCGGCGTTCATCCGCGCCGCCGACAGCGTGCTGGAATTCCCGATGGTCGATCAGGATCCGCTGCCGCGCTGGAGCTTTGGGCGGGTGACGCTGCTGGGCGACGCGGCGCACCCGATGGTGCCGCGTGGCTCCAATGGCGCCGGCCAGGCCATTCTGGACGCGCGGGCGCTGTCATCGGCGCTGCGCGAAAACGGCGATCCCGTCGCCGCGCTCGCCTCGTATGAAAGACAACAACTCGAGGCCACCACCCGGATCGTGCTGACCAACCGAACCAATCCACCCGACGCGATCCTGCGCGAGGTGTTCCAGCGCACCCACGATCGGCCTTTCAAGGCGATCGACGATGTCATCAGCCGCGAGGAATTGGTCGCCTTGTCGGAAGGCTACAAGCGGATCGCCGGCTATTCGCGGGAAGCGTTGCACAAATGAAGCGTTGCGCAAATGAGGATGCCGAAAATCATGCCGCTTCGGCTTGATCCGCGCTAGGCTGTCGCGCCGGGAATATCGGTCGGCAAGAACCGAGGTCCGGCATCTCAGGGGGAAATGACGATGGTGGTTTCTCAGGCTCAGGGCAGCGGCGCATCACCGGTCGATGTTGCCCAGTTCATCGATCAGCAGCCGGTCGGTGGATTTCAGATCCGCTTGTTGCTGACCTGCGCGGCCGTGCTGTTTCTCGACGGCTTCGACACCCAGGCCATCGGCTTTGTCGCGCCGGCGCTGGCCAAAGAGTGGGGCCTGACCAAGGCCGCGCTGGGCCCGGTGTTCAGCGCCGGTCTGTTCGGGCTGATGATCGGCGCGCTGCTGTTCGGGCCGCTGGCGGACCGCATCGGGCGCAAGAAGATCATCATCTTCTCGACGCTGGCGTTCGGCATCGGCACGCTCGCGACCGCCTTTATGCAGGACGTCAACATGCTGCTTGCGATCCGGTTTCTGACCGGGCTGGGTCTCGGCGGCGCCATGCCGAACGCGGTTGCGATGACGTCCGAGTTCAGCCCGCATCGCCGCCGCGCCACCATGGTCATGATCATGTTCTGCGGGTTCTCGGTCGGCGCGGCGCTCGGCGGCCTGCTCGCGGCGGCCTTGATTCCGCAATTCGGCTGGCGCGCGGTGTTTGTGGTCGGCGGTGTGGCGCCGTTGCTGCTGGTTCCGATCCTGGCGCTGCGGTTGCCGGAATCGGTGCGGTTTCTGGCGCTCACCGGGCGCGCGCATCAGCGCGTCGCCGAACTGCTCGGTCTCATCAGCCCGAAGGCCGTGTTCGCGCCGGCCACGCAATTCGTCGTGAACGAACCCAGGCTGGCCGGAATGCCGGTACTGCATCTTTTCAGGAGCGGGCGAGCCCCGGTGACGCTGTTGCTGTGGGTGGTGTTCTTCATGAGCCTGCTCGACCTGTATTTCCTGTCGAACTGGCTGCCCACCGTACTCAATGACCTCGGCGCCTCGGTATCGGAATCGGCGGCGATCGGGTCGATGTTGCAGGTCGGCGGCGTGGTCGGGACGCTCGCGCTCGGCAGCGTCATCGACCGCTTCTCGTTTCGTGCGCTGGCGCTGGTGTATTTCATCGCCGTTTTCGCGGTCGGCGCCATCGGCCAGCTCGGCCACTCCGTCGTCTTCGTCACCATGGCGATCTTTGCCGCGGGCTTCTGCATTGTCGGCGGCCAGATCGCCGCCAACGCGCTGGCCGCGACGTTCTATCCGACGGCGGTCAGGGCCACCGGCGTCGGCTGGGCGCTCGGGATCGGTCGGGTCGGCTCGATCGTGGGGCCCCTGGTCGGCGGCGCGCTGCTGACCATGAAATGGAGCACGGCGGAGGTCTTCATGGCCGCGGCCGCCGCCGCCCTGTGCGCGGCGCTGGCGGCGTTCTGCTTGAGCCGGCTCGCGGGCATGGGAGGAAGCGGCAAGGGCGTCGCCGATCGGCCGGCGCCGTTCGAGGCCTTCCTGGGCCGATCGGCCAGCGCCGGAACCTGAACGGGGAATCAAGCCATGAACGACGCGGAAAAGGACAACCAGATACGCAATCGTGAGATCGCGGAAAACGAAGCCGAACGGCAAACCACCGGCGACATCCGCGTCAGCACCTGGGCGATCGCGGTTGCGGTGCTGATTGGCCTCGCCGCCGTGGGCTGGGTGCTGATCCACAACAATTAGGGCGCGATGACCTTTAATTGAATCGGTCCGTCGGCGGATTCGGTGTCACCTCGCCCCGCTTGCGGGGAGAGGTCAGATCGCATCGAAAGATGCGATCTGGGTGAGGGGAACTCGCGGACAATTCAGTGCGTGGAAGCAGCCCCTCACCCCAACCCTCTCCCCGCAAGAGCGGGGCGAGGGAGCGTGCTTCCGATGCCGCTCCGGCTCAACCTGATTTCGTCCCACTCTAGCTGGCAAGGCTATCACGCGTAGTGGGTGAGACGCCTGCCCGGCAGCAGATCGTAGGCCGATCGCCATCCGGGCAGGCTTGCGATGCGGGCGAGCCACGCATTCACGGCCGGATGACTGACCGCAAAATCGTATCCGGTTTCGTCGCCTGGATAGGATAGATAGGCCATCATCGAGAAGTCGGCGATCGTCGGCCGGTCGCCGATGGCGAACGCACAACGCTGCAGGTGTTGCTCCAATATCCCGAGGAAATCATCGAGACGCTTGCGGAAGTAAGCCAGCACATGCGGGTCGGCAGACGGCGTGAATGTCCTCATATAGCGATAGGTCGCCATGTAGCCGGTCAGCTTGTGATTGTCCCAGAACAGCCAGCGCAGCATTTCGAATTGCTCCGCGGGGTTTTCGCCGCCAAACCGGCCGTATTGTTCGGCGAGCTTGAGCAGGATCGGCGCGGTCTGGGTGAGGCGCTCGCCATCTGCTTCCAGCACCGGAATTTCGCCCATCGGGTTGACGGTTCGCCGCCACTCCGCGGTTCGTGTGATGCCGCCGCCGAAGTCGGTCCACACCGGCTCGAACGTCTTGCCACAGAGCGTCAGCATCAACGCAAGCTTGTAGCTGTTTCCCAATTCCGGGAAATAATGCAGCCGGTAGGTGGTCATAGCCGCTATCCTTGTCTGCGGGAAATCAACCGAACGGTCGGGCGCGGCCGGAAATGCTCACGCCACCGCGCCGGATGCCCGCAGCCGCCGGATCGCGGCCTCGTCGTAGCCGGCGTTGCGAAGAATCTCATCGCTGTGCTCGCCGATGCCGGGCGGCTTTCTTGGCGAAACCTTCTTGCTGCCGTCGACCCAGATCGGACTGTTGATGGTGAGCATGGTGTCGTTCTCGAACGGCACCAGCACTTCGTTGTCGAGCATCTGCTTGTCGTTGGGAATGTCGTCGAGAATGCCGACCACGCCGAACACCAGGCCGTTGCCGTCGAGGATCTTGCGCCATTCGGCGAGATCCCTGGTGGCGAAGATCTCGTCGAATATCTTGATAAGTTCCACCGAGCGCGCATGGCGGTCGGCCTTGGTGGCAAATCTGGGGTCGGTAATGAAATCCTCGCGCCCGATGCAGCGCGCCATCGCCGGCCATTGCTTTTCTTCACTGAGCAGCGAGAGGATGATCCAGCGGCCATCCTTGCACTGGTAGTGGTTGGTGACCGCGTTCAGCGCCTGCTCGCGGGAGCGGCGTTCGCCGAATTTCGCGCCGCATAATTTGGCCTGAGCGAGCACCGAGGCCGCCCAGATGCCATTGGCCATCAGGTTGGAACTGACATGCGATCCCTTGCCGGTGCGTTCGCGCTTGTACAGCGCGGTGACGATCGCGCCGTAAAACGCCATCGCGCAGGGGTGATCGCCCATGCCGGCGATCGAGCGCGCCGGGGTGGTGCTGGCATCCGCGCGCACCAGGTCCATCAGGCCCGAGCGCGCCCAATAGGCGTTGCTGTCGAAGCCCGGCTTGTTGGCTTCTTCGCCTTTTTCGCCGTAACCGGTGAACGATGCGTAGATCAGGCGCTCATTGAGCGGGGCAAGCGTGGCGTAGGTCAGTCCGAGGCGCTCGCGCACCGAGGGAGGGAAATTGGTGATGAAGACGTCGGCCTCGCCGGCGAGGCGATGCAACACCGCCTGACCCTCCGCTTTCGACAGATCGAGCGCGAGGCTCTTCTTGTTGCGGGCTTCCAGCAACCACGCGAAATTATGTTCACTGTGGGGATAGCCCGGCAGGTTCGGCAGATTGCGGTAGGGATCGCCCGATCCGGGCGGCTCGATCTTGATCACGTCGGCGCCGAAATCCGACAGCACGGTCGCGGCCGCGGGCGCTGCGATGAAGCTCGCGCAGTCCAGAACCTTGAGGCCTTCGAAGATGCCGTTTTCCATGATGGGCGCCGCTCCTGTGATTCTTTTTGATCTTATTCCGCGTTGCGGAATCGCTTTTGGTGCGATGGATGGTTTCTCAGGCGCATTTGACCGATGTTGGCGGCCGGATGCAACGGCTCTTGGCCGCCCCAATGGGTGCCATGACCTGGCCCAGGTTTCTGTGTCCGATCGCCAATGCGGTCTTGGCATCGCAGAACCGCGACGATAATTTTTGCAGGATTTCGCGACGGAGGCCGGTCGCGGGCGGTAGTCGACAATCATCGGGAGGGGTGGGGACAATGCGCATGTGGCGCCGGATCATGATGTCCATCGCGGGTCCGGCCCTGCTCGCCGCGCCATTGCCGGTGCGCGCGGTTGAACTGAGCGCGCCGGTCGCGGCGCTGTACACGACGGTGTCGATTTTCCCGCCTTCGGCGAAATCCATGACGGTATGTTACGGCTTCGTCTGCCGGCGCCGCGAGATCCTCGATTTCACCCCGGCTGACCGCAGCGCGCTGTCGCAGATACTGACGGCCGGGCGGGCGTCGGCGGCGGCCGAACGGGCTGCGGTGCAGAAAGCCGTGATCTGGTTCGACCGCCGGATGGGGCCGATCATCGGGACCAGCAAGCGCGTCGCGAAAGCGGATTTCCGCTATTTCGACGACAAGCACAATTACGACTGCTGGGATACCACCCGCAACACCACCAGCCTGTTGCTGGTGCTGCAGCAATGGGGCCTGCTGAAATATCATGTGGTGGGCGATCCGCATTATCGCGGCAACGCGCTGGTGCTGCAGACGCCGCACAACACGGCGGTGCTGGTCGAGCGCGCCACCCGGATCGAATGGGTCGTGGACATGTGGCCGCGCGGCTATCTGCAGCCACCGGACGTCATGACGGTCGAGAAATGGGTCAAGGAAGATTAGAGCGTTTTCCGGCGAACGTCTGCCCGGCATCTGGATAGCGGGGTGGATACCGGTTCGCGTCGAAAAACCCGTCAGAACAAGAAGTAGAGCCTTTTCCGTTCCGACTTGATCGGAACGGAAAAGGCTCTCTAGTGGTCGAACCAGCGCATTCTGCGCCAATTCGAATGCTCACAAGAGCGGCGTGCACTCCTGCTCGATGCAATTTGTTTTCGAGGATCTTCTTTGGGAAGTCCCACTCCCGTATTGCGTCCGAGAGTGCGGTTAGCGCTCTGCCGTTAAACCTTGAGGTTCTCGGCCGAGGTCTTGCCGCGATTGGCAACCTCTTCGTATTCTACCGTCTGTCCTTCGTTGAGCGAAGAAAGGCCAGCCTTTTCGACCGCCGAAATATGAACGAAAACATCCTTGCCGCCACTCGAGGGCTGGATGAATCCAAAACCCTTGGTTGCGTTGAACCACTTCACAGTACCTTTAGCCATCGCGTCGTCTCCGCGGGATCAAAAAAATAACGAACTGCCGATCCCCGCACACCGGCCATGCCCGACGCGCCTAAGATACGCGTAATGGGGCGCGCTTGATAGCTTAAACGACATCGGGATTTCCGCGAAAAAGCATATTTATGACGACGGATTCGGGTTTTTTGCCCGTTTCCCGATCATTTGACATGGTAAATGATCGAAAACCACGACCGGCTCCAAATTAATCGAATTGGAACCGGCGAGGCGGCCGCCGCACCGATCGCGAGCATCGGGGACCGCTTCGATCGGACATCGGGCCGCGAACTCATGAAGCATCGGCGCAGCCATGCGATGTGGCGTGTCCAGAGACCCGAACGCGTCGTCGGCGCTGACGCGCAGCAATTCGATACCTCCCGGCGCGGTGAGCGTCAGTGCCGCTGTCGTATCCGACGGTCACAACGAGTTGTTGTGCGCGCCGCAAGGCACATGCAAGCGCTTTTCAATCGTTCCAAATAAAACTAGTCTGCGGTTCTTCCCGGATTCAAAACTCGATTGGAGCGCATTTAATATTAAAATCATATGGAGGGCTCAAATGGCAGCACAAAAGCCAGTTAGAGAACAAAAGCCAGTCATCAAAAGAGCAATTACGCTGGGTGGTGGTGGACCGGCGGCAGGCTTGCACATCGGCGTTCTGGAAGCTCTTCAAGCCCAAAATATAACGTTTAAGGTGTGGGCATTGTCGTGCATCGGCGCCTGGGTCGGGATCGTCTATAATCAGTGGGACGATGAGGAAGTTAAAGATAAAGCCCAACGAACCTATCAGTTCTTCAAGGAAGGCGTGTTTCGAGACGATGAGAGCTACAAGCGTTTTCCGGTAAATACCGTATTCGGGACGGATTGGCGCGCCAATATAAAGGCGCTGAATAATTTCGTCACCAACCGCGACAATTATCAGGACTTTCTGTGGGACCCGTACAAGATGATGGATGTCTTCCAGGACTCCATGGAGCTCATGTTCAATCATCTGCCGCGTAAAAAGAAGAAGTTCAAAAAATTGGACGAGGGAGATTTCAATCGGTGGATTCTCAATCAGGTCATGGCACCTAATCCCTTCGTCCGTTATCTCACATCGATGATGTACCTGTCCGATGTCAACGGCCTCTCCAAAATCAACTATCCGAATAGCGACTTTATGAGGGGCATAGATTTCGATGAGCTGAAAAAGGCAGGAAAACCGGCCATTTTTCACAATGCCTGGAATCTCGACGACAAGAAGCTCGCGCTGTTTTCCAATCGTGAGATGAAAGATACCAACAAAGAATACGTAGGACCGATCGACGCGAGCACTTTATGCGCATGCTCGGCTCTTCCCTTCATCGAGGGAACCGTGGAGATCGGCGGAGTTACATACTGCGAAGGAGCTCTGGTCGACACCGTCAATTTCGAAAGCCTGATCGAGGAGTATCACAGGCCGCCACACGATATGCTGCACGAAATCTGGGTAAGCCGGATCGTCGATGCGAAGCAAGTCCGCAAGCCGGATAACCTTCATGATGCCATGGCAAACCTTTGCCAATTGTTTGCGGCGACCGTCGGCGAAGATGACGTCAAGCTCTTTAAATACCACCTCAAGGAGAAGAACCATTGGCACGGCACGGTCATCGAGATTCAAGTGCCGGGGCACATTAATTTCAAATGGAATCATAGCAATCTGGATAACGGGCGAAAGCTCGGGAGAGCAGCTGCGCAACAAGCGATCGCGGCATACAGAAGCGATAAAGACAAGGACAAGGCGCGTGCCAGGCCATATTTTATAAATGAGGATCCAACGAAGAAAGACCCGGAGGGATGGCAGAAGTTGTGTGAATATCATGACCGTCTAAAGCAGGCATCTGAAAGATCTTGACGATGGACGCGTGGATCGGCGCATTGGAGTTCGCCAGTCCGGTGAACGATCTGTCGTCAAGTCACCGCAACTGGTCGAGCAACGCCTTTGCCTGCTTGAGATCCTGCGTGTCAAAACCCTCGGTGAACCAGGCATGGACGGGCGCCAGAAGGTCGAGCGCTTCCTTGCGCATGCCCTGATCGCTCCACAGCGCGGCAAGATCCATGGCGGCGCGAAGTTCGAGCGACTTGGCGTGTTGGTTTCCTGCCGTGGTCAATGCCTGGTCGAGCAGCGACTGCGCCTCGGTCCCGGCGTCCGGCCCACCGCGGAGCAGCAGCGTGCGCGCCTTTAGCCGATACAGTTCGGCCTCGAATATCCGTTCGCTGTTGCGGCTGGCCGTCGCGAGGCCCTGTTCGATCAGCTCCAGCGCGGGCTCATATTTTTGACCAAGCAACAGGGCTGGACACAGGAGCACGTAATGTGCGGTGATACCGAGCTGATAACCCGCGCCACGATATTCATCCAGCGCCGTTCGGATATCCTCCAGCGTGCTGGATGAAGGATCAAGCAAGGTCACGCAGATGTCGCGGAACGGGCGCGCCAGGCCGCGCCATTGCTGGAATCCGTGTTCTTCCGACAAGGCAAGGCAGCGTTCGGCGTAGCCTTGCGCCGTCAGGAACTCGCCGCGAAGCGCGTGGAGGACGGACGCATAATAGCAGGCATATGCCTGCGAATGCGGATGCCCGATGTCGTCGGCGCGCTGGATGGCGGCGTCCATTCGTGCGATCGCCGTATCGACATGGCCGAGCAGCCAGAGAGGCCACGACATCAGCGCCAGGTCGGCCACCCCGGCATCCTGACCGGCCGCGCGCGCCGCCAGTCGGTCCTCCTCGCTGCTGGCGTCGAACGCCTCGACGGCCCGTTCGACGGCTTCGCGGGCACCGGCAAGACGTCCCATGAAAAGGCGAATCATGGCCTGTCCGCGCGTCGCGTTGAGCAGCTCCGGTCGCGCACCGCGCGCTTCGGCGAGATCAAGCAGGGCGGCGATCATTTCGTCGGCCCGCGGCAACTCGCCGCGAATGACGCTCGCCGTGGTCAGCCAGAACATGACCTGGAGTTGCTCGGGCGGGTCGCCGAGGCGCTCGCACAACTCACGTGCGCGGACGAAGGTCGCCACCGCCTTGTTCGAGGCCGGCCCCTGGGTGGCGATCAGGCAGGGACCCAGCGCGAGCTGGAAGTCCAGCTCCAGCCGGTCCTTTCGCGCGCCGTCGGCCAAATGGCCTACTGCCTCGATGCCGCGCTGCGCGTGGGCGATGGCCTCCAGGTTGGCGGAGCGCGTGGCGGCCTTCTTGCTGGCCTGCAGCCAATATCCCTGCGCCTTTTCGAACAGGCCGGCTTCCGTGAGATGGTGCGCGAGGGTTTCGGGTTGAGCCTCCACGATTTCCGGGAACCGTTGCTCGAAGGCGTCCGCGATCGTGGCATGCAGCGCGACGCGCCGGCTCTTCAGAAGTCCGGCATAGGCAGCGTCCCGCACCAGCACGTGCTTGAAGCTATAGATCGCCTGGGGCACTTCGCCCCGGCAGAATATCAACTCCGCCCGAACCAGCTGGGCAAGCGCCTCCTCAAGCCGCTCTCTGGGTAACCCGGCCACGGTGCTGAGTAATTCGTGGGAGAACTCGCGACCCACCACAGCGCCAATCTGAGCTACCTCCCGCACCGACGCCAACCGGTCGAGCCTCGCCATCAGCGATGCGTGCAATGTCGTCGGAATGGCCATCGCGGGCAGCGGACGGCTGAGCACGTAGTGATCGTTCCGCTCCTGCAACAGTCCGGTTTCGAGCACCGTCTTGGTCAGTTCCTCGACGAACAGCGGTACCCCGTCGGTACGGGCGAGGATCTGCTCCATCACCTCCTCGGGCAGCGTCTTGCCGGCCGTGACGCGCTCGATCAACGCCGCCCCGTTGCGCCGGTTGAAGCGCGTGAGCGAGATCGTCGTCACATGCGAATGGCCCGGCCAGGGCGGCGCGAACTCCGGTCTCGCGGTGATCAGAAGCAATACCCTCAGCCGCGGTATCTGTTCCAGCGTAATCGTGAGCAGCTCCAGCGAGGTCGGGTCCGCCCAATGGATATCCTCGAAGATGACGAAAACCGGTTGCTGCGCCGCCAGGGCTTTGAGCTGAGTCACGAGCGCTGCCAGGGTCATTTCCTTGCGCTTCTGCGGGCTGAGCTCCGGCGCGCGGTAGCGGTCATCAGGCGGCAGCGACAGAAGGTTGGCCAGAATCGGCACCACCTGGTTCGCGTCGGCGCCGGACTGCATCAGCAGGTTCTCAAGCTTGCCGAACTTCTCCGCCGGCGCATCGCTTCGCTCGAACCGGGCGGCGCGTTCGAGCTGGCGTATCAGCGGATACAGCGCACTGTTGGTGTGGTGCGCCGAGCAGAACTGGCGCACCGTGATGTGAGGTTCGGACTGGATCCGCTCCTGAAGCGCGAGCGCGATGTGCGACTTGCCGATACCCGGCTCGCCGGTCAGCATCACGACGCAGCCTTCGCCCTGCGCGCAGCGCTGCCAGCGGCGCAACAGCAGCTCGATCTCCTCTTCACGCCCGATCAGCGGCGTCAACCGGGTCTTGTGCTGGGCCTCGAAGCGGCTTTCCACGCCGCTTGCCCTCAGCACCTGCCAGGCCGGGATCGGTCCCGCCCATCCCTTGAGAGCGATAAGGCCCAGATTGCGGTATTCGAAATGACCGTCGGTGAGGCGGTGCGTGCTCTCGGAGATCAGGACCGTGCCGGGATTGGCGAATGATTGCAGCCGCGCCGCCAGGTTCGGCGTCTCGCCGATGACCGCTTGCTCCTTTGCGGCGCCTTCGCCGGTCAAATCGCCGACGACCACCATGCCGGTGGCGATGCCGACCCGAACCTGAAGCTCGGTGCCGATATCGGTCTGGAGGTTGGCCACGGCGTCGACCAGCGCCAGCCCGGCGCGCGTCGCCTGCTCGGCATCGTCCTCATGCGCCTGGGGATAGCCGAAATAGGCCAGCACGCCATCGCCCATGTATCGCGCGATGATGCCATCCGCCTCCGCGATAACCTTGGCGATGCAGGCGTGATAGGCGCCGATGACCGCCCGCAAGTCCTCCGGATCAAGGCGGGCCGACAGCGCCGACGAGCCCACCAGATCGCAAAACATGACCGTCAGTTGGCGCCGCTCGGCGCCGTCTCGCGGGGCCGCTTTGGCCCCGGTTTGCGAGGGTGGGAGCGCATCGCCCTTAAGTTCTGCGATCGCCCGCAATATCTTGCGCCGGTGCCCAAGCAGGACGCCGAGGTCCTTGAGGTCCTGCTCTGTCAGATCGCGGACCACCGAGAGGTCGATGGCGTTCTCGCCAAAGCGCGGCGCGTATTCTTCCAGGCCGATCGATGCCAGCCACTCCGAGATGCCTGTCATGGCAGAACCCGTGGCTGACGCGGGGCATCGTCCCCCGCGCTTGGACGATCATTCGAATTCGCGCGGGAAGTCATGGAGGCCGCAACGCGGTCGATCGGCGAGGCCGTGTTGAAGAATTCGATCGCCGGCATCGCGTGTCGCGTGCGCGCAATTCGCGGCGTTGCCGCCGCTGCGTTCGCCGTGATGAATTCGCGCCGCTGCATGTGTCCCCCGAAGAAGACGCTTAGGCAGCCTGAAGCCTAGCACTTAGAGAGCGGGACGTCAGTGGGAAATACAACCCAAGCTGACGGCTATTGAAGTCCGACAAGCTGGCGGTAACCCAAGACACGTGGCCGCCGGTCGGCGCGTGCACTGCAATCTCCACATCGGGTACAGGTGGCCATGTTCCGATGGCGGCGTGTCCTAATACGTCGCGGCGAGATATTCGACGATCTTGTCGATATCGGCGTCGTCGATCGGCGCGCCGTAGACCTTGATCATCTTCGTCACTTCGGCCCGCCAGAACTCGTTCTTGAATTTCGGCCCGCGCGGCTGCGTGCTGATGTAGTCGGCGGAATGACAGGCCGTGCAATTGTTCTGCACCGCTTCGAGGTTGGGTCCGGGCTTGAACGCCGCGGTCTCGTCCGGAAGCTTGTAGGAGACCGGCGCCGCGTCGGCCGGGCCGAGAGCCAGCCCTGCGAGGGCTACGAGCGGAAGGACGCGCGCCAGCAAAAAAGACCATGCCATGACCGATCTCCTCAGGCCGCGGTGACGCGAACGGTTTCGATGACGTTGCGCAGGTAGCCCGCCGGATTCCACAACGGCTCGGTCGGTTGCGTTTCGCCGGCATGGCTGGTCGCGCGAACCCTCAGTTCGTGGCTCCCTGCGGCGAGCTTCACCGGCAGCTTCCATTCGCGGAACGAATATTTTCCGAGATCCTTGCCGAGCTTTGCCGGTGTCCAGGTCTTTCCGCCATCGATCGAGACCGCGACCTCCTTGATGCCCTTGCCGCCGTCGAATGCGATTCCCTTCAGGGTCGCTCCACCCGGCTTTATTTTTGCGCCATCGGTTACATTGGTGATGAAGGAGCGGACGGTGAAGCGGTTGATCGGGATCGTCGCTTTGGGCGCCGTACCCGGCTCGACGCAGTTGCAGGGCGTGTCCGGAATGCGATAGGCGCTCTTCATCCAGAAGCCATCGAACACGCCGTCGATGACGTTGATCTCGTTGAGGTGCTTCACCCAATAGGTGCCGTAATAGCCGGGCACGACGAGGCGAAGCGGAAAGCCGTTGAGAACCGGCAGATCGTCGCCGTTCATGCCATAGGCCAGCATCACCTCGCCGTCGCGGGCGTGATCGATATCGAGCGCCTTGACGAAGTCAGGCGTCTTGTCGCTGACCGGTCCGTCCATGCCATTGAAGGTGACTTGCCTGGCGCCCTGCTGCACGCCGGCCTTGTCGAGCACGGTTTTCAGCGGCACGCCGCGCCAGCGCGCATTGCCCATTGCGCCATTGCCCAATTGCCCGCCGGCGACGCGCGGATTGGAAAACCCGCGGCTGTTGCCCGAGCATTGGTTGACGGCAACCAGCTCGATCGCGGGAAGCTTTTTGATTTCCTTCAGCGAGAGCTTCAATGGACGATCGACCTTGCCCTTGATCTCGAGCGCGAACTTGTCCGGATCGATGTCGAGCGGCACATCCGCCAGATGATAGCGGACGAAAAAAGCGTTGTTCGGCGTGATCGCGCCGTCGTTGAAGATGGAAAACGGCGTCTCGAGTTGCGGCGGCCGGCTGGTCTGGCCGATCATCGGGCGCTTCTGTGGATATTTCACCAGTGGCCGTTCGCCGTTGTCGAAGGGCAACGTCACGTCGTCGAGTGCGAGCGCCTTGAACGAACCGAGGCCTGTCGCCAGCGCCGCCATACCGGCGCGTTTCATCAATTCTCGTCGGTCGAGCATCGTGCTTCCTCCGAAGCTTGTCTATCGAGGCCGGTCGCCACCGGACTCAGTGACGCGAGTTTCGCATCCGTAATGTCCGAGTCAATTCATGCTTTTGAAGCGTTGCCAGGACTGTGATGGAATAATTCCGCTGGCCTGCCTTGGTGCGGCGGAGAGCGCCGCGCTGCAACAACTGGAAACCCCGGCCGCTTGCGGCGGCCGGAGTTTTTCAACCACGAGAATGGAAGGTCTCTATCAATATCCGCAGATATTGACGGTGCGCCAGCGAAAGCCGAACGGGGTCGGCACGCGGCGCGTCACATAACATCCGTCGCCGCCAAAGCTGTTGCCGACGTAGCCGATGCCGAAGCTGGGGCCCCAGTGGTGATGATGGAAACCGCCGAATCCGCCGCCCTTCCAGTGCGCCGACGCGGCGGTGGGAGCCAGTGCGAAGGTGCTGAGAGAGGCTGCGGCAGCGAGTGCGAGGGTGATCTTGCGTAACATGGTCGTTCTCCTTGACGGTGCGCTGTGGCGTGGGTTGATCGGTTCGGTCCTACCCATCGCCCATCTGTCGCGCCGTTCAGGGGTGCGGTTCGAGACAATTTCCTGAACGAATATTCAGGTGTGTGATAGATCACACAGCGGCGGCGCTGCGGCTGATTACGCCGCGACCGCTCCCATATCGTCAACCAATCCGGACAGCATCTTCGCATCGGTGACGGAGCGAACGATCAGCGGCTGGCCTCGTCCGCGGATCGCGACTTCCTGCTGCGGCAGATCATCGGGCGCGAGGCCGGCGGTGATACGAACTTCCTCCGACAGGATCGCTTCGCATCCGAGGCTCTTCGTCATGTCCTGCAGCCTCGCTGCGACATTGACCGCGTCTCCGAGGGCGGTGAACACCATGTGGTCGCGGTAGCCGATGTCGCCGATGATCACTTCGCCGCCATGGATGCCGATGCCGAAGCGGATCGGTTCGCGCAGGTCGTGGCTCAAGAACCGATTCAATTCGTCGACATTGGCGGCAATCATCGCCGCCGCCTTGAGCGCCTGGCGGCAGGCGGTCTGCGGGCTGGCGCCGAGGCCGAACAGGGCCAGCATTCCATCGCCGACGAACTGGTTGGGCTGGCCGCCGCATTCGATCACCGCCTGCGACACCGCGCCCAGGAACCGGTTGACGATGAAAACGGTATCGAACGGCAGCTGCTTTTCCGCGAGCATGGTCGAACCGCGCATGTCGACGAACAGGCTGACGAGGTAACGCTCCTGGCCGATGCGGGTCGGGTTCGAAGCATGCGCGTTGGCCGTGATGGCGTGCGGCATGAAGAGCTGGAAGAACGAAAGATCCGATGTCGGCCGCAACTGGCAGGCAAGGCGAATGGAGGGATCGGCCGCCCCGACGCGGTTGAGCACGAACGCCTCGCGCTGCGACGGCTCGGGCAATGCGCTGCAATCCCCGATCACGCGAATCCGGCAGGTCGAACAACGCGCGCGGCCGCCGCAGACGCTGGCGTGCGGCAGGTTGCTGCGCAGGCTCGCCTCGAGCACGCTGAGGCCCTTCGGCACCCGAATTGTCCGGCCATTGCCGTAGGACAGGCTGATCATGCCGCCGCGGCGCTCGTGCAGGGCGCGCACGCCTCTTGCCAGCAAAACCAGTCCGAGCAGGCCGAGATAGCCGATCAGGAAGTAATTCTCGATGGTCCTCAATACGGCCTGTTCGGCCTGGGTGCCGACCTGGGCTCGCGAAAGATTTTCCGCTCTCCACTCGACGCTGTCGCTATCCTCGACCACGCTGCGGCCGCCTTGATAGAGACCCAGCAGGGCCAGCGTCGGAACCAGCACGGCCGCGGCAAGCAGAAATGGCGCTGCGCGCTTGTAGAATGCCTTCATCCGCAGCCAGAAATAAAGACCGATACAGCCGTGAATCCAGGAAATCAAAAGGACCGAGAACAGCAGCCACTTCCTCGATGGCCATACCACCCAGTAAGCAAAAAATACCTGAGGATAGAGTTTTTCGTGTCCGAACAGCGTTTGGCCAAGCCGCACGCCGACCAGATGGGTGATGATGAGCGCGGGTACGCTGAGGCCGAGCACGAGTTGCAGCGGCTCGACCGCTTTCCAGCGAAACTGCCGGCGCTCGTAAAGCGCCCAGATCCCGAGACCGGCGTGGACCAGTGCCGCGGTATAAAATGCGATCGCGACGGGCAGGAATTGCCAGAACATGGTGTGGTAAGTGACGCCGGCGGCAAGGGCGTCCATCGAAATGTTGCCGAGCGCGTGGTTGAGGAAATGGCTGACCAGGTAGGCAAACAACACCAGGCCGCAGACAAGGCGGACCTGCCGGACGCTGATGCCGCGGACTGATCTCTTGAGCTGTTCCAGGGAAGAGCGGGCCATGCGATCCGGTATGCAGTTATCGATAATAATAACGAACGATATAGAGCTTTATTCCCTCAGCGACCACCATTCGGCGCGTCGTCCCGGCGAAGGCCGGGACCCATACCGCGTGATGTCTCGTTCGGGAGGTTGGCAGACGCCCGCCTTCACCATCGACATCGGTGGCTATGGGCCCCGGCCTTCGCCGGGGCGACGCCGAGGGGGTGAACACATTGACACCCCATCCGGAGTCGGGGAGAAAGCGCCGTGACGATCGCCCCCTCCGATAGCAGCCGCACGAAACCGCACCGTCCTGCCTTGCGGCAATGGCTTGGCGTGGCCGCGCTGATCGCCGCGATGACGGTGTTGCGGATCGTCTACGCCAGCGTGATCGATCTGCGCACCGATGAGGCCTATTACTGGACCTGGTCGAAGGAAAACGTGCTTTGCTACCTCGATCACCCCCCGATGATCGCCTGGTTCATCCGGTTCGGCACCGCGATATTCGGCGACACCAATCTCGGCGTCAGGTTCGCCGGCATATTGGCAATGCTGGTCACGCAATTGCTGCTCGCCGATATCGTCCGGCGCGTCACGCATGATTTTCGCGCGATCGTGCTCGCGCTGCTGATGCCGGAGGCGGCGCTCTATTACGGGCTCTTGATGGCCAAGGTCTCGCCCGACATCGCGGTGATCCCGTTCGCGGTCGCGATGGTGTGGGCGCTGGTCCGCCTCAGCGAAAGCGGCGATGCGCGCTGGTGGCTGGCCGCGGGCGTGTTCGCGGGGCTGGCGCTATTGTCCAAATTCACCGTGGTGATGATGGTGCCGGCCGTACTCGCGTTCATGCTGGTGCCGGACTGGCGCCGGCGCTGGCTGCTCAGTCCGTATCCCTGGGCCGCGGCGCTGATCGCGCTTGCGATATTCCTGCCGGTGTTGATCTGGAATGCGCAAAACGATTGGGCATCGTTCCGATTCCAGTTCGTGCGGGCCACCGCGACCCATGAATTGTCGTTGCGCACGGTTGGCGACTATATCGGCCTGCAGTTCGGGCTGGTCGGATTCATCCTGCTGCCGGTGGTGTTGTCGGGGCTTGCTCTGACGGCGTGGCGGGGATATCGCCGGGGCAACGCCGTGGCCATTCTGCTTTCGACCGCCGTGATCGTGCCTTTCGGTTATTTCTTCTGGAAATCGCTGACGCTGCGGGTCGGCGATACCTGGCCGATGTTCATGTGGCCGATCGGGTTTGCCGCGGCCGCCATCAACATCGCGATGCTGCCGCGGGAAGGGTTTCCGGCCTGGATCATCAAATCGACCATCGCATGGGCCAACGCCGCGATCATATCCGGCATCGCCTTCGTCGTTCTGGTGTTTCTCTATTATGTCGCAGCGCCCTGGAATTTCATCGGCAAGGCCGATCCGATCGGCGGCGAGGCGGGATACCCGCAGGTCGTCGCGCGCGCGCAGGCCGAGTTGCAAAAGACCGGCGCGAGCTGGATCGCCACCACGGACTACCGGACCTACGCCATGCTGCGCTGGTATTTCAATGGCCGCGTGCCGGTGATCCAGATCAATGAGCGCGGCCGATTTCTGGGCTTTCGCGACCCCGGCATGGATTTGATCAGAGGCCACACGGGTCTTTATGTCGCGCGCGAGCCGGACAACGCCATTCCATTGTGGGCGGCCACGACAGCGGTCAGAGAGCCGCTCGAACGCGTGGAGCGAAGCTGGCGCGGGATGGTGATGGATACCTATGCGCTGGAAAAGCTCACCGGCTGGACGCCGGAGCTTTCACCGCCGCCGGATTCGCCTTTCTATCGCTGGCGCGTGCTGGCCGGCAATGTTCCGTTGCCAGGCCAGCCGGTGGTCGTGGAAAATCAGCCGGGGGCATCGGGCGCGATCGGCGCCAGAGCCGTCATGAAAACGCCGTCGCGCGTGCCTGGCGATTTCTCGTGATTTTTCAAACTGATTTGGGTGGTCCAGTCCTCCTTGCAAAAATATTCCTGTTTTCGTTTACCCCAAATCACTTCTAGAACTTTTGTCATCCCGTCTCGCAAGAGGGGCGTTGGCCATCGTCACGAACGTTGGGATGGGATGCGGTGGACGCGGCAGCGTTGAGCGCGCAAAGATCGCAGGGCGGATTTTATGAATCCGTGAGCGGCACGGAGCGCGCAGACGAGAGACGATTGCTGCGGACGGCGAAGTCGTGTGGTCCTGACGCCCCGACGCTGGCGTCAAGCTCGTGGATGGCAAGTCGGCCCTACCGGGCGCAGATAAGCCAAATATCCGCTGGCGACGGTGGCAATCAAGCCCGGTCACCGAGGAGAGCACGAAGGAAACCGTTAAAACCATTGCGTGCGGGAACGCCGGGTGATTCCGGTGTACTCGTTTACTCGTGTGCTTTTTATCAATTCAAAGCGCACACGAGGCTGCGGGTGCAGCGGGCACCCGGCGTTCCCCACGCCCTCTTCGGGCGAGAGACACATACATAGCTCGGACGCAGCGCGCCGCGAGAACGAAAGTCGTATCCGAAACTATAGCAACGTCATTGCGAGCGCAGCGAAGCCATCCATTCTTTCTTTACGCGGTGAGATGGATTGCTTCGCTGCGCTCGCAATGACGGTTCGACAATTGGCTGTGTGAAATTTGAATCTAGAATTGCAAAAACGGCGGTGCGCTCCCTCTCCCCTTGTGGGAGAGGGTTGGGGTGAGGGGGCACGGTCTATCGTGAGTCCGTAACCCCTCACCCGGATCGCATCTGCGATGCAATCCGACCTATCTCACAAGTGGAGAGGTGGCGCCATTCCCAAATCCAGCTCACTCCTCGCTGTCGCGCTTGCGCAGGAGATCCTTTGCGAGATCGCTGAGTACCGGCCGCGGCAATGCGGTGAACGGCAGCGGGCGGGTGACGTCGATGGCGGCAAGGCCGAGCCGCGCGGTGAGCAGACCGTTGAGAACGCCTTCGCCGAGCCGCTGCGACAGTTTCGCGGCGATGCCATGGCCCAGCACCTGCTGGACCAGGCTGTCGCTCGCTGCCATGCCGCCGGTGATGGCGAGATGCGCGATGACGTGACGCATCAGCCGGATCATCCCGAGCGCACCCGGCCGTCCGCCGTAGAGGTGCGCCAATTGCCGGATCATGCGCAACGAGGCCACAAACACGAACAGCACGTCGATCAGGGCGCGCGGACTGACGGCGGTGACGATCGAGACGCGCTGCGCCGCCGACGAGACAAGACGCCGAGCCTCCTGATCGAGCGGCGTCATCAATTCGCGCTCGGCGAGGCGGATCAGATCGGCGCCGTCGATGATGTCGTCGGCATGGCCCTGCAGCGCGGCGCGGGCGCGCGCGAGTTGCGGGTTCTGGTGCGCAAGCTGGACGAGGTCCTGCACGATCACCCGGCTTTCGGCGCGATCGTCGCTGAGCAGCGCCGCTGTCGCGCGCAGGTGCATTTTTTCGATGGTGGCCAGCCGCGCCAGTCCGAACGCTTCGCGCCCGACAACGACGACCAGCGCCAGCGCGGCGGCGAAGGCAAAAGCCAATCCGAGATAGCCGAGCCCTTCGCTGCGCGCGAACAGGTCTTCGATCAAACGCGTGGTGCTGAGCCCGAGACCGAGCAGGACAAGGCCGCCGAGCGCGCTCCAGAACAGCGCGCCCCAGCGAAAGCCGCGTCGCGCAGCAAGGATCGGCGCCTCCAATGGAACCGGCAGCAACGCAGCGTCCGGTTCCGGCGTGATATGGACCGTGCCGCGCGACGGGCGGCTTTTGTCGTCCGGTTCCATCACGACCACGCCGGGGTCGTCGAGCTTGAAGGTCGCGGGACGGCGATGATGAGGGCGCTCGCTCATTGCAGTCGGTCTCCGATCAGGAACTGAAGGGCGCGGTCGAGGCGGATATGAGGCAGAGCGGGCTCGTCGGCGCCGTCGCGCTCGAGTTGCGGCGGGCGAAAGCGAAGAAAGCGAAAATCGCTCTTTTCGGCGGACGCGCTGGACAACCCGCGAAACGCGCTCTCGCTTTTGAAGAGTTCCTCCGGATCGTCGGGCAGATCGCCGGGAAAGGTCGCGACCTCGGCCGTTCCATCGAACGCCTCGCCATTGGCCATCTCGCCCGGCGCGGGCGTGCCCAGGATCGAGGGCAGCTTGTCGCGGCCGCGCTGCACTTGCGCCTCGCGGGTGGCGCGCACCGCGGCCAGCGCCACCACGTCGATCTCGGCGCCGGTGTCCACGGCCCGCGCCACCGCCCGGTCGACGGTTCGCCGCAGCACCGCTTCCAGGCGGTCATGGCTGGTATGGTGCAGATGATCGGCCTTGGTGGCGGCGAACAGGATCCGGTCGATCCGGGGCCGGAACAAGGTGCTGAGCAGGGTGCTGCGGCCGATCCTGAAACATTCGAGAATTCCCGCCAGCGCCGCTTCGAGATCATGCAGCGCCTCCGGGCCGGCGTTAAACGCCGCCAGCGCATCGACCAGCACGATCTGGCGGTCGAGCCGCGAGAAATGATCGCGGAAGAAAGGCCGAACCACCACGTCCTTGTAGGCCTCGTAACGCCGCCGCATCATCGCCCACAGCGATCCGTCGGGCGCCTCGCCGTCCGCAGGAATTTCAAGCGGTGCAAAGGTCAGCGCCGGCGATCCCGCGAGGTTTCCCGGCATCAGGAAGCGGCCGGGCGGCAGCAGGCTCATGGCGAAGCGTTCGTCGCGGCAGGCGCGCAGATATTCGGTGAACAGCCGCGCGGCCGCCAGCGCCGCCTGTTCGTCTTCGCGCTCCGCGGCTTTCAAGGTTGTAAGATGCGCGTGCCACGGCGCCGCGAGTCTTGCGCGAACGCTCTCCCGCGACAAGGCGAGGCTCTCGGCGGACCATTGCTCGTAGCTCTTGTCGAGCAGCGGCAGATCGAGCAGCCATTCGCCGGGATAGTCGACGATATCGAGCGTGAGCGTTCTGTCCGCGCCATTTCGTCGCTGATAGTCGATGACCAGCCGCAGTTCGCTGATGTCGACCGTCGAGTTCGGCCAGCGGCGCTGCTCGATCAGGGTGCGGACATGGTTCTCGTAATCGAAGCGCGGCACCGCATCGTCGGGCTGCGGCTCAAGCCGGGCGCGCGCGATCCGGCCGGTGGCGAGCGGTTCGAAAATCGGAAAGCGGCCGCCGCGCGTGAGCCCATGGATCAGCGCCGTGATGAACACCGTCTTTCCGGCGCGTGACAGCCCGGTGACGCCGAGCCGGACCGTCGGATTAAAAAAGTGGTCACCATAATCCAACAGAGCCCGCGCCGACAGGCGCGCTTCCTCGACGATATCGGAAAAAGTAAGGGCCATGCGGGCGCGGAAAACTTGATGTAATGAGGGAAAAGGCTGCGGAACCATCTGTAAAGTGGCGATTAGCGGGCCAAAATCAAGTTTCACAGTTCGGACGCGATTGCGAGCGACACTTGAACGTTCGTTGACCTCGCGAGACCTATGTTTTATCGCTTCGCTGCAGCATTTTCCGGAACCGCCATGACCGTTTTCAAACTCAAGCAACTGGCTTCGACCTCGGCGCATGCGGCGGCCGGCGCGGTTCGCTGGAACTACGATCGGGCCGAACTGATCGCGGACGGCGTCGTGCACGCCGTCGGCGTGTGTTTCGGATTGATCGCTGCCACCGTGCTGGTGGTGCTCACTGCGATCTATGCCACGGCATTCGAGGTCGCCGTCGTGTCGGTCTATGCCGCGGGACTGCTGGCGATGCTGGTGCTGTCGGCGACCTATAACCTGTGGCCGATCTCGCGGGCCAAATGGGTGCTGCGCCGTTTCGATCATTCGGCGATCTATGTGCTGATCGCGGCGACCTACACCCCGTTCATCATGGAATTAAAGGACAGCATCTTCGCCGTCGCGCTGTTGATCGGCGTGTGGTGCGTGGCGATTGTGGGTATCGTGATCAAGCTGGTGCTGCCCGGCCGTTACGACCGGCTTGCGGTCGGCCTCTATCTGGCGATGGGCTGGAGCGGCTTCATGCTTTACGACGCCGTGATGGCGGCGCTGCCGACGATGGCGCTGTGGTTCACGATCGCGGGCGGGCTGCTGTATAGTACCGGCGTGATCTTTCACGCCTGGCAGCGGCTGCGCTTCCAGAACGTGATCTGGCATTGCTTTGTGCTGGGCGGCGCGGCCTGTCATTACACCGCGGTGCTCGATCTCGTTCTCGCCACCTGAGACTTTCTCGCAGCTCGAGGGTCCGATGCAGGTCGCAGGCCAGGTCGTGGTTGTCACCGGGGGCGCCAACGGCATCGGCCGGGCGCTGTGCGAAACCTTTCACCGCGCCGGCGCCGCCAAGGTCGTCGTGGCCGATCTCGATCTCGCGGGCGCGGAAGCGGTTGCGGCCTCGATCGGCGGCGCGGCATTCAAATGCGATGTCGGCCAGGAAAAAGACATCCGCCATGTCATCGAGGAAACCGAGCGGCAGTTCGGTCCGATCGCGCTGTTTTGCTCCAATGCCGGCATTGGCGGCGGCTTCGATCCCACCTCGGAGAATGCCGGCGGCACCTCCGACGAGCCGTGGGCGCGAAGCTGGGCTATCCACGTCATGGCGCATGTCTACGCGGCGCGGCATCTGATCCCGTTGATGAAGGCGCGGGGCGGCGGCTATTTCCTCAACACGATCTCCGCCGCCGGCCTTCTGTCGCAGGTGGGAAGCCCAGCCTATTCGACCACCAAACATGCGGCCGTGGGATTCGCCGAGAACCTCGCGATCTCGCACAAGGCCGATGGCATCAAGGTTTCGATCCTGTGCCCGCAGGGCGTCGATACCAACATGCTGCGCTCGATCCCGAAAGGCCCGCAATCCGGCGACGGCGATCTGACGCCCGAACAAGTCGCCCAGGATGCGCTGGCCGGCATCGAGCAGGAAACATTCTTGATCCTGCCGCATCCGCAAGTGCTGGGCTACATGCGCAAGAAGACCGAGAACTACGACCGCTGGATCGCGGGCATGGCGAAGATCCAGGCCAGGATGCGGGAAGCTTTCGGGAAGTAGGTGTCGTCATTCCGGGATGGTGCGTAAGCACCAGACCCGGAATCTCGAGATTCCGGGTTCGATGCTTCGCGTCGCCCCGGAATGACGGTTTGGTTCATCCCCATCAGCTCTTCTGCGCATAAAGCAGCGGCACCGCGGAATCCACCATCACTTCGATCAGGCTGACGCCGTCATGCGCGAGGCCGCGTTTGAGCGCGGGCGCAAGCTCGGATGATTTCGCCACCCGCACCGCGTCGCAGCCCAGGCCCTGCGCGATCCGGACAAAGTCGATGCCGGGTAGATCGAGTCCGGGCACATTGCGCACCTGCATCACCTGGCTGAACGAGCGCATCGCGCCATAGCCGGCGTTGTTGATCACCACCACCGTCAACGGCAGCTTGCGCTGCGCCGCCGTCCACAGCGCCTGGATCGAATACATCGCCGAGCCGTCGCCGATCAGGCAGACGGTTCTGACGCCGGGGCGGCCGAGCGCCATGCCGACCGAAGCGGGGAGGCTATAGCCGAGGCCGCCGCTCGACATGGTGTAAAAACTGTCCTGTCCGCGCATTGGCATGAACTTTTGCATCGCCGGACGGTGCGACGGGGCTTCCTCCACCAGCACGGCGTCGTCAGGCATGGCGGCCGAGAGGATGTGCAACAGGAATTCGACCGCAATCGGATCGGCCGCGCGCGGCGCCGGCGGCAGGGTGCGGCCTGACGGCATTGCGCGCCTGGTCTCCGGCAACAGTTCGAGCAGCATCTCCAGCGCGGGCTTCATGGTAGCGACGATGCTGTTGCCGAGCGGCGACACCGCCGCCGCATCGGCATCGTCTGTGATCTGAAAGATCGTGGTCACGCCGTCGAAGATCGCGGCGTGGCCCTCGACGTGAAACGTGAACACCGGCGCGCCGATCACGACCACCAGATCATGATCGCGCAGGGCGTCCGAAAGCTGCGCCGGCGAGGCATGCAGGAAGCCCGCGAATTGCGGGTGCCGCTCCGGAAAACTGCAGCGCGCCGAAAACGGGCTGACCCAAACGGCGGCCTTGGCCTTTTCCGCGACCCGCACCATCAGATCGACGGCTTGCGCGCGATCAACGCCGGGGCCGACGACGAGGGCAGGGCGCTTGCTGGCCGAGAGCGCGGCCACCAGCGCCTGCATAGCGCGCGCGTCGGGGCCGAGCTCCCGGCTGACGTTGCGGGCGTCTATCGCTTGCGTTGGATGGGTCCAGTCGTCGATCGGCACCGAGACAAATGTCGGCCCGCAGGGCGGCTGCATCGCCACGTAATAGGCGCGCGCGATCGCGGCTGGAACATCCTCGGCGCGCGCGGGTTCGACGCTGTACTTGACATAGGGGCGGGGAAATTCCGACGCGCGCTCGGCATAGAGAAACGCCTGCAACGGCAGGATGCTGCGCGCCTGCTGGCCGGCGGTAATCACCAGCGGCGTCTGGTTGCGGTGCGCGGTGTAGATGTTGCCGAGCGCGTTGCCGACGCCGGCGGCGGAATGCAGATTGACGAAGCCGGCGTTACGGGTGGCCTGGGCATAGCCGTCGGCCATGCCGATCACGGAAGCTTCCTGGAGGCCCAGCACGTAATCGATATCGTCAGGCCAGTCGCTCAGGAACGGCAGTTCGGTCGAGCCGGGATTGCCGAAGACTTTGCGGATTCCAAAGGCGCGCAGGAGGTCCAAGGTGGCATCCTTGACACTGACCAGTTTGCTCGCCGTTTTTGTCGGTCTCGGGGGCAATGCTGCGTAACCTCAGTGTCGCCGATAGATCTCCGTCATTGCGAGGAGCGAAACGACGAAGCAATCCATACTTCCTGAGCGGATGCATGGATTGCTTCGCTTCGCTCGCAATGACGGTCTCACCACGCAGCCGTGCCCTTCATCGTCGGTTGTCCCGCCGAATTCGCCGTCCACAGTTCCATGCCGGCGCCGGTCGCGTTGGCATTGACGCTGAACTCGCTGCCTTCGAACAATGGCTGCACGCCGCGATAGCTGAATTTCTTCGGCGCCGCGCCGCCATGAAGCTTTGCGGCCAGCTCCACGATAAGCGCCGCCTGCATCGGGCCGTGGAAGATCAGGCCGGGATAGCCCTCGACCTTGGTGACATAGTCGCGGTCGTAATGGATGCGGTGGCCGTTGAAGGTCAGCGCCGAATAGCGAAACAGCAGCACCGGATCGGCCATGTGGCTTTCACGGTGCTGCGCGGCCGGCGGCGGCGCTGCCGGCTTGGCCGGCGCAGCTTGGGAAGTCGAGATGTCTCGATAGACAATATCCTGCCGCTCGCGGATGGCGGGGCCGCGCGGCGTCGTCACCAGATGTTCGACGGATACGAAACACAGCACGCCGGTGCTGCCGGTCTTCATCGTCACGTCCGATATGCGCGAGGTCCGCGTCGTCTCGTCGCCGACGCGCAGCGGCTCGATGAATTCGAGCTCGCCGCCGGCCCACATCCGCCGCGGCAGCGGCACCGGCGGCAGAAATCCGCCGCGGGCGGGGTGGCCGTCCGGGCCCAGCTCCGACATCGGAAACACCGGCTGCGCCAGGCACCAATGCACGGTCCACGGCGCCGGATCGCTCGGCTTCGGTTCGCCGATCTCCTGGAACAGCGTGGCCCGCAAGCCCTTCACCAGTTGCGCCGTGACGATGTCGGAGGCTTCGCCGGTGCGGCCGATCCATTGGCGCAGATGATCGAGATCGGGTTTTTCGCTCATGTCGATTTGGCCCGGACTTGAGGAACTTTGGCGGTCTCGGTGTGGTCGCCGATGCCGGGCACCGCGCCATAGCGCCGCGGCGCGTCGACGACAATCGCAGCCGGCGCCGGATAGGTCACCGGCCCCGCCGGGGTATCGACCTCGATGCGGCGCAAATGCGGATGCATCGCGAGGTCGGCCATGGTGTTGACCTCGGCAAAGGCGATGTCGGCGTCGGACAAACGCTTCAGCAGTTCATCGCGGGTCATGGTTGCGAAACGATCGCCGACGGTCTTGTCGGTGAGCTCGCGGTTGCGCACGCGCTCGACCATGTTGGAAAACCTGGGATCGGCGGGCAGGTCGGGCTGACCCAGCACCTCGGCGCATAATTTCTTCCATTCGCGCTCGCTCTGGATCGAAATCAGGATGTCCTTGCCGTCCTTGGAGCGAAACACGCCGTAAGGCGCGATCGACGGATGCGCGAGGCCCATCCGCTGCGGCGGATTGCCGGCCTCGGCATTGAGCAGCGGCACCGTCAGCCAGTCGGCCATCACGTCGAACATCGAAATCCGGATATCGGCGCCCTTGCCGCTGCGGGAGCGCGCGATCAGCGCCTCGAGGATAGCGGCATGCGCGGTGGCGCCGGTGGCGACATCGACGATCGACATTCCGACCCGCGAAGCGCCTTCCGGTCCGCCGGTGATCGAGGCCAGCCCGCTCTCGGCCTGGATCAGCAGGTCATAGGCCTTGCGATCGGCGTAGGGGCCGTCGTCGCCATAGCCGGAGATGGTGCAGCAGATCAGCTTTGGGTAATCCGTGCGCAGGCGCTGCAGCGAAAACCCGAGCTTGTCCATCGAGCCCGGCTTGAGGTTCTGGATCAGCACATCCGCGCCCGCGATCAGGTCTTCGAGGCTGGCGCGGCCTTCCTTGGTCGCAAGGTCGATCACCACGGAATCCTTGCCGCGGTTGAGCCAGACGAAATAGCTGCTCTGTCCCTTGGCCGCCGCATCGTAGCCGCGGGCAAAGTCACCCTCCGGCCGCTCCACCTTGATGACGCGGGCGCCGGCATCGGCCAGCCGGGAGCTGCAGAAAGGCGCAGCGACCGCCTGTTCGACGGCGATGACGATCAATCCCTCAAGCGGCAGCATCTGTTTTTCTCAGTAGGAGCGGGGCATGCCCAGCACGTGCTCGGCGATGTACGAGAGAATGAGATTGGTCGAGATCGGCGCCACCTGATAGAGCCGGGTCTCGCGGAATTTGCGTTCGATGTCGTATTCTTCGGCAAACCCGAAACCGCCATGGGTCTGCACGCAGGCATTGGCGGCTTCCCAGGAGGCGTCGGCCGCCAGCATCTTGGCCATATTGGCTTCGGCGCCGCAATCGAGCCCGGCTTCGTATTTGCGGGTGGCTTCCCTCACCATCAGTTCGGCGGCGCGCATCGCGGCGTAGGCTTTTGCAATGGGAAACTGCACCCCTTGATTCTGCCCGATCGGACGGCCGAACACCGCGCGCTCCCTGGCGTAGGCGGAAGCCTTGGCGATAAACCATTTGGCGTCGCCGACGCATTCGGAGGCGATCAGGATACGCTCGGCATTCATGCCGGAGAGGATGTAGCGAAAGCCCTTGCCTTCCTCGCCGATCAGGTTTTCGGCCGGAACCCGCATGTCGGTGAAGAACACTTCCGTCGTCGAGTGGTTCATCATGGTGCGGATCGGGCTGATCGACAGCCCGTTATTCTTGGCCGCCTTCATGTCGACGATGAAGACCGACAGGCCGTCGGTGCGCTTCTGGGATTGCTCCTTCGGCGTGGTGCGGGCCAACAGGATCATCAGGTCGGAATATTCGGCCCGGCTGGTCCAGATCTTCTGGCCGTTGACGATATAGCCGTTGTCGCCGTCGCGTCTGGCAAAGGTCTTCAGCGACGAGGTGTCGGTGCCGCTGGTCGGCTCGGTGACGCCGAAGGCCTGCAGCCGCAACTCGCCGCTGGCGACCTTCGGCAGCCATTTCGTCTTCTGCGCGTCGCTGCCGTGCCGCAGCAGCGTGCCCATGGTGTACATCTGGGCGTGGCAGCCGCCGCCATTGCAGCCGGCACGCTGGATTTCTTCGAGGATCGCGGCCGCGGCCGATAATTTCAGGCCGGCGCCGCCATACTCCTCGGGGATCAGGACCGAGAGGTATCCGGCCTCGGTCAAGCGCATCGACGAACGCGCTGGGATAGGCCATCTCGCGGTCGAGCTTGCGCCAGTATTCGCCGGGGAATTGGGCGCAAAGCTTGGCGACGGCGTCGCGAATGTCGGCATATTCGTCTGGTTCGGCGGTCATCGGAACCCGGCTGGCAGATCGAGGGGGCGCATGCTCGCGGTGGCGAATGCGCAAAGGCGTTCGGAAGCACCGTTTTTGCTGAAGACTTCGACCGTGGCAACCCCGATCGAGCCCGACATGTTCAGGAAGGGGGCGGCCGATTCGCGGCCGTCGGCCGGCTGACCTCCACGGCACCCCGATCCGGCCCTGTGGGCCGGCCTGACGTGACCGCGATACCGGCGGCCTGATCGGCCAGTGCGGTAATGACCCCGCCCTGAAAATGACCGAACAGCCGCACCGGATCTTCCCGGCGCGCCCGGGTGGCTTCGGCGCGACCCGGCTGGTCAGGGCGCGCTCAAGGCGCCGGACTGTTCACGCTGGAATGCGCACCGGCAAGGATTCGATGCCGCGCACGAAGCTTGAATAGACTCGCTTCGGCTCGCCCACCACCTCGATCCGGTCGAAGCGCTTCAGCATTTCCTGCCACACGATCTTCAGTTGCAGTTCGGCGAGCCGCATGCCGACGCAGCGATGAATGCCGAAGCCGAACGACAGATGCGTGCGGGGCCGGGCGCGGTCGATGATGAATGCGTCGGGGTTCTCGATGCCCTCTTCGTCGCGGTTGCCGGAGACGTACCACATCACCACGCGGTCGCCCTTTTTGATGGTCTTGCCGCCGATCTCGGCGTCGATCATGGCGGTGCGGCGCATATGCGCCAGCGGCGTCTGCCAGCGGATGACTTCCGGCACCATGCTGTCGATCAGCGCCGGGTTGTCGCGCAGCTTCTGATACTGGTCGGGGTTCTCGTTCAGCGCCAGCACCGAGCCGCTCATGGTGTTGCGGGTGGTGTCGTTGCCGCCGACGATCAGCAGAATGATGTTGCCCATCAGATTCTCGGGGTCCATGTGCCGGGTCGCGTCATTGTGCGCCATCATCGAGATCAGATCGTTTCTCGGTTCGGAGTTGACGCGTTCGTTCCACAGCTTGGTAAAATACGCCGCGCACTCGTCCATCTCGGTGCGGCGCTGTTCCGCCGATTCCACGATCCCGCTCTTGGGCAGCGCGGTCGAGACGTCGGACCAGCGCGTCAGCTTGCGGCGCTCTTCCCAAGGAAAGTCGAACAGCGTCGCCAGCATCTGCGTGGTCAGCTCGATCGACACCCGATCGACGAAATTGAAGGTCTCGTTGCGCGGCAGCGCGTCGAGCACCTTGCCGGCGCGTTCCCGAATCAGGGCCGCGAGTTCGTCCAGATGCGTCGGCGTGAACATCGGCGACACGGTCTTGCGCTGGGCCGAGTGCAGCGGCTCGTCCATGGCAATGAAACTCGGCCAGTTATAGCCCGGAGGCTGGTCGCGGAGAAAGATGCCGCCGAGACTGCTGTCCGAGGAGAAGATGCCGTGGTTGGTGTCGACATGCATGATGTCGTCATATTTGGTGACCGACCAATAGGGCTCGATCGGCGAATTGGTGCAGTAATGCACCGGCTCTTCCTTGCGCAGCCGCTCGAACCAGGGCCACAGCGTATCGTTCTGGAACAATCGCGGGGCGCCGGGATGAAAATCCTTCAGCGGCGTGGAATAGGCCTCTTCGCGAGCCGCGCGCAGAATCTCGGCCTTGTCGGCTTTGAGGGATGTCTGGACGTTCATCGTGGTCGGATCCCGAACTGTTTGTGATGGGACATCATATAACTCGCGGGGGTTGTATTAGCAAAACCGGAACCGGCCTCGCATTATGCCCAAGATCACGCTTTTTTTGAGATGTGCGCGTCAGCCGGCGATGCGGACCGGCAGGGTCTCATAGCCCTTCACAAAGCTCGAATACACCCGCCTCGGCTCGCCGACTACCTCGATGGTGTCGAACCGCTTCAGGATTTCCTCCCAGATAATCTTCAATTGCAACTCGGCCAGCCTGATTCCCACGCAACGGTGAATGCCGAAGCCGAAGGAGAGGTGGGTACGCGGCCGGGCCCGGTCGATCACGAATTGGTAGGGGCGATCGATGACCTCGTCGTCACGGTTCCCCGAGACGTACCACATCACGACCTTGTCACCTTTTTTGAACTGCTTGCCCCGGAACTCGATATCTTCAAGCGCGGTCCGCCGCATATGCGCCAGCGGGGTCTGCCAGCGGATCACCTCCGGCACGAAACTATCGATCAGCGCCGGATTGTCGCGCAGCTTGGCATATTGGTCCGGATTCTTGTTCAGCGCATAGATGCTGCCGGACAGCGTGTTGCGGGTGGTATCGTTGCCGCCGACGATCAACAAGACCAGGTTGCCGAGGAAATTCTTCGGGTCCATGTCGCGCGTGGCTTCGCTGTGCGCCATCATCGACAGCAGGTCGCTCTTCGGCGGCTGATTGATGCGCTCGTTCCAGAGCTTCCCGAAATAGGTCGCGCATTCCAGCAGCTCGACCTGCCGCTCCTGTTCCGTAGCGACAACGCCGTCCGGACCGGGAATCGTGGTCGCGATATCGGACCAGCGCGTCAGTTTGCGGCGATCCTCCCAGGGAAAGTCGAACAGCACCGCGAGCATCTGGGTGGTCAGTTCGATCGAGACCTGGTCGACCCAGTCGAACACCTCGTTCTTGGGCAGATTGTCCAGGCATTCAGCCGACCGCTTGCGGATGTTGATCGCAAGCTGGTCGAGATGCGTCGGGGTGAACATCGGCGCGACGGTCTTGCGCTGCGCGCTGTGGCGCGGCTGATCCATGGCGATGAAGCTTTCGCGACGCAGGTCCGGTGCGATGTCGCGGATGGTGATGCCGCCGAGCGACGCCGCCGACGAGAACACCGAATGATTGGTCTCGATGTCCATGATGTCGTTGTATTTGGTCACCGACCAGTACGGCCCGAACAGGCTGTCCTTGCAGTAATGCACCGGGTCTTCCCGGCGCAGCCGGTCGAAATAGGGCCAGAACGTATCGGAACGAAACAATTCGGGATGGCCTGGGTTCAGGTCCTCGAGCGGGGTCGAATAGGCTCGCTCCTCCGCAGTCCCCTGAACGACATCTTGAACGGCGTCGATCGTCCCGAGCATCCGGCAACTCCTCCCTGACTGTCCGCTTCCCGGTTGTTCCCGGAAGCGTGGTATTTCAGGCAATTACATCCCGTTGCGGGCTCCAGGGCAAGCACAGTTTGGTGCATTCGGCCACGTCGGCAAGGCTGTCCAATGTCGTTCTCAGCCGTCTCGGCCCGTGACAAGCTTATTTCCAGGGAATAAAGGCTGTGCACAGAACACAGAACTATCTGCCCGGAGGCCGCCCGCCATGATCCCGAACACGTATCGGATGTTCAATTTCGACCTCGGCGAAACCGCGGACGCGATTCGCGAAACCGTGCATGCCTTCTCCAGCAACGAGATCGCGCCACGCGCGGCCGAGATCGACAAGAGCAATCAATTCCCCCGCGACCTCTGGCCGAAAATCGGCGCGCTCGGCCTGCATGGCATCACCGTCGAGGAAGAATATGGGGGAACCGGGCTCGGCTATCTCGATCACTGCATCGCGGTCGAGGAGATTTCGCGCGCGTCGGCGGCGGTGGGTCTGTCTTATGGCGCGCATTCGAATCTTTGCGTCAATCAGATCCGCCGCAACGGCAACGAAGCGCAGAAGCGGAAATATCTGCCGAAGCTGATTTCCGGCGAACATGTCGGTTCGCTGGCGATGTCGGAGCCGAACGCCGGCTCCGACGTGGTATCGATGACGACGCGTGCCGACAGGAAAGGCGATCGTTTCGTCATCAACGGCAGCAAGATGTGGATCACCAACGGCCCGGTCGCCGATACGCTGGTGGTCTATGCCAGGACCGATGCCGCGGCAGGTCCCCGCGGCATCACCGCCTTCATCATCGAAAAAGGCATGAAAGGATTTTCCACCGCGCAAAAGCTCGACAAGCTCGGCATGCGCGGCTCCGACACCTGCGAACTGGTGTTCGACAATTGCGAAGTGCCGGAAGAGAACGTGCTGAGCGAGGTCGGCCGCGGCGTCAACGTGCTGATGTCCGGCCTCGACTACGAGCGCGCGGTGCTGGCGGCAGGGCCGCTCGGCATCATGCAGGCCTGCATGGACGTGGTGATGCCCTATGTGCACGAGCGCAAGCAGTTCGGCCAGCCGATCGGCACCTTTCAACTGGTGCAGGGCAAGATCGCCGACATGTACACCACGATGAACGCCTCCCGCGCCTATGTGTATGCGGTGGCGAAAGCCTGCGACCGCGGCGAGACCACGCGCGAGGATGCCGCCGGCGCCATTCTCTACGCATCGGAAAAGGCCACGCAATGCGCGCTCGACGCGATCCAGTTGCTCGGCGGCAACGGCTATATCAACGACTATCCGACCGGGCGGCTGCTGCGCGACGCCAAGCTGTACGAGATCGGCGCCGGCACCAGCGAGATCCGGCGCATGCTGATCGGCCGGGAGTTGTTCGAAAAATCAGCATAGGCCGGTTCGAATCCAATCGCATCTGGCGCGGACAAATCCCAGATCCATGAGTTCATTCTCGGTCGCCTGCGCATCCGAGCGCATGCTCTTGCCAACTACACGCTAGTCGGAAAGATTGTTGACCTTGCGCACCCAGACGCGCACATCCACGAGCACTTCGGGCAGCACGGCCTTGACCTCCTGCAGGGTCATGCCGGCCTTGATGCGTGGATCGTACAGAACGTTCAGGATGTACTGGTCGTAGACGTCGAAGAATCCCATCGAGACGTTGTCGTTGAACATGGTCCAGGGCACCGAACTGGTGTCGTTGATCGGCCCCAGCGATTGCAGCAATTCCTCATAGGCGCAGTCAAAGAAGATGAAGTCGCCATTGTCGACCGTCAGAATGACGTCGGAATGCTCGATTTCGAATTGTTCGTTCTTGCGAAAACCTGAAAGGCATTGCGGATCGAGCGAGGTCCTGATCTCGCGCGCGCGTTCGCTGCCGTAGAATGTCGAGATGGTACGAAAAAGATCGCGGTCGCGCACCAGCTTGACCTGCACGTTGGCGTCCTCGCTGGTTTCCGCCATGGCGATGTCGAGATGCTGGACCCGCCCGGCGATATCGGCGACGATTTTCGAAAGCTGCGCCTTTCGATCCGGACGGTTGCCGTCGGCGAAGACCCGCACCGGCGTATCGTATTTCCGGATGCGGTCGACCCGGCCGGCCAGCTGATATTCGGCGCCGAACGCGGTCTTGAAAAATCCGTCCAGGATCTCGTTGTCGGTGAACGCCTTCTTTTCACCGCGCTGACGCGACGCGATGGCGGGGTTTTCGGCCGACGCCGTCGACGGCCAGATGACGTCGCCGAACGCGAGGCCGGCCAGGACGACCGCTGATATCCGCAAGAGCAAAGACCGGCAAATCCGATTCATCATGACGACGCTGCCGCAATCGCCGCGCCGACGCAATCACTGAATGGCCGGCCACTCCCGGGGTTCCAGCCTGCCGCGGCGACGCGGGTTCCCTTGTCGAGCGCGCAACTAGTTCTTGACGACGACCGTGGCTCCGACGGAGACGCGGCCATAGAGATCGGTCACGTCCTCGTTGGTCATGCGGAAGCAGCCCGACGACACCGCCTGGCCGATCGTCTCCGGCTCGTTCGATCCGTGGATGCGGTAGAGCGTCGAGCCGAGATACATGGCGCGGGCGCCGAGCGGATTGTCGATGCCGCCTGCCATGTGGCGCGGCAAATCGGGCCGGCGCGCCCGCATCTGCGAGGGCGGTGTCCAGCCGGGCCATTCCTTCTTCGCCGAAATGCGGTGGACGCCGCCCCAGCGGAAGCCATCGCGGCCGACGCCGATGCCATAACGCAGCGCCCGGCCGTCGCCGAGGACGAGATAAAGCCGCCGCTCGGCGGTGTTGATTAAAATGGTGCCGGGCGCGTATTGACCTGAGAAGCTGACGGTCTCGCGCGGGATCGGACTTGAACCGCCGCCGCGGTTGAAGAAATTGGGCCCGCCGCCCATGATATCGCGCGAGTCGAGGTCCTGAAATCCCTGGAAACCCGGGAATCCCTGGGCCCGGGCCTGGCCGGCACCGGCCAGCAAGGTCACCGCAGCAAACAGCAAAGCAAAAACCCGGGCCATATCGTCCTCGCTCAAAATCAAATTCACCACAAGACAGGCCATAATTGGCGCGATTTCGCAAGCAACGAGGCTGTGAGCGCAGCGATTTTCAAGCGGCGCGGTTAAAAAGCCGCCGCCCGAGGCGATGGCAGCAATGCCCGCGAACCCTTTGACGAACGCCGTCAGGAATGATTGATCTTTTGGGGAACCTGAGGAACGTCGCGAACGGGAGTGCAATAATGAACGGTGCGGAAAGTCTGGTGCGGACCTTGGTCGCGGGCGGCGTTGACGTCTGCTTCGCCAATCCCGGCACCTCCGAGATGCATTTTGTCGCGGCCCTTGATCGGGTCGAGGGCATGCGCTGCGTGCTCGGCCTGTTCGAGGGGGTGGTGACGGGTGCGGCGGACGGCTATTTCCGCATGAAGGGGACGCCAGCCTCGACGCTGCTGCATCTCGGCCCCGGCCTCGCCAACGGCCTTGCCAATCTGCACAATGCCAAGAAGGCGAATTCCGGCATCGTCAACATCGTCGGCCAGCACGCCGTCTACCACATCGGTTATAACGCGCCGCTGACCTCCGATATCGAGGGGCTGGCGCGGCCGATGTCGGCCTGGGTGCGGACCTCGCCGGATGCCAAATCGGTCGCCGCCGACGGCGCCGCCGCCATCGCGGCCGCCAGGAGCGCGCCGCCGCAGATCGCGACCCTGATCCTGCCCGCCGACACCGCCTGGAACGAGGCCGACGGCATCGCGCAGGTGCCGGCGGAATCCCAGCGCGTCAGCTATTCGTCACAGGCGGTCGACAACGCGGCCAAGGTGCTGCGCAGTGGCGCGCAGACGCTGCTGCTGCTCACCGGCAATGCGTTGACCGAGCAGGGGCTGGCGCTGGCAGCTCAAATTGCCGGCAAGACCGGCTGCAAGGTGATGGGCCAGACCTACAATCCACGCATGGCGCGCGGCAAAGGACGGTTCTCGATCGACCGGATTCCCTACGTGATCGAGCAGGCGCTGCCGATCCTGAAGGATTTCAAGCATATCGTCCTGGTCGAGGCCAACGATCCCGTGGCGTTCTTCGCCTATCCGAACAAGCCGAGCCTGCTGAAGCCGGAGGGCTGCGAAGTCCATCGCATGACGGCCGGCGGCGAAAACTCGGTGGCGGCGCTGGAGGCGCTGGCGTCCGCTTTGGGGGCAAAGCCGGCCGATGCCAAGCCGCAGGCCATGGTCGAACTCGCCAAGCCGACGGGGGCGCTGACCCACGCCTCGATCGCGCAGGCCATTGCGATGGCGATCCCGGAAAACGCCATCGTGGTCGATGAATCCATCACCACCGGCCGCGGCTTCTTTCCGCCGACGGCGGCGGCGGCCCCCCACGACTGGCTGCAGAACATGGGCGGCTCGATCGGGTTTTCGACGCCGGTCGCGACCGGCGCGGCGGTGGCGTGCCCGGACCGCAAGGTGATCTGCATGGTCGGCGACGGCAGCGCGATGTACACCCTGCAGTCGCTGTGGACACAGGCCCGCGAAGGCCTCAACGTCCTGACCATCGTGTTCGCAAACCGCATCTATCAGATCCTGCGCGGCGAGTTCGACGGTGTCGGCGCCGGCGAGCCGGGACAGCGGGCGATGGACATGCTGAAGCTCGATCGCCCCACGCTGGACTGGGTCGCGCTTGCCAGGGGCATGGGCGTGTCCGGCCGCGCCGTCACCAATGCCGACGAGTTCAACAAGGCGCTGGCGGAAGGCATTGCCGAGCAGGGACCGCGGCTGATCGAAGTGCAGATGTAAGGGGCACGGCGACCGTCAAACCGCCGCGAACGCGGCGGCTTAATATGGTTTGACGGAGGCGGTATGCAGACCGAGTTGAACAGGATTGTCGATGCGCTCAAGGAATTCTACGCATGCGAGACCCATTTGTTTGAGAAGGATCTCGGCGAACGCACGCTGACGCACCGGCTGGCGGTGCATATCGAAAAGCAGTTTCCGGGCTGGGAAGTCGATTGCGACTATGACAGGCTGGGGGAGCGGACGCTCCGGCTGCCGAAGGGCGCCATCGTCTCGACCGACGATCACTTCGGTAAATCGGTCTATCCCGATATCGTCGTGCACCAGCGCGACGTCCCCAATAATCTGCTCGCCATCGAAGTTCGGAAGGCGAGCAATCATCAGTTGCCGGAACATGACCAGCACAAGCTGCGCGCGCTGACCGATCCGCATCTGTGGTTCGCCTACCGGATCGGAGTGCTTGTGACGCTGGCCAAAAAGGCCGTCAGTTCGTCGGAGGTATATGTCGGCGGCCTGCTCGACCGGTCATTGTCCGGCTGGCTGGCCGGACGGCTGAAGGACGCCAATTTGGGGTAAAGCTGCAGGCGGGAGCCTGGAGATCAGGGGGGAACGGCAAATGAGAATTGGGTTCAAACGATCCATCGTCGCGGCGCTGTTGTTGATGGCCGGGCCGCTGGCGAAGCCAGCCTGCGCGCAAGGGGCTCCCGCTGGATCGGCATTGGAGAGCGCCTATGGCGCCATTCTTGCCCATCCCAAGGTCATCAAGACCCTGGAGGATATCAAGGCCGACGACGAGACTTCGTTCGCCGAGCAGAAACGCATCACCGAAATCCCGGCGCCGCCTTACAAGGAAAAGGTCAGGGCCGAATATTATCTGAAGCGCTTTCAGGAATTGGGCTTCAAGGATGCTGCGATCGATACCGAAGGCAATGTGATTGCCCTGCGCAGGGGCAGCGGCGGTGGCCGGCCGAAGCTGGTGGTCTCGGCGCATCTCGACACGGTGTTTCCCGAAGGCACCGATGTCGCGGTGAAGGAGAAAGACGGCGTCACGCTGGCGCCGGGCATCGGCGATGATTCGCGCGGGCTGGCGGCGCTGCTGTCGCTGATCAAATCCATCAATGCCAACGAGATCGCGACCGTGGGCGATGTGATGTTCGTCGGCACCGTCGGCGAGGAAGAACTCGGCAATCTCCGGGGCGTCAAAGCCCTGTTCCGCGACCATGCCGATATCGACGGTTTCATCTCGATCGACGGGCTCGGCATTACCCGCGTCGTCAACCAGGCGACGGGCAGCCATCGCTTTGAGATGACTTTCAAGGGACCCGGCGGTCACAGCTTTCAGGAGTTCGGCCTGCCGAGCGCGATCCACGCCATGGGCCGGGCGATTGCGAAGATATCGGAGCTGCAGACGCCGTCCGATCCCAAGACCACGTTCACGGTCGGCACCGTCAGCGGTGGCACCTCCGTCAACGCCATTGCCGCGGAGGCGAAAATGGCGGTCGACATGCGCTCGAACTCGACCGAGGAGCTTTTGAAACTCGAGGCCCGCCTGCTCGATCTCGTCAAACAGGCGGTGGTGGAAGAAAACGCGCGCTGGAAATCCGACAAGCTCGCGGTCGAGATCAAGCTGATCGGCGACCGCCCCGCCGGCATCGTCGAAATGGATTCCCCGATCGTGCAGGCCACGCAGCGCACGGTGTCCACCATCACCCGCGCCCCGCGCGTGACCTTCGCCGGATCCAGCACCGATTCCAACCTGGCGATGTCGCTCGGCATTCCCGCCGTCACCATCGGCGGCGGCGGCGAGGGCGGCAACTGGCACTCGCGCAACGAATGGTACCGGCCGGTCAATGCGTATTACGGACCGCAGAATGCCCTACTGACGATTCTGGTGCTGACCGGGCTGGAGGGCGTGACCAAGCCGGCGTTGCACGTGAGGCCGGCCGCGAAATAGCACGCGCCATCGGGATCGACCCGACGAAAAGGCCGCCCGAAGGCGGCCATCGTTGCATCACTTGGGGTCGCTGCCCGTTTTCTTGCTCGATTTGGCGATCTTCTTCTTGGTCGTCTTGTCCTTCGACATATCGCCTTTGGCCATGTTGTCGCCGCTCTGCGCCGCAGGGCCCGTGCCTCCGCCCGCTTTGTCCGACGATTGGGCGAAAGCCGTCGACGACAGAATAGCGAGCGCGGCCGCGGTGAGGATCATTTTTCGCATGAGATTGTTCTCCAAAGGTTGTACCGGCGCGCTTCAACCATGGCGCACCGTTGTAGTTCCTGTGCGTTGATCAGTTATCCGTGAGCGGAGGGCGGCACGGTCCTGCTGCGATCAGCCACCAACCTGTGGGTAAAAGTGATGACCAACGAAACCCTTGCGGCCTCCGCTTTCAAAAACCCCGCGATCGCGCTGTCGGGAGTGGTGGACTATGAAATGTACAAGAAGTTTCGGCAGCAGTTCGACAACGCTTCCGAGCAGGATGTCGTGGTTATCGAACTCTCCACGTTGGGCGGCGATCCCGAGGTCGCGCGCATGATGGGAGAGGACGTGCGCTTTGCCAGCGAAATGGAGGCGGCGAGGCGGTTCGTGTTTCTTGGCAAGGCTGCGATCTATTCCGCCGGCACCACCTTCATGAGCTTCTTTGTCCGGCAGAACCGCTATCTCACGCGCGGAACACGGCTGATGATCCACGAGCGAAAGCTCTCAAAGAATCTCGTGATCGATGGTCCCCTCACGACATGCCTTGCGACCGTGCAGGCGACGCTGAACGAGATCGAATGCTCGATCGCCATTCAAAACGAAGGATTTCAAAATCTTGTGCTGGGTTCGAGCGTCACCCTCGACGAAGTCCTGAAACAGGCGCCCTCGAACTGGTATCTCGAGGCGCAGCAAGCCAAGAACCTGGGGCTGATCGAAGCGGTGGTATGAGCTGCGAAGAACGCCGGCGAGCGTTACCGGCGGCTTGGCTACATTCTCACCGAAGGCCGGCAAACCGGTTGCAACGCAGCTAACCCATCCGGCAAAAAGGGCTCTTGGCGCACTGCACAATGGAACCGGCGGCCTGCCGCCGCGATTGTCCTGTTTGAACCTTACGCCGCCGGCGGAGACCTACCTGCCGGAGGCAATCTGCAGGAGGCTGTTATGATCCATTGGCACGATACGATGGTGGACAAGCCGGAAACGGATGGCGCGGTTTACGTGACGGGATGGACGATCAGCGGGGTGGCCGTGCTCGGGGCTATCATCGCGGTCTGGATTCTCGGGATTTAGCCGGAACCGTTTGGCTGCTCTGGGGCGCCCCCGGGCGATATGGGCTCGGTTGACGGCGGAGTTCGACGCCAAGTGGCGCTGGAGGCAATCCGGGCCGCCGGAGGGTTACGGACCGGGCGACCATGCACGAACTGCACAACGCGACCACAACCTGTGTATGTCTTGCGATAAATTACGTTCGTAGCCCTTTCGGCCAAAATTCAAAATGAAATTGTAGCCTTGTAGCGACACTCTTCGCAGATGGTCGATATTCGCGGCCGCGCCGGGTGCGCACGTAGCGCGCAAGGGCTCACAGATGAAGGGCCCCACCCGTGGCAAAGCAATATGACCACGCTGGAAGGGGCTGGCCGGCTCGATTGATGATGGCTGCATCGAACTTGATAACAGCGCCGTCGAGCGATCAATCCATCCGATCAGGCTCGCCCGCAAAAACGTCCTGTTCGCGGGCTCGACCGGCGGCGCAAGCACTGAGTCGTCATCGCTTCCTCGATCGAAAACTGCAAGCTGAACGACGTCGATCCGCTTGCCTATCTCAATGACGTCCGCATCAGGATCGTCGACGGCCGTCCCAACAATGAGATCGATCAGCTCCTGCCCTCGGCTCATCGTCGCCAAGTCCTCAAGGCCGTGGCTTGGGGACGACGCCTACGCCCATCGGGCCTCCACGATCGGCGACTCTATTCGGCAGGTTGCAGGCCAAGACAGCGATTATCCCGGACTTGAATTGAAGTATTCGCCCTGACCCTGCCGCACCTTCTGGACCACGACGAACAATGGCGGATACCGACGGCCGGACGACTCTCCCACTGCTTTTGAGCCTGACCGCGGGCTATGTCGACACGGTTGGGTTTCTGGCACTGCAAGGTCTCTTCACCGCGCATGTTACCGGAAACTTCGTTGCCCTGGGCGCATCGCTGGCTCACGGCACCTCGGGAGCGATTGCGAAGCTCCTGGCACTTCCGGTTTTCTGCGCAGTCGTTATCGCCATACGATTGCTGAGTATGTCGCTTTCGAACTATTACCGTCCTGTATTCGCGGCGATGCTCGGCCTGAAGGTTGTTCTGCTGATCGCTGCCGCCGCGCTGGCAATACGATTTGGCCCTTTCCATGGTGGCGATAGCTGGCAAGCGGTGCTTACCGGAATGGTCCTCGTCGCCGCTATGGCGATCCAAAACGCGGTCCATCGCGTATATCTCGGAAGCGCGCCTCCTTCCACGCTCATGACGGGAACAACGACTCAGATCATGATCGACCTTGCCGATATGATTTACAGGAGGCATGCCAGAGAGAGCCGATCGAACGCGCGGCCTGCGCAGATGTCGGCGAGTGTTCTCGTGTTCGCCATCGGATGTGGCGCCGCGGCACTTCTTTATGCACGTTTTGGCGTTTTGTCGTTCATGCTGCCGCCGATCTTGGCGGTGCTTTCGTTTCTTGTTTGCTTGAAGAAATCGAAGACGTAAGCGCTGGATGGCGCGGTCGCCTTTCCACGGGAACGGGGCGCAAACGGAGTCCCCGGATATTCCCCGGCTTCTGGTGCCAGGTTTCGGCATTGTTCTGCCGATAACTGCCGGATAGGTTTTCCTGCCAAGGCGGGAAGCCAAGTAAAATAAGGGTTTGATGGTGGACGCACAAGGGATCGAACCTTGGACCTCTCCCGTGTGAAGGGAACGCTCTCCCGCTGAGCTATGCGTCCGGGATTTTCGTGCGCGATCAAAGGCCGGTAGATCGGCGTCCGATCGGGCAAAGCCTGCCGTCAGAGACCGCGATTTACGAAGTGCGGGGCGCCGGTGTCAAGCTCATCGCGTCCCTCGGGCGGGCCCCTCGACGCCACCCCTCCCAGGGACCGGCCAGCGGAGCGGGTTCGGGATTTCAGGTCGGTTGCTGCTGGCGGGCCCGGGAGGCGTGGTGTTGCAGCGCCCGGATGCGATCGGCGAGGGTGCCGCCACCCTCGGGGGCAACGCCTGCTTTGGCCGCCGCACCATTGGCGGGGCGCGCCGCTTTCGCGGGCGTGGCCGGTTCGGCCGCCAGCATCGCCTCGATCGGCGAATTGGGCCCTTCGAGCTGTATCGCGAGCTTGGCCACCTCGGCGGCGATATCGTTGATGCGTTCGCGCAGCAGCGCGTTTTCCATGCGTTCTTGCGCCCACGAGCTTTCGGCCTGCTGCTGGATCGCGTTGATGTCGCGCTGCAGCCTGGTGCGCTCGTCGCGCGCCAGCCGCAGCTGTTCCTCGAGCGCGGCCTTTTCGGCGCGCAGCTTCTCGATCGCCGGCGATTTGCCCTCGCTCATGCCGGCGATTTCGCCGCGCAATTCCTGCACGGTGCGCTCGGCGGTCGCCGTGATCTGGCGCAACTGATTGTTTTCATAGTCGCGCTCGGCCAGAATCTTGCCCTGGGTGGCAAGCCGCGTCTCCAGATCGTTGACGCGGTTGCCGAGCATCTCGGCTTCCTTGACCTGGATGATCAACTGGCGGTCGAGATCGGTGACGCGCTGGCTCAAATTCTCGACGCGGCTGCGCGCCTCGGTCAACTCGCGCGTCGCCGCGTCGGATTCGCCACGCTGCTGATCCAGCCGCGACTGGGTGGTGGCGAATTCCTTTTCGGCGTCGCCGACGCGGGCTTTCAGATCGACGATCTGGGCGCGCACCGCTACCAGCTCGACCTGCCGGCTCTCCGCCGTCATCGAACGGTCGGATAATTCGGCGTTGAGCTTGGCAAGGTCGCTTTGCTTGTCCCGCAGCGCCGTTTCGGCGGTGCGCAGCGCTTCGGTCTTGGCGGTGAATTCCTCTTCGGTGGCGCGCAACTGTTCCTTCATCGCCTTTTCGCGCGCTTCGAGCGAAAAGATCGTGGCGTTCTTTTCGCCGAGCTCGATCTTCAGGCGGTTGATCGCATCGGATTTCTTGCCGAGTTCGGCGAGCTGGCTGGTGGTCTTGTTCTTGAGCTGGTCGACGTTCATCTCCAGCCGCCGCGCCGACATCGCGAATTCCGCGCGCAGCTGATCCTTGTCGGCCTGGATCTCCGCCATCGACAGCGGCGTCGCCGCCTCCATGCGCCGGGTCGTCAGCCGCACCGCGCGGTTGTGCACCAGCGGCACAATCATCAATCCGAACAGCATCGAAATCAGGAAACCGATCGCCAGATACATGATCGGTTCAATCATAGATAGTACTCCCGGCGTAAGGATTGTTCATCACCATGCCATGGACGGCGGGGAAAACGCCAGCCCGTCGCAGCGTTAACGTGTATCCGCAATCGGAGTTTTTCTGATCCGCAAAGCCCGTCCGGAGCGGAGATCAGAACGGGTTCCAGGTCGCGCGCGGCGTATATTTGAGATAGCCGATATTGGCGCCGAGGCGCAGGCCAAGACCGGAGCGGATCGGAACCAGCACGATGTTGTTCGCGGTCAGCGCGGTCATGCCGAAACCGCCGATGATATAGGCGGAGCCATCGATGCCGCCAAAGCGCTGATAGATCGCGTTGGTCGCGGGCAGATTATATACCAGCGTCATGGTGCGCGCGCCGTCGCCGCCCCAGTCGAAGCCGACCGACGGCCCCTGCCAGTACACCCGCAAATCGCCGGCGTTCTTGGTGTAGAGCGTGCCTTCGCCATAGCGGAGTCCGGCGACAAAGGCGCCGGAGCCTTCCTCGCCAAGCACGTAGCCGTTCGGCAGGCCCCATTGGCTGACCGCGCGCTCGATCACGGACGCGAGGCCGCGCGATACGTTGCCGAAAAACCGGTGGCCGGCGCTGGTCAGTTCCTCCGGCCGGTAAACATCGGGGCCGGGTTCGCGCCGCGGCGGCGGCAGTTGCTCCGGCGCCGCTTGCGGCGGCGGCAGCGGTGCCGCCGTCTGCGCGGATGCAGACGCCGTCCAGCACACCATCGCCGCGAGCGTTACCGCTGCAAGACGTGAAGCAAAAGTCATGAATGAACCTCTGGATATAAAAATCCCGGCCACGGCCTTAACCTGATGCCAATAGGCATGGCTTTAGGTTGCGTCCAGTGTATTCCGACTCGGATGTTATCGGTACCAACTATGACGGCACAACGGCAGGAAAGAAAAGGCAACCGGCTCGGAATAGGCTTTCGCCCCGGATTTGCCTTTATCGCGGTATGGGCGAACTGCGCCGCGCAGGCCCTTGCCCCGTTTCCGGTCCAGGCCGCGACCGAACGGGTCATTGTCAACCGATATAGCGGTCTTGCCATCGAGGGTTTCGACCCGGTCGCCTATTTCGTCGATGGCCGCCCCATGGTCGGGCTGCGCGGCTTCGAAGCGTCCCAGGCCGGAGCGGTCTGGCGTTTCCGCAACGAAGGCAATCGCGCTTCCTTTGTGGCCCATCCGGATATTTACGGGCCCCAGTTCGGTGGTTACGACCCGATCGATGTGGCGCGGGGCGTCGCCTATCCCGGTAATCCCCGGTTCTGGCTGATCTCGGAACAGAGGCTTTATCTGTTCGGCCGCGAGGACAACCGGGATGCCTTCGCCGCCGATCCCCAGCACTACCTCGGGAATGCGCAGCAGCGCTGGCCGGACCTGGAACGCCAGCTATCCCCCTAGGCTTCAGCCCGCCCTCGCGGGGCGCTGCTTTCAGCCCACCACCGAAGGATCGCCCCAGGCGATGAATTCCGGCACGATAAAGCCGTCGCGTCCGTCGCCGAATTTCAGGTCGGCCCCGTTCGTATCCGTGATCTTGCCTCCCGCCGCCGTAACGAGGGCATGGCCGGCCGCGACATCCCATTCCGAGGTCGGGGCGAGGCGTGGATAAATGTCGGCTGCGCCTTCGGCGACCCGGCCGAATTTGACTGCCGAGCCGAGCGCCTGGCGGGTGGCGCCGGGCCGGGCGTCAATAAAGGCTTCAGTCCTGGGATCGCCGTGGGAGCGGCTGACGGCTGCGATCCAGCGGGCGCCGCCGCGCGGGAAGCTGCGGGTATGGATCGGCACGGCCGGTCCCACGGCCCCATCCCTGGCCGGCAGCCGTTCAGCGCCTTGACCCACCAGGCCCCGCCATATCAGTCCGAGCGCCGGGGCGCCGATGATGCCCAAGAGGGGCGTTCCATCGGTCACCAGCGCGACATTGACGGTAAACTCGTCGCGGCCGGCGACGAATTCCTTGGTGCCGTCGAGCGGGTCGATCAGGAAGAAACTGCCGCGATAGGGAGGCTTGGCCGGATGAACGCGCTCCTCCGATAACGCCGGCACGCCCGGAACGAGCCGCGCGAGGCCTTCGCCAATGATGCGGTCGGCGGCGAGATCGGCCTCCGTCACCGGCGATCCGTCGATCTTGCCGTCGATCTTCATCGCGACACGATTGACGGCGAGAATGGCGGCGCTCGGCTCGGATCACCAGATCGGTCAAAGGGTCCATCAGCGCGGCCGCGGCGTTGCGATCGAGCACCGGTCCCGACGAACGTGCCTTATTCATTGGCAGGCCTCATATGAGTTCGTCTTTCCCTCTGGCCGCCTTGTGTTGGCAGCGCGCGTGTCCGCAGTGTATCAAACCAGCGAGCATGCGTGATTCGGCCTGTTCGCGCCCGTCGCGAATTTCCAGGAACATCCTATGTCTGGCACCACGTCTCCAATTCCCGTTCCCGCCCCCGACGCGCTTGAACTCGCGGCGCTGCTGTGTTCGCGGGTTTGCCACGATCTCATCAGCCCGGTGGGCGCCATCGTCAATGGCCTTGAGGTCCTCGACGACAATCCCAAACCGGAAGATCGCGAATTTGCGCTCGATTTGATCCGCAAGAGCGCCAAGACCGCCTCGGCACGGTTGCAGTTCTGCCGCCTGGCGTTTGGCGCCGCAGGATCGGCCGGTGCGCAGATCGATCTCGGCGACGCGCAGACCATGGCGCGCGGCCATCTCGAGGACGCCAAGACCACGATCGCGTGGAATTTGCCGCGCGTGCTGCTTCCGAAGAACCGGGTCAAGCTGCTGCTGAACATGATGGTGATTGCGCAGCAGACGATTCCGCGTGGCGGTGTGCTGACCGTCGATTCGATCGGTGAAGGCGAGGCCATCGGTTTTCGCGTCGCTGCGGCCGGCCTGAACGCCCGCATGCCGCAAAATATCGCCGATATCTTGAGTGCGGACCAGGCCTCGAACGTCGATGCCCATGCGGTGCAGCCTTATTATACGCGGCTGTTGGCAGAGGCCTGCGGACTGAAAGTGGTGCTTGCGCCCGAAGGCGATGCGGTGGTCGTGACGGCTTCCTGAGCCGGCATCGTCTTCCGCAAAAGCGGATATCGATGCTGCTTCGAAATCGAGTTTACGCAGATGGCGTGGAGCTGATCTGCACCGAAATACGCGGCCGTATCGATGCGCCAGATGCAAACATGGTTAACCGGGGGTTGACGGCCCGGCGCCGGATTTCAATGAGGCTGTCTTATCTCTTTGTTGAGACCGTTCTTTTCCAATTGCTCAACCAATATTAAACGCTTTGCGTAGAAGCTGGCCACACTCCGAAAGGCGTGTCGAAGTCGCGCGCCTCTGCGTTCGAAGGCTAGTTTCATGGACGATCTGTTGCGGGAGTTTCTGACGGAAACCAGCGAGAGCCTGGATACCGTCGATAATCAGCTGGTGCGGTTCGAGCAGGATCCGAACAACGCCAAGATCCTCGATAACATTTTCCGCCTGGTCCACACCATCAAGGGTACCTGCGGCTTCCTCGGACTGCCGCGCCTTGAAGCGCTGGCGCATGCCGGCGAAACCCTGATGGGCAAATTCCGCGACGGCATGCCGGTGACCGCCGACGCGGTCTCGCTGATCCTGGCCAGCATCGACCGCATCAAGGAAATTCTCGGCGGCCTCGAGGCCACCGAAGCCGAGCCGGAAGGCTCCGATCAGGATCTGATCGTCAAGCTTCAGGAGATGGTCGAGCGCGGGATGGAGGCGATGTCAGCGGCGGCTATGCCGATCGCGTCAGCGGCTGCGGCCGCCCCGGCTGTATCAGCTCCGCCTGCCGCGTCGGCGCCTCTCAAGCGCGCGGTCGAACAAGGCACATTGGTGCCGCAGATATTGGAGCGCGAACTGCGTCCCGGCGAAGTATCGCTGGATGAACTGGAGCGCGCGTTCCGCGAGACCGCCGCCGAGGTTGCGCCGCCGCCGCCACCCGTGCCGGCGGCTCGGCCCGCGCCCAGGCCGGACGCCGCGGCAGCGAAAGAGGCAAAGCCGGCTGCGAAGAAAGCCAGTGCGGATCCGGAAGCCGCCGAGGGCGATCGCATCGCCAACCAGTCGATCCGGGTCAATGTGGATACGCTGGAACATCTGATGACGATGGTGTCGGAGCTGGTTCTGACCCGCAATCAGCTGTTGGAGATCTCGCGGCGCAACGAGGATACCGAGTTCAAGGTGCCGCTGCAGCGGCTGTCCAACGTCACCGCCGAGCTGCAGGAAGGCGTCATGAAGACGCGGATGCAGCCGATCGGCAATGCCTGGCAGAAGCTGCCGCGGATCGTGCGCGACCTTTCCGGCGAACTCGGCAAGCAGATCGAGCTGGAGATGCACGGCGCCGACACCGAGCTCGACCGCCAGGTGCTCGACCTGATCAAGGATCCCCTGACCCATATGGTGCGCAACTCGGCCGATCACGGCCTGGAGACGCCGGCCGAGCGGGCGGCCGCCGGCAAGCCCGAGCAGGGCACCATCCGGCTGTCGGCCTATCACGAAGGCGGCCACATCATCATCTGCATCGCCGACAACGGCCGCGGGCTCAACACCGAGCGGATCAAGGCCAAGGCGATCGCCTACGGCCTCGTCAGCGAGGCCGAGCTCGACAAGATGACGGAAGCGCAGATCCACAAGTTCATCTTCGCGCCGGGCTTCTCGACCGCGGCCACCATCACCGCGTGTCCGGCCGCGGCGTCGGCATGGACGTGGTGCGCACCAATATCGACCAGATCGGCGGCACCATCGACGTCAAGTCGGTGGCCGGCGAGGGCTCCAGCGTCACCATCAAGATCCCGCTGACGCTGGCGATCGTCTCGGCGCTGATCGTGGAAGCCGCCGGCGACCGCTTTGCGATCCCGCAACTGGCGGTGGTCGAACTGGTGCGGGCCCGCGCCAATTCCGAGCATCGCATCGAGCGCATCAAGGACACCGCGGTATTGCGGCTGCGCAACAAGCTGCTGCCGCTGATGCACCTGAAGAAACTGCTCAAGATCGACGACGGCTCCTCCTCCGACCCGGAGAACGGCTTCATCGTCGTCACGCAGGTCGGCAACCAGACCTTCGGCATCGTGGTCGACGGCGTGTTCCACACCGAGGAGATCGTGGTCAAGCCGATGTCGACCAAGCTGCGGCACATCGACATGTTCTCCGGCAACACCATCCTGGGCGATGGCGCGGTGATCATGATCATCGATCCCAACGGCATCGCCAAGGCGCTCGGCGCCGCCGGGGTGACGAGCCATGAGATCTCCGACGAGAACGCGGCGATGCGCGCCAACGCGGCCGAGCAACTGACCTCGCTCTTGGTGTTCCGCGCCGGCTCGGCCCAGCCCAAGGCGGTGCCGCTGGGGCTGGTGACCCGGCTGGAAGAGATCGCGGTCGACAAGATCGAACTCTCCAACGGCCGCTATATGGTGCAATACCGCGACCAGCTGATGCCGCTGGTGCAGATGGACGGCGTCAGCGTGCAGGGCTCGGGGGCCCAGCCGATCCTGGTGTTCGCCGATGACGGCCGCTCGATGGGGCTGGTGGTCGACGAGATCATCGACATCGTCGAGGAGCGGCTCAACATCGAGGTCGCCGGCCAGGCCGACGGCATTCTCGGCTCCGCCGTGATCAAGGGCCAGGCCACCGAAGTGATCGACGTCGGCCACTTCCTGCCGATGGCGTTCGCCGACTGGTTCAGCCGCAAGGAGATGCGGCCCTCGGCGCTGGCGCAGTCGGTGCTGTTGGTCGACGATTCGGCGTTCTTCCGCAACATGCTGGCGCCGGTGCTCAAGGCCGCCGGCTACCGGGTGCGGGTCGCGCCCAACGCGCAGGAAGGCTTGAGCGCGCTGCGCTCGGGCCAGAGCTTCGACGTGGTGCTGACCGACATCGAGATGCCCGACATGAACGGGTTCGAATTCGCCGAGACGATCCGGGCGGACCAGCATTTGAGCTCGATGCCGATCATCGCCTTGTCCTCGATGGTGTCGCCGGCGGCGATCGAGCGCGGGCGGCTGGCTGGGTTCCACGATTACGTCGCCAAGTTCGACCGCCCCGGCCTGATCGCGGCGCTGAAGGAACAGACCGCCGAGGCCAGGCGGGCGGCATGACCAAGAGGAAGCGTTAAATGACCGACACCACCAGCATGACCAGCAAGAGCGAAACCATCGAGGGCGCGGTGGCCGAATACGTCACCGCGATGATCGGCGGCCAGTTGTTCGGGCTGCCGATCTCAAGGGTGCAGGACGTGTTCATGCCGGAGCGGCTGACGCGGGTGCCGCTGTCGTCGGGCGAGATCGCCGGCGTGCTCAATCTGCGCGGCCGCATCGTCACCGTGGTCGACATGCGCGCCCGTCTCGGGCTGCCGAAGAACGACGACGGCAAGCCGCCGATGGCGGTGGGCGTCGATCTGCGCGGCGAATCCTACGGCCTCTTGATCGACCAGATCGGCGAGGTGCTCCGGCTTGCCGAGGAAGGCCGCGAGGAAAACCCCGTCAACCTCGATCCCCGCATGACCAAGCTCGCAGGCGGCGTGCACCGCCTCGACGGCCAGCTCATGGTCGTGCTCGATGTCGATCGCGTCCTCGAAATCGTGCCCGCCATGCTGGCGGCGTAGGGATCAGGGCACGAGGCGCAAGCTGCAATGGAAATCTCTTTGGGAAGAAGAAGCAGAGGCTAAAATGAGAACATGTCTGGTGGTCAGACGACTCAAGCGTCATTCGAAAGGTCGCAAGGCGTATCCTGGAAGGTCTGGATTTCCAGATCGTCGAAGCCGAGGACGGCGAGAAGGCGCTCGAGGTCTGCAAGCGCGGATTGCCCGAGGCAATCCTGCTCGACTGGAACATGCCGGTGATGGACGGCTATGAATTCCTCGGCAATCTGCGCCGCATGCCCGGCGGCGACCAGCCCAAGGTGGTGTTCTGCACCACCGAAAACGACGTCGCGCACATCGCGCGCGCGCTTCACGCCGGCGCCAACGAATACATCATGAAGCCGTTCGACAAGGACATCGTCATGGCGAAATTCCAGGAGGTCGGCCTGCTCTGAGTTGTCCATCCGGCGGCTCAACGGCCCTCGGCGTATCGTTTCAATAGTGCCGCTTGAGCCGTATCCGGTGAACCATGAGTGTTGCGTTGATAAGTACCCCGCCCCCGATCTCGACGCGTCAAGAGCCGTTGCGGGTGATGGTGGTCGACGATTCCGTCGTGATCAGGGGCTTGATCTCGCGCTGGGTCTCTTCCGAACCGGATATGGTTGTCACGGCATCGCTGCGCACCGGGCTTGACGCGGTCAATCAGATCGAACGGGTCAATCCCGATGTCGCCGTGCTCGACATCGAAATGCCGGAGCTCGACGGCATTTCGGCGCTGCCGCTGCTGCTGGCGAAAAAGCGCAACCTCGTCATCATCATGGCGTCGACCCTGACCCGCCGCAACGCGGAGATCAGCTTCAAGGCGCTGTCGCTTGGCGCGTCGGACTATATCCCGAAGCCGGAAAGCACCCGCGAGCCGAATGCCGCGGAAATCTTCCGTCACGATCTCATTCAGAAAATTCGTCATCTCGGCGCCAGGGTCCGTCGTGCAGCCCCGGCTGCCCCGCATCCGCAGCAGGCGCCGGCCGTGGGCCGGTTACGGCCGTCGTCGTCTGGGCTGACGCTGGTTGCGCAGCCCCCCGTGGTGCTCCGCGCGTTCGGCACCCAAGCTCCGCGCGCGCTTCTGATCGGTTCGTCGACTGGCGGCCCGCAGGCCCTGATGTCGCTGGTGACCGAACTCGGCCCCGTGATCGATCGTTTTCCGGTCCTCATCACCCAGCATATGCCGCCCACATTCACGACGATTCTGGCGGAGCACCTCGCGCGCTCAAGCCGCCGGCCGGCGCGCGAAGCCATCGATGGTGAAATCGTCAAGGCCGGCCAGATCTATCTGGCGCCGGGCGGCCTCCATATGCGTGTGGCGCGGCATGGCGCGGATGTCGTGATCGCCCTCGACAACGGGCCGCCGATCAATTTCTGCAAGCCCGCCGTCGATCCCTTGTTCAGCTCCGCGATCGGCGTCTGGAAGGGCGGTGTTCTGGCCCTGGTGCTGACCGGCATGGGTTCGGATGGCATGCGCGGCGGCAGGGAGATCGTCGCCGCCGGGGGCAGCGTGATCGCGCAGGACGAAGCTTCCAGCATAGTTTGGGGAATGCCGGGCGCAGCCGCCCATGCCGGCATTTGCGCGGCCATTCTGCCGCTTAATCAGATCGCGCCGAAACTGGTCCGTGTGTTTTCGGGAGATCGCTCGTGACCCCGCTGGATTATGAGTTTTTGCGCAAGCTCCTCAAGGAGCGCTCCGGTCTCGATTTGTCCCCCGACAAGCAATATCTGGTGGAAAGCCGGTTGATCCCGCTGGCACGAAGGGCTGGTCTTGCCGGAATCGCCGAACTCACGGCGAAAATACGGAGCGGATCCGAAGGGCTGACTGTCGCGGTGGTCGAGGCGATGACCACCAACGAGACGTTCTTCTTTCGCGACAAGATTCCGTTCGATCATTTGCGGGAGACGGTCCTCCCCGAACTCCTGCAGGCGCGTGCGAACCGCCGTTCGCTTCGGATCTGGTGCGCAGCTTCCTCCAGCGGACAGGAGCCGTATTCGATCGCGATGTGCCTGAAGGAATTCGCCTCGATACTGACGGGGTGGCGGGTTGAGATTCTGGCGACCGATCTGTCCCAAGGGGTGCTTGATAAATCCAGGGCCGGCATCTTCAGCCAGTTCGAGGTCCAGCGCGGGCTGCCCATCCAGATGCTGGTCAAGTATTTCACGCAGGTGGGGGAGATGTGGCAGCTCAATGCCGATATCCGCGCCATGGTCCAGCACCGCCAACTGAATCTGCTGCACGACTTTTCTCATCTGGGAACGTTCGACGTGATCTTCTGCCGCAACGTCCTGATCTATTTCGATCAGAACACCAAGATCGGCATCTTCGATCGTCTTGCCCGAATGCTCGAGGCCGATGGCGTGCTGGCGCTGGGCGCGGCTGAATCCGTGGTCGGCATCACCGACGCCTTCAAGCCCCACCCAGACCGGCGCGGGCTTTACCGTCCGAACGTCACCCGAAGCACCCGCACGGTCCTCGCTTCCGTCATGCCGACCCCGATGAAGCTGGTCGCTTCGGGGGCGCGATAGCGTGTGATCCTGGAAAGCAGCGTATCACGTCATTGACGCGACCTTGATGACCTCCAGGGTCCCGCGATAGATCATCTCGACCGCGACGTAGAGAATGACGGCCAGTCCGATGTAGGCAATCCAGCGATGATTTTGCAGAAGGCGGGCAATGAAAGAAGCAGCAGCGCCCATCATCGCAATCGAAAGTATCAGGCCGAAAACCAGAACCACCGGATTTTCGCGCGCCGCCCCTGCGACGGCCAGGACGTTGTCGAGCGACATGGAAACGTCCGCCACGATGATTTGCAAGGTCGCCTGGAGCAGCGTTTTTCGGGGTCTGCCTTCGATATCGGTTCCTGCAACGGCGCCGGCAGCCTGCTTCGCGTCGGCCGGCTCGGCAGCGGAGGCGCGCAGTTCTCGCCACATTTTCCAGCATACCCACAACAACAGAATGCCGCCCGCGAGCAGCAGACCGACGATCTGCAGGATTTGCGTCGCCAACGCGGCGAACAGAATGCGCAGCATCGTCGCGGCGACAATGCCGATCGCAATAGCCTTGCCTCGTTGCGCCTGAGGCAGGCCGGCGGCAGCAAGGCCGATGACGATGGCGTTGTCGCCAGCGAGCACGAGGTCGATCAGGACGACCTGCAAAAGCGCAGTCAGGACATCTGCGTCAGGAAATTCAAACACGGGTCACGCTCCCCTTCTTGCCGGGAGAATGGCCCCTCGCTCGACGCGATTTTGGCAACGTATCGGCGCGAAACGGGTTCGCCGAAACGTGCTGCAATCCCGCGCCGCCTATCAAAACGGGCCACTCCAACTTAATTCCAGTCCGACATCGCAGCCTGCTGGCTGCCAGAGGGGCCCGGCCTGGTAACTGTCTCCTACAGCGGCTTATCCGGCTGTCCGACCGGTGGCTCGAAAAACTGAGCCACTTGGTCGGGTTCGCTGAAGATTGCGGCGGCGCAACCCATCATGGTGAATGCGCCGGCAACATCCCACAACGTTACATTCTCCACATTCTCCGTCTTTCCACGCGCCGCGAGGGCGGCGATCGCTGCTTCCGCGAAAAGCAGAATGCTGAACGCAGGCAGGACAAGTGCGGGCTCCAGCACGCCGATCATCAGAAACGCGGGGACCGCAATCAGCACGCTCAACAGCGCGAGCATGCCGAACGGTTCCAACGAAGGAGCATTTCTCCTTATCCAGCTTGGATTCGAAGCAATCATCTTGTTCCCCTTGGCGATTCTGCACCGGGTAACAAAAGCCCCCACCGACAGCGGCGTTATGGAGATGCCATGGAGGTCGGCCGACTTTACCAAAAGGCTTGTGCTGGGAACCCGTGGCGGAGCGCCGCAGGACAAGTTGTCCGATGCCGGCCGATTTTTCGCCGCAGTCCAACCAGATGCGGGCATTGGCCGAATGCCGCGGCAGGCGATTGCCGGTAGCGCTGCTTTTCAGCGACATCCGCCTTAAAAGCGCTATCTGTCGGTCGTTGGTTAACAGCTTCCTTGCACCGATGGAAACAGGTCGAGAGGCTCAATGACAGATCATCTATTGACACGGCGGCAGGCCGTTGGCCGCTGGTTGGCCGCAGCGTCGTTCGGTATCGCCGCTTCGGCGTTGTGGAAGCCCGGTCCGGTACAAGCGCAGTTGCTGCCGGCAACGCCGTCTTGCGGTGACGACAAAGCGCCCACCATCTCGCAGACGGAAGGGCCATACTACACGCCGCATACGCCGCAAAAGCGCAACTTCCGGCCTGATGCGCCAGGCGAGGCCATCACCTTGATCGGCTTTGTCACGGACAGACGTTGCCAGCCGGTCGCGAACGCGATCGTCGACCTCTGGCACGCCGACGCGCACGGCGCGTATGACAATAGCGGCTATAAGTTGCGCGGATATCAGACCACGGACGCGCAGGGACGATATGTTTTCGATACGATCGTGCCGGGTTTGTATCCCGGACGCACGCGGCATTTCCACGTCAAGATAGCGGTGGGTCAGCGCGTTCTCACCACGCAGCTCTATTTCCCGGATGACGCACGCGCCAACAGTGCCGACGGCATATTTGACCGCCGCTTGCTGATGCGGATCGACAACGCGTCGGACGGCAAGCTTGGCCGCTATGATTTCGTCGTGAAACTCGCCTAATCCGATCCGACAAATCCAGGCGTCGCTGCCGATCCGCAAAAACAAAACCCCGCCATTGCGGCGGGGTTCAGTCGGGGAGGCGAGCCTTACGGCTTGCCGTAAACCTGTGATCAGGCGGGAATGCGCTCTTCGACCTCGTGCGGCTCGCGCAGCACATAGCCGCGGCCCCAGACGGTCTCGATGAAGTTGCGGCCTTCGGAAGCGTTGGCGAGCTTCTTGCGCAGCTTGCAGATGAAGACGTCGATGATCTTCAGTTCCGGCTCGTCCATGCCGCCATAGAGATGGTTGAGGAACATCTCCTTGGTCAGGGTGGTGCCCTTGCGGAGCGAGAGCAACTCCAGCATCTGGTATTCCTTGCCGGTCAGATGCACGCGCTGGCCGCCGACCTCGACCGTCTTGGTGTCGAGATTGACCACGAGATCGCCGGTCTGGATCACCGACTGGGCATGGCCCTTGGAACGGCGCACGATCGCATGGATGCGGGCGACCAGTTCGTCCTTGTGGAATGGCTTGGTCATGTAGTCGTCGGCGCCGACGCCGAGACCCTTGACCTTGTCCTCGATGCCGGCGAGGCCGGAGAGGATCAGGATGGGTGTCTTGATCTTCGACACCCGAAGCTGCTTGAGCACGTCGTAACCGGACATGTCGGGCAGATTGAGGTCGAGCAGGATAATGTCGTAGTCGTAGAGTTTTCCGAGGTCGACGCCTTCTTCCCCAAGATCCGTCGTGTAGACATTGAAGCTCTCGGATTTGAGCATCAACTCGATCGACTGCGCGACAGCGCTGTCATCTTCAATCAGCAATACGCGCATGCCAGTCCCCTAATAGTCGCCGCTCCGGGCGTCAGGTCGGCCGCACTACTTGCGGCACTCAAAACGCCTTTGAACAACTGATTCGGATCCTGACGGGATATGGTTAACAAAATCTGATTCATCTTCGCAAGGTCTTTCAGTGCAATTTTTAACAAATCGCCCTAAGATACTGCATCGAAGCAGATTTTTGTATCCGTTCTCGCTCAAGCTCCACATTAGAAGCCGGGCCTAACCAACTCCCGCCACTCCGCCATCTGAACGATGGTCGAGCGCCCTCTCAGTCACACCAAAGACAGTGACGCAATGATTAACGATGCGGGTAAACACGAGGTTAAGGTCCGGGCCCAAAAGCATGAAAACTTAAGGGTTTCGCAATGAAGGCGCTCGCCGAGCAGATCGCCGACATCGATGGCGTCAATATCTATGGCCGCGTTGTCGGCGTGCGCGGCTTGATGGTCGAGATCGCGGGCCCCATTCACGCGATGTCGGTCGGTGCGCGGATCGTGATCGAGACCGGCGGTAACCGCTTCATCCCCGCCGAGGTCATCGGCTTCACCGGCAACAATGCCGTGGTGATGCCGTTTGCCGGTCTCGAGGGGGTCAGGCGCGGCTGTCGCGCCGTGATCGCCAATGCCGCGAGCCAGGTGCGGCCGTCGCCGCTGTGGCTCGGGCGCGTCATCAATGCGATGGGGGAGCCGATCGACGGCAAGGGACCGTTGGCACAAGGCGCCTCGCCGATGCCGTACCGGAACTCGCCGCCGCCGGCGCATGCCCGCAGGCGCGTCGGCGCGCCGCTCGATCTCGGGGTGCGGGCGCTCAATACCTTTCTGACCTGTTGCCGCGGCCAGCGGCTCGGCATCTTCGCCGGTTCCGGCGTCGGCAAGTCGGTATTGTTGTCGATGCTGGCTCGCAATGTCGACGCCGATATCACGGTGATTGGCCTGGTCGGCGAACGCGGCCGCGAGGTGCAGGAATTCCTCCAGGACGACCTGGGGGAAGAGGGCCTGGCGCGATCGGTGGTGGTGGTGGCGACCTCGGACGAGCCCGCCTTGATGCGGCGGCAGGCCGCCTATTTGACCCTGGCCATCGCCGAGTATTTTCGTGACGAAGACAAGGACGTGCTGTGCCTGATGGATTCGGTCACGCGTTTTGCGATGGCGCAGCGCGAAATCGGCCTGTCGGCGGGCGAGCCGCCGACCGCCAAGGGCTATACCCCGACCGTATTCACCGAATTGCCGAAGCTGCTGGAGCGCGCCGGTCCCGGTGTCGGGATCGGCACCATCACCGGTATCTTCACCGTGCTGGTGGACGGCGACGACCACAACGAGCCGATCGCGGACGCGGTCCGGGGCATTCTGGACGGTCATATCGTGATGCAGCGGTCGATCGCCGAGCGCGGTCGTTATCCCGCGATTAACGTTCTGAAATCGGTTTCCCGCACCATGCCGAAATCAGCCGATCCCCTTTATCTGCCGACCATCAACAGGGCGCGCCAGGTGATGGCGACCTATGCCGACATGGAGGAATTGATCCGGCTCGGAGCCTATCGCGCCGGTTCCAGCGCCGAGGTCGACGAGGCGATCAGGCTGCACGAGCCGCTCGAGGGCTTTTTGCGCCAGGCCAAGGACGAGGTGGCCGGTCTAAATGAGGGTTACCGGCAACTTGAGCGGATCCTTGGGAGTTTGGAAACGGAACGCTAACTTTGTCAGGCCATCATCCCCGACGCACAATTAGCGATACCGGGCCCTTTCGGGGGTGCCGGTCGTGTCCCGCGTTCAGATTGGGACTTCTGGGGAGTATGAGTCGATGAAGTCACGTGAAACGCTGATCCGCCTGAAGAAATTCCAGGTCGACGAGAAACGCCGCAGGGTTGCCCAGATTGAAGGCATGATCGCCGATTTCCAGCGTATGTCGGTCGACCTCGAGCGCGAAATCCATACCGAACAGGAGCGCGCCGGGATCAACGATCCCTCGCACTTCGCCTATCCGACCTATGCCAAGGCCGCCATCCAGCGCCGGGAAAACCTCACCCGTTCGGCCGATGAATTGCGCATCCAGCTTGAAGACGCCAAGAGCCTGCTGGCCGACGCGTTCGAGGAACTCAAGAAAGTCGAACTCCTCGACGAGCGCGACCAGGCGCGCGAGCGGGCGGAAGAGAACGCCCGGGAGCAGGCCGACCTCGACAGCATCGGCCTGATGCGCGCCCGCCTCGGGGCGATCGCCTGACGTTTGTCCGTTTCTTAGCCGCTGAACCTATCGAACCCGGGCCGCGAGGTCCGGGTTTTTCGTGTCAATGTCCACAGACCGGCCGCGGCCGGCTTGGTAGACCGGTCCGGCGCAAGCTATGATACGACACGTCTCGACTGCCGTTCCGGCATACCAAGCGATGGGGGCATCGCGAATTCTGAAGGACGCTTGATGCTGACGCCAGCAGAGCTGGTCTGGCTGCTTGCCGCCGTCGCGAAGGGGGATCAGGCCGCTTTTGAGCGCCTTTACGCGGCCACGCGGGCGAAACTGTTTGGCGTGGTGCTCCGTATCTTGCGGCGGCAGGATCTTGCGGAGGAGGTCATTCAGGAAGCTTACGTCAGGATCTGGAACAGCGCCGGACAGTTCAATCCCGCTTTGTCGTCGCCGATCACCTGGATGGTCTCGATCGCCCGAAACCGCGCTATCGATATCGTGCGCAAACGCAGCGAGGTCTCGATCGAAGAGGAGCCGACGGCGATGGAAGTCGCTGCCGACACCCCGGACCCGCTTGCGCGCCGCGAGATGACCGAAGAATTGAAGCGATTGCTGGAATGCGTCGGCCGGCTGGAGCCGGATCGGCAAAAACTCGTGCTGCTGGCCTATTACAACGGCTGGAGTCGCGAGCAATTGGCGGTGAAGTTCGAGACGCCGGTGAACACGGTGAAGACCTGGCTGCGCCGCAGCATGCTCGATATCCGGGAGTGTCTCGGACTTTAGGAAAGACTTGGACTTTAGGAGTGTCTTGGACTTTAAATGATGGCCTACAGCGAAGACCATATCGCGCTCGCCGCGGAATATGCACTCGGCACTCTGGATGCCGACGAGCGCGCGCAGGCCGAGACCATGATGTCCGTCGACAAGGACTTCACGGCGATGGTGCAGGCGTGGGAGCAGAAGCTCGGGGCCCTGAACCAGATGGTCGGAGCGGTCGAGCCGGGACCGGAGGTCTGGGACAGGATCAAAACCGCGGTGGGACATTCCGAGCCGCAGGCGCCCCTGGTGCTTCCCGCAGCGCCGCCGGAGGTTGCGGCGGTTGTTGAACCGGCGCCCGCGGTCGCGGATACCTCCAATGTCGTTCAGCTGTCCGCGCAGGCCCGGCGCTGGCGCAACATTGCGAGGCTGACGACGGCGATTGCCGCGGCGCTCGTCGCCATGATTTCGATCCAGGTCTATCGGCCGGATCTACTGCCCGACGGCCTTCGCCCCAAACCGCGGACGCTGGTGGCCGACGTCGCCGCGCCGGTCGCACCGGTGCCGTCAGCGCAATACGTCGCGGTGTTGCAGAAGGATGGCGGCTCGCCTGCGTTCATTCTCACCGTCGACGGCGCGACCAAGAATTTCACGGTCCGCAAGGTCGACGCCACGCCCGAACCGGGCAAGAGCTTCGAACTCTGGCTGATCTCGGACAAGCTGCCGCAGCCGCGCTCGCTCGGCGTGATCGGCGGCAGCGACTTCACCGCGCGTTCGGTGCTGTCGTCTTACGATGCCGATACCATCAATGCGGCGACCTACGCGGTGACGGTCGAGCAGGCGGGCGGCTCGCCCGACGGCAATCCACATTCGTCGCCGGTTTATACCGGCCGGCTGATCGAGACCGTTCCGCCGCCGCGATAACGGCACCCCACAAAATGAAAACGCCCGTGGGGAGCGGGCGTTTTCGTAGTCGACTTGGGGTAGTCTTGGGGTAGTGGGGTCTTCTACATATCCACGTGGCGACTTTGGGGGGCTGTAAAGAGCCGCGTGAATTCCTTAAACTCGTTAGCGGACCACGGAATTGCCGGTGCTCGTGACCGTCACGGCCTTGCCTGCCTTGAGCACGCGCGCGGTCTGGGTATATCCTTCGTCCGAATTGTTGTGGGCAGAGATGCTAAAGCCCGCCACCGCGATAGCTGCCGCCAGCGCGACCACCACGATTTTCAGGTGGGTCGTGCGATCGGCGCTATAGAACGAATAGTTCATCCAAACCTCCTGCCCGTCTGACTGCCTTCACGGTTTGTCGGCTCCGTTCGCTGGCAGGTTCAACATCTCAACGATGCAAACGTGGGGATTCGCCTTTCCGTTCCACAGGGGCGATCACAAGGCGGTGATAAGACTTGATCGCCCGCGATTGCCCGGAAGACCCAGTTCCGTCGAATTCTAAATAGCTTATATATTACAATATGTTATGTATTCGCCCCTATGGTGCCGCAAAACGGCGCCAATTCGCTTCGGGCGACAAATCATTTGCCTGTGGCGAAAAAGCCCTGGTCCCGGCGGGCTGATTTGCCCCGCCTCAGACGCTTCCAACCGTTTTCAGCCGGGCGCGGGGATGGATTTCCGCCTGCGACAACACGGTGGTCTGCGACCTGAAGCGCTCCACCAGCGAGCGCACGAACGGGCGGATCGAGGCCGAGGTGACCAATACCGGCGCCTCGCCTTCGCGGGCGGCCTGCTCGAAACGGTCGCGCACGACAGTCATGAACTCCGACAGTTTCGAGGGCTGCATCGCGAGGCTGCGGTCCTCGCCCTGGCCGACCAGCAATTCGGCAAAGGCCTGCTCCCATTTGGCCGACAGCGCGATCAGCGGCAGGTAGCCGTTATGGGTGGTATTCTGCGCGCAGATCTGCCGCGAAAGGCGGGCGCGAACATGCTCGACCATCGTCGCCGGATTGCGCGAAAACGCCAGCGCGTCGGCGATGCCTTCGAGAATGGTCGAGAGATCGCGGATCGAGATCCGCTCGGCGAGCAACAGCTGCAGCACGCGCTGGATGCCGGATATCGTGACCTGGCTCGGCACGATGTCCTTGATCAGTTCGCCCTGTTCCTTCGGCAGGTCCTTCAGGAGTTTCTGCACCTCCCCGTAGGACAGCAGATCCGACATGTTGGTCTTCAGCAGCTCGGTCAGGTGGGTCGAGAGCACGGTTGCGGCATCGACCACGGTATAGCCCTTCAACGAGGCTTCCTCCTTCAATCCGGCGTCGACCCAGGTCGCCGGCAATCCGAAGGTCGGCTCGATGGTGTGGATGCCGGGCACGCTGACCTGGTTACCCGCGGGGTCCATGACCATGAACTGGTTCGGCCAGATCTTGCCGGTGCCCGCATCCACTTCCTTGATCTTGATGATGTAGGTGTTGGCCTCAAGCTGCACATTGTCGAGAATGCGCACCGCCGGCATCACAAAACCCATCTCGATCGCGAGCGAACGGCGCAGCGCCTTGATCTGCTCGGTCAGGCGGTCGGTGCCGTCGGGGCCGTTCACCAGCGGCAGCAGGGCATAGCCGAGTTCGATCTTGAGGTCGTCGATCTTCAGCGCGCTCGAGATCGGCTCTTCCGCCGCGGCTGCCGCAGCGGCAGCGGCGGCCTCCGGAGCCGCCGCGGCGATGGCTTCGGCCGCGGTGTTGGTGCGCTTCTTCTTGTGGGCCGACCACGCCAGCGCCGCCGCACCGCCGCCGAGCGCCAGGAAGGGGATCATCGGAATGCCCGGCAGCATCGCCAGCACCAGCATCACGCCGGCCGACATGCCGAGCGCCTGCGGATAGCCGGAAAGCTGCTTCATTAGCGCCTTGTCGGCGGCGCCGCTGACGCCGGCTTTCGAGACCAGCAGGCCGGCGGCGGTGGACACGATCAAGGCGGGGATCTGGGTCACCAGACCATCGCCGACGGTGAGCAGCGTGTAGGTGCGCGCGGCTTCGCCGAAGCCGAGACCTTGCTGCGCCACGCCGATGATGATGCCGCCGATGATGTTGATGAACACCACCAGCAGGCCCGCGACCGCGTCGCCGCGCACGAATTTCGAGGCGCCGTCCATCGCGCCGAAGAAGCCGCTTTCGTCCTCAAGCGCCTTGCGCCGCTCCTTGGCGACCTTCTCGTCGATCAGGCCGGCGGACAGATCGGCGTCGATCGCCATCTGCTTGCCCGGCATGGCGTCGAGGTGGAAGCGGGCGGCGACTTCCGCGATGCGTCCCGAGCCCTTGGTGATGACGACGAAATTCACGATCACCAGGATCGCGAACACGATAATTCCGATCACGAAATTGCCGCCCATCACGAAATTGCCGAAGGCTTCGATGACGTGGCCGGCGGCGGCCGTGCCCTCATGCCCGTGCGACAGGATCAGCCGCGTGGAAGCGAGGTTGAGCGACAGCCGCAGCATGGTCGAGATCAAGAGGATGGTCGGAAACGCCGAGAATTCCAGCGGCGCCTGGATGAACAGCGACGTCATCAGGATCAGGATCGACAGCGTGATCGAGATCGCGAGAAACAGATCGAGCACGATCGAGGGCAGCGGCAGGATCAGCACCACCAGGATGGTGAGGATGCCGAACGCCAGCCCGAGATCGCCGCGCTTCAGGATATTGCCGATTTCACTTAGGCTCGGAAACCCGCCCGCCGTCCCGCCTGCTACGCCCTGACCCGCCGTGACATCCACCATGGTCGCTGCTTCCCCCCGCGAATGCCGCTCACGGGCGCCAAACGTCTGCGCGGCGGCCGACGGACCGCCGTTTCGAAAGTGAGGCACCGCACTGGCGTCCACGGGCACTCCCCCGTTTTACGCGGCCGACGATACGCAAACTCACTCGGCAATTTTTGCCCAGTTTATGGTTAGGAAAGGGTTAACGGCGACTTGCGTCGTTCCGGGGCGCGAAGCGAACCCGGAACCTCGAGATGCCCCGATGTGTAATCGCACATCTCGGGTTCGATGCTGGCGCATCGCCCCGGAATGACGACGCTTCGCGATCGCGCGGCCCCCAATGACGGCTGAAACCCGGAAGACACCGGTGCCGCCCGTCCTGTTGCGCTGCATCTGCATGCCCAATATCGCGCCATGGCGCTTGACCCGGAGGCATTAGCCCACGAAGTTGCGACGCCGTGGAAAATTCTTCTCAAATCACCCGAGATTCAGACCCGTTCGTTCCCGATTCCGCTCAGGCATGGGTGAGGCTCGCGCTCGCGCTCATCATCGGCTCGATCGGCAGCGTCGGCTTGTGGTCGGTCGTGGTCGTGCTGCCGGTGATTCAGACCGAATTCGGGGCGACCCGCGGCGCGGTATCGCTGGCCTTTGCCCTCACCATGCTCGGCTTCGGTCTCGGCGGCGTCGTCACCGGCAGGATCACCGATCGCTTCGGCATCGTGGCGGCGATGGCGCTGAGCATCGGCTTCCTCGGGGTGGCCTATGTTCTCGCCGGGTTTTCGACCACGCTGTGGCAATTCATCCTGGTGCATTGCCTGATCGGGCTTGGGACCTCGGCGACGTTCGGGCCGCTGATGGCGGAGGCCTCGCATTGGTTCGAACGCTATCGCGGGCTGGCGGTGACCATTGTCGCCAGCGGCAACTATGTCGGCGGTGCGATCTGGCCGCCGCTGACCAATTGGGGCATTCAGACCATCGGCTGGCGGCACACCCATATCGCGATCGGCATTTTCTGCGCGGCGGCGATGACGATCATGCTGCTGGTGCTGCGCGCGCAGATCGGCGGCGCGGCGCAGCGAAGTCACGAGAACGCGCCGCCGCCGCGGGTCGATCTGCGGCTCCCCATCAATACGCTGACGGCGTTATTATGCGTCGCCAGCATTTCGTGCTGCGTCGCGATGGCGATGCCGCAGGTCCACATCGTCGCCTATTGCGGCGATCTCGGCTATGGCGTGGCGCGCGGCGCCGAAATGCTGTCGCTGATGATGGTGTGCGGCGTCGTCAGCCGGATCGGCTCGGGGATTCTCGCCGACAGGATCGGCGGCATCCGGACGCTGCTGATCGGATCCGCGGCGCAGGGCTTTGCGCTGTTGTTCTATCTGTTCTTCGATAGCCTCGCTTCGCTCTACATCATCTCCGCGATGTTCGGCCTGTTCCAGGGCGGCATCGTGCCGAGCTACGCCATCATCGTCCGCGAATCGATGCCGGCGAGCCAGGCGGCGACCCGCGTCGGCATCGTGATCCTGGCCTCGGTGGTCGGCATGTCGTTCGGCGGCTGGGTATCGGGCGTGATCTTCGACGCCACCGGTTCCTACGCCGCGGCGTTCCTCAACGGACTCGGTTGGAACGCGCTCAACGTCACCATCATGGTGTCGCTGTTGATCCGCGCGCGGCAGCGGCTGGCGCTGGCGTGACGGCGGTTACGCCGTGGCGGGTGTTGATCGCTGCGCACCGGCCAGATGGTTCGAGACGCGCGGCGTCGCCGCGCTCCTCACCATGAGGGTCCAAGACCTTATCATGAGGGACTAAGACCTCATCCTGAGGAGCCCGCCGCAGGCGGGCGTCTCGAAGGATGAAGCCACCGTACTGGAAAGGGCTCTCGCCGCCGCGAGCATAATTCGCGCGAGCCTCACAAGCACGATTTTGCCAGCAGCATGTGAATGCCCTTGTTGCCGTCCACAAGCTGGGTCACCCGCAGATTGCCGGCCAGCGAGCACAGCATGTAGGCTTCGTTGCGGGTGAGGTTGGTCCGCGCGCAAAGGTGCTTCACCATTTCCCGGACGGCCTGCTTGGCGGCGTCGTCGAGGTCTTCGTCCAGGCCGATCGACATCAGATGCGTGGCGCTCTCGGCGAACGGCCAGTCCAGTTCCATGTCCTTGCGCACGGTAAGACGGAAGCTGCCGGTGACGCCGGTTTCCAGCGCGGTAATGCAGACTTCGCCGTCGCCCTGCACCGCGTGACCGTCACCGGCGAAGAACAGTGCGCCGTCATTGAACACCGGCAGATAGAGCGTGGTCCCGGCACGCAATTCCTTGTTGTCCATGTTGCCGCCGAAGGCGCGCGGCACCGGCGATCCGCAGCGCCCCCAACTCGGCGGCGGCGCGGTCGCGATGATGCCGAAGAACGGATCGATCGGAATTTCCGCGCCCCACGGCATGATGCACACGTTGCGGTGACGATCGATCGCCGGATGGATGGTTTCGTAGTCGGTGAACTCGTTGGGCAGCGTGCCGAGCAGCGGCAGAATGGAGACAAAGCCCCAGTCCTGCCGCACTTTCACGTCGAGAATGTCGATCTGCAAGGTGTCGCCGACGCGCGCCTCCCGCACATAGACCGGCCCGGTGATGAAATGCGGGCCTGGCCCGGGCGGAAGGGTTTCAAGCGCGGCCATGTAGTCCGCGCCAACCAGGCTGAGATCGTCGGGCAGGGTCTCTTTCCCGCCGGCCGGGAAGCTGTGCAGCGTAACGATGTCGCCCGAGTTGACTTCGAGAACCGGAGGGGTTGAACTGTCGAGGTATCCCCATACCATGACGTCGGGGGTGCTTGGAATTTCGTGACGGCGCGACATGGGAAGACTCCAGAATGGGCCGAGCAAATCAGCTCCCTCACTCGCGGGCAAGCCGGAACCAGTGCGTCACCTCGGCCAGCACCGACGCAGCCGCGACATCGCATCGCTTTCCGAATTCATGGAAGGCCAAACGCATTCGGGCTATGATCGACATCGAATTGGCGACCTCAGCGTGTGTCGTGCCCGAACGCAGCGCAGAGCCGCTGGCGTGTCCGTTTGAAAGGAGCCTCCGATGAGGCGTTCCCAATTCACCGAAAACGAAATCCTGCACCTGCTTTACGAAGCCAGCACCGGCGTTCCGGTGGCCGAGATTTGCCACACCGCTGGGGTGTCGCTGCGCACCTTCTATCGCTGGCGCCGTCGTTTTGGCGGTCTCAATGCGCCCGCCGTCATGCAGATGAAAGAACTGGCGGCCGAGAATTTGCGGCTGCGCGGCCTGGTCAGCAATTTGTTCGAGCGCTTGCGCGATCCGGCCGAGAAGCCGTTGCCGCCTGTGATGGCGCCGACGGCGGCTTCGTCCGGCGACGACAAGGAGCGCAGGCAAAAACAGGCGATCCGGAGCGCTGCGGAAAAATGCGGTGGTGCCCTGACCGGGCGCTTCGCATCGCTGCGGGTCAATCCGTGACAACGGGATCGATCCTCGGTAAGCCTGCTGCGCCCGGAGCGTGCTGAACCGGGAAAACTTCGCTGTCGCGGCGGACGTTTCTTTGGGCAGCCATAATGTCAAAAACGACATAAAGACATTTGGCGTGGCGTCGGATTGTTCATCGAGGCGCTTCTTCAAGCATGCAAATTACAAATCACGCTCAGTGGCCGCGTCCGTTGCGGCGCACGCGTGACATAATGAATGGCGCTGGTTCGCATCGAGCAATTGTTGTCGCTTCTTTCGACTTGCTGCCTGTTCGATTGGCGATAGTCTTCGCGGGTCTTTTGCCGGGGTCACTCGCGAGGAGTTCAGAGCCATGACCGATCGTTTCCGCCGTCGCTTCATCAGCGCCAACAATGCACTCAGTCGCCGCCGCTTCCTGACCGGTTCGGCGGCGATCGCGGGCGGTCTCGGCGCTTCGTCGCTGATCGGTCCGGGCGCCCGCGCGGCCACGCTGAAGACGGTGCGTTTCAGCGAAGCGGTGCACAACCTCGGCTACATCAATCTTTACGTCGGCATGCACGCCGGCATCTTCAAAAAGAACGGGCTGGACATGCAGGTCAGCGCCGCCGGCGGCGATACCCAGACGTTCGCGGCGGTGTTGGGCGGCTCGGCGGACTTCGCGATCGGCGATGCGACGATGGCGCAGATCTCGCGGGAGAATGGCGGGCCGGGCGTCGTCGTCGGCACCGTGGTGCAGCGCGCGCATTATTTCGGCGTCTCGAAGACGCTGCAGCCGATCACCGATCCCGCAGGCTTCAAGGGATTGAAGATCGTGACCTCGCCCGAGCCGAACACCAATTACAGCGTCGCCAAGCGGCTTTTGGAAAAGGCCGGCCTCAAGGTCGGCGTCGACGCCACCATCGTTCCGGTCAATCCGGGCACCGAAATCGCCGCCATGCTGGCCGGGCAGGCGGATATCGCCATCGCCTATCAGCCGAGCGTGGCCGCGGCCGAAGCCCAGGGCGCCAAGGTGGTGTTCGATTTCTCCAGCTATATCGGCCCGTTCTGCAACACCGGCATCATGGTGCTTCCGACCACGATCGCGAAAGATCCTGCCATGGTGCAGGCGCTGGTGACCTCGTTCGAGGAGGCCTCGCGCAAGACCTATGCCGATCCGGCCTTCTCCAAGGAGGTCGCGCGCAAGGAGTTCCCGGATTTGCCGGGTGACGTCGTCGACAAGGCCATCGACGCGGAACTGAAATTCCTGATCCCGGCGCAGTCGGTGGTGACCAAGCAGGACCAGTGGAAGAACCTGATGGACATGCAGGTCTATCTCGGCAACGCCAAGGGCAGCATTCCGTTCGACCAGATCATCGACAACAGCTTTGCTGAAAAGGCGGTAGCCAGCCTCAAATGACCGCAATCGGTGTCAGTCGGGACGCCGGGCCTGCCGCGCGCCGTGATCGCAGGCGATCCGACCTCCACCGCTGGTGGTGGAGCGCGTTGCCAAGAGCTACGAGGTCGACGGCCGCATCGTGCCTGTCATCGGCGATCTCAGCCTGACGCTGCGGGAGGGCGAGATCGTCAGCATTGTCGGGCCATCCGGCTGCGGCAAGACAACCTTGCTCAACACTCTTTGCGGATTGCTGACGCCGGATTCCGGGCGCATCCGCTGGCACGGCCGCGAGGTGTCGGGCCAGCCGCAGAATGTCGGCTACATGCTGCAGAAGGATCTCTGCTGCCGTGGCGAACCGCGCTCGGCAACGCCATGCTGGGGCTCGAAATTCGCGGCGTGGCGGCAAGCGAAGCCGAGGATCGCAGCCGCGCCATGCTGGACCAGCTCGGACTTCACGGCTTTGCCGACCATTATCCGGCGACCCTTTCGGGCGGCATGCGTCAGCGGGTGGCGCTGGCCCGCACGCTGGTCAACGAGCCCGACGTGCTGCTGCTCGACGAGCCCTTTGCCTCGCTCGATTTCCAGAGCAAGCTGCTGATCGAGAACGATACCGCGGCGCTGGTGCGGCAAAGCAAACGCTCGCTCTTGTTGATCACCCACGATATCGAGGAGGCGGTGTCGCTGGCCGATCGCGTCATCGTGCTGTCGAAGCGGCCGACCGCCGTCAAGGCGGTCTATGACATCGAGCTTGGCGCCGAGCGCACCGACATGATGGCGATGCGCCAGAGCGAAGGGTTCAGCCATTACGTCCGGCGCATCTGGGCCGATCTCGACGTGGTGCTGCAATGACCGCGGATGCGGACACCGGAATGGTTCGCCCGGTGGACGGGTCTGAACCGGCTCCCGCGCCGGTCACCTCGCATCGGTGGAAAAAAATTCGTGCAACCGTCGCCGTGGTTGCGACCCAGATCGCAATACTGGCCGCCTTCCTCGGTTTCTGGGACTACATGACGGCGCAGAACCGCGCGGCGGCCTTCATGTTCGGCTCGCCATCGGCGATCGCCGGTTTTCTCGGCCAGATGGCGCGCGACGGCAGCCTGTGGCGCGATACCTATGTAACCGGCCTTGAAACCCTGCTCGGATTCTTTGTCGGGAATTTCGTCGGCACGCTGATCGGCCTGTCGCTGTGGTATTCGCGGTTCGTGTCCCGCGTCGTCGAGCCGTTCGTGATCGCACTCGGCTCGATCCCCATCATCGCGCTGGCGCCGATCATCATCATCTGGTTCGGCACCGGCCTGATCTCGAAGGTCGCGATGTCGACGCTGTCGGTGGTCATTGTCGCGTTGGTCACCTCCTACAAGGGCGCGGTCGGCGTCGATCCGGACCAGATCAACCTGATGCGGACGCTGGGGGCCTCAAAATTCCAGATCTTCCGCATGCTGGTGGTGCCGGCCTCGCTGACCGATATCTTCGCCGGATTGAAACTCACGGTCGGCTTCGCCCTGATCGGCGCCATCGTCGGCGAGTTCATGTCGTCATCGGAAGGGCTCGGGCACGCCATCTTCAAGGCGGGCTCGCTCTACATCATTCCGAAAGTGTTCGCAGCATTGGTCGCCACCATCGCGCTGGCGCTGATCCTGACATTTATCGTCGGCAAGATCGAACGGCTGCTGATGCCGTGGCGCCGTCTCTAAAATTCCAAATGTCGTCCATAGCTCGGGAGGGAAAGATGTCCAAGCGCATCAGCAAGGCCAACAATATCAAATACGCTTTATCCGGGGACAACGAATATATCGCCAGCGTCGATCCGGGCGAGACTTTCGTGGTGGAATGCGCCATCAATGCCAATGACGGCACCATCCGCCATCTCGGGCAGCAGCTCACCGAAGCCGATGTCACCTTTCCCTTTGTCAACGGCGCGACTGGGCCGATCGAGGTTCGCGGATCGAAAGCCGGCGACATGCTCAAGGTCGAGATCGTCAACATGGAGTTCGACAAGCTCGGCTTCACCGCGTTGTGGCCCGGCATCGGCATGTTTCCCGATTGGGTGCGGCGCAAGGAATTCGGCATCCAGACCCGGGTGGTGGAGGTCAAGGACGGCCGCGTGCACTGGAACGAACATCTCAAGCTGCCGGTGAAGCCGATGATCGGCGTGCTCGGCGTCGCCCCGGTTCACGGCGCCGTCTTGACGGTCGACAACGGTCCGCATGGCGGCAATCTCGATGTGCAGGAAATCACCACCGGCAACACCGTGATGTTCCGGGTCAACAAGGACGGCACCCATCTGTTCATGGGCGACTGCCACGCCATCCAGGGCGACGGCGAATGCAACGGGATGGGCGCGATCGAGATCGCCGCGACCCTTACCGTGAAAGTGTCGCTGGAGAAGGCGCCGCGGCGCCTCAACCATCCGCGCATCGAGACGCCGACGCATATCGGCACGCTCGGCTGCGCGCGGCCGCTGGAAGACGCCATGCGCATCGCGTTCGAGGAAATGGTGTACTGGATGGAAGACGAGTGGAAGATTCCGGCCGCCGAAGGCTACATGCTGCTGGGCCAGATCGCCGAAGCGCGCTGCACCCAGGTGGTCAATCCGAAATACACCTATATCTGCAAGGTCGATAAAAGCGTGCTGGCGAAATATTTCGGTTGAATGCGAAGGCGCGTCACACCGCCTGACCCGCCTTCAGCAGAACACATCCGATGATTCCAATTCCGCCTCACGCTTTGCCTGGTGTTTTCTTTCGCGTTTCCTTCCAGCTTTCCCTGGCGCTTGCTTTGGCGCGACCGCGTCGTGACGGCGATGCCGGCTGACGAGCGGCCTTGCCTTGGACGCGAAGGCCGTCGACGAACACGTCCAGCAGCCGCAGCACGGTCGCTTGCCAGCCGGGCTGGTCGTGGAGGTAGCACATGCCGATGAGGGCTTTCAGCAGATCTTCAGGGCTGATATCGGCGCGGATTTCGCCGGCGGCGATGGCACGATCCAGCAAGGTGCCGATCGCCTTGGTGAGGCGATCGAACGAATAGGCGTATAATTCCGACGGGCCCTGCACGGCCAGCGCCAGCGCGGCGATCATGCCTTTCTTGGTGGCGACGAGCTCGACATTGGATCGCAGCCAGCGGCGCAAGGCCTCGACCGGGGCGGGCGCGTTCTTCAACTGCTCCGCCAGCTCACTGAGCTGATCGACCTCGCGACGATAGACGGCTTCAAACAACGCCTCACGCGTCGGGAAATGGCGGTACAGCGTGCCGATGCCGACCCCGGCGCGCTTCGCGACAGCCTCCAGGCTGGCGTCCGCACCGCCGGCGCTGAACACGGATTTCGCGGCCTCCAGCACGCGCTCGCGATTGCGAACCGCGTCGGAGCGGGGCTTGCGAACGATTTCCGCGGGCTGATGTGCCATCCAACTCATCTGGATCACGATTTGGTTAGATTGAAACGGATCGCGATCTCATCTGTTTGTTTGAGCACGATCTTTTCGGAAAACCAATTGCCGTCTTTCCGGATCCTGCTGGAACGTGTCCATCTTGCTAAACGGAGGATACCTCCGTATATGCCGATGAGCGCCATATCTGGTTACGCCGCGCGGTCAGCGCCAGCGCGGCGATCCGGGTTTGCCCCCAGCATCGATCGGAGCCCTGCATGAATTTCCCCATCAGCCTCACTGTGAACGGCGTGCGGCGGGACGTCGAACTCGCCGACCCGCGCGTCACGCTGCTCGACCTGCTGCGCGAGGGCCTGCACCTGACGGGCACCAAGAAGGGGTGCGATCGCGGCCAATGCGGCGCCTGCACGGTGCTGGTCGACGGCCGACGGATCAATTCGTGCATGGCTTTGGCGATCAGCCACGACGGCGCCGAGGTGCTGACGATCGAAGGCGTCGCGCGCGGCGACGAATTGCATCCGGTGCAGGCCGCGTTCATCGCCCATGACGGCCTGCAGTGCGGGTTCTGCACGCCGGGCCAGATCATGAGCGCGATCGGTCTGATCCATGAAGGGCAGGCCGGCGACGACCCCGAGCGCGTGCGCGAAGGCATGAGCGGAAACCTCTGCCGCTGCGGCGCCTATGCGGGGATCACCGACGCCGTCCTCGATGCCCAGAACAGCCTCGACGCACAAAAAAGCCTTGACGCACGAAAAAGCCTTGCACCCTCCCACCAGAGGCGCTCCGCATGAAGAATTTCGATTACGTCAGGCCCGCGACCATTTCCGACGCCATCGCGGCCGCGGCCGAACCGGGCGCGGCCTATCTCGCGGCCGGTACCAACCTGCTCGACCTGATGAAGGGCTGCGTATCGCGGCCCAGTCGTCTGGTCGACGTCACGCGCCTGCCGGGCCTCGAGCGAATCGAACCTCTCGCCGATGGCGGCGTCCGCATCGGCGCGCTGGTCCGCAACGCCGATCTCGCACACGATCCTGATTTCGCCAAATCCTATCCCGCGGTCGCCGAGGCACTGCTGTCCGGCGCTTCCGCACAGCTTCGCAACGCCGCGACCGTCGGCGGCAATCTCCTGCAGCGGACGCGCTGCGCCTACTTCTATGATGTCGCCAGCGCCTGCAACAAGCGCGAACCCGGCACCGGCTGCGATGCCCGCGGCGGCGAGAACCGATTGCACGCGGTGCTCGGCTGGAGCGATGCCTGCATCGCCACCCATCCGTCGGATTTCTGCGTGCCGCTGGTCGCCCTCGATGCGATCGTGGAGATCGATGGCAGAACCGGACGGCGCGAGGTGGCGCTCGAGGCGTTTCATCGTCTGCCCGGCGATACGCCTGAACAGGAAAGCCTGCTTGAAGCGGGCGATCTGATCGTCGCGCTGCGGCTGCCCGGCGACGCCCGCCGGTTTTCGGCGCATGCACGCTACCTGAAAGTTCGCGAACGCATCTCCTATGCCTTCGCCGTCGTCTCGGCCGCCGCGGCGCTGCGCATCGAGGGAGGGATCATCCGCGAGGCGCGGCTCGCGCTCGGCGGCGTCGCCGCCAAACCGTGGCGGGCGCGATCGGCGGAGGAAATTCTGGCGGGCTCGCGTCCTGATCCTGCCGCCTTCCGCGAGGCTGCGAAGGCGGCGCTCGCCGACGCAAGACCCTCCGGCGACAACGCGTTCAAGATCGAACTCGCTGAGCGCATCATCGTGCGCGCGCTGACATCAGCCGCGGCCGGAACGCCGGCGCGCATTGCCGCGCTTCCGGCTTCCCCTTTCTCATCCGTTTCCGGAGCGCTTCATGTGCTGAGATCATCAGCCTCACCGAGGCCGCCCATGTCCGGCACGGTTCGAATATCGGACAGCCGCTGACCCGTCGCGACGGCGTATTGAAGGTCAAGGGCGAAGCCCGCTACGCCGCGGACAACCATCCGCCGGGGATGCTGCATGCGGTGCTCGCCGTCAGCAGCATCGCGCGCGGGCGCGTGACGCTTCCTCGACGTGGAGGCGGCGAAGAGCCATCCCGGCGTGGTCGAGGTCATGACGCCGGCCAACCGGCCGCCGCTCGCGGAAGATCCCGACGCCAAGACCAACCCCTTCATGTTCCGGCTCGATCTGCTGCAGAACGACAAGGTGCGCTATGCGAACCAGTCGATCGCGGTGGTGATCGCCGAGACGCTGGAGGCCGCCACCGAAGGCGCGGCGCTGCTGGCGCCACGATATGAAACGCTGCCCGCCCGCGTCGGTCTCGATGGCGCCGAAAGTTTTGTTCCCGCCGCGGTCGGCGTCGGCAATCCCTCTGAAATTCACCGGGGCGATGTGCCGGCGGGTCTTGCCGCGGCCTCGAAACGCATCGAGGCGATCTACGAGACGCCGGCGCAGTACCACAATGCGATGGAGCCGCACGCGATCGTCGCGGCCTGGGACGGCGACACGCTGTCGATCGATACGCCAAGCCAGGGCCTCGCCATGGCGCAAGGGCGGATCGCCGGACTGTTCGGCATCCCGCCAGGCAATATCCATATCCGTAGCCCGTTCCTCGGCGGCGGTTTCGGCTCCAAGGGTCTGATGTCACGGGCCACAGGTTCTCGGCGTCCTGGCGGCGCGCTTGGTCGGCAAGCCGGTCAAGCTCGTGCTGCGCCGTGAGCACATGTACGGCCCGGTCGGCCATCGCGCGCCGACCCGCCAGACGCTGCGCATGGGCACCGACGGCGACGGCGCGCTGACCGCGATCGAGCATCACGCCAAGACGGTGTCGAGCACCTTCGACGATTTCTTCGAGCCCGCCGCCGACGCCTCGCATACGCTGTATGCCAGCCCTGCCATCGCCACCTCGCACGAAGCGGTCCGCATCGATACCGGCACGCCGCTGTTCATGCGCGCCCCCGGCGAGGCCACGGGATCGATTGCACTGGAGAGCGCGATCGACGAAATGGCGGCTGCCTGCGCCATGGATCCCTTGGCCTTCCGCCTCAAGAACTACGCCGACGTCGAGCCGATCTCCGGCAAGCCGTTCTCCTCGAAAGCCCTGCGTGAGTGCTACGCGCAAGGCGCCGAGCGCTTCGGCTGGTCGCGCCGCCCGCTGGCGCCGCGCCAGATGCGCGACGATGCCGGCTTCCTGGTCGGCTGGGGAATGGGCACCGCGACCTTTCCGGCGCTGATGTTCCAGGCGCAGGCGCGTGCCGTCGTGCGCCGCGACGGCTCCGGAGTGATGGAGACGGGCGCCCACGATATGGGGCAGGGCGCCTGGACCGCGCTCGCCCAGATCGCGGCCGACGGACTTGGACTGGATCTTGAACAAATGGAGTTCAGGTCCGGCACCTCGGACCTGCCCGACGCGGGCATCGCCGGCGGCTCCGCCCATACCGCTACCGCTGGTATGGCGATCCACAATGCGGGCGCCGCGGTTATCGCCAAGCTCGCGGATCTCGCCACCACGGACGAGCGCTCGCCGCTGTTCGGCGCGGGCAATGCCGGGGTCGTTGCACGCGGCGGCCGTTTGTTCCGTCGCGACGACGAGACCCGGAGCGATAGCTATGCCGATATCCTTGGACGAGCCGGCTTGGCGGAAATCGAGGCCCGCGGCAGGGGCGCCACCGACCCCGCGGCGCAATCGGCCTATGCCATGCACGCGCACGGCGCGGTGTTCGCAGAGGTCAAGGTCGATCCTGACTTGGGTCAGATCCGCGTCACCAGACTTGTCGGCGCTTTCGCGGCAGGCCGGATCGTCAATCCCCGCATGGTCCGCAGTCAATTGTTCGGCGGCATGATCTGGGGCGTATCGTTTGCGCTGCACGAGCAGGCCGTGATCGACCCCCGCTCGGGGCGAATCATTGAATGCGAACCTTGCGGAGTATCACGTCCCGGTCAACGCCGACGTGCCGTCGCTCGACGTCCTGACGGTCGACGAGCACGATCCGCATGTCAACGCGCTCGGCATCAAGGGCGTCGGCGAAATCGGCGTCACCGGCAGCGCCGGCGCGGTCGCCAACGCGGTCTGGCATGCGACCGGAATCCGGGTGCGCCGTTTTCCGATCCGGATCGACGATCTGGTGACGCCGCTTTCAGGCTGAAGGGTCCTCCGCGACCGCTTCGCTCCACGGATGGAAGATCTCGGTGGCGCCGCTGTTGGTCGCTCCATCGCGCAGCACGACGCTCGGGCAGGCGAACTTCATCGTCAGCGTCTGCACGCGGGCTTCCTCGTAGTCGAACCGTGCCCGCAACGCTTCTCGCGCGGGCGCGGGCAGACGCACATCGCCGATCACGACCGCGCCTTCGCTGGCATCGATGCGCGGCGTGTGGATCGCCGCATCCAGATCCATGCCGTAGTCCATGACAAAGGACAGGATTTGCGTCACCGCCGGCAGGATGCGCCGCCCGCCGGAGGCGCCGAGGGCAAGACGCCGGCCGTCGGCCGCCTGCGCCAGGACCGGGGTGTAATTGGTCAGGCAGCGCTTGCCGGGCGCCAGCGCATTGGGTCCGCCGGGCGTGGGATCGAACCACATGATGCCGTTGTTCATGGTGATCCCGCTTTGCGGGGTGACGAATTTGGAGCCGAACGTCGACAGCAGGGTTTGCGTCACCGCCGCCATGTTGCCCTCGCGATCCACCACCGAAAAATGCGTGGTGCAGGCGGGCGCCAGTTGTTCGGCGCCCAGCGCGCGCCGTCCGTCGGCGTCGCCCATGTCCTGCAGGCGTTCGCGATAGGCCGATTGCAGCGCCAGCGCATAGGCGATGTAGGCCGACGCATCCGGCGCGCCGCGCCCAGGCCGCAGGCTCTCCTGCAACAGGCGCAAGGCGTGCGCCAGCGTCGGTCCGCAGGTGAGTTCCGGCGTCGCGTAGACCTGGCCGCGGCAATAGGGAATCGCCAGCGGCTCGCGTCCATAGGCGCGGAAGGACGCAAGATCTTCGACCGATAGCGCGCCGCCGCCCGCCTGCACATCGGCGGCGATGCTGCGCGCCAGATCGCCCTGATAGAAATCCCGCGGGCCTTGCGCGGCGAGCTGCGCCATCGTCGCCTTCAGCCTGTCCTGCGGCAAGTGAACGGCCGACTTGATCCCCCATGGCGCATCCGGCGGCAGGCCGTCCCGCAGATAGGCGGTCGCGCTCGCGGGGTAGCGCCGCAGATCCGCGGCCGAACCCGCAATCTGCAGGGTGGTCCACCAGTCGACCGCGAGGCCCTTGTCCGCCAGGGCGACGCTCGGCGCCAGCAATTCCCGCCAGGGCATTTTCGCGTGACGGCGATGCGCGTCCTCCATACCCGCCACCACGCCGGGCACGGCGACCGAGCCGGGACCATGGAGATTGCGGTCGTCCTTGACCCGCGGCCAGGGGAAAATGCCGGAGGCCGTGCCATCGCCCGTCAACGGATAGTCCTCGGGGCGGATGCCGCCGGGCGCCCGCATGCCGTAGTCGATCACTTCATAACGGTCTTCGCGGGCGCGATAGAGCACCATCGCCCCGCCGCCGCCGACGCCGCTCATCCAGGGCTCCAGCACCCCCAGCGCGAACGTCGTCGCGATCACCGCGTCCACGCAGTCGCCGCCGGCTGCCAGCACCTCGGCGCCCGTTTCGGCCGCCTTGCGCGATTGCGCGGCGACGATGCCGCCCTTGGAGACCACGGCCGGTTTGCGGATTTGCTGGGCGTTGCTGAACTCGTCACTCATGATGTTGTCTTCGCTGTCTTTCGGATTTGGGGGAGGTCGAGTTGGCGTGGCGTGCCGAGAATGCCTCGGCGCGAATGTTTCAACTGTAACAATGGCGACGAGTAAAAGCCACGGACAGCCTTTACATCTACGGCCTCTGAAGGTGCGGCTTAAGACGTCGTGCCTGGCTTAGGCGGCTTTGTGCCGCTCTTGCGCAGGGTGGAGTTTCTGCTTGTGGTATCGCGACAACCTGTCGGGCTTTCGCATCTGGAACTGCAGCCATCAGGGCTGGGCGACGAACACATCGTTCCCGAAGGCTTTTCGAGAGCCATCCGGCCCTCCGCGGCGGTGGCCGATCTGGTCGAGGCGATCTGGGATTGGGACGTTCCGGACGGAGATGCGGCGGCGGCCCTCACGATCAAGGTGCCGCCGAGCACCGCACCGTATTTTGTCGTTCAATACCGCACGCTGACGCATTGCAGGTGGCAACTCGGCGGCGCCAGCCATGATCACAAGAACTACGGCCACGTGTTGACCCAGACCCACAGCGGAACCTTTGCGGTTTGTCCTCGCGGTCCGCTTGGCGTCATCACCGTAAGGCTCAAGCCCGAGGCCGCCTCCCGGTTGGCGCGGGCGTCCATGCATGAACTCATGAACGTCAAGATCAGACTGCGTAACATTTTCAAGGATCATGATATCGCCCTGCTGGAGGAAAGGGTGATGGAGTGCCGCAGCAGCGGCGAACGGATCGCCTGCGTCGAAAATTTTCTTCTTCAGAATCTGCGCGAGGATCGCGAGGATCCGGTTTTTTCGCGCGCTTCGTCGTGGCTGCGCCGAAATCCAGGTCTGCGCATGCGACAACTCGCGTCGCTGCTGGATATCAGCGAGCGGCACCTGTCGCGCGGCTTCCGCGCGACATACGGCACCAGCCCCAAACAATATGCCCGACTGGCGCGGATCGAAAAGGTCGTCGCCGCGCGGAAAAGCGGCCTGGGCTGGACCGATGTCGCATATGCCTGCGGCTTTGCGGATCAAGCGCATTTGATCCATGATTTCGGTACGATCGTGGGCGGAACGCCGTCCGAGTTCTTCGGTACGACGCCGCGGTGGAATTTCAACGGCGCGGATGCGGCGCCGGGCATGGCCGATTTCTACAATCCATTTATCGTCTAGACTGGTATCAGGATCATGTTGGCGTCGACCGCAGCGCGGCGGGACGCCAGCCGGCCCTGCATCAATGGTGGAATTTCCCTGATCCATTGCTCCGTTACGCGACCGCCCGGCCGTAGATCTTTCGAATTCATCCATTGGGTAAGGTATATTGTTATGGCGAACGCCGATATTTCACACGAGTCAATTTATGCTTCCACTGCGCGGTCCGCGGCAGTCCTGCGGGCGCCGGATCACATGCCGGCCAAGGTGGAGTCCAGCCGCGTCGTGGCCACCGGCGGCAGCCCGGGCCATGTCCTTGTCGTGGATGATGATCCGGCGGTGCAGCACTTGATCTCGGATTATTTCGGGCGGCACGGCCTGCAGACCGTCTCGGCGATAGGCCGTTCGGCGGTGACCCGTCAGCTGGCCGGCGGGGACACGCGCGCGATCATCCTCGACCTGCATCTCGGCCAGGACGACGGGCTCGATCTGCTCCGGGAAATCCGTTCCGGTTCGGACGATCCGATTGTCATTCTGACAGGTCGGTCCCGCGATGAAGTCGACTGCGTGGTCGGACTCGAACTCGGTGCCGACGACTACCTAGCCAAGCCGTTCGGTATCCCCGAATTATATGCCCGATTCCGCGCCGTGCTGCGGCGCCGCGCGAACGGATCGTCCTTGCGCAGCCGCGACGTCGAGCGGGGCGGATACAGGTTCGGCGGATGGCGGCTCGATCGCCGCAGCCGGCAGCTCGTCGATCCGCAGGAACGGCCGGTTGCCCTGAGCAAAGGCGAGTATACCCTGCTGCTGGCCTTCCTCGATGCGCCGGGGCGGCCGCTTTCGCGCGAGTATCTGCTGCAGGCGACCCGGCTCCACGAAGACATCTTCGATCGCAGCATCGATGTCCAGGTGTTGCGGTTGCGGCGCAAGCTGGAGGCACACCCGAATGCGTCACGTGTCATCAAGACCGAACGTGGCGTCGGCTATGTCTTTGCAATTTCCGTCGAACAAAGCCGATAGGGTGAGCCGCTTCACGCTCACGCCGAGGCTCCGTGTTTCGCCCGGTTCTGCCCGGCGGTGTCGGTTATGTTGACGTGATGTCGTCTCCACGCTCCACAAGATGCGCACGCGAGGGTGCAGGGTCAAACCGATCGGCGAAATATTGCGTCTCGTTGGCCACCAATCCCTGGTGGAATTCCATGATGCTCACCGCGTAAGATGGTATACCGTCATAGGTCAGTACGAATTCGGTGATCCAGAGATCGCCGCTGCCGATAATTCGCCGGACTGTAAAACGCTTCTTGTTTGGCTGGACGAATCGGCTCTCTTGAATGTTGTGCCGGCCGCGAATCCGCTCGCCCGATTGCGGATAATAAAGCACGGCATCGTCGCGGTAGATTTCATGTTCGACCTTGAAATCGCTCGCGTCCGAAGCGTCCCAATGGCGCTCCAGCGCCACCCGCACGGTTCGATCATCCATCTCATTCTCCCACCTGCGCGCTATTGCCGATCGCGCCAGTCGTGTGTCCGCCTCATCATGTGCGCGATCGGGGTCTGGTTTCAGGATACGCCATCTCCGTGTTCAGACAACAGGCAACCCCGGCGACCATGAACGCCGAAAGCACATCGCGCAAAACTCCGGCAAAGCGCGAAAAAGGGAAATGTCACCCTGGATGGTTTGCGCAGCGTGGCCAGCCGCGCGCTTTCCGCTCTATCTGATCGCGAGTCGGCTTGAGAATTCCTTCATGTTGGTTTCGACGACCCGGGGGCCGCAATAAATAGCGGGCCATATCGGCCCGCGCACATTTGGTGAAGACTTCCCGGTTCGCCGCGCTGAGCCGCACGACTGAACTATCGGCTTGATGCAGTTCTGCTCTTTCTCTTCGAAGCCGGTCGCGGCCATGGCCGCATATCCATCGGTCCAAGCACGCGGCCATCTCGCGCCTTGAGTTCGAGCCGCTGAAGCGGCTTATGCGTGTCCTTGTCGACCATATCGTAGGTAAGTTCGCCGGGTGCGAAGCAGAATTCTTCACCCCATTGCCAGAGAGCAACGATGACGAGGTAAAGTTTCTCCCCCTTGGGGGTGAGGACATATTCCTTGTAGGCGGTGCCATCCGAGGCCGGAGCGGTGGCAAGGATTCCGCGCTCGACAAGTTTTTGCAGGCGGGCCGACAAGATATTCTTTGCCATTCCCAAGCTCTTCTGAAACTCGCCGAAGCGCCGTTTTCCTCCCAGCGCGTCACGGATGATCAGAAGCGACCACCAGTCGCCGATGGACCCGAGAGATCGCGCGATGGCACAGGCGCGTTGGTTCAGATCAGTCTTTTTGCCCTTCATAGCGGGAATTCCTCATTCGCAATTTCGCCCACGCAATGACGGCTCTCCATACTGGTTGCAAAGATAAACCAAATACGCCATATTGTCCATATGGTTTCAAAATTAAACCAGATTGAGATTAGCCGCATCAGCAACCGCTTCCACAACCCAAGGATACCCCGATGCCTTCAGCCCACCTCTTTGCCCCTCTCAAGCTTGGCCGCTACACGCTCTCGCATCGTGTGGTGATGGCGCCCGTCACGCGTATGCGGGCGGCGGTTCCCGGCAACGTGCCGTCGGATCTTGCGATCGAGTATTACGCGCAGCGCGCAACGGCGGGCGGCCTCCTGATTACCGAGGCCACACAGGTAACGCCCTACGGACAGGGCTACCCGGCAACGCCGGGCATTCATTCCGCCGAACAGATCGCGGGATGGAAGAAGATCACCGATGCGGTTCATGCCAAGGGCGGCATCATCTTTCTGCAACTCTGGCACACCGGCCGCATTTCCCATACCAGCTTCCAGCCGCACGGTGCGCTTCCCGTGGCCCCATCGGCGATCACCCCTGCGGGTAAGTCGTTCACGCCTTCGTTCCAGATGGTTCCCTTCGAAACTCCACGCGCCCTGGCGATCGAAGAGATGCCCGGAATCGTCGAGGCCTACCGTGCAGGTGCGCGTAACGCACTGGCCGCGGGCTTCGACGGCGTCGAGTTGCACGGTGCGAATGGCTATCTGATCGAGCAGTTCCTTCACAGCAAGACCAATCACCGCACGGACGCTTATGGCGGTTCGGTCAGAAATCGCACCCGCCTGCTGATTGAAGTCACGACCGCGCTGGCGGAAGTCTGGGGCGCCGACCGCGTCGGCGTCCGGTTGTCGCCTTTCGCGGTGGTCAACGACGCCGGCGAGGCGGATCCGATCGGACTCTACAGCCATGTACTGACCCGGCTGGTTTCTCTTGAGATCGCGTATGTTCACCTGATCGAATCCCGCAGCACCGATGCCGGCGAAGCCGGAGCGCCGCTTGCGATCGATGATTTGCGCCCCTTCTGGCCTGGCACCTTGATTCTGGCCGGTGGCTTCATTGGTCCGTCCGCCGATGCGGCGATCCGCGCAGGCCAGGGCGACGCCGTCGCCTTCGGACGGCACTTCATCGCCAACCCGGATTTGCCGCGCCGTCTCCAGCTCGGTGCCGCGCTCAATCCCTATGATCGCGCGACTTTCTATGGCGGGGGCGCCGCCGGATATGTCGATTATCCCATCCTGGAATCTGCCGAAGCTGCGGAGTGAATTCAATGAAAGTCGCGCAACTGCACGAATATGGCGGCCCGGACGTCCTCGTTTACGAGGACGCTCCGAAGCCCGCACCGGCCGCGGGCGAAGTCCTAATCAAAGTCGAATCCGTGAGCGTCAACTTTGCCGATGTGGTCAGGCGGAACAACGATCCCTATCCGTTCCCGTCGCCGCTTCCCTTTATTCCGGGCAGCGAGATTGCGGGCACGGTCGAAGCTCTGGGCGCGGGTGTGACAACCATTCCGGTTGGAACGAGGGTTTTTGCCTCGCTCGAGAATGGCGGCGCCGGGGGCTACGCCCAATATGCGGTCGCTAAAGTCGGGAAGGTCATTCCGCTGCCGGAAGGTTTGACGCCGGACCAGGCCTGTTCGCTTGTGGTGGCCGGCATGACCGCGCTGCAGACGCTTACCGATTGCGCTCAACTGCAGCCGGGCGAAACCGTTCTGGTTCAGGCGGCGGGCGGCGGTGTCGGCACCTACGCGGTGCAGCTTGCCAAACTGCTCGGCGCCGGCAAGGTCATCGCCGCGGCCAGCACGCCGGCCAAGCGTGAACTGGCCTTGAAACTCGGCGCGGATGCCGCGATCGATTACACCCAGCCTGATTGGGTCAAAGAGGTGCGCGATCTCACGGACGGCAAAGGCGTTGACGTGGTGCTTGAGGCAACCGGAGGTGAGGTTCTGACCCAGAGCATCCAGGCAATGGGACCGTTCGGGCGTATCGTCGTGTTCGGCGCTGCGTCTCGCGAGCGCAGGCCGGTCAATCCCTACGCCATGCTGGGCATGAACCAGTCGTTGATCACGTATTACGTTGGCGGCTGGTTTCAGTGGCGGCCGCAACAAGCGGTCGCGGCCTTGCAAAAGCTGATCGGCTTCATCAAATCCGGCAAGGTCAGCGTTCAAATCGGCCACACGCTCCCGCTGAGCAAGGCGGCCGAAGCGCATCGCATCCTCGCGGCGCGGGCCAGCGCAGGCAAGATCATCTTGAAACCCTGGATGGAGACCGCATAACAATCCCCCGGATATTGTCCGAATGGGCAAGGGTCGGAACGACGCTTGCGAGCGATCCGTATGGCGGGGGCGGGGCTTGGTCGTGAGGGCAATGCGCCGTCCTCGCGCGCCGCGGCGTTCATCCTTGAAATTTCAGCCCGCGCCGCAGGCGCGAACCCTCGCCGTCAGGATTCGCACGCTTCACACGCTGGAAATCGGCCCTTAAGATCCATTTGGTAGTGCTGGCCTCGACAAGGAAGACGCGGATGACTGAACAATTTAAGGTTAGAGATCGGGTCGGGTGGAATTCGGAAGCTGGACATGTCAGCGGCACGATCATCCGAATTCATGTCAGGGATTTCGACTACAAGGGCTATACGCATCACGCGAGTCCGGAATCGCCACAATACGAGATCAAGAGCAGCAAAACGGATCATATCGCCGCGCATAAGGGAGCGGCACTCACCAAACTGAATGACTGAAGCGCGTTACGATTGTCGCTTGTGAGTTGAATCTTTTCCATAGAACCAGATTTTCGCTCCTTCGGTCGCTGCGATATAGGCAACGACGATGGCAATGACGGTGCCCATCTGGAGCGCGGATAGCGGCACGAAACCAAAGATCGAGCTCAAGGGGCCGAAGAACGGAATTGCCAGCGTCCCAGCGGCGACGACAAGCGTGGTCGATAACAGCAATCGGCTGGGTTTGCTCCGAAAAGCCGGTCTCCGCGTTCGCAGGACGAGCACGACGGCGAGTTCAGTCAGCAGCGAAACGATGAACCAGAACGTTTGAAACGTCGGCGGATCGGCATGAAAGACCAGCAACAGCAGGGCAAATGTTATGAGATCGAAGACCGAGCTGATCAATCCAAAGAGGACCATGAAACGCCGAATGTTCTTGATGTTCCAGCGCTGAGGCCGGCGCAAGCGGTCGGCATCGACATTGTCGCTTGAGATTGCGACCGACGGCAGGTCGGAAAGAAAGTTGTTCAGCAGGATCTGCTTGGCCGCCAGCGGCAGGAACGGAAGCAGCGGCGCGGCCAGCGCCATGCTCAGCATGTTTCCGAAATTCGCGCTGGTCGTGATCGAAATATATTTAAGCGTGTTGGCGAACGTCCGGCGTCCGTCCTCCACGCCGCTTCGCAAGCAATCGAGATTGCGGCTCAACAGGATGATGTCGGCGCTCTCGCGCGCGACGTCCACGGCCTGCTGAACCGAGATGCCGACATCGGCTGCATGGAGGGCCGGCGCATCGTTAATGCCGTCACCGAGATATCCGACCGAGTGCCCGGTCTTCTGCAGGGCGCGGACGATCCGCTCCTTCTGTTGAGGGTCGATCTCGACGAAGAGATCGGTGCGGGGCGCGAGGTGCCATAACGCCTCGTCCCCGAGTTCCCCCAGCGCGTCCCCGGTGAGCATCGACTTCGGATTAAGACCAACCGCCTTGGCCAAATATGCCGTCACGTGGCGGTTATCTCCGCTGATCACTTTGATGCGAATCCCGAGCCGGGCGAGATCGTGAATGATACGCTGCGCTTCCGCCTTGGGTGGGTCGGAGAAGACCAGAAAGCCGCGAAACGTCATCTCCTGCTCTTGATCTCGCTCATAATGCGGCCTGGCTGCGACCTTGCGCGTCGCCACAGCCAGAACCCTGAACCCCTCGGCCCCCCTGGCCGCGAACACCGCATCGACCTGGGCGCGCAATGCAGGCGTAAGGGGGATATCGACGCCATCGCGTTGGAACGAGGAGCAGACATCGAGCACGTTGGAAAATGCGCCCTTGGTGACGATCAGATGCTGAACCCGGTCGCCATTTTCCGCGACCACGATGGTTAGCCGGCGGCGAACGAAGTCGTAGGGGATTTCGTCGATCTTGGCGAAGCTGTGCGTCGTCAGGCCCGCGGCCTTGCCCGCGCCCACGATCGCGGCATCGAGCGGATTGTCGATGCCGGTCTCGAACGCCGCATTGAGGAAGGCAAGCTTGCCGACCTCGTCCGACGGCCGGTTGTCCGCGTCCAGCGCGCCGTTGAGAACGATGGTGCCCTCGGTCAGCGTACCGGTCTTGTCGGTGCACAGGATATCCATGCTGCCGAGGTTTTCGATGGCTTCCAGGCGGCGGACGATGACGCCGCGCCGGCCCATCGCCCGGGCGCCCGCGGACAGGGTCACACTGACGATCGCCGGCAACAGCTCGGGCGACAGCCCGACGGCGAGTGCGACGGCAAACAGCAGGGACTCGATCACCGGACGACCGAGGAGCAGATTCACGGTCAGGACGAAGAGGACGATGACGATCATCGCGCGGATCAGGAGATATCCGAACTGACGCACGCCGCGTCCGAAATCCGTCTCGGGCTCGCGGCTTCGAAGCCGCGCCGCAATTGCGCCAAACGTCGTCCGGAGACCGGTTTCGACAACAAGAACTTTCGCCGTACCGCTTTGCACCGAGGCGCCAAGAAAGACTGCATTCGTCCGGGCGGAAATAGCCGCCTCGGGCTTGATGGTCCCTGGCTGCTTCTCGACCGGAAACGACTCGCCGGTCATGCTTGCTTCGTTCACCAGAAAGTCCACCGCCTCGACGACGAGGCCATCGGCTGGTATCAAATTTCCCGCCGACAGCAGGATGATGTCGCCGGGCACGATGGTGCTGACCGGCATGACCTGTTCGACGCCGTCCCGCACCACGCGGCATGTCAGCGCCAGACGGTGTTTCAGTTCCTCGACCGCTGCCGACGCGCGATACTCCTGAAAAAAGCCGAGCAGGGTGCTTCCAAGCACGATCGCCAGGATAATGGTCGAGTCCACCCACTGTTGCAGCACCAGCGAGATCGCCGCGGCGAATATCAGAATCAGGACGAGCGGGCTTTCGAACTGCCGCATGAACAAACGAAGCGCGCTCAGGTGCGATGATTCCTCAACGCTGTTGGGGCCGACCACACGAAGCTTCGCTGTGGCTTTCTCCGACGAAAGGCCGAGCGGACCCGATTCCAATGCGGCCATCAGCACCGCGGCGTCTTGGCTCCAGTAGGGGGTATCAACGCATGGACCGCTCATTCATGATTCCGATTTATGATTGAGCCTGGTCGCCAAGCTTTGGCAATTGAGAGCAACGCCCGTCGTAAGGCGATACGGGGTGACCATCACGGTGGTTCAGCCTACGAGGCGTACCGCTAACCGGGTTTGATGCAAATCAATGGAAAGCCGCGTGTGCGCCTTGCATCTGGCGGGAAGAGCCACGGCGCCAATGTGCGCCAGGTTCTTCATTTGACGCACATCAAGCAGTGGCGCGCGGCGGCGTGATAGTCGGTAACTCTGGCGATTAAAACGCCTGGAAAGCTATGGAGCCGCGCAAATGCCTGTGCAAAGCAATATCCACTTCTATGTAAACTGGGCCAAAGAGCGCCTCGATGAAATGGACGCCACGGTGACATCGCTCGAGAGCAAGGCCGCTGAAGTGCAGGCCGACGCCCGCGATCGGGCGGACAAGGTTCTTGCGATTATGCGCAAGAAACGCGATGACTTCCGGAGCATCGTCAAGAAGCAGGCGGAAGCGAATGAGGCCGCCTGGATCCGCGCGCAGGCACAACTGGAGTCTGGGTGGAATTCCTTCGACACCGAGGCAAGAAAGTATGTCGAGAGTTTCGTCAAGCAAGTCGGGCAACAGCAGGCAATGTTCAAACTTCAGGCCGCCGCCCAGCTGAATGCCTGGCGCGAAGCGACCGATAAACTTGGTTCCGCTGCCACCGAATTCGCCGCTGAACGCCGGGACGACATCGACGCGGCGCTGAAGCGTATGAAGGTCGATGCCGCCGCAGCGGAGGCAAAGCTCCTGAAGCTGAATGAAGCGGGTACTCAGTCCTGGTCTGTACTGATGGCCGCTTTAGCGGAAACACGGGCTACTTTCGATCGCGCCAACCAGGCGCTGCGGGAGCAGTTCAATCGAGCCGCCTGATCAAGACGCCGCCTCTCAATGCGAGATGTCTTGTGCGCGTGCAGCGGGGCATCAGAGAGACTTTCCATGACGAGATTATGTCTCGCTTTTCTTATGGCGTGTGCCTGGAGTTCGGCCGGTTATGCTGCAAATCGCGAACACCAGCGGGCAAGGAACATGCTCGAAACAATGTGCGGACGATGTCACGCCATAGGCCCAACGGGACAGAGTCCGCACACGGACGCGCCACCGTTTCGAACATTCGGAGAAGACAAGCTTTACGACAATGATTTCGGACAACGACTACAGGACGGCTTAAGCACCATTCACCGCGACATGCCGACTTTCAGATTTGGCCGACGTGATGCTGATGCTGCTGTCAATTATCTCAAATCAATTCAGCGTTCCAGGAAGCCATAGCGGCGCTTCCTGGACATCGCCGACTACCTTGGCCGTGAGGCTTTCTTGGCGTAACGCCGCGGCGGCCTAAGCGGCGCCAGTCAGATACTTCGGGCAACGCGTCGCAGTGCCTGCGGTGGCTGGCCGAACGCGCGGATGAATGCTCGTCGCATCCGCTCAGGATCACGAAAGCCGGTGGATCGTGCCACCCACTCGATCGCGTCGCCCGAAGACTGCACGCGTTCGCGAGCGACCTCTACCCGCAGTCTCTCGATTGCCTTGGTCGGGGTGCAGCCGGTTTCGGCGGCAAAGGAGCGGGCGAAATGTCGTGCGCTCAAGCCAGTTCTCTCCGCGAGCGTCTCGACAGTATGATGCTTGTCCAGGTGCTCGCGCACCCAGGAAAGAAGACCGCCATAGCGGCCGTTCGGCGTTTTCAGTTCGAGCAACGACGAAAATTGGGATTGCCCGCCGCTTCGACGGTGATAGAGCACAAGCTGACGCGCCGCCTTCTGCGAGATCTCGTCACCGTAGTCTTCAGCGACCATGGCAAGCGCGAGGTCGATCCCGGCTGTGATCCCGGCCGATGTCCACACGCTGCCGTCGCGCGTGAAAATCTGATCCGGTTCGAGCTTTACTTTCGGATAGCGCTCCAGGAAGTCACTCGTGAGAGACCAGTGCGTTGTGGCGCGGCGATCGTCCAGGAGCCCCGCTTCGGCGAGCAAATAGGCCCCGGAGCACACGCTTGCGATGCGCACGCCGCGGCCCGCAAGCCGCTGCAAGAAGCCGATCGTCTGCTTGCAGCGTGAAGCTGCGTCAACGCCCTCTCCGCCCGCGACCAAAAGAGTAGTAACGGCGCCGCTCGAGCGGAGCGTGCGGGCCCGCATCTCGGTACCGGACGAACTGCGTACCAACCCCGGCTTGACGGCCATCATCCTGACTTGGGGTACATCTCGCGCGTGGCGTCTTGCGATCTCAAAAACCGAGATAGGGCCGGCCACATCCAGCAACTGGAAATCAGGAAAGATCAGGACGCCAATCACAGCCATGTCCAGATTTGAGGGATATGCGCCATTTCGGTCTCAACGCGAGCATGGCAGGCTGTTGTCGTCAAGCGTGATCTTTAAGGAATATTAAGATGTCTCATCCGCTGCAGATCGGTCTCCTGGTCTTTCCGCGCGTTACCCAACTCGATCTCACCGGCCCCGCCCAAGTGTTTTCCAGTCTACCCGACGTCGCGGTGCATCTGATTTGGAAGCGCATCGAGCCTATCCCAAGCAATTCCGTAGTCACGTTGACGCCGACCGTGACTTTCGCGGATTGCCCGCAACTCGATGTAATATGCGTTCCGGGTGGACATGGCACCGATGAGTTGCTTCTTGACGAGGAGGTGCTTGGCTTTCTGAGGAAGCAGGAGCCGGGAGCCAAATACATTACATCCGTTTGCACCGGGTCCCTGGTGCTGGGTGCGGCAGGTTTGCTGAAGGGATATCGCGCGACGACACACTGGACCGCGATCGATGCATTGCCATTCTTCGGAGCCACCGTATCTCAAGAGAGGGTCTGTATCGATCGCAACCGCATCACGGGCGGTGGCATCACGGCTGGTATCGACTTCGCGCTGACTTTGGTATCGATGCTGATCGACCGCAACGCGGCTGAAATGATCCAGCTCCGTATGGAATACAATCCTGCACCTCCATTCAATTCGGGATCACCGGAGACGGCGCCGGCGGCTGTACTTGCTTCGATGAAGGAGCGGGTCGCGCCCGCGCAGGCCAGGCGGCTGGAATTCGTCAAGCGGGCCATTCAGCGGCAAGAGTGACGCCGCACGCGCAAAATTGACCGCCATTCGTCCACCGTAACAGTTGCGATGTGCGCAGGGACCGATCCCCAAAATGGGTACGCAACGATGAGCGCCGCGCGCGCGAGTGAAGAGTCTCAGGGACCGTCCGGCTTCAGATGGCCGAAAATAGGGGAAGCGCGACCTTGTGACGTGTTTGCGCCGAGCCATAGTATCGAGGTTCAAGTTCAGGCCGCCGCGGTCAATCTGACGACGGACAATGCGTGGGGACATCTTCGACGTTCTGTCGCGAAGCTGGAGGGGTGACGAAACCATGGCGTATCATCGAGTCGGAAAATACCAGGCTTGGCAGGGCTCACTTTGCCGGTTGATTCTGAGCATGGTGCTGACGCTCTCGCCCCCGATGCTCGCGGAGCGGGTCTCGGCGGCCGAGCTATCCGGTGGCGTGGTCAGGATAGGCATAATCAACGATCAGGCAGGGCCGTTGTCGGACCTCGCCGGACCCGGCTCTGTGGTCGCAGCCAAGCTGGCAGTCGACGATTTCAGGCAATTGACGCCAGGCCTGAAAGTCGAACTCCTCACAGCCGATCATCAGAACAAAGCCGATATCGGCGCCCAGATCGTGCGCCGATGGTTTGATGTCGATGGCGTTGACATGGTGGCCGACGTCGGCAACTCGGCGGTGGCATTGGCAATTCAGTCGGTCGCGCGCGATAAGGGCAAGATTGTCATTTACTCGGCCGTCGGGACCACCGCCATCGGCGGCAAGCAATGCTCGCGGACTGGCCTGATGTGGTTGCACGACAACTACAATCTGGTCGCCGGATCGGTTGGAAGACTCGTGTCGCAAGGGTACGATACCTGGTTTTTTATCGCGGCGGACTTCGCCTTCGGAAGAAATATGGTCGAGGAGTCTCAGCGCGTGCTCTCTGCAACCGGCGCAAAATCTCTCGGGGCCGTCTTTCATCCGCTCGGAAACTCCGACTACAGTTCTTTCTTGCTACAGGCACAGGCCTCGCGGGCCAAGGTCGTTGCGATAGCAAATGCTGGCGAACAACTCGTTACCACCATGAAGCAATGGCATGAATTTGGAATGAACTCGGGATCGCAGAAGCCGGTGGCCGAGCTGATGTTCCTCACGGACGTGCACGCCATGGGTGCTGAAACCGCGCAGGGACTGAGTACCGTTACGGCCTGGTATTGGGCGCTGAATGAGGAAACCCGTGCGTTTGCTCAGAGGTTCTACAAGCTTCACAATGCCATGCCGACCGCTCCTCAGGCCGCCGTATATTCTGCTGTCCTGCAATACTTGAAGGCAGTTGCTGCGGCCGGAACAGATGAGACAGATGCTGTTCTGGAAAAAATGCATGCAATGCCCGTCGATGATTTCTACGCTCGAGGAGCCATGTTGCGCGCCGACAATAAACTTGTGCACGATTTCTATCTCGTCGAAGTCAAGAAGCCGTCGGACGTAAAGAATCCCTGGGAGTACTACAACATCGTCGAGAAAATCCCCGCGAGTGACGCCTATCTGCCCCTCAGCCAAAGCGAGTGCCCGTTGCTCAAATGATCCGGCAACTAGCGAGGGCGCGTACGCCAAGCCTTTCGGAACTTGATATTATTCCGCTGCGCCTCAGGTCAGGGTCGACCTAAAGCCGCTATGTCACACGTGAAGCGTCGATCGATCCGGGGCGGCTCACGAGCCCCCGCATTATTTCCCTCGAAGCAATCTGGAAGGTCTGTGACCGAGTTTCTTATCGAAGCCAAAGGCCTTACGAAGGAATTCGACGGATTCTTCGCCGTCCGCGATGTCGAACTCAATGTCCGCCGTGGCACCATTCACGCTTTGATCGGTCCGAACGGGGCTGGAAAAACGACGTTTTTCAATCTGCTGACCAAGGTCCTGAAACCATCTGCCGGAACAATTCTGTACAAGGGGCAGGATATTACTTCGATGGCGCCGGCCGAGGTCGCGCGCATGGGGCTGGTGCGCTCGTTCCAGATTTCGGCGGTCTTTCCGCATCTCACTGCATTGGAAAACGTGCGGGTTGCTCTCCAACGCCAGCACGGCAATTCCTTCGATTTCTGGCAGTCCAAATCGGTGCTCAACCGCTTCAACAATCGCGCGCTGGAACTATTGAACGATGTCGGCTTGAGCGAATTTGCCAAGATGCCCGCAGTCGAGATGCCGTACGGGCGCAAACGTGCGCTTGAGATTGCAACCACGCTCGCGCTCGATCCGGAAATGATGCTGCTCGACGAGCCGATGGCCGGCATGGGGCACGAGGATATTGACAGGATCGAGGCGCTGATCAAGCGGATCTCGGCGAAACATACCATCCTGATGGTCGAGCATAATTTAAGCGTCGTCGCCAATCTCTCCGACATCATCACCGTATTGACGCGCGGGCGGGTGCTTGCGCAGGGTAATTACGCCGAACTTTCCCAGGACGAACGCGTCAAGGAAGCCTATCTGGGAGCCGGTCATGCCTGATGCTGCGACCGCCGAAGCGCCGGCGACCAAGGCGGGAACGATGGGCGCGACGATTCTCCAGGTCCGCAACCTGGAAGCCTGGTACGGCGAGTCCCACGTCCTGCACGGGATCAATTTCGACGTGAATGCCGGCGAGGTCGTGACCCTGCTTGGCAGGAACGGTGCCGGCAAGACGACCACGTTGAAATCGGTGATGGGGATCATTGGCAAGCGAACCGGATCGATAAGTTTCAACACCCGGGAAATCATTCGAGCATCCTCCGACAAGATCGCTTGCATGGGCATCGCCTTCTGTCCCGAAGAGCGCGGCATTTTCGCGAGTCTCGACGTGCGGGAAAACCTGCTGCTGCCGCCAACGGTCCGCCCCGGGGGATTATCGCTCGATCAGATTTTCGAGCTGTTTCCAAATCTGAAGGAGAGGCTTTCGAGTCAGGGCACGAAACTTTCCGGCGGCGAGCAGCAGATGCTCGCGATCGCGCGAATCCTGCGGACCGGTGCGAGGTTCCTGATGCTGGACGAGCCTACTGAAGGCCTTGCCCCGGTCATCATTCAGCAGATCGGCCACACCATCGCGCGGCTCAAGAGGCAAGGGTTTACGATCCTTCTGGTCGAGCAGAACTTCCGTTTCGCGTCCACCGTCGCCGATCGCTACTACGTCGTCGAGCACGGCAAGATCATTGACGGATTTTTGAATTCGGAACTGCCGGAAAACATGGACAAGCTCCACACCCATCTCGGCGTGTAAGTCGGAAAATTGCAGGCGCACGTAAAACTCAAACTCGCGGTTGATCGATGCAGGCTCTCTATGCGCAACTTCTGGTGGGACTGATCAACGGCTCGTTTTACGCGCTGCTCAGTCTTGGGCTCGCCGTGATCTTCGGCATGCTCAACATCATCAATTTCGCCCATGGCGCGCTCTATATGATGGGCGCGTTCTGCGCCTATTTCCTGCTGCATGTGGCGGGCATCGGGTATTGGCCCGCGCTGATCCTCGCCCCGATCGCGGTCGGAATCTTCGGCATGATCCTGGAGCGGACCATGCTGCAATGGCTTTCCGGCCTCGACCATCTTTACGGCCTGCTGCTGACCTTCGGCATGGCGCTGATCATCCAGGGCGTGTTCCAGAATTATTTCGGCTCGTCAGGCCTGCCTTACGCGATCCCGGATGAATTGAAGGGCGGCATGAATCTCGGTTTCATGTTCCTGCCGATTTACCGCGGCTGGGTGGTGATCTTCTCGCTCGTGGTCTGCATTGCGACCTGGTACCTGATCGAGCGAACGCGGCTCGGCGCCAATCTGCGTGCCGCCACCGAAAATCCGACGCTGGTTCGCGCTTTCGGCATCAACGTGCCCCGGATGATCACGCTGACCTACGGGCTCGGCGTCGGCCTTGCCGCGCTGGCCGGCGTGCTGTCGGCGCCGATCAACCAGGTGCGGCCGCTGATGGGCGCTGATCTGATCATCGTCGTGTTCGCGGTGGTGGTGATCGGCGGCATGGGTTCCATCATGGGATCGATCATCACCGGATTCGCGCTTGGCGTGATCGAAGGACTGACCAAGTATTTTTACCCTGAGGCGTCGAACACCGTCGTGTTCGTGCTGATGGTTCTGGTGCTGCTGGTGAAGCCGGCGGGATTGACGGGAAGGGCGGCCTGACATGACGGTATTGACCGATGACACCCTGCCGGTAACCCCGCGCGCACTGCGCGACGAAATGATCGTCTTTGTGACGATGGCGTTGCTGCTGGCTGCCGTGCCATTCACGGACATCTATCCGTTCTTCGTGATGCAGTCCCTGTGCTTCGCGCTCCTGGCTTGCGCCTTCAATCTTTTGATCGGCTATGGTGGCCTGCTTTCGTTCGGTCATGCGATGTTTCTGGGTACCGCCGGCTATTGCAGCGCGCATGCGCTGAAAGTGTGGGGTCTGCAGCCGGAGTTCGGCATCCTCGTCGGCGTCGCCGCGGCTTTCGTCCTTTCGATCGTGACGGGTTACATCTCGATCCGCCGGCAGGGCATCTACTTCTCGATGGTCACGCTGGCGCTGTCTCAGCTCCTCTACTTCATATATCTCCAGGTGCCGTTCACCCATGGCGAGGACGGCATTCAGGGCGTTCCGCTGGGGCGCCTGTTGGGGGTTTTCGATCTGTCCAAGCCGACGGTCCTCTACTATGTCGTTCTGCTCGGGTTTCTCGGCGGCTTCCTCTTGATATATCGCATCATCAACTCGCCCTTTGGCGAAGTCCTGAAGTCGATCCGTGAAAACGAGCAGCGCGCGATCTCGCTCGGCTACCGCACCGACCAGTACAAGCTCCTGGCATTCATTTTGTCCGGCACGCTGGCCGGCTTTGCGGGGTCGCTAAAGGTATTCGTGGCGCAGAACGCATCTCTCACCGACGCCCACTGGAGCATGTCGGGTGAAATCGTATTGATTACACTGGTCGGCGGTCTCGGCACCATCTTCGGGCCGGTGGTGGGCGCGTTCGTCATCATTGCCATGCAGCAATATCTTGCGGGTTTCGGCCAGTGGGTGACGGTGATTCAGGGAGCCGTCTTCGTAATCTGCGTCCTGACGTTCAGGCGTGGCATGATAGGTGAGCTGGCACGTATCACGAACAAGTCGCTTTGAAGGAATACAACATCACCAACGATTCTCGAACCGGTCGATGCGCGGAGAGCTATTCCAATTCTATCGCACCAATAGCGCGATTTATCTCCTCAGGCTCAAATTCGCCCTGCCGACCAATGAAAACAATCTGAGCGGTAAGATTGCACGTCAATGAGGTTGGCGATCTAACAAGTGTAGCACGCTGGCCTACACATTGAAAAAGCAGGGTCTGTCCCGGCGTTTCGACAAATGTCAGCAGGCCCTTGATTCGAAGCGTATTCGCGGCCAATCGACTTACGATGCGCTGGAATCGTTCAAACGAGAGCGGAGAGTTCGATGTCCAGCTTGTCGCCTCGAACCGCGGAAGCGCGAGCGGTCCGCAAGGGATCTCGCGATTGACGTCCAGCTCCCGGCTGAACAAAACATCGGTCGGCACCACACCGTGCACCGTCTCGAAAATTTCGGATCCCGGTTTTTGAGCTTGGATAAGACTACGAAGGCGATCACGGTCGGGCACCGGCACCAGGTCCGTCTTGGTCAGAAGCAAAAAGTCCGCGGCGAGCACCTGAGTTCGCCAAAGAGAATCATCCATCAATTCGGGAGCGTCGAGAACACGCCTGAGATCGATGAGAGTAACAATCGTATCAAGCGCCGCCACGCGAAATATGACGGGATCCAGGAGTGCGCGGGCAATCTCCGCCGGATCTGAAACCCCGCTGGTCTCAATGACGATTGCCTTGGGGGGAGGACTTTGCCTTGTTACCAGTGACAGTGCGGCCAGCAAATCTCCCTGCAGGGAGCAGCAGATACATCCGTTCTTGAGGCTAATGATTGTCTCGGATACCGAGCTTAGCAATGCAGCATCGATGTCAATGTCGCCGAAGTCATTCACGATCGCCGCAATGGGATGATCCGACGCGGCCGAAAGAAGATGGTTGATGAGCGTCGTCTTACCCGCGCCCAAATATCCTCCAACCAGGAGGATGGGGATGCTTTTCACGTGCCGTTCCGTCGGATAGGCCGGCCGGGGCGGGCAGCAAGCAGAAGGTCGCCGTTCGAAACCACCCTTTTGCCGTTGACCAAAAGGTGTTTCACGCCTTGGGACGCCAAATTCATGTTCTGGAAATCCGCGCGATCTGACAGCATATCGAAGTCGAATACGACGACATCCGCATCACAGCCCGGCTGTAGCCGGCCCTTGGTTCGCATGCCTGGCGTGCTCGGCTCCAATATCTGAGCCGGTATCAAGGTGCACTTGCGGATACCCTCGAGCAGCGACATTACCCGACGTTCGCGGACCCACTCCCGAAGGAACTTTGAGAAAGTACCCGATGAGCGAGGATGTGAAGTCGCATCGTCGGGCAAGGGCCAACTGTCTCCTGTGTACGTCATGCCGTTTGCGAGTGTCCACGGCATCGCATCCGAGGCAATCGCGCCACCGGGGTAAGCCACAGATATGTCCAGGAGATCGCGGTGCTTCGCGTTTACGGCAACATCAAGAAAATGGAGCAGCACGAGTGCGCCGGGATCCCGCAGTTGGCATTCCATCAATTCATCCCGGTTACGAAGCCTTCGGCGATCGGCCAGTAGCTCGATACTATCGTAGCCCGCGCCCATGCGGACCGAAAAATCCGGATCCGAAAAGAACTCCGCGCTTACCACTGTCGATCCGGTCCCGTATGGATATGCCTCAACGGTCACCTTCAATCCCTGCGACTGCGCGGTCGAGACGAGCCGGGCGGCTCGCTCGACATCGTGCAGGCTGGTGCTGTTGAAATGGCAAATGTGCATATGCGCACCGGTCGATCCGGCCAGTCCGATGATCCGGGTATAGGCGTCGATCGAGCTGCGCGGATCGACGTTGGATAGGTACGCGATATGCGTGTACGTCGGCACGCCGAATCGGGCGGCAAGCTCGCAAAGCTCGGACAGCTCCTTCATTCCCGTTCCGGGAGCGTAGCCATTTGGAAAGCCAACACCCAGGCCACCTTCTTCAAGCCCGGTTCGTACCCGACTCACGATCTCCTCCAGTTCGACGGGACTCGCCACATTGTCGACCCAACGCTTGTCGCGCGTCGCGCGACCCATACCGTCAATGCTCGAGGCTACTTGCTGCATGGTCATTGTCGCTATGCGACCGAACACCCAGCCCACCGATGCACCATAGTTCAGCAATCGTCCGATGTGGGCCTGCTCGGCGTACCATCGCGCAACGGGAAGCACCCCGAGTTCCAACTCCAGGGTAGTTGTCACGCCGTCGAAAGCTTGCATGCGGTCTGCCGGCAGCGACTGTCCGTGGGCATGAAGATCGATGAAGCCGGGGCTGACGACCAAGCCCCGGGCGTCGATCGAATCGTCGCAGGGACCCAACTGGTCGCCGATAGCAATGACCCTTCCGTCCTTGATGGCGATGTCGGCGACACCGTCGAAGGCAGTCTCGGGATCGAGCATGCGCCCGCCACGAATGATGAGGTCGTACTGGGTCACTGTTTGTCATATCCAATGCTGTGGGAGTCGGTTTGAAGGTATGTCCAAGCAAGCCGATTGCCAATCATATTTGTCTTCACGCCGCCACTTGATAGGTCGGGCGAAAGCGCGAGAAGAACGCTCGTTCCTTCTTTTCTCGAATGTGTGTGCTCCTGTTCCGAAAAGTCGCAGAAGAATCCTTAAATCAAGGCAGAAATTCCGACCCGGGCCCGCTATATCCTTGATCGCGGCTTACGGGCGATTGAACGAGGCAGCGAAGCTGTGCAAGGCGCGGAAGGCCTGGTGCGCCGACCGCGCCGCTTATCGCCGTCGTGAAAAGGGGAAGGGTCGCATTCGGTCCGCACTGCACGGCCCGCTCGCTTGATTTGATACTTTGTTTGCGATGGATATTATCCGGTGCATGGCGAAAGTACTTTTAGCAGACGGGAAGGGCGCGAATGCAGACTGCGATCGTTCTAGGCGGCGGCATGGTTGGAGTAGGTTCCGCCATCCACCTGCAGCGCCGAGGCTGGTCCGTGATCCTGATCGACCGCAAGGAGCCTGGCCAGGAGACGAGTTACGGGAATGCGGGAGTAATTCAGAGCGAAGCCGTTCGGCCGTACGCTATGCCACGCGATCCAAGGATGTTGATCAATATTGCGTTGGGCAACACAAACGACGTGCATTATCGCCTCTTGTCGCTCCCGGCCCATGTTCAGCCGCTGCTGAAGTACTGGTGGCATTCCGCACCGGGCCGTTACCGCAGTATTGCGCTCGCCTACGCCCGGCTTATCGCCTCCGCCATACCCGACCACGGGGCTCTCATCCAGGAAGCCCAGGCTGATCACCTCATTCGGCGCGGTGGCTATCGCGTCCTGCACCGGGATCCGTTGGCCCTCGATAAGGCTGTGGAGGGCGCCGAAAATGATCGTCTCGAATTCGGGGTGAAATTCCGCGTGCTAAGCGGTATCGAACTGGAGCAGACGGAAACGATTGATTGCGGGCATTGTCCCGGTGCGATCCACTGGCTCGATCCATGGACGGTGTCCGATCCTGGCGGCCTTGTGTCTGCCTATGCCGAACTGTTCCAGCGCCTGGGCGGAAAAATTCTGCGCGGCGACGCCGGCACTTTGCAGGAAGGCGGCACAGGGTGGTCGGTCGATACCACGGAAGGACGTGTCGACGCGGCATCCGCTGTCGTGGCGCTCGGGCCCTGGTCCCCTGATCTTCTGAAAAAGCTGGGTTACAAAATAGAACTCGTGCGCAAGCGCGGGTACCACATGCATTACCGTGGAACCGGTAATCTTGAGTTGCCGCTGATTGACGCCGCGTTCGGGTACGCTATCGCGCCGATGGCGAAAGGGTTGCGCATCACGACGGGCGCCGAGCTTACAAGCGGCGATGCTCCGATCAGAAGCGAGCAACTCGACGCCTCGGAAGCTGCCGCACGAAAGTTGCTTGATCTCGGCACCAGGGTCGAAGCCCAGCCATGGTCCGGCACAAGGCCATGCAGCCCGGATATGCTGCCGGTGTTTGGAAAAGCACCAAGGCATCGAGGCTTGTGGATGAACTTCGGGCATGGCCATCAGGGCTTTACGCTGGGTCCCACCACTGGCCGCCTGCTCGCGGAACTGATGAGCGGAGAAACACCCGGGATGGATGTCGCGCTGTATGGTCCTGGGCGCTTTGGCTAGTGCTGCCGTTGGATGCCGTCGGTGCCGACAAGACATGCGGATAATCACAGGTTGCCTTGGCTGAATGCCGCCTTAAGGTAACCAGCTGGATCTGGAAAGCGCGGATGGTGATTTGGAAATATCCCGAAAGGTTGCCTTATTAAATATGTCGCGACGTCTGAAAATGAGGTATTCGCGACATTTCGCTGGGGCCTCGATCGTGGCAGGACCTACTTGGTTGAACACAGGATTGGAATTTAGCCACGTCGTCGCGATTGCAAGTGGGCGTTCTCGTATTTTCAAGTTCACCCGTCTCGACCTCGGGAGGAAGGATTTTCCTTGACCGAGCGTAAGCGACAAGATCGCGAACTCGATCAGTCTGACCGCCGGATCCTTCGAGCTCTCCAGGAAAACGCCCGGCTTACCGTCTCACAGATCGCAGAGAAGTCGGGTCTCTCCCAGACACCCTGCTGGAACCGGCTTAAGCGCCTCGAAGGCGAGGGGGTAATCAGCGGCTACGTCGCCCTGCTGGATCAAGCCAAGCTAGGCTACCCTGAGACCGTCATCGTTGAAGTCACGCTCGAACGCCACGACGAGGAAATGCTCGAACGCTTTGGCAAACTGCTCAAGGAACTGCCCGAGGTAATAGAAGCCTACCTGACGACCGGCGAATATGATTACTTCATCAAGGTAGCTGTAGCGAGCACCGCAGCATATGAGACGTTCCTGCGAGAAAAGCTCTACCGGATTCCAGGTATCCGGCACAGCCGCTCGGCATTCACCCTTCGATGCCTGAAGCATCAATCTTCAATCCAGGTTTGAATTATTGTCGCGGAAGTCGAGAGTTGGGGCATCGATCGGATTGATCGAGGCATCAGCGGACGCGGCTGGCAACGCACTGGGCGCCGAACCGGCGCCTCAGCCCTCTCTTCTGATGATCGGAAAATCCTTCCGGTTAAGCGGGCTTCGGCCTCAATGCTGTTCTCGACATCGAGGCTTTCCAGCGGAAAAAAGAAAGACATGATTGGGCTCAAGCAATAGCTTCCAACCCGCTTCGTTGGAGTGGCATATGTACGTCCTCAAGTTCTGCGCTGTCGACATCCACAGTGCGCTCATCCGCTTGTTGGACCGGATCAGAGTATCGGGAGCGCAACTCGTTGCCGTCGATGCGGAGCGTTATCAGGACCGCTTTTCGGTGGTGATCCGCTTCAGGGCCGACAACAGCCGTCTGGTGGAGAGGCTCGCAAGTCAGGTTGGCCGGTTTGTGGGCGTGACTGCCGTGAGCGAGGGGGACGACCGCGTATCTGGCGGTGATGAGCAGATTGCAGGTGCGGCCATCGTCCGCTCCGGCACGCTAAGCGCATGACCGGCAGTTCCCTGAATTTCTTTGTCCCGGAGCCAGCAAGCCGGCCCGGAGATACGCCGCAATTTTCCGAGTTTGTTGTGCCCGCTGCGGGATCGGTTCGCAGGCCGTCAATCGATTGTCGGCCCGAAGAAATTCACGACCTCGCGTTTTCCATCATTCGGGTGCTCAACGATCAGGGCGAGGCGGTCGGAGACTGGCGCCCGGAACTGAACGAAGAGCAGTTGCTGCGCGGACTACGACATATGATGACCCTGCGTGCTTTCGATGCGCGCATGCAGACCGCACAACGACAAGGGAAAACATCCTTCTATATGCAGCACGCCGGAGAGGAGGCAATCAGTTGCTCCTTCCGACTTGCGCTCGATGAAGGTGATATGAATTTTCCGACCTATCGGCAGGCGGGCCTGCTCATCGCGGCCGGCTATCCAATCGTCGATATGATGTGCCAGGTCTATTCGAATTCGCGTGACCCGATGAAGGGAAGGCAGCTCCCTGTCTTCTACTCGAGCAAGGCGCATGGATTCTTTTCCATCTCGGGCAACCTTGCGACGCAATTCGTGCAGGCGGTGGGCTGGGCCATGGCCTCTGCCATCAAGAAAGACCGCAAAGTCGCTGCGGCGTGGATCGGCGACGGGTCGACGGCTGAAAGCGATTTTCATGCGGCGCTGGTGTTTGCTTCCACCTACCGGGCGCCTGTTGTGCTTAATGTCGTTAATAACCAGTGGGCGATCTCGACATTTCAGGGTCTCGCCCGCGGCGAGGCGCCGACATTTGCCGCGCGAGGTCTTGGGTTTGGTATTCCATCGCTTCGCGTGGACGGCAACGACTATCTTGCCGTCTACGCCGTCGCGCGTTGGGCGATCGAGCGTGCCCGGAAAAACCTGGGACCGACACTCATTGAGTATGTAACCTACCGCGCGGGCGCGCATTCCACTTCGGATGATCCTGTCGCGTATCGACCGAAGGCCGAGTCCGAGGTCTGGCCGCTCGGCGACCCGATTGCCCGCCTGAAGAACCACTTGATCTTGCGGGGAGCCTGGACGGAAGAGCGACAGCAGCAGGCCGAAGCCGAGATTCTTCAGACGGTGATCGCCGATCAAAAGCTGGCCGAGCAATTCGGTACGTTGCATTCGGGCGACAAAGCCTCGCCTCGCGATATTTTCGAGGATGTATATGCAGAATTGCCGCCAAGCTTGCGTCGGCAACGTCAGCAGCTAGGTGTGTAAGCATATGTCGCGCATGACGATGATTGAAGCCATCCGGAGCGGCCTCGACGCCGCAATGGCAAAGGATGACAACGTCATCGTCTACGGACAGGACGTCGGGTACTTCGGAGGCGTGTTCCGATGCACCCAGGGTCTACAGAAAAAATATGGAACGTCTCGCTGCTTCGATGCTCCGATCAGCGAACTCGGCATCGTGGGCACCGCGGTGGGAATGGCGGCATACGGGCTGCGTCCGTGCGTCGAAATCCAATTTGCCGATTACATGTACCCTGCATACGATCAGATCGTCTCTGAAGCGGCTCGGCTTCGCTATCGTTCGGCGGGCGATTTCACATGCCCGCTTGTGGTTCGCATGCCGACGGGAGGGGGAATCTTTGGGGCCCAGACGCATAGCCAGAGTCCCGAAGCTCTGTTCACGCATGTTGCAGGTTTGAAGACCGTGGTGCCTTCGAATCCCTACGATGCGAAGGGACTTCTGATAGCGGCAATCGAGGATCCCGATCCGGTCATCTTCCTGGAGCCCAAGCGACTCTATAACGGGCCTTTCGACGGGCATCATGAGAGGCCGGTAGTTTCCTGGTCCAAGCACGAGCTGGGCGAGGTGCCCGCCGATTATTACACCGTTCCGCTCGGCAAGGCCGCCATACGAAGAGAAGGAGCCGCGGTCACTGTACTGGCTTACGGAACGATGGTGCATGTCGCCATGGCCGCCGCGGAAGAGACGGGCGTCGATGCCGAAATTATCGACCTGCGTACACTGCTGCCTCTCGACGTCGAGACCATTGAGCGATCGGTCGGCAAGACCGGGCGTTGCGTCGTGGTCCATGAAGCCACGTTGACGTCGGGCTTCGGCGCCGAACTCGCCTCGATCGTTCAGGAGGCGTGCTTCTATCATTTGGAGGCTCCCATCGTCCGCGTGGCCGGTTGGGATACGCCATACCCGCATGCTCAAGAATGGATTTACTTTCCGGGACCGGCGCGGGTCGGAACTGCCCTGCTCTCGACCGTCGGAGCGCGGTAATGGAACAGCACACCATCAAGGTGCCCGACGTGGGCGAGGGCGTCGCTGAGGCCGAACTGGTGGAACTGCTGGTGAAAGTCGGCGATGTCGTTGGCGAGGATGATGTTCTGGTCGCGGTCATGACCGACAAGGCGACCGTGGAGATCCCCTCGCCGTACGCCGGCACGGTCGAATGGATCGGCGCCGAGGTGGGCGACAAGATTGCCGTCGGCTCGAATCTTGTGAGGCTCGCAGGCACATCGAAGGCTACTTTGGAAGAGGCGACGACAGCACCCTCCAAGGCGCCTGAGGCAAGCATGGCGGCGGCGTCTCCAAAGAGCGGCCCGGACCACAAACTAACAAACACTGTCTCGACTCGTCTGGTCACGTCGGCCGGCAATGCACAGTTGAAGGCATCGGTCAGCGCCAGGCCGTTGGCGGCGCCCTCCGTCCGGCGTCGGGCCCGCGAGGCCGGCCTCGATCTGAAGTCTGTTGGTGGAACCGGCCCCGGCGGCCGCATTCTGCACGAAGACGTCGACCGCTCCCTATCCAGTGAAACCACCCGCGTTCGAGATCGCGTGAAAACCGTTACCGAAATCAAGGTCGTCGGGCTGCGGCGGAAAATCGCGGAGAAGATGAGTCTCTCCAAATCCCGAATTCCTCACATAACCATCGTGGAAGAGGTGGACGTTACGGCGATCGAAGAACTGCGAGCGTCGTTGAATCGCCAGCTGGCGGACAAGGGCAGGTTGACTATTCTTCCGTTTCTCATGAAGGCGATGGCCAAGGCGCTGGATTCCCAACCTCAGCTCAACGCGCTTTTCGACGACGAGAGGGGAGTGATTCTACGACACTCTTCGATCGACATCGGTATCGCCACACAAACCACCGGCGGTCTGGTCGTGCCGGTAGTCCGGGCCGTCGAGGACAAAAGCGTGTTCGAGTGTGCAAGTGAAGTAGACCGCCTGGCGGGAAGGGCGCGGGATGGATCGGCGACGCGCGAGGAATTGATGGGGTCGACCATAACGATCACGTCTCTCGGAGCGCTTGGAGCGATCGCGACGACGCCGGTCATAAACTATCCCGAGGTCGCAATTGTCGGCGTGAACCGGATGGCGATCCGTCCGATCTGGAATGGTTCGGCGTTTATGCCACGCAAGATGATGAACTTGTCGTCGAGCTTCGATCATCGGATCATCGACGGCTGGGACGCCGCGATCTTCGTCCAGGGGCTGAAGAATTCTGCTCGAGAATCCCGCCGAAATTTTTATCGATTTGAAGTCATGACCGAAATTTCCTGCAAGCTTCTTGTTATTGGCGCGGGGCCCGGGGGCTACGTTTGCGCCATTCGCGCCGGACAACTTGGCATCGACACGGTCCTTGTGGAGTCCGGCAAGGTCGGCGGAACGTGCCTTAACGTAGGGTGTATTCCCTCGAAAGCCTTGATCCATGCTGCTGACGAATTCTTTCGACTAAAGCAGGCCGCATCATCAACATCGGCGCTCGGCCTCGCATGCGGCTTTCCCTCGATCGATTTCGCAAGAACCTTCATCTGGAAGGATGGGATTGTTCGTAGATTGAATAGTGGGGTTTCAGGTCTGTTGAAAAGGGCCAGGGTGAGGATCGTCCAGGGCCGCGCCAGTTTCAAGGATGGCAAGGCAGTCACGGTTGTCACGGACACAGGCCCAAAGGAGATCCGGGCTGAAGCCATTGTGATTGCGACCGGTTCTGTCCCGGCGGAGGTGCCTGCCATCCCGTTCGGCGGTTCCGTCATTTCTTCGACCGAGGCATTGGCGCTTGAATCAATACCTCGGAGGATCGCGGTCATTGGAGGAGGCTACATCGGGTTGGAACTCGGAACTGCTTTCGCAAAGCTCGGAGCCAAGGTGACGATTGTCGAAGGTCAGAAAAGAATACTTCCGATCTGGGGCGAAGATATCTCCGGTCCCGTAAGCACAAGGCTCGAGCAGTTGGGAGTGGAGGTTCTGCTCGGTGCTCAAGCGATTGGCAAAATCGGTGACGATGCGCTTTTGGTCCGCTGTGCCGACGGGGCTGAATGCAAAGTCGACTGCGACAAGATCCTTGTTACGGCAGGCCGCAGACCTTCAACTCACGGATTGGGATTGGACCGGCTCGTGCTGGATATGAATGGCTCATTCATCCGGATTACTGATAAATGCGAAACGTCGATGCGGGGGATCTTCGCGATCGGGGATGTGACTGGAGAGCCGATGCTGGCACACCGTGCCATGGCACAGGGTGAAATGGTCGCCGAGAACATCGCGGGTGGGAACAGAGTATGGGACAAGAGGTGCGTACCTGCCGTTTGTTTTACGGATCCTGAGATCGTGACGGTTGGCCTGTCGCCGGAAGAAGCCCGGGGGACGATTGCCGACATTCGTGTCAGTACATTTCCGTTTACGGCGAACGGCCGAGCCATGACGGTGGAGGACGAGATCGGCTTCGTCCAGGTCGTCGCGGATGGTGCAAATAACGAGATTATCGGAGTTCAGGCGGTAGGCCGCGGCATATCGGAATTATCCGCCGCTTTTTCTATCGCAATTGAAATGGGAGCCAGGCTTGAGGATATCGGCTCCATCATTCATGCACATCCAACCTTGAGCGAAACGTTTCAGGAAGCGGCGCTGAGAGGGTTAGGTCACGCAATTCATATCTAGGCGTCGGCGGCAAATGAAACACCCGGCCCAGCCGATGCTGGCGTGACGACGCGCACTGATGAGCCGAGCCTTCCAATGCGATGAGCCGTCGCGCTGCTGTCTCCGAACGTCATCGGTGAAATATTTTCCGCAATTGAAATTGCGGACCAGCCGTTGGCCGCGGTCGACGTCCAGACCCGCGCGTCGCTGCAGGAGGAAATTCTTAACATCAAGGCGGAAACCGGCTGCGCCACTGTGTTCGCGACCAACAACATCGAGCCAGCGGCCCACCCGACGTGCGAAAAAATCGATCACGGCCGAGACGTAGCGCCGGCCCTCGTCGGTCCAGATATAAGTAAGTCAGCGATCCATCTCTGGTTCGGCAGCAACTCCGCAGAGCAAAACGTCCCACGGTATCGCGGTAGTCCAAACACCGGTGCAAGGATTCATCCCGAAAGGTGGCCGCACCCTAAAATCGCAGAGGTGTTCAATATTGACCAGACGTAGCGGCCGTAAAGGTGTATGGTTACACGCTTAAGTAGGTCCGAATCGGGGTCCGCTGGACCCATATAAGTTGGAGGCTTGGCCCGGTGGACGCCATTCCGGGTAGGTATTGCTCATCTGCAGCTTGAGCCGTTGGGGGGGAGCCCATGAGCTTGAGCCATTGGGGGGGATTCCATGCAAATTGGTCATTGGACCGTTTCGCGCCGTCGGTCTTTGTGGTGTTCGACCGCCGCTTGTGGGGCCCTCAGTCTGGCGATGCTCGCTTCGGGGTCTTCCGCTTATGCTCAGGCACCCCCTTTAGGAACGCTCGCGAGCTTCGCGGTACTAGCCGGCTCGACCGTCACTAACACCGGACCCACCGTCATTAACGGAACCGCGGCAGCCCCCGGGGATGTCGGCGTCAGCCCCGGCAGCGCCGTCGTCGGATTTCCGCCCGGTATTTTGGCGGGACCGGGAGCGACGTTCCATATCAGCGACGCCATCGCGATTCAGGCTCAGATCGACCTGACGAATGCCTTTAATGCTCTGGCGAGCAGGCCGGCCACAGCGAACCTCACGGGTCAGGACCTCGGCGGTCTTACGCTCACGCCGGGCGTCTATACATTCAGCTCGTCGGCTGCGTTGACGGGGAACCTCACCCTTAACGGCCTGGGCAATCCTAACGCAATCTTCATCTTCAACATTTCAGGCGCGCTGACCACGGCCAGCGCATCGTCGGTCAGACTGATCAACGGTGCGCAAGGCGGCAATGTGTTTTGGAGGGTCGGAAGCTCCGCGACGCTCGGCACGGCCACATTGTTCGTAGGGGACATCCTCGCGAACACCAGCATCACCCTGAATACCGGCGCCACGATCACCTGCGGCGCCGCCTGGGCAAGCACAGGTGCGGTGACGCTGGATACCAATACGATCTCTTTATGCGACCTGATAGCTGCTGCCGGCGGGGGTGGGACAGGAGGCGGCGGCACTACCGGCGGAGGGGTTATCCTTGGTCCTACCGGAGTCCCGTTGTTCGTCTCTCTGCTGCCGCCCGGGGCCACTACCAATCAAACTTCGGTGGCAAGCGCCATCGACGCCTTTGTCGCAAGAGGCGGCACGTTGCCGCTCGGGTTTCTGAACTTATTCAACCTGTCGCCCGCGGATCTGGCGAGCGTGCTGACGCGACTTCAGGGAGAGAACGGTACCGGCATCGCTCAGGCCGGGATACAGGCGATGAACTCTTTCCTGTCGCTGGTGACGAATCCATTTGCAGCCGACCGCTTTGCACCGCCGAGTCCGCCGCCTCGCCCTGGGTACTACAAGGCGCCGGTTTACAAGGCGATGAACCAGCCCGTGGCTGATCCGCGCCGCTGGAATATCTGGGCCGCGGGCTATGGCGGCCAAAGCGATTTGAGCGGTAATGCCTTGGTTGGAAGTCACGACCTGTCGGCGCGAGCCTACGGCTTCGCGACAGGCTTCGACTACCGTGTCACGCCCTACACGGTGGTGGGCTTCGCGCTCGGGGGTGGCGGCACCAATTACAGCCTGTCCAACGGCCTCGGCAGCGGACGCAGCGACATGTTGCAGGCCGCCGTTTATAGTTTGACGCGTTTCAATGAAGCGTATGTCTCGGCAGCGCTCGCCTACGGTTGGCATGACGTGACGACCGACCGAATTTTGACCGTGGCGGGCTTCGACCACCTTACCGCCGGTTTCGCCGCCAACAACTACGCCGGCCGGATCGAGGGCGGTTATCGTTTCGCCGTTCCCGGCTTTATGTATATCCCGGAATTCGGGATCACGCCCTACGCCGCATTCCAGATGCAGGCGTTTCACACGCCGTCCTACAGCGAGACCGCGACCTTCGGTTCATCCCTGTTTGCGCTGAATTATGACGCACACACGACGACCGTGATCCGCACCGAACTCGGCGCCTGGTTCGACCGGTCGTTCGCAGTCTGGGACGACGCGATACTGTCGCTGCGCAGCCGCGTCGCCTGGGCGCACGATTCCTGGTCAGACCTGAGCTACACGTCCACGTTCCAGGCGCTGCCCGGATCGAGCTGGATTGTGACGGGCGCGGCGCCGGCGAAAGATTTATTGCTGGCCTCGGGCATCGCGGAAGTCAGTTTCAGAAACGGAATATCGGTCGCCGGCAAGTTCGAGACCGAGCAGAGCGAGCGTACGCGCACCTACGTCGGTACCGCGCGGATACGCTACACCTGGTGATCCGGGCGATCTGGCGCGCCCACATTCCGCATGGGTTCCTTCGAACGCCGGCGGACGAGAATGAACGCTCGTCGGCCACGTTGTTAGCTTGCGCCGCACGTTCGCGAAATGGTTGTTCTGATCAGAGCTGACCGGGGGATGATCAGGTAATCAATGGAAACGTCAGGGTCGTTGCTGTGCCCGATGAAGAACTTTTCTGTTCGATGGTGCCGCCGATTTGCTTTGCAAGAGAAGCAATCAGTTTCAGCCCGGATCCATGCTCGCTCGGCGTTCCCATGCCGTGCCCATTGTCGGACACCGTCAACCGGGCCTCGCCGTAGCCGACGCCCCCAACCAGGCTGACTTTAATTCTGCCGCCCTCCGGACCGAATGCGTGCTTGATGCTGTTCATCGCAGCTTCGTTCAGAATAAGACCAACCGGCAATGCCCGGTCGATGGTCAATTCGAGTTCGTCGGACTCGACATCGACCTCCACCACGTCGATTTGCTGACGGATCGCGCTGCAAAGCGCCCGGATGTAATCGGAAAGCCTGACGGTTTGAACTTCTTGCCGCAATGCAAGCTGATCATGCGCAAGGGAAATCGCGTTGATACGGCTCGCAACATGATTGAGCGCGCGATGGACCTCCGTGCTTTGATGGCGACGTTTCTGAATCGAAATAGAAGACAGCACCAGTTGAAAGTTATTTTTGACGCGATGTTGCAGTTCGCGGAGTAGAACCTCCCGCTTCTGGGTTTCGGCAACCGCGGCCATCAAGAGTGCTTCTTTGTCGGGCTGCGCATTGTGGCGCATAATGATAATTCCGATGAGCCCGGCTGCGGCCGTTAGGAAGTCGGTGGTATCTTCGGTGAAATCTCGCTGCTTCGTGCTGTCCACTTCCAGCACGCCCCATGCCGCGCCGCCGATCAGAATCGGCACGTTGGCCACCGCAATGATGCCATGTTCCTTTAAAAGGTCCGAGTGGATGTATTCCTTCTGCTCATTCAAATTGTGAATGCTGACCGGTTCGGCCGTCTGAAATGCCCGACCGGGAGGTGAACGCAATTCCGCTGACAACGTGGCTGAGCCCACCACGCCTTCCTTCCATCCTACTCCGGCGACGATAAGAAGATCGGACGTCCGCGGACGATATCGAAGGAGCTTTACGTGATGTATCTCTACGCCGCGGGCGATCTGGACGACGGCCTGATCCAGAAAGCGGTTCAGATCGCCGCTCTCTCCTGCAAACCGCCCTAAATCGACCAGAATGCGAATGTGACGCCGAAGCTTGTCCAGCACACCGCCTTGGTTTGGCTCACGCTTTTCCATAAGGGACTAACGTCGCACCTGCCGAAATGTGCCAAAGCCCTGCAAGAAGATGTGCCGATCGGAACACGATCCTCCACAGCGAAACCGGAGCCGGTGTCCGGCTCGGTACCGACGGCGTCAGGTGTCCGCACCGCGCCCATTGGTTAATTCCTGGATCCGGTCGTAGATTCCTCCTTCTTGAAATCCAGCGTCACGGCGCCTGATGCTTGAGCAAGCGCGAGACGAACCGGCGGCCTCGCGACTAGCGAAGCCGCCGGCTCAAGAGTCCAGCGACGCCCTCAGGCCGCAGTGGAAGCCTTTGCGTTGACGCCCTTGCGCAGCGCCACCGTGTTGAGCTTGGTGTTTGCCGCCTTCTCCTCGTTCAGATTGGTGGTGAGGAAACGCACGATCTCATCGTGACCGAGTTCCTCGGCCCAGGCGATCAGCGTCCCATAGCGGCACATTTCGTAATGCTCGACGGCTTGGGCGTTCGCGACAATGGCAGCGTCCAGCACGGCCTTGTCTTCGATCTCGCCGGCCGTCTCGTCGGCTTCCTTGATGATGCCGTCGATCGCCGGACACTTCGTCCCGCTGGGCTGCTTGCCGAGCTTCCCGAAGGCCTTTTCAAGCCGTTCGACCTGCTTGTGGGTTTCCTCAAGATGACCCTTCAGCCCCGCAACCAGATCGCGGTTGCTCGCTTTTTCGATCATCTTGGGCAGCGATTTGATAATCTGCTGTTCGGCGTAGTAGATGTCCTGAAGACCATGGATCAGCAGATCCTCCATGGATTTTATGTCCTTGGTAAAAAGTCCCATTCGAAACCTCCTTTTCAGTGATGGCAATGGAACGCCGATGTCCGTCTGCAGTTCCACCCCTGTTCAAGCGCAATTCGGAGATGCCCCATGGCCGACAGACAAGAACGCTTCGCGATCCTGCTGGGCCGGGCTGCGATGGATGTCTGGGGCGACATGCCACGCGACATTCAGGAAGCCTTGTTCGAAACCGCGATAAAGGGGCAGAGCGCCGAGAGAGAGGAACTCGCCCGGCTTCTTCACGACCGTCACCCTCGCACGCAGCACCCGGCGAAGCCGGGCTGAGCGCGGGAGTCCCTAATTTCCGAGGCGAGTGTGATGCGAGCCGCTTGATCGCCCGCGGCTTCGAACCCCCGGTTTACAAATCTGATATCTATCCGACGGTCGAACTTGGTGCGGCTCCCGACGCGAGCGTTGAAGCGCGGAGGTCGGGCAGGTCCGCTCAACTGGGTATCATGGCAAAAAAACTTAAAGTCTTCCAAACGTCGCTGGGCTTCTACGATCAGGCGATAGCGGCGCCGTCGATGAAGGCGGCGTTGGAGGCCTGGGGCGCCAAGAGCAATCTGTTTCACCAGGGGATAGCGAAGGAAAGCGACGACCCCGATGTCATCGCGGCGGCGATGTCGAATCCCGGCGTCATCCTAAGGCGGCCTGTCGGATCGGACGGCCTCTTCAGGGAACATGCTGACTTGCCCGCGAACCTGTCTGATAGGGAATTCAAACCAGGCAGGTCTCGTCCGAACGCGAAGAAACGCTCTGCCGGACCAATGGACGGCAAGGCAACGCGCAAGGCCGCTCTCGCATTCGAGAAGGAGGAAAGGCGGCGTGAACGCGCGCGCCGGAATGAAGAGGCCGCGCAGGAGAAGGAACGCGAGCGCCGCCGGCAGGCCATCGCGGAGGCGCAGGCAGCCTTGGAAAAGGCCGAACGAGCGCATGAGCGCAGGGCGGCGACCATCGACGCGGAGCGGGCGTCCCTTGAAAAGAGATCGCAAAGCGAGGACCGGCGTTGGGAATCGGAAAAGAAAAAATCGGAAGGCGCGTTGCGCCGGGCGCGAGAGTAGCGTCTTGACGAAGCGGGGTGAAACGGAGCGATCCTCGCTTCGCTACACGCTCATCGCCACCAGCGCCGGCGCAAGGTCGCTGTGATTGACCGCCGAGCTGACGAGATAGGCAAACCCGACCAAAGCGAGGAAGCCCAGGAAGAACAGCGCAAAGAATATCAGCGACAGCCGCTTGGCGAACACCGAGACGTTGGTCAGCCCAAGGCCGCCCGCGATCAGCGAAATAACCAGACAAATCACGGCCCAGCGAAACATTATCGACTTCCCCGTCCAATCCCGGCCTCAACCCCGGCGGACCGTAAAAGTTCCGGGACGGGAACACGGCATTGCCGGATCGCCAGCCGCATTGTAAGGGGTGACGCCCGTTGCCTGTCGCCTGAAGCGGCAGCTTGCGGCGGGGCCTGTAGCTCAATGGTTAGAGCCGGCCGCTCATAACGGTCTGGTTGCAGGTTCGAGTCCTGCCGGGCCCACCAATAAATCAATAGCTTAGCATGGCCCGCAAGAGCGGGGCATCCAATACGCCGCGGCCTCTCAATTCCATATTGGCCACTGTGGAATACTGGATCATCCGCTTTCGCGGATGATGACGGCAAGAGTGCTCCGCCTAATCCACCGACACCCCGGCGAACTCCACCACCTTGCGCCACTTCTCGGTCTCGTCGGCGATCAGCTTGCCGAATTCGGCCGGTGTCATCGGCTTCGGGATGCCGCCGACTTCGGCGAGCCGCGCCACCAGCTTGGGGTCCTTCAGCGCCTCGCCGACCGCCTTGTTGAGGCTGTCGACGATCTCCGGCGGCGTCCCCTTCGGCGCCGAGATGCCATAGAACCCGACGGATTCAAATCCCGGCACGGTCTCGGCGATGGCGGGAACGTCGGGCAGGCCGGGCCAGCGCTGCGGCGAGGTGACCCCGAGCGCGCGCACGGTGCCGCCACGCGCCTGTTCCAGCGCCGACGGCAGATTGTCGAAGATCAACTGCACCTTGTTGGAAATGATGTCGGGAAACGCGATCGCCGATCCGCGATAGGGTACATGGACCATGTCGATCCTGGTCAGCGACTTGAACAATTCCGCCGACATGTGCACCGAGGTGCCGTTGCCCGACGAGGCATAGGACACCTTGCCTGGATTGGCCTTGCAATAGTCGATGAACTCCTGAACGGTTTTCACCGGCATGGCGTTCGACACCACCAGCATGTTGGTCAGCTGCATGATGCTCGCGACCGGCACGGTGTCGCGGATGAAATCGTAAGGCAGCTTCTTGTACAGCGAGGCGCTGATCGCGTTGTTGGGCGCGACGAACAGCAGCGTGTAGCCGTCCGGCGGCGAGGTGACGGCGGCGGCGGCGGCGATATTGCCGCCGGAGCCGGTGCGGTTCTCCACCACGAACTGCTGGCCGAAATGATCCGAGAGCCATTGGCTCATGATGCGCGCCACGATATCGACCGGGCCGCCGGCGGCGAAACCGATCAGCCAGCGCACCGGGCGGTTCGGATAATCGGCGGCGGATGACGGCGTCATGCCGGCCGCAAGGCTCGTCAAACACGCCAGACCCAGCAGCGTCCTGCGCAATGATGCGATCATGATCACTCCCATATATATTCTTGTTCTTGATTGTTCTTGCCGTTGCCGTCGAACACGACATCGTCACGGCCGGGTTTTCAACCTTGGCCGCATCCATGCTTTCATACAATCCGGATCTTGCCTACATTGTCTTTTGCCCAATGTTCCAGCATGGGCCTATTCTGTCGCGTTCGTCGCGCGGATATCAGAGGATATCACATGAACATTGCGCGTATCGTTTGCATGGGCGCCCTGCTGCTGATGGGCAGCGCGGCGGCGCAAGACGGAGGCAAGGCTATTCAAAAGACCACGATCAGTTTGGGGACGGCGACGCCGGGCGGCGGTTTCCCGCTCTACGGCGACGCCTTTGCCGGGGTCATGAACGAAGCCGATCCGACATTGTCGATCGAGCCGCGCAACACCAAAGGCAGCAACGAGAATATTCCGCTGCTGGAGGCGGGCGAGCTTGATATCGCACTGGTGGCGGGAGAGCCTTCCTACGAAGCGTTCATGGGGATCGGGCGGCCGCCGACAAAACTGAAGATCCTGACCGCGATGTATTCGAGCCCCGGCATGTTCGTGGTGCGCGCCGACAGCCGATACAGGACCATTCGCGACCTCGTCGGCCAACCGGTCGCGTTCGGGGCCAAGGGCTCGGGTCTTCCGATCCTGTCGCGCTACGTGCTCGATGGTCTCGGCCTGAAGCAGGATGAGGATTTCAAGTCGATCTATCTCGATCGCGCTGGTGACGGCCCGGCGATGGTGCTCGACGGACGCGCCGCGGCGCTGTGGGGCGCCGGCATCGGCTGGCCCGGATTTGCCGCCATGGCGGCCAGCCCCGGCGGTGCGCGGTTCGTCGCACCGGATGCCGAAGAGATCGCGCGCATCCGGGCCAAACATACCTTCCTCAAGCCGCTGACGATACCGGCCGGCAGCTATCCGAACCAGAACGCGCCGATCGATGCGCTGGGATCATGGAGCTTCATTCTGGTGCGCGAAAGCCTGCCGGATGATGTCGCTTATCGTCTGGCGCGTTCGTTGCACGCGGCCGAAGGCACGTTCTGCAAGAAGCTGCCGCAGGCCTGCGAGACGACCGCCGCGAACACGGTGGCGGCGGCGCCGAGCCCCGAGCTGATCCATCCCGGCGTGATGAAGTATTTTCGGGAGATTGGGGTGGCGAAATAGTTCTGGCCGTCGCCCTGAGGAGCGCGCTCTTTGCACGCGTCTCGAAGGGCGGCGGCGAGTCATTCCGGGGCGCGAAGCGAACCCGGAATCTCGAGATTCCGGGTCTGGTCCTTCGGACCATCCCGGAATGACTGCTACGCAGTCACTTCTTCACCAGCGGGCATGCCGGATCGGGCGGCCCGAACGCCTCCTCGCCGGAAATCGTCGCCAGGATGGTGTAATAGTCCCAGGGATATTTGGACTCTTCCGGCTTCTTGACCTGCACCAGCATGAGATCATGGATCATCAGATTGTCCTCGCGCAGTCTGCCGTTGCGGGCAAAGAAATCCTCGATCGGCTTCTCGCGCATCTTGGCCGCGACCTTGAGCGGCTCGTCGGTACCGCTGTCCTTGACGGCGTTGAGATAATACATCACGGACGAATAGACGCCGGCCTGCCACATCGTCGGCATCCGGTTCATCTTGGCGAAGTAACGCTTCGACCATTCCCGGGTCTTGTCGTCCATGTCCCAGTAGAACGAGGTCGTCAGCAACAGCCCCTGGGCCGCCGGCAAGCCCAGCGAGTGAATATCGGTGATCAGCGCGAGCAGGCCGGCCATCTGCTGGCCGCCCTTCAACACCCCGAATTCGCCGGCGGTCTTGATCTCGTTCATGTTGTTGGGCGGACCTGCGGCGATGCCGATGATCTTGGCCTTGGAGGCCTGGGCCTGGAGTATGAACGACGACAGATCGGGCGTGGCGAACGGAGGCCGCACCGAGCCGAGAATCTTGCCGCCGTTTCTGGTGATGACGGTTGAGGCATCCCTTTCGAGCGAATGCCCGAATGCATAATCGTCGGTGATAAAGAACCAGGTGTCGCCGCCGCGCTTTACCACTTCCTGAGCGGTGCCGACCGCCAGCGCGCGGGTGTCGAACACCCACTGGATGGCATAGGGCGAGCAGAATTTGCCGTGAAAATCCGCCGCGCCCGTGGAGTGCGTGATGAACAGCTTCTTCTTTTCGTTGGCGATGTTCTGCACCGCAAGGCCGACCGCCGAGACCGGCACGTCCACGATCAGGTCGACCTGCTCGACGTCGTACCAGCGCCGCGCGACGGAGCCGCCGATGTCCGGCTTGAGCTGGTGGTCACCGACGATCACGCTGATCGGCTTGCCCAGAACCTTGCCGCCGAAATCGTCCACCGCCATCTGCGCCGCCGTGACGGAGCCCTGGCCGGTGGGGGTCGAGGCCGGGCCGTTCATGTCGGTGAGAACGCCGATCTTGACCACATCGTCCGAAACCTGGGCGCGCGCGGCCGGCGCCGCCAGCATCGCGGCCGCGAGCACTCCAAGCATGGACATGGTTCTGGCGAGCATTTTGTCTCCTCCCGTGAGACGGCGCGTTGGCCGTGTTGGTTGGCCGGGAGCTTAGAGCATGATCCGGAAAAGTGGGTACGGTTTTCCGATGAGATCATGCTCAAACAAAAACATGGAGCGGGATGGCGATTCGCAATATTTGGCGGCCTGCGTCAACGCAGCCGGTATGTCAGGCCGCAAACCGGATCTGGCCGGCGGGGCTCGGGTCATAGCCAGTGAGTTCCTCGGCCCGCTGCTTCAAGCGTTTCTGCCCGATGAAGCCGATCAGCGCCTGCACCGGGGGGCGGAAATAGCTGCGCTGCCGCATCAGCAAATCGAAATTCTCCCAGAGCAGCGGGACGAAATCGAGACCCGCCGTGTTTGCCGCGGCGCGCGTCGTGATGCCGCAGTCCGCCTTGCCGGCGCGGATCGCAGCCGCAAGATCGGGGCCGGTCAGACATGGCGGCTCGAGCCGGCGCAAATCCGCCGGTTCGGCGCCGGCGCGCGTCAGCAGCACATTGAGCAGCATCTGCGCGCCCGCGCCGGGCTGCCTGACGGCCATCCGGGCGCCTGAGGCCAGAACGTCGGCCAGGCTGTGCAGATGTTTGGGATTGCCCGGCGCCAGCACGAGACCTTGCTCGCGCCGCACCAGCCCGACCAGCACGGCATCATGCAGGCCCGGCAACCCACGCACCGCCGCGATATTGCCGTCGCCGGCCGAGTCTCCTGAAACCGCATCGCCGTGGAAATGGATCGCCGCGGCGATCACCTCGCCGCGCTGCAGGCGATCGACGCCGCGCGCGGTGCCCTCGGTGAGCGACGCCAGGCCCGATCCGGATTCGCGCAGGGTCCATTCCAGCAGATCGTCCTGGCTGCCGCCGACAATGGGTGGCGGATCGGCCCTGATCATGCCGGCGGGCCGCGCCATTCCCGAAAGCACCCAAAGGTCCAGTTCGTGACGTGGAAACAGCCACTTGCCCGTGACTTTGCTGCCCGGAATCGCGCCTTCGGTCACCAGCTCGTAGAGCTTGCGCTCTCCGAGCCGGACGTAATCGGCGGCTTCGCTGGTGGTTAGAAAGTCCACCCCTGCATGTTTATGCATAATTCCGCTTGTATTCAACTATTTGACAATTACGGGAATAATGCAGAACACCGCCGATGAGGGAAGGTAATGACAGACCATCTCAGTGCCTGGCAGTTGATCCTCGGCGGCGATGCCACGCTATTCGCGATCGTGGGGCTGTCGCTTGCCGTCAGCCTGTCCGCGGTTGCGCTGGCCGCCCTTGCCGGCATGCCGCTGGGCGCGCTGCTGGCGCTGACCCGCTTTCCCGGGCGCTCCGCTTTGGTGGTGCTGCTCAACGCGCTGATGGGTTTGCCGCCGGTGGTGGTCGGGCTTGCGGTCTATCTGCTGCTGTCGCGGTCCGGGCCGCTCGGGGCGATGGGCATTCTGTTCACGCCATCGGCGATGGTGGTTGCCCAGACCATCCTGATCCTGCCGATCATCGCGGCGTTGACGCGCCAGACCGTGGAGGATCTCTGGACCGAGTATCGCGACGAGCTGACTGCGATGGACGTCAGTCCGGTCGGCCGCATGATGACCCTGCTGTGGGACGCGCGTTACAGCCTGCTCACGGCACTGCTGGCGGGATTTGGGCGGGCCGCCGCCGAGGTCGGCGCGGTCATGATCGTCGGCGGCAATATCGACGGCTTTACCCGCACCATGACCACGGCGATCGCGCTCGAAACCTCCAAGGGCGATCTGCCGCTGGCGCTGGGATTGGGGCTCATTCTGGTCGCGATCGTTCTCGCCATCAACGCCGCGGCGTGGGGTACGCGCGTCTGGTCCGAGCGGCAGGCGGGGTGACCATGCGCGCGCCCTCCAGCGATCTTCCGCTCGTTCTCGATGGCGTCTGCCTGCAGGCCGGCGCCACCACGATCCTCGATCGCCTGAGTCTCACCATCGCGCCGGGCGCGCCGACACTGATCGTCGGACCGAACGGCGCGGGCAAGACCTCGTTGTTACGGCTCTGCATGGGACTTGCGGCGCCGTCGGCCGGCCGCGTGAGCTGGGGCGGCCGGACCGACAACCGGCCGCTGCGCCGGGCCATCCTGTTTCAGCGTCCGGTGATGCTGCGAAGGACCGCCGCCGCCAACATCGCCTATGCGCTGGCGCAGGCCGGCACGCCCCATCATCGGCGGGCGCAGCGCGTCGCCGTGCTGCTGGACCGCGTCGGGCTCGCCGATCTGTCGCAGCGGCCGGCGCGGCGGCTTTCGGGCGGCGAACAGCAGCGGCTGGCGCTGGCGCGGGCGCTGGCACGCGATCCGGAAATCCTGCTGCTCGACGAGCCCACCGCCAATCTCGATCCGGCCGCGACGCGCGGCGTTGAAGAGATCGTGCGGATGGCGGCGCAATCCGGCATCAAGATCGTGATGGCCTCGCACGATCTCGGCCAGGTGCGCCGGCTCGCAGGCGAAGTGATTTTTCTGGTTCGCGGCGCGCTGCGCGAGCAAGCTCAGGCCGCGGATTTTCTCGACCATCCGGCGACGCCGGAGGCGGCGGCCTTCCTGCGCGGCGATCTCGTGATTTGAATTGTCTTTAGAAAAAAGGAGTTGATCATGCCGAGCCGTTTCTTGGCCTTCCTGCTGGTGCTGGGTCTCGGCACCGTCGCCAATCTCGCGCCCGCGAGCGCGCAGGATCGGTCCATCGTGGTGGCGTCGACCACCTCGACCCAGGATTCCGGACTGTTCGGCTACCTGCTGCCGATCTTCAAGGCCAAGACCAACATCGACGTGAAGGTGATCGCGCAGGGCACCGGGCAGGCGCTCGACACCGCGCGGCGCGGCGACGCCGATGTGGTGTTCGTCCATGCCAAGGCGCAGGAGGAGAAATTCCTCGCCGAAGGTTTTGGCGTGAAGCGCTTCGACGTGATGTACAACGACTTCGTCCTGGTCGGACCGAAGAGCGATCCCGCCGATGTCAGGGGCACAAAGGATATCACCACCGCGCTCAGGGCGATTCAGCGCAAGGCCGCGCCCTTTGTCTCGCGCGGCGACAAATCGGGCACGCATTCGGCGGAGCTCGCGCTCTGGAAGCAGGCCGACATCGATGCCGCTTCGATGAAGCAATCCTGGTATCGCGAGATCGGACAGGGCATGGGCGCGGCGCTCAACACGGCGGCGGCGATGAACGGCTATGTGCTGTCCGACCGCGGCACCTGGATCTCGTTCAAGAACCGCGGCGATCTTGAAATCGTCGTCGAAGGCGACAAGCGCCTGTTCAACCAATACGGCGTCATGCTGGTGAATCCCGAGAAACACCCATCGGTGAAGAAGGAACTCGGCCAGATCTTCGTCGATTGGCTGGTCTCGCCGGAAGGCCAGGCCGCGATCGCCGGCTACAAGATCGACGGCCAGCAGTTGTTCTTTCCCAATGCCGAGAAGAAGGGGACTTGAGCGTCCCGGGACGACGCCGGGCCATGTGAGCAACGGTTGCCAAACCGGCGACCGGTGGTCCACCATTGCTCATGGCCACATCCCAGCGCTTGCCGGCTTCGCTCACTCCGCTCGAAATAGCGCTCGCGGCGCTGCTGGACGGACTTGCGGCCGTGGTGCCCGTTGAGCTTCCGCTCGCGCAGGCGCTGGACGGCGTTGCCGCCGATATGCCGCCGCTCAAGGCGCAGCCGCCGCGCGATATCGCGATGGCCGACGGGTGGGCATTCCGCGCCCTCGACCTCGTCGGCGCGTCGTCCTATTCGCCGCTGCCGTTGGCGATATCGCCAGTCTGGGTCGAAGCCGGTGACGCGATGCCGGATGGCTGCGATTGCGTGATCGATTCCGATCTCGTCGATCAAACCGGTCGGATGGTCGAGGTGCTGGGGGAGGCGATACCGGGGCAGGGCGTTCGCCGCACCGGCAGCGACATCGCCGAGGGGCGTTCCGTTATCGTATCAGGCCGGCGCATCCGTCCGCTCGACCTGCCGGTCGCGCGCGCTGCGGGGCTGGCCGCGTTGAAGGTGCGGCGCCCGCGCCTGCGCATCGTCGATATTCCCTCTAGCTCCACGGTGACGGTGCAGTTGATTTCGGAGAGTGCGCGCCGGGCCGGCGTCGACATGGTTTGCGCTAAGGCCGCGGGGCGCGATGCGGCATCGATCGCAAAGGCGCTCGACGCGGGTGATTGCGATGCGCTCGTTACCGTCGGCGGCAGCGGCGTCGGCCGCACCGATGCGGCGATCACCGCGTTGGCGCAACGCGGGGACGTGATCGCGCATGGCATCGCCCTGCAGCCGGGCCGAACCACCGCCATCGGCAGGATCGGAAAAATTCCCGTCGTGGCGCTGTCGGGCGCGCCGGATCAGGCGCTCGCGGCGTGGTGGACCCTGGCGCTCCCGGTGCTGGACCGGCTGTCCGGGCTGGCGCCGAGGCCTGCGGTAACGCTGGCGCTATCGCGCAAGATCGCCTCGTCGGTCGGCATCGCCGAAATCGCGCTGCTGGAGCGAGACGGCGGCGCCTGGACCCCGCTGGCGGTCGGCGATCTTGCGCTCGAGGCCATCGCCCGCTCCGATGCCTGGCTGACGGTTCCCGGCGGCAGCGAAGGTTTTGCTGCGGGCGCGCCGGTCGATGCCTATGTATTGCGGGACTGAGGTGAGTTCCGACATGGCCAATACCCATCTGCCGAAAAGCCGCGACGGCCTGGAACAGGAGCAGTTCCTGACCATTCTGTCGCGCGAAGAGGCGCTTAAGCGTTTCGAGGCTGCGTTGTTTCCGCGTGCTGTGCCGAGCGAAGTGCGGGCGCTGTCCGACGCGCTCGGCTGCGCGCTGGCGCAGGATATCGCGGCGCCGATCGACGTGCCGCCGTTCGACCGCTCCAATGTCGACGGCTTCGCGGTGCGCTCCGACGATCTGATGTCGGCCGGCGAAGCCGCGCCGGTCCGCGTCATGCTGAACGACGAAGTGATTGCCTGCGGCACCGCGCCGACGCGGCCGGTACTGTCGGGCACGGTCACTTCGATTGCGACCGGCGGTCCGCTGCCGCGCGGCGCCGACGCCATCGTCATGGTCGAGCATACCCGGCCCGCGGGGCCGCGCGCGATCGAGATCAGGCGGGCGGCTTCGCCGGGACAATTCGTGTCCTATGCCGGGTCCGACATCGCGCGCGGCGAGACGCTGTTGCGTGCCGGCACCATGATCGGCTCGCGGGAGATCGGCATGTTGGCGGCCTGCGGCGTAGCGCAGGTTTCCGTCGCGCGCCGGCCGCGCGTGGCGGTAATCTCCACCGGCGACGAATTGATTCAGCCGGGCCAGGAACTGCGTCCGGCCGCGATCTACGACAGCAATGGGGCGATCGTCACGGCGGCGGTCAGCGAAAACGGCGGCGAGGCGATGTTTCTCGGCGCCGTTCCCGACGACGAGGAAAAACTCGAAGCCGCGATGCGCGAGGCGCTTGAGACCTGCGATATGCTGGTGCTGTCCGGCGGCACCTCGAAAGGCGCCGGCGACCTCTCCCATCGCATCATCGCGCGGCTCGGCCAGCCCGGCATCATCGCGCATGGCGTCGCGCTGAAGCCGGGCAAGCCGCTATGTCTGGCGGTCTGCGACGGCAAGCCGGTGGTGATCCTGCCGGGGTTTCCGACCTCGGCGATGTTCACCTTCCACGACATGATCGTGCCGGTGCTGCGGCGCATGGCGGGCCTGCCGCCGCGTTCCGACGCCAAGGTCACCGCGAAGATCCCGGTGCGAATCGCATCCGAATTGGGGCGCACCGAATTCGTGATGGTGTCGCTGGCCGAAGGCGCCGACGGGCTGACCGCCTATCCCTCCGGCAAGGGCTCCGGCGCGATCACGTCGTTCGCCCAGGCCGACGGCTTCCTGCGGATCGAAGCGCTCGCCGATCAGATGCCGGCCGGGACCATGGCCGAAGTGACGTTGTTCACGCCGCATGTGCGGGTGCCGGATCTCCTGATCGTCGGCAGCCATTGCACGGGTCTTGATCTCGTGACCGCGCCGCTGGCGCATGCGGGCCTGCTGGTGCGTGCGATCGCGGTGGGCAGTCTCGGCGGTCTGGCGGCGGCCAAGCGCGGCGAATGCGATTTGGCGCCGATCCACCTGCTCGACGAGACCACCGAGCGCTACAACACGCCGTTTCTCGCCGACGGACTTGAGCTGGTGCCGGGCTGGCGGCGGATGCAAGGTTTTGTGTTTCGTGCCGGCGATGCGCGTTTCGAGGGACTGAGTGTGCAGGATGCCGTGCGCGCCGCGCTCGCCGATCCCGCCTGCATCATGGTCAACCGCAATCAAGGCGCGGGAACGCGTATCCTGATCGGCCGGTTGCTCGGCGGCGCGCGCCCCGAGGGTTTTTGGAATCAGCCGCGCTCGCACAATGCGGTCGCCGCAGCCGTGGCGCAGCATCGCGCCGATTGGGGCCTGACCATCGCGCCGGTCGCCCATGCGGCCGGCCTCGGTTTCATTCCGCTGGCGGAAGAGCATTACGATTTTGCGCTGGTGACGGCGCGAAAACCGCGTCCCGCCGTGCAGGCCTTTCTCAAGGCGCTGGCGTCGGAGGAAAGCCGCGCGGCGCTGGCGCAGGCAGGATTTCGTCCGGCCTAGAAGCCTGCTCAAATGAACGTCATGCCGCCGTTCAGCACGATGGTCTGGCCGGTCATGTAGTCGTTGCCGAGAACCATCAGCACCGCCTGCGCGACTTCGTCGGGGTGTCCCAATCGGCCAAGCGGAATGTTGCGCGCCAGATCGGAGCGGCCGCGCATCATGTCGGTTTCGATCAGCGAAGGCGCCACCGCGTTGACTGTAATGCCTTCCTTGACCAGCCGCGCCGCGTAGCCGCGTGTCAGGCCTTCCATGCCGGCCTTTGACGCGTTGTAGTGGACGCCGATGGCGCCGGCGCCACGCGCGGCGCCCGACGAAATATTGACGATGCGGCCCCACTTCTTCGCCCGCATTGCCGGCACCACGGCCTGCGTGCAGAGAAAAGCCGATTTCAGGTTCACCGCGATGGTCGCATCGAAATCGCCTTCGGTCAGGTCATCGATGCCGCGCACCAGCGCCATGCCTGCGTTGTTGACGAGAATATCGATCGGCCCCAGCGCCGAGACCGCGCGATCGACCATCCTTGCGACGGCTTCGCCCTGCGATACGTCGGCCGCGATCGCAGTCGCGCGGCCGCCGCTATCCTTGATCTTCGCCACCACCGCATCGGCCTCATCGGCGCGCTCGCGATAGTTGACCGCGACCGCGGCGCCGGCTTCGGCGAGCGCCAGCGCGATCGCAGCTCCGATGCCCCGGGATGCACCTGTCACCACCGCAATGCGGCCGTTCAAATCCGGCTTGATGGTCATGATCGAACTCCTCGGCTAGAGCATGATCCGGAAAAGTGGGCGCCGGTTTTCCGAAAAAGATCATGCTCAAACAAAAAGATAGAGCGGGATGACGAACTCGAAGAGATGTCATCACGCTCTAGCGGTGGATTATCCCCCGTCCAGCGCCGCCAGCCGCTCGGCCTCGGCGATGTCGTCCATGGTGTTGGCGTTGAAGAAGGGATCGAGCGGCTCCGCCGGCCAGGTCACGGTGGCAAGCCTGTATCGCGCGGTCCAGCGGTCGATCTTGCGGATGTCTTCCACGACCAGCGCTTGGCGAAGCTCGTCGCGCAACGCGACGCTCCATAATCCGATCACCGGATGCGATTGTCCATCGGAAGCCGCGACCGCAAGCTGGGCGCCTTCCGCAAGCCGCGCCTGATGCAAACGCGAAACCAGATCGCGCGGCAGGAACGGACAATCCGCCGCGGCGCTCAACATGAATTCGACATCCGGTCGATTCGTCGCGGCCCAGTCGAGCGCGGCGAGAATGCCCGCGAGCGGTCCGGGAAAGTCCTGCACCGTGTCTGGGATCACCGGCAGCCCGAACGCTGCGAAGCGTGCCGGATCGCCATTGGCGTTGAGGATGAGTCCATCGCATTGCGGCTTGAGCCGGGCGATCACACGTTCGAGGATGGTACGGCCGCCGATTTGGCGCATCGGCTTGTCGCCGCCGCCCATCCGCCGCGCCAGGCCCCCGGCGAGCAGCACGCCCGGAATCCCCGGCGCGTCCGTTGACGTCGCCCGCGCGTCCGTTGACGTCGCCCGCGTGTCGCTTGACGTCGCCTTAGTCGTCACGTTCGCCGCCTTTGCGTTTGTGACGCGCGGATTCCTCTTCGACGAACGCCAGGTTCTGATCGTAAACGATGCGCTCCTGACCCGACAGCGCGATGAAACGCTTTCCCCGCGCGCGCCCGACCAGCGTCAGTCCGACCTGCCGCGCCAGATCGACGCCCCACGCCGTGAAGCCCGAACGCGAGATCAGGATGGGAATTCCCATCCGCACCGTCTTGATCACCATCTCCGACGTCAGCCGTCCCGTGGTGTAGAGAATCTTGTCGGCGGGATCGACGCCGTGGCGATAGATCCAGCCCGCGATCTTGTCGACGGCGTTGTGGCGGCCGACATCTTCGGTGTAGCAGACAGGCGTGCCTTCCTTGCAGAGCACGCAGCCATGGATCGCGCCGGCCTCGAGATAGAGCGAGGGCATGGTGTTGATGGCGTGCGTCATCTGGTAGAGCCAGGAGGTGCGCAGCTCCGCCTTCGGCAGCGCGACGCTTTCGACGGCCTCCAGCAGATCGCCGAACGCGGTGCCCTGCGCGCAGCCCGAAGTCTGCGTGCGCTTCTTCAATTTCTGTTCGAAATTGGTATGGTGCTCGGTGCGCACGACCACCACCTGCAGGTCGTCGTCATATTCGACCTCGGTGACGACGTCGTCGTATTTCAGCATGTTCTGATTGAGCAGATAGCCGAGCGCCAGATATTCTGGATAGTCGCCGATCGTCATCATGGTGACGATCTCCTGCGCGTTCAGGTAAAGCGTCAGCGGACGCTCGACCGGGACCTTGATCTCGACGGCTGCGCCGCTCTGGTCCGTTCCGGCGACGCGTTCGGTCAGCCGCGGATCGTCGGGATTCGGCACGATCAGAGGAACGGGCGCTTTATCGATTTTCATCATATCCGCAGGTTAGCATGACATTCCCTGTGAGCCGATATAAAGCACCGTGAGGCAAAACCCAGCCCGGTTCCTCGGGTGCGGAGAATAAGATGAAAGTGATCGGCCTGGCGGGATGGAGCGGTGCCGGCAAGACCACCTTGCTCGCGCGCGTGATCCCGCATTTGACCGGCCAGGGCTTGCGGATTTCCGTCATCAAGCACGCCCATCATGACTTCGACATCGACCGGCCGGGCAAGGATTCCTGGGTGCACCGGCAGTCGGGCGCCGCCGAAGTGCTGGTGTCCTCCGCCAGGCGATGGGCCCTGATGCATGAACTGCGCGGCGTCGCCGAACCGCTGTTGCCCGAATTGCTCGGAAAGATGTCGTGGGTCGATCTTGTCGTGGTTGAAGGATTCAAGAAGGAACGGCTTCGCAAGATCGAGGTGCACCGCGCTGCCAATGGCAAGGGAATGCTGTTTCCCGACGACCCCGACATCGTCGGCATCGCGACCGACGCGGCGGTTGAAACGGCGCTGCCGCTGGCCCATCTCGATGACGTCGAGGCCGTTGCCGCCATGATGCAGCGGTTCGCGATGTCAGTCGAAGACGTGCTGGCGAACAGCGTTAGCGAGAGTTGAGAAGCGGATGGCGCAATTGTCCGACGATTGTTTTGCCTTCGGCGGACCGATGATGTCGGTCGACGATGCCGTCGCGACGATCGCGGCGCGGGTGAGCGCGGTAGGTGGCGTGGAGACGGTGTCGCTGGTTGCGGCCGATGGCCGCATCCTGGCGAACGCGATCTCCGCTCCGTTGCCGCTGCCGCCTTTCACCAATTCCGCCGTCGATGGCTACGCCGTGCGCAGCGGCGATCTTCCGCGGGAAGGAGAAAAGGCATTTCCGGTGACGGGACGCGTCCAGGCCGGCGCATCGGCGCAAGCGGCGGTCGAGCCGGGCCACGCGGTGCGGATTTTTACCGGCGCGCCGATGCCTTCAGGCGCCGATACCGTGTTCATGCAGGAAGACGTGCGCCTCGATCAGGGCAGGGTTGTTGTTCCCGCGGGACTGAATCCCGGCGCCAATGTGCGCCCCGCGGGCGAGGATATTGCGGCCGGTTACCCAGCGCTCGCCGCGGGCCGGCGACTGCGGCCGCAGGATGTCGCGCTGGTGGCTGCTTTTGGTCTCACCCATATCGAGGTGCGCAGGCGGATCCGGGTCGCGGTATTTTCGACCGGCAACGAACTGGTATCGCCGGGGACGCCGCGGGCCGCCGCGCAACTGTTTGATTCCAATCGCTTCATGCTGATGGCGATGCTGGGCCGGCTGGGCTGCGAGGTCAGCGATCTCGGCATCCTCGGCGACGATCGCGCCGTACTTGCGAGCGCCCTGAAGAAAGCGGCGGATGTTCACGACCTGATCCTCACCACCGGCGGCGTTTCGACCGGCGAAGAGGACCACGTCAAGGCCGGCGTCGAAGACGTCGGTACCCTCGTATTGTGGCGCATGGCGATCAAGCCCGGGCGTCCCGTCGCCATGGGAATTATCGGCGGCACGCCGTTCATCGGGTTGCCCGGCAATCCGGTGGCGAGCTTCGTGACCTTTGTGCATGTGGTGCGACCGACCGTGCTGGCGCTGTCGGGTGCTGCACAGCAGCAACTCGTTCCGATGCCGGTCCGCGCCGCCTTCAGCTACAAAAAGAAAATCGCCCGCCGCGAATATGTCAGGGTAAATCTGCGAAAAGGCGCGGATGGGCTGGAAGCGGTCAACTTTCCGCGTGAGGGCGCAGGACTGTTGTCGTCGCTGGTCGATACCGACGGCCTGGTGGAACTCGGCGAAGACGTCACGCAGGTTCAACCGGGCCAGATCGTTGGATTTCTCGGCTATGCCAGCCTGATCTGAAGCGCGTTGCTTCCGCGATGTCCGTTGACGCTGTGACACCCTTTCGCCATGTTCGAAGCATGACCACGACCAAGCTCGACCTGACCGGACTCAAATGTCCATTGCCGGCATTGAAAACACGTAAGGCCTTGAAAGCGTTGACGCCGGGCGACGTGCTGGAAGTTCACTGCACTGACCCGCTGTCGGTGATCGATATCCCCAATCTGATCCGGGAGACCGGCGATAGAGTGGAGATCACCGAACGCAGGGAACATAGCATCGTGTTCGTGATAGAAAAAACAAATGGCACGATCGGAAAAGCGAATTAGTCGCCTGCTGCGACCTTTTTCCGCCGAGCCGAAATCGGAACAGTGAAAACGGATTTGCTGCATCGCGTGATGTTGATCGCGCAAGAGGTCGCTACCTTTTTCCTATCGACATCGTGCGCCGCTTCTGTCCCAATCGCGGTCTTCGCAGGGGTGCGGAGGTCGGGTCGCGTCAGCGAATTGGCACTTGGTAGGGGCGGGCATATTCTCAACTCAAAGTAAGCACATTCTCAGCGCCGGGCGGGGCATAACCGTTTGTATCGGGTGTTGGAATTTTCGAGATGCGCCTTGCGATCCAGGCGCATCTCGAAAATTGTGCGAGACAGCAATGTGGGACAACAGGATCGTTTACGCAGACATGCCCGGCAGGGGCGGTTGCAGGGGAGAAACCAATGACGACAATTAGCGACGCCGGGACCATGGCCGGCGGGGGTGGCGGTATCCTCGACAAGGAACGGACGATCGCGACCGCCGGCTTCAATCGCTGGCTGGTGCCGCCGGCAGCGCTCTGCATCCATCTGTGCATCGGCATGGCTTACGGGTTCAGCGTGTTCTGGCTGCCGCTGTCGCGCGCGATCGGTCTTACCGCGCCGAAGGCGTGTCCGGACATGTCGCTGGTGCAGGAGCTGTTCACCACCACCTGCGACTGGCGCGTCGCCAGCATGGGCTGGATGTACACGCTGTTCTTCGTGCTGCTCGGCGTCTCGGCCGCGGTCTGGGGCGGATGGCTTGAGCGCGTCGGACCGCGCAAGGCCGGTTTCGTCTCCGCCATGTGCTGGTGCGGCGGTCTCGTTCTCGGAGCGATCGGCATCTATATCCATCAGCTTTGGCTGTTGTGGCTGGGTTCCGGCGTCATTGGCGGCGTCGGTCTCGGCCTAGGCTACATCTCGCCGGTTTCGACGCTGGTGAAATGGTTCCCTGACCGCCGCGGCATGGCGACCGGCATGGCCATCATGGGCTTCGGCGGCGGCGCCATGATCGGCGCACCGCTCGCCAACCTGCTGATGAACTATTTCAAGACCTCGACCTCGGTCGGCGCCTGGGAAACATTTCTCGCCATGGGCGCGATCTATTTCGTCTTCATGATGATCGGCGCATTTCGCTATCGCATTCCACCGGCCGGCTGGCGTCCCGAGGGCTGGACCCCGCGCGAAAAAGCCAATGCGATGATTTCGCAGAACAACGTGCATCTCAAGGATGCGCACAAGACGCCGCAGTTCTGGCTGATCTGGATCGTGCTGTGCATGAACGTGTCGGCGGGCATCGGCGTGATCGGCATGGCTTCGCCGATGTTGCAGGAGATCTTCGCGGGCAAATTGATCGGGTTGCCGGACATTGGTTTCAACGCGCTGAGTGGCGAACAAAAAGCGGCCATTGCGGCGATCGCTGCCGGCTTCACCGGCCTGCTATCGCTGTTCAATATCGGCGGCCGCTTCTTCTGGGCGTCATTGTCCGATCACATCGGCCGCAAGGCCACCTATTACTGCTTCTTCCTGCTCGCGATCGCGCTCTATGCGCTGGCTCCGACTTTCGCCAACATGGGCTCGAAGCTGCTGTTTGTCGGTGCCTTCTGCATCATCCTGTCGATGTATGGGGGCGGCTTCGCCACCGTGCCGGCCTATCTCGCCGACATGTTCGGAACGCAGTTCGTGGGCGCCATTCACGGGCGGCTGCTGACGGCGTGGTCGACCGCCGGCATCATCGGTCCGGTGGTGGTGAACTACATCCGCGAATTCCAGCTCGCCGCCGGAGTGCCGCGCGACCAGCTCTACAACACCACCATGTACATCCTGTGCGGGATGCTCATTATTGGCCTGATCTGCAACTATCTGATCAAGCCTGTCGACGACAAATGGCATATGAGCGAGGCTGACGTGGCGAAATTGCAGGCGGCTACCGCGAGCACGGCCGCGGCCTCGCCGTCAGGGTCCTACGGCATCGGCTTCGGCGGTCTCGATGCCAAGGCCGCGTTGTTCTGGGCCTTCGTCGGCGTGCCGCTGGCATGGGGTGTCTGGATCACGCTGCAAAGCGCGGCCAAGATCTTCTGATCGGTCGTCAGGACCGCGGGACGGAACTATACGCGTCCCGCGGTCTTCGCCATTGCAATCAAAGAAACCAAATTGGGGGAATTTCTCATGCTGCGCACCACTGTTTGTCTTGCCGCCGTGCTGATCGTCGCGGGCTCGCTGCATGCGGCCTCGGCCCAGACGACGGCCCCCGCCACCCCGGCGCCGGCCGCCAAGCCTTCGAAAATGAAGCTGACGGCTGACAGACTGAAGGAGATGAAAGCCAACTGGAGCCAGAACAAGACCAAGCTCACGTCCTGTCGCAAAGAGGTGAAGTCGAAGGGATTGGCCGGCGACGACCGCTGGTTTTATATCGAAGACTGCATGGGCAAGACCTGAACATCTCCGTCCATGATCCGGTCTGTCGAAGGGGCGTGCCAGCGGAAGCTGTCTGCCCCTTGATGCTTAGGGAACCGAACAGCGATATTGGCATCTGGCATGCCACGGACTACAATGCGCTTGGCTGAACGCAGGAACGAGACGTTTCAATGAGTTATGACGTGCAACAGGTCCGTTTGTTCGAGCATCCCGGCCAGGGACGAAAGCGGGCGAAATCGACCCCCAAGGGACGCCAGATCGATCCCGTCGCCGCGCATGAAATCGAGCAGCTGCTGGGCGACCGGCCGCGGCAGCGCGACCTGTTGATCGAGTATCTGCACCTGATCCAGGACAAATATCATCAGATTTCGGCGGCCCATCTCGCGGCGCTCGCCGACCAGATGAAACTCGCCTTCGCCGAGGTGTTCGAGACCGCGACCTTCTATGCGCATTTCGATGTGGTGAAGGAGGGCGAGCCCGATATCGCGCCGCTGACGATCCGGGTCTGCGACTCCCTGACCTGCGCGATGCTGGGCGCGGAAAAGCTGCTGACCGAGTTACAGACCACCGCCGGCCCGGACATTCGCGTGGTGCGGGCGCCCTGCGTCGGGCTGTGCGACATGGCCCCCGTGGCGGAGGTCGGCCATCACTACGTTTTTCGTGCGACCGCGCCGGAGGTGCTGGCGACCGCTGCGCGCGGCGAGACCGAGCCCGTGATCCCGGCCTATGTAGACTACGACGCCTATGTAAAGGACGGCGGCTACAAGCTGCTGCACGATCTGCGCGCCGGCCGCGTCGGCAAGGAAGAAATCCTGAAGGCTCTCGACGATTCCAGCCTGCGTGGCCTCGGCGGCGCCGGCTTCCCTACCGGGCGCAAATGGCGTGCGGTCCTCGGCGAGCCCGGGCCGCGGCTGATGGCAGTCAATGGCGACGAGGGCGAACCCGGCACCTTCAAGGACCGTTTCTATCTGTTGCGCGATCTGCATCGTTTCCTGGAGGGCATGCTGATCGGGGCCCATATCGTCGAGGCGACCGACGTCTACATTTACATCCGCGACGAATATCCGGCGGCCCTCAAGGTGCTGCCGCTGGAACTCGCCAAGTTGCCGCCAGGCGGTCCCACCCTGCACCTCCGCCGCGGAGCCGGCGCCTATATCTGCGGCGAGGAATCCTCGCTGCTGGAGAGCATCGAAGGCAAGCGCGGATTGCCGCGGCACAAGCCGCCATACCCGTTCCAGGTCGGGCTATTCGGACTGCCGACACTGATCAACAACATCGAGACGCTGTTCTGGGTGCGGGACATCGTGGAGAAGGGCACCAGCTGGTGGAGTTCGTACGGTCGCAACGGTCGTCAGGGTCTGCGCAGCTTCTCGGTGTCCGGCCGCGTCAAAAATCCCGGCGTCAAGCTGGCACCGGCCGGTATCACGGTGCGCGAACTGATCGACGAGTTCTGCGGCGGCATGGCCGAAGGCCACAGCTTCCGTGCCTATCTGCCGGGCGGCGCATCGGGCGGTATTTTGCCGGCCTCGATGGACAATATTCCGCTCGATTTCGGCACGCTGGAGAAATACGGCTGCTTCATCGGCTCTGCCGCGGTCATCATCCTGTCCGAGCAGGACAGCGTGAAGGGCGCGGCGCTCAATTTGATGCGCTTCTTCGAGGATGAAAGCTGCGGCCAATGCACGCCTTGCCGCGTCGGCACCCAGAAGGCGGCGCTGCTGATGGAAAAACCGGTGTGGAACCGCGAACTGCTCGACGAATTGAGCCAGGCGATGCGCGACGCGTCGATCTGCGGTCTCGGGCAGGCGGCCTCGAATCCGCTAACGACAGTCATTAAGTACTTCCCGGAAGAATTTATGCCGAAGGAAGCTGCGGAATGACAAAGATCCAGTTCGAGCTCGACGGCAAGCAGGTCGAAGCCGTCAACGGCGAGACCATCTGGCAAGTTGCAAAGCGTCAGGGCCGCGAGATTCCGCATCTTTGCTATTCGCCCGAACCGGACTATCGGCCCGACGGCAATTGCCGCGCCTGCATGGTCGAGGTCGAGGGCGAGCGCGTGCTGGCGGCGTCCTGCAAGCGCACGCCAAGCGTCGGCATGAAGGTAAAGACCGCGAGCGCGCGCGCCGTCGCCGCGCAGAAAATGGTGATGGAACTCCTGGTCGCCGATCAGCCGGCGCGCGAGACCTCCCACGATCCCGATTCGAAGTTCTGGCACTGGGCCGAGAAGGTCGAAGTCACCGAAAGCCGCTTCCCGGCCGCCGAACGCTGGCATGGCGACGCCAGCCATCCCGCGATGCGCGTCAATCTCGATGCCTGCATCCAGTGCGGTCTATGCGTGCGCGCCTGCCGCGAGGTCCAGGTCAATGACGTGATCGGCATGGCCTATCGCAGCCACGAATCCAAGATCGTGTTCGATTTCGACGATCCGATGGGGGAGTCCACCTGCGTCGCCTGCGGCGAATGCGTGCAGGCCTGTCCAACCGGCGCACTGATGCCGGCGGTGATGCTGGATGAGAACCAGACCCGCGTCACCTATGCCGACAGGAAGGTGGATTCGCTGTGCCCGTTCTGCGGCGTCGGCTGTCAGGTCACCTATCAGGTCAAGGACGAGAAGGTCATCTATGCCGAGGGGCGCGACGGGCCCGCCAATCACAACCGGCTCTGCGTCAAGGGCCGTTTCGGGTTCGACTATATCCATCATCCGCATCGCCTGACCAAGCCGCTGGTGCGGCTGCCGAATGCGACAAAGGATGCCAACGACCAGGTCGATCCCGCGAATCCCTTTACGCATTTCCGCGAAGCCTCCTGGGAAGAGGCGCTCGATATCGCGGCAAAAGGCCTGGTCAGGATCCGCGACGGGAAGGGCGTCAAGGCGCTCGCCGGTTTCGGCTCGGCCAAAGGCTCCAACGAGGAAGCCTATCTGTTCCAGAAGCTGGTGCGCACCGGCTTCGGCTCCAACAATGTCGATCACTGCACGCGGCTCTGTCACGCCTCCTCGGTCGCCGCCTTGATGGAAGGCCTGAATTCGGGGGCGGTGTCGGCGCCGTTCGCGGCCGCCATGGACGCCGAGGTGATCATCGTGATCGGCGCCAATCCGACGGTCAATCATCCGGTCGCCGCGACCTTCATCAAGAACGCAGCCAAGCGCGGCGCCAAGCTGATCGTGATGGATCCGCGCCGGCAAACGCTGTCGCGGCATGCCTATAAGCATCTGGCGTTCAAAGCCGGCAGCGACGTCGCGATGCTGAACGCGATGATCAACACCATCATCACCGAAGGCTTGACCGACGAGCAATATATCGCCGGCTATACCGAGGGTTTTGAGGATCTCAAGGCGCGCATCGGCGAGTTCACCCCGGAGAAGATGGAGCCGATCTGCGGCATCCCGGCCGAAACCTTGCGTGAAGTGGCGCGGATGTATGCGCGCTCCCGCGCCTCGATCATCTTCTGGGGCATGGGCATCAGCCAGCATGTGCACGGCACCGACAATGCGCGCTGCCTGATCGCGCTGGCCTTGATCACCGGGCAGGTCGGCCGTCCGGGAACCGGCCTGCATCCGCTGCGCGGCCAGAACAATGTGCAGGGCGCCTCCGACGCCGGCCTGATCCCGATGTTCCTGCCGGATTATCAGCCGGTCGGGCGCACCGATCTGCGCGAGCCGTTCGAGAAGCTCTGGCATCAGGATCTCGATCCGGTACGCGGTCTCACCGTGGTCGAGATCATGAACGCGATCCATGCCGGCGAGATCACCGGCATGTATATCGAGGGCGAAAACCCCGCGATGTCGGATCCGGATCTGCAGCACGCGCGCGAGGCGCTGGCGAAACTCGATCACCTGGTGGTGCAGGACCTGTTCGTCACCGAGACCGCGTTCCATGCCGACGTGATCCTGCCGGCCTCGGCGTTCGCGGAAAAATCCGGTACCTTCACCAACACCGACCGCCGGGTGCAGATCGCGCGCGAGGTGATCAAGCCGCCGGGCGATGCGCGGCAGGATCTGTGGATCATCCAGGAAATCGCCAAGCGGATGGGGCTCGACTGGAACTATGGCGGCCCGGCGGATGTCTTCACCGAAATGACGCAGGTGATGCCGTCGCTGAACAACATCACCTGGGAACGGGTGGTCCGGGAGGGCGCGGTGACCTATCCGGTCGACGATCCCCTCAAGCCCGGTAACGAGATCATCTTCACCACGGGATTCCCGACCGCAAGCGGCCGCGGCAAGATCGTGCCGGCGCATGTGCTGCCGCCGGACGAACTGCCCGACGACGAATATCCGATGGTGCTGTCGACCGGCCGCGTGCTCGAGCACTGGCATACCGGCTCGATGACGCGGCGCTCCCAGGTGCTCGACCAGATCGAACCGGAGGCGGTGGCCTTCATGTCGCCAAAGGACATGCGGCGCATGAAAGTGTGGCCCGGCGATTTCATCCGGCTGGAAACGCGCCGCGGCGCGGTCGAGGTGAAAGTGCGCTCCGACCGCGATGTGCCGGAGAACATGGTGTTCATGCCGTTCTGCTACGCGGAAGCAGCAGCCAACCTGTTGACCAATCCGGCGCTCGATCCGTTCGGCAAGATCCCCGAATTCAAGTTCTGCGCGGTGAGGGCCGAACGCGCCGAGATCCGCACCGCGGCGGAGTGAATACGCATGCCCGCGAACTGCGCGCCGGAAAAATGCCTTGCGCTCAGCCCGTATCGCCCGCTGCCGCGGCCTGCTGCGCGATCTTGTTTTGTGCGATAATTCCCTCGAGCCTCGAAATATTCTCCAGCAGCCGCTGGCTGGTCAGAACGAGAAAGTAATAGCCGAACTGCGGGTTCTGAAAGTAGATCTCGAGCAGCTTTTCATAGGTGATGGTCAGCACATGGCCTTCCTCGGTGCATTCGACCGTCGCCGTCCGCCGGTTATTGGGCGATAGGAAGCCAAGTTCTCCCATCAGACGTCCCGGCGGAAGTCCGACACCGATTTCGGTCACCAGGAAATTTCCGGTGACGATCAGGAACATTTCATCGGCGGCCTCATCTTTTTTGCACACGATGTCGCCCTTGCGATATTTGCGCTCGGTCATGAACGGCTTGAGCCATTCCATCGACGCATCGCCCTGGGTCGCGCTGCGCGCCTTCTTGACGAGGTTGAGCATCTGACGAAGACGAAAAGCGTTGATCGGGATCAATAGCAGATACAAGAGAAAAGTCGCGACGTTGCCGGCGAGCGCGCCAAAGCCGGCGAAGAAGGCGCAGCCGATCATGTTCGCGACGCGCAGCGGCACCATCGTCTGGGTCAGCAGGGTGGCGACAAAGAACATTGCGCCAACCAGGGCAAACATGTTGGCAAGGGTAATATTGGCCAGCAAAATTTCCAGCAGACGGTTGAATAGCGCGTCGTAGGTGATGTTGTTGGGGTCGAGCCCCATTTGAATCAGAATCTTTGCGACCCTGAGATTGTCCGCTGCGGTGTCGAGAATGCGATTTAGCGTCGTCGACAGGTCTGCACTGCTGAAGTTCATTGGATCCCTCATGCGCCCGGGCGAAGCAAACGTTTCTCTGACTCAAACGCAAGACCCGGTCAACGCCGGATAACGCGCGAAGAATAGCCGGTTTCGGGAGAGTATTGGAGGGCGGCCGCCTGCTCCTGGCGCGATAGGACGGGTGGCATAGGCGACCAGCCCAGGCCTCGCCAGGCCGCTGCCGTGACCACCGGCCGGGCGGCGAACCCGATCCCGCGCCTGGAACAGGTGAATATTTGAAGCGTGAAAGACGGCTATCCCCCTAGCGCGATGATCCCGGAGAGGACACCACCTGCCAGCAGGGTCGTGAGGGCGCACATGCGCCGGGCGCTGCCGCTCTTGCCATACTGCGACGGCAGCTCCGCTTCAAGGAAAGCGAAGACCTTCCAAGCGGTGTTTGAGTGCGGCTGTGGCCTTCCCGGCGAAGGCGATCATGCGTCGCCGAAGACGCATCAACGATCCAAGCCGGAGGGCAAACGGATTACCGTTGTTTTCCAGATCGAGTTCGAACCGGTCGGAGGGAAATATGGTCGCACATCCGTTCGGCCGACTATTGCTTTGTGCAAACGATAATGCGGAGTTCTTGAGCAGGAAAAGTCCGCCGGTCTTTCCCTTGACGTCCCTGGCAACCCAGAAGCCTTCCTTGTTGCGGCCGATGAAAAATGCCGGGATCGCCTCGCTGACGACGTCGGGATCCGGCGGCTGAAATGGCGCGGTGACGGTTATGGGCTTGCCGGTCGGCAAGGCGCCGGGGCGCGCATCGTCTTGCTGATGTCCGGTGCCAAGAGTGATCGCGGCCATGGTGGCCTCCTCGATAATCCCTCGTCATGATGCGCCGAGATGTCATAGCAATGCGAGGCAGCGAGGCGGCGCATTTCATAAGAGAAATATAGGAAACGCAAACGCGGCGACAGAGCCGCCGTCGCGTCGGGCATTTATGCCGCGCCTATGAGAGAGGACGGGCGGTCGGCTCGATTTCCTATGCGGTCCTGCGCATCTTCGCACCAAGTAGCTGCCGACGGCAGCCAGCGGTGGAGAGGCAAGATGGCCCACTTGATCACCAGCGATGATAAATCGCGCGATTTCACCTATGACGATGGTTATCGCGCCTATCTCATCACCCGGCGGGATGTCCTGACGGACTACCGGTTCGGCAGGACGCAAGGAAAACGCCTTCGCGTCGGCGCGCGCAACGCGTTAAGGCGCGTCAATGGCTTCGTGAAGAACATGATCGAGACTATCGCCAACTCGAAGCTCCGCCGCATGGAACGCGAACTCGAGCTTCGCGGCATTCGCTTCGATCGGGCCAATAACGATTGGGTGACGCGCAATCCCGGCCCGAGCCGCGTTCGCAACGATTGATACGCGCCATTCGGCGTTCGATCTCGGTTCACGTGTTCGCGTGGAGGATCACATGCGACGGTTTTCGTTCACCACATCTGTTCTTGTTTCTTTTCTACGCAACGGCATTAGCTCGCTGGTGACGTTTTTCGGTCCATCCTGGGACGGACCGAAAAGGAAATACCGGCCGGAAGATCACTACATGCGTGGTCCGGGACCGAAATGGCGGGAAAAACACTTTCTCGACCGCGCATCCGCCGGCGGCACGTGAGTTCGCCGTGTAATCGACCCCCGGAATCCCGTGCCATCATGGTCTAGTGCGCTTGGTCGTCACGGGAGGAAAGCCCTCTCCATAAACCGCTGTCGCGCCGGATCGGTTTTCTGACCGAAGACTTCTTCGGTTGGTCGGCTTCGATGGCTGCCGCGAAGACGCGCTGAAGGCGGTCGTCGTCTATCCGCGCCAGATATTGCCGTAACAGCGTGGACGAAAGTTCGTTCGGCTGCAGGATTGCCGCGCAAAGCCCGGCACTCGTCCTGCGAAAAAATCCGAAAACCGATCCGCGGTTTTGCAGCGGGTCAAGCCCATCCATCTCGGCTGCGATCGCGAGCACTGCCAACCTGTCGGCACTGTCCAATGTTACGGCAAAGCGCAGAATAGCGAGCTGCCAGCCGCGCAGCGTTCTGGCGCGCCATTCATCGCTCGAAGCATTTGAATTCATAAAGCCGTCTCTGAGGATGATCCACGCCGATCAGTTGGAAACGGAGGACCCGTTGCCAGCGCGGGAGCCGTGCCAGCGCTCGCTCCGGCAGGCCAGATCCTCGTCCCCGATCTCCGCGATCGCGTTGGCAACTTCGGCTTTCGCGGCATCGGCCAATTCCACGATCGGCAGGCGAGTGTGGGGGCGCATGAAGCCGAGCAGGCACAACGCATATTTCAAGGCGGCCGGGCTCTCTTTTGCGAGCGCAGCCGTCAGCGGCGCCAGCCGATTTTGCAGATATCTCGCGGACTGCAACCGTCCGTGCCGGCAGTTCGATAAAATGGCCTGGCACAGTTCCGGCGCGACATTCGATATCGTGGATATGCAGCCGTCCCCGCCATTGGCGACAAAAGCCAGCGCTGTGGCGTCGTCTCCGGAGAGCCACCGGAATCCCGCCGGCAGCTGCGACCGCAGGCGCATCGGACGCAGGATGTCGCCTGCGCCATCTCTCAATCCGATGAACTGCCTCGATCGCGCCAGCCGCACCAGGGTGTCGTCGGACAACCCGCGGACCGTCCGAGACGGAATGTCGTGCAGGATGATGGGCAGCGCGGTCGAATCGGCAATCGCCTGGAAGTGCGCATGAATGCCCGCCTGCATCGGCTTGTTGTAATAGGGCACGACCGAAAGCACCGCATCGGCGCCGGCCGCTTCGGCGCGCTGCGTCAACTCGAGGGCCTGGCTGGTTGAATTGGAGCCCGCTCCGGCAATAACGCGGACACGCCGGCGCGCTATCTTGACGGCGGCGCGGACGATGCTGTCGTGCTCGGGCGGCGTCAGGGTCGCGGCCTCGCCGGTGGTTTCGCCGACCACGATCGCCGACACGTCAGCTTCGATCTGTCGTTCGCAAAGCCTCGTGAATGCGGTCAAATCGATTCGACCGCATTCATCGAACGGCGTCGGAAGGTCGGGTATGCAGCCCGCCAGCCAGGTCGGCGGTTTTAAAAGGGGTGTCATCGGATTTCACGCCGCGTTTTCCATCTGGCCAAAGCCGTGCCGGTACGCAGAGAGGACGAGGCCCTGCTGGCACCTGACACCGGCCTCGATCCGGAAACCCATCTGCTCCAGCCTGGTTCGGATTTTCAGGGAGAAGCCGCGTTCGCGGGAGTCGATCAGGACGGCGATGGCCGCGCTGGTGCAGAGGAATGGCGATATCCGGGTCAGCGTAGCCTCGATCGCCGCCAGCGAATTTTGACCCGTGATCAGGCCGATCGCATGCTGTCGCTTTGGAATTCGGCACGTCCCGGTGGTAGACACGTGAATGAATCCGCGCCGTCGCAGCGCAAGATAGACTTCCGGGCTGTCGCTGCCGGCGAGGATGGCGCGATGCAGATGGGACATCCGGGTGAGCGCGATCATGATCTCGACGGCCTGCTCGCGATTTGGAGCGGAATGAGGCTGAAGCATCTGGCTCTCCTGTTTGAGGGCTGTTGCACTTTTCATGCGACGCGCCGGGTGATGGCGTCGGGGAAGGGCAGCCTGCCGCCCATGTCGAGCTCGATTTCGCGCGACAACTCGACGATGGTTTCGGGGTGATGGCCGTTCTCGAACAGCGCATATTTGATCGCTTGCCCGCGGTTGACGAACAGGCCGCCATAGAGGCCATTTTGTTCCTGCGCCACCCAGTTGCCGCGGCTGTTCTTGCCAATAAAGACGATCGCAGATGATGAACTACACGATGGAGGTTCGACGAGCTTCACGTTGGTATTCCTTCTGGTGACGAGTAGCGCGCTTCCGGTGCTACGGACGCATGCTCCCAATATCTTCCCGGTCGGATATGAATTCGAGGGCGACAGGCTGGCGATCTCATAGGAGCCGCATAAGATCGTCCGTCGTTCAAAAAGAGACGGCCTGGTTGAATCCGCTGACCAGGCAGCAGAGGGCTGCATAGGCCACCGTTTCATCCCAATGGTTGAGAACTTCGTCGAATGGAGGCTCGCGCCTGACCGTCGCTATCACGGCGCCGAGGATTGTGGACATCCACAGCAACGCGGCAAGGCTTCTGGCGAAACCGATACTGCCCAACGTTGCGAAGACAACCAGAATGGTCATTCGCAGGCCAAAGCGAACCATCACCTGGGTCGATGTCAGTCGTTGCGGTAGGTTTGGAAGCTGCGACAAGATTGAAAACTCTGATGGATGCGCCTCACGCGGCTCCGGCCGGATCCGCGTCCAGTGCTGGGACCGCGGCAAGCCGCAAATTTAGCCCGCTCAAGCCTTAAGCGAAGTTGTCGGCGAGGATCGGCTCGTAGCGCCCGTTCGCTTCGCGCGGCACCACGGGAACGCTTGTCCGGACTGTCGTGGTGCTGGCGCGCTGGGCATCGACGAAGGCGCTCAGGATCGCCAGCGGCAAGTCCGCATGGTGGGTTTCGATCGATTGGTCGAGCCATTCCGGCAGCTCGCGCTGGCGCGACAATGCGCAATGCCACTCGCCCTCGTCATAGGTGATGCGGCGGACCTGCCATAACGGAAGTTCCAGATCAATCAGGGCCAGCGCGGCGTCGGTCCAGGCTTCGGTCTGGATCAACCGTTCGATCCGCGCGGTCTTCTCGCTGCGTCCCAGGGATGGAAAGCGGCGGCAGGCCTCGTCGATGACCTCCGAAATCAGGCCCGCCGTTGCGGCGGGGGCGTCGCGAAGCCGGTCGTCGAATGGCCGGAACTCATGAACATGGGAAAGGGCTAACATGGCGGTATCTCACATCAAACGCGGCTGGCATCGAGGCCGCACCCGGCAAGATGGACACAGCGCCATTTGAAAACGAGATGGGGCCGGAGGCTGAAATATAGGGGTTTCATAAGTGCGGGCGAGATGGCTTTGGTCACGCTTTCAATACGTCGTCCCGGCCAAGCGAAGCGCCAGCCGGAACCCATAGCCACCGGCGTTGCTGATAAAAGAAGGTGTCTGCCACACCGCTCTAAATGATAGTTCACGGCGTATGAGTTCCGGCTCGCGCTCGCTGTGCTCGCTTGGCCGGGACGACGGTCTTTATGAGATTCCTATAACTTGATCGTTGCCTCCATCTCGAAAACCTATGCGCCGGGTGGCACCTCACGGTCACTGATACGGGTAAGGCCAGGGTCGCCATTTGAGCCGCGGGTTGACCCATCGCAACACGCCTTCCCTGAAACACGCCAGAGTGCGCAGTGAAACAAGCGCGACAAGGAGCATTTTCATGTGGGACGTCGTCATGCTGGCCCTCGGCCTCGGCTTCTTCTTGATGGGCATAGGCTACGCCTATGCCTGCGAACGGCTTTGAGGAGTAGAGCCATGATCTTCGATTATTCACTCGCCGCCATCGTCTCCGCGGGGCTGTTGGTTTACCTGACCTACGCGCTGCTGCGGCCCGAGCGGTTCTAGCCGCGCCATGATCACGCTCGTCGAAGTCGTCCTGGCGTTTATCGTGACTTCGGCGCTCCTGATTGCGCTTGTGCACTTTCTGCTGCCTGCAAAGAAATCGAAGGGTTCCCGACCATGACCGTCATTGGCTGGATTCAAATCATTCTGTACTGCGCGATCGTCATCGCGCTGGTTAAACCGCTCGGCTGGTACATGACCCGCGTCTTCAATGGCGAGCGCACGTTCCTTTCCCCGATCCTGCGGCCGGTCGAGGCCGGGCTTTACTGGATCGGCGGCGTCGACGAGAGACGCGAGCAGCATTGGCTGACCTATACGGTCGCCATGCTGCTGTTTCATGTCGGCGGCTTTCTCATCATCTATGGCGTGATGCGGCTGCAGGCGGTCTTGCCGTTCAATCCGGCGGAACAATCTGCCGTCGCCGAGGATCTTTCCTTCAATACGGCGATCAGCTTCATCACCAACACCAACTGGCAGAACTACGGCGGCGAGAGCACGCTGTCCTATCTGGTGCAGATGCTGGGCCTGACGCACCAGAACTTCCTGTCGGCGGCGACCGGTATCGCACTCGCGGTGGCGTTGATCCGCGGCTTCTCGCGTTCGTCGATGCGCACCATCGGCAATTTCTGGGTCGATGTCACACGTTGCACGCTTTATATCCTGCTGCCGATCTGCATCGTCTACACGCTGTTCCTGGTCTCGCAGGGCATGCCGCAGACATTGGGGGCCTATGTCGACGCCACGACGCTGGAAGGCGCCAAGCAGACCATCGCGGTCGGGCCGGTGGCGTCGCAGGTTGCGATCAAGATGCTCGGTACCAATGGCGGCGGCTTCTTCAACGCCAATGCCGCGCATCCGTTCGAGAATCCGACGGCGCTGTCGAATTTCGTGCAGATGATCTCCATCTTTGCCCTTGGCGCGGGACTGACCAACGTGTTCGGCCGCATGGTCGGTAACCAGCGCCAGGGTTGGGCGATCCTGACCGTGATGGGCGTGCTGTTCATCTCAGGCGTCGCCGTCACTTATTGGGCGGAAGCCAACGGTACCACCGCGCTCCATGCGCTTGGGCTGACCGGTGGCAACATGGAAGGCAAGGAAATCCGCTTCGGCATCGTCGCCTCCTCGCTATTCGCGGTCATCACCACGGCGGCCTCCTGCGGCGCGGTCAATGCCATGCATGACAGTTTTACGGCGCTCGGCGGCATGATTCCGCTGATCAACATGCAGCTCGGTGAGATCATCATCGGCGGCGTCGGCGCCGGCCTTTACGGCATGCTGCTGTTCGTGGTGCTGGCGATCTTCGTCGCCGGCCTGATGGTCGGCCGCACCCCGGAATATGTCGGCAAGAAGATCGAGGCACGCGAAGTCAAGATGGCGATGCTTGCGATCCTGGTGCTGCCGCTGATGTATCTGGGCTGGACCGCGGTCGCCGTGGTGCTGCCGTCGGCGGTGGCCTCGATGGCCAACTCCGGTCCGCATGGCTTCACCGAGGTGCTCTATGCCTTCACCTCGGCGACCGGCAATAACGGCTCGGCCTTTGCCGGCCTGACCGGCAACACCTTCTTCTACAACCTGACCCTTGCGAGTTCGATGTTCGTCGGTCGCTTCTTCATGATCGTGCCGGCGATGGCGCTGGCGGGTTCGCTGGCGGGCAAGAAGTCGATCCCGCCGTCCGCCGGCACGCTGCCGACCACGGGCGGCTTGTTCGTCGGGCTCGTCGTCGGGGTCATCCTGATCATCGGCGGTCTTACCTTCTTCCCGGCGCTGGCGCTCGGCCCGATCGTCGAGCACCTCGCTGGCAACGCCAACACCCTGTTCTGATCGCTCATTCGGAGTTACGTCCATGGAAGTCGTCAAGATGAACAAGCGGATGCCGGTTTCGGCGATGCTCGACCCGAAGATCGTGATGCCTGCGATCGGCTCGTCCTTCGCAAAGCTCGATCCGCGGCTGATGATCAAGAGCCCCGTGATGTTCGTGGTCGAGGTCGTGGCCGCGCTCACCACGGTGATCTTCCTGCGCGATCTGGTGACCGGCGGCGAGAACCTCGGCTTCACTTTCCAGATCATTCTGTGGCTGTGGTTCACGGTATTGTTCGCCAACTTCGCCGAAGCGGTCGCCGAAGGCCGCGGCAAGGCGCAGGCGGAATCGCTGAAGAAGACCCGCACCGAGAGCCAGGCCAAGCTGCTGACGGGTTCCGACAAGACCTATCGTCTTGTCTCCGGCACCGGCCTCAAGGTTGGCGATATCGTGCTGGTCGAAGCCGGCGACAACATTCCCTCCGACGGCGAAGTGATCGAAGGCGTCGCCTCGGTCAACGAAGCCGCGATCACCGGCAAATCCGCGCCCGTGATCCGCGAGTCCGGTGGCGACCGCTCGGCGGTCACCGGCGGCACGCAAGTGCTGTCCGACTGGATCCGCGTCCGCATCACCGCGGCGCAGGGATCGACTTTTATCGACCGCATGATCAAGCTGGTCGAGGGGGCCGAGCGGCAGAAGACGCCGAACGAGATCGCGCTCAATATCCTGCTCGCGGGTCTCACCATCATCTTCGTGTTCGCGACGGTGACGATCCCGAGCTATGCGGCCTATGCCGGCGGTTCGATTTCGGTGGTCGTGCTGGTGGCGCTGTTCGTGACGCTGATACCGACTACGATCGGCGCGCTGCTGTCGGCGATCGGCATCGCCGGCATGGACCGGCTGGTGCGCTTCAACGTGCTGGCGATGTCCGGCCGCGCGGTCGAGGCCGCCGGCGACGTCGATACGCTTCTGCTGGACAAGACCGGCACCATCACGCTCGGCAACCGGCAGGCGACGGCGTTTCGTCCCGTGCGCGGCGTGACCGAGCAGGAGCTTGCGGATGCGGCGCAGCTCGCTTCACTGGCCGACGAGACGCCGGAAGGCCGCTCGATCGTCGTGCTGGCGAAGGAGAAATACGGCATTCGCAGCCGCGATATGGCGGAGCTCAACGCAACCTTCATTCCGTTTACGGCGCAAACCCGCATGAGCGGCGTCGATGCCGGCGCATCCTCGGTTCGCAAGGGCGCGGTCGATGCGATCCTGAACTATATCGGCGGCGGCACATCGCAGACCATGGCCTCCGGCAATACCGTTCGAGCGATCCAGAGCGCCGTAAATTCCGAAGCGGCCCGCGACATCCAGTCGATCGCGGACGAAATCGCGAAAGCCGGTGGAACCCCGCTCGCTGTTGCCAAGGACGGCCGCCTGCTTGGCGTCGTCCACCTGAAGGACATCGTCAAGGGCGGCATCCGCGAGCGCTTCGCCGAACTCCGTCGCATGGGCATCCGCACCGTGATGATTACAGGCGATAATCCGATGACGGCGGCGGCGATCGCGGCTGAAGCCGGCGTCGATGATTTTCTGGCGCAAGCGACGCCGGAAGACAAGCTCAAGCTCATTCGCGACGAACAGGCCAAGGGCAAGCTGGTGGCGATGTGCGGCGACGGCACCAATGATGCGCCCGCGCTCGCCCAGGCCGATGTCGGCGTCGCCATGAACACCGGCACGCAAGCCGCGCGCGAAGCCGGCAACATGGTCGATCTCGACTCCAATCCGACCAAGCTGATCGAGGTGGTGGAGATCGGCAAGCAGTTGCTGATGACGCGCGGCGCGCTCACCACGTTCTCGATCGCCAACGACGTCGCGAAGTATTTCGCGATCATCCCGGCGATCTTCCTGACGTTCTATCCGCAGCTCGAGGCGCTCAATATCATGCATCTGGCGAGCCCGCAGAGCGCCATCCTGTCGGCGATCATCTTCAATGCGTTGATCATCATCGCGTTGATTCCGTTGGCCTTGAAGGGCGTGGCCTATCGCGCCATCGGGGCCGGCGCGCTGCTGCAGCGCAACCTGATGATCTATGGCGTCGGCGGTATCATTATTCCCTTTATCGGCATCAAGGCGATCGATCTCGTCGTTACCGCCTTGCATCTGGCCTGAGGAGACACACCATGCTTCGAGAAATTCGTCCCGCCATCATCATCCTGGTCCTGCTGACGCTGATCACGGGCCTCGTCTATCCTCTCGCCATGACCGCGGTCGCGGGCGTGATCTTTCCGAAGCAGGCACAGGGTAGCCTGATTGAGAAGGACGGCAAGGTGGTCGGCTCCGCCCTGATCGGACAGGAGTTCAAGGACGACAAATACTTCCATGGCCGGCCTTCGGCGACCTTGGCGCCGGACCCTGCCGATTCCACCAAGACGGTTTCGGCGCCCTACAATGCCGCCAATTCGGGTGGCTCCAACCTCGGCCCGACCAGCAAGGCCCTGAACGACCGGATCAAGGAAGACGTCGACAGATTGAAAGCCGAAAATCCTTCCGCGACCGTTCCGATCGATCTCGTGACCACCTCGGGCAGTGGCCTTGACCCCGACATCTCGCCGGAAGGCGCGCTGTTCCAGGTGCCACGGGTCGCCAAGGCCCGGAATATGCCGGAAAATCGCGTCCGCCAACTGGTTGCGGAGAATACAAAAGGCCGCTTTGCCGGATTGCTCGGCGAGCCGCGGGTCAATGTGCTGGCGCTGAATCTGGCTTTGGACGCGGCTGCATCCAAATAGGCCGTCTAGGCGGCATCAGGCGTGAGGACTATATTGCCGTATGGCAAATCAACGCCGCGACCCTGAAAAACGACCCTCGCCGGATGCGCTTCTGGAAGCCGCCCGGCGAGAGAACGATCAGGCCGGCCGGCTGAAGATTTTCGTCGGCGCCGCTCCGGGCGTCGGCAAGACCTATGAAATGCTGCAGAGTGCGCGCGCCAAGCTCAAGGCCGGCGTCGATGTCGTGGTCGGCGTCGTCGAGACCCATGGACGGGCAGAGACGGAAGCGTTGCTGCAGGGTCTTGAAGTCCTTCCGCGCAAGCGGATCGAGTACAAAGATCAGACCATCGAGGAGATGGATATCGACGCGCTGATCGCGCGGCATCCGCAGATCGCACTGGTCGATGAACTCGCGCATACGAATGCGCCGGGCAGCCGCCATCCGAAGCGCTATCTCGACGTCGAGGAACTACTGTCCCAGGGCATTGACGTCTACACCGCGGTCAATATCCAGCATATCGAGAGCCTCAACGACGTCGTCGCCCAGATCACCCATGTGCGGGTGCGCGAGACCGTGCCGGACTCGGTGTTCGACCGTGCGGATGCGATCGAGCTGATCGATCTGACGCCGGACGATCTGATTCAGCGGCTGAAAGAGGGCAAGGTCTATGTCCCCAAACAGGCCGAGCGCGCGCTGGAGCATTATTTCTCGCCGGGGAATCTGACCGCGCTGCGCGAGCTGGCGCTGCGGCGCACCGCCGAGCGCGTCGACGAACAACTGCTCACGCACATGCAGGCCAACGCGATCGCCGGCCCATGGGCCGCCGGCGAGCGCATCCTGGTTTGTCTCAGCGAGGATCCGCGGGCGGCGGGGCTGGTTCGCTACACCAAGCGGCTGGCGGACCGGCTGCATGCGCCCTGGACCGCGCTCAGCATCGAGACGCGGCGCAGCCTGCAATTGACCGACGAGCAGCGCGACCGCCATGCCGATACATTGCGATTGGCCGAGGCGCTGGGAGGCGAGGCGCTGACCATTCCCGGCGTCGGCCGCCGCATCGCGGACGATGTCATCAATTTCGCTCGCGCCAACAATGTAACCCAGATCGTCATCGGTAAATCGACGCGTTCCTGGTGGTTCGAACTCACGCGCGGCTCGGTGGTGCACGATCTGGTGCGCCGCGCCGGCAATATCAGCATCAACGTGATCGCAGGTGACGCGCTACCCGCCGGGCCTGTTGTCAAGACCGCGGTGCAGACCGCCGCGCGGCCCGAGCCGTTTGATCCCAGGCCGTATCTGATGGCGCTGGCGATCGTCGCCGTCGCGCTCGGCGCAGCCCAGCTGATCCGGCCATGGTTCGGCATCGAGAATGTCGATCTCGTGTTCCTCACCGCAGTGGTCAGCGTGGCGGTTCGCTTCGGGCTGTTGCCCTCGTTGCTGGCCAGCCTGGCTGCGTCGCTGTGCTACAATTTCTTCTTCCTGCCGCCGTTCTACACCTTCACCATCACCGACCCGACCAACATCGCGGCGTTCTTCTTCTTCATGCTGATCGCCATTCTGGTTTCGAATGTCGCGGCACGGGTGCGCACCCAGGCGGTGGCCGCGGTCGGCAGAATCCGGACCACGGAATCGCTCTACGCTTTCAGCCGCAAGCTCGCGGGTACCGCGACGCTCGATGATGTGTTATGGGCGACCGCTTATCAGATCGCGCTGTTGCTGAAAGTGCGTGTGGTTCTGCTGTTGCCGGAGGAGAGCCTCTTGACGGTAAAGTCGGGATACCCGCCCGAGGATCAGCTCGACAAGGCCGATCTTGCGGCTGCGAACTGGGCCTGGAGCAACGACCGCCCGGCCGGGCGCGGCTCGGACACGCTGCCGGGGGCGAAGCGGCTGTTTCTGCCGATGCGGACGGGACGCGGAGCGATCGGCGTCATCGGCATCGACGACGACAGGACAGGCCCGCTGCTGACGCCGGATCAACGCCGTCTGCTCGATGCGCTGGTGGACCAGGGCGCGTTGGCGATCGAACGGGTGCTGCTGGTCGAGGATATGGACCGCGTCAAGCGCAACGTGGAGTCCGATCGATTGCGCGCGGCACTCCTGACCTCGATCTCGCACGATCTGAAGACGCCGCTGGCGTCGGTTCTCGGCGCCGCCAGCACGATGCGGGACCTCTCCGGCGGTCTGACTGAGGCCGAGAAGCGCGATCTGCTCGCGACCGTGATCGACGAATCCGAGCGGCTCAACCGGTTTATCGCCAATCTGCTCGACATGACCAAGCTGGAATCGGGCGCCATCGTGCCGAACACGGCGCGACATGATATCGGCGAGATCGTCGGCAGCGTGCTGCGGCGCGCCGGCAAGATCCTCGCGCGTCACAAGGTCTCGCTGGAACTCGCCGCCGATCTGCCGATGCTGGAACTCGATGCGGTGCTGTTCGAACAGGTGCTGTTTAACCTCCTGGACAACGCGGCGAAATATGCACCCGACGACACCACGATATCGATCAGAGGTTTGCGGGGTCTGGATCAGGTCACCTTGCAAGTCTTCGACGAAGGCGAAGGCATCCCGCCGTCGGAGCTGGAAAGCGTGTTCGACAAGTTCTATCGCGCGCAAAAGGGCGACCATGTCCGCCCCGGCACCGGGCTCGGGCTTGCGATTTCCCGTGGCTTTGTCGAGGCCATGCTTGGCACGATCTCGGCCGCCAACCGCACCGATCGAAGCGGCGCGGTGCTGACCATCCGATTGCCGATACCGGCGGCATCGGAAGCGCTGGACACCGCCGCATGAACGCCACGCCGATCAAGGTTCTTGTCGTCGACGATGAACCGCCGATCCGCAAACTGTTGCGGATGGGTCTGAGCACGCAAGGCTACGAGATCCTGGAAGCCTCCAACGGCAAGCTGGCTCTCGAATTGCTGGCCCAGACTCCCGCGCTCATCATTCTCGATCTCGGCCTGCCGGATATCCAGGGCCATGAACTGCTGCGCATGATCAGGGGGCGCAACGACAGCGTGCCGATCGTGGTGCTCTCGAGCCGCGGCGACGAGGCCGGCAAGGTCCAGGCGCTCGATCTCGGCGCCGACGATTACCTGACAAAACCGTTCGGGATGGATGAACTGCTGGCGCGCATGCGCGCGGCGCTGCGGCATCAATTGCAGGTCCATGGCGAACGCCCGGTGTTTCGATCCGGCGATCTCTCCGTCGATCTGGTGCGCCGCGTCGTCAAGGTTGGCGACAGGGATATCAAGCTGTCGCCGAAGGAGTACGATCTGTTGCGCGTGCTGGTGCAGCACGCCGGCAAGGTGCTGACCCACCGGTTTTTGCTGAAGGAGCTGTGGGACGAAATGACCGACCCGCAATACCTGCGGGTCTATGTGCGTCAGCTCCGGCAGAAGATCGAGGCCGATCCGGAGCGTCCGCAATTCGTCCTGACCGAAACCGGAATTGGCTATCGGCTGAAGGCGGGGGATTGACGTCATCCTGAGGTGCGAGCCCGATCGCGGGGTTGGCTCGCAATGACGATGTCAAATTCGGGAACCATCCTCTGCCGCGAAGATTATTTTCCCGCAACCGGGAGAATAGTCATGGCACGGAAGTATTCAAAGAAAGCATCCGCCAAGGTCGGCCGCGCGATGAAGAAGCGCAGGGCGGGCACCTTGAAGAGCGGGCGATCGGGCAGGAAGGTCAAGAGCCGCAAGCAGGCGATCGCGATCGGGCTTTCCGAGGCGAGGGCCGCAGGCGCGAAGGTGCCGAAGAAGGCTGCGAAGAAGAAGGCTTCGAAAAAGAAGAGCGCCGGCAAGAAGCGGAAGGCGAAGAAGTAGTTTAACGAAAAGAAAGGGCCAGCCTTTAGCTGGCCTTGCGCGCTCGGGCGGTCGAGCGATGCGCCTTCTTGGCGGGACGATGCGTTGTCCGGCGCGCCGGTGAAGGCGCCGCGCGCTTGGCGGAGGTCTTGCCTTTCAGGCTTTGTCGCAGCGCATCCATCAGGCTGATGACATTATCGGGCTTTTCGTCGCGCTCGACCGATTTGACCGGCTTGCCGGCGGCCTTGCGCCTGACCAGCGCTTTCAACGCAGTCTCGTATTCGTCCTTGAATTTCGAGGGATCGAAATGCCCGGCCTTGCTCTTGAGGATATGGCTCGCGAGTTCGATCATATCCTTTGAAATCCGGGGATTCTTGATGTCGTCGAAATAATCGTCTTCGTCGCGGAGCTCGTAAGGATAGCGCAGCGTGGTGCCAAGCAGTCCCTTTCCCAGCGGCTCGATCGCGATGATATGCTCGCGATTGGTCAGGACGATGCGCGCCAGTGCAACGCGGTCCTGGTCCTTCATGGCGTCGCGGATCACCGCGAAGGCGTCGATGCCGGCCTTGCCGTCGGGGGCGATGTAATAGGGGTGATTGAGATAGCGCTTGTCGATTTCGTCCCTGGGCACGAAACTGTCGATGTCGATGGTGTGGGTGCTCTCGATCTGAACGGCCTCCAGTTCTTCCTTTTCGATCTCGACATATTCGCCCTTCTTCAACTCATAGCCCCGGCCCTTCTGGTCGCTTTCGACGACGTCGCCGGTCTCGGCATCGATCATCTGCTGCTTCAGCCGATTGCCGGTTTCCTTGTTGATCATGTGGAAGCGGGTTTTATCCACCGTCGTCGAGGCCGGATAAAGCAACACCGGGCATGACACGAGGGAAAGTTTCAGGGACCCTTTCCAATAGGCGCGGACGGCCATTACAATCTCCGGCTTGTGCATTGGAGGAATTCGGGAACTTTAAACGGCTGCCGGAGGTTTTGGTTCCGGACCCTTGCTGGACGGCAGTGGCTGCTTCATTTGACGTGGGATCGATCGTGTCGTTGAGAAACCTCTCCACCTACCGGAAAAAGCGCGATTTCGAAAAGACCGCGGAGCCGAGCGGCGAGGGCAAGGTCGCGCCGTCAAAGCAGCGGCGGTTCGTGATCCAGAAGCATGACGCCACCCGGCTGCACTACGATCTCAGGCTGGAGTTCGACGGCGTCTTCAAGTCCTGGGCGGTCACGCGCGGCCCCTCGCTCGATCCGCATGACAAGCGGCTGGCGGTAGAGGTGGAAGATCACCCGCTGGACTACGGCGATTTCGAAGGCACCATTCCGGAGGGCCAGTATGGCGGCGGCACCGTGCAGCTCTGGGACCGCGGCACCTGGGAATCCGACGACCCGGAGCGAGGCTTCAAGAAGGGCGATCTGAAATTCACGCTGGATGGCGACAAGCTTCATGGCAGTTGGGTGCTGGTGCGGATGCGCCACGACCGCAGTGGCGGCAAGCGGACCAACTGGCTGCTGATCAAGCATCGCGACGATTTTGCCAAAGAAGGCAAGGCCAACAATATCCTCGAAGAAGACCGGTCCGTGGCTTCGGGACGGTCGATGAAGCAGATCGCCGAAGGCAAGGGCAAAGCGCCAAAACCCTTCATGACGGTAAAGTCCGGCCGCGCCAAGCCGGATGCGGTCTGGAATTCGAACCGCGGCGATGCCGCACAGGCGCGGGCCGACAAGAAGGCTGCATCGCGACCCGCGCCAGCGGCGAAAGCGCCGCTCCAACGCAAGAAGGTCGGTGCGCTGCCGGCGTTCGTCGCGCCGCAGCTTTGCATTTCCGTCGATCGTCCGCCGGCCGGGGAAGGGTGGTGCCATGAGATCAAATTCGACGGCTACCGGGTGCAGCTGCGCGTCGAGAACGGCAAGGCCACGCTGAAGACCCGCAAAGGGCTGGACTGGACCGACAAGTTCGAGGCCATCGCCAAGGAGGGAAACGCACTTCCGGACGTCCTGATCGACGGCGAAATCGTCGCGCTCGACCACAACGGTGCGCCGGATTTTTCGACGCTGCAGGCGGCCATTTCCGACGGCAAGACCGACAATCTCATCTTCTTTGCGTTCGATCTGCTGTTTGCCGATGGCGAAGATCTTCGCCGGATCCCGCTCGGAGAACGCAAGCAACGGCTGAAGAAATTGCTGGAGGCGAGGCCAAAGGCCAAGGCAAAGCTGGTGCGCTATGTCGAGCATTTCGAAACCGGCGGCGACGCCATTCTGCAATCGGCCTGCAAGCTTTCGCTGGAGGGCATTATCTCGAAAAAACTCAGCTCGCCTTATCATTCCGGCCGTTCCGAGAACTGGAGCAAGGCGAAATGCCGGGCCGGGCATGAGGTCGTGCTGGGCGGCTGGAAAACCACCAATGGCAAATTCCGCTCGCTGATGGCGGGCGTCCATCGCGGCGATCATCTGGCCTTTGTCGGCATCGTCGGCACCGGCTTCGGGCAGGACCAGGTCAGGCGGCTCATGCCGGCGCTGAAGGCGGCGGCGTCGGACCAAAATCCTTTCGGCGGCAAGGATGCGCCGAAAAAGACCCGCGACGTGCATTGGCTGAAGCCTGAGCTCGTCGCCGAAATCGAATTCGCCGGCTGGACCGATGGCGGCAATATACGGCAGGCTGCGTTCAAGGGGCTGCGCCAGGACAAGCCGGCCGATGAAGTGGAGGCGGAAAAGCCGGCCATGACCAAACTCGCCAAGCCCGCCGGGAAGGTCGCTGCCAGGGCCGGCACGTCCGCGGATGGCAAATCCGCCACCGTCATGGGCGTGGTGATCTCAAAACCCGACAAGGCGCTGTGGCCGGACGCCGGTGACGGCGAGAAAGTGACCAAGCTCGATCTGGCCCGCTATTTCGAGGCGGTCGGCGGCTGGATGATCGGCCATCTGAAGGGCCGGCCGTGCTCCGTGGTGCGCGCGCCCGACGGCATCGGCGGCGAGACATTCTTCCAGCGCCACGCGATGCCGGGCACTTCGAACCTGCTGGAGCTGGTCAAGGTTTCCGGCGACCGCAAACCTTATTTGCAGATCGATCGCGTCGAAGGGCTTGCCGCCGTGGCGCAGATCGGCGGTCTCGAGCTGCATCCCTGGAATTGCGCGCCGGATGCGCCAGACGTGCCGGGGCGGCTGGTATTCGATCTCGACCCCGCGCCGGAAGTCGAATTCACCGATGTCATCGAGGCCGCCAAGGATATGCGGCAGCATCTCGCTGATCTTGGTATGGAGAGCTTCTGCAAGACCACCGGCGGCAAGGGGCTGCATGTGGTGACGCCATTGGCCCATGGCGCAAGAGACAAGGTGGGCTGGAAGGAGGCCAAGGCCTTCGCGCAGGGCGTTTGCCAGTGGATGGCCGATGAAGCCCCTGAGCGCTATCTGCTCAACATGTCCAAGAAGCTGCGCAAGGGAAAGATCTTCCTCGATTATCTCCGCAACGACCGGATGGCGACGGCGGTCGCCGTGCTGTCGCCGCGGGCGCGCGACGGCGCGACGGTCTCGATGCCGCTGACATGGCCGCAGGTGCGTGGCGATCTCGACCCTAAACGCTATACGGTCCGCACCGTGCCGGCGCTGCTCGGCAAGACCAAGGCGTGGGAAGACTATGATGACGCGGCATCATCGATAAAGGCCGCGATCAGAAAGCTGGCGGCGCGGAAATAATGACGACGTTGGCTGGCGCGATGGGTCAGTGTCGGTGCATCGATGACCGACGTCATACCCCGCGAAAGCGGAGTATGCAGACGGTCATTGTTGGCAATGCCCGACAAACTGATCGGGACCCAGCATGGCCGAGTCCCGAACCATTTTCGACTTCAAGACTTAAAGTCTACCAAGCAGCAGCAGCACCAACAGGATAACGATGATGAGGCCGAGGCCGCCGCCGCCGTAATATCCGGTCCCGTAAAACGGTCCGCCACCGATGCCGCTGAAGCCTCCTAGCAGGGCGATAACGAGAATAATCAGGATGATAGTTCCGATTGACATGTAGCGTGTCTCCTCCAGCCTGGCAGTGGGCAACTGTTGCTCTGCCGTCAGCCGAAAAAACGAACGGGAACCCATAAGGTTCCATTTTTGCAACCGCATTTGTTCCGCTTCCTCTTTCTTTCGAACAATGTGGAATTACATGGGCTTAGAGAACTTGGACTTAGCGAACTGGACTTAGATCGAACCTGGAATTTGGAAATGTCCGCACCTCTCGTCGTTTCGATTCCGCATCGCCTTGGCCGCGAGGAAGCAAGCCGCCGTCTCAAGGCCGGATTGAGCCGCGCCGCTTCCAGCGTTCCGGTATTGAAAGTCGACGAGGAGCGATGGGAAGGCGATCGCATGATCTTTCGCCTGCGCGCGCTCGGACAGGCCGCCTCCGGTCATCTCGATGTGGAAGACGATCATGTCCGGCTGGAAGTGACGCTGCCCTGGCTGTTGCAGCGATTTGCGCAAGCCGCGCAGGCCGCGATCAAAAATCGTGGCAATCTGCTGCTGACCAAGCGATAGCGAGGAGCGATCAGGCGCGGACGCGCTTCCGCGAGGGCTTCAGGGCGCCTTTGAACCTGGCTTTCAATACAGCGACCGGAAGATGCCGGAAAAGCGCGGACAGCGGCATCTGCGCCGCGCCGCCGTTGCCTTCCACGGAATAGTCGCTGACTTTGAGCGTGGCATCAAAGGCCTCCGCGCGGGGCCAGTCCCGGCCGCCTTGCGAGAACGCCACGAATGATTTCGCAACGGCCACGATCGCCGCCTGGCGGCCATGGCGGCGTGCGAAGGCTATGATGTGATCGCGGTGCGGTCCGGTTACTTCCAGCGGCTGGTAGCCGCCTTGCGTGAACACATCGGCGAGTTCGGTCCGCAGTTTCAGCAGGCTGCGGGTCCATGCCAGCTTCAGATGACCGTTCGGCCAGTTTTGCGTGAGGCTTTTCCAGTCCGGACTCTCGACCGACGCCAGCGCGGCGGTGCGTTCCGCAAAATCCACCGGCCGCCGGTTGTCGGGGTCGACCAGCGAGAGGTCCCAAAACTCCGTTCCCTGATAGAAGTCGGGCACGCCCGGCATCGTGGCCTTTAGCGTGACCTGGCCGAGCGAATTCAGCGCACCCAGCAGTGAGACCCGTTGCGCCAGCATCTCCAGCGAATTCAGAAATTCGGCCGAGATCGAGCGATCCAGTATGCGTTCGATAAATGTCCGCAATCCCGCTTCATAGGCCTGGTTGGGATTGAGCCAGCTGGTTTCCTGCTTGCCCTCCCGTGCCGCCTTCAACGCATAGGCCTGCATCCGCTCCAGAAATTCGCCGTCGCGTTGGCTCGATGGCCACGCGCCGAGCAGGGCCTGGTACAGCATGTATTCGAACGTGGTGGACGGTGCGCGCATCTGGCCATCGATGACGAGATGCGGCGCGTTCAGTATTTTCCATCGGGCGACCGCGCCGGTCCATTCACCGGGAATCTCGGCTAGCGCGATCAATCGGGCGCGGGCGTCCTCGCCGCGTTTGGTGTCGTGCGTCGCGGTCGCGGTGATGCCATGCGGCCATTCCACTGCGCGCGTCGTCATGGCCTCGTGGAATGTCCCGACGGGGAGCGCCCTGGCCGCCGGATCGCCGCCGACTTCGTTGAGCGCAAGCAGGCGGTGATAGCGATAGAAGGTGGTGTCCTCCAGCGATTTCGCCATCATCGGCCCGGTGAACTGCTGCACCTTCAGGGCAAAGCGGCGCACGCGGGGCGCGCTATGCGCGGGCCCGCCCGGCCTGATCAGGTCCATGGTCAGCGTATCGCGCAGGAATTCAAAGATGCCTTCGTCGGCCGCAAACCAGTCCGCGCGCGCTTTCTCGATCGTGTCGGAGATCAGCTTGCGGTCGTGATCGGTTGGACCCGCCGAGGTCAGATAGGTGCGATAGACCGGGAAATGCAGGACGTAGAGTTCGAGCGCCTGCCGCAAGCTGTCGGCGGAATAGTCGCGGGTGGAATAATGTCCGCTGGCGATCCGCGCCAGCAGCCGCGCCAGCACCGTGAATTCGCTGGTCAGCAAGGTCTCGAGCACCCGGCGTTTGGCGTCCTTCAGGATCGGCTTTAGCCTCGGAGGCAGGTTGCTGATCTGCCGCCACACCTCATCGAGCGGCTCGAGACCGCTGTCGTCGATCAGGACCTGGGTGATGACATTCAGCCATTCATAACCGGTGGTGCCGTGGACGCCGGCGAACGAATGCAGCTTCTCGTCTTCGCCGAGAATTTTCTCGATCACCATGTAGAACGGCCGGGCGTCGTTTCCTTGCGCTTTCAGGATCAGGCGGCGCAGGCGCTGGAAATATTGCGCGGGATCGCGCAGGCCGTCGATGTGATCGAGCCGCAGGCCCTGCAATCGGCCTTCGGCGATCAGTTTTTCAACGAGGCGGTGGATCGCATCGAAGGTGCCGGCATCCTCGACCCGCAGTCCCGCGAGCGTGTTGACGTCGAAGAAGCGCCGGTAGTTGATGTCGCTGGAAGCCAGTCGCCAGTGCCCGAGCTTGTAGTGCTGACGTTCCAGCAGATGATGCAGCGCCGAGACCTGCGCGGCGCGATCCGGCCCGGCACGATAGGCTTGCAGCCCGCGCGCGATCATGTCGGCGCCCCCGGCGATGGCCTTCAACCCCGCCTTGAACGCGGGCGTTTCCTTGCGATTGGGATGACGAAGTCCCTTGTATCGCGAGGCAAGTTCCAGAATACCTCGCCCCGCCGCGCTTTCTTCAGCCCCGGCTTCTCGCACCACACCGCGTAAAATCTCGCTGTAGCGCTCCGGCGCGATCGGCAGCCGGTGTTCGAAATACCAGGCTGAAAAGCTGCCTTCGCCGGGATCGTAGCGAAGCTCGATCTCGCCGTTTTCCAGCGCCCGCCCATAGGACGAGCCGATGATCGGCAGCAGCACGCCGCCGCGGGCCCGATATGGCAGCAGGTCCCAGTCGATGTCGAACGACACCGCATGCGGCGAGGCCGGACCCCACTCCAGTACATCGAGCCACCATGGATTATCGGCGAAATGCACGCCGACATGGTTGGGCACGAAATCCAGAATAAGCCCGAGGTCGTGCTCCCTGAGCGCATGGCTCAAGCGCTCGAAGCCGGCGTCGCCGCCGAGCTCCGGATTGATCCGGCCGTGATCGACGATGTCATAGCCGTGGGTCGAGCCCTTGCGCGCCTTCATGAAGGGCGATGCATAGAGATGCGTGATGCCGAGCGCTTTCAGATAGGGAATGATCGCGGCAGCGGCGTCGAAATCGAAGTTCGCGGTGAGTTGCAGCCGGTAGGTCGCGATCGGAATGGCCGGAGGCATTACGGCGTATCCAGACGCCAGAACACCGACCATGGCGCCATGCGTTCGCCGGCCTCGCTGCCCCAGATCCTGCCGGTCGTTTCGCGTCGCGGGCCAGCGATTTCGTTGGCCGACAGGTTGGCCAGCAGCAAAAGCGTTGTGCCGTCGCCCATGCGCCAACTCGCCGTCAGCAGGCCATTATCCGCCGCCTGCGCCTGCCCAAACGCTGCGCCGGCGAGCCGGGGAACGATCTCGCGGCGCCGTATCGCGAGGAGGTCCCGCACCAGGGTCAAACGCTCGCGGCCCGGCGGTTGGTTGCGCGATTCCCAGTCGAGAACGGCAGACCTGAATGTCGATTGTTGCAGCGGGTCTGGAATCTCGTCGCCGTATTTCGCATAGGCCCCGGCGAATTCCTTGCGCCGGCCGTTGCGCACGGCCTCCGCCAGCTCGCCGTCGAAATCGCAGAAGAATGGAAACCGCGCTTTCGAGCCCCACTCCTCACCCATGAACAGCATCGGAATCATCGGCGCCAACAACGTAATCGCCAGCGCCGCTTCGATCGCGGCCGTGCTCACATGGCTTTCGAGCCGCTCGCCGAGCGGCCGGTTGCCGATCTGGTCGTGGTTCTGCAGGAAATTGACAAAGGCGGTCGGAGCCAGTTTGCCGCTGGGCTCGCCGCGCGGTCGCCCGCCGCGATGCGCGGAGGCTTCGCCCTGATAGACAAAACCCGACCCCAGCGCGCGCGCGATAGCTTCAAGCGGTGAACGCTGATAGTCGCGGTAGTAACCGTGAACTTCTCCGGCTAGCAGCACATGCCAGGCGTGATGGTAATCGTCGTTCCACTGCGCGCGGTATTTGCCGCGCGGCGGATCCTGCCCGGCATCCAGCGCGCTCGCGCTGTTGTCGTCGTTCTCCAGCACCAGATGGATATGGCGGCCGGTTTCCGCGGCAAATTCGCCCACCGCGGTGCTGAGATCATGCAGCATCGAGATCTCGCCCTGCTCGGGGATGGCGTGCACCGCATCCAGCCGCAACCCGTCGAAGCGGTATTCGCGCAGCCAGTACAGCGCATTCTCGATGGCGAAGGCGCGCACCTCCGGCACCCGGTAATCGACGGCGCTGCCCCACGGGGTCTGCGCTTCCGTAAAGAAGCCCGGCGCATACCGGCCGAGGTAGTTTCCCTCCGGGCCGAAGTGATTGTAGACCACGTCGAGCAGCACCATCAGCCCGCGCAGATGCGCCTCATCGATCAGGGCCTTGAGATCGTCGGGGCGTCCATAGGCGCTATCGGGCGCATACCACAGCACGCCATCATAGCCCCAATTGCGCGATCCGGCGAAATCCGCCAGCGGCATCAGCTCCAGCGCCGTGATGCCGGTCGCGACCAGATGATCGAGCTTGCCGATCATGGCGCGGTAGGTGCCTTCAGGCGTGAAGGTGCCGACATGGCTTTCGAGCACGACGGCTTCCTGCCACGGACGCCCACGCCAGTGCGAAGCGCGCCAATGATAGGCGGCATGATCGATCACTTCGCTCGGGCCCGACAGGTCGTCGGGTTGAAAGGCCGACGCCGGATCCGATACATCGATCTCGTCGTCGATCCGGAATTTGTAGCGTGCTCCGGCTTTCACTCCCGGTACTTCGGCGGAAAACCAGCCGTCGCCGCCGCGCCGCAAGGGGTGAGGTTTTTCGAGCAGCAGATCGACTCGCTTCGCCGCCGGAGCCCAAAGCCGGACCGCCGCGCCTTCCGCCGTCAGCCGTATGCCGAACTTTCGCCCATTCATGGCAACCCCGCAAAGGCAAGCACCGAGCGGGGAGGCGCCGTGGCGTCGCTTCCCGGTGCGAAGTCCGCCGAGGTTTGTTTCTGATCGGCCGTGTTCAGCACCCGCTGCCAGCTCCTGTATTCCGGCATCGTCGGCAGTTTGAATTCAATCGCTTCCGGTGCGGCGTTCAGCACGATGAAAACAGGCTGCTGTCCGTGCTCGGCCGGACCGAGCACATAAGCGAGAAAGCGGCCTTCCGGGAAATTCCAGTCCTGCTCCTTCATCTCCTCGGCCGCCGGAGTAAGCCACAGCACGCCGTAAGATCCGTCGGCGCGGCGGCCGTCGAGCCAGCGATGCGAGCGGATTTGCGGGAACCGCCGGCGCAATCCGGTCATGTGGCCGATGAAATCGATGAGGTCGTCGCCGTCGCGGTTGAGACCTTCCCAGCCGACCCAGCCGATCTCGTTGTCCTGGCAATAGGCGTTGTTGTTGCCGTTCTGGGTGTTGCCGACTTCGTCGCCGGCCAGGATCAGCGGCACGCCCTGCGCCAGCAACAGGCACGCGAGCTGGTTTTTTCGAAGCTGGCGCCGCAGCGCGACAATCGCGGCATCGTCGGTCGGACCCTCATGGCCGCAATTGTTGCTGTGGTTGTCGCCGGCGCCGTCGCGATTGTCTTCGCCGTTGGCCTCGTTGTGTTTTTCGTTATAGCTGAACAAATCGGCGAGCGTGAAGCCGTCGTGAACGGTGACGTGATTGATGCTGGCACGCTGGGTGCGGCCGTCGTGATTGAACAGATCCGAAGAGCCGGTCATGCGGCTGGAAACCTCGCCGATCAGGCTGCCTTCGCCGCTCCAGTAGCGCCGCATCGCGCTGCGATAGCGGTCGTTCCATTCCGACCATTGCGATGGAAACGCGCCGACCTGATAGCCGCCGAGACCAAGGTCCCACGGTTCGGCGACCAGCTTCACCGCTGCCAGCACCGGGTCCTGCCGGATCGCGGTGAGAAACGCGGTGTTGCGGTCGAAGCCGTTGGGCCCGCGCGCCAGCGTGGTGGCGAGGTCGAACCGGAAGCCATCGACATGGCAGACCTCGACCCAGTAGCGCAGCGAATCCATCACCATCTGCAGCACGCGCGGATGGGTGAGGTTGACCGAACTGCCGCAGCCGGTGAAATCGTCGTAGTACCGCGGATTGTCCTTCATCAGCCAATAATACGAGGCATTGTCGATGCCGCGGAACGACAGCGTCGGGCCCATATGGTTGCCTTCGGCGGTATGGTTATAGACGACGTCGAGCATTACCTCGATGCCGGCGTCGTGCAGCCGCGCCACCGTGGTGCGGAAGGCATCGAGCGGATTGTCCTGCGAGTAGCGCGGCTCCGGCGCGAAAAACGACAGCGTATTGTAGCCCCAGTAGTTCACCAGCTTCTTTTCGACCAGCATTCTGTCGTCGATCAGCCCGTGGATCGGCAACAGCTCGATGGTGGTGACGCCGATCCGTTTCAGATGCTCGATCATCGCGGGCGACGACAGGCCGCCATAGGTGCCGCGCAAATTCGGCGGCACGTCTTCGCGCTTCTGCGTCAGGCCCTTGACGTGCGCCTCGTAGATGATGGTGTCTTCCCAGGCGATACTGGGCCGTATCTCGCGGCGGCCCCAGTTGAAAGTCTCGTCGACGACGACGGCCTTCGGCATGCCGCGGGCGTTGTCGCGGCGATCGAACGACAGGTCCTCGCGCGCGCTGCCGGTGCGATAGGCGAAATGCGCATCGCTCCAAACCAGCCGTCCGGCGGTGCGCCGGGCATAGGGATCGAGCAGCAGCTTGTTGGCGTTGAAGCGATGGCCGTGCTCGGGCTCATAGGGCCCGTGGACGCGATAGCCGTAGAGCTGCCCGGGCGAAACGTCGTTGAGATATCCATGCCAGACATCTTCGGTGCGCTCGGGCAGTTCGACGCGTTCGAGTTCGCGGCGGCCCTGGCTGTCGAACAGGCAAAGCTCGACCTTTTGCGCGTTGGCGGAGAACAGCGCAAAGTTGGTGCCCCGGCCGTCCCAGCTTGCACCGAGGCGTGAGGACGTTCCGGCGGACAATCGCATACGTCAGCTTTCCGGTACGAGAAATATCGCAGCCAAGGGCGGGATGGTTAGATTGAGTTCGGGCACAGGACCTTCCAACGTCCGGACTTCGCCGACGTTCCCGACATTGCTGCCGCCGTAATGGGCGGAGTCGGAATTGAGAACTTCGTGCCACTTGCCGTGGAACGGCACGCGGACGCGATAATCGTAATAGACATTCGGCGAAAAATTCACGACCACAAGGCAGCGCGCGCGGGCGTCATTGCCCTTGCGGATCCAGGCGAACACGTTGCCGCCGGCGTCGTCGGTCACGACCCACTCGAAGCCGGATGGATCGCAGTCCATCTCGTGCAGCGCCGGCAGGGTGCGATAAAGCTTGTTGAGATCGCGGATCAGGGACTGGATGCCGGCGTATTTCTTCTGCTCGAGCAGATGCCAGTCGAGCGAGCGGTCGTGATTCCACTCGCGCTCCTGGCCGAACTCGCAGCCCATGAACATCAGCTTCTTGCCGGGATGTCCGAACATGAAGCTGTAATAGGCGCGCAGGTTCGCGAAACGCTGCCAGTCGTCGCCGGGCATCCGGCCCAGGATCGAGCGCTTGCCGTGGACCACTTCATCATGCGACAGCGGCAGGATGAAATTTTCCGAAAACGCGTAATGCAGGCCGAACAGGATGTCGCCGTGGTGATGCTTGCGGTGGATCGGATCCTTCTCGATGTAGTTCAGCGTGTCGTGCATCCAGCCCATATTCCATTTATAGCCAAAGCCGAGCCCGCCATATTCGACCGGGCGCGACACCTGCGGCCATGAGGTCGATTCTTCCGCCGCCGTGGTCGCTTGCGGAAAGCGGGCATATACTTCGGTGTTGAAGCGGCGCAGGAAATCGATGGCTTCAAGGTTTTCGCGGCCGCCATATTTGTTCGGGATCCAGCCGCCGGCGGGCCGGCTGTAATCCAGATAAAGCATCGAGGCGACCGCATCGACGCGCAGGCCGTCGATGGCATAGCGCTCCAGCCAGAACAGCGCGTTGGACACCAGGAAATTGACGACTTCGGTGCGGCCGTAATTGTAGATCAGCGTGCCCCAGTCGAGATGGCGGCCCTGCAGCGGGTTGGCGTGTTCATACAGCGCGGTGCCGTCGAAATTGCCGAGCCCGTGCGGGTCGTCGGGAAAATGCCCGGGCACCCAGTCCAGCATCACCCCGAGGCCTTCGCGATGACAGGCGTCGACCAAGGCCGAAAAATCGGCGGGTGTGCCGAACCGGCTGGTGGGCGCATACATGCCGGTCGGCTGATAGCCCCATGAGCCGTCGAAAGGATGTTCGCTGATGGGCAGGAATTCCACATGGGTAAAGCCAAGGTCGCGGGCATAGCGCGGAAGCTGTTCGGCCAGATCGCGATAGGTCAGCCATTCATTGTTGCCCTTGCGCCGCCACGAGCCGAGATGGACTTCGTAGATCGACATCGGCGCGCTCAGCGCATTCACGCCTGACGGGGCGGGCTGCGGATGCGGCAGCCTGGTCTCGTCGAGCACAATGGATGCGGTTTTCGGGCGCACCTCGGCGGCAAAGGCGAACGGATCCGACTTCAGCGCCAGATGCTGGCCCTGCGGGCCGATAATATCGAATTTGTAATGATCGCCCGCGGCGGCGTGGGGCACGAACAGTTCCCAATAGCCGGGGCCGCGCACCCGCATCGGATGCCGCCGCGGATTCCAGAAATTGAAATCCCCGACCACGCTGACCCGCCGTGCGTTGGGCGCCAGCACCACGAAGGCCACGCCGTCGACGCCGTCCAGAATCATCGGATGGGCGCCGAGCTTGTCGTAGATCCGCTGATGGGTGCCTTCGCCGAGCAGATACAGGTCGAAGTCGGTCAGGACAGGCGGAAAGCGATAGGGATCGTCGAGATCGACGACGGTCTCGCCGAAGCGTGCCCGCAATTGGTAGCGCTTCGATCCGTTCGGCAGCGCGCCCGCGAACAGGCCGGCGTCGTGAATGCGCGCCAGCACCGCGGTTTCGCCATGCTCGCCGATCGCATCGACCTTCGATGCTTCGGGGAGGAAAGCGCGCACCACGGTCTGGTCGCCCTCGGTGTGGAGGCCGAGATAGTGAAACGGGTCGGAGTGGCGGCCCTCGACGATCGCATAGGCCTCCGCGGACAGTTTGGTCATAAGGCCTCTTCGGTCTGCTGCCGGGACAATATTCTGATCATCCCGGTCAATGGGACGCGCAGCCATTCAGGGCGGTGAGCCAATTCGTACTCGATCTCGTAGAGCGCTTTCTCGAGCAGAAAGAAATTCAGCACCTGCTCGGCCGCGTGGGGATCGGCGGGCCACAGCCGTTGATCGGCCATGCTGTCGCGATAGGCGGAAATAAACTCCGCCGCCGAGCGATCGCGCCATTCCGCCAGCGCCGCGGCCAGCTTGCCGTTCTCGTCCGGCGCCACCTTGAGCGCGCGCTCCAGCGCGGCCGTCGCCGAGTAATCGATCGAACGGATCAGGCCCGCGACATCGCGCGCGGCAGGCGCCTTGCGCCGCCTGTCGTCGAGCGCGCGGCGGGGCTCGCCTTCGAAGTCGATGATGAAGATGTCGTCCTTGACGATCAGGATCTGCCCGAGATGGAAGTCGCCATGATGGCGGATGTTCAGGCCGTCGATATCGGGCGGAAGCAGCGCGGCGAGGCGATCCTGCAAGGTCGCGCGCAACGCCAGCAACTGATCGACCAACAGCCGGTCGCTCTCCTTGATGGCGTCGCGCCGCTGTTTCAATGCGCTGAAGATCCGCTCGGCGCGAACCACCATGTCATCGATCCAGCGCTTGACATCGTCGGGGCGGGTTGGCTCCGGCGCGAAATCGGCAAATTCGTCGCTGCTGGCGAGCGCGACATGCATTTCGGCGACGCGCCGTCCGATTTGCGTCATGTAGCGCAGATAGGGGATTTGCTCCTCGTATTCGCCGGGATGCTCGCTGCTTGCCAACAGGCGTTGTTCGTCGACAAAGCGATCGAGATAGGCCGAGGTCACGGTCCAGGCTTCGCCCTGGTTCTCGACAAAGGCATGAACGATCGCGACCGCGCTTCTGCTCCCGCCTTCGACCAGTTCGACGCTGCCGAGCAGCGCCGGCGTGTTGGCAAAGCCCGCGACCTCGGTCAGGAACCGGCCGATCTCGATCTCGGGGTTGGTGCCGGATTCGAGTTTTCGGTAAATCTTGACCACGTAGTCGCTGTCCACCAGCGCCGTGCTGTTGGATTGCTCGGTTTCGACGGCGCGGATGTGCTCGGGGGTCTTGATCGGGCGGTCCGAGAATTTGCTGGTAGGCCTGAATTCGAGGCGCAGGTCGCTTTCTTCGACGGTCAAGGCTTGCCGCAGATTGCGCAGCAGCAGCGCGATGAAGATCGGGTCGGTGGCGACGTCCAGCAGCGTTCCTTCGCGGGCGCCCTGACGTACCGCCGCGAATGCGCGGGGGTTGTAGCGTTCGCGGTCGAAGCGTACCCATTCGATCTGCATCGGCAACACGTAACGCGCCGTCGTGTCGCGCTGCGTCGCCTCGAAAAAGGCAAGCCAGGGCCGGTTGTCGCCGATATCGCAGAACGGAATAGCCGAGGTCAGGGTCGGGCGAATGGCCTCCGCCGAGCGTTCGGGATACCAGCGGGTCCGGGCCAGGTGCCCCGGCAACACGTCGCGTTCGAACACGCCGCGGGTGCGGGCCAGCGACACCCAGGTCGCGCCCAGCGGCACCACCAGGGTCTCGAATTCCGGAACGACCGACGGTTGGACATGCTCGGATTTGTCGCGCTCCCTGAGCTGGAACCAGTAGAAACCATAGGGCGCCAGCGTGATCATGTACGGCAAATCGCCGATCGCGGGAAAACGCGTGCGGCCGAGCATTTCAAGCGGAATGCGGTCCTTCCAGGCGGAAAGATCGAGTTCGGTGGCCTGCGCCGATCGCGACAGGTTGGCGACGCAGAGGATGACCTCGTCCTTGTACTGGCGCACATAACACAGCACCGAGCGGTTCGGGGGACGGATGAACGTCATCGTGCCGCGGCCGAAGGCGAGCGTTGACTTCCGCACCGAGATCAGCCGCTTGGTGGCGCTCAATAGCGACGACAAGCTCCGCGACTGGGCTTCGACATTGACGAACTCATAGCCATAGATCGGGTCCATGATGGTCGGCGCGTAGAGCCGCGCCGGATCGGCCCGCGAGAACCCGCCATTGCGGTCCGGCGTCCATTGCATCGGCGTGCGCACGCCGTTGCGGTCGCCGAGATAGATGTTGTCGCCCATGCCGATCTCGTCGCCGTAATAGATGATCGGCGTGCCCGGAAACGACAGCAGCAGCGAGTTCATCAGCTCGATCTTGCGGCGGTCGTTGTCCATCAGCGGCGCCAGGCGGCGGCGAATGCCGACATTGATGCGCGCGCGCGGATCGTTGGCGTAGGTCGACCACAGGTAGTCGCGCTCCACATCGGTGACCATTTCGAGCGTCAGCTCGTCGTGATTGCGCAGGAACAGCGCCCATTGGCAGCTGTGCGGGATATCCGGCGTCTGGCGCAGGATATCGGTGATGGGAAAGCGGTCTTCCTGCGCGATCGCCATGTAGATCCGCGGCATCAGCGGGAAATGATAGGCCATGTGGCATTCATCGCCATGGCCGAAATATTCCTGCACGTCCTCGGGCCATTGATTGGCTTCCGCCAGCAGCACCTTGCCCTTGGCATAGGCGTCGAGCTCGGCGCGCAGCTTCTTGATGACGGCGTGGGTCTCCGGCAGATTTTCGTTATTGGTGCCGTCGCGCTCGCACAGATAGGGAATGGCGTCGAGCCGGAAGCCGTCGACGCCGGTATCGAGCCAGCGCTTCATCACCTGCACCAGCGCGCTGACCACGCGCGGATTGTCGAAATTCAGGTCCGGCTGATGCGAGAAGAAGCGGTGCCAGTAGAACTGGCCGGCTTCCGGATCCCAGGTCCAGTTCGATTTCTCGGTGTCGGTGAAGATGATCCGCGTGCCCTGATATTTCTGGTCGGTGTCGCTCCACACATACCAGTTGCGCGCGCTCGAGTTCGGATCGCTGCGGCGGGCGCGCTTGAACCAGTCGTGCTGGTCGGAGGTATGGTTGATGACGAGTTCGGTGATCACCCTCAGGCCGCGCCGTTTGGCTTCGACGATGAAGCGGCGAAAATCCTTCATGGTCCCGAAATCGGGATTGATGGCGCCGTAGTCGGCGATGTCGTAGCCGTCGTCGCGGCCGGGAGACGGATAGAACGGCAGCAGCCACAGCGTGGTGACGCCGAGATCCTGCAGATAGCCCAGCTTCTCGGTCAGACCGGCGAAATCGCCGATGCCGTCATTGTTGCTGTCGGCAAAGGCCTTGACGTGAAGCTGGTAGATGATCGCATCTTTGTACCAGAGTTGGTCGCCCGCGACGTCGGTAGCCGGCAGCTCGTTTTCATCGATGGATGACATCAGGTTCATGGTGTCACTCACGCCAGACAGCGAAACAGCAGGGCGGGATCGCGCACCGGATCGATGCGCAGGCGGATGCCGCCCCAGTCGAGGGCAGATCGCTCGCCGGTGATCAGGTTTTCCAGCGCGACCACGTGGCGGCGTTCGCCGGCGGTCCCGATCTGGATGTCGCCGAGCGGCAGCCAGAATTCATGCACGTCGCGCGACAGCGCGATGGCGACAACCACCGTATTGGCCAGATCGATCGATTCCTTGACAAAGGCGATGACGTTGCCGTCGTCGACGGCAAGGAAGCGCAACTGGCTGGTCTGCTGCAGCGCCGCGTTGGTGCGCCGGGCGAGGTTGAGATCGCGGATGTAGGGCTTGATGTTGCCCGGCTGATCCCAGTCCCGCACCTTGATCTCGTATTTTTCGGAATTGAGATATTCCTCGCGGCCGGGAATGGGCTCGTGCTCCAGCAGCTCGAACCCGTTGTAGATGCCGTAGGTGCTGGAAAGCGTGGCCGCCAATGCCGCGCGCGATTTGAACATCCAGGGCTCGCCGCTCTGCAGATGATAGGGCAGGATGTCCGGCGTATTGACGAAGAAATTCGGCCGGTAGTAATCGCGTTCCGGATAGGCCGTCAGCTCGCCCAGATACTGCTCCAGCTCCCACTTCTGCGTCCGCCAGGTGAAGTAGGTGTAGGATTGGGTGAAGCCGAGTTTCGCCAGGCCCTTCATCAGCTTCGGCCGGGTAAATGCTTCGGCGAGGAAGATGACATCGGGATGGTCAAGCTGGATCTCGTGGATCAGCCATTCCCAGAATCGGAATGGCTTGGTGTGGGGATTGTCGACCCGAAAAATATTGACGCCCTGTTCGATCCAGAACAGCACCACGTCGCGCAAGGCGTTCCACAGCGCGCCGGCGTCTTCGGATGAGAAATCCGGATTGACGATATCCTGGTATTTCTTCGGCGGATTTTCCGCGTAGCGCATCGAGCCGTCGGGCCGGCGCTTGAACCATTGCGGATGCTGTTCGAGCCAGGGATGATCGGGCGCGCATTGCACCGCGAAGTCGAGCGCGACTTCCATATCAAGCAGCCTGCATGCCGCGACGAAGGCGCGGAAATCCTCCAGCGTGCCCAGTTCCGGGTGCACCGCGTCGTGGCCGCCTTCGGCGGCGCCGATGGCGTAGGGACTGCCGGGATCGCCTTCAACGGCGGTGACCGCGTTGTTGCGGCCCTTGCGGTTAATTTTTCCAATCGGATGGATCGGCGTGAAATAGACCACGTCGAAACCCATCGCCGCGACGTCGGGCAGGCGCGCAATGCAATCCTTGAACGTGCCGTGCTGGCCGGGCGTCTTGCCCTGGCTGCGCGGCACCATCTCGTACCAGGCGCCAAAGCGTGCCCGCGGCCGATCCGCGACAAATGGAAACAGCGGCGACCGCGTCAGGTCGGGGCGCAACTGGCTTTCGGCCATGGCGTCCTTCAGCTCGTCCGTCAGCAGCGGCGCGGCATCGCCGGTTTGAAGATAATCCTCGCATTGCCGCACGATAACGGCGGCCGCGGCCGGCCCGCCGGCCACCGCCTTGGTCAGCATCCCGGCGCCTTCGATCGCATCGACGGGAAGGGCGGTGCCGGCTTGTTGCTTAAGCTCGAAGCCATGCCGCCAGGTGGCGAATTCGTCGGTCCATGCCTCGATCGCATAGACATAGCGACCGGGCGCGGCCGGAACGAACGATCCGCTCCAGCGGTCGTTACTGTCATAACTCATCGGCTCGCGGCGCCACTCGCGGTCCTGCTCGCGGCGCCAGACCAGCGCGGCCGCCACCACATCGTGCCCGTCGCGATAGATGTCGGCCCAGACCTCGACGGGCTCGCCGACGATCCGCTTCACGGCGAAGCGGCCGCCGTCGATCAGCGGATAAACGTCTTCAATATGAAAGGCGCCGCCGGTCGCGGCGCTCTCGACAGTTTGAGTTGTTTTGTTCACGGTGATGCCATTGACATGGAAGTGACGTCCCGTTTCTTTTGCGGGAAAGGAGACGTTCCGGACCTATATACAAAGCCGTTCACTAAGCATTGGTTCCCGGGGAACGGTCGGGCGTCCTGAGAGTTAAACACGGCTATCCCGTTCTTGTATCTAGAGAATTTCGCGACGTCTCTCACCGTTGCGTGCAAACCGCGTGCCGAATGGAACTTTTCATCAAAGCTAAGGAATTGGGAATCCAGACCGACTTTGTGGACGGTCAGGGTCACCGGCATGTGACGGACGCTGCGGCGCTGAAAATCATCCTCGACGCCCTGCCGGTTCGGGTAACCCACCGGCTGCTCGGCGGGGCGGTGGTGGTTCGGCGCGGCCAGCGCTCCCGGTCTGAATTGAGCCAGGCCGCCACGTTCCCCGTGCACTGGAAAATCGCCGCGGGCGGTAAGGTCATCGCGCAGGGCGAGACCCGCGATTCCGTCATCGTCTGGCCGGCGGATTTGCCGGATGGTTCGTATCGGTTGCATCTGACCGATGCCTCCCTGGTGACGGAAGAAATTCCGTTGATCGTCGCGCCGAAGGCTTTCGGCGGCGATTTCGACCGTTGCTGGTTGCTGGCGGTTCAGCTTTACGGCGTCCGCTCGGTGCGCAATTGGGGAATTGGCGACTTCACCGACCTCGAAGCGTTGATCGAACTCGCAGGCCGATTGGGGGCGGATGGCGTCGGCCTCAATCCGTTGCACGCGTTGTTCGATGATCGCCCCGCCGATTGCAGCCCCTACTCGCCCAACAGCCGGCTGTTTCTGAACGCGCTTTATGTCGATGTTGAGAAACTGCCGGAATTTCAGCCGGGGCGTTTTGCCCCCGATGGCGATGCGATCGACCGGCTGAGAGTAAGCGACATCGTCGATTATGTCGCGGTGGCCGGGTTGAAATGGCGCGCGCTGCGGTCGGCATTCGATGCCTTCAAGGCCGATCCGGCGAACGAGCGCCGGCGGGATTTCGAACGATTCCGCGCCGAGCGCGCGCCCCTGCTGTCGCGGTTCGCGTGTTTCGAGGTGCTGCGGCACAAGTTCAACACGCCGTGGTGGGAATGGCCGGAACAATGGCGCCAGCCTGACGATGCCAGATGCGCCGGATTGCGCGCGGGGCCCGACGGCGCCGAAATAGAATTCGTGGAATTCGTGCAATGGACGGCGGACCGGCAACTCAGGTCATGCCGCGATCTGGCAGGCAGGCTGGGCATGAAGGTCGGCCTCTATCTCGATGTCGCCGTCGGCGTGCAATCCGACGGATTCGATGCCTGGAATGAGCAGGTAGCGATTTCCCGCCATCTCGCGGTCGGCGCGCCGCCGGACGCGCTGAATACCGCCGGCCAGAATTGGGGCCTGGCGGGCTTCAATGCCGCCGGCCTGGAAATCCAGTCCTTTGAGCCATACCGGGAGATGCTGCGGGCGTCGATGCGTTACGCCGGCGCGATCCGGCTCGATCACGTGCTCGGGCTGAAGCGGCTCTATCTGGTGCCGCATGGCTTTGCCGCCGACAACGGCGTCTATGTGGAAATGCCGTTCGAGCCGCTGCTGGCGGCGACGGCACAGGAAAGCGCGGCGCATCGCTGCGTGGTGATCGGCGAGGATCTCGGCACGGTGCCGGAAGGCTTTCGCGAGCAGATGGCGGAGTGGGGGATCTGGTCGTATCAGGTGATGATGTTCGAGCGCGACGATGAGGGCGCGTTTCGGGGCATCGACCATTATGCGGCCAATGCCCTCGTCACCTTCAACACCCATGATCTCTCCAGTTATGCGGGCTGGCGTTCGTTCAGCGATCTGGCGCTCAAGCGATCGCTCGGCATCGATCCCGGCGAGAGCGACGAGGCGCGATGGCATGCGTTGGCGACGCTGAGCGAGGTGCTGCGGCATCACGCCATCGACGGGCACGATCTATTCGCCGTCGTGGGTTTTCTGGCGCGCACGAGGTCCCGCCTGCTGACGATATCGCTGGAAGACCTCTTGGGCGTGATCGACCAGCCCAATATTCCCGGCACGGTGGACGAGCATCCGAACTGGCGCCGGCGGCTGCCGCTTGCATTGGACAAAATTGCCTTGGCGATCGACGTTGTTGCGCTCAAACGTGCGACCGCGGAACGGACGCGGCCCGCGGTTTGAGCTACAGATATTTTGAGCAGAGGGTTTGAATTTGTCCTCCAGAATTGAAGATTATGGCTTGATCGGCGATTGCGAGACCGCGGCCCTGGTCGGGCGCGACGGATCGATCGACTGGCTGTGCTGGCCCGCATTCGATTCCGATGCCTGTTTCGCCGCACTGCTCGGCACCCGCAAGCAGGGCCGGTGGCTGATCGCGCCGGCGGAAGGCGTCACCAAATCGTCACGCCGCTATTGGGACAATACCCTGATCCTGGAGACGCGCTTTGAGACGGCAGATGGCGTCGTCGCGCTGATCGACTTCATGCCGCCGCGCGGCAATGCCTCCGATGTGGTGAGGCTGGTGCGCGGTGTGCGCGGCCGGGTGAAGCTGCGGATGGAATTGGTGATTCGTTTCGGATTCGGCATCGACATCCCCTGGGTCCGACAAACCGATGGCGCGCTGCTGGCGATTTGCGGGCAGGACATGACGGTGCTGCGAACGCCGGTCAAAACCCGCGGCGAAGACTTGACTACGGTGGCCGATTTCGACGTGAGCGAAGGCGAGACCATTCCTTTCGTGCTCACCTATGGGCCCTCGCATCTGCCGCTGCCCGAACCCATCAACCCGGCGCATGCGCTTGAGGATACCGAGGATTTCTGGACCGAATGGTCGAGCCACTGCACCTACCAGGGCGACTATCGTGACCTCGTAATGCGATCGCTGATCACGCTGAAGGCGCTGACCTATCAACCGACCGGCGGCATCGTGGCGGCGCCGACGACCTCGCTGCCGGAAAAGCTCGGCGGCGCCCGGAATTGGGATTACCGCTTCTGCTGGCTGCGCGACGCCACCTTCACGCTGCTGGCGCTGATGAATTCGGGCTATACCGAGGAAGCCTCCGCCTGGCACAATTGGCTGTTACGCGCCGTGGCGGGATCGCCGGCGGACATGCAGATCATGTATGGGATCATGGGCCAGCGCCGCCTGCTGGAATGGGAGGCCGGCTGGCTGCCCGGCTACGAAGGCGCCCAGCCCGTGCGGGTCGGCAATGCCGCACATTCCCAGCTACAGCTCGATGTTTATGGCGAACTGATCGATGCCTTTCACCAGTCACGCATGGCCGAGCTGAAGCTCGACGACGGGACGTGGGATCTGGAATGCGCTGTGCTCGAGCATCTGGCGGAAGTCTGGGACCAGCCGGATCATGGCATCTGGGAACGCCGGGGCGAGGGCAGACACTATGTCTCCTCGAAGGTCATGACCTGGGTCGCGTTCGATCGCGGCATCAAGAGCGCCGAGAAATTCGGCTTCAAGGCGCCGCTCGACCGATGGCGGAGCTTGCGCGATACCATCTGTCGCGAGGTCTGCGAAAAGGGTTTTGATCCCGGGCAGAATACCTTTGTCGAATCCTATGGATCGCAATTGCTCGACGCCAGCATCCTGATGCTGCCCGCGGTGGGTTTCCTGCCCGCCTCGGACCCGCGCGTTCGCGGCACCATCGCGGCCATCGAAAACCATATGATGCGGGATGGATTCGTGCTGCGGCATGATCCCCGCGACATCTCCGATGAACGGCAACCGATCGAAGGCGCGTTTCTGGCCTGCAGCCTCTGGCTCGCCGACGCCTATGTGCTGGCAGGCGAAATCCCCAAGGCGCAGGCGCTGTTCGACCGCGTGGTCGGGATCGCGAACGACCTCGGCCTGCTGGCGGAGGAATTCGATTCCGGCGAGGGCCGCCAGACCGGCAATTTCCCGCAGGCGCTCACCCACATCGCGCTGATCAATACCGCGCATAACCTCAGCGATGCCAAAAAGCCGGTGGAGAAGCCGGCGATGCAGCGGTCGAAGTAGCGGCGGATCATTCCCGGGCGGGCGTATGCGGTGCGGCGCCGTCCGTGCCGCGCCAACGGAACCGGCGAGGCCCGGATTTCTTATTCCCGGGGATTATTGCTGGAGGTTGCCGGATGCTTCGCTTGTTTGCCGCTGCGATTCTGTCGGGTTGGCTGGTATTGCCGGCCGCGGGCGCCGGCCTGGATGCCGCAGCCGTCAATCAAGCGGAATATCGCGCAAAGCTGCCGACGGATAGAATCGATTCCGTTGTCATCAAGCTGCAGGTTCTGCTGGACCGCGCCCAATTCTCGCCCGGCGAGATCGACGGCAAGCTTGGAGAAAACGCGCGGAAGGCTCTGAGCGCTTTCGCCGAGGCCCAAGGTCTCACCGGCGACAAGGCCTTCACGCCGGAGATTTGGGAGATGCTTTCGGAGATCAGCGACGGACCCGTCATCACCGATTACAAGATCTCCAGGAGCGACGCCGAAGGACCGTTCCTGGAAAAACTGCCCGCCAAAATGGAGGAGATGAAAAGCCTCAAGGCGCTCAATTTCACCAGCCCCCGCGAGGCCATCGCCGAAAAGTTTCATATGAGCCAGGAGCTGCTTGCCGCGCTGAACCCGGGGAAGAAATTCGATCAGGCCGGCGAAACCATTTCGGTTGCCAACGTGCTGAACAAGCAACCCAAATTGAGTGTTGGCCGGATCGAAGTCGATAAAGCGGGCCAGACCGTCAAGGCCTTCGCGCCCTCGGGCGAGTTGGTTGCCTTCTTTCCGGCCACCGTCGGCAGCGAGGAGAAACCGACCCCAAGCGGCACCCTCAAGGTCGTCTCAACCGACGCCAATCCGAACTATCGCTATAATCCCGATTACAAATTCAAAGGCGTAAAGTCCAAAGAAGCTTTCACGATCAAGCCTGGGCCGAACAACCCGGCCGGATCCTACTGGATTGGGCTGTCGGCGGAAGGATACGGCATCCACGGCACACCTGATCCTTCTCGCGTTGGCAAATCTGAATCCCACGGCTGCGTTCGATTGACCAATTGGGACGTGAGCTTGCTGGGCGAGAACGTCAGGAAGGGAACGCCTGTGCTGTTCGTCGACGAGCCGCCCGGCGACCGCAAGAGTTGAACGTCAGCAAGCCTTACCAAAAAGACAATTCGACAAACCCATACAACCGGCGTTGCATTGGAACCGAACGCTGGGGTGGGCGTTGCCGACCACGATCTCACGCTGGAGGCGACTATGAGCCGAGGAATGCCATCGATGACGGCCCTTCTGGGGTTGCTCGCGATTGCGGGGTACCAGAACCGCGACAAGCTGGCTGAAATGCTCAATGGCGCGAGAGAAAAAGCTGCGGGCCCCGGCGGGGCAACCCAGGAGCCCGGTTTGGGCGGGTTGCTCGGCAATCTCGGGGGAATGCTGGGCGGCGTCGGCGTCGGTGGACTGCTCAATGGCGGCATCGGCGAGCTGCTCGAAAAATTCAAGCAAAACGGTGAAGGCGACACGGCCCAATCCTGGGTCAACGATGGTCCCAACAAGGAGGTCGCGCCGCCGCAATTGAAGCAGGCGATCGGTGCCGACGTGTTGGCCGAGCTGGAACGGCAGACCGGCCTATCGCAGGAAGAGCTTCTGGCGCGGCTGGCGCGCGAGCTTCCAGCGGCCGTGGACAGGTATACGCCGGGTGGCCGGCTACCGAGCGCGTAATCGCAAAGCAATTCGTCATCGGCAACTCTAAAGGGAATATCGCGATGGGCATTATCTGGACCATTATCATCGGCTTCGTCGCCGGCGTGATTGCCAAGTTCATCATGCCCGGAGACAACGAGCCCTCGGGCTTCATTCTCACCTGCATCCTGGGAATCGTCGGCGCGTTCGTGGCCACGTTCCTCGGGCAAGCTCTCGGATGGTATGGCCCAGACCAGGGCGCGGGCCTGATCGGCGCCGTCGTTGGGGCGGTCATTGTCCTGTTTGTCTACGGGATGATCGCGGGGCGTCGGCGAGCGATTTAGTCGTTACGCGCCAAGGCAAATGCCAAGACAAATGCCAAGGCAAGATCTAGTTGATCGGCTTTAGCCCATAATTCCGGCACAGGCGGTCGGTCGCCTTGACGACGTCCTGGCGATCGAGAATCTCCAGGAGCTGGGCGATCGTCTCCTCGGCGTCGCGCGGACCCCCTTCAATGTGCTGCGCGAGAACCCGCTGGGCTTCGCGCATGGCGTAGATGATCAGCTCTTCGTCGGTCATGCCGGGGATCTGAGGGATATCCATGTTCGCCTCCGTCTCCGGGCGGGCAGCCCGTGCTGTCACCGATTGTTTCCCATAATCTGCCACAGACGGACGGCCGAGGACACGGTTTCGTTTTGGATCGCGGTCGACGCGGATAGCGCAGGCCAATGTCGGGTCAGCGCGCGTTGCCGTTCAGGATAAGCTCGATCGCTCCCGCAAAGCCTTCATCCTCGTTCGACGTGGTGACATGGGTCGCCTGTTTCTTGACGTCGTCGGTGGCGTTGCCCATCGCGATCGAGAAGCCACTTGTCTTGAACATCGGCAGATCGTTCTGCATGTCGCCGATGGTGGCGACGGCATCGGTCGAAATGCCCATTCGCCTGGCTATCGCCTGCACGAAGGTGCCCTTGTCGTGGCCGGGCGGGGTGACGTCGAGATAGTAGCTTTGCGACCGCACCGCGGTGGCCTCCGCGCCCACCGCCTGCTGCATCGCGGCTTCGCAGCGTTGCAGCATCGCCGCATCGGAGCTGGCGCCGACGATCTTGCAGGCGCCGTGCAGGTAAGGCGCGAAATCCGTAACGATGGTCGGGTCGGCCCGGATCGCGAGCTTCTCATGCGGGACGTATTCGCCGTCGGGGTGGCGCGTCAGCCATTGGTCGTTGGTGAACAGCCAGATATCGACATCGAATGCGTTCAGGACATCGAGGCTGCGTTGAGCCGTCGCCGCCGGGATCAGATGCGCCTCGATCGGATTGAGTTGCGGGTCGACGATGGAGCTTCCGTTGAAGGGTCCGATCGGCAGCGTGATCGCCAGCGGCTCGATCAGAAACCGCATGCCGAGCGTCGGGCGGCTGGAGGTGATGGTGAAGCCGATCCCGGCATCGTGCAGCCGCCGCACCGCATCGCTCGCGCGGCCGGTCAGGGTCTTGTCCTTGGTGACAAGGGTGCCGTCTACATCCGATACGACGAGGGCAATGCGGGTCATGAGCGATTCCTGCGCGCCGGCGCACTGCCGGCGGGAACGAGCTTCAACTGCGTCACGATGTCCTCGACGATGGTCTCGACCGGCGCGTCGATCGACACCGTCACGGGGTTTTCATCCCCGCCCGGCGGCTGCAGCGTCTTGAACTGGCTGGTGAGCAATCCCGGCGGCATGAAGTGACCTTTCCGCAGGGCGAGCCTGCCTGCGATCAACTGCTGCGTACCGTTCAGGTAGATGATGCGGACATCGCTGCGTCCATGCACCAGAATGTCGCGATAGGCACGCTTCAGCGCCGAACAGGCGATCACGGCGTGCTTGCCGGCCTTGCAGAGCCTGTCGATCTCATCGGCGATCGCCTGCAGCCAGGGCCTGCGGTCCTCGTCGGTGAGCGGCTGGCCGGCGCTCATCTTGGCGACGTTGCTCGCGGGATGAAACCTGTCGCCGTCCTCGAATGTCCATCCCAGCCGTTCGGCCAATCGGTCGGCGATGGTGGTCTTGCCGGAGCCGGACACGCCCATCACGACCAGCGCGCACGGTATGTTGACTGTCTCATCGGCCACGAAAATTCTCCGGCAGCGCCGCCCGGTCCACCAGCCAGATGGTCTCGCCGGTGGAATGCGCGCGGCTGGCCGGCAGGTTCTCGCCATCCAGCACGCGCGTCAAGATCGCGCGCTTTTGCGTGCCCGCGACCTCGAACAGCATTTCGCGGCAGGAGTTAAGCGCCGGCAAGGTCAGCGTCACCCGCGGCACGAAGGGCTCGACATGGGCCTGGGGCACGCCGACCACCCAGCGCTCGATTTCCTCGACGGCGGGATAATCCGGAAATAGCGAAGCGGTATGACCGTCGGGTCCCACCCCCATCAGCACGACGTCGAACAACGGCCGGGAAGAAACCAGTTCAGTCGCGCCATAGAACGATTTCAGCTCGCTTTCGTAACGTCGCGCGGCCTCTGGCGGGTCGGCGGTGTCGGTCGGTATAGGGTGAATGTTGGCGGCCGGCGCGCAGCGATCCAGAAAAACGCGCCGCGCCATGCCCATGTTGTTGAGCGGATCGCCGGCCCTGACAAAGCGCTCGTCGCCGATGAACCAGTGCATGCGATCCCAGGGGATCCGGTTTCGATAGGGATCGGTCGCGAGCAATCGATAGAGCTCGGTCGGGCTCGATCCGCCGGTAAGACAGATCGCGACCCGGCCATTGTTGGCGGAGATCCGCGCCAGCACGCGATCCGCCGCGGATTTCGCCAGCGCCGCGGAATCGGCGACAGTGATGATCTGGCGAGGCGCGTTCACGGCCATCCGATCTAACCGAGCTTGCGCCAGCTTCGGCCGTCGCGCTTGAGCAATTCCTCGGCGGCCGCCGGACCCTCGCTGCCGGCCTTGTAATGTTCGAGGCCTTGGGCGCCGGCCTTCTTCCAGGCATCCAGGAACGGCTGCACGGCTTTCCAGCCGGCCTCGACGCTGTCGGCCCGCTGAAACAGGATGTTGTCGCCGATCATGCAGTCGTAGATCAGCGTTTCATATCCGGTGCTCGGCTCCGCCTTGAAGTAGTCCTTGTAGCGGAATTTCATCTCGACGCCGTCGATCCTGATCGAGGGGCCGGGCACCTTGGTGTTGAATTGGAGCGCGATGCCTTCCGTCGGCGCCACCCCGATCACCAGGTAGTTCTGCGCCAGCGCCTCCACCGGGGTGCAGTTGAACATCGCGAACGGCGCCTGCTTGAACTTGATCGCCACTTCGGTGCGCTTGATGCCGAGCGCCTTGCCGGTGCGCAGATAAAAGGGAACGCCGGCCCAGCGCCAGTTGTCGATCGTCAGTTTCAGCGCGGCATAGGTTTCCGTGGTGCTGTCGGGCTTGACGTCCTCGGTCTTGCTATAGTCTTCAATCGCAGTGTCGCCGACCCTGCCGCTTTGATATTGGCCGCGCACGGAATTTTTGAGGGCATCGGCCTCATTCTGGGCCTGGATCGCGGCGAGCACATTGGCCTTCTCCGCGCGGACCGAATGCGCGTCGAACCGGGTCGGCGGCTCCATCGCCACCAGCGACAGCAGTTGAAACAGATGGTTCGGCACCATGTCGCGCAACGCGCCGGTGGCGTCATAAAAGCTGCCGCGCTCGCCGACGCCGAGCGTTTCATCGACGGTGATCTGCACATGATCGATGTGATTGCGATTCCAGATCGGCTCAAACATGCCGTTGGCGAAGCGCAGCACCAGGATGTTCTGGACCGTCTCCTTGCCGAGGTAATGATCGATGCGATAAATCTGGTGTTCGTCGACGAGCTTGAGCAGTTCGCCGTTCAGGGCCTTGGCCGAGGCGAGGTCGGTTCCGAACGGCTTTTCGACCACCAGCCGACGCCACGCGCCGCTTTCCTGGCTCAGCATGCCGGTGCGCCCGAGTTCCCGGCTGATCGGCGCGAAGGCATCCGGCGGGGTCGCCAGATAAAACAGGCGGTTGCCGCCGGTTTCCCGCCTGGCTTCAAGCTGGTCGAGTTGCTTTTTCATCTGATCGAACGAGGCGGGATCCTTTGGATCGGCGGCAATGCAGGTGACGCATTCCAGCAGGCGTTTGGCGATCGCATCGTCCACCGCACGGGTGGCGAATTCGCGCAATCCCTTCATCAGGCTGTCGCGCAACGCATCGTTCGACATCGCCTTGCGGGCGACGCCGACCACGCACAATTTGTCGGGCAGGAGGTCACTGGCTGCAAGATTATAGAGGGCGGGAAGCACCAGCCGATGCGCCAGATCGCCGGTGACGCCGAAGATGACGAAGGAGCAGGGATCGGGCTTCTTCTGGGTTGCGAATTGCAGGTTTGGAGAGGGGGCGGTCACGAGCGGTCGGCCTTTGGTTTGACGATATCGGGCGCATTCTGCCGCGCCGGGTCCGGATGCTGCTGCGGCTCCTTGTGGCCCCCGAAGCCGTCGCGCATCGCCGAGAGAATCTTTTCCGCAAAAGTATGTTCCTTGCGCGAACGAAACCGTGCGAACAGCGCCGCGGTGAGCACCTCGGCAGGCACCGCTTCGTCGATGGCGGCGTTCACGGTCCAGCGGCCTTCGCCGGAGTCTTCCACGAACCCGGAATAACTCCCCAGCGTCGGATTTTTGGCAAGCGCGGCGGCGGTGAGATCGAGCAGCCAGGACGGGATTACGCTGCCGCGCCGCCAGACCTCGGCGATATCGGCAATGTCGAGATCGAAGCGGTGCTCGGCGGGCAGCGCGTCGATATTGGCATTCTTCAGGATATCGAAGCCCTCGGCATAGGCCTGCATCAGGCCATATTCGATGCCGTTGTGAACCATCTTGACGAAGTGCCCGGCGCCGACCGGCCCGGCATGGATGTAGCCCTGCTCGATACGCGGATCGCGTCCCTCGCGGCCGCCGGTGCGATCGATATCGCCGATTCCGGGCGCCAGCGCTGCAAAGATCGGATCGAGGCGATCGACCACGGCCTTGTCGCCGCCGATCATCATGCAATAGCCGCGGTCGATGCCCCAGACGCCGCCTGACGTGCCGACATCGATGTAATGGATGCCGCGCTCCTTCAGCGCCCTGCCGCGGCGCACATCGTCCTGCCAAAAGGTGTTGCCGCCGTCGATGATGACGTCGCCGGCCTGCATCAGTTTTGACAATGCATCGATGGTCGTCTCGGTGATCTTGCCCGCCGGCAGCATCACCCAGGCGGTTCGCGGTTTCTCGAGCTTGCTGACGAACTCTTCCAGCGCCGCCGAGCCGGCGGCGCCATCGGCCGCGAGCGCTGCGACCGCCTTCGGGTCCTTGTCATAGACGACCGTGGAGTGACCGTGCTTCATCAGCCGGCGGACAATGTTGCCGCCCATCCGCCCCAGGCCGATCATGCCAAGCTGCATCTTATACGTCCTTGCTGTTGAGCACGATCCGATCCGAAAACCGGCATCCACTTTGCGCTGACGCGGTGCTGCGGGTCGGGATCATGCTCTAGTTCAGTGCGTCGTGAATGGCGGCGTCAAGCATCTTCAAGCCCGATTCGAGATCGCCCTTGAGATGCACGCGCAGGGCGCGGCGGCCGCGCTCGGTCAGCACGTCGAAATCGCCGCGGGCCTGTGCGGCCTTGATCACGCCAAAACTGGCTTTTTGACCGGGCACCGCGAGATCCCTGTCGTCATCGGCAGTGATCTGCAGGAATACGCCGCTGTCGGGACCGCCTTTATAGGCCTGTCCGGTGGAATGCAGGAAGCGCGGGCCGAATTCGGCACAGGTCGCGACATGACGGGTGTCGCGGACTGCAAGCCGCATGTGCTGCAGGCTGTCGATATGCGCGTCATCGCGCTCGATATAGGCGAGCAGCGCCACGTAATCCCCTCTGCCGGAGCGGGCGAGGTGGGCTTTCAGCCAGGAAGCGAGATCGCCATTGGCGCCGGCCTTGCGCAGTTCGGCGGCATTATGGTCGTCGGTGTAGATGTCGGCTTGCGCACTCGCCACCACGGGCTCTTCCGCGGGCAGCGCGCCGGATTTCTCGAACGCCGCCGTCAACTCGCGGGTCTTGATCTTGGCGTCCTCGACATCAGGCTGGTTGAATGGATTGATGCCAAGCACCGAGCCCGCCACCGCGGTCGCCATCTCAAAGCGGAAGAATTCCTGACCGACATGATCGATCGAATTCATCACAATGCGCACCACCGGATGTCCGGCCTTTTCCAGCGCGGCCAGCTTATCCTCATGCGCGGCGTCGCTCTCGCCGTCGGTGCGGATGTCGATGAAGAAGCGATCATTGCCGTAGAGCGACACATCGCCCAGGGGTTCGCCGTCGATCGGGATCAGGCCCTTGCCGTCCTTGCCGGTCAATTCCGCGATGAGCTGTTCGGCCCAGGCGCCGAAGTCGGCGATTTTCTTCGAACAAAGGATCGTCACCTTGTCACGGCCTTCGAGCCCGGCAAGGCCCATGGCGAGACCAAGCTGCACGCCGGGGTTTTCATGCGGCGGCACATCCGGCCCGCAGGAGCGCACCATCGCCAGCGCCTGTTGCAGCAGCGTGCGAACGTCGATGCCCGCCGCCGCGGCCGGCACCAGCCCGAACGGCGACAGCACGGAGTAGCGGCCGCCAATCGAGGGGTCGCCGTGGAAGATCCGTGCAAAACCCTGTTTGGTCGCGACCTTCTCCAGCGACGAGCCGGGATCGGTCACGGCGATGAAGCGGTGCCCGGCCTTGTCGGCGCCGATGGTCTCGGCCACGCGCGCCAGGAAATAATCCTTCATCACGTTCGGTTCGGTGGTGCCGCCGGATTTGCTGGAGACGATAAACAGCGTGTTGGCGAGGTTGATCGAGGCCTGAAGGCTGCGAACCTGCGCGGGATCGGTTGAATCAAGCACATGCAATTTGGGAAAGCCGGGCTGCTTCTCGAAGGTCCGCGCCAGCACTTCCGGCCCCAGGCTCGATCCACCCATGCCGAGCACGACGACGTCGGTGAAATTCTGTCCCTTCACGCGGTGAGCGAAGTCCTCGTAGTCGGCGACATCGGCCGCCGCTGCGCTGTTCAGCCAGCCCAGCCACTTGTGCTCGTCAGTCCCGGTCCAGACCGATTTGTCGTGTTGCCAGAGTCGGCGGATCTTGCCCGACGCGCGCCAGTCCTCGGTGCTCTCTCCAATCGCCTTGCCTAGAACTCTTTCCGACCGCCAGCTCCTGGTGGTCGATACCGGCCCCGAGCACCGCCGCGCGCTTATGCGCGACCGCGCCGTAGAGCTTGTCGGCGGCGTCCGCGAACAATTTGACGCCGTCCTTGACCAGCTCGGCCGTGATCGCATCGAGCGAGATACCGGAGCTCTCAAGCTCGTCAAGCACGCGCCTCGCATCGTCGATATTCTCCTCGAGGCTGTCGCGCGGCGTGCCATGATCGCGGAAGGCGTCGAGCGTGGCCGGCGGCACGGTGTTGACGGTGTTGGGACCGATCAACTCCTCGACATAGAGCACGTCGCTATAATCCTTGTTCTTGGTGCCGGTCGAGGCCCACAACAGCCGCTGCGGCTTGGCGCCTTTGGCAGCCAATTTTTCCCAGCGCTCGCCGGAAAACAGCCGCTTGTAATCCAGGTAGGCGAGCTTGGCGTTGGCGATGGCGACCTTGCCTTTCAACGCGCTCAATCGCTCCTTTTCGGAAGGGTCATTCGCCTTCGCGATCTTCTCGTCGAGCTGCTTGTCGACGGCGCTGTCGATGCGGCTGACAAAGAAGCTGGCGACGCTGGCGACATGGGAGGGATCGCGCCCCTTGGCGACATATTTTTCCAGCCCCGCGAGATAGGCTTCGGCGACCTGCACATAGACCTTCTGCGAGAACAGCAGCGTGATGTTGATGCTGATGCCTTCACCGATCAACTGCTGAATCGCAGGCAGGCCCTCCGGCGTCGCCGGCACCTTGACCATCAGGTTGTTGCGCTTGACGTTCTTCCAGAGCCGCTTGGCCTCGGCGACCGTGCCCTTGGTGTCCATCGCCAGATAGGGCGATACTTCGAGGCTGACAAAGCCGTCGTTCCCCTTCAATTCGTCATAGACCGGGCGCAACACGTCGGCTGCGTGCTGGATATCCTCGATGGCGAGCTGTTCGAACAGCTCGGCAACCGGCCGATCGCCGCCCTTCAGCGTCTTGCCGATCGAGCCGTCATATTCGTCCGAACTGCCGATCGCTTTTTCGAAGATCGACGGGTTCGACGTGACGCCCTTGACGCCGTCGGTATCGATCAGCTTTTTCAGGTCGCCCTTGGCGACGAAGCCTCGGGCCAGGAAATCCAGCCAGACCGCCTGGCCGTGGTTTTCGAGTGCTTTGACGGGATTCATGATGCCTGTTTCTGTTCGAGCGGAATAATCTCGTTTCCGGCACCTTCTGTGGCGGAAAGCCAAATTGTCAACAAGTCCTTGGGGAGGTGCTGACGGGTGGATGTACGTATCCCATCAACATAACGCCATTCCCGACATATCGATCCCGCGGCCGGTTTCGATAGCGGCGAGGCGGCCGTTTGGCGGCGATGCCGGCGCCATTGTGTGACGTCAGAACGGGCCGGATTCAGGGCCGCGGATGCAAATACCCCCGGGATTGCAGTTCCGCGATCCGGACCACACCCCCCGGTCGCCGCTGACGAAACCGGGCAGCAAATCCGCGAGTTCAATTTTCTGCGATTTCATGGTGTTGCGCGCAAGCGGCGAGTTGCGTCTCAGACCGGCGCCGCGCTGCCCTTGATCTGCGTCCGGTGCATGATGCGGCGGGCCGAGGCGTCGAACGGGTCGCGCCGGTGCATGGTGCAGCGGTTGTCCCATAGCACGAGGTCCCCGACCCGCCAGACGTGCTCCCAGGCGAATTCCGCACGCGCGACGAAATTCCAGAGATCATCGAGCAGGGCCTCGGAGTCCGCAAGTTCGAGCCCCATGAGATACGCATTGCGGCGGCGGCCGAGGTAAAGCATGTGCCGCCCGGTGTCGGGGTGGGTACAAACCAGCGGGTGTACGGCGCCCGGTGACATCATTGGATCGTCGGTCGCGGTGACGCCCTGGCGCAGATAGCCGCCGCTGTTGTAGGTCCCGTCGTGCTTGATTTTCAGGTTCGCGATTCGGTGCTTCATTGTGTCCGGCAGTGCTTCGTAGACAGCGTACATGCTGCAAAACGAAGTGTTGCCGCCGGCGGGCGGTACCTCGAGCGCGTAAAGCATGCTCGCCATCGGCGGGACATCGAGATACGACATGTCGGTATGCCAGACGGCTTCGCCGGCGCCGAGGCTGCCGATCGGCTGACCGTTCACGGTCACGTTTGAAACGATGTAGATTTCAGGCATCCCCTCGACGAAGCGACGGCCGGTCTCCTGTATCGGGGCCCAGTCGAGGTCGCCGAAGCGGCGGCTGAACGCGATGAGGTCGTGGTCGCTGAGCGTCTGGCCACGCACCAACACAACCTGATGGTCGTGCCAGGCGCGTTCGAGCGCCGCGAACTGCAACGGATCGAGATCCCTGAGATCGACGCCGCGCACCTCGGCGCCCAGCGCCGCTCCGGTTGAAATCACGTCGATCGGCCCATCCTGGACGCTGTGTGCAACTTCGCTCTGAAAGCTTGAAATCATCGGCACTCTCCAGCGGCGTGGACTAACCCGGCAAACAGTATCATCACGCGCTGGGTGAGGGAAGGTGACGGCACAACTACGTGAGAGCTTGGGCCGAAAAAATCCGCGCCATGAGCGGACGCCGAATTGAAGCGAGTTCGCAACCGGACGGGTGGCATGACGGCCGCAATGAAGTTATGCTTTTGCAATAGGAGTGATGCCGTCACCGGAAGGTTATGGATTGGCTCCAGACGAGGTTGGATTATCCCTGGCGATGGTTGGCACAGCGTTGGCGACAGTTTCGTGAATGCAGCGCATGGCGAAACGGCCGCGCCGGAGCCGAGGGATCGTTTCATTCCGCTGCGGAAGTCGGATATCGTCGGCGGGCTCGTCGCCGAGGGACGCCTCGACGACGCCCAGCAGGCACGATTCAGGCAATTCGCCCGCATGCTGGGCGCCATTTTTCACTTCCAGTATTTCCAAGAACTCGACCGGCTGCGCGAGGCCTATTTTTGCTTCGACCCGGAGGTCGATCCGAAAGCCTGCGGCTCCGCGGACGATCTCGAAGCGGCCTATCGACGTCTGAGCGACGAATTCGTCCGCGTCCTGACGGAAGCCAACTTCGTTGAGATCGCGCATGACGAGATCACGCGCGCCTTTGCCGAGCACGCGCTGGTGCGCGTGAAGATCAAGGCGCCGGTCGAGGACTATCGCGATGTCCGCATGTTCCGCCGCGGGCACCACAAGGACACCGTCGATATTCCGGTCTGGTTCGGCTGGCGCCGGCGTCCGCTCGATATCGAGGTCTATGACGACGTGATCATGATGGTGGCGACCAAGCCGGGCGGCGTGACGCCTGCCAAGCCCCGCAAGGCACTTCTGGGTGCCAAGCCGGCCCAGCAGAAGATCCGCGGCGGCGCGGTGCTGTTCAAATATTTTCGCCACATCGCGCGCGGCGATCTCGAAGCCTTGTTTCCAAATGTCCGCGTCGTGATGGGCTTGTTCGACCAGTTGGCCCTGGGCGTGCCAGCGCTGGTCGGCGGCGTACCGATCCTGCTCAAGCTTGCTTCGACCCTGACGGTATTGTTTGTCGTCGCCGGTTTCTATCTCGGTTTCAACGGCACGATGCGCGACAACGACACCGAGCAGGCACTGGCCGCGCTCAGCGGCCTGTTCGCGCTCGGCGCCTTTGTGTTTCGGCAATGGGGAAACTTCCACCGTCAGTCGCTGATCCATCAGAAGCAGCTCACCGACAATATCTATTACCGCAACGTCAACAATAATTCCGGGATATTCAACTACATCATCGGCGAGGCGGAGGAGCAGGATTGGAAGGAGGCGCTGCTTGCCTATTACGGGCTGCTGACGGCAGCCGCGCCGCTTTCACGCGAGGCGCTCGGTGCGCGCATCGAGAGGCTGCTGGCGCAGGCGTTCGGCGTTTCCATCGCTTTCGAGGTCGACGGCGCGCTGGCTCGGCTGAAGCGCCTCGATCTCATGGACGAAACCGGCGGCGGCTTCTCGGCGCTGCCGCTTCCCGAGGCGCTTGCGCGCCTCGACAGGAATTGGGATCGGCTCTTAGATCCTACCGCAGGCTAGCGTTGATCTTGTCCAGCGCGGCCGAGCCCGGACATAGCACCTTTTCGCCGAGCTGGTTGAGTGGCGTTTCCACCGTATTGAGGTGGTGGTGCAGGTCATCCGATTCCGGATCGACGTAGAGCAGACCGGTAACGATCTGGCCCTTGGCGGCATGCCGCTGCAGGAACGTCATGGCGCCGACGCGATCATGCGCGTCGTAGTCCGCGTCGATCTTGCGCAACGCGATTCTGCTGCCGTCATGCTGCTCGACCACCTGCACGGTGCCCGGCGCGTAATCGACGGTGATCGGCTCGCGGCCGGTGATCACGTCCAGCCGGTTCACCGCGTCATTGTGCTCGCGCACATAATCGAAGCTCTTGGTCGAACCGGCATGGTTGTTGAAGGCGACGCAGGGGCTGATCACGTCGATAAAGGCCGCGCCCTTGTGCTGGATCGCCGCTGCGATCAGCGGCACCAGTTGGGTCTTGTCGCCGGAGAAGCCCCGCGCCACGAAGCTCGCGCCGAGCTGCAGCGCGATCGCCACCAGGTCGATGGCGTTGTCGGTGTTCATCAGGCCGCGCTTGTTTTTGGAGCCGCGGTCGGCGGTGGCCGAGAACTGGCCCTTGGTGAGGCCGTAGACGCCGTTGTTCTCGACGATATAGGTCATGTTGACGCCACGCCGGATCGAATGGGCGAATTGGCCGAAGCCGATGGAGGCGGAGTCGCCGTCGCCGGAGACGCCGAGATAGATCAGATCGCGGTTGGCGAGGTTGGCGCCGGTCAAGACCGACGGCATCCGGCCATGGACCGAATTGAAGCCATGTGAGTTGCCGAGGAAATAGTCGGGCGTTTTCGAGGAGCAGCCGATGCCGGAAATCTTGGCGACGCGATGCGGCTCGATCGATAGCTCGTAGCAGGCCTCGATGATCGAGGCGGTGATCGAATCGTGGCCGCAGCCGGCGCACAGCGTGGAGATCTTGCCTTCATAGTCGCGGTGGGTGAAGCCGAGATCGTTCTTCGGAAGGCCGGGATGCTGGAACTTCGGTTTTGCAATGTAGGTCATGACTTCACCTTGCGCAGTGGGGTCAGTTTGAGCTGGTCCTGATGGCCGCCGATGGCGCCGACGATGAAGCGCGCGGTGATCGGAGTGCCGTCATAATGCAGGATTGGAATCAGCCGCACCGGATCGATGCCGTTCTCGTTGACGATCAGCGAGCGAAGCTGCGCATCGCGGTTCTGCTCGACCACATAGACGAAGTCGTGGTCGGCGATGAAGCTTGCGACGCTGGAATGGAACGGGAAGGCGCGGATGCGCAGCCGGTCGAGCTGATGGCCGTGTGCCTCCAGCAATCCGATCGCCTCGTCCATCGCCGGCGCGGTCGAGCCGAAATAGATCACGCCGTATTTGGTGGGCTTGGCGGCGTTGGCCTGCAGCGGCCGCGGCACCATGTCCTGCGCGGTCTCGAATTTGCGCACCAGCCGCTGCATGTTGTCGGCATAGACAGCGCCTTCTTCCGAATAGCGCGCATAACGGTCGCGCGAGGTGCCGCGGGTGAAGAACGACCCTTTGGTCGGGTGGGTGCCGGGATAGGTGCGGTAGGCGATGCCGTCGCCGTCGACGTCGAGATAGCGCCCGAAGTCGCGGCCGTCTTCCAGCATCTCCGCCGTCATCACCTTGCCGCGGTCATATTGCCGGGCGTCGTCCCATTTCAGCGGGCGGCTGAGCCGGTGGTTCATGCCGATATCGAGATCGAGCATCACGAAGATCGCGGTCTGCAGCCGTTCGGCGAGGTCGAAGGCCTGGGCAGCGAACTCGAACGCTTCGGCCGGGTCTTCCGGAAACAGCAGCACGTGCTTGGTATCGCCATGCGAGGCATAGGCGCAGGCAAGGATGTCGCATTGCTGGGTCCGCGTCGGCATGCCGGTCGAAGGCCCGGCGCGCTGTACGTTCATGATCACGGCCGGAATTTCCGCGAAATAGGACAGCCCGATGAATTCCTGCATCAGCGAGATGCCGGGGCCTGATGTCGCGGTGAAGGCGCGCGCGCCGTTCCAGGACGCGCCGATCACGATGCCGATCGAGGCCAGTTCGTCCTCGCCCTGCACGATGGCGTAATTTGCCTTTCCGGTTTCCGGATCGTGCCGCAGCTTCTTGCAATGGCTGGTGAAAGCGTCGGCGAGCGACGAGGATGGCGTGATCGGATACCAGGCGCAGACGGTGGCGCCGCCATAGATCGCGCCGAGCGCGGCGGCGCTGTTGCCCTCGATGAAAATCCGGTCGCCGACCTTGTCGGCCTTCTTGACCCGCAGGCCGATCGGGCATTTCAGGTTCTGCAATGCCCAGTCGCGGCCGAGATGCAGCGCGTGGACGTTCGACGACAACAGCTTTTCCTTGCCCTTGTATTGCTCGCCGATCAGTTGCTCGACCAGCTTGGGGTCCATGTCGAGCAGAGCGCACAGCGAACCCAGATAGATGATGTTCTTGAAAAGCTGGCGCTGCCGCGGGTCGGTATAGGTCGAGTTGGTGATTGCGGTCAGCGGCACGCCGATCACGGTGATATCGGCGCGGAATTTCGATGACGGCATCGGCTTGGTCGAATCGTAGAACAGATAGCCGCCCGGCTCGATCGAAGCGAGGTCCTTGTCCCAGGTCTGCGGGTTCATCGCCACCATCATGTCGACGCCGCCGCGCGCGCCGAGATGGCCGGCCTCGGTCACCCGCACCTCATACCAGGTCGGCAGGCCCTGGATATTGGAGGGAAACACGTTGCGCGGCGACACCGGCACGCCGTGGCGGAGGATCGAACGGGCGAACAATTCGTTGGCGCTGGCCGAACCCGAGCCGTTGACGTTGGCGAACCGGACGACGAAATCGTTTACGCTGCTGATCGGGCCTTGGACTGGCATGATGTTCCCGCGTGAGTCATGTCGATGAGATATTTCTGCATGTCCCACGCGCCGGTGGGACAGCGTTCGGCGCAGAGGCCGCAATGCAGGCAGACGTCTTCGTCCTTCACCATCACGCGCCCGGTCTTGAGGCCGTCGGCGACATAGAGGGCCTGGTCGGGATGCGGCGAGGGCGCCTTCAACCGCTGCCGCAGATCGGCTTCCTCGCCGTTCTCCGTAAAGGTGATGCAATCCATCGGGCAGATATCGACGCAGGCGTCGCATTCGATGCACAAGGGCGCGGTGAACACGGTCTGGATGTCGCAGTTGAGGCAGCGTTGTGCCTCGCCGAGCGCGAGCTTGACGTCGTAGCCGAGCTCGACCTCCGCGCGGATATCCTTCAGCGCGATCACCTTGTCGCGATGCGGCACCTTGAAGCGCTGGTCGTTGGAGACGTCGTTGTCGTAGCTCCATTCGTGGATGCCCATCTTCTGCGACGAGACCTGCACCTCGGGGAGCGGACGCTCGTGGATATCCTCGCCGGAGAGCAGCTTGTGGATCGAAAGCGCGGCGTCGTGGCCGTGCGCCACCGCCCAGATGATATTCTTCGGGCCAAACGCGGCGTCGCCGCCGAAGAACACTTTCGGGTTGGTCGAGCCCATGGTCTTGGCGTCGACCTTGGGCATGTCCCATTGGTCGAATTCGATGCCGCAATCGCGCTCGATCCACGGAAAAGCGTTCTCCTGCCCGACCGCCACCAGCACGTCGTCGCAGGCAATGGTCTGGTCCGGCTCGCCCGAGGGCACCAGATTGCGCCGGCCTTTGGTGTCGTATTCGGCCTTCACTTTCTGGAAGGTGACGCCGGTAAGCTTGCCGTTGTCATGCGTGAACGCCTTCGGCACCATGAAATTGAGGATCGGAATGTCCTCGTGGATGGCGTCCTCCTTTTCCCAGGGGCTCGCCTTCATCTCCTCGAAGCCGGAACGCACGATCACCTTGACGTCCTCGCCGCCGAGGCGGCGCGCGGTGCGGCAGCAATCCATCGCGGTGTTGCCGCCGCCGAGCACGATCACGCGCTTGCCGATCTTCTCGACATGGCCGAACGAGACGCTGGAGAGCCAGTCGATGCCGATGTGAATATTGGCCGCCGCTTCGCTGCGGCCGGGAATCTCGAGCTCGCGGCCGCGCGGCGCGCCGGAGCCGACGAAGACCGCATCGTAATTTTCTCCGAGCAGCTTCTTCAGGCTGTCGATGCGCGTGCCGCCCCTGAACTCGATGCCGAGATTGAGGATGTAATCGGTTTCCTCGTCGATCACCGAATCCGGCAGCCGGAATTTCGGAATCTGCGTCCGCATCATGCCGCCCGCCTTGGGATCGGAATCGAACACGGTGCAGTGATAACCGAGCGGCGCGAGATCGCGCGCCACCGTGAGCGAGGCCGGACCGCCGCCGACGATCGCGATGCGCTTGCCGTTTTTCGCCGACGGCCGCGGCATGCGGCCCCTGACATCGTCCTTGAAATCGGCGGCGACGCGCTTCAACCGGCAAATCGCGACCGGGGTTTCCTCGACGCGGCCGCGGCGGCACGCCGGCTCGCACGGACGATCGCAGGTGCGTCCCAAAATTCCGGGAAACACGTTCGATCGCCAATTGATCATGTAGGCGTCGCTGTAGCGCCCTTCAGCAATCAACCGGATATATTCGGGGACGGGTGTGTGCGCGGGACAGGCCCATTGGCAGTCGACAACCCTGTGAAAGTAGTCGGGAGCCGAGATATCAGTCGGTTTCATTCCTACCTTGTCCGCGCCAAGATCAAGAACGACGCGGCCTTACCTTTGCCTGCGAACGCTCAAACCGCGTTCTTGTGGTTTTTGAATTGCATCATAGGATTATCTTATTAGAGCCATTCCAGATGATGCACAAAGGCATTTTTAATTGATCGCCGGCTTTCATCTGTTGAATAGACACGGCATCAGCTTCGCTGCGATTTATGTGGCAGTGCAGCATGCGCGAGCCTGCTCTGGTGGACTCAAACCGCCGCAAGATCGCTCTTCGCGAGATCCCACATCAGGCTGTAGACGCCGGTCGAAATCACGGCGGATTTGAACGCATTATTGTTGGCAATGCGGCTGGCGACATCGGCGGAAACCGCGTTCACATGCGTGCCGTCGATCAGGACAAACCAGTCGCCGGCGCCGGGATCGGACACCGCGTGTCCGTCCGTGAGGGGCTTGGAAAGCACCGGATCGCTCTCGATCACATGCAGCGAGATGATGCCGTCAGACGTGCCCGGATCGAGCGCATCCTGCAGCGCGCGGCGTAGTTTGTCGTGGCCGTCGGCGGGAGGCCGCAGCCGGACGATGCCCAGCGCGGCGCCGCGGCCCTGTCCGCGGCTGACGGTGATGCGTGCGACCGCGCGGATCATGTTCTTGAAACGGGCGATATTGGCCTTCGACCACTCGGTCTGACTGGCCAAGGCGTTGCGATAGGCCGGGCTGTCGAGCACGTCGAAAGTTTCGGTCGAGTACAGGCTGAGATATTTCGGTGTCGCGGCGTGCGCGACATAGCGCCGCGCTTCGAGGAAGCCCTCGATTGCGACGCGCTCTTCGAGATGTTCGCGGTCATACCACCGGTTGAATTCGGCCTCATCAGATGCATCGATGTCCATCGATGTCAGCAGCATTCCTTTTCCGGCCAGCGGCATCTGCGAAAATCCTTATCCCGTGATCTTGGAGGCCAGATCCGCGATCGCCTTCATCACGGCATCCCTGACGCCGGGGTCGTACAGCGTATGGCCGGCGCCTTCCGCGAAACGTATTTCCGATGCGGGCCAGGCCGCGCTCAGCGCGTGCGAGGTCGCCGGCGGGCAGAGCAGGTCGTAGCGGCCCTGCACGATGATCCCGGGAATCTTTTCCAATTTGCCGGCTTCGGCCAGAAGCTGATTGGCTCGCATGAAGCAATCGTTCTGGAAATAATGCGCTTCCATCGATGGCGTGGAGGGCAGGGCGCGCGACGAGTTCAGCGAATCCGGATCGAGCCGGGTGCGGCCCGGCGCGTGTTCCGAAAGGATCCGTTCGGTGTCATGCCAGGCGCGGGCGGCCGGACCATGCACCGCCGGATCGGCATCGAGAATGCGCCGCCAATAGGCATCGAGCGGCTGCGCGCGCTCTTCCTCGGGCAACAGTTTCAGGAAATCATCGCTGAGGCCGGGATAGAAGCGCGGCAGCGCGTCGAGAAACGCGCCGTTCAGTTCGGCCCGGGTGCCGAGAAACGTCGCGCGCAGCACGATACCCGTTACCCGATGCGGGTGCGCCTGCGCATAGGCCAGCGCCAGCGTCGCGCCCCAGGAGCCGCCGACGATCATCCAGCGGGTAAAGCCGAATTGCTCGCGGATCATCTCCATGTCCGCGACCAGATGCGGCAGCGTATTGTCTTCGCGGCGGCCTTTCGGGCGGCTGCGGCCGGCGCCGCGCTGATCGAACAGGACGGCGTGGAAGCGCTCGGGATCGAACAGGCGGCGGTGATCGGGCTGGCAGCCGCTGCCGGGCCCGCCATGCAGATAGACCGCGGGAATGCCGTCGGCGCGGCCGACGGTTTCGACATAAATCTCGTGGCTGTCGCCCACGGCGAGGTGCTGCGACGTCAGCGGTGCGAACGGATCGGCGCGTGCAGCAGCGGATTTACCCGCGTCGGCGTCAGGCGGCATCGTCGCCGCCCGTCTCCAGCGTACCACCGGCGAAGTTGCGATAGATGAAACGGTTGTGGTCGGCCGCCGCTTCGGACTCCGCCAGCTTGAAAATCTGCTCATGCATCGGCGACAGCGTGCAGGCCGGGTCGGTATTGCCGGCATCGCCGGTCAGCGCGAAAGCCTGGCAGCGGCAGCCGCCGAAATCGATCTCCTTGAACTCGCAGCTTTGGCACGGCTCCGGCATCCAGCCGGTGCCGCGATAGCGGTTGAAAGCCTCGGAGTTCTGCCAGATCCAGGCGATCGAATGATTGGAGCGCACGGATTCGAATTCGAGCCCGGTGATGGTCTCCGCCGCATGGCAGGGCAGGATCTTGCCGGCGGGCGAGATGTTGAAGAACTGCCGGCCCCAGCCGCCCATGCATTTTTTCGGCCGCAGCGCGTAATAATCCGGCACCACATAGTCGATGGCCAAAATGCCTTTCAGCCGCGCTCGCGCTTCCTCGACCAGCCGGCTGGTTTCCTCGATCTGCCCGATGGTCGGCATCAGCGCCGCGCGGTTCTTCAGCGCCCAGCCGTAATACTGCACATTGGCGACTTCCAGCCGGTCGGCGTCGAGATCGACCGCCATCTGGATGATGTCGGCAAGCTGATGCAGGTTCTGCCGGTGCATCACCGCGTTGACGGTCAGCGGCAAATCCAGCTCGCGCGTCCATTTCGCGACTTCGAGTTTCTTGCCGTGCGAATGTTTCAGGCCGGCGACACGATCGGCGATCACGGGTTCGTTGCCCTGAAAACTGATCTGCACGTGACACAGGCCGGCATCGGCCAGCGCGGCGAGCTTCTCGCGGGTCAGCAGCACCGCCGACGTGATGAGGTTGGAATACAGCCCGACATCGCTGGCATGCTGCACGAGTTCGACCAGATCCTTGCGCGCGGTGGGCTCGCCGCCGGAGAAATGGATCTGCAGCACGCCGATCTCGGCCAATTCAGTGAGGACCTTCTTCCATTCCTCGGTCGTCAGCTCGCTGCTGCTACGCTCGAGCTCGACCGGGTTGGAGCAATAGGGGCATTGCAGCGGGCAGCGATGCGTCAACTCGGCGAGCACCGCGAGCGGAATGCCGAAGGTCTCCGCCATCGAGCCGCGCTGCTCCAGCACCGCGAGCCCGTCGGCGGGATCGGTAGCGGCTACGCCTGCATCTGTCAGCGTCGGGCTCATGACGTCCTCTCGCGGGCTTCGGTGAGGAATCCCTTGTCGGCGAGGTCCTGCAGCATGGCGACGACGTCGGTCGAGATCGCCTCGCGGTCGGCCAGGTATTTTGCGGCGAGCTGATCGACCATCTGCGCGACGCTGCGGACGCCGTCGCAGAGCTGCAGCACTTCCACCGCGATCTCGTCCGGCGCCAGTACGCGCTCGGGCGCCAGGATGACCCAGACCTGCCGCGTCTCATCGAATTTCAGCTTGGCGTGCCGCGGCAACACCGGCCGGCTCGCCTCGCTGACATTGATGTTGCGGCTGCGTGGGCCCGTCATCGGTTTGCCTTCAGGTTGTTTTCAGGTCGCTTGGGGAACAAACGCCCCGGGCGGCACGTGGCCTTCGACATAGGCATGATACAGCGCGTCGAGTTGAACCCAAAGCACATTGGTCTTGAACAGCAGCGCATTGCAGACCGCGGTGCGCTCCGCGGGCGTTTTTGCGTGCTCCCTGACGTATTTGAGCGCGAAATTGGCATCGCGTGGCGCCTGCTCCAGCCGCCGCTTGAAATAGCTCATGATATCGGGATTGACGAAATCGTAGTGCGCCAGCATGCCGGAGATGCGCTCTTCGTGCAGGTTCGGGGCGAACAGTTCGGTCAGCGAGGAGGCGATGGCTTCGAGGGGGGTCTTGTCGCGGACGAAATGCACATAGGCTTCGACCGCAAAGCGCGTTGCCGGAAGAATGCCCTCGGTCAATTCCACATAGGCGCTGTCGAGGCCGAGCCCTTCGGTCAGTTTCAGCCAGCGCTCGATGCCGCCTTCGGCGCCGAGGTCGCCGTCATGGTCCTCGATCCGGTGCCGCCATTCCAGCCGGATGCCGCGGTCGCGGAAGCGCGAGATCACCACCGCGTCCTTGATCGGTATCGTGCTCTGGTAATAATAGCGGTTCAGCGCCCAGGCCTGCACCTGGCCCTTGTTCAATTTGCCGCCGTGCAGCAGGCGGTGAAACGGATGCAGATTATGATAGCGGGTGGCGCCGATGTGGCGCAGCGCCGCTTCCAGTTCTTCGGCATTGTCGAGCGTTACCCCCTTGGGAAGCGAAAAGGCCGTCATCCCGTTCAAGGTCATGGCATTCACAGCGTAATCTCCGTTCCATCGGCGGGAATTTGCCAGCCGGCGCGCTCGGCCGTCTTGCGCTCGGGCGAGGCGTGCAGCAGCGCCGGATTGGAATTGTTGATATGCAGAAATACCTTCCTGCCGATATCGAGGCCGGCAAGGCTTTCGATGGCGCCGGCATCGCCCGACATGGCGATGTGTCCCATGCTTTGCCCCGTCTTGGTGCCGAGGCCGGCCGCGATCAACTCGTCGTCACGCCACACCGTGCCGTCGAAGAATACCAATGAGGCGCCGGCGAGCCGGCCCTTGAGGTCCTCGGTAACGCCGGCGCAGGCCGCGAGAAAATAGAAATATCGGCCGGTCGCCTTGTCGCTGACGCGGAGTCCGAGCGTATCGCCGGCGCCATCGGTTCCCCCGGGATGAACCTTGCCTTCCAGATACCACGCGCTCTTGCCGGGAACCGCGAACGGCAGGATCCCAATTCCGGATGGGGAGCCGTCCGGCAAGGCCGGTTCAAATGCCTCGTTGATCTCAATCGGCCGCCGCTGCACGTTCTTCTCGTTCAATACGTTGAAGATGCTGTTATCCCTGAGGATCGAGAGCACCCTTTCATGCGCGTAGATCGTGAATGGCCAACCTTCGCGCATCGACAAAAGCCCTGCGACCGCATCGACTTCGCCATTGGTCAGGATGACGCCCGAGATCGGGCTGTGACGAAGCTCGCCGGCCTTGGGGTGGAGCTGCGGCGTCGCGATCAATTGCTGGCGAAGATCGGGAGACGCGTTGATCAGGAACCAGTGATCGCCATCGGCGCTGATCGCGATCGAAGCCTGGGTACTTTGAAGTTCAGGGTGCCCGGTTCGAGCTTTCCGGCAAACCGGACAGCCGCAATTCCATTGCGGTACGCCGCCACCTGCCGCGGCGCCCAGGACGACGACGCGAAGCATGATCCGTCTCCTGGAGAGTCAAAAGCGCGAGTCAAAAGCCGGAATACCCGTTTCGGGCTCAAAGCTCCGAAGGTGAACACCAGCCATGACGCATCACCGCGAACGGGAACGCATCACATCTGGGGTCCACCTGCGTCAAAAACGTGAAGCTATCGCCGCCGCTTACTTGCGGGCAGCGCATGCATACATATTGATTTCCATGCCGACCGGCACTTCGACGATCCTTGGGGTCTTCCAGGCCATCTTGGCTCTCCTTGCAAAAGGGACGAACTCCGCCCCTCCCAGATAAACTAATGCTCTCAGAAAAGTTCGCCAGTTAAATCTTTGGCCATGAACCTCCTTGCGTTTTATGCTGCACCGCGAAAGGAATTCAAATATTTGTGCGGCCCGTCGTCAAAACAAAGACGGATCAACAGGTTCAGAGTTCACCGCAAAATCCGGGTGCGGATACCGGCTCGACGCGGCATGGTGAATTCCGGATAAATAACCCTTGAGACGTCGGCCCCGGTTCGAACTCGAACCCAACGGAAGTGATTTTGGTCAATGCCGCGATACTATTTCAACACGCATGTCGGTGACGAATTGATCTCCGATCCCGAAGGCGAGGAACTGCGGGATCTCGATCGCGCATGGGAAGTTGCGCGGGCCATGATTCGCGAACTGCTGAAAACCGAAGGCGCCGAGCGCGGCCTCTTGAGCGCAGTTCTCGAAGTGACGGACGATGAAGGCGAGGTGGTGCTGGAGTTTCCGTTCGCCGAGGCCATTCTCGACATGTCGGACGGGCCGGTTACCAAGCATTGACGGCTGACCGTTCCCGACGATGTTTCGATTGCGCATCGGCGGATAAATATTGGAGACTGCCCCTTATAGGAAGCCACAGGCGCAAGGGCTCGCTTGCGCAGCATAAGGCTTCCATACTGGGGAGGATTTCATGAAGCGTAGTTCGTCCGCGCCGCGCAGCCTTTTGCTCGTCGGCGCCTTTATCGGCGTATTCACGATCGGTGCTGCCGCGCAGCAGACGGCCAATCCGCCCGCGGCGGCCACGCCTGTGCTGCCGCCGGGGTCTCCCTTGATCGGGCGGCCGACGGACAATGAGGCCGCGGCCAAGCTTGCGCCGGTCGCGCCGCCTCCGATTCCGGCAGCTCTGGACAAACTGCCGACCGCCAAACTCAAAGTACCGGCGAGCTTCAATATCGAGGTTTATGCCGCCGGCATGGCCAATGCGCGTTCGATGGCCGAAGGCGACAAGGGCACGGTGTTCGTCGGCAGCCGTCTCGTCGACAAGGTCTATGCCGTCGCCAACAAGGACGGCAAGCGGGCGGTCAAGGTGCTGGCATCGGGCCTTTATCGCCCCAACGGCGTCGCGTTCAGGAACGGCACGCTCTACATCGCCGAGCTTTCGAAGGTCTCCAAGATCGAGAAAGTCGAAGATGTCATCGACAGTCCGCCGAAGCCGACAATGATCTACGACAACCTGCCCAGGGACGAAGCCCATGGCTGGAAGTTCATCGGCATCGGGCCTGACAACAAATTGTACGTTCCGGTCGGCCAGCCCGGCAACAACGTCTTGCACGACGACGCCCATGGCCAGATCAGGCGAATGAATCTCGACGGCAGCGGCATCGAAGTGATCGCGCGCGGCGTCCGCAACACCGTCGGCTTTGACTGGAATCCGGAAACCAAGCAGCTCTATTTCACCGACAATGGCCGCGACTGGATGTCGGAAGATGTTCCCGAGGACGAACTCAATCGCGTGACCAAGGTCGGCGAGAATTTTGGCGCGCCCTATTGCTACCAGGGCAACCTTTCGGACCCCGAATTCGGCTGGGGGCATTCGTGCAGTGAATTCACGCCACCGGTTGGCTTGATGGGCCCGCATTCGGCCGCGCTCGGCATGCGGTTCTATTCCGGAAGCATGTTCCCGAAGAGCTACAAGAACGCCATCTTCGTGGCGCGGCACGGTTCATGGAACAGGTCCAGGAAAGTCGGCGGCGATGTCGTCGTCGTCAAACTGAACAAGGACGGCACGGTCAAGTCCACCGAGCCCTTCATCACCGGCTTCCTGCAAGACAATAAATACATCGGCCGGCCGGTCGACGTGCTGCCGATGAAGGATGGTTCGCTGCTGGTGTCCGACGACTGGAACGGCGCGATTTATCGCATCAGCTACGGCAAGCCGAAGGTGGCTTCGCGGTAAAGTTCGGGATTAAACAGCAGCAATCTGGCGCGTCATTGCGGGCCAACGGGTCGCGCGAATGCGCGCCCGATGTCAGGCTCCGCGAAGCAATCCATGCCGCACGAAAGATGGATTGCTTCGTCGCTTTGCTCCTCGCATTGACGAAAGAGTAGTGGCCGATGCGCAAGACAATTGCGGCTCTGGCGTCCGTCCTGGTCGTTGCTTCCGTGCGGGCGGAGACGATCGCGGAACGAGCCGCTCCTTGTCTGGCCTGTCATGGCGAAAAGGGACAATCGGAGACCGAAAATACGCCGTCGCTGGGCGGGCAGCGGGCGCCTTACGCGCTGATCCAGCTTTTCATGTTTCGCGAAAAGCTGCGGGTGTTCGAACCGATGAATGAGATGGCGAAGGCGCTCAGCGACGACGATCTCCGTCTATTCTCGGATTTTATCGCGACGTTGCCGAAGCCTGTGCCGCCGGCCGATGCCGGCGACCCGGCGCGGCTGCAACGGGCTCAGGTGCTGGCACGGCAGTATCATTGCAATTCCTGTCACGGGCCCGACTTCTCCGGCGGCGACAACGTCCCGCGCATCGCCAACCAGCGCGAGGATTATCTCGCCAGGACCATGCGGGAATACAGGGACAACAGCCGCCATGGCTACGACGCCACCATGGCCGAGGCGCTGCAGCCGGTGACACCGGAACAGATCGCCGATCTTGCCTATTTTATCGCCCGTATTCGCTGATCTTTCGTACACAAACGCTGCCGTTTCCCGGTGGCGCCGCCGTGGGAGCGGCGCTACAAGCGGGCGGTCAAACGGAGTTGGCAATGGAAGATCTCTGGCGTCTGTCGGCCGCTGATATCGCGGCGCTCATCCGATCGAAAAAGGTTTCGGCGAAACAGGCCGCGTCGGCGGCGCTGGCGCGGCTTGACGCGGTCAACCCGTCGATCAACGCCGTGGTCGACCACCGGCCGGAAGACGTGCAGGCGCAGGCCGCTGCCATCGATGCGGCGCTGGCGCGAGGCGAAGATCCGGGACCGCTGGCGGGCGTGCCGGTGACGGTCAAGGTCAATATCGATCAGGAAGGCTTCGCCACCACCAACGGCCTGAAGCTGCAGCGCGACGTGATCGCGCGCGCCAACCACCCGGTGATCGACAATCTGCGCAAGGCGGGGGCGGTGATCCTCGGGCGCACCAACTGCCCGGCGTTTTCCTACCGCTGGTTCACCACCAATCTCATTCACGGCGACACCAAAAATCCGCGCGATCCGAGCCTCACGCCGGGAGGATCATCCGGCGGCGCGGGAGCCGCGGTTGCCGCCGGTATCGGGCACATCGCGCACGGCACCGATATCGCGGGCTCGATCCGCTACCCCGCTTATGCCTGCGGCGTTCACGGGCTGCGGCCGACCGTTGGCCGGATCGCGGCTTTCAACGCCTCGCTGCCCGAACGGCCGATCGGGCCGCAGATCAGCGCGGTCTCCGGTCCGCTGGCGCGCACCATCGGCGATCTCAGGATCGCGCTGGCCGCGATGTCCGGCTACGACGCGCGCGATCCCTGGTGGGTGCCGGCGCCGCTGGAAGGGCCTGCGAGGCCCAAGCGCGCGGCGCTGTGTTTTCATCCCGACGGTCTTGAGATCGTGCCCGAGGTGAAAGCGGCGGTGGCGGATGCGGCCAAGCGGCTGGAGCGGGCGGGCTGGACGGTCGAACAGATCGAGACGACACCGCCGCTGCGCGAGGCCGCCGACCTCCAGACCAGGCTCTGGCTCGGCGACGGTTATGAAGCGCAACTGGAGGCGGCCGAGCGCGAAGGCGACCCCGGTGCGCTGGCCTGCCTGCGCGGTAACCGGGCCAAGGTTTTTCCATTCGATGCCGACGCGCTTTCGAAGGTCCTGACCCGGCGGGCGACACTGACCCGCGAATGGCTGCAGTTCTTCGAGACCTATTCGGTGCTGCTGATGCCGGTGTCGTCGGAACTGCCGTTTCCCGACGGGCTCGACCGGCGCGACGACGCCTCATTCGCGCGGGTGTGGCGGGCGCAACTGCCGCAGATTGCTATTCCCTTCATGGGCCTGCCTGCGCTAACCGTCTCCACCGGATTGGTCGGCCGGGTTCCGGTCGGTGTTCAACTCGTCTCGGGGCGCTTCCGCGAGGATCTCTGCCTTATGGCCGGCGAGGCGATCGAAGCCGGCGGAACGCCATCGGCGCCGATCGATCCGTTCCGCTAGCGAAGAGGTCGAGGCAGAGGAGCACGATGGCTGGCATTCACGATTTTACCGCAAAGTCGCTGGCCGGCGAAGACGTTGCCCTGAAGCGGTTCGAGGGGCAGGTCGTCCTGATCGTCAATACCGCGAGCGCGTGCGGATTCACGCCGCAATACAAGGGTCTCGAGGAATTGTATCAGGCGCTTGGCCCGCGCGGCTTTTCCGTTCTCGGATTTCCCTGCAACCAGTTCGGCGGCCAGGAGCCCGGCGATGCCGCACAGATCGAAGAGTTCTGCAGCAGCAATTACGCCGTTACCTTTCCGATGTTCGCCAAGATCGATGTGAACGGCAGCAACGCACACCCGTTGTTTGATTACCTGAAGCGTGCGAAGTCGGGCCTGCTCGGCCCGTCGATCAAATGGAATTTCACCAAATTCCTGGTCGATCGCTCCGGCACGGTGGTGGCACGGCATGCGCCGACCGCGAAGCCGGAAGGACTTGCCAAGGAAATCGAGGCCCTGCTGTGAACGAGAAGAGCGAAGCCATGAGTGACCAATTGACCGACCATCTGCCGGATCGCCTGTCGACCGATCCGAAAAGCCCGTACTACGATGCCGAGATTCTCGCGCGCGACGTCGGCATCCGTTTCAAGGGCGTCGAGAAAACCAACGTCGAGGAATATTGCGTCAGCGAGGGCTGGGTGCGCGTAACCGCCGGCGCCGCCAAGGACCGCTACGGCAATCCCTTGACCATCAAGGTCCACGGCCCGGTCGAACCGTATTTCCGCGACAAGGCGTCTTGAGAGTTTGAGTCGAATGCAGCCGGAAGAAATGTCGTCATGGCCGGGCTTGTCCCGGCCATCCACGTCTTTCTCGCTGCGGCGCGGTTAAGACGTGGATGCCCGGCACAAGGCCGGGCATGACGAAAACATCGCCCATCTTGTGAAAGCCGCCGCCATGTCCGTCCGTATCGTCGACGTCCGTGAGGTCACAAAGCCGATCTCCTCGCCGATCCGCAACGCCTATATCGACTTCACCAAAATGACGACGAGCCTCGTTGCCGTCGTCACCGATGTCGTGCGCGACGGCAGGGCCGTGGTCGGCTACGGCTTCAATTCCAACGGCCGCTACGGGCAGGGCGGTCTGATCCGCGAGCGCTTTGCGCCGCGCCTCAAGGAGGCCGATCCGAAGAGCCTGCTCGATGCGAGCGGCGACAATCTCGATCCGGACAAGGTCTGGGCCGCCTTGATGTCGAACGAAAAGCCGGGCGGCCATGGCGAGCGTTCGGTCGCGGTCGGCACCATCGATATGGCGGTGTGGGATGCGGTGGCGAAGATCGCGGGCAAGCCGCTGTTCCGGCTGCTGGCCGAGCGTCACGGACGCAGCGCCAATCCGCGCGTCTTCGTCTATGCCGCCGGCGGCTATTATTATCCGGGCAAGGATCTGTCGGCGCTGCGCGGCGAGATGCGCGGCTATCTCGATCGCGGCTACAATGTCGTGAAGATGAAGATCGGCGGCGCCCCGATCGAGCAAGACCGTCAGCGCATCGAGGCCGTGCTCAGCGAGATCGGCAGCCAGGCTCAACTGGCCGTCGACGCCAACGGCCGCTTCGATCTCGAGACTGCGATCGCCTACGCCAGGATGCTGCGGGATTATCCGCTGTTCTGGTACGAGGAGGCCGGCGATCCCCTCGATTTCCAGCTCCAGGCCGCGCTCGCGGAATTCTATCCCGGACCGATGGCGACCGGCGAGAACCTGTTCAGCCACCAGGATGCGCGCAATCTCCTCCGCTATGGCGGGATGCGGCCCGACCGCGACTGGCTGCAGTTCGATTGCGCGCTGTCCTATGGGCTTTGCGAATATCAGCGCACCCTTGCGGTGCTGCAAACCCAGGGCTGGTCGCCGGGCCGTTGCATTCCGCATGGCGGGCATCAGATGTCGCTCAATATCGCGGCCGGTCTAGGCCTTGGCGGCAATGAGAGCTATCCCGACCTGTTCCAGCCCTATGGCGGCTTCCCGGATGGCGTGCGGGTCGAGGACGGCCACATCACCATGCCGGATCTGCCGGGCATCGGCTTTGAGGGAAAGTCAGACCTCTACAAGGAGATGAAGGCGCTGGCGGCGTAAGGGGGGACGAGTCATTCCGGGATGGTCCAAAGGACCAGACCCGGAATCTCGAGATTCCGGGTTCGCGTTTTCAACGCGCCCCGGAATGACGACAGGTGGTCCGTCACGACAACCGCATGTCCAGCAATCGCCGGCCCTCGGTCTTCAGCAATTTCTTCACCGCGCTCGATGCGATGACATCGCCCTGGTTGGCGTAGGCCTCGTGGTTCTTCTCGATGTCCTCGAGGCGATAGAGATAGTTCACCATGATCCCTGCGGATTCGCGCAGGCCCTTCGGCGAGAGATCGCCGAGCCAGTCGATCCGCTCCAGCCGGGCGCCGTTGCCGAGATGGAATCGCGCCACCGAATCGATCAGCCGTCCCTTTGGCGTGCGCGCCTTCAGGAAATAATACCCGGCCAGCGGCTCGACCACTGCGCGCAGTTGCGAGGCCAGTTCCGCATTGTTGAACCAGTCCGGTTCGTCGAGATGAGTGAGCAGTGCGCGCTCTTCATCCGATACCGGAACGTCCGATGCCTGCTTCAGCCATTTCATGAAGCCTGGCACCGGCGACAGCGTCACGAAATTTTCCAGCTTCGGCAATTCGCGCCGCAATTCCTCCACCACCTGCTTGATCAGGAAGTTGCCGAACGAAATGCCGCCGAGCCCGCGCTGGGTGTTCGAGATCGAGTAAAACACCGCGGTGCGGGCGCGGTCGATCGGCACCGACTGCCGGTCTTCGGCGAGCAGCGGGGCGATCGCGGCCGGGATGGATTCGGTGAGCGCCACCTCGACGAAGATCAGCGGTTCATCGATCAAAGCGGGATGAAAGAACGCGTAACAGCGCCGGTCGGCGGGATCGATGCGGCGGCGCAGATCGTCCCAGTCGCGGATTTCATGCACCGCCTCATAGCGGATGATCTGTTCCAGGATGTTGGCGGGCGTCGACCAGTCTATCCTGCGCAGCACGAGAAATCCCCTGTTGAACCATGAAGACAGCAGATGCACGACGTCGCGGTCGAGCGCGGCAAGGTCCTTGTGGCCGTTCAGGGCGCGCAGCAGATCGGCGCGCATCGCGACCAGAGCGCTGGTGCCGCCCGGGGCGCGGTTCAGCCGGCGGATCAATTCCTGCCGCCGCGGCTCGGAAGCAAAATGCAGATCGCTGGCGTCTTCGTCGGTTGGCTGCGCGCGCCAGGCCTCGATTGCCTGGGAAAGCTTTTCCCGGTCCGGACCGTAGGCCTTGGCGAGCGTTTCGAAGAACGACAGCCGGCCGGCCTCATCGAGATGCCGATAGCGGTCGAGCACTTCGCGCGCCATCGCGGTGCCCGAGGCCTCGCCCCGGCCCGACAACAGCGCCTCGCATAATTCGACCAGGCCGGAGGCGTCCTGTTTGGTATCGGAGGGCCCGGCGCGGCCAAGCAGGGTGCGGCCGCGCTCGGAAATCGAGGCGAGAAGATCGGAAAAAAAGGCGTTGCTGGTCATATTGTACGGGTCGAATCCAAATCGGGGAGGGGGATTGTTACATGGATTTAAGGCAGGTCGCATCACAATCAAGCAGACTTTTGGCGCAAAAAACTGTCATGGTTCGAGGTACAGACTGTCATTGCCGGGCTTGACCCGGCAATCCATCCGCTTTTGAAACGACTTTTGATGAAGAATGATGGATAGCGGGTTAAGTTCGCGTATGACCGCTTGGTGCGGATCGGCGAGTCGCCTGTCTTCCTCACTTGTCTTCCTCATTTCGTGGCCGAAAACGCCGTCGGCGTCTTGCCGGTGACCTGCCGGAATGCGTGCGAAAACGCCGGCACACTCGCGTAACCAAGCTCGGAGGCGAGCTGCTTGACCGAGACATTCGCCTCCACGGACAGTCTTTCGATCGCGGCCGCAATGCGCGCGCGCTGGCACCAGCTCTTGAAGCTCAATTGCGTCTCCAATGCGAACAACCGCGACAGCGTCCGCGCCGAGGTTCCGACCTCGCGCGCCAGCGCCTCGATCTCATGCGCGCCGGTGGGATCGCCGAGCACGATGTCCGCCGCGCGACGGCAGCGCGGCTCGTGCGGCAGCGGAATGAATGTCGCGGAGTCTTCGGCCTGATGCAGTTCGAGCATGGTTAATTTCACCAGCAGCTCGGTGCGGCCGGGATCGTTGCGGCCATCGAACAGCGCCAGGATCGCCTGGTGCAGCAGTTGCGAGACCCGCACCACGAATTCCGCATCCAGGCGGGCGTCGGCGTGCTCGCGCGCCAGCCACGCCAGATCGAAATACAGCGTGCGCATGTCGATGTCCGCCAGCACGTCGATGGCATGTTCGAGCCGCGCCGGCACCCACACCGCGCGATCGGGCGGCACCAGCCAGCGCCCTTTCGGGGTCGTGACCTGCATCGTGCCCCTGGCCGCGTAAACCAGTTGGGCCTCGCGGTGCATATGGGGGGCGAGCCGGACGCCCTTGCGGTAATGCCGCGCCACCAGATGGATGCCATCCCCGGTCGCGCGGTGGCTTCCTCCCTTGATGGCAGCGATTGGCGTTTCGGCGATACTCATTGGCCACATCCCGTCAGGACAAGACCCTATAACCTATTTCAAAAGATTAGGGGATTCGACCCATGAACAGCCCGGCCCGGGTGATCGGTTTCGTCAACGCCGCCCATTTTATCGACCATTACGCGATGCTGATCTTCGCCGCCGCCGTCATCGTCATGGGGCCGGCGCTGGGCATGGCCTATTCCGAACTGTTGCCCTATGCGACGCCGGGCTTTGTCGCCTTTGGCGCGGGATCGCTGCTGACCGGCTGGCTCGGCGACCGCTGGAGCCGCCGCCATATGATGGTGATCTTCTTTGCCGGCATCGGCGTATCGATGATCGCGGTCGGGCTGGTGCGGACGCCGCTGCAGCTCGGCGCGGCCCTGCTGTCGATCGGCCTGTTCGCCTCGATCTACCATCCGGTCGGCACCGCCATGATCGTATCCTATGCCGACAGGCTCGGCCGCGAAATGGGGCTCAACGGCGTCTGGGGCAATCTCGGCGTGGCGTCGTCGGCGTTGGTCACCGGCGTGGTCGGCCAATATCTCGGCTGGCGCTGGGCTTTCATCGTGCCCGGCATCGTCACGATCCTGATCGGCGTCGCCTTTGCGCGGATGGTGGTTCATGAAGACCGTTCCGGTTTCAAGCAGGCGGCGGCGCAGGCGCGGGTGGCCAGGAAGGACATGTGGCGTGTTATTCTGGCGCTCTTGATCGTGGTGATCGCGATATCGACCACCTTCAACGCGATCACCGTGGCGTTGCCGAAACTGTTCGCGGAGCGGCTGGCGGATCTCACCAGGAGCCCGGCGCTGCTCGGGGTGATCGCGGCCTCTGTCTACGTGTTCGGCGCGATGACGCAATATACCATCGGCAAGCTGATCGACCGCTATTCGCTCAAGGCCGTTTCCCTGCCGCTGTCGTTCATGCTGGCGCCGTTCCTGTATCTCGCGGCGACGCTCTCCAACCTGCCGCTGATCCTGGCTTCGATCGGTATCGTGATGGGTGCGTTCGGCCAGGTCACCGTCAACGACGCCATGGTCGGCAAATACACCAGCGAGGAGTGGCGTTCGCGCGCCTATTCGATCCGTTATTTCATCGGCTTCACCGCGGCGGGCGTGTCCGTCGGCCTGGTGGCGTGGCTGTACGAGCAGGGCGGCTTCGTCACGATGCTGCATGCCTTCGGCGCGCTGTGCCTTTTGGTGATCGCGGCGGCGATCATCCTGCCGGCCGAAATCAGGGTGCCCGCGGCGGCGAACTGAATGCGGTGATTTTTTGTCGCAGGCGCCCGCGGTGTGAAATGCCTCACATTCGGCGGCGCCGTCCGGACTTAGAAAAGGCGATCGGGCCTTCGCCGCAATCCATCGTTTGACGTCAAGTTCCGGCGACAGTTTTCTTTGCCCGTTTTTTGGGAAGGCACGTAGCCGGTCATCCGGCCTTGCGTCGATGGCGCGTTATCAGGATCAAGCGTTGGACCGCTTCGTGATGAGGTGTGGCGATGCGTCTGAACCATCCGACAATATCGATTGGGCTGTTCTTCGCCGGCGTGCTGGTTCTCGGTCTGGCGGGCGGGAGCGAAAAGGCCGCCGCTGCCAGCGCGTGTCCGTGCATCAACGGCAGCGGCGGCACCTGCGTTCGCGATCTCGCCTGTGAAGCCCGCGAACGGCTGAGGCGCGAGCGCCTGCTGCATGACTTCCGTCAACAGCGGGTCGGTCCTGCGACGCACAGCTATCGGCGGGAGTGGGCGCGGCCTTCGGCTCCGGCGCCGACTTCGGCACCGACCGCGGCTCCCGTCCCCGGCAGTAGCACGGCGACGGATTACAGGCGGCCGGCGCCTGTCGTTCCGCGCCTTCCTCCGTCTCAGACGGTAGGTGGCGCTGCACCCCCAACCGCGGCGCCAGCTCGCCCGGGAGGCTCCGCCGCGCGCGCCCGGATCCAGCGTCCCGCGTCGGACACCGCCGCCGCCCCGGCCCAGCCGGGACCGCCGTCCAGCGGCGGCCGGTTACGCATTCTCGAAACCGGCTACAGCCATCTGTCCGAGCTCGGCCAGGAGGACGACGGCTATGGGTTGTATTCCTATGCGATCCTGCCGTCGGAATCGCGACGTGCCGCGACATTCCTCTCGCAATTGTTCAAGGAAATCCCCTCGATCGGCGACACCAGCGCCCGACGCTCGCAGTTGAACATCTTCTACGTGCCGCTCAAGAAGGACAGGGAAAGCGAATTCGCCGCGCTTGTTCAGGCATCGGGCGCAAATTCGGAAAAGATGGGCGCGGATTATTCGAGGTCGTTCTACGACTACAGAATGGCGCGCGCCTTGTTGAATCACGTGTGCAATCCGCCCGCTGACAGCATCCGCGAGTTGTGCTACGGTGACCTGTCGCGAGGGCCCTATATTTTCACCTATGCGTCGCCCGCCAGCAGCATGGATTCGGTGCCGCCGCCTTTCCTGTTTGTCGACCTCAGCGATGTCCACGAACAGGCGTTCGGCGAATTGATCGCGGCATTCCGGTCGCAGGTGAAGCGCGATGACATTTCCGACCAGGCCAGGATCAGGACGCTGCGGCTGATGATCCTGGGCATCGCGCTGACGGCGGCGGATTGGGTGAACCCGGTCGAAAAGGCGATCGCCGACATCGTCCATTCGCCGTCCGCCGACGGGAAGAAGTAGCCGGTCATGAAATACGGTCCGACACTGCTGACCTTCGCCGCGCTGCTCGCCATCGTCTATGGCGTGCTGTTTTCCATGTCCTATCCGCTGGTCGAAATCAGCGGCGGGATCGTGGCCTTGTGCGTGTTGTTGGGCGTCGTTACCTGTCTGGTCGCCGCTGCGATCTGGAACGTGCTGACGCGGCAGAAGACGGCGCCCGCGGACGCGGCGGCTTCCGTGCCTCCCGCCAGCGCCAATCCGCCCGCGCGTCCTCCGCGCCGCCGCCGCAAGCGCTGACGAAGCCAGCAGGCCTCGTCGGGTAAATTTGCCGGTTGGCCTGCAAATTTCGGTTTCACCCCTTGCTCCAATCGACCACAATGCGGATGAAGGCTCGGCCATAACGAGCCGAACGAGTGGAGGAAGCCTGATGTCCAATCCATCCTTGCCGCGCATGGCCGGTGTTGTTCTGGGAGTTTCACTGATGATGGCCGGCCCCGTAAGCGCCGACGCCCTCAAGGACGAAATCGCGCCGACCGGCAAGCTTCGGGTGGCGATCGCGATCAGCCCGGCCGGCGGTGCGTTCTGGTCCACCAGCAATGAAGCCGGCGGCTATGCCGGGGTGCCGGTCGATCTCGGCAAGGAGATGGCGGCGCAGCTTGGCGTGCCGGTCGAATATGTCGTGCACCAGAACTCCGGACAGATCGTCGACGCCGTCGCCAAAGGCAGCTGGGATGTCACCTTCCTGCCGAAGGACCCCGAGCGCGAGGCGAAGATGTCGTTCGGGCCGGTCTATGAGGTTGCGGACGCGACCTACATCGTCAGGGCCGGCTCGCCGGCGACGAATTTCCAGACGCTGGATCAGCCCGGCGTCAAGGTCGCGGCGGTCAACAACACCACGACCATGCGCGGCGCGGTCGCGCATCTGAAGAACGCCAAGGTGACGGGCTATCAGACCTATGACGAGATCTTCGGGCTGTTGACGCGCGGCGAGGTCGATGCGTTCGCGCTGTCGCGCGACCAGCTCAACGCCATGGCAAAGAAGATCCCGGGCACCAAGGTGCTGGATGAAACCTTCAAGCAGACCGCCACCGCGGTAGCCGTGCCGCCCAATCATCCGCTGGCGCTGGCCTTCGTCACCAAATTCATGACCGACGCCACGTCAAACGGAGCGCTGCGCAAGGCCTACGACAACAATGGACTGAAGGATAATCCGGTCCGGGTGAATTAGCGGACATCCAGGTCGCGGCGACCGGGTTATCGCTTCTTCGATTTCCTTGCCTTCTTGCCGCTCTTCTTTGCTGCGGTTTTCTTTTTAGCCGCGGACTTCTTTTTGGCGCCGGTCTTCTTGACGCCGGCCTTGGCTTTCTTTGCGGTCTTCTTTGCCGCGGAGCCTGCCGGCCTGGGTTTGCCGCGCGCTTTCTTGCCCTCATTGAGGAAGACGGACGGATCGTGTGCGGCCAGGGCTGGCCACGCCTTGCCGGCATCGGCGAAGAACATCAGGCGGCGATGATTCTTGGCATTGGCGGGATTGAAATAGGGCCCCCACCACCTGTCGGTTTCATCCAGCAAGCCGAAGGTCGGCGTCCCCTGATGCTTGGCAATTTCGTTGATCGCGTCCCTTGATGCGAAATGCCGGAACACCCGGTCGAACTCGGTGAGATAGATATCGGCGACGCGCGTGTCGCCACGGATCAGCAGCATATTCTCGTCGTTCGATTTCAAGGACTCGCTGGAAAAATTCGCCGAGCCCGTGCAAACCAGCGGATCGTTCGACAAGGCGTCGACCAGCAGGAATTTGGTGTGGATGAAGAAGATGAAACCTTGCCCGGTCTTTCGCTCCAGTTCTTCCTCCAGGAACCATTTTTCCAGTTTGAAATGCGGGATCGGCGCCCATTTTTTGGTTTTCTTCCCGGTTTCGTCAGCGCCGGTCCTCTGTTGCATTTTTCCCAGCACGGCGCCGTAGGAAAACATCAGGTCGGCGGGATTGTCGGTGCGTGCTTTGTTGATCTCCGCGGTCGGCGGCCGTTCCAGCAGGATGAACCGCATCGCCGGACCCTGCTTGGCCATCGGTGCGAGGATATTCGGATCGACGCTGAAGGCGCCGGTAAACATCGCGCTGGTCGCGGCATCCGAGACGCGCGCGCCGTACCACTTCAGCATCAAATCGCTGAGCCGCGCCGAAAACACCATCGACGTGCCCTTCGGCGGCACATTGGCGGGATTGGGCGAGAGCCGGACGGCGGTCGCTTTGGCAATGGCCGGGAGGGGGTTCTTCGTCAGTCCCTTCCAGAGTTCGAGATAGGTCGCGGCTACCTTCCGGTCGGTGACGAGATGTCCGACGTTGGTCTGGCCGAGGAAGCCTGACGGCGTGAAGTTGGTCGATCCCGTCCATACCGCGACCGGCTTGGTCCCGCCGTCGAGCCTGACGATGAATTTGTTGTGCGGGGTCTTGGGGCGCGTGCGTTCAAACAGGATCTGCTCGCCCCCGGCGTTTTTCTTACGGAGAGCGGCCTTTGCGATTTCCTTGGCATTGGCGCTGGTCGCATGGAAGACGATGCGAACGTCGACGCCGCGCTGCATGGCGGCCTTGAGTTCAAGCAGAACCGGCTGATAGGTAAATTCATAGGCGCAAACTCTCAAGGCGGCGCCCGCGGGGGTTTCGCGAATGTACGTCAGGCAGGCTTCCAGCAGGCCCCGCGAAAGCCACTTGACCTCTTCGTTGGCGGGATTGTTGTATTGCTGCAGCGTCAATGACGTGTTCTGGAATTTCTCGGCGAAACGCTGGCTGGCGATCGCGCCCCGGTTGACCCAGATGCCATGACGCCCGTCGTTCTCGGGCTCGGTCCTGATCGTCAGGATCACCGTATGGCGCGCCTGCAGGTTTCCCGGCGTGCCATACATGGCGGAGACCTCATACTTGTAATCCGTCTCCGGGCGGGCTTCGTAATCGGACCAGATCAAACTTTGAATGGGGTTTTCGTTGGTCGGAAAATGAATGTTCTTGTTGTCGCCGGCCGGCTGCTGCGGAGCCAGGCCTGGAAATACCTTCATGCCGGTGAGCCAGTGGCCGGTGCCGTCCGATGCGATGCGCTTGAACGCAAATCCCTTGAGCCCAACGCGCTCCCCGTCGTCGATGTCGAGTGCGATCAGGATGGCGCGGGTGCCTGCAAACACGGCGGCGTGAAGCTTGTTGGTATCAGAATGAAATTTTTCACGCATGGCTTCCCCCCAATTGGCTTTTTACAAATGAATGCAAAAATCTTGGAACGTCGCGGCGGAGCGTTCTGGACCGGAAAATAATTATCGAATGACTTACTTAACCTTCAGCGTTTGGATAATGCAACCACAGGGCGTATGTATATTTTCGAAGCCGGACAAATGTAACGCCAGCGGTTGGGAAACCGCCGCGACCTTGGCGGGCCCTTTAATTCGTCGCCCCTGACGGGATCGGCTCCAGGCCGCCCTTGACGATCGCCGCGCTGGCGGTGGGCGAGGCGAGAAACTTGATCAGGGCCTTGCCGGCGTCGGGTTCTTTCGAAACGGTGGCGATGCCGGCCGAGAACACCGTGATCTTCTGCAACTCCGATGGCAATGGCCCGACGATATCGACGCCCGCCACCGGGAGCAGTTCGCTGATCTGCTGAAAGCCGATTTCGGCGTCGCCCCGCGCCACGATTTCGCCGACCGGGGTGGCCGGAATCTTCTTCGCCTTGTCTTTCATCTCATCGGCAATGCCGAGCCTGGCGAACATCTCGGTCGAGACATAGACGCCGCTGGCACTGTCGGAATAGGCGATCGATTTCGCCGCCAGCAGCGCCTGCTTCAGTGAATCGGCCGAGCCGATGTCCGGCCTCGGTGCGCCCGATTTCACCGCGACGCCGATCGGCGATTTCACGAGATCGACGCGGCTGTCGGCGATGACCTTGCCTTTCGTGACGAGGTCGCCCAGCGCATAGCCCACCATGATCAGGACATCGGCGGGTTCGCCGCGTTCCAGCCGGATCGGAATCGCGTTGACGGTGGTGCCCATCGAGGGGCCATAGGCGGTGAGGACCTTGTTGCCGGTCAGACGTTCGAACTCCGGAACCAGCGCGTTATAGGCGGCGGTCAGCCCGCCCGAGATCATCACGCGCACCTCGGCGGCGGAGGCTGCGCCTGAGAGCAGCAGGGCGCCAAGGAGGCCGAGTGTAACGCCGCGAAAAGTTTCTGGGTTCAGCCGCATGATCGTTCCTCCCGGAGCGCCTCTTGAACGGGCGCCCTTGGAAGGGATGTTACTGCGCAAATGATGGTTAGCCTAGTGTGCTAGCACTGCAGTGTTGAGGGTCGTCGCCTGCTTTCCACGTAGTAAGCGCCTTGCGACGAAAGCGGAAAATACATGGTATGTTCCGCCGGGCCCCCCAAGGGCCATCATCAAAGAGCAGATTCCGATCACCGTCTCATTCCGCCAACTAGAAGAGTCTTCATGGCGAAGCACCGCAGCCCCAGCATTTTCCACCGCCAGTTCGCGAGTGCGGCGTCGACGATGATCTTTGCTCTTAGCCTGAGTGCCGCCTGCGAGGCCACCGCACAAAATTCGGGGCAGAGTGTTCCCAACGCCATGCAGGGCTTCTCGCAAAATCGGGACCAACCGATCCAGATCGAGTTAGCATCCCTTGAGATGCGCGACAAGAAAAAGGAGGCAACGTTCTCCGGCAACGTGAAGGTGGTGCAGGGCGACACCACTATGACGTCGGGCAAGCTCGTGGTGTTCTATGCGTCGGCGGCGCGAGCAGCTCCAGCCAACGCAAAGGCGGCGGCCAAAACGGCGCCTTTGCAATCCGCATCGCCCGGTCCGGGCGGGGCATCGTCGATCAAGCGACTGGAAGCACGGGGCGATGTTAAAGTCACCCAGAAAGACCAGGTCGTGACCGGGCAGACAGCGGTTTTTGATACCACGACCAATCTAATCACGATGCTTGGCGGGGTCGTGCTGACGCAGTGCAAGAATGTCCTGCGCGGTGATCGCCTGATAGTAGATATGACAACGGGTGTGTCGCGGGTTGAATCGGATAGCGGAAAGGTCCAAGCCATGTTCAGCCAGTCCTCGGAATCCAATTGCGGTACGCCCGCGCTGTCGCCAAAGAAGTGATCGAATAGATTGTAATATTTCCGTTCTTGGCATTTTTCAGAGATCTCAGGAGATGTCGGTTTGAGTCCGCATGCGCGGTTAATTGGCGAACTGGGTGGTCAGTCCGGCTCACAAACCTTGATTTATGAGTACACGCCCTAGAAAGTCCTCGATTTGGCCGCTCGCTGCCTAGCCGGCCAACGGCGGTTTGCGAACTGCTTCGCATCCAGCGCAAGCGCGGTCTCGATCTGCGGGCTGCGACAAATCAACCTGACGGGCAAATCATTCAAAGTCTGTCCAGCCTATCGCGCAAAAATATTCCGCTTAACGCGTCGGGCAAATCAACGGCATTACTTCGCGGGTCTCACCGCAGATGAGGGGCGGGTCGCGATCGTCACGAACGTGCGGTGGGATGCGGTGGACGCGAAATGCGCGAGAGACGAACGCGCGTGACGCGTACGGTGAAGTCGTGTGGTCCTGACGCCGCGGTGCTGGCGTCAAGTTCTTGGGAAGCAAGTTTCTCAGGGATGACGGTGGCAAAACAGCCGTTCACCGGGGAGAGCACGAAGTAAGCCGTAAAGCCATTGCGCAGGGAAGGCCGGGATGCTCCCGCTGAACCTGTATGCTCGTGTGCGCTTTTGTTTGCTCATATTGCACACGAGACCGCGGGTGCAGCGCGCACCCGGTCTTCCCTGCGCCCTCGATTTCGAGGGTGAGAGACTCTTTCAAACCTCGGGCTTATTAGGTCGCGAGAACGCGAAGTCACGTTTGCAATTGGATCGACGTCGTTGCGAGGATGTTACTGTGCAAAAAGCGGTGAGTCTGGCTCGGTCGTGTCATTCCGGGGCGCATCGAAGATGCGAACCCGGAATCTCGAGATTCCCCGATGTGCAATTGCACATCTGAGGTCTGGTCCTTCGGACCATCCCGGAATGACAGGCAATCACGAATTGACGTGCACGAAATCCCGCAGCAGCGGATAGATCTCGTTGTTCCAGCGCCTGCCGCTGAATACGCCGTAATGGCCGACGCCGGCCTGCATGTGATGCACCTTGCGATAGGCGCGCACGCCGGTGCAGAGGTCTTGCGCCGCCAGCGTCTGGCCGATCGAGCAGATATCGTCCTTCTCGCCTTCCACCGTCATCAGGCCCATGCGCCGGATCGAGGCCGGGTTCACGGGGCGGCCGCGATAGGTCAGCTTGCCCTGCGGCAGCAGATGTTCCTGGAACACGTCGCGGATGGTCTCGATGTAGAATTCCGCCGACAGGTCCATGACCGCGAAATATTCGTCGTAGAAGGTCTTGATGGTGTCGGCTTTCTCCTTCTCGCCCTTGGCGATGTGATCGGCCAGATCGATGTGCTGCTTGATGTGGCGCTCGAGATTCATCGACACGAAGGCGGTGAGCTGCACGAAGCCCGGATAGACCTGCCTGAACGCGCCCTTGCATTGGAACGGCACGTAGTTGATCAGGTTTTCCTCGAACCATTTGAGCGGCTTGCTGTTGGCGAAATCATTGACCTTGGTCGGCTGGATGCGGGTGTCGATCGGACCGGCCATCAAGGTCAGCGTCGCCGGCCGTGCGGGGTGATTGTCCTCCGACATGATCGCGGCGGCCGCGAGCGCGGATACCGACGGCTGGCAGATCGCCACCATGTGCGCGCGGGGGCCCAGCTCGCCGAGGAACGTGATCAGGTGCTCGGTATATTCGTCGAGGCCGAATTTGCCCCGGTCGAGCGGAATGTCGCGGGGGTTGTGCCAATCGGTGATGTAGACGTCGTGGTCCTGCAGCAGGGTTTTCACCGTGCCGCGCAGCAGGGTTGCGAAATGCCCGGACATCGGCGCCACCAGCAGCATGCGCGGCTGCTCGGGCGCATTTTCCTTCTTGAAGTGCAGCAGCGACCCGAACGGCGTCGCGTAGACGACTTCCTCCGTTACCTCCCATTCCTGATTGCCCACCATCACCTTGTCGATGCCGTAGGCCGGGCGGCTATAGGTGAGGGAGGTGCGCGAGATCAGCTCCAGCGCCGCGGCAAGCCGTCCGAACAGCCGGTCGGAGATGCCCTGGGGCACAAGGTTGAGGTATTTCAGCGTCGCTGCGGCCCCGCTTCGCCATGGCGCCGTCAGATCCATATGGTTCTGATAGGCTTGATACATCATCGACATCATCCGGCCCGGCCTCCCTATGGTGCCATGCAATATCGAAGCCAAAAACTAGTCGGAGAGCCTCGGGAACTGGCACGTCGCTTGCTGCTTAAACCGGGCGAAGCGCAAACGATGGGCACTTTGCAGCGGTACGCTTTGGGGACAGGGAGCGGCGGCTGCATGGCCGGTGGGGCGCGTTCATTCGTGAGGGGAAGGCGATATGGCGAAAGCGACACTGACCATCAGCAGCAAGAATTATTCGTCCTGGTCGCTCCGCGGCTGGCTGCTGGCCCGGTTCTCGGGGCTCGAGTTCGACGAAATCGTCACCGCGCCCGACGATGCTTCGGCGCGGGCCGAAATCCTCTTGCTGTCGTCGTCGATCCTGGTGCCCTGCCTGCGGCACGAGGGCGCCACCGTATGGGACACCCTGGCGATCGCGGAGTACCTCAACGAGATCAGGCCCGATGCCGGCCTGTTGCCGGCGGACCGCGTCTTGCGCGCGCATTGCCGTTCGATTTGCGGCGAGATCCATTCGGGATTCACCACCTTGCGCGCGTCCCTGCCGGTCAATCTGAAAGGCCACTTTCCCAACTTCAAGATATGGTCGCGCGCGCAGGCCGACATCGAAAGGGTCTGCACGATCTGGCGCGAATGCCTGGCCAAATCGGGCGGCCCCTTCCTGTTCGGCGAGCGCACCATGGCGGACGCGATGTATGCGCCGGTGGTCACCCGTTTCATGACCTACGATGTGAAGCTGGATCCGAAGCTCGCGGTCTATGCCGGCACCATCATGGCGATGCCCGAGATGCAGGAATGGATCGAGGCCGCCAAAGCCGAGCCCGCCGACATCGAAGAGCTTGAGGTCGAATATTAGGCAATGCACGCGCTTCCTTGCCTGTTTGAAGGGCTCAAGGTGAGGGCAGGCCTTGCTTAACTTGATGCCATCCAGGGCTTTGACACGGCTTCCTGCACTGAACCTGCGATAACGCTGCAACTATTGCTTGTCTCCGATTCCGGATTGCGGCCAAGAGCTTCCGGCGGTTCGCGGCAGCGGCGTTCGAATTCGACGCGATGCATTGCCGCTGGCGTGATTTTCGCATGGCACAACGAAGCTGCGAAGGCTGCGATCCTGCGCTGCCAAAAAGTTGGACGCTCGGGCGCTGTCGCGATTGCACGCACAAGAACAGTGGAGGCCCTGATGAATCAGCACGCTGTCGTCAACAAGTTTTCCCACGTCAAACCCGGCGATACCGAATTCACGGGAGGCGGTTTGCGCGACTTCTTTCTGTATCGCGATCTCGGCATCGCAGCCGCGACCGGAGGGCAGGTGATCTGCCATCTGGTCAAGGCCAATCCGGACATGCCGCCGGAAGACGGCACCGGATGGCACAAGCACGAATGCGATTTCCAGATCGTCATCATGACCAAGGGCTGGGCCCGCTTCATGTATGAGGACAAGCCCACCCTGGTGCAGGCCGGCGATGTCGTGCATCAGCGGCCCGGGATCGTGCACTATCTCTACGATTACTCGCCGGACATGGAGTATCTCGAAATCGTCAGCCCGGCGGACTTCAAAACCGTCGACATGCCGCCGGCCACCGACAACGTTCCGCCGGTGACACCCTGGAAATAGGCCGATTGCGGTTGCCGGAAGAATTAACGTTTGTTCTCGGCCGCCTTGTGCGATCGGTGGCGGTGGTGCTGGATCTGGTGCGCCGCATCATGCCCAGGCCGACATCTAGCCGTGAACAACCGAGTACAGGGCCTCGCCACTGATTCGGGCGCGATTCGTTCCGCCGGCGTTCTGAATCTTAAGACGCCGACGGCTTGCGTTGCATTATGGGACAGCGGCCGGGTCCGGAGCCTTCCGTTTCGATCGAAACGAAACTCCAGATTTTGATGAGACGCGTTTCCTGACGCGAACCGCTGTCCACCCCGCTATCCCAATGGGGGCGGGCTTTCGCTTGAAAGCAATCTAGAATGCCCGGCTGGTGGTTCGCGGCAGCCGCCAGCCGACCACGGTGGCCTCGACCGTGCCGCCGGATTCGTTGTTGCGCCATTCGCCATTGACGAAGCGGCATGCAAACGGAAGTTGATAGGTGCCGCTGTGGTCCTCGCACAGCACCTGGACCGGCAGGTTCGCCGGCGGTTCGCCGTTGCCGTTGAATTCGGCCAGACGTCGTTCGCGCGTTGCCATTTCCACAATTCTCCCCTGAAAGAGACGCGCCATCGCCGCGTTTGCGTTTCGCGCCTCTTGAGCTGCCCCTTGCCCCGTTTGGGTATCGATCAGAAAACCTCACGCCCGAATAAGGTTTCAGTGTGGTATCTTTTATGCCTCGGGGCGGCCCTGCGCAAATTCATGTGATGGGCACAACAAGAGGTTCTCCATGATCGGCCGCATTGTACTCGTCGCGTCAGTGGTGGTGGCGCCCTGCTTGCTGGTTTCCGCCGGCACCCGCGCCCAGGACATTCCCGGCATCGAGATCTGCACCGTGGAAAAGACCATGGAGCGGCGGACGAGCTGCCTGCAGAGCAATGTCGATTTTCTGCAAAAGACCATCGCCAAACTCGGCGCCGACCATCAGCAGAAGCTCGATGCCGCGAACCGGCAGACCGAGGGCCTGAAAGCCGCCGTCGCCTCCCTGCAGAAGCTGGTGGACGAGTTGCAGACGGCGCAGAAGAAAGCGGCCGAGGACCAGAAGAAGAAAACCGACGCGCCGCCGGCCAAGGACGGCGCGAAATAAGGTACTGCTTTCTTAATCCCTCCCCCTCGTGGGGTCGAGACGAGCGAAGCTCGCTCTTAGGGTGGCCGGCCGAAGGCCGGTCGGGTGGGGGGCTGTTTCAGCGAAGTGATTGTTCGCGCACTGCCGTGCGCTAACCCACCGGGCGCTTCGCGCCACCCTCCCACAAGGGGAAGGGATCAAGCTTACGCCTGCTCAGCTCTTCTCGCCCGACATCAGCGGTCCGAACAGCTCCCAGCTCTCGTCCTTGAACCGCATCATCTGAAGTTGCTCAAGCGGCGCGAAGTCGGTCGGGCTGGTTCTGATCTGGGTGCCCGGAAGGTAGATGCCGATCTCGAAATTCAGGTTGGCCGCCTGCTTCATGACGTTCTCGCGGGTGAGGTCGTCCTGGCATTGCCGCAGCACCTGCTCGAGTCCCTTGGCGGCGCCGTAGGCGAAAACGGTTGCGGCGTCTTCCTGGTCGCCCTCGGGATACCACTTGGTCATGAAGGCCCGCCATTCGTTCATCGCGGGGTCGTTCTTCCACTGCGCGTCCTTGGGGTCCTTCAGATACGCCGCGCTGAGGATGCCCTGGCTGTTCTCGTATCCGGCCGGCTTCATGACGCTGCCGACGGAAACCGAGACGTTGGTGAGAAAATGGATCGGATTCCATTTCAGCTCGCCCAGCTTCTTGATCGCCTGCGCGGCGAATTTCGGCGTCGAGATGTTGATGAAAATGTCGGGGTTGACGGTCTTGATCTGAACGACCTGCGAATCCACCGTCGGCGAGGTGGTCTCGTAGGAGGCTTCCACGACAATCATCTTGCCGGCCTGGTCGCCCAGTCCTTCGCGAAGCCCGATGACATAGTCTTTTCCGAAGTCGTCGTTTTGATAAAGAATGCCGATGCTCTTGCCGGGATAATTCTTCAGGATGTAAGCGGCATAGATCCGGGCCTCGGTCTGATAATTGGGCTGCCAGCCCATGGTCCAGGGGAAGTTCTTCGGATCGTTCCACTTGGCGGCGCCCGTGGAAACGAATAGCTGCGGCACCTTCCTGGCGTTCATGTATTTTTGAATCGCGGTGTTGCCGGGCGTGCCGAGCGGGTTGAACACCAGCAGCACCTCGTCGGCTTCGACCAGCTTGCGCGCCTGCTCCACGGTCTTGGCCGGATTGTAGCCGTCATCATAGGAGATGAAATTGATCTTGCGGCCGTTGATGCCGCCTTCGGCATTGACCTTGTTGAAATAGGCGGCCTCGGTCTTGCCGATCGTGGCATAGGCGGACGCCGGCCCGGAATAGGGCATGATGTTGCCGATCTTGATTTCGGTATCGGTCGCACCCGGATCGTATTTCTTCTGCGCGCCGGCGGCGCTCGCAACCGACGCGATCAGAAGTCCCGCAAGCGCGATGGTTTTGGCATGGCTCAGGATATGGTGGTGCATCATCGTCCTCCCTGACGTGCTGGCCGAGGCTCAGGCAGTCTTGTTTATTGGGCAGCTTCAAGTGAGCCGTCGGATTGAATGCAGGCGCAGTATGCACGATCGGGATGACCTTGCCAGCGAAGGTGCAGGTCTATTTGCCAACGGCCATTTTCCGTGGAACGGAAGATGGTGTGGCGGTTCCTGTTTTGGCAACGCGTCTCGACCGTTCGCCGCACCGTCCACACGATCTGGAATCACTGGCTGCCGTCATCCGGCAGTGCACAAAATATACTGTTTGCAGATAGCGCGCGCTCTGTTTCGCGGCCATCGCCCATCTCGCAAAGCCGTTGGCCTCGATCCGGCGTTGCGCGGCGAGACGATTTTTCTGAAGCAAATCAAGCTGATTTGGGGTGTCCAGTCGTCTTTCGAAAAATATGCCGCTGGACCAATACCCCAAATCAAGGATTTCCTGCACGCATCCTGTCCCGCTAGAGGGGCGTTGGCCATCGTCACGAACGTTGGGGCGGGATGCGGTGGCCGCGGTTGCATCGGGCGCACCAAAGATCGCAGGGCGGGTTTCCCGTGAGCGATCGATGAAGTGCCAGACGAACGGTGCAGCCGGCGGACGGCAAAGCCGTGTGGTCCTGGCGCCCCGACCCTGGCGTCAAGTTCGCGACAGGCGCGATGGCCCGACCGGGCCCGATACGCCGATTCGCGGATGACGGTGGCAAAAGCGGCCGGTCACCGGGGAGAGCGCGGTATAAGCCGTTAAAACCATTGCGCAGGGAATGCCGGGTGTTCCGGTGAACCTGTATACTCGTGTGCTTTCCACCTTCTACTCTTGCACACGAGGCCGTGGGTGCAGCGGGCACCCGGCATTTCCCTGCGCCCTCTTATTTTTCGAGGGTGCTTCCTGCAAAAACCCGGGCGCATCGCGCCGCGGGAACGCGGGCATTTCTCATTTAGGTTTGCAGGATGGGCAAAGCGCAGCGTGCCCACCATTCAGGACGACGCTGTTGATGGCTGGTGGGCACGACGCAAGCGCGTATTTGCCCACCCTACAAGATTGGAGCACCGTCATTGTGAGGAGCACTTGCGACGAAGCAATCCATTCTTGCTCTGCGCTTGCTTCGCTGCAGCCGCCATTCTTTTCCACGACAGCATCGGGACGCGGGGCTGCATTGCGCAGTCCATGGCCGCCGGTTGCTTGGCAAGGATTGCCGACTTTGCCATAACATCGCGCAACGACGTCGTTGCGTGTGCGGAGTGAACTTGCAGATCCGCCTGCGCCAAAAAAAGCCGGGAGGACTTCATGGCCAATGTCCGCGTTCTCGCCACCGATCTGGAGTTTCCGGAAGGCCCGGTGGTCATGCCCGACGGCTCGGTGGTGCTGGTGGAAATCCGCGGGCGCCGGTTGACGCGGGTTTATCCCGACGGGCGCAAGGAAGTGGTCGCGCAAATTCCGGGCGGCCCCAATGGCGCGGCGCTTGGGCCTGACGGCAAGATGTACATCTGCAACAATGGCGGCTTTAGCTGGATACCTACCGGGAAGACGATCATGCCGGGCCCGCAGCCCGACGATTATCAGGGCGGCTCGATCCAGCGCGTCGACATGCAAAGCGGCGGGGTCGAAACCGTCGTCGACAAATGCGGCGAGCATGCACTGCGGGGGCCGAACGATCTGGTGTTCGACAAACATGGCGGGCTCTGGTTCTCCGATCTCGGCAAGCGCCGCGCCCGCGAGATGGATGTCGGCGCATTCTATTATCTGAAGCCCGGCATGAAGGAGATCGTCGAGTCCGTGCATGGCGTGCTGCCCGCTAACGGCATCGGCCTGTCGCCGGACGAAAAGACGGTCTACATCGCGGAGACGCCGACGGCGCGGCTGTGGGCCTACGAAATTTCCGAGCCGGGCACCATCAAGCCGCGCGACGTCATCTATCGCGGCGAGCGCGGCAAGCCGATCGCAGGGCTTGGCGGTTACCAGATGTTCGACTCGATGGCGGTGGAAGCAAACGGGAATGTCTGTGTGGCGACATTGGTCTCCGGCTGTATCTCCGTGATCGCGCCGGACGGTACCCTGGTCGAGCAGGTGCCGACCGGCGACCGCGTCACCACCAACATCGCCTTCGGCGGGCCCGACTTGAAGACCGCCTACATCACGCTGTCCGGCAAGGGCGAACTGGTCGCGATGGACTGGGCACGGCCCGGCCTGCCGCTGAATTTTCTGAACAAGTGAACCGAAAACGATAACTATCCACGTCATTGCGAGCCAACGGGTCGGCGCGCAGCCGCCGCCCGATGACAGGCTCCGCGAAGCAATCCATCGTCCGCGGAAAGAAAGAATGGATTGCTTCGTCGCTTACGCTCCTCGCAATGACGCTGATAGAAATGGAGTTTTGAATGCCCTGGCTTGAACCCGTTTCGCTCCGTGGTCCGCACGCGCAGTTAAAACCGCTGTCGCAGGATCATCGCGACGGTTTGACGGAAGCGGTAAAGGACGGCGAATTGTGGAATCTCTGGTACACCTTCATTCCGAAACCGGAGGATATGGGCAAGGAGATCGACCGCCGGCTCGCCCTGCAGGCGGCGGGGTCGATGCTGCCGTTCACCGTTTTCGATGCCGACGGCAAAATCGCGGGCATGACCACCTACATGAACGTCGATGCCGCCAACCGGCGGGTCGAGATCGGCTCGACCTGGTATGCCAAACGCGTGCAGCGCAGCGCGCTCAACACCCAGTGCAAATTGCTGTTGCTCGCCCATGCGTTCGAGAAACTCGATTGCATTGCGGTAGAGTTCCGCACGCACTTCTTCAATCAGCAGAGCCGGCGCGGCATCGAACGGCTCGGAGCAAAACTCGACGGCATCCTGCGCAGCCATCAGATCGCGTCGAACGGCACGCTGCGCGACACGGTGGTCTACAGCATCATTGCCGGCGAATGGCCGACGGTGAAGGCGCACCTGACCTTTCAATTGAACGAGAAGGCGCGGTAGCGTAGCTGCGGAAGATGATGGAAACATTCGATTATGTGATCGTCGGTGCGGGCTCCGCGGGGTCCGTGCTCACAAACCGGCTGAGCGAAGATCCGGCCACCAGCATCTGCGTGCTCGAGGCCGGCCCCCGCGACTGGCATCCCTACATCCATCTGCCGGCGGGCTTCATCAAGACCTTCCACATGAAGAGCATCAACTGGGCCTACCAGCAGGAGCCGGGACCCTGGACCGGCGGCCGCAGCATTTACGCGCCGCGCGGCAAGACGCTCGGCGGCTCCTCCTCGATCAACGGCCACATCTACAATCGCGGCCAGCGCCAGGATTTCGACACCTGGGCCCAGCTCGGCAATCGCGGCTGGGGCTATCCGGATGTGCTGCCTTACTTCAAGCGGCTGGAGCAGCGCATCGGCGAGGGCGAGGATACCTTTCGCGGGCGCGACGGCGCGCTGACCGTCACCACCATGGACTGGCGGGATCCGCTCTGCGAGGCGTTCATGGCCGGCGCGATGAGCTTGGGCATTCCGCGCAACCCCGATTACAACGGCGCGATCCAGGAGGGCGTGTCCTACGCCCAGCGCACCATCCGGAACGGCCTGCGCGTCAGCGCTGCGACCGCGTTTCTGCATCCGGCGATGAAGCGGCCGAACGTCCATGTGCGGACGCACGCCCATGCGACCGAGATCGTGTTCGAGGGCAAGCGCGCGGTCGGCGTGCGCTACGCCAAGGGTGGCAAGGGCGGCGCTGTCACCGAGGTCCGCGCGGCGAAGGAGGTCATCCTGGCCGGCGGCACCTACAACTCGCCGCAACTGCTGCAATTGTCCGGGGTCGGATCGCCGGATTTGCTGCGCCCGCTCGGCATCGAGGTCCGCCACGCGCTATCAGGCGTCGGCGAAGGATTGCAGGACCATTACGCGCCGCGTTCGGTCGCGCGGGTCAAGAACATCAAGACCATCAACGAGCGGCGGCGCGGCCTCAGTCTGGTCGGGGAGGCCATCAAGTGGGCGGCGACCCGGCGCGGCCTGCTCTCGCTGTCGCCGACCATGGTCTATTGCTTCTGGCACTCCGGCGAGACCACCGAGAGTTCCGATCTGCAACTGACGTTCACGCCCGCGAGCTACAAGGAGGGCGTGCAGGGACAGCTTGAAGACGAGCCCGGCATGACCGTCGCATCCTGGCAGCAACGGCCGGAAAGCCGCGGCTATGTTCGTGTCCGCTCGGCCGATCCTTTCGCGCCGCCGATCATCCAGACCAATTATCTGGTCGAGGAACTGGACCGCCGCACCGTCGTCGCCGGCATGAAGCTGGCGCGGCGGCTGCTCAAATCCGATCCGCTCGCACCCTATTACGCCTATGAGGATTTTCCCGGACCGGACGTGCAGACCGACGACGAATTCCTGGCGGCCGCGACCGAGCGCGGCACCACGACGTTTCACCCCGGTTGCACCTGCCGCATGGGCCCGGCCGATAGCAGCTGGGCCGTGGTCGACGACCAGTTGCGCGTGCATGGCCTGCAGGGCCTGCGCGTGATCGATGCCTCCATCATGCCGCGGATGATCTCGGCCAATCTCAATGCCTCGACCATGATGATCGCCGACAAGGCATCGGACCTGATACGCGGCCGCAGCGCACCGGAGGCGCTAGTCCATGCAGCGGGGCGCAGATAAGCAGTTGATGGCGCCGCCTACTCGTAGACAAACGCCGTGTCATCGAGGTCGATGGCTGGCAATTCGTCCTTCTCGGCCCAGTAATTCTGGCTGTGCTGCCACTCCGGCTTGTCGCCGCGCTTCGGCAGCAGATGCATGCCACGCATCATGTAGCCTGGATTGAAATCCTCCGAGTCGATCCATGGCAGCAGGGGCATGTTGTGATCTTCCGGCCGCAGTGCTGGTGCCACCTTTTTGGCGCCGGTTTCCTTCATGTGGTTGAGCAGCCGGCACACGAAGTCGGCGACCAGATCGACCCGCAGCGTCCAGCTGGCGCGGAAATAGCCGAACACCCAGACCAGGTTGGGAACGCCGGTGAACATCATGCCGCGATAGGTGACGGTGTGGGCGAAATCGAGCGGCTTGCCGTCGATCTCGAATGCAATATCGCCATTGGCGCTGAGATTGAAACCGGTCGCCGTGATGATGATGTCGGCTTCCAGCTCCTTGCCGGATTTCAGCAGAATGCCCTTGGCGGTGAAGCGGTCGATCTCGTCGGTGACGACCGAAGCCTTGCCGGACTTGATGCCCTGGAACAGATCGCCGTCCGGGATGAAGGCGATGCGCTGCCGCCACGGCCGGTATTTCGGGGTAAAATGGGTTTTGATGTCGTAGTCGGGGCCGAGATAGGCTTCGACCGCGGACAGCAGGTCCTTTTTGGCCGCCTCGGGCCTCTCGAAGGTCTTGCGGGTGAACGCATCCTGATCGAACAGGATCTTGCGGCGCGTAATTTCGTGGACCCATTTCTCGTCGACCTGCAACTGGCGCAGCGTCTCGGCGATCTCGACGGCGTTGCGGCCGGTCCTGAAATAGGTCGGCGAGCGCTGCAGCATCGTCACATGCGCGGCATCCTTGGCCAGCGCCGGGATCAGCGTCGCGGCCGTTGCGCCCGACCCGATCACGACGATGCGCTTGTCCCTGTAGTCGAGATCTTCAGGCCATTTCTGCGGATGAACGATAGGGCCCTTGAAGGCGGCCATGTCCTTCCATTCCGGCGTATAGCCCTCGGCATGGCGGTAATAGCCCTGGCACATCCAGAAGAAATTCGTGGTGAAGCGGCACGCCTCGCCGGTGTCAGCCCGGACAGCCTCGATGGTCCAGAGATTCTCGTCGCTCGACCATTTCGCCGAGGTGATGGTGTGCTGATAACGGATGTGGCGGCCGAGATCGTTCTCCTCGATCACCTCGCCCATATATTTCAGGATTTCTGCGGCGGTCGCGATCGGCGCGCTGGTCCAGGGCTTGAAGCGGTAGCCGAAGGTGTGGAGATCGCTGTCGGAGCGGATGCCGGGATAGCGATGCGTGCTCCAGGTGCCGCCAAAGGTCTTCTGGGTTTCGAGCGCGACAAAACTCGTGCCCGGGCATTGTGTTGTCAGATGATAGGCGGCGCCGACGCCGGAGATGCCGGCGCCCGCGATCAGGACGTCGAAATGTTCTGACGTGCCGGGCGGGGTTTTGTGAATTTGGGTTTGAACGTTCATCTTCCCTGGTCTTTTGTTGTTTGTTGGGCCGCTTCAGAACCGATGTCGCCGGAGAAGAGCTCCGGCGGCACCGGCCGCAATTACACTTCCCGGCGGCTGAGGAAGGCAAGGCGTTCAAACAAATGCACGTCCTGTTCGTTCTTCAACAGCGCGCCGTGCAGCGGCGGGATCAGCTTGCGCGGATCGCGTTCCCTGAGCATTTCCGGCGTCATCTCCTCGTTGAGCAGCAGCTTCAGCCAGTCCAGCAGTTCCGAGGTCGATGGCTTCTTCTTCAGGCCCGGCACTTCGCGCACCTCGAAGAAGATCCGCAAGGCTTCCTCCACCAGGCGCTTCTTGATGCCGGGAAAATGCACCTCGACGATCCGGTTCATGGTGTCGATATCGGGAAACTTGATGTAGTGGAAGAAACAGCGGCGCAGGAACGCGTCCGGCAGTTCCTTCTCGTTGTTGGAGGTGATCATCACGATCGGACGCAGGCTCGCCTTGATGTTCTCGCCGGTCTCGTAGACGAAGAATTCCATGCGATCGAGTTCGAGCAGCAGATCGTTGGGAAATTCGATATCGGCCTTGTCGATCTCGTCGATCAGGAGCACCGGGCGCTTGTCGTGGGTAAAGGCTTCCCACAACTTGCCGCGCTTGATGTAATTGGAGATGTCGGACACTTTGGCGTCGCCGAGCTGGCTGTCGCGCAAGCGCGACACCGCGTCATATTCGTAAAGGCCCTGCTGCGCCTTGGTGGTGGACTTGATGTGCCAGGTCAGGAGCGGCGCGCCGAGCGCTTTGGCGACTTCCTCGGCCAGCACGGTCTTGCCGGTGCCGGGCTCGCCTTTGATCAGCAGCGGGCGCTCGAGCACGATCGAGGCGTTGACCGCGACCTTGAGGTCATCGGTGGCGACGTAGTCCTTGGTGCCGGTAAATTTCATCGAATATGTGCCTTGTTGTTTGTTCTTGAGCGCGGACGCGCGCTGACGCCTGAGCATGAAACGACCGCGGTCGTTATCGGGTAAGAAGGATCCGTCATCGGGTAATAAAGTATCCGTCAGGCGCGCCTGACCAGCGAGAGAATGACCAGCACGATCACCGCGCCGATGGTGGCGTTGACGATATCGCGCATCGCGCTGCCGCCGAGGCTGACGCCCAATTGCGGCAGGATCCAGCTTGCGACCAGCGCGCCGATGATGCCGATCACGATATTTCCGATCAGCCCGAAACCGGCGCCGCGAACGATCAGGCCGGCGAGCCAGCCCGCGATCGCGCCGATCACGAGCGCCGCAAGAATACCCATTGAGTACGCCCCATCTGAAAGCCCTGTTGGTTCAATTCTAATTGAAAAACAGAGCAGGTCTAGGCCTGTCTGGTCTGCCGAAGCCCTTGACGCGCACGGTGTGGCGGGCAATCTGTGATTCATGTTCCTGCAATTCTTCACCTCGCTGCGCGATGCCCAGGTCCCGGTGACCCTGCGCGAATATCTGACGCTGATGGAGGCGCTGGACGCCGACCTCGCCGAGCAGACGGTGGAGAATTTCTACTATTTGTCCCGCGCCGCGCTGGTGAAGGACGAACGCAATCTCGACAAGTTCGATCGCGTGTTCGGCACCGTGTTCAAGGGGCTGGAGAGCCTGCTTGACGCCATGGAGAAGGCCGACATTCCCGCCGAATGGCTGAAGAAGCTCGCGGAAAAATACCTCACCGAGGAAGAGAAGAAACAGATCGAGGCGCTGGGCTGGGACAAGCTCATGGAGACCCTGCGCCAGCGCCTGAAGGAGCAGCAGGGCCGGCATCAGGGCGGCAGCAAGTGGATCGGCACCGCCGGCACTTCCCCGTTCGGGGCGCACGGCTACCATCCCGAGGGCGTGCGGATCGGTCAGGAAAAGAACCGCAACAACCGTGCGGTGAAGGTGTGGGACCGCCGCGAATTTAGGGATCTCGACGGCAACGTCGAACTCGGCATCCGCAACATCAAGGTCGCGTTGCGGCGCCTGCGCAAATTCGCCCGCACCGGCGCGCCCGACGAACTCGACCTCGACACCACGATCAAGGAGACTGCCAACCACGGCTATCTCGACGTGCATATGCGCCCGGAGCGGCGCAACGCCGTCAAGGTGCTGGTGTTCTTCGATATCGGCGGCTCGATGGATTCGCATATCGAGCAGGTCGAGGAATTGTTCTCGGCGGCGAAGAGCGAATTCAAGCACATGGAATATTTCTACTTCCACAATTGCCTCTATGAAGGCGTGTGGAAACAGAACAAGCGCCGCTTCACCGACCGCACGCCGACCTGGGACGTGCTGCATAAATACCCGCACGACTACAAGGTGGTGTTCGTCGGCGACGCCTCGATGAGCCCTTACGAGATCATGGTCCCCGGCGGGTCGGTCGAGCATGTCAACGAGGAAGCCGGATCGGTCTGGCTGGAGCGCATCACGCGCACCTATCCGCACGCGGTGTGGCTCAATCCGGTGGCGCAGCGGCACTGGGACTATTCAGAATCGACCACCCTGATTCGACGGCTGTTTTCGGAGCGGATGTATCCGATCACCATCGAAGGTATCGAGGGCGCGATGAAGGAACTGGTGCGGTAGTTGTCGTCATTCCGGGGCGCGCGCAGCGCGAACCCGGAATCTCGCTGTAACGAAATTCGATCGAGATTCCGGGTTCGATGCTGCGCATCGCCCCGGAATGACGGAAGTAAAAGGTGTGATAAAATGCCCCAGACCATCCATCGCGGCATCAAGGCGCTGATCGACGAGGCCAATGCGGAAATCGAGACCGTCAGCGCTACTGACGCCATCAAGGCTTCGCAAAGCGACGACGTCGTGATCGTCGATATCCGCGACCCCAGGGAGATCGAACGCGACGGGCGCATTCCCGGCGCGTTCTCCTGCACCCGCGGCATGCTGGAATTCTGGATCGATCCGGCGAGCCCCTATGCCAAGCCGATTTTCCAGAGCGACAAGAAGTTCATCTTCCATTGCGCCGGCGGGATGCGTTCGGCGCTGGCGGCGAAAACCGCGCAGGATATGGGCCTGAAGCCGGTCGCCCATATGGGCGGCGGCTTCGCCGCCTGGCGCGACGCCGGCGGCCCGGTGGAGAAATTCGAGCCGAAGAAGCCGAACAGTTGAGCCGCGACGGCATCGTTTCTTTCGTCATTCCGGGGCGCGTGCCAGCGCGAACCCGGAATTTCGCCTCCCGATTCCGGGGTCGCGCCTTCGCTGCGCCCCGGAATGACAACAAGGATTTGGCACGATGACATCAGCCGCCGACGATCCGCTTGTCTCCACCGATTGGCTCGCCGCCCGGCTCGAAGATCCAAAGGTCAAGATCGTCGACGCGTCCTACAAGATGCCGGGGGTGCTGCCGCTGCCGTCGGACGATTATCTCGGCGGTCATATTCCAGGCGCGGTGTTCTTCGATGTCAACGCGATCGCCGATCGCAACGATCCGCGGCCGCATATGTATCCCAGCGCCGAGCAGTTTGCGCGCGACGTCTCCGCGCTCGGCATTTCCTCCGGCGACATCGTGGTCGCCTATGACTCCGGCGCCTGGGTCGCGGCACCGCGGGCGTGGTGGATGTTCCTTTCGTTCGGCCATCCCAATGTGAAGGTGCTGGACGGCGGCTTGCAGAAATGGCTGCGCGAGGGCCGCCCGACGCATGCCGGCAAGGTCGCCCCGAAGCCCGGAAGATTCCGGGCTACCCTCGATTCAGGTTTTGTCCGCAGCCAGCAGCAATTGCTCGGCAATCTGGAAATCGAGGCCGAACAGCTGGTCGACGCACGCCCGCGGCCGCGCTTCGAAGGCACGGTGGCCGAGCCGTGGCCGGGCCGCCGCTCCGGTCACATCCCCGGCAGCCGCAACGTGCCCTATGGCGAATTGTTCGACGCCGCCACCGGCGCGATGAAGCCGCTGGACGAGCTGCGGCGGGCTTTCGGCAGTGCCGGCGTCGACATGACAAAACCGATCGTGACCACCTGCGGCTCCGGCGTGTCCGCGCTGGTGTTGACCTTGGCGCTTTATCGGCTCGGCGTGCGCGGCACCGCGCTCTATGACGGCTCGTGGGCGGAATGGGGTCTGCCCGATGGACCGCCGCTTGCCACCGGGCCGGCGTGATCTCAAGGGATCAGTGGATCGGCCGCGGCGCGAAGGCGTTGAACAATAGTAGCTGCTGCTGCTGTTGTTGCTGCTGAAGAAGCGCTTGTTCCTCCGCCTGGACACGCGTGGCGAGCCTGCGGCGCAGGGCCGTCCGCCGCGCGCGCAGGCGCTTCTTGGCGAGGTTCGCCTCCTGCTTGGCGGCGGCTGTCGCCTGTGGCTGCGCCTCGATGGTGACGGGCGGACCGCCCAGCGTGGCGATTTTGGTGGAGGCCGCGTCCGTGCCGCGCGCGGCCGATGGGGTCGCCTGCCGGGTTGATTCGGACGCGGCGGGGACCGCTTCCGCGACAGGGGCCGCTTCATTCGAAGTCGGCAGCATCTTCCCGGTTGCCGCCATCTTGGTCTCGTCAACCGGGGCAGGGGTGTCGGCCGGCGCAATCTCACTTTTCGCCGGATTGACCGGCTCCGCCGGATATTCCGAGACCGGGATTTCGAACTTCGCGGGCTCGGGCGGCGATGAAGCATCCGGATTCAACGCGGCGATCTTTTCGGGTCGACCTGAGGTTGCCGGCGCTGACTCGGCTGGTTCAACCGGCGCCGCCGCCGCTGCGACATCTTCCGATGGTTTCTCGACAGCGGGTGTTTCGATGGCAGATCTTTCGGCGACCGGCGCATCGACGCGCAGCAGCGCCAGGACGGGTCTTGCGGCCTTGCCCCGCGGTGCAAATCCCTTTTCGCGGGAAACCATATGCCATGACGGGTTGCCGGCGAATTGCTCGTGGGCCGCGCGCAGCAGTGCCGCCGCGCCAAGGCCGAACACCAGTATCGACAACGACAGGATGATCGCTGCGACCAGAAAACGAAAACCGGGGAGCATTGGTGCGAGTTCCACCCTCGCAGGGGGCCTGCGTGGGTTCTTGAGCTGTCGGGAACGCGGTGACCACAGAATGGCCGTGGTCGCGACGCTGCGGACGCTGCCAGCGCGAAGCGAATCAGGCTGATTCGAGAATAGCGAAGGTTCCCGCGCCGTTTGTTAAAAATCGAGACGAAAAATGCGCGTCGATCATCCCGGATCCGCATTTCCGGCGCGGTGAGGCAGGATTGCCACGGCCTCCGCCGATATCACAATGCTGGAAACCGGAGCGAATTAACCGGATTTGTCTTGAATGTGCCGCTATCTTCAGCCATCTGCGGTTAACGATCCGGTGTCGGCTTGGGGACTATACAAGAGCGATGATGATCAAACACATTCTGACGATTTGTGCTGCCGTGGCGGCGGGCGCGGCGGGAACTTCGCTCGCGCTGGCGCAGAACTATCCGGTAGCGCCCGGTTCGGTCTATTCGACGGCGCCGGCGCCCTATCCGCCCGGCGGCTATCCGGCAGACGCGGATTATCGTCGCGCTCCCGGAGGGCCGGATTTCGACGCGCTGGAGGATGACGAGGCGCCGAACGCGCAAAGTTCGACGGCGCTGCCTTCGCCCGGTCCGGTGCTTTCGCCGGATGATCCGCGCTATGGCCGGCCGATGGGCGCGCCGGTCTATTCCGACCGTGGCGCCCCCACCGGTCCAATTCTTTCGCCCGATGATCCGCGTTATGGCCGCCCCGATGGACCGCCGCCGGTGATCTATTCGGACCGTTCGGCCGGGCCGCCGCAACAGATCTATTCGGACCGCGGCAACGACAGCCGTATTCCGGGATCGGGTTTCATCTACCCCAACGACGACAATCGCGGCTTGCGTCCGCCCGGGGCTGTCGGGACTCAGGGGTATGCCACGGGAACGGCGCAGCCCCCCTTGGGGGCCGACGGCAAGCCGATGGTGATGTCCGCGCTGCCGCCGGATGAACAGCCCGAGGTCGCTCCTGCGCAACTGTCCCCGAACCTGCGCCGCCAGGAGGTCACTTTCCCCACCAAGGAGCCGGCGGGAACGTTGATCGTCGATACCCCCAACACCTATCTTTATTACGTTCTGGGTGGCGGACGGGCGATCCGTTACGGCGTTCGCGTCGGCCGCGACGGCTTCACCTGGACCGGGGTGCAAAAGATCTCGCGCAAGGCGGAGTGGCCGGATTGGCATCCGCCGACCGAGATGATCGAGCGTCAGCCCTATCTGCCGCGCTTCATGGCGGGCGGCCCCGGCAATCCGCTCGGCGCCCGCGCCATGTATCTCGGCTCCACCGTCTATCGCATCCACGGCACCAACCAGCCCTCGACGATCGGCAAGTTCGTCTCGTCGGGCTGCATCGGCATGCTGAACGAGGATGTCTCGGACCTGTTCGATCGCGTGAAGGTCGGCACCCGCGTGGTGGTGATGCCCGGCGGTCAGCCGCCGGGAACCGCCACCGCCTCGGCGCAACCGGCGCCCGGATCTGCCGGTGCCGCGCCTGCGCCGATGTCAGGTGTTCCCGGTGCGCAGCCGACCCTGGTGCCGCCGCTGCCCGCGCCGGTGACGGTGCGCTAGGTCGATAGGATCGCTGCAAACATCATCGCGAAGGGCGCGCCCAACGAGCGCGCCTTTTCTTTTGATCATACGTCTTTCGCAAATACGTCATTGCAATGATGGCGACACCTGCTGTGGCGGGGCACCATTAGCTACGCCAGTCTTCGCAGCGTCTCGCCCTTGAACCAGGCGTCGATGCCCTCGACCATCTGGACGTAATGATTGCGGAAGCCTTCCTCGGTGACATAGCCGAGATGCGGCGTCAGCACGATGTTGTCGAGCTTGCGGAAGGGATGATCGACCGGCAGCGGCTCGACCGAGAACACGTCGATCGCGGCGCCCGCGATCTTCTTCTGCTGCAAGGTTTGCAAAAGTGCGGTTTCGTCGACGATCGGCCCGCGCGCGGTATTGACGAGATAGCTGGTCGGTTTCATGCGCGCCAGATCGGCGGTTCCCACCAATCCGCGCGAGCGCTCGCTCAGCACCATATGGATGGTGATGATGTCGGCGGTTCCAAACAACTCGTCCTTGCCGGCATAGCCGACGCCGACTTCCTTGCATCGCTCCGGCGTCAGGTTGGGGCTCCACGCGATCACGTTCATGCCGAAGGCCTTGGCGAGCACGGAAACCTTGGCTCCGAGCTTGCCGAGGCCGACCACGCCCAGCGTCCGGCCCTCGATCTCCATGCCGACGAATTTCTGCAGGGGTTCGCCGGCGTGCATGCGCGCATTCTCGCGGCCGATATTGCGGGTCAATTCCAGGATCAGGCCCATGGTCAGCGGCGCGGTGGGATCGCGGCCCGCTTGCGTCCCGCATAACACGACCTTGTGATCTTTCGCGGCTTCCAGATCCAGCGCGGCGTTGCGCATGCCCGAGGTGATCAGCAGCTTCAGTTTCGGCAGCGCGGCAAACAGCGTGCGCGGAAACGGCGTGCGCTCGCGCATTGCGCAGATGATCTCGAAATCCTGCAGCGCGCTGGCCGCGGCCTGCGGCGAAGCGAACGGCTGGTTGAATACCGTGACGTCGACGCGGTCGCTGATCTTCGACCAGTCCGCGACCGCCATGGACAAATTGAGATAGTCATCGAGAATTGCACAGCGCAGCCGCGTCATGGGAAGTCCATCCGATGAAGAGGCGGTCAGGGAATTCGCCGCCCAAGATGAACCATGTTCGCGCGCCGCGCTTTCGCGCGCAAGCCGTGAGGGCGTTCGCGGCCCACGTGAAACGGTTAGCTGGAATGCAGCCGCGACGACGAGCGGTGCTTGGCGCGCCAGGCCGGACCCGGACCGCGCATATAGTGCAGTTCCGGCCGGTAAGGATCGAACGCCCGGACGAAGAAATGGCGCCAGAAGGCCCGGATTTCGGCGAAGGGCTTGGATCGCTCGCGGTGGCGGCCCGCCGGGGAGGAGAGGGATGGTGACGTCATGATTGCCATGGCACGGCCCTGCTGTTTCGCTTGCGGCTTGCGCCGCGTTGGAAGCGCTCTTGGAGGCGCCGATCGATAGCTTTGGCCTGATTTATTAAAACAAGCTTTCAATTGTCGTGATTTGGCGCACACATGGTATCCACCCGGTAATCAACCATGGTGAACGGATGGAAAACGCCGGGGCCCGGTTGCCCTTTGGCGGCCGCGCCGCTACATCAGCGGCAGCAAATTTTCCATAAATCCTCTCGTTTCCAGGGATCGCGATGGCCCGTCAATTCGTCTATTTCATGCAGGGTTTGACCAAGAGCTACCCCACCCGCAAGGTGCTCGATAACGTCCACCTGTCGTTCTACCCCGACGCCAAGATCGGCGTGCTCGGCGTCAACGGCTCCGGCAAATCGACGCTGCTGCGGATCATGGCCGGCCTCGACAAGGAGTATAACGGCGAGGCATGGGTCGCCGAGGGCGCCCGCGTCGGCTATCTCGAACAGGAGCCGCAGCTCGATCCTGCCAAGACGGTGCGCGAGAACGTCATGCTGGGCGTCGGCAAGCAGAAGGCCATCCTCGATCGCTACAACGAACTGGCGATGAACTATTCCGATGAGACCGCCGACGAGATGACCAAATTGCAGGACGAGATCGAGGCTCAAGGCCTGTGGGATCTCGACAGCAAGGTCGACCAGGCGATGGACGCGCTGCGCTGCCCGCCCGACGATGCCGATGTCACAAAGCTCTCCGGCGGCGAGCGCCGCCGCGTCGCATTGTGCCGGCTGCTGCTCGACCAGCCCGATCTGCTGCTGCTGGACGAGCCGACCAACCATCTCGACGCCGAGTTGGTGTCATGGCTGGAAGGCCATCTGCGCAACTATCCCGGCGCCATCCTGATCGTCACCCATGACCGCTACTTCCTCGACAACGTCACGTCATGGATTCTCGAACTCGATCGCGGCAAGGGCATTCCCTACGAGGGCAATTACACCGCCTGGCTGTCGCAGAAGCAGAAACGCCTCGCCCAGGAAGGCCGCGAGGATGTCGCGCACCAGCGCACGCTGGAGCGCGAGAAGGAATGGATCGCGGCCTCGCCGAAGGCCCGTCAGGCCAAGTCCAAGGCGCGCTACCAGCGCTACGAAGAGCTTCTGAAGCAGGCCAGCGAGAAGCAGACCCAGACCGCGCAGATCACGATTCCGGTCGCCGAGCGTCTGGGCCAGAACGTGGTCGACTTCGAAGGCCTGAGCAAAGCCTTCGGCGACCGCGTGCTGATCGACGACCTGACCTTCAAATTGCCGCCCGGCGGCATCGTCGGCGTGATCGGTCCCAATGGCGCCGGCAAGACCACGCTGTTCCGGATGATCACCAAGCAGGAACAGCCGGACAAGGGCACCATCACGGTCGGCGAGAGCGTGCATCTCGGCTATGTCGACCAGTCGCGCGATAGTCTCGACGGCAAGAAGAGCGTGTGGGAGGAAATCTCCGGCGGCAACGAACTCATTCTTCTGGGCAAGCGCGAGGTCAATTCGCGCGGCTATTGCTCGTCGTTCAATTTCAAGGGCGCCGACCAGCAGAAGAAGGTCGGCTCGCTGTCGGGCGGCGAACGCAACCGCGTGCATCTGGCCAAGATGCTGAAGTCCGGCGCCAATGTGCTGCTGCTCGACGAGCCCACCAACGATCTCGACGTCGATACGCTGCGCGCGCTGGAAGAGGCGCTGGAGGATTTCGCCGGCTGCGCCGTGATCATCAGCCATGACCGCTGGTTCCTCGATCGCATCGCCACCCATATCCTGGCCTTCGAAGGCGACGGCCATGTCGAATGGTTCGAAGGCAATTTCCAGGATTACGAAAAAGACAAGATGCGCCGGCTGGGGCAGGATTCTCATCATCCCGCATCGGATGAAGTACAAGAAACTGACGCGCTAGGCTTTACGAGATCCGGGCCAGACGCCTCCGCGCAAAGACGGGTTTTCCGGGCCCTTCATGGTGCATTCGGGTGGCAAGGCGGGTGGCGGCGGTTTCTCACATCCATGCTGCGGTTAAACGTCGCTGCGGCCTGTCTCGACACCGACAAACGGAATGACCATTGATGGGTCGAATTCGTCCCATCAATCGGAGCTTTGCCGCGCATGTCCATGACCCCCGAAACGCCGTTGCTGCCGAAGGGTTTGAGCTTGCGCCCCATCCCGATGTTGATCTTCGGCTCGCGATGGCTGCAGCTGCCGCTCTACGTCGGCCTGATCGTCGCGCAGGGCGTTTACGTCGTGCTTTTCCTGAAGGAATTGTGGCACCTGTTTGCCCACGCATTCGATTTCAGCGAGCAGCAGATCATGCTGGCGGTGCTGGGCCTGATTGACGTGGTGATGATTTCCAACCTGCTGGTGATGGTGATCGTCGGCGGTTACGAAACATTCGTGTCCCGCCTCAACCTCCAGGGCCATCCTGACGAGCCCGAATGGCTCAGCCATGTCAACGCCAGCGTGCTCAAGATCAAGCTCGCGATGGCGATCATCGGCATTTCGTCGATCCATCTGCTGCGGACCTTTATCGAGGCCGGTGGACTGGCTTCGGGAAAAACCGGTTACACCGAAACCGGCGTGATGTGGCAAACCATCATTCACACGGTGTTCATTCTGTCGGCGATAGGTATCGCCTATGTCGACCGCCTGTCGAATATTGCGACCGCGGAAGCCAAACACGCCGTTTCGCACTGATGGGCGGCGGTCTTGCTCGAAAACGCAATCGCCGTACTTGTCCTGATGGCGGCAGTGCTGGCAAGATGCGCCGGCTGGGGCGGGATTCCATCATCCCGCACCGCCTGAAGGACAAGCAGCTGACGCGGTAAGGAGCCGGAATGGCCGACTGGAGCGCAGAGCAGTATCTCAAATTCGAAGACGAGCGCACGCGGCCGTCGCGTGACCTGCTGGAACAGATCCCGCTTGCCGATGCGCGCAAGGTCGTCGATATCGGGTGCGGTCCCGGCAATTCGACCGAGCTGCTGGTGAAGCGGTGGCCGCAGGCCGCGGTCACCGGCATCGATACCTCCGCCGACATGCTGCGGCAGGCGCGGGAGCGGCTGCCCGCTCAGACCTTCATCGAGGCCAATGTCGCGCATTGGGTGCCGCCGGAAAAGACCGACGTGCTGTTCGCCAATGCGATCTTCCAGTGGGTGCCTGGCCATCTCAAGCAATTGCAGCGGCTGCTTGGCACGCTGGCGCCGGGCGGAGTGCTGGCGGTGCAAATGCCCGATAATCTCGATGAGCCCGCCCATGTCCTGATGCGCGAGGTCGCGCAGATGGAGCCGTGGCGGGAAAAGCTCGCCGAGAAGGCGCGGGTGCGCGACACGCTGCCGACGCCGGGGGTTTATTACGACGCTTTGGGCCCGCTGTGCACGCGGCTGGAAATCTGGCACACGATCTATAATCACGTGCTCGACGATGCCGCGGCGATCGTGGAATGGGTCAAGGGAACCGGCCTTAGGCCGTTCGTCGATCCGCTGGAGCCGCCTGAGCGCAAGCAATATTTCGCCGCCTACACCGCGCGCATCGCGGCCAGCTATCCGCCGCAGGCGGACGGCAAGGTGCTGCTGCGGTTTCCTCGGATTTTCATGGTGGCTGTGAGATAAAGCCACCTTCGGCGTTCACGAGCGTAGGCAGCCATGCGAGACATCAGGTTCGTGCGCGCCGTGAAAGGCATCCTGTTCGTCCTTCCGATCGTGGCAGTCATGGCGGGCTTGTCTCCCGCCTGCGCCGCCGACGCGGCCTTCACGCAGTTCATCGCTTCGCTGTGGCCGGAGGCGCAGGCAGCCGGCGTGTCGCGGGCGACCTTCGACACTGAAACCCGCGGTCTTGAGCCGGACTACAAGCTGCCCGATCTGATCCTGCCGGGGCGGCCGGCGACCGGTGCGCCGTCGCAGGCGGAGTTCGTGCAGGTGCCGGCGGATTATGTGAAGGAGGCGAGTATCGCGCGGCTGGCGGCGGAAGGGCAGCGGCTGATGGCGAAACATCGCGACGCTCTGACCGCGATCGAAGCGCGCTTCGGCGTACCGGCCACCATCGTGCTGGCGATCTGGGGCCGCGAAACCGACTATGGCCGCTATACGCTTCCCTACGACGGGTTGCGCGTGATGGCGACGCAGGCCTATGTCGGCCGCCGCAAGGATCAATATCGCACCGAGTTCATCCTGGCGCTGAAGATCCTCGGCGATGGCAACGTGGCGCGCAAGGACATGCGCTCGTCCTGGGCCGGCGCCACCGGGCTCACGCAATTCCTGCCGTCGGAATTTTTCAAGCATGGCGTCGATTTCGATCGCGACGGCCGCATCGACATCTGGCATTCGGTGCCGGACGCGCTCGCCTCCGCCGCGCAGCAACTCGTCAACAAGGGCTGGCAGAGCGGCGTGCGCTGGGCCTATGAGGTGCGAGCCCCCGCAAATGTCGATTGTACGCAAGGCGTGCCCGAGGTGACAAAGCCGATCGGCGAATGGCTGCGCGCGGGCTTCGTGCCGGTACGCGGACAGAAACTGAGCGCGGCCGAACAGGCGCAGCCGGCCTCGCTGCTGCAGCCCGAGGGCATCTACGGCCCGGCGTTTCTGACCACGAAGAACTATTTCGTCATCAAGGAGTATAATTTTTCGGATCTGTATGTGCTGTTCGTCGGCCACCTCAGCGACCGCATGCTGAGCCCGCAACCCTTCGCGACGCCGTGGTCGGCTTCGACGCAATTGCGCACCACGGATGTCGAAGCCATGCAGCGTCATCTCACGCGCGTCGGTCTCTACAGCGACAAACTGGATGGCAAAGCGGGGATGAAGACGCGCGCGGCGCTGGGCGCCTACCAGAAATCCGCGGGCCTCAAGGTCGATTGCTGGCCGAGCGAAGCTGTGCTGCGTTCGATCGGCGCGGCGCGCTGAGTTTCAATGTCGCGCACGAACAAAAACCCGGCCGAAATTTCGGCCGGGTTTCAACATCGAGGCGCGCGGATTGTGCGACAGGATCAGATCAGTTGCAGACTTCGACGCGACGGAAGCGCCAGCCGTAACCATCCCAGAAGCGCTCGCGAACGAGACGGCAGGCCGGGGGAGGGGCCTCGTCGTAATAGGCCGGGCCACCATAAGCCGGGCCACCATAGGCCGGACGGCTGGAGGCGATGGCGCCACCGACGATCGCGCCGCCGATCAATCCCGCCGCCACGCCTGCGGCAACGCCACGCTGTGCGCTTGCGGGCGTTGTAGCGAGCGAACCGGCGATCGTGGCGACCGCGACGCAGGCTGCAAATGTCTTCTTCATGTGTTGGGCTCTCCTGGAGATGGCGCTTTGGTTCAGCGCCGGGTTTGGGGTGACTCACACGCCGTATTCTAAACTGGCCGTTTCGCTAAAAAGCGCACAACAGTCAATCCAAAGTGACCATTCGATGCTGATGGCCTGAAAAAACGGTTTTTTCAGGCCATGGGAGAAGAACCTGTCGCACTCGACGGCAACGCGCGCGTTTGTAATGAAGGTGAACGGCTCAGTAGCAAACCCTGACGTTGCGAACCCGCCAGCCATAGCCATCCCAGAACCGCTGGCGCTGCCAGCCGCAGGGCGGACCATATCCGGGGCCGGCGACATAGGCCGGTCCGCCGTAATAGCCGTATCCCGGGCCGTAATAGCCCGGTCCATATCCATCATAATAACCGTTCTGGGATGCGATGGCGCCGCCGACGATGGCGCCGCCGATCAGTCCGGCAGCGACGCCCGCGGCTACACCGCGCTGTGCGTGGGCCGGTGCGGGCACTGCCACGGCCGAGACAGCCAGAGTGGCGGCGGCAGCGAGGGCCATCAATGTTTTCTTCATGGCTTCACCTTTCTCATGGAGCAGGAACAGCGGCTGAAAGGAACTCTGTCACGGTGAAAGTTCCACATTTCTCTTGAACGATCAATGAACAGAACCGCCGCTATGGAGCGATCAGGCCGGTCCGGCGGAGTGTTTTGCAGTGCACAATCCGGGGTATTTCCCGGCGATTCAGGGTAGGCAACCATGTCGAGCACGATGGCGGTATTCGGAGCGGCGGTCGGCGCCACGTCGCTGGTCGGCTACCTCTTGATGACCCGGTTGCGGAAGCGCCGGGGCCATCGCGGGTCCGCTGGCGGCAGTTTCGGACAGGATAGCGGTTATGCCGGTGGCGATGGCTGGAGTTTTTTCAACGGGTCTGGTGGCGACAATGCCTCGCTCGATAGTTCTCGCAATCCAGCCGATTTCGGCGGGGACGATAGCGGAGGAGATGGCGATGGAGGGGGCGGCGGCGACGGAGGAGGTGGCGATTGACAAGGACTGGGGTCTTACAGGGAGCTGCCATGGGGCCTTTGCCTGAAGCTTTTTAAACTCATTCCAGTTTTGTCAGGTCCAGTTTGGAATTGCTTCAAAAGGCGGTTTTTCCTTTTGCATCCGTTCGTCGTCTTGAATATCGATGGCTTCGCATCACCATGAGGCGTGCCGTCTTTTCATGATTGTTTGTTCCTGCAACGTCCTGACCGACCATGATGTCCGCAGCGCCGTCAGCGCAGCGGAAGATCTGCCGCGCAGCGCCAAGCAGGTCTATGGCTGCCTTGGCTGCTCGGTCGAATGCGGGCGATGCGTGCGCACCATCAAGACCATCATTGACGAGGCGCTCGGCAGTTGCGCCAAGGCCTGCCGTTCCGACTGTGCGCACAGCCATCAGGCCGGAACCGAAACTCACGTCCACACCGAGTTCGCACTCGCGGCCAGCTAGGAAATTCGGCAATCGCTGAATGTCCCCGTTTCTGCCATTGTTAGGCGAACGGGTTGCTCTCCTGCTCATAATCACTTAGAATCATTCTAATATGGATGAGAGGCCGACTCATTTGGCCTCAACGAGCGGAGTGCATCATGCAGGGCGACCTGAAAGTCATTGAATATCTCAACAAGGGTCTGCGCAGCGAGCTAACCGCGATCAACCAATATTGGCTGCATTTCCGGCTGCTGAACCATTGGGGCCTGCTCGAAATGGCCAAGACCTGGCGCAAGGAATCCATCGAGGAGATGGAGCACGCCGACAAGTTCACCGACCGCATCCTCTTTCTCGACGGGTTCCCCAACATGCAGGTGCTCGATCCCTTGCGGATCGGACAGAACGTCAAGGAGATCATCGAATGCGATCTCGCCTCCGAGGTCGCCGCCCGCACCCTTTACCAGGAGGCCGCGACCTACTGCCACGGCGTCAAGGATTACGTCTCGCGCGACCTGTTCGAGAGGCTGATGAAGGACGAGGAACATCACATCGATTTCCTCGAAACCCAGCTCGATCTGATCGAACGGATCGGCCTTGAGCTCTACACCCAGAAGCATGTCGGCGGGCTCGAGAGCGAGCATTAACGACACTCGCAGTCGTCATCACCCGCGAAAGCGGGTGATCCAGTATTCCAGAGACGGTTGTGATCCAATCCAGAAGCCTCAGCGTACTGGATACCCCGCATGCGCGGGGTATGACGGCTGGCATTGGCACAATGCAGTGCCAGCATATTCCGTCAAAGCTGCTCCCGGTAGCGCGCCTCGACCACCGCCTGGTCTTCCGGTTCGCCGAGACTGGTCTGGTCGTGGATCACCTGGCTGATGCTGGGCATGACCGCGCGCTCGACCCGCGTATCCTGCGACCATAATCTCGACCGCATCAGCGCCTTGCCGCAATGGAAATAGGCCTCGTGCACATCGATGCTCAGTGCCGCGCGCGGAAGCTTGCCGAACTCCACCATCGAGGCCAGCAGATCCGGCTCCGCCGATAATTTTCCCTTGCCGCCGACGCGCAGCGTCTCGTCGATGCCCGGCACGAAGAAGATCAACTGCACGAAGCCCGAGCCTTCGACGATATTCCGAAAACTGTCGATCCGGTTGTTGCCGGAGCGATCCGGCATCAGGAGCCGGTTAGGGCCGCCGACATGAACAAAACCGGGATTGCCGCCGCGCGGCGAGGCATCGACGCTGCCGTCGGAACCGGACGTGGCGAGCACGCAGAACGGCGACATCGCGATGAATTTTTTTGCATGCGCGTCGATCTCCGGACGCGCCTTTGCGATCACGCGCGGCGTGGGTTTTGGGTAGATCGTCGAGAGGTCGCTGGCGGCAAGATCGGTCATGGTCGCTCTCCATGCAAAGTCTTGGCGAGAGTATCAGCATAAGGTGTTCGCGTCACGCTGCGCAACGGCGATGCGGTTACGCTGGGATGACGACGCATCAAGCCTCACACCGCGTCCGCCGGCACGAAGCAACTGATGACGATGCTGCCGCGGTGACGCACATACCAAACGACGGCTTCGCCGACCGGGTTGCCGCGGTCGCGGATGACGGCGCGCTCCGGCACCTTCATCCACTCGCCCTCGATCGGTACCCAATAGCCGCCCTCGCGGACATCATATTCGGTGCGATGGCCATCTGAAATGTCGCAGCAGGGCACGCCGTTCGGCGCGATCACACCTTTGAACCAGGCGCGGATATCAGGCGGCACGTTTTCATATTGCCCGTTGTCGAAGGCGAGTGCCGCGCCGGCCAGCGCGGACAGGCATGCCAGCAGGGCGATCTGCGCGAATCTTCGCATGCGATCCTCCACAGCGTTGCACCCGCCTCATCGTGGCGGGCTGGTCGCGCAGGCGCCACGAATCGTAGGCATTGAACAATGCGATTAGGCCCGAGCTGCGGTGCGGATGCATGCTCAAAAAATATGCGAAGCCGCGGCGCAAGCAATTGCGTTCGTCATCGGCGGCATCGATCGTGAGCAGCGAGGCCTCGATCCGCCGAGATGGCCGCACCGCCGCGATCCGCGAAATTTTTCCGCTGCGTGCAGGGAATATTTACGGCTTGTCCACGACATCGGTCTCGGGGCGGTCGCCGCCGGCGGCGGTCTCGGTGTGCCATTTGCCATCGGACGTCTCGTATTCGATCACCTCGGTGCGCCCGGGCACGCGCTGCTCGATGGCGACGCGCTTGGCGGCGGCCAGCGCCGCGGCGTGGGTCGAAAAGGCTTCCGAGAACACGCCGTCCACGGTGTAGGCCCAGCCGCCATCATGCTGGACGATCTTGTAGGTGACGTGGGTCATCGGGAACTCGCTTTTTGGCGCCGGCGTGGCGACAGGGGGTGAACGCGCCGCCCATTCTATGACAAAATCGGCCGTAATGTAGGCTTTTGCGAAGCTGAATCGTCCTCGGTTCGAAGAGACCGCAACGGAGCCAACCATGTGCCGCAACATCAAGACGCTGTTCAATTTCGAACCGCCCGCGACCGAGGATGAAATCCAGGCCTCCGCGCTGCAATTCGTGCGCAAGCTTTCCGGCTTCAACAAGCCCTCGCAGGCCAATGCCGAGGCGTTCGACCGTGCCGTGGAGGAAGTCTCCGCCGCCGCGCGCCGGTTGCTGACGTCGCTGCATACCCACTCTCCGGCGCGGGACCGCGAGACCGAGGCGGAGCGGGCCAAGGAGCGCTCGAGGCTGCGGTTTGGGTGAGCCGCCGGAACCACGTTCCGTGACCCAGCTCACGGAGCGGAGGCACGGCGTCGCGCAGGATGGCGCGTCGTTTTTAACCGCCGGAGCGCCGCCATGAACGCCGAAACCCAATTGAAACTCTGCGCCGCCATGTTCGCGGTCCTCTGGTCCGGATGGATGCTGTGGTCGGTAGGCTCGTTCGATGGCGTCCACGTCATCATGATGGCGATCTGCGGTTCGGCGGCCGGTTACGCCTGGTACCGCGCCATGCGCTGGCAATTCCGGCGCAGCGGCATGCTTTCGGGAAACCAGAATTCCGCGGGCCCGACCGCGAAGCGGTGAACAAGTCACCTTGCCATCATCTTTGTTTGTCAGGATATCGCCGTCGTTCTGATCCACTTGATGTTTCCTGCTGCCGGCGGCCGATGGCAACGACAGGATGATCCCGTCGGGCGCGATCGATCCCGCCTGCGGTTTCAAGTACCTGCGCCTGTCCATTTCTGGTTCCGCATCATGGACACACGGCGTGGCGGTCATGGGTCAAGCGTCATTGCGAGCCAACGGTCGCGCGAATGCGCGCCCGATGACAAACTCCGACGAAGCAATCCAGCGCAAGGCCAGCCTGGATTGCTTCGTCGCTGACGCTCCTGGCCATGACGATGTGTCGCCGCAGCGCCCTCACACCGTCCGGTGTCCGCCATCCGCCATCACGATCGATCCCGTGACATAGGCCGACAGATCGGACGCGAGGAAGATCGCCGGCCCACGATGCCTTCGGGTTTTCCGGCGTGCCCGAGCCACCAACTTTCGCCCGAGAACACTGAACGGTGGGCACGGCGCGAACAGCGCCTTTGCCCATCCTACAGGTTGTTGGCCTATCCGGACTGCGCTTGCTACAAGTCGACCGCGCGGCGCGTTCTGTGTCGCTGCTCAAACCATCCCCGGGGAACCTGTTTAATGAAGATGTCATCCGCCTTTCGTGCTGCGCTGCTTGCGCTGACTGCTTTTGCCGGCGCCGCGCTGTCTTCCGCCTCCCATGCCGACGAAGGCACCGTGTCGCTCGTGATCTACAAGGCGGGATGGATCATCGGCGGCTCGGGCGGCAGCGGCACGCTGAATTTTCATGGGCGGCGCTACCCGTTGTCGACCGGCGGGCTGGATTACGGCCTCGTGTTCGGCGGATCGAAGACGGTGCTGTACGGCCGGGTCAGCAACATCTACCGGCCCTCGGATGTTGCCGGAGTCTATGGCGCGGCGGGCGCGGGGCTCACGGTCGGCCGCGGCGCACGCGCGATCGTGCTGAGCAACCAGAAGGGCGCGGTGCTGGAACTGGCCGGCCGCCAGACCGGGCTGATGGCCAACGCGGACCTGAGCGGGTTGGCGATTACGTTGAAGTAACGGCATCGGGTCATACGACCGCCAAATCATCCACTCGTCATGCGCGGGCTTGACCCGCGCATCCATCAAACACTTAAAGCTGCGCTTTGCGCGATGGATTGCCGGGTCAAGCCCGGCAATGACGACACAGCCGAGTGGCGCAAGTATCCGATTCAATTGTCAAACAGCCCTCTATTGTCATCGTCCGGCTTGACCGGACGATCCAGTATTCCAGAGACGCCCGACCAGCGCCGAGAAGCCGCTGCTTACTGGATCGCCCGCCGGAGCCTGTCATCGGGCGGCGCCATGCGCCGACCCGGTGGCGGGCGATGACGGTCGAGTGTGTCGAGCAGCCGCACGTCCGCATTCTCGCGGCGCGATTCCGCCCGAGCTTTGCGTCATCTTCCGCCCTCTTGCAGAGAGAGGGCGCAGGGAAAGCCGGGTGCCGATTGCACCCATGGGTCCCGTGCAAAAAAAAGCACGGGGGTAGGACCACAGGTTCAACCGGATCATCCGGCTTTCCCTGCGCGGTGGTTTACGGCTTACTTCGCGCTCTCCCCGGTGACCGGGCTCTTTTGCCACCGTCATCGGCGGATCGCTCCGCCGACTTGACGCCAGCGTCGGGGCGCCAGGACCACGCGACTTCGCCGTCCGCAATCACGCGCGTTCGTCTTGCGCGCATGTCGCGTCCACCGCATCTCACCGCGCGTTCGTGACGATCGCGAGCCGCCCCTCTCATCGGGTGAGACGGGGCGAGCTGGTAGCGCTGATTTGCCCGACAGGTTAAGCGATATATTTCCGAGCCGGGGGCTCGACAGACTTTTGGGTGATTTGCCCGGCAGGCAGATTTGTAACCGCGACGCGCGGAGAGATGTTTGCCAGGCCAGGCGGATTACGCTGCGCTAATCCGCCTTACAGGCTTGCGCGGCACCTTACAGGGTGCAGCGGCGCTGGTCCCGCATCTTGAGCTGTACCGCCATCGCTTCCGAGAACGTCGGAGCCGGCTTGCTGACGACCTTGTAGTCGGACAGCCACTGCATCGGCTTGTACCGCAGGTCCTCGTTCCAGATCTGGCAGATGCCGGTATTTTCCCAGCGGATCACATAATAACCGGCGGCCTGTGCGGGAACCGCGAGGGCAAGGCACGAGACAGCAATGCCGGCGGCGGCACAGAGGGCGGTAGCGCGACGCATGACGAATCTCCTGTAAGGAAAAATGTTACCCCGGTCGCCCCGGCGCTGTGCATCGAGGCGGTGCCCGTCTTTGCGATGGGCCAGCTTGCAAGTGGTGCGGCAAAAGGGTGACGGTGGCAAGTCGAGGCCGCGACCGTTCACGGGTATGTCACCCGCATGAGTGAATATAAGCCGGCACCGTGTCGCCGATGTCACGCTCTGCTCATCGCTAACGCAATCGCAAAGGGATTACCGCCGCCCGCGCCGCGGTCCCCGTTGCGCTCGGCGAAATCCTGAATACGATGGCGCACGGTTGAGCCGCAGCAGGAGGTCGCAATGCCGCTCGATACCGACAAGATCGACGACGCAGCGCTGGCGCTGCTTTATTTGACGCTGCACGACGGCTACAGGGCCTGGAAAGGCTTTGATTGGGGCGTGCTTGGCCGCCTGCACGACAAGGGCATGATCGACAATCCCGTGGGCAAGGTGAAATCCGTGGTCTTCACCCACGAAGGATTGGAGCGGGCAAAGACGCTGTTCGAGGCGATGTTCGAGAAGTGAGATGTAGTGTTTCGGGGTTATGCGGCGGATCAGACTCGTAGGGTGGTTAGCGAAGCGTAACCCACCGTTTTTCTCGTTCGGAAGTGGCGGGTTACGCTGCGCTAACCCGCGCACGCGTTAATCCAATCCGTCAGCTCTTGCCATGGTTGCACGGTCCAGTGTCCCGAAGCAGCACCAGATGGCGAGGCCAGCACAAAGACAATCGGAAAGTCTTCCTGCGGCGGCTGCCGGCCCAGCGCAAGCGCCTTGGTCGGTCGTCCATAAAAAAGGCTCGCGGCCTTTTTGCTGGTGAAGGCGATGGTCCGCGGTCGATATCGCAGCATCTTTTCCCGGAAAGCCGGAAGATCGATGGGGAAGTTGAGGGCCTCATGGTCCATTCCCGCGCCGGCTTTGCACATATCGGTGAAGCCGATGCCGAGTTTCAACAGGCTCGGAAATTCATGCGGCTCGTATCGGCGCGGCGTGATGCCGATCTCGTGGATCGTGCGCCAGAAGCGATTGCCGGGATGCGCGTAGTAATGGCCAACGTCGGCTGACCGCGTACTTGCCGCGGTGCCGACGAAGACCAGTCGTAGATCATCCGCAAGCTGGTCGGGAAGTCTTTCCATGGCGAGATTCTCAATCCGTCGTGCACGGGCTTGACCCGCGCATCCATCAAAACAAAAGATGCGCTTCACGCGAGGGATTACCGGATCAAGCCCACGGCGATGACGGCATTCCTATGACTTCAGCGAAGCAACGCCCTCGATCTCGATCAGCATCTTCGGGTCGGGCAGCGCCTGCACCACGCAGGTCGTGCGCGCCGGATAGGGCGCCGGCCCGAACGCGCCAGCATACAGCGCATTCATCGTGGCGACGTCGCCCGCGCGCGTCAGCAGCACGTTGACCTTGACGAGATCGCGGAACGTCGCGCCTGCCTCATCGAGCACGCGCCTGATGTTGGTGACGACGTTGGCGAACTGGGCTTCAAAGCTGTCGGGCAGCGCGCCGTTGGCGTCGAAGCCGGGGATGCCGGAGAGGAAGAGCAAGTCACCGACGCGGGTGGCGAAGGAGAGCGGAGGGGCTTTGATGCCGGGCGGGGGAGGGAAGTGCTGGATGGGCATGAGTCACCATAGTCTCGGAGGATCAGACGCTGAACAATTCGGCGCTGCTACGGCATCTTTGATAAACTGAGCCATGGTCCTGATTCGTCCGCGCCTCACCGACTTCTACGGGATCTCTACCGCGCAGGCGGATATTGATTTCGCAATACCATTTCTAGACGAAGATGTCCCGCTTTACGTTGATCCTTTCCTGCTGTGGCGCTCGCCGTCGCAGCAGGACAATTCACTGCATACAGCTCTCGTAAATTCGTTCAACCGCCAGAACTGGCTACTGCATAAGGGGCGGGAAAAGGAAGCAATCGAAAATCTCATCATAGCCTCTGAATGCGACGAAGTCGGACTTGGCGTTTCCTCGAATAGGAAAGGCAAGCGCATAGGTGAAGGCACGGCTCGGCAGATTTTGGAACTGTTTCGCCGAATCCCCGAATACGCAAAATTTGGGTTTGTCCATTTTGAAGAAATCCAGCTGTACGTGGACGGAATTTCGCGAGACCGCGTGAGTGATATCACGTGCAATTTTCTGAAGTCGTTCTTGATCGATTATACAATCGACCAATGCATTACCCAAGCCATTCCCCGGAGGCTCGTTCGCTTGGAAACTCTGTACGATTACCGGGAACAGCGGTTTGACCGCGGCATTGAGGTCGAGCTGCCGATTAACCCGGAAACGAATGCGCCCATATTGATGGTGCCTAAGCGTTGGCTTCGGTTTGTTCCTTGGATTAACTTCGAGGACTACTTCGCAACTGCATGCCCCAAAGACGATGTAGTGAATAAGCAAGGTTCTGACGATCGCGTCCATGTCCTGACGTATAATCGAGCGAACTATGGAATGGTTGCCGAATACGTAAGAAGAAAAGAGCGTACAGCGGAAGATTGCAATAATGATCCACTGTTCAGGCAAATTCCAGTAATCTCTGCGCGCCGAAAGCTCGCTGAAATCAAGAAACTGCCTAGCGGCCTTGAAGATAAGGCGGACAAGAAATACGAGGATGCGGTGACGCAGCTTATGGCGTCGCTGCTCTATCCTCACCTCGATTTTGCGGTTGCCCAGAGTCGTTCTGATGGGGGCTCGACCATTCGAGACTTAGTTTTTTACAACAACCGATCTATAGATTTTCTCGCCGAGATTTTGCAGGACTATCGAAGTCGACAGCTCGTAATGGAGCTCAAGAACGTTAAGAGCGTGAACCGAGACCACATCAATCAACTGAATCGCTACCTAACAAATGAGTTTGGAGCTTTCGGAATACTTATCACCCGAAATCCCCTATCGAGGGCTATGTTCAAGAACACAATCGAACTGTGGTCCGGTCAAAGACGTTGTATATTGGCTTTGACCGATGCCGATTTAGAGTTGATGGTCCAGGTTTTTGAAAGCAAGCAGCGGCAACCTGTAGAAGTATTGAAGCGTGCCTATATTGAGTTTCGCCGAGCTTGTCCGTCTTGAGAGATTTAACAATGAAGAAGAATGACGTCGATACGTTTGAGAAGTTGATGGCCCAGCTGGCGAGTTTTCATAACGAATTATCGATGTTGGCTAAAAAGTCGCCGAACGACGCGCTGAATTCCTTTAAGCTCAAGTTTGTGAATGCCACGCTAGCTCAATGCAATTCATTTCTCGGAAAGCCCTACCATCCATTCTCAGATTTTGAATTATTTTCCGAAGACCAAATGCCGTCTAACAGTGATGCCACCTTCATCATCTCGCAATATATAGAGTGCGCTGAGAAATTCCGATCGGATCATATTGTGCAGTATGGTGGTAATTGGTGGTGGTCGATAGACGGCGAGGAGCATACGATGCGTACCGCACAACCTAAGAAGATTACCAACAAGTAGCCGACGTAATGCCTAGGACGACAGGATCGCCAGATTTCACAACCGATGAGAAATCGTCGCGCTATGAGTCTACGATGCCTTTGCTCGAGGCGATGTTTCGGGAATTCCAAGATCTGACAAAAAAGAAGCCAGAGGCGGCTCTCAACAAGAGCAAAGTAAAAATCGTGAATCGCCTCTTGACCGATATTTTGTCGATCTTGGACGGCGAACCTAATCGGAGCTATTTGGATCTATTCGACGAGGACGATGTTCCGCAAAACAGCGATGTAGTCTTGATGCTGGGCCAAGTAGTTGCGGCAATGGGGCGGTTCAAAGATCGCTATCACGGAGGTTCAGATGCTTTCTTTGGTTGGGCAGTCAAACCCGCGCGGGGGCGTCGGGGTTGACCTAGTCACCTCCTCGCGTCCGGCGGGACGGCGTTATTTGCCATTTGCTGCTCCTTTACCAGCGCTTGCTTGAATTGCTCTGTGAGCCATTTTTTCGCGCGTTGACTGGCGTAGCTTTTTAATTGAGCATAGCGCCCTTTTCCTTGATCAACATTCATGGCGACGAACCTAGCGCGCATAGACAAAAGCCGGGCTCTCGCCCGGCTTTTATTTTCTGATAGATATGGATGCCCGGGTCAAGCCCGGGCATGACGAGGAGAGGGTGTGACTACAACACCCGATTGCTCTCCTTCACTTTCTCCGCATCGAGATAGACCTGTCCACCCATCTCTTTGAATTTTTGCGACATCTGCGCCATGCCATCTTCGATGGTGCCGGTGATCGACATCCCGACCGTATCAGGATCGTTCAGCGTCGCGGCATAATCCCGCACGTCCTGGGTGATCTTCATCGAGCAGAATTTCGGGCCGCACATCGAGCAGAAATGCGCGACCTTGTGGGCTTCCTTCGGCAGCGTCTCGTCGTGATAGGCGCGTGCGGTGTCGGGATCGAGACCGAGGTTGAACTGGTCCTCCCAGCGGAAGTCGAAGCGGGCGCGGCTCAGCGCGTCGTCGCGCAGTTGCGCGGCCGGGTGGCCCTTGCCGAGATCGGAGGCATGCGCGGCGATCTTGTAGGTGATGACGCCGACCTTGACGTCGTCGCGGTTGGGGAGACCCAGATGCTCCTTCGGCGTCACGTAGCATAGCATGGCGCAGCCGAACCAGCCGATCATGGCCGCACCGATCCCTGAGGTGATGTGGTCATAGCCCGGCGCGATGTCGGTGGTCAGCGGCCCCAGGGTATAGAACGGCGCCTCGCCGCACTCCTTGAGCTGCTTGTCCATGTTGACCTTGATCTTGTGCAGCGGCACATGGCCGGGGCCTTCGATCATCACCTGGCAGCCCTTCTTCCAGGCAATTTGCGTCAGCTCGCCGAGCGTCTCCAGTTCGGCGAATTGCGCGCGGTCGTTGGCGTCGGCAATCGAGCCGGGACGCAGGCCGTCGCCGAGCGAGAACGACACGTCATATTTGCGCATCAGGTCGCAGATCTCGTCGAAATGCGTGTACAGGAAACTTTCCTTGTGATGCGCCAGGCACCACTTCGCCATGATCGAGCCGCCGCGCGAGACGATGCCGGTGACGCGGTTGGCGGTGAGGTGGATGTAGGGCAGCCGCACGCCGGCGTGGATGGTGAAATAGTCGACGCCTTGTTCGCACTGCTCGATCAGCGTGTCCTTGTACAGCTCCCAGGTCAGTTTCACCGGATCGCCGTCGCATTTCTCCAGCGCCTGATAAATGGGAACGGTGCCGATCGGGATCGGCGCATTGCGCAGGATCCAGTCGCGGGTGGTGTGGATGTTGCGGCCGGTCGAGAGGTCCATCACCGTGTCGGCGCCCCAGCGGATCGCCCACACCATCTTGTCGACTTCTTCCTCGACCGACGAAGTGACGGCGGAGTTGCCGATATTGGCGTTGATCTTGGTGAGAAAATTGCGGCCGATGATCATCGGCTCGAGTTCGCCGTGGTTGATGTTGCAGGGGATGATGGCGCGTCCACGGGCAATCTCGGAGCGCACGAATTCCGGTGTCACGAACGCCGGCACCGAGGCGCCAAAGCTTTCGCCATCGGCGAGCGCGGCTTCGGCACGCTCGAGCTGGACCTTGCGCCCGAGGTTCTCGCGGGTGGCGACGTAGATCATCTCCTTGGTGATGATGCCGGCGCGGGCGAATTCGAGTTGCGTGATCATGTGGCCGTCGAGGCCGCGCAGCGGCTTGTGATGGGCGGTGAAGGCTTTGGCTGCATGCGCAGCGCCGACATTGCCATTGTCTTCCGGCTTGATGTCGCGGCCCTGATATTCCTCGACGCCGCCGCGCTCCTTCACCCATGCGATGCGGGCGCGCTGGAGCCCGGCATTGACGTCGATGGTGACGGTGGGATCGGTATAGGGACCGGAAGTGTCATAGACCGGCAGGTTCGGCTCGCCGGCGCCTTCGCTCAGGATGATCTCGCGCAGCGGGACGCGCAGATCCGGCGCTTCATCCGGCGTGACAAAGATTTTTCGCGATGACGCAAGCGGGCCGGTGGTGACGGCGGGAAGCGTGGTGTCGGGATTGGAGCGGATGTTCATGATATCCTCCTTTTATAATTGTTGTCATTCCGGACGGTCCGCAAAGCGGACCGATTCGGAATCTCGAGGTTCAAAAGACGAAACGAGATTCCGGGTTCGCGCTGACGCGCGCCCCGGAATGACGCCGGTGGGTATACTCGCATCTCACGCGGCCTTCGCGTTCTGTCCGAGCCACGCGCGCACGCGCGCGTCGGGATCGGCGTTCTGGGTGATGTCGCTGACCACAGCGATCGAGTCGGCGCCGGCGGCGTAAATGTCCGCGGCCTGCTCCAGCTTGATGCCGCCGATCGCGACCAGCGGAAGTGAGCCGATGCGTTTTTTCCATTCGGTGATCTTCGGAATCCCCTGCGGCGCGAACCGCATCGATTTCAGTGTGGTCGGAAAGATCGGCCCGAGCGCGATATAGTCGGGCTCGGCGCTCAAGGCGGTTTCAAGCTCGGCGTCGTCATGGGTGGAAAGGCCGAGCGTCAGGCCGGCCTTGCGGATCGCGTTGAGGTCGGCGTCGACCAGGTCTTCCTGGCCGAGATGCAGATGTTTGGCGCCGGCCACGATCGCCGCGCGCCAGTAATCATTGACCACCAGCTTGGCGCGGGTACCCTTGATGACCTCGAGCGCGTCGCTGACCAGTTGCAGCGCCTCGGAATCGTTGAGGTCCTTGGCGCGCAACTGAATCGTGCCGACGTCTAGCAACGCCAGCCGCGCGACCCATGCGACGCTGTCGACCACGGGGTAAAATCGATCAGGATACGGCATGCCAGAACGGGGTCCCGATGACTGGAGTGGAAGGGGAGGCGAAGTCGCGGGCCTCCATCAGGCCCGCTTCAAATGCCGTGCGGCCGGCCTCGACGCCGAGGCGGAACGCGTTCGCCATTGCGACGGGATCGGCGGCCTTGGCGATCGCAGTGTTCAACAGCACGGCGTCGTAGCCAAGTTCCAGCGCATGGGCCGCGTGCGACGGCGCGCCCAATCCTGCATCGACCACCAGCGCGATGTCGGGCAGGCGGTCGCGCAACAGTTTCAGCGCATCGCGGTTGATGATGCCTTTGGCGCTGCCGATCGGGGCCGCCCACGGCATCACCACCTTGCAGCCGGCATCGACCAGCCGCATCGCGACGCTGAGATCTTCGGTGCAATAGGGGAACACCTCGAAACCGTCCTTGATCAAGATCGATGCGGCTTCGACCAGGCCGACCACGTCGGGCTGCAGCGTGTCATTGTCGGCGATCACCTCGAGCTTGATCCAGGAGGTCGCAAACAATTCGCGCGCCAGTTTCGCGGTGGTCACGGCCTCGCGGACGCTGCGGCAGCCGGCGGTGTTGGGCAGCACCGTGACGTCGAGTTCGCGGATCAGCGACCAGAACGCGTCGCCGGTCTTGCCGCCGGCGGATTCGCGCCGCAGCGACACCGTGACGATCTGCGCGCCCGAAGCACGGATCGCCGCCTGCATGATCGCCGGCGACGGATACAGCGCGCTGCCGACCAGCAGGCGGGAAGTGAATTGTTTGCCGTAGAAATTCAGCATGGCGTTAGCTTTCCACAAATTCCGTCGTCATCCCCGCGCAAGCGGGGATCCAGTATTCCAGAGAACCGGAGATTGAACCGAGACGCCGCGGCGTACTGGATCGCCCGGTCAAGCCGGGCGATGACGGCTGAGTTTGACGCGGCGATGACGGCTGAATGTCCTGCGAGCCGGCGCCAAATGCCATGTCGTCCCGGCGCAGGCCGGGACCCATAAGCCGTGTCGTCTCGGTGTGGCGCGGTGGCGGATAGCTTTCGTAACCACGAAGGCCGGTGGTTGAGGGCGTCATGCCCGCGAAGGCGGGCATCCAGTATTCGGGAGCGCCAGCGATTGAGCCGAGAAACCACGGCGTACTGGATCGCCCGGTCAAGCCGGGCGATGACGGCTGAGTTTGGTGTGCGCCCATCCTCAGCCTCCCTGCCGCGGTGTGATGATCTCGATCTCGTCGCCGGTCTTCAAAGGTGTCGTCGCCCACCGGCTGCGCGGCAGCACGTCGAAATTCAGCGCAACCGCGAAATGGGCGCCTTCATATTCGAGCTCGCTCAGCAGCGCGTCGACATGATCGGACGCGATCTCCCGCGGCTCGCCGTTGACGGTCACGCGCATTGCATCACCTCGTTGTCGATCACGCCGCGCTCGACATAGCCGAGCGTCAGCTCCGCCAGCGCCGGCGCCAGCAGGAAACCGTGACGATAAAGCCCGTTGACCGCGATGCGCCGGTTGTGAACCGCGATGCGCGGCAGATTGTCGGGAAACGCCGGGCGCAGCCCGGAGCCGAATTCGAGGATGCGGGCTTCGGCGAAGGCCGGATGCACCGCATAGGCCGCGCCCAGCAATTCCAGCGCGGAGCGCACGCTGACGCCGCTGTCTTCGGCTTCGATCGAGGTGGCGCCGAGCATGAAGCGGTTGCCGCCGCGCGGGATCACATAGAGCGGCCAGCGCGGATGGATCAGCCGCACCGGGCGTGACAGTTCGACCTCGTCGGTCTCGATCAGGATGATCTCGCCCTTGACGCCGCGCAATTCGGGCTGGGTGTCGCGCGCGGCCAGTCCGCGGCAATCGATCACGATGCCATCGAGTTCGTCAGGGTTGGCATCGCTGTCGAATTTGATGGTGCCGCCGGCGGCGGTGAAGCGGGCGTGCAGTTCCGGCAGCACCCGGCGCGGCTCGACATGGCCTTCATCGGCATAGAACAGGCCATCGCGGAAGCGGCCTTCCAGCGACGGTTCGAGTTCGGTGACGCCCGCGGCGTCAAGCCGGCGGTGGCCGCAAGTCAGCCTGGCAAAACGTTCGAAGTCGGCGCGGTCGCGGGCATGCGCCACCACCAGCGAGCCGTTGAACGGGGTCTGCGGGAAATGCGCGCGCCAGAGCTCGAGCGAGCGGAGGCCGAGCCTGACGATCACCGGCTCCGAGGTCTCGGCCTCGCAGTAAGGCGCGAGCATGCCGCCGGCCCAGTGGCTGGTGGATTGCGTCATCGCCGCATCGCTGCGCTCGTACAGCGTGACGTTGCGGCCGGCCTGCGCAAACAACAGCGCCTGCCACGCGCCGGCAATGCCGGCGCCGATGATGGAAATGGGAGATTGCCCCCCGGTCGCGACGGGCTTTTGCCCGCGCTGTGCGCTTGAACTCTGGTACATCCCTGTCCCTTCGCCGGCATGACCCGGATCAGGTTCAAAGGGTCACCGCGGTCTCGCCTCCTGCGAACAGGATTTGAGCGTGCAGTATCTCAGCTCCTCGTCGGAGCTCCCCTCGGAACAGAGGTAATGTAGTCCGATGGCAGGGAGTGTCAACGCAGGCTTTGCCGGTTCGCACGGGTTTGCTGCGCGGGAACCGGCTATCCGCGGGCCTTCGCAGCGCTTATTTCGACGGCACGCTCGCGAATAGCGGTTCGGAAGGGCTGACAGGCCGGTGCCGCTGGCGTTTGGCGGCGTAGTAATAGCCGCCGGCATAATAGGTCACGGCGCGGTTGTAATCGCCGTTTGCAGCGCGGTAGGCGCCGGCGAGATATTTCACCGCGTAAGTGAGATTGGTGTTGGGATCGCGCAGGCCTTCGGCGGTGCCGGTGTAGCCAAGGCCGCGCGCGGTCGCGAGCTTGATCTGCATCATGCCGATGGTGCCGCCGCGTCCGACCAATCCCGGCTGATAGCGGCTTTCCCGCACGATCACCCGGTGCACCAGGGCTTCCGGCACGCCGTTGGCCTGGGCGTGGGTGGCGACCAGCGACTCGTATTGCGCGCGCTGGGCCGACGCGGTTGCCGGAAACAGCAGCGCCGTCGCGGCGGCGAACGATGCGAGAGATAACAAGCGCTTCATTGAAAGGCCCCCCTGGGCAAGCGTGATATCATCCGTTGGATGCTTCACCCCCTGACTGTTGCAATCCCCGGGCATTTATGTGGCCGAATTCCGGCTTTTCTTGCCGCTCGCAGCCGTCCATGGCGGCCAATTTACCAAGAATTATGCCCCGGCGTGCTTCGATCGGGCGGAAAACCCTCAAAAGACCGGGCCGCGCCGATGACCATGTCCGTTGCCAATATTGCCGAGGATGCGAGCCCGGCGCGCGGCCTGCTGCCGCTGTGGGTCGGCGTCTTCATCTATGCGCTGTTTCTGCTGGGCGGAAACCGGCTGCTGATCGATCCCGATACGATGTGGCAGGTCACGCTCGGCCAGTGGATTCTGGATCATCGCGCGGTGCCGGAAACCGACATCTATTCCTTCACCATGCACGGCCAGCCCTGGATCTCGACGCAGTGGCTGGCGCAAGTGCTGTACGCCAGAGCCTATGCGGTCGTGGGTTGGAGCGGGCCGGTGGTGCTGGCCGCCGCGGCGATCGCGCTAACGTTCGCGCTGCTGACCAAATTCCTGAGCCGTCACCTCAGCGAAAGCACGACGCTGGTTTTCGTCGCCGCGGCGCTGGCGCTGACCGCGCCGCATATGCTGGCGCGGCCGCATGTGCTGGCGTTGCCGGTGCTGGTGGCATGGGTCGGCGGCTTGATCGCGGCCGCGGACCGCCGCGAGGCGCCGACATTCTGGCTGCTGCCCCTGATGACCCTGTGGGCCAATCTGCATGGCGGTTTCGTATTCGGCCTGGTGCTGATCGCGCCGGTCGCGCTCGATGCGATCGTGAATGCGGATGTGAAATTGCGTCCATCGCTGGCGCTGCGATGGGCGGCGTTCGCGGCGGCGGCGCTGGTGGCGGGCTGCTGCACGCCCTATGGATGGAATTCGCTGCTGGCCTCGCAGAAGATCCTCGCGCTCGGCGCCGCGCTGCCGCTGATCATGGAATGGCGATCCACGGATTTCAGCAGCCTCGGCGGGTTCGAGATCTGCCTGCTTTTCGCAATTGGTCTGGCGCTGTTGCGGGGCGTGCAGCTGCCGCCGCTGCGCATCGCGCTGCTGCTCGGATTGCTGCACATGGCGCTCGCCCAGGGACGCGCCGTCGAAATTCTGGCGCTGGTCGCGCCGCTTGTCCTTGCCGCGCCGCTCGCCAGACAGTTCGGCGGCGCCGAGGTTCTGCCGGCGAATGCGGCGCAGCCGACGCGCGCCGCGCTGGTCGCCGGCATCGCGATCGCGCTGGTGGCAGGGACGGTTGCCTATGCTTCGGTGTACCGGTTCGCGCCGCATATGCGCGGCTCGCCGGTCGCCGCCGTTGCCGCGCTGAAGAAACTGAATCTGACGCGGGTATTTAACGACTATGATTTCGGCGGCTATCTGATCGCCAACGATGTCGCAACCTTCATCGACGGTCGCACCGAGCTGTTTGGCGAGAAATTCTTTGTCGACCACAACGCCGCCAGCGGATTGATGGAACCGGAAAATCTGTTCCGGCTGCTCGACGAATACCAGATCGAAGCCACCTTGATGCGGACCCGGAGCGCTGCCACCAAATTGCTCGACCACCTCGACGGCTGGCAGAAAGTCTATGCCGACGACATCGCCACCATCCATCTCCGCAAGCCCGGCGCCCTGCACAGCATGGAACCGGTGGTCGATCCGAAGGCGAAATGACTTTCGAATTGTTTTCAGACCGGCGATCTGCCGTTTAAAAGACGTATTGCTCTCCAAAAATTGCCCGATCGACGGCAGGCGAGCAGGTAAGGCGAGCGCTGGTAATTCGACAGCAAGCTCGTCCGGTTCGCCTGCAAGACCAAAGCACCAAAGAACAAGAAATCAAGAGTACGGGAGACGCGCCATGGCCAATATGAGTTTCGGCTATTTGCCCCGTGAGAATCCGTGCGCCCAGTGCGGCAAGCCGATCGCCGCGCCGGATTGGGTTGAAGCCGGTCCGCGCCGCACGTCCTATCTCTGGCGCTGCCGGGCATGCAATTACCAGTTTGAAGCAGTAGCGTTTTTCGACTGCCCGAAGTCGGATCGGGACGCCATCGCCGCCTGACGCCCGAGGTGCGCCGTTGCGCGCTCAGGCCGCCTGCCGGTCCTGCCGGCGAACCGGCAACCGGATGCGAACCGTCAATCCGCGCGGCTGCCGGTCATGGAGCGACAGCTCGCCGCCATGCGCCTGGACGATGGCGTGCGCGATCGAGAGCCCGAGACCAAAGCCCGCGGTTTCATCCATGTTGCGGGCGTCGTCGCCGCGCACGAATGGTTCCATCATGACATCCTTGCGCGGATCGGAGATGCCGGGGCCATCGTCCTCGACCTCGATGGTCGCGGTATCCGGCGACATCACAAGGCGGACCCTGGCCTCCGCGCCGTAGCGGACCGCGTTCTCGACGAGGTTGGTGATGCTGCGATGCAGATCGTCGGGCCGCACCGTGGCCATGGCGTGTTCCGGGCCGTCATAGACGACCTTGTGTCCCATGTCGGCGAATTGATCGGTGACAAGCTGCAGCGTGGTCGCGATGTCGGCCAGCGTCATCGATTCGAGCTTGCGGTCGTTGCGCAGAAACGACAGCACGGACTCCAGCATCGACCGCATCTGGTCGAGATCCCGCAGCATCCGGCCGCGATGCATGTCGTCCTCGATGAATTCGGAGCGCAGGCGCATCCTTGTGATCGGCGTCCTCAGATCATGGCTGATGGCGGCCAGCATCCGGGTGCGGTCGTCGATCAGGGCCGTGATCCGCTCCCGCATCCGGTTGAGCGCCTTGGCCACCGAACGAATTTCCGCGGGGCCGCGTTCGGGCAGCGGTGCCGCGGCGCCGTTCAGGCTGAAACTTTCGGCGGCTTTCGCAAAGGACGACAGCGGCGCCGTCAAGGCACGCGCGGCCCACAGGCCGAGCAGGGTGACGCTGATGATCGCAAACAGCAGCGTCATGATCCACGGTCCGCCCCAGAACGGAGGGCGCCGCTGGTCCGGCAGGATCTTTGCCGAAATCAGGCTGCCGTCCGGCAGCGCGATGCCGACCTTGTGGGCGCCTTCCTCCTGCCCGAGCGAAAAGATCCGGTAGGCGCCGCCGAGCCGGCGGTGCAGGCCGCGCAGGTCATGCCCATCCGGTTCGTTCGCCGCGGGAGCCGGCCCGGGCGCAAGGCTTTGGACGTCCATCTGCGGGAACGCCCGCGCGATATCGGCCAGCAACCGCGGCCGCTCGGCTTCGGGTGCGGTGCCGAGAAGCTGGAGCGACGCGGCGAACTGCGCGTGCCCGCGATCGATCCATGGATCGGACAGGTCCGGCCGGTGCAGCAGGAAAGTGGCGGTGAGGATGAGATGTATCGCGATGATCGAGGCGACCACCAGCGCGGCGATCTGTCCGCTGATGCCCCTTAGATCCAGAAAACCGATCCGCTTCATGATCAGCCGTTGGTCGCCGGCGTCATCGCTTCCACCGGAGGTGTGAACATATAGCCGCCGGAACGCACCGTCTTGATCATGGTGGCATCCTGCGGATCGGCTTCGATCTTGCGACGGATGCGGCTGACCAGCACGTCGATGCTGCGCTCGAATGAACCGGCGTTGCGGCCCTGGGTCAGGTCGAGCAGGCTGTCGCGGGACAGCACGCGGCCGGGCCGCTCGCAGAAGGTTCGCAACAGGTCGAATTCGGCGCTGGTCATCGCAATCCGCGCGCCCGCCGGATTGCGCAATTCCCGCAGCCTGAAATCGATCCGCCAGCCGAGAAAGCCCAGCGCGGTCGCGCCATTGGTGGTGCTGGCGGTCAGGGCGGCGGCCTGGCGGCGCAGCACCGCGTTGATCCGGGCCAGCAATTCACGCGGATTGAACGGCTTGGCGAGGTAGTCGTCCGCGCCCATTTCCAACCCGACGATGCGATCGACGTCCTCGCCGCGCGCGGTCAGCATGATGATCGGCATCTGCGATTCGGCGCGGACCTTGCGGCACAGGCTGAGGCCGTCTTCGCCCGGCAGCATCACGTCGAGAATCAGAAGATCGACGCGATGATCGGCCATCGCGCGGACCATTTCGCGTCCGTCGGTCGCCGTCGTCACGTGGCAGGCGTTGGTACGCAGGTATTTTGCGATCAGGGCCCGCGTCTCGCGGTCGTCCTCAACGACTAGAATGTTCGGCGTAACTGTGGCCATGCCGATCTTTGTCTGTGATTCGGGACATCAGGCGAAGGATTTTTGTTTCGCAATGTTTCTGACGCCTGCCTTGCAATATGGGGCAACAAGCCGGCCGGGTGATAAAAAGGTCTCGTTAAGATCATCAACCGTACGGTCGCGCGATCCTATGAACCCCTCGGAGCGATCATGACCTCAATATCGGCGGCCTCCAGCGGCGCGTACCAGTCGCCGCTGCAAAAACTGTTAGCTGAGCTGCAGGCGGAAGTAACTTCCGGCACCGTCAGCTCGTCCGACCAGGACGCGTTGTCTTCCGCGCTGACCGACATCGACTCCTCGCTGCAGGGCAGCCGGACCAGCGATCAGGCCAGCGGCACCAGGCCTTCACCTGATGATCTGAAGTCGAAGATCGACGATCTGATTGCCGGCGAGGTATCCAATGGCAACTTGACCAGCGATCAGGCCGTCGAACTGCAGGGCGTCTTCAAGGCAGCGTTCGCCAGCGGCCCGGACGGTGCCGGTAGTTCCGGCGCCGGCGGTGCCGGCGGCGCGCATCGCGGCCATCGGGGCGGTCCGCCCGCCAACAGTTCGTCCTCGACCGACAGCACCGGCAGTTCCTCGGACACGAGCTCCGCAAACGACATTCTGCAGCAGTTCCTGCAGTCGCTGCAGGAATTGCTGTCGGCCTCCTCGTCGACGTCCTACGATGCGACCGGCACCTCCGCGACCGGCAGCAACAGCAGCAATGCCTCGTTCTCGGCGCTTTTGATCGACTACCAAACCTGACTCTGAGCGGCGCCTGCCCGATTTGCCCTCCGATCATTCTTTTCGCGATAGAAGAATGATCGCAGCGGCAGGCGACGAGAGCCATCCGCGCCTTCAAGCGATTTAGTTCGGGTTCGTCGGAACCGGGCGACCGACCGCACGTTGATTGGCGTTCATCTGCCTTGAGGAGGCTCGTGATGACCGACGTGATGGCAAAACCTCACCATTTGATCGCGAGCGACCGGGTCGAGGGCACCTCGGTCCGACGGCCGAACGGCCATCGGATCGGCCACATCGAACGGCTGATGATCGACAAGACTACCGGCAAGGTGACCTACGCCATCCTCAGCTTCGGCGGGTTCCTGGGCATGGGGACCAATCTGCTTCCGCTGCCCTGGAGCCGTCTCACCTACAACATGAAATTCGAGGCCTATGAGCTCGACATCGATGATGACGAACTCAGGCGCGCGCCGTCATTTCGCGCCGACGAGGATTTCGATTGGGGCGATCGCTCGCAGACCAAGGAGTTGCATCGCTATTATGGAATACCGCCGGATTGGGGCGGTTTCTGACGGGCGCGTTTCGTTCGCACTGCGGCAAAATGAATTTATGCGGAACAGTTGCCGACGTGCCGGGTTTTCCCAGGCGTAATTTCTGAACCTGAGGAGAATACCAATGTTAGCAAAATACATGACAGCCGGTGTGGTTGGGTCAGCGCTGCTGGCGACGGTCGCGTTTGCACAGAGTCCCACCGCGACCACCGATCGCGCCGACATGAAGCCGGCCACGGCATCGGATTCGTCGTTGCAGGGCAGCACCTGGCGGGCGTCGAAAGTCGTCGGTCTGAGCGTCTACAACGACAACAATGAGAGCCTTGGTTCGATCAACGATCTCCTGACCGACAAGGACGGGAACATCAAGGCGGTCGTGCTGGGCGTCGGCGGCTTCCTCGGCGTCGGCGAGCACCTCGTCGCCATTCCCTTCGACAAGATCAAATTCGTCAGTGAGCCTGTCGCGTATAGCAGCGCCGCGGGCGCACCCAATGCCGCGGGCAACCGGCCGGCGCCATCGACCACAACCGGCGCCGCGACAACCAACACCGCGCCGGCCGCGGCGACCCCGTCAAAGCCGAACCCGTGGTATCCGGATCACGCCGTCTACAACGCCACCAAGGATCAGTTGAAGGCGATGCCCCAGTTCAAATATTCGACCTGAGGCGACGCGGGATTGATGCAGTGAAAGAGAAGCGCGCCCGGTTTTCGCCGGGCGCGTTTTTTCGTTGGTTCGCTCACCTCACCCCGCCAGCGGGGCGAGGAGAAGAAGAGTTTCAATGCGTATTGATCAGTGCGTAGGGTGTAGGGTGGGCAAAGGCGCTCTTCGCGCCGTGCCCACCACACGTTGGAGAGGGTGTGATGCGACAGATGGTGGGCACGCTTCGCTTTGCCCACCCTACGAAACCGCCTCTACGAAACGCCTCTCTCAATGCGTCTTGACCAGCGGGCAGCCGCCCTTGTCGAGCGGACGGAACGCTTCGTCGCCGGGCACGGTGGCGAGCAGCTTGTAGAGGTCCCATTCGCCCCTGGATTCTTCCGGCTTCTTCACTTCGAACAGGTACATGTCGTGGACCATGCGGCCGTCCTCGCGGATCTTGCCGCCCTTGGCGAAGAAGTCGTTGATCGGCGTCGCCTTCATCTGCGCCATCACCTTGGGCGCCTCGTCGGTGCCGATGGCGTCGATCGCCTTCAGATAATGCATCGTCGCCGAGTAAAGACCGGCCTGGATCATGGTCGGCATGTGGCCGACCTTTTCATTGAATCGCTTCGAGAAGGCGCGGGTTTCGTCGTTCATGTCCCAGTAGAAGGCGTCGGTGACGATCAGGCCCTGGGTCGCCTTGGCGCCGAGCGCGTGGGTATCGGTGATCTCCTGCAACAGCGCGATCATCTTCTGGCCGCCTTGCGTGATCCCGAACTCGGAGGCCTGCTTCAGCGCATTGGTGGTATCGCCGCCGGCATTGGCGAGCGCGACCACCTTGGCCTTGGAAGCCTGGGCCTGCAGCAGGAACGAGGAGAAATCCGACGAGTTCAGGGGATGGCGGACCTCGCCGAGCACCTTGCCGCCGCTTTCCTTGACGACGTTGGCGGCATCGCGCTCCAGCGCCATGCCGAAGGCGTAGTCGGCGGTCACGAAGAACCAGGTGTCTTCGCCGCGCTTGACCATCGCCTTGCCGGCGACGTTGGACAACGCATAGGTGTCGTAGGTCCAGTGCACGGTGTTCGGCGAACAGGCGATGCCGGTGATATCGGAGCTGCCGCCGCCGGAATTGATGTGGATCCTGTTCTTCTCGCGGGTCAGCGCGGAGACCGGCAGCGCGACCGAGGAGGTCGGCACGTCGAAAATCGCGTCGACCTTGTCGTTGTCGTACCAGTTGCGCGCGATGTTGACGCCGACATCGGGCTTGTTCTGATGGTCGGCCGAAATCACCACCACCGGCTTGCCCTTGACCTTGCCGCCGTAATCGGCGACCGCCATCTCGACGCCGGCGAGCGACCCCTTGCCGGTGGCGTCCGCGTAAAGGCTGGACATGTCGGTGAGGACCCCGATCTTGACGACGTCATCGGAAATTTGTGCGGTCGCCGCGGTGCCTGATGCTGCGAGAACAAGGCCGGCCGCGACCGCGGCTGCATATGATTTCATGTTTCTTCCACCCTGATTGTTATTGTTTAAAGGCTTGGCAGGAACGCTGTTTTAGTCGCCTTCTGAGCGCGCGCAAAGCCGAGTTTTGAGCCGGTCGATTTCCCGCAAGTTCCCGTCCCGAATTGCGCCTTCCGGCCCCGGTACCCTGATGTTAGGCTCACCGGCGGCAGGAGCATTCCTGCGTCCTGCCTCTTGCCGAACGGGAGGACGACATGGCCGAGAGCGTCTACAAAGTCATTGAACTGATCGGTACCAGCAAGGAGTTCCTGGGAAAAGGCCGCTGCGGCGGCCGTCAGCCGGGCCGGAAAATCGCTTCGCGAGCTTCGCGTCGCCGAAGTCGCCCAACTCGATTTGCAACTGGACGCCAAGGGCGAGATCGAAGCCTACCGTGCCAAGCTCAAGGTTTCATTCAAATTCGAGGGCGAGTGAAGCGGCCGGTGAGCGAGACCCGGGCCTACCTGACCTCTCCCCTTACGCGGGGAGAGGGCGTGGGAAGTTCGCAAGCCCCGGCAGCGCCGTGACGCAGACATTGATGGCGGCAGCAGGCTCCGCCATCACGCGCGGCGTTACGTTCGAACCGTCTCGCGGTCGGGAACACGGCCTCTGGTCATGGCGCTATGGCCGTGATCCGGGAAGCATCCTAACCAGGGTTCGATCCTTGAACACCCAATGATGGACCAGCGCGGCGGCCGCATGCAGGCCGGCCAATATTATCACGCCATGAGCAAGTATCTCGTGAATCTCTTTGAAGTTCCGCGCCGTGGCACGATCGGCCGGCCATGGGGACGCGATTTCAAGCAGACCAAAGATCGGCAATGCGTCACCTCGCGCGAATTGGAGTGCGATACCCACGACGGGGATCGCGACCAACAACACATACAATCCGAAGTGAGCCACTTTAGCGCCAAGTCCCGCCCAGGCGGCAAAGGCCCATTCACCGAAGTATGTTTTTTCCGGCGGCGGAGAGGGGTCTGCGAAGCGCCACAACAGCCGCAGGGCTGTGAGTGCCATGATGGCAAGCCCGGCGGACATGTGAATATAAAGACCGGCGGCTCTTGCCGGCCCGCGCGGAAGTGCATCGTGCAAAACTCCGAGCGACCAGGCCAAAGCCACCAAACCAACCACACTCCAGTGCAGAGACAGCGCAATCAGGCCGTAGCGCTTTGAGGAGTTGAGAAGCTGCATGGATGAACGCCTTTCAGGTTTCATCAAGGCGGCTTCAACAAGAACATCATTGACATGGATCAACCGTAAGCCGTTGCGTTGCTGCGATTAATTTGCAGCAAGCGCCCGTTCATCCCAAGCGACGTCTGGCGCCGATCAAGGCGCGACGGCCGGCCGGAATCCACGCGCGTATCCGACCGTCTGCAGGCCGTCAAACCGGGTGAGATATGGATGGGCTGACCAGCACTGAAGCGGCCGCGCGCTTGGCGACCGAGGGCGCCAACGAGCTGGCGCGGGATGGGCGGCGCAGGATCTGGCAGATCGCATTCGAGGTTCTGCGCGAACCGATGCTGCTGATGCTGCTCGCCGCCGGCGTGATCTACATCAGCCTCGGCGATCTCCAGGAAGCGCTGCTGATCGTCGCGCTGGCTTCGGCCTCGGTCGTCGTCACCATCGTGCAGGAAGCCCGCAGCGAGCGCGTGCTCGATGCATTGCGCGACCTGACAAGCCCTCGCGCGCTCGTGCTCAGGGATGGCGAGCGAAAACGCATTCCGGGACGTGAAGTCGTCCGTGGCGACCTCGTCGTCTTGAACGAGGGTGACCGCGTGCCCGCGGATGCGACCTTGATCTCGTGCCAGGATCTGGAAGCCGATGAATTGCTGCTGACCGGCGAATCCGTTCCGGTGCGAAAGGCCTTGGGCACGGAATTGCCGTCCGATGCGCGGCCCGGAGGAGACGATCTTCCTTTTGTGTATTCGGGTTCGCTGATTGTACGCGGTCAGGGACTTGCCGAGGTGACAGCGACCGGTCCACGGAGCGAGATCGGCAGAATCTGGAAAATCCCTCACAGGCATCGAGAACGAGCCGCCGCCAATCCAGGGCGAAACACGCCGGCTGGTCCGTCTGTTTGCAGTGGGAGGCATCTCCGTCAGCGTTCTCTTCACGGTGTTGTATGGCTGGCTTCATGCCACCTGGCTCAATGCCTTTCTCGGCGGAATTGCGCTCAGCATGGCGCTGCTGCCGGAAGAGTTTCCGGTCATTCTCATCGTATTCATGGTGATGGGGGCCTGGCGGATTTCGCGCGCCGGGGTGCTCACGCGGCGTTCCGCGGCGATCGAAACCCTCGGCGCCGCCACGGTGCTATGCACGGACAAGACCGGCACCTTGACCGAAAACCGGATGACGATCGCGGAGGTTTGGCCCGCCGATGCGGTCCTTTGTACGACAAGCGGCGTCGACGACGCCGATCAGGTCGTGGGATTCGGGCGTCTCGCAAGTCAGCTCAAGCCGTTCGATCCCATGGAACAGGCCTTTCATCTGCGAGCGGAGCAACTCGCGCTGGAAGCCGCCATGCCCGAAGATCTCGTTCATCAATATCCGCTCAGCTCGGCTTTGCTCGCGATGACCAATGTCTGGCGTCAGCCCGACGGCTCCCTGCTGCTCGCCGCCAAGGGAGCGCCGGAAGCCATCGCGGGACTCTGCCGGCTCTCAGCCGACAATCATGTCCTGGTCACGCAAAGCGCAGAACAGATGGCGCGTCAGGGCATGCGCGTGCTCGGAGTGGCCAAGGCCGTTCTGAAGGGCGATCCGCCAAGCTCTCAGCGTGACATACGGTTTGATTTCCTGGGGCTCGTCGGGCTTGCCGACCCGGTGCGGGCGAGCGTGCCATCGGCGGTGCGCGAATGCCGCTCGGCCGGCATCCGCGTGATCATGATTACGGGCGACTATCCCGCCACCGCGCAGGCGATTGCACAAAAGGCCGGCCTCGATACCGGCGGTCTCATTGTCGGCGCCGATGTAGCCCGGCTGGACGACGCTGCTCTGGCCGGTCAGGTCCATACCGCAACCATATTCGCGCGCATTCAGCCCGAGCAAAAGATGCGGATCGTTCAGGCACTGAAGGCCAACGGCGAAATCGTTGCCATGACCGGTGACGGCGTGAACGACGCGCCGTCGCTCAAGGCCGCTCACATCGGCATCGCCATGGGCGGTCGTGGAACGGACGTGGCGCGCGAAGCCAGCGCCATTGTTCTGATCCAGGATGATTTCAGTTCCATCGTCCATACCATCAGGCTCGGCCGCCGGATTTACGACAATATCCGCAAGGCGATGGGCTTCGTGATGGCGGCACATATTCCGGTTGCCGGGCTTGCGCTCCTGCCGCTGGCTTTCGGAATTCCGCTGGTGCTTTTTCCGGTACATATCGCATTTCTGGAAATGGTCGTGGACCCGGTCAGTTCGATCGCATTCGAGGCCGAGCCTGAGGAAGGCGACGTCATGAGCCGGCCGCCGCGCAGTCCAAGGAGCCCGCTGTTTTCACTCCCACTGCTGCTCTGGAGCTTGCTGCAGGGAACCACCGTACTGGTCGCAACGGCGGCGATCTTCCTGGGGGCATGGAAGCGCGGAATGCCGGAAGCGGAAGTTCGCTCGCTCGCCTTTGTGATTTTGGTGGTGGGAAATATTGCCCTGATCCTCGCCGGCCGCTCGTTCAGCACGTCCGTCTTGCGCGCGTTTTCGAGGCCGAATCCGGTGCTGTGGATCGTTCTTGGCGTCGATGCGGTGCTGTTGGGCGTCATCCTGAGCTGGCCGCCGATGCGCGACCTGTTTCGCCTGGGTCCGCTTCACGCCGCCGATCTCGTGCTATGTCTCGCGGTCGGCTTTGGCGTCCTTCTTGTTCTTGAGTTTCTGAAGATGCCGTTTCGCCGCGCGCTGCGCGGTTGAGAACCGGCGTCACAGCCCCGGCAGCGCCGTAACGGAGACGTTGACGGCGCCGCCGGCTTCCGCGATCACGCGCAGCGTTTTGGAATCGAAGGCGATGCCGGCAAGACGCAGGCTGGTGATTTCAGCCGCCACCCGCACGCCGTCCTCGTTTTTCTGAAAGTCCGTGATCGCGGCGGCGATCTTCTTCTGCGCATTCGAGGCAAATGGCTTGAGGTCGATGGTGGCCTTGTCCGCCAGCGCCTTCTGCAGATGCGGCACGGCCGCGCGCGCCGCGGCCCCGAGCAGCCCGAATGCGGCTTCGGATTCGACGGCGAGTTCGACATCGGTTAGCCGCAAGGTCTGCTGCGCCTGGTCGAGCACAGGCTTGCCCCAGATATGAACCTGGGCCTCGCCGCCAAATGCGAAGAAGCTTTTTTTCTCTTTGGCGTTCACCAGCAGCGAGATCAGCAGCCGCTCGCCCGACGCCGCGACGGTGGCGCGCTTCACGGTGACGTCGACCGGGCCCGAGCCGTCTTCCGGGAACGTCCTCCCTGCGAACTGCGCCTCCACGATCTTGTTGATGTCGGTGAACGGCATGTCGATGGGAACGCCGATGCTGATAAGGCTCGGCGTTGGGGGGACGATGGCAAGCGTTGCCGGAAACGGGCAGTCGGGCTTGGTCTGCGCCGGCGTGATGCGGGTCTCCGCCTCGATGCCGAGCGTCAGCGTGACCGCCGATGCGTCGATGCGCGGCTGTGCGGCGATGGCGCGGGTCGGGCGCAGTTCCAGCCAGAGCGGCGGCAATGAGGAGGCCGCGCTCGTGCCTTGCAGCGGGATTGAGCGGCAGATCCTGGCCCATTGCGTCCGCGCGTTCTGTTCGAACGCGGGATCGTTGCGGATCCGCGCCTGCACGGCGGCGAGCTGATCGTTGACCGTCTTGTCGAGCAGCGGCTTGACCTGCGCCGGCACGTTGACGCGCGCGCCCGCCACCGAAAGGCTGGTGTCGCCGAGCGTCACCTGCGCGGTCAAATTCGGCTCGATGCGCCAGGCCGGGGCAAGCACCGGCCGCGAGGTGATGACGACGTTGCCCTTGATCTCCGCATTGGCATTGAGCGACTTGATGTTGACGCTGCCGAGCTGCCTGGCGACGTTGCCGCCGAGCAGGCTGCCGAGCGCGTCACCGACCGCGCCGGTCGCTTTCGCCGACAGCGAGCCCGTGACGTTCAAAGTTCCGGTCAGCGGCGTCGCCAGCGACAGCACCTCCTGGGCGCCGGTGGCGGAGATCGCTCCGCGCGAGGCGGTCCAGCCGATGTCGGCGTTCTGCAGGATCTGCGCCGCCGGATTGTCGGCTTTGCCGGAGAAGTTGCGCGGCGCGCCACGCTCGGCGGCGTCGCGTATCGCGGCAAGCGTAACCGAGACCGCTGCGATGATGCTGGAACTGCGCGGGACGGCGGGCAGCGGCGGCAATTCCACAAGCGCCGGCGCCACGACCGCGCCGCCTGGCGACAGCCAGTCCATGGCTTTCAGGCTGGCGTAAAATGAGACGGCGATCACCGCGATCGCGAGCAAGATCGTCTTGAGACGCATCGTCCCCCTCGGACTGATTGAAGCGGGGGAGTCTACAGGGTGGGTTCAACGCGCGCCAGAGTGGGGCCGATCTCGGTAAAGTGAAGAGCTTGCGTGGTCCCGTGAACGCCCCGGACCGATCATCGGTGATGCCGATGTTGTGATCGCTGGCTCAGCGTCGTCATCAAGACGAAAAGGCACTCGTCCCGGCTTTTGTTCGCCGGAGGCGGCGGCAATCAGCCGCGCCTGCCACCGGTATTGTCGGCGCGGCGGTCCATCGGCAGCACGATCACCTTGGTGCCGACGTTGACCCGCGAGTAGAGATCGGTGACGTCTTCATTGGTAAGGCGGATGCAGCCGGACGAAACCCGCGTGCCGATGGTCTGCGGCGCATTGGTGCCGTGGATGCGATAGATGGTGCCGCCGAGATACATCGCGCGGGCGCCGAGCGGATTGCCGGGGCCGCCGGCCATCTGCCGCGGCAGGTAAGGCTGGCGCACGATCATTTCCGGCGGCGGGGTCCAGTCCGGCCACTCGGCCTTTTTGGTCACCGACTGCACGCCTGACCAGGTGAAGCCGTCGCGGCCGACACCGATGCCGTAGCGGATCGCCCGGCCGCCGCCGAGCACATAATAAAGATAGGTGTTGGGGGTATCGATGACGATGGTGCCGGGCGCCTCACGGCTGGCGTAGCTGACGATCTGGCGCTTCAGCCGCGCCGGCATCTCGACCACGGTGGCTTCATCGTCCGACGGCGCGGCCTGCATCGGCGGCGCCGCTTGCACCGGGGGCGTCAGGAGGAACGGAAACAGCGGCAAAGGCGATGCCGCTGCTGCGCCGGAAAATGTCACGGCGCCGATCGCCAGCGCGGCGAGGGCAGCGGCACGGCGGGAGTTCAGCTTCAATGCATCCGGATTGAACATGGGGCGCCCCTGTCTGATGTTTTTGCGCTCATTCGGCGCATCGTTAAGGGGGATAACTAAAGGGCAAAGGTTTCAGGACGTTTGCGTCAAAGCTGCAAAACGGTTTCGTCAGGGTAAGGAATTGTTTCGTCGCGATGTCGCGGGAACAAAATCTTAAGCAAGCGGTATCCTGTAGCGCCTGGAATCACATATCGGTCTTGCGGCCCATGCTTCGAGACGGCCACTTCGCGGCCTCAGGATGAGGTCTGACTTGTTGAAGCGCAACAACCTCATGCTGAGGAGCGAGCGACGCGAGCGTCTCGAAGCATGGGCAGCAAGCGACCGACCCCTCATCCGCTCTAGGTCAGCGAATGCAACGCCTTGACCGCGGCCTCGCGGCTCTCGACGGCGACAAATAGATTTACCGAATGCGATGACAAGACAAACTTGTCGGCGACAATGCCGTGCTGTTGCAGAATCTGAATCGCCTTGAATGGCAAGTCGGAAGCAACGCCGCCGAAGCAAGTGAGACTCACCGAACTCAAAGTCTCACGCTGTTTGCGCAGGTCGTTACTGCTTTCCAGCGTGCGCAGCAAAGTGTCGAGCGACTCCGAATCGGAGGTTATCATGATGCGCGTTTTGCCGGCGGTGAAAGCCGAGGCGAGGAGCTGCGGCCAGGACAGACCGTTCTGTTTGAGATGCTGCGCGAATTTCTCAAAGCCTTGATTGAGATCGGCCGAATCGATCTCCACATGCTCGATGCGAGCCATCGAGTTGACGGCCAGGACTTTTCCGCTTTCCATTCCCGTCACCTCTTTCATGACCTGCGTGCTGTGTTCAGCGCCGCCCCATTTCTTTAAAACCAGCGGCACGTTCTGGCTTTGTGCCAGTTCCACACTGCGAAAATGCAGAACCTTGGCGCCCCAGAAGCACATCTCCGATAGCGATGCGAAATCCAGCCGGCGCAAGGGTTTCGAATTCGCCACGATGCGCGGATCGGCGGAGCAAACGCCGTCGACCTCCTTGATGATTTCGCAATACTCGGCTTTCAGCGCCGCGGCCATGGCGACCGCGGTGGTGTCGCTGCCGCCCCGGCCCAGCGTGGTGATTTCCTTGGTCACCGGATTCACGCCCTGAAAGCCGGCCAGAACCACGATGCGTCCGCGATCGAGTTCTTCGCGCACGCGAATCGGCCGCACATCCAGAATGCGCGCGGAGGAATGGGAGTCGTCGGTCATCACGCCGGCTTGACTGCCGGTGAAACTGATCGCCGGCACGCCGAGATCGGACAGCGCCATGCTCATCAAGGACATGCTGATGCGCTCGCCGGTGGTCAGCAACATATCGAGTTCACGGCGATTGGGATGCGGGCTTACCTGATAGGCCATCTTGACGAGTTCGTCGGTGGTCTTGCCCATCGCTGAAACGATCGCCACGACACGATGACCACGGCTGTGCAAATCGGCGAGACTGCCCGCGACCGCGCGGATTTTCGCCGGCGTTTCAAGACAGGCGCCACCGTATTTTTGCACGATGATGGGATCGTTGCGCATTCTACTTACGGGAATACCTTGAGAGGCGCACGTATGCCAGCGCGAACCAACGCAATGCCTCTATTTGGATATAAGGTCATGTCGACTGACCTACGCGCCTAATAACGGCGCATCTTCCGATTGGCCCAGCTTTTGAGATCGCCGACCGTGAGCTCTTTAAGAAATGGATTGGCGGTGACGAGCTTTTCGCGCGTGGTCCGGCCGGTCGCGTCGGCGCTCGCCATCAGCGAAGCCGCATCGGTATTTTCCGCTACCGACAGCACGGCCACGGCTCCCGAGGGGCCGGCAAAGTGTGTCAGGTAGAGCGTACCCGGCGTGACTGGCAAGCCTCGCTTCTTCAGCATCGCGGCATTCTGTTCCACCAATCGCGTCATGATCGCCCGGGTAAGGTCCGGATCCCGCCGCAGGTCCAGTATTTCCTTTTCGCTGCGGCTGCCGACGAGATCGCGCCGGTGTGCCCGGATCATCTCCAGCCATGTTTCGTCGAGAAACTGACCGGCGCCGGTCGCGCTGGAGCGCTTGTTCCTGGCGTTCGGGTCCCCACCCGATTCAACGTCGATGATCCGTTCGACAACCGCCTTGACAGCTCCATCGCCGAATAGCGGTGATCCATCGTTGACAAAAAAGGTGCCGCCAACCCATGCCAGCATAAGGGCCGCGATGACAACAAGCGTCAGGCGCTCGACCGAAATTCGGCGGTCGTCACGATATGCGTTTGCAGACAACGCCTCATCCGTCCTGGGTGGCCTGACCTCATCGGCGCGCCCGACCCGATTGTGTCCAAGAGCTGTCGGCTGCCCTGTTGGCATCGGCCCCGAGGGGCGTTCATGGCTCATGCAAATCCCATCGCTGGGTTTATCTGCGTGATTTCAGAGCATGATCCCACCAGGAGCTGAATTGAGACTTAATGGATCACGGCCGGCTCCGGTGACGCGGGCAAGCGCCTAGGCCTCGCAGCCCTGCGGCAGAACTCAATGCTTTGAGGAAACTGTCGAACCTGCTTGGTCGACACGGCTTGACATCGACAGGGGCCTTCGAACGATTTGTATTCGCGATTGTCTTGGAATCCGCGGTCTTGGGCCTCGGTTTTAAATCCGGGACCCTGGGCCTCGGCTTGGGACCTGCCGAAGCGACCTTCCTGGTCTTGGCGTCGTGCCGATTCCCGCCGACACTCTTGCCGGCCGCTTTTGAAATGACGGCTGTTTTTGAAATGACCGCTGTTGAATCCGCCGGCGGCATCGGCTCGACGAATGAAATCGGCTGGGTTGGCGGTTCGTTCTGGAAATAGGGAATTTCGAGCCGGTCTGCCTTGACCAGCGTGTCCCGTGAATCGCCCGCTCCGGCGGTTGATTGGGTGAGCGGCTGCTCAACGGCTTTTGCGGTGCGCGATGGCGTGCGGAGTTCCATCGCGACCAGTGAGCCGATGCCTGCGAGGATGAGAGCCGCTCTCATCATGATCTAACGCTTTCCGAACGAAGATCCTGACCAGAACCAAGATGAAAATAAGCGTTCCAGTGCCGGAGAAACTTTAGGATTCAATGAGGCAGCTTAGCGGCAGCGGACGAACCGGCCGGGACAACGGGAAGAAGATTTGGCAACAGGGTTAACACGCGTCATTGGAACCGTTGGGCGAGAGCGTCGATAATCGGGATCTGGCCCTTGGTGACCTTGTGGCGGGCGTGATCGACGCTGAACCATTGCGCTCGATCGGCCTCCGGAAATTCGCGCATGCGCCCCGACTTCGGCGGCCACTCCATCGAGAACGTGTTGCTGTGAAATGCAATGAGATCGAAATCGTTCTCGACCGCCCAAACTGAAATGACTTTTCTGCTGGGTTGTCTGAACGCGCCGAGCTCAATGAAGGGCCCGACTGGAACGAAGCCCGTCTCCTCCCCGAATTCCCGCTTTGCCGCGGCCAGCGCGTCCTCGCCGTCCTGATAAAGCCCTTTTGGTATCGACCAGCTGCCGGCATCCTTTTTCGCCCAAAACGGTCCGCCGGGATGGATCAGCAGCAGTTCGATAGTTGCGGCCGCGCGCCGAAACGCGATGATCCCCGCGCTCCGATTTGTCCTCAGCATACCAGTGGCCCCCACCGCAATCTCGAACATTGCCCGCACCTGGCGGCAGCATTAAAGCTCGTCCTGAACCATGTCGGCTTTAGGTCATTCGTGCCGGTCCGGCCGCGCGCCGCTCGCTTGCGGTCTCGCCGACAAGCGGACAATTTCAGCGCCGTCGGTGAAGTGCTGAATTGGGCGGTTTCTGAAATCGAACCCGCTCACGCGGGCAGGGATATTCCGAACTAAAGCGCGCGCCGGCGCGGTACGTCGGGCGCAGCGCCGGCCAGCGCCATGCGCCTGTCGGCAACGGCGTGATGGAACTGCTCCAGCACAAGTCCGATCGCCGAGAGGTCGCCTTCCTCGATCGCGCCGTCCTCATAGCTGTCGAGGGTTTCGCGCAACATGCCGTCCACCTCGCACTGCATCTCCGTCAATTGTTCCGACAATTCCGCCTGTCGCGCTTTGGAAATCATGGCGAGCAGCCGGTCCCGATGCTGCGTGCTTTTTTCCTTTTCATCGCGCGTCAAATATTGACGCAGCCAGGCGCCGGCGGAGCCGAGGCCGGAGAGCAGAAGAATGCCGCCCCACAAATAGTCGCTGTATTTCTCGAGGAAGGTGCGTTCGGTGCCGTCGATATAGGCCGCCGCTCCCTGATGCGCCGGCAGGGCGGCGTCCTTGTCGGTATCAGGTTTTTCGATTTTCGCGGCGCTCGGCAATTCCTTTGCCAGCGACTGCCGGACCGCGAACAGTTGCCGGGTGAAGGCGCCGACCGCCGTCTCAGATAGCGACTTCGGCGCCACGATCAGATGGTTGACGCTGACCGTATCGATTTTGTCCTCCGGCCTTGCCGGCGACGAGCTGAATGTGCTGCCGGGAATTTCCTCCGCCTCGTAGAGCGGGTGTTTCTGGGCGATCGCGTCCGCGACATCGATCGGCAGGAATTTCGGCTCACCCCTGGCCTTGGCGGTCGCGGCGATGGCTTCGACGGTGATCTTGCTGTTGAGCGGGCCTACCGCCATGAATGCATCGATGGCCGGATCGCGGGTGATCTCGGCAATCTGGTTGGTCCCGAACTGGGTGATCGTGACCTTGTCGGGATTGACGCCCAATTCAGTCAGTATGACGCGCAGCAATTTGACGTTGGCCTCGGTTCGGCCGATGACGCCGACATGGTGTCCCGCGAGATCGTCGATCCCCTTGATTTTCGGGAGCGGTTTTTTCGAGCCTTTAGGGCCGGAAGGGGCCCACAGAACCACGACGTTCTTGCGCAGGATGGCGACGGACTCGGCATTGGCGGGCATGTCCAGATCGCCACGGGCGACGGCGAGGTCGGTCTTTGACGCCGCAAGAAGCGCGATGCTTTCGGTCGCTCCCTCCGTCGTGATCGGGGCGAGGCGAACCGAACTGCCGTCGCGGGCAAAGGTCTGCGCCAGCGCCTGCACGAGCTTCTGGTCGTCGCTTCCGGGCGGGCCGACCGCGATCCGCAAGGTGACCGGCCGGAATGCGTAATACAGGCCACCCGCGGCTGCGCTGAAAAACAACAGGCCGGCCGCCAGCACCAGCAGCGCGTAGTTTTTCCGTTTTCGGCGCCGGAGAGACGCAGGTGAGGCTGGGCTGAGATCGGATGCTGACATGGTTCTGTCACGATATACGAAAAAACATCAAAGCGGCCTGAAAAAGAATGGTTACGCATCCATGACGTCACACGGATGAAATATCCTTGGCCGAACGTCGGGACTTGAGAATCAACCAGCTCAGGTTCCCGTGATGCGGATTTTAATTGCGACCGACGCTTGGCATCCGCAGGTCAATGGCGTGGTGCGCACGTTAACCTCATTGGCCCGCAGCGCTGCCGCGCTCGGGGCCGAGATCGATTTTCTGACCCCCGACGGGTTTCCCTCGCTGGGCGTTCCGACCTATCCGGGGCTGCGCGTGGCCCTGCCGAACCGGCGCGAGATCGCGCGCAGGATCGAGGCTGCCTCGCCGGATGCGATCCACATCGCGACCGAGGGACCGATCGGATGGGCGGTGCGCGGCTATTGCCGCCGCCGCAAGCTGGCCTTCACGACGTCCTACACGACGCGCTTTCCGGAATACATCGCGGTGCGCAGCATCATTCCGGTTGGCTTGAGCTATGCGGTGCTGCGGCACTTTCATTCGGCGGCGGCGATGACGATGGTCGCTGCTCCCTCGCTCAAGCAGGAGCTCAGCGCGCGCGGTTTCGGAAAACTCGGCACCTGGACGCGCGGCGTCGACACCGAACTGTTCAGGCCCGACGAGCCGGCCGAGATCGATTTGCCAAGGCCCATCTTCATGACCGTCGGCCGCGTCGCGGTGGAAAAAAACCTGGAGGCGTTTCTTTCGCTGGACTTGCCCGGCACCAAGGTCGTGATCGGCGGCGGACCGCAGAAAGCGGTGCTCGAGCAGCGCTATCCGCAAGCCAGGTTCCTCGGCGAAAAAACCGGCCGCGATCTGACCTCTCATCTGGCGGCGGCGGACGTCTTTGTGTTTCCGAGCCTCACCGACACCTTCGGCGTCGTCCAGCTCGAGGCGCTGGCGTGCGGCACGCCGGTCGCCGCATTCCCGGTGACCGGCCCGCTCGATGTGATCGCGGATCATCCTGTCGGCGCCCTGGATGCCGACCTGCGAAGCGCCTGCCTCCGCGCCCTCGATGTCTCCCGTGAAGCGTGCCGGAGTTTCGCGCTCGAGCGTTCCTGGGAAAACAGCGCAAGGCAGTTCATCGGCAATCTCAGCGCGTTGCAGCCGAGCCGTTCACCGCGACCCGCCCGCCCGATGGCGGCGAGGGGCGCCGTGCAAGGCTAGAGCATGATCCCGAAGAGCGGGTACCGGTCGGACAAGGATCATGCTCCAGCAAACCGATCAGACCCCGAACCAGTGAGTTAAAATCATCATGGCAGAAATCATCAAACTGGACTTCGACCGCGAGATGGTCGAGCAGGCCTATGACCGCTGGGCCCCCGTCTATGACCTTGTGTTCGGCGGCGTGTTCAGCAAGGGCCGCAAGGCCGCCATTGCCGCCACCAACAAGATCGGCGGCCGCGTGCTCGAGGTCGGCGTCGGCACCGGCATCTCGTTGCCGCAATATGGTCCGCACCTTCGCATCTTCGGCACCGATATTTCGGAGGCGATGCTGCAAAAGGCCAAGAAGCGGGTGGCCGAGCTTCGGCTCAAGAATGTCGAAGGCCTCGCGGTGATGGACGCCGAGAAGCTCGAATTCCCCGACAATTCTTTCGACGTCGTGATGGCGCAATACGTCGTGACCGCGGTGCCGAACCCGGAGGTCGCGCTCGACGAGTTCGCCCGGGTGCTGCGCCCGGGCGGTGAACTGATCATCCTGACCCGGGTCAGCGCCGATGCAGGCATGCGCCGTTTCATCGAGCGGCGGCTGCAGCCGGTGGTGCGTCCGCTCGGCTTCCGGACCGCCGAATTCGCCTGGTCGCGTTACGCGAAATGGCTGGCGGGTGCGCGCGGCATCGAGTTGGTCGAGCGCCGCCTGGTGCCGCCGCTCGGTCACTTCTCGCTGGTCCGCTTCCGCAAGATCGACGTCGCCGCCGCCGCTTAAGTCCGCCCGGCGGCGGCTGCGTCATGGCGCCGCTGCGTATTGTCATATGTCATCATGATGATGTCACACCACAGACATCGAATCCCTGTAACGCCTGATCCCGAAAGAACTTTGGGGGAGATATAATGATCAAGAACTTCCTGCAGGAATTGCGAACCCAGCGCTGGGATGACCATCGCTACTACCATCACAACCGCATCAACCAGAGCCTGCACTTTGTCAGCGCCGCGAGCTTCCTGGTCGGCTATGTCATGATCTTCTTCGATCCGCTGGTGGCCGCGCTGATCGGCTGGCTGGTCTCCATGACCTCGCGCCAGGCCGGGCACTTCTTCTTCGAGCCCAAGGGGTACGACCACGTCAATCAGGCGACCCATGAGCACAAGGAAGAGATCAAGGTCGGCTACAATCTTCAGCGCAAGGTCGTGCTGATGGCGATCTGGGCGTTGTCGCCCGTGGTGCTGTTCCTCGACCCGACGCTGTTCGGACTGTTCGAGCCCTGGGCCTCATTCGCCGATTTCACCCGTCAGGTGGCCAAGGTCTGGCTCGCGATCGGGATCGGCGGCCTCTTGTTCCGGACGGTTCACCTGTTCTTCATCCGGGACGTCGAGACCGGGCTGGTCTGGATGACGAAAATCCTGACCGACCCGTTCAGCGATCTCCGGCTCTATTACAAGGCGCCACTGCTGGTTCTGCGCGGCGAGATCATGGATCCCGGCCTCGAGGAGCACGTCGAGGCGGCCTGAGCGTTTGACTCGAAATGCCGCCCCAGAAGGACGGGCGAAAATATAACAAGGCTCGTTATGCCCGGGCTTGTCTCGGGCATCCACGTCTTTAGCCGCGCGGCAGCAAGGAAGACCTGGATGGCCGGGATATCTAGCGCGAAGACGCGCTTCTGCCCGGCCATGACGGAGAGCGAAAAAGCCCAGTTAGCTGGAAAATCTTCTCTTCAGCATTTCCTTCAGGATCTGCCGGCGGATGGTCTTGTTGGTGAGGGAAGCGTCACGCCACCACCAGCCATCCCGCTTCATGTTTTGGGCCGCGGCGACAAAGCGCTTGGCGACCTCCGCAAAATCCGCGTCGGTATAGTTCAGGCTGAAAATCAGGCGGCCGGTGCCGACCCAGCTCAGCGCGAGCCGCTCGGCTCGCAGGTAGTACTGAAACATCCAATTGTAGCGGGACGGCTCGGTGTAATGGACCATCCAGATCGACGACAGATTGCTGACGCGGACGGGCAGGTCATGCCCGGCCAGCATGTCGTTCAATTGCCGCGCCCGCGCATTCCAGGTGTCGTCCAGCCCGTCATAGACCGAACGAAAGCCGGGATCCGCCAGCCGGGTCAGGAATTCGTCCATCGCGGTCATGACATAGGGATGCGAATTGAAGGTGCCGCGCGCGAAGCAAACGTCGACCGGGCGATCGTCGCGGAAGCGGCGCATCAGGTCCTTGCGGCCGCATACCGCGCCGACGGGAAGTCCGCCCGCGAGGCTCTTGCCATAGGTCACCATGTCGGCGCGCACGCCGAAATATTCCTGGGCGCCGCCGGCCGCGAGCCGAAAGCCGACGAATACCTCGTCGAAGATCAGGACGATGTTGCGCTCGGTGCAGACCTGGCGCAGCGATTGCAGCCAGGCGCCATAGGCCGCGCGATCGAAATGGCCGCGCCGCGAACTGTCGGCGAGCGCCGAATCGCCGGGCGCATTGCCGTTGGGGTGCAGCGCCTGCAACGGGTTGATCAGCACGCAGGCGATATCGCGCCGCGTCTTCAGGACGCGCAGCGTCCGTTCCGACATATCGGCCAGCGTATAGGTTTCGTGCGGCGAAATCGGGTTGCCGACGCCGGGCTGCACGTCGCCCCACCAGCCATGATAGGCGCCGGCAAAACGAACCAGATGCGAGCGGCGGGTGTGGTAGCGGGCGAGCCGCACCGCCTGCATCACGGCTTCGGTGCCGGACATGTGGAAGGACACCTCGTCGAGGCCGGAAATCGCGCACAGCCGAGCGACGTTGTCGACGATGACCGGATGGTAGGATCCGAGCACCGGCCCGAGCGCATGGGCGCGGACCTCGGCCTTGGCGATGCATTCCTTGTAGAAGTCGTTGCCGAAGATATTGACGCCATACGAGCCGGTCAGGTCGTGGAACACGTTGCCGTCGAGGTCCGTCAGCGTGACGCCGGCCGACGACTGCATGAAGGCGCCGGCGCCGAGATGTTCGCGAACCAGCCGGCTGTACTGGAACGGCACCCGATAGGCCTCGGTGAATTGCAGGTCGGAGATTTGCTCCGCAGCCTCCCGTGTCATCTGCCGGCCGCGGGGGAACATCTCCTGGTAGAGTTGCGCGAGCCGAAAGAAGCTGTCCTGACGCTGCGTGGCGACGGCGGGCGGCGCGCCATCGGAACCGAAGAACTCGTTGCTGTCGAATTCGTAGAACGGGATCAGCCGCGCCACCATGCGCGACATTTTCGAGTGTCCCGTGAGCGAGCGGTGCTTGGCCCGCGACAGCGCCAATCGCGCCTGCATCTTGGGAAAACCGGCTGCGGCCGCGGCTGTCGCTGCGGCAGCGAGAGAGAGAATCGGAAGCGACGAATCCATGCGACCAGCGCTAACCAGTCCTGCTGACAAATTCATGACAATCCGAGGTCTGATTTCCACCCTGACCCAGCAGGAAGACCTGAATTTCCTGTTGACCAACCGCGTGCCCCGGGCGGCGCTGACGCGGTTCATGGGCTGGTTCAGCAAGATCGAACAGCCCCTGATCCGGGATTTCTCGATCGCGTGCTGGCGGCTGTTTTCCGATCTCGACCTTTCCGAAGCCAAGGCGACAAGTTTCAAGAGCCTGCACGACTGCTTCACACGGCAATTGCGGCCGGGCCTGCGTCCGCCCGATCCCGATCCACAGGTCGTGGTCAGCCCGAGCGACGGCATCATCGGTGCGTTCGGCAACATCCGCGACGGCGAACTCTACCAGATCAAGGGCGCGCCTTATTCGCTGATCGATCTGCTCGGCGATCCCGCGCTGGTCGACGCGCACCGCAACGGGCGCTTCGTCACCTTGCGGCTGACTTCGAGCATGTATCACCGTTTCCACGCGCCGCAGGACTGCCGGATCGAGCAGGTCACCTTCATCAGCGGCGACACCTGGAACGTCAATCCGATCGCGTTGAAGCGAATAGAGCGGCTCTTCTGCAAGAACGAGCGCGCGGTGATCAGCACGCGGCTCGATACCGGCGAACTCCTGACGCTGGTGCCGGTCGCGGCCATTCTGGTGGCGAGCATCCGGTTGCATTTTCTCGACCTGGTGCTCAATGCCCAAACCAGGGGACCCACCGTCTTTCCCTGCGACGTCGGCGTCCGCAAGGGTGAAGAACTCGGCTGGTTCGAGCACGGCTCGACCATCATCGTGCTCGCGCCGGATCATTTCGAGTTCTGCGACAACGTCGTGGAATCCGCGCGGATACTGGCCGGCCAGCCCCTGATGCGAAGGTCGCCCGCGCGGTCGCCCTGATCTCGATTTTGCAACCGGGTGCCCCTATATAATCGCGATCGCAACACGATTCGAAATCGCAGAACATGGGACGTGAAATGGCGCGGGTGCCGGTAGTGGCGGCAGGAGGCATCGTGCTGCGGGAGCAGGAAACTCCGCTGATCGCGGTGGTGCGTCTGCGCAAGCGCGACGAATGGGTGCTTCCCAAGGGCAAGCTCGATGACGGCGAAACGCCGCGCGCCGCCGCCCAGCGCGAGGTGCTGGAAGAAACCGGGCATGATGTTTCCGTCCACGAATTTCTGGGAACGCTGGTCTATGACATCGGCGGACGCTCCAAGGTCGTTCACTACTGGCGAATGGGCGCGAAGGGCGCGCCGTGTCGCGAGTTGATGGACGATGTGAGGGCTGTCGACTGGCTGCCGCTCGACGCCGCCCTCGAACGGCTCTCGCGCGGCCACGAGCGCGCATTTCTGGCCAATGTCGGTCCGCTCGCGCTTGCCGCCGCGGCGCTTGCGCGGCCGTCGCGACGGCCCAAGGCGAAGCCGCGCGTCGCCGAAAAGCGTCCGGTTCGCCAGGCGGTGGCGCCGCCGCCTTCGCCCGTGAAACCAGCGCCGGCTCCGCCGCCGCCTGATGCGAGGCCCGCGGCGATCGGGCAGGGGCAGCCACGAACCGTCGCGCGCGATGTCGTTGAAGTCGATGTGGTTGAAGTCGATGTGGTCGAAGCCAAAACATCCCTCGGCGCGACGGAGTTCGGTACGGCGACGCCGTTTGCCGAAGCCGACACCGCGACGCCGGTGGCAGCAGAGCCGCAGACCGATCACAACGATCCCGCACCAGCGGCCCAAGGCCGATGCCAAAACCTGGTTCAGAAAGTGCGGGACTGGCTGCGACGCGCGGCCTGACTTGGCGTGAGCGGCTTTCCCTGGCGGATCTCCCTCAAAAAAAGCCCGGGGCTGGATCGCTCCAAGCCCCGGGCTGAATTCGGTGCGGTGCTGATCTCAGATCATGCCAAGCACGATGGCGCCGACAAAAGCGAGTGCCACATACGCGGCAACAACGCTCAATCTGCTGACGAAAGTCATGGGAAGCCTCCCTGGTTTACGTCGCTGCCCGCTTTAACGTCAGAAATAGCAAACGGTTCCGGGGGAAAAAGTCAGGCTTGCTGTCGGTCCGCCCATCGCGGCTGCGCCGGAGCCTCGGCAACATGGTTAAAAACTCGTAAAAACAACGCGTTGAAGAGTCCTTAAATAAATTGGTCGAACCTGCGCGGATGACGCGCGGAGTTCGTTTGTATCTCGTCGGCTCCTTGGTCCTTGTATCGCTGGCGGGCTGCGGCCGTGGATTTTTTACCGCGGAGCGCGAACCATGGCGGACCGAGGCCGAAATCGCATGCCTGAAGTCCGGCGCGATCAAGGAAAGCACCGAACTGGTGCGGATCAGCCCGATTTCGGGGCCGGGTGTCTGCGGCGCCGAATATCCGCTCAAGGTCGCGGCGCTCGGCGAAGGCAGCGGCAGCTTCGGCTTCGCCGACGATCTGCGGCCGCCCGCAGACATAGGCAGTGCGCCGCGCTGGCCGATTTCACCGTCGCCGCGTTCGCAGCCTCCGCCGCCGCCTTCACCTTATCGTGACACCACGATACGCCAACCGGCTTACGGCGCCGCTCCCGACGCCCCGATTTCCTTGACCGCGCCCGGCGTGGCGCGCGAGGAAGCCGACATCGAACTGCCGCCGGAGGGTTTGCCTGGCTCGGCCGCGACCTCGGTCCATTCGCCGTATCCGCAGGCCTATCCGCCGCGCGAGCGATACCCGGCGCCCACGCCCAACGACGTTCAGAATTTGCCGCGGCTCGGGCCTGCCCAGGGAATTGGCCAAGGATCTGGCCAAGGATCTGGCCAAGGCAACTTCGTTGGTCGGATTCGGGCCGGTTGCGATGAGGCCCGCGGCGACGCTGGCCTGTCCGATCGTTTCGGTGCTCGATCGCTGGCTCGCCGATTCCGTGCAGCCCGCCGCGCAGCGCTGGTTCGGCGCGCGCGTCGTCGAGATCAAGCAGATCTCCGCCTATTCCTGCCGCGGCATGAACGGCAATTCGCACGCGCATATTTCCGAACACGCCTTCGGCAATGCGCTGGATATCGCGGCGTTCACGCTGTCGGACGGGCGGCGCGTGACGGTGAAGGACGGCTGGCGGGGCATGCCGGAAGAGCAGGGCTTTCTGCGCGACGTCCAGGCCGCCGCCTGCCAGCAGTTCAACACCGTGCTGGCGCCGGGCTCCAACGTCTATCACTACGATCACATCCACGTCGATCTGATGCGCCGTGCCAGCCAGCGCGTCATCTGCCAGCCGGCCGCCGTCTCAGGCGAAGAGATCGCCGCGCGCGCCGGCCAACGCAATCCGTATGCCTCGCGCGGGCCGTTGGTGACGGGATCGCTGGGCGGCAGCAAGGCGTTTCCGCGGCGGCCCAAGCCCAACAGCAGGGTCAACGAGGAAGACGAATTCCAGGACGATTAGCGCCTACGCCGCGACCCGCTCCAGCAGATCGTGAACGACGCCGCTCAACAGATCGAGCTTGTACCCCGTCATCGGCAACGGTCTTGCTCCAACCACCGCCTGCTTGGCGGCATTGGCAATCGTTGCCGCGTTGGCAGGCTTGCCTTGCAACGCAGCTTCGGATGCCGAAAGACGAAGCGGCACCGGCGCGATGCCGCCGGCGGTGATGCGGATCAACTGGAACATGTCAGCCGAGACGACGGCGCGGACGCACACTTCAACCAAAGGCCATTCGGCGTGGCTGCGGCTGATGGCGCGCTTGTAGACCGCGCGTTCGCCCCCGACCGGAGGCGGAAGCTGGATGCCCCGGATCATTTCGCCTGGCGCGAGGGCGTTGTCGGCGGCGCCGTTGGAGCCGTCGCCGAAGAGTTCGCCGATCGTCAGCGCGCTCCTGCGGTCGGTGATGATGGTCGCCTCATAAGCCAGCAGCGCCGCCGCCATGGTCGACGGATGCGGGGCGACGCAGGGGCCGAGATCGAAGGCGACGCTGTAGAGATGATTGCCGGATCGCGCCGGGCAATCCGCTCCGCCTTTGCGGAGGCAGGCGATATGCGGATTGCGGTAGTACCAGCAGCGCGAACGCTGCGCGAGGTTGCCGCCGAGCGTCGCGAGATGACGGATCTGCGGGGTCGCAAGACCGAGCGCTGAAGCGGCAAGGCCGGGATAGGCCGCCATGATGCGAGGATCGGTGGCGATCGCGGCGATCGTGGTGAGGGCGCCGATGCGCAGGGCGCCGTCCGCGCCCCAGTTCATGCCAACGGTGTCGGGCGAAGCGGCGATATCGATCAGAGGGCCGCGCGACACGCCGCTGCGCCGCCGTTCGGACAGGTCGGTACCGGCGGCGCGGAATTCGGCGTTCTCGACGGAACGGGTCATGGACAAGGCCTGCAGCGATGCGGATGTCATGCGGCGGCGCTCCCTTTCAGGGCCGCGATCAGGCGGTCGGGCCGGATCGGAATTTCCGTGAGCCTGACGCCGGTGGCATTGTAGATGGCGTTGGCGATCGCCGGCGATGTCGGCACCGTTGCGACCTCGCCGATGCCGACGCTGCCGCCGAGCACATGATCGAAGCCGCCTTCGTCGAAATGCACATCGATCGGCGGAATGTCGGCGATGCCGGGGATGCGGTAATCCTCCATCCCTCCGCTCAGGATATCGCCGCTGCGCGGATCGGTTTCGCGTGCTTCGTAGAGCGCGTAACCGAGGCCCTGGACCACCGAGCCGGTGGCCTGGCTGCGCGCCAGCGCGGGTGCGGCGATCCTGCCGACCGCGATGCCGGTGTGAACGTTCAGCACGCGCACATGGCCGAGCCAGGTATCGACCTCCACCTCGATCACCTGAACCGAACTCGGCACGCCGGCGCCAACCGCGATATTGGAGAACCAGCGCATCATCCAGCCGAAGATCGTGCCCATGAAGCCCACTTCCTTCAGCGGCGACCGGATTCCCGGAAGCATTGGCTTGCTGTCCTCCGGCCTTAGCGCGGAGGTGCTGAGATCTCCCGATGCGGCGATCAACTCCCGCCACGGCGCGTTGGAACCGGCGATCGGCGGCCGCTTGGCATTTTTCTCGATGGCGGCCTTGAGCTTTTGCACGGCAAGCAGTGTCGGCGGCACGACGGAGGCCGTGGTGCGGCTGCCGCCCGCGCCCGGTCCTTCCGGCAAGCTCGAAATCCCCGATCCGCACCTCGATGTCGTGCGGTTCGAGTCCGAATTCGCGGGCGACCGTGTTGGCGATCACGGTGCGGCTGCCCTGGCCGATGTCCTGGGTCGCGGTGCTCGCGATGAGGCGTCCATCCTTCACCGAAAGTTCGACCTTCGAGCCCGGCTGCCAGAGATAAAGCCAGTATCCGGCCGCGACGCCGACGCCGCGGCGATAACGGCCGGTCTGCGATCCCGGGGGCTTCACGCTGCGCCAGACCTCAAGGCCGGACGCCCAATCGTAAAGCCGTTGGCGATTGGGATTGGGATCCCAGCGTTTGCGCAGACCGATCGGATCGAGCTTCATCCGTACCGCCGCTTCGTCGATCGCCTGTTCCAGTGCAAAGGCCATCGGCGGCCCGCCGGGACCGCGGAACGGCGCCCCGGGCGGCAGGTTGCTGATGACGTCGTAATCGGCAAGCGCCTTGGCTTCCGCCGGATAGATCAGCCTCGCAAGTGCGGCGACCATCGAGTTCACGGCGGCGCCGGTGTCGGCATGGGCCGTGAGCGACAATGCCTTGAGCTCACCTTGCTCGGACGGCAGCAAGGCGATCTTGAGTTCGGCCGCGGGCCGATAGCCGGTGACGGAAAGTTCTTCGTGCCGGTCATAGGCAATCCTGACCGGCGCTTTTGCCTCGCGCGCCAGATCGATCGCCGCGATTGTCTCGATCCCAAGCGCGCCTTTGGAGCCGAAGCCACCGCCGACATGATCGGCGATCACGCGGATCTTGTCGTGTCCGAGCTTGTAGCGCTTGGCGAGCAGCTCCATTATGTGGAACACCCATTGCGTCGAGACATGCACGGTCAGTCGATCGCCGTCGAAGCGGGCGACGGCGGCGTGCGGCTCGAGACAGGCATGCGACTGCGTGCCGGTGCGGAAGGTTTGCTCGACCAGCAGCGGATTCTGCGCCTCGCGCGCGCTGTCGACCCAGTTCCGCGCTCTCTTAGCGCTCTGCGAGAACGCCGAGGAGGGTCCGCGAACGTTCCCGTTCCAGGAAGCCGGCGCCGCAGCGCCTTCCGAGATGTTGCCGGCCTTCTTGCGGTTGGATTTTTCGAACACCACCGCCGCATCGGGTTTGCGTGCGGCGTCGAGTCCGATCACCGACGGCAGGCGTTCGCTGACGATCCTGATGGCCGCGATGGCGTCCATCGCAGTCTTTCGGTCTTTGGCGGCGACCGCTGCGATCGGTTCGCCGACATAGCGGACGACGCGGTCGTCGCCGAGCAGGGAAATCGCCGCCATCACGCCCGCGATCGTGCGCGCCGGCGCGAGATCCAGCTCGGTGATCCGGGCGTGTGCGATCTGCGAGCGGAGGATGATCCCTTCGAGCTGGCCGTCATGGCGGATATCGACGGTGTATTTCGCAAGCCCCGTCACCTTGTCGCGTGCCTCCACGCGCGGCGAGACGATCTCGGCGCCATCGAATTGGCCTGCGCATGCCGCGGCCACCGCGCCGAAGATGCCCTCATAGGCGCCGCAGCGGCACAGATGCCCCGACAGCGCCACGCCGATGTCCTGGCGCGACGGTGCCGCCGTTCCCTTTGTGGCGCGCCAGTGGTCGTGAAACGCCGCAGCCTCGACGATAAAGCCGGGCGTGCAGAACCCGCATTGCAGCGCGTCGTGCGCCATGAACGCCTTCTGCACCGGATGCAATTTGTTGCCGGCGCCGATGCCTTCGACCGTCGTGATCGATTTGTCCGCGGCGGCACGCGCCGGCATCAGGCAGCTCACCACCGGGGCGCCGTCCACCAGCACGGTGCACGCGCCGCATACGCCGGCCCCGCAGACCAGTTTTGTTCCGGTCAGGTCGAGGCTGTCGCGCAAAACATCGATGAGAAGCGCATCGGGGTCCTGGGGGAGGGGCGCGACACGGCCGTTGATTGTCGTCGTGTTCATTTGCGATCTCCAGGTTTTTTGCGGGCTGTTTTTTTCGCGGCGGCCGGCTTCACGACACGCGCCTTTGGCGAGGGAACGACCGCGCCGGCGACCAGCATGCGCATCATGATTTCAAGATCCTTGAGGAAACCATCGGCCGGCTGCATCGACGGGTGCGCGGCCTTGGCGCCGTGGACGGCCATCTCGATGCAGCGGGCGAGCTCACCCGAGGTCATTCCCGCCGCAAGGACCAGGCCTTGTTGGCGGCGGACCCGTTCGATCGTCGCGGCGAGCTGCTTGCCGTAGCAACGGGTATATTTCTGATAGAGGTCGCGGGCCTGAACGAGGTGCTCGGAGAACAATTCCTCGACATGGGACGACCCCTCGAACGAAGCGATCATGTGCCTGAGCCGGCCGGTGATCTGGGCCATCAAGATGTCGGCGAGATTGCCTCCGGCTTTCTCCCCGGCCTCGGCCGCCGCGATCCCCGCGGCCAAGGCATTCTCGTGCACCTGGACGATGACCGCGCGGAACAGCGCTTCCTTGGATTTGAAATGGTGGTAGAGCGCCTGTCGCGTCAGGCCGGCGGCCTCGGCCGCCTGCTCGATCGACGACCGCCGAAAACCGTGACGGCGGAACACATGCATCGCAGCGTCGAGAATGCGGTCACGCGGCTTCATTTGTCGAATTTGACAAAATGAGACGAAATGTCAAATCACGCCGCCGAGAGACGGCAGCCGCGATCAGGTCGCTTTCGCCAGATAGGCCGCCAGAAACATCCGCGTCGCGCTGGCGACCACCTTCGCGATGCGCTCGGCGGAAGGCGCCGGCGCGGCCTGGAACAGGAATGGCAGGAACACCGATGCGTGGCAGGTCTGCACGAATTGCGACGCCGCGAGCTGGCAATCGTCGATCGTAAGCTCCCCGGCCTTCACCCGTGCTTGCAGATAGACGGCGAGGCGGCCGATGATCCGGTCCAGCACCCGCTCGTAATAGCGGCGGCCGACTTCCGGCATCCGCTCCGCGATCGCCATCACGGTGCGGATCGCCGATCCGCCGCCCGGCCGGCACAACAGCGCGACATAGGCCTCGCCGAATTCCTTCAATGTCGTCGGAGCGTCGCACCCGGGATTGAGGTCGAACGACACCTCGTCCTGTTGGAGCATCTCCTGCTCGACCATGGCCTCGAACAGCCGGCACTTGTCGGTGAAGTAGACATACAGCGTCCCCTTTGAGACGCCGGCGGAGCGGGCGATCACGCCCATGCTGGCGCCGTCAAAGCCGAGGTCCATGAACACCTTGCGGGCGCCGTCGAGAATCTGCCGGCGCTTCGAACGGTCCTCCTCCGCTGCGGGGTGGAGCGAGGTGGGGTCGGCTGCAACCATTGGTTTAGTTTCTCTTCAAAAATTCCAGGTTCTGGAGATGCCACGGAAGGAGCCGGCGATCTATCGTCCGATCGCCTGATCGTATCTTGACCGAACCGTTCGGTCAATGTTACATTTGCAATCAGCGACGTCGCCAGACCTGTTTTCGGCTGCGCTTGTATCGCGAGATTGCAGTGAGGAGCGCCGTGATGGCCGCAGCGAGAGATCAGACAGCACGTATCCTCCGGACCGAGCCGGATGCGGGCGAAGGCGCCTCGGCGCGCGCCGGTTCGGAGGCCGTTGCCGACCTGCCTCGTGCTCATGCTTCCGAAGAGGTTGTCGGGCGCCGCACCGCGGAAGCGCCCGCCGATCCCGCAACCGGCAAACCCAAGGCACCGGCCGTTGCCGCCGATCCGGCCGCGGCGAAATCCGGCAAACGCAAATTCGTGCTAATGGGCATCCTCGCGCTGCTCGCGCTCGCCGCCATAAGCTATGGCGTCTATTACACGCTGGTCGGCCGCTTCTACGTCGCTACCGACGACGCCTATGTGCGGGCCAACAACACCATGCTCGGAGCCCGGGTCTCCGGTCACATCACGGCCATTCTCCCCGGCGACAACACGCTGGTTCGGGCAGGCGACGTGGTCTTCAGGATCGACGACGGCGATTATCGCATCGCGGTCGACGCCGCACGCACCAGGATCGCAACCCAGCAGGCCACGATCGATCGCATCGGCCGTCAGGTCACCGCGCAGGAAAGCGCGGCCGAGCAGGCCAATGCGCAGGTGGCTTCCGCGGACGCGGCCTTGAAGCGGGCCGGCCTCGATTTCGACCGCCAGCAGGCGCTGAGCACCAAGGGATTTGCCTCGCGCGCGACCTTCGAGGTGTCGGAAGCCGGCCGCGATCAGGGCATGGCGGCGGTGAAGGCGGCGCAGGCCGCCTATGACGCGGCGCGCGACAATGTCGAGGTCACCAGGGCGCAGCAGGCCGAGGCCCGCGCGCAACTGGCCGAACTGCAGACTTCGCTCGCCAAGGCCGAGCGCGATCTCGATTTCACCTCGGTGCGCGCGCCGGTCGACGGCACCTTCTCCAACCGTCTCGTCAACACCGGCGACTTCATCGCCGCCGGCCAGCGGCTCGGCAATGTGGTGCCACTCAATGACGTCTTCATCGATGCCAACTTCAAAGAGACGCAGCTCAAGCGCATCCGTCCCGGCCAGCCGGTGACGATCGCGGTCGACGCCTACGGCCATCGCAAATTCGCAGGCACCGTCGACAGCATCTCGCCCGCCGCAGGCTCGGTGTTCACGCTGCTGCCGCCGGACAACGCTACCGGCAATTTTACCAAGATCGTGCAGCGGCTGCCGGTTCGTGTTCGCGTGCCAAAGGATGTCGCGAAGCAAAACCTGCTGCGCGCGGGCATGTCGGTCTATGCCACCGTCAACACGTCAGAGGGAGCCAAGGACGCCGACAGCGACGCCGATCTCAATTCACCGACAATAAATCATGCGCAATAAATTTGCGTATCGGCCGGTCGCTTCATGCGCCTGTCCCGACCCCGAGTAGATCATGGCTGACGCCACCACCGCACCACCCGGGATGATGAACGCCGCGGCGCCGTCCGAGCGCATCGCGCCGCGACGGCTGTTTGCGTTTCTCATCATGGTGTTCGGGATGTTCATGTCGATCCTGGACATCCAGATTGTCTCGGCGTCGCTCAGCGAAATCCAGGCCGGCCTGTCGGCAAGTTCGAACGAGGTGTCGTGGGTCCAGACCGCGTACCTGATCGCGGAAGTGATCGCGATCCCGTTGTCCGGCTTCCTGTCGCGCGCGCTCGGCACCCGGCTGTTGTTCGCGATATCCGCTTCCGGCTTCACCATCGCGAGCTTCCTGTGCGGCTTCGCCTCGTCGATCGAGCAGATGATCCTCTGGCGCGCGCTGCAGGGATTTCTCGGCGCGGGCATGATCCCGACGGTGTTCGCATCGGCCTACACGGTGTTTCCGCGCTCGAAATTCCACATCGTCGGCCCGATCATCGGTCTGGTCGCCACGCTGGCGCCCACCATCGGCCCGACGGTCGGCGGCATCATCACCGACGCGCTGTCCTGGCACTGGCTGTTCTTCGTCAACATCGGCCCCGGCATCGGCATCACCATCGGCGTGCTCGCGCTGGTCGATTTCGATCGGCCGAACTTCAAGTTGCTGGATCAATTCGACTGGTGGGGCCTGATCTTCATGGCAGGCTTTTTGGGCTCGCTCGAATATGTGCTCGAGGAAGGCCCGCAATATGAGTGGCTGCAGGATACCTCGGTCGCGATCTGCGCCGCGGTTTGCGTGGTTTCGGCCATCGCCTTTTTCTATCGCGTGCTGACGGTGGAAGAGCCGATCGTCGACATCCGGACCTTCACCGACCGCAATTTCGCCGTCGGCTGCCTGATCTCGTTCTGCGTCGGCATCGGGCTTTACGGCCTCACCTATATCTATCCGCGCTATCTCGCCGAGGTGCGCGGCTATAGCGCGCTGATGATCGGCGAGACCATGTTCGTCTCCGGCATCGCCATGTTCCTCACCGCGCCGCTCGTCGGACGCCTGATGGTGAAGGTCGACATGCGCTACATCATCGCCGCCGGTCTGATCATCTTCGCGTTCGGCTCCTGGCAGATGACGTGGATTACCCGCGACTACGATTTCTACGAGCTGCTGGTGCCGCAGATCCTGCGCGGGATCGGCATGATGTTCGCGATGGTGCCGACCAACAACATCGCGCTCGGAACCCTGCCGCCGGACCGGGTGAAGAACGCCTCGGGGCTGTTCAACCTGACGCGCAATCTCGGCGGCGCGGTCGGGCTGGCGCTCATCAACCAGGTGCTCAACGAGCGCACCGACCTGCATATCTCGCGGCTGCAGGAAAGGGTGAACTGGGGCAACGCCACCGCGACCGAGACGCTCAACATGTTCACCCAGCGCCTGCAGGGCATGGGCGACGCGGCGCTGATGGCGATGAAGCAATTGTCCCAGATCGTTCACCGCCAGGCGGTGGTGATGGGATATGGCGATGCCTTCTTCATGCTGACGGTGTTTTATTTCGGCCTCAGCCTGCTGGTGGTGCTGTTGAAAAAGCCGGCCTCGGCGTCGGCCGAGCCCGCGCATTAGATTGCCGACGTTGCAAAACGCATCGGACGGCTTTATAAGCGCGGCCATCGTCGCTCGAACCGGGGAGGATTTGCATGATTTCGATGTATTCGCAGATCGCGCCCTCGCGTCCGAAGCCACTATCGGATGCCCGCGCGGCCCTTTGAGGGCCTTCTCCGCCAGCATCGATCGGGTCTGACGTCCCGGTCTTCCTCAAGCTTCCCGGTAAGTTACCGCATTTATTCAACGACGCTTGCGTTCGGCCATGCGGTCGCTCGTCAACAACGGAGCCGGCCTGCGCGCGAGCGTAGCCGGATAACGCCATGACCGCTCAAATCAACAAACGCCCCGCCGCGATACGCGTGGTGATCCCGTTCGTGTTTCGCCACTGGCTCCATCAGCCCGTCGGGGTTGCGACCGTGGCCGGCGGCCTGTTGGGCGCGACCGTCGCCGACCTGTTCATGCCGCTGTTCTCCGGCCATCTGGTCGACGCGGTGACCTCGGGTGCCTCGGACCCAGCCGCGCGCCGCGCGGCATTGGCAGCCTTTGGCGCCATCGTGGCGCTTGGCCTGATTTCGATGACGCTGCGGCTGGTCGGAATGCACGCGATCGTGCCGTTCACGCTGCGGCTCATGTCCGACCTGTCGCGCGACGCCTTCATGCGGGTGCAGCGGTTCTCCACCGACTGGCACGCCAACAGCTTTGCCGGCTCGACCGTGCGCAAGATCACCCGCGGCATGTGGGCGGTGGATCTGCTCAACGACACCATCCTGATGGCGCTGCTGCCGTCGCTGGCGGTGCTGCTGGGGTCGATGATCCTGCTCGGACTGCACTGGCCTTCGCTGGGCCTGGTGATCGCCGTGGGCGCGCTGGTCTATGTGTCGATGACGGTGGTGTTCTCGACGCGTTACATCGCGCCGGCCGCGCGCGTCTCCAACGCCTGGGACACCAAGGTCGGCGGCACCCTGGCCGACGCCTTGACGTGCAACGCCGTGGTGAAATCCTTTGGCGCCGAGGCACGCGAGGATGCCCGGCTGGCGCGGGTCATTGCCCGGTGGCGCACGCGGGTGCGGCGGACCTGGCTGCGCTACAATTACACCTCCACGGCGCAGCTCGCGGTGCTGCTCTGCGTCCGCTCCGCCGTGGTCGGCGGCGCGTTGTTGCTGTGGATCGCCGGCCGCGCCTCGCCGGGCGACGTCACCTATGTGCTGACCAGCTACTACATCATCCACGCCTATCTGCGCGATGTCGGGATGCACATCAATAATCTGCAGCGCTCGGTGAACGACATGGAAGAGCTGGTCGCCGTCCATGACGAGGCGATCGGCATTGCCGATGTTGCCGGCGCGTCGCCGATCAATGTTCACGGCGGACGCATCGTGTTCGAGGAGGTGACGTTTCATTACGGCGGCCATCCCGTGCCGCTGTATGACGGCCTGTCGGTCGACATCCGCGCCGGCGAGCGTGTGGGTCTCGTGGGCCGCTCCGGCTCCGGCAAGACCACCTTCGTCAAGCTGGTGCAGCGGCTATACGATGTCTCCGGCGGGCGCATCCTGATCGACGATCAGGACATCGCGAAAGCGACGCAGCATTCGCTGCGCAGCCAGATCGCCATCGTGCAGCAGGATCCGATCCTGTTTCACCGCTCGCTGGCCGAGAACATCGCCTATGGCCGGCCGGGCGCCAGCATGGCGGCGATCGAGCAGGCCGCGCGGCTCGCCAATGCGCATGAGTTCATCCTGCGGCTGCCGAAGGGCTATGGCACGCTGGTCGGCGAGCGCGGGGTGAAATTGTCGGGCGGCGAGCGGCAGCGCGTGGCGCTGGCGCGGGCGTTCCTCGCCGACGCGCCGATCCTGATCCTCGACGAGGCGACCTCGAGCCTCGATTCCGAATCGGAAGCCTTGATCCAGCAGGCGATGGAGCGGCTGATGAAGGGCCGCACCTCGATCGTGATCGCGCACCGGCTGTCGACCGTGCGAAGCCTCGACCGCATTCTGGTGTTCGATCGCGGCGAGATCGTCGAGCAGGGCACCCACGCCTCGCTCGCCAAGCGGCCGGGAGGGATCTATCGCGGGCTGTTCGAGCGCCAGGCGACGGAGTTCGGTCGCGTCTCGGCAGCGGAGTAGGGGTGGAGCGTCATCCCGGGTTCGCGGGTCATGCGAACCCGGGATGACGGCCTCATGACCGGGCTGCGAGCGATACCCGGTACAAAGAAGTGAACTTTCAGCTCCGCCGAGCAATACCGGGACGGGGTCGACTCCCGTGTTGCGGCATTGCCGCGCGCCGGCGGCTCAGCTAGGTATTTGCGATCCGTCGTGCAGCGCAAGAGGCCAAGGATGTCTGTAGCCGCGGGGAGGGCGCCCGGCGTTTCCTGTTTTTCGTTCGTTTTTTCCGCCTGGCACAACCCGGCTGCCCGGATATTCAACATCGATCTGCTGACGGTTCTGATCGCGATCCTGTTGCCGTGGTCGACGACCGGCGTCGTGATTGTCGCGGTGCTCTGGATCATTGCGCTGATCCCCACCTTGCAGATGCGCGAATTTCTGGGATCGCTGGCACGTCCGATCTCCATTCTGCCAATCGCGTTGTTCGCGCTGGCGCTGATCGGCACATTATGGTCGGACGCGTCCTGGGGCGCGCGGCTTTACGCGGTCGGTCCGACCGTGAAACTGCTGGTGCTGCCATTAATGTTCTATCATTTCGAACGCTCGCCCCGCGGGGTGTGGGTTTTTGTCGCCTTTCTGGCTTCCTGCACGCTGTTGATGATGGCGACCTGGGCGGTGGCTTTCGACCCCGATCTCTCGCTCAAGCCTCGTCTTTCGTTTGGGCCCTATGCCCCGGCAAAGGGAATTGTCGTCAAGAACTATATCGATCAAAGCCAGGAATTTACGCTGTGCGTGGTCGCGCTCGCCTATCCGATCCTGAAGCTCTGGTGCGCGAACAGGATGCGGCTCGCGGCGCTGCTCATCTTCATCGCCTTTGGTCTGTTGGCGAGCATGATGTTCGTGGTGGTTTCGCGAACGGCGCTGGTCACCCTGCCGGTCATGCTGGCGATATTCGCGCTGCTGCATTTGCGGTTGCGAACCGCCGTCGTCGCGGTGTGCATCGCCGCCTTGCTTGCGGCGGTGGTCTGGAACGTGTCGCCCAGCCTGCGGGCTACCGTCGCGAAATTCTTCACCGATTTTCAGTACACCAATATCGACAACGTTCCGACCGGAATAGGCTCGCGGCTGGAATTCTGGCGGAAGTCGCTGCGGTTTTTCGCGGAAGCGCCGGTGATCGGGCACGGCACCGGAGCCACGCGCGGCCTGTTCGAGCAGGCCGCGATCGGCCAGGTCGGCGCTCATGCCGAAGTGGTCGGAAACCCCCACAACCAGACCTTGAACGTGGCGGTGCAGTGGGGCGTGATCGGCATGGCCGTGCTCTATGCGATGTGGCTCGTGCATTTGCTGCTGTTTCGCGGCGACGGCCTAGCGGCATGGGTCGGACTGCTGGTCGTCGTGCAAAACGTCTCCACCTCGCTGTTCAATTCGCATCTGTTCGATTTTCACGAGGGCTGGATGTATGTGCTCGGCGTCGGCGTCGCCGGCGGCATGATGTTGCGCGCCGGCCGTGCGCCGCTGCAAGACCACCGTCGATTATGTTGATCGTCGCGTCCGCGTGCTGATCGCGACGGTGGCGACGACGGCGGCGGCAAACAGCAGGACCTGCAGCGTAATGGTCTCGTCGTTGAAGATGGCCGCCAGCGCGAACGTGATAAAGGGCTGCAGCAGTTGCACTTGCGATACGCGCGCGATGCCGCCCATCGCCATGCCGGCATTCCACGCGAAGAACCCGATCCATTGCGAGAAAATCGCGACATAGAGCAGCGCGAGCCATGGCTTCAGGCCGATATGAGTGAGATCCGCCGGCATGGTCAGCGCCGCCGCGGGCAGCGAGACCGGCAGCGTCAGCACCAGCACCCAGCTGATCACCTCCCATCCCGGCATCCCGGCGGTGAGCCGTCCGGAGAAGGCATAACCGATCGCCGCGACGGCGACCGCGGCGAACAGCAGCAGATCGCCGGCGGATAGCGTGCCGCCGCCCTGACGCAGCGCGAACGCGATCACCAATGCCGCGCCGGCAACGGATGCGACCCAGAACAGCGGTTTCGGCCGCTCATGGGTAACGGCAACGGCGACCAGCGCGGTGGCGATCGGGAGAATCCCGAGCACCACGCCGCCATGCGAGGCGTCGACGGTCTGTACCGCGAGCGCCATCAGGAGCGGAAACAGGATGCTCACGCTCAGCATCGCGATCGCGAATGATGGCCACTGCCGGCGCGGCGGAAACGGCCGGCGCAGTATCAGCAGCAGGACCAGCGCGCACAGCCCGGCGATCGCGGTGCGCAGCGCCGTGAGCGCCAGCGGATCGAATCCCGCGACCGCAAGGCGCGTCGCCGGCAGCGTGCCGCCGAAGATCGCCATGCCGATAAAACCCAGCAACAGGCCGAGACGTTCGCGTGACAATGAAGGGGAAAGCATGGTGCCTGACGTAGCGGGTTCGATCGCGCCCGTACAGCTTTCGCAAGCGCCGCATGGCGGCCATGCAAGGCTACCGAGCAACGGAAGCACAAATGCCGACGCGCTCATCGCCGCCCGTTTCCATCGTTGCGCCGAATGCTGCCGGATTGGCGACGGGTGACTTATGTGGCTTACGGCTGTGCAGCCGCGAGCATCTGATCCGATGTTTCGAGATGAAACCTGGCGTAACGGGCTCAAAATGGCGAGGGGTCCGGCGCGTTACGCCGAACCCCTCATTCTTTAGAGCATCAGCCGGCCTGTAAGCCGGGTTTTGTAGGGCACCGCCCGCTTGCGCGGACGATACGTGACGGCCATTCCTCTGGGACAACGTTTACACGTTGCCTCGAGCAACCTACCCGGACGGCGAGCCTGACATCGCCCTGCGGTGTTTTCGCTTTCGCGAACAGCCCGCGTTGCCGTCCCTATTCGGTCTTGCTCCCGGTGTGGTTTGCCATGCCGTTTCCGTTGCCGGACCCGCGGTGCGCTCTTACCGCACCTTTTCACCCTTACTCGCCGTCGCAGCTTGCGCTGCCATGGCGCAGCAAGCCCGGAGGCCTGTCGCGCCGAAGCCCCGAAGGGCGAAGGCGGGCGGTTCGTTTTCTGTGGCACTGTCCCTGGGGTCGCCCCCGCCGGATGTTATCCGGCACCGTATGTCGATGGAGCCCGGACTTTCCTCTCCCGCAGCCTTTCGACCGTAGCAGGAGCGGCCGTCCGGCCGACTGACGCGCTAGGCATGGGGGTTCGAAGCGCCCGCGTCAAGCCGGTAACGCTCGGCCGACGGCGCGCGGCACCCGGCTTGCTTAATCAATTCACGATTTTGACAATCGCCAATTAACCGCATTTGATATCGACCCGACCGATGCATGGGATTCCGCGCCGTGGACACCGAACTGGCCAGAACGTTCCTCACGGTCGTCACGGCCGGCAACTTCATCACCGCGGCGGAACGTCTTCATGTCAGCCAGTCCACCGTCAGCACGCGCATTCATACGCTTGAAGCGCAACTCGGCTGCACGCTGTTCGTCCGCAACAAGGCCGGCACCACCCTGACGCCGGCCGGACGTCAGTTTCAGCGCCACGCATCGACCCTGGTCCGCACCATCGAGCAGGCGCGTCATGACATCGGCATCCCCAAGGGGTTCAGCGCGACGCTTGTCGTCGGCGGCCGCATCGGCCTGTGGGAGGAGTACCTGCTGCGCTGGCTGCCGCTGATGCGGGCGAGCCATCCGGAGATCGCGGTGCGTGCCGAGAGCGCGCTTGAACCGGAAATCATGCAGGGGCTGGTCGAGGGCCGCATCGATATCGGCGTCATGTACACGCCGCAGAGCCGCCCGGGACTGAAGGTCGAGCAGTTGTTCGAGGAACAGCTGATCCTGGTCTCCACCGAGCGCAACGGCGAACCCGAACCTCAATCCGGTTATGTCTATGTCGACTGGGGACCGGAATTCTATGCCAGGCACAGCAGCTGCTTTCCGAATTTTGCCGGTCCGCCGCTGACGGTGAACATCGGCTGGCTGGGACTGCAGCATGTGCTGGAAAACGGCGGTTCCGGATATTTCCCGCGCCGGATCATGGAGCCTCTTCTCCATGCCGGCCGACTGCACCGTGTGGACAAAGCGCCCGAATTTTCGATGCCGGCCCATGTGGTCTATCCGCTCGATCGCGAGGGCGATGATTTCTCGAATGCCGTGGAACTCATGCACCGCGTCGCCACCACCAGGACAAAGGTGGCCGGGCAAGCGCGACCGCGGAAACCCGCGCCGCGAACGCGCCGAAAAAGATAGATCGATATCCGTGATTATCTCAAAGCCTGGCTCCGGGAAATACCCAGTAGACTAATCAGCCGCCCGCGCGGCTGGACCAGGTCGCTCAAGGTGTAGCCGTCAAGGACAGCCGTGAAGGCGTCACGCGCTTTCTCGAGGGCGCGCCGCAACACGCAGCACGGACGAATGGTGCAGGGCGCATCGAGAGGTTTGAAGCACTGCACGATCGCCATATCCGGCTCGGTATAACGCACCACGTCGCCAAGCCCGATGGCGTCGATGGGCTTTGCCAGCCGCAGGCCGCCGCCCCTGCCGCGAACGGTCTCGACATAGCCCGCGACGCCCAATTGATGCGCCACCTTCATCAGGTGGTTCTTGGAGATGCCGAAACTCCCGGCGATCTCCGCGATGGTTGCGAGCTGATCCTCCTTGACGGCGAGGTACATCAGCATACGCAGCGCATAGTCGGTATAGACGGTCAGGCGCATATGCTGTCTCCCATGGCGGCGGTGCCAATCACAAAAAGATGTATCCGATATATTGCTTTAAGGCAAGCGCGGACCTATAAGAGAGGTGTAGATGGATCTTTGCAGGAGTGCTTCGATGAGAGCGGCAGTTCCGATCAGCGACATCGTGGCGTGGCCGTTCCTGCTGCCGGGAAATCTCGCCTGCCGGGCGCTGGGCCTCGCCAGCCACCACGATCTGGTCCGGATGCTGATCAATTCGCTGTTCTGGACCATGCTCGGCGTTCTCGTCGCGGTGTTTGCCACATGATCGCTTCCGCCGACAAGCTTGACCGGATTTCCGAAGAGGGCATTCGCCGGCTGGTCGACGCGTTTTATGTCAAGGTTCGCCGCGATCCGGAGCTTGCGCCGATTTTTCTGCGTGCGATCCCCGGCGACTGGCAACCGCATTTGAACAGGATGTACGCCTTCTGGTCTTCGGTGATGCTGACCACCGGCCGCTACAAGGGCAATCCGGTCGTCAAGCATCTGGTGATCCCGGGCATGCGGCCGCATCTGTTCGAACGCTGGCTCGCGCTCTTCAATGAAACCTGCGGCGAGTTATTTGAGGATGGCGTCGGTGAGGAATTTCGCGTCAAGGCCGCGCGCATCGCCGAGAGCCTGAAGCTTGCCTTGTTTTATCAGCCGGACCGGCCGTGGCCACCGGAGCCAACGCGATGACCTTCGTCGTCACCGACAACTGCATCAAATGCAAATACATGGACTGCGTGGAGGTCTGTCCGGTCGATTGCTTCTACGAAGGCGACAACATGCTCGTCATCCATCCCGACGAATGCATCGACTGCGGGGTGTGCGAGCCCGAATGTCCGGCCGAAGCCATCGTTCCCGACACCCAGCCCGGCCTCGAAAGCTGGCTCAAGTTGAATGCGGAATACGCTTCGGTCTGGCCGAACATTACGGTCAAGCGTGAGGCCCCCGCCGACGCCAAGCTGTTCGACGGCGTGTCCGGCAAGCTGGAACAACATTTCTCCGCGAGCCCGGGCCGCGGCGACTAGAGCCTTTTCCGTTCCGATCGAATCGGAACGGGGCTGTATTTCTTTTTTGACGTGTTCTCTGGAGAGGCCTCGGGGTGTTGCGTCCTCTCGATCTCATGCGCCTGAGGGATTGCCGCTCTCGGCGACGGCGGCCGCCACCTGATCGGCGCGATGCGTCGGCTTGATCGCCTGCGCGGCGCGCAACACCAGATCCTCAGTCCAGTTCAACAGTGCCCGCGGAACCGGAGTTTCCGTATGCGATAATGTTTTCATGGCATGGCTCCTTACGCGCGGCCGGTGCCGCATTCTCATGTTGCGCGTGGCGTATCATTTTGACAAACGATTAATATCGACGCTTGATATCGGATTTTCAGATATGAAGTTGCGCGGTCGTTTCGCCGCGCCCCATGCGATGTGCGGATCTCCCGTCCGCAGCGCATACGCTCGGCGGCAACCGCGCAAATAAACTATCCTCAAGATGTCGTTTTGCGGCTGGTCCGTTCGACCGGGTGTCGCCGGTCAGGAGGAGCAAGCAAAATGTTTGAGCATGATCTCCGCGCAAACGCTTCGCGTTTATCGCGCGGGAAAACCGGATCCCACTTTTCCGGATCATGCTTTAGCGCGCCGCCACGGCCTCATAGATGTCGTTCTCCTGCGCGATATGCAGGCGCACCAGGGTTTCGACCGCCTCGATCAACCGCTGGGCGTCGCGAATGAGATAGCGGTCGATCTTTTCCGAGGGCATGTCCTCGACGACGCGGGCGAGCAGCCGGGCGAGATGCAGGATCTCGCGGTGCGCCCGGCTCATGGCGGAAAGTCCATGGCTCTCCCTCAAGACCGTGGCGAGCTGCGGATAGACGCTGCCCTCGTCGTCGCGCTCATGGGTGACCACCTGTTCCTGAATCACCTTGTTCGCCTCGCCGATCAGCACGGCCGCACGCTCCGGGCCGGCATCGTCGAGCGCATCGACGATCGAACGGAGCCGGTCGAGATCGCCGATCAGCGCCAGGTGATCGCGATGCAGCTCATGTCCTGCCGCTGCCGTGATGCGCCTTCCGTCGCGGCCATGCCCCGGTTTCAGGGCACGCAGCGCATTGAGGATCACGGCCACATCGATCACCTCCTGGATGATCGCCGCCGGGACCGGCATCAGCCAGCCGAGCATCGCGGCCAGCATGGCGAGGATTGAAAGCCCCATCCCCGCGACAATGCTTTCGACGGCGATCCGCCGCGCCCGTTGCGCGATCACGATGGCCTCGCCGACCCGATCGAGCCGGTCGGCGAGGATCACCACGTCTGCCGCCTCGGACGAGGCGCTGGCGCCGCCGGCCCCCAGCGCGATCCCGACGTCGGCCGACGCCAGTGCCGGGGCGTCGTTGATGCCGTCGCCGACCATGATGGTCGGATGCAGCCGCTGCTCAGAACGCACCGCATCGACCTTGTCGGAGGGAACGCGGTCGGCGAGCACCGCGTCGAGATCCAGCGCGGCGCCGATCGCTTGCGCTGCGGCCGCGCGGTCTCCGGTGACCATCACGATGCGCGCGACGCCCGCCTCGCGCAGCAACCGGATCGCCCTCGGCGTGTCCGCGCGCAGTTCATCGGCGAGCAGCAGGGCGCCGATCGGCCGTCCCTCGACCGCGACGAACACGATCAGCGCCGACCGCCACGAGGCGCGCCGGATCGCCCGCCTTGCCCATTCGGCAACGGGCCCGCCGGCAAGGATCATGTCGCGTGAACCCGCGGCAACCTGCCGTCCCGCGATCACGCCTTGCAGTCCCGATCCCATGGATTCCCTGACCCGCTCAGGCACTTTGAGGCTGAGGCCGCGCGCCATGCCCGCCTGAACGATGGCGTCGGCGATCACATGATGCGAGGCCTGTTCCAGTGAGGCGCCGAGCATCAAGACCTCATCGGCGGTCTCGCCCGGCGCAACCTCGACGGAAAGCAGCCGCGCGCCGCCGACCGTCAGCGTCCCGGTCTTGTCGAACAGCACGGTATGCGCGCGCGCCAGCGCCTCCAGCGGCCCGCCACCCTTGACGAGGATGCCGCGCCGGGCCGCTTGCGCAACACCGGCGATGAAGGCGACGGGTGCCGCCAGAATCAGCGGACAGGGCGTCGCCGCCACCAGTACGGCCAGGCTGCGAAGCAGATCGCCCGAGATCCACCAGGCGATGAACGCCAGCACGAGCGTCACCGGCAGGAAAATCAGCGCATAGCGGTCGGCCAGCCGCACGAACGGCGCCTTGGCGGTCTGGGCCGCGGTCACCAGCCGCACGATGCCGGCATAGGTGCTTTCGCCGGCGACCGAAGTCACCGTCAGTTCGAAGGTCTCGCCGGCGTTCAAGGAGCCGCTGAGGATGCCGGCGCCCTGCAGTCTGACCACCGGGATCGGTTCGCCCGTCAAGGCCAACTCGTCGATCGTTGCCGCGCTCGAGGTGACGATGCCATCGACCGGAACGACTTCGCCTGCGTGCACCAGAAGCCGGTCGCCGAGGGCGACGGCACCGATCGGAACTTCCTCGATGCGGTCGCTGACGCGGCGATGGGCCTCGCGCGGCGCGCGATCGACCAGCGAGCGCAGATCATGCTCGGCACGGGCAACCGCGATATCCTCCAGCACATTACCGCCGGAATACATCAGCGCCACGACGGCACCGGCCAGCGGCTGGCCGAGCGCAAGCGCCGCGCTCATCGACAGCAGCGCGATCGCATCGACGCCGAATCGGCCTGCCAGCAAGTCCCGTATGATCGAGACCGCCAATCCCGCGACCACAGGTACGGTCGCGACCGTCCAGCAAAGATTGGCGAGATCCGCCCGGCCGGCGAGGAAGGCGGCAATTCCCGCCGCTAATCCCGCGACGGCGATGGCGACAAGCGCCGACCGCAGGATGCGCTCAAAGGACATCGACCGATTCCGTGCTTATGCCGCTTTCGCGGCTTCTCGCCGAAAATGCGCCCGTCGCGCTTGAGGAAAATCAATAACTGGCTCGAATGTGTTCGCCGCATGTCGCGATGGCACGGATGCGAAGTGAGTATCCGCTAATGCGACGCAACAGCCTTTTCACTGAGCGAAAGGCTCACCAGCAACGCCTGCAATGTGCTCAGCGTCGAATGATCGGCGATGCCGTCGACGCGCGCCGGGCGGAAGTGGCGCTGGAAGGCGGTGACCACTTCCATGGTGGCGCCGTCATATTTTCCGGATGTCGGGACGCCGTAGCCGTATTTGGCAAGCGCCGCCTGCAGGTGATGGACATCGTCGCTGATGGTGCCGAGCTTGAGCGTTTCACCGCGTACTATCGGCGCCGGCTGCACCCAATGGCCGACGCCTGAATTGGCCAGCGAATGCCATGGAAATTTTTCGCCGGGATCCTTCTTGCGCGACGGAGCGACGTCCGAATGCCCGAGCACGCGATGGGCAGGAACCTTGCGGCGGAGGATGATGCCGCGGCACAGCGCGATCACGGCGGCGATCTGGCGCAGCGGAAACTCCGGATAACCCCAGTCATGGCCGCGGTTGACGATCTCGATGCCGATCGAACAGGAATTGATATCCTCTTCGCCGGCCCAGGACGCCACGCCGGCATGCCAGGCGCGTTGGGATTCCGGAACGGATTGAATGATGCGGCCGTCTTCCAGCACGATATAATGCGCCGAGACATCGGTGCCCGCCGTGCACAGCTTCGCGATCGCACCTTCCACATCCGGCATCCCGGTGTAGTGCAGCACGATCATGTCGGGCAAACGCCCCATGGCGCGATCGCCATAATTCGCCGACGGGATGACGTCGGAGGCGATCGAGGAATCCGGGGTAAAGGTCTTCATGCTCGCGTTGGCCCTAGGGATCGGGAGGGCACGTTGACGCTTCGAATCAAAACTACCAGATGCGGACGAACCAAGCGGCATAGGATAGCTCAAACCGGGCAGGAGAACGGCACATTTTCCGGAACGAATCTCGCTTCGACTATTCCTTCAAGGGTTGCATTGGTGCAATGCGAGAGCAGATCGGCGTCTCGCATTTTGGCCGGGTGTGTGCGGCGCGCATCACCGCCCGGCCCGACCGCGGGTGCCAGCGGCCATCCTGATTCGGTACCACAAATCGGGAAAGATTTGCCGGCACCATGGCGGGGAACCGCGGGAACCCCCAGGGGAAGCAATTGTCCCAGTCCCGTCAACACTTTCTTAACGCCAACTGACGTTACTAAGTAATGAAGTGCCGAACCGGTTTAAGGGGCGGCCAGGCCCCATTGACCCTCCAAATCCCATGGCAGCCCAGCAAATTCCATCGGGAAATCAGGGTCTGCGATGTGGGCCGCGCGGGACCGGCAATCGTGCCTCGCAACGGCTTTTCGCAGCGAAGAGTCCGGCGAAGCGCAGACATTTGAGGCGCAATGGGCCCGTTCGCGTCCAATTTCCTGGTTCCAGTCCCCCGGACCGCTTCCGGAGTCGGGGCATGAGTTCGTCCGCCCCACGTCATGTTCCCGTGCTCGGCCGCGAAGCCATAGCGATGCTTGAGCCGCGTGATGGCGGCATTTATCTCGACGCTACCTTTGGCGCGGGCGGTTACAGCCGGGCCATTCTCGATGTCGAGGGAACCCGCGTCATCGGCGTCGACCGCGACCGCACGGCGATTGCCGGCGGATTCGATCTCGTCGATCGGTCGGCCGGCCGGCTGACGCTGGTCGAGGACCGGTTCTCCCATCTCGCCGAGATTTGCGCCGCGGAGGGCATCGATGCGGTCGATGGCGTCGTGATGGACGTCGGCGTCTCCTCGATGCAGCTTGATCAAGCCGACCGCGGTTTCTCGTTTCGTCTCAGCGGTCCGCTCGACATGCGGATGGGCCATGACGGCCCAACCGCGGCGGATGTGATCGCCAGGGCATCCGAGGCCGATCTCGCCAATATCATTTATATCTTCGGCGAAGAGCGTCATTCGCGAGGCGTCGCCCGTGCCATCGTCGCCGCGCGCAAGGAGGCGCCGATCGCGACCACGCGGGCGCTGGCCGACATCATCTCGAAAGTGGTGTGGCCCAAGCCGGGCGAAATTCATCCGGCGACGCGGACGTTTCAGGCCTTGCGGATCTTCGTCAACGAAGAGCTTGACGAACTCCATCTGGCGTTGTCGGCGGCGGAGCGCGTGCTGAAACCGGGCGGCCGGCTCGCGGTGGTGTCGTTTCATTCGCTGGAAGACCGCATCGTCAAGAATTTCCTGGTCGAACGAGCCAAGGCCGGCGGCGGATCGCGGCATCTGCCGGAGATCGCGCAGGCCTCCCCGAGCTTTCATCTCCTGACCAAGCGCCCGGTGACGCCGGGCGGCGACGAGATTGCCGCCAATCCGCGCGCACGCTCGGCAAAACTGCGTGCGGCCGAGCGCACGGCTGCGCCGGCACACGCCTTAGCTTCATTGCCGGCCTGGCCTCATCTGTCCGACGTGATGAGGGGAGGCTGATTGTGCGGATCATCCACCTCCTCGTGATCGGCATTTTGGTGTTCGCGGCGGCTTACGTCTACCGCATCAAGATGGAATCCACGGCGCGTACCGAGCGCGTGCTGCGGCTGCATGCGGAAATTCGCGAGCAGCGCGACGCCATCGCGGCGCTGCGCGCGGAGTGGGCCAGACTGGATGCCCCGCTGCGGCTGCAGGGTCTCGCCGACCGCCATCTGGCGCTGAAGCCCCTGGTCGCCACGCAATATGATTCGTTGAAGAATTTGCCCGAGCGGCCGCCGAATTTTGTCAAACCGGGCGATCCCGATCCGATCGGCGCCATGATCCAGACCATCGATTCCGTCGCCACGACCGGTTCGGTGCCGGCGCCGGAGGATCGGCGATGACCGGCTGGGCACGGGCGACCGTCAAACCTGTGGAACCCTGGCGGCAGCGGCTGATCCGCAGCCTGCTCTATGGGCGCAACGTCGACCGCGCCGTGAAAGCGCGCGCCCGCGTCGGATTTGCCATTCTGGCCTTCACCGCGATCTATGCGATCATCGGCGGACGGCTGATCATGTTCGCCGTCATCGGCGACAGCCACGGCGCGCGCCGGACCGCGGCGCAGGATGCCATCGCAACCGCGCGGCCGGATATCGTCGACCGCAACGGCGCGGTGCTTGCCACCGACGTCAAGACGCCCAGCCTGTTCGCCGAGCCGCGCCGGATCATCGACAAGGACGAAGCCGTTGAGCTTCTGACCGCGACGCTGCCGGACCTCGACACCGTCGAAGTGCGCGAGCGGCTGTCGTCGAAAAAAGGTTTCGTGTGGCTGAAGCGTGAGATCACGCCAAAGCAGCAGCAGGAAATTCACCGCCTCGGCATTCCCGGCGTCGGTTTCCTGCGCGAGAACAAGCGCGTCTATCCCACCGGCTCCGAAGTCGCGCATCTGATTGGCCTGGTCAACATCGACAATGAGGGCATCGCCGGGATGGAGAAATGGCTCGACAGCAACGGCCTTGCCGATCTGCATCGCGCCGGTTTCGCCACCGATCGCCTGCAGCGGCCGGTGGAATTGTCGGTCGACCTGCGCGTCGAACATGCGCTGCGCGACGAGCTTCTCAAGGCAAAAGAAAAGTACAAGGCCAAGGCGGCCTCCGGCCTCGTCTCCAACGTCAAGACCGGCGAAATCGTGGCGCTGGTGTCGCTGCCGGACTTCGATCCGAACAATCCGCGCGAGGCCCACGATCCCGACCGCATCAACCGGCTGACGACCGGCGTTTTCGAGATGGGCTCGACCTTCAAGGCGCTGACCCTGGCGATGGCGCTGGATTCCGGCAAGGCCACGCTCAATACGATGTACGATGCCCGCGGTGCGCTGCACTACGGAAAATTCGCCATTCACGACACCCATTCCGAGGGCCGTGCGATCTCCCTGTCGGAGGTATTCACATTCTCCTCCAATGTCGGCGCGGCGCGCATCGCGCTGGCGCAAGGTGTCGAGGCACACAAGGCGTTCCTGAAGAAACTCGGTCAGCTCGACCGGTTGCGTACCGAATTGCCGGAGAGCGCTTCGCCGATCGTGCCGAAGCGCTGGAGCGAGCTCAACACCATCACCATTGCCTTCGGTCACGGCATCGCGGTGGCGCCGCTGCAGGCGGTGATGGGAATCAACGCGGTGATGAACGGCGGCTATCTGATCCCGCCGACCTTCCTCAAGCGTTCCGAGGAAGACGCCAAGGCAATGGCGAAGCGCGTGATCAAGCCCGAAACCTCCGACAAGATGCGCTATCTGATGCAACTCAATGCCGAGATCGGCACCGCCAAGCAGGCCGACGTCAAGGGCTATTACATCGGCGGCAAGACCGGCACCTCGGAAAAGGTCGTCAACGGTCGATATTCCAAGAAGCAGGTGCTGAATTCGTTTACCGCCATCATTCCGGCCGACAATCCGCGATACCAGGTGCTGGTCATGCTGGATGAGCCGAAGGCCCTGCCGGAAACGCACGGCTTCATTACTTCCGGCTGGAACGCGGTGCCGACCGGTGGCAAGGTGATTGCCCGCATTGCGCCGCTCCTTGGCATCGAACCGCGCTTCGATCTGCCGCCGTCCGACCGCCTTATTCTTGCGGCATCGAGAGGAACCCAGTAAGGCGTAGCACCGGCGCGCCGGGCGGACTGGAAGAGAATGAAACTCCGCGACCTGTTCAGCGATGACGCCACCATCGACCCGCGGGCGGAAGCGGTCGAGGGTGCGACCGAGATCGCAGATGCGACCGAGATCACCGGGCTTGCCGTGGACAGCCGCGCGGTGAAGCCGGGCGATCTGTTTTTTGCGCTCGCCGGCAGCAAAACCGATGGTGCGCGCTTTATCGATGCGGCGATTGCCGCGGGCGCGGCGGCGGTAGCGGGCGACCACCCACCGCGAGGCGACCGCCGCGTGCCGTTCGTGCGAACCGCCAATCCGCGCCGCGCGCTGGCGCTGGCGGCTGCGAAATTCTATCCGCGGCAACCCCACACCATTGCGGCCGTCACCGGCACCAGCGGCAAGACCTCCGTCGCCGCCTTCACCCGGCAGATCTGGCAGCGGCTCGGTCACGCCTCGGCCAGCATCGGCACCATCGGGCTGGTGTCGCCGAAACGCACCATCTATGGATCGCTGACGACGCCGGATCCGATCGCGCTGCATCGGCAGCTCGACGAAATCGCCGGCGAGGGCGTCACGCATCTGGCGTTCGAGGCGTCGTCACATGGGCTCGACCAGTACCGGCTGGACGGGGTGCGCATCGCTGCCGGCGGGTTCACCAATCTCACGCGCGACCATATGGATTATCATCCCGACGTCGCGCATTATCTCGCCGCCAAGCTGCGGCTGTTCCGCGACCTAGTCGTGGCCGATGGCGCGGCGGTGATCTCGGCCGATCATGATTGTTCGCAGGCCGTGATCGATGCCGCGCGCGGGCGAAGCTTGCGGATCATGACGGTCGGCAGCAAGGGCGACGGTGCGCGCGAAGGCATTCGCCTGGCCGCAGCCGACATCGACGGCTTTGCGCAGAAACTCGAGCTGGAGCATCGCGGCCGCCGATATGTGGTGCGGCTGCCGCTGGTCGGTGAATTCCAGATCGAGAATGCGCTGGTTGCCGCCGGGCTCGCGATCGGGACCGGCAGCGAGCCCAATGCCGTGTTTGCCAATCTTGAATTGCTCGAAGGCGCCAAGGGCCGGCTGGAGCGGGTCGCCGAGCGCAACGGCGCGCCGATCTTCGTCGATTATGCGCACAAGCCCGATGCGCTGGCGAAGGCATTGCAGGCGCTGCGGCCTTACGCCAGGCGCAAGCTGGTCGTGGTGTTCGGCGCCGGCGGCGATCGCGATGCCGGCAAGCGTCCCTTGATGGGGGCGATTGCGGCCGAGAATGCCGACACCGTCATCGTCACCGACGATAATCCGCGCAGCGAGAATCCGGATTATATCCGGGCCGCGATCTTGAGCGCCGCAAAGGACGCAAAGGAAATCGGCGACCGCGCCGAGGCCATCCGCGCCGCGATTGCCGGCCTGCAGCCGGGCGACGCGCTGCTGATCGCCGGCAAGGGCCACGAAACCGGACAGATCGTCGGTAACAACACCTTGCCGTTCAGCGATCACGACGCGGTCGCGGACGCGCTCGCATCGGGGGCCGCATGAGCGAGACGCCGCTATGGACCTCTGACGAGATGGCGGCGGCGATGCGCGCCTCGGGCAACGGCGCGTTGCCGGAGGCGATATCGGGCCTTTCCATCGACAGCCGCACCATCTCGCCGGGCGAAGCCTACTTTGCGATCAAGGGCGACGTCCATGACGGGCATGATTTCGTCGCCGCCGCCCTCAACGCAGGCGCGGCGCTGGCGGTGGTGGAAGCAGCGCAACGCGAAAAATTCCCCGCCGACGCGCCGCTCTTGGTGGTGGACGACGTGCTCGCCGGTCTGGTCGAACTCGGGCTCGCGGCGCGCGCGCGCCTTGATGCGACGGTGATCGCGATCACCGGCTCGGTCGGCAAGACCTCCACCAAGGAAGCGCTGCGGCGCGTGCTCGGCGCGCAGGGAGCGACCCACGCGTCGACCGCGTCGTTCAACAATCACTGGGGCGTGCCGCTGTCGCTGGCGCGCTGTCCGGCCGCGGTGCGTTTTGCGATCTTCGAGATCGGCATGAATCACGCCGGCGAAATCGACCGGCTGGTGAAGATGGTGCGGCCGCAGGTGGCCGTGATCACCACCGTCGAGCCGGTGCATCTGGAGTTCTTCGCCGGCATCGAGGCGATTGCCGACGCCAAGGCGGAAATATTCGGCGGACTGGAACCCGGCGGCGCGGTGGTGCTCAATCGCGACAATTCGCAGTTCGAGCGGTTGCGGCAGAGCGCCCACAAGCTCGGCATCTCCCGCATCGTCTCGTTCGGCGCCGACGAGAAGTCTGAGGCGCGGCTGCTCGATCTGTCGCTGCATGCCGACTGTTCCGCCGTGCATGCCAACATCCTCGGGCATGACGTCACCTACAAGCTCGGCATGCCCGGCCGCCACATGGCGATGAATTCGCTGGCGGTGCTGGCGGCGGCCTCGCTCGCGGGCGCCGATCTGGCGTTGGCGGCGCTGGCGCTGTCGCAGACCGAGCCGGCGGCGGGCCGGGGTGCCCGCCGCGCGCTGCAGCTTGCCAATGGCGAGGCGATTTTGATCGACGAAAGCTATAACGCCAATCCGGCATCGATGGCGGCGGCGCTCAACGTGCTCGGCGCCGCCACCGTCGGACCGCACGGCCGGCGCATCGCGGTGCTCGGCGACATGCTCGAACTCGGCCCCACCGGCGCCGCGCTGCATCGCGGCCTGATCGACGCCATCAAGGCCAACGAGATCGATCTGGTATATTGTTGTGGCCCGCTGATGCGCAACCTGTGGGACGCTCTTTCCACCGGCAAGCGGGGCGGCTATGCCGACGGCGCCGATACGCTCGAATCACAGGTTGTCGGCGCGATCCGTGCGGGCGACGCGATCATGGTCAAGGGATCGCTTGGCTCGAAGATGAAAACGATTGTGAATGGGCTCGAAAAGCGCTTTCCGGGCAGGACCGCGCTCGATGAAGCCGCGGTATGAGGCGTGTTGAATGTTCTATTGGCTGATCGAGCTTTCCAACACGGTTCCGGGCCTCGGCGTGTTCCGCACGTTTTTCAACGTGTTTCGCTACATTACCTTTCGCACCGGCGGAGCCATGGTGACGGGGGCCTTGTTTGTGTTCCTGTTTGGACCCTGGATCATCGATCACCTCCGGCTGCGCCAGGGCAAGGGCCAGCCGATCCGCACCGACGGTCCGCAATCGCATCTCGTCACCAAGATCGGCACGCCGACCATGGGCGGGCTGATGATCCTTTCCGGACTGGTGGTCTCGACCCTGCTGTGGGCCAATACGCTCAATCCCTATGTCTGGATCGTGCTGGCGGTGACGCTGGGCTTCGGCTTTGTCGGCTTCTACGACGATTATTTGAAGGTCACCAAGCAGACCCATAGCGGCTTCGCCGGCCGCATCCGTCTCGCGATCGAGGGCGTCATCGCGATCGCGGCGTGCTATGCGCTGACCCGGCTCGGACGCGACCCTTTCTCGACCTCCCTGGTGATTCCGTTTTTCAAGGACGTGGTGTTGAATTTCGGCTGGTTCTTCGTGATCTTCGGCGCCTTCATCATGGTCGGCGCCGGCAACGCGGTGAACCTGACCGACGGTCTCGACGGGCTGGCCATCGTTCCGGTCATGATCGCGGCGGCGAGCTTCGGCATGATCGCCTATCTCACCGGCAACGCGGTGTTCTCGGATTACCTGCAGATCAATTACGTCGCCGGCACCGGCGAACTCGCGGTGCTGTGCGGCGCGGTACTCGGCGCAGGGCTCGGCTTCCTCTGGTTCAACGCGCCGCCGGCCTCGATCTTCATGGGCGACACCGGATCGCTTGCGCTCGGCGGCATGCTCGGCTCGGTGGCGGTCGCGACCAAGCATGAAATCGTGCTCGCCGTCATCGGCGGGCTGTTCGTGCTGGAAGCGATCTCGGTGATCGTGCAGGTGGTGTCGTTCAAGCTTACCGGCAAGCGCGTGTTCCGGATGGCGCCGCTGCATCATCATTTCGAGCAGAAAGGCTGGACCGAACCGCAGATCGTGATCCGGTTCTGGATCATCTCGGTGATGCTGGCGCTGGCCGGCCTCTCCACGCTGAAACTGCGGTGATGGTTTTGTATCCCCTCAACCGTCATTCCGGGGCGTGCGAAGCACAAACTACGATGCGCAATTGCGCATCGGAGAATCTCGAGATTCCGGATAACCGCTGCCGCGGTTTCCGGAATGACCGGTACTAAGTCATGATTCCCATCACCTCCTTTGCCGGCAGGACGGTTGCGGTGTTCGGTCTCGGCGGATCGGGGCTGGCGAGTTGCCACGCCCTGAAGGCGGGCGGGGCGGAAGTCGTCGCCGGCGATGACGGCGCCGAGAGACTCGCGGAAGCCGCGCAGGCGGGGTTTGTCACCGCGGATTTGCGTAAAGTATCGTGGGCGAATTTCGCGGCTTTGGTGCTGACGCCGGGCGCCCCGCTGACCCATCCGGCGCCGCACTGGACCGTGCTCGCCGCCCGCGAGGCCGGCGTCGAAGTGATCGGCGACATCGAATTGTTTTGCCGGGAACGCCGGCGTCACGCGCCGGACGCGCCGTTCGTCGCCATCACCGGCACCAACGGCAAATCCACCACCACGGCGCTGATCGCGCATCTGATGCGGGTGGCGGGCTACGACACCCAGATGGGCGGCAATATCGGCACCGCGATCCTGTCGCTGGAGCCGCCGCGCATGGGGCGGGTGCACGTCATCGAGATGTCGTCGTACCAGATCGATTTGTCTCCATCGCTCGATCCTTCCGTCGGCATCCTGCTCAATGTCAGCGAAGACCATATCGATCGCCATGGCACGCTCGCACACTATGCAGCGGTGAAGGAGCGCCTGGTCGCCGGGGTGCAGCCGCAGGGCACCGCGATCGTCGGCGTCGATGACGGATGGAGCCGGAACACCGCCGACCGCATCGAACAATCGGGCCGCCGCGTCGTCCGTATCTCGGTGAAAAACCCGCTGGCCGACGGCATCTATGTCGAGCGCGAAACCATCGTGCGCGCATCCGGCGGCGCGCGCAGCGAGATCGCGCGGATCGGCGGCATCGGCTCGCTGCGCGGCCTGCACAATGCGCAGAACGCCGCTTGCGCAGCGGCGTGCGCGCTGGCGCTCGGTGTCAGCCAGGAGGTCTTGCAAAACGGCCTGCGCAGCTTTCCAGGCCTCGCGCACCGCATGGAACAGGTCGGCCGCCGCGGCCATGTGCTGTTCGTCAACAACTCCAAGGGCACCAATGCGGATGCGGCGGCGCATGCGCTGTCATCCTTTGCCGATATTTTCTGGATCGCCGGCGGCAAGCCCAAGCTCGGCGGCATCACGGGGTTATCAGATTATTTCCCGCGCATCAGAAAGGCCTATCTGATCGGCGAGGCCGCGCCGGAATTCGCCGGCACGCTGGAAGGCAAGGCGGCCTACGAGATCTCGGAAACGCTCGATGTCGCGGTGGCGAATGCCGCGCGCGATGCGGAAGCCTCGGGGATCGCCGACCCGGTGGTGCTGCTGTCGCCGGCCTGCGCGTCGTTCGACCAGTACCGCAATTTCGAAATCCGCGGCGCGAAGTTTCGCGATCTTGTGACAGCGCTGCCGGGCGTCAAGCCGGTGGTTTAGCGGCTTCCTGTTAACTCGCCGCTAACTTATCGCCTGAAACGGCGATGACGGGGTGTCGCTTGGCTCACTTCATCCTACATGTTGGAATGAGGGTAGTCGTTCTCGACCACAGGAAAAGGCGCCTCTTTGAGCGAAAGTGAAGCCAAAACCGAGACGGTTCTGATTCCCGGCGAGCTCCGGCTCAGCAATCCGGTCCCTCCGCCCATCGTGGTGCCGCTGCCTATTGTTGCGTGGCCGCATGGGCTAAGGAATTTCTTGCTCGGACTGCTCGCCCTAGTGAGCGGCTTGTTATTGCTTCCGGCTGGCGTGCTCTCGGCCATCACCATGGTAACGGTTGCACTTGGTACCTCGGACATCAGCTGGTCCGTGTGGAATGGCTTCGTTTTCTTCGTAGTCTTGCCGTTATCGGTATTCTTCGGCGTGAGCTTTGGTATCGGCTTTACGGGTGCGGCGCTCACTTGCTTCTGGGATGCCGTGCGTAGCGGTCCTGTCCTGGAAATCACCCGTGACGTTCTGCGCGACCATCGCTCCGGCTTGTCGGTGCCATGGTCCTCGGTGCGATCTGCGAGACTTCGCGGTGGTCTACTGAGCGTTGACCTGCAGCTTCGCAGTCCTTTGACGAACTGGCAAAATCCATTCCGGGTCGGAGTTCTCTTTCATCGCTATCGCCCGTTGCCGGATCGTGTGATCGTCTCGGTCGCTCATCTCGATGTGTCGGCGCATACTATTGCCTATACAATCCTCACTTTAACCCGATGGAATGGCGGCGAGGCTGTTGCCAACCCGCCAGGCCATTTCGACGTCGGTCTCAAGCTGATCCCGCGAAGCCCGTAGGATGGGTTGAACCCTTTGCGAAACCTATCTCTATTATAAACAGCCAGGATGGGTATCGCTTCGCTCCACCCATCCTAGGACCCTCAGCCGCTTCGTTTGCAGCCGTCATCGCCCGCCACCGGGTCGGCGCATGGTGCCGCCCGATGACAGGCTCCGGCGGGCGATCCAGTATTGCAGGGCAGCCGCGGCTCAATCGCTAGCGCCGCAGCGTACTGGATACCCGCTTCCGCGGGTATGACGACCGTTGGTGCGGCAACCGGCTGCGCTAAACCTCGGAAAGAGGCTGTCGCGCCATCTCGTTCAAAACATTTCCAATTCGTTAACACTTCGGAAACCATCATGGGCGACCAATGGGCAAACCCTTCGCCGTTGGGGATCCCATGCCCGTGCTCTCTCGTGAACAACGCAACCCCTTAAGCGAATGGTGGTGGACGGTGGACCGGCTGCTGCTGGCGGCGATCATCGCGCTGATGCTGGGCGGCATCATCCTTTCGCTCGCGGCCAGTCCGCCGGTGGCGACGCGGATCGGGCTCGATCCGTTTCATTTCTTCAACCGCCACGTCCTGTTTCTGCTGCCGTCCTTCATGGTGCTGATCGGGGTATCGTTCCTGTCGCCGCGGCAAATTCGCCGTACCGCGCTGATCGTGTTCGCGCTCAGCATCGTGCTGATCGTGGCGACGCTGCTCGTTGGCCCGGAGGTCAAGGGCTCGCGGCGCTGGATTACGCTGATCGGCCTCAATATCCAGGCATCGGAATCCGCCAAGCCCGCTTTCGTGGTGATCGCGGCGTGGCTGTTCGCCGAATCGGCGCGGCGGCCGGAGATGCCCGCGACGTCGATGGCGCTGGTGCTGTTGATGATGCTGGTATCGCTGTTGGTGATGGAGCCGGATTTCGGCCAGACCATGCTGATCCTGATGGTGTGGGGCTCGCTGTTCTTCATCGCAGGCATGCGGATGATCTGGGTGCTCGGGCTCGCGGGTGCGGCGAGCGCCGGGCTGTTCGGCGCCTATCTGCTGGTTCCGCATGTCGCCGGCCGCATCAAGCGCTTCATGAACCCCAGTTCGGGAGATACGTTTCAAGTCGATACCGCGATGGAGGCCTTCTCCAACGGCGGCTGGTTCGGACTGGGGCCCGGCGAAGGCATCGCCAAGCGCAATCTGCCGGACAGCCATACCGACTTCGTGTTCGCGGTGGCGGCGGAGGAATTCGGGATCATCCTCTGCCTGGCGCTGTTGGCGCTGTTCGCCTTTGTCGTGATCCGCGCGCTGTCGCGGGCCTACGCCAGCGAGGACATGTTCGCGCGGTTCGCGGCATCAGGCTTGGCGATCCTGTTCGGGGTGCAGGCGGCCATCAACATGTCGGTCAATCTGCAGTTGATACCGGCCAAGGGCATGACGCTGCCGTTCATCTCCTATGGCGGCTCGTCGATCATCTCGCTGGCCTACGGCGTCGGCATGCTGCTGGCCCTGACCCGGCACCGGCCGCGCGTCGAGATGGAATCGATCAGCGACGCCAACGCCGTGCGCAACTACGCTTGATGACTTGCGCCGCGCGGTCGGCTATTTGAAGCCATGGACACTGCGCCTCTGATTTTGCTGGCCGCGGGCGGCACCGGCGGGCATCTGTTTCCCGCCGAGGCGCTTGGCGTCGAACTGATCCGGCGCGGCCTGCGCGTGCGTCTTGCCACCGATGCCCGCGCGCTGCGCTACAGCGGATTGTTCTCCAAGGACACCATCGACGTGGTGCCGAGCGCTACCGTTCGCGGGCGGACGCCGTGGGCGCTGGCCCGCACGGGCGCGGTGCTGGCGGCCGGCGCGGCGGTGTCGCTCAATTTGATGCGGAAGCTGAAACCCGCCGCCGTGGTCGGGTTCGGCGGCTATCCGACCTTGCCGCCGCTGTTGGCCGCGCGGCTGTTCGGCATTCCCACCGCCATCCACGAGGCCAATGCGGTGCTCGGCCGCGCCAACCGTTTTCTGTCGGGCCGCGTCAGCGCGATTGCGACCTCGCTGCCCGGCGTGCTCGATCGCGATCCGCAGCTTGCGGGCAAAACAACCACCGTCGGCACGCCGATGCGTCCGGCGGTGCTCGCCGCGGCCGCGGTGCCATTCGCGCCGCCGGAACCGGCCGGGGCGCTGCGTCTGCTGGTGGTCGGCGGCAGCCAGGGCGCGCGCGTGATGGCCGATATCGTGCCCGGCGCGATCGAGCGTCTCGAACCGGCGTTGTGGAGCCGGTTGATTCTCGCCCAGCAGGTGCGCGAAGAGGACATGAAGCGGGTCCGCGCGGTCTATGACCGGCTCAAGATCAATGCCGAGCTGGCGCCGTTCTTCGGCGATCTGCCGGCGCGGCTGGCTTCGAGCCACCTGATCGTGTCGCGCTCCGGCGCCGGCACCGTGGCCGAACTCGGCGCCATCGGCCGGCCGTCGATCCTGGTGCCGCTGCCCGGTTCGATCGACCAGGACCAATTCGCCAATGCCGGCGTGCTGGCGCAGGCCAACGGCGCGCTGCGGATCCCGCAGGCCGAATTCACGCCCGACCGGCTGGCAGCCGAAATCTCGGCGCTCGCCGCCGAGCCGCAGCGGCTGACCGCGATGGCCGCCAGCGCCCGCACCGTCGGCAGGCTGGACGCGGCCGAACGGCTGGCCGATCTGGTGATGAAAGTCGCCGGAATCTAGGCGATCGGTTGCAAAATTGCCCTTGTCATGCCTGACGAAAGCGGGGCATCCAGTAGCTGATTTGAATGTCGGGCTTCGCGGAATGCCCGATCGTCCATGTTAAAGCGGCGATGACGCCAGGGAACCAGCCATGAGACTGCCGCGCGAAATCGGACCCATTCATTTCGTCGGGATCGGCGGTATCGGCATGAGCGGCATCGCCGAAGTACTGTGCAATCTCGGCTACACCGTGCAGGGCTCCGACGCGTCCGAGGGCGCCAATGTCAATCGCCTGCGCGACAAGGGCATCAAGATCAGCGTCGGCCACAAGGCCGAGAACGTCGCCGGCGCCGACGTGCTTGTGGTGTCGACCGCGATCAAGCGCGACAATCCAGAATTGATGGCGGCGCGGGCGCAGCGCATCCCGGTGGTGCGCCGCGCCGAAATGCTGGCCGAACTGATGCGGCTGAAAAGCTGCGTCGCCATCGCGGGAACCCACGGCAAGACCACGACGACCTCGATGGTCGCCGCCTTGCTCGATGCCGGCGATCTCGATCCCACCGTGATCAATGGCGGCATCATCAATGCCTATGGCACCAATGCCCGGCTCGGCGCCGGCGAGTGGATGGTGGTCGAAGCCGACGAGAGCGACGGCACCTTTCTCAAGCTGCCGGCCAACATCGCCATCGTCACCAATGTCGACCCGGAGCATCTCGATCACTTCAAGACCTTCGAGGCGGTGCAGGAGGCGTTCCGCCATTTCGTCGAGAACGTGCCGTTCTACGGTTTCGCGGTGATGTGCATCGACCACCCGGTGGTGCAGAGCATCGTCGGCAAGATCGAGGATCGCCGCATCATCACCTACGGCGAAAATCCGCAGGCCGACGCGCGGCTGGTCGATCTCAATCCGGTTGCCGGCGGCTCCAGCTTCAAGGTCGCGTTTCGTGATCGCAAGACCGATAGCACGCATGAGATCGCCGACATCGTGCTGCCGATGCCGGGACGGCACAACGCGCTCAATGCCACGGCGGCGATCGCGGTGGCCCATGAGCTCGGCCTGTCGGACGCGATGATCCGCAAGGCGCTGGCGGGGTTCGGCGGCGTGCGGCGGCGCTTCACCAAGACCGGGGAATGGAACGGCGTCACCATCATCGACGATTACGGCCATCATCCGGTCGAAATATCGGCGGTGCTGAAAGCGGCGCGGGAGTCCACCAACGGCAAGATCATCGCCGTGGTGCAGCCGCATCGCTTCACCCGGCTGCAATCGCTGTTCGAGGAATTCTGCACCTGCTTCAACGACGCCGACACCGTCGTCGTTGCCGAAGTCTATCCGGCCGGCGAGGCGCCAATCCCAGGCATCGACCGTGACCATTTCGTGCTCGGCCTGCGCGCGCATGGCCATCGCAAGGTGATTCCGCTTAACAGTTCCGCCGATCTCGCCGGGGTCGTAAAAGGCCTGGCGGGGCGCGGCGATTTTGTCGTCTGTCTCGGCGCCGGCAATATCACGCAATGGGCCTACGCGTTGCCCGGCGAGTTGAAGGCGCTGGGATGATGTCGAATTGGCTCCCAAGCCCGGCCATGACGAATTTAAATTCTGTGACGAATTGATATGACCTTCCCCGACATCACGCCCGATCTCAAAGCCGCGATGCCGGAATTGCGCGGGCGGCTGCTGGCGAATCAGTCGCTGGCGGAGTTGACGTGGTTTCGGGTCGGCGGTCCGGCGCAGGTGCTGTTCACGCCGTCGGATCAGCACGATCTCGGCTATTTTCTGGCGCAACTGCCGGAGAAGATTCCGGTCTATGTCGTCGGCGTCGGGTCCAACCTGATCGTGCGTGACGGCGGCATGCCCGGCGTCGTCATCCGCCTTGGCCCGCGCGGCTTCGGCGAGACCAGCGCCGACGGCGATATCGTCAGCGCCGGAACGGCCGCGCTCGATAAGCGGGTTGCCGAAACCGCGGCGGCGGCCAACATCGGCGGGCTGGAGTTTTTCTTCGGCATTCCCGGCACCATTGGCGGCGCGCTGCGCATGAACGCCGGCGCCAATGGCTCTGAAACCAAGGATGTTTTGTTCGAAGCCGTCGGCGTCGGCCGCGACGGCAAAAAGCATGTGTTCGACAATGCCGGCATGAAGTTCATTTATCGCAACAGCGGCGTCGATCCCTCGATCATCTTTACGGCCGCTCGCTTTCGCGGGCTGAGGACTGCGCCGGAGGCGATCCGCGCGCGGATGAACGAGGTGCAGAATCACCGCGAAACCGCTCAGCCCATTCGCGAAAAGACCGGCGGCTCGACGTTCCAGAATCCACCGGGCCATAGCGCCTGGAAGCTGATCGATGCCGCCGGTTGCCGGGGCCTGCGCGTCGGCGGCGCGCAGGTGTCGGAGCTGCACTGCAACTTCCTGATCAATACCGGCAATGCGACCGGCCATGATATTGAAGCGTTGGGCGAAACCGTGCGTGCCAGGGTGAAAGAGAATTCGGGAATCGAGCTACACTGGGAAATCAAGCGGATCGGGATCGAGCGAACCTAATGCGCATTACCATTCTCTTCGGCGGTACCAACAAGGAACGCCTCGTGTCGGTTGCCTCCGCCCAGGCGCTGCAGGAGGCCCTGCCGGAAGCGGACCTGTGGTTCTGGGACGTCGGCGACACCGTGCACGAGGTTCAGCCTCAGGCGCTTCGCGCTCATGCGCGGCCGTTCGAAGACCCGTTCAAGCCAGGCAATCGCGGCATCGGACTGGAACCGGCGCTGGACAAGGCAAGGGCCGAGGACCGTTTGCTGGTGCTTGCCCTGCATGGGGGCAGGGCGGAGAATGGCGAACTTCAGGCGATGTGTGAAATGCGCGGGATTGCCTTCACCGGCTCAGGCTCGGCGGCGTCGCATCTGGCCTTCGACAAGGTCGCGGCCAAGCGCTTCGCGGCGATCGCAGGGGTGAAGGCGCCCATCGGCGTGATGCTGGAAGATATCGATGCCGCGCTGGCGGCGTATGGCAGGCTGATCGCCAAGCCGGCGCGGGACGGATCGAGCTACGGCCTGATCTTCGTCAATGCAAAGCAGGATCTCGTCGCCGTCCGCAACGCCGCCAAAACCGAAGAGTACGTGATTGAACCGTTCGTCGCGGGCGTGGAAGCGACCTGCGGCGTGCTGGAGCAATCGGACGGTTCGGTGATCGCGCTACCGCCGATCGAAATCGTCCCGGCTGAGGGCCCGTTCGACTATACCGCCAAATATTTGCTGAAATCGACCGAGGAGATTTGCCCAGGTCGTTTCGCGCCTGAAATCACCGCGCAAATCATGGACTGGGCGCTCAAGGCGCACAAAGCGTTGTCGTGCCGCGGCTATTCGCGGACCGACTTCATCGTTTCGGAGAATGGACCGGTCTATCTCGAAACCAACACCCTGCCGGGCCTGACCAAGGCTTCGCTCTATCCGAAGTCGCTCAAGGTCCAGGGAATCGCGTTCGCCGATTTTATGCAGGGTCAGATCGATTTGGCGGAAAAACGCGCGCAGAGGTAGTGAAAAGTCGGGAAAGGCGCCCGGGGCTGGCCTGAGCCGGGACCGGGGTTGGGGGTCTGGGTCCTAATCTTCGGTAAATTTTTACGATTATCAGGCAAAGTATTCAAAAGACGGGTCAAAATACGTCCGGCCCGCACCGGCTTTACCATTTGTTTACCAGGAAGTCCGAAGGTTAACGCTGGCGGCGCATTTGGCGCTTGGCTGCCGGGGCGTGAGCCGGGCGGGTTTCCGTTCGACGACCGCATCCAGGGAACGGGTGGCCTCTTTTGCCTTGAGGTCGACCCCGAGCCCGGCATGACCAAGACGTCACGTGTGCCAGAACTCGCAGCGTTTTGCGGGCACAACATTTGACGAGTTTGTTCAATGCATGGTGGAGGACGCCTCGCTGGATCGCCGGGATCGCTGGGGCCTCAAGTTGACCTCAAAGCGGCCGCCATCGGCGCCGTCGTGCTGTTGCGCGAGTGGCTCGATTCCAAACGCATCCGCGTCCAATCGCGTCCGGAGCGCGAACAGCAACCGCACCGCCTGATCGCGCTGGTCGAACGCTATCTGCCGCATCGTGCCGGGGTCGCCGCCACCGCGCTGATGCTGCTCGGCAGCGCCGGCTTCGGCATCGTCAAGGGCGGCCATGTCGAGGAATTGACCTCGGCGTTCGGCGACACCCGCAACGCCCTCGCCAACTCCGCCGGATTCCGGATCACCGCGGTCGCCATCAACGGCCGCAAGCAATTGACCCAGGACGAAGTGCTCGCGATCGGCGGCGTCAACGGCCGCTCGTCGCTGTTGTTCCTCGACGCCGCTGCGGTGCGCGACAAACTGAAAGCCAATCCGTGGATCGGCGAAGCAACGGTGCTGAAGCTTTATCCCGGCCAGCTCCAGATCGATATCGTCGAACGCACCGCCTTCGCCCTGTGGCAGCAGGACGGCCGCCTGTCGGTGATATCAGAGGACGGCGCGGTACTCGAACCCTATGTTTCGCGCCGCTTCGTCACGCTGCCGCTGGTCGTCGGCAAAGGCGCCGAAACCCGGGCGAGGGATTTCTTCGCGCTGCTGGCGCGCTATCCGCAGGTGAACGAAGCCACCAAGGCCGCGATCCTGGTGGGTGAGCGGCGCTGGAATCTGCGGCTCAAGGATGGTCTCGATATCCGGCTGCCGGAAAACGACGTCGGAAACGCGCTCGCCGCGCTGAGCAAGCTCGAGAAGGAAGACCGTCTGTTCTCGCGCGATATCGTCGCCGTCGATATGCGCCTGCCGGACCGGCTGACGGTGCAATTGTCGGAAGACGCAGCCAAGGCCCGCGACGAGCTGTTCAAGGACAAGAAGCCGAAGAAAAAGGCCGGTGACGCATGACGGGCCTGGATCGCAATCAGACGCCGAAGACGCGCCCGATGCCGCAGAAGCGCACCGCGCTGGTGGCTTCGCTCGATATCGGCACCAGCAAGATCGCCTGCATGATCGCGCGGCTGCGGCCGTGCCCGCCGAGCGGCGCCCTGCGCGGCCGAACCCACGCCGTCGAGCTGATCGGCTACAGCCAGATCCAGTCGCGCGGCGTCAAGGCGGGTGCGGTGGTCGACCTCGCTGAATGCGAACAGGCGGTGCGTCACGCGGTGGCGCTGGCCGAGCGGATGGCCAAGGTCCGGGTCGAATCGGTGCTGCTCTCGGTCTCGGGCGGCCGGCTGCACGGCCAATTGGTCGAGGCCGCCTCCGATATCAAGGGCGGCGCGGTCACGTCGGCCGACGTCAGCCGCATCACCTCCACCGGCATGCGCCACGCCACCGGCGAGGGCCGCACCGTGCTGCATGCGCTGCCGGTCGGTTACGCGCTCGACGGCGTCAAGGGCATTCGCGACCCCCGCGGCATGGTGGCGCGGCAATTCGGCGTCGACATGAATGTCGTTACCGGCGATGCGACGGTCGCCAAGAACCTGATGCTGGTGGTTGAACGTTGTCATCTTAACGTTGAAGCGATGGCGGCAAGCCCCTATGTGGCCGGACTTTCCGTCTTGACCGACGATGAGGCCGATATCGGCGCCGCCGTGGTGGAGATGGGCGCCGGAACCACCACCATCGCGATCTATTCCGGGGGGCGCTTCGTCCATGCCAGCGGATTTGCGGTCGGCGGGCATCACATCACCATGGATCTCGCCCGTGGTCTAAGCGCATGCATTGCAGATGCCGAGCGAATCAAGACGTTATATGGCACCGTGCTGACCGGCGGGTCCGACGCGCGTGAGTTGATGTCCGTGCCGACTGCCGGCGACAACGAGCGGGATGCTCCGCAGATCGTGTCTCAAGCCACGATCGCGAACATCGTCCGGCAACGCGCTGAGGAGATTTTTGAAATGGTCAGGGACCGGCTCGCGGATTCGCCCTTTGCGGCAGAGCCCAAGGCGCGCGTCGTCCTGAGCGGCGGGGCCTCACAGCTCACCGGCTCGCTTGAACTTGCAACCCAAATTCTCGGCCGGCCGGTGCGGATCGGCCGCCCGCTCGGCTTCGGCCGGCTGCCCAGTGAGGCCAAGAGCGCGTCGTTCGCGGTTCCCTCGGGCCTGCTGGTCTACCCCCAATACGCGCATCTCGAACATGTCGAACCGCGGCATACGCGGCAGCTCAGGACAGGGACCGACGGCTATTTCGGAAAGGTCGGACGATGGCTCCGCGAAGGCTTCTGATGAAATTTTTCCCGCTTATTCGACTTTCACCAGCTCCCGCGGCCGCCGGCCGAGGCGAATCAACGCGCGCGTAATCGAGAGGCAACCATGGCACTCAATCTCACACCCCCTGATATCAGCGAGCTGAAGCCCCGGATTACCGTCTTCGGCGTCGGCGGCGCGGGCGGCAATGCCGTCAACAACATGATCACCGCCGGACTGCAGGGGGTCGATTTCGTCGTCGCCAACACCGACGCGCAGGCGCTGACGATGTCGAAAGCGCAGCGCATCGTGCAGATGGGTACCCAGGTCACCCAGGGTCTCGGCGCCGGTTCGCAGCCGGATGTCGGCGCCGCCGCGGCCCAGGAGGTCATCGACGAAATCCGCGACCATCTCTCCGGCGCCAACATGGTGTTCGTCACCGCCGGCATGGGCGGCGGCACCGGCACCGGCGCAGCCCCGGTGATCGCCAAGACCGCGCGCGACATGAACATCCTCACTGTCGGCGTCGTCACCAAGCCGTTCCACTTCGAAGGCCAGCGCCGCATGCGCACGGCCGAGGCCGGCATCGCCGAACTCCACAAGGTGGTCGATACGCTGCTGATCATCCCGAACCAGAACCTGTTCCGGGTCGCCAACGAAAAGACCACCTTCGCCGACGCCTTCGCGATGGCCGATCAGGTGCTCTATTCGGGCGTCGCCTGCATTACCGACCTGATGGTCAAGGAAGGCCTGATCAATCTCGACTTCGCCGACGTTCGCGCCGTGATGCGCGAAATGGGCAAGGCGATGATGGGAACCGGCGAAGCCTCCGGCGACAAGCGCGCCTTGACCGCGGCGGAAGCCGCGATCGCCAATCCGTTGATCGACAATTCCTCCATGAAGGGCGCCCGCGGCCTGCTGATCTCGATCACCGGCGGCAGGGACCTGACCCTGTTCGAGGTCGACGAAGCCGCAACCCGGATCCGCGAGGAGGTCGATCAGGACGCCAATATCATCGTCGGCGCTACCTTCGACGAGAACCTCGATGGCGTGATTCGCGTTTCCGTGGTTGCCACCGGCATCGAACAGGCGCTGATCTCGCGCAACCACACCTCGCCGGCTGCGTCCACCTCCCAAGCGGCCCCGGCCGGTGCGCCGGATAATCGCCTGGCCGATCTGACGGCGCGGCTGCGCGCCGACAATCAGCGTCTTGCCGAACGCGCCCAGAAACTGGATCCCTCGGCAGCAACGTCTGCCGCCGCGCCGCAGCAGCGCGGTTCGAGCGGCGTCGAACGTGCGGCGCTGGCCGCGATCGCCGCGGCGGTCGCTCCGGAGGCGCCGCAACCGGCCGCAGCGCCGCTTCAGCCCGCCTCCTATGGCGACGTTACGGTTCGCCCGATCGCCCAGAAGCCGTCATTGTTCCCGGACCAGGAGGCCGCGCGCGTCGAGGTCCAGCAGCCCGCGACGCCCGAGACCTTCATTCCGCAGGCGGCCGAACGCGCGCCGAATCGGACGCCCAGGATGCCGAAATTCGAAGAGCTGCCGATGCCGGCGCAGAACGAGATCCGGCAGGCGAGGGGCGAAGGCGACGAGGACCATCCGCAAAAGAACCGGATGTCATTGCTGCAGCGCCTGGCCAATGTCGGCCTCGGCCGACGCGACGAGGAAACGGAACCGCCGATCGCCGCCCGCGCGTCGGGCCCGGCGATGGCGCCGATGCCGCCGCTCCCGGAGCGCAAGCCCCAACGCTCGGTCGCCCAGCAAATCGCAGGCAACGAGCCGGTATCGGAGTATGCGAGACGGCCTGCGCCGCAAGGTTTGGACATCCATGGCCGCACCGCACCTGTTGCCGCGGCGCCACAGGGCGACGACCATCTTGATATCCCAGCCTTCCTGCGCCGCCAGACCACGTAAGGTTTGTTACAATTCAGAGGATGAAAAAGGCCCCGGTCGTTGCTGCCGGGGCCTTTGTTTTGGGTCTGCGAAAAGCCCGCAGCGCAACCGCCAAGCCACTGATAAAAAATGATTAATTATGTATTTGGTGTTGAGATGACTGAGCCGAAATCGGTGTTATCATTGGTCTAATTTGGTTAAGCTTTGGCGCGAATACGGCAGAGATTGGGTAACAATCGGTAAAAAAGCGTGAGTTGGCGTGCTTTCGGGCAGTGATTATGGTCTGCCCTGACTTGGGGACTTAGAGCGAATCGACCTGCGGAATCAGGTCATTCTCACCTTTAAGTAAGTCGGTAGTGGGCAGCTTCGGATGAAATTCAGCCGGCAAACAACGCTTCGGTCGCAAGCCACCGTGACGGGTGTCGGCGTTCATTCTGGATTACCGGTAAGTTTGACTCTTGGACCTGCACCCGTGGATGCGGGTTTTATTTTTGTCCGCACCGGCCTGGATGGCCCCGACCGTGAAGTTCAGGCGATCGCGGAATCCGTGATCTCCACCGAATTTGCAACCGTCCTCGGCGACCGCGAAGGTCCGCTGGTGTCGACCGCCGAGCATGTGCTCGCCGCCTTGCGTGGCATGGGCGTCGACAACGCGGTGATCGAAGTCGACGGTCCCGAAGTTCCCATTATGGATGGCAGTGCTGCGGCCTTTGTCGCCGCGATCGACCAGGCGGGCATTCTTACGCAGCAGGCGTCTCGCCGCTTCATCCAGGTGCTGAAGCCGGTGCAAGTCGCGATCGGCGATTCGTTCGGCGAATTGCGGCCCCATGCGGCCGGCTTCCGCGCCGAAGTCGAAATCGACTTCGCCAATGCGGTGATCGGCCGTCAAAGCTATGTGCTCGATCTCAGCCCGGAGCGGTTCCGCCGCGAGATCAGCCGCGCCCGGACCTTCGGCTGCATGAACGATGTCGCGCGGCTCTGGAGCGCCGGTTTTGCCCTTGGCGCCTCGTTCGAGAATTCGGTGGTGTTCGACGAAACCCGTCTGCTCAATACCGAAGGGCTGCGCTATGCCGACGAGTGCGCACGTCACAAGGTTCTCGATGTGATCGGCGACCTCGCGCTGTCGGGTCTCCCTTTGCTCGGCGCCTATCGTTCGGTGCGCGGCGGCCACAAGCTCAATCATGCGGTGCTGACGGCGTTGATGGCCGATCGCAGCGCCTGGCGGGTGATCGAGGCCGACACGGCGCGCCGTTCGCGCAGTCACGCCGAGGCCGGAAGCGGCATGGTCGGCGGCATGATCGCCCCGGCCTACGGCCCCGACGTGTCCTGACCATCGTCTTCGATGTGTCCTGACTTTCGCTTGCGAAATGTCCTGAGCGTCCACTTGGACGTCTCCTGGCCATCGTCTTCGATGTCCTGAGCGTCCACTTTGGGACGGTCGCCCGACTTTCGCCTGCGAAACGTCCTGACCTCGCTTGCGAAATGTCCTGAGCACCTTTTGGACATCCTCCAACTGCTGTTTTTTCCGCGGTAACCAAATTGGTAACGTGCGTTCCAGCCGCCTTAATCCGGGCGAAATACCTGCGTATTCGGTTGGTTAACGGATTTTTATGGGGTACACAGGCCCGCGGTTGCACGACAAGCGCCACAGGCATGAGGAATACCGCGGCCGTGATCGCGTTTATCTCGTGACCGGCACCGCATCACAAACGTCAGGTCGTCTTGCGTCAGGTCTTATTGCGTCAGGTCTTGGATTTATGTGGGCACAGCGTATGACGCTCGAATTACGCAGGGTATTGGCCGCCGCTGACCGCATCCGGGTCGGCCGGCGATGGCGGCTGGCTGCCGGTCTGGTGATTCTCGCCGTCCCTCTCGGCGGATGCGGCACGGGATCGCTGTGGGACAAGTTCCTGGCCAAGGACGATACCTTCGTCGAGGAGCCCGCCGACAAGCTCTACAATGAGGGCTTGTACCTGATGAACCAGCGCAAGGACGCCAAGGCGGCCTCGAAGAAATTCGAGGAGGTCGACCGCCAGCATCCGTATTCCGACTGGGCGCGCAAATCGCTGCTGATGTCGGCCTATTCCTTCTACAATGCCGGCGACTACGATAGCTGCATCGGCGCCGCGACGCGCTACGTCACGCTGCATCCCGGCAGCCCCGACGCCGCCTATGCGCAATATCTGATCGCCGCCTCGCATTACGACCAGATTCCGGACACGTCCCGCGACCAGGGCCGGACCGAAAAGGCGATCGCCGCCCTCGAGGAAGTGATTCGCAAATATCCGACCTCGGAATACGCCAACACCGCCAAGGCCAAGCTCGAGGGCGCGCGCGACCAGCTCGCGGGCAAGGAAATGACGGTCGGCCGCTATTACATGGACAAGCGCGACTACACCGCCGCCATCAACCGTTTCAAGACCGTGGTCACCCAGTACCAGACCACGCGGCATGTCGAGGAAGCGCTGGCGCGGCTGACCGAAGCCTATATGGCGATCGGTATCGTCGGCGAGGCGCAAACCGCCGCCGCCGTGCTTGGACACAATTTTCCTGACAGCCGCTGGTACAAGGACGCCTATAATCTTGTAAAGTCCGGCGGTCTCGAGCCGAGCGAGAATCAGGGTTCCTATATTTCCAGGGCCTTCAAGAAATTGGGTCTCGGCTAGGAACTGATTTCGCATGCTGGCCCGTCTTTCGATCCGCGACATCGTCCTGATCGAGCGGCTCGATATCGAGTTTTCCCGCGGCCTTGCGGTGCTGACCGGCGAGACCGGCGCGGGCAAATCCATCCTCCTCGATGCATTCGCGCTGGCGCTCGGCGGCCGCGGCGATTTGGGCCTGGTCCGGCACGGCGCGGAGCAGGGGCAGGTCACCGCGGTATTCGATGTGCCGAAGGGCCACCCGGCCTCGGTGATCCTCAGCGACAACGGGCTCGACGATTCCAGCTCCGACCCATCCAGCGAAATGATCCTCCGCCGCGTCCAGTTCGCCGATGGCCGCACCCGCGCCTTCATCAACGACCAGTCGATCAGCGTGCAGACCTTGAAGGCGGTCGGCGCCGCGCTGGTCGAGATTCACGGCCAGCACGACGAGCGGGCGCTGGTCGATGCCTCGACCCACCGCCGCCTGCTCGATGCGTTTGCCGGCCTCGAGAAGGATGTCGCGGCGCTGGAAGCGCTGTGGGAGGCGAGGCGTGCCGCCAACGCCGTGCTCGACGAGCATCGCGCCGGCATGGAGCGTGCCGCCCGCGAGGCCGACTATCTGCGCCATGCGTCCGACGAGCTGAAAGCGCTCGCACCCAAGGACGGCGAGGAAACGGCGCTGGCCGGACGCCGCACCGCGATGATGCAGGGCGAGAAGATCGCCGCCGATTTGCGCGAGGCGCAGGATGCCGTCAGCGGCCCTCATTCGCCGGTGGCGGCGTTGTCGGCGGCGGTGCGGCGGCTGGAACGGCGCGCCGGAAATTCGCCGGCGCTGGTCGAGCCCGCGGTGAAGGCGATCGATATCGCGATCAACGCGCTGGAGGAAGCCGACCAGCACCTGACGGCGGCACTGATCGCGGCGGACTTCGACCCCGGCGAGCTCGAACGCATCGAGGAGCGGCTGTTCGCGCTGCGCGCGGCCTCGCGCAAATACTCGACGCCGGTCGATGGTCTTGCGGCGCTGGCGTCGAAATACGCTGCCGACGTGGCGCTGATCGATGCCGGCGCCGACCGGTTGAAAGCACTGGAGGCGGCCGCGGCCGAGGCTGACAGGCACTACAACATTGCCGCGACCAAGGTCTCCGCCGAGCGGACCAAATGCGCGGAGAAACTCAACAAGGCCGTCAATGCCGAACTTGCGCCGCTGAAGCTGGAGCGTGCGAAATTCATGACCCAGGTCGATTCCGACCCCAATTCGCCGGGCCCGCAGGGTTTCGATCGCATCGAGTTCTGGGTCCAGACCAATCCCGGCACCAAGCCCGGACCGCTGATGAAAGTCGCCTCCGGCGGCGAACTGTCGCGGTTCCTGCTGGCGCTGAAAGTCGTGCTGTCCGATCGCGGCTCCGCGCCTACCCTGGTGTTCGACGAAATCGACACCGGGGTTGGCGGCGCGGTCGCCGACGCCATCGGGGCGCGGCTGGCGCGGCTCGCCGGCAAGGTGCAGGTGATGGCGGTGACCCATGCGCCGCAGGTCGCAGCCCGAGCCGATCAGCATCTGCTGATTTCCAAGGACGCACTCGACAAGGGCAAGCGCGTCGCCACCCGCGTCAACGCGCTCGCCGCCGATCACCGCCGCGAGGAAATCGCCAGGATGCTGGCCGGCGCGGAAATCACCGCCGAGGCGAGGGCGGCCGCCGAGCGATTGCTGCGCGCGGCGACGGCGTGACCCGCTCTCCCGCGTGCGGGGAGACCAGGTGTTGCACCGCCGTCTTTTCTCAAAATTGACTTCGTCGTATTCAAGTGCCCATGGCTAAGACAGCAAAAGTGGCTAAGACCGCAAAAGCAAAATCTCCTCCTGCCGTCGATACCCTCACCAAGGCCCAGGCCAAGGTGGAGCTGAAACGGCTGACGCTCGAAATCGAGCGCCACGACAAGGCCTACTATCAGGAAGACGCGCCGAAGATTTCGGATGCCGAATACGACGCGCTGCGCCGGCGTTTCAACGCCATCGAGGCCCGGTTTCCTGAATTCGTCACCAGTTCATCGCCATCGCAAAAAGTCGGCGCGCAGCCCTCCGGGCGCTTCGCCAAGGTCCGGCACGCGGTGCCGATGCTGTCGCTCGACAATGCCTTTGCGGAAGAGGATGTCGTCGATTTTGTTGCCCGCATCCGCCGCTTCCTCAAGCTGGCCGAGGACGACAGCATCGACTTCAGCGCCGAGCCGAAAATCGACGGGCTGTCGATGTCGCTGCGCTACGAAGCCGGCGAACTCGTCACCGCGGCGACCCGCGGCGACGGCGCCGAGGGTGAAGACGTCACCGCCAATATCCGCACCCTCAAGGACGTGCCGCAAAAACTGAAGGGGCGGAACGTGCCTGATGTCTGCGAGGTGCGCGGCGAGGTCTACATGACCAAGCAGGCCTTTCTGGCGCTCAACGAACGGCAGAAGGCGGCCGGCGAGACCATCTTTGCCAATCCGCGCAATTCGGCGGCGGGTTCGCTGCGCCAGAAGGATTCCAGCATCACCGCCTCGCGGCCGCTGGGCTTCTTTGCCTACGCTTGGGGGCAAATGGCCGAGATGCCCGCCGATACGCAATCCGGAATGATCGACTGGTTCGAGCGTTGCGGCTTCAAGACCAACCCGCTGACGAAAGTCTGTCACTCGGTCGAGCAACTGATCGCTTTTCATCGCAAGATCGAGGAACAACGCGCCAAGCTCGACTACGACATCGACGGTGTTGTCTACAAGGTCGACCGTCTCGACTGGCAGGAGCGCCTCGGATTCGTGTCGCGCACGCCGCGCTGGGCGATCGCGCACAAGTTCCCGGCCGAGCGGGCCACGACGGTGCTGAGGGACATCGAGATCCAGGTCGGGCGCACCGGCTCCTTTACGCCGGTCGGCAAGCTGGAGCCGATCGGCGTCGGCGGGGTCATCGTGCAGAACGTCTCGCTGCACAACGAGGATTACATCAAGGGAATCGGCGGCGACGGCGAACAATTGCGCGAGGGTCGCGATATCCGGATCGGCGATACCGTCGTGATCCAGCGGGCGGGCGATGTGATTCCGCAAGTCGTCGACGTCGTCATCGACAAGCGGCCGAAGGACGCCAAAGAATTTCATTTCCCGAAGAAATGTCCGTGCCCGCTGCACACCGATGTGGTGCGCGAGGAAACCGCGGCCGGTGAGGAGAGCGCCCGTGCCCGCTGCACCGGCGAGTTCGCGTGTCCCTACCAGAGGATCGAGCACCTGAAGCTGTTCGTCGCGCGCCGCGCCTTCGACATCGATGGGCTTGGCGAAAAACAGCTGGAGTTTTTTTTCGAGCAGGGATGGGTGAAGGAGCCGGCCGACATCTTCACGCTGGAGGCGCGTAACCCGAAGCTCAAGCTGGAGGAGATCGAAGGCTACGGCCAAACCTCGGTGCGCAACCTTTTCGAGTCGATCAGGCGGCGTCGCGAGATTTCACTCGAACGCTTCATCTTCGCGCTCGGCATGCGCCATGTCGGCGAGACCACGGCGCTGGCGCTGGCGCGCGGCTATGGCTCATGGGAGTCATTTCATGACGCTTGTCTCAAGGTCGTCAAGGACGACGAGGAGGCCATTGCCGAAATGGATGCGCTCGACCAGATCGGCGATACCGTGATCGCCAGCATCAAGGCCTATTTCGGCGAGAGCCATAACCGCGGCATTGTCGAGCGGCTCACCAAAGAGGTCACTATCCTCGATGCCGAAAAGCCGAAGCGCAATTCGGTCATCACCGGCAAGACCGTGGTTTTCACGGGCGCACTGGAAAAAATGACGCGCGACGAGGCCAAGGCCACCGCCGAGCGATTAGGCGCCAAGGCTTCAGGTTCGGTGTCGAAAAAAACCGATTATGTGGTCGCTGGTCCCGGTGCCGGCTCGAAACTCGCCGAGGCCAAGAAACATGGCGTTGCCGTGCTGACGGAAGACGAGTGGCTGAAGCTGATCGGGGAGTGAGGCTCCCGCCACATTTCCGGTCGTCGTCACCCGCGAAGGCGGGTGACCCAGTATTCCGAGATGGCGGTGATGGAATCGAAAGCTGCGGCGTACTGGATACCCCGCCTTCGCGGGGTATGACGGCAAGAAAGGGCGCGAAAGCGTAGGCCCTCCTACAACATCCCCGATTCTTCCTCTTCCGCCTTTTCGATCAGTTCTTCGCTGACGATCACTGCGCGGCGGGGCACCAGGAAAATCATGGTCGAGGCGCAGGCGACGGACAGAATGACGATGGCGATGTTGAGCGGCACAGGCGTTGCGAAGTGGCCGCCGAGGTAAGCGCCGAATTGCGAGACCAGCGAGCCGAGCCCCATCTGCAGAAATCCCATCGCGCCCGATGCGGTGCCCGCCGCCTCGGGACGGATGCTGATGGCGCCGGCCGCCGAATTCGACATCACGAACGCGTTGGCGAACATCACCAGCATCTGGGTGCCGAACAGCCATGACGGCGCTTGATTGAGCCCGGTGAGGCCCCACACAAGGTTCAGGAAGCTGCCGGCGAGTTGCAGCGCCAGCCCGAACCAGATCAGCTTTTCCAGGGAATGCCGCGGCGCGAAGCGGACGCAGAACAGGTTGCCGATCAGATAGGCGAATCCGGTGGTCGCAAACCACGCGCCGTATTCGGCGCTGGAGCGGCCCATCTGCGTGACCACGATATACGGTCCGCCGCCGGCGAAGGCGAAGATGATCTGCGAGGCCAGCACCTGGCACAGCAGATAGCCGATGAAGGCGCGACTGGTGAACAGACTGCCGACATCGCCGCGAAAACCGCCGCTGCCCTTGGCGCGTTCGCGCCGCGTCTCCGGCAGCACCAGCGCGATCGCCACCGCGATGATCAGCGACGCGGCCGTGATGACGTAGAAGATCGAGCGCCAGCCGAACGCGGTCTCCAGCAGGCCGCCGGTCAAGGGGCTCAGCATCTGCGCGATCATCATCACCGCGATCACCAGGCTGATCATCGCGCTGATGCGGTCGCGGCTGTAGAGGTCGCGGATGATGGCGCGGCTCACCACCATGCCGGTGGCGCCGCCCAGCGCCTGCAGAAAACGCGCCGCGATCAATTGCGGCAAGGTCTCCGCGAAAATGCATCCGGCGCTCGCTACCACCATCAGGCAGAGGCCCGCCAGCAGCACCGGCCGCCGCCCCAAACGATCCGACAGCGGCCCCATGATGATCTGCGAGCAGGCGATGCCGACCATGTAGAGCGACACGGTCATCTGCGCGATCGAGATATCGCGGCCGAACGTCGTGGCCAGCACCGGCAGTGCGGGCACCAGCAGATAAAGAGAAATAGGCGCGACGCCGGTCATGGCGACCAGCAGCAGCAACATGATACGGGATGGCGCGACGGCGATATTGTTCTTCGCCGTGCCGGGCGGTTTGCCAGTCACTCCATGCATTCAGGTCTGATCCGATTTCTTGAACCGGACTGTAAGCCTATCCTTCAACGGGAATACGGTCGTTTCGGAATGCGGCTATTCCGTTTTCGGGACGCGGTGTCATACGGCGAGCGACGCGTGGCGGCGCCGCCCGACATTCTTAGCTGTCATCACCCGCGAAAGCGGGTGATCCAGTATTCCGAGGCGTCAGCGATAGAACCGAGAGACCGCGGCGTACTGGATACCCCGCATACGCGGGGTATGACGGCCTTCATTGATGCGGCACCTTGCGTGCGCGCATGCATTGGCGCTGCCGAACTCTCCCGCTTAAAGCGAGAGCGGTGCGGTCGCGGCGTCGAGCCACAGCCCGGTCGCCTCGTCGAGATGCGGACGGACCTCGTGGCGCACCCTGGCATGATATTCGTTGAGCCAGCTCAGCTCCTCGCCGCTCAGCATGTTCAGATCGATCAGGCGGCGGTCGATCGGCGCCAGTGTCAGCGTCTCGAACGCGTTGACGGGCCGCTCCGCGCCGGGGATGTCGGCCGCGACCACCAGTTCGAGGTTCTCGATCCGGATCCCGAAACCATCGGTTTTGTAATAACCGGGTTCGTTGGACAGGATCATGCCGCGCCGGAGCGGCGTGGTGCCGAGTTTCGAGATTCGCGCCGGGCCTTCATGCACCGAGAGATAGCTGCCGACGCCATGGCCGGTGCCGTGATCGAAATCGATGCCGGCCTGCCAGAGGAACTGCCGCGCCAGCGTGTCGATCTGCGCGCCGGTGGTGCCGTCCGGAAATACCGCGCGCGCGATCGCGATATGGCCGCGCAGCACCCGGGTGAAGCGGTCGCGCATCTCGCCGGTGGGTACGCCGATCGCGATGGTGCGGGTGACGTCGGTGGTGCCGTCCTCATATTGGGCGCCGGAATCGATCAGCAGCAGATCGCCGGGCGCGATCCGCCGATTGGTCTTGCGGGTAACGCGGTAGTGCACGATGGCGCCGTTCGGCCCGGTGCCGGCGATGGTCGGGAACGACACATCCTTCAGCGCGCCGGTGTCGCGCCGGAAGGTCTCCAGCGCCTCGACGGCATCGATCTCGGTGAGCGCGCCCGAGGGCGCTTCGCGGTCGATCCAGGCGAGGAATCGCGCCAGCGCCACCGCGTCGCGCCGATGCGCCGACCGCGTGCCTTCGACCTCGGTGGCGTTCTTGACGGCCTTGAGCAGGCTGACCGGATCGTTGCCGCGCACCGGCTTGCCGCCGGCGGCGCCGATCAGGCGGCTCAAGGCGTCCGGCGCGGTCGCGCTGTCGAGCCCGATTAAGGCGCCGCGCCGCGCCAGCTCGGCGAGTTTCGGCGTCAGTGCGTCCGGCTCCTCGACATCGGCCGATTGTTCGAGGTGATCGCGGGCGCTGTTGGATAATTTGCGGTGATCGATGAACACCGTGGGGCGGCCGTCCTTCGGCACCAGCGCATAGGATAACGGTAACGGCGTATGCGAGACGTCGGCGCCACGGATGTTGAAGGTCCAGGCCACCGCGTGCGAATCCGACAGCACCAGCGCATCGACGCCGAGCCGCGCGATCTCCAGCCGGATACGCCGCAGCTTGTCGGGCTCGGTTTCGCCGGAAAATTGCGTGCCGTGAACGGCGACCGGTCCGAGCGGCGGCGCGGGACGCTCGGTCCACACCGAATCCAGCGGGTTGCTGTCGACCGCCACCAATTCCGCGCCGGCTTTGGCGCAGGCCGCGGCCAGCCGCTCGGCTGCCGCGGAAGTGTGCAGCCACGGGTCAAAACCGAGGCGGTCGCCGGCCGCAAGATGCCGGGCGAGCCAGCTTTCGGGCGGCGGGTCCACCAGCGGCTCGGTATTCCAGGCCTTGCCGTCGACCTGTTTCGCCGCCTGCAGCGTATAGCGGCCATCGACGAACACGGCGGCCGCCTGCGCCAACACGACCGCCACTCCGGCCGATCCGGTGAAGCCGGTCAGCCATGCCAGCCGCTCTTCGGACGGCGCGACATATTCGTTTTGCTGCTGATCGGCGCGGGGAATCACGAATCCCGTCAGCTTCCGCCGCGCCAATTCCTCGCGAAAGGCAGACAGCCGCGCGGTCAGCGCAACGCCGCTTTCGGGCTCTTCGAATGTCTGGAACAGGGCTTCGAACATCGATGGATCCTGGGAGACGAGATACGACAACGCAGCGGACATTGCCACAATCTGGCATGGATCGTGCCTGAATAATGACGCCCGCATTGAGAGGGGATGGAACGATTTGCCGGCACCAGCCGTTCGTCCATCGATTTCCGCGCGATTCAGCAGTGTTTCAACTCAACGACGAGGCGATACACGATGCCAGCTTTTAGTTTTGAGAAGATTTCGCCCCCGATCCGCCGTGGCCCGATTCCCTCCATCGCCAAGAAACAGCGGGGCATCATCGTCCAGATTCTCGATCGTTTCGTGGAGGCGCGCGTGAAGCGAACGCTGCGCAAAGAGGAGATTGTCATCGCCCGCCGCCAGCGTAGTGAACCGCCGGCTTAGAGGGCCGCCGGATTGGCGCTTTACTTCACCCGCTGCATCAACAAGCTGCTCCAGCCTTCGATCTTCAGATGCCGCACCAGAACAACTCCGCGGGCACGGTAGGCGGCGATCACGCCTTGCGCCTGATGCGGCAGCAGGCCCGACAGGATCACCAGCGCCGAGGGTGCGAGATGCCGCGCCATCGGCGTTGCCATCTGCCTCAAGGGGTTGGCGAGAATGTTCGCCAGCACCAGATCGAACGGCCCGCGCTTTGCGAATAGCGGCGCCGAAAACCCGGTCGCCCGGATCGTCTGCCCCAGAGCCCCTGTCCCGTTGAGCCGGGCATTGTCCCGGGCAACCCGCACCGAGAGCGGATCGATATCGCTCGCCAGAACACCGCCATGCAACGCCTTGGCCGCGGCGATGGCGAGCACGCCGGTGCCGGTGCCGAGGTCGAGCACGCGCCTGGGACAGTAAGCCTTCAGCACATGATCCAGCAGCAGCAGGCAGCCGCGCGTGGTGCCGTGATGGCCGGTGCCGAATGCCAGCGCCGCCTCGATCTCTATGCCGAGCTTGTTGGGCGGCACCCGGGCGCGGTCGTGCCGGCCGTGAACGATGAAACGCCCGGCGCGGACCGGTACTAGTTCTTCAAGCGTGGCCTTGACCCAGTCCTTGGCTTCCACCGTGTCGAAGCTGATGTCCCGCGCGACGTCGTCGCCGGCCGCGAGGCCGACCAGTTCGCGGATCGAGGCCTGATCCGGCGCTTCGGCAAAATGCACGGTGATGCCCCAGCGCCCGTCCGGCCCCTCGAACGCGGCGATCGCGGCCTGGCCCTCAAAGAAGCTCTCGGTCAGGAGATCGACGACGCGCTTGGCCGTCCGTTCGCTGCCGATCGCGAAGCTCGCGCGGCTGGTGCTGGGAGTGAGAATGGACGACATCAGGGGTTCGGTGAATCCGCCGCGAGGCGCCTTTCGCCTTCAGGGCCGCGGGGCATCTTTATGGTCCTCAAACAGAGTCCTGAGAAGTTGCGTCAACTCGTGCCGGCCCTGGCCGCGTTGGTTCAGGAAGGCGGCGACGTCTAGTTCGTCAGTGTCGGTGCCGTAACCGGCCCCGCGCATGTCGCCGCGTTTCTTTTCATGTTCGACAAACAAACGATTGGTATCGGTGTCGAACGCCAGCCGCCATCGGTCCTCGTCGGCGCCTTCGGTGCGCTGGTAAAGCGGTCTTCTCAACAGCGCCATGCCGGTCTCCGTGCTTTGTGTCATGATACCACAGCCCGGCAAAGTGCAACTCGACTTAAAGGGCTTAACTTTAAGAGGCTAAATTTCGAACTGAGGGCGTATTCGCAGCCTGCCAGCGCCAAGTGCTAGGTTTTGCGCGTGATAGTGTCTCAGTTTGAAATTCACTGAAGCGTAGGGGGAGCTACAGTCGCGCAGTTATTTCGGAGAAATCTGAAGAACCTTGAATAGCAGTACGTCCGCCAAGCCCTTCGCGTAGTCTAATGCCGAATCCAACGTTCGCGTGCGAGCAACGATAAAGTCGTCACCATCCCACTTGATCCCACCGGAGCCGTCCGATTGCATGAGGCATACTCTGTACGTGCCATCCTCGGAGTTTTGAGGAAGGACTACGATAACTAGGTCACTTCTCCCCGGCATTGCCTGATTTCCTTCCTGATGCCTGGCGAAGCTTTCCGCTAAGCATTACCCTAAGCTGTGCTTAGCGGAAAGCAGGAGATCGACCGATGCCAGACACGCGATTCGATGGGGCCCCTGTGAACGGAACTCAAGTAGTCCTGACTAACAGCGGGTCGGAGATAACGCCGTATCGCGTAAAAGTCACAAAGGATGGGCAACTGGTTCAGCAAACGGACTTTACCTTGAAGGCGGACGCACTGCGCGCCTACGAACAAGAACAAAAGGCAGCGCTGGATGCCTAGGGATTGAAAGGCAACGCCATTATGATCGCTAAGATCACCACCGGCGAGATTGAGGACATGACCACCGAGAGCGGCAAGGACGCCGACGCCGTGGCGTTCGGGTGCATGGGCGGTAAGGCACGAGCCGAAGGCATGTCAGCCAATCGTCGCAAAGAGATCGCTAAGCAGGCGGCAGCTTCTCGGTGGAAAGATCGATCTTAGACGCCTTGATGGCGGCGGCGGTCTGCTTCTTGAGCCGCTTCTTCACTTCGGCAATCGGCGGCTCAATCGGCAAATTCTCTGGCATCGTGGCGCCGCGGGCCCGCATAGTCTGACGGACATCCTGAGCGACTTGTTTATTCATGGCGATTGCAGCCGCTTCGCCTTTCACTCCAGTCTTGGTGATTACATCGGCAGCCAGTTCCATCTGGAAATCGTTGGCCGCGAGTTCGAGAGTTCCAGCCCGATCAAGCAGGTTGTCTTTCTGGCTTATCCCCTTCTTGTCCTTCACGGCTCGAAGCGGCATTCCATAGAGGCCTTGGTATCGCGCGTCATGGAAGATGGCTTGACGCTGAACGCCGACATCCTGAGCAACGCCGCTGATCTTGCGGAAGGATTGAGTGACTTTATCTCGCAGTTCGAGCCGCCGCGAGTTCCTGCGCTTGCTGATCCAACAACTCCATTCTCCGGGTTTGGACAACGAAATAGGCCTGTGCCGCAGCAACCTCCGGCTTAGTGGGATCGCCGTTCATCGCAATGAGGGAGCAAGCTGCACGGCTGAGATAGTGGTCTTCGGAATCCTTCCCTGCGTCACTCACCTTATGTGTTGGCATAACATGCTGAGAGACGTCTTGTCCGCTTGCGAAAAGCGCGGACGACGCGCGATCGATCACACCCTTGAAGTTCTGGAACGTCGCATACCCTAAAATGGGGTACATATCGCGCGACATCCAAAACTCCACACCATCCTTAGTCTCCCGACGGGCGGCCTTCAGCCGTTCCATCGTCGAGTGATATTCCGGCCTTTTGTCCAAATCCTGTGACATGATGTGACGATCCTTGCGGCTGCGCGTCCCATCACATACCATCTGTCACAGCAGGGAGTCTAGGATATGAATGAGCGCCGCAAGGTTGAGGACAGAATACGCAAAAAGGAGGCCGAAATTGCCGAATTGGAGGGCAAAATACGCGATGCCCGTGTGTATATGCAGGCCCTGGGCGATGTTCTGAAGCTACTCCCAAAGGATCCGGACTTCGGTTCGGGTGATTCGAACTCATCCCTTCGGCCCGGCAGCACAGTGTCGCAGGCCCGAGAGGCCATCCTCCATGATAGAAGTCCCATGCACATTACCAAGCTCTTGGAGGTCCTCGGGAAGGAACATACACGCGAAAATGTCGCTTCTCTGGGAAGTTCACTGGCGGCGTATGTGAGGCGAAACGAGATCTTTACTCGTCCAGCCCCCAATACTTTTGGACTTGTCGAGCTTGGGCACCATCCCGCGGTCACAGAACCAGCCCGGCCCGCGGAACCGCCATCCGGCTTTGGCGCGTTGAAGGGCGAAGACGACGATCCATTTTGAAATTGTTCTTGACGCTAAGCATAAAGATTCACAGCCCTGCCCATGCCCCATCAACCGGTTTTCCACCATTTATCCACCGGGTTTTCAACCGGCTCATCCACTCGCTTGAACAGTGGTAATTCACCGGCATCACGCAAGCGGCGTGATGGCGCAAGCGCGCCGGCCTGACGCTGTCGCAGCGTCAGGCAGGATACCCGTTCACCACCCGAAGGCCATGAACCGCCGGATGATACCGCCGACGCTGGCGTGGTGGTGCCGCCGATAATGCGTCGGCGCGGCCGACGACTGCCTGGACAACTGGGGGACACGGCCCGGCCCGATGGCTTCGAACTGCGCCTTCTGCTCGTCGGTCAGCCTTCCATAGAAATCATCGAGCGCGGCATGCACGGTCTTTACCGCCTGCAGCATGACGTCCAGCCGCTTGCCGATGGCGGCGAGGCGGGCTGGCGGCGTCAGGGCGTCATCCGGCTGGCAGGAGCTCTTGAGCATGTCCTCCGCCTTGGCGTTAGCGTCCCGAAGCGCATTGAGGCTTACACGCTGCGCGTCGGTCGGATGCAGCCTGGCGTCGATCACCGCGGCCGGCCAGTCCGTGACACCGGCCTGCGTGGCGCCGCAGCTTTGGGCGAGCGAGCCGCTGTTCTTCTGCGCCGCCGACTTGCTGCGCTGTCCAAGCGCGTTGAGCCGGGCCTTCTGCTCGTCGTTCAGCAGGCCGTAAAACTTGTCCAATGGCGGCTGGACCATGCCGACCCCGGCAATCATCGCTTCGATGCGTTGCTGCATGGCTGCGAGCCGTGCCGGCGCCGTCAACGCTATCTGCGCGGGGCATGCGGCTTTGATGCCCTCCGCCGCCTTCACCGAGGCATTGGCGAGATCGTCGAGCGCGGCGCTCTGGGTATCGTTGGGCTCAACGGCCTGCTGGATCTGATCGATCGGCAGGCCGGCAATGTCCCGGCTGTCGTCGCCGCACATTTGCGTCAGTTGGTCGGTCGCCGGACTGCTGGCCGCGGAGGCGCGTGACGCTGGGCGGGTGCCGACCGGATTTCCGCCGCCGCCCGGGGGCAGGTAACCCGTGAGGTCGTCATAGCCGTAAGGAGCGAACATCCCGGCATAGATGTCGTTGTAGCCGTAGTCCCAGAACGAGGGGTCGTAGCCCCACATCGCATAGCCGTAAATGTCGTAATAGGCGAACGGCCAGAACAGCGGGCCGACCCAGCCGTAGCCGCCATGGCCGTGCCGCCACCAGCCGCCGCCGCGTCCGTGATGCCATCCGGCGGTCGCCGCCGTCGCGGCGATCCGGGCTCGGGTGCCTGGATTGCGTAAGGCGCCCCTGTTGTGCAAAGCGCCCGCCACCGCGCGCGAATTCAGCGCGCTGTGGACGGCGCGGGATCGCAGACTGGCGTTGCGGTTGCCAGCGAGCGTCGCCCTGCGGCTCAAACTGCCGGGTGCATTGCGGACCGCGATTGCACGATTGCCACGGGAAACCGCCCGCGCGCCATATCGCGGTCCTGCGGACCTGCCGCCGAAGTGCCGTCCGCCGCCGCTGAACTGCCGCACACCCCCGCCGCCGAAATGTCGGACACCGCCACCACCGAAGTGGCGCACACCACCCCCGCCGAAATGCCCGCCGCCGCCGCGCATCCCACCGCCAAAATGGGCAGCACCGCCGCCGCGCATTCCTCCGCCGCTGAAGTGCGCACCGCCACCACCGCCGCGCATGCCTCCGCCGCCGACATGCGCACCGCCACCGCCGCGCATGCCTCCACCGCCGAAATGCGCGCCGCCGCCATGCCCGCCGCCGCCGGGTCTGCCGGGAGCCGAGTAGGCTGCGCCCGAAAGCGCGATCGCTAAAACAATGACGGACAACAACTTGAATTTTGCCATGGTACCCTTCCCAAGCGCCCGATGCGTCAAGAAGCGCCACGATCGAGTGGGTGCGCCCTGCAACGCAGCCACGATGTTAAGGTTCCAAAATGGCGGTTCGGTGTTGGCGTCACGTCATACAAACAGCGCCCGGTGATCGCCAAGGATGACGCGCGCGGCGTTGTGACCGGGGGCGCCGGTGACGCCGCCGCCGGGATGCGCGCCGCTTCCGCAGTGGTAGAGACCCTTCAGAGGTCCGCGATAATCGGCGTGGCCGAGCATCGGCCGCGCCGAGAACAGTTGATTCAGCGTCAGCGCGCCGTGAAAAATATCGCCGCCGAGCAGGCCGAACTGGCGCTCCAGATCGAGAGGCGACAGGATCTGGCGCCCGATGACGCTCGCCGCGAAGCCCGGCGCATATTGGTCCACCGTCGCGATCATGAGATCGGCGACCCTGTCGCGGTGGTCGTCCCAGGTTCGGCCGTCGGGCAATTGCGGCGCGACATGCTGGCAGAACAGGCTGGCGACATGCCGGCCCGGCGGGCACAGCGTGTCGTCCAGGGTGGAGGGGATCAGGACCTCGACCACCGGTTTGCGGCTCCAGCCATGCGCGCGGGCGTCCTGCCAGGCGCGATCCATGTAGCCAAGACTCGGGCCGATGATAATGCCGGCCGAGAGATGATCGCCGGTTTCAGGCAGCGCCGTGAACGAGGGCAGGGCGTTCAGCGCCACATTCATCCGGAAGGTGCCGGAGCCGTTGCGCCAGTTCGTGATGCGATCGAGAAACGCCTTGGGCAGCGCATCCGCCGGCAGCAGCTGCGTGTACAGCAGTTTCGGGTTGACGCTGGAGGCGACATATTTGGCGCGAATGGTCTCGCCGTCGTCGAGAATGACACCCACGGCGCGGTCGCGTTCGACGATCACCTCGCGCACGCCGGCCTCGAGCTCGATCTCGACGCCATGGCCGCGGGCGGCGGCGGCCATCGCCTGCGTGATCGCGCCCATGCCGCCGATGGCGTGACCCCAGACGCCCTTCTTGCCGTTCACCTCGCCGAACGCATGATGCAGCATCACATAGGCCGAACCGGCGGCATAAGGGCTCGCATAGTTGCCGACGATGGCGTCGAAGCCATAAAGTGCCTTGACCAGATCGCTCTCGAAGCGGTCGTCCAGCATGTCGCCGGCCGAGCGCGTGAACAGGTCGAGCAGGCTGCGCTGCTGCTCCAGGTCGAGCTGGCGCAGGATTTTCGCGGTGCCCAGGGCATTGAAGGCTTCGCGGACCGAGCCCATGCCGAACCCTTCGGTGAGATTGGGCGGCGCGCGCAGCACGAACTGGCGCAGCACGTCGGCGATGGTTTCGAGCTCGCGGTTGAAGGCGTCGATCTGTCCGGCATCGCGTGGGCTGAGTTTTGCCACCGAAGCATGGGTGCGGCCTTCGCCGGTCAATAAATAGCTGCCGTCGGGGGAAGGCAGGAAATTCTGCGCGCGGCGCTCGACGATCCGCAGGCCATGATCGCCCAATTTGAGATCGGCGACGATCCGCGGGTTGAGCAGGCTGACCGTGTAGGCCGCCACCGAATTGCGGAAACCGGGATGGAATTCCTCCGTCACCGCGGCGCCGCCCACGACTTTCCGGCGGTCGACGACCGTCACCCGCAGGCCCGCCATCGCCAGATAGGCCGCGCAGGTGAGGCCGTTATGTCCCGCCCCGATGATGACAACGTCGGTTTCGTTCATGTTCGCTTCAGGCGCCAGTGGCTTCAATAATTGTTGATCGATGTCCGTGCCGTCATTCCGGGATGGTCCGAAAGACCAGACCCGGAATCTCGATATTCCGGGTCGATGCTGCGCATCGCCCGGAATGACGTTTCTTAGCGAAGATGCTCATGGCAGCACAGCGTCAAGTGATGATTTGGTTTCCGGCTCCCACATTGCCCGCCGTGTCGCCATATGCTCCATTGCCGCGCCGCCGGCCAACCCCGCCGGAATCCCGCCTCCGGCGCCCGCCGGGTTCAAGCCGGAGCTTGCATGACTTCACCTGATCGGTCCGCCGTCCCGGACCAGCCTTCCGCGAGCCGAAACCGGCTGGTGCTGATCGTTTATACCGCCGCCATCTTTGTCAGCGCCTTGCTGCTGTTCTCGGTGCAGCCGCTGTTCACCAAGATGGTGCTGCCGCGGCTCGGCGGTTCGCCGGCGGTGTGGTCGGTGGCGATGGTGTTCTTCCAGTCTTTGCTGCTCGGCGGCTATGCCTATGCGCATTACCTGATGCAGCTCCGCAACCGCATGATCCCGGTGGCGGTGCATCTGGTGCTGCTGGCGATCGCGCTGCTGACGCTGCCGCTGTCGATCGCGGGCGGCTGGGGCGAGCCGCCGACATCGGGCTATGCGTTCTGGCTGCTGGGCCTGTTCGCGGTCTCGATCGGGCTGCCGTTCTTCGCACTCGCCGCCAACAATCCGCTGCTGCAGGCCTGGTTCGTCCGCACCGGGCATCCAAACGGCCCCGATCCCTACTTTCTCTACGCCTCGTCGAATATAGGCAGTTTCCTGGCGCTGCTTTCCTATCCGGTGCTGCTGGAGCCGATGTTCGCGCTGCGCACCCAGAACCTGATCTGGACCGGCGGTTACGGGCTGCTAATCCTCCTGATTGCGAGCTGCGGCGTGTTGCTGCTGCGCTCGCCGGCGACCGCGGCTGTCGATACGCTTGCCGGCGATCCCGATGCGCCGCCGCCGCCATGGACATTACGCGCGCGCTGGATTTTCCTCGCCGCGGTGCCGTCGGGGCTGCTGATCGCGGTGACCGCGCATATTTCCACCGACGTCGCCGCCGCGCCCCTGCTGTGGGTGCTGCCGCTGTCGCTGTATCTGCTGACCTGGGTGCTGGTGTTCCAGTCGCGTCCGCTGCTGCCGCACAAATGGATGCTGATGGCGCAGCCGCTGGCGATCGCAGGCGTGATCGTGCTGCTGGCGGTCGGCGGCGAGCAGAATTTGCTGCTGACGCTCGGCGGGCATCAGCTTTGCTTTTTTGTCATTGCGATGGCCTGCCATGGCGAACTGGCGCGCACCCGCCCGGCCGCGGCGTATCTCACCGGCTTTTATGTCGCGCTGTCGTTCGGCGGCATGCTCGGCGGCTTGTTTGCAGGATTGATCGCCCCGTTCACGTTTTCGTGGATCGCCGAGTACCCGATCCTGCTGGCGCTGGCGGCGCTGTGCCGGCCGCCCGGCGGCGACATCCGTTGGCCGCGCTGGAGCGGCTGGTACTGGCCGTTTCTTGCCGTGCTGGCGGTGGCCCTGATCGCGCCTTCCTGGTCGGACGGCAAGGTCACGACCTGGCTTGAGGGCCACCGGGTCTGGGTGATCGGCGCGGTCGGGCTGCTCTCGGCATTGCTGGCGCTCGGATTGAACGCCAGCCGCTGGAAGATTTTCGCAACGGTGGTGGTGGCGCTGGTGCTGATCCGCGCCTATCCGTCCGACGACGGCCGCGTCGAAACCGTGCGCAGCTTTTTCGGCGTCCACAAGATCGTGGTGACGCCCAACGGCCAGTACCACGTGCTGATGCACGGCACCACGATTCACGGCGCCGAGAAATTCCTGAACGACGACGGCACGCCTGTTACCGGACGGCCCGAGCCGATCACCTATTACCACAAGGACGGCGGCATCGGGCAGGCGATCACCGCGATCCGCGAACGCAAGGGTGGACCGCTGCGCGTGGCCGTGATCGGCCTCGGCTCCGGCACGCTCACCTGTGCTTCGCAGCCCGGCGAGACCTGGAAATTTTTCGAGATCGATCAATCGATGGTCGATACCGCGCGCGATCCAAAATATTTTACCTACATCCAGCAATGCGAACCGGATCTGAAGCCGGTGATCGGCGACGCCCGGCTGACCTTCGCGCGGGAGCCCGATGGCATCTACGACCTCATCATCGTCGATGCTTATTCTTCGGACGCGATCCCAATTCATCTTGCGACCGAAGAGGCGATGAATATCTACAAGGAGAAGCTCGCGCCGCAGGGCGCGGTGGTGATGCATGTCTCCAACCGGCATCTGGAATTATCCAGTGTCGTGGTCGGCATCGCCGACGCCAACGATCTCAAGAGCTGGGTCTACAGCGAGGATTCGAACCGCGACAATGAATACATCTTCTCGACCTCGGTTGTGGTCTCGGCGCGCGAGGAGACGGATGTCGGCAAGCTCGCTTCGTCGGAACAATGGGCGCTGACCGAAGTTGACGAGAGCCAGCGAGTCTGGACCGACGATTATTCCAACGTGCTTGGCGCGGTGTGGCGGCGGTTGCGGGAGGGTGAGCAATAGGCCACTTCACCCTTGAGAGGCCCGCCTTTGGGAGTTCTGGGATGAACAAAAGTGGCGCCAGCAGCCCTCTAAAACGTCCGCGCGCGTGGGTATATGAACGGGCGTTAATGTTGCTGCCCGGTTACATTTTTCAGAAATCAGAGCACATCGGGCAAGCGTGGCTTGTTTCGCACAAGTATTCGCCAAAATGCCCGTTTAAGACTCAGCCGCTGCACAGGTTGTGGATTGCGTAGGGCCGTCCTCGGAGTGTCCAATCATCCTATGTGCTGATGCTGATTCGCGACAAGGGGCCGGGGGGCGCTCCGGCGGCGTGTTATGATGTATCGCCCGTGACGGCAAGTTCAGCGGACCATATGAGGAGAGGGGTCATGTACAACGATTCTCTGTTCAATGCTTTCGCCCGGTCCTTCGAAGCCCGAAGCGAGACCGACATGTCAATGACCGAATATCTGGAATCGTGTCGAGGCGATCCGATGCGATATGCCAACGCGGCGGAGCGGTTGCTCGCCGCGATCGGTGAACCTCAAATGATCGATACGGCCAAGGACGCCCGCCTTGGCCGTATTTTTTTGAACAGGACCATGCGCACCTATCCGGCCTTCGCAGGGTTCCATGGCATGGAAGAAACCATCGAGCGCATTGTCGGATTCTTCCGGCATGCGGCTCAAGGTCTGGAAGAGCGCAAGCAGATTCTCTATCTGCTCGGCCCGGTAGGCGGCGGAAAATCCTCGCTTGCCGAGCGGCTGAAGTCGTTGATGGAAGTTTTGCCGATCTACGTGCTGAAGGCCGGTGACGAACTCAGTCCGGTGTTCGAGAGTCCGCTGAGTTTGTTCGATCCGGAAACGCTGGGACCGATGATCGAAGAAAAGTACGGCATTCCGCGCCGCCGGCTCAATGGACTGATGAGTCCCTGGTGCTACAAACGGCTGGAAGCGTTCGGCGGCGATATCTCCCGCTTCCGCGTCGCCAAGATCCAGCCCTCGCGGCTGCGCCAGATCGCGATCGCGAAAACCGAGCCCGGCGACGAGAACAACCAGGACATTTCCTCGCTGGTCGGCAAGGTCGACATCCGCAAGCTGGAGACCTTCGCCCAGAACGATCCTGACGCCTACAGCTATTCCGGCGGCTTGAACCGCGCCAACCAGGGCATCCTCGAATTCGTCGAGATGTTCAAGGCGCCGATCAAGATGCTGCACCCGCTGTTAACGGCGACCCAGGAAGGCAATTATATCGGCACCGAGAATATCGGCGCGATTCCCTTCACCGGCGTCGTGCTCGCGCATTCCAACGAGTCGGAATGGCAGAGCTTCAAGGCCAACAAGAACAACGAAGCCTTCATCGATCGCATCTGCGTCATCAAGGTGCCTTACTGCCTGCGGGTGACCGAGGAGCAGAAGATCTACGAGAAACTGATTCAGGGATCGGAGCTCGCCGCCGCGCCCTGTGCACCGGCGACGCTCGAGACGCTGGCCCGTTTCTCGGTGATGTCGCGTCTGCGCAAGCACGAAAACTCGACGCTGTTTGCGAAATTGCGGGTCTACGACGGCGAAAGCCTGAAAGAGTCCGATCCGAAGGCCCGCAGCGTTCAGGAATACAAGGATGCCGCCGGTGTCGACGAAGGCATGGACGGCGTCTCGACGCGCTTCGCGTTCAAGATTCTCGCGGCGACGTTCAACCACGACACCGCGGAGCTGGGCGCGGACCCGGTCCATCTGATGTATGCGCTTGAGCAGGCCATCCGCCGCGAGCAGCTGCCTGAGGAAATCGAGAAGCGTTATCTCGAATTCATCAAGGCCGAACTGGTGCCGCGCTATGCGGAGTTCATCGGCCACGAGATCCAGAAGGCCTATCTCGAATCCTATTCGGATTACGGTCAAAACCTGTTCGACCGCTATGTGGATTATGCCGACGCCTGGATCGAGGATCAGGACTTCAAGGATCCCGACACCGGCCAGTTGCTCAATCGCGAGTTGCTCAACCAGGAGCTGACCAAGATCGAGAAGCCGGCGGGCATCGCCAATCCGAAGGACTTCCGCAACGAGGTCGTCAAGTTCTCGCTGCGGTCGCGGGCCCAGAATGGCGGCAAGAATCCGTCATGGACCAGCTACGAAAAGATTCGCGAGGTGATCGAGAAACGGATATTCTCGCAGGTAGAGGATCTTCTTCCGGTCATCTCGTTCGGTTCGAAAAAGGACGGCGATACCGAAAAGAAGCACGGCGAGTTTGTCGAGCGCATGGTGGGACGCGGCTACACCGAGCGTCAGGTTCGCAGGCTCGTCGAATGGTACATGCGCGTGAAACAAGCGGGATGACGAACCGACCAGGATGAGGTGGATGCAAGGGTGGCTATGCACATCGTCGACCGGCGGCTGAATCCGGGCAGCAAGAGCCTCGAGAACCGCCAGCGCTTCCTGCGCCGCGCCAAGGCGCTGGTTCAAGGCGCCGTCAAGAAGTCGACGGAGGGCCGCGACATCAAGGACGTGCTGGAAGGCGGCGAGGTCGGGATTCCCCTTGAAGGGATGAACGAGCCGCGCTTTCACCGCGAAGGCGGCACCCGCGACATGGTGCTTCCCGGCAACAAGAAGTTCGTGGAAGGCGATATACTTCCGCGATCGGGAGAAGGTCGCGGCAGGCCGAACGAGCCGGGCGAAGGCGACGGCGAAGATGCCTTCCGTTTCGTTCTCAGCCGCGACGAGTTTGTCGACCTGTTCCTCGACGACCTCGAATTGCCCGATCTCGCCAAGCGCAAGCTTGCCGAGGCCGAAAGCGAGGGGCTTCAGCGGGCCGGCTACGCGACCTCCGGTTCGCCCGCGAACATTTCGGTGAGCCGTACGGTGCGGCTGGCGATGGCCCGGCGGGTCGCGTTGCGGCGGCCGCGGCCGGAGACGATCGCGCAGCTTGAGGCGGAGGCCGCCGAATGCGACGAGCCGCGCCGCACCGAGTTGATGGCGGAAATCGAAGCCTTGAAGGCTAAAGCCCGCCGGATCCCGTTCATCGATCCGATCGACATCCGGTACCGCCGCTTCGAGAATGTGCCAAAGCCGGTCGCTCAGGCCGTCATGTTCTGCCTGATGGACGTGTCCGGCTCGATGTCCGAGCATATGAAGGATCTGGCCAAACGCTTCTACATGCTGCTCTACGTGTTTCTGACGCGGCGCTATCGCCACGTCGAGATCGTGTTCATCCGCCATACCGACCGGGCGGAAGAAGTCGACGAAAACACCTTCTTTCACGGGCCGGCATCGGGCGGCACCCTGGTATCGAGCGCGCTGCAGGCGATGCACGAGATCGTCAGGTCGCGGTTTCGTCCGGCGGACTGGAATATCTACGCCGCGCAGGCCTCCGACGGAGACAACTCCAGTTCGGACGGAGAGGCCGTCAGCCGGCTGCTGACGGAGATGATCCTGCCGGTCAGCCAGTTCTTTGCCTACCTGGAAGTCGGCGAGACCGGGGGCAGCACGTTCGACATGCCGGATTCGTCGCTCTGGTCGCTGTATCAGCGCTTGCGTGCCGACGGCGCGCCGCTGTCGATGCGCAAGGTCAGCGACCGCAGCGAAATCTTTCCGGTGTTCCACGATCTCTTTCAACGTCGCCGAAAGCAGGAGAAAGTCGCGCCATGAACGCGTCAGCCGAACGCCTGTTTGAGGGAGCGGACTGGGACTTTCCGAAGTTGCAGCGTATCCACGATGCCTGCGAGGAGATTGCACGATCCGAACTCGGGCTCGATACCTACCCGAACCAGATCGAAGTCATCACCGCGGAGCAGATGTTGGATGCGTACTCGTCCGCCGGCATGCCGCTGTTCTACAAGCATTGGTCGTTCGGCAAGCATTTCGCGCATCACGAGGCGTTCTACCGCAAGGGGCTTATGGGCCTCGCCTATGAGATCGTGATCAACAGCTCGCCGTGCATTTCCTATCTGATGGAGGAAAACACCGCGACCATGCAGACGCTGGTGATCGCGCACGCCGCGTTCGGCCACAATCATTTCTTCAAGAACAACTACCTGTTCAAGCAATGGACGGACGCCGAGGGCATTCTCGATTATCTCGATTTCGCGAAGAGCTATGTGGCGCAATGCGAGGAGCGTCACGGCCGGCTCGCGGTCGAGCAGACCCTCGACGCCGCGCATTCCCTGATGTCGCATGGCATCGACCGCTATCCCGGCAAGAAGAATCTCGACCTTCGCGCGGAGGAAAAGCGCGCCCAGGAGCGGCGCCTGCACGAGGAGAGCGCGTTCAACGATCTGTGGCGAACGGTTCCGACCGGGCCGGTCAAGAGCGCGGAATCCTTGAGCGCGGATCGGCGCCGCAAGCTGCTTGGGCTGCCGCAGGAAAACCTGTTGTACTTCCTCGAAAAGGCGGCGCCGCGGCTGCAGCCCTGGCAGCGCGAGCTGCTCCGGATCGTGCGGCACATCGCGCAGTATTTTTATCCGCAGAGTCAGACCAAGGTCATGAACGAGGGCACCGCGACCTACGTGCATTACCGTATCATGACCCGGCTGCACGAGCAGGGCCGGATTTCCGACGGCAATTTTCTCGAATTCCTGCAGTCGCACACCAATGTGGTGTTTCAGCCCGACTTCGACGATCCGCGCTTTTCGGGCTTCAATCCCTACGCGCTCGGCTTCGCCATGATGCAGGACATCGAGCGCATCGTCTCCAATCCGGACGACGAGGACCGTGAATGGTTTCCGGATATCGCCGGGACCGGTGACGTGATGGCGGTGCTGCGCAATGTCTGGGCCAACTACCGCGATGAGAGCTTCATCAGCCAGTTCCTCAGCCCGCGATTAATCCGAAGCCTGCGACTGTTTCATTTGCATGACGATCCGGAGGAAACCGCCGGCGTCAAAGTCGATGCCATTCATGACGAACGCGGCTATCGCCGGGTTCGTCGCGAATTGGCGCGGCAGTACGACGTCGGCTTCATCGATCCCAACATCGAAGTGGTCGATGTCGATCTCGCCGGCAATCGCCGGCTGATGTTGCGCCATGCCGTCGTCAAGGGCGCTCGATTGAACGAAGGGGATGCCAAGCGGGTGCTCCAGCACCTCGCCGACCTCTGGAGCTATGACGTATCGCTGGTCGAGGTCGACGCCGCGGACAATGTGCTCAAAGAGTACCTGCTGACCCCGCGCGGGCTTGCCGCGGCCGCATAAAGGCTGGCTATCGGCCAGTAGCAACGCGAGAACCGGCCGCCTAGCGGGACGTAAAACCGGAGGCGACGGCCGCTGCGAACCGCGCCACAAACTGAACATGCTGGCCGTCGTAGAGCGCTTGATCCGCCAGGTAGAAGGCGATCCAACCGGCTGCGAGTGCGAGCAGAGTTTTCATGGCGAGCGTGCGACTGAGAGGGTTCCGCTGTTCCGTCAGGGAGAGTTTGGACGCAAAGCCCTAAATCCGTCTGAACGTTATTGGTTAACCAGGCCGTCTCCGTATTGATACGGGGACGGCTTCAGCCTGACGATGGCCCGCTGTCCACGGGTCATCGGTTTTCGAGATGCGGAGCGCGGCGATCGACGGGCGCGCTTAGTCCTGGGAGGAGAACAGCCCGCGCGGCTGATACGGCCGCGGTGCATAGACTTGAGGCGCGGCGTAGCCGCGGTTGGCATAATATTGCTGCTGCGCATTGGCATCGGCGTCGTAGAGCGCACGGCCACGCGGCGCCGGATAGCGCGCTTCGTTCGAGCTGCCGTCGGCCGGATAGATATAGCCGTCGTCGGCCCGAGCCTGGGCCCGCACCTGCGGCTGCCCGGGCGATCCGATCCGGCCGGGGCCGACTTCCAGCGGCGGATCCTGAGGCGTCAATACCACCGGATCGCCGGTGGCGCTGTACTGAGGAGCATATTGCGGGGCCGTGTCGCGACGTGCGACGGCATTGTTTCGGGGTCGCGGATTGCGCGCCAGCGCGATCTGCGAGGAGCCGGTGAGCGTGACGGAGGTGTTGAGCACGCCTTCCTTTTGCACCAGCGCATACAATGTCGTGGCGTTGGCGCGCGACAACCGCACGCAGCCATGAGAGGCGGGCGTGCCGAGGCGGCCTTCGGAATCGGTGCCGTGGATGGCATGGCCGATCTTGGTAAAGAAGATCGAGTGCGGCATCGGCGCGTCGTCGAATTCCTTGGAATAGTGGTCTGCCTCCATGCGGAAGGTGCGGAAGCTGCCGTTGGGCGTTTCATAGGACGGAATGCCGGTGGATACCGGCCACTGGTAGCGCTCGACGCCGTCGACCGCGACGGTCATCAGTTGCGCATTCTTGTCGACGGTGATGGAGACTTTGGCCTGTGCGGCGCCCGTGGCGAACAACATCAGACCGGCGATTGCAACGAGGAAGGAACGCATTTTTTACCTTTGACTTCCAGGGGGCCTTCCACCAGGCCTTGACTGACTGCACGCCACTCTCACCCGTTCCCCGCACCATTATGCCCGGAAGTCGGTTTTTGTTCCAGTGGCCTGTCTGATATCGTTAAGGTTCGGCAGGGCGCCAGCAAGGCACGGGCAGGGCTGAAATGGGCGGCTGCACTTTTTCTTCGAGGATGGCATCGACGCCCGGTCGTGATTCGACCACAGACATGCAACCATTTGGCCGTATCCGCGTTACAAATCCCCGCCCCACTGCTGGCTGCGATCAAGCACAAGGAATTGATATGAAGACGACCAAGATCAAAACGGCGGCATTGCCGGCCGGGTTGCCCGTAAAACGCTATCTTGCACTCGCGGCCCTGATGTTTGCATTGCTGGCGATCCCCCATGTCGGACACGCGCAGGGCATCGTGCGCGGCGCGCAGGAGGGCTCCCGGGAAGGCAACCGGGTCGGCGGCCCGATCGGCGGCGTCGTCGGCGGCGCGGTCGGCGCCGGTGTCGGCGGCGCGGCGGGAGCCGTGAAGGGCATATTCGGCATCAACGACCGCGGCCGTCGCTGCCGCGGCTATCACGATCGCCACCACCAATTCCACTGCTATCGGTAACTAACCGTCATTGCGAGCCAACGGGTCGCGCGAAGGCGCGATCCGTTGGGTCTTTGCAATGATACTTGGTTAGACCAGCGAGCCCTGCTTAAGGCCGGGCCCGTGCAACGTCAGTTCTTCAGCCGGTAACCGGTCTTGAAGATCCACCACACCAGCACCATGCAGATGACGAGGAAGCCGATCGTCATGCCGACGCTCAAGGCCACGCTGACGTCGGCGATTTCGTAAAAACTCCAGCGGAAGCCGCTGATCAGATAGACCACGGGATTGAGCAGCGTGATGGTACGCCAGCCCGAGGGCAGCATATTCACCGAATAGAAGCTGCCGCCGAGGAAGGTCAGCGGCGTCACCACCAGCAACGGGATCATCTGCAGCTTTTCGAAACCGTCAGCCCAGATCCCGATGATGAAACCGAACAGGCTGAAGGTCACCGCCGTCAGCACCAAGAACGTCAGCATCCACCAGGGATGCATTATGTGCAGCGGCACGAACAGCCCGGCGGTGGCCAGGATGATCAGGCCGAGGATGATCGATTTGGTCGCGGCGGCGCCGACATAGCCGAGCACGATCTCGAAATACGAAATCGGCGCCGACAGCAATTCGTAGATGGTGCCGACGAATTTCGGAAAATAGATGCCGAACGAGGCATTGGCGATGCTCTGCGTCAGCACCGACAGCATCACCAGTCCCGGCACGATGAAGGTGCCATAGCTCACCCCCTCGACCTCGGTGATGCGTGAGCCGATCGCGGCGCCGAACACCACGAAATACAGCGACGTCGAAACCACCGGCGAGATGATGCTTTGCATCAGTGTGCGCCAGGTTCGCGCCATTTCGAACAGATAGATCGCGCGGACGGCCCTGAGATTCATGTTGCGCTCACCAGGCTGACGAAGATGTCTTCCAGCGAAGACTGGGTGGTGTCGAGATCCGAGATGTGGATGCCGGCGTTGCGCAGGTCGCCGAGCAGGCTGGTGATGCCGGTACGCTCGCCCTTGGTGTCGTAATTGTAGATCACCTCACGGCCGCCGTCGGACAGCTCCAGCCCGTAGGCCGCGAGATCGGGGGGAATGGCGTCGAGCTTGTGTTGCAGATGCAGCTTCAGCCGCTTTTTGCCGAGCTTTTGCATCAGCCCCGCCTTGTCTTCGACCAGGATGATCTCGCCCTTGTTGATGACGCCGATCCGGTCGGCCATCTCCTCGGCCTCTTCGATGTAATGGGTGGTGAGGATGATGGTGACACCCGAGGCCTGCAGCGCCCGCACCACTTCCCACATGCCCTTGCGCAATTCGACATCGACACCCGCGGTCGGTTCGTCGAGAAACAGAACCTGCGGCTCGTGCGACAGCGCCTTTGCGATCATCACCCGGCGTTTCATGCCGCCCGACAGCGTGACGATCTTGGAGTCCTTCTTGTCCCACAGCGACAGGTCTTTCAGCACCTTTTCGATATGTGCGGGATTTCGCGGCTTGCCGAACAGGCCACGGCTGAAACTGACGGTCGCCCATACCGTCTCGAAGGCGTCGGTATGCAGTTCCTGCGGCACCAGGCCGATCAGCGAGCGCGCCCCGCGATAGGATTTGGCAATGTCGTAGCCGTCGACCGACACGGCGCCGACGGTCGGGTTGACGATGCCGCAGATGATGCTGATCAGCGTGGTCTTGCCGGCGCCGTTCGGCCCCAGCAGCGCAAAGATCTCGCCCCGGCAAATCTCCAGGTTGATGTTATTGAGCGCCTTGAAACCGGAGCCATAGATCTTCGACAGATTTGCAACGGATATGATGGGTGGCATGCGCGGCTTGATGATTTCGATGGTGATTATGGGAAGGGGCGAAGCGGCCGTTCGGCCCGCTTGAGGCGAGGCCCCCACAGATAGGATCGCGGAGGCCATTGCGCAATCGCCGCCGGGCAAACTGTGCATTTTTGAAAAGCCTAGGAATTGCGGCGAGAAACCGCCGCTAGAGCGCGATTTCCGGATTATGCTCTAGGACGCCTTGGCGACGGTCACGACCTGAAGCTGCTGGTTGATCGGCGCCGCCGGACGGGCGGAGTCCTGCAACTGCTCCTCGCCGAGGCCGATCGTCTGCAGGCGTTTTGACGAAATCTTGAAGGTGTTCACCAGCGCATCGCGAATCGAGTCGGCCCTTCGCTGGCTCAAAGTCAGATTATATTCGCGTTTGCCTGTCGAATCGGTGTGACCGACGATCAGGAATACGTAAGGCAGCAATGTCGAACGGACCAGCGCGTCGGCAAGGCGCCCGAGCGTTTGATAGGACTCCGGCCGGATGATCGAAGAGTCGGGATCGAATTTAACCTCGAATGCCAATTGCGGCAATTTGAGGAGTTCGGCAGCGACCGGCGGTCGCTTCAATGGTATCGGATCCGCCTTCGACTTCGCTCGCTCGAGCACTCGCTGGCGCAGCGCCGGGATACTCAGCTCGGCGGTGGTTTCCAACCCTCCGAGCCGGCTGACGATGTCGTCCGTCGTGACAGCCGCTTGAGCGAGCGCCGGGGATTGGGGCGCCGCGAATGCGATCAGGGCACCCGCCAGCAGGGCGCCGGCCAAGAGATCAGTGTAACGCACGCCGTTATTTGCGGGCCGCATCACCGGTACCCCGCATCGCCGATCGCCTGGTTGCATCGTGCGCTCACCCCGGGCGTGGTCATCAGGCATTCCAGATATCTGCTGACTTCCTTTTGTGCGCCGCCGCACAATTTCGCGATTTCGCGCTGGCACATTTTCGGAACCGCCGCGCGCGCCGCAACCCGTTTCTGGATCGCTTCAAAGGCTCCGCTATAGTCGGCCTTGCACTGCGCCGACACGCTGTCCTGATTGCGATAAAGGCAGTCCTTGAGCCGGGTCGAGTCGAAATTGACGCCGCGGCAATTCGCGTCGATATCCTTGCCGCAGCTCTTGCCCAGGACCGCCGCGGCGTCTCCGAAATTCATCGTCTCCGCCAGCGCCAGCGACGGCGCGGCGAGCGCAAGAACGAACAGGATCGGTCGGCTTCTAATCATGCTTGCATCTGATACGATGAAGTCGTCGATGGTCAAGGCCCAAGGGGCGTGGCGGTTTCGGGCCGAAAGCTACGCCCGCTCCACAAAACTATCGACCACCTTCTTCTCGCCGGCCTTCTCGAACGCGATGGTGAGCTTGTTGCCGTCGATCTTCACCACCTGGCCGTAGCCGAATTTCTGGTGGAACACGCGATCGTCCAGCGAGAATTCCGACGTGGTGCCGGTGGATTTCGCAACCAGTTCGCCCTCGATGGTCATCGGGCCGCGCTTGTTGCGGGAGAAGCCGCCGGCGTCGCCGCGCGAGGAAGCATCGCTGCGCGAGCTTGAAGCATCGCTTCGCGAGCTCGAGAATGGCGACTGGCTCTCGTTGAAGCCGCCGCCGGCCTGGCCGTTGCGGCCGCTCTGGCCCCGCGCGCGGTTGGCCTGCGCCCGCTGCCAGCCCGGTGTCGAATAACTCGAGCCGAACAACTCCACATTGTCGAAGCGCGAGGGGCCGTAGCCGCTGGCGCCGCCCCAGCCCGAGCCGCCCTTGGATTCCGTGATCTCGACATTGGGCGCCGGCAGTTCGTCGAGAAACCGCGACGGTATCGTGGTGGACCAGGTGCCGTGAATCCGCCGGTTGGTGGCGAAGTAGAGCTTGGCGCGGCGGCGGGCGCGGGTAATCCCGACATGGGCAAGACGTCGCTCCTCCTCGAGGCCGGCGCGGCCCTGTTCGTCGAGGGTGCGCTGGCTCGGAAACAGGCCTTCCTCCCAGCCGGGCAGGAACACATTGTCGAATTCGAGCCCCTTGGCCGAGTGCAAGGTCATGAGCGATACCGCGTCGTCCTCGGCGCCGCCGTCTCGGTCCATCACCAGCGAAATGTGTTCGAGGAATCCCTGCAGGTTTTCGAATTCCTCCATCGAGCGCACCAGCTCCTTGAGGTTTTCGAGCCGGCCGGCGGCGTCGGCGGAGCGGTCCTTCTGCCACATCTCGGTGTAGCCGCTCTCGTCGAGCACGATCTCGGCCAGTTCGGTATGCGTGGTCACCTCGCGCTGCGCACGCCAGCGATCGAAATTGAGCAGGAGGTCGCGCAGCGATCCGCGCGCCTTTGGTTTCAACTCGTCGGTCTCGACCACGGCGCGGGCGGCTTCCGACAGCGGAATGCGGCGCTTGCGGGCATGATCATGCAGCATCTGCACGGTGGCGTCGCCGAGGCCGCGCTTCGGCACATTGACGATGCGCTCGAAGGCCAAGTCGTCGGCCGGCGAATTGATCACGCGCAGATAAGCCAGCGCGTCGCGGATTTCCGCGCGCTCATAGAACCTGGGGCCGCCGATCACCCGATAGGGCAGGCCGAGCGTGACAAAGCGATCCTCGAATTCGCGCATCTGGAACGAGGCGCGTACCAGGATGGCGATGTCGTTGAGATGGTTGCCGGCGCGCTGCAGCTCCTCGATCTCCTCGCCGATGGCGCGGGCTTCCTCTTCGGAATCCCAGGAGCCGGTGACGGTGACCTTTTCGCCGTCGACGTCTTCGGTGCGCAGCGTCTTGCCGAGCCGTCCCTCATTATGCGCGATCAGATGCGAGGCGGCGGCCAGGATGTGGCCGGTGGAGCGGTAATTGCGCTCCAACCGAATGACTTTCGCGCCGGGAAAATCGTGTTCGAAGCGCAGGATATTGTCGACCTCCGCGCCGCGCCAGCCATAGATCGACTGGTCGTCGTCGCCGACGCAGCAGATGTTTTTGAGCGGAGGGGTGGGCTGAGCGACGGCATTTCCCGCGTCATTCCGGGGCGCACCGGCAGGTGCGAACCCGGAATCTCGAGCTGGGTCATCTTTATCTTGAGATTCCGGGTTCGCATCTTCGATGCGCCCCGGAATGACAGGAGAATCGGTGTGCCCCGGAATGATGGCGGAGAGCGGCACGCCCGGCTTCGCCGGCGCCTGCGACAACAGCCGCAGCCAGAGATACTGCGCGACGTTGGTGTCCTGATATTCATCCACCAGGATGAACTTGAAGCGGTTCTGGTATTGCCGGAGCACGTCGGGGTGTTCGCGAAACAGCCGGATGTTTTCCAACAGCAGGTCGCCGAAATCGGCGGCGTTGAGGATTTTCAGCCGCTCCTGATAGGTGGCGTAGAGCTTGCCGCCCCGGCCGTTGCCGAACACCGCGGCCTCGCCCGGCGGCACCTGCGACGGCGTCAGCCCGCGATTCTTCCAGCCATCGATCAGGCCGGCGAGCATCCGCGCCGGCCAGCGCTTGTCGTCGATATTGTCGGCCTGCAGAAGCTGTTTGAGCAGCCGGACCTGATCGTCGACATCGAGCACGGTGAAATTGGATTTCAACTGCACCAGTTCGGCATGGGTGCGCAGGATGCGTCCGCCGATGGAATGAAAGGTGCCAAGCCACGGCATGCCTTCGACGGCCTGGCCCAGCATCTGGCCGAGCCGCAGCTTCATCTCGCGGGCCGCCTTGTTGGTGAAGGTGACCGACAGGATTTCGCCGGGCCGGGCGCGGCCCTGGCTCAGGATATGGGCGATGCGGCAGGTCAGCACGCGGGTCTTGCCGGTGCCGGCCCCGGCCAGCACCAGCACCGGTCCATCCAGCGTTTCCACCGCCTCGCGCTGCTCGGGATTGAGGCCCGCGAGATATTGCGGGGTGGCGGCCGCCCGCGCACGCGCGGCAATGCCGCCGGCCGAGGGCTGGTGGTCGGGGACGCCTTGAGAGGGCAGCTTGTTCGGCTCAGTCATGCGAATCGTCTTCCGCCCACGATGGCACCGCGGGGCCTTGAAGGGGAGCCTTCATAGCAGGATTAAAGGCCATATAGGAGTTTGGGGGCGGATTTGACAGGAGTTATCCATGGCGCCGGCGAGGGCGAATTTTGCCGTCGATCTTCGGTTTTGTTCCGTTTGGCGCGGCTTTTTTCCTGGGTACGCGGTTTGCGGCCGGCGGGAACATTTGTTCCCAGGCCGGATTATTTCCGCAGCCGAGGCGCGATGTTCTCAATCGCGCTGATGTCGAAACTGAAAAGTCAAAATTGAGGGTCTGATCATGCTGAGCTGGGTTGTTACGTTTCTGGTCGTCGCGCTGATCGCGGGCATTCTGGGCTTCGGCGGCGTTGCCGGAGCATCGATCGAAATCGCCAAGATCATCTTCTTCGTCGCCATCGTGTTGTTCCTGGTCTCGGCCGTGGTCGGGCTGGCGCGCGGGCGCACCCGAGTCTGACGAATATGTACGCTATTTCGAGGGCATCGCGACTTTTCGGCCGATGCCCTCGGGGCGTGGGACGGCGCTATGGGCCTTGGCCACGGCCTCGATGCGGGCACGAATGTCGGATGGAAACGGCGCGGTCTTCCGCGCCGTCATGTCGATGTGAAGCGTCATATTTTCGGAAGTAGCCGATAGCCAGCCTTCCGTGGCGTGGCGAAGCTCCTTGAAAGTGTGCAGCCGCTTCTCGTCGGCGCCGACCAGCAGGACCGAGACCTGCACGGGGTCGCCGAGATGGATCTCCCGCAAATATCGCACATGGCATTCGGCGGTGAAGGTCGAGCGGTGCCGCTCCTTCATGTAGCCGGGTCCAATCCCGAGCTTCAGCCATAATTCGTCGACCGCACGGTCGAACATCACGTTATAATAGGCCATGTTGAGATGGCCGTTATAGTCGATCCATTGCGGCTCGATCTGCATCACCGACGACCGGAATGGCGCGGGCGCCAGCAGCAAATCATCTTCGCCGGCGGTAATCGTCATCGCTCATCCCCGTTACCCTTCATGATCTCTTGACCCCTTATATATCCTTTGCCACGGTCGTCCGCCGCAGGATGAGGATATCGCGTGGGCACAACCATCACCAATGATTTGAAGCGTCCGGAGCCGCAGGCGCTGGCAAGCACCGTCGAGGCGCTGGCCGCGCGGTTCGGCAACCGGCTGATTACGTCGCAGGCGGTGCGCGAGCAGCACGCGCACACCACCACATGGCTGGTGTCGCAGCCGCCCGATGCGGTGGTGATGGCGCAGGAGACCTCCGATATCCAGGATGTAGTGCGAATCTGCGCCCGCCATGGCGTCCCCGTGATCCCGTTCGGCACCGGCACCTCGCTGGAGGGACAGGTCAACGCGCCTGCGGGGGGCATCTGCATCGACCTGCGCGACATGAACAAAGTGCTGGAGGTCCACGCCGAGGATCTGGACTGCGTGATCCAGCCCGGCGTCACCCGCAAGGCGCTCAACGAGCATCTGCGCGACCAGGGCGTGTTCTTCCCGATCGATCCCGGCGCCGACGCGTCGCTGGGCGGCATGGCGTCGACGCGCGCCTCCGGTACCAACGCGGTGCGCTACGGCACCATGCGCGACAACGTGCTGGCGCTCAAAGTGGTGCGCGGCGATGGCGAGATCATCACCACCGGCACCCGGGCGAAGAAATCCGCCGCCGGCTATGACCTGACCCATCTGTTCGTCGGCGCCGAAGGCACGCTCGGGATCATCACCGAGCTCACCATCAAGCTGCGCGGCATTCCCGAAACCATTGCCGCCGCCGCCTGTTCGTTCGAGACCGTGCGCGGCGCCTGCCAGGCGACGATTCTGGCGATCCAGACCGGCATTCCCGTCGCCCGCATCGAACTGCTCAACGCCGCGCAGGTGCGGGCCTGCAATTCCTATTCGAAACTGTCGCTGCCGGAGACGCCGCTGCTGCTGCTGGAATTCCATGGCAGCGAGAACGAGGTCGCCGAGCAATCGAGGAATTTCAGCGAGATCGCGAAGGAGTGCGGCGGCGGCGATTTCACCTGGACCACCAGGCCCGAGGACCGCACCAAGCTCTGGCAGGCGCGGCATGACGCCTATTGGTCGGTCAAAGCCCTGCGTCCCGGCGCCGGCGTTGTGGCGACCGACGTCTGCGTGCCGATTTCCCGGCTGGCCGATTGCGTGACCGAAACCGAGGAGGACTTAAAGCGCCTCAATCTGCTGTCGCCGATTGTCGGCCATGTCGGCGACGGCAATTTCCACTGCTCGCTGGTGTGCGATGTGGACGATCGCGACGAGATGGCGCGCGGGGAGGATTTCATGCATCGCCTGGTCGAACGCGCCCAGGCGATGGGCGGGACCTGTACCGGCGAACATGGCATCGGGCAGGGCAAGCAGAAATATCTCAAGGCCGAACTCGGGATCGAGGCGATCGAGGCCATGCGCGCCGTCAAGCAGGCACTCGATCCGCAGAACATCTTCAATCCCGGAAAGATCCTGCCTGCCGTGTAGGCTGCCGTCAGATCAAAAGCGCTTCTCGGAAAGAATACGCGCGGCGTGTTGAAGTCTGTCGACGGAGCGCTCGGTGTCGGTCAGCGCGCAACAGCTGACCAACGTGTCGATAATGGCGAGCTGGGCCACGCGGCTGCTCACGGCCTCGGGCCGATACCGGGTTTCATTGGCGACAGTATAGAGCAGAACGTCGCAATGGGCCGCGAGAGGCGACTTGCCGAGCCGCGTGATGCCGATTGTCCGGGCACCGGCTTCCCGCGCCAACCGGGTCGCGAGCACCGTCTCGACCGTGCTGCCGGAGTGAGACACCGTGACGGTCGTGACTGCCGGGCCGGTCATGCCGGCGCTGACGGCCTGGACATGGGAATCGACGACGGCGCCCGCTGCGAGCCCCAGCTGCAGCAAGCGATAGGAAAGGTCCTGCGCAATCGGCGCCGAACTTCCGATGCCATAGATTTCGATTCTCTGCGCTTCCCTCAATAAGCTTGCCGCCTTCGCCAACGATTCCATTGAGAGAAGTCGGCGTGTCTCCTGGAGCGAAGCGGCGTGGGCGGCAAAGATGTGATCCGTGACGGTCGCCGGATCATCGCCCCGATGCAGATCCTCCTGAATCAGACGAACCGGCTCGATCAAATCCCGCGCCAGAAGAATCTTCAGCTCCTGAAATCCTCGAACGCCCACCCGGCGGCAAAAGGAAACCGTCGTGCCTTCGCTGACGCCACATGTCTCGGCAACCTCGGTGATCGACATGTGAATGAAAGACTCAGGCTGCGCGATAATCAGCTCGGCGATTTGCCTGGCTTTCGGGGGAAGATCGGGCTGCAATTCACGAACGCGGGAGAGAATACCGTTCACCGACGGTCCCGCATTGAAGTTCGAGCGTGTCATCCGCGCCCTCGCGAACAATGTGGGATACTCGCTCGCCGCGTCCCAGCCGCGCTCGTCCCGGCTACCCCGATTCCTCTCGCACAGAGCTTCAATTCTCCGGGGTCGCCCGGACAAGCCGGCGCCGATGGCTCAAGTGTCATTCCCGCCTGCTCCGTCACTGGTACTCGGTCCGTTTCTGCTGTTCGGAAGTCAGGGGCTGATGCCTCCGGTCAGGGAACCCTACACTGAGAAAAGCTCATAATAAATTCTTCCGGAAATAAATTATTCACAGCTCCGTCAAGTCCCGCTGTTACTTCGGTCCCGCTTCCCTCGTGCAGCGCGCCAAGCCTGCGCTGCACACCCTGATCCGTCTTTTCAATCCATTTCAACCCAAGGTCGATCCATGACAACACGTCGCAGTTTTCTAGCGGGCGCCACGGCGGCGGTCGCCTTTCCCAGCATCAGCCGGGCGTTCGCCATTCCGGCAAAGCACCGGACCGGCACCATCAAGGACGTCAAGCACATCGTGATCCTGATGCAGGAGAACCGCGGGTTCGACCACTATTTCGGCACCATGCGCGGCGTCCGCGGCTTCGGCGATCGCTTCCCGATTCCGCTCGAAAGCGGCAAGCCGGTGTGGTTCCAATCCGACGGCACCCGTGAGATCACGCCCTACCATCGCGACTCCACGACCAGCAACGCGCTGGTCGGGTATGGCACGCCGCACTCATATTCCGACAGTCAGTCGGCGTGGAACCAGGGCAAGATGGGCTTCTGGCCCAAGTACAAGACCCAGTATTCGATGGGCTATTTCGGGCGCGACGACATCCCGTTCCAGTTCGCGCTCGCCGAGGCCTTCACGCTGTGCGACGCCTACCACTGCTCCGTCACCACCGGCACCGATCCCAACCGGATCGTGTTCTGGTCGGGCTCCAACTTCAGTCCCGCGCTGCGCGCGCAGGGCATCAACGGCACCACCGCCAATTCCGAACCCAACAACAACCGCTGCTGGCCCAACCCTTCCAAATGGGTGGCCGGCCAGCCTCAGCCCCAGCCGACCTACAAATATGTCGGCAGCGACTTCACCTGGGACACCCTTCCCGACCTGCTGCAGCGCGCCGGCGTCAGCTGGCACATCTACCAGGACATGAACGACAACTGGACCGGCGCGATGCATGGCGGCCTGGCATTCGCCAGCTTCCGTCACGCCCAGCCGGGTCAGCCCAATTATGTGCACGGCCTGACCGGCGGTCCGGACTATCTGGACAGGTTGAAGGCCGACGTGATGGCTGGCACCCTGCCGGAGGTATCGTGGATTTTGCCGACGCAGGCCAATTCCGAGCATCCCGGCGGCGGAAGCCCGACCCGCGCAGGCAATTTCACCGATCAGGTGCTGGCCGCACTCACGGCCAACCCCGAGGTCTGGAGCCAGACCGTCTTCTTCCTGACCTTCGACGAGAACGACGGCTTTTTCGATCACCTGCCGGCGCCGGCGGTGCCGTCTTATGACATCAATGGCAACCTGATGGGCAAGGCCACGATGTCGCTCGCGGGCGAATATTTCTCCAACACCGTCGGCAATGTCCTGGGCAGCGACGACAAGATCAGCGGCAACATCCGTCCCTGGGGTCTCAGTGCGCGGGTGCCGATGTACGTGGTTTCGCCGTGGAGCAAGGGCGGCTGGATCAATTCGCAGGTCTTCGACCACACCTCTGTGGGTCGATTCCTCGAAAAGCGCTTCGGCATCAAGGTGGACGCGATCAGCCCCTGGCATCGCGCCATTTCGGGCGACCTCACCACCGCCTTCGACTTCGTGAGCCCCAATGATCCCCGGTTCCCGGATCTCCCCGATCAGAGCAACTGGGCAGCCTCCGATGCGCACCAGCGCACGCTGCCGGCACCTACCGCGCCGACGACAGCACAGCCGCTGTTCCAGGAGACCGGCCCGCGCTTCTCGCGTTCACTCCCCTACATTCTGCACGCCAGCGCGCAGGTGGATGCCGGCAAGAGCAAGGTCAGGCTGCTGTTCACCAACACCGGCTTCGCAGGCGCCGTGTTCCACGTTTACGACAAGCTGCACCTGGACCGCATTCCCCGGCGCTACACGGTCGAGGCAGGACGGATGCTGGACGATGAATGGGTGGTCGGCGATGACGGCCTTTATGATCTGTGGGTGCTCGGCCCCAATGGCTTCCACCGCCAGTTCAAGGGCAACCTCACCAAGGTCCGGCAGCATAATGCAGCCAACCCCGAGATCTTTGTTGGCTACAACGTCTTCGAGGGCGGTGTGCATGTGCAACTGCGCAACGACGGCAACGGCGCCGTGCGCTTCGCGGTGAAGTCCAACGAGATCTATGGGCGGTTGACGGCCGTCACCGCCTCGGTATCCGCCGCGACGGAGCCGGAGTGTCCTGGCTTCGGTCCGCGTCCCGGCTTCCATCCTGTCGGTTTCGGCCCGGTGCCTAATTTCCGCTGGGCTCCCGACTTCGGCGCCCCCGGGTTCGGCTTCGGTTCGCCGGTCTTCTTCCCGGGACCGAACCACGGCGGTCCCGGCACCTCGTGGGATGTCAAAGTGTCAGCTTCCGGCCGGCCCCAGGAACTCTACTGGAATCTGCGCACCACCGGCCTGTGGTATGATTTCGTCGTCACCAGCGACTCGGACAGCGGCTTCTATCGGCGCCTGGCCGGCCACGTCGAGACCGGCCGCGCTTCGGTGAGCGATCCCGGCATGGCGCTGACCGACCGCTTTTAAAGAGGGCGGCGCCATCACCACGACGATTAAAGGCGCCCTTGCTCGGGCGCCTTTTTCTTTTCATCCTCGCCTTCGCCGGTCTCCGACGAATCCAGTCGCGAGCGCCTTGCGCCGGCAATCCGATCCGCTACCCCGGCCCGCAACTTGCACGCCGGGCCGCTATGCTTGATGATATTCAGGGCATGGCGATGTGGCGGTTCAACAGGGGCGAGCGCAAGGAAGTCTGGGAAGAGGATATCCAGTGGCCGATCGGCGATATCCAGGCGGCCCATAAAATACGCGAGATCTGCCGTTCCGCCGTCGACAGCGCCGAAAAAGTCGGCGGCTCGGTCGGCCGCCCCGGCAACGGGAAAGGCGACGCCGAACGCTACGAACGCGCCGCCAAGGCCGCCATGCAGATCGCCATCAGGATTTCCGATGACTTGATGCGCGATGCCGCCGTGCGCCAGATCATCAATCTGTGCATGAAGGCCAATGATTTGAGGACGGCGCGGATACTCTTTCGCGCCGTCCAGGCGGTATCCTTGAAAGAGGATGTGCTCAGCGACCACCCGATCCTGGGGCAGTAACGTGGCACGAACCGCGCTCCACAGCGGGCGGGAAAGGTCCGGTTCGCGGATTTGTCTTTTCCGTGGCCGGATCATTCTGTGACGTTTGGTTTTCCCGCAATCTGATAGCGCCCGACCAGAACCTCTGGACAAGTCATCCACATCCGGCTCAAACTTGAATCGTCAAAACCAAAGTCGGCGATAAGCCGAAAATAATCGGGACGCCCGCGGCAAAGACGGGTGCCCGCAAAGGAAACGAACGGGAGCAACGGATGGCCATTTCGCGTCGTAACGTTTTATTGGGCAGTGCGGGCGCGTTGGGCGCTGCAACATTTTCATTTCCAAAACCCGCCATCGCGCAGTCGGAGCCGATCAAGATCGGCTGTCTCGCCGCGATAACCGGGCCGAGCTCGGCGCCGACCATCGGCTTCAATCGCGGGGTAAATTTCGCGGTGGACGCCATCAATGCCGGCGGCGGCGTCAAGGGCCGCAAAATAGAAATCGTGATGCGCGATACCCAGGGCGATCCCACCAAGGCGGTCAACGCGACCCAGGAATTGATCAGCCAGGCCAAGGTCCATGCGATCTGGGGGCCGGTCAATTCGGGCGAGGCGCTGGCCACCACGCCGATCATGGCGCGCGCCAAGATGCCGGATATCCATCCTTGCGTGGTCGAGAGCCTGATCGATCCCGTGAAATTCCCGAATGCCTTCCGCACGGCGCCTTCGAACAGCCAATGGGATGACGCGGTCCGCAATTATTGCCTCAATATCCTCAAGGTAAAAAAGGTCGCCGTGATCGGCGACACCACGGGCTATGGCGTGACCGCTCTCGGCGCCTCGGTGGCGGCGTTCAAGAAAGACGGCGCCGATGTGGTCTATCAGGCCAATATCGATGCCACCCAGCCCGACATGACGCCGGACATGCTGCGCGCCAAAAACGCCGGCGCGGAAGCGATCGTGGTCTGGAGCGTCTCGACCGGCATGGAAGCGCGGATGTTCAACGTTCGCGCGGCGCTCAACTGGGATGTCCCGTTCGTCGGCCATCCGTCGATGGCCTCGGGCGAACTCGCCGGCCTGGTCGAGAAACCCGCCAACTGGAAGAAGGTCTACGCCATCGGCTACAAGAGCTGCAGTTACGATGCCGCCGGCAAGCTGCCGCCGAAGAGCCAGGACCTCGTCGATCGTCTGCTCAAGGCCAACGTCTCCATCAACGACACGCTGCTGTGGTGGATCGCCGGCGGCATCGATGCGATCGAGCTCGTCGCCAAGGCGGTGGCGGAAAGCGGATCCACCGACAGCGAAGGCATCGTCAAATACTGGAATACGCTGTCGAAATATCCCGGCTATTTCGGCAACTACACCTTCACGCCGACCCAGCACAACGGCTATCCGACCGACGAGATCGTGATGTCGGAGGCGAGCACGGCCAGGAACGGCACCTTCGCGCTGGCGCCTGGATATACATAAGCGGCGGCGGAGAGCGCGGCCCATGCTCGGCTCGATACTCGCATCCGGATTGGCGGCGGGCGCGATCTATGCGCTCGTCGGCGTCACCTACAACACCATGTTCTCGACCTCGCGGGTGATGAGCTTCACCGCCGGCCAACTCGCCATGCTTGGCGGCGTGTTCGGTTCGATGTTCATGCTGAAGCTGGGTCTGCCGATCCTGGTCGGCTTCGTCCTGACGCTGCTCTGCTGCGCGATCATCGGCATTATCACCGAATTCGTCGCGGTGCGGCCGGTGCTGAAAAGCCTCGACCAGCATCTCTATGTGTTGTCCACGCTGGCGCTGGCGCTGATGATCCAGCAGGTGACGGCGATCAAATGGGGCACCGAGCCGCAGCCGTTTCCCCGCCTGATCGGCTGGGGCAGTGGGGTCTTTGGCGAAAAATTCTGGCTGCCGGTGGTGGCCTGCGCCATCACGATCATCGGCCTCGAATATCTCTATCGCCGCACGCTGGTGGGGCGCGCCTTCCTGGCGATCGCGGAGGATAATTTCGCCGCCCGCGCGCTCGGCCTGCCGGAGCGCAATCTGCGCGTCGCCAGCTACGCGCTCGCCGGTGTCATCGGCGGTGTCGCCGGATTTTCCGGCGGCGAGTTGATGCTGGCGTTCTTCGCCAATGGCGCGCTGTTGAATTTCTACGGCTTCGTGCCGGTGGCGCTCGGCGGCCTCGGCAACAACCGCGGCGCCATCATCGGCGGGCTTGCGCTCGGCCTGTTCCAGCAGGCGGCGAATTTCCTGGTCGGCGGCATCTTCTCGTCGGTGGCCGTGTTCACCCTGTTCATCATCGTTCTGCTGGCGGCGCCGCAAGGCCTGTTCGGCGTGGCCACGGCACGGAGGGTGTGATGACCGCGGTCACCACGGCTGCTCCGCGCAGCGAGACCGGTGTTTGGCGCGCGGTGCTGCCGCAGCTTGCGCCGTTTGTCGGGATTTTCGCGGTCGCGATGATCCTGCCGTTCGTCAGCAACGACTACTGGGCGCTGATCGGCACCCGGGCGGCGATCTATTGGGTGCTGGTCTCCGGTCTCAATCTGGTGGTCGGCTTCGCCGGGCATCTCGCCATCGGCTATGTCGCGCTGCTGACGCTTGGCGCCTACACCACCAGCGTGCTGGTGGCCGGCAATGTCATGCCGCCGGTGCCGGTATTCGCCGCGCTGCCGATCGCGGGCGCCGTCGGCGCCGTGTTCGGCGTCATCGTCGGCCTGCCGGCCCTGCGGTTGCGCACCTTCTATTTCGCGATGTCGACGCTCGGCTTCGCCACCATCGTCACGCAGATCGCGCTGGCCTGGCAGAGCGTGACCGGCGGCGGCATCGGCATCGTCGGTCCGGAATTTCCGGCGCCCTTCAATACCGCATGGGGCTATTACTATCTCTGCGTCGGCTTCGCCGCCGTTTGCACCTGGATCAGCGCCAATGTCGCCCACAGCCGGTTCGGTCGCGCCCTGATCGCGGTCCGCGACGCCGAAGTCGCGGCCGAGGCCACCGGCATTTCCAAGCCGCGGATGCTGATCGCGATCTTTCTGCTCGCGGGCGCGCTGGCGGCCATCGCCGGCGGATTGTTCGCGAGCCTGCAGACCTACATCACGCCGGACGCCTTCACCTTCGATCTGTCGGTGCTGTTCTTCATCGCGATCCTGATCGGCGGACGCGGTTCGATCCTGGGACCGATGCTGGGGACTATTATTCTCACTATCCTGCCCGAGATCGCAGCCCCGCTGGCGGCGTGGTCGACCTTCCTTTATGCGGTGTTGTTGCTGGTGATCGTGCTGGTGATGCCCGGCGGCATCGCGGCACTGCTGGATTTTCGCAACCGCCGTCCGCTCGCCAGCAACCGCGCCATCGTTCCGCGCCCCACAGCGTTGAGTGGCATCGTGCGCAAGAGCGCGGGCGACCGCACGCTTCGCCTGCGCGGCGTGGCGCTCAGTTTCGGCAATGTGCGCGCCATCGACGGTCTCGACCTCGACGTCGAGCCCGGCCGGATTCACGGACTGATAGGCCCCAATGGCAGCGGCAAGACCACGACCCTGAACGTGATTTCGGGCTACTACGCGGCCCAGGCCGGGACGATGCAATTGGGACAGGACCCGCTGCCGCCGGGCATGCCGACCTTGCGGGCTTCCAGCGGCATCGCCCGCACCTTCCAGACGCCGCGCGTGATCGGCGAGGCCTCGGTGCTGCAGAACGTCATGATCGGCGGCACCATCGAGGGGCAGGCGACGTTCGTCGAAGCGCTGCTGGCGCTGCCGCGCAACGCCCGCGACGAACGCGTGCTCGCGGCCAAGGCCCGCGCGCTGCTCGGTGTGGTCGGCCTTGAAACCCTGGCCGACGTCCGCGCCGATCGCCTGCAGCACAGCGAACTGCGCTTCATCGAGATCGCGCGGGCGCTGATGCTGGAGCCGGATTTCCTGCTGCTCGATGAGCCCGCCGCCGGTCTTTCCGGCGACGAGATCGAGCGCTTGGGATTGCTGATCAAGGCGATCAGCCGGCGCGGCGCCGGCGTGCTGCTGGTGGAGCACCATGCCGACCTGATCTTCGATATCTGCGACCAGGTCACCGTGCTCAATCTCGGCCGCACGCTGGCGGCCGGAACGCCCGCCGAGATCCGCATCCACAAGGAGGTGGTCAGTGCTTACCTCGGCGCCTGAACCACTGCTCTCCGTCGCCGCGCTGGAATCCGGCTACGGCAAGATCCGCGTGCTGCATGGCGTGGATTTCGCGGTCGCGTCGGGGGAGGTGGTGGCGCTGCTCGGTCCCAACGGGGCCGGCAAGACCACCATGCTGCGCGCGCTATCGGGATTGCTGCCGGTCAATGCCGGGCAGGTGCGCTTCGATGGCCGCGACATGACCAACACCACGCCGCGCGAGGCGGCGCGCGCCGGGCTCGTGCATGTGATCGAAGGCCACCGGGTGTTCACGCAGATTTCCGTCACCGACAATCTGCTGCTGGCGGGCTATGACCTGCCGCGCGGCGAGCGAACCGCGCGGGTCGAGGAAGCGCTGTCGTTCTTTCCCGAGATCGCCGAAAAGCGCCACGAGCGCGGCGGCGCGCTCAGCGGCGGGCAACAACAAATGTTGACCGTGGCGCAGGGACTGGTGCGACGTCCGCGCCTGCTGATGCTCGACGAACCCTCCGCCGGCCTGTCGCCGGTGCTGGTCGATCGCGTGCTCAACGTCATCGGCCAGTTGCGCAAAAACGGCACCGCCGTGCTGCTGGTCGAGCAGTTGCTGGAAAAAGCGCTCGCCGCCGCCGACCGCGTCTATGCGCTGGTGCAGGGCCACATCGTGCTGGAAGCGCCGACCGGCGAAGCCAATCTGTCGCAACGGATCGAGCGCGCTTATTTCGGACACGAAGTGCAGAAGCTGGATGCCGAGTGATCGCGCAACGTTCTCGCGGGAAAAATTAGGAGGCCGGCATGCTGATCACGGACGTCAAGGCGCACCACGTCCGCATCCCTTTCGACGCGGGGGCTGCGAGTTTCAGGCAAGGCGCCTCGGCGATTGCCGCGCTCGACATGGTGATCGTCGAGGTCTCGACCGATACCGGCCTCACCGGCTGGGGCGATGCCTTTGCCTATGTCTGCCCGAAGACAACCGCGACGGCCATTGAGGAGATGATCGCGCCGCAGGCCCGCGGCCTCGAAGTGCCGGATGCCGGGGGTATTGCCGAGTTCATGGATCGCATCCAGCGCGATCTGCATCTGTTCGGCCGCTATGGCATTACCATGTTTGCGATCTCGGGGCTGGACATCGCGTTGTGGGATCTCGCCGCCAGGGTGAAAGGCCTGCCGTTGCATCGCCTCCTCGGCGCGCGCAAGCGGACGCGAATTCCGGCCTATGCGAGCCTGCTCCGGATCGGGACGCCGGAGCATATTGCGAGCGAATGCCAGACCGCATTGCGACGCGGCTATACGGCGATCAAGCTGCATGAGACGACCACACCGGCTGTCTTTGCGGCGCGGCAGGCGATCGGCGCCGGCATCCCGCTGATGGTCGACATGAATTGCCCGTTGGACGCAACCGAGGCGATCGCATTCGCGCAAGCCTGCCGGGCCGCCGCGCCGATGTTCCTGGAGGAGCCGGTGTGGCCGCCCGAGGATTTCGCGACCCTGGCGGAGGTGCGCGCAAAAGGCGGGCTCAATATCGCCGCCGGGGAAAATGCCTGCACGGTCCATCAATTCCGCCAGATGATGACGGCGGGCGCGGTCAGCTATGCGCAGCCCTCGGTGATCAAGGTCGGCGGCATCACGGAATATCTGAAGGTCGCAGCACTGGCCGATGAAATGGGCGTCAGGCTCGCGCCGCATTCGCCCTATTTCGGGCCCGGCCTGCTCGCGACGCTGCAGCTGATGTCGCTGCGTGACGACGGCTCGTTCGTCGAGATCTTCTACATGAATCGTGCCGCATGTCTCTGGCGTGGCCAGGTCGACGTCGATGCCAATGGCTGCATCGCGGTGCCCGAAGGGCCGGGGCTGGGCTACGAGCCGGACCGGGAGATCATGGAGCGTTATCGCGCGGCATGACCGATATTACCGGGCAATGATTTCAAGTGAGGCCGGCCAATGCATGATCGCGCGTGCCGCTGTTAAAGCTGCGCCGCCACGCCATCGAGAACGGTATCCAGTCCCCCATTGAATACGGCATCGGGGGAGGGGTGGCTGGCATCACGAACGACTTTTGCTAGCATCGGGAAGCGTTCCGTTGCGATGCGCCGTTCGAGATAAGGCCACCAGGCTTTCTGCCATTCCGCCTTGTTCAAACCGCTTTTGAGCTCGCTGCTCTCGCTCCGGATGGCGCCGACCGCGTAGGCGTTGACCGTACCTATCGCCCGCATGCAGACATCGATGTGCTCGAAGCCGGGCGCATTGTTGAGCGCCGCTAAAGATGTTTCCAAAAACGCAAGCGCGTTGGGTCCCAGATGCGGCCGGCCTCCCAGCAAGTCGATGAACCATGTGTGCGCGTGACAAGCCTGACGGGTGTGACGCGCGATCGTCCGCAGGATGCTGCGCCAATCGCCATCGATCGGGCCCATCGAAGCGATCTCGCCGTACACCGCGTCGATCATGAGATCGAGCAGTTCCTCCTTGGTCGACAAGTAGCCGTACAGGCGCATCGGTCCTGCATCGAGCGAAGCTCCGACCTTTCGTAAAGACACGGCGGCCAGACCGTCACTGTCGGCGATCGCAACGGCTGCCCGCACGATCTTCTCCCGGCTCAGCGGACTTGGCGCGGGGCGAATGGCGGGCTCGGACCTCTCCCAGAGAAGGGAAGGTTCACTCCTGTCCGGCTCGGGCGGAAGATTCATGACGGTATATTGCACCGATCGGGGGCTATCAGGCAACTTGACGTATCGAATTATACATTGTATTGATCAATACAGTGTATTTCTAAGGCGCCATCTGCTTCTGCGGCGCCCATCGAGGATCATCCAATGGAAACAGAATCGACATCGGTGCTGGTGGTCGGAGGTGGGCTGGTCGGTTTGTCCGCCGCAATGTTCCTGGCGTGGCGTGGCGTACCGACGGTGCTGCTCGAACGGCATGCCGGCAGTTCGCTGCATCCGCGGGCCATCGGATTCATGACAAGGACGATGGAGCTTTACCGCGCCGTCGGTCTCGGTCCACTGATCCCGCAGGTTCCGCCTGGTTTCGGTCGTCCACGCCGGTTGAAGATTGAGAGCCTCGCCGGAAAATGGGCCACGGAAGAGATCGCGTGGACTCCAGACAAGGCGGGCGCCAAAGCGGATGGGCAGCCGCCCTCCAGGGCGGAGTATTCGATCTGCACCGGTGCGGCGCTCGCCCAGGATCGTCTGGAACCCATTCTTCGCACCAAGGCCGTCGAGTTGGGCGCCGATGTCAGGCTCGGAACCTCGTTGATGTCATTTGATCAGGATACGGGCGGCGTGACGGCCTCGCTGCGCCACCGGGACGGAAACGAATACACGCTTCGGGCGGACTACATGATCGCGGCAGACGGACATTCCAGCTCGATCCGCGAGGCGCTGGGCATCGGCCGGGATGGACGAGGTTTTCTTCGAACCATCCGAAGCGTCCTGTTTCGCGCCCCGCTCGAGCACTATCTGGAGTCCGGCGTCAGTCAGTTCGAGATCGAACAGCCGGACTTCACGGCGATGCTGACCACCTACCGCGACGGCCGCTGGCTGCTGATGTTCTCGGATGACGAGGAGCGCGATGAACTCACCTTGAAGGCTATGGTCAACAAGGCGATCGGCCGATCGGATCTCGACATCGAAATCATCACCACCGGTCGCTGGGAGTTGAGCGCGCTGATCGCCGACCGGTTCTCGGCCGGCAGAGTGTTTCTCGCGGGAGATGCCGCGCACACGCTGCCACCTGCGCGCGGCGGCTATGGCGCAAACACCGGCATCGAGGATGCCCATAACCTTGCCTGGAAGCTTGCATCCGTTCTGTCGGGGCTGTCGGGCCCGGAGTTGCTCGACAGCTATGACGCGGAGCGGAGACCGATCGCGTGGCTTCGGCATGGTCAGATATTTACGAGGCCCGATTACCAGCGGTTCGCAGGCCCGGCCGACAAGGACGTGCCCGTCATCGATGATGATGCGATGGAACTGGGACAGTTGTACCGGTCGTCGGCCGTGCTCGGCGCTGGCAAGGATCTGCCGCCTGCCTTGCGTCCCGATCGGTGGGCTGGTCAGCCAGGAACACGTGCGCCGCATGCCTGGGTGTCCAAGGGAGGCGTCCGGGTATCGACACTCGATCTGGTGCAGCCTGATTGGGTGTTGCTGAGCGAAGACGAACGCTGGACCGCCGCTGCCCGGTTGGCCGCCGAAAGGCTGAAGCTCAAGCTGGAATGCGTGCTCGTCGACAGCGCGGCGACGAACTCCACGCCGGCCGCCGCCGGCTCGGCGCTCGACATACCGATCGAGCAAATCGCCTGCCATCCGGCGGGCCGGCTGGTGCTCGACAGCAACCTGCCGCAGGTCATCGCTCACGCGAACTACGAGACGTTCAAGTCGATGAGCCTGCGTCAGCTCCAGCCGATGTCGCGGGGACAGATCACCGACCAGGCTCTGGCGAAGACAGAGTCGGATCTTGCGGCCATGCGATACGATCTGATGCCATCAGATCCCGTCGATCCGAATGCGTTCCTCAAGGCCTTCGGGATCGGACCGTCCGGGGCTTCGCTTATACGTCCCGACGGCTACGTGGCGTGGCGCGCTGCCGAGCTGCCGAATGACCCGGCCGGGGCAGTTATAGATGCCTTGAGCAAAGCGGCCTCGGCGGTGCGAAGCGGTCTTTCGGGAGCGGAAGGATGATCTCGCCTGCGCTTGAAGATCGCATCAGATGCTCGAGGACATTGAAGCCATCAAGCAGCTGTTGGTTCAATCAATGGTCATTCCATGTGAACAAAGGCTGGAACGATAACACCGCCGATATCGAAGCCATGCGGGCTGCTCTCGCCGTGCCGGAACGACAGCTTTTCTAGCCCGAACCCTGTGGCAACAGATTGCGGGAATGGAAGAACAATTCCACGAGTTTTCCCTTGGTGCCGTACAGCGAAAAAATGTATTCGGGAAGTTCGACGTTCATCTCCGACACCACGACTTTCGCGATCCGGTCAACGCGGCTTGAGCCGTGCTCCCATAGGAATCCGATGCCGAGCTGGTTGGCTACGGCCTCCAGCATGCCTTCCCTGGTATTGACCACGATAGCGGGCTCGGGTCGCAGTCCGGCCGCACGAAAGGTCTTGTCGACGGCGCGTTGGGTCGAGGAACTGCGGCTACGAAACACCAGCGGGTACTGCGTCAGCTCCGTGATCGACACCTGGCCCGGCTGGTTCAGGGGATGTCCGGGATGGCAAATGGCGACAACGCGCTGGTTGAGACACACCTCGCATCGAAACCGGCGATCCTGGGGCACCTCGGGGAGCACGGCGACGTCGACGCGCCGATCGATCACGGCAGCCACAATGTCCGACCAGTTGCCGATCTCCACGCTGATCTGGATTTTCGGATAGAGCCCCTTGAATTGCGAAATCAGCGCCATGCCCGGCATGGCGTTGCCGAGTCCGACGCGGAGTTCGCCCCCCGCCAGTTCCTCGCGCTGCTCGAGAATCGCGACCGCGTCGGCTTCCATCGCCTGGATTCGGTTGGTCGCGGCATAGAGCTGACGGCATAGCGGGGTTGCCACCAGGCTATGGCCATGCCGATCGAATAGCCTGACATCGAACTCGGATTCGAGCTCGCGAACCAGCTGCGCGACCGACGGCTGGGCGACCCCGAGACGTCTTGCCGCAGCCGAAAAATTGCCGGTTTCAAAGACGGCGTTTACCGCGCGCACGCGCGAAGACGTCAAAGCCATTTCAATTCAAGCCTCAAGCGCATCATCTCCCCGGAGTGCCCAGGGATGTTGCAGAGGGAAATATTGGGTTGAATATAGGAAAATCCTTTGACTGTTATGTGACTGTCAAGCGCCGCTCCTATTCATCGTCCGTTGCTGCATTGCAGTTGAGGCACCGGCGAAATGGCGAAGATAGAGCTGAGCGCGATCCGCAAGACGTTCAATTCGACGGAAATCCTCAAGGGAATTGACCTGACGATCGAGCAAGGCGAGTTCGTCGCGCTGATCGGTCCATCGGGCTGCGGCAAGTCGACATTGCTGCGCGTCATCGCGGGGCTGGAGCCGCAGACATCCGGCGAGGTCAGCATCGAGGGCGTTCCGGTCGACGGCATTCGTCCAAGCGCGCGCAATCTCGCGATGGTGTTTCAGTCCTACGCGCTGTATCCGCACCTGACGGTGTTCGACAATATTGCCGTGCCGTTGCGGATGCGACGGCTTTCCGCCCTTCAGCGCGCGCCACTGGTCGGCCGCCTGCTGCCCGGCCGGGCCCGCACCGAACGGGGCGTCCGTGAGGACGTCGAGCGCGTTGCCGCCCAGCTCGAAATCTCGGCGCTGCTCAAGCGCAAACCGGGGCAACTATCCGGTGGCCAGCGGCAACGCGTCGCCGTCGGCCGCGCCATCGTGCGCCAGCCGGTGGCGTTTCTGTTCGACGAGCCGCTCTCAAATCTGGACGCCAAGCTGCGGGTGCACATGCGCGCCGAACTGGCGCAGTTGCATCGCCGGCTGCAGGCCACCTTTGTCTATGTCACCCACGACCAGGCCGAGGCGATGACGATGTCGAGCCGGATCGCCGTCATGATCGAAGGCAACATCGTCCAGATCGGCACGCCGGCGGAAATCTACGAAAACCCGCGCGATATCCGCGTCGCCGAATTCGTTGGAAGTCCCAAGATCAACGTCATGCCTGGCGTCGTGCGCGAAGACGGCGGACTGGAAGTGCTGGGGCGGCCGCTCGGCCTTGCCACATCCGCCGTTGCGGGCCGCTGCTCGGTCTGCGTGCGGCCGGAGCGCATGGAGCTTGGTACCGGCCCCGGCGCCATTTCCGGCCAAGTGGTGCATCTGGAGAACCTCGGCGCGGAGGCCTTCGTTCACGTCAGGGTCGATCGCATCGATCTGCCGCTGGTCGCCCGTGTCAGCCCCGACCGGCTGCTTCCGGCCATCGGTAGCACCCTCGATGTCGTCTTTTCGGCAAGCGCCATTCGGGTATTCGACGCCGCCGGGCGTCGCATCGGGGTGTCAGCGCCGGTTCGTACCGAGCGTGTCCGGGAGGCAGCCCTTGGCTGACACGCTCACCGCCGTTGCCATGCCGGCCGCGCGTCATTCGGCCGCAGCGGTGCCGTCGCGGGCACGGCGCCAAAGCCGCTCGCGACCGGCCTTGGCGATGGTCGCTCCCGCCTTTGTCCTGATGTGTCTTCTGCTGCTCGGGCCGTTGCTCGGCGTTATCGCATTGTCATTCACCGACTATCAGCTCGGAAGCCCGACATTTCACTGGATCGGCCTTGCGAACTATCAGGAGATGTTCGCCGACAGGGTGTTCTGGATCTCGCTTCGCAATACCCTGACCTATGTCGCGATCGTGGTGCCCGCGGCGGTAGGGCTGGGGCTCGCGGTCGCGCTGCTGATCGAGAGCGGCAGCAGCTTTCGATCGTGGTATCGAACCGTGTATTTCCTTCCGGTCATGGCGACGCTGATTGCGATGTCGATCGTCTGGGAATTCATGCTGCATCCGCAGTTCGGGCTGGTCAACGGACTGCTGCACGGTATCGGCTTTCAGGGTTATAGCTGGCTGCAAGACCGCCGCACGGCGCTCTATGCGCTCTGCGTGATCGGCATCTGGCAGGCTCTCGGCTTCAATATGGTGCTGTTTCTCGCCGGTCTCGTATCGATCCCCAAGCAGCTTTACGACGCCGCCGAGATCGATGGCGCACATGGCGCATGGGCGCGGTTCCGGCTGGTGACATGGCCGATGCTCGGACCGACGACCGTGTTTGTCGTGGTCATCACCGGAATCCGTTCGTTTCAGGTGTTCGACACCGTCCAGGTCCTCACCAAGGGCGGGCCATCGAAATCCTCCGAGGTCCTGATCCACACGATGTATATCGAGAGCTTCGAGTTCTTCCGCTCCGGTTATGGCGCGGCGTTGACCGTGGTGTTCCTGGTCTTCGTTCTGCTGCTGACGCTGATCAAATCGGCGTTCGCCAACCGCGGCGTGCATTACACATGACGCCCCGCCGCCATAGCGTCGTCTGGTCCATGGTTCGCCATGCGCTGCTGCTGTCGGGCGCTGTGTTTATTCTGCTGCCGTTTCTCTGGATGATTTCGACGGCGTCGAAGCCGCAAGCCGAAATCTTCACCACCAGCATACATTTCATCCCGAAGACATTCGCGCTGTGGGACAATTTTGCCGTCGCTTTCGGTAAGGCCAATCTTTGGCGGTTTCTGCTCAACGGAGTGGTGGTCACCGCTTCGATCTTCGCGCTGCAGATTCTGATCGCGCTGCCCGCGGCCTATGCGCTCGCCAAGCTGGGATTCGCCGGCCGCGAGGTGCTGTTCGCGCTGGTGCTGTTCTGCATCCTGATTCCGCCGCAGGCGACCGCGATTCCCTTGTTCCTGCTGCTTCACAAGCTCGGAATTCTCGACAGCTATGCCGCGCTGGTGGTGCCGTTCACCATCTCGGCTTTCGGCATTTTCCTGATGCGGCAGTTCTTCAAGACCGTGCCGGACGACCTGATCGACGCCGCGCGCATGGACGGCATTTCCGAATTCGGCATCGTCTGGCGCGTAATGCTGCCGACTGCGGTTCCGGCGCTGACCGCGTTCGGCATCTTCTCGGTGGTCGCGCATTGGAACGACTATTTCTGGCCGCTGATCGTGCTGAACAGCGAACATCTGCGCACCCCGCCGCTCGGCGTCGCCAGTTTCCGCAACGAGGAAGCCGGCACCAATTACGGCCCGCTGATGGCGGCTGCGATCGTCATCATCGCGCCCCTTGTCGTTGCGTTCCTGCTTGCTCAACGCCGGTTCATCGAAGGCATCACGCTGACCGGCATCAAATAGAAACCCGGTGCGATCATAACGAGGAGATTTCAATGTCGAAGAGACTGACCGTCGCAGCACTGGCGATGCTTGCCGGGATCGCCGGCGCGCATGCCGAGACTGAAGTCGTGTTGCAGTATCCGTACCCGGAACTGTTCACCGAGACCCACAAGAAGATCGCGGAAGAATTCAGCAAGGTCAGGCCCGACATCAAGGTGACGATGCGCGCGCCCTACGAGTCCTATGAGGATGGCACCCAGCGCGTGCTGCGCGAGGCCGTCACCAGCCAGATGCCCGACGTCAGCTTCCAGGGCCTTAACCGCATCCGCGTTCTCGTCGACAAGAACATTCCGGCCCCGCTCGATGGGTACATCGCGGCGGAAAAGGATTTCGACAAGCAAGGCTTTCATCAGGCGATGTTCGACATCGGCACCTCCAGCGGCAAGGTTTACGCGCTGCCGTTCGCGATCTCGCTGCCGATCGTCTATGTCAATCTCGATCTCGCGAAAAAGGCGGGCGCCGATCCGGAAAATCTGCCGATGACCTGGGACGGCCTCATCGATCTCGCCAGGAAGATCAAGGCCAGCGCGCCCGACGTCAACGGCATCACCTACGCATGGGACATCACCGGCAACTGGCTGTGGCAGGCGCCCGTGTTCGCGCGCGGCGGCTCGATGCTGAACGCCGACGAGAGCAAGGTGGCGTTTGACGGGCCGGAAGGCCAGTTCGCGATCCGGATGCTGGCGCGCCTGGTCACCGATGGGGGCATGCCCAACCTCGATCAGCCGTCGATGCGCGCGGCGTTCGCCGCCGGCAAGACCGGCATCCACATCACCTCGACGTCGGATCTGAACAAGGTGACGCAGATGATCGGCGACAAGTTCGTGTTGAAGACGCATACGTTTCCCGATATCGCGCCGACCACTGGCCGGTTGCCGGCCGGCGGCAACGTCGTGATGATTCTCGCGAAGGACCAGGCCAAGCGCGATGCCGCCTGGGAAGTCGTGAAATTCTGGACCGGCCCGAAGGGGGCGGCGATCATGGCCGAGACAACCGGCTATATGCCGCCCAACAAGGTGACCAACGAAGTCTACCTGAAAGATTTCTACATCAAGAACCCGAACAACTACACCGCCGTGAAGCAATTGCCGCTGCTGACGAAGTGGTACGCGTTTCCCGGCGACAATGGTTTGAAGATCACCGACGTCATCAAGGACCATCTCAACAGCATCATTGCCGGCACGCGCGCCAAGGAGCCCGATGCGGTACTCGCCGACATGGCCGCCGATGTTCAAAAGTTGCTGCCGAGATCGGTCGGAGCTGTGCGCTGATCTGCGCTAGCTGGACTTTCTGTTGTCGTTCTCACCAACCTGCGGAGCGCCATGGCGCTCCGCAAATCATTGCAGCGAGGCTACGCATGAAGCTCATCCATATGAGTGACATCCATCTGACGACGCCTGGAAACACGATCGGCGGCCGCGACCCCCGCTATAATTTCGAACGGGCGCTCGCGCATGTGCTGGCGGACCATAGCGACGCCGAACTGATGGTGGTCACCGGTGATCTCTCCGATTGGGGCGATCGGGCCGACTACGAATGGCTGCGGGACCGGCTCGCGAGCTTTCCAATCCCGGTGTGTCTATGCATCGGCAATCACGATGATCGCGAGACCTTCCTGAGCGTATTCCCGGAATATGCCGAATCGGACGGCTTCGCGCAGGGCTTCCATGACACCGTCGCCGGCCGCTGCCTGCTGCTCGACACCTGCGAGCCGCAGACCCACGCCGGACATTACTGCGAGCCGCGGCAGGACTGGCTCGAAGCGCGGTTGTCGGAGCATGACGGGCCGTTCCTGCTTTTCATGCATCACAATCCGATGCCGACGCATCTTGGCCCGATGGACCAGATCCGGCTGCTCGACGATGCCAGATTCCGTGAGATCGTCGGACGGCACCGGGAAAAGATACGGCATATCTTCTTCGGTCATTGCCATCTGCCGCTCGGCGGTTCGGTGGCTGGCGTTCCCGCCACGTCGCTGCGCGGCACCAACCATGCCAGCTATCCCTTGTTTTCGGAGAAGGTCATGCTGAGCGCATCCGATCTGCCGGAATCCTATGGTGTCGCGTTCGTCGCTCCCGACTACGTCACGGTGCATATGGTCGAGTTCGGCTATCAGGGGGCGATCCGGACCGAGGGCTCGCCGGATTATAAAATGTGGGATCGGGAGACGATGCGGCGATGAAATTCGTCATTCTCACCGACACGCATTTCGTGCCGCGCGGCGTGAAGCTTTACGGGTTGGATCCGGCACAGCGGCTCGCCGTCGCTGTTGAAAAGATCAATGCGACGCACAAGGACATTTCCTTTGTCATGGTTACCGGCGATCTTGCCCATTGGGGCGAGCAGGCGGCCTATGCCAGTCTCGCCGGTATCCTTGCCGGACTTGAAGCGCCAACCATCCTGTTGATGGGAAATCACGACAAGCGCCGGGCGTTCCGCGCTGAATTCGCCGGTGCTGATGGCGATGCCTACGGATTCGTGCAGAGCCTGCGCATCATGGACGCCGCGACCATCGTCACGCTGGATACGCTGAATGAGGCCGCACCCGATCACGCGGGCATCCTGTGCGAACGGCGGCTGGATTTTCTGGCCGAAGCGCTCACGTCTGCGCCGAGCGACCGGCCGCTGTTGTTATTCCAGCACCACCCGCCGTTCGATACCGGATTGCGCTACATGGACACGATCAAGCTTTCCAACGGGGACGCCGAATGGGAGGTCATCGCCCGCACGCGAAGGCCCGACCATATGTTCATGGGCCATCTGCACCGGCCAATCGCCGGAACCTGGCGTGGCATCCCGTTCCACATCCAGCGCGCGCTTACCCATCAGGTGGCTTTCGATTTTGAAACCGCCGGCCACATTCCGGGAACGCATGAGCCGCCGGACTACGCCCTGGTGTCCGTGGGCGATGGAAACGATGGAAACATTGTCATCCACCAGTGTTCGTTTCTTTACGATGGTCCGGCCTTTTCGCTTCATGATCCGATCGCCCGGAACGCCCAGTCGCCCCGGCAACTCACCGAAGTGACGGCGTAGAGCCTTTGCCATTCCGATGAATCGGAACGGGCTCGATTTCCTGTCTTGACGCGTTTTCGTCGCGCGAACCGGTATGCTGCTCCGCAGCAAATCCGGGGCAGGCTTTCGCTGGAAACGCTTCAGCCTGAAAAGGCCCTTGACCTCGTTATGCCCGGATGGTCCGAAGGACCAGGCCCGGAATGGCAAGGCATGTGACCCGATGCGGCTTCCCTTCTTTTACGGCTGGGTCATCGTCGTCGTGACCTTCGTGACCATGGCGATCGGCGTCAACGCTCGCACCGCATTTTCACTGTTCTTTCCGCCCATCATCGACGAATTCGGCTGGGAGCGCGGCACCACGGCGGGTGCTTTCTCGTTCGGCTTTCTGGTGTCCGCGGCCGTCAGCCCCTTGATCGGCCGCACGATGGATCGCCACGGCCCGCGCGCGGTGATGGAGCTCGGCGTCGCGCTGATGGCGGGAGGCCTGCTGCTGGCGCCGCTGACGACGCAGCCATGGCATCTATATCTGACCATCGGCGTGCTGGTCGGCGCGGGCAGTGTCTGTCTCGGCTATTCCGGCCAATCGCAGTTCCTGCCCAACTGGTTCGTTCGCCGCCGTGGCCTCGCGATGGGGCTGGCTTTCGCCGGCGTCGGCATAGGCTCCGTCACGCTGCTGCCGTGGGTGCAGCTCATGATCGAGCAGACCGGCTGGCGAACCGCCTGCACGGCGATGGGAATCCTGATCCTGGTCGTGCTCGCGCCGATCAACCTGTTGCTGCGAAAGCGGCCCGAAGACATCGGGCTCGAAGCGGACGGAGACGCCGCACCGCTGGCTTCTTCGGCCAAGCCGATATCGAATATCGTCGATCCGGTCTGGGCCGGCACGGACTGGACGCTGCGGCGCGCGCTTCGAACCGCGCGGTTCTGGTGGATCGTGCTCGGCTATTTCTGCGGATTGTACATCTGGTACGCGGTGCAGGTGCATCAAACCAAATACCTTCTCGATATCGGTTTTTCTCCCAACACCGCGGTGTGGGCCCTGGGTGTGGTCAGCCTGCTCGGTATTCCCGGTCAGATATGGCTTGGACACCTGTCCGACCGGGTGGGGCGCGAATGGATCTGGACCGCAAGCTGCGCAGGCTTCGCAATCTGCTTTGCGGCATTGATCGCGCTGAAATATTTTCCGACGTCGCTGTTGGTCTATCTCATGGTCCTGGCGCAGGGCGCACTCGGCTACGGCCTGACCTCCGTCATGGGGGCAGTGGTGCTGGAAATATTTCAGGGCAAGCAATACGGCAGCATCTTCGGTACCATCATGCTGGGGGCACTGGCGGGAGGTGCGGCGGGGCCCTGGCTCACCGGTTTTCTGCATGACCTTTCGGGAAGCTATACTGTCGCTTTTGGAATCGGGATTGTAGCCAGTGTGTTGTCGGCGGTAGCGATCTGGCAGGCGTCGCCCCGCAAAATCCGCGCCGTGGCAGGTCAATTGCATCGGATCGGGAGCACCGGCGCGGGGGCATAGAAGTAACCACTTGCGGGCTTGCCGATAGCTGCGGCATGTGGACTAATCCGTCCCGAAACTCAATCGCGCATTGAGGGTACCATGAACGAGCATGTTCAGACCGCGACGACCGGGCCGCTGTTCAACCCGCTGTCGCCGGAATTCATTCGCGATCCCTATCCGTATTATCAGCGGCTACGCACCAGCGACCCGGTTCACCTCACGTCGCTCGGCATGTTCGTCGCAAGCCGGCATGCCGAAGCCAGTCTCGTGCTGCGCGACAAGCGCTTCGGCAAGGATTATGTCGCGCGGACCACGCGCCGCTACGGACCTGACATTATGGAGGCGCCGGTCTTTCGCAGCATGAGTCACTGGATGCTGCAGCAGGATCCGCCGGACCACACCCGTTTGCGCGGTCTGGTCGTGAAAGCGTTCACGGCGCGCCGGGTCGAGGACATGCGTCCGCGCATTCAGCAGATCGTCGATCAAACGCTCGATGCCATCCAAGGCCAGGGCCACATGGACCTGATCGAGGATTTTGCGTTTCGGCTCCCGGTGACCATCATCTGCGACATGCTGGGAATTCCCGAGGACCACCGCGAGGTCTTCTACAAGAGCTCGCGCGACGGCGGGCGCCTGCTCGATCCGGTGCAGCTGACGCCGGCCGAAATCGAGCAGGCCAATGCCAGTAACCTGATGGCCCGGATGTATTTCCAGCAACTGTTCGAGTTGCGGCGGAAGAGTTCCGGCGACGATCTGACGACCCAACTGGTGCAGGCCGAGGAAGACGGCAGCAAGCTCTCCAACGAGGAACTGACCGCCAACATCATCCTGCTGTTCGGCGCAGGGCATGAGACCACCGTCAACCTGATCGGTAACGGCCTGCTGGCTCTGCATCGGAATCCCGACCAGCTCGCGCTGCTCAAGGCCAATCCTTCCCTCATCACCAATGCCATCGAGGAATTCCTGCGTTACGATTCCTCGGTGCAGATGACCGGCCGGGTGACGCTGGAAGAAATCGACGACCTCGGCGGCAAGAAAATCCCGAAGGGCGAATCTGTGCTCTGCCTGCTCGGCTCGGCCAATCGCGACCCGGCTGTTTATCCCGACCGGCCGGAGCAGCTCGATATTACCAGGCCCAACGTCCGTCCGCTGTCGTTTGGCGGCGGCATTCACTTTTGCCTCGGCGCCCAGCTTGCGCGCATCGAGGCGGAGGTCGCGATCGCGACCCTGCTGCGCCGACTGCCGGACTTGCGGCTGGATGACGCCGAGAACCCGGAATGGCGGCCGACCTTTGTGCTGCGCGGCCTCAAACGGCTGCCTGCCAGTTGGTGATGGCTCTGGCGTGAGCCTATCGCGCAAGTTGCTGTGACTTCGCCACAGTTGCCCTATATATGGCACGGCTCGGGCGCTGAGTGCAGGATGCGGCGGCGGGTGGCTTAAGGGTGCGCCACCGCGAAGGCGTGGGCAGCCTGGCGGATGGACCGCGTCGTGCCCGCAAGGCCAACGCGCCGGAACGTGCTTCAAGGGAGACACCGTGCAGACGACGCTGCTCGGACTGGCGATCGCCTTTATCATTGCGCTGGTTGGCGCGCTGATCGGGCCGTATTTCATCGACTGGAACCAGTTCCGGCCGCAATTCGAGACCGAGGCGACGCGGGTTGTGGGCGCTCCGGTGCGGGTTGGCGGCGAGCTGGACGCACGCCTGTTGCCGACGCCGTCACTGCGGCTGCGCTCCGTCGTGGTCGGCGGCGCCAGCGATCTCGGCAAGGTTCGCGCCGACAAGCTCGATGTCGAGTTCAGCCTGGGCTCGCTGATGCGCGGCGAATGGCGCGCCGACAAACTGACCATCAACGGTCTGGCAGTCGATCTCGGCCTCGATTCGCAAGGCCGGATCGACTGGCTGGCCTCGACCGGAAAGTTCAATCTCGGGACGCTTGCGATCGACCGCCTGGACCTGACCGGCCGCATCGCGCTGCACGACGCGACCAGCCGCGGCACCCTTGAGCTCAACGATATCGCCTTCAGCGGGGACGTGCGCTCGCTGGCCGGATCGGTGCGGGGCGACGGCAATTTCACGCTCGCAGGGGTGCGCTATCCGTTCCGCGTTTCCTCCGGGCAAAGCCCGGATGGCAACAGCACCCGCGTTCACCTCAACGTCGATCCCGGCGCCCGCGCATTGTCGGCCGATCTGGACGGCGTGCTCAGCTTTGAGGCGCGCGCACCGCGCTTTGAAGGCGCGATGGTTCTGGCGGGACCGGCCGGGCCCAAGATCAGAGGCGTCGGCGGCGAGGCGCCATGGCGGATATCGGCGAAGGTCAAGGCCGATCCCGCCGCCGCGCGGCTCGAGCAGCTCGAGGCCAGCTACGGTACCGAGGAGACGGCGCTGAGATTCGCAGGGCTCGCCGATCTGCGTTTTGGCGAGGCGCCGCTGCTTCATGCCGTGCTGTCGGCGCGGCAGCTCGATGCCGACAAGTTCGCCGCCAGGGACAAGGACACCAAGGCCGAGCCGATCCGGCTGTTGCCGGCGCTGCGCGCGTTTATCGCGTCGGTTCCGCAGCTTCCGCTTCCGGCGCAAATCGAGTTGAGCTCCGACCAGATCACGCTGGGCGGGCGGCCGTTGCAGAACCTTGCCGCCGATCTGCGCACCGACGCCAGGTCGTGGACGATCGAGCGGCTCGATCTTCGCGCGCCGGGTGCGACCCGCGTGAGCCTGAGCGGCGCCGGGATCGAGGCGGCTCCGTCCAGCCGTTTCAAAGGTGCGCTCAGCGTGGATTCAGGGGATCCGGATGCGCTGATGGCGTGGCTGCAGGGCCGCAGCGAGGTCACGTATCGCAGCCAGAAGCCGCTGCGTCTGAGCGGCGATGTCAGCGTCACCTCGGACCGCCTGGCTATCGACGGCCTGAAGGCGGAGCTCGATGGCGGCGCGGTCGAAGGACGCATGGCGGTTTCAGGTCAGACCGCCACTGGCGGCTCGCGGTTCGACGCGGAGCTCCGCTCAGAGCGTCTCGATCTCGACGCCGCCGCGGCGTTCGCGCGTTCGCTCGCGGGGCCGCAGGCCGAGTGGCCCGACGAGGCGCAGCTATCGCTCAATATCGGCCGCGCCATCTCGGCCGGCCAGGAATTGCGTCCGTTCGCGGCCAAGCTCGGCTACGGCCCGAAAACCATCTCGCTCGATCAGTTGAAAATCGGCCAATCCCACGGCGTGACGGTGGAAGGCGCGGGAAGTTTCGATCGCGTCAATACCACGGGGCGCGTGACGCTGAATTCGAGCGCGGCGTCATTCGGCGGCATCACCGGCCTGATCGCGCCGTTCGCACCGGCGCTTTCGTCGCGATTGAACGCGATGGAGGGAAGCCCGGGCCCGGCGCGGCTCAAGCTTTCACTCGATCTCGAAAAGAACGCCGAACAGGCCGATCGCGTCAACGCCCGCGCCGTGCTCGATCTCGATTCTTCGCAGCTCAGGGGCGTCGCCACCATGACGGCAAAGCCTGCGCTCGCGGCCCTGCGCGGGATCGATCTCGATGCGCTCCGGCGCAGCGAGGTCGGCATTGAATCGAAACTGTTGGCGGCGCGGGGCAATTCATTGCTTGTCCTGCTGGGCCTCGACCGCGCGGCCTCGGCCGGCGAAGGCCCGCTGCAATTTCAGGGATCGGCGAGCGGCATCTGGGGCGCGCCGGTACGGCTGCAGGTGAAGATGTGGGGGAACGGACTGGATGCCGAAGCGCAGGGCACCGCCGAACCATGGGCTTCGGATGCCAAGGCCGGCCTCAACCTGAAAGTTCGCCGCGCCAATCTTGCCCCGCTGTTCGGTCTCAGACCGTCCGATGCGCTGGCGCAGAACATCAGCCTTTCCTCGCAGCTTTCGCTGGCGGGCAGCAGGCTGACGCTCGACGATCTCGATGCCTCGATGTCGGGCTCGCGGCTGCGCGGGCGGCTGGCGCTGACGCTTGACGGGCAACGGACCATCGAGGGCGAAGTCGGGCTCGACACGCTTGATCTCGCGCCGGCGCTGGCGCTGGCCATCGGTGCCGCCGGTCGCGATGCGGCTGAGCCGCTCGGAACCGGGCTGGTGCAAGGCTGGCGCGGCCGTATCGCGTTTCAGGCGCTGCGCGGCTCGCTTCCCGGCGGCGGCGAATTGCGCCCGGTAAGCGGTGTCGTCAAGGGCGATGGTCAGTCGCTGACCTTCGACGCCATCAAGGGCGGAATCGGCGGCGGCGAGGCGACCGCCAATCTCGATGCGAGACAGACCGCGAATGGCGTTTCGCTGAATGCGCGGGTTCAGCTCGCCGGTGTCGAGGGCGCCGCGCTGCGCTATCGCGGGCTTGCGATGCCGGCGGGCCGCGCGTCCGTGCAGATGACGCTGACGAGCGAGGGCCGCAGCGCGTCGGCGCTGACGGGTGCGCTGTCCGGAAGTGGAATCGTCACGCTGGAACCCGCTCGCGTCGCCGGGCTTGATCCGCGCGCGTTCTACGCGGGGATCCGCGCCAGCGATAACGGGCAGGCAACCGACGACATCAGGCTGCGGCAGATCGTCGAGCCGGCGCTGTCCGAAGGCGCGTTGCAGGTCGCATCGGCGCAAGTTCCGTTCAACATCCGCGATGGCCGGATTCGCGTCGGTGCGACCACGCTCGATGCCGAGGGCGCACGCGCCATCGTATCCGGGGGATACGATATTCCCGCCGACCAGGTTGACCTCCGTGTGGTCTTCGCCTTGACGGCGGCGGGGTCCGGCACCAGCCGTCCGGAAATTCAGATGTTGGCCGTGGGCTCGCCCGACGCGCTCGATCGCACCATCGATGTGACGGCGCTGTCGTCATGGCTGGCGGTGAGGGCGATCGATCGCGAAACCCGCCGGCTGGATTCGATCGAGCGCGGCGATCCGCCGCCGGCATTGCCGGCATCGATCCCTCCGCCTGGGACCGCGCCGGACGCGATCCTGCCCGGCCTTTCGGATATTCCGACTTCCGGCCCCGCTCCGCAGCGGCCGCCGCCGAAGCCCCGGATCGCCGTTCCGCGACCGCCGGCCGCGCCGCCAAATGCGCCTGTCGTAAGTCAGCAGGTTGCGCCGCCGCTGCCGCCGCCGATCGAGGTGCGTCCGGCGCCCGGTGCCGCGCGGCCAAAGCTGCGGCCGCCGCTGGTGCTGACGCCGCCGCCTGCCGCGTCCGCGCGACCGACATTCTAGACTAAAGTCCATTCAACGGCGTTGAATGCTTTAGCTAGCTATGCGTTTTTGCATCCGGTCCGGCGGACAGAGCCCGCGTTCGAAAATAATCGAGCACGAAGAGACGGATCGCGGAAGACAGGTTGCCTTGCTGGCGATTGCTGTCGATCTCGCCTACCAGCTCGGACAGCGTCATGTCGCGAAGTCCCGAGATTTCCTTCATGCCGTTCCAGAATGCCTCTTCGAGGCTGACGCTGGTCTTGTGACCGCCAACCACGATCGAGCGCTTTACTACGGGCGATTTCATGATGCGTCCTCGCCGTCGATTCGATGCTGTTCCAGCAGATCGTCGGCGCGGTTCTTGCGCCGCTCCTCGAGTGTGCGTTCGGATTTGGTTCGGCCAAACCGTGTCCGGTTGGCTTCGGCTTGTTTCGCCGATTGATCCCGTTCAACGCGTTTCCTAAATCGCTTCAGGTTGACCACTTCCCCCATGTCAGCCTCCGTCATGCCATCGGTTGCGCACATTCGGCAATTTCACGGCGGCGCGGGTGCTCACCGTGGGAGTCGGTTTGAGCAGCAGTGTTCTTGCTTGATGATATCGGGGGTATTCCGGTGGTGAGGCCGGTATCCACTTTTGCGAAAAATGCGCCAATGGGCTCGGTCACCATCTAAGAAAATCCCCGGTAATGGGTTCTGTCAGTGTCAAAAAATTTTGTTCCGGCTTGGGAAAACGAAATATTCGTGCTCTAGCACGGGCCGGCGCGGCGGCGATAGATTACAGGTGTAAGTCTTTAGGTGGTATTGCACCAGTCCGTAGGACTACGGGTATCTAGGTAGGTAGTAGTCAGCCGGGGTGTGTCATTTTAGCCGGCTGCACCAGCCGGTCGAATTCAGCCGCGGAGACAAATCCCAGCCGCACCGCCTCTTCTTTCAACGTCGTTCCACGGGCGTGCGCGGACTTCGCAACCTTGGCGGCGTTGTCGTAGCCGATGCTGGGAGCGAGTGCCGTCACCAGCATCAGCGAGCGCTCCATCAGTTCCCGGATTCGCTTTTCGTCGGCGCGTATTCCTTCGACGCAATGTTCCGTAAACGAGCGCGCGACATCGGACATCAATTGTATGGACTGCATCATGCAATAAGCGAGCACCGGCTTGTAGACGTTCAGCTCGAAATGCCCCTGGCTGCCGGCAACCGTGATCGTCGTGTGGTTGCCGAACACCTGACAGCAAACCATGGTCACCGCTTCGCTTTGCGTCGGGTTGACCTTGCCCGGCATGATCGACGAGCCCGGTTCGTTTTCAGGCAGGATCAATTCGCCGATGCCGGAACGCGGGCCGGATCCCAACAAGCGGATGTCATTCGCGATCTTGAACAGGCCGGTCGCCACCGAATTGACGGCGCCGTGCGCGAACACGTAAGCGTCGTTGGAGGCCAGCGCCTCGAATTTGTTGGGCGCGGTGGTGAACGGCAGTCCGGTGATGCGGGCAACGTGCCTTGCAAACGTCTTCGCGAATTTCGGTTTCGAGTTGAGGCCGGTGCCGACGGCGGTGCCGCCTTGCGCCAGTGGATACAGATCCTTCATCGCGACGCGCAGCCGCGCGACGCCGCTTTCGACCTGCGCGGCATAGCCGGAAAATTCCTGGCCGAGCGTCAGCGGTGTCGCATCCTGGGTATGGGTGCGGCCGATCTTGACGATGCCGGCGAACGCTTTTTCTTTCTTGCGCAGCGCACGAAGCAGTTCATCGAGCGCTGGAATGAGGTCGCCGGAGATGCGCTCGACCGCGGCGATGTGCATCGCGGTCGGGAACGAATCGTTCGACGACTGACTCATGTTGACGTGATCGTTGGGATGGATCGGCTTTTTGGCGCCGAGCTGGCCGCCGAGCAGTTCGCTGGCGCGATTGGCGATCACCTCGTTGAGATTCATGTTGGTCTGCGTGCCGGATCCGGTTTGCCAGACGACAAGCGGAAAATGATCGTCGAGCTTGCCGTCGATCACCTCGCGCGCGGCGCGGACGATGGCGCGGGCGCGGCGCTGGTCGAGCAAACCGAGCTCGCGGTTGGTTTCCGCCGATGCGAGCTTGACGATGGCGAGCGCGCGAATGATCGGCATCGGCATCCGGTCATGACCGATGCGGAAATTGTGTCGCGACCGCTCCGTCTGCGCGCCCCAGTAGCGGTCGGCCGGAACTTCGATCGGACCGAAGCTGTCGGTTTCAGAGCGTGTCGAACTGGATGGCGATGACGTTGGCGATCGATCCATGAATGATGTCCGTTGCACGGGGCCGCATCTTGCTGGACCGGCGGATATCGTTCCGCGCGGCGGCACCCTCATTCTACAGCGCCGCGGATTTCTCCGGCGCGGATTATTTCTTGCGGAAGCGATCCAGCCGTACCACCTCGGCGCCCTCGGCGGGCTTTGCCGGCTCGTCGGCAGGCTCGGACACCGGCGCCGGAACCGGGGGCGCCGCGGGTGCGGCAACCGCCGCAAGGTTCGCCGCCGGCGCCTCGGTGGTGGCGTCGGACGGCTCGAACTGCAGTCCGAATTGCACCGACGGATCGAAGAAGCTCTTGATGGCATTGAACGGAACCACCAGACGCTCGGCGATGCCGCCGAACGACAGGCCGACTTCAAAACGATCCTCGGTCACGGTCAGGTCCCAGAACTGGTGTTGCAGGATGATCGTCATTTCCTGCGGGTACTGCGCCAAGAGTCGCGGCGACAGCTTCACGCCCTCCGCGGTCGACAGGAAGGTGATGAAGAAATGATGCTCCCCGGGCAGGCCGTGCTCGGCGGCATCGGTCAGCACGCGGCGCAGCACACCGCGCAGCGCATCGCGCGCCAGGACGTCGTATCGGATATGATCGGTCGCCATTATTGGTCGGTCCTGTCGCGTTCGGATGCTGCCCGCGGATCGGCAGCCCAACTCGCCATTCCGTATATTACTCCCGCAGCGGGCCGAGGTCAGCAGGCGTTGCCGCCGGCGGTGGATATTGCAGCGTAAAACGCCAGGCTAAAGTCGATTGCCGAACGCCAACCCCAAATGAAGTGGAGGCTTCTGTTGCCAGGTGCCTCCGAACCCCGCCTGACGGAGCTTAACCCATCAGGACTTCAGACTTGGTTTTTCAAACCGCTTAAGCGGCCTGAGCAACCGGAGCATAGTTGTCGTTTGCAACTATTGCATAGCCCGATAACGGCGGAACCATACCGAGAAAAAACACGCCCTTTACGCCCTCGTCGATCCTGGTTCGCCCCCGCCGAAACCCGCACCATGGTGGCGGGCTTGGGTGGAGGCGCCGGGTACTGCCCCCGGGTCCGAATGGTTTATTGCGACGGCAATTTATTTCCATAGCCGGCGGACCGGCACTCCCAATATAGGTAGCAAAAGTCGGGAAAAATAGTCCCGCCGGGGCTATTCGGGCGGTTGAACGCCCCCGGGCGCGGGCGGCGAAATGGGTTGGCGTTGCCGGGCCGCTGCTCTAGATCATGCAAATGCCTCCGGATTCGTCCACGGTCGCCGTCCCGGCGCCGGATATCCCGACATCTCCAACGCCGACCGTGCCCACCCTGGCCGGGCTGTTCGTCGCGTTCGCCAAGATGTCGCTGGCGGGCTTCGGCGGCGTGCTGGTGTGGGCGCGGCGCGGCATCGTCGACCAGCACCGCTGGATGACGGCGGACGAGTTCAACGAGACCTTCGCGCTGTGCCACTTTCTGCCCGGCCCGAATGTGGTCAATCTATCGGTGGTGTTCGGATCGCGGTTTCGCGGCATCCCTGGCGCCATCGCGGCCTTCGCCGGCCTAGTCGGACCGCCGGTTGTCATCGTGACCATGCTGGCGGCGCTGTATGCCCGTTTCGGTGAACTCGATGCGTTGCGGCGTATTTTGGCCGGGGTTTCCTGCGCCGCCGTCGGACTGCTGATATCGGCGCTGTTGCGGATGATGATGCCGCTGGTCCGCAGACGCGATCTGATCGGCCTTGCCGTGCTGGCCGCGGTGTTTGTCGCCGTCGGGCTGCTGCGGCTGCCGTTGGCGGCGGTGCTGCTGGTGGCGGTCCCGCTTAGTATCGCCATCACCTTCGTTATGCGCCGGCGGGCCATCCCATGAATCCGGACGCCAACCCGGTTTTGACGCTGCTGTGGACGTTCGGCTTGATGTCGCTGTTCGCGGTCGGTGGTGCCAATGCCGCGATTCCGGAAATGCACCGGATCGCCGTCGATGTTCGGCACTGGATGACCGATCAGCAATTCGCCGACGTCTTCGCGATATCGCAGCTGTCGCCGGGGCCGAATGTTCTGATCGTGACCCTGATCGGCTACACCGTCGCCGGCGTTGCAGGCGCGCTGGTTGCAACCCTGGCGATGTGCGTTCCGACCGCCGTCCTTGCTTATTGTGTGAGCCGGCTTCTGCTGCGATCGAGCCATTCGCGCTGGCCTGCGATCATTCAGGCCGCCCTGGTTCCGCTTTCGATCGGCTTGATGGCAGCCAGCGGCCTGATTCTGGCGCTGACCGCCGATCGGACCTGGGCAGGGGGCCTGCTCACCGCCGCCGCCGCGGGGCTGGCCTTTGCCACACGGCTCAATCCGCTCTGGCTGTTGCTGGTCGGGGGATGCTTGGGTTTTGCTGGCCTTGTCTGACGAAAATCGCTAGGCAGAGGCTTCGGGGACAGCATCAGCCGCTATCCAAACAGAATGGGCAAAAAGCCTTTGTACGGGGAGAGAATTCGATGAGTGACGCGCCGAGCCATGGGCCGGTTAAATACATCATGCCGAAATGGATTCGTGGTCCGCAGGATTTCATCGGCGGAATAGCGCTGATTGCAATCGCGCTATTCGCCTTGTGGGCATCGAGCGATCTGCAGGGCATGCATGGATTTTCGTTCGGAGCCGGAACCGCGCCCCGCATGTTCGCGGTTCTCTTGCTTGGACTAGGCATCGCGGTGACGGTCGTCGGTCTTGTGACCGAGGGCGAGCACCTTGCGACCTATGCCTGGAGAGGCCCGCTATTCGTATCGCTGGCCATTCTTTCCTTTGCGCTCACCATCCGCCCGCTGGGTCTGGTGGTTTCGGCATTCGCGAGTTTCATCATCTCCGCATTGGGCACGCCGGAAACGAAATGGAAGGAAACCATCATCGTCGGCATTTGCCTGACGATCGGCTGCAGTCTGCTTTTCCCTTATGCGCTGGGGCTGCCGCTGCAGCTTTTCCCGCGTTTCCTGGTTCAGTGAGGGCGTAATGGCCGAACTTTTCTCCAATCTCTCCCTTGGTTTCGGGGTCGCCTTTACGCCGATCAATCTGATGCTCTGTTTGATCGGTGCGCTTGTCGGCACCCTGGTCGGGGTGTTGCCCGGCATCGGTACCATCGCCACGGTCGCGATGCTGCTGCCGATCACTTTCGGCCTGCCGCCGGTCGGCGCGCTGATCATGCTCGCGGGCATTTATTACGGCGCGCAATATGGCGGCTCGACCACGTCGATCCTGGTCAATATCCCGGGCGAGGCGACATCGGTCGTGACCACGCTCGACGGTTTCCAGATGGCCAAGCAGGGCCGCGCCGGCCCCGCGCTGGCGATCGCCGCGATCGGATCCTTTTTCGCCGGCTGCGTCGCCACCGTCCTGATCGCGGTGCTCGGCGCGCCGCTGACAAAACTCGCGCTGGCGTTCGGGCCCGCCGAATATTTCTCGCTGATGGTGCTCGGCCTGATTTTCGCCGTGGTGCTGGCAAAGGGGTCGGTGCTCAAGGCGATTGCGATGATCGTGCTGGGGCTGCTGCTGTCGATGGTCGGCTCCGACATCGAAACCGGCGCCTCGCGCATGGCGTTCAACATTCCCGAACTGGCTGACGGTCTCGGCTTTGCCACCGTGGCGATGGGCGTGTTCGGATTTGCGGAAATCATCCGCAACCTCGACGCCGGCGCCGGGATGGACCGCGATCTGGTGCAGCAGAAGATCACGGGGCTGATGCCGACCAAAAAAGACCTGATGGATTCCGCGCCGGCTATCCTCCGTGGCACGATCCTGGGTTCCATCCTTGGCATCCTGCCGGGCGGCGGTGCGGTGATCGCGTCGTTCGCCGCCTATACCTTCGAGAAGAAGATCGCCAAGGATCCGTCGCGGTTCGGCCGCGGTGCGATCGAGGGCGTCGCCGCGCCCGAAAGCGCCAACAACGCGGCGGCGCAGACCTCGTTCATCCCGCTATTGACGCTCGGCATTCCGCCCAACGCCGTGATGGCGCTGATGGTCGGCGCCATGACCATTCATGGCATCGTGCCGGGACCGCAGGTGATGCAGAAACAGCCCGAACTGGTATGGGGCATGATCGCCTCGATGTGGATCGGCAATCTGATGCTGATCATCATCAACCTGCCGCTGGTCGGCATCTGGGTGCGCCTGCTGCGGGTGCCGTACCGCCTGATGTTTCCGTCGATCGTGATCTTTTGCGCGATCGGCATCTATTCCATCAACAACGCTCCCATGGATGTCGTCCTCGCCGGTGCGTTCGGATTGCTTGGCTACTGGCTGATCAAGCACGATTTCGAACCCGCGCCGCTGCTGCTCGGGATGGTGCTCGGACCGCTGATGGAGGAAAATCTGCGCCGGGCGCTTCTGATTTCGCGCGGCGATTGGACGGTGTTCTTCACCCGTCCGCTCTCGGCGGTCCTGATGGCCGTTGCAGCCTCCCTGCTGGTGCTGGCGGTGCTGCCGTCGCTGCGCAAGAAACGCGACGAGGTCTTTGTCGAGTCCGAGAGCTAGTATGGACGATGAGAAGCTCGGGGCGTCGCTTGCGCACCATGCTTCGAGACGCTCGCGTCGCTCGCCCTCAGCATGAGGTTGTTGTGTGTTGCAACAAATTAGACCTCATCCTGAGGAGGCCACGAAGTGGCCGTCTCGAAGGATGGGCCGAGCCCAAGGTAGGTAAATCAAGGGTGGGACGCAGGTTCCACCCTTGCTGTTTGTCGGCCGGATGCTCATTTTTCCGGGTATAATCGACAGGTTTGGATGAGTTGCCGCTGTCGATTGGCGGCTCGGGCCGCTAAAATCGGCTTCCTCGCAGGACCACTAACTGACGCCATGAATCAGTACCACGATCTGCTCGAACGGATTCTCGCCGACGGCGCGGAAAAGCACGACCGCACCGGCACCGGCACGCTGTCGATCTTCGGCCACCAGATGCGCTTCAATCTGGCGTCGGGTTTTCCGATGCTGACCACCAAGAAGCTGCCGCTGAAATCGATCGTGCACGAACTGCTGTGGTTCCTCAAGGGCGACACCAATATCAAGTACCTCAAGGATAACGGCGTTTCGATCTGGGACGAATGGGCCGACGCCAATGGCGATCTCGGCCCGGTCTATGGATCGCAGTGGCGGTCCTGGCCGGCGCCGGACGGACGCAGCATCGACCAGATCTCCAACGTCATCGCCATGATCAGGCGCAATCCGGATTCGCGGCGACTGATCGTGAGCGCGTGGAACCCGGCCGATGTCGACAAGATGGCGCTGCCGCCGTGTCATTGCCTGTTTCAATTCTACGTCGCCAACGGCAAATTGTCGTGCCAGCTCTATCAGCGTTCGGCGGATGTGTTTCTCGGCGTGCCCTTCAACATCGCCTCCTATGCGCTGCTGACGATGATGGTGGCGCAGGTGACCGGCCTGAAGTCCGGCGACTTCGTCCATTCATTTGGCGACGTCCATCTGTATTCGAACCACCTCGACCAGGCCCGGCTGCAACTGACGCGTCCGACCCGCCTGCTGCCGGTGATGAAGATCAATCCCGATGTGAAGGATATCTTCGCGTTCCGCTATGAAGACTTCGTGCTCGAAGGCTACGACCCGCATCCGCACATCAAGGCCGCGGTCGCGGTGTGAGCGATTGAATGTCCCTCATGATCCGCCGCGCCCGTCCCGACGAAGCGGGACTTGTCCTGTCCTTTGTTCGCGAACTCGCCGAATACGAGAAACTGCTGCACGAAGTCGAAGCCACCGAAGCTGATCTCGGCGAGGCGCTGTTCGGCAGCCATCCGCGGTTGTTCTGCGAGATCGCCGAATGGAACGGCGAGCCCGCCGGCTTCGCGGTCTGGTTCATCAATTTTTCGACCTTCAGCGGCCGCTCCGGCATCTATCTGGAGGACCTGTTCGTCCGCCCCGCGCAACGCGGCAAGGGCATCGGCAAGGCGCTGCTCGCGCATCTCGCCAGGGAGTGCGTCGCGAACGGCTGGTCGCGATTGCAATGGGCGGTGCTGGACTGGAACACGCCGTCGATCGAATTCTACAAATCGCTCGGCGCGATCCTGATGGACGAGTGGACCGTGTGCCGGATCGGCGGTCCGGCGCTGACGGCGCTTGCACGGGGAGCGCGCTGATGGAAATCGTGCTTATTGTCGCGGTCGCTGACAACGGCGTGATCGGTTCCCGCGGCGCGATTCCGTGGCGGCTGAAGTCCGATCAGCAGCGCTTCAAGGCGATGACGATGGGCAAGCCGGTGGTGATGGGCCGCAAGACCTTTATTTCGCTGCGCCGGCCGCTTCCCGGGCGGACCAATATCGTCATCACGCGCGACGCCGGTTTTCGCGGCCCGGGCGCGGTGGTGACGACCTCGTTCGCCGATGCCCGTGCGGTGGCGAGGGGGGATGCACTGCGGCGTTTCGCCACTGAGATCGCGGTGATCGGCGGTGCGGAAATCTACGCGCAATGGATGGATAGCGCCGATCGACTGGAAATTACCGAAGTTCACGTCCGGCCCGAGGGCGATGCTTATTTCGCCGCAATCGATGCCGCTGTCTGGCAAGAGGTTGCGCGGGTGCGGAATCCGGCCTCCGCCGACGACAGCGCCGACTTCTCCTATGTGACATATCGCCGGCGAAAGTCGCATTAACCGCATGGATTAATGTTTAGATTGACAATTACCGGTTCGGGCTTAGCTGCTTTCCAGCCAGAAGGCGCGTTGTAAGGGCCGTGGCCGTCCCCTATAAAGCCGTCCAGATATTGCGAGGCGGGGCATCTTGGCCTTGGCCCGCAGAGGAGATTGTCTATGCCGTGGAAGAATCAAGGCGGAGGTCCGTGGGGCTCCGGTCCGAAAGGGCCATGGGGTTCCGGCCCGCAATCGGTGGGGCCGAGGCCGCCGGATCTTGAAGACCTTCTGCGCCGCGGTCAGGACCGCCTGCAGCAGCTTTTGCCGGGCGGGCATTTCAGCAGCATGGGCATCGTGCTGCTTCTGGCCGCCGCTTTGGCGATCTGGGGATTGTCCGGATTTTTCCGTGTCCAGTCGGAAGAGCTTGGCGTCATCCTGCGCTTCGGCAAGCATGTGAAAACCGTGCAGCCGGGGTTGAATTATCATCTGCCGTATCCGATCGAGACCGTGCTGCTGCCGAAGGCGCTGCGCGTCTCCACCATCAGCATCGGCATGACGCTGATCGAAGATCCGGCGCGGCGCGGCAGGACCATGCGCGACGTGCCGGAAGAAAGCCTGATGCTGACCGGCGACGAGAATATCGTCGACGTGGATTTCACCGTGCTGTGGCGGATCAAGCCGGACGGCGTCGGCAATTATCTGTTCAACATCCAGAATCCCGAAGGCACCGTGAAAGCGGTCGCCGAAAGCGCGATGCGCGAGGTGATCGGCCGCTCCAACATTCAGCCGATCCTCACCGGCGCCCGCACCACCACCGAGGCCGCCGTGCAGGACCTGATGCAGAAGACGCTCGACAGTTACGGCGCCGGCATCCTGGTGCAGCAGGTGCAGATGCAGAAGGTCGACCCGCCGGCACAGGTGATCGAACTCCTTCCGCGACGTGCAGGCGGCGCGCGCCGATCTCGAACGATTGCAGAACGAAGCCCAGACCTATGCCAACCGCGTCGTTCCCGACGCGCGCGGCCGGGCCGCGCAGATCCTGCAGGTCGCCGAAGGCTACAAGGAGCAGGCGGTCGCCGAGGCCAAGGGCCAGAGCGCGCGCTTCCTGAAGGTCTATGATGAATACAAGAAGGCGCCCGATGTCACGCGGCAGCGCATCTATCTGGAAACGATGGAGCGCATTCTCGGCGGCTCCGAGAAGCTGGTCTATGACGGCGGCGGTTCGTCTTCCTCGCAGAGTGTCGTGCCATATCTGCCCTTGAGTGAGCTGTCGCCGCGGCGTCAGGCGGCCCCCGCGACAGGTCAGCCGCAACAGCAGAGCGGAGCCGTGCGATGAGGTCCCCCATTACAGGTCTGGCCGCGCTGGTCGTGCTGTTTCTCATCGCCATCATCGGCTACAGCTCGGTATTCACCGTATCGCAGACCGAACAGGTGCTGGTGGTGCGGCTTGGCGAACCGGTCCGCGTCGTCACCGAGCCGGGCCTGAATTTCAAGGCGCCGTTCATTGACAGCGTGATCTCGATCGACAAGCGTATCCTCGATCTCGAAAATCCGTCGCAGGAAGTGATCGCGTCGGATCAGAAGCGGCTGGTGGTCGACGCCTTCGCGCGTTACCGGATCAAGAACCCGCTGCGGTTCTATCAAAGCATCGGTTCGATCCAGGCCGCCAACATCCAGTTGACCACGCTGTTGAACGCGTCGCTCCGCCGCGTGCTCGGCGAAGTCACCTTCATCACGGTGGTGCGGGACGAGCGCGAGGCCCTGATGGCGCGGATCCGCGACCAGCTCGACAAGGAAGCCGACGGCTACGGCATCCAGGTGGTCGATGTGCGGATCCGGCGCGCCGATCTGCCGGAACAGAACAGCCAGGCGGTCTACCAGCGCATGCAGACCGAGCGGCAGCGCGAAGCCGCCGAGTTCCGTGCGCAGGGCGGCCAGAAGGCGCAGGAGATCAGGTCGAAGGCCGACCGCGAAGCCACCGTCATTGTCGCCGACGCCAACTCGACCGCCGAGCAGGTGCGCGGCGCGGGCGACGGCGAACGCAACCGGCTGTTCGCCGAAGCCTATGGCAAGGACCCTGACTTCTTTGCGTTCTACCGCTCGATGAGCGCTTATGAGAACGGATTGAAGAGCAACGATACTCGCTTCCTGCTGCGGCCGGATTCCGACTTCTTCAAGTTTTTTAGCAACTCGTCCGGCAAGCCGCCGGCGGCGCCAACACCTCCGGCGGCGGCAGCGGTGGCGCCAAAGCCATAGCGCCACGAGCCATAACGACACCCGGGTGAAGCGGGCTTCGCTTCACCCTCTGCTGAACAAGCAAAAACAACATCAAGCGGGAGGTTGCCTTTCGATGAGGTCCATAGCGTTCGCTGACTTCCTCATCGGTGTGGGCATCCTGTTCGTGCTTGAAGGGCTTCTGTTCGCGGCCAGCCCGGCATGGATGCGCCGGGCCATGAAGAGCGCAATGACGACGCCGGACAATATTCTGCGCGCCGTCGGCATCGGATCTGCGGTTGCGGGCCTCATCCTGATCTGGGTGGTCCGCCGCTAGATCGGGATAACAATTCTTCCAATCATTCTCCCGATCCATCTTGTTGTTTGAGTATGATGTTTTCGGAAAACCGGTAGCCAGTTTTCCCGATCCTGCTCCAGGCTTTTACTGGGTTTCGGATTCCGCCTGAAAATGCTGCGGGATCAACGTCATCGTGAGCGATCGCGCCGGTTTTTCGCCTTAATCTCAGCGGCACGATCGATTGGCTAGGAATCCGGTTTTTACCTCCAAAATCCGCCTCAAATGCTTGCGCCGCAACACAATTCGGGCGCACTGTGGATTTCAATTCCGCCCCGTTTTTTGAAGAGAGAGATCGAACATGACCCGTGCGATTCCAGCCTTGAGCCGTCGGCTGAGCCCCTGGTTGGCCGCGATCTGCGTTGGCGCCGCAAGCGTCCTGATGGCCGCACCGGCGCAGGCGCGCGGGCCGGACGGCATCGCCGACGTCGCCGAGAAGGTGATCGATGCGGTGGTGAACATCTCGACCTCGCAAACCATCGACGCCAAGGGCGGTGGCGGCGATGGCAGGGGAGCGATGCCGCAATTGCCGCCGGGTTCGCCGTTCGAGGAGTTCTTCGACGATTTTTTCAAGAACCGGCGTGGCCCGGGCGGCAGCTCCAAGGGCGGTGACAGGAGCGGCGACCTGCAGCCGCGCAAGACCAATTCGCTCGGCTCCGGCTTCATCGTCGATACCGCAGGGGTCGTGGTGACCAACAATCACGTCATCGCGGACGCCGACGAGATCAACGTCATCATGAACGACGGTACCAAGATCAAGGCTGAGCTGGTCGGCGTCGACAAGAAGACCGATCTCGCGGTGTTGAAGTTCAAGCCGGTGAAGCCGCTGGTCGCGGTAAAGTTCGGCGATTCCGACAAGCTTCGGCTTGGCGAGTGGGTGATCGCGATCGGCAATCCGTTCAGCCTCGGCGGCACGGTAACGGCGGGCATCGTCTCGGCGCGCAACCGCGACATCAATTCGGGGCCTTACGACAGCTACATCCAGACCGACGCCGCGATCAACCGCGGCAATTCCGGCGGTCCGCTGTTCAACCTCGATGGCGAGGTGATCGGCGTCAACACGCTGATCATCTCGCCGTCGGGCGGCTCGATCGGCATCGGCTTCGCGGTGCCCTCGAAGACCGTCGCCGGTGTGGTCGACCAGCTCCGGCAGTTCGGCGAGCTGCGCCGCGGCTGGCTTGGCGTCCGCATCCAGCAGGTCACCGACGAGATCGCCGAAAGCCTCAACATCAAGCCCGCGCGCGGCGCCCTGATCGCCGGCGTCGAAGACAAGGGCCCGGCGAAACCCGCAGGGATCGAGCCCGGCGACGTCGTGGTCAAGTTCGACGGCAAGGACATCAAGGAGCCAAAGGACCTGTCGCGGGTGGTGGCCGATACCGCCGTCGGCAAGGAGGTCGAGGTCATCATCATCCGCAAAGGCCAGGAGGAGACCAGGAAGGTCACGCTCGGCCGTCTCGAGGATGGCGAAAAGGCGGTGCAGGCCGCCGCCAAGACCCAGGCCGAGCCCGCGGAGAAGCCGGCGACGCAAAAGGCGCTCGGCCTCGATCTGGCAACGCTGAGCAAGGACCTGCGCAGCCGTTACAAGATCAAGGACAGCGTCAAGGGCGTGATCATCACCAGTGTCGACGGCAGCTCCGACGCCGCCGAGAAGCGCCTGAGCGCCGGCGAGGTCATCGTCGAGGTGGCGCAGGAAGCGGTGAGCAACGCCGCCGACGTCAAGAAGCGCGTCGATCAATTGAAGAAGGACGGCAAGAAGTCGATCCTGCTTCTGGTGTCGAACGCCGACGGCGAGCTGCGGTTCGTGGCGCTGAGCGTGCAGTAGGGGAAGCGCGACGCTATCATTTCGTCATTGCCGGGCTTGACCCGGCAATCCATCCTCTTTGCAGAGACTCTTTCAAAGATTGATGGATGCCCGGATCAAGTCCGGGCATGACGATCAGGGGTGGGGCAGCCCTATCCGCCCACAAACTCGTCCCGCCGGTATCCCTGCGCATAGAGCAAGGCGGTGAGGTCGCCGTGATCGATCCGTGCCGCCGCGGCGGCGGCGACGGCCGGCTTGGCGTGGTAGGCGATGCCGAGGCCGGCCTGCTCGATCATGCCGAGATCATTGGCGCCGTCGCCGACCACCAGCGTATCGATGTTGTCGAGATCGAAGGACTCGCGGAGTTCGGTCAGCGTCGCCAGTTTCGCGGCGCGGCCCAGGATCGGCTCGGCGACCTCACCGGTCAATTTGCCGTCGCGGACCAATAGTTCGTTGGCGCGGTTCTCCTGAAACCCGATCGACGCCGCCACCGCGTTGCTGAACAATGTAAAGCCGCCGGAGATCAGGCAGGTGTAGGCGCCGTGGGCGCGCATGGTCGCGACCAGTTCGCGGCCGCCCGGTGTTGCCGTAATGCGGTTTTTCAGGACTTCATCGACCACGCTGACCGGCAGGTCCTTCAACAGCGCGACGCGCTCGCGCAACGCCGGCTCGAACTCGATTTCGCCGCGCATCGCGCGTTCGGTGATGCCTGCGACATGCGCCTTCAGGCCCGCGAAGTCAGCCAGTTCGTCGATGCACTCCTGGCCGATCATGGTGGAATCCATGTCGGCCAGGAACAGTTTCTTGCGTCGCGCGGCCAGTGGCTGCACCACGATGTCGATCGGCAGATCGCCGCGCGCCTCGCGCAGGCGGCGCGCAACGGCCTGCGCATCCTCGCTGCCGCTGAAGGGGATATCGACCGCTACCTCGTCGAACAGCCATTGCGCGGGGCCCGGGGAGGGAAGAACGGCGCGTGCGCCATCGACCACGGTGGAATCGAGCGCGGGGTCGGCGGGATTGCAGATCAGGGTGGCGACGAGGGACATCCGGCGTGCATTCGCGGCAGGAGAACGGCAATGGCGCGCTTATCGCAGGGCCGGCCGCCAGCGGCAAGCGGGCCGGCGGGATCGTGAATAATGCTTTGAGGGCAGCGCCCGGCCCGCCGCGATGATGGGCATTTCATAGTGGCCTAACGGCAACACTCATGGACCTCAGACCCTTGTCCATTCGATGGCCGCCCGTCATTTGAGCGAAAGCCACGGCATCTCAGGCGCGCGTGCGTGCGATGGCGCCGGCAATGATTTGCATCATCACGCCAACGACCCATCCCAGCATGATCATGATGGTCCAAGCCAGATGCGGGTCGCCACGAAACACAATCACATTGACCGACGCGAAGGCCGTGAGCGCGGCGAGAAACGTCCCGACGGCGCTGAGAAATTCAGCGGCATCGACCTTGGCGCCGGAGCCGGGTGAATGCTCGCCGTCCGGTCCATGAAAGGCCAGCGGGGGCGTATCGATTCCGAGGTAAAACCCGATGGCGCCGACGATCATCATCAGGATGATAAAACCCTGGGACGTGAGCGCCCCGATGCTGGATCCGACATGCGCGGCAACAAACAATCCGCTTGCCGCTCCGGCCATTGCAAGCCCGATGCGTTCCAATACATGGGCAAACTTTCTTACGCGGGATCGCATTCGTCGTAATCCACGGAGCTGGAAGCCTTCAGGCTAGGATATTTTTCCCTGGTGTGGAAGGCCGCGACCGGCGCGCAGAGCCGCTCTGCCGATCAACAATGCGTCACGTTCACGATGGGTCTGCACGCAAACTGGCGCCGGCCTACCGCCGCCCGCAGCCCTCGCAGCGGCAGCCTGGCGCGCCCGCACCCGGTATTTCTACGGAGAGCCAGTTTAACGTGAGCGTAGGGCCGTGCGGATCATTGTCCCGGTTTGACTTCCTGCAACCTCATGCCGCCAAGGGAACAACGTGCAGCAGGCAGAGACTTCCATCATCTCCGAACTCGAGCACGCCGTCCGGAACGGCTCGCCGGCGAAGCGGGTTGATACCCTCCGGCAGGTGACGGACCTTTTCCTGCACGACGGCGACCGCCTCAGCGACGATCAGGTCAAAGTCTTCGATGACGTGCTGTGCATTCTGGTCGCCCGCGTCGAAACCCGGGCGAAGGCCGAACTCAGCCAGCGCCTGGCGCCGCTCGACTACGCGCCATTCGAAGTCATTCGGCATCTGGCGCGCGACAGGGATATCGCCGTGGCCGGCGAAGTGCTGACCAACTCCAGCCGCCTGCGGACAAGCGATCTCGTGGAGATTGCCAGCACAAGAGGCCAGGACCATCTGCTGGCGATTTCGGGCCGGATCAACCTGCCGGAAGCCGTCACCGACGTCATCGTCGATCGCGGCGAGCGCAAGGTCATCCGCAAGCTTGCCAACAACGCCAGCGCGCGTTTTTCCGATGCCGGCTATTCCGGCATCGTCGCGCGCGCCCAGGTGGATGATGAACTCACCGAGATCCTTGGGCTTCGTATCGATCTTCCCGTCAAATTCCTGCGCGAATTGTTGCAGCGCGCGACGGACACGGTTCGCGCGCGACTGATGTCGATCGCGCCCCCGGAACTCCAGGAAGAGATCAAGCGGGTCCTCAAAGCGATCGCCAGCGCGGCGCTGACCGATCAGCCGGCCCGGGGTTTCGGCCTCGCCGAACAGCTTGTGAAGCTGATGAAGGGCATGAACGAGCTCAACGACGCGGCCATCGTCAAGTTTGCCGAAAAAAGGAAATTCGATGAAATAGCCGCCTCGCTCGCGCTTCTTAACGGCGTGCCGACCGATATGATGGCGCGGCTGCTGGAAGGTCCCAGGTCCGACCTCGTTCTCATTCCCTGCAAATCGGCTGGATGGAGCTGGCAGGCGGTCGAGTCGGTCCTTCGACACCGTCCGTCCAAGCAGAAGATCGACGAAGTGACGCTGAAGGTGGCCTGCAGGGATTACGGCAAGCTGACGCCGGAAACCGCCCAGCGCACCCTGCGCTTCTGGCAGATCCACAACAAGATCGAGAAGTAGCGGCAGCTTATGCCCAAGCTCGCCATGCCCGGGCTTGTCCCGGCCATCCACGTCTTCCTTGTTACGATGCCGTCAAGACGTGAATGCCCGGCACAAGGCCGGCCATGACGACGATCTGTATTGGTACGCAACCTCAATTCCTGGTCTTGTCGACCAAGGCGCCCTTCTTGATCATCGAGATCGCGCTTGCGCGATCTCGCTACTCAAAAACGTGGATCAAGCCTCAGTTCTTGCTCTTGTCCACCAGCGCGCCCTTCTTGATCCACGGCATCATGTCGCGGAGCTTGACGCCGACTTCCTCGATCGGGTGGGCGGCGAGCTTGGCGCGGGTCGCCTTGAACGAGGTCTGGTTGACCTTGTTCTCCAGCATCCAGTCGCGCGCGAACTTGCCGGACTGGATGTCGTTCAACACGCGCTTCATCTCCTTCTTGGTCTCGTCGGTGACGATGCGTGGGCCGGTAACGTATTCGCCGTATTCGGCGGTGTTGGAGATCGAGTAGTTCATGTTGGCGATGCCGCCTTCATAGATCAGGTCGACGATCAGCTTCACCTCATGCAGGCATTCGAAGTAGGCCATTTCCGGCGCGTAGCCGGCTTCGACCAGCGTCTCGAAACCGCCCTTGATGAGTTCGACCAGGCCACCGCACAGCACCACCTGCTCGCCGAACAGGTCGGTTTCGCATTCTTCCTTGAACGAGGTCTCGATGATGCCGGCGCGGCCGCCGCCGATCGCGGAGGCGTAGCTGAGGCCGAGATCATGCGCGTTGCCGGAAATGTCCTTGGAGATGGCGATCAGGCAGGGCACGCCGCCGCCGCGCTGGTATTCCGAGCGCACGGTGTGGCCCGGGCCCTTCGGCGCGATCATCAGCACGTCGAGATCGGGGCGCGGATCGAGCAGGTTGAAATGCACGTTGAGGCCGTGGGCGAACACCAGCGCCGCACCCTTCTTCATGTTGTCGTGCAGGTGCTCGCGGTAGATGTCGCCCTGCAATTCGTCGGGGGTCAGCATCATCACGAGGTCGGCCCATTTGGCGGCCTCGGCGACTTCCATCACCTTGAAGCCGGCGGCTTCCGCCTTCTTGGCGGACGCCGAACCCTTGCGCAGCGCGATGGCGACGTCCTTGACGCCGGAATCCTTCAGGTTCAGCGCATGGGCGTGGCCCTGGCTGCCATAGCCGACGATGACGACCTTCTTGCCCTTGATCAGGTTCAGGTCGGCGTCGCGATCGTAATAAACACGCATGATGGTTTCCTCTTGAGGGGCCGGAACCGGCCGATGAATCAGGCTTTCGGGTGGGCAGGACCGCCGGGCGCCCGTGAATTTCCGGCGTTGTCTAGAGCATTTTCCCGTTCAGGGGAAACCCGTTTCTGCATGGCGCAGTGCGGCATCATGCGTCCATGAAGACCGGATAAAGCGAGGCCAACAGCAGGATGGCCATCACGATGTTGAAGGCGCGCACCGCCCTGGGCGCGGTCAGGATCGGCCGCAGCGCACTGCCGAACAGCGCCCAGGCGGTGCAGGACAGCGCCCCCAGGATCAGGCTGAGCCCGACCTGGATCGCGATGTTCCAGGGAAAGCCGGCGATCGCCGCATAGGCGGTAATGGTGCCGATCACCATCACCCATCCCTTGGCATTGACCCATTGGAACATGGCCGCGCCCCAGAACGTCATCGGCCCGCGGCCGTTCGCAGAATCCGGCGCCATCGGCTCGGACATCGCAATCGCGGCCGCCAGATAGACCAGATAGGCGACCCCGGCATATTTGAGGATGGTCTGAAGCACCGGATAGGCGATGAAGACAGCGCCAAGCCCGAAGCCTACCGCGCCCACCATGAAGGCGAATCCGATCGTGATACCGACAATGTGCGGGACCGTGCGGCGGAAGCCGTAGGTCAGCCCGGACGACAGCAGCATGATGTTGTTCGGGCCCGGCGTGAAGAACATCACGGCGGCGAACAACACGAATGCGATCAGCAGCGAATGCGACATGGCTGCGCTCACCGGCTTGCGGGAAAGGCTGGGATCGCCGCCGCCGGGACGGCGGGGCAGACGTCGACAGGTTTCATCGATGCCGCTCTAGCTCTGCTCGCCGGGTTTCGGTTTCCGCAGCAGATAGGTGCCGTGCAGCGGCGCGTGGTAATCCGCCGAGACCAGCCGGAAGCCGACGTCGGTCAGCATGCGCTCCATCACCCAGCCGAAGGTCGAATATTCGTCGCGCATATGGGTGACGACGCTGTCGCGCGCGAAATCGTGGTTCTTGATGTTGAAATCGGCCCAGGCCTGGACGTCGCGCTCGCATCCATCGGGCATGCTGACGAACACGATATCGCGCAGATAGAAATTCGCCCCCGGCTTCAGCGCGGCATGGATCCGCGACAGCGCCACCGCTTTCCAGAAATCCGGCAGATGATGCAGCGTGAACTCGCTGACGATCAGGTCATAGGAGTTTGGCTGATAGGCGAAGCTCAACAGGCCCGCCGACTGGGTCCGGATCGCAACCTTGCGGTCGCTGGCCTGGATCCTGGCGAGCGCCAGCATGGCCGGCGAAATATCGATCGCGTCGACCTCGGCGCCCATCAGCGCCGCCTCGCAGGCCAGCACGCCGTTGCCGCAGCCGATATCGGCCACCCGCCAGCCGGCTTGCACGCCGAGCATGGTCAGCGCCGCGCGGGCGCGGATGTCGCTGTCGTCATGTTGATCGTAGATCGAGGCGACCGCGGTATCGAGCCCGATCTGCCGCCGTTCATTGTAGTACCAATCGCGTGCCAGCATGGTTCACATCCCTTCTGGCCCGCGCGCGATGGCGGCGACGCCGGTGCGCGACACCTCGACCAGCCCGAGCGGGCGCATCAGGTCGATAAACTGGTTGATCTTGGCCGAGTTGCCTGTGATCTCGAACACAAAACTTTCCGTGGTGGCGTCGATCACGCGGGCGCGGAACGCATCCGCAAGCCGCAGCGCCTCGACGCGGTTGTCGCCGCCGCCCTGTACTTTTACCATCGCCAGTTCGCGTTCCACCGAACGGCCGGACAGGGTCATGTCGACCACGCGGTACACCGGGACCATGCGGTCGAGCTGGTGCTTGATCTGCTCGATCACCATCGGCGTCCCCTTGGTGACGATGGTGATGCGGGAGAGATGCTTCTGGCTTTCGGTCTCGGAAACCGTGAGGCTTTCGATGTTGTAGCCGCGGCCGGAGAACAGCCCGATCACGCGCGCGAGCACGCCCGGCTCGTTTTGCACGAGCACCGAAAGCGTGTGGGCCTCGGTCGGATCATGGCGCTCTTCCATGAAATAGGCGGATGCGGGCTGGTTCATTGTCGTCCCCAGGTTTGGACCGTGTTGGTGTCGTTGCTGTCATTGCCGGGCTCGACCCGGCAATCCATCCTCTTCGCAAGAGGCATTTGATGAAGCGCGATGGATACGCGGATCAAGTCCGCGCATGACACCGCAGATGAAGACGGGTTTTGCCTATGCTCGGTCATCATCACACCGCCATCCTGTCCGCGACGACGGCTTCCGGCATCACCCATCGATTGAACAGATCGAGATCGATATTGCCGCCGCTCAGGATCAGGCCGATCCGCTTGCCCCGGATTTTTGGCTTGTCCTGCAGGGCAGCCGCGAGCGCGGCGGCGCCGGCGCCTTCGGCGAGATTATGCGTGTCCGTCCACAGCGCCCGTATCGCCACGCGGATCTCGTCGTCGGTCACCTGCACGATGCGCGAGGCGCCTTTGCGGATGATCGCCAGCGCATCGGCATCGGGGACGCGCGTGGCCATGCCGTCGGCAAGGGTATTGCTGGTCTCGGTAGTCACGACCGTGCCGGCCGCAAAGGACAGCGCGTAAGAGGGGGCTTCGGTGGATTGGACGCCGACGATTTCCACAGGCAGCCCGAGCAGGTCGCGGGCGAGGATGCAGCCGCAGATGCCCGATCCCTGTCCGATCGGAACATAGATCACGTCGAGGTCCGGCGCCTTCCTCATGAGTTCCAGCGCATAGGTCGCAACACCCATCACCAGGTCGGGATGGAAGGACGGCACGAATTCGAGGCCATCGCGCGCCGCGCGACGTCCTGCCTCCTCGCGGGCGGACTGGAAATCCTCGCCGTGTTCGACCAGGGTCGCTCCAAAGGCGCGCATCGCGCGATTTTTCTCGACCGAATTGCCGTACGGCACGAAGATCGTCACCGGGACCCGGTAGCGGCCTGCCGCGAAAGCAAGGCTCTGGCCGTGATTGCCGCGGGTCGCCGAGATCAAGCCGGCCGTCTGCGGCCGTTCGCGCTTCAGCCGATCGACATAGACGAGTCCGCCGCGCACCTTGAAGGCGCCGGTCGGCGTATGGTTCTCATGCTTGACGATAACCGTCGCACCGAGCCGTTCGGACAATAGCGGCCAGGGATGCGCCGGCGTCGGCGGCATCGCCGCGCCGACGATGTTCTGCGCGTGCTCGAGTTGCTGCAGGTCAAACATCGGCGCACCGCTTGAATGCGAACGTCCCGGCGTACTGGATCGTCCGGTCAAGCCGGACGATGACAGCGGAATTCGCGGCCTGCCTCATGATCACGATATTCATCTCACACCAGCGCCTTGCCGCCGGCGAAGGCGGCGGCGGTGGCTTCGTCGTTGGCTTCCGCCGGCAGCAGCATTTCGTTGTGGGCCTTGCCGGACGGGATCATCGGAAAACAATTCTCCAGCGCCGCCACCCGGCAGTCGAACAGCACCGGGCGCTTGACGCTGATCATTTCCTTGATCGCGCCATCGAGATCGCCGGGTTTGATCGCCTGGATGCCGACGCAGCCGAAGGCATCGGCGAGCTTGACGAAATCCGGCAGCGCCTCCGAATAGGAATGCGACAACCGGTTGCCGTGCAGCAGCTGCTGCCATTGCCGGACCATCCCCATATACTGGTTGTTCAGGATGAAGATCTTGATCGGCAGTTCGAATTGAACGGCCGTCGACATTTCCTGCATCGTCATCTGCACCGAGGCGTCGCCGGCGATATCGATCACCAGGCTGTCGCGGTGCGCGACCTGAACGCCCAAAGCCGCCGGCAGGCCGTAGCCCATGGTGCCGAGACCGCCCGAGGTCATCCAGCGGTGCGGTTCCTCGAAGCCGAAGAATTGCGCGGCCCACATCTGGTGCTGGCCGACTTCGGTGGTGATGTAGGTGTCGCGGCCGCGGGTCGCCTCGAACAGCCGCTGAATGGCGAATTGCGGCAGGATCACATCGCTGTTCTTCTTGTACGACAGCGAGTTGCGCGCGCGCCATTTCGCGATCTCCTGCCACCACGGCCGCAGGTCGGGCTTTTTCGCCTCCGCCTTGAACACCTGCAGGAGATCGCCGAGCACATTGCCGACGTCGCCGATGATCGGAATATCGACATGGATATTCTTGTTGATCGAGGACGGGTCGATATCGACATGGATCTTCTTCGAGCCCGGCGAAAATGCATCGACGCGTCCGGTGATGCGGTCGTCGAAGCGCGCGCCGAGGCACAGCATGACGTCGCAATCATGCATCGCCATGTTGGCCTCGTAGGTGCCGTGCATGCCGAGCATGCCGAGCCAGTTCTTGCCCGATGCCGGATAGGCGCCGAGCCCCATCAGGGTGGAGGTGATCGGAAAGCCGGTGGCTTCGACCAGATCGCGCAGCAGCTTCGAGGCCTCGCGGCCGGAATTGATGACGCCGCCGCCGGAGTAGATCACCGGACGTTTGGCGGAGGCGAGCAGCGCCACCGCCTTGCGGATCTGCGATGCGTCGCCCTTGACCCGCGGCGCATAGGACACGTGCACGTCGGATTTGCGCGGCGGATGATAGGTGCCGACCGCGAACTGCACGTCCTTGGGCACGTCGACCAGCACAGGACCGGGGCGGCCGGTGCTCGCGACATAGAACGCCTCGTGCAGCACCTTGGCCAGGTCGTTGACGTCGCGCACCAGCCAGTTGTGCTTGGTGCAGGGCCGGGTGATGCCGACGGTGTCGCATTCCTGGAACGCGTCGTTGCCGATCAGGTGCGTCGGGACCTGGCCGGTGATGCACACCAGCGGGATCGAGTCCATCAGGGCATCGGTCAGCGGCGTCACCATGTTGGTGGCGCCCGGCCCCGAGGTCACCAGCACCACGCCCGGCTTCCCGGTGGAGCGCGCATAGCCTTCGGCGGCGTGGCCGGCGCCCTGTTCGTGGCGTACCAGGATGTGCTCGACTTCGCTTTGCTGGAAAATCTCGTCATAGATCGGAAGCACGGCGCCGCCGGGATAGCCGAACAGGTGCTTGACATCATGATCGATCAGCGCGCGCACGATCATGGCGGCTCCCGTCATCTGGTTCGGATCGTGGCTGTTGTCGCTCATGGCTTGCTCCGGATGCGCTGTTTGGCGCGGCTTCTTCGGTTTGACCTGTTCGGAAAATAAAAAAGGGCCCAAGAGGCCCCTGCACACCCGCCCGAATTTGGATGGCCTCTAGCCATCCCCGGCGGGGTGCCTGGGTACGACGATAATAAGGAGTTTGGTAATTTTATTACGCATTCGGCGGCTCGGACTTCCCAAAGGTTGCGCGAACATACCGTTCCAGCCCTGAAAGTCAAGGGAAGGAGGCCATGAAGCGCTCAATTCTGAGTTTAGCAGGTTCCATTGGTTCGGCGACAGTGAATTTCAGGTTTCCGCCATGCGCGGGCGAGCCCCGCCGCTGTCATTCCGGGGCGCGAGTGAAACGAGCGAACCCGGAATCTCGAGATTCCGGGTCTGGTCCTTCGGACCATCCCGGAATGACGGTGCTAAGCCAACCGACCGCCGCTTCCGGCTTCACCCACTCGAATTCCGGCAGCTGGTGCCGGAACCAGGTGAACTGCCGCTTGGCGTAATGGCGAGTATCGGCGCGGCCGATTTCGGTCGCTTCTTCGAGCGTGATTTCGCCCCTGAGATGCCGGATCAGCGCCGGCACGCCGTGGGCCTTCATCGCGGGCAGCAGCGGGTCGAGATGCCGCGCCGCCAGTTCGGCGACTTCTTCCAGCGCGCCGGCTTTCAGCATCGCGCCGAAGCGCGCATCGATCCTCGCGTAAAGCTGATTGCGGTCGGGCTCAAGAAACAGCGCGTTGAATTGTCCCGGCGGCAGAAGCGGCGGCAGGCCGTCGCGATGCCAGTCGGTCAGCGAACGCCCGGTCGCCTCGACCACCTCGAAGGCGCGCGCGATGCGGGTGCGGTCGCGGGGCTTGAGACGTTCGGCGGAGGCCGGATCGCGCAGCGCCAGTTCGGCATGCAGCGCCTCGACGCCGTCGCGCTCCAGCCGCGCGCGAACCGCTTCACGTATCGCCACAGGAACCGGCGGCACCGCCGACAGTCCGCGTGTCAACGCCTTGAAGTAAAGACCTGACCCGCCGACGAATATCGCCAGACGGTTCTGCGCGCGCGCTTCCGCAAGCGAAGCGGCAGCATCCTTGGTCCAGGCACCGGCGGAGAAATTCACGCCGGCATCGACATGGCCATAAAGCAGGTGCGGCACCTGCGTCTCCTCGGCCAGCGTCGGTCGCGCCGTGAGGACGCGGAGATCGCGATACACCTGCATGGAATCGGCATTGATGATGATCCCGCCGGTGGCCTGCGCAAGCCCAAGCGCCAGCGCCGACTTGCCGCTGGCCGTCGGCCCGGCGATCAGGATCGCGGCAGGAGTGCCGAGCGACGGCGAGGCGGGTTGCGGGTTGGGCGAGGGCATGCCCGGGTCTTACGCGCGTGTTGCCGGCGTCGCAAATCGCGGGCGGCAAATTGACGTCTTCCTGGTGTGCGCGGCACGGCTAGTGCTCGACTTCGCGCGAGTCGCCTGCCGCCGATGCTTCGAGACGCTTGCGTCGCTGGCTCCTCGGCATGAGGGCGACCAGGTTATCGCGTTGTCGCGGGACAATTCCGAGTTGACAGGCATGACCGAACGCACGCTGGCCGGGCTTGCCAGGGGCCGGTTGCGCTCGGCGACCTGAAGCAGGCACGTGCCCCGCCCCGGCGCGGCCTGACCGCCGACGCGGGCAAGGGTTGATGAGCGCGACACCCGGGAATTTGCGGCTTCCCATCACGCGCACGCCGACTTCGGCAAATTCATTGCGTGTTCATGACGGTTCAATTACATTTTTATGACGTGTCGCAGGCTCCGGCTGCGTCATGCGTCTCCTGGTCGTCGCCAGCCAAGACCCAACAGCAGCGCCGGGTGTAGTTGCGTCCGTAGCCCATGGCGCCCGCGCCAAATCCAGTTCCCGGTCCAGGTCCATCCGCTGCCGTCACCGCCGCAGGCACAGCCTCGATCGGCATCTGGCGGCTGCTTGCCGTCGCGGCACCGCATCTGGCGGCGCTCGGCGTGATGCTGCAGACCGAGACCGACTTCGGCTCGCGCATGGGCTTTCTGCTGTCGTGGGGGATCCTGAACTTCTTCTTCATCGCGCTGCTGCGGCGTCCCGCCTTGTCAGGCGCGCTGTCGCTCACTTTGGTCGTGGTGCTGGTGCTGCTGTCGCGGCTCAAGCACGACATCGTGCAGATGACCGCGAACTTCGTCGACCTGATGGTGATCGACCGCGATACCGCGGCGTTTCTCTTCACGATCTTCCCCAATCTGCGCTGGTCGGTGATCGGCGCCGCGCTGCTCATCATTCCCCTGATGTACGCGCTGTGGTGGCTGGACCCGTTCCGGATCCGGCGGTTGCCGGCGGTGGCGGCCAAGCTGGCGTGCCTGGCCGCGCTGGTCGGATATTCCTTTGCCTGGCCGGATGAGGCCTGGCGCGGCTATTACGACGACGGCTACCTGTCGAAGTTCGCCCGCTCCGGCGTCACCGCGGTGTCGGATTTCGTCAATCACGGCTTCATGGAATCCGACGCGGTCACAGCCGAGCGCCTCAAGGTGCCGCTGCTGGATGCCTGCCATCCGGCGGGGCGGCGGCCGAACATCATCATGATCCATGACGAGTCGAGCTTCGACATTCGCGAGGCCGGCGGCGTCAAGGTGCCGGCGGGCTATGGCAGCCATTTCAAATCATTCGACGGCAAGGAGCGCAAATTTCTGGCCGAGAGCAATGGCGGCCCGAGCTGGTTCACCGAATACAACGTGCTGGCCGGGCTGTCGTCGCGTTCGTTCGGCCGGTTTTCCTATTTCGTGACCCGGATCGCGTCGGGCCGGGTCGAGCGCGGATTGCCGCTGGCGCTGCGCCGCTGCGGCTATGAGACCGTCTCGCTCTATCCCGCCTATGGCGCGTTCATGAGTGCGCGCAGCTTTCAGGCCAGCACCGGCATCCAGCGTTTCTACGATGCGCGCGACCTCGGCGCCAAGGACGTCGAGCCCGACAGCTTCTTTTACGACAAGGCCCTGGAGCTGATGTCGCAGGGGCCGCCGAAGACGCCGCTGTTCATGTTCGTCTATCTCGCCGCCAACCATTTCCCGTGGGAAACAAAATTCCGTCCCGACCTGATGCCGGCCTGGCGCAAGCCGGGCAACGCAGGGGTGGTCGACGAATATCTGCGCCGCCAGGCGATGAGCGCCGGCGATTACGCTGCGTTCATCGCCGGGTTGAAAAAGAAATTTCCGGCGCAGCCGTTCCTGATCGTGCGTTATGGCGACCATCAGCCGGAATTCTCGCCGCGCCTTCTCGATCCCGATCTCGACGAAACCGGCATCGGCAAGAAGCTGGAAAATTACGACCCGCGTTATTACGCGACCTACTACGCCCTCGACGCCATCAATTTCGAGCCGGTGAAAAGTCCTGTCGTGATGGAGACGATCGACGGACCCTATCTGCCGCTGGTGATCCAGGAAGCCGCCGGCATCCCGCTCGATCCTTCGTTCGAGGAGCAGAAAAGCATCATGCTGCGGTGCAAGGGCGTGTTCTATGCCTGCAAGGACGGCGCCGAAGCCCGGCGCTTCAACCGGCTTTTGATCGACGCCGGCCTGGTCCACGGACTGTAGCGCGAATCACGGTCTGAGGGCAGAATGATCGGGCCAAGCCCGCCCAGTCATCACGGATGAGAACACGTCTTGCCTCGACCGGCATCAACATAATCCACAATGCAATGCAAAGCGGGGGAGACGACTCAGCGGCCGGGCGCTAAGTTCCAACCGAATAAGTCTCATGCACCTTCTGCATCTTCGACGGGAATGACATGACCCACTCTTTGCTACTCAACCCGTTCAGTCTGAACCAGGAGCCGGCCCAAACCGTCAACCGGCGAACAGCACGGGCGACGCGTTCGACACCGGTCTGCTCGCACTGCCGGTCGGACGACATCATCTCTCAGGCGACTGCGCAGTGGAGCAATGAATCGCAGGAATGGGAACTGGCCAATATCTTCGACCAGCCGGCTCACTGTACCCGCTGTAACGGCCCCTGCGACATCATCTGGCTCCCGCTCAACTAGGCCGGGGATCGCCAATCAGCAAGCGACTCGCCGATCTCTCACCAGAAGCGTAGGGTGGGCAAAGCGAAGCGTGCCCACCATTCCAACAAATTTCACGCGTGAGAATGGTGGGCACGGCGCAATCGCGCCTTACCCACCCTACGATTCTCGAAGTGGGCCCGCTGGCGGCCGCATTCGGGTTTTCAGGATTCTTCCGGCCAATAAAGCCGCATCGGATTGTCGACCAGCAGCCTGCGCTGCAGCTCGGCCGAAGTGGCGATGTGCGGGATGAAATCCACCAGCAGGCCGTCATCGGGCATGTGGTCTTTGAGATTCGGATGCGGCCAGTCGGTGCCCCAGAGCACGCGATCGGGAAACGTATCGACGATGCGCCGGGCGAACGGGATCACGTCGCGATAGGCATTTTGTTCGCCGGTCAGCGCGGGCGGCCCCGACACCGACAGCCGTTCCGGGCAACTGACCTTGGACCAGACGTTCGGGTGCTGCTGCATCAACGTCACGAACAGCTCGAATTCGGGCCCGTCTACCGGCTTGCCGACATCGGGCCGGCCCATGTGATCGACGACGACGAGGGTTGGCAACGCCGTGAAGAAATCCCACAGCTCCGGCAGGTCGACCGCCTCGAAATAGATCACGACATGCCAGCCGAGCTTGGCAATGCGGCTGGCGATCTCCATCAGCTCGTCCCTCGGGGTGAAATCGACAAGGCGCCTGACGAAGTTGAAGCGCACGCCGCGCACGCCCGCGGCATGCATCGCCTGCAACTCGGCGTCGTCGATGTCGCGTCGGACCGTGGCAACGCCGCGCGCCTTGCCGCCGGCATGCGCCAGCGCATCGATCATCGCGCGGTTGTCGTCGCCGTGACAGGTGGCCTGCACGATCACGTTGCGTGCGAAGCCGAGATGGTCGCGCAGGGCATAGAGCTGCTGTTTCGACGCATCGCAGGGCGTGTATTTGCGCCCGGCCGCGTAGGGAAATTCGGCGCCGGGGCCGAAAACATGACAGTGCGCGTCGACCGCGCCGGCCGGCACCTTGAATCGGGGCTTTGAGGGGCCGGCATACCAGTCCAGCCAGCCGGGCGTCTTCTGGAATTCCATGGGGCGGGCCACTCAGGTCTTTGATTTGATCTCGGCGAGGATGCGGTCGGCCTCGGTGCGCCAGTCGGGACTGCGGGCGAAGCCTGCCGTGCCTTGCGCCGACCACGGCGTCAGGCCGGCCTCGCGCACGGTCTCCGCCACCTCGCGGACCTCTTCGCTGCGGCGCCGGCCATGTTCGAGGTCATAGGCCATGACCCGCACGTTTTGCTTGCAGAGGTCTTCGGCGAGAATCCGGCCGACTTCGCCATAACCGATAAGGCCCACGTTCCAGCGCTTCGGGTTGGTCGGCATTTCGGTCATTGGAAACAATCTCCAGATCTCGATCGGTTGCCCCGGCGGACGCGACGCGGCTACTGCTTCTGAATTCCGGCCTTCTCGATCACCTTCTGCCACTTGTCGATGTCGGATTTGAGCCGGGCGGAAATTTCCTGCGGCGTGCTCGCTCTCGCCTCGATGCCAAGCCCGATCAGCCGCTTCTTGACGTCCGCGTCGGCCAGTATTTCCCGCAGCGCGCGGTTGAGCGTCGTCACGATCTCCGGCGGGGTGCCGGCCGGCGCGAACAGCCCATTCCAGGACACCACGTCGTAGTCGCTAACGCCGCTCTCCTGCGCCGTGGCAATATCCGGCGTGCTTTCCGAGCGCCTGGGGCCCGACGACGCCAGCGCCCGGAATTTCTTGTCGTCGAGGTTACCCTTCATCGCCGAATAGCTGTCGATCATCAGCGCAATGTCGCCCTGCAGCAGCGAGATCTGCACCTCCGGTGTCCCCCGGTGCGGGATGATGGTGAAATCGATGCCGGCCGCCGTCTTGAACAATTCGGCTGACAGATTCTGGGTGCTGCCGATATTGATGGTCCCGACATTGAGCGCGCCGGGTCTTGTCCGCGCGGCGGCGATAAAATCCGCAAGCGTCTTGAATTCCGAATTGGCGCCGGTCGCGAGCACGAAATCGAAAAATCCCAGGCTGGAAATCGGCTCGAAATCCCGCAACGGATCGAACGGCAGTTTCTTGAACAGGGAGACGCTGACGGCGGTCCCGTTCGACAGCAGCGCCAGCGTATAGCCGTCCGGCGCCGAGGAGATCACGGTCCGGGCCGCGGCGATGCCGCCGGCGCCGGCCTGGTTCTCGACGTAGAAGCGCTGTCCGAGCCTGTCGCCGAGTTTTTCCGCGATAATGCGCGCCGTGGTGTCGGCGACCCCGCCGGCCGCGAACGGCAGCACGATCCGCACGGATTTGTTCGGATAGCTGGCTTCGGCGCGGGCCTCGTGATGTGAAGCTGCGAGCGTGCCCAGTGTAAACGCAGCCAAAGATATCGCGGAGAAAACAGGGAGAAGGGCACGATCAACAAATGCCATGGATATTTTTTTCTTCCGTGACCAACTCAATCCGACGGATATCTATAGCACGCGGCGGCACCGATCCAGCCTAGGCTTGAGCGGGATTTCATGAGATAAATCGGTCCGATGTTGTCGTCGCGGATCGGATTATCCATGCGCAATCCCGCCATAACTGCTGCCAAGCGCCTCATGCTGGTTGTCATCGCCGCCTTTGGCCTGGCGTCGATCGTGCCGGCGGTTAGCCAGGATCGAATCGTGCTGGGACCGCGCCAGTTTGAGACGGATAAAAGCGGCGCGGGAGCGGTGCTCTGTCTCTGGTCGATCTATCTGTCGGTTCAGGCAGAGACTGCGGCTTGTGCGCTACCGCGACGGCCGGCTGACGATGCGATCGACCAGGCGATTGTCGCCATGGATGATTTCATCCTCGCAAACTCGTCGCTCCATCCCACCAAAGCCATGCTGGAAGCCTTCAAGCGCGATGCTGTTGCGTCGGATCTCCGCGAGCTTGGGCCACAGATTTGCAAGGGCTCGAATCTCGAAGGCTTCCGGAGACCCAGCCCCGAGAAAATTCAGGCTAACGTGAAGAGGCTGCTGGCAGTTCCGCGCGAACCGGTTATGAACCCGTGCTTGTGAGGTCCTTGCTGATAACAGGAATGGCATTCAGGAAGCGAGATTCGCATCTCTGGGATCACCCGCCGTCTCGCTCCAACAGCGCGCAGTCCCGTGACGCTCTCCCGCATTTGAACTCCGAGCAGACTGCCGATAAAGTGCCGCGGCACCGCCGGCCTCAAGCCGGTGGTGTGTGGCGGCGATACGCAGCCGCAGGTTGGTCCGTGGGCAATCCCCGATAGATCAGGCACGTGACGAATGGTTTCTTTTAACGGGGCACGAGCAACGGAGCCGGTGCAATGACCGCATCGGGGATGCCGTCCGGCCTGCCTCCCGTTTCCCAACTGGTGGTTCAGGATTTGACCCGCGCCGCGATCTTTCTGGTCGCCACGATCAACCCCGGCATTGCCAATCGGGCGGCCATCCGGTCGTTTTGCGGCGACCTTCCGGCGTTGGTCCGCGCGGTTGGCTTCCGCGATATCGAGGGCAATCTTTCCTGCGTGATGGGGGTCGGGTCCGACGGCTGGGACCGGCTCTTCGGCCAGCCGCGGCCGGCGGAACTGCACCCCTTTCGGGAAATCAAGGCAGGCTCGCGTCATGCCGTGGCGACATCCGGCGATCTGCTTTTTCACATTCGCGCCAAACGCATGGACCTCTGTTTCGAACTGGAGACGCAAATCATGGCCCGGCTCGGCGAGGCCATTTCGCCGGTCGACGAAGTGCATGGCTTTCGTTATTTCGACGACCGCGATCTGATCGGTTTTGTCGACGGCACGGAAAACCCGACGGGACAGGCCGCGACCGATGCCGCCTATGTGGGAGCCGAAGACGCCGCCTTCGCCGGCGGCACCTATGTGATCGTGCAAAAATACCTCCACGATCTGGCCGGCTGGAACGCACTCTCCACTGAGGCTCAGGAGCGCATCATCGGCCGCACCAAGCTTGCGGACATCGAGCTCGATGACGCCGTAAAACCGACTTTCGCCCACAACGCACTCGCCAAGGTCGTGGTGGATGGCAAGGAAATCAAGATCATCCGCGACAACATGCCGTTCGGCCGCGCCGCCGAGAAGGAGTTCGGCACCTATTTCATCGGTTACGCACGCTCGCCGCGAACGACCGAGCAGATGCTGGAAAACATGTTCGTCGGCCAGCCTCCCGGCAACTACGATCGGCTGCTCGATTTCAGCTTCGCCAGGACCGGCAATCTGTTCTTCGTGCCGTCCGCGACGTTCCTGGAAAATATCCCGGACGATGGTCCGGCCGCGGGCGTTCTGGACACACCTGCCGTTGCAGCGCCGACGCCGGCACTGAGGCGCGAGGGTTCGCTCGACATCGGTTCGCTTAAAGGAGACCCTGCCTCATGAATAATCTTCACCGCGAGCTTGCCCCGATATCCGACGCGGCCTGGTCGGAGATCGAGGAGGAAACCTCGCGCACCATCAAGCGCTACCTCGCCGGGCGGCGCGTCGTCGACGTGCAGGGGCCGGGTGGAATTGCGCTTTCCGCCGTCGGCACCGGCCATTTGCGCAATGTCGCAGCGCCCGGAGGCGGCATCCTCGCGCGACAGCGCGAGGTCAAGCCGCTGGTCGAACTCCGCGTGCCCTTCGAACTCGATCGCGAGCAGATCGACGACGTGGAGCGCGGCGCCAACGATTCCGATTGGCAGCCCGCAAAGGATGCCGCGCGGCTTCTGGCCTTTGCGGAGGACCGGGCGATCTTCGAGGGCTACGCCGCCGCGGGCATCGGCGGCCTTCGCGAGGGCACCAGCAATCCGGTCCTGACCCTTCCGCCCGACGTGCGCGCCTATCCCGACGTCATTGCCGCGGCACTGAGTCAGTTGCGGCTCGAGGGTGTTAACGGTCCCTATTCGGTGCTGCTGGGCGCCGACGCCTATACGGCCCTGAGCGAGAGCAGCGATCACGGCTATCCGGTCCTGCGGCACATCAAGGAGCTGGTGGACGGCGAAATCATCTGGGCGCCCGCGATCAACGGCGCCTTCGTGCTGACGACGCGCGGCGGCGATTTCGGTCTGTACCTCGGAGAGGATGTGTCGATCGGCTATTCAAGTCACGACGACAAGAAGGTCCGCCTCTACCTTCAGGAGACATTTACGTTCCTGCTGCTGACGACAGAGGCTTCCGTTGCGGTGATTGCCAACGACAGCGAAGCCAAACCCTGATTTCCGCGCGGGGCAGTTTTCGGACCTGAACGGCCAGGCTAACGATGTCGGCTCATCGCAGCAGATAGTCGCGCCGGCTCATTGAATGTGGAAAGCTTCGTGCTGCGTGGCGGTCCTGTCGCCGCCAAAACCGCCATCCCGACCGGCGGAGCCGCCAAGGTGGCTGACATCGCCGTTCGCTGGCACCTGGTGGCTTTCAGCCGGGACCAGAAGAAGCTGCTTCCGCATTTCCGCGAGGCGGGCACGGCAATATTCGCGGTAAAGAAAGTCGAATATGGTGGGCATGATCGAACCCCGTCGTTTGATGATCACCACGTTATCATTCCTCTTGGGACGCAATACGTGATCCAGATCACAGTTCGCTCAGCGAGCCAGGCATCCCGACGAGATCGCGAACCAAGCGCGCTAGCGCTTGCCGATCTTGTCCCACAGCCAGCGCGCCACCGCATCGGGCGACGAGGCGCCGTCGCCGCCGGCGGCGCGCAAATTCGCTTCGCGCATCGCGGAGATGTCGATCCTGCCGAGCAGCGGCTGCAATGCCGCGCGCAACGCCTGGTCATTGGCGCGTTTCGGCGCCAGCAGCACGATCGCGTCGTAGGGCGGAATGGCGTGCCGGGGATCGTCCAGCACCACCAGATCGTATTTCGCGATCAGTCCGTCGCTGGTATAGCCCGCGATCACGTCGACTTCGCCGGAGGCCACCGCGGCATACATGAAGTCCGGCTGCATCTGGCGCTGCATCCGGAACGACAGCGCATAGGCCTTGCGCAGCCCGGCCCATTCCGGCCGCGAGAAGAATTCGTAGTCCGCCGCGATCGACATCGTCGGCGCGTGCGACGCCAGGTCGGCGATGGAACGAATGCCCAGCGCCTCGGCGCGCTTTCGCGGCATCACCAGCGCGTAGGCGTTCTCGAAGCCGAGTTCGCCCAGCAAGGTGATGTTCTGCCGCGCCAGTATCGCCTTCAAATCGTCGAGCAGTTCCTTGCGCGGCTTGATATCGCTGTGGTGAAACTGGTTGGTCCACAGCGTGCCGGAATAATCGACATAGACGTCGATATCGTTGGATGCCAGCGCCTCAAAGATCACGTTGGAGCCGAGGCCCTCGCGCGAACTGGCGGAGTGTCCCGCCGCCTGCAGCCGCTGCGCGATCAGCGCTGCCAGCACATACTGCTCGGCAAATGTCTTGGCGCCGACAATATAGCCCGATGGCGAGCGGGCCATCGAGGGCACCAGGGTTGCCGCGACCAATGCTGCGATGCCCATGCCGCCGAGCGCCACCCGCACGCGGCTGCGGTTACGAATGCCGGTTTCGATCAAGGCCAGCAATTGATCGACCGCCAGCGCCAGCACCGCGGCGGCGAGGCAGCCGAACAGCACGAATACCCAGTTCTGGGTCTGCAGGCCTGCGAAGATGTAATTGCCGAGGCTGGTCTGGCCGATCGGCGTCGACAGCGTCGCGGTGCCGATCACCCACACCGCCGCGGTACGGATGCCCGCCATCATCACCGGCAGCGCCAGCGGCAGTTCCACCGTGAACAGCGACTGACGCGGAGTCATGCCGACGCCCTGCGCGGCTTCCAGGATCGCAGGCTCCACGCCTTGCAGCCCGGTGATGGTGTTGCGCAGCACCGGCAGCATCGAATAGAGCGCCAGCGCCAGCACCGCCGGCAGGAACCCGAACGCGGAAAAGCCGAAGCCGAACCATGTCAGCGACAGGGCCGCCAGCGCCAGCAGCAGCGGATAGAACAGCGCCAGCAGCGCCAGCCCCGGCACCGTCTGCACGATGCTGGCCACGCCGAGCAGCGCGCCGCGCATCAGCGGACGATTGCGGGCGGCGATCGCCAGCGGCAGGCTGACGGCGAGGCCCAGCGCCAGCGCCGCGATGCTGACGCGCACATGGTTGCCGAGATAATCCGGCAGATGGGCGAGCGCTTCGCTCCAGCGGGGGTCGGCGAAAAAACTCATGCCGCGCCGTCCCCCGGCAGCAGCAGGTTCAACCGCTCCGCCTGCCGCCGCGGCGTGCGCAGGAGTTCGCTGACGTAAGGATCGCCGCTCCTGAACAGTTCCGAAGGCGTGCCCTGCGCCAGCAGGCGTCCGGCGCGCATCACAGCGACGCGGTCGGCAAGCAAAATGGCTTCGGTCATGTCGTGGGTGATCATGACCGTGGTCAATTCGAGCTTGTTGTGCAGCGCGCGGTAGTCATCGCCAAGGCCGTCGCGGGTCAGGGGATCGAGCGCGCCGAACGGCTCGTCCATCAGCACGATCCGCGGCTTTGCCGCCAGCGCCCGGGCGACGCCGACGCGCTGGCGCTGCCCGCCTGACAGTTCATGGGGAAAACGATCGCCATGCTGGGTGCGATCGAGCCGAACCAGATCGAGCAGCTCATCCACCCGCGCCGCGATCGCCGGTCCCGGTGTGCCCAGCAGTTTTGGCGTGATCCCGATATTGGCGGCGACGCTCATATGCGGAAACAGCCCGCCGCTCTGGAACACATAACCGATCCGGCGGCGCAGCGGGATCGGATCGACCGTGCGCACGTCCTCTCCTTCGACCGTGATGGTGCCGCTGTCGGCGTCGATCAGCCGGTTCGCCAGCCGCAGCAGCGTGGTCTTGCCGGAGCCCGAGCCGCCGACGATGGCGAGGAATTCGCCCGCGGCGACATCGAGCGAGACGTCGTCCACGGCGATCACGCGTTCCGCGCCGCGGCCGCCGTCGAAGCTTTTTCCGACATGCGCAAATGCAATCAGTGGCTGGGCGGCCGTCATGTCATGGGATTATCACAGGGCGTTCGACCCACCAAGCCGACGCCCCACTTGCTTATTTGCCTCGATCGGTTGAATTGTCGGGGCGATGGCGGTAATCCACACGCCGCGAAACAACGGATCGGGGAAGCGGGCGTGCAGGCAGGTGAGACCGCGGGATCGAGGGCGGTCGCGCTTGACGACGCGACGGTGGCGTTCCGTGTCGCCGATGCGCGGGTCTATACCGCGGTCGAGAAGGCCCGGCTGACGGTCGATCATGGCGAGTTCGTCGCCATTGTCGGGCCCACCGGATGCGGAAAATCGACGCTGCTCAATGTCGCCGCGGGCCTGCTCAGGCCGGCATCGGGAACAGTGCGGATTTTCGACCGCCCTCTGGTCGGGCTCAACCGCGACGCCGGTTATCTGTTCCAGGCCGATGCGCTGTTTCCCTGGAAGACCGCCATCGACAACGTCGCCATCGGCCTCGAGATCGCGGGCGCGCCGCGTGCGCTGGCGCTGGAGCGCGCGCAAGGCTGGCTCATATCGGTGGGTCTCGGTGCGTTCGGCAATCGCTATCCGCATATGCTGTCCGGCGGGCAGCGCAAGCGCATCGGCCTTGCGCAAGTCCTGATCCGCGATCCCAAGATCCTGCTGATGGACGAACCCTTCGGTCCGCTCGATGCCCAGACCCGGCAGATCATGGGCAATCTTCTGCTGGAGCTTCTGGAATGCCGACCGCAAGGCGGTGCTGTTCGTCACCCATGATCTGGAGGAGGCGATCGCGCTGGCCGACCGCGTCGTGATCATGTCGGCGGGCCCGAGCGCGCGCATCATCGGCGACTGGCGGGTGCCGCTGGCGCGCCCGCGCGATATTCTGGAAATCCGCATGGAGAAGGATTTTCACGCCCTGCATCGGGAGATCTGGAGCGTGCTGAAGGACGAGGTGATGAAGGGTTATGCGCAATCGGGGGCCGGGTAATGTCGTCTTTCCCACGTCGTCCCGGCGAACGCCGGGACCCATACGCCGTGTCCTATCGTTTGGGCGATAAGGTAGAGACCTTCTACAACAATGAACATCAGGGGTTATGGGTCCCGGCGTTCGCCGGGACGACCCCGGAGATAGTCTGTCACTCATGTCTCGATTAACGCTTGTCGCCTGTCAGCTCCTGGTCGCCGTGGTCGCCCTCGCGCTGTGGCAGGTGCTCGCCACCGTGCCGATCTTCGGGCGCATCCTGCTGCCGCCGTTTTTCTTTTCCAACCCGATCGATGTCGGCAGCCAGATCGTCGACTGGTTCGTCCGCGGCGTGATCTGGAAGCATCTGATGATCACGCTGTGGGAGTCGATTCTGGCTTTCGTGATCGGTTCGATTGCCGGCGTCGTCGTCGGCTTCTGGTTCGCGCGCCAGCCCCGGGTCGCGGCCGTCTTCGATCCCTATGTCAAGATGGCCAACGCGCTGCCGCGCGTCGTGCTGGCTCCGATCTTCACGCTGTGGCTTGGGCTTGGCATCTGGTCGAAGGTCGCCCTCGGCGTCACGCTGGTGTTCTTCATCGTGTTCTTCAACGTCTATCAGGGCGTCAAGGAGGTCAGCTCCACCGTGCTGGACAATGGCCGGATGCTCGGCATGAACGAACGGCAGTTGACGCGGCACGTGTACTGGCCGTCGGCGCTGTCGTGGATGTTCTCCTCGCTGCACACCTCGGTCGGCTTCGCCGTGGTCGGCGCCGTGGTCGGCGAATATCTCGGCGCCGCGGCCGGGCTCGGCTACCTGATCCAGCAGGCCGAAGGTGTGTTCGACGTCGCCGGCGTTTTCGCCGGCATGTTCGTGCTCTCGGCGTTCGTGATCCTGATCGATCTAGCGGTGACGGTGGTCGAACGGCGGCTGCTGGTCTGGCGGCCGAATGCGGCGGAGGGGCGGGGCTAGCGGTTATCTCGCGTCATTGCGAGCCTACGCTTGCTCCGCGAAACGCTCTCGTCATGCCCGGACTTGATCCGGGCATCCATCAATCTTCGTACAAGTTTTTCGAAGACCAAGTTTTTCGAAGATGATGGATCACCGGGTCAAGCCCGGTGATGACGATCTCAGCAGGGATAACGAGCAAGCCCCTCAATCCAGCAACTTGGTGTCATCCGGCGCCTGCGGCGGCGTCTTGATCGCGATCGCCTTGAGCGGCCGTCCATCCGGCTTGCTGCCGCCATGCGGCGTGCCCTTGGGAATGACGACGAGGTCGCCCGCCTTTACCTTCACCTCCTTGTCGCCGAGCCAGATCGTTCCGGTGCCTTCGAGGATGAATTGCATTTCGTTGGTGTTGGGATGCAGGTGCTTTGGCACATTGCCGTCCTGCACCGAAACCGTGGCGCCGTCGGCGGAGACGAACATCTTGGAGCGGTATCCAATCGCATTGGCCGGGCCGAGCGCGTCTCCTTCCAGTTCGCCGGTATGAATGATCTGCGCGGCGATGGTCTCGGCGGCGAGCGCCGGTCGCAACAAATGCGTCACGCCGCAGCCGGCTGCGAATGCGACGGCGATCGATATCGAGGTAGCGATGCGGTTCATGGTTAAGTCCCCCTTTTGCAAATTCGTGCAAGCGGATGCTATGTCGTCCCGCAGCCGTTGACCAGAGCGTCCCAAGCTGCCTTCTCAAGGCGCGCGCGCTGCTCTATCGTGCGACCCACGGAAGCCATGGAGGAAAGCATGAGAACGATATTTGCCAGGTTGGCCGGGACGCTTTTGACGCTGTTGCTGATGTCCGGTCTCGCTGCAGCGCAAAGCAAGATCACGATCGCGGTCGGGGGCGGCTCCTGCCTGTGCTATCTGCCGACCGTGCTGGCCAGGCAGCTCGGCGAGTTCGAGAAGGCGGGCCTTGCGGTCGAACTGGTCGATCTGAAGGGCGGCTCGGATGCGCTCAAGGCCGTGCTCGGCGGCAGCGCCGACGTGGTTTCCGGCTATTTCGACCACTGCGTCAACCTCGCCGCCAAGAAGCAGGAGCTGCAGTCCTTCGTGGTCTATGACCGCTATCCGGGCCTGGTTCTGGTGGTGTCGCCCTCGCACACCGGCGAAATCAAATCGATCAAGGATCTGGCCGGCAAGAAAGTCGGCGTCAGCGCCCCCGGTTCCTCGACTGATTTCTTTCTCAAATATCTGCTGAAGAAAAACGGCCTCGATCCGGCCAGTGCTTCCGTGATCGGCGTCGGTCTCGGTGCGACCGCGGTCGCGGCGATGGAGCAGGGCCAGATCGATGCGGCGGTGATGCTGGATCCGTCGGTCACCGTGCTGCAGGGCAACCATCCGGACCTGCGCATCCTCAGCGATACCCGCACGCAGAAAGATACGCTCGATGTGTTCGGCGGCGAGTATCCGGGCGGCGCGCTCTACAGCACGACGGCATGGGTCGGTTCGCACGAGAAGGAGGTGCAGGCCCTGACCAACGCGATCGTCAATACGCTCGCCTGGATTCATACGCATTCGCCGGAAGATATCATGGCGAAAATGCCGCCGGAGATAGTCGGCAAGAACAAGGAGCTTTATCTCGCGGCGTTGAAGAACACGATCCCGATGTTTTCGGAGACCGGCAAGATGGATCCCAAGGGCGCCGATGCGGTGCTCGCGGTGTTCAGCGAGAGTTCGCCTGATGTGGCCAAGGCGAACATCGACGTCCACAAGACCTGGACCAACAAATACGTCGATCAGGTCAAGAAAACGACGGGGATGAATGCGAAATAAAACGGCGGCGCGCTGATGGCGCCGGTTGCCATCCACCGGGTCACGCAGCTCGATCTGAAGGTTCATCCGCGGCGCTGGCTTTTCGCCGAGGAAAGGCGCGCCGATATCGACGCGCATTTCGCGGCTCAGCAGCGCGAGAAACCGATCTGGAACGGACGCGTGCTGCTGGCGCGCGATCCTGACTTTGGCGAAGACCGCTTCAGCGCCGGTTATTTCGAAGCCGATTTTGCCAGCTTCCTGGCGTGGCGCGACTGGGGTTTTCCCGACCCCGACGTGTTCAACGGCTTCGGAATGGGCGCGCTGCGCTGCTCCGACGGCGCGTTCATCCTTGGCGAAATGGGGCAGCACACGGCCAATGCCGGGCGTATCTACTTCCCGTCGGGCACGCCCGACCTCGACGACATCAGGGAGGGCGCGGTCGATATGTCGGGCAGCGTCGCCCGCGAGGTCGAGGAGGAAACCGGGTTGACGCCCGCGGATTACCAGGCCGGCCCGCATTGGGATTGCGTCGTCTCCGGCGCGGCGGTCGCCATGATCAGGATATTGCATATAGACGGTTCCGGCGAAGCGTTGCGCGCCAGGATCGAAGCCAATCTGGCCCGGCAGCAACAGCCTGAACTTTCCGCCATCCATCTCGTTCATGATAGGCGCGATCTCACCGCGGCGATGCCGCGCTTCGTCACCGCGTTCATCGAGGCGCAGACGGGCAGCTAGAAAAAAGGGCGTCATTCTCATGAGCAAGAAACCCTCGCAATCTCTGGCGGCCGAGTTGAAACCTTTTATCGAGCCGTTCCGCGTCGACGGATCGGGCAAATTCCATCTCAAATCGCACAAGACCGATGAGAAAGGCGGTCTCGACAAGGAAAAGGCCGAAAAGATCCTGGAAGCCAACCGCAAACGGTTGAACGACCTCCAGGAAAAACTTTACGCGCAGGATCGCTGGTCGCTGCTGCTGATCTTTCAGGGCATGGATGCGGCCGGCAAGGACAGCGCCATCAAAAGCGTGTTCGACGGCGTCAATCCGCAGGGCTGCGAGGTCTATTCGTTCAAGCAGCCGACGTCCCATGAACTCGATCATGATTTCCTGTGGCGCTGCATGATTGCGCTGCCGGAGCGCGGCCGCATCGGCATCTTCAATCGCTCCTATTACGAAGAATGCCTGGTGACGCGGGTGCATCCGGAAATCCTTGCGCAAGAGAAAATCCCGCCGCAGCTTGTGACCAAGAACATCTGGCGCGAACGGTTCGAGGACATTTCCGCGGTCGAGCGCTATCTGGCGCGCAACGGAACGGTCATCCTGAAATTCTTCCTCAACGTCTCGAAGGAGGAGCAGCGCGCGCGGTTTCTCGACCGGCTCGATCAGCCCGCGAAGAACTGGAAGTTTTCGATGGGCGATATCACCGAGCGTGCGCTCTGGACCAGATATCAGGCGGTGTATCAGGAAATCGTCAGGCACACCTCGACGGCTGTGGCGCCATGGCATGTGGTGCCGGCCGACCATAAATGGTTCGCGCGGGTGGTGATCGGATCCACCATCGTCAGCGCGCTCGAAAAGCTCGACCTCAAATTCCCGAAGGTCGACAAGGGATCGCTCGAGGTATTCAAGCAGGTGCGCAAGGCGCTATTGGAGGAAGGCAAGGGAAAGGGAAACGGAAAGGGCCGTTAGGCGGCCGCGCCGGCTTCAATTAGGTCAGCCCATCTGACCATCTTTTGGCGTTGCGGCGGCCCGCATTTCTCGTCTAGAAACGGTACCGGAACGTGCCCCATGGCAACCAACCGTCAATGGTTTTGGCCGAGGATGCGCTTCCAAAGGGTCTGGCAATGCTGAAGCGCAGCGATAGTTATGGAGTTCTGGGTGAAGCGGCCGATGCCGTCCGTCCCCAAGCAATTCCGGCTGCGTCCCTGCCCACCCTGCTTCTCGGCGGGCTTCTGCTTCTTATCGGCCCCTGAGGGCCGTCTGGGCGGTTGGCGCCTGGGCACTCAGGGGTTGCGCGAGATCACCAGATCCCTTCCGCGCTCATGAGCAGCGCACACTTAGAGGAATTTCCGATGACCACCGTGAACAAGTCCGACAAGGACCGCGTCGTCATATTCGACACCACCTTGCGCGACGGCGAACAATGCCCCGGCGCCACCATGACTTTCGAGGAGAAGCTCGAGATCGCCGAGATGCTCGACGACATGGGCGTCGACGTCATCGAGGCCGGTTTCCCCATCACCTCCGAAGGCGACTTCCAGGCCGTCAGCGAGATCGCCCGGCGCTCCAAGAACGCCGTCATCGCCGGCCTGTCGCGGGCGAATCCAAAGGACATCGACCGCTGCGCCGAAGCCGTGAAATTCGCCAGGCGCGGCCGCGTCCATACCGTGATCGCCACCTCACCTCTGCACATGCGCGTCAAACTCAACATGACGCCGGAGCAGGTGATGGAGCTCTCGATCGCCAACGTCACCCGCGCGCGCAACCAGATCGACGACGTCGAATGGTCGGCCGAAGACGCCACCCGCAGCGAGATGGACTACCTCTGCCGCATCGTCGAGGCCGTGATCAAGGCCGGCGCGACCACGGTCAATATTCCCGACACCGTCGGCTACACCACGCCCGAGGAATATGCCCGCTTCATGCGGACCTTGATCGAGCGGGTGCCGAATTCCGACAAGGCGATCTTCTCCGTGCATTGCCATAACGACCTCGGCATGGCGGTGGCGAATTCGCTGGCCGGCATCGCCGGCGGCGCGCGGCAGATCGAATGCACCGTCAACGGCATCGGCGAGCGGGCGGGCAATGCCGCGCTCGAGGAAGTCGTGATGGCGATCAACGTCCGCAACGACGTGTTTCCGTGGTGGAACAAGATCGACACCACCATGCTGACGCGGGCCTCGAAGCTGGTATCGGCGGCGACCTCGTTCCCGGTGCAGTACAACAAGGCGATCGTCGGCCGTAACGCGTTCGCGCATGAGAGCGGCATCCATCAGGACGGCGTGCTCAAGGATGCCTCGACCTACGAGATCATGCGGCCCGAGATGATTGGCCTGAAAAAGTCGTCGCTGGTGCTCGGCAAGCATTCCGGCCGTCACGCCTTCGTGCACAAGCTGGAGGAGATGGGCTACAAGCTCGGCGCCAACCAGCTGGAAGACGCATTCGTGCGGATGAAGGCGCTGGCCGACCGCAAGAAGGACATCTACGACGAGGACATCGAGGCGCTGGTCGATCAGGAAATCGCGGCCTCCCATGACCGCATCAAGCTGACGTCGCTGACGGTGATCGCGGGCACCCACGGTCCGCAGCGCGCCACCATGAAGCTCGATATCGAGGGCCAGACCAGAATAGAGGAAGCCGAGGGCAACGGTCCGGTCGACGCGGTGTTCAATTGCATCAAGGCGCTGGTGCCGCACGAGGCCACGCTGGAGCTTTTTCAGGTCCACGCCGTTACCGAGGGCACCGATGCGCAGGCCGAGGTGTCGGTACGGCTGGCCCATGAAGGCCGCTCGATGACATCAAAGGCCTCCGATCCGGACACGCTGGTCGCCGCGGCCAAAGCCTATCTCGGGGCGCTCAACAAGATCGTCATGAAGCACCAGCGCGACCTGCCGGCGGCGGCGGCGAGCTGAGGTTTTCTCGTCTCCGTCATTCCGGGGCGTGCGAAGGACGAACCCGGAATCTATCTGAGCGCAAACGAGCTGCGAAATGGATTCCGGGCTCGTGCTTCGCACGTCCCGGAATAGCGTTGGTGGCCGGCAAGCCCGTAGGATGGGTAGAGCGAAGCGATACCCATCACCGCTTCACCCATGACCGCGATGGGTTTCGCTTCGCTCTACCCATCCTACGCCATGGACAAATCAATTCGGATCCACATGTGCCCCGGACTAACGGGCTTCGATGCCGTCTGCCGCATGGTACAGGCGGGCATGGCATCGGCCTCATCCCGGATCGCGCATTCGATGTCATCGGCGCCGGCATGAACCTTCGCGCAATTCCGCTGCGCGACGACTAGGCGCGAACTCAAGATCGTGGTCCGCGATGCCGCGCAATGATCGCGAGCGGGCTGCTCGTGTTCGATCATCTGCGCACGGCAGAACAGCCGGCGGCGTAGCGACATCACGCTGAGGTCACGCCACTTCCACTTTCCCGGGAAACGGACATTCCCCGACGCAACCTGGAAGTCGGAAGGGCCAAAAGGCGACATCAACGGCATGGTATGATATCAAGGAAGCTCAGGGGATCGTCTCGTCGGATAGGGCTTTTTGTGATTGCTCGATTGACAAACAATTTGTGGCCTTGGCTTTTACTTCTGACCGTCGTTTGCTCGCCGTCCTGGGGACAGTCTGATGCGATAAGCGCCTGGAAGCAGAAGATCTCCGGTCAATTCAAGTCATATGCGCAATTTCCGCCTGAGGCGTGCGTGCGGGCCGGTGAAGCCAAGTTGGCTTTCGCCCTTGATCGTTCCGGCAAAGTGATCTCCAGCAAGGTCGTGGGCGGGTCAGGCGTCGCGGCGATTGATGCAGCTGCGATGGCAGCCTTGAACGGCGCCCAACCATTCCCGCCGGCGCCCCCCGAAGTTCTCGACAACGTACTGAAGTTCGAGATCGTGCTTGTTTTTGGAAAGCCATCAGAGGGAATTTCGGCGGAAGCGATCAGGCGAGGTTGTGAAGTACTTCGCGACGAGATCAAGGTTCGTGACCGCCTAAAGGGTGTGTGCCGTGGCTGCTAGCGCTTTTGCCTGCAGGATGTTTCGGGAGACGGCCTTTTGAGAGGGCATGGCGCGTGCCAGCGCTGCAAGCTGTTCCGCATTGTTCGGTAACTGACCTCAGCGAAAGCGCGGTGATATGTCCGCCTTGCGTCGGAACCTGACGTCGAGCGAAGCAAGCGTTCAGGTCATCTTGCGAGCTCCATCTGCCCGACGGGCAAATCACTTCCACATTGGGGACCGTCAAGCCGTCCATCCCTTCGCGCAAAAATATTCCGCTCGTGCCGTCGGGCAAATCAGTGGTTTTATTCCGCGCGTCTCACGGCAGATGAGGGGCGTTGGCCATCGTCACGAACGTGCGGTGAGATGCGGTGGACGCGAGAGCTGCGACTGACGAGCGTGGCTCAAGCGTACGGCGAAGTCGTGTGGTCCTGACGTCGCGGTGCTGGCGTCAAGTTGGCGAGAGATGTCCCGCCGACGACAGTGGCAAAAGAGCCGTTCACTGGGGAGAGCACGAAGTAAGTCGTAACCCACTGCGCAGGGAAGGCCGGGATGCTCCCGCTGAACCTGTATGCTCGTGTGCGCGTCTTTTGTGCGCAATTGCACACGAGACCGCCGGTGCAGCGCGCACCCGGTCTTCCCTGCGCCCTCTCTATTTTTGAGGAGGGCCAACGAAGGATGCAAACCTCGGGCGGATCGCGCCGCGAGAACGCGAAGTCACGTTCGTAGGATGGGTGGAGCGAAGCGATACCCATCAATGTCAGTGTGTTTGCGATGGGTATCGCTTCGCTCCACCCATCCTACAAAACTGCACCGTTCGACAGCCGCGAAGCCGCCAACGCAGCTTCGGCGCTACGCTGCGTCGATAAGTCGCCATTAGGAAACGTCGCATTAGCGAAGTTCTATTGGACGCGGAGCCGAGGCCGGCAGATACGGCACAAGAAAATCAAGATCTCTGGGAGAACCGCCGGTTTTGCAGGCATTCGCGTCATCGCTCATTTTGCACCGCAGCAAATTCGATGAAACAGCCCCTGCTAAAGGGGCAATGGCCTTTCCGCCGGCTTCTCTGTATTGGTGCGACCAGCATACAAGGTTGCGAGCGGCGCAAGCCGTACGCTTCTCAAAAACACGCGGAGGAAATATGCGTAAATTAGTTTTGGCTGCTGCGTCAGTGGTGGCATTGGCCCTGACCGGACCCGCATTGGCGGACGATCCGATCGTCATCAAGTTCAGCCATGTCGTCGCGCCGAACACGCCGAAGGGCCTCGCCGCCGACAAGTTCAAGGAACTGGCCGAGAAGTACACCAACGGCAAAGTGAAGGTCGAGGTCTACCCGAACTCGCAGCTCTACAAGGACAAGGAAGAGCTGGAAGCGCTGCAACTCGGCGCCGTGCAGATGCTGGCGCCGTCGAACTCCAAGTTCGGCCCGATCGGCGTCAGGGAATTCGAGGTGTTCGACCTGCCCTATATCCTGCCGGACCTGAAGACGCTGCGCAAAGTCACCGACGGTCCGCTCGGCGCCAAATTGCTCAAGCTGCTCGATGCCAAGGGCATGACCGGTCTCGCTTATTGGGACAACGGTTTCAAGCAGATGAGCGCCAACAAGAAGCTGGTCAGCCCGGCGGATTACAAGGGCCTGAAATTCCGGATTCAATCCTCCAAAGTGCTGGAAGCGCAGTTCCGTTCGCTCGGCGCGATCCCGCAGGTGATGGCGTTCTCGGAAGTCTATCAGGCGCTGCAGACCGGCGTCGTCGACGGCCAGGAAAATACCTGGTCGAACATCTACACCCAGAAAATGCATGAGGTGCAGAAGTACATCACCAACACCAATCACGGCTACATCGGCTACGTCGTGGTCACCAACAAGAAGTTCTGGGATGGAATCCCCGCCGACACCCGCGCCCAGCTGGACAAGGCCATGAAGGAAGCCACGGCCTACGGCAACGGCCAGTCCGCGAAGGAAAACGAGGATGCCCTCGCCGAGATCAAGAAGACCGGCAAGAGCGAGATTGTCACGCTGACGCCGGAGCAGGACGAGGCGATGCGCAAGGCGCTGGATCCGGTTTACAAGGATGTGGCATCGCGCGTCGGCCAGCCGCTGATCGACGAATTCCTCAAGGAGACGAGGGGCGCGACCAACTGATCACGGCATCGGGGGCTTCCGTGCCATTTCGCGCGGAAGCCCTTTTTGTATCTGGGGGGACCGTGGCCACGGGTCGCAGAAAGGAACGCGCAAGATCATCCGCCCGGCTGTGCGGATGATCGGCACGGGGGGAGTTCATGTTTCTACGCATCCTCGACCGGCTTGAGGAGATACTGATCGCGTCGCTGATGGCGGCTGCGACGCTGATCATCTTTGTTGCGGTGATGCACCGCTACCTCATCGGTATTCCCCTGCTGTATCCCTTGCTGTTTCCCATCAACCTGTCGTGGGCGCAGGAATTGTGCATCTACATGTTCGTGTGGGTGGCGAAGTTCGGCGCGGCCTATGGCGTGCGAACCGGCATTCATGTCGGCGTCGATGTCGTGGTCAACCAGCTCAAATCGCCGTGGCGGAACATCGTTGTTCTGTTCGGCCTGTTCTGCGGCGCCTTCTTCACGGCCGTGATCGGAACCATGGGCGCGAAATTCGTCATCGGGCTGATGTACACCGACCAGGTTTCGCCGGATCTCGAAATCCCGAGCTGGTTTGTCTACCTCTGCATTCCGCTGGGCTCCTATTTGATGTGCTTCCGTTTCCTTCAGGTCGCGTATGCCTATTGGCGCACCGGCGAATTGCCGCACCATGACCATGCGTTTGTCGAGGGGGTCGAGGTCGAAGAGCCGGGCATCGGCGTGGCGGAGGTCACGCGATGACCAGCCTCTTTATCTTCGGACTGCTGATCGCGCTGATGCTGACGGGCATGCCGATCTCGATCGCGCTCGGCATGACGGTCCTGACCTTCATCTACACCATGACCAACGTCCCGACCGAGTCGGTGGCGCTGAAACTGTTCACCGGGATCGACAATTTCGAGATCATGGCGATCCCGTTCTTCATTCTCGCCGGCAATTTCCTCACCCATGGCGGCGTCGCGCGGCGCATGATCAATTTTGCGACCTCCATGGTCGGCCACTGGTATGGCGGCCTCGGCCTTGCGGGCGTGATGGCGTGCGCGCTGTTCGCCGCGGTGTCAGGCTCGTCGCCGGCGACCGTGATCGCAATCGGCTCGATCATGCTGCCGGCGATGGTGAAGCAGGGCTTCCCCAAGCGCTTCGGCGCAGGCGTCATCACCACATCGGGTGCGCTCGGCATCCTGATCCCGCCATCGATCGTGATGGTGATCTATTGCGTGGCGACCGGCGGCAGCGTCGCGCTCGATCCCGCCGGTCATCGTGTTTCTTCGGCCTCGGTCGGACAGATGTTCATGGCCGGCGTGATTCCCGGCCTGATGCTGGCGACGCTGCTCGGGCTCACGACCTTTTACCGCGCGTGGAAGAACGACTATCCGAGATTGCCGCGCGCGAGCTGGACCGAGCGGTTCGTGGCGTTCCGCAAATGCATGTGGGGACTGCTGCTGATCCTGATCGTGCTCGGCGGCATCTATGCGGGCCTGTTCACGCCCACGGAGGCGGCGGCCGTCAGCGCGGTATATGCCTTCGTCATCGCCGTGTTCGTCTATCGCGACATGTCGCTCAAGGATGTGCCGAGGGTCCTGCTCGGCTCCGCGAATATGAGTGCGATGATTCTCTACATCATCACCAATGCGGTGCTGTTCTCGTTCCTGATGGCCAATGAGAACATTCCGCAGCACATCGCCGCGTGGATCACATCGGTCGGCGTCGACTGGATCATCTTCCTGCTGATCGTGAACGTGCTGCTGCTGCTGGCGGGTAACGTGATGGAGGCATCCTCGATCGTGCTGATCATGGCGCCGATCCTGTTTCCGGTGGCGGTCAAGCTCGGGATCCATCCGGTGCATCTGGGCATCCTGATGGTGGTCAACATGGAAGTCGGCATGTGCCATCCGCCGGTGGGGCTCAATTTGTATGTGGCGTCGGGGATCGCCAAGATGGGCATCACCGAACTGACCATCGCGGTATGGCCGTGGCTTTTGACCATGCTGATCTTCCTCGGCATCGTCACCTATGTGCCGGAGATCTCGCTATGGCTGCCGCGGGCCCTCGGCATGCTGTGAAAGGCCGGCCGCCGCGCGAAGGCGGACGTGGCCTTGGTCTGGCGACCTGGATTTCATAATTTGGCCATTGAAACGTCGCGTCGGGATTTCGTCCCGGTAACCAAGTCCACCTGTCCAAACTGTAAGTTGATTGCTCGCCCGCGCGCGCTCATCCTCGGTCAACCTTTTGATGGAGGTTCGCATGAGAAAGTTTGCTATCGCCGGCATCGCCGCACTGTCCATTGCCGCTTCGACCGCGGTCTATGCCCAGCACCACCGCTGGTTCCACGGCCACGTGCGGATGAGCAGCGAGGACCGGTCCGCCTTCGCCGACGCGCGGATTGCTGCGGTCAAGGCCGGGCTGAAGCTGACGCCCGATCAGGAAAAGCTATGGCCCCCGGTCGAGACCGCGGTGCGGGATTTCGCTAAATTGCGGATCGATCGCGCCAATGCGCGGATGAATGCGCAGGGGGGCGACTTACAGGATGCACAAAAGGCGGACGATCCGGTGACGCGCTTGCGCGACCGCGCCGACACCATGGCGGCCAGCGCAGCGGCGATGAAGCGTATCGCGGATGCGGCCGATCCCCTCTACAAGACCCTCGACGACAGCCAGAAGCGTCGCCTTGCCATCCTGACACGCATGGACGGCCGGTTCGGTGGCGGAGGCTGGCGGCATCACGAATTCATGCGTGGCATGGACCGCGGCGATGGCGACCGGGGTCGCGGCTATGACCGGGAGCGTTACGATCGGGATGGCGGATCGGTCAAGGATCAGCGCGGCGGGGCCGGCCCGGAGCGGCTCTAGGACCGGCAGGCCCCCGGCCAGCAAAATTCGTTAAAAGCCGCCGGATTCCGGCGGCTTTTTTGATTTTCCTTTCAGCGGGTTATGCCGGGGATATTCAGGTCGACCTTGCTGGACATCCGGGAATCGCTTTGCTAAACGACCCCCTCTTGTGAAGGCTTTCCGGGCCGGTTTCCGGGCGCATAGCTCAGTTGGTAGAGCAGATGACTCTTAATCATCGGGTCCCAGGTTCGAGCCCTGGTGCGCCCACCAAGCTTTTCAAGGGCTTAGCAGCATAGCCAAGCGCCTATTCCGGCAAACTATGGGCCGCTATTCCCACAAACCGGCTGGGTTTGTTCGCTCCTGCTCGGCGTTTTTTGGGCGCCGGAAACAAGTTGCTTCCGGGTCCGCTTCGCATACGTCGGCAACTGCCGAGCCGACCGCTGGGCGTCCTGCTGCGCGCAGTTCGGCATCGGAGAGATCGGAGTCCGCTCCTTCCGTAAACCCGCCGTGGCGAAATGACCTAAAGCTAAGCTCATCACGAAGCCCGGCCGCTTGACGGTGGCGCGCAGATAGTCGAGCCCGCCGCGTGGTGTTATCCACGGGAGCGGAACACGCGCGCGGCGGTGTCCGTGATCTCGCCGAAATACTAGACCGCTAACCGTCTGCTTCTTGATGGCGTCCAACTCCGGCATCAGTTCAGGGAAGAGCTGATTGCCCGCTTCATCAAAAAGAGGCCACCATGCTTGTTCGCCGGTTTGAGGTGAACGACACAGACGCTGTTTGGCCGCGCCTTCGGCCGATAGTGGGAAATTTCGAACGCTCCGAACAAATGCTCTTCGCGTTGGAGCGCTCCCATGCAGTCAGGGCCGCGGTGGCGATTGAGGAATAGCCAAGTCGAACTGCTGCCTCGCGGAATGCCAGCAGCGACGCTCGCGACGCACCACTTTGCCCTCAGCATCGAGGCTCTCGACCACGAGCAACTTCGCGTACGCCTGCGGGCAGTTCGCGCGGGATGGCCACCTGGCTGACGTAATCGAATAGAAATTGCACATGTTCACGGTTCGGTTCGAGGATGGCGTGGCTGCAATCACCGGCGCACCGCGCCGCTCTTGTTCCGTCGAGCGGTCGTGTGTTTGCTGCGAACACACAGACCCCGTGGACCATTGATGCGCTTCATGCCGACGCTGTTTCATGCCGCGGCGAAGAGGTTTCCTTCAGCAGAATGTAAACGCGGGGCCCGACAGGGGTGCCTCATTGAGGTTCCATGCCCGCCTCCTTCGTCAGCGTTGCCCAAAGCTCGATGTCGGCGGCGATGCGTTCGGCGAATTCATTGGAAGCCATCCACTGCGCTTCGAAGCCGATTTCAGCGAGACGCAGGCGGACTGGAGGTTCAGCCACGATTTCGCGCAGTAACTCCGACAGTTTTTCAATCACCTCCTGCGGAGTGTTCTTGGGGGCGAACACGCCGGTCCATGCGGAGAGGTTACGGAAGTCGAGCCCCTGCTCCTTCATCGAGGGAAGTTCGGAAAACAGCGCGCTGCGATCCTGCGTGATTGTCGCAAGAGCCCGAAGCTGACCCGACCGCGTCAGGGGCAGGGCCGCAGTCATATCCCCGAACATCATGGAAACGCGGCCGGCAACGACGTCCGTGATCCCTTCCGGGCTGCTCTTGTACGGCACGCCCTGTACATCGATGCCCGCCCGCCGTTTGAGCATTTCACCGGAAAGCTGGCCGAGAGCGTTGGCAAAGGCAAACGAAAGCGAGCCGGGCTTTTGCATCGCGAGCGAGATCAGTTCGCTAACGTTCTTGGCCTGAATCTCGGGATTAACGACGAGGATATAGGGGAACAGGCCGAGACCGGCGATGGGCGCAAAGTCCTCCTTGGGGGAATACTGGATTGACTTGAGCAGATTGGGATTAGCGGCATGCGTAGATGCTCCGCCGAAGAACAGTGTATAGCCATCTGGTGCGGAACGCGCGGCGGCAACCGCACCAATCGCGCCGCTCGCGCCGGGTCGATTTTCCACCACTATGGTGGCCTTGAGCTTTTCTGCGAGCCGCTGGGTGACAATTCTCGCCACGCCATCGGTGCCGCTGCCTGCTCCAAAGGGCACAATGACGGTGATCCGACGAGAGGGATATGTTTCCGCTGCGGCGAGGCCGCAACCGGCTAGAAGCATTACGAATGCAATTGCAATTCGGCACATAGACCTTGCCCCAATTTCTTTGCGACGGCTCGATGGCAGCCACGCAACATTTTGAACTGAAACGCATTGCGCTATGGCTATCATGCGCGCTCGGCCTGCCGCGCGGCCGCTATCGACATCGCAACTTCTTCGCAAACGCCTATTCAGCGGCAGCTGTTCAGATCGCAGGTTGCGACCTTGACAGCCAGACCGTCGCGAATCTGTCCGATGTAAAAGGGCAGGGACATTTGGTGATCGATGCCGTATCGCTCACGGCCCGTCCAGCTCGCTTTGCCGAGCACGGTCGGGAAATCCTTCAATGCGGATAGTTGCTCGGCGATCAGGGTCGTGTCCTCGACCGTGCCCGCCTTTTGCATGGCGGCGAACAACATCTGCAGGCCGGCATAGAAGAACGGGCTGAACCCGTTCATTTCCAGCCCGTATTTTGCTTTGTAATGCGCAATATAGGCTGCCGTTTCCGGAAGGCTGGTGTCGATCGGCAGATGCACATAGGCGCCTTCAGCCGCCTGTTTGCCGGCAACCTTGACCAGCTCGGCCGTGACATCTCCTCCTGTTACGAAAACGGGGCCCTTGTAACCGAGTTCACGGGCCTGCTTGAGGATGAGGCCCGCGGTCGTCGGCGCGGCACCTCCAATCTCAAGGGCTTGGGCTGATGTCAGAACCCGCGTGAGGATGGGGACGAAGTCGACCCGTTCACGTTCGAAGTAATCCACATCAAGCTCGGCGCCGAAGCGACGATAGGCGGCGGTATTGGCAGCTCCCATCTGCTGCCCGGTTTCGTCATTGGGCAGCAGCGCTTTGACGCGCTTGACAGGAATGGTCTTCAGCACCCAGGCCATTTGAGGATCGGAGAACTCGGCGGTCGTGATGACGGGACGAAACGCATACGGTGCGTCGGGGCCGAGGGCGCGGGGCGTGAAGCCCAGCGTCATCGTAATGACCTTGCCCTCCGTCGTGCGCGAGCGGGTTGCGACCGCAGCGGCCGAACCGAGGGGGCCGACCACGAACCGGATGTGGTCCTGCATGACCAGGCGATCCATCGCGGTCACCGCATCCTGAGCCTTATAACGATCGTCATATTGCTGGATGAGGATCTGGTGGCGCTTCCCGGCGACCTCCACCCCTCCAACCTTGTTTACATCTTCGGCGGCCATTTCAGTCGCAGCAAGCATGCCCTGTGCGAACGCTGCGCCAGCGCCCGAAAAACTTGCGTGGACACCAATGGTTACGGGTTGGGCTGTGGCGCCGGCCATTCCGGCAGCGAAGAGGCCCGCGGTGACGCCTGCGAAAAGTATCGATCGCATTTTCTTTCCTCCCATTCTTTTGAAACAGAAGAGTGTGATCGGCCCCGTTTGTCAACATTTAACATAAAAATACCGCCCCACCTGCATTCCCGGGCTGCTATCGAATGTTGACATTTGACAGTGGGCGGGTCCTTTGCAATATGGGTGCGGAATTCGGTCGCAGAAACTGCTTGTTTGGAGGCGGGATCTGACCGCCGGCATAACAGAGGAAACAAATGGTTCGATTCTTCCTTCGCGTCGCTGTGGCGGCGAACGTCTTCGCGATCGGGGCCGCGTCGGCGGAGACTCTGACGTTAGGCGTCAATGCGGCGCTTTCGGGCGCCGGTGCCGTTTTTGGCGAGGGGATGGCCATGGCCGCCACCAACGCGGCAGAAGAAATCAATGCCAAGGGCGGACTCAAGGTGGGAGGCAAGACCTACACCATAGAGCTGAAGAAGTACGATGACCGCTACCGCGCTCAGGATGCGGTGACCGCGATGGAGCGGCTGATCCTTGAAGACGGGACCAAATATGTCGTTGGCCCCATGGGTTCTGCGTCGACCTTGGCAACACAGGCCCGTACCAATTCCGCCAAGGTTCTCACGCTCACCATGGCGTTCTCGCCAAAAGCGATAGCGCCCGACCTGCCGTATTCTTTCCGGCCGGCGATCACGACCGCCGAGTTTCCGGGTCCGCAGCTTGCGTGGCTCAACAAGACCTTGGCTTTCAAGAAGGTGCGCGCGCTGCTGCCGAATGACGAAACCGGACAGTCGGTTGCCGCCTCCCAGCAGGAGGCGTACCGCGCGATCGGCGTCGACCTTCAGGTCGATTATTTCGAGCGCGAGCGTGTCGATTTTGTTCCGGTCCTGACCCGTGCGCTGATGCAGCTCGACGCTCTGGAAATCGGCGGCAACTCTCCCACGACCGCCGGCCTGTTGGTCAAGCAAGCGCGTGAGCTGGGCTATAAGGGCCCGATCATGGTCACCGGCGGTGACGTCACGGCGGAGCTGGTAAAGGTTGCGGGGAAGCAGGCGGCGGAAGGCGTCTATGTCCACCTGCCGATCGACACAAGCCGACCCGAAACGGCGGCATACATCAAGGCGTTCGAGCAGAAGTACTCTCTACCCGCGAACGGCCATAACCTCTTCATCTATTCGGGTCTGCAGATGCTGTTCGCGGCAATGGAAAAGGCCGGCACGGTCGACGATACGACGCGCGTGGCGAAAGAACTCGAAGGTCTGAGAAACTTCCCCACCGTGCTCGGAAATGCGAGCTGGACCGGGCTGAAGCGCTACGGCATCGATCACCAGATCGATCTGCCATTCTACGTGGGTAAAATCCGGGATGGCGTCGCGGTCAAGGTTGCTACTTGCGACGTGCAAGGTTGCCATTGACCTCTTGAAGGCCAGTCGATGCAGTACTTTGCGCCGCTGCGTGCCCATAAGTTTCGGGGCCGCGGCACGGGTTCTGCGGCTGCCGATGAATTCTATTCCGGAGTATCGTGGTGGGCATCGAAACCATTCTTGCGCAAACGCTCGTTAACGGATTGATGGTCGGTGCCATCTACGTTCTGATGGCGATCGGCTTTACGCTCGTCTTCGGGATCATGCGCATCGTCAACTTCGCGCATGGCGAGTTCTACATGGTCGGCGCGTTCGTCTTTGCGATCCTGTATGGAAGCTACGACATCCCCGTGGCGGCGAGCCTGGCGTGTGCCGTGGCGTCGACGGCCGCGCTAGGCCTCGTTCTGGAACGCGCGATTTTCAGCCGGTTTCGAGGCAACGAACTCAACGGGATGATCGCCTCGGTTGGGATTGCCATGATCATGCAGAATACCGCGCTGCTGTTTTGGGGGCCGTCGCCGCGCTCGGTGCCGGCTGTCGTGTCCGGCGTGCTGAGCATCGGCAATCTGGTCTTCCCCTGGTCTCGCCTGACCGTGATCGCGGGAGCCGCCATTGCGGTGGGCCTGCTGTATCTGCTTATCGCCCATACGCAGCTCGGGCGTGCGATGCGTGCGGTAGCACAGGACTCCGAGATTGCACTGGTGCAGGGCATCAGGGTCGACGTGATCTTTCCGTTCGCCTTCGCTCTAGGCGTCGGCCTTGCCGGACTCGCCGGTGCGCTGATGGCCCCAGTGCTGTCGGTCTCGCCATTTGTAGGCCTGGCGCCGACACTCAAGGCTTTCGTCATCGTCGTCATCGGCGGGCTCGGAAGCGTGCCCGGCGCGGTGCTGGGCGGACTTTTGATCGGGCTGATCGAGAGCTTCGCCGGCACCTTCATGAGCGCCGCACTGGCCGAAATTCTGCAGTTCCTGGTTGTGATTGCAGTCATCCTGATCCGGCCCTGGGGACTGCTCGGCCGCAAAGAGCGGGAAGCCTGATGTCTGTCGGCTCAAACACCGAGGTCCGGCGCTTCCTGGCGATCGTGGCGGCAGCGTTGCTGGCCGCCTGCCTTTTGCCGTGGATAGCTCCCAACCAATTTTATATCCATATCGGCAACATAGCCTGCCTGAACCTGATGTTCGTCCTGGGTCTGGCGATCATTGCTCGTATGGGCCAGCTCTCGATGGGACATGCCGGCTTCGCGCTGATCGGCGGTTATCTGTCCGGTCTGCTCGCGATGAAAGCGGGCTGGTCGCCAATCTGGGGCGTGCTGGCTGCGGCGGCCGGAAGTGCCGCGCTCGCCGCAATCCTCGGCTGGATCATTCTGCGCCTGCGTGGCGTCTATTTTGTGCTGGTTTCGTTTTCGTTCGGCCAAATCATGGTGCTGCTGTCGCTCGACATGGGCGACCTCACGGGCGGGGCCAACGGTCTGATCGGCATACCGCCGATGTCGGTGTTCGGTTACGCGCTCACGAGCAAGCTGTCGTTCTATCCGCTCGCGCTCAGCGCGGCCGGGCTCACGGTTTTGTTCACGTGGTTGCTCTACCGGTCTCCGTTTGGAGATATGCTTGCGGCGACCGCCGAGAATCCACGCCTTACGGAGTCAAGCGGCGTTGATACGCATCGTTACCAGGTGATCGCATTCGCGATCGGCAGCGGGATCGCCGGCATGGCGGGCGCCCTGAGCACGCACTATTTCCAATTCATCTCGCCCGATAGTTTCACTTTTTCGGAGTCCGTTTCGTACCTCACAATGCTTGTGGTCGGCGGCCGCGCCGGCGTGCTTGGCCCCGTCATCGGCGTCCTCGTGCTGACGCCCTTGCCCGAGCTGCTGCGCTCCGCGCAGGGCCTTCAGCACATTGTTTATGGCGCGGTCCTCGTACTTTCGCTGCTGTTCGTTCCCGATGGTCTCGCAAGTCTTCCGCGTGTTTTGACGAAGGCATTGCGGCGGTCGCACGCAGGTGAAGCTTCAGTGCCGATGGAGACGCGGCCGTGACGATGCTCGAGGTAAAGAATCTAAAACGCGTGTTCGGCGGCGTGATCGCGGTCAAAGACGTGACCTTTCATGTCGAGAAGGGCGATGTCCTCGGATTGATCGGCCCCAACGGCGCCGGCAAGACCACGGTATTCAACGTGATCAGCGGCGTGCTGCGCGCGACGGCTGGGACGGTGAGTTTCAAGGGGCGCGATATCTCCGCTATGTCCGCCAACAAGATCGTCCGGCAGGGCTTGTCCAGAACGTTCCAGGCCGCCACCCTCTATCCAGAGGCGACCGTGCTGCAAAATGTCGTGCGCGGGGCTTATGCGTCTTCCGGCATCACGTTCCGCAAGGGGTTGTTTCCCGAGCGCTGGCAGGCGGAAGCGGAGGCCAAGGCGAGGAACATCCTCGATCTGTTCGGCCTGACGCGCCGCAGGACGCTTCTGGCGAGAGAACTGGCCTATGGAGAGCAGCGCCGCCTCGGGGTCGCCATTGCACTTGCGAGCGAGCCGGAATTGCTGATGCTCGACGAGCCGGTAGCGGGACTGAATCCAGAAGAAGCCGCTGAACTCGCGCGCGTTCTGGTGCGGGTCAAGAATGATCGAAACGTGACGATGGTTCTGGTCGAACATCATATGCGCACCGTCATGGGATTGTGTAATCGGATCGTGGTGCTCGACCACGGCACTTTGATCGCTGAAGGGGCGCCGGCGGAGATCGTGGCCAACACTTTGGTTATCGAGGCTTATCTCGGCAAGGGTGCCGCGCATGCTTGAGGTTCGCGGCATCCGCGTGACGTATGGCGATGTGACGGCGCTCCACGACGTAAGCCTGGAGGTAGCGGCAGGATCGATCGTTTCGCTGGTCGGTTCCAACGGAGCAGGGAAGACCACCACCCTGAAGGCGATCATCGGGCTGAAGCCCGTCGCAGCAGGAGAGATTCTGCTCGACGGACGAAGGATCGACAAGCTGACGGCGCCCGAGCGTGTCGCGTGCGGCATCGCGTTGTCACCGGAAGGTCGACGGGTGTTTCCGCAGATGAGCGTTTTCGACAATCTGACCATTGGCGCCTATCTGCGGCGCGACCGTGTCGATCGGCAGCACACGCTGGACTGGATTTATCAGTATTTTCCCCGATTGGTGGAGCGCCGGAATCAGGCCGCGGGATCCCTCTCCGGCGGCGAGCAGCAGATGCTCGCCATCGGCCGCGCGCTCATGGCCAAGCCGCGGATACTGCTTCTCGATGAACCTTCGCTGGGACTCGCGCCGATCATCGTCGACGAGATCGCGCGGATTATCACCGAGATCAATCGCGAAACCAAGGTGTCTATTGTGCTGGTGGAGCAGAATGCCAAACTTGCACTCAGCCTGTGCGACAAGGCCTTCGTGCTCGAAACCGGCGGCGTCGCCTTGAGCGGCAACGGAAAGGACCTGCTGGCAAGCGATTACGTGCGGCGGGCTTATCTGGGCATTTGACGAATGGATGCCCGTTGTTCTGGACTTTCGTCAACAAGATCTAGCGATATGGCAGGACCTGACAATGACCACCAACAAGACTCTGGGCTTCATCGGACTGGGCGTGATGGGAGAGCCCATGTGTCGGCATCTCGTCACCAAGAGCGGTTCGCCCGTCATTATATTCGATCTCGCTCCAGAGCCCGTCGGCCGCCTTGCGGCGATCGGCGCCACGCCGGCACGTTCGGCGGCGGAGGTTGCCCGAGCGGCGGATATCGTCTTCATCTCGCTGCCGAGCGGCAAACATCTTCAGGCCGTATGCGAAGGGCCGGAAGGATTGATTGCCAACGTAGGGCCCGGACGGACCGTTGTCGATCTCGGTACCAGCCCGCTGAGACTATCGAGGGAACTCGCCGCGAAGTTTGCCGCTAAAAACGTCGAATATGCCGACGCGCCCGTCGCCCGTACGCGGCAGGCCGCCGAGCAGGGAACGCTGGCCATTACCGTTGGCGCCAGCCCACCGGTATTCGCGCGCATCGAGCCGCTGCTTCGGTGCTTCGCGTCGGAAGTCACCCATTGCGGCGAAGCCGGCTCGGGACAGGTGGTAAAGATCCTGAACAATATGGTGGTGGTCGGCACTGTGACCGCGCTGTGTGAGGCAGCCGCCATTGCGCGGTCAACCGGCATCGACACCAAGTTCCTCTTCGATGCGTTTTCGAAGGGATCAGCCGACAGCTTCGCACTCCGCAATCACGGCTTGAAGTCGGTCGCGCCGCGCGAGTTTCCGCGTCGCGTCTTTTCGACGGAATACATGCTCAAGGACATTTCCTATGCCCTGGCGATGGCGCAGGACGCGGACATTGCCGCAAATGGGGCTCTGCGCAGCGAAGAACTGCTGAGGCTCGCGGTCGAAAAAGGGCTCGGCGCTGAATATTGGCCCGTGATCCTTACGATCATCGACGGATCCGCGGACAAAGCCTCGGCGTCAAAGAGTTGAAGCGCCCATGGGAGGGAAATCAAAGAATCGGGTTTGCCGTCACAGCGGCGGCCGTACGCCGCCATAGGACGTCCAAAGGCTGGCCGTCAGCCAGCCACAATCCACCACCAGATCGGTGCCGGTGATCGCGGACGCCCGCGGCGAGCAGAGGAATTCCACCGCTTCGGCAACCTCGCTCGGCTCGACGCAGCGGCCAAGGGCCATTTGCTCGTCGAGATTGGTTGGATAGCGAACGCCGCTCTTTCTGCGTGCCACGACCCGGGGAACGAGCGTAACGCCGGGAGAGACGCTGTTGACGCGCACGCCCGATCGTCCCCATTCGCCGGCAAACGACTTAGTCATATTGATGATTGCCGCCTTGGTCGGACCGTAGATGTTCAGGGGCGTCGAACCGTGGCCGGTGACGGAGGAGAGATTCACGATGCTGCCGCCGCCGGAAGCTGCGATGCGCGGTCCGAAGGCGCGGTTCACGTTGTAGGTGCCGGAAAAGTTTACGCTGAGAATGCGATCAAGGGCGTCGCGCGGTGTCTGACCGACGGGCACGTTGTCCTGGAACGTTCCCGAAGAGACCACGAGCGCCGCGATCGGACCGACCGTGGTCTCGATGTTGGCAACAAGCCGGTCGAGCGCATCGGCGTCGCGGACGTCAATTTCGTAGCCATGACCTTCGGTTTCCTCGGCGACCGCCTGCGCGGCAACCGCGTCGTTGTCGGCCGCAACCACGGTCCAGCCGCGTTCGCGCATCAGGCGGCAGCACGCCGCGCCGATGCCATTGCCGCCGCCGACGATGACCGCGATTCCGGGAGAATGTGAGGGTGTCATTTTGCCTTCCTTTGGCCAAGCCGTCGGCGCCGGTCTCGGAAGCTTCTGATCGCGCCGTCGAGTGCCGGCCATTGGACGAAGCGCCGCGTTGGATCGCAGCCGACTGTGCCGGCCGGGAGACTCAATCGGTGCCGCGCAACAGAACGGGGCGTTCGGGCATCACTTCGGGAACGATCGTCTTCACGATGGATTCGTCCAGCGCCTCGTAATTGTGATAGCCGATGGCGCGATAAAGTTCGGCGCGGGTCTGCATTTCATCCAACATCGTCTGCGTGCTGCCGTCGCGGCGTAGCACGTCGTATAGTTTTTCCTGGGCCTTCGCCGCGACGCGAAAGGCACTGACCGGCCAGATCACCATGGCGTAGCCCATGGCTTCGAATTCGGCGGCGGTGAAGAACGGCGTGCGGCCGAATTCCGTCATATTTGCGAGAAGGGGGGCATCCACCCTCCGGGCGAATTCGCGAAACATTTCCGCGTCGGTGAGAGCCTCCGGGAAGATGGCGTCGGCGCCGGCCTGCAGATAGAGTTTGGCGCGCGCCACCGCGCCATCAATGCCTTCGCTCCCAGCGGCGTCGGTGCGGGCAATGATGTAAAGATCTCGTCTGGCTCGCGCTGCCGCGGCGATCTTGGCTGCCATGTCGTTCGGATCGGCAAGCTTCTTGTCATTGAGGTGACCGCATTTCTTGGGCAGCAGCTGGTCCTCGATCTGCACCGCGGCGGCTCCGGCGTCCTCGAAGCATCTAACCATGTGCATGACGTTGAGAGCTTCCCCGTATCCGGTATCGCCATCTACCAGGATTGGAAGACCGGCCGCGCGGCTCAGTTGGCGGATGAAGAAGGCCACATCATCGACGGTAATAATGCCGAGATCGGGCAGCCCCATGGACGCCGTCATGGCCGCGCCGGAGAGATACAGCGCATCGAAGCCCGCTGCCTTGGCCTGCAGCGCCGCCATGCCATTGTGTGCTCCGGGCAGGCATAGGATCCCGGGGCGTTCAATCAGCTTGCGGAATTGATGCCCCGGCGACTCGGCGGCCAGATTTGCAGCTATCAGATATGGCATTGCATCTCGTTTCATCACCACGTTGGGAGGCGGTCGTCCGCGGGACGGCCGTTCCGGTACAAAAACATTTCCACGTGCCTAATGTCAACATTAGACGATAACTTTGGTTGTGGGGCGCCGCGCAGGCCCTCCGCACCGAGGGTCCGGATCTGCCGGGGTCGCCACTTTCGCTGGCAAAAGGTGGCCTGGATGGTGATTCGGAGCCTCTCCAAATGCTTCGGACGTGCCCCGATGCCAGACCGTGGATTTCGGACCTGTTCAGGGAAGCCTATAGGTCCCCTTCTTCCTGCGAGAGGTTGTTGCCGTCTGATTTCAAGCCGAAGTTGCAAGAGAATGTTGCGATCGACGTCCCCGTGGTGCATGTTGACACTCGACACAAGTCGTCACGTTCGTCAGATGATTGGGCGTGTGCGGGAAGTGGGAAGCCTGGGCCAAAAATGCACTCCGGCCGGCTGAAGTCAGTCATCGCAAGCCAGAGTGGAGGAGGCGTGTTGGAACCCCCGTTGTTCGGCGGAAGAACTCTCGCGGATCGTGCGTTCGAGTGGCTGGAGGAAGCCATCATCAAGGGCGACTATCAGCCAGGAAGCAAGCTGGACGAAGTAGCGCTGGCGAAATCCTTCGGGATCAGTCGCGGGCCCGTTCGGGAGGCTATCCGCCGCCTGGAAGGCAAAAAGCTCGTGAATCGGGTCCCAAATGTTGGTGCCCGGGTTTCGGCCGTTCAGCCTTCAGATCTAGCCGATCTGCTGTATGTCCGGGAGGCCCTGGAAGGCATGGCGTGCCGTCTCGCCACGGAGCGCATGACGGATGCCGAGCTGAGTGAACTGGCGAAGCTCCTGGAAGGGCATGCGGCGCAACGTTCTCTCAAGGCCGGTGACAACTATTATCAGCGTCCGGGCGATTATGACTTCCATTTTCGCATTATCCAAGGCAGCCATAGCGCGAAGCTCATCGAGATGCTTTGCGACGATCTTTATTATCTGCTGCGCATTTTTCGGTATCGGTCGAGCTTCCCGCAAGGGCCGCGCCCAAGAAGCTCTCAAGGAACATCAGGCTGTGGTAAAAGCCATGATTGCGCGCGACCCCGATGCAGCGGAAATCGCCATGCGTACCCATCTGCGACACGCCCTGCTTTCGATCCAAAGCGAAGTCAAGCAACGCAAGCCCGCATCGAAAGCAGCCCTCAAGAGCGACAGGCAAAAGGCCTGACGCCGGGAAACGCGTGGACTGCGTTTTGCGGGCATCAGAAGGCTGTTTCAGATTGTTGACATTTAACGTTTGACTAAGATACAGATCGGCCCGGGAGGAGAGACTATGACCCGTCAGATCAGATGCGTGATCATGCGCGGCGGCACCAGCAAGGCCGTTTTCTTGAAGGAAGCCGACCTTCCGACGGAAAATGCCGAACGTATCCGCACGATCCTCTCGGTTTTCGGATCCCCGGATCGACGCCAAATCGACGGACTCGGCGGCGCCGATCCTCTGACAAGCAAACTCGCCATCATTGGTCCGGTCCGCGCAGATGAACCACGTGCTTCCAATACGCATCTCACCTATACGTTCGGCCAGGTGGAAATCACGCATCCAGAAATCGACTGGTTGAGCTTGTGCGGTAATATCAGTTCGGCGGTCGGCGCTTTCGCGGTTTACGAAGGATATGTTACCGCATGTGAGCCGGTGACCGAGGTGCGCGTGTTCAATACCAACCTCTCGCGGGTACTGACGATCGAGGTGCCTGTGAAGGATGGTCGCCCTCTCGAAAGCGGAACTTATTCGGTTCCGGGCGTTCCCGGAACAGGCGCAAAAATCCTTATCGATTTCTCCGACACTGCCGGCGCCGCCACAGGCGCTTTGCTTCCCACCGGACGGCCGCTGGACAGGCTCAACGTTCCCGACATTGGTGAGATTGATGTCTCGCTGGTGGACATCGGTAATGCCCATGTATTCGTACGTGCGAGCGATCTAGGTCTGCGCGGTACTGAAAGTGCGGCGCATCTGGATGCCGATCGCACGCTGCGCGAGCGCCTTGAATCCATCCGCGGTGTCGCCGCCGAGCGCATGGGCATGGTCGCAGAAGCCGCGCGCTCGCGCGAGGATTCTCCGGCCACCCCCATTCTCGGTATTGTCAGCCCGTCCGCATCGTATCGCGATGATGGCGGCTCGGAGGTGAGGGAGGATGAGGTCGATCTCGTCTCTCGTCTCATGTTCATGCAGCAGACCCACAAGACATATGCTGGAACCAGCACCGTCTGTACCGGCGTCGCCAGCCGACTGGAGGGAACGCTGGTGCATGAAGTCACCCGGTTGCAGACGCGCCATGCCGGCAGCGTGCGAATCGGGCATCCCGCGGGAGTGATCGAGACCGAAACCGAGGTCGTGAAAACCGAAGCCAACGGATACATCGTTCGGCGCGCCACTCTCGGGCGCACCGCGCGGCGCATCATGGAGGGCTACGTTTTCGTACCGGAGTCGGATCGTCATTGACCCAGCCGCGCGACCTCGTGCCCAAAGTTGGCAGTGCCGATGCTTCAGCTTCGCGCAGAGGTCGGTGGTCCACCCGTGTTGTCAGTCGGTGCGCAAGGAGCCTTGGCGCGGAAGACGGGCGCGCGGCGGAATGATGCTCGCGGATGAAGCCAAGATGGCCGACAGATATGACGCTGCGTCGGGCCTATGCAGGGCCTGTTCCACGATTTTCACTTCACGCGCGTGCGGGAGCCCTGTGCAGTAAGTCATGACCGAACCGGACTACGAACTCTTTGCCATCCGTTATGCGACCCGTGGCGCACGGCGCAGTGATCATTTTATGGGCGGCGATCCTCATGATGGGCCGATGCCCATGGATTATTTCGTCTGGGTTGCAAGGGGAGGGGGCCGTATCTTTGTCATCGACACCGGCTTCAATGCGGAGGTCTCGGAGAAGCGAAAACGCACATTTCTACGCTGTCCGATCGAGTCACTGAGCAGCCTCGACATCGATGCGAACGCGGTCAACGACGTGATCCTGACCCATCTGCACTACGATCACGCCGGAAATTTCGATCGCTTCCCGAAAGCACGATTTCACCTTCAGGAACGGGAGTTGGCCTATGCCACTGGGCGGTACATGCACTATCCGCGATTGTCCCATTCGTTTGAAGTTGAGGATGTGTGCGGCATCGTCCGGCTGAACTATGCGCGACGTGTAATTTTCCATAATGGCGACGCCGAGCTGGCGCCTGGCCTGACGATCCACGCGGCTGGCGGCCATTCGGCAGGACTCCAGTTCGTCCGGGTGAAGACGCGCCGCGGGTTCGTTGTGCTCGCCTCCGACGTAAGCCATTTCTACGAGAACATGGCGAGCGGCCGTCCGTTCACGTCGGCCTTCCACGTCGGTGAAATGCTCGAAGGTTTCGACAAGTTGTTCGCGCTTGCTCCCGATGAGAGCCACATCATTCCGGGGCACGATCCCCTGGTCATGAAGATCTATCCGGCGCCGAGCACCCAGCTCGAAGGCATCGCGGTGCGTCTCGACGTGCCTCCATCCGGTATCGTGCCGAACCGCGCCGCCCACCTTGCCCAGCACTGAACCTCACAGGAGTACAAAATGAGCGAAACACCAGCAGAGGTCCTTGCCGACCATTTTGTCTCTTTCAAAGTGAGCGACATTCCCGCCAAGAATCTCGCGGATGCCAAGATACTCGTGCGCGATTATCTCGGCGTCGCTCTTGGCGGTAGTCGCACCGACAGCGCAAAGATCGCCGCGCGTTTCGCGGAAGAGAATGGCGGCAAGGCCGAGGCGACGCTCATCGGTCATGGCGGCAAGGTGCCGGCAGTGCATGCTGCTTTTGCCAACGCCATCGCGTCTCATAGTATCGAGCTCGACGACGTCGATATCCTCGCGCTCTATCATTTCAGCCCGCCAGTCGTCTCGGCGGCGCTTGCCGCGGCTCAACGCGAAGCGTCGAGTGGATCGGAATTTCTCGCGGCAGTTGTCCTTGGATGCGAAATGATGGCGCGGGCCAGCAACGCCACTAATTTTTCGTTGCGAAACCGCGGCTTCCACACCACGCCCGCTTGCGGCGTATTCGGTGCTACGATCGCGGCGGCGCGCCTGATGCGTCTCGACCACAAACAGACCGTATCCGCGCTCGGGCTCGCGGGCGCTCAGGCATCTGGATTGATGGAGATGTACGGTCCTTCGATGCAGAAGCGCTTCAACCCGGGGCCTGCCGCGCGCAACGGCATCACCGCGGCGGAAATGGCCAAGCTCGGCTATACCGGTGCGGCCACGATATTTGAGGGCGAGCGGGGTTTCTGCCGGGTATTCACCGATCAGTATGACGTTGGCGCGCTAACCAGCGATCTCGGGACGTCATTCCCGATCGACATTGAATACAAACCCTATAGCTGCGCACGGCCAATTCACAACGCGATCGACTGCGCCCTAAACGTGCGCGCCGAGCTCAAGGAGCCCGCCAGTGCGATCCAGAGGATGACCATGCGCCGTCATCCAGCCTGGGCTCACTACCATTTGAACGCACACCCAGCGACCTATCACGAGGCTCAAGTGAGCTTGCCCTATTCCGTCGCTGTCGCGCTTCTGGAAGGCGGCGCTCTGCCGCCGCAGTATCAGAACGACAAGCTCAAGCTGCCAGAAGTTCTGCGCCTCTCCGAGATGCTCAAGGTGGTTGCGGACGATACGCTCCCGCGTGGCGTTTCATGCGCGCTGAGCGTCGAAACGGCAGGAGGTGCCGTGCTGACATCCCAGGTTGACCATCCGCGCGGCTCGATCGCCAATCCGATGACTGAGACGGAGATGTGCCGCAAGGTGCACATGCTGGGCGATCCGGTCGTCGGGGTGGAAGCAGTCGATTCACTCATTGGACTTGTGAACGGGGTTGAGGAACTGCCAGGGATCGACGATCTGATGCGCGCGACAATACCCGCGCGCGCCGGAGCTTGAGAGGGCATGCGAAGCCGGCAATCGGCGTAGTCGGCAGACCGTGGGCGTAATTTGGAAGCTGTCTGCGTGAGACATTGAGCGATCGCGATGCAGTTAGAACATCGAGGAATTTGAAGAAAATATCGACCGCCAAAGAGATTCTAAGCATAAGCCGACCGAGACATTGCAAAACGCCGCTGCAAGATGGCAAAGCGAGGGAACGTGGTTTACCAAGTGACTGGGGCTATCGCCGCATTGGACGGCGGCGCTAAGAAGAAGTCTCCGCTTTGGACGGGGCTGGGATTTCAAGTCGGCGTGAGCATGGTTCTGGGTGTGGTTGTCGGCCTGATCTGGCCGGACTTCGCGGCCTCTCTAAAGGTGCTAGGCGACCTCTTTTTGCGGCTGATTAAAACCGCGGTGGCCCCGCTGGTCTTCCTGACGGTAACCATTGGCATTTTAGCCGCCGACGATGTCAAACGCATCGGCAAAGTCGGTTTGGCCGCCATGATCTATTTTGAGGTGGTATCGTCCATCGCATTGGCCTTCGGAATGATCGCGGCGAACGTGTTCATGGTCGGCAGAGATCTCGGCCAATTGGCCGCCAATTCCAGTGCCGTCAAAGGCGCAGCCGAGGTGGCCAAACAGGCGACTGCTACTCACACCACCTTCTTCACTCTATTGACGAACATTTTTCCGGATAATTTCGTCGGAGCATTTGTAAAAGGCGAACTCCTTCAGGTCCTGCTGATCGCTGTATTGTTTGGCTTCGGGCTGCTTCGTCTGAGCCGCGAGAGGCGCGCACCGATCGAGAAGGGCCTGAACACGATTTCGACAGGCTTCTTTGAATTCATCCATGTTATCATGCGGCTCGCGCCCATCGGTACGTTCGGCGCAATGGCCTACGCCGTAGGGGCCAATGGCACTGCCGTCCTGGTATCCCTGATCTACATGGTGTTATTTTTCTACGTGACAGTAATTTTGTTCATAGTCGTCGTTCTGGGTGCCGTGAGCGCGATTTTCCGATTCAGCCTCTTCGATCTACTTAAATTCATCCTGGATGAGCTCATCATCGTCTACGGAACGGCGTCGTCCGAGTCCGTTCTGCCGCGCCTCTTGGAAAAACTCCCCCGCTATGGAGCATCGAAGCAAGCCGTTGGCCTGGTTGTCCCAACAGGATACTCCTTCAACCTAGACGGCGCGTCGCTATTTATGTCGTTTAGCACCATCTTCCTGGCCAATGCCTACAACATTCCCCTCTCCTACGAACAGCAATTCGGCATTCTGATGGTCATGATGATTACCTCGAAGGGAGTGGCTACGGTCGCCGGCGGCGCCTTCGTCGTATTCGCTGCGACCGTCACGGCGACGGGAATTCTCCCTATCGAAGGATTGGCCCTTATCTTCGGCGTCTACCGCTTCATGTCGATGCTCAGTGCGCTTTGCAACGTGATTGGCAATGCTGTTGCCGCCATCGCGGTGTCCAAGATTTGCGGCGAATTCGATCCCATGCGGGGAGACAACGACGCTGCATCCTCCGTTTAGTATCGCTTCGCTATCCTCCGGTGTTGCCAAGCCGGGCGAGAACAGAGCTCGGCCTGGGGTAAAGCGGTCATATTCACGCGAACGTCAGAACATCCAGCGAACCCGTTTCGCGTGACCCCACGACCGGCGCGCAGGCGGTCGCTCGAGCTATTCTTCGCAAGAAATCCATCGGACGGAACCCGCACCTCTGCCGGCCGTTTCTCTGTCAGAGGCCGGCGAGCCGTGCTTCTGGCCCAGAGGAAACAGATGGACGCGAAGGTTAAAAATTGGAACTCGTCGGCCAACTCTTCGGACGGCTTGGTGCGGGTCCGAGGCGCCCGGGAACACAATTTAAAAGACATTTCACTCGACATTCCTCGCAACGCGCTGGTGGTGTTCACCGGCGTCTCCGGATCCGGCAAATCCTCATTGGCGTTTGGGACGCTGTATGCCGAGGCTCAACGCCGCTACCTGGAATCCGTCTCGCCATATGCTCGCCGGCTCTTTCACCAGATGGCGGTCCCCGAGGTGGATTCGATCGAGGGTCTGCCGCCGGCAGTAGCGCTGCAACAACAGCGTGGATCGCCAACGACCAGGTCGTCGGTAGGAAGCGTCACCACGTTGTCGAACCTGCTGCGGATGCTGTACTCACGCGCCGGCGATTATCCTCGAAACCAGCCGTTGCTTTATGCGGAGTCGTTTTCGCCGAATACGCCGGAGGGCGCCTGTCCGAACTGTCACGGCATGGGTCGTATCCACGAGGTGAGTGAGCGGACCCTGGTGCCCGATGACAGGTTGACGATCCGGGATCGCGCAGTAGCTGCGTGGCCGACCGCCTGGCAGGGACAGAACCTGAGGGATATCCTGGTGACGCTGGGTTACGACGTGGACAGGCCTTGGCGGGAGCTTCCCGAAGAAGGATCGGGATTGGATCCTCTTCACCGACGAACAGCCGACGGTGCCGGTTTATGCCGGATATACTGCGGCCGAGACAAAGCGGGCGCTGAAACGGAAGGAAGAGCCGAGCTATCAGGGGACGTTCACGGGCGCTCGCAAATACGTGCTCCAAACCTTTGCTACCACGCAAAGCGCGATGATGAAACGCCGCGTGGCGCAATTTCTCTCCAGCACCGACTGTCCCATCTGCCATGGCAAGCGCTTAAAGCCGGAGGCATTGTCTGTCACCTTTGCAGGAATGGATATCGCTGAAATCTCGCGGCTGCCGCTGAAAGGACTGCAAGAAATCCTGAGGCCGTATCTCAACCGCAAGAAAAAGATCTCGGAAGACCATCCTGAGAAAGAACTCGTCGTCCAGCGGATCATGGAAGACGTGCTGGCGCGGCTCGAAGTACTGCTCGATCTCGGTCTTGGCTATCTGACGCCGGAAAGGAGCACACCGACATTATCGCCGGGCGAACTGCAGCGGCTTCGCTTGGCGACCCAGGTCAGATCCAACCTGTTCGGAGTTGTGTATGTATTGGACGAACCGTCCGCCGGACTTCATCCGGCTGACACCGAGGCGTTGCTGCGGGCACTGGACCGCCTCAAGGCCGCGGGAAATTCGCTTTTCGTCGTCGAGCACGAACTCGATATCGTGCGCCATGCGGACTGGATAGTTGATGTCGGTCCAGGCGCTGGGGAGCATGGCGGCGAAATCCTTTACAGCGGCCCGCTATCCGGCCTCGCCGACGTGCCGAGATCTCAAACGCGACGCTATCTGTTTTCGCACGGCGGGGAGAATGTCGTCAGGCCGCCCCGAAATCCGCGCGCCTGGCTGAAACTTCGGGGGGTTACGCGCAACAATCTCGATCACCTGGACGTCGACATTCCATTGGGGGTCTTCACGAGCGTCACCGGAATATCGGGGTCCGGCAAGTCGAGTTTGATAAGCCAGTTCCTTGTGGAGGCGGTCGGCGACATGTTGGGTCACCGCCTCGAATCCGGGGGCGAGGACGATGGTCTGGAGCGAGCAGTGGAGACGGTAGACGGCGAGATTGTCGGAGGCCTGCAGGGAATCAAGCGACTGGTCGTGGTGGATCAAAAGCCGATCGGGCGGACGCCGCGGTCGAAATCTCGCGACGTATACCGGTCTTTTCGATCATGTCCGCAAACTCTTCGCGGCCACGAAGCAGGCCCGTGCCAGGCGGTACGATGCGGGCCGTTTTTCTTTTAACGCTGCGAAGGGCCGATGTGAGACATGCCAGGGGGAGGGTTTCGTGAGCGTAGAATTGCTTTTTCTGCCGAGCGTTTACGCTCCCTGTCCGACCTGCAAGGGCGCGCGCTACAATGCCAAGACACTGGAAATCAAAATCCGTGACAAGTCGATTGCCGATGTCCTCGCGATGACGGTAGACAGCGCGTTTGGTTTCTTTCCCGAGGATCCCTCTCTTCGCCGGTCCCTGGGTGTCCTCCGGGAGGTCGGCTTGGGATATATCCGGCTGGGACAGGCGGCGACGGAACTCTCCGGCGGCGAGGCTCAGCGCATCAAGCTGGCCACCGAACTGCAACGCGCCCAGCGTGGCGAAACGCTGTACGTCCTCGACGAGCCGACGACAGGTTTGCATCCGTCGGACGTGGCGAAGCTGATGACGCAACTCGACGGTCTCGTGGAGTCCGGAAACACCGTTATTGTCGTCGAGCACGACATGGGAGTCGCGGCAGCGAGCGATTGGATCATCGACATCGGGCCCGGAGCGGGCGATGAGGGCGGGCGAATAGTCGCGGCAGGATCGCCGGAAAAGATTGCGTCCAATGCACAAAGCCGGACTGCGATATATCTTGAGCGGGTTCGTTAAAGAGGCGGTTGCCGGGACGCCTGGCCCGTTCATGGCGCCCTCGAAACCTAAATCGTTTGCAACACCATCGCAGGTCGATGGCGAGCGGCGCCACGTCAGGCAGGCCGATCGTCCGGCGAGCCATGTGATCGAGGAGAGCGATGCATTATTTCGTTGTGGATCCGACCGCCCTGCACGTAGGCGAGTGTCAATTCGGCCAGCGCAGGCGCCAGAAGGAAACCATGGCGATAGAGGCCGTTGACGGAAATGACCTTTTCGTCGATCACAATACGCGGCAAATTATCTGGAAATGCGGGCCGAAGGCCGGTTCCCATCTCGACGATCCGAGCTTCAGCGAATGCCGGGTGCACGCTATAGGCAGCCGTCAGCAACTCCAGCACCGAACGCACGCTTATTCGGTCGTCTTCGCTTTCGATGCTGGTCGCCCCTATCATGAACTGCTGCCCCTCGCGTGGAACGACATAGAGTGGCCATCTCGGATGAATGAGCCGCACCGGGCGTGACAATTGTACGTCCGGCGTCTCAACAATGATCATCTCGCCCTTGACGCCCCGCAAGTCCGGAAACTTGTCGCGGGCTCCAAGCCCACGACAGTCGATTACAATGTCGCAACTCTCGTGAAGCTCGTTGAGATCGCACTCTGTCTGAAAGCGAATAGTCCCTCCCGCTTCGACGAAGCTTTCGTGCAATCGCGGTAAGACGATGCGCGGTTCGACGTGGCCTTCACCCGGAAAGAACAATCCGTCGTGAAAGCGACGATCGAGCGAGGGCTCGAGCTCAGTCACGCCGACAGCATCAAGGCGTTCATGTTCGACAGTAAGTCGGGCGAAGCGCTCGAGATCCGGGCGGTCACGCGGATGAGCAACCACGATCGTGCCATTGAACGGCGTCTCAGGCAGCTCCGTGCGCCATAGATCGAGCGAGCGCGCACCAAGATGGGTAATGATCGGTTCGGAGTTTTCCTGCTCGCACCAGGGCGCCAGCATTCCGCCGGCCCAATGGCTGGCGGCTTGCGTCATCGCCGCGTCATCGCGATCCAGAAGGGTAACGCTGTAACCGGCCCGGGCAAACAGCAACGCCTGCCAACTGCCCGCAATTCCCGCGCCGATGACGATGACGGACGATCTCTTATGTGAAGAAGACGCTTCTTGGGGCCTCCTTGATCCTTCAAAGAGGGACGCATTCCCGGCGGGCATGGTAAGTCGGCCTTTCCACTCGTTCACGGATACATCAAGATCGACATCGAGCAGGTTGATCTCCGACTCGCGGGAGAAAATTCATGATGCGATCCCTGGAATCATGTTTGGAAGGCCAAGACGATCCCACAGTGCATTGACCCTCGCGATGGTCCCATCGTCCATGTCCAATACCCGGCCCCATTCGCGTGTCGTTTCGACGCCCACCTTGGTGGTGGCGTCGATGCCGAGCTTGCCGCCGAGGCCCGGCTTTGGAGAAGCGAAGTCGAGATAGTCGATTGGCGTGTCGGTCAGCGTGAGGAGGTCCCTCGAGGGGTCGGAACGGGTTGAAACCGCCCACATGACATCGGGCCAGTTGCGCACGTTGATATCCCCATCGACGAGGATCAGGAACTTGGTGTAGCTGAGCTGCGGCAGAAGCGACCACAGGGCGAGCATGATGCGGCGTGCGTGTCCGGGATAGCGCTTGTCGATCGAGGCGATGGCGATCCGGTAAGAACAGGCTTCCGGTGGAAGCCATAGATCGATGACCTCCGGCAGCTGCTTCTTGACCAGTGGCACGAACAGGTCGTTCAGGACCTCGCCGATACGCGACGGCTCGTCAGGCGGCCGGCCGGTGAACGTGGACAGATAGACGGGCTTGCGGCGCATCGTGATCGCGGTAACCCGCATCACCGGAAAGTCCTCGACAGCGTTGTAATAGCCGGTGTGATCGCCAAACGGCCCCTCCGGGGCGGTCTCTTCAGGCGATACCAGCCCTTCAATGATAATTTCCGCATCGGAGGGCGCCATGATCGGCACCGTGATGCATGGCGAAAGCCGAAGGCGCTCACCGCGGAGCAAACCCGCGAAGCGAAGCTCGGACAGGGCGTCTGGAAGCGGGAGGACGGCAGAGAGAATGGTCGCCGGGTCGGCCCCGATCGCCACGGCTACCGGCATGTCGGTGCCGCGTGCCTTCCATTGATGATGATGGCGAGCGCCACCGCGATGGGCAAGCCAACGAAGAATGGCGCGGTTACGTCCGATAATTTGCATTCGGTAGACGCCGACATTGGTTTCGTCGTCGGTTTCGCCGTCCGGCGGTCGGGTAATAACCAGGGGCCAGGTGATGAGCGGCCCAGGCTCGCCGGGCCAGCAGACCTGAGCCGGAAGTAGGGACAGATCGACGGAATCTCCGCGGAACACGACTTCCTGGGCCGGCGCCGTGCCGGCCTGCTTGGGCCGCATCATCATTGCCGCCCGGGCCAGCGGCAGCTTCGACATCGCATCGGCGAAATCACGCGGCGGCCGTGGTTCGCGTAACTCCGCCAGCTCGTTGCCGAGCTCCCTGAGCCTAGTTGATTCAAGACCAAATCCCCAGGCCACGCGTTGCGTCGTCCCGAACAAATTGACAAGCACGGGTATCGTGGCGACCGCCCCGTCCGGCAGAACCGGTGACTCGAATAGCAGCGCCGGCCCTCCCGCCTGCAGCGTGCGTCGGTGGATTTCGGTGATCTCGTGCACCACGGATACAGGTTCACGCACACGAACCAGTTCGCCGTGCTCCTCAAGGTACGATGTAAAGCCGCGTAGATCGCGGAAGAGTGGCAGGTCGCGGCGCGGCATGAATCCCCTTGAAGTTTTCACATCATCCGGGAGAGTTTTGCTGCCGTCTTTGTTTCAGCGCAAAGATCAACGTGGTCGGGGGAGGATAGAATTATCGGTACGGAAGTATCGTCGGTCTGCGGCCGGGTATGTGCAAATTCGACCGGGAGAGGATCGATCCACCAGTGAAGATGTCGTCCGTTCCCACGCTTCCGCCATTGTTCGGCCGGAGCATCCGAGTTCTGCCGCTCCTGCCGCTGCAACTGCCGCTGGCGCTTGTGCTGCGCTCCCTCGTGGAACGCCATCCGCGCATTTTCGAGCGCCTCGGTGAGCACGCAGGAAAACGCTTCGGCATCGAACCGACCGATCTGCCGTTTGCCTTCGTGCTGGAGCCGCACCCGCAGGCACCCAGAATAGTAGCCGTTCGCAACCTGCCTCACGACATTCCGGTGCGGATCGCCGGGCCGCTGGTCGGCCTTCTGGGCCTGATCGACGGCTCCTATGATGGCGACGCCCTGTTTTTCTCCCGCGAACTCACCGTTGAAGGCGATGTCGAGGCGGTTGTGGCGTTGCGGAACGCGATTGACAGCGAGGATGTCGATCTTGTCGCGGACACGGCTGCTATGCTGGGTCCGCTGGCGCCGTTTGGCCGGCTGCTGCTGGGCCGTGTGCAATCTCGACTACGGCCGGCCAGGGCCGAGCCATATGTTGGAGCCAAGCCATGGAGTTGATTTGTCCGGCGGGAACCCCCGCGGCGCTGCACACCGCCGTTAATGCCGGCGCGGACGCGGTCTATTGCGGCTTTTCGGACGCGACCAACGCACGCAATTTTCCGGGCTTGAACTTCAGCCGTCCCGATATGCGGGAAGGAATCGATTACGCCCATCGTCGCGGGGCGAAAGTGCTCGTTGCGATCAACACGTTTCCGACCGCGGGCGACCAGGCGTTCTGGCATGGGGCGGTCGATGACGCCGTTGCCGCCGGGGCAGATGCTTTAATTCTGGCGGATATCGGCCTTGTCGACTACGCCGCGCGCACCTACCCCGGCCAGCGGCTGCATCTGTCGGTTCAGGCCGCGGCGGCAAATCCGGATGCCATTTCCGTTTACGTTCGGCATTTCGGGGTTCGGCGCGTTGTTCTGCCTCGGGTGCTGACGGTAGCGGAGATCGCGGCCATCACCCGCGCGGTCGACTGCGAAACCGAAGTCTTTATCTTCGGCGGACTATGCGTGATGGCGGAAGGGCGCTGTTCGCTTTCCACCTATGTTACGGGACAATCGCCCAATATGAACGGCGTCTGCTCGCCGGCCAGTCACGTGGCCTATCTCGAGAAGGATGGCGCGTTGGCTTCGCGGCTCGGCGACTTCACCATCAACCGGTTTGCAAAGAATGAGGCCGCCGCCTACCCGACGCTCTGCAAGGGACGTTTCAAGACTCAACTTGGCGCCGGCTATCTGTTCGAGGATCCCGTGAGCCTGGATGCCGCGGAAGTGCTTCCCGGCTTGCGCGATGCTGGCGTTACCGCGCTGAAGATCGAGGGACGTCAGCGCGGCCGGGCCTATATCGAGGGCGTCGTGCGCGGCTTTCGCGAGCAACTTGCAGCTCTCGATGCGGGCAAGGCACTGCCGGCCACCCGTCTGGCCGCGATGACCGAGGGACAAAGCTCTACAGTCGGCGCCTACCGCAAGACATGGCGCTAATCGGCATGACGCAGGCAATGTCGGGTGAAATGCAAAAGTCGATGAAGCTGACGCTTGGTCCCAACCTGTTCAACTGGCAACCGGACGTCTGGCGGGACTTCTATTTCCGGATCGCCGACGAGGCCGCCGTCGATACCGTGGCGGTGGGGGAGGTGGTCTGTTCCAAACGGATGCCGTTCTTCGACGAACATCTTCCAGCCGTGGTCGAGCGGCTGACCCTGGCCGGCAAACAGGTGCTGGTGAGTTCGCTGGCGCTGATTACGCTGGAGCGGGAACGGCGTCGCACCGAAGAGCTTGCGATTAACGATGGCTTCATGGTGGAGGCCAACGACATCACCTGCATGGCTCACCTTGCCGGGCGTTCGCATGCCGTGGGCCCGTTCCTGAATGTCTATAATGAGGGCACCGCGCTCTGGCTCGCGACGCAGGGCGCGCGCAGCATCTGTTTGCCACCGGAACTGCCCCTGAACTCGGTCGCTGCGATTGCGGCTGCCACTCCCCAGGTCGACATCGAAGTATTCGCATTCGGCCGGGCACCGCTCGCCATCTCGGCGCGATGCTATCACGCGCGGCTGCATAAACTGTCGAAGGACAATTGCCGTTTCGTCTGTGCGGCCGACATGGACGGGCTGCCGGTGAGTACGCTTGATGACGAGCGCTTCCTGGTCATGAACGGCGTCCAGACCCTCGCCCATATGTGCACCAATCTGATCGCCGATACCGACGACCTCGCGCGGGCCGGTGTCGCCTCCTTGAGGCTCTCGCCGCAGCATTGCGACATGGTGGAGGTGGCCGGCTGCTTCCGTGATGTGCTCGACGGTCGGATTTCATCTCAAGAGGGTCTGGCCAAGCTGGGCTCGATCTATCCCGACGTGCCGATGAGCAACGGCTTTCTCCGCGCCACCATGGGATAGCACTGCGCGCGCACCCAACGGCGCAAGATGTCCCGGACCGGAATCATCGTCGCGGAGGTGGTGCCGGCGACATCTTTCATCAAGAAGCAGCTTCACTCCGCCTGGCGAATCTCGACTGCATCCAGCGGGTCGATCAGAAGCGGCAGGAAGCCGACCAGCCATATGCCGAACGCCGCCGACCACAGTGCTGCGCTGAGCACGTAATGAATCCCCATTAGCGACGGTCCGATTCCAAGTTCGGGCAGAGTCCGGACAACGCTCGCACAGAACATCAAGGCCGTCGCCGCATGGGCCGGCCAGGGCAGCAGCAACGGCCGGCCGGTATGCCGCAGCCCGGCAATGTTGAAAACGCTGAGCACGGCAAGTCCCAGCGAACCCACTGAAAGAACGTGGTACCCTGTATTGACCGCGAGCGGTGCGCCGAGCCCCGCCAGACCGATCAGCAGGAAGCCTGCGCCCGCCAATGTATTGGCGGTGGCCATCGCCAGCACATGGGTGCGCAGAACGACTTTTCCGATAAACCATTCCGCGAGCCGATCGAAGAACGTGGCGGCCGCCGCGAGCGCAAGATACGACGGCGCCGCGGACTGCGGGAAGGCGAGATTCGCCAACGCATAGAGCGTCACCATTCCCGCCGCGAGATTTTGCCGTCCGGGATGCGGACGATAAGGCGTGGTGTCGCCGCTGGGATCGAGCGCAAGGTTGATCACCGCAACATTGATGCGGGCGACCGCCAGGGCGAAGAAGATCACAAAGATCAGCAGCGCGGTCTGCAGGAGTTTGCCTGCCAGACCGTGCAGTCCGGTCAGCCACGCCAGCCGGATGCCAAGCTCGACCAGAACGAATAAGCCCGTCCAGACTGCGAACGATGCGTGCCGCGTGCTGCGACGCTCCAACAGGGGCGTGAGAACGTACCAGAAGAGCAATGAAAGGAAGGCGAGGTCCGTCGCTCCGGCCACCGAGACCATGGTCTCGATGCCGGCGAGGCCGATCACGCGTCCCGGCAGCCAGAGCAGCAGCAGAAGCGAAGGGCCGCGCCGCGGCCGCGTATCGGTCCATTCCGGAACCGCGGAGGTGAGAAATCCCGCGAGCGCCGCTCCGTAGGTGCCGAAGATCATTTCGTGGGCGTGCCACTGGCTCATCGGGATCGTACTGGTCAAGGGCAGCGAGAAGCTGAAGAGCAGTACCCATGCCAGCGGGGACAGCACCGCGTGAACGGCGGCGGCCGGGAAGAACAGCCGCAATCCTTCGACGAGCAGAGGATGCGACCGGGCGTCATTGCCGTCCTGGCCGGAACTACCGTTCACCGTGCGTCGTCCCGTGTGCCGTCGAACAAATCTGCAAAGGCCGGATCGCGCGCCCAGCTCTCGACGAGGTCAAAGATGAAGCGATCGTCGCGCTGGCCGGGCTGCCCCGCAATCCCGCGCTCGGTCAACGGTCTGCCGTCGCGACCTGAAAAGATCACCAGCCGGTGCGCGATGCGGACCGCCTCGGACAGGTCGTGCGTCACGAACAGTGCAGAGAAATGCTCGCGCGCCGCCGCTGCGATGACGAGATCCTGCAGGACGCGCTTGAGGCCGACGTCGATCGCGGTGAACGGCTCGTCGAAGAAGATGACGTCGGGATCGATCGCCAATGCCCGCGCCACCGCCGCGCGCTGGCGCATGCCGCCGGATAGTTCCGCCGGATATTTGTCGAGGTCGGCGGGCAGCAGACCGACTTCGCGGGCGCGCCGCTCGGCGGTCGCAATGCGTGGAAACTTGCCGAGGCCGGCGGCGCGGAGGCCGTAGGCGATGTTGTCGCGTGCCGTCATCCACGGCATCAGCCGCGGCTCCTGAAATACCACGGCGTGGCGCGCATAGTTTCGGCGCACGCGGCCCCGCATCGGCTCCAGCAGGCCGGCCGCTATTTGCAACACGGTCGTCTTGCCGCAACCTGAGGGCCCCAATAGCGCGACGACCTCTCCGGCGGAGAGCGACAGGTCGAGATTCTCGAATACGGCGCGACCGAGGAAGGAATGGCCGGAGCGCCAGCTTCATCGCTTTATGCCCCAGGGCTGGCCGGCGCTGCGCCATTGCTCGAGGCGGTCCCGGATCGGATGCAGCAGCGCATACTCCGAGAGCAGGGCGAATGCGGCGACCATGACAATCAGCGCCATCACCCGGGGGATATCGAAGAGGGAGCGCGCGGTCGCCAGCTCGCCGCCGATCCCGCCGGAATTCGACAGGAGTTCGGCCATGACCGCGACTTTCCACGCGCTGCCGGCCGTCGTGGTCCATGCCGGAAACAGATACGAGACAAGGTGCGGAGCGGTAACGGTACGAAAGCGCAGCCAGGCCCCGGCGCCGAACGAACGGGCCATGGTGTCGAGCGCCCGATCGCGCGTCGCCACTCCCTGCAAGCCCGCCGCAAACGAGATCGGGAACGATGCCAGTACGATTGTGACGACCGCCGAACCGCCGTTCGAGCCGAACCAGATCAAGGCGAGAACGATCCAGGTGATCGGTGGGACGCCGAGGATCACGGTAACGATCGGGGCCATCAACCGCACCGCCGCGAACGAATAGCCGGCAACGGTTCCGGCGGCGGTGCCGATGGTAACCGCAAGGACAAATCCGGCAAGCGAGCGAAGCGCGGTTTCGCCCGCCGCTTGCGCAATGCCGGATTGGGCGCCGATGACGGCGAGTTCGCGGAGCGTTTCCAGCGGCGAAGGAAGCACGAACGAACCATAGATTTCGTGCCCCGCCTGCCATGCTGCGGCAATGCAGAACAAACCGGCCGCACCGGCCCAGGCCGACCAAAGATAGCGGCCGGCCCATGCGGCGAAGGCGAGACAATGCGCTGTCGCTTTCACAATGCGTAGAATCCGTCGTCGGGTGGTTTGCCGCCGATGCTGCGCGGGTCTTCCTTGGCAAGCACATCGAACAACGTCATGAGATCGGCGCGAGCCGCCGTGGCGCGCGTAACGACAAGGTTGCTGGATTCTATGGAGCGTTCGATGACCGTCGCGGGAAGGCCAAATTCCGGCGCCGCGATGCCTGCGGCTGCGGAGGGATCCTTGATGACAGCCCGCACTGCGGTCTCGAGTGCCTGTTGAAGCGCGACGATGCCGTCAGCCCCGATCTGGGCGGTGAGTTTATCGGTCACCGCAAGGCCGGCCTGCGGAATCGTGGCGCTGCCCGTCACCGCTGTCCAGACTTTCTGGCAATCGATGGCGCGTTCGAGGTTCGTCCACGCGGTCCACTTGGCGCGCAGAATGGAGCCGCTGCTTGCCGGTTCGGTGAGGAGCGCTGCGTCCACACGGCCGGAGAGCAACAACTGCACCGCCTCTGGGGGCGTGCCGGCATATTCGATCGCCAGATCCGACGGTTTCAGGTCACCCGCAGCGAGCAGGCGGCGGAAAATGAAATCGGGCATGTCATTGCGGAAAGGCACGGCTACGCGCCTGCCTTTCAGGCTGGCGATATCCGTCACCGTGCCGGATGGCGCCACGACGTAAAGCAGCCCGCGCGTCATCACATTGGCGAGCCGGACTCCCAGTCCGCGATTGTAAAGATTGGCGGCGACGTTGGTCGGCACGACCACCGCCGTCATGTTGCCGGAACTCAGGCCAGCCCGCATTTCATCGGGCGTCTTCCAGGCTTTGAAGGACGCGCCGGGCGCGAACGGTTTGATAAGTCCGTCCGCGATGGCTTGTGCCAGGATGATCGAAGGGGCGGCGGGCGGTCCCCACAGTATCAGCGGCTCAACGGCGCGGCCAATGCGTGGACATGCAAATATCGCCGTTGAGAGGGCCGTCACGAATTTGCGCCGGTTCAGCATGGAGACCTCCTGTCTTGTATTCCGCAGGGCAATGCCCGCATCGTAGAGGGCAGGGCCTAGCCGATGCTGTAGGACAGCCACCGGACCGGCACCTGCGTGATATGCTCACGTCAGAATTTGCTTCAGCGTCGGCCGATCAGATTCCGTGCTCCTGGTTTTCGGGACGAGCCTAGAACCTTGCCTTGATCCCTCCGTAGTAGCCCCGGCCGTCGCCCGGCAGGAACGCGGCCTGATCGGGCCTTGCCTGGTCCACAATCAGCGTGGAGGAGGCATAGGTCTCGTTAAACAGGTTGGTGATCTCGGCGAACACCGTGAAATGCCGGTCCAGCTTGTATTCGGTCCGCACATCGACGACGACGTAGGGATCGGCGAACAGCGTGTTCATGTTGTCGACCGGCGTCTTTTCCGGGCTCCATTTGATCGCGCCTTGAAGGCTCCACGCCTCGGTCGCCTGAAACTGCAACATGCCGTTGATCAGATGACGCGGCGCTCCGGCCAGCCGGTTGTTGCCGCGCAGAGGATCGTCGGCGAAATGAAAATCCTGGAAAGTGTAGGCCAGACGCCCGGTCAGTCGCTCGGCCAGCCTGGCGCCGGCGCCGAGTTCAACGCCGAAATGGATTGTCTTGTCTGCGTTGATGGCCCCGATCGAAGCGCCCGTTTCATCCCTGAGGCTGAGAAGTTCGTTCTCTACCCATGAATAATAGGTGACCGCATCCCACGACAGTGTCCCGGATCTTCCGCGCCAGCCGCCTTCGATCGTGGTTGCCGTCTGTGCTTTCAGATCGGGCGTCGTGAATACCGCGGCGGCGAGACCCGGGCTGGCGGGGTTTGGCCGGCCCGCGCTGGAATTCGGCGTTCCGTTTACCGTTGCCAGCAGATCGTCATGGGTAGGTGGCTCGAAGCTGTGGCTGACCGCGCCAAAGAAGGTCTGGTTGGCGTCGGGGCGATAGGTCAAGCCCAGGCTAGGATTCCAGGCGCTGTAAGTCCGGTTGTAGCTTGTGCTGGCCGTTGGCACCGCGCCGTTTGGCAGCAGCATTGAAGGGTTGGCGGGATTGTAGGCGATCGTCGGTCGCGTGGCTGCGCCATAGGTGTCGCGATTGTCCCGTGTCGCGTAGGAATACGATATCGCGGGCGAGAGCGTGAGCGAATGCGGAAGTGGAACGTTAAGGCCGGAGTACCATGAAAGCGTTGTTGCATCGAGCACGCTCTCGCCGAACTTCGCGCCCGTTGTTCCGGCCTGATTGATGTAGTTGGTCCGGTCTGCCGATCCTGCCGAGTATTGCGCGGTGGTTTCGAACAGCGGAAGAATGCTGGCGCCATCCGGTTTGTAGGCATAACGAACGAGGCCAGTAACGTCGCCGCCGTTGGTGTCTCGCACACCCGAGGAGATCGGGAACCGGAACATGTCGTCGGTATGGGTATAGCCGAGCGCGAAGTCGAGGATATGGGCGTCGAAGGTGGCAGTGGTCCGCGACCCCGCCAGAAACTGGCTGGCCTCGCGCCGCGGACGGTCACGAACGACGTTGGGCCCGGGATTGATCGATACGCCCGGCGATACCAGAGTGGGGCCGGTGGCGACCTGTCTCGGATTGGCGTACATCGCACTCTTTGTCAGAGGGCCCGCGACATCGAAGCCGAGGTCGGTATAACCGCCAAAGATGCGGGTCGAGACGTTCTCGGACAGTTTGGCGCCGACATTGGCGCTGAAGCTCTCGCGCCTTGAACTGTTGTAATCGCGAAAGCCATCGCGACGGCTGAAGTCCGCCTCGATCAGGCCGTCGACATTGTCCTTCTTGAAGCCGGTCTGGGCGGCGGCGCCGGCTTGGCCGAAGCTGCCGCCGCTGATGGAGGCTGTTGTGCCCGGCGCGCTGGATCCCGTCGGAGAGACAAAATTGATCGCGCCGCCGAGTACGGTAGCGCCGAGCCGGTTGGCCATGTAGCCGCGATAGATCTCGATTGCTTCGGCCTGCTGCGGATTTGCAAAGCCGACAATATACGAGCCGTCGGCCCTATTGATCGGCAGACCATTCTGAAGCACGAGAATCCCCCGCTCGACGGGATTTTGCTGAAGACCGGATCCACGGATCTGGATCCGGGGCTGATCGTTGCCACCAAAGAAATCCTGCACAACCACGCCCGGCACGCCGCTGAGCGCCCTGGAGACCGTCAGGTTGGCAGTGCTCGGCATCTCGTTAGCGGTCACCAGCGCGACGCCGCCCGCAAGCGCATCGAACCGCTCGCGCACCGACGATGGTGATACCTGCGGCTCCGCGGCGCCGGCCGGTTCGTTCGACGTCCGCGCGGCGGATCTGGTTGCAGACCTTGCGCCGGGCCGGGCAGTCACCGGTTTGCCGGAACTAACGATGATCGGTTCGAGCGAAATCGTCGCGCCGGGCGTGGCGGACTGTGCAAGACAGCCTTGGCTCACCGTCGACATCAACAGCGCCAGTGTCAGGCATGGCGCCATGCCGGCTCGAATTTGCAATGCTCGCGGCGAGTCCTTCTGCAATTTCGTCGAACGAACGGAATTCAACCTCATCTATTCCCCCTCACAGTACGGACGCGTCTTGCGAACGACCCCCGCCTCCAGATCTAAAACATGTATGAATCATACATGTTTGGTGATAGAACTCACGCCACGAGATGTGAGTCAAGGAGCCGATCCGGAGTCGGCGCTAGAATGCATCAAAGTGCGGCGGGGTCGTTTCCGGTGCGAACCTGGGGCGGTCAGCGAATCTCGGGGGAGGGCCGTTCCACGCGGTCAGCTCCGATCGTTCGGGAGACTCCATGCGGGGGTGTGAGCCTGTCCCATGATGGATTGGAGCGACAGTTCAAGTCTTTGAAATGGTTAGAGGTCGTCGTGTGCACGACGAGAGCATCGAGAGGTCAAGAAAATCTGACGGGGAATATGAGCAGGTTTCCCAAGGCGCGTCCGCTTGGCCTACGCTCGGCCGGCGGTCGGGATCGGACCATCTAGGTCGCGGTTTTCAGCTCGCCTTTTTAGCCTCCGCCTGCCTTCTCGATCATGCGCATGACGGCATGGAGCTCCTTCTCGTAAGTCGGTCCGGTGGCGTAGCCCGCGCGGGCGACTTCGGTTGCGAAGGCGTAAGCGTCGTTGGCGACCGCGAACGCCTTGGCGTACCGCTTGTTGCGCACCAGGAATGCGCCGTGTTCGCTGAATCCGGCGGCCGCGTCGGGATAGACGCGAAACCAGTCGCGCACGACATAGTCGTACTTGCCGTCGGGCCGCGGCGTTACCGAGATCACTTCGGGGAATTTCGCGTCGGGCCGCGACATGACCTCCTTGGTCTTCAGCAACTGCCGCATGTTCTCGGGCATGCTGGCTTTTGCCTTGATACCGAAAAAGTTGAAGCCGGGCGCATGCGCACCCCAACCGGACTCCAGCGCTGCCTGGCCCAGCGTCACCAGGGCGGGCACGCCGCTCGCCGCCTGCGACGCCCTGGCTGACTCGCTGAACGTCGCGACGAACGTTTTCGGCGCGAGCTTCTTGCCCGGCACGTAGGGCGCGGGCGTCGGTGCACGAGGTGTGGGGGCGGGAGCTTGTGGCAGCGACCGTCCGCCCAGCGCGGCGCCAATCGCGGCCTTGGTCGCCGCGCCGACGATGCCGTCGGCCTCCAGTCCGCTGCGCGACTGAAACGCGCGCACCGCGCGTTCGGTGTTCGAACCGAAATCACCGTCCACCGCCAGATCGCAGCCGAGCCCTGCAAGCGCGCGCTGCAGGCTGCTCACGCCGTCGCCCTTGCTGCCCGAGCGCAGCGCCGGTCCGAGCATGAATTCGGCGACGCCTTTCAGGCGGTCCACCAGCCCCGGATCGCCTCCCGCCTCGCCTGCGAGCAAGGCTTCCAGGGCGAGAGTCTCGTCGGCGGGAAATTCGCCCTCGCAGGCCTCGCGGACGTCCTCGCCCTCGTCCTCACCGTCGGCGAAGTCCTCGTGCCAGGTCTCGTGCCAGGTCTCGTGCCAAGTCTCCTGCCAGGTCTCCTGCCATCCCTCGTCCTCCGCTTCGCTCTGCGCGCCCGGCGGCGCGAGGTCGAGGTGGAAGTGGATGATGAGGGGATGCGGGCCGTGCCAGTTGAGCCCGGTCAGGCGCTTGTTCTTGTCCTTGCGCGTCGTGCCGACAAAGATCACGTTGCGCTTGCCGGTCTCGCGGTTGATCGAGGCGGCGACCGCGAAATCGTTGTAGATGATCCGCCATTTCGCCGGCATCGCCTTCGCGGTCTCGTTCACCGCGCGCAGCAACCTCAGGGCATCGTCGCGGAGATAGAAGCCGCGGGCGTCGCGCTTGTTCAGGAACAGATCGAGCGAATAGCCCCGGTCGTTGAAGCTGCCGCCGCCATGGCCGCGATAGGTGCCCGCGCTTACGCCCGCACCGTAGCGGCGGCGCAGCTCGGCGAAGAAGCGGACCATGATCGGCGCGACAGGCGCCTTGTCGCTTCCGTCGATCGACGCGTGGCTGACTAGCTCCACCCGCTGCGCCGGCGGCACGAAATCGCCGAGCGAGCCGCCCGAAGGCTCGGTGCGGAAGCGCATCTCTTCCTCGCGGCTGATCATCCAGGCGCGGCGGAGCACGTCGTCGGCATACTTCTTTCCGAAGCGCATGCCTGCGCCCTTCATCGTGTCCTCGTAGTCGCCGCGCAGCGCCGCGCTCCGTTCCTCCGCCGAAGGCTTTCCGCCCGTCCGCCGCGACCACTCCGCAGCCAGTCTGGCAATGAAGGCATCGAGATCCTCGTCAACAGGCAGCGGCGCGGCCGGAGTCGGTGTCGGCGGCGTTGGAGCAGGGGGCGTCGGCGGCGGCGCGATCTTGCCACCCAGCGCTGCGGCGATGGCCGCCTTGGTGCGCGGGCCGACCTCGCCGTCGGCGGTGAGGCCCGAGCGGGACTGAAAGGCGCGAACCGCTTTTTCCGTCGCGGCGCCAAATCGTCCGTCGATGTCGCCCGGCGAATGGCCGAGTTGCGCCAGCGCGCGCTGCAGCGCTTCGACGCCGGCGCCGCCGCTGCCGTGACGAAGCGTCGGTCCGAGCACAAAGGCCGAGACGCCCTTCAGGGCGTCGGCAACTCCACCGGCCTCGGCGTCGAGTGCGCGCACCCCGACGCCTGCGGGCCATACTGCGTCATCCAATTCCGGTTCGAACCACTCGGCCTCGAAGCGTTGCGGCGCAGCGGGCGCGCCGCCGCACCCGCACCCTTCGTGCTCGATCTCGTCCTCGGACAATTCGGTCCAGCGCGTGTCGGAGAAGTCCTCGTCGAGCGTGTCGCCACGAAGGCCTGCCTCCACGTCCAGCCAGGCCAGCAATTCCCCGTCGCTTCTCTCGAAATGAGTTTCCGCGCCGGATATCCCATCGAAATCCTCGAACGCTTCGCCCTCCGCTCCGGCGCCGAGCTCGCTGAGCAAGGTCGGAAGCAGTTTGCCGGGCAGCGCGCAATGGGTGATCGAATTTGGCACCGGGCGTAGCGTCATTGCGCCCGCGCCGGCGCGGCCGTCGAATTTGTCGGTCGGCGATTTCGCGCGGTAGATGATGTCCACGCCCAGACCCGCACGCGCCGCAGCGAGCGCCTTGAACGCCGCGATGGGCGGGCTTCCGTAGGTCGCGTCAAGCACCCAGACCTTGACGAGTTTCGCAAGCGCGCCGGTGCCGAGCGCGGCGGATTTGTGCGCGTTGGCGAGCGGATAGAGCACGCCGAAAGCGCGCGAGTGCCCGGAAATGACGAGCCGGCCGATTTGCGTGGCGCTCCGCTCGAGGCGGCGGTCCGTCTCGGCCAGCACTTCGGCAAACAGCGCATTGAGCTGCGCAGGCCGGTCGAGGCCGTGCGCACTCCAGCCTGTGTCGCTCCCAGTCTGAAGCTGCGGCACGACCAGCAGCATCGGCCGGCCGCTGTCGGTTACGATCTTGCCGAGCCGGAATGTCGCCTCGGTCACGATCCCCGCGGGCATGGCTTTCGGCACGCCGCACGGACTGAGCAGCCCGTGGACGTAGAGCAGCATGTCCACCGGCACGCTGCTGCGAGCGGCCGCGGCCGACGCGAACACGGCGACTTTCGTGCCGGTGACGCGCGAGCGGTAGATCCATAGCGCGCCGTCGAGATAGGGCTTCGTGGCCGGGACGACAGCTTCGCCTTCGAACTCGCTCATGATCGTCGGCTTGCGGCGAAATTCCCAGTGCCATTCCTCGGTCGGCAACTGCTCGAAGCCGTAAGCCGCGGCGTTCTGCTTCAGCCATCCATAGAACCAGCTCTTGCGCCAGGCCGCCCGCGCTGCGTCACTGCTGCTGTTGGCAACCTCGTGTCCCGCCTTTCTGCTCTGATAGAGGTCGACGGCAATGCCGTTTTGGTGATTGCTGTAGCCCGGCGCCGCAATCCGGCCACCCAGGCCAAAGCCGCCATAGGCCTTCGACTTCAGCATGTAGGCGACTGCGGCCTTCGAATGCGGGCCTTCGGCGAGAGCCTCGCGGTGCGCGCGCGTTCGGTTGTAGTAACCCTTGAAATAGGAGAGCCACAGCGAGCGCTGGTGGTCGCTGCCGCGATAGCCGCTTGCTGCCGTCAATCGTTTGGTCCGCAACGCATCCGCATCGCCTGCGGCCTGAGCCTTCTGCAGGTCTGCATTCGCAGCGGCGAGCAGCCGGCCTGCGGCCCGCGCGGTCTCCGGCCGGGTCTTGACGCTGGTGCCGGGGATCGTCTCGATTTGATTGCTGTCCAGGTCGGGCAGGGGAGCACCCCTGGCCTTGCGGCTGCGCGCGATATGCTCGGCGAGCACGCCGTTGCGGAAGGCGGCCTGCTCCGCCGTTGCGGTCCACGCCTCGGACTCGAGATATTCGTCCTCGCCAGCGTGTTCGTCTTCGGCGCAGCGGCTGGCTCCCGATGCCAGCTCGCGAGCCTCCTCGTCCCAGGCCTCCAGGCTTCCATCGCGCGCGGTTTCGTTGTCCGCGGTAAAGCCATGCGATTGCCACGCCTGGGCTTCAAGCCCGGTGAACGACGTTTCGTCGAAACCTTCCGACAACGCGCCTTCCTGCTCCGGCTCGAAGGCCTCGCTGAGCAGGTTCATGCCTTCGACGGCGAAGAAGGCGTAGCTGTCCGCGTTGTCCAGAGCCTGCTTCGGCGAGAGGGCCAAATATTTCGGTTCGTGCTCGTAGGCCTGGTCCTTGATGCCGACATAGCGATGCGCGACCTCGTGGATCAGGGTTACCTCCTGCGTGTCGGGCGCCAGCGCGCTGAAGCTGCAATGCCCCGGCCGCGCGTCGAAGCAGATGTGGACCTTGCCGAAGCCGCCGAACAGCTGCGTCGTCAGGGCATAGCCGCAGACAGCTCCCTTGCTGTCGGTGGCGCAGTTGGTCTCGCCGCGGAACTTGATGCCGTCCTTCAGCGTCTTTTCGATCCGCATCAGCCGTGTGACGATGTGACGGAGCTCGTCGTGCTCTGTCGTGTGAAAATGACGCAGCAACAGCTGCTGCGTGGCTGCCCTCATGCGGTCCGGCCGTCCGTACGCGCTGCCGACGAACGAGGCCGCATGCCGCACCGCGCGCAGGCACCGCTCGGTGACGTCGAGCAGCAGCTGCTTCTGCGTCGGCGTGCAGTTCGCGAAGGAGTGCGGGGAGCCTAGCTCCTCCTCGAAGGATTCGGATTCGCCGGCACCGGCCCACTCCGCCTCGCCGGGTTCGCCCGAAAAGGCCGCAAACGGGTTGCCCTCGATTGCCGTGAGCGTCTCGATTCCGCTCCGGTGTTCCGGCTCGAACGCCTCCGCGAAGGGAGCGTCGAGGCCGAGTGGGTCGAGCGATCGAAACTCCTGCCTGGACCCGTGCATCGCCTGCCTCCTGTGTTGACCTCAGCGTGCGCCGACGAGCAGAGGCGACCGGGCCGGCGGCCGCATCTCGATCGGCCTTGCGCGTGCCTTCAGATCCTTGCCCGTTGCAGATGCCCACTCGGTGATGACCCGCCTGCTCGAATCTCCGATCGGCGGGGCTGAGCCCGGCGGTGAAGCGACTGGCGGCTGCTCGAGGTAGAGAACCCACGCCAGTTCAGGTCCGGACACGACGCCAGACTCGACGACGCGCAGGAAGCGGGAAAGATCGCCGGCCATCGAGAACAGAGCGGACGACTTGCTGTGGGGCGCGAGCCCAACGCGCTCGCCGATCATTCGCAGGCGCTCGTAGGGGCTGGTCGCGTTGGCAACCAGATCCTCGACGACCGGCGTGTTGGCGCTTAGCGTCAATTCTGCCCAGCCGAGGGCCGTTGCCGCGACCAATTCCTCCCGGCTGAGCAACTGATTTTGCCGCCGGGCGCGCAGTGCAAATCGCAATGCCTCGGCGATCCTGAAAATCCGATCGTCGTCGGAGGCGTTCACGCCGGATGTGTTGCGGACGTTGGTGATCGCCTGCCATAGCTCAAAAAGGAGCTCCTCGAACACCTGGATGAATGTCGTGTTCGCGTGCGTGGACTTGTCGTAGGCGGGTGGTCGGTTGTCGTCGGTGCCGAATGCCAGGTCGAGGCCGAAGAGCCGCCAGTATGTGTTGCGTCGCACCGCCTCCGGATCCGGGCGGATGACGCTGGTGGACAGCCACGGGGCAAGCGGATTGGCGGCACCGAACAGGAGCACTTCCGTGATCTCGAGCCAGCGCTGGGTCGCGATTGACGGGATGCCCAGCCCTTCGCCGGAGCGATACTCCCGGACGACGCGGCGCAGGATCTGGACGGCGCGTGTGTTCTCCAGAACATAGCTGTAGCCGAGGTGATCCCACTGCGGCACGCCGGCCAACGACGGATCCGGGGTGAAGGGCTCGAATTCGCCGTTACCGTAGCCGAGGAAGTTCTGGCGGGCGGCGCTGGCCGGCTGCGGATTCGGCGGCGGCCCCCACACGCGAAATGCGTTCCAGACCTGTTCCGTGTGAAGCAATAGATCGAACGGATCGCACATGAGCACTCGCGCGGCCGCGGCCTCACGCGTCGCGCCAGTCGTCGCCATGATGCGTTGAATGAGCTGCTGGATCATGACTAATATCCTTCCTTGTCGCGTGGGCGTGGAACGACCTCGCCGATGAACGGAACGGGACGAGTGTCGATAGGCACGGCCGATGCTCCGGCCCAACGCGGCCGCGCCGTGGATTCGATCATGCTTGCAAGACGCGCGTTCACCTCGCGGTCCCGGATCGGCACGCGATGGGATCCGATCTCCGCCAGCGGTGCGAGTTTCGAGGACATCTCCTCGAACCCATTGGTCAGGATGCATTCGATCGCGCTCATCTGCGAAAGGCGGTTTAGCGTCTCGTTCAAGTAGCTCATTTCCTGCGCGCGCCTTGCGTCGCGCTCCTGCAGCTCGTTGATAGTCCGCGTGAGAAGGGTGACCTCCGGGTTGCCTCGGTGCCGGGCCGATCGCGATGCCGCAATCTCGTTCACGGGATTTGATGCCGAAGGTGAAGGCTTTTTGGCCATGTCGCGTTCCTTTCTCTGTTCACGCCGCTTCGGCTTGTTTGGTGAACCAGCTGCGTGCGCGTTCAATCCACATCGGCGCAGTCTCCGGACATTCGGCCTCGCGCAAGCCGGCGAGTGCGACGATCCGTATTCCCTCACGCTGCCGCCACGCCGGCGACGTCCAGAGCGCTGCGCCGGCGGTGTGCTCGAGTTCGGCAAGCGCCTCTGGCGAGACGCGCTTCGGATCGAGCACGTCGGTCATCGGCCGGCCGCCGAGCCCCGGTACGGGCGCCGAGAGGCATGCTTCCGCGATCCTCGGCATCGCCGCCTTCGAGCGGACGAGCAGGGGCAGCAGCGTCTCTTCGGCGGAAGCGACCGGATAATGCGCTTCCATGGCCCGTTGCAGGGCATTCCACGGGCCTTTATCCCCGAAGCAGAGGCGCGACATCGCGCAGCCGAGGATCGTGCGAAGCCACCCGATCGGGTGCGGGTCGCCTACCGGCCATTGCAGGATGGTGTCGGCGCTGCCGACGACGTCGTAGAGCGCAGCCGTCGAGGCATAGCCGGTGTGAAGAAAGGCAAAGACGTCGGCGCCGATCTCGGAGGCCCACGGCGTCCACATCGCCTGAAGTTTCGCATCGTCCTTCAGCGCGCGCGCGATGGCTGCTTGCACGGAAGGCATCCAGCCGGTGAGGTGAGCGACCTGATGGCCCGTCTCGTGGAAGAGCGAGGTGGGACGATAGAGATTGTGGCGCACGATCTTGATAGCGGCGACCGGCATGATGGCCCCGGGCGCCCAGAGGCGAACGCCCGCGCGCAGGATCGATGCGCCCGTTCCCTTGTCCTGGTAGACGAGCACTCTTGGCACCGGCTTCCCCGCCCGCTCGAGCACTCCCTGCATGCTCGTCACGGCAAGCCGGTCGAGCGTGGTGAGCGCCTCGCGCAGCCACGCGCTCGTTCGCGAGTTCACGGCATCGCCGAGGAAATCCAGCGTGGTGTCGACCTGGACGTAGCGGCGGCGGAAACGCTGGACGCTGGCCGAGGCCGCCGGAATGCGGGCCGGATTCTTCTGCGCCTCGGCAACGACACGCTGCGTCGCTTCACCGAGCTCGATGAGTTCCTCGACGACCGTGTTGATCTGCTGGCGCAGCGGCGCGCCGATGTCGCGTTCGACCGACTTCCAGGCCTCGATCGAGGCAAACTCCTCGGCATCGCGGAACGTGCGCGAGGCCGCGAGCCAGTGGGCGACTTGCCGCTGCAGGTCCGAGATGAAGAGATGCTGGTCGATGTCACGCGTCACTTGCCGCCTCGTCCAGGCGCGACGGAGATGGCGATGCTCGGCGTGCCGCGCAGCGAGGCGGCGGACAGCGCGGGTGCGCCGCCGCGCAGTATCTTGCCGATCGCGTCGAGCCCGGGGACCGCGGTGAGGCGGATGCGAAGCGTTACGCCGGAATCGGGATGCCCGGCCGCGCGCACGAACGCTTCCGCATTGGCTTGCGCCCATTTCGTCAACGCCGGCATCACCCAGGCGCGCAGGCGCTGCCGCAGCTGCGCCGTCAGGCCGGGCGGCAGCAGCTTACCCCCGTGGGCGGCGAAGTCCTCAAGAGCCTCGCCTTCCCCACCGTCCTCGCGCAGGATTCGCAAAGGAGCCTGGCCGCCGGCGGAGAGCCGCTCCATATCCTGGTAGGTCTTGGTGAGCGCCTGCAGCAACGGCAGGCTTCCCTGGCCTTTGCGGATCGCCGCGACGATCTTCTGCGTCTCCGCCTCCGACAGATAGATGCCGACGGTGATGCGGGCCTGGCCCAGGTTCACCGACGTCCAAGCACGGCTTGCGCGCAGGCGCTTGGCCGCGGCCCGTCCCGCCGGGCCCGCGGGCAAGGCGGGCGGCGCGCCGGCGCCGACCGACTCGAGAATGTAGAAGCGCTGGCCCGCGGCGATCCGCTGGCGCGAGCGCAGGTATGCGGCGGGTACCTGCACGCCGAGTTTCGGCTCGCGCAGCAGCACGCCGGCCGCCGCCGGCGTCAGGGGATGGACATTGGCGGTATCGATGTAGCCGCGGCCCGCGCCTGCGGCCGGCCGGTCGATGCGTACCATGCGTGGCAACGTGGTGCCCGGCGCAGCCTGGTAGATGTGCATGCGCGCGCGGATCGGAAACTGCGCGCCCGTCGCGCGCATCGCCGCGCCGACCGTCGATCCGCCGAAGGTGGGCAGCGTGTCGGCAATCTGCGACGTCACCTCGATCTCGGGCGTGCGGTTGTACTTGCGGTAGGGCCGGATGCTGCGCGGGCGGCGGCTCACGAAGGTGCCGCCGAGCGACGGGGCCTGCTGTAGCGACGCACGAACGAAGCGAGGCGGGAAATGCGTTGCAACGGCCTGGCTGAACGCTTCTGCGGTCGCGAGCTGGGTCAGCTCTTCGTCCTCGAAAACGTAGTCTTCGTTTTCGGCGAACTGGCGGACCGTATCCTCGATGACGCTTGCAAGCGCGACCGGCGCCACCTCGTCGCTCCGCTCGAGCTCCGCCCGGTCCTCGGCCTCGAGCGAGATCAGCCTCAGACCGGTATCAACGATGGCGTTCGACAGCGGCCCTTTGAGCTGCGGTCCCACCCATTTGCCGATCAACTGTCCAAGATAATTGGCGAGGAAGCCCACCACTTTCGGCCGGCCGACGAGGTTGATTCCGAGCCGCAGCGCGCCGAGCAATGCGGGAACGAACTGCTCGACCGCCGGCGCGAGATCTTCGTCCTCGTCGGCGTCGCGCAGCCGCTCGATCAGCGCGCCGCGCGCCTCGGCGAGCACCTCGAGTTCCCGCGTCTCGATCTCGCTCTCATGCTCCGCGCCGAACGCTTCGCCTTCGAATTCGCCCGCGGCATCGCCCGCGAGGGCCTCGGCAATGGCCGCGTCGAAGGATTCGGCGAGAGACTCCATGTCGGTCAGGTTCGCCGGCGACACCTGAGCTTCGTCGAGGTTCTCCTCCGCGGCCTCGGACGTGAAGCGGGCGGCGAGCGCGCGTGCGTGCGGCTGCAGAGGCGCCGGCAGCCGGCCGATGGCGAAGGAGAGGACGCGCCGGAGTAGGGGATTGATCAGGCCGCGCAGCTTTTTCAGAACCGGCCCGAGCAGCGAGCCCGCCACCTTGCCGACGCTCTTCGCCACGTTGGCGACGGTCTTGACGACGCCCTTGGCTTTCTTGATGAGCTTGCCGATGAACTCCTCGCCGGCCGGCGTCAGCTCTCCGGTCGACGGGTCGAACCGCTCCAGCACCTCGTCGAACTGCTGCTCCGAAAGGGAGCCGACGTCCAGGCCGGCGATGCCGGCTTCCAGCGCCTGCAGATACTGCTGTGCCTCGAAGCGTACCGGGGCGAGGTGCGCGTCGGCATAGCGTTCGCGCTCCTGCGCCGACGCCGGCGTCTCGCCGGCGAACCGCTCGTCGAGCGCCTGCTCGGTCTCCTCGGCAAGGAATGCAAGCGCTTCGTCGAACAACTCGTCGCGAAGTTCGGCATAGACTTCAGCCACCAGGCGGTCGGTCTCGGACTGGCTTGCGCCGCCATCGAGCGTCGCTGCGAACGGCGTGAGAGTCTCGCTCCATGGCGCGAAGCCGATCGTCGCGCCATTGCCGCCGGCTTCGGCGAAGGCTTCAGCGAACGGATTTTCCTGCGGGGTGAAGAGATGAGGCGACTGTTGTTGATTCAGCATCGCGCGACTCCGGCCTTCTGAACATCTGCGGCGCAGTTGAGCATGACCGTCGTCCGCCGCTGTGTGCGCCGCCGTTGCTTGGCCGTCTTCTTCGCGGGCGCAGGGCGTGTTGCGGCCGTAGCCGCGGCGCCGCGCCGGCGTCTCCGAGGCGTCCACGCCCCGTCGCGGGATCGTCCACGGACGGTCGAAGGCCAGCGGCGCAGGCACTGGAGAAGAAAGAAAATAGGGAGAAGGGTGGGAGCTAGTGCGGGGCGCGTGAGGCGGGACAAATGCCGGCCACGCGTTTCGCCAGCGCCTCATCCGGGGTCACGCCCAGCTCGCAGGCAAGGCGCTTTGCCAGCGAACGGTAGCACTGGACTGCCTGGTAGCGATTGCGCTGGGCGAGATAGGCATCGATCAGCGCTTCGGCCGCCAACTCGCGCAACGGCTCGGCGGCCAGCGCGGCCACGCCGGCCTGTGTCGCCAGCGCGAGATCGCCAGACCCCGTCATCACCCGGCAAGCCGCCTCGAGCGCCTCCACCCGCAGCAGGCGGAACGCCTCCTGCCCGGCGATCAGCCACTCGTCATGCCAGCCGGGCAGAATGTCATTCGATAGCAACACGATGTCCTCGTAGGTTAGCGCTCCGCCCTTGAGCGCGCGGGCAGCGACGGCCCGCGCGTGCGCGAAATCGACGTCCGCCGACAGCGCCAGCTCGTCGCCCATGGCCTCGATCCAGCCGCGGGGAACATGCCACAGCGCGCGGCGCAGGTTGGCGCGGCCCGCGTCTTCGGGGAGGTCCAGCCAGAGATTGCTGGCGGCCGCGGTGCGGGAGACCTGCCGGCCCTGAAGCGCGAGATAGGCGACAAGCCGGCGCGCCGGCACCGAGAGACGTACCATCGGATAGACGCCAAGCCGCCCGAGAATGGCGACCTTGCGCTCCACGATCCTCTCTGCGATGCCCCCCGCCATGAAGAGCCTTCCTGGTCGCGAGATTGAGAGCTGTTCGACCGAGCTCTGGCCGGCCGAGTAAAACCTTTTATTTGAGCGCCCCGTATGGGCCGGTCTCTTAAATTCCCGACGCAAGTTGACAACCTGCGTTGACCCGCACAGTCGGCTTTGTCGTTGGCGATTTCGCGGTCAGTTTCCGAACGCCGTATCGAGAATGCGGGCAAGCCGGACGCCGGTTTTCTGCAGTTGCTCCCTTACGACAGCTTTGTTCGTCTCAATACAGGCTGCGTCAATGGTTACGTGTGCAGAGTTAGGCAATCAGACGATGCTCCATGCATCACACAGTAACCGGTTTTGGCCGCCTCCGCGATAGCAAATGACTCGTTTGCCCATTCCGGGTCGGAAGCGTTCCACTTGGTCTTTCATCTCCGGAGTAGTCGCGTCGATGAGTTCGTCAACGGCATCGTCAACGTCTGTGCCGACAGCGTTTTCTACGAGACATGTATCCCGCGTTGAATGCAGCTTTCCCGAACATGCCCCGCTGATCGTGATGTTGTTGCCTCCCGGTCATCTTGAGTGAGACGTGCAACGGTTGACGGATGGAAGGCGATCTCGCAAACGATCTTGTAGACTTTATTCCCCCACGCGTGCGCATTGCCGCATTGGGATACGGGAGTGAGCATGGCAAGCAGAATATAGCGCACTGACGCATCCTCCCGCGATTGAGGATGATTATCGTGTCATTCTGGGATTGTACTGTGAACTGCTTCACAATAGGCTCGGCTTTGTGGGCCGTTCGCCATTGCCGGGCTTTGCTCCATCTCCATCTCGATCCCTCTGCGTCATTGGGTGAGCCACCGTGCGGCATCGTCAACCTTGTTTGTTGATACCGGTTGCGCTAGGCAGATACTTTAACGTATACGTTAAATTCACGCCACGGAGCCGCCTGTGCTGAACCTTCCCGCTAAAATCAGCGTCGTTGACGTCACCGCGCGAGACGGACTGCAGAGCTTCCACCGCTGGGTCGATACAGACCTCAAGATTCAACTGGTCGATCGGCTCTCCGAGGTCGGTTTCCCGGTGATCGAGGTGACAAACTTTGCTCATCCGCGGGTCATTCCGCACCTCAGGGATGCCGAGGAAGTGATGGGGCGCATCAAGCGCCGTCCCGGCACGATCTATCGCGCCCAGGCGCCGAACGCCCGCGGTGCCGAGCGCGCGGTCTCGGCGCGGGCGCAGGAGATACTCGGGCTCATTACCAGCAGCGAGATTTACAACCAGAAAAACCAGAACATGACGATCGAGCGCGGTATTGAAGCGGCGATCGCCACGTTCCGCGTCGCGGAGGCCGCGAACATTCCTTTCGTGATGGCGGTCGGAATGGCGTGGTGGTGCACGTATGAGGGGCCAATCCCGCAATCGCGCGTGCTGGACATCATTGGGCGCCTGCGCGAAGCCGGTATACGCCGGTTCTATCTCGCCGATTCGATCGGCATGGAGGATCCGCAGCATGTCGGCAGCCTATTTGGGGCTGTTCGTGATCGATACGCGGACGTTGAGATGGGTTTCCACGCGCATAATACGGCCGGTAATGGCCTCGCCAATGTGCTGGCCGCGCTGGACGCCGGCGTGACCTTTCTCGAAGGCGCGATTTGCGGCATAGGCGGCGGCATCATGACTCCGACCAGCATGAGGTCCGTCGGCAATCTCGCGACTGAGGATCTCGTTCATTTCCTGAACGCGACAGGCGTCGAGACCGGCATCACAACGGAGGATGTCGTTGCCGCCGCGCGCGACGTCGGACGCATGCTCGATATCGAACCGCGCAGCTTCGTGGTCAGTAGCGGCACGCGGGAAACAATCATGGAGGAGGCGCGTGCCCATCAGCGGTTCCATCCGGCCTGAACCCAAGCGGAGTACCGTTTTGGCTGAAAATATCGTCGCGGAAGACGAGAAACCGCGCGCGACCTCGACCGATTTCGTCTATAGCGCGCTGCGTCGCCGAATACTCGACAGCGACCTGTTTCCCGGGTCGCAGCACCTGGAGCAGGACCTGGCCGAAGCCCTTCAGGTCAGCCGCACGCCGGTGCGCGAAGCGTTGATACGCCTGCAAGCCGAGAATCTCGTGCAGGTCGTTCCGCGGCACGGTGTGCGTATCCTGCCGATCTCGCCAGCCGATATGAAGGACATCTACGAAGTCCTGATGGGGCTTGAACCGGTAGCCACCGCGCGCGTCGCCTCGTTGCGGCCTTCCGACACGGCGCTTCGACCGATGACCAAGGCCTGCACGCGAATGGGGACGGCGATCCGGAGTCGCGACAACGAAGCCTGGGCCGAGGCCGATGACGAATTTCACCTCGGCATCGTGGCCTTGTGCGGTAACGCCCGTCTGACTGCCATTTTCATGAACTGTTGGGACCAGGTTCACCGGGCGCGGCGTTTCACGCTGCGGCTGCGCCCGCATCCCGACCCCGCGCGCTCGATCCGCGAGCATCGCGACATCCTCGATGCGATCAGGGCAGGTGACTCCAATACGGCGGCCGCCCGTTGCCTGGCGCACCGTGAACGCGGATGGGCCGAGCAGCTCAAGGTGATGACGGAATATCGCATTCAGCAGGTGTAGTGGAGGGTCCGAATATTTGGCTCGTCGTACTTTGAGGCGCCGGCACCGACACGGTTGCGCCGGACCGCAGCGCGAAGCGGTCCGTCCATCATTCACTTGCTTTGTGTTCGATAACGTATACGATGACGGATAAGAAAAGCCGACCAGCAAGGAGGATCCGCCGATGGTTGCCAAGAGCGCTTCTCGATCGCCTCCACCGCAGCCCCTGGCCGGGGTTCGGGTGATCGATATCGCCTCCTTTCTGGCGGGTCCAATCGGCGCGATGTTTCTCGCCGATTTCGGTGCGGATGTCGTCAAGGTCGAGCGTCCCGGCACCGGTGACGAGTCGCGCTACTGGGGCAACAGCAAGAACGGCGTCGGCCTCTACTACAAGGTACTCAATCGCAACAAACGCTCCGTCACCGCCGACCTGCGCACGCCGCTTGGCGTCGACATCGTCAAGCGTCTGGTCAAGACGGCCGATATACTGGTCGAGAATTTCCGTCCCGGAACGCTGGAGCGCTGGGGGCTCGGCTGGGATGTGCTGTCGCAAATCAATCCGCGCCTTGTCATGGTGCGGATCACGGGCTTTGGTCAGACCGGCCCGAACGCGCCGCGGCCAGGCTTCGGCACGCTGGCGGAAGCCTATAGCGGCTTTGCCTATATCAACGGTACGCCGGAACTGCCGCCAATCTTGCCGGGCTTCGGACTGGCCGATGCGACCGCGGGCCTGATGGGAGCCTATCTGGCGATGGTCGCGCTGAAAGGCCGTGAAGCCAACGGCGGTCGCGGCCAGTACATCGATCTGGCTCTCTATGAGCCGCTCTTTACCCTGCTGGGACCGCAGGCAGTCAATTTCGACCAACTCGGAATTATCCAGGAACGAAACGGCAGCTTCCACTCCTTTACGGCGCCGCGTAACTGTTATCGCACCAAGGACGGCAAATATGTCGCCATCGCCGGCGCGTCGCAATCGACGTTCGAGCGGATGTGTGTCGCGTTGAAGGTGCCGGAACTGCCTGCCGATCCGCGCTTCAAGGATAATCGTCTGAGGATCGCCAACAATCCCGTGCTTGATCCGCTGCTGGCGCGCGCGGTGGAGAACTTCACCCTCGACGAACTGATGGAGAAGTTCATCGAATGTGAAGCGGCGGCCGCCCCGGTAAATAATGTGGCGCAGATATTCGAGGATCCGCACTTCGAGGCGCGCGAGAACCTCGTCACCGTGTTCGATGAAGAAGCTCGGGGGGCCGATCCGCTTCCAGAATGTCGCCGGAAAGTTGTCGGCGACGCCCGGCGGGGTGCGCCATGCCGGGCCGATCCTGGGCAGCAGCAACCGTGACATTCTCATCGGCGAACTCGGGTTTACCGAAGCCGAACTCGCTCTCGAGGCGAAGGCTGAGAAGATGAAGGCATCATAGCGCTGCCGGCAGCCGCCAGAAGTTGCCGCAGCGAAGAAAAGTCCGGTCGCACGACGGCCGGCAACAGGGAGGATAGCGCGATGTCGTCTTTGATAGGCCGGCCCGTTTCCCGCCGGGTACTACTTGCCACAGCCGCGGCAATCCCGATTGTCGCACCCGCGATCGTCCGCGCCGCTGCGGCGCAGTTCACCTACAAATTCGCGACCGGTCAGGATCCGACGCATCCGCTGAACATCCGCCTCGGCGAAGCCTTCAGCCGCATTCGCGACAAAACGGGCGGCGCGCTCGACATCAGGCTATTCCCGACCAACCAGCTCGGCACCGAGACCGACGTGCTTTCGCAGATCAGGCTCGGCAGCCTCGAATTCCTGATCCTGTCGGCTTCGATCCTCGCGACGCTGGTGCCGGTCACAGGCATCGCCAATACCGCTTATGCTTTCGGCGATTATGACGCCGTATGGAAGGCCATGGATGGCCCGCTCGGCGACTACACGCGCGGCCGCATCGAGAACACCGGTCTCGTCGCGTTCGGCGCAATCTGGGACAATGGTTTTCGCCAGATCACTTCTTCGACGCGCCAGATCAAGGCTCCCGAGGATATGAAAGGGTTCAAGATCCGCGTTCCGCCGGCGCCGATGCTGACATCGTTCTTTACCGCGATCGGGGCGTCGCCAACGCCGATGAATTTTGCGGAAGTCTATTCCGCGCTGCAGACCAAGGTCATTGACGGTCAGGAGAACGGGCTATCCCTGATCGCCACGACCCGCCTCTACGAAGTGCAGAAATATTGTGCGCTGACGGGGCATAGCTGGGACGGTTACTGGCCGCTTGCCAACCGCAAGGCCTGGGAGCGGCTGCCGCAAGCCATGCGCGATACCGTGAAAAGCGAAATCGACCAGTCAGCGCGTGACGAGCGAGCCGATCTCGCCGCCAAGGATATGTCGCTCCGGGGCTTCCTGAACGAAAAAGGCCTCGTCTTTTCCGATGTCGACAAGACTAGGTTTCGCGACGCTCTGGCGCAAACGAGCTATTATCGCGACTGGAAAGCCAAGTACGGCGAGGAGGCGTGGGGCCAACTCAAGTCAGCCTGCGGAAAGCTGACATAGGTGGCGCTGGCGGCGCCAATCGAGCGCGATTTGGCTGATGCGCCGTCCCGCGCCGTCAGCGGCGGTCGCTGGCCGGCGGTACTCGACCTCATGTTGCGCTTCGCAGTCGAGGTGCCTGCCGCGGTTCTTGTCATCATGGAGATCGCGGTGTTGGCCGCCAGCGTGGCCGCTCGCTACGTGTTCGGGCGGCCATTGATCTGGACCGATGAACTCGCCGGCATTCTATTCCTCTGGCTATCCATGCTTGGCGCTGCCTCGGCTCTCCGCCGTTCCGAACATATGCGCATGACCCTGTTCGTCGCTTCCGCGAGCCCCCGCGTGCGCGAGCTGCTCAATGCGCTCGCTATCGTCGGCGCTTTGCTGCTCATGGCGGCGCTCTTGTGGCCAGCTTATGAGGTCACCATCGACGAGATACCCGTGAAGATGCCGGCGCTGGATATCTCCAACGCGTGGCGTGTGGCCGCGATGCCGACGGCGATCGTCGTCATGTTGCTGTCGGGCGTCCTGAATTTGTTGCGCTTGACCCGCGGTCGGGCGGTGATCTCGGCGGTTCTGTTTTTTGCTGCCGTTGTTTCCGTGCTGACGTTGGCGAGCCCCTGGATGGAAGGGCTTGGAAACTTCAACCTGATTATTTTCTTTGTCGTCTTGTTCGCCGCTGCGGTGCTTGCCGGCATTCCGATCGCATTCTGTTTCGGGCTTTGCACAGTCGGATATCTCGCCTTCACCACGTCGATTCCGGTTACCGTCGTCATCGGACGGATCAACGAGGGCATGTCGCATCCGATCCTGCTATCGGTGCCGTTGTTCATTTTCCTCGGTAGCTTGATCCAGGAAACCGGCATGGCGGCTGCCATGGTCAACTTTCTCGCAAGTCTGCTTGGTCACCTGCGCGGCGGCATGTCCTTTGTGCTGATCGGAGCGATGTATGTCGTCTCCGGCATTTCCGGTTCGAAGGCGGCCGACATGGCGGCTGTCGCACCGGTGCTGCTGCCCGAGATGCGAAAGCGGGGCGGGCAGCCCGGCGATCTCGTGGCGTTGCTTGCCGCGACAGGCGCCCAGACCGAGACCATCCCGCCGAGCCTCGTGCTGATCGCGGTCGGCAGCGTCACCAATGTTTCGATCGCCGCCCTGTTTACGGGCGGTCTGCTGCCGGGGCTGGTGCTCGGCCTGATCCTGTGCCTCGTCGTATGGTGGCAAAGCGGAGATGCCCCGGGCAGCCGAACGCATCGTCAGTCCGCTGCCGCGATCGGAAAGGCTTTCGCGGTGGCCCTCCCTGCACTTGTCCTGCCATTCATCGTGCGAAGCGCAGTCATCGAGGGCGTCGCAACCGCTACCGAAGTGTCGACGATCGCCATCATCTACGCCTTCGTCGTCGGTGCGATCATGTACCGGCAGTTTCGCTGGCGCCGGCTGTTTCCGATGCTGGTCGAGACCGCAAGCCTGTCAGGCGCCATCCTGTTCATTATCGGCGCAGCGTCGGCCATGGCATGGGCGCTCACGCAATCGGGATTTTCTTCCATGCTGGCCGCAACGATGTCGACGCTGCCAGGGGGACGCCCAACCTTCCTCGCATTATCGATTGTCGCTTTCGTGGTGCTCGGCACGGTTCTCGAAGGAATTCCAGCGATGGTGCTGTTCGGCCCCTTGCTGTTTCCGATCGCGCGCTCGCTCGGTATCCATGAGGTGCACTACGCGATCGTGGCGATCACCGCGATGGGAATCGGCCTGTTCGCGCCGCCCTTCGGCGTGGGATATTACACCGCCTGCGCCATCGGCCGCGTCGATCCGGATCTCGGCTTCCGACCGATCCTGCGTTACATGGCGGCGCTGCTCGTCGGGCTTCTCTTGCTGGCAGCCATTCCCTGGCTCTCGACGGGATTTCTGTGATGGCGAGCGTGACAACGAGCAGCGATGATACGTCCGAGCTTTTGACCGAGCGCAAAGAGCGGGTACTGGTTTTGACCATGCGCCGTCCTGATGCCGGCAATCGCATCACGCAAGCCCTCGCCGAAGCTCTCACCGGAGCTCTGGAGGAGGCGCGGCGCGACGCCTCGATCGGCGGCTGCGTACTTACGGGGTATGGCGAGGTATTTTGCCTCGGCGGCGACTATGTGGGAGCAGGACCGCAAATCGCCGGCCGGCTCGAATTCGGCCGGGCGCACATCGATCTTTTCAACGCCATGGCGCGCCTTGGGAAACCTCTCGTTGCAGCCGTCAATGGCAACGCCCATGCCGGCGGCTTCAGCATTGTCGTCGCCTGCGATCTCGCTTTCGTTGGGGAGGATGCCACGCTCGGTCTGCCCGAAGCCGCCCACGGCCTATTCCCATTCCTGGCACTCGCCGCCGTGGCACAGACGATGCCAAAAAAGCTGTTCTTCGACATCACCTACAATGCACGGCTGATGACCGCACAGGAAGCCTGCGCGCTGCATATCGCGAACGCCGTGGTGCCGCGCGCGCAGGTGCTGCCTCGCGCGATCGAAGCGGTGGAGCAGGCGACGCGCGGCAATCCGGATATCCTGATGCTCGGTCGTGACCTGTTTTATGCCGGCCGTGGCCTCAGCCCGGCCGAAGCGCTCGACCAATCACGGTTTGCGTTGGTGGCGGCCCTTGCTGCCCGTGATTCCGCATAGCTTGCACGACGACGTGTGATGGTGTGCTCGTCATCACCTCCGGCCGGATCTTTGGCTTGCGCAACCGGACATAAATTTGGACCGCTAAGTCCAGTAGCCTGCAGCGGTTTTCCAAGGCCCGCACAGCCCCGAATGGCGGAGCGCGCCGTCGGCTGCCGAAAAGCAAGCCTTGGCGGAGCGGGTTTATCGCGGTCAATGCACAACAGCGGCTGCAAGCATGTGGCTTTGTCATACAGCGGCTAGACTAGCTCACGGGAAAGGCGGCGCGAAAATGCTCCGCGTTTCGCAACGATCTGACGCGGGCCAGCAGCGCGACGTTCTCCGAGTGGTGGGGGTTTGCCGCAGCGGCCGCCGCACGGTCCAGCGCCGAGAGGTCATGGTAAAGATGATAGACCTGCTGCACCGGCGATTGCGTCACACCGGCTCGGCCGAGACGTTCCAGCTTTGCAGCGAAGCCATTATCCTCGCCGCCCCATCCCCGGAAGCCTTCGATCATTCCGCCGAACTGGTCGATGAAACGGCTGCTCACCAGCACTGCGCCCGCTCTGTTTGTTCCGGTTGACGTGAAGCGCGCGATCGGCTGGCAGGCTTGCGGCTGGCGCTCGCCGCGCATCACCGCGAGGCTGTCGGCCTCGGAGAGGAACAGGATCGAGCGCCATGGCGTCAGCCCATCGAGCCCGCGCCGCTCGGCTTCCAACAATGCGTCTGCCACGAAATCGGGCGGAAGCAACAGGTCGGCGTCCAGGAACAGGACGTGGCTGGTGTCGGCGGCCCGTGCGCCATGGTTCAGGGCGCGAGTCTTGTGAAACGGTCCCGAGGGGGTCTGCACGAAGATGTGCGGGACGTCATGCTCCCGGCATAAGCTGCCGGCCACGGGGTGGGGGGCCGCTTCCGCCACCAGCAGTTTGAGTGCGGGTCGGCTGCGCTTGGCCCAATCCAGGGTGGCGGCAAGCTGGGGCAGACGGCTGGCGCCTTGCGACGGCTCGCCGAACGGGATGACAATCGTCACGCTGCCCTGGGCACGCCGCGGCGCAGGCGGCTGCGGACGCGCAGATTCTGCGAGCGGCGCCGGTGCAAGCCACGCCGTCTTGCGCAATCGCGCCGCTTGGCCCGCGTCGTTCAGCGCGGCGTCGAAAGCCGGCAACCAGAAGCGGCGCCACTGGTCCTCGAACTGCCAATAGCGTTCCATCCAGCGCCGGTTGGCCGCGCCGGCATCGGCGAGCACCCCCGCGCCGCGATCGATCAGCGCCTCCAGCACCTGCTCCAGCGACTCCAGCGTCGCTGTCTCGAACGGCAGCGGTGCGTCCTCGGCAGTCATTCGCCGCAGCGTAACCGCGACCTCGGGCCGGGTGCCTACTGCATTGACTACCACGCACCCCGCGGCCAGTGCTTCCAGGCTGTTGCGGTGATAGCCGCCGGTAACGCACTCATCGATCACGATATGGGCGCGGCGCTTTGCCGACAGCACCTCCGCGTGCGGCAGCGCGTGGGCGTCACGCACCACCAGATCAATGTCGTGACGCTGCGCCAGGGTGCGCAGGATCCGCAAGGTCGCGCTATGGCCTTTGCTGTGCATGAAGAGTGGATCTTGAGCGGCGAATATGCCGTGCCGATCGGCCGGGGTGAACACAAGGGTCACGCGGTCCGGCTTCGGACCAGCTTGGTAGGCCGCATCCCATAGCGGGATCGGATTGGGGACAAGACCCCAATCGGCGAACTCCGGCGCGTTCGCCGGATACTGTGCCACCACCACTCCCGGCATGCCGGACTGCACGAACTGACGATCGACGTTCCATGGCATATTGTGCGCCATGGTCACCACCGGCCGGCCCGCCAGCAGCCCGCGATGCGCTGGAGCGGTCTTGCCATTGTGCACGATGATCAGATCGGCCTCTTGCAAATGTTTCTGCACTGCACGGTCATCCGCGAAGGTTACATCTGCGCTAAAACTCAGGCCGCTCGGGTAGCGCTCGCGCCCCTGCACGGCGACCGACCGCGCCGTGCTGCGCTGGTTGATGCAATCCGACAGGATGCGCGGTACTCCGACAACCGGGGTGGTCGCGTAGGACACCACGTTCAGCGAGCGGGAGGATTTCGCGGCGGCCGCGAACTCCCCGAGCGACATCGTCGGCAACCCGGAAATTCGGCTGCTTGGACTGAGGTTGACCAGGGCGACGCCATCCTTCGCAAAACTCTCCGCCAGCCGCTGGTACTCCGCGCTGATCTGCCGGGTTTCGGCGTCGAGCGGATGGCGGCCGGTCTCCGCCCAGAAATGATGGTAAGTGAAGTCCACGCCAATGACGCCGATGCGTCGCGCGCCCATGTAGCGCGCCAGCACCGCCGCGAGGTAGGGCGAATTGCGAGTGTGCGGCAGGCCAGTATTGGTCGACGTGGTACCGCCCCGCGGACCGAGGTGGAAGGCGATGAGCGGCGCATGCTCGATCGTCAGGCGAAGATGGCTGAATACAGCGCGCGCGCGACTCTTGCGAACGTACTCGAAACGGTCGCCGGCGAATTGGTTCGGCGGATTTAAGACCACCAGGTAGTCGGGTTGGAACATGCGGCCGACGTCATTGACGCCGATCGTGATGAACCGCTCGGGATCACCAAGCAAGGACAGCGAGCGTCCGCAGCCGCAGACCAGAATGCTCTCGCCGACATGAAAGTCGCGAAAGTCTTCAAAGCGGCCGGGAATCAATGTACCGACAGAGTTGGCGAGCGCGCGGTTCATCCCTTCTTCCCTGACTTGTTTCAATCCCACCACGAAGGTGGCACGTGGGAAACGTCGATGCGCAGCGGATCGATCTGCACCAGCGGCAGTTGCTGATCCATGACCGTGCCGAACAACGTCAAGCTGAGAGTGAGGTAGCCTTGCGAGAGCCGGCCGCGGAAACCCTTGTGCCATCGCTTGATGGCGTCGGCGAGATCGGCGGCGATGACGGCGGGCGACGTGAGTGAGCCGGTCATGTTGAGGTCGTCGACCGCGAGCAATGGCGTATCGGCCAGCAGCGGCAATCCGCCGTCGGGCGAGATGGCCACGGCAAAGCTGTAATCGACACGGAAGTTCAATACCGGCGACAGCGCGGAATTCTGCGGGCCGAGCGGCACCAGGATCTCGTCGAGCATGGTTTCCAGCGGCTGCGTCGCCGGCACCACCGGCAGGTTGCCCGCGATGATCAGCGGCACATCCGGCGCGCTGAACGTCACGGTGCTGGTCTGATAGACGAATTCTTTATTTGTAGTCCGGCCTTCCACCAGTTCGGCATTGCGGCGCACCCAGCACTTGTAGGCGGCCGACTGGCGGGTACCGAGCGTCAGCTGCGCCCAGGTGAAGATCAGATCCGCCAGATTGGCCGTGGTGGATGCGACAGTGGAAAGTTGCCACCAATCGTCTGCAGTCTTCTGCGCCTGCGTGCGCTCCGGGGTCCAGTTGAGCAGACCATCGGCGGATTGCAGTTGGGGCCACACGTCGGGATTCTGCCCTGCCAGCGTACGCGCATCGAGCGTCACGGTGATCTGTTGCTGCTGTCCCGGCACCAGCCTCAGCCGGTAATGAATCAAATCCGGCGGTGATTCCGTCAGCCCTGCTGCGACGGAGTTCAGGCTGCGGTCGGGCCAGGCCTGGGCGACGTTCCAAATGAGGTTCACGATCGATGCCAGCGCCGCGGATGGGCCGTCGGGCGTGCCTGTCCCGTGCGGCGACGTCGCCTTGTAGGCATCCGCGAGAATGGCCGGTATCGCCTGCTGGTACGCCGGGTAGCCGGTGCGGAAATCCGCCAGCGCGGCGAACAGCGCAGCAAGCGGATCGGCCTGTGCATCCGGCCCCTTCAGCCCACCGCCGCCATTGAATGTCACATCGAAATAAAGCGTATCCTGAGCGGCGAGGCTTGCCGATTGCTCGACCTGGTAAGTCCATTGCAGCGTGGAGTTGATCAACGCCGACAGGTCGATCGGACTGGCCGGACTTGATTGCGCGCCCGACCCGAAACTGCGCTGCGCCAGCAGAACCGGTGCGGCCGGCTCGTAGGGTAACGGAATCGGCACGATGGCGACGCCATCTGGGTTGGAAGGCTGCGCCGTAACCGGCAGCACCAGCGGCGCCACGCCCGGGAGGGCAAATTTGAGCCAGGAGGAGGGCACATAGCCGTCCTGCATCTCATCAGTTTCGAAATCATGCTGCATGTAGCTGATTTCGTAGTCGAGCGGCAGCACCAGGTTTACGTGCTGGTCCGGTTGGGCGACCGAGACCAGCAGACTCGCCCATTGCGTGCCATTGGCGACATTCAGCCGAGCCGGGCTGATGGTGTAGACGTTGGTGGCCGGGGCTACAGGCGATGGGATCAGATGTGGCGAGGACGCGCCGTTGGGGGTGCCGATGCGACCAAAGAGTTCCGGCGGCCGCGCCTTGGGCGGGCTGCTGTCGTCGGCCTGGCCGATGACGCTGAGTTCCGCCTCGGCCTGGGCGACCACCGAGACGGTGACCGCATTGGCGAGCTTGTCGAGCATGGATTGGCGCAACGCCTCGCGCGCGTCGATGATGCTGCCGGCCTTGTCGCCATCCAGTACCAGCGCCAGACCGCTCGGCACGGCCTTTGCCAGCGTCTCCTTTGCCTCGCGCAGGCGCTTGAGATTGTCGGTCGAGCCGCGCTCGTCGAGCAGGGCGATGGCGGTTGCCATTTGTGGTTCGAACAGCGTGTCCGCCGCGGTGAAGAACGCCGCTGCCCAGACGTCCATATCGATGTCGCTGTAGATCGTCGTTCCCACCGTCTGGTTGCGCGGCGTCGTGTTGAGCGGCCGCAGCGCGTAATAGGTCACCGCGCCGGTGAAGACTGTGCGGATGCCGCCAGTGACCGGGCTGGCCTGGTCGCCGCCGAAACGGACATACCAGAGCGTTGCCGATTCCTGGGTGCTGTCATTGGCGACCACGCCGGACCGCTGCGCGATCTTCAATGCGCCCCCAGCATTGTCGAAATTGTTGAAGGCGGCCTCGAAGCTCATCGCATAGGCCGCAATACCCTTTTTGTCGTCCGGCGAGCCGAACAGGCTGGAGCCTTGCTGCGGCGGGATCTGGAAGCTGTTCGCCACCGCGTCGGGCATCTTCACTGCGGCGCCGGGAGCCGCCCGGCCCGGATCGCGCTGCGCATTCAGCGATACCGTAACGACGCCGATATTGGTTGGCAGCGCCGCGACACCAGCGACCAAAACCGGCACCTGCAGCGTGGCGGTGATCGGTGGCGGCAGCACCGCGTGCGGATCCAATGCGGCCGCGATTGCTGACGCGATCTCGGCGACGAAGCTTGCCAGGACCGGACGCGGATCGGCCGGTAACGTGGTGGACGGCGCCAGGCTGGTCGCCAGACTGTACGAGGTGCCGGGATCGGCGAGCTGGAAGGCGATGTCCGTGTAGCGTGCCTGCAATGCCAGGAGCCGCGACGTCTGGCTGTTTCCGGGCGATATCGGCGAGCCGGTAGCCGGTGAGCCGCCGAGATCGCTGAGTGCAGTCGTATCGAAGCGCAGGCCGATCGCCAGTGTCGCGGTGCCGTCATGACCGGCCTGGAACACGTGGTCGGTCTGCACGAACGGGTAGAGGCCGAGATGGATGATCGGGTCGTGGTAGACGCCGGTCTGTGCCGTCCGCGCTGCTTGCGGCAACGCGTTGCCGAAGATGTCGCATAGGCGGAAGTCGAGCGCCACGCTGCGTCCCACCAAATCGTACCAGTTGCCGCCGCCCGGCGATGCCACCGGACTCGGCTGCGGCGGGTCACCGGGAACGAGGAAGCGGTAGGCTGGGAACACCTGCTGGAACACCGACGCCGCCGGGTCGGGCGACGAAGGTGAATCGGGCGAGCCCGTGCCGCCGTTGGGCGTCATTGGATTGAGCGGCAGGCTCCATGCCACGGGCGCGTTGGGCGAAGCGTTTGGATCGAGCACGGTGAACTGTATGAGCTGGTAGAGTTCGCCGACTGGAATGATTTCCGCCGGGCTAGGCTCGCTCTCCCGCCCTGTCCACTCCAGCTTGAAACCGAGATCCCCGGGCTGGAAGCCGGAATAATAGGAGGTCAGCGGTACGCCCTCCGGATCCAGCACGCCGAGCCGGGTGGCCTTGCCCGAGAAAGCTGACGCGTCGGCGAGCACGGTATTGGCCGCCGGCGGCACCGGCACGGTCTGCGCTGACGCGGGAGCGAATTCCACCACCACCGTCAGCGACCCCGCATAGCCGCTGCTTTCCGGGACCGGCGCCGTGCCGGACTGGCCGGTCTTCTGCGCCGTGTCCTGGAACAGCCGTTCCGGCAGGCCCTCGCCGCCCTGGGTCCGGTAATAGAGGTAGTAGCCGTCGGCGTTGACGACGCTGACTTCCCAGATCAACAACAGGAAGTCGAGGGGATCGGTCAGCAGCGCGAAATCCACGCCGCCTGGAGAAACCGCGAGGCGTGCGGCGAGCCGCAACGAGACGTCGCGCGCCTGGTTCTCGGTGGAGAGATTGGTGCGCACCAGCAGCACATCGGGAGACAGCAGATCGGAGGTCAGGCCGTTGCCGTCACCATCCGTATAAAGCAGCGAGACCCCGACGATCTGCGCGCCGCCATGCATCGCCTGGTAGATGCGCCCGCGCGAATCGTCGTCGGTGGCGCCGATCTGGTAGAGGAAGGGGAGCGTGCCGCTGCCCGGCGGCGACAATTCGACCGGCGAATGCGATGGGGAGCCGCCGAGGTCGGTCGGCGTTCCGCTTTGCACCTGGGTGATGGGTAGCGAGAACACCAGCGCGGCGGTGCCGGCATAGCCGGTCGAATCGCGCAGCTGCGCGGTTCCGGGTGCCGCGGGAGCGCCGGCCTGCAGCGTCAGCGACACAACGTCCGGCAGCGATGGCGAGGCCGCGGTGCGCGCGGCGATCAGCGCCAATAGCGGGCCTGGGAAGGCGATCGCGACCTTGTTGCCGCCCGTGGGCGGTTCCCAAAGCTTCTGGCTGCGCGTGGTGTAGACCAGTTCGACCGGGACCAGAGACGGCAGCGCGCTGTACGTGATGGTGCCGTCGCCGGTCGCAGCCGCGTGAGCCGCGGTGAGGCCGGTCCAGAGCGGAGCGGGAGCGCTGGGAGGCGAGGCCGTCACGCCGGCGCTGGCGGTCGCATTGGTCCCGTTCGCAAACACGATCCAACTGGTGGGACCGCCGGCATGGTAGCCCAGCGTTCCCTCAACGATCGGCGGCGAGCCCACCGAAGTGATCGGCACCTGCTGGCCGGTGAGCACATACATCGGTTGGGTCGGCAGCGTGCGGGCGATTTGCGGCGTTACCACCGCCGGCACGTCGGCCGGCACCGGAAGCTGCAGGCCGCCCAGCAGGAAGCGCGAAGCAAAACCGGCAGTGGCGGCGTAGTCGTAATCTTCCAGCAGGATGGTGAGTTCATTCTGCGGATCGACCGCTGCAATATAGGCGCCGAGCGCGGCCACCGCGGGCTGGGCTGTACCGGCGGCGGATGCATGCAAGGTGGCGCCGGCTTTCTTCTCGTAGGCCAGGGCAGCATCGAGCAGATCGTTGATGGTCTTGCGCATCAGCATTAGGAAGTAATCTGCGAACACGATGCTGGCGACGCTGGGCCCGGTGGGCGGCGAAGCAATGTCGAGCCTCGCCGACGAGTCGCTCGGCGGAGCGGTGCCGAACAGCCCAAGCCCTTCGAAATAGCAGGACACCGCTTCGCTGTAGTTTGCCGGCGTCGGATGAATGAGGGCGAAATCGATCGAGGCGCTGCCGACGGAAAGCGCCAGTACGTCGAACATCGGCAGGAAGGTAGCGCTGCTCTCCGGTTGGTTGGCCATGCCGGCATCGGTGCCGACGATGCGGAATTGCAGGTTGTCGCTGAAGAAGGTCTTGGTCGCCGCGGCGAAGCCCATCACGGTGTCGAACGGTGGGCCCGGCGGCTCCTGTCCCTGTCCAAGCAGTCCTTTCAGCACACGAAGCCGGTCTGAGAGCGGCTCGTTCGGCGAGCCTGCGGGTGCATAGTCATTGACCAGCCAGCAGACCAGGCGCGCAAGCAGGCTTTCAAAGCCGGTGCCGCTCTGTGGAGATGCGGGTGATGTCCTGGTTGTCGGCGGACTGTCCGTCACCAGCAAGGCCACCACGTTGACGACGGGCACGCTGCCGCCATACACCACGGTTGGATGCAGGACGAAATTGACCTCGATCGACGGCAGGACAACGGTCGAGTTGCCCCGCCGCAGCGCGAACGGGTCGGACCGCCGCTGGCTTGCCAGCCGCGGCGGCGGCTGCAACGTCTCATCCCACGCGCGCAACGCCGGCGCCATCGCATCGCGCAACTGCATCGCGAACATGATATGCGCCTCGAGCAAGTCGACCACGGCGCCTGCACCAAGTCCCACCAGCCCGGACTCCAGCGGTCCATCGACCGAGGCGACCTGGCTGCCGGAGCCGATCGTGAAGGTGTAGTGGATCTCGGTACTGAACGAGAAGCTGATCCGGAAGAACAGGACCTTGATGCTCGCTTTCACGGAGACATGCGCGGCGATAGCAATCAGGGTCTTGTAGCCATTCTCGAACGCGACCTGGGCTTGGAAGCCGAAGCTGATGGTCAGCGAGGCCTTGATTACATAAAAATCGACCGAGCCCTGAATCAAAACCTGCAACGAGAAAGTGCCGGCGAACCAGTAGGCGTCCGGCGGCCCGCCCATCGACCCGGCGCCGGCCTTCCACGCGAGCAGGCCTTGCATCGTGGTGGTGGCGGTGGCCGATAATGACGCCGACAGCGGACCGGCGTTGAAGGAGATGCCGGCGACCAGGGAAAATCCGATGCCGAAAGCCAGGATGGGATCGAAATTGTTGCTCGACTGCGCGCCCGGATTATCGGCGCTGCTCAGTTTGGCAACATAGAAACCGGCCCAGCCGGTGAGCAGTTCGACCGAAACGCCGATCGAATTGGGTCCGACCGGCCAGCCGATGTTCACGCGGAAGTCGCCGTTGGTGTAGACCCATAGCGAAAACCCCGGCAGGATCAGGATGAACCCTTCCAGCGGGATGCGGCGCATGGTGTCCGGCAGCGTCAAGGCGCCGTAGTAAAGCCCGAGATTCGGGCCGAGCTTCTGGTAGAGGATTTCGAACAACAGGCCGCTGAAGAAATTGGGCGGGGTGCGGCCGACCGTGATTTCCAGGCCGTACATCGCGGGATCGTTGAACAGCACCCGCAGCCGGAAGCCCTTGTACTCGATGTCGGCGGCGATGAACCAGCCGCGGTCGGGCTGATAGAAGGTGTTGGCGAGCCGGGTCAGCACTTCTTCGGGGTCATTGGTGTCGAAGTTTCGTTCCAGTTCGTCGAAGATGGCGGCCAGCGGATCGAGCGTCGCCGGCGAAATGCTGCCGACTTGAGGACCCACGCGCTGGCCAAGACCGAGGTAATGAACCTGGAACGAACTGGAGCTGCTCTGCGCCGGCAGGGGAAACGGGTAGTCGACGACCTTGGTAATCTGTCCCTGCGGCGGACTTCCCGCGGCGATGGCGCTGGCGCCCTTCTGTGTCGGATAGGAAACCCGGGCACTCAGGTTGAGACCGTTGGTCGCGTCGTAGCCGATCATCAGGGCGTGGATGGTCAGGGTCGGCGCGATCTCCACCGTGATCGGCCCCCAACTGGCTGAGCCGCCGATGGAAATCGGAGGCCGAAAGTCGAGATCGAGATAGATGCTGACACCATTCTGCTTGGTCGGCGTAATGAAAACCGAAGGCATGATGTCGGTTTTCAGCAGTTGGCTCCACGGACCTTCATCCAGCGCCGGCAGGGAAACGCCGAAGGCCTGCTGCACCTGTGAACGGATCGTCGACCATAGATCCTTAAGCGACAGGGGTTGAGTCGGACGCAGGGTGAGAGAAACCGGTCCGCCAGCGATGCGCAGATCCACCTCGAATTGGGCATGACTCCCCGCGATCGTGAGAGCGCCCTGAAGCTGAAGACTGACATCGGTCATGGTCGACGCGCCCGATTGTATTCCTCGTGGCCCCCCGCAGTTTTTCGAGCCGCGCAATCCAGCTGCGGCTCACGGACTGGTGGACTTGCCCGCGGAGGAGACCTGGATGCCGATCGCAGTGATTTGGAGGATGTCCAGGAGGTTGATGGGCGGCTGTGGGGCGATCGAAGCCGCGACCTGATAGAGGCTGCTCTTGGTGTTGATGTTCAGCACCGTCAGTGTGACGTAGGCGTGGGCCAGGCTTTGCAACGGCGCTTCGAACGGCGCCGGCACCTGGTCGATGTACCCCACGACCTGATCGCCGGTCAGCGGAAAGTGCAAGTTGCCATGCATCCAGTCCACGAGGTCGAGGAATGTCCCCATCTGCAGCGGATTGGTCAATGAGAACACCAGCCCGTTCTGCTTCAGGTTGGTGATATCCTGGCTGTTGATGGTGACCGAGTTGTTATTGAACAGGATGGTGGCCGAAACTGAAACGCCGGATGTCGCCGGCGGGCTGGCGACCGCCGCCGCCGTTAGGGTCGTGGACATGATCAAATTCTCCCTGATGTTGATGGTTGCTGGGAATAGTCCGGCGTGCGCCGTCGGCCGTCCTCATGGGGAATGGGCGCCCCCTGTCTGTACGAGAATGGATGCCGCGACGGCCTGAACGGTACCGCCGCCAATTGGGATGATCAGCGGATTGCTGTTGTCGACGTCGATCTGGACCACCGTGGGTACCTGGCCGCCTTGCGACCAGTTCGTCGTCACCCGATTCCACAACGTCACCATGAATTGCGGAAATCCGGTCAGCGGCAGCATCGGCAGCCCGAAGCTGAACTTGTTGTTCAGGTAGACCATGAGATCATTGACGATGGCCATGATCACGGACTCTGTTTGTTGGTGGTGGCGGACAGCAGCCAGGCGATGTTGTTGGAATTGCCCGTCGAGCCTTGGGTCGGCGGCCCGGCGAACAGCAGGAAATCCACCAGCACGCCGGGTGGGAAGCTGTAGCCAAGCACGCTGAGCTGGATGTTGCCGAACAGCAGCGCATAGACGAGCGACTGATCCTTCAGCGTGACCTGCAGCAGGTTGGCGTCGCCGAACTTGGTCTTCAGCACGCCCTGCAGTTCAAACCCCTTGTAGCCGCCGGACAGCGACGGGAGGCTGATCAGCACGGCGGCTGCGTCGTTATCCGGCACGGTCGGCGACGGGCCCCAGGCCAAGGTCAAGGACGCGGAAATGCCGGCATTGGCGCTGGACAGAGACCCCAGCGAGCCCAGCGAAACCGTATAGACAAGCCCGTAGGTCGGGGAGGTGGTCACGTAGGCTGCGGTCGCGGGCATCGGCGGCGAGACCGGGGACGAATTCGTTGTTGGCTTGTTCGCTTGCGGCATGAGCTGCAACACGTTCACGGCCTGCGCGCCGGAGCCGACCGAGGTGCCTTTGCTGCCGGCGCTCTGCGCCTGGAATCCGGTCAGCTTCAGGGGCAGACTGGCCATCAGGCTGTCCGGCCGGATCGCGCCCGGCGTCGCCCGCGGCGTCAGCGTGTCCATCAGCAACGTCACGGTCTTGCTGGACGGGATCACGGCGCCCTGATCGTCCAGCGTAAAGGCGATGCGCGTGGTCAGGCCGGCGAATGCGAGCCCCGTCGGGGTATCGCCAACCGTGCCGTAGGAGAACAGGTCCAGGGCGACGCCGGGGAACGGGGACTGCGCAAAAAAGATCTCGCCCGCGAGCACGAAGTCCGCGGTGACCTGAGTGCCGCCGGGGCTCGATTGTCCGAGCCGCGGCAGCGATGGTGACGTCGTCCCGCCATTGGTAACCGGCACCAGGCTGGCACCTGTAAAGACGATGCGCTCGATGATGCGCGTCTCGCCGACGGGGGCTGGAAACAAGAACGTAAAAGGATCCGTCGTGGTAAAGGTGACGCGCCCGGTGTCACCGTGGCGTTGGTAGCGTCCCTGGATGCTGATGGCGTCCTTCGGGACGTGCGGGCTTTGCGGCTCCGGCGTCAGCGCCACCGTTCGTCCGAATAGTTGCGACAGCACCAGCGACACCTTTACGTTCAGCTCGGTCAGCGCCGAATTGCTCAGCACGGCGATCAGAATGTCGACATCGTATTGCGGCTCGCCGGTCGCCGGAGGCGGCGACGGCGATGCCGTGTTGCGCTGATAAGCGACGACCCCGAAGATCGAGGACTGGGCGATCGAGAACGGCCCAGTACTGCCCGTCGCGGTAAGCGAATTCATCTGGATGCCGAGATGATGCGCGCGCAATTCGCCCGGGATGCCGCCGAGCAAAATCTGGAAGTCCAATGGCATGCCGTTGCCGTTGACCGGCACGCCGAAGGCTATGAAGCCGGTCCATGCGGGATCGTCCACGATCTCGTTGAAATGGATGAAGGGATCGACACCCGACGCGCTGAACTGTGCGGCGAAGTTGAATGCCTGCTCCAGTTCCTGGCGCACGGCCTCGGCGTCGTCGACATAGGCCTCGGCCTCAGCCCATGCCGTCACATCGAGGGCAAGGTCACGCAGCGTGCTGCGGTTGTTGTACTTGAAGATCAGGATCGGCTGCACGCCCGAGGCAGTCAGCGGCAGATTGAATTCGAATCCGCCGAGCGCGATCTTGTTCTGGAAGATCCATACGGGATCCGGCTTGGTGGCGACCAGGAAGAGCTGGTCGCGGGTCAGCACGCTGGACAGGTCGGTGGCGGGCAACGGCGATCCACCGGTGCGGGCGAAGAACAGCGCGTTGTTCTCCAGCGGCCCGTTGCCGCGGGCAAGCGTGATCTTTTGCCAGGTACCGTTGTCCGCCAGGTCGATCAGCAGGCCTTGCGGATTGGCAATGCTGCCCAGATTGGGATCTGGCACGAAGTGGCCGGCGGGCACCGCGATCGGACCGTTTGGCGCGTCGAGCAAATCCTGGTGCCGGACCTGGGTCAGCACGCTCAGCTCAAACGAGGCAACGGTCTGCGGACCGAGATTGAGGTTGAAGGGTTTCTGCGTAGCGGCATTGATCTGGAACAGCGCGCTGTAAGGCGCCAACGGAAACAGCTCGGGTTCGGTCAGCGGGGACAGATAGATGTCGACCGCCGTCGCGACCGCCACCGCATCGGGCGAAGCTGCCGCAAATGCGGCGCGGGTTTGCCCCGTGCCGGGCGGCCCAAAAAACGCCGCGGCGCTGGGTTGTGAGAAATAGCCGCGCTGTTCCGAGTTGCCCGCCGGCCAGACCATCGCCCAGGAGGTGGTGGCCTCGGTGCCGAGCAATCCCGTACCGAGCGGGGCGACGGCGGACGGCGAACCGCCGCCGCCAAACGCGACCGCAAAGCTGGGCTGGTTGTTGGTGAAGATCAACCGGTCGTCGGGAGCCATCCGGACGAACTCGCGCGCGAATAACCCCGGCATGAGGTCGAGCGTTGTCGCGCCGGGTGAGCCCGGTAGCATGACAGCGAAGCCCCCGACCGGCGACAAATAGCTGCGCTGCGGACTGAAGGCAGGCCCCAACGAAAACGCGAAGCCTCCGCCGAGCGCGGTCGCGCCCGGCGAACCCGCCACCGGCGGAGAGGTGGGATGTTCAAGCGGGTCCCACGGCGTCAGTACAAGCGCTTCGCCGTCATTCGTAACGAAGACCTCGGAGGTCAGTGCCCTTGCGTTTTTTACCCACTGGCACGGAGCCCCGCCGCACAGCCGTCCGGCACGATCGATCTGCAGCCTTGTGGCGATCGCATCGAACGGCCGCAACGGGTGGAGGTGCAGCTCGAAAGCAACATAATCGGCAGCCGAAGGCGACGGCGCGACCGACGGAAAGAATGGAAGGTTGAGCGATTGCAGCGCGCTCCCGCTGCCCCAGGAATATTGCAGCAGACAGCCAAAGAACTGGTACAGCGTGCCGGGATCGAGCGCGAGGCAGAACACGAGCGATCCAATCTGCAGTCCGGCCAGATCGATGCCGATCGACCAGCCGTCGGCAGGATAGGCAACGGTCTGAACCACGCCGTCATAGTTCAGCGTGATGTTCTGCAACGACGTGGTGTAGATCGTGAAAGTCGCGGCGGTGTCCGGGCTTCCGGTCTCCAGTTTGATCGCGGCGGATGTCCCCGATTGCAATGCAAGCGAGAGCCGAGACGCCACAAGTCCGCTGGCAGCGCCGACGAGGTAGCCGACGCCGGAAATGCGCTGGACCGAGACGCTGGGCACGTTGGAGAAGTTCGTGATCGACGCGAGCCACAGAATGACGCTGATGCCGTCGCCGGCGGCGGGCAGTAACGCAGCCCGCGCATTGACCACGAATTGTTGCGCCGGCGTCCCGTCTGGAATGGGGTGCGCGGAGATGATGTACCAAGCGTCCTCGTTCTGCCAACACTCAGCGATGGTCAGCGGCGCAGGTGCGGGCGAGGAGTCATTTGCGAGCAGGACGTAGACTGCCTCGACCTGGGTCGCCGAGACGGCGGAATACTCATAAAGACCGGTTGTCACCAGCCGCATGCCTGCAACCGGCGGCGATGCGCCGGTACCAACGTCAAACGTCATGGTCATGAAACCACACGCTGTTTTGGGTGTATCGCGGGATCGGCCAGACCGGCGCGGAGGTGATCCGCGCCGGCTCGTCTGTGCTAGCTCGGGAAGGCCAGGTTTCCGGCAACCGCGCGTCCATTGTCCAAGAGCACCCAGCTCACGGCCTTGGTGTCCTGGTAAAACAGATAGAGTTGGATCGCATCCGAGGGGTTGATGGATTGGGGCACATTCACCGATGCCGTCACCGTGCCGCCGCCGGTGGCTGGCGTGATGGCGCAATTGTTGACGCCAAAACCGAACTGACCTTGTGCCGGCAGGCTTCCAGTGAAGGTCGGATTGGTGGTTGGTACTCCCGGTCCCCAGGTAGTAGCGGTGGCGGCCGGCACACTGAACTGCGTACCATTGTTGACGATCACGTTAATTGCGACCGAGGCCGCATTGAAGATATATACGACGCTTGCCATGAATAAACTCCTGACACGAACGGATAATGAATCGCCGGGAAGGAGAGGCTTAACGTTTTGATCCCAAAAACCGAAAATCTACGCTACAGCTTACAATGATACTCTACCTAAACGTGTATAGCAAGGACAGAGTTGCTTGGCTTCGTTGACGTCGGCCGAAAGGCTGATGCAGCCAAAGGCAATCATGTGTTTGTCCCACTAATTCGTTTGGCGCGCTTGTTCACCGATACGTCATCGATCCTAGGAAATACGCCACGTGCGCAGCGGCACGATAAATCGCGGTGGACGGTGTCTTTGGAGCCGTCCGGCCTTTACGGCTGAACCCGCTTAGCCTCTATTGACTACCTTTGGTAGCAATTCTAAAAATATCGATTGCTTAAGTGGAAAAAGGGCGAGGATTGATCAACAGCCAACGGCTTGTTGAGTTGGGGAAGTGTGAACCAATGAACGGGCCAAAATCCGTGTGGACCAAAATATTCTTTTCCGCTCTCCTTGCATGGTCGATGACCGTTGTGCCGTCAGTTCTGGCTGCGGAGCCGGCGGCGAACGGCGCGTCGGCGTATCTGTTCAACATGACACGGACCATGATTGTTGAGGTCGATATCAGGGGGCATTCCATCGGCGTGGAAATCCCGCCAATGCCAAGCATCGAACCGTGGCAGGTGAATGCTCCCGCCAGCTTGAATGTCGGGCTCTTTTTTGGAGCGGACGTGACCGTGATTTTTGCCGATGGTCACAAGTGGACGGAGACGATTCGCGCGGCCCCGGAGTCGGGGAAGCCTCCGCGAAACGTCGGGATTTGGCTTTTCCGCAACGGCTGCGTCGTCTCGACGGAGGCCGGCTCCATACAACAGTTCACCAGAAACGCTAAAAGATTTCCACGCCGGATGTGAGGTTTCCGTTCGCCGTGCGCACCGCGGCACCATGCATCACGTCTTCGCTGTCGCCTGCCGTTATCAGAGAATCCGACACTCGGGATCATCCTGCGACCTTCGTGGATTTACTGAAACGCCGTACGGCGAGGGTCGATCAAGGGTGAGCGGCTTGTTGCCAAGAGAAAGTATAGGCTGATGCATCCCAAAGCCATCTGGTTCAAAAGGGCTGTCTTTGCTTTCCTCATGCTATTGATGAGCTTTGTGCCGCTGCCGTCCCCGCGAGCCCAGAATGCCGCGAGCAGTGCATCGGCTTATCTGTTCAATCTGACCCCGAACATGATTACCGGCGTCGCAATCAATGGCAATTCCACCGGCGTAACCATCCCCGCAATGCCAACCAGCGGACCGTGGCAACCAAACGCTCCGGCAAGCATGGATGTCGCCGTCTTTTTTGGCGCATCGCTGACCGTTACTTTCGCGGATGGTCAGTCGTGGACAGAGACGATTGACGCAGCCCCTTCCGGAGGAGGACCTGCGCGCAATATCGGGATTTGGCTGTTCCGCGATGGTTGCGCCGTCTCGACCGATACCGGCCGCGTTCAACAGTTCGCGTGGGCCGGCTTGTCGCTGATGACCATGCGGCGCGACCGGCCATGCAACGATAGCCTGGCGATGACTTGCGGCGCAAAGAGTGGAGACTTGAAATGACCAGCATCGTGAGCATGTTCAATGCAAGTGCAACCGGCATCAACGTCGTCGTCAACAACGGCACCCAGTTTACGATCTATGCCGCCAGCCAATCGCTGAACTGGTACCCGGTCTCGCCGGCCAAGCAGCCTGCCTTCAGCGGTAGCGTGCCCCAGCAAGGCGCTTTCGGTTACGGCGACAACCAGTGTGCGATAACCCCCGCCAGCGGCGGCTCCACTAACACCCTCGTCATCAACATTCCAACGACAATTAACCCGAGCGACGCCGTGCAACTTTACCTGTTCTATGAGGACGACCTCCACGTGACGTGGGTTCTCCTCGACAACGGTCGTGCGGTGAATGGGAGCCTCAACTTGACCGACGCGAGACCATCGGCCTGACGGCACCAAAACTTGCGGAGGTGCCGAGTTCACGGAGAGCGCGATCCATGTGGTGGCGGGTTGTTGCGGCGTTTGGGAGCACTTGCCGCAACTATCGTGTTGAGCTTTGCGCTGTTCGCGCGCGAAAAAAGATGATAAGCGCGTGCGGTTACGGCGACCAAGTCGGCTCATCGACGGGGGAGAGCACATGCGGGCGCAACTCGGCTATCGGCGGTGGGACTTGAAATATCCCGGCGATCAGAGATGTTCCGATGTCGATCGAGTGCCGCAAGACCTCGGCGATCTGCGTCCGGTCGACGTAACCGTCCCGATAATCTCGAAGGGCGGTCCTCAATCGCTTATAAGCCTGGGAGCATTCGAAATTTGAAAGCCCGAACGCCTCATCGGGTTGACGATACAGCGGGTCGCTGGGAAGCAAATAAGCACCGTTCATGCTCAGATAGTCGGCGTCAAACCAGGAATACAGCAAGTTATCTATTTTCCCGACGAAACGGTATCGGCCAAAATCCATCAGTCGCACGCGCAATGGCGCGCATGCGAAGTCGGCCGTAATCTGGACATTGACACCGTCGATCAGAAGATCGTCGCCCCGCCATTTGGCGAGTGCGAACAGATTTGACTCTGCTTCTTCGGGCAATGCGAGAGCATCGTCGTCGCGATAGATACGCCGCTGCCCATCATGTTTGGTAAGGCGGATACGCACCGCTCCGCATGTGCTGGCACTAATGCCCGCCCAGCGCAACAGCAACTCGACTTGCATGAGCGCTCGTGCCATGTCCGGGCCCTGCCGAGCGCGTTCCCATTGACAGCGCGGGCGGGTTGCCGCGCGCCGGACCAATATCACTGCGCGCTGCGGCGCTCGTCCATCCGGCCAAACAGCATCGAAGCCGAGATCGATCAGGGCATAGCTCGGCAGTGGATAGATATCTGCGCCGACGCGCCGCATGATCGCGAAGATCAGATGCTCCATGAGGATTTCGTGAACGGCCTCATCCAACGTCAGCAAGCCGTTGGAGTTTGGAAGGTACGGTTCTTCGTCAGGAGGTACACCCGTGCCCTTGACGTCAAAGAGGGCACCATCGCCGTTGAGCATCAGGGCCGCACGTCCGTATCGGGGTGGCCGCCAGCCCTGCCGCGATGCGCCACTCAGCGGAATCGGCGTGTTTGCGATTCGATTGCCGGCCTGGCTCGTGGAGATGTAGGCCGTGCTCTCGACCAGCCATTGCTCTACCGCCGCGAGAGTTGAGCTGTCCCGTCGCTGCGTCAGCCCCAGACGAGCGAGCGGCAGCCCAAAATCCGCGAACAGCGCGCGATGGTTGGCGAATATTACACGAGCGCCTCTCACGCCCAGCATCAATTCGGGCGTGAGCTGCTGGCCCGTCTCGTCGAAAGCGGAAAGGTTCCGGATCGGAGGATCCGGGACGAAGGGGAGATCGAGGTCGACTCCGCGGACGAATTGTTCGTCGCTATCGCCCCACATACAACTCTCCGCTAGCTCAGAACTGCCAGCGCACGGACCGACCAGGCGAATTCCAGAAATCGCCTAACCTCCGCATCGCCGCCGTTCAGCTTAGACACGTCGAAGGTGGACCCGCCTTCGAGTCGCCGGATGACATCAAGGAGTAGCTCTATCTGTGAGGTCGGTACGAACGAGCCGCCGTTCAACGCGATTATCCGATGGCCTGCGATGTCCGCGTAGAACGGCTGAGCCAGCAATCGAACGCGCGAGGCGGGTGTTATCGGGCAGCCAGTCCGTGGTGGAGGGAATATGGGCTCCAGCTGACGGGTCCGGGTGCTTTCAACCAAACCGGACAGCCGATGCAGCGTGCGGAGCCGCAGCGCGGATTCCACTGCGTTCATAATGACGCCATCACGAAAGAGTTGCTGCGCTCGATCGAGCGCGATCACGTTCTGCCTGCTGAGCGCAGTCTCGGCATCGAGGCAATGATCTGTCGTGGCGTGGACCGCGCGCTGCGGGTCTAGCTCAAGACGAGCCAGGAGCGGCTCAAGCGCGCGTTGAAGTTCACGGCCTACCAGTTCCGAGAGGTCGGCTGCGGGCGTTCGCTCGAGTGCGAACCCCAAGCCGATGCTCGCCTGGAAAGGGCAGTCATCGCGTTTGCGCGAGACGTGCCACCAGCCCGGCGGCATATAGAGCACGTCGGTGGGCGTCGTCAGGCACCACGACGTTCCGTTCTCGGCCAGCTTTGCGATCCGGGCGTGGTCCTTCGTAACCCGGCTGCCGCTGTGGGTGCCGGTCAGAGCCGATCTGGGCCACGTCACCATGGTCTTGCTGTCACTGCCGGCCAAGACGGTAAAAGTATGAGAACTATCGTAATGCACGCCAAACGGCGTGAATTCGCAGGTGCTGATGAACGCGTTATATTCGATGCGTCCAGTTGGATAGCCGGTTTGCCGAACGATCCGAGCCGCAAACTCTTGCATCCGTTGCCAGACGTCGTTGTTCAGAAGCGCCGCATCGTCGATCACGACGCAGAAGGGGCGGCCCGCGAATCGTCTCGACACAGTCTCGACGTAATCGGCCAGAGTCGTGTTCGCGTCGTTCACAACGAAGGCCTGTTCCAGCGGATGCTGTTGGGGAACCTGGAGACCGTCGACGAAGAAGCGCGCGCCCGGCTCCGATTGGACGGCTATATTTCGGGAAAGGCCGCGCACGATTTGCAGCATATCAGCTGCGCTGCACAAAGGCCGCGTTACGATCGATCGAAGCATTCCCGGCGCACGACCCCAGTGATCGGATAAAAAACAGTCGAGATCATCCGAGGGCGCGCCGGAAGTACGCTCGGGCCACGCCTCGCCCGGCGTCGTCCATGCGCCTCGGGCGCCTTCGCTTGTCATGGCGCGTCTCCCTGTTGATGACGATTGTCATGACGTGTCTGGAACTGATGCCCACAAAGCACTGCCGCTCGATTTCTGTCGGTCTCGCCGTCTGCGGAGCGTTGCAGAGCCACGATTTCGCGGCGGATCGCGTCGGCGCGATCGGCTGACATCGCGCCCGTTACCACGGTGTAACCGCGCTCGTCCAAAGTGTGAAAGCTGGCCATATCTTGTTCACGCTTGATCATGGTTGCGCTCGCTTAACCCAACGTTCGAATGACGTCCGGTTCTCAAGAGCCGCGTGCGGATCGAGCAGCAGCCAAAGGTTTGGCGTCAGACGCGAACCTCGAAAGATACATCCGCTCAGCATCGGAACATTATGTAGCTGGGCCGGGGCGGCCACGCCGAGCTCGATCGCTTCGGGCGCGAAACGAAGTCGTTCAAACGCGACCGCGTCCGGCGCCTTCACAGGAATGAAGTGCCAGCCGGGAGGGTGCCGGGCATCTGCGGGCCATGGTCGGAGGCCGAGACTCGTCAACCTTTCCAAAAGCTCCGGAACGTGGTCGCGCAGGTAGAACGTCCGCGCCTCAGCCCGTTCGACCGCGGCGACGATGTGAGGTAAAGCATATTTCGAAAGCGCAACCGGGAAGGCGGGCCGATTACGTTGACGTTGCCCGTCTGACCAGGTGTCGATGTCGGCGTCGATGCTGCAATTCGCGAATGCCGCGCCGCCGCCGTCGATGGACAACGGCTTGCGTGGTCCCAGAGAGGTGACAACGACCTCCGCCACGTCGACATCTTGCGCGCTCTCGCGATGCATCCCCCAAGCCTGCGCGGCATCTTCAATGATCGGAACATCATCGCCCAACACTTCACGTACTTCCCGCAATGGGCAGGGCATTCCCCACTGGTGCACGGCGATTACGGCTTGAGGTGGATCATCCAGATCGGCAAGGGAACGCGCTGTAAGCACGAGATCCTGGCTCGTATCGACGATTACAGGCGTCGCTCCGCTGCGCAGCACAGCGGCCGGCACTTGCGGACAACTATGGGACGATACCGCCACCCTCCACCCCGGTTTGACCCCGAGGTGGAGCAATGCCAATTCCAGCGCGATCGAACCGGAGCACACCAACGCCCCCCGATCTCGGCCAAAATAGCCAGCGAGCCAATTCGCGCATGGAACTCGATCATCGTTGTCTGCGCGCCAAGTTGTCATGCCGCCGACGGCAACCGTTGCCGCTAGTTGCTCATCACGTCGGATGCGTCAAAGCTCGATCTTGCACTTGTCCATGTCGCAGGCGGTAAGTGCCTCGATCTTGCATTTGTCCTGGGCACAGGCGGTAAGTGCCTCGATCTTGCATTTGTCTTGGGCACAGGCGGTGATCGCCTCGATCTTGCACTTGTCTTCGTCGCAAGCCGTCAGGGCTCGCGCGTTCGGGCCTCCGATCCGCCAACTGGTGAATTTTGCATCGTGCAGGTCCGACCGCAGCACAACTTCGAGCCTGAGTGTCCGATTGGTCGGGTCGTTGGTTTCGAGCAGGATCTCGCTGTCCGCTACGTCAAAGTGATCGTGTAGCAAGGTCAAGCCGAAGCGGGACAGATTTCCGTGTTTCTCAAGCACGTCGTGAAGATCGCGCAAGAATTCTTCATCGCCAAGTGCGATGGGACGGGCATCTTCGAATGAGGGCAGAGCATGAGAGCGAATGTCCATGGCATTACCTCTGATCGTATGAAATGATAAAAGCACGTACTAGTATACATTGTCGACGGTGTGCCTGCAAGCTGGAATTGTCTGAGACAGCCTTACGGCGTGTTGCTGAACGCCGAACTGCAAGCGTCAAGCCGGTCGGTATTGCGAACGGCTATGCCGTGCCGAATTGTTGTCGCGTCTGCGAGCTAAAAAAGCGGTCGGCCTGACATTGCCGCCCCGAGCTACGCATCTTGCCTATCCAATTGTTTCGGCAGGCTGGAAATTGTCAAAACCGATCTTGTGCTGAGTGTCGGGGGATCGATTGGCAATAAGCGAAAATCGGATGTGCGTCGTGTGCCAAGGCCGTTGCGAGAGCATAAGCCGCGCCGCCGGCATCATACTTCAAGCATCAAACGGACACAGGTTTACCTCGCTAGAGGTCAGATTCCGCCGCGCCGCCAAGCTAACGGTTCTCGGCATCGTCGACCATCTCGCATCATTGTCGGGCGGAAATGTTCCAGGCATTCCTGACGATATGGCGTGAGACAGCGATGATGTTAGAAGGCGTCGCCGCTGTAACGGCGAATCCGCAGGCGGCCCAATGCCACAGTTCCGCTACCGCGCTGTTACGCACGCAGGAGAGATCGTTGTCGGCGAAGTCGACGCGCCTTCGCGCGAAGAAGTGGTGCGGCGCATCGAGTATCTGGGACACCTGACGATCGATGCCGAGATCGCGGCGACGGGGATCCTCACTCGCGGTCGCCGGCACGGCGGAAAACCGCCGCGATCCCGCGACGTTTCGATTTTTCTGCGGCAGCTCGCGCTTCTGATCGGCGCCGGACTAACGCTGGAAGCGGCGCTCCAGACACTCGGCGACGACACCAGCAAGGGCCTTGCGGGTTTCGCCAACGGACTGCGCGCATCGATCTCCGCCGGTGAGAGCTTCGCCGGGGCCCTGGAACGCCATTCCTCGATCATCGATCCCACCTATGTCGCCATGGTGCGGGTGGGCGAGGCGTCGGGCAAGCTCGAAGCGGTGTTGCGTGCGATCGTCGAAGACCGGACGCGCCGGGAAGCTCATGGCGGATCGGATCAACTCGGCGATCCGCTATCCCCTGTTTCTGATCGGCACCGCCGCGGTCATTCTGCTGTTTTTTCTGATCTATGTCGTCCCGCAATTCGAGCCGGTGTTCAAGGACCTCGGCGGGCGTCTCAATTCGGGCGCGGCGTTGATCGTGGCCGCCTCCATTTGGTTGCGCGCGAATGTCGATCTGTTTCTGGGCATTTGCCTGGCTCTGGTGCTCTGCGCCTGGCTGGCGCTGGGCAGGCGCGAATGGCGGGCGCGGATCGTCGCCGCCATCGCAAGGCTTCCGGGGATTTCCGGGCCGATGGGCGACCGGCGTACCGCGCGCCTCGTCGGAACGCTCGGCCTGCTGCTTGAAAATGGCGTGGCGCTTCCGACTGCGCTGAAAATTCTGCGCGATGTCGTGACCGAGCCGGATTATGTCGCCGCGGTCGACCGCGTGCACGAGCAGGTGCGAAACGGCCGGCGTTTCGCCGATGCTTTGGCGGAAACGGATCTGCTGCCGCCGCTTGCGGTAAGAATGCTCAGAGTCGGGGATGACGTCGGCGACCTCGCCTCCATCGTGCGTCAGGCGTCGCAGTTCTATGAGCACAAGCTCGGCCTGGGCCTCGACCGCCTGATGGGCGCCATCGGGCCTGCGACGATTATTGTCGTCAGTGTCGTCATCGGCACGCTGATCGTATCGATCATGAGCGCGCTGCTGAGCATCACGGAGCTGGCGCAATGAGGATAGAGCGGGCTCCGGCGCCTCGAACGCGAACCGCGGATCGGCGCGCCGGCTTCACGCTGATCGAGGTCGTGGCTGTGATGCTCATCATTGCGCTCGTCGCGTCGCTTGCGGTCACGATGATGCCCGGCACCGGACGCGGCCGGCTGAAGGCGCTCGCGCTCGAGACCGCGGCGCTGCTTCGGCGCGAGCGGCTCGGCGCGGTCATGACGGGGCGTGAGCGCCAGGTGTCGATCGATGGCGAGCAACGCGTTCTGGTCGGCGATGGCGGCGATGGCGGCGATGTCGTCGCCGTGCCGCGCGACATCGTGCTCGACATCCAGGGTATCGACGCATTGTGGTCGGGGCGCCAGGTCGTGGTGCGATTCCATCCGGACGGGGCGTCGACCGGAGCGGTGCTGAAACTATCGCGTGAAAAGGCCGAGTATGAAATTCGCGTCAATTGGTACACCGGCGGCGTCGCCATCGCGCCGTGACGACGGCAAGGGGCAGGCCGGATTCACCCTGCTCGAAGCGCTCGTTGCTTTGGCGCTGGTGCTCGCCTTCGCCGCAGTGCTTGGTCCACATTTGTCGCAGGCGCGCCGCATCATGGACCATGCCGAAGGCCGCGTGGCGGCGCAGGTTCTGCTGCGCTCGCTGCTCGATGCCCCGTTCGACCGTTCCGTTCTGGCAAAGGCCTCGCGGAAGGGCGAAGCCGGCGGATTGCGATGGCGCATCGACGCCGAGCCGGTGCTCGCCGCCGCGCCCGGCGCACCGGATCAGCCGAGATGGCTGCCGTATCGCGTGACCGCAAGTGTGGCGTGGGGCTCCGACCAGGTCATTACCGCCGAAACGATACGGCTTGGCAGTAGGCCGGAGCCGTGAAGATACGAAACGAACGGCTGCGTGCCGGATGCGATGGCTTCACTTTGGTTGAGGTCCTCGCCGCGCTCGCGCTCGCTTCGGTGATCATCCTGGCCAGCGCCGCGCTGATCCACAATGTCGCGCTTTTCTTCGACCGCGGAACCCGGGGCGTGACCGAAGCGGAGCGCCTGATGCTGGCTGTCGAGCGGCTGGCCGGCGATTTCGGGTCGGCCCGTTTCGTTTGGCGACGAACAGAAGACGGCGCCGCCGCTGCGTTCGCTGCCGAACAGGCCAGCAGCGAACGGCCGGCGAGCATCACCTTCGTTGGCGCAGGGCGAGCCGCTTCGATGCCGCGCGCGGACGACGACCTTATCAGCCTGACGGTCGAAGAGGAAGGCGAGATCAGGCGTCTGGTCAGGCGTCGAGCGACATGGCCCGGGCCGCGTGCACGCTTTGAAGATGTGTCGCCGCAGGACCCGGTCGTTCTGATCGAGAGCAAGCTGGACATTTCATTCGTGTTCGGGCGCGTCACGTCGGATGGAGCCCTTGCCTGGTACGCGAGCTGGGCCGGAGAACGGGTGCTGCCGCGCTATGTGCGGCTGATGCTGCGGGACCGGGCCACCGGCGCCGATCTGCTCGGCGAAGCCGATTTCGTGGTTCGCGCCAACGCTCCGGCCGCCTGCGGGCGCGCCGATGCGGCTCTCGCGTGCCTGTCGGCCGCGCCGCCGGTCCAGACCGACACATCCGAGGCAGAAAGGCCGATGCGATGAAACGCAGCGATCCGCGCCGCGGCGTGATCCTGGTGACTGTGCTGTGGTCGATCGCACTGCTGTCGGCGCTTGCGATGGCGGCGTCGGTCACCTTTCGCGGGTTCGCCGGTGTGATGGCGGTCGAGCGCGATCGCGTGCAAGGCGACGCGCTTCTGTCGGCGGGGCTTGAGACGGCCGCCGGCATTGTCGATACCCTCAGCGATGCACCGCCCATGGATATCGAAACCAGGATCAACCTTGCCACCGGCTCGGTACGCTTGCGCCTCAATGATGAGGGCGGCCGCATCGACATTGGAAAAGCGGCGGTCGTCGTTCTCGCTGCGCTGCTGCGTTCCGTCGGCGCTCCGGAGTTGGCTGCGAACGATGTCGCCCAGCGCATCGTTGAACGGCGCTATCCGCGCAACGCGGCGCGTGCCGATGCTGCGCTCCGTTCGGCCAGCGGCCCGCCCAAGGTGCCCGGAACGGGCCAGCCGTTTTCCGACGTGCGGCAGCTTCAACTCATTCCCGGCATGGCGCCGGAGTGGGTGGCCGCCATTGAACCGCTGACCACCGTGTTCGGCGGCGAAACCGTAAATCCGCTTACGGCACCGCGGGGTGTCATCGCGGCACTCCCCGGAGTCGGGAAGGGGCAGGTCGATGCGTTCCTCAAGGCGCGCCGCAGCTTGCCGATGGATGTCGATCGGCTGGTGCGGACGGTCGGAACGGCGCAGCAATATCTGGCGGTCAAGCCGCAACGCGTCGCAACGGTAGAGCTGCATGGCCGAGCTCGCGAACGGCTATGCTGTTGCGGCCCGGTCGGTGATCGTCGTGCTGCCTCAGGATAGCCAACCTTATCGCGTACTTGTCTGGACCCCGGTGCCATCCCCCAGGCTCCTTTAGGGATCGGTCGAAAGCGCAAAGGGTTAAGTCATGCGTATCGGCGCGGTCTTGAGACGATGGATCGAAATCCTGGCGACGTTGTATCTGGCCTGGCGCGAAAGCCGGCGTGAGCTGCGCTCGCTGTTGGTGACGCGTGAGGACGGGCGTGTCGTCGTCCGGCAAGCCGAGGCGCACCGTGACGCGATGCTGCGGGACGCACGGGCCGGGAATGCTCGGGCCGGAAATGTCGTCGCGACCTTGACCCCGGGAGCGGGGGTTTCGGCGGATGTGTCGCGGGCGGTTCGCAGCAGTTTTGTCGTTCTCGAATTTCCCGCCGACAAGGTCGTGATGCGCCGCATCTCCGTGCCGGCGCAGGCGCGCAAGTTCCTGTCCGGGGTCATCCGCAACCAGATCGAGCGCCTGTCGCCCTGGCCGGCCAATGGCGTGGTGTATGGGTTCGCGACCGAAGCGGGCGCCGGAGAAGCCAATGTTGTCGAGGTGCGCATTCTCATGGCGGCGCGCAGCGATATTGACGCGGCGCGGCAGGATCTGGCCGCGCTCGGCCTGCCGGTCGATCGGATCGTGGCGCGCGGCTCGGATACGGAAACTGCCGATGAGACCGCCGGCTCGGTGACGTTGTGGTCGCAGCTCGCGGATACATCGCCTGACAGGCTGGGCAGCACCGTCCGGGCCATCGGCATCGGAATTGCTGCCTCGGTGGCCGTCAGTCTGCTCCTCGGTTCATGGGCGCTGCTGTCGGCGGCTTCCATTCAAAATGAGAGCGAGGAGATCGCGGCCCGCTCCAGGGTTTTGCAGCGGCAGGTTCAAACCGGCCGCACGGCCTCCTCAATGGCATCGATTCCTCCGGCGGAACGGGCGTGGCTGCTGAAGGAGACATCGATATCCAGCGTGATCCTGATGGAGGCGCTGTCCCGGGCCTTGCCGGAGTCCGCTTATGTGAACGAAATTCGTCTGGAAAAGGAAAGCCTGCGGATCATGGGGCTCGCCGACGATGCTCCCGCGTTGCTAGCGCCGCTAGAACGATCCGAGCATATGACCGACGTGCATTTCTTCGCTCCGACGGCGCGAGGGCCGGACGGCAAACTCTTCAGGTTTTCAATCGAGGCGCATGTCGAACCCCGTATCAAAATCGGGGAGGACTAAAGGCATGCCAAGGCTCGAACGTGAGCAGGCCATTTCCGTCGCGGCTCTCGTGCTGCTGCTTTCGGTATGCGTAGGCATGATGGGGGTGTTGGTTCAGGCGCGCGCCGACGCGGTGCGGGAAATTTCCGAACGGCGCGAGATGCTCTCGCGCCTCGAAGCCAAGTTGCGGACGGTTTCCAACCGACCAGTTGCTGTCGCGCCACCTGCCGCATTCCTCGATGCATCGACCCAGGGTCTCGCGAGCGCGCAGTTGCAGTCATATCTGGCGCAAGTGGCCGGCGATCAGCGCGCCAGCCTTGTTTCATCCGGGGGAGAAGCCGCCAAGCGCGACGAAGCACCTGATACGATCCGTCTTCAGGCCACGCTCGATATGAACTTGAAGGCGCTGCGGGCGGTTCTGTATCAGCTCGAAAGCGGAACGCCGTATGTATTTGTGGACGCCCTGACGGTGCAGCCCGCCGGCGCGATGGCGGGCCGCGCCGTCGAAGATCCTCTGTTGCGGACCACCCTGAGCTTGCGCGCGTTTTGGCGGCGAGCCGCGCCATGAAGGATGTTCGATCGCCGGCGGCGTTTTTCATTCTCGCGCTCTGGGTGGCTGCCGAATTGGGCGCCGCCGCACAGGCCCAGACGCAAGACCGGCCTGCCGCTGCGCTTTCCAATCCGGTGGCGGCGCAATCGCTGGACCAGCTATCCACGATACTCGACCGCCCGCTGTTTTCGCCGAGCCGCCGTCCGCCCGCGCCGCCGCCCCCGCCGGTCGTGCAGGCCGCCGAGCCGCCCGCACCGCCGCCACCGCCGCCCAACCTGGTTCTCTTCGGTGTGGTGATGGACGGCGAGGGCGCCCGCGCCGTCGTTCGCGCGGGCGCGAACAGGAAACTGGTACGCGCGCAGATCGGCGACGAGATCGATGGATGGAAGGTCAGCCAGATCGAAGGACGCAAGGTGGTGTTGTCGCTTGACGGCCGGTTCGCCACCTTCACGCTTTTCAGCGACGACCGCGGGAAATCGGAGTCGGCCGCAGCGCCGGCGACGGGGGGCGAACCGAAAAAATCGCAACGGCAAATTCAGGCGCAGCAAACGCCGGCGCAGGCCGCCACACCACAGTCCGGTCAGTCGAGAAAACGTCGACGGTCCCGAGAGTAAGCGGCGGTTCACACTGCTCAAACGGAATGTCACACACGCGGAAAAATTGTCTGCCGTGTCCAAAATGGTCTTTGCTTTGCCGCATATAACGCTGCGTCCGCCGCACAAAGCCCATTGTTAATGCTGATAGTGAACGTGGATTTGATCAGCAGGCACCTGATGGCTCGCCTGCCGATGGGCTTTGTTTAACTCGCTATCCAAAGTGCGGGCATTCGCCGTCGATGGGGTCAGGGGCGCCACGGCGAGGAGTAGTGTAGTTGAGTAGCTTGCATGGGTGGAGTCTGCTCGATGTTCCACGGGTGTGCGTTGCGGCCTCGCTTTACCTCGCATTGGTCGGCTGCGTAACTTCGAGTGGAACGCCGACGGCGGGCATCGCGCCGGTCGATGCGATGGATTCTGTTCGCAACACCGATTTCAGCGCGCGGTCTCCCCTCGCGAACGAAGGAGATTCCAGCAGAAGGGAAGCTACGCAGCCCTTCATCTTTCCGGGCTCAGATGTGGAGCCGGAACCGCAGCGCGATCGAGATCCGGAGATGAGGTCTGCGTCGCTGCAGCCGGCCGCATTCCTCAGGGGCGATGGCGTCGAGATGAATTTCGACGGCGCGGATGTGCAGACGGTCGCGAAGACTCTTCTCGGCGATATTCTTCAACTCAACTTTGTCGTCGATCCGCGTGTCCAGGGCAATGTGACGCTGGCATCGGCCGGTCCAATTCCTCGCAAGGACGTGCTGCCGGCATTTGAAAGCGTGTTGCGGATGTCGAACGCCGCGATCGTGCACTCCGGCAATCTGGTGAAGATCGTTCCGATTCCCGAGGCGGGCGCCGGCGGTGCAATCAGCGTCGGAGCAGGGGAGCCGGGCTTCGGCGTTTCGCTGGTGCCTTTGCGGTATACGTCGGCTTCGACGGTGGCCAAGACCGCCGAGAGCTTTCTGTCACGTCCGGGGGCTATTCGGGTCGTTCAGTCCCGAAATCTGTTGCTGATCCAGGGCACGACCGCGGAGCGTCAGGCCGCGCTCGACGTGGTCGCGACCTTCGATGTCGAATGGCTGCAAAACCAATCGGTCGGCGTCTATCCGCTCAAATCGACCTCGCCCGAAACGATGATCGCAGAGCTGGAGCGGATATTCGAAACCAGTGAAGGCGGATTGGGACAGGGTGTCGTGCGCTTCCAGCCGGTCTCGCGCATGAATGCGGTGATGGTGGTAACGAAAAATCCGAAGCTGCTGGCCCAGACCACGCAATGGGTCCATCGTCTCGACAGGTCCGACACGACGGGAACGACGCTGCGAACCTTCCGCCTGAAGAACGGCAACGCTACGCAGGTGGCGAAGATCCTGAACGATATTTTCGTCGGCCAACGATCGTCAGGCTCGACCGCCGATACCGCCACGCGACAGATCGCGCCGGGCGTGGAGAGCGCGCAGTCCCGGCTCGATTCCCTCGATCGCGGCTCGTCCATGGGGAGTGCTGCGACGCCGGCAAGCGGTGGCTCCGACAATCGCGGCGCCACCCCGATCTCGGCCGCGTTCGAGTCGTTCTCGGACCGCAAGAACGGCGAGGGGGATTCATCCGGCGGTTCGTCCGCAGCCTCCGGCGGGAATGTGCCGCGTGGAACGTTTCAGAACATGCGGATCACGGCGGACGCCGGCAATAATTCGATCGTGGTCTACTCCAACCAGGAGGACTATCGGGTCGTCGAGCGCGCGATACGCGATATCGACCGGCCGCAATTGCAGGTATCGATCGATGCCACGGTCGCCGAGGTCACGCTGACCGACGGCCTGCAATACGGCGTGCAAGCCTTCCTCACCAGCAAGGATGTGGGGCTCGGCAACGACAAGGGCTCGGTGGGTCTGTTGGGCGCGGGCCAGGTCGCGACGCAATCGGCGCTGCTGCAGCGCGTGGCGCCGGGCTTGAACCTGCTGCTGGGATCGGAAAATCAGCCCCGCGTCATCCTCAATGCGCTATCCAACCTGACGGACGTCAAGGTGCTGTCGTCGCCGTCGATCGTCGCGCTCGACAACCAGCCGGCTCTGCTCCAGGTTGGCGACGAGATTCCGATTACGACCAGTTCGGCCGCGGTACTTTCCAATACGTCGACGCCGATCGTCAACACGATCCAGATGCGCAATACCGGCGTCATCCTCAAAGTGCTGCCCCATGTGCACTCCAACGGGTCGATCCAGCTCGAAGTCGATCAGGAAATATCCAACGTCGTCAATCCCGATCAGCAGACGCTGACGCCGACCATTGCGCAACGCCGCGTCCACTCCACCGTTTCGGTGATCAGCGGACAGACCGTGCTGCTGGCTGGCCTCATCAGCGAACGCAATCAAAAGACCCAATCGGGCATACCGGGCCTTCGCGAAATCAAGTTCCTCGGCGACCTCTTTGGAAACACCTCCAACACCAAGTCGCGATCCGAGATCATCATCTTCATCAAGACGCGGCTGATCCGCAACAGCGTCGATGCCGGCGCGGTCACAGAAGAATTCCGGGAGCGGCTGACATCGATGCGCGGCGGTGGCAGCGTCATCAATGGCAACAGGGCGCAGTCCGTGCCGGGCTCTGCGTATCCGAAGCAGGATTGATGACCGGCACCGAAGCAGAGGAGACGGCCGGATCGGAGGATGATCTTCGCCCGCATCAGGCAATCCTGATCGGCGGGGCGGGAGCCATTGGCCTGATCTCCGCGCTGTCGTTGCCGTGGCCTTTCGCCGTGGCTTCAACCGTGCTGGGGACGTTGATGATCGCGGGAGCGGAGATCGATGCGCGAACATTTCTGCTGCCCAATCCGGTGACGTGGGGCGCCGTCATCTGCGGTATCGTTGCCGCGCCGTTGCTGAATACGTTGGAGCCCTGGGCGGCTGTGGCTGAGGCGATCGTGCGCGCCGGCGGCGTCGCCTGCATGCTGATGCTGTTTCGCGCCGGCTACGCCTGGAGCAGGCAGGCCGAGGGCCTGGGCCTGGGCGACGTCAAGTTGGGGGCTGCGATCGGAGCGTGGCTGCCGCTCGAGGCGATACCCTGGTGCTTCGGCCTCGCCACCGGCGGCGCGTTGTTGGCGGTGATGCTTGCACGCCTGAGTGGCGAGTCCGTCATGCGGACAACGAAGATAGCCTTCGGTGCGTTTCTGTGTCCGGCGCTGTGGATCGTATTCTATGCTGATAGCGTGATGCGATAATCCGGAATCGGTTCAGAGCGGCATCTGAATTTCATTGTCGGTCGGCCATCCCATAAGCATGCATGCGACGTTGCGCGAAAGACTGCTCGGCGTTATCGGCAACCGGACGTATGACACATCATTGGCCTGACATAAAAATACAGTGGAGAAACAATAACCCGTGCTTCGCTGCGATGTTTCGTCGCCGCATGGAACATAATGACTTCACATTTCTGCGCTCGGCCCGTCCAATAATTGTCCGGAACAAGCGGTTCCCTCGATGCATCTTAGAACGTCGGGGAGCGACAAATGGAAACGATCAAGTCGGCGCGGTCGCGCGCGCTCGCGGGCCTAGCCGCCATGTTGTTGGGATCAGTCGCATGGTCGGGGGCGGCCCTGGCCCAGGATGTTTCAAACGCTACTACAAACGCGGCTAACGCGGGTGCAAACGCAAATGCGAGATCGAACGCGACCACGGGCGCGGCAAATGCGGATCCGAACACGGCAACCGCGAACACGAATGCGTTGACGACGAATACGGCGGGCCGCGGGCAGAACAACAACAACAACCCGGGCGGCGGGTCGTCGCGCGCTCCGACCGACCCGGGTGTACGCGGCGGCGATCCCGGAGCGGGAGGAGCGCTCCCAGGCCTCAACGACGTGGAGCGTCAATATTTCGATGTGGCGAAGGATGTCTTCCAGGAAGTGGACGCTGGCCCGGATGGGCTGGGTCCGAGGTTCAATCTCGATAGCTGTTCGGGCTGCCATTCCCAGCCCGCGATCGGAGGCACGAGTCCGGCCACAAATCCACAAGTAGCGGTCGCGACCTTGATGGGAGCGAAGAACGTCGTGCCGCCGTTCATTTCGGCCACCGGGCCGATCCGTGAGGCGCGCTTCGTGCGCAATCGCGATGGATCACCGGACGGTGGCGTGCATAGTCTGTTTGTGATCACGGGGCGTTCCGATACGCCCGGCTGCAACATTGCTCAGCCGAATTTTGCGGCCGAGCTCGCGCGCAACAACGTGGTCTTCAGGATCCCGACCCCGGTCTTCGGATCAGGATTGGTGGAGAACATCTCTGATGGCGCTCTTGAGGCGTCGCTGGCCGCCAACGCACAGCAAAAGCGGGCGCTGGGCATCTCCGGACGTTTCAATCGCAACGGAAATGACGCCACCATCGCGCGGTTCGGCTGGAAGGCGCAGAACAAATCGTTGCTGCTGTTCTCAGGCGAAGCCTACAACGTGGAAATGGGCATCACCAACGAGCTGTTCCAGAATGAACGCGACAGCGATCCTGCCTGCCAGTTCAAGGTCACGCCGAACGATAGTACTCCGCTGGTTTCCGAAGAGACGGCCAGCCCGTCTGCGAGTTTCCAGAACGACATCGATCTCTTTGCCGCCTTCATGCGCTTTTCCGCGCCGCCAACCCCGGCGTCGGCGACGGCTACACCGGTCGCCCAGGCAACGGACGCGTCGAATGTAGTCGCGGGTCAGACGACGGGAACCGCGACCGGAGCATCGACTGCGGCGTCGACGGTGATGGCTTCTGCCGCGGCGGATGTTTCGAGCGTGATGACCACTGCTGCGGGATCAGCGGCGGCGCAGCCGTCGTCAGGTGCTTCGGTCACCCGCGGCGGCCAGGTCTTTTCCAATGTTGGTTGCCAGGCGTGTCACACCAAGACCTTCACAACGGAAAAATCGCCGCTGACGGGGCAAAGCAACGTCACGATCCAGCCTTTCAGCGACTTTGCCCTGCACGAAATGGGAACAGGCTTGGCGGACGGCGTGTCGCAGGGGACTGCCACTGGCAACGAATTCCGAACGGCTCCGCTGTGGGGCGTCGGCCAACGCATCTTTTTCCTTCATGATGGCCGGACCAAGGACCTGCACGAGGCGATCCAGCAGCACGCCAGCCGCGGATCGGAAGCCAACACGGTCATCAACAACTACAATCAGTTGGCCCGCGACGATAAGCAGGCGCTTATAAATTATCTGCGCTCGCTCTAAGGCGCGGTACCACGATGCGCATCTGGACGTATGTGGGCGTTGCGATGTCTCTGGCGGGGATGGGGGCGGTGCTTCACGGTGCCATGCCCTCATCCCGCGGCGCCGTCGTCTGGCAATCGGCAAATCCGGAGGATGGAAAAGTCGTCGATGGGGTTTTTATCAGCGACTATTTCAATCTTGCCTATCGGTTGCCGGACGGCTGGACCGAAGGATTGGCAGGGCCGGATCCCTCCCAGTCCGGCTACTATGTATTGGGAACATGGGCTCCGAAGCGCGATTTCGCCGGAACCGTTCTGGTCGCAGCGCAGGATTCGTTCTTCGCGCCGGATTTCTCAGATGACGTGAAGGACGTTGTCGCCGAGTTTCGCAAGGTCATGTCGGCGGTCGACGGCATGACGATCGACCGGGAGCCTGCGCAGGCGAGCGTTGCCGGGCATCCCGGCTACCGCATTGATTTCAGCGGCGTCGGACTTTTTCGCGCGATGTTCGCGATCGAGGTCCGCTGCCATGTCGTGACTTTCAATCTGACCAGCCGGGATCCCGAATTGCTGGCGAGCTTGGCGAAGTCGCTGGACCATCTCGAGTCGCTTCGGAATGAAATGTCCGATCCGGTTCCGGAATGCCTCAGGGACTACGCGTCCGAGAATGTCGTGCACCGGGTGGAGCCCGAGGCCGTCGGTGCGAAGGCTGTATCTGTTCCGGTGCGCATCATCGTGGCGACTGACGGCAGCGTGAAGCACGTTCACGCGATACATGCGTCCGCGGCGCAACGGCGAAACATCGAGGAGGCGGTGCGGGAGTGGAAGTTCGAACCCTATGTCAAGCGGGGACGTCCGGTCGAGGTGGAGACCGGCGTGATGTTCAATCTCAGACCGACTAATATGTAAAGCCGCGGAGCAAAGCAGGAGCATGTCGAAGTCGAGGCCAGGCCGTGGAAGTCTACCGGCGGTGGAGGGCACGATAGCTGCGGCGTCAAAGCGCGCGGTAGAGCAGTTTCGCCTGCATTTGCTGGAACAGATACCGGACGCCGCAGGGGCAAAATTGCGGAGCGTCAATTCCGTCGAAAAAGCTGCGGGAAACGGACTTCGAGAACTGTGGGAAAAATCTGATCTGCCGGCCGGACAGTTTGCCGACGAGGTGGCGGTCTTCTGGAAATTGCCGCGGCTCAGCCTGCAGGAACTGTTGAGTGTTGTCGGGGCCGTTGAGCAATTCTCCGCACGTTTTTTACGTGAATCGTCGGTCTTTCCGTTTCGCGCCGGGGACGACGGCTTCGGCTTGGCGGTGTCGGATCCGGCGGACGGCGCCGCGATCAGAGCCGCAGAAATCGTCTGCGGCGCTCCCGTCACGATCGCCGTCGCGTCCTTTGACGACATCGCAACGGTTCTGGAGCGGCGGCTCGACGAGCGAACGGCCGAGGCCGTGGATGTCGCGGAGCCCGAACGCCGCCCCGGCGACGACGACATCGACAGTCTCCGCGATCTCGCGAGCGGGGCCCCCGTGGTACGGGCCGTCAATGATGTGCTTGAGCGCGCCATGGAGCTGCGGGCCAGCGACATCCACATCGAGCCGTTCCGGACCGGACTTGTGGTGCGAATGCGGGTTGACGGGATTCTTCGCGCCGTGCCGTTTTCGGCCGAGGCGCCGCCGCAGGCCGTCGTATCGCGCATCAAGATCCTGGCCGGCCTTAACATAGCCGAACGCCGGCTGCCTCAGGACGGCGCCGCGCGGGCGCGGGTCGGGCGGGCCGAGATCGATATCCGCATCGCCACCATGCCGACGCAGCACGGCGAGAGCGTGGTGATCCGCTTGCTGCCGCGTGATCGCGGCCTGCTTGAATTGAGCAAGATCGGGTTGGTCGGCCGCGACGAAGCCACCTTGCGCCGTCTGCTGGCGCTGCCGCATGGATTGATCCTGATCACCGGCCCGACCGGAAGCGGCAAGACAACCACGCTCGCGACCATGCTGTCGATCCTCAACGAGCCGACGCGGAAGATTCTCACCATCGAAGATCCCGTCGAATACGAGATTTCAGGCGTCAACCAGTCGCAGGTCAAGCCGGCGATCGGACTGACCTTCGCCACGGCGATGCGCGCCTTTGTCCGTCAGGATCCCGACGTCATCATGGTCGGTGAAATCCGCGACGGCGAAACGGCGAACATCGCCATCCATGCGGCATTGACTGGCCATCTCGTGCTGTCGACGCTCCACACGGAGACCGCCGCCGCGGCCGTGCCGCGGCTTCTGGATCTCGGTGTCGAGGGATTTCTGTTGCGGTCGACCTTGCGCGCCGTCGTTGCCCAGCGGCTGGTTCGCGTCCTCTGCAACGGCTGCAAGGACAGGCACGACCTGACCGAACAAGACCTCGTCGCCGATCCGCGTTATCGGCTGCTGGGTTTTATGGCCGGCGAGGCGATTTATCGTCCGGTCGGCTGCGAAAGCTGCGGCGGCACCGGCTATCGCGGCCGCGCCGGGATTTTTGAACTGCTGGAGCTGACCGATGAGGTCAGGCCATTTGTCGGCGCCGAGGCGGACGCATCGGTCATTGACGGGGCCGCCATTCGCGCCGGCATGACGACCATGTTGGACGATGCCGTCGAAAAATGCCGGATCGGGATGACCGCGGTGCCGGAAGTCCTGCGCGTGACATCCGCGCGCTGATCGACGGCGCGCGATTTGACGGTCGCACAGGTGAGGAGAGAGCGATGAAGCCGTGTGCAATAACCAGACGCCGCCGCGCCGATCGGCGGGCCGAGGCGGGCTTTACCCTCGTCGAGATGCTGGTCGTCATCGCGATCATCGGGTTGATCATGGGCCTGGTAGGTCCCCGCGTGCTCGGTTATCTCGGAGAGTCCAAAGTCAAGACGGCCAAACTCCAGATCGAGAGTTTCTCAAGCTCGCTCGACCTGTTTTATCTCGACGTCGGCCGCTATCCGACCGGCAGCGAAGGTCTCGCGGCATTGGCGCAGCGACCTGGCAATACCTCGATTTGGAACGGGCCTTATCTGAAGACCGGTGCGGTGCCGGCCGATCCGTGGGGCCATACCTATGTTTACCGCGTTCCTGCCGAGCGCGGCCCTTACGAGATCGTATCGCTGGGATCGGATGGCCAGGAGGGCGGGACGGGCACTGCGGCCGACATCAGCAACAACGGCGCCGACGCAAAGCGACCATGATGGCTTTGGGGCCGCGAAGGTTCGTATCACAAGATCATGCAACGGTGTGTACGGGGTTTCATTGCGCTCAATGAGTCGTGAGGGTGAAACCCACCGCTGTCAGGAACGACGCAAATACCAATAGCGCTGCCCAAGTCCCCACAACGTGAAAACGCTCCGATTTAACCCTCGCCGAACTCAGGCGCCGGGACGTGAAGATTGTCGCAGGCCCAATAAATTTCGACGAGATCCGCTGCCGCAGTGCGTTCTTCGAGGACCCGTGGGGCAATCTATTTGAAGTGACACAACGGATCGCGGGCTGAACGCGCATGGCGTGTTCCGCCGGCGAACGCGTCGCAACGAAGGTGGCGTGTGCACCTATGCTTCCCGGGGGCGCTCGTGAACTGCCGATTACGCCGGATGGGTTACTTTGACTCTGCTCCCCGTCTCTATATCTTCACGAAGCATCCGTTAACTGCGTGAATTGTGGGAGCAACTTGACCCGCTCCGAACTAGACCGAACGATGTGGGATATTTCGGTTCGGGAAGCTCAGATGCGCCGAGCATTCGCGCCGGAATGAACCAGAACGCTTCAAATTATTGGTCCCCGAACCGGTTGCGTCGACAAATCGTCAGATTTTTGTGAAGTCGCCATGACGGCCCAATCCGGTCGCAAAGCGACCGGCACCAGCGGCGCCCTCCTTGAAGTGAGCTTCGACCCCATTGACCCATTCGCGACGCAATGCCTCGCGGACCGGTACGCCGTAGGTTTCAAGCACCGAGCGGCGATCGGCACGCACGGCTTCCTGAGGAAAGCGTGCAATCTCATGGGCCATCTTCTCTGCCTCGGTCCGCGCATCGCCGGGAGCAACTACCTTTTCACACATGCCGATACGCATGGCTTCTTCCGCGGGAACTTTCCGGCCCGTCAAAATGATCTCCATGGCTCGACCCTGTCCCACAAGGCGCGCAAGGCGAACACTTCCACCGTCGAGCAATGGAATTCCCCAACGTCGGCAATAGACACCGAAATAGGCGGTTTCAGCCATGATCCGGACGTCGCACCACAATGCGAGCTCCATTCCGCCCGCGACCGCCGGCCCTTCCACGGCCGCGATAACCGGTTTGGACAACTCAAGACGCGTGGGGCCGAGCGGTCCCCGAGGTGCGGGGTTCGCTCCGGTAGGAAACGCCAGCCCATCCACAACGTCACGCTGAAAGCGCTCGCGGTCCGACAAAGTACTGGCGAACTTGAGATCCCATCCTGCGCAGAAAGCACCGCCTTCGCCCCACAGGACCGCAACACTCGCCGTATCATCCGCGTCAAACGACTTCAGGGCATCGACTATCGCGTCGGCACTTGCTGGGTCCATCGCATTGCGCGCTTCATCGAACCTGCTGTGGATCACCGTCCACACCGAGCCGTTCTTCTCAATTCGCACCATGTCACCCTCGCTGCTTTGGTTTTGATTTGGCTTGCTTCTGTTTCGTCTTGCGACGGTCGACCGCGCCGCCGAAGTCATCAAGCTGCGTCGAAGGAGCCCTCCATAACCGCGCCAACGTCAGTCGCAGCAATTCCCGCGGATCAATCTGCAGGAAGTCCAAACGCCCCGCGAAATGCAAAACAAGTGCGCCGATCATTTCGCTGAAGAGCAGTGCCACCAGGGGACGAACCCTTCGCGACAGGAAGCTCACGAACTTCCGCGAGCGGGTCGGCAATCCGTTGCAGCACCGTCCAGAGCGCCTGATTGAGCACGCGATCGGCCTCTCTGCCGACGCCCTGGCGCTTTAGTCCCCGAAAAGCATAGAGACCCAGGTTCACCTCGAAGCGATGCAGAAGATAGTATTCCAGGAAGGCACGACATGCCGCTTCCACCTGAAGTTTCGGCCCACGGACGGCCGAGACAGCTTCCGCCACCTGCCTGTCGAGCGACAACAGCGACTGCTCCAACAGCGCGGCATAGATCGCCTCCTTACTGGGGAACAAGGGATAGATCGCACCGGTGGTGCAACCGGCACGGAGCCCGATGCCACGCATCGTCGCGCCTTCCAGCCCCTTGTCGACAAATTCATCGCGTGCCGCGTTCAGGAGCAAATCGCGTTTCGCTTCCTTGACGGCGAAAGACCAATCCTGCGCGGATGTTATTCGATCGTTTTTCATTGATAGCGATGTTATTGACTTGGACGCTTTATGTCAACGCGCACCCGGCGCCCGTGCGCCGGATTGCGTCAGGCGGCGGTCCCTTCGGCTGCCGATCTCAGCGTGGCGCAAGATTGCGTCGGCCGCGAACTAAGCCACGCCGATCGTGCGCCTGCGTTGTTCGGGTCTTGGTGGGTTCCGTGGTGAGTGTGCCGTGCAGATATCCGGCTATCGGTTCACGCTTGACAAGAAGCCGGCCAGAATTGTCCGGCTTTGGCTGAGCGTCTCGATACGTTCATCGATGAGGCCGACCTGCTGAGCGAGTATTCTGCGTAGATCGTCGCAAGGCTTGAAATCCGGATGGTTGTTCTTCACGCACGGGAGCAGCCGCTGGATCGTTTCAAGCGTCATCCCGGCAGATCCTAGAATTTTGATCCGCCGCACGGTTTCCTCTTCCGGCGGGCCATAGTCGCGGTAGCCGGAATTGGTTCGCTGCGGCGCAAGCAGTCCTTCGGCTTCGTAGTAACGCAGCATTCGGACGCTGACACCGGTCCTGCGGGAGAGTTCACCAATCCTCACCTGAAAAACCTCTTGACCCTGACAGCGCTGTCAGACCTTACAGGCTGTGCTCATCCAAGTGAATACCCTTGTGAAGGAGCAACGATGAAAGCCTACCATTTGAATGGCCATGCCGGAACTGGTGGTCTGGTGCGGGCCGATGTCAGTAAACCCGAACCCGCCAACGGTGAGGTCCGCATCCGGATCGAAGCGGCAAGTCTCAACTACCGCGACCTCCTGATCCTCGACCGGGCAGGCCAAGGAGGCCTCAACGGCCGTGTGCCGCTCTGCGACGGTGCGGGCGTCGTTGACGCCATCGGCTCCGACGTCGTGCAATGGCAGGTGGGCGACCGCGTTGCCGCATCGTACTTTCGCGATTGGGTCTCGGGGCCGTTCAAGGCCAGCTATGTTGCGTCAGCCCTCGGTAGCAGCACGATGGACGGAATGCTGGCAGAGTATGTCGTGCTGCCGGCAACGGCGCTGGTCTCCGTGCCGGTGCATCTGTCCTCGGTCGAAGCCGCGACCTTACCCTGTGCCGGCGTCACGGCCTGGCACGGCCTCATCGCACGCGGCGGTATGGGCAAAGGAGACACGCTGCTGGTCCAGGGAACAGGTGGGGTCGCGCTGTTCGGTCTTCAGTTCGCAGCGGCGCTGGGGGCGCGTGCGATTGTGATATCCTCCTCCGATGAGAAACTCGCCCGTGCCAAGGCGCTGGGCGGCTCGATCCTCATCAACTACCGCGACACGCCCGACTGGGATGTCGCCCTGCGGAAAGCGACGGATGGCGAAGGTGCCAGTCATATCCTCGAACTCGGCGGTCCTGGCACCTATGACCGATCGCTACGATCGGTCGCTTCGGGCGGCAAGATTGTCCAGATTGGCGTTTTGACAGGGTTCGGCCCGAAGCCCGACCTCGCGCGCCTTCAGTGGGAGAATGCCGACATCATCGGTATCACCGTCGGATCGGGTGAACATTTCGCCGCTATGAATCGTTTCCTGACCGGCAACGCGATCCACCCGATCGTCGATCGGGTGTACGGCTTCGACGAGGCTCCCGAAGCTTTCGCCCATCTCCGGACCGGCTCACACTTCGGCAAGATCGTCGTGAAGCTGTAGGCATCGCGGCAAATCGCCGAGATCATCGTGATCCCAGCGGCGCGGAGCCAAAGTTCGGAATTCCGTGGCGGCTGGAGTGGCTTACTCAAATCCGGGCAAGAGTTCGAATCTCCTGGCGCGCCGTTCGAATACGGCGGCTCACTCCATCCGCATCGAGTGATGCCAGTGCAGGACGGCGCGCTCCAGTACGAGAAAGATGCGGTTGAGAAGATAGCCCGCAGCCGCCAGGCAGATCACCGCGGCATACATGGAATCTGCGCGCATGGCATACTGCATCGACATCAGGTAATTGCCGACGCCGCTGGCGCCGGAAATCATCTCGCCGATGACCGCCATGATCAGCGCCAGCGACAGTGCGATCCGCATGCCGGCGGTCATCGCCGGCAGCGTGGCGGGCAGCACGATCTTGCACAGGGTGTCGAACCGGTTAAGGCCGAAGGTCCTGGCCGTCAACAGCAGGGTCTCGTCGAGGCCGCGCACACCGCCATAGGTGTTGACGAACACCGGCGGAAAAACCGCCAACGTGACGATGAAAATCTTCAGCATGTCGTCGACGCCAAGAAATAGAATCAGCGGCGGGATAATCGCCGGCGACGGCAGCGTGCGCTGGATTTCGATCAGCGGTCGGATCGTCCAGTCGAGAAAACGGTTGGTCCCCAGCAGCAGGCCGAACAGCACGCCCAGGATGCACCCGGCGGCATAGCCGGCCAGCGTCCGGTACAGCGTTGCGCCGAGAATTTCGGCGAGTTCGCCGGATAGCAGGCCTCGATACGCCGCCACCAGCACCGCGCTGAAGGGTGGCCAATTGTCGCTGACGATCCAGCCGCGGGCGGCGGACACTTCCCAGAGCAGCAGCAACAGCGCGATCAGAATGGCGCCGCTCAGCCTGGTGCGCGCGAGTTCGCCGAACAGCCTGTGCCGTACTGGTGCTTTCGCCGTCAGTTCGCCAGGCGTGAGCGACGCCGCGATGCTCATTTCAGCGCATCCGGATCGGTCATGGCGGCGAGATCGATATCGCCGGTGATCAGCCCGTTGTCCTTCATCAGCTTGACGGTGGTCGCCACCGAACCGAGATTGACCACCTCGGGCAGCCTCTGGAGGTTCAGCTTGGCCACGAGATCGGGCTGCATCTTGGTGAAGCCCGAGATGATGCGAACCAGATCAGGCTCTTTGAGGTTGGCGTTGTACCACTGCACGCCCTTGCGAAAGGCGCGATTATACTTGGCCAGCGTCTCCTTGTTCTTGGCGAAGTAGTCCTGGGTGGATATGTAATGTCCGACCTCGACGTCCGGCTGCACCTCGCGATAGGGAGCGGCGATGAGCTGGAAAGCGTTGGCGTCGGTCACCGCCGCGTTGAAGAACGGGTTGACCATGAAGGCGGCGTCGATCTGCTTGCCGCGCAACGCGTCGAGCATCTGCGGGAATGGCACTTCCTTGAAGGTGACCTTGGCGGGATCGCCGCCGCTCTTGGCGATCCAGGCGCGCGCGAACAGCCAGATGATGCCGTTGCGGGTATTGACCGCCACGGTCTTGCCTTCAAGATCCTTGCCGGTCTTGATCGGTTCGCCCTGACGAGCCACCAGACCGTTGGTATTGACCGGATTTTCGAACTGCTTGGTGCCGGCGGCGATGACCTCCAGTTTGAAGCCCTGCTGCTGCGCCAGCATGGTGGAGACCACATTGCCGTACATCACGTCGAATGCGCCGGCCATCAGGCCCGGCACGCCGGCGGCACCGCCCGTCGATGGCGTCGGCACGATGGTCAGGCCTTCCGCCGCGAAGTAACCCTTGTCGATGGCGACGAACAAAGGCGTCACGTCAGTGATCGGGATGTAGTTGACGCGAACGGTCTGCGCCGATGCAGCCGTCGCGAGGGCCGTGAAGGCGGCGGTGAGCACGATGCGGCTGAAGTATTTCATTGAAAACATGCAAACCCTCCTTTGAGATATCGATCATTGCGTGAAAGCTTCATGCGGCTCATTTCGCGCGCCACGGCACGGCGTGGTCTTCCATCACTTCGAATAGCAAGTTGAGCACGAGGCCGACGACGGCGAGGATCAGGAGCCAGGCATACATCGGCCGCACCTGGAACGAGCGCTGCAGGTCCAGGATCAGGAAGCCGATACCGCTTTCGGCGGCGAGCATCTCGGCCAGGATCACCAGCACGAGCCCCATGCCGAGGCTGACGCGCATGCCGGTGAGTATCATCGGCAACGACGCCGGCAGGATGATCTTGCGGATGGTCTGCTGAGCGCGAGCAGCCCAGCGTGCGCGCGGTGGCGAGCAGTACGGGATCGACGCCGCGGACGCCCTGCAGCGTGTTGATCAGCACCGGAAACAATGCCGCCAGCGCCACCATGGTGATTTTCATGCCGGCGCCGATGCCAAGGAACACCACCATCGCCGGAATCAGCGCCGGCTTAGGGATCGGCCGGATCACCTCGACCAGCGGCTCGAGCAGACCGTAGAGATAATCGCTGCAGCCCATCAGCAGCCCGAGCGCGACGCCGGCCACGCAGGCGATGGTATAGCCGATCAGCAGCATGCCCAGGGTCTGGCCGAGCGGCACCAGGAAGCTGCCTGACGCCAGAATCTTCCACAGCGCCGGCGCGATCTGGGACGGCGGCGGCAGCAGCGACAAATTGACCAGCCCGGAGCGGCAGATCAGCTCCCACAACAGTAGCGCGCCGAGGATCGACAGCAGCCCGAATCCCTTGCGGCCGAGTTCAGGCATCGACGCGCCCCGCATTCTGGCGTTGCAGCAGATGCGTGACCAGTTGATGGCGCAGCTGCAGGAAGCGCGGCAGTTCGCGCGTGCCCATGGCGTCACGCGGCCACGGCAGTTCGGTATCCACCACCATCTCCACGGTGGACGGACGCGACGACAGCACGGCGATGCGATCGGCCATGAACACGGCCTCGTCGACGTCGTGGGTGATCAGCAGAATGGTCAGACCCTGGCGCGCCCACAGGTCGAGCACCAGCGACTGCAATTCGATCCGGGTCAGCGCATCGACCGCGCTGAACGGCTCGTCGAGCAGCAGCACGCGCGGCTGCGCGGCGAGCGCGCGGGCAATCGCGACGCGCTGCTGCATGCCGCCGGAGAGTTGCCAGGGATAGTGTTTTCGGAAGCCGGCCAGTCCGACCATGCCGAGATACTCGGCGCAGCGCGATGCGATGTCGCGCTTCTTCATGCCCTTCGATTCGAACACCAGCGAAACGTTCTGTTCCACCGTGCGCCAGGGTAGCAGCGACTTGCTGTATTGCTGGAACAGATAGACCATTTCGGGCGGCGGCGCCGTCACGGCCTTGCCGTTCAGCACCACCTCGCCGGCGGTGCCGTCGATCAGGCCCGCCACGATTTGCAGCAAGGTCGATTTGCCGCAACCGGACGGGCCGAGGATGGCCAGAAATTCGCCCCGCTTCACCTCGAGCGAAATACTCTTCAGAGCTGTGGTGGCCTCGCCGTGCTGGCCGCCATAGACCTTGTTGACGTCGCGAATGCTGAGATAGGGCGCGGTATCGATCATCGTGTCGCCTCCAGCGTCATCGCCGGCAACCGCTTGAACCAGGGGCGCGCACGCTCCAACTGGCCGGCGAGCTGAAACAATGTCGCCTCCTCGGCAAAGCGGCCCCAGAACTGCACGCCCACCGGCATGTTGTCGGCATTCCAGTACAACGGCACCGACATCGCCGGCTGCCCGGTCATGTTGGCGAGCGCCGTGAAGGCGGATACCCTGCGCCGCAAGGCGCCGGCCACGTCGTCCACATGTTCGGGGCCCATGGTGCCCACCACGAACGGGCCGAACGCCGTCGTCGGCGAAAGGATCAGATCGTATGTTGTCATGAATTGCGCGACCTGCTGGTGCAACGCGAACATCGCTTCGCGCGCGCGCATCACGTCCTCGCCGGTAACCGTGAGGCCATGTCGATAGGCTTCCCAGGTGGCGGGCTCGAAATCCCTGTCAGTGGCCTTGCGGCCGAGGCCGCGCTCCGCGGCGTGAATGCCGGTGGCGGCGGCGGCGCCCTTCAGCACCTGGCGCGTTCGCGAATAAAGGTCGGCATCGACGGCGGGAGCGGCTTCCTCCAAGATGTGCCCGAGCGAGGCGCACAACGCCGCGGCGTCGGCGACGGCGGCGAGACAATCCGGCGACACCTCGTCGCCGAATAGCGACTGCGGCATCACCGCGATGCGCAGGCGCTTCGGCTCATGCCGCACCTCGTCGAGAAACTGCCGGCTTTGCACGGGGCTGGCATAGGATGCGCCAAGTTCGGGACCTGCCACTGCATCGAGCAACGCGGCGCTGTCGCGCACCGAGCGGGTCAGCGCATGAACCGTGGCAATGCCGCCGCCGCCATCGAAGCGCGCCGGCCCGAGCGGCGCGCGGCCGCGGGTCGGCTTCAAGCCGAACAGGCCGCATGCCGCCGCCGGCGAACGGATCGAACCGCCGGCATCGCTGCCATTGGCGGCCGGCAGGATGCCTGCCGCGATCGCGGCGGAGGTTCCGCCGCTGGAGCCGCCGGCACTGAATTTCAAGTCCCACGGATTGCGCGTGACGCCGTAGAGCCGGCTCTCGGTGGTCGGCGAACCGCCGAACTCGCAGCTGTGCGTTTTGCCGAAGATCACTAGCCCGGCATTCCTGTAGCGCTCGGCGACGGTGCTGTCGCGCTTCGCCACCGTTTCTTTCAAGAACACCGCGCCACTGGTCGTCGTAGTGCCGGCCAGATCGATGAACAGGTCCTTCAGCAGGAACGGCACACCGGTGAATGGACCATCCGGCAATCCCTGCGCGATCCGGGCGCGCGCTTTGTCGGCGAATACATCGACCACCGCGTTGATTGCCGGATTGACGGCGTCGATGCGGTCGAGCGCGATGTCGAGCAACTCGTTGGCCGATGTCTCGCCGCTGCGTACCAGGCCGGCCAAGCCGAGCGCATCGTAATTGAGATACTCCGCGAAATTCAATCCGCGCGATGGGCTCGACGCCAAAGATGTTTTCATTCACGCGATCCCGTCAGGTGGTGCCGAATTCTCGACTCAATCGTCAGAGCGAGCGCCACCATTTGTTATGCAGATCACGTGCCAGCATCCGCGCTGCCCGATGACTGCAGAAAATTTGAAGGCGCGCGTCAGAACATTTCAAAGTATTCGCGCTGCTCCCAGTCGGAGACCTCCGCCTGGAAACGATCGATCTCGGCATTCTTGATGTGGGTGTAATAGTCGACCATGGTGGAGCCCATGGCGTCGCGGAAGAACGGATCGTCCTTTAGCGCGAACACCGCTTCGCGCAGTGACGTCGGCAGCGGCCGGGCGTCACTCTCATACGGCGTGTCCGCGGATGGACCCGGATCAAGCGCGCGATCGACACCGTCGAGTCCGGCCAGAATCTGCGACGACATATAGAGGTATGGATTGGCGGCGGGCTCGCCGACGCGGTTTTCGAGGCGCGTCGCGGGATCATCGGGACCGCCGAGCACGCGGATCATGGCGCCGCGGTTGTCGCGGCCCCAGATCGCGCGGTCCGGCGCCAGCGAGTAGGAGCGGTAGCGCTTATAGCCGTTGATGGTCGGTGTAGTGAACGCGGTTGCAGCGCGCGCATGCGCAAGCAGCCCGGCGAGATACCCGCGGCCGAACGACGACAGCGTCTCGTTCGGCTCCGTCGACATGAACAGGTTCTTGCCGGTGTCGCGCGATACGATGGACTGATGCAGATGCCAGCCGGACGAGACCACATTCGGAATCTTCGGCCGGCACATGAAGGTGGCGTGGTAGCCGCGGCGATGGCAGATCTGCTTCACGGCGCTGCGAAACAGCACCATGCCGTCAGCCGGCATCAGGCCGACGGTGGGCTGGAAGGTGAATTCGCACTGGCTCGGGCCGTATTCGACTTCCACCGAACGTAAGGGCAGGCCGAGCGCCAGCACGTCGCGGCGGATGAATTCTAGCACCGGCTCCATCTGGTCGAAGCGCTGCTCGGTAAGATATTGATAGCCGTGCGACAGCAGGCTTACTTCGGGCGGGCGGCCGGGCTGGCCGGCGTCTTCCGGCGCCATGCGGGTTTCTTCTAGCCTGAAGATGTGGCACTCGACCTCGAGCCCGGCGACGAAGTCGCAGCCGCGCTTATTGAGATCGGCGAGAACGCCCTTGTAGAGGTTGCGGGTGGCGAACGGGACCGGGCGGCCGTCGGCGAAGTGCACGTCGCACAGCAGCCAACCAGTGCCTGGCGACCACGGCAGGATGCGGAATGTAGAGGGATCGGGGATCATCAGGACATCGGCGGCGCCCTGCATCTCCGGGATGCCGAAACCGCCGCCGGCGGTGAATACCGGGAACACGGTCTTGTGCGAGGTGTCCTTGGCAAACATGGTGGTGGTGATGGTGCAGCCGTTTTCGAGGCAGCGCAGCGCCTCGCCGGCGATCAGCGTCTTGCCGCGCAGGATGCCGTGCTGGTCCGGAAACGACAGCCGGATCACCTCGAGCTTCTGCTCCTCGACGATGCGCCGGAGCCTGACGGCGGCGTCCTTCTGCTCTGCGGACCACAGGCCGTGGCGTTCGACAAAACTCAACGCACTCTCTCCGGCTGGAAAAAAGGAGCGCTCATTCCGCAGCCGACAGGCGCGTCACGGTGGCGGAGGTTTCGTTCGGCACTGGAGCGGCCCACGGCGCACCGCGGCGGCGGGCGACATCGACTTCCATCCAGTAGGTTTCCCAGCCGCGGGTCGGGCCGATGCCGTCCATGGTGCCGGGACCCTGGACGCTGCGTGCGTTGTCGGCGTCGAGGAACATCATCGGCTTGATGCAGCCGGCGACCTTCTCGATTTCCTGACGCAGCAGTTTGCGATAGGCGATGATCGCCTTGTCGGACGAGCCGAGATGTTCGCGGGTGCGATCCTGGATCCTGCCCATGGATTCCACCGCCCACTGGTCGTGCACGTTGATGTCGGCGCCCATGCCGGTATAGGTCTCGTGGACCTGCTCGTGCGGATCGAAGCCGTAATCGTTGCTGCGGTTTTTGCGCGATTTGTACTGCGGCAGCTCGTACAGTTCGAGCCGCTGCGCCAGCATCTTCTCCCTGTCGATCGGCTTGGTGTAGCTGGTGAAGATGGCGTACCAGTAGCAGTTCTCGTCGTCCACCGGCACATGCCACTGTGAGATAGTCATCTCCGTGCTCATGGGAATGACGAAGCCGTGCGGGAACACCTGGTTGGTGACGCGCACATGGGTGCGCTCGTCATCGAGCTGGCGCAACGCGATCAGCCGCAGGCCGTACTCGGTGCTCTCGACATTGATGATCGGGCGATCGTATTCGCGCAGGATCTTGGTCATCGGCAGTTCGCTGCCGGCCGAGGCGCCGCGAAACTGCTTGCCATAGGCGGCCGAGGTATCCTCGTCCTGGAAGAAGCGGTGCAGGAACGAGGCGTGGGCGGGGTCGATGCCGACTTCCAGCGCCTGCAGCCAGTTGCATTCGAACAGGCCCTTGAAGGCGAAGGTGTAGGCGCCCGGCGCCGCGAAGCAATCGAGCTCCGGAAACGCCGGCACTTCGCCTTCGCCGAGAAACGCCCAGAGGATGCCGCCCTTCTCGACCACGGGATAAGCGCGCTGCTTGATGCCGGCGCAGAGCTTCGAGGACGCCGGCTCGGCCGGGGTCTCCAGGCACTTGCCATTGACGTCGAACAACCAGCCATGGAACGCGCAGCGCACGCCGCCGCCTTCGAGGCGGCCGAAAGCGAGATCGGCGCCGCGATGCGGGCAATCGCGGTCGAGCAGGCCGTAGCGGCCGGCCTCGTCACGGAACAGGACAAAATCCTCGCCGAGCAGCTTGACCGGCTTGATTGGCCGCTCGCCGGCGAGTTCATCGACCAGCGCCGCCGGTTGCCAATACTTCCTCATCAGCTTGCCGGCCGGCGTCTTCGGCCCGACCCGGGTGATCAGGTCATTTTGCTCTTGGCTCATCATTGCAAGACCTCTCGAAAATGAACGATGCCGAAAGGGCGTAAAGCCGGCGACCTTCGAACCCATTTGTTCGTCTACTGAACTTATGGGCGATATTATAACTAGATGAATTCTTAACAAGCAGATTGTTTTGGCAAGGCTTGGCGCGAAACCGAGCACCTGCTGACGGCAGCCAGGCTTGCGAACAACGAACACTTGTTCGATACACGGCGAAAATCTGAGACACGCAGCCATCTGTTGCCGTGTGAGAGGGCTCCATGCCGAAGCTGAAACGCAGTCCGGACGACGTCCGCGGCGGCACCGATTTCATCGAAAGCCTCGACCGTGGCTTGCGCGTCTTCGAATTGTTCGGCGCAGAGCCGCGGCCGATGACCCTGAGCGACGTCGCCAAGGCGGCCGATCTGCCGCGCGCCACCGCGCGCCGCATCCTGTTCACGCTGGAACGGGCCGGCTATGTCGCCAACGACGGCAAGCTGTTCACGCTGACGCCGCGCGTGTTGGCGCTGGCGCGGGCGTATCTGTCATCCAACCAGGTGGTGACAATCCTGCAGCCGGTGCTTGACCGGGTGTCGAGCGCCGCCAAGGAAATCAGCTCGCTGGCAATTCTTGACGGCAACGACGTGATCTTCATCGCGCGTGCCAGCCCGGCGCGCGTTTTCTCCGCAGGTATCGATATCGGCTACCGCCTTCCGGCGTTCTGTACGTCGGTCGGACGCGCCATGCTCGGCAAGCTTTCCAATGGCGAACTCGCGGCCGCGCTCGCGGCGATGGATTTGAAGGCGATGACGCCGTACACCATCACCGACATCGACTTGCTGCTGGCGACGATCATGACCAATCGCGAGAAGGGTTACTCGCTGGTGGATCGCGAAGCGGAGCCGGGGTTTCGCTCGATTTCGGTGCCGGTTCGCCGCTACGACGGTACGATCGTCGCAGCGATCAACATGGGCGCCCACGTCGATCGCGTCTCGACCGGCGAGATGATCGATCGCTTTTTGCCGCTGCTTCGCGACGCTGCCGAACTCGGTGAAGTCGCTGCTGCTTTAAGCCGATCAACGGAGATCATATGCCGCATCTCGTCATCGAACATTCCACCGAAGGCCATGGCGGCGCCTTCGACGCTAAAAGCTTGATGGAAGCGTTGCATGACGCCGCGGCAGCCACCGGCGCGATGCAGGCGGCGGATATCAAGATCCGCGCGATGCCTTACGCTGATTACCTGCTGGCCCGGAAGCGTGACGGCTTCTGTCACATCTCCGTCCATATGCTGGAGGGCCGCACGCCGGAGCAGAAGGTCGTCGTGAGCGAGGCGCTGCGCGAGGTGATGACCCGGCTGCTGCCGCACACCAAGAGCCTGAGCGTTGATATCCTCGACATGGACGCCGTCGCCTACAAGAAGCGGCTGAACGACTAGGTCTCACGGATTTCACGCGGCCAAGTTCGGAGTGACACGAGTTTGATGAAGGCCAGATAGATGGCGGCGAGCCTGCCATATCGGGTAGCGACGCGCGGTCCATTCAACCTCGATGACGATGCCGGCAAGCCTTGCCGTGCTTTTGGTTCAGTTTCTGTGAAACAGCGCCAAGCCGTAAGTTTGGCCTCAAGGTGAACTGCATCCCGACCGAGGCGATGTTTTTGCCTGAAGCACCGGAAGCCATGAACTTGGCTACAACAGGCAGCATCGAGAGCAGATATTTCTCCAGTCTTGCAGTATTAAGCACCAATTCCGATCTTGATTGGAATATATTTCTATATATGATGTCGATACCTGCTGATTTTGGAAGAAAATTCTATAAATGGCCGACATTGTCATTCCCTCGCTTGATCCCCCGCGCCGCATCGATGCCATCGATCGCAAGATCCTGAGGGTACTGCAGGAGGATGCGTCGCTTTCAGTGGCGGAGATTGGCGAACGTGTCGGCCTGTCATCGACCCCGTGCTGGAAGCGCATCCAACGAATGGAAGGCGAGGGCATTATCACCGGCAAGGTCGCGCTGGTCGATCAGAACAGGATCGGCCTTGGGCTGTCGGTGTTCGTGTCCGTTGAAAGCGGCGACCATTCCGATGCATGGCTCAAGAAATTCGCCGATGCCGTAAGCTCCATGCCCGAAGTCATGGAATTTTACCGCATGGCCGGCGATGTCGACTACATGCTGCGTGTCGTCGTGGCGGACATGCAGAGCTATGACATTTTCTACAAAAAACTCATCGGCGCCGTCGCATTGAAGAATGTGACGTCAAGGTTCGCGATGGAAAAGATCAAATCCGTGACGGCGTTGCCCGTTCCGGCCCTGGAGGCCGCATAACTCTTCCTCCGCTCAGAGTCGCGGCGTGAATGTCGATGTGACCAGTCCGGCTTGGCGTCGAATCGTTGTTCTCGCGGCGGCGCGGAAGATAAGGGTTATGGCGGTTCACAGAAGCACCCGCTGGTCGCGATAGGATTTGCCGCCCCGCGAATACGTCACGAAGCCGCCGCGCGATTCGACCATAGGTAATGCCGCCAACGCGTTCACGACATGGTGCATGGTCGGAAGATCGGACCAATCGGCGCGATGGAAAAACACGCTGCCGGCGCCGACCTGATGACGTTCGACGGTCTTGTCTGGATCGGCGTCAGGCGTGTGCGTGACCTGGCACGTCTCCGCCGCGCCCCAGTCTCCGGTGCGGGGCGTGTATTTCAGCATCAACGTTCCATCCGACGCGGCCTTCGGTTCGCCGATGGGGGCCTCCTGCAGATTCGAAACCTCAAGCTTGAGAAAGCGGAAGCCCATCCATCCGGCCGTGCAGAATTGGAAGCCGTCCCACAAGCGCGGCTCGGCGATTTCGGCATAGAGCTTCGGATGGCCGATCTCGTCCCTGCCGGTGATGATCGGATCGGCGAGATTCTCCCAGACCACGGCCAGGAATTTGCCGGTGACGTGATCCCGACGTCCGGCGAATGTCGCGGGCCAGCCGACATGGATCATGGTGTAACCGCGCCCGGCCAGCCAGTCGATCTCGGTCATGTAGTGGAATTCGACGGTGACGACCGGCTCGCCGGCAAGCGTGAAGCCTTCGGGCAAATGCCGCTCCAGGAGTTCGGCATCGGTCAGAAAACGCGAGGCCACGGAGAGGCGACGCGGGCTGGATTTCGGACTGGCCGTGATGCCCGGCGGCAGTTGCCGCGGCCCTGGCGCCGGTCCGAAATGGGTCGGCATCCGATAGATGCGGCCGGCTTCGAAACGGTAGCTCACCGCGGGCCTCCGCGCGGAAGCGTGTCGAGGAGAGGCCGCGCCAGATGAAGGATCTCGTAGGCTTCGCCGCTCTCACGCCCGTTCGGCTCGTTGGACGAGAGCAGGATACGGGTGAACTTCCAGTTCTGCGCATCGACGCCAACCGCGGCGACCACGATGTCGGGCCGCTCGGCGCTCTCGCGGTTGCGCTCGATCTCGCGGGCGAAGGCGGTTGTCAGATCGGCGTCGAGGGGGATGTCCGCCTCATCCTTGTAGGCGAAGCGGGCTTCTTGGCCGCCGCCCTTGCGGGCGTCGAGAGCGAAACGGGTCTGGATTTCCGCCCGTCCGAAGCTGTCCGTGACGGTCTTATAACGGCCGCTCACCAGGAAGTCCCGGAAAGCCTCGTCCTGACGCCAGAGATAGAGCGAGGAATAATTGTTGGCGATGGCTCCGAAGCGCCCGCGCTCGCGAAGCAGGAAGCCCTTGAAGTAAAGCTCCGGCACGGCATCCCAGAGAACGCCGCGTTCCTTCGCTCGCTTGCGGATCAGGTCGATATCGTAGTTGCCCGGTAGCCGGTGTGCGTAATGTGCGACGATCATCGCGAATTCCTTCCTCTTGCCTTGCCGCGGGGCCAGCGTTCGCCTCACCACGTCGTAGCTGGTGATCGGAGGATAGGCCTTCGTTGATCATTGGAAAATGGTATGATATAATATTTCAATGATTGGATTTTGAAATGATCATGTCGTGAAGGCTCTCGATATCGAGGCGGTGCAGGCGTTCGTGCTGACGGCGGACTTGAAGAGCTTTACCCGCGCCGCAGAGGCGATGGACACGACCCAGTCGGCGATCAGCCTGAAAATCAAGCGGCTGGAGGATGGGCTCGGCCGCAGACTGCTGGAGCGAACGCCACGCCTGGTCCGCCTTTCCGCCGATGGCAGCGCTTTTCTCGGGCCGGCGCGGACATTGGTCGCGGCGCATCAGGGCGCGGTCGCCTCGTTCGGAGTTGAGAAGCGCCGGCTGGTAGTCGGCATCAGCCATCATATCGTCGGCGCGGAACTGCCGATCCTGCTGCGGCGGATGAACAGCGCCGAGCCCGGGCTGGTACTCGAGATGCGCGTATCGACCTCGCGCGAGATTCTCGAGGACTTCGACAGCGGCGTGCTCGATGCGGCGATCGTCCTGCGGCACGACAATCGTCGCCGGGATGGCGAGACGATCCTGGAAGAAGCGTTTGGGTGGATGGCGGCGCCGGATTTCGTGCATTCTCCCGGCGAACCGCTGCGGCTGGCGACGCAGGCTGAGCCTTGCAGCGTGCGCAGCATGGCGATCGGAGCGCTGAACGAGGCCGGGATTCCGTGGACCGAGGTCTTCGTCGGCGGCGGCATCACCACCATCGGCGCCGCCGTCTCGGCCGGCCTCGCTGTCGCGGCGCTCGGCCGCCGCGTCGCGCCGCCCGGCACCATCGACGTGGGATCGCAGCTTGGCTTGCCGTCGCTGCCGTCGCGCGACGTGATGCTCTATTCGGGTCTGTCCGATCGCCAGGCGCGCAGCGCCCTTCGCACGCTATGCGCCGTGATACGATCGACGGCCGTTTAGATGCGAGCTATTCGCCTGGCCTCTACCGCCAAGCAGCGTGTCGGCCTCCGATAGATTCGCCTTTTTTCAGTTGCTCGACGAGGACATCCGGCGCGGCGGCGTAGCTGCGGCCGAAATTCCGAGATCTTCGCCGCTCAGCGTCCGCGCTCGGGCCTTTTTCGACCGCTTAACCTATTTGCTCTATCTTAGGTTTCGCAAAGAGGAACCTCTTTCTGATGTTGGCAGAAACCCTAGAAATAATTCAGGGCTCGGCGCCCAAGCAGGCGACCTACACGCGTGTGATCTTCGCAGTGCTGGCAATCAGCGTTGCACTCAAGGCTGCTTGGTTTGCCCGATTAGGCGTGTGGCACGACCGCAACCTGGTCGATTTTGATGCCTTTCACATCGTTGCACAAAGGGTATGGCTCGGCGACTCCGACCAAGCTTACCAAGTCGTAAAATTCCTTGAAATGCAACGAGAGGCGTCGGGGGCCATCGACAGCTTTATGCCGTGGACCTATCCGCCGCAATTCAACCTCTTGCTTGCTCCCTTTGCGCTTATTCCAACTGGCGTAGCGTATCTCTTGTTCACGGCAGCAACGCTTGCATTTTATCTCATCGTGCTGAGGTCAATCGCCGCCAACTACCTCGTGCTTGTCCTGATCATCTTCTTTCCCGCGATACAGGTCACGATGGCTTGCGGCCAAAACGGATTCCTCACCGCTGGATTGATAGGATTGGTCTGCCTCTTTATCGAAAAACGCCAGATCCTGGCCGGGTCCGCGCTTGGTCTCATGGTGATCAAACCGCATCTTGCCATAGCGTTCGCTGTGTACTCGATCCTGAGGCGTCGCTGGACTGCAGTCATGATGGCTGGAGCCGTGGTTCTGATCAGCTCGCTGGCCTGTACGGCTGTTTTCGGTCTTCAAATCTGGACCGGATTATATCAAAGCGTGCGTGATTCCGCGATCTTCCTGGAGCGCGGATACTACCCGTTATATCGCATGATCTCGTTCTATGCCTCGTTGCGGACGATGGGATTACCTGCCTGGGCGGCCTTTCTGGGGCAAGCCGTTGTGGCCGCGTTGGCGCTCGGGGTCATAGCCACCGCGCTATACCGGGGGTTTCCCACGCGTTCGAGCCTTGGTTTGACCGCGATGGTCTCGATATTGATGAGTCCATACGCTTACGACTACGACCTTCCGATATTCGGAGTCGGTCTGGCACTGTTGCTTCCCGAGCTGAAAAAAGTCGCGCGAGAGGGGGAGCGAGCCGTGATCTACATCGTGCCGATGATCATCGGCGCCTATGGCAATCTGCAAGCATTTCGGTTGGGAAAGTCACACCCAAACCTTGAGTACCTGGATGTGCTTTCGATCGGAGGGTTTGCGCTGACCGCGTTGATCGCGCTGATCTTCACGATCCTGCTACGGGGCGCGAAGCAGGAAGCTGCGCATGCTTGCTCGGCCCTCCAGGAAGCCGATGTCATGGGTATTGCGCTGGACGCAAAGCCCAGGTCGTAGCACTGTCGCCCGACAAAGTAGAAAGGGTGCATGGCCGGCACCGCGCGCCCGGCCCCTACTGCTGCAACGACGAGACACTTGCGGCAATGTTGCCGGCCAGGCTCTTCAGAAGAGGCACGTAGCGCTGGACGACGTCTGCGCGGTCGAGCGCCGACGTGAAGTAGGTCATGCCGACGGTGGCGAGCACGCGCCGATTGACGATGATGGGAATCGCGATTGTGCCCGACGAGCGCGGTTCGACCATATGGTCGCGTTCGGCGAAGCCTTGCTTGCGGATCGTGGCCAGCAATGCCAACGCCCGTTTGCGCTCGGTGGCAAGCTTGTCTTCGGGCTCTTGCGATCGTGTCAGCATGTCGAGCAGCATCGACCGCTCGCTGATCGGACAGAAGGCCAGATAGGCGCGACCCAGCGCCCGCCCGAGCAGGCTGAGTTGCATGTTGAGGGTGCCGTGAAATGGAGAGACCGGGCTATCGGGAATGGTGCTGAAGCGCACCACGACAGAGCTCCTATCGAGGACGGCGATGGCGATCGGCCAGTGATATTGTCTGGTGAAGGCGAGCGCCCACGGGCGCGCGGCCTCCACCACCAGCGGATCGCCGTGAAAGCCGTTGCTCAGCGATTTGACCCGCGAGGCGACCGCGTAGCCTCCCTGCCGCCGGTCGTTCGCGGCATAGCCCATCGCGCACAGCGACTTCATCAACCGCACCACCGTCGATTTCGGCAGCCCCGTCGCCTTGTGCAGGCTGTCGGTTGAGGTGACGCGGTGGCGATTGAGTTCCTCCAGCAGCAAGAGCGTGCGAGAAGCGGCTTCAACAGTGTCGGATTTGAGCGGCATGCTCTAAATTCCACTTGGTGGAACGCGGCGGAATAGCTATGGCCCAGCGGCGTCCTCCCTGCAATGGTTTTCGCCAAGCGCCACATTGGAGCCCGTCTTTCCGAAGGCGGCCCGTACAGATGGCCGGGGAGGAAAGACCGTGTCCGGAGACGTCGTCAGGCCGCATTTCTCGTCATTCCGTCGCCGCTTCTCCGCGCAGCAAGCCGTCGTTGGCTCGTTCATCAAGACGCCGACCACGCACGCGACCGAGATATTCGGCGCGCTCGGCTACGATTTCGTCGTGATCGACGAGGAGCACGCGCCGTTCGACCGCGCGATAACCGATGTCGTCCTGCTGGCCGCGCGCGCCAGCAACCTCGCGGGCATCGTGCGGGTGTCCTCGGACGATCCGGCCAAGATCCTGTCTTGCCTGGATTGCGGCGCCGCCGGTGTGCTGGTGCCTCATGTCGCGACGGCCGAGAAGGCGCGCGCGGTTGCCGCCGCCGCGCGATACCGCGGTGGACGGCGCGGCTATTCCGGTTCGCCCCGCGCCGGCGCCTATGGGGCTACCCCGATGTGGGCCCTCGTTGATGAACAGGACGCATCGGTCTGCACGATCGCGATGATCGAGGATCCCGAAGCGCTGGATCAGATCGACGCCATCGCCGCCGTCGACGGAATCCACGGACTCTTCATCGGTCGTGGCGATCTCACCGTCGCCCTTGGCGCCAAATCGTCGGCCGATGCATCCATAAAGGACGCGGTTATCAGGGTGATTGCAGCGGCAAAAAAGGTGGCCAAGCCGGTCTGCGTGATGGTCGCGAACCCGGCCGAAGCAAAGGATTTCGCCGACCTCGGCGCCAGCGCCTTCATCATCTCGTCGGATCAGAGCCAGATGCGCCGTGCCGCGGCGCAAACACTCTCGGATTTCAAAACCCTCGTTCAAACCACGGATGGCTCGCATGTATCATAGCACTGATCCCCGCGCCGCGCTCGCCGCTGCTCCGGTCGGCACAAAGCCTGCCGCCACCCATTTCGCAGGGGCCGAGTATGCTAAATTCTACAAATCGCCGCCGGCCGAAAGTCAGAACGGCGCACGCACCTGGTACGCCCGCGGCCAGAACTTCATCATTGCCTACAGCGACGCCGACAAGGGCGCGGTGCTGAGCCGGGCCAACCAACCCGACGAATATGTCGTGCTGCTTCCCGATCCAGGGGCGGGCGCCGAAATCGTGTGGGGCAGCGAGCGTATGGCCGTCAGCGGTCACTCCATCAGTTTCGTGCCGGCGGGCGCAAGCTCCGTCACGCTGCTCGGCGCCGCCAAGGTGGTGCGCATGATGACGACGCGATCGGAAGATCTCGCAAGGCTGTGCTCCAACGCCGCGTCTTACGCGAAGGCTCATCCCAATTTGCCGCCGTTCGAGCCGTGGCCGGAGCCGACCGGTGGCCGGAAGATCCGGACCTATAGTCTCGACGTCGCGGCAACGCCGGGCCGGTTCGGGCGGATATTCCGCTGCTCGACCTTCATGGTGAATTTCCTCGAACCGAAAAACGGCCCGCGTGATACGAGCAAGATGTCGCCGCACCACCATGACGATTTCGAACAATGCTCGCTGGCGCTGGCCGGCACCTTTGTTCATCACCTGCGCTGGCCCTGGACGACGGACATGGGCGAGTGGCGCAACGACGATCATGAAAGCTGCGGATCGCCCTCCATCGCCGTGATTCCGCCGCCGGCCATTCATACCTCGCAGGCCATCGATCCCAACCTCAATATTCTCGTCGACATCTTCTGCCCGCCGCGCGTGGATTTCTCGGCCAAGCCAGGCTGGGTGTTGAACGCCGACGAATATCCGATGCCCTCGCAAAATCCGGCCGGAAAATCCGCTGCCTGACACGTCTGCAATCGAAAGGGTCCTGAACATGGCCGATAACCAAGTGTCCTACCCGAACACTGTACCGCTGCCGCCGCTGTCGCGCCCGGAAGAGGTTGCCGAGCTTCTGGTCGGTGCGATCGATCTGCATTGCCATAGCGGTCCGGCGGCCATGCCGCGCATTCTCGATCATCACGAGGAACTGCTCGATGCGGCTGCCGCGAAATTCCGCGCCGTGCTCTACAAGGATCACTTCTATGCCGGCATGGCGCATGCGATCCTTTTGGAAAAGATATTCCCCGAAACAAATGTGAAGCTGTTCTCGGGCATTGCGCTGAACAATGCGTCGGGCGGCATCAACCCGCACGCCGTCGACCACGCGATCAAGCTCGGCGGCAAGATCGTCTGGATGCCGACGCTCTCGGCGGCAAACCACGTCAAAGCCATGGCGAGCGGAAACTCGACCTTTCCAAAGACCTCGCAGAAAATGCTCGATCCGATTCCGCTTTCCGCGCTGGGCGCCGACGGCAAACTCACGGACGACACCAGGAAGGTGCTGGATCTCATTGCCGAGGCGGACATCATCCTGGCTGGCGGTCACCTGCATGCCAGCGAACTGCATGTGCTGTTCGACGAGGCGGCGCGGCGCGGCGTCAAGAAGATGATGGTCAATCACCCAACCTACATCGTCGGTTGCAGCGACACCGATATCCGCCAGCTGGTCGCGCGCGGTGTCAAGATGGAGCATTCGATCTGCATGTTCATCGAAGGCAAATCACTGAAGTACAGTCCGGACGATCTGGCCCACCTGATCGAAGTGGCTGGCGTCGACAACACAATTCTGTCGTCCGACCTCGGGCTGCAGGGGTCGCAGCGCCCGGTCGATGGCTTCCGCAGCATCACGCAGATCCTGCTCGATCTGCAGATGCCGCGCCCCGCGATCAGGAAGCTCATCAGCGACAACGCCGCACGCTTTCTGAATCTTCCGGCGATCCATTCGGCCGCGCAGAACGCCGCCTAGCAAGACAAGCGCAAGGATCGCGAAAAGCGGCGCGCGCTCAGGGAAGGAAATCACCGTGGATCGGGCAGATCGCGACGGCGCCGCGCTGATGTACCGCATCATGTGGCGGATCATGCCATTGATGGTGGCCTTGATGATGTTGACGGTGATCGACCGGTCCAACGTCAGCTACGCCAAGCTGCAGATGGTCTCTGGCCTCGGCATGTCGGAGACGGCCTACGGCCTGGCCTCATCGCTGTTTTTCATCGGCTCGCTGGTGTTCGAGGTGCCGAGCGCGCTCGCCGCGCATCGGTTCGGCGCCCGGCTATGGTTCGCGCGCATCCTGCTGACGTGGGGACTGCTCACTGTCCTGCTCGGCTTCACATTCAGCGGCTCGATTTTCGCCGCCGCCCGCTTTCTGATCGGCGCTGCGGAAGCCGGCGCCTATCCCGGCATCATCTTCTATCTGACGCTGTGGTTTCCGAAGCGTTATCGCGTGCAGGCCATCGCGTTGATGACAATCGGCAGCCCGCTTGGCAACATGTTCGGCTCGCTGTTCGGAGGACTGCTGCTCAATCTCGACGGCGCACTCGGTCTGGCTGGCTGGCAGTGGGTGTTCATCGCGACCGGCATGCCTGCGGTGCTGTTGTTCGTGCTGATCATGAAATATCTGCCCAACGGACCACAGGACGCCGGATTCATCAGCGACCGTGAAAAGTCCTGGCTCGCCAACGAACTGGCGCGCGGGGAAATCTCCCAGACGCTGCACACCAGCCCGCTGCGGGTTCTGCTCGACGGGCGGGTCTGGGCGTTCTCGCTGGTGTATTCGATGATCACGCTTGCGCTTTATTGCGTGATCTACTGGTTGCCCACGGTGGTGAAGGATTTTGGTGCGACCAGCACCCAGAACGGCTTGTTGAACTCGTTGCCCTGGGCCATGGTCGCGTTGATGCTGCTGTGGATTCCGCGGCATCTGCGCGAGCATCGCAGCGTTCTCGTCGGCATGGCGCTGATCGCGGTTTGCGGCGCGACGGCCTTCCTGATGTCGACGATGCTGCCGGAAAACTGGATGCGCTATGTCGCGTTTGTGCTCGGTACGCCCTGCATCTCGCTGATGTTTCCCTGCTTCTGGTACCTGCCGTCCCAGATCTTCAAGGGCGCCCACGCCGCAGCCGCCATGGCCGCCATTACCACGCTCGGCAGCCTCGGCGGCTTCCTGTCGCAGAACCTGATGCCCTGGGTCGCGCATTGGTCCGGCAGTGCGCTGGCCGCAATGAACGTCCCGGCCATCAGCCTGGCTCTGCTTTCCCTCAGCGCAATACTCATGCTGGCGGGATGGCGTTCTCCACCGAATGTGGGCTTCGACTTTGGGTCATCACCCCCGACGGATTCGAAGCACCCGCAGCCCGCGTCATAAGGAACGTTGAAGAGGGTGTCAGAGACACAGATCTTCGAGCTTTTCCGATCGCAAGACACGCTCTGGCTTACCGGTTCGATCACTGGAGGCAAAACACTATTTGTGGAGGAGGCGGATCATGAATTGCGGTAGAAACCGTTCCAAGGGATGGAAACAGCTGCAGCCGTTTGCCGCGGTATTGTTGTTTGCCGGACTAAGCAACATGGCCCTCGCCGAAGAGAATCGCAAAGCACCGAAGCCTCCGATCATCCTGGAATCGACTGGCGCGTATGAAGTGGGCGGCAAGGTCATTACCAAGCCCGGTGATCCCGGCCAAACGCTCTCCTGCGATCATGGTTACGTTGAATATTTTATCCCCGTGAAGAGGCGCAGCGTCGGCCTGATCCTGTGGCACAGTTCCAGCACCAAGGTGTGGGAAAATCGCTGGGACGGCGGCGAAGGTTACAAGAGCATCTTCCTGCGCCGGGGATATCCGGTTTACCTGTGGGACGGCCCGCGCGTCGGTCGCGCGAACTGGAGCTGCGAGCCGATCACCTATACCCCGGACTATTTCGATCAACGCAACTTTGCCGCCTGGCGTTTCGGCCTGACCTATCCGAACTGGCATCCGGGGCTGCAATTCCCGACGGCCGATCGGGAAGCCTGGAACCAGGCAACGCGCGCCCGTTACGACGAGTTCGATACCCTCGAGAATGCAGTGTTGCAGGCGGACGCGGGCGGCCAGGCCATCGACAAGATCGGACCCGTCATTGCCGTCACCAATTCCGCGGGCGGTTGGCGCGCGCTGTTGTCGGCACTGAAGGCAAAGAGCGACAACATGAAGGGCATCGTTGCCTATGAAACTCCGGGCTTCGTCTTCCCGGAGGGTGAGGGACCTGAGCCCAAGCCGGATGCGCCGTATGGTCCCAATGCCGTGCCGCTGGCTGAGTTCATGAAGCTGACGAAGTTTCCGATCCAGATGGTGTTCGGCGACTACACGGACACGCGGCCCATCTGGGCCGCCTCGGTCAAGGTGGCGCGGACCTTCTGCGACATCGTCAATCGTCACGGAGGAGATTGCGAGGTCTTGCTGCTCCCCGATGCGGGTCTGCGCGGCAACACGCACATCGCCTTTGCCGATCTCAATAACGAAGCCGTTGCGGGCGAACTATCCAAATGGTTGCACCGCAAAGGCCTGGACAGGTTTGCCGGAGAATAAGCGCTGGTACCAACGCGGGACCCGCACATCATTCGGAGGGAACATGCGCCTGCTCTGTTTCGGCCTCTTCGGCCTTGCCCTCGCTCTTGCGCCATGTCACCGCGCCGTCGCGCGAGAGTGGCCGAACCGCCCGGTCACCATGATCGTGCCGTTCCCGGCTGGCGCCGCCGTCGACAGTCTCGCGCGCGCCGTCGCCAATGCGTTGAGTGAAAATCTCGGCAAGCAGTTTATCGTCGACAATCGCGCGGGGGCGGGCGGCAATCTGGGCGGGGCGGCGGTCGCCAGGGCGACTGCGGACGGCTATACGCTGCTGTTCGGGACGCCGGCGCCGATAGCGCTCAACAAGTTCATGTACAAGAGCCTTGCTTATGACTCCGAGCGGGATTTTACGCCGGTCGTGCTCGTCGCCAAGTCTCCGCTGATCGTCACGGCGAGGCCTGATTTTCCGGCAAAGACACTCGGGGACCTGATCGCTTACGCCAGGCAGAACCCGGGCAAGGTCAATGTCGGCCATCCGGGCAACGGCACGCTCGGACACATTACCTCGACGTTGATCCAGCAATTCGCCGGCGTAGAGATGACGAACGTGCCTTACCGCGGCTCGGCGCCGCTGATAACGGACCTGCTGGCGGGACAAATCGACGTCGCCGTGGATTTCATGCCGACCTATCTGCCGCTAGTGGCCGACCGCAAGATCCGCGCGCTTGCGGTGACGACGAGCCGGCGCGTCACGCAACTGCCCGATGTGCCGACGATGCAGGATGCGGGATTTACCGGCTTCGAGGCGACCGCGTGGTACGCGATCGTCGCTCCGACCGGTACGCCGCACGACATCGTGTTCAAGGTGAACAATGCGGTGAACGCCTTTCTGCAAAGCGACAAGGGCAAGACCGTCCTCGAGCAAAACGCGCTGCAAAGCGTCGGAGGCGCTCCGGAAGACCTCAAGGCGTTTATCGCCGGCGAACTCGCCAAATGGGGTCCCGTGATCGCGGCTGCAAAGATCACGATGTAGCAAAGCGAGGCCGTAAATGACTGGCATCGAAGTTCCCGCGCTGTCGATCCCGAAGGTTGCGCTCGTCACGGGCGGCGGCAGCGGGATCGGCAAAGCAACCGCGGCGCGGCTGCACGGCAGCGGACATCTCGCCCGACGATGTCGCAAGGCGGCGGTCGCCCGCATCGTCAACCTGACCAGCTCGACGGGAATTATGGTGCCGGTTGATGAGGGCAGGCACCTCTGAGGAAATACACCCAACGGCAATGCGAGGTAAGGTCGTGGACGGAAAACAATGGAAAAAATTGAAATTCTATATCGACGGCGCCTGGGTGGACCCGGCCGCGCCGTCAACCCTCGGAATAGTCAACCCTGCGACGGAGGAGATCTTCGCGCATATCAGCCTGGGCTCGCGGTCCGATGTGGATCGGGCCGCCAAGGCCGCCCGCCGCGCTTTCGCGACCTATGCCTTGACCAGCGTCGAACAGCGTCTTGCCTGGCTTCAGAAGATCATTGAGGGGTTTAAAGCGCGTCTGCCGGAACTGGCGCGGATGATGAGCCTCGAAATGGGCGCGCCTATTACGTTTGCGACCCAGCGTCAGGCAACCGTCGCGCTGTTTCATTTCGAGGAAGCTGCGCGCGTGCTTGCACGATACCGGTTTGAGGAGCGGACGGAAAGCGGGATCATCCGCCGCGAGCCGATCGGAGTTTGCGGATTGATCACGCCGTGGAACTGGCCGCTAAATCAGGTTGCCTCCAAAGTCGCACCGGCGCTCGCGACCGGCTGCACCGTCGTCCTGAAACCCAGCGAGGTCGCTCCGCTCAGCGCGATGTTGTTGGCAGAGATTGTCGACGACGCCGGTGTCCCGGCGGGCGTATTCAATCTCATAAACGGCGACGGACCCACAGTGGGCGAGGCGATCGCCGCCCACCCCGGGATCGACATGGTGTCTTTCACCGGATCGACGACGGCGGGTATAAGAGTGGCCAAGCTTGCGGCTGATACGGTCAAGCGCGTCGCGCAAGAACTGGGCGGCAAGTCCGCCAACATCATCCTTGCGGATGCCGACCTGAAATCCGCTGTGATCGAGGGCGTTCACGCCTGTTACACAAACGCTGGCCAAAACTGCCAATCTCCGACCCGGATGCTTATCCCTCGGGCGCAGCGGAACGCCGCATTCGAGGCTGCGCGTGACGCGGTCGACACCGTTCGCCTCGGAGACCCGCTCGATCCGTCATCCACCATGGGGCCGCTGGCGAGCCAGGCGCAGTTTGAGAAAGTTCAAGATCTTATCCGATCGGGCCTTGATAATGGCGCGACTCTGGTGGCTGGCGGAACGGGGCTGCCGGCCGAAGTCAACCGTGGATACTATGTTCGCCCGACCGTGTTCGGTGATGTGACGCCGCAAATGAGGATTGCACGTGAGGAGATCTTCGGCCCGGTCCTGTCAATCATGAGCTATGATACCGAGGACGAGGCGATCGAAATCGCCAATGACACGCCGTTCGGATTGGCGGGCTTCGTGCAGTCCAGGGACCTTAACCGCGCTCGCACTGTCGCCAACCGTATCCGCGCAGGGCGCGTCTACCTCAACGGCGCTCCCTTCGACCGCAGCCTGCCCTTCGGTGGCTATAAGCAGTCCGGAAATGGGCGCGAGTTCGGGGTCTTCGGCTTTGAAGAATATCTCGAGGTCAAGGCTATACTCGGCTACCGAGACTAGCGGCATCGCGCAACCGGATCAGCGCTTATTTTTCGATGCCACAAGCTCACACATCAGCGATTTCGAACCGTCGAGAAATACCTTGACGGCGTCCGTGACAACGTCATCCAGCCGCGCCGGCGTCGGGGTTTGGTAGACGAAACGCCGGATGGCGATGTAGAAGATGCGACCATGCAAACCCCAGAACATTTCCACCTCGCGTTCTGAGAGTTTTACTTCATCGGTCGAAGGCAGTTTGAGCTCGTGTCGCATCTCGCGGCAGGCGGGCTCGATGATTTCCTTTCGGATGATCTCGAGATAGCGCTTGGTGATGTCAAAAGACTTCAAGCCGGAAAAGACGAATATCCTGACCCAGTTGTATTCGAAGACCTGCTCGACGTATTCGAGATAGAATCGCGTCAGCCTCGTCTGCAGCGGCAGACTCCGGTCGCGGATGAGGTCGCTCCATGATGGTGACCAGCGGCTGAGAAAAATCTCCTCATAGACCCGTTCGATCAGCGCCTCCTTGCTCGGGAAGTGGCGGTAGATCGCGGAATGGGTGATGCCCATACGCTTTGCGAACTCGCGCGTTTGTCCGCCAAATCCTTGTTCGGCAAAAAATCGCACGGCTTCATCGACGATGAAACGCTCGCGCTCGGCCGCGCGCATGTTGCGCCGCGGTGGTTTCTTCGTTGATTTGACTTCTTTTTTTGACATTTTTTCTTCGCGTTGCGGCGACTATCGATAGCCTATTTCTTAATAGTGACCAAATGGTCGTTTTTAATTGACTTGGAAAAACTGGCGTGATGTAGATTTAAGACCAAATGGTCACAAATTTGGGATCGATGAAACAGCCGGGAGGTTTTCCTTGAAGGCGCGGGCATTCAGCTACGCACGGCCCTCCACGACGATGGAGGCGCTGGAGGCATTCGCAAGTTCCGGCGAAGACGCGAGCTACATTGCTGGCGGCCAGAGTCTCGTGCCGGCGCTGGCCCTGCGTTTGCAGGCTCCGCAAATGCTGATCGACATCGCCCATATCGCGGCGCTTCGCGGCGTAGAGTTGCAGGGCGACTGGCTGCGCATCGGCGCGCTCACCCGGCACTGCGAAGTGCTGACCGATCCCCTGATCGCCCGGCACGCGCCGCTCTATCGCGAGGCCGCGCCGCACGTCGCGCACCCCGCGATCCGCAACAAGGGCACGATCGGGGGCAGCATCTCGCATTCCGATCCTGCGTCGGAGTTTCCGGCGATGACGTTGGCGATGAGCGCCGAGCTTGAAATCGCCAGCCGTGAGGGGACGCGCCGCGTGCCCGCCGACGACTTTTTTATCGATCTGTTTCAGACCGCTCTCGAACCGGGCGAGCTTCTCGTCGCCATCCACGTGCCGGTGATCCGCTCCGGACATCGCTGGGCCTTTCATGAGCTGGCCCGTCGTCGCGGCGACTATGCGCTTGTCGGTTGCGGAATTCTGGCCGGGTTCGCCGATGACGTGATCGAGTCGGTTCGCATCGCATTCTTCTCCGTTGGAAGCACGCCGTTGCGTGCCCGGCAGGCCGAGCAGAGCTTGATCGGCAAGCGATTGGACGAGACCGCGGTGGCGGCAGCCCAGGCGGTGGTCGGCGACGATCTCGATCCACCCGAAGATGAGCACGTGCCGCCTGCGATGAAGCGTCACCTCGCACGCGTTCTTCTGGGGCGGCTGCTGGGCCAGATCATGAGGCAGGATTCGTGAGCGAACCGGTCAATATCAGCATGACGGTTAACGGAAACGAAGTGTCGTGCAGCGTTGCGCCGCGCGACACTCTGGCGGATTTCCTGCGCCAGACGCTGGAGCTTACCGGTACGCATGCGGGATGTGAAATGGGGGTATGCGGCGCCTGTCTCGTCGTTCTCGATGGGCGGGTTGTGCATTCGTGCCTGACGTTCGCGGTGCAGGCGAGCGGTTCGGTGATCGAGACCGTGGAAGGCCTGACCGAACGTGCCGCGATTGCCGATCTTCAGGATGCCTTTCATCAGCGCAATGCCTTGCAATGCGGATTCTGCACTCCCGGAATGCTGATGACGGCTCACAGCCTGCTTTCGCAGCCTGGTGTTCCCACGCGCGACCAGATCCGCGATGCGCTGTCGGGCAATTACTGCCGCTGTACCGGATATGAGGCGATCGTCGATGCGATCGAAAACGTCGCCCGCAGCCGAGCCGCCGCGTCCGCCGGGCAGACTCGCGAGAAGGTGAGCGCATGAGCGCACTTACCTCGCTCGATCGTCCGAATTCCTATATCGGCCGCTCGGTCCCGCGTCCCAACGCCAAGCGGCTTCTGGCGGGCCGCGGTCGTTACGTCACCGACATCGTTCTGCCGCGCATGCTTCATGTTGCCTATGTGCGCAGCCCTTACGCTCATGCGCGGATCGTCTCGATCGATGCGCAAGCTGCACGCGGGATGCCCGGGGTAAAGCTGGTCGCCACGGGGAGGGATCTCGCGCCTCTCTGTACGCCCTGGGTCGGCACCATGGAGCATTTCAAAGGCATGAAATCGCCGCCGCAACTTCCATTGCCGATCGACAAGGTGGTGTGGTCGGGGCAGGCGGTGGTCGCCGTTGTCGCGGAGACCCGGGCGCTGGCCGAGGATGCCACCGAGGCCGTCCATATCGAATTCGAGGAATTGCCGGCCGTCGTCGATATCGATGCCGCCCGCGAGCCCGGCTCGCCTGTCATATCTCCTGAACTGGGCAGCAATCTTTGCTTCCAGGGCAAGATCGACACCGGCGGTATGGACGAGATCTTCGCCAATGCCGCGCATATCGTCGCAGGAGGAATTTCACTTCGGGCGTCACACCGCCGTGACGCTGGAGCCGCGCGCGATCATCGCGGATTACGACGCCAGCGAGCCGCGGCTGACGGTGCATCATGCCACCCAGACGCCCTATCAGTTCCAGGACATCTATTCGCGCCATTACGGCATTCCCGAATCCTGTGTGCGGGTGATCGCGCCGGATATCGGCGGTTCGTTCGGCATGAAGCTTCACATGTACCACGAGGACATGGCCGTGGTCGGCCTCAGCATCATGCTGGGCCGTCCCGTTAAATATGTCGCCGATCGCATCGAATCATTCGTCTCGGACATTCATGCGAGGGATCATCGCGTCCGGGCGCGCATGGCTGCCGATGCCGACGGGACCATTCTCGCAATGGACGTGGAGGATGTGACGGCGATCGGCGCCTTCTCCGCCTATCCGCGCACCAGCGTCGTCGAGGGCAATCAGGTTTACCGGTTGATGGGCGCGCCTTACAGATTCAGGAATTACCGCGCCGATCTTCAGGTGGTGTTTCAGAACAAGGTGCAGATGAGTCAGTACCGGGCCGTCGGGCATCCCATCGCCTGCACGGTGACCGAGCGACTCGTCGACATGATTGCCGGGAAGGCAGCGCGCGACGTCTTCGAGATTCGCAGCCGCAACATGATCCCGGACGATGCCTATCCCTGCACGTCGCCGACGGGCTACCAGTTCGAAGCGCTCTCGCACCACGCATGTCTCGCCAAGCTGCGGCAGATGATGGACTATGACCGGTTGCGTGCCGAGCAGGCGGAACTCCGGACCAAGGGCATTCATCGCGGCATCGGCATCGCGACCTTCGTCGAGATCACCAATCCCGGTCCGGCATTCTACGGCGTCGGCGGCGCGCGGATTTCCTCGCAGGATGGCGCGATCATCAAGATCACGCCGTCCGGCGACGTTCGCTGCCTGATTTCGGTGACGGAACTCGGGCAGGGCACTGAAACGATTATCGGGCAGATCGTGGCCGAACATCTCGGTGTCGACCGCGATCGCATCAAGGTCATCACCGGCGACACCGAAACGACGCCGCATGGCGGCGCCACTTATGCTTGCCGTGGGGCCGGCATCGGCGGCGAAACCGCATTGCAGGCCGCCAGGAAGCTGAAAGCAAATGTGCTTTCGGTCGCGGGGGCCATCCTGCAGGAGGCGCCCGAGAAGCTCGATATTCAGAACGGCTGGATCGTCGACGCGGCAACGCTGCACCAGCGTGTCGAACTCTCCGAAATCGCGCGGATCGTCTACTTCCGATCGGACACGCTACCGCCCGGCACCCAGGCCCAGCTTTCGGTCGCCCATCATTACGCGCCGCAGGGCTATCCTTTTGCCTTCACCAACGGCGTGCAGGGGTGCCACCTCGAGCTCGACATCGAAACCGGCCTCGTCAAGATCCTGAAGCTGTGGGTCGTGGAGGATTGCGGTCGCATCATCAATCCGCTGCTGGTCGACGAGCAGATCCGGGGAGGCGTCGTTCAGGGGCTCGGCGCCGCCTTCTTCGAGGAATGCGTCTACGGCGAGAGCGGCCAGCTCACCAATGGCTCGCTCGCCGATTATCTCGTTCCGATGGCCGTCGAGATGCCTGATATCGAGATCGGGCATGTGGAGACGCCGACGCTCGACACCCAGCTCGGCGCGAAGGGCGTCGGCGAGGCCGGTACCGCCGCCGCGTCGGCCGCCGCGCTCAATGCGGTGAACGATGCGATGGCGCCATTCGGCGGTTCGATCGCGCAGCTGCCAATGACTCCTGCCCGAATTCTCAAGGCGCTTGGACACATCTGACAGCCAGACAATCAGAAAAACACTCGATTGGAGGAAACCATGACCGATAGCATTCGAAATATCACCCGGACGAATATTTCGCGCCGCCGCGCTTTGGCGGGCCTGGGCGCGGGCGCGAGCCTCGTCGCCATGCCGTGGGTCGCGCGCGCGGCGGACGACACCATCCGCATCGGCTTTCCGACGCCGCTCACCGGCCCGTTCGCGGCCGAGGCCAAGGATCAGGTCAAGAGCGCCGAACTCGCCGTCAAGCAGTTCAACGACAAGGGCGGCATCAACGGCCGCAAGATCGAGCTGCTGGTCCGCGACGACAAGCTCAATGGCGGCGAGGCCGCGACCCGCACGCTGGAGCTGATCGAAAAGGACAAGGTGCATGCGGTCGTCGGATCGCTGTCGAGCGCGGTGCAACTCGCCGTCAACGAAGTGACGCGGGCACGAGGCGTCATCTACGTCTCGATCAGCCAGTCCGACACCATCAACGAGGTCAAGGACTTCAGCAAGTTCACATTTCATGAGGCGCTCAACCCGACACATGACGGCCGGCGCGGTGGCGCGGTACAGCTTCAAGAAGGGCGCCAAGGTTGCGCATCTGGTGGCCGACTATGCCTACGGCCATGAAATGCTGCGCGGCTTCAAGCGGGCGCAGGCGGACGATCGGGGCCGAAACGGTCGGCGAGATCCTGCATCCGTTCGGGGCAGCCGATTATTCGACCTTCATGCCGCGTCTGCGTTCGATGCGTCCCGACTTCCTGTGCATCAGCAATTTCGGCCGCGACCAGGCGAATTCGATCAAGCAGGCCGTCGATTTCGGCCTGAAGCAGCAGGCCAAGATCGTCGTGCCGGTCCTTCTGCACAACCAGCGGCTGGCGGTCGGGCCCGGAGGTCTTCGAGGGCGTCGTCGGTGGCGCGAACTACTACTGGGGCCTGGAGAGCCAGCTTCCGAGCGCGAAGGCGTTCAACGATGCCTATCGGGCCGCCAATGGCGGCGCGATTCCGACCGACTACGGCGCCTATGGCTATACCGGCCTGTCGTCGCTGCTGATGGCCATGCAGGCGGCCGGCGGCACCGACACCGACAAGGTGATCGCAGCGCTGGAGGCGCCTGAAATACGACGTGGCCAAGGGTCCGCAAAGCTACCGCAAGTGCGATCACCAGTCGGTGCAGTCGGTCCTCGTGCTCGAGTCGAAGAAAAAGGCCGACATGAAGAGCGACGCCGACCTGTTCCAGGTCGTCGCCAACGAACCGGCCTCCGAGAAGGTGCTGCGCAGCTGCACCGAACTTGGCTTCCCCGCCTAACGAAAGCGTTCGCTGTCCAATGGATACCGAACTCATCCTGATGCAGCTCTTTTCCGGAGTTGCCCTCGGCGCGATCCTCGTGATCACCGCGCTCGGCCTGTCGATCATCTTCGGCATGCTGGGCGTGGTGAACTTCGCGCACGGCGCGCTGTTCATGGTCGGCGCCTATGCCGGACTGTGGGTTGCGTCGCTGACCGGCAGCTTCTGGTGGGGGCTGCTGGTCGCCCCGATCATGATCGGCCTGTTCGGGATGTTGATCGAGTATCTGTCCTGATACGCCCGCTGTATGGCCGCTCGATCGACGATCCGCTTCTGCTCACCTTCGGGCTCAGCTACGTGCTCGTGGAAGGCGTGCGGATCGTGTTCGGCAGCGACGGCATTCCATTCCCGACGCCGCCGTCGCTCACCGGCGTGCTCGATCTCGGCGTCGGCTTCTTCCCGATCTATCGGATCTTCGTCGTCGGCGTCGTCTTCATCGTGGTGCTGCTGCTGTGGCTCGGCCTCGAGAAGACCAGGTTCGGGCTGATCGTGCGTGCCGGCGCCCGCGATCCGACGATGATGCGGGTGCTGGGCGTCGATATCAGCAAGGTGTGGTTGCTGGTGTTCGGTCTCGGCGTCGGGTTGGCCGCGCTGGGCGGCGTGCTGTCCGGGCCGATGCGCAGCGTCAATCCGGAGATGGGCTCGCTGGTGCTGGCGGAAGCCTTCGTCGTGACCGTGATCGGCGGTCTCGGCTCGCTGCTGGGATCGATCATCGCCGGTCTGGTGGTCGGCATCGTCATCAGCATGACCGCGCTGTTCGCGCCGGAAATGGCGACCATCGTGATGTTCGCGTTGATGGCGATGGTCCTTCTGATCCGGCCGCAAGGTCTGTTCGGCAAACTCGCGTGACGGAGCCAACCATGACATCCGCCGGCGCTCGCCGAACCTTTGCCGTCCAGCGCGCGCAAGCCGGCGCGCCTGAAATCGCTGATGACGACCTATCGCGTTCCATTGTCGATCATCGCGCTTTGCCTTCTGCCGTGGCTGCTGCCGTCGAAGGCGCTGGCCGTCAACGTCCTGATCTATGGCGTCGTCGCGGTCGGCTATAATCTTCTGTTCGGCTATACCGGCCTGCTGTCGTTCGGACATGCGGCGTTCGTCGGCGCCGGCGCCTACATCACCGGTATCGCCATCGGCCAGTTCGGCGTGCCCTGGTACGCCGCGGTGCTGCTCGGCGTCGTCGGTGGCGGGCTGCTGGCATTCGTGATCGGCGCCCTGTCGACGCGAACCCGCGGTATCTACTTCTCGATGGTCACGCTCGCTCTGGCGCAACTCGTCTACTACGTCGCGCTGCAGGCCTCGTCCTGGACCGGCGGCGAAAACGGGCTGCGCGGCTTTACCGTGAACAAGATCAATCTGCTCGGCTACGACGTCAATTTTCTGGACCCGGTCAACAAGTACTACGTGCTGATGGCGTTTGCCGCGCTGGCGCTGTGGATCGTCTCACGCATTCTCAACTCGCCGTTCGGCGCGGCGATCGAGGCCATCCGCGAGAACGAGCGACGCGCCAGGACCTGCGGCTACAATGTCGAGCGGACCAAGCTGTTGTCCTTCACTCTGTCGGGCACGATCTGCGCGCTCGGCGGCACGATGTCGGCGCTGCATCTGGCTTTCGTGCCGCTGGATTCGCTGCACTACCAGGCGTCCGGCATGATCGTGATGATGACGCTGCTCGGCGGCGCCAGCAGCTTCTTCGGACCCTTTGTCGGCGCCCTCGTGTTCCTGGTGATGGAGGACGTGTTCTCGCTGTGGACGTCGCACTGGCAGATCATCGTCGGATCGATCTTCGTGCTGTTCGTCCTGTTCCTGCCCAAGGGGATCTGGGGCACTTTTCTTGCAAAGGTCATCCGATGAACGCGCCGCTTCTCGCCGTCGAGAATGTCGGAGTGAGGTTTGGCGGCTTCGTCGCGCTGCAGGGCGTCACGGCCGCGTTTCATCCGGGGCGGGTAACCTCGATCATCGGCCCGAACGGCGCCGGCAAAAGTACGTTATTCAATGTGTTGTCCGGCGTCCTGACGCCGTCCAGCGGATCGATCCGTTTCAAGGGCCAAGACCTGAAAGGAACGCGCCAGCACGAATTCGTGCACCGGGGTATCGCGCGTTCCTATCAGATCACGAACATCTTTCCGGATCTTACCGTCCACGAGAACGTGCGCGTCGCGGCTCAGGCGGGCCGTTCCCGTTACAACATCTGGACCAACCGCAAGCGCTTCTCTGAACTGGATTCGAGGGCCGACGCGGCGCTCGAATCCGTCGGTCTGGTCGCCAGGCGCGACGAGACCGCCAAGTTCCTGGCGCATGGCCAGCAGCGTGCGCTCGAAATCGCCATCGCGCTGATCTCCGATCCGGAGGTGCTGCTGCTGGACGAGCCGACGGCCGGCATGGGTCCCGAAGAAACCAAGGAGATGGTGGCGCTGCTGGAAAAGCTCGCGACGGAGCGAACCATCCTGCTGGTCGAACACAAGATGAAGATGATCCTTGGCCTCAGCGATCGGATCCTGGTGCTGCACCACGGCCGCCTGATCGCCGACGGCTCGCCGCGGGACATCCAGACGGACCCGGAGGTCCGTCGCGTGTATCTGGGACAGAACGATGGCTATGCTTGAAACCAAGGACCTGCACGCCTGGTATGGCGCGAGCCATACGCTTCACGGCGTCTCCATCTCGGTGGGGCAGGGGGAAGTCGTGGCTCTGGTCGGCCGCAACGGCGCCGGCAAGACCACCACGATCCGTTCCATCATGGGGTTGATGCCGAAGATCACCGGCAGCATCAGCTTTGCCGGCACGGATCTGGTGTCGTTGCGCGCGCATGACCGCTTCCGACTGGGCCTTGCCTACGTCCCGGAGGAACGCCGGATCATTCCCGGCCTGACGGTGCGCGAGAATCTCCAACTGGGCCTCGTGGCCGCGGCGCGGCGATATCGACGAGCGCGAGGCGATCGAGGAGATCGCGGAAAGCTTTCCGCGCCTCAAGGAGCGTCTCGACCAGGAGGGCGTGACGATGTCCGGGGGCGAGCAGCAGATGCTCGCGATCGCTCGCGCCACGATCGCCAAGCCGAAGATGATCCTGCTCGACGAACCGTCGGAGGGCATCATGCCGGTGCTGGTCGAAGAGATGGGCGTGCTGTTCCGCCGGCTGCGCGACCAGGGTGTCACGCTGCTGCTGGTCGAGCAGAATGTGGAATGGGCCCTCCGCCTCGCCGATCGCGCGATCATCATGGACCAGGGCGAGGTCGTCTATGAGAGCAGCTCGGCTGCGCTGCTCGCCGACAAGGCCATCCAGGAACGCTATTGCGCGGTCTGATACGCAGGCTTGCCAACAGGTGAACTCCCCATGCAGATGAATGACAGCCAGAGCATTCCGGCCTCACGAGACAAGGTCTGGGCGGCGCTCAACGATCCGGACGTCCTGAAGCAATGCATTCCGGGCTGTCAGAATCTTGAGATGACGTCGCCGACCGATATGACGGCGACGGTTGTCATCAAGGTCGGACCGGTGAAGGCGACGTTCGGCGGCAAGGTCACCCTGAGCGATCTCGATCCGCCCAATGGATACCGGATCACCGGCGAAGGTTCGGGCGGGGTTGCGGGCTTCGCCAAGGGGGGAGCCGCGATCAGGCTCGAAGCCGCCGGCGAAAACGAAACGATCCTGCATTACGATGTCGATTCGCAGATCGGCGGCAAGCTGGCGCAGCTCGGCGGGCGGCTGATTGATTCGACGGCAAAGAAACTCGCCGGCGAATTCTTCACGAAATTTGGCGCGGTCGTCTCCGCTTCGTAAAGTTCGGCGCAGGGTACCTGCGCATGGAAGGAGCTGGTTACGGCACGATGAATTGCGCGCGCGCTTCGCGTACCTTGCCGACGATGTAGCGGCGGATTTCCCGAACCCGCCGCGTATCATGGGTGTCGGGATGAGAGACGAGCCAATAGGTTCTGGTGAAGCGGCTGGCCGGCAGGATGCGCGTCAGTTCCGGATAATTTTGTGCGGCATAGTCGTGAAGGATGCCGACGCCATGTCCCGCGCGCACGGCCTCGAGCTGGCCAACGACGCTGCCGCATTCGAAACGGCGCGTGATCAATTCGCTGAAGGTCGAGGCGTAATCCAGCGCGCGGCTGTAGATAATGTCGTAGATATAGGTGATCAGCAGGTGATCGGCGAGATCACCGGGCTCGCGGATCGGCTTGCTGCGCGCCAGATAGTCCGCGGATGCGTAAAGGCTCAGCGTGTAGTCGGTGAGTTTGGTGGAGATCAGCCGGCCTTCATCCGGCCGCTCCAGCGTCACGACGATGTCTGCTTCGCGCTTGGCGAGTGAGAACGTGCGCGGCAGAGCAACGAGCTGGATCACGAGATCAGGATTTGCCGCGGCAAAGGATCCCAGCCGGTCCGCCAGAAAGTAGTTCCCGAGCCCGTCGGGGGCGCCGATCCTGACCGTGCCGGCGAGCTTGTCCGCCGCCGACGTGAGTTGAGAGCCGACGCGCAACAGTTCGGATTCCGCGCGTTCGGCCGCGGCAAGCAGCGCCACCCCGGAGGGGGTCAGCGATGAACCCGTCGTCTGGCGGTTCAACAACTTCGTCTTCAGGTGTTTTTCAAGCGCCGTGAGCTGGCGGGCAACCGTCGCATGGTTGAGATGCAGCCGTTTGGCGGCCCCAAGAATTTGGCCCGTGCGGGCGACTTCGAGGAAAATCCGAACTTTGTCCCAATCCATCGGGGGACTCTATTTGCTGCACATCGAAGCCGCAATACTTGGCGTTGCCCGGTGCGCGGAAGACGCGCAAACCCTTTTGAGGTACACAAGGAGAGTTCGATGGTTTCGGAGATCAAACATTTCATCGACGGGAAGCTGGTTGCGGGTCGTGGCGGGCGGAGCGCGCCTGTCTTCAACCCGGCGACGGGCGAACAGACCGGCGAAGTTGGTCTGGCCACATCGGCGGAAGTGAATGCGGGGGTCGCGGCGGCGCGTGCCGCAGCCGAAAGCTGGGGCGATACGCCGTCGTTGCGCCGGGCCCGAATTCTCAACCGGTTTCTGCGGATCGTCGAAGATCGTATCGATGAATTGGCCGCGGTGATCACGTCCGAGCATGGCAAGACGCTTTCGGATGCCAAGGGCGAAATCCAGCGCGGACTTGAGGTCGTCGAATTCGCCGTTGGGGCACCGCAGCTTCTGAAGGGCGAGGTCAGCGAGAATGTCGGGACCCGCGTCGACAGCTATGGCGTGCGTCAGCCGCTTGGAGTCGTGGTTGGTATCACGCCGTTCAATTTCCCGGTCATGGTCCCGATGTGGATGTTCCCGGTGGCGTTGGCTTGCGGCAATACCTTCGTGCTGAAGCCATCGGAGCGCGACCCATCGGCATCCCTGCTGATTGCGCAATGGCTTGCCGAGGCCGGCCTGCCCGCGGGAGTGTTCAACGTCGTCCACGGCGACAAGGAAGCCGTCGATGCATTGCTGTTGCACCCGGACATCGAGGCGGTCAGCTTCGTCGGTTCGACACCGATCGCCCGCTACATCTATTCGACGGCGACCAGCACCGGAAAGCGCTGTCAGGCGCTTGGCGGCGCCAAGAATCATATGGTCGTCATGCCAGATGCGGACATCGACCAAGCGGTCGATGCGCTGATGGGCGCGGCCTATGGCTCGGCGGGCGAGCGCTGCATGGCGATATCCGTTGCGGTTCCGATCGGTGAAAAGACGGCTGAGGCGCTGGTTTCCAGGCTGGAGCCGAAGATTCGCGCCCTCAAGGTCGGCTCCGGCTTCAATGCCGAATCCGAAATGGGGCCGCTGGTGACCGAGCAGCATCTCAACAAGGTTCGTGGCTACGTGGACTCCGGTGTTGAGGAGGGGGCAAAACTCGTCGTCGATGGTCGCAATTTCCGCTCCAACGAGGGTGGTTATTTTATCGGCGGTAGCCTGTTCGATCACGTCACGACGGAAATGAAGATCTACAAGGAAGAGATCTTCGGGCCTGTGCTCGCCGTGGTGCGGGCACCCGACTATGCGACCGCGGCCCGCATGATCAACGACAACGAATACGGTAACGGCACCGCGATCTTCACCCAGAACGGCGACGTCGCCCGCGAGTTCGCCCATCGCATCCGCGTCGGCATGGTCGGCATCAACGTGCCGATTCCGGTGCCGGTGGCGTTCCATTCGTTCGGCGGGTGGAAGGCCTCGCTATTCGGCGATCACTCCATGCACGGTCCGGAGGGAATTCGCTTCTACACCCGGCTCAAGACCATCACCAGCCGCTGGCCGACCAGCATCGCGCAAGGGCCCGAATTCGTCATGCCGACGATGAAATAGCGCAACGGTGAATGAGCGGACCGACTGTGCCGCGGAAATTGCCTGCAAGAGATATATTCACTCGGCGGCACATCCATCGCATGGGTCCTCGGAGCCGAATCCAGGACCCATGCGTTTCGCTGGCGGTGTGTGAATTGCGCTTGAGGGTCAGTTGGATTCGCTGGCCGCGCGTCGCCCGGATATGATCTCGCCGAACCGTTCCCAGCTCTCGCCCTTGAATTTGATGAGTTGCAGATCCTGGATCGGTCCGTAATCGCTGGCGTTGGTGTTCATCTTGATGCCCGGAAGCAGGCCATCGAGCTCGACGTCCTTCATCGAAGCAGCCTGCTTCATGACGTTCTGACGCGTCAGGTCGTCGCCGCAGGCTTTCAGCACCTGGACAAGCGATTGTGCGGCCGAATATCCCGTTAGTACCAGCACGTCGCTGCGGTTTCCTTTGGGATAGTACTTCGCCAGGAATTCGTCGAAGCGGCGGATGCCGGGATCGTCCTTCCATTGGGCGTCGGTCGCATCCTTCAGATAGGTAGCGGACACGATGCCCTGACCGTTCTCCACGCCAGCCGGCTTCATCACGCTCGCGACCGAGATCGAGACGCTGGTCATGACATGTGTGGGCTTCCAGCCGATTTCGGCGATCTTCTTGATGGCCTGCGCCGCGAATTTAGGGGTTGCGAAGTTGACGATGACGTCCACGTTCATCGACTTCATCTTGACGATGTGCGAGTCGATTGTCGGTTCTGAAGTCTCGTAGCTTTCCTCGGCCACGATCAGCGAGCCTGCTTTCTCGCCCAGCCCGTCCCTGAAGCCTTTCATGAAATCCACGCCGGAATCATCGTTTTGGAAGAACACGCCGATCCTGGCGTTGGGCTTCTCTTTCAGGACGTATTTCGCGAAGATGCGGGCTTCGCTCTGGTAATTGGGTTGCCAGCCGGTGGTCCACGGGAAGTTCTTCGGGTCGTTCCACTTCGTGGCGCCGCTGGAGACGAAGAGATGCGGCACCTTCTTCGTGTTCATGTATTTGTGGATGGCGCTGTTCGTCGGCGTTCCCAGTGCGTGGAAGATCAGCAGCACTTCGTCGCTCTCGACCAGCCTGCGTGCCTGCTCGACCGTCTTCGGCGGGCTATAGGCGTCGTCATACGAGATATAGTTGATCTTGCGTCCGTTGATGCCGCCCCGATCGTTGATCATCTTCATGTAGGCCGCCTCGGTTTCACCGATGACGCCATAGGCGGAGAGCGGTCCGCTATACGGCATGATGTTGCCGATCTTGATCTCGCTATCGGTGGCGCCGACGTCGTATTTCTTCTGAGCCATGGCGGCCGTGCTGGTAACGACGGCAAGAGCGACGGACGCCGAGAATATCCGCCAGACGGTACGGCTGAACGACATTGCAACTCTCCTTGGGCTAGTGCGGGCCGCTTGATTGAGCCTCTGTTCACTTGGCCGATAAGCACGCGGGCCAGGATCGGCTTGACAAACCATCCTGTCATTAATGTACAGTGAATGCAATGTACATCTAATAGGGAGAAAAAAATGCCCAAGGTTTTGTCGCCTGCGCAAATCGACGGTTTCCGGAAAGACGGGTATGTGGCGCCGGTGCGCGCGATCTCGACCGAGCGCGCCGCGCTCATCCGCGAGAAGCTCGAGGCGTTTGAGAAGAGCACCGGTGGGCCGCTGAGCGGATCGTTCCGCGGCCGCAGCCATCTGCTCTTCACCTGGCTCAACGACCTGATCCGCGAGGAACGGATTGTCGATGCGATCGAGGACCTTTACGGAGAGAACCTGCTATGCTGGGCCAGCAGTTTCTTCATCAAGGAGGCGGAGGATCCCTCATTCGTGTCCTGGCACCAGGACTCCACCTATTGGGGCCTGTCGAGCGCCGATGTGGTTACAGCCTGGGTCGCGCTTTCGGAGAGCAACAGGGCGAACGGCGCATTGGAGGTCGTGCCCGGCACCCATCTGCAGGATCAAATTCCGCACCGGGATACGTTTTCCAAGAACAACATGCTGACGCGGGGGCAGGAAGTCGCCGTGGACGTCGATCCCAAATCGGCCGTGATGCTCGAGCTCGAGCCGGGCGAAATGTCGCTGCATCATGTACGCCTGATCCACGGCTCGGCTCCCAATCCTTCGAAACGTCGCCGCATCGGCTTTGCGATCCGATACATGCCGACATCGGTGCGCCAGCTTGAAGGAGAGGACAGCGCCTCGCTGGTTCGCGGCGTCGACGCCGAGGCGAGCTTCGAGCACGAACCCATCCCAACCCGCGACATGGATCCGGTGACGGTCGAATTTCATCGAAAGCAGCACGAACGTTCGGTAAAAATCCTCTACAGGGGCGCGAAAGTCCCCGCGTAGCGAGATAGAAAAAGCAACGATGCGATTCCACGCCGCGGTATTGAGAGCGTTCGACACGCCGTTGTCGATCGAGACGCTGAACGTCAGGAACCTGCGGGAGACCGATGTTCTCGTCAGGGTCGTGGCCACAAGCCTTTGCCATACCGACCTCGAAGCGGTCATGGGGCGGCTGGGCGGGCCGCTTCCGATCGTGCCCGGCCACGAGGCAGCCGGCGTGGTGGAATGGACCGGCAGCGCCGTGCAGCGCTGCAAGCCGGGCGACCACGCCATTCTGTCGTGGAATCCGCATTGTGGCCGCTGTTTTTATTGCCAGAAGCGGCAACCGATCCTGTGCGAGCAATACCGCGACCATGCGTCTGCCGCATTTCACTTCGACGGTCAGCCACGTCTCTATTGTGAGGAAACGCCGACCCATCAATTGATGTATATGGGCAGCTTCGCCGAACTGACCGTGGTGTCCGAGGACAGCGTCGTGCCTGTCTCGAAAGACATGCCGCTTGATCGCGCCTGTTTGATCGGCTGCGGGGTAATGACCGGCGTTGGCGCAGTCCTCAACATCGCCGGAGTGGAGAGGGGTTCGAATGTCAGCGTTATCGGTTGTGGCGCCGTTGGGCTTTCCGCGGTCCAGGGCGCGCGACTGGCGGGCGCCGAGCGAATCATTGCGATTGATCGCGATCCGCTGAAGCTCGAATTGGCCGCCTTGCTCGGGGCCACTCACACCATGATGAGCGATGACTCCTTGCTGGCCTTGCACGCCGATCACACCGGCGGACGCGGCGCCGACTATGTGTTCGAGGCTGCCGGAAGTCCGCAGGCGTTCCAGTCAAGCCTCGACATCGTGCGCCCCGGCGGCAAGGTGGTCTGGCTTGGAAAATTGCCCGCAAGCCAGCCACTGTCGCTGCGGTGGGGGTCTTTGATGGGTGAGAAGAACATCGTCCGGGCGAGTTACGGCGGCGCCGTTCCGGAACGCGACTTCCCGTTCCTGGTCGATGCGTATCTGGCGGGAAACCTCAAGCTCGACGAGTACATCACGAGCCGGATTCGTCTTCACGACATCAACGACGCGCTCGACCGGCTCAACCGCGGCCTCGAAATACGCTCGGTCATTCAATTCTGAGGACGACAGCCGAATGCATCCTCCCTTACAACCCGGCTGGATCGAGGCGCCGCATGGCCGGCTCGACCTGCCGCGCCTGGTTCTGGAGAGCGGGGAAACGATCGAGGATTTCGAGCTTTCCTACGCCATGCATGGCGACGTCAGAGACCCCTCGCTTCCGGTGGTCGTCGCGCTATGCGCGATCGGAAGCAGTCATCACAGGCTGGACTTCCTTATCGGCGAAGGCATGGCTCTCGATCCCGGCCGCGCCAGGATTTTCGCCATCGATGCGATCGGCAACGGCTTGAGCAGTTCACCCTCGCTGTCGGCAAGGCAGCCCCGACTGAACTTTCCGCGCTTCTCCATCCGCGACATGGTCAATAGCCAGAAGCTTTTGATGGATAGTCTCGGCATCGACGCCGTAGACCTCGTGATCGGCGCCTCGATGGGCGGAATGCAGGCGTTGCAATGGGCGGTTTCCTATCCCGATGTCGTGCGGCGCGTCGTCGCCATGACACCGATGGCAAAAACGGCGCCCTGGTCCGGCGCGATCAACCATGCGGCGCGTCTCGCCCTTCAAAGCCACGCAGAAGATCCAATTATCCATCCCGACAAACTCGCTCATTGTTGGGAAAACTGGAGCGTGATCCTGCAGCTTCTCTGCGCCCGGACCCCGGCCCATGTCGGCAGGGAGTTCGACCGCCCGGATGAAATCCGAAGCTGGCTTTCAACTCGCACCAGACTTTGGATCGAGCAGGGCTTCGATCCGCTTGATTGGATCTACCAGTCCTGGGCCTACGACAATCACGATGTCGGAGCTTCGCCCGGTTTCCCCGGCGACACGGTCGCGGCCCTGCGCTCGATCCGGGCGCAGACGCTGATCGCGGTTCCGTCGCTGGATCTGTACAATCCCGTCGAGGCCGGGCGTTGGGCGGCGCAACACATCCCCGATTGCGAATTTCTGGAAGTGATGTCGGATGCCGGCCACATGATGGCGAGCGCGATGGATCGATCCGGGGCGTTGGAGCTAAATCGAGTCATAAGGGGTTTCATACGATGATGGTATGGTTTCGCAATTGCTGTTGGCCGGTTGAGCTCCGGTGAATTGCCTGACGGACGTCGTGAGATGAGAGCGTCATCCCAAGCTGCTTCCGCCGCCAAAGCATTCGAGAGGAGCTCGATGCAGCGAAACGCGTTTCTGTTGCTCAAGGACATGATCGAGCAGGGTCGGATTCGCCCTGGCGAGAAGTTGCTCGAAGTCCAGGTCGCCAAGGCGTTCGGGATCAGCCGTTCGCCGGCTCGCCATGCGTTGCGCGCCTTGTGCGAGGCGAGGATCGTGCGCGAGCTGGACGGACGAGGCTACCAGGTAGCCGGTCGTCCGAAGGCCGAGCATGTGGGTCAGGCGGCCTCGCTCGGAGAGCTGAGGATCACGACGCTGCCGCAATGGGAGCGGGTCTACAAGAGCGTCGAGCAGGAGCTCTGGATCCGCGTGCTGTTCGGCTCGGTCAGGATTACCGAGGCTGCACTCGCGGAATTTTTTGGCGTTAGCCGAACGGTCGCTCGTGACGTCCTCGCGCGCATGCAAAGCGTCGGGATGGTCAGCAAGGACGGGCTCGGCCATTGGATCGCGCCACGGGTATCGGCTGACAAGATCCGCGAACTGTTCGAGATGCGCGTCATCCTCGAGCCGGAAGCCCTGATGCGCGGCGCTCCTCTCGCCTCGGCCGCGGAGATCGAATGCATCCATGAAAATCTTCGCAGCGCGATGGCGAGCGGCCCGGTCGAGATCGGCAAAGTCGGCCAGCTTGAGACCGATCTGCACATCAAACTTCTCGACCATTGCCCCAATCGGGAGATCATCAAGGCTCTCAACAGAACGCATATCCTGTTCGTGCCGACGCTTTATCTGCTCGATGCGACCCTGAGCGTTCCGGAAGGGACGATGAATGACGCCTTGCAGGAGCACCTCGCGGTCATCGCTCAGCTGCGCCGGAAAAATGTCCAGAAGGCCGCCAGCCTGTTGCGCGAACATCTGGAAGCCGCAGCCGCGCGCTGGCTGCAGCGCTTCGAGATATTCTCAAAGGCGGACATGGCGCCGCTGCCTCCGTACCTGTCGCCCTTCAGGGGACCTGGTTCGGCTGTCGCGCCGATATGAAGCCGTTGACTGATGGATAGTGGGGACCGGGTTGGTCAAGCCTTCGGCATGATGCCGGGGCCGTTGTCCGGCCATTTGGCAATCAGTGCTTCATCCACATTGAGGTGCTGTGCGACCAGTTTTGGTGGCGTATGCGTCAGCCAGTTGGAAAGCGAGACCTCTTCGTAGCGCGGCGCGCGAAACACGCCGACGAATTGCAGATCGGTGTCGCCGATGTTCTCGACATAATGTCCGAAATTTCGTCTGACATAGCCGATGTCTCCGGCGGAGAAGTTCGTCGTCAATGCATTGGGGCCGGTATTGAACACCGTCATCCGCGCTTTGCCCTTGATAAAGTATTGCCACTCATCGGCGTTTGGATGCCAGTGCATCTCCCGGATCGCACCGGGCCGAAGGGTAACCAGCGCGGCTGCGACTGTCGTGGCAACGTTGAAGTTGGTGCTGTCGGCAACACGAACGTTTCCGCCGGCGTTCTCCTTGGTAGGGGTCGTGTTCCCGAGCGGGAAAACGAACGGATAGGGCGGGGCCTCCGCGTGCCTGGCGACGGCGGCACGATCGGCGGCGAGATCGCCGGGCAAGCTGCCCTGGAAAATCCAGAGATTGTGCAGCGGAATCTTTTCGAAGGTCTCGGCCGGGACGCCGAAGTTCTTGGCGAGTATCTCGGGCGGCGTATGGGCGATCCAGTCCGACAACAGCAGCGTGTTGAATTCGTTGGCATGGCCGTCGTCGAAGCAGATCACGAATTCGCAGCCGTCGGCGCCGAGCCCTTGCAGCGAATGTGGCGCACCTGAAGGAAAATACCAGAGGTCACCGGCTTTGACGTCGGCGACATAGGGGCGCCCCTTGGTATCGAGAACGGTGATGCGGCAGTCGCCGTAAGTCATGATCGCCCATTCGGCCGCCTGGTGCCAGTGCAGCTCGCGGATGCCGCCGGCGGAAAGCCGCATGTTGACGCCCGATATTTCTTTCGAGATCGCGAAATCTTCCACGGTGACCTGGCGCGCCCAGCCGCCGTTCTGGATACGCTTGGGCGCATTGTTGAATGACGCCCAGTCCATCGGCAGGCCGCCGACGTCGGTTGCCGGCGGCGATTGCACCGAGGGAAATTGCCTGGCGAGTTCCGGATTTTGCGGGCCGGGATCGCTCAGGCTTCCCGGGCTCGTGGCGTTGACGGCGCCTTGCGGCGGCTCATCCGGGTTGCCAAAGGTGGCTGCTTGCGCGCCGGAGCCGACCATTGCGGCGCCACCTGCCGACAAAGCTAGTAAATCCCGTCTTGAGAACATGATGGTCGCTCCTGAAGATCAACCGCTGGCGCAAAACGAGCCCTTGCTTGTCGCGATCGGGGCCGGTGCTGCCAGGGTATTTTACGCGATGCCGAACCATCTTTCGAGAACGATGATGCTTTTTTCCGATCACACTCCCGAGCCTCGCCGGTAGCCGGATCGTGCCGGCCGGCCGGTCCGAACCTGTTATTATCCGGAGACCAATCTGCTGGCTTTGCCAGCCTCCCAGCGGAGTGGCCCGCAGCGCCTTCGCATTCAAGTCAGGGTTTCACAGGCTTCGTCACGCCGAACCGCTTCTCGAATTTCTCGACATTGACGATACCGCGTCGATGGGTGCCATCACCGATCTTGCGTTCGCCATCCCAGGCTTCGACCTCAAACAGAACGCTCGTTGGCTCGATCTTCACCACCCGAGCCAGCGCGCGGACGGTGCGGCCGATCGGCGTTGCCGCGAGATGGCGAACGTTGACCATCATCCCGACGCTGACGAATCCCGACGGCAAGGACGAAGCGATAGCGGATCCCGCCGCCATCTCCATAAGCAGGATCATCATTGGCGTGCCGTAGACGGCGGGCATGCCGGGCACCACATGGCCGACCGTCATCTCGGACGTGACAGTCACCTTCTCCTCGGCGACCATGCCGATGGCGAGTTTTTCAAGCGGACTCATGATTTAGCCTCGTTTCTCCCGGGGGCGCGCGCAAGCGGGTCGCTTCGACGGCAGGCGGTTTGCGCCTGGTGAACCGCGAGGTCAGGGGCACGCCGCCGAGCAGCGCAGCCGTCGGACAAGATGTCCATGTAGCTGGCTGCGGTGTTGGAGGCGATCACGATGCCGACGCCGAGCAATGGCCGCAAGAGCGGCGATATTTCCAAACGCACGTCCCTGCTGCCTGGCTGCACTGTGCGAGAAAGGCGGATCAGGGGATCAATGCGGCTGTCGCCGCAGGTCCGCTTTTACATGGGCGAGTTCTCGGTTACAGGCGGCGAGATCGCCCGAACGGTCGGCGGCGCGGGCGCGGTCAAGTGCATCAAGCGCGTCATCGAGGTCGAGCCCATTGCCGGCCTCGGCCGCCGCAAGGGAACGGGGAGTCGGTTGACGGCTGCGCAGCGCATCGACGCTCTCCCGCCTCCAGGGACCTGAGCCGGCACGTTGTTCGATGGCCGCGTCCACTTGGCGCTGAAGGCGCGAGATCGAAGGTGCGCAAGGCCCTGCGTAAGCCGGCGCTGCCGCGCCGAGCAGGACGACGAGGGTGGCAAAGATCTTTCTCATTGGCTTGTCCTTGCAAAACCGAGGGCAGCATTTCGCTGCCAGAGTGCCACAACTGATGCCGGCTGTCTTTCAGGAATGAACCGCGCGCGAACTCGGGCGTCCCTACCGCTTGCCGGCGTCCGAAGATGACCGTAGCGGCGTGCGAAGTTGAAACCATGGAGAAATAAGGAAATACGCAGGTCGACTCCGACGCTTAGAGTTCCGGCATCCAACACGGAGGCATCCGACATGGCCGGATGCAACCAGCCTCGCCTGCAATTCATCTCCGGTCATAAGCGGCATCTGAATATCGGCGATCAGGCATGCCGTGTACGCGATGCCTTATCGTCTTCGTCGGTCTCGCCCCGCATCAATGCTCTCAATATGCTTGGCGTCGGCAGAGATGGCAGGATGGAGCGGCTGATCGCAGCGCTCGCATCGCCGTCCACACCCGGCGCGATTTGATCGGCCGTGGAATCCGAATTTGGAATCCGAATCTGCGCCTCCTAGGCGGATCCTTTGCTTGCGGGGTAAATGCTTGACCGCTCCCGGCATCGAGTGACATACGCCGCCCCACACGGCCGGCTCCTGCAAGCGTAGATATTGATTCTGAATCTTCGCTAGAATGCCGACGAAACTGCGCAGGATCGACGCAGCAGCAGAAACGCCATACTCGCGCATGCGGTTTGACTAACCGATTAAGGAAATTTGACGAGACCGTCGTGGTGCGTGTCTTCACGATTGAAGCGCTGTACCCTATCCGGCTTGGTAGCTGCACAGTCGAAGTGGTCAGTGATTTAGTTCGTCTCAACAAGCGGTCACGATCGTGTAATCCGCAACGTGTGTAAAGAGCCTTACGGTTCGCAACCGATCTCGCCAACATGCACTCCTACTCTCCAGGAAATCCTGGAAGGCGCGTCTTGGTGGCAGATCATGATGGAGCAATAGTATGCAACAGGGGATTGCCTTGCCTGACGGTGGCCACCCGGCAGCGCACTTTCGCAACACCGCCTATGTGATCAACGAAAGCAGGGCTCATTTCGATGCGGCTCACGCGGCCGGACTCATGGCGGTCCATGGGCGTTCCACAACGGGACGGTCCTTTGCGCTGGGAACCGGCCGGGTCGAGGATCGACCGCAGGCGATCGATTTCGTGCGCTGCTCCTATCTGGGCCTCGACAATCACCCGGTTATCGTCGCCGGGGCGATTGAGGCGATTGAGGCGCATCGGTCCCTGCACTGGTCGTGCGCGCGAACGCGTCTCAACTTCGATCTCCTGTCAGAGCTTGAAGATAACCTGGCCGACATGTTCAGTGCACGCGTGCTGGCGTTTTCTACCGTCATGCTCGCCAACCTGGGGGCGATGCCCATCCTTGCTTCGGGTCAGTTGACGGGCGGAAGGAAGCCGGTCGTGGCTTTCGATCGGCTCGCGCACATCTCTCTCGCCTATCACAAGCCGGTGGTGGCCGATGAAACCCGGGTGGAGACGATTCCGCATAACGACATCGATGCTCTCGAACGTTTGTGCCGCCAGGAACCCGTCGTTGCCTATGTATGCGACGGCGTTTACTCGATGGGGGGCAATGCGCCGATCCAGGAACTGCGCCGGCTGCAGGAGCGCTACGGGCTCTTCCTCTATATCGACGATGCCCACGGGATCTCGCTGTTCGGCCGCCAGGGCGAAGGGTTTGCGCGCTCGCAGTTTCCCCAGGAACTTGGCGACCGCACGATCATAGCGGCCTCGCTGGGGAAGGGTTTCGGAGCATCGGGCGGAATGCTGATGTTCGGAACGGCCGAACAGGAGGCGTTGTTCCGAAGGTATGCGATCCCCCATGCGTTCTCGGCGGCCGCCAATCTGGCGGCGGTCGGCGCCGCGCTTGGATCCTGCAGGATTCATCGCTCCGCAGAACTTGGCCAGCGGCAGAGACGGCTGGCGCAACGCATCGAGTTGTTCGACCGGCGCATCGCGAGCGCCGAACGGGGCAACTCGCTTCCGATCAGGATGATCGCCGTCGGTTCGGAGACAAAGGCCATTGCCATGGCGAGAGAGTTTCTTGATGCCGGCTTTTATACTTCTGTGACGTTCTTCCCCACAGTCGCGCAAGGAAAGGCGGGGATTCGGGTGTGCCTCACCGCCGATCACGAGGTGCGCGACATAGAGCGGCTCTGCGACGCCGTCCTTGAGAGGGTGCCTGAAGCAGCCAACCAGCCCCGCACGGAACCGGCGCTCGTATGAGCGCCAGCTACCGCGGTGATCACTGAGCTTAGCCGATCCGTTGTGGAGGAGATTTAATGCGGCTGCACGATGAAATGAAGGCCCTGTCACCCAAAACGGACAGGGATCATGAGGACTGGCCGATCTTCGAGCCGTTGCTCGACGCCGACGGGGCGCACGCGCCTTCGAGCCAAACCTTCTCGGCGCGTTCTTCCGCAGCCATCGATACGCTCGCCGAGCGTACCTACGCCCGACTGAGGTATGCGCTTATTGTCGGTCAGATGGCTCCCGGAGAATGCAACACCCTCGGGGCATTAGCTCGGCAGCTTGGGACCAGTGTTACCCCGGTGCGCGATGCGCTGTCGCGGCTCGCCGCGGCCGACGCGTTGCATCAACATCGTCAATTGGGAGTGGTCGTCCCGCTGCTCAGCCGCGCCGAGCTCGACGAACTGTGCCAGCTCCGTCTGGCTACCGAAGGCTTTGCCTTCGCGAGCGCCGCACCCCACCACCGGCTGTCGGACTGGCGCGCCTTCAAAGTCCTCTACGCGGATCTGTGCAGGGCCGCCGAACGCGACGATCCTGCGCGGTTTGCAGCAGCGGTGTGGTCGGTCCGAGTGGCGATCCTTGGACTTGATCGGTCGAGCGTGCTGGCAATGCTGGTCGGCCGGATCTGGTGTCGTCTCGGGCCGACATTCACTCATATGGCGGCCGATATCGAGAGGCGACGCCATATTTCGGCGCATCTGGGCACGATTGTCACGGCGATTGGCAACCATGACCTCGATCAGGCCCGCAGGTCCCTGGTCGACGAGATCGCCGTCGGGACGACGCCTCTCTTGAGCGCCGTTGCCGACGAACTACCTGCGCCGCCGCTTGCCCCGATCTCTGCGATTCCAAACCGGAAGGCTCCGAGCCATTACGAATCCGGGGCCGACCTTGTTTAGCCGGTGGAAACGAAGGCCCAACGGCTCCAACTGGGGTGACTTTGGTCCCGACGACGAATTGGGGCGGCTCAACTTTCTCACGCCGGCGGCCCGCAAGCGAGCGGCCGGTTATGTCCAGGAAGGGCTGACGTTTTGCCTGAGCCTTCCTTTGACTCTTCCCGGTGGCACCGTCGTCCACCGGCTGAGACACCCGCCCCGACTGGCCGCGCTGCCGCGCGACCAGGAAGGGGCTCTCAACTACAATTATCCGCTCGCCAAGGAAAACCCGCGTGCCACCGATGTCGTCAGCGATGATGTCGTGACACTGGCGACGCAGTATTCGACGCACTGGGACACTTTCGCTCATGTAGGCCAGAGTTTCGACGCCGACGGGGACGGAACGCCCGAGCCGCTCTACTACAATGGATGGCGCGCCGGCAGCGACGTCGTTGCGCCGGACCCCGCGACCGGAGCTGCGCGCACGCGCCGGCTGGGCGTCGACACGATGGCACGGGCCGGCCTGCAAGGGCGCGGCGTGATCGTCGATCTGTTTCACCATCTCGGACGTGGCCGACACCTGGTTGGTTATGACAATCTGATGCGGATACTCGAGACGGACCGCATCGAGGTGGAGCGGGGAGACCTGGTGTGCTTCCATTCCGGCTTTGGTGACCTGGTTGTTTCATCATCCGGTACGCTCGATGCCGCCGACGTGCACCCCGCTCGCTGTTCCGAACTGGACGGACGCGACCAACGGCTGCTCCAATGGATCGATGCGACGGGGCTCGCTGCGTTGATTTCGGACAATATCGGGATCGAGGCGCTCCCCGCCCAGGCGACGGAGGCTGAAAGATACGCGTCATTGCCGCTTCACGAATTCTGCCTGTTCAAGGTCGGGATCGCGCTCGGCGAGCTCTGGTACCTTTCTGAACTCGCTGGCTGGATGCGGCAACATAAGCGCCGATACTTTCTCCTCACCGCACCCCCGCTGCGCCTTCCCGGTGCCGTGGGCTCGCCCGTCACGCCGTTGGCGACAGTTTGACGGTGCGCGCCCGCGCGTTGAAATCAGGAGCCTCAGATGGGCCAAAGCGACCGACGCGTCGTCCTTGTGAGCGGGGGAGCGAGCGGCATTGGCCTTGCGATCGTGCGCCGGTTCCTGGCCGAGGGCTGCCGAGTTCGCTTTTGTGGCGAGAACCGCAGAGCATGTGGAGCGGGCGCTCGATGTCCTTGGCCGGGACGAAGATCGGCTCGTCGCCGACGCGATCGACGTGACCCGCCAAGGCGATGTGGCTGGTTTCATCGGTCGCGTCCGCAAGCGTTGGGACGAGATCGCGATTCTGGTGAACAACGCGGGGATCTCTCCCAAGCGCCAGGCCCCGGACGCGCCGTGGCTCGCGCAGACCTCGCTTGAGGAATGGGCGCGGGTCATCGCTGTCAATCTCAGCGGGCCGTTCATTCTGACACGGCTGGTGGCGACGGCGATGATCGCCCGGCGCCATGGACGCATTGTCAATATCGGGTCGCTCGCCGGCCGTGCCATGCCATTGATCGCGGGGCCGCATTATGCGGCGTCCAAGGCGGGGCTGGTCGGCTTGACCCGCGCGGCTGCGCGGGACCTCGCCCCACACGGCATTACGGTCAATTGCGTCGCTCCCGGCCGGATTCTCAGCGAGATGACCGGGCCTCCCGAAGCGGCGGTCAACAGGACCGCTCTCAGTCGGATTCCGGTCGGCCGCTTTGGAACGGCAGAAGAGGTGGCGGACGTCGTCGCCTTTCTTGCCTCGCCGTCGGCGGCATTCATTACCGGCGCAACCATCGACATCACCGGCGGCGAGTTCGCCGCCTGAGCTTTCGCTAGAGCGTGATGACTTCTCTTGGATTGGTCATCTCGCTCTATCTTTTTGTTGGAGCATGATCTTCGCAAACGCTTCGCGTTTGTCGCGAGGGAAAACCGGTACCCGCTTTTGCGGATCGTGCTCTAGATCGCGGCCTCCATCACGTCGAGCTTGTCGAGCGTGCCGTCATAAAGCGAAATGGGCGGGTGCGCGTCCGGTGCGCTGACGACATCAATCAGCCATGGCCGTCCCGATTCGATGGCTGCCTTCAGGGCCGGCATCATGTCTTCGGGCAAGTCGATGCGGACCGCATCGCAGCCGCAGGCGCGGGCGATTTCAGCGTGAGAGACCGGGCCCAGCCGACAGGCGGTCGTTGACCGGCCGAATTTCACGGTCTCGGCATCGTTCTGATATCCAAGAACGCCATTGTTGATGACGATCACAACCACCGGCAACCTGCTGCGCACCATCGTTTCGATTTCCGCCCAGCTGTGAGCGAACCCGCCGTCGCCGACGAGGGCGATGACCGGATGCTGCGGCCGGGCAAGCTTGGCGCCGATCGCCAGCGGCAGCCCCCAGCCCAGGCCGGCAAGACCGCGCGGTGTAATGAAGCGCATGCCGGCACGCAATGCGCGCAGTTGGCCCACAATCCACATCGATGAATAGCTCGCATCGGCCACGACCGTCGTTTCGGGCGTCAGCAACTCCTGCAGGTCCTTCATCATCCGCTCCGGCCGGATGGGACGGCCGTTCGACCTTGTCACAGGAGCGCGGTCGATATCGAAAGCCTGCCAGGCCGCGGCGATCCGTTTTTCAAGTTCAGGGCGTCGTTTCCGCAGGCGGCCAAGGTCACGGGCTTGCAGGGCTTCGCTCAACGCGTCGAGCGTTGTGGCAGCGTCGCCGGCCAGGCGGAGTGCCTGGTAGTTGCGGCCTATCTCTTCCGGATCGATGTCGATGTGAATGAGCTCTGCGGCCGATGGAATCAAGCGCCAGCTGTCAGTCCCGTTCTGATTTGTGCGCGTACCAACAAGGAGAACGACGTCAGCCTCGTCCAGAACAGGCCGCATGCGCCGGCCGAGCGAACGCGGTCCGACGAGGGCGCCCAACACTCCACACGACAAGGGGTGGAATTCATCGACGCTGCCCTTGCCCATGTTGGTTGTGAAGACCGGGAAATGCGCGATCTCCTGAAGCCGCGACAAGGCAGCCGCGGCGCCCTCCGAAATCGCGCCGCCGCCTGCCATGATCACCGGCGCACGGGCGGCGGCGATCATGTCGGCCGCGCGCTCGATCGCCTCTGTCGCGGGCCTGGTACGATCGATCGGCCAGGTCCCGAAGCTTATGCTCCGGCGCGTGCCGGGTGCAGGCGCTCGCTCGCGCAGCAGGTCAGCCGGCAAAAGCAGAACTGCCGGTCCCGGCCGCCCGCTGCCCGCGGCGACGAATGCGCCGTCAATATAGTCGTCCACGCGGTCGGCAGTGAGGATGCGCCGGACCCATTTGGTGCAGGATGAGAAGAGTGCGAAATGATCGAGTTCCTGAAACGCGTTGCGATCGATTTGCGGACGCTCCACGTCCTGGACCAGGGCCACCACCGGAATGCTGGCTTTGTACGCTTCGGCAAGCGGCGGCACGAGAAGGGTCGCCGCAGGTCCGTTCTGCGCCGCCACCACGGCGATCCTGCCGGAGACGCGGGCGTAGCCGTCGGCCATTGCGCCGCCCATGTTTTCCTGACGATAAGCGACTTGCCTGATTCCGATTGCTTCCGCCGCAAGGATGACGGCAGACGGCAGGCTTTGCGCAAAGATGATATCGACGCCGTGGCGCTTGAGTGCAAGTGCGATGCGTTCGGCGACGGTTACGCTGTCAGACTTCGTCATTTCGGGCCCCATTCCAGGCTCTGCGCCCGGCTCGACAAAAATTGCTCAAACACCTGCCCGATGAAGTCGATTTCGGCTTCGCCCATCGGGGTGGACAGGCACGCGGTCGCCGCATTCGGAAGAATGATTCCTTCGGCGTCAAAGAACCGGGTCAGTTCCTTCATCACGGCCGCCTCGCTGGGCGACCAGAAGGCTTCGCGAAAATCGCGCGGCGGTCGGCGCTTGGGATGGATGCGGAACAGCGATGCGGCGCCGGTGACGGAAAATGCGACCTGCCATCGCTCGATCGCCTGCTCCAATCGCGCGCGCAGCTTGTCTCCAAGGTGCTCGAGATGGGCGAAAGCAGCATGGTCCAGGCACCGCATGGCGGCGAGCCCCGCGGTCATCGACATCGGATTGGCCGAGAAAGTCCCGCCTTGGGGGACCGCGGGCTTTTTCTCGTTTGCGTCGAACACCTCCATCACGGCGGCGCGACCCGCAACCGCGCCGATCGGGAGTCCTCCGCCGATGATCTTCCCCAGCGCATAGAGATCGGGCTCGAGCCCGTAGCGGGCGGCGGCACCGTGAAAGCCCTGGCGGAAGTTCAACACTTCGTCGCTTATGATCAGGACGTTCTGTTCGCGGGCTACCTCCTGGAGGGCGTTGATGAACGCAGGATCCGGTGCGATCAAACCGGCGCGGCTTGGCATCGGGTCGAGCACGATCGCGGCCAGTGAGGCGGCATGCCGTCTGATTTGGCGGACGGCGCCTTGCGGATCGTTGAATCGCAGGGTCACGACCTCGTTCAGCACCGACGTCGGCATGCCTTTATAGTAGGGCACCGATTGAGGCTCGGCGGCCGAGCCCCAGGTCGCCGGCGTGCTGGCCTGGCTCACTTCGACCCAGTCATAGGCGCCATGATAGGAGCCTTCGATCTTGGCGATGGCGGGACGGCCCGTCCACGCCCGGGCCGCCTTGATGGCGAACATCACCGCTTCCGTGCCGGTGTTACAGAAACGAATGCGGTCCATGCCCGGAACCCGTCCGCAGATCAATGCGGCAAGTTCGATCTCCTTCTCGGTCGGATTGGCAAAGCAGGTACCGTCGTGGAGCTGTTTCTCAAGCGCCGTGATGACCGGCGCGAAGGCATGACCGTGAATCAGCGTGGTGAAGTTGCCGTTCAGGTCCAGGAATTTCCGGCCGTCGGCATCGAACAGATACGCGCCACGACCGTGGCTCACATAGCGTGGAATGGGATCCCGCTCGATCGTTACCCGCGTCGTGCCGTCGGGGAACACTTCACGGGCTCGCCGAAAGGCATCATGGGAGCGGGGGCCGATAAGGGGTTGCTCGTCTTGCTCGGCCACGGGGACAAGGCTTGAATGAACCGTCATTATGGGGTCTCACGGACTGAAGATCAGCCGTGAATAGGCGGTTTTGATGTTTGATGCAACAAATTTGTTGCTGTCAGCCTCGTTGCTTGATGTGGCTGGCGAGCCGCCGATAACCGTCGCGGATATCCTTCTCGATCGCGGCTTGGACCCGCGCCTTGTCGCCCGCCTCGATGCCAGCCATGGCCTCCATATGATTGCTGACCCCGACACGAGAGGTGGCAAATTCCGGATAAAGATCGTTGAGCGAGGGGCCGATTCGCACCCACAGCGACTCGATCATCAGCATCAGCCGAGGCATCTGCGCGCCTTCGTATATTAGGAAGTGGAACGCCTTGTTGGCTTTGAGGACGGCAGGATAGTTCGCTTCATCGAGCGCCACGTTGATCCGGGATTGCAGCGTTTTAAGCTCAGCCACCGTCTCCTCGGTGAGGCGTTCGGTGGCAAGCCCCGCTGCCAATCCCTCAAGAACCAGTCGGATCGATGTCACCTCGTCGAGCGCCGCCAAGGTCAGCGGCGGGACGACGACGGTCTTTGGCCCGATATTGACGAGGCCTCCCTCGCCGATAAGGCGCATGATCGCATCTCTTGCCGGGGTGGTGCTGACACTGAGCGCCTGCGCGACCGCGCGCACGGTAAGCTTCTGGCCGGCGGCGAATTCGCCGCGCACGATCGCCTCTTTCAGCGAGGCATAGGCAAGTTCACCAAGGCTGGTCTGGCGATCGATAGGAAGCAAAGGCATCTCGACCGGAGCTTTTGGCAACGACGAATTGGGGGGGCGGGACAACATGAAGTCCACTGTGGGTGGGAGGGGTCCGAAATTCAAGCGGGCAGGCGGGATTTGTTGCATCATTCTCGATTGCATCGGCACTGCCGCTCGCCGTCCGGCCGGGCTCGGCGCCAGGGGTGAGTAAAAGCTTAAACTACTTGACACACGATATTTGGTACCTGATACATCAAAATGAGGAGAATTTAGAAATGGATTTTGCGGCGACGGACTCCTTTCGGATCGGCGTTGACATCGGCGGGACCTTCACCGACGTCAGTATCGTGGATTCCACGGGCAATGTTCATGCCAGCAAGTCGCTGAGCCTGGCGGCCGATCCGGCGAAAGGCGTGATCAACGCGTTGCATGAGGCCGTCGGCCAGCTCGGGATAGCGCTTCCCTCTCTTTTGTCGCGTACGAGCCTCTTCGTGCATGGCTCGACCATCGCGACCAACACGCTGCTTGAAAGAACCGGTGCGACCGTCGGCCTGCTCGGGACCCAAGGATTCCGGGACACCATCGAGATTCGTCGCGGCTGGCGCGATAACCCCTGGGACCACCGCACCCCATGGCCGGATCCCGTGGTCCCGCGACATCGCCGTCTTTCCGTCATCGAGCGGATCGATGTCGAAGGCAATCCGGTCGTGGCGCTCGATCCGGCATCCGTCCACAGGGCGCTCGACCGACTATTGGCCTTCGGTGTCGAGTCCGTCGCCGTCTGCCTTCTGCACAGCTATCGCAACCCCGAACACGAGCACCTCTGTCGCGAGATCATCGCAAAGCACGCGCCGCACCTCTGGTTGACGCTGTCGAGCGAACTCGCGCCGATCGCGGGAGAATACGAGCGGGCATCCACCGCGGTGATCAATGCCTATGTGGCCCCTCGCGTGGTGCCATATCTGGAAGGCCTGGAACTCCAACTGCGCGAACTCGGGCTGCGCAAGCTGCTGGTGGTCCAGAGCAATGGGGGAGTGGTTTCGGTCCCTCAGATTGCGCGACGACCCGTCGCCATGCTTCTGTCCGGTCCCGCGGCTGCGGCCGGCGCGCTCGCCCACTACCAGGACGAAGCCGAAAATCGTCACCTGATCTCGCTCGAGGTCGGTGGGACCAGTTGCGACGTCATGATGATGAAGGGTGGCGAGATCGGTATGACCGATCTGCTCGATGTCGATCGGCTGCGCGTCGCAGTGCCGTCCGTCGAGATCACGACAGTGAGCGCCGGCGGCGGATCGATTGCCACGGTGGATGAAGGCGGTCTGCTGTCGGTCGGTCCGCGGGGGGCGGGGTCGTATCCCGGCCCGGTGTGCTACGAGCGGGGTGGCGTGCACCCGACCGTTACCGATGCGCAGTTGCTGCTTGGCCGTTTGCGGCCCGGGCCTTACGGAGGCGGGGCGATCCCGCTTAACCGTTGGCTTGCCGAAGAGGCCATCCGCAAGCATGTCGCCGAGCCGCTTAGTCTTCAGCCGGTCGAAGCCGCCGCCGGCATAATTCGCCTCGCCGAGCAAACGATGCTACATGCGGTTGAGAACGTCAGCATCGAAAAAGGCCTGGACCCACGGCGCTTCACTCTCGTGGCGGGCGGCGGGGCGGGCGCTCTGCACGCGGCCAGCATCGCCCGCCTGGCCGGGTGCCAAAATGTCTTCGTTCCCCGCCTCGCCGGAATCCTGTGCGCGTTCGGCATGTGCAACACCGATATTCGCTACGATCTGCAGCGCAGCGTGCCGATTGCGCTTGAGCAGCAGCACGAGCCGTTCTTCGCGCAAGTCGGCGATGCTTTGATAGCAGAAGCCACGGCCCTGCTGGAGGCGGAAGGGTTCGGGCCCGAGCGCCGCCGCTTCGTCACGCAATGGAATATCCGGTACGCCGGTCAACAGTCCGCAATCCCGGTGGTGGTGGAGCGCGGAGAGCCGATCGCCGTCGTCGGGAAGAGGTTTGAAGCCGAGCATCAGCGCGTGTTTGGCCACACCCAGCCGGACGGCCGCCATCAGGTCGTTTCGATCAAGGTAAGCGGGTTCGGTGCGCTCGATCGCGCTCTGGCCCGAGACCATGGCATCCGCGCCGCTCGTGTCGGAAAGCCGGATGACCATCGCGAGATCTGGGTTGATCCCGATCATGACTGGCGCGAGGTGCCCGTCTTCAGCGGACCGTCACTCGCGCCACGGGTCCTGATCGATGGGCCGGCCATCGTCGAGGAAACCACCACCACTATTCTGGTAGGAGCGCGAGACCGGCTGCGCGTGACGACCGCCGGCAACTACATCATCGAGCTCCAGTAGAAAGGTGGGCGTCATGGATCCGGTTTTGCTCGCGCTGATGCAGAAGCAACTCGACCACATCACACGCCAGATGGGTTGGGTGATGATGAATACGGCACGCAGCCCGATTTTCTCGCAGTCGCACGATTTCTCCTGCTTCATCGGCGACGCCGATGGTGCCGTCGCAGCGCAGGCTGACGGCATTCCCATCCACACCGGCGGCGGCGGCTTTGCGCTTCGGGCGTTGAAGGCAGCTTTCGGCGGCAACATCGCGGATGGCGATGTGTTCCTGTCAAATGATCCCTACCTTGCCGGCAACAACCATCTGGCGGACTGGACGATGATGCGTCCGGTGTTCGTCGATGGCGAGTTGTTCGGCTTCTCGTGCAATCGCGCCCACCAGTCGGACATCGGCGGCGGGGTGGCCGGGACCTACAATGCGGCGGCCCGCGAGATATTCCATGAGGGCGTCCGCATCCCCCCGTTGCGTATCGGCGAGCGCGGCGTCATGCGCGAGGACATCGTGCGTCTTCTGCTGGCCAATACCCGCTGTCCGGACCTGCTGGTGGGGGATCTTCACGCGATGCTTGGATCGACCAAGATAGGCGGCGAAAGATTGGCTGCGCTGGCGCGGGAAGTCGGGAGCAAGCAGGCATCTCGGCTCTTTCCGAACCTGCTTGACTATGCGGAGCGCCGGATGCGTTCGCAAATCTCAAATTTGCGGCGAGGCCGGTACAGCGGAGCGGACATGAGCGATCATGACTGTTTCGGCGACGCGAACGTCATCGTCCAGGTCACGCTCACGGTGGAAGATGACCGGCTCTCGTTCGATTTTTCCGGTTCCTCGCCACAGATCGCCGGCTTCAAGAACAGCCCTCTCGCCAATACGCATTCCGGCGTGTATCTGGCGGTTGCCACGTTCCTCGACCAATCGTTGCCGAGGAACGAGGGCGCCTATCGTGCGATCGAGATTATCGCGCCGGAAGGCTCGGTCGTGAATGCCCGCTCGCCGGCTCCCGTCGGCTTCACAACCACCCACCCGGCGCACGAAATCATCACGGCCTGTTGGCAGGCGCTGGCGGGCGCAGCACCTGATCGCAGTTGCGCCGGTTGGGGCAAATCGCTCCATCCGGTCTCTGCCGGTGCCACGGCGCAGGGGTCGGTGTTCGTCCTCTACCATTGGCTCGGCTATCCTGCTGCCGGCGCGGTCGCCGAGCGCGACGGCTTTAACGTCCTCGGCACTGTCAATACGCTCGGCGGACTCGTGTTGCCGAATGTCGAGGACCTGGAGCTCACCTATCCGATCGAGGTCAAGCGTCAAGAATTTCGGACCGACGGGGGCGGCGCCGGAAAGATGCGCGGCGGGACTGGAGTTTGCTACGAGGCACGGCAGCTCGTGCCGACCGAAACCACCTTCCGCGACGAGGCAAGCCGGCGGCCGTCAGGTGCCGGCGTGCTGGGAGGAGGCGCTGGCGCCACCGGCACGATCCGCTGCCGCTCCGCCGACGGAACGATCATCCCGACGCCAGTCTATGGCGCGGTGCGATGCGGTCCCATGGAGCTTTCCATCGAGTTCGGCTGGTGGAGGCGGGTGGGGCGACCCGATCGAGCGCGATCCCGAGGCGGTGCGCCGCGACGTGCTCGACGAGCTCGTGAGCCCGGAGGCCGCGCGCACCATGTACCACGTCGTGCTCTCCCCCGATCTTGCGGCCGTCGACCACGATGCGACGAGCCTGGCACGCAGCAAGAAGCGCTTCACCACCATCACCACGCTTGAGGAGATCGCACGATGCGAAATTTCGCGGCAAGAGCCTTCGCCTACACCCGGTATGCGAGTTTCGCGGCGGTCGTCGTCCTCCAAGCCGCACTAGGCGTTTCGTCCGCCCACGCCCAGAATCGCGCCGACACGGCTCGGATCGTTTGGCCGTTCGAGACGAGCTCGCTCGACGCTGCAGGCGCTGGCGTCCAAAGATCGACCTGGGGGATGTCGTGGCACATCTACGACCGGCTTGTTACCTACGCGCTGGCCGAGCCGCGCGACAAGGTCCAGCAGTATCGGCTCGACGAGCCGCGGGGCGATCTCGCGGAGCATTGGGATGTCTCCGAAGACGGCAGGGTCTATACTTTTCACTTGCGGCGAGGCGCCGTCTTCCATGATGGTTCGCCGCTCACGGCTGAGGACGTGCGGTGGTCGCTTCAGCGGGCGATCAGCCTTCCGACGACCAAATTCGTGCTCAATCTGGGAGGCCTCACCAGCGAGGACCAGATCAAGGTGGTCGATGAGGCGACATTGACCATCGCGCTGCCCAAACCCAATCGCTATTTGCTGCTTTCCCTCAGCACGCCCTTTGCACCCATCGTAAATGCGAAGCAGGTCAAGCCGCATGTGACGGCCAGCGATCCATGGGGAGGGGATTGGCTGAAGGGCAACGACGCCGGCAGCGGCGCCTATCAGGTGATGACGTTCCGCCCCGATCAGGTCACGCTGGAGCGCAATAACAAATGGCACGGCTCGCCGCAGCCGGCGCTGCGCTGGGCCGTGTTCCAGACTGTCCCTGAGGATACGACGCGTGTGGCATTGGTCGAGCGAAATCTCGCCGACATTGCGATCGGCCTGACGCCCAATGCGATCGAGGGGGTCGAGCGCCGTGGCCAAGCCCGGCTGCTGCTGATTCCGATGCCGAACCAGTTCGAGTTTCTGGTCACGAACACGCAATCGAAGCCGTTCGACGATGTACGGGTGCGCCAGGCGCTCGCTCATGCGATTCCGCAAGAGGAAATTTTCCGGAGCGTGTTTCTGGGGCGCGGCACAAAACTGTTCGGCGGTTCCGAAGAGGCGCAAGGCGCGATCTTTCCGCAGCCGCAGTCGTTCGCCTACGATCCCAAGCGCGCACGCGAGCTGCTGGCCGAAGCAGGCTATCCAAATGGCCTGGACACGACGCTTGCGCTGTGCACCTGCAAGGCCGAATATTTCGAGAACCTCGCGGTGGCTCTCAAGGATCATCTGTCTCGCGTCGGCATCAGAGTGACGATCGACAAGTTTCCCGGCGCGCGCTTTGGCGAGCTGCAGACGGCCAAGCAGATGCCGCTGTATCTCGAGAACCAGGTGGCCTGGCTCAATCTCCCCGACTACTGGATCCGCATATTCTATCGCGGCAACACGCGCTCGAACTTCAGTGGATATGCCAACCCCACGCTCGATACGCTGCTTGCCAAGGCGGACGATGCAACAAGCAAGCCCGATTACGACGCAGCAATGCGCGAGATGATCGCGATCGTGAACCGCGACGTTCCGCTGCTGATGTTTCGTCAGGCGGCTCTTGAAGTGGTGATCGGCAAGGACATCGGCAATTATGCGTATTGGTTTCACGCGCTCCCCGATGTCCGCTCGGTGACCAGGAACTAGGCATAGCGAGGGGCGTGTCCTGCCATGACTACGGAAAAATCGAGCCATTCGGGAAACGGAAGCAGGTTTGCGGCTGCGGCGGAGCAGGTTCACGCAGGGCCGGTCTCCCGCGGTACGCTGTTCTCAGGGAGATCCCGATGGGGCTCGTAATTTTTCTTTTGCGACGCTTGATGGCAGCCATTCCGGCCGTGGCCGCCCTCGTCGTGGCAACCTTCGTGATCATGCGCGTGCTTCCGGGTGACCCCGCCGTCTTTTTTGCCTCCAGTCCGGTGCCGACGGCAGAAGAGACCGCGTATGTGCGGCAGAAATTCGGCTTGGACCGCTCCCTTCCGGAGCAACTTCTGATCTACCTCAAGGATATCGGGTCGGCCGATCTTGGTAAGTCATTCACCACCGGCCGTCCGGTTCTGACCGAGCTGAGGGAACGTCTGCCCGCTTCCCTTGAGCTCGCAATGGTGGCGCTCTTTCTCGCCCTTGCCGTTTCCATTCCGCTCGGCGTGGCAGCCGCCATCTGGTCAGGCTCCCTGCTGGACCATATCGCGCGGGTCGTCAGCAGTATCGGCGTCTCGATGCCGACATTCGTAACCGGGCTGATCTTGACCTACGTGTTCTTCCTGTGGCTCGGCGTCGCGCCGGAGCCGGTCGATCGCATCGATATGTTCATCACGGCGCCGCCGAGGATCACGGGCTTCCTTCTGATCGACAGCATGCTGAGCGGGGACTGGATTGCCCTGCGGTCTGCTGCCGGCCGGCTCGTTTTGCCGAGCGTCACCATGGCGATCTTTGTGCTGTCTCCACTCACGCGCATGACCCGGTCGGCGATGCTGGGAGTGCTGAGCTCGGATTTCGTGCGCACCGCCCGCGCCATGGGGTTGAGCGATCGAACCGTCTACGTGCATTATGCGCTGCGAAACGCACTGCTTCCCGTGCTGACCACCATCGGGATCGTCTTCTCCACGATGCTGGGCTCGAACGTCCTGGTGGAACGGGTGTTTGGCTGGCCGGGTATTGGAAGCTTCGCGCTGAATGCGTTGCTCGCCTCCGACTACGCGCCGGTGCAAGGATTCGTCCTGCTGATGGGATTGCTCCTGGTCGCGATCAATCTCGCGATCGACGTGGCCTATGGCCTTGCCGACCCTCGTGCGCGCAGGACGTCATGATGCGACGCTTATCGGCCTTCCTATCGCATGCTCGCAAGTTGATCACACGCAACGGGGTTTCGCTGGCCGCCGTCGGAATTGCGACGTTTCTGGTGTTTCTCGCGGCCGTCGGACCCATGCTGACGCCGTACGATCCGTATGTGACGGATCTTGCCAATGTTCTCAGTCCGCCCGGCAAACTGCATTGGTTCGGCACGGACCAGCTCGGACGCGACGTCCTGAGCCGGGTCATCGCCTCCGCCCGCATCGATTTGTTCGTCGCGGTCTGCGCGGTCGCCGCGTCGTTCACGGTCGGCGTCGTCGTCGGGGGCCTCGCCGGCTATCTCGGTGGATCGTTCGATCGATGGACCAGCCGGGTTGCCGAGATGGTGCAGGTGTTTCCGCTGTTCGTCCTGGCCATGGCTCTGGTCGCCGCACTGGGAAACGATCTGCGCAACATCGTCCTGGCGACGGCGATCGTGAACCTGCCATTTTACATCCGGCTGGCGCGTGTCGAGGTCAGCGTGCTGAGCACGCAGCTCTTTGTTGAGGCCGCGCGGGTTGCCGGCAACGGCGACGCCCGGATCATCGGCTGCGTGCTGCTACCGAACGTGATGCCCAACCTCATGATTCAGCTCTCGGTCAATCTAGGCTGGGCGATCCTAAACGCGGCCAGCCTGTCGTTCCTCGGGCTTGGAATTCGGCCTCCGACCGCGGAGTGGGGCATTATGGTCGCGGAGGGCGCTACGCAGGCAATGGCGGGGAATTGGTGGCTTATCGTGTTCCCAGGGCTTGCACTCGCGCTTGCAGTCTTCGCGTTCAACCTTCTGGGCGACGCTCTGAGGGACATGTTCGATGTCCGTAGTCGGTAGGACGGACGCCCGAGTGAGCAAACGCATGCTGAAAAAATCCCCCCCACCTCTGTTGAGCATCGACCGCCTGGCGGTCGAGTTTGTGACGCCGCACGGGCGTGTCCAGGCGCTCGATGATGTCTCCTTCCAGATCGGAACGTCGGAGATCGTCGGCGTTGTCGGAGAGAGCGGATCGGGAAAGTCCGTCACCGCTTATTCGATCCTTGGATTGTTGCCGGCCGAGGCCAGGATAATGTCCGGGTCGATCACCTATCTGGGCCGGTCGCTGCGTGAGCTTGGCGGCTCGGAGATCAAGGCAATTCGTGGCAGCGAGATCTCCATGGTCTTCCAGAGCCCGCAGACGGCTCTCAATCCGATCAGACCGGTGGGTGCGCAGATTGCCGATGTGGTCATGGCGCACAGTCCGGCAGGACCGGCCGAAGCAGCCGCCCGGGCGATCGAAGCTTTGCGCGAAGTCCGGATCAATTCCCCCGAGCGACGCGTTCATGCCTATCCGTTTGAGCTTTCCGGCGGCATGTGCCAGCGCAGCGTCATCGCCATGGCGCTCGCATGTACGCCCAAACTGCTGCTGGCCGATGAGCCCACGACCGGCCTCGACGTGACGACGCAGAGAGCCATCATGGACCTGCTGGTCGAACTGACGCGCTCCCGGGGCATGTCGACCATGTTCATCACCCACGATCTGGGGCTGGCGGCTCAGTATTGCGATCGCGTGATCATCATGCAGCGCGGGCGCGTTGTGGAGCAGGGGCCCACCGAGCAGATTTTTATGAATCCCAGGCAGGCGTACACGCGCAGGCTCCTGAGCGCGACGCCGCAGGCTCATGCCAAGCTGATCGATCTGATCCCGGCCTCCGAGCAACAGGCATTCGCGGTTTCATCGCCCCTTGTGCATGCTTTGAAACCGGGCAAGGCGGCTGCGACACCGGTTCTGAGGGTGCGCGGCCTGACCCATGAATATCCTTTGCACGGCGCGCCGCGATCCGGGCTGGGCTTGCTCGGCCGACGACATCGTTCGGACAATGACGGTCGCAACACGTTTCGCGCCGTGGATGATCTGAATTTCGATGTGGGGCAGGGCGAATGCGTAGGCCTCGTTGGAGAGTCCGGATCGGGAAAGACCACGACGTCCCGTCTGATCGCCAAGTTGGTGAAGCCGACCGCGGGCTCGATCCAGTTGAACGGCGAAGAGATTGCCGATGCGGATCCCCGCGCCTTTGCCGGATCGGCCAAGCGGCGACTGGTACAGATCGTTTTCCAGGACCCAGCCGCCAGCCTCGACCCACGCCGGACGGCGTTCGAGGCGATCGCCGATCCGTTGCTGCGGCTGGAGCGGATCAGAAAGCCCGCCGAGCTTGGCAAGCGTGTCAGGGACATTTGTGATCTTGTGGATCTGCCTCAAGCGCTGCTTGACCGATACCCCCATCAGCTCTCGGGTGGTCAGAAGGCGCGGGTCGGCATTGCGCGGGCGATATCGGTTTATCCGGCGCTGGTCGTGCTTGACGAGCCGACGTCAGCGCTCGATGTTTCGGTTCAGGCCGTCGTGCTCAACCAACTGGATAAGCTGAAGCGGGCGCTTGGATTGTCCTATTTGTTCGTGAGCCACGACCTCAACGTCGTCCGTCTCATATGTGACCGCGTCATGGTCATGAAGAGCGGCAGCATCGTCGAGCAAGGAAAGGTCGACGATCTGTTCAAGAATCCGCAGCATCCCTACACGAAGAGCTTGCTGGATGCGATTCCCCGCATTGATTTTTCTGCGGAGGCCGAGGCCGACGCGAAACTATTGTCCGAATTTCCCTAACACCCGTGAGCTGGGCACGGCACTGGGAACGGATTGGTGAGACACGCGGACGCGATCGAAGTCGGCGGCGCGGGGCTCTGACGTTGCTGTCTCTGCTGCGGTCCAATACACCAGCCAAATTCCGGCGATGATCAGCACCGTTCCGGCGATGAGCTGGATGGTGACGGGTTCGGAAAGGACAATGGCTCCGGTGATCGCGGCGGACATCGGCGCCGCGGTCACGAAGATTGCCACGCGCGCTGCCGAGGCATGTTCAATCGCCCACGACCAGAGCAGCAGCACCCCGGCTCCGCCGACCGTGCCGCAGAACAAGAGGGCCAGCCAGTCGGGGCCTGTCAGCAACGGGATCGTTCTCAGTGAGCCATGGGCGGCGGCGAGACTGAAAAGCACGATGAGACCGCCGATCGTGGCAATCGGAACGATCGTGGTCGCGCGGTAGCGCAACAGCATCGTGCCCGCATAGACGTTGAACAGTGCCAGCAGGATCGTGGCGAACAGAGCGATGGCGTCGCCGAGGTTGATGAAGGACCATCCCGTTCCAGCCAGCAGCCGGTCGGATAATCCGACAAGGACGCCCAGCAACGCGCACAATGCCCCGGCGAGGCGGCGAACCGTGCATTTTTCATATCCCAGAAGCGCGGCCGCCATCAGCGTGAGGAGCGGGCTGGTACAAATCACAAGCGCGCCGCGCGAGGCAGTCGTGTACTGCATACTGAGGGTGAGGAGCCACGGACAAATGCCGGCTACGATCGCACCGAGGACGAGAATGATCGCGCAGTCCCGATGTGTCGGCCAGCGCGACGAATTGCGCAATAGCGGCACCAGGCATGCGAACGCGATCGCATAGCGCAGCAAGGCGACCGCGAGCGGGTCATTGTGCTGGACGACAAGGCGGGTGGCGACGAGCTGGGCGCCATTGGCGATGCTCGAAAGGGTCGCCGCTATGGCCGCAAGCCCGGTTGCGGATCGGAGGATCGTCATGGGATTGCAGCGCTTGGCAGCCGTGGATGACAAGTGCGAGGCAACCAATCGTACGGCACCACGCGCCCGAGTGTGGCACCCCGAAGAGCCGACGCAGCGTCAGTCTGGACCGGCTTCCGCTCGCTCCCGACGGATCTCGTCTGTCGTCTCGATAAAGGCGCTTCTACTTCAGCGAACAGAATAGCCCGGCTGGCATATCGATCCGCCTACCTACCTTGGCAGTATCTGGCGGCGCTGCGACAGGCAAATTCGAAACAATATCAGCCAGTGTGGAAGCATCGGCAAATTATTAGGTGAGAGAAGCGACCATCTGGCCGCTGTATCGAAACGACAGGCTTGGTCTGCGGCTCGTCGAGGAATGCCACCTCTTTTGAGGCCCGGCGGCTCGAGCCGAATGTCAAAGCTGGCGCGTCATTGCAGATTACTGCGAAGCGGTATGGAAATAGTACGCAGTGAGTATGATGTTCGAAACTGACGTTATTGGACATTGCAGCGACGGCTACGTGGATTGAAGGAAAGTGGCGCCTTCAACCGAATACTGCGCTCGATGTCGTCCCTGATATTGAGCGCGAGAGACCGCATGGATACGCAAACCGTTCTGTACACGATCGAGACAGTGGCCACGCTCTTCGAGGGAGGGTCCTGCGCGGCGCGGCGTTACGGCAAGCAGCCGCTCTTCGGTCTCGGCGAACGGTGGTCCAAAAGTCGGGCTGACTTGTTGTTCGCCTCTGAAGTTCTTCGTTGTCTGCGTGGCGGTTCAACGCCTTCGCCCCGTGTGCTGGAATGCTCGGGATTTGTCGAGCACTGGATGATTGTGGTCCATGATGACGTTTGCCTGCTGTCGGGAATCGTCTGGCGGCTTCCCTTGTCACGGAACGTGCTTACGACGCCTCTGCTGGCGATCGACCCGGCCGCGGGTTGGGCGCGCGCGGTCGGCGAATGGTTCACCATCGGGTCGCCGCATTTCGATTTGGTCGCCGCTGGAATTCATCCCGAGGGAGTAGCGGATCGCGCAGCGCAGTGGCTGGAACGCCAACTACGTGCCGAAGATTGCGACAACGACTGCCTCCGGCAAGACTGACGCGAAGACTGGCGGAAGGGCTACCCGTTCGCGATGTCTGTTCTGCGAGGTGAACCAGCTATCCGCGCTGATCCTGTTGGGCGGGTTGCGGACTAAAACTGGGGTATGCTGATGAGACCAAGCCGGACCGCCTTGAGGACGGCGACTATTCGGCTCGTCGCGTCAAGTTTTCTCATCGCATTCTTGATATGAAAATTAACAGTGTTCTCGCTGATCGCCAGAATCATCCCGATGTCCCAGGAGGATTTGCCCTGCGCCGTCCAGCTCAGGCAATCGCGTTCGCGCTGGGACAAGGCGATCGGTGGAGTATCCAATTCGGGACCGGGAGCGATCGACGGAGTATCCAATTCGGCGCCGTGGACGATCGCCGTAAAGGCGACGTGGAACGACGATGCGAGAGCATTGAAATGGCCGAGGGATGCTTGCGGATCCGCGTCGTGAAACCCGGACGCGAACGAAACCACGGCCACCGTGGCCGAGGGACCGTGAAGCGGAACGCTGATGCCGTTTTTCAACCCGGCCTCATGCGCCTCATTCATCACCAGCTGTTGCTTGGGAGTCAGGCGGTCTCCTTCTCGGAGCCGGTCCCACCGAAAAGGGTGAACGATCCGAGGCGTGAAGGCCACCACCGGATCGACTTCGCCGTAGCGACGTTCCGCGTAGCGGTTTTGCCATTGCTCGGAATAGTTAAGCGCAATGGCCAGCGGCAGATGCTCGGCCAACTGGAACGGCTCCCGATAGATGAGCGCGCCATACGCCAGCTGATCGTAACCCTCATCCCGAGCTGCTTCGACCAATAGCTCGAAAAGTTTCTGTGGCGACGTTATTGCGCTCGAACGTTCGATGAAATCGGCGATATACATGAAACGAGCCCCACCATCGTCACGCCCGGCCAGCCGCAAGCTCGACCCGGACGTTCGCACGGTATCATAGTCTTACCCCCGGATATGCATCACTGACAATTGCAATTTGAGGTGTGCACGCATTCGGTATCCCGACGATCAGCTCCGCGAATGTGTCCTGATGCAGTTTGTGTTAAATCAACCGTAGATTGTGCCTCTATATTGAGGCGAAAAGTCGGTGCGATATTTTGCGACATTTTGGCTCGAATGGTTGGAGATCGTTGCCGGCGGCGCGGGCGGAAAGCTTGTCTTTGGCGGCGCATGGGCTTTGGAAGACATGCCGAGGTGGTCGACATCGTGCGACCGAATTCGTGTGAGTTTTTTTAATGTGGTGTTTCCGAGGCCGCCGCGGCTCTGCCACACTTGAGGCTATCAAATTCTTTCAGAGCCGCGATGACTGGGGACATGCCATCCCAGCCGGTCGACAAAACACGCGATGCCTCAGCCGGTGATGCGATATCCACGCCTCACCATGAAGATGTGCCGTTTCCAACTGATGCAGACAACAGACATAGGCATGCTCGTCGCATTGACTCGCAATCGATGCATGGATTGCGGATGGACGAAACTACCAAGGTTGAGCGGTGCCCAGACGATGAGCAGTTATCCTTCGGAAGAGTCGAAGCGAGAGAGAGAGAGAGAGAGAGAGAGAGAGAGAGAGAACAATCCGCGGAATCGACAAATCTGAGAAGCTAAATCTGGAGGAGCCGGATTCCGGCCTCAGCGGCGCGAATTGCAGCCGCTGCGAGATAATTTGGCTTCGGGCAACTTTGTCGCGCGCAACGGCTCGCTATTGCCCGCGACCACGGAAGGCAGCATCCGGTTAGATGCGGCCGCGATGGTTGCGGGCGGCGCTGCCGGCAGTTGACCGCCGTTTTCCCCGTGGTGGATTAAAAAACTCAGTTGGGTTTGAGGATTCTGCAACGTGCAGCTCCAGGCCGGCGGCTCGGCATACGTCCTCTATAAGGCAGCGGACGGCTCTTGCCTCTCGGGGCAAATTATCGAGGGGCCGGCCCCAGTAGTCGGAGACCGCATCGGCGGCCAACCGGGCCTTTACCCCCAGGCCGACCAAATTCGGAGTCGGCGCGGCCAAGATCGCTTTCTCGACCGACGAGAGCCTGAACGACAGGGTCTCGATCAATTGAACGGCTTCCGCCTCAGGATCACCGCCCGCTCTCTTCGCAACCCCGGAAATGTAGCTCTGCTCCACCGCCCTGATCTTCGCCATCAGGGTTTCAAATTGCTGCCCGAGAGCAAGCAGGGCCGCGTCGTCGATCACCCGCCCGTCCGGGACAACCGCAGCAGCAATTGCAGGATCGACGGGTTTTTTGCCGTGGTCTTCAGCGTTATTGTCTCTCATCTGTGCACCCATGCGCCACTTACTCATGAACAATTGCCACCGCCCGCGTCCATCCTGCGGATGCCGCCCGGATTTTCACGGGGAAGCAGGCCACCTGAAAGCCGTTTGGCGGTAGCACTTCAAGGTTATGAAGCTTTTCGATGTGGCAGTATGCGATCTCCGCTCCCGCCCGATGTCCTTCCCAAATCTGCGAAACGTCGCCGGTTTTTTCGAACCGCTCGGCCATGAACTTGTACGGCACGTCCCAGGACCAGGCGTCGGTACCGGCCACCCGAACGCCGCGTGACGTGAGGTAGAGCGTCGCTTCCCGGCCCATGCCGCAGCCCGAATTGACATAGTCGTTGAGGCCAAACTTCTTGCCGGCCGAAGTGTTCACGAGGACGATGTCAAATGGCTTGAGCGTGTGCTCGATACGATCCAGTTCCTCGTCGACATCCGCCGCCGTGACGACGTATCCGTCCGGAAACCGACGAAAATCGAGCTTTACGCCTCGGCCGAGGAACCACTCGAGCGGGATCTCGTCGATCTTGGCGGCCGGCGAGCCATCCGCCATCGATGAGACATAGTGCCACGGCGCGTCGACATGCGTTCCGTTGTGCGTCGAGAGCTGGACGTGCTCAATCGCAAATGCCTCTCCGTTCCGGAGCGTTTGCGGATCGAGATCCTTGTACCGCTCGCTCCATCGATACAGGGTGTCCTTGTGCCCAAGGTATTTGATCGACAATTCGTATCCTGGCGGATCGGCGGGGACACCGTTTTCCAACGGCACGGAGAGATCGATAATCTGACGTTGCATGCGTATCCTTGCGGTTCGCTGCAGCAGGCACGATCTGTTTCGTGGTCTGGTGACGAACCGATTAGCTCAACTTTAGGTGCTAATTAATCGGTCAGTTTAATCAGTCAGTCAAGTTCAGTGCTCCTATGCAAAATGGTAGTTTTAAAACGCTTGACGGAGCGCTCGCTCTGAGGTTGAATTGGTATGGTGGTAGGGTTTTGAATGGCGAGCGCGACGCAAGAGGCGATCCTGGATGCGGCAGAGCAGGTGTTTGCGACCCACGGTTACGAGGGCGCGACGATGCGCGAAATCGCCAAGAAAGCTGGCGTAAACCAGGCGCTGCTGCACTACCATTTTGAGACCAAAGACAATCTCTACGAGAGAGTCGTCGAACGACGTTCCTCGGCGATCAACCGATATCGCAATGAGCTGCTGGATGGGCTCCATGAGGATGGTGCTGTCCCCACCCTCGAACAGTTGCTCTATGTCCTCTACGCGCCACATGCCTACATGCGTGGCGGATCGTCCAATACGGTCGCCGCTTATACCCAGATGATCTTGGCGATCACCATCGGCAGCGACGAGCGCTCGCAGGCGCTTATGACCAAATATTTCGATGGCATCGCCAGGCGATTTATCGACGCGTTTATGGGCGTGCAGCCTGAATTGTCCCGCGCCGAGGCCGTGTGGGCTTACCTGTTTGCCCTTGGCGTCCGTGCCCAGGTCCACGCCAGAAACAATCGAGCCGCACGGCTGTCGGACGGCCTGTGTGACAACACCGATTTGGAAGAGGTTGTGGAACTCGTGGTGCCCTTCGTGGCAGCGGGAATTCGCCAATTGGCCCGATCCAATTCAAGACCTTCGCCGCCCCTCGCAAACGAGCAGCCCCGCCGTTGTCCCGCCTGACGCTGTTGTCCCGCCCGAGAGGGCAACGCTGCTCTTCAAACCGGAGAAAAATGGGATGCGAATAGGAAAGTCTACGACTGTTGTGCTGGGCACGTTCCTGTCCTTGGTGGCAATCGCGCCAACTCTCGCCGATACGCCGTTGAAGATCGGTTACACCGCGAGTACCAACTCCATCGCCCTCTATGTCGGGCAAAAGGAGGCCTTCTTCAAGAAGCATGGGCTGGACGTTCAACTTCAACTCATCCCGTTGAATTCGACGCTCCCAGCCGCCGTGCAATCGGATTCTGTGCAGATCGCCGGACCCAGCACGCCGATCGTCCTGCAGGCGATCGATGGCGGCCTCGACCTGGTCGCCGCCGCGGGCGGTGCATCTACCAGCAAGAAGGCGACAAACTACGCGGTTGTCGTCAGGCCGGAGGCGGGTATCAGCAAGCCGCAGGATTTCGCGGGCAAACGCGTGGGCGTTCCCGGGCTTGGCGCCACGCTGCACATCCTTTTCCGCGAGTGGCTGGATCGAAATGGTGTCGATTACAAGCAGGTAAAGTTCGTTGAGACGCCGTTCCCGCAGATGAATGACATCCTGAAGGCCGGCACTGTCGACGTTGTCATCAGCGCCGATCCAATGACGACGCGTATCGTTCAGGCCAAGACCGGCACCGTGTTTTCATATTTCGTTCAGGACTTCCCCGAGGGAATGCCTACGAGCGTTTACGTCACCACGCGAAAATGGGCCGAAGCCAACCCTGCCGCGGTCAAGGCTTTTCGGGAGGCCATCGCGGAGAGCGCGGCCTTTGCCATCGCCAACCCGGAAGCGGCCAAGCTCGCAGTCGGCGAGTATCTAAAATTCCCGTCCGAAATCCTGGCCAATATCTACCTGCCGCCGGTAGTCGCGGAGGTCACACCCGAGCGGCTCGATACCTGGATCCAAATCATGCTCCGGCAGGAAATGTTGAGCAAGAAACCAAATCCTGCTGCGTTCATTGCACATTGAAATAGGCAGTGATCGAGATAGGCAATGATCGAGCTTGAGGGCGTCGGTCTGACATTCGGTGGCCGCGACGTCCTCTCTGGGATCGACCTGACGATCGGGGCCGGAGAGTTCGTTTGCGTCGTAGGCCCTTCCGGTTGCGGCAAGACATCATTGCTCCGTCTGATCGGGGGCCTTATCCCTCCGACCAGTGGAGAGATCCGTATCAACGGCAAGCCGGTCACCGGCCCCTCCCGCGATATCGCGATCGTTTTTCAAGACTATGGTCGCGCGCTGCTTCCCTGGCGCACCGCCTATGGTAACGTCTCCCTCGCACTGGAGGCGAGTGGGATCCGCGCCGACTTGCGCGGCAAGATCATCTTGGAGCTGCTTTCCACGCTCGGCCTCGCCGAGCACGCGAGCAAATATCCATCGCAGATGTCCGGCGGCATGCAGCAACGCCTGCAGATCGCCCGATGCGTTGCTCAGAGCCCGGGCATTTTCCTGATGGACGAACCATTTGGCGCGCTCGACGCCATGACACGTCAGAGTTTGCAGGACGAAGTACTCCGTCTGGCGGCGGAGCAGCGGACGATTACGTTTTTTGTGACCCACGACATGGAGGAAGCAATCTACCTTTCAGACCGGGTCGTGGCGCTGCACACCAATCCCGGGCGCCTTGCCCGTATCGTATCGGTGAATTTGTCGCGCCCGCGCCACCAACTCGCAACGCGCGAGCATCCGGAGTTCCTGCGCCTGCGTCGAGAACTCTTTGCGACCATGGAGGGGATTCCATAAGTGAAGAATTGGCGCGGATGGGTGCTCCCGGCCATTTTGGTGGTGGCGTCTGAGCTACTGATTCGCCTGACTGTAACTGACAGCGATATTCTTGCTCCGCCGTCCAGGATCGCCATCGCGGGTGTGGTCGCCGTCGCAGATGGGAGTCTTCTCCACGCGACCTTGGAGACCCTGGCGGCAGCTGTTGGCGGACTGGCGCTCGGGGCCGGGTTTGGCTTGGCGATCGGGATCCTGCTCGGCATGTCCCGCACCGCATTCGAGGTCTCCTTCCTCGGGATCGAGATCCTCCGCCCCATACCCGCCGTCGCCCTGATCCCGATCGCAATGCTTATTTTTGGTTTCGGATTTCGTATGGAGATCTCCATCGTGGCGATTGCGACCCTGTGGCCGGTCCTGATTCTGTCGCAACATGCCGTTGCCAATGTCCCCGCCGTGCTGCTCGAAGTCGGGCGATCACTTTGCCTCGGGCCCCTAAGGACCATCGTTTCGATCGTCCTGCCCGCCGCGGCGCCCGGCCTCTTTACCGCAACCCGCCTGGCGGCGGCCTATGCGCTGGTCGTTGCCGTTACGGTCGAAATATTTGCCAATCCGCAGGGGTTGGGCTACGCGCTGATCGTTTCTCAGCAGATGATGCATCCCGAGACGATGCTGGCCATGCTATTCTGGGTCGGGGTGATCGGCTGGGGGATGAATTCCATTTTTCTTCAATTTCAGCGGACATTCTTTGTGCGGTGGAGCAATGCGGAGCAGCGCCAGGCGTGAAGTCGGTCCGCAACACGCGTGCGATGAGTCTGGGGATCGCCGGTGTGCTCGCCATCGTCGCCGTGTGGCATTTCGCCGCCGCCAGTGGTGCGATCTCGCCGGCCTTCCTGCCGACGCCGTGGGCGGCCGCGTCGGCTCTACACTTTGGACTGACCCATGGGGATCTGCTGGATCAATTGCGCGACACGGTCTCGCTGATGTTCCAGGGCTGGTTCGTTGCGAGTCTTATCGGAATTGGAATCGGGACGCTGGTTGGCATTTCACCGACGGTCGGCGCCTATGTCGAGCCAACAATTGAGTTTCTCCGGCCATTGCCGCCGTCGGCCATTGCCCCGCTCGCGATCTCACTGCTCGGCCTCGGGCCCGGGATGGTCCTGCTGGTTGTGATATTTGGCTCGGTGTGGCCGCCATTGCTCTCCGCGGCTCAGGCATTCGCACTGATCGACCCGCGCCTGCGCGAGGTTGCACGCTGCCTTGGCCTTTCCCGGTCGGCCTTCGTCCTCAAGATCGGGCTGCCGAGCATGACGCACGACGTGATCGGCGCATTGCGTGTGTCCGTATCCATGGCACTCATCCTGACCGTTCTTGGCGAGATGCTGGTCGCACAAGAGGGTCTCGGTTATGTGATCCTGCTGGCCGCACGTTCCTTCAATGCGCCCCGATTATACGCAGCCATCATTTTGCTGGCGCTTCTCGGAGCTGCCGCGAACCTGATCATTCTCCTCGTGGAGCGCAGACTGATGGCTTGGAATATTCAGCGCGCCTGACATTGCCGTGATTCCCCCGAGCGGACTCGGCCGGGGCGGCCTCCCGGCGCGCCAGGGAATCGCAGATGCGGTTTGCTGCACAATGCGCGGCATTCCATGTATGCCGACTGATTGCGCCTCTATACCATTTTGAAATGAGAAAAAAGCCAGACCTTGACCTGGTCCATCATCAGAGCGAGGACGGCGGCGGCGGCCGCAATGCCCGCGACGATCGCAGGCGCAAGGGGCGCCATCAATATTCCTCCAAGCGCCAACGTGCCGATGATCGAGAGGTCCAGAATACTTGACACGATCACCAGCAGGCCCGGCCGCGAAGACCAAAGACGTCTGCGCTCGCGCACGACATAGAACACCGCCTGACCGTTCAATGTCAGAGTGACGAGTGTCATCGTGCGCAGGGTATCGATGTCGAGGTGCATCACCATCGAACCGAAGGTCAGGATTCCAATGCAAAAAGCGAGATCGAAGAGTCCGATGACAATACCGACAATGGTGAGACTGTCGATGCGCCACGAATTCGGCAACGACGAAGGATGAACGTTGTCGGTGGTCGACGACATCGCCAGAAAATCGCCGGTGATCATCGAGATGACCATGAGCGTCGGCGTCAGGATCGCGTGCTTGGTCAGTATCAGGCCGAATCCGAGAAACAGGACCTGCCGGGATTTGTGAACGATCGCTCGCAGCGCGTAGGTCAGGATGCGCTGGAACGTAATCCGGCCTTCCCGAACCGACGCGACTATTCCGGCAAGCCCGGGCTCGGTCAGAACGATGCCCGCGGCCGACTTGGCGACATCGGTGGCAGATGACACCGCGATGCCGATCTGCGCCTGACGCAGCGCCGGCGCGTCGTTCGCACCGTCCCCGCACATGCCGACGGTGTGGCCGGTATTCTGAAACGCCTTGACCAGACGAAACTTGTCTTCGGGAAGCACGCCGGCGAATACGGAATAATCGTCCGGTCCAACCGAATCGGGAATCCCGCCCGGCGGGCAAACGGCGCCGCTCAGTCCGACGGCGTCCGCGACGAAGGCAGCCGTCGTGGCCGCGTCACCCGTCACCATCACAGTGCGGACCCCGAGTGCCCGCAACTGATCGATCATCGGCTTTGAATCGTTGCGCGGTGGATCGCTTAGCGCCACCAGCCCGGCGACACGCATGGCGCCATCGGTTCCGATCGCGACGCCGAGAACCCGGTGGCCAAGCTTTTCCAGTTCATTCGCAGCGAGCTCCGCTTCCGGCGAGGACTGCGAAAGCCCGTGAACCACCGCAAAGGCGCCTTTGACAATGAGCAGCGCTTTGCCCTCACGACCGACGGCCTGCGCTTGCGACATCTTGGTGGCCGGATCGAACGGTACGAATTTAGTGACCTCGGGGAGACCGGGGTCCGTTTCGCGTATGGCTGCTGCGGCGCGCACCGCGGCGTCGACGGGATCCCGGCCTCCCTCGGCGCTCGCAAGCGCTGCCAACGCCAGCACGCGATCTTCGTCGAAGCCGGGCATCGCGCAGATGGCGGCCACGGCGAGTTCGTTGCGGGTCAGGGTGCCGGTCTTGTCGATGCACAGAACGTCCAGGCTTGCGGCTTCGTCGACCGCCGACAAACGAGTTGGCAGCACGCCCACACGCGCGAGGGCCTGTGCACCGATAGCCGTCGCAAGCGTAAACGTCGCCGGCAACGCGACGGGCACCGAGGCGAGAACGGATATCAGAACCAGGGGAACGGCTTCGGACAGCGGCATCCCGATTTCATAGGCGTACAGCATCAGCAGCGAAGTGACGACGCCGTTAAAGCCGGCAAGATTGCGCACGACCCGGAACACGGCCTTTTGCTGTGTGCTGACCACATAGGCGGTTCGCACGAGTTCCGCGGTGCGGCCGAACTTGGTGTGCACACCGGTGGCGAGCACTTCGGCGATAGCCTCGCCGCGCCGGACCAGGGCGCCTGCATAGGTCTCCGTATCCGGCCCGGCTTCGACCGGCAGGGACTTGCCGGTGAGCATGGATTGATCCAGCAGGACCGAACCCTCGCGCACCCGGACGTCGGCGGCGACCACCGTACCCAGGGAGAGTTTGACGATATCGCCGGGGACCAGTTCGGTGGCTGGAGCAAGCGTCCACGCGTCGTCGCGCAGAACCGACGCATTTAGCGCAAGCCGTGATTTCAGCGCCGCGATCGTCGACTGGGCACGGCTCTCGTGAAACAGTGAGATGCCGGTATTGAATACGAGAAGGGCCCCGATGATTGAAGCCTCGATATATTCGCCGAGCGCCAGTTGAAGAACGATCGCGATCTCGAGCAAGACCGATATCGGCGCCAGGAACTTGCTCAGGATCAGCCGCAGCGGATGAAGGGCAACATCGGGAGTCGCATTTGGACCGAACTGTTCGCGCCGGCGGCGCGCTTCAGCGTTCGAAAGTCCCTTGAGCGGATTTTCCATGTTTTTGGGGGGCACGGCAGGCAGCTCTTGTCAGTCGATCAGCGCCCACGGACATCACGTTCTAAACGCCTGCCACGCGCACCAACCAGAGGGCCCCAACGGGGATCATTTAACGTCCGCGCCCATACTCAGTTTGATATCGCTCAATATCCGCCTGATAGGGCGGGAGCTTTGCAATCTGTTCACGGAGACTGTCAGTGGAGATCCGCAAAATGTCCGAAATCCGCGTAAGTTCTACCTCCGTTGGCTCCTCCTGCATTCGAGATTGAGATAGATCAACACGCGGCGTGGACCTCACCATAGCTTTTCTCCAAAGGGAGAGAGCCATGGCGATCAGGGACATTCTTCTGCCGCTCGTCAGTTATCCGAGTCCGACCACGCCCGCGGCGATCGAAAAATGCGTGGCGATCGCGGGTTATCTGGGTGCGGATATTTCGGCGACCGCTTTCGAACTTGAAGTCCCTGCGCCTGCGGGACCGTTCACCGGAGGCCTTGGATTGGAAGGCACGGTTCCGGTCGAGGAGGCCGGTGAACATCAAAAAAGCCTGCTGAATTCCAGGCAGATGGTGGAGGGACTGGAGGCCGCGGCGAAAGCCTGGAAAGTAGCGTATACCCACACCATAGCGCCCTGCGCCGCGGAAGATGTAACCGCTGTGCTGGTCAGCCAATCGCGGCTGAAGGATCTTTCGCTGATACCGGTCAAGGATCACGACGGCGGTCAGGAGACCGTGATCCAGAGCTTGTTGTTCGAATCCGGCCGGCCGCTGCTGCTCTTCTCCGAGCCATCGGTCAATCGGCTATCGAATTCGTTCGATCACGTTGCGATTGCCTGGGATCACAGCGCGCAGGCGGCGCGGGCCGTGGCCGATGCACTTCCCTTTCTCGAGAACGCCAAAAGCGTTCGCGTGTTGACCGTGACCGATAAAGCGACCTCCGCAGAGTGCGAGTCCGGGGCCTCTCTTGTCGGACACCTGGGCGGACATGGTATCAAGGCCAGTTTCGACACGCCAAAAATCGGCGGCAGTTCGATCGGTAAAGTTCTTGAAGCTTACGTTAAAACCAACAAGATCGATCTTCTGGTCATGGGCGCCTACCGGCATTCGCGGTTGCGCGAGTTCGTGATGGGCGGGGCGACTTACACGATCTTGGGGCACCCGCCGTGCTGGGTTTTGATGTCGCACTAGGTCGTCGGGACGATTCAATCATTCGATGCAGGTTGATGGGTCTGGATCACCGTCGATGGCCCTCTATTTAGGACGGTGGCCCGGCGATCGGGCTGCTGCGCATGGGCGGCCTCGCCTAGGCGCAGACGAGGAATTCGGCCTCGATTTCTGCAAGCGACGAGGCGGGCGCACTGGCAGCAGCCGTCGGCGGGAGATGATCCCTGAACAAGACGCCGAGGCTGAAACCATCATCGGCGGCCAAAGCCGCATGCGCGGCTGCCCGATCGCCTTCGATCATGAGGGAAGCGGGGTGGACATTTTCTTTCCAGCCGAATTCTTCGGAACGGAACGCCATGCACGGGCTCAAGATCTCGATGTAAGCAAAGCCCGGCCATCGTAGTCCCTCGAGGATCATATCGGACAGTTCATGCGAGCGTCCGGCAAATCCGCGCGCGACAAAGGTCGCTCCAGCCGCGATCGCCAGCGCCAGCGGATCGAGCGCCCGCACGCCAAGGCCGCCGGGAGCGATGTCGCTGTCCCAATCGGCTTCGGTGGTTGGAGAGGGCTGTCCCTTGGTCATGCCATAGACGCGATTGTCCATGACGAGATACAGCATGTTCAAATTGCGCCGGCAGGCATGGACAAAGTGATTGCCGCCGATGGAATAGCCGTCGCCGTCGCCGCCCACCGCGATCACTTCGAGATCGGGCCGCGCCAGCTTGACGCCCGTCGCGAACGGCAACGCGCGACCGTGAACGCCGTGAAAACCATAGCAGGAGGTGTAGGCGGGAAGCCGCGACGAGCAGCCGATGCCGGAGGCGACAACGACCTCGTGAGGCGGGCGGCCGTGGCTCGCCAGCGCGTGTTCCAGCGCGGAAAGCACGCCATAATCGCCGCAGCCCGGGCACCAGATCGGCGTCGCACCGGAATGAAAATCTTCCGCGACGAGGGGCTTCGTCGTCTGCGGAATCACCAAGTCTGTCGTGTTCATGTTTACTCTCCGTCAGGCAACGTGGGCGGCGATTTCGGCTGGCCGGAAAGGTAGCGGACCAGGACGGGCGATACTTTCGGCGCTGGGGGAAATCGCCTTGTGCGCCAACAGGTGATGATAGAGCTGTGCGCCGTGATTCTGTTCCATCACCACGATGCGTTTGGCGCCATCCAGGGCGCGGGCAATGGCCGCGATCGGCAGCGGCGACAGCACGCGCAGGCTGACGACACGCGTCGGCTTTCCTGCTGCGTTCAGCCGCCGCGCCGCTTCCTGTGCCGGACCAATTCCGGAGCCGAAGGTAAGGATCGCAGTGTCTCCCTCACCCCAGACGTCGCCCCACATCTTGCCTGGATCGAATTGCGCGAGCTTCCGCGCCCGCTTGTCGATCTGCGCTGCATGGGCGCTCGCGCCGCCGACCGGGATACCGGTCTCATTGTGAGTCAATCCTTCGCCCACCCACTGGCCGCGCGGCGTTCCCGGCCGTGGCATCGGGGTTATCGGATCTGGACCGATGCCATAGCGCTTGAACGGTCCTTCCGGCAGAGCGGTGCGGCGCTCGAGCGGCTGTGGCCGCTCGGGTTTGGGGTCGATCACGGTATAGGTTTGGCCGAGCGCCATGTCGGACAGGACGATCACCGGCGTCTGCAAGGATTCGGCGAGATAGACCGCCCATTCCCCGGTGAACATGCAGTCCCGCACCGATGTGGGCGCCACCACGATGCGCGGCGCATCGCCGTGGCCGCCATAGATGGCGATGTTGACGTCGCTCTGCTCGGTCTTGGACGGAATCCCCGTCGATGGACCGCCGCGCATGACGTCGATGATCACGGCGGGAATCTCCGCGGCGATACCGAGACCGATGGTTTCCGTCATCAGGGAGAGGCCGGGACCGGACGTCACCGTCATGGCCGGCACGCCGCCAAAGGAGGCGCCGAGCACCATGTTGATGGCGGCCAATTCATCCTCCGCCAGCGCCAGCCGGCCGCCGAGTTTTTGCATCTGGGGAGCCAGCCATTCGACGAGGTCGGTCGCCGGTGTGATCGGATAACAGCCCGCGAACCTCACGCCGCCGCGCAAGCTGCCGACCGCGATGGCCTGGTTGCCGGTCAGAAGCCAGCGGGCCGCCTTGTGCGGCGGAGAGAGAAGCATGTCGAGATCCAGCGAGGCCGCAGCGGCGATGCCAGCGTCGAGCGCTGAGGAATTGGTTCGTTTCTCCTGGGCGCTCTTGCCGCCGAGCACGCTGTCGAGAGCGGCATGCAGCCCATCGAGCGGCAGTCCCGCGAGCGCGGCGACAGCACCGGCGGCAAAGACATTGATGCGCTTGCCTTGCAGAGCTCGCTCCAGCTTCGTTGCAGCAGCGGTCGACATCTTGAAAGCAACGGTCCTTGCGCCTGACTTGGCGATGCTCGCCGGCGTGTCGCCCGACTGCGGATCGGCGAGGATGATGGTCTTGTTGTCGAGCGGAATCTCGGGCGCAAATTGATCGACGTGATCCCAGTCCAGTGCGACGAACAGATCGAACCGGTCGGGCTGACAGGAGACCGGTTCGGTGGAAATCTGCACCAGCGCCGCAGCCTCGCCGCCACGCACCTGCGCGCCGAACAGCCGGCTCATCTGACCGTAATAGCCGGCTTCGGCTGCCGCGCGGATCAGAAGTTCGCCAGCGCTCATTGCGCCGGATCCGCCGCTTCCGGCGAACACCACCGAGAGAGAATGTCTAGCCATCGATTGCTGCTCCGGAAGTCGAGGTCATGCGAAAATCGCTGGCATGTGTCATTTCCAGCAGGAAGGTTTGCATCTGCCATGCCCCGGTAGGGCAGTTTTGGGCGCACAGGCCGCAATGCAGGCAGACGTCCTCATTCTTGACCATGATGCGACCGCTCACGAGGCCGCCGGCGACATAGAGATCCTGGTCCAGATTCGTCGCGGGTGCGTTGAGCCGCTTGCGGAGGTCCTGTTCGTCGCCGTCCTTGGTGAAGGTGATGCATTCGGTCGGACAGACGGTCTCGCAGGCCTTGCACTCGACACAGAGCGGCGGGCTGAAGACTGTCTCGACCTCGCAATGAAGACACCGCCCGGCTTCCGCTATGGCTTGCGCCAGATCGAAGCCAAGCTCGACTTCGGCATGAATGTCGTCGAGCGTCTCGGCCTGCGGCCGCAGCGGCATCACAAAGCGGTTATCGATCGAGACCTCCGGGATGTGACGCACCACCGCCGGCATCGTCCGGACGGCCAGCCGGGCTGTGGGCAAGGGCCGCAGCTCGATATTTTCGCCGTTCAGGAGGCGGTCGATCGAAATGGCGGCCTCGTGTCCATGTGCGACGGCGGTGATGATGTTCTTCGGGCCGAAGGCGGCGTCGCCGCCGAAGAACACCTTGGGATGGGTTGAGCGCAAGGTTCTGGGATCGACCTTGGGCATGTCCCTTGCGTCGAACTCGATCCCGAGATCGCGCTCGATCCATGTGAAGGCAGGCTCCTGGCCGGCCGCAATCACAACATCGTCGCAAGGGAAGTGCTGCAACGGCGGGCCGGTCGGTACCAAGGTCCGGCGTCCGTTTTCGTAGACCGATTTGACGGCCTCGAACAGCACGCCGGTGAGGCGGCCGTCCTGATAGGTAAATTCTTTCGGCACCATATCATTGGTAATGGTGATGCCCTCGCGCAGCAGATCGTCCTTCTCCCACGCTGTCGCCTTCATGTCGGAAAAACTCGAACGGACCACCACCTTGACGTCCTTGCCGCCGAGCCGGCGGGCGCTGCGGGCGCAATCCATGGCGGTGTTGCCGCCGCCGATCACCACAACCCGTTCGCCGATACGATCGATATGCTTGAACCAGATGTTCGCGAGCCATTCGACGCCAATATGAATATTGGCGCGCGCCTCGACGCGGCCCGGAAGCGAAAGATCCTGTCCGCGCGGCGCGCCGGCACCGATGAATACCGCATCCCAGCCTTCCGCGAGCAACGCCTTGAGACTGTCGATACGCGTGTCGCGGCGGAATTCGATGCCGAGATCGAGCACGTAGCCGATCTCCTCATCGATCACCTGCTCGGGCACGCGGAATCTCGGAATGCGCGTGCGCATCATGCCGCCGGCCTTTGGGTCCTGGTCGAAGATGATGCAGCGATAGCCAAGCGGGGCAAGATCGCGCGCCAGCGTCAACGACGCGGGACCGCCGCCAACCAGCGCGATACGCTTGCCGTTCCGGCGCACCGACGGTTCGGGCAGCCATCCGCTGATGTCGCCCTTGAAGTCGGCTGCCGCGCGCTTGAGCCGGCAGATCGCTACCGGTTCGCTTTCAACGCGAGCGCGGCGGCAAGCCGGCTCGCACGGCCGGTCGCAGGTGCGCCCAAGGATGCCCGGAAAGACGTTCGCCTCCCAGTTGACCATATAGGCTTCGGCGTAGCGGCCCTCTGCGATCAGGCCGATATATTGCGGGACCGGCGTATGCGCCGGGCAGGCGAACTGGCAGTCCACCACCTTGTGGAAGTAATCGGACGTCGAAAGATCGGTAGGTTTCACGGAATGCTCCTCACCGTAAGGCACCGAAGACTGTCAGTGCCCCCGGATGATCTGCGGCGACGGCCGCAGATCCATTGGTGCGATGGGACTTGCGCTCAGACATAGCCGAGCCAGCGCCAATAGGTCGCGCCCAGCAACATCACCAGCGCCAGCGCGATGACTGTGAGCACCAGGCCGGTGCGGACGAAATCCTTTGCCTCGAAAGTCTCGGTGCCGTAGGCGACCATGTTCTGCGGCGCATTCACCACCAGAATGAAACCGAAGCTGACCACGAACTGCAGCAGCATGGTCATTCCGACAATGTTGATGCCGGGCGTCGCAACGCCCTGCAGCACCGCGATCACGATCGGGATCATCGCGGATGCCAGCGCCGTGGCGCTGGCGAAGCCGAGATGTATCAAGGTCAGAAACAGGCTGAGCGACGCCAGAATGAACAGCGCGGTCGCATTCTTGAGGCCGAATTGGACGACCGCGATGTCGGCGAGCCACGATGCGCCCTTGGTCTGCAGCAATGCGGTTCCGACGCTGATGCCGATGCCGAACAGCACCACCGTGCCCCACGGAATCTTCGGCTGCGCTTCCTTCCAGGTCATGATGCCGATGCCCGGCAGGAACATCAGCGCCACGGCGGCGATGGTGGTCGACGAGGTGTCGAAACTATGCAGCACGCCTTCTGTGGCCCAGAAGAAGAGCAAGGTCAGCGATATCGCCAGCAGTTTCTTCTCGGAGGCCTTCATGGGCCCGAGTTCGGTCAGCGATTTGCAAATCTGTTCGCGTCCGCCCGGAATCTCCTTAACTTCCGCGGGCATCATCCGCGTCATCACGAAGTAGAGCGCGATTGACATCAGGATGCCGAACGGCGCCGCGGCGATGAACCATTCCAGCCAGGTGATGGACTTTTGCAAAGTCTTCTCGATAAAGCCGACCGCGACCATGTTCTGTGCGGCGGCGGTCTTGATGCCGACGTTCCAGATGCTGGCGGTCTGCACCGTCGTGATCATCAACATGCCGGCGAAGGCGCCCTTTTTGTTGACGCCAAAGGCCGCGATGATGCCGAGCGTGATCGGCACCAGGCAGGCGACCCGCGCCGTGGTGGAGGGCACCAGAAACGCCATCACGAAGCCGACCACGATGGCCCCGACCACGACGTGGTTCACTTCGGCGCCGACCCGGGAGAGGATCACAAGCGCAATGCGCTTGTCGAGCCCGGTCGCGGTCATGGCGGCGGCGAGAAACAGCGCCGAGGCAACCAGCGCCAGCGCGGTATTGGCGAAGCCGCTAAAGGCGAGAGCGAGACCGGCGCTGGTGCCGAGCAGGACCTTTGGGTTCGCCGGGTTGGGCGCAAGCCCGAGCAGGAACGCCATCAAAGCGGCGATGACGACCGCCGAGACGGCGTAATCCAGCGCTTCGGTCATCCACACGATGACGGCAAAGGCGAGCACCGCGAGCATGCGCTGGCCCGCGATGGAAAGACCTTCAGGCGTCGGCAGCCATATGACCGTCACCAGGGCCGCGACCGCGAGCAGAACGCCCCAGTTCGATCGCAACCAGTTCGGCTTCGCCGGGGACGGCACCTTGGCCCCCGCGGAGCCGGATATCGTTTCGATTGTGGCCATAAAATTCTCTCCTCGCCGCAACAACTCGACCACAGTCGAACAGCATTGGAACAGGAGGCCATTGAGCGAGATCAATGTCCCGGGTGTCGCCGGCGCGATCGCCGGCAGGGCAGCGGGTGCTACGCCTGCTTTTGGCGCGTCCGCCGTTGACCTATCGCAACATCTGCAGATGGCGCTGCGATACGATTCCAATTCGTAGTTCGACTCCGCCGGTGGCACAGAATGGAAATGACTAAAGTTAAAGAAAGACGCCCGCCAGCTGATCGGGCGCGCGAAGGCGTGGGCGTTGAAATGGTCGACCAGTCAATTGTTCTTCCACGAACCAGTGCGGTTACGGCGTCAGCCACATGGTCCGTGATCTGGACTCACAAATGGTTCGTTTTTGCTGTCGTGCTGGCTCTCGGCGTCGGCGCATGGCAGGGCGTACGGCTGATATGGGGACCCGCCGTCGTCGTCGATCAGGTCAGGCGCGGCAATCTGGTGGAGACCGTCGTCGCTAGCGGCCATGTCGAGACGCCGTTCCGGGTCGAGATCGGCAGCCAGATCACCGGAACCGTCGATGACGTGCTGGTGCAGGAGGGCGAGCGGGTCAGCAAGGGCCAGCCCTTGATATCCCTGGAAGCGCGCGAGCTGAAAGCCGCCGTCGTGCAGACGCAGGGGGCGGTGGCCCAGGCCGAAGCCCGGATGCGGCAGCTTGATGAACTGACGCTGCCGTCGGCGCGCGAAGCGCTGGCCCAGGCGCAGGCAAATCTGCTCAATGCCCAGCAGACATTCGACCGCACATCGCAATTGACAAAGAACGGATATGCGACACGGGCCGCACTCGACGACGCGCAGAAGACCCTCGACGTCGCGCGAACCCAGGTGCGCACGGCCGAGTTTCAGGTTTATACCGCGAGCCCAAATGGCAGCGACTACGTGATGGCGCAGACCCAGCTCAATCAGGCGCGTGCCAATCTCGAAACGGGGGAATCGCGGCTCGGTTATGCGACGATCTCGGCGCCCCGAGACGGCGTGCTGATCACGCGCAACGTCGAGCGCGGCACCGTGGCGCAGCCGGGCAAAGCGCTGCTGGTTCTCGCGCCGGCCGGAGAAGTTCAATTGGTGCTGCAGATCGACGAGCGCAATCTCGGGAAAATCTCGCTCGGTCAGAAGGCCGTCGCCTCGGCGGATGCCTATCCCGACCGGCGGTTTGCCGCGGTCATCTCCTATATCAATCCGGGGATCGACATTGCCCGCGCCTCGGTCGAGGTGAAACTCACCGTGGCCGACCCTCCGGATTATCTGCGGCAGGACATGACCGTTTCGGTCGATATCGAAGTCGCCGCGAAAGACCACGCATTGGTGGCTCCGATCCGTTCCGTGCACGATGTCCTGTCCGGTCAGCCTTGGGTGCTCGGCATCAAGGACGGTCGTGCCATCAAGCGGCCGGTTCGGCTCGGGCTGCGCGGCAATAGCCGGATCGAGATAGTGGACGGGATCGCCGAGAACGAGATTGTGATCCCCTTGAATTCCGGGGTGCTCACCGGCCAGCGGCTGCGAGCCGTACTGCCATGAGCCGGTGGTTGCCGTTCGAATGGATCGCGGCGGTGCGGTTTCTGCGCGAGGGCCGGCTGCAGACCCTGTTCATCATCGGCGGTATCGCCATCGGAGTCGGCGTCATCGTCTTCATGTCGGCGATGCTCGCCGGCCTGGAGGCGAATTTCATCAAGCGCGTTCTCACTTCGCAGCCGCAGATCCAGCTGCTCGCGCCCGACCAGATCGCACGCCCGCTGCGGGGCGAATTCGAGGATGCGACGGTGCAGCGGCCGAGCCAGCGCGTGATCTCGATCGATCAATGGCCGAAGATCCGCAGTCAAATGCTGGCCATGCCTGAGGTGACAGCGGTGGCGCCGACCATTCTCGGCTCCGCGCTCGCCGTGCGTGGCGACGCCAGCCGCGCGATCACCTTATCCGGCGTCGAGCCGGACTCGTACTTCAAGATTGTCAGGATCCCGGACTACGTCGTCGCGGGCGAACCTCGGTTGACCAGCGAGGACATCATTATCGGCATCGAACTCGCCAAGGATCTTGGCGCCGTTGTCGGCGACAAGCTGAATATCCAGGCGGCCTCCGGCGCCAACCGGGTGCTGACGATTTCGGGCCTGGTCGATCTCGGCAGCAAGGGCGTCAACCAGCGCAACACCTATGTGGCGCTGCGCACCGCGCAGTCGCTGCTCGGCATGATCGGTGGCGTCACCACTATCGATATAACGGTTCAGGACATCTACGCCGCGGAAACCATCGCCCAGCGCATTCAGGCGGCCAACGCCGTGGAAGCCGATAGCTGGATCAAGACCAACGCCCAGTTCTTTACCGCCGTGCAGGCGCAGGAAACTTCGAATACCCTGATCAGGCTGTTCGTGGCTCTGTCGGTTGCGTTTGGCATCGCGGCCGTGCTGATCGTCTCCGTAATCCAGCGATCGAAGGATATCGGCATCCTCCGCGCCATGGGCACTTCGCGCGGCCAGATTTTGCGGGTGTTCCTGCTGCAGGGCGGGTTGCTGGGATTTGTCGGCTCGCTGTTCGGTGCGGCGATGGGGGCGTCAGCTCTTGTTTACTGGCATTCGGTGGCGCGGCAGGCGGACGGGTCGGAGCTGTTTCCGCTGATCCTGGAGCGGCAACTGTTCATCTTGACCGCGTTGCTGGCAACGATGACGGGATTGCTTGCCGCCACCGCGCCGGCTGTTCGGGCCGCCAAACTCGATCCGGTGGTGGCGATCCGTGGCTGATGAAATCCTGCGGCTGGAGAAAGTATGCAAGGCCTACAACATCGGACAGCAATCCGAAACCGAGGTCCTGCACAATATCGACCTGAGACTCGAACACGGCGAGTTTCTGGCGCTGATGGGACCATCGGGTTCCGGCAAGAGCACGCTGCTCAACATCGTAGGACTCCTCGACCGGCCCACTTCCGGCCAGCTCACCATCAAAGGTCGTGATACCGGCGCACTGGGAGATGCCGATATCACCCAGTTGCGGGGTCACACGATCGGTTTCATCTTCCAGTATCACCTCTTGATCTCGGCGTTTACGGCGAAAGAGAACGTGATGATGCCGATGTTGGTGGATCGGGGTTTTCCCGGTGCCGAGATCGAGAAGCGGGCGGGCGACCTTCTGGCGCAGGTCGGCCTGGCAAAGGTCGCCAATAATCTTGCCACCAACATGTCCGGCGGCCAGCAGCAGCGGGTTGCGGTAGCTCGCGCGCTGGCAATGAACCCCGATCTCGTCCTTGCGGATGAGCCGACCGGCAACCTCGACACCAAATCCGCAGACAGCGTTTTCGAACTGATGCGCCAGGTGAACCGTGACAGCGGCACCAGCTTCCTTGTGGTCACTCACAACCTCGATCTGGCGCGCCGCTGCGATCGCATTATTGAGGTTGTCGACGGTCGTATTCAGAAGTGATTCCGGCAGCCGCCGCCACGGCCGCGACGCGGCAAGATTACCCCTCCGCGCTGCGCGCTTCTCACTTGAATGGGATGGCGTACATCAAGCCGCCCTTGCTCCAGGTCGCGTTGAGGCCACGGTCGAGCTACGCCGGCGCTTATCTTGCGGAGGTCGTGCGCGGCGGCTTGCAGGCCATGCCGTAGGACAGCACGAGGCCGCCGACGCGCTCGGGCTCTCCTACTGGAAGAAAAACGGCCTGATCATCCTGCCGCAGGCGATCCGCCATGTGATCCCGCCGCTGGTGAATACGTTCGTCGCGTTCTTCAAGGATACCAGCCTGGTGCTGATCATCGGCATTTTCGATCTCTTGACGACGGCCAAAACCGCCATCGTCGATCCCGCCTGGCAATCGTTCAGCGTCAAGGTCTATCTGTTCGTGGGGCTGATCTATTTCGCCTTCTGCTTCGCCATGTCCCGCTGCAGCCGTCGTCTTGAATCGCATGCCGGGTCGACGTAACGGGAAGGACGATTTTCGCGGAACAGGGCAGATGCCAAAATGCGAGGCAGTCCCCGCTGCAGGCGTAGGCATATTGGCGAGCATGCTGCACGCGCGCGCGGAGGAGACGGCAGGATTCAGATATCGCCGTTCCAATGCCGGCACATCTGAACTTGCAGTTACCCGGTCGCTGTCCTAGTTGTCGACGATGCAGTTGTTCATATTGCGCAGATTATGGCTGGCCGCCCTGGTGTGCTTCACCGTTTTGGTCGTCAGCTTCATCTTGACACGGCTCTCCGGCGATCTCGCCGCGTCGATCGCGGGCCCAAATGCTGGCGCGGCCGATATCGCGATCATCAGGAAGAATTATGGCCTCGACCGGCCGTTGGTGGTGCAGTTTCTCGATTGGGCCGGCCACGCTGCCGAGGGCGATCTCGGCCGGTCCTTCCTTTACCATGTCCCGGTCTGGGGACTGATCCGCGACCGGTTACCGGTCACGCTGACGCTTGGCCTGACCGGCCTTGCGATCGCGCTGTTGATCGGCTTGCCGCTGGGCATTCTGGCAGCGGTACGGGAGGGCTCGGCGATGGACCGAGGTATCATGATGGTGGCATTGCTGGGGCAGGCGATGCCGGGCTTCTGGTTCGCTCTGGTGATGATCGTCCTGTTCGGCCTGCGCCTGCAATGGTTGCCGATTTCGGGCGTGGAAACTTGGCAAGGTTATATCATGCCGGGGATCGTGCTGGCCTTTTCGGCGATCCCGGCTCTGATGCGCCTGACCCGGTCGGGAATGATCGACGCGTTGGCCGCCGATTACATCCGCACCGCGCGCGCAAAGGGGCTGAGCCGGGCGAGCATTGTCCTCAAGCACGCCCTGCGCAATGCGGCGATGCCGGTGGTTTCCATCGCGGCCGTGCAGCTTGGCTTCATGTTGGGAGGCTCCGTGGTTATCGAGTTTGTATTCGCACTGCCGGGCGTCGGCTATCTGGCCTGGGAATCGATCACCAAAAATGATTTTCCGGTCGTGCAGGCGGTTGTGCTGTTCCTGGCGGTCATCTACATCGCCTTGACCTTGCTGGCGGACATGATGAATGCGCTGCTCGATCCGAGGTTGCGGGCGTGAGGGCCGTTGTGATTGCACAGGGCCGGCCGTCCCGTCGGTGGTTGCCAGCGTTTCGTCATCTCACCACGCTGCTGGGGGCGGTGATCGTAGGGACTGCGTTGCTGGTCGCGATTTTTGCGCCTTATCTGACGCCGCATGATCCATTCGCGCAGGATCTCAACCTGCGCCTCATCCCTCCGGTCTGGATGGATGGCGGCCAGCCGGCGCATCTGTTGGGTACCGATCAGATCGGGCGGGATTACCTGTCGCGCTTGATCTATGGCGCGCGGATTTCCATGCTGATCGGCGTGCTGACCGTCGTCACATCCGGCATCATCGGCATCACGCTCGGAATCGTCGGCGGGTTCTATGGCGGCCGGACCGACAGCGTGGTGATGTTCCTGATCACCTGCCGCCTGTCGATCCCGCTGATCCTGGTGGCGTTGACGGTGGTGGCGCTGGTTGGCGGTTCGCTTACGGTGGTGATCCTCACGCTCGGTCTGCTGCTGTGGGACCGGTTCGCCGTGGTGGCGCGCACCACCACGATGCAGGTGCGCAACCTCGATTACATCGCTGCCGCGCAGGCCGCCGGCGCCTCGCGCGTGCATATTCTGCTGCGCGAGGTGCTTCCCAATATTGCCAATCACCTGGTGGTGGTGGCGACGCTGGAAATGGCGTTGGCGATCCTGCTTGAAGCGGCGTTGTCGTTTCTTGGCCTGGGTGTGCCGCCACCTTTGCCGAGCTGGGGGCTGATGATCGCCGAGGCCAAGGAATACATGTTCTTCACCCCATGGGTGATCATGACCCCGGGGATCGCGCTGTTCGTCCTGATGCTCGGCATCAACCTGCTGGGCGACGGGCTGCGCGACCTGCTGGGGGCGGATCTGCAGCGATGACGCCGCTCGTACCGGATCCGGTTCTCAGCGTCGCCAATCTTCGTGTATCCTTTGGCGGGCGGACGGAAGCGGTGCGCGGGGTGTCGCTGGCGGTGGGACGCGGCGAAACGCATTGCATGGTCGGCGAGTCCGGCTGCGGCAAATCCATTTCGGCGCTGTCGGTCATGAACCTGTTACCGCGCGGGGCCACCCGCACCGCCGATCATATCCGGTTTCAGGGGCAGGATCTGCTGGGCATGTCGGAGCGCCGGATCGCACGGCTGCGCGGCGACAAGATCGCGATGATCTTCCAGGAGCCGATGACGAGCCTGAACCCGGCCTACACCATCGGGTCGCAATTGTCCGAGGTGTTAGAGCGCCATCGCGGGGCCACGCGGCGACAGGCCATGGACAGGGCGGCCGAGTTGCTGGGGCGCGTGGGCATCACCGCGCCGGGGATGCGGCTGGGCCAGTATCCGCATCAGCTCTCCGGCGGCCTGCGCCAGCGGATGATGATCGCCATGGCGCTGATGTGCGATCCGGAGTTGCTGATCGCCGACGAGCCGACAACGGCGCTCGATGTCACTGTGCAGGCTCAAATCCTGCGGCTGCTGCAGAAGCTGCAGCAGGAATTGGGGCTGGCATTGCTGTTGATCACGCATGATCTCGGTGTGGTGGCGCGCATGGCGCAGCGTGTCTCGGTGATGTATGCGGGCGAGGTGGTCGAAACCGGCACGGTGGCCGAGGTGTTCGCCGCGCCCACCCATCCCTACACGCGTGGGCTGCTGGACTGCATTCCGGTGCCGGGCATGACGCGGACCGGCGAGCCCCTGGGCAGCATTCCGGGCGTGGTGCCTCGCATCCCGCCCGGCTTCGTGGGTTGCGGGTTTCGCGACCGCTGTAGTTCGGCGATGCCGGAATGTGCCGAGAGCGTGCCGTTGCGCGATGCCGGCGGCGATCATCGCTATCTCTGCCGGCTGCCGCCGGATTGGAACCGGGTTGCCGCGGCATGACCCATGCGATCGAAGTCCGCAATGTGTACCGGGAATTCCAGCAGCGCAGCGGGATGGCGGCTGCCCGCCGCCCGGTGCGCGCGGTGGACGGGGTGACGTTTTCGCTCACGGCGGGCGACGTGCTGGGCGTGGTGGGCGAGTCCGGCTGCGGCAAGTCGACGCTTGCCCGTCTCATCATGGGCCTGCTGCCGCCAACCTCGGGCGAGGTTCTGGTGGATGGGCGCAGCCTGATGAGCATGGACCGACGCGAACGCGCCCGGCTGATCCAGCCGGTGTTCCAGGACCCGTTCTCCTCGCTCAACCCGCGCCAGCGCATTCGCGACATCGTCGGCCTGCCGCTGGCCTCCCAGGGCGATCTGCCGAAGGCGCGCCAGCTCGATCGCGTCATGGAGATGCTGGCGCGGGTTGGAATTTCCAGCGAGATGGCCCAGCGTATGCCGGGCCAGTTGTCCGGCGGCCAGCGGCAGCGCGTGGCCATCGCGCGTGCCCTCGTGCTGCATCCGCGCATCGTGGTGTGCGACGAGCCCACCAGCGCGCTCGACGTGTCGGTGCAGGCGCAGATTCTCAACCTGCTGGCGGAATTGCGGCGGGAGCTTGGACTGACCTATCTCTTCATTAGCCACAACCTGGCGGTGGTGGAACACGTCGCCACGGAAGTGGCGGTGATGTACCTCGGCCGGATCGTCGAGCATGCGCCGGTGCAGGACCTGTTCCGCACGCCGAGCCACCCTTACACGCAGGCGCTTCTGGCTTCCGTGCTGACACCGGACCCGGCCCTGGGCATTCCCGATGTGGGTCTGGGCGACGCCTACCCGGATCCCACCAATATCCCGACGGGCTGCCGTTTCCACCCGCGTTGCCCGAGCGCATTCGCGCCATGTGCGGGAACGATGCCCGACAACATTCGCAAGGATGGCCGCCTGGTCGAGTGTCTGCTGGCGGTTCCGCAGTAAGGCGAGCCGCACGGGATCGATCCGGTGCGGCTGCGCTAATCGATAAGAGCGTGCCGGTACCTCACTTCCAGGTGGACAAATAGAAGCGCGGCAGATCGTCCGGAAAGCCCTGGAAATTCAGGTCCTTTGAAAAGGCGACATAGCGGACGGCGCTGAACAGCGGGATGAAATCGACGCGTTCGGTGGCGAGGCGGATCGCCTCGCGATAGGCCTTGCGACGGTCCTCCGGATCGAGGCTGTTGCCGGCCTTTTTCAACAGGCCTTGCACATCGGCATCCCGCGCATAGTCGTTCAATTCCCCGCCGAGAAAATAGGGCATGAACGCCGAGGTATCGTTGACGGAATTGCTGCCCCAGCTCCCCGAATACAACGGCGCCTTGCCTGATTCAGCAAGCTGGATGGCAGCGCCGATCTGCAACTGCTGGACGCGCAGGTTGATGCCGACAGCCTTGAGGTAGTTTTGCACGGCCGCGTTCATCTGTGGAGGGGCATAGCTCACGAGCTCCGTGTCGAAGCCGTTGGGATAGCCGGCTTCAGCCAGAAGCGCCTTGGCCCGGCCTGGGTCATAGGGATATTTCACGGCCGCCGATACGTCGCAGCCGAACTGGGTGGGGAAACAAGGCGTGTCGATGACCTGCGAATCGCCCTGGATCAGCTGTTTGGCCATCGTGCCGCGGTCGATCGCCGAGATGACCGCCTGACGCACCTTCAGCTTGGTCAGCGGATTGTCGGCGCCTGAACGGCCGGCGGCGTCGATGGTCATGAAATAGACCCGCATGGTGTTGAACCGCAGGGCCTGCAAATTCGGCACCCGGGCGATATTGTCGAACTGATCGGCATTATAGCCCCAGATCCAATCGGCTCGTCCGCCGAGCAGTTCGGTAATCTCGGTTGTGGCGTCGGGCACTTCGTGGATCTTGATATAGCGGATGGCGGGCCGGCCCTTCGGGCTGTCGGCGTAGTAACCGTCATACCGTTCCATATCGATCTGCGTGATGCCGTCGACCTTGGTGATCTTGTAGGGGCCGGTGCCGATCGGGGCGCGCGCATAGGCATCGGCGCCGATTTTCTCGCGATAGGCCTTGGGCCAGATCGGTGTGACCATCGCCAGATATTCCATCACGGCCGGAGACACGGCGGTCAGCTTGAGGCGCACGTGAAAGTCGTCGATCTTCTCGGCGCCGGCATAGGAGGTGTAGTAGGAGGGGATCGCCACCCGTTTGTCCTGGATGATGGTGTTGATCGTGTACACCACGTCATCGGCGGTAAAGGGGTCGCCGTTCTGGAACGTCACGCCCTGGCGCAGGGTGAAGTCGATCGTGGTGTCATCGACCTGCTTCCACGACGTGGCCAAAGCAGGCTTGAGGTCCATGGTCTGGGGATCGCGATACACCAGGCAGTCGAAGGCCTGGAACGCCACCACCATGCCGGTGCGCAGCGAATTGTAGTACGGGTCGACATTGGGAATGGCGTCACGCCAGGTGATGCGCAGCGTGTCAGCCGATTTTTGCGCAAGCGCCGGCGCCGCCGTTGCCAGTGTCATGCAGGTGGCCAGCAGCGCGCCGCGGAGCCATGTATCCGATCGCATTTATTTGGTCCTTTCAATTCCGAAACGCAGTCGGCGTCGGGAACGGTCAACGCCGGTAACACATGATGTCGGTAAGGCAACCCGCATGCCAACATGCTGGCCCCGGGCCGCGGCCGCCCCCGGCGGTTTTACCCGGGCGGCGGCCCGCCTGATCTATCCGTGATCGATGGCGCGGGGCAACCGTAGGCCTTCGATGACGGCTGATCCAACGAACCACGGCCACGAAATCGTGTACTCTTGGCACAGCACGGGCGCGCAGCATGCAATCGGTACGCCCGGCGATCCAGCGGATCGCCTGCGACGAACCCGCGCACCGGAGGGCCCGGCAGCCCGTCCCGGGCCTGCCTGAGCATGGCGCGGCCGCCTGTTTCTGGCCACCCGAAATATCGGCCTGCCACATCTCTTGGTCTCCTGTGGCGTACCGGCTCAGCCTCATTCGACATATATCGGGATAGTGCCGACTTACTTGACTCCCTGATGTCGAGCTGTGTTCTATGTTTGCTGTCCTGCAGACTGTTCGTGTGAGGAGGGTCACATGTCGCGCGCGCGCCTGAAGAACATCTGGTTGCAACTGCCGGCCTTTGGAGCGCTGATGCTGGGAGCGCTGCTTGCGGGAGGTGCCCGAGCCGATAGGTCGCAGCTTCAGCCGCCGGAGGCGACACCGGAACCATCGCGACAGTCGGCTTTGAGGTCGGACGAAGTAGCGGTCCGGATTGATGGCGAGAAGATCTACATTTCCCAGCGTGGAAGCGCGTTCGAAGAGTTACGCTTGGGGGATACGCCCGATGCTGCGCATCTGAGGAAACTGTTGCGGGATGCGGGGGCTGAGGGGCAGTCGATTTCCGTTCCGATCGGCGCGATGATCGTCGCGAGCGGCGGCGGGAGCGGCAAAGGCGAAAAGCCCAAACCAAAGACCTCAAAGGATACGAGCGACCCGGGAAAGGGCAAATGATCCCGGCGCTCACGGCGACGCAATCTCGTCCCTAAAATATTGCTGTCATCCGTGCAGGGTTCAAATATCACGAGCTTGGCCCGGGCTCTCGACGGCCCGGTTTCGAAAGTGTTTAAGCGCGGCACGCACCGGACGACTGCGCCGGATGACACGCTGGCCCGCGTTGCGTCCACGGCGCGGCAAATCGGCATCACCCGTCTGGGCAATGTAACGGGGCTCGATCGAATCGGGATTCCCGTCACCGTCGCGGTCCGCCCGAATTCCCGCTCGTTTTCGGTTTCGCAAGGCAAAGGGCTCGGTCTTTCCCAGGCGCTCGCATCCGCCGTGATGGAGGCGATCGAGCTGTTTCATGGGGAGGACCTCATCGCGCGCACCGTGGTGTCGAGCTACCGGGAGCTGTCGGCGAAGACCTGTGTGGTACCGACCGACCTGCTCTGCGGTACCGGGAAGCCGCTTCCCGACCGAACCAGGATAGCGTGGATAGAGGGATACGATCTGTTCGGCCGCGACGCCTGTTGGGTGCCCTGGGAGGTCGTGCATACCGACTATACGCTGCCGACCAGCCATAGCGGCGAACACTTCCTCTCCGGCACCAATGGAATGGCCGCCGGCAATCATCTTGTCGAAGCGATCGGCTCGGCAATTTGCGAGCTTGTCGAACGTGACGCCGTTGCGCTCTGGCATGCGCGAGATGTGCGCGAGCGCTCGCGCTGCCGTCTGGATGCAGGCTCGATCGACGACGAAGATTGCCGCGCCCTGCTTGAATTGTATGAAACCGCGCGAATACCGATCCGCCTTTGGGACGTGACGTCCGATGTTGGAATTCCGGCGTTCGTTTGCGACATTCCGGCTGCGACCGACGATGCGTCCGGCGGGCTGCGACGATTTCGGGGGGCCGGTTGCCATCCCGATCGAAACGTGGCCCTCGCCCGGGCAATGACCGAAGCGGCGCAGATCCGGCTCACTTATATCGCGGGCATTCGTGACGATCTCCCGCCTTCGGACTACACCGAGTTGGTAGAGGAGAAATTGGGGGCGGCCTTGCTCGACGCCGTTTCGCAGGCTGCCGAGGCGCGCTCGTTTCGCGACGTTCCGAGCTTCGATGCGGACGATGTGGCGGTCGATCTGCGATGGGAGCTGGAGCGATTGCGCGCGATCGGGGTTAAACGAATTATTGCGGTCGACCTCACGCGTCCGGACTTCGGCATCCCGGTCGTCAGGATGGTCATTCCCGGTCTCGAATGGGATTGCACTCACCCTGACTATATCCCGGGACCCCGCGCTCGCCGAGCCGGCGGGAGCGGCGAATGAGTGCCGTCATCTTCGCAGGCCCATCCTTACCGCCGTCCGCCGCTCCGCGCGTCGCGGGGCTTGAATGGCGGCCGCCGGTCCGCCAGGGCGACCTGTACCTGGCGGCATTGTCGGGTCCCGCGATCATCGGCGTCGTCGATGGCTACTTCGAGCGCGTGCCGACGGTCTGGCACAAGGAAATCCTCTGGGCCATGGCCCAGGGTATCCATGTCTATGGTGCCGCCAGTATCGGAGCGTTGCGGGCCGTCGAACTCGCAGACTTCGGCATGAAGGGCATCGGTCATGTCTATCGGCAATTCAGCACCGGCCGGTTGATGGACGACGATGAGGTCGCGGTTCTGCACGGGCCGGAAGAGATCGGCTACGTGCAGGTCACCGAGGCCATGGTCAATGTGCGCGCCACGATCGAGCGCGCACTCCAGCTCGGTATCCTCGAGCCCGGTCTCGCGGCGGCACTTGTTCCGATCGCCAAGTCCCTGTTCTACAAGGACCGGACCTACGAGGCGATCCTGAAGGCCGCGACCGAGCACGGGCTTGCGCCAGAGGCGCTTGGTCGCTTCGCGAACTGGCTGGCCGGCGGGCAAGTCGATCAAAAGCGCATCGATGCCGAGGAAATGTTGCAGGCCGTGGTAGCGCATCTTGCCGGCGGCGTGACCCCGCTGGAAGTATCCTACGAGTTCGCTCACACCTTCGCCTGGGAGGAAGCCCGCCGGCGGACCGAGCTGGCGCGCGACCACGCAGCGAATGCCACGTCATGACTTGGCGACCCGGAATCCCGGAGGTCGGGTCCCTTACGGCTGAGCCGTCAGGAATCCGAGATCACGCAGGCATTGCACTTTCTTGGCGGGAATCTCGAACTCCAGCAATTCGCGCGCATTGATCTCTCGACCGCCCAAACGAAATACGATCGGCTTATTTGGGGACGCATCCGCGAGTACCTTGTACCTGTACGTCTCGGCGAGATCCTCCTCCGGTGCGATTTTCGCCTGCAAGCTGACGAATTCCTTGTTACGGTAGACGTTCTCGATCGCGTCAGTTGCAACATCGAACCTGCGTTCGCCCACTGCGCTCCTCACGCGCTCCAGGTTGAATTCGCTATCCGGATTTTTTTGTATGTTGTGGTTCTGGAAGCCAAAGTCGGCCCATCGCCGCATATTCTTGTGAAAGGCATCCGCATTCCACGAAGTACCAAGAAAAGCGTCCTCGAAGCACGCGTTTCGTGGCGGACCGCTCACCCTCCGTCGCGGGTGATCGATGTTTTGACCATCCGCATTGGCGTCGGCGAGCAGGACGTGGCCCATTTCGTGGGCGACCGCGGAGAGAATCGTCAGTACTGAATCCGAATCTGCAACTCGCAACCGTGCGACCCGCGGGCCGCGGCGCCGGCCGCCATCTGCAAGTCCCAGAAGCTGATCCGCGATTTCGTTTTCGGCGTCCGCAATCGATTGCTTTTTTGCCAACTCCCGAGCGGAGATGGCGAGGTAAACGCCCTTACCCGGTGGCCGGTCCGGGCCCTCCCAAAAGCCCCAACCCACGGGGCCCCACGGGGCAGGCCGGGTCACAAACAACTGCGTCAACCGACAAAGTTTGGCCTGCAGGTAGTCAGGCGCCCGGCTGTATATCTTCGCCAGGACTTCCTTTTGACGTTTGGTCACGGGTTTTTTCAAGCAGGTTGGAGGCCGGTAGTCGCTGCCGTAAAGGGCGTCCCCTGGATAATAATCGGTGTAGCAGGCTTTTTCTGCGAACTTGGTCCCATCGGGATCGCTGTCGCATGACCCTTGAAAATGGCTGACCGGCGGCTCGGTCGGGTTGGTCTGGTAAGACTGTGCCGCGGCCTGGGCCGAATATGCCGCCGTGAGAAATACCAATGGGATCAACGCGCTCGATTTCATAGCCACGCCTCCAATATTTGCTAGCAGGATTCGCCGATACCGGGCTTGCCGGCCGACGGGAGAGTGCTCTCCGGACGGCCGACCGCCCCGAAATTTTCCGGCGATCTCCAAATTGTGCGCTTGGACGCCCCTGCCAAAATGCTATTCAACAACCAAGCCGATTGGGAATACAAGTCTAATTTCCTCGTTTTCCGATCGTTGGGTCCGTTGCCGGATAGCGGCGGGTCCCCCTTTCGTACGAGCAAGCCCGGCGGCGATCAATGCAAGTTTATTCGTGATGTGCGACGACACGAAACGGCTGCGTTGTGCGCATCAGTAGGCACCAAGCGGCGACCGTGCTATATTTAGCGCCATATTTATATTGTTGAGTTTATAAGGTGCGGAATGGAGTGCCTCAACTGCCGCGCGGATGTTTCGGAGCGCGCCAAATTCTGTAGTCAGTGTGGCTCAGCATTGGCGCTCCGTTGTCCTTCGTGCGGTAACAGGGAAGCGCCGGGCTCGAAGTTTTGCGCCAAATGCGGATCGGGCCTCGCTGAGGCGAGTGCAACTCTATCAAGTCCCGAACTCGCTCCAGGCATGCCGCCCCGTGCGTTGCTGGCCGAGCGTTGCCACCTCACGGTGATGTTCTGCGATCTTGTTGGTTCAACGGCGCTCTCCGTCCATCTTGACGTCGAAGACTTTCATGAGGTGATCGGCGCCTACCAGAAGCGCGTTGCCGAGACTGTGACCCGGTTCGGTGGCTTCGTTGCCCGTCGCGTTGGTGACGGCGTGCTCGTCTACTTCGGTTACCCGAACGCCGAGGAGGACGATCCGGAGCAGGCGGTGCGCGCCGCGTTGGCTGTGGTCGAGGGGATCGGCCTTCTGGAGAGCCGGGAGCCGCTTCAGGTGCGGCTGGGCATCGCCACCGGCCTGGTGGTCGTGGGTGATCTCAACGGATCGGGAACTTCCAATGACAACGAGGTTTTGGGCGAGGGGCCGAATCTCGCCGCCCGGCTGCATGCTCTGGCTGATCCGAACTCGATCGTGATCGCCGACAGCACGCGGCGGCTGGTCGGATCGGTCTTCGGGTTGGAGGATCTTGGGTTCAAGGACTTGAAGGGTTTCGCCGAGCCGCAGCGCGCTTGGCGGGTGCTGGGAGAGAACCGCTTCAAGAGCCGTTTCGAGGCGCTGCGTTCCGCCGAGACGCCTCTCGTCGACCGCCAGGAGGAGCTTGAGCTGCTGCTTCGGCGCTGGGCCCAGGCAAAAGCCGGCGAGGGGCGCGTCATCCTGTTCTCCGGCGAAGCCGGCATCGGCAAATCACGCCTCACGGTGGCGCTCAGGGATTTGCTCGAGGCGGAGCCATACACCGATTTGCACTACTTCTGCTCGCCCCACCACCAGCACAGCGCCCTCTTCCCGATCATCAATCTGCTCGAGCGAGCGGCGGGATTCGGGCGCGAAGGATACGCCCGGGGTGAAGCTGGACAAGCTGGAAGCGCTGATGGCGGAAACATCCGCGGCCAAGCGGGACGTCGCGCTCCTGGCCGACCTGTTGCTGTTGCCGACCGGGCGCTATCCAAACGTGGAGCACAATCCGCGACGCAGGAAGGAGGAGACTTTCGAGGCCCTGCAGCAGCAGCTCATCGGCTTGGCGGAAAAAAAACCGGTGCTGATGACCTTTGAAGACCTGCACTGGATCGATCCGACCACGCAAGAGCTGCTCGATCTCATCATCCGGCGGATCGAGCGTCTGCCGGTGCTGCTGATCGCAACCTTCCGCCCGGGGCTTGTGGCCCCATGGGCAGATCAACCGCACGTCACCACGCTGAATCTTAACCGCCTGAGCAGGGGCGACAGCGAGGCCCTGGTTCGGCAGCTCGCCGCAAAGACCGTGTCGTTGCCGAGCGAACTGGTCGGAGAAATCGTCGAGCGCGGCGATGGCGTGCCGCTGTTTCTCGAGGAGGTGACAAAGACAGTCGTGGACGCCGGGCCGGTCAGCCAGTCGGGATCGGCGACACCTCGGTTGTCGCTCTCGGTTCCACCGACACTGCACGCCTCGCTGATGGCGAGGCTCGATCGGATTGGTCCGGCGGCAAAGGAGATTGCACAGATCGGTGCGACCATCGGCCGGGAGTTTTCATACGAGCTCACGGCCATTGTCGCCGAGCGGCCCGAGCAGGAGCTCAAGGAGACTCTTGGCCGGTTGGTCGAGGCCGGTCTTATCTTCCAGCGTGGCGAGCCGCCGCGATCAAACTTTCTGTTCAAGCATGGGCTGCTGCAGGACGCCGCCTATAGCACATTGCTGCGCGGTCCGCGCCGGAGCCTGCATGCGCGCATCGCGCAGGCGATCGAGGAAATTTTCCCCGAAATAGCCGAAAGCCAGCCGGAATTGGTGGCGCGTCATCGCACCGAGGCCGGCCTGAGAAAGCCTGCCACGATCCATTGGCAGCGCGCCGGCGAACTCGCTTTGCGCCGTTCGGCCGGCAGCGAGGCGTTGAAGCACTTTTCCAGCGCGCTGCGCATTCTAGAGGAGTTGCCTGATGCGACGGAGCGCTGGCACCAGGAGCTCGACATTCGGCTCGGGTTGGGTACCGCCCTGATCATAGCGCGCGGTTTTCGCTCGGCGGGTCCCGAAATTGCCAAACATTACGCCCGAGCCGTCGCGCTCGGGCGAGGGCTCGGCGACGACAAGAAGCTGTTCAGGGCCATGTGGGGTAGCTGGTACGCGAGCCTGATTACCGGGCAGACCGAGCGAGCGCTTGAAATGGCCAACGAGCTCGTCGAAGTCGCAGAGCGGCTCGCCGACCCTGATCTTATGCTCGAGGCGTATCACTCGCGCTGGGCGAACTCCCACGTCTTGGGGCTCAATTCGATCACGTTAGCCGACACGCAACGAGGCATCGCGCTGTATGACGCTGACCGCCATCATACTCACGCCTACGATTATGGAGGCCACGATACCGGCGTCTGCGCCTACGCTCACAGCGCCGTCACGCTATGGGTCTCCGGCTTCCCGGAGCAGGCGGCACAAATGTCCGTCGCAGCGCTCGAACTCGGGCATCGGCTCGGGCATCCTCCGAGCCTCGCGCACGCGGCATGGTGGTCGGCCACGCTCCGGCAGCTGCTCCGCGGGCCCGGGCCATGCCGGGAATTTGCCGAACTGACGATACGCATCGGGCGCGAGCAGGGGAGCAACATGTTCGTCATGTGTCCGCTGCTGCTTGGCTGGACGATGTTCGAATCCGGTCAGGTCTCCGAGGGCCTGGAACGCATGGGGGATGCGGTCGAGGCCACACGCCAGTCGGCCCGACGTTTCTATTTCGAATACGAACTGCTGGTGTTCGCGGAAGCCCTTCTGAAGGCCGGCGAAGCTGATCGAGCACAGCAGGTCGTCCAAGAGGCTCTCGATTGCATCACAACCGGGCGGAATCACCTGTTCGAGGCCGAGGCGTATCGTCTGCTGGGCGTGTGCCTTGCTACGCGTGGCGGCGAACGGATCGCCGAGGCCGAAGCTGGGTTGTTGCAGGCGCTCGAGACGTCCGACCGGCAGGGCGCCCTCTCTTTCAAACTTCGCGCTGCAACGAGCCTTGCCCGGCTCTGGTGCGACCAGAACCGGCGCGAGGAAGCGCGCCGTCTTCTCTCGCAAGTCTACGAGCGGTTCACGGAAGGGCTCGATACTCCCGACCTGAAAGACGCCAGGGCATTGCTGGACGATCTGGAAACGACGGGCCTTCCGCGCCTATGAGGGTTCGGAAAATGTGGCGTTTGCAGATTTTTAACTCAGCTAAAGATGGTTACGCAGAGATAAATTTCCGTACTTGAGAAATACCTCACCGCCGCCTGTTCAGGATTCGTTGGTGTTAACGGCGTAAACTGTCTGCGGTTGAAGCAATGCCCGGCAACACGCGCGGTCTGCATTCGGTAGGGGCGGTGGCGATGAGAAGCACTACCTGGCTCATTGTTATTGGCCTGATCGGGCTTGGCGTGATGGTCGCGATAAAGATCGGCACTGCGGCGCCGGAGGGCGCGGACGCCGATGCAGCGAAGGTCGGAACAGCGGTGGCGCCAGCCACCCGCGCCAAAGCAACGAGCTTTCAGGTTTAAGAATTCCTCAAAACTCCGCGCTTTATGAGTGGAGGATAAATTCTCTCACGCGTGCCGTCGCGCGCGCAAAGGACAGCGCATGACCGTTGCCACAGCCGCGCCGGGGATCCGGGATCGTGCCGCAACGCCGACGGTGCTGGTGAACGCCTGCTTCGTCCTGTTCGTCGTGAACGTATCGGCTTTTTTGGCATTATGCGTTTCTCATTTGTGGATATTTGACGCCCAGGGCCGCGGCATTCCGACCGATTTCATCAATGTCTGGTCTGCCGGAAAATTGGCGCTTGACGGCCATCCGGCACTGGCGTGGGACTGGGACATCCAGAAGCAGATTCAGGTCGCGGTGCTGGGCCAGGACTATGTCGGTAATTTTGCCTGGCACTATCCGCCGCCGTTCCTGCTGGTCGCGGCGCTGCTGGCGCAGTTTCCATATGCGGCGGCCTTGACGGGATGGGTGGCGGTCAGTCTGGTGCCGTATTTCGCGATGATGCGTGCGATCGTCGGGCGGCCTTTCGGTTTACTGCTGGCGGCTGCTTTTCCGGTGGTCCTTGCGAATGCGATGGTCGGACAAAACGGCTTCCTTACGGCCGCGTTGATCGGCGGTACGCTTTATCTGTTGCCGATGCGGCCGATCCTGTCGGGCATTTGCCTCGGGCTGCTCAGCTATAAGCCGCAATACGGCGTGCTGTTTCCATTGGTACTGGTCGCAGCGTCGCAATGGACGGTGTTCATCTCGGCCGCCGTCGTGGCGGTCGCGATGGCGGTTGTATCCTGGCTCGCCTTCGGCACCGAAAGCTGGCAAGCGTTCTTTCATTGGATGCCGATGTTTTCTCAGGCCTTCTTCACGGAGGGTCGCGCCACCTGGTTCAAGCTGCAAAGCGTGTTCGGGCTGGTGCGCTTCTCCGGCGGCAGCGAACACCTGGCGTGGGCATTGCAGTGGACGATGACCGCCACGGTTGCGGTGGGAACAGTGCTGCTATGGCGGAGCAGGGTACGCTACGCGCTGAAAGCCGCAGGACTTGCGACCGCGACGCTGCTGATAACGCCGTATCTGTTTCTCTACGATATGATGGTGCTGGCGGTCCCGATCGCGTTGCTGGTTCGGATCGGTCTCGCCGACGGTTTCAAGAAATATGAACTTCCGGCGCTGGGCTGCGCCGCGTTGCTGCTGTTGAGTTTTCCGTTTTTTGAAGCGCCGATAGGACTCGGCGGTACGCTGATCGTCGCGGCCCTCATCATGCGACGCCTTCCGGCGTTTCGGCGCAAAGGCCCGCATGTGGTCGCGTGCACCGATCATGAACTTGGCGCCATCGCGCGGTCGTGAGACAAACCTGCTGTCGTTGACGGGGCTTCCGAAGGCTGCATTTAAAGGCATTGCGTGACATCGGGGCCCCATTCGCAGATGGTGGCCCCGGGCCGTCCGGGGCGGTTGTACGCGCTTGCAGGAAGGCCTGGGACGGCGTTTGACCTATATTTCAGGGGGCGGATGCGGATAAAGGCCTCCAACAAAGCTGTGTAGATCACGAAAGGCCTAGTTTTTAAGCCCGATTTCGAAATACTGTCCGTGGCACGAATCAACTTACAGGAGACAAAATGGCCGTACAGATGACAAAGTCGCAGCTGATCGAGAAGATTGCTACGGAGAACGAAGTAGGAAAGAAGGACGTAAAGGGTGTGCTGGAGACGCTGGCGACCATCGGCTACAAAGAGCTGAAGAAATCCGGCGTGTTTCTGGTGCCCGGATTCGCCAAGTTCGTGGTCATCAAAAAGCCTGCCACCAAAGCGCGCAAAGGCACGAACCCGTTCACCGGCGAGCCCATGGTATTCAAGGCCAAGCCGGCCCGGAAAATCGTCAGAGCGCGTCCGGTCAAGGCAGCAAAAGACGCGGTGTGAACAGTAACGGGCTCCCTTTTGGGCCGGGCCTGTTTACATTTCGGGAATGGTTGAGCCGCAAGGCCTATGCCTCGGCTCTCAAGGTTTATTTGCTTGCTCCGTAGCAAGCCGGATCTTTGATCCCGGTAGCCTTTGGCTCCGCACTCGACGGATAGCACATGCCAGGCGCAGGCCGACGCTTCCAGCGCAGTGCGGAGCGATCGCTATGTCAATCCGTAGCCGCGCCGGTTGGCCTCGGCGGCGATTACCTGCCTGTTGAACAGCAGGTAGTTTCCGCTGGCGCCTGCTTCGGAAAATACAGCCTCTTCGAGCTTTAACGGTCCGCTTCGACAAGCTGCGTCGTGGCGGGCATCGCGGATCGCTTCGACGTCCTCGGTGCTATTTTACTGTCGACGATTTATCTTTCAGTTCGACGCAGACAACCCGGCCCAGTGTTTGAACCCGCTGCGCTCCGATCGGCGCATTTATCTCGGCCTTGATGGCCTCGGCCGCCTTGTTGCAAAGCTCTTCCGAGGCGAACGGTTGAATTTGCTGGGAAGTGGATTGAGTGGGGCTTCCAAGAACGATCCATTGCAACGACACGAAAAGAACCCACTCCATACGGCATCTCCAATTTTACGCCACCCTATATCACGGCCCGCTGTCGAAGCGCTACGGACGACCAATCGTGCAGGGAAATGCTTGATTTTGCTGGCTGCCAGCCATCAAGCAGATGGTTGATCCGTGTCCAGCAGGCAAATCTCTATCGCGAATTCTGTGCTTTCGTTGGCCCCCAATAACAGGCCGCCAGGCTTGTCTTTGAGTTCACCGGTAAACCCCAACGGAGCCGCATAACCCTGCCAGGGCTCGATGCACAGGAAACCCGCGCCGGGTTTGGTCCACACGCCGAGATGCGGCATGTTCGGAAACCGGAGCTGGATCGAAGGTCTTCCCGGGGCGCCGAAATTGACAGCGCGGCTTTTCAGTCGATCGAAGATCAGCGCACCGGGCGCGAACATCGCGTCATCGAGAGCCATGATGCTGCCGTCGAAAATCTCGGAGTTCGCGGTCAGATCAAGAAGCCCATCGGTCAGTCGGCGAATTGGCGCGGATTCCGATTTTTCGAATCTGATTTCATGCTCCTGTCGTGAGCCGCCATAGGGCAGGGGCCAACGAAATGCCGGGTGAAAGCCGAACGAAACCGGCATCGCGCGGGAGGATTTGTTAAAGACCGTCGCGCCGATACGCAACGTCGCATCTTCGATGACAAATGCAACCTCAAGGACAAAATCGAAAGGAAATTGTCGCCGCGTCTCGTCGTCGGACGCGAGCCGGAAGACGCATTCGGATGGGCTCGCGCCGGCAATGGAAAATTGTTTGTTTCGCGCGAAACCATGCTGTCGCATCGGGAACGCCTCGCCGTCACAGATGGCGATATCGTTTGGAAGTCTTCCGACGATGGGAAACAAAAGCGGCGCGCGTCCCGTCCACCACTTTTCGCAGCCGTCCCAGAGCAGGTCCTTGCCGTCGCGATCCTGCAGCCGGATCAATTCCGCGCCATGGCGGGAAATTTCCGCAACCAGGTGCCCGCTCCGGATCACAACTGACGCGGGCTCGACTTCGCCGGTCATGGTTTGTCTTTCGGTTCGAGATATCCGGGCTCAGCCGCCGAAGTTGTGCTCCCAACCGAACTCGGAAATCAAGGGAACGCGGCGCGGGAACCTGCGGGCACTGCCGTTTAGGGGTGCATTCCCGGGCAGCCTGACCTATTGTAGGGTTCTGACGCAAGCGAGGGATATATGAGACTGACGTTGGCGATTTTTTGCATGTTGGCGTGCGGCACTTCGGCACTGGCGCAATATGGCGTTTCGAACGTCAGGGACGGCAGCGGTAATCTCATCCGTAATAATAGCGCGAATTCGGGACGGGTTATCAACCAGGGCCCGATCAACAATGGGCCGATCAGCGCCGCGCCGGCTCAACCGCCTACGGCCAATTCGCGATTGAACAGGGACCCAGCCAAGTAACTTCCCGCCAAGTAACTCCCGGCATCGTTTGTCGATCGGTTGCGAGCTAGCCGCCGGCGGTCAGTTCCTTACCACCAGACCATAGGCCGTTCGGGCGCTCCGCAAACAATGGCGCGGCGCCGCTCGACACCATGGGGCGTTTCAACGCGGACCCATTTGATGCAGCCGGGATAGACAGCGACGTTGTAATGGAAAGGCACCTGGTCGAAATAGCCGTGGATCGGGCAGAGAAAGGCCAGGTCGGGTCCGCACCGTGTCACCGGATAAAGGCGTCCGCGCGCGGATGCCTCGCTCGATATGCCGCCCAGCGCAGCAACAAACGCAGCAACGATAGCGATCTTGGTGACGTGCGACATACCCCTGATCCTCGAATGTTCGGAACGTGAACCTAGTAAGGCCGACCATAAACTGTAACGCGGTAGTTAGCCAAGGCGTCTGGCGCGCGATCGTCCACGTCGTCCCAAAGTGTCACCTAAATGACTACGCCCGGCCAATCTGATAGGCTTCCTGAACGGACTGTAGCCGCAACGAGCCCGTGGGCACTGTTCAGATTCATGCCCGGGCGGAAGCTGGGGGCCGCGTAAAATACGTGTTTTGTCAGGCAATTACGTTGATATGCTGCGTCGGGATAGAATTTGGGGATAGAATTTTGCCGGTCCACCTAACACCGTCATGAAACCTGAGCCCCCAGGGATAGATCAGGACAAATCAGTTTCGTCTCCTGCGCAGGAGGTCGAATACGCCCTGATTCTTTCTCGGATGATCAATACGGTGCAGGAAGATCCTTCGCAGGTGCGCCTGACGATCTACGAGTTCGCGCGCGCCAGGCTGCAGCTTGATACCGAATGGATCGAGGAGCCTGAACGCAGCCGCCTTATGGCCGCGCTCGAGACGGCTATCCAGGGGGTCGAAGCGTTTTCGGCCCGCCGCGACGAGAGGGAGCGCCTTCAGCCCCCGACGCCCTCCGCGCAGGTTGCGCTTGACGCCTCGCCGGCGACCTCGATGGTGGAGGTTCATCAGGCGAACTCCTCGCCGAAAAGCGTTGTTTTGAAAGAAGTTTATTTGCGGCCCGAAACGGAATGGGTCGCCCGACCGCGAACGCGGCCGCTGTTATCGACACTGGCCCGGTTCTCGATCGGAATAGCGTTGTTCGGTGCCCTGGTCGGTGGCCTGGCAGTCTATACGCACCGGTCGTTACCGACGGGTTCACCAACGATGGCGGCCATTGCGAAGCCCGCGGCCCCGTCATCTATTCCGGACCCGTCTCGGCAAAGCCCGGCCGGTGCAGAACCAAAAACGGCCTCGGATTCCCCCGGCTCGTTACCTTTTCCGCTGCCCGCCGACTACGGCGTTTATGCCTTGAACAATGCCAAGTTGAGCGAACTTTATCTTTTACCGGAACAGGTACCGGACAAGCGCGTGGCGATGTCGACACCCGTCAGTCAAAGCAGCCGCACCACTCTTCCCGACGGCAAAGCGAAATTCGTGGTGTTCCGACGCGATCTGGCGGGCTCGGCGCCCGACCGGATGGACGTCCGCGTGGTCGCCCGCGTGGTGCGCGCTCTGACGTTTGACGCCAAAGGGAAGGCGAGTTTCGTGCCCGTCTCGGATGCCTGGAATATCCGGAACGTGTCGTATGAATTCCGGGTGCGGCCGCTTCCGGGCAATCCCGAAATGCTCATGGTGCAACCGGAAGACGCCAACTTCGTGCTTCCTGCCGGCCGTTACGTTCTTGCTTTAAGGAACCAGGGGTACGATTTTACTGTTGCCGGCAAGGTGACCGATCCATCGCAATGCGTGGAGCGGACCGATGCTGCCAACGGGGCGTTTTATTCGGATTGTCAGAAGCCGTAAGCGCTTTTCCGAGCCCCGGACCCCTGATGTCAGAGGATGGGCCGCATATGATGCGACTCGGCGAGAAAAGCCCGGATCACCAATCCCAGAAAATAACTGCCTTGGAGGATCGCTTGCGCGACCATGATGGTCAGCGCGGCGTTCAGGAAGCTAAAGCCGTGGGCAAGTGAAAATACCACCGAAACAACTAACAGCGACGCGAGAATCGGCAAAAGGACCTTCAGCCGGAACACTAAGCCAACTGCAACTCCCACCATGACTAACGCGATGGCGGCATATACCATCCCAATGTCCCCGTCGCTCACAGCAGTTAACGTCAATGTCCGCAGGATTTACTCGATACGCACACACCATTGTTGAAGGACAAAGGTTAAGATCTGCCCTTGCGTGATAGGATATGCTGAACGGACTCTTTCGGGCCGCCCGGCGAAGCGAATCACATTTTTACCGACTGAATCACAGCGTTCTACAAAAAGCAGCTGGCTATTTCGGGTAGAGCTCTTCGTTTTCAGGACCTTAGGGATGCGGGGGCTCGTTGCAACCGGTGCGTGCGGCGTTCGCGGCAGCGTAACCGCTCGGAAAAATAGATCATTAACAAAGCTTTACCGGTGAAAGACGAGCGCGGCGCCAGCGCGGGTGTGGCACGAACGCCACGAGCCGGGCAAAACGGTGACTGAGCGGTACTGCGCTATTTGATGCGAGCGACTCCCCTTGTAGGTTCTCTGCACGAAACTCGTGGGCGGGGCCCGCGGGATTACGGTCGAATAATTAAAAGTTCGACAATTGCGGATAGTCGGGGGGCGGCGTTGGAAGCCAGGATCACACCCATTGTTACGGCAGGCGGCTGGTCAGATCGTGCCAGCCGTTCGCGTATGAATTTGGGCGTCGCCTTCTGGATGGTGTATTCTGGCGATCGGCGGGACGTGTCGGGATGTTGAAGCCCCTTGGTTCCGCCCTGTTTGCGCTTGTGGTTACGGCGCTGTTGCCGGCGTGTTCGGTGCTTCCGGGAACCGGACCGAAAAGTGATGCGGTGAACGGTAATGCGACGGCCGGCGTGAAGTCCGCGGCGCCGCTGCCTTACGTGCTGGTCGACGTGACCGCCGACACCATCGGCTTTCTATCGCAGCCCAATCTGATCACGTTCCAGGGCGAATTCCCGGACAAGCGCGCCAAGCCGAACCAGGTTGTCGGCGTCGGCGATGTCCTCAATATATCGATCTTTGAAGCCGCCCCGGGCGGCCTTTTCACACCCGGACAAGCCGCCGGCGCACGCCCCGGAAACTTCGTCGATTTGCCGGCGCAGGCCGTCGACCAGAAGGGCAGCATTTATGTTCCCTACGCGGGCGAGATTCCCGCCGCTGCGCGAACCATACCGGAAATCCAGCAGGCCATCGTTGCCAGGCTGCGGAACCGCGCTATCGAGCCGCAGGTCGTCGTCAGCCTCAACCAGCAGCACTCAAGCGTCGTCAGCGTACTGGGCGATGTGAACACGCCGGGTGTCCTGGCTCTCAACAGTGTCGGCGAGCGGATGCTGGCACTGATCGCGCGCGCCGGTGGTCCGAAGTACGAAGCGGTCGAAAGCTACGTTACGCTTCAGCGGGACGGCAAGCGCGTCAAGGTGCTGTTGAGCCGCGTGGTGCATGACCCCCGCGAAAATATCTTCATTCGGCCGAATGACGTGATCTTCCTCACCCGTGAATCGCCGACGTTCACGGCGCTCGGGGCGCTCAATCAAAACGTCTTTGGCTTCAATTCGGAAATTGCGTTCGATGTTGAAACGCTGACGCTGGCCCAGGCGATGGGCAAGGCAGGCGGCCTCAACGACCAGCAATCCGATCCCAGCGAGCTGTACGTCTATCGGTACGAGGACCGCCGCTTCCTGGAGAAGTTCGGCGTCGACGCCACGAAATTTACTCTGGACAAGATACCGACGATCTATCGCCTGAACCTGCGCGATCCGTCCGGTATGTTGCTCGCAGCCGCCTTCCAGATGCGGACCAAGGATGTCATGTACGTCGCCAATGCCAAGGTCGTCGACTACTACAAGCTGCTGTTGCTCATCAACAATACGGCAGCCACGACATCCAACACGGCAAACGCGGTGACTAGCGTGAACACGGCTGTCAAAACCAAATGGTAGGTTCTCGCTGAAAGTCACGATCTCATCGGGATGACGAACCGGCTGCTGTCGGAGTTTTCAGTCGCGACATTGAGCTCGATCCAGCTTTGGACGACGATCGTCGGACTGGTTCTGGCTCCGCTGTTCTTTGGGTCGGTTGACCTGTTCTGGATCGCAGCCTGGACAATTCTGTTGTCGATAGGTGCTCTGTGCGGCGCGGCCGCGCCAATGAGTACCGGTCAGAGCCGGATATGGTTCGGCTTTCTTGCTTTGTGCGGCATCTACGCGCTCGTCGCAATCATCCAGGTCGTTCCCAATGCCGTCGAGCAACTCAACGATCCCAGCTGGCGCCGGGCGAACGATCTTCTTGGCCTTGATGCGTTACCGCGGATTTCAAGTCGCGCGGAGATACCGCCGGTCGCGGCCGGACATTTTCTGCTGTTTGCAGCGTCCTTCATAAGCGGTTTCTCGGTCGGGACATCGCGGCGTCACAGCGACCGGCTCATTCAGGTCGCGCAATATTCGATTTTGCTTTACGCCATCTATGGCTTCGTCGCGCTGATTTTCACCCCCAATTTGGTGTTGTGGGCCCCAAAGGTCGCCTACCTTGGCAGCCTGACCGCGACCTTCATCAACCACAACACTGCCGCAACCTTCATCGGGGCCGGTGCGATCCTGTGGTTCTGTCATGCTTTTTCTTCATTGCAGCAGGCGTCTGGATTTTCGTCGCTCCGGGTGCTGCTGCTGACCCGATCGAACGAGCAGCTCGCATTCAGGATTATTGCGCGGTCCGCGGGCGCACTCGCGTGCTTCTTTGCGTTGCTGTTGACGGGCTCGCGCGGCGGTCTGATCTGCTCCTGCCTTGGATTGCTGGTCGCAATCAGCCTGATGGTCGCCAACCGGCAAAAGCGGAGCTTCTGGCAGGTCGTGATCTGGGGAAGCGTGGCGCTTGCGATCACTGTGGGGCTGCTCAGCGGAATGGGCCGAATTGGAAGCCAGGGGTTGATCGATGATGGGAGGTGGTCCGTCTATGGGTTTTGCTTGGAGGCAATCCGGCAGCGGCCGCTTCTAGGCGCTGGAATTGGTACCTTTGAAGATCTGTTTCCCTCGCTGCGAGCCGATAATTTCTACAGTTGGGGGGTGTGGGACTACGCTCACTCGACGATCCTTGAAATTGCGGTCGAGATGGGAATTCCCGTTGCTGCCATGATTGCGATTGCCGCGCTGGCGTCGCTATTCATTCTCGCTCGTGCCGCGGTCAAATCCGAGGGCCGAAGCCGACGCTTGCTGGCGGCAATCACCGGGATTGCGGTCTTGAGCTATCTGCATTCGTTGATCGACTTTTCCCTGCAAATTCCCGGCTACCTCGTTCCATTCGGTATTTTGCTCGGTTGCGGGCTCGCCAGAGCTTCCGCCGCGCCGACAGCGGCGGGCGCGATACGGTCGCCCATACCTGCCTGAGTTTGGCAATCAAGAAGCAGCGCGCGGAAGATGCAGCCGGAGGCGCCGGGGATTTCGCCGGCAACCGGGCGCATGGCGAGAACTCGGCGGTACGCGATCGTATCGAGGTTTTGCCGGGTTCGACCGAACAGACTACCGGTTCGCCAAACGAACCTTTCGATCGGCCAGCGATACGGACGGTCCAATCGTCGGTGCCTTGATCTCATACCAGAACTTGGAATCGGTGGCCGACTGTATCTTGAGCCAATGATAGTCCGTGCTCTGCCAGGGACGGATCACTTCGGTCAGATTGTCCAATACGAGGTCGCCCTTCGTCGTAACGACGACAAGGACCAGATGGCCAATTCCTGACGTTGTCTTGACCACCGACAGCCGCAGCGCTTTCGAAGGCAGGCCATTCTCGAGAAGCTGGTGCCGCTTGGTGACCGCGTAATCGTTGCAGTCTCCTGAGCCAGGCGCGATGGTCCAACCGTCAGCAAGGTTCGAGCCGTAGCTTTTGAGCATCGGTGCAATGGTCATGTTGACGTCGCGATTGACGCGCGTCAGCAATTCCGAGGTCTCCGCGCTGAGGTCAATGCGTGCGTTTTCCTCCGGATTGGATTTGCAGTCGGAAGGATAGCGAAGGCAAAAACGAACATGCTGAAACGGAGCCAGTGTGGGCGAAGCCTCCACGATCGGCGTCAATAAATTCTGCTCGTGCGGAAATCGGCCGCGAGCGTCGGCGCCGCTGGCGGAAAGCGCGCCGACGAGGGTCGCCAAGAATATTGCAGAGCATCGCGTCATGAAACAACCACTGATGAAGGGTTATGCGGTCGCTCTTCAGCGTGCTACCGATCGGTGCATTGTCGCGTGGCGAAGTTAAATCTTCGCTATGGAACGATGTTAATGAATTGTATCACCCAATGTTCCATTGCAAGAACACGAAATCGCTACCCTGGCGGGCATCAAACTGGGAGGTATTGTGAATGCCAGTTCCAAGCCGTATCGATGATCGACTTGAGATCATGTCGGGGAACCCAGCCGATCGTCCGCCTGGCCAAGGCATTATCGGCCACCAGGGCCGGGGAGTCGCCTTCGCGTCGTGGCCCGTATTTGATCTCAAAATCCCTACCCACGACGTCCCGAACGGCCGCGAGCAGTTCCTTCACCGTTGTTCCATGGCCGGTTCCAAGATTGAGGGCGTGGCTGGTACCGTTGTTGAGGAGATGCTCGATCGCCCGGGTATGCGCATCGGCAAGGTCTAGAACGTGAATGAAATCGCGCACGCAAGATCCGTCCCGGGTGTCATAGTCCGTGCCGAGAACCTGAAAATGCGGACGGCGGCCTAACGCGGTGTCGAGTGCAATCGGTATGGCGTGAGTTTCCGGCGAATGCCATTCGCCGATTTTTCCCTCGGGGTCCGCTCCGGCTGCGTTGAAATAGCGCAAGATAATCGATCGAAAGCCCTGATGGACGTCCAGGTCCTTCAATATTTGCTCGACGATCAGCTTGCTTCGACCATACGGATTGATGGGCGACTGGGGGTGAGCCTCATTCATCGGGATTGATAAGGGAATGCCGTAGGTAGCGCAGGTCGAGGAGAATACGATCTTGTCGATGCCCGCGGCCTGCGCCGCCCGAAGCAAAGTGATGGTTCCGCCGACGTTGTTATCGTAGTAGGCGCCGGGATCTCGAACCAATTCACCGACCTCGATTGCCGCGGCAAAGTGTATGATTGCGAGGGGTTTGTATTTCCGCAGCACTTCATCGAGCTTGCTGCGATCCCGGATGTCGCCGACCTCCAGCGTACCCCATTTGACGAATTCGGCGTGACCATTCGAGAGATTGTCGTACACGACCGGTGTGAAACCTTTGCTTGATAGATCGAGGCACGTATGCGCTCCGATATATCCCGCTCCACCAGCAACGAGAATATTTGTCATCTAGTAAAATTTCCCAGAACGGGGCGGCAATATCGTTGGTCTCGTTGCGACCAAAAATTCGCTGGCTGCGAAGGGCGAGCCCAGGTTCATGCCTGAACAGCGAGAAAGGAGAAGCCGGTCTTATGCAAACGGGAGCGGCGATCGGCAGTCAAAAGTATGTCGTCCAAAAAAATTTAATGCAATCCAGCAGCCACTGCAACATTGCAAGAAGTCCCCAACCCAGGAAGCCAAACCACACGATCATTACCGATACGATCAGGACGGCAAGCGCGCCAATGGCGAACTTCCTCCTTGCCAGCACCGATGCCGATCGGGGCTTGCTTGCGGGAGTTTGCAATTCGACGCGCGATTTTGCGGATCGCTGCAGGTCATTCATTCGTTGTTACCGCTTTTCGACCAGCGATAAGTAGCTGCAACGCATGGGAGCAGCAATCTCAACGGTAAATTAACGTAAAGGAACGTGACATATCTTTCGGATAGTTAATGCCGGAACCGGTGACGGCGCCGATGGCGGCCAGCCTGGCCGAGAGGTTGAGGACTGTCTGGCGCGAGGCGGCCTTGGTCTTGCCGGCAGGGTCGCGCAGGTCACCGGCTGTATCGGGCTCCTACACAGGATAATCGCTCCCGCGTCGGTCGGGTCGATTAGCGCCAACCAGCCGACGTTGATACTGGGAACAGGTCTGCCGGTGAAATCCGGTGGGATTCAATAAGCGGCAAGGATCGAAAGGGGGGTCTCCCCATGTCCTTTGGCTTCGATCTCCGATATCAGCGATCGATTATCGCATGTTCAATAGGCGTTGTCGGAAACCAAAAGGGCTGGGATCGTTACAATCAGTATCTTCGCGTCCAGGGTCATTGACCAATTGCGCGCGTAGAACGTGTCGCACGCGATGCGCTTGTTATACGTGGTCGTGCTGCGGCCGCTAACTTGCCAAAGTCCCGTAATGCCCGGCCGGCATGCAAGGTAAGCGGTTACGGCGCTTGAGTACCTGACGAGTTCTTCCTCGGTGACGGGCCGCGGCCCGACGATGCTCATGTCGCCCTTGAGGACGTTGAAGAGCTGAGGCAGTTCGTCCAGGCTGGACTTGCGCAGGATGGAGCCGATCGCCGTTACCCGCGGGTCGTACCGCAGCTTGCGGTTGGTATCCCACTCCGCGGCTGCGATGGGATCTGAATCAAGAAGCTGGCGCAAACGCTCCGGGGCGTCCGTCACCATCGTGCGAAACTTCAAGCAGTCGAAATGCTTTCCCTTGAATCCCACGCGCCGATGACGAAACAGCGCCGGTCCAGGCGAGGTGATGACAGTCACCAGGAAACAAATAGTCAATAAAGGAGCGAGCAGAACAATTCCGGAAAGCGCCAGTACGATGTCAACCAGTCTCTTCCAAATCATCCCGGTGGGTTGGGGCGATCCGGTTGCAGCAAATCGGAGACTGCTGCGTACATCTACCAAGCCATTCATTTGGCACTCCTAAAAACAATCTCAAAAGTGATTTTCATTTACCGCTTCTCTTTTACTCTTTTTTATCAAGTTAATGGGCGGTGCACCATTGAGGCAAGTCCGTATTCTAAGCAAGCTTCTGTTAAGCTGAATCACTTAACTTGCTGTACTGATTAACCATTTTATATGGGATGTCGAATTGTGCATGAAGCTGGCCAAGAAACAGACGCTTGAAATGCTGCGATGCGCGGTGACTTTGGCTGTATCGTAATACCTCGAAAAAAAGATTCTAGTTAATTTTCTCTTTATGCTTGTTTTGCTCCATTCGAACAAGTTTTTTTTAGCGGAAATGAATCAACAACATGCGAGTTGGCCGGGCGCCATTGAGGCTAAGCCTTGCGGTAGCCGCAAATACGCCAACCTTAAGCCACCACACCTGGCGCTCTAAGGACTACCACCCGCGGTCACGCGGCGGCGTTGATGGGTATTTCGGTAGCGATAGCCTGGGATCGCCGGACCAGCCTCAGGCCAACACGTGGCTGCCTGTTGGCCTGGTGGCGGGATTAGCGCGGCGACGGGACCGGCACGAAGTCCCCGGGCCGACGTTCGTCGCTGTCGCTCCCGATGAAGACAACGAGGCCCTGGCTGGTTGCAATGATGTCACCCCGCTGCAGGCTTGGGTCGTTCATGGCTCGTTGATCCGCGGCTTCGGCGTCGGCCTTGTCGGAAGGGAGGGGATCCGCGGTCTGCGTGCGCGCCTTCGTAACGAATTCCTCGGAACGGCGGCGGGCGTCCTGCACGCGCTGCTGCCACTGCTCGCCGGTAAGCTCGGAGTCAGGAAAGTGCTCCAGCCCCTGTGCAAAACAGTATCCCGATAATGCCAACAGGGATCCGGCAACCAGCGCAGCCATCGTCCGAAGTATCATGACAACAACTTCGCGGGTTCGGGCGGATCAAATACATCGCCGTGCATCTACGACGGCGCGCGAGGGCAAGTTATTCCCGATGTAAATGATAGGCAACAGGAACCGGGATTTGCGAAACGGCCCGTCAGGAACGGATGCCCTGCAACGCGTCCGAGAACTCTTTTTTCCGCTTGGGATCGAACTGCTCGACTTGAGTCTGCAGCAGCGAACGAATGGGCGCCGACGCGGTTGCATAGGAGCGGGCTGCGTCATCTAAAAATCCGTTGCGGATGAGCTGCCGGAACTCAAAAAGAATTTTCTGTCGAACCGGTTCAGGCGCGACAAGAATCAACGGCATGGCCACGATAATTCGACGGATCGCGATCCACGCTTCGTTGGGCGACGTCTCGTAGGACATCGCGAGCAGATCAAACGACCGAGGGTTTAATCGTCCGTGCAGAACTTCCAGGTTGAACGCCACGAGCCAAACAAAGGAGTCGCGCGGGGCGCAGCCGAGAACCCCCCTGGAGCGAACTCTCGAGAGACTGGATATGCCGGTCGAATTCGCCGGCGGCCCCGGATCGCAACGCGGCTTCCGCCAGCGGCATTTCCATCAGCAGCAAGGCGCGCTGAGAATGGGTGTCGCAGGGACTGAGGTTCTGTAAATCCTGGCTGCCAACCGTCTGCGTCAATGTTTTCCGGTTGAACGTCTCGGAGCGCAACAGACGGCTTTCGATGTCTCGAAGATCATCGGTGGCTTCGCTGCGCGGAAGCGTCAAAATTCCCCACAGCAGTCCAAGGCAGCCCAATGCAAGCGTCAGCGCTCGCCGAACGTTCAATCCGAAATCAGTCTTTGATGCGGGACCCAAGGATGCAGCACCCCAGACCTAAACGGTTTCCGCCGGTGCTTTTTCGTTGGTGTAATAGGTGTACCGGCGATCGGAATAACCTTCGAAGCGGCGCATGACAGCTTCATCGGCCTTGTTGAGGACGGCACCCAGCAGCCGCTCCGACACGATGGGGGAGGCGCCAACCGCCTTGACGATTTCGTCGGTGGACGTGCTGCCCCACTCAACGACCAGGACAAAAGCGTCGAACAGATGGGCCACAGCCTTGACGTCAACGACCGGAAGGATCGGAGGCAGGTCGACAAGGACGTAGTCGTAATTGCCCTTGGCGGCGCGAAGCATATCCTTCATCGGCGGCGAATTCAAAATGTCGGAGCTGTTGGAAGGTTTCATTCGCGAAGACGGCAGGAAATCAAACTTGAATTTCGAGTCCGTGATGACCAGCTCGTCGAAGTCGGTTTTTTCGGCAACCATGTTGACCAGGCCCGGCGCATTCGAATAGCCCAAGGCCCGGGTCATCGACGGGTTTCGCAAGTCGGCGTCGATCAGCAGGGTGCGGGCGCCGCTCTTTGCCACGAAGGCCGCGAAACCCGTTGCGACCGTGGTTTTTCCCTCGCCCGGCAGTGCCGAAACGATCCCGATAACCTTGCCTCCGGTCGGGTGAAGATCGATGGCGACCTTGATGTAGCGCAACGCCTCCGCGGTCGCGGAGAACGGCGCGACTTCGCTGATCTGTCGGAAGGCCCCGGAATCCCGCGTCGCCTGCAGCTTGCGCAGCACCGGTTTTTTCTGGGGAAACGCCGGCAGCACGGCAAGGCAGCTGACGCCCAGAAGTTTTTCAAGTTGTGCGCGGGTATGGATCTGGCGATTCATCTGCTCGCGGGCAAGCGCCGCCATCACTCCAAGACCCAATCCGCAAAGCGTCGCCAGCGCGAGCGTCAGGCTGACCTTTGGCGAGCTTGGCCCACGGGGAGGGGAGGCTAGCGTGACAACGCGGGCCTCGGTCGAAGGAAACGATTGCTGCTGCACCGATTGCGTGAACCGCGACAGGAACGTCTCGTAAATACCGCGATAGGTATTGGCGGCGGTTTCCAGTTCGCGCAGCCGGACCTGTGACTGTCTGGTTGACGCGGACTTCTGGAAAACCTCGATCATGCGCTTGTCGATCGATTCTTCCTGGCTTTTCGCGATCTGGAGTTCGCTCTTGTAGCTTTCGGCGATGCGGGAAATCTCATCCCAGATCGCGCGCTGCAGAGCCGCCATTTCCGCCCGAAGATTTCTGGCGGCGGTGTGATCCGCTCCATAGCGGGCGCTCCACTCGGATTCCTTGTTCTGGTCGTCCAGGAATTGCTGCCGCAGTTTCGTGATCACGGGGTTGCTGAGCGCGTCCGTCACCACCGGATCGGGAATGTTGAAGCTGTTTTCCTTGTCCGACCGCTGCTCCAGAACGCGCGATATCCGGTCGAGCTTTGCGCGGGCCTGGCTGGTATCCGCCCGAGCCTTCGCCAGCGCTATTCCGAGCTGATCGAGTTCGACCTCGCTCGCCAGCTTGCCGTCGACGCCGATGATAATGCTGTTTTCGGATTTGAAATCCTGAACTTCCTTGTAGGCATTGCTGGCTTGCTGGCGCAGCTCGCCAATTCGCTGCTCCAGCCACGTGCTGGCGCGGCGGGTGGCTTCGAATTTCGCCTGCAACTGATCTTCGATGTAGGCGTCCGCGAAGGCGTTGGCGATCTTCGCAGCCTTGTCACGGTCAAGGGAAGTGTAGGCGATCTGCTCGATGTAGCTGCGTCCGAGGCGGGTAACGCGCAGATTGCCCTTAACGGCATCGAGCGTGCGGTGCATCAGTTCCTCGGCTGACGGCTCCTGCTCCGGTCCCGCCAGCTTGAATAACGAGAAGATACGGCGGCGGAGGCCGGGGCCCGATCCGATGAATTCGGGATCTTCGGTCAAACGCAGGCGACGAATGACGGCTTCCGCCACTTTTTCGGATTTGGTTGTCTCTATCTCACTTTCGACCGAGGCGTCTTCCACGGTGCGATTTTCCGAGGCCATTTCGCTCTGTGTCCAGGAGACCCTCTTGGTATCGATGATCATGTCTGCTTGCGCAGTATATCTGGACGGCGAAATCGCGACGTAGGTGGCGCCGAGGACGATCGACAAACCGGTAACCAGGGCGATAAGGCGCCACTGCCGGCCGAGGAAGTCGCGAACCTGAAGCATGGACAACGTTCCGGAACTGGAATCGTTGTCGACCGGCGGCGTATAGGGCGGAAATTGCCCGGCAACGTTCATGCACAGTTCCTCAAGCTAGCCCCGACCGTCTTCGGCGATGTTGGCTGGACGCTGAACGAGCTCAACGCGTCGCACTAACAGGAACTGCCGCGGTCCTTGATGTGCCGGTCGGATTGGTGCTGACAACGGGAGCCGAAATCTGGACAAGCGCGGAAACGCCGCCGCCGCCGCCGCCGGGATTGGTGCTCGACCGGCCCGCCCTATTCGGATTGACGATGATCACGCTGCCCACGGAAGCCTCCGCCGAAGCGGTCGCCGCGGCGGTGGCGGCGGTCGAGAGATCCCCCGCAACCGCGGCAAACGAAGCCTGGAATTGTCCATCCTGGAAGCCGGCGACGGCTTCCTGAATGGTCTGGGCCGCTTGCTGGTCGACGGTCGCACAAGCTATTGCGGCCTGCGCGAGACCGGCGGCGATCGCGGTCTGAAAGCGGGGGCTGGTTGCCTGCGCTATCCCAATGAGATCGGCCGCAAGCGAAGCGTCGGTACCCGCCAGATCGCGCGTCATCGCCTCGACGGTGCGGGTATCGGCGTCCGGAGCGACCAAAGCCTGGGGGTTTGATCTGAACTTGCTGATGGTCTCGTCGGAAGCAGGAGGCTTCATGCATCCAGCCCATACCGGGTTGGTAACCGTGACCAGCGCTGCTGCCGTGAAAAGAGCCTTGAACACGTGCCTGGATGCCATGGAACTACACCAACTGCCTGTTTCTGATTGAAAAACCATTCGTAAACTACATTAGACTACAAAGCGCATCAACTGTGCCCTGTCGTTATGGTTGATCGGTCGCCCGGAATAAGAGGGCCTGCTAATAGACTGGGAATCCTCGTTTTTTGAGAGTTGAGGCCGGCCCAATCTGGTTTGACGACGCATGCTGGCATTAGGTTCAAGAAATTTTCAGGCAAAATGACGGATAATTTGCGCAGGCCTCCATTCCACGCGTAAGACCATACCGGTGTTGCAAAAAGGCCTGCCAGCCCGCCGGACAGTGGTTGATGCATTGCGCGACCGACACGTTTAAGATGTGGATCCAATGGATATTCCATACCTTTGGAAACCATACGGTAATGGCGAATTGACGGTGCGGTCTCCTCTTCCGGATCTTGGGAAAATCAGGCTGCGGGGGCGGCGTCCGTCGTTGCCGGAAGGTCGACGTCTTTACGCCGTCGGCGACATTCACGGTCGGCTCGACTTGCTCAATCAATTGCTGGCGCGGATCGATGCCGATATCGCGCTGCGTCCGACGCCGAGGCCCCTCTACGTTTTTTTGGGCGATTATATCGACCGCGGATCATCCTCGCGTGAAACCATCGATCGATTGATCGAACATGGGGCGAGGCACGAATCCGTATTCCTGAAGGGCAACCATGAACTGATCGCGATCAAATGCCTGAGTGATCGCAGCCTGTTCGATCAATGGCTGCGTCTGGGTGGTCTGGAAACGCTTGTCTCCTATGGGGTGCCTCCCGAAACCCTGGCAAACGGCACGCAAATCGCCGAGATCCAATCGGCGTTTCACCATGCGCTGCCACAAACGCATTTTCGCTTCTTTCGAGATCTGAAGAACTCGTTCGAGTGCGGCGATTTCTTCTTTGCTCACGCGGGGGTAAGGCCCGGTGTCGAGCTATCGCAGCAGAAGGAAAGCGACCTGCTTTGGATAAGGGGAGAATTCCTGTCGTCGACCGACGATTTCGGCAAGATCGTCGTTCACGGACATACGCCCGCCCGCGAAATAGAAGTGGGACCAAACCGCATCAATATCGATACCGGCGCTTTTGCAACGGGCCGGCTGACAAGCCTTGTGCTTGAGGGCAAGTCCTTGTCGGTGATCGATACCTCTGTCGGCGCTTGACGCAAAAAGCGTCAAGGTTTTTTCAAGCGACTTGCTTGCGATCAGTGGGCCCGCGATTTCTTGGCCAGCAGGCCGTCGATATGCGCGCGCATCTTTTGAAGGAACGGGTCCCGGCCGAATTGGCTGGCATGGGCTGCGATCTTTTCGGGATCGATATCGATCGTAGCCAGACTTCGGACCGCCGACGAGATGGCCTCGACGGTTTGCTCGGCGAAGAAAACACCTGATACCCCCGCCGCGACGGTTTCAGTGGCGCCGCCCCGGCCAAAGGCGACGACCGGACGGCCGCTCGCCATGGCTTCGACCGGCACCATGCCGAAATCCTCCTCGCCCGGAAAGATCAACGCGCGGCATCGCGCGTAATGTTGCTTCAGGACATCGAAGGGCTGCGTACCCATGACCGTGACGGTGGGGCCGGCAAGGCGGCGAACTTCGTCCAGCATCTCGCCGCCGCCGATCACGACGAGCTTAAGCTTCATTTCGTTGAAGGCCCGCACCGCGAGATCCGGTCTTTTGTAGGATACGAGTTCGCCGGCCATCAAATAATAGTCGCCAAGCTCGGAAGGTGGAGCGATCGAAAACGCGGTGGTGTCGACGGCGGGATGGATGACCACGGAATCCCTGCCGTAATACCGGTGAATGCGCCTTGCGACCGTTGCCGAGTTCGCAACGAAGCTGTCGACCCGTGCGGCCGACGACACGTCCCACATCCGCAGGTAATGGGTCAGCGGCGGCATCAGGAGCCGCGTCACTCGCCCGGCGTGGTTCCGGTAGTCGTGATACATGTTCCAGATATAGCGCATCGGCGTATGGCAATAGCAGACGTGAACCGCGTCGGAGGGCGCAATAATACCCTTGGCCGGGCCGGATTCACTGCTGATGATGAGGTCGTAGCCGCGCAGATCGAGCTGTTCCAGCGCCAGCGGCATCAAGGGAAGATAGGTTTTGTACATGCGGGCGGCGCGCGGCAGCGAATTGATGAAGGTCGGAATAATGCGGTGCTGGCGTATCCTGTCGGAAACCATCTCCGGCACATAGACATGGGTGAAAATGTCAGCCTGCGGATACATCTCGCAAAGCGCCTCGACAACCTTCTCGCCGCCGCGCATGCCGACGAGCCAATAGTGAATGATCGCGACCTTCATCGAATGCTTTCGAGCGAATGATTGCCTTGGGCGACCCGCCGTCAAAGCTGGAGGCAGGTTACCTGCGATCCCCGCACACGGTTGAATTCGCGGGATAGCAGCATAGTCGTTCAGTCTTTAACAGAACTTCGCGGCTGGAAAAGACCGATCTGGAGCGAGCTGAGGCTGGTTAATGTCGACTTACCCGGGACGAAACGTCGCGCAATTCGGTCGGGTCTTCGTGAAAACGGAAAGCGTAAATTTCCAATATCGACCCGCGGCTAATTCGCTTCCCGAATCTTGATCCGGCGAAAGCTCACGAGGTCGCCATGATCCTGGAGCGCAATGTGACCCCGGGACAAGGTGGCGAATTTCGGCATCAACCGAAATTTGCTTTTGGAAACGAGTTGCCGACCCTCCGGACTTGCAAGATCGATGTCCACGATCTTTTGCCCGTTCAGCCAGTGCTCGATTTTCCAGCCGCGGACGACGATGCGGGTTTCGTTCCACTCGCCGGTAGGTCTGGTATAATCGTTAAGTGGCGCTACGACGTCGTACATTGCACCGGCGCTGTGCAAGCCGTCATTTTCTTTCGAATTGACGTTGTCCAGCAACTGATATTCCGGTCCGGTTTCATAGGTGGCCGCTTCGTTCATGCCTACGCGATAGATGATACCGCTGTTCGATCCCTTGCCGACCTTCCATTCAAGACTCAGTTCGAAATCACCGAACTCCTCGACGCTTATCAGGTCGCCTGCACGACCTCGCATTGTCAGCTCGCCATTCATGATTTTCCAGCCGTCGCCGGGGACGACACTCTTGAACCCGCGCCAGCCGTCGAGATTCTCGCCATTGAACAGCAGCTTCCAGTCGCCGGAGGCCGGAGCGGGTGTGTGCGAGTCATCGGCATCAGCGACCGCGAAATTGAAGCTAACGATAAAAGCTGCAATGAGCAGGCGCTTCATGCATAACCCTCTCAATTGAGGCCCGCCTTTCATATCTTCATATGCTCGGCGAGCGCCTTTTTCCCGGTAACCAAGGTGTCGTAAACACTGTGGGTGGCCAATAGCGCTTTTGCAAACGGTTTGTTCCCAGGCTATTGAGAAATTCTCTGCGATAGATCCCGAGAAAGTATATTATGACGCGGTTGCGGAGTGATCTCAATGCGTCCCATTTCGCGGACCTTCGAGATACGGCCACGGAGTTTCGTGTCACTCGTTTGCGGACGGACCGCCGAATCGCGCGTTGCATGACGGCTGGGCAGTGCGCGCCATTTTCTGAGCAGGTTTCACAATGAATTATTTGAGCCCGCGTGCGAGACGGGTGTTAGGGGCCATCAGCGACCTCTCATCGTATCGATTGTTGTGGTACGGCCTGACCGATCGCCCGGTTCCGTTGGAAGATATCGGGATTGCAAGCGGTCCTGACGGCGAGTTCGGAATTCCGCGCGACCAACCCCCCGACGACAGGTCGGCGATTCCGAAAATCGTCTTTCAGACATGGAAGTCACATCATGAAATGCCGGCCAACTACCGGTACTGGAGAAGGAGCTTTCTTCTAGCCAATCCCCACTTCAGATGCTTTCTGTGGGACGATCACGACAATCGACGCTTCATAGAACAGAGGTTTTCCTGGTTTCTCGCGAGATACGACAGCTATCCGCGCGAGATCTTCCGCGCTGACGTCATAAGGTTTTTCTTCCTGTACGTTTACGGCGGCTTCTATGCGGACATGGATTCGGAATGTCTGAGGCCGCTGGAGAGCATGCGCGAAATGGGAGACGTGCTGGTCGGTCGCATGGGGAACGACAGCGATTTCGAGCATTCTATTCCCAATGCGATTATGGCATCGAAGGCGGGCCAGGCTTTGTGGCTGCTGGCCATCGCGCTCGCCGCCGAGCGACTGGAGGAATTTCATTTGCGCAAAGGGGCGAAGGATATTCGACCCGAATGGCTCACCGGTCCGATATTGCTCAAGGATGCGGTCGATTTTTATTCGAGCCATACAGCCGCGGAGGTCCGGCAGCGCGTATCGAAAGCCCTGCCCGAACTGGAAGGTGAGATCGCGAAAAGCGATTTCGGCAAAATACGCATACTGCCTGCTGCGATCTGGTATCCGGTCAACTGGAACAACTTCATGCACACGGTGCTTCGGAAAAAGCTGTTCAAGCAGAACGGGGTGGTCGAACGCGTTAAAGCGCGACGGCTGTTTCCGCAGGCCTATGTTGTGACTTATTGGAGTGCCTCCTGGAAATAGCGCAGTTGAGCTGGCCAAGAATTTTGATCACCGGCGCGGCCGGCTTTATCGGGGGCTGGACGACTGAAGAGTTGTGTCGCGCCGGCGCAACCAACGTGCGTGCAGGTGTCCAGCGACCGGCGAACGCCGCCCGGATCGCAGGGTTGCCTGTCGAGGTCGTACACTGCGACATCATGGATCCGGAATCCCTCGATACGGCCATGACCGGTATCGAAGTTGTGATTTATTGTGCCCACAGTCGAATCGATGAGGCGACGACAGCCGGAGGAACGCAGCTCGTTCTCGAACGCGCCAAGGCGAACGGTGTGCGGTTGGTGATCCATATGAGTTCGGTTGCGGTCTACGGCGACGTACGCGGCGTCGTCGACGAAGAAACGCCGCCGGTGCCGCCGGTTAATTCGTACGGAGAACGGAAACAGGCCGCGGAGCGGATATGCCGGTCGGCGGCCGGTCCGAATTTTGCCGTTGCGGTGTTGCGTCCGACGCTGGTCTATGGCCCCTTCGGCGAGTTATGGACGACCTCTTACATCAAACGCATACTTTCCGGCCATTTGCGGCAATTCGGAACAGCAGGCGAGGGGAATGCCAATCTGATTTACGTCCAGGACCTGGCGCGCTTCGCAGCCCGGTTGGCCGTGACAAAGCTCCCTCAATATTCCGTTTTCAACGCCAACGGCCCTGAAATTCCGACGTTCAATGAATATTTTGACCGGTTGAGCCGGATGCTCGGGCGGGGTCCGCTTCCGACTTCCGCCGCTTCGTTCACACTACGGGATGCTGTCCGGCGGCCAATCCGCAGGCTTGGCAAATACATGCTGGAAAACAATCAAGGCATGCTGAAAGCGGTTGGCCGCAATCCGATTCTTAGAGAAGTATTGAGGCGCGCCGAGGCCAAGTTACGGTTGAAACCAAGCGAAGGCGAAATTCTCTATTACGGCAAGCAGGTCATTTTTTCAGTGCAGCGCGCGCGAGAAATCGGATTCGAATCCCGAATATCCGTGGAAGAGGGCCTTGCCGCCTCTGTAAAATGGGCCCGGACCATCGGTCTGGCCGGTGACGTTGGAGATACGGACGCACGATGACGAATGCTTCATTCTCGAAATTGCCACTTTCGCGAACCCAAATTGAATCTCGACACCAGCCTCAAGTCCAGTTTGCCACTGCCTTCGCGTCTTGCTACATGATGATCCGCAGCTTAATTGATGATCGTCCGTTTGAGTGTCCGCAATAATTGTTCATGTCGAAGGCAAGGTATGCTGAAATTTTGAACTGAACAGAGTCTATTCAGCTTTGCGGAAACGTCGTCTTCATGTTTCAACTCTCCGGTGCGCTAGCCGACTAGCATAAGATTTTTTATCGAGTTCGGCCGCACCATGTTGCGGCCGTTTGTGAATAAAGCTGGTTTATGTACCTGACTGACTTACCCTCGAGCGAACAGGCTTACGATGTTTGCGTGGTTGGCTCCGGCCCGGTGGGGCTGACGGTCGCCCTTGAATGCGAAGCCGCGGGGCTGTCGGTTCTTCTCGTTGAAGCGGGAAATGCCCGTTCTCAAAAGCAGGTTTCCGGCCTGAGCGAGGCAGAAATCCTCGACACCTCGCGCCATCCGTCGCTTGAAGTGGTTACGCGGAGCGGGCTTGGTGGCACCTCGGCGATTTGGGGCGGGCGCTGCGTCCCGTTCGACGACGTGGATTTTGAGCGGCGATCGTTTGTCGCCCATTCCGGGTGGCCGGTCTCCCATGAAGAACTGAAACCCTGGTACCTCAAGGCGTCGCATTACCTGGACTGCGGCGAAGGCGGTTTCGTGTTGCCGGTCGCGGGATGGGAAGCCGAGTCGGGCATTTCCTTCGAGACCGTGGAGCGGTTGTCTTCGCAGCCCCGCCTCGCCCGACGGTTCAAAGACAAGTTGAAGGCCTCGCGATCGCTTGGTCTGGTCCTGGGGCAGGTGGCCTCCGGTCTCGATGTCGACGACACGGGCAATCTTGTCCGGTCGCTTACATTCAATGGTGGCGCGTCGTCCCATGCTCGCCTGAACGCGCGCAGCTTCGTGCTGGCCTGCGGCGGCCTGCAAACGACACGCATCCTGCTGGAGCTTCAGCGGAACTCACCGCGGCGATTCGGCGGCGACGAGGGCGCGCTGGGGCGATACTATATGGGGCATCTGACCGGAAAGATTGCGACGGTAGTGTTGCACGATCCGGCTGATGTTGCGCATTTTGACTATGCTCTGGATCAGGATAACTACTGGGTCCGTCGCAGGTTTAGTATTTCTCAATCCGCTCAAATCGAACAACAGCTTCTCAACACGGTCTTCTGGCTGGGAAATCCGCCGTTTCACGATCCGGGTCACGCCAGTGCGGCGGCTTCCAGCCTGTACCTCAGTTTGAGGCTGCCCATCGTCGGGCGGAAATGGGCACCAGATGATTTCTTTGTTTTTCACGGCGGGCAACCCTCGCAAACGAGCCGTCACATCGCGAATGTTTTGAGGAATCCGCGCGAAGCGGTGATGGGTATTACGCGTGCGGTCGGATACCGCTTGAGCGGTAACGATCTCAAGCCGTTCTTCCTTCGCAACGATCAGGGGACTTACGCGCTGCACTACCATTCCGAACAGATTCCGAGTCCGTCGAGCCGCGTTCGACTGATCCGCGATGGGTCAGGTGGCACCAGAATGTCGGTCGACTTCCGATTCTGCGAGGATGACGCACGATCGGTCGTCAGAGCTCACGAATTGCTGGACAAGGCGCTCCGAAAAAGCGGCAAGGGATTTCTCAAATATTTGCAGCGGCCGGAGGAGCGGCTGCATCATGTCCTTGAGCAGGCGCGGGACGGCTATCATCAGATTGGCTCGGCCCGGATGAATGAAAGCCAGAATTCGGGCGTGGTCGATCGTAATTGCCGCGTTCACGGCTTCGACAATCTTTATCTGGCGGGGAGTGCGGTGTTTCCAACGTCCGGGCAGGCAAATCCCACCTTCTTTGCGGTTGCGATCGCGGCCAGACTGGCGGAGCATGTTCGCAAGAGCCTCGCCGGCCCCTACTCAATATCGGCTTGAGAACTTCTTCACGATCTACGGCGTTTGCGACGCGCGAGCGGACCGTCCAGCGTCGCTCCTCTCCGGCACGCGTGCGGAGCGGAGATCACAACGTACGCCCCATACATCCTTCCAAACGCCCCAGGAAGACGTCCAGCAGGTAGCTACACTCTTTCAGGTCGCCCTTTAATGCAGACACGCCGATCTTGACGATCGGGCGGCACACCCACATCGCCTCGGCGAATTTGCCGTATTTATGGATACGAAGCACGTAGCCGAGACCGCGGCCGTAGGCCCGGCCTTTTGACCGCGTCGAAATATCGAATTCCTTGTGATGGCCGTAAAATGAGGGATCGAACGTGCACTGCAGTCCCCCCGCCAGGGCGCGCAGGATGATGTCCTGGGCTTCGCAGGCCTGCCATGGCGTAGCCGCGCCGACGCCGATGGTTTCCTCAAATCCGCCTATGGCGAGCAGTGCGGATTTCCTGAACAGCATCACCCATTCGATCCCCGAGGTCCAAACATTGGCGCGGTTGACGCTCTGGGGGACCTTGGAATATCTGCCGTTGATGTCCTGCCCGGCTTCGTTGGCGGCCCGGCCTGTCAGAATGTCGGCTTTCGATGACGACATGAGTTCGATGCCACGCGACAGGAACCATGGCGGATACCAGCAATCGTCGTCCGGAAAGATAACCAGCTCACCTTCGCAGGTTCGCCACCCCGTGTTGCGTCCGCGACATACGCCGCGAATTCCCGGCGTATGAATCCGCCGCAGCTGAAACGGCCATTCGCGGCCAAACAAATATGCCAGCCGATCGTCGGTATTCTGGTCGACCACAATTACTTCGAAATTCGTGTGGTCCTGATGGACAAGGCTGGCAAAAAGCTTTTCAAGCTCTTTCGTGCGTCCGAGCGTCGCTACCACCAGGGACACCCGAGTGCCCGGCGCGGCCGTCGCAACAATATCCTTCGAAGAGGTTGCCAAATACGTCAGTCCATCTTGAGGATTCGGTGCGGTGAAATGCGTCCGATAGCCATGTCCACCAGCGCGAGCATGTTTCCTTTCAACCGGCCTTTGCGGTCGATCCAGGGCTCCGGATGAAAGCTGCGTATCAGGTTGGCCGCCAAATTACGCCACATCAGCATTTTTGCATGCTGCCACGACATCGTCCCCTTGCGAATGAGGTAGATCGGATTGGCGATCTGCGAATAGCCGAAACGGACACCTGACGTGCGCCCGGATTTGATTCCCAGGTGAACGCCGCGCAACGTTTGCGATTTGACAATTCGTCCATGGCGCCCGACACGCAGCGAAAAATCGATGTCTTCCTGCCAGCCGTACAGCGGAAGATTTTCATCGAACAGGATTTCGTTGACTTCAAATCGTCTCCAGACGAAACGCCATGTTGCAACCGTAGGTCCCGTAGATGTCGATCATCTGATCGCCGGCAGGGGCTTGGGCTTGTGCCTCGATGATCGCAATTCCCTCATCGATGCTCAGCCCCGGTCCATGCGCTCCGTCCGCCAGCAGAAAGCCGGTCGAAGCAACGATGTCCGCGGAAGCGGTGAAGATTTCCTCAATGCTTGCGAGATAACTGCGATCCGCGAAAAAATCGTCATCGAAAAACACGATGATGTCGGCATCGCGGGTAGCCGACAGAATCTTGTTGCGCTGGGCAGGCAGTCCCTTGGCGCCGCCTACGGCCAGCGTTGGAGCCGGAAAGCGTTCCAATGCAGCGGGATCGAAATCCTCGGGCGCCACCGGGCAAATCACCAGATGGTCCGGAAGACGTGTTTGATGGGCCAGAAGGTCAATCGTTCTGGTTAAAACTTCGCGCCGTCCGGTCGTCGCAATGCCGACGGCAATTCTGAATTTTTCCGACATAACGGTTTGGTTTTATCTCAATTCGAATGATTTTACTGTTTATACCAGCTTCTTGCGGTACAGGATGCGGCGAATGGTCGACCAGTCTTCGATCAGGCTTTTTCGATCGATGAGAGCCATGCATGCAATATACACAAAAAGTCCTCCGCCCAGACTGGTAAATGTCCAGGTCGCGCTTACCGGAAATTGCCTTATCAGGAGCAGCAGCGCTCCGACCGCGATCACGCTGGAAATAAACGGAGAGACAAGTCCCGCCAGCATCGGCAACGGCCTGCATCCGGTTGTTTTAACGGGAACCACCAGCATGACCCAGCAAAACACAATCGTTACGACGACTATGACATATACCGTTCCCGTCAATCCAATCCAGAAGCCGAGGAATACGGCAAGGACGCGCCCCAGGCTCAATCCAACGATGGACCAGAATTGAATGTCAAAGCGACCGTATGCGAGCAGGAGCGGTGCGGATTGCGAGCAGATGACGCTGAAAGAATAGAGCGGCAAGAATATCTGGAGGAAGAAGGAAAGATCGACCCATTTCGGACCGAGCAACAGATCGACCAATTCCGGAGCTGCGGCGGCGGCAAGAAACATCGCCGGAAACAAAGTCACGCCCAGCAACCGACAGAGCTTTCGATGCAGGATTACGATCTTGCTTCGGTCGCCGGTCAGAGCCTGCACATAGAGAGCAGCCCACACGACGTTGGCCGCCGAATCTGTCGCGAACTTGGAAACCTGGTTAGCAAAGGTATAGTTTCCCAGCAGCGCGGTGCCGAATATCCGGTCGAGCAGAAAGTTCTCCGTTATCCGTCCGGCATATTCGCTCATTCGGGTCGCGATCATGATTCCGCCCGACACAAGATGCGGTCGAAGGGCGACGAAACTGAACTCCGCGCCGGGAAAATGGAACGCGGCAAGATTTAACAGAACCGCGCGAATGGCGTAGGTAGTCACGTACTGCACCGCCAGGCTCCAGGCACCCGCGCCATACCAGGCCATGGTGACAGCGATGATCGCTCCGATGACAGTCGACGCCAGGTCGGCGCCGGCACCTACCGCGAGGTTCTTTCGCCGCGTCAGACGAGCTCCCGGAACCACCGACAGCGTCAGGAATACAAGGCTGAGCGAAAGCAGCGCGATCATGGGGGGAAGCCGGGGCTGTTGAGCCAGGTGACCCAGCAAGATTCCGAAACCGGCGGAGCCGATCGCCAATGCCGCTCCCATCACCAGAAGGGCCCAGAAGGCACTCGACCAGATCAATGAGGAAGATTCCTGTTCTCGCGCCAGGGTCGCGCCGAGGCCGCCATCGGCCAGCAGGCCGACCAGACTGACGGTCGGCAATGCCAAAGCGTAGAGTCCGAATTCGTCGGGTCCCAGCAACCTCGCCATTACCGGAAGCAGCAGGAGCTGGATCGCAACCTTGATAATATTAACCGCGCCGGACGCGATCGCGCCCATGGCGACCTTTCGGCCGCTCGCGGAATCTTCAAGCGGCGGATTTTTCTCACTTCTTAAAATGCGCTTTCCTTTGCGGGAACCGTGGTGCCGAAGCGACCCCCGTTCATGGCGGTTCAGCGCAGGACAGGCAAGCACTTCGTTGCGGCGGTTTCACGCGCTAACGGCCTGCTGCCGCGTTGGCCCTCGCACGTTTCCGAATTGGTTCCGCAAGTGGTCCGACAGCCGTATCGCAAGCGCAACTATCGTGAGCGTGGGATTGGCATGCCCGCCCGTCGGGAACACCGAGCAGCCGGCCAGGTACAGGTTGTCCACGCCGTGGGTCCGGCACTCCGCATCGACCACTCCGTCAGCCGGATCTTTCGACATTCGCGTTGTACCGATGTGATGATAAGTTCCATAGAGTTCATCGTTGCAAAGCGGTTCCTGGCTGGTAAGCCAGCCCGATGCATCGGTCTGGCCCAATCCCAGTTGCTTCAACTGCCGGGCGATCAAGCCGTTGAAGTGACGTGCGGTCGTCCGCTCTATTTCGGCTATCCGCCAATCGACCTTTGCCCGGTGCATTCCGAGCGAATCTTTCGCCGCCGACAAGGTGACGCGACTTTGCGGGTTGGGTTCCTGTTCCAGGTCGATCAGAATCGTAACCAGGGGATCGCGCAGAATGGCGGGATGGCCTTTAAAAACCCGACGGTAAAAATTTGTCGCGACGTTGCCTGTGTCGCTCGCGACATTGACGATATCATGGAGGACTTTATCGTAGGGTTTTCTGGATTTGAAGGCCGCCAATAGCCGAGCGCCCGATTTCCAGGGCGATTCAGGACGCGCGTCGTAAGTCAAATAGGCGCTTGCATTCAACAGGCCATGTTCGCGCTGCGCTTTCTCGGAGAGCGCGAAGCCAATTTCATACTGGACTTCGCGTGGCCTCGTGAAAACCGTGAAGAGGGTCTGCAGCCGCCTGGCGGTTTCCGGGGTCGTTTTCAATGTCGCGAGCGGCCCCCGCGGATGCTGTGCGAAGTATCGGCCGAGGTTGTCGAATCCGTTCAGCTTTCCGAGGACGTTCGCCGGAGCATGGAGCAGCAGGCGGGCATTTTCGATTCCGCCGCAGCAGAGTACGAATGCCCTGGCCTTGATTTTCATCGAAACGCCATTCAGGGAGCTGACGCTAATTGACTGAATGTGCGAACCGTCCGCCGTGCCCTCGAGTGCCGTCAAGTTCGCGTGCAGCAGGACGTGGGTGTTCGCATCGGCTTTGAGCTCGCCGCCGTAGGCGCGTCCCCAGTCGAAATACAGGCGATAGCCCAGGGGGGCGTAACGCCAGACAAATGAATTGAGGCCTTCGGTGCCGGATTTGGGCAGTTCGATTCCCAGTTCAGCAGGCACCTCGTCGTCGGATATCCATGGCAGTTCAAAATTGGCCAGGACTTTTGCGCGGTCGTAATAAGGCTTCAACTGGTCGAGGCCGATGGGCCAGCCGGACTTGTAAACCCAGTCACGGACCGCAAAGTCGATCGGATCGAGTGTCGCGCATCGTCCACCCCAACGGGTCGCGGAGCCGCCGAATACTCGGTAGCGGCCCTCGTGAACATCAAATGGATGTCCGACGCTCTCGCCTTCATAGACCTCTTGCGTCTCGGGCTCTTCCCGCATGCCGCCGGCTTCCGCGAGGCATACCCGAAGCCCGCTGCCCAAAAGCTCCTTTGCGATGGTGACGCCCGCGGCTCCAGCGCCGACCACGCAAAGGTCGACCTCCAATTCCTTTCCCGTCTCGAACTCGGCTAGATCTGCAATCACGACTGGGGCCCTGAATAAGTGTCGGCCGGCATACCAGGCTCGGCGAGAAGCATCTCGCTTGACGCCGCGCTCGGCGCTGAAGGTTCCGACCTTGAATTAATCGTTTACGATACTGAAAACGTAGCTTTCCGTGTCTGAGGGGTCAATTTCCCCGGCGATTTTCCAGAAAGTAAGGGTAACGGCGTGCCGGTCGCCAGCGAGGCCGTTGGCCGGTACGGGACTAATCGATAGGAAAGATCGGCGCCTCCGCGTCAGGTTAACGATCGCCGCCGCCCGTCTGTCGACCGCATCTAGCCTTTGAAGGCCCAGAGCCTGGCACCAAGATAATTCACGATCATTGCCGTCGCGGACGCAATGACCAAAGCGTCGATGGGACCTGGTACCACCAGCATCGCTGCAGAATAGACGGCGAAATTGCAAAGAAATCCCGCGCCCTGCACCGAGATGTAGGAAGCAAAGGCGCTGCCGATTGGCGGCTTCTTAAGCGTTGCAAAGGACCAGTGTCTGTTCAAAGCGAAGGTAAACAGGATGGCGATGGGAGCCGAGACTGCTCGGCCTGCGAATGGGCCACTATGCAGCTTCTCGACCATCAACATCAGGATCGCCGCGTCCACAGCAAAGCCGCCGAGACCGACGCTTCCAAAACGCAGGACCCGTATCAACTCTTGCAATACTTCGTTGGCGGTCGGCATGGTCACCGGAAGGTTGGCAGGGAAAGATAGATCAGCCGCTTCATCTCCCTGCGGGTCTTCGTTGTCATGTCCAAAATCAGTCCTGCAAATATACTAAGGACACCGACGATCACCAGAGCCACGCTCAGTATGGCGGTTGGAACCCGCGGCACCAGGCCGGTTTCGAGAAAGGTAACCAGCAATGGAATACTCAGGAAAACCGCAACGGCCACCGAAAACAGGCCCAAAACTCCGAAGAAACGCAGGGGTCGCTCGTCCTTGACCAGTCGCGCGATCAACATCATGATGTGCGCGCCGTCGCTATAGGTGCGCAATTTACTGATCGAACCCGGCGGACGTTCCTTGTAGATCGTCGCAACTTCGGCGCTCGGCATTCTCAATTCCAACGCGTGAACCGCGAGCTCCCGTTTCAGTCTCGAACCCGCTCGACATCGCTGGAAATGATTTAACGAACCTTCGCGACAGAAACTTGTATCCCGACAACATGTCGTTGAATTGCCGCCCGAATATCTGTCGGACCAGTCCCGTCAGCAGCCAGTTGCCGAAGCGGTGCCCGGCGCGATAGGCGTCCTTGGCGCTCGAGACCCTCATGGCATTGATAAAATCGAGCCGCTCCTGGACGAGTTGATCGACCAGCATTCGAGCCGCGGCGGCATCGTATGTATCGTCGCCATCCACCAGAACATATACGTCGGCTTCGATGTCGGCAAACATGCGCCGTACGACGTTTCCCTTACCCTGTCTCAGTTCCTTGCGCACAACCGCGCCAGCCTTGCGTGCGAGATCCACGGTGTTGTCACGGGAATTGTTGTCGTAGACATAGACGATCGCTTCGGGTAGCGCCGCGCGAAAATCCGCGACCACTTTTTCGATGGTGATCTCTTCATTGTAGCAAGGTACCAGAACCGCGACCGCAGGATGATTTTCCGGCGCTGACGCGACGGAGTTGCGGGCGGAAAGCATCAAATCAGACATGCATGTCCCCTGATTGCACTACCGAGGGTTTTCGCAATTGCGGAGCTTCCGTCTCGCGTGCTCCGTGTTTCCTTGAAAAGCTGAATATTATAGCGGCGGCAAGACAGACAAGCGAGAAAGAAGCGGACCGATAGGTAAAGAAGTGATGGTGCTGGCTGTGATTCCTGAAAATCTCGAACCATATGACCGATATAAACGCCGGCGCCAACAGGGCGAGAAGCCATGGCCGCGGCTTCGGCCGATAACCGAGCAGGGCAAGGCCGGCCACAAACGCCGCCGTGACGACCGCAAAAACCGCAAATGACGGCTTCAACATGGGGTAGCCGAAGTTCTTTATCGTCGCCCAGAACATCACCGGCTCGATTTTCTCTTCTATTCCCGAGACCCGGAACATGCCGGCGGTGAATATCTGCTGCAGCGTCGTGAGGGGGGCATCCGAGAGCAGCGCGGCAATTGCAAAGCGACAAACGTAGGTACCGAAGAAACCGGCGGCCCAACCGAACGCGAGGACGGCAATGATCCGGATGATGTCACGCGCCGAGGTGTTTTCATCGCTCGACGCCGCGACCGCGGCGACCACGAGCGTCGACAGCCCAAGGGGAGGGTTGAACAGAAGATCGAAGAATGCGTTTACGCTGCCGACCACGACCGCCATGAGAAATAGAGGCCGCTTGACCCCGGTATTGATGGCCCAAAAGACCGCGAGCGGCATTGAAAATATGGCCAGCAAAGACAGGGAGTGCGTGAAGACGTTTCCCAGATTGGCTCCATCCGTCAGCAAGAGGTAGCCGGCGGCGAACCAAAGGCCCCGGAATGCACCATTCGCGCTGCCGGTGAATCCGGTGGCGACAATCGTCGAGAATGTGAAGACCGCACCGATGACGAGGCAGGCGAGGATGTATCGCAGATCTCTAATGTCCCCAAAACGCAGAAACGGCTTCGAGAAAATCTGGTAGCCTTGCCAGTACCGGCCGTAGTTCATTTTGCCGACGGTTTTCTTGTCCTCGACCATCATCATCAACGTGGCGCAGGCGTTGATACCTTCCACTTTCGCAATTTCTGAATCCTTCATCAGTCCAAATGCATTTCGGTCGGGTTGGTCGACGAGGTTCAAGCTCAATGCGACGCAATCCGTATAGCGATCCGCATATGTGGCGAGATCCGCGGGGTAATCCCGGCCGTCGACGACGCCGAGATTGACGGCGCGGGCCAGCTTTTCGGCGAGGATGCGGTGGTCGATCGATGCATCGACAGCGAGCACCATCAAGAAAAACGCAAGATTTGCGCCGATGATCAGAAAAGCAGCCTGAAATAGAGTTAGTAGCGAAATCCGGGTTTCTGCGACCATTTACGAACCCATGTATAAATGCTCAATATCCAGCCATAAATAATCATTTGTGGAGTGCAAGTCTCAGGCCAACCGCGCTGTGTCAATGTTGAATTGCAGTCACCGAAGTCCTCCTATCACCGTCATCCCGGTATCGTCACGTGCTGATTGGGGGGTCGACCAAAAGGAACAGACTGTCGATAGCGCGCGATCCGGAGAGGGACGGTAATCTTGTTTCTTAACGCTAACACCGAAACCGTTCGAATTTCGATCAGGTCATGCGACCCGCGGCAAATTTGGATGGTAGCTAAGGCATGCCGAGCATATATGAAAAGTTGTTTCGGGGATCGACCGCGCGACATCGGCGCGATTTTGCGGCAGGTATTGCGGAATACTTCGGGGACCGGATGTGTCAATCTGGCGCTGGGACTGGGATCCGCAACCAAGTTAAGCTGCGATGGCTGGAAAATGAATTTTGAAGCAGCCAAGATATCGGAAAAATCTTGGGTAGTACCGTCATCGCATAGGCGTTGGCGAGCTTTGCCCATGCAATATCTTCAAGGCGTGCGTGAACTTAAACCTGGAGACTAACCAGTGTTTCGATGGTCCGGATTGAAAATCGCAAGTTTGAATCTGCTGATGGTCTCGGCGCTCGTTTTTGGAAGCGACCGCGCCTTCGACCAGTCTAGCGAGATCGATTTCAGCAAGCTGCAGATGACGTTCCGCGAAGACTTTGACGATACGCTTAGCGTGTCACCGTGGGGCCCCAACACCCGGTGGATTGCTCATACGCCCTGGGCCGGCGATTTTGGGGATGCGGCTTTTGCAGACCCCCGGCTGGGGGTATTCCCCTTTACGCTCGAGGGCGGGATTTTTCGAATCGAAGCAAGAAAGAATGACAAGGGCAAGTGGGAGTCGGGGCTGCTTGCCTCTGCGGATGGAAACGGTCGCGGCTTCTCGCAGCAGTATGGATATTTCGAAATGCGCGCCAAGCTGCCGAAGGGGCCGGGGGTCTGGCCGGCGTTCTGGCTCGGCAGCATCGTCGACAAGACTGCGCCGGCCTCGGTCGAAATCGACGTGCTGGAGTTCTACGGCCATTCACCGGCTGCCTATCAGAACAACATCATCGTCTATCATACAAATCCCGCCGATGCGGCGACCAGTGACGTGGACAAAAAGCTGCTTCCTCACGAAGTCAAAGTACCGCAGGAACTCGCTGTCGGACGAATTCAACACCTACGGGGCTATGGTTACCCGGGAATGGATCACCTTTTACCTGAACAGGCACGAGGTTTTCCGCATCAAGACTCCCAAGGAACACCGGCGGCCGCTGCACGTCTTGTTGAATTTGGCGCTCGGTTCGGGCTGGCCGATTGATCGCACGCCCAACCCGTCATTCATGTATGTAGACTACGTTCATGTTTACAAAATGATCGGGGAATAAGTTGCAGCAGCGTGCCAGGTCATGAACCCCAAGGGGAGTTGCTTTGAACATCCAATTCGAGTGTTCGTCCACCTTGCTCGCGGCTACGGTTCACGCGAGTGGGAGCGGCGCTGGAATGACGGCAAGATAATCGGCATCAATGAGCCGCGGCCCTATGGATATTTCAGAGCGGCGGAATTCGGCTGTTTGGTGGAGTATTCGGAGGACGCCGCCGAAAGTCTGTTTGGCAAACTGTTCCGGTTGGGCACGCGGTCCATTTTGGGTTTCGACCTTGTGCATGCCTGGCGTAATTTTGGAAAGATCCGCGAAGCGGATGTCGTGTGGACTTACACGGAATCCCAATATCTATCGATCTTGCTGCTTTTCCGGTTGATGCCGGCCGAACGCAGGCCGAAGATCATCGCCCAGACGATCTGGCTGTTCGACCGCTGGAAGAGATTCGGCGTGCTGAGAAAATGGCTCATTTCGCGGTTAGCCGCGCAGGCGGATATCATCACTGTCCATTCGCCGGAGAATCTCAAAGTCGCGCACCGGCTGTTCCCCCACAATCGTTGCGAATTGGTGCTTTTCGGCATATCGGCCGAGGAGAAGAAAAAGCCGGATCCGCGGCCATATGGCCAGCCACTGCGGCTCATGTCGATCGGAAATGACGAGCACCGCGACTGGAACTGTTTGATTGAAGCGATCGGCGGTCAGAATCAGTGGATGCTTAAAATCGCATCCTCAAGCATCGATCAGCGGCTGGTGCGCAGGGCGACGAACGTCGAAGTCGTCAAATTGCGGTCGAATGACGAATTGTTTGCCTTGTACGACTGGGCTGACATTGTGGTTGTTTCCCTGAAGCCAAATCTACATGCGTCGGGCATCACCGTGATTCAGGAGGCCGCGCTTCGTGGCGTGCCGGTGGTCTGCTCCGATGCCGGGGGGCTGAGGGCTTATTTCTCCGATCGGGAGGTATGCTTCGTCCCCGCCCAGGACAAAGCCGCGCTTCGGCGCGCCATTGAAGAACTGGCGATGGACCGCGAAAGGCAACTCGACCTAGCCGAACGCGCCCAGGCACGGATGGGGCCGGCTGGCCTGAGTTCGCGTGCCTATGCGCGGCGGCACGCCCAGATATCGAAAGAATTGTTGTCGGACACCGTCGGCGCCTGTAGTCGTGACGGTTGACGGTTCAAGGACTCCGCCATCCGCACCCGGCGTGTTGGCATCCCCTGCCTTCGTTCGAGGGCAATGCCTCTCGTCAAGGGGTGGCTGTTCGAGTCAGCATCATCCCGACGGGCGTACAAGCTGCATATCCCTGACCTGCTTGTAGTTCCTGGACGAAAATGCCCTGGGCTCCGCGCAGGTCAGAGCTGCAAACGCATAGAATGCGAGACCGAGATCGATCAACGCGCCCGATATTGTCGCGGTGATCAGCCAGGCAATGCACACGGCCTTGGCCGCTTGCCGGTAGCCGTCATCCAGCGCATCCGATCGATCGCCTTTTCCCCTGCTGAGCAAAAACGTGATGAAAAACAAGCTGAAGATCAGGGCGCCGAAGATTCCAAGGCTGGCAAGAACGCCGATTGGAAAACTGGAAGCTCGCACGCTGCCGTTTCCGACGCCGAACCCAAACGTGTCGAAGAAGTTCTGCAGCGCCTGCTCGTTCCATGCGGAGCGTTCAATGCCAGAAGCCGTCGAGAGCTTGTTGAGCACCATGGTGTCGATAAGGTTCTGGGTATAGGCCGAAGCATTGTCATTAAGGGCAATAGCAACGGCTCCCAGCGCCAAGACGATCGGGCCCACCATGAGAAACAAACTCATCTGCATGGTAATCGGCCGGCGCAGCGCCGACAACAATACCTGCAAATAGCTCAACGCCAGGAAAGCGCCGAGACCAACGTAAGCTGTCGTCGACGTCGCAAACAGCATCGCCAGCAGCGACAGGAAAGCCAGAGTTGCCGTCCATTGGGTCCGGATGCCCAGCAGCCAAAGTCTGCCGGTGAATGCGAAATAGCCGAGCGTCGCGGAGCCAAAGGAGGAAGCTTCGGTAAAGGATCCCACAATCCGCTTGAAGCCCGCGACCTCCGTATCGCTGAGCAGGGCGTAATTCGCATTGCGGATGAACGAGAACAACTCCGTCGTATTGGTGAAATAGGTCAGCAGATCAAGGGCGCCAAAAATCAGATTGAGCGTGGCGCAGGCGATCGCGGCCCCTCCCAAAACCTTTCTTCCCGAGAGCGTGCTTGCATAGGCATACAGAGTGATGAAACAGGCAAAATTGCCGATGAAGTAGATCGACTGGGTCATGTTCGACATCGCGGGCGCCAGCGGAACGCTTTGATTGCTTTCCGCGCGAACCGGGAATGTCAACGTTTGCCCTGCGAACAGGCGCGGCATGAAAAATGCGGAGATGATGCTGAAGATCACCGTCAACAAAAGCCAGAAACCCGGTCGACCAAATGATATAGCCTGTAGCGCGTTTCTCGCGACGCGTTCGTCGCTGAGCAGCCGAAAGATCAGAAATCCGAGCAGCAGATGAGACGGCGATATGTTGGTTCCGCCGAGGGAATCCAGCACCAGTGCGGCCGAAGCCCCGAGCAGCGTGGAGCAAAAGAACACATAAACGGTGAAGGGCGCCGGGCGGAACAGGCTGGCAATGCCGATAAGAAGCGTGAAGATCCCGATTAACTGGACGGTCATGAATCAACTCGTGCTTTGGTACGTCTCGGCAATGGTGGAAAAATACCTCGCTGCCGTTGCCCCGCCGAACACCCTTCGCGCGCTGCGACCTGGCGGACAGTGCTCACACTGCCTGACGGTTCACAATGCGGGTTTTTAGGGTGTCCGCAAGGCGTATTGCGAGCGCGACGATCATTTGGGTGGGATTGGCGTGGCCGGAGGTGGGGAATACCGAACTGCCGGCAATGAAGAGCCCGTGGACACCGTGGACCTGACAATGCGGATCGACGACACCCGACGCCGGATCGGCCGACATGCGCGTCGTACCGGTCGGATGCGCAATGTCCTGGAAGTATTCCGGCAAACCCCGATTTTGGGTAATCCAGCCTTCCAGCCGCGGCTGTTCGATCTGCAGACGCTCGAACTCCGTCTTCAACAATTTCGCAATTGCCTTGATGGTCCGCTGCTCCCGTTCATTGACCTTCCAGTCTATGCGAGAAAGCGGAACGCCAAATCGATCGGTACGAGTTGAAAGCGTCACGCGACTTGCAGGATCCGGTTGCTGTTCAACGATACACCGCAGTTCGAGTTTTTCCAGCTTGCGGGGCAGCGAGCTCTTTCGACCAGGTATTGGAAAAGACCCTGGCCGATCAGATGCAGGTTCGACCCGACGTTTACGGCATCGCGGAGCGCCGGGGGTCTGCCGCGGAGAAGCCGCTTCATGGCGATCCAGGGGTCGTCAGGGGCAAGGAATTCATACTCCTCGGTGAACACAGCGCCATTGAGCAGGCTTTCCGCTCTCTGGTATTCGGGGCTCAAACGCAATCCGCGAAGGGTCCGGTGATTTCCGATCGGCCCCCTGATGAAATATTGTCCGAACCAGGATCGCAACGCTTGAGTTTTGCGCGGATCGAAGCTGCCGATCGTGCCCTTCAGATGATCCATCAGGAACCGGCCGACCAGATCACGCTGATTGCCGACGCCGCATGAATGAAGGCTGTTTGAGGCCAGCAGGAGGCGAGCGTTTTCAATGCCGCCCGCGCCTAGTATGATACAATTTGAAGAAATCCTGCGGGCTTCGCCGTCAAGATCCCGGACATCGATCGACTCGACCGCGGTGCCGGCTTGATTGGTGTTGATATGAGTGACGGTCGCATTCAAAATCACATCGAGGTTGTTCGCCCCGGATGATCTCAGGCTTTCGCCGAAATTGACCGAGGCGTTTGGATTGCTGGCATCTCGGCTAAATTGCCAGTAGCACGGACGAAGCAGTTTCTCATCGATCAGCGGCCTGGAAGCGCGCCGTCTTGCTGGATTCCAGAAACCGCGTTCGGTCTGTCCGATCTCCGCGACGAGGCCCAGTCGCGCTGCCGATCTGCCCAGATAGGGCGTCAGCTCATCGGCCTTGAATGGCCATCCAGAGTGAGGCACCCAATCCCGCGGCTCGTAGTCGATCTCGTCGAAAGCTGCGGAACGGCCGGCCCAGGTGTTGGAAGTGCCACCCAGCATCCGGTTTCGAACCAGCCATTGATCCATGACGCGCGGCCAGCCGACGCTTTCAATTTCATTGAGTGCGTCCGTGCCGGCCTCGCGTTTGAGGCCTCCGCTCTCGACGAGCAGGACTCGCGCCTTGGTGTGGGCCAGCTCAAGGGCGACCGTCGCACCCGCTGGTCCGCTGCCCACGATGCAAAAATCCGCATCGAGGTGCTCGTCCCTCGAAATGGCGCGCAAATCTCTAACCGGCATCGACGACCTTGCGTTGAATTAGAAGACAGACCGTTCGGCGATGCGACCGATCGCAACGGCCAGGATAGCATTTCTGCCTATGGAATGGCCGAGGAGAACATCCGGTTCCTGAACTTGCGCGCAACGGAAGCCGATCCCTGTCGGGTGAGGTGGCCGTCGTCAAATTGCAGCGGCACGCCTTCTTCGGCCCAAATCATGCATTCAGGGTTACAAACCGCCTCATAGGTCGAAAAATATTCGATCCCTTTCTTCTCCAAGGCGGCCGCAAAGGCGCGATCTATCTCTTTCTGAGCCGTTCGCCGATGCTCCGATGCATATTCATGGAGCGGTCTGCCGGACACGATAGCTTTTGCGAGAATTCGCGGGAGCGACTGGTCATATTCAACGATCGGTCCGGATACGATCACTCTTGGAGTATAGCGTGATAGCCGCTCGACCGTGTTGATCAAACCCGCCAAGTCGGCCATTTCCCACCGTGCGGATATGATGACGCCATCCAGATTGGCATTTGGAATGTACTTTTCCAGAATATAAGACATCAACTCCCGGCAGTGCGACAGACCTGGCGCGCCGTCGATCGGTTTGCAGCCACTCGCCGTCGCTTGCGGAAAGTTGACGTTCTCATAGGTCGATTGAAGTCCACTCCAAAGGTGCGCTCCGTGGCTGTCGCCCAGCAGAAGGAAGTTGGGATGTTCCGGCACGAGCGAGAGGCATCGGTCGTTATGTGTGCCGGCGACGTCGGCGGGCGGACGCGTGATCAGGAAGCAACTTCCGACCCGCATGTGGCTCTCGTCGATCTTGGCATAGGCAATGACGTCGGTCGCCTGCAGGGGGTATTTCCAGAATTGCTCGATTGCGGGTCCAAGCAGAATTGCAGAGACAGCCACCGCAATCATCGAACCGGCCCCTGCGAGCAAAGTGCCTCCGCTGCTCAGTCGGTACGGCTGCTCGCGAAATGGCCGTTCGATAAATCTCCATGAAAGCACGGCTGCCGCCGTACTGGCTACGACAAGGGCAAGCTTCTCTACTCTGTCGGGCTCATGGAAAAGCCTGAAAAAGACGATCATGGGCCAGTGCCATAAATAGAGCGAGTAGGAGATCAGGCCGACGAACTGGACAGGCCGCAGTGAGAGCAATCGTCCGACATAGGTCGCATGCCCGACACCTGTCCAGATAATGAGCGCGGTTCCGATGCTGGGGCCGAGGGCGAGCGGGCCGGGAAACATGCTGGTTCTTGAAATCACGTAGAAGCTTATGAAAAGCAGAATGAGGCCAGCGGCTGCGCCGGTCTCGGCGATCCATCGCCGCGAAATCTCGGGAAATGCCTTGGCCGCCAACAACGCGCCGACGAGCAGCTCCCACGCCCTGTAGTGGGTGAGGTAGAATGTCGCGCTGACATCGGTATGAATTGCATATGCGGAATAGAGAAAGCTCGCCAGCATCAAAAAGAAAATCGTGGCGATTCTGGCTTGATTGCTTCGATCCTTGATCAGAAATATGACCAGAGGAAACAGTACATAAAACTGCTCTTCGACCGACAACGACCAGGTATGAAGCAGAGGGTTTGTTTCGCTGTCGCGTTCGAAATAATCGCTTCGCAGGTAGAAAAAGATATTGGAAATAAAGAATGTCGAGGCAGCTATGCTGCTTCCAACGGTCGCCGCTTCGGTCGGAAAGTACCAAAAAAATCCTGCGAGAATGCAGAAGCCGAACACAACAAACAGCGCCGGGAAGATGCGGCGAATTCGCCGATTATAAAAATTCGCGATCGAGTAGGAGCCGTCGTCGATGCCCTTCAAAATTATTCCGGTGATCAGGTAGCCGGAAATCACAAAGAAAACGTCGACGCCGATAAACCCGCCGCGGATATAGCTCGGGAATAACTTGAAGTGAAATAACACGACAGAGACGACCGCTACGGCTCGTAGCCCGTCAATGTCAGGCCTATGCATTAGGTGAAGTCCTGAAAGTCGTCTGCAATCCGAATATTTTTGCCATTTGGCCTGTGAGAAGCCAAGCCTTTTATGCAGGGTCGTCGCCGGAAATGGTAGTTAACGATGGCTCCGCGCCGGGATCCAGAGCGGATATTTGCGTGATGACGCACAGTGGAATAGCATGCACATTGCCAGGTGTTGGCGGATTGCGAATTAACCAATGTTCATTCAGAAGTGGCTCCAGCAGCGCAGGCGGAGTAGCTAGCATCGGTACCACCATGGATCCAGCCGGTTCGACGGAACAGCACATCGTCGGGTCGCTCAAGTCGCTCATGATCGAACATTCGCTGCCATTATGGTCCGGCGAAGGTTGGGATCCGGCGGCGGGCGGCTTTATTGAAAGGCTCGATATCGAGGGCAGGGCAGACCGTGCTGCGCCACGGCGCGTTCGCGTTCAGGCGCGGCAGATTTATTGTTTCGCCAAAGCGGCTCAAATCGGTTGGTATCCGCAAGGCCGCGAAATCGCAATGAAGGGCCTGGATTATCTTTTGGCGAACGCCAAGAGCCCTGACGGCCGGCCGGGCTTTGTCCACTTGCTCGATCCGGACGGCTCCGTGGTCAACCCCTTGCGCGATACCTATGACCACGCCTTCGTGCTGCTGGCGCTGGCCACCCTGTACCAATTGAGCGGTGATGCTCAGATCCGGGACGAGATCTCATCCTTGCTCGCGTTTTTCGACCGCGATCTGCGATCGCCTCACGGCGGCTTCGTCGAGGGAATCCCCGCAACGATGCCGCGCCGGCAAAATCCGCAGATGCATATGTTCGAAGCGATGATCGCGACATTCGATGCGACGCACGATTCCGTGTTTCAAAATCGCGCCGGCGACTTGTACAGCCTGTTCGTTGCGAACTGGTACGATCCGCAGCGTCAGGTCCTCAGCGAATATTTTGAAGAGGACTGGTCGAAAATCGAACCTGTCAGTGTCGAACCGGGACATCAGGCGGAATGGGTTTGGCTGCTCAGGGGCTTTGAACGGATCACGGGCTGTCCGACCGGCAGGCATCGCTCCCAGTTGCTCGCCTCGGCATTGCGCTATCGCGACGATGAGACGGGCTGCCTGTTTGATGAGGGGGATGCAGGCGGCAACGTCAGAAAGTTCACCCGGCGCTGCTGGCCGCAGACCGAGATCGCCAAGGCCTGGATCGCCCAGGCGGAGGCGGGAGAGCCAGGGGCGGCCGACCAGGCGCGGGGGGCCCTTGCCCGGCTGCATCGGCACTATCTGCAGCATCCGGTTCGGGGCGGCTGGTACGATCAATTCGATCGCGACGGCCGGTCATTGGTCGATTTTATCCCGGCCTCCTCGTTCTACCACATTCTCTGCGCGATCGCCGAAGCGGAGCGGGTTCTCGACCAACCGTAGACCCGTGACGTCCAGGGGGCACGCCAACCTGCTATTGAAACTCAATCATGAAGAGCTTCCGACGGCAGCCTTGACGGAAGGCCAATCTGGGCCATCAACGGGCGCTTTCTCAGTCAACGGCTGACCGGCGTTCAGCGCTATGCATCCGAAATCGTTGCCTCGCTCGACGAGATAATCGCGGAAAATGCCGATGTCGGGAGCCGGCTCGGGCTTCGCCTTGTTGTGCCGCCCGATGCGGACGTGAAACTCGCGCTTTCGCAGATCGATATCCGCCGCACTGGATTCGGTTCGGGTCACGTCTGGGACCAATTCGTTTTGCCCTGGTATGGCGCATCCGGCATCCTGAGCCTTGGGAATTTCGGTCCGGTATTGGCGCGAAACCACATCCTGTGCATTCACGATGCGAATACGTTCATCGAACCGGAGAGCTATTCCCGCGCCTTCGGGCTGGTCTATCGAACGTTGCTGCCGCTGCTGGGCAAGCGAGCCCGCAGGGTCGCGACTGTCTCCCGATTTTCCGCGGACATGCTGGTCAAATACGGGATCTGTCGACGCGAAAAGATATTCGTCGCGCCGAACGGCCATGAGCATGCGCTGCGGTGGGATGCGAGCAGGGCCACGATTTCACTGCTCAAGGCCTTGAAACGCCCTTACGTCCTTTTGTTGGGCAGCAGTGCGAAGCACAAAAACGTCCGTGTCATCCTTGAACAAGCGCGGGGACTTGACGAAGCGGGCATCGACATCGTCGTGGTGGGCGCGGCATCGAGCATTTTCTCCGATACGGCGTCAAAATACCATCAATCGAACATTCATCACGCCGGCTATGTCGGCGATGACGACCTGGCCGCTCTTTATGGCGGAGCGATCTGTCTGGCTTTCCCGTCGAAAACCGAAGGTTTCGGAATACCGCCCTTGGAGGCTATGACCAGGGGCTGCCCCGTCATCTCCTCGAACGCAGCAAGCCTTCTTGAAGTAGGGGGAGACGCCGTTGTTTACGTGGACCCGGCTGACAGCGATGGCTGGCGAGAGGCTATTATTGGCTTGGCTGGAAATGACGGGCTTCGGGCGACCATGGCAGCGAAAGGACGAAAGAGAGCGGCGCTGTTCTCATGGAAACGCAGCGCGCAGCTTTACCTCGATGAGATTCTGCATCGGGGGTTGGGCGTATCTGAACCTATATACCAAAGATCAGCCATGCGATGAAAGCCCACATCCCGAGGCTGATGGAAATGGCGAGGATCCAGGGTCGGGGTGATGAATAGCGCAGGCCCCCCGCGCCCTCCGGGGTTGCACTGCCGATAGCCTGGTGCGTTTGGCCACTCTGACCGTCTGTCGATCGTGTGTATCGGGATCTAGGCTTTTGCATGGAGTTCCTGCCGAACAGATGCACGCCCCCAAAAGACCTAACGAGTGGGTTCCGGAATGGTTCAAATCAAATGTGGACAAAGCGCGGGCGGAGTAGGTGGGGCGCGAGTTTGGTTGTTATGGTCGGGGGAGGGAGGCCTCCGCAGTGCCCAAATTTGGAGCACCCACCGCGACTGACGAGCCTCTGTGCTGCTTTTTTGCGAAGCGCTATGGTCGAATGAGCCTGAGATTGGGACCGGAACTTAAAGAATGGCTACGGGCACGGTTAAGTCGTTTAATCACTCGAAAGGGTACGGTTTTATACGAATGGACACCGGCGGCGCGGACGTCTTTGTTCATCTCTCTGCGGTCCGGGAGGCCGGTCTGGCGGAACTCCGGAAGGGCCAGAAGGTAGATTTTGAGATTTTCGATAATCAGGGCAAGGCGGCCGCGAAAGATCTGCGCGTTGATGGAGCTACCCACGGCAATTCCGAGCCTCATTCGATCTCGCCCGAAATGGTCCCCGAACCCGAGCGGGGCAGCATGAGTGAAGAAGTGACCGAGCCATCCAGCAAGAAGCGTACATGGATTACGCGCGCTGCGTTGGAACAGGCGCTGGCCGAGACTGTCCGGGGAAGTGATCCAGCGTGCGAGGGTTTGATTGCGATCATTGTCGAGCGCCTTGTTCCCGCTCCGTCCAGCGGCGCTAACTGGATCGTTAAAGGCGTCAAATATGGAAAAGCGCAACGCGAACGATGCAGCGCGGTGATCTCCAAGTGCGTGGAGGATAGTCAGCGTGAGTTCGAAGTCCTGGACTGAGAGGCCTTGGACATGTCGGGACTGAACCGATGCGCTGATCAGTTTTCGAAGGCGGTTCCGACGAAGTCGCCCCGGCGCCAGATCAGCCGGCATTTGCGGATGGTATGGAAATTATCGCACGAGAGTTCAAAATTCGGCGGAAGTATGCCTAGACCATTTAGCTTGATCCTGGCGCCGACATTGGTGACGTCGCACAGTTCGCAACTGAATACACCGCGCTGAGCGCTGAAGAACAGCAGCGCGCCTTTGGAGATCGCCGTCCTGCCGATTGACCGTCTATCGGTCACTCGCGTATTCGACGAACTTTTTGTAGATCCAGCGCCGTCCGTCATGGCGTCGCCAAACCCTTCCGCATACGAATTGATCCGCAATCGATCGCCTCGGGATGAAGACCCTCCAAAGGTGCCAGACGCGGATCCATTCAGGTCTCGATCGCGCCGTCTCATTTCGTTCAAAACCTTGACTACCTGCGACCATCTTCTGGAGTTTCACGAAGGAAAGGCAACGCGGTGGAATGGGATTGCTCGGATAGTGGATCCGAGTGCGCGGCCTGTTGGCAAGGCGATGCTATCCGGTGGCATCGATGGCGCAACGAGAGCCGCGCGTTAAGCTTGATGTCGATGCCACGCGTTAATTCTGGAACTGCGAAAGGATTGCGATGATCGCGCTTGCTGCCCGAGAGGGTGATCGGGCAGGGCCACATCACCGGCAAATTCTACTCAAAATTGCTTGACCCTGGGAAGTGGTAATGCTGCACTGCAGCCATCGCAGTGCAGTATTTCGGGGTATTTTATGGATGAAATAGCTGACCGTGCATTGAACGCCTACGGGTTGATCCGTCAATTGGACGCGGCGCGAGTTGCGCACTCCCGAGAAAAAATTATTCGATATATCGACAAGCTCGGCTCCGCCGGACAAAACGACACTGATCAACTGGCCGCGTATGCGCTGGCCTATCTGAAAGAGATGCATGAGGGGCCGGACCCGCGATTTACGGGTTGCTGATCGCGGGATGGGATATCCGCGAAACAGGAGGTGACCGAAGCTGCGACGCAGCCGTGGAGGGAGTTCAGCAGAGTTAAGCGGTGAGATCCAAGCTGAAGCTCGACAAACAGCATCTGAGTGTTTAGAGCACCATGGCTCGATTTTCAGGTGAAATGCGTTTCGTCATCGCGGTCTGAGACGCCGACCTATTTGCGAAAGGCCTGAGCGATCTGACGTTCATGGCGCTACGAAGTCGGCGCCGGCGCCGCCGGGCAGGCGAACACTTCAAGCGGCCTCGATGCAACAATTGAACGGACAAGTCCTGACTTGTCGGCCGGCGTCAAGGCAAGCCCCACCGCAATGTCAGTAGTTCATCTTGAGCGTCATGAATGTGCCGACAGTCTTCGTAATCAGCTGCTTGGTGGGATTGCGAAGTCGGCCGATGAATTGTTCGAGTCCCGTTTCGCGCTTCACCCGGTAACGGATGGATCGTTGCGCGCCCATCCCATCATATAGCCTTGTTACGCCGTCTTTCTTTTGGGAAAAGTCAGATGGAATTCCATCGAAGTCGAAGGTGAGGCCTCTGGCGGCGGCGTCTTGAATGGCCGACCACAGCAGTAATTTAACCGCCCCTTGGTGAGGTTTGCTTTCTCCCTCAACCTGGACCCGGCGTGTGGTCATCCAATAATAGTAATTGGTGTCGTCCCATAAACATGCCACGGCCGCGTCGGTTTCTCCGCTGTCGCGTCTGGTCGCGGTGAAGATGCGGGCCTGATCCCGACGCAAACCCTCCTCGAGAATATCGTGCGCGATCGAGAGCGGGGCGTAGGCCTTCCGTCGCCTGCGGAAAAGATCGGTACCGTAAGTCTGTACAAAAATTTGAGGCGTTGTCGTTGAAACGATCAAATGCTCCTGGGCCTGCCGGAGATGCCGCTTGGTCATTTTCGAGAACGAGGCATGCAACTCCGATGAACGAGCCGGTGCTACCGTATAGTTATCCTCCAGGGCGGGTTGGAATCCTTCCGACAGAAATAGCCGGTAGTCGAACTCGGACGCCAGCGTTAAAAAATAGGTGACGTCCTTTGGCAGCCGTTTGATCAACTGGCGCGCAATTTGAGTTGCCTTAACTTCGTCGATGCCTTCGGAAATATTCGGACCGCACACGCGCGCCCAAGGCAAATTGTACGCCTGCTTCATCCCTATGCTGTTTCGTCCGAGGACGATCGCCAGGCTGCCGGCTACTTTGCCATCCTCGATAATTTGTATTTTTTTCGTGTGATCGTTTCGTTCAGCGATATCGGTGAACCACCTCTGCATGTAGACCGGAGGCTTGCCGGTGTTGAGGGGTATTCCCGCGAGGTCACACGATACATGAAGCATTTTACTGAACGCCGTACGCTTTATATTGCACTTGCTAACAAGGTGAAGATAGCATCTACGTCGAACGATGTATTGCTGGAAATAAGTAGGATTGCATTCAGTTCTGCGGATTAACCCTAACCCTCGTCAGGCTTCGCGATATGGTTTGCCGCCCGCTCGATCCAACACCGCGCGCGAATGCAGGCTCTGCTGCAGTGCAAACTTGACGGGTCTACCGGCCCTGAGGCTGAGCCTTCGTGCTGAGCTTCCAGTGGTTAATGATCCGGAATCGCGCGATTGCAGTGTCCTGACGGAATACCGCGATCCGGTCGACGGCCAGCGTTTTGAGATCGAGCGCCGAAAAGCTGCTTTGCAGCATCGCCAGGATGGGTTCGCGCCGCTCGGCGTCGAGCCGGCCCGTCAGCGTCATGTGGAAGCGGAAGTCCGCCATGACATATGGATACCCCCAGCGATCGAGCTGTTCGCATTGCCTCGGCGTCAATTGCGAGGGATTTCGTCGCGCACGGTCCTCCGCCGTGAGCGGCGCGCGGAATGAATCGAACGCGCTCACGCAGTCGGCCGCAAACCGGATCAGTGCCGCCGGCGGCTCCGCCGGTATCACCGCGATAAAGCCGCTGATCGAACCGATCACGGGCCTGATGACCGGAATCGCCGGAGGCGCGGTGGCGAACGTCTCGCATGCGGCGAGAAGCTCGGCCTCGGTCTTGCCCGGCGCCAGCGACAGTGGCGCTTTCAGCGTGGCGTGAAAACCGTAACTGCGGGGGTCCTTTGTGAGATCGCGCCAATCCGGCACCGTCCGCAGAATGCGGTCAGGGAAAGGCAAGTCCTCGCCCGTGAAGGCGTCATAGCCGAGCAAATGCGCGCCAAAACGATCGAAGTCGCTGCCCTGCGCCGGGGCAAAATAGATCGCGTAGCGTGGAAAGGTTGCCATCGGCCTCAGAATAGAGCCGCTTCACGCGGCTGCAACCGCCTTTTGCGGGGCGGCTTTGGAGCGGATCAAGCGAGTTGCGTCGGTCAGATGGACCAGGCGACCGCCGGCGATCACACCGACAATCCGCGGCCGTAACGGCACCTCGTCGTCGACCAGAACGATGTCGGCGCGGCGTCCTACCGCCAGAACACCGCGATCGACGAGGCCCGTGGCGCTGGCGGGCGCTGCCGATATCAGATTCCAGGCCTGCGGGAGTGGCAGTATGCCGTCGGCGGCAAGGCGGAATGCCGCCAGCAACTGCGCCGGATAATAATAGTCGGATGCGAGGATCGAGCATAGGCCCTTGGCGACCATGTCGGCCGCCTTGGTCCATCCGGTATGGCTGCCGCCGCGCACGACATTGGGGGCGCCGAATACGATGAAATCTCCGGCCTCGGCCGCTTCGCGCGCGGTTTCCTCATTGACCGGAAATTCGGCGATGCCGACGCCTTGCGTCCGAAATGCCTTTCGCATCGCCGGGCTGTCATCGTCATGCGACAGCATTCGGATATTGGCGTCTCGCGCAGCGTTGGCGAGCCGTGCGATCGATGCAGGGACCTCGTCGCCGCGGGAAACGATGCGCTCCACAAGATCATCGAACGCGTCGTTGGAAAGACCGGTACGCTCGACCATGCGGCTGCGCTTATGCGGCTTGGCAAGATTGGCGACCGTCGAGTCCATATGGTCATTGAATGCGAACAGGTCGATGCGCCCATCGGACAGCCATTGGCTGATCTCCGCCTCGGCATCGAGATTGTAGGTCTCGTGACGAAGATGAAAACGGGTATCCGCCGCCAGTTGCGGCCGCAGCTGCTCGATGGCCTCGAGCAACTCCCGTGCATTGCCGGCGCTGCGCAGGCCCGGCTCCCAGGACCAGGTCGTGGCATGAAAAACCGTGGTGATGCCGTTGGCGATGGCCTGCCGGTCGCTGTCAACCAGCGCCACGTCGACGGGGAAATCGACGCCGGGGCGGGGCATCATCTGTCGCTCGAACGCATCGCCATGCAGATCGACGATGCCCGGCAACACCTTCAGGCCGCTTGCATCGATACCCAGTGAACTTCCTCCGTGGCTGGAGCCCACGGCGGTGATTTCGCCATCAGCGATGTGCAGCGAAGTTTCGAGCACGTCTTCGCCGAGCAAAGTCCGGCCGCCTTCGATAAGTATGTCTGTCACGATATTGCACTTCGTTGCGGGGGATATCGGCGACCGGGGCGCGTGGCCGCTTCATATTTTTCGAGAAAATCCTCGATAGCCAGCTTTCGGAAATCAGGCAAGGCGCCGCGAAGGGTTTCGTGCTCCCAGTTCCACCAGGCAAGCTCTGCCAGCCGCTCGGCAACCGGTTCGGGAAACCGCCGCCTGATTGCGCGCGCCGGGTTCCCTGCGACGATGGTGTAGGCCGGGACATCCTTGGTCACGATCGCGCCGGCCGCGATCACGGCGCCGGTGCCGATGCTGCGGCCCGGCAGCACGATGGCGCCGTGCCCGATCCAGACATCATGGCCGATGTGGACGTGATGCCCGCGCCGCCATTCAAAGAACTCCGCCTCGTCGCTCTCTCCCGGAAAATACGCGCTGGCGCGATAGGTGAAGTGAGCCTGCGAGGCCCGCTGCATCGGGTGGTTGCCGGGGTTTATCCGTGTCATCGCCGCGATCGAGCAGAACTTTCCGATCGTCGTGTAGGCGATCTGCGCATCGTTGACGACATAGGAATAATCGTCGAGCGTGACCTCGTGCAGGATCGTGCGCGCGCCGACCTCGCAATAGGCGCCGAGCTTGGTGTCGTGCAATCTCGCGGTCGGATCGACGGTAGGTTCAACCGAAAGCATCTTGCCGGCCATGCGGACTTCCACGAGCAATGAATATCGAAGCCGCACGTCATCGACGTCCCTGATGACAGTGTTATGACATATGCGTGACAGCGCCTGAGGTGTGGACGATTGCCGCACTGCAGCGGCACTGTCACACAACTGTTGAATCCGGACGCTAGCGATGATGACGCTTGGGCGTTTTGGAGCAGTGCATGCTGGTAGTGGAAGGTCTGACGTGCCGGTTCGGCGCAAAAGCCGCGGTCGACAACGCGTCATTCTCGATTGCGCCGGGCGGCTTTGTCGGCGTGATCGGCCGTTCCGGCGCCGGCAAGTCGACGCTGCTGCGGATGATCAACTGCCTGGCGCCGCCCACCGAGGGACGGATTCTCTATAAAGGCGTCGATGTCACGGCTTTGCGCGGCAGGGAGCTGCGGCAGTGGCGTGCGCGTTCCGCCATGATCTTTCAGCAGTTCAATCTCGTCGGCCGGCTCGATGTCCTGACCAACGTGCTGATGGGACGCCTCTCGGAAATTCCGTCTTGGCGATCGTTGACCCAGCTCTGGCCTGAAGAGGATATCGCCGTTGCGATGTCGGCGCTGGAGCAGTTCGACATGGGTTCGTTGGCGGCGCAGCGCGCCGACCAGCTCTCCGGCGGTCAGCAGCAGCGCGTCGCGATCGCCCGCGCGCTGGTTCAGGAGCCCGACATCATTCTGGCCGATGAGCCGATCGCGTCGCTGGATCCGCGCAACACCCGGATCGTGATGGATGCGCTGCTGCGCATCAACAAGCATTTCGGCATCACCGTGATCTGCAACCTGCATTCGCTCGATCTGGCGCGGACCTATTGCGATCGCCTGATCGGCATGGCGTCCGGCCGGGTCGTGTTCGACGGCGCACCCGCGACCCTGACCGAACACATCGCGCGCGAATTGTACGATCTCGAGGCTGACGAAGTGATGGGTACTTCGTCGGCCCAGGATTCCGGCGCTTCAAGAGTTCCAGCTCTCGGCACGGCCGCGGCAGCCTGAGTATCGCGTCATAGCGACCAATACGTTTTGCGAACAACCGCAGGGCGAGCGAATTAAACACCAGGAAAAGAGGCCGTCATGATCAATCGTCGAACTATCATTGCAAGCGCTGCCATGCTGGCGTTCGCCGCTTCCGCGGCATCGGCGCAGGACTGGAAAGCCAAATATCCGGAATTGACCTTCGCGGTGGTGCCGGCCGAAAACGCATCCGGCGTCACCGAACGCTGGACGCCGTTCGTCGCTTATCTCTCCAAGGAACTCGGCGTGAAAGTGACCCTGCGAATCGCGAATGACTATGCCGCCGTGATCGAAGGCCAGCGCGCCGGCAACATCCACATCGCGAGCTATGGTTCGGCGTCGTTCGCGCGCGCACGGCTGACCGGCGTCAAGACCGACGCCTTCGCCAACGACATCAATGCGGACGGCAGCACCGGCTATTATTCGATGTTCTTCGTGAAGGCGAGCAGCCCCTACAAGAGCATCGACGCGCTGAAGGGCAAGAATCTCGGTCTGGTCGATCCGAATTCGACCTCCGGCAACAACGTCCCCCGCTTCGAGCTCGACAAGATGGGCATCTCCGATGCCGACACCTATTTCGGCAAGGTCGTCTTCACCGGCAGCCATGAGAACGCCATGCTGGCGCTGGCGCAAGGCACTGTGGACGTCGCGGCCAATCAATGGACCAGCGACGACGACTCGACCCTTGCGCAGATGCTGCACAAGGGCATGCTGAAGAATGCCGACGGCACGCCGATGAAAAAGGATGATTTCCGGATCATCCACAAATCGGCGCAGATCATCAACGGACCCTATGCGTATAATTCGGAACTGCCGGAAGATCTGAAGGCCGCCATCGCCAAGGCCTTCATGGAGTCGCCGACCAAGGACAAGGCCGCGTTCGACCGGCTGTCGGATGGCCAGAAGCAGGGCTTCCATCCGGCTACGACCAAGGATTGGGACGCGACCATCGACCTGATCAAGTTCGTCGACAATCTGCGCAAGAAGAAGGCGTCCTGAACGAAACTGAAATGAGAAAGGCCGGGTCTGAACGACCCGGCCTTTTTTCCGTTTGGATTTTACCGGAGCCGCCGCTTCAATGACCGTCGCCGTTTCCATCCTTCCGGAGCAACAGCTGGCGGTGCTGAACGAGGCCTATCGCAAGGCGGTCGCGCGCAAGCGTTTCCGCCTGATGCTGGCGGCGGCGGTGTTTTTCGCCGTCCTCGTCGTCGCCTCGGTCGGAGCGGAAGTAAACTTGAGGACGTTCTTCACCTACTTTGGGAATTTCGTCAGCTATTTCGACCGTATCCTCACGCTGGAGGATGGCACGCGGGTCTGGACCAACATCGGCGAATGGTTCTGGGGCTGGCGCAAATGGCTCTGGATGCTCGGCGAGACCATCCTGATCAGCTATGTCGGGACCTTGTTCGGTGCTACTCTCGCCTTTGCCTTGAATTTTTTCGCCGCGGAAAACACCTCGCCGGCGCCATGGCTTCGTTTCCTCGTCCGCCGCCTGCTGGAATTCGCCCGCACCGTTCCCGGCATCGTATTCGCGCTGATCTTTGTGATCGCATTCGGTCTTGGACCGATGGCGGGTGTGCTGGCGATTGCCATTCACTCGACCGGCGCGCTCGGCAAGCTGTTTTCCGAGATCGTGGAAAACGCCGACATGAAACCCGTGGAGGGGATCCGATCCACCGGCGCGAGTTGGCTATCCTGCATGCGCTTTGCCGTGTTGCCGCAGGTCGTGGCGGGCTACGCCAGCTACGCTTTGTTGCGCTTCGAAATCAATGTCCGGGAAGCATCGGTGATGGGTTTCGTCGGCGCCGGCGGCATCGGGCAGGAACTCGTCGTCGCCATCCGGAAATTCTACTATTCCGACGTCAGCGCCATATTGCTGACGATCATCGCCACGGTCTTCGTCATCGATATCGGCACCGGCTGGGTGCGCAGCCGGCTGTTCGGCAAGGACGCGCGAACATGACCCAATTGCCGGCACCAGATCCGGAAGGTCTCCGGGCGCGATATCCGGAAATCTTCAGCAGACCGCTCTCCGCGCGTTTGGCGACGCCCGCCATGATAGCAGGCGCGTTAGGCATCTTCGTATTCGGGCTGATCGATCTCGACTTTTCTCCGGCGCGGCTTCTCTCCGGCCTTCACCAGCTCGGCTGGATTACGCTGATGATGATCCCGCCCGATCCGGGCTCCTCGCTGCCGGCCTATCTGGTCGCGCTCGGAGAAACCTTGTCGATCGCGCTGCTCGGCACCACGATCGCCGCGGTTGCCGCGCTGCCGGTCAGCCTGCTGGCGGCAAAGAACATCGTGCCTTCCAATATCTTCCGTTTTCCGGTGCGGCGATTTCTCGATTCCATCCGCGGCGTCGATACGCTGATCTGGGCGCTGGTCTGGATCAATGTCGTCGGTCTCGGTCCCTTTGCCGGCGTGCTGGCGATTGCGGTGTCGGATTTCGGCGCATTCGGCAAGCTGTTCTCCGAGGCCATTGAAGGTGCGGACAAGAAGCAAGTCGAGGGCGTCCGCGCCTCCGGCGGCAACGCGTTGCATGAAATCCGCTTCGGCCTGATGCCGCAGGTGCTGCCCGTGATCGCGGGCCAGGTGCTTTATTTCATCGAGTTCGAACACGCGCTCGGCGACCATCATCGGCATCGTGGGCGCCGGGGGCATCGGCCTGCAACTGGCCGAGCAGATCCGCGTGCTGGAATGGCAGAAGGTGTCATTCCTCATTCTCATGATCCTGGTGGCGGTCGCCGCGATCGACTGGATTTCCGGCAAGCTCCGCTTTGCCATCATCGGGCGTCGCGCGGTCGCGTGACGATGCCGGGTGAGATCATGATCTCACCTCTTTGTTCGCTCTATCCGTTTTCGACGACGAACTCGACCCTTTCCGCGGCAAAGCGTGTGCGCTTGGTCGTGAGCGGTTTCCCTCCGGCATCGACGTCGGTGCTGTCGACCACCAGCACGGGGCGTCCCAGTGCGAGGTCGAGCCGTACGGCATCGGTTGCATCGACAATGGCCGCCGTGATGCGGGTCGAAGCCCGGCGGAAATCGCGGATTCCGTAGTGCGCCAGCAGGCTTGTCATGGAGCGTTCGCGCTCATAGATCCGCCCGGCCTCGGGAAATTGCTCTGCGCCTAACCAGATGCTGCTGACGCATATCGGCGTGCGGTCAGCCAGCCGCAGCGCCTCGATCCGGACCAGCGGTGCGCCCGTCTTCAGGCCGAGCAGTCGCGCCAGTTCGCGGCTCGCGGGCTCCTCGCAAGCGCCGATCAACTGGCCGTCGGGCTCGCGGCCGCCGGCGCCGACGATCTCGGAAAAGCGTGTGCGCGAGCGCAGCGGATAGGCGAGCCGTGGCGCCTCCACATAGGTGCCGCTGCCGCGTTCGGCGCGCACCAGGCCGCGCTCGGCCAGTGTCGCCAGTGCCCGCCGCACGGTATGACGGTTGACCCGATAGTTCTCGGCGATTTCCGTCTCGCCCGGCAGCCGCTCGCCGGCTGCAAAGCGGCCGTCGGCGATGCCGCGCTCGATCCCGTCGGCGACCTGCCGCCATAACGCGACTCCGGAGGCTGTGTCCTGCATGGTCATCACATGTGTACCGGAAAGCCGGAGAAGGGCATTGGAAAAATTACGCTGTTGTCACGAAACAGTCATGGCGCACCGTTATCAAGTTGTCTAATATCATAGACAACTTGATTTCGGCAAGGCTGACATGACCGCGGTTCACGAAAACGACAGGCAGGCGCAGCGACAGGCGGCGATGGCGGTTCTGGCGCATTCCGATGCGGCGGAGATTGCCTGTCACCTCGAGGCCATTGCGCTGCCGGCCCATGAAAATCTGCGCGAGCCGGAGAACGGTCTGGTGATGGTGCGGGGCCGCATCGGCGGCGACGGCGCGCCGTTCAATCTTGGCGAAGCCACGGTCTCGCGCGCGGCCGTGCGGCTGACAACCGGCGAAGTGGGCTTCGGCTATGTGCTCGGCCGCGATCGGCAGAAAGCGCGGATGATCGCGTTGTGCGACGCATTGGTGCAGTCGAATGAATTCGCCGATGCGATGGAAACAAAGGTGCTTGCGCCGCTGCGCATCGCCATGACCTCCAAACGGAACCGGAAGGCTGCGGAGACCGCGGCGACCCGGGTCGATTTTTACACATTGGTGCGCGGTGAGGGCTGAACGATGACGACGGTTGCCGAATTGCCAGCAGGGTTCGCGGACAAGGTGTTGTCGGCGCAGTCGACTTTTCGTTCGGTGATGGATGCGATGGCGCGGCCCGGCAGCGTGCAACGGATCGCCGTCGCCGCCGGGGCTCCCGCAGCCATGATGTGCGGCACCGCAGCGATCGCGCTGACATTGTTCGATCACGATACGCCGCTCTGGCTGGACCCGTTGATGTCAGAGACGCCGGAAGTGACGAAATGGCTCAAATTCCACACCGGCGCGCCTGTGATCGCGGATTCCTCGATCTGCAGCTTTGCCCTGATCGGTGACGCGCGCCTGCTTCCCGGCCTCGATCGCTTTGCCTTCGGCAGCAATGAATATCCCGACCGCTCGACCACGCTGATCCTGCAGGTCGAGAGCCTGACGCACGGTTCGGCATTCGAATTGCGCGGCCCCGGTATCGACGGTGTCACCACCCTGCACGCCGGGATCCAGCCGAGGGATTTGTTTGAGCGGCTGGCGGTCAACCAGGCGCTGTTTCCGCGCGGCATCGATGTCATGCTGGTCCATGACGATACCATTGTCGCGATCCCGCGCACGACGCGGCTGGTCGCAAAGGGAGGCTGAACATGTATGTCGCCGTCAAGGGAGGCGAACGCGCCATTGAAAACGCCCATCGCCTGCTGGCGCATGAGCGCCGCGGTGATCGCGATGTTCCGGACGTTACGCTCGCTCAGATATCCGAACAACTAAGCCTCGGCGTCGATCGCGTAATGACCGAAGGCTCGCTGTACGACCGCGAACTTGCGGCGCTGGCCATCAAGCAGGCCCGCGGCGACATGATCGAGGCGATTTTCCTGCTGCGCGCCTTCCGCGCGACGTTGCCGCGCTTTGGCGCGACCGAACCGGTCGATACCGGCCGGATGCAGGTGCGCCGCCGGATTTCCTCGACCTTCAAGGACATGCCGGGCGGGCAGGTACTCGGGCCCACCTTCGATTACACTCACCGCCTCTTGGATGCCCAGCTTGCCGAGGGTCTCGTTCCGGAACCGCCGGCAACCGCCGAGGCGTCGCCTGCAACGATGCCGCGCGTCACCGATATTCTCGGCCGCGACGGCCTGATCGAACCGTCGCCGGAGGCGGATGCCGATGCACCGGTCGGCGATCTCACCCGCGAGCCGCTGAGTTTTCCCGCCGGCCGCGACCTGCGGCTGCAAAATCTGGCGCGTGCCGACGAGGGCTTTGTGCTGGCGCTCGGCTACTCCTCGCAGCGCGGCTATGGCCGCAACCATCCCTTTGCCGGCGAAATCCGCCTCGGCGAGGTCGAGGTGGAATTCATGGCCGAAGATGTCGGCTTCGCCGTGCCGCTCGGTTCGATCACTTTGACCGAATGCCAGATGGTCAATCAGTTCAGGGGGTCGGCCACCGAAGCGCCGTGCTTTACGCGGGGCTATGGTCTCGCCTTCGGGCAAAGCGAGCGCAAGACCATGTCGATGGCGCTGGTCGACCGGAGCTTGCGCGCCCGCGAACTCGGCGAGGAGATTATCGCCCCTGCACAGGACGAAGAGTTCGTGATGTCGCATTCCGATAATGTGCAGTCGACCGGCTTTGTCGAGCATCTCAAGCTGCCGCATTATGTGGACTTCCAGTCCGAACTCGGCCTGCTGCGCAAGCTGCGCAAGGAATTTTCCGAAGCGGCGGACGCTTCGGTCGCCCTCCAGGAGGCCGCGGAATGAACGCGCCAGCCTATAACTTCGCCTATCTCGACGAACAGACCAAGCGGATGATCCGTCGCGCCATCCTGAAGGCGATTGCGATTCCCGGCTATCAGGTGCCATTCGCCAGCCGCGAAATGCCGATGCCCTATGGCTGGGGCACCGGCGGCGTGCAGGTGACTGCGGCCATTCTTGGACCTGCCGACGTGCTGAAGGTGATCGATCAGGGCTCCGACGACACCACCAACGCGATCTCGATCCGCAAGTTCTTCACCAAGACCGCCGGCGTCGCGACCACGACCTCCACCGCGGAGGCCACCGTGATCCAGACCCGGCACCGCATTCCCGAAGCGCCGCTGCATGGCGGGCAGGTGCTGGTCTATCAAGTGCCGATCCCGGAGCCGCTGCGCTTCCTTGAGCCGCGCGAGACCGAAACCCGCCGCATGCACGCGCTCGGCGAATACGGGCTGATGCATGTCAAGCTTTACGAGGATATCGCTCGCTTCGGTCATATCGCCACCGCCTACGCCTATCCCGTGAAGGTGAATGCGCGTTATGTGATGGACCCGTCGCCGACGCCGAAATTCGACAATCCGAAGATGGATAATTGTCCGGCCTTGCAATTGTTCGGCGCCGGGCGCGAGAAGCGCATTTATGCGATTCCGCCTTACACCCAGGTCACATCGCTCGACTTCGAGGATCACCCGTTCACGCGCTACCGGTTCGACGCGCCGTGCGCGCTGTGCGGGGCTGATGATTCCTATCTCGACGAAATCGTTACCGACGACAAGGGCAGCCGGATGTTCGTCTGCTCCGATACCGATTATTGCGAGGCGCGTCAGGCTTTGGGCCACCGCGGCAGCGAAAGCGCGGCGCCGCACAAAGAGAGGCCGCATGGCTGAGAATGAGAATGCCGGTCCGGACAACGATCAGCCGCTGCTGTTGGCCGAGGGCCTGAGCAAGTCCTATGGCCGGCTGATGGCGTGCCGGGACGTGTCCTTTGCGCTCTATCCCGGCGAGGTGCTGGCGATCGTCGGCGAGTCCGGTTCCGGCAAGAGCACCTTGCTGCAATTGCTGTCGGCGCAGCTTGCGCCCGGCGCGGGGCAGGTGTCGTACCGGATGCGGGACGGCGTGATGCGCGACCTGGCGGCACTTGGCGAAGCCGAGCGGCGGTTTCTATTTCGCACCGATTGGGGCTATGTGCACCAGGATCCTGCACTGGGCCTGCGGATGGCGGTCTCGGCCGGCGCCAATGTCGGCGAGCGGCTGATGGCGGTGGGCTGGAATCACTATGGGCGCATCCGGGATACCGCGTCATCCTGGCTGGAGCGCGTCGAGATCGACATCGGGCGCATCGACGATGCGCCGCGCACCTATTCCGGTGGCATGCGGCAGCGGCTGCAGATCGCGCGCAATCTGGTGACCGAGCCGCGTCTGGTGTTCATGGACGAGCCGACCGGCGGGCTCGACGTCTCCGTGCAGGCGCGGCTGCTGGATTTGATGCGTAACCTTGTGAGCGAATTGGGACTGGCGGCGATCGTCGTCACCCACGATCTCGCGGTGGCGCGGCTATTGTCGCACCGGATGATGGTGATGAAGGGCGGTCGTGTGATCGAGACCGGGTTGACCGATCAGGTGCTCGACGATCCCCGTGAACCTTACACCCAGTTGCTCGTCTCTTCGATCCTGCCGGCATGAGGTTTCACCAATGACAGCGATGATCGAAATCACCGACGCCGAAAAGACCTTTGTCATGCATCTGCAGGGAGGCGTGCGGCTTCCGGTGGTGCACGGCGTCTCGTTTCGGGTCGAGCCGGGCGAATGCGTGGTTCTGTCAGGTCCATCGGGCGCCGGCAAATCGTCGATCCTGAAGATGATTTTCGGCAATTATCGCTGCGATGGCGGCCGCATCGGTATCCGGCATGAAGGTGCGCAGATCGATCTGGCCACCGCTGAACCGCGGCAGGTTCTCAGCGTCCGCCGCAATACGATCGGCTATGTCAGCCAGTTCCTGCGCGCGGTGCCCCGGGTTGCTACCATCGACGTGGTGGCCGAACCCCTGATCGTGAATGGCGCGACCAGGGCGTCGGCGCGCGAACAGGCAGGCTCGCTGTTGCGATCACTCAACATACCCGAACGCCTGTGGGCGCTGCCGCCTTCGACTTTCTCGGGCGGCGAACAACAGCGCGTGAATATCGCGCGCGGTTTCATCTCGGACTTGCCGATACTGCTGCTGGACGAGCCGACGGCTTCGCTGGATGCCGCCAATCGCGCTGTCGTCGTCGATCTGATCGATGCAAAGAAGCGGGCGGGCGTTGCGATGGTGGCGATTGTGCATGACGACGAGATCCGTCATCTGATCGCCGACCGCGTCGTTGACGTGACATCGTTTGCCGCTGCCGCTTGAAGAAAGATGTGAGATGACCTCGACCAGGCCTGAAACCGTACTCGGCAACGCCAGGATCGTGCTGGCGGATCGCGTGATCGAACGCGGCTGGATCGCTTTCGCGGATGGTCGCATTGCGGAATACGGCGAGGGCGACGCCCCGCCGGCAAGCGAAGACGCGGGCGGCGACCTGATCATGCCCGGCCTGATCGAACTGCACACCGATCACCTGGAAGCGCATTACGTGCCGCGCCCGAAAGTGTTCTGGAATCCCGTCGCCGCGGTTATCTCCTATGACGGGCAGCTGGCGACCTCGGGCATCACCACGGTGCTGGATTCGCTGCGGGTCTGGCGCGAGGACGGTGCCGAGGAAGTCGATGGGCGGGCAGGCGTGCTGGCTAAGGCGATCACGTCGGCGCGCGACGCCAATCTGCTGCGCGCCGACCATTTCCTGCATCTGCGTTGCGAAATCCCGATGCCGAGCGTGGTCGAGGAAGCAAAGGAGTTGATCGGGCGACCGGATGTGCGGCTGATGTCGTTGATGGACCACACCCCGGGGCAACGCCAGTTCCGCGATGAAGGCAAGCTGCGCGCCTATTACCGCGGCAAGGGCGCCGGCATGACCGACGCGGAACTCGATACGCTGTTCGAAAAGCGTTTTGCCTATCAGAAGGCCTATGCCGCCACCAACATGCGCGAGATCGTGGCGCTGGCGCATCGGTACGAAATTCCGCTTGCCAGTCACGACGACACCACCGATGAGAATGTCACCGACGCCATCCGCGATCGCGTTTCGGTGGCGGAGTTTCCGACCACGATGGAGGCGGCGCGCGGATTGCACCAGGCCGGCATCGGCATTCTGATGGGCGCACCGAATGTCGTGCGCGGTGGTTCGCATTCCGGCAACATCGCCGCGGTTGATCTCGCCCATGAAGGGCTGCTGGACATCCTGTCCTCCGACTACATTCCCTCCAGCCTGCTGATGGGGGCGCTGCAATTGTCCCAGCGCGTCCCGGCGATCGATCTGGCGTCCGCGGTCCGCACCGTCACCAGGACGCCGGCAGAGGCGGTCGGTCTCGCCGACCGCGGGGAGATCGCGGTGGGCAAGCGCGCCGATCTGATACGCGTGCATGTGGCCCGCGACATTCCGGTGGTTCGTAGCGTCTGGCGCGAAGGGCATCGCGTGGCGTGAGCGAAGTGCCGACCATATCCGGTCGTCAACCGGCCGCGATCGGGCCGGGCCGGCTGGTTCTGGTGGTCGGCCCGAGCGGCGCCGGCAAGGATACGCTGCTCGGGTTGGCGCGGACCGCCTGCCTCGATGACGCCCACATCGTTTTTCCGCGCCGCGTGGTGACGCGGGAAGCCTCGTCCTTCGAGGACAACGAGCAGATGAGCCTCGATGCTTTCGGGCGGGCGCGCAGCCAAGGCGATTTCGCGGTGCATTGGGAAGCGCATGGCCATTGCTACGCCTTGCCGCGAGCGATCGACGACGAGCTGCGCGCCGAGCGCACGGTGGTCGCCAACGTGTCGCGCACGGTGGTTGACGCGATGCGCCGGGCCTATGTCGATGTCGTCGTGGTTTCGATCACGGCGCCGCCCGAAATTCTTGCCGAACGTCTCGCCGTGCGGGCGCGTGGCAGCGACGGGCGGATCGAGAACAGGCTTCGGCGCGCCGTCGATAGCGGTGCGTCTGCGCCTGACGTCACCATCAGCAATGTCGGCGACGTCGCGCATCATGCGCGCGAGCTCACTCGGATCATCAGGGGCCATTGAGCCGTGAGGCAGAGAGCAGGAGAGCGACGATGCCGATGATCGCGACGATCGAACAGCTTGAAGCGATCTACGGCCAGCCCAATGAGGCGTCCACCGTCAAGGTCGCTGATCGGATCACCCCGTCATATCGCGTGCTGATCGACAGCTCGCCGTTCGCGGCATTGGCGACCTGCGGACCGGAGGGACTGGATTGCTCGCCGCGCGGCGATCTGCCTGGCTTCGTCCGCGTGCAGGACGAAAAGACGCTGATGATGCCGGACCGCCGCGGCAACAACCGGATCAATTCGCTGCGCAACATCGTGCGCGATCCCAGGATCGCGCTATTGTTCCTGATCCCGGGTTCCGGCAGCACGTTGCGCGTCAACGGCCGTGCGCAGGTATCGAACGATGCGGGCTTGCTGGCGTCGTTCGAGATCGACGGCAAGGCGCCACGCACGGTCATCGTCATGACCGTGGATGAAATTTATTTTCAGTGCGCCCGCGCCATCGTCCGGTCCGACCTGTGGAATCTCGACAAGCGGGTCGATCCGAAAAGCCTGCCGACGCCGGGTCAGATTCTCGCCGACATGAGCGAGAACCGCGTCGGCGGCGAGGTGTATGACCGTGAATGGCCGGAGCGCGCACGCCAGTCGCTGTGGTGACGGTTTCGCGCGGAACCGCGTCGCTCTTTGATTGCTGATTGCGCTTTACAATTCAAAAATACCTTCGACACTTTACCGGTGAATGCGGCGCGCGGTCTGAGGAAGGGACGCTTCAGTCATTATTGAAGTCGTTCGCGCCACCGGCAGAAACAAAATATCAGCCACTGTCGCCAGATCGATCCAATATTTCTTCTTAACCGTCGTTCTAAATCCATACGTCCACACGCGTATGAAGTCCGTCGCTCAGCGGAGTTCCCGCGACGCTCAGTCAGCGCGAAGTGATTCGCGGCACGAAGCTTGCTTTGATGACTCTGCCGGAGAACACAGGAGCGATACGGATGAAATATATCATCCTTTTTCTCGGTATTTTCGGCTGCTCGATTGGCGGTGTGAATGCGCACAATTCCGGACAGTGGGAAAAGGCAGATCCTGCGGTTCGCGAGTGGTATCAATCCTTGATGCAGCCCGACGTTCCGACCGCATCATGTTGCGGGGAAGCGGACGCTTATTGGGCCGATGAAATCCACGTCAGGGACGGCAAGACCTATGCGACCATTACCGACGATCGCGAGGACGCGCCGCGCGGCCGGCCCCATGTTCCGATGGGCACCGAGATCGAGATTCCGAACAACAAGCTGAAGTGGGACAAGTCGAACCCAACCGGACATGGCATCTTGTTCTTGAGCCGAGGCGGTTACGTGTTTTGTTACGTTCAGCCCGGAGGTGTTTGATCAATCCGGGGTCGCGCCCCGCATCCGGGTTCGTCAGGCGATCATCGAAGGCTTGCTCAAGCCGCAAGCATGATGGCTATCGTAAAGCGCGTATCGAATCCCGGAGGAAATCAAGGAGTGTCCTTTGGAGGAAGAATCGGAACCGGTAGCGGCGCGAATTCGATGTTGCCGGATTCGCCGGTCAGGAACGAGAAATCGAGCGGACCGCCGCCGGTCGGATCGCCGCCCGGCGCGGCCGAAGGGCGAAGCGTCGAGACATCGGACGGTCCCTCCGGCGCCGGTTGTCCGTTACCCGCGCCGTAATCGGCCGCGCGTCCGCCCTGCGGATGGCCTTTCATGATCTCGTCGCGCGCGGCCTCCACCTTGTGGGCGAGGGCCGCGGAATAGGGAAGTCTATGCGCCCGGGGCTGGCCGTTCGGAAGATTCGCGGCATCGAGTTCCTCGACCCAGATGTGCACCGCGCCGGGATCCCGGTCGAGCGGATTTGGTTCGACGACCCGCGCCCACAGCAACTGGAATTGTGACGGCAACGGCGTCGCCGCCGACCAGCCGGACAGGCCTTCGATACGGAAGAACGCCACGCAATAATAGGCGCTGGTGACGAGTACCATGGCGACCTTGAGCGGCCAGGGAATGCGGGCGCGCAGCGCGACGACCAGCAGCAGCGCCGCCAGCAGCGCGAAGGCGATCGACAGGCCGAGAATTTCCTTCTGCAATTCCATGGTCAGCCGCTCTTGCTGAGCCGGTTGCGCAGCGTCTGCAGCAGCGACTTCTCCTGATGGTTTACGTCGACGATGCCGCCGCTGGCGTCAATCGAGAAGCGGACGGCGGTGCGTTCGGTGCCCGCGCTTTCCATCATCATCTTGGCGTAATGGACGACCTGAACTGTTGGATTAAGCTTCTCGACCTTCACCGAAACCGGCACCGGTTCGCGGCCCATCGCGATGAAGTGGTAGATGTTGACGGTGTATTCGCCGGCGACGATGCCGCGGATGCTGACCGTCTCCTGCCGGATCGGCGACAGGATCTTGCGGCCGTTGACCAGAATGAAATCGTTGGCGCCGCCGCGATCGTCTCGATCGAGCAGCATGAAATCCGGCTTCGCGACGCCGATACCAGACCATGTTGCCGAGCGGATCCTGCACGAACATGTCGAAGTCGTCGGGATGCTGGTCGGGCCAGGCCATCGTAACGAGAAATTCGGCCTTGCTGTCGATCTTGCCGTCCTTTGCCTCGGGCGCAATCGCGAGCAGTGCGATGAAAAACAGAAAGGCAAGAACCTGCAGCGCCTTGAACAGCATGACCGCGAACGGATCGAACGGCTCTTCCTGCGGTATCAGCTCGAACTCGTCGATCATTCCGCCGCTCCGGGCTGACCTTCGAGGATCGAAACCACGCGGACTTCCGTCAGGCCGACGGCATAGGCAAACAACTTGGAGGTTGCGTCGTCCAGCATATAGTATTGGATCCGGACCAGGATCGAGCCGACGAGACCTGCGAGCGTGGTGTACATCGCCACCGCCATGCCGTCGCTCATCAGGTTCATCGAGGATCTGATGGTGCCGCGGTCGCTGGGGTCAAGCCCGGCGATCGGAGCCAGCATCATGATAAAGCCGATGATGGTGCCAAGCAGGCCGAGCTTCATCAATGTGTCGCTGGCGAAAGCGCCGAACTGGTTGGAGCCGCGCAGCCGGCCCGCCAGCCCGCGCAGCAACAGCGTCTGGTCGAGTTTTCGCGGACCCTGCAGGCGCGCCTTGATGGCAAGATCACGGATGTGCGCCGAGACGAGGCCCGATGGCAACCGGCCGGCGCCGTCGACGACGACCGTATCGCCGTCAAGATCAAGCCCACCCGATCCGCCTTCGATCATCGCACCGCTGCGGCGGGCCGCATCGCCTTCGCGCGAGATCATGATCGTGCGCCACAGGCAGTGCATCGACGCTGCGACATAGAGCAGGGCGATGACGGACGAAAGATAAGTCCGATCGCCCGCCACCATCTGGCGGATCAATCCGAAGCGCCACAGCAGGACAAAGGCAAACACACAGAGTCCGGTGAAAACCAGCCATCGCAATAGCGGGCCTCGATTACCGAGGGAATCGAGATTGGCACGCGTCGTTGGCATTCGAGCACCTCGACATCCGACCCTGGAAGCAATGCCACCGGGTGCGGCGTTCACCTCTCATGGGGGAAACAAATTATGCAGCCGAAATTTCCGGATTGCCACGGTTTCCTTTCAGCCTGCGCCGACCGAACTGCTGTTGACAAACGGCGGATTTGTTTTTTTTGGGGGAGGCACGGAACAGTGTGTGTGCGAACTCATCCCCAGCACGCTTTGTTTGGCGCGGACGTGGCCAGAAAGGTTATCGTCGCCGGCGCGAATGTGAAAGCGCCCGCCGCCTCCGGGGCGCCGGTGATGCGTGGCAGATCATCCTGGGCGCTCAGGCGGAGCGTAAGGCCGTTCAGCCGAACCCTGGTATCCCCAAGGCTCGCTGCATCCAGCGTATAGCGCTCCGAAGGACCGGAAAGCGTCAACGAATGCGGCGTGTCGCGGCTGGGGTTGATCACCAGAAGAATCACGCGACCCGGCCTCCCGCGGTGGCAGTGGGCATAGACGTGGAGACCGGTGTCGATCGGAACGCCCGGATCGAGCACGATGTTTCCCATCAGTTTTCGCCATAACAGTGCGCCCCAGTAATTGGGCCGGGGCGCCAGCGTATTCTCGTCCAGCAGGCCGTAGTCGCTCGCCGCAAGGGTGTTATGCATCACGACCTGAACGCCGGCCTTTGCCAGCCGCCCAAGCTGATCGAGGTATCTGAATGTATCCAGAAACGTCGCGTCCCACCGGTTGCCGCCGCAGGCCGCCTCCGCGGTTTCAGTCAGCCAGATCGGCTTGCCGGGTTCGAACTTGTCGCGAAGCGCAAGGTAGAAGGCGAGGGTCTGATCGGTCCGGGAGAGGCAGGCTTCGGATAGCGCCGCCTCGGGTGCACTGACGCCGCTGCATCGCTCCGACAGCGCGCCATAATGATGATACGAAACCACGTCCACGCCGGAGCCGGCCACGAGGCTGGAAGCGGTGTTGGTCGCCCCCGCCGTGCCGGGACCAAGAATCATGATTTCAGGCATTGTTAGATTCATCAGCGAACGGAACGTCTCGAAGTCGCGTCGATAGGCGGCGATATCATTGCCGGCCGGCTCCGCGCCGTTTGCGGCGACATTTGGCTCGTTCATGAACTCCACCGCGGCAATATGGCCGCCGACCGAAGCGGTGTAGGCGAGCAAGCTCGAGGCCTGATCCGGCGTCCATGCGCCGGCTGCGTTGCGGGTGCCTGGGCTCACCGCGAACGAGGTCACGAGCCCTGCGCCGACCGCTTGCGAGAAATCGATCACTCCTCGCCATTGCTGGCGGGTCAGGATGCCGTTGAACCCGCGCGGCGGCACCGAGGGTGCGGCATCCGAATTTGCAACATAGGTGGCATTCGCCCAGGTTCCGCTGACGCGGATGTAAGCGGGCGCCAGCGCCGCGGCGAGCTTTCGTAGTCGGGCGTTGGTCAAATCGACCGGCGCCCGGTATTCGTACAAATCCGCATGCGCGTCCGGAGCACCCAGTCCGTAGGGCTTCCAGAATCTGCCGCCGGTCACTTCGACCATCTCGACGTTGTAGGATTGGAAACGTTCGTCCACCGTGCCAATGCGCGCCATGCTCGCCGGCGTGACGGTCAGCTCGCCGGCACGAGCGCCGGAATGAGCGAGCGCGATGAGCAGCGTCGATGTCAGGCAAGACGTAAGTTTAGGCGCGCCAGCACGAGGTGTTTGCCGGGGTACTTGCATCACCCCATGGGAACGCGGGGGCAGTTGCTCGGCCGCGGCCTCGTCCCCCGCTGGTCGATCGGCACCTTGCAATTGTCAATTCGTTGCTCGTCCATCCATTTCCTGCCAAGCCGCTCCTTTCCCGTGAGCACCTCGGGCGTGCTTAACGGCGCTGCGTTCGACTTCGACGGTCCACCGGCGGGCAGCCCGTCCTCAGCCGCCGCCGGCAACGCCAGACAGATCGTGAGCAAAATAGCATGTGAGCGCAAAGTTCTCATGGACGGACTCGCAAACCTCGGGGCGTTTTGAATGCGGCGCAAACAAGCAGGCGTCTGATAGAACAATATCGGGATTTGCCTTTCCACCCGGAACCTGTGGCCCACCGGTCCGTTTCCGTCAGGGCTAAGATATCAACGGCTGCCCAGGGACGGCAAACAAGGAGAGAGGCATGACAACGAAACAACTCATTCTCGCAAGTTGCGCCATCGTGGTTTTGAGTGTCGGCGCCGCACTGGCCGGGCCTTGTGATAGCAGCGGCCGAGCCGCGAACATGAAGGACGCGGGCGCCGGACCTACCCCGGGTAATACGGGGCAGACCATCGGCGCCAGCTCGAGTACTGACCAGCATCCGCCGACCAGCACGATGAATCGCGCGACAGGAGATGTCGCGACGTCTTCGCAGGATGCGCAAAAACAGATGCAGGCCGAACCGACCGCAGCGCAGCAAGCTCAGGGCGCCCAGCCAACGGCGAAGGGAAAGATGGCTGACAAGGACTGTTAAAACGCGCCAGACCATTCCACAGGGGGTTGGACCCGGACGCGGGCGACATTCAACGCCTCCGGCCCCCAACCGACGAGAGAGTGTGTGCTGGCAGGCGGCGGCTATTTTAGATCGAGATCGGCATTCCACCGCGCCGGCCACAGTTCGACGCCTTCGATTTCGCGCAGTTCCGTCCTTGGCACGTTGATTTGAATGCTGTGGCCCTCGCGAAGGGCGTTGACCCCGAAGATTGTCGCCGCCTCCAGGGCCGCTTCACTGGAAACAAAGCCGCCGACGCGTTCGCGGTCGCAAAACAGCGCCCATCCGATCGGCGCCTTCACGACATTGTAAATGTGGCTTCCCATAGGTCACCTCGCTTTACGAGGAAGGTCATACCCAAAAAACGGCAACCTTTCGACCGCGGCGTCACATTCATCCGGCGCCGATCCGAAGCCGGCGACCGCTGTTGGGACCCCAAAATTTCCCTTTGCATTGACGCGATTGCAGTCAACGATAGGCGGCAGCGAGCGGGGATCCCGCATTGCACACGATTGGGACCATGGGAAAATCGGAGATCAACCAATGATATCGCGCCGATCTGTTGTTTATACATTGGCCATTGTGATGGCGTCCGTCGCAAGCTTGCCGGCCCTGGCGGGTCCCAGAAGCAGTAATCCCGTCCGAATGTTCGATACCGATAGCGACGGAACGCTCGACCTTGCGGAGGTGAAGAAGGCGGGGTCGGCCCTGTTCGCCAGGCTGGATCCCGATCACGATGGGACCCTCGACAAGCGCGAATTGGCCGGGCGCTTGAGCGCCAGGGAGTTGGCGGCTGCCGACCCCGATCACGATGGAACGCTGACTGTGGACGAATATCTTGCCGTGGTCGAGCAACGCTTCAACGCGGCAAATCCGGATAAGGATGGAACCCTGGATGCGAAGGAATTAAACACCGCCGCGGGAAGGGCGCTGTTGAAGTTGCTCAGGTAATCCGCAAGACGAGATCTTCAAGATAAGCGGGGCCGATCCTGTGCAGCGCACAACCTTAAAGTGAACACTTGCGCTGGGTTTCGGTTGTCTTTACTTTTGATGTCGGTGCGAAACATCGCACCATAAGACTTGGCAACGAGAAGATTTGGCAACGAGACTTGGGAGATCTGAATGACTTGGAAAACTCCGAAGATTGTCGAAGTGCCGGTGGGCATGGAAATCAACATGTACGCCTGCGCAGCGCGCAAATAGCGACCCCGACGCGTTCTGCCCGGCTCGCGAAGCAACGCCTTGCTTCGAGCCGTGGCAAGACGTTTCTACCCGGATCTTCGTCATCCGGCCCTTGAGACGGTAGCGTTTATCCTGACCCGCTACCGTCTTGAGTGACGTGAAACTCATCTCAGCCGATATCGCTCAAGGTCCGCGCTGCAGTTGCGCGGGCCGCAAAATATTTTGTGGCTCCGCGCCGCGCTGGGGGCCGACCGGCTCAGGACCCGGTATTGTGCCGCTGATGGAGCGTGCGCCGCCTCGCCATCGATCATCACAATGTGATAGGGTTTGTTCTCGGTCAGTGATGCTGCCGTTTTTCCGCCATCCGCGATTTTCGGAATGTGAATGCCAATTGATGCGAAAGCGGTTCGGACGGCGATCGTGTGTTTATCGACACTGTTCCCGAACGGCGTGCACGCCGCAGGCATCGATACCGAGCACATCTTTGGTTTCATGATCGGTTCGGACGTCGGCAACGTCGGTGAACGCGAATTCCAAAGCCAGACGACGGGAAGTTTTTCAAAGCGCGGCGGTCGTTACCGGGCGATCGATCAGGAATTCGAACTGGAGTTCGTGCCGGTCCGGAATTTCCGTATCGAGATGGGGACCACTTTTGCGTCCCATGACATCAACGGCGTCCCTGATTTTTGGGATCGCCGCCAATTGTCCTGGCAAGGTCTTTCCCTGGATTTTCGCTATCGAGTTCTGGATCGGGATACGGCTCTCCTTGGTTTCACAGTCGCGGTAGAGACCCATGCCGACCGCATCGACGAGACCACGGCCGTGAATGTCCGGAATTACGGTACCGGAATAACGCTGGCGTTCGATCGTGAATTGATTCCAAACTTCGTCATCGCCGCTCTCAATTTGTCCTATCAGCCGGAATGGACCCGCCTTGCTGGCACCGGCGCGGCGGAGCAGGAATCCACCATAGGTGCGGCTTTCGCGATGATGGCGCAAATGAAGCCGGGCTTCCTGGTCGGCGGCGAGGCACGCTATGTGCGGACCTATGAGGGGATCGGCCTGGAGGCGTTTGCAGGCGAGGCACTGTTTGTCGGTCCGACCGCGTATTTTCAACTATCGGAGCGTTCCCGGTTGACCTTGGCCTGGAGCTTTCAGGCGTGGGGGCGTTCGGCGCAATCGGCTTCCACCCTCGATCTGGTCAACTTCGAGCGCCAGCAGGCGCGGCTGGTGTTCGGCGTCAATTTCTAGGCGGCAGACCGCTTTACCGGCATCCGTCGAGAGGCGGTTTCTTCACGCGGTATTGAAACTTCGCGCTGCCAGCCTGGTAACTCCTTGTGCTATCAACTGCGTGATCGCAAGGATATCAGGCATGAATCCCATAGATCTGATTATAACGGTATGTGCCGTGCTGTCGCCCGCCACCTGCGAGGAGACACATCTGGTTTTCAACTGGAGCGGCTCGCTTCAGCAATGCGCCATGCGGGCGCCCCCCTATATTGCGCAGTGGGTCGGTGAGCATCCAAAATGGCAGGCCGTGAAGTGGCGCTGCGAGTATCCGCACCCCAACGACAAGGCGGATGCGGGCGAAGCGCCGGCCAAGGGTTGATCGGTGATTTGACGCGCCGCAACAAAACTATTTGTTGCAGTCCTTCAGGTCCTTGTCGGCGACAGAAAACACCGCATCGGCCTTGATCTCGATATCCCGTACGAGGCATTGCCTCGAGTTGGGATAGCCGATTTTCGCGTCATAGCGCCCCGGCTCCACATTGGTGATGCGCAGCCGCTCATCATGGTCGACCTCCTTGTCCTTGTCGTTCAAGGTCTGGTTTGCGCCCCAAGTGTTTTTGCCGGCAGGAGAAAGTTGAAGGCTTGAAACAGTCTCGGTGGTCAGGTTCCAGAACCGGATGCCCTTACCCTGCGCGGCAAGCTCGCCGGCGCCTGCCAACAGCAGCGCCATCGAAACCAGAACCCATCGCATCGCTTTATCCTCCCAAGTACAACGTCGGTAAGTGAACGGCATGAGGCCGATAATGCACTTTACCATGCGTCTCCGGCGCCGCCTACGAGGCGTCCCGCTCGATGTAATCGCCATTGATCCGCCGCGCGACATCTGCCTTGATCGCGCCGATCTCGGCTTCGCCGCGTGCGCCGCGTGGCGTGCGGATAGGCAGATCGGCGAGAATTCGAGCCGGTCGCGGCGACAGCAGGAACAGGCGATCGCCGAGACGAACTGCATCCTCCACGTTGTGAGTGACAAGCAGCGTCATCACGGAGCGGCTGTCCACCAGAAGGGCAATTTGTTCCCGCAACCGGGCGGCAAGGGCGTCGTCGAGCGAAGCCAGCGGTTCGTCGAGGATAAGGAAATCCGGCTCGACGGCGAACGCACGGGCGAGCGCGACGCGCCGGGCGAGGCCAAGGGATAGTTCGCCGGGAAAATGGCTGCGATGTTCGTTCAATTCCAGAACGGCGAATAGCGCGGAAAGCTTTGCTTCATCCACCCGCGGCGCGGCTAGTCGCACGTTTTCTTCGACCGACCGCCAAGGCAGCAGCCGCGGCTCCTGAAACACCATGCCGATCCGTGCATCCGCCGGCCGCGTCACGCGGCCTCGATAGTCGGGGTCGAGACCGGCGAGGATCCTCAGCATGGTGCTTTTGCCACAGCCGGACGGGCCGACGAACACGCCGACCTCTCCGGCGCCAAGCGCAAATTTGAAATCGGTAAGGACGTTCAGCCGTTCGCCGGCCGCGTTGGTGAACGCCTTCTGCTGGATATCGACCTCAAGCTGCACGGGGCCGCCACCGGGATAGCCGTGCTTCGAATGGCTGCACCACCACGGTCTCGATGGCGAGCACCACCGCGGCGAACGTCAGCGAATAGGCGAGCAGAAGAGGGATGTCGAATAGCTGGAAGGCGACGCCGATCTCGAAGCCAACGCCGTTTGGGCGTCCAAGCAATTCGGCAACCAGGACGATCTTCCAGACCAGAGAGAGCCCGGATCGCGCCGCGGCCGCGATATAGGGCGCCAGTTGCGGCAAGATGACGTGCCGGAACGCCTTCCAGCGCGGGATGGCAAACACTGTCGCCATTTCGTCAAGCGCTGCATCGAGTGCGCGCGTTCCCTCGCGCACCGTGACGACCGCGGTAGGCAGCTTATTGATGGCGATGGCCACGATCGCGGCGGCCTCCGTCAATCCGGCCCAGATATAGGCCAGCACGATCACGACCAGCGCCGGCAAGTTGAGCAGCAGGATCAACCAGGGGTCGCCAAGTCGGTTGGCAAGTCGCATCCGGCCCATCAGGTAACCGATGGCGGTGCCTAATGTCATCGCCAGCGTGAAGGCGAGGGCCACGCGCGCCAATGTCACGCCGAGGTTGAAGAAGAGTGCGCCGGAATTGGCTTCCGTGGCAATTGCGGTCACGACAGCGGGAGGAGGCGGCAGCTTTTCTCCGCCAATGAGCAGCGCGGCAATCCACCAGGTGGCAAAAAACACCGCAAATGACAGGAGACGAAGCATTTCAGTCCCCGGGGATCGCGCGATAGAACGTGCCGGGGTCAAGTTCTTGTGCCGGCCCCACGATTTCGCGGCCGCCGATCTCTGCCAGCACCCGATACAAAATGCGCGCGTCGGCTTCTTCGTCGGCGATCGGCCGGCGCGGAATTCCTTCCCGGTAGCGATCGCGATAGGCGTGCAGGGTTGCGGCGTCGGTGGCGCCCGTCAGTGGTGCGATCGTGTCCCACTCCGCATCCGAGGTCTCCAAAATATTCTTGGCTTCGCGGGTCACCGCGATGAAGCGGGCAACTGGATCGCGATTTATATTCCCCCATTCTTCGTCGAAGACGTAGCCGATCATCGCCGTGCGGCCCTTGGCCCCCAGCTTCGGCAGGAGATCCTCGATGCCCGCGAGGCGGCGGAAACCTTTTGCTTCCAGCGCGGCGCAGAAATTCCAGAAATTGACGGTGGCGTCCATTTCACCGCCGAGTGTCTTCGCCGCCAGCAGCGGTGGCGCGCCGTAAACGATCGTGGACTCTGATTTCAGGTCGATGCCGTCCTGTTTCATCGATGCGCGCAGCAGCAGCCAATTCTTGTCGATCGGGCCGCCGGCGACGGCGAGTTTGCGGCCTTTGAGATCCGCCAGCGTCCGGATCGAGGAGGAATTCGGCACCATCACGGCGCCGAGCGCGCTTGAATACGGATAGAACGTCAATTTGGCGCCGAGCCCGCGTTCGCGCGACACCCACAGCCAGTCGGAGACGATGATATCGGCACTGCCGCCGCGGAGCGCGATCTTTCCTGCCTCGGGGCTCGCAAGCTCGCTGACTTCGATCGCGAGGTCTGCCTTTTTGTCGAGGCCGTGAGCCCGGATCACGGCAAGTTCCCAAGCGAAAGTCCCGGTCTTTTGCACTGCAACCCGGATGGTTTCGGCAGCGCGGGAGGGCGCGCCCGACATTCCGGCCAGGATGGCTGTGGCCAGCAGAATACGGATGAAAAGCTTCATGATGTCCCTGTTGTCGAAATCGGTGCCTGATGGGCATGTCAGGTTCGACAAATTTCCGATGGGCAGTTTCCTCGACTGGCTTCTTTTTCGTATAGTAGCACAGCTCTGCCCTCGTCAGCAGGAGGAACGCCATGACACTCGCCGGATCGATGCGACTTATTGTCTGCGCAATGGCCGCGTTGATGGCAGCAGTCATCGTCGCCCGCGCCGACGAGGTCAACGATTATCCCACGGCGGCGCGATCGGAATATGTATTTGGCTGCCTGAAGGCGAACGGCGAAACACGGCAGGCGATCGATCAATGCTCCTGCTCGATCGACGTCATTGCGTCCTTGCTACCCTTTGATCGGTACGTCACCGCCGAAACCGTGCTGAGCATGGCGCAGGTGAGAGGAAACCTGGGCGGACAGTTCCGCACTTCCGAACAGGCGAACAGCGCGCTCAACGATCTGCGGCGCGCCCAGGCCGAGGCGGAAGTGAGGTGTTTCTAAGCCGTGCCCGTTGTTCAAGATCGCCGGCCGCCGATATCGTGCTACATCAAATCCCGGAACTGTCGGCCTTCCACTCATTCTGGAACACGTGACCCTCGGTATCCTTGGCCTCGACGCGGAAATGCTTGGCGCCGTTCGGGACATAGGTGAAGCGAATATTGGGGTCTTCCGAGATCGAAATGCCACCTTCCATCGCAAGCACCAGATTGTCGTCCTGCCATACCCGCAACTCATTGATGAAGAAGGCCGGAATATAGAGCTGCGTGACCTGGTCCATCTGCAGGCCGGAATTGTTCGGGTGGCCGATCATGATCTGGGCTTCGCGAGCGCCGCTCGTTGGACCCTCGCTGGGCCTTGCGAACTGCCTGAAGCGCATCTGGCCGAGCTTGGCGTTTGCTTCCTCGACGTTCTTGGCAGCCGGAGCCGAACAGCCGCCGGACGCCTTCACATAGGTTTTCACCATATAGAGCTTGCCGTCGCTCAGTTCGGCGACCGCATGGACGTCGGTATAGTTGTTGACGCGTACGCGGGTCGAGATTTCCGAGACCGTGGAATCCTGCCCGAGTTCAAACCGTGCCGCCATCGGCGCCGGATTCTGGTCGATCACCAGCGTGATCGCCAGGATGCGCCTGGCGTCGCCGGGAGGAAGCACCGTCCGCAACGTGACGGGAACGATCGCCGCGTCCTCGGCGCGGTACGGCATCTCGATCGCGATCACGCCGGCGCCGTCATCGATCGCGCGGTTACTGAAGATATCCTGGACGAGACCCGGCCACGGATCGTAAGGCTCGGGCGTCGCGGAAGCTGCCTGACGAATGCCAGGTAGCATTGCAGCCAATACAACGGCGACGCAGAGCAGGCGGGAATGACGTCCCAACATGGTCGTGTTCCTCACGGCGCTGGAGCAATGAATTCAATCTACGCCATCGCGCCGGCTATTCCCACTCAATTTCAGTATAGGCGGCGGTTGCGTTGCGCGCGTTGTAGTCGTCGAACAACTCCCATTGCGAGCGCTCGGACGCAGCCGCGGTATCGGCCGCCACCGTGATGGGCTTGCCGGCGGCGATCAGCCCGCGAACATCCGCCGCCATTTTTTCGAGGTAGCGATGCTCATCGTCAAGCGCGGCCGGCCAGTCGCTCACGGAGCCGTGACCGGGAATGACGCGTCGCGCAGCGATGCCGCGGAGTTCGTCGATGACCTTCAGCCAGCCGCGAATGCTGCCGTCGACGACAGGTATATGAGTGAGGAAAACCAGATCGCCCGCGAACAAGGTGCCGGTTTGCTCGTCGAGTACGGTGAGGTCGCTGTCGCTGTGCGCGGTCGGCCATGCCCGCAGCACCAGCTTCCTCCGCCCGAGATCGAGCTCAAGGGTTCCATCGACCAACAGTGTCGGAGGTACGATCCGAACCTCACCGATTAACTCATCACCCATGATGCGACGAAACGCATCGACGTAGAAGGGGCCGCGCGCCGCCAATGCTCGCGGCAAATTCCGGTGGCCGACAAAGTCGGTTCCATTTTGCAAGAATGCTACGTTTCCAAAGGCATGATCCGGGTGTCCGTGCGTGTTGATGACGTATCGGATCGGCTTTTCGGTGCGGGCGCGAATCGCCGCGAGCAGCTTCCGTCCCTCGCTGACGCTGCCTCCGGTATCGATCACCGCAACGGCATCGTCGCCGACGATGAAGCCGGTGTTGGCAATCGCTCCCTCGTTCTCCCGCGTCATCAGCGCGGTCAGGCCGCGATGCACGAATAGCCCGGGTACGATTTCGCTGACGGGCAGCGCGTTTTGCTGCGCCTGCGAGACTGTTGCGCCGAGCAGCGCAAGCCCGGCAAAAAACAGCGCCGCGCGATGAATCATATTTCGACCTCCGTCGCGCCTCGAAGGAACATCGGCGGCTTCGCCGCTGACTTCCAGGACATGTTTGCGTCGCACCACACCAAGCGGAGGAGTTTGCAAAGATTATTTCTGTTGCGCGCTCCGGTTGACGAGCATAGCATTTGGTTGTTTCCAGCTTCAATTGGACCTCGGTTCGCTGAATTTGCCGAATGGCCCGGAAGAAGTTTGCGAACGCAAAGACCAGAAGTTAAGACGGCTTTCGGGAGCCATTCCGAAGCTAGAGTTGAGGCTGGGCCTATCGCAGGCTGCGGCACGAATAAAATAAAAAAAACCGGACAACATGGGAGGTTTCGCTATGCGCAAGGAGCTATTCGTAACCTGTTTCGGCGTCATAGCGGCATTGGCCGCCGGCGGCGCCAGTGCCAACGACGAACTGAACAAGATGGCGCAGAACCCAAAGGACTGGGTGATGCCGGCGGGCGACTACGCCAATACGCGCTACTCCAAGCTCAACCAGGTCAACGCCGCCAATGTCGGCAAATTGCAGGTGGCATGGACGTTCTCGACCGGCGTGCTGCGCGGCCATGAAGGCGGCCCGCTGATCATCGGCAACATGATGTACGTGCACACCCCGTTCCCCAACAAGGTCTACGCGCTCGACCTGTCCAACGAGAACAAGATCGTCTGGAAATACGAGCCCAAGCAGGATCCCAACGTCATCCCGGTGATGTGCTGCGACACCGTCAACCGCGGCGTCGCCTATGGCGACGGCAAGATCTTCCTGCATCAGGCCGACACCACGCTGGTGGCGCTCGACGCCAAGACCGGCAAGGTGGAATGGAGCGTCAAGAATGGCGATCCGGGCAAGGGCGGCACCGGCACCTCGGCGCCGCTGGTGGTCAAGGACAAGGTCCTGATCGGGATCTCCGGCGGCGAGTTCGGCGTGCAATGTCACGTCACCGCCTATGATCTGAAGAGCGGCAAGCAGGTGTGGCGGGCGTTCTCGGAAGGGCCGGACGACCAGATCATGGTCGACCCGGAAAAGACCACCGATCTCGGCAAGCCGGTCGGCAAGGATTCCAGCCTCAAGACCTGGCAGGGCGATCAGTGGAAGATCGGCGGCGGCTGCACCTGGGGCTGGATGTCCTATGATCCGGCGCTGAACCTGGTCTATTACGGTTCGGGCAATCCCTCGACCTGGAATCCGAAGCAGCGTCCGGGCGACAACAAGTGGTCGATGACGATCTTCGCGCGCAATCCGGATACCGGCCTGGCGCGCTGGGTCTATCAGATGACGCCGCATGACGAATGGGACTATGACGGCGTCAACGAGATGATCCTGAGCGATCAGCAGGTCGGCGGCGCCGAGCGCAAGCTGTTGACCCATTTCGACCGCAACGGGCTCGGCTACACGCTCGACCGGGCCACCGGCGAATTGCTGGTCGCCGAAAAGTACGATCCGAAGGTCAACTGGACCAGCGGCGTCGACATGAACAAGAACTCGCCGACCTACGGCCGGCCCAAGGTGGTCGATGCGTACTCGACCGAAAAGGGCGGCGAGGACCACAACAGCAAGGGCATCTGCCCGGCCGCGCTCGGCACCAAGGACGAGCAGCCGGCGGCCTATTCGCCGGATACGCAGCTGTTCTACGTGCCGACCAACCACGTCTGCATGGACTACGAGCCGTTCAAGGTGAGCTACACCGCGGGCCAGCCCTATGTCGGGGCGACGCTGTCGATGTATCCGCCTCCCGGCGATACCCACATGGGCAACTTCATCGCCTGGGACAACAAGACCGGCAAGATCGCCTGGTCGAACAAGGAGCAGTTCTCGGTGTGGTCGGGGGCGCTCGCGACCGCCGGCGGGGTGGTGTTCTACGGCACGCTGGAGGGCTACCTGAAGGCAGTCGATGCCAAGACCGGCAAGGAACTCTACAAGTTCAAGACCCCGTCGGGCATCATCGGCAACGTCACCACCTATGAGCACGGCGGCCGGCAATATGTGGCGGTGCTGTCCGGCGTCGGCGGCTGGGCCGGCATCGGGCTTGCGGCCGGGCTGACCGATCCGACCGCGGGCCTCGGCGCCGTCGGCGGCTACGCGGCGCTGAGCAACTACACTTCGCTCGGCGGCAGCCTCACGGTGTTCGCGCTGCCGCAGTGAGGTGACCGGACCATGGTATCGGCGCGTGGAGCCTTCCACGCGCCGGCACGTTCCGCATCGAACGCTTTAAGGACAACGCCTTGCATAAATACTGGTTGGTGGCTGCCACGATCGCGCTGGTGGCATCGGGAGGACTTGCGTCAGCCGAAGACGCCGCCGATCCCACGGCGGTCAAATCCGAGGACGGCAAATACATGGACAAGGAGGGCAATCCGACGTTCAAGGTCGGCGCCGACGGCACCGTCGACTGGTACACCTATTCCGGCTACCGGCGGTATCATTCGGAGTGTCACGTCTGCCACGGCCCCGACGGCATGGGATCGACCTACGCGCCGGCGCTGCGGGACTCGCTCAAGACCATGTCCTATGCCGACTTCCTCGGCGTGGTCGCCAGCGGCCGCAAGAACGTCTCTTCGTCGCAGGAGAACGTGATGCCGGCGTTCGGTGACAACCCCAACGTCGCCTGCTACATGGACGACCTCTACATCTACCTGCGCGCCCGCGCCAACGACGCCGTCGGCCGCGTGCGGCCCGCCAAGCGCGAAGACAAGCCCCCCGCCGCCCAGCAGGCCGAAGATGCCTGCATGGGCAAGCGCTGATGATAAGCGCGCTCCCCTTGATGCCCCACCTGGCAACCCGACCGACAAGGAGAAGACGGTGATGACAAATGCCACGCTGCGTAGCTGGCTCCTGGTTTCTCTGCTTGCCGTCGTTGCGATACTGATCGGCCGGGATATTTCGCAAGCACAGACAAATGAAAGCGGCGATCTGTCGATCGAACTGGTCGATCCAAAGGTGTTGAGAGTGTGCGCCGACCCGCGCAACTTGCCGTTCTCCAACGAGAAGGGCGAGGGGTTCGAGAACAAGCTTGCCGAATTGCTCGCCGAGAAACTTCAGAAGAAACTCGATTACATGTATTTCCCGCAGGCAACCGGTTTCGTACGGATGACGCTTGGCGCCCATCGTTGCGACGTCATCATGGGTTTCCCGCAGGGCGACGACCTCGTTCAGGGCACCAATCCCTATTACCGCACCGCCTACGCGCTGGTTGCCAAGCAGGGCAGCGGCCTCGATGAGGTGGCGACGCTTGAAGACGCGCGTCTCAAGGGAAAGCATATCGGCATTGTCGCCGGCACGCCGCCCGCCACCAACATGGCGACCAATGGGTTGATGGCGAATGCCAAGCCGTACCCGCTCATGATCGACACGCGCTTCAATTCTTCCGCAGCGGCCATGATCCAGGATCTGATGTCGGGAGAGATTGACGCCGGCGTGCTCTGGGGACCGATGGCAGGCTATTACGCCAAGAAGGCCAGTCCGCCCTTACACATCACGCCGCTGGTCAAGGAAACGTCGGGACCTCGGCTGGCCTATCGCATCGGCATGGGGGTGCGACCGGCCGACCAGAACTGGAAACGGCAACTCAACCGCCTGATCCAGGAGAACCAGCCGGCCATCAACAAGATCCTGCTCGACTTCGGCGTGCCCTTGCTTGACGAGAACGACCGACCGATCACCGCGGAGACGGCAACGAAGCAGCCATGAGGCGGAAGTGTGCGAGCCTGGTCCTCGCCACGTTGACCTTTCTGGGTTCGGCGCATGCGCAGGAGAACGCTCCCGAGCCGGAAGGGTATCGCACCGACAATTATCGCGCGCCCGTTCCCGCGACACTTGCCGGCGCGCGGGTTCTTGCGACCGCGGAGGCCGAAGCCATATGGCGCGCCGGTGAGGGCGTTTTCATCGACGTGCTGCCGCGTCCGCCGAAGCCGCCGAACCTTCCTGCAGGCACGGTCTGGCGCGATAAACCGCGGCTTAACATTCCCGGCAGCGTCTGGCTGCCGGATACCGGTTACGGAATGCTGGCGCCGGCGACCGAAGATTATTTCCGGCGCGGACTTGCCCGGGCCTCCGGCGGCGACAGGGCAAAGTTGCTCGTGCTCTACTGCCAGGCCGCTTGCTGGATGTCGTGGAACGCCGCAAAGCGGGTCTTGTCCTACGGCTATCGACACGTGGCCTGGTATCCCTTGGGAACTGACGGCTGGGAGCGAGCCAACTTGCCGATGGCGGAATCGCAACCGGAACCGCGCGCGGGGGAGGAGACCTCACCCGGGCGTTAGCGCGTGTTCCACAACAGCGTGCCCTTGGACGTTGATCGGAGGATGGATGCCGGATTAGCGATCGAATCGTTAGCGTAACCGAGAAAGTGGACGGCGATTTTGCGAAAAAGATCATGCTCAAACAAGATAGAGCGAGATGACGATCGAAGAGAAGTCATCTCGCTCCGGGCTCGCAGTGTCACTGTTTTTGAAGCTTGGTGATCGTCTTGACGCCACCGCTTTCGGCGGCGGAAAAGGTCACTTTGTCGCCGGCGTGAAGGGTGTCGAGCAGCGGGGCGTCCTGTACTTTAAAAAACTCCTCGGTCGTGCTGCCGGTATTCGCTCCGACAGTACCGCTTTGCGTCTGTTGGATTGCAATCGTGCCGTTCAGCCTGTCAATCTTGGTGACCGTTCCCGCGACGGTTTGTTGCGCCAAAGCCGCCGACATGAGGATGTTGATAGCCATAGCATTCGCCAAAATGATCTTTGCTATTTTCATCGAGGTCTCCGGATTCGAGGTCGTGGTGACGAGAGGAGGGGATTGGACTTGGTTCCGGCCCAGAGTGCAACCAGGGACACGGCTTCGTGATGCTTGAGTTCACCGGATCGGAGCCACGCGGATAGCTGAATGATGCACGCTACTCCATCTCCTGCTGGATCACGCGGCCGAGTGCGAACAGCCGCTGATCGATCGCCGTCGGCACTTCGCATACGAATTTGATCACGCGGCGGCGGTCCTCGAAGATTCGCGTTTCCCACACCAGCTGATTGCCAAGTTCCTCGATCCTGGCCTGATCGGGCGGCGACGCATCCTGCAGCGCCTGCAGTGCAAGGGTGTCGGTTCGAATCCGGTCTGCTTCCTCACGCTGCTTGCGGGTCACCCGTTCCAGCCCGCTCATGACCGACGAACGCTGGGCATTGAGCGTATCGAACAGGCCGGTGAACAGCAGCTTGCCCGTCGCGGTCTTGTCCGCCGCCGAGCCGGCAAGCAATCCCCTGATCGCCTTCTCGGCTTCGTCCAGCGGCGTGCGCCTGGCGGCCAATTTCGGCACCAGCGCGTTCAGCCTGGCGTCGTCCTTCCATTTGTTCTGGGCATCGTCGAGCGGCGGGCCTGCCCACACCGCGGCGAGCGAGATCTCCGGGACCTTGGCCTGGGTGCACGGCCAATCGGGATAGCGCGGATCAGCCGCAAAGCAGAGGCCGGGCCATCCGGCGACTGCGAGCGCCGTGCCGATCGCGATCAGCCATCTCATGTCTCGCCTCCGACCGGCCCGCGGCGGCCAAGGCCGCGCGACGGATCATAGGCCAATACCGCACCGATCATGAAGGCCGCGGTGCAGCCGCCAACCACCGCCAGAGAGACCCAGTTCATCTTTCCGTACAGCGCGAAACGGATCAGTTCGACCGCATGGGTGAATGGATTGAACAAGCACACGTAATAAAGCATCGGGCTTCCCTCCTGGACCCGCCACAAAGGATAAAGGGCGGAGGAAGCGAAAAACATCGGAAAGATCACGAAGTTCATGACTCCCGCGAAATTCTCGAGCTGCCGGATTCCGGAAGAGATCAGCATACCGAGCGCGCCGAGCATCAGCCCTGACAGGATCAGGGCGGGCAGCACCGTAAGATATCCGATCGGCGGCGGCTCGATTTCCCAGAGCCATGCAATCAGCAGGAAGGCGTATACCTGAAGCAGGGAGACCGCGGTTCCCGCGAGCAGCTTGCAGAACAGGAGATACCAGCGCGGCAGTGGGCTCACCAGCAAGGTGCGCATATTGCCCATCTCGCGATCGTAGACCATTGAGAGCGAGGACTGCATGCCGTTGAAGAGCTGGATCATCGCCATCAAGCCCGGCGCGATGTAGACTTCATAGAGGATGTAGGTTTCGTATGGCGGGATGATGGAGATGCCGAGCACCTGGCGGAAGCCGGCGGCGAAGATGAACAGCCACACCAGCGGCCGCACCAGCGCCGAAACGAAGCGTTCGCGCTGATGGATGAAGCGCAGACTCTCCCGCCACACAATGCCGTTCAGGCAGGTCAGATACTGCGCGAGCGAAAATCCTGCCGGACGGTCCCTGGCGACTACGGGATTCACGACGCGGCTCCCCCGGATTGCAGGGTGGTTCCGGTCAGCTTCAGGAACGCGGAATTAAGGTCGCTCGTTCCTGCATCGTTGACGATCCGCGCGGCCTGGCCCTTTGCCAGCACGCGCCCCTGATGCAGTACGATGAGGTCGTCGCCAAGCACGATCTCGTCGAGGAGATGCGTGGCCCAGAGCACGCCGATGCATTGCTCGGTTACCAAAACACGAACGTGGCTGAGAATATCGGCGCGCGCCTTGACGTCGAGGCCGACCGTGGCCTCGTCCAATAGCAACAAATGAGGGCGATGCAGCAATGCGCGCGCGATTTCGAGCCGCCGCATCTGGCCGCCGGAGAGGTCGCGCACCTTGCTGCCGGCGCGGTCGGCAAGCCCGATACGCGCCAGCACTTCACCGGCGCGCAATCGCGCCTCGCGCCGATCGATGCCATGCAGGGCGGCGTGATAGAGCAGGTTTTGCATGACCGAGAGGTCGAGGTCGAGCGTGCGGGGCTGGAACACCACGCCCATGCGCCGCAGCGCCTCGCCCGGCTCGCGCCCGATGTCATGCCCGAAAATGCCGATATGTCCGGTCTGCACGCCAAACAGCCGCGTGATCAGGGAGAACAATGTGCTTTTACCGGCGCCGTTGAGGCCAAGCAGGGCGGTAAAGCTCGCTGGCGCGACCGTGAAGCTGACATCGTCCAGCGCCTTACGGGTGCCGTAGGAATAGCTGACATTTGCAATCGACAGCGCTGTTCCGGCCGGATCGGTCCCCGGCACCGCCGTGTCATCGCGGGCGATTTGCCTTTCGGGTTCGGTCATTTCGGGGCGATCGTGATGCCCCAGGGCAGTTCACCGACCTGGATGGTCTTGATCACCTTGAGCGCTGCGACGTCGATGACGGAAACGTCGTTCGATACGCCATTCGTCACCAGCAGGAATTTTTCGTCGGGAGTAAACGACATATGCCAGACGCGCTGGCCGACCAGCAGATATTTGGTGACCTGATGGCTGGCCGCGTCGACCACGGCGATCCGGTTGGCGGGTCCAAGCGCGATAAACGCGGTTTTGGCGTCGGCCGTGATACCGATCCCGACCGGCTGGATCGCTTCGCGCCGCAAGCCTGGAATCTCGAATGTAATCTTGCCGGTGACCACATGTTTGGCCGGGTCGATCACGGACACCGTGCCGCCAATCTCCGAGGACACCCACAATTCGGAGCCGTCGCGCTTGAATTCGGCGAAGCGCGGCCGCCCGTCGACCAGTACGTTCGCCACGATCTGGCGCGTCGCGGTGTCGATGAAATGCGCCATGTTGGTGGTCTCTGACGTGTTGATCAGGATCTTGCCGTCCGGGCTGATCGCCATGCCCTCCGGTTCGACGCCGACCTGGACGTCACCGATCCGGACGCGTTTTTCGAGATCGATGACGGTCACCGTGTTATCGTTTTCGTTGGCGACATACAGGATCTTGCCGGCGGCATCCTGCACGAACAGTTCGGGATCGGGACCGGACGGCAGGGAGTCCACCACCTCCTGTCTCGCAGCATCGATCACTTGAATGGTGTCGTCATCGCCGACCGCGACCAGCACGAACTTGCCGTCACGGGTAAATTCGATGCCGCGCGGTCGCTGGCCGACCTTGATGGTTTTGGTGACGGCCCATTTGTCGGTATCGATCACCGATACCGTGTTGCTCTTCTCGTTCGACACATAGGCGACGAAGGCCCTCGCGGGCGCGATGGCCGCAAGCCAGACCGCGATTCCCCAAAGCAGCCAATGACGCCCCATGTGCGATCTCTCCATCTTCAATGCGGCTTGCATTTGGTTTCCGGCCGATCGACGCCGAGCGTATCCAGTTCCGAAACCTGATGCAGGAACCCTTCTTGCGGCGAGACCGAAACCACCATGCGGCCATCCGCCAGCAGGATCGGCTGACGAAGCTGCAGGTTCCAGTCCCGCAATGTCAGCCGCTGGCCCTTGAACGCGGCAATGGAAAAATCCGGCCCTTTCAGAAAATCGAGCACTGATTTTGCATCTCCGGATTTCGTGCGCGATGCCGCCTCGCCGATCATGCGGGCGGCCGTCCATGCCTGCATGTCCAGCGCCGTCATGTGCCGCGAATTCAGCTTCAGAAAGCGGTTTTGTATCTGGATCGCGCCCCACTGATCCTGAGCCGCGTCCCAGCTTTTCGGAACGAGGCCGGCGGATCCCGCGACCGGCCGTGGATCCCAGGTCCGGTAGGGCAGGTACGATGCGAACACTTCACTTTCGTCTGCCGCAACCAGAACGTCATAGGCCGGCGCCTGCTGAGTGAACACCGGCATCTGCCGCTGGATCAAGGTCACGCCACTGTCGGTGCGGCGCGCCCCGCCGGTATCCTCGAATACCCGTTCCTGAACGATCTTGGCGCCGAAGCGCGCAGCGGCGCGCCGCAGCGCGGCGGCATAAAGCTTATCCTCGTCGTGCGAGCCGACCACCAGCAGCCATCGCTTCCACTGCTTCCAAACCAGATATTGTGCAAGACCATCCGCGAGCATCGAACGCGTCGGTGCGGCATGGATCACATTGGGCCGGCAATCTTCCTCGCGCAGGCGATCGTCGATCGAGCCGGCGTTGAACAAAACGGTTCCGCGATCGCGCACGGCATCGGCGGCCTTCAGCAGCGCATCAGCGGGAAGATCGGCAATGATGAAGCCGATGTTGCGATCGGCAAGTGCCGTGGCCGCTTTGGCTGGATCGTCGCCGTCCTTCAGCCGGACCTCCTCCAGGGTGAAATGCTGGTTGAGGAACCTGCCGGTGGTATTGTTGTCTTCGATCGCGAGCCGGGCGCCTGCGATGCCGTCGTTCTCGGCCGGCTGCTCGGCCAGCGAGAGCGTCGGCTTGACAGCGCCGCGATGGAGATAGCCGATCCCGATCTCGACAGGGTCAGCCGCGAGCGCGCCCGTAACCAGCGCACCGAGACCGATCGCGCCGGCCAACAATCGGATCATCAATCCTCCCTGACATTCCTCCTCGGCTGTACCGGCGATAGAGGGACTTCCAGCCTGAAGCATGACCGAATTGTCGTACCTTGCAACCGACATTTTGTCGCCGCGCTGGGGTGATTTCGCCGGTTTCGGGTGTGAAATCTGTTTTCGTTCTCGTCACGTTGATGCTGACGATATCGGCGCCGGCACGCGCCGACCCGCTCACAATCGCCTGGTCCCGTGTCGCGGGCGATCTGCTGGCGGAACCGGCTGCTCGCGCCAATTATCGCGCATCGCGCAATGAGCCACGGGTGAACCTCATGCTTTCAGCCGCGCGGCATGCCAGCGCAAATGATCTTCCATGAAGGTGGAAACGAAATAATAGCTATGGTCGTAACCGGGCTGAAGACGAAGGGTGAGGGGGATTTCGGCCTTCGCGCAGGCGCGTTCCAGCAATTCCGGACGAAGCTGCTCGACCAGGAAGGGATCGGCATCGCCGCAGTCCACCAGGAAATCGAAAAATCGGGCGCCGTCTTCGATCAGCGCGACCGTATCGTGCTTGCGCCACGCTTCCCGGTTGTCGCCGAGATAACCCGTCAGAGCCTTGATGCCCCAGGGCACTTCCGAGGGGGCCACGATCGGCGAAAAGGCGCTGGCGGCGCGGTAGCCGTGGGGATGAGAAAGTGCGATCGTTAGCGCGCCATGGCCGCCCATCGAATGCCCGAGGATGGACTGCCGGCTCGTATCGGCGGGAAAATGTTCGGCGATCACGCCGGGCAACTCCTCGGTGACATAGCTCCACATTCGGTAATGGCGCGCGAACGGTTCGCAGGCGGCATCGACATAAAAGCCCGCGCCAAGCCCGAAATCGTAGGCGCCGGCGGGATCGCCGGGCACCCCTTCGCCGCGCGGGCTGGTATCCGGTGCGACAAAGATCAAACCCAGTTCGGCGCAGGCCTTCCGGAACTCGCCTTTTTCAGTGACGTTGGCGTGGGTACAGGTCAGACCCGACAGATACCAGACCACCGGCAGTTTCTCGCCGTCTTGATGTGGGGGGACATAGACCGAAAAGGTCATGCCGGTTCCGGTCTCGCGGCTGTTGTGCCTGTAAACGCCCTGCACGCCGCCATGCGAGCGATTGCGGGAAACGGTTTCGATCGTCATGTTTCTGCGGCTCCGGCGCGTAACGACGCGATAGTGCAAGGGACGGAAAACTGATCTGCCTCATGGCTGCAAAAGCGAATTCAGGAACACGGATGGGCATCCGTCTTTGCCGTCAAGCATTGCACGCTCGCGCGGAACGTCAAGGCTGGCGAATATAAACCTTGCGATTTTTCCATTCGATGTGGCCCGGCGGGGCATCGAAACGAAATCTACCGCATTGCGGCGTGAAGCCGTTCATTCGCAGCCGTGGACAGCCGGCGTTGCATCGCGGTTTAAAAGCCGGCGGGCCATCTATTGGACACGTCAAGGCCGTAATTTGCGGAGTACTTGGCGGATCAGGTCAGGCTGCTCTCGATAGCCAATCGCACGAGCTCGGCGGATGTACGCACGCCAAGCTTCTGGCGCATAATCGAAGAGGTGTTGGCAACCGTTTTGTAGGATGAATGTACCAACCAGGCGATCTCGGAGAGACTCTTTCCCGTGCTGAGCAGGCGTAATATTTCCATCTCGCGAGAGGTCAATTTGGACAGCGGGCTGCGGGCGAACGCTGGTCCTGCGAAGGCAATGCTTCGTGCGATCGCTGGAGGCAGGTACACCCCGCCGTTTCCGACCTCACGAATGGCCTCAACGAGGTCGCTCGGATCGCCGGACTTCGAGACATAACCCTTGGCGCCGATTTCGATCGCGCGCGCGGCGAATATCGGGTCGTCGTTCATACTGAACATGATAATGCGCGCGGAGGCTTCACGCGCCAGGATGCGGCGCGCCAGTTCAAACCCTGACACGGTCGGCAGGTTGATGTCGACAACGCAGATATCAGGATGTTCGGTCACAAATTCACGTTCGCCGCTTTCCGCGTCGGACGCTTCGAGCATCACGATCTCGGGTTCATCCGCGAACAACGCGCGGCAACCCGAAACTACGATGCGATGATCATCGACGATCAGAACACGCATGGCACCCGTCCCGTTTGCTTGCGCCAGCCGGTGTTGCGCCAGCCCCTGTTGCGCCGGCATGTATTGTTGCATCGCATCAGATTGAGCAACAGAAACATCCGCGGCGCCAACGCTTCCTCACCGGGTTATGCATCTCAAGCGCACTTGTTGTACGGTTCAATTAGATAGCCGCCGTTTTTGTCTGTCAACGCTCCTCTTGATGGACGACCCAGTGCGGCGCGGTATTGGACGGATACCATGTGGCAGAAACTATCGTTGCGTGCCAGGCTCAACGCGCTTCTGGCGCTCGTTCTGACGCTTGGTTTGGCGATCAACATCGCGCGGCTTGTGCTGGACGCCGCACCTCGTGTGCAGGCGGAAGATCAAAGCGTCATACGACTGGCGCGCGAATTCACGGAAACCCTGGTCGCCGGTCTGAATGAAACGCCCGACGCCGATGCGAGGCTTGACCAGATTGTGCAGGACCTCAACCGGCTGCGCCACGTCAGCATGACGCGGCAGAACGACGGGGTCAACGCCAAGTCATCGACGGCCGATCGCTCCGACGGCGATGGCGGGGCGCGTTCGCCGCCTGCGTGGTTCGTTGCTCTGGTTCATCCGGAAAAAACTGCCGTGAAGGTCCCGATCTCCGTCAACGGAAAGCAGGGATCGCTGGTGATCACCTCGCATCCGAACGACGAGATAGCCGAGATCTGGGATGGCATCATTACCCAGCTTCAGGTCGGTTCTGCGATCGCCGGCGCGCTTTTTCTGATTACGATGATGGTGGTCAACCGGGCGCTCGCACCGATTCAGACGCTTTCGGAGGCGATGGCGAAGATCGAGTCCGGAAGTTATGACATCCGCGTGAAACCGGATGGCTCCCCCGAACTGGCGGCGATCTGCACCAAGCTCAACCATCTTGCGGCCGCATTGGGAGACGCCGTCGAGGACAAGAGGCGTCTCGCCGAGCGGGTCGTCTCGCTGCAGGACGTCGAGCGCAAGGAGATTGCACGGGAGTTGCATGACGAATTCGGTCCCTATCTTTTCGCGTTGCGCGCGCACGCCGGCTCATTGATGCGGATCGCCGACGCCCGCGAGCCCAACAAGGACGCCTTGCGAAAGCACGGGGGCGCCATACTCGAACAGGTCAATGCCCTGCAGCAATTCAATCGGCGGGTTCTCGAAAAGTTGCGACCGGTAGGCTTGACGGAGCTGGGCCTTCGCGAAGCGCTCGGTGCTCTGCTGCGCCTATGGAGCGAAACCCACCCCGACGTGGCCATCGAGACCGCGATATCGCCGTCGCTCGGCGAGACCGGCGAGACGGCCGATTTGACGATTTACCGCATCGTCCAGGAGGCTCTGACGAACGTCTTCCGCCATGCGAGCGCGACGTCCGTCGATGTAACCATCGAACCTGCGGAGCTGCCTGCGGGGGTCATGCGCGGCAACCGCGGATGCGCGCGCGTGCGCGTGCGCGACAATGGCAGCGGCCTCGGGCCTGACCATCGGCTCGGCCTCGGCCTGATCGGAATGCGTGAGCGAATACTGGCATTGGGCGGCACACTTACCGTCGCCTCCGGCGAAAGCGGCGTAACGGTCGAGGCGGTCGTTCCCACCGGGGAGCGTTACTAGACAGGAATCGAACCGGGAGTTTTTCCCGAATTTTCCGGGAAAAAACCGACTTTGAAGCTGGACGTTTTATAAGTGGCGCGCTTTGTCGGTATATCAGTATCATCCATCGATACCGGCGCTCACCAGAACAGCCGGAGTGGGGGTGATACAGATGGGCGCTCGATTCCTGTTGATCGTATCGATGCCGCTATGCGTGCTTGCCGGGTATGATTGTGCCCGTGCCCAAAATGCGCCGGGTACGGCCGGGACCTTGCCACCCGTCGTGGTGTCGCCAACGCCGACAGGCGCTAAACAGGGCCGCCCGCAAAATGCCTCGCGGGTGGTACGAAGGCCTCGGCCCGTCGTAGTGTACCCGACCACGCCCGTCGCGGGCTCGGGCATAGATCCGGATAAGGTGCCGGCAAGCGTCAACATCGTCGACACCACGGAAATCGCGCGCACGGATTCGCTGAACATCGCTGATGCTCTGCAGCAGCAGGTGCCGGGTGTCATTATCAGTGAAGTCACCGGCAATCCATTCCAGCCGGACGTGCAGTTTCGCGGCTTTGTCGCGTCCCCCGTGGACGGCACGCCGCAGGGATTGGCGGTGTATCAGAACGGGGTGCGCATCAACGAGGCGTTCGGCGACACCGTAAACTGGAGTCTGATTCCGACCGCCGCGATAGAGTCGGTCACGGTGGTGACCAACAACCCCGCCTTTGGCCTCAACGCGCTGGGCGGCGCGGTCAATGTGCAGATGAAAAACGGCTTCAACTACCAGGGCGCCGAGATCAACACGATGGGCGGCTCGTTCGGCCGGATCCAGAGTTCGGCGCAGTGGGGCAAGCAGATCGATAATTTTGCCGTGTACGGGGCGCTCGAAGGATTGCGCGATGGCGGGTTTCGCAATTTTTCTGCTTCGGACGTCCGCCGCTTTTATGGCGACGTCGGCTACAGGAACGATGTAAGCGAAGTTCACGTCAACATGGGCGTGGCCGATAACAAGTTCGGCGCCTCCGCCACGGTGCCGGTTGAATTGCTCCAGAAATATTGGGGGGCGACTTACACCACGCCGCAAACCTCGGCCATCCGTGTCGGCTATGTCAATCTGACCAGCAAGGTCGAGGCTACGCCGACCTGGACGATTGAAGGCGGGGCACATGTGCGGGTTTTCGATCAGAAGACCCAGGATGGCAATCCGACCGGCACTCAGCCATGCGAGGCTGACCAGGGACTGCTTTGCTTTGGCAACGACGATACGCCCGCGAATGGCCTGAATGGAGCTCAACTCGCCAATCCTTTCGTTGCCGGCGCGGTGCTGGGCGAAAACGATCGAACCACAACGCGTTCGACAACGACGGGCGTATCGTTACAGGCCACCAACACCGATCAGTTGTTCGGACATAACAATCGTTTCGTGGTGGGGGCGAGTTTCGACTTCAGCGTTACCCGGTTCGCAGCCAGCGCGGAACTGGGCACGATCGGTCCGAACTATGTCGTCAGCGGCAGCGGAATATTTCTCGGGCAGTCCGGGGACCCGGTGTCGATCGGCCCGGTCGCGCTTCGCACGACCAATCAGTATACCGGGGTGTATGCGCTCGATACCTTCGATGTCACAAACGCATTCTCAGTCACGGGGGGCGGCCGGTTTAACCACGCGCATATCTCGCTCGAGGATCAGATCGGCAGCGCCCTCAACGGCAATCACATGTTCGACCGTTTCAATCCGATTATCGGTGGTACCTACAAGATCACGCCTGGACTGACCGCCTATGCGGGCTATTCCGAAGCCAATCGGGCGCCGACCCCGCTGGAACTGGGCTGCGCCGATCCGGCGCGTCCCTGCATCGTCGCCGCATTCCTGGTATCCGATCCACCTTTGAAGCAGGTCGTGTCCCGCACCGTGGAAGCCGGCCTGCGCGGCAGCAAAGACCTGAACATCGGTACGCTCGGATGGAAGCTCGGAGGCTTCCGTGCAACCAACACGGACGATATCCTTGCGATTCCAAGTCCGGTCTTGCAGGGATTTGGCTACTTCCAGAATGTCGGTTCGACGCGCCGGCAGGGCATCGAGGCTGAAGTCACGCTCAAGTCGAATATATTGCAGCTATATGCCAGCTATACCCTTGTCGATGCGCGATTCCTCGATGCGCTGCAGGTCGGCTCCAACAGCCCATTTGCCGTGGACGACGTTGTCCAGATACTGCCCGGCAATCGAATCCCGGCAATCCCCCGCAACCGTATCAAGGCCGGGATCGATTATATGGTCACCGACGCATTCAAGGTTGGGGGGGACGCCCTGTTCGTGGACAGTCAGTACTTTGTGGGCGACGAATCCAATCAGGCGCAGAGGTTGTCTTCTTACGCGGTTTTCAATCTGCATGCGTCTTATCAAATCAACAGGATGTTCCAGATCTACGCGCGCGCGGACAATGTCTTCGATCATCGCTATTCCACCTACGGAACGTTCTTTGAAACCGACGCGGTCCCCAATTTTGCCAATGGCGGTGCAGAATTCACGGACGCGCGCTCGGTCAGTCCGGCGCGGCCACGCGCGTTTTACGCCGGCCTGAAGGCGACATTCTAGCGCGGATAGAACTTCATAGCCCGTGTCGGCATGCCGAATGATTTTGCGCGTGCCGCCTGACGATTTGCCACGCGGGTCCGTATCAACCTCGAGCGCATTTCTCAGTGCAAAAAAATCCTGAATTCCTTGTCATTCGGGAAACTTTCGATCGGGATTTTTCCCGCCGATGTCGTGATGTTTTTCCATCGTCGAGTCCGGTGATATGTTTTCGTCAGCGCTACTAGCGCTACCTACCATGAAACTTTCCCGCCCCGAGGTCCTCCTCCGGGCGGGTTTTTTCATCGGCTTAATCCGGCGGCATCGCGTGCAATACGCCGCGCCGATCGCCTAGCCCAGCGCGAGTTCGTCATACTGCTTTGTCGCTACCTCGTCGCATCGCGCCCGATGGCGTCACAATCGAGAGCTTGCGTTTCGCGCGTGGCGGTCATGTCTGTCAGCCCCGCCGCACACTGGCGCCGCCGTCGACCGGCAGCGTAACGCCGGTGATGAAACTGGCTTCATCTGAAGCCAGGAACAGCGCGGCGTTGGCGACGTCCCAGCCGGTGCCCATCTTCTTGCGCAGCGGCACCTTCGCGTCGCGCTCGGCCTCGACCTCGGCGCGGCTCTTGTTGAATTCGCGGGCGCGGGTGTCGACCGCCATCGGCGTGTTCATCAAGCCGGGCAGGATGACGTTGGCGCGGATGCCGTACTGGGCGTTCTGGTAGGCGAGTTGCTCGGTGAAGGCGACCATCGCCGATTTGGTCGCCTTGTAGGCCACATAGGGATAGGTGGTGATGGCGGCCATCGAGGAGATGTTGATGATGGCGCCGCTCTGTTGCCGGCGCATGATCGGAATCACGTGCTTGGCGGCGAGGATGCAGCTTTTGAGGTTGATGGCGACGCAACGGTCGAACGCTTCCTCGGTGATGTCGAGCAGCTCAGCGTCGCCGCCGGAGAGGCTGACGCCCACATTATTATGCAGGATGTCGATACGGCCCCACCGGCCCTGCGCATCGGCCACCATGGCCTTGAGTTCGGCATTTTTGGCGACGTCGGCGTTGAAAGCCACCGCCGTGCCGCCGGTGGCGCCGATCATGTCGACGGTCTCCTGCGCCGAGGCAAGGTTGTGATCCACGCATAGCACCTTGGCGCCTTCGCGCGCGAAGGTGAGGGCGGTGGCACGGCCGTTGCCCATGCCTTCGCCCGGGCTCTGGCCGGCGCCGACAATGATGGCGACGCGATCTTTCAGGCGCATGTCAGTTCACTCCCGGGATTGGGTACTGTTTCAGTACCTCTTTTATAACAAGGTTCGTTGTCGATCTTTATGGTGGCGAGCGCGCGGACGACGGCGCAATAGAAGGCGATGGCGAGGACGAGATCGGTCAGATGCTCGTTCCTTCGCATTAGGGATGATTTCAGGCGAGACAACAAGACCGGCGTGGCTCACCGGGATGACGGTCCGCCTTCGTAAAATGCAGAGCTTATCCGTTGCGATTTCCAGTTGGGCTGGCGAGGGCGTGGCAGCGATCGCTTCATGTTCGGTGCCGGCTTCCCAGCGCGGCCTCGATCGTCTGGGGCTTCCTGATGCGTTCGATCAGCATGTCGATGCGGTCGCCGCCCCAGAACAGTTCGCCGTTGAACACCATGGTGGGCACGCCGAACACGCCGAGCGCTTCCGCTTCATCGATGATGCGGTCATGCTCGCCGCGTGCCGGGCCGTGGACGTAAGCTTCGAAATCGGCCGCCGAGCCGCCGACCGAAGCGATCACTCCGGAAATGTCCGACAACTCGTCGATTTCGAGGTCGTGACTCCAGAAGCGTCTGAATACCGTATCGTGGTAAGGCCGGAACAGCCCGTGCCGCCGTGCGAATAGCATGCCGGCGCTGGAATAGAAGGCATCGTAGATCCGCCGCGGTCCCTTCATGGTGAGGCCTTGCGCGTTGGCATAGCGTCGCGCATCCATATAGGCGTAACGCACCTTGCGCCAGAAATGCGGCGTGCGCTCCTCCACCGTGCCCATGAATTCGGGGATGCGAAGTGTGTAGGGCAACCATTCGAGCTCGGCGTCATATTCTTCTTCGAGCGCGAACAGCCGCTTGTTGGCGACGAAGGCGTAGGGGCTTTTGTAATCGGTGTAGATGCGTATGCACGGTTTGGTCATCGCCGGTCCTCGTTCGGGCCGGGTAATTCTTCCCGATCCAAACAACGGATGCAACTGCCTCGGTTTCATCGATTGCAGGAAGGCAGCGCGTTCATGGCGGCTTCTGCTTCGGCCCGGGTCTTGTAAACCGTATCGCTCGCAACGGTGATGTTTGGCGTGTCGGTCTTGGGTGTCTTGTCGACGATCGAGCAGTTCCTGGTAAGAGAATTCAACACGATATAAAAGGCCGGAGTTGTCCTTGCGCTCTGGGCAAGGACACGACCGCCCGAGGCGATCACCAGGACCATCAGGAAGCCAAGGCCGAGCCAGCTTCGTTTCACCGTCACCTCTCATCGCGCTGTTGCGCTCGCCGTCCCGGACGGATCGATCCGCATGCAGCCGCCCGCGATGAACTTCGAACGGCTGGTCGATCCAATTGAGTGGGCCCCGGTGCATTGGAGCAGCGCGGGGCCCTGCATCTTCGCTGTTGCGAAGGATTTCTGGTACACACCAGTTGCTCTCAGAATCGAAAAGCGCGTGGCCTTTGCGCTCCGATCCCGCGGATATGTTTGGATTGACGACGGCGCAACAGGGCTAGCAGCTGCCGTTCACCTCAACTTGCGCCGAGACCTTGCCGTTGAGCAAGGTCACTGGCTTGTGCCGGTGGCGTCATGCTCCTCTCCAAGAGTGGCTCGACGGACATGTGTCCGTATCTGCCGCGTGCCGTTCGATCACATGATTGGGCGGCAATGCCTTCGAAGCGGGGAGCCAAATACTCCGCTACCTCGACAGGTGCAGCATTGAAATGCTGCGGCAGATGTGGGCGGGTGTCAAGTAAAGTTGCGTCGCGCAAGACTGCCCTTGATCGCCGGTGCTTGGTTCCTCCCGCAACGCCTACAGCGCAGTTCGCTGCCGCTGAGCTCCGCTTCAGTCGTTGAGACCAACCAAGGTCAGGCTTTGCTGAACAGAACATGCATTTTTTCCTGGGGCTGGCGAGCCACGCTACACGTATCCGCGCCGCTTCATGCGCCGCTCCGGAATATAACGCCGAGCGCCAGGATGAAAATGAGCAGCGTCACAGCAATCGCTTCGGCGGAAAGGATGATGGGCGAGGGCGTCAAAGGCTTCGCCCGGCGCGGCCTGCGAACCGCCTCACTTTCCACGTCCATCACACCGCCTCGTGCTTGCGCAGATCGCGGACATGATCGAAGCCGCTGGCCTGCAGGTCAGCGCCGGCCATCGGGATTTCGGCAATCGCGGTCTCCGCCATGATCTCCTCGGTGATGTCATTGACCGCGGAATCGGCAATCTCATGAATGAAGCTGATATTTTTGTATTCGCCGGAGACCACGCGCGAGATAACTTCCCGCCGCGTGATTTCAGGATCGACGATGGCCTCGCGCCCGCGCCGTCCATAGTCGATCATCACGACGAAATACTGCATGACGGCTCCTCGGTTCCTGCGCGGATGAGGCCGTTATTTCGGAAAATCAGAATATAGTCAAGTTAAAAATTCGGAAAAACAGAATTTTAGACCCGTCGGTCGGAACCTCGCTCCGGTACGGGCGGAGAATCATGCCGCGTCTGCCTATTTGGAGACGCCCTTTATTTCTCTCGGCTGAGATCCGATATGCGCCCTCGCGCCCTTGCGCGAGCGGGCAGCGGATTTGGCCCGCAGGCGTTCGATTTGGCCTCTCGGCAGGGTGACGCAGATCTCGCCGATCCATTCCAGCCTCACGCCGTTGATCGGCTTGGCGTTGAAGCTCGTGAGGTTGACCAGCGCAGAGGACTTTCCACGCTCGATCGTTTTGAGATAACGCTCGCCGGTCTTCAACCTGACTGCCGCTTCCTCCCCATAGAAGCTCTCCAGCGGATGGCGCTGTTTCCTGTAGACTACGATGATGTCGCCGTTCTCGTATTTCGGCAGCATCGAATCGCCGGCCACTTCGAAGGCGATGGTTTCTTCCGCGATAGGGAAGGGCAGTTCGACCTCGCCGAGACCCTCCGGCGGTACCTGCTCGTGTTCCGGCTCGATGACCGCACCCGCGCCGACTCGGCCCATGATCGGCACCGAATTGAGTTCCAGATATTCGATGATGGGCGCGATTTCGGCCGCCTTGATCAGGCGGATTTCAGCCAATATCTCGGACACCGCGCCCGGCCGGACACCCATCGCCGTCGCCAGACCGCCCTTGGTCTTGCCCGGCTTCTCCAGCCCCCGTTCGATCATCCTGATATCCAGCATAGCGCTATATTTCTGAATTTCAGAAAATAAATCAATTCCGATTTTCCGAAATCGCTCTTGACTTTCATTTCGGAATATCAGAAATTATGGCCATGGACCCGGCAACAACCATCATCAGGAAACTCGGCGGCGAGGCCAAGGTGGCCGGGATCGCCGGCACCGCATTGTCGGCGCCGTATCGTTGGCAGCATGAAAAATCCCGCGGCGGAACCGGCGGCTCCGTACCGCAGTCTCACCACCGGGCGTTGCTCGATTATGCCCACGCCCACGGCATCGCGCTCGCGGCGGAAGAATTCCTGATGCCACGCGCCCAACCGGCCGGAGCCGGATGATGCGAGTGTCATTTGAGGACATGCAGCGTGGCGCCTTCGGTTCCGAGCGTACGCGCGGCGGCTTCGATCGATGTACGCGCGCCGACGGCCGGCATAATCAGTCGAAAGACCGCGATACTTTGGGTGCGTCCGCCCGGCGCTTGCTGTTGCGTGAATGCGGCGGACCGCAAGATGCCGTTCGAAAGATAAAAGTTGCCGAACCCATCCACATAGAATTCCTGCAAGCCGAAGGGCTCGAGGACTTTTTCGTTTTTCATTGGCACCATCCCATGCCCGAGGTGACGCCCCATCCGGCCACAACCGAAGAGTGCCGTACAGTCAATTATTTTTGCCGGTCGTCTCGTAATCGTAACTGCGAGCGCAACGAAAAATTAACCCGTGAAAGCTGGCGCGCGGCCCGACGCAAAACGCAACCAAGCCGTCCGGTGCATCCGTCAGGCCCGCGCGGCTACGATCCAGGCTCTGCTTTGGACGCGGATTTCGCTCGGTCGTTCTCGCAGCCATGCCGCGGGTTGTGCCGTTCACGAGCGGCTGCGTCGCCGCGTTTCGATTTTTCGGAGAGCCGGACAGAGCAGGATGGAAATAATGCAATCGAACTGGACAAAAGAGCATTCGCAAGCGCTGGGGGAATTTCTCGCCAGGGGCATGTCCTATTCAAGAATCGCGGATGCGATCAACGCGAAATTCGGAACCGCCTATTCTCGCAATGCCACGATTGGACGCGCCAGGCGAATGGGACTTGCCGGTTCCGACCAACCCCAGGACCAGCCCACCGCGCCCGAGGTCCAGGTGCCGCGGCTGAACGGGCTGCGCGAACGCTATGTCACCGACTTCCGGCGGCCGATGCCGATTTTCGAACGCGTGGACACAGTCAGGCTCCGCTGTGTTGAAATCGTGCCGCGCCACCTTGCGCTGGTGGATCTTGAGCCCGGCGATTGCCGATACCCTTATGGGGGCGACGAGGAGGGCGATGCCATTACCTTCTGCGGTCACCCGAAGCGCCTCGACGCAAGCTATTGCGCCGCGCACTTCCAGTTGACGCGCGGGCCGGACGACATACCGGAACGCGGTGTCGGCACTGTCTCGCTGACAGTCGTGGAGGCAGCGTGAAACCCGGAACGAAGCCGATTTCAATGCAGCGGTAACCATCGCTGGCGCCATTCAAAGGGGAGACATCAGACGTGGCACGGGCAAAACGTAGCAAGCCGCACAATCCCGCCAAGGTACACGACCGTCGCTCACGGGATTTGTTGCGCAATGCGGAAGTGGCAGCAATTGAGGTGGACGATCCCCTGGGTCTGGAGCCCGGAGAAAAGATCGTTACGTTGCGCTCGATCCGCAACGATCCGCTGGCGCGGTTGCACACGCATCGTCAGATCGATGAGGCGCAATATCAGGGCGGCCGGGCCTTCCAGGGCGATTGGGAGAAAGCCGAGCGCGGACCTCAGGCTGTCGATCCGACGAGGGAATATGTCGATGGCGGGCAGCGCCGGGAGCCGATTACGGAAGGCCAACGCAAGGCCGTGCTGCGGTTGAACCGCGCCGAGCGAGAACTCGGCGCGGACGGCTCGATGCTGGTGCATGAGGTCTTGATTCTGGGCATGACCATGGAGCAGATCGGTCAGCGGCGTGGCGTGCGTGGCCAGCGCTGGATCGACTATTTCGCGCGGCGTTTCCGTGAGTGTCTCGACAGGCTGGCCATGATTTACGGGTTCGCCACGGAGCGGCGGTGAGGTTTCCCGCCTTCCTGGATAGATCGATCTTCAACATAAATTGAGAGTTCCATATTAAACTCCCCTTAGATTCTTGAAGCTATCTTGGGTTTGTCGAAGAACTATCACCCCATCGCTCTAAAGGAGGCAGTATTGAAGCGGACCTTGTTGAACTTTTTTTCTGATAAATCGGGCGCCACGGCCATTGAATATGGTCTGATCGCCGCCGGTATTGCGCTGGCCATCATCACCGTGGTTAATGGTCTCGGATCGAACCTGAACAACAAGTTCACGTCGATCAACGATTCGCTGAAGTAAGTTTCTGACCTCTTTCGTTAGATCCTTAGAAACTCCATAGGTTCGAACCCGCCGAATTCCATTCGGCGGGTTTTTTGCAAGCCGGCTTCAAACGTTTGCCCGAATTTAGGTTGTATTTACCGTAATCACATTTTGTCGATGCTGCAGGTCCACGCGCAGTCATTCGACGTTGCCCGCCCGAAAGTCGGGACGGCCCGGTTCAATTTCGTATGAAATCCGCACCCGGGCTGTCGAAGCTTCTATTTCCAGCAGCCCATGACCTGGACCAGGCCTCCTTCCTTGGTTGCTCGGGAAGAGACGCTTGAAAGGCCATGAAGGGGCCACGGTGTGCGGGGTCCGTCAGCCGCTCACGGATTCTGCCACGACGACGCTCCTCCACCCGATGGCCGTCTCTGTCGTCGCGCCGGCCGCGCGCGAAGAGCGGTTGAGGTTTGCAACCGCGCTGGTTGGCATTGTCACCCTGTACGCTACATTGGGCTCGCATTGGACGCGGCCAAGAGAGTCGGCCGACCCCAGCCGCCTAAAAAACCAAACGCCAGGGAAGGGAAAACTTGATCATGACCGCCAGACCGCAATTACCGGATCGCGCGCCACGAGAGAGAGGCGTGCCGACCGCCCTCGACGGTCTGCTGGTGGTCGATTTCACCCGGGTTGTCGCCGGGCCGGCCTGCACTCAAACGCTGGCCGATTTCGGCGCCGAAGTGATCAAGATCGAAAACCCGGATGGCGGCGATGATACGCGCAGCTATGAGCACGCCGATCTGGCCGGCGAGAGCGCCGCCTTCATCAGTCTGAATCGCAACAAGCGCGGCATTGCGCTTGATTTCAGCCGGCCGGAGGGGCGCGACATCGCGCGCGAATTGATGGTGCGGGCCGATGTGGTGGTGGAGAATTTCTCCGCCGGGATTATGAAGAAATATGGCCTCGACTATGCGGCGGTCGCCCCGACAAATCCTCGGTTGGTCTATTGTTCGATCTCGGCCTACGGCCGCCAAGGACCGTTTGCGATGCGCCCGGGCTTCGATCCGATCACGCAGGCCGAAAGCGGATTCATGTCGCTCAACGGCTTTCCTGACGGGCCGCCGGTGCGGACCGGTCCGCCCGCGATCGACATGGCGACGGGAATGTCAGCCTGCAATGCGATCCTGCTGGCGCTGTTCGCCCGCGACCGGCTCGGCCGTGGCCAGCATGTCGAGGTGGCGCTGTTCGACGTTGCGCTGTCGATGACCGGATTTTATGGCATGGCCTATTTGATGACCGGGGTAAATCCGAGCCGTCAGGGCAACTCGCCAAACGGGTCCCCCTCCGTCGGCCTCTATCAGGCCTCCGACGCGCCGTTTTATATCGCCTGCGCCAACGATCGGCTGTACCGCCGCCTGGTCGTCGAAGTCCTCGGCCGCCCCGATCTCGCCAGCGGTGAATTCGCCGACCGGCGTTCACGAACGGCCAACAAGGACAAACTGCGCGCGATCTTCACCGGGATTTTTGCAAAGGACAATCGCGAGAATTGGGTAACGAAGATGAAAGCCGCCAATATTCCGGTCGGCTATCTCCGCACCGTCGAGGAGGCCTTCAACTCGGCAGAGGTGCGCGAGCGTCATCGCGTCAGCCAGATCCCGCACCCGGCTGCGGGCTTCGTCCCCAACATTAAATCGCCGCTGCGGCTTGAACTGACACCGGCCGCCGATCCGGTCGCCGCGCCCATGCTGGGCGAGCATACAATGAAAGTGCTGCGCAAGACGCTGGGCTACGATGATGTGCGGATCGCCGCTTTGACTGATGCGGGGGTCTTTGGGGCGTCACGAAGCAGCGCCTGACGACCGCGGCTCGGGATCGCGCCAAAGCAAACCACTATGCCGTAATCCACGAGCCGGTTTTGCGGTGTATTTTCGCCAAACGAAATGACGGCGGGGGTAATCCCGCAGCCAACTGATTTGACATCGCTCCCATTTCGATGTCGATAAAAACGAGCGCGCCGGTAACGACCCAATGCAACTGAATCGGGCACAATTTGGATAATTGTATCGCTTTCGGCCACTCAGTTTGGCTTGCCGCGAGGGTTGTTCCTTGGCATACTTTCAACCTCGTCGGATTCAGCCCGGTCAATTTCCAGGCGTGCCATTCGAAGTATCAAGGTAGCTGTGGTCAGGCCGAGACGTTCAGCCTCCTTAGCCGCGGTATCGACCTTTTGGGCCAAGCCCTCACGTTTGCTTGGAAATGCCATTCCTGCCTCCTTAGTGAAGGTGAGAGATGAAGAATCCCACACTTGTTGCAGAGCTGCGGAAGAGACTCGGGAGCTCCATCGAGTGAAACTGTCGAAAGCCTGCGACTGCTGAAGGCTTTCCTCAAACTTGAACCCAGCCAGCGGCTCGAAATCATCGATCTCGTCGAACGTCTTGCGACCGACACCCAACCAGGTCCTGCGGGTGGAGACGCGTTGTCCTGACCGGTGAGGTCCCGCCGTTTAATTGCTTGCCGTCATGGCGGCCGGCGGACGCGTTGCGATCGCGTAGATCGCGTCATCCAGCGCCTCGGATTGGTGAAGCGTGCCGGCGGGCAACAGGATGGTGTCACCGGCGCCGCAGATTCGTTCGCCCCCCGCCCACATGAAGTTCAGCCTGCCGCTGATGATCACGAGGATCTCGTCCATGGGATGGGTATGGAAATGATGCACCTTGCCCGCGGCGTCGCGCTGAAGTTCGATGCTGCCCTGCGCGGGAAGCAATTCCAGGATGGCGGGGTCGATCGAGAATTCGGTCCTCGTGCCAGCGATAATCCGGGTCATGCCGCTTGCTCCCTGTCTTTGGTTGAAGAGGTCTTGCTCTGTGCGAGTTTGGCAAACGGGCACCCGGCTTCTGCATTATTGTCATCGGAGAGGAAGTATTGCTGGTACTCGCGTCCATCACTGTTGCCGTAGCGTCCGAGCAGCGGGGAGGGACTGGTGCTGTCAAAAGGGATAAGCCGTTTGCGCACTTCGGCGAACGCCGCTGCTGCGGCTTTCTCCGTTCCGAGGATCTTTTCAAACACCCATCGCGGCTGGAAAGTGAGCATGAACGTGCTCGATCGGCGGCTTTGCCGCATCACATGCGCAGGCGTGCTGCACACCACGAATATCGGTTCACCCGCGAATGAAAACTCCCACATCGGATGATCGATCTGCTCGGGAATGCCGTCCGGCCAAGGGCTTTTGTCGAGCCGGGCAAGCTGGTCGAGCGTCAACCACATTTTCCGAAAGTAAGCGTCCAGCGTCTGCACCGGCCGCGGACGGGTAAACACCACCAGCGACGTGTTTGGGCCGAGCGAGCGCAATTCAGCCACAAATTGCGCAAGCTGGACGCCGAGAACTTCGACCTCGAAAGGATCGAGAAACAAGTACCGCAATTGGTCAGCACGGTAGCCCGTGACTCCGAAGATGCAGGGAAACGGTCTCGCTTCGCTGCTCATCTGTGCCTGAAATTCCGAGAACATCACGCTTTGCCAGGAACTCACCGCAAAACTCGAACTCGACTTCACCTTTTCTCAAATACAGACGCGACATTCTTCCCTCGATCCTGGCTACTTGCGAACCATCAATTTGCTCCTCATCAGCAGCGGGCCTGCGATGCCCGGCAGCGACATGAGCAGCAGAATTCCAATAAGCATGCTGTAGCCGGCGTCGCCGACCGAGCCCGGGTCATCGCCCGCACCTGCAAGCCGGCTGACGCCAACCATGGCGAGCCCGATGATGGGTTGCGATGCGCCTGCGAAAATTCCCGCGGCCGTTGTATTGATGGACGCCCCGACCCCAATCAGGTCGGATGTGTAAAGCCGCTTGGTGCATTTCAGAACCAGCGGAACGGTCCCGCCGGCGACAAGTCCGAGGGCTGCGAAAACGAAGTTGACGTAAAGGAAGCCCAATACATGGACGACCGGCGGCAACAGCATTGCGATCAAAATCATCCGCAGCAGGCAGATGCGAACAAGCGCGGTGTCCAGGGCCGCCGCCGCCCGATCGGCCGCGTGGCCGAGGAAGATCGAACCGATCGCGTTGCCGACCATAAAAATGAGCAGGGGAGTGCTGGCCGCCGATGGCGATATGTTGAAGAAATGCGCCACCATCGGAATCCCCCACACGCCGGAGAGCGTCGTCACGACGGCAAAGTGGGATGCAAAAGTCATGGCGCATCCCCAGTTGGCGATCTGCGACAGCGATTGCCGGCTGGCCGCGAGAACGCCACTTAAGGTTTTCACGCTGTGTGACGCCGGATCCGATTTGAGGGCGAGCGAGGCAAGGACCAGGTTGGCTGCGCCGATGCATGCGATGAAAATAAAGCAGGCGCGCCAGCCAAAGCCCGTTACCGCGGCCGCAAGCGGCGTCGTCGCCATTACACCGCCGACATAGCCCGACACCTGCGAAATGCCGGACATTACGCCGAACCGTTCGTCGCTGAAACTGAGCGCGACCAGCTTCAACAGCGCCGTGAATACCAGCGCATCGCCACAGGCGATGATCAGCCGTGCGGCAAAGACATCTATCAGGTTGGGCGCCAGCGCAAACGCCGCGCTCCCGAGCGAAGATGCCGCCATGCTGAAAAGCACCACACGCTTGACGCCATAGCGGTCGACCAGGACGCCCGCCGGAATCTGCATCAAGGTGTAGCCCCAGAAATAACTCGAGGCGAGCATCGCAACGCCGGCGGCATCGGTGCCAAAGTCCTGCATGAAGCTCAGACTGATGGACTGCGGCGAAACGCGCTGCAGGAATGCGATCGCATAAGCCGTCGCCACCGTCGCCCACGCCAGATAGGCGCGATCCGGTGACCGGCCGGTATCCGCCAATACGGTGTGTTGCTCCGCTATCGCCATCACACCCTCGCGATGCCGACGGTGAACAGGGCGTCCGCCGAATCCGGGATGACGCGCTGCATCGCCGCATCAACCAGCGAGGCCGTACCGTGATAGGCTTGGCGGTGATGCTTGATATGACCATACGCGCCGCGCATGATCATGCCGGGAATTTCGAGGCTCTTGCCGGGATAAAGCAACGAACACATTTCGACGCAGGCCGCCCGCAATGCATGATCCTGGGCGTCGCCGAGCAGCGAGGGCGTCAGCGTTTCGCAGATCCTGGCGTTCGCGGCCCACACGATGGGATTGCGCGTGCGCCACCCATAGAGGATGGCAGCATCGCCGTTGTCGGAAGCGCCCGAAGACTTCAAAATTTCAGTGGTGAAAAACCCGTACAGGCCGCGGCCCTGATGGGCCGGGAGCACTTCGGTGCCGCTTCGATAGATCGCGGGCTGGCCTGCGATGCGCAGCGTGCGGTAGACTGAAAACGCCACCAGTCCCGAACTGGCGTAAACGAGAATGAGGCTGAATTTGCTGTCGAACGGGGAAGAGGCCGCCGTCCAATGGGGCTCCGTCGCGTCCCAGTTGACGGCGATGATGTTGTTCATCGCGTCCATCAGGGGCTGTCGCTCGCTTTGGCTGACCAGCGAGGCGTCCGGAAAACTGTAGGTCGCGTATTCGGCCCAGGGAGATATGCCGGTCCCGTATTGGCGGCGCTGTTCTCGCATCATGACATCACTCCGCGGTTCAAGGAACCTATACAGCCGGGGCCTAAATCGCTTAAAGGACAATATGCCCTCGAAATCTGCCAAATCCCGGCGAGTCGACCCGCGTGAAAGAACCTCCGCCAGGCGGGTCGCTATTGTTGCTTTTCCCGGGGTGACGTTGCTCGACATCTCCGGCCCGGCGCAGGTTTTCGCGGAGTTGCAGGCGATAGAGCTGCCCGGCGCGAGTTATTCGCTCTCGTATCTGTCGACCTCTGGCGGACTGGTGCCGACCGACGTCGGGATGATGGTTGACACAGCGCCGATCAGCAGCGTTCGGCCGAACCAGGTCGACACGCTCGTGATTCCGGGCGGACCGGGCATCTGGGAGTTGCGGCAGGACAGTGTTCTGATGAACTGGATGTCGCAAGCGCTGCCGAAGGCGCGCCGCGTTGCGTCGGTATGCCTTGGAGCGTTCGCGCTGGCGTGGATGGGCGCGCTGGATGGCAAGCGCGCCGCGACGCATTGGCGCTACTGTCCGAGGCTGGCGGACGGCTTCCCTAAAATCAGCGTCGAGCCGAATGCGATCTTCGTCAAAGACGGGCGGGTCTGGACGTCGGCCGGCGTCAGCGCCGGTATCGATCTTGCGCTCGCCATGATCGAGGAAGATTTCGGCCATACCACCGCGCTCGACATCGCGCGAAGACTGGTGGTGTTTCTCAAGCGTCCCGGCGGGCAGAGCCAGTTTTCCACCGTGCTGGCGGCGCAAGCATCCGACGTCGAGGGGCGGTTCAGCGCGCTGCATGCCTGGATCATCGAAAATATCGCCGGCGATCTGAAGGTCGAAACGCTCGCCGAAAAAGCCGGCATGACCCCGCGAACCTTCGCGCGCGCCTATGCCAGCCGTACCGGAATGACGCCCGCAAGCGGAGTCGAGGCGCTGCGGGTGGAAACCGCGCGGCTGTTGCTGGAAAGCCGCGAAATCGGCGGCGTGGTCGAGGTGGCGAAGCGCGCAGGGTTTGGCGATGACGAACGGATGCGACGGGCTTTTATCCGCCACCTCGGGGTATCGCCATCGGAATACCGAAGCCGGTTTGCGGGTTAAGGCGCGGTCTCGTTTGCGGCTCGTGGCCGGTCCGCGAACGGGACCAGCAATAGTCCAAGCAGTGCCGCGCAGGCGAGCAGTGCCCAGGCCTCGTTGGTACTGAGCGCGAACGCGGCCTTCTCGACCATCGGACGAAGATAGGCTTCGACGGTGGCGTCCGACACGTTAGCGGGCCGGTGCGTGAACAGGTTCACATCAAGCCCGATCGCCTGGGCCGCGGTGATGTCGCCGGCAATCAGACGATCGCGCAGAGCTTCGGCGTGGCCCCCGGTGCGCCCGTAGAGGATGGTGTCGATCAGGGCGATGCCGATCGCGCCGCCAAGATTTCGCATCAGGTTGAACAGCCCGCTGGCGTCGGGCACCTCGGCTTCGGTCAGCGCACCCAGCGCCAGCCGTGTCGGCGGCAGCAGGCAGAACATGATCGCGACGCCGCGCAGGACCTGCGGCCAGAACATCTCGTTGAAATCGGCGACCCGGCTCTGGAACGCACCGCAGCCCAGTCCGAACGCGAACAGACCGAACCCCGCTGCCGACAATAAACGGGGGTCAAACCTGCTTTCCATCGTGCCGGCGATCGGCGCGGTCGCGAGCTGCGCCACACCTGTGACGAGCATGATGGTGCCGATCTCGAACGCGTCATGTCTCCGAACATAGGCGAGGAATACCGGCATCAGATAAACCGAGCCGAACAATCCGACCCCAAGGCAGAAACTCAGCGCGCAACCGATCGCAAAAGAGCGGTTCTTCAATGTCGACAGCTCGACCACGGGATGCCGGGCCTTGCGTGTTCTGAGCGCAAAGGCGGCCGCGGCTGCCGCGCTCGACAAGAACAGGAGCGAGCAGAGCGGAGAAAGCCAGCCGGCATGTGGCGCTTCCTTCAGGCCAACCTCCAGGCTCGCCAGCGCTACTGCGAGCAGCGCGAGAGAGTATCCGTCGAGCGTTGCCAGATCGGCGAAACGAGGCTGCTCATCTGGCAGCAGGAACGGGGTGGTAGTTGCCGCGATGACGCCGGGGGCGACGTTAATCAGGAACAGCCAATGCCAGGACCAGGTTTCGGTGATCCAGCCGCCGACCACGGGTCCGATCGTGGGGGCGAGTACGGCCATGATGCCGGCCATCGTGGTGGCAATCGGATGCAGGCGCACTGGAAACAGCAGGAAGACCGCGGAAAACACCGCCGGAATCAGCGCGCCGCCGGCGAAGCCCTGAAGCACGCGGAAAGTGACAAGCGTCGGGAAATTACCGCTGAACGCACAGCCGATCGAGGCGAGGGTAAACAGGCCGATCGCAATGACGAACAGCCACCGCAATGTCAGCACGCGCGTAAGCCACCCGGTCAGTGGAATGGCAATGATCTCGGCGATCAGATACGCCGTTTGAATCCAGCTCATCGCGTCCCGTGATATCGCGAGCGCATCCTGGATCGCGGGTAGCGACGTCGCGACCACCTGAATGTCGAGGATCGCCATGAACATGCCAAGGCACATCAGGACGAAACCACACCACGTGGCCCGGTTCGGCTCGCCCGCCGGTTCAGGCATTATGCGTCCCGCACAATCGTCCCGCGCGACGCGGCGAGGGCGTGGTTTTCAGCCCGTATCCGGATCGCGAGGACCGCAGCGTTGAGGATCGTGAAGACGGCGGCCAGCAGCGGAAGATCCAGAACCAACGGAAGTATGGCGATCTCGGCGGCAACAACGGCATAGTTCGGGTGGGACAGAAAACGATACGGTCCCGCTGACACCAGCGGCCGTTCCGGCACAACGATGATCCGCGTCGTCCATCGCGATCCCAGCGTCCGCATTACCCACAAACGAAAGCCTTGCAGAATGAGATAGAAGAGCAAGGCAGGGGCGTTTACGGGCCGATCGTGCCCGAATACCCAAAGCGATATCAGCCATGCGGCGTGCACGGCTACGATCAACGGATAATGCCCGGGCGCGATCTCGAAGGCCCCGCGGGCCAGCAGCTTGCGGGTATTGTACCGTGAGAGGACGAGTTCTGCGGCGCGCTGCAGCGTGACCAGGGCGAGAAGGAACTCGGCCGGTGTCACGCGGCCTGCCGAAGTGCAACGCAGCTTGCGGTGAAGCCGGGGCCGAGCGCCGTCAACAGCGACCTTGCCGGCAGTCCCTTGGCGCGTGCGCGTTCAAGCACGAACAGCACCGTAGGCGCCGACATATTGCCGTAGTTGGCGATAATCTGCCGCTCGTGATCGAGCATACCCTGATTGAGCGAAAATGCCGTCTCCAGCGCGGTGATGACCCTGGCGCCGCCGGGATGGCAAACGAAGCGGTCGATATCCGCCAGGGAAAGTTGCATCCGAGCGAGAATTTGCACCACGGCGGGATTGAGATGCGAGGCGACAAAATCCGGGATCGTGCGGCGGAAGATCACGCCAAACCCTTCCGGATCGACGCTCCAGCCCATGACCCCGAGTGTATCGGGCCAAAGGTGTTCGCCGGCATTCTCGATTTGCGTCGCGCCGCCATCGCCGGCGCGCAGGATGATTGCGGCTGCGCCGTCGCCGAACAGGCTGATGGCCACTATGTTGGCCTTGGTCAGTTCGTCGTGACGCAGTGCGAGTGAGCACAGCTCGATGGCGACCAGCAGCACATTGTTACCGGGCCGTGCCTGCGCAAGGCGCGAGGCGATCGACAGGCCGGAAACGCCGCCGGCGCAGCCGAGGCCAAACACCGGGACGCGCGCGACGTCGGAGCGAAAGCCCATCGCGCGGGCGACGCGCGCTTCGAGACTCGGCGTTGCAATTCCAGTGGAACAAACGGTCACGACGGTATCGATATCGCCGCCGTGGAGGTGCGCGCTCGCGAGCGCTTTCCCTGCGACATCGACAAACAGCGCCTCGGCCCCGTCCAGAAAGGCGCTGGTCCGCTCCGGCCAGCCCCGCGGCTTGAGATACCAGTCGAACGGCTTCACGCCGTGACGTTTGACAATTCCAGTGTTCGCAAAGATGCTCGAGAATGTCGCGAATTCAGGAAAGCGGGGGCCGAGTTCCTCCCATGCCGCGGCCAGAACATCCTTTTGCAAAAATACGTTTGGGGGGACCGATGTCGCGAGGGAGACCAGGGCAGCCGGGGGCATCGCGAGATCTCTCCGCCATTTCAGTTATAAGAAACATCGACACGGATCGCCTATTCCAGGGCCTGCAAAGATTATCTTCGGCACTAAATGCGGACCTCGGTGGCCTGCGCAGCCTTTGAGCGGTTGTTCAGGAGAGCTTGCAAATTGATCCATGACCATTGAGGCGGTTTGTCGACCTATTGCAGCCGGATATTTGAAAGATCCGCACTGCCCAGGGCCTCTGGCTTTTGAAGGAGCGTATCCCCGTTGGACTGAGAGCAGTTGCTGCTTGGCGATTTTTGTCTTTCGGCCGTGGAACCCGGCGTCGTATTCTCGCATTGTTTCGCCAGACATGCGCGAACGACTTCAAAGCCGTTTGGTCTACGAAAGCAGGACGTGATCGCGATGCCCAAAGAAAACGATCTGGAAGGCGTGCAGGACCAGGGCGGCAAACATGGCGGCCAGAAGGGCATGCCGAGGTCCGAACCAAAGCCCGAGACAAAAACCCCGCACGTTGCGGACCAGGGCATCGTGCGTGATGAGCGCGGGCAGGAACAGCCGCGAGACAAAGCGCGCGCCCAGCAGGACAGCCAAACGGATAAAGCGCGGCGATAAACCAGCCGCGCCACGTCGGAAGCGGCGATTTCAAAGCGGGGCTGGTACCCGATGTTGCCGGGGGGAGTGGCAAGCCTTGGTTCGTACAGATACGCCGGCGGACGTCCGGTCGATGACGATGATAAAATCGCCAAGAGGCCGCTCAGCTGCGGCCGGCCGATGCAAACCCCACAGACGCCGTTCCGAAAATGTGGTAGCTCTCAGCCCAAACTGGAGGATGGCGCATGACGGAACCGAAATTGGAAGTCCCGGCCGAATTACGTGACCTGGCGGAAAAAACGATCGACCAGGCAGAAAAAGCGTTCGGGATGTTCTTTGATGCCGCAGGCAAGTCGATGACGTCGGTTCCGAGCCCGGGAACGGAGATTTCCAAGCAGGCGCTGGCGTTTACCGAACAGAACATGAAGGCTGCGTTCGATCACGCGCGAAAACTGGTCCATGCGACCGATCTTCAGGAGGCGATGCGAATTCAATCGGAGTTCTTGAAGAGCCAGTTTACGAATGCCGGCGAACATATGAGACAGATCAGCGGCGGGGTCTTGTCAGCCGCCGACGAGGCGTCGAAAGGCAAGTTGTGACGGCTGCATGGGATTACCTCTGGAGCATAATTTCTTTGCCCACAAAATAGCCTTGCATCGCTTTGCGTGGTGGATTTGAATTGATTAGCAGGTCCTTGACGGGCCACCGGGTGATGCCACTCGCCGTCCGTCAACCTTTCTGCTGATCCCTGTCGGCCATAACCGGCAGGGATTTGCGTTTGGCGCCTGGAACCGATCTAGCCATCTCAATTCCCATCATGATCCAGGAAGCGCCGGTGTCGGATACGCCCCCGGTCGGCGGCCTTCCTCGCCCGCATGACGCGGAAGCTTGAGAACAACTGTGCTTCAAGACCGAGGTGTCCGGTCGGCAGCCAGGCTGCGCGAACGGGGCACTTTGATCGAAATACCGAGCTATCTCCGACCGCTCGTGTTGCGATAGGGTAAATACGCTTTTGAGGTTGCCGCCGCGGGAGGGAAGTCCTGACCCGTTTTCGTTGCCGATGAGATCGGCGTCGCTTTGCCGATCTCGTTTCGCTAGAGTGCTTGAGCCGTACTCATAAATCCCGCCGTCGATTCTACTCCGGGACAAGCTGGAATGACTGCGATCCGCATTGCCATCGTTGGCCTCGGAAAGATTGCCCGGGACCAGCACATTCCCGCGATTGCTGAAACTGCGGGTATTGAACTTGTCGCCATTGCCAGCCGCAATGCCTCTATCCCTGGCGTCAAACATTTTGCGACCCTCGATGATATGCTGGAAAGCAAGGCGGATGTCGATGCCGTTGTGCTTTGTACGCCGCCGCAAACGCGTCGCTTGCAGGCGGCGGCGGCGCTGGAGGCCGGCAAGCACGTGCTGCTCGAAAAACCGCCCGGAGCGACGGTGGCCGAACTTATGCCGCTGATCGCCGTGGCGCGACAAACCGGACGAACGCTGTTCGCGGCCTGGCATTCCCGCTTCGCGCCTGCGGCTGAACCGGCGCGAGATTTCCTCGCCAATCGCCAGATCAGATCGGTCGCCGTCGAGTGGAAGGAAGATGTAAGGGTGTGGCATCCCGGACAGGCCTGGATTTGGGAGCCGGGTGGGCTCGGGGTCTTCGATCCCGGGATCAATGCGTTTTCCATTCTCACCCGAATTCTGCCGCGGCCGTTCTTTCTCACCAAGGCCGAACTGTCCTACCCCGGCAATCGGGCTGCACCGATCGCGGCCGATCTTGCCTTCTCGGATGCGACAGGCCTACCGATCCGGGCGGAGTTCGATTGGCGCCAGACCGGGCCGCCGGTCTGGGACATCCATGTCGATACCGATGATGGGCGCCTGACATTGTCTTTCGGCGGCAGGCGTCTCGTTCATGATGACCGAACGCTGGTTGACCAGAAGCAGACCGAGTACTGCGGCGTCTACCGCCGGTTCGTCGAACTGATCGCCAGCGGTGTATCGGATGTCGATCTATTGCCACTGGTCCATGTCGCCGACGCCTTCATGCTGGGCCGGCGCCGCGAGGTCGAACCCTTCCTCGACAATTGAACATTGCGGCCAAACGGCCGAACTGCCTGACCGCGAGAGCCGGCATAAAGGCTTACGAAGTATCGCGCGGCATCTTCTCCTCCTTGTCGCTCAACATCTTTCCTGTGGTTTTGTTGACAAGGTGCACGCGGGCGCAGGCCGGGCAGGTCACAGCCTCGTAGCTGTCGGCGTCAACAGCCTCATCGGTTAGCCAGACCTGAACGGTCAGGCCGGTCCCGGTGCATTGAAAAATGAGCTTGGCCATTTCTCCATGTTGACGCGGCGGCGCGCCGCGCACGTTGACCTGCCTCAAGGCTGTCCCGTCATGGAACGAAGGCTGTTGCATGTCGTTGACCCGCCGTCAGGGAACACGCCATGCAACGTATCAAGCATTCGCTCATTCGCAACAAGATCGACTTGGCGGATCCGATCCAGGTTCGGGCCTGGACCCGGCACCTCAACATATCGCGTGATGCATTGAAGGCCATCGTCGGTAAGGCGGGTAACTCTGTTGCGGCGGTGACCAAGGAAGTGGAACGGCAGCGCGCGGCTCAGCGGACGTCGTCGGCGCCTCCGGCCCAAAACCAGCCAATGGAAGGTGAATTCCCGGCGCTCGGGTGAGACCGGGCTGTTCCGGGGCCGACGACCAACCCCTGGCGCGTCGGACAAATATCCGGGGCAGCCCGTGCAGGCAGCAAGGATCATGAGTGCGTCTGATTTGAGCGACGAAAGCCTGAAGGGCTTCTATGAGAGCATTCGGAACGAAGTCGAGGCCGATCGGGAAGCAAGGCAGCGAGGCCATAAGCATTTCTTCGCCAATAGTGACGATATCAAAAGATATGCTGCAGGCCTATCCGAGGAAATGGACCGACGGCAATTGAATTACACGCGGATCGTCTGGCTGTAACCGGCCGGCGCGGCAGATCGCCGTCCGTCGTGCAAACTACGTAGCTGGCGCCTTGCGTGACGTCGTCCGGAGCAGGGCTCGCCCGAGGTAATCTTTGCGGCACCGCGTCGAGCGCGGCCGGCAGGTTTTCCTTCGTCGACGTGACAGTCTTCTTGACGCGCGGCTGCGCCGTGAGCCCGCGAAACGCTAGCGCCGGCGTGCCACGGCGACGCCGAATAAGAATGCGACAAGGAGGCTTGCGAGCGGCGCTTCACGGGTAACGGCGCTCATCGTGGCAAGTGGCTGTCCGGGATGCCGCGCAGTTGCGATCACATGGCTCAGCCGCTCCACCGCCGCCTGAAGGCTCGCGGAGATTTCCGTGATCGTGCGCGATACATCGGTGGCGGGGTCGATCGCGCGTTCCGCCATGCGGGGCTGAAGGGTGGTAAGATCTGACGGGTCGATGTTCATCCTCACCAAGACTCTCAAAATTGCTTATGCTGATCCGCCGATCGGCGCTGGAATGCGACGAGGCCGTCACCTTTGGCTATCCGCGCGAGCGCTCGTTTGGAACAGCGGGTCGAAGACCTTTGGCTATCCGCGACAGGCGCCGTGTTGAACGGCGGGTGACGGCCTCTCGCTTAAGAAATGCCCCGCCCACGATATTGTTCCACCAGTTCGCCGCTGCTCTCACCAATAAAAAGGCCCGCGGTGAAGCGGGCCTGAAGTTTTATCATGAAGCGGCTTGGGTTATTATATTGCGACGCCGTAGTAGTCGTTGACCGAGCGAGCTCTCGCCGGATCGCTCCAGTTCCAGCTATTGTCGTTGCCGTATTTCGGCGCTGCCTTGAGTTGCAACTCGGTGATACCGGTGCGATAGCCGCCCAGATTGGTATCGTATTTCAGCGATTGCCAGGGCAGGGGATAATGGTCGTCGCCAATCCCGAGAAAGCCGCCAAAGCTCAAGACGGCGTATGAGACTTTACCGCTCATCTTGTCGATCATCACACGCTCAATCGATCCGATCTTGGTGTCGTTGGCACCGTACACAGCGGTCCCCTCCACCTTGTCGCTGCCGATAAGGGAACCTGTTTCTCTTGTTTCCGTGACCATCATTGACCTCCTTGGGTTGGAGAACGGCCAACAGATGGCGAAAGGAATTGTTCCTGCAAGAACGCTTGTCCTCCTTCGGTATCCCAGGCTGCGGGGAACCTTCGCTTTCGTCACGATTTATTTCGTCAAGAGGAACCGCAGGTGCATCCATGAACCTAAACCGCTCCCACCGAAAGACGGCTAGCCCGTTGTTGATCGCGCTCGCGGTTGCGATCTTCGGCGTGTTGGCTATGCTGATTGTCGACCATGGTCCGTGGAGCGGGCCTCACGTCCAAACCGCGGAAATGGCCAGCTACCAGACCACCAGCGAGGCAGCCAAAGCAGCGGGCGCGACGGTCACGCCGACGGCGCCAACACCGCCGTTAGAGCCCACCGTTCCCGGTCCGAAGCCGGTTCACCCAGCTATCCCTGCTCGGAGTGGCGAAGCGCCATAGGTTCGGGCCGCGACGCACCACGGTAATTCGCGCCGGTCGACAGATCCTCGATCATCGCACTGGCGAACGTGCCGCTCGCGTCAGTCCGCGCACTGCTTTCAATTTTCTCCCTGCAAAGACAACCACACGCCGACGTAAACCTATTCCAACCCGGCGCGGCGGAAGCCTTCCAGATAGTGCTCACGATCGGATACGAGTTTCCACGGCAACTGGTTCGCGATCCAGGCAAGAGAGATGTTGGGCTGGGTGCGGCGTAACTCCTGCAGCGCCGCGCGGGCGACGTCGGCCTGTCCGGCCATCCCTGCGGCGACCGTCAGCACGCGGTAAGCCCCCGTGAGATCGCCCCGCTGACGGATCGCCCCGCGCGAAAGATTGATGGCTTCGTCGTAGTTCCTCCCGACAAACTGCGCATAGCCGGCGATGCCGTAATAGATCGCAGAGGCCGGGTCGCGCGGGCTTAGCCGGATGGCACGTTGCGCGGCCTCGTAGGCTTCCAGCCAGCGCCCGCTATAGGATAGCGCCAGGCCGTAATAACCCTGAGCCAGCGAGAAGTTCGGGTTGAGCTGCAAGGCCAACTCGAATTCCGCCAGCGAGTTGTCGAGCCGTCGCGTCGAAAAATAGACGCTGCCTAACGCGTTGTGAGCCCAGGGGTCGTCGCTGTCGGCCCGGATTGCCGCGAGCGCCGCGCGCTCGGCAATCGGTGCTGCCGTGACGATGTCCGCCCAGCCCAGATGCACGCCGAACATATGGCTGGTTGCGAGCACCGAGAGCGCCTGGCCGTAATCCGGATCGATCGCGACCGCATTTTCCAGCAACGCCTGCGCGATCAGATGGTCTTGCGGTGTCACTCGCCAATAATGCGAGAGCGCCCGCATCACCATATCCCAGGCGTCGAGGCTGTTCGGTGGTTTGCGTCCGGCTCGGAAATTTTCTGCGACATGAATTTGCGGTTCGATGGCCGCGACGATGGCCTCGGTAATCTCGTCCTGCACCGCGAACACGTCGGTGAGGTCGCGGTCAAAATGCTCGGCCCAAACATGGCTGCCGGTCGAGACGTCGTTGAGTTGCGCGGTGATGCGAACGCGGTCGCCGCTCTTTCGCACGCTGCCCTCGACCACGTATCGTACGCCCAGTTCTTCGGCGACCTGTTTCATATGAACGGACCTGCCCTTGTAGGTAAATGAAGAGTTGCGGGCGATCACAAAGAACCAGCGCTGTTTGGACAGCGCGGCGATGATGTCCTCGCTGATCCCATCGGAAAAATACTCCTGTTCCGGATCGTCGCTCATATTGTCGAACGGAAGTACGGCGATCGCCGGCCGATCGGGCAACGGCAGAGCCTCTCGCGGCTGCTCGCGGATTTGGTCCGCCGGCGTTCCGGCCGAAGCAACCGGGCTCGATCGTTCATTCGCAACGGCAACGAAGCGAAAGCCCTTTCGATGAATAGTCCGGATCAGCTTCTGGTCCACGCCGCTATCGCCGATAGCCTTGCGCGCGGCGCTGATGCGACTGGTGAACGTCGAGTCCGACACTGTCCGGCCGTCCCAGATAGACGCAATGAGATCGTGCTTGCTGACGACGCGGTTCCGGTTCCGGACCAGATAGACCAGCAGATCGAATACCTGCGGCTCCACATGGACGGGACGGCTTGCACGTCTGAGCTCACGCCGGTTGGGATCAATCTCGTAGTCGCCAAAGCTCAGGGTCATTCACGGTCCAAGGGAGTTGGGGCAGGGTCAGCCCCCACCTCGTAACGAGCTTAGCATCCCCCCGGGTCGGGGCATGAGGTCCAGATCACACAAAATGGAATGCCCCTCAGGGCAATCTGAAGGCAGTCTGGAGGATAAATCGCAGTTCTCTCAAAGTCTTGGCCGGGAAATGCTGCCAGTAACATCCCCGGTGCTGCTGGCGGCGTCGGCGCCGATTCGGCGACGCATTCTTCCGCGGTCGTTCGAGAGCGCCGGCCCTTTCGTAAGGAAAAAGCCATGACAATGCTCAACACCACCTCACGCTACGCCGTCCCAACAGTTCGCAGAGCCGTCGCTGTTTTTCTGGCGCGCCTCAGCCGTCTCGTCAACCGCGTGATCGCCGCCGCGATCGCGCACCGTGAGCGCCAGGCGAACCTTGTCGTGCTGCGCCGTTTCAGCGATCTGGATCTGAAAGATATCGGCATCTACCGTTGTGAGATCGGCGACGCTCTGGTGCAGCGGGCGCAGGATCGCCAGCGGATGCAACAATCCCAGCGGTCCTGACGGAGAGAGGGACGGTATCAAGCGGGATATTCTTCAAGGATAAATTGCAGGGCTGGCCGGCGAGCTGCGGCCGTTCTCAAGGAATAATCAGGCTTGTCTCACGAATAAATCAAGCGCCGGACAAAGCCATTCGCCCGCGTTCGCGCATTCCTTAAAGACCATTGTATAACCTCTTCATTGACTGACAGGAGACCATTATGACTCAGACCCATGCCATAAATCCGGACGCTCCGGGAAATCGAATATTGAAATTCGCAGGATTTCTGTACGGGATTGTGGCCTATCTCACATTTTTCGGCACCATTCTTTATGCCATCGGCTTCATCATGGGTGTGGCGGTGCCAAAGACCATCGATACCGGCACGGTCACGCCAATCGCGGAGGCGCTCATCGTCAACCTGCTGCTGCTGTCGCTGTTCGCCGTGCAGCACAGCGTGATGGCGCGCAAGCCGTTCAAGGAGTGGTGGACGCAATACGTGCCGAAATCGATCGAGCGCAGCACCTATGTGCTGTTTGCCAGCCTGACTCTTATTCTGCTGTTCTGGCAGTGGCGTCCGATGCCGACCGTTGTCTGGAACATTACCAACCCTGACCTTGCCATGACGATCGCGACCCTGGCGTTCGGCGGCTGGGTGATCGTGTTCACCTCGACGTTCCTGATCAATCATTTCGAACTGTTCGGATTGCATCAGGTCGCCAACAATCTCGCCAGCCGCGAGATGCCGGCGCCGCGTTTTCGGACACCGGCGTATTACAAATTCGTGCGGCACCCGATCTATCTCGGCTTCATCATTGCGTTCTGGGCAGCGCCGACAATGACGGCTGGACACTTGCTGTTCGCGGCGGTCAGCACGGCCTACATTTTCGTAGGGATCGTGCTGGAGGAACGGGATCTGGTCGACATGTTCGGTGACGATTACCGCCGTTACAAACAACGGGTGTCGATGCTGCTGCCCTGGCGCAAGTCGGCCTGACCGATCCGCCTCGCTCAACGAGAGGCATGCCATGAAGAGCATCCTACTCGGCAATGGTCTCGCCAGAGCCGCCAAACTCGGTCGATTGCCGGCGTCAATGCCGACAATCGCATAAGATGACTTTGGCTGGAAAAACTCCGATAGATGGAGGTCATCAAGGTCGTGACCGATCATGTCTGGAGCCGTTAAAGATCCTGCCCTTCTCCTCGAAGGCGACCGCCGCGACCTGCGGCTGGATGCGTGCCGCGGGCTGGCTCTCTGGTTTATCTTTCTCGATCATATCCCGGATAACATCCTTGTCTGGCTGACGCTGCGCAACTATGGCTTCAGTGACACCACCGAAGCGTTTGTGTTCGTTTCCGGCTACACCTGCATGCTGGCCTATGGCGGGGCGCTGCGACGACAAGGCTGGCTCACAACGGTGACGCGCGCGCTGCGGCGCGGCTGGGAGATCTACGCCGCCTTCCTGCTTCTCTTGATCGCGTATCTCGCCTTGGTTTGGGCCGTCGGTGGAGGCAGCACCTTTCTCGACGAAACCAACACGGCTGTATTTTTCGATAATCCCGGCGCGACAATCTTCCATGCCAGCCTCATGCAATATACTCCCGTCAACACCGACGTGTTGCCCACCTTTGTGCTGCTGCATCTGGCCTTTCCGGGCCTGCTGTGGCTGCTGACCCGCAGCGCCGCGGTCGCGCTCGCCGCATCATTTCTGCTCTATCTGATGGTGCAGAAGTTCAGTTGGCACGTACCGGCCTGGCCGAGCGGCGAGTTGTACTTCAATCCGCTGGCGTGGCAGGTGCTGTTCGTGTTCGGCGCCTGGTATGCTTATGAGGGCGCCGCCCGGTTACGGACAATCGTGCAATCGCGCGCCGTGCTGGTGCTGGCGTTGCTGTATCTCGCATTCAGCCTCGCCGTCGCCCTGAGCTGGGAGATCAAGGCGCTTGAAGAATTCATACCCGATGCTGTGTCAAAGCTGATCTACCCGATCTACAAGAGTCACCTCGCGCCGGTACGTCTGTTGCATTTTCTTGCGCTGGCGGTCGTGGTCTCGCGCCTGACGCCGCCGGATTGGCACGGCCTGATGAAGCCCTGGATGATCGCGATGATCCGCTGCGGCGAAAATTCGCTGGCGATGTACTGCCTCGGTGTCTTGCTGTCGTTCATGGGCCACGTCATCCTGGTCAAAGTTTCGGGCGCCATTGCGATGCAGGTCGCGGTCAGCGTTGCCGGCATCGCGATCATGATCGCCGCAGCCACGCTGATGACCTGGACAGCCAAGGTCGACCGGCACGGACCGAAGCTATTTTGAGCGGCAAGCGATGATCATCGAGATGTGCCAGGTTTAAGGTGTGATGACTGCATGGAGCTTGCCTCGTCGGGCAAATCAACTGTACATGCTCAACCTCACCGCCGCGCATGAGCCCGATGATCGGTGATGATATCGACCAACACAGCTCCCATCACCATGGCTCCGCCAACCAGGGCGCGGGACCTGGGAAGCTCCTGAAAGGCCAGCCACATCCAGAAGGGCATCAGCGGAGTCTCCAGAGTAGCGATCAAGGAAGCCTGTCCGGACGGCAAATGACGGGAGCCAAGGACAAACAAGGTGAGGCCCAACGCAACCTGGAAGAACCCGAACATCGCGAGGATGAGCACATCCGCTGCGGTCACGCTTGTTACGCCGTGGGCGAACGGGACGCTGACCAGACTGCCGAGGAAATTCGACAACGCAGCCGCGGCCACCATCGAGATTTGATGGTACCGCCGGATGGCGACGGTCATCGCTGCGATGGCCTAGGTCATGAGGCAAGCCAGGCCGATGCCGCCGGCGTCGGAGACACCTCTCGCATTGCCGACGATGATTGCCACACCACAGAGAGCCACGAGGCTTGTAATCAAAGTCGTCGCTCGGGCGGATTCTCGAAGCCATATCCAGGCAAGCCCTGCGGCGACAAACGGCCCGGTGGCGATGATGATTGCCACATTCGACACGCTTGTCAGCTGCAGCGCCGGTATGAACGACACCATGCCCAGCGTTGAAAGGCATGCAACAAGCCAGCCGCTTTTTCCGGTCTCGATCAGATCGCGTAGGCCGGCGCGACCTTGCGTCAACACTAGAAAGGCGGTGATGAGACTGCCTCCGAACAAACCTCGCCAGAATAGTATCGTCCACGAATCGAAATGAAGCAGCCTAGTAAAGAAGGGCGCTGTGCTCCAGGCCACCGCTGCGGCGGTTACAAGCGCGATGCCGGTGCGGCGTGAATCAGTCTCCGACATTTTTTGAAAGTATCCCGGAAGCCATGACGATGACAATCGGCTGTCCGGCGGGCGGCCCAGATATCGTGGATGCCGAAACCATCCTGTCAGTTGACGGTCTCGACGCCGCTCTGCGCGGTCAGGAATTGGCGAGATGAGAATTTGACATGTCGGGCAAATCACTGGCATAGCGTCATCATCGCAAAAGCTTTATCGCCCAAGCCGGGAGCCGGCCGCGGGCTTTTTTGATCGCCTGCCCGGTCGCGCGCGGTGCTCTCCTCAATTTCCAACGGAACCGGTCGTCGCGGCTGCGGCGCGTATTATCGCGATCTCGCTTAAATTTCTGGGAACCAAAGCGAGTGCCGGGGCTTCTAGGTCGATGGGCAGCACCTGGACGAACGAGGAAGACGACATGCGGAAATTCACCATCGCGCTCTTGGCGGGCGCGGGCGCGTTATTTGCGGGCAGCGCGAATGCTGCTGATATCTACACCACCAGCGAATACACCAATTCGGAGCTTCCGGTGGTGCAGCCGGTTCGCATGGTCTGCGATGAGGATGGGCGCTGTTATCGGACCCGCGGCGGCAGTCGCGTCATTGTCCGGGATTCCTACGATTATGCACCGCGCGAGCGCTACATCGAGCGCCGCAGCTATCGCGATTGGGATGACGGTCCGCGCAGCGGCGTCGGCTTCCGGGCGCCGGGCGTGAGCGTGGGTGTCGGTGTTGGCGGCGATCGTTGGTAGGCTGACCGATCCAGCGATCCAGCCGGCAGTAAGGACCAAGCCAACAGTAAGGACCAAACCAACGGACTAAAAGCGGGCCTTTGATCGTATTCGGTGGCCCGCTTCAGCTAAGGCACGCGATCACGCGCTTCCGCTGAATTTGACACGTCGGGCAAATCAGGGGCATAGCTTCATCATCGCAAGAATTTCAAAGCCCGCGCCGGGAAACCGGCCGCGGGCTTTTGATTGGGACTTCCTGAATTGGACGGCGGCCGCATTCCACGGAGCCTGTCATTCCTCCCATGTCAGCTCATCGTCTCAAGGACGCCTCAAGGCGAGCTGCCGTCCGAGCCTTCATTTGCCCGCACGCGCGAACGTGCCGGCACGCGGCGTGGCAAAAGTCCACGTCCGCCCGCGGCCCCGCCGCGACGATCCGCCATGCGGATCGCGCCCGGAGGGATAGGGTTCGCGCCTGAAATGATCGCGAGAAAAGCGATCATGCCGCATTGAATTCATACACAGAGAGAGGCCAGCATGACCGCGTACCTAATATCCCTCTCACTGGCCGGCCTCGTCGCCATCGCCGTGTGGGACGGACTGGCATGAGCGCCGAGATCATTCGATTCTTGCCGCGGCTCGACCGGAATCGCAAGCCGGAAGATTTTTCCAGATGTGGGTCTCGCTCGGCGGTGCGGCCTGACGATTTGACGATGGATCATGTCGACACGGCGCCCCGCGAATATGTTTGGCCGGACTCCCGGGAAACGTAGGTTTCAGATGGCAAAATCAATCACCGAAATGCGTGCAGACTTTCAGCATTTGAGGCGCTGGCGCAAGAGTGTCGAACAGGCGCAGAGCTACACCTTCAAGGCCGTCATTACCATCATCGTCACTGGATTTGTCGGAGCGGTGTGGCTCGGCGTCAAGGTCATGCTCGGAAAATGATCCGCATCCTCGTGACGGCTGCAGTTCTGCTGCTTTCATTTCCCGCGCATGGCATTCCTTGCTGGATGGTCAAGAAGGCGGCCGGCCAATAGGGCGAGGCGGTGGTCGAATCCTGGGCGCGATCGAAGGGCATCCCGGACAGAGAAATCGAGAAGGCGAGGCGATGCCTCAAGTGATCATTGCTAACGCTTCCTGGTTCCGGTGCAGGTTGAAGAATTGGCGCCATTCAGGGGCTGAGAGTTGGAGTCTCCTTTGATGTACAGGATTTGCGAGGTCGACGGGCATGACGACGAAATCGCGGAAACCCTTGCCGACCTGCACCGCCTGACGTTTTTTGACGGCGCGCCGATTCCGGAGTTCGATCACGGACATTGGTGGCTGACGTATCACGGGACGTTCCCGATGGCCTTCGCCGGTGTCGTTCCGTCGACCCATGTCCATAATGCGGGTTATTTCTGTCGCGTCGGAGTGCTTCGAAAATACTCTGGAAGCGGCCTTCAATTGCGTCTGATGCGCGCGCTCGAGTTGCGAGCGCGGCGCAACGGATGGAGCTTCGTGGTTTCTGACACCAGCGACAATCTTGTTTCCGCGAACAACTTTATCCGCGCCGGCTACCGGCTGTATCAGCCGCAAACTCCCTGGGCCTGGCCCCACTCGATGTATTGGCGCAAATCCATCAAGTGAAAGCCCACCAATGCAAGTTAGGAGGTACTGATCCATTAAAAAATCAGCAGGTGGGCACTCCGCGCTCCCGATATCGTCTTTCCGCCCGGTGGCCTAGCGGCCATCGGGCTTTTTTTGTTTTCCAGGGTGCGCGGCGGGTGAGGTGGTGGAACTATAGTCATATCTGTTCCGTTCGGTCTGCCGTACAGCCCAGGCAACCGATTTCAACAAATCCCCCCAGATCGCAAGCGCAACGCCTGTCGGCCGATCAGGGTAAAAGCTCATTCGAGCCCGGCCCGACGAAACGCTTCCAGATAGTGCTCGCGATCGGCATCCTGCTTCATTGGCATTTCGTTTGCGAGCCAAGCGAGCGAAATACTGGGCTGCACGCGGCGGAGTTCCCGCAATGCGACCTTGGCGACTTCGTGTTGTCCCGCCATGGCCGCGGCCGCAGTCAGCACACGATGGCCGCCGACGAAGTCGCCGCGCTGTCGGAGCGCCTCCTGCGACAAACGGATGGCCTCCTGGTAGTTGCGCCCGATGAACTGGGCATAGGCGACAATGCCATGATAAAGCGCGGAGAGTGGATCGCGCGGGCTCAGCCGCAACGCACGGCGCGCTTCGAGGTCGCCTTCCTCCCATCGTCCGCAATAGCATAGCGCCGCTCCGTAAAAAGCCTGGGCCAGCGAGAAGTTCGGATTAAGCCGCAAGGCCAGTTCGAATTCGGCCAGTGAATCATCGAAACGCCGAGCGAATAAATAGGCATAACCAAGCCCCTGGTGCGCCCATGGGTCTTCGCTGTCGGCCCGAACCGCAGCCAGCGCGGCTCGTTCGGCGATCGGTGCGGTCGTTGCCATGTCGGCCCATCCCATATGAGCGCTGAAGATATGGCTGGTGGCAAGCACACCCAGCGCCTGACCGTAATTGGGATCGATCGCGATCGCCTTTTCCAACAGCGCTTGCGCGACCACATTGTCCTGACGCGTCACCCGCCAGTAATGCGACAGCGCACGCATCACAAGATCCCAGGCGTCGAGGCTGCCGGGCGGCTTGCGCCGGGCGCGAAAATTCTCCGCAGCGTAGAGTTGCGGCTCGATCGCGGCGACGATGGATTCGGTGATCTCGTCTTGGACCGCGAAAACGTCGGCAAGGTCGCGGTCGTAGCGCTCCGCCCAGATATGACTTCCGGTCAAGACATCGTTGAGCTGGGCCGTAATCCGCACGCGATCGCCGCTCTTGCGCACGCTGCCCTCAACGACATATCCGACACCAAGTTCCTGAGCGATCTCCTTCATGTGCACGGCCTTGCCCTTGTACATGAATGAGGAGTTGCGCGCGATCACGAAGAACCAGCGCAGCTTGGACAGCGCCGTAATGATGTCTTCGCTGATTCCGTCGGAGAAATACTCCTGTTCCGGATCGCCGCTCATATTGGTGAAGGGAAGCACCGCGATAGCGGGCCGGTCGGGCAGCGACAACGTCGGCCCCGCCGGCCCGGAGATTTCACCCGCTGGCGTATCGCCGGCATCGGCGGGCTGGTCGTCGTTCGCATGCGTGTGCACGGTACCGACGAAGCGAAGGCCCTTGCGCGGGATGGTCCGGATCAACTGCTGGGTTCGACCGCTGTCGCCGACCGCCGTTCGCGCCGCATTGATACGGCTGGTGAGCGTCGATTCCGATACAATTCGACCGCCCCAGACCGAATCGATCAAATCATCCTTGCTGACGACACGGTTGCGGTTCTGCACCAGATAGACCAATAGGTCGAATACCTGCGGCTCAACATGGACAGCACGCTTTGCGCGCCACAATTCGCGCCGTTCGAGATCGATCTCGCAGTCACCAAAGCTGAGGGTCATCCTGATTCCGGGCTATTTCGGCAACGGCCGGTGTCGGTCGCCGCCTGCAAAAGGGCTTAGCATTTCCGGCCGCCCAGGGGCGACGTTCGTGCCGCAAAAGAGAGACCAGTTGAAGTGTCCGACGCAGGGCGCTAAGAAATAAATTGATGTTATATCAATAACTTAAGTGATAAAATTTGGACGTGTCAAGCTGTTCTGCTGGCGAGGTTACCACCAAGGAGAACGATCGTGCCATTCATTGAGCTTCACATCACTGGGAACGTGTTCAAGCCCTCGCAAAAACGCCAGATCATTCAAAAACTGACCGGTAACGATGGCGTCGATCGAAGGTATGAACACGCGTGGCGCGACCCAATTAAAGATTTCGGAGGTCGCGAGAGGGTCGCCGGCCGCGATGAACTCGTAACACCGTATCACAAGGCGCGCGCACGACGTCGGCGGCATTGCCGTCGCTGGCGCTATTTTATATTACTTTCAACATCGCAAATGGCGAGAATACCCTCGCATCAGGCGATCCCAGATCTCTGTCGTCGAAATCAGTCGAGGGGTAGTGTCATGAAAGCGGTTGCAGGTGCCGGACTCGCAATGCTTGCAAGCCTATTGCTTGCTGTTGACGTCGCCGTTGCGCAGCCGGCCAGTATGGGCTGTTCTTCGGACAGTCCGGCGAACGCTCCTCAAACGCTGCGGTGCGAAGGCGGTGTCACCATCGTCGCTGAAAATGGCGCGCGATTTACGCTGCAGGATCGCGACGGAAATGGCCGTGTAGATTCGGTCGAACTGAGCAGCAAGGCTCTGCTGCTTGAAGTTCCAAGTAAGCCGGGCGGAAATCGCTTCCAGGTCGTGACACCGCAAGCGATCGCGGCGGTGCGCGGCACCAAGTGGGCAGTGGACGGCGCCGACGGCAAGTCTTCGGTTTTTGTCGTCAACGGAAAAGTGAGCGTGGCGCGCCGAACCGGTCGGGAGCGCGTCATACTCGGGCCAGGTGAGGGCGTCGATGTGGAAGCAACTGGCGCCTTGACCGTAAAACGCTGGCCGTCCGCCCGGGTTGCCGCATTGATGGCTCGGCTTGCTCAATAAGACAGCGAATGGGTCGTCGAAACCTTCCAACACTGATTGCGATGCTGTTGAGCGGACTATGGGGAACGGCTGTGTTTTTTGCACACGAGCGCGGTCACCTCAGCTTCCTCGATCGCATTGAGTCCGCCATGACCGATCTAAGAACGCTGGCACGCGGCGTTCGAACGCCGCCCGACGTGGTCACAATCGTCGCGATCGACGATGCCGTGGTTAAGCGAGGCGGAAGTTATCCGCTTGCGCGAATTGATCTTGCCGAGATTGTCGATGCGATCTCGCAACTGCAACCGAAAGTCATCGCACTTGATCTTCTGCTGGTTGATCGAGGAACGGATGATGGCGACGAAGCGCTGGCAAGGTCGCTGACGGAACGGCCCAGCGTGATCGCGGCGGCTGCGGTGTTCACGCAATCCAGTCAGTCGATCCCGGCAGACAGGGGCGGACCGCTCGCCGGCCTGCCGCAGGCCGAGAGGTTCCTGCTGCCGCTCAAGAGATTCGCGGATCGTGCGCAAATCGGTATCGTCAACGTCACGACCGACCGGAGCGGCACCCCAAGCTCGATACCGATGCTGTTTCGAACGCAGGACAGCATCGAGATGTCGTTTGCGCTCCGCGTTGCCGCGCTGGCTACCGGCAAGGAACCCACGATCGAGCCGAACCGTCTTTTGATCGGCGAACGATCCGTTGCCACGGATGGCGATCATGCTCTGCCGATTAGCTTCTATGGTCCGCGGCGAACGATTCGAACGATCAGCGCGGCATCGCTGCTTGCCCGCGAAATTCCTGCTGACACCATCCGCGATCGGGTTGTCGTCGTCGGAGCGATGGTAACGGGTGGTGGAGATTTTTTTCCAACGCCGTTCGACCCGGCAATGCCCGGCGTGGAAGTCACCTCGACTGCAATCACGCATCTGTTGACCGGAGACGGGATATTGCGGGACCAGTCGGTACGACGCGCGAACGGCATCGTTGCGACCGTCCTTCCGATGATCCTGGTCGGTTTGCTGGCATGGCGCCGAAGCGCGATCGGACTTATCGCGACGCTCGGTGTCGTTCTGGCATGCGCAGCGGCGAACGCTTTCGCGTTTTCGCAAGGGATCTGGCTGAACGCGGCGCTGCCGATCGCGGCGGCCGCACCGCCAGCGATATTATTTGCGGCGGTGCAGCTCTGGTCGGGCAGGCGGCGGGCGCAGTATTTCGCCACCCGAAGCAGGTTGCTGGAAGAGTTCCAGGCGCCGGACATTCAGGAATGGCTGACCCATGATCCCGATTTCCTCAAGGAGCCCGTGCGCCAGGAGGCCGCAGTAGTTTTCGTCGATCTGTCGGGATTCACTTCGCTTAGCGAGAGGCTAGGACCAGACTCGATCCGCGAGCTGCTGAAGGAATTTCATGCGCTGGTCGACGAGGAGGCCGTAAGCTCGGGGGGAATGGTTACGAGCTTTCAGGGGGACGGTGCGATGCTCCTGTTTGGACTGCCGCAGGCTATGCCAGAGGACGCGTTCAAGGCCGCCAAATGCGCGACAGGACTGTGCATCAGCGTTGAGCGCTGGCTCGCATCCTTGCCACAACCGATCGGGTCGAGACTCGGGTTTAAGATTGGCGCCCATTTCGGCACCATCGTTGCGTCGAGGCTCGGCGGCGGAAGTTATCATCACATTACAGCGACCGGCGACACAGTGAATGTGGCAAGCCGGCTAATGGAAGTGGCAGCCGAGCAGGGGATCGAACTCGCCGTGAGCGATCAGTTGCTCCGTGCAGCCGGTCGCAGCAGCTCACTTTTTGGTGTTGGAGCTCTCACCGGCCCGGTCGAGAGGCGGCTTCGGGGCCGTTCAGGCCTGCTCGCGGTCTGGCTTTGGCGAAAAAGTTCAGGGGACTTGTAACCCGGTCCAACTCAGCACAATGGCCCTGAATGTTCTTGGCAGAAATTGGCCGGCATCCCGCTTCCGCTTGGCTGTCATCTCGGTTCAGGCTCTAGCCGACCGGCATTCGGCTGTGCTTTGATAGAGGAGCGCTGATGCCTTGAATAACAAGCCGTACAAAACGGCGGTCGGCAGTGGAAGCCGTCGACCATAAAAGCAAAGGGAGGATAGGCCATTGGAAAAAAGCCAAGCCGTATGCTGCTGGCCAAAATCTGGGACCAGCACGTCATTGTTCCACGTCGATCGTCATTTGCTGCATGATCTCGGCGGCTCGCGTGGCCTGCTCGACCTGAAGAGCCGCAACCTCAACGTCCACAATCCCGAACTGACATTTGCAACGCCGGATCACGCCATCTCGACGGCGCGCGGAAGGGCTGGCACCATCAAGATCGGGCAGGAGCTGCCGGCGGCGCTGAGGGAAAACCTCCGCAACCGGCATCGAAATGTTCGATATCGATGAGCCCCGGCCAGGGCATCGTCCATGTGATCGGCCCCGAACTGGGCCTTAGCCTTCCCGGCTGCCTGATCGTGTGCGGCGACAGCCGCACCTGCACGCATGGCAGATCACCCGCACGGTGGTGATCCCCTCCACCATGGCTTGGGTGTTTGCTTCCCTGTCACCGGCGATTTCCTTCGCACTGATCGGGGTTATCATCGGCGCAGAACGGGGCATCGGACGATTGATCATCGAGTTGGAGGCGCGTGCGGAAGCCTCGGGCATGATGGTCGCGGTGATCGTCTTGATGCTGGTTGGGGTAGCGCTCTCAGCGATAATCTGGCGCTTGCAGGCCTATCTGTTGCGATGGCAGCAGCACAGTATGGTAGAGTAGGCGGACGTCAATATTCGGTAAGAGGTCTTCCAGTGAGCACACAGGTCTACGGATTTTGGCGATCGATTGCCTCATTTCGGGTGAGAGTTGCCCTGAGGCTCAAAGGACTGCCGTTCGAAGAAATTCCAGTCGACATTCTTTCCGGCGAGCAATTCAAGCCAGGTTACGAGGTTGTCAACGCCGAGCGCGTTGTGCCGACATTCATTCATAATGGGCATTCCGTGTTTCAATCGCTGGCGATCATCGAATATCTCGAGGATATCCAGCCGCAACCGCGATTGATTCCGGAGGATGCCAAGGAACGCGCCTATGCGCGCTCGCTGGCGCTGATGACGGTCGCCGATGCGCACCCGCTAGTGACGCCTCGCGTGCGTACCCATCTCGCCAAAACCTTCGGCGCCGATACCAACGCGATCGAGGCCTGGGGCAAACATTGGACGACCGAGGGGCTCGCGACCTATGAACGGTTGCTCGCGCATCGCGCGCCGGCTCCTTTTGTGGTAGGTGCCGAACCCGGTCTTGCGGATATCTGCATCGCCGGCCAGGTGGTGGGCGCGCATTTTCTCAAGCTGGAGCTGAGCGCGTTTCCTGCGGTGGCGCGGCTGGCCGACCGTTGCTTCGAGATACCGGCATTCGCCACGTCTCACCCGTTTGAACAGCCGGGCTACAAGGCGGCAGTCGTGCACTGAACGCGCCTGCACTCATACGTCGAGGCCGAGCACCCTCGCGGCATTGCCGCCCGCGATCTGGGCCAGCGTTGCTTCGTCCATGCCATGCATCCCCGCGACATGCCCGATCGGATTGTATTCGGCCATATCGAACGGGTAATCAGTACCCATCAGTATCCGATCGGGGCCGAAGACATCAATCATGTATGCCAGTTGGTGATAGGTGAAAACCACAGTGTCGAGATAAACCTGCCGCAGATAAGTCGTCGGCGGCAATGGCAGCTCGCCATGCGAATCCTGCCGCGCCCCCCAGGCGTGATCGATCCGGCCGGAGTAGCCGGGAAGATAGCCGCCCCCATGCACCGCCATCAATTTCAGATCGGGAAAGCGCGCCAGTGTTCCCGAAAAGATCAGATTGTGAAGCGCCAGCGTCGTGTCGAGCGGATTTCCCAGAACATTGTTGAAATAAAAATGAGTCAGGCGTTCGCCATGGGTAAACCCGTTCGGATGCATCATGATGAACGCTCCGATCTGCTCGGCTTTAGCAAAGAACGGCCGAAACCTCGGATCGGATAATTCCTGGCCATCGACGTTGGTGAGAATTTCGACGCCCTTCAATTTCAAATCGTTCATGATGTGGTCGAGCTCGCGGACGGCGAGTTCCGGTTCCTGCAATGTGACGACGCCGAGCCCGACGAATCGGTCGAACCTGCGCGCGCAATATTCAGCCACGCCATCGTTGGCGAGGCGATGGGCGGCTTCCGCGATTTTAGGATCGGTCGAGTAATAGCACTGGCCGGGCGCCGGCGCCACGACCTGAATGTCGATGCCCATCTTGTCCAGATCGAACAGGCGGCGGTCGATCGTGGTCATGACTTCGCTGACATCCTTCTCCTGCTGCGCATTGATCTCCTTGGTCAGCGCGTCCGCAAAATGGGCGAGCGGCATCCGGCTGATATCGAGATGCGGTTGCGCCAGCTTGGCGGCCTGGGGAACCACGATGTGGGCATGGATATCGATCGTGACGGAGGACGGGCGCCGCGCAAGGCCGTCGGCGTCGTGGATGCGGGCGGCGGTGCGGCCATATCGATTTTTGCGCTCGGTCATTGAACTGCTCGCTTACTGAGGTGATGGTTCAAGGCAGGACGACAGGTTAAGGCGACTATGACTTACGCTTGCGTTGGGGCCAGCGGGTCGAAATGGCAGTGGCGTCGGCATCGCCAAGGCCCGCGGCTTCGGCTTCTTCGAAACAGGCAAGGGCGCTGGCGGTGACTGGAAGCTCGGCACGCAAGGACGCCCCGAATTGAACGGCGGTGGCCAGGTCTTTTCTCGCTGCATTGAGGCCGAAAGCGGTCGCCCCGAGCGGCGCTCCGGCCAACTCCTTGGCGATAACGGCGCCGCGCCCTTTCATGGCGGTCGGCGTGCCGGCGGTGTCGGACAAAATGTCGATCAGCCGGTCGGCCGGAAGATTGAGCGGCTTGCAGATGGTCAAAGCCTCGCCAAGCGCCTGCCAATAGACCAGCAGCGGCAAATTGACTGCAAGTTTCATCATCGAGCCCGAACCGGCGGCCCCGACATGCTCGATGCGGCGGCATAATTGCTCAAGCACGGGCATCGCCCTGGCCACGTCTGCCTTTTCACCTCCGACAAGACCGAAAAGCTTGCCTTCTTTCGCCGGACCTGTACTTCCGCCGACCGGGGACTCGACAAACGCGGCAGCCCGCTGGCCCACCGATACACCGATGGACATCATCGTGTCCGGACGCACGGTGCTCATGTCGATCACGAGCTTGCCGGCGAGCCTGGATTCCAAAATGCCATTCGGTCCGCGATAAACGGCTTCCATCGCCGCATCATTCAGCAACATCACAATCAAGACTTCACACCCCTCCACCAGTTCCGCGGGGGACGTGAACAGCTTTGCTCCCGCATCGGTCAGGGGTTTTGTCTTGCCGGAATTCCAATTCCAGACCCCGACTTCGTGTCCGACCGACATCAATCGCTGTGCGATCGATGAGCCCATTCGTCCCGTTCCGCATACGCCGATTTTCATTGTCTGACCTCATTTAGCGAATGGATTGGCAGCCTTCTCATTTTTGATTTCGTCAATGAGCGTGGACGGCGCCGAAATTCCGGACGATCAACTCGTCATTATTCAGAATGTCGCCGGCGGCGACGGCGAATACATAACGACCGGTGTTTGTGGATCTAATGCCTGTCGCTTCAATGGGGCGCAACTCTATCAGATCTTTGAGCACGCGTCTGGTGCATTCAACACCAGGAAACCGGATACCGCGATCTTGCGCGAGCGCGGCCGCCGCAAACTCTCCTGATGGACGGGTCGTGAGTTCGATCCGCGTCTTGAACAATCGGTGATCAGGCGATAAACAGCGAAGATAGTCCCGCATGAGGTCACAACAAGGGTCCAGCGAGGAACGCACATGGCAGGTGCTGGCCAGAACCCACCCTCAAGCCTGTCCGCGGAACCGGATGGAGGGGATCTCGGTTGTGCCGCCATGATTGCCCGTGCCAGAGCGCTCATTCCGCAGTTGCGGGACCGTGCGTCACGTACCGAGGGGCTGCGCCGTCTGCCGCCGGAAACCGAACGCGATTTGCATGATTCCGGCTTGTTCAGGATCGTGCAGCCGAAGCGGGTAGGTGGCTCCGAATTCGATTACGTTGCCTTGGTCGATTGCGCCGACGCGATCAGCCGGGCAGATGCCTCGGCGGCCTGGAATTTTTCCAATCTCGCCAGCCATCACTGGATGCTGGGCATGTTCGACAAGCGCGCTCAGGATCTGGTTTGGGGCAAGGATCCCGACGTCCTGATTGCGTCCTCCTTCATCTTTCCGGCCGGCCGCGCCAGGAAAGTCGATGGCGGGTATAGACTGCGAGGCAGTTGGCCATTCTCGTCGGGCGTGGAGTCCTGTGAATGGAACATGCTGGCCAGCGTGGTTTCTTCCGACGACGAGGCCGATGGGATTGAGTACCGGATCTTTTTGCTCAACAAGAGCGACTATAAAGTCAAGGATACATGGAACGCGGCCGGATTGCGGGGAACGGGGTCGAACGACGTCGAAGTCGAAGATGCGTTTGTTGCCGAACCGATGACGGTCGCGGTGAGTGATCTCGCAGGTGGACCGACACCCGGGAGCGCCGTCAATCCGAACGCGCTTTATACGCTGCCGGTGTTCTCGCTGTTTCCCTATGTGCTTTCCGGCGTCGCACTGGGAAACGCGCAGGCCTGTCTTGACGACTATGTCGATTTGGCGCGGCATCGCGCATCGACCTACAACCGGGCCAAACTGGCCGACCTTCAGAGCACACAGATCAAGATTGCCGAGGCTTCCTCGAAGATCGATGCGGCGCGTCTGATCATGCGCGCGACATGCGTTGAGGCAATGGCCGATGCAAGGCGGGGCCACGTTCCGGATATAGCCGCCAAGACCAAATTGCGCCGCGATGGCGCCTATTCCGTCAACCTCTGCACCGAAGCCGTGTCGCTGCTGTTCTCTGCCAGCGGGGCGCGGGCATTATTCACCACGGGTGTATTGCAACGGCAGTTTCGCGATGCCCACGCCATCAATTCGCACTTAGCGTTCAATTTCGATGCGGCTGGCACCAATTATGGCCGCGTTGCGCTTGGCCTGCCATCCGAAAACCTGACGTTATAAGGCTGGCGAATGACCGACGCGCCAAAGCATCCGAGTAATCCAGATCCAGCCAACGAGTTGGCCAGCGACAGTTCAGCGATCGACCCCCGGGATTTTCGTAACGCACTTGGCACTTACGCCACCGGTGTCACCATCATCACGGCCGTTGCGATTGATGGAAAACCCTATGGGCTGACCTGCAATTCGTTCGCCTCGGTGTCGCTGAACCCGCCGCTCGTGCTCTGGAGCTTGGGAATGTTTTCGCAGGGATTGAGCGTCTTTCAGAATGCCAGCCATTTCGCGGTTAATGTGCTTGGCGCATCGCAGCAGGCGCTCGCAGCCAAATTCGCAAAATCGTCGGACGACAAGTTTGCGGGTGTTGACTGGACACCGGGCCTCGGCAACACCCCCGTTCTGGCGGACAGTGTTGCCAATTTTCAATGCCGTGCCGCCAGTCGATACTATGGCGGCGATCACATCATCTTCCTGGGAGCGGTCGAAGCCTATGCATATAATCGGCAGGAGCCGCTGCTGTTTGCTCGCGGCGGCTACGGCCGGTTTTTATCGGCTGACGGTTCGGCGCTCGGCAAATCATGAGAAAGCAAGCCCCGTCCAGGCTTCCTCGTGCGGAGCAGAAATGACTGTCGCCGGATGAACGCCAAGGCCTTCGTCGCCTATTCGTGCGAACAGAAGGGTTATCGGCGACCCCGCGGTCTGCTATTGTCGAATTTGTTTCGGCTGGAATTTATTTTGAGGTTCTGGAATGAAAAGTGTGTTTGCCGCGATTGTCGGTTGGGTTGGTTTTACGGGGCTCGCTGCGGCGCAGGCACCCGTCGCCGTTGTCGAGGACGTACAAGGCAAAGTGACCGGCGCCGAGTTCATGGACTATGTCGCGCCCGGAGCGGTCATCAAGATCGGGCCTTCCGGCAAAGTCGTTCTCGGCTATATGAAATCCTGCTGGCGCGAAACGATTACGGGTGTAGGAACGGTGATCGTCGGCGCGGAAGAAAGCATGGTCCATCTCAGCGAGGTCAAGGCCGGAAAGATCCAATGCGATTCAAGCCAGTCGCAACCGATCGATCGCGAAGTCAGGGAAAGTGCCGCGACCGTGGTTCGCGGCATCGGCGGTAACAGTTCAATGGCGCCCCGGTTCACCCTCTACGGCCTTTCGCCGGTCGTGGAGTCGACGGGCCGCGGAAAGCTCACCGTTGAACGGCTCGATGTGAAGGGTGAGCGATACGATGTGAACCTCACACCTGCTTCTGTGGTTCGAGGCAAGTTCTACGACTTTGCCAAGACCGGCACGGCGTTGAAGCCGGGTGGTACTTATGCTGCAAGTTTGGGGTCGCGGAGGACCGTTTTCCTGATCGATTCCCATGCCGAAGCCGGTCCGACCTCGATCATCGGCCGATTGGTGCGCCTGGAATAACCAGGCAAGCTCGATAGCGCGGACACCGCCATGGGGCGCGTGACCAGACGAGACGCAGTCGCGATCATCCTCGTTGCCTTGGCGTGCGGCATCGTTTCCGCCCTTCCTCCACTCGACTTCATCCACCGCTGGTCGATCGACGTTCTCACCGCGCTGCGATGGGAGGTATTCGGCAGGCGCCACGATCCGGTCTCAGCGCCGGTGGTTGTCGTCGCGATCGACGAAGAGACCTATAAGACACCGCCCTTCAAGGGATCGCCGACCCTGACCTGGACCACCGAAATCGGCCGGGTCTTGAGTGCGGTTATCGGCGGCGGAGCCAGGGTCGTGGGCTTCGATATCGTATTCCCCGCGTCGATCGAACAATCCGAAATGCCGTTCGGTGACGATCTGCTGGGAGCGCGCATCCGCGGTTTTGATCGCGCCTTCCTTCGGTCGCTAGCGACCGGATCCTTGGCCGGCAAGGTGGTGCTGGGAGAGGTCCTCGGCGGTGAGAGGCCGTCGTCCGGACAACGGATCGCGGTCGGTCAGCAGAAGAATATCCGCCCGCTGAATGTTTATTTCGATTCCGACGACGTGGTGCGGAGAGTACCGTTGACATTTCCAGGCGCTGAGAATGGCGTGCCTTCGATGGCGCTCGAACTGGCTTCACGCGCGTTGAACGTCAGGCCGGCGCTGGCGGTGGACGGAAGCGTGACGTTGGCCGGCTATCGAATTCCCGGCTTGGTGCCGAACACGCTGACGCTCAATTTCGATGGTGGCGATAATGATGTTCCGACGTTCTCGTTCGCCGATCTGCACGCCTGCGTCGAGCGCAACAACACGGATTTCTTCCGCGAATTCGCCGGCAAGGTCGTCATCTTTGGCACGGTGCTCAATTCGGAGGACCGGAAATTAACGTCCAAGCGTTTCGCGACGGGCATCGACGGATCGCGGACTGCGCGTTGCGCGCTGCCGCCGGCAACGCCCATTGCCGGGCAATTCAAACGCAGTTCGATTGCAGGCGTTTATGTTCATGCGACGGCGGTCCGCAATCTGATCACGGGCGACGCGGTGGTTGAACTCGGCCGTCTGCCGGTGACGATCATCGCAATCGCCTTTGCCGGGCTTGCCGCGCTTGCGGCGCGCATGCTGGCGCCGGGCGGCGCGGCTGCCGTCTATACTGGAATGGTTGCGATCTGGACAGGCGGTGCGACATTTGCATTTACGCGATCATTGGCATTGCCGCTAACCGAACCGTTTCTTGCCGGCCTCGTTTCGATGGCCGCGATCACCGCATATCGCCTGGTCGTTACGGATAAGGACGAGCGATTGCTCCGGAGCAGCTTTGCGCTCTATCTAGCACCTCAGGTGATCGATAAGATGCTGGCGTCGAAAAAGCCGCCGGTGCTGGGTGGCGAAACTCGCGACGTCACCGTGTTCTTTTCGGATCTGGCGGGTTTTGCTTCGATTTCCGAGAAAATGACGCCGGCGGAACTGGTGACGTTCATGAACGAATATCTTTCCGCCATGACCGACATCATCGAAAGCAAGGGTGGTTATGTCGACAAGTATATCGGCGACTCCATTGTCGCGGTGTTCGGGGCGCCGGCCGACGATAGCGACCACGCGAGCAATGCGGCGCATGCCGCGCTCGGTTGCCGTGCGTGTCTTGACGAACTCAATCAAACGTCCGTCGCGTTTCAGGGGTACAAAGTAGCTCACCGGATGGGGCTTAATTCCGGCGCGGCGCTGGTCGGCAATATTGGCTCGCGGCGGCGCTTTAACTATTCCGTGATGAGCGACGCCGTGAATGTTGCGTCGCGGCTCGAGGGCGCGAACAAGTTCTACGGCACCACGATCGCCGCCTCGGAAATGACCGTCGCACTAACGGGGTCGACGTTCGCATGGCGCGAACTTGACGCTATCAGGGTCAAGGGACGCTCTACCCCGCTCAAGATCTACGAGTTGCTTGCGGAGGCCGGACAGGAGACGCCGCGGCAGGCAGCTTCCGCCGCGGCCTATGCCAAGGCTCTCGCGCACTGGCGAAACCGCGAATTCGACACCGCGGCAAAATGCTTCGCGCGGTTTGCCGACAGCGACAAACCATCGGAGCTGTTTCTCAGCCGGGCGAAGGCATTTGCGAGTGATCCACCGGGTCCGAATTGGGAACCGGTCAGTACATTGGAAGCAAAGTAGGGCCTTTGAAGGGCAAGGGCTCAACCCGCTTGTGAGGCCGAAAGCTTGTAGATTTCGAGCGCGTCGGCATCCGCGCCGCGAGCGGCCTTTGCCAGCCGGAACAATTGCGCGGCCAGCGCGGACATCGGCACCGGACTTGAGGTGTCGCGGGCGACCTCGACCACCGTATCCAGGTCTTTCAGCATCGTCGCGATATGACCGAGCGGCGGCGAATGAATGCCCTCTGCCATGCGCGGCACAAATAATTGCAGCGGTATCGAATCGGCAAAGCCGCCGGCCAGAGCCTCCGGCAGCCGCCTGGCGTCGATCCCGGCATTCACCGCCAGCCGCGTTGCCTCTGCAAGGACGGCCATCGCGCAGCCAACGATCACCTGATTGCAGAGTTTTGCAGTCTGGCCAGCGCCGGTCGGGCCCATATGCGTGAGCCTTCGCGCCATCGCCAGAACATAGGGCCGAACCCTTTCGATGTCGGCGGCTTCGCCACCGGCCATTACCGCCAGCGTGCCTTCCTCGGCGCCCTTGGTGCCTCCGGAGACCGGCGCGTCGATCCATCCCATGCCGTTGGCCGATCTCAGTCGCGCGGCAATAGAGCGCGCGGCATCCGGGTGGATCGACGAGAAGTCAACGACGAGCTTTCCGCCGCCGGCCGCCACCGCCAGGCCGTCAGGCCCGAACACCACTTGGTCCACGGCGGCGGCATCGGTGAGGCACATGAAGATGATATTCACGCTGGCTGCAATATCTCGCGGTTTGGCCGCGAGCTTCGCGCCGGCTTCGACCAGCGCGGCGGCCTTGCCGGAAGACCTGTTCCAGACCGCCACCTCGTAGCCGGCGTTCAGCAGGCGCCGTGTCATCGGAAATCCCATCATCCCGAGCCCGAGATAGCCGAGCTTTTCTGCTTGCGGTTGGTCCGCCCCGTGAGTACTCGCCATTGCGTCTCTCCCATTTCTGCTACCAGCACCGTCCGGCATGCTGGCTTTGCAACACAGCCGGTCGCGCCCTGAATGCGCCGCGCCCAGCCGCGCTCCGTGGCTTGCCTGATCATTTGAAGCATGAAATGTTTGTGGCACGCTATGGCGGCATTGGGGAAAATGGAGTGGCATGATGCGAATACCTTCGAAATGGATCCTGGCGGCGGGGGCTTTGGCCGCCGTTCTGGCGGGTGTGCACCCGTCCCGCGCGCAGCAGACGATTCGCGTTGGCTGGACCATTCCGGCCGAGGAATCGAAATATTGGATGATGCGCAGGCCCACTGAATTCCCCAATCTCGGCAAGACCTACAATATCGAATGGACGCAATTCCAGGGCACCGCGCCGATGACGCAGGCCCTGGCGGCGGGGGCGCTCGATTGTGCGACGCAGGCGCCGCTGTCGCTGGCGAACGGCGTGGTCGGCGGAAATCTGAAGGCCTACATTGTGGCGCAGCACGTCTACGAAAAGCCCGGCGGTTTCTCGGTCTATTGGGCGGTCAAGGACGATTCTCCGATCAAGAGCATTGCCGATCTCAAGGATAAGACCGTCGGCATCTCCGTGATCGGTGGCGGAACCTATGGTCCGTTCGCGATGCTGCTGCAGAAGAACGGCGTGGACCCGAAGAAAGACATCAAGCTGGTCGAAGTCGGCTTCGCCGTCTCCGAGGACGCGCTGCGTCAGGGGCGCGTCGATGCCGTGAATATGAACCAGCCTTTCGCGGCGCGCGCCGAAGCCAAGGGCGGCACGCGGAAACTGTTTTCGCTGTCCGAGGAAATGCCGAACATCGTTCACATTCTGGAAGCCTGTCGCGCCGATTTTGTCGACAAGAATCCGGATCTTGTAAAAGCCTATGTGCGTGACATCACCTCCGGCATGAAGAAGGCGCTGGCCAATCGCGAAGAAACGCTCAAGGTCGTCTCCGAACAGCTCAAGGCGCCGATACCGGTGCTGGAAACTTATCTGCTCAAGGACAACGATTTCGGGCGTGATCCCGGCGCCGCGCCGAATTTCGATGCGATCCAGAAGATGCTCGACATCTACACCGCGACGGGAATGCTGCCGAAAATGGACGTCGCGCAGTTCAAGCACCCGAGTATCGTTGCACCGCTGCAGTAGGAAGATATCTACGGGTCGTCCCGGCGAAGGGCCGGGACCCATACTCCGTGAATTGTCGTTTTGGCACTTGGGTCGAGGCCTTCGGCGACAACTAGAACCCGTGGTTATGGGGCCGGCCCTTCGCCGGGAAGACCTTACGGAGAAATTGTGCGCATGAGATTTACCGCATGAAAAAATGGCGATCCCGCGTGACGACCGATGGTCTCGATCGTGCGCCCCACCGCGCTTTCATGCGGGCGATGGGGCTGGACGACGAGGCTCTCGCCCGACCAATGATCGGGGTTGTCAGCATGAAGGGCGAACAGACGCCCTGCAACATGACCCATGATTTTCAGGTCGATGCCGCCAAGGCCGGAATCGCGGAGGCGGGCGGTACCCCTCGCGAATTCTCCACCATCTCGGTCTCCGACGGCATCAGCATGAACCATGAGGGAATGAAGTTCTCGCTTCTCTCGCGCGAGCTGATTGCCGATTCGATCGAGGCCGTGGTCCACGGCCTTGCCTATGATGCCCTGATCGGCTTCGGTGGCTGCGATAAGACCCTTCCCGGCGTGATGATGGGAATGATCCGCTGCAATGTGCCGTCGATCTTCATCTATGGCGGCAGCGCATTGCCCGGGCGGTTCGAGGGCAAAACCCTCACCGTGCTGGATTCCTATGAGGCCGTCGGCGGTTTCATGACCGGCGAAATCGACGAGGCGACCCTCGCAGGCATCGAGCGGAGCTGCCTGCCGACGATCGGCGCCTGCGCGGGACAATTCACCGCCAATACCATGGCGATGGTTTCCGAGGCGATGGGTCTGACGATTCCCAACGTGTCGATGATTCCCGGCGTCTATGCCGAGCGCGCACAAGTGGCGCGCCGGGCAGGGCGGCTGGTGATGGAGATGCTGCAACGGGGCGGGCCATTGCCGCGCCAAATCGTGACCCGACAATCGCTGGAAAACGGCGCGGCCATCGTCGCCGCCACCGGCGGATCGACCAACGCCGCGCTGCATCTGCCGGCGCTCGCCAACGAGGCGGGCATATCCTTCACGACCGACGATGTCGGCAAAGTCTTTGCGCGAACGCCCTTGATCGGCAATTTGCGCCCGGGTGGGAAATATACCGCAAAAGACGTTTACGATATCGGGGGTACCGCCGTGGTTATTCGTGCCCTGGTCGAAAGCGGGCACATTGACGGCAATTGTCTGACGATTACGGGCAAAACGATCGCGGAAGAATACGGCGGCGCGAATGCGCCTGACGGTGAGGTCATCCATTCCACCAGCGCGCCAATCATGCCTGACGGCGGCGTAGCCGTTCTGAAGGGCAATCTTTGCCCGGACGGAGCCGTCATCAAGGTGGCCGGTCTCAAGAATCTGGCATTCGAAGGCACAGCGCGTGTTTTCGAGGACGAGGAAGAATGCGTCGATGCCGTCCGCAATCGCAAATATGCGGCGGGTGATGTTCTTGTCATCCGAAATGAGGGCCCAGTCGGTGGTCCTGGCATGCGCGAGATGCTGGGCGTCACCGCGCTGATCTATGGGCAGGGGATGGGAGAGAAAGTCGCCCTCATTACCGACGGACGATTTTCAGGCGCGACGCGTGGGATGTGCATCGGCTATGTCTCACCGGAATCGTTCATCGGCGGTCCGCTGGCGCTGGTGCGCGAAGGCGACCTTATCAGGATCGATGCCGGCGCGCGCCGCATGGATCTATTGATCGACGACGATGAATTCGTAGCGCGGCTGCAGGCCTGGAAGCCGCGGCCACCGCGGCATCGGGCAGGGGCGCTTGCGAAATACGCTAGGCTCGTCGGCCAGGCGCCCGGCGGCGCCGTCACGCATGATGGCGCGGCGGAATGGCCGTGGTTCGATTAGCTGGGAGACCGGTGTTTTCGTACGGCGTCAGGTTACGTCAAGACGCCGATTGAAGCGGGCCTCGCGCCAAACCTCGGCGCTCATGCACCCGGCGAGGATATCGGCTGCATCCCAGACGTCCTGAAACCGAATGTAAAGCGGCGCGAGGCCGAAGCGCATGAGGTTTGGCCCGCGGAAATCGCCGACGACGCCGCGTTCGATCATCGCCTGCACGACCGCATAACCCTTATCGAAGGATATCCCGACCTGGCTGCCGCGCAACGATGATTGGCGGGGCGTCACGATATCAAGGCCCGGCAAAAGTGCATTCACGCGTGCCATGAAAAGTTCCGTGAGATCGAAACTCTTCCGTCTCAAGGCTGCCACTTCGATGCCCTCCATGGCGTCGAGAGCGACATCCACGCCGCGCAGGGAAATGATCGGCGGGGTACCGCAGAGAAATCGTTTGATGCCCTCGTCGGGCCTGAAGTCGCGATCGAACGCAAAGGGAGCCGCATGACCCCACCAGCCAGATAATGGATGTTGTGCGGTGGCCTGATGGGTCTTTGCGACGGAAATGAATGCCGGGGATCCGGGACCCCCGTTCAGATATTTGTAGGTGCAACCGACCGCGAAATCGATCGCATGACGGTCGAAACCGATTTCCACCACGCCGATGGAATGGCAGAGATCCCACACCACCAGCGCACCGGCGTCGTGAAGCTGCTTGGTGATGGCGGCCATGTCGAGCAGTGCGCCGGTGCGATAATTGACGTGCGAGAGCACGGCGACGGCGACCCGCTGGTCGAGCAGAGCCTCGATAGATGGGCCATCGACGCCAATCAATCGACTTTTCATCGGGCGCCCCGCCGACTTCATCGCGCCTTCGACGATATACAGGTCCGTCGGAAACAACTCACCTTCGGCAATGATCATGTCGCGGTCCGGCCGCAAGCCGATCGCAGCATGGATGGCTTTGAACAGATTGATCGATGTGGTGTCGCAAACGACCGTCTGACCCGGAGCCGCTCCGAGCAGCGCTCCGATGCGGTCGCCTAGCCGAACGGGCATGTCGAACCATCCGGCGCTGTTCCAGCTCTTGATGAGGTCCTGGCCCCACTCTTGTTCGATCGTGCGGTTCAGGATTCCCACTGCAGCTCGCGGCATCGGTCCGAGCGAATTTCCGTCGAGGTAGATGATGCCCTCAGGGAGCATAAACCGATCGCGGAAACCGCGAAGCGGATCAACGGAATCGCGCGCCACGCAGGCCTCGCGCGAAGTCAGGGAGGCTGAGGACAACATGAGAGCCTCGCGATCAAAAATTCAGACAGATGGAAACACGAAGCGCATTGGCTACAATTCAAATTGAAAGGCCCGCTTGCGAATAACTCAAGCATAAGCCCGCTCGCCAAACAACGGCAACCGTCTTCTTTCCGCCATGCGCGGGGCTCTTCTGCCCGCAAACGTAGCGGAAATCCCGATTGACAGCAAAAGCTTTAGGTTTAAAATATCGTCCGATACGTTCCGGATCGAGGGCGTTTGGTTGAATTTCGAGCTGGCTTGGAAGAGCACCGTGTCGGGGATTGCCGCAGCAAATCCGCGGTGAGGACGCAAGCGCGATGAGTCAACGCAAAGAGATAACTTATTCCGGCTATCTCCAGCTCGACAAGATTTTGCAGGCGCAGCAGCCTCTTTCCACCGCCCATGACGAGATGTTGTTCATTATCCAGCATCAGACGTCGGAACTTTGGATGAAGCTTGCAATTCACGAATTGAGCGCTACCTGCCGGTTGATAGCCGCGGATGACCTGCAGCCGGCCTTCAAGACATTGTCGCGGGTATCCCGCATCCTTGAGCAACTCAACTCGGCCTGGGATGTCCTTCGCACCATGACGCCCAGCGAGTATACGGAGTTTCGCGGATTGCTTGGGCAATCATCCGGCTTTCAGTCCTGGCAGTATCGGGTGATCGAGTTTCTCGTTGGCAACAAGAATGCGGCGATGACCCATATTCACGCGGACGATGAAGCCGTCGCGGCGCGGCTCGAAGCGGTCCGCCGGGCCCCCAGTATCTATGATCTGACAATACAACTCCTGCATCGGCGCGGCCTCGGCATCGATAAAGCCACACTCGAACGCGATGTCTCGGTACCGCACGTCGCAAGCGACAGCGTTCTGAACGCATGGCTATCGGTCTATCAGGACCCCACCCGCTTCTGGGAATTGTACGAACTGGCTGAAAAGCTGGTAGACTTCGAGGACTATTTCCGCCGCTGGCGCTTCAACCACGTCACGACGGTCGAACGGATCATCGGCTTCAAGCGAGGCACCGGTGGCACATCGGGCGTCTCCTATTTGCGAAAGATGCTGGACGTCGTGTTATTCCCCGAACTCTGGCAGGTCAGGACTCAATTGTGAAATCCCTGATCGACATTTCGCCGTCGTTGCGCGTCGGCATGGGAGTGTTTCCCGGTGACGCCGTTTTTGCCGTCAGCCAGACGTTTACGATTGGGCCGGAATGCCCCGTCAACGTGGCCAGCTTCGCGATGTCAACGCACTGCGGTGCGCATGTCGATGCGCCTCTGCACTACGATCCCGCGGGCGCAAGCATCGACATGCTGGATCTCGGCGATTTCATCGGCCCCGCAAGGGTCATTGACGCACACGGAAGTAATCCTCTCTGTGGTTATGACGAAATCGCATCCGCTCTTGACGGCGCCCCGCCGCGGCTGCTTTTCAAATTGATGGACAGGGGCGATGAATTGGCCTGGCCGACAGGTTTTCGTGCGCTGGCCCCGGAGACAGTGGAACGCCTAGCGGTTCTAGGTGTGCGGCTGATCGGCGTTGACGTTCCGTCTGTCGACCCGGAGACCTCGAAAGACCTCCCGTCGCACATGGTTTGCCGGCGGCACGATATTCGCATTATCGAGAATCTCGTACTGGCCGACGTGAGCCCCGGCGACTACGAATTGATCGCGCTACCGTTGAAGCTCAGGGGTCTCGACGCAGCGCCGGTACGCGCGGTTCTTAGGCGATCTGAGGCCCAATGATCGACCGAGAAGCATGTCTTGCTTTAAAAATAGGCCGTGTCAGTACCGTGCGGATCCGTCGAACTTTGGAAACATGCGGCTGCGGGCGATGTTCAAATCGACATCGCCAACAGGTGCGGATTTCCGCTATGCTCGGGTCGTGATCGAATAAAGTCGGGAATTCGTCTGTGTCTGACGGACCTGCGCCGAAAAGAAGAGCGGGAATGAAGGTGAAGGTATTGCCATCGCGCCGGGATGTTCGGGCGGAGTCCGCGCCGGCGCGGCGGCAGGCTAATGCCATGATCGAGATCGAGCGTGTTTCGCAGGTCTTTCAAACGTCAGGGCGCCAGGACCATTTGGCGTTGTCGGAGATCTCGTTGACAATCGAGGAGGGTGCCTTCGTCTCCATTCTCGGTCCGTCCGGCTGCGGAAAATCGACACTGCTTTATATCGTCGGCGGATTTGTCAATCCGACGCAAGGCGTGGCGATGGTAAGGGGCAAGGCGATCACCGGCCCCGGACCCGATCGCGGGCCGGTGTTTCAGGAGTTCGCGCTGTTTCCCTGGAAGAGCGTGCTCGGCAATGTGATGTATGGCCCGCGTCAGCAGGGCGTGAAGCGCGCGGAAGCGGAAGCCCAAAGTCGCAGACTGATCGAGATGGTGGGCCTCAAGGGTTTTGAGGACTTCTATCCCAAGGAATTGTCCGGCGGTATGAAGCAACGCGTCGCGCTGGCGCGCACGCTGGCCTATCACCCGGCGGTGCTGCTGATGGATGAACCGTTCGGCGCGCTGGATGCGCATACCCGCACGCGGCTGCAGAACGATCTGCTCAATATCTGGGAACGCGACCGCAAGACGGTGCTGTTTGTCACCCATTCGGTCGATGAGGCGGTGTTCCTGTCGGATAAAGTTGTGGTGATGACGCGCTCGCCCGGCCGTATCAAAGAGATTGTCGATATCGATCTGCCGCGGCCGCGCCGCCGCGCGGAGCTTCTGCTCGACCCGCATTACCAGAAATACGTCGTCGATATCGAGCGAATGATCGACGACAGCAGTGAAGAGGCACTGCATCCATGATGCCGGTGCGCAAGCTCATCTCTCGCTTGGCGCCATTGCTCGCCTGCCTTGGCCTGCTCGGTATCTGGCAGATCGGAGCACTTATCCTGAACACCGACAGCCTTCCGACCGCACTCGAGGCGATCCGCGCGATCCCCGCCATTCTTGGCGACAGGGAATCGTTGGTCAACATTCTGGCCTCGCTCCGTCGCATGGCGATCGGTTTCAGCGTGGCGGTGATGGTATCTATTCCGCTCGGATTGATGATGGGCCGCAGCCGCAGCGTGGCGTCGTTTTTCAACCCGCTGCTGATGGTAACCTATCCGGTGCCGAAAGCGGCGCTGATGCCGATCATCATGCTCTGGCTCGGCGTCGGCGATATCGCAAAAATGCTCGTGATCTTTCTCGGCGTCAGCCTCCCGGTGATCTACCACAGCTTTCAGGGCGCGAAAGCGGTCGAAGAAAAAATGCTGTGGTCCGGGGCTGCCATGGGGCTGTCGGCGGCGCAGCGCATGATCCGGATCGTGCTGCCGGCGGCTTTGCCGGAAATTCTCACGGGATGCCGCACCGGTCTGGTATTGGCGCTGATCACCATGGTCACCAGCGAGATGATCGCGCGGCAATCCGGCGCCGGCAATATCCTGTTCAATGCGCTCGATATGGGACAATACGACACCGTCTATGCGATGATCATCATCATTGGCGCGATGGGTATCTGTCTCGATGCCGCGTTCGAAAGGATGCGCGGCAGACTGGTCAAGTGGTCCGAACCGGGCTTTGATATTCCCTTGAGCTTCGCATGAACGTGCGCGCTGTTACATCTGATGTACTGCTCGGGATGGTACCGATCGCGCTGCTGGTCGGGTTATGGCAGGCGATTGCGTCGTTTGGATATGCGCCGGCATCGCTGTTGCCGCCGCCTGGCGTCGTATTCACCCGTCTCGCGCAGCAACTTATCACAGGCACGTTTCAGCATGAGATCGGCGCCACGCTGTTTCGCCTGTTCGCCGGATTCTCGATCGCGGTGACTTTAGGCGTTGGCCTCGGTCTTGCGGCGGCGGCCAGTCCGGCTGTCAATTCCGTGGTGCGTCCGATCGTGCGGGTGCTGGCGCCGTTGCCGAAGGTCGCGCTATACCCGGCCCTGCTGCTGTTGCTCGGATTCGGCCACGGGTCGAAGATCACGCTGGTCATCGCGGATGCGCTGTTTCCGATTCTGCTTTCGACCTATTACGGGGCATCGATGGTCGAACAGAAATTGATCTGGTCGGCGATGGCGGCGGGCACGCCACGACGTCAGATTTGGTTCAAGGTGGTGTTGCCGGCTGCGGTGCCCTCGATCCTCACCGGCTGCCGTATCGGGCTGGTGATTTCGTGCATCGTGGTGTTTCTCGCCGAGATGATCACCTCCACCGATGGTCTCGGCCATCTCCTGGTGACGGCGGCGCGGACCTTTCAGGCCGTCGACATGTTCGTTCCCTTGATCACGATTTCGCTGCTGGGATTGATCCTCAATGGCCTGCTACAGGCGGTGCGGTCCTATTTGCTGCGCGGGTTTCCGGAAGTCTGATACAACGTTTCAAAGGGAGATAAAACATGCTGGCGGATCGCATCGAGGCGAAATGGATCGACGCGTTCTGCGAGATTTTCGAGCGCTGCGCGGTCAAGCCCGGCGACACCGCTGCGATACTTTCGGAAACGCAGTCGCGGGCGCTTAACGTTCACCTTGCCGAACTGGCACTATTGCGTCTGGGGGCAAAGCCCTTTCACATCATCGTGCCGACGCCGCGCAACCGGCAGATCGTGCCGATCCGCTCTACCGGCGCCAGCGAAGCGATCCAGCGGCTGGCTCCTGTCGTGACAGCACTGCAGCAGGCCGGTTTCGTTGTCGATTGCACGGTCGAAGGCCTGATGCACGCGGTGGAGACGCCGGAAATATTGAAGGCCGGCGCGCGTATTCTGGTCATTTCCAACGAGCATCCCGAAGCACTCGAGCGCATGAGGCCCGATAGTGCGCTGGAAAAGCGTGTACGGGCGGCGGCGAAAATGCTGCGCGGCGCCAGGCGCATGCGTGTGAGTTCCAAGGCCGGGACCGATCTCGACGTCGACATGACCGGGGCTTCGACCGTTGGGGTCTGGGGCTGGACCGACAAACCCGGCACGCTGCAGCATTGGCCAGGCGGCATTGTCGTCAGCTTTCCAAAGAGCGGCACCGTCAATGGCACGCTTGTGATGGCGGCCGGGGATATCAACCTCACCTTCAAGCGCTATCTGACGTCGCCGGTCCGGATGACGTTGAAAGACGATTACGTCACCGACCTCACAGGCGAGGGCGCCGACGCGGCGATGATGCGCGCCTATCTGGCGGCCTGGGGCGACCGCGAAGCCTATGCGGTGTCCCATGTCGGCTTCGGCATGAATCCCGGCGCACGCTACGAGGCGCTGACGATGTATGACCAGCGCGATACCAACGGAACCGAGCTCCGCGCGGTTGCCGGTAATTTTCTGTTTTCCACCGGCGCCAATGAATTCGCCGGGCGCTACACCGCCGGGCATTTCGATCTCCCCATGATGGGCACGACGATTGAGCTGGACGGTGTCGCTGTGGTTCGCGAAGGCGTGCTGCAGGATGTGTTCGGCTAGCGTATTCGGCAAAACTGGACGCCGCTCTTGCGATCGGAGTGCGCGCCTTGATCAAATCTCCCGATCGAGCACCGGCGGTCTTGCCAGACTGAAATGCCGGAGCAGGTCGACCATTACCGCGAGACGTTGCTCGCGGTAAGCGTCGATATCGAGGCCGGAATAATCGAGAAAGCCGGCGCCGGTCCGCATACCGATACGACCGTCCTGCATGTTGCGGGAGATCACCTCAGGCGCGCGATAGCGGTCGCTGCCGAGCGCGCCTTCGAGGTAGCGGCTGGCGTAATAGAGAATGTCGCCGCCGCCCCAATCGATGAATTCCAGCAGGCCCATGACGGCATAACGGAATCCGAAACCATACCGGATCGCCTTGTCGATATCCTCAGGACTGGCGACGCCTTCTTCCACCATTCGTGCCGCCTCGTTCATGGCGAGCGCCTGGATACGCGGCACGATGAAGCCGGGCGTAGCCGCGCACACCACCGGCACCTTGCCGATGCCCTCGAGCAAGCTCTTGACCCGCATAGTGACGGTGGGATCGGTTGCAGCCCCCGGCGAAATCTCGACCAGCGGGATCAGATAGGCCGGATTGAGCCAGTGTACGTTGAGGAAGCGCCGGGGATGCTCGACGGAACCCGAGATGTCGTCGACCAGAATTGTTGACGTGGTCGAGGCGATGATGACGTCCGGTCCGACGCATTTCGAGGCCGCGGCCAGCACTTCGCGCTTGAGGTCGACCACCTCGGGAACGCCTTCGAATACGATTCCTGTGCCGGCGAGTGCGGTAGCCATATTCTGTGCGGGCACCACGGTGACCCGCGCGGCCACGCCGTCCACGTCGTTGTCCGCCAGCAATCCAAACCGCGCCAGGCTAGCGAGTGTTTTCCTGATTTCGCCGAGCGCCTCGGCCTCGAGTGTCGCGAACTGGTCCGCGGAGCGTGCCTTGACGTCGATCATGGTGACGGCGTGGCCCGCATAGGCGAACGCCACGGCGATGCCGCGTCCCATGCGGCCGGCGCCGAGACAGGCGATTTTGGGGCGGGCAACAGTCATCCGTCGAAACCCTCCCGCAGCAGGGTCTGCAGTTCATTGCGATCGAGATGTCCGAGGCCGAGGTTTGTCAGGCTGCGTCCGCCATCCATGAAATCCTCTCCGCAGATCGCGCCACCGATGGCGAGAAATGAAAAGGCCAGCGGCGTCGCAACCCCTGCCAGCTCGGCAACCGAAACCAGCAACGAGAGACCGAGGCGCAGATCTTCCCGCATGTAGCGATGCTCAGTCAATACGATCCGCTCGCGCCAGTCGCCGGAATCGGTCAAGCGCTCATGTGAGCCGCGGCCATACATCCATTGCTCGCCCTCGGTTGCATAATGATGCGCCAGCGGAAAGTGCGGACCGCCATAGCCGAGGGCTTTTCGCACCGCGATGCGCTCGGCATCCAGCATGTCGGTGACGCGGCGGATCGCAGCTTGCGTGCCTTCCTTGTGGATGTCCCAGTGCTCGAAATGCTCGATAGGGCCGGCATTCATGACGATCAGCGGCGGATGGATAATCGGCCCCGCATTCATCAGCGCGGCCGATAGCGCATCGCCGCACGGCTCGATTACGCCGGGGAACGCGCGTCCGATCACATCGAGCGCATGATCGGCTGCCTTCAGCGGAAACACGCCGACCGGCAGCCGCGTGGCGCGGACGGTGATGGCGACTTCGAACGGCCCGTGCTTGCGCGCCAGCCATGGCAGGGTGCCGGTTTCCGCGAAGCTGACGCTCGCGTTGTTGCCGGCATCACGCTTGGCCGCCGCCAAGATCATCGAGCCGAAGGTCGCCGGGGGCAGGAACACTACCTGTCCGTCGCTGAGATGCGGCGCCAGCAGGCTTGCAATATCGCGCTGCGCAAACGCCGGTGCAGGACAAAGAATCAACTCGGCATCGCTGACGGCTTCGGCGATATTTGTGGTCATCAGCGCCAATCGCACGTCGTGCCGGCCATTGGCGTCCTTGAGCATAATGCGCGAGCCGGCGGCGCGATGCTCCGTCACCTGCGCCGCATCGCGCCGCCACAGACGGACCTCGTGGCCCTGAAGTGAAAAATCGCCCGCGGCCGCAAACGAGCCGTTGCCGCCGCCGAGCACTGCGATCTTCAAGATGCCTCTCCCTGTGAACGCGCTGGCTCGCCGAGCTGGCGCAGCATGAAATGCTGGACCTTGCCCAAAGCCGTTCGCGGCAGGTCATCGACAAAGATGATATCGCGCGGCACCTTGAAGCGGGCGAGTTGCGTCAGCACATGCGCCTTCAAACTCTCTCCCTCGACCAAACATCCTGAGCGCCTGATGACATAGGCCACCGGCACCTCGTCCCATCGAGGATCGGGCCGGCCCACCACGCCGCATTCCATCACGTCGGGATGTTCCAGCAGCACCCGTTCGACCTCCGCCGGATAGATATTTTCACCGCCGGAAATGATCATATTCTTCTTGCGGTCGTGCACCCAGAAATAGCCGTCGGCGTCGCGAAGTCCGATGTCGCCGGTGCGGTACCAGCCGTCGTGCAGCGCCTCGCGCGTGGCTTCCACGTTGCCCCAATATTCCCTGAATACGTTGGGGCCGCGCACCGCGATTTCCCCCGTTGTGTCCGGCGGTAGCTCGCCGCCGGCATTATCGATGACAGCCGCTTCGCAGCACAGGCCTGGTAGGCCGGTCGAGCCGACGCGCGCAAGATCGCCGCCGAGGCGGGTGTAGATCGCAATCGGGCAGGTTTCGGTCGAGCCATAGACCTGAAGCACGGGCACGCCGCGCCCGACGAAACGCTCGATCAGATGCGGCGGCACGATGGTCGATCCGGTCGAAATCGCCTTCAGGGAGGACAGATCGGTGGAAGGCCAGTCAGGATGGTCGGTAACCGCCTGAATGGTCGCCGGCACCAGCACCGTCAATGTCGGGCGGTCGCGCGCGATGGCTGTGAGCGCGGTGTCCGGTGTAAAGCGTGGGTGGATTGTCACGGTCGCGCCGTGATGCAGCGCCGGCGTGGTCTGGATGTTGAGACCGCCGACATGGAAAAAAGGCAGCACAGCGAGCACATGATCCGCTGAAGTGAGGCCGTGCATATGCTGGCTCATCACGGCGTTCCATAGCAGCGCTTCCTGTCGCAGCACCGCGCCCTTGGGTCTTCCCGTTGTGCCCGACGTATATACAATCAGCAGCGGGCAGGAGAGGTCGGTATGCGGGTTGCGGCCATCCCCGCGCGCTTTCGTCAACAGTGTTTCGAATGCGGTTCCTTTGGCGGGAGCAAAATCGAGTCCGGCGATGTGCGTGTCGGGCAGGCGTTCCTCCAACGCGGGCAAAATCTCGGCAAAGGCCTGTTCGAGCACCAGCACCTTTGTGCCGGCATCCGTGAGGATGAATAGCTGCTCGGCCACCGCGAGGCGCCAGTTCAGGGGCACCAGCATGGCGCCGAGCCGCGCGCAGGCATACAGCAACACCAGGTAGTCAGGCCGGTTCAGGCTGAGGATCGCGACGCGATCGCCGCGGCTGACGCCTAATTCGGCCTTCAGCGCCCGTGCTGCTTGCTCAATGCGTGCATTGAACTCGGCATAGCTCAGAATCTCGCCTTCGAAAACAGTCGCGGGCTTGTCCGGCGTGAATGCCGCGTTGCGTTCGATGAGATCGGAAAGGTCCATCGCGAATTAGTCGTCCGTCTCGCCGGTCTCGTACAGCGCCTCGCGGCCGATGCGGTCGAGACAGAGTTCGGCGGTCCACGGCAGCATCAGCGAACCGCAGCGGCTGTCGCGATAGATTCGCTCCAGCGGCAGCGATTTCAGCATCGCCTGGCCGCCGCAGGTGCGGATCGCCAGCGTCGCAATCTCGTTGGCGCCCTCCATCGCGGAATATTGCGCGGCATAGGCCCGAAGCACCTGTTCTTTTGTCGGATTGGCCTGGGCTTCGGTGACCGCCTGAAACCAGACCGCCTTGATCTGCTCGAGCTTGATCTGCATCTGCGCCACTGCGATCTGCTTGGTCGGATACATCCGGCGCTTGACCGGCGGCGTGCCCGGCACCTCGCCGCGCAGATAGCGCACGGTGAAATCGTAAGCTGCCTGCGCCAGCCCGACATAGGTCGGCGAAAGCGTCAGGAACATGTGGGGCCAGCGCATCGCCGCCTGAAAGTAGACGCCGCGCGGCATCAGCGCCGCATCCTCCGGCACAAACACATCCTTGAACAATAGCGTGCGCGATACCGTGCCGCGCATCCCCAGCGGATCCCAGTCGCCGACCACCGAGACGCCGTCGGCCTTGGCCGGCAACGCAAGGTAAAGGGTGTTTCGCCGGGAGGCTTTCTCACCCTCCACGATCTCAGTGCAGAGTACGCCATAATAATCGGCGTGGCCGGAAAGCGATGCGAAGATCTTCTTGCCGTTGACGATCCAGCCGCCCTTGACCGGCTTTGCTTCGGTGCCGAACGCAACTCCTCCCGCCGCAGCCGCGCCGCCTTCCGAGAACGGTTGCGAATAGACCGCGCCGTCGCCGACGATGCGCTTGTAATGCACGGCGCGCCGGAGCTCGTGTTCGGCACGTGTCGCTGCGTCCATGTCGAGATCGTCGGCCAGCGGACCGGACCACAGCGTCGAGCAGACATGCATGTTCCAGGTCAGAGCGGTGGCGCCGCAATAGCGGCCGATTTCGGCCGCGGCTATCGCATAGGTTTGGTAGTCAGCGCCGAGGCCGCCGTGCTTTTTTGGAATGGCGATGCCGAGCAGGCCGGCGCGATGCAGATCCCCGTAGTTCTCGGTCGGGAATATCGCTTCGCGATCGTAGGCCGCAGCCCGGCCCGCGAACACGGTTTGGCCAAGCTCGTGGGCGTTCGCGATGATTCCGGCCTGTTCGTCGCTCAGCCGGAACGCGGCGGGGTCGAAGATCGGCGCATCCAGATCGATATCGTCGATTGCCTTCGCAGTCTTGTTGGTTTGCACCGTCATCATACCGTCACTTGTGTTGCAGCTACATTGGTTTTCAGGAAGCCATCCAGCGCTGTGTTGAACGCGTCGGGGCGTTCCAGATTGACAAGGTGACCGGCGCCTTCGAGTTCAACGTATGTCGCCGTTGGAATATACGTCGCCATCTTCGCCATCATCGGTGCCGGCGCATTATTATCCCTGGAGCCCGACAGCACCAGCGTCGGTACCGCGATATTCCTGAGCACGTTGCGCAGATCGAATCCCATCAGCGCCAGCATGGTGGCGCGATAGGTTGCCTCGGGGACCGACGCCATGCAGTCGCGCGCAAGCTCCATCCCGGTGGCGTCGGGATGGTCGGCGACCAATTCCTTCACCAGTGTCGGTGCAAGTGAAACCAGCGTTTCGCCGCGATCGAGCGGGCCGAGTCGTGCCGCAATGAATGCTTTCTGCCAGTCGCCGTCGGGCTTGCCGAACGCCGGACTGGTCTGCGCGAGGACGACGGCCGCGGCAATGCGAGGATTCTTTGCCAGTAGCTGCTGAACGATCATGCCGCCGATCGAATGTCCGACCAGAATTGGTTTTGTCGCGTCGACCTGCTCCAGGAAGTCCTGCAAGGCGTCAGCGAGGGCGGCAATGCTCACGGTCGGGAGCGGCGCCGAGCCGCCATAGCCCGGCATGTCCCAGGCGATGGCGCGATAACAATCCCTGAAATACTTCAGTTGGCTGCGCCACGCCCGCGCCGCGCCGCCAATTCCATGCAGGAACACCAGCGGCTTCAGGCTGGGATCGCCGGCGGCCTCGTAGCCGAAGCGACCATCCCTGGTTTTCATGGGCGCGAGATCAGGCACGCCGAACCTCCGTTTCGTCGGACCCGCCGATGCTAACAGGACCTCGATTGATGGAAAGCAATAATTTTATATTTAAAGCAATTTCGCAGGCGGCGCTCGCTCGGCCAGTCAGTCATCGGCCTCGGGCGGCAGGAAGTTCACTTCGTGTTCGGCGGAAATGCGGATGATTTCGGCAACATCCGTTAAATCGTGCAGCCGATTGAACAGCGCTTCGAGCTTTTGGGTCGGCGACACCCAGAACAGCGCCCGGGCCGGCTTGTCCGATTTGTTGAAATAGCCGTGCGGAATGCCGCGGGGCAGCCGGACCAGGTCGCCGGCGTTGGCCTTGACCCAGACGCCGTCCAGTTTCAAGTCCAGTATGCCATCCTGGACCAGGATGAATTCGTCCTGGGTGGGATGAAAATGAACCGGGACGAATTGGCCGGGGTTGCTGTTGGTCTCGAAAGCAAAGGCGGAGTCCGTCACCGCTTTGGGGAAATAGAGCTGTCCAAGAATATTCCAGGTCTTGCCGGAATATCCGGTTCCGTTTCGCGTGATGCCTTTTTCGAGCGCTGCCATGATGCCGATCCCGTTTTGCCAACGCGACGCTACCCGTGACGCTCCATCTGTCAAGCATATCGGCGCGCTTGATTTCTGGCGCTGCTCCGGAGTTGATTTCTTGCAAAAGCTTGAAGTCTAAAATATATGCAAAGCTTGACGTCGACGAATTCATCCAGGGAGGCTGCGCATGCCCGGACTGCCGCGTTCCTCCCATGCGCTCGTCACCGGAGGCGGGCGAGGCATCGGCCGCGAGATCGCGTCGATGCTGTCGCGGGCGGGAGCGACGGTGACCGTGCTCGGTCGCGATCGCGCCGTGCTGGATGAGGCCGTTGCCGCGGGCTCCGCGCATTTCGCGGGGGTCGCCGATGTGGCGGATCAGCCGGCGATCAATGCCGCGGTGGCGGAAGCCGCGGCGCGTCAGCCGATCGACATCCTGATTGCGAATGCAGGCGCCGCCGAATCCGCCCCGTTCGGAAAATCCGACGCGGCGCTGTTCCGGCGGATGATGGATGTCAATTTTATGGGCGTGGTTTATAGCGTCCAGGCCGTGTTGCCTTCCATGAAGGACCGCCGTTACGGCCGCATTGTCGCCGTTGCCTCGACCGCGGGTTTGAAGGGATACGCCTATGTCAGCGCCTATAGCGCCGCCAAACACGCAGTGGTCGGGCTGGTGCGCTCGCTGGCGCTGGAGTTTGCGACCACGGGTGTCACCGTGAACGCGGTGTGTCCCGGCTTCACCGATACCGATCTCGTCGCCACCAGCATCGACAACATCATGAAAAAGACCGGCCGCAGCCGCGAACAGGCGGTGGCCGAACTCGCAAAGCACAATCCGCAAGGTCGCCTCGTGACCCCGGCGGAAGTCGCCGATACCGTGCTTTGGCTGTGCGGCGAGGGCGCCGGCGCAATCACCGGTCAGGCCATCGCGGTTGCGGGCGGAGAGATCTGAGGGCTGCCCGCTCGGCGTAGCCTGAGAACAACGAAGATAATTCGCGAGGGAGATTCCATGAGCACGCCGGCCAATCCTGTCACCCTGCCACTGGCGCAGTACTCGCCCAAACACTTCCTGCTGAAAGTAGATGCCGGAGTGGCGACGCTGACGCTGAACCGCCCGGAGCGCAAAAACCCGCTGACATTCGAGAGCTACCGCGAGCTCACCGATTTATTCCGCGCCTGCACGATGGACGATGAAGTCAAGACCATCGTGGTATCGGGTGCCGGCGGTAATTTCTCATCGGGTGGCGATGTGTTCGAGATCATCGGCCCGCTGGTGAAGATGGACACAAAAGGCCTCACCGCCTTCACCCGCATGACCGGCGATCTCGTCAAGGCGATGCGGGCTTGCCCGCAGCCGATTATCGCCGCGGTCGAGGGGATCTGCGCCGGGGCCGGCGCGATCGTCGCCATGGCCTCCGACCTGCGCCTTGCGGCTACCGGGGCCAAGGTTGCGTTCCTGTTCAACAAGGTGGGCCTGGCCGGTTGCGACATGGGCGCCTGCGCGATCCTGCCGCGGATCATCGGTCAATCGCGGGCGTCCGAGCTGCTCTATACCGGCCGCTTCATGACCGCGGAGGAGGGCGAGCGCTGGGGTTTCTTCAGCCGTATCGTTGTGCCGGAACAGGTGCTGTCACAGGCGCTGCTGCTTGCCAAGCAGATTGCGGAGGGACCGACATTCGCCAACACCATGACCAAGCGAATGCTGGCGATGGAATGGGCGATGTCGGTGGAGGAGGCGATCGAGGCCGAGGCGATCGCGCAGGCGCTGTGCATGACGACCGCGGATTTTGCCCGCGCATTTGAAGCGTTCTCGAATAAAGTGAAGCCGGCATTTCAGGGGAACTAAGGGGTGCGACGAACTTGATCCGGATGGAGGGCCGCGACGGCCGGGTTCTCGGGGTCCAGAAAATCACGGATTTCGTTTCATCCGGTCGTCGAGCATGCGGCAGGCCTTGCCGGAAAAATACTTTAGGTTTAAAATAATATCGATGGCCCGAAGCTGTACCGGAGGCTTTCCATGAAGATCGCGATCATCGGGGGAGGACCGGCCGGTCTTTACTCCGCGATCCTGCTCAAAAAGCAGCGACCGGAGGCCGATATCACCGTCTATGAGCGCAACCGCGCCGACGATACTTTCGGCTTCGGCGTGGTGTTTTCAGACGCCACACTGGATAATTTCGAAAAATACGATTCTCCGAGCTATCGCCGCATCACCCAGGAATTCGCCTATTGGGATGACATCGCCGTGCATTTCCGCGGCACCGTGCACCGGGTCGGCGGCAACGGTTTTTGCGGCTGCTCACGCCGCAAGCTGCTGCTGATCCTGCAGGAGCGGGCGCGCGAACTCGGTGTTGCCCTGATGTTCGATGCCGATATTGACGACGAGACGCGTTTTGCCGATGCCGATCTCGTGGTGCTGGCCGACGGCATCAACAGCCGCTTCCGCGACAAATATGCCGGGCACTTCCAGCCCGAAGTGGATCTTCGTTCCAATATGTTCGCCTGGATGGGCTCGACCCGGCCGCTCGACGCCTTCACGTTCATATTCCAGGAGACCGAGTGGGGGCCGTTCATCGCCCACGCCTATCAGTACGAGGTGGGACACTCAACCTGGATCTTCGAGACCGACCCAGCAACCTTCAAACGCGCCGGGCTCGAGGGCCTGAACGAAAAGCAATCCGCCGATCGAATGGCCGGGATTTTCGGCTGGTTCCTCGACGGGCATCCGCTCCTTATCAACCGCTCGATGTGGCGCAATTTTCCGATGATCCGCAGCAAGCGGTGGGTCAAGGACAACATGGTGCTGCTGGGCGACGCCAAGGCGACCGCACATTTCTCGATCGGTTCCGGCACCAAGCTCGCGATGGAAGATGCGATTGCACTGGCTGACGCCATGCAGCGCGCACCAACCATCGACGCCGCCTTGGCGCAATACGAGGAAGGCCGCCGCGAGGAGGTCGAGAAGACCCAGCACGCCGCGGACGTCTCGTTGGTCTGGTTCGAGCATGTCGATCGTTTCTGGGACTTCGATCCCGTGCAGTTTGCGTTCGGCGTGATGACCCGGGCCAAAGCGATCACTTACGACAATCTGACGCTACGGGCGCCGGACTTTGTCGCGGAGGTCGACAAGGCCTTTGCGAAGCAGGTTCGCGGCCAGGGCTTCGACGTCGACGTCGAGAAGTCGGTGGCGCCGATGTTCCAGCCGTTGCGGCTGCGCGAGATGACGCTCGCGAACCGTGCGGTGGTATCGCCAATGTGCATGTATTCGGCGCAGGAGGGTGTGCCCGGCGATTTCCATTTCGTGCACTATGGATCGCGCGCGATCGGCGGCGCCGGGTTGATATTCACCGAGATGACCTGCGTCAGCCGCGATGCGCGCATCACCCCTGGCTGCGCCGGGCTGTGGAATGACGCGCAGGAAGCGGCCTGGCGGCGCATCGTCGATTTCGTCCACGCCAATTCCGCGGCGAAGATTGCTCTGCAACTCGGCCACGCCGGCCGCAAGGGCGCCACCAAGCTGATGTGGGACGGCATGGACCGTCCATTGGAGCAGGGCGGCTGGGACGTGGTGTCGGCCTCGCCGGTGCCTTACTTTCCTGACAGTCAGGTGCCCCGAGAGTTGGACCGCGCCGCGATGGATGCGGTCAAGGCGGCGTTCGTCGCGGCGGCCGAGCGCGGCGAACGCTGCGGCTTCGACATGCTGGAGCTGCATGCCGCCCACGGCTACCTGCTCGCGAGCTTTATTTCGCCGCTGACCAATCAGCGCACCGACGCTTACGGTGGTTCGCTCGCCAATCGCTTGCGTTTTCCGCTGGAAGTGTTCGAAGCGTTGCGGGCGGCATGGCCGGCGCACAAGCCGATGTCGGTGCGTATCTCCGCCACCGACTGGGCCGAGGGCGGCATCACCGGCGACGACGCGGTAGTGATCGCGCGCGCCTTCGCCGAAGCCGGCGTCGATCTGATTGATGTTTCCACCGGACAGACCGTGCGTGACGCCCAACCGGTCTATGGACGCATGTTCCAGACGCCTTTCTCCGAACAGGTGCGCAACGAGGCGCGCATCGCCACCATGTGTGTCGGCAACATCACCACGTCGGACCAGGTCAACACCATTCTCGCGGCCGGCCGCGCCGATCTGGTGGCGCTCGGGCGTCCGCATTTGATCGATCCGTCGTTCACGCTGAAGGCGGCAGCCTGGTACGGTGCGGAGGTTTTCTGCCCGCCGCAATATCTGCCCGGCAAGGAGCAGATTTTCCGCAACAGCGTGCGCGACCGGCAGGATTTCGACGATCTGAAAATTAAGGCTAAGCCGAAGACCAGGGCCGAGCTGAAGGCGGAGGCGGTAAAGCCGCTTGCCGCGGAGTGATGCGCCATGCGACGTTAGCGGCCGCTGCGTAGCGTATCGAGTGGAGTTAAGGCGATGAAGGCAATTATCGTCGGCGGCGGTATCGGGGGCCTCACCACTGCGCTGATGCTGCGCGCCCGTGGCATCGGCTCCGAATTGTTCGAGCAGTCGGACACCATCCGCGAACTCGGTGTCGGCATCAATACCTTGCCGCACGCGATCCGCGAACTCGCCGGCCTTGGCCTGTTGCAAAAACTCGACGACGTCGCGATCCGCACCGACGAGCTCTATTATCTCAATCGCCATGGCCAAGAAGTCTGGCGCGAATCCCGCGGCATCGATGCCGGCCATGATGTTCCGCAATTCTCGATTCATCGCGGCCGGCTGCAGAGTGTGATCCACCGTGCCGTCGAGGAGCGGCTGGGGCGGGAAGCGATCCACACCGGCTGCAGGCTGGGGGCCTTCACCCAGGACGAGGGCGGCGTTACCGCATATTTTTTTGATCGCACCGGTCGCCACATCGAGACCGCGCGCGGCGATATCCTGATCGGCGCCGATGGTATTCATTCGCGGGTGCGCGAGACCCTGTTTCCCGAGGAAGGGCCGCCCTGCTGGAACGGTCTGATGCTGTGGCGCGGTGCTCGCGACTGGCCGGTGTTCCTGAGCGGCCGTTCGATGATCGTCGCCGGCGGTCTGCATGCCAAGGTCGTGGTGTATCCGATTGCGGAAGGATCGAGCCCGGCGAACCGTCTGACCAACTGGGCGGTGCTGGTCAAGGTCGGCGACGGCAAAGCGGCGCCGCCCCGGCGCGAGGACTGGTCGCGACCCGGCAAGCGCGAGGAATTGATGCCGCATGTGGCGCGGTTCTCAGTGCCCTATGTCGACGTGCCGAACCTGATCTCGGCGACGCCTGAATTCTACGAATATCCGACCTGTGACCGTGACCCTCTGCCATATTGGTCCAGCGGCCGGATCACGCTGCTCGGCGATGCGGCGCACCCGATGTATCCCGTCGGCTCCAATGGCGCCTCGCAGGCCATCCTCGATGCGCGTTGTCTGGCGGACGCACTGGCGCGCTCGGAGCATCCGCGTCAGGCACTGATGGCGTATGAGCAGAAGCGATTGCCGATGACGGCGGAGATCGTGCGCTCAAATCGCCGCGGCGGCCCGGAGGGCGTGATCGACGCGGTCGAGCAGCTGGCGCCCGACGGCTTCGACAATGTCGAGCACGTGTTGAGCTATTCCCAGCGCGAGGCCATTGTGCGCGGCTATGCCAGCAAGGCCGGCTTTGCGGCCGTTCCGGGCCTTACAGCGGTCCGGGCGTAGGCGCTTCACGCCCCCGGCGGCGGCAGGAAGTGGATGTTATATTCCGCTGCCATGGCCACGACGTCCTCGGGTTTCTGCTCCTTCATGTTGTGAAGACCCCAGAACAGATCGTACAGTTTTTTGGTCGGCGATACCCAGAACAAGACTTTCGCGGTCTGATCGGATTTGTTGAAGATGCCGTGGGGAACGCCCATCCCGAGCCGTATCAGATCGCCCGGCGTCGCCTGCGCCTCCGCGCCGGCAAGCATGAAATCGAGTTTCCCTTCCAGCATATAAAGATATTCGTCCTGATCCGGATGGATGTGCGGCGGCACGAAGGTGCCGGGCGGCAGCGTCGCGTGCCAGGAGAAGGAATGCTCGGTGCAGTTCTTCGGCACATAGGTCTGGCCGAGGATATTCCAGGATATTCCCTGCATGCCCTCGTTGGCCCGGGTGATACCGGTGATCTCGCTTTTCATCGCCTTGTTTCCTCCCGATCGTTTAGTTGCCCGGCGCGCAATCCTTGGCGTAACGGTCGCCGTAATTCTCGAATACCTTCTGGACAATCTCGGTCTGAAATTTGCCGTCCGCGCGCTTTGCGACCTTGGTCAGGTAGAAGTCCTGGATCGGAAAGCCGTTGGTATTGAATTTGAAGCCGCCGCGCAGCGAGATGAAATCGGCCTTCTTCAGCGCCGCCGTCACAGCCTCCTTGTTGGCAAGGTCGCCTTTGACCGTCTTGACGGCGCTGTCGATCAGCAAGGCCGCATCATAGGCTTGAAAGGCATAGGTGCCGGGCACGCTGTTATAGGCGGCTTCATAGGCGCTGACGAATTTCTTGTTTGGCGGATTGTCGAGATTGGGCGCCCAGTTGGCGCCCCCGAACATGCCGACCGCCGCGTCCTGCTGCGCCGGCAGCGTCGATTCATCGACCGTGAACGCGGACAGGACAGGAATGCGATCGGCGAGGCCGGCCTGTTTGTATTGCTTGACCAGGCTTACGCCCATGCCGCCCGGCATGAAGGTGAACACGGCGTCGGGCTTCAGCGATGCGATTTTCGAGAGTTCAACCTGGAAATCCAGCGAACCCAGCGGCATGTAGGTCTCCTCTACAATCTCTCCCTTGTAATCCAGCTTGAATCCGGCCGCGGAGTCCTTGCCGGCCTGATAGTTCGGAACCAGCAGATAGACGCGCTTGTAGCCGCGATCCTCGGCGACCTTGCCGAGGATTTCGTGCACCTGATCGTTCTGATAGGAGGTTACGTAGAAAAACGGGCTGCAGTTCTTGCCGGCATAGCTCGACGGGCCGGCATTCGGGCTGATCAGGAAAGTCCTGGATTCCACCACGGGCTTGTGGATCGCCTGCAGGATGTTGGAGAAGATCGGCCCCACTACGAAATCGACCTTGTCGCGTTCGAGCAAGCCCTTGACCTTTGTGACGGCGGCGTCCGGCTTGAGTTCATCATCGACCACGACAACCTCGACATCGCGGCCGGCCATCTTGCCGCCGAGGTCCTTGACCGCGAGCGCGAAGCCGTCGCGGACTTGTTGGCCGAGCGCCGCTGCCGGACCGGACAACGTCACGATCACGCCGATCTTCACCTTGTCCTGCGCAATGGCATCGTTGGCCGCGATACCAAACAAGACCGCCAGTCCGGCCACCTTCAACAACTGCTTCATGACTTCTCCCCTGGGCCGCGGCGCATGCGCAGCCGAAATCCAATCCCAACCTTCGAGGCCGAGCTTATGCCGATGACGGCAGTCGCCGCAAGCAAGGCCCAGGCTTCAAAATCCAGCATGCAAGCCGCGCGCCAATTGTTTGAACCCTAAAGAAATTCGCGATGCATATTTCGGTCAACGCCGTTTTGACTTGATGCATCGGCTGAATTATCTGAAGGTCCATACCAGCGGCAAACCGACAGGCGTGACTGCATCATGATCCTTGATTCCGAAACCAAGGCCGTCGAACTGCCGGAAGATCACGGCGACGAGCTGAGATTGTGGCTGCGCCTGCTGACCTGCACGACCCTGATCGAGGGCGAAGTCCGCAGCCGGCTGCGTGAACGGTTCGACGTCACGCTGCCGCGCTTTGACCTGATGGCCCAGCTCGACAAGGTGCCCGACGGCATGACGCTGTCGGATGTCTCGAAGCGGATGATGGTCTCCAACGGCAACGTCACCGGACTGGTCGAGCGTCTGGTCGAATCCGGTCATGTCGACCGGCGAACATCGGATACCGACCGGCGCGTTCAGGTCATACGGTTGACGAAAGCGGGCCGTGCCGAGTTTCGCAAAATGGCCGCGGAGCACGAGATGTGGATCGCTGGTATTTTTTCAGGCCTTGGCCCGAAGGACGTCCGCGAACTGATGCGCCTGTTGGCCAAGACCAAGGCTTCAGCGCGGAAGTCGGCGCAACAGCGGGCGTTGTGAGCTTGACCGCGCGCATCGACTACGAGGTTGAATACAACAACCGGGCGCGGGTTCCGGAAAACCCGGCGCTGATCGCCGGTTGGGCACGCGACGCGGCGGCCTGGCGTGAGCGGCATGCGCCCCGCTCGATTGCCTACGGTCGCGGCTCGCGCAACATCATCGATTTTTTCTCCGGTGCCGGCGAAGGGCCGATCGTCGTCTTCATTCATGGCGGTTACTGGCAGGCGCTCGACGGTTCCTTTTTCAGCCATCTGGCTGGCGGGTTGAATGCCCACGGCATCAGCGTCGCCATACCAAGCTATGATCTTTGTCCCGGGGTCACCGTCGATCATATTATTCAGCAGATGCGAACGGCGTCGCGCGAACTGGCGCGGCTCGGGCGACCCCTTGTCATGAGCGGTCATTCCGCGGGCGGGCATCTCGCGGCCTGCCTGCTGGCGACTGACTGGCGCGCGCTCGACGCTTCCTTGCCCGCAGACCTCGTCGTTGCGGCCTATGCCATTTCGGGTCTGTTCGATCTCAGGCCGCTGGTGGAAACCTCGATCAACAATGCGTTGCATCTCGACCATGCAACCGCTGGGGATGCGAGCCCGCTGTTCTGGAACGCACCGTCGCATGGAAGCCTTGATGCCGTGGTCGGTGAAAACGAAAGCGCGGAGTATTTTCGGCAAAGCCGGACCATCGTCGAGCGCTGGGGCGGCGCCGGTATCGCGACCCGGTTCGGCACGGTTCCCAACGCCAACCATTTCACCGCGATTGCCCCGCTGGCCGATCCGGATTCGCCGATGGTTCTGCGCATTCGGGAATTGGCGGCCCGCTGAGGCCTGCTGGCCTCGATAAAAAGCGTTGGATCGCCCGGGTTTGGGCTATTGCGCCAAATTACTTTAAGTATAAAATGTTTACGAGGCGAGCCTTTCATCTCGAAACGAGGGGCGATGAAAATGTCAGGTGCCATTCCCAGGCTTGGTCCGTCCGGTCATGTCGATGATTTTACGCGGCGCAATCTTCCGCCGTTTCATCAATGGCCGGACTTGCTCGACCGGCCGGAGTTTCAATACCCAGAATACCTCAATGCCGCGGTCGAACTGACCGACCGCATCGTCGAAAAGGGGCTCGGCGATCGCATCGCGCTGATCGGTAACGGTCGCCAGCGCACCTACAAGGAACTGGCGGATTGGTCGAACCGCCTTGCGCATGCATTGGTGGAGAATTACGGCGTGAAGCCCGGCAACCGGGTCTTGATACGCTCGGGCAATAATCCGGCGCTGGTCGCGGCATGGCTTGCGGCAACGAAGGCAGGAGCCGTCGTCGTCAACACCATGCCGATGCTGCGGGCCGGCGAATTGACCAAGATTATCGACAAGGCCGAGATCACTCTGGCGCTGACGGATAGTCGTATCGCCGATGAACTGATTGCGTGCGCGAAGACCAGCCGGTTTCTCAAGCAGGTCGTGAATTTTGACGGAACCTCGAACCATGATGCCGAACTCGATCGCGTGGCGCTGAACAAGCCGGTTCGGTTCGAGGCGATCAAAACCGGCCGGGATGACGTCGCGTTGCTGGGATTTACCTCAGGCACCACGGGCGAACCAAAGGCGACGATGCATTTCCATCGTGATCTCCTGATCGTTGCGGACGGTTATGCCAGGGAAGTGCTCAATGTCTCGCCGGATGATGTTTTCGTAGGATCGCCGCCGCTGGCCTTTACGTTCGGTCTCGGCGGCCTCGCGATCTTTCCGTTGCGGTTCGGTGCCACCGCGACGCTGCTGGAGAACGCCGCACCTGCCGAGATGGTCAAGATCATCGAAACCTACAAGGCCACGATTTGCTTCACCTCGCCGACCGCCTATCGGGCGATGATGGCCGCGATGGACAAGGGCGCAGATTTGTCCTCGCTGCGCCTTGCGGTTTCCGCCGGCGAGACCTTGCCCGCGCCGGTGTTCGAAAACTGGACCCGCAAGACCGGCAAGACGATCCTCGACGGGATCGGCAGCACGGAGTTGCTGCACATCTTTGTTACAAACCGGGTAGGCGACGCTGTCGCGGGAACGACAGGGCTCCCGGTTTCCGGTTATGAGGCCAAAGTCGTCGACGAGAACATGAACGAGTTGCCGCCGGGCACCGTCGGCAAGCTTGCGGTTCGCGGGCCGACCGGATGCCGTTATCTCGCCGATGCGCGGCAGTCGAACTATGTGCGCGAAGGCTGGAATCTGACGGGCGATTCGTTCGTCCGCGACGAGAACGGCCGCTTGTCGTTCGTGGCTCGCTCGGACGACATGATTATTTCCTCCGGATACAACATCGCAGGTCCCGACGTCGAAGCGGCATTGCTCGCTCATCCGGCCGTCGCCGAGTGCGGCGTCGTCGGCGCGCCCGACGAGGCGCGCGGCATGATCGTCAAGGCCTATGTGGTTGTGGCAGCCGGCGCCACGGGCGACGCCGCGCTGGCGACGGCGCTGCAGGAGCATGTCAAGCGCGAGATCGCGCCCTATAAATATCCGCGTGCGATCGAATTCGTAGCCCAACTGCCCAAGACGGAAACCGGCAAATTGAAACGATTTGCGCTGCGGCAGATCGCACAGGCTGGCGGATCTTGCGGGTCGGCAAGTATGGCCGCGGAATGAAAATGAAGGAGAATGGCCAGTGAGTGTGCCGAAAGGGCCAACCCTTGCTGTGCTGCCGGTAGCGAAGGACGAGATGTCATCCGGTGGCCCGCAGATCTTGCAACCCAGCGGTTGGCCCATGCCGAAAGGATATGCCAATGGCATGGCGGCCGATGGCCGTCTCGTGGTGACCGGCGGCGTGATCGGCTGGGACAGCCAGGGTCATTTGCCGGCTGACTTTGTTGCACAAGTCCGTCAGACCCTGAGCAACATTGCAGCCATTCTGGCCGAGGGCGGCGCCCGGCCCGAACATCTCGTGCGTCTCACCTGGTACGTCGTCGATATGGAAGAATATCTGGCGAACCTGAAAATGCTCGGGCAGGTCTATCGCGATATTTTCGGCGCGCATTACCCGGCCATGGCGCTGGTGCAGGTCGTGCGCCTGGTTGAAAAGGCGGCCCGGGTCGAGATCGAAGCAACGGCGGTGTTGCCACGCTGAAGCCGCATGGCTTTCGCGGGCAAGGGACTGCCGGAGCATTGGTGCCATAGATGTTCGTATGCCGTTTGCGGCACCGCGAAATAGCCGATCGTCGCAAATCCTTCATACGCGGCCTATACTTGGTCACTCCGTTGGTGATGAAATCCCGATCTTGCGGATGAACCCGGAGCGACCTTGATGAAGACCGTCCGTTTTGCCTTAGCCTTGCTCGCGCTGTCGCTGATGGCGCCGTTGCAATCCGCCAAAGCGGCTGACGTCATCTGCTACAATTGCCCGCCGGAATGGGCCGACTGGGCCTCGATGCTCAAGGCCATCAAGACCGACCTCAACTACGACATTCCCCACGACAACAAGAACTCCGGGCAGGCGCTCGCGCAAATTCTGGCCGAGAAGAGCAATCCCGTCGGCGACATCGGCTATTTCGGCGTCACCTTCGGCATGAAGGCGAAGGCGCAGGATGCACTGGAACCCTATAAGCCCGCCAACTGGGACCAGGTCGCGCCCGGACTGAAGGATCCGGACGGCTACTGGACGACCATTCATTCCGGCACGCTCGGCCTGTTCGTGAACAAGGATGCGCTCGGCGGTAAAGCTGTGCCGGCCTGCTGGAAGGATCTCTTGAAGCCGGACTACAAGGGCATGGTCGGCTATCTCGATCCATCGTCCGCCGCTGTCGGATATGTCGGAGCCGTGGCGATCAATTTGGCGCTCGGCGGCTCCGAGGCCAATTTCGATCCCGCGATTACCTTCTTCAAGGAGTTGCGGAAGAACGATCCGATCGTTCCCAAGCAGACATCTTACGCCCGCGTGGTTTCCGGCGAGATGCCGATCCTGCTGGATTACGATTTCAATGCCTACCGCGCCAAATATTCGGAGAAGGGAAATTTTGAATTCGTGATTCCGTGCGAAGGTTCGGTGGTGTTTCCCTATGTCGTCGGCCTCGTCAGGAACGCGCCGGACAAGGACAAGGCCAAGAAGGTGATCGACTATCTCCTGTCCGACAAGGGGCAGGCGATCTGGACCAACGCTTACCTGCGACCGGCGCGCCAGATTGAACTGCCCGAGGCCGTCAAGGCCAAGTTCCTGCCCGACAGCGATTATGCCCGCGCCAGGAACGTTGATTGGGGCCAGATGGAAAACGTGCAAAAGGGCTTCGTCGACCGCTATCTCGCCGAGGTTCGTTGATGCAGTATGGTGCCCTGCGTTCAAGGGCACCATCGTTTCATGCCGCATAAATCGTTCGTCTGGCTGTGTCTGTTGCCGCTTGCCGTGGTGACGACGGCGTTCTTTCTGCTGCCGATGGCGCGGCTGGTCGTGACAGGCGCGGAAGGTCCGCAAGGGTTGACCGGGTATCTGGCAATCCTGACCGAACCGCGCTACCGCGCGACCCTGATCAACACCGTTCTGCTGGCGACGGCGACCACGATCGCCACGCTCGCGATCGCGACGGTGGCCGGAATGTTCCTGCAACGTCATCGCTTCCCCGGCCGGGCGGTGCTGATTGCGATGCTGACTTTTCCGCTGGCGTTTCCCGGTGTGGTCGTCGGCTTCCTGATTATCCTGCTTGCCGGGCGCCAGGGCCTGATCGGTGATGTTTCAAACCGGCTGTTTGGCGAGAAGCTGGTATTTGCCTATTCGATCTACGGGCTATTTCTCGGCTATCTCTATTTCTCGATCCCGCGCGTCATCCTCACCATCATGGCGGCGGTCCAGAAACTTGATCTCGGCCTGGAAGAAGCCGCGCGTTCGCTTGGCGCCGGCCCGTGGGCTGTGCAGCGCGACGTGGTGCTGCCGGCGCTGGCGCCCGCCTTTGTCGCCTCGGGCGCCATTGCCTTTGCGACGGCGATGGGTGCGTTCGGCACGGCGTTCACGCTGGCGACCAATATCGACGTGCTTCCGATGCTGATCTATACCGAGTTCACATTGGCGGCGAATTTCGCGACATCGGCCGCGCTATCGGTCGGACTCGGGATCATCGCCTGGGCCATCCTGGCGCTGGCCCGCTCGTTCAGCGGAAGCACTGTTGCGGCGGCCGGATGATCATGCGTGATCGCCTGATCTTCACCGGTCAACTCGTGTTTACGCTGATCGTCGCGGCATTCCTGATGGTGCCCGCCATCCTGTCGATTTCCGCCGGCGTTACCGTGAATTACTTTCGCGGAATCTCCTCAGGCGTGACGCTGCAATGGGTGGTTCAGGTCTGGGAGCTTTATGCCGGCACCATCCTGTTGTCGTTCGTGATCGCATTTGCGACGCTCGCCGTCACGCTGGCGGCCGGCGTTCCCTCGGCCTACGCCCTTCATGTCCGGGGAGGGCGGCTGTCGCGGATCGTCGAGGAGATCATCACGCTACCGCTCGCCATTCCCGGGCTCGCGATCGCGCTGGCGCTGCTGCTCACCTATGGCGGCTTCAGCGATTTTCGCCGCTCATGGCTGTTCATCCTCACCGGCCATGTCATCTTCACCATGCCGTTCATGGTGCGCTCGGTGATGGCGGTGTTCGCAACCGTCGACATCAGGACGCTGGATGAAGGCGCGGCGTCGCTGGGCGCATCGCCGTGGCGGCGCTTTCGTGACGTGATCGTTCCCAATGCAGTGCCGGGGATTTTGGCGGGCAGCCTGATGGTGGTGACGCTTTCGCTCGGCGAGTTCAATCTGACCTGGATGCTGCACACACCCTTGACCAAGACGCTTCCGATCGGCCTTGCCGATAGTTACGCCTCGATGCGGCTGGAAGTCGCTTCGGCCTATACGCTGATTTTCTTTGTCATGATCATCCCGCTGCTGATCGCCATGCAGTTGTTCGCCGACAAGGAGCAGCGACGATGAACGTGGCCGCGGGACATGGCGCGTCGGTGCGCATCGAGGCCTGCGGCAAGACCTTTGCCGACGGCACCCGCGCCCTGGAGCCCGCGACGCTGGACATTGCGCGCGGTGAAACGCTGGTGCTGCTCGGTCCTTCCGGTTGCGGCAAAACCACCATGCTGCGCATCATCGCCGGGCTTGAACTGCCGGATGCGGGCGGGCGGGTCTTGTTTGACGACAAGGACATGACCTCGGTGCCGATCGAGCGGCGCAATGTCGGCATGGTGTTCCAGTCCTACGCGCTTTTTCCCAATATGAGCGTCGCCGACAATATCGGCTATGGCTTGAAGATCCGGGGCATCGGCAGAACGGAACGTGCGTCGCGCGTCGCCGAGCTAGTGGCGCTGACCAACATCACGGGGTTGGAGAACCGCCGCGTCGATCAGCTCTCCGGCGGTCAACGCCAGCGGGTGGCGCTGGCGCGTGCGGTGGCGATCCGGCCGGGTATCCTGCTGCTCGACGAGCCCTTGACCGCGCTCGACGCGGCTCTGCGCGATCGCCTGCGTGGCGAGCTCAATCGCCTGCTGCGCGCGCTTGGCATCACCACGATCTATGTGACGCACGACCAGTCCGAGGCCATGGAACTCGGCGACCGCATCGTTGTCATGCAAAAGGGGTCGATTGCCCAGATCGGGACGCCGCGCGAAATCTACTTCACCCCCAAAAATCGCTTCGTTGCCGAATTCATCGGTGCTGCGAACATCATCGAGGCCCCGGTCGAGGACGGTCATCTTGTCTTGCCGGGCGGACGGCAGCCGATCGGCGGTGACGCCAGCCTGGAAGCCGTGGTCGCAATGATCCGCCCGGAAACCATCGCCGTGGTCGAGGCCGCAAGCGCGCCACTCTCGGGGATCATCGACAGTGTCAGCTTTATCGGCGACAGGCAGCGGGTGGTGGTGAGCGGCGCATCCGATAAATCTCTCACGGTCGATGCGCCGAATACCATCAAAGTCCGGGCCGGTGACCGGATCGGGCTTGTGATCGCGCCGGATGCCGTCCGTCTCTTGCCACCCGACAATTGAAGAACAGATCAATGTCTCAAAAACCAGTCCTGATCGCGCAGATTTCCGATCTTCATATCAAGTCACCTGATACTCTCGCTTACGGGCGCGTCGATACCGCCGCAGCGCTTGAGCGTTGCGTGGCCGCGCTGAACGAATTCACCCCAAAGCCCGATCTCGTGGTGATCTCGGGCGATCTCGCGGACACGCCGACATCCGAAGAGTATGAACATCTCGAGCGCCTGCTGCAGCCGCTGAAGCTGCCCTTTGTCGGCATCCCCGGCAATCACGACTTCCGCGAATTGATGCGTGCCGCATTTCCGGGGGCCGCCTATGCCGTTTCGTCCGGCCCGCTCAATCAAAAGGTTGAAGCCGGCGGGCTCGATCTCCTGCTGTTGGATTCCAGCGTTCATGGCAGACCGCATGGCGAACTCGAACCGGCTACGTTGCAATGGCTCGACGAGATGCTTGCCGCCGCGCCAAGCCGGCCGGCGCTGCTGTTCCTGCACCACCCGCCGTTCAAAACCGGCATCTGGCACATGGATCGCCAGAATCTCCTCAATGCTGGTGAATTGGCGCCGATCGTCAGGCGCCATCCGCGTGTGCAACTCATCGCCGCCGGCCACGTTCATCGCGCGACGCTGACGATGTTTGCCGGTATCCCCACGATGATTTGCCCCGCGCCTAATCACGCCGTCGATCTGGACCTGGCGCAATCGCGCGAGCCGTCATTCAAGGTCGAACCGCCGGCCTTCCATCTCCATTGCTGGTTTCCGGGGGAGGGGTTTGGGAGCGTGGTAACGCATCAGGTTTTCATTGGCAGGTTCGACGGGCCGCATCCGTTTTTTGGGCCGGATGGCAAGCTGCTCTGACAATTCCCAAGACCGCACCGGTGCCCACTGCGCCGCCGACGCTAAGGGACCGGTGATCGTCGTCGAACGCCTTTAGACGGAGAGAGGCGACGACGGCCCCGACAATCAACTCGCTCTGGCGAGCCCTTCGTCCTCCGGCGAGTTCAGATAGGCGCCTGACATGGTGTCGACCCAGCACAGGTGATCGTGGACCTTGTTGACGCCGGCAACGTTCTCCGCAGCGACAATGGCGGCCTGCCGCGAACGCTCCTCGGTGATGACGCCGCTCAGGTGGACGATGCCATCGCGTACGATGACGCCGAGGCCAAACGGGCACCAATCGTTCTTTGCCAGCGCATCGATGACGCGGTTGCGAATGTGGTCGTCGTCCGCGGTTGGATCGGGAATCTCGCGGGCAAGGCTGGCGACCGCCTGCAGCAGGTTGGCGCGCGACACGATCCCTACGACCTGATCTCCACGGATCACCGGCAGCCGCTTGATATTGTTCTTCTCCATCAGCTGCACGATTTTCTCGAGTTCCGTGTCTTCGGTAACGGTCAGGGGCGTCGTCGTCATGATCTCCGCCACCTTGCGGCCGTGTTCTTGCACGAAATCGGCCGCGGTCTGGCCCGGGCCGAGAATGAATTTCAGAAATCGGCCGCGCTTGCGCTGGGTGCCGATTTCGCTGCGGCGGATAAAATCGCCCTCCGAGATGATCCCGACAAGTTTGCCGGCGGGGTCGACGACGGGAAGTCCACTGACATGCCGCTGCAACATGGTGTTCGCGGCTTCGACTACCGTGGTCTCCGGGGTGACTGTAATGACCGGTCGGGTCATGATCTGGTGCGCGCGCATCGGGGCCTCCGCGGGTGCGAGATGAATTTGATAAAAGGTAGGCTAATCCAGTTAGCGCGACGCGGTTTGACACAGGTCAACCGGCGGCGGGAGTTCCGCCGGCTTGATTCTCCTCAATGTGGTCCCCGGAACGGCATCGTATCCTTCCAAGAGGGCCGGGGTCGGAGGTCATCATGACAGCGCTTTCCGAAGACAGTGCCGCGATTGACGGGCAATCGGCGGCTGATACCGCAACGCGAGCGACCGAGGCGAACAGGCACGTCCTGGATTTCGTGTCAGGCACGCAAAAGGCGATGCTCGAAGAGATCATATTCGCCGGTAACGAGATGCTCGATCGTGCACGAACCGAAACGCATCTCTTCAATGAGTTCATCTCAAAGATGGCCGGATCGCATTCGGTCAAGGACCTGAGTACGATGTGCGAGGAATGCGGCCGGCATCAGATCGATTTTATCCGCCGCGACAGCGAGCGATTGTTCAAGCACGCCGAACATATGCTCGAAACCACCTCGAAGCTGCTCAGCAACCGGCCGTAGAAGCGATCCGTCTTCCGACTGTCATGGATATAAGGTCCGGTTATCCGCCCGACGTGAAAGAAATGGAATCCATGCCACCGCTAGCGACGCAGTCAAAGGACGAAGTATCGAGGCTGCCGTGCAGCGCACATGCTCCCGGTTACCGTGACGACAACCAAATTGTTGCCGCGGGCCAGCCTCCCGCCCGGCAGGCATCCGAAATTCACCGGGGGCAGCAACCGGAAGCATATCAGGCCGATCGCGCGTTCCATGCCATGCTGGCGCGGTTGACAGGTGGCATCTCGCCGGTTGCCTTGTCGCTTGCCTATATCGACTGGGCTTCGCATCTGGCGGCGGCGCCCCAGCGGCGAATGGAGATCGCCCAGGACGCCTTGCGCAGCGCCAGTCAGTTTGTGGAATCTGCGCTGCATTATTTCTCGCCCGGTCAGGGCCCGTGGTCCCTGATCAAGCCGAAGCCGCAGGATCGGCGTTTTACCGAGCCGGAATGGGAGCGTCCGCCGTTCAACCTGCTTGCGCAGGCGTTCCTGCTGAACGAGCAGTGGTGGCACAGCGCTACCACAGGCGTGCGCGGGGTGGCGCCGGCAAATGAGGCCGTCGTCGAGTTCTCGGTTCGGCAGGTGCTCGATATGCTGGCGCCATCCAATTTCGCCGCCACCAATCCTGAAGTGCTGCAGAAGGCGTTCCAAAGCGGCGGCGAGAATTTCGTGTTCGGCTTGCAGAACTGGTACAGCGACTGGATGCGCTTGCTGTCCGCCGGTAAGCACCCAAGCGGCGATCGGGATTTCGTTGTCGGCGAAACCGTCGCGACGGCGCGCGGCAAGGTCGTATTTCGTAACGAGCTGATCGAACTGATCCAGTATTCACCGTCTACGGACAAGGTCCATCCCGAGCCGGTTTTGGTCGTGCCGGCCTGGATCATGAAATACTACATCCTCGACCTGTCGCCGCAGAATTCGCTGGTGAGATTCCTGACCGGTCAGGGCTTTACCGTCTTCATGATCTCCTGGCGCAATCCGGGGGCGAGCGATCGCGAAATCGCCTTTGACGATTATCGCAAGCTTGGCGTCGAGACCGCGCTCGCGACCATCGGGGAGGTCATGCCCGGCCGCGAGGTTCATGCGCTGGGCTATTGCCTGGGCGGAACGCTATTGTCGATTGCAGCCGCGACGATGGCGCGCGACGGCGACCACAGATTGAAATCGATTACCTTGCTTGCCGCGCAAACGGATTTCACCGAGGCGGGCGAATTGACCTTGTTCATCAGCGAAAGCCAGGTTTCGTTCCTTGAGGATATGATGTGGGAGCGCGGGGTTCTCGACACCACGCAAATGGCTGGCGCGTTCCAGTTGCTGCGCTCGAACGACCTGATCTGGTCGAAGCTCACCCGGGACTACCTGATGGGGGAGCGGTCGCCTTCCAGCGATCTGATGGCCTGGAACGCCGACGCCACGCGGCTGCCTTACCGGATGCACTCCGAATACCTGCGCAAGCTGTTCCTCAACAACGACCTCGCCGAGGGCCGTTACGTCGTTGGAGGCAAGCCGATTGCGCTGTCGGATATTCACACGCCGATGTTCGTGGTCGGAACCATTCGCGATCACGTGGCGCCCTGGAAATCCGTCCACAAGATCCATTTCCAGGTGGATGCCGACGTCACATTCCTGCTGGCCAGCGGCGGCCATAATGCGGGCATCGTGGCGCCGCCCGCCGGACAGGGCCATTCCTATCAGGTCAACAGCAAGAAATCCGACGATCCCTATGTCGGCCCCGACGAATGGCTGAAGGTGGCGCCGCGGGTCGAAGGATCGTGGTGGCCGGAATGGACGAGGTGGCTGGCCGCTCGATCCGGCGAGCCCTGCGAGCCGCCGCGGATGGGTGTTGGGCCGGTGGACGGTCATAGCCTGCCCGATGCGCCCGGCGACTACGTCCGTCAGTAAGCCCGGTCTCGTCAGAGCCTTAAGTCAGAGACAGATTTCAGCGCAGCCAGCTTTCGGTAAGCCTCGGCCGCGGCTTGGATCAGCCGCTTTTCGTGCCTGGAGCCGAGAAACGGCAGGGACGCCTGCACGCCGTCTTTTTCCAGCGCGGCGGCCAGGGACCTGCGATTTGCATCGTCGTTGAGCCGGCCGAGGGATTTTTGAACTTTGCGCAAATACTTCAGCGCAGCCGGTTGTTTCGAAAATCGTTTATCGGAATGCAGGTCTTCCAGGAACTCGATTGAATAGCAAACCTTCTTGTTGAGCAGGCGCAACCGGTGTCTTTTCTTCACGTCCATTTCTTGCAGTTTGCGGCTCTTCCTCAGAAGCTTTTCCTGCCATCGCGCCAGCTTGCGCGCGCCGTAGGCGGCGATCGGGGCGGCACGCCGCTGGACCGCCTGTCTTCCCTCCCGGGTCGACCAGGGGCCGCTCTCGACCCAGCCCGAGATGCTCTCGATCAGACGGCGATACTTCGCTGACCGAAGCGCCCGCGCCAGATGTCGATGGCTTTCCGCGCGCCTGCTGTTCCACGACCGATAATCGGTCGACGCCGGCGGCGCCTGTTTGTCGCTTGCCTTGAGGTACTCGATCGCAACGTCGATATCCCGCACCACGCCGAGATGGCGGTGCAGCCATTTCAGTTCAGCCGATATCTGCGTCCGCTTGGGGTCGTCAATCATCGGCGCGAAAAATGAAATCGCGGCGCGCAGACGCGTCAGCGCGATGCGCATCTGATGCAGGGCGGTGGCGCTGCCTTGGCATGTCGCGTCGTGATTTGCGGTCAAATCCGCAAGAAATTGGCGTGCCACGAGGCGAAAGGCCGTATCGCACGCCATCACCGGATTGAGACGCGGATGCCGCTGCCGCGCCGCCGGTTTGGCGCGCGGCGCAGCTTGACGTCCCGATTTCGGGGCTGGCGACATTGCTGTCTCGAAGCTCATGGCTGTCAGGCTGGTCCGCCCTGTGAAATCCGGCTGCGGCATCGCATGAGAGTTTGCTCTGGTGTTCCGGAAGCGTCGATGATGGTCCAATCAACGGCGCCAATATCGTATTTCTCCTGAAGTCCGGCAATCTCGGTGGTGGCGTCGGATGCATCGCCCTCGCGGCTGCCGATGCGATCGAGCCTGGTCGCCAGATCGGTTGCGAGAAAGAGGCCGACAAACCGGATATTCAGATCGCGCGCGGCCGAGCGGATCGCCGATCGCTCGATTTCATGCGCAAAAACCGCGTCCACGACCACGGAATGCCCCTGCGAAAGAGCCTGGATGGTGCGCTGCACAAGAAGTTCGTAGATCCGCGCGGTGATTTCCGGTTGGTATGCATGTCCGGGCAGCCTGTCGGTTTCATTGACCTGAAAATACTGTTTTCTTAGCACGTCGCTGCGCAGCAGGACGGCTCCGGGCTCTGGCGTGACAAAAGGCGCGACCGCGCGGGCCGCAACGGATTTTCCGGTTCCGGACAGCCCGCCGATCGCCACCAGCGTCGGCGCTACGGGGTGGATCAATCGGCGCGCAAGTTCGAAATAGCTCCGCGCCGACTGCGTCACGCTTGCTTTGTCGCGGCCGGCCCGATCCAGACGGGCGAGCAGGACATTGGCGCGGATGGCGGCGCGCAGCGACATGAACAGAGGAAGCGCTGCAAGTGCATCGAGATTGTCGCTGGACGTTATCGCCAGGTATCGGTTGAGCAGGGTGTTGGCGGCGGCCTGCCGGCCGTATCGGATAAAATCCATCACGGGAAAGGCGAGATCGTAGAGAACATCGACTGAGGCGATCACGGGATCGAACTCGATCGCATCGAACAGGACCGGCTTGCCCCCGATCAATACGATGTTCGCCAGATGCAGGTCGCCATGGCAGCGCCGGACGTATCCTTGTCGGCCGCGCTGCTCCAGCAAGCCGCAAATTCCCGACTGCGCTGAGAGTGACGCTTGCCGGAGATCCTCGATGTCGTTGTCCGGAAAGCAGGCCGCGGTCCGGAAAGCCGTGCTGTTGCCCTCGACGAACGTAGGGATCGACGCGATCCAGGGCCCGGCCGGCGCGCGCGGCGAAACGCTGTGGGAGGCTGCGATGGCGTCTGCCACGCCTTCGACAAGATCGGGATCCGGCGGACCGGTTTCCGCCAGATGGTCGAAGGTCTGGCGCTCGTCGAAACGGGTCATTTCAACGGCGAATTCGACTGGCGTACCGTCGCCATCGATGCTCAGCGATCCATCGTCGGCCTGCGTGATCGGAACGACGCGGCGGTAGATTTGCGGCGCGAATGGCCGGTTTATCCTGATCTCCTCGTCACAGGCGGCTTTTCGCTTGTCCAGTGTCGAGTAGTCCAGGAAAGGAAAGCGAACGGCGCGCTTGATCTTGAGCGCGCGGTCGCCCTCAAGAAAAACCGACGCCGCATGGGTATCGATCCGGAGGGCATCTGGATGCGTGGCGGGGTCCGTCAGGAATGCGAAGACCTCCTCCTGTCGCGGCGCGTCGGATACGGTTGAAACTGTCATGTGCTGGCGATCTCAGGGTCTGAGGACGGCCGCGCCCAGGATTTGTCCGGCCCGCAGCTGGTTAAGAACGTCGTTGGCCTCCGCTAGCGGGAAAGCCGTCGTCTGGGTCCGGATGCCTGCCTGCGGGGCGATGTTGAGGAAATCCAGTCCGTCCTGGCGCGTGAGGTTGGCAACCGAGACCAATTGTCTTTCTCCCCAGAGCAGATCGTATGGAAAGCTCGGAATGTCGCTCATGTGAATCCCCGCGCATACCACCCTGCCGCCCTTGCGTACCGCACGCAGCGCCGCCGGAACCAATTGTCCGGCGGGAGCATAGATGATGGCTGCATCGAGCGGCGCGTCCGGCATTTGCTCCGATGCGCCGGCCCATGCCGCGCCTAGCCGGCGCGCAAAATCCTGTGCCGCGAAATCATCCGGGCGCGTGAAGGCATAAACCGTGCGGCCCTGCCAGCGCGCGATCTGGGCGACGATATGCCCGGCCGCGCCAAAACCATAGATGCCAAGCCGTTTGGCGTTCCCCGCCATCACCAGCGAGCGCCAGCCGATCAGGCCCGCGCACAACAGCGGCGCGATTGAAACGTCGTCGCCGTCTTCGCCGAGCGGGAAAGCATAGCGGGCATCGGCAATGGTGTGTGTGGCGAAGCCGCCATCGCGCGTGTATCCGGTGAAGAGCGGGCGGTCGCAGAGATTTTCCATGCCTTCCCTGCAGAAGCGGCAGACCCCGCAGGTATATCCAAGCCAGGGGATCCCGACCCTGTCGCCGATCCGATGCGTCGTGACGTTGCTGCCGACGAGATCGACGCGGCCGACGATTTCATGGCCCGGAATGACCGGATATTTGATGGCGGGAAGCTCGGCATCGACGACGTGGAGGTCGGTCCGGCAGACTCCGCAGGCGCTCACCCGGACGCGAATTTCCCCGTCGCCGGGAAGCGGATCGGCGCGCTCCTGCAGTTGCAAAGGCGCCCCCGGCATCGAAAGCACCATCGCCCGCATACACGCTTCTCCAGGCAAGAGGGTCGGAGTAGAACTCCGCAGAGTAGTACACCGCGGAGTAGAACACCAAAGTATATCAGACCAGCCGGCCGATTTTGACCCGCGTCAAAGTCAAATTCCGAGGGCCGGTTCAAACACCGCGGAAACCGAAAGGCCCGGTTGGGCGTGGCTCCATTCGATCTTGATGAAGATCAACAAAGCCTTGCACCCAAGCGCCTATCGTCGATCTAAGGAGAGCGCACATGCCGATCAAGGATATCCTGCTGCCGCTTGTCGGCGAGCCAAGTGCTGCGTCGATTGCGGCGATCGAAAAATGCACGGCGGTCGCCGGGGACATCGGCGCCCGGGTCACGGCAATGGCGGTTGAACAGGATATTCTGGTGCGGCCGAAGGTCACGATCTCGACCGACCTCGATAATGTGACAGCGGCCGAGGCCGTTCAGAGCGTGTCGAATGCTCATGAGTTGCTGAAGGCGTTCGATACTGCGGCTAATCGCTTTGGCGTGCGCAATGAGCAACGGCTTGAACGGTTTGCCGCCGCGGATATTCCGGCGAATTTTGCGATAGGGGCGCGGCTGAAGGATCTGTCGCTCGTCCCGGTGAAGCCGCATGACGACCCATCGGAGAAGATCGTCGAGCGGCTGATCTTCGAGTCGGGCCGGCCGGTCGTGATGTGTCCGGAGGAATACGCCGGTGACTTGGCGGTGGCATTCGATCAGGTCGTGATCGCCTGGGATCATACCGCGCCGGCGGCAAGAGCGGTGGCCGACGCGTTGCCGTGGCTTCAGGCGGCGGCGAATGTACGCATAATCACTGCCACCGACAGCAACACGCCGGCGGAACTGGAATCAGGCGCCGCGCTGGTGAGCCATTTGGCGGAGCACGGTATCAAGGCGACCTTCGAAATGATAAGGGTCAACGGCAGCTCGGTCGGAAAAGTGTTCGACACCTATGTGAGGGCTAACGCCATCGACCTTCTGGTCATGGGCGCCTATCGTCACTCCCGGCTGAACGAAATCGTCTGGGGCGGCGCGACCAGAACCGTCATCGGGCGGCCACCATGCTGGGTTATGATGTCGCATTGAGCGCTTCGGTCATCCGCAGAAATGCTCCAGGATTCATGATACCCAGACCGGTGCGAGCCGGGTGATTGGACTGATGTCAACTTACCGTCTGAAAAATCTGCTTTCGCCGCGTTCGCTGGCGCTGATCGGGGCCAGTCCGCGCCCGGGATCCGTCGGGCGGGCCATTCTGGAGAATATTCGCAAGGCAAAATTCGCAGGCGAATTCGGGCTGGTGAATTCGCGTTATGGCGAGATCGACGGCGTTGCCACGGTAAGCGACCTGCGCAAATTGCCGTTCGTGCCTGAACTCGTTGTGATTACGGCGCCGGCAGCGGCCGTCGCGGGCCTGATCGATGAGGCGGGCCAGTTGGGCGCGGCGGGCGCGCTGATCATCCCCGCCGGGCTTGGCCATGGTGTGGGATCGCTGGCGGATGCCGCCGAACGCGCCGCGCAAAAACATGGCATGCGGCTGATCGGACCCAATTGTCTTGGCATCATGATGCCCGGCTCAAACCTCAATGCGAGTTTCGCCGCGCACATGCCGTGTGCGGGAAATCTGGCGCTGATCTCTCAATCGGGCGCCATTGCCGCGGGCATGGTGGATTGGGCGGCGCAGCGCACGGTCGGCTTTTCCGGAATTGTTTCCATCGGCGATCAACTCGACGTCGATATCGCCGATCTGCTTGATTACTTCGCACTTGACGGCAAGACGCGGGCCATCCTGCTTTATGTCGAAGCCATCAAGGACGCCCGCAAGTTCATGTCCGCCGCGCGAGCCGCGGCGCGGGTCAAGCCCGTGGTCGTCGTCAAATCCGGCCGCATGGCGCAAGGTGCAAAAGCCGCCGCGACCCACACCGGCGCGCTGGCCGGCTCGGATGCGGTCTACGATGCTGCGTTCCGTCGCGCGGGAATCCTTCGGGTATCTGATCTGCGCGAATTGTTCGATTGCGCCGAGACGCTGGGGCGCGTGGAATCGCCCCCCGGCAAGCGGCTGGCGATCCTGACCAATGGTGGCGGCATCGGTGTTCTTGCCATCGACCGGCTTGTCGAGCTTGGAGGAATTCCCGCCGCGATCGGTGACGTTACCCGGCAAAAGCTCGACGCAGTGTTGCCGCCGGCATGGTCCGGATCAAATCCGGTCGATATCGTGGGCGATGCCGATTCCGCGCGCTATGCGGCGGCGCTTGAGCTGTTGCTGGCCGACGCGAGCAACGACGCAGTCCTGGTCATGAACGTTCAGACCGCGATCGCTCCGGCGGACGAAATCGCCGCCATTGTGAGCGGCATGGTCGGCAGGTATCGCCAAGAACAGCAGCGGCAGCAGCGCCGCCCAGCCAAGCCGGTGCTCGCGGTCTGGGTCGGCGCGCACCAGAAAGTCAGCGATCTGCTGAGCGGTGCCGGCATTCCCAACTATCTCACCGAAGACGATGCGGTGCGCGGGTTCATGCATCTGGTGCGGCATCGCGAGGTCGTGGAAGCGTTGGCGCAGGTCCCGCCAGCGATGCCCAGCGAATTCGCGCCCGACACCGGTGCCGCCCGGCAGATCGTTGCCTCGGCGCTTGCCGATGGGCGGCAGTGGCTCGACCCGGTCGAGGTCAAGGGGCTGCTTGAGGCCTACGAGATCGCGATGGTGCCAACGTTCGCGGCCGCCGACGCCGAGCAAGCCGTCGCATACGCCTCGGCGATATTCGCGCAGGGTTCGACCGTGGTGCTCAAGATCATGTCGCGGGATATTGTTCACAAATCCGATGTCGGCGGCGTCGTTCTCAACCTCACTACCCCCGATGCCGTGCGTGGAGCGACGGCCGACATCCTCGCGCGGGCGAAGGCACTTCGCCCGGAGGCGCGGATATCCGGCGTCATCGTGCAGGCGATGGTGGTGCGCCAGAAGGCGCGAGAACTCATTCTCGGCCTCGCCGACGATCCGACCTTCGGCACCGTCATCGTGTTCGGCCGCGGCGGCACGGCGGTCGAGATCATCAACGACAAAGCCCTCGCGCTTCCGCCGCTCGATTTGCAATTGGCCCGTGACCTGATCGAGCGCACCCGCGTCTCCCGGCTGCTGCGAGCCTATCGGGACGTGCCCGCGGTAAAGCCGGACGCCGTTGCCATGGTCCTGGTCAAGCTGTCGCAGATGGCCGCGGACATTCCCGAGATCCGCGAACTGGATATCAATCCGTTGCTGGCGGATGAGGCCGGCGTACTGGCGGTCGACGCGCGCATCGCTGTTGGGCAAGTGGGGCGGAAATTCGGGGGCTCCGGTCCCGCCAACTTCGCGGTGCGACCATATCCGTCGCAATGGCAGCGGCACCTTGAAGTCAAGGACGGGTGGCGGGTCTTTGTGCGCCCGATACGCCCCGAGGACGAACCTCTGATCCATGAACTGTTACGGCACGTCACCGTACATGATCTGCGCCTGCGCTTCTTCGCGTCCATGAAGGAATTTACCCACGAGTTCATCGCCCGGCTGACCCAGCTCGATTATGCCCGCGCGATGGCCTTTGTGGCATTGGACGAAGTCACCAACGAGATCGTGGGCGTGGTCCGGATTCATTCCGATTCGATCTACGAGAGCGGCGAATACGCAATCCTGCTGAGATCGGATCTCAAGGGCAGGGGGCTTGGCTGGGCATTGATGCAGCTGATCATCGAATACGCCAGGTCCGAGGGATTGAAGACGATCTCGGGGGATGTGCTTCAGGAAAACACGGTCATGCTGACGATGTGCCGTAACCTCGGTTTCGAAGTGATCGCGGATCCCGCCGAGCACGATATTTGCAACGTGAAGCTTAAGCTTTAGCCGGACGTCTTTGAATTAACGGGAGGCCCACGGAACCCGCCCGCAAGCGGGGCTCCGTGGCCGAGGTTGGTTCAGAGGTGCGATGTCGATACGACGCGGTAGGTATGCAGCTTGCCGCCCTCATTGATCGAGACATATTCTCCCACCACAAAACGTTCATCCGCGAAGTGAAACCCGGACAAATCCGGCTTGTTGGAGTCGTAGTGCAGCACCCAGCCTCCACCTTGACGGTGAACCAGATGACCGTGCTCGTCCTCCTCATCCGGCCGCAATCGCGTGATCCGGCATGCCTCGCGATGCTCCCGCCAGAGCGCCGCATCGATCCGGTCGTTCGCGTCGAGCGGCGCGACAATGGCATAGGCCACGGCGGCGTCGCCTTCGGGGTGACCGGGTTCGCGCGCAAGCTCGATGCGGATCTGCCGAAACTGGACGGGCAGGGATGTATTCAGGATCGGCTTGGGTTGTGGTTTTGACATGCTGGTCTGGCTCCTTGCTTATCGCCGGGGGCAATCCTTCCCCCCACAATCATTTCTGCTCCGCCGCGGCAGCGGCGGTCGCCGGCTTCTTCAGGCTCTTGATGATGATCGTGATCAGCGGCACGATCAGCAAAGGCAGAATACCGTTGAGAGGGTGATGGATCATTCCGGAGAACTGCGACTGCAACGCCCGCGCCTCAAGATGCAAGGCATCGACCGAAGAACCGTGAATTTCGTTCGCAAGTTCGAGTTCGCGTCCGGATGGCGGCCTTGCCGCGATCGCGAACAGGATGGCGGCAATCGCGAAGTTGACCCCGCCAAGAATGGCCGCGGCGGAGATGGCGCTCCAGACCTGGACCAGCGCGAAATAGGCCGATAGCTCCAGCATCAGCAGGCCGAAGGCTGCGATCAGCGCCGCAAACGCCCTCAGTCCAAGGCCAACAAGCATATGCCGCATCCGGATATCGGCGATAATCCGGTCGGTGCGCCATAGCACGCGCAGGTTCTTGACGACGTTCTCGGTGTTCACCTCAGTGTCTCCTCAGCATGAAACCCACGACGACGCCAAGCGCGAATGCGGAGGCCAGCGACGTGATCGGACGTTCCGAAATGAAATTCTCGACGTGGCCTTCTTGCTCGCTCAAGGTCTCGCCGAGATCATTCAGGGCTGCCTTGATCTGGTCGGCAAGAGCCTCGGCGCGGTTCTTCGAGGCCTCCAAGAATTCCCTCACTCGTGGAATCGAGCAGGCGCGACACGTCGCCCTTGAGCGCCTGTAGCTCGTCTCTCAGCTCGTTTGAATTGAACATCGGTCTTGCTCGTGTTGCATCATCCGGCGAAACCCTACGCGAATCCGCTGCATGACTGTTGATTTGCGTCAACAGCACCGCTTCGGCTATTTCTGTCTTGAGGCAGGTCAAATCGAGTGCGGTGGCAGGCCTTAAGGATTAAAAGGGCTGAAATAAGCGTCCCATTGACGAGGAACACAGATCTTGGCCACCCCACCTCTGCTAACGGCCACGCCGTCAGGCGACGGGCTTGAATTGCGCCCCGGCGGCTCCTGGACCGCCGCCTATGTAACGACGCTGGAGGCGCTCTCCGATGCCGTTACGGCGCAGCTAGATCGTTCGAAGACCGTCAAGGTCGATATGGCCGAGGTGCGCGAACTCGACACGCTTGGGGCCTGGCTGCTCGAGAAAATGTCGCGGCGGGCAACATCGGCCGGCCATCGCGCCGAAACCGTCGGCGTGGCCGAGAATTATGCCGGCTTGATCGAGGAGGTCCGTCAGGTCAATCGCCACAATCCGGCGCCGGCGCCGGCGCAAAATCCCGTGGTGGTCAAGGTGAGCGAAGTCGGCCGCGCCGCGGTCAATTCGACCGAAGACGTCGCCGTGTTCCTGCAGATGCTGGGCTCGCTTTTCGTGGCTCTGTTCGGCGTGTTGCGCAGGCCGAGGTCGCTGCGGCTGACGTCGACGGTCTATCAGCTTTACAGAGTGGGCTGGCTGGCCATACCGATTGTGGTGCTGATCACCTTCCTGATAGGCGCGATCATCGCGCAACAGGGCATCTTTCATTTCCGCAAATTCGGCGCCAATTCCTACGTCGTCGACATGGTCGGCATTCTGGTGTTGCGCGAGCTTGGCGTGTTGATCGTCGCCATCATGGTGGCCGGCCGTTCCGGCAGCGCCTATACCGCCGAACTCGGTTCGATGAAAATGCGCGAGGAGATCGACGCCTTGTCGACCATGGGCCTCGATCCGGTCGAGGTCCTGATCCTGCCCCGTGTCATCGCGCTGATTTGCGCGCTGCCGATCCTGACGTTCATCGGATCGATGGCGGCGCTTTACGGCGGTGGCCTGGTGGCGTGGTTCTATGGTGGCATGGGGCCCGCGGTCTTCATCGCGCGGCTGCATGAAGCCGTATCCGTGACCAGCTTTCAGGTGGGCATGATCAAGGCGCCCTTCATGGCGCTGGTGATCGGCATCGTCGCCTGCAGCGAAGGCCTGCGGGTGAAGGGAAGCGCCGAGTCGCTGGGCAAGCAGACCACGACCTCGGTGGTGAAGTCGATCTTTCTGGTGATTGTTCTCGACGGATTGTTTGCGGTGTTTTTTGCATCGATCGGGATGTAGCGATGCAGGAGAAAGCTCCGCAGTTTGCGATTCGCGTCAGCGACCTCGTGGTTGGTTTCGGCAAGCATGTCGTGATCGATCATCTGTCACTGGATGTCCGCCGGGGCGAGATTCTCGGTCTGGTCGGCGCTTCCGGCGGCGGCAAATCGGTGCTGATGCGAACCGTGATCGGGCTCATTCCAAAGCAGGGCGGCGAGATCGAGGTCATGGGCGCTGCGATCGGCGGCATCCACAATCGGATCACGCGCGGCGCCGCGGACAAATGGGGCATCCTGTTCCAGCAAGGCGCGCTGTTTTCCTCGCTCACGGTTCGGCAGAATGTCCAGTTTCCGCTGCGCGAGAATCTGGTGCTGTCGGATACGCTGATGGACGAGATCGCCACGGCAAAGCTTGAAATGGTCGGGCTGACGCCGGAAGACGGCGACAAATTTCCTTCGGAATTGTCGGGCGGCATGACCAAACGCGTGGCGCTGGCGCGGGCGCTCGCGCTCGATCCCGCCATCGTGTTTCTCGACGAACCGACCTCGGGGCTGGACCCGATCGCGGCCGGCGATTTTGACGCCCTGATCAAGACATTGCAGAAAACACTGGGACTGACGGTGTTCATGGTCACCCATGACCTCGCCAGCCTGAATACCGTCTGCGATCGTGTCGCGGCGCTGGCGGACGGCAAGATCGTCGCCATCGGGCCGATGCGCGAACTGCTTCAATCCGAGCATCCCTGGGTACGGGCCTATTTCCACGGCAAGCGTTCCCAGATGCTGCAACCCAAAGCGAGTTAAGAGATGGAAACCCGCGCTCCTTTCGTCGTTGTCGGCGCTTTCGTGCTGGCGGCGATCGCCGCCGTGTTCGGCTTCGTCTACTGGCTTCACAATACCGGGGGGCTGGGTCCGCGCGCGACCTATCACGTCCAGTTCGAGGGCTCGGTGCCCGGGCTGCTGGTAGGTGCTGCCGTGCTGTTCAACGGAATCCGCGTCGGTGAGGTCACCGATCTTGGGTTGGCCTCGGACGACCCGCGCCGCGTCAATGCGACGATCTCGGTGTCCTCGACCACGCCGGTGCGATCCGACACCAAGGTCGGCCTTGAGTTCCAGGGCCTGACCGGCGTTCCCGTGATCGCGCTGGAAGGCGGCAAGCTGCTGGCGAATTCCGGCGCGGTGCCGACGCTGATCGCCGAGCCCGGGGCAGGGCAGGGCATGACGCAGGCTGCGCGCGACGCATTGCGAAAGGTCAATTCCGTGCTGAGCGAGAATTCGGAACCCTTGAAGAACACCATCGCGAATTTGCAGGTTTTCGCGGAAGGGCTGGCGCGGAACACCGGAAAAATCGACGGCATCCTGGCCGGTCTTGAAAAGATGACTGGCGGCGGGGCACCGGCGCAGAAAATAACATACGACTTGCGCGCCCCCGGAAATCTCGGACCGGCGAACAAGACCATCAAGGGACAGTTGGCGATTCCGGAGCCCACGGCGGTTGCGATGCTGGAGACGCAGCGCATGCTGTTCTCGCCGGTAAAGGATTATCCGGGATTCGCGGATTTTCTGTGGGCCGACAGCATCCCAAAATTGCTGCAGGCGAGATTGATCGAGGGCTTCGAGAACTACGACCTTGCCCACGCCCCGTTGCGCAACGCGGATGCGGGCCAGGCCGACTTCCAGCTTCTGATCGACGTCAGGCGGTTCCGGATTGCGACCGATGCCGAGCCTAAGGCCGAGATCGGGTTGTCGGCGCGGATTCTCGACAAGAGCGGAAAGGTCGTTGCGTCGCGTCTGTTTGAGGATGCCCAGAAGTTCGACAAGCTCGAACCGCCGGCGGCCGTCGACGCCTTCAATGATGTGTTCGGCCGGATGGCGAAGGATGTGATCGTCTGGACCGCGCAGGTGCTGTGAGAGCAGCCGGCATGGCCGCCGCCGTCGTGCCGCGGCAGGCCTATTCGAGGCTCTTCAAATACGCCAGCAGGTCGTGGATCTGGTCGGGATCGAGCTGGAATGCCGGCATGGTCGGGTGGCCGGTCTCGATACCTTCGGCGAGAGCCTCGCCCAGTGTTTCGATCGGGTATCGTTTATGCAAGGTGCGGAAAGGCGGTGCGATCTTGAGCGGGCTTTGAGTCACCCGATCGATCGAGTGGCACCGGGCGCAATTGGTCAGCGCAAAGGTCTTGCCGCGTTGTTCGGCGGGCGAGGCGGCCAACGCCGGTGTCATCAATATCGCGGTGACGAGGGTTTGGCGCAGGACGAATCGTAACATTGCGGACCGGTCTCCTCGGTTGCGACCATAGCGGGCTAGCTTTGATAGTCCAGCAAAACCGGTCGTCCTTGATCTGCATCAACGGCCATCCGGGCAATCGGTTAAGATACGATCGACCTGCGGGCCCGCATGATTTGGCCCCCGGTCTGGAGTAGCGCATGAAGATTTCCCTCGTGGCTGGCGAGGCAGGCGGTCAACCTTGTAACGATTGCGCGGGACGCCAGCTCAGCGTCTGCACGGCGCTCGACGGGGCCGAACTGCGGGAGCTGGAACGTCTGGGGCGCCACGTCCATTTCGCATCCGGCGAAACGGTTTTCGCGCAAGAGCAGATGACGACCTCGTTCTACAATTTGCTCGAAGGTGTCATGCGCCTTTACAAGCTGCTGCCCGACGGCCGCCGGCAGATCGTCGGATTTGGGTTGCCCGGGGACTTCCTCGGAATGGGAGCTTCCGCGCGTCACAATTTCTCCGCGGATGCCATCGGGCCGGTCGCCATTTGCCGGTTTTCCAGGGCTTCCTTCGCCCGCTTTATCGAGGATAAGCCGCATCTTTTGCGTCGCATCAACGAATTCGCGGTTCGTGAACTGAGCCAGGCTCAGGACCACATGGTTCTGCTTGGACGCCGCTCCGCCGAGGAGAAGGTCGCGACTTTCTTGATCCGGTGGCGCGATCGGCTGGCTGAGCTGTTGCCGCCGGCGCGGATGGTACCGCTGCCGATGAGTCGCCAGGACATCGCGGATTACCTCGGCCTGACCATTGAAACGGTCAGCCGGACACTGACCAAGCTTGAACGCGACGGCGTGATCGAAATCATACCGGGAAGCGTGTGCCTCTTGGATCCGGCTCGCGCCGAGGCGCTCGCCGCCGCCTGAGCCGGCTACTTCTCGGAGCTTCCTGGATTGATCCGGATCAACGACCGACATCGCTCCGCCCGGATAATATTTTCAGGTTAAGGCGGGGGAGGTCGTTATGCCGTTCGATGCGTTGGTGATGAGCGCAGCTGTTATAGCCATGTTCGTGGTGTTTGCAGGCGCACTGCTATGGGGTGATGCTCAAACGCGGGCAGGTCGGTCGAAGTCCGGCGGCGATTCCAAAAAGCGTCGAAGCTTCTAAAGTTGTCGGCCGCGTTGCGGCCGCAGGGAAGCATGAGCGCGATCAAGCTGGCTTCAATCCGACCAGGTGTGCTCGGTTGCCGCCGGGCATGGCGCTTTATGCTTGTCGCTGAGCGTGAAGACGTGGTCGACCTCGAAAGATCAGATGGTGCAGGATCGGCAAAATCCTCGCCCAGCACGCTGCCGGCGATCGCCGCACCGCGCAGGCCTGCGGTTTGACGGCGGCCTGGAGTAGCCCGCCCCTGCAAGAAGCGATCCCGGTCGCGGCGGCCCCCCACGGGTGGCCATTCATTGCCTTCCCGATGATATCGACAGCGCTGCCTCGTGGCCGATGCGCCCCGGCCCGTTCTTCATTTCTTGGTTGAGCAGATTGCCAAGCCGGAAGTGAGAGAGCAATCTTTCTTGCAAGAATTGCGGCCAAGTCCATGGAAACGCGATCCAATAGGGAGAGATCGGACATGCGCTTGATTTATTCGCTGGTTCCGGCGCTCGCGCTCCTTGCCACCTCGCATGCGATCGCGCAGACGGCTTATCCGGATCGGCCGATCAGGATGATCGTGCCACTCGCGGCGGCCAGCGCGGTGGATGTGGCGGCGCGAATCGTCACCCAGAAGATGGCCGACAATATGGGCCAGCAATTCGTGATCCTGAATCAGCCCGGCGCCTCCGGGGTGATCGGCGCCGAGGCGGTCGCGAGGGCGGAGCCGGATGGCTACACGATCGGCGGGTTCAACGACAGCGTCATGACCATGGTGCCCAACCTGCAATCCAGAATGCGCTGGGACATTCTGAAGGATTTTGAGCCGGTGTCGCTGGTCGCTACCGTGGAGTGGGGACTGATCGCCAGCAACCAGACCAGCTACAAGACCGCGGCGGATCTGATCGCGGCCGCCAAGGCAGCGCCCGGAAAGATCGACTACGGCTCGGGCGGGCCCGGCAGTCCGCAGCATCTGGCAATGGCGATGTTCGCCTCCAGCGCGGGCATATCGCTGACCCATGTGCCCTACAAGGGGGCCACCCAGGCGGCCACCGATGTTGCCGCCGGCCAGATCCCCGTGGGCTTTCAGGGCCTCGGGACGGTCGCGGCGCTGGTGCGCGGCGGCCAGCTCAAGCTGATCGGCGTCACCACCGAGAGAAGGTTGCCGCAATTTCCCGATGTGCCGACCGTGTCGGAGTCCGGTCTGCCCGGCTTCTTCTTCAATTCCTGGTTTGCCATCCTCGCGCCTGCCGGGACGCCAAAAGACATTATCGCCCGGCTGAACGCGGAAGTTCTCAACGCGGTCGGCGACCCCGAGGTCCGCCGTAAACTCGAGGAACTGGGGTTCGCCGTGCGCGGCAGCTCGGCCGAGCAGCTGGGGGCGATGACCCGCGATCAGCTCGCCAAATATGCCCGCGTGATGAAAGAGACGGGTATCGCCAACGAATAAAAGGAAATTCCAGCCAAGGCGGGCGATCAGGCCGCCTTGGCCCGTCGCCGGCGGCAAATTGGAGGCTGGGGGCATTTATGCCTTTTTTTCGCCGCCAGCACCGTGATCTAATACCCCCGGGTCGGCGGTAAGATATCTAAAATTGTCGTATAGCCATCCGCAGCCTCTACGTGCAACTCGTTGAAGAACTTGGAGATAATCCAGGCGTTTCTTGCTGTACGCAGCATGCGGGCGTATAATTGGCGCTGCGGCGGATTGAAAGTTCTCCTCTGACCCGGCATTCAGCGCGATCCGTCGATGATGGACAACGCAAAGCATTAGATGGTCGTAACCGGCGTGCCCCAGGACAAGACAGGTGAAGCTCGTGGATTTCCGGGCAGTAAGCTGGCAATTCTGCGCAAGCATCCGATTTTTTCCGATCTTGATCCTGAAGCCTTCGACCAGCTCTGCCGCTATGCCAAACATTCCACGGTCAAGCGGGGCGCCACGATCTGTTCCAAGGGGGATCCCGGCAACAGCTTTTTTGCAGTCATCAGCGGCACGGTGAAGATCAGCGTTTCCTCCGCCGACGGCCGTAGCGCGATCTTTAACCTGATCGGCCCCGGCGGGACTTTTGGAGAAATCGCGGTGCTCGATGGGCTGGCGCGGACCGCCGACGCCACCGCAAATACCAATTGCGAGCTCTTTATCATCGACCGCCGCGAATTCATTCCCTTTGTGCGAAGCCAGCCGGCGCTGGCGATGAAGTTCATCCAACTGCTCTGCGCCCGGCTGCGATGGACCAGCGACCAGGTGGAAGAGGTTATTCTTCAGGACCTGCCGGGGCGGCTGGCCAGCGCGCTTCTTCGCCTCACCGAGAACCACAAGCTCGCGCCGGGGGGCCGCACGATCGCCGTGACCCAGCAGGAGATCAGCGAGATGGTCGGGATGACCCGGGAAAGCATCAACAAGCAGTTGCGGTCCTGGGCGACCCGCAACTGGGTGCGCCTCGAACATGGGGCCATCGTCGTGCTGGATGCCGAGTCGCTGCAGGAGTTGGCCGACGCAGGATCGGGAAGCGATAGCGGCTAGCCCGCGAGCCGACGCTCGGTTATGCGTTGGAAGCCGCTCCCCTCTCAAGGGCCGTAACCACGGCAATTCCTCAAATGTTTATCCGGCAAGTGTGAGAAAAATCACACTCGCTCGTCGGGCATTGGGTTAATCACGCTGCGATCTATCCACATAATGGAGGCATCCATGCATGGCTCGTTCGACAGACCGCGCAAGAGCGACGATCGTATCCACCGGAGTTCAGGCATTGGATTTTTTGTGTTGCCCGGCCTTCTTGTGATCGCGCTCATCGGATTGGCCGTCACCCATCCGGTCGTATCGAGCTGGATAGCCGACGCGGCACAGGCCGAGTTTGTCGGGATCGATTTTGTGCCGGACGCCACCCCGATCCGAGTAGCGCAACCGGGCCTGTTGACCAGGGCCGTCAAAGCCAATTGATGTCGGCCGGTCAATCCGGATGCGGGCTTGGCGCGCAAGCGCGACCAGCGGCGAGGCCGCCATTGTGCCCCCGCCAATTGTCCCGGCTTCGGTGGTCAGGCGGGTCTTGCCGGCGCGTCTATGCGTCGAGAATGGCGACCGCCCGGGTCCAGCCCGCCGAAGCGCGCTCGATCTTGACCGGGAAGCACGAGACGGTGAAACCCGTCGCCGGTAAAAGCTCCAGATTGTGCAGCTTTTCGAGGTGGCAATAGCCGATATGGCGGCCGGCCTTGTGACCTTCCCAGATCAGGCTGGCGTCCCGGGTTTCGGCATATTTCTTCGCGGTATGGATGAACGGCGCATCCCAGCTCCAGCCGTCGATGCCGGTCAACCGCACCCCGCGCTCGAGCAGATACATCGTCGCCTCATAGCCCATGCCGCAGCCGGAAATGACGTAATCCTGCCGGCCGTATTTGGCGCCGGCGCTGGTATTGACCACGACGATCTCCAGCGGCGAAAGCGTATGGCCAATGCGCTTGAGTTCGTTCTCGACATCCTTTGCGGTCGCCACATAGCCGTCGGGCAAATGGCGGAAGTCCAGCTTCACGCCCGGCTGCAGGCACCATTCCAGCGGCACCTCGTCGATGGTCCATGAGCGCTCGCCCCGATTCATGGTGGGATGAAAATGCCAGGGCGCATCGAGATGGGTGCCGTTATGGGTGGAGAGCTGCACTTGCTCGACCGCCCAGCCTTGTCCGTCCGGCAGATCCTCCGCCTTCAGCCCCTCGAAGAACCGCAGCATATGCGGCAGGCCCTGCTGGTGGTCGATGTACTGGATGGCGGGATGATTTCCCGGCGGATCGGCCGGCACGTCGTTTTGCAGCGGCACGGAAATGTCGATCAGCTTTCGCGCCATGGCGCTTCTCCGTTGTTCTCGTTGGGTCTGCCGAGGCCCGGTGAAGGCCACGTGTATTTTGTGTCAAGCACGCCGATCGCGGTGGCGAAGGTCAAACAGCCCTGCGGCAGGAGACCGCTCCGGTTTTATGATTTCATTTTCGGGCGCCTAGAAAACCCGCCCGCTCTCGCAGATTTTCCCGATCGGGGGCGATCAACAAGTCTATCAAGCTCCGGGCCTGTTGTGCGGCGGCGGCACCCGTCGTCACCGCCGCCGTATACATGGTCGAGAGTTCGCATCCTGGCGGCAACGACCCCGACAGGACCACGCCGCTGGTGCTGATGATTTCAGTCGATTGCGTGCAGCCGATCGGCCGGAGGGCATCGCTTTCCGCCAGATGACGCATTGCGGTCGCGCCATTGGGATATATTTGGAGCCGGGCTGCGACGTCGCCGCCGATGCCGAGCTGTTGCAGGATTTTTGCGACATGAATCCCGGCGGTCGATGCCTTGGTATCGGGAACGAAGATCGCGTCCGCTGCGAGGAACGCATTGCGCAATGCCGCGGCATCGTTGACGGTTACCTGCGGATCGCCGGCTCGGACGGCAACTGCAGTCTCGACCAGGCCAATGTCGGATATCGATGCGCCGACGACAAGGTTCTCCCGGGCCAGATCGGCAACGATGGCCGCCGTCAGCACTACGATGTCGGCCGGCGTGCCCTTTCGCAATTTGTCGGCCATGGCGCCGACCGCGCCGAACTCGCCCTCGATGTCGAGGCCGGTCCGCGCCTTGAAATCCTGCGCCAGGCTCGCGACCAGACCTTGCGCTGCCCCGCCACTCAGAATCTTCAAGGCGGTCATGATGTCAATTCCATTGCCGCGATCAGGCTGTCGCGCGTGATCGGCAGGTTGCGGACGCGGACGCCGAGCGCATCGAACACGGCATTGGCAATCGCCGCGGTGACCGGGCCGTGCGCGGCCTCTCCGGCGCCAAGCGGCTCCAGGTCCGGCCGCTGGATGATCTCGACCTGCACCTCCGGCACTTCGCTGAAACGCAGGATCGGATACGCCGTCCAGCTGTTGCTGGTGATGCGCTGCCGGTCGAAGCGGACACGCTCTTTCAATACCCAGCTTGTGGCCTGGATCGCGCCGCCTTCGATCTGGTTGATGACGCCATCAGGATTGATGGCCTCACCGACATCGACGGCGATGGTGAGCCGTTTGACGCTGATATCCTCGGCGCCCTCGACCTCGGCGATCACCGCGCAATACGCGCCGGTGTTCTTGTAGCGCGCGAAGCCGAGGCCGTAACCGATGCCGGATCGTTGCCCCGGCTTCCAGTTCGCGCGCTTTGCGACGGATCGTATCACATCTTGCGCGCGTAAATCCGACAGGTGCCGGAGCCTGAAACCGACCGGATCTTCGCCGCGCTCGGCAGCCAGCTCGTCGAGAAAGGATTCGATCGCAAACACATTGCCCTGCGCGCCGAGGGTCCGCAGCGCGGAGGTTCGTACCGGCATGGTCTTCAGGCGATGGCTTTCGATGGTCCAGGATGGGAAATCATACAGCGGCACGGAATTGCGATCGCCGCCGCCGCCATTGGCCTGCGGCGGATTGGTCGAGATCATGCGTGGATAGGGATCGGCCAGTTCCGTGGCTGCGAGCAGGGCCGGCTGCGCCGCGCGCCCCGGCCGCGCGGCGTGACCGTTGCTCCAGATGGAATGACGCCAGCCGATAATCTCGCTCTGCGCATCGAGATCGGCCTCGATTTCGATCGCCATCGCCGCGCCGAACGGCGCGTGTGACATCTCGTCCGCGCGTGACCACTGCACGCGGACCGGCCGTCCGTCCGCCGCTTTCGCCAGCAGCACGGCGTCGAGCGCGACATCGTCGGCAGCATTGTGTCCGTAGCAGCCGGCGCCCTCCATATGCTCGACCGTGATGTTCTCGACCGGCAATTTGAGAACCAGCGCCAGATCGGCGCGCAGCAGATAGACCCCCTGGCTGTGGGTCCAGACATGGACGCGATCGCCGGTCCACTGCGCCATGGCGCAGGACGGCGCGATCGAGCCATGGGCGAGATAGGGGCGGGTATATTGCCGGCGGATCGTGCGTTTCGTTTCGCTGGGCCGTGCCGCCATCCGCTGGTCGATAACCGTCGATTCCACCGGCTGGGCTTTCAACCATTCCGCCAGCCGGTCTTCATCGGGCAGCGTTGCGTCCGATGACCACGTGGCGCCCTTGCGCAATGCCTTCAGCGCGGCCTCGGCGCCAGCCTCGGTATCGCTCACCACACCCGCGAAATTTCCGTCGCGCAGGACGGCGACCAGGCCGGCCACGGCGCGCGCGCCATCCTCACGCAGTTCGACGAGCTTCGCGGCTGATAGCTCGGAGCGCAGCACCCGGCCATGCAGCATCCCCGGCAGCGCGGAATCGTGAATGAAACGCGGATGCGCGAACACCTTGTCGGGAATATCCACGCGCTGCACCGAATTTCCGGCCAGCCTGCGCTGCGCCAGCGATTTGGGCGTCGGGCCCGGCGTGGCCTCACGATCCAGCGGAACGTCACCGGCGAGCTCCCAGTAGCTCGTGCGCACATTGCCGGGTCCCGATATCGTGCCGTCGCTGACGTCGAGCGCGTCGATCCCGACGCCCAGCCGGTCCGACGCCGCAGCGAGGAAGATCTGCCTGATTTCGGCGCAGACCTGCCGGATAGCGCGGCCCGACTGCTGCACGGAAAGGCTGCCGGAGGTGACGCCCTCATTGGGACTGGCTGCCGTCGAGGCGCGGATCATCCGCACGCGGCCGATCTCGACATCGAGTTCGTCGGCGGCGATCTGCGCCAGCGCCGTCACGATGCCTTGTCCGATCTCGACCTTTCCCGGCGAGACCTCCACCTGTCCCTCCCGCGAAAACCGGATCCATGACGACAGCAGCGGGTTCGCCGCCAGGCTGACCGGCAATTTCGGCACAGGGGAGGGTGCGGGGCCGGTCATGGCGTTTGCATCTCGGCTGCCGCGCGCAGCACCGCCCGCACCATGCGATTATGCGAACCGCAGCGGCAGAGATTACGGTCGAGCGCCGCCTTCACCTCCGCGCCGGCGGGATGCGGATTTTGCATCAATAGTGCAGCCGCGCTCATCAAGATGCCGGGAACGCAATAGCCGCATTGCAGGGCCTGCTCGGCGATAAAGGCGCGCTGCAACGGATGCGGGTTTTCCACGCTTCCCAGCCCTTCGATGGTGGTGATGTCCTTGTCCGCGACCGACCACAGCGGCGTGTCGCAGGCGGCCACCGCATGATCGCCGACAATGACATTGCAGGCGCCGCACTCATTGGCGCCGCAGCCGAAATGCGGGCCGGTCATATGAAGATGACCGCGCAGGATATCGAGCAGCGAACGCTCGGGATCGGCGTCGATCTCGGTCTCGACGCCATTGAGGCGAAATCGAACACCTGGCATTGCAAGCGATACCCCGACTTATGGCTTGTCGCCGAATTTCTTGACGACCTCGGCCCACTTTACAATATCGCCGCGCAGAAATTTATCGAATTCCTCCGATGTCATCGACATCGGAACTGCGCCCTGTTCGGTCCAGAGTTTTACGATGTCCGGCCGCCTGACCGCGGCGTTCACGGCCGCGTTCAATTTGTCGATGATCGGCTTGGGCGTCCCGGCGGGCGCCATCAATCCGAGCCAGATCGTGGCCTCATATCCGGGAACGCCGGCTTCGATCGCCGTCGGAACATTCGGCAGCACGGTCGAGCGCGCCGTGCCGGTGGTGGCAAGCGCGCGCACCTGGTTTTCAGAGACGTTAGGGGCCATCGCCGGAACCGCGTCGATCATCATCTGCACCTGTCCGCCAATGACGCCGCTGCGTGCCTCACCGCTGTTGCGGTAGGGAACGTGCACCACATCGATGCCGGCCATGTTTTTGAACAGTTCGCCGGCCATGTGATACGGCGTGCCCTGGCCGGAGGACGCGTAATTCAGTTTCCCGGGCTGCGATTTGGCGAGCGCGTTGAATTCGGCCAGCGTCCTTGCCGCGACGGAGGGGTGCACGACAATGACAAGGTCGGAATAATTGACCGGCGCGATCGGGGCCAGATCGCGCATCAATTCATATTTGCGCTGCGGCACCAGCAATTCGTTCGCGGTCTGGGTATTCGACATCATCAGCAGCGTATAGCCGTCGGGAGGCGACTTGGCGGCCTCAAGCGTTCCGATGACGCCGCCGGCGCCGGTGCGGTTCTCGACCACGAAGGGCTGGCCGAAATTCTCCTGCAGGACGTTGCCGATCAGGCGGGCCGTCACATCGGCCGGCCCTCCGGCGCCGAAGGGAACAATCACCCGGACCGGCCGCGTCGGATAATCCTGCGCCGGACATTGCGTTGCAACAAGAACCGGAGTTGCAAGAAGAGTGGCCGCCAACGCGAAGGCTAACCTTGGGCCCGTCATCTCGATCTCCCGGATTTTGATCTTGTTCTGTGGCAAGTCGCGTTGCCAGCCTTGTCTGCCGAGACTAGCTGCAATGCGAACAAGCTGTCGATGATAAACTCGACGTCCGCTGCAGGAATAAAACATCATGCGGGGTGTATCGAATATGGCCCCCGGAACACGCGGATAGAGTGAGCCCCATGAAAACTCCCACGCTGTCGCGCCGCAATTTGTTGAAAGGGACCGGGGCCTTGCTCGCCGGCGCGGCGTTCTCGACCCGCGTCATGGCGGATGTGCCGCCGCCGGAGCCGGTGACGTCGGCGTTGATCGAGGCTGCCAAGAAGGAAGGTCAGGTCATCTATTACACCTCGACCGATCTGCCGGTTGCGGAGAAACTGGCCAAGGCGTTCGAGGCGAAATATCCGGGAATTGCGGTGCGCGTCGAGCGCACCGGCGCCGAGCGCGTGTTCCAGCGCATCGGCCAGGAATATGCCAGCAACATCCACGCCGTCGATGTGGTGAATTCGTCGGATGCGGCGCATTTCATCGTCTGGAAGCGCGACGGCATCCTCGCGCCTTACGTGCCGGAGGATGTCGCGAAATTCTATCCGCCCGAGCACAGGGACGCAGACGGCCAGTTTGCCAGCTTCCGCGTCTGGCTCTCCATCATTGCCTACAACACCGGTCTGGTGAAGGTCGAGGAAGCGCCGAAGAGTTTTGCCGATCTGCTCGATCCCCGATGGAAGGGCAAGATCGTCAAGGCGCATCCGGGCTACAGCGGCACCATCATGACCGCGACCTATCAGATGCAGCGCGATCTCGGCTGGACGTTTTTCGAACAGCTCGCCAGGCAGAACATCATGCAGGTGCAATCCTCGGCCGATCCGCCGAAGAAGCTCGATCTTGGCGAACGCGCCGTCATGGCCGACGGCAATGAGTACAATATTTTCCAGATGAAGGAAGCCGGCCGTCCGGTCGAGCCGGTTTATGCCAGCGAAGGATCGCCGCTGATCATCGGGCCGAACGGGATCTTCAAGGCCTCGCCCAATCCGAACGCGGCAAAGCTGTTTCAGTCGTTTTGCCTTGGCCGTGATGCCCAGCAGCTCATCATCGATGTCGGCGGCCTGCGCTCGGTGCATCCGCAGACCCAGGAGAAGCCGGGACGCAAGCCGCTGAAGGATATCAAAACCATGAAGGATGACGCGGCCGCGGTGGAAAAAGAGGGCGACGCCATCAAGGCGCGCTATACCAAACTGTTCCGCGTTTGATTGGCCGGCACCGAAACGATCATGACATCCGAACTGCCAAAAATCTCGGTCGCGGAAACGCTTGCCGACAAGATCGTTGCGCTCAAGCCGGGAGTTCTCCCGGCGGCGACCGCCCGCAAATGCGAGGATTTGCTGATCGACGTCGTCGGATTGTGCGTCACCGCGCGCAATGAAGATTATGTCAGGAGCGCGCTGGCGGGGTGGGATGATGACGGTCCATGTACTGTCATCGGCCACCGGCGCACGTTGAGTGCCGCAGGCGCGGCCTTTGTCAACGGCACCGCGGCGCATGGCGAGGATTTTGACGATACCTTCGAGGGCGGTCCGGTCCACGCCGGCGCGGTGATCGTGCCGGCGGTTCTGGCGGCTTGCGAAAAGCACAATCCTAATGGCTCCATGGCGCTGATCGGCATCGCCGTGGGAACCGAGGTTCTGTGCCGGTTGAGCCTGGTGGTGCCGAAGGCCGTCCACAAAGCAGGCTTTCATCCCACCGCGGTTTTTGGCGCGATGGGGGCGGCGGCGGGCGTTGGTGCAGCACTTGGGCTCCATGCGAAACAGATCGTCGATGCGCTCGGCATTGCCGGCAGCATGGCGGGCGGCATCATCGAATATCTCGCCGAGGGCGCCTGGACCAAGCGGCTGCATGCGGGCTGGGCGGCGCAATCCGGCATTCGCGCCGCGCTGCTGGCGCGGCAAGGCTTTGTCGGTCCGCGCACCGTATTCGAGGGCGTGCATGGGCTGTTCCACGGTTTTGCTCATACAACCGAAGGCGACTATGAGGCCTTGACCGGTGATTTCGGCACACGCTGGGTGACCGATACGCTGGCGTTCAAGCCCTATCCCTGCGGGACGATGGCGCAGCCTTATATCGATTGCGCGCGACGTCTGGCGGCGTGGGGTGTGAAGGCTGAGGATATCGACGAGATCGTGTGCGAGGTGGCGGAGGGGACGGTGCACCGGCTGTGGGAGCCGCTGGCCGCCAAGCAGCGCCCGCGCAACGGCTATGCCGCCAAGTTCGCGGTGCCGTATCTGCTGGCGACCGGTTTTGTGCATGGCGGCGTTGGGCTCGGCGCATTCACGGAAGATGCGATCGGCGACCGTGAGGTGCTCGCGCTCGCCGCCAAGGTGAAATACGTGATCGACCCCGATAATCCCTACCCGAATAATTATACTGGCCACCTCCGCGCCACTTTGAAAAGCGGCGCCGTGATCGAGGAACGGCAGCCGCATCTGCGCGGCGGCGCGCAGGAGCCGCTGACGCGACAGGATGTGACGGACAAATTCGCGCTCAACGCGCAGCATGGCGGCTGGGACACGGCGCGGGGCGATGCGGCGTTGCAGGTGATGGCGACACTCTACAATGATCATATCGATCTTTCATCATTACGCGGATAGGACGTCATGGCGGGCACCAACGAACTCAAGGAAAAAGTCGCCATCGTCACCGGCGCAGGGCGCAATATCGGTCGCGCCATCGCGCTGGCGCTGGCAGACGGCGGCGCGTCGATTCTCGTGAATGCGCGCAGCAACCGCGCGGAGGCCGACGCCGTCGCACACGAGATCGAGGCGTTGGGCGGCAGGGCGCTGGTCCACATCAGCGACGTCGTCGATGCCGCCGCGGTGCAGGCGATGGCGGACGCGGCGGTGAAGCATTTCGGCCGCATCGATATCCTGATCAACAATGCAGCGCTGCGGCGCGAAAAGCCGTTCGCCGAGATGGACTACGCCGAGTGGCGCGAAATCATGGACGTCACGCTCGACGGCGCGTTTCATTGCGTCAAGGCCTGCCTGCCGGCGTTGCGCAAGAGCGGCGCGGGAACCATCGTCAACATCGGCGGCTTGAGCGCGCATACGGGCGCGAAAGACCGCGCCCATGTGGTGACGGCGAAAGCGGGACTGGTCGGTTTCACCCGTGCGCTCGCGCATGACCTCGCCGATGACGGCATCACCGTCAATTGCGTGGTTCCGGGGCTGATCGGCACGCCGCGCCCGAAAGACAAACCGGAACCCGCGCACCACCTGACCCATCAAACCATCACCGGCGAGCGCGGCAGGCCGGAAGACATTGCTGTGACCGTGCGGTTCCTGTGCGGCCCGGGCGCGCGCTACATCAACGGGCAGGCGATCCACAGCAATGGTGGGGCTTATTTAGGCGCATAAGGCATGGCATGCGCACGATTTTTGCTGGCGCGTTCCGGATAAATACGCTCAGATGCTCGGGTATTTTGCTTGAACATTGATGGTACCAACCGGCGCATGAACCAGCACGCCAAGATCGACACCCGGCATTCCACCTGTCCGCACGATTGCCCGTCGGCCTGCGCCCTCGACATCGAGGTGATCGGCGGCCAGACCATCGGCCGGGTGCGCGGCTCCAAACAGCAGACCTATACCGCAGGCGTCGTGTGCGCCAAGGTCGCGCGCTATGCCGAGCGCATCCATCACCCGGATCGGTTGATGTATCCGATGCGCCGGACCGGACCAAAGGGCTCCGGCCAATTCGCGCGGATTTCCTGGGACGAGGCGCTGGACGAAATCGCCGAGCGGTTCGATGCGGCCGAGCGCGAGTTCGGCTCGCAGTCGGTCTGGCCCTATTACTACGCCGGCACCATGGGGCTGGTGATGCGCGACGGCATCAACCGCCTGTCGCATGTGAAGAAATATTCCCGCTTCTACTCCACCATCTGCGCCAACATCGCGCGGGTCGGATTTTCCATCGGCACCGGCAAGATCGCCGGCGTCGATCCGCGCGAGATGGGCGTCTCCGACCTGGTCGTGATCTGGGGCACCAATCCCGTCAACACCCAGGTCAATGTGATGACGCACGCGATGCGCGCCCGCAAGGAGCGCGGCGCCAGGATCGCGGCGATCGACATCTACAACAACGACACCATGAAGCAGGCCGACATCAAGATCATCCTGCGGCCCGGCACCGACGGCGCCTTCGCCTGCGGCGTCATGCATGTGCTGTTTCGCGAAGGCTATGCCGATCGCGACTATATGGATCGCTATACCGATTGCCCGGCCGAACTGGAAGCCCATCTTGCGACCCGCACGCCGGAATGGGCCTCGTCGATATCGGGCGTGCCGGTGGCGGAGATCGAGGCGTTCGCGCGCCTGGTCGGCCAGACCAAGCGTTCGTTCTTCCGGCTCGGCTATGGCTTCACCCGCAGCCGCAACGGCGCGGCGCAGATGCACGCGGCGCTCTGCATCCCGGCGGTGACCGGCGCCTGGCAATATGAAGGCGGCGGCGCGTTCTTCAACAATGCCGCGATCTGGAAGTTCAATGAATCCGTGATCGAGGGTCATGACGCGATCGACCTCACAACGCGCTGGCTCGATCAGTCAAGGATCGGGCGCGTCCTGACCGGCGACGCCGAGGCCCTGAAAGGCGGGCCGCCGGTCAAGGCGATGCTGATCCAGAATACCAATCCGATGACGGTGGCGCCGGAGCAGGCGCTGGTGCGGCAAGGGTTTGCCCGCGAAGACCTGTTCATGGTGGTGCATGAGCAGTTCATGACCGAGACGGCTGTCATGGCCGACATCGTGCTGCCGGCGACGATGTTCATGGAGCACGACGATCTCTATTACGGCGGCGGCCACCAGCATATTTCGATCGGAGCAAAACTGATCGATCCGCCGGGCGAATGCCGTTCCAACCATGAAGTGCTGCGGGCGCTCGGCCGCCGGCTCCATGCCGTCCATCCCGGATTTGAGATGACGCCGCGCGAACTGATCGACGTGACGCTGAAGAACAGCGGCCATGGCGGTATCGAAGCCCTGGAGGAGGAGCTGTGGCGCGATATCCAGCCGGATTTCCGCACCTCGCATTACCTCGACGGCTTCGCGCACGCCGACAAGAAGTTCCATTTCAAGGCCGACTGGGCCCATCCGCCGTTCGGCATCCCCGGTTTGGGGCCCTGGGAACAGATGCCGTCGCTGCCCGACCACTGGACCATCATCGAGGAGGCGGACGAGGCGCATCCGTTCCGGCTCGCCACCAGTCCCTCGCGCAGCTTCCTCAATACCAGCTTCAACGAAACGCCATCGTCGATCGCGCGCGAAGGCAAACCCTCCGTCATGATGCATCCCGAGGATGCTGCAAGGCTCGGGATCGCCGACGGCGATGTCGTCACCCTCGGCAATATCAGGGGCGAGACCAATCTGACGGTCAAGCTGTTCGACGGCTTGCGCCGCGGCGTGCTGATCGCGGAATCGATTCAGCCGAACAAGGCCCATATCGGCGGCCGCGGCATCAACATGCTCACCGGCGCCGAGGCGGTCGCGCCGGTCGGCGGCGCGGCATTCCATGACAACAAGGTCTGGGTGAAGAAGGCCGCGCCGTCGGTCTAAACCGCCCTTGCGGTGCGCTGTCATCCTGCCGCAATATTTGCCGGGGACGGCAAGAACAGGCGGCAGCAAACATGACCGACAACATCAGCGTGATCCGTGAAAAGCGCGGGCCAGCGTTCTGGATCACCATCAACCGGCCGGACAAGCGCAACGCTCTCAACGGCGAGGTGATCGCCGGGATCGCCAAAGGCTATCGCGACGCGCACGACGACAAGGATGTGCGGGTCATCGTGCTGACCGGCGCGGGCGACAAGGCGTTCTGCGCCGGCGCCGACCTGCAAAACAGCGGCGCCGCGTTCGCGATGGATTTTGCCAGGCCGAATGCCGACTACGCCGATCTGCTGCGGTTGTCGCAGAACGCCACCAAGCCGGCGATCGCGCGGGTGGGCGGCGTCTGTATGGCCGGCGGCATGGGGCTTCTGTGCATGACCGATATGGCTGTGGCCGCCGACCACGTCATCTTCGGTCTGCCCGAAGTCAAGGTCGGCGTGTTCCCGATGCAGGTGATGAGCCTGTTGCAATCGATCGCGCCGCCGCGGCTGGTGAGCGAGTGGGCGCTGACCGGCGAGCCCTTTGATGCGCGGATCGCGCAAGCCGCCGGACTGCTGAACCATGTGGTGCCGTCCGCTGAGCTCGACGCCAAGATCGACTGGCTGATCGGCCGCATTGTCGACAAGTCGCCGACTGCGATCCGGCGCGGCAAATACGCCATGCGCGCAATCGCCTCGATGTCGTTCGATCAAAGCATCGCCTATACCGAAAGCCAGATCGCACTGCTGGCGATGACGGAAGACGCCAAGGAGGGCCTCAAGGCCTTCGGCGAAAAGCGCAAGCCGTCTTGGCCGGGCAAGTGAGCGGCGGGGCGGTTTAATTCAGATTCAATTTTCAAACAGCCATGATAGTTCAGGTGTAGATTGCGCTTTTCGTAGGGTGGGCAAAGGCGCGCTTGCGCCGTGCCCACCTCTTTGCGTGAAGATGGTGGGCACGCTTGCGCTTTGCCCGCCCTACGAATTCTAGCTGTGCAAGTTCTCGATTCAAATTTCAAATAGCAATGACGAGAAGCTCCACCCGGGGACGACGGGGGATTCGATTGTCAAACAACAGATACGACTTCGTTCTCGCGGCGCGAGGTGCCCGAGTCGTTGCATTTATTTCCGCCCCTTGAGGGCGTGGGGAATGCCGGGTGCCCGTTGCACCCGCAGCCATCAGGCTTGAAATGTATCCGGGCGGAACCAGGTGAAGCGGCGCGCGCTGGCATTCTTGATAGCCGCAGGGTATAATTTCAGAAGAGTTGGCGGTGGCGCGGATGTCCATTTTCGCAGGCAGATTAGGTCTCGCATTGGTATTGGCGGCGCTCTGTCTGGGCGGACGAACAGCCTATGCCCAAGCCGGCCCCGTGACATATTGGACCCCGGGCTGGCCGATTGGCTTCGGTGGCAATCCCACCGACGACCAGAGTTCGAACGCTTACGGCAACTTTCCGAGCTTCGACGGCAGTGACGCCCGAAGCGGCGGCTTTTCCTATACGCGCACTAATTTTCCGAACGGCTGGTTTGTCGGTGGCGAACGCGGCAGCATGGGCTTCCGCGGCATCAGCCAGGATGCCGCTTTTGGCAATTTCGGCTCGCTCTATACCGAAGGTGTGCAGTTCGGCTACAATTTCAAAGGCGCGGGCGGGTTACCGGTCACGGTCTATGCCGGTTTCGACACCCTGAAATACAACACCGGCATCGGCAGCCCTTTTGCCCCCTTCGACGCCATGTCCACCACACTGCCCGGCTATCGCGCGCATGCGGGCGTCGAATTCCAGCCGGCGCCGAATGTCAGCCTGTCACTCGGGGTTGGCTACACCCAACAGTCGGGGCGCATCGACAGCGAGATCAATTCGCTCTCGCTGCCCGGCGCTTCTCCATTTGCCTTCGGCCGCCAATAGCGCGGCAGCGGAACGACTTTTCCTCGAAAAGTTGTCCCGCTGGGATTTGCTCGTGCATTTACCCCGCATTCGCCTTCAGGCCGGCGGCCTCGATGCCCGCGATGGCGCAGATCTCGTCATTGTCGGAGGTGTCGCCGCTGACGCCGACGGCGCCCAGCAGCACGCCGCCGTCCTGGATCAGCACGCCGCCCGGCACCGGTACCATCCGGCCCTGCGCCAGCGTGTTCACCGCGCCGATGAAATAGGCCTGCTCCTGCGCGCGCTGGAACAGCGCCCGCGACCCCATCCCCAGCGCCAGCGCGCCATAGGCCTTGCCATGGGCGACTTCGCTGCGCAGCAGGCTGGTGCCGTCCTGCGCCGCGGAGATTTTGACGCAGCCGCGCGCATCGAGCACGGTGACGACCAGCGGCTTCAGTTTCTTCTCGACGCCTTTGGCAAGCGCCACATCGAGAATTTTGCGGGCGACGTCGAGAGTAAGTTCAGCCATGGCTGGATTCCTTTGCGAGGGAGGAGGGAGGAGGGTCGGATTGCGCGCTGTCGAGGCTCATCGCCAGCACGCGCGCGACGTGAAGCGCCGCACGGTTGGTGCCATCCTTGATCTGGTGCCGGCAGGAAGTACCGTCGGCCACGACAAGTGTCGCCGCATCCGCGCGCCGCACCGCCGGCAGCAGCGACAGCTCGGCCATGTCAAGCGAGGTCTGGTAGGTGTCGGCGCCATAGCCGAAGGCGCCGGCCATGCCGCAACAACTGGACTCGATGGTTTCGACGTTCAAATCCGGAACCAGCCGAAGTATTTGCTCGACCGGCTTGAAGGCGCCGAACGATTTCTGGTGGCAGTGGCCGTGCACCACGGCTTTCGCGGCAACGGCGCCGAGTTTCAGCCGCAGGCGGCCGGCCTCGGCCTCGCGCGCCAGAAACTCCTCGAACAGCAGTGCATGCGCGCTGACGGCTTTGGCGGTGTCGTCCTTGCGCAAGGACAGCAGCTCGTCGCGCAGCGTCAAGAGACAGCTCGGCTCCAGCCCGATGATGGGCACGCCGCGCGCGGCGAACGGCGCGTAGGTGGCGACCAGCCGGTCGAGCTCGGCGCGCGCGTTGTCGACCAGGCCCGCGGAGAGAAACGTTCGCCCGCAGCACAATGGCCGGCCACCGTCCACGGGCTTTGGAAGGTGGACGCGATAGCCGCCTTCGACCAGCACGCGCAGCGCCGCGTCGAGGTTTTCGCGCTCATAGACGCGGTTGAACGTATCGGCGAAAAGCACGACCTCGCGGCCATCGGCCGGGCCGATAGCCTCGAACTCGGACCTGAACACATCGCGCCGCCATTCCGGCAATGCGCGCTGCGCGCTGATGCCGGCGAATTTCTCCAGCAGCATCCGCAGCAACGCGCTCTTGTTGCGAAGATTGGCCAATGGCGCGAGGCGCGAGGCGAGCCCGGCATAATGCGGCAGAAACCCCACCAGCCGATCCCGGAGCGAAAGCCCGTGCCTGGCCGCCCGCGCGGCGAGAACCTCGATCTTCATCTTGGCCATGTCGACGCCGGTTGGGCATTCATGGCGGCAGGCCTTGCAGGACACGCAGAGCTTCATTGTGTCCATCATCTCGTCGGAGGCCAGCGCGTCCGGGCCGAGCTGGCCGGAGATTGCCAGTCGCAACGTGTTGGCGCGGCCCCGCGTCACGTCCTTCTCGTTACGGGTGGCGCGGTAGGACGGGCACATCACGCCGCCTTCGAGCTTCCGGCAGGCGCCGTTGTTGTTGCACATCTCGATCGCGCCCTGGAAACCGCCGCCGGCGCCGGGATAGGCGGACCAGTCCAGCGCGGTCTTCAATTCGCCGACGCGGTAGCCCGGCGGATAACGAAACAGCGAGCGGTCGTCCATCCTGGGCGCATCGATGATCTTGCCGGGATTGAGCACATTGCCGGGATCGAAGCGGTGTTTGACTTCCCTGAAGTCGGCGATGATGCGCGGGCCGAACATCGCCTCGTGAAATTCCGAGCGCACCAGGCCGTCGCCATGCTCGCCGGAATGCGAGCCTTTGAACTCGCGCACCATCTCGAAGGTCTCTTCGGCGATGGCGCGCATCGCCTTGACGTCCTTTTCGAGCTTGAGGTTCAGCACCGGGCGAACATGCAGGCAGCCTTCCGAGGCGTGCGCATACATGGTGCCGCGGGTGCCGTGCTTGGCAAAGATGCCGTTGAGCCGCTCGGTATAGTCGGCCAGATGCGGCAGCGGCACCGCGCAGTCCTCGACGAACGAGACCGGCTTGCCCTCCTGCTTCATCGACATCATCACGTTGAGGCCGGCGGCGCGAAACTCGGCGATGCCGGTCTGCAAGCCTGGCGCCGTGATCTCGACCACGCCGCCCCATTTGCGTTGGGGTTGGTCCCAGCCGAAGCCGAGATCGGCCATCAGTTCGCCGAGCCGTTTCAACCGCCCGATGTTCTCGGGCTGGTCTTCCTCGGCGAATTCGACGATCAGCACCGCATCGGGATCGCCGCGAATTGCTTCGCCGATGATCGGCTGGAACATCGCGATCTCGCGTCCCAGCGCGATCATGTTGCGATCGACGAGCTCCACCGCGATCGGGCGCAGCTTCACCAGATGCTGGGCCGCATCCATCGCCTCATAGAAACTGCCGAAATGGCAGACGCCGAGCACCTTGTTGCGGATGACGGGCCACAGCTTCAGTTCGACCTGGGTGGTGAAAGCCAGCGTGCCCTCGGAGCCCACCAGCAGATGCGCCATGTTGTTGGGTGCATTGCGCGGCACCAGCGCGTCGAGATTATAGCCGCCGACGCGGCGCTGCACCTGCGGGAATTTCCCGGCGATCTCGGCGGCCTCGCGTTCGCCGAGATCGAGCATGTCGCGAAACAGATCGAGGCCATTGTCGTCCGAATTGGTCAGCGCGAGGTCACGCGGCACTTCGCCGAAATGCAACAGGTTGCCGTCGGCAAGTGCGGCATCCATCGACAGCGTGTTGTCGCGCATGGTGCCGTAGCGGAGCGAGCGGCCGCCGCAGGAATTATTGCCGGCCATGCCGCCGATGGTGGCGCGGGACGCGGTGGAGACATCGACCGGAAACCACAACCCGTATTTCTTGAGCTGCCGGTTGAGGTCGTCGAGCACGATCCCCGGTTCGACCACGCACTTTCGGTTGGCGGGATCGAGGGAGACGATCCGGTTCAGGTGTTTGGAGAAATCGATGACGATGCCGTCATTGACGGTCTGGCCGCATTGCGAGGTGCCGCCGCCGCGCGGCGTCACGATCCGCCCGTCGTCGCGGGCAATGGCCAATGCCCGCAGCGCCTCGTCCATGGTCCGGGGCACCACGACGCCCGCCGGCATGATCTGGTAGAACGACGCGTCGGTGGCATAGCGGCCGCGGCTGAACCGGTCGAACAGGACCTCGCCGGTGGTCTCCCGCTTCAGCCGGTCTTCAAGCGTCGTTGAGCCTCTGTTGGACATGCCATTCCCGCTGGCCGCACCGCATCAAGATGGCTGCTGGTAACGGCGCTTGGTTAGAAATGCAATTCGCTTTGATCCGTTTTGCATTTTGAATTCAAAATCTCAGGCCGATCTCCCGCGGCCAGCGCAGCGATCGATGAACTCCGCCAGCAGCCCGGTGATGTCAGCCGGTCGCTCCAGGCTCGGCAGATGGGCGGCGCCGGTCAACACATGGCACGACCCGTTCGACATCGTCGTTGCGATGTGACGGCTTCGTTCCTGGATGTGGGGAAAGTCGAGATCGCCCTGGATCACAAGCGATGGCGCCGATATCTCGCCCAGACGAGGGAAGGCGGCCGCGACATCGAGGTTCGACCCGGTCGGCGGTGACCGGAGCGCAATGGCGTTCATGTCGAGGAACAGCCGGCGAGCCTGACCCATGACACGGCCCTCAGACTGCTGTGGACCATCCAGCCAAAGATGAGCCTTGATCGCGTTCACCTGATCCAGATCGCCGACCTTCTCGGCTTCCTTCAACCGGGTCATCAGGCTCTCGATTTCGGGCGGATGGTTCGCCGCCGGCGCGCCGGTCACGGAGGGGGCAATGAGAACCAGGGCGCGGACATAGGACGGATGCCGAAGCGCCATGTCGAGCGCGACCAGCCCTCCCTGCGAGCATCCAACAAGGATCGCAGGCGCGCCGTCCGCGAGGGTTTCAATCACCGCCGACAAGTCGGCGACTGCAGAAAAATCTTCCTTTTCGGCGCGGGTCTCGCCAAAGCCCCGCCGATCGTAGGCGATAGCCTTGTTGTCGGCGCCGACGCCATCCAGTTGCGCACGCCACATGCGGCTATCACAGACGCCGGCGTGCAGAAAGACGACTGGGTCGCCAGTACCGACGACTTCCGCAGCCAGCGTGGCACGGCCGGACGCAATTCGATGATTGTAACTCATGGTTGATCCCAAGGGGATTCAGGTCGGCTCCGGCACGGCGGAACCGTCGGTGTTCAGGTGTTCGACCGCGGCGGTCCGCTTGTTGCGCAGATGGCGGAACAGGATGTCGCTGAGTTCGCTGCCGGCGCGGCGGCGCAGCGCCTCCAGGATGGTCTCGTGCTCGCGCATCGCTTCACCCCAGCGCTCGCGCTTGCGGGCAAAATTGGCGGAGTAGCGAACTCGGCGGATCCGGCCTGCGAAGTTCGCGTAGGTGCTGAGCAGCGCCGCGTTGCGCGAGGCTTCGACGATCTTCTGATGGATCAGCTGATTGACGCGGAAATAGCCGTGCATGTCGCGGTGCAGGTAAAAACCATACATCTCGTAATGCAGCCGCTCGATCTCGGCGATCTCGGCGTCGGTGATGTTTTCGCAGGCGAGGCGGCCGGCGAGACCTTCCAGGCCGCCCATGACGTCGAACAATTCGCCGAGATCGTGCTCGCTCAACTGCCGCACGCGGGCGCCGCGGTTGGGCAACAGCTCGACCAGTCCTTCGGAGGCCAGCACCTTCAGGGCTTCGCGCAGCGGCGTGCGCGAGATGCCCAGCATCTCGCAAAGCTGGCGCTCGGGCATGCGGTCGCCGTCCGGGATATTGCCTTCGACGATGTAATCCCGCAGCCGCGTCAGGATTTCATCGTGCAGGGACTGGTCCTCCCGGCCGGAATCCGCTTGGGCTCCAAGGACGTTCGAGGTCGCGTCGCTGGGAATCAGGGGTTTCATAGTCAGAACATAGGCTTTGATAAGGAGGTCGTCGATCCAAAATGTACACAATATTCCGATTGAGGCTTAACAAATTGAATGCAATATGTATGCTGACCGCAGGAGGAATTCATGACCCAGCACCAGGGACGCCATTTTTTACAAATTCCCGGCCCGAGCCCGGTGCCGGATCGCGTGCTCCGCGCCATGGACATGCCGGTCATCGACCATCGCAGCGCCGAATTCGCCGAGCTCGGCAAGAAGGTATTGGAAGGTTGCGGGAAAATCTTCAAGACCGCCGGTCCGGTGATCATTTTTCCCTCGTCGGGCACCGGCGCCTGGGAAGCGGCCATCGTCAACACCTTGTCGCCGGGCGACAAGGTCCTGATGGTCGAGACCGGCCATTTCGCCACCCTGTGGCGGCAGATGGCGGCCCGTTGGGGCATCGATGTCGATTTCATTCCGGGCGACTGGCGCCACGGCGCCGATCCCGCTGAAATCGAAGCCAAGCTGGCGCAGGATTCGAGCCATGCCATCAAGGCGGTGATGGTGGTGCACAACGAGACGTCCACCGGCGTCACCAGCCGGGTCGGCGACATCCGCGCCGCGATGGACAAGGTCGGCCATCCGGCGCTGCTGCTGGTGGATACGATCTCCTCGCTGGGCTCGGTCGATTACCGGCACGACGAGTGGAAGGTCGACGTCACCGTCAGCTGTTCGCAAAAGGGATTCATGCTGCCGCCGGGGCTCGGCTTCAACGCCGTTTCCGACAAGGCCCGCGCCATGGCCAAGACCAACAAGATGCCGCGCTCCTACTGGGACTGGGAAGAGATGCTGAAGCCCAATGCGGCCGGCTTCTTTCCCTATACCCCGGCCACAAACCTGCTCTATGGCCTGCGCGAAGCCATCGCGATGCTGATCGAGGAAGGTCTGGACGCGGTGTTCGCCCGTCACAAGCGCCTCGCGGCCGCCACCCGCGCCGCCGTCACCCATTGGGGTCTCGAAGTGCTGTGCCTTGAACCGGCGGAATATTCGCCGGTGCTGACGGCGGTGCTGATGCCGCCCGGGCACGACGCCGACAAGTTCCGCAAGACCGTGCTCGACAATTACAACATGTCGCTGGGCTCCGGCCTGAGCCAGCTCGCGGGCAAGGTGTTTCGCATCGGCCACCTCGGCGAGTGCAACGAACTCACCTTGATCGGCGCCTTGTCCGGCGTGGAGATGGGTCTCTCGGCGGCGGGCGTGCCGCATCGGGCCGGCGGTGTCGAAGCTGCGATGAAGGCGCTGGAAGCGCCGACGCAGTCCAATTCCCCGGCGCATCTGAAGGTGGTCAAGACATGACGGGTCCTGGCTTTTGCAAGGCCAAGCCCTTCCTTCTCGAAGGCAGGCCCGTCTTCTCAAAGCCAAACCTGTCAAATGCAAGCCTGTCAAAGCCAAGCCTGTCAAAGCCAAACCCGTCCAATCCGAGCCTGCCTTCTTATGCATTGACGGCGTCCGCCGGGCAGGGGACAAGCCCGCGAAATAGTGATATTCGACCCCCCGCGAAACCAAGACAAGACCGGGAAGGACGCCTGATGACCTTACACACTGGAAGGCATTTTCTACAAATTCCAGGACCGACCAACGTGCCCGACCGGGTGCTGCGGGCCATGGACATGCCGACGCTGGATCATCGCGGTCCCGAATTTGCCGAACTTGGTTTCGAAGTGCTGGCGGGCATGAAGCGGGTGTTCCGCACCACGCAGCCGGTGATCATCTATCCGGCATCGGGCACCGGCGCCTGGGAAGCCGCGATCGTCAATACGCTGTCGCCCGGCGACAAGGTGCTGATGGCGGAGACCGGCCAGTTCGCCATGCTGTGGCTTGGCATTGCCGAGAAATTCAAGCTCGACGTCGAATTCCTCCCCACCGATTGGCGGCGCGGCGCTGACGTGGAGCAGATCGAGGCGAAGCTTGCCGCCGACCGCCTGCACAAGATCAAGGCCGTGTGCGTGGTGCACAACGAGACCTCGACCAGTTGCGTCACCCATCCGCTCGAAGTCCGCAAGGCCCTCAACCGCACCAATCACCCCGCATTGCTGATGGTCGACACCATCTCCGGGCTGGCCTCGCTCGAGTACGAACACGACGCCTGGGGTATCGACGTCTCCATTGGCGGATCGCAAAAGGGCATGATGCTGCCGCCGGGGCTGGGCTTCAACGCGATCTCGGAAAAAGCGCTCGCGGCCTCCAAGGCCAACATGTCGCTGCGGTCCTACTGGGACTGGCACGACATGATCGCGATCAACAAGCAGGGGACATTCCCCTACACGCCGGCAACAAACCTGCTGTTTGCGCTGAAGGAAGCCATCGCAATGCTGGAGGAAGAGGGGCTGGACAACGTGTTCGCGCGGCACCTGCGTCACGGCGCTGCGACCCGCGCGGCGGTCAAGGCCTGGGATCTTGAACTGGTGTGCCTCGACCCGCACGCTTATTCGCCGGCGCTGACCGCGGTGATGGTTCCGGACGGACACGACGCCGACGCCTTCCGCAAGGTGGTTCTGGAAAACTTCGACATGTCGCTGGGCACCGGGCTCGGAAAGCTCAAGGGCAAGGCGTTCCGGATCGGCCATATCGGACATTTCAACGATCTGATGCTGATGGGCACGCTGTCGGGCATCGAAATGGGCCTGGATCTTGCAAAGGTGCCGCATCGCAGCGGGGGTGTGATGGCCGCCATGGAAGCCCTGAAAGGGCGGCACGTGGTGGTCCCGAAGGCCGCCGTCGCCTGAGGTTGATGCCGAACCCGCCCAACAAGAGAAACAACAACAGAAAGAGCGCGCCATGAACGCCCCGGTAGCAGCGACCGAAGACCTGATTTATGTCGTCGAGGACGGCATCGCGCGCATCACCTTCAACCGGCCGCAGGCGCGCAACGCCCTGACCTTTGCGATGTACGAACAGCTGGCGGCGATCTGCGAGACCGTCAACGCCGACCGCTCGATCAAGGCGATGATCCTGACCGGCGCCGGCGACAAGGCGTTCGCGTCCGGCACCGACATCTCGCAATTCCGCGCCTTCAAGACCGCGGAGGACGCGCTCGGCTATGAAGCGCGGATCGACCGGGTGCTCGGCGGACTGGAGCAGTGCCGGGTGCCGACGATTGCGGCCATTGCCGGCGCCTGCACCGGCGGCGGCGCCGGGATCGCCGCCTGTTGCGACATCAGGATCGGCACCGAGTTCGACACGGATCGGCTTTCCGATCGCGCGTACGCTCGGCAATTGCCTGTCGATGTCCAATATCAGCCGGCTGGTTTCATTGATCGGACCGGCCCGGACCAAGGATCTGATTTTCAAGGCCCGGCTGGTCGAAGCTCCCGAGGCCCTGGCGCTCGGTCTGCTCAACGAAGTGGTGCCGGATGTCACGACGCTGCAGCAGCGCGCCGATGAAACGGCGAAGCTGCTGGCGGGCCACGCGCCGATCACGCTTGAAGTCACCAAGGAGGCGGTGCGCCGGATCCGGCGGACGCTGACGCGCGACGAGGGCGAGGACCTGATCCTGCGGGCCTATATGAGCGAGGATTTCCGCGAGGGCATGGACGCCTTCCTCAACAAACGCACGCCGAACTGGAAGGGCAAATAGATGCCCTCAATGGTTTGCCATCTCATGCGAAAGTCAAAGGCGTCGGGTTCAGGACCTGCTTGAACTTGTCGTTGCAACGCCGCACTATGATACCGCAGGGTAGTTTCGGAATCGCAGGGACCAACAAAAACACAGGGGAAGATACAGCGTGCGAAATACAGTAAAAACTTTGAGTGTGCTGACGGCCATGCTGGCGAGCGTGCCGGCGATTGCCGCCTGGGAACCGACCAAGCCGGTTGAAATCGTGGTTGCGGCCGGCGCCGGGGGCGCCTCCGACCAGATGGCGCGGATGATGCAGGCCGCGATCCAGAAGAACAACCTGATGAAGCAGCCGATGGTGGTGTCGCTCAAGGGCGGGGCGTCCGGCGCCGAAGCGCTGATGTACATGAAATCCAGCGACGGCGACGCCAACAAGGTTCTGGTCGCCTATTCGCTGATCTACATGCTGCCGCTGTCGGCCAAGATTCCGTTCAACTGGCGCGAACTGACGCCGGTGTCGGTGGTCGCGATGGATCAGTTCGTGCTCTGGGACAACAGCAACGGCCCCAAGAGCGTGAAGGAATTCCTCGCCGCCGCCAAGGCCGCCAGCTCGCCTTTCAAGATGGGCGGCACCGGCTCGAAGCGCGAGGATCACGTCCTCACCATGTTCGTGGAGCAGAAGAGCGGCGCGAAATTCTCCTATCTGCCCTACAAATCCGGCGGTGAAGCCGCAACCCAGCTGGTCGGCAATCACACCGAAGCCAATGTCAACAATCCATCCGAAAATCTCGAAGTGTGGCGCGCCGGCCAGGTCCGCGCGCTGTGCGTGTTCGACAAGGAACGGATCTCCTACAAGACCAAGGTGACCGAGACGCAGTCGTGGAACGATATCCCGACCTGCAAGGAAGAGGGTCTCGACGTCCAGTACCTGATGCTGCGCGCCATGTTCCTGCCCGGCAAGGTCACGCCGGAACAGCAGGCGTTCTACGTCGACCTGTTCCGCAAGGTGACGCAGACGCCCGAATACAAGGACTACATGGAAAAGCAGGCGCTGAAGCCGATCTTCCTCGCGGGCAAGGACATGCTGAAATTCCTTGAGGAGGACGACAAGCTGAACGCCTCGCTGATGACCGAAGCCGGGTTTGTGGCGAAGTAGATGACGCCGTCGTGCCGGGGCATCATTATTCCGCAACGCTGCGGAATAATCTCGGCCTCGCGGAATACTGGATCATCCGCCTAATCGCGGATGGTCGCTCTAAAGCTCGATCCTCTCCATCGAACATCCCTTCAGAATCTTCCTCCCGACCGGCAGACCCATGTCCAACACCGAAATTGAAATTGTCGTCGAAGATCCGACCGCGCCGGAAGCCGATTCGCCGGCCGTCGCGGATACCAGAACCGTCGAAATCGTCGTGTCGCTGCTGCTGCTGGCGCTGGCGGCGACGCTCGGTTTCGACAACTGGCGCACCGGCATCTCCTGGGATTCGACCGGTCCGCAGGCAGGCTATTTTCCGTTCTATCTGTCGGTGATCCTCGGCGGCGCCAGCCTCTATGGGCTGGTCACCACCTTGCTGGCGCGCGAGGAGGTTTCGGAAACCTTCGTCACCCGCGCGCAGCTTCGACGGGTGATGGCGGTGTTCGTTCCGACGCTGCTGTTCTGCCTGGCCACGCAGTTCTTGGGGCTTTATGTCGCGAGCTTCTGCCTGATTGCCGCGTTCATGCGCATGGTCGGAAAGATCGCATTGTGGAAATCGCTGCTCACGGCCTTCCTGTTCACCGCGATCATGTTCGTGACCTTCGATATCGCCTTTGACGTCATCATGCCGAAGGGGCCGCTCGAAGCGGCTTTCGGACACTAGGATAAACCCATGGAAGCGCTCGGATTACTGTTTCACGGCTTCGCCGTCCTGATGACGTGGAAGACGCTTCTGCTGATGATGGTCGGGCTGGTGCTCGGCATTTTTGTCGGCGTGCTGCCGGGCCTTGGCGGGCCCAACGGCGTGGCGATCCTGCTGCCGCTGACGTTCACGATGGATCCTACGTCCGCGATCGTGATGCTGTCGTGCATCTATTGGGGCGCGCTGTTCGGCGGCGCCATCACCTCGATCCTGTTCAACATCCCGGGAGAGGCATGGTCGGTCGCGACCACCTTCGACGGCTATCCGATGGCGCAGCAGGGCAGGGCGGCCGAAGCCCTGACCGCCGCGTTCACGTCGTCCTTTATCGGCTCGCTGGTGGCGGTGCTCCTGATTACGTTCCTGGCGCCGCTGATCTCGTCATTCGCGCTCAAATTCGGGCCGCCGGAATTCTTCGCGGTCTATCTCTTGACGTTCTGCTCGTTCGTAGGCCTTGGCCGCGAAGCCAAGCACAAGACCGTCATCTCGATGGCGCTGGGCCTGCTGCTGGCCGGCGTCGGTATGGACACGGTGTCGGGCCAGTTGCGCATGACCTTCGGTTCCGGCGAATTGTTGCGCGGCATCAACTTTCTGGTCGCGGTGATCGGCCTGTTCGGCATCAGCGAGATCCTGCTGACGATGGAAGAGCGTCTGGCGCTGCGCGGCCACGCCGCCGGCATCAGCCTGCGGGTGGTGCTCGGCGTCTGGAAAGACCTGCCGAAATACTGGGTCACCTTGCTGCGCTCGTCGTTCATCGGCTGCTGGCTCGGCATCACGCCCGGCGGGGCGATCGCGGCCTCCTTCATGGGCTACAATCTCGCCAAGCGCTTCTCCAAGGAACCGGAGAGTTTCGGCAAGGGCCGTATCGAAGGGGTGTTCGCGCCGGAAACCGCGGCGCATGCGTCCGGCACCGCGGCGCTGCTGCCGATGCTGGCGCTGGGCATTCCCGGCTCCGGCACCGCGGCGATCCTGCTCGGCGGGCTGATGGTGTGGGGGCTCAATCCCGGACCGCTGTTGTTCGTCGAGCACAAGGATTTCGTCTGGGGCCTGATCGCGTCGATGTATCTCGGCAACGTCGTCGGCCTGGTGCTGGTGCTGACGACGGTGCCGATTTTCGCCTCGATCCTGCGGGTGCCGTTCGCCGCCGTGGCGCCGATGATCGTGGTGTCCTGCGCGATCGGCGCCTATGCGATCCAGAACGCGATGTTCGACATCTGGCTGATGCTGGGGTTCGGCGTGGTCGGCTATGTCTTCAAGAAGATCGACATCCCGCTGGCGCCGTTCACGCTGGCGCTGGTGCTCGGTAGCCGCGCCGAGGACGCGTTCCGGCTGTCGATGATCGGCTCCGGCGGCGACATGAAGGTGTTCTGGTCGAACGGCCTGGTCGGATCGATCACGACACTCGCCATCGCGCTGCTGTTCTGGCCGGTGATCGACAAGGCGTTCGGCAGCGTGGGGCGGCTGTGGCGGCCGGCGAAGGCATAGGCCTCCCGCGGGCCTGGCCTCGAAGCCTCGATCGATAACAGCGGCGTCGCGGGCGATAGTCCGGATTGGGGCGGGATTGTTAATCGCCAAGGGTACGCAGCAGGCCGTTCCCAGGGCCGTCTGAGGGGCCGAAGCGCCGGCGGCCCGAACGTGGTCTCGCCGACGGAATCAAGCCAGGGCAGGCTGCAACGCGTCTGGACAACCATTCCAGGTTGATGGGTATCCTGGTCCAAGGGTTCTGGCGTCGCAGCGAGCACCAGGCGTTCGCGTTACCGGCGTGGGCGTGGCCGGTTTCGGCGATCGGGGCTTCCGGCGTCGTCAAACCACCTTGTTCCTCCTCAACGCCGCGATCTCTTCGGCGCTAAATCCAAACTCGGCAAGCACCTCCTCGGTCTGCTCGCCGAATTCCGGCGGTCGCGCCGCCATTTTGGTCGGGGTGCGCGACAGCGTGAACGGCTGGCCGACCAGGCGGATATGGCGGTTCTCGGCGTTAGGCACGTCCTGGGCGATGCCGAGATGCTTGACCTGATCGTCCTCGAACATCTGGTCGATGGAATAGATCGGCCCGCAGGGGACGCCGGCGGCGTTGAGCTCCCTGACCCAGGTGTCGGTGGATTTCTTCTCCGTGAGCGCGCTGATCTCCGCGTTGAGCGCATCGCGGTTCTTGGAGCGGGCCGGCGCGGTGGCGTAGTCCGGATTGGTCACGAGTTCCGGCGCGCCGATGGCCTGCGCGCAGCGCTCCCAAATGCGTCCTCCCGTGGTGGCGATATTGATGTAACCGTCGGAGGTCTTGAATACGCCGGTGGGAATGCTGGTCGGATGGTTGTTGCCGGCCTGGCTGGCGACGTCCTGCTCCATCAGCCAGCGCGAGGCCTGGAAATCCAGCATGAAGATCTGCGCCTGCAGCAGCGAGGTCTGCACCCACTGGCCTTCGCCGGAGACGTCGCGCTCCAACAGCGCCGTCAGGATGCCGATGGCGCAGAACAGCCCGGCGGTGAGGTCGGCCACGGGGATGCCCACCCGCATCGGGCCCTGTCCCGGCGCACCGGTGATCGACATCAGCCCGCCCATGCCCTGCGCGATCTGATCGAAGCCCGGACGCTTGTGGTAGGGGCCATCCTGGCCGAAGCCTGAAATGCTGCCATAGACGATGCGCGGATTGATCTTCCGCAGACTCTCGTAGTCGATGCCGAGCTTGGTCTTGACGTCGGGGCGGAAATTTTCGACCACCACATCGGCTTTTTCCGCAAGCCGCCGAAACACTTCCAGACCTTTCGGATCCTTCAGGTTGAGCGTCATCGCGCGCTTGTTGCGGTGCAAGTTCTGGAAGTCCGAACCCTGGCGCGGTCCGCCCGGCTGCTCGCCGCCGGCGTCCTCCATCAGGGCATCGATCTTGATGACGTTGGCGCCCCAATCCGCAAGCTGCCGCACGCAGGTCGGCCCGGAGCGGACGCGGGTGAGATCGAGTACGGTGAAGCGGGATAGGGCTTGGGAGGCGCGCGGGAAGGGCATTCAGAGGAACTCCGGTCCTTTGTTAGTCTGCAGGACCTTGCGGTGCCCGCGCAGCGTTACCGCCGTGACCTTGATTTTGTTCAATACCTCGTTCCCCTCCAATTGGCAAAGGACAGCTTTAAGGTGTTATGGGATTGCATACAGCTAAAGATTTTAAACCTCGTCGTTTGAAGACGGATCTCGAGCGAGGGCTCTTTGCGGAATGCTTGCAATACTTTCCAGATGAGTTTTGAGACCCTGGCGAAGCTGCCATCAGCGTATCGGCGCTTCAGCGCGCAACGCTCCAGCCGGTGACCGTCAATATCCTGAATACATCCGCCGATGCTGTTCTCCGGCAATGCAGGCAGCGACAGCTTCAAATTCGCCGCCGATAGGGGCCAGCGGTGACCATCGACATCCCCCCGGCCGGCTGGTAGCTCCGCTCTCAATGCCAAAGGGGTTTCGGGCTTGATCGAAGTGCCAGGTGCGAACGGCCATGAAGGCGCATCAGCGCGCGCTCCCGGTTCAGGCCGGACGCGCAGGCTGTTCGCCGGCTGGTCCGCAAATCTCTTCCAGATGGTTTTGGGAGTAACGCAACAGGTCGCCCTGGTCCCGATTTTTCTGCACTACTGGACCAGCGATATACTGGCTGCGTGGCTCGCCATCTACGCCGCCGGAAATCTCGCTCTGATCGCCGACGGCGGCCTGCAGTTACGCGCCATCAACCGGTTCCTCGGTTTCAAAGCCGGCATCGATTGCGATGGCCGCACCGCGTGCTTCTACGCGGCGATGCGGCGGATCTATTTCGGGGTTGCCGGCTCGCTTGTGGCGCTGTTGTTGATTGGCACCCAGCTTCTTTCACCTTCCGGCTTGCTGGCGTTTCGGGCCGTTCCGGATTTCGACGCGGCCTTTATCGTGATGACGGCGGGGATGTTGCTGACGCTGCCGTCTGCCCTGGTCTCGGGCCTCTATCGTGCGCGCGGACTTTACGGTCGCGTGGTGCGGCTGCAGAACCGCGCGATGCTGATCGCGCAACTCGGCCAATTGGTTGCGATTCTCTTAACCGGCAGCCTGCTGGCCGTCACCGTCGCCTATGTGGCGGCACAGGTGCTCATCACGGCCTATCTTCTGGCGATCGATGCTCCGCGCCTGTTTCCCTTTTTGCGCGGCGCGCGCGCGAAGCACGCAAGCCACGCGAGCCACACGAGCCACTCTTGGGCCTGGGTGATCGGTCAGTTCCGCAAAGCGGCTCCATTCGCCGTGGCGGGCGCCACCGAACTGGCGTTGCTCAACCTGCCGGTGTTGCTGCTCAGCGCGCTGGTGGCCGATCGGGTGGCCGTGGCGCAATGGGGGCTCACCCGCGTCGCCGCGGGGCTGCTCCGGTCGCTTTGTGTTCAGGTTACGCTTCCGCTGGCCGCGGAGCTTGGGCATGATTATGCGGTCGGCCTGAAGGAACAGTTGCAGCACCTCTACGCGCGCGGCTCCGTGCTTGTCACCTTGCTGGCGAGCGTCGTGGTCTCCGGGCTTCTGCCATTTTGGCCGGATTTTTTCGCGCTCTGGACCCACGGCACGATACCTTACGATCCCTTGCTCACCATCACGCTGCTCATTGGCACCAGCGTCATCGCGCCCTCGATACTGGCGCTGGGCTACGCCAATTACAGCAATCGTGGAAACCTGCTGGTACGGACCAAAGGGCTGCAGTTCGCGGTATTCCTGGTTCTATCGCTGATCCTGATTCCGTCGATGGGCCCGTTGGGAGCGGCCGTGGCGGTCGTCGCCAGCGACCTGCTGATTCAGTTCGGGCTGCTGGGGCTCATCATCATCGCACAAACCCTTCAGCAGCCGCTTCGCCACGTCGTTTTCCTGGCACTGCTGATGGTCTTGGTGACGCCGGCGGGCTGGGCATTGGGAACGATCATCCGAGCGTGGGTACCTGGAGCCGGATTAATGCGATTTGTGTACGAGTGCGCACTCTGGCTGGTCGTCGTCGCCGGGGTTGCAAGCCCGCTGGCCAACGCGCGCTTCCGTGCGCGGCTGGATGCCGGCCTTCCGAAATAGGATCGTCGGATGGCGCGTTCACGAGCCGCGTCAATCCGGCTTGACCTCTGCAAAATTCGCCGGTTGAGTCCTGCCGCACGCTCGCAACAATTGGGACCGGGTTTTTGAGGCTGTTCCAGAATGCCAGATACTATCCTTCGCTGCGCCCGAGGATTCGCGAACTAACCAAGGACTGTTCGACGTTTGCAGGCCAGATCAACGCGTTCTTGAATTTCCGGGAGTCGGCAGCCCACATACTTTTACCGATCGAGCAGCGGGCGGAGTGGGCATTTTTCACCAATGGCGATGACGAGGCGGTTCAGAGAGTTTGGGCGCGCGAACACGGCTTGAGCCGCCGCGCATCGCCGGGCGAAATCCTGAAGGCGCAAATTGAAGACCATCGTGCGGATGTGTTTTACAATCTCGATGCGACAGGCTGGGACGCGGAATTCATCAAGAGCCTGCCGGGGTGCGTCAAAGCCGTGATCGCCTGGCATGCCGCGCCGTTCCGCAACGTATCGTTTTCGGTTTACGACCTTGTCGTCTGCAATTTTCCGTCGATCCTGGCGGCGATCGGCAAGCAGGGATGCCGGACGGATTATTTCTTTCCGGCCTACGATCCGGAATTCGCGCCGTTCGCCGCTCGCCGGGACCGGCCCGTCGATGTGGTATTTGTCGGCGGCTATTCGCGCCATCACAAGCGACGGGCGGAGGTGCTGGAAGCCGTGGCCAAGCTGGCCGGTGACTACAATATCGTATACCACCTTGACCGGTCGCGCCTGTGCCGGCTGGCGGAATCGCCGCTCGGGCGTTTGCTGCCGATGGCAAGGCATCGACGGCCAGCGGCCATCCGGGCCATCGGCCAGCCGCCGACATTCGGGCTGGACTACTACGAGGTGCTGTCGACCGCCAAGATCGTGCTGAACGGGGCTATCGACATGTCCGGAGAGGATCGAGGAAACATGCGTTGCTTCGAAGCGCTGGGTGCGGGGTCGCTGCTTCTTTCCGACGAGGGCAATTATCCTGAAGGCATGGACGATGGTCGAACCATCATGACGTACCGTTCGCCGGAGCATGCCGTGCAGCAGGTCAAGGCGCTGCTCGGTGCCTCCGAGAGGAGATTGGCCATCGCGCGGGCCGGCCATCAAATGATATCGAACAGCTATTCGAAAGAGGTTCAATGGAAGCGGTTCGAGGCGCTGGTTGCTTCGATCTAGAAGCTCCGTTCCGTTTGAATCGGAACGAGGCTCTATTTCTTTTTTGACGCGTTTTCTTGACGCGAACCGGTGTCCACTTCGCTGGAAAACGCTTTGGAAAGTTCGACATGCCAGACAGTTTTATTCCGATTTCCAAACCATTCATCGGCGCGCGCGAAAAGGAACTTGTCCTGGATGCGCTGAATTCCGGATGGGTTTCGTCGATCGGAAAATACATCGACGAGTTCGAAGCAGGCTTCGCGCGATACTGCGGAACCGAATATGCCCTCGCGGTCAGCAACGGCACGACCGGCCTTCATCTCGCGCTCGCCACGCTCGGGCTGCAGTCGGGCGATGAGGTGATCATTCCGGATCTAACCTTCGTCGCGACGGCGAATGCGGTTGCCTATACGGGCGCGACGCCGGTTCTTGCCGATATCGACGCCGATACGCTTTGCATCGATCCCGCGTCGGTGAAGTCGCTGATCTCCAAGCGAACCAAAGCAATCATTCCGGTTCACCTCTATGGTCATCCGGCCGATATGGATGCCTTGAGGGAGATTGGCGCCGCTCACGGCGTCGACATCATCGAAGACGCGGCCGAGGCGCATGGCGCCGAATACAGGGGCCGCAAGGTCGGTGGCCTCGGCAAATGCGGCGTGTTCAGCTTTTACGGCAACAAGGTCATCACAACCGGCGAAGGCGGCATGCTGACCACCAACGACCGGGAATTCTATCAGCGCGCCAGGCGACTGCGCGATCACGCCATGAACCCCGAGCGACGGTATTTCCACGAAGAGCGTGGATTTAACTATCGCATCACCAATCTGCAGGCCGCGCTCGGCGTTGCGCAGTTGGAACGTATCGATGATTTTCTCGGGCGCCGGGCGGAGATCATGGGCTGGTACGGTGCAGAGATCGCCACCACCGACAGCGTCCGGCTCAATCGGGTAAAGAACTGGGCCAAGAGCGCATTCTGGATGGTCTGCCTGGAGGTCGACTGGCTCGATGAGGCCCGCCGGGATGCATTGATGCAGGCGCTCAGGGCGCGTGGCATCGACACCCGGCCTTATTTTTGCACGATGTCCGCGATGCCGATGTACAGGCAGCCGCCGCTGCCGATCTCGGCCCGCAAATCGCAGATAGGTTTAAATCTGCCGTCCTATTACGAATTGACCAAAGCCGAGGTGCAACGGATCGCATCGGATGTGAACGAGATTCTCAAAGAGATGTCTCCGGCATGAACCGGGCGGAGTGCCTGAGGTGACGATCAAGCTCGGCGTTGTCGCGCTCGCCGGACCGGATAACGGCGGTACCTATCAATATACGCTGTCGATGCTGCAGGCCCTGCATCATACCAGCGGCTTTGACATCACGCTCTACGGGGATCCGAAAAACTCCGATTTCATCAAATCAGGCTACCCCATCCGCGGTTTTGCGGAATCCCGTGTTCGGCAATTGACGGCACTTGCCGCCCGCAAAATGCATATCGGGCTGCCTGATCCGTTTGAGGCGCAGGATATTCTGCTGGCGCCGATTTATTCACTGGCTTTGCTGCACACGTCAAAGCCATTCGCTTACGCGCTGCACGATCTGCAGGAGAACTATTACCCTGAGAATTTTTCGCGGTGGCAGCGGGCCTGGCGATATCAGGTCCATGCCCAGTTGCTGGCGCGGGCGCGGCGCGTGATTTGCGAATCCCGCCATGTGAAATCGGACATCGTCCGGTTTTTCGGCATTCCTGAGCAGCGCGCGGTGGTGATGGCGGCTCCTCCACTGCGGCAGTTTTTGGCAGACGAAAACGATAGCTGGTTGCAGGCCGTGAAGGCGCGTCTGCAGTTGCCGGAGAGATTCTTATTCTACCCCGCGCAATTCTGGCCGCACAAGAATCATGTGCGCCTGATCGAAGCGTTTCGCGAAGCCGTCGCCGAGGTGCCGGATTTGAAGCTGGTTCTCACCGGCAAGAAGCGCGACCAATATCAGACCGTGATGGGGGCTATCGACAGATTCGGATTGAGCCAACAGGTTCGCCATCTCGGCCATGTGGAGCAGGAGGACCTTCAGGCGATTTATCGATTGGCGACGGCTTTGATCATGCCGTCATTGTTCGAAAGCGTCAGCATTCCGATCTATGAGGCCTTTCAGGTCGGGACCCCGGTTGCAGCCTCCGGTATTTTGGCCATCCCCGAACAGGTCGGCGATGCCGGCCTGTTGTTCGATCCGACCTCCGTGCCGTCGATCACGCAAGCCATCCTGAAAATTGTCGGAGATCCCGAGGCGGCGCGCCTGCTCGCGAAAAGAGGGCGTGACAGGATGCTCGCGATGACGCTGGAACGATATGGCGCGCAATTGCAAGCTTTGCTGCGCAAATTGCAGCCGCGATGAATCAGAATTCGAACGCGAAATCGGGCGTTGCAGGATGATTGGGGCGGTCCAGTCCTGGAACCGGGTATTTCAGGCGGGACGGCGGCGGCGGCGAATTGAAAAAGCGCTTGTTGAGGAATGTCATTTCCGGGGCGATCGGAAACCGGAACGGCGTCATGCCGCCCATGTTATTGCCGTGAATATGGACGATGTGGAAGTCACGCTTGATCTTCTCGACCAGGGAATTGAACTGGTCGTGCAGGAGATCGACGTCGTGGAATTCGATCGCCATTGCGACGACATTCCGGGAGTGGCGGAGCAGGTCGTCGAGGACGCGATACTCGCTTCCTTCAATGTCCATCTTGACGAAGACCTGGCATTCCGCCGGCAGGCGGCTGAAGGCATCTCCAATGGTCACGCCATTGTCCTGTGTATCGCGCCAGAACTCTTTGTCTGAAGTGGACCCTGTCTGCGCGGAAAAACAACAGGTAGTCGATCCACGTAAAAGCCTTGCGCAGCGCGCGGGTCCTGAACTGGACGACGAAGCGCATGAACTGGCCGATCGAATATTCAAATGCGGTTTGCAGGGAGACCGTGTGGTCGTAGCAATGAACCACCGCATCGGCATTGTGCTTTTTGAAATCGCGTTCAAAAGTCCAGTCGTGGGAAAGGCCGAACGAGAGCAATGCGCCGGCTGCTCTTACGGCATCGAGCGGGACGACATAGCCGCCGTCATTCGCGCTCCCGAGACGCGCGAGATTCTCGCACTCGACCGGATGCAGGTTCGAAAGCTGGATTGGGTCGCCAATCCCGGATCGGACTTTTATGTGAGGGCTGGTCGAATCCACCGTCGCGAAGGCCTTATGTGTAAATTCCATTTACGGTTGCCGCCGGATCAGCCGTCGTTGCGCTTCCAGCGGATTCAGGTTCGCCGCAGGCAAAGATATTTGTTCGGGCGTTTCCGTCGAAAATCGATCGCGGTGTAAGATACCACAGCAAGAAAAGAATCGCGGCGCCATGCGTCACCATGACGGTCGTGAGAGGTACGTTCAGCAGGACTTGAGGAAGCAGCGCGCCGGAGAGCAGGACGAAGCGGGCCGGCAAGCCGGCTGATAATCGATTGCCGAGGGCAAAAACCAGCCCGCATGCCAAAGCAGACAGCGGTGCGAGAAACAATCCAACGGAAGCAATTCCCTCGGTCGCAAACAGCGAGGCATTGAGATTGCCAAAGCCATAGGCTTTTTCCATCACGACGGATAGCTGATCCTGATACGGACACGGCATCAGCGGCTTCAAAAACGAAATCTGACAGAAATAGGTGTGAGGGTGGTTTGAAAAAAAGTCGTTGTAGATGTCCATGGCGCTGGAGGGGGTCGCCATCATTCGAATATTGACCTTGTCGAAATATGCAAGCGGATGGTCTGAGGCTGGAACGATGGCAATCAGAATAACGCCGACGAGGAGGGGTACGAGGAGAGACAGGATGGTTGCGACCCTGATCTCGAAAAGCCGCGACAGGATCAGCAGCATGACGATCCAGGCCGGAGCAAAGAAGGCGAGCTTGCTCAGGGTGATTGGATAGAACAGCAGCATGAGAAGCAAAGCGAGGCCGGCCGACCAGCGGCGATTGAGCGCCAAAAAGCCGGCGAACGCGAACGGCAACAGGGCGCTTGAAACGATCCCGATCAGGTAGCGTAGAATCGTGGGGAAGCCGATTGCGTCGCGGAAATCGTAGATGCGATCGAGGGAGATAAATCTGAAGTTGTAGGTCGACGCGACCGCGATCGTGACCACGGAAAGCAACAGAATAAATTTCAAGACGCGTTCGAAGTTTCGGCTCGATAGCGCAAATACCGGTTTGAGAGGCGCGTTGATAAAGAGCGCGGGCAGCAGAAACAGCAGCATCGAGGCGGCTGCCGATACACCGGCCAGCTTTCGATCATAACTGTATCTGGTGAAACAGCTTAGCCACAGAAAGCCTAGGACCATCGTATAAAAATAGAAGCCGGCAAAGTAGCCGAAGCTGAAACGCGCCAGCACAAAAAGCGAAGAAATGGTGGAGAAGGCTGCGACGACGGCGATCGCGTAGTAGAGCCGATCTCCATGGAACAGCATATAAGACTGGTAATGTGAGGCTTGAACAAGCGAAGCGCAGCAAATGATGACGTGAAGACAGATCAGGATCGCAAGGGCGGGGCGCGACTGAATTTTCGGGCGAATGGTTTCGGCGATGCCTGCGGACGAATTCAGCATGGACCTGGCGCCCATCAAGCGGATGACGAAAGTGCCGCGTGGCCGGCCAATTATGTCAATTCAAGCGAGCGCTTGAAATATGCAATCGTCTCTTTCAGGCCGTCCGCCAGCGCAACCTTCGGCTCCCAGTTCAGGACGGCTTTCGCCTTGGTAAGATTCGGCTGGCGTTGCCGCGGATCGTCCTGTGGCAGCGGCTCGAATATCAGCTTCGAACGGGAGTTCGTGTAGCTGATGACTTTCTCGGCCAGCTCCAGGATGGTGAATTCCGAATTGTTGCCGAGATTGATAGGCCCGGTGCAGTCGTCGTCGGTCAGCATCAGGCGGGTGATCGCCTCGACCAGGTCATCGACGTAGCAGAACGACCGGCTTTGGCCGCCGTCGCCGAACACGGTGATCGGGTCGCCCCGGAGCGCCTGAACGATAAAGGATGAAACCACGCGCCCGTCGCCGGGCTGCATCCGCGGGCCATAGGTGTTGAAAATGCGCGCGACCTTGATCGGCAGTTGATGTTGCCGCCAGTAATCGAAAAACAGCGTCTCGGCGCAGCGTTTGCCCTCATCATAGCACGAGCGTATGCCGATCGGATTGACATTGCCCCAGTACTCTTCCGTCTGCGGGTGCACCAGCGGATCGCCATAGACCTCGCTGGTCGACGCCTGAAAGATCCGGGCTCTCAGACGTTTGGCAAGACCAAGCATGTTGATCGCGCCGTGGACGCTGGTCTTTGTCGTCTGCACGGGATCGCGCTGGTAGTGGATCGGCGATGCCGGGCAGGCCAGATTGAAAATCGCGTCGACCTCGACATAGAGCGGAAACGTCACGTCGTGACGCATCGCCTCGAACAACGGATTCGACAGCAGATGCGCGATATTTCGCCGGCTGCCGGTGAAATAATTGTCGACGCAAACCACTTCGGCGCCCTCGGCCAGCAGCCGCTCGCAAAGGTGGGAACCAATGAAGCCCGCGCCGCCGGTGACCAGAATTCTGCTGTCGGTATATTGTTGCCCAAGTGACATTGTTCGTTTCCAAAACCTTCGATTTTAATCGGCCGGATGCGCTTGGCGCGGGCCGGCGAGCGAGCGGATTGGTATCGGTAATGGCAAACTTCGCCAACACTTAATGAGAGGTCCCGCGACGAAGGTAATGTATAACCGTTATTGCTTCCTGTCGATGACCGCCGGCCGCCAGCGCTCAGAACTGGCGTCGCTTCAGCCAGGCTCGCGCGCTCCAGTGTGCAAAACACCAGGCCGATTTCACCAGCGAAAGCTGTTCCACCTGGCGGTAGATGTGCCAGACCCAGCCGGCGGAGCGAAGCGGCCGGCTTGAGACCGAGACACCCCTGACGCGATACCGCGCCAGATCTTCGTTAAGTCCGTAGGCGATGTGCCCGGGCTTGAGAATGCTCAGCCAAAGGCAGAAATCGTCATACGGCTCGTTTTTCATGGCGATGTTGCCCGCGATGTCGCGGTCGACGATCGCGGTCAGCGTCGCGATCGAGGTGTTCTTGAGCAACTGCTCATAGCTGAGGGAATCCGGCACCGCGATCAGCCGGCCGGTGGCCGACCCGTCCTCGTTGATGCGGCGAAACGCGGTAAAGCTGAGCCCCGCGTGCCGCTCGCGGGCGAAGGCGATCTGCCGCTCGAGCTTGGCCGGCAGCCACAGATCGTCGCTGTCGAGAAACGCGATGAAGCGGCCCTGGGCCTGTTCGATGGCGGCCTGACGCGCGAGCGCCGGCCCACCGTTGCGCGGCTGGCGGATCAGCTTGATGCGCGGGTCTTTCGCTGCGTAGCCTTCGACCACAGCGGCGGTGTTGTCGGTCGAACAATCGTCGGCGATCAGAAGCTCCCAATCCGGCAGGGTCTGTGCCTGCACTGATTCGATCGTCTCCCCGATCAAACGCTCCACATTCCACGATGGGGTAATGATCGAAACAAGCGGCATGCCAAAGCCCCTCAGGATGCCGCGGGCGGTTCGACGACAGCCGACAACAACGATGTCGCGAAGGTGTCGAGTTGCTGGGGATTGTCAATGTAGAGTTCGCCGGGAAACGACTTGCGCCATGCCGTTTCGAAATAGGGCGCGGCCTTGGCGGGATCGAAGGCGCCCGAATGCAGGGCCTCGCGCAGGCGCTGCGGGACATCCCGGAGGCGGTCCGCTGAGAAGACCAGCGGGCAGGAGCGGTAGAAGGCGTCACCCATCACCACCACGGGCTTGCCGAGCAGCACCGCTTCGGCGCCGGACTTGCTGTTGACCGACACCACGGCGTCGGCCCGGCCGAGCACCGCATAATTGTTGGTCTGCGGCGGCAGCAGGATAAAGTTGTCGAAGCGACGCGCGAGTTCGAACAGGCGGCCGGCCGGGACGGCGCCGATCTGGGCCGGGTGCTCCTTCACGACCAAGACGTGTGAATCCGGAATGGTGCGCAGCAGGAAATCGATGGTCGCGACCTGATCGAGATATTCCGGCGAACGAAGCGTCAGCGCCATGTCGGCGGGGACATGGAGCGGATAGTAGACGAAAGGCGTCTCCGGCATCGGACCATAGAGCTTTCGCAGCCGCGTTGCGCTGAGCGCCATCGCCGCGTGCGCTCGTGCGTGGCGGAGGTTATGTCCGAACTCCTGATGCTTGCCGAGCGCGAACTGGTCCCACAGCTTTTCGACCAGGCGGCGGGCATTGCGGGCGCTGGCGATCTTGCTGAACGCGGCGGAATATTGATGCCGGTCTTTTTGCGGAATGACGATCGCCCGCTGGTGCAAGGTCTGGTCGAGATAGGTCCGCACATCGGCGGAAACCGCATCGGCCGGCTGCGCCATCGTGTCGGGCGCGGAAAACGTATCCGGCGTATAATAGAGGCGGCCCCGAAAGAACGAGGGCTCGATGAACCAGTTACGGAGGCCGCGTCGCTTCGCCGCGTAAAAGCAGGCGATGACCGAGAGGAACCCGCCGAGTTCCTGCACCACGACCGCCCGCTGTCCCCCCGTCGCGAGCTGGTCGAGGACCATTTCCATGGCGTTGCTGTAGATCATGAAGCGCCGGCGCAGCGCGGCCGCGTCGTGAATCCCGAAGGTGACGCGTTCGTGGCTGAACAGGAAGTTCGTCCCATCCAGGCCGTAGCCGGCGACGCGCGCATCGAAAGCGGCCTGGTCTTCGATCGGCGCGCCGCCCTGCAGTCCGGTCCGGTACATGTTGACGACGGGAACGCCTTGCGCGGTCGCCATCTCCGCGCTGCGGTCGTCAAAGGCAAGCAACCGGACTTCGCGCCCGGCGCCGCGCAGCCGCTGCGCCACCGGAATCCAGAACCGGGTCTGGTACTCCGCAAGCGTGGTGATCAGGATGATGTCGGACGAGGCGGTCATGCTCGCTCTGCACGTTGTTCGATGATGATGCTGGCCAGGGGCAATCCGGTCTTGACGCATCGCGCGCGTGTCGCGGAAAAAAGCGATGGATCGCGTTTGTCGTGCGCGGCGATCCGCTCGAGCAGCGAGGCGACGAAAACGGGTTCAATTCGCTTGTCGCGCCGCGCCGGATTGAACCAAGTGCGTACCTTTTCGGTTGCGGCAGAGCCAAACATCAGACTGGCCGCGCCCTTGGCGATTTGTCCTGCGCTGGGGTTCCGCCGGGTACCCCGAAGCGCGCTGGCAAGCGAGACGAATGGCCGGCGAGGCCGCTTCGCGCTGACGAGAACATCGGCGACGCGTTCGGCCGCCAGACCGTCGTTGCGATAAAAGAACTCATCGATATTGGCGGCGTGAACGCCATCGAAATCGAACTTTCCGGTTTCTTCGTCGATATGGTCGACCACGGCCAGCAGATCGTCAAACGATTCGACGGCGCGGCTGACGCGTGCGGGCAGCAGTGCGTGTCCCCCTGTAACCGGAGTGTCGAGATATCCTAGTTGAATCGGCAGCTTTCCAAGAAGCACCGCCTCGATCGCTGTGCCGCAGTTGAGATGGATGACCGCCGCCGCATTTTGAATCATGTTGAGGACACTTCCCGATCCGTCAACCACGACGTTCGAATGCCGACCGAGCGCGTTGCGGTAGACCTCTTCACTCTCGAAGGGGTGCGGCCGCACCAGAAAAGCGCGATCCGGCCGGGCCTCGGCAAGGTGGCCTATATCCAAAAGGTAATTTGCAAAGACCTGCTTTAAATCGACAAGGAAACGGTCGACGTAAGCTGCGTCCCAGCCGGCCCGGATCATCGTTGCGCGCTCGGCGCCGGGCTTGCTGGTAAAACGGGAATTCACCAATGGGAAATTGGCATTGACAAGTAAATAGCCGCGCCGTTCGCCGTTGAGCAATGTTCTCCATCGGGTAGCGGCGAAATCGAAACGCGGACATCCTGTTAGATAAAGCTGGTCAGGCTTCATCGTTGCGTCGGCGTTGAACGCCGCGTGCAGCCGGCTGCCCCAAAAGAAATAGCCCGACAGAATATTGGCATAACCGCTGTCACGAACGTAGGCCGCCATAGCAGGTGGTGAGTTACCACCTGTCGGCGCAAGCACGCCGCCCTCGGTGTCGAGGACATAAAGGGCCAGTCCGGCTTCGAAGAAATTCCGCATCAGGTTTAGGTTGGCTGCGCGCGCATAGTTTACAACCAGCGTGTCGAGACCCAGGCGCGGGACATCAACGCCCTGTTCGTACATAGGCACGATAACAACTGATGCTCCGCGTGACGCGAGCTGATAGGCAAGCAAGATATTTCCCGCCAAGTCGCGCTTGGGGTGATCGACCACCAATCCGATTCGCACTGTGCAGGGCTCCAGGGAAATTAAAGGCGCATCGCCGGGCGCTGGAGGCGGCGTTGACTTGTCAGATTGGCTCCCAGCAATACAGAAATCCATCGTTCCTGATAGATGGAGCGAAAGGCATCCGTTCGCGAGCGATGATGCGAATCCGCCCCTTGCGTTCAAGTTCGTCGAGCGTGGAAAAAAGCTGTGTCTGGTAGTCCACCGAGCGAATGTAAAGGAAACAGACGAGATCGCGAGGAACGGTCAGATCGAGAAGCTCGTTGGTCGACTCAATGTTGACCACACGCTTTGGCCGTGCGGCGATGATATTTTCAATCACTTTCTCCACGTCGTATGGAATCTGTTCGATGCAGAAATAGGTGAAGACGACCTCGCCCGCGATCGCGGAAAAATTGGGATCCGAGGCGTTGGTCAGATCAATGCGGTCCAGCGAAATCTTGTCCGATAAACCGAAATGACGGGCGATTTCGCGGCCTGCTGCGATGCCGTTCGGAGCGATATCGAACCCTTTCAGGGTCCAATCCGGGTGGCGGAGATGAAGCGAAAACAGATTGTAGCCATAGCCGGCTCCAAGCTCCACGATCTGTTTGGCATTGCCGCAATGACGCGCAATCAAACTGCTTAATGCGTCGACGCGATACCGATAATATTTCTGTGCGGCGATCCGGAGAATCTGATTGTCCACTTTTCTCAGACTCTCGGTTGAATCCGGCGGCGTCAGAAAATCAGCGAGATCCTTGGCGTTGGCCCAGGCCTTGGTTGAAAGCACCTTTTGCCAATGCGACAAATTGTATTCGGAATTCACCACGTCGGGGGTGCGTTTGACCCTCCGCAGGATCAAGCGATAGATGCTTTTTGCGATTTCGACGGCATAGGTTGCCGCGCGATCCGACAGGGATGCCGAAGGGAGGGGGCCTAGTATGTCGTGCGGGCCAGTCGTCTTCATTCTCTCGATCCAGTCTGCGTTCAATCGATTGCTTTATGCGCCAGGCCCATCAGACGGCCAACCTCTGGAAAAATGGCGCGATGCCTTTTCTCGAGAACCAGGAAATATTGCGCAATCCAGGTAACCAGGCAAAAGATTCCGGCGGCTATTGCTAACTTTATCACGCTGTCAAACTGAAAGTAACCCTCTAATACCGCCAGCAGAATGCTTCCAATTATCAGAATTGCGGCTTGAGTTCCGAGTGCTCTCAGGAGGCTTCGCGGATCAAGATTCAGCGCCCGACCCAGGGTACTGAGTTGCCATGGTAATATCACCAGATTCCCGACGACCTGGCCAAGAATCAACGCCCGCTCGGCGAATAGACCTAGCGTCGCGAACGATACTACCGCCCAGACAAGCAATTGAAACACCATCAACGTATTCAGCCGTGACTGGATTTCGGGGCGCGTCAGGAAGATGACGTTTCCGGTGGCGAGGTATTGAGCGCAAATCGGAATCAGAAAGCTCAGGCCCATCCAGAGGGCGTAAGGGACCAGCAGGGGGCCAATCCAGATCTGCATGATATTGGACGATAGTACCGCGGCCACAGCGAGCGGCGGCACAGTAAACATGGGTAGCATGACGAGGCCTAGCTCGCCCAGCTGCCGGAACGTCCCTGAGTTGCCGCGTTCGTCGAGACGGCTGGCAACCGGCAGCAAGGCCGATGTCAAAAGGCCTACCACTACTTTGGCTACTCGCGAAAGTCGGACAAGGGCATCATACGTGCCAACTCCCTTGGGGCCGAACAGCAAGCCAATGACAAAGGGCTGGATGGGTAAGGCAATTCCGCCGATCAGCTTGCCCTGAAGAAGCAGCAAGCACCGATGCAGCAACTCGCGTCGAATGGCGATGGTCCAGGCCGAAAACTTCGTCCCTTTCCTTCCGAGGGCCATACTCGCGGCCACCAGCACGACCAGGGCACGCATAAGCATGGTGCCAAGATAAATGTAGGCGACAACATCGAACGGAGCCGAGACACTGGAAGCCCAGACGGTCAAGCCAACATAGACAATGGTCGAGGCCAGCTCCGAAATTCGCAAGAGATTGTAGCGTTCGAAATCCCTTGACGGTTCCTTCCCAAACCAGCGCCGGGATCAGGACGAGATTTCCGATTGCGGTGTATCGCAGGATTTCCGTGAACTTTTCGACGTGAGGGGCATCAACTTTCATGATGACGGTGAGATACGGGGCCCCCAGCCAGATCGCGGTACTCAAGATCCCTGCAAGCAGGATCGACAACACCATCAGAAATGAAAGCTGGCGGCCCGCCAGGTCCCAGTCGCGATGCTCCCTCGCGCGCGCAACTGCCTGGGTCGTGACCTCGGACAGGCCAAGGTCCAGCACCGCCATCATGCCGCTGGGCAGCAACAACCGTGCGAGGACAATGAGGCCGAACTCCGCAACGCCCCATGTCCGGATGATGACCGGAATCACGATCAGACCGAGAATCGCGGCGGCGCCGAATGCGACGGTCGAGATGATCGTGTTATGGATCAGGCGCTTGATCATCGGGGATCGCATTACCAGGCGCTGAGGCCGCCATCGACCGCGATATTCTGCCCTGTAACGTAGGACGCAGCGTCCGACACCAGAAACAATACGGCACCCACCATCTCGTCGGCGCGCGCCATCCGCCCCAGCGGAATGCGGGCGGCATATCGCTGCTTGAAGGTGTCGTTCTGTCCGCTCTCCACCCCGCCGGGGGTCAGCGTGTTGACCCGGACGCCCTGCGCGGCCCAATAGGTCGCAAGGTGCTTTGTCAGCCCGATCACGCCCGCCTTGGAGGCCGTATAGACCGCTGGCGTGTTGATGGCGCGCCCGAGATATTCGGAACCCTCGTAAATGCGCTGATCCGGCGCCATCAGGCCATAGATCGATGCGGTCTGAACGATGCTGCCATAGCCGCGCCCGGCCATCAGGGTTCCGAAAACCTGGGCCACGTTGAACATGCCATCGAGATTGACGGCCATGATCTCGCGCCAGGTTTCCAGCGAAAATGTTGCAATCGGCGCGAAGAACGCGTCGACGTCGCCGGTCTTGCTGGCGGCGTTATTCAGCAGGATCGAGACCGGGCCCAGATCGGCCTCAATAGTATCGGCCACCCGGCGAACCGCGTCGGGTTGCGTGATATCGCAGGCATAGCCTTTCGAACGAACGCCGTGACGCGCCGATATCTCGGATGCCGCGCTTTCAACCGCCTGACTGTCGAGATCGAGGACGGCGACGCTGGCGCCGAATTCGGCGAGGCCGTCGGCAAAGCGGCGCCCCAGTATTCCGCATCCCCCGGTGATGACGGCGGTCCGTCCGCTGAGGTCGTAAAGGGCCTTGAAGCTCGTCGTCATTGATCGGCCTCCACGGATTCCAGCCGCTTGCGGAGCAGGAGGTCCACCAATAGAAGATCGAGATCGGAATCGATATCGACGGACCGCTCTTGCGGCATCTCGAACAGCCGTGTGTCCGGATAAAACACCGAAGGATTTTCGAGAAACGCCGCGACGCGCCAGGCATAGATCGATGCGTTCATATCGAAACATCGCGGAGCGTCCTGCCGGCGCGTGATCGGAGGATCCGCGGCTTTGGACAGACCGACCGTGCCGTCTGCGCGCGCCTCGACGAGATTGAAATAGGGCGATCGATGCGCGGATGCGCCGGTGATGACATTGCGCGCGCCGGATTTCTGCAACAGATCGACCACGCCCGTGATGTCGGACGGCAACCGCAGCGGCGAGGTCACGTCGAGATCGACGAAGATATCGGGAGTTTTTCCGGTGCGGGCGATCGCCTGCTCGAGACAGTGGCGTATCGCCAGAAGCTTCGGAGCGGTATCGGTCGCCATCGCGCCCGGTCGCTTGATCGCAATATCCGCGCCGGCCTTCAAGGCGCTCTCCAGAAGCAAATCGGAATCGCTGCTGAATGCGATCGCCTCGAACAGGCCGGTCTGCCGCGCCTGCTCGATGGTCCATGCCAGCAACGGCTTGCCGAGCAGGTCGCGGCTGTTCTTGCCGACCACTCCCTTGGAGCCGCCGCGCGCGCATATCGTGCAGAGCAGGGTCATGCCGATATCCATGTCTGCGAATGCAAGGCGCGTTCGCTGGCCTCGATCAGATCCATGACGGCCAGTCCTTCCGGCAAGGAGCAGATCGGATCGAGGCCTTCGATCGCGGCAAGGTGCATGGCCTTGTAGCTGTGGTCCCGCTCGCTCGGATATTCATGAACCTCGCCATTGACGGTGAGCCGTCCGCCCGCAACGTCGGCCTCGATCGTCTCCTCTGCCAGGTTGATCCGTATCTTGCGGATTCCCGGTCGATCCAGATAGTCCATGTGCAGTTGCACCGCGTGCGAGGCCTGCATGTCGAGCAGAAGACTGATGTGGTCGTCCACTTCGATCTGCCGGGCTCCGGATGCTCCGCCAAGCGCGGCCACGCGCCGCCATGATCCGAACAGCCACAGCAGATAATCCAGTTCGTGGCTGAGGTCCCGCAGCACACCGCCGCCGGCCGCCGCGGTCGCCGAGGCGGTCGTGCGATGGTCGCGTCCCGGCCGCCAGTCCCGGATATCCTGGCCGACATAGGCCGAAACCGTGATTGCCCGTCGGGTCTCGAGCCGCTGGGCAAGCGCCGTCATGACGGGGTGGAAGCGCAAATTATAGCCGACGGAAAGGCGGCCAAACGGATAATCGGCAACCGGCCCGGCATCGGCGAAAATCGGCTTCTCCACCAGAACCGACCCATGAAAGCCGGCGTCGGCGAGCTCGCGAAGCGTGTCGGCATGACCAGCCGTTTCAGTCGCGACGACGGCATATTCCGGGCGAACCTCGGCGACAGCGCCGGCAATCGAGGTGTAGTCTCCGCCGCGGCGACGGCTGACCGTCGTGACGCTGCATCCAAGCTCTTGCAGGGCGCGCGCATGCCGTTGACCGATCGAACCTAGACCAACGACGACAGCCTTCACGGAGGTCACAGGAAGACCTCGTGAAACTCCGCATGCGCCCGTTCGAAGTCTTCCATCCGGCCAATATCGAGCCAGTATTCCCGGATCGGGTAGATGGCGACACGGCCCTTGTTGGCGACGATGCGTTCCAGAACCGTCGGCATGTCGATGTGAACGCCGCGTTCGACGTGATCAAATGCGGCACGCCCGATCACATAGATGCCGGCGCTCACGAACCAGCTCTCCGTCGGCTTTTCTCGGATCGCCTGCAGATAGCCTTCGTTTGTGGTGACGACGCCATAGGGAACGTGCACCTTGTGCTCGCGCACGGCCATCGTGGCCTGCGCCGGTGTCCCGTTATGGAAGTCGAGCAGCGCGCCGTAGTTGATGGTGGTGAGAATATCGCCGTTCATGACCACCACCGGCAAATCCGAAGGTGACGTCAAAAGCCCCAGCGCGCCGGCAGTGCCCAGGCGTTCTGTTTCGTGGACATACTGGACGGTGGCCCCGAAGGCCGTGCCATCGCCGAAATGATTCTCGATCAATTCCGCCTTGTAGTTCACCGATATGAAGATATTCCTGAAGCCCTGCTGAACGACGTTGCGGATGATGGTTTCCAGCAAAGGCCGCCCGCCGACATTGAGCATCGGCTTGGGGCGGTCCCGCGTCAGCGTGCCGAGGCGTTCGCCAAGCCCGCCTGCCATAATCAGAACCGGATTGGGGTAGTGCGGAGCTTCGAGCAGTTCATCGAACGTCTCGACTTCCATCAACTGGCCGCTGTCATCGAGCAGCGGAAGCTGCTTGATGGATTTCTGCCGCATCAGATGCAGCCGGTCCTCGCGCGGCAAACTTGCCGGCGCCGACACCGGGGCGCGATTCATGACGTCCGTTGCCAATCCCGAGAGCGGGATTTCCCGCAACAAACCGCGCCGGATGTCACCGTCCGTCACGACGCCGAGCAGGCGGCTTTCGCCATTCAGCACCAGCGCGACCTGGATGCCGCCGTTCTCGATCGCGGCAATCGCCTCGCCCACAGTCGCCTGTGTCCCAACGATGGCTTTGCGCCAGGATTTCATGGCTTTTACCTCGTACTCGCCAGATATTAACGGCGCTCGACGGCTGATTCCGGTATATCGCGGCTGCGAACGGCGGCGTCAATCCCCAATGCACGGCCGCCCCCGTCTACGTCGTCAAGGCGGGGTTTGCCGGGGGATAAGCCGGTTTTTGACGACGCGCGGGGGCTTCAGCCCGGCCTGTTTGAACACCTTCCGATTGGCGGTTAAACTGAACTTTGGCAGGGAACGCGGATGGACGATCTGATCATTATAGGCGGCGGTGAGCACGCGTTCATGGTCTATGAAGCGGCGATGCAATCCGACAGATTTCGCCTGCTGGGTTTTGTGGACAGGCAGCCGGGCACGCTTGGCGCTGCGCGTTATCTCGGTGCAGACGACATCGTCACGGATTTTCCGGACGCATATTTCATTTTGGGTGTTGGCGCCATGCGGGCGGGCGGTGCGCGGAAGACGCTCGTGAGCAGGCTGGCAATTACCAAATGGGCGTCCCTGGTGCATCCGCGCGCGATCGTCTCGTCTTTCGCAAAGCTTGGGGCGGGCACGGTCGTGTTGCCAGGCGCCATCGTGAACGCGAGGACCATGATCGGGGATCACTGCATCATCAATTCCGGCGCGATCGTCGAACATGATGTCAGGATCGATAGCTACACGCATATCTGCCCCGGAAGCGTTGTCGGCGGCGCATCCACCATTGGCGAGAGCTGTTTCATCGGCCTCGGCAGCCGAGTGCGCGATCATATCTCGATCGGGAGGGATTCATTTGTGGCGATGGGCGCCATTGTCACCGCATCATTTCCCGACGCATCGGAGTTGAGCGGATTTCCCGCCAGACCCGCCACCGCTCCGATTCAGAGTTGATCGTCGGCGTCGTAGGGCTGCGTGGCGGCCGTCCCGATCAAGGACCAGTATTCGATCGGCGGGCGCCCTGAGCCGGGCCGCTTCGCCGCGATATCGGCGGGGCCGAGTATTTCACCGGCCTTGAGCGGTCGCGCGGCGACGATGCTTTTTCGCGCAACCGGGATATTCTTGATCTCGGAAGGTTTGGGTGCCTTCACGCCGTCGCCAAGCGCGGTTTCGATGTTGCGAATGGCGCTCACCATGCGCTTGAAGTCGGCCGGCTCCAGCGAGGCAGCATGATCGGGCCCCTCGGCATTGCGGTCGAGCGTAAGATGTTTCTCGATAGTGCCGGCGCCGAGCGCGACCGCGGCCAGCGATATCTCGATGCCATCGGTGTGGTCCGAATAGCCGACCGGAAGCTGGAACGCGCTCCGCATCGTCGCCATGGCCGTAAGGTTCACATCTCCGGGCGGGCAGGGATATTCCGTCGTGCAATGCAGCAGGCTGACCTGCTGGACCAGGCGCCGGCGGGCCGCCGGATCGCGCCACGCCGCGCGGAACGCTGCGACGCTCGGGACCTCGCTATTGCCAGAGTAGCCGTGAGCGAGCACGCCCAGAGCCTCCTCCACCTCACCCAATGTCGCCATGCCGGTCGAAAGGATCAGCGTCGCCCCGGATCTGGCGACCGAGTGCAGCAACGGCGCATTGGTCAAGTCGCCGGAGCCGATTTTGATACGCGGCAGATGCAGCGACAATAGAAACGCGAGCGATTGCTGGTCGAACGGCGTCGACAGAAACTCGATCCCGCGCTGCTTGGCATGCGAGATCAGTGTGTGATGGGCGGACTGCGGCAATTCGAGCCGCTGCAGCATGGCGTGCTGGGTTTCCGAAGCGTCGGTCGTTCGTTGCTGATAATCGGCCTTGCGTGCGGAACGTCCGGCCAGGGAATCAGCATTGAAGGTCTGGAATTTCACGATGTCGGCGCCGGCGTCCGCCGCCGCGTCGACGAGAGCGAGAGCCGTTTCCAGGTTCCCGGAATGATTGACGCCGGCCTCGGCGATGATGAGCGTGCGGCTTCCTGTCATGGCACCGTTTCGCCAGGCTTGATGTCGTAAAATCCCTTTTTGAGCAGTTCCCGGAAATCCGGGACGGCGGCGATCGCTTCCGCAAAGCGTTTGCTGGACTCGCCGTCGCCATAGGGACTGACGGTGGGCTGCCGGCCGTGGATCAACGCTTTCGAGATGGCGGCTGCGATCGCATTTCTCTCCGGAGCTGAATTGAATACCGAACTGGCGCGCTCGCGCCCCTTCTGCCGATCGCCGATATCAACGGTTGGAACATCGAGCGACGGTGCCTCAAGCACCCCGCTCGAGGAGTTGCCGACCACGACGTCAACCTGGTTCATCAGGCTGAGGTAGCGAAGCTGCCCGAGCGACGCCACCGCAACAGTGTTGGGGCGGGCGGATACGAACGCCTCGATCCGGTGGTTCAGTGCGCGGCCTTCGGCGTCGGCATTGGAAAGCGTGAAGAAAATCCGGAATTCCGGATCGAGCATCAAGAGCGCCGCAAACAACTCGTCCAGCGCGCCTTGGGAATGGCCAGCCTCGATTGTCAGGGGATGGAACGTGACGAGAATGTTTCGCTGACCGAGCGCCATCCCGGCTTCGCGCCCGATGGCTTCGCGGTCCATCAGCTTCAAACGCCTGATCGCATCGATGCCGGGGGAGCCGATGGTATGAATTCGCGAGGGATGCTCGCCAAGCTGCATCAGCCGGCGTGTCGAGTCCTTATTGCTCGTGAAATGCAGGTGCGACATCTTGCTGATGGCGTGCCGGGTCAATTCATCGACGACGCCTTCGGTGACGTCGCCGCCGAACAGATGCGCCATCGGCAGCCGCATGAACATCGCGGCCTGCGCCGCCGCCAGGGTCTCGTAGCGGTCGCCGAGCACCACAACGAGATCCGGCGTCAGCCGGGCGAACGCGTCGGCAAATCCGATGACGCCGAGCCCGACCGATTTGGCGACGCCCATGCCGGAGTCGCTGCTGAGCAGCGTCTCGATCGCGTCATCGACGCTGAAGCCTTCTTCCCGGATGTTGTTGATGGTGTAGCCGAACTCGGGCGACAGATGCATGCCGGTGGCAATCAGCTGCAGCGTCAGCCCGGGCGTATTCTGGATCGCGCGCATCGGCCAGACCAGCAGGCCGAAATCCGCGCGGCTGCCCGTCACAAAACAGATTTTTCGGGGCCGATCAGTCATTGCGGACCTGTATGCTGGCGCTGCTCGGCAAATTGATCAATCGACGCTCGATCAATTCGGCGACGGACAGGTCGCCACGCGGAGAGGTCGCGAACATGGGAAGCTGGTGCATCAGCGTCCACGCCGGGCGGGCACCGAAACCGGAGGCGTTCAGCGCGGTCAGCACATCGTCGCGCAAATCCGCATGGGCTTCATCGAGCAGGATCGTATTCAGCCAGTAATTGCTGGTGGTTCCCTGCGGCTCGCGAGCAAATTGAACGCCGGGAATACCGGCGAACGCGTGGTCATAGGCCTTTGCCAGCCGTCGCTTCCGCTTGAGGAACCCATCGATCTGCTCGAGCTGGGCGCACCCAAGCGCCGCATTCAAATTCGGCAGCCGGTAATTGAACCCGATTTCATCGTGCACAAACGCCCATTTGTGCGGGACCTTGGCGGTGGTCGTGAGGTGCTTGGCTCGGCGGCCAAGCTCTTCGTCGTCGGTGAGAACAGCTCCTCCGCCCCCGGTGGTGACGATCTTGTTGCCGTTGAAGCTCAGTGCAGCGAGACGGGCTTGCGAGCCGACCACATGTCCCTTGTAGGCGGAACCAAGCGATTCCGCGGCGTCCTCGACCACGGGGATCGCCCAATGCCGCGCGATCGCGGTGATCCCGTCCATGTCAACGGGATGGCCGAAGGTGTGCATCGGGGCGATCGCGGCGATCCGGCGGCCGGTCTCGCGATTGATCGTGCCGCCCGGGTCCCGGCGCGCAATCGCGTCAAGCCGCGCCCCGAGCGCCTGTGTATCCATCCCCAGAGTCTCGAATGAACTGTCGACGAAATGCGGGGTCGCTCCGCAATAGGTAATCGCGTTCGTGGTGGCGATGAAAGTCAGCGCCGGCGAAATGACCTCGTCGCCCGGTTCCACGCCGGCGAGCCTGAAGCACGTATGCAGCGCCGCGGTGCCATTGACGACGGCGATTGCACGCTTTGCGCCGGTGAACTCCTCCAGCATGTTCTCAAAGCGGTCGACGAATTTGCCGACCGACGACACAAAAGTGCTCTTGATGCATTCCTCGAGATAGGCGAGTTCGTTACCGGCGAACACCGGCTCGTGCAGTGCCAGCGTGCCGTCGGGCGTTCCCACGGCGCGCTGGACGGCAGCAACGACCGTTCTCACGTCAAAGCGTTCGGACTTCGTTACCGGAATGGCCACGCTCTCCTCATACATTATAGACGTCGGTTTTGTAACGCCCGAGATTGCCCGGATCGGTAAACCAGTGCGCGGTCTTTTCCAGGCCGCGGCGCATCCCGTCGAGACCGCCGAACTCGGGGGACCAGCCAAGCTGCTGGCGGGCTTTGGAGTTATCGGCCCAAAGTCTTTCTACCTCGCTGTTGACGGGCCGCAGCCGCGCCTCGTCGGTTTCGATTTCGATGTCGACCCCCATCACATCGGCGATCATCTTCGCCGTCGCGCCAACGGATATTTCAAAGCCGCTTCCAAGGTTGATGGTCTGGCCGACGGCCTGTTCCGCCGGTGCGGTCAGGCCCGAAATAAGGCCGCGCGCGGTATCCTCCACAAAGGAGAAGTCCCGGGTCGGGCTGACCGCGCCAAGCCGGATCCTGCGCTTGCCCGCCGCGATCTGGCTGATGATCGTGGGAATGACGGCGCGGGCCGATTGCCGCGGCCCGTAAGTATTGAACGGCCGGATCACGACCACGGGCGTGTCGAAGGAGGCGTGAAACGACAGCGCCATCTGGTCGGAAGCGATTTTCGACGCGGAATAGGGCGATTGGCCGACCAGCGGATGGCTTTCCTTGATCGGCACCACTTGCGCGGTGCCGTAGACTTCGCTGGTGGATGTCTGAACGAAGCGGCGCACGCCGGCGTGACGGGCGGCCTGCAGAACGTTCACCGTGCCCCGGACGTTGGTTTCAACATAGGAGTCGGGTGCGGCGTAAGAGAACGGAATCGCGATCAGTGCCGCCAGATGCAAGACGTCGGTGCATCCCGCCGCCGCCGAGATCATGAAATGCGGATCGCGAATGTCGCCGGCGAGCACTTCAACCGACTTCATGATGTCGGCATCAAGGGTGTCGAGCCAGCCCCAGGAGTTGAAGGAGTTGTAGAAAACGACGGCCCTGACGTTGGCGCCCGCTCTCACCAGTTGCTCGACCACATGCGAACCGATGAATCCATCGCTGCCGGTGACGAGGACGCGGGCGTCCTTCAGATCTTCCATGCGGGACCCCAAAAAAGCGATTATTCCAGTCTTCGCAATACGATGGCGCTATAGCATAATACCCGTCGCGTGCAACCAAACCGTGCGGCAAATCGCGGAAAACCAGTGATTTCCGAGCGTCGAAGTCCGGATTGGAGGCCGGCCGTCCTAACCGGCCGGCTCGTTCCAGGCCGATTTCGGGTCAGCGGGGCATGAGCTGCAAATGCTGCTTCACAAAGGCCTCAAGGTTGCCGCCTGAAAACAGGTGCCCCTGCACGCCAGCGGCGCGAGCCGCCGCAAGATCGCCCGGCTTGTCGCCAATCAGGATGCTGCCATCGGCGCGGACGGGGAAACGGCCGAGGAGGTCCGTAATCATTCCGGGCGCGGGCTTGCGCCGATCGCTGACGCGACGATATCGCTCGATGGTGCCTTCGGGATGATCCGGACAGTATTCGAACGCATCGATATGGGCTCCGACAACGGCCATGTCGTCGGCCATCCAACGATGCAGAGCCTGCACGTCGCTCTCTTCGTAAAGGCCCCTTGCGACGCCCGATTGATTGGTGACGACGAACGCGAAATATCCGGCGTCGTTGACCGCCTTGACGGCCTCGCGGGCGCCATCGATCCATCTCAGCTTGCTGGGCTCGAACGTGTAGCCTGAATCATGATTGAGAACGCCGTCGCGATCGAAGAAGACGGCCGGCCGTCTCAATCTTTCGTTGAGCTCGGCATCGGCGCGCGCAAGATCCTGGGGGATGCCGATATCGATGAAATAGCCCCGATAGGGCGTTCCGCCCATGGCGCCGTTCGCGGCGAGTGTGGGGAAAACATCCTGCTCAAGCGAGGCGGGGAGGCGGCCAATTCCGGCAATGATCGAGCGGTCAATGACGTAGACGCCGGCGTTGACCGGACCGGTTGCGCCCTGACCTGGCGCGATGAAGGCGCGAATCAGGTCCTTGTCCAGGACGACGCGGCCATATCGGTCATCCCCGACATCGGCGCGCAGCGCCATATGAACGAGATTGGAGCCCGCGCGCGCAGCGAGATCGAGAATATTGAAATCGAAAAACAAATCGCCGTTGAGAAGCATAAAGCGCTCCTGCAGCAGGCTCGCCGCATGAACCAGCGCGCCCGCCGTCCCGAGCGGCTCCGCCTCCAGCGCGACAGCCAGCCGTGAACGCCCTCTGACCGTGCCGCTATAGCGTGTCCGAATGCTTTCGGCTTGATGGCCCGCGAGCAGCAGAATTTCATCGAACACATCGTATCGCGCGATTTCGTCGATCAGCGTATCGAGGAATGGCCGGCCGCCGACATGCAACATCGGCTTGGGGGTTGTCTTCGTCAGGTCCCCAAGCCGCGTGCCAAGCCCTCCGACCAGAATGACGGCCTGCCTCAGCACAGCTCATCCTCGATGAAGCCGCACAGCATGTGCCCGACCGCGATATGCATTTCCTGAATACGGTTAGTCCGCGTTGCCGGAACCTTGATCAGGACGTCGCACAGACCGTCCATGCGTCCTCCATTCATTCCGGTCATGCCCACGACCTTGATATTCATCATGCGGGCGGTCTCGATCGCCGCGATCACGTTTGCGCTGTTGCCGCTTGTCGACAGGCCGACCAGCACGTCGCCTTGCCGTCCGACGCCACGCAGTTGTCGTGCGAACACCTCGACATACCCATAGTCATTTCCGATCGCGGTCAGCGCCGAGGTGTCGACCGTGAGCGCGAGCGCCGCCAACGGCGCCCGGTCTTTCAGGTAGCGTCCCATTAATTCGGCGGCAAGATGCTGACTGTCCGCTGCCGAGCCGCCATTGCCGCAGAACATGATCTTGCCGCCCGCAGCCAGCGATGCGATCATCGCTCGTGCAGCTTGCTCAATGGCCGACGAGTGCGCGGAGAGCCGCGCGAAGCCTGCCGCTATCTCATCGATCTCGGCATGGATACGTGAGGCGATTGAGGGGATTTCGGCGGATGCCGTCATTTAGTTGTATCCCGGCTTGGCCTCATTTCGTCGGCGGTTTCTTATCGGTATTCATCATCACCTGCAAGGAGTGGACCCTGTTCGCACCTGGCGACCGCCACTTGGCCCTCAACTTCGACAACAGCGCCATGGAAGCCGTTTTGGGCCAATCAGCAACTGGATTCCGAAACATCGCCCATGGCACCAGAGGCAGCCCGGCACGGCCAAGGCGCCACTCCATCATCAGCACCGCAGCAAGAGCTGCGATCTTGATCCAGTAGCTTTCGACAATGAGGAAGTTAAGCATGCCGCCAATGTACATCACGTAAAATCCGAACAGGACATAGAGCGACAACAGAGGAGATGCGTAGCGCCCCTGGATAACACCCTTGACGATCAGCGCCGTCAACGCTGCCGCAATGTAACCAGCGCCAAAAATGAATGGCCATGCATAAACTGGTCCGAACAATTCAAAAAATATCTCCGGAAAGCCGCCAGCAAACTGGAAGCCGCCCGAGATGTGTTCTTGCGTTCGAGGCTCACCGATCGCTTCGAGCATCAGATATTGCGGTGTCGTGTTCCTGTTGGGATCGAGCGGCATCTGAAACAGGAAATCGTAGACGCGATCTGGCTGCCAATGACCGAAGCTGAAGACCCGGTCGTAGGAAATCCAGCCAAGCTCGCTCGGCTGCACTAGAAGGCGCTCCCAAAATTGCGGGAGGATTTGGGAATTTGCGAATCCGCGAACATTGACCAGATTGTTATAAATCCCGAGAGCGGAGACGATCACAATCAGGGAACCGATCGCGATGACGGCGATCAGGTCGCGCGTCTGAAACGCGTGTCCGACCCAGGAAAATGGAGTTCTGGATTGATTGTCCTTGATCTCCGCGGCAATCACCGCTGAGAGTGGAATAATAAAAAAGCTGCCGAAACTATAAAAGGGTGAGAAGCGATGGCCAGTAAGAAACATATAAACCACGAGAACACCGAATAACCAAAGATAACGAATGTCGGTTTTCCGATTGCGCAGGCGTTCCGCTGCAAACATCATGCCCCACCAGAAGGCGACGAGATTGCCGTACTGCATGAGCCAGCGGTGGGCAGCGCCTGCATATTGCGCGGTGTAGACAAATCGCTCGATGTGGGCGAACCAGGGGATCGATCCGTTGCGCACCAAATCAAAAAACAGATATCCCAGGAAAAGGAACGAGAGTGCCACGGTGGCGTCTGAAAGTGTCAGCACCCCGTGCTGCGCACGCCGTGTATCAGCGCCGTTCAGCCAGCCTTCGATTGAACTGGGCCTGAGGAGGATGAAAAACGGTATCAACGTCAAGAAATACGCCAGGACGTGCAACAGCGTCGCAAGTCCCGGGCCGACGTACTGAGACGGCTGTGTGGCAAAAACCGGTCCGGCCAGGTCGATGAACATGGTGGCGGATGTTCGCCAGACCAGCGTGAAAAGGATGAACAGAAATCCCAGAAAAATGACGGGTCTGTAGGCCGCAATGTACAGGACACACAGAAAAAAGGCGCCCCCCGTAAAAAGGACCGCAATCTGTGATGGAAGAGTGGCCATTCGCCAGAACCTTCTCGGGAGTGATCAAGACAGGCCGGGCGGGGAGGCCGTTTGTCTCAGTCGGCCGTTGCCGGTCGGTTGACAACGATTGTTAGGACGATCATCGCGGCGAGCATGGCAAGACCGGCCAATATCGACGCTTTTAATGCGTTGGTCGAACGGGGCATAAGAAAAGTATAATTTTCGAGACGAAGAACACTCGGCTCGCTCAGTTCTTTCAGAGTCGTATCACGTTCGATGCGGTCCTGCAGTGTGTTCCATGCGGGGATCGACGCCGCCGGGACAAGGTTGAAAATCAAGGGACGCACTTGGGTTTTTTCGTCAGGAGATACATTGAAAAAGCGGTCGTTCAAGCGTTCGTTGGATGTCTCAATCAGAGCGACCCTGCTCTTTGCTTCGTCGATCCTGCTCTGCAAAAGCTGAAGCCGTCGCTTGAGAATCTCTCCGTGCGTCCGGTCGATTTCCGCAGCAATCGCCCGGAAGGCTGCCTGAACATCGGCTGCGGAACCCGCCGAAAGTTCGATCGCGACCTCGCGCTCTCCCTCCAAGACGATTCCTCGTAGGCTGGAGGAGACCAATGATCGGGAAACGGCCGCTGTCGCGGGTTCAAATGCCGCCCGACTCACAACCTGGTTTTTGAAAGCCGGGTCGGATATTCGCGCGACCGTGCTCCGCGGCGTGTCGATCGTCGATGTCAACGGCCCATTTCCCTGCAGAATGTAATCGGCAGTCGGGGACAGACCGATCGTCAGGGTCGTTTTTCCGGTCCACACCTGGACGGTATCGGCTCGGACCAAAGCAAAGGCCACCGCCGCTGCGACAATGGAAGCGACACCGATCAGCCACTTGGCCCGCCAGGCAAGCGCCGCTACGAATTTCAGGACGCTGACGACATCAGGCGCCACACTTGAAGGTTGCTTGTTCATGATTCCTCCCGATGGCACGGGCTTCCAACGTCAATATTTCGTCCCATTCCCGCACGCAAGGCCAATCGGAGTCGAACGGTCGTTGTTAGGTTTAACCAGGTTACGAATGCAGTCCAGGCGGTAACGGAGCCCGAATACGAAAAGCTCGCCTGGGTTGATTCTCGAAGTCTCTGAGCGTAAAGAGATTTCTTGAGTTATGGTCGAAATTTCATGACAAGAGTATTTAGACCCAAATTGTTGAAACCGCGCTTCTCGCACACGACTTGGCTCTAAGAGTGAGGAAAAATGGATGAGTTCCGACACGCGGGTGGGTTTTCTAGCGCGCCGAGTTCCTGAAAATGTCCGGTGAGTTGAAGATCGATGAAGCGGTGGCGCGCGGGTATCCCCCAGCGGTCCTTTACCTCCGTAATGATGAGATAGTTACTACCGAGGTTTGTGCGTTCAACTATTTTTCAATTTTTCTCAAGGAGCACCCCGATGCGGAGGCTCACCTCTGGTTTTTCGATGGTGCAGGCAAACAGGCAGGTTATTTTCAGAAAGATCTTGGTCTGAACGGGCAGCTGCAATTGAAGACTTCCGACTTGTGCCCGAATGTTTCCGGCACGGTTGCGATGACTTTGATGCCGAAACACGAGACGAAAATTCGATCGGGAAGAATGGTTACGACGGGTTATTACGCGCAGTATTATTCGCGGAATGGCGCGATCACGTTGTCACATGAACGCGAGCCGGTGGTGGCGAAGTCGTTTCCAACTTCGGCCTGGATTTAGACTTATCTCACCCGGTTTATAAATCAATCCGGCGTAGTACTTGTGAATTCATGCTTGGCCCCCGATGGCGAGTTTGTAGGGACAGCGCGACTGGTTGCATTGAATGGCGACGTTTTGGGTGAGCAAACTCTCCCCAGGATTTCGCCGATGGGAGCCTGTCGCATAAGTACTCTGGAATTGTTTCCGAACGCCGAGCGTCTTGTTGGCTCGGCGGAAAGTTTCGCGCTGGAATTCAAGGGAACCAATATTGCCAGTCCGTTTAGCTATTACGAATTTGCCAATGGCAAATTCAGTCTGCATCATTTTTAGGGGAATGCAGTGAGCCGATTTCCAATAAGCCCCTGGAGGCCGTATGAGCCGAGGTTCATCTTCCCGACTTTTTCGGGAATTGAGTGTCGGATGGGGTTTTCCATACCGGCCTGGTATCGCCCATTGGACATTAAATACCTTCGCAGTCTGGTGGCAGGCAGTTTGAAGAAGAATTTTTTCGCAAATGTGAAAGATTTGATTCCTGAATTGGGTAGTCTCGCAGCGTCCGGAATCAGCAAAAACCTGCGTTTCAAGCTCCACATTTTATCTCGTGACGGCGAGTATCGCGCGAGCTACGAGCTTCCCTCAAGTTACGAACCGGGAGCGTCGGTCGATATTGATCTGTCGAAGCTTCTCATGAATTTGAATTTGCCTGCGGATGACTATCTCGTCACAGCCGTCATGTCGCGAGGGCGAATGGACGGCTACCGCTCGTCGCCCGCAAGCTTTTCGATGACCTACATCGATCAGGATAATGTCGCGATCTATCGTACCGGAGCGTTTGCGCGACCGTTGAACGAAGGAAGGCTCAAAACTCACGTCGGCTTCACGGGTATTAACCCGAAGATAATCGCGACGACGGAGGTGATGAGCAGCCTTATGCTGATCAATCATTCTTCCGACCCCGAATATGGGCTGGCGGCACGTCCAACTTCTGTTTTGATTCGCGAAGACGGAGAGCGGCTTGATGGTGAATTCGGTGCTATCCCCCCACTGGGGGCTCGTGAGATGTCGGTCTCGGATATTTTCGGGAACGTCGTTTTTGATTTCCTAAGACCGTTCGGCGGTCGAGCGACCACCGTTACGACTTGCGTAGGACTGACACTGGGGAGTCTTCACTTGCAGCGTTCCAATGACAACCGTCGGACGCTTTTGGGAATCGAGCATTCTCGGCCGGCGCACATGAATCTTGCTGGAATTTTGCAGCATTGATCGCTGTCGCCTTGTAATATCGCGCAATGGCGCATTTGCCCCAGATCCCGGCATAGGCAGTTGGGGAGCCGATCCCGATGCGCTTCGAGGAAGCGGCCAAGCGCGCGAAAGTCGCGATCGCCTTCCGGAACCAGTATCATCGTTCCCGGCGGGGACGGATGCCAGATGGCAATACGACAGATCAGGGTGCCAGGACGGCTCGGCCTTGTTGGCCAAGCAACCTGCGGCTCAATGCCTTTGCAATCTTCCGATGATGTTTTTCGCCCGCTTCCGCCAGCACCATCGCGACCACATTCGAAATGACGACTGCGGCGATAAACATCATCGTCCCCCTCGCCGGGAAGATCGTCCACATCGCATACATGATGGTGTGGTGGACGAGGTAGAGTGAAAACGAATAATCCGCCATGAATTTGATGGCGCTTCGAATTCGTGGCGAGGTGAAGAGATGCCCGGTCTGTGAGGCTGCGATAAGCCCGAAAAATGCGGCAAGCAGTAGGGGGTAGGTCGTGAAACTGTATTCTGCGGCGGCATGCGTGAGCGCTATGTACGCTATGACGCTGCAGACGCTGATTGCAATCGCGGCGAGATATCCCACGACGGTTGGCCGCCCTACAAGATAAACCAGCGACCCGGCAAGCCAGAGAGTAAACAGCCCCTTGCCAACACCATCTTGCTGAAAAGAGCCCAGCAGAAAGTGGATCGGCGTCTGCCCAAAGAAAAGCGCGAAGGGGATCAGAAAGGGAATTGATCGTGGCCTTTTAACCACAAAGAACACTGACGCGACAAAAATATAGATATGCCATTCGATCGCCAGCGTCCAAAGCGGGCTCGCAGAGCCGAAGGCGGACCATTGCAGGACGTTCGGGTAAACTCCCCGATATCCCTCGAGCATAAAGACGTTGGCAATCATCGTCTTGAACGTGAAGTACCGCGATATGGTCGGATCGCCCGTCAGATAGATCGTTATGCCATCGATCACGACGATGAGAGCGAGCGCCGGGATCAGCCCGGAATAAATCCTTGCGGAACGCTCGATGCAGAATTGCCAAAAGCCGTAGGATGGATCTGTCGAGCGCTCGATGAGCGTATATGTAATCAGGAATCCGGAGATCAGGAAAAATAGCAGGACGCCGACATTCTGCATCAAGGGCAGGCTTACGGGCCGCCATTGGGAAGCAAAAAATGAAATTCCATGTCCGACGCACACCATCTGCGCTGCGCCCGCGCGAAGTAGATCCAGCGTAACCGATGTGTCGTTCTTTGATTGGTCTAGACTATACATGGCCACCGCGAAATTCGGATCTGCATGCGGCCGGAACCGGGTGAAACTGGAAATGACATCGTGGTATCAAATTGCCGTGGCGAAACTGCAAGCGATCACCATACACTCCGCCCCCCGTCCATCACCATATTCTGCCCCGTCATATAGCTCGAGGCGTCGGAGCAGAGGAACTGGATCGCGGCGCGATATTCGTCGACTCTTGCCATGCGGCCCATCGGTATCAGGCGCGTCAGTTTTTCGACGAAAGCCGGGTCCTGGTTGTTGAATACGCCGCCGGGCGAGATCGCGTTGACGCGCACGCCTTGATCCGCCCAGTAGGTCGCGAGGTATTTGGTCAGGCCGATCAGGCCGTGCTTGATCACCGAATAGGTCACGGGTTTGACGGGCTGCTCCTCATCCCGGGTGACGTTCGGCTGCCGGTAGAGCCGCTGGTCGGGCGCGATCACGCCGAGGTCCGAGGCGATGTTCAGGATCACGCCGTTGCCGCGCTTCGCCATGGCGCCGCCGAAGACCTGCGAACACAGCATCGCGCCGGTGAGGCCGACCGCGATTTCCATTTGCCACTGCGGAATCGGGAACGCCTCGAAGCGCGACGAATGCATCACGCCGGGCGTGGAAGTCACCTTGGGATCGATCGCGGCGTTGTTGACCAGGATATCCACAGAAATCCCGCGGCCGGCCAGATCGGCGGCAGCCGCGTTGACCGACTCTTGGGAGGTAACATCGATGGCCACGGCAACCAGATCGGCCGCAGGGGCGATCGCCTTGACCGCGGCGATGGCCGCCTCGACCTGAGGCAGCCCGATATCGGTGACCACCACGCGTGCGCCGGCGTCGGCCAAGGCCGCCGTATGCTGTCGCCCCAGCAGTCCTCCGGCGCCGGTCACCAGCGCCGTGCGTCCCGACAGATCGTAGCGAGCGGAGGGGACCGTCATGGGATGCTCCTGTTCAAGCGCGCAATTGTCCGCCGTCGGCAACGATCACCGTGCCCGTGATGAAGGCGGCGCGAGGCGAGGCGAGAAAGGCCACGACATCGGCGATCTCCTGCGGCGTGCCAAGCCGCCGCAGGGGAACCTCGCGCGCCAGCATCTCGTCGACGCCCGATTTGTTCTCGGCGAGCTTGCGCGCCCAGGTGCCGCCCTCGAACAGAATATTGCCGGGCGCCACGGCATTGATGCGGATGCCCTCGGGCGCCAGCGGGCGGGCAAGGCCGCGCACGGTGGCGTTGAGCGCGGCTTTGGCCGCCGAATAGGTCACGGGCGCGCCCAGGGCGGCGAGGCCGCAAATCGAGGACACGCAAACGATCGCGCGGTCGCCGCTGCCGCGCTGCATGATCGGCCGCGCCGCCTCGATCGTATTCGTGGTTGCGAACAGGTTCATATCCATGACCCGGGACCACTCGGCAGCGGTCTCCTGCCCGGGCGGCACCGAAGCCCCGCTGCCGACGTTGCAGATCAGGATGTCGATCCTGCCCCACTGTTTCTCGACGGCGTGCGCCATCGCGAGCGCTGCGGCCGGGTCGGTAACGTCGGCGACATGGAACGAGGTATTGCCGCCGATTTGCTGGCAGGCCGCCCTGAGACCGTCCTGGCCGCGTGCCGCAAGTGCCATATGAGCGCCTTCCGCCGCAAGCATCCTTGCGATGGCAAGGCCTATCCCGCGGCTGGCCCCGGTGATGAGAGCGACCCGACCCTCAAGCTCCAGTTTCATGTTCCGGCTTCCTCGATCCACCGTACGGTCATGTCGCGATATGCTGCGAGCGTGCCGGCGTGGTTGCCATCCCCGGCGCGGGCGGTTTGAAGGATGTATTGCCCGGAATATCCGGCCTGCTCGATCAGCCGGATCGCCTTCGCCAGTTCGGCTGTACCGGTGCCGAGCGGCACCGTCGTGCCGCCCCGCAGGCGATCCTTGACATGCACATTGAGAATGCGCGCCGCATAGGCGGCAATTTCCTCGCCGCAATCATATCCGAGCGCGGCGCTGTTGCCGATGTCATAGTTGACGCCGAAAACCGCGTGCGGAAATCGGGCGATGAACCGGGCGAGGTCAGCCGGCGGCAAATCGGATTCGAAGACGATCTTGACGCCTTGCTTCGACAGCGACGCCGCGCGATCGAGCAAAGTGCGCAGCAAAACGTCCGCCTGATCCGGCGTCTCGATCTTGCCGTTGTCGACCAGCGGAATCACGATGAATTCGATTCCGAGCCGGCCAGCCGCGCCGAGCACCAGGTCGAGGTCGGCCACAAGCGCTTCCCGCGCCGCGCCGGCCGCTTTCCAGAACGGCGCCTGCATGAAGCAGTCGCCGGTCAGGCTTGGAATTTCAATCGCATTCTCAAGCGAGAGACGGAGGATTTCCGCGCGGCCCTTTTCGGTCGTCAGCGGATTTTCGCGAAGCCGCTCCTGGTCGATGGTCCATTCCATCCGGCCGAGACCGAGCGCTTTCGCCCGCGGGAATTCCTCCCGCCATTCATCCCAGGGAAACGCCTGGATCTTGCCATCCACCAGTGCCGATAGCCGGCCCTGCATGAAGCCAATGCGGTCACGCGGCGCCTTCACGGTTTGTCACCCGAACTGATGGCCAGCCCTTTCGTGGTCCAGCCTCCGTCCACGAACAGTTCCTGTCCGGTCACGTAAGCCGAAGCCGGCGACGCCAGGAAAATGGCCGCGCCCACCATGTCGTCGGGATCGCCCCAGCGCCCGAGCATGGTATGCCGGCGGCGATCTTCATGCATCGTGGGATCGGCGAAGCTCGTGGCCGTCATGGCGGTGGCGACATAGCCCGGCGCCAGCGCGTTGACCCGGATTCCATCGGTAGCGAAATCCGCTGCCAGCGCGCGGGTCAGGCCGGAGAGGCCGGCCTTGGCGGCAACGTAACCGGGATTGCCGGGAAAGCCGCGAACCGAATTGATGCTGGTCACATTGATAATCGAGCTGTTTCCGGCGTTCCGGAGCAGGGGATAGGCGGCAAGAATGGTCGCGTAGACGGCCGTCAAGTCGGTCGCGACCGTCTGGCGGAATTTGTCGAGTTCGGCGGCGGTGCCGGAGGCCGCGAGGCTAATACCGGCCGCGTTGACGAGCACATCGAGCCTGTCATGGCGACTTGCGAACCCATCAAGAGCGCGGCGCACCGCCGCATCATCGGACAGATCGCAGGAAATCGGCTCGACCGCGCTCGGCGCCGTGCCCGAGCGGCTGAGGCCGAAGACCTTCGCGCCCGCGTCCGCCAGGCCAGCGGCGATCGCGGCGCCGATACCGCGAGACGCGCCGGTGACGATGGCGAGGCGCCCCTCAAGCGAAAATCGTTCGGGGCTACGCATAGCCGTAACTGCGCATGATGGCGGCACATAGTTTAATGTCTTCGGGGCGATCGATCTGGAACATCTTGTGGCGTTCCATCAGATGCATGCCGATCCGGCCGCCGAGCCGGTTCTTGTGTTCGCGCAGCAGGCTTGGAACCAACACATAGAACGACCCGTTCTCGAGATATCGTTTTTCGATCTGCTGGCGCATGCGCCGGTTATGATAGTCATAATTGATCGGTTCAGGGCCGTCGGCGCCGATGCGCCAGTTAAAATAGTCCTCGACTTCGCAGACCGAAAGCAGGCTGTCGAGCTTTTCCCGCTCGAAGGCATCGAGGGCATGGTCGATATCGCTGGCTTCCCGGATCGGAGAGGTCGCCTGCAGCGCCACAATGCGTCCGAACGGACCAAGCCGTCCATCGAGTTGGTCGAGCGCGTGAAGCCAGGCTTCCTCCGACGACGCCAGATCGCCGGAGATTTCGTCGGGGCGGCGTACGCCGACCGCACCGGCGGCTTCCGCGGCAGCCAGGATCGCGTCGCTGTCGGACGACACCGCGACCACATCGACGCCGCGGGCGGCGCCGGCTTGCGCAACCGTCCAGGCGATCAGCGGCTTGCCGCAGAGATCGATCAGGTTCTTGTTCGGAATTCCCTTTGAACCGCCGCGTGCCGCAATCACGGCCAGCGTCCGTCCGGGTGTGACCCTGCTCATATGCGTCCCTCGAGACGCTCAAGCGCGGTCCAGAATCCCTCACCCATATTCTTGTGGCCCTGCCATATCTCGGGGATGAAGGAGGCCGTCGGCGCATGCTTGCGCAGCACGGCGCCGATCTCGTCGAAATCGATCTCGCCTTCGCCGACCTGCAGGCCCTCTCCATCGAGGCCTTTGGCGTCGCCAAAATGCAGATGCGCCGTATGCGGGCCGAGCGCTGCGAGGCCGTCGGCGAAGTTGAAACCGAAATGATTGGCGGCAAGCTTGGTGTGCGAGATATCGACGCACATCCGCAGGCCGTGGCTGGCGCAGAAGGCGGCCGATTCCTCCGGAAAGATGAAAATGTTCTGATGGCGCTGGCCGCCGAAATGCCACGGAAAGGGCGCCATCGTCTGCGGGATCAGTTCGACGCCATCGAGGTCGAGTTCGCCGAGGCTGGCGGCGAAAATACGATAGCACTCGGCTTTCCGGTCCGGCGTCAGCGGTTCATCCATGGTGAAGCCGCCGATGTTGGCGACAATCGGCGGGCGCGCCGTCTTCGGGAAGAATTTCTTCAGCCCGCGCGTGATGTCGATCACCGCCTGGGTCTGCTCCAGCGAATAGCGGCGCAGATCTTCATCCGGCGTGGCGAGATCCATCAGCTTGCTGCCGGCAAAAAGCTCAGGGGCGTGCACCACGAAGCCCAGATCGTAAGTGCCCGAAAGGTACGCCGCCGGATCGCGTTCCATGTCGTTGTAGCTGAGATGGAATTCGATGATGTCGGGCTGGCAGATCTCGAGGAATCGTTCGGCGTCGTGATAGCGGACCGGCACGCCCCATGGCCGGTCGAAGCGATAGCGGCGCGCCTTCGCGACGCCGTCGCTGAGGTCGCTCGGAAAGAAATAATCGTCCGCCGCCATCGCGCGGGCAAGCCGTCGGCCGATCAGCGCCGGCATCTTGAGCGGCGACAGGCCCTGGCCCGGGCTCTTTACCGCAATATCGGCTTCGGTCACGACCGTACCCGCCGAAAGGTCACGCGCGGCAACGAGGCTTTTTGCGAGATTTTCGCGGTTGATCAATTCTCCCTGGCTGAGCGCGCGCTCCGCGAGCGGTTCGCCGCGCGCCGCTTCCACTTCACGGATGCCGGCGACCAGCGCCTTGAACTCTTCCGGCTCCAGGCTTGCGGCGTGGTCGGGCCCCTCCATTCCGCGGTCGAGCGTGATGTGACGCTCGATCACCACTGCTCCGAGCGCGACCGCGCCGATCGAAACCGCGATGCCGCGCTCATGGCCGGAGTAACCAATGGCGGGGTGGATGGTTCTGAGCGTTTCCATGAAACGCAGATGAATGTTGTGAAGCGCCGCAGGGTAGGTGCTTTGGCAATGCAGCAGCACATAGGGGACGGCGCGATCGTCGAGGAATTTCGCGGCAGCCCGGATTTCTTCGGTGGTGCTCATGCCGGTCGAAACGATCAGCGTCTTTCCGGTCGCGGCGAGTTTTGCGAGCAGGGGAAGGTTGGTCAGGTCGGCGGAGGCGACCTTGTAGGCCCGGACCCCGAACGTCTCCAGGGTGGCAACGCTGGTCGCGTCCCACGGTGTGCAGAGATATTGAATGTCTTTCGAGGCGCAATAGGCCGCGATGCGGCGCTGCTGGTCGGTGGTCAGCTCGAAGCGGCGCAGCAGATCGAGGGTGTATTCGACCGCGAGGTCGTCATCCTTTCCCGACAGGCTGGAGGCGCGGTAGACCTCATCCAGCTTGCGCATCTGGAATTTCGCGCAATCGGCGCCCGCTGCGACCGCGGCATCGACCAGCGCAATCGCGCGATCGAAATCGCCGTTATGATTGTTGCCGATCTCGGCAATGACGTAGCAAGGCTGTCCGTCGCCGATCGGACGGTCGCCGATCCGGATGGGGGGCGTTTGGCTGGCAGACTTCATTCGGTTTTGCTCGGTCTTACTTGATGGGGCGAGCCACGATCAGCGCTCCCAGAGTGAACAGATCTTCTTCCGAAAATTTCTGGAAGCGCGGTGCGAGCCGTTCCAGAATCGCCGGTTCGACGGACCGGCGATCCGGACATTCCAGCACGATCTCGAAGCCGGCTCTTTCGAACAGGCTAACATATTCGCTATGACGCAGGCGATTTACATACTGGAAGCGGGACTGGAACGGTCGCCAATCCTCGTCGGAATAGGTCAGAAAATTGAAAGAACTGATCGACGGATCGAAGCCTTTGAAGTGGTCGCCGTAGTCGATCTGCATCAGCGCGATGCCGTCGGGCCGCAGGATGCGGCGGACTTCCACGAGTATATCAAGGATGTCGTCTTTTGGAATGTGCTCGAGGGTTTCGACCGAAATCGCGCAATCGATCGTATCGTTCTCAAGACCGGTTGCGCGGGCATCGGCGGGCGCGCGGTAATCCACGCTCCAGTCCCGATCGAGGCTGGCCCAGGATGAAAACGCCGGTCGGGTGGCGCCGCTTAGTCTCGCAACGATCGCTGCGTTCGATCGAACCAGATCCAGCTTGGCGAGACGCTCGATGTCCACCGTGATGAAACGCCTGGCGCCGCACGCACTGACGGCGAGGGGCACAACGAGATCGCGGCCGGAACCAAACTCGAAAAACGTCGAAGCGTCGATGGCACGGGTACCGTGGACGGCATATTGCTCCAGCAGCTTTTTTGCGCGGGTGTAGATCGCCTTGACCTGCTTTTCGGGACGCGGAAGGCGGCGCGTGACATGGCGCTGGAGCAGGAAATGCAGGCTTGTTCCGAAAGGAACACTTGAAAGGGCCCTGAACGCCCGGGCTTTTGCCTGCCAGTGCATTATGTGGCTCGCGGCACGGCCGCGCCGGTCACCTTTTCGGTCGGCGCTGCCGGGATCCGCGACTTCCAGGTCCGCAGGCCGTTTTCCTCGAACGCGATTCGAGAGCAGCGCAAACCTTTGTCTTCCAGCGCCGTGATCAGCGGATAGCGCTCGAATGGCCGCACGAAGAACAGAAAGTAGCCGCCGCCGCCGGCGCCGAGCAGCTTGCCGCCGACCGCGCCGTTTGTCTTGGCCAGTTCATAGATATCGTCCAGTTCATTGGAGCTGATTCGGGAACTCAGGCGGCGTTTGGCGTGCCAGGCCTCGTCGATCAGGCGGCCGCAATCCAGCAGCCGGCCTCGCAGAAGATGACGCCTGATCTCGCGTGTGACGTGCTTTTGCTGCGCCGCCGCGGCGACGGCGTCGCTGGATTCATGGTGGGTTTTCTGATCCCGATGGATGGCGCCGGAGTCGCGATTCAATCCCGTATAGCAAAGCACCAGACTTTCCTCGAGCTCGGCGATGATGTTGGGTTCAAGGCGGAGCGGAACGATCGTGTTCTGATCCGAGGAAAACTCCATGTGGTTGAAGCCGCCGAACACGGTCGCGTATTGATCCTGCCAGCCGCCGGGAATGTTGAGCATCAATCGCTCGGCCTGGAACGCCATCTCCGCGATCTCATGGCGGTCCCATCGATCGGATCGGAATTCGTTGAAGCATCCGATGATGGCCGACGATACCACGGCGGAGCCGCCAAGGCCGGACCCGACCGGAAAATCGGCCGAAACCTCAAGATCGAAACCGTAAGTGGGCTTGATGAGGCGGATGACCGATTTGATCAAAGCCAGGTCGCCGTCGCTGCCGAGCGCCGCCAAATGATCGACCTGAACGGTCTGACGAAAATCGTGCGAATAGATCCGGATGCGCCCGTCATTGCGCCGCCGCAACGTCGCATGCGCATACATCGCGATCGTCGCATTGATGACGGCGCCACCGTCATTGTCGACGAAGTAATGCGTGAGGTCGGTGCCGCCGCCGGAAAAGCTGATACGAACCGGCGAGCGCGCCCGCGCGAACACCTCGCTTTCGCCGCCGAGCTGGAACAGGTCGCGGCTGAACACATCGACCAGACGCATGTCGGGATCGAGGATCGGGACGACATGCACCCGTTGATCGAGCAGCTTGAGGATCTGCTCGCGAGGGCCGCCGGCCCGCGCCCATACAAAATTGCGGTTGACGCAGGTCGCGACCTGCTCGCGGATGGAAATCCCCTCGAGCAACTTCCGCCGGATGTCGCCGTCGGTTACCGCTCCGACCACGCGCCCGCCAGCATCCTGCGCAAACAAGATGCCGAGCATGTTGGCGTTGAGACGCCGAAAGGCTTCCTCGATCAATTCGGTCTCAACGATGGTAACGAGAAGTCCGGTCCAACAATGGTTTGGGTCCAAGCGGGCCAATTCGGCCTCGGTTAAGGGGAGGTAGCCACGTGCCGGGAAGCTTGTACTCGGCGGGTCCCTCCAGTCAAATACGGCAGCCGTCAGGGCCGCGCAAGCCGCTCATTTGGTGGATATCCGGGCTTCAGGATCGGCAGAACGTTGATGCCTGGCGCGCCTTTGAGGGCGCTGCCTGAAGCCGGAGGTGTCTCCGGCGGGTTCCTGCCGCTCGCCGCAGACGCGGCGTGCCAGAATTGACGCGAAAGGGGCTCAGCTACCAAAAACCTTCGCCGCCGTTTCCTACGCTTTCCGTGATCGCCAGTGGGCATAACGCAGGAACGCCGCCTTGCTGAGGACCGTTTTGTTGATCCATATTCTTTGCAGAATTCGTTCGGTGCGCGACAGCTTGATACCAAAATCATCTGCCAACGCTTCGAACTGCAACAGACTGGTTCGGTACAGGCTGCCGGTCGCATTGCCGCCGGAAAATCGATTGTCGATCAGTTTTCGTGGAAGATGGAATAGCGCGCCGTAATCGGCGCATTTCGCAGAGTGATAGACATCCGCAACGTAGGTCATAGCTGCCGGATAGCTTATCGCAGCGCCGGCGGAGCGACGATGCAGCAGCGGAATGCCGAACAGGTTGCGCCCGCTCATGATCGACGCCTTGAGCACTGGAAGCGCGTCGAAACGACCGGCGCGACCAAAGCGACGCGCCGCCATACCTTTGCCAAATCTGTCGATGTAAAGCATGTCGGCGTAAACGGACATGACGTCAGGATTGTCCAGCATCACTTTCAGCGCGCTGCTCAGCGCATCCGCAGCGCCAAGACGATCGTCGCTGCATAACAGCAGGTAAAAATCGGCGGTGACCAGATCGCGGAAGCGATTGATGTTGGCGAGCATTCCCAAATTCTCGGGGTTCCTGTGCACGATAAGCCGAGGCTCGTGCAATGAGGCCTGCTCCAGCCACTCGGACGTTCCGTCGGTGCTGGCGTTGTCGCTGACGATCACTTCGACGTCGACGTCGCGCTGCGATAAAACCGAAGCAACTGCGTCGGGCAGGAACGAAATATCATTATAGACGGGAATATAGACCTGAATCTTCGCAACCGATCCCGTCATGATCAGAGGATCTCGAGTTTCGGGACAGCGAAGACAAGTTTGGTTCCCTGTTGGCGCCACGGTTCAAACATCTGCAATAATTCCGTCTTCAGATTCCACGGCAGCGCCAACACGAAATCGGGCCGCTGCGCTTCGAGAACCTCCCGTGCAAGGACCGGGATATGCACACCCGGGATCAGCAGCCCCTGTTTGCTTGGATTGCTGTCGACGGTAAAAGGCAGCAGGTGCCTGGTAATGCGGGCATTGTTCAACAGCGTGGTCGCCTTTGCCGGCGCGCCAAAGCCGGCCACGGTTTGTCCGGCGCGGCGGGCATCGATCAGGAACCGCCGAAGGTCGTCGCCGACGCGATCGACCTGGTCGCGAAAATTATCAAACCCGAGAACCGCGGCCGAAAAATCCGCATCGTCCCGCGCCAACGCTTCCGCAAGCCGGGCCGCCGGCGCATGAGATGCCCTGTCGCGGCAGACATAGAGCCGGATCGACCCCCCGTGGGTCGGCACGAACTCGACGTCGAAAACCCTTAAATCGTGCCGGGCAAACAGCTGAACGGCCGCCCGGATCGTGTAGTAGCTGTAATGTTCATGGTAAAATGAATCGAACTGCGTGTTTTTCACCAGTGACGGAAAGTAATGTATTTCCACCGTCAGCACGCTCTCGTCCTGCAGCAGCCGCGAGAAGCCGCGCGTAAAATCGTTCAAGTCAGGAACATGCGCGAACACATTGTTTGCCACCATGAGCTTGGGTCGCAGCCCCGCCGCGGCCAACCGCTCGGCGGTTTCCAGTCCGAAGAATGAATTCTCGGTCGTGATTCCTTTTTGGCGTGCCGCGTTCGCCACGTTTTCCGACGGCTCGACGCCGAAAGTCTGCATGCCCCGATTTTGAAAGAAATTCAGCAGGTATCCATCATTGGAGGCAACCTCGACGACGAGGTCGCCGGCTTGAAGGGAAAATCGCTGGATGGCCTGATCGGCAAAGGCTTCGCAATGGGCAAGCCACGACGTCGAGAACGAGGAGAAATAAGCGTAGTTGCCGTGGAAGTGGGCGTCGGCGGGGAGGCCCTCGGCAAGCTGGACCAGGTGACAGGCGTCGCACGCCATGACCCGAAGCGGGTAGAACATCTCGCCGGCAGCGACGTCCTCCGGCCGCAGCAGTGCATTGGAGATCGGCATCGCGCCGAAATCGATGACTTCCCTGTTGAGCTCGGCCCCGCAGGACCGGCAGTGGCTAGATCGGAGAACGGGTAGGGGCAAGTCGGTGCTCGATCTGTTGTTGGCAAAGTTCAAAGGGATCGCGGCCAGCATGATGGCCCTTGTACCACACGATGCTCTGGGCGACCGCGTCGTGCGACGACAGCCGCGGCCGCCAACCCAGGACACGGGCTGCCTTGCCGGAGTCTAGCTGAAGCAGCTTGCTTTCCTTGAGGGCTTCGCCATCGGCGACGGAGACCCATCTGAACCGGTCCGGCCATGCTGCCGCGATCCAGTCGCAGACCTCGGCTACCGTAGCACCCGGCTGATCCGCGAGAGGACCGAAGTTGAAGGCCGCGTCGTTCGGGTCGGCGATAGGCTGCTTCTGCCGGATGCCGTATTCGATCAGCATCAGGTAGCCCAGCAGCGCGTCGAGCACGAACTGCCATGGCCTGATCGAGGCCGGACTGCGCACCTTGAGCGCAGTCAGATCGTTTGCAGCGCGAACCGCGTCCGGGATCAGGCGGTCCTGCGCCCAGTCGCCGCCGCCGACGATGTTTCCCGCCCGCGCCACCAGGGCGACAACGCCATTGGGCGCCTGATAGGAGGCGCGATAGGCGGCGACGACGGCCTCGGTCGCGGCCTTGCTGGCGCTGTAGGGATCGGTGCCTCCCAGCCGGTCGCTCTCCACGAAATGACGGCCCAGTTCCTGGTTGTAGTAGACCTTGTCGGTGGTCGCCGTCAGGATCGCCTGAAGCGACGGCTGTCCGCGCAGCGCCTCGAAAAGATTGACCGTGCCCATCACGTTGGTGTCGAACGTCGCCGCAGGTTGCCTGTAGGCTTCGCGAACCAGCGACTGCGCGGCGAAATGAATGACGATCTCCGGCCGTTCGGCATCGACGATCTGCTTGATCTTCGGCGCATCGCGGAGATCGGCGATGTGGTGCGCCTCAAGTCGCTCGATCAGCCTTGCCTGCTCGAAAAGGCTGGGCTGTTCGGGTGCAAGTGAAATGCCGGAAACGCGGGCGCCGAGCCTGCCAAGCAGCATCGTCATCCAGGCGCCTTTGAAGCCGGTATGACCGGTCAGAAGAACCCGCTTGCCTTTCCAGAAGCCGGCGTCCGCCCCCCGTGTATCGTCGCTCACGATTGCCACACCCGCCATGCCGCCCTGCCTTCGGCCCACATGGATTCGAGCAACTGCACTTCACGAAAGGTGTCCATGCACTGCCAAAAGCCATCATGCCGGAATACACTGACCTGACCCTCGGCGGAGAGCGGCTCGAGCACCGCGGTTTCCAGCGGCTCATTGCCGTCCGCGGACAAAATGTCGAAAGCCTTGCGCTCGAACACCATGAAGCCGCCATTGATCCAGCCGGATCCGACTTGCGGCTTCTCGACGAAGTTGCGCAGGCGATCGCCTTCGATATCGAGTTCGCCGAACCGCGACGACGGCCGCACGGCGGTGACGGTCGCCAATCTGCCCGACGCGATATGATGGGCGAGCAGGCGATCGACGTCTATGTCAGCTACTCCGTCACCATAGGTGAGGAAGAACCGGTCGCCGTCGAGAACCTCCAGCGCGCGCTTGACGCGCGTGCCTGTGAGCGTCTCGATTCCCGTGTCGATCAGCGAGACGCGCCATTGCTCAATTCGCTCTTTCATTCCGATCGACTCGATCGAGCCGGTGTCGAGCTGAACCCGGTGGCTGCCGGTATTCGATCGATAGTTAAAGAAATAATCCTTGATGACCTCGGCCTTGTAGCCAAGGCACAGGTGGAAATCCCCGCAGCCGAAGTGATCGTAGATCCGCATGATGTGCCACAGGATCGGCCGGCCGCCGATCGCAACCATCGGCTTCGGTTTGAACTCGGTCTCCTCGCGAAGCCGCGTACCCTGGCCTCCACATAGGATAATGACCCCAAGATCGCGACTCTTCACGGACTGCTGCAATCGATCCTCCTGTGCCGGTGCACCTTGACGTCTCAGGCCGTCATCTATAACCAATCCTGCGGTCGCTCAAGCGAAACGGTCTTTTGCGCCGTCCATGGGGGACTAAAAGTGTAGCCGTTTCGGACTCAAGGGTGACCATGAGCGGCGCCGATCGCAACGCTGTATTGATTGGTCACTCTGGCTTTCTCGGCGTTGCCTTGACTGCCGCGATCAGGGCGAAGCGGGGTGGCTATGCGCAGTTGATTGCGGACCCCCGGCGCGATTTCGTTAAGTCTGTGGTCGAGGGAAATGGCCGCGAATTGGTGGCGTCCCTGCTGGCCCGTGGCGGTCCGCAGGATTGGATCTGCACGGTGGGCGTGGTTGACCCCAAGGCCGATCCCGGTCTGATGGAAGCCATCAACGTCGAATTTCCGCGGCGGCTTTATGGACTTCTCGGTAGCCTTGCTCCGGCCGGAACGGTGCGGTTGGTGACCTTCGGTTCCGTGCTCGAAGGTCATTCCGAACTGGCGACGTCGAATCCGTATCTGGCATCGAAATCCCGGATGTTTGACGCGTTGAGCGGCGCCGGCGGTGCGGTGCGCTGGCACCATATCCGGCTGCATACCCTGTACGGCGGCAGCAAGCGGCCGCATCCCTTCATGTTTGCCGGCCAGATGTACGACGCGCTGGCCCGCAAGGAACCATTCAAAATGAGCGGCGGGGCTCAATTGCGCGAATATCATCATGTCGAGGACATTGCCGCGAGCGTACTGGCTTTTCTCGCTGGACCATACGATGACAGAATGGTTGAGTTGAGCTCGGGCAACCCGATCCGGCTGCGCGATCTTGCCTCGGCGGTTTTCAGGCATTTCGATGCATCGGACCTGCTGGAAATCGGTGCCAAGGTTCATTCCAACGCGGAAGTGTTCGAGAACACTTATCAGCGAAGCTCGCGCCTTATTGCGAGCCGCGAGCCTGTTGAGGGACTGATCGCCTGGTTCGAAGAATTGCGTGTCGCGAGATCCTGATGACTGGCCTGGTTTCCATTATCGTTCCGACGCTCAACGAAGAGGGCAATATCGAGCCCCTGTTCAAGCGCCTCACCGCGCTCGCGCGGCAAATCCGCGATGAGTTTGGCATGGCGACCGAAATCGTCGTCAATGACAATTGTTCAACCGACCGCACCCTGGAGGAACTGAAGCAGCAGGCGGATCAAACCGATCCCGGCGTGGCCGCTGTACGTATCTTCCGGTTTTCCCGCAATATAGGGTTTCAGAAATCCATTCTTGTCGGCTATCGCAAGTCCAGCGGCGACGCCGTCGCGCAGATCGATGCCGACATGCAGGACCCGCCCGAGCTGCTGCTCGAATTTTTGAGACGCTGGCGAGAAGGATATCAGATCGTCTACGGCGTGCGCCGCCGCCCCGAGGAAGGCCTGGCGATGCGAACCGCCCGCATGGCGTTCTATCGCCTGATCAACCGCCTGAGCGAGGATGTGCTGCCGCACGATGCCGGGGATTTCCGTCTGCTCGATCGCCAGGTCGTCGATGTGGTCTGCACATTGCACGACAACGATCCGTACCTGCGCGGCACCATCGCCAGTCTTGGCCTGCGGCAGTTCGGCGTTACCTACGATCGTTCGTCGAGGACGCGAGGACAGTCGAAATTCGGACTGGCGCAGCTCGCCAAGCTCGCGATTGACGGGATCACCAATCACACCACGATCCCGCTGCGGCTCGCAAGCTATCTGGCGCTGGCGCTGGTCATCGCTGCGGGCGTGTTGGTTGCCGTCTATTTGTTCGCATGGCTTACCAGCGACCGGCCGATGCCTCTGGGTTTCATGACGCTTACCTTGCTGCAACTGGGGACAATGGCCACCATGTCCTTTCTGTTTGCGATACAGGGATTTTATCTGCAGCGGATCTACAATCAGGTTAAAGACAAGCCGCTGGCAATTATCGAACACTCGATCTCCCAACCGTCTCAGACCAACGCGGTTGCGGGAAAGCCTTCGATCGAGATTCTCTGGGTGGGCGACCATAGCAGGCCGGACAGCGAAACGACGCGATGATCGTTGCCGTGTCTCCCGCAGCAAATTCGAATCGTTGTGGACCGAATTGACCTCGGGTGCAGGGCTGCGCGGGTAGACTAAACAAGCAACCGCGTCCCTACGTCCGAGACGGTACGCCGTGATCGTGTCAGAGGCCAAATCGCTTGCTCAGCCGCCGCGTACTCCAGTATATTGAAAGCAGGGAGGCCCGGAACCTTGATTGAAGTCCATCCAACCGCACGGATTTCTCATCTCGCTGATATCGAGGATAGTACTCGCGGCACGCGAATTGTGATTGGAGCGGAATCGGTAATAGACAGCTTCGTTAAAATTAAGCCTGCCGGCGGTCCAGGAGACGTCGTCCTTGGAGCACGTGTCACCATAAACTCAGGCTGCGTGATCTATACCGGCAATGGTTTAAGAATTGGCGATGACGTTGCGATTGCAGCAAACTGTGTTTTCGCGCCCGTTAATCACGAGTACAGAGACAAGTCGCGGAAAATTCGAGATCAGCGTTTTCAACCATCCCGAGGAGGGATCGTGATCGAGGACGATGTCTGGATTGGCTCGTCTTGCGTCGTTCTTGATGGAGCCAGGATAGGAATGGGTTGCGTGATTGGCGCTTTGTCGTTGATCCGCGGGGAGTTGCCGGCATGGAGCATCAGCGCAGGGAACCCGCTCCGGATTATTGGATGGCGTAAGTGAAGTTTACGATTTTAGGTGGGACCGGGCTTATCGGGCGTCACCTTGCGAGGTATCTGCAGGAACACGGTCACGAGGTGGCGGCATATGATCGGAATCTGCCAGAAAATGCGCAGAACATGGGTCATGTGATTTACTGTATTGGTTTGACAGCTGACTTCCGCAGACGACCCATCGAAACAATTGAGGCGCACGCCTATCTGAGCGCCCAACTTTTGTACAGATCGACATTTAAATCGTGGCTTTATCTTTCCAGCACACGCGTCTACGGGGGGCTTGGGCCAGTTGCGTCCGTATCGGAAGCGGATGAGATTTTGGTGACACCGTCAGCCAATTCGATCTACGATCTCAGTAAACTGCTAGGAGAAGCGGCTTGTCTGGGACACGAAGCTTCGTCCGTTCGCGTTGCAAGGCTTTCAAATGTGTACAGTCCAGATCAAAAAAGTATCACGTTTCTAGGCGCCGTGATTAGTGAGATCAGAGCGCGCGGAACCGTTGTCATTCGAGAAGCGCCGGAGTCTTCGAAGGATTACGTCGCTATAGATGACGTCACCCGGCTGCTGGCTCAGATTTCTTTGTATGGCAGGGACCGTTTGTACAACGTTGCTTCTGGTATACCAACGACGCACCTGCAAATCGCAGAGCGCTTACGTGAGTTGACGGGAAAGCCGGTCACGTTTGCGCCCGGAGCAACTGTGCGCACATTCCCACGCATTTCAATATCACGCGTGCAAGATGAGTTCTCATTCACGCCGCGTTCGCTATTAGATGATATCCCATCTCTACTTTGACTAACACAGAGCGAAAAGGCGTTCATCGATGTCCGAGCCACTAGTTGATCCGATCTCGGCATTCAAGGCCGAGAACGAGCTCCGCATTTCTGGCTATCAGAATTTCCCCGCGTGGCTGGAGGCCTCGTCGCGTTGGCGAGAACTCGCTTTTACTCACAAATATATGTATCATTTTTCCTGGTTAGGTCGTCCCATTATTCAGCTACCTACCGACGTTGTTGCCACGCAGGAGTTAATCTGGCGGGTAAAACCCGATTTGATCATAGAGACCGGCATAGCTCATGGCGGCTCTCTTCTCCTGAGCGCTTCCATTTTGATGACGCTTGATTACGCCGATGCGGTGGAAAAGGGTGAAGTGCTCGATCCGGCACGCCCGGCGCGGAAGGTTATCGGAATAGATATCGACATCCGGACGCATAATCGTGCCGCAATCGATGCACATCCGCTCCGTGGTCGCATTGATATGATCGAAGGTTCGTCCATTTCGCCAGATATTATAGCATGCGTGCGCGAGCGTGCTCAGAGTGCTCGCCGTGTCATGGTGTTCTTAAATTCAAATCACACGCACGACCACGTTCTGGCCGAACTGGAGGCCTATGCGCCTTTGGTTTCCAGGGAAAGCTATTGCGTAGTGTTCGATACTGTCGTCGATGACTTGCCAAACGACACCTTTCCGGATCGTCCATGGGGGAAAAACAACAATCCGAAGACCGCCGTTCTGGAGTATTTAAAAGCTCACCCCGAATTCGAAGTCGACAAGGAATTCGAAAACAAACTTCTTACTACCGTTGCACCCAACGGATATCTTCGCCGGGTGTAAAGACAGCCCAGTTTTTGCTGCCGGTGCACCGCTCGGGAGCATTGTCTGCACCTGAGAAGCGCTCAGAATCGCTGTCCGGCCCACTTTTCATGCAGATGGACGGGCGTTTGGTCTATCGTTTATCGCGAAAAGCCGTGAACGCCTGCAGCGAACGGTCTTTCTCCGAAAGAACCAACGGTTCGATCGGCCATTTAATTGCAAGGTCCGGATCGTTCCAGGCGATCCCAGCGGCTGAATCTGCAACGAAGGGTTCCGCCATTTGATAGTTGAGTTCGGTTTCATCGACCAGCGTAATGAAACCGTGGGCGAAGCCAGTAGGAACATAAATGCTAAGGCCGTTCTCGGCGGTAAGGGTCTCCGCATGCCATTTTCCAAAGCTGCCGGAATCCACGCGGAGATCGACGATCACATCGTAAACCGCCCCACGAACGCAGCGGATGAGCTTGGTTTCAGCATTTTCTCCAAGCTGGAAGTGGAGCCCCCGGAGCGTGCCGCGACGCCAATTGAAGGAGACAGAGCACTGAAGGCTGCAATCCTTCAAGCCGAGCGCAAGAAAATCGTCACGGCAGAAGGTCCGCGCGAAATAGCCACGCTCGTCGCTGTGTCGGTCAGGGTAGATCAAAAAGGCACCGTCGAGTGGCAGCCGTTGGAAAAACATGTATCGCTCATTTCACACGCAAAAGGTCTCAATGTCCTGTAGGTCAAGTGATATGGCGTCCTTAGCGGCCGGCTCTGGACTTGACAATAAAATGTAGGTTACCTCTGGATCCACCCCACGGCCACGTTCAAGGCGCGCATGCTCATTTACCGCGTTAGTTACTACCATGCACTGGTTGTGGCCTGTCTAGTTGTTCTGCTCTATATTTTTGCGGGGCCGCAACTGATTGACCTGCTTCACGGGAATGCCGTCACCGTGAAGCATACAGAAGCGGTTTCAATATCGACTTATGGGCGTTTCCACGGCAACGCCTTTATCACGGATCCCTATTCGGGGGAATTTCCGACCTTTTACAATTTCTTGTCTGACTGGCTGATCAATCTGCTAGCGGCCATCAGCGGCCTTCCGGCATTTTGGGCGCAGGCCGCTATTTTTGTACCTCTGCTGAGCATATTTCTGTTCCTCGGCACGTATTGGTCGGTGCGCGTTATCGGCGGCGACCGGAAAGTTGCGCTGCTGGCAAGCATATTGGTTTCCGCGTCCGCCGAAACGCCATTCGTCCACTTTCTCTACCCGCTGCTGGAAGGGTGGTCCGGGCTTCGGGCCCCGGTCGGCAATTTGATTCCGCCGGCCGCCGGCCTGGGCGGCGCCACGTCGCAAATTCTCGGTTGGGTGCTCTTCCTCCCCGTTCTTGCATCTCTCTACGCCGCGCGAAGACCGGACCTAACGAGGACTGCAGGGGCCGTCCGAGCGTTCTTTGCCGGGGCGGCTCTCGGGGTTGCCTGCCTTGTGCACACTCTGACCTTTCTTCATCTCGGCACGATCTGCAGCCTTTATCTGGCTGTCGAAACCATCGTTTCGCGTACCCGCGAGGGTCGCTTTATCGACGCGACGTTGCGGTTCCTCGGGATAGTGTTTGTTACTTTGTTTGTTGCCAGGCTCAGCCGCGGGAGCGGCCTGGCGATGACTAATTTCATTGTGTTTTGGGCGGCTTGCTTCGCTATCTCCGTGAGGGACCTGCGGAGCCTGCTTTTTGCTCTGTTCTATGGGCTAGGCGCAGTTATTGCGGCCTCGCCTTTTCTTTATCAGATTTGGGAGCTGTCGCTAAATCCAAGCCGATTCAATTCTTATGATTCTCCCGTTCCAAAAGTCGAATTTACGTTATTTTACCTGGGGCATATTTTATGCGGCCTGATCGTATTCCTAAATGCGCGCCGCCTCAGGATGTCAGACAATCTTGTTTGGCTTGCCGTGATGATTGTCGCTTCACTGGGCCTTGGATACGGCAAGATCTTCGGGTTTCAGAACCATGAATATCGCTTCCTGACCAATCTTATTATTCCACTGTCAGTGCTTGCCGCTTTCGTGCTGACAATTCCGCAATCGGTGAGCCGGAAGGTCGCGGTCTTTGGATTGGTGCCTCTGCTTCTTGTCGGCGTGGTCCGGAATTTATGGGCGATCGCGTCGCCGCTGCCGGAATCGATCAGCCGCACGGTCGGTGCCTTTGCAAGTTACAACGGAGTTATCCCTTTGCCGCCCGGTGCGCCGGCGCTGCTGGAGCGCATTCGTGCCGAGACTGCGGCATCGTCCGGCAGCCGTTTGCTGCTGCCGCCCGAATACGAATATCCGCAGCAAGCTTACCGAAATGGTCTGCTGCTGGCGGTCTCGCGCGTTCCCGGTTTCATCGCCGATCCGCGGTTTATCGTATGGTATGATCTCTATGGGGATCGCGTCGCGGTGTTCTGCAGCCTGTTTCCGACCTACCGCCACTTCGACGCGCACACGCGGAGCCGTCTCTGCGAGGAAACCCCGAAGCAGCTTGCGCCGGGATATCTTAGCTTGACCAACGCCGGGGCTTCCGCTGACGTACTTTCGCTTTACGGGGTCGAACTGATGGCGCTGCTTCGAGGTCCGCAGGACGGTGAGCTTGCCGCCCAGGCCGCGAGCCTTGGCATGAAGCTGATCCATGAAGCCGATGGCGGCATGCTGTGGCGGACGACACCCACGCCGGATCCAGAGCGGATTTCCTTTGGTGCGGCAACCTACAGCGAGCCGGATTTGTCGATTCCGGTTGTTGCTCCGCAAGCCGGATCCTACGTCATCGTCCTGGCGGGCCGGACACTCTCAACCCGGATTCGCCAAATTCGGTTGGCGGGGAAGGTCATCGAGCCGCGCGCGCTCGGCGCGGATGCCATCGGCCTCTCCGTGGATTTGCCCGCTGGATCGTCGCAGCTTTCGCTCGCTTTGACGGTCGAGCCGCGATACCGCATCGTTTTCCCGACTCCCATCCGGTCGATCGTCGGACTTAAGCGGGAGGCAGCCGAAAAATTCCTGGCCGGTCCGGCGCTTCAAGAGTTGCTGCGTTGATTGCGCGTGATGAGTGTTGGCGGAGGGACAACAGGCGCGCCCTGATCGGCCTGATGGGCGTCTATCTGGCTGCGACCTGGTGGTACACCATACCGTTCGGTCCGGTTTGGGACGACTGGGTTTTGTTGGCGCATAGCGCGCGGAGCCTGCTCGCGGTGGCGGGCGAGGCCAGCCGCAGCGATCAGGCGCTCCTGATCCTGCCTTTTTACGCTTCCGCTCAGCCCTGGACCTGGATGCTGGCAGCCTGGCTCTGCCTCGGTGCGGCGACAGGTTTGATCTTCCTGACGGCGCGCCAGGTTCGCGGCGTCACGCTGGGAGAGGCATTCTGGGTCGCGGCATTGACCGCAACGGCGCCGCTTTATCAGGCCAGATTCATGCTCAGCGTGCTGCCCTATGCCTTCTCGGCGGTTTGTTTCACCGCTTCCTTGTTCCTGCTTTCGAGTCATCTGAACCGGCCTGCGCTCGCGCGAAGAATAGGCGCACTGGCGTTGCTCCTGCTTGCCTGCACCACCAGTTCGTTTTTGACGTTGTGCTGGATACCTCTGGCGCTCGTCGCGTGGGATTCGTTTGCAGCCGGTCGGGACCGCGACGCCATCAAAGTGAATGTAATCAGGGCAGCCCGCCAGGTTCTTCGGCACTCCGAATTTATTGTTGTACCTGCGATCGTATTTGTCCTTCGACGCCTGCTGCTTCCGTCCCATGGGCTCTATGCAAACTACAATCAGATTAAACTTTCGCCAGTTGCGGCGGCCGGCGAGACGGTCTCGGTGCTGTGGAAGCAGTTCCTTGGATTTCCTGTTCTCATTCCCGGTCTGTCGTCACTACCTGATGCACTGCTTCCAGCCGCAGGTCTCGTGATCATCGGTTGGTCGGTTGCATGGCATTTCAAGCCGCGTATCGGTCCAGATCCCGCAAGCCCCCAGGAAACTCCGCGTTATCTGAGATGGATGTTGCTTGTGCTTGCTTTGTCGACGCCCGTCCTTGCGCTGTATCCTTATGTGATTGTCGAGCAACCGCCTCGTTTTTCCGGGCTGTGGGAGACCCGCCACCAACTGACATTGATGCTTGTTTCAGGCAGCGCGCTGGTTTGCTTTCTTCGATCCTTTGGAAGCTTGCGGGCGCTCCATGTGAGCGCCACGATCGTGATCTTCGTGTTCCTGACCTTGGACTACGGAACCGCTCGGCAGTTTCTCGTCGACCGGCTCGACCAGCAGGAATTGCAATTGAAACTCGCCGCAGATCCTTTGCCCCCCGAATCACTCGTCTTGATCGTCGAGTCAGACCGGGATTTCAGGATGTTTCGCCGCTTCTTCGCCTTTTACGAATTGAGTCAAATGGCAAAGCGGATCGACGGTCGTGACGACCGTCTCATGGTATCGAACCGTGAGATCATAGATCCTGAAACCGGAACGTATGCTACGCATCCCAATCTCGGGGTCGTGGAGAAGATGCTTCAGCACTGCTCGCTACGCGGGCGGCCCGAGTTCGGCTTTTCAGGTTTTTCCTATCGCGGAACCGTCATTCAAAAATCGATCGAGCCGCAGGTGCCACGGATTTCGCTTGCGAAAGCCATTCAGCGGACCATCTCCGGAGGTCCCGCCGACTGGATAAAACTCGACACGAAATCCTTTCAAATCGACACACCGACGTGCAGGCTGCAACAGCCCCCGCCGAAACCAGGTTAAGGCTGCTGCGCCATCGTGGATCGTTCACGATGGTTTCCAGCCGAGGGCGAGCAGTTTGGTGGGGCGTGCAACAAGGGAGCGGCCCAGCCGTTCCCACGTTGTTTCCTGACCGATGGCTTTCAAGGACAGTTCGAGCCATCTTTCAGGAACTGGCAACAGCCAGGGTGATCGGCCCAGGCTGACGCGATTGCGTACGATGAGGTCGGCCACCGTGACCGGCGCCGGGTCTGCTACGATGTACGTCTCGCCGCGCGCGCGGGAATCGGTCAGCACCGTTGCAAGTGCCGAGTTGAAATTCCGGATCGAAAGTACGGATCGCCGGCCGGTCAGTGCTCCGAACGGCAGCGGAACGGGCAGCCGCGAGAGCCTGTGGATGGTGGCAAAATTTCCTTTTTCGCCTTCGCCGTAAATCACGACCGGGCGCAGGATCGTAAACGGAACGCCGGCCGCGCGGACGGCCTGTTCGGCGGCGAGCTTCGATCTGCCATAATCATTGCTTGGCCTTGGCGGATCATCCTCGGTCAATTCACGATCCGAAAACGAGCCGGACTGCGCCGCAATGGATGAAATGAAAATCAGATGATCCGTGCCGCAGTGGAGCGCGGCACGCGCGATCGCCGCGGTGGTCTGGTGATTGACGCGATCATACAGGCCGTGGTTCGCAAATTTGTGGGCGATGCCGGCCAGATGGACCACGACGTCGGACCGCTCCAGCAGCGGTCGCCAGTCGAACGGCCCGGACAGATCCGGGAGCCTGGCCGCGACGATGTTCGGGCCTTCGAGGACGGGCGCCCCTCTTGATGCGGCGATCACCTTGTAGCCTTGCTCTGCGAGATAGGGAACGAGATGCCGTCCGACGAAGCCGTCGGCGCCGGTCACGAGCACTCTGGTTTTATCATTCATGTCGGCATTCTTGATCGGTCAAAACAGGATGCCCTTTGATGGGACCGCAAGGATGGGACCGCAAGTGTTTCTTCAAGCTGCCTCTGCTTGGCTGGCCCAATGTCAGAGGCCCCTCGCGGTTCTCGGCATAGGATCTCTGGTACGAGTTGCGACGGATTTTTGGCCCTGTTAAGCTCAACCCGACATTGTTTACACCCTGCCACGAGGCCGCTAAGACCACGGTAAATTGCCGAGCCGATTTCGTCCGAGACCGCCTCCGGGCGGTCTTTTGTTTACGCTCGGAGCCTTCCGGTATTCGCAATACCAGGTATGAAACGAAATGTATGTGATCGGTATCAGCTCCGGAATCAAGCACGGCCACCACGATGGCGCGGCGGTGCTGCTTCGTGATGGAGAACTGATCGCCGCGGCGGAGGAAGAGCGGTTTACGTTGTCGAAACATGCGCGTGGAGAGCTCCCGCGCGGCGCCATCGGCTTCTGCTTGAGGCAAGCCGGCATCACCATGCGTGAGGTCGACTGGATCTGCTCGCCGTTGAGGACCTATGTGAATTATGGTCGGCGCCTGACCGAATATTTCAAATATCAATTCGGTCACAGCCCAAAAATCCAGCTCTACGATCACCACCTTTGTCATGCCGCCAGCAGCTTCTACGGATCGGGCTTTGCCGAAGCGACGGTCATCTGCTTCGATTTTTCCGGCGATTCGAGTTCCGGGATGGTGGTGCATGCCAAGGGCGATCATTTTCGCGAGCTGACGCGCTTTGGCAGACACAACAGCCTGGGGCTCTATTACGGGATGCTCACGCAGTATCTCGGCTATCAAATGACGAACGACGAATACAAGGTGATGGGGCTGTCGTCCTATGGAAGCCCGCGGTACCTCGAACAGTTCGCCGGCATCCTGCGTCCCGACGGCATGAATTATCAGCTTGATGGCGCGCTGGACAAGCGCGTGCGCGACGCGGAAATCTACACCAGCGACTTCTCGACGCGGCAGGAGCGGATTTTCACGGAGAAGCTCGAGGACGTGCTGGGACCTCGCCGGGTTCGCGGACAACCGCTGGACCAGCGCTTCACCGACATCGCGGCCAGCGGCCAGAAGCAACTCGAGATCATAGCTACGCAGGTCACGCGGGCGGCGATCGAGGCCTCCGGCTGTGCCGACGTTTGTCTTGCCGGCGGCGTAGCCTTGAACTGCAAGATGAACATGGAGATCGCGGCGGAGCCGTCGGTCGGCAGGCTTTATGTCCCGCCGGTGCCGCACGATGCCGGCGTAGCCCTTGGCGCTGCGATGCTCAAATGCGTGGAAGCGGGCCACAAGATCGCGCCGCTCACGCATGCCTATTGGGGACCGGAATATTCGAACGATCACATCAAGCAAACACTCGACAAGATCGGCGCCCGTTACGAGGTGACCGACGACCCCGCTGCACGCTGCGTCACAGATGTCGTCGATCAAAAAACGGTCGGCTGGTTTCAGGGGCGGATGGAGTTCGGTCCGCGTGCGCTCGGCAACCGGTCGATCATTGCCGATCCGCGTTCGGCAGGCATGAAGGACCGGATCAACCTCGGCATCAAGTATCGAGAGGAGTTTCGTCCGTTTTGCCCGTCGGTGCTTTTCGAGCGCCAGGCGGACTATTTTGACGATACATTTGACGCGCCGTTCATGGTGGTGACGTTTCCGGTAAAAGATGCCGTCAAGCAGGCGATTCCGGCCGTCGTCCATGTCGACGGCACCGCGCGAATTCAAAGCGTCCATCCGGACACCAATCCGCTTTACAGTCGTCTGATTGGCGAGTTTGCCAGGGCAAGCTCGGTGCCGATGTTGATCAACACCAGCCTCAACATCAATGAACAGCCGATGGTCAACTCGCCGCTGGAGGCTCTCCACACCTATTTCTGCTCCGGCCTCGACGTGCTTTTCCTGGGCCCTTACCGGTTGTCGAAGTCGAACTGACGTCGAAGCAGCCCAACGGGCGGTGTCGCTTCGCAGCCGCGTTGCCGGCCGGAGCGATCAGACCTTTCGCTCATCCGCGATGACCTTGCCGTCGTTCGGCAGCTCTCCCGGCGCGACCAGATCGGCGGCGCCCTGAAGCTTGGTCACCGTGCGCAGCGTGGAGGCGATTTGATCGCGCAGCGCGTCGCTCGGAGCGGCGCATTCGCAGCTGAGCGTCATGGCATCGGTCTCGCCCTTGCGCGTGATGACGAGACGCAGCCGTCCGAGTTCGGGATGACGCCTGCCGATCTCTGCGATCTGCTCCGGCCGCACGAACATGCCCTTGACCTTGGCGGTCTGGTCGGCGCGGCCCATCCAGCCCTTGATGCGCATGTTGCTGCGCCCGCAGGGGCTGGGGCCGGGCAGGGTGGCCGTCAGGTCGCCAAGCGCAAGGCGTATCCAGGGATGATGCGGGTCGAGCGAGGTGACGACGATCTCGCCGACGTCGCCGTCAGTGACGGGATCGCCGGTGCCGGGCCGCACGATTTCCAGGATCAGGTCTTCGTTGACCACCATGCCTTCGCGGGCCGACGTCTCAAAGGCAACGAGGCCGAGGTCGGCGGTGCCGAACGCCTGATAGGCTTCGATCCCCCGCGACCGGATCTCGTCCTGCAGCGATTTCGGAAACGCCGCGCCCGACACCAGCGCGCGCCGGATCGAGGATAGGTCGCGCCCGGCGTGATCGGCTGCGTCGAGCAGGATTTTGAGGAAGTCCGGCGTGCCGCTGTAGCCGACCGGTCGATACGCCTCGATCAGCTCGAATTGGGCTTCGGTGTTGCCGGGGCCCGCCGGAATGACCGCGCAGCCCAGCGCGCGCGCGGAGGCATCGAAGATGAAGCCGCCGGGCGTCAGGTGATAGCTGAAGGTGTTCAGCACCACGTCGCCCGGCCGGAAGCCGGCGGCGAACAATGCCCGCGCGCCGCGCCAGGGATCGGCGTGGGTGGGCTCGGGCTCGAAGATCGGGCCCGGCGAGGTAAACAGCCGCCCGAACGAGCCGGCAGGCCCGGCGACAAAGCCGCCGAATGGCGGCGCGGCCTTGTGCAGGGCAGGGAGCTCGGATTTGCGCAGCACCGGCAGGCGCGCCAGCGCCGCCCGGCTGGTGACGGTTGCGGGATCGGTGCCCTGGAGATGCGCCGCATAGGCCGGCGCGGCCATGGTCTTGCGCAGTACCTCCGGCAGCCGCGAGAACAGCTCCGTCTCGCGCTCGGCGGGGGTGCGGGTTTCGAGGGCGTCGTAATGGTCGGTCATGTGCGTCGCTATCACTAACTATACTCCGTCATTCCGGGTTCGCGCTTTGCGCGCCCCGGAATGACGCAAAGGGGTGTCACAGCCACCGCTTCCGTCGCTTGAAACTTTTCAGATTCTTGAAGCTCTTGCGCTGGTCGCCGGCGCCGCCGAGATAGAATTCCTTGACGTCCTCATTGTCGCGCAGCTCGGCGGCTGAGCCGTCGAGCACCACCTTGCCCTGTTCCATGATATAGCCGTGGCTTGCAACCGACAGTGCGGCGCGCGCGTTCTGTTCCACCAGCAGGATGGTGACGCCGAGATCGCGATTGATCTTGCTGATGATGCCAAACACTTCCTTGACCAGCAGCGGCGACAGCCCCATCGACGGCTCGTCCATCAGGATCATCTTCGGCCGCGCCATCAACGCGCGGCCGATCGCCAGCATCTGCTGCTCGCCGCCGGAGAGGTAGCCGGCCAGTCCGGTGCGCTCCTTCAGCCGCGGGAAGTAATCAAACACCATGTCGATGTCGGCGCCGACCTCGTTGTCGCGGCGGGTGAAGGCGCCGAGCCGCAAATTTTCCAGCGACGTCATGTCGGAGATGATGCGGCGGCCTTCCATCACCTGAAAGATGCCGCGGCGAACGATCTTGTCGGGATCGATGCCGTTGATGCGTTCGCCGTCGAACATGATCTCGCCGCGGGTGACTTCGCCGTCTTCGGTCTTGAGCAATCCGGAGATCGCCTTCAGCGTCGTCGACTTGCCGGCGCCGTTGGCGCCGAGCAGCGCGACGATCGCCCCCTTCGGCACCTCGAGGCTCAGGCCGCGCAGCACCAGGATGACGTCGTCATACACCACCTCGATGTTGCTCACGCGGAGCAGCGGCGGGGGGGCCGCCGCGGCCGCGGCTGACGGACGATCGATTTCAGTCGTTGGAGGCATCTCGTGATCCTGACGTCGTTAGCGGAGCGAAAACTTCGCTCCGCCCGCTGTCGTCATCACCCGCGAAAGCGGGTGATCCAGTATTCCAGAGGCGTCTGAGATCGATCGCGACGCTGGAGTGTACTGGATCCCCGCTTTCGCGGGGATGACGGCTGCGAGGATTGGGCGTCTTGCGAACAACCCCTTACCTTACCACCCAAACCATTCCGGCTTGCGCGGCAGTTCGACGGTCTTGACCTTTTCGAGCTTGATCGCGCCCTTGCCGATCAGATCGTTGAGGTCGCCGTCGGTCGAGCCGGAGATTTTCGAACGATAGAGATCGACCTTGAGGGTGCCGCGATGGTCCTTGTCGGTCCAGGTCGAGGCGTTGCAGACGCCTTCCATGCCGGCCGGCACCCAATCCTTCTTCTGATAGAAGCCCTTGGCGACGTTTTCTCCGGTGGCGCCGCCGTTCTTGGCGGCCCAGTCCAGCGCTTCCTTCAGATACAGCGCGCTGCAAACCGCCGCGATGTAGTGCACCGGGCGATAGACCTTGCCGGTCGGGTCGGACATTTTGGAGATTTCCATCACGGTCTTCATGCCCGGCGCGTTGCCGCCCCACCCCACGGCGGTCCGTAACGGGAAGATGACGCCGTCGGCGGCGTCGCCTGCCGTCTTGGCGGCGTTCTCATCCATGCCCCAGACATTGCCCATGAACTGCACATCGACGCCGGCGGTCTTGCATGCCTTCAGCACCGAGATGTTGGAGGCGGCGGTATTGCCGAGATAGGCGTAGTTGGCGCCGGCGCTCTTCAGGCTCAGGCACTGGGCGCTGTAATCGCCCGGCGCGAGTGCGAACACCAAAGGCGGCAGTACCTCGAATCCGAGTTCGGTGGCGATGGCTTCGCCGGCCGCCTTGGGCGCGTTCGGGTAGGGGTGGTTGGCGCCCATATGGACGAACTTCGGCTTGCCGGGCTTGCCCTTGGCTTTCCAGTCTTCGGCCGCCCAGGTCAGCATCGCCCGGATGGCGTCGGAATAGCTCGGACCATAGAAGAAATTGTACGGCGCGGGCTTTGCCTTGCCGCTGGTTCCTTCCGGATCCGTTAGCGCGGCGGCGTAAGAACCGGAGATATCCGGGATCTTGTCCTGCGCCAGGAAGCCGGTCAGCGCCTCGGTGTCGGCGGTGCCCCAGCCCATGATCGCCGCGACCTTGTCGGCGCCCGACCATTTCTTGTAGAGCGCGATCGCGCGCGGCACCTGATAGCCGTAATCGTTGCTGTCGACGTGGAGTTGCTTGCCGCCGACGCCGCCGTTCTTGTTGACCCAGGCGAAGGTGTCCGCGACGCCTTGACCGTAGGGCGTGCCGACGTCCGAAGTGCCCCCCGAATAATCCGCGAGATGGCCGATGGCGATCTGAGCCTGGGCCGTCGCGGCGCCGCCGCCGAGCAGCAGGGCCAGTGAAACGGTACTAAGCAGGGATTTGATGGTCATGTCGTGGTTCCTCCGTTTGGTTTGTTGATATTGATCGTCGTGCGTCCCGTTAGTCGTCTGTGCCGTTCCGGCCTCAATGCGAAAACGGGTAGAGTTTCCAGTAGGTCTTGATCCGCCGCCAGCGATGCGCGAGCCCATCGGGCTCGAACATCAGAAACGCGATGATGATCAGTCCGATCGCGATCTCGCGCAGGAAGGTGATGTTGGTGTTGAGCGACAGCGCCTTGTCGATGGCGCTGCCCTTCAGCCCGGCGCTGATCCATTCCATCGATTCCGGCAGCAGCACCACGAAGGCGGTGCCCATCAACGTCCCTATGATCGAGCCGGTGCCGCCGATGATGACCATGGCCAGGAAGATGATCGAGCGCTCGATCCCGAAACCTTCGTTCGAGACCACCAGTTGGTAATGCGCATAGAGCGCGCCGGCGATGCCTGCGAAGAACGCCGCCAGTCCGAACGACAGCGTGCGGTATTTCGTAAGATTAATGCCCATGATCTCGGCCGACAGGTAGTGGTCGCGGATCGCGACCAGCGCGCGGCCGTCGCGGGTGCGCATCAGGTTGGTCACCAGGAGGTAGCTGACCAGGACATAGGCCAGCACCACGTAGAAATATTGCCGGTCGCCGCGCAACGTATAGCCGAAGATCGAGAACGGATTGGCGCTGACCGGCACCGAGCCGCCGGAGAACCAGTCGGCGCGCGAGAAGAAATCGAGCAGGATATATTGCGCTGCCAGCGTCGCGATGACGAGATAGAGTCCCTTCAACCGGGCCGCCGGCACGCCGAAGATCAGCCCCACCAGTGCTGTGACCACGCCGGCCAGCGGAATGGCAAAGAACACCGGGATCGGCAGCTTGTTGGAGATATAGGCCGAGGTGAAGGCGCCGAGCAGGAAGAACGCGGCGTGGCCGATTGAAATCTGTCCAGTAAAGCCGACCAGAATGTTGAGGCCGAGGGCTGCGATCGCGAAGATGCCGATCTGGATCAGGATGCTCAGCCAGTATTCGCTGAATACCAGCGGCGCAAAACAGATCAGAACGATGCCGGCGATCGCCGCGTTGCGGCTGGTCGCGGTCGGGAAGATCGTGGTGTCGGCCGCGTAGGTCGTGCGGTAGTCGCCGGCCGGAATCAGGGAAGGGCCTGCCATATTGCTACACTCGCTCGATGTCTTTGGTGCCGAACAGGCCGTAGGGCTTGATCATCAGGATGATGATCAGCACGTAGAACGGCGCGATCTCATAGAGGTTGCCCCAGTGCAGATATTCGCTGTCGATATACTGCGCGATGTTCTCCAGAAGGCCGATGATGATGCCGCCGAGCACCGCGCCGCCGATCGAGTCGAGGCCGCCGAGGATGGCCGCCGGAAATACCTTGATGCCGTAAGCCGACAGGCCCGATGAAACGCCGTTGACGACGGCCACGACCACGCCTGCCACCGCCGATACCGTCGCCGAGATCGCCCAGGCCATCGCGAACACGGTCTTGACGGAAATGCCGAGCGACTGCGCCACCTGCTGGTTGAAGGCGGTGGCGCGCATGGCAAGGCCGTATTTGGAGACCCGGAAGAACCAGGCCATCCCGACCATCATCGCCACCGACACGACGAGGCTCATGACATAGACGGTCTGGATCTGCAGGCCGAGGAAATTTAGCGACTGGCTGGTGAACACGCGCGGGAACGGCTGCGGATTGACGCCGAAAATCCATTTCAGCGCGGCCTGAAACACGGTGGACAGCCCGATCGTGACCATGATCACCGAAATGATCGGCTCGCCGATCATCGGCCGCAGGATCACGATCTGGATCGCAATGCCGAACGCGAACATGAACACCAGCGTCATCGGCATGCCGATCCAGAACGGCACCTGAAACTTGGTGAGCAGCGCCCAGCACACCCAGGCGCCGACCAGCAGCAATTCGCCTTGCGCGAAGTTTACCACTTGCGTGGCCTTGTAGATCAGCACGAACGACATCGCCACCACGCCATAGAGGGTGCCGACCACGAGGCCATTGACCAGAAGCTGGATCAGGAAATGGGTGTTCATGTGGGAATGCGAGGTGCTAACCTCTCCCCGCGTGCGGGGAGAGGTCGGCGCGCAAAGCGCGCCGGGTGAGGGGGAGTTTCAACATGCGAGCGGCTAACGAAATCAGGACCGGGCGCGCCAGACGCCTGAGAAGAGCCGCTACCGACGCGGAGGCCGCTCTGTGGTACCGCCTCCGATCGCGCGCTCTTAACGGCTACAAGTTCGTTCGGCAGATACCGATTGGTCCATATATCGTCGATCTTATCTGTCGCGAGCATCGTTTCATAATCGAGGTGGACGGAGGACAGCACGCGAATAACCCGGTCGATACTGCCCGCGATAATTGGCTCGTGGAGCACAACTACCGGGTTCTGCGGTTCTGGAATAACGAGGTGCTCGGCAATATGTCGGGCGTTCTGGAAACGATTGCGACCGCGCTTGAGGAGACTCCCCCTCACCCGGATCGCTAGCGCGATCCGACCTCTCCCCGCACGCGGGGAGAAGTGAAGCGCCTGTCCGGGTGAGGGCGCGCCGGCCCAATAGCTGGACTCCGAGCTGAGTGATACCTGTCTCATTCCGCCGCCTCCGCTATCGCCGAATCGCGCCCGAGGTCGACCACCGCCAGCGTGGTGCGGATGCGCTGGGTGGTGCCGTCCTGGAAGCGGATCACGGTATCGATCGGAATCCGATGCTCGCCGCCATAGATCGCATCGATGATCCCGGCGTATTTTTCGTTGATGACGCTGCGGCGGACCTTTCGGGTGCGGGTGAGTTCGCCGTCGTCGGCATCCAGTTCCTTGTAGAGCAGCAGGAAACGGGAAATGCGCTGCGCCGGCGGCAGCGTGGCGTTGACGGTTTCGACCTCCTTGCGCAGCAGCGCGTAGACCTCCGGCCGCGAGGCGAGGTCAGTGTAGGTGGTGAACGAGATCCGCTTTTTCTCCGCCCATTTCGAGATGATCGAGAAGCGGATGCAGATCATCGCCGCCAGCGTATCGCGGCCGGCGCCCAGCACCACGGTCTCGGCGATGTAGGGCGAGAACTTCAGCTTGTTTTCGATATATTGCGGCGAGAACCGCTCGCCGCGCGCGGTTTCCGCGAGATCCTTGATGCGGTCGATCACCACCAGCTGCCTGTTGCCGTTGAAATAGCCGGCATCGCCGGAATGCATCCAGCCATCCCTCACGTCGGCGGCGGAGGCTTCCGGGCTCTTGTAATAGCCGAGGAACATGTTGGGATGGCGCACCACGATCTCGCCGACGCCATGGATGTCCGGGTTGTCGACGCGGATCTCGATGTTGTCGGCCATCGCCACGCCGGTGGTGTCGGGGTCGACCCGGCCCAGGGGATGCAGCGTATAGGCCCCCAGCAATTCGGTCTGGCCGTACAGCGTGCGTAGCGGCACGCCCATGGCCTGGAAGAATTTGAAGGTGTCGGGACCGAGGGCTGCGCCGCCGGTCGCCGCCGAGCGCAGCCGCGTGAAGCCGAGGCGGTCGCGCAGGGCGCGGAACAGCAGCATATCCGCGAATGCCGAATGCTTGCCTTGCGCCAGCGCCGACAACCCCGCCTTCATGCCGAGCTCGTAGAGACTCTGTTTCAGCGGCGATAAATCCATCACCTGGGCGCGCACGTCGGCGGCGATGGATTCCCAGACCCTGGGTGCGAACAGCACGAAGGTCGGCGCGATCTCGCGGAAATCGTTCATCATGGTGTCGGGCTGTTCGACGAAGTTGACCTTCATCCGGCACAGCAGGCCTTTGCCGAGCGCGTAGACCTGTTCCATGATCCAGGGCAGCGGCAGCACCGAAACATATTCGTCGTCCGGTCCCTTCGGGTCGAACGAGAGATAAGCCGCGCAATGCCGCAGCACCCGTCCCGCCGCCAGCATCGCCAGTTTCGGGTTGGCCGTGGTGCCGGAGGTGGTGCAGAGGATCGCGACGTCCTCGCCTTTGGTGGCGTCCACCAATCGGTCATAAAGCGATGGCTCACGCGCGGCGCGGTCGCGCCCCATCGCCGCCAATTTGTCGGCCGCCATCAGGCGGGGATCGTCATATTTCCGCATGCCGCGCGGATCGGAATAGACGATGTGCTTGAGATGGGGCACGCGATCGGCAAGCATCAGCAGCTTGTCGACCTGTTCTTCATCCTCGGCGAACACCAGTCTGGCCTCGCCATAGCTCAAAAGGTAGGCCGCCTCTTCGTCCAGCACCTCGCGATAGAGGCCGAGCGACATGGCGCCGATGGCGTGGGTGGCGATCTCCGCCGACACCCAGTCCGGCCGGTTGTCGCCGATGATGCCGATGACGTCGCCGCTGGTGAGGCCGAGTTCGACCATGCCGAGCGCGAAGTCGCGCACCCGGTTCTGATAATCGTTCCAGGTGAATACGCGCCAGAGCCCGAAATCCTTCTCGCGCAGCGCGATCTCGCCGCCATGCTCCGACGCGTTGAGGCGCAGCAATTTTGGATAGGTATCGGCAGTCGCGACCCGAGCGGCGTAATCCATCATGCGGCGCACTCCGGGGCGGCCGGCTTGTCGTCAGGATCGAACAGGACCTCGTCCTCTTCGCCGAGATAGGCGCGCTTCACATGCGGATCGGCCAGTACCGCGGCGGGATCGCCTTCGGCGATCTTGCGTCCGAAATCCAGCACCATGACGCGATGGGAAATATCCATCACAACGCCCATATCGTGCTCGATCATCATGACCGTCATGCCGAACTCTTCGTTGAGATCGACGATGTAGCGCGCCATGTCCTCCTTTTCCTCGAAGTTCATGCCGGCCATCGGTTCGTCGAGCAGGATCAGCCGGGGCTCCAGCGCCATCGCGCGCGCAAGCTCGACGCGCTTGCGCAGGCCGTAGGGCAGGGTGCCGGCGGTGGCCTTGCGCACCGACTGCAGGTCGAGGAAGTCGATGATCTCTTCCACCTTGCGGCGATGCTCGAGCTCTTCGCGCCGCGCGCCGGTCAGCCAGTAAAGCGCGCCGGTGATGAAATTGTTCTTCAAAAGGTGATGCCGCCCGACCATGATGTTGTCGAGCACGCTCATATGGTGGAACAGCGCCAGGTTCTGGAAGGTGCGGCCGATGCCGAGCGAAGGGCGGGCGTTCGGATTGAGCGCGGTAATGTCCTGCCCGCGATAGAACAACTGGCCTTCGGTCGGCCGGTAGCGGCCCGAGATGCAGTTGACGATCGAGGTCTTGCCGGCGCCGTTGGGGCCGATAATCGAGAACAGTTCGCCGTCGTTCACGCCGAAACTGACATCGGTCAGCGCACGTACGCCGCCGAAGCGCAGTGACACCCCGCGCACTTCCAAACTGTGAGCCACTTATTCCTCCAGATACGGCGCTTGACGCGCTCTTTATCTATCAATTGCTAGTACAATACCGATCCTACATCGGCCGTTATTGGTAGGCCATCGACTAATGATCCTTGCCCCTGCAGGCCGCTTGACGCATCCATCGGATTGTCAGCATTCCCGCGCTTCGTATCTGCGCGGTAACGCCGCACCCGCTACCCGCGATCCGTCTTCCGTATGCCATCCCCGTATCCCGCTGGGGCGAGCCGCGCTGCGCCAGGTGGCTCTCAATAGGCGAAAGCGATACGTTGAAATGTCTTGTGCCTGACAATTGGTCAGCAAAATTTCGCAGGCGCCACGCTTCCGGTTCCTCGATGGAGCGGCCCCGAAGGCGCTTTTGTTGCGGCGCAATATATGGAAGAGGTTGACGCGACAGCCGACGGTCAAATGGGATCATGATTGCTCCGGACTACATAAAACGTATCGCGGCCTGGTCGCGCGAACTGAACGAGCGGGAGATCGAGGTCGCGCGCGCCGGCATGGTGGAAAAGTCCTACCGGGCAAGCGAATTCATCTTCATGCGGGGCGACCAGTTCGACTACTGGACCGGCGTCGTTACCGGCCTTGCCAGGATGGGCATCGTGTCCCGCTCCGGCAAGGCCGCCAGTTTTGCCGGCTTGACGGCCGGTGCATGGTTTGGCGAGGGCACCGTGCTCAAGAACGAGCCCCGGCGCTACGATGTCGTGGCCTTGCGCGATACGCGTCTGGCGATGATGGATCGCAGCACCTTCCTCTGGCTGTTCGAGAACAGCGTCGGGTTCAACCGCTTTCTGGTCAAGCAACTGAACGAGCGTCTTGGCCAGTTCATTGCCTTGCTTGAATATGGCCGCACCCTGGATGCAACCGCGCGGCTGGCGCGCTCCATCGCCTCGCTGTTCAATCCCATTCTCTATCCGGACTTGACGCCTCATATCGAGATCACCCAGGAAGAGATTGGGGCGCTGTCCGGCATCTCCCGGCAGAACGCGAACCAGTGTCTGAAGCGACTGGAAAAGGAAGGTTTGCTCAGGCTCGAGTATGGCGGCGTGACCATCGTCAATCTCGAACAGTTGCGCCATTACGGGGAGTGACGGACGCTCGGGCCGGGCCATCTCCGTCAGTGCATGCGATAAGTTGCGGACAACAGGAAAAATATGACGATAAAATCTGCTTGATACGCAATCGTATCAAAATTAAGCGCCGTGCGCAATACGGTGCCGTATCGTCCGTTCGGGGGAGATGCGGCGCCGAACGCCCATCGAATATCAGGGGGACAGGTGAAAGACGAAAACGCATCTCAGGATTGGGTCTCGGCGGGGCTGGCGGAATTGGCCAAGGGCGGCGTCGACGGCGTCCGGGTCGAGGTGCTGGCCGAACGGCTGGGTGTGACCAAGGGCGGATTCTATCGCCGTTTCAAGGATCGCCGCGCGCTCCTGAATGCGATGCTCGAAACCTGGCGGGATGGCCGCGTCACCGCGATCGAGCGGCAGGCTGAAGCCGGCGGCGAGGCGGCGGTCGAGAGACTGCGAGGAATATTCAGATTATATTCGGAACGCGCCAACACCCAGGGCATGGCGATCGAACTGGCGATACGGCAGTGGGCGCGCAGCAATTCCGCCGCCGCGGTGGCGGCTGCAACGGTGGACGCGGCGCGGCTGAAGGTGGTGGGCTCGCTCTATCGGAAACTCGGCCTTTCGCCTGCGGATGCCGACGCCCGCGCGGTGCTGTTCTATACCTTCCTGTTCGGCCAGAGCATGCTGTTTCTCGACGAGACGCCGCGCCGGCGGGCCAATCTGGTCGCCGCCAGCGCCAGGTTCCTGCTGGAAATCGAACAACAGTGATCTGCGCGCGAGAGGGTGGCCGCCAACACGCCCCCTCGCTGCGGCGCTCCGCATGCCGGTGCCTTGAACGTGATACGGTGCCGTATTGAATACCGGCGCGAACCGTGATACGGTACCGTATCTTCGATGGGATGATCGTATTTCAGGCGACAGCAAACCGGAGTTATCCGATGAGCAGGCAAAACCAGATCGACATCTTGAAGCGGCTATTGCATTACGTCGACACCCGGACCACCGCTTTGGCCGAGGAGCCCTGGCGCAACGACGTATCGGCCTACACGGACGCCGGGCGCTTGGCCGAGGAGCAGCGCGTGCTGTTTCGCCAGCACCCGATCGTGATGGGCTTTGCTTCGGAATGGTCCGCGCCCGGCAGTTTCCGTACCGACGATTATGCCGGGGTGCCGATCCTGGTGGTGCGGGGACGCGACAACAGGCTGCGCGCGTTCCTCAATGTGTGCCGGCACCGCGGCGCCAAGGTGGCGCAGGGCTGCGGCAGCGCGCGGCTGTTCTCATGCCCCTATCATGCCTGGACCTATGATCTCTCCGGCAGAGTGATGGGCATCCCCGACGAGCGCTGCTTTCCGGACGTGCGTCCCGAAAGGTCGTCGCTGGTCGAGTTGCCGCTGTGCGAAAAGCACGGCCTGGTGTGGGTGATCCCGACGGCGGCGGATGGTTCGACCGATTTCGACATCGATCCGTGGCTTGGCGAACTCGGGCCTGAGCTCGGCGCGTTCGGATTCGGCTCCTGGTCGTTCTACGACAAGCGCGTGATTCCGGAGACCATGAACTGGAAGCTCGTCGTCGATACCTTCAACGAGGGCTACCACATCGGCTTTCTGCACCGCGACTCGCTGCGGGACGTGCTGCACGGCAACGTCACCGACTTCGAGGCGTTCGGTCTCAATCACCGCCTGACGTTTCCGCGCAAGAAGCTGGAGCGGCTCAAGGCCGAGCCCGAGGACCGCTGGGACCTGATGTGGAACACCACGCTGGTCTATTCGCTGTTTCCCAACACCGTGCTGCTGGTGCAGGGCGACCATGTCGAGCTAGCGCGGGTGTTTCCCTGCGAGGGTCGCACCGACCGGGCCGTGATGGATCTTGGGCTTTACGTGCCGAAAGCGCCGAGCTCCGACGACGAGCGCACCCATTGGGACAAGAACATGCAGCTCGTCCTCGACGTGGTGACGGGCGAGGATTTCCCGACCGGGCGCAGCATCCAGATCGGCCTCACGTCGGGAGCGCAGACCCACACCGTCTACGGCCGCAACGAGCCGGCGATGATCCATTATCACCAGTCGATGCGGACCGCGCTCGGCCTGTCGCCCGATGGTGAGCGGCAGCAAGCCGCGGAATAGGCATGTCGGAAGCGTTCGTACGCGGTCAAACTTCGAGCCATTCCTTGCGGACCGCCTCGTTGGCCTTGAGTTCGGCCGGCGTGCCTTCGAACACGATGCGGCCATGGCCCATCACATAGAGACGGTGCGAGATCCGCATCGCGATCGACAATTTCTGCTCCACCAGCAGGATGGCGACGCCGCGGCGGGCAATTTCAGCAATGAGGTCGCCGACCTGTTGCACGATGATCGGCGCCAGCCCCTCGGTGGGCTCGTCGATCATGACGAGTTCGGGATCGCCCATCAGCGTGCGGCAAATCGTCAGCATCTGCTTTTCGCCGCCGGACATCACGCCGGCCGCCGTATCGGCGCGGGCGGCGAGGTTGGGAAACATTTGCAGCATGTCTTCCAGTCGCCACTTGCCCGGCTTGCTCGGGTCCTTGATTCCGAGCATGAGGTTCTGCCGCACCGTGAGGCCGGGAAAAATGTCGCGATGCTCGGGCACATAGCCGAGGCCGAGATGCGCGATCCTGTAGCTCGGCAGGCCGGCGATATCGCGGCCCTTGAACAGGATGCTGCCTTGCGGCGGAACTTCGCCCATGATGGCCTTGACGGTCGTGGAGCGGCCGACGCCGTTGCGGCCGAGCAGGCTCACCACTTCGCCGGCATCGATATGCATATCCACGCCCTGCAGGATGTGGCTCTTGCCGTAATAGGCGTGCAGATCCCTGACCTCCAGCATCAGGCGGCCTCCTCGCCGAGATAGGCTTCCCGGACCTTCGGATTGCCGCGAATCTCCTCGGGCGTGCCGGAGGCAATGATCTGGCCATACACCAGCACCGAAATGCGGTCGGCGAGCCCGAACACCACGCTCATGTCGTGCTCGACGATCAGCAAGGTGCGGCCTTCGGTCAGGCGACGGATCAGCGCCACCGCGCGTTCGGTTTCGGCGTGGCTCATGCCGGCCGTCGGCTCGTCCAGCAGAATGACGTCGGCGCCGCCGCCAATGGTGATGCCGATCTCGAGCGCGCGCTGCTCGGCGTAGGTCAGAAGACCCGCGGGCACGTCGCGCCGGGCCGTGAGATTGATATCGCCGAGGATCCGGGCGGTCCGCTCGCGTACTTCCGGCAGGTTGTCGATGTTCTTCCAGAACGAATAGCGGTAACCGGCTGCCCAGAGCACGGCGCAGCGGAGATTTTCCCACACCGTCATGTTGGCGAAGACGTTGGTCACCTGAAAGCTGCGCGACAGCCCGCGCCGGTTGATCTGATAGGGCGGCAGGCCGGAGATCACCTGGTCCCGCAACAGGATGCTGCCGGTGCTCGGCGTCATGTAGCCGCTGATCAGATTGAACAAAGTGGATTTGCCGGCGCCGTTCGGTCCGATCAAGGCATGGCGCTCGCCCTGCGCCACCGTCAGGTTGACGTTGCGGATCACCGTCGTGATGCCGAAGCTCTTCTCGACGCCGCGCAATTCGATCGCGGTGCTCATGCGGCTACCCCTTTTTCGCGCGCGACGCTGGTCGCATCATCCCAGGCATGCCCGACCCATGTCCAGGTTTTGCGCGCCAGCAGAAAGCCGCCGATCAGGAGGACCGCCGCCATGGCCCAGATGTAGGGGCTCGCGGCGTCGAAGCCGACCCCGAATGCCCTGATGTGGAAATCGTCGCCGGGGTTGACGGTGTAGTGAACCGTGGTTTCGACCGCGAGGATGAGGCCGACGATCATCGCCAGCGTCGGCACGAACGCGATCATATAGCTTGGCAGGACCTTGCTCAATGTCCCGGCCTTCAGCAGCGGCCGATGCATCATCAGCAGGCCGGTGATGCCGCCCGGCGCGAACATCACCACGGCGATGAAGATCACTCCGAAATAGAGCTGCCACACCGGGGTCAGATCGCTGAGGCCGAGCGAAAGCAGCGTGACAAAGATGGCGCCGACGATCGGTCCGATAAAGAAGCCGACGCCGCCGATATAGGTGGCGAACAGCACCGTTCCGGACTGCACCGCGCCAAGATAGGCCGAATTGGCGATCTCGAAATTGATGGCCGCGAGCGCGCCGGCGATGCCGGCAAAGAATCCGGAAAAGCAGAACGCGAAATAGCGCACGACGTGCGGATCGTAGCCGACGAACTGCACGCGCTCGGGATTGTCGCGCACGGCGTTGCACATCCGGCCCAGCGGCGTGCGGGTGAGGGCGTACATGGCGATGACGGCGATCAGCGTCCACGCCGCGACCAGGTAGTAGATCTGGATCTGCGGCCCGAAACTCCAGTCGAAGACCCGCAGCAGCTTGGTGCGGTTGGCGGAGATGCCGGCTTCGCCGCCGAAAAATGTCCGCAGGATCAGCGCGGAGGACGCGATCAGTTCGGCGACGCCGAGCGAGATCATCGCGAAGGCGGTTCCGCTGCGCTGGGTCGAGACCCAGCCGAGCAGGGCCGCGAAAAATAATCCGGTCAATCCGCCGATCAGCGGCACCACCGGCAACGGGATCGGCAGCTTGTTGATGCCGATGATGTTGATGGCGTGAATCACCAGGAAACCGCCGAGGCCGTAATAGACCGCATGTCCGAACGACAGCATTCCGGTCTGACCCAGCAGGATGTTGTAGGACAGCGAGAAGATGATCGAGATGCCGATCAGGCTGAATGTGGTCAGCGATCCGCCGGAGCTGAATAGTTTCGGCAGCATCACGAGCACGATCGCGGCTGCGATCCACAATCCATAGAATTTGAACTTTTCGGCGGAGGCCGGATAGGGAGGTGCCGCGCTCGAGGTCAGGTCGCTCATGTGTCGCGGGTCCCGAGCAGGCCCATGGGGCGGAAGATCAGGATCAGGACCAGCAGCACGTAGGGCATGATCGGCGCGATCTGCGCGATGGTCACGCCCCAGATATCGGCGAGCCACGTCGTCGCATAGGCGGGGCTGAGCGGACCGAAGGCGCCGGCCAATGAGCCGTTCATCGAAACCGCGAATGTCTGGACCAGGCCGATCAGCAACGAGGCGATGAAGGCGCCCGGCAGCGAGCCAAGTCCCCCGACCACGACCACCACGAACAGAATGGGCCCGAGCAGTCCCGCCATGTTCGACTGCGTCACCAGCGCGGGGCCGGCGATGACGCCGGCGACCGCGGCGAGCGCCGTGCCGACGCCGAACACCAGCATGAAGATGCGTCCGACGTTATGGCCGAGATGGCCGACCATGTGCGGGTGGGTCAGCGCCGCCTGCACGATCAGGCCGATCCGCGTCTTCTTGAGCGTGACCAGCAAGGCCGCGAAAATCAGGACGGAAACCAGCAGCATGAACATCTTGTAGGCGGGATAATTGGTCGAGAAGATCGTGAAGGCCGGAAAATCCAGCGACGGCGGCACCCGGAAATCCACCGGGCTCTTGCCCCAGATGATCTGCACGATTTCCTCGATCGCGAACGCAAGGCCGAAGGTGAACAGCAGCTCGGCGACATGGCCGTTCTTGTGCACGCGGCGCAGGCCGTAGCGCTCGACGCCGGCGCCGATCGCGCCCGCCAGCAGGGGCGCGATCAGCAGCGCAGGCCAGAAGCCGAACCACCGGCTGATCTGAAATCCGAAGAAGGCGCCGAGCATGTAGAAGCTCGCATGCGCAAAGTTCAGCACGCCGAGCATGCTGAAGATGACGGTGAGGCCGCTCGCCATCAAGAACAGCAGCATGCCGAACAACACACCGTTGAGTGTGGATATGACGATCAGTTCAAGCACGACGCACCGCCTGGAGAATAAGATCCGCGTCCGCCCCGAAGCTGGTTCGGGGCGGACGAGTGACGCGCGAACGATTAGTTCGGACGTTCCATCTTGCAGGTGGTCGGCAGCACGGTCGAGGGAGTGTCGATCTTCGCAACGAGCTTCCAGCCCCAACCGGTTTTTTCCTCGTCGAACGGCTCCTTTTCGGTGCGTTCGCCAAGCGACGAAATATAGATCGGCTGGAAGAACTGGTGATCGTCCTTTCTCATGTTGCCCTTGCCGCCGTCGAACACGTCGAACTCCATGCCCTCAAGCGCAAGCGCGACCTTGACCGGATCCACCGACTTCGCCTTGTCCGCCGCCGCCGCCAGCATGCGCATCTCGTTGACGGCGCGCGGATAGAACAGGCTGAAATCGTACCTGGCGCGGATCGCCTTTTCGAACGCCTGCGACGGCGGGTGATCGAGGTTCGGAATACCTTCGCCGATCTGGAAAACCTGATGGTTGAGGTTGGCCTGCTTGACGGCCGTCGGACCACCGGTCCCGCCGGCATAATAGGTGTACCAGTTCACCTTCAGGCCGGCGTCCGCGGCGGCTTTGAGCAGCAGCGCGAAATCCTGGCCCCAGTTGCCGGTCACCACGGTGTCGGCGCCGGAGGCCTTGATCTTGGCGACATAGGGGGCGAAATCGGTGATCTTGAGCAGCGGGTGCAGTTCGTCGCCGACGATCTTGATGTCCGGCCGCTTGGCGCCAAGCATGGCCCTGGCCTGAGTGCGCACCGATTCCCCGAACGAGTAATCCTGATTGATCAGGTAGACGTTTTTGATCGCCGGGACGGTTTTCATGTAGTTGGTGAGGGCTTCCATCTTGATGTCGGAATTCGCGTCCCAGCGAAAATGCCAGAAGCTGCACTTGGCGTTGGTGAGGACCGGATCGACCGCGGCGTAATTGAAGTAGAGAACTTCCTTGCCGGGATTACGCTCGTTGTACTTGGTGACGAAATCCGACAGCGCGCCGGCGACCGACGAACCATTGCCCTGGGTGATGTAGCGCACGCCGGCATCGATCGCCTTCTGCGCCTGGATCAGGCTTTCCTGCGGATTGGTCTTGTTGTCGAGCGGAACGATCTCGACCTTCCTGCCCTGAATGCCGCCCTTGGCATTTACCTCCTCGGCAAGGAACTGGAACGTCTTCAGTCCGACTTCGCCGACGCTGGCGCCGCCGCCAGACAACGGATCGATGTAACCGATCTTGAGCGTCTCCTGCGCGATCGCCGCGCCGGACATCAGCAGCGCGAACGCCGCAGCGGTCATGAGTCTATGCATATCATTCTCCCTCAATTGGCTTTTCTTGGATTTGGCTGGGCTCAGATGCCGGTTTGAGCCCTTAACGTCGCTTGATTGTGGTCCAAGGCTCCATAACCCGCAAGCCCGGTCCGCTCAAGCCCAGTCCGGACGGTACGGGCTCTCCGGAGGACATTTGCTTGAGTGAAGCGGGGCATGATAGGGGTTTGGGCCGTCCGGCTTGCGTCCATGGGACCGAGCGTCACGGGCCGGTCCCGCGCAACATGCTGCGATTTGGCGTCGTCGGGCTGCCTTGGCCAGTCGCGCGGCGTTGTTGGAGAGACCATGGCGGTTCAGGAGTTGAAGCGGCGCGTTGCGTTGATCACTGGCGTCACCGGCCAGGACGGCGCATACCTCGCCGAATACCTGCTTGGCCTCGGCTACACCGTGCACGGCATCAAGCGCCGGGCGTCCTCGTTCAACACCGAACGCGTCGACCACCTCTACGAAGATCCGCACACCGGCGATGTGCCGTTCCTACTGCATTATGGCGACATGACGGATTTCGACCAACCTGATCCGCCTGATGCAGCAGATCCGGCCGACCGAGATCTACAACCTCGCGGCCCAGAGCCATGTCGGCGTCAGTTTCGAGAGCCCGGAATATACCGCCAATGCCGACGCCATCGGCGTCCTGCGGCTGCTGGAAGCGATCCGGATTCTCGGCATCGAAAAAGAGACGCGGTTCTATCAGGCGTCGACCTCGGAATTGTACGGCCTGGCCCAGCAGGTTCCGCAGAACGAGACGACGCCGTTCTATCCGCGTTCGCCCTATGGCGTCGCCAAGCTATACGGCTACTGGATCACGGTGAACTACCGCGAGGCCTATGGCATGTTCGCCGCCAATGGCATCCTGTTCAATCATGAGAGTCCGATCCGCGGCGAGACCTTTGTGACGCGCAAGATCACGCGCGGCATCGCCCGCATCGAGACCGGCCTCGAAGACACGCTCTATCTCGGAAATCTCGAGGCGAAGCGCGACTGGGGCCACGCGCGGGACTATGTCGAGGGCATGCACCGGATATTGCAGGTGGACATCCCCGACGACTTCGTGCTCGCCACCGGCGAAGCTCGCTCGGTTCGCGAATTCGTCGAGATCGCGTTCGCCGAGGTCGGCCGCGGCATCGAATGGCGCGGCAAGGGTGCCGAGGAAACCGGTGTCGACAGCAAGTCCGGCAAGACGGTCGTCAGAATCGATCCGACCTATTTCCGCCCCACCGAAGTAGATGTCCTGGTCGGCGACGCCAGCAAGGCGCGCGCGGTGCTGGGCTGGAAGCCGAAGACGACCTTCGCGCAGCTCGTCAAGGAGATGGTGGCGGGCGATCTCGCCATCGCGCGGCGGGAGGTCGCCAATGGCAGCCATCCCGTTTGAGCTGAAAGGCAAAACGGTTTTCGTCGCCGGCCATCGCGGGATGGTCGGCAGTGCGCTGGTGCGCCGGCTCGAACAAGAAAACGTCGAACTGCTGACGGTCGAGCGCGGCGAAGTCGATTTGCGCGATCAGGCTGCGGTGAACGGCTGGTTTGCCGGCAAGCGGCCGCGGGCGGTGTTCCTGGCGGCGGCCAAGGTCGGCGGCATTGTCGCCAACAACACCCTGCGCGCCGAATTTCTCTACGACAATCTGATCATCGCGGCCAACGTGATCCACGCCGCGCACCTCAACGGCGCCGAGAAGCTGATGTTTCTCGGCTCGTCCTGCATCTATCCAAAACTGGCGCCGCAGCCATTGCGCGAAGATGCCATGCTGACGGGGCCGCTGGAGCCGACCAACGAGCCCTATGCGATCGCCAAGATTGCCGGCATCAAGATGGTCGAAGCCTATCGCAGCCAGTACGGGTCCGACTTCATCAGCGTGATGCCGACCAACCTGTACGGGCGTGGCGACAATTATCACCCCGAATACAGCCACGTCGTCGCCGCCCTGATCCGCCGCTTCCATGAAGCGAAGGTTGCGGGCGCCTCCGATGTGGTGGTCTGGGGCACCGGCACGCCGCGCCGGGAATTTCTGTATGTCGACGATCTCGCCGACGCCTGCATTCATCTGATGAAGACTTATTCAAGCGCCGAACTGGTCAACATCGGCACCGGCGAAGACATCACCATCGCCGAATTCGCCTCCATGGTCGCGGCAACGGTCGGATATGCGGGCAAGATCAGCTTCGATCCCTCGCGGCCCGACGGTACGCCGCGTAAATGGCTCGATGTCAGCCGCCTCGCCAAATCGGGCTGGCGCGCGCGCACGCCGCTTTCCGATGGAATCAAACTGGCCTATCAGGCGTTCCTGAAAGAGAAGAAGTAGCCGGCAATTCCGAGAGGCCTACTTTGTTTTTCGTGCTGTCCAAAACCTTCGGCATCATGCTGCTGCCGACCAATTTCCTGATCGGCGCCGGTCTGCTCGGCGCCCTCCTGTCGGCGACGCGATTGGCGTCTCTTGGCAGAAGGCTCGTGATCGCATCCATCGTGCTTCTGGCGATATGCGGTTTTTCCCCGCTCGGAAATCTTGTGCTGTATCCGCTGGAATCGCGATTTCCGCCCTGGGATGCGGGGCGTGGCGGGCCGGATGGCATTGTCGTTCTCGGCGGGTCGATCGATCCGGATCTTTCGGCCGCTCACGGAGCGGCTGTATTGGCCGGCGCGACCGACCGCATCATCGCGACGGCAGCACTTGCCCATCGTTATCCGAATGCGCGCATCATCTTCACCGGCGGAACCGCCAACCTGATATCGACGGATGCAAAGGAAGCCGATTACGCAGGCGCCATTTTTGAAAGCCTCGGGATTTCCAGACAGCGATTGACGATGGAGCGGCTCTCCCGGAACACTCAGGAGAATGCCGAATTTTCAAAAGTGCTGGCGGCGCCGAAAAGCGGCGAGCGCTGGTTGCTGGTGACGTCGGCCTACCATATGCCGCGATCGGTCGGCCTGTTTCGCAAGGCCGGGTTTGCAGTCGAGCCCTATCCGGTCGACTGGCGGGTGGGCGGGCGCGCCGAACTGCTCAGGTTTTCCGTTTTGGCGGTTGAAGGGCTGGCTCGCGTCGATGCCGGCGTTCGCGAATGGATCGGACTTGCGGCCTACCGGATATCGGGCAAGACCGCCCAATTCTTTCCGGGGCCGGACCCGCAATAGACGGGCGCCACCGGACGATCAGGGCAAGGCTCAGCTCACGCAGAGGCTTCAACTCAAGAAGAGGTTTCACTTCAAGAAGAGCTTCAATTCAAGGAAGTCCTGGCCGCGGCCCGCGGCGGATTTTTTCCGAGCGTCGCCGCCATCGCCGAGATCAGCGGCTTCATGAAATATGCATCGTTGGCGGGGTAGATGTCGGTGCGCAAGCCGTGGGATGTGAGTTCGTCGGAAACCACCGGTCCCACGGAGGCAATCGGCGTGCGCTCGAGTCCTTCGCGCAACCGCGCCTCGCAGCCGCGTGTCCGTGCGACTTCGATCAGGCGGCGAACCTGCCCCAGATTGGTCAGCGCAATAGCGTCGATGCGTCCCTGCGCCATTTCGTCGATGGCGGTGATGATATTGGTCTCGGCGGCCTGCGCGTCATAGGCATAAGGCAGCACGGTATCGACCTCGGCGCCTTGCGCCGTGATGGCGCCGATCAACACGCCGTGGTCCTTGTCCGGATAGAGCTGCAAGCCGAGGCGATGCCCCCTGAGGTCGAGACGCGACAGCATCTCGGCGATTCCCTCGGATGTCGGCTTTTCCGTGGTCATCTGCGGCTCCAGTCCGATCTCGCGCAGCGCCCGGCCGGGTTTTGGACCGCGGGCGAATTTGCGCGTCTTTGCGAGTGCGGCGACAAACTCCGGCTCGACGCCGAGGCGGCGCACCACTTTCATCAGTCGGCGCAGGCCTTCGCCGGTCATCAGCACCAGGTCGTCGAAGGGTGCCTCGATCAGCCGCCCGATCCAGGCCTCGATCGGCGCGGCATCGGGCGCATCATGAATGGTGAACATCGGACATTGCAGCACGTCCGCGCCCTGTTCGGTGAGCAGGCGGGAAAACTGCGCTTCCTCGCGCGTTTCCAGGATCAGGATGCGGTACCCGTTCAGTCTGTCGGCCATGATATCGCTCTAACGGTGGTCGCCGGTTCTTTGTTCATCATGGCGCCTGCGACGGGATTGGCGCAAGGGCGCAGCGGGTGATAGAGCAGGGCCGCAAATCATGGTTCCATCCTCATTCCGAAGACTCTCCATGCCCGACCATCAATTCGTGTTGACGTTATCCTGCCCGGACCGCCCCGGCATCGTATCGGCGGTTTCGACGTTCCTGGCTCATAACGGGCAGAACATCCTGGACGCCCAGCAGTTCAACGATGTCGAGACCGGCCATTTCTTCATGCGGGTGGTGTTCAACGCCGCCGATCTCGCGGTCAACCTGGCGGCGCTGCAGACCGGGTTTACCGCGATTGCCGAACGTTTCGGCATGGACTGGCAGATGCGCGACCGCGCCACAAGCCGCCGGGTGATGCTGCTGGTCTCCAAATCCGACCACTGCCTCGCCGATATCCTGTATCGCTGGCGCACCGGCGAACTTCAGATGATCCCGACCGCCATCGTTTCCAACCACCCGCGCGAGACCTACAGCAATCTCGATCTGGGCGAGATTCCATTTCACTATTTGCCGGTGACGAAGGAGACCAAGCGCGAGCAGGAAACCGCGATCTGGGATTTGGTGGGGCAGACCGGCACCGATCTCGTGGTGCTGGCGCGCTACATGCAGATCCTGTCGGACGAGATGTCGGCGAAACTCTCGGGGCGCTGCATCAACATCCATCATTCGTTCCTGCCGGGCTTCAAGGGGGCGCGACCCTACCACCAGGCGCATGAGCGCGGCGTCAAGCTGATCGGCGCCACCGCGCACTATGTCACCAGCGCGCTCGATGAGGGCCCGATCATCGACCAGGATGTCGAGCGCATCAGCCATCGCGATACGCCCGAGGATCTCGTCCGCAAGGGCCGCGATATCGAGCGCCGCGTGCTGGCGCGCGCGGTGCGCCATCACCTCGAGGATCGCGTCATCCTCAACGGCCGCAAGACCGTGGTGTTCATGGATTGATGGGGCCGGGGTGGTGTTCTCGCCGGGCGCTCAGTGAACCGCAGCCGGTGAGGGCGGCTGGCCGGCCTCCGTTTTCGGGGCGGCAGCTTCCAGGCGTTTCCTCTCCCGCTCCTGCATGAACTCGTCATATTTCGCAGTACCGGCGCGAGGGGGAGCATCGGCCGGAAGGCCGCCGGCCCATTGCGGAATCACGTCGCCCAAACCGGCGGCGAGTTTTTCGTTGATGCTGCCACACCCGCTCAGGCCGCAAGCGATGAGCGCGGTGGCAACGAGGGTGGCAATCTGGCGGACGTGGATCGGCATGAGCGAATTGTGTTGCTGCGTCGGTGAACTGCATCAGGTTTGGTCGGGTCCTTCGACCCCCTTCGCGGGGATTTGATGTATGCATCCGAGTGTTGCAGCGCGAGCTTACTCCCGAAAAAGGCGAATGATCTGTTCACGGCAGGTATTTTAATACCTAATGATGTTATTCGCCGTCGAGAGGATCGCGGATCAAGGTGGCCATCGGCCGCTCCGAAATCCCGCCCATTGTCGCGATTGACATCGCAGCCCGCATGAGACGCCATGCCGCGCCGATACGCGGGTGAAAAATCCGGGTTATGGTTGGGAAAGAGCCGGGGACTCGGTTCGAGGCACAGGACCGGTCAGGGGAGAACGTTCATGTTCATGGGCACCAGGATGTTGGATATTGGGATTTTGTCGCGGGCCGCGGCCGGCCTCGCGATGATGGGCGCCGCCGCCCTTGCGCCGGCCCAGGCGCAGGAAAGCGTGAAGATCGGGCTGATCCTGCCGATGACCGGCGGCCAGGCTTCGACCGGCAAGCAGATCGACAACGCCGTCAAGCTCTACATGCAGCAGAAGGGCGACACCGCCGCCGGCAGGAAGATCGAAATCATCCTCAAGGACGACGGTGCTATTCCCGACAATACCAAACGCCTGGCGCAGGAACTGATCGTCAACGACAAGGTCAATTTCATCGCCGGCTTCGGCGTCACGCCGGCCGCCCTTGCGGCGGCGCCGCTGGCGACCCAGGCCAGGATACCGGAAATCGTGATGGCCGCGGGCACCTCGATCATCACCGAGCGCTCGCCCTATATCGTGCGCACCAGTTTCACCCTGGCGCAGTCCTCCACCATCATCGGCGACTGGGCCGTCAAGAATGGCATCAAGAAGGTTGCGACGCTGACCTCGGACTACGCGCCCGGCAACGACGCGCTCAATTTCTTCAAGGAGCACTTCACCGCCGGCGGCGGCCAGATCGTCGAGGAGGTCAAGGTGCCGCTGGCCAATCCCGACTTCGCGCCGTTCCTGCAGCGGATGAAGGATGCCAAGCCCGACGCCGTGTTCGTGTTCGTGCCGGCCGGGCAGGGCGGTAACTTCATGAAGCAATATGCCGAGCGCGGCCTCGACAAATCGGGCATCAAGGTGATCGGCCCCGGCGACGTGATGGATGACGATCTCCTCAACGGCATGGGCGACGCGGCGCTCGGCACCGTCACCGCGCATTTGTATTCCGCGGCCCATCCCTCCGCGACCAACAAGGATTTCGTCGCCGCCTACAAGAAGGCCTTCGGCACCCGGCCGGGCTTCATGGCGGTGAGCGGCTATGACGGCATCCACCTGATCTACGAGGCTTTGAAGAAGACCGGCGGCAAGACCGACGGCGATGCGCTGGTCGAAGCCATGAAGGGCATGAAATGGGAAAGCCCGCGCGGCCCGATTTCGATCGATCCGGAAACCCGCGACATCGTCCAGAACATCTACATCCGCAAGGTCGAGAAGGTCGACGGCGAACTCTACAACGTCGAGTTCCAGACCTTCGAGGCCGTCAAGGACGCCGGCAAGACCAAGAAGTGACCGCAGGTCATTCCGGGGCAGCGCGTAGCGCTGAACCCGGAATCTCTTGCAGCCATACGATCGGGATTCCGGGTTCGCGAGCCAGGCTCGCGCCCCGGAATGACGGTGCTGATGAGAGGCGTCCCGCCCCATGACCACGCTGTTCACCATCCTGTTCGACGGCATCGCCTATGGCATGCTGCTGTTCGTGCTGGCCTGCGGGCTCGCGGTCACGCTGGGGCTGATGAACTTCGTCAATCTCGCGCATGGCGCCTTTGCGATGGCGGGCGGCTACGTCTGCGCGGTTCTGGTCAATCAAGCCGGCTGGCCGTTCTTTGCGGTGCTGCCGCTGGCCTTCGTTGCCAGCGCGCTGATCGGCGTAGTGCTGGAGCGCTCGCTTTATCGTCACCTCTACACCAGAAGCCACCTCGATCAGGTGCTGTTCAGCGTCGGCCTCGTCTTCATGTCGGTAGCGGCGGTCGATTACATCATGGGATCGTCGCGGATTTTCATAAAACTTCCCACAGCGCTCGAGGGGCAGATCGATTTCTTCGGCGTCGGCATCGGACGCTACCGGCTGATGATCATCGTGATCTGCGGCTTGCTGACCGCGGCGCTGCAATTGATATTGGCGCGCACGCGCTTTGGCAGCCGGCTGCGGGCGGCGGTGGACGATCCGCGCGCCGCCAGCGGGCTCGGCATCAACGTGCCCCAGGTGTTCGCCCTGACCTTTGCATTCGGATGCGGCCTTGCGGGATTGGGCGGCGCGCTGAGCGCGGAGATTCTCGGGCTCGATCCGTACTTTCCGCTGAAATTCATGATCTACTTCCTGATCGTGGTGACCGTCGGCGGCTCTTCCAGCATCACCGGGCCGTTTCTGGCGTCGCTGCTGCTCGGCATTGGCGACGTCGCCGGCAAATATTACGTGCCCAAGCTTGGACCGTTCGTGATCTACACCATCATGATCGTGATCCTGATCTGGCGCCCGAACGGCCTGTTCGGCCGCTCCGCCGTCCGCTGACGCCGACATGACCGCGCAAGCCGATGTCGGATACCACGCCAGGCAACATGCGCGCTGGCGCTTGAGCGAAATCGCATTCTGGATTCTCGCACTTGCCTGCGCGTTTCTGTTTCCCTCCCGCTATCTGATCATGACCGATATCGTGCGGCTGGCCCTGTTCGCGCTGTCGCTCGATCTGATCCTCGGTTACGCCGGCATCGTGTCGCTCGGCCACGCCGCGTTCTTCGGCGTCGGCGCCTATTGCGCGGGGCTGCTCGCGCTGCATGGCATCATCACGGAGCCCGTGGTCGCGCTGGTGGTTGCCGGCGTTGCCGCCACGGTGGTGGGCTTTCTCACCAGTTTTCTGGTGATACGGGGCGTTGACCTGACGCGGCTGATGGTGACGCTCGGGATCGCGCTGCTGCTGGAGGCGCTGGCGGAACGTTTTTCCAACATCACCGGCGGTACCGACGGGCTGCAGGGCATCGAGATGGCGCCGATCCTCGGCCTGTTTGCGTTCGACATGTTCGGCAAGGTCGGCTTCTTCTACTCGCTCATCGTGCTGTTCATGCTGTTTCTGCTGGCGCGGCGGATCGTGCACTCGCCGTTCGGCTTGTCGCTGCGCGCGATCAGAAACAATCCCTTGCGTGCTGCGGCGATCGGCATTCCCGTCAACCGCCGTCTGATCGCGGTCTATACGCTGGCGGCGTTCTATGCCGGCATCGCCGGCGCGCTGTTCACGCAGACCACGGCGCTCGCCTCGCTCGACGTGTTCTCGTTCGAGCGCTCCGCCGATCTGATGCTGATGCTGGTGATCGGCGGCACCGGCTATCTCTATGGCGGCTTGATTGGTGCGGTCGCGTTCAAGATGCTGCAGGAAGTGTTCTCGACGATCACGCCGCAATACTGGCAATTCTGGATCGGTCTGGTGCTGGTGGTGATCGTGCTGGTCGGCCGTGCACGCATGCATCGCTGGGCGCTGTGGCTGCCCAACCTCGTGCTCCGGCAATTCGCCGGACGCAAAGCCGTGGTGGTCGTTCCCGAAAGCGAGGCCTGATGACGACGGCGCTGGAAACAACAGGGCTGGAAAAGCAGTTCGGCGGGCTTAAAGTCACCCGCGATCTCTCATTGAAGATCGAGCAGGGGGCGCGCCATGCGCTGATCGGCCCCAACGGCGCCGGCAAGACCACGGTCATCAATCTCCTGACCGGCGTGCTCAGACCCAATGGCGGCCGCATCTTGCTGGAAGGCAACGACATTACTGATCTGCCGGTGCATGCCCGCGTGCTGCGCGGCTTGTCGCGCACCTTCCAGATCAATCAACTCTATGCGGATCTCACGCCGCTCGAGACCATCGGCCTTGCGGTGTCAGAACGGCTCGGCCGCGGCGGCGACTGGTGGCGGAGGATGGGCACGCGCGACGACGTCAACGCCGAGATCGCCGAGTACCTGGCGCGGTTTCATCTGCTCGATGTCATGAACGAGCCGACGGCGACGTTGCCGTATGGAAAACAGCGCCTGCTCGAGATCGCGGTCGCCATCGCCGCCAAACCGCGCGTGCTGCTGCTCGACGAGCCCGCCGCCGGCGTCCCCGAGAGCGAGCGCCACGATATCCTGGCCGCCGTGGCCGCCTTGCCGCGCGAGGTCACGGTGCTGCTGATCGAGCACGACATGGATCTGGTGTTCAGTTTTGCCGACCGGATTTCGGTGCTGGTCAACGGCGCGCTGCTGGTCGAGGGTCCGCCGATTGAAGTGTCGCGCGATCCCCGCGTCAAGGCGGTCTATCTCGGCGAGGCCGCCGATGCCTGATCTTTTGCGCATCGAAGGCTTGCGCGCCGGTTACGGCGAAGCGGTGGTGTTGCCCGGCCTGTCGTTGCGGCTGCCGGAAAGCCAGGTGCTGGCGCTGCTGGGCCGCAACGGCACCGGCAAGACCACGCTGATCAATTCGATCGTCGGCGTTAACAGACGCTTTAGTGGCACCATCACACTGGGCGGGCGGGATATTACGGCGATGCGGCCGGACCAGCGGGCGCGGGCGGGGATCGGCTGGGTGCCGCAGGAGCGCAATATCTTTCGTTCGCTGACGGTGGAAGAAAACATGACCGCGGTAGCGCAGCCGGGGCCGTGGACGGTGGCCAAGGTTTACGAGATGTTTCCGCGATTGAAAGAACGCCGCAACAATTTCGGCAACCAGCTCTCCGGCGGCGAGCAGCAGATGCTGGCGATCGGCCGCGCGCTGACGCTCAATCCCAAGGTTCTGCTGCTGGACGAGCCGACCGAGGGGCTGGCGCCTATCATCGTCGAGGAGCTGCTTGGCGCGATCGGCACCATTGCCCGCGCCGGCGGCACCTGTTCGGTGATCGTCGAGCAGAATGCTCAAAAGATTCTAGGGCTCGCCGACCGCGTTGTGATATTGGAGCGCGGCGCGATCGTCCATGACGCGGCCAGCGCCGCCCTGAAAGCCGATCCCGCGGTGCTGGAACGCTTCCTCGGCGTCTCCGGCGCCGCGACCCACTAATGTTCGGGAGTGAAAACCATGCAACGCACAAGAGCCCCTTTCCGCGCCGACGAGGTCGGCAGCCTGTTGCGGCCGCCGAAGATCAAGGAGGCGCGCGCCAGGCTTGAGAAAAGCGAGATATCGGCCGCCGACCTGCGCAAGGTCGAGGATATGGAAATCGAAAAGATCGTGCACAGGCAGGCATCGATCGGCCTGAAGCTCGCGACCGACGGCGAATTCCGCCGCTCCTGGTGGCATTTCGACTTTCTCGCCAAGCTGACCGGCTGCGAACTGTTTCACCCCGACATGGGAATCCAGTTCGCCGGCGTCGAGACCCGGCATGACGCGGTGCGCGTCATCGGCAAGCTCGATTTTCCCGACGATCATCCGATGCTCGACCATTTCAAATTCCTGAAAAAGCAGTGCGAGGCCGCGCATGTGATGCCGAAGATGACGATTCCGTCGCCGGCGGTGCTGCACTTCCGCGGCGGTCGCAAGGCGATCTCGAACGACGTGTATCCCGATCTCGGCGCATTTTACGAAGATCTCGGCAAGACCTATCGCAAGGCCGTAAAAGCCTTCTACGACGCCGGCTGCCGCTATCTGCAATTCGACGACACGGTATGGGCCTATCTTTGCTCGCAGGAAGAATTGACCAAAGCGCGCGCGCGCGGCGACAACCCCGATGGCCTGCAGGAAATCTATGCGCGCATCATCAATTATGCGATCGCCGAGCGGCCGGCGGACATGACCATCACCACGCATGTCTGCCGCGGCAATTTCCGCTCCACCTGGATTTCGTCCGGCGGTTACGAGCCGGTGGCGGAGACCTTGCTCGCCGGCACCAACTACGATGGCTATTTCCTCGAATATGATTCCGAACGCGCCGGCGGGTTCGAGCCGCTGCGGTTCTTGCCGAAGGGCAACAAGATCGTGGTGGTCGGCGTCATCACCTCGAAGAGCGGCGAACTGGAAAAGAAAGACGACATCAAGCGGCGGCTGGAGGAGGCCTCCAAATTCGTGGCGCTGGATCAGCTCGCGGTATCCCCGCAATGCGGCTTCGCCTCCACCGAAGAGGGCAACCTCCTCACCGAGGAGGCGCAGTGGGCGAAGCTGAAGCTCGCGGTCGACGTGGCGAACGAGGTGTGGGGGAAATAGGTTTCTCGTCATTGCCAGGGGGCGAAGGCCGGCTCAGGCAGACTCACGCGCCTCCTCGGGCCCGCCGAACCATCGCGACGCGGCCTGGGCAGCTTCCTCAAGGTTAGGGGCGGCCTCAGCGGTCCAGGCCACGACGCCATCGGGACGAACCAGCACGGCGCTCAGGCCCACCCGATCCTTGACGTCGCTTGCGACATAGGCGATCCGACCTCCCCAGCGGCTGGCGAGCGCTTGAAGCGACGTATCACCGTCAAAGTCCAGCAACAAGCCTCTCCCTGTCCTGAGCAGTTCGCCGAGCTTCGTGCCGTCGGCGAACGCGAAGTCCGGAGCGCTGCGGCCTGCCAGAGGATGGCCGCCGCCGAGATCATAGCGGAGGGAAACACCCCACACGCGCCCGGCGAAGTAGGTCGCGCCGTCACGGGTGTCGATGAGATCGCGGATAATGGCTTCGAGCGCGCGCGAACTCCGGCTCGGTCGCATAAGCGCGACCTGGGCGCGCGACCAGTCAAGAACCTGCGCTCCCACCGGATGCCGTTCACTGGAATAGCTGTCGATCAGACCGGCCGGCGCGTCGCCATGGATCGTGGACGCCAGCTTCCAACCCAGGTTCATGGCGTCGCCAAGCCCGAGGTTGAGCCCCTGGCCGCCCAAGGGGGAGTGGATGTGCGCGGCGTCGCCGGCGAGCAGCAGCCGTCCCTTGCGGTAAGCGGTCGCCTGGCAGGCGCGATCCGTCCAGGTCGTAGCAAGGTGGAGGGCCGTCAGGGTGACGTCGGCGCCGGAGACCCGGCGCAATACCGCCTGAACATGTTCAGGCGTGATCGTCTGGGTTCGGTGGAAAGCGCCACCGTCGAACTCGACCATCGCGATCGTCCCGGGCCGCGAGTAAATATACATGCCCGTCGGCGTGTAGTGGCGGCCCAGGCGGAGCTTATCCGGATCGGCCATATCGACATCAACGGAGTAGCCGGTGAACTCTGGATCGGTGCCGGCGAACTCGAAGCCGCCAACCTTGCGAACCGTGCTGCGGCCGCCATCGCAACCCACGAGCCAGCGTCCGCGAAACATCTCGCCACCGGCGCGAACGGTTACGTCGTCGTCCGACGGGTCGAGGTCTTCAACGCCGAAGCCGCGCCTGATCTCGACCCCCATCGCGCTTGCGCGAGCGGCCAAGGCAGATTCAAGAAAACCCATCTCGACCGCCATGCTGGCGCCGGCCGGACCCGGCAGGCGATACCGCCACTTCGAGGTGTCGATGTTGTCCTCGTCGAACTGGATGCCGGCGAAATGGCCGCCCGGGCGTTGCTGTCGCTGCATCCAATGCGCGGCAGCCGGAGCGCTGCGGCCGCGCGGGTCATCCTGCGCGGGCGGCGGCGCCGCGATGTCGTCCAGTAACCCGCGGCGGTGGAAGGCTTCGATGGTGGGGACCGAAAGGCCGCGCATGCCGAACGGAAGGCGCTTCAATGGGGAATGCGGGTCCTTGGCTTGCTCCAGCACCAGCACCGAAAGGTCCGCGAGCCTCAGCTCACAGGCGAGGAACAAGCCGACGGGGCCGGCACCGGCAATCACGACATCATAGGGAGGCGAGTGGCGGTTGTGCATGAACTACTCCGTTGTCGGTGTTCGACCGGAGCGGTTCGTCGGTTTGAGAACCACACGGACGAACAATCGGCGCTGGGCGGCGTCCGATGTTCGTCGTGGGGATCTCATGCACGAGGCAGGAGACCAGAGCTTTCGCTTCCGAAAGGACTTGGGCTTACCAAACCAAGTCTGCCTTTTCCGACATCGGCCCTATAACGTGGTGGCGATGGATCTGCAACGGCACGGCGGCGCCAACGGCTGCTGTTTGTCGTTGTGCGGCCCATGATCGATTGGTTTTCGCTCCGCCTGTCCCAACTAGGCCAGCATTCGCCACATGGCCTCGAAGCCAGCGATACGGTGCTTTTCTGCGTTGTCGGGATCGCCGATCATGAAGTCGATCGTCGCTTCCGCCACAGCGTTCATCAATGCGGCTACGAAACTCAGGGGGGCGTCGCGAAGAATACCGCTTTGCTTGCCCCGCTCCAGCAATTCGGCCGCACCCGCCATCGCCTGGCGGCCAGCCCGGCGGCTCGTCATCGTGATATCGTCGGACACGCCGAGGTGCGCCAGCGCCTTACGTTTTTCCGGGAAGGACGTCGCCCAGCCCAGCCAGTTGGACCAAGTCTGGAACAACTGCTCACGGAGGTCGCCCTCGGCCGAAAGGCCTTCCAAGGCCACCGCCGCCATCTCCAGTTTCAGTGCGACATAAACCGCATTCAGGAGTTCGGCTTTCGTCTCGAAGTAGACGAAGAGTGATCCGTTAGCCACACCAGCCGCCTTGGCGATCGTCGCCGTGGGCGCGCTTAGCCCCTGAGCAGCGATGACCTGAATGGCCGCGCCCATGATCGCATCCCGCTTGTCCTCGCTCTTCTGCCTGGCCATTCACTCGTTCCTGCGCCTTGCGATTTGGTCATGAGTGACTGATCAGTCAAGAGCAATCGAGAACTTTTTGCACGGCCTGTCCCGCATTCCCCTGTTGGGCAGATGATGGTAGGACATCCGCGCAATCTACGACTGCCCACCAGGCTGGCCCAACCCACCCGTCCGATGAAAAACGACCAAATCCTCAGCCTGATCTCCGAATATTGCCGCCAGACCGACATGGCGGAGACGACGTTCGGCCGGCGCGCCGTCAACGACGGCAAGCTGGTGCACCGGCTGAGGGAGGGCAAGCGCATCACCATCGATACCCTCGACCGGATCCAGGCCTATATCGCCGCCTCCATGCCGGGCGGGTTGCCGCCGCCGCGCGGTCTGGAGGTCCCGCCGGAGAAACGCGACCCCCGCGGCAATTTCAGGTTTTTCGAGAATCGGCAGAAGTACCTGCTGTTCGTCCACACCTGCAGCGAAAAGCGGGTGATCGCGGAGCGGGTGGCGCTGGAGCTTTCCAGCATTCACCCCCGGCCGCCGGCGCTGCGGGTGTTCGACGCCGGCTGTGGCGACGGCACCGTGCTCGCACGGGTGATGCGCTCGATGCACGGCCGGTTTCCCCACATGCCCTTCTATATCGCCGGCAAGGAGCTCAGCCTCGAAGATGTCCGGCTGACGCTCGACAAGGTGCCGGACCGGCTGTTCGAGCATCCTGCGACCGTGTTCGTGCTCACGAACATGTATTACGCCGAGGCGCCCTGGCTGACGCCGGCTTCGCCGGAGGCCGCGTCGGGAATGATCTGGCACGAAGTCGCCCTGCGGGGCGCCTCATCGGGCGAATTCGAGACCCAGATCGCCGAATTGGGACCGTTTCTGGAGCAGAACTGGCGCGCCAATGTCAGCCCGCGGTCGGGCATGCCGGTCTATGAGCGCCCGGTCGCGATCGTGCTGTACCGGGAGGACCATCGGTTCTTGCTCGATTCGATCATCCCGCGCGCCGGCCGCTCGGAAGCGAATTTCGACCTGATTATCGCTTCCCAGCCCTACCGGGCCAAATCCTCGGTCAATTTCCGCGCCAAGCGCATCATCGCACCGCTGGCGCGAGCGCTGAGGGCCGGAGGCCGGTTGATTGGAATCCACTCCCATGGGCAGGATCCTGGCATCGAGATTATCCAGGCGGTTTGGCCCGGAGAAAATCCTTTCGCCGTGAGCCGTCATGAGCTATTGCGCGCCGTGAAATACGAGCTGGGGTCGGCGGGGCGCGACCTTAATTTTAATGCTTACGCCGATAACCGTTCGATCTTCCGCTATGATATGGAAGCGCTGCCCAACGAGGTCACCGGATCGATCGGAACCTCGACGGCCTTTGCAGCGTGGAACGCGGCGGTGTATGTCGCACAGATCGAGGATGACCGGTTGACGGAAATGACAGCAAGCGGCCGCATGCTCGATGCCACCAGGGAAGTTCTGCGCAAGCATAACGGACTCTGGTTCTACGACGAATCCTACGTCATCTCACGCCGTCGGGACTGACATTTCAGGACACATCACAAAAGGACCGCCGAGGTCTGGCGGAAAAGGGGTTGGTTGATGCGCGCGTCTTATCTATTCACCTCGGAGTTGGTTTCAGAAGGGCATCCGGACAAGGTCTGCGACCGGATCTCCGACGAGATCGTCGATCTGTTTTTCCGCGAGGGCCCGAAAGCGGGGATCGATCCCTGGGCGATCCGCGCGGCCTGCGAAACGCTCGCCACCACCAACAAGGTGGTGATCGCCGGCGAAACCCGCGGTCCCAAATCCGTCACCAACGAGCAGATCGAAAGCGTGGTGCGCGAGGCGATCAAGGACATCGGTTACGAGCAGGAAGGATTCCACTGGAAAACCTGCGACATCGAGATCCTGCTGCATCCGCAATCCGCCGACATCGCGCAGGGCGTCGACGCGCTGCAGCCGGGCACCAACAAGGAAGAGGGCGCGGGCGACCAGGGCATCATGTTCGGTTATGCTACGAATGAAACCCCGGACCTGATGCCGGCGCCGATCTTCTATGCCCACAAGATCCTGCGGCTGATCTCCGAAGCCCGCCACTCCGGCCAGGAGAAGGTGCTGGGCCCGGACTCCAAGAGCCAGGTCACCGTGCAATATGAGAACGGCAAGCCGGTCGGCGTCCGCGAGATCGTGGTCTCGCATCAGCATCTGGTCGAGGACATGACCTCGAACCAGGTTCGCGACCGCGTCGAGCCCTATGTGCGGGAGGCGCTGCCCAAGGACTGGATCAACGGCAAGACCATCTGGCACATCAATCCGACCGGAAAATTCTACATTGGCGGTCCCGACGGCGACACCGGTCTGACCGGCCGCAAGATCATCGTCGATACCTATGGCGGCGCGGCCCCGCATGGCGGCGGCGCGTTCTCGGGCAAGGACCCGACCAAGGTCGATCGTTCGGCCGCCTATGCCGCGCGCTACCTCGCCAAGAACATCGTGGCCGCCGGCCTGGCCGATCGCTGCACGCTGCAGCTCGCTTACGCCATCGGCGTGGCGCGGCCGCTGTCGATCTATATCGATACCCACGACACCGGAAAGGTGCCGGAGGAGAAGCTCGAGAAAGCCGTGGCCGAGGCGATGGATCTGACGCCGCGCGGCATCCGCAAGCATCTCGATCTCAACCGGCCGATCTACGCGCGAACCTCGTCCTACGGTCATTTCGGCCGCACCCCGGACAATGAGGGCGGCTTCTCGTGGGAGAAAACCGACCTCGCCGAGGCGCTGAAGCGCGCGGTGTGATTCTCGACGTCATTCCGGGATGCGCCAGTTGGCGCAGACCCGGAATCTCGAACATCCGGATTCCGGGTTCGCTCGCTGTGCTCGCGCCCCGGAATGACATCTCCAGGAACAGGACCATCACATGACCGCCACCGCCAAGAAGCCCGCCTTCACCGATTACATCGTCAAGGACATTTCGCTCGCCGAATTCGGCCGCAAGGAAATCTCGCTGGCCGAGACCGAAATGCCCGGTCTGATGGCGACGCGCGAGGAGTATGGCCCGAAACAGCCGCTGAAGGGCGCGCGCATCGCAGGCTCGCTGCACATGACGATCCAGACCGCGGTCCTGATCGAGACGCTGGCGGCGCTCGGCGCCGATATCCGCTGGGTCTCCTGCAACATCTATTCGACCCAGGATCACGCCGCGGCCGCGATCGCCGCCGCCGGCATTCCGGTGTTCGCGGTGAAGGGCGAGAGCCTCACCGAGTATTGGGACTATACCGCAAAACTGTTCGACTGGCACGGCGGCGGCACGCCCAACATGATTCTCGATGACGGCGGCGACGCCACCATGTTCGTGCATCAGGGCCTGCGCGCCGAGCGCGGCGATACCATCTTCCTCGACCAGCACAACAGCGAGGAGGAAGAGGTTTTTTACGCGCTGATCAAGCGCATGCTGAAGGAGAAGCCGAAGGGCTGGTTCGCCGAACTTGCCAAGAACATCAAGGGTGTTTCCGAGGAAACCACCACCGGCGTGCACCGGCTCTATGACATGGAAAAGGTGGGCACGCTGCTGTTCCCGGCGATCAACGTCAACGACAGCGTCACCAAGTCGAAGTTCGACAATCTCTATGGTTGCCGCGAATCGCTGGTCGACGGCATCCGCCGCGGCACCGACGTGATGATGTCCGGCAAGGTGGCGATGGTCGCGGGCTTCGGCGACGTCGGCAAGGGCTCGGCGGCCTCGCTGCGCCAGGCCGGTTGCCGCGTCATGGTTTCCGAAGTCGATCCCATCTGCGCGCTGCAGGCGGCGATGGAAGGCTATGAAGTCGTCACCATGGAAGACGCCGCGCCGCGCGCCGACATCTTTGTCACCGCGACCGGCAACAAGGACATCATCACCATCGAGCATATGCGCGCGATGAAGGACCGGGCGATCGTCTGCAACATCGGCCACTTCGACAACGAGATCCAGATCGCGGGCCTGCGCAACCTGAAATGGACCAACGTCAAGCCGCAGGTCGACGAGATCGAATTCCCCGACAAGCACCGCATCATCCTGTTGTCGGAAGGCCGGCTGGTGAATCTCGGCAACGCCATGGGCCATCCGAGCTTTGTCATGTCCGCATCCTTCACCAACCAGACGCTGGCGCAGATCGAGCTGTTCGCCAACAACAAGGACGGCAAGTACGACAAGAAGGTCTATGTGCTGCCGAAGTCGCTGGACGAGAAGGTGGCGCGGCTGCATCTCGCCAAGATCGGCGTCAAGCTGACGGAGTTGCGGCCCGACCAGGCCGAGTACATCGGCGTCAAGCCGGAAGGCCCGTTCAAGGCGGATCATTACCGCTATTGAGAGTCTCAATTTCGTCATTGCCGGGCTTGACCCGGCAATCCATCCTACGAAGGTGATGGATACGCGGGTCAAGCCCGCGTATGACGGTTGTGCGGGTGATCCGGTATTCGTCCCGCCCCGGCCGGCGATGCGGAGGCCGCCATGTCACCAGAGCATGTCGACGTGCTGATCGTCGGCGCCGGCTTGTCCGGCATCGGCGCGGGCTATCACCTGCAGCAGAAATGTCCCGGCAAGAGCTACGTTATTCTGGAAGGCCGCGGCTGCATCGGCGGCACCTGGGATCTGTTCCGCTATCCCGGCGTCCGCTCCGACAGCGACATGTTCACGCTCGGCTATTCGTTCCGGCCCTGGACCGAGCCAAAGGCGATCGCGGACGGGCCGCGGATCCTGAATTACATCCGCGAGACCGCCGCCGACAACGGCATCGACCGGAAAATCCGCTTCAACCACCGGGTCAAGCGGGCGTCGTGGTCGTCGGGGGATGCGCGCTGGACCGTGGAGGCCGAGCGCGCGGGGGGCGGCGAGGGGGCGGCCGGGCTCGTGCGCTTCACCTGCAATTTCCTGTTCATCTGCTCGGGCTATTACAAATACGAGGAAGGCTACACGCCGGTGTTTTCCGGCAGCCAGGATTTCGCCGGCCGCATCGTGCATCCGCAGAAATGGACCGACGATATCGATTACGCGGCAAAGCGCGTGGTGGTGATCGGTTCGGGCGCAACCGCGGTGACACTGGTGCCGGAGCTGGCCAGGACCGCCGCCCACGTCACCATGCTGCAGCGCTCGCCGACCTATGTGGTGGCGCGGCCGGCGCAGGACGCGCTCGCCAACAGATTGCGGCGCAATCTGCCGGCGAAACTCGCCTATCATCTGATCCGCTGGCGCAACGTGCTGTTCGGCATGTATTTCTTTCAATTGAGCCGGCGCAAGCCCGAGCGGGTCAAGCAACTGATCCTCGGCGGTGTCAAGATGGCGCTGGGGCCGGACTACGACATCGCCACGCACTTCACGCCGCGCTACAATCCCTGGGACCAGCGACTATGCCTGGTGCCCGACGGCGATCTGTTCAAGGCGATCAGGGATAAACGCGCCTCCGTCGTCACCGGCGAAATCGATCGCTTCACCAAAGGCGGCATCAAGCTGAAGGACGGCAGCGAACTCGAAGCCGACATCATCGTCACCGCCACCGGCCTCAACCTGCAGGTGATCGGCGGCTTGGAAGTCAGCGTCGACGGCCGCGCGGTCGATTTTGCGAGGACGCTGAACTACAAGGGCATGATGTATGCGGACATTCCCAACATGGCGGCGTCGTTCGGCTACACCAACGCGTCGTGGACGCTGAAATGCGACCTGACCTGCGAATATCTCTGCCGCCTGATCAATTACATGGACCGGCATGGCTACAGGCAATGCATGCCGCACAATGCCGACCCCGACATCACCGAATTGCCGTCGGTGAATTTCTCGTCCGGTTATGTGCAGCGTTCGATCGCGAAGTTGCCGAAGCAGGGTTCCAAGCGGCCGTGGCGGCTCTATCAGAATTACGCGCTCGACATCTTCACGCTTCGCTACGGCAAGATCGATGACGGGGTGATGCAGTATTCGTGAGGGCGGGGGGCAACGCTCCTCCCGGCAGTTTTTTCTTGGCCTGCGCATGAACCGGCAATTCCTGCCGTGCCCGATCTGCCTTAACTCGATTCAGCGCGATATTCGTTGGCTTTCGCATCTGGCATGGCGCTTGCTCGACTCCGTGAACCTGATCCGGAGCTTGCCATGTCCGTTTCGTTTTCTGGCGCTTTACCGACGGCGTCCTTCGAGACGCCGAAGGTGGCGGCGCTGACGGCCAAGCCGGTTGAAGCCAAAACGCCGGAACAGAAATTTCTCGAATACGCCAAGATGACACCCGCCGAGCGCATGCACGCCGCCATGCTTGCCCAGATGGGTCTCACCGAGGACCAGTTCAAAGCGATGGATCCCGCCGCGCAGCAGAAGATCGAAGAGAAGATCAGGGATATGATCCAAAAGCAGGCGGCCAACAGCAATGACAACCGCGCCGGATTGATCACCGACAAGTCGGTTTGAGCGAGGCCGAACCTCGGGGCGCTGGCTGAACGATATCGGCTGCTTCGCAATCACACGATGATGTGAAGTCTCGCGCGCGCGGGCAGATCGGCTTGCCCGGGTTCATCGGGCAGGCAATCCTGCGGCGAGAGGCGAAATTTCCGGGCCAACGATCGAACCCGAGCGAGGCAGCAATGGAAAACACATCAGAACAAATCGACCTTCAGCGCCGCCGCTTTTTTGGGTCCGCGGCCATGACGATGGCTGCCGTCCAACTCGTCCTGAGCGGTTCCGCGGAAGCACAAAGCGGCGCGACGAAGGCTGCGACCTTGCCGGCGATCAAGCCGGGGACGAATATTTCGTTCGGCCCGCTGAAGCAGATCGATGCCGGCGTTCTCAATGTCGGCTACGCGGAGGCCGGCCCCGCGAGCGGCCCTGTCGTCATTCTCCTGCACGGCTGGCCCTACGATATCTACAGCTTCGTCGATGTGGCGCCATTGCTGGCGTCGGCGGGCTATCGCGTGATCGTGCCGTATCTGCGCGGCTATGGCACCACGCGCTTTCTTTCCAGCGAAACGGTTCGCAATGGCCAGCCTTCGGCGATTGCGGCCGATATCGTCGCGTTGATGGATGCGCTGAAGATCGAGAAGGCGATCCTCGCCGGGTTTGACTGGGGCGCGCGCACGGCCAACATCATCGCAGCTCTCTGGCCGGAGCGCTGCAAGGCCATGGTCTCGGTGAGCGGCTATCTGATCGGCAGCCGGGAAGCCGGCAAGATGCCGTTGCCGCCAAAGGCCGAGTTGCAATGGTGGTATCAGTTCTATTTCGCCACCGAACGCGGCCGGGCCGGCTACGGGAAATATACCCACGATTTTGCAAAACTGATCTGGCAACTCGCCTCGCCGAAATGGGACTTCGATGACGCCACCTTCGATCGCAGCGCTGCCGCCTTCGACAATCCCGATCACGTCGCCATCACCATCCATAATTACCGCTGGCGGCTCGGTCTCGCCGAAGGCGAGGCGAAATATGAGGGTCTGGAACAGCGGCTTGCCGCGGCTCCTGTGATCACCGTGCCCACCATCACGCTCGAAGGCGATGCCAATGGTGCGCCCCGCCCGGAGCCGAGTTCCTACGCCAGGATGTTCTCCGGCAAATATGCGCACCGAACCATCACGGGCGGCATCGGGCACAATCTGCCGCAGGAAGCCCCGCAGGCCTTTGCCGAGGCGGTCATCGAGGTCGACGGCTATTGACCGGCGGCAACCCGAGGGTGTGCCGCTCCGAATCTGCGGCGTAAGGTCGCGATGCGCTATTTTGCGTATACGGGCGGCGGCGCGAATCAGCCATCGTGCCGCACGGTTAACGCCGTGTTAATCGGCGGATCCTAAGCTTCAGCAGCCGAAGCCGCTGACAGCATGAGGAAGTCCATGGACGCCCAGCGAATTGCCGTCGATGCCATCGTGGCGCTGACCGATTGCGACCGCGACGCGGTCGCAACCTTCGTCCGCAGGTTTTATCTTGCCGGCATCAAGGACCCCAAGCGCCTGACCTTCAAGGGCCTGCAGGCGATGCGGCCCTGAGCGGCCGGTCTCTCGTCACCTATGGGATTTTTCACGGTCGATCCTCAGGCCGTGTTGGCTACGGTGACCGCTTTCTATGTCCGCTGCAGGCCGGACGTCCGCTAAGCTCATCGTCCGGCAGGGGCGGCCAGACCATGAGGTCAGCTCCGCTCAGGGCCGGAGGAAAGCGAGCGCCTGCTGAACGAAGGCGGCATGGTACTGGAAGATGCCGCCGTGCCCCGCGTCAGGGAAAATGCTCAATTGCGCGTTCGGCAGCCGGCGGGCGAGCTCGAATGAGTTGAACGACGGCACCATCACATCGTGATCGCCATTGGCGACCAGGACCGGATGCTGAACCGTCTTGAGTATCGTGGGATCACCCTGTCCCCATGCCCGGATCGCCGCGAACTGAGCCTGAACGGTTTCGTTGCTGACGGGCGCGTCAAGGTCCTTGGTGCGTTCCTTCAGGCGCCGCAGGAAGTCGTCGGCCGCGGCCTGGCCGTTGCCGGTCTGTGTAAAGAACAGAAAATGCTTCGGATGCTTCTTGGTGGCGTCTGCCTTGCCAATGGCGTCCTGCACGATGGCGCCGACATTCACGATGCCGTCGCCGCCCGCCGGGCCGGTGCCGGCGAGAATGATCTTGCGCACCAGACCAGGTTGTTGTTGCGCGATGACTTGGGAGACAAAGCCGCCGAGTGAGAAGCCGAACAGATCGACTTTGCCAAAGCCGAGAGCGCCTATGAACGCGACGGCATCCCGGGCCATCTCCTCGACCGTTTTGGGGGTAGAACCTCCTGAGGCGCCGACGCCACGATTGTCGAACGCGATGACGTGGTGCTTTGCCGCCAGGCCATCCACGATCTTCGGATCCCAATCGTCCAATACCGCCGTCAGATGGTGAAGGAGCACGACGGGAATGCCGCCCTTGTTGCCAATTTCCCGGTACACGAAGTTCGTGCCGTTCACATCGACCGATTTGGTAGCCGCATTTTCAAAGGTCGTGCTCATCGCTTTTCTCTCGTTTTATCGCGAGGTTGGATAACGATCGCGAGGGTTGTTATTGGAATAACGATCGTTATATAACGGTGGTTATTCTACGGATCAAGCGTAATGAAGCGCGATCAAGCGATTGTCAGGGGCTGGTGATGAGATATCCGTCGGACCAAAAAGCGAGGGCCAAGCAAGCCATCCTGCAGGCCGGCGCAAGGGCTCTGAGAACAAACGGTTTCAAGGGGATCGGGGTTGACGGTCTCGCGGCAGCCGCGGGCGTCACGTCCGGTGCCTTCTATTCGAACTTTGCAAACAAAGAGGCGCTGCTGGAAGAGGTCATCGAAACCTGTCTCGGTGAACCCTTCATCGATTCGGAGACCGGGAGCCTTGCCGAACGGCAAGAGCGCCTCAAAGAATGGCTCGCGATGTACATCAGCGTCGGCCATCGCGCCGACCCGGCATCCGGCTGCGTCATGCCCACCTTGAGCGCCGACGTTGCGCGCTCAAACCCGCAAATACGTGCCGCCTACCGGCGCAGGATGCTGAAGTTTGTCGGTAAACTGTCGAATGTTCTGGATGGGACAGGACCCGATCGCGAAAAGCGTGCGTGGAGCAGCATCGCCCTGATGATCGGTGCAATTGCGATCTCGCGAGCGATGCCTGATGGCGAGGAGGCAGACAAGATCCTCGATTCGGCGTTGCAGACCACTATCGCGCTTATCGCTCCAAATTCAGCCAACCAGGATTTGCATCCCTGATGACCGGACTAGGGCCGACACACTGCGCTCTTTCTCCTGCATGCAACTATGACTCAGCCTTGGCGGCGGCGGCTGCACTCCACAGCGAACCGGGATTGGCTCGATCGGGATAGAGCTCGAGCATCTTGTCATAGAACTCGCGGGCGGTTTTCGTGGCGTCATTCAATCGTATGAAGTCACGAATGTACTGGCGCGTTGCGTCCACATTTTTCGGACTGTCATCGTTGCCGGGAATCTTGTGTCCCGCAACGACCGCCGACGGTTTCAGAGCGTCGATTTTGTCAAGCGCGGCAATCCATTCCAGCCTGCTTTGCCTGTTCGAACTCGCCGAGAAATGGATGAATGCCGTTGTAGACGGCGTCGCCGGCGACGACCAATCCGATGGAAGGGACGTGAAGACACGTCGTATCGTCCGTGTCCGTATGCCCAACTCTTACAACGACCAATTTGCTTCCTTCCAGATCCATCTCGTTGCCTTCCAGCGGATCGGCGACGGAAATAACGTCCGGGATTTGATTTGGAAACAGCTTGCGCCACCGGCTATTCAGTTGCTCCGGCGTGATGTGCAGCTTCATTTTGGCGACGACCTCAGGGGTCGCCAGTGCTTTTACGTTTGGGAATCGATCCTGCAAAACCTTTATCCCAAAAAAGTGATCGCCATGGGCATGAGTAATATAAATTGCTTTCAGCGTCTTTCCGCTCGCAGCAATGGCGTCCGCCAAACCGTTGCACTGCTCCACCGTGAGGAAAGTATCCACCAGCACCGCGTCTTGCGCTCCGTAGATCAGCGTCGACGAATTGGCGACCCACATCAAGGCCTCGTGACCGGGCGGCACGTCGCGGTTCAGGCCCGGACGAGTGACGGTAAATACCTTGTATCCCAACGCAGGCGTCTTGCGATCCGAACTTGCCATTACTGCTCCCGGCATCATGATAGGCATGACCAGAGAAACCAGCTTCATCATATCGCGGCGGTTCATACCAAACCTCGTATTCAATGAAGCAGGGTCATGCCCAACCCCGTGCGTGGTCCCCGTAACAAATGCGATGGTCGCTGAAAATTCACGGCGATCCCCTCACGCGTTTCAGGTGACGATGCCTGCTGAATGCATGATGGTCATCATCTATTCCTACGTGCACGTCGCCCTCAGCGTCAAGACAACGGATTGTGAGATCGCCCGCGACCAATTCTATCCCGCAGGAGGAAGCGCGGGCTTTGGAGAGCGGAGAAACTCCAGTCGCTTGCCCGGGCGAAGGGATCGAAGATCGAGCCGGTCTGCCGAGACCCTGGGGCGCGACCGGGATGCAAAAAAGGCCCCGGACAAGTTCCGGGGCCTTTGATTTTTTAAAGATGCGGGCGAGGCGGTTACGCCTCGGGCTTGCCGATTGCGACCTTCAGCGTGCCGACGCCGTCGACGCCGCATTCGATCTTGTCGCCGGGGTTGAGCGCGGAGACGCCCGCCGGCGTTCCCGTCATGATGATATCGCCGGCGGCGAGCGCGACCTGCTGCGAGAGCTGCCAAATGATTTCCGGCACGCTCCAGATCAGTTCGGTGAGGTCGCCCTTTTGTTGTTCGGTGCCGTTCACCGTAAGCCAGATCCTGCCCTTCGAGGGATGGCCGATCTTGGCGGCCGGCTGCAGCGCCGAGCAGGGTGCGGAATAGTCGAAGGATTTGCCGACTTCCCACGGCCGCTCCTTCTTGCGCGAGGCGATCTGCAGGTCGCGGCGGGTGAGATCGATGCCCACCGCATAGCCGTAAACGTGGTCGAGCGCCTTCTCGGCGGGGATGTTGAGGCCGCCGCTCTTCATGGCGACGATCAACTCGACCTCGTGATGCAGGTCCTTGGTCAGCGGAGGATAGGGGATGGTGGCGCCATCCGGCACGATCATGTCGGCGTGCTTGGCGAAGAAGAACGGCGGCGCCCGCTCGTCATTGCCCATCTCGCGGATATGCTCGAGATAATTGCGCCCGACGCACCAGATGCGGCGCACGGGAAAGGATTTGGTCTCGCCGACGACGGGAAGCGAAGGCTGTGGCGGGGCGGGGATGACGAAGGAGGTGGCGTTCATGAAAGGGTCTCGGCGGGTTGGGGGCGGGAACTCGGTGGTAGCTTTAAGCGGTTGCGCTGATCGGGGCCAGCGTTACCGGCCCGGCCTCGCGCTGTTGCAGGCGGAAGAACGAAGCGTAACGCCCGCCGCGGCGCAGCAGATCGTCATGCCGGCCGCGCTCGACGATCTCGCCGCCCTCGACCACCAGGATGGCGTCGGCGTGCATGATGGTGTGCAGGCGATGGGCGATCACGATGGTGGTGCGGTTCCGGCACAGATGTTCGATCGCTTCCTGCACCTGCTTTTCGGATTCCGAATCCAGCGCCGCGGTGGCTTCATCGAGCAGGATGATCGGGGCATTCCTGATCAGCGCGCGGGCGACGGCGATGCGCTGGCGCTGGCCGCCGGACAATTGGGTGCCGTGCTCGCCCACCGGCGTGGCATAGCCGAGCGGAAAGCCCATGATGAATTCGTGCGCGCAGGCGGCTTTCGCCGCCGCCACGATCTCGGCTTCGGTCGCGCCTGTCTTGCCGAACGCGATGTTGGCGCCGATGGTGTCGCGGAACAGATAGACGTCCTGGCCGACATAGGCGGTCTGCCGGCGCAGCGAGGTTCGCGATACGCCCGAAATCGCATGACCGTCGATCAGGATGCCGCCATCGTTCACTTCGTAGAGCCGCAGCAGCAGCGCCAGCACGGTGGATTTGCCGCCGCCGGAGGGACCGACCAGCGCGGTCATCTTTCCGGGCTCGGCGACGAAGCTCATGCGGTTGAGCACCGGCTCGTTGGCGCGGTAGGCGAAATTCACGTCGCGAAATTCGACGCGTGCGTCGGTCAGTTCCAAGGCGGGCTTATCGTCATCGACGGGTTCGCTGGAGGGGCTGTCGACGATCTCCAGCAATTTGCGGGCGCCGATCAGGTTGCTGTTCAACTCGATATTGAGCCGCGCCAGACGCTTGGCCGGTTCATAGGCCAGCAGGAACGCGGTCAGGAACGAAAAGAACTGGCCCGGCGTCGCGCCCATCGCGACCACGCTGTAGCCGCCATACATCAGCCCGCCCGCGATCGCGAAACCGCCCAGCGTCTCCATCAGCGGGCTCGAACGGTTGGAGACCCGCGCCATCTTGTTGGCGTTGCGCTCGACCGCGGTGATGCTGGCATCGATGCGGTCGCGCATGGTCTGCTCCAGCGTGAACGCCTTGACGGTACGGATCCCCTGCAGCGATTCCTGCATGGTCTCCAGAATGTCGGCGGTGCCGGTGAACTGATTGTGGGCGAGGCCCTTGATCCGCTTCACCAGCTTGCGCAGCACCAGCATGGCCGGCGGCGCCACCAGGAAGCCGAGCAGCGCCATCACCGGGTCCTGCGTCACCATCACGATGACAAGCGCGATCAGCGACAGCAGGTCGCGGCCGACCGCATTGATCAGCAGGCTGAGAACCTGGGTGACGGAATTCGCACCCGCAGTCAGGCGCGCGAGAAATTCGGAGGAATGCCGCTCCGAAAAGAACGCGACGCTTTCGCTCATCAGCTTGGCGAACAGCCGGCGCTGGTTGTTGGCGAGGATCGCGTTGCTGATTTTCGACAGGATCACCTGGTGACCGTAGGTCGCCGCCCCCTTGAGGATGAAGATCACGACGGTGACCGCCGACAGGATGGCGATGCCGCGGACGTCCTTTTCGACATAGGCCTGGTTGATGACCTCGCCGAGCAGATAGGCCGAGCCCGCGGTCGCGCCCGCCGAAACCGCCATCAGCGCGAAGGCGAGCAGATAGCGCCGCCAGTAAAGCAGGCCCTGCTCGGTGATCAGGCGGCGAACCAGGATCGCCGCGCCATAGGGATCGTCCGTGATCTTCTTTGGAAGTTCGGTCATCCGCGTTCCATTGACGGCGCTGGGCATGGTTAGGCCCGCGCGTCAGGGGCTGTTGCGAAACATCCGTCTCCTTGCCCGCTATATCGGGTTTTTTCAAGCCAAATCGGGGCTTGCGCCGAATGAGATTTCAGGCCGAAACCGCGAGCTGCTCGCCGCCGCGCTCGCGGAACAGTTTCTCCTCCCACGCCAGCGCGTGCGCGGCGATGGTGTCGAGATCGTCGTATTTAGGCGTCCAGTCCAGCAGGGTGCTGATGCGGCTGGTGTCGGCAACCATGGTCATGATATCGCCGGGCCTGCGTTCGGCATATTGAACCGCAAATTGCCGCCCGGAGACACGCCGCACCGCGTCGATGGTCTCCATCACGGAGTAGCCGCGGCCGTAGCCGCAATTCAGCGTCACCGAAGCGCCGCCGCCGCGCAGGTAGGACAGCGCCGCGCGATGCGCCTGCGCCAGGTCGCTGACGTGAATGAAATCGCGGATGCAGCTTCCGTCCGGCGTCGGATAGTCGGTTCCGAACACGGCGATCTTGGCGCGCTGTCCGGTCGCGGCTTCCACCGCGATCTTCAAAAGATGCGTCGCGCCGACGGTCGCCAGTCCGATGCGCGCCTGCGGGTCGGCGCCCGCGACATTGAAATAGCGTAGCACCACGTAGTTCATGCCATGCGCCGAAGCGACGTCGTGCAGCATGATTTCGGTCATCAGCTTCGACGAGCCGTAGGGCGACAGCGGCCGCGTCGGCGCATGTTCGGGAACGGGCACCTGATCCGGGTTGCCGTACACCGCCGCGGTCGATGAAAAGATGAAGCGGTTGACGCCGCCCTTCACCGCCGCGTTCAGGAGGCTGCGCGTCGTCATGGTGTTGTTGCGATAATAAGCGAGCGGATCGCGCATCGAATCCGGAACCACCACGGAGCCCGCGAAATGAATGATGCTCTTGACGCCATGCGTTCCGATCACGCCCTCGACCAGGGTCTCGTCGGCCGCGTCCGCGATGACCAGCGGAACGCTTTTCGGCAGGAACGCGGCAAAGCCGGTGGACAGATTGTCGATCACGACAACGCTTTCGCCGGCTTCCGCCAGCGCGTGAACCATATGACTTCCGATATAGCCGGCACCGCCGGTAACAAGCACGGTCATGAAATAACCTATCTCCCCGATACAGGTGCGGTAGGTATCGGGACGCGGTGAAGACAGGGTTTCGGCGCAAGCGAACTGGCTACCATGCTTAATGTTGCGTATAGGAAATGCGCGAAACGGAGCCCGTCTTGGCCATCGAGAACTATTCCGCCGACAATCTGCAGTTGATCGTCCCGAATCTGCACCGGCGTTATTCGGGCGTCACCGCGACCAACCGCATGGTGGCGCCGAAACTCGCGAAAGTTTTTCGCGCGGGCTGGCTCGGTCCCGATGCGCCGGACGGCATCGCGCGGATCACGGTCGCGGATCTCGCGAAATTATGGCGCCGCCGTTCGCCGCTGATCTGGCACGCGCGGCGCAACAACGAGATGATCGCGGGCGTGCTGTTGCGGTCGCTCGGCTGGCCGTTGAAACTGGTGTTCACTTCGGCGGCGCAGCGGCACCACAGCTGGATCACGCGCTGGCTGATCCGGCGGATGGACGCGATCATCGCCACCAACGATATCTCGGCGTCGTTCCTCAAGCGCAAGTCGACCGTCATTCCGCACGGTGTCGATACCAGGACCTATGCGCCCCCATCCGATCGCGCGGCGGCGTTCGCGGAAGCGGAACTGCCCGGCCGCTACGCGATCGGATGTTTCGGCCGGGTGCGCGCGCAGAAGGGCAGCGACGTGTTCGTGGACGCGATGTGCCGGCTGCTGCCGCGCTATCCCGATTTCACCGCGGTTCTGGTCGGCGCGATCACGCCGGAGCAAACGGCGTTTGCCAACGGCCTGAAAAAGCGAATCCAGGCCGCGGGTCTGCAGTCGCGTATCGTCATCACCGGCGAACTGCCGATCAAGGCGGTGCAGCGCTGGTACCAGCGGCTGACGATCTACGCCTTCACCTCGCGCAACGAAGGTTTTGGATTGACCCTGATCGAGGCGATGTCGGTGGGCGCGGCGCTCGTGGCGTCGCGCGCGGGCGCTGCCGAACTGGTGGTCGAGGACGGCATCACCGGCGTGCTGACGCCGCCCGGCGATGTCGATGCGCTGGTCGCGGCGCTGGAGCCGCTGATGCGCGATCCTGCATCGGCCATGGCGATGGGGATATGCGGGCAGGCGCGGGTGCTGGCGAAATTCAGCCTCGATGCCGAAGCCGCTCGTATCGCGGAGGTCTATCGCGGGCTGGTCTGAGCCATGACGTCGGCGACGAACGCGTCGAGGTCGCCGCCGGCGAACAGGAAACCCGGCAGGCCGGCGGCCGCCGCGGCCTCGATGTCGGTCGGACGATCGCCGATCACAAAACTGCCCTGGTGACGCACCGGCCAGTGCTGCATCAGGTCGTGGATCATGCCGGGGCTCGGCTTTCGCCAGTGATGGTCTTCGAGATAGCCGGCCACCGATCCGGCAGGATGATGCGGGCAATATCTGACATCGTCGATGATCGCGCCCTGCACCGCGAGTTCGGCGCGCATCCAGTCCAGCAGCCCGCGCAGCTCGTCCTCGGTAAAGAGCCCGTGCGCCACGCCGGATTGATTGGTGAAAAAGAACACGAGATATCCGGCGTCGTTCAGGCGGCGGATCGCCTTCGCTGCATTCGGCATCCAGCGAATCCGGTCGTGCGTGCCGATATGGCCGTCATCGTGGTTGACGACGCCGTCGCGGTCGAGGAACGCGGCCGGCCGAAGCGCGGAGCGGATGGAATCGATGTTGCTCATTTACGTGCGGTCTCGCGCCGCCTCGGACAGCACGCGCTCGGCGATCGCCACCACGTCGGAGGCTGGAATGTCGCGCATGCAGCGATGGTCGTTCATGGTGCAGACCGGGCGGTGGCAGGGCTGGCAGGGAACGACGGTCCGGGTCTGTACCGTCGCCGCAAGGCCGTTCAGCGGTCCCCAGTGATAGGGGCTGGTGGGGCCGAAAATGCCCATCGTCGGAGTGCCGATCGCAGCCGCGACATGCATCAAGCCGGAATCGTTTGATATCGCCACGCTGGCCGCCGCCATCGCCAGAACGCCGTTGCGCAGATCGGTACCCGTCAGGTCGCGGACCCGAGGTCCGCCCCTGGCGACGATTTCCGCCGCCAGCGCCTTTTCACCGGGGCCGCCGACCACCCAGACATCCACTCCATGTTCGGCCAACAGGCGCGCGGCCTCCGCATAATAGGTCCAGCGTTTGGACGAACCGACCGACCCCGGAGCCAGCGCGATGGCCGGGCCGGTGCCCACCCCGTTGGCCTGGCGCCAGCGCGCGGTTTCCGCCGCCGAAACCTGAAGTTGCGGCACCGGCCATTCCGGCGGCAGCGGTGCGCCGTCCGGGAGCGCCAGCGCGGCGTTTTTGTCGATCAGGCGGGGCAGGGCCTTCTCGCCCCAGCGCCATCGGTTGAGCAGCCCGAATCGGGCTTCGCCGACAAAGCCCACCCGTTCTGGAATACCGGCGAGCGTCGGCGCGATCGCCGATTTCCAGGTGCGGGGCAGGATCAGCACCGTGCCGTAGTTCCTGGCCCGCAGCTCGGCCGCCAGCCGCCATTGTTGGCCGAGCGCAAGCCGGCTTCGCGGCAGGTCAAAGACGATCCCGGAGCGGACGCCGGGCATATAATCGATCAGCGGCGCGCATAACGAGGTGACCAGGAGATCGACCGGCCGGTTCGGCCAGCGCTGCCTGAGAACGCGCACCACCGTGTGGCCGCGCACGAAATCACCGATCCACATATAGGGGACGATGAGGATCGGACGGGTATCGTCCGGATCCACCATTCCTCCTTGATAAATTGAATCAGTATTCATATTTTTGGTTCGGCGCTGCGGTTCTTGTAATCCCGTCGGTAACCGCTCCGCGCAGCGGGGTAAAGTCGGCAAACCGGGCGCCGCCGTCTCCGCTGCGCGCCACGACCCAAGTTGCCTGCCGGGCGGGACTCGGGCAAAGCTGGCGCCGCGCAATCAGGACAGGGAATGGCATGTTGCTGGTGACCGGCGGCGCCGGTTTTATCGGGTCGAACGTCGTGGCCGCGCTGAATGACGCGGGCCGCGCCGATGTGGCGGTTTGCGACGTGCTCGGACATGACGGCAAGTGGCGCAATCTGGCCAAGCGGCAGCTCGCCGACATCGTGCCGCCGGCCGATCTGCCGGATTGGCTGAACGGCCGCCGGCTGGATGCCGTCATCCATCTCGGCGCCATTTCGGAGACCACCGCAACCGACGGCGATCTCGTGATCGAAACCAATTTCCGGCTGTCGATGCGGCTGCTCGATTGGTGCACGGCCAACGCGACGCCGTTCATCTACGCCTCGTCGGCCGCGACCTATGGCGATGGCGCGCAGGGGTTTCGCGACGATCCGTCGATAGCGGCGCTGCGGGCGCTGCGGCCGATGAATTTGTACGGCTGGAGCAAGTATCTGTTCGATATGGCGGTCGCCGAGCGTGCCGGCCGCGGCGAAAAACTGCCGCCACAATGGGCCGGCCTGAAATTCTTCAACGTGTTCGGTCCCAACGAGTATCACAAGGGCACGATGATGAGCGTGCTGGCGCGGCGCTTCGACGATATCAAGGCCGGCCGCACCGTGCAGCTGTTCAAATCGCATCGCGAGGGGATTGCCGACGGCGACCAGCGGCGCGATTTCATCTATGTCGACGATGTGGTGCGGGTGATGATGTGGCTGCTGGCGACGCCCTCGGTCAGCGGCATCTTCAATGTCGGAACCGGCCGGGCGCGCAGCTTCAAGGATTTGATGCTTTCGGCCTATGCCGCGCTCGGCACCGCTGCGAATATCCAATATGTCGACATGCCCGAGCCGATTCGCGGCAGCTACCAGTATTTCACCCAAAGCGAAGTCGATCGGCTGCGGCGCGCCGGCTATAATGGCGGCTTCACGGCGCTGGAAGACGCGGTTGAGGCTTACGTGAAGGGTTTCCTGGATTCCGCCGATCGTTTCCGCTGACGGCGCAGCAGATGCGACAGATGACGGGTTCCGATGTTCGATTTTGATTCCTTGGCGCATGCGATGGCCGGCCGGACGGTGCTCTGCGTCGGCGACCTCATGCTCGACGAGTTCGTCTATGGCGAGGTATCGCGGATTTCACCGGAAGCGCCGGCGCCGGTGATCGCGGTCCGGCGCAGCGAGACCAATATCGGCGGCGCCGGCAACGTCGCGCGCAACATCGCCTCGCTCGGCGCACGCTGCATCTTTGTCGCACTGACCGGCGAGGACGAGGCGGGCGCCCAATTGAAGGCCGCGCTGGCGCAGGAAAGCCGGATCGAAAGCCTGCTGGTTTGCGACCCCTCGCGGCCGACGACGCGGAAGGTGCGGTTCGTCTCCGAGCATTTCTCGACGCACATGCTGCGCGCGGACTGGGAACTGGCTTCGCCGGCCGCCGCCGGCGTCGAGCAGAAATTGATCGACCTCATCCTGCCGCTGCTGCCGCGCGCGGATATCGTGTTGCTGTCGGACTATGCCAAGGGGGTCCTGACCGCGCGCGTGATTCGCAATGTGATCGACGCCGCGCGAAAACTCGGCAAGCGCGTGATCGTCGATCCCAAAAGCGCCAACTTCGCGATTTATCGCGGTGCGACGCTGCTCACGCCCAATCGCACGGAATTTTCCGAAGCCACCCGCAGCCGGGCCGATACCAGGGAAAGCATCGCCGATGCCGCGCAAGACGCGATGCAGCTTGCAGACTGCGATGCCATGCTGGTGACGCAAAGCGAGCACGGCATGACGCTGGTGCCGCGCAACGGCGAGGCCATTCACGTCCCGGCCCATCCGGTCAAGGTGCGCGACGTGTCGGGCGCGGGCGATACGGTCGCCGCCATGATCGCGGTGGCCTTGGCCGCCGGGGCCGATTGGGAGACCGCGTTGCGGATGGCGACCGCGGCCGCGGCGGTTGCCGTCGGCAAGAAAGGCACGGCCGTTGTGACGCCGGCGGAATTGCGGCGAAGGATTCTGCCGCATGCGTTCCTTGCGGCCGAGGAAAAGATCATCGCCGCAGGCGGCGACCTCGAGGCGCATCTTTCGGACTGGCGCAAACAGGGCTTGCGGATCGGGTTCACCAACGGCTGTTTCGATATTCTGCATCCCGGCCACGTCAAGGTATTGACCGCCGCGCGTGGCGCCTGCGACCGGCTGGTGGTCGGACTGAACAGCGATGCATCGGTGAAACGGCTGAAGGGCGAGGGGCGTCCGGTCCAGGACGAGCGCGCGCGCGCCGAAGTGCTGGCGGCGCTGGAGGCGGTCGATCTCGTCGGCATCTTCGAGGAAGACACGCCGATCAAGCTGATCGCGCAGGTCAGGCCGAGCGTGCTGGTGAAGGGCGGCGACTATACCCGCGAACAGGTGGTTGGCCACGAGATCGTCGAGGCGGGTGGCGGCGAAGTGCTACTGGTCGATGTCTTGCCCGGCTTCAGCACGACATCGCTGGTCAAGCGCGCGCGCGAGGGCAAGGCATGAACGCCGACGCGACGGCTTCACCGGCAAGTCCGGTGCTGCCGGTCTGGCGCGACCCGGTGGCCTGGGCGACCACGGCTGACATTTGCGCGGTCCTGATTGCGCTCACGCTGCCGTGGTCGACCTCGCTGGTGGGCATCTTCGCCACAGCATGGCTGGTGGCGGTGGCGCCGACGCTCGATGTCAGGCTTTTTCTGCAATCGCTGAAGCGGCCGATTTGCGCGTTGCCGGTGGCGCTGTTCGTCCTGGCGGTCGCCGGAACGCTGTGGTCGGACGCGGCCTGGGGCGTGCGCCTCTATGCCGTAGGCCCGACCGTCAAGCTGCTGATGCTGCCGCTATTGTTTTATCACTACCAACGCTCGCCGCGCGGCATCTGGGTTTTCGCGGCGTTTCTGGTCTCCTGCACGCTTCTGATGGCGATGTCGTGGATCGTCGCTTTCTATCCCGGTTTCACGCTCAAACCCGCGGGCGAAGTCGAGCGCGGCATCTTCGTCAAGAACTACATCGACCAAAGCCAGGAATTCGCGCTGTGCGCGGTGGCGCTCGCTTATCCGATCGTGACGTTGCTGCGTGCCGGAAGGATTTGGCCGGCCTTGTTGCTGAGCGCCGTCGCGGTCAGCTTCGTTGTCAACATGGCGTTCGTCGTTGTTTCCCGGACCGCGCTGGTCACCATGCCGATCATGCTGGCGGTATTCGCGCTGCTTCATCTGAAATGGCGGAGCGTCGTCATCATTCTATGCGCGACGGCGGTCTTGGCGGGATTGGCCTGGGCCGCCTCTCCCCAGTTGCGCCGCACCGGCGAAACCTTCGTGACGGACTATCAATTGTACAAGGAGCGAAACATCGCGACGTCGATCGGCTTGCGGCTGGAATTCTGGAAAAAATCGCTGCGGTTTTTCTCGGAAGCTCCGGTCGCCGGGCACGGGACCGGATCGACCCGGGAACTGTTCGAGCAGGCCGCCGCCGGCAACGTCGGCGCCGCCGCCGAGATTATCGGCAATCCGCACAACCAGACGCTCAACGTCGCGGTCCAATGGGGCGCGATCGGAATTGTCGTGCTATATGCGATGTGGCTGATGCATCTGCTGCTGTTCCGCGGCGACGGGCTGGTGGCCTGGATCGGATTGCTGGTCGTCGTCCAGAATATTTTTACGTCGCTGTTCAATTCCCACATCTTCGATTTCCACGAGGGGTGGATGTACGTTCTGGGCGTTGGCGTCGCCGGCGGAACGCTGTTAAAGGCAAGCCCACCTGAAACAGACCTTGAACCTGCGAATTTCGGTGGGCCTGCGAATTCCGGTGGCTGGCTTGCACGCAGAAGATGAGTTATCAGCAGCTATGCAACGGCTTAACCCAGACATGGCTTGTTCCCGGTCGACGAAATGACGCGCCTCTCAAATCTGACCTTGCGCAACTTTCTGATTGCAGCGCACGACGCTCTGGCGACCGCGCTGGCGCTGTTCGCGAGCTTTTATGTGCGCTTCGAAGGCGGTGAATATTTCTTCGATCGCGTACCGCTTCTGCTGCGCATCCTGCCATATTTCATCGCGTTCAGCGTGGTGGTCTGTTACGTCTTTAATCTGACCACCACGAAATGGCGCTTCATTTCGTTGCCGGATGCGCTGAATATTCTGCGCGCCGCCACGGTGCTGACGCTGGGGCTGCTGGTGCTGGACTATATCTTTGTCGCGCCCAACGTGCATGGCGCGTTCTTCCTCGGCAAGATCACCATTATTCTCTACTGGTTCCTCGAGGTATTTTTCCTCAGCGCGCTGCGCTTTGCCTACCGGTATTTTCGTTACACGCGGGTGCGCCGCCATGCCCGCACCGAGGGCGCATCGCCGGCCCTGCTGGTCGGCCGTGCCGCCGATGCGGAGATCCTGTTGCGCGGGATCGAGAGCGGCGCCGTCACCCGGCTGTGGCCGGTCGGCGTGCTGTCGCCGTCGATGGCCGACCGCGGCCAATCGATACGGAATATTCCGGTGCTTGGCGGCATCGACGACATTGAGGACGTGATCCGCGATTACGAGAAACGCGGCAAGCCGATCGCGCGGGTGGTCATGACACCGTCGGCATTCGAACCCGAGGCGCGCCCCGAAGCCGTGCTGATGCGGGCGCGCCGGCTCGGGCTCATCGTCAGCCGCCTGCCGTCGCTCCAAAGCGGCGAGGCGCCGCGGTTGACGACGGTCGCCGTCGAAGACCTGCTGCTGCGTTCAAGCGTGAACATCAATTATGCGCGGCTCGAAGCCCTGGTGAAGAACAAGGCGGTCATCGTCACCGGTGGCGGCGGTTCGATCGGCTCGGAGATTTGCGACCGTATCGCCACGTTGGGCGCGGCGCGACTGCTGGTGATCGAAAATTCGGAGCCGGCGCTCTATGCCGTGATGGAAACCCTGGCCACGCGCGAAACCAGCGCCGTCATCGAGGGCCGGATCGCGGATATTCGCGATCGCGAACGCATCCTGCGGCTGATGAACGAGTTCAAGCCGAATATCGTGTTCCATGCGGCCGCGCTCAAGCACGTCCCGATCCTGGAGCGCGACTGGAGCGAGGGCGTCAAGACCAACATCTTCGGGTCGGTGAATGTCGCGGATGCGGCGCTGGCCGCGGGCGCCGAGGCGATGGTCATGATCTCGACCGACAAGGCGATCGAGCCGGTCTCGATGCTCGGTCTGACCAAGCGGTTTGCCGAGATGTATTGCCAGGCGCTGGATCACGATCTCGCGGCACAGTCGGGTGACAGGGCGCGGATGCGGCTGATCTCCGTGCGATTCGGCAATGTCCTGGCGTCGAACGGGTCGGTGGTGCCAAAGTTCAAGGCCCAGATCGAGGCGGGCGGCCCGGTGACGGTAACCCATCCGGATATGGTCCGGTATTTCATGACGATCCGCGAAGCCTGCGATCTGGTACTGACCGCCGCCACCCATGCCCTGACGCCGGCGCGCGCCGACGTGTCGGTCTACGTGCTCAACATGGGACAGCCGGTCAAGATCGTCGATCTGGCAGAACGAATGATCCGCTTGTCGGGCCTGGAGCCCGGCCATGATATCGATATCGTGTTCACCGGGATGCGGCCGGGGGAGCGGCTGAACGAAATCCTGTTTGCCAGCGAGGAGCCCGCCGTCGAAATCGGCGTTGCCGGCATTATGGCGGCCAAGCCCAACGAGCCGCCGATGCAGGCGCTTCGGAGGTGGCTCGCCGCGCTCGAACAGGCCATCGAGAAGGACGATCGGGTTACGATCAAGTCAATCCTGAAGGATGCGGTCCCCGAATTCGGTTCGACGGCCGCGTAATCCGCGCGACCATGTCGAAAGCCATTGATGCAAAAAATTGCAAAGATTGTCGTCGTTACCCAGCACTATCCGCCTGATACCAGCACGACAGCCGCGATCATGTCCGGGATTGCGAACCATCTCGTTTCGCAAGCGCCGGTGCTGGTGCTTTCGGGGAGCCCGGGCTTCGTCGCACAGCAACCGGATCGGCCGGTCGTCATCGAGATCAGGAACCGGATGCCGGCGAAAGCGGCGCTGCTCAGGCGCGCCACCAGCGAAGTGTTTTTCACGCTGCGCGTGTTCGCGGCGCTGCTGCTGAGATTGCGGCGCCGGGATCTCGTGCTCACCGTCACGGCGCCTTTCATGATGCCTTATGCCGTCGCCGCCGCCGCCAAATTGAGGGGCGCACGGTCGGTGCTGATCATGCACGATCTTTACCCCGATGTTCTGGTGATGGCGCGCCTGCTGCGGCCTTCGTCGAGTTTGGCCAAGATGATGCGCGGTGCAAACGCGCTGATGTTCCGCGCACTGGATGCGGTTGTCATCATCGGGCGGGACACCGAGCGCCTGCTGCTGCGCTACAAGGGAGTGACGCGCGACAAGATCCGGTTTATTCCGAATTGGGCCACGCTGGTTCCGGGCGTGCGGCCGATCGAATTCGACAATCCGTATCGCCGCTCGCATGCAGCCCGTTTCGTGGTCGGGCTTTCCGGCAATCTCGGTTTTACCCACGATCCGGACATCGCGTTCGAGGCGGCGCGAATCCTGCGCGACGACCCGAATATTCATTTCCTGCTGTCGGGTTGGGGCATCGGTTTCGAGCGGCTCAGGGAAATGCAATCCGGTGAAAATCTTCCGAACGTCACCCTGGTCGAGCGCGTTGCGGAGGAAGACCTCGAACGGTTGCTCGCCGCCGCCGACATCTGGCTGATCCCTTATCGCAAGGATCTCGCCGGCGTATCGGTTCCCAGCCGGTTCTACAATCTGCTCGCGGTCGGCCGCCCGGTCATTCTCGTCTCCGAAGCGGACGCCGAAGCGGCGCTCACGGTGCGCGAGCATGACCTTGGCTGGGTGGTCGAGCCGGGCAACGCCGGCGAACTTGCACGGACGATACGGCTTGCATCGTCGTCCGAGGATCCCGCAAGGGCGGAGCGTGCGGCGGCCATCGCGCGCCGCTTCAATCGGGCCGGCGCGATGGCGAGCTACTCCGAGTTGATTGCTGGACTCCTGCGCCCGGACTGATCAAGGCATGGCTACGCCGCGCGGCGTCGTCCAAACCGGTACATCAGCAGCGACGTCGCGATGCTTCCGACGCCGAGAAGAAAAATCCTGGCCGCAATCGAGGGCGTCATGATCGATCCGATCGCCAATGCCGCAAGAGCGATATTGAGCGTGAATACTTCGCTCACCACCCGCCAGACCGTAAAGCCGTTGTCGGTCGCGCGCTGATAAAAATGCGAGCGATGCGCCGCCCAGAAAGGCTCGCGCCTGGCCAGCCGGCGCGACAGGGTCGCGGTGGCGTCGAACAAATAATACAGCGGCAGCAGCAGTGCTGCGGCGAATTGCTGATGATAGGCGAGCTGCAACAAGCACCAGCCGAGCAGCAAGCCGATCGGCAGGCTGCCGACGTCGCCGAGAAAGATCTTCGCCACCGGACGATTGAACGGCGCAAATCCCGCCATCGCGCCGCACAGCGCCGCGGCGACAATCGTCGCCGATGTGGGAAACTCACCGATCGATCCGAGAACCACCATCGCGCCGGTGATCGGCACCACCTCGGCGACGGTCATCCAGTCCAGTCCGTCCATGAAGTTGACCAGATTCACGAACCAGAGCCCTGCGAGCAAAAGCAGACCGCGTTCGACCCAGAGCGGACAGGGCGGAACGATCCGCAGGTCGCCGGGCGCCGTGAAGAGCACGGCGCCGACCGCGGCAGCCTGCAGCAGCAGTCGCGGCAGCACGGGGATCGATCTGATGTCGTCCGCGAATCCCACCACTGCCAGGAACAGCGACGCCGCGAAAACCATGGCGGGGATCTTGAGGTCTGCCGCGCCGGCCGAGGCGATGAGGGCGCCCGCGACCGCCAGCGTGGCGGCCATCACCGCGATGCCGGCGCCCTGGGGGGTTGGAATGCGATGCGACGATCTCGCGTTCGGACTTGCCAGCGCGTGCCGCAAAAGCAACGGCCGGACCGCCCACGTCAAGGCAGCCGAAAGCACCGCGGCTGCGAGGATCGCCAAGAGCGACAGGGACAAATCAGACGTGATCATTCTGCTTGATACGGCCGTTACTCGGGAACCTCGATCGGCGCCGAACCCTGAGCAGCTTTTTCGGCGCTGAAAATCCACACCAGCCCGCCAAAGGCGCCGACGATGAAGGAGACCGCGCCAAACAGCAGCGAAATGTTGATGCCTTCATTGGTCATCAGGCCGGCATATCCGAACGCCAGCCCCATGGTGGCTTCGCGGACGCCCCAGCCGGCGATCGAAATCGGCAGCATGGTGATCAGCATGACCGGCGGGATCAACTGGAAAATCTGGCCGAAGCTCACCGGCGCGGCGATCGATTGCACCACACACCAGGCGATGACGACGGCGAGCACGTGAACCAGAATGGAAAGCACCGCAATTTTGGGTCCGCGCTCCCGGCTGAAAATCACCCGGTTCGCGATGACGGCGCAGGCATGAAGATGATGCGTGCCCCACCAGCGCTTCAGCCAGGGCCAATGCAATCGGCCGAGGATCAGAAACCCAACTCCGCCCGCAAGTGCTGCGAAATCGACCAGCAGCAGCGCCGACCGGCCGTGGGGATCGGTGATCAGGTTGTAGCTCCAGGGTAGCGTCGCGACGATGATGACCGCCAGCGCGATCAGGCCGATGGCGCGATCGACGAAGATGGAATAGGTCGCCGCGCGCCATCCCGCGCCGGCTCGCGCAACCAGCCAGAGCCGCACGGCGTCGCCGCCGATCGAGGAGGGCAGCGTCTGGTTGAAGAACGTTCCGATCACATTGAAGCGCATCGCCTGCCTCAATGCCAGCGGCGCACCGCATTCCGCACTGACCTCGCGCCACCGCAAGACGCCGACAAAAATCTGCAGGAACGTCACGGCGATCGCAAGGCCGAGCCAGCCCAGGCTCGCAATATCGATGCGCGAGGCGAGGTCGGCAAAATTCGCCTTGCGTAGCGCAAGATAGAGCAGTGCCGCGGAGATCAGTATCTTTATCGTCGAAAGCAGGATGCGACGCATCTCGTCCGCGCTTGCCAGATTTCAGGTGCTGCCAAAAGGCGCGAGGTGACGGGCGCGCCTGACTTCGCCGTCTTGGTATGGTTTTAAAGCCAATCTGGCAATAGGCGCCCAACTGGCTCTAACTGGCTATTGCCGCCCCGTCGATACGGCGGTTAAAGAGGCCGGGATCGGCGCGGCGGGGCCGAACCGATGCGTTCGAGGATACGATGTCGGAACAGGCAATATTGGTCACGGGTGCGGCTGGTTTTATCGGCTTTCACGTCGCGCGCCGGTTGCTGGCCGAGGGCCGCAGCGTGGTCGGTCTGGATAATCTGAACGACTATTATGATCCGGCTTTGAAGCAGGCCCGACTGGATATCCTGCGCGGGGATTCACGCTTCATTTTCGTGCATGCCGATCTCGCGGATCGACCGTCGATCGACCAACTGTTTGCGACGCACCGGTTCGCGGTGGTGGTCCATCTCGCAGCACAAGCCGGTGTCCGCCACTCGATCGATCATCCCCATGCCTATGCCGATGCGAACCTCGTGGGCTTCCTCAATATCCTGGAGGGATGCCGGCATCACCAATGCCGCCATCTGTTGTACGCGTCGTCATCCTCGGTCTACGGCGCCAACACCAAGCTGCCGTTTTCGGTGACGGACAACGCCGATCGTCCGGTCAGTCTCTACGCCGCGACCAAGCGAGCCAACGAATTGATGGCCTATTCCTACAGCCATCTTTATCGTCTGCCGGTGACCGGTCTGAGGTTTTTTACGGTATATGGCCCATGGGGGCGGCCGGACATGGCGATCTTCCTGTTCGCCAGGGCCATCCTTGAAGGCCGCCCGATCAAGCTCTTTAACCATGGCAAGATGCGGCGCGACTTTACCTATATCGATGACGTCGCGGGTGTCATATTGCGGCTGATCGATCGGGTTCCCCAAGGTGACCTGAAAGGCGGCGAGGGCGGCGGCCCGCCTGCGCGGATTTACAATGTCGGCAACAATCGCCCCGAAGACCTCATGCATGTGGTAGCGGTTCTGGAGCAGGAACTCGGACGCCAGGCGGTCAAGGAGATGCTGCCGATGCAGGCCGGGGACGTCATGGAAACCTTTGCCGATATCGAGGATCTCGCGCGCGAGGTCGGGTTCAAGCCGCAGACGGCGATCGAAGACGGTATTCGCGCTTTCGTGGCGTGGTACCGCGACCATTACAAATTGACGGCGAAAATTTGAGGCCTCGATGAACCGGCGAATTATTCCCCTGATCATGTGCGGCGGCGCCGGAACGCGGCTGTGGCCGGCGTCGCGCGAGGTACGCCCGAAGCAGTTCCTGCCGCTGTTCGGACCGCGCTCGACGTTCCAGAATACGCTGTTGCGGGTTTCCGATGCGGCGCTGTTCGAACGTCCGATCGTGATCACCAACGCGACCTATCGCTTCATGGTGCTGGAGCAACTCGCCGAGATCGGGCTGGAGGCCGATGTCCTGCTGGAGCCGATGCGGCGGGATTCCGGTCCGGCGATCGCGGCGGGCGCGACCTTTGCGCAGACCCGCGACAAGGACGCCGTGGTTCTCGCGCTCGCCGCCGATCACGTCGTCCGCGATACCGAGGCGTTCGTCGCCGCGTGCCGGCAGGGGCTGGTCGCGGCCGAGGCGGGACGCATCGTGACCTTCGGCGTCGAGCCCGAGCGTGCGGCCACCGAATACGGTTACATCAGCCCCGGCGAGACGGTTTCCGGAGAGGTCCGTGCGGTTGCGAAATTCGTCGAAAAGCCGGATCCGGCGAAGGCCGCCGAATATATCAAGGCCGGCTATCTCTGGAACAGCGGCAACTTCATGTTTCGCGCGTCCGTTCTGCTCGATGAATATCGCAGCGTCGACGCCGACAGCGTGCGGGCGGTTGGCGACGCCGTCACCAGGGCCGGACGCGATCTTGGTTTCGTGACGCTCGATCCCGAATCGTTTGCAAGGGCCAAGGCCATTTCGATCGACTACGCGGTGATGGAAAAGACTTCGCGCGCCGCGGTGGTGCCGGTGGCGTGCGGCTGGTCCGATGTCGGCTCCTGGCTCGCGGTGTGGGAACTGTCGGGCAAGGACGAACAAGGTAATGCCGCGCAGGGCACCGCGGTGTTCGAGGATTCCCGCAACTGCAACGTTTCGACCGACAGGGCGCTGGTTGCGCTGGAAGGGGTCGATGATCTCATTGTCGTGGCCACGCAGGACGCCGTGCTGGTGTCGCGTCAAAAGGACGCCAACGGATTGAAGCGGCTGGTCGCGAAGCTGAAGATCGTGGCGCCGGAAGTGACCGAGGATCATCTCAAGGTGCACCGTCCCTGGGGCAGTTATCAATCGATCGACACCGGCGATCGTCACCAGGTCAAGCGCATCGTGGTGAAGCCGGGCAGCCGGCTGTCGCTGCAGAAACATCACCATCGCTCCGAGCACTGGATCGTGGTGCGCGGCACGGCGCGGGTGACGGTCAACGACCTCGTCAAGGTCGTACACGAGAACGAATCAATCTATATTCCGATCGGCGCCACCCACCGGCTGGAAAATCCAGGCAAGATTCTGCTGGAATTGATCGAGGTTCAGACCGGCAGCTATCTGGGCGAGGACGATATCATCCGGATCGAGGATGATTACCGGCGCTCGTGAGCGACCTGCCGGTTCGTCCGCAAGGCCCCTGATTCGAGGTACTCTAAATCCAGGGCCCTGATTCCTGCGCCCTTTGAGGTGCTTAACCGGGGGATTGTGTAATTTTCTGACTCAAAACGTGTCCGGCATTCGCTCAGGATATTCGCCACATTTGTGGCGACATGCTAGGACAAGCACCGGGATGTTGGGTTGAAATCGGGGTCGATCATATGAGTTCCAAGGGGTCCGTATCGAGCGTGAAAGCCGACGGAAAACGTTCGCTTCGTGTCGGCGTCGTCGGCGCCGGCGTGATGGGCAGCAACCATGCCCGGGTGCTGGCCGGCCTGCCGGATACGACGCTGGTCGGGGTCGTAGACCCCTTGCCCGCGCATCGAACCCGCGCCACCGAGCTGACGGGATGTCATACCTTCGGCAGCCTGGACGATTTGCTCGCGGCCGGGATCGATGCCGTGACGATCGCCGCGCCGACGCACCTCCATCATGAGATTTCGCTCGCCTGCATCGCGCGCGACATTCACGTCCTGGTCGAAAAGCCGATCGCGTCCTCGGTCGAGGAGGGACGGGAGATCGTCGCCGCGGCGCGCCGCGCCGGCGTGACGCTGATGGTGGGCCATGTCGAACGATTCAACCCGGCCGTCGCCGCCATCAAGCAGGCGATATCCGGCGAGGATATCCTTTCGATCGCGATCACGCGGGTCGGACCGTTTCCGCCGCGAATGTCGAATGTCGGCGTGGTCATCGATCTCGCCGTGCACGACATCGATCTGATCCGCTGGTTCACCGAGTCCGATATCGTGGAGGTGCAGCCGCAGCTTACCTGCGCGGTGGCCGAGCGCGAGGATATCGCGCTGTTGCAGTTCCGTACCGCCTCCGGCGTGCTCGCCCATATCAACACCAACTGGCTGACGCCGTTCAAGGCCCGCAACGTCACGGTCGCCACCCGCGGCAAATATGTGATGGGCGATCTGCTCACCCGTCAGGTCACCGAGTGCTTCGGCTTCAAGCCGGACGGCAGCTATTCGATGCGCCATCTGCCGGTCGGTCACGACGAGCCGCTGCGGGCCGAACTGATTGCGTTTCTCGGCGCCATCCGCTCCGGCGGTGTCCCCGCGGTGACCGGCGAGGAAGGCGTGGCCAGCCTTGAAATCGCGACCCGCTGCCTGGAAACTCCCGCAAGGCCCGCCGCAGCGGCCGCCCCCCTCAAGGGGCCGCGCCGCGTCGTCGGTTAATTGTCCAGTTCCTATTCCCAGACAGGCATCATGAACCAGCATCTGCGTCCAGAACCCGTTCCGTTCATCGATCTCGCCGCGCAGCGTCGCCGGCTCGGCAAATCCGTCGACGAGGCGGTGTCCAGGGTGCTGACCCATTGCCAGTTCATCAATGGTCCGGAAGTGGCGCAGCTCGAGGCGCAACTCGCTGCGTTCAGCGGAGCCAAGCATGTCGTGACCTGCGCCAGCGGTACCGATGCGCTGCTGATGGTGCTGATGGCCAAGGGTGTCGGCCGCGGCGATGCGGTGTTTTGTCCGTCGTTCACATTCTGCGCGACCGGCGAGGCGGTGGCCCTGACCGGGGCTGTGCCGGTGTTCGTCGATGTCGACGAGACCACCTTCAACATGGATCCGGGCTCGCTGACGCGCGGCATCGCCACCGCGAAAAAGTCCGGCCTCAAGCCGAGGGCGGTGATACCCGTCGATCTGTTCGGGCAAAGCGCCGACCATGACGCCATCGCCGCGATCGCGGAAGCCGAGGGCCTGTTCGTGCTCGATGACGCAGCCCAGGCGTTCGGCGCCAGCTACAAGGGGCGCCGACTCGGCACCTCGGGTCTTGCCACCGCCACCAGCTTCTTCCCGGCAAAGCCGCTCGGCTGCTTCGGCGACGGCGGCGCGATTTTCACCGACGATGCCGAACTCGCCGCGACGCTGCGCTCTATCCGCGTGCACGGCCAGGGCTCCGACAAGTACGACAATGTCCGCCTCGGGCTCACCGGCCGGCTCGACACCATGCAGGCCGCGATCCTGATCGAGAAACTGAAAATCTTCGAGGACGAGATCGCCGCCCGCAACATCGTTGCGGAGCGCTATGCGCGGGGCCTCGGCAATGTCGTATCGGTTCCGCGTCTCGCCAGCGGCTGCACCTCGGTCTGGGCGCAGTACACCATCCGGCTGCCGGAGGGCACCGATCGCGACGGTTTTGCCGCGGCGCTGAAGGCCCAGGGCATTCCGACCGCGATCTATTATCCGAAATCGATGCATCAGCAGACCGCCTACCGGGATTACCCGGTCGCCGACGGCGGCTTGCCGATCAGCGAGAAGCTCTCCGACGATGTCATCAGCCTGCCGATGCACGCCTATCTCGACGAGTCGACGCAGGAGCGCGTCATCAAGGCCGTGCGCGGCGCGCTTGCGGTATGATCCCGAAGCGGGCTTGCCGGTTTCCCAGGACAAACGCGAAGCGTTTATCCCGAGATCATGCCCAAACGCCGAATCTTTTGATTTCGCCGTTTTGAAGCGCGGCCCCATGCTGTAGAAGCGGCGGATGCTCGGTCGTATCTTCACCGTCGGCGGCTACACACTGCTTTCGCGGCTGACCGGCTTTGCGCGCGACATCATGCTCGCGGCGATCCTCGGCGCCGGGCCGATGGCGGACGCGTTTTTCGTGGCGTTTCGCCTGCCCAATCACTTCCGGGCGATCTTCGCGGAAGGCGCGTTCAACGCGGCATTCGTGCCGGCCTATGCCCATGTCCACGGCGAGCGCGGCGAGGGGTCGGCGGCGTTGTTCGCCGATCGCATCTTCACTTTGCTGTTGCTGTCGCAGATCGTTCTGCTTGTCGTAGCCTTGCTGTTCATGCCGCAGGCCATGAGCCTGCTTGCGCCGGGCTTCACCGACGACGCCGAGCAGCGCCGGCTTGCGATTTCGCTGACGCGGATCACCTTTCCCTATCTCCTGCTGATCACGCTGGTGACGCTGTACGGCGGCATGCTCAACGTCATGCAACGGTTCGCCAGCGCCGCGGCGGCATCGATCTTCCTCAATTTGTCGATGATGATGACGCTGGCGCTGGTGGCGTTTTTTCCCAATGCCGGCTATGCCGCCGCCTGGGGCGTCCTGATCTCCGGCTTCCTGCAATACTTCCTGCTCGCCGGCGACCTTGCGCGCCATGGCGGCCTGCCGCGATTCGCGGCCCCCAAGCTCGACGAAGACATCCGCGCCTTCTTCCGCGCGCTGGGACCGGCGACGCTGGGCTCGATGGGAACGCAGGTCGCGCTGTTTGCCGACACCATCATCGCGACCTTCCTGCCGGCCGGCGCGCTCTCGGCGCTGTATTATGCCGACCGCCTCAACCAACTGCCGATCGGCGTGATCGGCATCGCGATCGGCACGGTATTGCTGCCGGAGATGTCGCGGCGCATCACGGCGGGCGATGACGTAGGTGCTGCGGCATCGCAGCGGCGGGCCTTCGATTTCACCCTGCTGTTTTCGGTGCCCTTCGTCGCCGCGTTTCTGCTGGTTCCCGATGTCATCACCCGGGCGATGTTCGCGCGGGGGGCGTTCTCGAAAGCCGATGCCGCGGCCTCCGGCGCGACGCTCGCGGCCTATGCGGTCGGATTGATTCCGTTCGTGCTGATCCGAAGCGCGGTCGCAACCTTCTACGCCCGCAAGGACACCGCGACGCCCGTGAAGGCGGCGCTGACCGGCGTCGCCGTCAATGTCGCGCTGAAAATCGCGCTGGTGGGCACGCTGGCTCAGATCGGTCTCGCGCTCGCAACCGCGGTCGGCGCCTGGATCAATCTGCTGCTGGTGGTCGGCTTCGCGGTGCGGGCAGGGTATCTCGATCTCGACCGCGGGCTGGTTCGTTCGCTGGCGAAATTCGTGGCGTGCGGCGCCGTGCTCGGGGCTGCGCTGTGGTTTGCCGCGCGCTTCGCAACCGTCCATTTCGCCCAATTGAGCGCTCTGCGCGACGAGGCCGCGCTGGCGTTCCTGATCGCGGTCGGCGCGATCGTCTATTGCGGTTCGATCCTGCTGCTGTTTGGCCGCCGCTGGCTATTGTCGCTGATTCGCTGAGTGCGACCGGCTGCCACGCCCCGGGGGCATCGCTCCGGCGCTTTTTTTGCTGCACGGCACGCCCTGCCATTCGGCCGGAATTCCCGGCCGAAAGTGGGTTTGCGCTGGCCGGCGAACCGCTGCAATATGGAACGCCTCTAATATGAAACCGGAGATACGATGGCTCCCATCAAATTTGGCGTCGGTCAAAGCGTCCTGCGCAAGGAAGACGATGCGCTGATCCGCGGCCGCGGCCGCTATACCGATGACCATGCCCCGCAGCCTGCGATGCACGCGCTGGTGCTGCGCTCCCCGCATGCGCATGCGAAATTCACCATCAACGCCAGCCGCGCCCGCGGCCTGCCGGGCGTGGCTACGATCCTGACGGCGGAGGACGTCAAGGACCTCGGCGGCCTTCCGTGCCTGTTCAACCTGGAAGTCAACCCGTTCACCGGCCCTCCTTATGCGATCCTGGCGCACGGCGTGGTGCGCCATGTCGGCGACGCCGTAGCCTTCGTGGTCGCGGAAACCATCGACCAGGCCCGCGACGCGATCGAGGCGATCGAGGTCGAATGGACTCCGCTGCCGGCTGTGATCGGCGTCGCCAACGCGGTCAAGCCGGGCGCGCCGCAGGTCTGGCCGGATCATCCCGGCAACGTGCTGTTCGACGTGCCGATCGGCGACAAGAAGGCGACCGAGGCGGCGTTCGCGAAGGCGCATGCGGTCGCCGAAATATCGATCGTCAATCCGCGTGTCGTCACCAACTTCATGGAAACCCGCGCGGCGGTCTGCGAATACGACGCCAAGCGCGATCATCTGACGCTGACGATCGGCAGCCAGGGCAGCCATCGGCTGCGCGAAATCCTGTGCGGCATGGTCCTGAAGATGCCGATGGAAAAGATGCGGGTGATCTGCCCGGATGTCGGCGGCGGGTTCGGCACCAAGCTGTTTCCCTATCGGGAATATGCGTTGATCGCGGTCGCCGCGCGCAAGCTGCGCAAGACCATCAAATGGACCGCCGACCGCGCCGATCACTTCATCGGCGACGCGCAAGGCCGCGACAACGTCACCACGGCGCGGATGGCGCTGGCGGAGGACGGCAAATTCCTCGCGATGGATGTCGATCTGATGGGCGACATGGGCGCTTATCTTTCGACCTTCGGGCCTTACATTCCTCACGGCGGCGCCGGAATGTTGCCCGGTCTCTACGATATCCAGGCCTTTCACTGCCGCGTGCGCACGGTGTTCACCAACACCGTGCCGGTCGATGCCTATCGCGGCGCCGGACGTCCCGAGGCGGCCTATGTGGTCGAGCGGCTCGTCGATGCGGCGGCGCGCAAGCTCGGCATGACGCCGGATGCGATCCGGCGCAAGAACTTCATCGCGCCGCGCGCGATGCCCTACAAGACCGCCACCGGGAAGATCTACGATTCCGGTGACTTCACAGCCCACATGAAGCGCGCGATGGAAATAGCGAACTGGAAAGAGTTTCCGAAGCGCGCCAAGGCGGCGAAGAAGCAGGGGCTGGTGCGCGGCATCGGGCTTGCGACCTATGTCGAGGTCTGCGGCACCATGGGCGAGGAGACCGCCAATGTGCGGCTCGATCCCACCGGCGACGTCACGATCCTGATCGGCACCCAGTCGAGCGGGCAGGGCCATCAGACCGCTTACGCGCAACTCATCGCCGAGCAGTTCGGGCTTGAGCCCGATCGCGTTCACATCCTGCAGGGCGACACCGATCAGATCGCCACCGGCCTTGGCACCGGCGGCTCGGCGTCGATCCCGACCGGCGGCGTCAGCGTCGAACGCGCGACCCGCGAACTCGGCAAGAATTTGCGGGAGATCGCCGCCGAAGCGCTGGAGACCAGCAGCGGCGACCTCGAGATCAACGCGGGAACAATTCGGATCGCCGGCACCGATCGTTCGATCACTTTCGCCGATCTTGCCAAACGGCCGGGCGTCGATCCGTCGAAACTCAACGCCAGCGCGACCTTCACCAGCGCCGACGGCACCTTCCCCAACGGCACCCACATTGCGGAAGTCGAAATCGATCCCGCCACCGGCATCATCAAGATCGTCAACTACGTGATCGTCGACGATTTCGGGGTGACGCTGAATCCGCTGCTGCTCGCCGGCCAGGTCCATGGCGGCGCGATGCAGGGGATCGGCCAGGCCTTGATGGAGCAGGCGGTCTACGACCCCAAGGATGGCCAGCTCGTCACCGGCACCTTCATGGATTACGCGCTGCCGCGCGCCGCCGACGGACCGTCATTCGTGTTCGAAACCCATAACGTCCCCTGCACGACCAATCCGCTCGGCGTCAAGGGCGCGGGCGAGGCCGGGGCGATCGGCTCATGTCCGGCGGTCGTCAACGCGATCATCGAGGGACTGTGGCGCGAATACAAAATCGACCACATCGACATGCCGGCGACCGCGGAACGGGTCTGGATCGCGATCCGCGAGCATCAGCGGAGGCATAGCCTCTGATATTATCAACATGGCGCGGAATGAAATGTCGTCCGCGGTGTCGAAACGGAGATGGCGCGCCGCCGCCGGCCGTGCGTTGAACGTGCGAATCGAAAAAGGGAGATATGGCTGATGATACGGACTATCGTGGTTGCCGGAACGTTGTTGCTCGGTGTGGGCGCGGTGGTGGCGCAACAGGACCTGGTCAAACATGCCCAGACCTTCATGAAGGGCAACGGCAAGAACGCCGGCGCGCTGGCCGCGATGGTCAAGGGCGAGAAGCCCTACGATCAGGCCGTCGTCGACGCCGCGCTGGCCCAGTTCGACGACACCGCCAAGAAGCTTCCGACCCTGTTCCCCGCCAGCACCAAGGGTCTCAAGTTCGAAGGCGATTATAGCGCATCGCCCAAGGTCTGGGACGACAAAGCGGGCTTCGACGCGCATACTGCGAGTTTCGGCAAGGTCGTCACCGAGGCAAAGGCCAAGATCAAGGATCTGGATAGCTTGAAGGCTGCGTTTCCCGCCATCGGCAAGGAATGCGGCGGCTGCCACGAGACGTTCCGCATCAAGAACAGCTAGTTCGGATCTGACAGCAAGAAGGGCGGACGCCTGACGCGTCCGCCCCTTTTAATTCGTCAAACGAAAATCTTACTTCGTCACCTGGCCCCGGATTTCGCCGGCCGGATTGGCGGCGGTATGGACGTTGACGTAGTACTTGCCGGACGTCAGATCGGCGGCCTGGGCGTCCGTCAGGATGGCGCTGCCTTCGGCGGGGCTCGAGGTGGCATTGGGGATCGCGACCGCGACGCCGGCGTTCTTGCCGGCTTCGGCGGGCCCATGGAAATGCGCGGCGGTCGCGGGGCCGGAGAGCCCCGAATAGGTCAGCTTCCAGGTCAGCTTCTTGGTCGCGGCATCGTAGTCGATATCGGCGGTGCCGGTGCCGGCGCTGGTATTGGCAGGCACTTCGGACTTGCCGTTGAGGGTTGCTTTCAGCTTCTCGGCAAACGCCGGTCCGGCGAAGGCAATGGTTGCACCCAGCGCAAATGTCGCAAGCATGGTTCTGGTGGTCGGCATGGTTCTCTCCCTGTTGAAGGCACGTGATGGCGTCAGTTTCAAAACGGCATCAGTTTCAAAGTCAGTGTCCAAAACAAAACGTTTTTGGTTTTATTCCCGAAATCAGCCGAAACGCCTCAAAATTTCGACACGGCGGCGGTCGAGATAGTGGTTATTATCGCACGGGAGTAAAAGCTGTGATGACGGATCGGTGAATGCTGCGACGCTTCCTTATGGCTGCCGTTATCGCCGGCGCTGCCGGTTTCGGCGTTTACTGGTGGCTGACGGCACCGCCGGCAATGTTAGTCGTCACCGCGCCGGCCCATACGCCGGACCTCGCGAACGGACAGACAACCTTCAACGCCGGCGGATGTTCCTCGTGCCATGCCGTGCCTGCGCAGCCCGATCGCTTGAGGCTCGGCGGTGGGCTCGCTCTGCCGTCGCCGTTCGGGACCTTCTATGTCCCGAATATCTCGCCCGATCCGGCCGACGGCATCGGGCGATGGACCGAGGCCGAATTCGTCAATGCGGTGACGAAAGGGATTTCCCCGGCCGGATTTCACTACTTCCCGGCCTTTCCCTATACGTCCTACCAGCACGCAAAGGCCGACGATATCCGCGATCTCTTCGCCTATCTGAAGACGCTGGCGCCGGTGCCGGGCAAGGTGCGCGATCACGACGTGCCGTTTCCCTTCAATATCCGGCGCAACCTCGGCATCTGGAAGCTCATGTTCATGGACGGCAAGATCCTGGACGATAAACCGTTCATGCCGGACCCTGTGCGCTCGGCGCAGTGGAATCGCGGCGCCTACCTCGTCAACAGTCTCGGACATTGCGCGGAGTGCCACAGCCCCCGCAATCTGCTCGGCGGCATCGTCGCCGCGCAGCGTTTCGCCGGCGGACCGAACCCGGAAGGCGAGGGCTGGGTGCCCAACATCACGCAAAAGGGACTTGAGGAATGGAGCGTCAAGGATATCGAGTATTTTCTTGAAACCGGGCAACTGCCCGATGGCGACAGCGCCGGCGGCGCGATGGTGCGCGTGATCAAGAACACCTCGCAGCTAAGTGCCGAGGACCGCGCGGCGATGGCGGAATATCTCAAATCGCTGCCGCCGGTGGAGGGACCGCCGCGGCCGAAGAAGACAGCAAAGAACGACGACAAGTCCTGATCTGGTACCTGGAATCACAAATCGGTGTGCAGCCCATCCTTCGAGACGGCCACGTCGTGGCCTCCTCAGGATGAGGTCCAATTTGCTGAAACATAACAACCTCATGCTGAGGAGCGAGCGACGCGAGCGTCTCGAAGCATGGGCGGCAAGCGAATTGCCGATCCCATAGTTAGTGCTAGCCGGTACCGAACGCCTTGAAGGTGATGATGGTATGGGTGTCCTGAATGCCGGGAATGACCTGCACCCGCTCGTTGACGAAGTGGCCGATGTCGGTGTCGTTGTCGACATAGAATTTGACCAGCAGATCGTAGTCGCCCGCGGTGGAATAGATCTCCGAGGCGATCTCGGCCTCGGCAAGCGCGTTGGCGACGGCATAAGACTGGCCGAGCTTGCATTTGAACTGGACAAAGAAGGGAACCATTGCTGTCATCTCCTGAAGGCGTCGTATTTGATTGCAATACAGCCAAATTCGGAGGCGATGGCAAGCGAACTTGCCGGTCATGAAGCCTCGCGCTAGGACAGGACATGACCATGATCCGATCGCCGAAATTCCCGTTGGTAGAGCCATGACGATCCCCATCGCGCTCACCATCGCCGGCTCGGATTCGTCTGGAGGCGCCGGCATCCAGGCGGACCTGAAGACGTTCGCAGCCCTCGGCGTCTACGGCGCATCCGTCATCACGGCGCTAACCGCGCAGAACACCCAAGGCGTCACCGGCATTCATCAGGTGCCTGCGGACTTCGTGACCGCGCAGATCGACGCGGTGTTCGGCGATCTCGACGTCAAGGCGGTCAAGATCGGAATGGTGGCGCAGCCCGCGACCATCGAAGCGATCGCCGCGGGGCTGGATCGCTGGTCGCCAAGACATGTCGTGCTCGATCCGGTGATGGTCGCGACCTCGGGCGATCGGCTGTTGGGGACGGATGCCGTCGCGGCGCTGCGAACCCGGCTCATTCCGCGCGCCTTGCTGATTACGCCGAACCTGCCGGAAGCCGCCGCCTTGCTCGACGAACCGGTCGCCGCCAACGAGGCCGCGATCGAAAGCCAGGGCCAGCGCCTGCTCTCGATGGGCTGCCGGGCGGTGCTGATCAAGGGCGGTCACGGGCCGGGCGCCGAGAGCACCGATTACCTCATCGACGGCAACGGCGTCGTCGCGCTGCCGGCTCCGCGCATCGCCACCCAAAACACCCACGGCACCGGATGCTCGTTATCGTCAGCCGTCGCCGCCGGTCTTGCCAAGGGCGAGGACATGGAGACCGCGGTGCGCCACGCCAAGGCCTGGATCAGCGCGGCGATCGCGGCTGCCGATCGTCTCAGCGTCGGCCACGGCCATGGGCCGGTGCATCATTTCCATAAATTCTATTGAGCGTTTTCTTCGCACGCATCTGCTGACGTCATCCCTGCGTAACGGCTTCGCCGTTATCGCTGGAGGTGCGCGCACTTTTCCGCCTCGAAGGATGGCTGGATGCGCGATTGCGGCCATCCTGCGAGGCTCGCCGGAAATTGTACCCAGTATGATGTGTTCATTGTAACGTCATACTCGAAATGCTAGGAGTGGCGGACGAGTTAAGTAAAACTGTGCGGTCGCATGGCGATTGTAGCAGTCATCATGCGGGGGCATGGGCGTTGCGTAGGATTTCTTGGGGCCGGTGGCTGGCCGGTCTATCCAGCATGGTGATGGTCGCTCCGGCGCTTGCACAGACCGAGAGAACGGAATCCGGGACAGGCCAGCTTCCGCCGGTAACAGTCACTCCGCTGGAGGCCAGGCCGTCCAAACGGGTCGCCCGGCCGAATCCGGCGCAAAATCTTGGCACACATAGTACGACGGCGGCTCGATCGGACCAGCCCGCCGCAGGCGCCGGCGGGGTCACGCCCGGCGCATCGTTCGATGGAGCCGCTACGCTGCAGCCGACCGCCGCCAGCGCCATCCGGATCAGCGGCGCGGAGGTGAATGCCGTGCCGTTCTTGCGCGCCGGCGAGGCGCTTGAGATCGTGCCCGGCCTGATCGTCACCCAGCATTCCGGAGAGGGCAAGGCCAACCAGTATTTCCTGCGCGGCTTCAACCTTGACCACGGCACCGATCTTGCGATCAAGATCGATGGCATGCCCGCGAATATGCCGACTCACGGTCACGGGCAGGGCTACGCGGATATCAACTTTCTGATCCCCGAACTGATTCAGTCGGTCTATGTCCGCAAGGGTCCGTACTACGCCGATGTGGGCGACTTCTCCTCCGCCGGCTCCGTCGAGATCGATTACCTGAACAAGCTTCCCAAGAACATCCTCGAGATGACATTTGGCAGTTTCGGCTATCATCGCGGGCTGGCCGCCGGCTCGACGGCGGTTGGGGCCGGCACGCTGCTCACGGCGATCGAGAGCGTCAGATATAACGGCCCATGGGACGTGCCGGACGATGTTCGCAAGATCAACGGCGTGATGCGCTACAGCCAGGGCACCGCGACCGACGGGCTCACGCTGACGGGGATGGCTTATTCCAACGGCTGGAACTCAACCGATCAGGTCGCGCAGCGCGCCGTCGACCAGGGCATCATCGGCCGTTTCGGTACGCTCGATTCGACCGACGGCGGCGTCTCCAGCCGCTTCAGCCTGTCCGGCAATTTTGCGCATTCGAGCGAATACGGCCAGAGCAATCTCAGCGCCTATGTCGTGCGTTCCGACCTGCAGCTCTATAATAATTTCACCTACTTCCTCGACAATCCCGTCAATGGCGACCAGTTCAACCAGCTCGACCGCCGCACCCTCGGCGGTTTTGACGCGCGGCATGCCTTCGACTGGCGCCTTGGCGGGTTGGAGACCCAAACCCGCGTCGGCTTGCAGAGCCGCTATGACGACATCAATGTCGGCCTGTTCAAGACCGAGCAGCGTGCGCTGCTTTCGACCGTGCGCGAGGACCGCGTGCGGGAAGGCAATGTCGGCATCTGGACCAACTCGACGACACGCTGGACCGATTGGCTGCGCTCAACTGTCGGCCTCCGCGAGGACATTTTCGCCGGCCGCGTTCTCAGCGACACGCCGGAAAATTCAGGCAATGCCCAGGCGTCGATAACGAGCCCGAAGGGCGGCATCGTGCTCGGCCCCTGGTACAAGACGGAGTTCTACGGCAATGCCGGCTACGGCCTGCACAGCAACGACATCCGCGGCGCGACGATCACGGTCGACCCGACCGACAAGGTGACGCCGCAGGATCGCGTGCCGCTGCTGGTTCGCTCGAAGGGCGCCGAGCTCGGCATTCGCACCAAGGCGGTCGAGGGCCTGACAAGCTCGCTCGCTGTCTTTGTGCTCGACTTCGATTCCGAACTTTTGTTCGTCGGCGATGCCGGCACCACCGAGGCGAGCCGGCCCAGCCGTCGCGTCGGCGCGGAGTGGACCAACAAGTACAAGCCGGTGCCGTGGCTGACGTTCGATCTGGATGTCGCGTATACCCGCGCCCGCTTTACCGATTTCGATGCCGCGGGCGATCGCATCCCCGGTGCGCCGGCCTGGATTGCCAGTGGCGCGGTCACCTTCGGCAACGAGACCGGGTGGTTCGGCGCGCTGAAGGGACGCTATTTCGGTCCGCGTCCGCTGATCGAGGACGACAGTGCTCGTTCCCTGTCATCCCTGATCTTCAATGCGCGCGCCGGCTACCGGTTCGACAACGGCCTGCGGCTGCAGCTCGACGTGCTCAATCTCTTCAACGCGAACACCAACCAGATTGAATATTACTATCTGTCGCGATTACCGGGCGAGCCGATCGACGGTGTTGCCGACCGTCACGTTCATCCGGCCGAACCGCTGGCGGTTCGCGTCACCTTGGCGGGTCATTTCTGAATGCCGCTTATTGGCAAAAACGGAGATGGCGCGATGTCCGAATTGAGTCCGCTATGCGCTCCAAAGCGTATGCCCGCCGATCACCCTGAATTTATGGGACCGCGCCCGGTAGCTGGAATCACAAAACAGTATTGCAGCCCATCCTTCGAGACGGCCACTGGCGTGGCCTCCTCAGGATGAGGTCCGACTTTGCTGAAACACAGTAACCTCATGCTGAGGAGCGAGCGACGCGAGCGTCTCGAAGCATGGGCCGCAAGCGACTCTCCGATCTCTCATGGCCAGTGCCGGCGCTGATCCGCGCTGCCATCCGTTGCCCGACGGGCGGCGGATTTTGCCTGACGGGCAAATCACCCGCTTCCAAATCATGATCACTTCGTGGGGGCACTGGTCGGCGGGGTTACTGGCGCCGGGTTTACGACGCCGTAGTGGTCAGCGAGGAGATTCCCGGGGTGGCTATAAGACGCCGGCCGCGTCCGTTCTGGCAGCATCGTCGCGTCCCAAGTCTCCCAGTCGCTTTTCAGCCGTTCGAATACGTCTTTCTCCCGGTCCTTGAGATTGGCCCGCTCACGCGGGTCTCTCACAACATCGAAGAGAAACTCGTTTCCCGCTATCCGCAGATATTTCCGATCGCCGTCGCGGGTGGCGCGTTGCGATCCCGCCTTATAGCGCCAGCACAACTTCCGGGGATGCGGCCCCATGCCGCCAGTCAAGACTTGTCCGAGGTCCTCACCATCGGATGGATAAGCCGCGTCCGGCGATGTGCCGGCTGCAGCCAGCAAAGTCGGCATCCAGTCCATCGTTATCATGACCTGTTCGGACACCACCCCGGGCGGGATCCTGCCAGGCCAGCGCACAATCGCAGGAACGCGAATGCCACCTTCGAGCAGTTCATGCTTCATGCCGGTGAACGGCCACACGTCAGAGAATCGTTCGCCGCCGTTGTCGCTGGTGAAAATGACAATGGTGTTGCTGGCGAGACTGCCGGCGTCGAGCACCTGCAGCACGCGACCGATATTGACGTCCAGACTCTGCATCATCGTCGCGTAGGTTTTCTGAGAGCCGCCGTCGCGGTCGAAAATGTTCCTGATCCGCTTCAACTCTGCCTCGTCGTTCGGTCCCTCCCATGGCCAATGCGGCGCTGTGAAATGCAAACTCAGCAGAAACGGCTCCTTCGACTTGGCGTAGCCTTCCACAGTCTGCACCGCTCGATCGCCGAGCAGGTTTGTCAGGTAACCGTGACGCTCAACCGGTACCTCCTGCTCGTGAAGTTGATGCGCGAGTCCGGGGAACGGTAGCACGTACGCCCGGTTGGCTTCCGCGCCATGATTGAAATAATCGGCGCAGCAGCCGAGTATCCCGAAAAACTGGTCGTAGCCACTTTTCAACGGACTGAAATCTGGCAGGTCACCAAGGTGCCATTTTCCGACTAGCGTCGTGCCGAACCCAACCTTCTTCAGCAAGGATGGCAAGGTGGGGTGGCTTGGCGCCAAGCCAATCCCTTTGGGACTTAAAGGAGAAAGCGGCTCTTCAAGTCCAAGCGTCAAGCGAGCCGGATAGCGCCCGGTGATCAACGCCGTGCGCGTCGAAGAGCAGTCAGGCGAATTGGAGTACGCCTGTGTAAATTTCAATCCCTCGGCCGCCAGCCGGTCTATGTTCGGCGTCGCATAATCACGCTGCCCATAGCAGCTTACGTCTGCGTAGCCGAGGTCGTCCGCCAGGATGAAAACGATGTTCGGCTTTGTCGATTGAGCCCAGGCCGGGCGACCAAGACCTATCCCAGCCAGCGTCAATGAACTCGCAGCAGTCGTTTGAACAAATCGACGACGAGAAATTGGGCTCCGCTGCACCATGGGTGGCCTCCCCAGGTTGACAGGTAATTGGGGTGAAACCTAACATTTTGCTCGCTGTCGTGGAAGGAAATAAGGAGGCCTCCTCGGGATGAGGTCTGACTTTGCTCAAACACAACAACCTCATGCTGAGGAGCGAGCGACGCGAGCGTCTCGAAGCATGGGCGGCAAGCAACTCTCCAATCTCTCATGGTCAGTACTGGCAGCTGATCCGCGCTGCCATCCCGTTGCCTGACGGGCCGTTGATTTCTGCCTGCCCGCGGCACCTGTTTCTGCGCCGCGCGCCTGCCATGTCGCCGTAAAGGCGAAGGATCATATCTTCCATCCGTACCAGAAGCGTTGAACCGCGCGGGAGTCCGGCGGCCACAGCGCGGACTCATTGGCACGCGGCCGGCCGCGGATTGTTGCGAGCTTGATGAAGGCCAGATAGTCGACCGCGAGCTTGTCACATCGGGTGGCGATACGCCCTGATATCAGTCAACCGGACCCGGAGGTAAGACGAGTAGAGTTGACTGAGCTCAATGCGACGTTGGTTGATCTTCAATTACCTCAGTTGCAATCGAATGACCGCGCCGGAAGCATCCTCAAGGAAGTGCCGCATGCAGAACCTCAAACAGGCATTTTGGAGCACGCTCGCGGTTCTGGTTTTGCTATGGCTGATTGCGGAACCCTCCGTATTTCGCTCAGCCACGTTCTTTGCTGTTCGTGGGGCGATGGTACAGTTGAGCGGCATCATCGCGATCGGCTGCATGAGCGCTGCGATGATCCTGACGCTGCGGCCGCGTTGGCCGGAGCGGTGGCTGGGCGGTCTCGACAAGATGTATCGTCTGCACAAATGGCTCGGCATCGCAGCTCTGGTCATCGCCATCGTCCATTGGCTCTGGTCCGAAGGACCGAAATGGGCGGTCGGCTGGGGTGTGCTGGAGCGGCCGGTGCGCGGACCAAGGCCTGTTATCGAAAATTCAATCGAGGCTTTTCTTGCGAACCTGCGCGAACTAGCTGAAGGTCTGGGCGAATGGGCCTTCTATGCCACCGTGGTTCTGGTCGCGCTGGCGCTGATTCGGTATTTCCCCTACCGGCTCTTCTACAAGACGCATCGCCTTCTCGCCGCCGCTTATCTCGTACTGGTCTTTCACGCCGTCGTACTGATCAAGTTCAGCTACTGGACGTCGCCCGTCGGATGGGTGATGGCGGCGCTGCTTGCCAGCGGCACATGGGCGGCTGTCCTTGTCCTTCTGCGCCGGGTGGGCGCTGGGCGGCAGATCAAAGGCGCGATCACCTCGCTGCAATACTATCCAGGCGTCAGGGTACTCGAGACCGAAATCGAGGTGCCGCACGGCTGGCCAGGCCACAAGCCGGGCCAGTTCGCCTTCGCCACGTCGGACGCGTCGGAAGGAGCCCATCCCTATACCATTGCTTCCTGTTGGCATGCCGAAAACCCCAGGATCACCTTCATCACCAAGGAACTGGGTGATCACACGAGCCGCCTGCGCGAGAAGCTTCGCGTCGGCCAGGAGGTGAAGGTCGAAGGGCCCTATGGCTGCTTCACCTTCGATGACGATTGCCCGCATCAGATATGGATTGGCGGCGGCATCGGCATCACGCCTTTTGTCGGGCGCATGAAACACCTGGCCATGCAGAAGCAAGCTCTCGATTGGCCTGAAGCCCAAACGGTCGATCTCTTCCATACCACCGCCGATGTTGACGAGGGGGCCCTCGGCAAATTGGCGGCCGATGCCAAATCCGCCGATGTCCGTCTGCATGTTCTGGTTGATGCCCGTCATGGCCGCCTGACCGGCGAGCGCGTTCGCGAGGCCGTACCGCAATGGCGTGAGGCGAGCATCTGGTTTTGCGGTCCGACCGGTTTCGGCGAAGCGCTGAAACGAGATTTGGCCGCGCACGGCTTTCCCGTCAAAGACCGATTTCATGAGGAACTCTTCGCCATGCGGTAATGAAGATGCGGTAGCGAAAGAGCATGCCGGGAGAGTGGCCTCGCTAATTTGCGTCGCAAATCCTGTTGCCTGACGGGCCGTTGTTTTTTGCCTGCCGGGCAAATCACCCATTAGTCTGTCCAGCCCTTCGCGCAAAAAGATTCCAGTTCACGCCTGACCCAAATCAAATCTATATCCGTCTCTGTCCCGGCCCGCAGAGGGGCGTTTCGCGATCGTCACGAACGTTGGGCAGGGGATGCGGTGGCCGCTGATAGTGCCGACGACGAACGGCGCGAGAGCGGACGGTGAAGTCGTGTGGTCCTGACACCCCGACGCTGGTGTCAAGTTCTTGAGGAGGTAACGCTTCTCAGGGATGACGGTGGCAAAAGAGCCCGGTCACCGGGGAGAGCGCGAAGCAAGCCGTTAAAACCATTGCGCGGGGAATGCCGGGCGTTTTCCGGTGTGACCGTGGTGACTAACGCGCGTGCTTACTACCACACCACGCGCGGCTGCGGGCGCATCGGGCGCCCGGCATTCCCTGCGCCCTCTGATCGGAGGGTTGAGGAAATTTCCAGCAAACCTCGGGCGTATCAGGCCGCGAGATCGCGAAGCCGTGTTTGCACCATCGTCGTCCCGGCGAAGGCCGGGACCCATAGCCACCGGCGGGGCTAAATATAAGCAAGTGTCTCGGCACCGACTTTCAATCGCGCCTGCACGGCGTATGGGTTCCGGCGTTCGCCGGAACGACGCCGGAAGCGTGTCGCCGGATTGTCGCATGGCGCTGCTATTCGTCATTTAGAAATCGATACGTCTGATTCGTAGTTGCCGACCAAATGAACACATCGGATCTCGACCGAAACATTGTCGAAACCGCCTATGCGCGGTGGGCGCCGATCTATGACGCGGTGTGCGGACCCGTGATGGTGAAAGGCCGGCGTGCGGCGGCCGCGGCGGCGCGCGCGATCGGCGGCAGGATTCTCGAAGTCGGCGTCGGCACCGGATTGTCGTTCGACGATTACGACGCGACCACCGAAATCACCGGCATCGATCTCTCCGCGCCGATGCTGGCGAAAGCGCGCGCGAAGATGGCCAGCGGACGCTATCCGCACGTCAGGGACGTGCAACTGATGGACGCCCATCGGATGACATTCGCCGACGCGACATTCGATTGCGTGGTCGCGCAGTTCGTCATCACGCTGGTGGCCAATCCCGAGCAGGTGCTTTCCGAATGCCACCGCGTGGTGAAGCCGGGCGGTCGGATCATCCTCGTTAACCATCTGTATTCGGAAACAGGCGTCGCCGCGGCGGTCGAGCGCTGGGCCGCGCAGCGTACCCGGAAGCTGGGGCTGCGGCCGGAATTCCCGTTCGCGCGATTGCAGGCCTGGGCCCAAAGCAACAGGGACGCCCATCTGGTCGAGCGGCGCAAGGTCGCGCCGTTCGGAATCTATACCCTGGTCTGTTTCGAACGCATGGTTCCCAGGGCGGCGTGAACCGTCATCGCGCTGTCACGGGAGCCTGTTAATTGCTCGCACATGGGAAGTGACGCTATGAGTGAAGAGTGTCCTGAACGGCGCTTTCGCACTTTGTTTATCTCCGACGTCCACCTCGGCGCGCGCGGCTCGCAGGCGGACCGGTTGCTGGACTTCCTTCGCAGCCACGATGCCGATACCATCTATCTCGTCGGCGATATCGTCGATGGCTGGGCGCTGCAATCCAGCTGGTACTGGCCGCAATCGCACAACGACTTCGTGCAGAAAATGCTGCGCAAGGTGCGCAAGGGCGCCAAGGTCATCTACGTGCCGGGCAATCACGACGAGTTTCTGAGAAACTATTACGGCACCCATTTCGGCGGCATCGATGTCGTCGAAAACACCATCCATGAGGGTGTGGATGGCCGGCGCTATCTCGTGATTCACGGCGATATCTTCGATCTGGTGGTGCAGAACGCGCGCTGGCTCGCCCATCTCGGCGACAAGGCCTACGACTTCGCGATCCAGATGAACCGCCTTGTCAACATGTTCCGGCGCTGGTTCGGCGTGCCCTATTGGTCGCTGTCGCAATGGGCCAAGCTGAAGGTCAAGAATGCCGTGAACTATATCGGCGCCTTCGAGCAGACGCTGGCCGGCGAGGCGCGGCGTCACGGCGCCGACGGGGTGATCTGCGGCCACATCCATTACGCCACCATCCGCGACGAACATGGCATCCGCTACATGAACTGCGGTGACTGGGTGGAAAGCTGTACCGCGCTCGCCGAGCATGAAGACGGCGCGTTCGAGATCATTACCTGGACCGATCCGCTGCGCCGGGCCGCCCCCGTCGCCGCGGTGAGCGCGCGCGCCGCCTGATGCGTATTCTGGTCGCGACCGATGCCTGGCATCCTCAGGTCAACGGGGTGGTGCGGACGCTTGCGATGATGGCGGAAGCGTCGCGGGCGCTCGGCGCCGATGTCGACTTTCTCACCCCGCAGTCGTTCCGCACCTTCGCGATGCCGAGCTATCCGGATCTGCGGCTGGCATTGCCGGGTCCGGAAAAGATCGCGCGGCTGATCGACGAGGCGCGTCCCGACAGCATCCACATCGCAACCGAAGGACCGATCGGCCTGATGGTGCGCCGGCATTGCCGCAAACATCGATTGCCCTTCACCACCGGATTCCACACCCGCTTTCCGGAATATATCTCCGCGCGCCTGCCCGTTCCCGAGGCGTGGATATGGGCGGCGCTGCGCGCCTTCCACCGGCCGAGCCAGGCGGTGATGGCGGCGACGCCGGCGCTGGCAAGCGAGCTTCGCGCGCGCGGCTTTCGCAACGTCGCGCTGTGGCCGCGCGGGGTCGACACCACCCTGTTTCATCCACGCACCGCCGATCTCGGCCTGCCGCGCCCGGTCTTCCTCTGCGTCGGCCGTGTCGCGGTCGAAAAGAACCTTGAGGCGTTTCTCGGCCTCGATCTGCCCGGCACCAAGGTGATTGTCGGCGACGGACCGGCGCGCGCGGCGCTGGCGCGAAAATATCCGCAAGCGGTGTTTCTCGGCGCCAAGCAGGGCGAAGAACTGGCGCAGGCCTATGCGGCGGCCGACGTCTTCGTGTTCCCGAGCAAGACCGACACCTTCGGCCTCGTGCTGCTGGAGGCCCTCGCCAGCGGCCTGCCGGTCGCGGCCTTTCCCGTGAAAGGTCCCCGCGATGTGATCGGCGCCGCGCCGGTTGGCGTCTTGCACGACGACCTGCGAATAGCCTGCCTGGCCGCAGTGACCATTTCGCGGCAGGCCTGCCTCGAGTTTGCCGCACAACATACCTGGGAGGCGTCGGCCCGCGCCTTTGTCGACCTTGCCGGTACCATGGCCAATGTTCGCGCCGCCGACCCGGAAACCGTCGAACCGGAAGACGACACGGCGTCATTCGTGGTGGAGCAGCCGGGGTTCCTGGCCTGAGCTAACGTTTAGGTGTCCTTGCGTTCAGGTGTCTTGCCCGCATGTTGCGGTCCGCGATACAAGTCGGGGATGACGGATTTATCCTTAGCCCTGCCAGTCAGTTCCATCGACATCGACGCGGCTGCCCGCGTGCTGGCGCCGTTCGCGGTGCGGACGCCGCTGTTGTCGTCGCCGGCTCTCGATGAGCGGGCCGGGACCAGGGTTTTTCTGAAGCCGGAAATGCTGCAGCGGACCGGTTCGTTCAAGTTTCGCGGCGCCTTCAACAAGCTGTCGTCGATCCCGCAGGCCGCGCGCGGCGGCGGTGTGGTCGCATTCTCCTCGGGCAACCATGCCCAGGGCGTGGCCGCGGCGGCGAAACTGCTGAACATGCAGGCCACCATCGTGATGCCGGCCGACGCGCCCTTGTCCAAGCGCGAACGCACCAAGGCCTATGGCGCCGAAGTGGTACTGTACGATCGCGACCGCGAGGATCGGGAAGCCATCGCCAACGGCATCGCCGCCAAACGCGGCGCTACCCTGGTGCGTCCCTATGACGATCCCCTGGTCATTGCCGGGCAGGGCACGGTCGGGCGGGAGATCGCCGAGGACATGGCCGCGCTCGGCATTGCGCCTGACATCGTGGTGGCGCCGGCATCGGGCGGCGGCCTGATCGCGGGGGTCGCGACCGCGGTCAAGGCGCGCTATCCGAAGGCGGTGCTGATGTCCGGCGAACCGGAAGCGTTCGACGATCACGCCCGCTCGTTGCGGGCCGGCAAGCGCGAGCCGCATCGCGCCGAAGGCCGCACCATCTGCGATGCGCTGATGGCCTCGATCCCCGGCGAACTCACCTTCGCCATCAACAGCAAGCTGCTCACCCAAGGCGTCATCGCGTCCGATCCGGAAGTGGCCGTGGCGGTCGGATTTGCATTCCGGGAACTGAAACTGGTGGTGGAGCCCGGCGGCGCGGTCGGCCTTGCCGCCCTGCTGGCCGGCCGCATCGACGCCCGCGGCAAGAACGTCGTCCTGGTGCTGTCGGGCGGCAATGTCGATGCGGATTTGTTCGCCAAGCTGATTGCCTGATAGAATTCTATCGCCGCAAACAAGCGCTCGATCAATCACTTGCCTGCCAGACCGGCAGCACTTCAGGAGAAGAAAGCGAGCTTTTCGGCCTGGCTCATGCGCCGGATCGGCGCCAGCGGGTCGGGGCCCGAGGCTTTGGGCTTTGACAGGATTCCGCTCGCGATCAGCGATGAGCCAAGAGAAAGCCCAAGCGAGGGTTCACGGGAAGGTTCAGGCAAAGGGGCCGGGGAGGGCTCAACAGAAGGTTGAAGCGAAGGTTGAAGTGAAGCTTGAAGAGAAAGTTGAGGCGAAGGTTGAGCCAAAGGCTCCGGTGCCGGCCGGGTAACGAGTATCTCCGCTGGCTCGGGCTGCCGCGCGATCGTTTCGGCACGGACAAACGCGGGTTCCGGGGCCTGCATATCGGCCGGATCGTCATCGAAGGGATCGGGCGCCGCCATTTCCATCGCAACCATGTCGAGCACCGCGTCGTCAAAGGCCTCGGCGGCCTCTGCGGTGACCTCGATGGTGACCGCCACGGCCTCCTCGGCTGCTGGAAGCGTTTCAGCGGTTGCTGCCGGGACCGCCGTCGCGATTTCAGGACTCGCCGCTACCGCCGCCTCGGTGTCCACAACAGCGGCGGCGGCCATCTGATCCGGCGGGGCCGAGGATGACGGGGTGGTGTTTTTTTCGGCGGTCTGCGGCGGCGGAGCCTCGCCGTCGTCGAATTCCGCGATTCGTCCGGCGATCAGATCGAACGCGGCGCCCAATTCATCGCGGGGGTCGATCGAAGCTACCCGTCCGCAGCCGGCTTCGATGGAGTTGACCTGCGAATCGAGCAGATCGCAGATCCGGCTGTCGGTACCGATTTCGCGCCATCGCCAGGCGATTTCCCTGACAATCCGGGCGCCCTTGCGGATCGGGGCAAGGGTTTGTTCCAGCGCCAGGCCGTCGATGGCTATCGACGCGGCGGCTCGGGCTTCCTCGACGGCTTTCCGGATCGCGGCCAGCGCCTCGGCAAGCTCGACATGGGAAGTCTGATGTCGCTGCGCCGCAAGGTTTTCCTCGATCCGCGCCACCGCGTCGAGCACCATGCTGGTGTCGGCATTGCGGTTGCGCTTGGCATACTCGCCGAGGAACCAGCGCCCCCGCGCGGTCTCCATGAAGGCGTCGCGGATCGCGTCATAGTCCTGCTCGCTCGGCTGGGCGGCGCGAGCGGAAATCGGCGATAGGGCAAATGCTTCGTCGGCCATTCTAAACTCATCGCGCAAATCACCGCGCGCTAGGCTAACGATCACCACGATATTGACCGAATCGCAATTGAATTGATGCCGCGCGAATCACAAATCCCCATCGCTTCTCACCGGACGTCGCCCAAAGAGGCGCCCAGGCGGTTCGCGACCCGGCTGGCGCTGTTCTACGGTGCGATGTTCGGCATGGCGGGGACCCACCTGCCGTTCTTCACGGTTTGGCTGAAGGCGGTCGGAATCGACGCTTTCTGGATCGGGATCATCACCGCGGTCCCGCCGGTGACGCGGTTCACGGTGCTGCCCTTTGTGACGGCTGCTGCCGAAAAGCGCCACGCGCTGCGCGGCGCCATCGTGGCAACCGCCTTTGCGACCGCGTTGGGGTTTTCCGTTCTCGGCAGCCAGCATCTGCCGATCCTGATATTTCTGGCCTACGCCGTCACCTGCTGCCTGTGGACGCCGATGGTGCCGCTGACCGACGCCTATGCCTTGCGAGGCGTGGCGCGCTATGGCCTCAATTACGGCCCGTTGCGGCTATGGGGCTCGGCGGCATTCGTGGTGGGCGCGCTGGCCTGCGGGCTGCTGGTCGACGTCATCGCCGCCGAAAACCTGATCTGGGTCATTGCATCCGTGGCCGCCCTTGGCGCCTTTGTCAGCCTGGGCCTTCAGCCGCTCGACAACCCGACGATATCGGGGACGGCGCCGCCGCACGATGCCAAGGCCTTGCTGCGTGATCCGGGTTTCCTCGCCATCATCGTCACGTCGGCGCTGATTCAGGGCAGCCACGCCGCCTACTACATCTTTGCCTCGATCGCCTGGCAGCAGGCTGGTCTCGGCGGGTTGACCATCGCCGGGCTGTGGTCGCTCGGAGTGATCGCCGAGATCGTGGTATTCGCGCTGTCGCCGCGATTTACGCTGCGGCCGGTCACGCTGGTGGTGATCGCCGGATTGAGCGCGGCGGCGCGCTGGGCGATTACCGCACAGGAGCCGCCGCTCGCGATCCTCGCTGCGGTTCAACTGGCGCATGGACTGAGCTTCGGACTGACCCAGGTCGGCATCATGGGGCTGATGGTGCGCCATGTGCCCGGTCATGCGATGGCACGCGGGCAGGGTTACCTTGCAGCCTGCAGCGGCATTGTTTCGAGCAGCACATCGATCCTGTCCGGCGCGGTCTTTGCCCGCTACGGCCAGGGCGTCTATTACGTGATGGCCGCGATGGCACTGTCAGGCGCGGTCGTGATGTGGCTGGCCCGGCACCGGCTGGCGAATCATCCCCAGAGTGCCGCGTCCGGCGGATAGACCAGGCTGCCATCATAGCGCAGGCCGTGGTCGCGGTCGCGCGCCAGCAGCAAGGGACCGTCGAGATCGACATAGCGCGCCGCTTGCGCGAGCAGCATCGCCGGCGCCATCGCCAGCGAGGTCGCGACCATGCAGCCGATCATGATTTCAAATCCCAGCGCCTGCGCGGCGTCGGCCATCGCCAGCGCCTCGGTGCAGCCGCCGGTCTTGTCGAGCTTGATGTTGACCGCGTCGTAGCGCTCGCGCAGGCCATGCAGCGAGCCGCGGTCGTGCACGCTTTCGTCGGCGCAGACCGCAAGCGGCCTTTGGATGCGGGCCAGCGCCTCATCCTGGCCGGCGGGCAGCGGCTGCTCGACCAGCGTAACGCCTGCCTCGGCGCAGGCCGCGAGATTTTGCTCGAGATTGTCAGAGGTCCACGCTTCATTGGCATCGACGATGAGTTCCGATCGGGGTGCCGCCTTGCGCACCGCCTTGATCCGCTCGCTATCGCCGTCGCCGCCGATCTTGATCTTGAGCAGCGGCCGGTGCGCGGCCTTGGCGGTTGCCGCCGCCATCGCCTCGGGCGACGCCAGCGAGATCGTATAGGCGGTGATGCAGGGCTGCGGAGCGGGCCGCCCGAGCAGGTTCCAGGCGCGCTGGCCACTGGTCTTGGCCTCGAGGTCCAGTAACGCGCAGTCCAGCGCGTTGCGGGCGGCGCCCGCGGGCATCGCGGCCTGCAGCGCCTTGCGATCGAGCCCTGCTGCCAGAGGGGCTTGCATGGACAGAAGGGCGGCCAAAGTGGCTTCCGGAGTCTCGCCATAGCGCGGATAGGGGACGCATTCGCCGCGTCCGATCAGGCCGCTGCGGCTGACTTCGGCCACCACCGTCACCGCCTCGGTCTTGGCGCCGCGGCTGATGGTGAAGCTGCCTGCGATCGGCCAGCGCTCGATGCTGCCGGCAAGCTTTGGGTAGTCGGTGGAAGTCATTTTAAAATCTGGCAATTTCTGAAGCGGCGGCTTGCCCGGCGCAGCCAAGTATGGCTGGTAAGGGACGTATTCCACAAGACAGCGGCCTTGGAACTTTTCCCTCCATGATGAGCGGAGAATGGGCACAGGAGTTGGAATGGTGAAGGGCGACCCGACATTGGAACGGATAGCGCAGGGCAATGGACTTGCGCTGCACGCCGCGGGCTCGTGGACCGCCCGCTTTGCGCCGCTGCTCGAACAGATGGTCGCGGACGCGGAAAAGTTGACGGGCAGCCGGCCCAACATCTCCATCGACGTGTCGCAAATCTCCAAACTCGATACCTTCGGGGCCTGGCTGATCGAACGGCTTCGCCGCAGCCTGACCCAGGGCGGCGTCGAGGCCCAGATCGCCGGGCTGTCGGCGAACTATTCGAAGTCTGGTCGATGAGGTCCGCCGGGTGAAAGCCACGCCCGCGCTCGACACCACATCGATCACGATCACCGGCATGCTGGATCAGCTCGGCCGCAGCATGGCCGGCATCGGCGGAACCATCGTCGGCCTGATCGATATGCTCGGCGCCGTCCTCGCCGCCAGCGGCCGGGTCGTGATTCACCCCTTGAGCTTTCGGCTGACGTCGACGGTGCATCATCTCGAGCAGGTGTGCTGGCGGGCGGTGCCGATCGTCGGGCTGATCACCTTCCTGATCGGTTGCATCATCTCGCAGCAGGGCATTTTCCACTTCCGCAAATTCGGCGCGGATATCTTCGTGGTCGATATGCTCGGCGTGCTGGTGCTGCGCGAAATCGGCGTGCTGCTGGTGGCGATCATGGTGGCAGGCCGCTCGGGCAGCGCCTACACCGCCGAACTCGGTTCGATGAAAATGCGCGAGGAGATCGACGCCCTGCGCACCATGGGGTTCGACCCGATCGAAGTCCTGGTGCTGCCGAGGATGCTGGCGCTGATCATCGCGCTGCCGATCCTGGCCTTCCTCGGGGCCATCGCCGCGCTCTATGGCGGCGGGCTGGTGGCATGGCTGTATGGCGGCGTCGAACCCGAGGCGTTCCTGCTGCGCCTGCGCGACGCGATCTCGATCGATCATTTCATCGTCGGCATCATCAAGGCGCCGGTGATGGCGGCGGTGATCGGGATCGTCGCCTGCGTCGAGGGGCTCGCGGTTGAGGGCAGCGCCGAATCGCTCGGCCAGCACACCACGTCCTCGGTGGTGAAGGGGATCTTCTTCGTCATCGTGATGGATGGCGTGTTCGCGATCTTTTTCGCCTCGATCGGGATGTGACGATGGCGCCCGAAATCTCTGACGCCATCATCCGGGTCCGCGATATCTCGGTGCAGTTCGGCGCCACCAAGGTGCTGGACCGGCTCAATCTCGATGTGAAGCGTGGCGAAATCCTGGGCTTCGTCGGTCCGTCCGGCGCCGGCAAGTCGGTGTTGACCCGCACCATCATCGGCCTGGTGCCCAAGGTCTCGGGGCGCATCGAGGTGTTCGGGATCGATCTCGATGCCGCCGACACCGGCGCGCGACGGGGCGTCGAGCGGCGCTGGGGAATCCTGTTCCAGCAGGGCGCGCTGTTTTCCTCGCTGACGGTGCGGCAGAACATCCAGTTCCCGGTGCGAGAATATCTCAAGGTCTCGCAGCGGCTGCTCGACGAGATCACGGTCGCCAAACTCGGCATGGTCGGATTGCGGCCCGAAGTCGCCGATCGTTTTCCATCGGAACTTTCCGGCGGCATGATCAAGCGCGTGGCGCTGGCACGCGCACTTGCGCTCGATCCCGAACTTGTGTTTCTGGATGAGCCGACCTCGGGCCTCGATCCGATCGGTGCCGGCGAGTTCGACGAACTGGTGCGCACCCTGCAGCGCACTTTGGGGCTGACCGTTTTCATGGTAACCCACGATCTCGACAGCCTTTATACGGCTTGTGACCGCATCGCCGTGTTGGGGAACGGCAAGATTATCGCCGCAGGAACGATGGCCGACATGCAGGCCTCGCAGCATCCCTGGTTGAGGGCTTATTTCCACGGCAAGCGCGCTCGCGCCGTCATGGGTTAGCACTCGGAGTTATTGAATGGAAACGCGGGCGAACTTCGTCCTGATCGGATCGTTCACGTTGGCAGTGATTGCCGCGGCGTTCGGCTTTGTGCTGTGGTTCCAGTCGCTGCACACCACCAAGGCGCGCAGCCCGCTTCGCGTCGTGTTCGAAGGCCCGGCGACCGGCCTGCGCACCGGCGGCAGCGTGAATTTCAACGGCATCCGGATTGGAGAGGTGACGTCCGTGAAGTTGGACAACCCGCGTCGAGTTGTCGCACTCGCCATGGTCGAGAACAACGCCCCGATCCGCAAGGACACGCTGGTGGGACTCGAATTCCAGGGGCTGACGGGGGTCGCGGCGATATCGCTGAAGGGCGGCGCGGAGGCCGCGCCCGGCGTTCCCCTCGATGAGGATGGCGTGCCGGTGCTGAAGGCCGATCCGAACTCCCTGCAGGACGTGACGGAAGCGATCCGCGGTACCTTGCAGAATATCAACAGGGTAGTCGCCGACAATCAGGAGGCGGTCAAAAACTCGTTGCGAAACCTCGAGGCGTTCACCTCGTCGCTGGCGCGCAATGGGGAGAGGATCGACAATGTCATGCTCAAGGTCGACGGCGTGGTGGGCAAGGCCGACAGCCTGATGCTCGGTCTCAACACGCTGGCCGGTGGCAAAGAGGGCGGCGAGCTGTTCCAGGCGGTGAAATCGATCCGCGAACTGGCGGAGGATTTCGACAAGCGATCCGGCGCGCTGATGGCCGACGGCCGACGTACGCTCGGCGACATCAGCCGCGCGGTGAACAACCTCGACCGCAACCCGACGCGGCTGCTGTTCGGCGCCGGCAACAGCAACGCACAGACACCGCCGCCAGCGGCGGCCCCTACGCCCGCGGCGGCGGAGCGGAGGCGGCAGTAGCGTATCGGACGCGGCAGCGAAACGCTTCGTCGATCCACCTCCTCGGGCTGCTAAAGCCCGAAAGGTCGCCGTGCCGTATGCCGAACGTGAATGAGATCAATTGCGTCTCGGTCGATCCGATAGAATATCTTGAAATTGTATCGCCGCACGACCTTGATGCGAACATCCTGATGGTCGGTTTCCTGCGATGCCGCAGGATTCTCGGCCAGAATTGAATGCTGGCATAGATAGCCCGCATCACATTTCCGGCTCCGGACGGACTTCGCTCGTTGAGATAACTAAAGATAGCCTGCAGGTCGTCACGCGCCTGCGGACTGTAGCGAATTTTCATGCGACGCCGAAGCGTTTCCAGAACGAATACATTTCCTGGTCGGAGGCAAATTCTCCGCGTTCGATCTGTTTCAGGCCGTTATCGACCGCGGTCCGTTCGTCATCGGTCATGGCATAGCGACCGGTACGCCGCGCTTCGATCTCCGCAGCGACTTCGGCCAGTTCCTGCTGATCTTCAGCCGGCCAGGACGCGACCTTTTCCAGCAATTCCTTGGTTCCAGGGTTCATCGTCAAATTATAGCAGGTTGCGTCTTTGCCGCCAGCATCTCCCGCGCAAGAAAAGTCGGCACGGTTCCATGCCGACGACGGGCGTACCCCAAAACGAAACGGAGCATGGCTGCCTCCGTTTCATTCGCTATTCGCCGCTCACGATTCGCTACCTACCCAAGCCGTCCGGCCGCGTGGGCGAGCAGGGTGTAGACCAGCCCGGTTTCGGAGACGAGGTGGCCGCGCAGCACTGCGGGTCCGCGGTCGTCGCGCGCGACTTCGTCGAGCAAGCGCTCGAACTCGGTGATGTAGCGGTCCACCGTCTGCTTGAAGGTGCGGTCTCCGCGATATTTGCGGCCGACCTCATCGAAGGCCTTCTGGCCGGCCGGGGTGTAGAGCCGCTTGGAGAACGCCTTGCTCTCGCCGCGCTGATAGCGATCCCACATCTCGGCCGCGAGATTGCGATCCATCAGCCGGCCGATGTCGAGCGACAGTGCCTCCAGCGGATTGGTGGCGGTTGTCTGCGGGGTGGAGCGGCCACGCGGGGCGTCGCGGTTGCCGCCGGTGTCGGCGCGGTTCAACAGATCGGAAAGCCAGCCATCGCGTCCCTGGTCGGCGGCTGGGCTGACCGGCGGCGCTTCGGTGCGGCGCGAGGCCGGCGCGCCGAGGTCGGGCGGGGGCAGATTGGACGCGCTGCCGCCGCCCGGCGGGCGCGGCGCCGGGGCGGGTCGCGATGGCGTATCGCCGCTGCGTCCGCCGGCTGCGGCGATCAGAATCTGCTCCTCGTCGCGCTGTGCGCTCGGACGGCCCGCCGCCACCACGTCCATCCCGCGGCCGTGACGCGCGACGATCCGGTTCAGTTCGGCCAGCGCCTCGATCTGGTCGACGATGACCTTGCGCATCTGTGAGGTGCTTTCGGCGGCCTCCTGCGGCATCTCCAGCACGCCGCGGCGAAGGTCGTCGCGGGTAGCATCGAGCTCACGATGCATTTCGGTAGCCATCTCCTTCATGCTGGCGACCATCGCGGCGAACTTGTCCGCCGACTGCTTGAACATGGCTTCCGCTTCCTGGGTGGATTGCTGATAGATTTCGCTCATGGTGTCGGCGGTCAGCCGGCGTTCCTCTTCAGCCGACGCGCGAACCGCCTCGAACTGACGGCTGATCGCGACAGAGCCCGCACCGGCGGTTTCGGCGACCACGCGGGCGATGTCGCGCGCGCGCTCTTCGGCCGCGGCCAGCGATTCATCGAGCAGGCCGGTGAACCGCGACAGCCGCTGATCGAGATCGGCGGTTCGCAGGTCAATCGTGTTCACCAGCGATTCAAGCGTCGATTTGCGCTCGTCGATGGAGGTGGTGGTGTCGCGGTTGCTCTGCTCGACCATGGCTGCGGCGTCGACCAGCGCCTTGCCGTGGGTCTCGAACTGGCCGGAAAGCGAACCGAGATCCTCCAGCGCCCTGCTGGTCTTGGCGTTGAAGACCGACAACTGGTCTTCCAGCGTCTGGGTGGCGACGCCGTTGCGCGAGGTGACGTCGTTCATGGCGGTCACGAAATCCGCCACGCGGGTCACCAAGGCGCGCTCGAGCGAATTGAGGTTGTCGTGGGCGCCGGTGAGCACTTCCTGCAGCAGGATATTGCCTTCACGCAGCCGCTCGAACAGGGCGACCGTGTCGGTTCGCAGGATCTTGCTGGTTTCCTGCATTTCGGTCACCGCCGCGATCGAGACCTGACGCGACTGGTCGATCGCCGTTCGCGACGCCTGCTCCAGCTCCTTCAGCGACTTGCTCACGGCGCCGGACGCCAGTTCGCCGGCCGAAGTAATGTTGCGGGCGACGTCGGATCCGTTGATCGCCATCGATTGCGAGAAGGTGTGCCCCCTGGTTTCGATCGATTGCAGCGCATCCGACGTGACGCGTTCGATATCGGCGGTCAGTTCGGCGGTCTTGGTGCCGATCGCCTCGACCAGCGATCCGCGCTTGCCGTCGATCATCTGCGCCAGACGGTCGGTCTGCTGTTGCACGTAAGTGACGATCTCGTCGGTCTTGCCCGTCACGGTCGAGCCGAACGAGCCACTGGCGGCAAGCACCGTGCGCTCGACTTCCGCGGAGGTGGTTTTGACCTTCGCGCTGACTTCATTGGATGCCGCCACCAGAGCGGTCTGCGCGTTGAGCGCGCTGGTCTGGATCGTGTCCGTGGTATTGACGGTGACCGTGCTGAGCGACCGCTCGATATCGGCGGAGATCGCCTTGATCTTGTCGGCTGCCTCGACCGATGTGGCCGCCAGCGAATTCTGCGCCTCGCGCGCGCTCCCCAGGATCGAAGCCGCGGTGTTTGCCCCGACCGCCGTCAACGTGCGCTCCACGTCGCTCGCCAGCGACTTGACGTGATTGGCGGCCTCGGACGAGGCGGCGACCAGCGTGGACTGCGCCTCGCGTGCGCCGGCGACGACCGAACTGGCGGTCGCGGTGCCGACGGCGGCGAGGGTGCGTTCGACATCGGCAGCCAGAGACTTGACCTGGCTGGCCGCATCCGCCGAGGCCGCGACCAGCGTGGTCTGGGCCTCGCGCGCGCCGGTGACGACCGAACTTGCGGTCGCGGTGCCGGCGGCCGAAAGGGTCCGTTCGATATCGGCGGCCAATGATTTGACCTGGCTCGCGGCGTCCCCGGAGGCCGTTACCAGTGTGGTCTGCGCATCGCGGGCGCTGGTCAGGATCGAATTCGCCGCACCGGTGCCGACCGCGGTGAGGGCGCGCTCGACCTCCGCGGAGGTCAGCTTCAGCTGGGCGCCGACGTCGGAGGAAACCGAAAGCAACGACTGTTGCGCGGCGCGCGCGCCGGTCTGGATGGTCTCGCTGGTATTGACCACGAGGTTGGTCAGCGAGCGCTCCGCGTCTTCGACATGGGACTTGATCCCGAGCGACAATTCCTCGGCGCGGGCCATCAGCCCGTCGCTGGCTTGCCGTCCGCTGCTCTCGATGCGGCCCGCCACGGCTTCGACGCGCGAACCCAGCAGGTCTTCGAACTGCGCGACGCGCATGTCGATATCGATGGCGACCGCACCGATCCTGGTTTCAATGCCCTGGTGAATTTCCTGGAATCGCGCCGTGATGGTGTCGGCCAACTGGGCGCCGCGGCCGTCGATGGTTTCGGTCGCATTGGAGATGCGCCGGTCGACCGCCTGGATCGCCTGCGCGGTGCCGTCGGTCAGCGAGGAGGTGAGCTGGTTGAGGCGCGAGTTCGATCGAGTAGATCGCCTGAGCTGCGCCATCGGTCAGCGAGGTTGCCAGCGTGCCAAGCCGATTGTCGATGGTCTCGGTGACCGATTTCGCCCGCGTATCGAAGGTCGTTTCCAGCGTTTTGAGGCGGCCGTCAACGGATTCGTCGAAGGACTTGATCTTGCTGTCGAGCGAGTTGTCGAGGCCGGCCACGCGGCTTTCCAGCGTGGTTTCGAATTGCAGCAGGCGCTGGTCGAGCGAGGCGGTGATCTCGCCGCTGTTGGAAATCAACCTGGTGTCGAAGGTGTCGACATAGGTCTTGAGGCTCTCCGCGATATCCTGCGTGCGCTGGCCCATGCGGTCGACGATTTCGCCGCCGAAGGTTTTGACGGTGCGATCGAATTCCGAGATGTGGCGGGTAATGAGGGCGCCCAGCGTGCCGCTGTCGCGCGCGAATCTTTCGGCAAGTTCCCCGCCCTGGTTCTTCACCAGTTCATCGAATGCGCCGATCTGCAGGCTGAGTGTGTCGTGCGCGGCTTCGGTCTGGCTGATGACCTTCGTCACCAGCGTATTGACGGTGACATCCAGCGCTTCGCTGGCCTTATCGCCGCTCGAGAGGATATTGGTCGCAAGCCGGTTGCCGGCGTCGTCGATCTTGCTGACGAGATCGCCGCTGCGCAGCTCGAGCTCAAGCAGCAGCGAGTCGCTGGAATTCTTCAGGGAGTCGTGGACCTGCTCGGTGCGGTCGGAAATCCCGTCGACGATGGTCGAAGAGCGCTGCTCGAATTCGCTGGTGATGCGGTCGATCCGCTCGTTCAGCATCTCGTGAACGCGGTCGGCCAGATCGACGAACTCGTCATGGACGTGGCCGGTCTTGAAATTGAGGCTGGTGGTGAGGCGCTCGCTGGCGTCGAGCACCGCCCGCGTGGTCTCGGCGCTGGCTTCCTCGAGACGGTCGAGCAGGTCGCCGCCGCGCTCGCCGAGCGCCAGGATCATGTTGTCGCCGGCATTGCTCAGCGCGCTGGTGATGTGGGCGCCGCGTTCTTCGAGGGCGCCGGTAATGCTTTTTGCGACCTCGTCGACGCGCGATGCGATCGCATCCGAGATCAGCGCGATATCGTGGCGCAGGTCGATCTGCACGCCGGAAATCGCGCTGCGAACCTGCTCGGCCTGCCCGACCAGGTTGTCGCGCTGATGCGCGATGTCCTGCAGCAGGGCGCGGATGCGCACCTCGTTGTCGCTGTAGGCGCGTTCAAGCGCGGAGACTTCATTGGCCACCAGGGTTTCAAGTTCGCCGGCGCGCGCGATGGCGCGTTCGACGCCGTCGCCCATGGCCGCGACTTCGCGGCGGATCGCCTGGCCGACGGTCACCATGGAGTCGCTGGTCGCGCCCTCGGGCTCCGAAAAACGGATCGCAACCTGCGCCATCGATTGCGCGATCATGCGCAGTTCCTGGCCGCGCCACGACAGGCTCGCCATGAAATAAAACAGCAATACCGGCGCGAAAAGCAAAGCCGTCAGTCCGGCCAGCATCAGGACGCTGCTGCCCTGACCGGCCGCAGCCTGCAGCGAGGGAAGGAAGGCGACAGTGAGCAGCAAGCCGCCGACAAGCCAGACCGCGGCGAAAATCGTGGCGATGGTGTAAACGCTGCGGGCGGGCCGGCCCTTCTGGATGGCCTGCAGAATCTGTCCGATGGTTTCACGGTCGTCGTTGGCGGCGCGGCGGGACGGGCGCGTCTCGTCGGTGGGTTCGAACATCGGCCGATCGGGGCTCGGCCGGGTGTCGAACACGCTCTCGTTGTAGTTCGGCGTCGACGCTCCGTTTGCGGCGGCTCCGTCACCGCGGACTGTCCTGCTGTTCTCAGCAGCCACATCGCTGATGTTCAGGGCTTCCTGAATGGCAGAAAGCGCGACTTCAGTGGGGTCTTTGACCTTCTTGGGATTGTTCGCCATGTCAGTCCTAGCCCTCGTTTGCCGTAAACGCATCCGGCGAGCCTCGCGAATATCTATCGCAAGCTCCAAACCGGTCTCGTGCCCCGCGCAAACATCCTATTGGCTAGGCGGTGCGAATGAAATGGCTACGGTTAATACAATCTTAATCATCGTTAACAGCGGGGCCGTAAGGCGTTGGTAGTCCACAAAAATTTTTGCAGGGATCGTTAATTGGGCGACTCTTCGCCCAAAACAAGGCGAACTTGCGGCGGATAGCGCAACGTTCCCTTAACCATTTCCATGGTTGGCTGCCGGAAATCCCGCTGCCGAATTCGACGGCGGGGCAGGGGTTTGGATTCTCGTCGTGGCGCATCATTTGGAACGGATCGACTGGGTGCCATCGCCGCCGCTTGCTCCCGATGACGGTCCGATCGATATCGAGCATCTCAGCCGCATGACGCTGGGCGACACCGCGCTCAAGCACGAGGTGCTGGCGATGTTTTCGGCCCAGACCGCCGGCCTGATCGCGGTCCTCGCCACGATGCCTGCCGACGCCACCGCGCTGGCGCACACGCTGAAGGGGTCGGCGCGCGCCATCGGCGCATTTCAGGTGGCCGACGCCGCCGGGCGCGTGGAAACCGCATTACGGGACGGCGACGATCCGGCCCACGCTTTCGCCGAGCTCAACGATGCCATCGCGGAGGCCGGCTCGGCCATCGATGCGATGCTGCGCCGGTCCTGATTTTTCGGCCCCCATCGGGATCTCGAAAGCCTTTGCCAGCCGTGCCGCAGGTTTTCGCCCGGGCCGCTGGCGCGGAGCGGATCGACCCGTTATAGGACTGCCCGGACCTCCTCCATCCGGCAGCACGAGCAATCATGGCCAAGATCCACTTTGTCGACCACACCGGCGAAACCCGCACCATTGAAGTCGAAAACGGCGCGACGGTGATGGAAGCCGCGATCCGCAACGCCATTCCGGGCATCGAAGCCGAATGCGGCGGCGCCTGCGCCTGCGCGACGTGCCACGTCTATGTCGATGAGGCCTGGCGCGAGAAAGTCGGCGCCCCGACGCCGATGGAGGAGGACATGCTGGATTTCGGCTTCGACGTGCGGCCGAATTCGCGGCTGTCGTGCCAGATCAAGGTGAGCGACGCGCTCGACGGTCTCGTGGTGTCGACGCCGGAGCGGCAGGCCTGAAGCGCGCCGGCGCCGGCCTCAGATCCCATTTGTTCCGCGGCGAATCCAGCGCTGGAAATTGGCGATGATTTCCTCGGTCAGCGGCGTCGGTTTGCGGGTGGCCTCGTCGATCAGCACCGTCACCGATTGCGCCGACGCCACGCATTTGCCTTCGGAAAACACCACCTGATCGAACGTCACGGAGGTCCGGCCGAACTTGCCGACGCCAAGGCCCATTTCGATCGTGCCCGGCCAATGCAGCTCGGCGCGGAAATGGATATCGAGCCGTACCATGATCCAGGCGAAGCCGGGCGGCATCAGTCCGAAACTGCGGTCTTTCATCAGCGTGACGCGGCCGGTCTCGAAATAGGTCGCATACACCGCATTGTTGACGTGCTGGTTGGGATCGAGATCGGCAAAACGCACATTGTCGGACAGCCGGTAGGGAAAATCCTCCAGCCGCGGCGCTGAATCGAGACGGGCGGGTGCATTCACGGGGTCGATCTCCGGAAGTTCCCTGCCCTTACAGCCCAGTTGCGGAACTGCGGCAAGGGGTTTTGCCGGGCTTATCGACGCCATATCCCGGCTCGTCGGCGCCATATTATGGCTTTCCTCGCTCCGTCGGCTTGGCTAGACAGGCGCAGCCGAACGCCCCTGCCGGATGGCCGGGTTCAACCGAAAAGAAGCCGATATGAGCGAAACGATCAAAACCGATGTGCTGATCATTGGCGCGGGCCCATGCGGGCTGTTTGCCGTTTTCGAACTGGGCCTGCTCGATATGAAGGTGCATCTGGTCGACATCCTCGACAAGATCGGCGGCCAGTGCGCCGAGCTCTATCCGGAAAAACCGATCTACGACATCCCCGGCATTCCCTTCGTCACCGGCCAGGGCCTGACCGACGCGCTGCTGGAGCAGATCAAGCCGTTCAATCCGACCTTCCATCTCAACGAGATGGTGGAGACGATCGAGAAGATCGGCGATCCCGGCTTTCGCGTCACCACCGATGCCGGCCAGGTGTTCGAATGCAAGGTGGTGGTGATCTCCGCCGGCGGCGGGTCGTTCCAGCCGAAGCGTCCGCCGGTTCCGGGTATCGAAGCCTATGAAGGCACCTCGGTGTTTTATTCCGTGCGCAAGATGGAACAGTTCCGCGACAAGAATTTGCTGATCGTCGGCGGCGGCGATTCCGCGCTGGACTGGACGCTGAACCTGCACCCGATCGCAAAGCGCGTGACGCTGCTGCACCGGCGCGATGATTTTCGCGCGGCCCCTCACAGCGTCGAGCAGATGCGCGCACTGGTGGCCTCCGGCCAGATGGACCTGAAGATCGGTCAGGTCACCGGGCTTGAAGGCGAGGGCGGCAAGCTCGCGGGCGCCCACGTCAAGGACAATGATAACGCGATGACGAAGGTCGACTGCGACACCATGCTGCCGTTCTTCGGCCTGACCATGAAGCTCGGGCCGGTCGCGAACTGGGGCGTCGCGCTGGAAAACAATCTGGTGCCGGTCGAGACCTCGGCTTTCGAGACCAGCGTATCCGGCATTTTCGCGATCGGCGACATCAACACCTATCCCGGCAAGCTCAAATTGATCCTGTGCGGATTTCACGAGGGTTCGCTGATGGCGCAGAAGGCGCACCGGTATGTCTATCCGGACAAGCGGCTGGTGTTCCAATACACGACGTCGTCGTCGAGCCTGCAGAAGAAGCTCGGGGTCAATTGACCCATTGGCCACAGGTTCGTGGCAGCGACCGCTTTGTTTCCGACCGCTCGGTATAGCAGTGCCGGCACTGGTACCATCCGCGAAATGGCCTTAGTCTTCGGCCAGTTCATGTGGTGAATTTCTCAGGTGGTGATGATGCGGAACAGGCGATTTTTATTTCAATTGGCGCTGTCGGCGGTTGCCGGCTTCGCCGTTTGCGTCGCCGGCGCATTGCAGGCTCATGCGCAGGAGCCTTCCGCGGCAGGTCTCTGGCAGAAGATCGAAGACGGCGAGCCGGTGCTGTACGTTCTTGTCGTCGATCACAACGGCATCTTCGAAGGCGCGATGGCCAAGCTGTTTTCCAAACCCGACGAGCCTCCGAACCCGACCTGTTCGAAATGCACCGACGATCGCAAGAATGCGCCGTGGCTCGGAATTTCGTTCATACGCGACATGAAGCGGGACGGTTTGAAATATGAGGGCGGCAACATTCTCGATCCGCGCAACGGCAAGATCTACAGCGCCAAGATGACGATGAGCGCCGATGGCCAGACGCTCGTCCTGCGTGGCTATCTCGGCATTTCGCTGCTCGGCAAGGACGAGACCTGGACTCGTCTGCCGGACACCGCGATGGCCCAGATCGATCCCGCGATCATCGCCAAATACCTGCCGGCTCAGGCAGCCGTGAACAAGCCCCCGGTCGCGGCCGTCAAGCCGCCGCCGCTCGCCGCGAAGAAGAGCACCTCACCCGCGCCTGCGCATTGATCCGAACTCAGCGCGCGCGCGGCGTCACCGCGACGGGCGCTTCGGGCTCCGAGATGACCTCAGGCACGGTCGCGTTGAGCTGCAGCACCGAAGCCGCGGCGGGCAGGGCTGCATCCGCCATCGCGGCGTGGCCCTCGGCGCTCGGATGCACCGCGCCGCCATACACCGCGGAAAGAATCCCCCAGGTCGCGTCATGGATGTCGGCGGGCTGGCTGGAAGACGGCAGGCCTTGCGGATAGGTCATCGCCGCGAAGTAGCTGTCATTGGCATCGCGGATCCAGCGCGCGCGCGGCAGATAGGCGCGATATTCCCCGGCGCTGCGGCCGCAGAGCATCGGCTGGCTGGCCGCCGTGACGATATCGGGATCGAAGCTTTCGCCCTTGGCCGAAAAACATTCCCGATCGAACTCCGGATCGGTTTGCGCGCGGGCGCAAAAACCGTGATCGGCGAATGCTGCCTGATGGGCGTCGACGAAGGTCATGCGATCGGCGGCGGGGTCGCGGCACAATATCCCAGATTGGCACAGCGCGAGTGCCTTCAACTGGGGCAGGAACTCGTTTTCCACATAGCCCGATACGTTGGCCAGCCGCTGCGGCTGCGCGTTGAAGGACGGATGAATATCGAAGCCTGCGCGCCCGCCGGGGCAGGGCGCGCCGCCGGCCAATGTCGGGTCGGCATAGGAGACGTACACGACGCGCTGGAGGTCGCCGACCAGCGGTTTCAGCGCCTCTCGCAGCTTGGCGAAGCCCTGCGGCAGATCCCGCAGCAGCGCGGCGCGGGAATCGTCCACCGATCCGATCACGCCGCTGCGCCGAAACAGCACGCGTTCGGTCGGGGTGTCGACGATCACATCGGCGACCAGCCCGGAAAAATTGATGTCATTGGCGCCGATCGACAGCAGGATCAGATCGAGCTTGCGGTCGGGCTGACGGCCCTTCGCGGCCGCGACGGCTTCGCGCAACTCGCCGAGTTGCGCGTTGACGGTGCCCTGGCACGCCGCTGCGGACTTGGTCGGCGGGCATTCGCGCGCGCGCTGCTTGCCGAACAGTCCATCCGCGATGGTGGCGCCGGTGCATGCCAGCGGCAGATAGGTCACCGCGATGTGCGGATAGCGCACCGCGAGCGCCAGCGCGGTGCGGGTCTGGTAGCTGTACAAGGAGCGATGGCAGGCGGCATTGAACCAGAGCGCGCTTTGGTGCTGCCACACCTGCAATGAATTCGGGAGCTTCGCAGGCCCGTCCGCCTTTGTAGCCGGCGCGGCTCGGACGATAATATTGCGCGCTCGCGGTGCCGAGATAGGAGCGGAAGCAGAAACCCTCGTCGGACAATGCGATCGGCCGGTCCGGGTTGCCTTCGCCCGAGGCAATGCTGTCGCCGAGGCCGGCGATGAAAATATCCCGCACCATGATCTCGGTGCCGACACGCTGCGGCGTCTCGGGTCCGCTGGAGACCTCCACCGTCGTGACGGTAGGACGGCCATAGCGCGCCCGGAAGTTGATCGGCTCGGCGCAATCCAGCGTCGATTGCCGGGGCGGCCCTTCGCCATCGTCGAACGACCAGGCACAGGTGGCGCCCACCGGAATCTGGCCGGTCAGCCTGACGGTGACGGGATGATCGACCGGCGTCAGATAGCTTTCCTTGACGTTGTCGCGGGTGCAGGGCTCGCTGACGCGGCCCGCCAGATCGACGCAGAGGCGGTTGACCATATTGCGCGCCCAGCCGCGGCCGTCGCTCTGCAGTTCCAGCCCCTGTTCCGAGGAGAGGATGCTGCGGCCTCGCACGCTCTCGGCATGGAGCTGGAAGTCGCGCTCCTCGCGGAACAGCCGGAAGCGGTTGCGGACCTCCCACGAGATCTGCATCTGACCGTCGGGCGCGGTCTGCGCCGCCGCCCATTGCGACGGCAGCGCGCCGAGGGCGCCCGCGAGCAGCGCGCAGGCGATAATGGAACGGATATGAATTCGGATCATGGCGCCTTTGACGTTACCGATGGGGCGGAAATACGGACACGGCGAAGACAGAAGATAAGTGCGATCGCCCCAAAGCCAATACGGTCAGCAGCCTGATCCCTGGCCGCTAACACTTCACCTTCAAACGACGCTTCACCGGCTGCGTGGCTGTGGCCGAGGCCGGAAACGGCTCCTGAAGCCTGCGGCGCTCCTGCCAGGGCAGCATGACATTGAGCCACAATTCGCGCACGCCCATGATCGAAATCGCGATTCCGAAGGGGATCAGGAAATACAGGATCCGGAACGCCACTAGGGTGGCCAGCAATTGTTCCCTGCCGAATTGGGGCAGCGCTACCAGCATCGCGGCGTCGAACACGCCGATCGAGCCCGGCGCATGGCTGGCGAAGCCGAGCAACGTCGCCAGAATGAACACCACCGCCAGCGACACGAAATCGATACCGGGCTCGGCCGGGATCAGCAGATACATCGCCAGCGCGCAGAATCCGAGATCGACCACGCCGATCAGGATTTGCAGCAGCGTCAGCCGCGCCGAGGGCAGCACCACTTTCCAGCCGTTCTGGCCGAGCTCGCGGCGATTCTTGCCCATCAACAGCCAGGTGAAATAGACCGCGATGCCGGCGAGGCAGCCGAATGCGATCAGCCGGTTCATCGCCGGCGGCAGCAGGTCCATCGCGCTTGCGGCCCACGGGTGCCAGGCCATGCCGAAACCGAGCACGAACAGATTGCCGAGCCAGAACGTCAGGCCCGAGAGAAAGCAGATTTTTGCGACGTCGATCGCGCTCAAGCCATAGTCGGAATAGATCCGGAAGCGGATCGCGCCTCCCGTGAACACGGTGGCGCCGATGTTGTGGCCGATCGAATAGCTGGTGAAGCTCGACAGTGCGGCAATGCGGTAGGGCACGTGCTTCTTGCCGATGGTCCGCAGTGCGAAGAAGTCATAAAAGGTCAGCGTGCAAAAGGCGCCGGTCACGCACAATGCCGCGAGCGCGATGTGACCGGGCGGTATCTCGGTCAGCGCCGTCAGGATTACGCCGGTATCGACGCCCTTGAGGGTGTGGACCAGCGTCGTGATCGCAAAGACGATGATGAGGAGGCTCGCGGCGATTCCGAGCCGTTTCCAGCCGATCCGTTCCTTGAAGCCACGCCCAAGCGCGGTCAGCAGCCGATGCATTCTTCCTCCCGGCAGGGCGGCACCAAATCAGAGGCCCGTCGCAGCGATCGATGACGGGTCGCCGCAACCGCTTCATATTCACAGACCGACCCATAAGGCAAAAACCTTGTGTTGTGCAGCCCTTGACAAGGACAGCTTCGGCCCTCGATCGGGGCGGCTGTCACATGCTGTACATATGTTCTCATTTGGGAGATGCGAATCATGTCCGCACGGTTGGCTGATGTTCCATTGATGGCGATATTGCTGTTCCCACGCGACGTTTTCGCGACGCCCAGGAACAACGGCGCGGTCCGCCGGTTAGCGCCGTATCAGCAACCGAACACATATCGGCGTATCGGCGACAAAAGGCCGCGCTGTGGTGTTCCATAATAAGGACGCGCACGATGGGACTGTTCACCAAAGACATCAAGACCATGAACGACCTGTTCATCCATCAATTGCAGGATATCTACTATGCCGAGAAGCAGCTCCTGAAGGCGCTTCCGAAGATGGCCGAGAAGGCCACCGACAAGCAGCTCAAGCAGGGGTTTATGACCCATCTCGATGAAACCAAAACCCATGTGCAGCGCCTCGAGCAGGTGTTCCAGATGCAGGGCGCCGCGGTCAAGGCGGTCGACTGTCCGGCGATCGACGGTATCATTGAGGAAGCCGACGAAGTCGCCAGCGAGGTGGATGACAAAGCGGTTCTGGACGCGGCCCTGATCAACGCCGCGCAGGCGGTCGAGCATTATGAGATCACGCGTTACGGCAGCCTGGTCGCATGGGCGAAGCAGCTGGGCCGCAGCGATTGCGCCGGCGTCCTGCAGAAGACGCTCGACGAAGAACGGGCGACCGACAAGAAGCTGACCGCGCTGGCCGAGAGCAAGATCAATCTTCGCGCCGCGAGCTAGATAAGCCAGGCAGATTGAAAACTGCAGATTGAAACTAACGTCGCGCGGGATCCCTCCCGCGCGACGTCCTTAAGACTTAAACCAGCGTCGTGCAGTCCCCGGACCTGTCCCGCTAATTCGCACAGCTCAGGCCCTGCGCAGTGCGAAATGCGCGCCGCAAAACGCCATCGCCGCTCCGAGGCAGAGCGCCGCCAGACCCGCGATCACACCCGAGATGGTCGGGATCGGGCTGGGCGCGGAAGCCGCTTGGCCCGCGCCCGCCAGCACCAGCACGCCGACGCCGATCAGGAATTGCCGCATCCGTTCTGGAATTTGCCCCGACACCGCGCTGTCCATCAGCGTTGCCGTGAAATAGCCGCCGCAGAATCCGACCGTCGCAATCAGCCACCACGCGATGGCCGCGCCCGCCGGCATGAATTCATGCGTGTCGGATCGCCATAAGCCGCCGAGATCGAGGCCATAGCGCGCGCCGAGCATGTGCACGGCCAGCGCCAGCAGCACCCCTGAAATCATGGCGCCGGCGAGGATCAGGCGGCGCGGAAAATAGGTCGTCTCGGCCATGGCCCGCTTGTAAGATAAAGCCGGCGGGCGGCGCAAGCCGAGGCGGCGAGCTCAGGCCATGTTTAGTTGCAATCCTTCAAGAAAGGCTCACCGCACCGTGACCGGTCTTCTGCGCACCGCCCATGACGACTGATCTGCCCAACGACGCCGCGTCTGGCGTCCATTACGCCTTCAAAGCGTCATTGATCGGCGCGGCGCATCGATTCGAGCTGACGGATGCGGGGCTGTCATGGCAGGTCGGCAACCGATCCGCGGTCTGGGCTTACGCCGATATCGCGGCAATCCGTCTGTCGTACCGGCCGGTATCGATGCAGTCGCGGCGCTTTCGCGCCGACATTGAATCTGTCAACCGCGAGAGAATGGCGATCCTGTCGACGAGCTGGCAGACCGTCGCCCTGATGGCGCCGCAGGACCGCGATTACCGCGCTTTCATCACGCAGTTGCATCGGCGCATGCGGGCGGCCGGAAGCAGGGCGGCGCTGATCGGCGGCATCGGGCCAAAAACCTATGCCGCCGGGATCGTGCTGCTGACGCTGGTCGGGATCGCGCTGTCAGGACTCTTCGTTCGCGCCATCGCCACCGGGGAGTATTCGGGTGCATTGTTTCTGGTCGGTTTCGCGGCGTTGTTCGGCTGGCAGATCGGAGGCTTTGTGGCGCGCAACAGGCCGCGGCTCTATACGTTCGATCATCTGCCGGAAGCGTTGCTGCCATAGTGCCGACGACGAGAGATCGGTTGGTCGCTTGCTGCCCATGCTTCGAGACGCTCGCTTCGCGCCAAGGATTTTATCGTGGGCGACCTATTCGGTCGAATTCGAAATCCTCTTCCTTCGCATTCAGCATTCCCGCCAGCGTGCGAAGGCCAAAATCCAGCTGCTGGATCGCGGGCGCGGCCAGGGCCAGCCTGACGGCATTCGGCGCGTGGCCCGGGCTCACTGCGAAGGTGTTCGAGGGCGTCAAGGCGATGTCGCGGCGGGCGGCCGCGGCGACGAATGTCTGCGACCGCCAATGCGACGGCAATGTCAGCCATAGATGATAGGATTTGCTGTTGGACTGGATCTCGAAGCCGGAAAGGCAGGCCACGGCAATCCTCTGGCGTTGCTGCGCATCCATCCGCTTCAGCCTTGAAAGTTCGGAAGCCGTGCCGTCGCCCATCAGCTGTTGCGTGGCCGCGAACGCGAATCCCGACGCCGTCCAGCCGCCCGAGCGCACCGACGCCATGACGTTCTCGCGCGAGCGAAGCGGCGGGACGACAAAGCCGAGCGACAGCCCCGGCGCTACTTTCTTGGAAAGGCTGTCCAGGACGATGCAGCGATCGGGGGCGAGCGCGGCCAGCGGCGGCTCGTCGTCCAGAAATCCGTAGACCAGATCCTCGATGATGGTGAGATCGAGCTTTTCGACCACGCGCAGGAGATCGGCGCGGCGCGACGGCGGCATCGTGATGCCGAGGGGATTTTGAATGATGGGTTGAACGTACAACGCCGACAGATGGGCTTCGCGGTGCGCCTTCTGCACGGCATCCGGCCGAACGCCATGCTCGTCCATCGCCAAGGGCACCAGCGTCACGCCGAGCCGGGCGGCGATGCCCTTGATGAAGGGATAGGTCAGAGCCTCGACGCCGCAGCGTCCGCCGGTCGGCACCGCCGCGGCCAGCGCGGCGGCGATGCATTGCCGGCCATTGGCGGTGAACACCATCTGCTCCGGCTTCGGCGACCAGTCCGGATATTGACGGCTGAGATAATCCGCGGCGATGTTTCGCGCCGTTTGCGTTCCGATGCTGGTGGCCTGCCTCAATGCGAGATCCAGCGCCTCCGGCCGGTTCAGTCCTTCCAGGCTTCTTGCGATCAGGGCCGATTGGGTCGGCAGCAGCGGATAATTGAATTCCAGATCGATGCGCGCGCCGCGCGGCTCGGTCGAGGCGGCGATGCCGCGGCGCGCTTCTCCCGAGATGAACGTGCCCCGTCCCACTTCGCCGACCACAAGGCCGCGCCGCAATAATTCGGTGTAAACCCGGCTTGCCGTCGAGACCGCGATCTTGCGCTCATAGGCGAATGTGCGCTGCGGCGGCAGGCGGTCGCCGGGCTTGAGGGCGCCGCTCGCGATCTCGGCGGCCACGGCGTCGGCAAGTTTTGCATATTCGAATTTCGACATTATTGCACCGAGAGCAATGTTTTACTTGCACCGATACAAGTACCGGATCATTTAAGCCCCATCAAGCCCGCGATTGCACTGAGGCAAGCGAAAGCAATCTGAAGTCACCCAAACCGCGCAGCCGCTGTCGAGCAGCGTTTGCGCCACCGGCACCGCTTTGCCGGACGGAAGCCAACTGGAGAAGAGAAATGACCACGCTGTCCCAAAGTCCCGCGCGACCCGCGTTTCCGAGCCCGCTGGGCGGATTTGTCCGCCGCATGCGCATGGGAATGTGGGCACAGGCTGTCGTCGACTATCTGGAGCGCCGGGCCGCGATCCGAACGCTGCGGGAACTGGACGATCGTGCCTTGCGCGACATCGGGATCCCACGCTGTCACATCGAGCACGCGGTGCTCGGCGGAGCCTTCAACCCGGACATGGGCAGGTTTCGATGAGCCGTGACGTCGTGATCGCAAGGTAATATCCGGCCCGGTTGTCCAATTGAGCCGGACCAATCCCTAGACTAGTGCCGCACCACCAGCACCGAGCATTTGGCGTAGCGCACCACATGGCCGGCGTTGGAGCCGAGAAAATAGGTCCGCATCGCCGGCCGGTGCGACGTCATCACGATCAGGTCGGCCTTGACCGCGGCGGCTTCTTCCAGAATCTCGTGATAGATGCCGCCTTGCCGCACCACGCTGGAGATGCGCGAGGGATCGATGCCGGATTCCCGGGCCACGATCGAGAGCGCCTCTTCGGAGGCCTGGCGTTGCTGGGTGTCGAAATCGGCGGGGACGTATTCCGCCAGCATCACCGGCGTCATCGGCAATACGTTCAGAAGCCGCACCGCGCCGCTCCAGGTCTGCGACAGTGTCGCCGCGGTCGCGATCGCGGGTTTTGCCAGATCGGTATCGGCCAGATCGATCGGCACGAGAATGGATTTGAACATCTGCGCCTCCCCCTGAGTGATGCAGAGTAGCACAAAATGAAGTTTTGGCGACGCGGCGGAGCGGCTATTCGCCGGGAGCTTGCTTCAGCACCCTCGGGCTGACGAACAGCACCAGCTTGCCGCGGTGGAAAGCCACGTCGGCCCAATCGTCGATCGCGAAATCGAAGATCGCAAGGCCCGATGTGGGCAGATTCTCGGCCAGCGCCTTGCGGGATGCCGCATCGCCGTTGCCGGTAAGCGCCAGCGCGAGCTCATGCATTCCCGGATTGTGTCCGATGACCATCAGCCGCTGCGGATCGGGCGACGCGGCCCGGATGGTCTGCAGAAGCTGCGACGGGTCGGCGCCATAGAGTTCCGGCAGAAGTTCAACTTGCGGCGGCGGAACGCGATCCTTCATCGCCTCCCAGGCGATATCCCAGGTCTGATGCGCCCGGGCGGCGGGCGAAACCCGCACGGAATCGGGAAAAGGCGGATGGCGGCCGATCCATTCGCCGATCTCGGCGGCGTCGTGACGGCCGCGTTTGTCGAGCTGGCGGTCCTGATCGCGGCCTGACGGCGCGTCGTTCTCGGTCTTGGCGTGACGCAGCAGCATCAAACGGCGCATGGTTCGATCCCAATTCGTTTCAAGGCGTTGGATTAATGTACATGGCGAGGTTCAGGACAAGGTGACAAGCGCCTGATCGGCCCGTAAGAAAACGACATGAGCGAGACATTCACAAGCGCCATCGACGGAACGGAGGCCGGGGCCATACGCGAGCGCTCGCGGCTGTCGTTCGATCTCGATGTCGACATCTGTGTGGTCGGAGCAGGGCTTGCCGGCCTCACCGTGGCGCTGGAGGCCGCACGGCTCGGCGCCAGTGTCGCCGTTCTCGAGGGCCGGCGCGTCGGCTGGAACGCATCCGGCCATCATCTCGGCACAGTGATGCCGGGTTATGGTCTTCCAATCGGCGATTTGATCGCCCGCGTCGGCTTCGACGACGCCCGCGAGCTCTGGTCGTTGTCGAAGCAGGGCGCCGAATATGTCCGGGCCACCGCGACAGAGGAATTGATTCCGGGCATTGCGCTGAGCGAGGGCGCGCTGGAGGTTTCCAATGTCGACGCGGGGGATCAATTGATCAGCCGGTTGCAAACGCTCGGCGAGGATTTCGAAACCGAAGTGGAAGGCTGGCAGGTCGATCGCGTGCGCGCGGAACTCAAGACCGATCGTTATTTCCACGGCGTGTATTATCCCAAGGCGTTTCAGATCGATGGCCGCAAATATGTCCATGGCCTCGCCGCGCTGGCGCGGCGCGCGGGCGCGCGGATCTTCGAGGACACGCCGGTGGTCAGCATCGATCCATCGGGCATTCGCAAGCGCATCGTCACGCCGTCGGCGCGTTTGCGCGCGTCGCATATTGTGCTCGCCGGCAACATCCATCTGGGCGCGCCGCTGCGGCGGTTGTCGGAGACGCTGCTGCCGGTGTGGCGCTACGCCGCGGTGACCGCGCCGCTCGGCGGCCGCCTTGCCGATGCGATCACGTTTCAGGGATCGGTGACCGATAGCGACGGCGTCGATCATTTCCGCATCGTGGATGGCGACCGGCTGATGTGGTCCAGCCCGGAAACCACCTGGTCGGCGCGGCCGCAGCGCTTTGCCCCCGCCATTGCGCGCCGGATACGCACGATTTTTCCGAAACTCGGGCAGGTCGAGATCGCGGAGACCTGGAGCGGCGCCGTCGGGCAGACCGTGCACGGCATGCCGCAGATCGGCCAGTTGCGCCGCGGCCTCTGGGTCAGCAGCGGCTTCGGCCGGCAGGGGTTGAACACCTCGGCGATCGCCGGGCAGTTGATCGCGCGCAGCATCCTTTGGGGCGACGAGCGCTGGCGGCTGTTTTCGCCGTTCGAACTGGTATGGGCGGGCGGCGCGAGCGGCCGGGTGGCCGGACATGTGGTCGGGATGTGGGAACGGGGAACCTCGGCCACGGCCGGGGCGCTGGCCCGTTATCGGGAAAAAGCCCGGTCGCGCGAGCGCATCCGCGAGGCGCGCCTGATCGAGGCCAACCGCCAGGCCGGAACCCGGCCGCCTCGGCCCCGCGCGCCGCCCGGCCGTCCCTCTGCCGAACGACCCTATCCGGAACGCCCGTATCCCGAGCGTCCGGAACCGCCGGCTATCGATGGCCAAGGCGAGGGGGCGCGGCCGCCCGGCGGCGTCTCGCAGGAAAGTGAGAGAATTCCGCCCCGGTCCGTGTAACTTCCAGCTCCGCGCCCCGTATCTCGCAGCGAACACGTCATATTTCGCTTTGCACGGAGACCATCATGATTGACCGCCGTATCCTGCTCGCGTCTGTCGCCAGCCTGCTCGGACTTGCCGCCTTCCGCTGGCTGCGGGCATCGCCCGCAAGTGCTGCGGAGAAGTTCGAGGTCGAAAAGACCGATGCGGAATGGCGCGCGCAACTGACGCCGCAGCAATATGAAATCCTGCGCAAGCAGGGCACCGAGCGGCCGGGATCGAGCCCGCTGCTCAAGGAGCATCGCAAGGGCGTCTTCGCCTGCGCCGGCTGCGACCTGCCGCTGTTCGCCTCGGAGACGAAATTCGAGAGCGGCACCGGCTGGCCGAGTTTTTATCAGCCGCTGGAGAACGCCGTCGGCAAGACCGAAGACCGCACCTTCGGCATGTTGCGAACCGAAATCCATTGCCGCCGCTGTGGCGGACATCTCGGTCACGTCTTCGACGATGGGCCGAAGCCGACCGGCCTGCGCTACTGCATGGACGGCTTCGCGCTGGTGTTTCATCCGGCGGCGCCGTCGGCCACCTGATCGCCGGTGCCCGGCAATTGTTGCCCGCTCGGCAATTGTGCCCCGGTCCCCGGACCGGGGCTTTTTCATTAATCGCTTGAAATAGCTTTACTTTTCACTTTGGCACGACGCTTGCGACATTCTCCTTCGATTGCGGCCATGGGTTGCAGACCGGCGGGCCGCCCGGATCGAATTTTGGAGAAAGTGTCATGGGTATCTTCGGCGCTCTTACGACCTCCGTCGCGGGCCTACGTGCGCAGTCCTATGCGCTGGAAAACATCTCCGGCAACATCGCCAACTCGCAGACCACCGCCTTCAAGCGGATCGATACCAGTTTCCTCGACCTGATCCCGGACACCGGCGTCAACAACCAGCTCGCCGGTAGCGTCACCACCGGATCGCGCGAGACCAACACCGTGCAGGGTGACGTGCAGAGCGCGTCGGTCTCCACCTACATGGCGATCAACGGCAACGGCTTTTTCGTGGTGCAGAAGCCCGGCAGCTTCACCGACAACCAGCCGGTATTTTCGGGCGTCGACAACTACACCCGACGCGGCGACTTCGCGCTGGACAAGAACGGCTACCTGGTCAACGGCGCGGGCTATTATGTCGAAGGCGTCGGGATCGATCCGGCGACCGGCAACATGACCGGCAGCGTGCCGCAGGTTTTGAAGTTCGCCAACGACTTCCTGCCGGCGGTGCCGACATCGGTGGTGAATTATCGCGCCAACCTGGCGAGCTATCCGCTGACCACCAAGCACGACAACTCGGTTCCGGGTTCCGAACTGCTGCGGCCGGCTGATTTCGCGTCAGGCAATCCGCGCTCGCTCGGCACGCCCGCCGCGCCCTATGCCGATGCGACGCTCGCAGGCGCCTCCAAGAACAACAAGGCGACGACGCCGGGGCAGATCACGGCATCGACCCTGTTGAACGGCGGCACCGGCACGGATTCGCTGACCACCAATTTCGTCGCCGGAGACACCATCACGGTGAATGGTATCGCCATCACCATCGTCAACACCCCGACCAATCTTGCCGCCAACCAGATCAATGTCACCACCGGCAGTATCCAGGATCTGATCAATAATATCGGTGCGATCACCGGTGTGGCGCCGACGATCAGCGGCGGTGTCATCACGCTGCATACCGGCACCGCCAGCAACCTCACCATCGCCACCACCAATACCACGGCGTTGGGAGCGCTCGGCCTGACCGCTCCCGTGAGCGTGCCGCGCTCCGGCGGCGGGACGGCGGGCACAGGACAGGTGCTCGGCAACGATCTCCAGGCCTTCATCAACGAATCCG
>CAWBYU010000002.1:0-1332271 GCA_963793165.1 uncultured Alphaproteobacteria bacterium
TTCGACTTCCGGAGCCGCCGGCACGATGGTCGCCTGCTTCTCGCGCTCGTCGAGGATCAGCTTGTCGCGCTTGACCGCGACTTCGCGGATCTTGGCCATCGAGGCGCCGGTGCCCGCCGGGATCAGCCGGCCGACAATGACGTTTTCCTTGAGGCCTTCCAGCGGATCGACCTTGCCGTTGACGGCGGCTTCGGTGAGCACGCGGGTGGTCTCCTGGAACGAGGCCGCCGAGAAGAACGAGCGGGTCTGCAGGCTCGCCTTGGTGATGCCGAGCAGCACCGGCGTTCCCGTGGCGATCTTCTTGCCCTCTTCCTTGGCCTTGGCGTTGAGCACGTCGAACTCGATCTTGTCGATCTGTTCGCCCGAGATCATGTCGGTCTCGCCCTGGTCGGTGATCTCCACCTTCTGCAGCATCTGACGGACAATCACCTCGATGTGCTTGTCGTTGATCAGCACGCCCTGCAGCCGGTAGACCTCCTGGATTTCGTTGACCAGATAGGCAGCGAGTTCCTCGATGCCCTTGATCGCCAGAATGTCGTGCGGCGCCGGATTGCCTTCGACGATGAAATCGCCCTTTTCGACGATGTCGCCGTCCTGCAGATGGATGTGCTTGCCCTTCGGAATGAGGTACTCGCGGGTCTCCTCGTTCTTGTCCATCGGCTCGATCGAGATGCGGCGCTTGTTCTTGTAGTCGCGGCCGAACCGGATGGTGCCGGCGATTTCCGCGATGATGGCGGCGTCCTTCGGCTTGCGGGCCTCGAACAGTTCCGCCACCCGCGGCAGACCGCCGGTGATGTCGCGGGTCTTGGCGCTTTCGGTGGAGATACGCGCCAGGATGTCGCCGGTCTTGACCTTGGCGCCGACGTCGACCGACAGAATGGCGTCGACCGACAGCATGTAACGGGCCTCACCGCCACGCGCGAGCTTGAGGATCTTGCCATCCTTGCCCTTGATGACGATGGCCGGACGCAGATCGGCGCCGCCCCGCGACGCGCGCCAGTCGATGACGACGCGCTTGGCGATACCGGTGGATTCGTCGAGCGTTTCCGAGATCGACTGACCCTCGACCAGATCCTCGAAGCCGATGGTGCCCTCGACTTCGGTCAGAACCGGACGGGTGTAGGGATCCCATTCGGCGATGCGCTGGCCGCGCTTGACCATGTCGCCTTCGTCGACGCGCATCCGCGCGCCGTACTGAATGCGATGGGTCGCACGCTCGGTGCCGTCGGCATCCGTCACCGCCACCACCATGTTGCGGACCATCGCGACGAGATGGCCTTCGCCATTCTTCGCGATCGCCTTGTTCTTGATCGTCACCTTGCCGTCGAAATTCAACTCGATGAACGACTGCTCGTTGATCTGCGCCGCGCCGCCGATGTGGAACGTGCGCATCGTCAGCTGGGTGCCGGGTTCGCCGATCGACTGCGCCGCGATGACGCCGACCGCTTCGCCGTGGTTGACCGGCGTGCCGCGGGCCAGATCGCGGCCGTAGCACTTGCCGCAGATGCCGTTGACCAGTTCGCAGGTCAGCGCCGAGCGGATCTTCACTTCCTGGATGCCGGCCTGCTGGATGGCGTCGACGTGAATCTCCTCCATCAGCGTGCCGCGCTTGACCACGACCTTGTTGGTCGCGGGATCGCGCAGATCCTCGCCGTTGGTACGGCCGAGAATGCGCGACGCCAGCGAAGCGACGACCGTGCCGGCAGTCGATGATGGCGCGCATCTTGATGCCGAGCTTGGTGCCGCAATCATCGGCCGTGATGATGCAGTCCTGCGCCACGTCGACCAGACGCCGCGTCAGGTAACCCGAGTTCGCCGTCTTCAACGCGGTGTCCGCGAGACCCTTGCGGGCGCCGTGGGTCGAGTTGAAGTATTCGAGCACCGACAGACCTTCCTTGAAGTTGGAAATGATCGGCGTCTCGATGATCTCGCCCGACGGCTTGGCCATCAGGCCGCGCATGCCGGCGAGCTGGCGCATCTGGTCCTGCGAACCGCGGGCGCCGGAATTCGCCATCATGAAGATCGAGTTGATCTGGGCTTCGCCGCCCTTCGGATTCTTCTTAACGGCGGAAATTTCCGCCATCATGTCTTCCGAGATCTTCTTGGTGCACTTCGACCAGGCGTCCACGACCTTGTTGTACTTCTCGCCGTGGGTGATCAGGCCGTCATTGTACTGCTGCTCGAATTCCTTGGCGAGCGCGCGCGTCTCGTCGACCGTCTTCCACTTCGAAGCCGGCACCACCATGTCGTCCTTGCCGAACGAAATGCCGGCCTTGAACGCGTTGTAGAAGCCGAGCGCCATGATGCGGTCGCAGAAGATCACCGTCTCCTTCTGACCGCAGTGACGATAGACCTGGTCGATGACGCCGGAGATTTCCTTCTTGGTCATCAGCTTGTTGATGACGTCGTACTGCATCTTCGGCGACTTCGGCAGCACCTGGCCGAGCATGGCGCGGCCGGCCGTGGTGTCGTACCAGCGCGTGACCGGCTTGCCGTTCTCGTCGATGCCCTGCCAGCGATACTTGATCTTGGTGTGGAGGTGGATGACCTTGGCGTGCAAGGCATGCTCGATCTCGGCCATTTCGCCGTAGAGCTTGCCTTCGCCGGGCAGGCCTTCACGCAGCACCGACAGATAATACAGGCCGAGCACGATATCCTGCGACGGCACGATGATCGGCTGACCATTGGCCGGATGCAGGATGTTGTTGGTCGACATCATCAGCACGCGCGCTTCGAGCTGCGCTTCCAGCGACAGCGGAACGTGCACGGCCATCTGGTCGCCGTCGAAGTCGGCGTTGAACGCGGCGCAGACCAGCGGATGCAGCTGGATCGCCTTGCCCTCGATCAGCACCGGCTCGAACGCCTGGATGCCCAGGCGATGCAGCGTCGGCGCGCGGTTCAAGCAGCACGGGATGCTCGCGGATCACCTCGTCGAGAATATCCCAGACCTCGGGACGCTCTTTTTCGACCAGCTTCTTGGCCTGCTTCACCGTGGTGGACAGACCCTTGGCGTCGAGCCGCGAATAGATGAACGGCTTGAACAGTTCGAGCGCCATCTTCTTCGGCAGGCCGCACTGATGCAGCCGCAGTTCGGGACCGACCACGATCACCGAACGGCCGGAATAGTCGACGCGCTTGCCGAGCAGGTTCTGCCGGAAGCGGCCCTGCTTGCCCTTCAGCATGTCGGCCAGCGACTTCAGCGGACGCTTGTTGGCGCCGGTGATGACGCGGCCGCGGCGGCCGTTGTCGAACAGGGCGTCGACCGCCTCCTGCAGCATGCGCTTTTCGTTGCGGATGATGATGTCGGGCGCGCGCAGTTCCATCAGCCGCTTCAGGCGGTTGTTGCGGTTGATGACGCGGCGGTAGAGGTCGTTGAGATCCGAGGTCGCAAAGCGGCCGCCATCGAGCGGCACCAGCGGACGCAGGTCCGGCGGAATCACCGGCACCACGGTCAGGATCATCCATTCCGGCTTGTTGCCGGAATAGCGGAACGCCTCGACGATCTTCAGGCGCTTGGCGAGCTTCTTGTGCTTGATGTCGGATTCGGTTTCCTGCATCTCGACGCGCAGCGACGCCTCGAGCTTTTCGAGCTCGAGACCCTTCAGCAGTTCGCGGATCGCCTCGGCGCCGATCATGGCGGTGAAGCTGTCCTGGCCGTATTCGTCCTGCGCCTTCAGATACTCGTCTTCCGACAGCAGCTGACGGTCCTTGAGCGCGGTCAGGCCCGGCTCCAGAACGACGTAATATTCGAAATACAGGATCCGCTCGAGATCCTTCAGCGTCATGTCGAGCAGCAGGCCGATGCGCGAGGGCAGCGACTTCAGGAACCAGATGTGCGCGACCGGGGCGGCCAGCTCGATATGGCCCATGCGCTCGCGCCGGACCCGGCTCAGCGTCACTTCGACCGAGCACTTCTCGCAGATGATGCCCTTGTACTTCATGCGCTTGTACTTGCCGCACAGGCACTCGTAATCCTTGATCGGCCCGAAGATGCGGGCGCAGAACAGGCCGTCGCGCTCCGGCTTGAAGGTGCGGTAGTTGATGGTCTCCGGCTTCTTGATCTCGCCGTAGGACCACGACAGAATCTTCTCCGGAGACGCGATTGAGATCCGGATCTGGTCGAAGACCTGAGCCGGCGTCGTCGGATTGAAGAGATTCATAATTTCTTGGTTCATGGTCTTCTCCTCGCGTGCCGATCGTCACCGGCAGCAAATTCGAAATTCTTTTTGCCGGCCACGCGTTTCGCCCAACGTCCGAGCGAAGCGCGGATGCCCGGCGCGAAGCGCCGGGCATGATCGCTTTTGGTTACTCGGCCGCCTCGGATGTCGCGCCGCCCGCCTTGGAATTGTGCAGGTCGACGTTGAGGCCCAGCGAACGCATTTCCTTGACCAGCACGTTGAACGATTCCGGGATACCGGCTTCGAACGTGTCGTCGCCGCGCACGATCGCCTCGTACACCTTGGTACGGCCGGCGACGTCGTCCGACTTCACGGTCAGCATTTCCTGGAGCGTGTACGCCGCGCCGTAAGCCTCGAGCGCCCACACTTCCATTTCGCCGAAACGCTGTCCGCCGAACTGCGCCTTGCCGCCCAGCGGCTGCTGGGTAACGAGCGAGTACGGTCCGATCGAACGCGCGTGGATCTTGTCGTCGACCAGATGGTGCAGCTTGAGCATGTAGATGTACCCAACCGTCACCTTGCGGTCGAACGTGTCGCCGGTGCGGCCGTCATAGACGGTCGACTGGCCCGACGCGTCGAGACCGGCAAGCTTCAGCATCTCCTCGATGTCGGCTTCCTTGGCCCCGTCGAACACCGGCGTCGCGATCGGCACGCCGTGGCTGAGATTGCGCCCGAGCTCCATCAACTCGCTGTCGTTGAGCGATTTGATGGTTTCGTCGTCGCCGTAGATCTTCTTCAGGGTCTCCTTCAGCGGCTTCAGGTCCTGCTTGGCGCTGGCAAGGTAGGCATCGACGGTCTGACCGATGCGCTTGCCGAGGCCGGCGCAGGCCCAGCCGAGATGGGTCTCGAGAATCTGACCGACGTTCATGCGCGACGGCACGCCCAGCGGATTGAGCACGATGTCGGCATGCGTGCCGTCCTCGAGGAACGGCATGTCCTCGATCGGAACGATCTTGGACACCACGCCCTTGTTGCCGTGACGGCCGGCCATCTTGTCGCCGGGCTGAATCTTGCGCTTCACCGCGACGAAGACCTTGACCATCTTCATCACGCCGGGCGGCAATTCGTCGCCACGCTGCAGCTTTTCGACCTTGTCGAGGAAGCGCTGTTCAAGGCCCTTCTTCAATTCGTCGTACTGCTTCCGCATCGCCTCGATTTCGGCCATCAGCTTGTCGTTGGGGGATGCGAACATCCACCATTGCGAACGCGGATGCTCGTCGAGCACGGCGCGCGTGATCTTGGTGTCCTTCTTGAAGCCCTTCGGACCGGCGATGCCCTGGCGGTTTTCCAGAAGCTCCGCGAGGCGGCCGTAGACGTTACGGTCGAGAATCGCCTGTTCGTCGTCGCGGTCCTTGGCCAGACGCTCGATCTCTTCCCGTTCGATCGCCAGAGCGCGCTCGTCCTTGTCGACGCCGTGCCGGTTGAAGACGCGGACTTCGACGATGGTGCCCTGCACGCCCGGGGGCACGCGGAGCGAGGTATCGCGGACGTCGGAGGCCTTTTCGCCGAAGATGGCGCGCAGAAGCTTTTCTTCCGGCGTCATCGGGCTTTCGCCCTTCGGCGTGATCTTGCCGACCAGGATGTCGCCGGCGCGGACTTCGGCGCCGATGTAGACGATGCCGGCTTCGTCGAGGTTCTTCAGCGCTTCTTCCGAAACGTTCGGAATGTCGCGGGTGATTTCCTCAGGACCGAGCTTGGTGTCGCGGGCCATCACCTCGAATTCCTCGATGTGGATCGAGGTGAAGACGTCGTCCTTCACGATCCGCTCGGAGAGCAGGATCGAATCTTCGAAGTTGTAGCCATTCCACGGCATGAACGCGACCAGCACGTTGCGGCCGAGCGCGAGTTCGCCGAGATCGGTCGAGGGACCGTCGGCGATGATGTCGCCCTTGGCCACCTGGTCGCCGACCTTCACCAGCGGACGCTGGTTGATGCAGGTCGACTGGTTGGAGCGCTGGTACTTCATCAGCCGGTAGATATCGACGCCCGACTTGGTGGGGTCGAGATCGTCGGTGGCGCGGATCACGATACGGGTGGCGTCGATCTGGTCGATCACGCCGGTGCGGCGCGCGGCGATCGCAGCACCGGAGTCGCGGGCGACCACGCCTTCCATGCCGGTGCCGACGAACGGCGCTTCGGCGCGCACCAGCGGCACGGCCTGACGCTGCATGTTCGAGCCCATCAGCGCGCGGTTGGCGTCGTCGTTCTCGAGGAACGGGATCAGCGCCGCGGCCACCGAAACCAGCTGCTTCGGCGACACGTCCATGTAGTCGACCTTGTCCGGCGTGATCATCAGCACGTCGCCGGAGTGGCGGCAGACCACGAGGTCGTCGGTGAAGCGGCCCTTGTTGTCGAGCGCGACGTTGGCCTGCGCGACGTGATAGCGGCCCTCTTCCATCGCCGAGAGGTAGACCACCTCGTCGGTGACGCGGCCGTCCTTGACCTTGCGATAGGGCGTCTCGACGAAGCCGTACTTGTTGACGCGCGCGAACGTCGCCAGCGAGTTGATCAGGCCGATGTTCGGGCCTTCCGGCGTCTCGATCGGGCAGATCCGGCCGTAATGCGTCGGATGCACGTCGCGCACCTCGAAGCCGGCGCGCTCGCGGGTCAGACCGCCCGGGCCAAGCGCCGAGAGACGGCGCTTGTGGGTGATTTCCGACAGCGGGTTGGTCTGGTCCATGAACTGCGACAGCTGCGACGAGCCGAAGAACTCGCGCACCGCGGCGGCCGCCGGCTTGGCGTTGATCAGGTCCTGCGGCATCACGGTGTCGATATCGACACTGGACATCCGCTCCTTGATCGCGCGCTCCATGCGCAGCAGGCCGATGCGGTACTGGTTCTCCATCAGCTCGCCGACCGAGCGCACGCGCCGGTTGCCGAGATGGTCGATGTCGTCGATCTCGCCCTTGCCGTCGCGCAGGTCGACCAGCGTCTTGATGACGGCCAGGATGTCTTCCTTGCGCAGCGTGCGATGGGTGTCGGGCGCATCGAGCTCGAGGCGCATGTTCATCTTGACGCGGCCGACCGCGGACAGGTCGTAGCGCTCGCTGTCGAAGAACAGCGACTGGAACATGGTCTGCGCCGAGTTGATGGTCGGCGGCTCGCCGGGACGCATCACGCGATAGATGTCGAACAGCGCGTCTTCACGCGTCATGTTCTTGTCGGCGTGCAGCGTGTTGCGGATGTAGGCGCCGACATTGACATGGTCGATGTCGAGCAGCGGCAGTTCCTTGTAGCCCTGCTCGTTGAGCGCCTTCAGCGACTTCTCGGTGATTTCCTCGCCGGCCTCGGCGTAGATTTCGCCGGTCTTCGGATTGACGAGGTCTTCGGCGAGATAGTTGCCGACCAGTTCCTCGTCGGACAGGCGCAGCGCCTTGAGGCCCTTTTCCTGCAGCTGACGCGCGGCGCGCACGGTCAGCTTCTTGCCGGCTTCGAGCACGACCTTGCCGCTGTCGGCATCGATCAGGTCGTTGATGGTGCTGTAGCCGCGGAAACGGGTGGCGTCGAACGGCACGCGCCAGCCTTCCTTGGTCGCGCTTGTAGCTGATCTTCTTGTAGAACGTGGACAGGATGGTTTCGCCGTCGAGACCGAGGGCGAACATCAGCGACGTCACCGGAATCTTGCGGCGGCGGTCGATGCGCGCGAACACGATGTCCTTGGCGTCGAATTCGATATCGAGCCAGGAGCCGCGATAGGGAATGACGCGCGCGGCGAACAGCAGCTTGCCGGACGAATGGGTCTTGCCCTTGTCGTGATCGAAGAACACGCCGGGCGAACGATGCATCTGCGAGACGATGACGCGCTCGGTGCCGTTGACGACGAAGGTGCCGTTCATGGTCATGAGCGGGATATCGCCCATGTAGACGTCCTGCTCCTTGATGTCCTTGACGGACTTGGCGCCGGTTTCCTCGTCGATATCGAACACGATCAGGCGCAGCGTCACCTTCAGCGGCGCCGCATAGGTCATGCCGCGCTGGCGGCACTCGTCGACGTCATATTTCGGCGGCTCGAATTCGTAGCGGACGAATTCCAGCATCGAGGTGCCGGAGAAATCCGAGATCGGGAACACCGACCGGAACACCGCCTGCAAGCCTTCGTCCAGCCGGCCGCCGACGGGTTCGTCGACCATCAGGAACTGGTCATAGGACGCCTTCTGAACCTCGATGAGGTTCGGCATCTCCGCGACTTCCTTGATGTGTCCGAAGAACTTGCGAACCCGTTTGCGACCGGTGAATGTCTGCTGCGCCATCGTGGCCTCTCATTTCGTCGCCCGTGAGGGGCGAACCTTCCGAAGCGCGACTGCCATCGCCCCCGGGTTGAATTTCCGAAACATCCCGAAAGTCTGAAGCCTCAAATTTCAGGATTTAAATCCCAAATCGAAGCCCCACACCTTCAAAACGCAAAACGACGCGCGGGGCGCTTCCGCACCCGCCCGTCTCAACCTGCCTAGTTACGGACCGAAAAAGCCCGAAATTGCCTGTCTCCCAACGGCCTGCGCAGAAACGTCGCCGTTCCCGCCGCCAACCGTGTTTTCGTGCTGCCGTCCCGATATGGGATGACAATCGTGGAGATTCGAGGGGTAAACCTCCGAATCCCCACACATTCTTGTGTACAACGTGGAACGAATTGTCCGTCCCACGTTTGCGATCCCCGGTCTGCGATGCTCGCCCGGGATTTCGCTCCGTAAGCTTGCGCTTACTTGAGCTCAACCTTGGCGCCGGCCTTCTCGAGCTGGGCCTTGATCTTGTCGGCTTCGTCCTTGTTGACGCCTTCCTTGACGGCCTTCGGCGCGCCTTCGACGAGGTCCTTGGCTTCCTTGAGGCCCAGGCCGGTGATGGCGCGGACTTCCTTGATGACTTCGATCTTCTTCTCGCCGGCGGCGGCGAGCATGACCGTGAACTCGGTCTTTTCTTCCGCGGGAGCAGCGGCGGCAGCGGCCGGACCGGCCACCGCAACGGCGGCAGCGGCGGACACGCCCCACTTTTCTTCAAGGAGCTTTGCGAGCTCGGCAGCTTCGAGCACGGTGAGGCTCGAGAGGTCGTCAACAATCTTCTGTAGGTCAGCCATTGATCTGTTTCCTTAAGCGTATCGGTTCGAACCAGGTTTGATGTTTGCGAAGGGCGTCAGGCCGCTTCGCTCTTTGAGGCATAGGCCTGAACGACGCGCGCGAGCTTGGCCGCGGGCGCAGTCGAGAGCTGAGCGATCTTGGTCGCCGGCGCCACAAGGAGGCCGAGGATCTTCGCGCGCAGTTCATCGAGCGACGGCAGGGCGGCAAGCGCCTTGACGCCGTTCACATCCAGGACGGTTTTACCCATCGATCCGCCGAGAATGACGAACTGCTCGTTCGCCTTGGCGAATTCGATGGCAACCTTCGGCGCCGCTACCGGATCGTTTGAAGTCGCGATCACGGTCGGCCCCTTCAGCAGGGAACCGATGGCAACGACGTCCGTGCCTTCAAGAGCAATTTTGGCGAGACGGTTCTTCGAGACCTTCACCGACGCGCCCGCCAGCTTCATCTGCGTGCGCAGCTTCTGCATCTGGGCCACGGTGAGGCCGGAATAGTGGGCGACGACTGCAACGCTGGTGGTCTTGAACAGACCGTTCAGCGCTTCAACCGCGTCCTTTTTTGCCGCTCTTTCCACAGCAAGCTCTCTCCGGTTGGCGGCCTGTGCCTCAGAGGCAGGACCGCCGGGTTACACCCATCGTCCCGCCCAAAACCTGACCTCGAGACCACTTCAAGTCTTCAGGACACGCCGGGCAAGACGACATTTGAAAAGCCTGCCCTCCCGCGCCGAACGGGCACGGGGTGTCGAGGTTCGAACCATATCCGCCGGCCGCCGCAGACGGCGACGTAAAGCGAAATCCGGTCTTCACCCGTCTATGCAGGCCATGCGATTAAGCCGTTGAAGAAACTTGCAGTTTCGCCGCGGGCGCCTGCAGTCTTGGACAGGATCGAGGCCATCCGGCGAAGCCGAAAGACCCCTGCCCTCATTCCACCAAAACGACGGGTTTTCCTTCCTTTCGAGCAATCCATGCGGATGTCCTGAAAGGAATGATCTCCTAGCGTATCGGGTTTTCGGAATGCGAGCACAGACGTGCCAGCAACGGCCAGCACGCCCGGAAAGGATTGTTTAACGAGTTTTTTCCGGCTTGCCAAGGGCAAAATTCGGGCCGGTGCAATCCGGCCATTTTCGCCAGATTTGGCCAATACCCCGCTTCAGGCGCCGCGGACCGCGATAGGGCAGCGGCTTGCCGGCGAAGAACGCCTCGAGATTGGCGATCACGCAGTCCTGCATCGCGATGTGCGACTCCAGGGTGTGGCCGCCGATATGCGGGGTCAGCACCACATTCGGAAACGCGGTCAGCGCATCCGGCGCGTGCGGCTCCTGCTCGAACACGTCGAGGCCGGCGCCGGCGATGGTGTTGTCGGCGAGCGCCGCGACCAGAGCCTGCTGGTCGATCACCGAGCCGCGGGAGATGTTGACGACATAGCCGTCCGCGCCGAGCTTTTGCAGGATCCCGGCATCGACGGCATGGTGGGTATCGGCGCCGGCGCGGACCGCGATCATCAGCACGCTGCACCATTCCGCCAGCGCCTCGAGGCTCGGCAGATAGTGATAGGGCACGTCGTGCTGGCTGCGGCTGAAATAGCCGACCTCGGTCTCGAAGGCCGCAACGCGGGCGGCGATCTTGCGGCCGATCTCGCCCATGCCGTAGACGCCGACGCGGCGGCCGCGCATGCCGGCCTGCGGCCGCATCATCGGCGACGGTTTTGCCGACGACCAGCCGCCGCTTCGCACATATTCGTCCGCCGGCAGCAGCCGCCGCGTCACCGCCAGCATCAGGATGACCGCGATATCGGCGACCGAGGAGGCATTGGCGCCCGGGCTGTGGCCGACCGCGATCCCGCGCTGGGCCGCCGCGGCAAGGTCGACGCCGTCATAGCCGGTGCCGTAGCAGACGATGGCGCCGAGCTTCGGCATCAGGTCCATCTGGCCGCGCCGAGCGGCGTTCCGCCCGCCGTGACCATCGCCGTGACGCCGGAGAGCTGGTCGGCCGCGAACACCTCGTGCGGCGGTTTGCCCGCGGCGTCCATCAGATCGAAGCGCTGCCCGATGCGCACCATCATGGCCTTGGGAAAGCGCGAAAAGATCAAGACTTTGTCCGGCATACGGCTGATCTTCCATGCACATCCGTCTTCCCGACGCCAGAAAGACGTGGATGCCCGGCATGGCCGGGCGCGACGACGTCATCAATAAATAAAGGGCGGAATCGGTTGCCCAATTCCGCCCTGGTTGATCTACGTGGTCCTCGAGAGCTTAGCCGAGCAGACTGCCCGGCTCAACCTTCACGCCCGGTCCCATCGTGGAGGAAACCGCCACGCGCTGGATGTAGGTGCCCTTGGCGCCGGCGGGCTTCGCCTTGGCGACCGCATCCGCGAGCGCCTTGACGTTCTGCACCAGCTTTTCTTCCGAGAACGACGCCTTGCCGATACCGGCCTGCACGATGCCGGCCTTCTCGACCCGGAACTCGACCGAACCGCCCTTGGCGCCCTTGACGGCGGTGGTGACGTCCATGGTCACGGTGCCGATCTTCGGGTTCGGCATCATGCCGCGCGGGCCCAGCACCTTACCGAGGCGGCCGACCAGCGGCATCATGTCGGGGGTCGCGATACAGCGGTCGAAATCGATCTGACCGCCCTGCACTTTCTCGACCAGGTCCTCGGCGCCGACCACGTCGGCACCCGCGGCCTTGGCTTCGTCCGCCTTGGCGCCGCGCGCGAACACGCCGACGCGCAGGGTGCGGCCGGTGCCGTTCGGCAGCGTCACCACGCCACGCACCATCTGATCGGCATGACGCGGATCGACGCCGAGATTGATCGCAATCTCGACCGTCTCGTCGAACTTCGACGTGGCGCGCTCCTTGACCATCTTGATGGCCTCCGCGAGCGGATAGAGCTTTTCGCGGTCGACGCCCTCGCGGGCCTTCTTCAAACGTTTTGCGATTGCCATGACCGTTACCCCGCCACCTCGACGCCCATCGAACGGGCTGAGCCCTCGACCATCTTCATGGCCGCTTCGACGGTGTCGCAATTCAGATCCTTCATCTTCTGCTTCGGCGATCTCGCGCACCTGCGCCTTGGTCACCGCGCCGGCCTTGTCGCGGCCGGGCAGCTTCGAGCCCGACGTCAGCTTGGCCGCCTTCTTGATGAAGAACGACATCGGCGGGGTCTTCATCTCGAAGGTGAACGAACGATCGGCATAGATCGTGATCACCACCGGAATCGGGGTGTTCTTTTCTTCCTTCTGCGTCTGCGCGTTGAACGCCTTGCAGAATTCCATGATGTTGAGGCCGCGCTGACCAAGCGCGGGTCCGATCGGGGGCGAAGGGTTCGCCGCGCCGGCCGGCACCTGCAATTTCAGGTATCCGGTCACTTTCTTAGCCATCTATCACTCCTCATGTTGCTCCGGAGGATTCCGGAAGCTTCACAGGACCGTGGTTCGGTTCAACGGATGACTGGCGATCATCCATCTCCTCCCACGGCTGTTCAGAAGCGGCATCGCCGCCTCCTCTCGTCATGCCTGGACTTGATCCGGGCATCCATCCTCTTCGTAAAATGCGTCTTACGAAGCAGATGGATCGCCGGGTCACTAGCACGAAGACGCGCTTCGCGCTTTTGCCCCGGCAATGACAGCCGATCAGACCTTCTCGACCTGACCGAATTCCAGTTCGACCGGCGTCGCGCGGCCGAAGATCGACACCGCGACCTTCACGCGCGAGCGCGCCTCGTCGATTTCCTCGACCACGCCGGAGAACGACGCGAACGGCCCGTCGGCCACCCGCACATTCTCGCCGATCTCGAACGACACCGACGCCTTCGGGCGCTCCACGCCTTCCTGCACCTGGTGCAGGATCCGCATGGCTTCGGCCTCCGAGATCGGCATCGGCTTGTTTTCCGCGCCGAGGAAGCCCGTCACCTTCGGGGTATTCTTGATGAGATGGAAGGCTTCGTCGGTCAGCTTCATCTTGACCAGGACATAGCCCGGAAAAAACTTGCGCTCGGCGTCGACCTTGCGGCCGCGGCGCACTTCCGTGACCTTTTCGGTCGGCACCAGCACCTGCTCGAACAGTTCATCAAGCCCGCGCTGCTTGGACTGCTCCCGGATCGATTCCGCGACCTTCTTTTCGAAGTTCGAATAGGCGTGGACGATATACCAGCGCTTGTCCATCGTTTGAGTTCCGGCGGTCGCCATCAGTGAATGCCGAGCAAGAAGGTGACGAGAACACGGATGATCTGATCCGCGGCGAAAAAGAAAATCGAGGCCAGCGCCACCATCACGAAAACCATGATGGTGGTGATGGTCGTCTCACGGCGGGTCGGCCAGGTGACCTTGGCGGTCTCCGAGCGCACTTCCTGCAGGAATTTGAACGGGCTGAAAGCCATCGTTGATAATCCGCGTCCGTCGCCAGACGATTTTCGGTTCTAGGGAATCCAAACAGCCCTCTCGCGCCCAGCCCTCTCTCGAAGGATGAGCCGCCAAGCGGGCTCGATTGTTCGGGGGAATTCAAAGCCGCGCCGGATATCCGCACAAGCGGGCCGGCAGCAGGTGGTGGCTATGTACTGCGGACCCAGCCAAAGGTCAAGACAGGCGGGAACCGGGGCGGATTGATTTCAAAGCCTTTTGTGCTGCCGCCCTTCAAGCCGATCCAGCCTCGGATCGCCCTGCTCGTTCCAGATCCTTCCCATGGCGCGACAGCGCCCGGCCGCCACCGCCCGTCATCGATTCTGCTCCTCCGCACTCTCCAATGTGCAGTGCAGCAGATATTAACATTTCGTTAACCTTGCTGGGGCAACATTTCGAAACGTCATCGAAAAGGATCAATCCATGCAAAATCTGGAAGAGGCAATTCGCGAACGTGCCTACCACCTCTGGATCGCCGATGGTCAACCCGAGGGCCAGGCCGATATCTATTGGTTGAATGCTCAACGCGATATTTTGACGCTGTCAGTTACAAGCCCAGGCGGCGAAACGGCAGCTTTGGCTGGCACCGATCCGGCATCGGCTACGACCAAGCCTGCCAAAAAGGCAAAGGCCACCCGATCGGCAAAAAGTAAAACCCGCGCTGCATAATTCCACTGCCCGTCGCTGCATCGGCCATGCACCCCGAACCTTCGCGAGAGCGCGGATAGTTCAATTCCGCGCCTCCACCAGCGGCACGAGACGGATTTTCGGAAGCCAGAGAATTATTGGATGTGAAGAACCGCCGCCAACTGATTGATTCAGCTGGCAGGAGCGGCAGGGCTCGAAGCTGCGCCGCCGTGTTCTGGGATTCCGGTTGCCGTGCTCGGTAACCATACGTGAAATCGATATTGGTTTATTTATTTCGGCTTAGGCGTCGGCCTGGATCGTGCTGACGCTGTCCTGCCCGTATATTCAGCAAATCAGGGCCGTTAAAATGCTTTTCGTTGGCATCGCGCCGCGACTTTAAATCGTTGTTCCATTGCGGCTTTATGGCTTGCCGCGCTAAAATTCGCCCGGCATTGTGCGCTGCATTGATCTGTTGAGTTATATTAGGTGAGCTGGTGACGCGATTGACGTTTTTCGTCAAAGGCAATGTGGATGTCCGGGATTCCCTCCATTTCTGTCGGATTGGCGGCGAGGTGGTATGGAACGGCATCAATGAGGTTCTCCGTCACCGCGGCCTCAAAAGTCTTGTTCGCATCAAGCATGAGACCTGGACCCGATCGGACGCTTTGCTGGAATGCAGCGGAGCCGTACCCCACGCATTCACCGGCCGCGACCTGCCGCTCGGCGCCTATTCGCTCGCCAGCCAGTTCAGCAATGCCGTTTTCACGACGGCCGCCGACGCCGTCATCCTGTCCATTCAGCCCGATGTAACGATGAGCCTTGTCAGGCACAGGCGCGACGGCTTCCTGTTCTACCCGAGCGATGCCGAAACATGGGCTGCAGACGACAAAGCCTGGCTGCGATCGGGCTACGAGGCAAGCGGGCTGCTCGGCGTCGACGTCGCCATCAATAACCTAGCGGCGGTGGTCGCGAAAATTCGCAGTCACAGCGAGGTTCCGATTCTGATCTATAATCTCTCGCCGATTATTCCCGGCGACCAGGTCCACTGCTATGCGGGTCTTGGCGAGACATTTTCGACCCGCATCCGCAAGTTCAACCTGGCCCTGACCGAATTGTCCGAGGACAGCGGGATTTCGATCATCGATGTCGACGCCATCGTGGCGCGGCATGGCGCCGACGCCCTGAAGCTCGACGCGGTCCACCTGAAGCCGCAAGGTTACCGCCTGCTGGCCGAGGAAGTGGTCCGCGTGCTTGACGATCTCGGGGTCCTGGATATGGCGGCACCATGAGCATGCGCGCCAGTGTGATCATTCGCTCAAAGGACGAAGCCGACCGGCTGCGGCTGACCCTCACTTCGCTCGCCTGCCAAAGCGAGCCGCCCGAGGTGGTGGTGGTCAATGACGGCTCGTCCGATCACACCAAAGACGTCATCGCCATGGCGCAGGACATGAACATCGTCGCCGTTCATAACGCCACGCCGGCCGGGCGGTCCGCGGCCTCCAATGCCGGAGCCGCGGCAGCGAGCGGCGACGTCGTACTTTTCCTTGACGGCGACACACTGGCGGCGCCCGATCTGGTTTCCGAACATCTGAGACAGCATCGCGAACGGACCGATGTCATGGTCCGGGGCTCGACCCACAATTTGCGATGCACGCGGCCGTTTCGCGATCCCGAACTGGGCACACCCCAGCCCGGCGAGGAGACACGGGTCGAACGCATGTCGGCCACCGAGCGCGAACGCGCCATCGTGACCCGCGAGCAGATCCGCAATTCCTTCCATGAGATCGATCGCCGCAGCCAGCCCGGCGTCTATCCGGGGTTCGGGCCCCGCAAGCTGTTCGAACTGGAAATGGAAGCTCTGACCACCGCGACGGATTGCCCGGTATTATGGGCGGCGTCGTCAGGCGCCAACTTCTCGATCAACCGGGCGGCCTTTCTCGACATCCGCGGATTCAACCCCGAACTCGACAACAATGAACATCGCGAGCTGGCCCTGCGGCTGTGTCAGCGCGGCCAGTCCATGGTCGGCACCAAGGCGCGGACCTACCACCTCACCCACCGAAGCGGCTGGCGCGATCCGCTCGAGGAAAGGGATTGGGAAGACGTCTTCTTTGCCGCTCACCCGACCGCCGAGGTCGCTTTGCTGCCGGTGTTTTGGGCCAGCCTCGCCGATGTGTCGGACCTGCCGGAAGCCGCGCGCCTTCACTCCTTGCCGGAGCTGGCCGCCGCCGCAGCGCGCTGCAGGGCGTTTGCGGGACGCGAGGCGGTGCGAGAGGCGCATCTGCGCTGGGCCCAAACCGGGACGGTCGAATGAAGGCGCCGTCCGTTCCCATTGTAGCGATGGTGTCGGCGGCCGAGAGGGCGGCTGTCGACCGCGCCTGCGGTGATATCGCTCGCGCACTCGGCGAAGCCAGTGGGACGCTGTGGAAGTGCGATTGCCGGTTCGTTCAAGAATCTTCAGATCTGCAAAACGCTGACCCCGGGTCTGTCCTTGTCACCTCGCTGGGTTTGGAAGTCGATAGGCCCGAGCGATGGGAGGATGCCGAGCCGCGCCTGCGCAAGCTCTACGCCGGACTATGCGAGCGCGGAGATCCCGTCTTTATCTGCACCGTGCTGCGTCACACCCGCGCCGCTGAACCCGCCCTCGCCTTGCGCCGCCGAGTTCGCATCCGGCGGCTCAACTTGTTGGCGGCGGACATTTCGCGCGAGCATGGCGCGTTCGTCATCGACATCGACCGCCGGCTCGCCGATGTCGGGGCCCGCCGGCTTGGGACCGACTACAGGCTGCAGGGTGCGGCGGCGGCCGATCTGGCGGGCAACGCCATCGCCATGGAAATCGTCCTCAACGGGTTAGGCACCCTGGCGAGCTTCGACGTGCAGGATCGGGCCCGGGACGTGCTGGCGGCATACAAACCCTCCATCGCCCTGCCGGAGATCAAGCCCAAGAACCTGATGGCGATGGGCCAGGGCCGGCGCAAGCAAATTGTGACCACCATCATCGACCCCGATCAGGAAGCCCATGTCGGCTGGCTGATCCAGCAAGTACTGAAGCGCCAGATTACCCCCATGGAAGCCTCTCACAGACTGCTCCAGGCGATACGGCGGCGCGGCGCTCGGGAAAGCCTTGCCGTGCTGGCGTCAGGCGTCGTCCGGCTGATCGGCAAGCGAACATGAAGCAGCGATAAGATGAACGCGATCGAAATCCCTGCGAAGCATGATGCTGATCCGCGCTTTTGAAATCGGCGTTGGCAAAGCGTCCCGACCATGGTTTTCAGCTTCTGTCGTCCGGTGAGGAAGCGGTCGCGGTCGGCTTGAGCGCCGCCTTGACCGGCAAGGACCAGTTGCTGACCGGCGGGCGCTCGATCGGACCGGCGCTGGCGCGCGGCGCCGAGCCTGGCGCCGTGATGGCCGAACTGCTCGGCCGCGTGGCCGGACTCAATCGCGGACGCGGCGGGCGCGGCCACATGGCCGACCCGGAATCGGGCTTTTTCGGCTCGCATGCCGTGGTCGGCGGCAATATCAGCATCGCGGCCGGGGTCGCGCTGGCAAAACAAATGGCCGGCGATGGCGGCATTGTCGCCGTCCTGTTCGGCGACGGCGCCTGCGGCGCCGGCGTGCTGCACGAGACGCTGAATATTTCGGCCTGTTGGCGGCTTCCGCTGCTCTTCATTTGCAACAACAATCAGCTATCGGTTTCGACGGAGCGCACGGCCGCGCTGGCCCCGGCAAAATTATCGGATATCGGTGCGGCCTTCGGGTTGTGGGCGCGCACCGTCGACGGCTTGGATGTGTCCTGCGTCGCGGCTGCCGCAACCGAGGCTGCCCGGCACGTGCGTGAAGGCCACGGCCCGGCCTTTCTCGAATGCGTTTCACTGAGGCTGCTGTCGCATTCGACGACGGCTCGCGAGACACGCACCCGCGCGCTCTTGACCGAGCTACGCACCCACTGCCCGATCCGCCGTCAGGTCGCATCCTTGCAGGACTCGGGCGCGCTCGAACCGGCGCAGGCGGAGGCGATGGAACGCGAAGCCGCCGATCGCGTCGCGCAGGCGATGGCATTTGCCGACGCATCGCCCTATCCCGACGCGTCCGAGGTGCTCGATCATGTCGGCTGAGCCAGCGGCCACCAGTACCAAGATCTATTTTCGTGAGGCCAATATCCGCGCCTTGCGTGAAGAGATGCGGCAAAACCCCCGCGTGCTGATCCTGGGTCAGGACGTCGGCGCGTTCGGCGGCTCCTATCGCGAATTCGATGGTCTCTATCAAGAGTTCGGCGCCCAGCGCGTACGCGACACGCCGGTCGCCGAAGCCGCAAGCATCGGCATCGGCGTCGGCGCGGCGGCAGCCGGCTTTCGGCCGCTGGTCAGCATCACCTATATGGATTTCCTGATGCTGGGCTTCGACCCATTGATCAATTACGCCGCCAAACTGCGCTATAAAACCGGCGGGCTGCTCACCGCCCCCGTCGTGGTCAAGACGACCGCGGGCGCCCTGGGCCAGGGGGTTGCGCATTCGCAGTGCCTCGAGGCCTGGCTCATGAGCGTGCCCGGACTGAAGATTGTGGCACCGTCGACACCCGCCGATGCCTATGGCCTGATGAAGACCGCTTTGCGCGGCGACGGGCCGGTCGTCTATATCGATCACAAGCGGCTGTTTCCCATTCCGGGCGAAGTTCCCGATGCCGAAACCTTCATTCCCTTCGGTCAGGCGGTGGTGCGGAAGACGGGATCTGACGTGACGCTTACAACGCACGGCTTCATGGTTCGGGTTGCCCTCGAGGCGGCGCGGTTACTGGAGGGCGAAGGCGTTTCCACCGAGGTTATCGACCTGCGCAGCCTGGCGCCGCTCGATATGAATACGGTGGTGCAATCGGTCAGCAAGACCGGCGCCCTGGTGACGCTCGAAGAGGGCCAGACCACATGCGGCGTCGGCGCCGAGGTGGCGGCGCGGCTTTATGAGAGCATCGGGATGCGGCCGTGGGCGCGCATCGGCGCCCTGCCCGCCCCGGTGTCGTCAAACCCCGTATTCGAGGCAGCCTGCGTTCCAGACGCCGCCCGCGTTGTCAGTGCGATACATCGTCTCTTGGGCCAGTAATGACATGTTTTTTTGCTTATCGATCTAGCTGGAGTGCATTTTTGTGATTTACCAACTTTCCGTTCCGGCCGCCGTGCCGGGAGTAGACGAGATCCGTATCCTCGAATGGCAGGGCGCGCCGGGCACGGTTTTTGAGGCCGGCGATCTGATCGTCGAACTGGAAACGCACAAGGCGGTCGTGGAGGTGCGTGCGGGTCAGCCGGGCGTATTGCGCCAGCTACTGGCCGAGCCCGGCGATTGGCGCGGCATCGGTCTGGCGCTGGCGGTGTTCAGCGATCGAGCGGATGAAGAAATCCCGGCAGGCGACGGTGCGCCGGATCTGAAAGTGGAGTTCGAGATCACTTGATCGGCGTTTCCGGTCGCAGATCCTCCAGGGCATGCAGAATCTCGAAGCGCAACGCCGCTTGAATCGGCCCGCTCTGGTGAATGCCGTCGGGCAGATGTTCGGCGCCGCCGAGATCGGCCGCGATCGCGTCGACATCGATGATGACCAGATTGCGGTGCTCGGCGATATCGTGAAGCATGAGATTGAGTTCCTTGGCCGCGATGCTTGACAGCGTGCCGCTCATCGGCGCGTCGAACGACGCGTAATTTGAAATGTCTTCATAGCCCGACGTCGACATGCGATTGATCACCAGCGCCCGCGCGCCTGTCGCGCCATGCATGGCATCGAGCAGCCGCTCGTAATCGGTGCGAATGTCATCGATGGAGCGCTTCACGGTCTCGAAGGCACTCCCGAGCCAGGCGCGGAAGACCGGGCCGGCCGCGGCCTGATGGTGCCGCATGATCTGCATGTGGTAACCGAGCGACTTGTGCCGCAGGATCGATTGCGGTTCCGAACTCAGCGAGAGCAATACGGCATCGGCGGGCTCGGTCCGCACCGTCCCCGAAGGGGTCAGCAGGCTGTAAGCGTCCTGGATCGGCGAGCGTTGCAGAACCGACAGCAGGGCGCCCGAGAACATCCAATCGTCGGCCGTTGGCGTGAGCGTCGAATCCGACAGGAAACGATGCATGTCGGCCGCGATGGCCTGGAACTGGGCGGGCTTGCGCTCGAGCTGATCGATCAGAACAGGTGCCGCCGGCGCCAGGGGGTGATCGGGCACGAATACCATTTGCGTCGGCGCTGTCGCGGCTTCGAACATCTCCGCGAAGGCGCATTGCTCGCCGATGACCACGCCGGTGGCGTCGCAAATGCCGAGGCTGAGCAACGACACCGGCATCTCGCCTTCGTCGCACCACCAGCCGCGGGTGCGGCCATGCCATCCCGGCAGCAGGCCGGTATGAACGTCGGCCAGACCGGTCATGCGCCGCCCTGCCAGCATCAGGAGGCGCAATCTTTCGACGTCAACATCCGGCTCCGCCTCGGCCTCGATATAAGCGATGACCGCGCCGGCATCCCAGACATCGACGCCGCGAATACTGAGGTAGCCCCCAAGTTCGGCGCCGGCACCGGCCGATATCCTGCCGGCCGCCCTCGGTGCGAAGGCGACCTGTAATTCCATTTCCTCGGCGAACGGCGGCGCGCCGCTGATGCGCACGCCGGTGGGCTCCAGGCTGATGTTGCAGTAGGCGAAGATCTGGTTGGCGCGGCAATGCTGCCCCGGCTGGATCAGCCAACGGATGCCGGAGCGGGAGACGCTATAACCGTCCGCACATAACGGCCCGAGACGCAGAGGACGCTCGATCAAGCGACGTTCCCCGTCCACAGGCCGTCATGATGGATGATCCCCGCCACCGCGAAGCGGATATCGCGGACCGGCGCGGCGCCGAGGGGCTCGTCGGCTTCGTTGCTGAACAGCGCAACCAATTCGCCAAGTTCGCACAATTGACCGCGATCCACGTTGAGCTTTCGCAGGAAAACCGGCTCGCGCAGCACCACGCGAAAAAACGAGACCGGCGGGCACTCCTGGGCAAAGGCGCTGCTGAGATCGACACCGAGGTCGAAAAGCTTGGACCCGTTTTTCAATGGGCTGCCTGGTTCGGCATACACGCATTCAATGCGGGCGCTGGACATATGCGGATTGATCGTGGGTAATCTGAAAGCGTAAATCATTCCAAATCTCAATGTTCACCGACAAATCTGGCAATAAGCAAATCTAGCAATAAATCGGCCGCTGCGGTTGCGCAATTTTATCGCATGATGAACAAACGGCGACCGTACCCTTTTAGCGAGACGTGGCAATTTGCGAAGATCGATCGTTTTAACCGACCACCGAAACGAAATCGCGATACAGCAGCGTCCCCGCGACGTCGAGCATAGCGACGGACACACCGGCAGGTTCCATCGATTGCACGATGTGCCACGCGGGCGGAATCTTCACGCCGACCGCGCCGGTGAAGTCGAGCGGAAAGCACTGGTTGGTCAAGCGGCCATCGATGCGGCCGAAGAAATGATCGCGCCAGACCGGATCGCGGCCACCGCCCGACAACTCCCAGCAGACAAAATCGAATGGCGTCCAGCCTTGACCGTCGATCCATGCTTCGACCCAAAAGTGATTGCTCGGGCACGCCTGATAAAGATAGAAGCCGCCGAGGATGCGGGCCGGAATGCCGCGCGCCCGGCACATCGACGCGAATAGCGCGCCAACAAGCTGACAATCGCCCCAGCCCGAGTCCAGCAGCCAGTCGCCGGGTGCTTCCGTATCGACCTGATCATAATGCACGGCGCCCTGCGAAAACTCATCGAGACAGTAATTCCAGAACGCGCGGATGGCCGCCAGCGGATCGGCATCAGGGCCGGCCAGAGAACCAGCGAGCGCGGCCACGCGATCCGAAACCACGATTAGACCCTCGCGCGGCCGCAGATATCGTAAGTCGGGGACGCCGAGGTCCGGTTGGGGCTGCGCTCGACCCGGTTCTCTTGGAAATGCGGTAAAGGTCGTCGTCGCGCCGATGGTCACTTCGCCCGACCCGGACGCCGGGATGCGCACTTCGAGGCGCCCGCGGCTCACGGCAATATCCGTCGCGGTATCGACGGCATGCGGATGGACCTCGAGGTCGCCGAGATGGTCCGACGCCAGCGGCAAAGGCATCCGCAGCCGCAAAGCGGCGCCGGCTGCCACGGACCGCGTGTTGAACGTGCGCCGCAGTTCGACCGTGAATTTGCGCGGATCGTCGCGGCGCATGTCGAGCACGAGCCGCCGGGCGGTGCCGACCACCCGCTCGGTCCAGTAGGTATCGCGGCCGTCCAGTCCGGCTTGCTTGATAAAATTCAGCACTTCTGCCGGATCGAAGTAGCGTCCGCCATCCGTGCCTTGCCGGACGCCCAGGCCCATGGCGATCCAGCGCTCGAGCGCCTGGCGGGTCAGCGCTCTTCCTGGCGATCCCTCGGCGCGCTCGCAGGCCCAGCCGGCAAGATGGCACATGTCGAGAATGCTCAGTTCCGAAACCGTCCGATAACGGTCGTCGGAGTGAAAGCCTGACGGAGATCAATTCAGTTTGAAGTCCTTATGGATGCCGGATCATCCTCTTCAGAATCTTTTGGTAGCAAATCGGATTAGAAAATCGGGTTAAGTATTTGATTTGGCTGGCAGGAGTGGCAGGGCTCGAACCTGCGACCCCCGGTTTTGGAGACCGGTGCTCTACCAATTGAGCTACACTCCTGCAGAGGACCCGCGTCGCCGCCGATCCGCGCCGTTTCAAGCATAGGCGGCGCCCGGTTTGCAAGGGCGAAGCGGTTAACCGGGCCCGATGCCCGCTTTCCGCCCACGTCTCTCGAAGCCGCCTCCGTACCGCGGCAAACCGCAGAGTGACCTGCGGGAAACGCGCTGTTCAACCTGGGCGTTCTGCGCCAGACTTCAATGCACGCCAACGACAAGAGCAAACGGGAGAGACCATGACCGCGCAAACCGCCGCCAGGCACAGCCCTGCCCCGCAGACACCGCCGCTTCCGCAGGCAAAACCTGAAGCGCTCGGGCTGTCGTCCGTCCGGCTGCAGCTTATGTCGGATGCGTTCAAGCGCGAGATCGACAAGGGAACCCTCCCGGGCGCGACGGTGATGGTGGCGCGGCGCGGCCAGATCGGCTGGTTCGAAGCGCTCGGCAAACAGAGCCCGGCAGCAGCCGCGCCGATGGCGCATGACACGATCTTCCGCATCTTCTCCATGACCAAGCCGATCGTCTCGATCGGCATCATGATGCTGATCGAGGACGGACATTTCCTGCTCGGCGACCCCGTGGCGAAATTCATCCCGGAATTCGCCGATCAGAAGGTCGGCATCGAGAACAACGGCAAGCTCGATCTGGTGCCGCTGAGGCGGCCGATGACGGTTCAGGACCTGCTGCGGCACACCTCGGGCATCACCTACGACCACACCGGTAACGGCCTGGTGCAGCAGATGTATCAGCAGTCGCGGCTGCGCAGCCGCAAGATCAGCAATGCCGAACACGCCGCATTGGTCGCGAGCCTGCCGCTGATGTGCCAGCCGGGCGCGGAATGGAACTACAGCCGCTCCACCGACATTCTCGGCCGCATCATCGAGGTCGTTTCCGGCAAAACGCTGAGCGCGTTCCTGACCGAGCGCATCCTGGCGCCGCTGCAGATGGCCGAGACCGCGTTCCACACCGGCGAGGAGAACGCCGGCCGCCTTGCCGAGCCGTTCCCGACCGATCCCTGGAGCGGCGAGCAGGTGCAGCTCTTCAATATGCTGGAGAAGCCGGTGATGGAATCCGGCGGCGGCGGCCTGGTTTCGACCACGATGGATTATGCGCGGTTCAGCCAGATGCTGCTCAACGGCGGCGCGCTCGACGGTGTCAGGATCGTCGGCCGCAAGACGCTGCAGCTGATGGCGTCCGATCATCTCGCTCCCACCGTCAAGGTCGATTCTCCCCTGATGCCGGCCGGTCACGGCTTCGGCCTCGGCTTCGCGGTCCGCACCCACCCGGGCATGGCGCCGTTCCCGGGCTCGCCCGGCCAGTTCTTCTGGAGCGGGATGGCCGGAACCTTCTTCTGGATCGACCCCGCCGAAGACATGTTCGCGGTGTTGATGATGCAGGGCCCCGGCCAGCGCGAATATATCCGCTCCATGCTGCGAAACCTGGTGTATGCGGCGGTGGAGTGAGGCGCAGCGGCGCTGCGAAATAAGAAATAGATTGCGTCGTCCCGGCCAAGCGAGCACTTGCGAGCGCGAGCCGGGACCCATACGCCGCGACCTCTCGGTAGCGACGTGTCGCCCACCACAATCTAACAGCAGCGACACGGCGTATGGGTCCCGGCGTTCGCCGGGACGCCGAGGCATTTCTTGCTATCTCAACTGATCGTCGCGCCGCCATCGATCACCATGGTCTGGCCGGTCATGAAATCTCCGGCCTTCGATCCGAGAAACACCGCGGCGCCGGCGATCTCGTCGGGAGTGCCGATCCGCAGCAGCGGCGACCGCGAAGTCGATGCCTTCAGGTTCTCCGGGTTGTCCCACAAGGCCTTGGCGAAATCGGTTTTGATCAGGCCCGGCGCGATGCAATTGACGCGAACATTGTGCTTGCCGTATTCGCAGGCGAGATTGCGCGCAAGCTGCATGTCGGCCGCCTTCGAGATGCCGTAGGCGCCGAGGATGGTCGAGCCCTTCAGGCCGCCGATCGAAGACACGATGATGACCGAGCCGTCCCTGCGCTCGATCATCTGCGGCACCACCATGCCGGTCAGCCAGTTGTTGGCGACGATATTGTTGTCGAGGATCTTGCGAAACTGCTCGTCGGAGATGCCGGCCAGCGGACCGTAATAGGGATTGACGCGGCGTTGCAGACCAGCACATCGATCTTGCCGAAGGCGCGGTTGGATTCGTCGACCAGGTTCTGAAGGTTTTCCTTGCTCGAAATATTGGCCGCGATCGCGACCGCCGTGCCCTTGCCGAACCTGTCGTTGATCTCTTTTGTCACCTGATCGCAGACGTCCTGCTTGCGCGAGGAAACCACCACCTTGGCGCCATGCTCGGCCATCCGCTCGGCAATGGCGCGGCCGATGCCGCGCGTCGAACCGGTAATGACGGCGACTTTTCCCGACATATCGAACAAGGTCATGTTTCTCTCCCGGATACGGTTTTTGATTTCGGTCTTAAGCTTAAACAGCGTTCACGCCATTCGACAACCGCGCTTCAGGCCAGCTTGGTTTCCGGCACGACTTCCGGCCCGGCCGGCTGATGCATCGCGGCATGCCTGGCATCCGCGATCCAGGGCTGCTGGTTGACCATGGGAAGCCGCCAGCTGCTGCGATCCGCGGTTGCGAAATGATCGAGCCGCGTCACCGAACAATTGTCGATGTCGAAGGCGAGGCCTTTTTCAGGTTGACCGCCGAGCGCAAGACCGACGGCGGCCTTGATCGTGCCGCCGTGGGCGACCGCGATCACATCCTGGCCGCCCTGTTCGAGATTGATCCGGTCGATCACCGCACCGACGCGCCGATAGAGATCCATGAAACTTTCACCGCCCGGCGCGGGCTCGCCGATATCGGCAAACCAGTGGCTGCCGATCGGCCGGCTGGCGAGAAACGCGGCCCGATTCATGCCCTGCCATTCGCCGAGATGCTGTTCGGCCAAGGCAGCCTCCTGCGTCATGTTTTCGGGTTTGGGAAAGCCGGTGGCCCAGATCGCATCCGCGGTCTGATGCGTGCGCATGAGGTTGCTTGAATACCAGACGGCCTGGCGCGGCAGGATCTTGGCGACAGCCTCGAACACTTCGCGATCGCCGGTGTCGCAGGCGATGTCCTTCTGACCGTAGATGTTGCCGCCGTCGTCGCGCACGGGCGCATGGCGTACCCACCACCACCGCGTCACGACAACCGCTGATTTGTCTGGATTGGACATCGCCAGGACCCTTCAATACTGTTCATCGTCGCCGCACGTCAGAGCGTACATCGTCTCAAGTGACTTGTCGTTTCAAGTGATTTGGGCGTTTGAAATCCTGTTTGAAATTCCGCAAGGCGGCAAACGTATCGGTTTTTGGCGCGTTTGCCACTTCGCTGGAAAACGCTATGGATCATAACACCACCAGGGAGAAACACATGGGCCGCCTCGAGGGCAAATCGGTCATCATCACCGGCGCCGGCAGCGGCATCGGGCGCGCGGCTTCCTTGTTGTTCACCAAAGAAGGGGCAAAACTGATCGCGGTCGATCGCAGCGAGAGCGTGAAGGAAACCGCAAAGCTCGTCAGCGATGCCGGCGGCACCGTCGAGGCCGTGATGGCGGATGCGGGCTCGGAAAGCGACGTGAAGGCCTTCATTGACAAGGCCGTGTCGAAATACGGCAGGCTGGACGCGATCTGGGCCAATGCTGGGGTCAGCGGCGGGCTGGTGCCGCTCGCCGAGCAGACCGTGGAACACTGGCAGGAAGTGCTGCGCATCAACCTGATCGGCCCGTTTCTCGCAATCAAACATGCGATGCCGCACATGATCAAACAGAAATACGGATCGATCGTCTGCACCGCCTCGGTGGCGGGGCTGAAGGCCGGCGCCAGCGGACATCCCTACGGCGCCAGCAAAGCCGGCGTGATCAGCCTGGTGCAGACCACGGCCTATTCGCTGTCGGGCACCGGCGTGCGGATCAATGCGGTGTGCCCGGGCCTGATCGAGACCGGCATGACCAAACCGGTATTCGACCGCGCCAAGGAACGCGGCACGGCCGACAAGATCGGGCAACTGAACCCGCTGAAACGCGCGGGCCAGCCGCATGAACTGGCGGCGATGGGATTGTTTTTGGCCAGCGACGACGCGTCCTATGTCAACGGCCAGGCGATCCCGGTGGATGGCGGCCTGACGGCCTCGATGCCATATGCGGGAAAACCGGTTTAGGCGCCGCGGCCTCCGCTTCATCAATTCGTCATCCCGGCGAACGCCGGGACCCATAACCACCGATGTTAGCGGTGAATGAGGATGCGGCCCCAGCGTCGCGCAACCAATAACATTCGTGGTTATGGGTCCCGGCTCAAGGCCGGGACGACGTGGAGAGTTTTGCGCTTCGAATTTCAAGGTACGGATGCGACTTCGCATTCTCGCGGCACGATGCGCCCGAGGTTTGCAAGACATTTCGTCCCTCCATCAATAGAGGGCGCAGGGAAAGCCGGGCGCCGATTGCACCCATGGGTCCCGTGCAAAAAAAAGCACGGGGGTAGGACCACAGGTTCAACCGGATTCACACCGGCTTTCCCCGCGCAATGGTTTTAACGGTTTCCTTCGCGCTCTCCCCGGTGACCGGGCTCTCTTGCCACCGTCATCTCGCGGATCGCTCCGCCAGACTTGACGCCAGCGTCGGGGCGTCAGGACCACACGACTTCGCCGTCCGCGTTAGCATCATTCGTCCAGCGCGCCTTGGCGTGCCTGACGCTGCCGCGTCCATCGCATCCCGCTTCCTACGTCCGTGACGACCGCGAAGCGCCCCTCTTGTGGAAACGGGATGCGGTAAGTTCTAGAAGTGATTTGGGGGTGGCGAAAACAGGAATATTTTTGCGGAAAGGGCTGGACAGACAAAACGCCGATTTGCCCGTCGGGTGCAAAACCAGATTGCTCGGGGCGGCAAAGCCGGACGTGAACGCTTCGTCGTCCGAGGTGCTGGTCCCGATTGAAGAACTTCCGCGTCGTCCCTATTTCGCGGCAGGAACTCTGGAAAACACGGGTGCAACCGCCATGACGAGAACCGACCTCTCCGACATCTACCGGGATTACATTGCCTGCCTGAACAAACAGGATTGGCCTGGTCTGGGGCGGTTCGTTCATGAGGAAGTTCATTACAACGGCGAGCGGATCGGGTTATCGGGCTATCGCGAGATGCTGGAGGGAGATTTTCGGGCGATTCCAGATCTCCATTTTGATATCCAGCTGCTGATTTCCGAGCCGCCGCGTGTGGCGAGCCGCCTGAACTTCGACTGCACGCCGAAAGGAATCCTGTTTGGTCTTCCTGTCAACGGCAAGAGAGTCTCGTTTAGCGAAAACGTATTCTATGAGTTTCGAGACGGACGGATCGAGAAAGTATGCTCGATCATCGACAAGGCCGCTATCGAAGCTCAGTTGTAGTACGAAAACGGCTCTTACTTTCGACCCATTGGCGAATGCGATCGCGGCACGGTCCTACCTGGCTCGGACGAGCGGCAGGAACACGGTGTCGACCCAGGCCTTCCGCAATGCAGGCGGCGGGACCGAAAAGTTCATAATGACGTAGTGCCGAAAAAGATCGGTCAGCAGAGAAGAGACGGGCGGAATCAGCCTTTTCGGATCAATCTCGCCGCGCCCCACAGCGCGTTCAAGGATCAACGAAAGCGCTTGCACTTTGCCCTGAATGAGCGCGGCGCGCATATCCTTTGGCGCCGAGCGGCTTTCCGAGAAATACTCGCTCGATAATAGCGCAAAAGCGACCGCGATTCCGGAAGCACGATCCGAGGCACGTTCCAGGAACTCCAGCAATTCCGTGCGCAGATTGCCTCGGTCCGGCACCTCCAGCGGGTACTTCGCCATTTGTTGCCGAACCGCCGCGACGGCGAGTGGCGCCCTTCCATCCCAACGACGTGCGAGCACAGGACGGCTGGTGCCGGCCCTCTCGGCGACGGCCTCCATCGTCATTCCCGAATAACCGCGCTCGGCCAATTCACACCACGCAGCTTCCAGGATCGCCTGCTCGAGGTCCGCGCCCCGACGTCGTTCCCCCATGCGATCACCGGCCTCCCCATAAGATACATTATTGCATCTTGACTCCCGGCGACGGGCACAGCTAGATGCTGGGATGCATCCTATATTGGGGTCCGAGACGTGACAAGACGCCGTTCTTCGTGGCCGCAAACCGTGCCTGGTATCGCGGGCAAAGCAGTTGTCACTCGCCAGCCGACATATTTCGCCCGACGTCGAGAGGCGTATGTCACGATGACAGGCGCATCTCAGGCGATCGGCGAGGAAACATCCTCCAGACTATTGCCGGAACCTTCGGTGAGCCGAACAGCGCGCGCGACGCCTTATCGGTTGGATCGGCGCTCCTGCCTGCTGGCTATCTTGAAACTGCTTCCCTTGAGAACGGCATGCGTTGTGCTGCCGTTGGTGGCGGCCGGGTGCGCTTCCGTACCTCTCAAGGAGGCAGGGACGCTGAAAACGTACAACAACCTGGGCGAACAAAAGGGCATGCTTTCGAAGTCAAGAAATTATGTCGACGCCGATGTGTTGGCTTCGGTGAAAACCATACGTTTCGTTCCCACAACCTTTACCCAAAGCGCCTTGTCGCTGGTGAAAGCAGAGCAAGATCGCACGCTGATCGCGAACGCGCTCGATCGCGAGGTTTGCGTCGCCTTGAGCGACAAGTTCCAAATCGTTTCATCAGGTGAAACTGCCGATCTGACCGTTCGAACGGTCGTCACCGACGTTTTGCCGACCGACAAGGTCGTAGCGGGGGTGGCGAGTGCGGTGTCTTTGGGCGGCAGCGCGGCCGGCTTGCCGGTGGGTATTCCACGTCTTCCCTTCGGCTTGGGCGGGCTTGCCGTCGAAGCGGAGGCGACCGACGGCAAGGGCGTCCAGCGCGCCGCGATGGTATGGGCCCGCGGCGCGAATTCGATCACGAATAGCCCTCGTGTTTCCGAAGTCGGCGACGCCTATAGTTTGGCGACAACGTTCGGGAATGAATTCTCCCGGATGCTTGTGACCGGCAAAGAGCCACAATCCGTGGACATTGCGCTGCCGTCCGGTCAGCGGATAAAGTCGTGGTTTGGTGGCGAGCCGAAATACGCGGCGTGTGACAGCTTTGGCCGCGCACCTGGCTTGGCGGGAGTTGTCGCCGGCAAGTTTGGCGCCCCGCCGGAGTGGACCGACAAGCCTCCGCAGGCCGCCGCGCAACAGTAAAGCAAATCTCGGCCGGCGGTGGGAGAGCCAGCCGAGCGACGGAAGACGCGCTCAGTCCGCGACAGACGAGGTGCTCGCCGGTTTAATGCCTCGTCGCAATCTCCAGGTGTCTGATCGCGACGGCGGCGGCAACGCAACAGCGGGCGAGTTATTTGATGTTCAAGGTTTCTCGGCACGTCTTGGAAAACTTGTCTCCGGAATTAGCCAAGCAGCGTTTGATTGTGAGTGGAAAAAGTCCGCCGCATACATCCTTCATTTCTAGCTGACACATGCGTGCCGTTTCCCAAAAGGTCTGGCATACGGGAGATAGCTTCGAACGATTTTCCTCAACACACGTCGATATGGAATCAGGCGTAAGCCGCCATGGCCGCAAGCAGAACGATCGAATTTCCGCGCCGCATGCTTCTTTGACGGCAGGCGAAGATGATGCGGCGATTACGACTTGCGATGACATGAAAATACTAATCATCATGAGCAATGTCAGGTGTAGCAATTGTCGTGCAAGATCGGAGATGTTGTCCATGCAAATCGCCCGGCGGACTGAATGCCGAGGCTTGTCGGAAAGAATGGACATTTTTTCGCTCCGCAATTAAGATGCAGTTATGCATCTACCATAACGGACAGCGAGCCTACAAGATGCATCAATGAATCTTGTGGAAATTTGATGGAGCGTCCGCCACAAACCACCCTGCAATGCCAGATGATTCCCGCAGGATGTGTGGCGGAGCAATCCCGAGTGCTTGGAGTCCCGGCTTGCCGCAACGGACGCGCGGCAGAAGGAAGCGCCAACCAATCTATTGCGAAAACTACTCCTCCTTTCGACCCATTGGCGAAATGTCCCGCGCCCGTTTGCTCTCCGGCGAACTTTTGCGCGCGCATTCTGCAATCACAACCGATGTCCGCAGGGAACCAGTGAGCCATCCAAACGAAAGGGCGCAACACTCGCATGTTGCGCCCTTTAATCTTACGTCGCGCCGGCCTTCTGCGCGTATTCCCAGGACGCCTTCGACAGCGGCACCGTGCGTTTCGCCGAACTCGATGGCTTTGGCATTGGCGGCGGTGCCGTCGCGAATCCGGCCGGCGATGCCCTGCGTGATGCCCGCAAGGCGGAACAGATTGTAGGCAAAATACCAGTTGAGGTCGGGAACGGCGCTGCCGGTCACGTTGCAGTAGATTTGCGCCGCCTCTTCCATGCTCGGAATATTGAGTGCCGCAAGGTCGGCATTGGCGAGGCCGGGCATGGTCCACTGCATCAACAGATAGGTGAAATCCGCCATGGGATCGCCGAGCGTCGACAGTTCCCAATCGAGCACCGCCTGCACCCGCGGCTCGGTGGCATGGAAGATCATGTTGTCGAGCCGGTAGTCGCCGTGCACGATCGAGACGCGCTCCTGCGGCGGCACGGTCTTCGGGCAGCCACTCGGCCAGCTTCTCGAATTCGGGAATGTGCTGGGTCTCGGACGCGCGATATTGCTTGGTCCAGCGATCGACCTGGCGCGCGAAATAATTGCCCGGCTTGCCGAAATCGCCGAGCCCGATCGCCTGCGGATCGAACACGTGCAGTTTCGCCAGCGTCTCGATCTTGCTGGTGAAGATCTTGCGGCGCGCCTGCGGCGTCTGGCTGGGCAGCGTGGGATCCCAGAACACCCGGCCCTCTTCCATCGACATGATGTAGAACGCCGAGCCGATCACGCCATCGTCGGTGCACAGCGCATAGGCTTTCGCGACCGGAAAGCTTTGTTTGCCGAGCGCGGCGATGACACGGAATTCGCGATCGACCGCATGCGCCGACGGCAGCAGTTTGCCGAACGGCCGGCGGCGCATCACATAGGAACGCCCGGGCGTATCGAGCCGGTAGGTCGGGTTGGACTGGCCGCCCTTGAACTGCAGGACGGTCAGCGGTCCCTGATAGCCTTCAACGTTATCGCGCAGCCAGCCGTCGAGGCGGCTCTCGTCAATGCGATGCCGCTCCTCGACCGGCTTGGTGCCCGAAAACTCTTCGTCTGTCCTGACGCCTTGATCCTTTTGGACGTCTTGGGCCACGGTGACGCTCCCTCTCTCATTCGTCATTCCGGGATGGTCCGAAGGACCAGACCCGGAATCTCGAGATTCTCCGATGTGCAATTGCACATCGTAGTTCGATGCTTCGCATCGCCCCGGAATGACGGTAGGGAGAGCGCCACATGAGCCCTCCCTTTTATTTTATGGAAGCGTTTGCATACTTCCGAAGTTCAAGTCTGGCAATGGCGCGGTTATGCACCTCGTCCGGACCGTCCGCCAAGCGCATGGTGCGCATGGAGGCATAGTCGCGCGCCAGCCCGGCCTCGTCGGAGACGCCGGCGGCGCCGAACGCCTGGATGGCGTGGTCGATGATCTTCAGCGCCATGTTGGGCGCCGCCACCTTGATCATGGCGATCTCGAGCTGCGCGGTCTTGTTGCCGACCTTGTCCATCATGTCGGCGGCTTTCAGGCACAGCAACCGGTTCATCTCGATATCGGTGCGGGCTTCGGCGATGCGCTGTTCCCAGATCGAAAATTCGATGATCTTCTTGCCGAACGCGGTGCGCGACGACAGCCGCTTCACCATCTTCTCCAGCGCTTCCTCGGCCTTGCCGATGGTGCGCATGCAGTGATGGATGCGGCCCGGGCCGAGACGGCCCTGTGCGATCTCAAAGCCCCTGCCCTCGCCGAGCAGGATGTTGCTGGCGGGCACGCGGACGTTTTCGAGAAGCACCTGCGCGTGGCCGTGCGGCGCGTCGTCGAAGCCGAACACCGGCAGCATCTTCTCTACCTTGACGCCGGGGGTATCGAGCGGAACCAGTATCTGCGACTGCTGCTGATGACGCGCCGCGCTCGGATCGGTCTTGCCCATCAGGATCGCGATCTTGCAGCGGGGATCGCCGACGCCCGACGACCACCATTTGCGGCCGTTGATGACGTAATGGTCGCCGTCCTTCTCGATCCGGGTTTCGATATTGGTCGCATCCGAGGACGCCACCGCGGGCTCGGTCATCAGGAACGCCGAGCGGATCTCGCCGTCCATCAGCGGACGCAGCCATTTGCGCTTCTGCTCCTTGGTGCCGTAGCGCATGAACACTTCCATGTTGCCGGTATCCGGCGCGGAGCAATTGAACACCTCGGAGGCCCAGCCGATATGGCCCATCTCTTCGGCGAGCGGCGCGTATTCCAGATTGCTCAATCCCGCGCCGCGGAATTCGTCGTCCTCATGCGCGTTCGGCGGCATGAACATGATTCCAGAGGCCTTCGGCCTTCGCCTTCTTCTTCAGGTCTTCGAGGATCGGGATCACCTTCCAGCGCTCGCCCTGGGCGTCCTGCTGCTGGTAGATCGGCACCGCGGGCCGGACATGCTTGGTCATGAACGACTGCACGCGGTTGAGCCAATCTTTCTGGCGGTCTGACATATTGAAGTCCATGGCACGCTCCTCACCTTCGTTTTCCGAAATCTTTGCCCGCACTGTCTGCCCGCCGCCCGTCCATCGCAAGACCGTTTCTTGCGTCGATGGTCGCGGCGGCCGCGGCCGAGATGGCGGCACGCTGGACCATCGATGCGTCACGCGCATTGACATTCCATCGTTCAAACCATAGTTTCATACAACTGTTTGAATTGCAACGACCCTGTTGCATGGGCTCATGACATGGCGTCGGACCACACCAGGAGCGCGATCCTCAGCGCCGCCGAGCGGCTCTATGCCGACCGCGGCTTCGGCGACGTGACCTTGCGCGACATCGTCGCCGCCGCCGAGGTCAATCTCGCGGCGGTGAACTATCATTTCGGCTCCAAGGACGAATTGATCGCCGAATTGTTCGTCACCCGCAGCCTCGCCACCAACCGCGAGCGGCTCAACGAACTGAAAGCCGCGGAATTGGCCGGCGGCGGACGCGCCAGCATCGATGCGATTCTGCGCGCGCTGGTCGGCCCGACGCTGCGCGGCTGCCTCGGCCCCGACCGCGAGCGTTCGACCGCGGCGCGCTTCATGATCCGCGCCTCGATCGAATCGGTGCCGCCGATCCGACGGATCAAGAACCGCGAAATCGACCATTTGCGGAAATTCGCCGCCGCGATGCGGCGCTCGCTGCCCCATGGCAGCGAGGTCGATCTCTATTGGGGCCTGCATTTCGCGCTCGCCATGGCGCACCAGACCATCCGCGACAGCGAGCGGCTGACAAGACTGTCGGAAGGATTGTGCGATCTTGGCGATGTCGAGGGGGTGATCGAGCGCGTGGTCGCAGTGTCGGTGATGGCGCTGACGGGCGGCGGCGTCCCGAGCAAGGCGTCCGCCAGGCCGGTGGCGCCGCATGGGCGGCTTACCCGGCAGGACCTGTGAGCTGGATGACGCAGCCCATCCTTCGAGACGGCCGCTTCGCGGCCTCCTCAGGATGAGGTCTGATTTGTTGCAACACCACAACCTCATGCTGAGGAGCGAGCGACGCGAGCGTCTCGAAGCATGGGCCGCAAGCGACCAACCGATCTCTCCTCGTCAGCACTGGCATCCCCCGGCGATGCCATGCTTCGATCGAGACCGGAGCGCCGCTGCGCGTGGAAACTGACCGACCTGCTACACGATCCCCTCGCTCTTCAGCGCCTCCAGCTTGGCGTCGTCATAGCCGATGGTGGCCAGCACTTCCCTGGTGTCCGCACCCAATAGCGGCGGCGCGCGATAATCCGTCACCGGGGTGCCGGAGAAGGTAATGGGATTGCGGATCAGCGACAGCGCGGGTTCGAAGGGATGGTCGACCTTGATCTCCATGCCGCGCTCGCGCACATGCTTGTCGGCGAACACCTGCGCGAAATCGTTGATCGGCCCGCAGGGCACGCCGGCCTTCTCCAGCTCTTCCAGCCAATAGGCGACGGGTTGCTTCAGGAACAGCCCGGCGAAGATCGCCATGATCTCCTTGCCATGAAGGACCCGGTCGTTGTTCTTGGCGAACTTCGGATCGGTCGCGAGCTCCGGCTCGCCGAGCACGGCGCAGCTGCGGGCGAACTGCGCGTCGTTGCCGACCACCAGCATCAACTCGCCATCGGTGCAGCGAAACGCGCCGGCCGGCATGCCGCCATTGCCCCAGGTGCCGCGCCGCGGCGGCATCTCGCCGTTGATGAGATAGATCTGCGCATAATGCGACAGCGAGGCGATCACGGTATCGAGCAGGCAGACGTCGATATGCTGTCCCTCCCCGCCATTGGCCTTGCGGTGATAAAGCGCCGCGAGGATGCCGATCGAGGTATTCATGCCGGTCATGTAATCGACGATGCTCGGGCCGACCTTCATCGGCCCCTCGCCCGGCTCGCCGTCGATATGGCCGGTGACGCTCATCAAGCCGCCCATCGCCTGGAAGATCGCATCGTAGCCGGCGCGCGGGGCGTAAGGCCCGGTCTGGCCGAAGCCCGTGACCGAACAATAGATGATGCCGGGATTGACCGCGCGGATCGATTCGTAATCGAGCTTGTAACGCTTGAGATCGCCGACCTTGTAGTTCTCCATCATGACGTCGCAGGATTTTGCCAGCTCGCGGATGATCTGCTGGCCTTCGGGTTTGGCGATATTGACCGTGACCGATTTCTTGCCGCGGTTGGCGCACAGATAGAACGAGTTGTTGTTGTTCTGCCTGCCCTCGGGGTCGACCAGATAGGGCGGACCGAAGGCGCGGGCGTCGTCGCCGCCGCCGGGACGTTCGATCTTGATCACCTCGACGCCGAGATCGGCCAGCATCTGCGCCGACAGCGGCCCCGCCAGCACGCGCGTCAGATCAAGGATTTTGATGCCTTGGAGTGGCAGAACCGACATGCAGACTTCCTCCGAAACGTATGGTCTTGTCACCCGGGAAGCTCTCCCGGCGCCATGAGACCCAGCGGATACACTATTTTCCGGTGCCAAGTTCCGCGCCCACGGCATGAAGCCATCCGCGGGCCGCGCGTGCCGGCCACCCAGGCTCTGTGGCCCCTATATCTAGGCGACGCTCGTCCCCGCGCTCAAACCAACCTTTTTGGATGCCCGCATCTGCTGAAAGCGGACGATAAAAATCAAGCCGAGCGAGATCACCATGATAGAGCCGGCGTAGAAGAATGAAAGTTCGGCCGTGCCAAACCTGTCTTTCAGCCACCCAGCTGCGGCGGTCAGGATGGGAGTCCCTGCGTAAAACCAGACGAAGTATATTCCAAAGCCGAGGGCGCGGTTCTGTGGCGCCAGCGATCGCGCCGGCAGGGTGGAAATGACCGGCATCGCCAGGGAGAACGCGACACCAAACAGAACAAGCAGCGAGGTTTGAGCCTCGGGTACGATCGGCAGCAGGATAGCCGCGCCGATGCTCCCAAGGAGTCCGAGAAGCATGCACAGGTCGGGTATCCTAAAGCGGGTGGCGAGATAAGCTCCAAGCGGCAGGGCGGCCATCGATACCCAGGACATGAGACTTACGGTGACGTTCGCCTCAACAATGGAAATGCCGCGTTCAACGAGAAGCGTCGGACCAAAGGTAAGAATTACGAGATAGGCTGCGTTGACCAGCATCCAGACCGCCCCAGTCAGGCAGACCATCCCAAATTCGTATGCGCTCAATCCTGAAGACGATTGAGACGGCTTGTTCGCATCATGAGGATTTCGGTAAAACAGGATGATCGCCAACAACGGGAGCCCGAGAATAGCTGACGTCAGATTGAAGACGGAGTGCCACGAATAATGCTGGGCGATGGTCGCCTGTACCGCCTGCCCGGCCGCGATGCCCATTGGCCAGCCGATGATATTTACCGACATCGCCAGGACCAGTTCTTTGTCGGCGAACCAGTCCGTAACCATCTTTGTTGCGAGAATGAGAACGAGGGATGCTCCAATGCCGCTGAGAACGCGGCCGAGCATCAAGGACCAGTAAGTCGGCGCGGCTCCAGCCGCCAGGCCGCCTGCAATCATGAGTATGACGCCGCAACTGACGACCTGCTTGTCGCCAAACCGGCGGCTCAGGAAGCCACCGGGGATCGCGATGAAAGCCCCGGGAAACAGAAAAGCGCCGACCAGACTACCGACCTGGACGAAGTCGATTTGGAACTCGTCGACAAGAATCGGTGCAATCGAACCCACCGACTGGAACTGAAATCCAAGCGCCAGGCGAGTGATGAAAATCAGGGCCAAAGCCACCCAGCGACTATCCCGCATCAGAATGCGAACCTTTGTCGCGCGAACCAATCAGCCGGGCGTGTCGGAAGGGACATTCGAATCCAGGAAGTCTTTGAATGAGCGGCCCGAGACATAGGTGACATTTCGTACCGGACACATGGATTACACTTTTCGCTTTTTTTCAAGGCGGGAGTGTGGATGCCGTGGAAAGTTGTCGGAATGCCGACGACCACCGAAGCGTTCATTCACCTCAGCGCCCACAGAGGCCAAATGAAACCCGCCGCAGCGAGGGCCGGGCGGGTTTTCAGGTCCTTGAGCAGCGCTGCGCAGATGGCCGCCGTCAGGCCAATTTTGTCACGCCAGCCCGCGCCCGCAAATCGACCTTGTTCAGCACCTCGGCCTTGATCTCCATGCTTGTGCCATCGGCGAAGGAAATGTTCACCGGGTAGACGCCGCCGAGATTCAACGTCAACTGATCGGAGCCGTCACCGAAGGACAGGGTCGCGCTGTTTCCGGACATCGTGACGTTCATGTTCTCAGCCGACAAACCCGCGCCCAGCTTGATGGTAACGTCGCGAAGGGCGAATACCGTATCCTTGCCATCGCCGACGTTGAACAGAACTGTTGCGCCCCGGTCAGCGCCAATCACATCGTCGCCGGCACCGCCGCTGACGACCGCTCCGTTGTCCGCATCGATGGTGTCGTTGCCCGCTCCGCCCTCGACATAGCCACCGACACGGGCCGAGATGGTATCGTCACCGTTACCACCATAGGCGCGGCTGTTGGACCAAACCGAGATGGTGTCATTCCCCGCGCCGCCATCGACCAGGCTTTCAGACCAGGCGCTGATCGTGTCGTTTCCGGCGCCACCCATCGTCACGGTGTTCGACCAGGCGCGCACCATGTCGTCGCCCTCGCCGGCATCCACCGCGCTATCGGACCAGACATCGATCTGGTCGTTGCCGGCGCCGCCGTAAACAACCGATCCCGACCAGGCATGGACCGAGTTCATTGCCCGCGCCGGCATCGACCACGCTGTCGGACCAGACACCGATCGTGTCATTGCCGTCGCCGCCGTCGACGAGAACTCTTGCTCCAGCCCGACAGCGCGTCGTCGCCGTCGGTGCCCGGCCGATAGGACAGTCCCAGTTCCTGCAACCGCAGCAGAAACGCCTGCACCACCGGCGATTGGCCGATGCTGCCGGTGGACGGGGTTGAAGGTTTGTCCGGCGATTTCTCGTTGGACGAAGCCTGATGCTTAGCCGCCATCGAGGCCAAAAGGCTGGGCGACGAAGGTGGCTCCGGCAACTGCCAGGTTCGGAACGACGGGTTGAGAGGATTGTAGAACACTTGCATGGCAGGCATTTCCAGACTTCGGCGCCATCTTCGCCTCGCTTGTTTCAACCGGCGGCGACACATTGCGAAGATGCCCGAACGGTATCGATATGCTCCTAAAAAACACTTACTTTTCTACCTGAGAATGTATCGACCGGTCGTTATCGCCGGCAGCATCCTAAGGGGCCGCTGACGTGGAGCGTCACCCCCGGCCTGTCACAATGGACTTTAACGAATCCAATAATGTCTGAAAAAACTGGAGCGGGTGAAGGGAATCGAACCCTCGTATTCAGCTTGGAAGGCTGCTGCTCTACCATTGAGCTACACCCGCGCGCGGCCGATCAACTAACACGGCGGGCAAGCCGCCTCAACCGCCATGCGCCGGCTCGGCACTTAATGCCACCCCTTGCCTTGTTCCGCCCCTTAACACGGGCTAATTCGCTGCCTATAATACTGTTTCCGCCAACAATGAAAGGAGGTGATCCAGTGTCTTATACCAAGCGCTGTCACCTCGCTGGGATCGCCCGCTAGGCTCGTTTGAGCCTCGCAACAGGGCGCTCTCGGCGCCTGGACCAGCGAGTACAACAACTGGAACGCGACGGGAGCAATCCCGTCGCGTTTTTATTTAAAAATCCGGGCGCGGCTGCGATCGCGGCGATCGTCAGACCAAGTAAGCGCCGATGAATGGCCTGGGCCGCAGCCATTCGGATGTGGGATTGTCGGGATTTATCCCGGCCAAACGTCCTGAGCGAGCCGATCCCGCAACGAAAAGAGGTAGCGATGCTTTACGCCATTCTGGCCTACCACGTGGAAGCCGAGGTTGCGTCCTGGACACCGCAGGAAGATGCGGCGGTCATGTCCGACCTGCACCGGGTCCATGACCGGCTCAAGCAGCAGGGGCAGCTCGGTCCGGCGGCGCGGCTGGGCGCGACCCAGAAGGCCCGCACCTTGCGCGGCCCGGGCGAGGGACTGGTTATCGATGGCCCGTTTGCCGAGACCAAGGAACAGTTGCTGGGCTTCTATGTGCTCGACTGCGCCACCGAAGCCGCCGTCATCGCGGCCGCACGCGACCTGCGCCGGGTCAATCCCACCGCGGTCTACGAGATCCGTCCCCTCGCCCTCTATCTGCCCGGCGTTACTTTCCCGAGGACGGAAGGCCCGGCCGACGTTGCGTCCAGCGCGGCGCCGCGCGGATGAACACAGCCCAATGGGGCGGGCGGCCCTCCGCCGTTTGGGGGCATTCCCGCTTCGTGCTTTTGGATGGGAACTGCGAACGCGCGCGGCCTGCAACTCGGTCAGGGTGCGATGGATGCGAAGGCCGCGTTTACTGAAGCACCTTGCCTTCAGAAACCGACCCGCGCCCGGCGAGAGCCGCGCGCCTGGCCGGCGTGATCAGCAAGGGCGAGTAGATGTTATCGGGCTCGCCGAGGTCGTTGACCCACCAGCGGCTTCTCAGAAAAAGGCTCTCTACAAGATAGGGGAATTTGCCGGGGGTGACGCCGCAAGGCGTCTCGATCACGCGCGCCGCGATGCCCGGGAATTTCAGTCGATAAATCTTTCCGACCAGCAACAATTTTACCACCCCATTTAGTGAGTCAACGATATCATCACAACCGTCGATAGAAAAGCCCAACGTTGAGCAATAAGCCGGGGGAGCAAACAAAGTTCCACGCGCACTGAAATACCGTATAATGTGAGCAATATTGCTCATACGTTGTGTGTTACTGATGACGGACACGATCAGGGTTTCTGCACCGAATCAGCGGCTTCTTTCGGTCATATCCTCCACGCCACGGTCCTGGTTTTGGCTCTTATGTGCCGACCTCTATCCGGCGCTGGCGGCAGCTTTGCTTCCCTGGTCAACGACCGGCGTCGCCATTTTCATGGTGCTCTGGTTCATCGTATTGATTCCGACCCTCGACATCGGATTTCTTCGCTATCTCAGGCGACCGGCCTGTTTGCTGCCGGTGGCGTTTTTTGCCCTTGCCCTCGTCGGGATGCTGTGGGCTGACGGTCCGTTGTCTGTCCGGCTTCTCGGTCTCACCCCGGTAACCAAGCTGTTGGCGATACCGTTCCTGCTCTATCATTTTCAGCGCTCTCAACGCGGCCAATGGGTTCTGATCGCATTCCTCGCCTCCTGCGCTTTGCTGATGGGACTGTCCTGGGTCACGTATTTTGCCGACTGGAAGATTTCGGCGACCGCCCCCGTCGGCGTTCCCGTCAGAAATTACATCGATCAGAGCCAGGAATTCGCGCTGTGCCTGCTCGCAACGGCTCCGCTTCTCCTGACCTTAGTGAAGGAGAACAGGCGGGCATTGGCGATCGGCTGCGCCGTTGTGCTGCTGGGCTTCTTTTGCAGCATGATGTTTGTGGCGACGGCGCGTACCGTCGTATTCTATCTGCCGGGTCTGCTGATTATTTTTGCCTTCAGGTATTTGAGCCGCAGGTTGGCGGTCTGGTTTCTCGCCGCCGGCGTCGCGATGGGAGCACTGGTCTGGTTTACGTCTCCCTATGTGCGCGACCGTGTGGAGAACACGGTGCGCGATTACAGGGTGAACCGCGACACCGATATCGCCACCTCGCATGGTGAGCGATTGGCCTATTGGCGCACGTCGATCAGGTCGATCGCCGAGGCGCCGCTGTTCGGGCATGGCACCGGATCGACCAAGGAGCTCTTTGCGCGCGAGGCGGAAGGCAAGACCGGAGAATGGGCTAACATTATCCGCAATCCGCACAATCAGACGCTCTACGTGGCCATTCAATGGGGGGTGCTGGGCTGCATCGTTCTCTATGCGATGTGGTACTTTCATCTCCGGCTATTCCGCGGATCGGGCCTCGCTGCCTGGATTGGGCTTGTTGTTGTCGTTCAGAACGTCATCAGTTCGTTGTTCAATTCCCACCTGTTCGATTTTCACGAGGGCTGGATGTATGTCCTGGGCGTCGGGGTCGCAGGCGGGATGGCGGCTCGCGCCAGAGAAGGCTTATTGCCGGACAAGCCGCCCGGCACTGACACGCGGCAGGTCGATTGAATTCTCTTCCAGGCGCCCGGTGATCACGCCGACCACGCCGGTGGCCGCGGCGGCGAATGGGATGGCAAAGATGTTTGGATGGTTTGCAGGCATCGCGATATTTGCCGTCGTCATTTCATCAGCGGCCTTGTCTCAGCAGTCATTTCAACAACTGGAAAGCGCGAGCCAGTTCGAACAGGCCATGGCTGCCGTCGACCTGATAAAGCAACGGAAAAAATTACAATGCGTTCTGGCGATCGGAAACGGAGCATTGTGTGAGTGTCTTTCGCGGAAGCTGCCCGTGAACGTTTATTTTCGCAGCTACGCCGCGATCGCAAATCAGGAAAAGCAGGGGCCGGAGTACGGACACTTGTCGGCTGCGGATAAGGAAACGGTGGACCATTGCGTCGGCGACAGTCGATAGCCGCGCGTTCGGCGTCGCCATGGCGATACTTCCCGGTTCGAACGGCGGCGGCTGCCAGGCCGGGAAGCAATAAGACACCAAACCCTGGAAAGTGATGGTGGGGGAAGAAGGACTCGAACCTTCGAAGTCGTAAGACGGCTGATTTACAGTCAGCTCCCTTTGCCACTCGGGACACTCCCCCGCTCAACAGCGTCGAAACCCATCCGCCGAGATGGCGGCGGATGAGGCCACGGATGCCGTTAATACCGGGCGCCGATGGCGAGCTCCCGGTCGGGCGGTTTATGGGGGAATCGCCCCGGCAAAGTCAACCAACGCCGGCCATCAAATACATCCCGCGAGGGGCCCAAATTGCCATAATCCGGAACCCATGACACAAGCGGCCCATGAACGAGCATGACCGAAAGCCCAGGTTCCGGCGCGGCGGGGGCAAAGCACCCGGCGGGGGCCGCGAATCCGGCCGCCGGCCGGCCTGGCGAGACCGTGACCCCCACCCCGAGGGGCCCGTTATCCTGTATGGCTGGCATACGGTGGCGGCGGCGCTGGCCAATCCGCAACGCCATATTCGAAAATTGCTGCTCACCGAAAACGCCGCGCGGCGGCTGGCGGACGACCATATCGATACCCGCGTGACCCCGGAAATCGTGCGGCCGTCGCTGATCGACCAGCGGCTCGGTCCGGACGCCGTGCATCAGGGCCTGCTGGCGGAAGCCGACCCCCTGCCCTCGCCGGATATCGACACGCTTCCGCAGGAGGGCATCGTGCTGGTGCTCGACCAGATCACCGATCCGCATAATGTCGGCGCCATTCTGCGCTCGGCGGCGGCCTTCGCGGTCAAGGCCATCGTCACCACCGCGCGTCATAGTCCGGAGGCGACCGGCGTGCTGGCCAAATCCGCCTCGGGCGCGCTGGAGCTGGTGCCGCTGGTGACGGTGCAAAATCTCGCCCGCGCCCTGACCGAATTGAACGATCAGGGCTTTCTGACCGTCGGCCTCGACAGCCAGGGCGGCGAAAATCTCGGCGCCATCGCCCTGCGGCAGCCGCTGGCGCTGGTGCTGGGCGCCGAAGGCAAGGGTCTTCGGCAGTTGACGCGGGAGACCTGCAGCGCGGTGGCCCGGCTCGACATGCCCGGCGAGATCAAAAGCCTCAACGTGTCGAACGCCGCGGTGCTGGCGCTCTATATCGGCGCCAGCCGGCTCGGGCTGATGGGCTGACCGCGCACGACAACGCCCGCTCGCGTCATGCGAACGGGCGCCAGTTTCTCGACCGAACACCGATCAGTAGTAACGGCGCAGCACGGGCCCGCGATAGCCGGTATGCCTGCGCCACGGGCGGCGGACGGCGTCTCGGCCGGATACCGCGCCTTCCTGATAGAACCGAGGCGGCGCCAAATTGCCGGGGCCGCTATAGGTCGGGCCCTGATCGACGTAATAATACTGGGGCGTGGCGTACGGCACCGCGCCATATTGCAGCACCGGATCAGGCAACCGCTCGCGGGGCCAGCAGCCGGCATTGCAGCCCGCATAGGTATAGGCCGGCGCGTAGCACGAACCTGCAAATCCACCGCCGCATGCCATCGCGGGCGCGGCGCTCACGGTCATCACGGCGATGGCCACCGCCAATCCTGAAATTGTCTCACGCATTACTCTCTCCTGTGCGGTCTATTTCTTACGGGCTTCTTATTACCGCCGGCTTTAGATCGTGATCTTTTTGGAAGACCGGTTCCCACGTTTCCGGATCAGGCTCTAGCGTCGAACGCTCCCGGGCTTTCGACCCCGAAAATCCTGCCGCGGGCCTGAGAAATCCCGTGGCATTTCAGCGCCCCCATATTGCGGCGCGAACACCACCGGCGGCGGATAGAACGGCACCTCCGGCTGGGGCTCCTGCGGGGTCGATTGCGCGGACCATGACTCATGATAGCTCTCCGCCGGCTGCGGCAGGACGCGGTTGGCAGGCGGCTGGATTTCAAGACGTCCATAGCCCGGCGTGTTGCCGGCGCTCGGATAATAATGACCAACATTCAGCGGGGCGACCGGACGGCCGCCATAGACGGTCGGCTGCACATGCACGCCCTTGCCGAGCCCCCAGTCGCCTTCGACGACGGCATAGGACACGTCAATTCCATTGATGATGATGGGCACACCGGGCCGCCCCGGCAGCACGATGACGGGACCGGTGTCGGCCGCGGCCGTCCAGGTCGTTGCGATCAAAACGGCCAGTGCGAGGCCCGCGCGCATGGTTTCGGATTCCGGTTGCAGACCCCCACCCTACCGCAACGCGCTGCATCAAGGGTTAAAGCCGCGGTTCAAACTGCCGGTAGTCCTAACGCGCAAGCCGCATCGCTGGTTCAACTCCGAGACATTCGCCATCGAAAACGTTAACGCTTCCCGACCGCTACGCGCCTACGCAAAGGCCGTGGCGCAGATCGTCATCGCGCCGATCGCCATGGTGGTGACGCCGACGGCACCCTGCAATCCGCTGTTGGCCCAGGTCAGCCAGCGGGCGGAGACCGCAAGCGGCACCGCGATCACCGTCGACAGCGCCGCCATCCCGACCATCGAGCCGATCCCGAACAGCGCGACATAGCCGAGCCCGGCCGCCGCACTGGAAGCCTGCGAGACCGCGAGCACCAGCAGCGCCGCCGAGCCGGCCATGCCGTGCATCAATCCGACCAGCAGCGTGCGCCAGCGGAAGCCGTGCGCATGGACGTGGGAGGCGCTGATATGCGCAACGGCCTCGCCGGCATGACCATGGGCGTGGATGTGAACCGTGCCGTCGCCATGGCCGTGTTTGTGAAAATGCACGCGGTCTCGCCACAGCCGCCACAGCACATGGGCGCCGAGCCCCACCAGCATGATGCCGACGGCGGTCTCGATCGGCCGCGCGAATGCTTGCGGGATCGCGCGGCCGAGCACAATCGCCGCACCGGCAAAGACGAACAATGTCAGGGTATGGCCGAGCCCCCAGGTCAGACCATGCTTGACGATGTCGCCAATATGGGTGCGGCGCGCGGCGATGCTCGACACCGCGGCGATATGGTCGGCCTCGAGCGCGTGCTGCATGCCCAGCAGAAATCCAAGGCCCAGAATTCCGAACATCCGTCTTCCAATCGCCCGACCACGCTTTATGGCATTCGCCACGGCGTCTGTCAGAGCAAAGTTCGGACCTGAATGTTCAGGCGCAGCCGATATTACCGGAACACCTCGTCAAACGGGCTTGGGATCGGCTCCCCTGGGCGGCTGGCGGCTTGTCGGTTCTCTGTGGCGTTCCGAGCCCGTTACCAGGTTACATAGAAATCGCCGCGATCGCCCATGTTCAAGGCCAGCGCTTTACCACTGTCGATCGCTGCCTTGGTTGCGCCCGTGGGTTTCACGCTTGTTGAACCCATCTCGCCGCCACCGCCGGCATCGGCAAAGTGGATCATCCATGATCTCATGTTTAAATCCGGCACCTCGGAGGCTTTCTGGAACTTGAGCGTGCCGTTCTGGAGGGCATCGCTAAGGGCCTGCGCCTGATCGGTCATGCCCTGATCCTTGAGATCCGAGACCTTTCGCGCGATTTCCGTGTGCATCGTAAACACAAACAGGACATCATCCGATACGACATGGCCCTCGGTCGGCGACGCAAATTGGCCGCCGTTCTTCGCGATATCTTCCATCGCGTGCGTCCGGTTGTAGAGCCGCGCACCCGCCTGGAGGATAGCGATATTGTCGGCGCTTCCTGTCTGCTGCCAGATCGGAATGCCCGCCCTGACATCGTCCCCGGCACTGGCGCCGTTCGACGGGCTGACCGACGTCGTCAGTTCGCGTCCGAGATCGTGGATCTGGTCAAAGATCGACTTTTCCGACGAACTCTGCGCATTCGAGTCCTTCAAACCACCGGTCTTGCCCCTCGACGCCTGGACCTGTGCCTCGAGCCGCGTCGCCGCGACATGATCCGTGGCGGCTTTCGCCAGAACCGCCTTCGCATGATCGGACAAATCGACGATCGTCGCGGGCCCAAGACCGCCCGAGGGCGTTCCGGTCAGAAGCGTCGCAAGGGGATTGGAACTGGCCGGGTCAACAAATGTCCCGGTACTGAGCCCTGCGATCACACGATCCGTCGTCGCATTTTGCAGCCCGACAACAGATGTAATGGCCGACATGTCAGGAACCGTGTTTGCAATTGTCGTCATGCTGAACTCCGCTCGTCGCCCGATATTGATCGCAACAGCTTAACCGAACTGCCGAACTCGACAATCTATCGAAAGCGGAGGTTTCAAGCGCGCTTCGTTAAGAATAGGTTAAAGTCGCCGCGATCGATCAGATCCAGACAACTTGCCTTGGCGATGAATTGCTCGACCGTCAGACAATTCAACTTCTTTCGCGCTGTGCGTAGATAGAGATGCACCGCGCTTGCGGATATATTCAATTTTGCCGAAATCTGCTGCGGCGTATGGCCAGTCACCAGGCCATGGAGACACTGCCGTTCGCGTCGCGTCAGCGGGCGCGCCGCGGGATCTGGGCGCAGGCCGGCGAGCTGCATGGCACGGTCATGCAGGTAGTGCGCGGCAAGATGAAAATTCGCCAGATGGGTGAAGCGCCACCTGTGCCATTGCTCGTCGCTCTCATTCGATGTGATCGTGAACAGCGCCCTTTCGCCATGAAGGCCGCGGATCGGCAAGGTAAAGCCATGGCGGCCGACGTCATAGCTCTCCGCTTCGGCAAAGAAATGCTTCGCTGCCGCGCTGGTATGATCGACGCTCATCCAGTCGATCGGCAGGAATCCCTTGCTGCGGAGATGACAACGGGATCCAGGCTGAAATAATCCTGCACGACGTAGCGCTTTACCCACGCCTGGTCATAGGTCAGCAGCAGCACGGGATTGGGCCGATCGCAGGCGGGGACATGCACCGCGTGATAGACCAGGTGCGAAACCCCGCTGCCATCGCGCCATTCGCGGAGAAGCGCCGAGAGGTCTGCCATGTCCTTGGCGCGCTGGATCGCGACGACGATCGGCTCAAGCTCCATGGCGGCGCTCCCCGTCGGTCGCGTGGCTCCGCCGACATTTATTTTTGGGCTTGGAATTCAGGATTCGCAGACGCTGCTGTCCATGACTGAGGCTCCGCGGAAGTTTAGCATGCACCGTCTGGTCTTGACATACGCTCCATGGATGAAGATCGAGCCGATGTCGGGTCAACCGCTCAGTAGAAATCGACGTAGTCCGTTTGCCGCAAATTTGTTTATTCCCTCAGAATTTGGGACCACAACTTCACACCAGTTTGAAGACCGCACAATCCGGCTTCGGAACCTCCGCCCCGGCGGGCTGTTTTCTCCCGACAAACCACTTTGGAGAAATCAGCCATGACAAGCTCAAGATTAGCAGGCGCGGCCGCATTGCTTGCCGTCGCGATGGCAACGCCTGCGATGGCGCAGCAAATGAGGCAGGAGCCCGGCGGCTACGCACAAGGCCATCCGTGGGCCAACGACTATAATGATGGCTACAGATACGAATACGGTTATGGGCGCTCGGGCTTTTGGCCGGGCGATGTCGCAGCCGGCGTGATCGGCGGCGTGATCGGCACCGCCGATGCGATCGTCTCCGCGCCGTTCAGCGGCGACGATTCCTACGCCTATTACGGTGGCCGCGTGCCGTATGACTATGACAATTCCTACGCCTATTATGGCCGGCGGCCGGTGTATGGCCGGACCGTGTGCGGCCTGCAGCCGGGCGCGACTTTTCTCGGCCCGGACGGACGATGGTATCCCTGCTGACGGAGCCCCCTCTTAAAGGCGGCCCGCAACGCCGCCTTTCCGGGGTTCCGACCATCACGTGAGTTTGACCGGGGAACCGAGAAAAATCGGAACGTCTGTTGCCGCCTGCGCTTGGCTCCCCGTCCCATCCAACAACGGAGAAACGTATGACCAAGCTCGGACTTCTTGGCTCGGCAGCGCTGATTCTTACGTCAGCCCTCGCCAGCCCCGTCATTGCTCAGGAGGTGATCTACAATCCCGGCTATTGCGCGCAATTCTATCCCAACGCCAATTGCCAGAACAAGGGAGCGGGCAATCCCTACACCGACAGCTATCAACGCCGGACCGCCTATCAGAACAGCTACAATCGCCTGGACGGCGGCACCAACTGGAGCAACGCCAACCAGAACAATGGCTGGCAGGACAGCTGGAACGATAACCGCTGGAACGACAACCGCTGGGATCGGCGCGATAGCGGCTTCTGGCCCGGCGACGTCGCGGCAGGTGTTGTCGGCGGCGCGATCGGCACCGCCGGCGCCATCGCGACCGCGCCGTTCCGCGGCGATGCCTTTGCCTACGACAACGGCTATCGCGGCGGCATGTACAGTCAGAGCTACGCCGCCCGCAACGGCTTCGTCTGCCAGCCCGGCACCTGGTTCAAGGGCGAAGACGGCCGCCGCCACCCCTGCCAGTAAGGCCGCGGCGTCGTCCTGACTTCAAGTTCTCGCTACCAAGGCAAAAAGGCGGCTGCGAGGCCGCCTTTTTCGTGCGCGCCGCGGGCCCGAAGCGGTAGCCCTTTGCGAGCAAGTCTGATATTCGACCGGCGGCCGGATCGGCGGAAGCAAAGGCGATTGCGCCGGCTGCCGATCCCCCATCGCCGGTTTAGCTCAGCGGTAGAGCAGCGGTTTTGTAAACCGAAGGTCGGGAGTTCAATCCTCTCAACCGGCACCATCGAAACCCTTTTTTTATAGCCTTTTCTCCACTTTTGGCGCCGCGGCAAAGGCGGCCAAAGCGGCAACAAACCGCGGTCGTGACAAGGCACGAAAACAGGCACATTTTGTTCCCCGTCCCTTCAGTCCCCGCGATCCGGCAAGTATCCGACTTCATGTTCTGTTGTTGCTCGTAGTCACCGGAAAGGCGTTCACCATCCGGCACAACAAAAGGACAAACATCCATCTGGATTTGATCTTGAGTCTCTGCGCTCGGCCGCACGGGTTGCGATCGCCCGGGGGCGTCAGCCCTGAACGAGCGTCAGCCTCGCTTTTGCAGCCGGCGAGGATTCGACAGCGTCAAATCGCGTTTGTGTTCAGGGCGTCGGCATCGCCACTTGGAATAAAACTGCGAGGTCTTATGTGATTGTAGCGGCGGCTGAGCCTCTACCTCAAATAGAGCGGTTTTTTTGGATTCTCTTTTCCGGTATCCGGAAAACACGCCGGACCGTGTGAAAGAGTTTGGAGTCCGCCATGGACGGCCGCAATCACATCGATTTTGATGCGCCCGCAACTCTTCGAAAATGGCCGTCGATCAGGAATGAGCGCCGCACCAGCACCGACGGCCCCTATCTGATAGCTGACGGCACTCTGGACGGTTGCATCCGGCAATTCATGGCGAGGCCTGTCAGTCAGCATCACCTGTATGAGATCCATACCGCCCCGCAGGGAGAACTGGTTAGCGCCGTCTTGTCAGCGAAACATATTCTTGAAATTTCCCGGCTGCGCGATTTTCTCTAGAGTTCTGGAAGACCGCGAAGAAGTCACCGTTGCAAAAGCAAAACCCTGCCGGCTCGGGCCGACAGGGCTGTGCAAATTGCATGACGATTGCAGGAGAGGATTGTAGACGAGGACTGCAAAAGAGGATTGCAAAAACCGTTCTTCTTTTACTTGGGCTTCCCGCTACTTGGGCTTCCCGCCCTGGCCGGGGTTTTGCGATTGTTGACCGGGCTTTTGACCGGGATTCTGGTTTTGCTGCCCCGGTTTTTGATTTGGATTTTGACTCTGCTGTCCGCCCTGGTTTGGCTTCGGAGTATTAGGCATCATCGCCTCCATGCTTGGGGAGCGGACACCTTAGGCCGGCACCGTCGTCGCCGGGTTCAAACCATTGTGAATTTTCATCCAACTGCGACAGGCGTGCTTACTTGGTTTCTAGCCGCGTGTATCCAATGACACGCCGAGTTGATGCGCCTTGGCTGCTGTCGCGCCAACTGAACGTTTCAGCGCCTTTGAAATCCTGGTAACGCCGGCCCGTTTCTTCGCCAGGGATTTCAGTTCACGCACGTCTGTCGCAGTCCATGCACGTCTGACCGCTTTTTTCTTCTTAGCCATTTCGGTTCCTTTTTCTGAGAGCCGACTTTTATCACCGCACATCCAGTTTGCAACATGCCGTCGCTTATCGGCGCCTTAACTCCTGGAAAGCGGTTTAACGCCACCCTCAGGCGGCTTCGGATCGGACTCCACCAACAGGCAGCGAAGTTCATCGATCTGCCGTGCGAAATCTATTGCATTCGCCTTTAACACATCCATCGCATGGCCCCGATGATCTTCATCCTCCAGTTCCGCGATTCTCTCGTTAAACGCGGCCAGCTTCTCCTGCAATTTCTGAATTTCGTGGTGAACCGGAAAACGCCGACCAGGACGGGCATCACCGGCTTGCCGGTTGCCGAGCGGTGCCGGCAGGTTAACGTACAAGGTTTTTCGCTGCCTGCTCATGCCCCCTCCGAATCGCGACCATGTGCTTACACCACTCTATCCCGTTTGTCGCACAAGGGAGACTCGAGGTTGGGCAGGGAGATTGACTTTCCCGGGGCGCGCCATTGCGGCTGCTTCTGCGAACAGCCGCGTCACAATCACAAGATGGTCTTGAAAATTTCGCGATTGCGTTCGCAAAAGGGGCCGGCCTTCGGACCCTCCGGCGGCGCTGGGCCGATCAAACCGGACCCTGCGCCCCGTCCCGATCAACTATAGCGCCGGCGCGATGGTTTTTCGTCAGATGCGATGGCGTTTATCCGTAAAGCAATTTGGGCAGGATCGTGACGACGCCCGGAAACAGCGTCAGCAGCAGCACGAAGCCGACCATGATGAGCAGGTAGGGCAAGGTCACGCGCGCGATATAGCTGAGCCCGTCGTCCGTCAGGCCCTGGATGACGAACAGGTTGAAGCCGACAGGCGGCGTGATCTGCGCCATCTCGACGGCAAGCACGAGGAAGATTCCAAACCAGATCTCGTCGAAGCCTGCGGCCTTCACGATCGGCAGCACGATCGGCAACGTCATCACGATCATCGAGAAGCCGTCGAGGAAACAGCCAAGGACGAGGTAGAAACCGATCAGCACGACGATCAGCATGAAGGGCGTCAGGCCGAGGCCTTTCACGAACGCGGCCACGGATTGCGGAATGCCGAGGAACGCCGCGGCATTGCCGAGGATCGACGCGCCGAGCACGATCAGTGCGATCATCGAGCAGGTGACCACCGATCCGATGATCACGTCGCGCATCACTTGCCGCGTCAGCGATCCCTGCCCCCAGGCGACGAGCGCAGCGCCGAGCACGCCGACCGCCGCCGCCTCCGACGGCGTCGCAAGGCCGCCATACATCGAGCCGAGCACGCAGGCGATCAGAAACAGCGCCGGCGCAAGGTCCTTCAGGGCCGCGAAGCGCTCTCGCCAGGGCACCTGCGAAAGCTTTGCCTCGGCTTCGGGCACCAGCGTCTTGTCGAGCGTCGTGTGCAGCATCACCCAGCCCATGAAGGTCCCCGCCAGCAGCAGGCCAGGCAACACGCCGGCGGTGAACAGCTTCAGGATCGAGACGTCGCCGAGCACGCCATAGATGATCATGATGTTCGACGGCGGAATCAGAAAGCCGAGCGTGCCGGCTCCGGCGAGCGAGCCGATTGCGATATCCCTGGAATAACCCCGGCGCAGCAGCTCGTTGAGCGACATGCGGCCGATCACCTGCGTGGTCGCAGCCGACGAGCCCGAGATCGCCGCGAAGATCGTGCAGCCGATCACGTTGACATGCAGCAGGCGTCCCGGCAGCAGTCCGGCCCACGGCGCCAGCCCCTGAAACAGCGATCGCGACAGGCGGGTGCGGAACAGCAGTTCGCCCATCAGGATGAACAGCGGCAGCGCCAGCAGTTCCTGCGTGGTCAGGATGTTCCAGGCGTATTGCGGAAGCAGCTTGTCGAGCGGGATCGACCGGAACATCGCGAGCAGCAAGGTCGCCGTGAGCGCGAGCGTCAGCCCGATCCAGAGGCCGCCGGCCAGCAACGCGAACAGGATGAGGAACAGGCTGACGACTTCGATGGTCATGGGATGCGCCCGACGAGGTGAATGGCGGCCCTGGTTGCGCGCGCGTTCATTCGACGGGCGAGGCCTTCATGCGATGGTCTTCGAGCGGCAGCCCGAGCGCCGCCTGGATGGCGCGCGCCAGGAACTGAAGCGTGAGCAGCAGCATCCCGAAGGTGACGACGGCCTGCGGAAACCACAGCGGCGTGTCGCTCGATGTCGACAGCTGCCCGCGCGTGAATGAGCCCCAGGCGAACTTGACCATCGCGGAGGTGAGATACGCCATGAAGACGAAGCCCGCGAACGCCGAGAGGATCTCGAGCGCGCGCCGCAACGGCGCCGGCGCGCTTTTCAAGAGGATCACGACGCGGATATGGCCGCCGACCCGCAACGTCATCGCGGCGCCGAAGGTGAAGGAGGCCGCCATCAGATAGGAGGAATATTCCCACGCAATCGAGATGGTCGGGGGAAAGAACGGCAGGAAATTCGACAGGAAGCGCGTCGCGACTTCGGCGAGCATGAGCAGCGTCAGCGACAGCAGGCAGCCGCCGCCGATCCAGCCGTCGAGCCGGCCGAGGCGATCGATTGCGTCGAGCAGGATACGCAACGGCGCAGGCGCCGCCGCGTTGAGGCTTTCCGGAGCGGCAGGCAGGACGGTGGCCACGGCCGGGCTCCTGTCTAGCGCTTCATTTCGGCGAGATAGGCCTTCACCGGCTTGTCCGCCGCCGGCACGCGCTTGAGGAAGGCCTCCAGCAGCGGTGCGGTCCGGGTGCGGATCTCCTCCCTCATCGCATCCGGCATCGGCACCATTTCCATCCCGCCCTCCTTGAGACGGCTGAGGCTGTCGGCGTCGGCCTTGAACGCGTTGGCCCAGAAAGCCGGCTCCATTTTCGCGGCGGTGTCGGCGACCAGTTTCTGCTGATCCGCGCTCAAAGCCTTCCAGGATTCCAGATTGACGGTGAGCATCTGCGACGACCAGACATGGTTGGTCGGATGGATGTATTTCATGAACTCCCAGAACTTGCCGTCGACGCCCGACACCGACGAGGTGGCAACGCCGGCGACCGCTCCCGACGCCAGCGCGGGAATCGTCTCGCCCCAGGGAATCATGATCGGCGCCATGCCGAGCGCGCTCATGGTTTCGACCCCGCCTTTGTCGGGCACGCGGATCTTGATGTTCTTCAACCCGTCGACGGTCGTGATCCTGACCTTGAGGTGAAGATATTGCGTCGGCCAGGGCACGACATAGAGGATCTTCTGATTGTTGCGCGCGGCGATCGTCTCGTATTCGGGGCGCACATATTTGTGCAGGATCTTCAATTCATCCATCGAGCCCGCGAGAAACGGAATGCTTTCGACCCCCATGAAGGGCTCGTCGCCGACCTGCTGGATATTGAGCACGTCGGCGAGCGGAACCAGGCCGTCGCGCACGGCGCGCAGATGTTCGGGCCCCTTGAAGCCGAGCTGGCCGCCGGCCTTCACCGTGATGTTGACGGTGCCAGCGGTCTGCTTCCTGACCTCGTCGGCGAAGGCCATCGCGTTCTGGGTGTGGAAATTGCCGTCGGGCCACACCGTCGACAGGTCCCAGCTCGCCGTCGCCGCCATGGCGCGGGTCGAGAGATGGCCGGCGGCAAGCATCGTCGCCGCACCTGTCGTGAAAGTCCGTCGCGTAATCATGCACCCTCTCCGGTTGGTTGAAATCGAAGCGCAACGCCGCTGCCGGGCCGGTCAGCTCGCAAAACCGTAAACCGCAACGGCACGCTCGCCTGACACCAGGCCGCCATCGACGTCGTCGCGCACGCTCGCGGGCGCGCGCTCCCTTGGGTCGCCGATCCCGGCGCCCCCGGGCGTCATCACCACAAGCCGATCGTCCGCCGGCACGGTCTGAAAACCCTTGCCGCGCAGCTTCTGTCCCGACTTCAGTCCGACATAGCCGGCTTCGCCGTCATGGCCGCCGTCGCGTCCGCGCGGCGGATGATCGATGCGATCGAAGGCCGCCAGAATATCGAACGGCGCATCGACGCCGCTGCCGACCTCGATGATCTGGCCGAGGCCGCCGCGCGTGCGGCCGGCGCCGCCGGAATCCGGACGCAGCTCCTTGCGCCAGAAGATCAGAGGCGTCTGCGTCTCCGCAATCTCCACCGGCGTGCCGCGCACGCCGCTGGGATAGGCCGTCGCGGAAAGCCCATCCTTGGTAAAGCGCGCGCCGGTGCCGCCATTGCTCGTCACCGCCATGGAGAATCCGTAATTGCCGCCGGCGCCGCTGCGCGTCTGACCCCGCACGTTGAGATTCCACAGGCAGGATGTGCCTTCGGCCGGCACCCGCTCGGGGATGATCTGACGCAGGCAGCCGAACACCACGTCAGGCAGCATCTGGCCGATGACATGGCGCGACGCCACGGGTGCCGGTTTCGGCGCATTGAGGATCGAGCCCGCGGTCGCGGCGACCGTCAGCGGCGAGAGCGAGCCCGCATTGTTCGGGATTTGCGAGGCGACCACACAGCCAAGGCCGAACACGGTATAGGCGGTGGTGTAGGAGTGCGGCACATTGATGCCGAACCTCGATGCACCTGAGGTGCCGTCATAGTCGACGTGAATGCCCTGGTCCGAGATCGTCAGCGTCGCCGCCAGCGTCACCGGCTCGTCATAGCCGTCGACAACCATGCTGTTGCGCCAGACGCCCTTCGGCAGTTTCGCGATCTCGGCGAGCACCGCTTCGCGCGAACGGTCGCAGATGTGGTCCCCAAGCTGATCGAGCGAATCGATGTTGAATTCGCGCATCATCTCGACAAGGCGCTGGCAGCCGACATCGTTGCAGCCCGCCAGCGAATAGGTGTCGCCTTCGGTGTCGATCGGCAACCGGGTATTGGCGCGGATCATCGCCATCAGCGTTTCGTTGACGACGCCCTGATCGATCAGCTTCAGCATGGGGATGTAGAGCCCCTCCATGAAGACGTCGGTGGCGTCCGGCCCGAAGCCGATGCCGCCGATATCCATCAGGTGGCTGGTACAGGAAAACAGAGCGACCGGCTTGCCGTCCTTGAAGCAAGGCGTGGTGACGACGAAGTCGTTGAGATGGCCGGTCCCCATCCAGGGATCGTTGGTGATATAGGCGTCGCCCGGCTTCATCGTCGCGATCGGGAAATGCGCGATGAAATGCTTGACCAACTCGGCCATCGAATTGACATGGCCCGGCGTGCCGGTCACGGCCTGCGCCAGCATCCGCCCCTTGAGGTCGAACACGCCGGCCGAGAGGTCGCCGCACTCGCGCACGATCGGGCTGAACGCCGTGCGCAGCAGGACCTGCGCCTGTTCCTCGACCACGGCGATCAGCCGGTTCCACATGATCTGCTTGTCGATCAGGCTCGCGCCGCTTGCCTCGCTCATGGTTACGCCGCCTTCCGTTCCATGACGATGCTGCCGGCACCGTCGATATGGGCATCGAAGTTCGTCGAGACGAATGTCGACGTTTCATCTTCCGCGATCACGGCCGGTCCCGCGATGGTCGCCCCCGGCGCCATCTGGTCGCGGTGGTAAAGCGGAATCTCGACCACCTGCCCTGCGCGGCCGTCGAAAAACTTGCGACTGCCGGCGGCTTTTCCGGCCGGCCTGCGCGTTACCTCGGCGACAACAGGCGGATTTCGCGGCTCGGTGGTCGCCAGCACCGACCAGCTCAACACCTCGATCGCCGCACCTGGAATCGGCCGCTCGAACAGGGCGGTATAATCCGTCTCGAAGGCCTGGCGCAGGCCTGCGATGTCAGCTGCGGTCAGCCGCCGGTTCGGCAATTCGACCGTGATCTCGTGGCCTTGGCCGACATAGCGCATGAAGGCGGCGCGCCGTTCGCGCACCGGCGCACCGGCGGCGCCGGGCTCCACCAAAGCGCGCGCCTCGGTCGCCATCTCCTGCAACAGGTCGGACACCGCCCCGGCATCGAAATCGTCGAGCCTGACATGACGGCTGCGCACCAGTTCATAGGCGATGGGCGCCGCCAGAAATCCGACGGCCGAGCCGACGCCGGCGTTCGACGGCACGATCACGCGCGAGACGCCGATCTTCTCGGCAACGCGGGCCGCATGCAGCGGCGCAGCACCTCCGAACGCGATCAGGGTATGCTGGCCAACGACGGCGCCGCGCTCGACCGCATGCACGCGGGCCGCGCTCGCCATGTTCTCGCACACGACCTCATGCACGGCATAGGCCGAAATTTCCGCCGACAGTCCCAGCGGCTCGCCGATGTCGCGCAACAAGGCCTGTTTCGCCAGTTCGAGGCTGAGCTTGATGGTGCCGCCTGCGAACGCGTCGGGATCGATCTTGCCGAGTGCTACATCCGCATCGGTCACGGCGGGATGTTGGCCGCCGCGGCCGTAGCAGGCAGGTCCGGGCTCCGACGATGCGCTTTCAGGCCCGACCGTGACGCGCTTCAAGGCGTCGACCCGCGCGATCGAGCCGCCGCCGGCGCCGATCTCGACCATTTCGATCACGGGGATTCGCACCGGCAGCCCCGAGCCTTTCAGGAAGCGAGCGGCGCGATCGACCTCGAACACGCGCGACGTCTCCGGCTGATATTTCTCGATCAGGCAGATTTTCGCGGTGGTGCCGCCCATATCGAAAGACAGCACCTTGGTCTCGCCGAGACGTGCGGCGATCTGTGCCGCGAAAATTGCGCCGCCGGCCGGGCCCGACTCGACAAGGCGCACCGGAAAGCGCTGCGCCGTCTCGATTGACGTGACGCCGCCGCCCGAGGTCACGAGATAGATGGCGCCGCGGAACTGCTCGACCTGCAGCGCCTCGGCCATGCGTGAGAGATAGCCGTCGATCAGCGGCTGCACATAGGCATTGGCGACGGCCGTCGAAGTCCGCTCATATTCGCGAATTTCAGGACACACCGCCGACGACAGCGTCACCCATATCGCCGGCAATTCCTCCTTCAGGATCGCGGCGGCGCGCCGTTCATGCTCGGGATTGGCATAGGAGTGCAGGAAGGCAAAGGCGACGCTCTCCACGTTCTGCGCGCGCAGCTCGGGCGCGAGCGCGCGCACGGCGGCTTCATCGAGCGGCAGCCGAACCATGCCCTGCGCATCGATGCGCTCAGGAACGGTGAAGCGCAGCGCGCGCGGCGCCAGCGGCTTCGGCTTTTCGATGGCGAGGTCGTATTGATCGTAGCGGCTCTCGGTGCCGATATCGAGCACGTCGCGGAACCCTTCCGTCGCGACAAGCGCCGTCTTCGCGCCGCGGCGTTCGATGATGGCGTTGGTCGCGAGCGTCGTGCCATGAATAAAGACGTCGATATCGCAGATATGCGCGCGCGCGTCGGTCAGAATGAGCCGCATCCCGTCCAGCACCGCCTGCTCAGGCCGCAAGGGCGTCGTCAGGAGCTTGCGCGTCCTGCGATTTTGGCCCACGTCCAGCACGATATCCGTGAACGTGCCGCCGATATCGACGGCAAGCCGCACTTCGGCCCCCTCAAGCATGGTCGTATCCCCGCGCGCTGGCTGAACAAACTCAACCGATATTGGAGCAACTTCCATGCCAGTGATAGCGCCGGCGGCGATGCGCCAGCTATTTTGCCGGGCACCCATGCGGCCCGGTCTCTATCACTCGCGACCTCCGGCCCGCAACCACCGCGGCTGATGCGAACAAACACATCGCCACATTGCAGAATCGCAGGAGATATCGCTCCTGAAATTTACGGCAGGCACCGCAAACGCGCTCGACCTAAATCAATGCGAAGCCGCGGCTTTCGCTGACGCCAAGACCCGAGGCCGACAGCAGTACACGCAAGCTTTCGGCGGACATCGGGCGTGCCAAAAGATACCCCTGGAGCAGATCGCACCCCAGTTCCTTCAGAAGCGCGTCGTGCTCGCTGGTCTCGACGCCTTCGGCCAGGACACGAAGACCGCAGGATTGCGCAAGCGAAATCATTCCGCCAAGCAGTTCGCGGCGCTTGTCATGTTGGTCGAGAAAGCTTCGATCGATCTTGACGACGTTGCACGACAGCCGCTGAAGATAACCGAGATTTGCATGGCCCGCGCCGAAATCATCGATCCACAGTTCGACACCGAGATCCCTCAGGCCGAGTAGCGCGTCCTGAACGGTGCTGGACCGCTCAAGAATCAAACCTTCGGTCAATTCGAGAACCAATCGCTGCGGAGCAAGGCCGGTATCGCCAAGAATGCGGGCAACCGTCGCCACGAGGGAGGGCTGAGTGAGATTAAGCGGCGAAAGATTGACGCTGATCTGCACGGAATCGGACCAGGTGGCGGCTTCCCGGCAGGCGTGCAGCAAGACCCACTCCGTCAGCGGACCGATAAGTCCGCTTTCTTCGGCAACGGGAATGAATTCAAGCGGAGGGACATTTCCCCTTGCGGGATCGTTCCAGCGCAGCAGCGCCTCGCAGGCAATCAGGCGCCTCGTCGAGGTATCGTAGATTGGCTGGTAGTTAAGGTGGAGATGGCCGGCATGCATGGCTACCCGCAGGTCGTTGGCAAGGTTTGCGGCCTGTCGAAGCGCCAGCAGCCCGGACGCTTCTCGGCGCTTTTTTCCGAGCGGCGGGCGAGACGACGTCGTCTTCTCACCCTTCAGCTGATCGTCATAAAGGCGGGGAATTCCCAGCCCGGCGCTCTTGGCGGCATAGAGCGCTTTGTCGGCGAGCGATAATAGTGCCTCGGATTCGCTGGCATGGGCGGGCGCGCAGGCAATGCCGATGCTGACGCCGACATTCGCTTCACCGTATTGACCGAGTTCATATTTGCCGTCGAGCCCAACGGCCACGCGATGTGCCGTGGCGACCGCTTCCGAGGCGGAAGCGCTGTGCAGCAGAATGGCGAATTCATCGCCACCCAGACGGGCGGCCGTGTCGCCTTTGCGCAGATTGAGGAGAAGGCGGCGTCCGACCTCCTTCAGCAGCAAGTCACCGGCGGCGTGGCCAAGGCCGTCATTGATCTCCTTGAAGCCGTCAAGGTCCAGGCAAAGCAACGCGGCCGGATTGTCTTCTCGTGCCGCCGCGAGGACTTCGTCGAGACGCTCATTGAACAGAAGCCGATTCGGAAGTTCGGTCAGCACATCGTGTTGCGCAAGGAACTTGATGCGGGATTCCGCGCGTCGTCTTTCCGTGATGTCCTCATAGGTACAAACCCATCCACCATCCTGAAGCGGTTGATGGTAGATGGCGATCAACCGGCCATCGCCGAGTTCCTGAAGAAAAGTGTCGGGCTGGCGCCTGTCGATATGCGCTTTCCGCTCCCGATAGATGTCTTCGACCGAACGGCCCGGATAATTGCCGACGGCACAACTGTTGGCGAGGATATCGTAGAAACGCATCCCCATCGGCAGCGTCGCCATCGGCTGACTATAGATGCGGCAGAACTGTTCATTAACCAGTTGCAGGCGGTCCTGGGCGTCGTAGAGGCAGATGCCCTGAGGCATGTTGACGATCGCCTGCTCGAAGCGCTGGCGAAAATTTCCCGGTGGAGCAAAGCGCCACGACAGATCGTACCACACGACGGAAAAGAGCCGGGACAGCCTACGGTGAGCCGCATCGACCTGTCGTACGGTATTTTTAAGTAGCGGCATCTGCATGGGCGAGCTGCATTACAATGCAAAAACAATCGCGCCACTCAATCAAGAAAGGCTTCCGATTTGTTTAATGCCCGCCGGTTCGACCCGACGAGACCGCGAGTTCCCGTTCGAGACCCGACTATACGTAACGCGAAGTGCTTAGATTCCAGGCATCTGCGCCAGTCGGCCAGACCATACGTTAACTACTTTTCCTTCGAAAGCCCGGTGGTCACCGTCGCGGCAAGCAGGTGAATTGGACCTTTCGTAAACTGTCTTTACCCTGCCCGCGAAAACTATCCCGTCACGAAGAATCCATCCTTTCCGATGCGCGCTCCCGCGCGCAGCAGGCAAATGTCGTGTCGATGTCATCGGATCTCGATGATCGCCGCTGGTCCGCTCGCCGGCTATCGCCCCAGCGTTTGATCGCAACGCGATCTGTGCCACCGCGCGGACAAGCGGAGAATGAATTTTTTTATAATCGATTTTGCGGTCACCACACCCCATCTCAGGGTTGGGCGGCGCTATGAAGGAGAAGCATCATGAAAGGTATTCACAAGGCCGCGATCGCCGCGACAATCGCATTTTCAGCATTGGGATTCGTCACGATGACGACGTCTACGGCGGAGGCCGGGCCGATCGTGCCGCACGGCCACTACTGCCTGTCATATGATTATGGGGGTACGGACTGCAGCTTCACCAGCTATGCGCAGTGCGAGGCAACGGCCTCGGGCCAAGGCGCCGAATGCTATGGCAACACCATTCGCGATGACGAGCATTCTCAAATTCAGGGGCATCGCGGGTACGATTTGCGGGCCTACTGACACCGCGCTCCGGAAAAAAGCAGCGCAACGGATACGACCGTCGCGCTCTTTTTCCAGCTCATCCTCCACTCCGGCGGTCGGGACAGACAATCTCCACCCGGCAACCCGGGCCGGATCGGATCGTCAGGCGGAAACCGTGCAGCTTCACGATCGCGGCCACCAGGTTCAGTCCAAGGCCGACGCCCGGCGTATTTCGTATCTTGTCGGAACGATAGAACCGCCGCAACACGGCCTCGCACTCCTGCTCGCTGATGCCGCAACCGGTATCGGTCACGCGCACGATGGTTTCACTCTCGCCGCGCAGCAAATCGATGTCCACCTTCCCGCCTTCCGGCGTGAATTTGATGGCGTTATCGACCAGGTTGGCGACCGCCTCGATCAACAGATCCCGATCGCCGCGCACGGTCAGATGGCGCGTTACCCCGACATGCAAGGCGATATTCTTGTTTTCGGCGATCGGCTCGTAGATGTCGCACACCTCGCGCAGCATGTCGTGCAGGGCGACGTCGCCGAAGCCCGCGGATCGCCGGCTGTTTTCGATCTCCGCGAGGCGCAACAGCGCGGTGATGATGGTCAGCGACTGGTCGATGCCCGCGATCGCCTTGTCCGTCACCGCCTGAAGCTGCTCCAGGGTGACGGCGTTGGTGCGGCCGCGCTCGAGCGCAAGCCGCGCGCGCGTCAGCGGCGTTCGCAGGTCGTGGGCGATGTCGTTACCGACGCCGGCCAGCGCGTGAATCATCGTTTCCATTTCATCGAGCATGCCATTGACGATGACGGCGAGCTTCGAGAACGGCTCGTCGACGGAACGATGCGGCAACCGTTCGTGCAGATCGCCGGCGATGATCCGCTGGACCCGCTGATTGACCTCTTCGACCCGTTTTTGGGCGCGCACGCTTAGCCACGCGCCGGCCAGCAGGCAAAGGCAAAATCCCGGCAACAGGCCCAGCGCCAGCGCCTCGCCGACGACATGGGAAATCTCGTTGGCCTCATCGATGTTTCGGCCGATCACCAGCACGTCACCGTTTCGCATCCGCCGCGCGATCGCACGGATGGCCTGGCGCTCCCTGCTGTTTCGATCGATTCTGACGATGTTTGTGCCCTGCGCTTCGGCGTCGATCCGCAGATCGGCCGGCAGGCTCTCCATGTTGCCGACCATCCGGCGACCGTCGGCGGCGAAGACCGCCGCGACCTGCACGCCGCGAGGATCCAGCCTCAGCCGCTCGTCGATGGCTTCAAGCCGCCGTTCAGGCGTAAGGCCGGCGATGCCCTCCACTTGCGACGTTATCACCCGGTCGGATCGCGCGGTCAGATAGTCGTCGATCTTCCAGTAGATAAATCCGAACAGCAGTATGATGAAAACCGCAAACACGCCGGCCACCATGAAGGCCCAATGGAACGTGTTCGAGCGTATGAATTGCGGATGACGCATTGGATTTCTGCCGCCCGGAGTCCGGTTGGCATCAATATAGGCCACCACGACCGGTTGCGCATCACCACGGGACGATTGGCGGAGGGCGTCAGGCTTCGGCGCGAAGAATGAACCCGGCACCGCGGACATTGTGGATCATCGGGGTATCGCCGGGTCCGTCAACCTTGTGACGGAGGCGGCCCATATGCACATCCACAAGATTGGTTGCGGGGACAAATTTGTAGTTCCAGACTTCCTCGAGCAGCATGGCTCGCGTCAATAATTGACCGGCGCGCCGCATCATATATTCCAGCAGGCGAAACTCGCGCGGCAGCAATTCGATCACCCGGTCTCCGCGTTTGGCCGTGCGCTCGATCAGATCGAGTTCGAGCGCCCCTGCCTTGAGGGTGGTCTCGCGGGATTCCACGGGCCGGCGAAGCAGCGCTTCAATCCTGGCGACCAGTTCCACGATCGCGAACGGTTTTGTGAGATAGTCGTCGCCGCCCATTCGCAATCCGCGCACGCGATCGTCGACCGCGCCGAGCGCGCTCAAGACCAGCACGGGGGTGCGGACCTGTTCTTTTCTCAACGCCTCGATAACGGTGAGGCCATCCATTCCGGGCAACAGCCGGTCAACAATCATGGCGTCGGGCTGCGACGAACGTGCCTTGTCGAGGCCCTCGATGCCGTTGGCCGACCATTCGACATCAAAGCCGCGATCCGCCAATTCGGCTGTAATTTCCTCAGCCGTTTCACTGTCGTCCTCGATTAAAAGCACTTTTGCCATATGCTGCTTCTTGATTGCCGCGAAAGCACTCGCAGTGCCCATGCCTGGTATCCCTGAAACCACGCGCTTGCTGACCGACACCAATGCCATACCGTCAACTACCTGCAAATGCCAAGAATTCCCCCGGGAATTGGTTCCTCGCCAAAAGAGCCGGACAGCGCCGCCCGCCTCAATCGGGGGCATAAGGCCTGACGTGCGCCGTCCGCTCTGCAGCCAACACCGCCTCCGGGGGCAAAGCGCGGTGGGGCCGCTCGAACAGAAACATAGGTTCGAAAGGCCAGCCGCACCATTAAATAGGGTTTTAGAATTGGCGCGCCGCTGGAGGCTGGCGCTTGCGGCATGCCACCGGATGCCTTTTCCCGTCAGCAGCCGGATGGCGACACCGGGGATACGCCTGGCGTTGCGGCGGCGCCGGTGGCGTTGGCCGGCGCCATCATGCCGGGCGTCGCCAGATTCATCGTCACGCTCTCGGCGCAAGCCGAGGTGTTCGGCGTCGGCATCACACCCGTGGTCGGATCGATGCTGGTGTCGGCAAGCTGCGTGACCGCCGGTTGGATCGTGCCGGGCGGAGGGCTGCTCGGAACGTCGGGGGTCGAGAGCGGCAAGGCCGCGCCATTGGTCGGCGGACCTCCCGGCACAGAGCTGCATACGGTGGTCGACGGGCTGCCGAGCGGGGACACCGGCGATATGGTGCCGGTCGTACTGCCGGCGATGAACGTGGGAATGGTCCCCAACGGGGTTGCCGACATCATCGCGGCAGCGCCGCCCGCCATGGATGTGGAGACCGCGCCCGGTACCGTCGTCGCTGCGGCAATGGAGGTCGGCGGCGGGGCCGTTATTGCGGGCGCCGGCACGGTCGAGCCGGGAATCGGGGACAGGAATGAGGTGGCTGGCTGTGCGGACAGCGTCAGTGGCGCGGTCGCGATATCCGTTGTGGACGCGGCAGCAGCCGCCGGTGCTGCTGATATCGCCGCCGATGGCGTTGCGGCTGTGCCGCCCCTCGCCATCATGGAAGTAACTGCCACCGCCGGCGTTCCAGGCGCGATCTGCCCCGTGGGTATGGAACAGGTCACGACCGTTCCCGGCATTGTAGGATCCGAAGCCAGCGGCACCGGCGCCAGCGTCGTGTCGGCGGTACCCGGCTGGGTTGTCGCCGAGAACGGACTCGGACCATTGAGTGGGGATGTGACGATCGTCCCCGGCGTCGATGGAAGGCCCATGGCGGTGCTGCCCATGGTGGAGACCTGCGCCAGGCAGGCGTTGCAGCCTGCCATCAAGATGACCGTTGTGAACAGCACGCCTCGCATCGCCATTCCTCCGTCCGCGCCGATCTAGCTGGTCTGCGGTTTGCGAACCGCGACCTTGCTGCCTTCCGCCAGGTTCACCATCGGATTGAGGATGACCTGATCCCCGGGCCTGACGCCGTCGTGCACTTCGACTTCCGTGCCGAAGTCACGCGCAATGCTGATCTTCTGCAGATGAGCGGTGCCGTTCTCGACGACCGCGACATGCAGGCCGTTCTGATCGAAAACGACGGCGTCGGCCGGTATGGTCATCGATGGCGTCTTGCGCGGGATGAACAGTTCGACGGTGCAATAGATTCCGGGATCTAGCGCGCCGTCCGGATTGGGAACGTCGATCTCGGTCAGCAGCGTCCGGCTGCCGGGCTGCAACGCCGACGCAATTCGCGTGACCTTGCCGGGAAAGCTGCGACCGGGAATCTCCGGGACCCGAACCACCGCGTCGACGCCGGGCGCGAGCCCGAAGGCCTGGTCCTGCGGCACGAACACCTGGGTGCGGATGACGTTGGGGTGCATCAGCGTGAACATGAAGGTCGACCCGGACGTAACCAGACTGCCGTTGTCGATATTGCGCTGGGTGATCACGCCGTCGAACGGCGCCACCACCCGCTGATAGGCCTTCTCCTGCTCGAGTATTCTGATCTGAGCTTCCTGGGCGGCAATATTGGACTGAGCCACGCCCACCGCGGCCTGCTGCGCCTGCAGGGTCAGGCGATCGTTGTCGCCCTGCTGGAGCGTGAGCCATCCCTGCTTGACCAGATTGCTGTCGCGCGCATTGGTGACCTGGGCGAGATCGCGGCTTGCCTGTGTTTGCTGCAATGCTGCCTGGTTCTGGGCCAGCGTCGCCTTGGCCTGCGTAATCTGGTGGTCGAGCTCAGGGGCGGTGATGTTTGCCAGCAGGGCTCCCGCCTTGACCTGATCGCCGATGTCCACATAGCGCTTTTCGATGTAGCCGCTGGTGCGCGCGAAGATGTTCGCCGCCTCGAACGCCGTCGTGGTCGCCGGCAAGGTGACGGTGATTTTGCCGTCGCTGGCGCGGACCGCCGCGACGCGAACGTCGGGGACAAAAGCCCTGCCCTGTTGCGCGGTGGCGGCGACCTCGAGCCCGGCCTGGTAATGGCGCCAGGCTCCGGCTCCAAGACCGCCCACAAGCAGCAGCAGCACGCTCCCGCCGAGCAGCGCTCCTCCGTAACCACGTCGCCGCTTGCGCTCGGTGTTCGGTAGCGCCACCACGCGATCGGTTTCAGGATCGAGCCGATCCTGAACCCCTTCATTTATCGGCCGCACGCGAATCTCGGTCATTCCTGTACTTCCTCGAATACGCCATGGTGAGGCTTTCCGTCGTTGCCCTTGCGCAGCATGGCGAACAGGTAAGGCACGATCAGCAATGTTGTCGGTGTCGCGAACAGCAGGCCGCCGATGACGGCGCGGGCAAGCGCGGCGTTCTGTTCCTCGCCGGCGCCGCCGATCGCCATCGGGATCATGCCGACGATCATGGCGGCGGCGGTCATCAGCACCGGGCGGATTCGGGTGTGGCCGGCACTGATGGCGGCCTCAAAGGCCGAGTGCCCCTTCAACTGCTGCTCGCGCGCGAAGGTCACGAGCAGGATCGAGTTCGCCGAAGCCACGCCGACCGCCATGATCGCCCCCATCAGCGACGGCACGTTCAGCGTGGTGCCGGTGATGAACAGCATCGTGACGATGCCGCAGAGCGTCGCCGGCAGCGCCAGGATCACGACGAACGGATCGCCGAAGGTCTGGTAGTTCACGACCATCAGCAGATAGACGAAGACCGCGGCGAACAGCAGTCCGATGCCCAGATTGCGGAACGAGTTGTTCATGCTCTGGATCTGTCCGACCACCTGAATCGAATTGCCGGGCTTCAGCTTCTTCTGCAGCTCGGTCGTGACCTTGTTGATGTCGGCTGCGACACTGCCGAGATCGCGGCCCTGCACGCTGGCATAGACGTCGAACACCGGCTGGATATTGGTCTGGTTGGAGTTGGTGGCGATCTTGTCCCGCTTGAACGTCGCGACATTGCTGAGCATGCCGGGGACGGTTTGGCCGCTCACCGCCAGCGAGGTGGAAACCGGTGTATTTCCGAGCGCATTCAGCGAGTTGACTTTGTACTCCGGCGTCTGCACCGCCAGATAATACGGAATCCCCGAAGTCGGATCGGTCCAGAAATTCGGCGACACCTGCTCCGACGAACTGAGGCTGACATTGATGTTGGTGGCCACCGTGCTGGCATTGAGGCCAAGCTGCGCGGCCCGGGTCCGGTCGATCTGGGCGTAGAAGGCCGGAGCGTCGACTTCCTGCTGCAGATGCGCGTCGACGATGCCGGGAATGGCGGCAAGGCGTTGGCGGAGCTTTCTGGCCACCGCAAGATTGTTGAGGTCGTAGCCCACCGTCCGGACGTCGATCTGCGCCGGCAACCCGAAATTCAGGATCTGCGTCACGATATCGGCCGCCTGGAAATAGAATGTGTCTTCGGGGAATGCGGCGGGCAGCACCTGACGCAATTTCTTGACATAGTCGGCGGTCGGCTTGTGGCCGTCCTTGAGCGCCACCTGGATGACGCCATCGTTGACCCCGATCGTCGAGCCGTCGGCGAATGCCAGATTATAGGCGCGCGCCGGCAGTCCGATATTGTCGATGATCAGGGAGCGGTCCTTCTCCGGAATGATCTCGCGAATCTTGTCCTCGACCGCCTGGAATATCGCCTCGGTGCTTTCAATGCGGGTCCCGGCGGGAGCACGAACGTGAAGCTGGATCTGGCCACCATCGATGAGCGGGAAAAAGTCCCGTCCAACGAGCGACGAACATCGCCGCGCCGAGGCTGAGCATCAAGACGGCGACGACCGGCACGATGGCCCGCCGGCTGAAGCAGCATGGTCAGGAATTTCGAATATCCGCCGCGCAGCGCTCGAAGGCGCTCGAATGCGGCGGAAATCCGCGAAAAGAAACCTGCCGGAGTTTCGCCGTCCGCCGTGGCGGCGTTCGCTCTTGAGCAGCAGACCGATCGTGATCGGCGTCAGCGTCCGCGACAATCCGTAGGAAGCCAGCATCGCAAACACGACGGCAAGTCCCAGCGGCGTGAACAGGTACTTGGCCGGTCCGTCGAGAAACACCACCGACGTGAACACGCAACTGATGGCAAGCGTCGAAACCAGCGTCGGCACCGCGATTTCGGCGGCGCCGTGCAGCGTGGCCTCGGAAAGCGGCATGCCCTCTTCGGTCCAGAGGCGGTGGGTATTCTCGATGGTCACGGTCGAATCGTCGACCAATATGCCGACCGCCAGCGCCAGGCCGCCGAGCGTCATGGTGTTCAGCGTTTCGCCGAGAAAGTACAGCACGGTGAGCGACGACAGGATCGCCAGCGGGATCGAGATCATCACGACCAGCGTCGATCGCCAGGAACCGAGGAAGACCAGGATCATCAGCGCGGTGAGGCCGGCCGCGATGGCGCCTTCGCGCAGCACGCCATTGACCGAGTTGGTGACGAATACCGACTGGTCGAACAGCTCGTTGATCTTGAGTCCGGCCGGCGCGGCGGCGCGCACTGCCTGCAGGGCTTGCTTCACGCCGTTGACGACCGCCAGCGTCGAAGCATTGCCGTTCTTGATGACGCTGAGCAGAACCGACCGGCGGCCATCCTCGCGCACGATGTTCTGCTGCACCAGCGATCCGTCACGGACCTGCGCCACGTCCTTCAAAAGGATGGTGGCGCCGTTGGCGAACTTGACCGGCATCATGTTGAGGTCGTCGATCGATGCCGGTGTCGCGTTGGTTCGCACCGTATATTGGGTGTCGCCGATCTTGGCCGTCCCCGACGGCAGCGTCAGGTTCTGGGTATTGACCGCATTGACGATGTCGAGCGGCGTCAGTCCCCGGGACAGCAGCTTGTCCGGATCGATATCCACCATGATCTGGCGATATTTGCCGCCCGCCGGCGTTGGCAGGGTGACGCCGGGGACCGGAGCCAATTGCTGCCTGACCCGGTAGATGCCGAAATCATACAGTTGCTGCTCGTTGAGGCTGTCCGAATTGAGACTGAGTTGCAGAACCGGAACGCTCGACGCATTGAATTGCACGATGATCGGCGGCTGGATGCCGGGCGGCATCAGGGCGCGTATGGCATTGGTAGCGGAAACGATTTGCGCGATGGCGAGGTCGAGGTTGACGTCCGGCTGAAAATAGATCTTCTGGATCGACAGACCCATCAGGGTCTGCGCTTCCATGTTCTTGATGCCGTTGACGTTGGCGCTGATGGAATACTGGCTGTAGGTGCTGACCCGCTGTTCCATTTCCGGCGTGGTGAGACCGGTGTAGCTCCAGATCACGGTCACCACCGGAATGCGGATTTCCGGAAAAATATCCGTCGGCATCGATCGGATCGCGGCGACGCCAAGAAACAGGATCAGGGCAGCCAGCACGTAGAATGTGTGCGGAAACCTCAGCGCAAATCGAACGATACCCATATTCTGTCCTTACGCGCGGTTGCGCCAATCGCAACCGGCGTCGTTGCTATCTCAACGAGACGGTTTCATGTTCATCGAAGCCGGCGACATCGCATCGCCCGGCGCCGATTGCGTCGGGGACGCGACCGATGGCGGCAACACCTCGCCCACGGCAAGACGCATCGCGGCGATTTCCTGTTGCTGGGTCACGACGATCTCCTGGGCGAGACGGCGGAGCCGTTCATTATGGCCGTATCGAAGCACGGCTCGCGCCATGTCGATCGCGCCTTGATGATGCGGCACCATCATCTCCACAAAATCGCGGTCGACGTCGCCGGTCGGCTTGATCGTCATCTCCGCCATCATCTTGTTCATGGCGGCGTCGTTTTCGGACAGGAATGGCTGCTCGTCGGCATAATCCGGCCGATCCGCGACATATTAAATCGGTACGGCCCCACGAAGGTGATAGCTCGATGCCGGTCCGTGGACCAAAGCCAGCGAGGTTGCCGCCACCAGGCCCGCGGTCGTCAGCGAGATCACACGTTTGCGAACAAAGGAGCGCGAGAACACAATCATCTTACCTCCGAACAGACTTAGGTCACGCGGTCTTGAGCTTCCGCGACTGCGCTTGTGCGCTTCCCGATATTTTCTTGGAAAATTTGGCCAAAAAATTCCCGACGCGTCGCATCGGCAGCGATGCAAACATGGCAATCGGATTCAATCTTCTCAATTAAAAACCAATTTAGAGTTTTCAAATCGCACTGAGGTGTAATGCGTGATGCAGCTCCGGCCCCGCGCGGCGCATTTTCGGGGCAACTCATGATCACGCATCTGCGGCTTCATGGTTCGAGACACGCCGGGTTGACGGGCTCCTCGCCATCAGCGTTCAAAGCTCGTCCCTGCGTACGGCTTCGCCGTCATCGCGACGCGTCCCGGATGAATCCCCCGAACCGAAAGGCACCCAATAGGACTGTGATCCCATCAGAAAGATGCCTGCCGGCCCGCCGAAGCCGAGACCGCCATGCGATATTTTCGTTGCCGACGGCGGATCCGATACCCGCCGGAGGCGTTGGTATGTTCGGCAACTGATCCGGCCCTTTTGAAAAAGGCCGGCTTACATTGGCGGTTCGATGCCCCACCCTGCACGGTAGAAAGAGTTGATCATGGCGCAAACCCGCACCGGCCAACGAAGCCGCACCTCCGTCGCCCTGCCCGGCAAGATCTCGATACAGCTGACTGTCAACGGCTCCGAAGCCAGACTCGACGTTGCGCCGTGGACCACTTTGCTGGACGCATTGCGCGACCATCTCGACCTGACGGGCACCAAGAAAGGCTGCGACCACGGTCAATGCGGCGCCTGCACGGTACTGGTGGACGGACGGCGCATCAATTCCTGCCTCACGCTCGCCGTCATGAAGGAAGGCGCTAAGGTCACCACCGTCGAAGGCCTTGCAACAGACGATACGCTGCATCCGCTGCAGCAGGCCTTCATCGACCATGATGCCTTTCAATGCGGTTATTGCACACCGGGACAAATCTGTTCGGCCGTAGGTCTGATCGCTGAAGGAAAAGCGCGGACTCCGGATGAAATTCGCGAACTGATGAGCGGCAACATCTGCCGCTGCGGCGCCTATCCCAACATCGTGGCGGCGATCCAGCAGGCGATGAGGCAGTCATGATCAATTTTCAATACGCGCGGGCCAACGACGTTGCCGATGCGGTGCGGATGATGGCCGCCGATCCGGCTGCCAAGTTCATCGCCGGCGGCACCAACCTGATCGATCTGATGAAGGAAGACGTCGAGCGCCCGTCGCGGCTGATCGATATCTCGCGGCTGCCGCTCAAAACCGTGGAGGAGACGGCGGACGGCGGCTTGCGCATCGGCGCGCTGGTGCCGAATTCCGACCTCGCCTACCATCCGGTGATCGAGCGGCGCTATCCGCTGCTCTCCAGCGCGATACTGGCCGGCGCCTCGCAACAGCTGCGCAACATGGCATCGACCGGCGGCAATCTCCTGCAACGCACCCGATGCGCTTATTTCTATGACACCGCGACGCCCTGCAACAAGCGCGAGCCCGGCGCGGGATGCTCGGCGATTGCCGGGGTCAATCGCGGCCACGCAATTCTCGGCGCAAGCAATTCCTGCATTGCGACGCATCCATCCGACCTGTGCGTCGCGCTCGCGGTCCTCGATGCGAAGGTGCACATGATCGGACCGCAAGGCGCCCGGACGGTCGCGTTCCGCGATTTCCACCGGCTGCCCGGAACCACGCCGCAGATCGACACCAACCTGCATCCGAACGAGATCGTCACCGCAGTCGAACTGCCGGCGAAGGGATTCCCGGCAAACTATTCCTACCTGAAGATCCGCGACCGTCTCTCCTATGCGTTCGCGCTGGTTTCGATCGCCGCCGCGCTGGAACTCGAGGGCGACACCATCAGGGAGGCGCGTCTTGCCCTCGGGGGTGTCGCGCACAAACCGTGGCGTGACACCGCGGCGGAGGCAGCGTTGCGCGGGAAAGCCGCAAACCAGGCCAGTTTTACCGAGGCGGCCGACCTGTTGCTGCGCGATGCCAAAGGCTATCAGCACAATGCATTCAAGATCGATCTGGCGAGGCGCGGCATCGTCCGCACGTTGACGCAGGCCGCGCAGGCCACGCCGCAATCGCAGTCCGACAAGAAGATCAGATGACAGAGATCAACCGCCGAAACGTCCTGCAGGGCGCGGTAGCGCTTGGGGCGCTCGGCGGCCAGCGCGCTCACGCAGACGACACGGGTCACGCCGTAACCGCAGCCAGACCGGAATATCCAGCGAGCAGAGCCATGAAACCTTACATCGGCACCCCCACCTCCCGCGTCGACGGCCGCGCCAAGGTCACCGGCGCAGCCAAATATGCCGGCGAATTCGATGCCGGCGGGTTGGCCTATGGCAGCGTCATCGAGTCGACCATCCCGAAGGGCCGCATCGCACGCATCGACACCAGCGAGGCGCTGCGTATCGAAGGCGTGATCGACGTGCTCACCCATCAGAACCGGCCCCGCATGGCCGGTACCGACCAGGCCTGGAAGGACGATGTCGCGCCGGAACAAGGCTCGCCATTCCGTCCGCTCTACGACGACAGGATCATGTTCAGCGGCCAGCCGATCGCGCTGGTGCTGGCCGAGGAATGGGAGATCGCGCGCTACGCCGCCTCGCTGGTGGGCATCGAGTACGAAAAGCAGGAATTCGTCACCGACCTGTTCAAGCAGCGTGACCAGGCATTCGTCGTCAAGAAGCCCGACAAGGCGCATGGCGACGCCGCCAAGGCCTTTGCCGCAGCCGACATCCGTCACGAAGCCGAATATTTCATCCCGACCGAGCATCACAACCCGATGGAATTGTTCGCCACCACGGCGATGTGGGACGGCGGCAAGCTCACGGTTTACGACAAGACGCAGGGCGTGCAGAACGTGCAGCGCTATCTATGCAGCGTGTTCGACAAGAAGGCCGAGGATGTGCGCGTCATCTCGCCCTATGTCGGCGGGGCGTTCGGCGCAGGGCTCCGCCCGCAATATCAGGTGGTGCTGGCGGTGCTGGGTGCGCTGGCGCTGGAACGTTCGGTGCGCCTGGTGTTGACGCGCCAGCAGATGTACGGCCTCGGGTATCGGCCGGCGACCATCGAGCGCGTGGCGCTCGGCGCCAGGGCGAATGGAAACCTCGACGCCATCACGCACGAGGCCATCGGCGTCACCTCGCAGTTTGAAGAATTCTCGCGTAACGACACCGGCTGGGCGGCGCTGCTCTACAAATCCGCCAACGCGAAATATGTGCATCGGCTGGTACAACTCGACGTTCCCACCTCCAGCGACATGCGCGCACCAGGCGCTGCGACCGGCGTTTATGCCCTCGAAAGCGCGATGGATGAGCTTGCGGTGGCGCTGAAGCTTGATCCAATAGAGCTGCGGCTACGCTGCTATTCGGATCGGGACCAGAACGAGGACATTCCCTACACCAGCAAGGCGCTGCGCGAATGTTACCGCCAGGGCGCGGAATCCTTTGGCTGGGACAAGCGCAAGGCGGAGCCGCGTTCGATGCGCGACGGCAGCGAGCTTGTCGGCTGGGGCATGGCAACCGGCGTCTGGGAAGCGCTGCAGATGCCGGCGGCGGCCCGCATCGTGCTGACTGCGAACGGCCACGCGGAAATTTCCTGCGCGGCTTCCGACATCGGCACCGGTACCTATACGATCCTGGCGCAGGTTGCCGCCGACACGCTCGGCCTGCCGATCGAGAACATCAGCATCAAGCTCGGCAACTCCACGCTGCCGCAAGCGCCCGTGGAAGGCGGATCGTGGATGGCGGCCTCGGCATCGCACGCGGTCGCAACGACGGCCGAACAGGTCTGCAAGGAATTGCTGGCCCTGGCCAGGGCCATCAAGGATTCGCCGCTGGCGGACGCCAGGTTGGAAGACGTCCGCCTCGCGGACGGCAAGATCGTCAGCAAGCGGGACCCGAGCCGCGCCGTCTCGATCGCGGACGCGATGCGGCAGGGCGCGATCGACCGGATCGAAAAGCAGGAGACCAACAAATTTCCCGATGACAGCTCGCACGCGCGTAACGCGCATTCGGCCGTGTTCGCCGAAGTCAAGGTCGACGAGCAGCTCGGCGTCATCCGCGTCACCCGGGTCGTCAGCGCGGTCGCCGCCGGGCGCATCCTGAACACCAAGACCGCGCACAGCCAGATCATGGGCAGCGTGGTGTGGGGCATCGGGATGGCGCTGCATGAGGAGACGGTGTTCGATCACCGGTTCGGCCGCATCATGAATGCCAACATCGCCGAATACCACGTGCCGGTGAATGCGGATGTGCGGGACATCGAGGTGATCTTCGTCGACGAACCGGATGAGCTCGTCAATCCGCTCGGCATCAAGGGACTGGGCGAGATCGGCATCGTCGGCGTCGCGGCGGCCATCGCCAACGCGGTCTATCACGCCACCGGCAAACGTGTGCGCGATTTGCCGATCACGCTGGACAAGCTCAGTCGCTAGGCTTCAGCTCCACAACTACACATTGCTTCTGGGACGAGGCCTGGCTTCTGGGGCGAGGCCTGAAGTCCTGGCGGCCCGGAGATCGCGCCTTTCCGAACGATCGTCCTTGTGAGCGCGGCTTGCCAGCAAGTACTTTTATTTTCAGGCGCTATTAGGAAATGACTCGGTCTACGATTGTGTCGTACCGTCCGGGCATGTGCACCCGAGCCCAAAAACAACGGCCGGGCAAATGCTACGTTGAGGAGTTTTTGATGAATTTTACACGCCGGGAGATCAATCGCCGGACCGCGCTGATGACATCGGCCGCAATCGCCGCCAGCGTGCTCGATCCGATGCGCGCCTTCGCGCAGGAGACGCCGCGCAAGGGCGGCGTCTTCAACGTCCATTACGGCGCCGAACAGCGGCAGCTTAATCCCAGCATTCAGGCCTCGACCGGCGTCTACATCATCGGCGGCAAGATCCAGGAAAATCTGGTCGATCTCGACGCCAGCGGCCAGCCCGTGGGCGTTCTCGCCGAAAGCTGGGAAGCCTCGCCCGATGGCAAGACCGTCACCTTCAAGCTGCGCAAGGGCGTCACCTGGCACGACGGCAAGCCTTTCACGTCGGCGGACGTCGAATTCACCGCGATGCAGATGTGGAAGAAGATTCTCAACTACGGCTCGACATTGCAGCTCTTTCTCACGGCGGTCGATACGCCGGATCCCTTGACGGCCGTGTTTCGCTATGAGCGGCCGATGCCGCTCAACCTGTTGCTGCGCGCGTTGCCCGACCTCGGCTATATCTCCGCGAAGCACCTGTATGAAACCGGCGATATCAGGCAGAACCCGACCAATCTCGCCCCCGTCGGCACCGGTCCCTTCAAGTTCGTCAAATACGAACGGGGCCAATACATCATCGCCGACCGCAACCCGGACTACTGGCGTCCGAACGCCCCCTATCTCGATCGCATCGTCTGGCGGGTGATTACCGATCGCGCGGCCGCGGCGGCGCAGATGGAAGCCGGCGAACTGCACTACAGTCCGTTCTCGGGCCTGACCATTTCGGACATGACGCGGCTCGGCAAGGACAAGCGCTTCATCGTTTCGACCAAGGGCAATGAGGGCAACGCCCGGACCAACACCATCGAGTTCAATTTCCGCCGCAAGGAGCTCTCCGACATCCGGGTGCGGCGCGCGATTGCGCATGCCCTCAACGTGCCGTTCTTCATCGACAATTTTCTTGGCGACTTCGCCAAGCTCGGCACCGGCCCGATTCCGTCGACCTCGACCGACTTCTATCCGGGCCCGAACACGCCGCAATATCCCTACGACAAGGCCAAGGCGATCGCGCTGCTCGATGAAGCCGGTTTCAAACCCGGCACGGGCGGTACCCGCTTCTCGCTGCGCCTGCTTCCGGCGCCATGGGGCGAGGATATCTCGTTGTGGTCGACCTTCGTGCAGCAATCGCTGTCCGAGGTCGGCATACCCGTCGAGATCGTGCGCAACGACGGCGGCGGCTTCCTCAAGCAGGTCTATGACGAACACGCGTTCGATCTCGCCACCGGCTGGCACCAATACCGCAACGACCCCGCGGTCTCGACCACGGTGTGGTATCGCTCCGGACAGCCGAAGGGCGCGCCCTGGACCAACCAGTGGGGATGGGAGGACCCGGCTGTCGACAAGACCATCGATGACGCCGCCACCGAAATCGATCCCGTCAAGCGCAAGGCGCTCTATGCCAATTTCGTCAAACAGGTGAACACCGAATTGCCGGTCTGGATGCCGATCGAGCAGATCTTCGTGACGGTCATCACCGCCAAGGCGCGCAATCATTCCAACACGCCGCGCTGGGGATCGGCCAGCTGGCACGATCTTTGGCTTTCCGCGTGATCTGATATCCGACAAGATGTCCCGATGCGCATCTTGACCCTTGCGGGGCGGCGTCTGGCCGCCTCGATCCCGACACTGATCCTGATTCTGATCGGCGTATTTTTGCTGTTGCAGTTCGCTCCCGGCGATACCGTCGACGCGATGATGGCGCAGATGGGCGGCGGCGATACCGCCACCGCGCGGGAACTGCGCCGATTCTACGGGCTCGACCTTTCAATTCCGGTGCAACTCGGAAACTACCTCTGGCGGCTCGTCCGTCTCGATCTCGGTTTCTCCTCGATCTACGGCAAGCCGGTCGCCGCCGTGATTCTGGAAAGACTGCCGCCGACCATTCTTCTCATGACGGCGTCGTTGTCGTTTGCCTTCTTCTTCGGACTGGTGTTCGGCGTGATCGCCGCGCGCGGCGTCAACAAATGGCCGGACACCCTGATCTCGACCGTGGGCCTGATCTTTTACGCCACGCCGTCCTTCTGGTTCGGATTGATGGCCATCGTGGTGTTTTCCATTTACCTCCAGTGGCTGCCGCCCGGCGGGTTCGAGGACATCGGAACGGCCCAAACCGGCATCTGGCGCACGCTCGACATCGCGCACCATTTGGTTCTGCCCACCCTGACCCTCGGGTTGATCTTCCTCGCCATCTATCTGCGCATCATGCGCGCATCGATGCTCGAAGTGCTCAATCTCGATTATGTTCGAACCGCGCGCGCCAAGGGGCTCGACGAGACCCGGGTGGTGACCCGCCATGTGCTGCGCAATGCACTTCTGCCGATGGTCACGCTGATCGGACTTCAGGCCGGAACCATGCTGGGCGGTTCGGTCGTGGTCGAGAGCGTGTTTTCGCTGCCCGGTCTGGGCCGCCTTGCCTATGAATCCGTGGTGCAGCGCGATCTCAATACGCTTCTGGGAATTGTCTTCGTCTCTGCCTTGCTCGTCATCCTTGTCAATTTCGTCGTCGACCTGATCTACGCGCGGCTCGATCCGCGCATTATGGCCGAGGCTTAGGGCATGGATACGATCAGACGATATTTTCGCAGTCCCCCCGCCATCATTGGGCTCGGGCTTCTCCTGATCGTGCTGGTCATGGCCATCAGCGCCGGTTGGCTCTATCCGCGTGAGCCGCTTGCGCTTGCCGGACGGCCGTTGATCTGGCCGTTTACGAATCCGCGGTTCCTGCTGGGCACCGACAATTCAGGTCGCGATATCGCAGCACAGATCTTCTATGGCGCGCGGATTTCATTGCTGATCGGAGGCGTCGCGACCGTCATCGCCATCGTCATCGGCATTCTGATCGGAGCCTTTGCCGGTTACTATGGCGGCTGGGTCGACAACGTCCTGATGCGCGTCACCGAGGCATTTCAGACCCTGCCCAACTTCGTTCTGCTGCTGGTGCTGGTCGCCGTATTCGGCTCGACGCTGACCACCGTCACCATCGCGGTCGGCGTGGTCTCATGGCCGGCGCCTGCCCGGCTGACGCGCGCCGAATTCCTCTCGCTGCGGAACCGGGAATTCGTGCAGGCGGGACGGACGCTGGGCATGAGAGACATTCAGCTGATCCTGGGCGAGATCCTTCCCAATGCCTTGCCGCCGGTCATCGTCTACGCCAGCGTCATCATGGCGGTCGCGATCCTGCTCGAAAGCGCGCTCGCCTTCCTGCGCCTTTCCGATCCGAACGTCGCGTCCTGGGGCAACCTGATCGGCCTTGGCCGCGACGTGCTGCGGGTCCAGTGGTACGTCTCGGCGATTCCGGGCGTTGCGATCCTGGTGACGGTTCTGGCCGTCTCCCTGGTCGGACAGGGATTGAATGACGCGCTCAATCCAAGGCTCAAGGGGCGATGAGCGCCCGATCCGACGCCATCCTGACCCTCGAGGGGCTCGGCGTGCGATTGCCGTCCGGCGCGGACCGGCCGTATGCGCTGTCGGACGTGTCACTCTCCATTGCCGCCAACGAAATCCTTTGCGTGGTCGGCGAGTCCGGCTCCGGCAAGTCGATCATGGCCAACGCCATCATGCGGCTGCTGCCGAGTGAGGTCAGCATCAGCGACGGCCGCGTAATGTTCGAGGGCCGGGATCTGGCGACGGCCACCACGGCCGAAATGCGAAGCGTGCGCGGCGCCGGCATCGCGATGATCTTCCAGGAACCGATGACCGCGCTCAATCCGTTGCGCACCATTGGCGACCAGATCGGCGAAATGTTTTCGATCCATACCGACCTTTCCGGCGCGGCCATCCGCGCCAAAGTGCAGGGTCTGCTCGAAGACGTGCGCATCCCCGATCCGAAAAGCGCCGCACGCGCCTATCCGCACGAATTGTCGGGCGGCCAGCGCCAGCGCGCCATGATCGCCATGGCGCTTGCGCTCGACCCCAGAGTCCTGATCGCGGACGAACCCACCACCGCGCTCGACGTTACGACGCAGGCGCAGATTCTGGCATTGATCCGCGATCTGCAGCAGCGGAAGAAGACGGCGGTCGTTTTCATCACCCACGATTTCGGCGTTGTGGCGGAGATTGCGGACCGCGTCGCCGTGATGCAGCACGGTTCGGTCGTGGAACAGGGCGACGCCGCTTCCATCCTCAACGACCCGCAGCATCCCTATACAAGGCAGTTGATCGCAGCCGTCCCGCCCCTCACCGCGCCACCGCCGCGCAAGCTGTCCGATGACATCATCCTGACCATCGACAATGTCTCGAAGACGTACCGGACCGGCGGATTTCTCGGGCGCGGAACGCGCGTGACCCCGGCGGTGCAAAATGTTTCGCTAAAACTGCCAAGAGGCGCGACGCTCGGCATCGTCGGCGAATCCGGCTCCGGCAAATCGACACTCGCCCGCTGCATCGTCCGGCTGATCGATCCTGACCATGGTTCGATTGTCCTTGAGGGCAAGGACTGGGCAAAAATGACGCGAGAGGACGTCCGTCGCGAGACCCGCCATATCCAGATGGTGTTTCAGGATCCGTTCGCGTCGCTCAACCCGCGCCGCAAGGCGTCAGACCTGGTCGCCCAAGGTCCGATCGTGCACGGCACTCCGCCGGCAAAAGCCGTCGCGGACGCAAAAGAACTGTTTGCGCTTGTCGGGCTCGATCCCTCCGCCAGTGACCGCTTTCCGCACGAATTCTCCGGCGGCCAGCGCCAGCGCATCGGTCTCGCCCGGGCGCTTGCTCTCCGCCCCGAAGTTCTGGTCGCGGACGAGGCCGTTTCAGCACTCGACGTATCCGTGCAGGCGCAGGTGTTGAAACTTCTCGCCGGATTGCGCCAGCGCCTCGGTCTCTCCATCGTCTTCATCACGCACGATCTCAGGGTGGCCGCGCAGATTTGCGACCTCGTGGCGGTGATGAAGGACGGTGAAGTGGTGGAACAAGGGCTGGCGGGCGATGTCTTTGGCCGCCCCCAGCATCCCTACACGCGGGCGCTGCTGGATTCGATACCCGGCGGCGATTTCGCCCGCAAACGCGACAACGCCTGATCGCCCGTTCAGGGCAGATATTGCTGACGCTGATCGAGCCTCGATACAACTCTTGCGACCCGGCGATCTTTCTCTGCATTTTACAACGCGCGGTCGCTCAATCGGGCCATATCTCTCAAACCGCGCCAACAATCGATTTGCGGTCATCCTGCGCGAATTTTGGGCGTGGATTGTTCAAAAATACCGCGTGCCGGCCGATTGACGGCCGCACTCCCAAGTCTCAAAATTAAAAACATGGTTCCATTTTCAGGAACTGTTTGAACGGCTGGCAAAAGCGATGGGCGCCCTCGACAACGCGATTGAAATCTTGCGCTGCTTCTCCGCGCATCAGCCTGACATCAGCAATGCCGACGTGATCCGGCTCACCGGCAAACCCAAGAGCTCGACCTCCAGGCTGCTGCGTCAGCTCAGGGAATGCGGGCTGCTGGAGCAGGATGCACTGACCCGCCGTTACCGACCCGGCCTGCTGCTCTTCGAACTTGGACGGCTGCATCGGACCCAGAACGATTTCGTGGCCGCCGCCGAACAGCGGTTACGCATGGTCTGCGCCGAGACCGGCCATACCGGCTACATTGCGGTGCTCGACGGCGCCGAACAGGTCGTGCTCCGCGTTGTCCCCGGATCGAACCCGCTTCAGGTGGTGACGCCGCCGGGCGTCCGGGCTCCGGCATTCGCGACCTCCAACGGCCGGGCCATGCTGGCGCGCATGAGCGATGTCGATATACGCGGCCGGTTGCCGAAATCCTTGCCCGTCATCTCGCCGTCGGCGCCGCAGAATTTGGCGGAACTGATGGCGCGCATCGCCGAAATCCGCCGCACCGGCTATTCCGAATCCAGCAATGAATCGCTGCCGGGAGTGGGCTCGCTCGGCTTCGCGCTCACCCGTCATGACACCCATGAAACGATCGGGGTCGCGGTATCCTATCCAAGCCACCTGACCACGGCCGAGGAGCGCGCCCAGCTTTGGCGGGCTTTGCGCGCCATGGCGGTCGAACTCGGCCGGCTTTTCGAAGATCCGATATGGCTCGCGCTGGAGGACGGCGCACCCGGGCGCAAGGCCGCGGCACGATGAACGCCGTCCGCACGGGCATAACGCCCATGGCATGGCTGATCGCACCGAGCGCCGTTCTGTTTGCTTTGTTCTTCTTCCTGCCGATGGGGCTGATGGCCATGATCAGCCTGCTCACCGGCAATCCGGTTGTGCAGCCGCATGTCGGCTTCACCGGGAAATACTACCAGCGGATTCTCGAGCGACCCTTATTATTTCGAAGTGATCTGGACCACGATCCGGATCGGCCTGCTCACCACGCTGGCCGCCTTGCTGATCGGCTACCCGCTGGCCCATTGGATGGCGCGCATCCGAGGCCGCACGGCCTACGCCATCTTGATGATGACGGTGCTGACCCCGATGCTGACGGGCATCGTGGTCCGCACCTTTGCCTGGATGGCGCTGCTGTCGGACAAGGGCGCGATCAACCAGACCCTCTTTGGCCTCGGCCTGATCTCGAAACCGCTGCCGCTGATGTACAACGAGTTCAGCATCGTGCTGGGCCTGACCCATATCTACGTGCCCTATATGGTTCTGACCCTGGTCGGCGTCATCGGGCGGATCGATGAGCAGCTGGAACATGCGGCGCGGAATCTCGGCGCCTCGCCTCTCCGGGCTTTCGTTGAAGTGACGCTGCCCTTGAGCCTGCCCGGCATCATGGCCGGCTCGCTGCTGGTGTTCGCGCTGGCGATCAGCGCCTATGTCACCCCGATCCTGATGGGCGGCTTCCAGATCATGACGCTGCCGATGCTGATCTACCAGCAGATATCCTCGAGCTTCAACGTCGGCTTTGCCGCGGCGCTCGGCATGGTGCTTTTGGCAATCTCGCTGGTTCTGGTCATCGCCTATAACCGTATCCTTGGGCTGGTCTCCGGCCAGCGCGATCTGCAGTAAGGCAGCCGATGACTGCCGCACCATTCACCCTTCGCCTTGGCCGCTTCTGCTACCTCGCCCTCAATGCCGCGGTGGTGGTTTTCCTTTTGGCTCCGATCGCCATCGTTTTCGTGTTCGCCCTCAATCCGACCCCCTATATTCAGTTTCCGCCGGTCGGCGTTTCGCTGCGCTGGTTCGAGAAATTCTTCGCCTCGCGCGAGTTCATGGGCGCCTTGCGGCTGAGCCTCGAGGTCGCCGTGATGACGACCATCGCCGCGACGCTGTTCGGCGCCAGCGCCGCGCTGGCTTTGGCCCGCGGCGGCCTGCCCGGTACGCGCGTCATCACGGCGATCATGCTGTCTCCACTGATGCTGCCGGCGATCCTGACCGGCCTGGCTCTGTTCCAGACCTATGTGCTGCTCGATGTCGGCCGGCCGCTCTGGGGGCTGGTGCTCGGCCATACGCTGGTGTCGATTCCCTATGTGGTGCGCACCACGCTGGCCGTTCTGCAGAACTTCGATACCCGCCTGGAAGAGGCTGCGCGCAATCTGGGCGCCGGTCCGCTGCGCACCTATTTCGAGGTGACGCTGCCCTTGACCAAGCCCGGCGTCATGGCCGGGGCCGTCTTCGCCTTCATCGTCTCCTTCGACCAGTTTCCGGTATCGCTCTTCCTGGTTTCCCCGGGCCGCGAAACGCTGCCGATCACGTTGTTCAACTATCTGAAATTCGATCTGGACGGAACCATCGGCGCCGCCTCGGTGGTCTCGATCCTGCTGGCCGTGCTGGTCGTCCTCGGGCTCGATCGCACGGTCGGGCTTAGGTCCTATGCGAAGCTCTGACTGTCTTTCCCGAGAGAGGATCATCCCATGACCAAGACCCGCCTGCCGCTGAGCCGCCGTCAATTCCTTGCCACCGCCGCCGCCACCACCGGCATCGGCGCGGTCGCGGCCCCCTACATCGCTCGCGCCGACACCGCGACGCTGCGCATCACCGGATGGGGCGGCAAATGGGGGCAAACCATGTCGAGCGAGATCATCCCCGCCTTCGAGAAGGAGTTCAAGTGCAAGGTGGAGACGGACACGGCGCTTCCATTCCTGCCGAAACTCCAGGCCAGTTCGCGTTCAGCGCCGGTCTATGACGTGCTGCACACCAATTCCAACGAGCAGTGGGCTGCTCTGGAGATGGGCATCGTCGAGCCCAGGATCGACGCCAGGCAAGTGCCGAATATCGCCGATGTCTATCCCTACGCCGTCAGCGACAAGATGGTCGGCGTCTGCATCTTCACCAGCGCCATCGGCCTCGGCATGCGCACCGACAAGGGCTACGGCAAGGTCTCGTCCTGGAAGGACCTCTGGGACCGCGCCTATGACGGCGTGCGCGGCGGCTATGTCATCCCGGTGAACAGCCTCGGCCAGGCCTTCCTGATGATGAGCGGCGTGCTCTATGGCAAAGGCATGACCGATCTCGACGCCGCCTATGCCGCGATGGAGAAGCTCAAGCCGATCAAGCTTGTCGACTTCACCGGCACGATGGAGAAGATGATCCTTGCAGGCGAAGTCGGTGTCGCGGTGATCCATGATTCCGGCATCCTGCGCTATGACGGCCAGAACCAGCCGACCACTTTCGTCGCGCCGTCCGAGGGCGTTGTCTCGCTTGAACAGGTCCTCACGCTCACACCGGGAACGAAAGTCCGGGAACTCGCCAACGCCTATGTGAACTACATGCTGAGCCCGGGCGTGCAGAAGACGCTGGCCGAGTCGGTCTGGTATTCACCTGCCAACAGCAAGGTGAAGCTCGACGACAAGTACAACGAAAAACTCCTGACGACGCCGGAGAAGGTGGCCAAGCTGATCCAGCCCGACTGGAAATGGTACAACGCGCGCAAGGACGAGATCGATGCACGCGTCAACCGTATCTTCCGGGCATGAGCGCTGGTATCGACATCATCGCCGTCACCAAGACCTATGACGGTAACACGCGCGCCGTCGATGCCGTCGATATGAGCATCCGGGAGGGCGAATTCTTCTCGCTGCTGGGGCCTTCGGGCTGCGGCAAGACGACGACACTGCGGATGATCGCCGGCTTCGAGACGCCCACCGAAGGCGTGATCGAGGTCGGCGGGGCCGACGTCACCCATGTGCCCGCGCATCAGCGCGATATGGGAATGGTGTTCCAGAATTATGCGCTGTTTCCGCACCGCACGGTCGGTGAAAACGTCGCTTTCGGCCTGCGCATGCGCGGCATCGACCGCACCACGATCGCGCGCAAGGTCGCCGATGCCTTGGCGCAGGTGGAACTCGCCGGATATGAAGACCGTCGCCCCGGACAGCTCTCCGGCGGCCAGCAGCAGCGTGTCGCCCTCGCCCGCGCCATCGTCATCGAACCGCGCGTGCTGCTATGCGACGAACCGCTCGGCGCGCTCGACAAGAAGCTTCGGCAGGCGATGCAGTTCGAACTGAAGCAGTTGCAACGCAAGCTCGGCCTGACCATGGTCTTCGTCACCCACGACCAGGAAGAGGCGCTTGCGATGTCGGACCGGATCGCGGTGATGAATGCCGGCAAGGTCGAGCAGATCGGCGCACCGTCCGATATCTACGACCGGCCGAGCACGCGCTTCGTCGCGGATTTCATCGGTGACACCAACCTGTTTCGCGGTGAGGTGATCCGCGACGGCGGGGGCAAATCCGTTTTGCGGGTCGATCGGGCGCTGTCGATCGAGCTTGCCGCACTGCCCGAGAAAGTCGGCCCGCTGTCGATCGCGCTCCGGCCGGAAAAGATCGCGCTCACCGCGCCGCCGGCTCTCATTGGACATGGCCTCGACGGCATCGTCGAGAGCGCCAATTTCCAGGGCGGCTCGGTGCTTTACCGCATCGAGACGGCCGGCGGCCGGCGCCTGCTCGCGCAGCAACCGAACAACGGCTCGCATGAGCTGTTTCAGGCCGGCGCGGCGGTGGCGCTGAACTGGAAACCATCCGACATCGTGATCTTGAGGGATTGATAGCATGCAGCAACAACGCATGGGCGTGGTCGTCATCGGCCAGAGCCCGCGGCCTTCGGTCGCGAACGAAATCGCGGCGGTGCTGTCGCCCGGGTTCGAGATCGATCTGCGCGGCGCGCTCGACGGGATGACGCGCGCCGAGATCGACGCGATTCCGCCGAGCGACGGCTATGACGCGCTTTTCACCCTGCTGCCCAATGGCGACGGCGTCACCATCAGCAAGAAAGCGGTCGAGGCGCGGGCGGCGGTCCAGATCGAGAAATTCGCCGGCGAAGGCGTGAAAGTCGCCATGCTCGCCTGCACCGGCAAATTTCCCAATCTCGCGCCGGATGGTCTGGTGATCCTGCCCTCCGCCGTGCTGCACAAACTGGTCGAGGCGGTTTTCCCCAAGGGGCGCCTCGGCGTCTTTTCGCCATTGCCGGAACAGACCGCGCTGATCGCCCGGAAAATGGGAGAGAGCGAACGTCGAAGTCGTCGGCGTGACGATGCGGCCGGGTTCCGATGCCGGGGCCGTCGATGTCGCGGCCCGAAAAATGTCGGCACTGTCGCCGGACCTCGTCGTGATGGATTGCATGGGCTACACCAGCGCCAACAAGGCGCGTGTGCGGCTGAGCTATGGCGGACCGGTCATCCTCGCCATCGCCGCCGCCGCGCGTGTCGTCGAGGAGCTGATGGCATGAGCGAACCGGCCCTCACCGAGATTACGCTGGAAGATATCGAATCCCTCGCCGTCGGCGCCTGGATTCTCGGCACCGGTGGCGGCGGCAGCCCCTATCTGGGTCTGCTCAACCTGCGCCAGCTCTATGCGCAAGGCCATCGCGTGCAGTTGATGTCGCCACTGGATCTCGACGACGACGATCGCGTCGCGGTCGTCTCCAACATGGGCGCGCCGCTGGTCGGCCAGGAGCGCCTCGCCGACAGCCGCAACATCGCCCGCGCGGTGGAGATGCAGCAGGAATTCGGCGGCTTTAAATTCCGCGCCGTGATGTCGGTCGAGATCGGTGGCGGCAACGGCACGCAGGCGCTGATGGCGGCGGCCCATCTCGGCATTCCCGTCGTCGATGCCGATTGCATGGGGCGCGCCTTTCCCGAGGCGCAGATGACCTCGGTGGCGATCGGTGGGCTGCAGCCCTACCCCTGCACGCTCTACGATCCGCGCGGCATCGAGGCGATCGTCACCAAAGTGCCGAGCTGGAAATGGATGGAGCGGGCAAGCCGCAAGATCTGCGTGGAGATGGGCTCGATCGCCTCGACCAGCAAGGCCCCGCGCACGGGCCGGGAGGTAAAGGACTGGGGGATTCATTTCACCACCACCGCCGCGATCAGGATCGGCCGGCTGGTGCGCGAAGCCAACCGCCTGCATGCGGACCCGATCGCCGCCCTGCTCGGAAGCGAAGGCGGCAAGCGTCTGTTCACCGGCAAGGTGGTCGATGTCGTCCGCCGGACGACGGAGGGCTTTCTGCGCGGCTCGATCGCTATCGAGGGCATCGATGACGATCGCGGCTCCCGGCTGGAGCTGTCATTCCAGAACGAGTGGATCGTCGCCTGGCGCGAAGGCAAGGCCATCGCCATGTGCCCGGACCTGATCTGCGTGCTGGAGAGCGTCTCGGGCCATGCCGTCGGCACCGAAACGGTCCGCTACGGCCAGCGCGTCACCGTGGTGGCGCTGCCGGCTCCCGCCGTGCTGACAAGTCCGCGCGGCCTGGAATTCGTCGGCCCCCGCGCCTTCGGCTACGACCTGGATTTCCGTTCCGTTTTCGATGAGCGCGCGAGCGCCGGAGTATAACGTCATGCGACGCATAGGAATTGACGTCGGCGGCACCAACACCGACGCCGTGCTGCTCGATGGCGACAAGGTGGTTTTCACCGTCAAGCGCCCCACCACGATGGATGTGACATCCGGCATCCTGGATGCCTTGAAGGCGTTGCGCGCCGATCCCGTGGCGCGGTCGCCGGTGGATGCGGTTATTATCGGCACCACGCATTTCATCAACGCGGTGGTCCAGCGCCGGCATTTGATGAAGGTCGCGGCGGTCCGGATCGGCATGCCGGCCAGCGCTTCCCTGCCGCCATTCTGCGATTGGCCGCGGGATCTGGCCGAGCGCGTGCGCGGCGAGATTTTCATGCTCGAAGGCGGCCACGACTATGACGGCCGGCCGATCATGCCTTTCGACACCGCCGGGATGCGCGCGGCCGCACGCCGCATCCGCGATCTCGGGCTGCGGTCGGTGGCCGTTTCCTCGATCTTCTCACCGCTCGACCCGAGTTGCGAGATTGCGGCGCGCGATATCCTGCAGGAGATTTGTCCGGACGTCGCCGTCACGCTGTCGCATGATCTCGGACGGATCGGCCTGCTCGAGCGGGAGAACGCCGCGCTTCTCAACGCCGTGCTGCATGACCTCGCCGTCGAAACGGTGGCCGCTTTCCGCAAGGCTACGGCTGAAAGCGGCATCGACGCCCCGCTGTTCCTGACCCAGAATGACGGCACGGTGATGCAGGCTGAAACTGCGATCGCCCTCCCGGTGATGAGCTTTGCCTCCGGTGCGACCAACTCGATGCGCGGCGCGGCGCATCTTTCCGGGCTCGAAAACGCCATGGTCGTGGACGTCGGCGGCACCACCAGCGACATCGGCCAATTGCGTCACGGATTTCCGCGGGAGGCCAATGCCGTCGTCGAGGTCGGCGGCGTGCGCACGCTGTTCCGCATGCCGGACCTCATCTCGATCGGCCTTGGCGGCGGCAGCCATATCGACCCTGCTTCGGCGAAGGTGGGTCCCCTCAGCGTCGGCTACCGCCTGACGCAGGACGCGCTGGTCTTTGGCGGCGCGCAGTTGACCGCGACCGATATCGCGGTCGCCGCCGGACTGCTCGACGTTGGCGACCGTTCCCGTGTCGCATCGATCTCAAAGCACCTGATCGCCGCGGCACTGGCCGACGCCACGCGGCAGCTTGAAGAGAATGTCGACCGCATGAAAACCGAGGCCGGCGACGCGCCTTTGGTTGCCGTGGGCGGTGGCGCCTTCCTGGTGCCCGAAAAGCTGGCCGGCGTTTCGCAGATCATCCGCGTCCCCTTCGGCGATTGCGCCAACGCCGTCGGCGCGGCCATCGCCCGCGTCAGCGGCGAAGCCGATCAGGTGTTTCGCGACCTCACGCGCGACGAAGCCATCGCGGCGGCGCTGGCGATTGCACAACGCAGGGCAATCGATGCCGGCGCGGATCCCGACAGTCTCAAGACGGTCGAGATCGAGGACATGCCGATCGCCTATCTGCCGGGCAATTCGCTGCGCGTCCGCGCCCGCGTTGCCGGGGCGCTGGACCAGATCGAGACCAGCCGGGAGGTGGCCTGAAGCTGCGAACAATCGTCGCAGCGATATCTTGCCGAAGCCAAGCGCGCCACCGCGCCGAACATCAGGCCCTGGCTGCGGCCGGCCCGGTCTCGATATGAGGCACCGCTTCGACCAGCTCGCGCGTGTAGGCGGTCTGCGGGTTGTCGAACAGCGCCCGGCTCTCGCCCTGCTCGACGATGCCGCCGTTGCGCAGAACGATGGTGTGATCGCACATCATGCGGACCACGTTGAGGTCATGACTGACGAACAGCAGAGCGAGGTTATCCTCGCGCCTTAACCGATCCAGCAGTTGCAGCACCACCGCCTGGACCGAGACGTCGAGCGCGGCGGTCGGCTCATCCAGCACCAATAGCCGCGGCCGGCAGGCGATGGCGCGCGCGATGCCGACGCGGGCCTTCTGGCCGCCGGAGAGCTGATGCGGAAAGCGCGGCAAAAGCTCCGCCGGCAATCCCACGCGCTGCGCGCATTCCTCGACCCGCCGCCGCAACGCGTCGCCGGGACGCATGCCCGCAAGTCGCAACAGCGGATGGGCGATGCAGTCGAAGGCGGTGAAACGCGGGTTCAGGCTGTCGTTGGGATCCTGGAACACGAGCTGGATTTCTTTTCGTACCGGCGAGCGGTGGAAATCCCGCGCCGCCAGATGGCCGATCGATTCCCCGTCGAACAGAATCACGCCCTCGCTTGGGTCGATCAGCCGGCAAATCATGCGCGACGTCGTGGTCTTGCCGGAGCCGGATTCGCCGACCAGCCCGACGCTTGCGCCGGCGGCCATGGTCATGGAAAAATCCTTCACCGCCGGCGAGCCATGATCGTAGCGCTTGACAATGTTCTGCACATCCAGCAGCAGCGGCGTGCCCGGCGCCGGCGCCGGCCGGGGTTTGCACGCCGCAAGCATCGCGAGGTACCCGCTTCTCTCCTCGTCCGTCACCAGGTCCGCGATCCCTGAAGTCGCCGTGGGCGAGGCGGCGACCAGACGCTTGGTGTAGACATGCCGCGGATGGCGGAAAAGGGTCTGCGGTGCGGCTTCCTCGACCAGGCGCCCCTGTTCCATCACCACGACGCGGCGACAATAGCGAGCCGCGAGGCCGAGATCATGCGTGATCAGGATCGTCGCCATCCCGCGTTCGGCCGCAATCCCGGCCAGCAGGTCCATCACCACCTTCTGCGTGGTGACGTCGAGGCCAGTGGTCGGCTCGTCCGCGATCAGCAGCTTCGGAGCGCAGGAAATCGCGATGGCGATCATCACCCGCTGGCACATTCCGCCGGAGAGTTCGTGCGGATAGGCCGTCATTCGCTTTTCGGGATCGCGAATTTGAACCGCGCGCAACAGCTCCAGCGCTTCGCCGGCGGCTTGTTGCTTCGACATCCGCTTGTGGCTCAGGATCGCATCGGCGATCTGCTGGCCGATGGCGCGGATCGGGTTGAGCGCGGCGCGCGGGTTCTGAAAGATCATCGACATGGCGGCGCCATGCAGCATGCGGAAGTCGCCATCCGAAATTTTCGCGATGTCCTGGCCGCGAAACAGAATCCGGCCTGCCGTCACCCGCCCGGCCGCGTCGAGCAGCCGCGTGGTCGCAAATCCGGTGACGGATTTGCCGGAACCGCTTTCGCCGACCAGCCCGAGCGTTTCGCCCTCGTCGAGCGAGAGCGTCACCCCGCGCACCGCTTCAACGGGGCCGCGGCGTGTCGAGAACGTAACGTGCAGATCCTCTATTCGCAGCAGCGGCCCGGTCATGTCCGCATGCGGGGATCGAGAATGTCCCGCAACCCGTCGCCGAGCAGGTTGAAGCACAGCACCGCCAGCATCAACGCCAGTCCCGGAAATGCCACCAGCCACCATCTGCCGGTCGAAATGAAGCGCGCGCCCTCCGCGACCATGATGCCCCACTCCGGAGTCGGCGGCTTGACGCCGAGGCCGATAAAGGAGAGCCCGGCGGCGTTAAGAATGGCCCAGCCCAGGTTGAGCGACATCTGTACGGCCATGGCCGGAAGCACATTCGGCAGCAGGAAACGCAGCACCACCGAGACATGGCTTTCGCCGCTGGCGCGCGCCGCCTCCACCCAGCCGAGATTGCGGCGGATGTTCACCTCGGCGCGCGCGAAGCGGATATAGAACGGTAGATTGATCACGGCGGTGGCGATGACGATGTTCTCCACCCGGTTGCCGAGCGCCGCGACCATCGCCATGGCCAGCACGAAGAGCGGAAAGGCCATCATCACGTCGACGAAACGGCCGACCGTGCGATCGAGCCGGCCGCCGGCATAGCCGCAGAACGCGCCAATGACGGCGCCAAGCACAAAGGAGATGCCGACGGCCGAAACGGCGATGGCGAGATCGAGCCGTGTCGCAACGATCAGCCGGCTGAACGTATCGCGGCCAAGCTGGTCGGTGCCGGCGAGATGCGCCGCGCTCGGCGGCGTCAGCGCCTGCGACACGTTCGAGGCGATCGGATCGTAGGGCACGAGCTGCGGCCCAAACACGGCGACAAGGATCAGGAGCACGACACCGGCCGCCGCGATGGCGGTCAGCGGATTGCCGCGCAGGATCCAGGCGGTGTGACGAAGCGCCGTGCCGGTCATCCGATCGACACCCGCGGATCGGCGATGCCGTAGAGAACATCGACGAGCAGATTGACTACCACAAATACGCTCGCCATCAGCAACACGAATCCCTGGACCGGCGCATAGTCGGATGACAGCAGCGCATCCAGCGCGTAGGAGGCGACGCCCGGCCAGGAATAAACCTTCTCCACCAGCACATTGGCTCCGAGCATGGTCGAGAACACGATGCCCGCGATGGTGATGACCGGCAGGATCGCGTTGCGTAACGCATAGGTCACGACAATGCGCCACCAGGAAAGTCCGACCGAGCGCGCGGTGCGGACGAAATCGCTGCCGAGCGAGACCAGCATCGAGGCCCGCGTGATTCGCGCCAGCGGCGCAATCACGAACAAGGCCATGGTCACTGCCGGCAGGATCAGCTGTCGGAAAGCCGCCCACCAGCCATCGATATCTCCCGCCAACAGGAAATCGATCATCAGGAAACCGGTTCGCGATGGCGGCAATGCGATGAAGACGTCGAGACGCCCGGTCGGATCGGGCGCGACACCGAGCAAATAGTAGAAGACGTAGATCAGCAAGAGACCCGAAACAAAGGTCGGGACGCAGACGCCGAGCGCACAGAACAATCGCACGCCATGGTCGATCACGGAGCCGGGCTTCAACGCCGCCAGCACGCCGAGAGGAATCGCCGACACCAGCGCAATCAGCAGCGCGGTAAGGGTGAGCTCCAGCGAAGCCGGCAAGCGGTCGCGGAGATCGGTCGTGACCGGCTGCCCGGTCATGATCGAGCGGCCGAGATTGCCCCGGCCGACATCGTAGAGATAAAGCAGCAATTGGTTCGGCACCGGCTTGTCCAATCCCATCTGCTTGCGGATGACCTCGATTTCCTCCTTGCCGGCATTCGGACCGGAGGCAAAGAACACCGCGGGATCGCCCGGCAGCACCCGCATCAAGAGGAACGTGAACACCAGCACGCCGAACAGCGCAGGCAGGGAAGACAGGAACCGCCTCCCCGCCCGTATCATCGTTGCGCCAAAGCTTTTCATGAGCCCTGCCGGTTACTTGCGGTTGAGATCGCGATAATCGACCTGACGGTGGAACTGGTAGGTGTAGCCGTCGATCGACGCCGCCATCACCGCATCCTGATTAGGCTGCCAGAGCGGGATCTGCGGCATCTCGGCGAAATGGATTGCATTGAGCTGCTTGCCGTATTCGTCGTACCTGGCCTTGTCGGATTCGAAGCGAGCTTGCTGCGCGATCGCGGTCAGTTCCGTATTCCTGATGCTGCTGTAATTCCAGCGCTGCTCCCCGGTATAGAAATTGCGGTAGAAATAGTCGGTCGAGGGCAGCCAGGCGACAATGCCTTCGGTGAAGAAAGGCAGCTTCTTCTCGTTGATCTGCGTCGACATCTGCGCATCGGGCAATTTCTGAATGTCGATCTTGATGCCGATCTTGGCGAGGGATTCCTTGACCAGGGCAGCCATCGGTTCGGCGGTCGAGGCCTGACCGACGTTGAAGCTGAACGTGGTCGAGAAACCGTCCGGCATGCCTGCCGCCTTGAGATATTCCTTGGCCTTGCCGAGGTCGAGCTTCACCGGCTGCTGGAATGGATAAGCACTGGTTGGCGGCTTGCCGTCTGCCCACATCGCGCCGAACAACGGCGTGCCGCGGCCGAACAAAGCCGCCTTGAACATGTCATCGTAAGGCAGCGCATAGGCGATGGCGCGGCGCACATTGGCGTTGTCGAAGGGCGGAATCTGGTTGTTCATCGAAATAAAGGTTACGGCATTGTATTGCGGCGTCGAAACCACCTTGAGCGTGCCCTTGGCTTCGAGAGACTGGACGTCGCTGGCCTGAAGATCAATCACGAGATCGGCGTCTCCGCGCTCGACCAGATTGGCGCGAGTTGCCGGCTCCGGCACGGATTGCACGATAATCCGCTTGAAGAAAGCCGACTTCTCCGGCGAGCCGCGATTCCAGGCCTCGTTGCGCTTCATGATCACCTGTTCGCCGGGCTTGAAGCTCTCGATGGTGTAGGCGCCGCTCCCGGCGGTGTGTTCCTTGAGCCAGGCGATCGCCCAGGGATCTTCCGCCGTCGCATTCGCCTTCGCAACCTTGGAGTTGATGATGATCGGATAGACGGTGGCGAGATTGGGCAAAGCGAGCTTGTCGGGTTTCGGCAGCGTCACCTCGACGGTCAGCGGATCAATCACCTTGAACTGGTCCGCGCTCGTCATCGACCCCGTGAGGAGCTGAGCCTTGCCGAGCACCGGCGCGGTCACGGCACGGTCGAGCGACCACTTGACGTCTTCAGCGGTGACCGGCGCGCCGTCCTGAAACTTGGCATCCTTGCGCAAATGAAATGTGATTTTCATGGCGTCGGGACTGACGTCAAAGGATTCCGCCAGTTCGCCGGTGATGCTGTCGAGATCGAACACCCACTTTCCGTTGAGTTGCTTGCGGCCGAATGAAACCAGCCGGTCGTAGGTACTGAGACTCACCGCGAAAGCCTCGCGGGTGGTGCCCGGCACATTCGGATCGAGCGTGTTGACGGCCGCGCCGGTGACATACCGCAGTGTCTCGGCGCGAGTTTGCGCGCTCGCCGGCCCGGCGGCGAGCAAAAACGCGACAACAGCGACCGCGCCGAACACGGGCCTGCAATACATAATTCGCATCTTCAATCCCCTGAATTCAACAAGGAGGCCCGCCTGAGGAGAGGCTCGGAATCGTACGAAACCTCAAGCAAATAACGCGCCAATCGACGCTCCGATGGCGGGCACAAAGTCGAAGTAAATGCAAACAGGTGAATGCTGGAAATCCAGGGCGTCTGGATCGACCGGCGCCCACGATGAGCACGTCGAGCGCGCGGGCTTCGCATCCGGGCCCCGTAACGGCTTCAGCCAGGCGGCATCCGGGTGCGCCGTTTTGGCAAGATCGGCGCGAACCTGAGCTTCAAGGGGCGATCAGACCGCCGCTCATGCCGCAAGCCAACCGCCGTCCACAACCATGACGCTCCCGGTGGTGAAGGACGATGCATCGCTGGCGAGGTGCAGCGCGGTCGCCGCGACTTCCTCGGCCTTGCCGAACCGCTTCATGGCATGGCGGTTACGCGAGGCTTCGCGGACCGGCTCCGGATCGGCGTGACGGGCGAAGCTGCGCCGGAGCATGGGCGTGTCGATGGCGCCGGGCGCAATGGCATTGACGCGAATGCCGTCGGTCGCGAAATCCACCGCCATGGTGCGGGTCAGGCTGATGATCGCGCCCTTGGCGGCGATATAGGCGCTGTTGCCACTGCCGCCGGCGATCGCGAGTTGCGAGGCCAGCGTGATGATCGAGCCTTTGCCCTGTTGCTGCATCGCCGGCACGGCCGCACGCGACCACAGCCAGGTGCCGCCGACATTGGCGCGAAACACCGCGTCCCAATCGGCGGGATCGGTCGTCAGCACCGTGCCGCCACAGGAAAACCCCGCGGCCGTCATCAGCACATCGATCCGGCCATGGCGCGCGACGATCTCGCCGGCCGTGGCCATGGCGAAATCGGCATCGCCGGCATCGCCAACATGCGTCGATCCCTCGCCCTTTCCATCGCCAATGGCCGCGATGGTTTCCTGCAGCCCCGCCGCGTCGCGATCGACCAGCGCGACGAACGCGCCTTCATTCGCAAACAATAGCGCGCTGGCGCGGCCGATGCCGGAACCCGCTCCAGTGACGATCGCGGTCCGCCCCTTCAGCCGCATGTCATAGCCCTTCCTGATGCTGCGTCCACCAATGACTGAGATCGGCCGCGGACTCGGCACATCCGAAGCGCGCACGCCAGCCGAACTCCTGCTCCAGACGCGAAACCGACAGCGGCGCGCGGTCGGTCGGGCCGTGAAGATCGATGGTCGGCGTCTCGCCGGGTTCGGCGAGACGGCAGACCAAGCCGGGATGCAGCCGGGCCAGATCTTGTCCCCATTGCAGCGCCGACCATTCGCGTCCGGTCGAGATATTGTAGAGCGAATGCCCCGGCTTCGCCGCTTCGATCAGCAGCGTCACGGCGTCCGCGACGTCAGGCGCATAGATCCAGTCCTTGACGCCTGGACGCGGCAAAACCGCTTCCCCTTGCCGGCGAAGGACGGCGAGGATCTGCGCCTGCGGACTGAGCGTGTCGCGGACTCCCGTCGCCCGTTCCCATGTCCCGAACACGCTGCTCAACCGCACGCTGACGATATCGAGTTGCCAGAGCGCAGCCAGACGCGCCGCAACCCTCTCGGAAGCAAATTTGGTGATGGCATAGAGCGACACGGGATCGCAGGCCGTCTCTTCATCGAGCAAAGCGTGGCGCGAGCCGGCAGCGCCATAGGCCGCGCCGGATGACAGATTGACGATCCGCGCGACACCGCCGCGTCGCGCCGCGGCCAGAACCGGCAACTGAGCCAGCAGATTGACCTGCATGATCGATTCAGGATCCGCCGCTTCGCGCGCGGGGCCTGCGGTGATCGCCGCCCCGAGCACGACCGCATCATGTCCGCCTGCGACAACATCCATCACCGCTTGCCGGTCGGTGACGTCGCCCTGAACGACCGTCAGCGCTTTGCCGTAGCCGGCGAAATAGCGTTGCGCGGCGGGCGGCAAGGGCCCGCGGTCGAACAAGGTGACGGCGTGGCTGCGCGCCAGCAGCGCACTGGCGATATTGAGCCCGACGAAACCGGTGCCGCCGAAGATCAGGATTTTCATCGCCGCGCCCCTGCCGCGATGCGCAGCGGCGGCAATCGCCATCGATCCACCTGCCGGCAGTACGATAAAATACTCACAGCAAGGTCGCACCGAAATTCCGCTCGGGGTCCATATCCGCCACGAGCCGGCCGGTCGGTTTCGCCGGCTCGCCACCGGTGCGCGCGAGGAAGCGGCCGGAGCCCGGTTCGGCCGAACGCTTGCCGTCCGCGACGATCACGCGCCCGCGCGACAGCACCGTGACCGGCCAGCCGCGCAGCTTGCGGCCGGCATAGGGCGTATAGCCGGCAAGGTCGTGCATCATGGCGTCGCTCAGCGTGACTTCGCGCTCCGGATCCCAGATCGCGATATCGGCATCGGCGCCGACGGCGATCGAGCCCTTGCGCGGATGCAGGTTGTAGATCTTGGCCGGCGCGGTCGAGGTCAGCTCGACGAATTTTTCCAGCCCCAGCCGGCCCCTGGACACCATCGCGTCGAACATCAGCGGCAGGCGCACCTCCAGCCCCGGCAGGCCGTTCGCGATCTGCTTGAAGTTGGGATCGGCGCCGGCGCGCAATTTGCCAGTCTCGTCGAAACGATACGGGGCGTGGTCGGACGAGACGGTCTGGAGATCGCCCAGCGCCAGGGCCTGCCACAGCGCCTCCTGGTCCGCGGCGCGGCGCGGCGGCGGGCTGCACATCCATTTGGCGCCCTCCGCGCCCGGCTTGTCGAGATCGTCGGCGGTGAGAAAAAGATATTGCGGGCAGGTTTCCGCGAACACCTTCAGGCCCTGCCCGCGCGCATCGCGGATCACCCTGGCGCCCTCCGCCGTCGATACATGAAAGATCATGATCGGTTGATCGACCAGCGCGGCGAGACCGATCAAGCGGTTGAAGGCCTCCGCTTCCGAAACCCTGGCATGGCTGATGGCATGGTATTTTGGATGGGTATAGCCGCGCGCGAGCAGCCGCTTCACCATCCATGCGATGACGCCGTGGTTCTCGGCATGGGCGCATAGCAGCGCTCCGGATTCGCGCGCCGCCACAAGAATGTCGAGCAGGGGTTCGTCGTCGATCTTCAACCGGTCGTAGGTCATGAAGATCTTGATCGAGGCGTGCCCCTGCTTGACCAGCGCCGGAATATCGTTCTGCAAGGTCTCCGGAGTGGGATCGGCGATGATCATGTGGAAAGCGTAGTCGATCACCGCGCCCTTTTTGGCGAGCACATGATAGTCCGACAGCACCTGCGGCAGCGCCATGCCGACATGCTGGGCGGCGAACGCGATCACGGTGGTGGTGCCGCCGAAGGCTGCCGCCGTCGTGGCACTTTCGAACGTGTCCGCGTTCATGATGCCGGCAGCCGAGAGCTGTTCGATATGGGCGTGGTTGTCGACCCCGCCGGGCAGAACCAGCTTGCCCCGCGCGTCGATCTCGCGCTTGCCCGCCGGCAGGCCGCGGCCGATGGCGGCGACGGTTTCGCCGGTAATGGCGACATCGGCCTCGAACACATCGCTGGTGGTGGCGACGCGTCCGCCGCGGATCACGAGGTCGTAAGCGGGTTCGGTCATGGAGGGCTCCGGATGGTTAGGCCGCTGTCCGGCCCGTGCGAGGCGTGGCTGACAGCAAGGAGAACGAGAAATCGCTGGACGGCACTGAACTGACGTTCGAAACTACGCCGGCCACCAGGAACAGACCATGCCCCGTCCGCGCATCCTCGTCATCAATCCAAATTCGAACATCATCGTCACCAAGGGACTTGAGGTGGCCCTGCAGCCGCTCGATTTCTCGGACGGGCCGGAGATCGTCTGTGCGACGCTGGACGAGGGACCTTACGGCGTCGAGAGCCAGGCCGACGTCGACAGCGTTGCGATGCCGCTGCGCCGGCTGGTCGAGAGCGACAATGGCTCGGCCGCCTTCGTGATCGCCTGCTACAGCGATCCAGGCCTGCATGTCTGCCGCGAGGGCACGGATCGGCCGGTATTCGGCATCGCCGAATGCGGCGTGCTGACGGCGCTGACGCGCGCGGACACCTTCGGCGTCATCGCCATCGCGCAACGCTCGATCCGCCGTCATATCCGTTATCTCCACCAGATGGGACTGACGGACCGGCTGGCGGGCGAACGCCCCCTCGACATGAGCGTGGCTGAAACGGCGTCCGGCGACGGAACGCTGGCGAAGATGATCGAGGTCGGGCGCGCGCTGAAGGACCAGGACGGCGCCGGCGCGATCATCTTGGGCTGCGCCGGCATGGCGCGCCTGCGTCGGCCGCTCGAGGACGCGCTCGGCATTCCCGTGATCGATCCCACGCAGGCCGCCGTGGCGATGGCGCTGGGTGCGGTGCAGTTTTCGCGTCACTAATTTTCCTCGAGCGGTTCAGGCGCTCGGCTACCGGTAAGCGCGCGGGCGCTCCATTGCGCATGACTCTCGCGGTGCATTGCTTGCGCTCGGCCTCACACTTCCGGCGGCGGGACCGCACCGGTGCGGCTGGTGATCAGGCCGTAGTGCTCGATGCGGCGGTGACGGGCGAAGTCGAAGATGGTTTTCTTGCCGAAGACGGTCGCGTCGAGGTCGCAAGGATGGAGCAGAAGCTCGTCGTCCTCGGTCTTGGCCTCCGCGACGATCTCGCCGTTGGGATCGACGATCAGGCTGCCTCCAATAAGCGGGAAGCCGTCCTCGACGCCGGCCTTGGCGACCGCCACGACCCAGGTCGCGTTCTGATACGCACCTGATTGCACCGACAGCCGATTGTGGAACAGCCGCTTCTCGGGGCCCTCCTCGCTTTTCTCGGCGTTGACCGAAGGCGTGTTGTAGCCGAGCAGGATCATCTCCACGCCTTGCAGGCCCATCACGCGATAGGTCTCCGGCCAGCGCCGGTCGTTGCAGATCGCCATGCCGATGATGCCGCCCATCGCCCGCCATACGTCGAAGCCGATATCGCCCGGTTCGAAATAGCGTTTTTCAAGGTGCTGGAAGGCGCGCTCGGCGTCGAATTCCGAATGGCCCGGCAGATGAACCTTGCGATATTTGCCGACGATCTTCGCCGACTTGTCGGTGAGGATGCAGGTATTGAAGTGATGTCCGTCCGGCGTCAGTTCGGCATAGCCGAAGCTCATCGCCATCCGATATTCCGCAGCGCGCGCGAACAGCGGCATTGTCGCCGCGTTCGGCATCTCGCGCTCAAACCAGGTATCGACCTCGGCTTGATCTTCCATGTACCAGCGCGGAAAGAATGTGGTGAGCGCCAGCTCCGGATAAACGATCAGGTCGGCTCCGCCGGCCTTGGCCTCGTCCATCAGTGCGAGCATCCGCTTGACGACGGCTTCCCGGCTATCGGCGCGCTGGATCGGCCCCATCTGAGCGGCGGCGACATTGATGACTCGCATCGTAAACTTCCCGGCTGCTTTAATTTGACGCTGCACTGGACAAAAAAAGAGCAGTTCGAGCGGTGCCCCTTCGCAGTCCATTCGTATTTGATTTAACCATTAGAATTCCGATTGCCGCGAAGTCAATTCAGTTCAGCGAAGGTCTGCAGAACGGTTCCGCACGTCGTGGCGGCCGCGATGGCGTGGCGACAGTATGAAAATCGATGACCGGGCGACGTCAACCGAAGGCGCGCGCTTTCATCCGCGAGCTTAAAGACCGACGTGCAACCGCGAAGCCGGTAGCGTCACTCGCGCAGGCGAAGAGTCTCTCGAATACGCCTGTTCTTCACCACGTCTGCCATTATCGCCGGAGCACAGCGGCAACAAGCGCGGCGTCCACGCTGCGGAAGTCGGCAGCCAGAGCGCCTCCGAGACACGAATCGTCGTTGTATTCGGCCGGAATTGGACTATATTGTGGGCTCGGCTGCGGCCGCCCTACTAATTCAATCGTTGGTGACCAGGCCCGTCTGCTTAGGCGGGCCGTCGCCGTTTAAAGGACCATGGCAATGACTCGTTCCAATCGGGTTGACCATATCCGTATCACCTCGCACCCGGCGCCGGGTGCCAAGCACACCTTCCCGATCACCTGGGGCGCCGCCAGCGCGCGCGAACGCGGACCGGTGATCGGCACGGTGTCCCGCCCGCAGGATCGCAACGTCATCGGCACCCATGGCGGCTCCTATTCGGTTTATCGCGCGCTCGCCGTGTCGTCGGGCGCGCTCGATCCGATCCGGCGTCCGGATCTCACCAACACCCATCCCGCCGCAACGATCGGACCGTTTCCGCAATGGACCGATCCGCAGCGGATCGTATCGCTCGATCCGTGGGGACATCTCGCCGCGGAAAGCTTCGCAACGGAAATCGCCGAAGGCATCGATATCCGCCCGAGCATTGCGATCACGCGCGCCCGGCTTGACCTGCCCGAATTGCAGGCGGCGATCGGGGCCGGACGGCTCAAGCATGACGGCGAGGTCGTGCACGAGAACGGAAGTGTCTCTGTGGTCAAGATCGCGATCGACCCGGTCTGGTATCTGCCGGGCCTGGCGGAGCGCTTCGGCACCACCGAGAACAATCTGCGCCGGCAATTGTTCGAGCAGACCGCGGGCATGTTTCCGGAACTGGTGACGCGGCCTGACCTGCAGGTTTTCCTGCCGCCGATCGGCGGCACCACGGCCTATCTGTTCGGCGACGTCACCAGGCTGCCGGACCACCGCACCAGGATAACCTGCCGCGTCCACGACGAATGCAACGGCTCCGACGTGTTTGGCTCCGATATCTGCACCTGCCGTCCCTACCTGATCCACGGCATCGAGGAATGCGCCCGCGCCGGGCAAACCGGCGGACTAGGCATCATCATCTACAATCGCAAGGAAGGCCGCGCGCTCGGCGAGGTCACGAAATTCCTGGTCTACAACGCCCGCAAGCGCCAGGAGGGCGGCGACGCCGCGGCGCAGTATTTCGAGCGCACCGAATGTGTCGCCGGCGTGCAGGATGCCCGCTTCCAGCAATTGATGCCGGACGTGGTGCACTGGCTCGGCCTGAAGCGGATCGACCGCTTCGTTTCCATGAGCGACATGAAGCACGATGCGCTGACCAGCCAGGGTATCGAAATCGTCGAACGCGTGCCGATTCCCGACGATCTCGTGCCGGCCGACGCGCATGTGGAAATCGCGGCAAAGAAAGCCGCCGGTTACTACACGCCCGAGCCGCCGCAGCCGCAGGATCTGATCAACTCGGTCGGCCGTTCGCTCGAAAAATATTGAGAGAGGCGGCAGTGTCCCTTGTCAATCTCGAGACCTCGGCCGCTTTGTCATTGCTGAATGCCAAAGCGGTTCGCGAGCGCGCGCATCGCATGCTCGCGATCGGCCTTGAGGACAAGCTTCCGAACTTCCGCATCCACCTCGATCGCATGGACAGCACGGTCGACCTGGTGCTGGAGACCACGCGCAGGGCCTATCCTTCGTTCGACGTGCCCTTTCATTCGCGCTGGCGGCACTTCGTCACCAACGGGCACAATCGCTGGGCTGATATCGCCGGCCATGCCGGCTGGCCCGATCAAGCCGCCCGCGCCCGGGCCGAATTCGATCTGGCGATCGTCAGTGTCTTCCTTGACGCCGGCGCCGGTCCTTCGTGGCGCTACCGCGATCCGAAAACCGGATCGGCCATCGGCCGTTCCGAGGGACTGGGACTGGCCAGCCTCGCCATGTTCGCCGGCGGCGCATTCTCGGCCGATCCGCATGGGCCCTTGCGGGCCGATGCCGATGTCCTTGCAAATCTCTCCGTCGCGGACCTCGAACGCGGCATGCAGGTCTCGGATATCAATCCGCTGGTCGGCATGGACGGCCGCGCCGACCTGTTGCGCCGCCTCGGCGCACTGGTAACCTCGAAGCCGGACGTATTTGGCAGCGCCGATACGCCACGGCCCGGCGGCCTGTTCGATCGATTGGCGCGGCTGGCGGACGGCCGGCAGCTTCCCGCGCCGACCGTCCTGTCGGAACTGCTGCAACAGCTCGGACCGGTCTGGCCATCGCGGCTGACGCTGGGCGGGATCGCGCTCGGCGACTGCTGGAAGCATCCAATGCTGACGACGGCGGATGCGACCAGCGGTTTGATGCCGCTGCACAAGCTCTCGCAATGGCTGGCCTATTCCCTCATCGAACCGCTGCAAACGGCCGGCATCCGCGTCACCGATATCGATGGCCTCACCGGCCTTGCGGAATATCGCAATGGCGGGCTGTTCGTCGATGCCGGCGTGCTCGCATTTCGCGATTCCGCAGATGCGCAGCGGGAACATGAGGTAGCTTCACCGCTGGTCGTGGAATGGCGCGCGCTGACGGTGGCGCTGCTCGACCGCGTCGCCGATGGTCTGCGGCACCGGCTGCAGCTCGATGCCACCGCGCTGCCGTTGGCGAAAATTCTCGAGGGTGGAACCTGGGCCGCCGGCCGGCTGCTGGCGCGCGAACGCCGCGCAGACGCTTCGCCGCCGGTGAAAGTCATCAGCGACGGCACGGTTTTCTAGATCAGGGATCAGCGACATGGACGGCGTTACCATCGTTAGCCACCCGCTGGTGCAGCACAAGCTGACGCTGTTGCGGAAAAAAGAGATTTCGACCAAGTCGTTTCGCGAGCTTCTCAAGGAAATCGGGATGCTGCTGTGTTACGAGATCACCCGCGACCTGCCGTTGGCCGATGTCGATATCGAAACGCCGCTGGCGCATATGAAGTCGCCGCAGATCGCAGGCAAGAAACTGGTGTTCGCGCCGGTGCTGCGGGCGGGCGTGACCTTTGCGGAAGGCATGCTCGATCTGGTGCCAACCGCTCGGATCGCCCATATCGGCCTTTACCGCGAACCGGAAACCTTCGTTGCCGTGGAATATTTCTTCAAGGCGCCGAGCGACCTGCACGAGCGGCTGGTGATCGTGATCTCCCCGGTGCTGGCAACGGCGAACTCCGCCGTCGCGGCGGTCGACCGGCTGAAGGAGCGCGGCGCCAACGACATCCGGCTGGTGTGCCTTATCGCCGCGCCGGAAGGTGTCGAGCGCATGCGCGGCATTCACCCGGACGTTCCGATCTGGCTCGCCGCGATCGACCAGGGGCTGGACGAAAACGCCTATATCTTTCCGGGTCTCGGCGACGCCGGCGACCGCGCCTACGGCACCAAATAGGCCGGCGCTCGCCGCAGCTTCAGCACACCGTGAAGCTGCTCATGCTTGCACCTTCTTGCCGGGGGCAAGTGCTTCGCTGATCGCTTCGGCTCCCTGCGCGCTGAGCGTGCCACGCTTCAGGCCGAGTGGAATCGTGCGGCTGGCCAGCATGCGATAGAGTTCGCCTGCTTCGCGATCGAACTGATCCATCGCAGCGACGTGCTTGCGCACCGTGCCGACATCGCCTCTTGCGACGCATCCCCCCATGCCCTGGGCCAGGCCGCCATCGTGGACCGCGGACAGCGTGCCCGAAAGCAACGGCACCAGCGCCTTCAGCGCCTCTTTCTCGCCGACGCCGAACTTCCGCCAAAGCGCCGCGCTTTCGGCCAGCAACGCAATCAGGAAGGGCCCGACGTAATATGCCGACGCGTGGTAGAGCGCGCGATCGCCGGCCGGCACCAGTACCGGCGCGCAGCCGATATCCACGGCCAACCGGTTCAAGCTCTCATACAGCGCGGGATCCGCTTCGATGCCCACCGTGCAGCCGGGCAATCCCTTGAGTGCTACGGCTGGATTGGTGAACATCTGCAGCGGATGGAAACCGCCGATCGCCGCGCCGGCCTTTTTTGCCGCCGCGAGCGCCAGCACCTCGGTGGCGCCGCTGCAATGAACCACCCTGTGTCGCGCCGACCAGGCGATGCCGTCCGAAACCGGGCCGATCGCATCGTCGGCGACCGTGATCCAGACGAAGTCACAGGCATCCGCTACCGCTTGCGCGTTGGGCAGTGCCCGTAAACCTGCGACCTCGCTGGCCATCATCTCGGCGTCGGTGGCGCGCCGGCTCCATGCCGCCGTGACCGCGCGGCCTGCATTGGCGAAGGCCTGAGCCAGGGTGCGGCCGACCCGGCCACATCCGATGAAGCCTAATGTCTCACGTTCTTTCACGTTCAATTCCGGTAGGAGGGGTCCATCCTGTCGAGCTTTCGCAACAGCGCCGCCCATTCAAGCTCGCCATAGCCGCCCTTTTCCGTGCGCGCCTCTTCATTCAGCACCGGGTTGGTCCTGTTTTCGTTGGCGAGCGTGATCTCCGTGCCCGCAAAGCATGTCACGGTGTTGTCGATCGCCTGCGGGCTGGGGTGGTGAAGCGGCCGTTGGCAGCCGAGCAAGTCGACCTGGATGCGGCACGCATTCTCCAGCCAGTACATCGCGTTGAAGGCCTGCGCGATGCTGCGGCCGCAGGCGAGCAGGCCATGGTTGCGCAGAAACAGGATGTCGTGCGAACCCAGATCCTTCACGACCCGATCGCACTCATCGCCGCTGATGGCCGGCCCTTCGAAGTCATGATAGGCGACCCGGCCGTGGAAGCGCATCGCGGTCTGCGACAGCGGCAACAACCCCTCCTTCAACCCGCTCACCGCGGTGCCGGCCCTGGTGTGGGTGTGGATGATGCATTGAACATCCGGACGGGTCTTGTGGATCGGGGCGTGCAGGTAGAACCCCGCGACGTTGACGTTGTAGCCATGGTCCGGCTGCAGCAGGGTATGGCCCTCGACGTCGATCTTCACCAGGCTCGAGGCCGTGATCTCGTCGTACAGCATGCCGTAGGGGTTGATCAGGTAGTGCTCGCCTTGTCCGGGGATACGCGCGCTGATGTGGTTGTAGATCAGGTCCGACATCCCGTAGGCCGAGATCAGGCGGTAGCACGCGGCAAGATCGACACGGGTCTGCCACTCCTCCGCCGACACGACGGCTTTCACGCTTTGCACCGGAAGCAGTGCCTCTTGCCCGTCCACGCCGGCCCCCTCAGGCTGCCACTGCCGCGCGGGCGACGATGTCGCGCAGATCCGCGCCGGTGGCCAGCGTGCCGATGATTCCGGCGTGCCGACCGCCGAGGCGCGATTCGATGAAACGCTGCGCCACGGGGCCGGGACTGTGCTTGAGCATCTCGCTCGCCTGCAGCGCAAGCGCCATGCGCGTGACGACGGCTCGCGCGTCGCCTTCCTCGACCGCTCCCGCGCCTAGATCGTCGCGCAGGCTGGAAAGGAAGTTCGCGTGCGCGGCGCTTGCCGTTCCCTGCCGGGAAACCTCGTCCATGAAGATTTCGAGCGCGCCTTTTTCGCGGCTGAGCGCCCGCAGCACGTCCATGCACATCATGTTGGTGGTGCCCTCCCATATCGAGTTGAGGGGCGACTCGCGGTACAGCCGCGCGATCGGGTTTTCCATGATGAAGCCGTTTCCGCCGTGCACCTGCAACGCTTCGTACACAAAACAGGTCGCGCGCTGACAATTCCAGTATTTGACGATCGGCGTCGCGACGCGCGCGAGCAGGCGCTCGCGTTCGTCCGTCTCCATGCTGTCGGTGGCTTGCGCGATCCGCAACGCCGACAGCATCGCCGCTTCGCTTTCCAGCGCCAGATCGGCCAGCACGTTGGTCTGCATCGGCAGATCGGCCATCCGCCGCCCGAAGCCGTCGCGCGTCGATGCGTGACCGATCGCCAGCGTGAGCGCCTGACGCATCAACCCCGCCGAGCCGACCGCGAAGTCGAGACGCGTGAGATGCGCATGCGAGAGGATTTCGCGGATGCCACGCCCCTCCTCGCCGACCAGCATCGCCCAGGTCTTGTTGAACTCCACCTCGCTCGACGCGTTGGAGCGGTTTCCGCATTTGTCCTTTAAACGCTGCACCAATACGCGGTTGGGACTGCCGTCCGGCAGGAAGCGCGGAACGAAGAGACAGCTGACGCCGGATTTTGTTTGCGCCAGCGTGTAGAAACCGTCGGAAGTCGGCACCGAGAAGAACCACTTGTGGCCGGTCACGCTGTAGATCTGCGCGCCGTTCTCGCTGGCGACGAAGTTGGCCGTGGTCTGGGTCTGGCGCAGGTCGGAACCGCCCTGCTTCTCGGTCATCGCGTAACCGATCACTGCGCCGGTTTTTTGTATCAGCGGCAGCCGGCGCGGGTCATATTCCCCGGACAAGGTCTTTTCCCGCCACAGCGCGAATTCCGGGCGGCCCGCGAATCCGGCGCACGCCGCATACGCCATCCCGGTCGGACATCCGGTGCCGTTCTCGACCTGATTCCAGAGATAACTCAGCACGGCGCGAGCGAAGTGACCGGAAGCCTCGCGCGTCGTCCAGGCGAGGCCGGCCACGCCGTGCCGGAATCCGAGAGTCATGAGCTGATGCCAGGCCGGATGAAACTCGACCCAATCAATACGATTGCCGAAGCGGTCATGCGTGCGAAGCTGCGGATGGTGTTCGTTGGCCAGTCTTGCGAGCTCCTGCACCTGCTCGTCGCCCGCTAGCGCTCCAAGGCTGGTCGCGTTCGGGACGACCCACGGCGCGTGCCCGGTCACACGCTCTCGAAGCGCAACGTCGCCGCTGAAAGCATTGTGACCGACGCTGGGACTTGCCTGATTGAGCACCCTGTGCGTTTCGACGCCGTCGGCCGAAGGAATTTGAAACGCCAGCGCGGTGCTTTCGAGATGCATGTTCATGACGGTCTCCGGGTTACCTTCACGCTGCTTAACTTGGCGTCCTTTGCACGGACCATGCGGACGCAGACCGTCGCCACCTGCTCCGCGAGCGTTTCGATCTCGGGCGTCGGGTGAGTGACCGCGCGCGCGAGCGGCCTGATCAAGGGTTCCATCATCGCGCCGATGACGCAGGTGGACAGCACGTCGGGCGGCATGTCGATGAACTCGCCGCGGCGGATGCCCTCGGCGATCAGCCGCGCGAATTGCCCCGCAAGCGCGCCGCGGTATTTGAGCCTGGCCTCGTCCAGTTCGGGCTCGCACGGTTCGGCGATCAGCGCATAAGCCAACCGCGGCTCGCGCGCCGCGCGCCTCACGAAAATGGCTACACCGTCGCCCAATCTCGACGTGGCGTCGCCATCGCTATCGATGATTTCGGCGACCACCTGCGCCTCGCGCTCCGACACCTGCGCCAGCACCTGAACGCACAAATCAACCTTGGAATCGAAATAGCGGTAGATCGAACCTGTCGCCAAACCGGAACGGCTGGCGATGACGGATATCTGCGCTGCCGCCCATCCGCCCTCGGCGATGAGATCCCGGGTGACACGAAGCACGCGCTTGTGCGTGTCCTCGATCATCTGCCGGCGTATCTGCGCTATGGCCATCGTGAATCAATCCTCACGAATCGTGAATTACGGTTCATTCGAGGGAATGTCAAGCGCCCGTCCCAAACCCCGGATACGCTGGTGAAGGATAGGCATTGAGATGCAGCGCAACATGGATGCGGTGGCGCTCATACGGCGCGGCGTTGCTTTGGCGGAGATTTGTGCGCAGGCTTCCGGTTTCGGACGCGGTCCTTGAAGCCGTCACTCGGCTCGGAGAGACTGGGTGCGACCACCCCGCTCTTTCTGCCGCATATCAATCCTGGATCGCCGTTTCGGAGCAAGCCGTATGACCGAGCGCAACCATGCCGATCTTCGCCAGGGCATCGTCGATACCTGCCGGGAAATCAACCGCAACGGCCTCAACCAGGGCACCTCAGGCAATCTCTCGCACCGGATTCCCGGCGGCATGCTGATCACGCCGAGCAGCCTGCCCTACGACCGGATGCGCGCCGAGGACGTCGTTGCCATGGACTTTGCCGCGAATTACGAGGGCGAGCGCCGTCCCTCCTCCGAATGGCGCTTTCACCGCGATATTCTGCAAGCGCGCGACGATATGAATGTCGTGCTCCACACCCATTCCACCTTCAGCACGGTCCTCGCCGTTCACGAGCGAGGCATTCCCTGCTTCCACTACATGGTCGCGGTTGCCGGCGGCGATGATATCCGCTGTTCGCCCTACGCCTGTTTCGGCACGCAGGCGCTCTCGGATCATGCCGTCAGGGCGCTTGAAGGCCGCAACGCCTGCCTGCTCGGCCATCATGGCTTGATCGTGACGGCCCAGACATTCGAAAAGGCCATCTGGCTCGCGGTCGAGGTGGAGACGCTGGCGAAGATGTACGTCCACGCGCTGGCGATCGGCGAGCCGCCGCGCCTCGGCGAGGCCGAGATGGCGCAGGTGCATGCGCAGTTCAAACGCATGAGCTACGGCCAGGCGCCTGATCCGGACGGCGCGAGCGATATGCCGCGCGCGATAACTGCGTCGAAACGGAGTGCGCATTAATGATGGATCTACCGACGGTCGGCCGCTTCGTCGGCGGCGCCGGCTACGCACCGCTCACCGAGGACAGCCTGCGCGACCTCGTCTCCGGCGTCCCGGCATGCCGTGAACTCCTGAAAGGCGATCCGTCCGGTTGGGAAATCCGCGAGGTCGGCGACGGCAATCTCAATCTCGTCTTCATCGTGACCTCCGGCGAGGCCGGCGTGGTCGTCAAACAGGCGCTGCCTTATGTGCGCCTGGTCGGCGAGAGCTGGCCGCTGCCGCTGGATCGCGCGCATTTCGAGCGGGAGGCGCTGAAGATGCAGGCAGCCTATGTCCCGATGCATGTTCCGGAAGTCTATCACTTCGCACCGGAGCAGGCCGCCACCGTCATGGCCTATCTTTCGCCGCACATCATCCTGCGCAAGGGTCTTATCCGGCGCGTGAAATATCCTGGGCTGGCCGATCACCTGTCGACCTTCATGGCCGAGATGCTGTTCCGCACCTCCGATCTCTCCATGCCGGCCGATGCCAAGAAGGCGGCACAGGCGCTGCTGTGCCAGAACACTGCGTTGTGCAAAATCAGCGAAGACCTCATCTTCACAGACCCCTACCGGATAGCCGCCCTGAACCGCTGGACCTCGCCCGAACTTGACGGGCTCGCGGCTGCGTTTCGCGCCGATGCCCCGCTGAAGGTCGCGGCGCAGGAACTCAAATGGGCATTCCTGACCCGCGGCGAAGCGCTGCTGCATGGCGATCTCCACACCGGTTCGGTGATGGTGACGGAGGCCGACACCCGCGTCATCGATCCCGAATTCGCGTTCTTCGGCCCGATCGGCTTTGATGTCGGCGCGCTCCTCGCCAATCTCATGCTGAGTTATTTCGCGCAGACCGGTCACGCCGGCGAGCCAGACGCGATTGCCGCCTACCGCCGCTGGCTGCTCGACACCATCGAGGCGGTGTGGACGGGATTCGAGACAAAATTCCTCGCGCTCTGGCGCAAATCGCCGACAGGCGATGCCTTCGTCGCCGAGCTTTTCGCCGATCCGGCCGGCGCGGAGGCGCTCGAGAGATATCGGATGGCCACGATGGCGCGGATCTTCACCGACAGCGTCGGCTTCGCGGGCGCGAAGATGGTGCGCCGTATTCTCGGCCTCGCGCATGTCGAGGATCTGGAGTCGATCGAGGATCCAAAGATCCGGGCGGCCTGTGAGACAAAAGCCTTGCATCTCGCACGCAGCCTGATGCTCGATCGTGCCGCGATCGGCGACGTCCGGCAGCTGCGGGCGCGGATCGAGGCTGCCGACGTGGGGACGCCATGAATATCGGCGGAAGACACTATCGGACCATCTGGCCGCACACCGACGGCGCCAGCGTTGAAGTGATCGATCAGACCCGGCTGCCGCACGAATTTGCCATTATGCGCCTGGCCAGCCTTTCCGAAGCCGCCGAAGCGATCCGCTCCATGGTCGTTCGGGGCGCGCCGCTGATCGGCGTCACCGCCGCTTACGGCCTTGCGATCGCGATGCGCTTCGATGCGTCCGACGATGGATTGGCACACGCCTATCAGACGTTGCTTGAGACCCGCCCCACCGCGGTCAACCTGCGTTGGGCACTCGACGAGATGCATGCAGGCATTGTACCGCTGTCTCCGTCCGCACGGCCCGAAGCCGCCTGGGCGCGCGCGGCGGCAATCGCCGAGGAGGATGTCGCCACCTCGCGGCGCATCGGCCTTGCCGGTCTGCCGCTGATCGAAAAAGCATACGCGAACACCGGACGCACGGTGAATATCCTCACCCATTGCAATGCCGGCTGGCTCGCGACGGTGGACTGGGGAACCGCGACCGCGCCGATCTACATGGCGCATGACGCGGGCATCCCGGTGCACATCTGGGTGGACGAAACCCGCCCGCGTAACCAGGGCGCGGCGCTGACGGCCTACGAACTCGGCAACCACGGCGTGCCGCATACGATCGTGGTCGACAATGCCGGCGGCCACCTGATGCAGCATGGCATGGTCGATCTCTGCATCGTCGGCACCGACCGGACCACGGCGCGCGGCGACGTCTGCAACAAGATCGGCACCTATCTGAAGGCGCTGGCGGCGCATGCAAGCGGTGTCCCGTTCTATGTCGCCCTGCCGCAAACCACCATCGACTGGAGCGTCGAGGATGGCGTGCGCGATATCCCGATCGAGCAGCGCGATCCGCGGGAGGTCACCCACATGACGGGCCGCCTCCATACAGGCGACCTCGCCACCGTTCATGTCTCGTCGCCGGGTTCACCGGTGTCCAACTTCGCTTTCGACGTCACGCCGGCCGCTTATGTGACGGCGCTGATCACCGATCGCGGCGTCTGCGCAGCATCGGCGGACGGACTGCGCGGCCTGTTTCCGCTTCGCCATGCATGAAGCCGAATAGGTCAGCACCGCGTCTGGCAATGCTCCGGCGGGATGTCCTTGGAGACCGATTGAACCGGATCAGCCAAAGGAGTTCATCAAGCCGTTTAACAATCGCCTGCTGAATATTTAGTCGAAATTGTTTCTGACCAACAAATTTGCTCGCCGCTTCGTGATGGGCGGCAGCGTAATAATCCGCAGCAGAGATCCTATGTGCAAGACGAAGCGCCGACGTGCGGACGCACAACGTGCTCAGCGGGGAGATTGATGATGCGAAAGATAATCCTGACAATTCTCGGTTCAGCCTTGCTCGCCGCTTCGGCGCTGCAGGTCGCCGCGGCTGCGGAGCATAAGAGCCGCAAGCCAGCGCGTGCACCGGCGCCGCCGGCGCCGGTGAGCGAACCCTTCCGCAACTCCAACGCCTATGCATGGCCCGGTCCGACAACGGCAGAGCCTGACTGGTCGCGATATCAACGCGGCGGGCTTTCAGCTCCCGCCGGCCGTTGAGCAGACTTGAGCTGATTAATGGCAATAATCCCGGCTGAATTCATCTTCATGGCCGTGACGCGCGGGAATTAAATGTCCGACATTCCTGTACGACATGGACAGCAACCGTCCTTCCGCGCGCGCTCAGAGCCGCATAACCGTCATGACGGCGTTGAACGCTGGACTACTGGAGATAGAGCGGCGGGGCCCCCGACTGGAGCCGGGCTTAGGGAAAAGAAGCTTACGCGACCGCAAATCGCGAAACACAAAACCGAGTGAAATCGGACTTTACGACCTCTGGCGCCGGCCCTTCGAGCCACTCGCTTCGCCAATCCTGAAATCATCTATCTTGCGACCGGTCTTTATGGCCGCGACCAGCCAGCGCGGCTGCTTTCCACGGCCCGACCATGTTTCGGACGGCATCTGGGGATTGCGATATTTCGGAAAAACCCTTGGGTATTTACGTCGGGCCTTGCCATTGGCGTTATAGGACCGCGGAACATTTCGGCCCTCGATGACGCGGCCGCCACGTTTGAGAGCCGCCAAACGCTTTTCAAGTTCGCGCTTTTCCGACGTAATCCTTGCGGACAGAATCTTGCCGATCTCTTCATGGAGCAACCAGAGGTCGTCGACAGACATGGCTTTCAGATCGATCTTCTTCATCGACATACGGCGGCCTTACATTTCCGGCTTTTGACGTTTTAAGGTCATATTACCCGGTCGATTATTCCGCAAGTGGCCAGTCGGGCCTTCCGGTTATGGAAGATTACTCAGCAAGAATGAAGTAACCAGAAAGTTGCCGGCCATCGTTTGCGATCCGGTTCATATCCAACTGAAGCGTTTGAACTTTTTCGTTGGCTGAAAACAGGCCGACGTCCACTTCGGTTTTAAATTTAAATTTTGCTACCAATGGTAGTCCACCGAGACGAGCCCTGCTCGAGCAAGCGCAGCGCTTTATTTAATCTCGAGTTCCGCCGCGCTCGCCTATGGGGAGGACGACCTTTGTCCTGCGGATGCAGCGCCCTTGAAGGAGTTGGGTGGTTTCGAAGGATTTTTCGGCACCGCGTTCGCGGCCCCGCACCAAATCTCGGCGCTCGGCGATCTGAACAAAAACGGCGTCAGGAGAGCGCAGCCAGGCTGCCCGGCAACCAGGGCACACAAACCTTGCACCAGCCAATTCAAGCGCCGCGACGCCCTGAACCGGGCCATCCGCCGTATTAATTGGCCAGGGTCTGCCTCCCCGCCGTAAACCATTCAACCGCTTATAAATACTAATATATATTTTCGCCTTAAAGAAGTCCACTAGGCCAAATTAAATTGGGCGGGATAAATATGCCGGCACAGTAACAATGCTTTAATTTAAATATATATTGCGAGCGTTCGTTTCATGATGATTTCGTGACTTTGAGGACGCAGACGCGATCGCGGCTGCGTCGCATTTGGATACGAAAGATTGCCGACGACGCGACCGTATAGGGACTGGCTCATTTCAAAGTGCCGATGGCCCGAATTTGTGTCGGAACTATCTTGATCGTTTCCAGGCGAGCAGTCACGAGAACGCGATGGACAAACCGGATCTGGCAGCAATGCAATTTGAAGAGCTTTGGCTGCTCCATGAGGAGCTGACCAAAGTGCTGTCGGAAAAAATAGTCGCGAAAAAACGCGAATTGGAAAACCGGTTGGCGAAGTTAAATCGGATCGAAATCATCGGACGGCGGCGAAGCGCTCACCCATTATCGATGACCGATCGCGCACCGCGCCGCAAATATCCAGAGGTTCGGCCAAAATACCGCAATCCGCTGGCTCCATCGGAAACCTGGTCCGGCAGGGGAAAACGACCCCGATGGCTCGTTGCAGCCCTCAAGACCGGCCGCGGACTGGACGAGTTCAAGATCGACAACATCCAGAGCCTTTTCCTTTCCGATTGAATTGGATCGGGGCTCCATTAATTTTTTAACGCGTTTTCTTCACGCGAACCGTTGAAGCCAAGGCGGAGTGCGGCCACGACAAACAGACCGCAAACACAACCTCCGCAATCGGGCGTGCAACGGATCGCGGGAGCACCCAACCGCCCGGTGATCGATCACCCCCAATCAGTTTCCTGCTTCAATCTGCTCTATCGCGATGTGGAAAAACTCTTCCATCCTCTGCGCGACCTGCTGTTCCGAGACGCCGTTTTGCGCGAGGTCGTTTGATACCTTGCGCAAGGGGCCGCTTTGATTCTCCAGATCCGCGGTGACGAGTTCGTTCGCATAGGCCCTTGCGGCATCGCCGGTCAGGCCAAGCTGACCGGCGGCCCAGTTGCCCAGCAACTTGTTGCGTCTCGCGATAGCCTTGAATCTCAGCTCCTCATCGTGGATGAATTTGGCTTCAAAGCCCTGTTCGCGTTTGTCGAATGTCGTCATGATCGTCTCCCAATCCATTACACCCGAGCGTGGCCCTTGATCCAAGGTCCGTCGTGCGACGACTAGAAGGCAGTTGTCGAAGCTAAACTCATATGAATCGATTTGTAATGGTCTAGCCGCGCCATCGCGCGATCAAGCTCATCGCCGCCTGGCTTTTTCGCCAGGCCTTCCTGCATCTCCTCGATCTGCTCCTTGAGTCCGGCGAGATCGAGGTCGCCGACGGAGGTGGCGGATTCCGCGAGGATCGTAAGCTCTTCTTTCGAAAACTCGGCCAGGCCTCCGAACACCACGAACCTATCGCGGACGTTTCCGGCTATTGCCGTCACAATTCCCGGACGGAGCATCGCAACGATCGGCGCGTGGCCCGCAAGGACGCCAAAATCCCCCTCGACGCCGGGCAGGTCGACCTGATCGACCTGGCCGGTGAATAACAGCTTCTCGGGCGATACAACACTAACCGGGAAGGTTGCCATGGCGATTGCCGATCGTTGGAATTTTTCACGGACGTTTCGAGGAAACCATCACCGTTCAATACGGCTACCCGCCTGCCCGGTGGAGCCGCGATGGTCAGATTGGACCGCGAGCGCTCACGGCGCAAGATACTGCAACAGCCTGGGATCGTCGCGAACCTCCCGCGCCGATGCCGTGATCACCACCCGGCCGCGGTCGAGCACATGGGCCCGGCTTAGCCGCCGTTGCGAACCGGAGCAGATTAGCTGGAAATTTGATGACAGAAGCGACACCGACGACAGATGTCGACCTCCTGCCTATAGTCCAAGGCGATCGCGAATTCGGCCGACGAGCACGACGCTCCTCACGGCCACGGGCCACCATGCGTGGAAGCGAATGGGCTTCACCGCCGTGATCGGCATGTCGATCTCGGCCGTCTCGCCTCCGATCAGCCGTCTTGCCAATTGCTTCCCCATGGCGGTCGCCAGTGCCACGCCGCGACCGTTGCAGCCGAGATAGACCAGCGCGCCCGGCCCCGGCTCATGCACATGCGGGTAATGATCCGCGGTCATGGCCAGTCGGCTGTTCCAGCCGTGGGTCCAGCGCACGCCGCGCAGCCCCGGCCAGAGCCTGATAGCGTAGCGCGTGAGGTAGGCCACCGCGGAGGCATCCCTGATCCATTGCATCGGACCCCGCCCGCCCATCAGCAGCCGGTTCGAGGCATCGATCCGGTAATAGACGGTGATATGGCCGCTTTCGTACAGCACCGATCGCGTCGGCATGATCTGTCGCGCGACGCCGTCGGGCAGCGGCTCGGTCGCTGCGATGGAGCTGAATACCGGCACGATGGTGCGGCGCAGATCGGGCCACAGGTCGCCGGTGAAACCGTTGGTGGCGATCAGGATCTTCTCGGCCCACACCACCGCACGCGGTGTCTCGATCCGCCATCGTCCGCCTTCGCGCCGCAACGACGTCGCGGGCGTCTGGCCGTGAATCGCCGCGCCGGCCGCCACCGCCGCTTGGGCCAGACCGCGCGCATAGCTCAGCGGCTGCAGATCGCCACCGCGCCGATCCAGCATGGCGCTGACATACCGATCCGTTCCCGTCGCCTCGCGCACGGCGTTCCGGTCGAGTACGCTGACCGGCATGCCGCGCCGGACGCACTGCTCGGCGGTGCTCTCGACCGCCGCCGCGCTCGCTTCGTGATAGGCGGCGCGCAACGTGCCGTTCTGCCGCGCCTCGCAAGCGATCCGGTGACGGCGGATAAGGTCGAGCGTGAAGGTCGGCGTCTCATAGGCGAACGCGACCATGCGCCGGCCGAGATCGGCGCCGAACGTCGCTTCGACGGTGTCGGGATCGAGCTTGAGTCCCGGATTGAGCTGACCGCCGTTGTTGCCCGATGCGCCCCAGCCCGGCTGCTGGGCTTCCAGCACGATCGCCTCGGTCCCCTGCTCGGCCAGATGCAGCGCCGTCGAAAGTCCGGCAAACCCGCCGCCGATGATCGCGACCGATACGTTCCTGTCGGAGTCGAGCGCCGGCGCCGCAATGGGCGGCACGGCCGTATCGGCATAAAGGCTTGGCCGCAGCGCAAGCGGGGTGTGGGTCACCATGATCGTAACATCCGATGAGTTCGCATCACAAAGGATGCAGCACGCGGCGCAGGAAATCCTGTGTCCGCGCATGCTGCGGTTGGTCGAGCACGGACTTCGCCGCGCCCTGCTCGACGATGACGCCGCCATCGATGAACAGCACCCGATCGGCCACTTCCCTGGCAAACCCCATCTCGTGCGTGACCACGACCATGGTCATGCCGTCGTCGGCAAGCTTGCGCATGACCCCGAGCACGTCGCCGACGAGTTCGGGGTCGAGCGCGGAAGTCGGCTCGTCGAACAGGATCGCCTTCGGCTGCATCGCCAGCGCACGGGCGATGGCGACCCGCTGCTGCTGGCCGCCCGAAAGCTGCGCCGGATAGGCGTCGGCCTTTTCGGCAAGGCCGACCTGCGCCAGCAGGGCATGGCCGCGCTCAAGCGCCCTGCCCCGCGGTTCGTGCTTCACATAGATCGGCCCTTCGACGACGTTCTCGATCGCTGTCCGGTGCGGAAACAGATTGAAGCGCTGGAACACCATCGATACCTGGGTCCGGATCGCAACGATCGACGGCGCATGACTGTCGACCCGGGCGCCCTCCACCAGAATGTCGCCGGCGTCGTAACTCTCCAGGCCGTTGATGCAGCGCAGGATGGTCGACTTGCCCGAACCCGACGGCCCGATGATGCAGACCACCTCGCTTGTCGCGACCGAGGCGGTAATGCCCTTGAGGACCTCGACCCGCCCGAAGCTCTTGTGGACATTGCTCAGCTCGATCATCGGCGGTTCGCTCGCTTCTCGAAATGCCGGACCAGCAGGATGAGCGGGATGCTCATGGTGAGATACATCAGTGCGACCAGCGTGAACACGCTGGTATTCTTGAACGTCGAGGAGGCGATCAGCTTGCCCTGCAATGCCAGTTCGGCGACCGTAATGGTCGAGGCCTGCGAGGAATCCTTCAGGAGCATGATCATGATGTTGCCGTAGGGCGGCAGCATGATGCGTACCGCCTGCGGCAACACCACGCGGCGCATGGTCAGCCACCAGCCCATGCCGATGGTCTGCGCGGCCTCGATCTGCCCCTTGTCGATGGCCTCGATGCCGGCGCGGAAATTCTCCGCCTGGTAGGCCGAATAGGCGATGCCGAGCCCAAGGATCGCGGCCTGCAGCGCGGTCAGCGCGACGCCGAAGTCGGGCATCACAAAGTACAGGTAGAACAGCAGGACGATGATCGGGATGCCGCGGATCACATTGATCAGGCCGGCGCTCAGCCCGGACAGCACGCGCAGGCCGGAAACCCGCATCAACGCCCAAAGCAATCCCAGTACGGTCGACAGGATCAATGAGCCTATGGTGACGAGGATCGTCAGCCATACCCCCTGCAGCAGGATCGGCAGGAACTCGATGGCGTCACGCAGGAAGTTTTGCATCTATACGCGCCGCGCTCTGCTCACTTGAAATCGAATATGGATTCGCGCCGTCCGGTTTCAGGCGCCCTTTGCCTTCAGTCCCCATTTGTCGAGAATCTTGTCGACGACGCCGTCCGCCTTCAACTTGGCGAGCGAAGCGTTGATCTTCTTGAGCAGATCCTGATCGCTCTTGCGGACCCCGATGGCGACCGTACCGACCACGGTCGGCTTATAGGAATCAACCAGGCGAACTTCCGGAAAGCCGCCCTGCTTGAGGTTGTAGGCGAGGATCGGGTAGTCGCCGAAACCGGCCTTGAGACGGCCCGTATTAACATCGCGCAGTATATCCGGAATGGTGTCGTACGCCTTGACCTCGCTGAACAATCCCGTCTTCTTCAACGCATCGACAAAGGCGGTGCCGACCTGCGCCCCGACCACCTCGCCCTTGAGATCTTCCGTCGTGGTGTAGTTCTTGCTGTCGGTCTTCGGCACCAGAAGGCCCTCGCCATAGGTGTAGACGGGATCGGAGAAATCGATCACCTCCTTGCGCGCCGCCGTGGCGAACATCGCCGCCGAGACGATGTCGATCTTGTTCGACGTCAGCGAGGGCACCAGCGCGGAGAACTGCATCGGTTCGATCTGGATCTGGAAACCGGCATCCTTGCTGATTTCCGTGATGAGATCGACCATCACGCCCTGAATGCTGTTGGATTTGGTGTCGAGGAATGTGAAGGGCACGCCGGTCGGGGTCGAGCCCACCTTGAGCACCTGCTGCGCCGATCCCGGCGCCGCCGCGGTCAGGACCAGAGCCGCGATCGCGGCCGGAACGAGATGTCTGAAAAGCATCGTATCCTCTCACAAATCGGGGCACCGGGCGGCGCGTACCCTCCGCAACACACAGCTCGTTGCGCGTTTCGCCGTTCCGGCCTACTTTCACAATCGTGAAATTATGGTCACAGTGGCGCCAGCGGCGCAAGAGATTTTCATGCACATGAAGGAAGCGGTTTGACGTGAGTGGTGGCAAACGATTAGGCAAACCGGCGGCCAGGACCAAGCCGACGATGGACGTCGCGGTCGGGCAGCGGATCCGCGACTTGCGGCGAACCCGCGCCCTGTCGCTCGAGGCGGTCGCCGCCCGCACCGATCTGTCGATCGGTTTTCTCAGCCAGATCGAGCGCGGCCTGTCCTCGCCTTCGCTTCGGGTGCTGGCCACGCTCGCCGATGTCCTGGGCGTGGGCATCGCTGCGTTGTTCGGCGCCAGGGAGACCGCCGGCACCGCGCCGGATCCCATCGTGACCCGCGAGCGCCGGCGCGCCAAACTGAACCTGTGGCGTACCGGAATCTCCAAGCAGTTGCTTAGTCCGGCCGGATCGGACGGCCGCCTCAATCTGTTTCTCGTCCATATGGAGCCCGGCGGAAACACCGGCGACGAACTCTATACCCATGACGGCGAGGAAGCCGGGCTCGTGATCGAGGGCAGAATGAAGCTCACGGTCGATGCCGAAAGCTGGACGCTCAAGCAAGGCGACAGCTTCCGCTTCGCCAGCCGCCGCCCGCATCGGTTCAGCAATCCTTCCGGCGATAGCAAGGCCGTCGTGCTCTGGGTCAACTGCGTCTCGGCGGCATCGTGAGATCCATCGACGCGTGAATTGAATGCGCTGTCGGAAAAATTCGTAGGGTGGGCAAAGGCGCGACTTCGCGCCGTGCCCACCGGGTTTCGACATTGTTGAAAATGGTGGGCACGCTTCGCTTTGCCCACCCTCATATGAGGGCGTTTGAGTCAAGCGTTCCGACCGAGGGTTGGGTGTGGTTTTTTGCATCTGGCGTAGCGGCGGCGCGCGGAGCCATGCGTAGCGCAGCGTGCCGCCGCGGTCGGTGCGCTCAGGGACTGGCTTCCGGCGATTTATGCAGCGTCTCACTGCATCACCTCATATCCGGTCGGACGTTGGTCCGTACCCACATTCCGCATGCTTGCGGCGAAGAAGCCATGATGATGGGACCCATCTACGAAACAGCCTGTTTGTTGGCCCAAGGGTGGCACGGTCACCATCCATCCCGCGCTGACCGCGGCAGATGCCGCGACGCTGACGCGTTGGTTGAAGCGTTTACGCCTTCGCGGTCTTGAGCACCGCCCCCTCGGGCACCAGCCCGGTGGTAAGGTAGCGCCAGAGTGCCACGATCAGCTTGCGCGCCAGGGCTACGATGGCGGTGCGCTTGATGCGCTTGCCGGCGTTGAGCGTGCGCTGCCGGAACCATTGAGTGAGCGCACTGTCCGGCTGATGCCGCAGCCACAGCCAGGCCAGTTCGATCGCGGCACAGCGGGCGCGCGGATTGCCCGCCTTGCTGATGCCCTGGTCGCGGTCGATCCCGCCGCTCCGCCACGGACTGGGCGTCAGCCCGAAATAGCTCGCGACCTCACGCCGATTGCGGAAATCCTTGTAGAACACCTCGCTGGTCAGTGTGGTCGCGAACGCCGGACCGAGGCATTTGAGCCGGAGCAACAGCTCGCTGCGCTCGCTCATCTGAACCGCCGCAGGTGCCGGATCCGCTTCAGCAGATGCCTGCGCGAGCGCCTCAAGCTGTTCGCGCACCAGCATCAGCCGCGCGTGCTCGTGCCTGATCTCACTCAGCATCCATGGCGGCACCCCCTGGCCTTGCCAATCCCGCTGCGCCGCCAGCCAACTCAGCCAGTCGCGTCGGCGCGGATTGCCGACCGCCATGCCCAACAGCCGCAGCAACGCCTTGATCCGGGTGGTGTGAGCGGTTTGTTCCTTGATCAGCCGGCCGCGTTCGCGGCTGGCGCGGCGGGCGTCCTCCTGTTCGACCGCAGGCACCCGCACGATCCGCACCACGCGCGGTTCACCACGCAGATAGGCCATCAGCGTCCGTAACATCCGCTCGCCGTCGATCCGGTCGGTCTTCACCCGCCGGGCCCGCTGATCCACCGCAATGCTGGAGGGGTCAAAGACGTAGTTCGTGATTCCTGCTGCCAGCAGAAGCCGGTGCAGCCAAAAACCGTCGTAGCCTGCCTCGTAGCAACTCGCCACCGCGGGTGCCCCTCCCGCCGTCCGGCTCGCCCGCTCACGCTCCCGATCGATCAGCGCCAGCAGCCCGGCATGATCGCCACCTTCCAGCTTGTGGCGCGATATCCTGTCCCGACCTGGGCTGTGCAGCGTCACAAGCCAGCTCCGCTGGCTCAGTTCGATTGCAACGAAAATTGTGCCACAATGCTCAACGGTGGGCGTGGCTATGCTGGATGCTTGCATCTGACTCTCCGAGGGTTCGAGTGTGGAAACCCAAACCTATCGGAAAGGCCACGCTCACCGCCCCATGGAATCTACGAATTCACGCGACCGTTGGCGCGATGACGGAAGCTATTTGAGCGCCAAGCTTCAGCCGAAACGCTTTTCGTATCTGGTGAGCGCGAGTTCGGCGGTATCGATCTCGGGCTTGCGGCCCGACAGCAAATCCGCGAGCACGCGCCCCGAACCGCACGCCATGGTCCAGCCCAGCGTGCCATGGCCGGTGTTGAGATGGAGGTTGGCATAGCGCGTCGCACCGATCAGCGGCGGACCATCGGGAGTCATCGGCCGCAACCCGCTCCAGAACGTGGCCTGCGCCGGATTGCCGCCGCGCGGGAACAGGTCGGTCAGCGAATGATCGAGGGTCGCGCGTCGCGCCGGATAGAGCTTGTCGGAATAGCCCGACACCTCGGCGGTACCGCCGACGCGGATGCGATCGCCGAGCCGCGTGATCGCCACCTTGTAGCTTTCATCCATCACCGTCGACACCGGTGCGGCATCGGGATCGGTGATCGGCACCGTGATCGAGTAGCCCTTGACCGGATAGACCGGGATCGAAATGCCGAGCGGGCGCAGCAGCCGCGGCGACCAGCTGCCGAGCGCGACCACATAGGCATCGGCCTGCAACACGCCCGCGCCCGTTGCGACGCCGGCGATCCCCGACGCACCCGCGATCAGAGCCTTGATGGAGGTCCCAAAACGAAACTGCACGCCGCGCTTCGCAGCAAGGACCGCAAGCGCCTGCGTGAACATGTGGCAATCGCCGGTCTCGTCCTGCGGCAGCCGCAGGCCGCCGGCGATCTTGTGTTTGGTGGCGGCGAGCGCCGGCTCCGCACCGACACAGCCGTCGCGGTCGAGCACCTCATACGGCACGCCGTATTGTTTCAGCACCGCGATGTCATCGGCGGTGCCGTCGAGCTGAGCCTGCTTGCGGAACAATTGAAGCGTGCCGCGACTGCGCTCGTCATAGCGGATCGCGGTCTCCGCGCGCAGCGTGCGCAGGCAGTCGCGGCTGTATTCGGCGAGCGGGATCATGCGGCTCTTGTTGACGGCATAGCGCGCCGATGTGCAGTTGCGCAGCATCTTGGCGAGCCATATCCACATCGCCGGATCCAGCCTCGGCCGGATCACCAGCGGGCCGTGCTTCATCAAAAGCCACTTGATCGCCTTGACCGGTACGCCCGGCCCGGCCCAGGGCGAAGAATAACCCGGCGACACCTCGCCGGCATTGGCAAAACTGGTTTCGAGCCCCGGCTCCGCCTGACGGTCGACGACCGTGACCTCGTGACCGGCACCGGCGAGATAATACGCGGTCGTCACGCCGATGACGCCGCCGCCCAGAACCAGCACCTTCACGATCGTCTACGCTCCTGCCACGGTCGCCGCTTCATCGCTACGGCAATTTCCGCGGCGGTCAAGAGCTTTGCAAACTTCAGGCCACGCGCTTCAAGGCGTCGCCGAGTATCGACACAATCTGATCGATATGGCTGCGCTCGACGATCAGCGGCGGCGACATCGCGAGCGCGTCGCCGGCGTTTCGAAGCACAAGGCCGTGGTGGAAGCAGTCGACCATGACGTCGTAGCCGCGGCTACCGACCGCATCCGGCCGCGCCGACAGCTCGATCCCTGCGACCAGACCTATGGCGCGGATATCGATCACGTTCGGCAGTCCGCGCAGCGAATGCAAGGCGTCCTGCCAGTAATCCGTGAGCGCGGCGCCGCGCGTCAGCAGACCCTCCTTCTGATAGATTTCAAGCGTCGCGATTCCGGCCGCGCAAGCCACCGGATGCGCGGAATAGGTATAGCCGTGGAACAGCTCGATCTGGCTGGCCGGGCCGGTCATCAGCGCGTCGTGGATCTTGCGGCTCGCAAACACCGCGCCCATCGGAACGACGCCATTGGTGATGCCCTTGGCGGAGGTGATGAGATCGGGCGTAACGCCAAAATAGTTGGTGGCAAAGGGCGCGCCGAGTCGGCCGAACCCGGTAATCACCTCGTCGAAAATCAAGAGGATGCCGTGCTTGTCGCACAGCGTCCGCAGGCGCTGGAGATAACCCTGCGGCGGGACCAGCACACCTGTCGAGCCGGCAACCGGCTCGATGATGACAGCCGCGATGGTTTCGGCGCCGTGCAGCGCGACCAGACGCTCGATATCGTCGGCGAGCTCCGCGCCGTGCGCGGGCTGGCCCCTGCTAAAGGCGTTACGGGCGAGATCGTGGGTGTGGCTGATATGATCGACGCCCGGCAGATGCGTGGCGAACGCCCGGCGGTTGTTCACCATGCCGCCGACCGACATGCCGCCGAAACCGACGCCATGATAGCCGCGCTCGCGGCCGATCAGGCGGGTGCGCGTCGCCTGACCCGCGGCGCGATGATAGGCCAGCGCGATCTTCAGCGCGGTGTCGACCGACTCCGAGCCGGAATTGGTGAAGAAGATGCGATCGAGCCCGGCCGGCGCGATGGCTGCCAGTTTTTGCGCAAAATCGAACGCGATCGGATGCCCGATCTGGAACGACGGCGCGTAGTCCAGCTCCATCAGTTGCCGCGCAACCGCGTCCGCGATCTCGCGACGGCCATGACCGGCATTCACGCACCACAGTCCGGCCGATCCGTCGATCACCTTGCGGCCATCGACGGTGGTGTAGTGCATGCCTTCGGCCGAGGCGATCAAGCGAGGCTCGGCCTTGAACTGACGGTTTGCCGTGAATGGCATCCAGAACGCGTCGAGGCTTGGCGTGTTTGGGATCTGGTGAAGGGTCACGGGCCGGCTCCTATGCGATTTCCGCATCAGCATCATGTCGGTGAATATGCAGCAAGTCCTTTTCACATGTTACTCAAGTCATTGATTTTACTGTACTCGATTGGTAGCATTTGCTCGATCCGCAACACCGCAAACAGCGGGATCGCGAACCCCGGGGCTGCGATGAGCATCGATGTCGGCGACCGGCTGCGCTTCGTCCGCAGCCGCCACAAACTATCCCAGCGTGAGCTGGCCAAGCGTGCCGGGGTGACCAACTCGACGATCTCGCTGATCGAATCCAACCAGATGAATCCGTCGGTCGGCGCGCTCAAGCGCATTCTGGACGGCATCCCGATGGGCATGGCGGAATTCTTCGCGCTCGAACCCGACCGGCCGCGCAAGGCGTTCTACCGTTCCGAGGAATTGAGCGAAATCGGCAAAGGGCCGATCTCCTTTCGTCAGGTCGGCGACAATCTGTTCGGCCGCGCGCTGCAGATTCTCAAGGAGCGTTACGAGCCGGGCGGCGACACCGGACGTATCCCGCTGGTCCACGATGGCGAGGAAGGCGGCATCATCCTCAGCGGCCGGCTGGAGGTGACCGTCGACAGCGAACGCCGCATCCTCGGCCCCGGCGACGCCTATTATTTCGAAAGCCGCCGGCCGCATCGTTTCCGCTGCGTCGGCGCCAAGCCGTGCGAACTGATCAGCGCCTGCACACCGCCGACGTTTTGAGGGCGGCGATCCAATTTCACTTTTGTAGTTTTGTAGGGTGGGCAAAGGCGCCCTTCGCGCCGTGCCCACCATTCGCATGTGAGAACGTGGTTGCATGGTGGGCACGCTTCGCTCTGCCCACCCTACGATTCATCCACGCTCCCTCCACGTCATTGCGAGCGAAGCGAAGCAATCCATCCCGCCGTGGAAAAAAGAATGGAATGCTTTGTTGCTTTCGTTCCTCGCAATGACGGCCATATTTTCGGGTCCCCGCCCCTTGCATGATACTTGCAGGCTTGTTGTGATGTTGCGGGCGAGACGAACGGCGTCCTGGATCGGAGGGACAGTGCGACTTTTTCAACTGCTGGCCGGAGCGCTGCTGCTGCTGCTGCAGCCGGTTGCCGTTCGCGCGCAGACCCTCTGGGAGATGCCGACGGAATATCCGCAAAGCGCCATACCCGGACTTGGCGTCACGACATTTGCAAAGCACGTTGCCGAATCAAGTGCGGGAAAACTCCAGATCAAGCCGAGCTTCGATGCCGCGAGCGGCATTCGATCGGCCGGCATGCTCACCGCGATCGCGGAGGGCCGGGTTCAGGCCGGCGATGCGTTCGCCGGCGCGCTGGAAAACGAGGACCCGATCTTCGCCCTGCCCTCGCTGCCGTTTCTGGTGACATCGGTCGCAGACGCCAAGCGGCTTGCCGAGCTGGCCCGGCCATTCCTGGCCGCGGCATTGCAGAAAAAGGGGGTGCGGCTGCTTTATCTGACGCCATGGCCGCCCTCCGGCATCTGGTCGAAGGCACAGCTCAAGACGCCGGCCGACCTGTCCAGCCTTTCGATTCGGACCTACGACAAGGTGTCGAGCGAGGTGTTTGCCAGCGTCGGCGCCAAGGCCGCTTCGATCAGCTTCGCCGACACGATGCCAAGGCTGGTCGAGGGCAGCATCAATGCCGTGCTGTCGTCGGGAGACGGTGGCGCCGGCCGCAAGCTTTGGGAATACCTGCCCTGTTTCAGCGAGATCACCTATTCGCTGCCGCTCTCGGTCGCCGGCGTCAATGCGGCGCTCTACGACGGCTTGAGCCCGGAGCTGCGCGAGGCCGTCGATGCCGCCGGCCGCCAGACCGAAACGGAATTATGGCTCGCTCTGTCGACCCGGCTGCAGGAGAATTATCAGCGCATGCGCCAGAACGGCGTCACGATCGATCAGAGCCCCGCTCCGGCCGTGATCGCGGCACTCCAATCCGGAGCCGCGGTCGCGCAGCAGGCCTGGTGCACGAGATCGGGCGCCACCTGCCAGCAGATTCTCGACGCCTTCAAATCCGGCAAACCGTAACGCCCTCCCAGGCCGACGCGGAGCAACATTATTCCAATCGCCGCCCCGTGGCGCCCGCAGCCGGTCGTCAATAGCGCCTGCATCGCTCTATTGACCCATACGGAGGGTTCCCGCCTGTGGCATATCTGCCGCAATGTAGACCTATTCCTCGAACGGGTCCCATCTGCCGCACTGTAGACGTATTCCGACGTTCATGGTGTCGGCGAGTATGAGGGCAGTGTTACTGCCTTGATTCTTCTAACCCAGGAGAACTACCGTGATGAAATTTTTGATTGTAGCGGGTGCAACGCTTGCCGTCGTGACTGCTGCCGGCGCGGCCGATCTCCCCCGCCCGCAGCCGGTCTATCAGCAGGCTCAACTCGGCAAGATGCCGATTGGCAAGACCCCGGTCGGCAAGAGCCCCATCGGCAAGGCGCCCCTCGGGACGCGGGCCTACTGATACGCGGCCGACTGAGGTTTCGTTGAATCCGACCTTTATCGTCGACAGTCGAAGGGCGAAGCGTGGCAAATAGGCCGAAGACATCAGGATTGTGCTTGCTTGCGGGTTTCGCCCTCGCTGTTTTGCTCCCGTGCGAAATCCAGCCAGCTTCCGCAAACGAGACTGACACCCGGACCGCGTCGGAACGGTTCGTTTCCCAGAAACGGGACGTCCACAAGCGCACCGCCAACGCGGATGCGCTTGTTGCCAGTGAGTCGCCCATTGAATCGAAACCGGCGATTCGAAAGCCGGGATCGGGATCGGCAAAGGGCCCGTACTACGTTGATTTTAGAGCCAGAACGGCGGCGAGCTGGGGACACGCGTTCGTCTGGTATGGCAAGACCAGCGAGCGAGCCGTTGAAGTCGCGGGCCTTACCCCCGCGGGAGACACCGTACCTTATGTGCTCGGTCATTTGATCTGGGTGCCGTCCGAGACCGGGGCGAGCTATGGCGATCTTGATCCGCAGTACTTGACCGCCAGTTACCGGGTTTACTTGAATGAGCCGGACGCAAAACGGGTTTTCGCCTACATCAAGAAATTACAGGCCACTTCGCCGGTCTGGAACGCCGAGACAGCCAACTGCACGTCGTTTATCGGTAGCATCGCAGATTTCATGGGCTTGAAAGTTCCTCTCCGCTGGCAGCGTCCAGAGGAGTATGTCAACAATCTCAAGGCGATGAACGGCGAGCGCCAGATCGTCCGGCTGTCGTCGTCAGAACAATAGCTCGCGTTCGTCGTTGGGTCCCCCTGAAGGATCGCGGCATCACGCCAAACGCGGACTTGGCCAGCCGCAGTCGCACACGAGAAGGCGATGCCTGCGCAGCGGCTGTTCTTTTGCCGCGTGCTTGTCTTCAGCCGCGTGCTTGCGACAGCACGCCCGTACTCCCGCAGCAGAGCATGCTCGGCTGCGGTTTTACGAGTTTCCAAACCGTGGCCGCCGTCTCGCCTCCGCCCGCCAGAGCCTGTTTCCGTTGCGATAGAATCGAAACGGGATTCTGGATTTCGGTTTGACGCGCTTGACGCGAACCGGGCGTCCACTTGGCTTGAAACCCTCTATTCCTTCTCCAGCTCCTTGAACGCCTCGCGCGCGATGCGGAAACTGTCGATGCCCGCGGGAACCCCGCAATAGACCGCGACCTGAAGGAAGATCTCCTTGATCTCATCCTTGGTCAGGCCGTTTTTCAGCGCGGCTTTGACATGCAGCTTCAATTCATGCGGCCGATTGAGCGCGGCGATCATCGATAGATTGACGATGCTGCGGGTGCGCCGATCAACTCCGGGCCGCGTCCACAGCGCTCCCCAGCAATACTCCGTCGACCATTCGGCCATCGTGCGCGTGAATTCATCGGCGCCTGCGATGGACTTGTTGACGTAATCTTCGCCAAGGACTTCCTTGCGAACCTTGAGACCTTTTTCGAACAAGGTTTCTTCACTCATGGTCTATCCTTCTCTCTCATGCTGGAGTTGAATGAAATTCGTCGCCTCGTTTCATCGTCGCAGGCGAACGTTGCTTCGGCCGTCATGAAGGACGGCCGCCGGATGAACTCACCAGGGGCGCAATATCAGAAAGCGTCTCCAGACGCCAAACGGCCTCGATCAGCCGCTCCGGATCGCATCTTGCTTCACCCGATCGCGCGCATTCGCGCAGCTTGTTTTCGATGTCTGCATCCGAAAGCGGATTGGCGAGACTTCCTCTTGCGGACATCACTTGCTCGACAAGAATTTTCCCGGACCGGGTGCGGATGCTGACGCGCGCGGCCCCATCCGGCAAGGAAGCGTCCAGTTCAGCCGTCACCTTTTCGCGCAAACGCACGATTTCAGGCTGGAACACGATCGGCTCGGAAAATTCCAAAACCCCGGCCGCGCCGCGCAGAAGCGCGCAGGCGACGCTGTGATGGATACTGACGCGCGCATCGCGCTCGGTCTTCACGGGACGATCGCCGCGCGCCAGCAGCAGAGCCGAGCCTTGCACGGTGACGGACAATATCTCGTCGACTGCTCCTCCAAGCTCTGCACGAAGCTTGAAACAGGCATCGATGACGGCATGGAATACGATGCCGGCCGGATAGGGCTTGTAGGTATTCTTGGCTATTTCCCAGCTGTTGCCGAGCCCGCCGAGTAAGACCTCAAGATCCGGCTGGTCGCCCATCGCCCGCGCCCATCCAAGCGGTCCCTCGATCGCGCGCGCGGCGGCGGCATAACCGCCTTCGGAGAGCAGCGCCGAGAACAGACCGTTGCGCGCGGCGTTTCCGACGCTGACATTCTTCGCAGCACTTGGGAGATTCTCGACAATTCCAGCCGACTGACTGGCCGCGATGCCGATCGCGTTCGCTACGCCATTTTCGGCAAGGCCGAGCAGCCTGGCGCAGGCGGCGGCGGCGCCGAACACGCCGCAGGTAGAGGTGATGTGCCAGCCGCGCGCATAGTGGCCCGGCGAGACCGCATTTCCGATGCGGCACTCGACCTCCACGCCGAGGATGAAGGCCGTGAGCACGTCGCGCCCCGATATGTTGCGGGCCTGCGCCAGCGCGAGAATGGGGGCTGCGACGGGCGCGCTGGGATGAATGATCGTATCGGGGTGGGTGTCGTCATAATCCAGCAGATTGGCGGAAATTGCATTGACGAAGGCGGCGCCGAGCGCGTCCAGCCGTTCCGACCGGCCGATGATGCCGGAGGTAGGGCTGCCGCTGAAAGGGGTCAAAACCTGCAGCGCGGACGTCACCGCGGGATCGTTCGACGATCCCAGCGCGGTCGCGAAAAAATTCAAGATCGATCGTTTGGCCTGATGGCTCTGGGCGGCAACATCCTGCCATGAGGTTGTTGCAACAAGATGCGCCAGCGCGCCGCTCACGCTTACGACCTGTAGTTGCGGCATTTCGCGCATTTCCCTGATTTCGTTTTTTTTATCCTAGTCCGGCCGGCCGCGATCTGTCGACCCCGAATCTTATGCTTGACAGATTAACTGACAATCTGGACATTCGCTGTCAACCGAGGGGGCGCCGGAAGCGGCGTCTGCCGAAAACACAAGCAAGAAACGTCCCCGCCAGTCGCGGGACGACAGGGAGCGAGATATGACCGATCAGGTTATTGGCTTTGCGGGTCTTGGTCGTATGGGCGCCCCAATGGCCGGGCGCCTGCTCGATGCCGGCTATTCGCTGTCCGTCTACGATACCCAAAGCGAGGCCACGACACCTCTGACGGCGCGCGGGGCACATCTGGCGAAATCTCCCGCCGAGGTCGCCTCCTCGGCTGACATCGTACTGGCCAGCCTGCCGACCCCCGACATCGTCAAGGCGGTCGCGCTCGGCCCCCAAGGCGTCATCGAAGGAACGCGTGCAAAAATTCTCGTCGACCTGTCCACAACAGGACCCGGCGCCGCGAAGATCATCGCCGACGGATTGAAGACCAAGGATATTACGTTGGTCGATGCCCCCGTCAGTGGCGGAATCAGGGGCGCCGTCGGCGGTACGCTGGCGGTGATGGTGTCATGCCCCAAGGCGACCTATGAGACGGTCCAGCCCATTCTGAAGAATTTCGGCAAGCTGTTTTTCACCGGCGAGAAGCCCGGCCTGGCGCAGACCGCCAAGCTCGCCAACAATCTGATGGCCGCCGCCGCGGTCGTGATCACCTCGGAAGCGGTGGCGATGGGCGTCAAGGGCGGCCTCGATGCCCGGGTCCTGATCGATATCATCAACGCCAGCAGCGGACGCAACAGCGCTTCGGAAGACAAATTCCCCCGCGCCGTTCTTCCCGGCACCTTCGATTTCGGCTTCACCACCGGCCTTTCCTACAAGGACGTTCGGCTCTGCATCGACGAAGCCGAAGCCATGGGCGTTCCCATGGTCTGCGGCGCGGTGGTGCGGCAGATGCTGGCGATCACCAACGCCAAATATGGCGCGTCCTCCGACTTCACTTCGATTGCCAAGGTTCTGGAAGATTGGGCCGGCGTTGAAATGCGCGGCTAGGTGTCAACACCCAGCGCGGGACATCGATCGAAATGACGCGTGGATCGGAGACAACGGACGAAATTTCCGTGGCGCGCCAAATGGCGCGCGCGGCGCTGTCGGTCGATTGGCGCGATTTCGACTCGGATGTGATCGGCAAGGCCAAGCTATGCCTGCTGGATTTCCTGTCCTGCGCCTTTGAGGCGAAAGATCACGCCTGGAGCCGGCAGGCCATCGGATTGGCCCGCCCACTCGATGACGGCGCAACCGTGATCGGCACGAACAGGCGGACGACGCCCGGCGACGCCGCCTTTGCCAATGCGACCCTCGGGCACGGGCTGGTGCGCGAGGACATGCATGCCGGCAGCATTTGCCACCACGGCGTCGTGATCTGGCCGGCGCTATTGGCGTTGTCGGAACGCAGTCCGTTCTCCGGTGCCGCGCTGGTTGCGGCGGCCATCGTCGGATATGAAGCCGGCGCCCAGATTGGCCGGGCGCTGTTCACGGCCGATCTCGCCCGGCTCTACCGGCCGACCGGAATCGTGGCGCCGCTCGGCGCCGCGCTGGCGGGAAGCCACGCGCTCGGCCTGTCCGAGGACGCAGCGATCTGCGCGCTCTCCATCGCGGCCAATACATCTTCCGGCCTGAACGAATGGCCGCATACCGGCGGCTCCGAGATGTACTTTCATCCGGGTTTTGCGGCGCGCAATGCGATTGCAGCCATCGAACTCGCCGAAGCCGGCGCTTACGCCTCCGAGACCATCATCGAGGGCGAGGCCGGGCTGTTCGCCGCCTATCGCCGTCAACCGATGCCGGGCCGCATCCGGCTGTTTGCGGGCGAACGGCCCGAAATCATGGCGGTCTACAACAAGCCGGTCCCCGCCTGCAATTTCGCGCAGACCGCAGCTCAAGCGGCGCTGCAGATCGCCCGCGAATTGGAACGGTCCAGTGAGATCGCAGCGGTCACGGTGCGCGTCCCTGCGGCTGCGATCCGCTACCCCGGCTGCGACTCCACAGGGCCTTATCGGCATGCGCTGCAGGCCAAGATGAGCATCCCGTTCAGCGTCGCCGCCACGCTTGCCCGCGGCGCGATCGAGGAAGGCAATTATGCAGAGATCGACGACCCCGACATTCTGCGGCTGATCGCCATGATCGATCTGGCGGAGGACACCGGTTTCACTTCCGTGTTTCCGGCGGCGCAAGGCGCCGAAGTGGCTGTCCGCCTGCACAATGGCAGCACGATCCGCCGGCGGCTGGATGACGTCATTGCCGCCACTCCAGAGGAAATTCGCGCGCGGTTTCGCGACGCCGCCGCCGCGGCGATTGGCGCCAACCGCGCGCATGAATTGGAAGAACTGGTCGACGACTGCGAGCGGCTCGCGGATGGCAGCCGCATCGCGGCGCTCTGCGGCCTGGAGTCGCCACGGGCTTTGGAATTCAAGACCAGCGCCGCTTTGAAAACCGCGGGCGTCCCCGCGAGAGGTTCGCCGTGACACAATTTCTCGAAGGTTTTCTGCAGGCGCTGTTCGCCGGCCTCCTGATCGGCGCGATCTACGGCCTGATGTGCGTCGGCCTCGGGCTGATTTTCGGCGTCATGCGGGTGATCAACTTCGCCCATGGCGACTTCATGATGCTCGGCATGTATGCGGCATTCTATTGCTTCACGGCGCTCGGCGTACAAAGCGTCTTTGGCAACGTTGCCGGCCCGTTCGTCGCCATTCTCATGGCCGGTCCGATTCTGGCGCTGTTCGGCTATATCGTGCATCGGGCCTTGATCTCGCGCGTTTCGGGCACCCGCACCTCGGTGCTCGAGGGCGACGGGCACTATGCCCAGTTGATTCTGACGCTGGGAATCGCGCTGATCCTGCAGAATGGCGGCCTGATCGTGTTCGGCTCGGTGCTGGCCTCGATCCGCACGCCCTTGTCCAGTTCGGCCTGGGAACTCGGCCCGTTTTTCGACATCAGCATCTTCGTCAACAAGGCGCGCGGCATCGACGCCGTGGTTTCGCTGGTGACGATGACACTGCTGACGCTGCTGATCACGCGCTCGCGGCTCGGCAAGTCGCTGCGGGCGGCGGCCGATAACCCTGTCGCGGCGACCTATATGGGCATCGATGTCGATCGCGCGCACCGTATCGCCTTCGCGCTCGGCACCGGCGTGACCGCGATTGCCGGCGGCCTGCTCGCCACCAACTATCCGTTCCAACCCTTCGTCGGGCTCGAATACGTCATCGTGATGTATGCCGGGGTCGTTCTCGGCGGCATGGGCAGCATCACCGGCGCGTTCTGGGGCGGCATGACCATCGGGCTGGTGCAGCAGATGTCGACGATCGTTCTGCCCACCCAATTGCAGAATGCGGCGATCTTCGTCGTGTTCCTTTTGATCATCTTCTTCCGCCCGCAAGGATTTTTCGGGCGCATGGTCGAGAGGACCTGACCATGCCGAGCCTCAGATCGCTCGCTCCCGTTCTCGCCTTTGCCGTCGTCTATGCGGCAGTGTCGCTATCGATCACCAACTCCTATTACCAGCTGGTGATGACGCTGGTGCTGGTGTGGGCGGTGTTCGGCCTGTCCTGGAATTTGCTCAGCGGCTACACCGGGCTGATCTCGTTCGGCCACGCCGCCTTCTTCGGCATCGGCGCCTATACGACCGCGCTGGGCCAGATCTATTTCGACCTGTCGCCGTGGCTGCTGATCCCGATCGCGGCCATGCTGGGAGGACTGGCGGGATTGCTGGTGGGCTTTCCGACGTTCCGGCTGCAGGGGCATTACTTCGCGCTGGCGATGCTCGCCTATCCCCTTGCCATTCTCTATGTGTTCGAATGGCTGGGCTTTCAGGAAGTCACGCTGCCGATCAAGCGCGAAAATCCGATCGCCTACATGCAATTCAGCGATGGCCGCGCCTACACCATGCTGGCGCTGGCGATGCTGATCGGCACCATCCTGCTCTCGCAATGGATCGAGCGTTCGCGGTTCGGCATGGCGCTGCTCGCGATCAAGCAGAACGAGGCCGCGGCGGAAGCGGCCGGAATCAATACGCTGGTCTGGAAACTGCGCGCGATCACGCTGAGCGGCGCGGTTGCCGGCGCGATCGGCGCCTTCTACGCCATCGTCCTGCTGGTGGTGACTCCGCAATCGGTATTCGGCATGCTGGTCTCCGCCCAGGCCCTGACGGTCGCCATGTTCGGCGGGGTCGGAACCGTCTGGGGGCCGGTGATCGGCTCCGTGATCCTGATTCCGCTGGCGGAAACGCTCAATGCCGAAGCCGGCACGCGCTTTCCCGGCATCCAGGGCGTGATCTTCGGCCTCGCCATCGTCTGCGTGATCCTGGTCGCGCCCGAAGGGCTGTTCTGGAAGGTGCGCGACCTCTTGCGGAAACGGCATGCCACCGCCGCGCCCAAGCCGGCGCCGGCGTTCCCTATTCCCGATCGCCCAATCGAACCCGCCACGGTCCTGTCGCCGGCCCCGAAGGCTGCAACCAAGGTGGTCGCGCCGCAGGACATCGCGCTCGAAGTGCGCGGCCTGTCGCGTTCGTTCGGTGGATTGAAAGCGGTGCAGGATGTGAGCTTCCAGCTGCGCCGGAATTCGATCCTCGGAATCATCGGGCCGAACGGTGCGGGCAAAACCACGCTGTTCAATCTGATGAACGGCTTCCTGCGAGCGGATGCCGGCGAGGTGCTGATCGACGGACGCAACACCCTCGGCCGCAAGCCGCACGAATTGTGCGAAGCCGGCATCGGACGCACCTTCCAGATCATGCGGCCGTTTCAGCGCATGTCGATCTCGGACAATGTCGTGGTCGGCGCCTATGTCCACGCGAAGACCGATGACCAGGCCAGGAAACTGGCCGCCGAGGCGATTGCAAAGGTCGGTCTTTCCGCCATCGCCCACCGCATGGCCGGCGAACTGACCACCAAGGAGCTTCGGCTCATGGAACTGGCCCGCGCCCTCGCCGGCCAGCCGCGTATCCTGCTGCTCGACGAAACCCTGGCCGGACTTGGCCACGGCGAGGCCGACGAAGTCGTGGCCGTCATCCAGCAACTGGCGAAGCAGGACGTGACCATCGCCATCATCGAACACACCATGCAGGCGATGGTGCGCCTGGTCGACAGCTTCCTGGTGCTCGACCACGGCGCCGTGCTGGTCGAAGGCGAACCGGAAATCATTACCCGCGATACCCGCGTGATCGAGGCCTATCTCGGCAAGAAATGGGCGGCCCATGCTCAGCATTGAAGGCCTCAGTGCCGGCTACTCCGCGATCCCCGTTCTCAACGGGGTCTCGATCAAGGTCGAGGCGGGACAGTTCGTCGCCATCGTGGGTCCGAACGGCGCCGGAAAGACCACGCTGTTCAAGACGATTTCCGGAATCGTGAAGCCGAGCGCGGGCTCGATCACCTTCGAGGGCAAGGACCTGCTGTCGGTCGGCGCCTCCCAGCGCGCCCATCTCGGGATCGCGCATGTGCCGGAGGGACGCCAGGTATTCCCCTCGCTCACGGTGATGGAGAACCTGGAAATCGGCGCGATGACCGAAGCGGGCCGGCGCGACTGGAGGCAGAACATCGAGCGCATCTTCGAATGGCTGCCGGTGCTCGCCGAACGCCGCGGCCAGTTCGCGGGCACGATGTCCGGCGGACAGCAGCAGATGCTGGCGGTAGGCCGTGGCCTCGCCTCCTCGCCAAAGCTGCTGATGCTGGACGAGCCTTCGATGGGCCTCTCGCCCGCGATCGCGGATTTCATTTTCGAGCGGCTGATCGAGATCCGCCGGCAATCCGGCCTGACGATCCTGCTGGTCGAGCAGCGTGTCGCGGAGGCGCTTGAATCGGCCGACCATGGTTACGTTCTCGAAGCCGGCCGCGTCGCACTGGAAGGCAACAACCAGACCCTGCGCGCCGACGATCGCGTGCGCAGGGCCTATCTCGGAATGTGAACAATCAAAAAGCAGAATGGGAGATCAGGGAAATGAGCCAGGAAATGGACAAAGGCAAGAAATCGAAAACGTCGCTGACGCGGAGAACCGTGCTGACCAGCGCCGCGGCCATGGGGCTGTCGACCGTGGTCCGCGCGCAGCAGCCGGCCGAGGTCAAGGTCGGATTGATCGTGCCGCTTTCGGGCATCTACACCCGGCCGGGCCAGGTCATGCGCATGGGCGCCGAAATGGGCATCGAGCACATCAACGCGCAAGGCGGCATCAAGGCACTGGGCGGCGCCAAATTGAAACTGGTGGTGATCGATTGCGGCGACACCACCGAGAAAGCCAAGAACGCGGCGCAGCGCATGGTCGCGCAGGAGACCGATCTGGTCGCGGCCACCGGCGCCTATCTCAGCTCCTTCACGCTTGCCGTCACTGAAGTGACGGAGCGCGCGCAATTGCCGGTGCTGACTCTGTCTTATTCGGACCTGCTGACCGAACGCGGCTTCAAGTTCATTTTCCAGACCGCCGCCCCCGCCAGCGTGCAATCGCAACTCGGCGTCCCCGAATTGATGAAGCTCGCCGAAGCCGCATCCGGCAAGCGGCCGAAGACGGTGGCGATGCTGATGGACAATACCGCCACTTCGGTTGCGACCGCAAAGGCGCTGAAGGAGAAAATCTTCGCGCAGCTCGGCCTTGAGCTCGTGGTCGAGGAAGTCTGGACCCCGCCGCTTTCCGACGCCACGCCGCTGATCCAGAAGGTCAGGTCGGCGCGGCCGGATCTGCTGCTGTTCATGCCGAATGCGGTCTCCGACGCCAAGCTGGGACTGGAAAAGATCAACGAGTTCGGCCTCGGACAGGGCAAGATTCCGACCGTGTCGTTCAGCATCACGGTCGCCGAACCCGACATGCTGCAAAGCGTCAGCCCGGACGTGGTCCAGGGCATCATGACGGTCGTCGCCAACTGGGGCTCGAAGGGCCAGGAAGACATCATCGCGGAGCTGAAGGCGAAGTACAAGGAACCCTGGATGACGCAGAACGTCATCTCGACCTATGGCGACATGTGGCTGATGAAGGCCGCGCTTGAAAAAGCCGGCAAGGCCGATCGGCTCGCCGTCGCGGACGCTTTCCGGACGCTGGATGGCGGCCCCTCGAAATATTATCCCGGCGGGCAGTTGAAATTCGACGAGAAAGGCCGCCGCGTCGGCGCCGGCGTCGTCATCGTGCAATGGCAATCCGGCGTGCCCGTCACGGTGTATCCGCCCGATCTGGCACAGGCGTCGCCGTTCTGGCCAAAGAAATCCTGACCGAAAACGAAGTCAGACATCGAGGGAGGATAAAAAAATGAGGCAGGTCACCAAGACGACAATCACACGACGAACTTTACTGGCGGGCGGGGCTTCCGTCGGGCTGCTCCCGTCCCGGGTCTGGGCGCAGCAGCCGAAGGAGATCAAAGTCGGCCTGCTGGTGCCGATCTCCGGGCTGTATGCACGGCCCGGCGCGGTGATGCGCGAAGGCGCGGAGATGGCGGTCGATCACATCAACGCCCAGGGCGGCGTCAAGTCGCTGGGCGGCGCCAGGCTCAAACTGGTCGTGCTCGACTCCGGCGACACCACCGAGAAGGCAAAGAACGCGGCGCAGCGCATGGTCGCGCAGGAACCCGATCTTGTCGCCGCGAGTGCGGCCTATCTGAGTTCCTTTACACTGGCCGTCACGGAGGTCACCGAACGCGCCAACCTGCCGGTGCTTACGCTCTCCTATTCGGACCTGATCACCGACCGCGGCTTCAAATATGTGTTCCAGACCTCGGCCACCGCAGCGTCGCAGGCCAAGCAGGCGCTGCCGCAGATCATCAACCTCGCGGAAGCCGCTTCCGGCAAGAAGCCGAAAACCGTCGCGATCATCACCGACAATACCGGCGCATCGGTCGCTTCCGCGAAATCGATGCGGGATGGCCTGCTGGCGGCGAACGGGCTCAGCCTGGTCTCCGATGAAACCTTCACCCCGCCGCTCGCCGATGCGACGTCGCTGGTCCAGAAGATCCGCTCCGCCAAGCCGGACCTGCTGTTCTTCCTGCCGACCGTCATTTCCGACGCCAAACTGTTGCTGGAAAAGATGAATGAGTTTGGCCTCGGCCAAGGCAAGGTTCCGACCATTTCGTTTGGCATCGCCATCGCCGAGCCGGACATGCTCCAGACCGTGAGCCCGGAGCTTTTGCAGGGCGTTCTGACCTGCGTCGCGAGCTGGGGCGCCAAGGGTCACGAAGCGCTGATCGCCGAACTCAAGAGCCGCTACAACGAGCCATGGATGACGCAGAACGCCATCTCCACCTATGGCGACATGTGGGTCATCAAGGACGCGCTCGAAAAGGCCGGCAAGGCCGATCGCATCGCGGTCGGAGATGCGTTGCGTGGGATGGATGCCGGCCCGTCCAAATATTATCCGCTCGGCGAAATCAAGTTCGACGAAAAAGGCCGCCGGGTCGGCGCCGGCATGACCATCGTGCAGTGGCAGTCCGGCGTGCCGGTGACGGTGTTCCCGCCCGAACTCGCGCTTGCCAAGCCGTTCTGGCCGAAAAGCTAGTATTGACGATGAGAGATCGATGAGTCGCTTGCTGCCATGCTTCGAGACGCTCGCGTCGCTCGCTCCTCAGCATGAGGTTGTTGTGTTGCAGCAAGCTGGACCTCATCCTGAGGAGGCCACAAAGTGGCCGTCTCGAAGGATGGGCTGCAATACCGATAATTCCAGGTACTCGTTCAAACAGCAACCGTAACAACCGAAAGGCAGAAAATCATCATGGACAAGGCAACCTACGATCGCGGGCTCAAGATCCGCAAAACCGTTCTCGGCGATCAATTCGTCGACAAGGCCATCGCCTCCGCCGACGATTTCAACCGGCCGATGCAGGACCTGACCACGGAATATTGCTGGGGCTATGTGTGGGGACGCGAGGGGCTTTCGCACAAGACGCGCAGCTTTCTCAACCTTGCGATGCTGTGCGCCCTCAACCGTCCGCACGAACTCAAAACCCATGTGCGCGGCGCGCTGACCAACGGCGCTACGCGCGAAGAGATCCGCGAGGTCTTCATGCAGGTGGCGATCTATTGCGGCGTCCCTGCCGGGGTCGATGCGTTCCGCAACGCCCGCGAAGTGTTCGCGGAACTGGATCAGAAGAAATAAAGGCCGATCTCATGCTGAAGGGCAAATGGGCGCTGGTGACAGGGGCGACGGCGGGACTGGGTCTCGCCGTGGCCGAAAGCCTGGCAAAGGTCGGCGCCAATATTGTCCTTCACGACCTGGCCGCGCCGCGTTCGGCCAGCGATGGCATCCGATCGCGCTTTGGCGTGGATACGCTCAGCGCCGCGGCCGATTTGTCGCAACGCCCGGCGATCGAGGCCTTGATGGCCGGGCTGCTCCAGCGCATCGGCGCGATCGATATTCTGATCAACAATGCGGTGGTCCGGCACTTCGCGCCGGTGGAACAGTTCGCGCCGGAACGCTGGGAAGAAGCGCTGGCGGTCAATCTGTCGGCGCCGTTCCATCTCATCCGCCTTGCCCTGCCCGGCATGAAACAGCGCGACTGGGGACGCATCGTCAACATGGCCTCGATCTATTCGACGCGCGCGGTGGAGAACCGCATCGATTATGTCACGACCAAAACCGCGATCCTCGGCATGACGCGGGCGGTGGCGATCGAGACCGCCACGACGGGGATCACCTGCAACGCGCTCTGCCCCGGCACGTTGCCGACGCCCGCGATCGAGACACGGATCGCCGCCGCGGCCGAGCGCGCCAACCAGTCGATCGACGACGCGACGCGCGACTATCTGGCGTCGCGGCAGCCGAGCCGGCGTTTCGTCGCCATGGAAAATGTCGGTGCGACCGCGGCCTTTCTGTGCAGCCCGGCGGCGCAGGACATCACGGGGGCGACGATCCCGATCGACGGAGGCTGGTCCGCCGCATGAGCAAAATCGAGAGACCTCAAGGGGAGAAACGGCATGGCTGAAGCTTTGGGCCGCAATGCTCTGATTACGGGCGCCGCCGGCGGCATGGGGCGCGCGATCACGCGGGCGCTGATCGAAAGCGGGCGCCGGGTCGTCATTGTCGATCGCGATGCGGATTCGCTGCAGGCCTTCGCGGCGGAACTGGGCGATGGCGCCTTCGCCGTGCAGCTCGACATCACCGATGCCAAAAAAGTGGACCGGCTGCCCGACCTGATCCCCGACGCCTTCAAGCCGATCGATATTCTCATCAACAATGCCGGGCACGACATCGGCGGCCGGACTCGCTTCGATATCGGATCGCCGGACGACTGGTCGAATATCATTGCGACCAATCTGATCGGCCTGATGCGCGTTACCCGCAGCATCCTGCCGGACATGGTCAAGCGCAATGCCGGGCACATCGTCAACATCAGTTCGATCAATGCCGTCCGCATCGTGCCGGATATGGCGGCCTACAGCACCAGCAAGGCCGGCGTGCATATGTTCACGGAGACGCTGAGGGGCGAACTGGCGGAGACCGCCATCCGGGTCACGGAGATGCAGCCGGGCCTTGCCCGGACGAATATCATCGTCACGCGCTATCGCGGCGACAGGCAAAAGGAAAAGGAATATTTCGACCAGTTCAAGATGGCGCTGGATCCTGCCGATATCGCACGATCGATCATCTTTGCGCTGGACCAGCCGCCCCATGTTCAGATTGCGGAGATGATGATTCTGCCCGTAAATCGCTACTGAACCAGTACCGAAAGACGGAACGAAGGCGACAGACCATGGACAAACGCGCTGAATTGCCATCCACGCTGCGGATCGAGGACGTGCCGACCGTCCGGTCGATGGTCACGCAAAAGTTGCGCGAGGCGATCATGTCCGGGACCTTGAAGCCGGGCCAGCGCCTGATCGAACGCGAATTGTGCGAGATGACCGGTGTCAGCCGGCCGTCGATACGCGAGGCGCTTCGGCTGCTGGAAGCCGACGGGCTGGTCAACACGGTTCCCCATCGCGGGCCCGTCGTCAGCACCATCAGCCTCGAGGAAGCCCGGCAGCTCTACGCCGCGCGCGCCGTTCTCGAAGGATTTGCCGGACGTGAATGCGCCCGCCTGCGCGACCCCCAAGTGGTTCGCAGGATCGGCGATGCCCTCGCCAGGTTGAAGGCCGCGTTCGCCGAGGGCGACCTGCTGACGGCGCTGGAGGCCAAGACGGAGTTCTATGGGGCGCTGATCAGCGGCTGTCAGAACGCCTTCATCGAGCGAATGCTTCGGCCGCTGCACGACCGGATCACGCTGTTGAGGATTACCTCGATGTCGCAGCCAAAACGGATCAACAAGAGCCTGCGCGAAGTCACCGCGATCTGGCGCGCGATCCAGAATGGCGATCCCGACCTCGCCGAGCGGTGCTGCGTCGATCACATCAGGGCGGCGGCGGTGGCCGCGCTCAGCATGATCGAGCAATCGGCCGCGGCGGAAGAAAAAACCGATCACGGATGAATGACCGAAAGCCCGCGTGGCGGATAGGAAGAGTGCAATGAGGTTCGTCAACAAAATCCTGCTGTTGTTGCTGCTGCTGTCGCCGGCGCTGCCGGCGTTCGGACAGGACTATCCGACCCGACCGATCACCCTGGTCGTGCCGTTCTCGGCCGGCGGTCCGGGCGACGTCATCGCGCGCCTGCTCGGGACCTCGATGAGCGCCGCGCTGAAGCAGCCGATCATCATCGAAAACGTGGTCGGCGCCGGCGGCACCCTCGGCACCAACCGCGTCGCCAAGGCCGCGCCCGACGGCTATTCGCTGCTGCTGATGCATGTCGGCCAGGCCACCGCGCCTGCGCTCTATGCGAAGCTGCCGTTCGATCCGGTCAACGATTTCGCGCCGATCGGCCTCGTCACCGACGTGCCGATGATCCTGGTGACGCGTCCCAATTTTCCCGCCAAGGACCTGAAGGAACTGGTCGCCTATGTGCGCGCCCAAGGCGACAAGATCACCTACGGCAATGTGGGTCTCGGCTCCGCGTCGCATCTTTGCGGGCTGATGTTCATGAGCGCGATCGATGCCAAGCTCACGCCGATCTACTACAAGGGCGGCGGACCGGCGCTGAACGACATTATCGCCGGACATATCGACGTCTATTGCGATCCCGCCACCGGGCCGACGCCGCATATCCAGGCCGGCACCATCACGGGCTATGCGATCACCAGCAAGAAGCGCGTCGCGGCTTTGCCCAACGTGCCGACCTCGACGGAAGCCGGCGTAGCGGGATTTGACGTCACGACCTGGTACGGTCTGTATGCGCCGCGCAACACGCCGAAGCCGATCGTGGATGCGCTGGTCGCCGCCCTGCAAAAGGCGCTCAAGGACCCGACGGTGATCGGCCGCTTCGCCGAGCTCAGCATGGAGCCGGTCGCCGAGGAACGCGCGACGCCGGCGGCGCTCGAGCAACTCCTGAAGGCCGAGGTCGTGAAGTGGGACCGCATCATCAAGGCAGCCGGCATCACGCCGCAATAGAGCCGTTGAGTTCGCGCGCGGAGTCCCAGGCTCGGCACCTCGGATCGCCATCCCGACGCGCCTCGTCGGTCTGAAAAACAGTCGCGTCAGCAAGCCAGATCGGTAAGTCCTGCCTTCGGCGGCAGGATTTACCGGTCTGTTGCGTATGTCAGTTACGGAAACATCCGTGTTTTCAAGCCTCGCCTCCTTGGCCCAGGACTTGCTGTTATCCGAAGACCTGCGCTCAAGTTGAATGCCGAGGAAGGAGACCCCATGATTTCGGGCATGTCGAGCGTTGCGTCCAGCTATCTGCGCCCTGCTTCGACGTTCAGTTCGAATCCGACACTGACACCGGCCGACGCCCAGTCGGGCCCACCGGACTTGGGGACGAGCGCCACCCGCATCAACGTCTCGCAACTCAAGAAGCTGGAAGGAGCCAAGCCAATATCCGCGGCGGATGATCCCGTCTTGCATGACCTGTTGGCAACAAACTGGCTGACGACCCACAGCGCCAGCGCAACTCAGTCGTTCGTCTCGGACGATGCGCCTCAGAACATTTATGCGCAGGTTAAAGTTGGCGGCAAGGTGGTCGCCACGCTCTATAGCGGTGGATCCTCGACGATGACCAACGACGCGGCGGCGAAGGTCGGCGACCTGCAGGATCCCCCGGCTCTGAGCGGACCCGATCTGGCGCAGTGGCGGGCCGACAGCTACGCCAGACTGCTCGGCGGAACAGTCGAGAAGGCTCCCACCGCGATCGCGCAGTCCCAATGGACGCCGCATGAAAGCAGTTCCACCACCTATAGCCGCGATCAACTCGACGCGGCATTCCAGGCGATGCTGGCTGAAGGTCAAAAGGCTACTGCGCAACGCCAATCATCCTATCTTGCGTCGCAGGTGCACGCGGGCACGAACGTGGATTTCGGCGCCTGAACGACGCCAGCTCGGGCCTGCGCACGGGGCGGCGCTGAATCGAACACGATGCTAGGCCAAGTCGCCTCCGATTTGAGTTTTCCGGCTAGAGTGGATAATCAATCAGGATGGAAAGCAAGCGGCCGGACGACGGGATGAAACAGGCTAAGGCAGCCACCCAGCCGGGAGCTCCAGCTCTTGAGAAGGGACTTGACCTGATCGAAGCGCTGGCAGCGGAATCGCGCGGCCTGAGCCAGAAGCAGCTTGCGGAGCGGGTCGGCCGTTCGGTCGGAGAAATATTCCGAATGCTGGTTGCCTTGGAGCGCCGCGGCTATGTCACGCGGGATCCTGCGACATCGGAATATACGCTGACGCTGAAATTATTCCGGATCGCTTCGCAATTCCCGCCGACCGAACGGCTGCTGCAGGCGGCACTTCCGGTCATGGAGCAACTGGCTGGACGCATCCAACTGTCATGCCATCTCACGGTCCTGCACGGCGAGCAGTTCATGGTGATTGCCCGCATCGAGCCGGAATGGCTGATGGGCTGGTCGGTCAAGGTCGGCGCGGTGTTTCCTTTGACGCAGCAATATGCGTCGGCGAAGGTGCTGGCGGCATTTCAGCTCGAAAGCCGGCGACGGGAGCTGGCGGAAGTCATCGCTAGCCATGATCGCATCAGCGGCGAGAAGGCGCTCGCGGCACTGGACCTGATATCGTCCGAAGGCGGCAATTTTTCCAACAATGACGGCTATACGCGTCTCCTCGCCTATAGCTGTCCGATCATCGAGGCTTCCGGTCGCGCCGTCGCGGCGCTAACCGTGCCGCTGCTGCGGCAGGACAAGATCCCGGCCGGCGAGGCCGCCAGCATCGCCACCGAGCTTCGAAACGCCGCGAAAATCGTATCCGAGAAAATCGGCGCCGGCGCGATCGGCTGACGCGCGTTTCAGGCTGGAATCACAAATCGGTATTGCAGCCCATCCTTCGAGACGGCGGCTTCGCAGCCTCCTCAGGATGAGGTCCAAACTTGTTGAAACACCACAACCTCATGCTGAGGAGCGAGCAACGCGAGCGTCTCGAAGCATGGGCCGCAAGACCCACTGGCTAAGCGACCGTCATCGCTCCATCCACCACCCACGCGGCGCCGTTGACATGCGATGCCTGCTCCGAGGCGAGGAAGGCCACGACGTCGGCGATGTTTTCCGGTCGGCCATACGCCGCGGAGCCGGCCCTTCGCAGACCAGCCGCGGTACGGCCGGCCTGATCGTCCAGTTCTCGAATCATCCGGGACTCGATCGGACCGGGAAGGATGGCGTTGACTCTGATTCGCGTTCCCATCACCTCCAGCGCCGCGGTCCGGGTCAGGCCCAACACCGCGTGCTTGGACGCGACATATCCGGCCAGACCGGCACGGCCGCGGATCGCCGAGGTCGACGCGGTGTTGACGATCGCACCCCACCCGCGCATCCTCATCTTCCCCAGCACATGTTTCAGCCCGAGAAAGACGCCCTTCACATTGACCTGCAGCAGCCGGTCGAAGGTGTCGTCAGGATATTCGTGCAGCGGCGCGACGACCCCTTCGATGCCGGCGTTGTTCGCGAATATGCCGATCGGTCCAAGTTCACCCTCGACGGCAGCGACAAAGCCCGCGGTCTCCGACGGGCTCGATACATCCGCGCGGATTACCATCGCCTTGCCGCCCGCCGATCGCACCAGCCTGGCCGTCTCCGTGGCTGCCGCTTCATCGATGTCGACGATCGCCACGGCTTCGCTTGTCCGCGCCAATCGCAGCGCGATGGCGCGGCCGATATCCCCGCCGCCGCCGGTGACCAGCGCCACCGGCCGGTCGGCGCCAGACATAGCGGTCATGATTTCAGGAAATCGCAATTACCTTCTTCGAGGGGACGCCAGGCTTCGCTCGGCGGTATGGTCTTGATCACCTTGTAATAGTCCCAGGGATATTTGGACTCGTCCGGCTTCTTGACTTCGAACAGATACATATTGTGCAGCTTGCGGCCGTCGGCCCGAATCGTACCCTTGCCGAACAAGGGATCGTCCGTCGGCAATTTCTTCATTTCTTCGACCACCGCCTTGCCGTCGCTGGAGGCGCCGAGTTCGTCAACCGCTTTCAAATAATGCAGCGTTTCGGCGTAGACGCCCGCCTGGATGGCGGTTGGGTAGCGGCCGTTGTTGCGCGGGGCAAAGCGTTTCGCAAAGGCGCGCGTTCCATCGTCCATGTCCCAATAGAACGATTCGGTGAATTGAAGCCCCTGCGCGACTTTCAGGCCCAGCGAATGCACATCGCTGAGATAGAGCACGGTGGCGACGACGTGCTGGCCGCCCTGCGGGATGCCGAACTCGACTGACTGTTTGATCGAATTGATGGTATCGCCGCCGGCATTGATCAAGGCGATCACCTGCGCTTTCGACGCCTGGCCCTGCAGCAGGAACGATGAAAAGTCCTGACTGTTGATCGGCGTGCGAACCCCGCCGACGACGGTGCCGCCCAGCTTCTGGACGACCGTCTTGACTTCCTGTTCCATCGCATGGCCAAACGCATAATCGGCGGTCAGCGTGAACCAGGTCTTGCCGCCTTCGGCAACAACCGCCCGCGCGGTTCCCGACGAAAGCGCGTAGGTATCGTAAGTCCAGTGAACCAGGTTCGGCGAACAGGCTTTTCCGGTCAGATCGGATGACGAGGACCCCGAAACCAGGATGACCTTGTTGGCTTGCTGCACGACATTGCGCACCGCGAGCGCAACGGCGGAATTCGGCACGTCGATGATGGCGTCCACGTTCTGGCGGTCGATCCATTCGCGCGCGATGTTGGCGCCGAGATCGGCCTTGTTGGTATGATCGCCGCTCAAGACCTCGATCGGGCGCTTGGTCTTGTGGGGCGCCGCCAGAAAATCCTCGACCGCCATCTTCGCTGCGGCGAGCGAGCCGGGTCCGCCGATATCGGCGTACAGGCTCGACATGTCGGACAGGACCCCGATGCGCAACGGCGTGGCGTCATCCGCATAGGCAGCGAAGCTGGTCATGCCCAGCGCAATTCCACCGACACCGGCGAGCAGCCGGCGACGGCTTAACGGAAACAGCCTTCCCATCTCGAAGCCTCCCTGTTGTGCGGCTCGCGCTATTGCTCGATGCCGGTTGTTGGTACCTGCCCGCGCTTTATGCGCGAGCCCGTCTTGTTACGGAATCAGGCGCTCGATCAGGCGCCGGTCTTCCACCTCGAAGCCGCCGCCATAGACATCGGACACCATGAAATGCGAGCCCAGTATCTCGGGCTCCAGGTCCGCGATCGGATCGTAGTCGCACGGGTGCAATGTCATGGTGGCGCGCCCCGGCAGAGGCGCGGAGTATTTCAGCGGCGTCCGCCGGTAAGCGATGTCGGCGTAGGCCGTCTCCAGACGTCCGGGGTGCGGTAGCCGGCGCACATGAATTTCGCCGCCGGGCAGTTCCGTACCGTCGACAATTCGAACGACCGGCGCGGCCGGATCCGGCGTGAAGCTGAAATCGGCCAGCGGAATGCCGCGCCGCTTCACCCATCCCGCGATCGAACCATCGGGCCGCTCGTCGAACGCATAATGGGTATCTTTCTTGGTGTAGCCGAACACTTCGCGGCCGGCACAGATGCCCATCGGATCGCTGCAATACATGAAGATGTGGGTTTCGGTGAACAGTCCCTTGTAGCGGACGGGAACGGTGATCATCAGATCGAACATCTGTCCCGCATGCACGGCCATCGAATGGCCGGGCGAAATCATGAACCGGAAGGCCACCCGATCGCTCGCGATCTCGAACGGCGTATCCGAAAGCAGTTTTGCTACCTTTGACGGCTCGACGCGGGTCATGATCTCGACCGTCCGCAGCGCGCAGCCCCATTCGACGGGATAGGCCGGCGAATAGGGCGGATTGACCCCGCTGTTCGGCTTCAATTGATACTTGCCGAACATCTTCTGCTTCGGATCGTCGGGGTCCGTCATTACAACTCTTTCTGCGAAGGATCTGGCTTGGGATGGCTCACCGCATCGCGGTCGCTTGCGTGTTCCGCATCAGCACTTTCTGCTGATCGCCCATGACATGGGCGTGGAAGGCGACGGCGGCATCGGAGAGATCACGGTCCGGGGCATATTCCGGTTCGAAGTTGCCGAACTTGTCGACGCCGCGCACCAGCGTCGCACTGTCCCTGGTGCCGACGACCTGCCGGACATGGGTCGGAAGATAGCGGATCGCAAAGCCGATCCTGCGTTTGTCGGAAGGATTGGGATCGGAGCCGTGGATCAGGCGCACATGATGAAGCGACATTTCGCCCGGCTGAAGCGAAAGCATCACCGCCTTGCTTTCATCCACCTCGACCGCGATTTCCTGACCGCGCGTCAACAGATTGTTGGGGTCAAAAGTGTCGCGATGCGCAACCTGTTCGAGCCGCTGCGTATCCGGAATCACCCGCATGGCGCCGTTCTCGGCCGTGCTCTCCGAGAGCGCGACCCATGCCGTGACGATGTCGGCGGGATCGAGTCCCCAATAGGTGGAATCCTGATGCCACGACACAAAGCCGGCATCGTGAGCTTCCTTGATGAAAAACGAGCTGCTCCAGCACAGAATGTCCGGGCCAATCACCCCTTCCACTGCATCGAGAATGCCGGGGTGCCTGATCAGACCGTCGAGCCAGGTGAACAGCAGATGGCTCTTGTGGCGCATCGATCCCTTGAGCGGACCATGTGCCTTTTCATGCGCCTCGAGCTGACGGCGAGCATTGCCGGCTTCCGCGGCCGACAGAGCCCGGACCGGCGCGTAATAGCCATGTTCGCGGTAATGGGCGATTGCCGCCTCGGATAGCCTTCCCATCGATTCATCCCTAATTTTATATATGTCTTTATTGTTGCATATATGAAATCAGATAATCCGATGGAGTCAAGGGCAAAAGCGCCCGCCCGGCCCCGGCGGGATGCAGCCATGAATGTAGAAAAACGGTAGGGTGGGCAAAGCGAAGCGTGCCCACCAATTTTCAGCAATGCCAAAACCCGGTGGGCTCAGTTGGTCGCTTGCTGCCCATGCTTCGAGACGCTCGCGTCGCTCGCTCCTCAGCATGAGGTTGTTGTGTTTCAACAAAGTCAGACCTCATCCTGAGGAGCGGCCTTTTGGCCGCGTCTCGAAGGATGGCAACAATACCGACCGTAATTCCAGTCTCTAGATCTTGGCTTGGCCAAACACCCGGCTGGCCAGCACGTCCGGCGCCTCCAGCGACATGATGTCGTCGGCGGTCAGCACACGGTCGAGATCGGCGACCAGGCGGTTGGCCTGGCGCAGCCGCATCCGGTCGAGCGCGTTGCGGATCGAGCGCGCGTTGGAGAACAGCGGCTGGGTCTTGCGCAGGCCGATGTAGCGCACGAAGGCCGCGCGCGCATCAGCGCTGAACTTGTAGTTCATGTCCCGCAGCATCAGTTCGGCAATGGCCAGCAGCTCCTCGTCGGAATAATCCGGAAAATCGATGTGATGGGCGATGCGGGAACGAAAGCCGGGATTGCTGGCGAAGAACTTGTCCATCCGGTCGCCATAGCCGGCCAGGATCACCACCAGATCCTCGCGCTGCGATTCCATCACCTGCAGCAGAATCTCGATCGCTTCCTGCCCGTAGTCGCGCTCGTTATCGGGCCGATGCAGGTAATAGGCCTCGTCGATGAACAGAACCCCGCCCATCGCCTTCTTCAGTATCTCCTTGGTCTTCGGCGCGGTGTGGCCGATATATTGCCCGACTAGCTCGTCGCGGGTGACCGACACCACCTGCCCTCGCCGGACGAAGCCGAGCCTGTGCAGGATGCTGGCGATCCGCAGCGCCACCGTGGTCTTGCCGGTGCCGGGATTGCCGGTGAACGACATGTGCAAGGTCGGCACGTCGGACGTGAGACTCATGCGCTTGCGGATGCGCTCGATCAGCAGCAGCGACGCGATCTCGCGAATCCGCGTCTTGACCGGGTTCAGACCGATCAGCTCACGGTCGAGCTGATCGAGGACCTCGCCGATGCCGACCTCGTTGAATTCGCGGCGCAGGTCGACCTGCTCGACCGGCGGCGTTTCGTCCTGCACGACGGCCGGCTGGTTGGCGCGCGAATTCATTTGCCACCGTAGCGCCCGCCCTCGGGACGATCGACGGCATAGGATTTCGTGGTGTAGCGGATGTTGCGGCCCTCGACCTCGTGCCGCTCGAGCCGGAAGCCGGGTTCATCCTTGGGCCGGTTGACGATGAAGGACAGCCGCTGCGATTCCCAGCCATGGCTGGAATCGAATGCCGACATCCGGATGTAGCGGTCGCCATAGACCTTGCGGCATTCCTTCAGTTCCATCAGCACGCCGGCGGCATCGTGGAGATCGAACATCGGCAGGCCCCACATCTCCCAGAAATTGTTGCGGGGATGCGGATCGTCGGTGAATTCGATGTTCACCGCCCAACCCTTGCCGAGGCAATACTGCACCTGCCGCGAGATCTGCTCGTCGGTGAGATCCGGCAGGAAGGAAAAGCAACCCTGGGTAACGCGCATGAGTTCGGCTCCTTACATCGAGACGCTGGCGGTGGGGGCATAGTCCGGCATGTCGGTGGATTTGTAATTGAAGGTGACGTCCTTCCAGACCTCGAGCGCCGATTTCAGCGGCGTGCAGGTCTGCGCGGCCTTGGCGAGGATTTCCGGGCCTTCGTGCAGATAGTCGCGGCCCTCGTTGCGCGCGAGGATCATCGCTTCCAGCGCCACCCGGTTCGCGGTGGCGCCCGCCTGAATGCCCATGGGATGACCGATGGTGCCGCCGCCGAACTGCAGCACCACGTCTTCTCCCAAATGATCGAGCAGTTGATGCATCTGGCCGGCATGAATGCCGCCCGACGCCACCGGCATCAGCTTGTTGAGGCTGGCCCAGTTCTGGTCGAAGAACACGCCGTGTTCGAGTTTGGCCGGATTGAAATCTTCCCGGCAGATATCGTAATAGCCGCGCGTGGTGGCGGGATCGCCTTCCAGCTTGCCGACCACGGTTCCGGCATGGATGTGATCGACGCCGGCGAGCCGCATCCATTTGGCGATGACGCGGAACGAAACGCCGTGATTGCGCTGCCTGGTATAGGTCGAGTGCCCTGCCCGATGCAGATGCAGAATCATGTCGTTGCGCCGCGCCCATTTTGCCATCGACTGGATCGCGGTGTATCCGATCACGAGGTCGATCATGATGATGACGGAGCCCAGTTGCTTGGCGAACTCGGCGCGCTCGTACATGTCCTCCATGGTGCCGGCGGTGACGTTGAGATAGGTGCCCTTGATCTCGCCGGACGCGGCCTGGGCCTTGTTGACGGCCTCCATGCAGTAGAGGAACCTTTCGCGCCAGTGCATGAACGGCTGCGAATTGATGTTCTCGTCGTCCTTGGTGAAGTCGAGACCGCCTTTCAGCGCCTCATAGACCACGCGGCCGTAATTGCGGCCGGACAGGCCGAGCTTCGGCTTCACGGTGGCGCCGAGCAGCGGACGGCCGAACTTGTCCATGCGCTCGCGTTCGACCACGATGCCGGTCGCCGGACCCTGGAACGTCTTGACGTAGGCCACCGGCAGCCGCATGTCCTCCAGCCGCAACGCCTTCAGCGGCTTGAAGCCGAACACATTGCCGATGATCGATGCCGACAAGTTGGCGATCGAGCCGTTCTCGAACAGGTCGAGATCATAGGCGATATAAGCAAAATACTGCCCCGATGAATTCGGCACGGGATCGACGCGGTAGCATTTGGCGCGATACTTCTCCGCCGCCGTGAGACGGTCGGTCCACACCACGGTCCAGGTCGCGGTGGAGGATTCGCCGGCCACCGCCGCCGAGGCCTCGATCGGATCGACGCCATCCTGCGGCGTCACCCGGAACAGCGCGATGATGTCGGTGTCCTTGGGCGTGTAGTCGGGCTCCCAATAGCCCATCTTCTTGTATTCCATGACGCCGGATTTGTAGCGATCCTTGCCGCGGACGGTCATCGAGTGCTGGTTCATGTCGGTCTCCTCACGTTGCGGGCGGCGGCTGGTCGGGAGCGAACGGGTCATCAGGTCATTCGGCGGCATCGGCCATGCCTCCGATGCGTGGATCGAGCGCGCCGGAGCGATAGCGCCTCGCCATCTCCGCCAGTGGAATGACCTTGATCGTTGAAGCGTGTCCGGCAGTGCCGAATTGTTCAAACCGCTCGCGACAGAGATCGCGCATCTGGTCCATCGCGGGCTTGAGGAATTTGCGTGGATCGAACTCGCTTTTGGTCTCTGTCGCGACCTTGCGGAAGGCCGCGGCCATCGCCAGCCGGCAGTCGGTGTCGATATTGACCTTGCGCACGCCATGCCGGATGCCGCGGACGATCTCCTCGACCGGCACGCCCCAGGTCTGCGGCATCTCGCCGCCGAACCGGTTGAAGGCATCCTGCAGCGGCTGCGGCACCGAGGATGAGCCGTGCATCACCAGATGCGTATTGGGCAGCCGGCGGTGGATTTCCTCGACCACCTTCATCGCGAGAATATCGCCGTCCGGCTTGCGCGAGAATTTGTAGGCGCCGTGCGAGGTGCCCATCGCGATCGCCAGCGCATCGACCTTGGTGGCGCGGACAAAATCCACCGCTTGATCCGGATCGGTCAGCAATTGATCGTGGCTGACTTGGCCTTCGACGCCATGACCGTCTTCCTGCTCGCCGCCGCCATGCTCCAGCGAGCCGAGCACACCCAGCTCGCCTTCGACCGAGGCGCCGATCCAGTGCGCCATCTCGACCACGCGGCGGGTGATATCGACATTGTAGTCGTAGTCCGCCGCCGTCTTGGCATCGGCCTTGAGCGAGCCGTCCATCATGACCGAGGTAAAACCATGCTTGATCGCGGTGGCGCAGGTCGCCTCCTCATTGCCGTGGTCCTGATGCAGGCAGAGCGGAATTTGCGGATACATCTCCTCCAGCGCGTCGATCATTTTCGCGAGCATGATGTCATTGGCGTAAGAGCGCGCGCCGCGCGAGGCCTGGATGATCACGGGCGCGTCGACGGCCGCCGCCGCGTCCATGATCGCGAGCCCCTGCTCCATATTGTTGATATTGAAGGCCGGCACGCCGTAGCCATGCTCGGCGGCGTGATCCAGCAATTGCCTCAGTGTGATTCGTGCCATCGGAACCTCCTTTCAAACCGCCGAAAAAATCAGGCGCATGTGGCCGCCATCCTCGACCGCGCCAGGCCGCGCAGCGCCGCGGTGGCCACGGCCTCCGCGGTGATGCCGAATTCGCGATACAGCACGTCAGCCGGCGCGGAGGCGCCGAAGCCGGTCATGCCGACGAATTCGCCGCCATCGCCGAGCCAGCGCGCCCAGTCGCCCTCGACCGCGGCTTCGACGCCGATCCTTGGAACGCGTCCCAGAACCGCGGTGCGGTATTCGCGGGATTGCCGGCGAAACAGTTCGAAGCACGGCGCCGAGACCACCGCGGCGCGGACGTTGTCTTTCCCGAGCAATGTTGCGGCCTCGAGCGCGATCGATACTTCGGAGCCGGTTGCGATCAGCGTGACATCGCGGCCGTCCTCGGGCTCGACGACGACATAGGCGCCGAACGCAACCTGATTGGCGTCGCCCGCGGCTTCACGGAACGTCGGCAGCGCCTGCCGCGACAGACACAGCAGCGAAGGATTGCCTTCCGCCCGCAGCGCGCAATCCCAGGCCTCGGCGGTCTCGACCGCGTCGCCCGGACGGAACACCAGCAGGTTCGGTATTGCCCGCAGCGACGCCAGATGCTCGACCGGCTGATGGGTGGGGCCGTCTTCGCCGAGACCGATGGAATCATGCGTCATCACATGGATGACCCGTATGCCCATCAGCGCCGCCAGCCGGATCGCCGGCCGGCTATAATCGGCAAAGCTGAGGAACGTGCCGCCATAGGGAATGAAGCCGCCGTGCAGCGCGATGCCGTTCATCGCAGCCGCCATGGCGTGCTCGCGGACGCCGTAGTGAATGTAGCTTCCTTCAAAGAAATCGGGCCGCACCGGCTGCTGCGTCCTGGCACGGGTGAGGTTGGAATGGGTCAGATCGGCCGAGCCGCCCAATAAATTCGGCAGCGCTTGCGCGATGTCGTCGATCACCAGTTGCGAGGCTTGCCGGGTGGCCATCTTCGGCCGTTCGGTTGCGAAACGATGGCGGAGTTGATCCATTGCGCCGGCATATTCACACGGCAGTTTTCGGTTCAGCGCATCGTGAAAAGCCGAGCGCGGCGCGGAATTGACGCGCCGTGTCCGCTCGATCCAGGAGCGGCGCGCTCCCTGCCCGCGTGCGCCGACCCTGCGCCATTGCTCGATGATGGATAGCGGAATCTGGAATGGCTGGTGCGGCCAGTCCAGCGCCGCCCGCGTCTTTGCGACTTCATCGGCACCGAGCGGCGCGCCATGGGCCTTTTCGCTGCCCTGGCGATTGGGTGCGCCGAAACCGATGACGGTGCGGCAGGCGATCAGCGAGGGACGGTCGCTGTTGCGCGCCCGTTCAATCGCGGTCGCGATCGCTTCGGGATCGTGCCCGTCGACCCGGCTCGCCGACCAGCCCGAGGCCTTGAACCGTGCGAGCTGGTCATCCGAGCAGGACAGCGATGTCGATCCGTCGATCGAGATTTCATTGTCGTCGAACAGCACGATCAATTTGCTGAGCCGGAGATGTCCGGCCAGCGAAATCGCCTCGTGGCTGAGGCCTTCCATCAGGCAGCCGTCGCCTGCGATCACATAGGTATAGTGATCGACGAAATCGCTGCCGAACCGCGCGTTCGACAGCCGCTCGGCCAGCGCCATGCCGACCCCCGTCGCGAGGCCCTGCCCCAGCGGCCCGGTGGTGGTCTCGACACCCGGCGTATGGCCATATTCGGGATGACCGGGGGTTTTCGATCCCCACTGCCTGAACGCCTTGAGTTGATCTGATGTCACGCCCTCATAGCCCGTCAGGTAAAGCAGCGCATACAGCAACATCGAGCCGTGACCGGCCGACAGCACGAAGCGGTCGCGGTCCGGCCACGCCGGGTCGGCGGGATCGAATTTGAGGAAGCGCGAAAACAGCACGGTGGCGGCATCGGCCATGCCCATCGGCATGCCCGGGTGGCCCGACTTCGCCTGCTCGACGGCGTCGATCGCCAGGAAGCGGATCGCGTTGGCCATTTCCGCATGCGCGGCACCGGGACGGCCGGCGATAGTAGGGAGAGCATGAAGGGTCATATCGTGCGCCTCTTGCGTTCCATGAGTTGCAGGATCAGGGGAGTGAGGATGAGCTGCATCGCGAGATCGAGCTTCGATCCGTGAATCACGATCGAATTGGCCCGCGACATGAAGCTGTTCGGAATCATCGACAGCAGATAGGGAAAATCGATGCCGCGCGGATTCTTCAGACGGATCACCACCATCGATTCATCCGGCGTCGGGATCCATCGCGCGATGAACGGGTTCGACGTATCGACCGTCGGCACGCGCTGGAAATTGATGTCGGTCTCGGCGAATTGCGGGCAGATATAGTTCACGTAATCCGGCATCCGCCGCAGGATGGTGTCGGTCACCGCCTCCTGGGTATAGCCGCGGTCGCTGCGGTCGCGATGCAGCTTCTGGATCCACTCCAGATTGATGACGGGCACCACGCCGATCTTGAGGTCGGCATGCTGCGCGATGTTGACCTTCTCGGTCACGACCGCGCCGTGCAGGCCTTCATAGAACAACAGATCGGATTTTTCCGGCAGCGGTCCCCATTCGGTGAAGGTGCCGGGTTCAGCGTCGTACAGCTTGGCTTCGCCGTCGTCGTGGACGTAATGGCGCGTCGCCCCGGTGCCGGATTCGCCATAGTCGCGGAACGTTTTCTCCAGCTCTTCGAACAGATTGGTCTCGGGGCTGAAATGGCTGAAGTGCTTGTTGCCGCGCTCGGCCTCCTCCGACATTTTGGTGCGCATTTCAATGCGGTTGTAACGGTGGAAGGCGTCGCCCTCGATATAGGCCGCGGCGACCTTCTCGCGGCGAAAGATGTTCTCGAACGTCTTCTTCACCGACGTGGTGCCGGCGCCCGATGAACCCGTGATCGATATGATGGGATGACTGCGCGACATCTGACCGATCCGGCTCTAGCGAAACAGACCGCGGCGCGCGAACAACGGCGCATCGCTATTGTCGAACATCGGTTCGATCCCCTCATGAATGGTAGCGACGTCACGGACGCCGCGCACCGAACCCATGATCAATGGCACGCGCTGGTGCGGCGTCTTGGCGCCGAGTTCGAGGATCCGCCGCCGTCCGGTGGTCGCAGCGCCGCCCGCCCATTCCATCACCAGCGCCATCGGATGGGCTTCGTACAGCAGGCGAAGCCGTCCTTCGCGATATCCGGGACGGGCATCGGCCGGATAAAGAAACACGCCGCCGCGCACCAGGATGCGGAGGGATTCAGCGACGAGGGAGCCGATCCACCGCATGTTGAAATCCGCCGCGCCGCCGCCGTCGGTGCCGGCGAGACATTCGTCGATATAGGCGCGAACCGGCCCGTGCCAGTGCCGGCGATTGGAGGCGTTGATAGCGAATTCCGGCGTGTCGGGCGCGATCTTCGCGCCCTGTTTGATCAGCACGAATTGCAGCGTGCGCCGGTCGAGAATGAAGATGTCGACGCTGGCGTGGTGCGCGAGAACCAGCGTGGTTTGCGGGCCATAGACCACGAAGCCCGCGGCGCACTGCGCCGTGCCCGGCTCAAAGAAGGTCGAAAGAATATCGTTGCCCCGCGGGCGGATCGAAAAGATGGTGCCAACCGAGATATTGTTTTCAAGATTGGCCGATCCGTCGAGCGGATCGATCGCCACGCAAAGCGGCGCCTCGGGATTGAGGGTTTCCGGCAACGCCGCTTCCTCGGAAAGAACCGCCGCCACCGGCGCACGGCGCAGCGCGCGGCGCATCATTTCGTCGGCGGCGACATCGATATCCTTCTGCTGATCGCCATCGGGATTGGTGCCGCCGTTTTGTCCGGTGATGCCGGCCAGCGGCCCGTCGGCGATCAGGATGGCAAGATCGACCGCAGCGGCGGCGATGGCCTCGATCACCGCTCCGATCGCGGCGCCATGCGGCTTTTGCGATGCGGATCGATCGAGATGCGACCGCAGGGTCACGCGCTCGTCCATGGCCGTCTCCCCGCGCCCTCGTTGGGACGCTCCCACGCGCTTGCCGGTCGGCAATCGCCAGCCAAGGAACCGCAATTTGCTGAATTAGTAAAATTTTGTTATCTTTGGCTGGAGCAAATTTTTACTTATAAAGGTACCGACGATGGCGGGACGGTTTTTGCGGGAATTGACCATCCGCCAGTTGCGCGCGCTGGCCGCCGTTCACAAACACCGGTCGGTGACGGCGGCCGCCAAGCAACTCCATCTCACGCAGCCCGCGGTCACGCTTCAGCTTCGCAACCTGCAGGCCCTTGCGGGGCTGCCTTTGATCCAGCGCACCGGCGACGGCATGCTGCTGACGGAAGCCGGCCACGAAGTGCTGGCGCTCTCCGGGCGCATCGAAGCCGCCATCGCATCCTGTGCAACCTCGCTCGACATGATCGCGGGCAAAACCGCCGGACGGGTCTCGATCGGCGCCGTCAGCACCGCGAAATATTTCGTGCCGTTCGCGATCTCCGGGTTTTCGCGGGCGTATCCGAACATCGACGTCACGCTCTTTATCGGCAACCGGCAGGAAATCGGCACGGCGCTTCGCGGCTATGATCTCGATATCGCCATCATGGGCCGCCCGCCGGTGGATATCCCGATGAACGTGCATCTGATCGGCGACCATCCCCATGTCATCATCGCCCCCACCGGTCATCGCCTGGCGCGAAAGCCGCGGCTGGCGCTGAGCGATCTTTCCGACGAGACGTTCCTGACGCGCGAGCCCGGATCCGGCACACGCGGCCTGATGGAGCAACTGTTCGAGACCGCCAGGGTCCGCCCCAAGATCGGCATGACGATGAGCAGCAACGAGACCATCAAGCAGGCGGTCATCGCCGGGCTCGGCATCGCCTTCATTTCCGCGCACACGGTAGCAACCGAACTCGATGAACGGCGATTGGTGACGCTCGATGTCGACGGCCTCCCCGTGGTCCGGCAATGGTTCGTGCTCGCCCGCAAGGACAAGGTGCTGCTGCCCCCGGCGCAGGCGATGGTCGATTTTCTCAGCGCCAAGGGAGCGCAATTTCTGCCGCGAACCCATGGCCGGCTGCGGCTGACGCGATCATCAGCACGTCGAGCCTAGTCCACGAGCGGCGTCGCAAATCCCGCGACGATCTTGACAAGATCGGCCTGTCGGGCGGCGCCGGTCTTCACGAACAGGCGGCTGAGATGGGTCTTGACCGTGCTTTCCGCGACGCCGAGCGCCGTCGCCACATCGGGAACGCCGCCGACCTCGACGATGGCGAGCAGCACCCGCAACTCCGTCGGAGTCAGGTTGTAGGCGCGGGCGATGACATCGGGGGAAGACGGGATTTCGGTCGCCACCTTGCACAGGAACAGCGCCGCGGTCGCGGAATAGGCGATCCCGGCGCGGCGGCGGGCGCCCGATGTCAGCGGCAGGACATGCGCGACATAGCGCGAGCCGTCCCACGCCCGAAGCGACACGGCGATCCCCTGGGCTCCTGACGCCGCATCGCCGCGCGCGGCGGCGGCGAACAATTCGCGAAGCGCCTGGTCGATCTTCGGATCGCGCGCGACCAGCCGCCCCTCGATCGCGGTCAGGAAATCGCCGGCGTCGAGAAGCGCCTGACAGGCGGCATTGGCATGCACGATATGTCCGGCCGCATCGACAAGGCACATCCCCGCGCTGAGGCCATCAAGCGTGTCGGCGAGCGTCGCGGCCTCCGCCGACCCGAGACCGATATGGCTGCCGATCAGTACCGCCTGGCGAATGTGCGGAGCGATGAGGCGCATGCGCCGGCGCGTTTCATCATCGTCGAGCATGCCACAACAGACATTGCCGCTGCCGGCGACCGGGTCCTTGGAAAAGATCGCCGCCGTCGAGCCGCCGACGAAACGCGCCGCTCTGCCGGCGACGTCACTCCACAACGATGGGTCGAGGGCAGCGTCGTAGATCTCGCTAATGAGTTCAGAGAGCTTTTCGCCTGATCCATCGAAATGCACGGCATCTCACAAATTACATCGCGGCCACGGATTCTGCATTCGAGACCAGCATAGATACGACCCCGCCGCGAAACTTGGACAGAAGCGACATCTCCATGGACGATAGCGAACTGCGGTCGGAGGCGTCCCCTTGCGTGCCGGCACTAACATTCCGGCCCGGTCTGTGGCATAGGACGGAGGCGTCCGGCGACCTTCCGGACCCGCGCCTTCACGTCATCCGCCAACCATTTGCGAGCCGCGATGCCCACACCCAAGCCGCCCGCTTTCGAAACCCTGAGCCTGCACGCCGGACAGCATCCCGATCCGGTTACGGGCGCGCGCGCGGTTCCGATCTATCAGACCACCTCCTATGTCTTTCAGGATTCCGAACACGCCGCGGCGCTGTTCAATCTCGAGCGCGCCGGCCACATCTACACAAGGATTTCAAACCCGACCACCGCGGTGCTCGAAGAGCGCCTTGCCGCGCTCGAAGGCGGCGTCGGCGCGATCTGCACCGCCAGCGGCATGGCGGCATTGCATCTGGCGATCGCGACGCTGCTCAATGCCGGCGACCATATCGTGGCCTCTTCGTCGCTTTACGGCGGCACCATCAACCTCCTGGCGCATACGCTGCCGCGCTTCGGCATCACCACGAGCTTCGTCAAGCCGCGCGCGCTCGACGAATTCGCCGCCGCGATCAAGCCCAATACGCGGCTGGTGATCGGCGAGACCATCGGCAATCCCGGCCTTGAGGTGCTTGATATCCCCGAGGTCGCGCGGATCGCGCACGACGCCAAGATCCCGCTGCTGATCGACAACACCTTCGCCACGCCCTATCTCAGCCGCCCGATCGAGCTCGGCGCCGACATCGTGATGAACTCGGCCACCAAATGGATCGGTGGCCATGGCATCGCCATCGGCGGCGTCATCGTCGATGGCGGCCGGTTCGACTGGCGCGCGTCGGGCAAGTTTCCGGTACTGACCGAACCCTATGCCGGCTATCACGGCATCGTCTTCGACGAGCAATTCGGCCCGGCCGCGTTCATCATGCGGGCGCGGACCGAAGGGCTGCGCGATTTCGGCGCCTGCCTGTCGCCGACCAACGCCTTTCAACTGCTGCAAGGCGTCGAGACGCTCGGCGTTCGCATGGACCGCCACATCGTCAATACCGATGCGGTGCTCGAGGCCCTCGCCGCCAACAAGGCGGTCGACTGGGTGCTGCACCCCTCGCTGGAAAACCATCCGGATTATCAACTCGCCAAGCGGCTGCTGCCGCGCGGCGCCGGCTCCATCATCAGCTTCGGGATCAAGGGCGGCCGGCCCGCGGGCAAGAAGTTCATCGAGGCGTTGCGGATGATCAGCCACCTCGCCAATGTCGGTGACGCCAAGACGCTGGTCATTCATCCCGCCAGCACCACGCATCAGCAGATGGATGCCGCGCAGCTCAAGGCCGCCGGCATCGGCGAAGAACTGGTTCGGCTCTCGATCGGCATCGAAACCGCAGCCGACATCATCGATGATCTCGGCCAGGCGCTCCGTATCTCGCAAAAGGCCTGAGCCATGCAGTTATCCGTGAACGGCATTGAGACCTTCGTGGCCACCGGCGGCCGGGAATTCGATTCCTCGCTGCCATCCATCGTGCTGCTGCACGGCGCGGGCTTCGACCACACCAGCTGGGCCCTGCACAGCCGCTGGTTCGCGCATCACGGCTACGGCGTATTGGCGCCGGATCTGCCGGGTCACGGCCGCTCGTCCGGCGCGCCGCTCGCCACCATCGCCGAGATGGCCGACTGGACCGTCGCACTGCTCGATGCCGCCGGCGCGGCAAAGGCCTGGCTGGTCGGTCATTCCATGGGATCATTGATCGCGCTCGAGGCCGCCGCGCGGCATCCGGCCCGGGTTTCGGCGCTGAGCCTGATCGGAACCGCGGCGGCCATGACCGTGGGACCCGATCTGCTCAGGGCCGCCGAAGCCAACGATCGTTCGGCGATCGACATGGTTTCGATCTGGGGCCTTGGATTTCAAGCTGAACTCGGCGGCAGCCTGGCGCCGGGATTATGGATGCATTCCGGCGCGCAGCGGGTGCTCGAACGCTGCAGGCCCGGCGTGCTGTTCAACGATCTGGCCGCCTGCAACGCCTATCGGAACGCGCTCGCGGCGGCCGCACAGGTCACGGTCCCCTCCACCTTCATTCTCGGCGAACGCGACATGATGACGCCGGCCAAGGCCGGCAAGACACTGGCGTCGGCACTGCCGAATTCACGCACCGTGGTGATACCGGGTGCGGGCCACATGATGATGGTCGAACGTCCCGACGAATTGCTGGCGGCGCTGCGAGGCTGATCGGCGATTTCCTCGTCATCGCCGACGGTGCGGACGATGGCACGCCCCTTCTTCAGGATGGAAAATCGGCCTGCTTGATCTGAATCCGGTCGGCATGAAGCGACCAGTCGCGAAGCGCCTCGGTCTGGCAGAATCTCAGTTTCGCCAACTCCACCGCCTGGCTCTCGTCGGAAGCGTCGACTTCCAGGGAACCCTGACAGATTTCGCTCTCCCGGCCGTTTTCGCCCAGCACGTCCTTCATAAATCGAACGACAAAGCGTGACATGGAACCTCCTGTTGCGCCCCCGGCGCCGAAGATACTTCCATATAAGCCGTCGCGGCAAAATCGTTTTGATGGATATCAATACGCCCGCCTGCCGGAATCCTGGCGATTAAAGAGGCAGCTTGGCGGCGTGGGGAGTCGCTACGCGCCTGCGGCCGGCAGGCTGGCCGCCGCGATGGCGATGATCACGGCCAGACCGCGCCGGATCCGGGACGGCGTAGAACGCAGCAATGAAACGACCCGTCGCATCCCGTAAATTCCCTCGGCGCCGGCGGAATTGTCACCGCGTTGAAAGGCGCCTGATGAGGAAATTGGTCCCACCCCGGGGACGTGTCGAGGGCACCGCGAAAATAGCAACGCGTCCATCGTCCGGCCACGGGTTCACAGTAGATTTATTGCCGCGATCCAGCCGACAGCGGTCGAAATCTTCTCCGCGAAGATCTGGCGAAAACGGACCGGATCTGCCGGTCCGCCGCTACCCCGGCGCAAAACCGAAGGTTCGCTCGAACCGCCCGGCGTAGGCGGACCATACTTCGGGGTTGATGATGCGCGGCGGCCGCTTGCCGTCGAGCGCGTCGAGGATTTGCTCGGCGGCAATCCTGCCCATGTTCGCGCGCGCCTCTTTGGTCACACCCGCGGTGTGCGGACTCGCCAGCACGTTATCGAATTGCAGCAGCGGATGATCCGGCGGCGGCGGCTCCTTGGCCCAGACGTCGAGCCCCGCCCCTGCGATCAGCCTGTTGCGCAGCGCCTCGGCCAGCGCGGCCTCGTCATGGATGAAGCCGCGCGCCGTCGTGATGAAATAGGCGTGCGGCTGCATCAGCGCGAACTGCTTCGCACCGATCATGCCGCGGCTTTCCCTGGTCAGCGGACAGGAGATCGAGACGTAATCGGAACGGCGCAATAATTCATCCAGTTCGACCTTCTCGCCGCCGCGCGATGCCATCTCGGCGGCCGTCAGATAGGGATCGTAGGCCAGCACCTTCATGCCGAGCAGGCCGTTGCAGAGTTCGGCGATGCGGCGGCCGACATTGCCGAGCCCGACGATGCCGATGGTCTTGCCTTGCGCCTCGGTGCCGATCAAAGCATTGCGGTTCACATTCGGATCGCGGCGCAAGACCCGATCGGCCTCGAGGATGCGCTTCGACAAGGTCAGCAGCATTCCCAGGGCGTGTTCGGCCACCGAATGGGCATTGCCGCCGGACTGGTTGACGACCAGCACGCCGGCCTCGGTGCAGGCCTCGACATCGACGGGGTCGTAGCCCGCGCCATTGCTGGAGACGATCAGGAGGTTCGGTGCGCGCCGCAGCAGGTCACGGTCGACATGGAAATGGCTGGCGAGTTCATCGCGCGCAGCCCCAATCTGATAGGCATGCGCCGCCGCCAGGATCGGCGCCGAGATCGCTTCGGCACTTTCGTTCTCGAGCCGGTCCAGCCGCACATCGGGCCGCGCCCGCAGGATCTCGGCATAGATCTCGTGCGCCAGATACTTCACGTAAAACACGCGTTTGTTGTTCACGGACATGGACGGACTTTCAGTTCGGGAAACCATAGAGCCTGGCGGGATTGGTCACGAGAATGCGCTGCTGGTTTGCCTGATCCGGCGTCCAGCGCTGAAACAGTTCGAACAGATGTCCGGCATCGGGCATCTCGCCCTCGACGCGCGGATGCGGCCAGTCGCCGCCCCACACCAGCCGTTCCGGATTGGCCCGCACCAGCGCCTCGTGAAACGGCCGCGCGTCGGGATAATCGGGCGCGTCGCGGCTGATGCGGTGGGCGCCCGACAGCTTGGCCCAGCACCAGCCGTCGCCGACCGCGCGCAGCAGGCTCTGGAAACCGGCCGTTGCGGTGCCGGCGCGGGCATCGGTGCGGCCCATGTGATCGATCACGACCGGCAGCCCCAGCGATTTCAGCACCGGAATGGTCTCGGGCAAATCCTTGACGTCGATCCAGAGCTGCAGATGCCATCCGAGTTCGGCCATCACAGGCGCGAGCGTCTCGGCCGCCGCCAGCGGCACGCCGCCGCGATAGTGTAACTGCCCATCGCGGAAGAAATGATTGAAGCGCAAGCCGCGCACGCCGAGCCGGTTCCATCGGCCCAGATCGGCCGGTGAAATATCGGCGTCCGCCACCGCGACCCCGCGCAGCCGGTCCGGTTGGCGCGCCAGCGCATCGAGCATCGCGGAATTGTCGCGGCCATGCGCGCTGCCCTGCACCAGCACGCCGCGCTCAAATCCGATGCTGTCGAGCATGCCGAGGTATTTTTCCAGCGGCGCGTCCGGCGGCGTGTAGCTGCGATCGTCGGCGTAGCGAAACCGCGCGGCCGGGCCGAACACATGGGCATGGGTATCGCAGGCGCCCGGCGGCGGCGGCACTTTCGGCCGGCTGACGTCGCGCGGCGGCAGACAGGGGGGAATCATCGCTCTCTCCTCCGCGTCATTCGGCCTTGATCCCGGCGGCCTCGATGATCGGGCCCCATTTCTTGTAATCGGCGCGGATCTTGGCGTCGAACGCCTCGGGCGAACTGCCGATCGGCGACGCGCCAAGCTTGGCCAGGCGCTCCTTCACCGGCTCGGTGTTCAAGGCCGCCACAAAATCATGCGAGAGTTTCGCAATCAGGTCGGGCGGCATGCCGGCCGGCCCGAGCAAACCCCACCATACTTCGGTGTCGTAGCCGGGCACGGCCTCGGCCATGCTGGGCACATCGGGCAGGAACGGCGCCCGTGAGGCGGTGGTGACGGCCAGCGCCCGCAGCGTGCCGGACTGGATCTGGCCCACGGATTCCGGGCCGTTGTTGAACGACATCGGAATTTGCCCGCCGATGAGATCGTTGATGGAAGGCGCGCCGCCCTTGTAGGGAATAGCGTTGAGATCGACGCGAGCAAGATTCTTCAGAAGTTCGCCGGCCAGATGCGTCGATGTCCCGGTCCCGGCATGGCCAAAGGACAGGCTTCCCGGCTTCGCGCGCGCCTGCGCGATCATGTCGCCCAGCGTCTTGAACGGGGAATCGGCACGCACCAGCAGGATATTGGGCGACGAGGCCAAGAGCGAAATCGGCGTGAAGTCCTTGAAGGTGTCATAGGGAATTTTGGGGTACAGGAACGGATTGGTGGCGTGGCCGCTCGCGACCACGATCAGCGTGTAGCCGTCCGGCGGGGACGCCACCAGCGCCTGCGACGCGACCACGCCGCCGGCGCCCGGCCGGTTTTCCACGACGACGGTCTGGCCCCATTGCCGGGACACCACATCGCCCAGCGTGCGGGCGAGGATGTCGACGCCGCCGCCGGCGGCATAGGGCACGAAAATATGCACCGGTTTTGCGGGAAATGCCGGCTGGGCGGACGCCATCCCGGCCGAGATAAACATCGCCGCCGCAGACGCGGCGGTCCGGACCCAGCCCATGGCATTTCTCCCGATATTCTTTTGTTTTCTTTATCGTGGTTTTCTTTATCGCATACCGGCACGCCTGCGGCATCGCCGCCAACTGCAGGTCACGGATACGATGCGGGCATGTTGACAATCCCTGAGATCGCGTCAAGTTTCGGCGCCTCGGCCGCGATCGAAAAATCGGCGCGAAACAAGGGAGAATTCGATGGCGGCTGCCGAGGAATCCACCTCGCCCCAAACCTTGCAGGAAAAGAGCTGGCACGGCGTGGTGCTGCAAACGCTGAAGCGCCACGACATCCGGCTGGTGCCCTACGTGCCCGATCGCGTACTGACCACGCTGATCAAGAACATCCACGCCGATCCGTTCTTCACCACCTTCCCCACCGCGCGCGAGGAGGAAGCCGTCGGCATCGTCTCCGGCGCATGGATGGGCGGCATGCGCGGCGCGGTGCTGATGCAGACCTCCGGCTTCGCGACGCTGGCCAACGTGCTGGCTTCGCTGGCGGTCCCGTATCAAATTCCACTGATCATGTTCGTGTCCGAACGCGGCACGCTCGGCGAATTCAACTACGGGCAGTCGCTGGTGTGCCGCACCATGCGGCCTGTGCTCGACTCGCTGGCGATGGAGCACCACACCGCGACCCGGCTCGACGAATTCGAATTCATCGTCGATCGATCGATCCGGCAGGCCATCGCGACGCAGGCGCCGGTGGCGCTGATCCTGTCGCCGCTGTTGACCGGCGGCAAAGTCTTCGAGAAGTGAGCGAGCGCATGAACAAGGCAAGCGAGAACCCCGCCCGCAACACCAAGGTGATGAACCGGTTCGACCTCACCTCGCGGCTGGTCGCGAAGCTGAAGCACGAGGAAGCCGTGATCGGCGGTATCGGCAACACCAATTTCGACCTGTGGGCGGCCGGCCATCGCCCGCAGAATTTCTACATGCTGGGCAGCATGGGCCTCGCCTTCCCGATCGCCCTCGGCGTGGCGCTGGCGCAGCCGGCGCGGCGGGTATTCGCGCTCGAAGGAGACGGCTCGCTGCTGATGCAGATGGGGTGCCTGTCGACCATCGCGACGCAGGCGCCGAAAAACCTCACCATGATCGTGATGGACAACGGCGTCTACCAGATCACCGGCGTGCAACCGACGCCCGCCGCGGCGGTCGCCGATATCGTCGCCATCGCCGTCGGCTGCGGCCTTTCCAACAGCGCCTGGGCGGCGGATGAGGAGGATTTCGAGCGCCTGGTCGATCGGTCGCTGTCGGCGACGGAACCGACGCTGATCGCGGTGCGCATCGACGACAAGCCGGGCGTCGGCGCCACGCGCCGCGACCCCGTGCAGATCAGGGAGCGGTTCATGCTCGGTCTTGGCGTGCGGGAGGCTTTGTGAGCTTCGGTCCAGCGTGGATTAACCACACCGGTATCGCCAGTTCACATCGGCCGATATCGCATCGTGAAGTGTGATATTCCGCCGCCATGATCATCATCCTCAGAATATCCGCATGGCTTCTCGCCGCCGCCATCGCCTTCGCGACGCTGGGACCGGCGCAGTTGCGGCCGCATTCCAACCTCGGTCAGGGCGGCGAGCACGCGTTCGCGTTCGTATTGCTGGGGCTGGCATTCGGGCTGGCCTATACGCAGCGCCGGCTGCTCACTTCGGCCATCGCTGTCGCCGGCATCGGCGGCCTCGAGATCCTGCAACTTTGGGCGCCGGGAAGGCACGCGAGGCTGGGAGATTTTCTGGTCGATGCGCTGGCGGCCTGTGTCGGCATCACCATTGCCGCCGGACTGGAGTGGACGATCCGGCAATCGCGCCGGTCGAATCCAACTGCGCCCTGACGCAGAAAGTCCCCGCGGGGAAAATCCCGCGAAGGATTTGTCGATCAGGCGATCGCCAGACGAGTGCTGACGATCGGTTGGTCGCTTGCGGCCCATGCTTCGAGACGCTCGCGACGCTCGCTCCTCAGCATGAGGTTGTTGCGTTTCAGCAAAGTCAGGCCTCATCCTGAGGAGGCTGCGCAGCAGCCGTCTCGAAGGACGGCTGCGAAACCAATTTGTCCAGGCACTAGTCGATGACCTTGATGATCTTGCGCGTCCGGGGCTCCACGATCACCCGCCGGTCATTCACGACCGCGTAGCGATATTCGCTGTAGCTCGGCACCGGCCGCAACTCCACGGTCGCCGGCAGCGGCTCACCTACCACGACGCGCTCCCGAATGGTGACCGACGGCACGCGCTCGCCCTCGATCGAGGTGATCACCGCGTTCGGAATTTCGACGGCGGCGCCGACGGCCGCACCCACGGTGCCGCCGACGATCTCGCCGACCGGACCGGCGACTTCGCCGCCTGTTCTGGCACCGTTCACAGCGCCGGTCGCCGTGGTGGATTGCGCGAAGGCGGCGCTGGACGCCAGCAGGGACGCTGAGATCAGCGAAACAGCAAGTCGGTTGTTCATGTTCTCCTCCAGTGAAATTGACGATGCCCCCTCAACAATTGGAACCGGGGAAATGTTCCCGGTTCGATTTGCGGCTGATCGTCAAATTCTGTTCCCGAAGTTTTTCTATAATCCCCCATCCAATAAAAATGCCGTCCGAAATCCGGACGGCATTTTGGAACGCGTTGGTTGATCAGGTCTTTTTACAGCAGGCCCGCGCCGCGCGCCCATTTGTATTTCGCGCCCAGCACCTCGACCGGCAATTCGGTCGAATAGGCATAGGCCGGGATGCCGTTATGGTAGAGATATTCGGCGGCCTCCTCGACCTCGACGTCGCCGGCGAGCGAGGCGACCATCGGCTTGATAAAGCCCTTGGCCTCCATCTCCTTCTTCACCTCGACCATGTTGCGGGCGAACACCATCGGCGGGGTGACGATGGTGTGCCAGTAACCCAGGATCAGCGAATGGATGCGCTCATCCGACAGCCCGAGCTTGACCGTGTTGACGTAGGTGATCGGCGGCTCGCCGCCGGTGATGTCGACGGGATTGCCGGCGGCGCCGAACGGCGGAATGAACTTGCGGAACGCCGCGTCGAGATCCGGCGGCATCGCCATCAGCGACATCCCGTTGTCGACCACCGAGTCCGACAACAGCACGCCCGAGCCGCCCGCACCCGTGATGATCAGGATGTTCTCGCCCTTCGGCGTCGGCAGCACCGGCACGCCGCGCGCGAATTCGAGCAATTGCCTCAAAGACCGGGCGCGGATCACGCCGGACTGCTTGAGCACGTCCTCGTAGATCTTGTCGTTGCCGGCGAGCGCGCCGGTGTGCGACGACGCAGCTTTCGCGCCCGCCGAGGTGCGGCCGGCCTTGAGCACGATAACCGGCTTCTTCTTTGAAACCCGCTTGGCGGCTTCCGCGAAGGCGCGGCCATCCTTCAGATCCTCGCAGTGCTGCGCGATCAGGTTGGTGTTGGGATCCTGCTCGAAGAAGGCGAGCAAATCGTCCTCGTCGATATCGGACTTGTTGCCGAGGCCGACGATCGCGGAGACGCCCATCTTGGCCGAGCGCGAGAAGCCGATGATCGCCATGCCGATGCCGCCGGACTGCGACGACAATGCCGCATGGCCCTTGACGTCGTAGGCAGTGCAGAACGTGGCGCAGAGATTGGCGGGCGTATAGTAGAAGCCGTAGATATTCGGCCCCATCAGGCGGACGTCGTACTTCTTGCCGATCTCCACGATTTCAGCCTGCAGCTCCGGCGCGCCGGCTTCGGCAAAACCCGACGGAATCAGAACCGCGCCCGGAATCTTCTTCTCGCCGCATTCGATCAGCGCACCGGCGACGAACTTCGCCGGGATCGCGAACACCGCGGTGTCGATCACACCGGGCACATCCTTGACGCTCTTGTAGGCCTTGTAGCCGAGAATCTCGGCGGCCTTCGGATGGATCGGATAGATATCGCCCTTGTAGCCTCCATTGATCAAATTCTTCATCACGGAGTTGCCGATCTTGCCGTCTTCGGCGGAGGCGCCGATCACGGCGACTGCCCTCGGCTGCATGATGCGGTTCATCGCGGTGACGATTTCTTCGGTCGAGCGCGGCGCCGGTCGCGGCTTGTAGTCGAAATCGACGACGATCCGCACGTCGGCCGCGATCGCGTCCTTCTTGGTGGCGAACACCGGATTGAGATCGAGCTCGATGATTTCGGGGAAATCGCTGACCAGCTGCGACACCTTGACGATGATTTCGGCCAGCGCTTCGCGGTTGACCGGATCGCCGCCGCGCACACCCTTCAGCATGTCGTGCGCCTGGATGCCGTCCAGCATCGAGAGCGCATCCTGCTTGGTCGCGGGCGCGAGGCGGAAGGTGATGTCTTTCAGGATTTCGACCAGCACACCGCCAAGGCCGAAGGCAACCAGCTTGCCGAACGAGCCGTCGGTGATGGAGCCGACGATGACCTCGGTGCCGCCGGCCAGCATCTGCTGCACCTGGACGCCTTCGATCTTGGCGTCGGCTTTGTATTTTTTGGCGTTGGCGAGAATGGTCTCGTAATTCTTTTCAGCCTCGGCGGCGGTCTTGACCCCCACCACGACGCCGCCGGCTTCGGTCTTGTGCAGAATGTCCGGCGAGACGATCTTCATGACCACCGGAAAGCCCACGTCGGCCGCGATTTTCGAAGCTTCGGCGGCCGATTTGGCCACCCCCTCCTTCGGCACCGGGATGCCATATGCGTCGCACACCAGCTTGCCTTCCGGCGCCGTCAGGCTTGTGCGTTTGTCCGCCTTGACGGAATCGAGAATTTTGCGGACCGCATCTTTGGCATTCGACATTGGGTTCCTCCTGGACGCTATTTTTGGCATTTGGTATGCCAGAAACGACATTGTCAAGCCACCGCAGAGAAAGGAATCCCCGAAAATATAGGCAACTTGACATTCTGGCATCTGGTATGCCAAAAATCTTTCACCCATTCTTCTGGTAAGACAGGTCTCCCACAGAGGAGATCGATCGTGCCCGAACGGAAACAAACCAAGGCGCCGCCAATCATGGCTGAGGCAGACATCGCGATAGTCCGGATTGCGCCGGAGACCAGCTTCAAGAACAAGGCCTACGAGGCCTTGAAGGAAGCCATTCTCAAGATGGACATCTATGCCACGCCCGAGCAGGTCATGCTCGACGAGCGGGCCTTGTCCGAGCGCCTTGGCGTCAGCCGGACCCCGATCCGCGAAGCGATCGCGATGCTGGAGCAGGACGGTTTCGTCAAAACCGTGCCACGCCGCGGCATCGTCGTGGTCCGCCGCACCAAGACCGAGATCGTCGACATGATCCGGGCTTGGGCCGCGCTCGAGAGCATGGCCGCGCGCCTGATCACCACGACGGCGCGCAAGAAGGATATTTCGGCGCTGCGCGACTTCTTCAAGAATTTCGGCAACGACCGGCTGCCGCAGGATCACGTCGAGGAATATTCCAAGGCCAACATCGCCTTCCACCAGGCGCTGATCTCGCTCAGCGAATCGCCGGTGCTGGTCGACATGACCAACGATATCCTGCTGCATGTGCGCGGCTATCGGCAGCTGACCATCGGACGAAAGGATCGCACCGCGACCTCGCTTCCGGAGCATCTTGCGATCATCGAGGCGCTCGAAGCCCGTGACACCGAGCTTGCGGAAAAGCGTGCCCGCGATCACACCCTCGGCCTTGCCGCTTACGTCGAAGCCCACGGCCAGGAGCTGTTCTAACGAGGGCTGTTTTGCCGGACGACGAACTCGTCCATATCAAGAAACGATCAGGGAGAAGGCGGAATGTCCGCAACAGTACAGAGCATCGACACCAGGGCGGCTGAAGCCGAAAGAGAGCTGACCGACGGCTTCAACCTCATGATCGATGCGCTCAAGCTCAACGGTCTCACCACGATCTACGGTGTGCCCGGCATCCCGATCACGGATTTCGGCCGCATGGCGCAGGCCGCGGGCATCCGCGTCATCTCGTTCCGTCACGAACAAAATGCCGGCAATGCGGCGTCGATCGCGGGCTTCCTGACCAAGAAGCCCGGCGTCTGCCTCACGGTGTCGGCTCCGGGCTTCCTCAATGGCCTCACCGCGCTGGCCCATGCCACCACCAACTGCTTTCCGATGATCCTGATCTCCGGCTCGTCCGAGCGCGAGATCGTCGACCTGCAGCAGGGCGACTATGAGGAGATGGATCAGCTCGCGATTGCGAAGCCGCTTTGCAAGGCGGCGTTCCGCGTGCTGCATGCCGCCGACATCGGCATCGGTCTGGCGCGCGCGATCCGCGCCGCCGTCTCGGGCCGTCCGGGCGGCGTCTATCTCGACCTGCCCGCCAAGCTGTTCGGTCAGGTGATCGACGCCGAGGCCGGAAAGAAGTCGCTGGTGAAGGTGATCGACGCCGCGCCGGCGCAGATTCCGGCGCCGGATGCGGTCAAGCGCGCGCTCGATGTGCTGAGGGGCGCCAAACGTCCGCTCATTATTCTCGGCAAAGGCGCCGCCTATGCGCAGGCGGACGACGCGATCCGCACTTTGGTCGAGAACAGCGGCATTCCGTTCCTGCCGATGAGCATGGCCAAGGGGCTTTTGTCCGACACCCATCCGCAATGCGCCGGTGCGGCCCGCTCGACGGTGCTGAAAGACTCTGATGTCGTGATGCTGATCGGCGCACGCCTCAACTGGCTGCTGTCGCACGGCAAGGGAAAGAGCTGGGGCGAAGCGCCGAAGAAATTCATCCAGATCGACATCGAACCGAAGGAGATGGACTTCAACGTCGAGATCGTTGCCCCGGTGGTCGGCGACATCGGCTCCTGCGTCGCAGCATTGCTTGAGGGCATGGGCGCGAAATGGCCGGCTCCGCCATCCGAATGGACCGGCGCGGTCGCCAAAAAGCGCGAAGAGAACGTCGCCAAGATGGCGCCGCGACTGATGAACAACAACTCGCCGATGGACTATCACGGCGCGCTCGGCGTGCTGCGCACGATCATCAAGGAGCGGCCGGACGCCATTCTGGTCAATGAAGGCGCCAACACGCTCGATCTGGCGCGCGGCGTCATCGATATGTATCAGCCGCGCAAGCGCCTGGACGTCGGAACCTGGGGCGTCATGGGCATCGGCATGGGTTATGCGATCGCCGCGGCGATCGAGACCGGCAAGCCGGTGCTCGCCGTGGAAGGCGACTCGGCCTTCGGCTTCTCCGGCATGGAGGTCGAGACCATCTGCCGCTACAAGCTGCCGGTCTGCATCGTCATCTTCAACAATGACGGCATCTATCGCGGCACCGACGTCAATTCAGCGGGCGCCGATCCCGCGCCGACCGTATTCGTCAAGGGCTCGCGCTACGACAAGATGATGGAAGCCTTCGGCGGCGTCGGCGTCCACGTGACGACGCCGGACGAGTTGAAGCGCGCCGTGAACGCGGCGATGGACTCCGGCAAGCCGACCCTCATCAACGCGGCGATCGATCCGGCCGCCGGCAGCGAGAGCGGCCGCATCGGCAACCTCAACCCGCAAAGCATCCTGAAGAAGAAATGAGACAGACAACCCATCGGCGTCATTCCCCGCGCAGGCGGGGAATCCAGTAACCACCGAACTATCGTGAGACGAAGGCCGTGCCCGACTAAATCGACGGTGAGTACTGGATGCCCGCTTTCGCGGGCATGACGACAGCAGATCCAAGGAGAGAACATATGACAAAGGCGCTGAAGGGCGTTCGCATTCTCGATTTCACGCACGTCCAGTCGGGACCGACCTGCACGCAATTGCTGGCCTGGTTCGGCGCCGACGTGATCAAGGTGGAACGCCCCGGCGTTGGCGATATCACGCGCGGCCAGTTGCAGGACGTGCCGAATGTCGACAGCCTGTATTTCACCATGCTCAACCACAACAAGCGCTCGATCACGCTCGACACCAAGAACCCGAAGGGCAAGGAAGTCCTGACCGCGCTGATCAAGAGTTGCGACGTGCTGGTGGAAAATTTCGGCCCCGGCGTGCTCGACCGCATGGGATTTCCGTGGGAGAAAATCCAGGGCATCAATCCGAAGATGATCGTGGCCTCGATCAAGGGCTTCGGGCCCGGCCCTTACGAGGACTGCAAGGTCTATGAAAACGTCGCGCAATGCACCGGTGGTGCTGCTTCGACCACCGGCTTCCGCGACGGCCTGCCGCTGGTCACCGGCGCGCAGATCGGCGACAGCGGCACCGGCCTGCATCTGGCGCTCGGCATCGTCGCCGCGCTCTATCAGCGCACGATGACCGGCAAGGGCCAAAAGGTCACCGCCGCGATGCAGGACGGCGTCTTGAATCTCGCGCGCGTCAAACTGCGCGATCAGCAGCGTCTCGCCCACGGCCCGCTGAAGGAATACAGCCAGTTCGGCGAAGGGATTCCGTTCGGCGACGCCGTACCGCGCGCTGGCAACAATTCCGGCGGCGGCCAGCCCGGCCGCATCCTGAAGTGCAAGGGCTGGGAGACCGATCCCAACGCCTATATCTATTTCATCACCCAGGCGCCGGTCTGGGAGAAGATCTGCGATGTCATCGGCGAGCCCGGCTGGAAGACCCATCCCGATTACGCCAAGCCGCCGGCCCGGCTGTCGCGGCTGAACGAGATTTTCGCCCGCATCGAGCAATGGACCATGACCAAGACAAAATTCGAGGCGATGGACATTCTCAACAAGGACGACATCCCCTGCGGCCCGATCCTGTCGATGAAGGAACTGGCGGAGGATCAATCGTTGCGCGCCACCGGCACCGTGGTCGAGGTCGATCACCCCGAACGCGGCAAGTATCTGTCGGTCGGCAATCCCATCAAGCTGTCGGACAGCCCGACCGAAGTGACGCGCTCGCCGCTGCTCGGCGAACATACCGATGAGATCCTGCGCCAGGTGCTCGGCTTCTCCGATCATCAGGTCGCCGAGATCCATGATTCCGGCGCGCTGGATCCGCCCCGAAAGGTCGCCGCCGAATAGGCCGGCTTCCTTCTACCCCCTTCAAAGGCCGCCGGTTTCCGGCGGCCTTTTCGTTATTTGGAAAGCCGATTGTCTCATTTATGCTGCGTTGCAATATGAGGCCTGCTGCCATGCAAACACGCGGATTGTGGCTGGCATCTGGTATGCCTAGGTTATGGCCAGATCGTAGCGCAGCCCCCGGCTGCTTTCGCAAAGGTGAGCCATATGTCCGACACCACTTCCGCCCCGTTCGTCCCGTCCAGCTCCGTGTTCGGCCGCCTGATCGCCGCGATCGATCGTTTGCTGATGAGCAGCGCGCGTATCTCGGCACGTAACGGCGACCTGCCCCGTTTCGGCCTTTGAGCCCGCAAATCCTGCGTTTCTGAGAACGTCTGTTTCGTTTCGGCGCAGCAGCTGAAATCATACTTTGGACGAATGGCCCCGGCTTCCGGGGCCATTTTTGTTGTGCCACCGTCCCGATAGTGCCGGCAGCGCTACAACATCTGCGACAATTCGGCGCGACCGCGGGAACGCGAATTAAACGCTTGCGCTCTGGCATATCACATACCAAAATGTCGCAACTGGCAGCGCTCGCCGATAACAACAATAGAAGCGTGCCTTGGGGAGGAACTATGACAGACACAGTTCACGCCACCGCTCCAGCTACCGCACGGGTCAGCGATACCTATCGCTGGGGACAGCTGGCTATCGGCGTCGGCGCCATGGTGATGATCGCCAATTACCAATACGGCTGGACCTTCTTCGTCCCGGACATCCAGAAGAAATTCGGATGGGACCGCGCATCGATCCAGTGGGCCTTCACGCTGTTCGTGCTGTTCGAGACCTGGCTGGTGCCGGTCGAAGGCTGGTTCGTCGATAAATACGGCCCGCGGCTGGTGGTCCTGATCGGCGGCATCCTCTGCGCCATCGGATGGGCGATCAACGCCGAAGCCACCTCGCTCAACGGCTATTACCTCGGAATGATCATCGCCGGCATCGGCGCCGGCGGCGTCTACGGCACCTGCGTCGGCAACGCGCTGAAATGGTTTCCCGACAAGCGCGGCCTCGCCGCCGGCATCACGGCCGCCGGATTTGGCGCCGGCTCCGCGCTCACCGTCGCGCCGATCCAGGCGATGATCAAGGACTCCGGCTTCCAGTCCACCTTCCTCTATTTCGGTCTCGGACAGGGGATCATCATTGTGATCCTGTCGTTCTTCCTGTTCGCGCCGAAGGCGGGACAGGTTCCGGCGGTGGTCCAGAATGCCAATGTCATCCAGAGCCGCCGCAACTACCAGCCGACCGAAGTGATCCGCCAGCCGATCTTCTGGCTGATGTATTTCATGTTCGTGATCGTCGGCGCCGGCGGATTGATGGTCACCGCCAATCTGAAGCCGATCGCCGTCGACTGGAAAGTCGACAGCGTTCCCGTCACATTGATGTGGATGACAATGACCGCGGTGACGTTCGCTGCGACCATCGATCGTGTGCTCAACGGCCTGACGCGGCCTTTCTTCGGCTGGATCTCCGACATGATCGGCCGCGAGAACACGATGTTCATCGCCTTCGGCATCGAAGGCGTCGGCATCTGGGCGCTTTATATGCTCGGCCACGATCCGGTCTGGTTCGTGATACTTTCCGGCCTGGTATTCTTCGCCTGGGGCGAGATCTACTCGCTGTTCCCATCGACCTGCACCGACACCTTCGGTGCGAAATTCGCGACCACCAATGCCGGCCTGCTCTACACCGCCAAGGGCACCGCCGCGCTTTTGGTGCCGGTCGCCAATTACATGCAGCAGTCTTCCGGCAATTGGGACCAGGTGTTCATCATCGCCGCGGGCGCCAATATTCTCGCCTCGCTGCTCGCGATCGCGGTGCTCAAGCCATGGCGCAGGATCGTGGTCGCAAACGCAAAGGCGTCCTGATCCGCAACGGCATCATCTTTGACAAAGCGCGCCCGGAAATGGGCGCGCTTTTTTTGCGCGCGCGCCTCAGATCGCTGGTATACTGAGAGAGCTTCGCCATTTCACCTGAGGTTGTGGGCCACACAATCGTCGCCCTTGCGAGTACAATAAACGTCAGTATTCCTGCCTCTCTTTTGCATTTTGAACGGAAGACCGACGAGGATTCTAAATTGACAATTGGCATAATGTATACCAATTTCTCGGAGATCTTAACCGGGATCTAAAGGAGGTTGCGATGCAAGTTGGAGACATCCTGCGCAAGAAAACGGCTCGCGTTGCAACGGTTCGCATGAATGAGACGGTCGGCATCGCCGCCCAGTTGATGCGCGCCAGCAATATCAGCGCGCTGGTGGTCAAGGACGTGGTTCGGACCGAAGGCAATACCGCGGTCGGCATGTTCACCGAGCGCGACGTCGTTCGCGCGATCGCCGAACACGGCGCCGCCGGCATCAATCTGAAGGTGTCGCAATTGATTTCCGTGCAGCAACTGGTCTCCTGTTCTTCGAACGATACGCTCGAACACGTTCGTCATCTCATGAACAGGAACCACATCCGCCATCTGCCGGTGATCGACAATTACAGCCTGATCGGCGTCGTCAGCATCCGCGACATTTCCACCGCGTTCGATGACGAGGCCACGGCAAAGGGACGATCGGTTCCCGCCTGATCGAGCTCACCTTATCTCACCGCCTCCCCCGGGCTTTGAGATGTCGCGCAAGGCCGGCGGCGAAATGTCCGCCCCCTCGGAAACAAAAACCCCCGTTTTTGCATGATCGCATTGCCCTGACCTCCCTCCTGCCCCCGTGGACATTTGCGGAGGGGAACGGCATCCTCGCCGCGAAACTTCGCGAAAACAAACGGGCGCGGTGATCCGCGGGGAAACAGGGGGCTGGCCATGATCAAGACGCGATTTACCGAGCTCGTGGGCGTCGAACACCCGATCGTGCAGGGCGGCATGCAATGGGTGGGACGCGCCGAGCTGGTCGCCGCGGTCGCCAACGCCGGCGCGCTCGGCCTGATCACCGCGCTGACGCAGCCGACCCCGGAAGACCTCACCCGGGAAATCGCGCGTTGCCGCGGCCTGACCGACAAGCCGTTCGGGGTCAATCTGACCATCCTTCCCTCAATCAAGCCGCCGCCTTACGCGGAATATCGCCAGGCCATCATCGAAAGCGGCATCAGGATCGTCGAGACCGCCGGCAACAAGCCGCAGGAACATGTGACGGAATTCAAGAAGCACGGCGTGGTCGTGCTGCATAAATGCACCAGCGTCCGCCACGCGCTGTCGGCGGAGCGCATGGGCGTCGACGCCATCTCGATCGACGGTTTTGAATGCGCCGGCCATCCCGGCGAGGACGATACCCCGGGCCTGATCCTGATTCCGGCCGCCGCCGATAAAGTGAAGATTCCGATGATCGCCTCGGGCGGCTTCGGCGACGGCCGCGGCCTGGTCGCAGCCCTGGCGCTGGGCGCCGAGGGCATCAACATGGGCACGCGCTTCATGTGCACGAAGGAGAGCCCGATCCACCAATTGATCAAGGAAAAGATCGTCGCCAGTGACGAGCGCGAGACCGAGCTGATCTTCCGCACCATGCGGAACACCTCGCGGGTCGCCAAAAACGCGATCAGCACCAAGGTCGTCGCCATGGAAAAGGAAGGCGCGAAATTCGAGGACGTGCGCGAACTCGTGGCCGGCGCGCGCGGCAAGATGGTGTACGCGACCGGCGACGCCGACGAAGGCATCTGGTCCGCCGGCCAGGTGCAGGGATTGATCCACGATATCCCAACCTGCGCGGAACTGGTATCACGCATCATGCGCGACGCGGAAGCCATCATCCAGAGCCGGCTCGAAGGCATGATGTCCGGCGGCCGCCGTCAAGCCGCGGAATAAGCAACCCGCGCGCCGCAAACTCGCTTCACCTTTCCCGCTTGCGGGGGGGGTCGGCGCGCAAGCGCCGGGTGGGGGAAACTCTCCACACGAACAGTGTGACTCGCGGCGCCACCCCCACCCCAACCCTCCCCCGCAAGCGGGAGAGGGAGCAGAAAAAGAGAAGAGTTCATGAAGGCCTATGTCTACGGCGCCAATGGCGCGGAAATCACCGATGTCGCCAAGCCCGCCCCGAAAGGCACCCAGGTGCTGGTTCGCGTCCGCGCCTGCGGCCTCAATCGCGCCGATCTCGGCATGACCAAGGGTCATGTGCATGGCAGCGCCGGCGGCGCCGGCACCGTGCTCGGCATGGAATGGGCCGGCGAAGTCGCCGAGACCGGCCCCGACGCCAGGGGCGTCAAGATCGGCGACCGGGTGATGGGATCGGGCGGCGCGGCGTTCGCGGAATATACGCTGGCCGATCACGGCCGGCTGTTTCACATCCCCTCGACCGCGAATATGAGCTTCGAGGACGCCGCCACCCTCCCGATCGCGGTGACGACCATGCACAACGCGGTCGTGACCAATGGCGCATTGCAGCCCGGCCAGACCGTGCTGATCCAGGGCGCCAGTTCCGGCGTCGGCCTGATGGCGCTGCAGATTGCAAAACTCAAGGGTGCCAAAACCGTGATCGGTTCTTCGACCGACGAAATGCGGCGCGGGCGGCTGAAGGAATTCGGCGCCGATCTTGCGGTGGATTCCAGCGACCCCGGCTGGGTCGACCAGGTCCTGAAGGCGACCAATGGCGAAGGCGTCGACCTCATCGTCGACCAGGTCTCGGGCAAGGTCGCCAACCAGAATCTGGCGGCCACCAAGGTCAAGGGCCGCATCGTCAATGTCGGCCGGCTCGGCGGCACCCACGCCGATTTCAATTTCGACCTGCACGCCGCGCGCCGCATCAGCTATATCGGCGTCACCTTCCGCACCCGCTCGATCGAGGAGATCCGCGAGATTTTCAGCGAAGTCGGCAAGGACATCTGGCCCGCGGTGGAATCCCGCAAGCTGCAACTGCCGATCGACAAGGTGTTCGCCTTCGCCGACATCGGCAAAGCCTTCGAGCACATGGAAGCCAACAAGCACCTCGGGAAGATCGTGGTGACGCTGTAGCGAGCGCTGTGGCGATAGATTGTTATTGCGAGCTACGCCTTGCTTCTCCCTCGCAATGACGCTCCCGGCGGTTTGAAAATCGAATCCTGCCCCGTCGTCCCGGCCTTGAGCCGGGACCCATAACCACCGCCGTTCGTCGGACAGAAACCCTCGACATCCGCGCCCAAAACGACAGGCCGCGGCGTATGGGTCCCGGCTCAAGGCCGGGACGACGAAAGAACTCGTAGGGCGATTAGCGAAGCGTAATCCGCCATCTTGTTTGAGATGCGGATCACGCCTTCGCTTTCGAGCTACGCGGACAAGTCGGCCGATCCGCCCTACGGACGGGGCTTTGAGCGCTTATTGGCGAGCGCTGCGATCGTCCACCCGAAGATGGCGGCCGCGCCGACCCAGATCAGGAAATCGCTCCAGCGGCCGGCGACGCCGAGTGCGAGGCCGGGCATGAATGTCACGGATATGAGCAACCGGCGCAAGCCGGACCGCGCGAGAACGACGCCTCGACGCTTCGGATCGATCGCCGCAAGGAGGGCGATGCAGGCGGCGCTGACGAGCGCGCCGGATAGACCGAGCCAGCCGAGCAGCATCATTCGGCGGACTGCACGAAAGAGCCGGCGTTGAACGTGGCCTGCTCGCGAGTACGTAATGCCATGGTGGCGGACAAGACGCACGCGACGCCGCCGAGCGCTATCAGGAAATCCATGACCGGCACCGCGCTCTGCCCGGTCGCGAGCGCTGCGGCCCAATTTGGGCCGCCGACCGCAGCACGCAGCAGCGGAAGCGCCATAAGCAAGACGCCGGTCGCGCCAAACAGCAACGGCGGGACCCGCTCAATCGACCGCATTCGCAGTGCCGGCACAAGGGCGAGTGCGGCAGCGGCCAGAAAGGCCGCCGGAGTCCAGAACACGGATGTCAGCGATGGCAGGCTGACGAAATAGGCTGCTGCGGCTGCCGCCATCGCAAAAGGGAGGCCGCCTCCCACCCATGCCGTTACGCGCCCGAGCGCGCGCCAGCCGCGTTGGTCGGACCGTCGCCTGATCCAGAGGTTCAATCCGCTCCAGGTCACGTAGGCGCTCGCAGCGCCAAGCGCGAACCACACGGCGCGTGACCACCATCCGGCGAAATTGCCGAAGTGAACCGGGCCGATAAGACCAAGCAGGGACGCACCGAGCGAGGGCTTCATGCCGAGGATCGGCCGCTCGCGGATCAGTTCGCCGGTCACCCCGTTGTAGATCAGGCGCATTGCCGTCAGATCGCCGCGCCTGGGTGCCGGGAATACGGTGATGCGCGCGTCGGCGCGGCCGCGGTTTTCCCACCCGGCAAGAAGAAGCGGCGCGTCAGCCCGCTTGCGCGCATCGGACAGGATATCGTCGAGGCTGGCTGATACGGCCGGACGGGCGTCGACAGCGCGCAGTCCGTTAAGCGTCGTGACCATTTCCCGCACGTCGCCCTTGAATGCGATCTTCGCCAGCATCGGCAAGGCGACCGCGATGGTGAAACTGAGATAGGCGCCTGTGAACGCGAGCACGAAGGCATGCGGCAGGGTCCACGTCCCGGCAACGGAATGCAGATCGCGCAGGCCGACCAGCCGGTCACGTCCGCGCAGGATAAAAATATCCCTGAACAGATGCCGGTGCATCAAGATGCCCGAGACGGCAGCGACCAGCATGGCAAGACCGAGAATGCCCGTAAGGATCAGCCCCCACGGATTGGGCAGGTGCAGCCGCACGTGCAGATCGACATAAAAGCGCCCGAGCGCCGAATACGGATCGTTGGCCGCGAGTTCGTTGCCGTAGCCTTCGGCGCGCGAGATGATCCGGCCATTCGGCCCGATCGTATAGAGGATCCCGCGCTCGCGACGCGCGCCGTTGATGGTCTCGTCGGTATGGAAGAACGCCCACACATTGCCGGCGGGCGTCGCCCTTAGGGAGAGACCTTCGCGGAATTGTTCGGGCGTTTCCGCCTCAAGCCGCGCGAGCAGCGCATTGAGCGGCTGGCCTAGCGGTTCGCTCGTTCCCAACAGCCCGCCTGACCAAGCCTTGATTTCGTTCGCGAACACGGCGGCCGTTCCGGTAACGATGACGGCGTAGAGCAGCAGGCCCAGCAAGGCGCCGGCCCAGCCGTGGACCGCCACCAGCGTCCTGGTTTCTCGCGCTTTCAGATTAATCACGACGTCTCCGCGGGTCGAAGGATCGTCTCAGCCGAACAGAATAGCTCTTAGGGCGACCAGGTGCACGATGGCGATGACCGTCATGATGATCGCAACGCGGCCGAGGCTCCGGTCAAGCAACGCATAGAAGAAGATGAAGCCCCAGATGGCCGGCATGAAGAACAACGGAAATGCGATGTGGTCAACTCCACCGTTTCCTTTGGGCACCCACGACGGCATCACGGCGATGACGAGCGCCGTGAGCCCCAATGCGCAAGGCCCGGCCAGCAACGCCCGCAGCCACGGATGCAGCCGGCCGGGATCCGCAGTGCTGGAGTTCGCAGCCGCCAAATTGCCTCCCCTCACCTCAAAAATTGAACGTCGTCGACAACAGATAGGTGCGCGGGGCGGCAAGCGTGATCACGCCGCTGTAAGCCGATGCCCAATATGCCTTGTTGGCGACGTTTTCGATGTTGGCGCGCACGACGATCGGCTTTCCGTTCCACGGCGACGTAAAGGTATATCGCGCTCCGATATCGACCCTCGTCCATTCCGGAAGCGTGAGCGTGTTGGTTATGTTGACATACTGCGAACTGGTATAGATGACCCTTCCCGTGAGCGTCAGGTCAGGCACGAATGGCGTATCCCACTCCGCACCGATGTTGGCGGTGACCGCAGGAACACCTACCGCCGTTCTGCCGTCGGTGGCACCGCTGGGCGTCTGGACTTGTTTGCCATCGATCAACGCCACACCACCGAGGACCCGAATGGCCGGCGTGATCTCGCCGAATAAATTGATTTCGGCGCCGCGGTTGCGCTGCCTGCCGTTGAGCTGCTGGGTAGCCGTCGCACCCGCGCCCACCGTTATGACGCTCGGCTGTTCGATCTCGAACAGGCTCAGCGTCGTGGTGAGGCGACCGGTGTCGATCTTCACACCGGTCTCGGCCTGGGTCGTCTTGCTGGGTGGAAACACCGTGCCCACGTTGGCGAAGGTTCCGGCGACGACAACCGGCGTCTGCAGTCCTTCGATATAGTTTGCGTAAAGCGAGATATTTTCGACCGGCTTGACCACGATGGCGTAGGCCGGAGTCCACACTGAAACATCCTGCTCCGGCCGGCTTAGAGCAGGGGTGAGATAATTCGTCACCTCGCTCCCGGCCGTCTGGCGACGAACACCGACCGTCAACTGGACGCGCTTGTTCAGTATCGACATGGTATCGGCAACGCCGACGCTCGACAGATTCACACCGGTGATCTGATTGGCACTCACCGTCGTGAAGTTGGGTTTTGGAATATTTGTCGGCTCAGTGTAGAGATTCCAGAAGATCAGGTCGGCGGCGATATTGTTCGACCGTGTCACGGTCCGCTGGCTATAGTCCCGGCTGTTGATGGAGTAGTTGACGTTGAGCGCGTGATTGACCGGACCAGTGTCCGCCGTTGCACGAATTCCAGCCTCACCCGCGAGCGTCTCGAACGTCTCCTTGCCGGCAAACGGTCGCGACGCCAGGCCTCCGAGCTGGAAGGCGCCCGGGGGGGACGATGTCGCTCCCGGCGCGGAATTGGTGATGATGGGCGAGGGATAGGCATAATTGATGTTGCTGTCGTGATAACCAAACGCCGCATAGGCAGTCACGGAGTCATTGACATCCACCTCGCCCCTGACGGTCGAGAAGAAATCCGTCGGCGCGTAATAGGCCCACGGAACCTGGAAATTGAGACCGGATGTCGGCGGCGGAGGAATGCGCGTTGTCGTGGCAGGGACTGAAAAGAAGCGCAACGGCGGATTCAGATTGTCGGCTTGGTAACCGACATCGACCGCCAGGCGCGCGTTCTCACCCCGATAGTCGAGACCAAGAACGGCATTGCCGAACTCGTCGGTCTGACGGTTCCACGGCGTATTGCCGTTCGAATAGGTGCTGTTCAGCCGAATACCCCACTCCTTGTGCTCGCCGTAACGCCGGCTGACATCGATATTCTCGCCGAACTGCGACTTTGATGCGTAAGTTGAGGTAAGCCGCGTAATGTCGACATCGGGCGCATGCTTGGTGATGAGATTGATGCTGCCGCCGACGGCGCCGCCGCTGGAAACACCGGTGCCACCAGTCGTCATGCCGTTGAGCACGGCGCTCGGGCCTTTCAGGACCTCGACGCGCTCGATGAAATTCGCGCCGATCGAATAGTACGGCGCGATTCCGTAAAGACCGTTTAGCCCAAAATCGCCGCTGTCATAATAGAAACCGCGAATAAACAGAGTGTCGGCGCCGCCGCCCGCCGCCTGCACGACCCTGACGGATGGATCGTTCGCCAGGACGTCACGGATCGTGCGCGCCTGCTGATTTGCGATCAATTGCGCCGTGTAGCTGGTCTGGTTGAACGGCGTATCCATTACGCTGCGATTGCCGAGAAGCCCGAGACTGCCGCCCGTCGCCACTTGTCCACCGGCATAGGGAGCCGGCGGTGCACCGAGAGTTCCAGTCGAAGGCGTCACATAGGGGACCGGTTCGGCGCGGCGCGGCGCCGGCGCAGCAACGCGCCGTTGCCCACGCGAGGCGGACGTCTGCGATCTCGGTGCTGCCGGCCGCGCGCGTTGCTGCCCTGGCGCGTCCACGGTGACGGGCGGCAGACTTGACTGCGCGAACGCTTTCTGACCGCCCGCAAGATCTAGAGAAAGTGCAAGATAGCTCACCGCCCCCATCGAAATAGCACGCACAACATTTCCGGCCGCAACTGTATACGTCATACTTCCACCCCAACCCCACGAAGTCGTTCTAACTTCCCGAGTGGAATGGGCGAGTAGAAGTCGTCTAAGGTGATGATGTGCGTCCACGACAAATTGCGTCTGTGACAACCGCGCAACGATCCTTGAAATTGAGCGCAGTAATTTTAATTATTCTAATTCTAGAATGCGGAGTGCGTTGAGAGCATCAACTCCTGGCACGCGATGATTTGACGCCGTCGTATATTACTGCGAGCAAACTTAGAATGATTTAGATTTATTCGTGATTTAGATTTACTCGACCCATCGTGCTTCGGATCAGGTTACTTCATATGGCAAAAGCAACGGGTGTTGCCGGGGCTTTCGGTGCCGATTTGCCGGATAGGATCATTCAATTGATCGCGAATACACCGGGCCATCATGATCGCGATTCCGGCATTTGCCGTTTTGGCGTTCGACGAAAGGATCTGCATCAGCATAAGAGCCCGACCTTATCCGCGACTGATTCGTAGTCGATCCAATCGCCCGATGGGAATCCGCGCCGATAGATCCGCACAGCACCGTAGGGCGGATTAGCGCAGCGTAATCCGCCGTCTTACTTGAGACCCTGCGTCGTTGGGATCGATTTGCTCGCTTCATCGATGATGGGCGGATCTGTCTGACGAACAACGCGGCGGAGCGTGCCCTGCGCGGCTTTGCGCTGGGACGGAAGTCGTGGCTGTTCGCCGGCGACGGTCCGCTAGGCCCCAGGTAGCGATCAACTTCCGAATCGCAGCGAAATGACCCGATCGGCCACTACCAGAAATCAAGCCATGTCTGCGCCGCCCCGTCGTCTTTCGATACGCGCCTTACAGCGCTTCAGCGGCTTTCGCCGCCATCGTCGCGTGGGCCCACCAGACGATCTCATCCAAAGCCGACTTCGTGGAGGCAAGCAGGTGTGCCTCGATGTCTTCGATGGGCTTGTTCGCACCCATCGGGGAGGTCAACATGAAATCGGCACCGCCAATGTTGACGGTGGCTGCGGTCGAAACCATTCGCAGCGCACTCGTGATTTGGCGTAGATGCTCAATCGCCCGCGCCGCTCCGGCCCCGCCGTAACCAATGGCAGTGAACGGCTTCCGTCCCCACTCCTTATAGGCTTGGTCGAGTGCATTTTTCAGCACACCCGTGACCGAGCTGTTGTATTCGGCCACCACGAAAACGAAGCCGTCGTATCGGGCGAGTGTCTTCTGCCAGCGTAATGCCTCGGCGTTCTCGCTGGGCGCCGACATAGGCGGCCCCTTCTCATCGAAGAAGGGCATCGGATGGTCGCGAAGGTCGACAAGCTCCGCCTCGATGTCGTCACGGGCCTGAGTTTGTTTCAGCATCCAGCCGGCGGCCTTGTCGGCGTACCGACCGGGGCGGGTCGAGCCAATCACGATGGCGATGCGGGGTTTGGTGGTCACGACAATCTCATATTTTTTTCACCAAGTTGCTGCAGCATTGCGGAAGGCAAGTTGTAGCAATGAAAAGAAATAACCTTCCCACTCTCGACGTGAAAAACATCGCAACACGGAACGTCTATTGCCTTGCCCGTGGGAGCGAGAGTTCCCGAAGCAAGGGCCAGCTCACCTTTGTGCGTTCCCTGAATTGCGATTTCGACAACGACGACGTTCTCCGCGACGTAGATGCTAAGTAACTCACGGTGGAGGTCGGGGAATGCGCTTGCTAAGCCGGCAATGGAGTCACCGATGGCCTTCCCGCGGAACTTCGTGCCGGAAGCCATATCCAACATGTATCCTTCGTCAGAGAACATGGAGACAAATTTCAGCGCATCTATTCCTTGCCCCTCTGCGTGGGCGTAGAGTTTTCTGATGAACTTTTCATGATCGAGCATAATCGATCCTTTCTGGAGTTGGTTGCCGCCATTTGGTGCTTCGGCAAGGCGTTGCCGCTGTTCAACGTATTAGCTGACTTTACGAATTGTTTCGTGTGGTACCGGTTTCGATGCGCCAGGGCCTGGGCTCGCATCCATCTCGGAGGCCCGCGCCAGTGCTTGCGTGTCGACATATTCCTGGATATTCGTCACTTTGCCACTTCGAACGGTAATGGCGAAAATCCAATCGTCCTTGAACGGTTTATTCGTGGCTTTGATTTTTCCCTTAGCGACGCCGACGACCAGAACCCGGTCTCCCTGCGCTACGTATTCGGAAGGCTCTGTTGAAGTTTCAACCGTTTCGGAAGCCTTCTGAAGCAAAGCCGTCAATCCCGCGTGCCCGCGATGCGTTCCGGCAAGTGGCCAGTCCTTTCCCGGAATGATCCACTCAATATCTTCGGCAGACAACGCCAGCAGCCCGTGCTTGTCGCCGCGGCCGATTGCTGCAAAAAAATCCTTCACAACCTGTACATTCTTCTCGATGCTCATTGAAGTCTCTCCCTTTCCTTATATCGGTTCGTGTCCGCGAAGCTGGTGTGTTTGGGACGTGGGTCATGAGGCCCGACGACAGCAGGGAGCCTCGAATGATGTTTTCCCACTCGCCGTTGCCCAACTCGTAAAGATGCTGCCTCTGGAATCATCTCGATTAGCCGCGAACTTCACGTAAAACGATCGGCTCGCAGCAATACCCGCAGGTCCTTGTCGAGAACGATCGGGGACTCGCGAACGGTGTCCACCATTGCTGCGCCAGGCAGGCATCTTCAATCTCGCTGAATTGCTTTTTGAACACAGTGGACCTTTCAATCGGTGCGCGAGAGCCCGAAATAGCGCCACATCGTTTTTTGGGAGGATGGCAGAGATGATGGACCAACAACCCCACTGCGCAATAGGTCCTCTGTGGAGAGAGTTTATTGCAGCGGTGAGCAATATTGACCGCTAACCGCGTGGGGTTCGGCGCGTAAACGACCGTCGCGTGCTCAGTGGCATTTTCTGGGCTCCCACAAACGATGTTACTCGCGGATCGTGGATACGACGCGGACTGATCAGGGAGGTTGCCCGCCAGCAAGGAGCATGGGCGAACATTCCGCCGAAACGAAATCGCAAAGACCCATCATCGTGCACGGCCTCCGTCGTCGAGCTAGGTAGTGCAGCAACCAGCCGCGCGGCCCCTTTACGTCAGCCCGACGGGCAAATTGCCGTCGTGCGCGCGAATTTATTTTCTGCAGCGACTTCAACGTGATTTGCCCGGTCCAGTCCTGCCGGCAAAAATATTCCCGTTCGCGATCACCCCAAATCACCCCTACAACTCCCGCCATCCCGTTCCGGTAGAGGGGCGTTGGCCATCGTCACGAACGTTGGGGCGGGATGCGGTGGACGCGGCAGCGTCGGGCGCGTGGTGGTGTTCGCAGGGCGGGCTTTGGTCCGTGAGCGAACACAGCGCGCAGACGACCGGCGCCAATGCCCGGCGAAGCCTCTTGACCCGCCGAAGTCCGGCTTCGGACAAAGGCGGTTCAGGCGAAGACGGGAGGCTGCGTACGGCAAAGCCGTGTGGTCCTGGCACCCGTTGCTGGTGTCAAGCTGACGGAGGTGCGTCGACCCAACCGGGTCCAGGCAATCCTTCAATCCGTCAGCGACGGTGGCAAGACGAATTCGTCGCCGGGGAGAGCGCGGTATAAGCCGTCAAACCATTGCGCAGGGAATGCCGGAATGCTCCGACTGTACCTGTATGCTCGTGTGCGTCTTCTACGCACATTTTGCACACGAGACCGCGGGTGCAGCAAGCACCCGGCATTCCCTGCGCCCTCTTCTTCTGGGCCGGACTAGCCACTAACAGCTCGGGCGCATCGCGCCGCGAGGTTGCGGAGTTGTATTTTGTGGAAACCACGTCATTAAACCGGAACAATTCGCAACAATGGCTGCTGCGAACCACTGGCGGCTGCGCCCTCGTTCGGCGCTTTGATGTTGCAGATCGCCCTGCTAAACCGCGCCCATGAATTAAGCCGATCTTCACCCCGATCACACCGCCAAATCCCGCGTCGCGGCGATCTCGATCTTTGCCAGCGCCGGCATGGCCACGGCCAAATTCGCGGTCGGCATCACCATCGGCAGTCTCGCGCTGATCTCCGAGGCGCTGCACTCCTCGGTCGACGTGGTTGCGACCGTCATCACCTGGCTGGTGGTGCGGGTTTCCGACCGCCCCGCCGATGACGAACATCATTACGGCCATGGCAAATTCGAAAGCCTGTCGGCGCTCGGCGTCATCGCGTTGCTCTATGTGCTGGCGGGCGGCATTCTGGTCGAATCCTACAGCCGTCTGCGCGAAAGCGCACCGCCGCCGACGCTGTCGGCGATCCCGTTCGTGGTCCTGCTGATCGACATCGCCGTGAATTTCTGGCGCGCCCGCGCGCTGCATCGCACCGCCCGCGACACCAAGAGCCAGGCGCTGGCCGCCGATGCCCTGCATTTCGCCTCCGACGTGCTGGGCTCGATCGCCGTCATTGCCGGACTTGCCTTGTCGGGGCTGGGCTATGCCTGGGGCGATGCCGCCGCCGCGATCGCCGTAGCCGTCATGATCGCGATGCTGGGCCTGCGGCTGGCGCGTTCCACGGTGGAGACCCTGCTCGACCGCGCGCCCGAGGGGGCCGCGGAAAAAGCCATCGCCGCGCTCGGCGCGGTGCCCGGCGTGGTCGATGTCGAACGGCTGCGGGTTCGGATGGTCGGCTCGACGCATTTCGTCGATGCCATCGTGCAGGTGCCGCGCACCTATCCGATCGACCGCGTCGAGGAGATCAAGCGAAAGGCGCAGGATGCCGTCCGCGAGGTGCTCGACGATGCCGACCTGACCTTCACCGCCGTGCCGGTCGCGCGCGACAACGAGAGCATCCGCGAGCGCATCATGGTGATCGCGCGCAATTCCGGGCTCGCCATCCACCATGTCACGGTGCACGATCTCGGCGGCAAGCTGACGGTCAGCATCGACCTCGAGGTCGACGGCGAGATGGCCCTCACTGCCGCCCACGACATCGCCCAGGAGCTGGAACGGAACATCCGCGACGAATTCGGCGAGGACGTCGAGGTCGACACCCACATCGAGCCGCTGGAACCGGAACTGCCGCTGGGCACCGATGCCGCGCCCGGCCGCGTCGAAATCATCAAGAAGGCGCTGTCGCGCTTCGCCGCCAATGGCGCGATCCATGACATCCACAGCGTGCGGGTGCGCGATACCGACGCCGGCGAAATCGTCAACTTCCATTGCCGCGCGGCGCCCTCGATGAGCGTGATCAAGGTCCATGAGAATGTCGATGAGATCGAGCGCGCCTTGCGCCGCGCGTTTCCGACCGTGAAACGCGTGATCAGCCACGCCGAGCCGCCGGACGCATGACCAATCGAGATCCCGCTGCGTTCCCGTTTCGGACTCACTTTGTGAGTAGTTCTGCGGACAATTGGCGTGGCCGATTTACATTGGACAAGATTTATTTCAATTAACGAATTGTTGACTCTCGACAGCCCGGGAAAACTGGATTCAAATCAGCATGATTTGGAAGCGACTGGGGTCCTGCCGAAACTGGGTGCACGAAGATTCCGAGGGGCTACAGGCATGGCGCGCGCTCACGCGGCGAGCGGCTACGTCCAATCCGACTCTATCAAGGGATTGGCGCAGTCGATCGCGAAACCAGCCTATCATCGGCTGTTGATTGCGGAGCCTGCGCTTCGCCGCGCCGTGCCAACCCTGATCATTGCCTTCCTGATCACCATCTGCCTCGGCGCCTTCGTGCAGGTGATCGACCAGAACCGCCATCAGCGCGCGACCATCAAGCGCGACCTCGCGGCACTGGCCGATCTGCTCGCCGAGCGGCTCGATCGCATCGCCTCGGTTCGACAGGACCGCGCCGCCACCATCGACCGCCTGCAGGCGCTGGTGCCCGGCCTGATCCCGTCATGGGGCATCGCGGCCGGCAGACATGTGATCGTCACCGGCGCGGACCAGCGCATCCTTGCCCGCGTTCCCATCGAGACCACCCTGGAAAGTCCCGACCGGCTTCTCGACATCATCAGCACCGCGCAATTGATGACCGCGCCGGGTCAGCAGGGCGGCGTCACCGATATGGTGCTGCCGAACGGCAACGGCGCGCTGGCGATCCAGCGCCTGGTCAAATCCCTGCCCGGTCAGGTCATCATCGTGCAGGAGAAGCTCGACTCGCTCTGGCGCTCGGACGCGGCCCTGTCGGTGACGCTTTCCGCCACCACCGGCTTTGTCGTGCTGATCCTCGGCTTCGCATTCCACTGGCAATCGACCCGGGCGCGCGAAGGCGATCTCATCAACGACGCGGTGCGCGGGCGCATCGATACCGCGCTCAATCGCGGCCGCTGCGGATTGTGGGATTGGGACCTGTCGCGCGGCCGGATCTTCTGGTCGCAATCGATGTTCACGATGCTCGGCCTCGACACCCGCAGCGACCTCCTGACCTTCGGCGAGGTCAATGCGCTGGTGAAGTCCGATGACATCAGCCTGTTCGATATCGCCGATCGGCTCATTCGATCGGAGATCGACCATATCGACCAGACCTTCCGCATGCAGCACACCGACGGCCACTGGATCTGGCTGCGGGTCCGCTGCGAGCTCAGCCAGGGCGAGACCGATGCCGGCCTGCATTTGATCGGCATCGCCGTCGACATCACCGAGCAAAAGAGCCTTGCCGAGAAAACCGTCGAGGCCGACCTGCGGCTGCGCGACGCGATCGAGACCATCCCGGAAGCCTTCGTGCTGTGGGACGCCGACAACCGCCTGGTGCTGTGCAATTCGCACTTCCAGCGCCTGCACAAGCTGCCGGATTCCGCGGTCACGCCGGGCACCTCCTACGAGACCGTGATCGAGGTCGGCAGCATGCCGGAGGTCCGCACCCGTCTGCATGAAAAGGGAACCCCCACGCCGGGCGCGCGCACCTTCGAGGCGCAGCTCGAAGACGGCAACTGGCTGCATATCAGCGAGCGCCGCACCAAGGACGGCGGCTATGTCTCTGTCGGCACCGACATCACCCGCATCAAGGAGCATGAACAGAAGCTGGTCGAAAACGACCTGCGCCTGCGCGCTACCGTGACCGATCTGAAACGTTCGCAAATCGCGCTTGAGCAACAGGCACTCGAACTCGTCGACCTCGCCGGGAAATACGCCGAGGAGAAAAACCGCGCCGAGGAAGCCAACCAGACCAAATCCAAATTTCTGGCCAATATGAGCCATGAGCTGCGCACCCCGCTCAATGCCATCATCGGATTTTCCGAGATCATGGAAAGCGGCATGTTCGGAACGCTCGGCTCGGAGAAATACCAGGAATATTGCCACGACATCCTGACCAGCGGTCACTATCTGCTCGAGGTCATCAACGACATCCTGGACATGTCGAAGATCGAAGCCGGCCGCATGAAGCTCGATATGGAGTCGCTCGATCTGTCGAAGACGCTGGCGGAATCCCTGCGCGTGGTGACGGGACGCGCCGAGGACAAGAATCTGGTGCTGGACGCGGATATCGCCAGCACCATCTCGGTGGTGGCGGACCGCCGCGCGATCAAGCAGATCATCGTCAACCTTTTGTCCAACGCGGTGAAGTTCACGCCCGACGGCGGCCGGGTGATCGTCCGCAGCCGCGTGCTCAGCGATAGTATCCAGTTGATGATTGCCGACACCGGCATCGGCATCGCGCCGCAATCGCTGGCCCGGCTCGGCCGGCCGTTCGAGCAGGTCGAGAGCCAGCTCACCAAGACCTATCACGGCTCGGGGCTCGGCCTTGCGATCGCAAGATCGCTGACCGGCCTGCATGGCGGATCGATGCGGCTGCGTTCCAAGCTCGGCAGCGGCACCGTCGTCTGCGTGTCGCTGCCGCGCGATGCCCGTGGGGCGAAGGCGAAGATATCCGCGGCGGCTTAGAGCTGCCTTCAGGATTCCAGCGTCGGCGCGACTTCGCGGGCGGTCTGAACCAGCGCGGCGATCAGCGGCGTCATCGGATCGCGCTGTGGAATCACCATCCCGATACTGTAATTGACGACGGGATCGACGATCGGAATGCTGCGGACGGCGTCCGCCAATCCCAGGGTTTCCGCAAGCTTCGCCGGCATCACGCTGGCCCAGCGTCCGGTCTTCACATGGGTATAAAGCACCAGCAGCGAGTTCGAGGTCAGCGTCGGCGTCGCCTCGGCGCCGACCGAGCGCAGCGCGCGGTCGATGATGCGCCGGTTCTGCATGTCCGGCGTCAGCAGGCACAGCGGCACCTGCCCGACTTCCTTCCAGGTGACGGTATCGCGGTCGCCGAACATCGCATCGGGCGACGTCAGCAGCCGATAGCTCTCGTTATAGAGCGGAATGGTGCGAACCTTTCCGATCGGTTCGTTCTCGATGTAAGTCAGCCCGGCGTCGACCTCGAGATTTTCCAACAGGCCAAGCACCTCCGCGGAGGTGCAGGAGACGATCCGAAACCGCACATCCGGATGGCGCGCGCGAAACGGCGTGGTCAGCGATGCCACCATGCCCAGCACCGTCGGGATGGCGGCGAGCCTGATCTCGCCGGACAGCTTGTCCTTCAGGCTGTTGATTTCCTGCCGCATCGCGCGGGCGTCGCCGACGATGCGCCGCGCCCAGTCGAGCGTGCGTTCGCCTTCCGGCGTGAAGCCCTGAAACCGCGAGCCGCGCTGTACCAGCATGACGCCGAGGATTTCCTCGAGCTGCTTGAGGCTCGTCGACATCGTCGGCTGGGTAACGCCGCAAGCCTCCGCGGCACGTCCGAAATGCCGTTCCTTGGCCAGGGCCAGCAGAAGCTCAAGCTTGTCGATCAAAAACAAAACCCCGCGACATCTCAGAACAACGAATATCACGATCGCCCAATGACAATCATGCAAAATAGCCGCACCCGACGCCTTGCGGCTGCACTCATATGCACCCGTTTCATCGCATTCATTCCGGTTTTATATCACCTAATTTCAAATCCGAATTGATCGCGTTTCAAGATCGCAGCATGAGACGGCTTTATTGATTTTTAGTCCAATTCTAGCTTTCATTTGCGTTCAACCTTGTCGGGTGAAAGCGCGCAGAATGATGGCATCGAACGAACCATGGAGTGCCGCGCGCGGCGCTGAGATCATCGCGGAGCACGCCCATCTCGAAGGCGCCACGCTGGTGATCCTGCACGCGTTGCAGGAGGCGTTCGGCTACGTGCCGGAGCCGGCGATTCCGATGATCGCCTCCGCGCTCAACCTGTCGCGCGCCGAGGTCCACGGCGTCTTTACATTCTACCATGATTTCCGCCACCAACCCGCCGGCCGTCATGTGCTGAAATTATGCCGCGCCGAAGCCTGCCAGGCCGCCGGCGGCGATGCGCTGGCGGCGCGGGCGGAAGCAAAACTCGGCGTTTCCTTGGGCAATACCACGGCCGATGACCGGGTGACGCTGGAGCCGATCTATTGCCTCGGCCTGTGCGCGACGGCCCCCTCGGCGATGCTGGACGGCCGCGTGGTCGGACGGCTGACCGAAGCGCGGATCGACGCACTGGTCGCGGAGGCGCAGCGATGACGATGCGCCTTTTTGTCTCGCGGGATGCGGGTGCGGTCGCGGTCGGCGCCGATGAAGTCGCGCTGGCGCTGGGACTGGCGGCCGACAAGCGCGGCACCGAGATCGAGATCGTCAGGACCGGCTCGCGGGGGCTTTATTGGCTGGAGCCGATGGTCGAGGTCGCGACACCTCGGGGACGTATCGCGTTCGGCCCGGTGAGCGAAATCGACGCCGATTCCGTGCTCGATGCGATGATATCCGGTGCCCCGCATCCCCTGCGGCTTGGCGTCGCGGACGAAATTCCATGGCTGAAACGGCAGACCCGGCTGAGCTTCGCGCGCTGCGGCGTGATCGATCCGCGGTCGCTGGAGGATTATCGCGCCCATGACGGCTACAAGGGCCTGGAGCGCGCGCTGACGCTGACGTCCGACGCCATCGTCGCCGATGTCACGGCGTCGGGCCTGCGCGGCCGCGGCGGCGCCGGCTTCCCGACCGGCATCAAATGGAAGACCGTGGCGCAGACCGGCGCCGACCGCAAATACGTCGTCTGCAATGCCGACGAAGGCGACAGCGGCACCTTCGCCGACCGCATGCTGCTAGAAGGCGACCCCTTCGTGGTGATCGAAGGCATGACCATTGCCGGCATCGCCGTCGGCGCCACCAAGGGCTACATCTATATCCGCTCGGAATATCCGCATGCCGTCGCGGCGATGAACGCGGCGATAGCGGCGGCGAAGCGTGCCGGCTATCTCGGACCCCGCATCGCCGGCTCCAGCTACAGCTTCGATCTCGAAGTGCGGGTCGGCGCCGGCGCCTATGTTTGCGGCGAGGAAACCTCGCTGCTGGAAAGCCTCGAAGGCCGCCGCGGCATCGTCCGTGCCAAGCCGCCTTTGCCCGCGCATAAGGGCTTGTTCGGCAAGCCCACGGTCATCAACAACCTGCTGTCGTTCGCAGCGATCCCATTCATCCTCGCGGACGGCGCCAAGGCCTACGCCGATTTCGGCATGGGCCGCTCGCGCGGCACGATGCCGATCCAGCTTGCGGGCAATGTCAGATATGGCGGCCTGTTCGAGGTCGCGTTCGGCATCACGCTGGGCGAACTCGTCGACGACGTCGGCGGCGGAACGCTCAGCGGACGCCCGGTGCGCGCGGTGCAGGTCGGCGGCCCGCTCGGGGCTTATTTTCCGCGCGAATTGTTCGATACGCCGTTCGACTATGAGGCGTTCGCGGCCCGCGACGGCCTGATCGGCCATGGCGGCATCGTGGTATTCGACGACAGCGTCGATATGTCGAAGCAGGCGCGCTTTGCGATGGAATTCTGCGCCATCGAATCCTGCGGCAAATGCACGCCGTGCCGGATCGGCTCCACCCGCGGCGTCGAGACCATCGACAAGATCCGCGCCGGCGAGCGCGTGGCCGAAAATATCGCCGTGGTCGAAGACCTCTGCAACACCCTGAAATACGGCTCGCTCTGTGCGCTGGGCGGCTTCACGTCCTACCCCGTAATGAGCGCGCTGAAGCACTTCCGGGAAGATTTCGATCCCGCCTCCACGCGTCTGCAAGCAGCGGAATAAAGGACGATTCTCCATGTCACTGATACACGAGATCGATTTCGGAACGCCGCACTCCAAATCCGAGGCGATGGTGACGCTGACCATCGACGGCCAGACCGTCACGGTGCCCGAGGGCACCTCGATCATGCGCGCGGCGATGGAGGCCGGCACGCAGATCCCAAAACTCTGCGCCACCGACATGGTGGACGCCTTCGGCTCCTGCCGGCTGTGCCTGATCGAGATCGAAGGCCGCGCCGGCACCCCGGCCTCCTGCACCACGCCGGCGATGCCGGGCCTGGTCGTGCACACCCAGACCGAGCGGCTGAAAAAGCTTCGCAAGGGGGTGATGGAGCTCTACATCTCCGACCATCCGCTGGACTGCCTGACCTGCGCGGCCAATGGCGACTGCGAATTGCAGGACATGGCGGGCGCGGTGGGCCTGCGCGACGTCCGTTATGGCTATGAGGGCGAGAATCACGTCTTCGCCAAGTCGGACGGCGCCGCCAATGCGGCCTGGATGCCGAAGGATGAATCCAATCCGTATTTCACCTATGACCCGTCGAAATGCATCGTCTGCTCGCGCTGCGTGCGCGCCTGCGAGGAAGTGCAAGGCACCTTCGCGCTGACGATTTCCGGGCGCGGCTTCGACAGCCGGGTCTCGCCCGGCATGAGCGAGAGTTTCCTGGGCTCCGAATGCGTGTCCTGCGGCGCCTGCGTGCAGGCCTGCCCGACCGCGACGCTGACCGAGAAGTCGGTGATCGAAATCGGCCAGCCCGAGCATTCGGTGGTGACGACCTGCGCCTATTGCGGCGTCGGCTGCGCCTTCAAGGCGGAAATGCGCGGCGAGGAAGTCGTGCGCATGGTGCCCTACAAGGACGGCAAGGCCAACCGCGGCCATTCCTGCGTCAAGGGACGCTTCGCCTGGGGCTATACCAACCACAAGGAGCGCATCCTCAACCCGATGATCCGCGACAAGATCGACGATCCCTGGCGCGAAGTGTCGTGGGACGAAGCCTTCAGCTTCGCCGCGGCAAGGTTCAAGGGCATCCAGGCGAAGTACGGCCGCGATGCCGTCGGCGGCATCACCTCGTCACGCTGCACCAATGAAGAAGTGTTCGTGGTGCAGAAGCTGATCCGCGCCGGCTTCGGCAACAACAATGTCGACACATGCGCGCGGGTCTGTCACTCCCCGACCGGTTACGGCCTTTCCAGCACCTTCGGCACCTCGGCCGGCACCCAGGACTTCGATTCCGTCGAGCAGACCGACGTCGTCATGATCATCGGCGCCAACCCGACCGACGGCCATCCGGTGTTTGCGTCGCGGCTGAAGAAGCGGCTGCGCGCCGGCGCCAAGCTGATCGTGATCGATCCGCGCCGTACCGACATCGTCCGCTCCGCGCATGTCGAGGCCCAGCACCATCTGCCGCTGCTGCCCGGCACCAATGTCGCGGTGCTCACCGCACTGGCCCATGTCATCGTTACCGAAGGGCTGGTGGACGAAGCCTTCGTTCGCGAACGCTGCGACTGGAGCGAGTTCGAGGATTGGGCATCCTTCGTGGCATTGCCGAAGAACAGCCCGGAGGCAACCGCGATTGCCACCGGCGTCGATCCCAAGGAATTGCGCGCCGCGGCGCGGCTGTTCGCCACCGGCGGCAACGGCGCGATCTATTACGGGCTCGGCGTCACCGAGCACAGCCAGGGCTCCACCACCGTGATCGCGATCGCCAATCTGGCGATGGCGACCGGCAATATCGGCCGCCCCGGCGTCGGCGTGAACCCGCTGCGCGGCCAGAACAATGTGCAGGGCTCCTGCGACATGGGCTCGTTCCCGCACGAGCTGCCGGGCTATCGCCACATCTCCGGCGATGCGGTGCGCGAGACCTTCGAAGCGATGTGGAACGTCAAGCTGAACAAGGAACCCGGCCTGCGCATTCCCAACATGTTCGACGCCGCGATCGATGGCAGCTTCATGGGCCTCTATGTGCAGGGCGAGGACATCCTGCAGTCCGATCCCAATACCAAGCATGTCGTCGCGGCGCTCTCGGCGATGGAATGCGTGATCGTTCATGACCTCTTCCTGAACGAGACCGCGAACTACGCCCATGTGTTCTTTCCGGGATCGACCTTCCTGGAAAAGAACGGTACCTTCACCAATGCCGAGCGCCGTATCCAGCGGGTTCGCAAGGTGATGTCGCCACGCAACGGCCTGGAAGACTGGGAAGTCACCCTGGGCTTTGCCAAGGCTTTGGGCTACGAGATGCATTACAACCACCCCTCCGAAATCATGGACGAGATCGCCGCGCTGACGCCGACCTTCGCCGGCGTGTCGTTCGCCAAACTTGAAGAACTCGGCTCGGTGCAGTGGCCCTGCAACGAGAAGGCCCCGCTCGGCACGCCGGTGATGCACATCGACGGCTTCGTGCGCGGCAAGGGCAAGTTCATGATCACCGAATATGTCGCGACCGACGAGCGCACCGGTCCGAAGTTCCCGCTGCTGCTGACCACCGGCCGCATCCTCAGCCAGTACAATGTCGGCGCGCAGACACGCCGCACCGCCAACGTCATGTGGCATCAGGAAGACCGGCTCGAGATGCATCCGCATGACGCCGAACAACGCGGCGTGCGGGACGGCGACTGGGTGCGGCTGAAGAGCCGCGCCGGCGAAACCACCTTGCGCGCGCTGCTGACCGAGCGGGTCGCGCCGGGCGTGGTCTACACCACGTTCCATCATCCGGACACCCAGGCCAACGTGATCACGACGGATTATTCCGACTGGGCGACCAACTGTCCGGAGTACAAGGTCACGGCGGTGCAGATTTCGCCATCGAACGGTCCCTCCGACTGGCAAAAGGCCTATGACGAGCAGGCTCGTCACTCGCGCCGCATCGCGCCGGTCGTGGAAGCGGCGGAGTAGAAGATGCAAGATCCGGTTCGCACGGTCGATCGTCGGATCTGGCGCGACGGCAGCGTCAGCGAAGGCACGCGCGCCATTCCGGAAGAAACCGCGCTGGCGCTGACCTATAATGGCGGCACCTATGCCGTGATGATGGGGACCCCGCAGAATCTTGCCGATTTCGCCATCGGTTTCAGCCTCAGCGAAGGCATCGTGCAATCTCCCGACGATATCGTCTCGCTGGACATCGTTCCTCTCGACGACGGCATCGAGCTGCGGATGTGGTTGGCGGACGCGACGGCCGATCGATTGAGCGAGCGGCGGCGGCAGATCGCAGGCCCGACCGGCTGCGGCCTGTGCGGCATCGATTCGGTCGCCGAAGCCCTGCGGCCGGCGGCCATCGTGGCACAGCAGGGCCAGTCATTTTCGCCGCAACAGATCACGGCGGCGACGCAGAGCATCGCTCCGCTGCAGCAGATCAATATCGAGACCCGCGCGGTACACGGCGCCGCGCTGTGGACGCCGGCGCGCGGTATCGTCGCGCTCCGCGAGGATGTCGGACGCCATAATGCGCTCGACAAGCTGGCCGGCGCGCTGGCCCGGGACGGGATCGCCGCAAGCGAGGGCATGGTATTGCTGACCAGCCGGGTCTCGGTCGAGATGGTGCAAAAGGCGGCCGCGATGGGCGCGCCGCTGCTGGTCGCGGTCTCCGCGCCGACCGCGCTCGCGGTGCGAATGGCGGATGCCGCCGGCATCACGCTGGTCGCCATTGCCCGTGCCGACGGCTTCGAGGTCTTTACCCATCCCCACCGGATCGCATCTGCTCGCCCAGGCGCCGGGGCAATCCAGGGAGCTGTCCATGTCGCCTGACCGGCTGATCTATATGGCCAACCAGATCGGCAAATTCTTCGACAGCCAGGGGCAAGACAAGGCCGTGCCGGGGATCGCCGATCACATCCGGAAATTCTGGGACCCGCGGATGCGCTCCGCCATCCTGGCGCATCTCGACGCCGGCGGCACCGGGCTCGACCCCGATGTCCGCGCCGCCATCGAGGCGCTGAAGAGAGCTTGAAGCTTGCTCAGCCCTGCCGCTCGCCCGTGACGCGCCAGATCACATCGCCAACATCGTCCGCCACCAGCACCGAGCCGTCGGGACCGAGCGTGACCCCGACCGGCCGTCCATAGGACGCCTTTTCGTCCGGCGCGAGGAACCCGCTCAGAATATCCCGCGGCGGACCTGCCGGACGCCCGTTCACGAACGGCACGAAGACGACCTTGTAGCCGCTTAGTGTGCTGCGGTTCCAGGAGCCGTGCTGCCCGATGGCCATGCCTTCCGGAAAGCCCGGAAGCGTGCCGGCCGGCAGCCAGCATAGACCCAGCGACGCGGTGTGCCCGCCGAGCGCGTAGTCCGGCGTGATGGCCTTTGCGACCGCGGCCGGATCCTGCGGCACCCGGTCGTCGACCGTCTGCCCCCAGTAGCAATAGGGCCAGCCGTAAAATCCGCCGTCGCGGACCGAGGTCAGATAGTCCGGCGGTGTCTCGTCGCCGAGGCCGTCGCGCTCGTTGACCACGGTCCAGAGCACGCCGGTCTGCGGCTCCCATGCCAGGCCCACCGGGTTGCGCAGGCCGCCGGCAAAGATGCGGCTGCTGCCGTCAGCCAGATCGAGCTCGTAGACGGCAGCCCGGCCTTCTTCGACGGCTATGCCGGTTTCGGCGATATTGGTGAGCGAACCGACCCCCACGAAAAGTTTCTTGCCATCGGGGCTCGGCAGCAGGCTCCGGGTCCAATGCCCGCCAGGCTTGAACGCGGTGAGTTTCCGCCCTGGCCCGCTGATGCGATCCGCGCCCGCCGCATACGGGAATGCCACCACGCCGTCGGTGTTGCCGACATAGAACGTGTCGCCCACGAGCGCCATGCCGAACGGCTGGTTCAGTCCCTCCATGAAAATTTCGCGCCTTTCGGCGATGCCGTCGCCATCGGCGTCGCGCAACAACGTGATGCGGTTCGCGCTGACGCCAAGAGCGCGGGCCCGTCTCATCGTCGCCTGCATCGCATAGCTGAATACGGTCCTGACCGGTCCGGCGACCTGGTTCGACTCGGCAATCAGGACGTCGCCACTGGGCAGCACGTGAATCCAGCGCGGATGTTTCAGGCCGGTCGCAAACGCATTGACCTTGAGCCCGGGCGCCGCCACCGGCTTCTGTCCGTCGGCCCACCCTTTCGCCGTCGGCATCTTGAGCGTCGGGATCGCGCCTTGCGGCTTTGCCGCGGGCACCACCGGAGCGCTGCCCCAGGCCGGCTCATGCGCGGCGCCCTGCAGCCGGCGCCACAACAGCGCAGCGGCGCCGATCAGCGCGACGATACGCGCAAAAATGCCGGACAAACTCATGTAAATTCCCCCATTGATCGCGCGCACACTATCCGACGCCAGGGCGCGTTAAAACCTTGTCGTCGACATGCGAGTTCCTCACCGGGCGGGCTGCCGCCTTCGTCATGGCCGAGAACTTTCGAATAAGCACGACGCTTGCGATCAAAACACCACGGCACTCGCTTTGCCGCTCGGCGCTCCGCCCCTATATTCGAGCGAGGCGTGAACTTCGACACCTGCGCAGGAGCAACAGATCATGCGGAAAGTCGGAATTGTCGGGGCTGGTGCGGTCGGCGCCGCCTGTGCGATGGCGCTGGCGCTTCGGCGCAGCGCGGACGAAATCGTGCTCGTGAACAGGACGCCGGCCAAGAGCCTCGGGATCGCCACCGACATCACCTACGGGGCGGCCATGGGCGACGTGACCGCCGTTCGCAGCGCCGGCATCCCGGATCTGGCCGGTTGCTCGGTCGTTCTCCTGACCGCGGGCGTCAATGAAAAGACCGGAGGCGCCACCGACCGCAACGACAAGGAAGGCAGGTTAAAGCTGCTCGCGGCCAATGCAAAAATCTACAGGGAGCTGGTTCCTGCCATCGTCGCCGCTGCGCCGGGCGCCGTGATCGTTGTCGTTACCGATCCGCCGGACCCGCTCACCGATCTCGCCCGCACCTCTGCCGGCCACGAGCGCGTCTTCGGCACCGGCACGTTCCTGGACAGCCTGCGGTTCCGGACTCATCTCGGCCGTCACCTCGGCGTTGCTCCAGGCGCGGTCGATGCCCTGGTGATCGGTGAGCACGGGACTTCGAGCGTCTTTCTCTGGTCCTCCGCTAAAATTGCCGGCACTTCGGTCGAGACGCTTGTCGATGGACCTGCGGAAACCAGAGAGCGGATTGAACGGGAGGTCCGGCAGGCCAACATCACGATCATCGAGGGGATCGGCGCCAGTCAGTACGGGATCGGAATCGTATCGGCTAGGATCGCCGAGGCGGTTCTCCGCGATGAGAAGGTCGTCCTCCCGGTGTCGAGCCTCCAAAACGCATTCGGGGTCAGCCTTTCTCTGCCATCGGTGATCGGGGCAGGCGGCGTCGAACGCGTTCTCATGCCGCAGCTGAGCCAGCAGGAAGAGGCAGCGCTACGCGCGAGCGCGGACCATATCGCGGAGGCGTCCGCACGTTTGAAGCAATAGATCGTACAATTGGTCGGGTCACCTGCGTCCGAACAGTCCGCCCATCATGCCGACGATCAGGCCGCCTGGACCGCCGCCGCGATGATGGTGAGCCCCACCCCCGCCGCGACGGCGGGCCGGACGGTCGTTAGCGGATTTGTCGCTGCTGCTGGAACTGGCGTGCTCCGTCGCGGCCAATTCGGTAAGTAGCGCCTTATGTTGCAGCGTGTTGAGGAAGCCGGTCGCGGGATAGCCGCGCGCGCCCTGCCAGCGCATGATGGCGGCGCGGGTCGACTGGTCGAACTTGCCGTTGACCTTGGTGTCGAAGCCGATGCCGGTCAGCCGGCGCTGCACGTCGCGACGCTTTCTCTTGTCGAGGCCGATCTGATCTTCCGTTGCCTGGGTTGTTTCTTCGGTCACGGTCGCCGGATCGGCGGAAGCCGATACATCGCGGATGGCCAGGCTGGGACCGGCTTTGGCCGCATCTGTATTGAGCAGGATTCCGAGGACGGACAATGCAAGGATCAAGACACGCATGGCCTATTCTTCCCTGATCTTGAAGTCTCTCGAGGATTTCATCTTGAAAACTGAAGTCAGTTCAAATATGTCGCCCGGGAAGTTTGCACTTCCGGCGGCGTAATCACACCTCAACTCCGGTTTCGTCGCTGGGCAACTGTTAACTGGGTCACTTGTTCCATCGCGCGCCTGGATTGTTAGTGAGCGATGCCGTCGTGGTGACGGTCACACTGTCAAGCTGAGCGGATGCCGCGCTGCCTGCGTCCTGTCGAATCGTATTTCGCGGCACACGGGACGATTGATCTTGCGCTGATACCACGCGACAGTGTGGACATGCAGATGCAGTGTCCGAACTGGAAAGGTCATTCTTCCCTTCCCTATTTTTGGGCCATCTCGATATTCTTATGTTCGCGGGCGGTGGTCGCGCTCGGACTGGTGTTCTCGCAGAAGTATATTCCCATCGGGACCGACGTCTGGTCCGCGGGACCGCTCTGGTACCACCAATTGCTGCAATGGGATTCAGAATGGTATTGGAAGATCGTAACAGAAGGATATCGATATAATGGCGATCCGACCGTTCAACAGAATATCGTGTTCTATCCGTTGTATCCGTTGCTCACCCGCGGCCTGGCAACGATAAGCGGCCTCTCGCCCGCGGATGCACTGCTGTTGGTATCGAACGTCGCCGGACTGTCGGCTATCGTCCTTCTTTTCAAGCTGGTTCGCGAGGAATTTGGCGATCATCTCGCTCTCGCCACCACCGCGCTGCTGAGCTTTTTTCCAACTTCGGTTTTGCTGTCGGCTGGATATACCGAACCGCTTGAACTCCTCCTGATCGTTTCGTTTTTTCTTGCCTTGAACCGAAAACGCTATTTGCCGGCGGCACTGCTCGCAGGCCTGGCAGTTGCCGACCGCTCGACCGGCATCGTCCTATTGCCGGTCCTTCTCTGGGAGACGTGGCACAACCGCGAACAGAAGCCGTTCCTCCCTGCCCTCTTGCCCTGCGTCCTTCTTGCGACATCGGGCATCTGGCTGTTCATGATCTATCTCTGGAGCGCTTTCGGGGATCCGTTTGTATTTTCGGATGGGCAGGCGGCTTTCCACCAGGAAACGACCCTGGCTGCAAGATTGGTTGCGGCACTCAAACTTGAACCCTTCACCCGAATGATCCTCGATGACTGGAATCCATGGGGACAGGATAGCTGGTTTACATTGTTGTTTATTGTGCTGATCGTCGTGGGCTGGTCTCGACTTCCCTTCTCCTGGACCCTGTTCGCCACGGGTGCGCTGCTGTTGCCCTATCTGACCCTCAGCGGCGGGCCGGCAGGCTTCGTTTCAATGAGCAGATTTAATCTCGTTTCATTTCCTCTCTTTGTGGTGCTGGCTGGTCTCGGACTGCGGGCGAAGTGGCTTTTGGCAGGCGTTATAGGACTGTTCAGCGCGTCTTTGTTCATGAGCACCGCGCTGTTCGTCCGGAGAATCTGGATTGGATGATGCTTCGCGCCGCGAGGCGCGAAATCGTATTTATTGTTTGACTTGCGTCGTGCTGCGAAAGCAGGGACCCACGGAACTTTGCGCCGAGCTAACCGACGTTCTCGACCAGATCGCGAAACACCCGGCGCACTTCGGTTTGGGTTTCTTTCACCCGCGCCTCGAGCGAGGAAAAGTCCGGCGCGTCGCCGGCCCGCGCCATCACCTGCAGCAGATCCTCGCCGGCGGTTTCCGGCTTGAACTTCTCGGTGACGCAGAGCCGCAGGATTTGCGTGAGGTCGTGATAGAGACGGGCCGCCGAACGCAGCACTTCGGCCGCCGATTGCGGCAACACGCCGAGCCTTGCGGCGTTGTCGAGCACCTGCAGCGTAGCGACGTCGAGAATGTCCGGCTTGTCGGCGGCGTGAACGAGCTGCAGATATTGCGCGACGAAATCGATATCGAGCGTGCCGCCCGCGGCATATTTCAGGTCCCAGACGTCGTTCTCGCCCTTCTCCAGCGCCACCGCGCGGCGCATGTCCGCCACATCGCCGGCGGTGCTCGCGCGGTCGCGTCGCCGCGTCAACACACCGCGTATGATGGCCTCGATCCTGGCGCGGAAGTCCGGCGACGACGAGATCACCCGCGCGCGGGTCAGCGCCATATGTTCCCAGGTCCAGGCCTCCCGCTCCTGATATTCGGCGAACGATCGGAGGTGCGAGGCCAGCGGGCCAGCCCGCCCCGACGGACGCAGCCGCATATCCACGTCATAGAGCACGCCGAAATTGGTTCGCGTCGTAAACGCGCTGATCAGCCGCTGGGTGAAGCGCGCGAAATAATGCGCGCCATGCAGCGACCGCGCGCCGTCGGAGTCCGGATAGTCGGAATCGAAATCATACAGCAGGATCAGATCGAGATCGGAGGAAGCGGTCATCTCGCGGCTGCCGAGCCGGCCCATCGCCAGGATCGCGGTCTCCTGCCCTTTGATGCGGCCGTGCTGGGCCGCGAACCGGTCGGTCACCAGCCCATGCACGGTGTGGACGATGCCCTCGGCGACGTCGGCGAACGCGATGCTCGCCTGCTGGGCGGAAACCGTGCCGGACAGGATTCGCGTGCCGATCAGGAACAGGCTTTCCTGGCCGAACAAGCGCAACCGGTCGAGAAACTCCTCGTAGGAATGCGCGTCCACCAGGGTGGCCGCGAGTTGCGCCGACAATTCGCGCTGGTCGGGCATCGCGCCGAAGAAGCGCGGGTCGATCAACCCGTCCATGATCTGCGGCCGCCGCGCCAGCATATCGCCGAGGCGCGGCGCGGCGCCGAGAATCAGCGCCACCAATGCAACGAGGTCGCGGTTCTGGCTGAGCAGCGAGATCAGCCGCCCGCCCCGCGACAGCGCCTGCAGGAAACGGTCGAAGGCCGCCACCGCGTCATCGGGCTCCTCGGCGTGCGCGAGGCCGTCGATCAGCGCCGGAACGAACTCGACAAAGGCGTTCCGGGTCGGGCCGTTCCGGAACACGCGATAATCGCCGACCATCCAGTGCCGCACGATCGTGGCCACCGCGATCGGCTTCTTGAACCCGAGCGTGGCCAGGTGTTCCAGCAGCCGCGGATCGTCGGGACCGCCGCTGTAATCCGCGGCCGGCAGTTTCACGCTGCCGGTCGGATCGCCCTCGAACAGCTTGCTGTAATGCCCCTGCACGACGTTGAGATGGCCGAGCAGGTCCTTGGCGAACGCCGCGCGGCTGTCATAGCCGAAGAAACGGGCGAAGCCCTCCACCGCCTCGATGTCGTCGGGCAGCGTATGGGTCTGCTCGTCCGCGACCATCTGCAGCCGATGCTCGACCCGCCGCAGGAATTCATAGGCCGCGCTCAGTTCGTCGCGCGCCTCGAAGGTGATCCAGTTGCTCGACGCCAGCACGTTCAAGGCGTCCAGCGTCGGCCGAACCCGCAATTGCGGATGCCGGCCGCCGGCGATCAATTGCTGGGTCTGTGCGAAAAACTCGATTTCGCGGATGCCCCCCAGCCCGACCTTGACATTATGGCCCTCGACCGCGATTTCGCTTTGGCCGCGAAAGGCCTGCATCTGCCGCTTCATGTCGTGCACGTCGGCCAGCGCCGCGAAATCGAGATGCTTGCGCCAGACAAACGGCGCGATGTCCGCGAGCAACACTTCGCCGGCCCTGGCGTCGCCGGCGCAGGGCCGCGCCTTGATCATGGCCGCGCGTTCCCAGGTCCGCCCTTCCCGCTCGTAATAATGCAGCGCCGCGGCCGTCGAGATCGCCACCTGCGTCGACGCCGGATCCGGCCGCAGCCGCAGATCGACGCGGAACACATAACCGTCGCCGGTGCGCTGCTGCAGCAGCCGCGCCAGCGCCTGCGTCACGCGCACGAAAAACGGCTGCGGTTCGATATCCGGCGCCAGCGTCGGCGCCGCGGGATCGAAAAACACGATCAGGTCGATGTCGCTGGAGTAGTTCAGTTCGCCCGCGCCCATCTTGCCCATGGCAAGCACGACAAGGCCGCTGTTGTCCTCAGGATTATCGGGGTTGGCGGCCGTCATCCGGCCGCGCGCGGCTTCCTGCCGGAGCAGGAATCGCAACGCCGATTGCACCGACGCCACCGCGATGCCCGTGAGCGCCGCGGTTACCTGCATGACCGGCCAGACGCCGCCGACATCGCACAACGCGATCAACAGCGCCGCTTCCGATTTCATGCGCCGGAGCAATTGCATCACGTCGGCTTCGGCGGCCGCGGCTGTTACGCCGAGGCTGGTCTTTTCGATCAACCGGGGAAGGTAAAGTTCCGGATGGCAGTCGAGCAGGCGAACAAGGCGCGCCGCATCGGCGCGGATCAAGTCGAACAGATACGGCGACGATTCCGCGATGCCCGACAGAATGGTTCTGGCGAGGGGGAACCGGCGCGTGACATCGTTGACCGCCGCTGCCTGCTCGGGTGCGAGATCGGTCAGCCAGTCTGCCAGTCGTTGTTCGGCTTTGTCGGGTACGGACAGATGCGGTCCGTCCACGAACCGCGCGGCCAGACGATGTCGGTCCGCGTCGCCCTTCGCGGATGAGGTCATGCCGCCTTCTGTGACACATCAGACGTTTGAGCCGCAAGCCGGTCGCTGGCGCCGGCCCGCGCCGGGATCGCCAATGTCGCCGACAGGCCCGGATGGGCATCGCCGAGCCGGAGTTCCCCGCCATGCAGCGTCGCCACTGCCGACGCCAGACTTAATCCGAGACCGGAACCGGGCTGGGTGCGGCTTGCCTCCAGCCGCACAAACCGTTCCACCGCATGCTTGCGGTCGGCTTCCGGAATCCCGGGCCCGTGGTCGGTAACGCTGAGCAGCACCTGATCGCCGTCGCGGCGGGCCTCGATCAGGATCTCGTTGCTGGCGGTGCCGATGATGGCGTCGGCGCCCGGCGGCTGCGCGGCGGCAACCGGCTTGCCGTATTTGATCGCGTTCTCGACCAGGTTGGCCAGCGCCTGGCCGATCAATTCGCGATTGCCGTGAAGCGGCGCGGACCCGGTTTTGACGCGCAGGGTCATGCCGTCATCTTCGGCAAGCGGCTCGTACAGTTCGTGGATACCTTTGGCGACGTCGGCGGCGTCGAAGTCGTCCATATTGCCGCGGGCCTGCCCGGATTCGGCGCGCGCGATCATCAGCAGCGCGTTGAAGGTTCGTATCAGGCCGTCGGATTCCTCGATGGTCCGCTCCAGCGCGCTGCGGTATTCGGCTTCGCTGCCGGATTTTGCCAGCGCCTCTTCGGCGCGGTTGCGCAGCCGTGTCAGCGGCGTCTTCAGGTCGTGGGCGATGTTGTCGGAGACTTCCTTCAGTCCCATCATCAGCGCCTCGATCCGCTCCAGCATGGCATTGAGATTTCCCGCCAGACGATCGAGTTCGTCGCCGCTGCGCCCGACCGGCAACCGGCCGCTGAGGTCACCCGCCATGATGCGCTGGGCGGTGCCGGTCATGGCGTCGATACGCCGCAACACCCGCCGCGCCACGAAGATGCCGCCGCCGAGACCGAGCACGATGACGACCAGCAGCGACCATTGCGCGGCTTTCGCGACGATGCCGAACAGCCGCCGCCGCTCCTCCAGATCGCGCCCGATCAACAGCCGGAAGCCGTTGTCCAGCTCGGTGACCCGCACCAGCGCGCGATGATTGGCGGTGTCCTGCTCGTCAAGCCGCCGATAGGCGGTCTCCGACCAGCCGATGCTCGCCATGACGCCCGGCGCGAGCGAGCCGACATTGCCGGCGATCGCCTGCCCGGCCGGCGTGGTCACGAGGTAGAGATTGGCGCCCGGCCGCAACGCCCGGTTCTCCAGCGTTAAAACCAGCCCACGCAGTCCGCGGCGCCCATAGATGTCGCTGATCTCGCCGGTCTCCGCATTGACCGTGGTGGTGATCTGCTCGGTGATGAGCCGGCGGGTATTCCAGGCGAAATAGCCCAGGAGCGAAGCGGCAAACAGCGCAAACAAAAACAGATAGGCCAGCGTCAACCGGAACGCCGTGGTGCGGATCAGCTTACCGAATGCCGTCACGGATCATGTATCCGGCGCCGCGGATCGTGTGCAGCAACGGCCGCTCAAAACCCTTGTCGATCTTGGAGCGCAGCCGCGAAATATGCACGTCGATGACGTTGGTCTGCGGATCGAAATGATAGTCCCAGACGTTTTCCAGCAGCATGGTCCGCGTCACCACCTGCCCGGCGTGCTTCATCAGATATTCCAGCAGCCGAAACTCGCGCGGCTGCAGCGTCAACTCGTCCTTGCCGCGCGCCACCCGATGCGACAGGCGGTCGAGTTCGAGATCGCCGACCCGATAGGTGGTCTCTTCGGCCGGGCCGCCATGGCGGCGCGACAGCACTTCGACCCGCGCCAGCAGTTCGGCGAACGAATAGGGCTTTGGCAGATAATCGTCGCCGCCGGCGCGCAGGCCCTTGATGCGGTCGTCCACCTGTCCGAGCGCCGAGAGGATCAGCGCCGGCGTCCGATTGCCCTTTTCGCGCAGGGTGCCGATCACCGACAGGCCGTCGCGTTTCGGCAGCATCCGGTCGATCACCAGGACGTCGTAGTCGCCGCTATCGGCGAGCGACAAGCCTTCCTCGCCGTCGCCGGCGAGATCGGCGACATAACCGACTTCGCGAAACGCCTTGACCAGGTAGTCGGCGGACTCGCGGTCGTCTTCGATGATCAGGAGGCGCATATTGGGGTCGGTTGCGGTCAAGGGAGCCAGCTTTCTGTCACCATGGCGCGGCCGGCATCCTCATGCAAGGCGACCGCGCATTTCCCGGTTAACGAAAAAAGGCGGGCGGTGAAGCTGGGGGACTTCACCGCCCTTAGGCCCTTCCGACGGAGGGGGGCGTATTCCATCGGAAGGTATCTAAGGGAGCGGGCTGTTGGCCCGCCCCCCGGAAAGAGCCGTCGGCGGGGGCGACTAATGCCGGCGACACCCTCCATCTCCTAGATAGTTAGCCCTTGGCCAAGGGCACCGCGACGAAGCGCGACGAACCGCCGCTCTTGACGCGCATCAGAACGCTGTTCTTGTTGTCGGTACGCGCGGCGTTGATCGCCTCGCGGACGTCTCCGGCCGTGGTGACGCTCTTTCCGGCGACCTCGAGAATCACGTCGCCTTCCTTGAAGCCACGCTCGGCGGCCGCACTCTTCGGATCGACCTCGGTGACCACGACGCCGTCCTTGCCGGCGCCGGCAACGCTGTTGGCGGGCGCCAGCGTCAGGCCGAGCTTCGGCACGTCGGTGCCGCGGGTGGCGCCACCCTTGTCGCCGTTGTCGTTATCGGCCTTGGCTTCCACCGTGTTCGGCAGCTGGCCGAGGGTCAGGTTGATGACCTTGTCCTGGCCCTTGTGGAGCACGTTCAGCTTCACCGCATTGCCGGGCGCCAGAGCGCCGATGGTGCGGGCGAGCTCGCGGGCATCCTTGACCGTCTCGCCGTTGACCGCGGTGATCACGTCGCCGGATTCGATGCCGGCCTTGGCTGCAGGGCCATTGGCCTGCGGTTCCGCAACCAGCGCGCCTTCGGCCTTTTTGAGGCCCAGGCTGTCGGCGATGTCGGCGGTGACCGGCTGTATCTGCACGCCGATCCAGCCGCGGCTGACCGAGCCCTTGTCCTTGAGCTGGGCAATCACGCTCTTGACGGTGGAGGCCGGGATCGAGAATGCGATGCCGACGCTACCGCCCGACGGCGAGTAGATCGCGGTGTTGACGCCCATCACCTCGCCTTCGGTGTTGAAGGCCGGGCCGCCGGAATTGCCCTTGTTCACGGGCGCATCGATCTGGATGAAATCGTCATACGGGCCGTTGCCGATGTCGCGGCCACTGGCGGAGACGATGCCCGCCGTGACGGTGCCGCCGAGGCCGAAGGGATTGCCGACCGCGAGCACCCAGTCGCCGATCCGGGGCTTACCCTCGGAAAGCTTGGCGAACGGGAAGTTCGAACCGCCCTCGACCTTGATCAGGGCAAGATCGGTACGCGCATCGGTACCGATCACCTTCGCGGTGAAGGTCTTGCCATCGTCGGTCGTGACCTCGACCTTGTCGGCGCCATCGACCACGTGGTTGTTGGTGACGGCAAAACCGTCAGCGGAAATGAAGAAGCCGGAACCCTGACCGGTCACGGCGCCACGTCCGCCGCGCGGACCGCCGCGCATGCCTGGCGGCATGCCATCGGGGCCGCCGAAGCGACGGAAGAAACGCTCCATCGGCGAGCCCGGCTGGAACGGCGAATCATCGTTGTTGGCGCTGTCGTCCTTGGCGACCTTCTCGTTGATGTTGACCTTGACCGAGATCACCGACGGCTTCACGCGCTCCACGATGTCGGCAAAGCCGATCGGCTGCGCGACCTTGCGGACCTCGTTGTTGACCTGCGCATGCGCCGGACTTGAGAAGACATCGACCGGGCCCTGCGAGGGGCTGAAGCCGTAAACGGCAACGCCGAGGCCGGCCACGACCGAGGCCATCAGCGCGAATTTGCGCGCCGAAAACAGCGAACGGCGTGGTGCGCGATAGGATGGAAGCGACGAGAGATCGGTGGGACGGTCGGTCATCTAGGGAATCTCCAGAGCGTGAATTCGACGGTGCCTGGGCGTGCACCTTGCAAGCACCAACATGGGGTCTCCCGCCTTACCGCGCGCTGGCGGGGGAGTTAAACTTTTGTAATGAAGGGTATTGCGAATGCGGCAGTTTATCGCAGGTCAAAAGCCGTGGTCTGGCAGGAACTTAATACGTTCCCGCGACAGGCTCCAAAGTGTGCGAAAAGTGCTTAGCTGGCCCTGACGCTGACGATGAATTCGTCAACTTCGCGCTTCAGGGTTTCGGCCTGTTGCGACAGGTCGACGGCCGAGTCGTGGGCCTCGGCCGCCATTCGCCCGGTCGCGGCCGACGTCGAGGTGATCTGGACGATGTGATTGGACACATCGAGCGTGCCCCGCGCCGCATCCTGCACGCTCGTCGTGATGTCCTGCATCGCGTTGCGCTGTTGGGCGGTGTCGACCTCGATTCCGGACATGATCGACGAGATATCCGACAGCGTCCTGGATATCCCGTCGATCGCACCGCGGGTCTCCGCGGTGATGCCCTGGATGCTGGCGACGTGCGCGGTGATCTCCTCGGTCGCCTTGCTGGTCTGATGCGCGAGGCTCTTCACTTCTGAAGCCACCACCGCAAAGCCCTTGCCGGCGTCGCCGGCCCGCGCCGCCTCGATGGTGGCGTTAAGCGCCAGCAGGTTGGTCTGCGAAGCGATCGCCTGCACGAGTTGCACCACCTCGCCGATCTTGTCGGCGGCATCCGACAACGTGTGGATGGTGTCACGGCTCTTCTCGGCCTGGGTCGCGGCGCCCTCGGCGCGCTGGGTCGCATCGGTGACGCGGCGGCTGATCGTTCCGATCGAATTCGTCATCTCCTCGGCCGAGCCTGCGACCGTCTGCACGCTGGCGCTGGCCTGGCTCGCCGCGCTTGCCACCGCATTGGCCTTCGCGCTGGTGTCGTTGGCAGCGTGCGACAAAGTCCCGGCATTGCTCTTCAGACGCACGGCGGAAGACGCCACGCTGTCGACGACGCTCTCGACCAGTTCGTTGAAGCCCTTGACCCTCGCATCGAGATATTTCGACCGCTCCGCCTGGTGCTGTGCTTCCTGAAGCTGCAGCTCGGTGAGCCGGCGCCGCTCGATCCCGCTGGTCTTGAACACCTCGAGCGCGCCTGCGAGCAGGCCGATCTCGTTGGTGCCGCCAAGTCCCGGAACGGGCGTTTCGAATTTTTGATCCGCGACCTCGCGCATGGCATGCACGATCGCCGCCAGTGGGCTCAGTATGCCATTGCGCACCGCGAACCAGGTCGTGAAGCAGATCGCGAATGCGATCACCGCGATCACGCCGCAGGCAATCAGGAAGTAGGAAAATGCGGCCTGGGCCTGCTGATAGATCTGCATCGCATGGTCGCGCGCGGGGCCGCTCAGCGCGGCGAAATCGGACGACAGGCTCGTGATCTCGTTGTTGAGATAGAGCACCGCGACGAATCCGGTCCCGCCGCCGATGCCCAGCAAGAACAATAATGCGGCCACGACGGCTCCGACCAGGAAGCGGATCGTCAGATTGCTGTTGGCGAACATCGGAAAACCCAAGTCTGGAAAAGAAGCTAGCGCCAAACTTTCAGACAAAGGTCAACAGAGCATGAACCGCGCTGCGCCGTGCGGCCTACGTATCATTACGTAGCTAGCCGGACTTGACGTCGTCGGACACCAACGCGGCGAGCCTCGCCTCCTCGTCCGGCATGAGCGGCGGAGAACGCGCTGACGTCGGCGACCTTGACCCCACGAATTGCGCTCCCAAGGCACGAGATAAACGTCCTATGTGGAATAAGCTCGCTGGCGCGCTGCTCGCAGCAGCCCACGATATTAACTTGCCGTCAATATATCGAATTCGATAGCCGTCAAACGAAGCTCTTATAAATCTTACGTTAAGCCAGGCTGGCTAGACCGGCTTTTCCGATGCGGTTTCCACCGCGATCAGGCGCTTCAGCCGGGCCTCTTCCTCTACCGTCAACTGCAGCGAGGATGGATCGTCCGGGCCTGATGATCTCGAACGACGCCGGCTATGGACCCATAACGCCAGCCCGCCTCCGGCCAACGCCAGCGGCGGCAACAGCCACAGCAGCAACGTATGCTGATTGAGCCGGGGTTTCAGCAGCACGAACTCGCCATAGCGCGCCACCAGGAAATCGATCACCTGCGCATCGCTGTCGCCGGCCGCGATCCGCTCCCGCACCAGAAGCCGCAGATCGCGCGCCAGCGGCGCTTCGGAATCGTCGATCGACTGGTTCTGGCACACCATGCAGCGCAGTTCGCGCGACAGCTCCCGCGCGCGGGATTCCCTGGCCGGGTCCGACATGATCTCGTCCGGCTGCACGGCGCAGGCGTTCGATGCGGCAAAAGCCGCCATCCATACAACGAATGAAATCGCGATCAGCTTTCGCACTTGGTCTCTTCCCTCATCCTGAGGAGCATCCGAAGGATGCGTCTCGAAGGATGGCGTCACCAACAGACCTCATCCTTCGAGACGCCGCTCCGCGGCTCCTCAGGATGAGGAAAAACCTACTCCGCCGCCTGCAAGCCGCGCAGCGCCTTGGCCGGCTTCGGCGCGCCGACCCGGAGCCGGCGATCCGACAGCGACAACACGCCGCCGAACGCCATCAGGACGGGTCCCCACCAGATCAGCAGCACCAGCGGCTTGTGATAGATGCGCACCGCGATGGCGCCTTCGGCCGTGGTATCGCCAAGCGAGATATAGAGCTGGCTGGCGCCGCGTGTCAGCAGCGCCGCCTCTGTGGTCGACGACCCCCGCGTCGTAAAGTTGCGCTTCGACGGCGTCATCGCACTGAGCGGCTTGCCGTCGAGGCTCACCGCGAACTGCCCTATCATCTCGCGAAAGTTCGGGCCCTGCCGCTGCGACACGCCGTCGAGCTTCAATTCATAGCCGGCAATAGCGGCGACATCGCCCGGCTTCATCGATCCGATATATTCGCTGTTCCACGTGGTCTCGCAGACGATCCCGATCAGGGCGACGCCAACGCCGGCATGGGCGAACGCCGTACCCCAGGTCGCGCGCGGCAGCCCGCGCGCACGCCGCATCGCGGTACCGACCGGCACGCGAAACAGACCGGTGCGCTCGGCGAGGTCTGAGAGCGCGCCCGCGATCACGAACACGGCAAGCCCGATCGCCAGTGGCGCAAAGGCGCTGCCGCCGCGGGTCCATGCCCATAGCACCGCAATCGCGATCAGGGCTGCGACGCCGGCGGCGGTCAGGCGCTGCGCCGCGCCGAGCAGATCGCCGCGCTTCCATGCCAGCAACGGCCCGAACGGCATCGCGATCATCAAGGGCAGGAACAGCGGCGCGAAGGTGAGATTGAAAAACGGTGCGCCGACCGAGATCTTCTCGCCGGTCAGGACTTCCAGCGCCAGCGGATACAGCGTTCCGATAAACACCGTCGCACAGGCGGTGGTGAGAAACAGATTGTTGAGCACCAGCGCGCCCTCGCGCGAGATCGGCGCGAACAGCCCGCCCTGCTTCAGCGCCGAGGCCCGCCAGGCGTAGAGCGACAGGCTGCCGCCGATGAAGATGCAGAGGATCAGCAGGATGAACACGCCGCGTGTCGGATCGGTCGCGAACGCATGTACCGACGTCAGCACGCCCGAACGCACCAGGAAGGTGCCGAGCAGCGACAGCGAGAACGTCAGGATCGACAGCAGGATGGTCCAGACCTTGAGCGCGTTGCGCTTTTCCATCACCACCGCGGAATGCAACAGCGCGGTGCCGGCGAGCCACGGCATCAGCGAGGCATTCTCGACCGGATCCCAGAACCACCAGCCGCCCCAGCCGAGTTCGTAATAGGCCCAGTACGAGCCCATCGCGATGCCGAGGGTGAGGAATATCCATGCCACCAGCGTCCACGGCCGCACCCAGCGCGCCCATGCCGCGTCGATCCGGCCTTCGATCAGGGCCGCGACCGCGAACGAAAACGAAATCGAGAATCCGACATAGCCGAGATAGAGCATCGGCGGATGCACCGCGAGGCCGATGTCCTGCAGCACCGGATTGAGGTCGCGGCCCTCGATCGGCGGCGTGGCGATGCGCAGGAACGGATTCGAGGTGATCAGGATGAACAGATAGAACGCGGTGGCGACCCAGGCCTGCACCGCCAGCACATGCGCGCGCAGCGACAGCGGCAGATTGTTGCCGAACGCCGCGACCAGGCCGCCGAACAGCGCCAGGATCGATACCCATAGCAGCATCGAGCCTTCATGATTGCCCCAGACGCCGGTGATCTTGTAGATCAGCGGCTTCATGGAATGCGAATTCTCGAACACGTTGACGACAGAGAAATCGGACGTGACGTGCAGCGTCACCAGTGCCGCGAACGACGCCCCCACGAACAGCAATTGCGCCAGCGCGGCCGAACGCGCCACATTCATCAAGGCGGGATCGCGCCAGCGCGCGCCAAGAATGGGCAGCGTCGACTGGATCAGCGCCAGCGCCAGCGCCAGCACCAGCGCGTAATGTCCGGCTTCCGCGATCACTGCGAAACCTCTTGCTTCGTTTGCGCCGCGCCCTGGGCGACCGCGGGTTTCGCGCCATCGCCCGGCTTCGCGCCGTAGTCGTCCTTCCAGTGCCCCTGCTTCTTCAGCGCATCCGCGACCTCCTTGGGCATGTAGGTCTCGTCATGCTTGGCGAGCACGGTATCGGCCTTGAATACGCCGGAGGGGTCGAGTGCGCCCTCGGCGACCACGCCCTGCCCTTCGCGAAACAGATCGGGAAGAATTCCCTTGTAGGCGACGTTCAGCGCGGCGCTGCCGTCGGCGACCTGGAAGGTGACCGCCAGATTGTCGCCACGCACCAGCGACCCCGGCTGCACCAGGCCGCCGAGCCGGAACCGCTTGCCCGCGGGAATATGCTTCTCGACCACCATCGCCGGCGTCGAAAAAAACACGATCGAATCCCGCAACGCGTTCAGCACCAGCGCCGCCGCCACCGCGAGCACCGCGAGCGAGCCGCCGATCATTGTCAAACGCCGTTGCTTGCGCGTCATCCGTAATAGACCCTGGTCTTGCCCATGACGTGATCCGAAAACCACTTCACACTTTTCGGCATCATGCGGCTTTGATCTTGCGCATGATGTTGTCCGAAAGCGCTTCACACCTTTTCGGCATCATGCTTACCCATCAAGCCCGAGATTCTTCAGGCCCTCGTTCAGTTGCCGCAGCCGCTCGGCATCGTTGGCGACGGCCTGACGGGCGTCGGTCAGCGCGCTTTTCGCCTTGTCGCGGTCACCCATTACCATATAGGCCCGCACCAGCCGCAGCCATCCCTCGACGTCGTCGCCGTTTTGCTTCAATCGGGTCGCGAGGCGCTCGACCATGCCACGGATCATGGCACCGCGTTCGGTCTCGTTCATGTCTTTGGCAGCCGCCACGGTATCGTCCGAAAGCGCCGGAACCGTGGAACCGCCTCCCACCCGCGCCAAGGCGCCCTGAACCAGCGGCCGCCACGGCGCATCCGCCGGCGCTTTTGCCAGCAGCGTACGCCAGATCGAGGCCGCCTCTGCGGCGCGGCCGTCCTGCTCGGCCGCCAGGCCCAGGAAATACCGCGCCTTGACCTCACTTGCGTCAAGCGCGATGGCGCGTTCGAATTCGGCTTTCGCCTCCGAGGTGACGACACCGCCCGCCACGGCGGCAAGCGCCTCGCCAAGATCGGCCCGGCGCGCCGCACTGTCGCCGCTATAGGTAATCGAATTGCGATAGGCCTGTACGGCCTCATCGTAGCGGCCAAGCTTCGCCAGTACCGGCGCCAGCACATTCCAGCCACGGCCATCGGTCGGGTTTTTCTCAAGGTGTTGCTCGACCTGCGCCACCAGATTGTCAAGCGGCTGGGTGACGTCGGGCGCGCGGGCGCGCTGTGCCAGCGGGAAATCGCCGAGCCGCGGCGAGCCAAGCGGAAGATAGAAGGCAATCGCGACGACCGGCAGCCCAACCAGGGCTATGATCGCCGCCGCGCGGCGCAAGCTGGTGTTCGATGCGACCGGCGGATCGCGCCGGCTGTCGGCCGCCGCTAGCAGACGCCGGCTGATCTCGACGCGGGCGGCGTCCGCTTCGGATGCGCCGATCAGCCCCGCAGCGACATCGCGATCGATCTCGGCCAGCTGATCCTTGTAGACGACCGCCTCACTGCCTTCTCGCAGCCGGGTACGGCGACCCAATGGCCAGAGCACGGCGAAAACCGCCGCGGCCGTCATCAGCGCGAACATAAACCACAGCGTCATCAAGCGGGTTCCGGCGAAACGGCGCCCCATGGAGGGGCCGATGCGCCGCTTTACACCACCGGCGGCAAGCCCGGCAATTGACAATTATCAATCTGCAATCGTGACCATAACGTCCCCAAAATCCGGAGAAATCGGATGTTGGCCGATATAAACCCCGCACTTTGGCCCGCCCGTTCAGCGTGACCGTATGGAGCTTCCAGATCGCCGGAATGAGCCGGTTTTCAATGCCGCCGCCTATCCCGCGCGGGAAGGCTTGCGCTCGCCGGTCATGGCGCTCTCCGCCGCCCTGCTCATCAGGGACGCGTAGTCGCGGCCGAACAGTATCTCGCAAAAGCGGATGGCTGCCTTGGCCTGTAGGTGGCGGTAGGCGCGCGCCTTGCCATCGCCGCCGCGCAGCGACTGCACCAGCGCCTCGGTGGACTTTTCGACATATTGTTGCAGGTCGGAATAGGTTCGCAGCGTCACCTCGTTGATCGCCAATTCGCTGGCGTAGGTGCGGCACACCGCCACGAAATCGATCAACGCCGCGGCTTCGTCGACCTCGGTGGCATCGATCTTGGCACCGATGGAAATATCCTTGTCGGCGCGCTGGCGCAGGATGCGGCGGACGCGACCGGGCACGCTGTCGATTTCCGATTGCAGGGCGTTGGAAATATCGGCCCGGATCGACATCAGCTGCCGGCCCCATGAAGAATCGTTGCGCAGATCGAGTTCGGTCCGCAGGCCGCGCACGCCGTCATGCAGGATCTTGAGATGCTCGGCGACGCTGTTGAACTGGCCGCGCTTGATATCGGTGCGCAGGCAGGCTGCGAGGAAAGACAGATCGTGCAGCGCCAAGCTGACCGCGACGCCGTAGGGCGTGGCGGCGACGCGGATTTCATCGTCCGAGGCGGCCATCTTGATGGCAAGGCGGATGATCTGCCAGGGCGCGGTCAGCCGCTGCATGACCAGCGACAGCGCGAACGGCAGCAGTTGCGGCGTCTGCAGCGACGGAACGTTGAGCGCGGTGCTGACCGTGCCGATCTGCGCTTCCCCGAGCATCCGCAAGTTGCTGGGAAGCCGGCCATTCAACGTGTCCAGCGCTTCACGGGCCTGCAAGACCGAGCCGATCGGCAAGAGATCGTCGACCACGCTGGGCGGACCGACGCGGGCGAGGTCGCGCGACTTGTCGTCCCCACGCGCCGGCGTCGCGATCTTGCAGATCACGTCGGCCGCGACCAGTTGGAATCTGCGGATCGCCGAATTCGAGGCCGGACGTCGTTCCGGTTTCCCGGACCCGGGCCAGCGCCGCTTCGAATTCGCGGGCCTGTTCGGGCGCCCCGTCGCGGATCAGCCATTGCCACACCGGCAGCAGCGATGCACGGCGTATCTGCCCCGGCCGTACCGGGAAATTGCTTTCGACGAGAAACGGCTCGAGCGGGCGGAACAGCAGCCGCGCCGGGTCGTCGGTGCGCGGCCGGGCCTCATCCTCGGCTCCGCGCGCGACCTTGCGCAACTGTTCGAGCACGAAAGTGGCGACCGTGGTGTCTTCTCCACGTTCGATGGCACGCTCGAACTCCCGCATCAGCAAAGCCTGCGCCTGCGGCGGAAGCTGCGCGAGATAGTCCTTCAGCCGCTCGGTCGATGTCTGGCTCATGCGCCCGGTATGTACGCTTGGGTGGCGCGGAAGGTAAAACCGCGTGCACCGGTTATCATAAAATCGCCGGCGTTAAGAAGTCGTTTAGTAATCATGGATTGCGGGTGAACGCGCTGCGGCGTGGCGGCGCGATCGAAACGGCGGTTACACCCCCGGCAGCACCAGTTCGGCCCGCAGGCCCCCGATCGGCGCGCTGCCAAGGGTCAGGCTGCCGCCATACAGCGCCGCCAGATCGACCACGATCGACAATCCCAATCCGGAGCCCGGCTTGGATTCGTCCAGTCGCTGGCCGCGGCGCGAAACCTGGGCGCGCTCGGCGGCCGACAGCCCGCGCCCGTCGTCGTCGACGACGATACGGAGCATCGGACCGGCGTCGGACCCAACCGGCGGTTCGACCAGCACCTCGATGAAGACCCGCGAGGTCGCCCATTTGCAGGCGTTGTCGACCAGATTGCCGGCCATCTCCTCAAGGTCCTGCCGTTCGCCGCGGAACTTGGCGCCGGCATCGGCTTTGACTTCGATGGCGATGCCGCGGTCGCGATGGATCTTTTCCATGGTTCGCCGCAACGCCTCGATCGCGGGCGCGACCTCGGTAATGGTGCCGATGATGGTGAGGCGCGCGGCGATCCGCGCACGTTCCAGATGATGTGCGACCTGATCGCGCATCACGTCGGCCTGCTCCAGGACCTTGGTCGCGAACGGATTGGCGGCATGCGCGGAAGCCTCGTTGACGATCACTGACAGCGGCGTCTTGATGGCGTGGGCAAGATTGCCGACATGGGTACGGGCGCGCTCGACGATCTCGCGGTTGGCATCGATCAGGGCGTTGGTCTCGCGCGCCAGCGGCGCGATCTCGACCGGAAACTCGCCTTCGAGCCGTTCGGCGCGGCCGGAGCGGATGTCGGCGATCGAGTCTGAAATGCGCTTCAACGGCGCAAGGCCGAAGCGGACCTGGAAGATGGTGGTCAAAAGCAGCACGATGCCGAGCGCGGCAAAGGTGCCGCCGAGGTAATAATCGAAGCTGCGCGTTTCGTCGAAAATCTCGGTGGCGTCGCCGGCCACGCTGATCAGAAACTTGCCGTCGGCGCCGAGGTCGACCGGCCGCTCCACCATCCGCAGGTTCTGACCCTCCGGGCCATCGACATAGCCGAGACGAATACCGGCCGCGGTCAGATCGGCGTGCTCTTCGAGCTTCGGCAGCTTCTTGTCCCACAGCGAACGCGACGCGCGTATTTCCGGTTTTTCGGAATCGGTGCGGGTGATCTGCCAGTACCAGCCGGACAAAGGCAGTTCGAACAGCGGCTCGCCCAGCGATTGAAACTGATCGGGCGTGGCGTCCGGGGTGGCGACTTCCGCGATGATGGTGCGGAGATAGAGGTTGAGGCGGCGGTCGAACGCGCGCTCAGTCGCGGCCCGATACACCGATGACAGCACGATGCCGGTGATGAGCAGGATCACCACCACCCAGGCGGTCGCAGACAGAAACAGCCGGGTGGCGAGCGAACTACCGCGCATCAGAGCATGATACCGCAGCCCATCTCCGCGGGCCACGGCCCGACGGAGGGATGCCGGCTGCAGAATAAAAACATGATTAAACAAAAGGTTATGCTGGATTCCTGATTCTGCGGTCAAATCAGGAGCCCGGCGATGGCGGCGTCAACAGATAGCCGAGGCCGCGCACGGTCTGGATGATGTCGACGTCCAGTTTCTTGCGGATGCGGCCAACGAACACTTCAATGGTGTTGGAGTCGCGGTCGAAATCCTGATCGTAGAGATGTTCGACCAGTTCGGTGCGCGATACCACGCGCCCGGTGTGATGCATGAGATAGGCCAGTAGCCGATATTCGTGCGAGGTCATCTTGATCGGATTGCCGGAGACGCTGACGCGGCCGGTGCGGGTATCCAGCGAGACCGGCCCGCACGTCAGTTCGGACTGGGCGTGGCCGGTGGAGCGGCGCAGCAGCGCGCGGATCCGCGCCAGGATTTCCTCGAGGTGAAAGGGTTTTGCGACGTAGTCGTCGGCGCCGGCGTCGAAGCCCTGCACCTTGTCGCTCCAGCGGTCGCGCGCGGTGAGAATCAGGACCGGCATGGCGCGCCCGCTGCGCCGCCAGGCCTCCAGCACCGAAATGCCGTCCATCTTCGGCAGGCCGATATCGAGCACGACAGCGTCGTAGGGCTCGCTATCGCCGAGGAAATGCCCCTCCTCGCCGTCGAAAGCGCGATCGACCACATACCCGGCATCGGTCAACGCGGTGGTGAGCTGACGATTGAGATCCGGATCATCTTCAACGACGAGCAAGCGCAAAGTGGACTCCGCATTTGAATGGCAGAACCGCCGCCTTCAAGATGAGCCCTGCGGGCGTGAACGGCCTATGAACAACAATAACCCCGGAGGTTACTTTTTCTTCACAACCGCGTTCGCCGCATTTTAGTGCGCGTTGGAGGCGTCCCCGTCCAGAGCCCGCGCGGGCCCCTGTCGGAACGGCTAACATGCCTGATCGGAAGTCCCAATAGACCGGCAGCGCGGGGCGCCCGATCGCGTGGGTTATGGCCTTATACCGGCGTCAGGAGTTCATCCCGCGAATTCAGCCGCAGGCCTTGCCTATGGCGCCTTGTCCATGTGCCGTGACCCCGCGTCCGTCGTCAGGTACGGAAGAACGCGAACCAGACGACGCCGAGGATCAGTATCGCGAGCCCGGTTGAGATCGTAAGGAGGGCAAGCACTGACGGTCCAGGTTCGGCTTGGCGTGCTTCGGTCGGGGTTTCGACAATTCGGCCCTGTTGTCTAATTGCCATGATGCCCTCAATTCCTAAGTGCCTGTAATGTCTTGCGGTGCCACTTTGAAGCAACGCCCGATGGCAGACGATGTTCCGGAGCTTTGCCGTTCGTCTTGCCCCTGCGATGCCCGGTCGCGTCCCCGCGGCCTCACCGACCCTCCCTGCAACCAACCGGCCGCCACCCGGTTAACGCCATTGGACAATTCCCTCCCGGCTCGCCTTGAATCCGGGGTCTCCGGTGGTATCGTTGCCGATCGTCCGCTGCGTTTCGGAGTAACTCGTTTTCGGAGTATCCCATGGCCCCCCGCGCCAACTGGAAAGGGTTTTTGCGCCTTTCGCTCGTGACGTGCCCGGTCGCCCTCTATCCGGCGACATCGGATACCGAAAAAGTCAGCTTCAACCAGATCAACCGCAAGACCGGACACCGCATCAAATATGCGAAGGTGGATGCCGATACCGGCGAGGAAGTCGCTGCCGAAGACATCATGAAGGGCTACAAGGTCGACAGCGATACCTACATCGAGGTCTCTAAGGACGAGCTTGAAGACATTGCGCTGGAATCCACGCGCACCATCGAGATCGACGAATTCGTGCCCAGGGCCGATATCGACAGCCGCTATCTGATCCGTCCCTATTATCTCGTGCCCGACGGCAAGGTCGGGCATGACGCGTTCGCGGTAATCCGCGAAACCATCCGCAGCATGAACAAGGTCGCGATCGGCCGCGTGGTGCTGACCAATCGCGAGCACATCATCGCGCTGGAGCCGCTCGACAACGGCCTGATGGGTACGCTGCTGCGCTACCCCTACGAGGTGCGCAGCGAGAAGGAATATTTCGACGACATCCAGGATGTGAAGATCACGAAAGACATGCTGGATCTCGCCAAGCATATCGTCGAACAGAAATCCGGTTCGTTCGAGCCCGGCCAGTTCGAGGATCGCTACGAATCCGCGCTGATCGAGCTTATCAACCAGAAGCGTAACGGCATTCGGACCACGGCGAAAGCCGCACCGAAATCAGGCGGTAACGTCATCAATTTGATGGATGCTCTGAAGCGCAGCCTTGCCGGCGCGAAGCAATCCGGCCCGGCCCCGGCCGCAAAGGGCAAGAAGCCGCGCAAGGCCGCTGCCGGCCAGCGCGAGATGCTGCTCCCGATCAGCGGCAAGCGCGCCGCCAAGGAAGAACCGAAGGTGCAAGCGCCGAAGCGGGCCGAGAAGCCGCTGCGCCCCCCTGCGCGATCCAAAAAGGCCGGATAGGTGCGCGCAAGCCCTCGCGGCAGCGCTGGATGATTGCGGCAAGATACGATACGGCTTCGCGGCCGGCGCGACGCCCAGCCTGAGATGCCATGGTCGACGCCGTTCGACGAGCCGATATCGCTGCCCGGCGGCCGCCGGCTTACGACATTGCAGCAGGCCGCCGACTACATCATGAAGCTTCCGGAAGACGTGCAGCGGCAGCCGCGCTGGCAGATCGCGGTGGAAAACCTGATCCATGCCGCGGAGACCGGCGGCGGCTGGCTGATGTTCGCGCGAATCGGGGTGATGCGGGCGCTCAACGGGGACGCCGCTTGCGGCTGACCCGCCGCTATTTCAGCGACGCATTCACCGAGGTGAAGCTGTTGTTGAGGGTCGAGCCGATGCCGTTGACGGCGGCGACGATCACGATGCTGATGCCGGTCGCGATCAGGCAATATTCGATCGCGGTTGCGCCGGAGTGATCCCTGAGGAATTCTGAAAAAATTCGTCGCATTCAAAACTCCCATTACGGTCCCCACGGCTCTCCCGGGAACTCGCCGAACCTAGGTTCAATTCCTTACCAAGGTACTGACGAACGGGGTTAACCATCGGTTGACGCAGGGTCGTTCTTCCCCAGGGCGGCCGTCCTCCGAATGACTGCGCACGATTTGCCGCGGTGGCGAACCCCGAAAGAAAAATCCCCGGCAGTTGCCTGCCGGGGATTTCGGTTGAAGGGTTGTCAGAAGATCGGGATCAGAAGTTACGCTGAGCGCGGACCTGCAGCAAAAAGGTATCCTGATCCTTGAACTCATAGACGGTCGCGGGCTTCGGAGCCGTCGGGCCCAGGGTCGCAACGCCAGCGAATTTCTGGTCGAGGTGGAACCACTGAACTTCGGCCGAGAACGTCAGGTTCTTGACGGGGGTCCAGCGGGTGATCACGCCGAGCTGCGAGACGTTGAAGTCGGGGTTGCAGGTGAAGTTGATCGCGCCACCCACTGCCTTGCCGGCCGTGACGTAGTTGGCACAGATGCCAGCCTTTGCGGTGCTGTCATAACGAACAGCCGAGTAGCTGCCGAACAGGCTGGACGACCAGTACGGATCCCAGTTGTGGTTGAACGCGCCGCGGACGCCGTAGGCTTCCGTCAGGTGAAGGCCGCCGTCGGTGCTGCCGTTGACACCGACAGGCGTCCAGACCGCATCGCTCGTCAGACCAAACCCGACGCTCTGATAAGCGCCGTTGCCGCTGCCGCCGAACATGGCGAAGCTCGGCGAGGTCCCGCTGGTGGCGATCACGTTCTTGGTGTCGCCCTTGGACCAGGTGGCGTCGATCTTGATGTCGTCGCCGGCACCGGTCGGGATGTTCTTGATATTCAAGGCCGCCATCACCGAACCGCCCCACTTGGTGCTGGGATGGCCGCTGATTTCCGACAAAGCGGTCGGAGCTGCGCCTGCGAGACCCGTGGCACCGGCGGGAGCCCCCGTGGCGTTCAGGACGTTGTAGGAGCCGCTGACCTCGTGAAGTGCGCCCGACACCTGGAACAGGCCCCAGGCCTGATCGATGCGGACGTTGCCGACGACGTCGGGAGAATGCACGCCGGCGTAGGCGTTGGCTGCCCCCAGGGTCGCGCTCAGCGGAAGCGACAGGTTGGCGACGACGGTCCGGTTCCAAACCGTCGGATCGTCGAGACCGATGCTGGCGGACACGCCGTTGCCGAACTGCGCGGTGTACTGGATGTTGTTGACGCCGGTGTCGGTATTGTTGCCGCCGAGCAGGTTCGAGTTGATGTTACCCGGGAAACCGTTCCAAGGCGTCGAATAGGCCGAGGACGACTTACCGAAGGTGAAGCCGGCGAACTGGATGAAGAGGTATTCCACCGCGACGTAGCCGCCGCCGGCGGTGTCAAGCAGTTGGGCGCCGCCAACCGGCGACGACTGGCTGATCGAGGCCGGGTTGTAGGTATTGCCGCCCAGGGTGGTGAACTGGAAATCGCCCTGACCGAAGGTGCGGACGACGCCGTATTCGGTGGCGGTGCGGGTATCGATCGTCAGCGCCATACGCGAACGAGAGACGTAGTAATCGCGATACCGGTTCTGCTGGCCGATATCGCCGGACCATGCCGGCTGGCCGTGAGCGCCGCCGTTGAAGGTGGTGTCGACCCGCAGGTAACCACCCAGCTTGATGCAGGTGTCGGTGCCCGGAATATAGAAGAAGCCGGCGCCATACAGGGAGCAGATCCTGACGTATTCGACTGCCTTGGCCTTGACGGGAAGATCCGCCGCCTGCGCCCCGCCGATGGCGAGAAGTCCCGCCGCCGAGCCGAGAATGAAGTTCCTAGCCAATCGCATATTTGTCTCCTGATACCTGAATGATTCATGCGCCCGCATGGTCTGAACGCTAAGTAACCGAAAAATCTCGCGCAAGAATGACAAGGACGTGATGAAATTTCATTTGGCTGGTCGCTGTGATCTTTGCGCAACGCCCCACGGCCAACCTTGAGCACCGGGCCAGATTTTGACCTCGTAATGACATGAAGGCAGCAGAAATATTCTACCGCTAGCGGCGAGCGTCGATGCAGGCATGCGAATGCCGCCCCCGCGGCCAAACAACCAAGACAGCACGAATCAGTACGCCAATTTCGAGGAAAAGCTGTGCCGCAAGTCCGGTGAAACGGGCTTCTCCCCTTCACCGCGCCAGCGCGCATCGAAATTTCGACCAAGAAAGTCCGAACGAAGCTTTTCTCCACGAAGAGGGCCTCCGCTGGATAGCGTTAGTGGTCGGTTAAAACGCCGATCCGTAGAACCACGGCCCAGGATACCCGCAAGCGATCACCGCCTCTCCCGCACTGCATGATTTGGATCAATGGCATTGGCTCAATTGGGCTTATTTCCGTCTGAATTCATCCACCGGCTTTGCCAAATGAACCCAGTCGATCCATGTCGCCCGCCATTGCGAATCCGAAGCGTCAATCTGGATACCGGTCGGGAGAATGTCGTCATCATTTCGCGACGCTCAAAGGCATTGCGCCCGGAAGTCTTCCGAGGATTTAGCCGGGTCGAACTCGGTCGAAACGCCAAGCTGCTGCTGGCCACCCTCCTCATCACGGAGGACGACAATCTGGTGGGTCCTGACGAAATCGGCCTTTCCGAACCGGCCTTCAGGCGCTTTGCCGAACCTGCCGGCAGCCTCGTGACCGTCACACCGGCCACGCCGCCGGAAAGTCTCGAAGCGGTCCGCGCCAAGATCCGGGGCCGGACCCTGAGCGCTTCGGAAATAAGCGCAATCGTCGATGACGTGACCCGGTATCGCTACTCCGACATGGAGATCGCCGCTTTTCTGATTGGCTCTGCCAGCTTCATGACAAGCGACGAACTTATCGCCCTCACCGAGGCGATGGCTCGGGTGGGAACACAGCTCAAATGGACCAGTCCGGTCGTGGTCGACAAGCACTGCATCGGCGGTATTCCGGGGAATCGGACGTCCATGATCGTGGTGCCGATCGTGGCGGCGCACGGCCTGCCGATTCCGAAGACCTCCTCGCGGGCCATTACGTCGCCGGCCGGCACGGCGGACACGATGGAAGTGCTGGCACGGGTCAATGTCGGCGCCGATGAAATGAAGACGATCGTCGAGGCGTGCAACGGCTGCCTGGTCTGGGGCGGACACGTCAATCTGTCGCCGGCTGACGACATCCTGATTTCCGTCGAACGGCCGCTCAGCCTCGATACGCGCGAGCAAATGGTCGCCTCGATCATGTCAAAGAAACTCGCGGCCGGCTCCACCCATCTCCTGATCGACCTTCCGGTCGGCCCCACCGCCAAGCTCATTAACGGCACGGAGGCCATGCGGCTGCGCAAGCTGTTCGAGTTCGTCGGCGACCATTTCGGCATAGCCGTGGAAGTGATCACAACCGACGGGCGCCAGCCGATCGGAAACGGCATCGGTCCCGTTCTCGAAGCCCGGGACGTCATGGCCGTGCTGGCCAACGACCCTGCCGCACCGGCGGACCTGCGCGAAAAGTCGCTGCGGCTTGCCGCCCACTTGCTGGAATACGATCCGAAGCTGCGCGGCGGCACCGGTTATGCTCGAGCCCGCGAACTGCTCGACAGCGGAGCAGCGCTGCGACAGATGCAAAAGATCATCGACGCGCAAGGGCCGTCGGGCTGCCGCAACGAACTGGGAAATCTGACGTTCGATGTGAAGGCCGCAAGCGACGGCTTTGTCGGCGGCATCGACTGCCTGCGGTTGAACCGGCTCGCGCGGATCGCAGGCGCGCCCATCGACAAAGGGGCCGGCATCAAGCTGTTCAAGAAAATCGGCGATCGGGTCGAAAGCGGTGAACCGCTCTACCGGGTCTATGCCTTCGAACAGCCGGAGCACGATCTTGCGGCAGCCGGCGCGAAGATCGATGCCGGCTATTCAATCGAACCGCGCGCATCGCCTTCCAGCACGACAACGCCGTGAGCAGGCTCGCGATTCACAGCCTGCCATCCTGTGCAAGTGACGCCAGACGACTGGCGGCGCGATGGGGTCTTCCGCTCCAGGAGATCGCGTTGCATCGCTTCCCGGACGGCGAAATGCGCGTGACGGTCGGCCAGGCCGCACCCACGACCATCGTCTATGCTTCGCTCGACCAGCCGAATGACAAGCTGCTTGCCATTCTGTTCGCCGCGGAAGCACTGCGGCGCGCCGGCACGAGACGGCTCGTGCTGCTTGCGCCCTACCTGTGCTACATGCGCCAGGACGCAGCCTTCCACGAAGGCGAAGCGATCAGCCAGCGGGCGATCGGCCGGCTGCTCGCGGCAACGGTCGACCGTGTGATCACGGTAGACGCTCACCTTCATCGCACCACCGACATCGCAGCGGTTTTTCCGGGCATCGAGGCCGACAACCTTTCGGCCATGCCGGCCATCGCGGCCGCGCTGCGCGTTACCGGGGTTGACCCCGCAGCGATCGTGGCCGGTCCCGACGCGGAGTCGCGACCGTGGGTACGCGATCTCGCCGAAGAGCTCGGGCTGGGTTATGCGATCGGACAGAAAACCCGTCGCGGCGATCGTTCCGTCGAAATCAGGTTTGCCGAGGCTGCATCGATCGCCGGCCGTCCCGTTCTGCTGGTTGACGACATCGTCTCGTCAGGGGGCACCTTGATCGCCTGCGCCAAGGCGCTCAAGGCCATGGGCGAGGTGACCATCGACGCCATCATTACTCACGCCCTGTTTCCGCCGGAGATGGCAAGAGAGTTTGCGGACGCCGGCATTCGCTCCGTCCGCTCGACATCCAGCGTACCGCATCCAACCAACGCCATCCCACTCGACGATATTTTAGCAGCCGCGTTACGCGGCGAAATCAGCAACTCGGATATGCCGGAGACGAAGCCATGAGCGTGACCGTTCGATTTTGCGGCGCGGCGCGTACCGTGACCGGCTCCTGCTATCTGGTCGAAACGCCAGCGGCGCGTTTTCTGATCGACTGCGGTCTGTTCCAGGGTCAGAAGACCCTGAAGGAACTCAACTATGGCGCCTTTCCGTTCCGACCGGATGATGTCGATGCCGTGCTTCTGACGCATGCGCATATCGACCATAGCGGGCTGCTGCCGAAGCTGGTGCGTGAAGGCTTCGGTGGCAGGATCCTGGCGACGCGGGGAACGATCGATCTGTGTTCCTACATGTTGCCGGATGCCGGAAGCATCCAGGAATCGGAGGTCGCGGCCCTCAACCGGCGCAATGCGGCGCGCGGAAGGCCCGAAGTCATCCCGATCTACACCCAGGCTGACGCCATCGCCTCGCTGCAGTCGTTCCAGCCGGTCGAATATGAAACATGGACCGACGTGATACCGGGCGTTCGCGCCCGCTACTGGAACGCCGGCCATCTGCTCGGTTCGGCCTCGATCGAAATCGAGTTCGAGCAGGCGGGTTCCTCGGGCCGTCCGCTGCGCCTGCTCGCTTCCGGCGATGTCGGTCCCGATGCGAAACTGCTGCAGCCGGATCCCACGGCGCCGGCCGGCTTCGACTATGTGATTTCGGAATCAACCTACGGCGACCGGATCCGCACGCCGACGACGCCGGAGGAACGTCGGCAGCGCCTGGCCGGCGAGGTCCGCGATGCCGCGGCGACAAAAGGGGCGTTGCTGATCCCCGCCTTCGCGGTCGAACGCACCCAGGAATTGATTGTCGACCTGGTCGATTTGATGGAGCGTGGCGAGGTGCCGACTGCGCCGATATTTCTCGATTCTCCGCTCGCCATTCACGCGACCGAGGTTTTCCGAAAACACGCAGCGAGCCTTGATCGGGATATCGACGTCAATCGTCTGTTCAACTCGCCACATCTCAGATTCACGGAAACCGTCGACGAAAGCAAATCGATCGCAAAACTGACCGGCTTTCATATCATCATCGCGGCAAGCGGCATGTGCGACGCCGGGCGGATTCGACATCACCTGAAGCGCTGGTTGTGGAACAGCCGGGGGACCGTGCTGCTGGTCGGATTTCAGGCGCACGGCACACTGGGGCGATTTCTTCAGGAAGGCGCCAGGGCCGTTCGGATCCAGGGTGAAGAGATCAAGGTCGCGGCCCGCATCCGCATGATCGACGAATATTCGGGACATGCCGATGGAACGGAAATTGCGCGATGGATCGCGGCGCGCCGCCCAATTCAACGGGGCGTATTCCTCGTTCACGGCGAGGAGTCAGCGATCGCGGGCCTCGCCGAACGCATCGCGGAACGAATCATTCCGGCGGCAAAACTGTTTCAGCCGCTGCTGGACGATGTCTACGAGCTTTCGACCCCTGCCCCCACGCTGATGGACGTAGCCCGTCGCCGCCGGCTCGCGCCCGAAGCGGTGACACATCTCGATTGGCACAATGAGATGTCGAGACTGGTGCTGGATATCAACGATCGCATCGAAGCGGCCGCCGACGACCGCGCCCGTGGCGTCGTCATCCGCCGCTTGAGGCGTGCACTGGAGGGATCCGAGTGAACCTGTTGTTGCGCCAATAAATGCATATCAGAGCTTCCCGGGAAAGCCGGCATGCACGCTTTACCGACGGACGGATTCCTGTTCCAACTATCCGTCACAGGCCGAGCCAACATCGGCCAATTCCGGGGAGAGACCGCCATGAAGCTCGGCACCGCCATTGCGGAAATCATGAAGCGCGAGGGAATCGAGATTCTCTGCGGCTACCCCGTCAACCATCTCATCGAATACGCGGCCAACGCCGAGATCAGGCCGATAATGGTGCGGCAGGAGCGGGTCGGTCTCCACATGGCGGATGCGATTTCGCGGGTCACTTCCGGGCGCAGCATCGGCGCCTTCTGCATGCAGCATGGCCCCGGCGCGGAAAACGCCATGGGCGGGGTGGCGCAATGCTACGGCGAATCCGTCCCGGTGCTGGTGCTGCCGATGGGCTATGCGCGGCGGCTGGCCAATATCGAGCCGAACTTCAATTCCAGCCAGGCGATGAAGGCGTTTGCCAAGTCGGCCGAGCCGATCAACATCGCCGCCGAAGTCGGCAACATTTTCCGCCGTGCGTTTACAAAGCTGAAGAACGGCCGCGGCGGGCCGGTGATCGTCGAAATCCCGGCCGACATGTGGAACGAGGAGGTGCCGGAGCCGCTGAACTACACGCCGGTGCTGCGCACCCGTTACGGCGCCGACCCCGTGCATGTGATGGAAGCCGCCGCGCTGCTGATCGGCGCCAGGCGGCCGGTGATCTATGCCGGCCAGGGCGTGCATTATGCGCAAGCCTGGCCGCAACTCCGGCGGCTGGCCGAACGGCTCGCCATTCCCGTCACCACCAGCCTCGGCGGCAAGTCATCGTTTCCGGAGACGCACCCGCTTTCACTGGGCTCCGGCGGCCTGGCCGTGCCGCGCGCGGTGCCGAAATTCCTCAGCGAGGCGGACGTGATTTTCGGCATCGGCTGCTCGTTCACGGAAACCTCGTTCGGCATCGCCATGCCCAAGGGCAAGACCATCATCCATTCGACGCTCGATCCCGCGCATCTCAACAAGGATGTCGAGGCCAAAATCGGGCTGGTCGGCGATGCCGGCCTGGTGCTCGACGCGCTATTGGAAGAGATCGGCAGGAGCGTCAAATCAGACCGCGATGCGTCGGCGGTCACAGCCGAGATCGCCGCGTCGCATCAGGAATGGCTGGCGAAATGGATGCCGAAGCTGACCAGCAACACCGCGCCGCTGAACCCCTATCGCGTGCTCTGGGATTTGCAGCACACGGTCGATATCGGAAACACCATCATCACCCATGACGCCGGCAGCCCGCGCGATCAGCTCTCGCCGTTCTGGAAAGCGGTCGAACCGCTGTCCTATATCGGCTGGGGCAAGACCACCCAGCTCGGCTACGGACTGGGGCTCGCGATGGGCGCCAAGCTCGCAAAACCCGACAAGCTCTGCATCAATGTCTGGGGGGATGCCGCGATCGGCTTTACCGGGATGGATTTCGAGACCGCGGTGCGCGAGCGGATTCCGATCATGTCGATCCTGTTGAACAATTTCAGCATGGCGATCGAATTGAAGGTGATGCCGATATCGACCGAAAAATACCGCTCGACCGATATATCCGGCGACTATGCCGCGATGGCGCGCGCCTTCGGCGGCCATGGCGAGCGCGTCACCCGGCCGGAAGACATCATTCCCGCGATCCGGCGCGGCATCGCGAAAACCAACGAAGGCATCCCGGCGCTGCTGGAATTCATCACCAGCAAGGAGACCGAGGTTTCGAGGCCCGGGACCTGAGCAAGCGCAACCTTAAGGCTTGAAGAAGGCGGGATCGTTCAGCGCCTTGATCATGGTGTCCACCATGTCGGCGGCGCCGTGGTCTTCGCGCTCTTCGAGAAGCTCCCACATCTTGCGCAGGTTGGCGCGCATCGGCGCCTTCAGCGAGGGGTCGCGTTCGATCAGGGTCCGCGCAATGCAGAAGGCGATACCTTCGGTGCCCATCCGGGCCTGCTCAACGGTGGGTTTGCTCATGGCTGGCTCCTCATCGAATTCGATCAACTGACTTGCTGGCGCCGCTGTTAGATCAAATCGCGGCCGAGCGATAGCCGACGCGCCCTACTCTGCGATCTCAACCGGCGTCGCCGGTCCGGCCAGCGGCTTTTCTTCCATCAGGACGTTGCACAAGGATGCGCAGGCCAGCAGCGCCGCGGCGGCGGCGAATACATAACGGAACGCCGCGATCATGTCAGCGGCCGAAATCGAACTTACAGGGCCGCGATGCTCTCCGCTGAGCGAAATGTCGGCGCCAAGCGCCATCAGGAGAATCGCGCTGAACGCCGCCACCGTGAACGACGCCATCAGCGCTCGGAAGAAATTCATCGCACCGGTGACGGTGCCGACCTGCGAGCGTGCCACCGAATTCTGCAGCGAGACCACGCTGACCGGAAATGCCGTGCCAAGGCCAAGCGCGAAGATCGACAACAGTACCAGCAACGCCCATAGCGGCAGCGCCGTGAGCGCCATCACGGATCCCGCCACGGCGGAGCAGGCGGTTCCGACGATGGCGACCCGCTTGTAATGCCTGGCGCGCGCCATGGTGCGGCCGGCGATCGCGGCGCCGCAGGTCGAAACCGCGGCCAGCGGAATCAGCGCAAGTCCGGCTTCGCTGGCGCTCAGGTGATAGACCACCTCGTAATAAAGCGGCAGGTGCACCGTCAGCCCCAGTATCGCGCCAAGCGCGCAGCCGCCGGCCGCCATCGCATAGGGCGCGACCGTGCCGCCCATCAGCGGCAGTGGCAGGAAGGGCTCATCGGCGTTTCGGGCATGCCAGACGAAAGCGAAAGCGAGCGCGACCGACGCGCCGACCATCGCCATGATGGTCGGCGACAGCCAGAGATAGCGGCTGCCGCCCCAGGTCAGCACCAGCATGAAAACCACGGCGGCGGCCATCAGCAGCACGCCGCCGAGCCAGTCGACCTTGCGCCGGCGGTGGAATACCGGGATCTTGCCCATCTTCGGCAGCAGCAGCGCCAGCGATCCAAGTCCGAGCGGCACGTTGATCCAGAAGATCATCGACCAGTGCAGATGCTCGGCGAACACGCCGCCGATCACCGGCCCCGCGATGCCCGCGGCCATCCACACGCCGCTGAAATAGGCCTGGTACTGCCCACGCTCGCGCGGCGTCACCACGTCCGAAATCACCGTCTGCACGATCGGCAGGATGCCGCCGCCGCCGAGCCCTTGCAGGCCCCGCGCCAGAATCAGCACCGGCATGTTGGGCGCGACCGCGCACAGGATCGAGCCCGCGACGAACAGGCTCAGCGCCGCGATGATCATGGCGCGGCGGCCATAGATGTCGGCCAGCGTGCCGAACACCGGCGCGACCGCGGTGGCGGCCAGGAGGTAGGCCGTGATCACCCACGACAGGTTGGAGACGTCCTGGAACTGCCGGCCGATGGTCGGCAGCGCGGTGGCGACGATGGTCTGGTCGAGCGCGGCCAGAAACATCGTCAGCATCAGGCTGACCAGGATGGTGCGGATTTCGCTCGGGCTGAGCGGCGCCCGCGGCGCGAGCGGCGGCGCGTCGCCGATATCGATGACCTCGGCCGGCATTTGCGACAGGTCGCCTGGGATGGCTTCGGGCAATGCCCGTTGGCCGGCCGGTTGGCGGCCCTGCCGTTCGAACTTGTTCATGCGGACGTATGTTAATCTTAAGTAGCGCAACGGGACGCCGCGCGGAATCGCTATGCTTGCAATCTAAGCGGCAAACCCAAGCTCCGGCAGCGGGTTACGCGCATGGGTGCATCCCGCCAGGGGGTCATCGCAATCGCGTGACGATTCAAGAGCGCCCGTCAGGATTGCGGTCGCTTCTTGAGGCGGGCGCGCTTCGGCAACAGCGCCGGCCATTGCACGATGTGATCCTCGAGATCCGCATCGGCGATTTCGTTCTCGGTGCCCTGCACCCTGCCGCGCACGGAAACGCCGGCTTCGTGGACGGTATTGGGGTCGCCCGAAATCAAAGGATGCCACCAATAGAGATCGCGCCCCTCGGCCACGAGCTTGTAGCCGCAACTCGGCGGCAGCCAGTTCAGGGTGCGGACGTTTTCAGGCGTGAGCCGGACACAGTCGGGAACCAGGTCGGACCGGTTTGAATAGTCCTTGCAGGCGCAAAGACCGGCATCCAGAAGCTTGCAGGAAACGTGGGTAAAATAGATCTTGCCGGTGTCCTCGTCCTCGAGCTTTTCGAGGCAGCAGCGGGCGCAGCCGTCGCACAGGCTTTCCCATTCGGCGCTCGACATCTCTTCCAACGTCTTGGTTTTCCAGAAGAATCCTTCTTGATTCGAGCGTGGCTTGGGTGGGGCGATCATGGGTTCCCGAGGTTTCCTTGGACAGCGTTGACGTAAGATCCTGCCGGGTTGCTTTTGGAATACGGCGAGCGGCCGGATTCGCGATGGCAATAGAGCCGCGCGGCGTTAGCCCTGCTGTTCAAAATCCGAGCTGGACCATTGGTTTATGGGGCCTACTCGATTAGATAGGGAAGGAGTTAAGGTGATTCAGGTGTCTGCTTACGCGTAACAGCGCTGCGTCGAGCGAGCTTCTGAACCTAAACCGCGCCATTGTCATCGTTTTTCAGTGTTCCTTTGAATTCGAGTTCGCTTAAAGGGATGCTGCCGGGTAAAGTGAATTTCGGATTCGGAACACTGGTCCCCACAGACGCGAAAGCGCCTTGGGTTTGCCGCAACATTCCCGCAAGACGTCTCGGCGGTGCCTATCGGGCGCTTGAGCGCTTGCGAACTGACCAAGGGTCCCGGTGCGCCAGATCGTACCACCAGAATTGAAGCGGAAAATCCAGCATTGGTTGCTGGATATCGATGCGCGCATCGATTCCACCCTGTTCTCGTCCGGCAAGGGCGCCCGCGAGCTTTATGAGCGGTATTCGACGTTCATGGACCGCTTTTATGTCGGCCGCTGGAAGCGCTGGGTCTTCATCGAACCGGCGTCCGAGGCCGCGACCATCGGGCTCGGCGGCCTGCTTTTGATGCTGGCGCTGGCGGTGCCGGCATTTCGCGAAACCGCCGATGACGACTGGCTGAAAAAATCCGATCTCGCGGTGACGTTCCTCGACCGCTACGGCAACCCGATCGGCAGCCGCGGCATCAAGCACAATGATTCGATCCCGCTTGAGGATTTTCCGGACAATCTGATCAAAGCCACGCTCGCCACCGAGGACCGCCGCTTCTACGACCATTTCGGCATCGACTTCGCCGGCACCGCCCGCGCCCTGGTGACCAACGCGCAGGCCGGCGGCGTGCGGCAGGGCGGCTCCTCGATCACCCAGCAGCTCGCCAAAAACCTGTTCCTGAACAATGAGCGCACCATCGAGCGCAAGGTAAAAGAGGCGTTTCTCGCGGTCTGGCTGGAGACGCGGCTTTCCAAGAACGAAATCCTGAAGCTCTATCTCGACCGCGCCTATATGGGCGGCGGCACCTTCGGCGTCGACGGCGCCGCGCACTTCTATTTCAACAAGTCGGCGCGCGACGTCAATCTCGCGGAAGCGGCCATGCTTGCCGGCCTGTTCAAGGCGCCGACCAAATACGCGCCGCACATCAACCTGCCCGCCGCCCGCGCCCGCGCCAACGTGGTGCTCGACAACCTGGTCGATGCCGGCTTCATGACCGAAGGCCAGGTGTTCGGCGCCCGACGCAATCCGGCCACCGCGGTCGACCGCCGCGACGAGAATTCGCCCAACTACTACCTCGATTGGGCGTTCGACGAGATGCGCAAGCTGGTCGACACCTTTCCGAAATCCTATGTCGAGCGCGTCTTCGTGGTCCGCACCGCGATCGACATGAACGTGCAGCGCGCCGCGGAAGACGCCATCGAAAACCAGTTGCGGCAGTTCGGCCGCGACTATCACGCCACCCAGGCCGCTACCGTGGTCTCCGATCTCGACGGCGGCGTGCGCGCCATGGTCGGCGGCCGCGACTACGGCGCCAGCCAGTTCAACCGCGCGACCGACGCCTATCGGCAGCCCGGCTCGTCGTTCAAGCCGTATGTCTACACAACCGCGCTCCTTAACGGCTTCAAGCCGACCTCGATCGTGGTCGATGGCCCGGTCTGCATCGGCAACTGGTGCCCGCAGAACTACGGCCACTCCTATTCCGGCGCGGTGACGCTGACGCAGGCGATTACCCGGTCGATCAACGTCGTTCCCGTCAAGCTGTCGATCACCATCGGCGGCAAGGGCGGGCCGAAGGCCGGCCGCGCCAAGATCGTGGAGGTGGCGCGCCGCTTCGGCCTCAAGGCGCCGCTGCCCGATACGCCATCGCTGCCAATCGGCGCCGACGAGGTCACCGTGATCGAGCACGCCGTGGCCTATGCGACCTTCCCCAACAAGGGCAAATCGGTCACGCCGCATGCGGTGCTGGAAGTCCGCACCGGGACCGGCGATCTGGTCTGGCGCTTCGACCGCGACGGCAAGAAGCCGTTGCAAGCCATTCCGGCATCTGTCGCATCCGACATGGCGGGCATGATGAGTCATGTCGTCAGCGAAGGCACGGCGCGCCGCGCGGCGCTCGACGGCATTCCGACCGCCGGCAAGACCGGCACCACCAACGCCTATCGCGACGCGTGGTTCGTCGGATATACCGGCAACTTCACCTGCGCGGTCTGGTACGGCAATGACGATTATTCGCCGACCAACCGCATGACCGGCGGCTCGCTGCCGGCGCAGACCTGGCACGACATCATGGTCGCGGCTCACCAAGGCGTCGAGATCAAGGAGATCGCCGGCATCGGCGCCGGCACGAAATTGCCCGCGGCCCCGGTTGCCGCGACCGTGGCCGCCAACGGCGCGCCAAAGGTTCCTGACATCAAGCCGGGACCGCCGCCGATCCTCACCAAGCGCGGCGCGGATATCCTGGTGCGCGTTGAAAAGATGCTCGACGAGGCAGCCAAGACGGCGGCGAAAACCTCATCCGGCGAACCGGTGAAGCCGGGCAAGCCGGTGTCGTCCAATTCGCTCGCCTTCCCCGAAAGCTTCGCGGCGGCGGCGCCCGGCGACGCGGCGGCCAAACCCTTGCCGCGCAAGTAGCCACCGTGCGCCTGATCTTCATCACCTTGCTGGCGCTGATACTCGCAACCGTCGTCGGCCTCGGCGCGACCTGGATGACGGCGACGCGCGGCACCGATCTCGGCACGCTCACGATCGGCGCCTGGACTGCCCGGCCCAAGACCGGCACCGCCGACGTCGATCCATATTCCCGCGCATCGATCGCGCGCAGCGGCGAACTGCCGGTCGGCACCGGCGACGGCGTCGCCTTCTCGGCGACGACGGACGACCGCAAACAGCCGCTCGACGGGCGCTGCGATGTCGTCATCAGCGGCGTCACGCCCGCGGCGCGGTTCTGGACGCTGACGCTCTACGACAAGAAGGGTCATCTGGTTGCTAATTCGCTGCAACGCTACGGCTTCACCAGCCAGGAGATCATCCGCGGCGCCGATGGCGCCTTCGAAATCCGGGTGGCGTCGAGGTCGCGCGCCGGCAACTGGCTTCCCACCGGCGGCATCGAGCGCTATGCGCTGATGCTGCGGCTTTACGATACGCCGGTCGGCGTCGCGACCCGGACCCAGCGCGACGCGCCGATGCCCTCGATCTCGACCGCGGGGTGCCCATGATCCGCGTGGTGTTCACGATCATTGCGGGCGTGCTGCTGGGCGCCGTCGTGCATCTCGTCAGCGTGCTGGCGTTGCCGCGCATCGCCACCCAGGACGCCTATTCGCGGCTGACGCCGATGACCAAGCTCAACGCCGTCACCCCCCTGCCCCTGGCCGATCCAAGCAACGCGCCGATGCCGTTCATGGATCCGGCGTTCGCGATCGCGATCTGCCGTTACGATCTCTCGGACGGCCCGATCAAACTGGCGGTGCCGGTCAGCCAGGCCTACACCTCGGTGTCGTTCTATACCCGCAACGAAGTCGCCTATTACGCCATCAACGACCGGTCCGCGGGGCGCAAGGTGATCGAACTCGATCTCATGACCGAAGCCCAGCATGCCGAACTTCCGGAGGACGAGGACGTCACGGCAGCCGACCGCTTGATCATCAACTCTCCGACCGCCACGGGGTTGATCGTGTTGAAAGCGCTGGCGCCCGAGCCGGGCCTGATGCCGCAGGCACAGGCGACGCTCACGGCATCGAGCTGCAAGGTGCAGACAGAACCGCCGCCGGCGAAACAGGAAGAGCCACCGCCCACGCCGGCACCGGCGCCGCCCCGGGGCAAGCGCTGATCGATATCTCTTGAAGCGTTTGCAGGATTGGTACGATGTTCAGCCAGCCGGTCCGGGGATCCAATAGTCGCCAAAAAGCGGCTTAACGCTTACGCCATGAATTACCCCGAGCTGAAGGCTTGGATCGAAATGGCGCATCGCCCGTTCATTGAGGTCAATGATGCGGCCAGGCGTTAGCGGCCCCACGTCATTTATTTTGACGATGACCTTCTTGCCTACAGCCTCAACGAGGGCATATTTCGGCCTCGCGCCATATTGAACCCCACCAAATTTCTGGCGCAAACTCGTCTTGATGGCAGCCGTCCAGACAGAGGGATCATAGCGCTCGCCGGAGGCTGTGTTCGGGCCGCCCTCCCGCCATCCAGGCCGGAACGGATTGTACGTGGATGCCGCGCCAACGATCGCATCCCCAGAAGCGGCATTGACGACGGCGCTTGAATGAACTGCAACGATTTCACTTCGAGCAACGGTAACAGAAATGGCAAGCGAAACTACGGCGCCGCAAATTGCGGCGCTCGAATGAAACACCATCATAACTCCTCGATTGATTTTCTAGATCACTCGGTTCCCGAAGCCGCAAAACATGATCAAGCGAACGCGGATGCGTTAACGAGCTTGCGTCATTTTTTGCGGATCCGTGCCAATCCTGGCGACGGAACCGTTGTGGGAACCAGTATGGTCCACGCACGGGTTTTCTTAGTTCTCACCGACTAAAACAGAAATTGCGTCAGCACCATGACTGAATAGAGTTAGGGCGTGAGCAGGCGCGCGCGTGTGACCGATGTCCGCTCGGCGGGCACTTTTCGGACGTGAATGATCAAGCTGACGATGTCGGCGATCGGGATTCTCTCAGCCGCGGACGCTCACGGCGTGCCCGATTACCGGCTGCGCCGCGACCGGCGGGTTGGCCGTCTGCGCGGCGAGTTCGCCGATCAAGCGATCGGCGTCGGCGGCGATATTGTCCGGCGCGTGGATCACCAGCCGCTCCAGCGCCCAACGGTATGACGAAACCCTCCGCTCCAGGCATTGCTGGACCCACTGCACGATCAAGGCGTTTTCTTCCATGCGGGCGACCGCGTCGGCCCGCTCGGCCGGCGACAGTTCCGAAACCAGCTTGAGACTGGCGTTGCGTTTCCTGTCGAGCTCGATCACGCGCGCGGCGCCGGCGAAGAACGGCTCGAACCGCGTGAGGTCGTTGCGGACGTCTTCCATCAATTGCGCGTAGCGCGATGCATGCGAGCGGTGCGGTTCGTCGATCAGCGTGCGGCCATAGGCGGTGCGGTCGAATATCACCTTCTGACGCCATGGCGAAGGCAGCGCCTGGTAATCGCCGAACACGCTTTTCCACGCCGGCCGCGAATGCGGCGGCTCGATCAGGGGGTAAGCGAGATCGCGAAGCATCCGTTCGTTTTCGGTAAGCTGGAATTGCGACGCGCGCAGGCCGATGCTTCCCGTCGCCTCGGCGCCGAGCCAGCGATGCATGTCGTCATTGCGGAAATCCTGGCGGGTGCGGCCGAAATCACCGCCACTGCAGCCGCCCAGCACTACACTCATCAGAAGCAGCATCGGGCCCGGTGAGCGCCAGCGGGCCTGCGTTGTTGTCCGGATCGGAAAACACGTCTCCGGCATATCAAAAGTCCGATGTCAGGTGCGACGGCGGCGGCGGCGGCCGGGGGCCGTACCTTCTTCCGGTCCGCGTCCATCGCTGGTCCTGTCGGGTTCGCGTTCGATCCGGATGACGGGGAGAATCAGGACGATCCCCATGCCTTCGCGTGCAGCGCCATCCATGGTTGAGCCCGGCCGCCGCGAAGCCGCATCCGCCGGGAATTCAATGATGGTCCCCATGTACAACTCTCTCTGGTTGCCGCTCTGGCGCGATCCGGCCGACGACAGACGGCCATTAAGGACAGGACGTGGTTAACGGCATCTTAATGCGCGGGGGCGCGGATCCCGATTTAGCGGCCATCGGCTGCCGCACAACGAAGCCGCAGAAGCCGTGAAAGGCTTCACAAATTGGTTTGCTTGCGAGCTGTCAGCGCAAACGCCGCCAAGGACTTCGCGCGATCAGTTGCGAAGTCAGAGCAATCAGTGCGGCACCTTATTGCCCGTCCAAATCGGCCCGCGCGATCCACGCCAATAGTCCGTCCGGGCGGCGGCGCAACTCGGCCGGATCGCCCTGGGCAGCGCACGCCGCTGATTCCTTTCGGATCGCGACCGGCTTTTCTTGGCGTCGGGATGGATCGTCGAACTCAATTTTTTCGAGAGCAAATTTCAGGACGGCGTATCGCTGTCGATTGGCGCGGTACCGGCGTGTTCCGTTGGGAAGATGCTTTCGTAGATGGCGCGGGCCTCTCGAATAAGACGCGCTTTCTGGTCCGGATCAGGCTTCCTCGGAATAAATTGTACGACTTCGCCCATTTGTTCTCCATGGCAGGAACCGGAGGAAATATTCCGCCAACGACCGCCAGCAGGGATAAAGCGAATATCGTGCCAACGGCATCCAAACCCAGGGGTATGCCGGAATTTCGAGCGAGCCCGGACGCTAAAGTTCCTTAAGATACCGTCAGGGTTAACGAGCTGTTAAAGCAACGCCGCTAGACTGGCGCGAGTGTTACTCAGTCGCGTACCTCTGACATGACCACACCTCTGCTATTTCCCGGGTTCGACGGGTTGATGACACTCTCGCGTCGGGAGGGCGTCGATATCAGACCCACTTTGCTGCGCGTGCTGACCGACCTCTACGTCCAGGCCGACGCGCATAGCGCCGACGAAGAGCGGCAATTCATCGAGCTGACCTCTCGGCTGATCGAGGAGGTTGATGACGCCACGCGCGCAGCCGTCCGGGCGCGGCTTGCGATCTACCCGGGCACGCCTATCGAAGTCCTCAGAAAACTCGGGCTACGGCCCCCAAGTCCGGACCATGCCGTTGCCGTCGCCCATGAGATTCCGGTCCCGCCGGCCGAGGCCGTCAGCGCCGCGCCGTCGCGAATGTCATCGAATTTGTCGATGCAGCCGAACGATGCCGCCGAGATCAGCGACATGTTCTTCCGCGCCAATTCCAGCGAGCGCGCCTTGATCCTGCATAATTTCCTGCAGACGCCGCTAAAGGCTTCCGCGCGAATTCCAGCGCAGCGCGCAGCGCGCGCCATCGAGACGCTGGAGATGGCCGCGTTCGCCGCCGATATCGAGAACTTCACGCTGGAGCTCGGCGAGGCCTTGATATTGCCGGCGCGTATCACCGCCCAAGTGGTCAACGATCCCGGCGGCGAGCCGCTGGCCTGCGCCGTCAAGGCGCTGGACATGCCGGGTCCGGTGTTCCAGCGGGTGTTGCTGTTTCTCAATCCCGAACGCGGCGCTTCCGTGCACTACGTCTACCGGCTGTCGCGCCTGTACGAAGTCCTGCACGAGCGATCCGCCCTTATCATGCTGGCGGCGTGGCGCGGCTCGACCATGGCCATCACCCGCGCCAAGTACCGGCCCGGGCTTTATGACGACGAGCGCCAGCGCGCCCGCCCGGCGACCGTGCAAACCCGCCCTTCGGCGCCATTGCCCGGTGCCGGCGGCGTCGCACGCACGGGATCGAAGGGTTAGCGCATGATCCGGAAAAGTGGGCACCGATTTTCCCTCACGACAAACGCGAAGTGTTTGCGCGGAGATCATGCTCAAACAAAAAATAGAGCGAGATGACGAATCGAAGAGAAGTCATCTCGCTCTAGCGCGTATTCCACAAAGGCAGGTCCGCGGGCTGGACCGCGGCGGCGCTGGAAAGATTGGCGGTCTTGCCGCGCTGGTAAGCCGTTCTTTGCTTGATGCGTTCGAGATAGGGATAGGCGTTGTCGCAAATGCCGACGTCATAGGCGATGGCCCATTCGAGGCATGTGGTCAGCAGGATATCGGCGCTGGTGAAGCGGTCGCCCATCAGATAGGCCCGGCCATCGGCAAGCGCGGTTTCGACGTGACGCAGTTGCCGGCGAAAATATTCGCCCGCCCTCACCACCACTTCCGGCGCCACACCATAGATGTGACCCAGGGCGTCGGCCTTGTGGCGACGCATCACATACAGGCTGGTCGAATCCAGTTCGGTGACGATGAAGAATGACCATTCGAGCCAGGCGGCATATTCGCGCAACGGTTCCGGGATCAGCGATATCCCCTCGCTGGAATAGGTACGCGAGAGATAGGCGACGATCGCGGCACTCTCGCCGATGCAGAAATCCCCGTCCTGCAGCAACGGGATCTTCTGACGGGGGTTGAGGGCGGTGTATTCCGCGGTCTGCGTCTCTCCGGTACGCGCGCCGATCGGGCGCGTCTCGTAGGCGAGCCCAAGTTCGTGCATCGCCCAGTGGGCGCGAACGGTCCGGCTCGTTCCAACTCCCCACAAGGTCAGCCTGGGTGCAGCGGACATTCTACCATTTCTCCACAAACGGCCGCAGGTCCAGTTCGTGCGTCCAGCCATCCCTAGCCTGATGATGCGCGAACCAGTACGCTTCGGCGATGGATTTGGTTTTGGTGAGACTGTCGGGCGGGATGTCGTTGACATCGATACCGCTTGCAGCCTTCATGCGCGCGTGGATCGCCGCACTGTCGACACCGGCGTCGATCAACAGATGCACGACATGAATATTTTTCGGTCCGAGCTCACGCGCCATCGCCTGGGCCAGCGCGCGCAGGCCGAACTTCGCCGATGAAAATGCGGAAAAGCCACTGCTGCCGCGAACGCTGGCGGTAGCGCCCGTGAACAGCATGGTGCCATGGCCGCGCTTGAGCATGTGACGGGCAGCCTCCCGCGCCACCAGAAATCCGGCGAAGCAGGCCAATTCCCACGCCTTGAGAAACAACGTTCCGGTCGTCTCCAGCAGGGGTTTCCTGACGTTCGAGCCGGCGTTGAAAAGGCAGACTTCGATCGGGCCGATAGTCTCCTCGACACGCGCGAACAGGCTTTGCACCTCGGCCTCCTGGCGGGCATCGACGCTGAAAGCGTGGACTTCGCATCCCTCCGCGCGCAGCTCTTCGATCAAGGCCTCGGATTTGGCCGCGTCGCGCCTGGCAATGCAAACCTTGTAACCGCCGAGGGCAAAGCGCCGGGCCACGGCCGCGCCGATCGCATCTCCGGCACCGACCAGCAACGCCACCTGGTTCCGTTGCGACATTCATATCTCCCTTCAGCGCCGGCGGTCAGGAAGCCATTCGTACCATTTTATCCGCGATCATCCTGTCGATGGCGTCGTCGCCATATCCGAGTTCGCGAAGAACATCGCGCGAGTGCTCGCCGACGCGCGGGGCCGGGCCGCCGATCGCGGCTTCATTGCGCTGGAAGCGCGCGGCCGGTTTGGGCTGCCGCACCCGCCCGACCGTCGGCTGATCGAACTCGGCGATCAGGTTGCGGGCGACGACCTGCTCGTTTCCGATGATTTCACCGCGGCGCAGGATCGGCGCGCAAGGAACGTCCGCCGCATCGAGCCGTTCCAGCCATTCCGCGGTCGAACGCTGCGAGATGTAGTCGGCCATCTTGTGGATGCGTGCGGTCGCGTTTGCCGAACGCCCCGCCTGCGTTGCAAACCGCGCGTCCTTTGCCAGTTCCGGATCGCCCGACGCCCTGCAGAAACCCTGCCATTCGGAGTCCGAGAGAGTTCCCGCCGTGATGTAGCCGTCGGTGGTCTTGAACACGAGGTCCGGCCGGTCGTTGGGACCGGCGGCGGCGGGCTCGGCTCCGACCACGGTGTATTGCGCCATGCCTTCCGGCCACAGGTATGAGATCATGACATCGAGCATTGCGACCTGGATGTGATCGCCCTGCCCGGTCTTTTCGCGCGCATACAGCGCCGACGACACCGCCTGCGCGGTGAAAACCGAGGTGGTCTTGTCGGCGACAATGGTCCGGATCATCTGCGGGCGGTTTGTGACCGCTTGCGACTGGATATCGGCAAAGCCGGACAGGCCCTGAATGATCGGATCGTAGACGCGCTTCTTGACATAGGGACCGCTGTCGCCGACCCCGCTGATCGAAACATAGATCAGGCGCGGATCGCGCGCGCGCAGTTCCTCCGGCCCCAGCCCGAGCCGCTCCATGGTGCCGGGACGGAAATTCTGCACCAGCACGTCGGTGCGCGCGACCAGCCTGGCCAGCACCTCGCGGCCGGCATCGCTCTTCATGTCGATCGAAAGCGAGCGCTTGCCGCGGTTCGACGAAATGAACAGGGCGGAGAATTCGCCGGCCTTGTCGATGGCCGCGCCGCTGCGGCGCACGCTGTCACCGCCGATCGGCTCGATCTTGAGCACATCGGCGCCCTGGTCCGCGAGAAACATGGTCGCGAACGGGCCCGACACCACAGCGGTAAAATCCAGCACGCGTACGCCCGTGAGTGGACCCGACATGAAAATCTCCCTTATCGACTTCGCGGTTGATCGCCGCTGGTTGGTGTTTGTCGTCCATCGCGCAGGTCCTTGGGCGCGATCATCAAAGCATGTTAGCCCTTCGCCAGGTCGAGAAAGTGCCGCCCGGCCCGGTCCTCAGTTTCCACGATCCAGGCATCCGGGTCGAACCGGATTTCCTTGACAAGCCGCTCCTCCACCGACGCTTCCGGCACGGGCTGCGGCGAGGTGGCTGTAAAAAAGCGTTCGATCGGCCGGCTGTCGTCATAGACGGTCTGCGGCGCCGGCACATACAGCATGGCATTGCCGTCGAGCAGCGCCACCTTGACGAATACCGCGCCGGCTTCTTCGGCGCCGCGCCGGCGTACCGCGCCGAATATGCCTTCGGTCTGGCAGCGGCGCAGATAGGCCGCCACCCATATGCTAGATTTCAATCGCATGGGATCAACGATAGGCCAGCGCCACAATCGAAGCCAGCGGCCCTTGCGGCCTTTCTTGTTTCGCTGATGGAGGGTGGGCCCGGAAATTCCTGGGCGACGAGAATATTGCCTCGCCCGCGCCGTTGCGAATACGGTTCGCACGCAGCGGAGCCGGGCGCCCCTGCCGCAGCCACTCTATTCGATCGGCCGGCCAATCACCACCGTGAGCTCACGCACCAGCCGATCGGACACCTGCCCGGTCACCGGAATCTTGCGCTCGCGTTCGAATTTCTGGATCGCGGCCTGGGTATCGGTGCCCACGGTGCCGGTCGGCTTCAACTGGCCATAGCCGTATTCGGTGAGCGCGCGCTGCACCGCCGCCACGCGGCGCGCGGCGGCCGCCGGATTGGCGGGCGTCTCGCTGCGGGGGGGCGCTGGAACCGGCACGGGCGGCCGCGCGATCGTGGCAGGCGCGGTAGCCGGCGCGTTGGTCGATTTGACCAGACTGGCCAGCGGGTCCGCGGCCTTGGGCTCGGCGGGTTTGGGATCGATCGTCGCCGCCGCTTCAACGGGGCGCGGCCGCGGCAACGGACCGACGGCTCCGGCGACGCTCGCGCCGAACATCGGCGACGGATGACGTCCCGCTTGCAGAAACAGCGCGTTGGCGACGATCGCGCTGACCGCGGCGAATGCCAGCAGGCCCGCGATCGTGTCTTTCGGGCTGTGAAGCAAAATACGCATCGCGAAGTTGCGCTCCACATCGGTGTCGAGCGCGACCGCTTTGGCTCCGCGACGGCGCCGCGGCATGTCTTCCTTCGGACGTTGTCTAGGCACTTTTCTTCACCTGGTGAACTTTGTCCTGAGTTGCGGATCGCAACGCCGGAGTGAGCTTTGCGATGTTGCTTGACGGCTCTCGCGCCGGCTGCGTGAACGTCAGCGGCAACGCGACGGTCACCGTGGTACCTTCATCGATCTTGCTCTGCAAGGTGATCTCGCCGCCATGCAATTCGACGAGACTCTTGACAATCGACAGCCCGAGGCCGGTGCCTTCATGCCGCCGCTCATAGGTCTTGCCGGCCTGGAAGAAGGGATTGCCGATCCGCTTCAGATCATCGGCGGCGATGCCGACGCCGGTATCGGTGACGCGAAGCAGCAGCTGCAATTCCTCGATGCTGGCGGAAGCCGTCACCGTGCCGCCGCGCTCGGTGAACTTGATGGCGTTGGAGACGAGGTTCAGCACGATCTGCTTGAACGCGCGCGGATCGCCGGTCATGTCAGGCAGGTCCTCCGGCGCTCGGCTGACCAGATCGATGGCATTCTCCCGCGCCTTCAAGGCCAGCAGATTGCAGCAATTGAGCAATGCCGCGCGCGGCGCGAACGGCTCCGGCGAAATCTCGAAATTGCCCGAACTCCATTTTCGACATGTCGAGAATGCCATTCACCACCGACAGCAGATGCTGGCCGGAATCATTGATCAACTGGGCGTATTCCTTGCGGCGCGCGGCATTGACCATCAACACGTCTTCCTGAACGATCATTTCGGAAAACCCGATGATGGCATTGAGCGGCGTGCGCAATTCGTGGCTCATGGTGGCGAGGAAGCGGCTCTTGGAGGCGTCCGCCTGCTCGGCGGCGGTGCGCGCCAGATCCAGCGCCTGCTCCTGAAGTTTCCGGTCGGTGACGTCGCGCATCACGGCCACGACCTCGGCTTCCGGTGCAGCCAATGATTCCGGCGTAGCCGCTGTTTCGGTCGCCTGTTCGAGCGGCCGGCACCGCATTTCGACCCAGATAAAATCGACCGCACGGTCTTCTTCGCCGCGCGGCACCTCGCGCCTGAGACGGAATTCGACGCTGCGCGCCTCGCCGCCGCGCGCCGCGTCCGAAAGCGCGGTCAGATAGGCCGGACGATCGGCGACGTGGACGCGGTCGAACAGGCCATGCCCAAGCAGCCGCGCGACCTGGGTTCCCAGCATCGTTTCCGCCGCCGGCGAAATGAATTGCACCGCGCCGTTGCGATGATGGCGCGAAATCACATCGCTCATGTTTCGCGCCAGCAGGCGATATCGATCCTCCTCGAGATACAGCAGCGCCACGCTGGTGCGCGCCAGCAATTCCGCACCGAAGGCGAGGCCCGCGGCATACAGCGTCGCCGACGCGACACCGAATGCCATGAAGATATCGCGCGACACGGCGCTGATGGCGGGCGCCGGCAACATGTCGAAATAGCCGACCGCGATCAGCAGCGCGGCGCAAGCCAGCGCCAGCGCGGACGCGAACGCCACCACGCGGCGCGATACCGAGAGCGCGGCTTCCAGGGGAACGACCACAAGCCAGATCGCGGCAGAGGATTCGATACCGCCGGTGGCTATTGCCACCGTCACCACGAAACCCGCCAGCGCCAGCGACGACAATACATGCGCGCCTTCGTAGCGGCCGGTGCGCGACAGGAACCACGACAGCAGGATGGGTGCGATCAGCCAGGCGAATGCCGCGACCTCCAATGCCGTGGGCGCGCCGCGCATCGCGAGATAGACCGGGAATGCGGCGAAGGCCGCGAGGCTGCCGAGCAGCCGCGGCGCCATGAAGGCGCGATGGCGCGCGCGCGTCAACGCATCATACCGCGCCGAAGGATGCAGCAGCGCGTCGAGACAATCACGGAAAATACTCAAAGCTATCACGGCTCTCGCGCTTCGGCTGGTTGGTCAAAAAAAGACGCGCCGGAACGCCCCCTTATCGTTACCCCACCGTGTCAGAGCGAAATTAAGCGAACGCTAAGGTGAACGGCTTCGCGGCCAAAGACCGGCCATCCGCGGGGTTTTCACCCAAGGCAAAACCGCTCATTCGGTGCGAATGGTGAACATAAGGTTTCGACACCGCAACGGCTATGGTTTCGAAATGGTGGACGCGGCGCGTCGCGCCCATCCGTTCGCGAAAAGCCGGCATCAATCGAAAATTTACACCGATTCAAATCAATCGGATTTTTCGCAAATTTCCGGCGGCTTAACCTCAACGCAAACACTTGGGATTTATCGACGGCTGGTAGTCAAAGAGCCGTTGCGAGATCAATCGCAACACGAGAGCGTGATGATTATCTTTCGAGTCGTCATCCCGCTCTATCTTTTTGTTCGAGCATGATCTCCGCGCAAACGCTTCGTTTGTCGCGAGGAAAAACCGGTACCGCTTTTCCGGATCATGCTCTAAAGAGACGGCCGGGGTCGCGAGATGTTTTTCCTGCTTCGTATGGCGTTCTGGCTCGGGCTGGTGCTCGTGCTGTTGCCCAGGGAGAAGACACCCGAATCGGACAAGCTGCCGCAAGTCGGGGCGTCCGAAGCCGTGTCCGCCGCAACCGCGGCGGTGTCGGACATGAGTCAGTTTTGCAAGCGGCAGCCGACGGCGTGCGAGGTTGGCGGGCAGGCCGCGACCGTGATCGGCCAGCGTGCCCAGGATGGCGCGCGCAAGCTGTACCGCATCATCACCGACAAGCGTCCGCCGGACCATACCAGTTCGATCGGCGGCGCGGGTGCCGGCGCTTTGCCCACGGGCATGGCGCCGCGCGATACCCTTAAGCCCGATGACATGCTGGCGGAATGGCAAGGCATGCCGGCGCCGTGACGGCCGATCAGGCCGGAACCATGGCCATTTCCACGAAGCAATATCGCTTTTGAACGCGCGCAATCCTATATATGGCTTTGGGATTGAGCACGGAACACGATGACGATCGACGAAATCAGGGATAATTTTGCGCTGCTGGACGATTGGGACGACCGCTATCGGTACGTCATCGAACTCGGCCGCACGCTGGACCCGATGCCGGAAGCCGAGCATTCCGTCGCGAACAAGGTCCAGGGCTGCGCCAGCCAGGTTTGGCTGTCCAGGCAGATCGCCCGCAAAGGCGGCGAACCGTTGCTGAATTATCTCGGCGATAGCGACGCGCATATCGTGCGCGGGCTGATCGCAATCCTGCTGACGCTTTATTCCGGCCGCACGCCGCAGCAGATCCTCGCCACCGACGCCATCTCGGTATTCGACGAGTTCGGATTTCGCGAGCATCTGACGCCGCAGCGCTCCAACGGCCTGCGCGCCATGGTGGAACGCATTCGCTCCGACGCGCGCGAGGCGCTTGCCGCAGCTTCCTGAATATCCGCGCTGGGATAGAGTTCAAGTCCAGCGCCGGCGGAAGAACCGGGGTTCGCTATTTCCGCCGCCGCTGCTGGCCGAGTCCCATTTTCTTGGCGAGTGCCGAACGCGCCACCGCATAATTCGGCGCGACCATCGGATAATCCGCCGGAAGACCCCATTTGTCGCGGTATTGTTCCGGCGTCATGCTGTATTGCGTGCGCAGATGCCGCTTCAGCGATTTGAAGCGTTTGCCGTCCTCGAGACAGACCAGGTAATCGGGGGTCATCGATTTCTTCACCGACACGGCCGGTTTGGCGGGCTCGAGCGGCGTCTCGACCCGACCCGACGAGACCCGCAGCAAAGCTGCGTGAATCTGGCTGATCAGGGCCGGTATTTCGGAAGCCGGCGTCGGGTTGTTGCTGAGATAGGCCGACACGATATGCGCGGTCAGGTCGATGAAACTCTTGCCGGCAGCGTCGGTCATGGCCTTAACCTTTCGAAAATCGTCGTCACGCAAGGAACACGGGCGGGAACTTACGGAACAACGCACAAATCGCCAAGTATCCCGCGAGAGCCAATACGCTTTCCGGGTTTTCCTCTACTATCGAATATGGGCGAATTGCTGCTGGCGTGACAAGAACGACGGCATTCTATTTTTCAGGGCCGGCTTGTCGCAAGTACAACGCTCAGGGACGCTGGTCGAGATGGGCCCGCAGGTCCTCGATGGATGCGAACCGCATCATGCCTTCAGGCATTTGGGCTTCGATCGAGCCGTCGGAATACAGCGAATAGGCCATGCCATCGACGACGCCCGACTTGAGAATCGTCACCCCCGACCGGTCTTCACGGCGGGTGGGCGGCGTGTAGCGATCTCCTCCGACAGCGCCGTTTGTCTCGCTAAAGGCCGGAGGCGCCCGGCCGCCGCGCCGCTGCGGCGGCAGGTCGGCTCCTCGCGAACGTTCCAGCTTTGGCCAGGCTTCCTCGATCGACGTTGGCGAACCCTGATTTGATTCCCGCGGCGGCAGCACTGGACCGAGGTCAGCCACGGAAGGATCGGGCATTCGCCCCGGAGCGCGCTCGCGTTCTTTCCGCGATGACGAGGAAAACATCAGATTACGTCGCGTCTTCTTGGCAGAAGGGGCGGCTTCGGCCGGCTCCGGCGCGATAGTGCCGTCGTCATGACGCCGATCGCGTCCCGGGGGCTCCGCCTGCCACGGCGCGGAGGTCGGCGCTTCCACCTCGAACTCCAAATTTTCAAGATCTTCCGGCTCCCGCTGGTCACGACCGGGCGGGAAGCCATCGTTGTCCGGACCCTGATTGCGCCTGCCCGGAACCGTTTCGGTTCCTCCGCGCGATCCCAGGGGAATTCCGGTGCCGAGACCCAACGCAACCTTCTTCAACTCGCCAGCAACTGCCCAAAGGCTAAGCATCATCATCCCGGTGCACGCTGTGATTGCCCCCGTGAGGATCAGGGTGTTGCCGAAGCTGAGGTCCATCTGGATTCCGAGCCCGACCGTCAGCAGCCCAGCCAACAGCAGGCCAATCCCGGCCAACAACGCAAACTTCATTGGAATCACCTCTCGGCTGCGCCCGAAATACTCGCAAGCCGCCAAGGCCACGATAACGTCTTATTATCCACACCGCCAACGGACAAATGTCGGTGCAGTTCCCGTCAAAAGCCCGTCAGCGGACCTTAAATCAGGTCCGGAGCGGCAGTGAGGCATACCTAAAGCAGGTATTTGCTGCATCGCACCAGTAAATTACGCCACAATTCCCAATTACTTGGAAAGTTAATTGCGCTATATGGATACCGGGGAATGAGGCCCAAAGCGCCTATGCTGGGTCATTAGGGGACCGGGTTACCAATAGCCATGTCATCCATTACGACTTCGGCCATCGACACGCCTGCGCGGCGCTCGGTGGAACGGACTTGCGACGACCTCGCCATCTTCGTGCTGGCGGCAGTCGGATTGATCGCAAGCCTCACCTTTCGCGACTATGGATTAGGCTGGGACGACTACACCCACGCCGAATATGCCGATCTGCTGTTGCGCATGTATGGCTCCGGTTTCAAGGACACCGGCGCACTGTCCTTTGCCAACCTCTATATGTATGGCGGCGGCTTCGACATGGCGGCGGCGTTGCTGCACAAGGTCATCCCGCTCGAACTGTTTGAAACCCGCCGCCTGCTTGGCGCCACCGTCGGCGTGATCGGCCTTGCGGTAACGTGGCGGCTGGGCCGGCGGGTCGGCGGTCCCCTTGCCGGGCTCGCAGCGTTGCTTCTGCTGGCGCTGTGCCCGACCTTCTACGGGCACATGTTCATGAACCCGAAGGATGCGCCATTCGCCGTTGCGATGGTGATCCTGATGCTGGGCCTTGTCCGCCTCGCAGAAGAATATCCCCAGCCCTCGCCGCGGACCATTCTAATCGTCGGTCTTGGCGCCGGCCTCTCGATCGGTTGCCGGATCCTCGGCGGGCTGGCGCTGATCTATGCGCTGGTCGGTTTTGTGCCGCTGATGCTGGAGGAGATCCATACCCATAGCGCGCGCGACGCGGTTCATCGCTTTGCCCATGTTGTCTACGTGCTGCTGCCCGGGCTGATCCTTGGCTACCTTGTCATGGGGCTGATCTGGCCGTGGTCGATCATGGAACCGGAGAATCCTTTCCACGCCTTGACCTACTTCTCGCACTTCTTCGAGAAGCCATGGAAGGAAATGTTCGACGGCGCACTGGTGTCGGTGCCGGATATGCCGTGGTCGTACCTGCCGACCCTGTTCGCCCTGCAGCTTCCGGAGATATTGCTTGGCCTTTTGATCGCCGGCGTCGTCGCAACCTTCATGTCGCTGTCGCGCACCGATGTATCGGCCCGCCACAAGACCATCCTGCTGACGCTGACGCTCGCGGCAACGCTGCCGCTGGTGATTGCGATGGTGAAGCGGCCGGCGCTTTACAACGGCATCCGCCATTTCATTTTCGTGATCCCGCCGATGGCGGTGCTCGCGGGCACCGCGTTCGCGCAGACGATGTCCTGGCTCAAGGAAAACCACCGCCGCTGGCAGCCCGTCGCCATGACCGTTTTCGCGTTCGGCTTGCTGCTGTCGCTCGGCGAAATGATCCGGCTGCACCCCTACCAATACACCCACTTCAATCATATCGCGGGCACGGTCCGATCGGCCGATAGTCTGTTCATGCTGGATTACTGGGGCCTCGCGCTGAAGCAGGCCTCCGACGGCCTGCGTGACGAACTCGTCGAACGGCAGGAATCGCCGCCGCGCGGCCGCAAATGGAAGGTCGCAGTGTGTGGCCCGCAACGCCCCGCGCAAGTCGCGCTCGGCCCCGATTTCACGATCGGCTGGGACAGCCATGCCGCCGATTTCGCCATGACGCTGGGCGAATTCTACTGCAAGGGCCTGACGGCTCCGGTCATGGTCGAAATCAAGCGCGACGACGTGGTGTTCGCGCGCGTCTACGATATCCGCGGGCGCAGCATTTCCAGCCTGCTGTCGATTCCGGCGCCATAGTCAACGGCCGCCGCCGGACAAGCATAACTGCCACCCGAACCCCGCGCCTTGCTGCCAAGCAGGCACGGGGCTAGTCTTAAGGTGAAAATCAGCCGTTCACGTGGAGAAACCGGTCATGTCCCCAGCGGAAGCTCGCCTGAAGGAAGTGCCTTCGGAAATGACGGATGCCGAGTGGAGCCAGCGGGTCAATCTCGCCGCATGCTACCGCCTGATCGCTCACTTTGGCTGGGACGACCTGGTCGACACCCATATCTCCGCGCGCGTGCCCGGACCGGAGCATCATTTCCTGATCAACCCCTACGGTCTCCTGTTCGAGGAAATCACCGCCTCCAGCCTGGTCAAGGTCGATCTTAACGGCAACCTGCTCAGCAAGACCGAATACAACATCAACCCGGCCGGCTTCACCATCCATTCGGCGATCCACGAGGTGCGCGAGGACGCCGGCTGCGTCATCCATCTGCATACGCTGGACGGCGTGGCGGTATCGAGCTTCCCGGAAGGCCTGCTGCCGTCGAACCAGATCGCGCAATACGTCACCCACGACCTCGCCTATCACGATTATGAAGGCATCGCGCTCGACCATGACGAGCGTCCGCGGCTGCAGCGCGATCTCGGCAACAAGAATCACATGCTGCTGCACAATCACGGCACGCTGACAGTCGGCCGCTCGGTCGCCAGCGCCTTCGAGCGCATGTATCATCTGGAGCGGGCCTGTTCGATCCAGGTGAGAACGCGGACGCTCGGGCCCACCGCCTATCCGATCGACCAGTCGGCGATCGACAAGAACGCGCAGCGGTACAGCAATCCCGACCGCCTGGAACTGCGCTCGAACAACCTGGTCTGGCCGCCCCTGCTGCGCAAGCTCGACCGCATCGATCCGAGCTTCCGGAATTGAAGTTTTACGGTTTCGGTGTAATATCCGGACCGACAACCTCTGCACTTTAATGAATTCAAACGCCGCCCAATCCCGGGCGGCGTTTTACTTTGAGAGCTTCGCGGTCAGCGCGGCGCTTCCGCCAAGGCCGCCAAAATTCGCGCCCAGGAGCGGATGCCCTTGTGGAAGCTCTGCAAATCGTATTTCTCGTTCGGCGAATGGATGTTGTCGTCGTCCAGCCCAAAGCCCACCAGCACCGTGTCGAGACCGAGGGTGCGCTTGAAATCGGCGACGATCGGGATCGAGGCGCCCGAGCCGATCAGCAGCGCTTCCCTGCCCCATTCATCCGACAAGGCGCGCTGGGCGGCGGCGAGCGGCTTCATGTTCCAGTCGAGCGCAATGGCAGGCGCGCTGGAATGGTCGGTGAACTCGGCCTTGCAATCCAGAGGTAGCCGCGCGGTCACGTAGTCGCGCAAGGCTTGCCGGATCTTGTCGGGTTGCTGTCCCTCCACCAGCCGGAACGAAATTTTGGCCGATGCTTCCGCCGGGATCACCGTCTTGGAGCCCTCGCCGGTATAGCCCCCGACAATGCCGTTGATGTCGCAGGTCGGGCGCGACGAGACCTGCTCGATCAGCAGGCGGTCCTTCTCGCCTGCGGGAAGCGAAAGCCCGATCGGCTTGAGGAATGAATCCGGCGACAGATCAAGCTTCTTCCATTGCGCGAGGATATCCGGCGGCAGATCCTTCACGCCATCATAGAAGCCGGGGATCATGATATGGCCGTCCTCATTATGAAGGCTGCCGAGAATGCGGGTCAGCACCCGGATCGGATTTTGCGCGCCGCCGCCGAATATGCCGGAATGCAGGTCGCGATTGGCCGCCTTGATCTTGACCTCGTCGTAAACCAGCCCGCGCAGCGACGTCGTGATCGCCGGGGTGTTCGGGTCCCACATGCTGGTGTCGCAGACCAGTGCGAAGTCGGCCTTCAGGTCCTGCTTGTTCTGTTCAAGAAACGGAACGAAATTTTTCGATCCGATTTCTTCTTCGCCCTCGATCACCATGGTGACGTCGACCGGCAGCGAGCCGGTAACGGATTTCCAGGCCCGGCAGGCTTCGACAAAGGTCATCAACTGGCCCTTGTCGTCCTCCGCGCCGCGCGCGACGATGATTTTTCGTCCGTCGGCATGGTCGGTCACGACAGGCTCGAATGGCGGACGATGCCAAAGATTGAGCGGATCGACCGGCTGCACGTCGTAGTGGCCGTAGAACAGCACGTGCGGCCGGCCGTTGCCGCCGTTGGCTTTGGCGACGATGGCGGGATGGCCGGCGGTCGGCCGGACATCGGTCGCAAACCCGAGCGTCGAGATATCCTTGGCGAGGTGATCGGCCGCGGCCTTGCAATCATTGGCAAAGGCCGGATCGGCCGAGATCGACTTGATCCGCAATAGCGCGAACAACCGCTCGAGGCTGTTGTCGAAATCGGCATCGATATGGTCGAGGACCGGCTGAAGTTGCGGCGCGTTGGACATTGTCGACGTTCCCTTGTTAGCGGGTATTGCTCTGCGGGTCCGGTTGTAGCCCGCCGGCCGGCGAAGACAAAGCGCCGGCGGTATTTTCAGCGGGCGGATGCAGGATATGCCAGACCAGCCCCGCCCCGAGCACGACGGTCGCAGCGAGGTTGTTTCCGAACGCCTGCAGATCGATCGGAAACAGCGGAAGCGACAGGCACAGCAAGCCGCCCGCGATGGCCAGCAAGGCCCAGGTTCCGGCCCTGACCGCGGGACGCGGGTCATAGGCGGCGCGATGGATCAGGACGGTCATCGGAAAGAACAGCCACATGAAATAGTATTGCCGCGCGAGCGGCGAGGCGACCGTTATCAGGCAGAACAGGATGCCGAGTTCCTCGGCATCGGACTTCTCGGTCCGGCGCGATGCCGGGGGCATCACCGCGACATATCCAAGGCCGAGGGCAAGGAATATCGCGAGCACGATCCAATTCGCCGTCCTGAAATCGAGATTGGCGAAATTCATGTAGCGCGCGGGCCTGGTCTTGATCGGATCATCCTGGCTGTAGTTGACCGGGCGCGTCAGCCGATGCGTCATCGCGATGATGGACTGGTTGACCCAGGACCAGTTCTGCTCGTCGCGCTGGCCAAACCCCTTTTCCGAACTCGACCCGACCATGCCCTGGTACCAGGTTTTCAACTCGGCGACGTTGTGCTGGAAACCACGGAACGGCGCCGGTAACAGCAACAGAAACACAGCCAGGAAAACAACCATGCTCGCGGCGGCCGCCCACTGCCTGCGCCAAACCAGGTAGGGAAACACCGCGACCGGGAAGACCTTGATCGCGGTTGCCAGCGCGAACATGCTGCCGGCCACCCACGGCCGCTCGTGCTGCAACGACCAGAACCCGAACAGCATCATTGCCAGCAGCACCAGGTTCGGCTGCCCGAGATCGAACATATCGAAAACAAAGGTCACCGTGGCGAAGGCCGGCAACGCCGCCAGCCATACACCGGGTATCCGCCCCGAGCCCGTCATGGCGTTCGAGAGTTGAGCCGTCATCCACCACGCCGCGGCGTTGAGGAGCGACAGAACCAGATAGAGCGGTATCTTGCCGAAATAACTGGGTATCGCGAGCAAGACCGCGGGCAGCGGCGGATAGATGAATTCGAAATAGGCGTTGGGATCGCCGGGGTAGAGAGCCCTGCCCTGAAGCACCTGCTGCCCGGCCCAGAACCACAGCGGATAGTCTTTGGTCTTTCCGTGGCCCCAGATTTCCGGAACCAGAACGTCGGCAGTCAGCGCGATACAGCAGACCAGAAAAAGAATATCGAGCGGCGCTCGCAACGACGGATATCTGAGCACACACAACCTTCCGGAGGCCAGAGGGAGATCACGCCGCAGCAAACCAGCGCTAGACTTTTAAGACTCTATCGTCGTAGCAACCCGCCCAGCGCACCGCGCACCAGCGCGCGGCCGACCGAACCGCCGATCGAACCGCCCATCGACTTGCCGAGGTCGGCAGCGATCCCGCCGACCACCTTGTTGGTAACCGAGCGCGTAACGCTCCGGGCGATGACCTGGCCGGTCGACATCCTGCCGCGCGACACGCTGGTGCCGAAAATCGCCCCGACGATCGAACCGATTTGCCCGAGAATTCCGCCACCGCCGGCAGGTTCGTCCGCGGAAGGCGTGGTGCCGGCCACACGCTTTTGCAGCATTTCATAGGCGGACTCGGAATCGATCTCGGTGTTGTATTTGCCCTTCACCGGGCTGTTGTTCATGATCGCCTTGCGCTCCTCGGGCGTGATCGGTCCGATCCGCGCCGTCGGCGGCCGGATCATGACGCGCTCGACCATCGACGGCGTGCCGTTGCCTTCCAGAAACGACACCAGCGCCTCGCCCTTGCCCAACTCCATGATGATCTGGGCGGTATTGAGCTTTGGATTGGGCCGGAAAGTCTGCGCCGCCGCCGCGACCGCCTTCTGGTCGCGCGGGGTGAAGGCCCGGAGCGCGTGCTGTATGCGGTTGCCGAGTTGGGCCAGCACCTTGTCCGGCACGTCGATCGGGTTCTGGGTCACGAAATACACCCCGACGCCTTTCGAGCGGATCAGGCGGACGACCTGCTCGATCTTGTCCATCAGCGCCTTTGGCGCGTCGTTGAACAACAGATGCGCCTCGTCGAAGAAGAACACGAGCTTCGGCTTCGGCAGGTCGCCGACTTCCGGCAGTTCCTCAAACAGCTCGGACAGCATCCAGAGCAGGAAGGTCGCGTAGAGGCGCGGGTTCTGCATCAGCTTGTCGGCGACGAGGATGTTGACCACGCCGCGGCCGTCGCTGTCGATCTTCATGAAATCCTTCAGGACCAGCGCCGGTTCGCCGAAGAATTTCGTTCCGCCCTGGTTTTCGAGCACCAGGAGCTGGCGTTGAATGGTTCCGACGGTGGCCCTGGTCACGTTGCCGAAGCCCTGCGCCGCCTTGCGGATCGGCGCCAGCGGGTCGTCGTCGCGATCTGCCGGCTTCTTGCTGGTATCCGGAACGATCGCGTCCAGCAGCGCCCGCAGATCCTTCATGTCGATCAAGCCGAGCCCGTTCTCGTCCGCCACCCGAAAGGCGACATTGAGGACGCCTTCCTGCACATCATTGAGATCGAGCATGCGCGCCAGCAGCAACGGTCCCATTTCCGTGACGGTGGCGCGCACCGGATGGCCCTGCTCGCCGAACACGTCCCAGAATACGGTCGAGAACTGGTCGGGCTGAAAGCTAAGGTCCATTTCCTTTGCCCGCTTGACGATAAAATCCTTGGCCTCACCGACCTCGGCGATGCCGGAAAGGTCTCCCTTTATATCTGCCGCGAACACGGGAACTCCGGCGCGCGCAAATCCCTCAGCCATCACCTGCAGCGAGACGGTTTTTCCGGTTCCGGTGGCGCCGGTGACAAGACCATGGCGATTGGCAAGGCCAAGCGTCAGCCATGCTGGCTGTTCGCCCTTGCCGATGAAAATTTTCTCGTCGGTATCAGCCATCTTGCCAGTGGACTTAGCCATCGCATCGCCTCTTCGCGCGCATCAGGGATAGTACCATCAATCGCCATGATCATACCGCATGTTGCAAGCCGATTGAAACCGGTCAACTTCATTTGAGGGATCGATAATCCGGGGTCGTCGACACGCGATCGGCTCGGTTGGTTCGTTCCGTCGGCAAAAAATTTAACGGATATGCTTGTCGTGACAATTCCTGTGCGAATTTCGCTTTCACTCTTGCATTGCTGCAACACTCGCCGCGCGATTGAAGGTGAATCGCGCTTTCGAATGGGTCATCGCTTGTAATTGGCAACGCGCAAGGTCAAGATAATTTTGGGGCTGAAGGATCTTGCAACTAAACGGTTGAAGACGGGGGCTATATGGATGAATTGATTGGGCGGCTGGCCAGTAAGGCCGGGATTGATAGCGCCGTCGCTGAAAAAACTATTGGTATTATTTTGAATTTCCTTCGCAATGAGGGTCCCTCCGATAAAGTTCAGGCACTGATCGACAAGATTCCGGGCGCCGAAGCCGCGATCGCGGCCTCAAGCAATGGCGGCGGTATCGGCAGGCTGATGGGCGGCGGCTTGATGGCGCTCGGCACCAAATTGATGGCGCTTGGGTTGGGCATCGGTGACATTCAGAACGTTGCACGTGAACTTTTCCGGTTCGGTCGCGACAAAATTGGAACTGATCAGATGGGCGAGATCATCGCCGGGACACCGGGCCTCAGCCAGTTCGCCTGAAGCACCTTTTTTCAAACTGAGTATCATGACATATCCAATCTCCGAGATTGATGGCCTGACAGCCTTCTCCGCGGTAAAACTGAAATCGCTTGGCATCCGCACCACCGACGGGCTGCTTGAGGCGACGCGTACCGTCAAGGGGCGCAAGACGCTCGCTGCCAAGACCGGCATCAGCGAACAGCAACTGCTTGAATGGGCTAATTTCTCCGACTACATGCGGATTCCCGGCATGGGCAAGGCAAAGGTCGGGCTGGTGCGCGCGGCCGGCGTCACCACCGTTCGCGAACTCGGGCTTCGCAACCCGGCGCGGCTCGCGCAGAACATGAGAGAAGTGAATACCAAGCGCAAACTCGTCCGGGTTCTGCCTTCGGAAAAATCGGTCGAACAATTGATCGCGAAAGCCCGCAAACTGCAGCCGAAAATCACCTATTAAGGCTGGCAAAATCGGCCCCGCCGCGCGCGCGAGAGCACGCCCGGCATCTTGACTCCCATGCAGGGACCGCGCAAAGCGACCGCATGATCGCGACCACGTCCAGACCTATCCCGGCGCCCGCCCCGGCCGATCATCCGGTGCTGCGGACGCTCTTGTCCCGGCCGTATCCGGCGGTCATGGGCGTGCTCAATGTGACGCCGGATTCATTTTCCGATGGCGGACGGTTTATCGCGCCGGAGCACGCGCTGGCGCAGGCCCGGCGCATGATCGCCGAGGGCGCCGACATCATCGATATCGGCGCGGAATCGACCCGGCCCTATGGTTCGCAACCGGTTTCGGCGGAGGAGGAATTGAAACGCCTGCAGCCGATATTGGGCGATGTCGTTTCGCTCGGGGTTCCCGTATCCATCGACAGCATGAAATCGGCCGTCGTCGCCTGGGCGCTGGACGCCGGCGCGGCCATGGCCAACGACGTCTGGGGCCTGCAGCGCGACGGCGCGATGGCACCGCTATTGGCGGCACGCAAAACGCCTGTCATCGTCATGCACAACCGCGACCGCGTCGAGGCTGATATCGACATCATGCAGGATATCGCCGCCTTCTTCAGGCGATCGCTCGACATCGCGGCGAAGGCGGGCATTTCGCCCGGTAACATCGTGCTCGATCCCGGCATCGGCTTCGGCAAGACCCCCGAACAGAGCATGACGGCGCTGGCCCGGCTCGATGATTTCCGCGCCTTCGGCCTGCCGCTTCTGGTTGGCGCATCGCGCAAACGCTTCATCAGTTCGGTCACGCCGTCGGAGCCGCATCAGCGTCTTGGCGGTTCCATCGCCGCCCATCTCGTGGCGGCAAAAGGCGGCGCACGGATCATCCGGACCCATGATGTCTCGGAAACCGTACAGGCACTGCGCGTGGCGACGGCCATTTGGGAAAAGCGATGACCGACATGATCTTCATCACCGGCGTTGTCATTCATGCCCGTCACGGCGTCATGGAACATGAGACCGAAGTCGGGCAGCGCTTCGTGATCGATCTCGAACTCTCCGCCGACCTGTCGGAATCCTCCCGCACCGATCGGCTCGCCGATACCGTGTCCTACTCCAATGTGGTCGCGACCGCGACGGCGGCGTTCAAGAACGCCAATTACAAACTACTGGAACGCGCGGCCGGCGCCGTTGCCGACGCTGTTCTGGCGGCGTTTCCCCGCATCGGCGCGGTCAAGGTCACCGTGCACAAGCCGCACGCCCCGATCGCCGCGATCTTCGACGATGTCGGGGTCGTCCTGACCCGCAGCCGGCAAGATCAGCCCCGTGGCTGACGTTTTGATCGCGCTTGGCGGCAATGTCGGCGACGTCCGCGCGACCTTTCAAAAAGCGATCGCCAATATCTGCGGCATGACGCAAGCAGCGCTGCTGGCGCGGTCGTCGGACTACGCTACGCCGCCCTGGGGCGATGAGCAGCAGGCCCCCTTCATCAACGCCTGCATCGAAATCGAAACCAGCCTCGACCCCCACGCGCTGCTGTTTACGCTGCACCGGATCGAAAAGAAGTTCGGCCGGGACCGCGCAGGCGAAAGGCGCTGGGGCCCGCGCACCCTGGACCTCGATCTGATCGCCTATGACGACGTTTCAATTCAAAAGCCGGAATTGACGCTGCCGCACCCGCGCCTGTTCGAACGTGCCTTCGTGCTGGCGCCGCTGGCGGAGATCGTACCCGACCGTCTCATTGCGGGACGCCGCGTTGCGGCGGCGCTGGCGCAGCTCTCGACCGAGGGAATTGAGCGGTTAACCGACCTGGGCTGACCCAAGACCGTCGTTTCACCGCCGAAAACAACCGTTTGGCTTGGCGGCCGGCCCGTGGCAATTTCGGGTCAAACAGCAAGAGCGGCGCGAGGGAGCGACCTGTCGAATGACATCCGAGACTGACGACCTGCGGCTGGCGGCGGATTTCGCGCCCGCCAGCTATGACGACTGGCGTAAGCTGGTCGATGGCGTGCTGAAAGGCGCGCCATTCGAGAAACTGGTCGGCAAGACCTATGACGGCCTGAAGATCGACCCGATCTACCGGCGCGCGCAGGGTGCAGCACCGATTGCAGGGCGGCCGGCGGCGGCGCCGTGGCAGATCATGCAACGGATCGATCATCCGGATGCGAGACTTGCCAACGCGCAGGCGCTGCACGACCTGGAGAACGGCGCCAACGGGCTGACGCTGATATTCGCGGGCGCCAATGGCGCCCACGGCTTTGGACTGGATCCGACGGCGGAAGCGATCGAGAAGGTTCTTGACGGTATCTTTGTGGATGCCGGTATTTCAATCGAACTTCAGATCGGCTCCCAGTCGCGGATGGCGGCGATTCACGTCGCCGAATATTTGAAGCGCAAAGGCGTCGCTCTCGCGGCCTGCGATATCCGTTTCGGTCTCGATCCGATCGGCGCCGCGGCGGCGCGCGGGTCCAGTCCCTATGCGTGGCCGCAGATTGCGCCCGCCATCGCCGGCGCGATCAAAGACCTTACGGCAATGGGGTTCGAGGGTCCGTTCGCGGTCGCCGATGGACGGGTGATCCATGATGCCGGCGGATCGGAAGTGCAGGAACTGGCGTTTGTGCTGGCAACCGGCGTGGCCTATTTGCGCGCGATCGAAGATGAAGGCGTTGCGCTGGAAGTTGCGCAAAACATGATCTACGCGCGGCTCAGCGCCGACGCCGATCAGTTCTTGACCATGGCGAAATTCCGGGCGCTCCGACTATTGTGGGCGCGGATCGAACAGAGCTGCGGCCTGACGCCGAAGCCGATCTTCATCGCCGCCGAGACCTCCTGGCGGATGCTGACCCAGCGCGATCCCTATGTGAATATGCTGCGCGCGACCATCGCGACATTCTCCGCAGGGCTGGGTGGCGCCAACGCGATCACGGTGCTGCCGCACACGCTGGCGCTGGGCTTGCCCGATCCGTTCGCGCGGCGCGCGGCGCGCAACACCCAACTGGTGCTGCTGGAGGAATCCAATCTCGCCAAGGTGTCCGACCCTGCGGCCGGATCGGGCGGCATCGAAACCCTGACGCAACAACTTTGCGAGGCGGCCTGGTCGCTGTTTCAGGAGACCGAAAAAGCCGGCGGCGCGTTCGCGGCACTTGAGCAAGGCCTGCTCCAGCGCAAGGTGGCAGCGACGCGCGCGCTGCGCGAAGCCAATATCGCCCGACGCAAGGAGGTGCTGACCGGCGCCAGCGAGTTTCCAAACCTGCACGAGGCCGATGTCGCGGTGCTGGACGCAAAACCGGTGACGCTGGCGCCCGCCGACGAGGCCGGGATCGCATTCGACGCGCTGCCGCCGATGCGGCTTGCCGCGCCATTCGAACGCCTGCGCGACCGCTCGGATCAGATGCTGAAAGCCGGCGGTACGCGGCCAAAGGTGTTTCTCGCCAATCTCGGCACACCCGCCGACTTCACCGCACGGGCAACCTTCGCGAAGAGTTTTTTCGAGAGCGGCGGGATCGAGGCGGTCGATACCGAAGGGTTTGCCGACCCGGCTGCGCTGGCCACCGCCTTCAAGGCTTCCGGCGCGGCACTGGCCTGTCTGTGTTCCTCCGACAAGGTCTATGCCGGGCATGCGGCCGCCGCCGCAAAGGCCCTTCAAGCCGCCGGGGCAAAACATATCTATCTGGCAGGGAGGCCCGGCGAGCAGGAAGCGGTGCTCCGCGCCGCCGGCGTTAACGATTTCATCTTCGCCGGCGGCGACGCGCTGGCGACGCTGCAGGAAGCCTATCGACGGATGGAGTGAGCATGACCTCGGCGATCCAACCCATTCTGACCGGGGGCTGCCAATGCGGCGCGGTTCGCTTTGCACTGTCGGCGGCGCCGATGAAGGTCAGCATCTGTCACTGCCGGATGTGCCAGAAGGCCTCCGGCGCGCCGTTTGCGTCCCTAGCCGATATCGACCGCGGCGATTTCGCCTGGACCCGCGGCAAGCCCGCCGCGTTCCGCTCCTCCTCCATTGCGGAGCGCGATTTCTGCAGGGATTGCGGCACGCCGCTCAGCTTTCGCCGCCTCGACGGCCCGCAGATCGAGATCATGACCGGTACGTTTGACCGCCCCGACCGGGTGGTGCCCACCCAGCAATTCGGCACCGAATCCCGGCTCGGCTGGGTGGTGTCGATCGCCAACATGCCGAGCCAGACCACGCTGCAGAATTACGGGGCGGAAAAGCTCCATGGCATCGTCAGCCACCAGCATCCGACCATGACTAGGGGTGGCGCTACCCGTGATCGCCTGTGCTATAATGGTAACCCATGAGCCGCATACCGAACTTCGCGAATATCGCGTTTGAAAACACCGCCTCCGCCGCACCCGCCGGCGGCGCCGAACCGTGGCTGACGCCCGAGGGCATTCCGGTCAAGCCGGGCTACAGCGAGGCCGACCTTGAGGGAATCGATTTCCTCGAGACCTGGCCGGGCATCGCGCCCTATCTGCGCGGCCCCTACCCGACCATGTATGTCAACCAGCCCTGGACCGTCAGGCAGTATGCCGGGTTCTCCACGGCGGAGGATTCCAACGCGTTCTACCGGCGCAATCTGGCGGCCGGGCAGAAGGGCCTCTCGGTCGCGTTCGATCTCGCGACCCATCGCGGCTATGATTCCGATCATCCGCGCGTGTCGGGCGATGTCGGCATGGCCGGCGTCGCGATCAACTCGATCTACGACATGCGCACGCTGTTCTCAGGCATCCCGCTCGACCAGATGAGCGTGTCGATGACCATGAACGGCGCGGTGCTGCCGATCCTGGCGCTGTTCGTCGCGGCGGCCGAAGAACAGGGCGTGCCGCCGGAAAAACTCTCAGGCACCATTCAGAACGATATTCTGAAAGAGTTCATGGTGCGCAACACCTACATCTATCCGCCCGCGCCCTCGATGCGGATCATCTCCGACATCTTTGCGTACACCTCACAGAAGATGCCGAAATATAATTCGATTTCGATTTCCGGCTATCACATGCAGGAAGCTGGAGCTACGCAGGACCTCGAACTCGCTTATACCCTGGCCGACGGCGTCGAATATCTTCGCGCCGGGCTCGCGGCCGGCCTCGACGTCGATCGCTTCGCGCCGCGGCTGTCGTTCTTCTGGGCGATCGGCATGAACTTCTTCATGGAAGTCGCCAAGATGCGCGCCGCCCGGCTGCTGTGGGCCAAGCTGCTGACGCCGTTCAACCCGAAGGACCCACGCTCGCTGAGCCTGCGCACGCACTGCCAGACTTCGGGCTGGTCGCTGACCGCGCAGGACGTGTTCAATAACGTCATGCGTACCACCATCGAGGCGATGGCGGCGACGCAGGGCCATACGCAATCGCTGCACACCAATGCGCTCGACGAGGCGCTGGCGCTGCCGACCGATTTCTCCGCCAGGATCGCGCGCAACACGCAATTGTTCCTGCAGCAGGAAAGCGGCACCACCCGCATCATCGATCCCTGGGGCGGCTCGTATTATGTCGAGCGGCTCACCCGCGATCTCGCGGCGAAAGCCTGGGGCCATATCCAGGAGGTCGAAGCGCTCGGCGGCATGGCCAAAGCGATCGAGGCCGGCGTTCCGAAACTGCGGATCGAGGAAGCTTCCGCCAAGACCCAGGCCCGCATCGACGCCGGCAGGCAGGCGGTGATCGGCGTCAACAAATACAAGCCGTCCAACGAAGCGCCGATCGACGTGCTGAAGGTGGAGAATTCCACCGTGCGCCGTCTGCAGATCGACAAGCTGTCGCGGCTGCGATCCGAGCGCAATCAGAAGGACGTAGACCAAGCGCTGGCGGCGCTGACCCGCAGCGCCGGCGAAGGCAACGGTAATCTGCTGGCTCTAGCCATCGACGCCGCGCGCGCAAAGGCCACCGTCGGCGAGATTTCCGACGCGATGGAAAAAGTGTTCGGGCGGCACCGCGCCGAAATCAAATCCATCACCGGCGTCTACAAGCGGGAGGCGTCCACCATGTCCAACCGGGTCGAAAAAGTGCAGGCGCTGATCGACGCCTTCGAGGACGCCGAGGGCCGCCGCCCGCGCATCCTGGTGGCAAAAATCGGCCAGGACGGCCACGACCGCGGCCAGAAGGTGATCGCATCCGCCTTTGCCGATGTCGGCTTCGACGTCGATATCGGGCCGCTGTTCGCCACCGCCGACGAGGCGGCGCGGCAGGCGGTGGAGAACGATGTGCACATTCTTGGGCTGTCGTCGCTGGCGGCAGCGCATCTGACGGCCGTGCCGGAATTGAAGGCCGCCCTGAAAAAGCAGGGCCGCGACGATATCATGATCATCATCGGCGGCGTGGTGCCGCCGCAGGATTACGACGCCTTGTACAAGGCCGGCGCCGAGGCGATCTTCCCTCCCGGCACGGTGATTGCCGATGCCGCCGAAGAATTGATCCACAAGCTCAATGCAAGGCTGGGACACAGCGAAGCGGCGGAGTAATTCCGCTCCTCGACGATACTGCTTTCAAAGGATTACCCTTGCGCCCCGCTGCATTGGCCACATTCGTCCGCGGAATATGTTTGATCGGCGCCATCGCGTGCTTCGCGGCGCCGGCCCCCGCACTTGCCGGCGAACCCAAGCCCGATGCTTCGATCAAGACCCGGGCATTCGAGGCCCGCGTCTTCCTCGACGACAAGATCAAGGCCGATGCGGCGCTATCGGCCGATTATCTCGCCGAGGGCAAAAAGTGGATGGACAAGAACGCTGCGGAAGCCGAAACCTCGCGCAAACAGGACCCGCAACTGTTTCGCGACGGCGGCTGGACCTTCGAGCGAAGGTATAACCGCCGCTCGCTGATCGACGGGCATTATGTCAGCATCGTCCGGTCCGACTACAGGGACACCCATGGCGCGCATCCGAATTCGGACGTCGACACCATTCTGTGGGACACAGGCCAAAAGAAACGCATCAGTATCCGCCCCTTCTTCACCGAGACCGCCGATAACGGCCCGGCCATGAAGGCGATGCTCAACGCCGTTATCGCATCGCTGAATATCGAAAAGAAGAAGCGCGATACCTCCGAGACCGCCACGGCCGAATGGTACAAGGGCCTCGAGCCGAAATTGCTCAAGATCGGCGCGGTGACGCTGGCGCCCTCTACAGAAGCAGGAAAAAGCTCCGGCCTCACATTCCATTATCCACCCTATGCGGTCGGGCCGTATGCCGAGGGAGAATATGTCGCGTTCGTGCCATGGGAAACCTTGAAGCCGTATTTGACGGCGGAGGGCATAAAGATCTTCGGCGGCGCGCGGCCCAAAGGCGACGATGATGGCCAGCGATGACCGGCCGTAATCAACTCGATATCGGCAAACTGACAAAAGACCTCCGCGCCGGCAACCGTGCGGCGCTGGCGCGCGCGATCACGTTGATCGAAAGCCGGCGCGGCGACCATCAGGCCGCGGCGCGCGATCTTGTGCAGGTGCTGCTGCCCGACACTGGCAAGGCGATCCGGGTCGGCATCACCGGCTCGCCCGGCGTCGGCAAATCCACCACCATCGACGGGCTCGGGATGTTCCTGATCGAGCGCGGCCGCAAGGTCGCGGTGCTGGCGGTGGACCCCTCCTCGGCCCGCACCGGCGGCTCGATCCTCGGCGACAAGACGCGGATGGCGCGGCTCTCGGCCTCGGACGGCGCCTATATCCGGCCCTCGCCAGCCTCCGGCACACTCGGCGGCGTCGCGGCCAAAACCCGCGAAGCGATGCTGCTGTGCGAGGCCGCGGGTTTCGATGTGGTGCTGGTGGAAACCGTCGGCATCGGACAATCCGAAACCGCCGTCTGCGACATGACCGATTTTTTCCTGGCGCTGATGCTGCCGGGCGCCGGCGACGAGCTGCAGGGCATCAAGAAGGGCCTGGTTGAACTGGCCGACATGATCGCGGTCAACAAGGCCGATGGCGACAATATCAAGCGCGCCAATCTTGCCGCCGCCGAGTATCGCGGCGCCCTGCATATCCTCACCCCCCGCTCGGAGCACTGGCATCCGCCGGTCCTGACCTATTCGGCTCTGACCGGCAGCGGCATCGACGCGCTGTGGCAAAAGATCCTCGATCATCGCACCGCGATGAACGCCTCGGGTGAATTCTCAGACAGGCGCCGGCAGCAGCAGGTGAAGTGGATGTGGTCGATGCTGGAGCAGCGCATGCTGGCGCGGCTGCGCGCCGATCCCGCGATCCGCGCCAAAGTGAAGAAGACCGAAGCCGAGGTCGCCGACGGCCGCATCACACCGGCGGTCGCGGCGGAGCAGATCGCGGAGATGCTGAAGTAATATGAGTGATAAACTCCGCATTCTCATCACCGGTTTCGGCCCGTTTCCCGGCGCGCCTTACAATCCAACCATGCCGCTGGTGGCGCGGCTGGTGCGGCTGCGCCGTCCCGCCTTTGGCGATGTCGAGCTCATCGGCCACATTTTCCATGTCACCTACGGCACGGTCGACCGCGAGCTGCCCGCGCTCATCGCGCGGCATCGCCCGCAGGCGCTGTTGATGTTCGGTCTCGCCGACCGCACGGCCCATGTCCGGGTCGAGACCCGCGCCCGCAACGCCGTGACCACGCTGTTCCCCGACGCCGACCGCAACCGCGCCCGCAAGGGATCGATCCTCAGCGGCGCCGACGCGAGGTTGTTCGGCCCCCATACCGCCAAAATGCTGCGCGCGGCCGTGGGCACCGGCATCGACGCGCGCGCCTCGCGCGATGCCGGAAGCTATCTCTGCAACTATCTGAGCTGGCGCGCGATCGAGGCTGTCGGCGGCGACAACGGCCCCCGCCTCGCCGCCTTCGTGCATGTGCCGCTGCTCGCGCGGAACGGCGCCGCGCGGCGCAAGGACGCGAAGCACCGCGTCACGCTGGAAGAACTGGTCGATGCCGGCGAAGCGATGCTGCTGGAGTTGGTGAAACTGACAAGGCAGTCGGCGCGGGAAGGCTTGAAACCAGCCGCGACTTCGTAGTTCTGTAGGGTGGGCAAAGGCGCGCTTGCGCCGTGCCCACCATCTTGCATCCAAATGAGATGGTGGGCACGCTTCGCTTTGCCCACCCTTGTATTAGCTCGATCGCCTATACTGGGGTCGTTCCGTGAGGAATGGCCCAGTCCGGGCGGCCGCCCAGGCTGGGCCGCCGATCGATCGGATCGATGCCCACCGAAGCCTTGAAGGCTGTCTTCCGTAGCAAGATCGCGGTCGGCACTTCATCGGGACCCGAATGGTTGAACGAACTCAAGGTTCGCATTCACAAGGGAGGGATCGACGAAGATGACCAAGCATATCACAATCTGTGCCGGGATCGATACCGGCAAACGGAAGCTCGATGTGGCGCTCGAGGGTAGCTCGGAGCAGCTACAGATCGACAATACGCCCGAGGGCTACAATGTGTTATTGGATTGGCTACGGCGGCATCGCGTCAAACGCATCGGCATCGAGGCGAGTGGCGGCTATGAGCAGGCCGTTGTTGCCGAACTGCGGCGCAAGCGATTTGTCGTCGTCGTGTTCCAGCCGGCGCAAGTGCGCGCCTATGCGAAGTTCCACCTGCAACGAGCCAAGAACGACAGGATCGATGCGGCTCTGATCGCGGCCTGCACCGCCGCGGTCAGGAAGATCCACGCCCCGCCCGATCCACGACTGCTGCCGTTCGCCCAGCATCTGACAATGATCAATCAGATCGGAGAAGATATCGCGCGTCTCAAGAATCGGCTTGAGAGCTGCCGCAACCCGGATTTCCGGCAAACCTGGAACGAGGATATCGCTCGGCTCGCCAAGCGCGAGAAGATCGAACTCAAGGCCCTGGTGGCGGCGATCCGCCAACATCGCGATCTCGCCGATCGGCTCGATCTGATCAACAGCGTCGATGGCATCGGGCTGCCGACCGCGGTCGCCATCCTGGTGCGCTTGCCCGAGATCGGTCGGATCACCCGGGAGCAAGCCGCAGCGCTCGCCGGCGTTGCTCCCTATGACGACGACAGCGGCGGGCAGGTGGGCGTCCGTCACATCGACGGCGGACGCGAACGGTTACGCCACGCGCTTTATACCGCAGCCCTGCCGGCGTCCTTCCGATGGAATCCGCAGCTGATCGCCCTTTACAGACGGCTGATCGCGGCCGGGAAGGAACACAAGCGCGCCCTCATCGCCTGTGCCAGAAAGCTGCTCATTTTCGCCAATACGGTCGTGGCTCGTGGCACCCCGTGGGATCACCAGCGCCCTCCGGTCGCCTCAATGACCACGGTCCCGCAGGCGGGCTGACCTCTGTTTCTTTGTTCGACCAAGGCACCGTTTCTTCGTCCCGACCTGCCCTTGCAACGACGTCGCGCGCAGACGCCGTCAAGGATGGCCGTCGCTTCGCCGTCACCTCACACTCCTCTGTCGCAAGGCCACGCCTTGACGGCGGCGAGCACGGCGTCATCCTGCCCCCCGTCGGGATCTCCCAAAGGGCGACCCGCTTTAATGGTTGCTACCGCCGCGCGACCCTTAATTCGTGCCGCTCAACGATTAACCCTACCCCGACAATCGCCGTCTTCCGCCTTCGTCTTTACCGGGCTTCAACGCGTTTTTGCGGTACTTCAAGGCCACGAACACGGCTCAACCGTGTCGCCGAGGAAAACACGATCATGAACCTCAATCGCCGCCATCTCATCGGCGCATCCGCGGCCGGGGTTGCCGGCGCGCTGGCAGTGTCATCCGAGGCCGCGCAGGCGGCGCAGCTCATCTCGGCGCTTGGGCGCGACGCCACGCAGTATGGCGTGCGGCCCGGCAGTCCCGACGATCAGACCAGGGCCTTGCAGCGCGCGATCGACGAAGCGGCCCGCGCCCAGATGCCGCTGGCGCTGCCGCCGGGCGTCTATCGCACCGGCATGCTTCGCTTGCAGAACGGCACCCAACTGATCGGGATCCGCGGCGCGACCAGGCTTGTCTTTACCGGCGGCGCCTCGATGCTGTCAGGCGAAGGCGCAGGCCACATCGGCCTCGCCAACATCACGCTCGATGGCGGCGGCATCAAGCTGCCGGATCGGCGCGGCCTGGTGCATTGCCTGGCCGGCCGCGACATCCGCATCACCGATTGCGAGATCATCGGCAGCGGCGGCAATGCGGTCTGGTTCGAGAACGTGTCCGGCGACGTCAGCGGCAACATCATCACCAACACCGCGACCACGGCGATCGTGTCGTTCGACGCGCAAGGCCTGCTGGTTTCGCGCAACACCATCCAGAACACCAACGACAACGGCATCGAGATCCTGCGCACCGCCATCGGCGACGACGGTACCCAAGTGCTCGACAACCGGATCGAGGGCATCAAGGCCGGCCCCGGCGGCTCCGGACAATACGGCAACGCCATCAACGCGTTTCGCGCCGGCAATGTGATCGTGCGCGGCAACCGCATCCGCAACTGCGATTATTCCGCGGTGCGCGGCAATTCGGCGTCCAACATCCAGATCACAGGCAACAGCGTCAGCGATGTCCGCGAGGTGGCGCTATATTCCGAATTCTCGTTCGAAGGCGCGGTGATCGCCAACAACACCGTGGACGGCGCGGCGCTGGGCGTCTCGGTCTGCAATTTCAACGAGGGCGGCCGCATCGCCGTCGTGCAGGGCAACATCATCCGCAACCTCTTGCCGAAGCGGCCGATCGGCACCGCCCCTGACGACGATGCCGGCATCGGCATCTATGTCGAGGCCGATAGCTCGGTGACCGGCAATGTGATCGAGAACGCGCCATCGTTCGGGATCGTCGCCGGCTGGGGCAAGTATCTGCGCGACGTAGTGATATCGGGCAATGTGATCCGCAATACCTTCATCGGCGTCGGCGTCTCGGTGGTGCCGGGCGCCGGCACGGCACTGGTCAACAATAACATGATCTCGGAAACGCCGCGCGGCGCCGTGGTCGGCCTCGATCACGCCCGCCCGATCACGCCGGACCTTGCCGCCGAGGGCGCGCAACGGTTTGCGCAAGTGGTGATCGGGACGAATGCCGTGAGAAGGTAGCGCTACATGACATTCCTCAGCAGCGGATAGCGTTCCGTGATCGCGGCGATGTCGCGGGTCAGCTTGTCCATGATCGGCCCCACTCGGGCCATGGCTGGCTCCATCACCGGTTCCGTGACTGGCTCCAACGTCGGCTCCAAGGCTGGCTCGAAGGGTGAAGCAGGGCTTGAAGCGATCGCGGATTCTGTCCAGACCGGCGCGGAAGGCACTTCGTCCGAAACAAGCTGCACCGTTTGCACCGATATCGAAACGTAGGGCCGCGGCGGTTCGACCGGGATCGGCGCCCGCTGCGGCGTGAACGGGTGAGCGCGACTGGGCCAGACGTCGCGCGGCAGCGCGGTCCGGGGCCGGCCGAGCCAGGAGACGTCGACGGCGAAATTGTCGCTGGAGGCCTCGCTCGTCAACAGATCGCGCCAGATCTCGACCGCGGACTTGGCCTCCTGGATGTTTTCGAGAAATGCGCGTTCGCTATGATAGCGGCGCCAGCGGCCGGTTTCGAATAGCTCGGTGAGGTATTCCAGCCGCTGCTCGGCAAGAGCACACCAGCGCGCAACGACATCGCGGCCGCGTGCCACGTCTGTTCGATATGTCATGAACCAGCCCGCAAGGAGAAAAAACGGACGCGGACGCAACAGGCACGAATCAGTGACGTGACACATATCTTTTGTGGAAAACTTTTGTCTTGTCCAGCAAGCAAGTTTTGCCGGGCGCCAGGCGACCGCAAAAACCGTAGAAGCGCGGAGTTTTCCTCCCGCCTCCACAGTCAAGCGGCGCGGCCGCATGGCGGCGCTGCGGACGCCTCCGCATTCGGAACGCGGCGGCGTGCCTGCTGATTTTGCCGCGTGCTTGCATCCGATAGCGCCAAAACGAAAGACCCGTCCGGGGGGACAACCGGACGGGTCAAGCTATAAGGGCGCTGGGGTGGATGGGCGCTCGCGCCGAATACAGCCTATGGGGAGGGATAACCGCTCCCACACAGATAAGTCGCTGGTGGGTCGCCGGACGTTCAAAGCGAGGTGCGATTTTTTTACTTTTTTCGCATTATTTGGGCATTGCCGGCGCAACAACGGCCGAAACCGCGGCAAAAGCATCGGCTTCGCCAGCCCCGAACGGGTCGTCACGGCCGGGGCTGCCGAGATCGCCGGCCGTTTTCCTGTGAATGGCGCGCACCTCGGCCGGTTCAATGCAGGATTACGCTCCAACGTCAGGCCGCGGGGCCGCTGACGTAAGCGGCGGAAAACGACGTGCCGGATGTCATCTGGTATGGCGGGCAGGAAATATCGACGCCGGGAGCGCCGACCGGCTTACTGCGCGGCCACCGCGAGGCCGACAGTCTTCTCGGCTTGCAGCTTGCGCAACAGACCGGCGAATTCATCTTTGGACAACGCCCTGTTGTTGAATTGCAGCCGAAACATGCCGCCGCTGGCGCCGTCGACGATCGAGGCCTGATAGGTGTCGAGCAGCGCGGTGATGTCGGCGATGCGGGCATCCGGCGCGAACCGCACCAAGGCGCGCGGCGGCGGCGCGCCCACCGCCAGATCGCGGGTGAGAGGCTGACGCGCGCTCAACGACGCCGTCTGGAACGAAGCGTTCTGGTTTTTTATCAGCACCGCGCCGATCACCCCGGCCTGCAACAGCAGCGCCAGCGCGCCGAGGCCCGCCGACCAGGCCAGCGTCCGCGGCGAGAGCCTTGCGAAAAACCCTGATATCCCCGAGGAGATATAGAACGACGCCGACGGCTTGCGCGCCGGCTCGCCGTCGATCGCCGCAAACAGCTTCTGCATGGCGCGGCCGGAAGGCGCACCGAGGCTTTCGTTGAGGCCAATGGTTTCGGCGTATTCTTCCCGGATCGCGGCGTATTGCTTCGCAAGCGCGGTATCGCGGGCCAGCGCTTCCTCGACACGGCGGGCGTCGCGCGCATTCAGCGTGCCTGCCGCATGCCACGGCAACAGCATTTCTATTTCACCGGGTTCTTGCTCCAGTATTTTTTTGCTTGTCGCCATCATGGCCAACCTCGCTCCACACCGGCTGCCTTCAGCAGTTCGGCCAATTTTTTGCGCGCATAAAACAGGCGCGTCTTGACGGTGTTTGCCGGGATTCCGACGATTTCAGCGACCTCTTCCACGGACTTCTCATGGTAGTAAACGAGATCGACGATCTCCCGATGATCCTGCGAAAGCGCCGTCAGGCACTTGCGCAACGCGACACCCGTATCCTTCTTCTGCGCCGTTACTTCCGGATCGTCGGACGTATCCTCGATTGCATTGGCGGCCTCGTCGTCCAGTTCAACGTCCTTCCTGCGGCGCAGCGCAGACAGGGCCTTGAATCGCGTAATCGCCAGCAGCCAGGTGGAAACCGCGGATCGGCCTTCAAACTTGCCAGCCTGACGCCATACATCGAGAAAAACCTCGCCGATGAGGTCTTCCGCAACCTGTTCGTCCCGCACGAGCCGAAGCCCGAAGCGAAACACCCTCACATGGTGCCGTCCGTACAGCACCTGCATGGCAAGCCGGTCGCCTTGAGCAATCCGAGCGATCAGGACGTCATCCGAAGCCGCCGGTGTCGCACTCAATGGCCGTCTCGCAAAGTTTGTCGGATTGGGGTGCCGGCGGGTTCGATGGAAAAGCCGAGATTCTTCAAATTGTCGAGAGATCCCTACATCTGTGATGTATCGCACAGACAGCATCGGCTTGCTACCCAACGAGAGCGCGGGAACCGATGACGCGCTGAAATTCCTGCCATGGTAACGAAATGCTTTCTTCACGCCGCGCGATTGCGCCGACCTTGGCAAGGTCTGGTGTGCAAAACACCGGTCGCCGTTCCCTCCGGCTAATTGCCATTGCGAAACAAGCCATTGCCGCCTCGACGGCCGGAAGTCGGCGGTGAAAGATACCAAACCTAAAGGCTTTTCTGCCTAAAGTTCCGCCAAATGAACCCACGACCGCGGACATGATCAGCGCAGCTTCATCGCTTCAAAGTCAGAGCTCGGACGGTGGCCTGGTCGCGCTCGACGACAGGCCGCCGCAGCATCTGTTGAAGCGACGCCTGTTCCATCGCCGGCAGACCTTGGCGATGCAGGCCGGAAGCTACGCGCTCGGCGCCACTGCGCTGCTGATCTACGCTCATGCCGGCACTATTCCGATGCTGATGCCATCGGCCTTCTTTGTGTGCGGCGCGACCCTGATCGGCGCGTTTGCCGTGCTGTCGGAAACCCACGTCAACGATCGTTTTGATGACCACTATCTCGCGGTGTTTCAAGTCGTCGGCCACGTCGCCGTCCAGCTCGGGTTTATGCTGGCCGCGCCCCAGATCGGCTATGCCTTTCTGAACGTCCTGTTTCTCATTTTCAGCGTTGGCGCGCTGCGAATGACGCCGCGCCAGGCGGCGACCGCGTGGACGCTCACCGCGATCGCCGTGCTGCAGATTTTTCTGTTGACGAAAGCCCCGATCGGCATCGCCGTGGCGACGGCGCCCGAACGCCTTGCCGCGGGCCTGTGCTTCGTTCTCACCATCGGACAATGCGCATTCGTCGGACTGTACGGCGCCGCGATGCGCAGGCGGCTCTACAAGCGCGGCGTCGAGCTCATCGAGGCCAACAAGCGCATCGAGGAGCTCGCCGAACTCGACGAGCTGACCGGCTCGTTCAACCGCCGCTGCATCAAGCGGATGCTCGATGACGAGATCGCCCGCGCCCGCCGCCTCGACTCGCCCTGCGCGATCGCGCTGATCGATCTCGACTGGTTCAAGCGCATCAACGACCATTACGGTCATCCCACCGGCGACGAAGTGCTCAGGACATTCGCGATCACCGTATTCGCGAACATCCGGCACATCGACAGGTTCGGCCGTTACGGCGGGGAGGAATTCCTGCTGGTGCTTCCGGACACGCCGGAAGACGAGGCTCTGAAGCTTCTCGACCGGCTGCGCGCGATCGTCGCCGATCTCGACTGGAGCGCATTTTCGTCCGGTCTGCAGGTAACGATCTCCGCCGGAATAGCGATGCTGAAATCGCATGACCTGCCCGACACATTTCTGGCGCGCGCCGACAGCGCGCTCTACGCAGCCAAGGCACGAGGACGCAACCGCGTCGTCGGCGGCTGATCCAGCCACTTTCATTTCCGGCGATGAAGAAGACATCGCCGATCTCAAGCGTGTGAACGCTCCAGGATAGAGTTTATGAGTTCGAGATCCGCCGCCGCTTCCGAAAGTCTGCTCGACGAATTGCAGACCACGCTGGCACACGGAACCGTCGCGCGCCGGGTCGAAACCCTGCGCCGGGTGACCGATCTTTTCATCAACGGCGCGGTGGATTACTCGGACGAACAGATCGGGTTGTTCGACGACGTTTTCCAATGCCTGATGGAACACATCGAGACCTCCGCCAAGGCGCTGCTCGCCAAGCGTCTCGCGCCGATAAGCAACGCGCCGCCGCTTACCATTCGCGCGCTGGCGTTCGACGATCTGATCGAGGTCGCAGCTCCCGTGCTGTCGGTATCGGAGCGGCTCGACGACGAGGCGCTGATCGAAACCGCGAGCAACAAGAGCCAGGCGCATCTGATGGCGATTTCGCTGCGGAAAGTGCTGAGCCGCGCGGTCACCGACATGCTGGTGTCGCGCGGCAACGACGAAGTCATCCAGAACACCGTCAACAATCCCGGCGCGGAATTTTCCGAGCCCGCCTTCACGCAGCTGGTCGGCCGCGCCGAGGGCGACGACGATCTTGCGACCTGCCTCGGCATGCGGCCGACGATACCGCGGCATCTCTATCTGAAGCTGATCGCGAAGGCCTCGGCGGCGGTGCGGTCGCGGCTCGAGGCCGCTCATCCCCACCAGGCGGGCGAAGTGCCGACCGCGGTGCGCGAGGCGACGCGGCTCGCGCGCTCCGCGCCCTCGGCCATCAGCCAGGAAACCGCAATCGCCCACGCACTGGTGCGGTCGTTATACGTGGACGGCCGGCTCGACGAGCGTCAGGTAACGGCGTTTGCCGAAGCCGGCAAATTCGACGAAGCCAACGCGGCGATCGCAGCACTCGCCAACGTGTCGGTGTCGATCGCCGAGGACATGATGGTGGAAACCCGCGCCGAGGGCGTCATGATCCTGGCAAAGGTCTCGGGGATGTCGTGGTCCACCGTCGAGGCGATCATCAATATGCGCGACAATCTCTCGGGCCTGGACCGTTCCGATCTTGCCGCATGCAAGGCCATCTATGAACGGCTGCGGTCCGCGACCGCGCAGCAGGTGTTGCGCTTCCATCGCATGCAGCAGACCGCGCCATCGGCGGCGTGAGCGGGCCATAGAACCAAACTCGGTGTCGTTCCGGCGAAGGCCGGGACCCATAACCACCGGTGCCGATTGTTGCACAAGGCCTCTGCCACATCGTTCGAAATGATAAGCCGCGGCGTGAGTCCCGGCTTTCGCCGGGACGACGGGCAGTTCTAAAATCGCAGCATCCTCGATCCCGCCAACGCGCCGATCGCCGCGACCAGCACAGTTGCGATCGTATACCAGGTCGCGACGAACAGCGGGGAATCGTCGGTGCAGTGCGAGGCGTACAGCGTCGCCGCCAACCCCGCCGACAACAGTCCGGCGATGGCGCCGGCGATGGCAGGCCGGGTCGGCGCGCCATGTCGCAGACCGATCAGCGCCGCCGCCAACAGCGGCAACGCCATCACCGGTATCGCGGTCAGACACATCCGCGAATTGTTGCCGACCAGACGCGTCATCATCGGCAGCCGCTGCGGCATCATCATCTCGCCGCCGATCCCGGCGACGAGCAGGCCTGCCGGAATCAGCAGCAGCCACGCCCAGCCGTGCAGCGAGGCTTCCGGCCGCGACAGATGCAGGCTGAGGGCGATCGCCGAAATCGCCAGTGCCAGCGTCACCGCAAATTTCAGGTCGAAGAACGGATTATGCATCGCGGTCATGACATCGGGCCTGACGCCCAACCGCACGAAGAAAATCGCCAACGAGACCGGCGCCGCGGCCAGCAGCGCCAGCGCCAGCACCAAGCCGACCGGCCGGGCGCGCTGGGCGCTATCGGCCGCGAGGGTTCGAATGAGTTGATCGGTTTCCATTCTCATTGGTCCCGCAATTTGGCGGTGAGACGGGCAAGCCCGCGATGCAGCGCCACCCGCACCGCGCCCTCGCTCATCGCGAATTTCGCCGCCGTATCCTTGATCGACGCGCTGTCCACCGCGATCGACTGCAATATGTCGCGCTGGCGCGCCGGCAGGGACAGAAGCTGGGCAGCGACCTCGCCCGCAGGCGCGGTCTCGGCCGCGGGTTCCCCCGGGAGCGTCTCGGCGAAATCGTCGATGTTGACGAAAATCCGCCGGCCACGACGGCGCAATGCGTCGATCAGCTTGTTGCGTGCGATCGCAAACAGCCAGGGCGCGAACGGCGCGTCGGCATCCCAAGTATGCCGTTTCAGATGCACCGCCAGCAAAATGTCCTGCACGATATCCTCGGATTGATCGACGGGTTGCCCTGCCCGCGCCAGGCCACGGCGCGCAGCCGCCCTCAACACCGGCGTGACGGCCTTGAGCAGACGATGATATGCCGCACTGTCCCCCGAAATGGCCGACCGCATCAGGCCGGTCCATTCCTCGTCACGTTCACGCACGTGCGCTCCCACCTGACAATTCGGTTTACCTCTCAATTCGTTACGTCCGGAGGGATTGATCACGAAGTCGTGACAACCCTCTTGAGCGAACTTCGATTCAGCCGCCCCTTCGGGCTCATAACATCGATTGGCCGCGCTGGCACCCACCGCGGCGATCGCCAGAGTTGCCGCACACGCGGAGCCGCACGTCCAGCGTGACGCCGCCGCCCTGCTTTCGCCGCGCACGTCCGAAAATTCCCTTTTTCTGCCGCGCTACGGACACGCCCTGGGGTCTCATTGCGCTTTCTCGGGGCTGGCCAATGGGGAGATTACCAATGACCATCAACGCCGGCGGGCGGTCAGTATTGATATTAGCGACAGGTTTATTCGTATGTTTCGCGGGACCACTGCCCGCGAAAGCAGCGGCAGACGACAATGCGGTGGCAGATTCGAGATCGGCAAGCTCGGAAAAGGACGGCGCGGCGACGGAGCGCGTTACGGTCCGCAAATACAGCCGGCACGGCTCGCGCTACTGGAAAAGGCACGCGCATCGTAAATACGGCAGGACGGCGCTGAAATCCTCCACCACGCAGAAAGCCGACGAACCCGATGTGGCGGCCGACCGCGTCGGCGCCTCAGCCGCCCTGCCGCCATCGGTGGCCAACGCCAATGCGCAGCTGGTGTCCGCCGATAGGCCGGACAGCCCCCTGGCTGGCAACGCCCGGGCCATGTCCGCGCGAGCCAACGATATTCTGCAAGCCGCGCCAGGCAATTCCGGTGATCCGACGCCTGCCGCCGAGGTCCAGGTGACTTCCCCCGATCAGCTCAACGATGTCGACCGCACGCTGGCCGAGAGCGCGCCGCTGGCGTCAACCCTCGCGGTGGCCATGGCCGACACGTCCGCCGGCAGCGATGAAAACTCCGGTTTGGACCAGGCCTCGCTGATCGGGAAGATCTTCATCGGCTTCGGCGCACTTTTGACCATGGCATCCGCCGCGCGCATGCTGATGGCTTAAAGACTGCCATCATGCCGGGATGAGCGTTCGCCTCGCCCCGGCATTGGCTTCGTGCCCCTTGAAGCCCATCCCGCTAGCGGGCACATTGCCCGCGAAGTCAGGCGCGGGGGGACCATGAGCACGTTCGAACACATCATCGTCGATAGCAAAGGCGCGGTCGGCATCATCACGCTGAACCGCCCGAAAATGCTCAATGCGCTGTCGTTCGGCGTATTCAAGGAAATCGCCGCCGCCGTCGATGATCTCGAAGCCGATGACCGGATCGGATGCATCCTGCTGGCCGGCGGTGAAAAGGCCTTCGCCGCGGGCGCCGACATCAAGGAAATGCAGCCGAAAACCTTCATCGACATGTTTTCCAGCGATTTCATCACGATCGGCGCCGACCGCGTCGCCCGCTGCCGCAAGCCGACCATTGCCGCCGTCAGCGGCTATGCGCTGGGCGGCGGCTGCGAACTGGCGATGATGTGCGACATCATCATTGCCGCCGACACCGCGAAATTCGGCCAGCCGGAAATCACGCTGGGCACCATCCCCGGCATCGGCGGAACCCAGCGGCTGACGCGCGCGATCGGCAAATCCAAGGCGATGGACCTCTGTCTCACCGGGCGGATGATGGATGCCGCCGAGGCGGAGCGCTCCGGCGTCGTCAGCCGCGTCGTCGCCTCGGACAAATTGATGGACGAGGCTTTGGCGATGGCGGAAAAAATCGCCTCGATGTCGCGCCCCGCGGCCGAGATGGCCAAGAGCGCCATCAACCGCGCCTTCGAGACGCCTTTGTCGGAAGGGCTTAACGTCGAGCGCGACCTGTTTCACGCCACCTTCGCACTGGAAGATCGCTCCGAAGGCATGGCGGCGTTCATCGAGAAGCGAAAGCCGGTGAACAAGAACAGGTAGAGGACACCCTTGTCATACGCGGGCTTGACCCGCGTATCCATCAATCTTCGCAAAGGGCCTTTCCAAAGTGGATGGATGGCCGGGTCAAGCCCGGCCATGACACAGTATGATGAGCCGCTTATCCCGCCCTGCTCGCGGCCAGCGCCGCGCTGACCAGCGCGCGATAGGCGCGCTCGGAAAGTGTCGCGGGCTTGTCGAGGCCGAGCCGCACCAGGCATTCCCGATCGGCGGCATCCGGTGCACGCGTCAAACCCTGCCACAACAGCCCGGGCAAACGCCGCGGCGTGCGCTGGGCGTTCTGCAGCACTTGCAACGCCGGGATCAGCCGCTGCTCGACATCGGTAAAATCGCTGCCGAACGGAAACGACGGCAGCAGACCGACTTCGCGCGCCGGCTGCAGTGCGCGTGCAATCCGTTCAGGATAATTCTCGCGATAAACCGCGGGAATTTCAAAATTCTTCGGCAGCTTGCCGGCATCCTTGGCCTGCCGGGCCAGTTCGGCCTGAAAGCGGGAATCGGCGACGCCAAGCATCGCCGCGATGATGTCGGCGTCGGATTTTCCCCTGACATCGGCGACGCCATATTCGGTGACAAATACGTCGCGCAGATGCCGCGGAATGGTCTCGTGTCCATAGCTCCAGCGGATGTTGGATTGCGGTTTAGCACCGGCCAGACGGGTCGCTTCGAGCGCAAGGATCGAGCGCGCGCCCTGCAGCGCGAAGGCTTGCGCCACGAAATTATACTGGCCGCCGACGCCGCTTACCACCTGACCGTTTTCAAGGCCGTCGGAAATCGCGGCTCCCATCAAGGTCGCCATCATCGCGTTGTTGACGAAGCGGGCTTCGACACGGGCGCGGCGCTTGGAGGCCTCATCGCCATAGAGTTCGTTGGTAAAGGATACCGCCGTCATCCGGATGCGGGCGAGTTGCGCCGGCGACATCTCGCGCAGCGCCCGATAGAAGGATTTCGGTCCGAGAAAGAACGCGCCATGGAGCACGACGCCGTCGACCTCGCGCTTGAGGATGCCGGCGTCGATCAGGCCGAGAAATGCCTCGAACAGCATTTCGCTGACGCCATAGAGTCCCTTTTCGAACGATCCGGTCTCCAGCGCCGCCAGCTGTTCCGTCCCCGGCGCCAGCCGCTTGATGATGGCGTGAAATTGCCCATTGTCGCGGTGGCGCACGATCAGCCCCTGCGCCAGCGCGTCGGCGACCTGCCCGATGCCGATCTGCAGGGTGCCGCCGTCGCGCACGAGGCCCGCGGCGTGCAGGCCGATGGCGTATTTGGTGTCGGTGATCGGCTCGGATGGCGGCGCGAACAACGGAAAATCGGTCTCGGGGCTGTCGAGCACCGCGCTGAATTGCTCGGCCGGCAGGTCGCCCTCGCCCGGCATGAACGGCAGTTCGGAATTGACCTGCCCGATCAGCTTGAACGATGCGCTGCCCTCGCGGCGGGCGCGCAATATATCCAGCGTGGTGTCGGTATTGCAACTCAGGCTGTAGCGCGTGACGCCATCGACGACGCGCTTGGCCACCAGTTGCGTGACGACGTTCAGTCCCCGCTCCAGCAGATAGGACGAAGCATGGGTGTAATTCGCGGAAATATATTGCTGCTGCGCCGACGGCACGTGCAGCCACCGGCCGGCCAAAAAGAAGAACTCGATCACCTTTATATTGGGCGGCAGCGCACCCGCATGCAGCGCGCCGGCATAGGCCAGGGCGGGATAACCGCCGAACAGGCGCTCGATCACCGGCGTGATGAAGCGCCGCTCCAGCAAATTCGACGGTTTCGGCTTCTCCAGCGTCAGTGCCGAAAACAAGGTCAGGCTGATGGAGCGGTCGGCCGCGGCGCGGGCGTAGAGCGCGTTGACGACATGATTGGCCTTGCCGAGGCCGAGCGGCAGCCCGACCACCAGATTGGTGCCGACATCGCGGATGATATCCTCGGCGATGTCGTCGGGGTCGGTGAATTGTTTCGGCATGAATATTCCGTCTGATGCAACTCGAACCGGAATATCCTGTAATCCCTGAAGAATCGACCGCTGGTGGCTGAAACTATTACATTTCCACGTCAGTTACCTGGCTTTTTGATAGGCGAACCGCGGCCTTGCACGATCTCCTGCAACGCCATGATGTTCGGCGACCCACCCGTCTTGCGCCAGATCAGAACCGTTTGCGCGCAGTTCTCGGCGCGGGGCAGACGGTGAACGCTCAAACGCTTCCGCTCGGGGAACGTCGTCAGAACGCTTTTGGGGATCAGCGATATCCCCATGCCCGCGACGATGCATCCCAGCATGGCGTGATAGGACGCCAGTTCGATGGTGCGCTCCGGCATCTCCCGGCGGCTCGCATACCAGTCTTCGAGCCGTTTTCGATGCGGGCAGCCATGTTCGAAAACGATGATGGTCCGTGGCAAACTGCCTTTTCCGCTGATCGGCGGATGATGGGCTGACGCCACGATCACCAGTTCCTCATCAAAGGCGAAGGCCTTCTCGAACGGCGCGTCCGCGATCGGCTCCGCGACCAGCGCGGCATCGAGATCGCCCGCCAGGATCGCGGCCCCCAGCACCTGCGGGTTGCCGGTGCGGAGTTCCAGAACGACCCCGGGGTGCCGCCGGTGATATTCGCTGAGCAGCCCCGGCAGCCGCACGGCCGCCGTGCTCTCCATCGCTCCGAGCCGGAACGTGCCGCGCGGTTTCGCATCCCGGACGGCGCCGCGCGCTTCATCGGCAAGCGCGAGCAGGCGTTCAGCATAGCCCAGCAATACCTGGCCGGCCGGTGCAAGATGAAGCCGTTTGCCCTCGCGAATGAAGAGCGGAACGGCAAGATCCTCTTCAAGCTGCCGGATGCGGGTCGTGACATTGGACTGCACCCGATGCAGCCGCTCCGCCGCGCGCGTCACGCCGCCTTCGCGCACTACCGCGCTGAAGATCAGCAGGTCCGAGAGGTCCACTCATCTCTCCATAAGATCGATTACATCATAATTATTCATTTTAGATGATAGATCGGCACGGGTAAAGACGGCGGCGCGGGCGATGGTTCTGCCACCGCTGCCGTGAGGAAAACACCGAGGGAGAAAAACATGCCAAAGGCCTATTGGATGGTGCGCGTCTCGGTCCGGGACGAGCAGAGATATCCGGAATACCTCGCCGCGGCCGGTCCGGCGTTCCAGAAATTCGGCGCGAAGTTCATCGTGCGCGGCGGACCATTCGAGACCATGGAAGGAAATGCCCGCGAACGAAACGTCGTGGTCGAGTTCAGGGATCGCGCGATGGCGTTCGCGTGTTATCAGAGCCCGGAATATCAGGCCGCGAGGGCCATTCGCCAGAAATATGCGGATGCCGACTTCATTATCATCGAAGGCGTTGCCGATTGAGGGGCATACCTCGAGGAGAACTCATCATGATCAAGTTGTATTATGCGGCCGATACCTGCTCGCTGGCCTCGCATATTGCGCTCGAGGATGCCGGCGCCGACTATACGAGTGTCCGGATCAGCTTCGCGACCGAAGAACAGCGCAAGCCGGATTATCTCGCCATCAATCCCAAAGGGCGTGTGCCGGCGCTGGCGACCGATCGGGGGATCCTGACCGAGACGCCTGCGATGCTCGCCTTCATCGCGCAGCGTTTTCCGCAGGCGAAGCTGGCGCCGCTCGATGATCCCTTTGCGTTTGCGCAGGTGCAGGCCTTCAACAGCTATCTGTGCTCCACGCTGCATGTGGCCCACTCCCACCGCATGCGCGGATATCGCTGGGCCGACGATCCCTCGGCGATCACGGCGATGCAGCGCAAGGTCCCGGAATCGGTGGCGTCCTGTTACCAGTTGATCGAGGAGACCATGCTGCAGGGGCCGTGGGTGATGGGCGAAGCCTACACGATCTGCGATCCCTATCTGTTCACCATCACGCAGTGGCTGGAGCAGGACGGCGTCGATCCCGCCCGGTTTCCGAAGGTGATCGACCACCGGCGACGGATGTCGGAACGGCCGCAGGTTCGCAAGGCGATCGCCGAGGAACTCGCCTAAGGCGAATCGGAGGGTTTTATTCGCAGGCCGCTTCCCGACTTTGTCCCCAGATTCCGGACATCGTCACAGGTTCTTGATCGGCCCGGTAAATAGGTCCCTGGCGCAACACCTCTCACGAAACGCTGGAAAGCGCGCCATTTCCGCGCGCGACGGTTTGCCTGTGGCCGCAGCGGCCTCTAAACAGGTAGACCTTCGAAGCCGCCGGTTGGGGCGGACGACGGGGTTGCAGCGGGATCAGATGGTTGGGAGTGCCGGTAGGTTTGGGCGGATGGCAAGGCGCGTGCTTCGATCGGGCATCTGTCTTGGCGTTGCGGCTTGCGCCGGTTTTGCCGCAACGCATGCGCGGGCCGAGGCCCTCCCCGAAGCGCTTGCCAAGGCCTACCAGTCCAATCCGCAGCTCAACGCCGAGCGGGCGCGGCAACGCGCCACAGATGAGAATGTGCCGCAGGCGCTCGCCGGCTATCGGCCCCAGATCGTCGCCAGCCTAAGCGCCGGGTTGCAGGCGGTGCGCAACCTGCTGCCGGACAACACGTTCCAATCGGCCTCCCTTAAGCCCTGGACCATCGGGGTGACGGTGACGCAGACGCTGTTCAACGGCTTCAAGACCGCCAACAGCGTGCGGGTGGCGGAACTGCAGGTGCAGTCCGGCCGCGAAGCCCTGCGCAATGTCGGACAGGGCGTGCTGCTCGATGCGGTCACCGCCTATACCAACGTACTGGCCAATCAGTCGCTGGTCGAAGCGCAGCGCTCCAACGTCGCATTCTTGCGCGAAACCCTCGGCATCACCCAAAAGCGCCTCAACGCCGGCGACGTCACGCCGACCGACACCGCGCAGGCCGAAGCGCGGCTGAACCGCGGCCTCGCCGATCTCAACGCCGCCGAAGTGAATCTCGCCATCAGCCAGGCGACCTACGCCCAGGTGATCGGCAACCCGCCGTCGCAGTTAAGAGCGGCCGAGACCGTGGACCGTTATCTGCCGCGCAGCCGCGACGACGCGACCGACATGGCCTTCAGGCAACATCCCGCCGTCATGGCCGCGAGCTTCGATGTCGATGTCGCCTCAACCACCATCCGCGTCGCGGAAAGCAGCCTGCTGCCGACCATCACGCTGCAAGGCAACGCCAGCCACAGCAAGGATGCCGATCCGACGCTCGGCACGTTCCGAACCGATCAGGCCTCGATCCTCGGCCAGATGACGGCGCCGATCTACGATGGCGGCACCGGGGCGTCGCAGACCCGGCAGGCCAAGGAAATCACTGCGCAGAGCCGGCTGATACTCGACCAGGTTCGCAGTCAGGCGCGCACCGCGGCCACCGGCGCCTGGGTCGCCAATGAAGGCGCCAAGATCGCGGTCGCGGCCTCCGAATCCGAAGTGCGTGCCGCCACGGTCGCATTGCAGGGCGTGCAGCGGGAGGCGCAGGGCGGCCAGCGCACCACGGTCGATGTGCTGAACTCGCAGCAGGATCTGATCCTGGCGAAGGCCCGGCTGATCGGCGCGCAGCGCGATCGCGTGATCGCGTCCTACACATTGCTCAGCGCCATCGGAAGGCTCGACGTCAAGACGCTGGCGCTCAACACCCCGGATTACCTGCCGGAGGTGCATTACCATCAGGTGCGCGACGCCTGGCACGGGTTGCGCACGCCGTCGGGGCAATGATTTCAAACCAGCGCGATGAAAAGCCGCCGCATTCACATCATGGGAGCGTCAGGTGCCGGAGTCACGAGCCTCGGCCGCGCCTTGGCCGCTGCCCTGGCCATCCCGCATCACGACACCGACGATTATTTCTGGCAGCCGACGACGCCGCCCTATCGGGACCTGCGTGAAATTCCCGAGCGTCTCCGGCTGATGCGCGAGATGTTCCTGCCGCGCGCCGATTGGGTGCTGAGCGGTTCGCTTGCGAACTGGGGCGACGCCATCATCCCATATCTCGATCTGGTCGTCTTCCTCACCACACCGAGGGAGATTCGCCTGCAGCGCTTGCGCGTCCGCGAGGCCACGCATTTCGGCACCGATGCGGTCGCTCCCGGCGGCTGGCGGCACGAGGAGACCGAGGCCTTCATCGAGTGGGCGTCACATTACGAGAACGGCGATCGCGAGGGTCGTAGTCTGGCAATGCACCAGACATGGCTGGCCGCATTGCCCTGCCCGGTTCTGCGTCTCGATGGATCGCGGCCATTGCCGGCGCTGGTCGCGGAAGTGACCGGGGCGATTGACGGGCAGCTGCGGCCGCCGAACTGACGCACGGCTTGAGCACGCCGGCGGGTCTTGTCGCGCCGGGATCGAAAACAATGCCGCCTTAATACGCGCGGCGCGTGCGTTGGCGGGGCAACCTGCTATTCTGTCCTCAAGCGCACCATCAAAAGCGCGAGAAACGCACAAGGGAGAAGACCATGCTGACGCGACGCGGTATTCTGCTTGCCTCCATCGCGGCCGGAGTAGCCATGCCCAACCGAGCCGCTTTTGCCACCGCAGCACAGCCGTCGACGCCGGTGAATTTCGACATTCCCGCCGGAGCCTGCGACTGCCACACCCACATCCATGGCGACCCCGCCAAGTTTCCGTTCTTCGCCGGCCGCGTCTACACGCCGGAACTGGCGTCTCCCGAAGAGATGTCGGCGCTGCACAAGGCGCTGCATATCGAGCGCGTCGTGATCGTCACGCCGAGCGTCTATGGCACCGACAATTCCGCAACCCTGTTCGGCATGAAGGCCCGCGGCGCGACCGCACGCGGCGTCGCCGTGATCGATGACAAGACGCCGGAGGGCGATCTCGATGCCCTGAACCAGGCGGGCATCCGCGGCATCCGGCTCAATCTCGCCACCGGCGGCATCAACGATCCCAATATCGGCCGTCCGCGTTTTCAGGCCGCGGTCGAGCGCGTCAAGGCGCGCGGCTGGCATATCCAGCTCTTCACGAATCTTCCGATGATCGCGGCGATCAAGGACCTTGTCGCCGCCGCGCCGGTGCCGGTGGTGTTCGATCATTTCGGCGGCGCGCAGGCCGCATTGGGCGTGGAGCAGCCGGGCTTCGCCGATCTCCTCGAGCTGGTGCGGACGGGCAAGGCCTATGTGAAAATCTCCGGCGCCTATCGGGCCTCGACGCTCGGGCCCGACTATGCCGACGCGGCCCCGCTGGCGCGCGCGCTGATTGCGGCGAATGCCGATCGCATTGTCTGGGGCACCGATTGGCCGCACCCGGATTCGGTGACGCCGCCGGGGCGCCAGCCGACCGAGCTCACGCCGCTGTTCCAGATCGACGACGGCCGCCTGCTCAATCAGCTCCCGGTGTGGGCGCCGGATGCGGCGATCCGCAAAAGGATCCTGGTCGACAATCCGGCGCGGCTTTACGGATTTTGAGAACCGGTTCCTGAAGCCGCCTGCTCCATCGGCCGAAGCGTTTCGTGAGGGTAACCGCGCAACCAGCCACCGGTCTTGCGCAGCCCGCCGAACGGAAACAGATGGAATCCGGCAATCGGCGCCGTCGCAGCTTCGGGCGCCGATTGCAGGCCGCGCATGACATCGTCCGGCCCGGTATCCGTCAAAAGGCGCCCGAAGCGGCCGATCTGACTGCGCAGCGACCGCATCGAATTGCCGATGCCGCAGCGAAGTGCAAATTTGGTCAGCGTGGCCGGCGTCGCAGGGCCAGCAAGACCGACAATCACCGGCAGCCCGATGCCCCGCGCGGTCAATTCGCCGATCCATCCGAGGATCGGCGCACTTTCAAAACAGAATTGCGTCACGACATCGACCCGGATCTTTGTGTGTTGTCCCCAGTCCCGCCACGCTTCCAGTGCCTTGAAGGCGTTCGCGGCGGACAGATAAGGATGGCCTTCGGGATGGCCGGCAACGCTGACCGACAAGACACCATGCGCCTCGATCAATCCGCTGGCGTAGACATCGAGAGCTGACCTGAACGGGCCCTTGGCGAGCGCGACATCACCGGCGATCAGAAGAACGCGCGTGACATCGGCCTCGCCGCGCAACCGCGCCAGAAAATCGTCGAGCACCTCGCGGCTCGCCATCTCGCGCGCGGCGATATGCGGGACCGGATTGTAGCCGGCGCGGCGAAGCGCGGACGCGGTGTCGACGTTGTGGCGATAATTGTCGCCGGGCAGGAAAGTGATCGTCACATCCGTACCGGGACGGAAATTCTCCCGCAGCTCCGGCAACTGATGCCCGCGCGACGACACCTCGACGGAGGCGGACGACAACAGTGAGGTGAGTTCGCCAAACGAAGCATGATCGGTGACGGTCACATCTCACTCCCGGGATCAAGCGCGGCGGCGCGAAATCACATAGGTTTCGTCGTTGAACCAAAGGCCGCCGTATTTCTTCAGCACCCGGTCGGTAGCTTCGAGGTAACGGCCGTCGCGAACCACCTCCGACAGCCTGACATCCTCGATTTGCGCGACATAGATCGCCGCATTCCAGGCCGCGAACAGCGTCGAGGTCCCGATCGGGCCGCTCACTTCGTCGGGAAGCGTGTGCATGCGGTAGCGGAAGATCGAACGGGCGTCGGACGATGCGTTGAAATTGTAGTGCCGCGCGGTCGAGCCGAGTTCGTGCTTGACCTGCCGCAGGATGGCGTGACGATCCGACGTGAACGGATTATCGCCCGGCCAAACGCCCTCGATGATCTCCATGCCCGGATCGTCGCCGTGCGAATGGATGCCGATCAGCCGGCCGCCGGGCCGCAGCGACCGGACCAGCGGCGCCACCACCTTCGATGCCTTGAACTCGACGCTTGCCCGCGCCCGATAGGGCTGCGAGGCGATGACCAGATCGTAATCGGCCATCACCCGTCCCGGCCGCGGCATGATCGGATCGAGCAGGAACGAATGATCCTCGCGCCGCAAGGTCAGGATGATGGGCCTAGTATAGACCGGGTTGCCGGTGGTCGGACTGATCCCGGCCCGCCAGTTTTCCGCCAAAAACCCTTCGAGTTCGCCGATCTGCTCGGCAAAGCCGTGAGCCGTATTGCCGGACAGCGCGACATCCTTCCAGATCAGACCCTGCGCCGAGGCGGCCGAGCGCGGCGTCAGCCATGGCGCTTCGGCATAATAGAGATTGGTGATGACGAGCACGGTGGCCGGATGTTCGAACAGCCGGTCCGCCATCTTTTCCAGCATCAGCCGCACATCCTCATAGCTGATTTCCTTGGCGACGGCATAAAGCGGCATGGTCGGGAAACGGGCGTGCAGCGACCGCATCACACGCGACAGCACGGTGCCGTCGCCGACCCCGGCGTCGAAGATCCGAAGCGCCGGCGGCGTCGGCTGCAGATTGCCGAGTTCGAGCGAAATCCGGTTCGCGACCTCGGTCTTCTCGCTGCAGGTCGAGACGAACAGCAGGTATTTCTGCCGGTTGTCGAAGAACCGGAAGCCGGCGGGTGCCGCGTCGGGCGCGGCCGTCCCGTTCATCGGCTTGGCGGCGGGAGAGGGCTGGCTTCGCGCGGAGGACGATGCGCTGGGATGTTCGGACAGATAGGCGCGAACCTTGTCGAGGGTGCCGGTGGTGATCCTGGCGCCGTCGCGCAGGCGCGATACCAGCTTGCCATCATTGACGACACGCCGGCCGAAGGTGGATTCCGCCGTCTGCGTCGCGCGGCAATAATCGCGGATCTCGCCGAGAATCCGATCGGCGGTCGCGGCGGTTCGACCCTGGCGTTCTTCAGCCCGCATGGCGATCTCCCTGCGGTTTCTTCCCTGGCTGCCATCAAGGGACGGCCGTCAGGTTACGTCAACCACAATCGGAGTGGGCAACAGGCGTGGGCATGCGCCCACTGGCCACCCTCCTCCGTCACCGCGCCCGACGCGAGAAGAACGAGATCAGCACCGGCAAGGTCACGAGGATCACCAGCGGCGCCAGCATCATGCCGGTGACCACAACCACGGCCAGCGGCTTCTGCACCTGCGACCCGATCCCGGCCGACATCGCCGCCGGCAACAACCCGACGCCGGCGACGACGCAGGTCATCAGCACCGGCCGCAATTGCAGTTCGCCGGTGCGGATCACCGCCCTCACCCGGTCAAACCCTTCGTCGATCAGTTGATTGTATTGCGACAGGATGATGATGCCGTCCATCACGGCGATGCCGAACAGCGCGATGAAACCGATCGCGGCCGATACGCTGAACGGGATGCCCGAAATCAGAAGCCCGAGCACGCCGCCGAAAATCGCCATCGGGATCACGCTCATCGCCAGCAGCGTGTCGACCATCGAGCCGAAATTGAACCACAGCAGCACCGCGATCAGCGCCAGGCTGATCGGCACCACGATCGACAGCCGCTTGATGGCGTCCTGCAGATTGCCGAACTCGCCGACCCATTCCACCCGCGATCCCGGCGGCAACTGCACCTGGCTCGCCACCTTGTCCTGTGCCTCGCGGATGGCGCTGCCGAGGTCGCGTTCGCGCACCGAGAATTTGATCGGCAGATAGCGCTCCTGCTGTTCCCGGTAGATGTACGCCGCGCCGGAGACCAGATTGATCGATGCGACTTCGCTCAAGGGGATCTGCGTGATCGTTCCATTCGGGCCCGCCGCGCCGATCCGCAAATTCTGGATCGCCTCGGCGCTTTTGCGATATTCAGGCGCGAGGCGAACGATGATCGGAAAATGCCGGTCGCTGCCGGGTTCGTAGAGATCGCCGGCGCTGTCGCCGCCGATCGCCACCTTGATGGTGGCGTTGATATCGCCGGGGGCGAGCCCGTAACGGGCAGCTTTGGCGCGATCGATGTCGATCTGGATGGTGGGCTGACCGAGCGAGGTGAAGACCGCCAGGTCGGTAATGCCCTGCACGGTGGCAAGCACGGACTTGATCTTGTTGGCGGTGTCGGTAAGCGCCTGCAGATCGTTGCCGTAGAGCTTGATCGAGTTCTCGCCCTTCACGCCCGAGACGGCTTCGGAAACGTTGTCCTGAAGGTACTGCGAGAAATTGAACTCGACGCCGGGGAATTTATCCTGCAACTGCGCCAGCAATTGCGCGGTGAGTTCCTCCTTGTCATGGGTGTCGGGCCATTCGCTGACCGGCTTTAACGGCGCGAAGAACTCGGCGTTGAACAGGCCGGCGGCGTCGGTGCCGTCGTCGGGACGGCCATGCTGCGACACCACCGATTCCACCTCGGGACGGCTGCGGATTATCCTGCGCATCTCGTTGACATAGGCGTTGCCTTCCTGCAGCGAGATCGTCGGCGGCAAGGTCGCGCGGATCCAGAGATTGCCCTCCTCCAGCTTGGGAAGAAACTCCAGTCCGAGCAGCCTGCCGAAAATGATGGTCATGACGACGAGGCCGGCGGCCCCGGCCATGACCAGCTTTCGATTGCCGACCGCCCAGGTCAATACCGGCATGTACAGGCGGTGCAGGAGCGCCATGATCCAGGTTTCAGTTTCCTGGATGTGCGATGGCAGGATGATCGCGCTCAGCGCAGGCGTGATGGTGAAAGTCGCCAGCAGCCCGCCCGCCAGCGCATAGGCATAGGTCCGCGCCATTGGGCCGAAGATGTTGCCTTCGACGCCGCTCAGGGTGAACAGAGGCAGGAACGCCGCGATGATGATGGCGGCGGCAAAGAAAATCGACCGCGACACGTCGGCGGCGGCCGAGAGGATGGCATGACTCTTCATGTCCATCGCGGTTTCGGTTGAAATATGGCTTTGCTCAGCTTCCGAAAGCGCCGTTGTCTGCGACAGCCGGCGGAAGATCGCTTCCACCATGATCACGGTGGCGTCCACGATCAGCCCGAAATCGATCGCGCCGACCGAGAGCAGGTTGGCCGATTCCCCGCGCAACACCAGGATAATGACCGCGAAAAACAGCGCGAATGGAATCGTGGCGCCGACGATCATCGCGCTGCGCAGGTTCCCGAGGAAAATCCATTGCAAAAGCACGATCAGAAATATGCCGACGACCATGTTGTGCAGCACGGTCGCGGTCGTAATGTCGATCAGATCCTTGCGATCGTAGATTCGTTCGATCCGCACGCCCGGCGGCAGGATGCTGGAGTTGTTGATCGACGCCACCAATTGCTCGACCCGCGAAATCGTCGGCGAACTCTGCTCGCCGCGGCGCATCAGCACGATGCCCTGCACGATATCGTCGTCCTGATCGAGACCGGCGATGCCGAGCCGCGGTTTCTCGCCGACGGTGACGGTGGCGATATCCTTGACCAGCACCGGATTGCCGCCGCTCTGCGACACCATGGTATTGGCGAGATCATCGATCGAGCGGATCAGGCCGACGCCGCGCACCACGGCGGATTGCGCGCCGATATCGACGGTATTGCCGCCGACATTGATGTTGGAGTTGCCGACGGCCTGCAGCAGTTGCGGCAGCGTCAGGCCGTAGGCGACCAGCTTGTTGAAATCGACCTGCAGCTCATAGGTCTTGGTCTTGCCGCCCCAGCCGGTGACGTCGATCACACCGGGCACGGCGCGAAAGCGACGCTGCAACACCCAATCCTGCAGCGTCTTCAGGTCGAGCACGCTGTAATTCGGCGGTCCGGCCAGCCGGTAGCGGTAGATTTCGCCGATCGCGCTGATCGGCGAAATCTGCGGCAGCACATTGCCGGGCAATGGCGCCAGTTGCGACAGCCGGTTCAGCACCTGCTGCAGCGCCTCGTCATAGGTGTAGTCGAAGGAAAACTGCAGTTTGACGTCCGATAATCCGTACAGCGAAATCGTGCGGATCGTGCGCAGGTTCTTGATGCCGGCGACCTGGGTCTCGATCGGAATGGTGATGTAGCGTTCGATCTCTTCCGATGACAATCCCGGGCTTTGCGTCACGATGTCGACCATCGGTGCCGTCGGGTCGGGGTAGGCCTCGATGTTGAGCTGCTTGAATGCGATCAGGCCGCCGATCATCACGGCGACAAACAGGCCAACCATCAAATAGCGGCGGCTGACGGCAATGGCGACCAGGCGATCCATTCAGATCGAAGCTTTCAACGGGCTGAGTTCACGTTAGAGCGAGATGACTTTCTTCAAATCGTCATCCCGCTCTATCTTTTTGTTTGAGCATGATCTTTTCGGAAAACCGGTATCCACTTTTCCGGATCATGCTCTAGCTGCCGGATGCCGCCCGGTCGATGAACAGGCTTCCCTTGGTAACGACCTGCTCGCCGGGTTTCAAATTGCCTTCGACCTCGACGAGGTCGCCATTGGCCAGCCCGGTCCTGATCTGGCGCAGTTCAATCGACTTGTCCTCATGCGCAACCCAAACCCGAACCTGATTGCCCTCATAGATCAATGCCTGTTTCGGCACGGCCACGGCCGGATGATCGCCGGCGGAATAGATCGTGACATTGGCAAACATTTCCGGCTTCAACAGACCGTCCTTGTTATCGACCGTGGCGCGGACCAGCAGCCGGCGCGTCGCCGGATCGATCGCGGCGGAAACATAGTTGATGCGTGCCGACAACGTCCGGTCCGGCAGCGCCAGCACGTTGATGCCGATCTCCTGTCCCACCGACACCTTCGAGGCATCGGTCTCGCGGACGAAGGCGGTGAGCCAGACCGTGGCGAGGTTGCCGATCACGAATACCGGATCGCTGGCGCCGGAGTTCACATATTGGCCAGGACCGATTTTTCGCTGCACGACCGTACCGGCGATCGGTGAGAAGATGGTGATTTCCGGGTTGATGTGGCCCAGTTCCTGAAACGTCGATACGGCCTCGTCGCTGAAGCCGAGAATTCGCAGTTTATTGCGCGCCGCCTCCAGCGACGTTTGCGTCGAGCGCAGATCGTTTTGGGCCTGGATCAGGGTAGCCTCGGCCTGCTGAAAATCCTTCAGCGGAACCGCCTTGCCCTCGTATAGATCCTTGGCGCGCTTGTGCTGTATCTGTGCGAGATCCAGCGCCGACCTGGCTTTGTTCAGCCCGGTCATGGCCGCGATGAAATCGTTCTGCGCCTGCACCGTGTCGGCGGCCTCGATGACGAACAGCGGCTGACCTTGCGTGACGCTGTCCCCCGGACGGGCCAGCAGCTTGGTGACCCGGCCGGCATAAGGCGAAAACACCGGGGTCGAGCGATCCTCATCGACCGCGACCTTGCCCTCGGTCACATGCTCGGCCCGAAATGCGCGTTCGGTCACGGGCTTGATCGTCAGGCTGGCCCATTCCGCCGGGGTCGGGGCGTAACGCAGAAATCCCCTGCGGGACTGGCTCGACACCTCCGAGTGCCCCTGACTGGCCCCACCGATATGCACGAAGCCATACCAGGCAACGCCGGCAAGCGTCAGCAGGGCTACGCCAACAGCGCGCTTTCGCTGGCTAAGCATCTGCAATTGCTTGGTAAATTCTGAGAGCATGCGGCCCTGATCAGATCGCCGGGGATTCCGGCAGCGATTGCCCGGTCGGTGCGCTAATAGTGCCCAATTGACGCGTCAAACAATCAAAAAACGCCGCTAACCTCACGCTTTCGGTTTAATTTTTTGACATGTGGCGAGCCTCCGCCGGCTTGCCACCCCTGCCATGGCCCGGCCATTGCGGCGGGTGGCTGCCGAGCGCCATCGCCGGTCGCGCCCAGAACGCCGGCGTTTTCGCCAGCACGGCGGCGTGTCTGACCGCCCGCAGCGGACCGAAGCCGGACGGAATTTCCTCGATAAAGGGCATTACCGTTTCCTCCGGCAAATCCCCGGTCTTGAAGCCGTCGGCGACGCGGCCGAGATTCCACAGCCATCGCCCGGTTTGCGCCAGCGACACGCGAACATGCCAGCTGCCGCCCTCACGGGACTGGCGCGCCTTTGCCATCATCGCGCCGAACGCCATCAGATAGCCTGAGGCATGATCGAGCATCTGCGCCGGCAATTCCTTCGGCCCGTCGACACCGGCGGCCTGACCTTCGGCGTGATTGAAACCGGTCGAGGTCTGCACCAGCAAGTCGAAGCCCCGGCGTTCCGCCCATGGCCCGGCATGGCCATAGGCCGACAGCGACACATAGACGATGCCGGGCTTGATCTTCGCGGCATCCTGCGGCGAGAAGCCGAGCGCGGCCATGGATTGCGGCCGATAGCCCTGCGAGAAAATATCCGCCTGCGCCAGGAGATCGCGCAACACGCCCCGTCCCTGCTTGCTCTTGAGTTCAACAAAACCGGTCAGCTTGCCGCGGCCGGTATCGATGCTGAGCCACGGGATCGCCGGCAGATCGGGACCGGAAATCAACAATACATCCGCGCCGTGCACGGCGAGCGTGCGGCCCGCGACCGGGCCTGCGATCACCCGCGACAAATCGAGCACGCGCACGCCCGCGAGCGGGCGCTCTCCTTTGGGCCAGGGTTTTGGCGCGGCCTCGCCGATTTTCTCGATGCTGAGCAGCGGCAATCCGGCAAGCGCCTTGGCCTGCGGCGACGCCGACCATTCCTGGTGCGAGCGCATCATCGCGACCACGCCGCCTGCGGCATAGGCCGCGGTCTCGAAAACCTCGGCGTCCCACTGCATCAGCGCGGCCTGGACGTCATCGCGCGCCGGCTTGCAGTTCAGCACCTTGCAGACGGCGTCGCGGTGATGCCTGAAATTGGTGTGCAGCCGCACGAAGCGTCGATCGCGGGTTTTGTATACTCCGGCGATGGCATCCCAGGCCGGCGGAGGCGGCTTGCCGTCGACGCGCAGATAACGCTCGCTGCGGCATTCGACGACGGCATGACGCATGTCGACCGCGACCTCCTGGCTTTGCCCGCTGCGCAATTTCCAGATCTGCGCGGCCGCCAGTCCGGCCGCGGCAATGCTGACCTGTGCCGCGGCGGCGACGCGAAACGACGACGGCAGTTGCGGCTCTTCTCCTGTCAGCGTGACGGCATCGAGCGCGGACGGATCGCCGCCCGCGGAGGTCCAGATATCGGCGAGAATTTCGTGTAGGGGTTTTCCTGGACTTTGCATGACCCTCGCTCTTCCTTAAACGTCAACGCTCTGCCTTAGCATGGAAGGAGTTGCAATGGCTGCCATCGATCCCTTGACCGCCGGCGGCGTTCTGCTTGCGACGGCCGCAACCGATGCGGTCTATGTGATGTTCACCTCGGCGGTAGTGACGCGCCGGCGCGTACCCGCGGCGACGTGGAGCAGCATCTGGTATCTGCTCTCGTCCTACGCCGTGATCAGCTATACGGAAAACTGGATTTATGTCGCCTTCGCGGCGGTCGGCTCCTGGATTGGCGCGTTTGCAACGATCACCTTCCTGCACCGGCCGCCCGGCGGTCCGCCGGTGGGTGCGGCGCCGGAGTAGGGAAACACTGCGCCGTGCGCTGGGCTGTCATACCCCGCGCATGCGGGGTATCCAGTACGCTGCGGCCTTTCGGTTCCATCACTGACGCCTCTGGAATACTGGATCGTCCGCTTTCGCGGATGATGACGACAGACAGATTGGCGCGCGCCGCCGCGTCCACCGTATCCTGCACCAACGTCCGTGACGATCGCGATACGCCCCTTGTGCGGGACGGGATGGCGCGAACTTGTAGAGATGATTTGCCCGCCGTACTCATTAGTCAGGGCGACTGAGCAGTGCGAACGCGAGTGCGGCGAGAGCAATTGTACACGCAGAAACCACCGCGAAGGCCGTTGTGTAGGCGAGCTGATCGTTTCGCTGCAGCAGGGCGCCGATCAACGCGATCCCGAACGCGAAGCCGATCTGTCGCATCGTCACGCAGATCGCCGATGCCGTCGCCGCGCGATCAGGCGGCGCGGCTGAGAGGGCCGCAGCCGTGATTTGTGCATTGAACAGCGCGCAGCCGGCGCCGCCGATCAGCAGTGCGCCGACAACGGCCCACACGGCCAATGGCGCGCTGAAGTCGCGTGCCGCAAGTGCGAGCAAGAGATCAGCTCCGCCCACGATCCCGAGCCCGCCCGCGAAGTACCAGCGCGCCGGCAGCTTCGCGGCAAGCTTTGCGCCGACCGACGGCAACAGGAACATGGGAACAGTCAGGGCGGTTAGCAGCAAGCTCGAGGCAGCTGGACTGAGCGCCATGGGCCCTCTCGCCATTTGCGGCAAGTGGACGAGCAGGGCCCAAAAGCCAATCGAGCCTGCGATCGGGACAAGACACATCGCGACAAAACGTGGCGAGCCGAACAGCGCAAAGTCGAACGCGGGCGCGACGTGCCGCCGCTCCACCAGGATGAAGAGCACCAAGGCGGCGATACACGCGCCAAGCGCGACCGACATTGGGATGGCGCCCGATCCCGCAGGTCCATGACCGGCCAGCATAAGGAACGCGAGCGACCCGACGCACACTGCGAGAGTGGTTGGCCCGGCCCAGTCCAGTGGAACAAGCGTTTCAGCACGAGCCTGGTTGCTCGCGGTGCGACGAATCAGCAGCACCAACGCGGCGCAAATCGGTATGTTGATCCAAAACACCCACCGCCATCCAAACAGCGCCGCAATGAGCGCGCCAAGCGGCGGCCCGGCCACCATCGACGCGCCGATTGCAGTCCCCCATATGCCGAATGCCCAGGCCCGGCGAGGACCGGAATAAGCAGCCGAGAGCAGTGCCGACGCAGAGGCCGTCAGCGCAGCACCTGCAATCCCTTGCAACACGCGCCAAGCCAATAGGCTGTGGAGGGTGGTCGCTGTCGCACACAGAACCGACGCCAGGGCGAAGAGAACTGAGCCGATCATGAACAGGCGCCGTCGCCCATAGCGATCGGCCATAGGCCCCGCCAACGGGAGCGCGAAGATCAACGCCAGGCTGTAGACGTCAATGATCCAGGCTTGATCGGCAACCCGCGCGGAAAGGCTCGACGCAATATCCGGCAGCGTCGCTGATAGAGCCGTGAGGTCGAATTGGAACAAGCAGCCGCTCACACACGCGGCGATCAGGATCGATAGGGCGCCGGCCCAGTTCAAATCTGCGGGAGTCGGTCGCGCCGGCCAGTCCAATGGGGGCTGAGACGCGCTAGTCCGCTTTGTCGATGGAAGGTTCGGCATGCCGCCGTCATGCCTCACATCACCGGGCAATCGCGAATGATCGTTCCTCAAATGGGCATGAATTTATATCATGATCGAGGAGGACTTTAGATGATCCGACGCTTGCCGCCATTTGGCCCGCTGATTGCATTCGATGCGGTCGCTCGCCACCGCTCCTTTACACGCGCAGCCGACGAGCTGGGTGTCACGCAGAGTGCCGTCAGTCATCAGGTTCGCCGCCTTGAAGACTTCCTCAGCTTGCAGCTTTTGAAACGGCTCAATCCCGGGGTCGAACTGAGCGACGACGGCGCGAGACTGCAGAGTGAGTTGGCGCCCCTCCTTGATGGGATGGCGGGCCTCGAGCCAGGCTTGCGTCGTCGACCAGGCCGACAGACGCTGCGCGTGGGTGCTGGATCGTCGTTGGCCGCGTGGTGGCTGGTTCGTCGCCTGAGAACCTTCCACGCACTCCACCCGGAAATTGAGATCGAATTCGTACCCATCGAGTCTGAAGCTGTGGGTGAGCCATCGCTGGACGTGCGGATTTTGTGGACGACGCTGGCCGAGTCTCGCGCCACGTCCCTACAAGCTCCGCTGTTTCGCGAGCGTGTCTTTCCAGTCTGCGCTCCGTCGGTTCTTCCGGGCGGAACGCCGCTGTCGGACCCAGCCACGCTGCTCGACCTTCCGCTGATCCAGAAGGGTCACAGCCCGACGGGCGAATGGAGTTGGTCCTATTGGTTTCGAAAACTTGGACTCAAGCGCGCCGAGCCGCGCGGTCTCGTCCTAGGCGACATGGGACTTTGTCTGACGACCGCCGTGGAGGGCGGTGGCGTCGCGATCGGGCGTTCCCTCCTTGTCGCCGACGCGATGGGCGACGGGCGTCTGGTGCCCGCACTTGCCACCGCCCCCGATATGCTCTCGACGAAGGTCCACATCGCCCGTTGGAGCGCGGAGCTAATTGGTGATCGCAATACCCAGGCTCTTGTCAGCTGGTTGACACAGGCTGCTGAGGAGACAAGTCGCGATGTGTTGAGCAGCTTGCTGCAGAAGTCTACCGCGAACGAGACGTAGACCAAAGGAGGCGGCAGTTCGCGATGATCCGTTGGCGCGTAATGACGAAACTCCTCAATGAAAATCCCTTGACGGCGGCAGGATGCGGACGTTGCGGGGGTGGCGGATTTTTTGCACGGGATTGTCGAGATGATCGCGGCGGTCGTCCTGCAGCGGCTCGATCGGCGCCGGGCCGTCCGGCGCGGCCGGTTTTTGGCGGAGCGCATCATTGGCGAGACCGACCAGATCGTGCGAGCGATCGAACAATCGCTGCGCCACCAGATGCGTCACCTGTTCCGGGCTGCTCTGGATATAGCCCTCGACCAGAATCAGACGCGCGCCCATCACTTCTTTCCGGTATTGCTCCATCACCTTCGGCCACACCACGATATTGGCGATGCCGGTTTCATCCTCCAGCGTCATGAACACCACGCCCTTGGCGCTGCCGGGACGCTGCCGCACCAGCACCACGCCGGCGCAGCGCACCCGCTTTTTGTCATGGGCATGACAGACGCCTGCGCAGGCGACGACGCGTTCCTTCTCGAACATCGGCCGCAGGAATTCCATCGGATGGCCCTTCAGCGACAGCCGGATGGTCTGATAATCGGCGACCACCTGCTCCGGCAGCGGCATCAAGGGCAACGGCCGCGCCTTCTCGTCGGGCTGCTCGCGCGCGGTGGCGATTTCGAACAGCGGCAGCGGCACGTCATCCGGCAGCCGCCGCACCGCCCAAAGCGCGGCGCGGCGGTCGAGCCCGAGGGAGCGAAACGCATCGGCATCCGCCAGCAGGATCAACGCGCGCTTGGGCAAGCCCGTGTCGCGGGCGAAATCCTCCAGCGAGGTAAAGCGACCGCGCGCCCGCGCGGCGACGATGCGCTCGGCCCAGTCTTCTATTTTCTCATCCCCGTCATTCCGGGGCACGCCAACGGGTCCGCGCAAAGCGCGGCCCGATGACAGGCTCCGCGTGAACTCCGATGTGCTATTGCACATCTGAGAATCTCGAGATTCCGGGTCTGCGCCTAGCGGCGCATCCCGGAATGACGCCTGAATTCGTTTCAGCCCCTCTTCATCCGGATCGGCCCATTTGAAGCCGTCGATCTGACGAAAGCCGAGCCGCACGGCGCAGTATTTTCCGTTCCCCTGCTCCAGCGTGTTCTGGGCGAAGCTAGAGGACACATCGATCTCGCGCACCTCGACGCCGTTGGTGCGGGCATCGCCGACGATCTGCGCCGGGGCGTAAAAGCCCATCGGCTGAGAATTCAGAAGCCCGCAGCAGAACGCATCCGGGTGCCAATATTTGAGCCATGACGAGACATAGACGAGCTGGGCAAAGCTCGCGGCGTGGCTTTCCGGAAAACCGTAGCTGCCGAATCCCTTGATCTGATTGAAACAGTTTTTCGCAAATTCGGGATCGTAGCCACGCCGGATCATGTTGCCGACCATCTTGGATTCGAATTTTCCGATGGTGCCGAGATTGCGGAACGTTGCCATGGCGCGGCGCAACCCATTGGCCTCCTCGGACGTAAATTCAGCGGCCTCGATGGCAATCCGCATTGCCTGCTCCTGGAACAGCGGCACGCCAAGGGTTTTATGCAGGACTTTACGCAGCTCATTTTTGTTGCCGCCCTTTGGATAAGGATATTCAATTTTCTCAGGATCCATTTTGCGCCGCTTCAGATAGGGATGCACCATGTCGCCCTGGATCGGGCCGGGCCGCACGATCGCGACTTCGATGACGAGATCATAGAATGTCCGCGGCTTCAGGCGCGGCAGCATGTTCATCTGCGCGCGGCTTTCGACCTGGAACACACCGAGCGATTCACCCCGGCACAGCATGTCGTAAACCGGTGCCTGGTCCTGAGGGATCGTCGCCAGCTCATAGCGCTTGCCCTTGTGATCCGCGATCAGGTCAAAGCATTTGCGGATGCAGGTCAGCATGCCCAGCGCCAGCACGTCGACCTTCATCATGTTCAAGGTATCGACATCATCCTTGTCCCATTCGATGAAGGTGCGGTCGTCCATCGCGGCATTGCCGATCGGCACATAGGTATCGAGCCTGTCCTGGGTCAGCACATAGCCGCCGACATGCTGCGACAGATGCCGCGGGAATTCGATCAGTTCGGTGGCGAGTTCGACGGCGAGTTCGACCATGGCGTTTTGCGGGTCGAGCCCGGCCTGCCTGACCTGCATTTCGCTGAGGCCCTTGCCCCAGCTTCCCCACACCGTATCGGCCAGTGCCGCGGTCACATCTTCGGTCAACCCCAGCGCCTTGCCGACATCGCGGATCGCGGATCGCGGCCGGTAATGAATGACGGTGGCAATGATCGCTGCGCGGTGGCGGCCATATCTCCGGTAGACATATTGCATCACCTCCTCGCGGCGCGAATGCTCGAAATCGACGTCGATATCGGGCGGCTCCAGCCGCTCCTTGGAAATGAAGCGCTCGAACAAAAGGTCGACCTTGGTCGGATCGACGGAGGTAACATCGAGGACGTAGCAGACGGCCGAGTTCGCCGCCGATCCCCTGCCCTGGCAGAGGATTTTTTGGCTCCGCGCGTAGCGAACGATATCGTGGACGGTGAGGAAATAATGCGCGTATTTCAGTTTGCGGATCAGGCGCAATTCCTTGTGCAGGATCTTCTTGGTCTTGGGCGCAATCCGGATCGGAAACCTTCTATGCGCGCCCGCCCAGGTCAGATCTTCCAAATGGCGCTGCGCGGTCTTGCCCGGCGGCACCGGCTCGTCGGGATATTGATATTTGAGCTGATCCAGCGAAAAGACGATGCGGCCGGCAAACCGCATGGTTTCCGCGATCGCCTCCGGCAGGTCGCGGAACAGCCGCGCCATTTCATTCGCAGGCTTGAGGTGGCGCTCCGCATTGGCTTCGAGACGCCGGCCGATGGCGTCGATGGTGGTCTTCTCGCGAATGCAGGTCAGGACATCCTGCAGGCGGCGGCGCGCGGGATCATGATACAGCACCTCATTGGTCGCCAGCAGCGGCACGCCGGCCGCCTTGGCGATGCGATCGAGCCGCATCAGGCGGCGTTTGTCGTCGCCTCGATATAACAGGCTCGCCGCAAGCCACACCCCGTCGGCGCGGCTGCGCTGCAATCGATCCAGAACATCAAACGCGGTTGCCGTCTCGAAGCGATGCGGCAGCGTCACGGCCAGAAGCTGGCCTTCGGAAAATTCCAGGAGATCATCGAGCTTCAGGTGACATTCGCCCTTCTCGATCCTGTCGGCGTCGTCGCCGCGCTTGCCGCGGGTCAGCAATTGACACAGCCGGCCATAGGCGGCGCGATCGCGCGGATAGACCAGAATGTCCGGCGTGCCGTCCGTAAAAACCAGGCGCGAGCCGATCAGAAGTTTCGGTTTGTATTTGACCGCGGGATTGTCGAGCTCCTTGTAAGCCCGCACCACGCCGGCCAGGGTGTTATGGTCGGCAAGGCCGATGACGGGAAGACGAAGGTCGCTGGCCTGATGGACGTAGGTTCGCGGATCCGATCCGCCGCGCAGGAACGAAAAGTTCGTGGTGATCCCGATTTCGGCATAGCCAGGCGTATTCATGCGAACAGTCCATGCACGAACCAGTTGGAAGGAGCCGGCTCGCCCTCCTCGGTGACGAGTTCGCTGCCGTAAAGCCCGTCGCGGTAAATCCAGAACCGCAGTCCGGCCTCATCCTCGATGCGGAAATAATCGCGGGTCAGCGCCTGGCCATTCTGCCTCCACCATTCCATGGCGATGCGTTCGGGGCCCTCCACCCGCACCACTGCATGGGTCGCCCGCCGCCAGGTGAAGTGATGCGGCGGCCCGTCGGGAACCGTCGCGAACGGCACCTTGATGGGCTCGGGCTTTTCGAACAGCCGCAACGGCCGCAATGGCGGCTCGCTCTCCACCCGCGCCGGCCAGTCCGCCTGCAGGGCTGTGGCCAGATCATGCTGCGCCGGTGCCGCCAGCACCGCGCGCTCCGGGATATGGGTGTCCTGCGGCAGGTGCACGACCACGCGCCGACCGCCGATGCGCGCGGCGATGCGGTCGATCAGATCGGCCAGTTCGTCATTGTCATGCACATTGGCATCGAGGTCGCGCTGCTGCTGCACCACGATTTCGGTGCGGCTGGCGGACAGGCGAATGAGATCGAAGCCGAAACCGGGATCGAGCGGATCGCTCAACGCATCGAGCCGCTCGCGAAACAGGCGGTCGATCACCTCAGCCCTGGTCACGGGCTGACCGGTGTCGACCATGATCGCGCGCACCGCGCCGTCGGTGCGGAAGAAATGGGCTTCCAGCCGCCGCGCGCCCTTGCCCTGCTGGCCCATCGCCCCGACCAGCATCCCGGCCAGCCGGGAGAGCGTCGCCGATATCACGCCCTCGGTGGCGACAGGTTCGGCGAACCGTTTCTCCACGATGTAATCCGGCAACGGCTTGCGCGGGCTGATCGGCGCATCGCCCTGCCCCAGCGCGTGTTCCAGCAGGGTCGTGAACCCGGCGCCGAACCGCGCGGTGATTTCATGCCGTTCCCGGGAGGCGACATCGCCGATGGTTTTCAGCCCGGCGCGGCGCAGGCCCCGGGTGATGGCATCGTCCGCGCCGAGCGCCGAGACCGGCAGCGGCCCGACCGCATCGGCTTCCTCGCCGTCGCGGATGATGCGGCCATGGATCTGCCGGTTCATGGTCCGCGCGCACACCGAGGTGCCGGCGATGGCCGCACTGACGGTAAAACCTTGCAGGGTCAACACGCTGCACACCAGCCGCATCAGCGCGGCCTCGCCGCCGAACAGATGGGCGCAGCCGGTGATGTCCAGAAACAGGCCATGCGGTAAATCCAGCGCCACCAGCGGCGTGAAGCGGTCGCACCAGTCGGCGATGTCATTCAGCGCCTTGGCGTCGGCGGCTTCATCGGCGTCGAACACCTGCAAATGAGGACAGATGGCGCGGGTATTGGCCAGCGGCAGGCCGATCTCAAGACCGAGCCGCGCCGCGGCATCATCCAGCGCGTAAATCTGCAGCGCGTTGTTTTGTTTGGCGACGACGATGCTGGGCTCATCGCTTTGTTCAGCGTTTTGTTTTGACGCGTTTTCTACCGCAGATAAGTCTACGCAATCTGCGTAAACTTGATTGCTATGCGAACCGGTACCCACCCCGGATCGCGTCCGGGGTAGGCTTTCGCTCGAAAACGCTTTAGCCCGTGCGGCGTTGCCGCGCGCGAGCTGGCGTTTGATGCGGTCGATGGGCAGGCGCGGCAGCCACAGGCTGAGAAACCGCCGCCGGTTTTGCGAACAGGCCCTCATCACATTTCCATTCCATGTTCCAGCGCCCAACAGGGCCATGACGGTTGCGGACAAGCTGCGCGTCGAACACCGGCGCGCCCCACGCGCTGCAGGGCGCCGCAGGCACTAGAGCTGGGGCCGAGGGCGGCGAATGCGCCGCGCGCACGATCCATCGTGTCTCCGCCGTCGAGGGCAACGGCTCCGCCGCCACCCGCAGCAATAATCCGGTGACGCCCGAGGCCTGCGCGGCCAATGTCAATTTGCGGCTGGCGACGAGGTCGAGTTGCCGCGCCGCTCCCCAGACTTCCAGCACCACGACGCCGACCGCATCGCAGGCCAGCGCGTCGGCGGCGGTCCGCAACGCGGCCTCGACATCCGCGGCACGCACCGTCACCACACAGCGCGGATCGAGACCCAGTTCGGCCAGTCCGCTCATCGACAGCGCGCCGGATTCGATTTCGGCGAAGTCCTGCCGCACCCACACCAGCGGCCGCCGTGCGCCCGCACGCCCTGCGAGGCCTACACGCCCCGCGAGCCCTGCGATAAACCCGGTCGCCGCGGCGCTGTGCCGCCCCTCGGCGAACACTTCATGCACCGCGGCCAAGGCGAGACCGCCCTGCAGCGTCGCATCCGCCTCCGCATGGCCGAGCGCCACCCGGCCCGGCGCCATGCCGTCGGCATGCGCCTCGATGCGTTCGATGCTGCCGCGCAAAGTCGCAAGCGTGCTCGTGCGTGCGCCGGTCATATGCCGCCGCGCCTCCAGGGTGTTGGGCCGTCATTGGTTCAGGGGAGAACCAGAACCCGGCTCAATTGTTCATGATATGTTCTAATATAAAGCTAAGAAGGCCGAGAGAGTCAACCGGGATCGGCGCCCGTGATTTTCGTGAGCAAAACCAATAAGATCTTCGGGAACCCTTCCGCGCGCTCCCATGTTAAACTTCACGCTTACCCTCAACATTCGCAATGGCGAGCCGGAAAACGCGCATGACAACGGCCTCCCGAAAGTCCAGCAGCCTCGATACCCTCCGCGAGCAGGCCGCCGACTGCCGCGCCTGTCCGCTCTGGAAGGATGCGACCCAGACCGTGTTCGGCGAAGGCCCGCAACATGCCCGGATCATGCTGGTGGGCGAACAGCCCGGCGACAAGGAAGATCTCGCCGGCAAACCGTTCGTGGGACCGGCGGGGCAAATGCTCGATCGCGCGCTGGAAGCGGCCGGCATCGACCGCAAGAAGGTGTACGTCACCAACGCGGTGAAACATTTCAAATTCGTGCCGCGCGGAAAGATCCGCCTGCACCAGAAGCCGAATACGCCGGAGATCAAGGCGTGCCGGCAATGGTACGAGCGTGAACTGGCCTCGATCAAACCCGATCTGGTGGTGGCGATGGGCGCTACCGCCGCGCAAAGCGTGTTCGGAAAAATCACGCCGATCAACAAGAACCGCGGCCGCCTGATCGATCTTAAGGACGGCATCCAATCGCTGGTGACGGTGCACCCGTCCTATCTGCTGCGGCTGCCCGATGCCGACGCCAAGGCGCGGGAATATCAGCGCTTCGTCGATGATCTAAAGATTGCCGCGGAGCTGTTGCGAAAATCGGCGCACGCGGCTTAGGTTGCATTCCCCGGATGCTGCGCAGCACGAAGTGGTGCGCTGCTGATCCGGGGTCCATCTTGACGAATGGGTCCCGGCTCAGCGGTGCACCACCAAAGAGGCGCTGCACCGCGTCCGGGACACAAGAGAAATCAAGCCGCCGCGGCGAGATTGACCGCGGCTTCCGCGAGCGTCGTCAGGCTCTCGTCGGTCTTCTTCTCCTCCTGCAGGGTCTGGTCCAGCAGCCGGGCCGCGTCCTTCATGCCGAGCTGCGTGGCCCATTGCTTCAGCGTGCCGTAGCGGGAGATTTCGTAGTGCTCAACGGCCTGCGCCGCCGCCAGCATGCCGGCATCGAGCGCCTCGCAACCCTTGTACTCTTCCATGATCTCCTTGCCTTCGTCGAGGATGCCCTGGATCGCGTCGCAGGTCTTGCCGCGGGCCGGCTTGTCCAGCAATTCGAAGATCTTCTCAAGGCGCTCGACCTGCCCTTCGGTCTCGCCGTGATGCTTTTCGAACGCCGCCCGCAGCTTGTCGGATTGGGCAGCCTTCGCCATCTTCGGCAGAGCCTTCAAGATCTGCTTTTCGGCAAAATAGATATCCTTCAGCGTATCGAGGAAGAGATCGTGGAGATCTTTGTCTTTTTCTTTTGCGGCCATGGCGCGCTCCATTGGTGAGATACAAGCGAGATGCGGGATGTCCCCGCCTCTCCAACGTCACCTCACCTGCAATGTTCCGGGCATTGCAAACGGAAGCCGAAGCCTCTTGAACCGGCCAGGCCGTCGCGCCGCTTCGATCTGTCGGCCAGCCGACTTTATATAAGCCCGTGGCTGTCAGCCCGGGGGAACTTGCCGTGAAGTGGTCGGCTTTTTCCATCTCCTCGGCGTGCGGCTCACCTGCGGCATATGGAATACTTCCTACCGCCCGCCCTTTTCTCGCCGCCATCATGATTGAGGAGAGTTGGGGGCGGCTCCTGCAGGGGCGGCGTTCCTGAGGGTCCTGTGTGAACGTCCGACGGTTGCTGCAACACGAGACCATCATGTCCCGCCGCGCGCTGCTGGGCGGGATTGTGTCCTCAGCCGGCGCGCTCGCGCTCGGCGGATGCGCCAGCCTGGGCGCGACGGGCGCGCGCTTCGACGCTTCGTCGCTCTCGGCCGATCCCACTTTACTGGTTGCGACCACACGCAAGCGGGTGAACGGCGGGCGCGCGAAGCCCTGGTTCGGGCCGGAACGGGCTGCTGCGATGACCGTCGCACGGGCGAAACTGGTGCCGCCGGACGACAGCCGTTTGTCTCTCGCCGCAATCGGATTTGCCGATTGGCGTCTTGATGGGGTCGAGCCGGTGTCGGGAGAAGTCAACGATCTTCTCGCGCAGGCCGGCGGCGGATCGGATGTCCTGATCTACGTGCACGGCTTCAAACAGACATTCGAGACGGCGGCACTCGATGCCGCTTACCTCTCGGACGGCATCAAGTTCCGCGGCCAAACGATGGTATTCTCGTGGCCGTCCAAGGCCGGACTGTTCGACTACGCCTATGACCGCGAAAGCGCGATGTGGTCCCGCGATGGCTTCGAAAGCGTGCTCCGTTCCATCGTGGCAATCCCGAGCGCCGGCCGCGTTCACATCGTGGCCCACAGCATGGGAACCATGCTGACGCTCGAAAGCCTGCGCCAGCTCTATGCGCGAGATGGTGACACCGTTGCGGCTAAAATCGGGGCCGTGGTGTTCGCCGCGCCGGACATCGACATGGACGTGTTCTCGTCGGCGATCAACCGCATCGGTCCGCTTGCCCGCAAGATCACCGTCGTCACCGCGACCAACGACCGCGCGCTGGCGCTGTCCGGGCGAATCGCGGGCGGGATAACGCGGGTCGGCGCCGCCGAGAAGGCCGCCATCGAACAGCTCGGCGTGCGCGTGATCGATGCTTCCGATTCAGGCTGGGGCATCATCAACCACGATCTGTTCCTGTCGAACGCGGAAGTGCGGCGGGTGATACGCCGCTCGATCGACACCGCGACCGCGTGAACCCGGCCTTGTGGGGCCCGATAGGTTTCTCCGAAGCACGGATTGATCCGCGCCTTCCGCGTGTCGCCGATGCTCATGAGGTCGGCGCCCGATGCTCGCGGAAGGCTGCTGCAAGGGTCCGCAAGGCTCCGCGCGAGCGCGCATCCGACAAAGTGGAATGCAACACGATTTTGGACGAGGGAAGCGGCGGAAGGCCGAGCTTCTCACCAACCTCGACGACGCCGACGGGAACGACGCGGTGTGCCAGCACGGCCACCGCGAGGCCGGCTGAGACCGCGGCCGTGACTGCGGCGGTGCCCCCGCCCAGGAAAACTTCAACCCAGCTCACATTTGCGGCGTCCAGCGCGCGAGTGGCGATGTTACGAACGCCACAAGAGGCGGCCAATGATGCGAGGCGCAATGCATCGCCCTTCCTGTGCTCGAATCCCGGCGCCGCAAACCAACCGAAGCGCTCCTGCGACAAAACCTCTCCGTCGCGGCGATCATCTTCCCGGCGAACGATCGCAGCATCGAGCGCGCCACGGTCGAACGCATCCAGCAAATTGCGCGATGCCTCGATCTGCACTTCGATCAACAGAGCCGGGTCATAGGCATGAAGGCGGGCCAACAGGACTGGAAGTTCCGGGCCTGCGACTTGATCGGCAATGCCGAGTGTGAAGCGGCGAAAGGTCGTCGAAAGTCCCGCCACAGCCCGTTCATGCGCCGCCAGAAATTCCCGCGCGGCACATAAAAACACAGCCCCGCGTGCCGACAGACGCACCAGCCTCGGGGTTCGCTCGATCAGCTTCTCGCCCAACCGATCCTCAAGCCGCTTCAGCTTCATGCTGATCGCGGCCTGCGAAGTATCGAGCGCCTCGGCCGCACGGGTGAAGCTCTGAAAATCGGCTACCAGCACGAACGCCTGTACAGCTTCGACATCCAGGATCGTCACGGTGTTCATATCCGTTTGTTATCTCTGAAATGTATAATCATCCCATTCAGTTATCGTCAACGGTTGTTTATGGTGCCCGAGAGGATGCAGCGCGATCAGGCAAGTGGCCAGCGCCGACTGCACAGCAACTCTTTGAATTGGGGTCTCGGGATGACGGACTGGCACTACGCGACATTGATCGAGGCAGCCGATGCCATCAGGTCGCGCAAAATCTCTTCCGTGGAATTGACCCGCGCATTGTTGGATCGCATTGGTCGTCTCGAACCGTCGCTCCATTCCTACGCAAAGGTGACGCCCGAGCTTGCGTTGGCACAGGCCGGCAAGGCGGAAGCGGAGATCGCGAGCGGCCTCTATCGTGGACCGCTGCACGGCATTCCCATCGCGGTCAAAGATATCTGCAACACCGCCGGGGTGGTGACGGCGGCAGGCATGGCGATCCACGCCGACAATGTGCCGACTTTCGACGCGACCGTCGTGAAGCGTCTGGTCGACGCCGGCGCGGTGCTACTGGGCAAGCTCCAGCTCACCGAAGGTGCGTTCGTCACCCATCATCCAACGGTCACGCCGCCCCGCAATCCCTGGAATGCGGACTATTATGCCGGCGCTTCGTCGAGCGGTTCGGGCGTCGCGACAGCGGCGGGGCTCTGCTTTGGGTCGCTAGGCAGCGACACCGGCGGTTCCATCCGCTTTCCCTCTTCGGCCAACGGCATCACCGGTCTGAAGCCGACATGGGGACGCGTCAGCCGCCATGGCGTCTTTGCTCTCGCCGACAGCCTCGATCATATCGGTCCCATGACCCGGTCCGCCGCCGATGCCGGGGCTCTGCTGGGTGCCATTGCGGGCCTTGATCCGAATGATCCCACCACGTTATCGGCGCTGGTTCCGGATTATCAGGCCGGGCTCGACGCGGGCGCCCGCGGGCTGCGTATCGGAATTGATGCCGCCTATAACGAAGTCGGAAGCGATCCCCAAATTGTCACGACGGTAACCGAGGCCCGCAATGTTCTTGAGGACCTGGGCGCCACGATCACGGAGGTGAAGCTGCCGAAGCCCGACGCGGTGATGGCCGCCTGGATGCCCTACTGCGCGGTCGAGACGGCAATCGCACATGAGGCGACCTATCCCGCACGCGCCTCGGAATATGGCGGGCTTGCAGGAACTCATCGATGCGGGCCGCGCGGTCAGCGGGATCGATCTGATGAGGGCACATCACGAGCGGCTCGCGTTCACCGGCGCTCTCGCAACGCTCTTCTCCAACATCGATCTCTTGCTGGTTCCGACACAGCCGCTCGCGGATTTCACTGTCGCCCACGAAAAAGAGCTGTTCGCAACGTCGGATGGCCTCGCGGGATTTCTACGCTTCGCCACACCGTTCGATATGTCCGGCACTCCGACCATCACCCTGCCGGGCGGCTTTACGGCCAAGGGCCTGCCTCTCTCGTTCCAGTTGGTGGGGCGGCATCTCGGCGAGGCGCTGCTCGTACGGGCTGGCCACGCCTATCAGCAGGCGACGGACTGGCACCGCAGACATCCCCCGATGTGACGGCGGGCGCCGTCACTCCCAGGGAATACCGACGGACCGGCCGCGCGGAGAGATCGCCGCGGCGGCGATCAGGAGCACGTCATGAGTTTGGACACAGCAACCTTGCCGAAGCCAGGCGCTTCAGAGGTCGAAGGCGATCCGCGCCGATGGCTGGCACTTCCCGTCCTGCTGATCGGGGCCTTCCTGCCGATACTCGATTTCACCGTCGTCAACCTGGCGCTGCCCGCCATTCGGCAAGACCTCGGAGCCACATCCAGCGAAGTGCAGTTCGTCATCTCCGCCTATGCCGCGACCTACGCGGTGTTCCTCATCACCGGCGGACGGCTCGGGGACTGGCTCGGCCGGAAGAGGATGTTCATGCTGGGCGTCGCCGGCTTCACGCTTTCGTCCATTCTGTGCGGCGCGGCCTGGTCGCCCGGCACCCTTATCGCGGGCCGTATCCTGCAAGGACTGACCGCGACCCTGATGGCGCCGCAGGTTCTCGCCTCGATCCGCATCTTGTTTCCGCCCTCCGAGCAAGGAAAGGCACTTGGCCTTTACGGGGCCACCTTCGGCTTCGCCAATATCCTGGGGCAGATCCTGGGCGGCGTGTTGGTATCGTCGCACCCGCTCGGCTTTACATGGCAAGCGATCTTCCTGATCAACGTGCCAATCGGCATTGTCGCTCTCGTCGGCAGCGTGATCTTTCTCAGCGACTCGACGGCAAACCACGCACAAAAGCTCGACGCAGGCGGTGTCGTTCTGCTCTCGGCGACGCTCGGCCTTCTGGTTTACCCATTGGTTCAGGGCCGGGAGACCGGATGGCCGGTCTGGATCGTCGCCATGCTCGTCGCGTCTCCGGTGGCGCTGGTCGCTTTCGTCCAGTTTGAACGTCGATTGATCGCACGCGGCGGATCGCCACTGGTGGACATCACATTGTTCCGGGACAACGGCTTTACGATGGGCGTCGTGATGGCGCTGCTCTTCTACATGCTTTCGGCCTTCTACCTGACCTTCTCCGTATACCTGCAGGGAGGGCTGCATCTCACACCCTTGGACGCTGGCTTGCAGACCCTGCCCTTCGGCATCGGCTATTTCCTCACGTCGTTCGCCTCTGCCGGGATCATGCAGCGCCTCGGCCCCCGCGCGTTGACCCTCGGATTCGTCATTCAGGTGCTGGGTTTCGGGACGGTCGCGCTAACGGTTGCGGGCGTGCTGCCGGGGCATCTTGTACCTGGGCTGGTCGTCGCCGGAGTTGGATTCGGCATCGTGATGCCCTCCGTCATCAAGGCGGTGGTCGGCGGCATCGATGCGCGCCACGCGGGCCTCGCATCGGGAATGGTCATCACGACGTTCCAGATCGGCGCGGCGCTGGGTGTAGCAATTATCGGAGGCGTCTTCTTCAGTGTGCTCGGCGCTGGGCTGGAACGTGCCGCCTACTCGCGTGCCTTCGCCGTCGCGCTTGGCTGCAATGTGGCTCTCCTGGTTTTCGGTGGCCTGCTCTCGCTATGGCTGCCGCAGAAAGACCAGGGTTCAAGAAATGGAACTTAGATCCCGAGCTGCCTCGCGCTGGTGCTTGCCAGGATCGCTCTGCCTGGTTCGCTGACGGCTATCCCCTTTGTGGCGCGGCGCAACGCCTGCCCGGCGGCGATAACGGGCACGACAAATGGAGATACCTTGCGGCATTGCCCTCGCCTCACGCCGCCAGCGTGTTCTCGACCAGCTTGATCCAGTACGACGTGCCGAACACGATCGCGTCGTCGTTGAAATTATAGGCGGGGTGATGCAGCCCGGCACTGTCGCCATTGCCGCAGAAGATGAAGGCGCCCGGCCGCTGCTCCAGCATGTAGGCGAAATCCTCCGCGCCCATCAGCGGCGCCATCTCGTGAACGTTGGCATCGCCGGCGACTTCCTTTGCCACCTGCGCCGCGAAGTCGGTCTGCCGGTCGTGATTGACCGTCACCGGATAGCCGCGCTCATACACCAGGTCGATCTTGGCGCCGGTCATCTGCGCCACGCCCGCAACCACCTCGCGCACGCGCTTCTCGACCAGCTCGCGCACTTCCGGGGTGAGCGTCCGCACGGTGCCTTTCAGTTCCGCAGTTTGCGGAATCACATTGCGGGCATTGCCGGCGTGGAATTCGCACATCGAAATAACCGCGGAGTCCAGGGGATCGACAGTGCGCGACACGATCGACTGCAAGGCCGTGATCAGCTGCGCGCCGACCAGCACGGAGTCGATGCATTTATGCGGACGCGCCGCGTGGCCGCCCAGCCCCTCGATCCGGATGTCGATGGCGTCGGTCGCCGCCATGATCGCGCCGGTCCGGATCGCGAACGAACCGACCGGAATTCCCGGGCCGTTGTGCATGCCATAGACCTGATCGATGGCGAAACGGTCCATCAACCCGTCCTTGATCATCGCGGCGGCGCCGGCGCCGCCCTCTTCCGCCGGCTGGAAGATCACGACCGCATCGCCGGCGAAGTTCCGGGTCTCCGCGAGATAGCGGGCGGCGCCGAGCAGCATCGCGGTGTGGCCGTCATGGCCGCACGCATGCATCTTGCCGGGGGTCTTCGAGGCATAGGGGAGATTGGTCGCCTCCTCGACCGGCAGCGCATCCATGTCGGCGCGCAGCCCGATCACCCTGATGTCGCCCTTGCCCGCCGGCTTGCGGCCCTTGATGACGCCGACGACGCCGGTGCGGCCGAGCCCGGTGGCGACTTCGTCGCAGCCGAATTCCCGCAACCGGTCGGCGACGAATGCCGCAGTGCGATGCACGTCGTACAACAACTCGGGATGCTGGTGGATATCCCGGCGCCAGGCCTGGATATCGGATTGCAGATCGGCGACGCGATTGACGATGGGCATGGAAACTCTCGATTGCAGGGTTGAACGCTCCGCCCTCTCTAGCACGCAGCCGCGATCCGCCCAACACTCTCCGATGCTGTACAACGGGCCACGGCGACGTTATGGGCTTTGATGCCCAAGGATGCCATGGGATGCTCAAGGCTTAAGCGGTGTGGTGATGATTGATGAAGCAGCTTGAAGGTGATTTCGACCATATCGTCGTCGGCGCCGGCACCGCCGGCTGCATCGTCGCCAACCGGTTGTCGGCCAATCCCCAAAACCGGGTTCTGATCCTGGAGGCCGGCGGCGGCGACAACTGGATCTGGTTTCACATTCCGGTCGGCTATCTCTTCGCCATCGGCAATCCCCGCTCCGACTGGATGTTTCGGACCGAGCCGGAAGCCGGTCTCAACGGCCGCTCGCTGGCCTATCCCCGCGGCAAGGTGATCGGCGGCTCATCCGCCATCAACGCGATGATCTCGATGCGCGGCCAGGCCGCCGACTACGACCACTGGCGTCAGCTTGGCCTTTCGGGCTGGGGCTATGATGACGTGCTGCCGGCGTTCCGGCGGCTGGAGGATCACTTTCTGGGCGAGAGCGAGCATCATGGCGCCGGCGGCGGCTGGCGGATCGAAGCGCCGCGGCTGTCCTGGGACATCCTCGACGCGGTCGGCGACGCCGCCGAGCAAATGGGAATTCGCAAGATCGCGGATTTCAACACCGGCGACAACGAAGGCGTCGGCTATTTCCATGTCAACCAGAAGCGCGGACGGCGCTGGTCTTCCGCGCGAGGCTTTTTGAAACCCGCATTGAAGCGTCCCAATCTGCGGCTCGAAAAGGACGTGCTGGTCGATCGCCTGGTCGTCGAACAGGGCCGCGCCGTCGGCGTGCGTTTCAGGCAAGGCGGCGAAGTGGTCGAGGCCCGCGCCAGGGGCGAAGTGATCCTGTGCGCCGGCGCGATCGGATCGACGCAGGTTTTGCATCGCTCCGGCATCGGGCCTGCGGAGTGGCTGGCGCCGCTTGGGATCGAGACCGTGCTCGACCGCCAGGGCGTCGGCCGCAATCTGCAGGACCATCTGCAGCAGCGCGCGATCTACAAGGTCGAGGGCGTGCGCACCCTCAACGAGACTTATTATTCTCTGATGAGGCGCGGCCTGATGGGCCTCGATTATGCCTTCCGCCGCCGCGGCCCGCTGACCATGGCGCCGTCGCAGCTCGGCATTTTCACGCGCTCCGACCCGCGTCGCGAGCGCGCCAACATCCAGTTCCACGTGCAGCCGCTATCGCTCGACAAGTTCGGCGATCCCCTGCACCGCTTTCCCGCGATCACCGTCAGCGCCTGCAATCTGCAGCCGACCTCGCGCGGCACGGTTCGCATCCGTTCGGCAAAGCCTGACGAAGCACCTGCGATCGCGCCGAATTATCTTGCGACCGGCGAAGACCGCGAGGTCGCCGCCGACGCCATCCGCACCACCCGGCGGCTGATGCAGCAGCCGGCGCTGGCGCCATATCGTCCGGAAGAATTCCTGCCGGGGCCAGCAGTCGGCAACGACGATGCGTCGCTGGCAAAGGCCGCCGGCGATATCGGCACCACGATCTTCCATCCCGTAGGCACCGCCAAGATGGGCACGGCCAGCGATCCAATGGCCGTGGTCGATGAGCGGCTGCGCTTTCTCGGCCTCGCTGGGCTGCGTGTCGTCGACGCCTCGGTAATGCCGACGATCACGTCGGGGAATACCAACACGCCGACCGCGATGATCGCCGAAAAAGGCACGGCGATGATTTTGGAAGATGGGCGCTGATCGGCTGCCTTAGGCGCGCGAGAAGCCTCCCATAATACGCGCAGCGCGCCACCGCCGCGTCAATTCGACCAGGCGCTCCTGCAGCGGTCGATCGTCAAGACCATCAACTTTGACCTAATTTGAAATCACAAGTGCGTGCGACAAAGGGGACTGTCGCATTGCAACGCGCAAGCAATCTAAGATTGCCCGATCCATTAAGATCATCGAGCGGTAACGAATCATTGACATCGGAAAATTTGATCAATCTAAGGTTGTCCTGTTCGTTGCTCAAACTTGATCCCGCGGCCACGTTGGGGTGGTTCCAAAACAGAATGCAGGGTCCGATGAGACGAGTGAACGAAGCAATGGCGCGTTATGCCAGACGGCTCAAGAACGTGCTGATCGCCATGATCCTCATTGCCGGCGCGGGCGCCTCAATATCACAGGCAACAACCCTTCCGTTTGAGTATGGGGCATTTCGGAGCGTCTGCACTTCGGTTGAGATTTCCGCAGATCCGCAGGTCGAACAGGGATTTGCCAGGGCGACCATCAACGAAAATATCGCCCGCACAATCCAGGAGCGACTTCGTGCGTTGGGTCTTACCTACCCGGTCATTTCCGGACCGGCTTGCTTGAGAGAGCGCGCAACGGCGCAGCAGCAGTTGGGACTCCTGTTCTATGCTCGCGTGGTTCCCGACCCTGAGCATCCGCGCCGACTGGTCGTCTCACTGATCACGCACAGCTTCTACAACGATCCAAAGTCGCCAGGTCCCTACCATACCGACATTCCAAAAGCACAACATGAATTCCCGACTGACGTGAGTTTCTGTTCTGCCGAAGTGGACCCTTCGCGCTGCCTCGTTGACCGCGTGATCGACTACTTCGATACGACAATGCTGAAGATCATTGAACGCGCGCAAGAGCTTCTAAAAGGAGGACGACGATGACGGCAGCCCAGAATATTACGCAGCTCTTTACGGGGTACAAATGGTCAACTACCACCATCACCTACTCCTTTATTACCGAATACGCGCTTTACACCCCTCAAAGCTACCAAGAGCCAGGCGGCCCCACCGTTCTGTCCGAGGCGCAACAGGCTGCAACGAGGCAGCTCTTTGCCGACATCCAGAGCTTTCTTGGCATTCAATTCGTCGAAGTCACCCAGACAACAGCGCAAACCAGATAGGCCAAATCGCGATCGGAATGCGTGGCAATATCGCATCACCAGCAGTTGCCTTGACGAATTCCAATCTCAGCGCACCCGGCGACGGAGGTGATATCTGGTTTAAGACCGGTAGTTACGGCAACGGCGCGGCCAGCAATGAATTTATTAATACAATGCTGCATGAGATCGGACATGCACTTGGCTTGGGCCATCGCGGCGGCTGATGCAGCAGCTGGCGCTTAAACGCTATCACCCCGCGGAATACCTGCCGGGGCCGTCGGTCGGTGACGACGACGCGTCACTGGCAAAGGCCGCCGGCGATATCGGCACCACGATCTTCCATCCGGTCGGGACGGCGAAGATGGGCACGGCCGGCGATCCGATGGCGGTGGTCGATGAACGGCTGCGCTTTATCGACCTCGCCGGGCTTCGTGTCGTCGATGCCTCGGTGATGCCGACGATCACTTCGGGCAATACCAACACGCCGACCGCAATGATCGCCGAAAAAGGCGCCGCGATGATCCTTGAGGATTTGCGATAGGGATGCGGATCGCCGCGGCGAGTACGGCGCAAACAGCTGCCTTGCGTTGGCGTATTTAACTCTGATGCTCTTTGGCTGAAATCTTCGCGTGCGTCCGCGCCGAAAGCGCAAGATCGTCGTTGGTGGCATGCAATTCCAGAAAAGGAATGGTTGTCTCGACGACAATCCGATCACGCCAATGATCGAGCAATCCGGCCAATTCCTTTGTTTCCGGCGGATCGAGTTCATCGCGCATATGATAATATCCGACGAGGTAAAGTTTCGTCGGGGGCACGCCAATCCTCTTTTGCACCAACGCAAATACATCCTCACCCCGGATCTTCTGCGGATAGACTGGAAAATAAATACGACCGGTATTCCTGTTGCCCAGAAAGGGCCCTTTCAAGCAAACAGATATCGAACCAGTTTGGTCCAGCAGATCCTGAGCCGCCGCCGCACAGCGATCGAGATCGGCCTCCGAAATGCCGCTTGCAAGAGTTGCGTGCAACTTTGATCGGCGCAGTTCGCAGAGCTCCCCACGCAATCTTTGGCGCGAAGCCCGATGATTTCATGGCCAGCTCAAGCGCCTGAACCAGGTTTGATTCCAGAAAAACCTCCCCGGAAATGGGCATCACAAGAGCATAGCGCGCCTTCTCGTAGGTGCCGTTTCGATAATCGCGCCCGTCGACCTCGCTTATGACGGCAGGGTGTCCTGCATTCACCAGAGGAAGGTGCGCAAGCCGGTATCCCTCGTCGAAGACGACAGGCTCGCCGGGTTGAAATGTCTTTCTCGCCGACCGATACGCCATCATCGATTCATCGCAATAGGTCATGAGTGGCATACGCCCCTGCTCCGCCGTTCGACGTAGGTGTGCTTGACCACGATCTTCCATCTCATCGCTACCGCAAAGTGCAATGCCGCGATGATTTTGCAGGATGGCTGGTAGTTCAAGAAAATTCCGCGGCCATGACCGCGCCCCGCCGGACACCGTTCAGCGCACCGGGTCAATTGGCGTAGCCAGACCAAGGCGGGCCTCGATCGCCTCGGCCGCCTCCAGGCACATATCTTCCCGAAACCTGCGGCCCGTCACCAGCACCCCGATCGGCAGGCCCGTCGCTTCATCGCGGCCGGCTGGAACACACGCCGAGGGCAATCCCAGCACGTTGGCGGGGACCACCGGACGTATCAGCTCGACGGTTGCTGCGGTGCCCTCGGGCGTGGCCGAATCAAAGCCGTGCGTGAACGGCAACTGCGTCCAGGTCGGCGAAAGCAGCAGCGGTCTGTCCACCATGAAGGTCGACCAGGCGCGCGCGACGCCATCGCGCTCGACCATCAGATGCGACCATGCTGCGGCGTTGGCCAACGGCGGAACGGCACGGTTGGCAACGTCGAGGAAGGCGACGGCGTCGGCTCCCATCATTGGCTGTAACTGCTCCAGCACCGAATTGAAGTCGCCCATGATCAGCCGCGCCCAGCAACCGATGGCGTCTTCGTATCGCGGCGGGCAGACCTCTTCCACGACGTAGCCGGCGTCGGCGAGCGCTTGCGCCGCGCGGCGAACGGTTGCTGCGACCCGCGGATGCGTGCTTCCGCCGGGCGGCTCGGCCAGCACCGCCACGCGGATTGGCCGGCCCAGCGACGGGCCATCGAACGGAGCATCGATGGACCATGGATCGCGCGGATGCGCGCCCATCAGCACACGCAAGCCAAGACGCACGTCGGCCACGCGGCGGGCCATCGGGCCCTGCACGTTCATCAATTGCAGGGCCATCAGACGGTCTTCGACCGGGACGTAACCTGCATCGGGCACCCGGCCGGCCGAGGGGCGGATCGTGGCGATGCCGCAGGCCGTGGCCGGACTGCGCAGCGAGCCCCCAATATCGTTGCCGAGACCGATGGGACTCATGCCGCTGGCGAGCGCAGCCGCCTCGCCGCCGCTCGAGCCGCCGGCCGTGCGCTCGGGATGCCAGGGATTTCGCGTCAGCCCGTGCAGTGAACTCGTGGTGTGAACCCGCAGCGCCATATCAGGCAGATTGGTGCGGGCGATCGGTATCGCGCCGGCGGCGCGCATTCGCTCGACGACGGGAGCGTCGACCGGCACCACGGCCTGCGCCAACGCCGGCACGCCCCACGTCGTGGGCAGGCCGGCCATGTCGATGTTCTCTTTCACCGTGAAAGGCACCCCATGCAAAGGGCCAACACTCTCGCCGGCAGCCAGCTTTCGATCCGCCGCGACCGCTGCAGCGCGGGCATCGTCGGCCAGCACCCGCACGACGGCGTTCAGCGCCGGATTGACGGCATCGATCCGTGCCAGATGCGCCTCCACCACCTCTGCTGAACTGAGCTGCCGATCTGCGATGCGGTGGGCGAGCTCCGTCGCCGAGAGTTGCCAAACTTCGCTCATTCTTGACCTCCCGATTGGATCGTCGGTCTCACCCATCCGGCTCCGTGCCGTCGGAAGCAAGCACAGCTCGGTTGCATCCGTAGTATTGTCACATCACTCACGAAAACGTCATTGCTGGCGACTGCTCAGGCTGGACTTCCGGGAATAAACCCTGCGCGCCCTCGATCACGTCCCTGCAAGCCCAATCACGGGCTCAGGGAGATTTGCCATGAGCGATCGCGACCATAATGACGAAGGCTCCGGCGTCAGCCGCCGCCGGGTGCTGGAGTGCATGACCTGGGCCGGCACCGGCGTGCTCTGGACCATCACCGGCGGCGTGCCTCGTTCGATGGGGCTGGTCGGTTCCGCGCAGGCCGCACCGGCCGGCATGACCTTCCTGCAGATCAGCGACAGCCATGTCGGCTTCGACAAGCCCGCCAATCCCAATGCGCTCGGCACGCTGGAAGAAGCCATCGGCAAGATCAACGCGATGCCGGTGAAGCCGTCATTCATGATTCACACCGGCGACATCACCCATCTGTCCAAGGCCGCCGAGTTCGACAATGCCGACCGCATCATCTCGCAGGCCAAGCTCGATGTGCATTACGTGCCGGGCGAGCACGATTTCATCGACGAAGAGGTCAAGCTTTACAAGGAGCGCTACGGCCGCGGCACCAAGGGCGCCGGCTGGTATTCTTTCGACGCCAACGGCGTGCACTTCATCGGCCTCGTCAATGTGGTTGACCTCAAGGCCGGCGGCCTCGGCAATCTCGGCGCCGAGCAGCTCGAATGGCTCGAGCAGGACCTCAAGGGACGTTCGAAATCGACGCCGATCGTGGTGTTTGCCCATATCCCGCTGTGGACGGTGTATCCGACCTGGGGTTGGGGCACCGAGGATGGCGGCCGCGCGCTGGATTACCTCAAGGGCTTCGGCTCGGTGACCGTGCTCAACGGCCACATCCACCAGGTGATGCAGAAGGTCGAAGGCAACGTCACCTTCCACACCGCGCGCTCGACCGCGTTCCCGCAGCCGGCGCCCGGCACCGCGCCCTCGCCCGGGCCGATGAAGGTTGAAGACAGCAAGTTGCGCGGCTTGCTCGGCGTGGCCAGCATCAACTTCAGGCCCGGCGATCAGCGCCTCGCCATCATCGACACACCGCTGCAGGGCTAAAGAGGAAATTGGTGATGACGTCCGTAACTCTGCGCGGCCTTGGCATTGGTTTCGCCATCGCCGCGGCACTATCCCTCTGTCTCTCGCTGTCGCCTGGCGGCGCTCGCGCCGAGGAGACGACCAATGTGATGATCGACAATTTCACCTTCGAACCGGCACAGCTCACGGTGAAGGTCGGCACCACCGTGACCTGGAAAAATCGCGACGACATTCCCCACACCGTGGTGGCGGCGGGAAAGTTCAGGTCGAAGACGCTCGATACCGACGACAGCTATTCGTTCACGTTCACGATAGCGGGCGATTACAAGTATTTTTGTTCGCTTCACCCGCATATGACGGGGATGATCAAGGTTGAGTAGCGATCGAAACCAAGGCATCACGACCATGCCCGGCCACTGGATACCAGCCGGCCGGGCGCCAGTAGTTTCCGCAAAAGCCGGGCAAAGGGCGATGCCGGTCAAGGCTGCGAACGAGGATCCCGAAAAGGCACGGCGTTTTCGCGACGCGGCGCTGCCGCATCTGGATGATGCCTATTCACTGGCGCGCTATCTGCTTCGCAACCCCGTCGACGCCGAGGACGCGGTGCAGGAATGCTATCTGCGCGCGCTGAAGCATTTCGACAGCTATCGCGGGCCGGCGATGAAGCCCTGGCTGTTCGCGATCCTGCGCAATGTCTGCCGCGCCGAATTTGCGCGGCGCGCCAGTACGCCGACCGCGCCGATCGACGATGTGCCCGAACAAGCCGAGCAGACGCCGCTCTGGCACGATGAGCAGCAAACGCCGGAGGCGCAGATGCTGCACCGATGGGATTCCACCACGATCCGCCGGCTGGTGGCGGCGCTGGCCGAGCCGTTCCGCGAGACGTTCGTGCTGCGCGAGCTTCACGATCTATCCTATCGCGAAATCGCCGAAATCGTCGGCGCGCCGGTCGGCACCGTGATGTCCCGGCTCGCCCGCGCCCGCGCCATGCTGCGATCGGCCTGGATGGCGGAAGAGGAGCAACCGAAATGACTTGCGACGAGGCTGAGATCCTTCTTCACGCGCTGATCGACGGCGAGCTCGACGCCGGCAACACGCGCGCCGTCGAAGACCATATCGCGGGATGCCCGCGCTGCGCCGCACAGCTTGGGGACTATCGCGCGATGAGCAAGATGATCGCCGGCGCCGATGTGCGCTACAAGGCGCCGCTGGAGCTGCGCCGGCGCATCGAAGCCTCGCTGCCGCAGCCGAAACAAGTGCCGAGCCGGCGCGCGGTGCTGCGGGGCTTTGCGATGGGATCGGCGGTATCGGCACTTGCCGCGACCGGTCTCGTCGCCATCGTGCTGCGCAGCGATGACGCGGCGCGGATCCAGTCCGAGGTGGTCTCGGCGCATCTGCGCTCGCTGCAGGCCGGGCATCTCACCGACGTGATTTCCACCGACCAGCATACGGTGAAGCCGTGGTTCAACGGCAGGCTGGACGTGGCGCCGCCGGTGATCGATCTGACAGCGCAGGGTTTTACGCTGATCGGCGGCCGGCTCGATTATGTCGACGCCCGCCCGATCGGCGCGGTGGTCTATCGTCGGCGCGCGCATGTGATCAATCTGTTCGTGGCCCAGACCGCGAGCACCGAACGCCGCGCCGCCAAAACCGAAACGCTTCAGGGCTTCAACATCAGACACTGGAGCGATCGCGGATTGAACTACTGGGCGGTCAGCGATCTCGCCGCGGATGAACTTGCCGAGTTCGGCGAGAAATTCGAAACCGCGATGCGGAGTAGTGCGGCGGGGTAGCCTATAGGCTGGGCAAAGCCAACGGGTCGCGCGAATACGTGCCCGATGATGGCGTGCCACCAACGACAACCAAACATCATTGGTGGGCACGGCACGAAGCGCGCCGTTGCCCACCTTACAACTCAGATCAGGCCGTGACATGCAGGCTGAGACCGGCGCGCTTTTGCAGGTAGCCGATCACACTGAAGAGGTTCTTGGCTTGCGGATTGCCGCGCGGTCCGAACATCCGGATCAAGCTCTTGGGCGGTGCGCCGGTGGCTTCGCCGAGCTCTTCGAAGCCGACGGTCGCCTTGATGTAGTCGCGCAGGATCGCTTTTCCGGTATCGACATCGCCACTCAGCATGGCATCGATGCCCTCGCGAAGAAGGGCCTCGGCGAATTTCCTGTCGGCCTTGACCCGACCGTGCACCAGGTCCTTGAAGCTTTTTGTTTTTGCCATTGTCTGTCTCCGCTCAAGTGCGCCCGCGTTTGCCCTGCTTATAGTCCCGCCAGTAAGCATGCGCCCTGTCGATATCGCGCTGCTGCCGCTTCTTCGTTCCACCGGTCAGCAGCATGATGATCGTCTCGCCATCCCGCCCGAAATAAATCCGATAGCCGGGACCAAAATCGACACGATATTCCAGTACACCTTCGCCCACGCTTTTGACGTTGGAGAGATTGCCCTGCTCCACGCGGGCGAGCGCGCGAACGATCTTGGCGCCGGCTGCAGCGTTCAGTTCCGCGAACCATTCGGCGAATGGACTCTCGCCGCGCGCGGCTACGTAGTAGCGGATTTCAAGCATAAAGCTAGGTAACATATATGTTACCTAGCTTTCAAGCGCCATATCCGGCAGGCTCAGCCAAGCCGCACTACGCCCTATTCCGGGATTTTTCTTACGCCGACTTGCGCACGGCGTTGTCGACCAGCGTCTTGCCGAGCGACCAGATCGCGCCGGGGACCTTGTGGCTGGAGGCGATCACGGAATCGAATGCGGTCTCGATCCAGTTGCAATCCTCTTCCGTGATCATCAAGGGCGGCAACAGCTTGATGGTGTGGCTGCCGTGGCCGGAGACCTGGGTGAGGATCTTGTGATCCTTGAACAGCGGCACCGTGATGAGCTGGCAGAACAGCCCCTTGTTGGCGCTTTCCAGCAGATTCCATGACGCCTTGAGCCGCAGCGACTTCGGTGGGCCGAACTCCACGCCGATCATCAGTCCCTTGCCGCGGACTTCCTTCATCAATTCGTAGCCCGGAACCATCCGGGTCAGCGCCAGCCGAAGCTCGGCGCCGCGCTTGGCGGCGGCCTCGACCAGTTTTTCGGACTTGATCACTTCAAGCGTGGCGATTCCGGCCGCCATCGCCAGATCGTTTTTCGCGAAAGTCGATCCGTGCACAACCGCGCGATCCATTTGATTGAAGATCTTGTCGAAGATGCTCTTGCGGGTGAGCAACGCACCGACCGGCACATGGCCGCCCGAGAGCGCCTTGGCGAGCAGCACCATGTCGGGTTCGACATTCCAATGCTCGACCGCGAGGAACCGCCCGGTCCGCCCGATGCCGGTCTGGATTTCGTCGGCGATGAACAGCGTGCCGTATTTGCGGCAGAGTGCGGCGGCGCCCGGCAGGAACTCGTCCGTGGGCATGTTGACGCCCTTGCCCTGGATCGGCTCGACGATGAAGGCCGCCACTTCGCGTGACGACAGCGCCTGTTCCAGCGCGGCGAGATCGTTGAACGGGACCGGCGTGCATCCCGGCAACAGCGGCTCGAATCCGCCGCGGAAATTCGAATCGTCGGTCAGCGACAGCGCGCCATAGGTCAGGCCGTGATAGGCGTGAGCGCAATACACGATGCCCGGCCGCCCGGTGGCGGCGCGCGCAAACTTGATCGCCGCTTCGACACATTCCGCCCCGGAATTGGAATAAAAAACCTTGTCCAGATAGGGCACGAATTCCAGCAGGCGTTCAGCCAGCACGCCCGCAAGCGTGGAAACATCGAGCTGGACGAGATTCGGCAGGTCGCTATCCAGCACGCTCTTTAACGCCGCGCGCAGCGCCGGATGGTTCCGCCCAATCGCAAAAACGCCAAACCCGCTCAATAAATCAAGATAGCGGGCGCCGTCGCGATCGAAGAGATACTGGCCCTGGCCCTTCTGAAAGCCTACGTCGTAACCAATCGTCTTCAGAACACGTACAAGTTGCTCATTTAAGTGGCGCGCATGCATGGAACTGCGTTGCGACTGGCGGTCCACAAACATCTCGGAAACGTCTAGATTCGGATATAGCATCGGTTACATACTTCGGTTGATGGCCATTTCGTCAACTGAAAACGCACAATGCGGCGTTTTGCCCTCACTTGGTCTTCCACTTAAGCACAGGTACGAACCATGTTGCACTGCTCTCGAAACGTCATGCGTACAGTAGCATACTCCGGATTTTTTTTGGCGACTTGCTTTGGGGCAGTCTTTTCCGGATCGGCCTTTTCCGGATCAGCCCTGGCCCCCGATCCGACCGGCGACTGGAAGGTGGCAGACGGCGTCGCCAACATCCGCGTGGCGGAATGCAATGGCAGCATGTGGGGCGTGGTGTCATGGGAGAAAACGCCTGGCGGCCGCGACAAGAACAATCCCGATGTTTCAAAACAGAGCAGACCCTCCTTGGGAATGCCGATCCTGATCGACATGAAGAAGAAGGCCGGCGTCGCCGATCAATGGGAGGGTGAAGTCTACAACGCCAAGGACGGAAAACTCTACAGTTCGACGATCAAGCCGGTCGGCTCGGACCAGCTTGAAATTCAGGGCTGCGTATTGGGCTTCCTGTGCGGGGGCGAGACCTGGACCCGCGTCGCCGGCCCGATTCCCTCCAGCCCCGCCAACAGCATGGCCAAGGGCGCGCCGAAGACCGCGGGCGCGCCTCAACCCAAGACCGCCGCGCCGGCCGCAGTACCGCCGACCACCACCGCGATGGCGCCGAAGGCCAGCCCCGCGCCGAAGCCGCCGGGTCAGAAATCAGCGACCGCCGGACAGCCGGCCGATACCGTCGGCGATATCTGCCTACTCCCCGACATCGCGCGGTTTGCCCATTAGCGCCGGCTGGAACAACAACACCGCGGCGAGCGTGGTCACGAGCGAAAGCGCGAGCAGCTTGCCCATGCTCGCGGTTCCCGGGTGACTGGATAGCCACAGGCTTCCGAACGCGGTGGCTGTCGTCAGCGCCGAGAAAAATATTGCTCGCGTCAGGCTGGACTGCAACAGATTCGTTCTGCCCGAGCGCCAGGCCGTCACGTAGTAGATCTTGAACGCGACGCCGACGCCGAGCAGCAGCGGCAGCGCGACGATGTTGGCGAAGTTGAGCGGCAATCCGATCAGCACGCAGATTTCCAGCGTCACCGCGCCGGCCACCAGCAGCGGAACCAGCGTCAGCAGCACATCGGTTATTCGCCGCAAGGCAAGCCAGAGCAGAAAACCGATCACGACCAGCGCAGTAATGCCGGCGTGGATGAAAGCCTTCACCACGGTTTCACCGGATTTGAGAATTGAGACCGGCCCGCCGATCGCATTCGGCTCGGCGGCCAGCACAGCGGCGGCGAATTTGCGCAGGGTATCGTTGTCATTGGGATCGCCGCGCGGCAGCGCCTCGACGCGGATCAGGCCTTCCTTGGTTTTCCAGGTGGCCACCAGATCCGCCGGCAGCGTCTGCAGGCTGACCGGCTGCGCCTGCAGCGAGTTCCTGAGCTGGTCGAGCACGATCTTCAGCGGCGAAACGAAAATAGCCTGAGTTTTGTCCCGCGTGGCCTCGTTCGATTCGGCGAGCTTTTGCAGCGCCTCGGCAAGCCGCCGCGACGCCACGGCGCCGGCGCCCTTGGCATCGCCGGCGGTCTTGCGCAGGTTCGCCGCCGTCCCTTTCAAGGCCTCGACATTCTCCTGGTCGGACGGCGCCGCATCGATCGAGTCCGGATTGAGCGCGGGATTGAGAATCTTGGCGCCCTGCGCGATCAACTTCAATTTTGCCGGCTGATCTTCCGGCACAAAACTGTCCAGGGACATCACGCGGAGGACTTCCGGGACTTTTGACAGCTTCTCTTCGATCTTTTTCGCGTCGGCTTCCGAGTTCGTCATCACATTGATGGCGTTGGCGCCCGTGTTCGGGTCGCTGCGCAAATCAAGAAAAGTCGCAATCGATTCGACCTTGGGACTGCGCAGATTGATCGGGTTGAAGTCGAAGCGCAGGAAATAAAGCAGCGGCAACCCGGCGACGGCGATCAGAATCGTGCCGACGATAATGACCACGCGATGCTTTTCGAGGAAGTGATCGACCGGCGCCAGGAACGCATAGCCGACCGGTTCGGACTCCCCGGGAGGATTGAGCAGCTTCAGCAATGCCGGCAGCACCGTAATGCTGGTTGTAAAGGCAACCAACATGCCGACCCCGGCGATCTTGCCGAGTTCCGAAATGCCTTTGTAGTCGGTTGGCAGGAACGAGAGAAATCCCGCCGCCGTTGCCATCGCCGCCAGCGAAAGCGGGACCGCCGAGCGTTCCGCGGCCTGTTGCAGCGCCAGCCGCAGATCGTCGGTCTTGAAGCGCTCGGACCGGTAGCGGACGCTGTACTGGATGCCGAAATCGACGCCCAATCCGACGAAGAGGACCGCGAAGGCGATCGAGAGCAGGTTCAGCGAACCCACCATCCACAGCCCGGCCGCGGTGGTGATCGAAAGGCCGATAAAGAGATTGAGAAACACCGCCGAGATGATCTTGGCGGAATGCAGCGCCATCCAGAGAATCACCAGCACCACGACCACGGTGCCGATGCCGTTGACGATGGCGCCGTCCTGAACGGTGGCGAATTCCTCGTTCGCAATCGGAACCGGTCCGGTCAGCCGTACCCGGGCGCCATACTCCCCTGCAAGATTAAGATCGACGGCGGCCTTCCGGATGGCATCGGTGGCATCCTTGCCCGGCTCCAGCGCATTGAAATCGAGGATCGGCTTGAACTCGATGAAGGCGCGCCGGTCGGAATCGGCGAGAGGCTTGTCGCTGGTGAGTTCGCGCCAGGAGAATGTCGCCGAACCCGTGTTCACCACCTTCTCCACGGTCTGGGCGATCAGATTGAAGGGCCGCTCGGTGCTATCGAGCTTCACCTGTCCGCGCTTGACGCCGGCCAGCCCGGTCTCCAGCGCACCAGTCAGCCCGCGTATGCTGGGATCGCCGGCGATGATCTCGATCAGCGGAGCTGCGGATTCGAACTGGCCGACCATCTGGGCGACCTCCGCTACCGGCAGGAACAAGAGCCCGTTCTTTTCAAAGAACTCGCCGGAGCCGAGCGCCTGAACCGATTCGAAATGCGTGGTATCGCCCGACAATTTCCGTTGCAGCGCGGCACTCGCCGAGTTCGTCAGTTCGGGTGTCGGGGCCTCGATGACGGCCAGGATCGTTCTTTCCCGATCGAACGCCTTTTCGAACTGGTTATCGCGCTTGCGCCAATCCAGATCGGGGGAAATCAAGGTATTGATGTCGGTGTTGATGACGAAGTTACGGGCCGTGTAATAGCCGGCCGCAATGGCGAGGATCAGCCCGGCAGCAACGACGAGAGAGGCAAAGCGCGTGCAAGCTTTAACAATCGAGACAACGATACTTGTCAGCACATCTTCTCTTTCTAATGTTATGAACCTGCCGGAAACGCCCGCTGTCTAGCGGAGTTCCGCGGGCTGATCTAATGTTGTTTTGGGCTTTGCTTTGGAAGCGCAGGGGTAGCGCCGGAACATGCCGAAACTACGCTGGAAAGCCCGTATTATCGGGGCGGGTCAACCGTAAAGTGACGAACAAGTGAGGGTTCCGTGGCTTCATTCGCTTGGTTTTTGCAGTGCACCATACTATTTTACCGGCGCCCGCCGGCCGGTGGCTGATCGTTTTCGGGCCGCGCTCTCCAACCGATGATTTTTCGACACAAAGTCCTGTTGCTCCCTGCACTGGGAAGACGAGACATGAAAATCGACGATGATGGTTTAGATGTTGCATAGATCACAGATCGAAACCGCGCAGACATACTGAATGAAACCTGGTGCAACTTACGTAATGGAAGTCCAATGGAAGTATATCTAGCGCAGCCTCGCGGATTTTGTGCAGGCGTGGTGCGCGCGATCGAAATCGTCGAACGCGCGCTCGAGAAATATGGCCCGCCGGTCTATGTCCGGCACGAGATCGTTCACAACAAGTACGTGGTCGAAAGCCTGAAAAACAAGGGCGCGATCTTTGTCGAGGATCTGTCGGAGGTGCCGCCGCTTTCGGTGACGGTCTTCAGCGCCCATGGCGTCGCCAGGACCGTGGAGGAGGAAGCCGCCGTGCGCGGGCTGCCGGTCCTCAACGCCACCTGCCCTTTGGTGACCAAGGTCCATAACCAGGGCAAGCGCTACATGTCCAAAGGCCGGGCGCTGATTCTGATCGGCCATGCCGGCCATCCCGAGGTCGAGGGAACCATGGGCCAGGTTCCCGGTCCCGTGCTCCTGGTCCAGAATGTCGACGATGTGGCCGCCCTGACGCTGCCGCGGGACACCCCCGTGGCCTATATCACCCAGACCACCCTGAGCGTAGATGACACAAAAGACATTATTCTTGCCCTTCAGCAGCGTTTTACAGATATTCAAGGCCCCGACATCCGGGATATCTGCTATGCGACACAGAACCGCCAATCTGCGGTAAGGGACCTCAGCAAGCTCGTGGATGTCATCCTGGTGGTGGGGGCCACCAATAGTTCCAACTCAAACAGGCTACGCGAAATCGGCACCGAGGTCGGGGTCGCAAGTTATCTCATTGCCGATGGCAGCGAGTTAAACCCGGAATGGTTAAAGGACGCCAAGGCCGTCGGTATCACGGCTGGCGCGTCGGCGCCCGAAGTCCTCGTCGATGACGTGATCGAGGCCTTAAGGCGGATCGGACCGGTTGCTGTGTCGGTGCTTCCCGGCCGGGAAGAAAATATCGAATTCCGGCTTCCGGCCGAACTGACCGCAGGTTGATCCCGTTCTACCAAGCCAGAAAGAAAAACTCGTAATGGCAATACCGTTCTTCAAGGAAATGCGCATCGGCGGTTATATGATGAAACAGAAGCTGCTCGGCCGGAAGCGCTATCCGCTGGTGCTGATGCTGGAACCGCTGTTTCGCTGTAACCTCGCTTGCGTCGGCTGCGGCAAGATCGACTATCCCGACGCCATCCTCAATCGGCGCATGTCAGCACAGGAATGCTGGGATGCCGCCGACGAATGCGGCGCGCCGATGGTGGCGATCCCCGGCGGCGAGCCGCTGATCCACAAGGAAATCGGCGAGATCGTGCGCGGCCTCGTGGCGCGCAAGAAGTTCGTGTCGCTGTGCACCAATGCGCTGCTCCTGGAAAAGAAGCTCGATTTGTTCGAGCCGTCGCCCTATTTGTTCTTCTCGGTGCATCTGGACGGCCTGAAAGATCACCACGACAAGGCGGTCTCGCAGAAGGGCGTGTTCGACCGCGCGGTCTCCGCGATCAAGGCTGCCAAGGCCAAGGGTTTCGCGGTCAATGTCAACGCCACCATCTTCGATGGCCACGCGGCGGAGGACATCGCCAAGTTCCTCGACCTCACCACGGAACTGGGCGTCGGCGTTTCAATGTCGCCGGGCTATGCCTATGAACGCGCGCCCGACCAGGAGCACTTCCTCAACCGCACCAAGACCAAGAAGCTGTTCCGCGACGTGTTTGCGCTCGGCAAGGGCAAGAAGTGGAACTTCATGCATTCCGGCCTGTTCCTGGACTTCCTAGCCGGCAATCAAACCTATGAATGCACCCCGTGGGGCATGCCGGCGCGAAACATTTTCGGCTGGCAGAAGCCCTGCTACCTGCTCGGCGAAGGCTATACCAAGACCTTCAAAGAGCTGATGGAGACGACGGACTGGGAGACCTACGGCACCGGCAAGTACGAGAAGTGCGCCGACTGCATGGCGCATTGCGGTTACGAGCCGACCGCGGCGACCGCGGCCCTCAGCAATCCCCTGAAGGCGATGTGGGTGGCGCTGCGCGGCGTGCGGACGACGGGGCCGATGGCGCCCGAGATCGCGCTCGATAAGCAGCGCCCGGCCCAGTACATCTTCTCGGCGGAAGTGCAGAAGCGCCTGTCAGATATCCGCCGCGACGAGGCCCTCGCCGCCCAGCAGAAAGCCTCGACAGCCGCGTAGGCTGCGCAGCGCGCGATTGAAATCGATTCCGGTCGAGACCAGCGCGCGCAGCGTCGAGGGGTTGCGCGCGACGCCGCGCAGCACCTTGCGCAGATCGATGTCCCCGTTGGGCTTGATGGCGGACATCGCCAGCGCGGGCAAAGCCCGGGTGGCGGGGTCGCTGATCACGCGCAACGCCGCGAAGGGCAAGCCCGCTTCGCTCGCGTAGGCGGCGGCAATATGGCTTTCCATGTCGACAGCGGCGGCGCCCGTCTCCAGATGCAGCGCGGCCTTTCTGTCCCGGGCGGCGATCACCTGTTCGACGCCTGCCAGACCGCCCCTGACCACGCGCCGGCGTCCCAGCGCGACCCGGCTGATCAGATCCTCATTCAGCGTAAAACCGGCCAGCCAGCGGGCGTCACCGGACAGGACCTCGGTCGCCACCACCACATCGCCGGACTTCAAGGTGGGATCCAGCCCGCCCGCGACGCCGAAGCTGATGACGCCCCTGATGGTCGTGGGGTCAAATACCGTCAGGAGAGCCCGCAATTGCTGCGGATCGCTACTGCTGCAGATAACGGTCATGCCTGGCCCAGCCGCGATGCGGGCCTCCTGCACCAGACCGGTCACGATCAGAACCGGCCGCGAATCGATTGGCCGGCCCGCGGACGTATTGGCCCCTACCCCCAAATTCACATTCCGACCCCTACCACCCTGCTGTTGGTGCTCTTCAAATTTCGATACCGCGCCAACGCCCAGAGCGGAAAGAACTTCGAGTAGCCATGATAACGTAAATAAAACACCCGCGGAAAGCCCGTAGCCGTGTAACGTTGCTCGTTCCATAAGCCTTTTTCGGTCTGTGTGCTTTTTAGGTACTCCACGCCCCGGGCCACCGCCGGATGCTTAATCTCTCCGGCCGCCATCAGTCCAAGCAAGGCCCATGCCGTTTGCGAGGCGGTGGAGGGAGCCCCTTCAAATCCCTTATAGTCGAGTCGGTAGCTGGTGGCATCCTCGCCCCAGCCGCCATCCTCGTTCTGGATCGACAGCAGCCAGTCGACCGCCTTGCGGATCGCGGGGTCCTGATGGTCCACCCCCGCGGCGTTGAGCGCGCACAACACCGACCAGGTTCCATAGATGTAATTCAGCCCCCAGCGGCCGTACCACGAGCCTTCCGCAAGCTGGGTCCGCCGGAGGAAGTCGACCCCGGCTGCGACCGCCGTGCTGCTGTCGGCGGTCTCGCCGAGCTGGGCCAGCATCGAGAGGCAGCGGGCGGTGACGTCCTCGGTCGGTGGATCGAGCAGCGCGCCGTGATCGGAGAACGGAATGTTGTTGAGGTAATATTCGAGGTTGTTGACGTCGAAGGCGGCCCAGCCGCCGTCACGGCTCTGCATGCCCTCGATCCATTCGCGGCCGCGGGCGATCGCCGTATCATATTCGGGGCTTTGGCTGGCGCGCCGGGCGCGGTCCATCGCCATCACCACCACGGCGGTATCGTCGAGGTCGGGATAATAGGCATTGTTGTACTGGAACGCCCAGCCGCCCGGACGAACCTCCGGCCGCTTCACGGCCCAGTCGCCCTTGACGTCCAGCACCTGTTTGGGAAGCAGCCAGTCCAGGCCCTGTTTGGCCGCGGGCAATGCCTCGCCGCCGGCTTCGAGCAGGGCATGGCAGGTCAGCGACGTGTCCCACACCGGCGACACGCAGGGCTGGCAATAGGCCTCGTGCTCGCCGATCACCAGCAGTCTGTCGAGCCCTTTTCGCTGCAGGGCGCGGGGCGGATAGTCGGCGGGTTTACCGAGCACCTCGTACATCATCACGGCGTTGGCCATCGGCGGATAGATCGCGCCCAACCCGTCTTCGCCGTTCAGCCGCTCTTCGATGAACGCGACCGCGCTGTCGATCGCGCGGGCCCGGAGCTTTTTCGGAAACAGCGGCTCGATCACCCGCAGCACGCTGTCCAGTCCGCGGAACAACAGGAACCAGCCCCAGCTCTGATGCGGCGCCTTGGCGGTCATCCCGATCGAATGCGGCGGCTGCAGGAACAGCTCGTCGATGCCGACACCGCCGGCGTTCTTGGCGCGCGGTTTCAGCGCCGCCAGCACCATCAGCGGCACGATCGTGGTCCGCGCCCAATATGAAATCTTGTTGATATGGAACGGCGACCACATCGGCAGCAGCATGATCTCGACCGGCAGCACCGGCACGCTCCGCCAGGTCAATACCCCGAACATCGCCAGCATGAAGCGGGTGAAGACGTTGCTGTGGATGGCGCCGCCGCGCGAGCGGATCGCCTCGCGCGCCCGCACCATATGCGGGGCATCCTCGGGATCGCCGATCATCTTCAACGCGAAATACGCCTTGACGCTGGCGCTCATGTCGAAATTGCCGTCATGCACCAGCGGCCAGCCGCCATGGGCCCCCTGAACCCGGCGCAGGTAATTGGCGATCTTACCCTCCAGCACAGCATCAACGGGCTCGCCTAAATAGTGGCGAAGCAGCACATATTCGGCCGGGATGGTGCAATCGGCTTCGAGTTCGAACACCCAATGTCCGTCCGGCTGCCTGCAATCAAGCAACGCGTTGGTCGCCGACGCGATGCTCGCCTCCAGGGCGGCGGCGTTCTCAATTCCCGCTGACTTGCTGATGGAATGCATCTCGCTCACCATCCCCTTGAATGATTTGAATGACGTAATGACTTGCCCGGTTATACCGAAACCTGCTGTGACTTCGCTCACGCCGGCCGCATCGCCAGGACCAGATCGGCGGCACGGTTTCCCGATCGCACCGATCCCTCGATGGTTGCCGGCAACCCCGTATCGGTCCAGTCGCCGGCCAGAAACAGATTCTTCCAATTGGTGACCGCGCCCGGCCGCAGGGCGTTCTGCTCCGGCGTGGCCTCGAATGTGGCGCGGCGCTCGCGCACGATCTGCCAGGGCGGCAATTCGCCCTGGACGCCGCCAGCCTTGCAGATATCCCGCCAGATCGCCTGCGCCAGTTCCTCGCGGGGCATATCCACCAGCCGGTCGCCATTGCTGATCGTCACCGACAGCCGCTGCGGGAATGCGAACAGCCACTCCACCAGCCCGCCGACGACGCCCAGCAGCGGGGGCATGCCGCTCGGCGGATCGAAGCGGAAATGGGCATTCACGATGGCCCGGAATTTCGACGGCGTTTTCAGGCCCGGCAGCAGCGATGCCGCCGGGCGCGGCGGAACCGCCATCACCACGGCGTCGCCAGGAGCTACGGCAACGGTGTCGTCGCCAAACCTGAGTTCCCCCACATGGTTCGCTGACATCACGAATTCGCGCAGCTCATGCCCGAACCGGATGCCGGCGCCCTTGGCCTGCAGCCGCTTGACGGCGGGTTCGATCAGGACCGCGCTCAGGCCGTCGCGTGCGATCAGCGGCCGGCAGGCCTGTCCGCCCGCCAGCAGGGTTTCCCGCACCACCGCGCCGGCAAGCCCGGCCGATCCCTCCGGCGGATCGACGTTCAGCGCCGCCAGCAGCAATGGCTGCACCAGCCGCTCGTACAGCGTTCCCTTGCACGGGATCGCATCGCCGACGAGCTTGCTTGGCGCGGCCCAAATCAGCGGCGTCAGCGCCAGATAATCCATCAGCCCGGTGTCGGGGACGCGGCGCGCCTCGTCGAACAGCCAGAGCGGCAGCCGGCCGTCGCCGAGGTCGAGTTGCCAGCGCTGGCCGGTGGTCAGATCGACGAACGGGAATTGCGCGCGCTTCGGTCCCACCAGTCCGGCCTCGGTGCCGATCGATCGGGCATAGGCGACCGCATGACGGTTGCCTGACAGCAGCAGATGATTGCCGTTATCGATGGTCAGGTTGGTCGCGGCGTCGAAATAGGAACGGCAGCGGCCGCCGGCCTGCTGGGTGGCCTCGTGGACGTGCACTTTATAATTCGCATCCGCCAGCCGAACGGCGGCCGATAGGCCTGAAATTCCAGCGCCGATGATATGAACGGTTTTTTGCATCAGATGAACGCGTAGCGAAGCAGAATGGCGATGCGGGCCACCTTGTTGAGGCGGACCGGCATGCGCGGGGAGGCAAACCCTCTGGCGACCAGCAATTCCAGGATCGCGCGATAATATTTCGACATGATCTTCGGCGCCCGCACCGCGCGCCGCGAATTGCGGGCCATGATTTCGTCGGCCGTCTCGAAATGCGTCCGCGCCCGCTCGACCAGCGGCGCGCATACTTTGGGCAATGCGGGATCGGCGGCCACCGCGAGCGGATCGGTGGAGGTGATGCCCGCATGCAGCAGGCCTTCGCGCGGCAGATAGAGCCGACCGATGGCGGCGTCTTCATCGATGTCGCGCAGGATATTGGTCAATTGCAGCGCGCGGCCCAGATGATGCGCGAGCAGGATGCCGTCGTCGCGCGGCAGGCCGAACACCCGCACCGACAGGCGCCCGACCGCGCTGGCGACGCGATCGCAATACAGATCCAGCGTCGCCAGGTCCGGCGCCCTGATGTCCTGCGGCACGTCCATCTCCATGCCGTCGACGATGGCCAGGAAATCCTCACGCTTGAGATCGAATGTCCGAACCGAGCCGGCGTAATCGGCCAGCCGCGCGGGCGGGCGGCCCTGATACAGCGCCTCGATATCGTCCCGCCATTGCTGAAGCGCGGCCAGCCGTTCCGGCCGCGGACCGTCGGAGTCGGCGATGTCGTCGACCTGCCGGCAAAAACTGTAGATCTGGAACATCGCCTCGCGCTGCTCGCGCGGCAGGATACGCATCGCCGCATAGAACGAACTGCCGGACGCGGTGGACCCATAACTCGGGGTGGCTGCCGCCGTCTCCGACGTCATGCGCCGGCCGCCGGTTTCGAAATCGGCCGCCGCCCCATTGCGCGCCGGGTCGCCTCGCTGGCGAGCCCGCCAAGGCTGTGGACCAGCAGTTCGAGCGGGCCGAGATGCACCCGCTCGCTCAGCGGGTCGCGCACTTTCAAGAGGCCGACGATCTTGTCGGCGAAAGCCTGGATCACGGAGATCTCGAGCCCGAGCCGGAAATCCTTCACCTCGGCGCTGAGCGGCCTGCTCTCGTCGAGCAGGGCCTCGGTCCGCGCCGCCAACGAATGCAGGCATTGCAGCAGCGGCGCCGACGCCCTGCCCTGCGCGAGTTCCTCAACGGTGGCGCCTGCGAGCGCCAGCGCGTCGCGCGGCAGATAAACCCGATTGAGGTTGCGGTAGTCCTTGCCGCAGTCCTGAAGATGATTGTTGATCTGCAGGCCGGCGCAGAGCGCGTCCGAGGCCGGCCAGGTCGAGGTGCTCTCGCCGTGGACGTCGAGCATGAATCGCCCGACCGGCATCGCCGAATAGCGGCAATAGTGGATCACTTCATCCCAGTTTTCGTAACGAAGCTTGGTGACATCCATCCGGAACGCGATGAGGACGTCGAGCGCGTGGCGCGGCGGCATCGAGCGCTCCGCCAGCGCGCGCCGCAGATTGACCGCCTCGGGCTGGCTGTCACCCTGGCCCAGCAGTTCGGCTTCGAACAGATCGAGATATCTCAACTTGTCGCTTTCGCCGAGCGTTGAATGATCGGCGATGTCGTCGGCGGTCCGGACGAAATTGTAGAACGCAAGGATCAACGCCCGGTGGCGCGGATGAATGATCCATGACGCCACCGGAAAGTTTTCGTCGCGGTGAGTTTTGCCGGATCGCAGTTCGCTCGCGCGTGTCATCAAGTACTGGCTACGTTGGTCTGAGCATGGTCAATCCGCGAACGCGGATCAATCGCGGACCCCATATAGGGGAATACGATGCCAAAACCAACGCAATCTGTGATCTCTCGCACATCCGGCTGCCTGAATTGGGCCAGCAAACCGGCCCGCGGCGGCGCTGATCGGACGTTCCGTGCTGTTTACTGATTGTGGTTCTTCAGCACCTGCGCGCATTCCGGGCTCAACTTCGGACGATTCTGCTGAAGGCAGGCGAGAATGGTGAAATCACCCTGATCGATCACCGGGCGGCAGTGACGCTGGACGTCGCGCGTGCAAGCCTTCTGCTCGTCCGCCGAGCCGCTGCGCTGCTGCGCTTGCTGCTGCTGGGCCAGGGCACCGGAGGAAAGCGAGATCGACATCAGGATAAGCGCCAGGAAAAATTTAGGCATCGTGTTCCTTCATTCAGAAGCGAGAGAAAATTTCGATCCCGAATCGCATGACCGGGACAGAGATGTTGGGATTGCAAAATGCCGCGAACCGACAGCAACGCGCGAGACAGAAGCACTGGTAAATGCGGCCAAATTTGCGGCGATCGGCGCCGAATGGCCAAGCCTTGTGAATAAACTCGACTGAGAGGATAACTGTTTGATACAAAAGACTTATTTATTGCCCCTCTTTTCCGCAATTGGCTCTTGCGGGAAAAGCCGGCCAACAGCTACATGCATCGACGAAACGTGGCGGTATCAGGGAGTTTTTGATTTCGCTGGATGAAAAATGTCGTTCGCGTGCGTTCGACGATTTGGGTATTTTGCGGAGAATGCAACGGCCGGACGGCGCCACGGGCGGTGCGCGGACGCTCTGTCATTTGAACCTAACACACTGGGGCGACACTAAATCTTCGATGGGCGAGACGTTTCTTGGATGAGAACGTCAATTTGGATGGGAAAACGCGAAATGAAATTGTTTGGTTCCAGCTTGTTTGGACAGGCGATCATGGCTGCCGCCGTCGGCGCCGCGCTGCTGCTGTCGGCGTCGGCCGGTCACGCCCAGTCTGGGCCGTTTGCTGGTTTTGACGGATCATGGTCCGGCAATGGAACGGTGGCGCTGTCCGATGGAACCACCGAGCGGATCCGATGCAAGGCCGACTACAAGGTCAACGGCTCCGGGCTCGGCCTGAAGCAGAATCTGCATTGCGCCAGCGACAGCTACAAATTCGACCTGAGCAGCGACGTGACCAGCCAGGGCGAGCGCATTTCGGGCAACTGGAGCGAAAAGAGCCGGAACATTTTCGGCAATCTGCAGGGCACCGCGGGCCGCGGCCAGATCGAAGTGTTCGTCGAGGCTTCGGGATTTGCTGCCAACCTGACCCTGCGCACCACCGGCAACAAGCAGACCGTGCAGATCAGTTCCAAGGGCGAGATCCGGGGCGTGAACATCACGATGACGAGAGGCTGACGCCGCGGCTTTCGCCCGGTTCAGTCCGGGGTCTGCTCCGCGGACTTCGTGCGCGCTGCGGTCCCACGAAGCCGCTCCGACAGATTGATCAGGAACATCGCCGTCGGCCTCAGGATGAAGAGGTCGGCAACGAGTGCGGCCACCATCGAGAAAGCGCTGAGCCAGCCGAACAGGCGCAGCGACGGCAGGTCGGAAAACACCGTCACCACCAATCCGCAGGCCAGCACCACCGTCGTCAAAATCAACGCCGGACCGACCAGCACCGTGGCGCGCTCCACCGCGAGGTCCGGATTGACGCCCGGCCTGCGCTCAAGCCGCAGGCGGTTGAGGAAGTGAATCGTCGCGCTCAGCCCCAGGCCGAACGACACCGTGAGCGCAACGACGCTCGCGAACTGCAGCCCCTGCCCGAGCAGCCACAGCACCGTGCCCGACAGCACCACCGGGAAGATACCCGGCAGGATGCACGAGAGCATCACGACCACGGAGCGGAACGCCAGCCCGATGAAAACCGCCACCAAAACGAACTCGATCGTCAGCCCGCGATTGAGCTTTTCGATCATGCTGGCGCTGTTGCGCGCGGCGATGGCCGAAAGACCGGTGACCGCGATTTCGTAGCCGGGATGCTGCGTTCGCACCGTATCCAGCGCATGGTCCAGCTTCTCGACCACGGGAAGAATCTGGCTTGAATCCCGATCGGGAACCCGGCCCGACACCACCACGGCGTCCTGATCGGCGGAAATGAAACGCCGGACCAGATGCTCGGGGATCACGCTGACATATTCCTGCAACGTGGCGACGTCGGAACTTCCGGCCTTTTCCGCAAGCCAGCGGCGCAGCGTCTCCAGCGACCAGACGTTGCCGACGCCGGCCTGCTTCTCGACCAGCGCGTGAACCTCGGCGATGGTCTGCAGCGTTTGCGGCGCATATAGCGACGCGCCTTTGGGGAATTCGATCAGGACGTCGATCGGATTGGCGCCGGTCAGCTTGGCGTCGAGACGACCGCTTGCCGCCACCGCCTGCTGCTTGTCGGGCACCTGATCGGCGAGCCGGTAACGCGGTTCCAGGCTGGCATAGACCACCGCCAGACCGCCGACGAGAATCACCGCCAGCAGGCTGAACAGGCCGGGCCGGCTGACCATCCGCACCGCGATCCAGTAGCAGAAATTGCGCAGCATCTGGACGCCGGCGTCGGCGCCCTGGAATTTCACGGCGAAGACTTTTTCGTTGCGGACGAGCAGCACCCCGAACACCGGCACCAGCGACAGCACGGCGATCAGCGCGATGATGGTGGCGGCAAGTCCCGCCTCGCCGAATTTGCGGATCAGGTCGGAATCCGAAAATTGCAGGGCGATAAAGGATATTCCGGCAGTGCCGTGGGTGAGCACGCAGGCCGGCCCGACCACCAGCACGGCGTTCCGGAAGGCGGTGTACTTGTCCTGGCCGGCGATCAGACGGTCGCGCGCGGCAAAGGTCAGCTGCATCGAGTCCGAAAAGCTGATCACCATGATCAGCGGGGTCATCACGTTCAGGAACATGTTGAGATTGAAATTGGCCCATCCGAGGGCGCCGAGCGCCAGCAAAATCGCGATCATCGGCGGGAACGCGGCCACCACCATGAACGATATCTTGCGGAAGAAGATGATGGCGATGATGCAGCCGGCCAGAATGCCCAGGATGTTATAGGTCAGCCCGTCGCGCTCGACCGCCTTGCGGATTTCGAGCTGCATCACCGGCACCCCGGACAATTCCGCGTTGAGCCCGCTGTCCTTGAGATCGTCGGCCATCAGCTTGCGAATTTCGCCGACCGTCTTGCTGAGCTTGCTGCTGGCGACAATGTCGGGCTCGAGCGACAGCACGATCAGCGCCAGCGTGCCGTCTTCGGCCAACAGCTTGCCGCGGATGATCTCGTTGGTTTTGACGGTCTCGATGAACTTGTCATAGTCGGCGCCTTGCGGCAGTTCCGACGGGAACAGCGCCGCAGGCAACTTGCCGGGCGCCGGCGCCTGCCGCGCAGAGAACAGCGAGATCAGCCCGCGCGTGCCCTCGACGAGTTGCAGATCGGTGACGAAATCGCGCACTTTCTCGAGGTTCTCGCGCGCCAGCAGCGTCTTGCCTTCGATCACCACCAGCACGTCGAATTCCGTCGCCGGGAAACGCTTGGTGACGGCTTCGTATTGCCGATATTCCTTGGAATTGGAGCGGAACAACTGGCTGAGGGAATTGTCGATCTTGATGCGTTCGATACCGAAGATCGCGGCGATCATCAGCGCGACCAGAACGATGCAGGACACGATCGGCGCCTTGACCGCAATCAGCCCGATGCGCTCCAGTCCGAAGGCGATGCTGTCGGTCGGCCGCTGCTCGACCTTCTCGACGTGGACCTCGCTGTCGTTGTTTTTTTCGAGCATGCCCTATCCAATTCTCACGGCGGCTTAGGTGTCTAGCTTGGGTTCCAGGGCGCGAATGTGGCGCGGCCGGCGGCGTCTGATCGGCGCCAGCCCTCGAAAATATGTGACAAATTTACCGCAGCAGATGTAGCAGGTCTTTACATGACCTCGCAAGCGCGGCCGGTGGACAAATCGGCACACAGGGCAGTGATAACAGGCGCTTAAATCGCCGCCTTATCACATCGGGTTAAATTGTGGTGATGCGCCGGGGCGTCTGCCCGCCACTTTCGTCCTTGAGCGCCACGCCGGTGATCTCCCGGGCCAGCCCTTCGCGAACCAGCCACGCAATCCTGAAGGCGGCTTCGTCGTAACCAAGCCCCGCGCCGTGGATATTGGAGACGCAATTGCGCTCGGCGTCGGTAAGGCCGGGCCTGGGCGCAAAGGTCAGATAAGCGCCGAGGCTGTCGGGCGCGGACAGGCCCGGCCGCTCGCCAATCAGCATGACTATCATGCGCGCCCCCAAAATAGCTCCGATCTCGTCGCCCAATGCGACCCGCGCCCCCGACGCCACCGCGGCAACGCCGATCCCGATGCCATCGGCGGCCAACCGCGGAACGAGATTGCGGACGAGCGCGATCGCATGGGCGTCGACCGCTTTCGGCGACAGGCCGTCGCCGATGACGATCGCCAGCCGGCACGGGCCGCCGGCGTGTTGCGCCAGCAGATCCCTTGAAGCCGGTTCGAGTATTCGCCCGAGATCCGGACGCCTGAGATAGTCCTTGCGGCTGCGCGCCTGGCTCGAAACCTCAACCGCCGGCACGCCAAAATTGCCGAGGCCTGCGATCAGGGCGGGCCCATCGAAGGCGGCATGAACGGCGTCGCGGGTTCGGGCGTGATCGAGGGTAAATTCCAGCAGCGCTTTGGTCGGCATGCTCGCGCCGGCCCGGCCGAGCGCCACGCGCGCCGGCGTCAGATCCCGCAGGTCCCTCAGCGAACGGGACGACGGCCGCGACGGCGTTTTCATCGCTGGTTACTCCGCGGGAACCGAGGCCTCGCGCAGCCGCATCGAATAGTTCGATGCGTTGGCCTGCCCGACGGAGGCATCGCGCGCGAACCTGATCAGGTGGTGGGCCACAAGAATCGAACTGATCAGATATTCGATCTCGCCGCGGGCAAGCCGCCTGAATGCGAACTTCCAGAATTCGACCTTGTAGTCGCCGAGCACACCGACCTTCCAGAAGATGTTGCGAAGCATGGTCAGGCCAAGCTTGATAAGTCGCCACGACATCCGCTGACGCGACGCCGGCGGCGTGATGCGATTCGGATAGGTCTTGCTGATCTGATACTCGAAGCGCTCCAGCAGCTTGCGGGGCTGATAGGCGCTGCCCATGCAGGCGCGCCAGGTCGTCACGACGTCCTCGTAAGGAAGCCGGAAATCGACGTTGGAATCGCGGCCTTCATCCTCGATCAGCCGGTTCTCGCGTTTCAGCCGGTCCCACAGCGGCGTTTGCGGCAAGGCCTGCAGCAGATTGATGGTCAGCAGCGGGATCTGCGAGGCATCGATGAATTCGAGCAAGTGCTGCCCGGTTTCGGGCTTGTCGGTATCGAGGCCGAGGATGATGCCGGACACGACTTCCATGCCGAAATTGTTGAGGGTCTGAATCGCTTCCATGATGGGAACCATCATGTTGTGATCCTTGTGCATCGCCTTCAGCGCCACCGGATCCGGCGTCTCAATGCCGCAGAAAATGGTCGAGAAGAACGCCTCGCGCATGCCCGACAGGATTTCCGGCCGCTTGGCGATGTTCAAGGTCGCCTCGCACGAAAAGCGCAGGACATAACCGGTCTTCTTTTGCCATTCGATCAGATGCGGCAACAGGTCGAGCGCGGCCTTGCGGTTTCCGATGAAGTTGTCGTCGACGAAATAGACCGAGCCGGCGATGCCGCATTCCAGCAGCTTGTCGAGTTCGGCGGTGATCTGCTGCGGCGTTTTCAGGCGCGGATTGCGGCCGTAGAGTCCCGGAATATCGCAGAATTCGCACTGATAGGGACAGCCGCTGGAATACTGGATACTGCCCAGAAAGTAGCGCTTGATATCGGCCAGTTCATAGGCCGGGATCGGAAACTCGGTCATGTCGAGGCGCTCGGCGGTCTTCAGCACCACCTGCTGCTCCGGGCGGGATGGATCGCGGGCAAGACGCGCGATCAATTCGTTGGTCGCGTCGCCCATTTCGCCGACGTGAAGATAGTCGAACGAGGGATAGTAATCCGGGCAGGCGCTGACCGAAGGGCCGCCGATCGCAACCGCCAGGTCGAAGGCATGCGCCCGGCGACAGATATCGTTCATCTGCTGGCGCTGGATATGCATGCCGCTGACGAACACCGCTTCGGCCCATTGAAAATCCTTCACGGTTGCCGCGCGGATGTTTTCGTCAATGAAGCGGACCTGCCAGTTCTCCGGCAGATACGCCGCGATCAGCAGCAGGCCCTGTGGGGGCATGAAAGCCTGGACGCCGTCGGTCAGGGGATAGGCGTATTCGAATGTGCCGAAAGAAGACGTATAGCGCGGAAAGACGCACAGGATGCGCCGCGCCGCCTCAATGCCTTCAGCTCTCATTAAATTTCCTCTGCGCCTTCAAGTACCTGCAAAATAAATCACGCTCGCTGAGGCTGGGCTACAAATCCCTCAAGAATGTGGCAGCGGTACCAACGTGGGGATGGCCGGACGGTTGCGCCAGTGTTCGAGTGGAGCTCAATGCAAAAGCCATTGCGAAGCCCGCGCCCCGGCGTCCTGTTGCTCTCCCGCCCCCGGTTCCCTCAGGCAATCAGCCGGGACGCAAAGTCAGGCAGCAATCCGGTGTTGGCGGCGAGCCGAAAATTGGCGTCGGCGAGGCCGGCGCCAAACAGCCAGTCGTCGAATTCCGGCGCCCGCTTCAGGCCGAACAGATCGCGCACATAGAGCGCGTCGTGGAACGACGTCGATTGGTAATTCAGCATGACGTCGTCCGCTCCGGGCACCCCCATGATGAAGCTGACGCCGGCGGCGGCGAGCAGCGTCAGCAGATTGTCCATGTCGTCCTGGTCGGCTTCGGCGTGATTGGTGTAGCAAACGTCGACACCGAGCGGCAGGCCGAGCAGCTTGCCGCAGAAGTGATCCTCGAGCCCGGCGCGAATGATCTCCTTGCCGTCATAGAGATATTCCGGACCGATGAAGCCGACGACGCTGTTGACCAGCAGCGGATCGAACGCGCGCGCCACCGCATAGGCGCGCGCTTCGCAGGTCTGCTGGTCGACGCCGTGATGGGCGCCCGCCGACAGCGCCGAGCCCTGCCCGGTTTCGAAATACATCACATTGTTGCCGATGGTGCCGCGCCGCTGCGACAGTCCGGCTTCATGCGCTTCCTTCAGGAGCGCGAGGTCGATGCCAAAACTGCGGTTGGCAGCCTGGGTGCCCGCGATCGATTGGAACACCAGATCGACCGGCACGCCTTTCGCGATCAATCCGAGCGTCGTCGTCACATGCGAGAGAACGCAGCCCTGGGTCGGGATCTGCAGCCGCGCGATGACGTCATCGAGCAGCCGCGAGAGCCCGGCGATGATGGCCGGATCGTCGCTCGCCGGATTGATGCCGATACAGGCGTCACCGGCTCCCAGCAGAAGGCCGTCGAGGATCGACGCGGTGATGCCCTTGGCATCGTCGAAGGGATGATTGGGCTGCAACCGCACGCTCATCCGCCCGCGCAAACCGATGGTGTTGCGAAAGGCCGACGTCACCTGGCATTTCTTCGCCGCCAGGATCAGGTCCTGATTGCGCATCAGCTTCGAGACCGCCGCGGCCATTTCCGGCGTGATCCCGCGTGAAAGCTTTCTGAGAACCTCCGGCGTGGCCGCATCGGACAGCAGCCAGTCGCGGAAGGAGCCAACGGTCAGCGACGATACCGCCGCAAAGGCCGACTTGTCATGGCTGTCGACGATCAGGCGGGTGACCTCGTCGTCTTCGTAAGCGATGACGGTCTCATGCAGGAATTGCTCGAGAGGAACGTCGGCCAGCGCGATCCGCGCCGCGATCATCTGCTCCGCGCTGTCGGCGGCGATCCCTGCGAGGCGATCGCCGGAACGGGGCGGCGTGGCCTTGGCCAGGAGGTCGCGCAGATCGTCGAACACATGAGTGGTGGCATCGATGGTGTGACGATAGACCATGGCGGCTCCAGACCGTCGCGCTCCAGCGATGGCCGTGCAACGACTATCCGTTGGCTGTTGCTGTGCAGCAAGCCCTTTAGGGGTGCGTCGTTACCGGACCAAGAGGTATTATTGTACAATTTTTGGCATGCACCCCTGAATCAATTCACGGATTAGGATTTTCTACACGCAAGCTTCGCATCCTCCTTTCGCGGACGATGGTGCTAACCGGCATCCCGGGAGAGGCCATGCCTGAAGCGATGAAATCTCAGAACGCCTCTTTTGGCTCCGCCATGACGTCGCGGCTTTCGCTGGCGACCAAGCTGTATTCGATCTTCGGGCTGTTCGCGCTTCTGACCGCCGCGACCACCGCGCTGTCCGGGTACAACACCCGCCGCAACGTGGAGCTGACGGAAGCCCTCGATACCGCCAACCGCGCCGCGCTCAACGTCGAGCGCGTCAACTCGCTGGTCTATGCCATCGTGATGGAATCGCGCGGCGTCTATATGTCCACGGAGCCTGCCGTGGTGAAAAAGTATGGCGACGGCCTGCTCAAGTTCAACGACCAGCTGCTTGCCGTGGTCAAAAGCTGGGAAGCCATCGTTCAGGCGGATGACGCCGAGCAGTTCGCTGTCTTCAAAAAACGCATCGAGCAGTTCGTCGACTTCCGCAAGGAACTGGTTCGCCGCGGAATAGAGATCGGCGGCGCCGCCGGCCGCGAATGGGGCGACAACGACGCCAATCGCACCGTGCGTACCGCGCTCAACAAGGATCTCGAAGCGCTTGCCAGCGTCTATGCCGCACGCGCCAAGCAGATCGCCCGGCAGGACGACGTCAATCGCACCATGTCCCTGCTCCTGACCGGTCTCGGCGCCCTCGCGCTGGTCCTCGTCGGCATCGGCGTGCTGATTATTTCCCGCTCGGTGGCGCGACCGCTTTCGGTCATTACCGCCACCATCAAGCAGGTGGCCGAGGGCGCCGAAGGCGTCGAGGTTCCGCACACCCATCGCAGCGACGAAATCGGCGCACTGGCGCGGGCGATCCAGATCTTCAAAGAGGCGATGGACCGCAACCGAAATCTCAACTCGCAGGTCCTGACCAACTCCAGGGCGCGCGAGGAACGGGCCAGGCACATCGAGAGTTCGGTCGAGGAATTCCGGGGAGCGATCGGAGGCGTGTTGCGCGCGGTAACCGACAATGCATCGGCGATGCGCCAGACCGCGCAGTCCATCACCACGGTGACATCGGATGCAAACGGACGCGCCGTCGCCGCCGCCGGCGCGACCGAGCAGGCTTCCAGCAATGTGAACGCGGTTGCCAGCGCCGCCGAGGAACTCTCGGCTTCGGTCGAAGAAATCGGACGCCAGGTCCGGCAATCCTCGGGCATGGTCGAGCAGGCCGGCCTGCGGACCGAAAAATCGATCACCGAGATCGAAAGTCTCGCCGCCGCGACCCAACGCATCGACGGCGTGCTCGCGCTGATCCAGACCATCGCCGAGCAAACCAATCTTCTGGCGCTGAACGCCACGATCGAAGCCGCCCGCGCCGGCGACGCCGGGCGCGGCTTCGCGGTGGTCGCCCACGAGGTCAAGGCCTTGGCCGAGCAGACCGCCAAGGCGACCAACGAAATCGGTCAGAACGTCGGCATGATCCAGACCTCGACGCGGAACGCCGTCGATGCGGTGCGTGAAATCGGCAACGCGGTGCGTGACATCAACGAAGTCACGTCGAATATCGCCGGCGCCGTTGGCCAGCAGGATGCCGCGACCCGCGAGATCTCCATGAACGCGCAATCGGCCGCCCAGGGCAACGAGACGCTGGTCGCCAACATCGGCTCGCTCAGCGACGCCATCGGCGAGACCAACAAGACCGCGGCATCGGTGCTCTCGGCTTCCAGCGAGCTGACCTCCACGGCGGAAATCCTGTCGCGCGAAGTCGACAAGTTCTTCCACAATCTGCGCGCCGACCCGCTGGAAGGCGACGACGCACGGCGGACCGGCACCGCCGGCTGAGAAACGGGACACCTCTGACAGTGGACAGTAAATCCGCTACCGCTCCTTCTCGAACAAGTCCTGGAAGATCGGCCTCGTCGTCGCTCGACAGAAAGATGACCCGGTGCCCGCCCTCGACAATCGGATTCGCACCCATTGGGGAGATCGACATGAAGTCGGCGCCGGGCCCTGTCAGGGCTTCACGAACCGATAGGCGAAGCGATCGGTCTCGCCCTTGATCGAGGGATCGAACACCTTGATCGAGTGCGGATCGTCCTTGTTCGCGAGCATGGTGCTTTCCGCGTCCAGCACGAAGCCGGCCGCCTCCACCTCCTCGCGAACGGATGCAGGCTCAATCCGATGCAGCGACTGGGCGTCGCTCGTGCCCGCCCCGGCGGCGGCGGCGTGGTCTACGATGACGTAGGACCCACCGGGCTTCAGCCGCTCGTAGACGGCTCGATTGAAGTCGGCCGCCGTCGCGCCCCTGGCCTGGATCAGCGCGGTGTGGAGATCGTGGTAGAACAGGTGCAGCCACAGGACATCCGCTGGTTGCGTGGCCTCCGGCATCGCCACGAGGTCCGCCGAGACGGCTTCGACGTTCTCTCGGCCCGGCTCCTTCGCAAGCGTCCGCATGCGGCCGACCGGATCGTTCTTGAAGTGGGCGACTTCGGCCGGCACGAAGCTGTAGACCCGTCCTTCGGGTCCCACGATGTCGGAGAAGAGACGGGTCCAGTCGCCGTCGCCTGGGTAAACGTCGATGACGGTGGAGCCCGCATCGACTCGTGCGAACCGGATCAACTCGGATAGCTTGGATTGGTCGTACATCGGGATCTCCTTTACGGTTGGGCATTCGACGAGCGCGCGGCGTGCGAGCGGGCGATCCACGGCTGATCCACCGTCTACCCCGAGCCGATGGCTGCAGAGGGCCAGCGCTACGCAGGCCCGGACGCGTCCATCTGCGAGGCCCGCGCCAGTGCTTGCGTGTCGACATATTCCCGGATGTTGGTCAGTCTGCCGTCCCGGACCGTGATGGCGAAGATCCAGTCGTCCTCGAACGTCTTGTTCGTGGCTTTGATCTTTCCCCTCGCGAAGCCGACGACGAGGACCCGGTCTCCTTGCGCTACGAACTCCCGGGGTTCCGTGGACGTTTCAATCGACTTGGATGCCGTCTCAAGCAAATCCGCCAGCCCCGCGTGTCCGCGGTGCGTTCCGGCCAGCGGCCAGTCCTCGCCCGGAATGATCCACTCGATGTCTTCGGCGACCAGCGCCAGCAGAGCCTCCCTGTCGCCGCGGCCGATCGCGGCGAAGAAGTCCTTCACGGTCTGGATGTTCTTCTCAATGCTCATGGGAATTTCTCCATTTCGCACGGATCGGATCGCGCTCGATCCGATCCGTGCATCGTGGCCCTGCCGGTTGGCACGTCGTGTTCATCAGTCGAACTTGACCAGGTCCTTGAAGATCAGTTGACCCCAGCTATTTCCGCGCGCCTGGACAAGCAGCCCACCTTCCGAAAGCCCGCCAAGTTTGATCGGCGCGAAACCGAGATTTTCCGCAAGCGCACCAATCTCCGCTGCGGCGCCGTCATCGTCGCTCGCCAGGAACACGACTCTCCTGCCACCATGTACGGCCGGATCTTGGTCAAGGATGGCAGCGACCAAATGGTTGAAGCCCTTGACCAGTCTTGCGCCAGTGAAGGCCTGCGCGACGAACTTGGAAGAAGGCTGTCCTCCCAGTTCCTCAGGGGGCACGCCGTAGGCATTGGTCACATCGACGATGGTCTTCCCCTGCCAGGTGGGCAGCGCCTTCGCGACATCCGGGTGCGACTCGAAACGGACAGCCAAAAAGATGATGTCCGCCTTGACCGCTTCCGCCAGCGTTTTGGGAATGATCGTGGGTCCGATCGCGGCCGCATCGGCTGCAAAGCTTTCCGGGTCGCGCGTGGTTGCAACGGATACTTCGATGCCCTTGCGGGCAAACGCCTTGGCAAGAGCCTGGCCGATCTTGCCGAAGCCGATAATTGCGTAGCTCATAATGTTTCTCCGATCTTGTGTTGATGCCGGGTCAGACCTGCGCCATGCCTCCATCGACGGCGAGATCCACGCCGGTGATGAAAGAACTTTCATCGGAGGCGAGGAACGTGACGGCAGCCGCGATTTCCTCTGGCTTGCCCCTGCGACCCATTGGGATCTGTGAAGCAAACTGGGCGGCCGCTTGCTCGGCTTGCTCAGGGGTAAGGCCCGTCGTTGTCTCCAAGGCGGGGGTCTCGATTGGTCCGGGGCTCATCGTATTCACGCGGATTTTGCGGTCTTTCAGCTCCAGTGTCCAAGCGCGCGAGAAGTTGCGCACAGCCGCCTTACTCGCGGCGTAGGCGCTAAACCCTGGCAGCCCCAACACGTTCGAGACCGAAGAGGTCAGGATAATCGAGCCGCCGTCTTTGAAGAGGGGAAGGGCCTTCTGCACCGTAAAGAACAGCCCCTTCACGTTCACATCGAAGGTCTGGTCAAAATGGGCCTCGGTAGCTACCGCGAGCGGTGCGATTGTCCCCGCGCCCGCGTTCGCGAAGAGAATGTCGATGTGACCATGTTTCTCTTTCACGACGGCATAGAGCCGGTCCAGATCTTCCAAGCGCGAGACGTCGCCCACGACCGTCGTAACGTTTCTCTTGATGAAGGCTGCGGCCTCCTTCAGCTCTTTCTCTCGTCGCCCGGTGATCACGACGTGCGCACCTTCTTCCACGAAGCGCTTGGCTGTGGCCAACCCAATCCCGCTGCTTCCGCCCGTGATGACTGCGACCTTACCTTCTAGTTTTTTCATGATCTTTTATCTTTCGTTGTGTGTTGGCCAGGCACGGGACCGCGCCGGGGTCAGAGTTGCGCCAGGCCGCCGTCGACGGCGACCTCGCTGGCGGTCATGAAGCTGCTGTCCGACGACGCGAGAAAGGCAGCCGCCGCCCCGATCTCCGCCGGATCGGCCATGCGCTGGAGCGGAGTCATCGAGCCGTAGGCCTTCTGGCCCTCCTCGCCCAGCGCTTCCTTCGCGAGTTCGGTCGCCGTCGCCCCGGGCGACAGCACGTTTACCCGGATGCCGGTGCCCTTCAGGTCCTCCGCCCAGGTCCGCGCGAGGTTGCGCACTGCCGCCTTGCTCGCGCTGTAGGCGGTGAATCGCCGGGGCGCCCGTGGTGCCGGCGCTCGATCCGGTCAGGATGATCGAACCGCCCTCGCCCATCAGCGGCAGCGCCTTCTGGACCGTGAAGATCGTACCCTTCACATTGGTGTCGAAGGTTTCGTCAATGTGCTCGGCGGTGATCTCGCCGAGCGCGAAGCTGGCTTCCCGCCCCGGCATTGGCGAAGACGATGTCGAGGGTTCCGCGCTCGGCCTTCACCGCCGCGTAGAGTCGGTCGAGGTCGGCCTCATCGGAGACCGAGCCCTTCACCGCGCGGGCATTGGGCCCGAGGTCGGCCACAGCGGCGTCGAGCGCTTCCTGCCGGCGGCCGAAGATGAAGACGAAGGCGCCCTCCTCGATGAAGCGCTTTGCTGCGGCGAGGCCGATGCCGGTAGCGCCGCCGGTGATCACGGCGGTCTTTCCATTCAGTCTGGTCATGTCGTGCATCCTTCGTTTCGCCGGCTCGGGTCTTTGGCTGTTCGGGGACGCCCCCGAGAGCCTCAACATGGGTCCGCCGGAGTCAGGCGGTGAGTGCGGAAGCGCGCACATCGGTGGTGCGAAAATCGATCCGGCTGGACGACTGACGTCAGCCGCGATGATCGATCGCCGTCGATGCGCTGTGACGGCTCGAGCTGTCGTGCTAGATACGGGCTTTGGAAGGCGCACCGCGCGGCGCGGGATTGCACCATGATCGACTGGGATGACGTTCGCTACTTTCTTGCCGTCGCGCGCGGAGGCTCGGTGCGGGCTGCCGCCGAGCGCCTCGGGGTGAACCACGCGACCGTGCTGCGACGCATCGCCCAGCTCGAGGAACGCCTCGGGGCGCAGATGTTCGAAAAGCTGCCTTCGGGCTACCGCCTGACGGCTGCGGGCGAGGAGGTCCTCGAGCTCGCGGACCAGATGGAAGCGTCGTCGCACCAGCTGGAGACGCGCGTCTTCGGGCGCGACCAGAGCGTGCGCGGGCTTCTGCGGGTGACGCTGGCGCCGACCCTCGCGACACACCTGCTCATGCCGGACTTCGCCGATTTCGCGCGTCTGCATCCGGACATCGAGATGGAAATCCTGTCGTCCGGCGAGCTGGCAAACCTGACCAACCGAGAGGCCGACGTCGCGATCCGCGTCGTCTACGACCGCAAGACCCTGCCGCTCAATCTTCACGGCCTGAAGGGACCGGAGCTGTTCGGCGGCGTCTACATGTCCCGCGATCGACTAGCCGCGTGGCGTGCGGGCGCGCCTGATCCCATCCGGTGGATCGTCATAAGCATTCATGGCATTCCGGACTGGGCCAGCGAGGGTGAGGTTCGCACCACGGGGGTTCCGTTCAGGATCACGGACGCCGAGGCGCAGATCGTTGCTGTACGGCAAGGGCTCGGGATCACGACGCTGCCGTGCTTCGTCGGAGATGCCGACCCCCTGCTGGTGAGGGTGCCGGGCACCGACCTGCACATGTACGGAACGCTCTGGCTTCTCACACAGGGGGAGACACGCAAGACGAAGCGCGTGCGGCTCTTCACGGAGTTCGTATCCCGCAGGCTCGCCGCGTACGCTCCGCTTCTCGCGGGGCTGTCCATATCGCGCGACTGACGCCCGGCAGGTCGCCGGCGACGCTTGCAGTGGACAAGTGCCTGCAAGCGGACATCCCAGCTTACGACCTGGGTCGATAGCGCGGCCCGCCGGTCTCCCATCCCGAAACGGGCATTGTGCGCCGCAGCACAGGCATATAAATTCCGGCTGCTCATGAGGTGCTAAGTGTCTGAAATTAATGCCGAAGCCTGGGTTTCCTCAGGCCACCGCCCGATGGGCTTTCCCGAATTCGTCATCGTCATCGCCTCGATCATGGCGCTCAATCCATTGGCGATGGATATGATGCTGCCGGCGCTGCCGAACATCAGTTCCGCCTTCCACCTCGTGGTCGCCAATCAGCCGCAGATGGTGCTGTCGATCTTCCTGGTCGGTTTTGGCCTCGGTCAGTTCGTGATGGGGCCGTTGTCGGACCGCTTCGGCCGCCGTCCGGTGCTGCTGGGCGGCATGGCCGTGTACTGCGTCGCCAGCGTGCTCGCGATCGCGGCCCCTTCATTCGAGACATTGCTGCTGGCGCGGGCGCTGCAGGGCCTCGGCACCTCGGCCACCCGCGTGATCGCCACCTCGATCGTCCGCGACTGCTATGTCGGCCGGCGCATGGCCAGCGTGATGTCGCTGGCGATGATGGTCTTCATCGCCGTACCGGTGATCGCGCCGTCATTCGGCCAGGCGATCATGCTGCTGACGCAGTGGCGCGGCATCTTCATCGTGCTGATGCTGTATGGCGTGGTGGCGCTGACCTGGAGCGCGCTGCGCATGCCGGAGACGCTGCCGGCGTCCCAACGCCGATCGCTTGATATCCGCGAGGTGCTTGGCGCCTTCCGCCAGACCGTGACCAACCGGCAGACGCTGGGCTATGCGCTCGCGGCCGGCGGCGTGCAGGGCTCGCTTTTCGCCTATGTGTTTTCATCGCAGCAGGTGTTCACAGACATCTACCGGCTCGGACACTATTTTCCGCTGGCGTTCGCCGCCATCGCGATCGGCGTCGCCATCGCCGGCTTTCTCAACTCCCGCTTTGTCGGCCGCCTCGGCATGCGCGTGATTTCACATGGCGCATTGATCGGCTTCGTCGCCGTGGCCGGGACGATGCTGGTGGCGACGAAACTGCAGATGCTGCCCTTGCCGCTGTTCATGGCGCTCTCGGCCCTGATGATGTTCGCGTTTGGGCTGATGTTCGCCAACTTCACCGCGCTCGCGATGGAGCCGCACGGCCATATCGCCGGCACCGCATCCTCGCTGTACGGATCGATCACCACCCTGCTCGGCATCGGCATCGGCACCACGATCGGCCAGGACTACGACGGCACGCTGCTGCCATTTTCGACCGGCTTTTTCCTCTGCACGCTGGCGTCCCTTGGGGTGGTGCTGGTGGTGGAAAAGGGCCGGCTGTTCAGGTCGCATCACATGGTGGTCTCGTAGAGCGGGTTGAGCCCCCCGCTTGTCGTGCAGCTTCATTCCACCAGCAGCACGTCCACGGCCACCGCGAGCTTTTGCTTGCGCGATCCGACGATGATGCCGTCGACCGGCGAAACATCGGAAAAATCCCGCCCCACCGCCAGAATGATGTGATCGTTCTCGACCAGGATATCGTTGGTCGGGTCGAAGCCGATCCAGCCGATTTCCCCGCCGCACCACAGCGACACCCAGGCATGGGTGGCGTCGGCGCCCTGCAGCCGGGGCTTGCCCGGCGGCGGGATGGTACGGAGATAGCCGCTGACATAGGCCGCCGGCAGTCCAAGGCCGCGCAGGCCTGCGATCATCACATGGGCAAAATCCTGGCAGACCCCGTGACGTTTCTCGAACACTTCCTTGAGCGGCGTCGAGATCACGGTGGCTTTCGGGTCATACTTGAAGTCGGTGCGGATGCGATGCATCAGGTCGACCGCGCCGGCCAGGATTTCGCCTCCCGGCGGAAAACTGGCGGATGCATAGGATGTCACGGGCTGCGCCACCGGCACCAGCGGACTGGCAAAAACGTAACCGATCGGCGACGCCGGACCCAGATCGGTCGCCTCGAACGCCAGATCGCGGACGCTTTCCCATGCGGGGCTCGGCGCGGCGCGGCCGGGCGCGTGGCGGGCAACGGAAACGCGCGACCTGGAATCGATGCGAAGGCTGCGATGCGGGGTTTCGATCAGCACGCTCTCGGTATGGGTTCCGAAAAAATCCTGCCGCACCGTACGGTCCGCCGGACGCGGCCTGATATCGACGGTGTGGGAGATCAATTGTTGTCCGTCGCCGCTCATCGGCTCCAGCCGCAGCGAGCACCGCGCGAAGCTGACTGGGCTTTCGTAACTGTAGCTGGTGACGTGACGGATGTCGTAGATCACGCGAGGCCCGTGAGCTTTTCAGGCCGGCTCGCATTGGGCCCGTGCGGGAAATAATGCGACCCGATGGCATCGGCGAGGTTGAGCAAATCCTGCTCCAGCGCGAACAGCGTCTTGGTATCGAGTGCTGCGGCCTCCGCCGTCGTCAGCGTCGCCTGCAGCGCGACGGCCAGACGATGCGGCCGCTCGATCAATCCGCCCTCCTTCAAGGTCGGCAGGCTCGCGATGTGATCGGTCAGCGCGGAAACCTGAAACGCGACGGACCTCGGATTATAGGGGTCGAGCACCATGAGGTCGCGCACCGGCGCCAGCAGCGGCCCGACCAGGTAGCGCGAACGATAGGTGATCTGGCAATCCACCAGCGTCAGCAGGACATCGAGATCCTCGCCGCCGGCCTCGTCATAGGCGAACTGGCGGGCGAAACGCATGGTGTTGATGGCGCGCTCGGCGCGGCGGCCCATTTCGAGAAAGCGCCAGCCGGCGGCCCGATTCATGTTTTCCTGCGCCAATCCTGCGAAGCTCGCCAGTTCCTGCAGCGTCAGTTCGGCGGCGCTGACGACACCGTCGTCATCCTCGACCTCATAGGCTAGGCGCTCCGCCATCTCGGTGATGACCTGCCAGGCGTCCGGCGAAAGACGCTCGCGCAAGGATGTCGCGGTGCGCTGGGCTGAGCGCACCAGCGACAGCGCGGAGCCGAATTTGTCCTCGGCCTGCAACGCTTCGGCGGCGACCTTGGCCGGTTGCGCCCGGCTCGCCTGCGATGCCGCCCCCCATGTCACCAAAAGGCGCAGGATCCGCTCCACCGAGTGAGGCACGGTGGACGAGCCCTTGCCGGGTTCGCGCTGGGTCCCGAGCGCGCGCACCAGCCGCAGCGTCGCCTCGGCGCGCTCCAGATAGCGGCCGAGCCAGAACAGATTGTCGGCGGCGCGGCTTGGCACCACGCCGGCAATACGCTTGATCCGCACATTATCCACGGTCGGCAGCAAGGTCGCGGTCGAGACCGCCTTGTCGGAAACCACCCAGACATCCGCCGCCCGCGCGCCGTCGCCCATCGACACCGCGCGGGCGTCGGGTTGATCGGCGATCCGGCAAAAGCCGCCAGGCATGATGGTCCAGCCATTGGGCGTGGCGGCCGCGAACACCCGCAGCACGAACGGACGCGGCGTGATCCGTCCCTGGTCCCACACCGGCGTGGTCGACAGCCGCACCAGCTCCTGGCCGACATAGTCGATGCCGCGATCGCTGATCGCGGTCTTGAGCCGTTCGCGCTCGCTTTCGGACAATTCGCTGGCGAGTACAGGTCCCCTTCCGAAGCCGGGAACGTCCCTGCCGTAAGCGCCCTCGATCGCAATCTCGTCGAGCCGCGACAGCACTTCCTCGCGCGCGGACTTCTGGCCGCACCACCAGGTCGCGATGTGCGGCATCTTCAGATCCTCGCCGAAAAAACGACGGCTCAGGCTCGGCAGGAAGCCGAGCAGCGCCCGCGCCTCCAGCACGCCGGAGCCCGGCATGTTGGCGACGACGACGCCGTTCTTCCTGAGGACATCGATCAGGCCGGGCACGCCAAGCTGCGAGGACGCATCCAGCTCCAGCGGATCGAGAAAATTGGAATCGACCCGTCGCAGCAGCACATCGAGCCGCTTCAGGCCGGCGACGGTACGGATATAAATGCGGTCACCGCTGACGGCGAGATCGTCGCCCTCGACCAGCAGAAATCCGAGATAGCGCGCCAGCGTGGCGTGTTCGAAATAGGTCTCACTGAACTGACCGGGCGTCAAAAGCCCGATGCGCGGCTCGTCGCGATCGGCGCTGGCGCGCAGGCTGTCGCGGAACGCCTCGAAGAACGGCGCCACGCGTTCGACGTTCATCGATTTGTAGAGCGTGGTGAAGGCGCGCGAAAGCACCAGCCGGTTTTCCAGTGCGTAGCCCGCGCCCGAAGGCGCCTGGGTGCGGTCACTCAGTACCCACCAGCGCCCGTCGGGCCCGCGGCCGACATCGGCGGCGTAGAGGTGGAGATATCTGCCGCCCGGCGGTTTAACGCCGCAAACCGGGCGCAGATATTCGGTACTGCCGGCAATGGCGGCCGCGGGTATCGCGCCCTCCGCGATCAACCGGCCCTCGCCATAGAGGTCGCGCAGCACCAGTTCCAGCAATTGCGCGCGTTGCACGATGCCGGCGGTCAATTGCTGCCACTCGGCCTCGTCGATCAAGAGCGGCAGATGGCTCAGCGGCCAGAGCCGGTCGGCGGTTTCGCCGGGCGCGCGATAGGTCACGCCGGCTTCGCGCAGATGCCGGTCAGCCGATCCGAACCGCCGCTCGATATCGCCCGGCGTCAGTTCGGCAAAGGCGTCGAAAAACCGGGTCCAGACCTCACGCGGCGCGCCGTCCTGCCCGATATATTCATCGGGAATGCCCGGCAGGCGGGAATAGCTGCGGGTCCACTGCGCCACCCGCCGGCTGCCCGGACGTGACTTGTTTCCCTGACTGTTGTCTAAACCACTTCCCTGGCCACTGCCTTGGCCGGCGTGTCCCGCCATCCCGACTCTCCCGCCCCACGCCCCGCTCTCAATGCAGGAGCTGTGTCCTCAAGTCGAGGGTCAAAGGAAATTCCATTGTACGCTCTTCGCGCGGCGGGTCGATCGTGCCGGGCGTGTGGCCGTGATCCTGGAAACGGGCAAGCCGCCGCGCCTCCGCCTCATAGGAATTGACCGGTTTGGTATCATAAGAGCGCCCGCCGGGGTGCGCGACGTGGTAGACGCAGCCGCCCAGCGACCGGCCATTCCAGGTATCGATCAGATCGAACGTCAGCGGCGCGTGGACCGGAATGGTCGGGTGCAGGCCCGAGGCCGGCTGCCAGGCCTTGAAACGGACCGCCGCCACCGCCTCGCCGGAGCGGCCGGTTTCCGTCATCGGCATCCGCCGGCCATTGCAGGTGACAACGTGACGTCCCTCGACAAAGCCGGAGGCCTTGACCTGCAACCGCTCCACCGAGGAATCGACATAGCGCACGGTGCCGCCGGCCGAGCCCTCTTCGCCCAGCACATGCCAGGGCTCCAGCGCCTGACGCACTTCGAGCGAGACGCCGCCATGATGGACCCGGCCGAACGCGGGAAAGCGGAACTCGAGCTGCGCCGCGTACCAGTCCGGCGAAAAGTCGTAACCGGACTGTTTCAGCTCGGCGAGCACGCCGAGAAAATCCTCCCAGAGGAAATGCGGCAGCATGAAGCGATCGTGCAGCGTGGTGCCCCAGCGCACGAATTTGCCCTGCTGCGGTTCGCGCCAGAGCTTTGCGATCAGCGCCCGGATCAAGAGTTGCTGCGCCAGCGACATGCGCGGGTCCGGCGGCATTTCAAGCGCGCGGAATTCCACCAGGCCGAGCCGGCCGGTGGTGCCGTCAGGCGAATAGAGCTTGTCGATGCAGATTTCGGCGCGGTGGGTATTGCCGGTGATATCGACCAGGATGTGCCGGAACAGCCGGTCCACCAGCCACAGCGGCGCCTTGATGTCGGGCGGCGGCACGTGGGCCAGCGCGATCTCCAGTTCATAAAGGCCGTCGTGCCGGGCCTCGTCGATGCGCGGCGCCTGGCTGGTCGGCCCGATGAACATGCCCGAGAACAGATACGACAGCGACGGATGCCGCTGCCAGTACAGCACCAGGCTCTTGAGCAAATCCGGACGGCGCAGGAACGGCGAGTCCGCAGGCGTGCTGCCGCCGACCACCACATGATTGCCGCCGCCGGTGCCGGTGTGGCGGCCATCGACCAGAAAGCGGTTGGCGCCGAGCCGCACTTGAGCCGCGTCCTCATAGAGGCCGAATGTGATGTCGACGGCTTCGCGCCAGCTCGTCGCCGGCTGGATGTTGATTTCGATGACGCCGGGATCGGGCGTCACCTTGATCACCTCGACGCGCGGATCGAACGGCGGCGGATAGCCCTCGACATGGACCTGCATCCGCATCTCTTCGGCGGTCGCCTCCACCGCCGTGACCAGTTCGAGATAGTCCTCCAGCCTCTCCACCGGCGGCATGAACGCGCACAGGATGCCGTCGCGGATCTCGATCGACATCGCCGTGCGCACGCCGCCGCCCTTGAGCTGCTGTTCCTGGACTTCCTGATGCGGCGCACTCTCGGTCGGCGCCGAGCCGTCATACACCGGCAGCGCGTCGCGCGGCTCCAGCGGGTCCTGCTCGACAGTGTAGGGATATTCCTCGGCGGGAATGTGCGGCAGCGACGCGATCGGCAGCCGCAGCCCCAGCGGGGAATCGCCCGGCGTCAAAAACAGATTGCCGCGGCGCAGCTTCCAGCGCTCGCTCTTCCAGTGCGAGGGAGATTTGCTTGCGTCCGCGTTCCAGCGCTGGATCGGCAGCACGAATCCCTTGGGAACGTTGAGCCCCTGATCGAACACCCGCGCCATGCGCGATCGTTCTTCCGGATCCGAAAGTTTGGAGTCACTGGGATCGACATTGGGCGGCAGGCCGGCTTCCTTCTGCAGCCAGTGCGAGGGATCCTCGAAAGCCGGCATGATGAACTCGGAATCGACCCCGAGTTTCTTCGCCGCACCTTCCGCAAAGCGCTCGGCGTCCTCGATCTGCGCCTTGCGCGGCCCTTCGATGGTCGCGATCAGATCCGGATTCTTCCAGATCGGCACGCCGTCCTTGCGCCAGTAGAGGCCGAATGCCCAGCGCGGCAGGCTTTCACCCGGATACCATTTGCCCTGCCCGAAATGCAGCAGACCGCCGGGCGCGAACCGGGTCCGCAATTTGCGAATGAGATCGTCGGCCAGCCCGCGCTTGGTCGGGCCGACCGCGGAGATATTCCATTCCGGCGACTCCAGATCGTCGACCGAAACGAATGTCGGCTCGCCGCCCATGGTCAGGCGCACGTCGTTCGCTTTCAAGTCCGCATCGACCTGTTCGCCTAATCGATCGAGGCGCGCCCAGGATTCGTCCGAGAACGGTTTTGTGATGCGCGGTGCTTCGCGGATGCGCTTGACGCTCATCTCGAAGCCGAACTCGACTTGGGCGAATCCGACCGCGCCGCTGATCGGCGCGGCGGAGCGATAATGCGGCGTGGCGGCGACGGGAATGTGCCCTTCGCCCGTCAGCATCCCCGAGGTGACGTCGAAGCCGATCCAGCCGGCGCCGGGAAGATAGACCTCGGCCCAGGCGTGCAGATCGGTGAAATCGTTTTCGACCTCGCAAGGTCCTTCGACCGGATCGATATCGGGGCGCAACTGAATGAGGTAGCCGGACACAAAACGGGCGGCGAGCCCGAGGTGCCGAAAGACGTGAATCAATAGCCACGCCGAGTCGCGGCACGATCCCGCACCCAATTCCAAAGTCTGCTCCGGCGTCTGGATACCCGGCTCCATCCGGATGATGTAGCGGATCTGTTTTTGCAGCTGCGCATTGAGGTCGACCAGGAAGTTGACCGTGCTCGGCGCCTCGCGCGGAATGCCCGCCAGATATTTCGAAAACAGCGGTCCGGGCTCGAAGGTCGCGAGATAAGGCGCAAGTTCGGTCTTGAGATCGTCGGTATAGGCGAAGGGAAAACTGTCCGCATAGGGCTCGACGAAGAAATCAAAGGGATTGATCACGGTCATCTGCGCCGTGAAATCGACCTCGATTTTCAGCTCGGTGACTTTTTCGGGAAAGACGAACCGCGCCAGCCAGTTGCCTTGCGGGTCCTGCTGCCAGTTCACGAAATGATTTGAAGGGGTGACCTTGAGCGAATAGCTCAGGATCGGCGTGCGGGTGTGCGGCGCCGGCCGCAGCCGGACGGTTTGAGGGCCGAGGTCGATCGGACGATCATATTTGTAATGCGTGACGTGATGTAGTGCGACAAAGATCGACACAGGGCGATGGCTCCAGCAGCTTTTTTAAGCAGAACACTGGTTCCGGTGGCGATCAAGCATTAACAACGGGCAGCAGATGCCTTTGTGGAGGACGGGTTTTGTTCCCCAAATCGTCGTCCCGGCCAAGCGAAGCGCGAGCCGGGACCCATACCGCGTTGCCCTCTCGACTAAGGCCAGACGGCTGACACCTTCTGCAACACCCACCGCCGGTGGTTATGGGCCCCGGCCTTCGCCGGGGCGACGAGGAAGGGTGCGATCACATAACCTACATCGTGGCCCCAAGCACCCAGGGCGCGAATTCGGCGCCGCCGAAATCGAAGCTCTCGCTCTTGGTCGGCTGTCCCGAAGCCGTTTTCAGCATCAGTTCGAAGATGCGCTGGCCGCACTCCTGCACCGTTTCCTCGCCATCGAGGATGGTGCCGCAATTGACGTCCATGTCGTCTTCCATCCGCTTGTACATCACGGAGTTGGTCGCGAGCTTGATCGAGGGCGCCGGCTTGCAGCCGAACACGCTGCCGCGGCCGGTGGTAAAGCAGACCAGATTGGCGCCGCCGGCCACCTGCCCGGTCGCCGCGACCGGGTCGTAACCCGGCGTATCCATGAACACGAAACCCTTCTTGGTGATCGCCTCGGCGTAGTTGACGACATCGACCAGGTTGGTGCTGCCGGCCTTCGCCATCGCGCCAAGCGATTTTTCCAGAATGGTCGTGAGACCGCCGGCCTTGTTGCCGGGGCTGGGATTGGCGTTCATCTCCGCACCTTCGCGCTCGGTATATTCCTCCCACCAGCGCATCAGCGCCACCAGCTTTTCGCCGACCTCGCGGCTGACCGCGCGGCGCGTCAACAGATGCTCCGCGCCATAGGTCTCCGGCGTCTCCGATAAAATAACGGTGCCGCCGTGCCGCACCAAAAGATCGCTGGCTACGCCCAGCGCCGGATTGGCGGAAATACCGGAATAGCCGTCGGAACCGCCGCATTGCAGCGCCACCGTCAATTCGCTGGCCGAAACCGGTTCGCGCTTGACGTTGTTGGCGTCGGTGAGCGCCTCGCGCACAAAGGCAACGCCGGCTTCCACGGTCTTGCGGGTGCCGCCGACTTCCTGGATATCCATCGCCCGCAGACGCCCGGCGAGTTTCTGTTCCTGCATCAGCCCGCCGATCTGATTGACCTCGCAGCCGAGGCCCAGCACGATCACGGCGGAAAAATTCGCATGCCGCGCGTAACCGCCAAGCGTGCGGCGCAGGATGGTCAGCGGCTCGTCCTGCGTCATGCCGCAGCCGGTCTTGTGGGTGAGCGCGACCACGCCATCGACGTTGGGGAAATCCGCCAGCGGATTATCGCCGGTGAACGGATTCTTCTTGAAGACATCCGCGACCATGCCGGCGACATGGGCGCTGCAATTCACCGAGGTGAGGATGCCGATATAGTTGCGGGTGGCAACGCGCCCGTCGGGGCGGCGGATGCCGTCGAAGGTCGCGGGCAGATCGAAATTCGGCGTCGGCGTGACATCGACGCCGAACGCATAATCCTTGGCGAAGTCGCCCATGCCGCAGTTCTGGGTGTGGACATGCTGGCCCGGCGCGATCGGCGCGGTGGCAAAGCCGATGATCTGGCCGTAGCGACGCACCGGCTCGCCCACCGCGATCGGCCGGATCGCCACTTTGTGGCCTGCCGGAATCCGCTCGACCGTGGTCACGCCTTCCGCCACGACCATGCCCGGCGGCAGGCTCGAGCGCGCGATCAGCACGCCATCATCGGGATGCAGGCGGATGACGGGTGCTGGGGCCATGGTGGTGTCTCCTTGAAATCTGATCGCTCGGGATCGCCAACGGCGATCCGGGTGAGGGCGAGGCACAATATCAAACGCTACCACCGCAAACGCGGAAAGAGACCCCTCACCCCAACCTCTCCCCGCAAGAGCGGGGCGAGGGAGAAGGAGTTACGCCTTGCCGGCGGAATCCTTGCGGGTCTGGTTCACCTGCATCTTGGCGTAGGTCATCATCAACCCGCTCTCGTTCGACAGCGTCACCAGCTTGAAGCCCATGTTGATCGCGCGCACCGCGCCCTCGGCGCCGCTGCAATGGATGCCGGGATAGAGGCCGCGCTTGCCGCATTCCTTGACGATCTTCTCATAGATCTTGAGGATCTCCGGCTCGTCACGGTCGAGCTTCGGCACCAGCCCGTAGGAGAAGCCAAGATCGGAGGGACCGATATAGACGCCGTTGATGCCCTCGACATCGAGGATCGATTCCATGTTTTCGACCGCGGTCTTGGTCTCCATCATCGGCAGCAGCACGATCTCGTCATTGGCGGTCTGCTGATAGGTGCCGGCCGAGCCATACATGCCGGAACGGATCGGGCCGTTCGAGCGCGTGCCGCGCGGCGGATATTTGGAATACTGGACGAGATTTTCCGCTTCCTGCTTGGTGTTGATCATCGGGCAGATCACGCCATAGGCGCCGCCGTCGAGCACCTTGCCGATGATGCCGGGCTCATTCCACGGCACGCGCACCATCGGCGTGACCGGATGGCCGTTCATCGCCTGGAAGCACTGCACCATCGACAGGTAATCCTGCACGCCGTGCTGCATGTCGACGGTGACGCTGTCGAACCCGCATTGCGCGATCACCTCGGCCGAAAACCCGGAAGGGATCGCCAGCCAGGCATTCACCACGGCCTTGCCCGAGGCCCACACTTTCTTGACGTTATTTGCCACTATATTTCCTTCCCTGTTGTCCAGATTTTACGTCATTGCGAGGAGCGAAGCGACGAAGCAATCCATTCTTCCTTGGCAGCCATGGATTGCTTCGCTGCGCTCGCAATGACGGTGCGAATTATGCCGTTGCCCGCTGGATGCTCGCTTCGCTGACACCGACTTCGCGGGCGGTGTTGACTATCGCCGCCCAGGTATCGTCAGGCAAGGGGACGCCGTTCTTGGTGCGGTCGGCGCGCATTTTCCGCTCGGGATCGCCGGGGATCAGCACGGCATCGACGCCGGCAACCGGCTTGGTCGCCCTGATAAAGTCGACATAGCGCGAGATTTCGCCGTCGAAGAAGCTGCTGGTATCGACCACCTTGGGGTCGATATAGATCGCCAGCATGCCGTTGGCGAACCGCCGGTCCGGCGCGGTGGCGCCGGTGCCGGTCAAGGCGCCGCCGAGCAATTCGCAGATGAAGGCGAGACCCGAGCCCTTGTGCTCGCCGAAGGCGCGGATCGCGCCGGTGCCCTGGGTGTGGTCGCGCGGCCCCTCCGCGGTGTGCGGCCCGTACAGCACGGCCGGATCTTCACTCAAGCTGCCGTCGAAGTCGATCAGCGCGCCCTTGGGCAATTTCTTGCCGCCGCGGCTGGCGACCAGCACCTTGCCCTCGGCGACGATCGAGGTCGCGAAATCCAGCACGATCGGATCCTGACCCTGGCGCGGAATGCCGACGCAATAGGGCGCGGTCGACAGCCGCTTCTCGACGCCGCCATAGGGCGCCACCAGCAGCGAGCCGGCGGCGTTGACGAAGTGCACCGACACCAGCCCTTCGGCGGCCGCCATTTCCGCCCAGTCGCCGACGCGGCCGATATGCCCGGCATTGCGCAGCGCCACTGCGGCCAGGCCCACCTTCCTGCATTTCTCGATGCCGATCCGGACCGCCTGCGGCGTGACCGTCTGGCCGTAGCCGAACTTGCCATCGACCACTGCCAGCGAGGGCGTATCGACCACCAGCTCGACGGTCTGATCGGGAACCACCGAGCCCATCTTCTTCCACCTGACATAGACGGGCACCCGGATCACGCCGTGGCTGTCATGCCCGGTGAGATTGGCGGTGGTCAGGTAGGTCGCGATGCGCCTCGCCTCCTCCGGAGAGGATTCCGAATGGGCAAAGACTTCCGCAACGAAATCGATCAGATTAGGAACTTGTATGGTGACCATGGATCGGTGGCTCGCTGTTTTTACGCGCTTGCTTTGGCATGGCCGCCCAGATAGGCGGCGGCGATGGCTTCATTGCCCCACAATTCGTCGGGCTTGCCGCCCAGCACGATACGGCCGGTTTCCAGCACGTAGCCGTGATCGGCGACCGAAAGTCCCATGCGCGCGTTTTGCTCGACAAGCAAGACCGTGGTGTTGCGCGCGGATTTCCGAAATGATCCGGAACACCGCCTGCACGATCACCGGCGCGAGGCCGAGCGAGGGCTCGTCCAGCAGCAGCAGCCGCGGCTTCGCCATCAGCCCGCGCGCCACCGCGACCATCTGCAATTGCCCGCCCGACAGGGTCCAGCCGAGCGCATTGGAAAACGAACGGATGTCCGGAAACAGATCGAACATGGCGTCCGCTTCACGCGACAATTCGGATTTTGCGACGCGCCGGTTCGACGCGCCGAGCATGATGTTTTCCTTGACCGAGAGGCCCGGGAACACCCGCCGCCCTTCCGGCACATGCGAGATGCCGAGCCGCACGATCGCCTCCGGCCCAAGGCCTGCGATCGATTTGCCATCGAACAGGATCTCGCCCGCCGCCGGCTTTGCCAGACCCGAGATCGCGCGCAGCGTGGTCGATTTGCCGGCGCCGTTGGCGCCGAGCAGGGTGACCACCTGCCCCTCGTCGACGCTGAGGGAGACGCCGCGCAACGCTTCGATCTCGCCATAGCGCACAATCAGGTCGCGGATTTCGAGCAGCGGCATTATTCGGTTCCGAGATAGGCGGAGACGACATCGGGATGGCGCAGCACCGCCATGGATTCGCCGTCCGCGATGCGGCGTCCGAAATTGAGCACGGTGATGTGCTGGGCCGCCTCGCTCACCAGCGTCATGTCATGATCGATGATCAGGATGGTCAGGCCTTGGGCTGCGATGCGCTTGAGCAGCTCATGCAGTTCGAGCTTCTCGGTGGAGTTCAGTCCGGCCGCGGGCTCGTCGAGCAGCAGCAAGGTCGGGTTGGCGGCGAGCGCGCGGGCGATCTCGATCAGCCGCTGATGGCCGTAGGAGAAGCTCGAGATCAGTTCGATTGGCGCGGCGCCTAGCCCGACAAAGGTCAGCGCCTCCATGGCGCGCTCGGTCAGGGCCGCATCGCCGCCGTTGCCGATCATCGTGTTGCCGGGCCGCTCGGCGCCGATCACGACGTTCTCCAGCGCGGTCATCGAGCGGAACAGGCGGATGTTCTGGAACGTCCGCCCGAGTCCCGCTGCCGTGCGCTGGTGCGGCGGCATGGTGGTGATGTCGGTGCCGTCGAGCACGATCTTGCCGGCGGTGGCCTTGTAGAGGCCGGAGAGCACGTTCAGCGTCGTGGTCTTGCCGGAGCCGTTCGGTCCGATCAGCGCATGAACGCCGCCGCGCCTGACCTGCGATATCGACGCCATCGACCGCCTTGAGGCCGCCGAAATGTTTCGACAAGCCCGGCGACCTCGAGCACGATGTCGCCGCCGACGGTGGCGGGCATCAACTGCAGCGCGCCGGCCGCGGGCGGCGGCTTGATCTGCGCGCGCCAGCGATCGAACGCCGCCGCGACGAAGCCCCAGATGCCGTCCGGCATGAAGCGGATGATCAGGATGACGGACAGGCCGTAGATCGCCAGATAAAGGCCCGGGACGCTTTTCAGGAAGCGCAGCCATTCCGGAATCAGGATCAGCAGACCCGTGCCGATGGCCGAGCCGATCGGCGAAGCGACGCCGCCGAGCAGCGACATCGTCAGGAACACGATGGATTCGGCGAACGAGAACTGGTCCGGGCTGACATAGGCGAAGCCGCCCGCGAACAGACCGCCGCCGAGGCCGCCCAGCACGCGCACTGAGCGCAAAGGCGGAGACCTTGGTGCGGAAGACGTCGATGCCGGCGACGCCGGCGGCGAGTTCGTTGTCGCGCACCGCGCGCATGGCGCGGCCGAGCCGCGTATCCGGCAGATGCCAGACGAGATAGCCGACGACCGCGAGCATCGCGACGCAGAACGCGAGATAAGCCTTGCGAGGTCTGGAACAGCGCCGGCCGCCCGATGTTGCGAAACGCCATCCGGCCCGTGCGTCAGCCAGATCGCGTTGATCATGACCAGGGTGACGATCTGCTGGAACGAGATCGTCACCATCGCGAGGTAGTGCCCGCCGAGCCGCAGCGTCGACATGCCGAGGAAGGCACCCGCCAGCAGCGCCATCAAGCACCCCGCCGACCAGGCAAAGCCAGTAGCTGAAATGGTAGTCCGTCGTGCCGATGCCGACGGCATAGGCGCCGAAACCGAAGAACGCCGCCTGCGCCAGATTGATCTGGCCGCACAGGCCGAGCACGACCGAAAGGCCGAACACCGCGATCGCAAAGGTCGTCGCCTGCATCAGGATGTTGATGGACGTAGCCGTCGAACTGCATCGTCGCGGCGAGCGTCACCACCAGCGCGGCGCCGATGAAATACGGCAAATGACGCAGCAGCAGCGGCTTCGGGCGCGGCACCGATACCGAGATCGGCATGTTCTCGCTGGGGGCGCTCATGCTTTCTCCGCGACGCGTTCGCCGAAGATGCCCTGCGGCCGGAATACCAGGAACAGCACCAGTACCAGGAATGCGAAGCCGTCCTTGTAGGGCACGGAGATATAGGCCGCGCCGAAGGTCTCGATGATGCCCAGCGCAAGCCCGCCGATGATCGCGCCGGCGACGTCGCCGAAGCCGCCGATGATGGTGGCGGCAAAGGCCTTCAGCGCGATCGTCGATCCCATCTGGATCGAGACGAACAGCATCGGCGCGACCAGGATGCCCGCGAGACCGCCGAGCACCGCCGAATAGATGAAGGTGATCATGATCATGCGTCGATACGGAAATGCCGAGCAGCGAGGCCATTTCCTTGTCCTGCGAGGTCGCCTGCAGCTTCTTGCCGAGCATGGTGTGTTCGAAGAACCAGTAGTTGAAGATCACCAGCACCACCGTCACGGCGATGATCAGGAGATACTGGCTGTCGAGATAAACCGGCCCGAGCTGGATGCCGGGCGTCTCGAACCATCCCTCCAGCACCTGCGGCTGCGGCCCGTAGATCGCCAGCACGGAATTGGCGAGCAGGATCGAGGCGCCGATGGTCGCGATGATGACCGGCAGGAAGGTGCGGTGCCGGAGCGGATAGTAGACGCCGAGATTGAAGATCGCGCCCAACAGCGCCATGCCGGCGAGCGCCAGCAGGAACGACAGCCAGTACGGCCAGCCGAGATCGACGGCGAACACCACCATGAAATAGGCGGCGACCATGGAGAATTCGCCTTGCGCGAAATTCACGACGTTGGTGGCGCGGAAGATCAGCACGAAGCCGAGCGCGACCAGCGCATAGACCGCGCCGATGCCGATGCCGGTGAAGAGCAACTGAAGAACGAGATCCATGACACGCGTTCGGTAAGAGGAACCAAGCAGGTTTTGGTCAGCGAAAGATCTCGGCCTTCCCGGCCAGGACCGGGAAGGCCGAAAACACGATCAATCGTTGAACTCGATATGCTTGTCGAAGACGATGGTGCCCTTCTCGTTCTTCACGATGTTGTAGCCGTGCAGCCCGTCGCCGTTCTGGTCGAAATTGTATTCGCCTTCGGCACCCGGGAATTTCTTGATCGCCAGGATCGCTTCGCGGATCTTGGCGGGATCGGTCGAGCCGGCCTTGTTGATGGCCGCCGCCAGCACCGTGACGGCGTCGTAGGGCCACGAACTCTGGTTATCGGGCGCGACCTTGACGCGCGTCGCGATAGAGCTTGCCGAACGCTTTCGAGCCCTCGCTGGAATCCTCGGCGTAGTCGGCGACGCCGTAGGTGCCGTACAGCGCGGGGCCTGCGAGCTTCAGCGCGGTGACGTTGGCGATCGAGGGCGAGCCGACCCAGGGAATGGTGACGCCGAGCTGGCGCAACTGGCGGGCAAAGATGCCGAGATCGTTTTCGAAGGTGAAGTAGGAGCCGAGAATGTCGGCGCCGGACTGCTTGATCGCCAGCACGACCGGCGTGAAGTCCTGGCTCTGGTTGGCATAGCCCTGGTCGAGAACCGGCGGGCGCGCCGAGCTTTTCCAGCGCGGCCGTCAGCGCCTTGCCGCCGGCGGTGCCGAACGCGTCGGTCGAATGCACCACGGCCCACTTCTTCTTGCCGAGCGTGCTGACGCCGTATTCGGCGATCACGCGGCCGGAATAGCTGTCATTGGGGCGGAAGCGGAACAGCCACTGATTGCCCATGTGGGTCAGGTTGGGATCGGTGCCGCCGATCATCACCGGCTTGCCGAGCTTGATCACATCGGGCGCCATCGCATGGACCTGGGTCGAGCGGATCGAGCCGAGAAAGGCGACGATGTCGGACTGCGCGGCGAGCTTGGAGAACGCCAGCACGATGCCGGGATTGGTGGTCTGATCGTCCTCGATGATCAGTTCGGCCTGCTTGCCGAGCACGCCGCCGGCCTTGTTGACGGCGTCGAGCGCAAGCTTGGCGCCCTTGATCGCGTATCCCCCGGATTCGGCGGCAGGTCCGGTCACCGGCGCGCACATGCCGATCTTGATCGTGGCGCCCTGCGCCCTGGCGCTACCGATGATATGGGGTGCGGCAATACCGGCAGCGATGCCAACCGCGAAATCGCGTCTCGTAAGTTTCATCCATTCCTCCCTGAGGCCGGGCTTCTTTGTCGGCCTTTCTTGGTGTTGGCATCCGCGAGGGAAGCAAACCCGTGTTCGTATCTACGGACTCTCTCGTTCGGAGTAAATTGATATCGCGACGGTTTCGACTAACGGACCCGACGTGTCGCGAGAACCGAGGGCTCGATAAGATTAACGCCGGCTGGTCGCGGCTATTCCGGTCGCTCAAGTCGCAAGCGTCGCCCTTCGATGCTCAAACAATATGCATTGGCTATGCATCTGATCCAGATCAGCATGCAAATTTGCACTCACTCAACCCTCCCTCACAACTCCGCGAGGCTGTTTTCGAGCGCGCCGAGCATTTCCTGCAGTTCCGCAAGCTTGCGGGCGCCGAAGCGTTTGCTGATGGCGGCATAGATGGCTTCCGATGACGGCGCCACCGCCTCGATCAGCTTCAAGCCCTTGGCCGAGATCGACACCACCGCGCGGCGCTGATCGGCTTTCGCAACCTTCCGCTCGATCAGGCGCCGCGACTCCAGATCCCGCAGAATCCGGGAGAGACTCGGACCAAGCAGAAAGGCAACCCGCGCAAGTTCGGTGACTTCGACGCTCTCAATCGCGGCAAGCGCGCGCAGGATCCGCCACTGCTGTTCGGTCAGCCCGTGATCGCGTAGCGAGGGACGGAACTGCCGCATCACGGCCTCGCGGGCGCGCAACAACGACATCGGCAGCGAACGGGAGAATTCGCGCATCGGCACCCGCCGGACGGGCGCTTTGCCTGCCGGATACGAACCGGGCCTGCCGGCCGATTTCTTCCGCGCCATGATCGATCATGCGTCCTGGGTTGCGATGCAGCAAATATCAATTCGGTTTGATGGGATGCATTTAACATGTTAATCATATTCGAGCATCCCCTTTTCGCCGGTGTCGCCTGCTGTCGTCCTGAAGAACCGGAGTTGCGACATGCCGCATTTCACCCTGGAATATTCAGCCAATCTCGATGCGCGCGTCGACATCGGCAAGGTCGTCGAACTGGTCCGCAACGCCGCGGTGGAAACCGGGATATTTCCCCTTGGCGGCATCCGCGTCCGCGCCATCCGCTGCGAGCATTACGCCATTGCCGACGGCTCGCCGCATTTCGCCTTCCTCGACATGGTGCTGCGGCTCGGCGAGGGCCGCGATCTCGCGACCCGCAAGAAAGCCGGCGAGCATATTTTTCGCGTTCTGTCCGACCATCTCGATCCGGTGTTCGCCGCGGGCAGATTCGCACTGTCGTTCGATATGCAGGTCAACGACAAGGAAACCAGCTGGAAGCGCAACAACATCCACGACGTTCTGACAGCGGAGGCCATGCATCGATAAGGCCGCGACGAAATCATCCGAATGGTAGGCTGGGAATTTGAAGTCACTGTCATTCCGGGGCGATGCGAAGCATCGAACCTCAGATGTGCAATTGCACATCGGGGAATCTCGAGATTCCGGGTCTGGTCCTTCGGACCATCCCGGAATGACGAACTCAATGAGGATCTAGCATGCCGGTTCCGCAACACGTCTTCGATCCGCCGTTCAACATCATCAGATGCAGTCACGTCGTGCTCGACGTGACGGACCTGAACGCCAGCCGCGCGTTTTACGAAACCACCGTCGGCCTCCACGTCGAGGATCGCGACGACAACGCGGTTTACTTGCGCGGCAGCGAGGAGCATCAGCATCACTCGCTGGTGCTGCGCAAGGCGGCGACCGCCGCCTGCAACCGCCTGGGCTTCAAGGTCGGCGACGAAGCCGATCTCGACAGGGCCGCGGCGTTCTTTTCCGAAAACGGCATCACTTACGCCTTCACCGAGCAGCCGTTCCAGGGCCGCACGCTGCAGTTCACCGATCCTTTCGGCTTCCAGATCGAGCTCCATGCATCGATGGAAAAGCGCCCGCATCTGCTGCGCCGCTACGATCTCTACAAGGGCTGCCATCCGCAACGGCTCGACCATTTCAACGTGTTCGCCGCCGAAGTTCAGGACACCGTTGACTTCTACGCGCGGCTGGGCTTCCGGCTGACCGAATATGGCGAGGAAGACGGCGAGAACGGCCGCATCGCCGCCGCCTGGATGCATCGCAAGGGCAATGTACACGATCTGGCCTTCACCAATGGCAAGGGCCCTCGCCTGCACCATTTTGCCTATTGGGTGCCGACCGCGATGAACGTCCTGCATCTGTGCGACGTCATGGCCTCGAGCGGTTTCCTCAAGAACCTCGAGCGCGGTCCCGGCCGCCACGGCATCTCCAACGCGTTCTTTCTGTATATTCGCGATCCCGACGGTCATCGTCTCGAGCTCTACACCAGCGATTATTTCACCGGGGATCACGATCACGAACCGATGCGCTGGTCGCTGCGGGATCCGCGCCGGCAAACCCTGTGGGGGGCGCCTGCGCCGCGCTCCTGGTTCGAACAGGGTTCGCCGTTTGCGGGACAGGCGATCCGTGAGCCGCTGTTCGTGGCGGACGTGACGATCGCGGACTAGAGTTGATCACATGAACTGCGGCAGCAACATGCGATTTATCGGTGACAAACCCGCTCACGACGCGTCGTCCCGGCGCAGGCCGGGACCCATAACCCGCGGCGGCGATGTTGCAGGAGGTGCCCGCTTTAGTGCCTAACGACAGGACACGGCGTATGGGTCCCGGCCTGCGCCGGGACGACAGAGATTGTATCGGACACCTGATGGTCCCTCCCCGCCTCGCTACCTATTCCATCAACGGCTCCACCAAATACGGTGCCGTCGTCGATGGCGGGGTCATCGATCTCTCCGCGCGCTTTGGCAAAGACTATCCCACGCTGCGCGAAGCCATCGCCGCCGGCGCACTGACAAAACTCTCCGACGAAGCCATCAAGCGATCACCGGATCACGCGCTCGACGCGATCACCTGGCTGCCGCCGGTGCCCGCGCCGGAAAAGATCATCTGCATCGGCGTGAATTATCCCGATCGCAACGCGGAATATAAAGACGGCCAGGACGCGCCGAAATATCCCAGCATGTTCATGCGCACGCCGCGCTCCTTTGTCGGCCACCAGACACCGCTGGTCCGGCCTCGCGCGTCCGCGCAACTCGATTACGAAGGCGAACTGGCGCTCATCATCGGCAAGGCCGGACGGCACATCGCCGAGAGCGCGGCGCTGGATCACATCGCGGCAGTGACCTTGTGCAACGAAGGCACCATCCGAGATTGGGTCCGACATGCGAAATTCAATGTGACGCAAGGCAAGAATTTCGAGTCCACCGGCAGCCTTGGCCCCTGGCTGGTTCCCTACACCGGTGAGCAGCAGATCGCCGATATCAGGCTGACGACGCGGGTCAATGGCGAGACGCGGCAGGACGACCGCACCGGCCGGCTGATCTTCGGCTTTCGTTACCTGATCAACTACATCTCCACCTTCACGACGCTGGTGCCCGGCGATATCATTGTCACGGGAACCCCGACCGGCGCCGGCGCGCGGTTCGATCCGCCGCGCTACCTCAAGCCGGGCGACATCATCGAGGTCGAAGCCGAAGGCGTCGGCGTGCTGCGCAACGGCGTGATCGACGAAACCTCCTGAATGATCGAACGATTGGACAGCAAAATGACTTTATCTTCCGGCGGCGAAGCGATCGTCAGCGGCCTTGTCGCGCATGGCATCGACACCGTGTTCGGCCTGCCCGGCGCGCAGATCTACGGCCTGTTCGATGCTTTTCATCAGGCCCAGCTCAAGGTCATCGGCGCCCGCCACGAACAGGCCTGCGGCTATATGGCCTTTGGCTATGCGCGATCCACCGGCAGGCCCGGCGTGTTCAGCGTGGTCCCCGGCCCCGGCGTGCTCAATGCCGGCGCGGCGCTGCTGACCGCGCTGGGATCGAACGAACCGGTGCTGTGCCTGACCGGACAGGTGCCGACGGAGTTCCTCGGCAAGGGCCGCGGCCACCTGCACGAGATGCCGGACCAGCTCGCAACGCTGCGCACCTTCGTGAAGTGGGCCGACCGCATCGAATATCCCGGTGCCGCGCCGACGCTGGTCTCGCGCGCGTTCCAGGAAATGCTGTCGGGACGGCGCGGGCCCGCGGCGCTGGAAATGCCATGGGATGTGTTCACGCAGCGCGCGGAAACCGGCGCGGCGAAGCCGTTCGAGCCTTTTCCCGCGCCGCTGCCCGATCCCGACCGCATCAAGGCGGCAGCAGCCTTGATTGCCGGCAGCAAGACCCCGATGATCTTTGTCGGCAGCGGCGCCATGCACGCGGGCGATGAAATCCTCGAGCTTGCCGAGTTGATCGACGCGCCGGTGGTGGCGTTCCGCAGCGGCCGTGGCATCGTCTCCAACGCGCATGAACTCGGGCTGACGATGGCGGCGGCCTACAAGCTCTGGCCGCGCACGGATCTCATGATCGGGATCGGCACCCGCATGGAATTGCCGGCCTCCTCGTTCCGATGGCCGTTTCAGCCGGAAGGCCTGAAATCCGTTCGTATCGATATCGATCCTTCGGAAATGCGGCGGCTGACGCCGGACGCCGCCGTGGTCGCCGATGCGCAGACCGGCACCAGAGAGCTGCTCGCGGCGGTGAGAAGGAACGGTTACAGCAAAACCAGCGGCCGCCGCGCCGCGATCCGCGAGGCCACGGCGGCGGCGCTGCAGGAGATCCAGAAGGTGCAGCCGCAAATGGCTTACCTCAATATTCTGCGCGAGGTGCTGCCGGCAAACGCCATCGTCACCGACGAACTGTCGCAGGTCGGCTTTGCCTCCTGGTACGGCTTTCCGGTCTATGAACCGCGCACCTTCATCGGCTCAGGCTATCAGGGCACGCTCGGCTCGGGCTTTCCGACCGCGCTCGGCGCCAAGGTCGCCCATCCGGACCGGCCGGTTGTTGCGATCACGGGCGATGGCGGCTTCATGTTCGGCGTGCAGGAGCTGGCCACCGCGGTGCAGTTCAAGATCGGCGTGGTGACGCTGGTGTTCAACAACAATGCCTATGGCAATGTGCGGCGCGACCAGCGCGAGCGCTTCGGCGGCCGCGTGGTGGCATCCGATCTGGTCAATCCGGATTTCGTGAAGCTCGCGGAATCCTTCGGCGTTGGCGCCGCGCGCGTGACATCGCCCGATCAATTTCGCCCGGCGCTGGAGAAAGCGCTGGCGGACGGCGGGCCCTATTTGATCGCCGTCGAAGTGCCGACGGATTCGGAAGTCAGCCCCTGGGCGTTCATTCATCCGGCGAAACCGTAGCCAACGTCATTCCGGGGCGATGCGAAGCATCGAACCCGGAATCTCGAGATTCCGGGTCTGGCTCTTCGAGCCATCCCGGAATGACAGCAAAAAATGGACGGCCTCACCGCGTCTTTCGAAACGTCAGATTGATGCGCTGGCGGCCGATCAGGGGATGCTCGCCGTCCGCCAGCGGCGCGACGCCGTGAAAGTTCAGCCGCGACGGGCCGCCCCATACCGCGACGTCGCCGTGCTCCAGCCGAAACCGCCGCGGCTTGTCGCTGCGCTGCAAGCCGCCGAATATGAAGATCGCGGGCAGGCCCAGCGACACCGAGACGATCGGCGCGTCGAGATCGAGTTCGTCCTTGTCCTGATGCAGGGACATCCGCGCGCCCGGCTGATAGCGGTTGATCAGGCAGGCGTCCGGCGAAAACCCGTCGAAGCCTGCCTGCGCAGCCGCCTGTACCGCCAGCGCACGGAACGATGGCGGCATCGCCGGCCAGGGTTTCGCGGATTCCGGGTCCACAGCATCGTAGCGATAGCCGGTGCGATCGGTGACCCAGCCGACGCTGCCGCAATTCGTCATCGCCACCGACATCCGGTGGCCACCCGGCGTCAGCATGTGGCGAAACGGCGCCTGCGCCACGACATCGCGCAACTCGGCGATCAGATCGCTCTCGACTGGCTTTGCCAGCCCGCGCAACAATACGGCGCGCTCCGCCATCCATTCCTGCGGCGGGCGGACATCGGGAACGCCAGCAAATAAATCCGTCGTCAATTAGCTTGCACTCACTTCGCATCGTGAAAGATCACGCCCACGGTATGGCGATGACCGGAGCGGATCCGGCTTACACCATGACGCAGGTTAACGCGATAAAATCCACGCGTCCCCTGCACCGGCCTGACATGCACGGCAAAGGCCACGGCGTCGCCCTGCGCGAGCGGCACCACTTCCGGCCGCGACTGCATGCGCGGCCGCTGCTCGGTCAGGACGAATTCGCCGCCGGTAAAATCGCGGCCCGGTTCCGACAGCAGGATAGCGACTTGCAGCGGGAACACGTGTTCGCCGTAGAGATCCTGATGCAGGCAGTTGTAGTCACCGGCGCCGTATTGCAGCAGCAGCGGCGTCGGCCGGGTCTGGCCGGCACCATGGCATCGCTTCAGGAACGCGGCGTGCTGATCCGGATAACGGATATCGATGCCCATGGCCTCGTTCCAGCGGTTGGCCACCGCGACAAGCCGCGCATACAGCGCCGGACGTAATTCCGCGATCAGATCCGGCAGCGGATAGGAAAAGTACTTGTATTCGCCGCGGCCAAATCCGTGCCGGGCCATCACCACCCGGCTGCGGAAATTCTCGTCGTCCGGGTAGAGCGCAGCCAGCGCATGACACTCGTCGGGCGAGAGCAAGCCCTTCAGGAGGGCGCAGCCTTGCGCGTCGAGGTCATGGCTCGCCTGCACCCAGTCGATCGCATCGACACGCGCGGCGATGTCGGATGGAGATGCGGGATGGACGATGGTTATTGCGGTTGATTTCATGGCGACCAACCTCGCAAATCGGACCGGGTGGCGCCACCCGATTTCCGGGAGTTCCCTGCCGCGCCGTCCCGATGAAGGCCGGGACCTACAGCCCCGGACGCCGGTCGTTGTGAGAGGCCGCCGCCGCCCGGCGATCGTCGATGGTGAAGATTAGATCAAACACGGATGGCCCCCTCGATTCCGGCCGCGAGTTCGAAGATGCGGCGGTCCGATCCGCCGGATGCCGCGAGCATCAAGCCGACCGGGATCTCGCCCTCCCGATGGGCGGGCAGCGAGATCGCGCAGCCGTCGATCATGTTGATCAGCGTGCAATTGCGCAGCGCGCGCAAGTTTTCCGTGGTGAACGTCTTGTCGTCGGCCATGTCCGCGATGCGCGGCGGCGTGTTGGCCGTGGTCGGCAGCACCAGCGCGTCATAGGGCGCAATGCGTTTTTCGGTGCGCGCGATCAGCGAGCGCCGCGCGCCGAGCAAATCGATATAATCGGCCGCGCTCTGGCTTTCGCCGCGCAAGATCCGGCTGGCGACGCGGGGATCATAGACATCGCCCTTGCGGACGATCAGATAGCGATGCCAGGCATAACTTTCCGCCGCGGCGAAGCCGCCCTTGGCGCTCATCGGCGCGACGTCCAGAAACTCCGGCACCTCGATCCGCTCGATCAGCGCGCCCTGCCGTGACAGCGTCTCCAGCGCGCGCTCGAATGTCCGCGCCACCGCGTCATCGAGGTCGTCGAGCGCGAGCGTGGTCGGGACCGCCAGCCGCATGCCCTTGATCGGACGCGATTGCAGCGGAACGACCGCCTCATTGGCGAGCACGGCATCCAGCACTGCGCAGCAACCGACCGTGCGCGCCAGCGGCCCAAAGCTGTCGAGCGAGAATGAGAGCGGCACGCCGCCGTCGAGCGGCACCCGCCGCTGAGTCGGCTTGAAGCCGACGATGCCGTTGAAGGCCGCCGGAATCCGGCACGATCCGCCGGTATCGGTGCCGAGCGCGCCATGCGCCATGCCGTCGGCGACGGACACCGCCGCGCCCGACGACGATCCGCCGGGCACATGGCCGACATGGCGCTGCCACACGCTTTTCGGCGTGCCGTAATGCGGATTGATGCCGATGCCGGAATAGGCGAACTCGGTCATATTGGTGCGGCCGATCACGATGAAGCCGGCGCGGCGCAACCGCGCCACCACGGGCGCGTCGGCCTCCGCCGGCGGTGAATCGTCGAGCGCGCGCGAACCGGCGCGGGTCACCTGGCCCTTGATGTCGAACAGATCCTTGATCGAGACAGGAATGCCGGCGAAACGCGACGGCGCCGCCTTCACCTCGCGCAGCCGGTCCATCGCCTCCGCCGCTTCGATGGCCGCTTCCGCGTCGACATGGATGAAGGCGCGCGCGCCCTCGCCCGCCTTGTCGCCAATCCTGGCAAGACATTCGTCAACGAGTTTGCGGGCGCTGGTGCGGCCGGCCTCGAGATCATCGGCCAGTGCGGCAATTGTCGGAGTATTCGGCATCGCTATTTTCGCCTCGTCGCTGCTTCATTGATTATTTGTGGTCGGAAGCGGCGTCGATCTCCAGATCGAGCAACGCCGAACTCAGGGATTTGCCGTGGGCATCGAGCGCCAGCGACCGCGTCACGCCGCCGCCGAGTGCGCCGGCCATCACGAAATTCAGCGCTGATATGTTGGGCAGTTCATAGCGGACAACCTCGCCTTCGACAATACCGGCAAAATGCGATTTCACTCGCTGGCTGGTGACTTGCGAAAGCAGCAACAGGTAATGCTTCTCGTCATAGGCGATCACCGAGATGTTGGAGGTGTTGCCCTTGTCGCCGGTGCGGGAATGAGCGATGTCGCGCAGCTTCATGGGTTACGCTCCAACGAAACGGATGGATGGCGTGGCGAGTTCGCGCGGCAGCAGCACCGACGCGACCGCGACCACATCGCGCGCCGATTTGAAAGCGCCGCCACCGGCAGCGGGGCCATTCGTGTACAGCGTTTCCACCTCGTTGCCGATCCGGATGGCCTCGCGCCAATTTTCGGCGCGGCCGGCGACGCGGACGCGCACCTCATAGGGCTCACCGGCGCGCGCGGAGAGTTCCGCGCCGTGCAGCGAATTGACGCCGATCAGTTCAAAGCGCAGTTCGCTTGCTGCAACATTGGTGAGCTTCAGCCGCTCGCGAACGATCTCCAGCGCCAGGCGGCCGCGCGCCAGGGCGCCGGGGCCGGCATAGGAAATCTGCCCCTCGCCGATATAGCTGTCGACATAGCCGACCGATACCTTCAGCGTGTCGGTGCGTTTGGTTCCGCGCCCGCCGCTGACGCGCACGCGGTCGGGCCCAATCTCCTCGACCTTCACCTGCGAAAAATCCGCGACCACGTCCGGCTGGAGGTATCGCTTGGGATCGTGCACTTCGTAAAGCAGCTGCTCCTTGCAGGTCTGCGCCGTCACCGCGCCGCCGGAGCCCGCGACCTTGGTGATGACGAGGCTGCCGTCTTCGCCGACTTCGCCGATCGGAAAGCCGAGCCGCGCGAGGTCGGGAATATCCTTGTAGCCGGGATCGGCGAAGTAACCGCCGGTGATTTGCCCGGCGCATTCGAGCAGATGCCCGGCGACCGTGCCCTGCCCCAGCAAATTCCAGTCGTCCATCGCCCAGCCAAAGGCGTGGATCATCGGCGCCAGAAACAGCGCGGGATCCGACGCCCGCCCGGTGATCACGATATCGGCGCCGCCGCCGAGCGCTTCCGCCATCGGCTCGGCGCCGAGATAGGCGTTGGCGGACAATAGCCGGTTGCCGAGCTGCCTGATGGTTCCTGCGAATTCCATGATCGCGAGATCGCCATCCTTGCAGGCCTCGAGCACGTCGTCGCCGACGACAGCGGCAATTTTCAGGGATCCGAGCCCAAGCGATTTTGCGATCTCGGCGGTCTTGCGGGCTGCCGCGACCGGATTGGCGGCGCCCATATTGGTGACGATCTTGATGCCTTTGGCAGCACAGACCGGCAGCACCGCGCGCATCCGCTCCTCGAGCAATGGATCGTAGCCGCCGTCGGGATTTTTCATGCGCGCCTGCTGCGCCAGCGCCACGGTGCGCTCGCCGAGGCACTCGAATACCAGATACTGGATATCGCCTTTTTCCGCGAGTTCGACCGCGGGCTCGATGCGATCGCCGGAATAGCCGGCGCCGGACCCTATTCGAATTGCTCGCACGCCATCTCCGTCGTCGCCATGACGGGCACCCTAGCGCGGCAGGTCGTTGGCCGACAAGCTCTCTGGGCTGCAAGGCTTAAGGAATACAGCCATGCGACAGGAGCGCTGGACCGTTGACGCGGAATGGTCAAATGTCGCATCAACATCGCAATAAGCGGGCCACGCGGCCCCCTCCCGGGAGGAAATCACCGATATGGCCGAAACTGCGCGCGCCCGACCGAAACCGACGCCGGAGACCCAGCATTTCTGGGACGGCACGCAGGCCGGCGAATTGCGCCTGCAGCGCTGCGACGCCTGCGCCAATGTCTATTTCCCGCCGCGCCCGTTCTGCCCGGCCTGCGCCTCACGCAAGGTCAGCATCTTCAAGGCCAGCGGCAAGGCGACGCTCTACAGCTACGTCATCAACCATCGGCCGGCCGCACCCGGCTTCACGCCGCCTTACGCGATCGCGGTGGTGCAATTGGAAGAAGGCCCGCGGATGATGAGCAACATCATCGATTGTCCGCAGACGCCGGAGGCGCTCGATCTCGACATGAAGCTGGAAGTCGCGTTCGAGAAGCTCGACGACCAGATCACCCTTCCTCAGTTCCGTCCCGTGAAGGGCTAGGCATCATGCGCCAGAATGCAGTCGCCGTCGTCGGCGCCGCCGAGACCACCGAGCTCGGCGTCATTCCGAACATGTCGCAAATCCAGCTCCACGCCGATGCGGCGCTGAACGCCCTCGCCGACGCCGGGCTGAAACTGTCCGACATCGACGGCATCGCCACCGCGGTGGAGACGCCGCAGCAGATCGCGCATTACCTCGGCATCACGCCGACCTGGGTCGACGGCACCTCGGTCGGCGGCTGCTCGTTCATGCTGCATGTCCGGCACGCCGCGGCCGCGATCGAGGCGGGCCTGTGCAAGACCGTGCTGATCACCCATGCCGAAAGCGGCAAGTCGATGATCGGCAAGCAGCCGCGCTCGACCCCACCGGACAGCCTGAACGGCCAGTTCGAGGCGCCGTTCGGCGTCTACGGGCCGCCCAGCATGTTTCCGATCCCGGTGCTGCGCTACATGAAGACCCACGGCATCACCCATGAGCAGATCGCCATGGTCGCAGTGGTGCAGCGCGAATGGGCCGCCAAAAACCCGCGCGCCACCATGAAGGCGCCGATCACGGTCGAGGATGTCCTGAATTCGCGGATGATCGCCTATCCGTTCCGCATCCTGCAATGCTGCCTCGTCACCGACGGCGGCGGCGCGCTGATCCTGACCTCGGCCGAGCGCGCCAGGGACTTTCCCACAAAGCCGGTCTATATCCTCGGCACCGGCGAGAGCGTGGAGACGCCGATGGTCAGCCAGATGCAGACTTTTGACAGCTCGCGCGCCTTCAAGGTCGCGGGTCCAACCGCCTTCAAGGAAGCCGGCATCACCCACAAGGACGTCGATCACCTGATGATCTACGACGCGTTCGCGCATCTGCCGCTGTATGGCCTCGGCGATCTCGGCTTCATGCCGCATGAGGAGACCGGCCAATTCATCGCCGACGGCAACACCCGGCCCGGCGGCAAATTGCCGCTCAACACCAATGGCGGCGGCTTGAGCTACATGCATTCCGGCATGTACGGGATGTACGCGCTGCAGGAAAGCGTGCGGCAAATGCGCGGCATCGCGCCGGCGCAGGTGCCGGGCGCCAGGATTTCGGTCTGCCACGGCGTCGGCGGCATGTTCGCAGCGTCGGGGACGATCATCTTTACCAATGAGAGATAACAACCTTCGTCATTCCGGGGCGTGCGAAGCACGAACCTGGAATCTCGAGATTCCGGGTCTGGTGCTACGCACCATCCCGGAATGACGAAAACAACGGGAGAGACCCAATGGCTCAATCACTGCAGGATAAAGTCGTCATCGTCACCGGTGCCGGGCGCGGCATCGGCCGCGAGATCGCGCTGCTTTGCGCGGCCGAAGGCGCCAAGGTGGTGGTCAACGATCCCGGGAGCGCCGCCGACGGCTCGGGGACATCAGCGGCACCGGCGGAGGAAGTGGTCGACGAAATCAAAAAGCGCGGCGGAACGGCGGTGGCAAATTTCGAAACCGTCGCCGAAGCCATTCCGGCCAGCAAGATCGTCAAGATGGCGGTCGACACCTACGGCAAGCTCGACGGCGTGGTCAACAATGCCGGCATCCTGCGCGACGCCATCTTCCATCGCATGAGCATCGACGCCTTCGAATCCGTCATCAAGGTGCACCTGATGGGCTCGTTCTATGTGGCGCATGCCGCGGCCAGGCTGTTTCGCGAGCAGGAAAGCGGTTCGTTCGTCCACTTCACCTCGACCTCCGGCCTGGTCGGCAATTTCGGCCAGGCCAACTACGCCGCAGCGAAACTCGGCATCGTAGGCTTATCGAAATCGATCGCGCTCGACATGAACCGCTTCAATGTGCGCTCGAACTGCGTGTCGCCGTTCGCCTGGAGCCGCCTGATCGGAACCATTCCGACCGAGACCGAGGCCGAGAAGGCGCGCGTGGAAAAAATCCAGCAGATGGGCCCGGAAAAGATCGCGCCGATCTGCGCGTTCCTGCTCAGCGACGCCGCCAAGGATGTCACCGGGCAGATTTTTGCCGTGCGCATGAACGAGATCTTCCTGATGAGCCAGTCCCGCCCGCTGCGCTCGATCCACCGCGCCGAGGGCTGGACCCCGCAGACGCTCGCCGAGCACGGCATCCCGGCGCTGAAATCCTCGTTCTACAAACTCGACCGCTCCGCTGATATCTTCAATTGGGACGCGATCTAGCGGATAGCGTCACCCGCAGTGTCGTCCCGGCCTTCGCCGGGACGACGCGAGTGCTCCGCTGTTCGTCTGTCTCCCGCACTATCTCCAGTTGCTTCTGCCACAATCCGCCCGCTTTATGCCGGATTGTGGGCGCAGAATTTCCTCCCAACAAAAAAATACTGGGAGGACACCATGACAAATCCATCCAATTTGCCCGGCCTTCAATCCGAAGCCACCGATGGTGGTTTCAATCGCCGCAGCCTGTTGCGCGGTGCAACAGCGCTTGCTGCAACTGCGATCGCCGCACCGCAAGCATTAGCCCGCGACTACGGCCCCAACGCTGAACCGCAGCGCTATCCCGACTCCGACATCGTCGTCATCGACCCCAAGCGCTTCAAGGCCAAGGTCGGCAACACCGCCATCAAGCGGCTTTATACCGGCTGTCTGTGGGCGGAAGGGCCGGCCTGGAACACCGTCGGCCAATATCTGGTGTGGAGCGACATTCCCAATAACCGCCAGCTTCGTTATCTCGACGATGACGGGCATATCTCGGAGCAGTTTCGCAAACCGTCCAACGAGGCCAACGGCAACACCTTCGATTTCGAGGGCCGGCAGATCAGCGCCCAGCGCACGCGGCTGGTCCGCTTCGAACATAACGGCTCGCTCACGGTGCTCGCAGAGCAGGCCAATGGCAAGCCGCTCAACGGCCCGAACGACATGGTCGTTCACCCCAACGACAAGTCGATCTGGTTCACCGATCCAGGCTACGGCGCGATCAACATCTATGAAGGAATCCAGGCCAATATTGGTTCCGTCCAGCCCTACCAGAAAGAGGCGGTGTACCGGGTCGACGCTCAGAACGGCCAAGTGACCAAGGTCGCCGACGAACCGTTCAAGCCCAACGGCATCGCCTTCAGCCACGACTATAAGAAGGTCTATGTCTGCGACACCGGCATCACCCACTACCCCAACGCCAAGAACATCGTCTGGAGCTACGATCTCAACGGCGACAAGCTTTCGAATCCGAAGCAATTCATCGACATGACGCTGGACGGCAAGTCGGGCTTCCCTGACGGCTTGCGGGTCGACACCGAGGGCAACATCTGGGTTGGTGCCGGCTGGGTCGGCGATGGCTATGACGGCGTGCAGATTTTTGCGCCTGATGGCGCGCGCATCGGCCAGATCCGCCTGCCGGAGACCTGCGCCAATGTCTGCTTCGGCGGCAAGAAGCGAAACCGGCTGTTCATGACGGCGAGCCAGTCATTGTATGCGGTCTATGTCGAGACCCAGGGCGCGCATAATTGCTGAGGCCGTTGTTGCCGTTATTCCGGGACACGCGTCTTCGCGTGGGCCCGGAATCTCGAGATTCCGGGTTCGCGCTAACACGCGCCCCGGAATGACCGTTAACCGCTGTTCCTTAACCCCGCCGAAATCCCGTTGATGGTGAGCTGAATGCCGCGCAGCACCTGCTCGTCGGGATTCTGCGCGCGATGCTCTTTCAGCAATTCCACCTGCACGTGGTTCAGGGGATCCAGATAAGGAAAGCGGTTGCGGATCGAGCGTTCCAGCAGCGGGTTGCCCTGCAGCAGGCGGTCCTGCCCCATGATGTCCAACAGCGTCTCGACCGAGAGATGCCATTCGCGGCGGATGCGCCCGAAGATTTTTTCGCGCAGCGCCGCATCCGGCACCAGTTCGGCGTAACGCGAGGCGATCGCGATCGAGCTCTTGGCCAGCACCATGTCCATATTCGACAGCAAAGTGCGGAAGAACGGCCATTCGCGATAGAGTTCTTTCAGGAACGGCATGCCGTTGTCGGGATGCTCCGCTATCCAGGCCTCGACCGCGCTGCCGAAGCCGTACCATCCCGGCAGCATCAGGCGGCATTGCGCCCAGCTGAAGACCCAGGGAATGGCGCGAAGGTCCTCGATCTCACGGGTTTTCTTGCGCGACGCCGGACGGCTGCCGATGTTCAGCGTGGAAATCTCGGTGATGACGGTCGAAGCCCAGAAGTAATCCGCAAAGCCTTCGGTCTCGTAGACCAGCCCACGATAGGCCTTGAATGCCAGCGCCGACAATTGCTCCATCGCTTTCAAATATTCCGCCGACGGCGCGCTTTGCCGCGGCTGCAGCAGGCTCGCCTCGAGCGTCGCCGCTGCAAGAATTTCCAGATTGTTGCGGCCGACCTCGGCGTTGGAATATTTGCTAGAGATGATTTCACCCTGCTCGGTGATGCGGATCTGGCCATTCACGGCGCCGCCGGGCTGGGCAATGATGGCGTCATAGCTCGGCCCGCCGCCGCGGCCGACCGAACCGCCGCGGCCGTGGAACAGCCTCAAGCGCACGTGATGGCGCTCGAACACTTCGATCAGGCCGATCTCCGCCTTGTAGAGTTCCCAGCCCGATGTGACAAAGCCGCCGTCCTTGTTGCTGTCGGAATAGCCGAGCATCACTTCCTGAACGCCGCCGCGGCTGTCCACCAATTTGCGGTAATCGTGCAGCGACAACATCCGGTCCATGATCCCCGCGGATGCCTGCAGATCCTCGATGGTCTCGAACAGCGGCACGATGTTGATCACGCTGCGGCCGGAGGGATCGACCAGGCCGGCCTCCTTCAGCAGCAGCGCGACCTCCAGCATGTCGGACATTCCCTTGCACATGGAGATGATGCATTGCGGGATCACACTGGCGCCGAATTTGGCGTGCGCTTCGGCGGCCTCATGAAATACCGCGAGTTCGCCCAGCGTCTCATCGGAGTATTTCACGAAGGCCGAGGTCAGCGGCCGAGCATTGCGCAGTTCGTTCGCCAGCAGCGTGATCCGTGCCTCTTCGCTCAACGCCAGATAGGACATGCCGGGCGTGGCCGCGTCGACCAGTTCCGCGACGGTGCGTTCGTGGACGGCGGAATTCTGCCGCATGTCGAGGCTGGCGAGGTGAAAACCGAAACAATCCATGGCCCGGCGCAACAGCCGCAGCCGCCCGCGCGCGATCACGCCCGAATTATTCGCGATCAGCGAGCGGTCGAGAATATCGAGATCGGCCTTGAACTCTTTGACATTGGCGTAGGCAGCCGCTTCTCCGACCGGCGGCCGGGTGATCCCTACATCCAGCTTCAACGCGGTCGCGGTGAGCCGTGCGTAGATACCGGACACCGCCAGCCGATAAGGCTCACCGCTTCGATGCGGCGAGGTATCGGGCGAGCGCGCCGCGAGCGCGCGCAATTCGTCGGAGACATCGGCAAGATGCGCCGCCAGCGACAACTCGGAGCCGAGCACGTGCAGTTCCTCCAGATAAAACCGCAGCACGCGGCTCGACTGCAGGCGCAATGTGCCGCGCATCACCTCCGCCGTCACGAAGGGATTGCCGTCGCGGTCGCCGCCGATCCAGCTTCCCATCCGCAGGAACGATGCGAGTTCCCCGCCCGCGCCGGCGTCGCCCTCGTTTAGCCGGTCCTCCAGCGCGCAATGCAGGCGCGGCACCTCGTGCAGGAAGGTGTAACCGTAAAACGACAGGCCGTTGGCGACCTCGTCGAGCACCGTGAGCTTGGTGCGGCGAAGAAGGTTGGTCTGCCACAGCGTCAGCACCGCCCGGCGCAACTGCTCGTCGCTCGCCTCAACCTCCTCCGGCGTGAGCTGGACCCGTTCGCGCCGGTCCAGGAGTGCGGCGATCTCCATCTCGCGGTCGATGGTGCTCTTGCGGCGGACTTCGGTGGGATGCGCGGTCAGAACCGGGCTGACCAGGGCCTCCTTGAAAAATCGGCGCAAATCCAGCGCGCTGAAGCCGGCCTCCCGCGCATGCGCCAGTGTTTTGGCAAGCGTGCCCGAACGCGGCGATCCCGCCGCGGCGGAGCGCGCCCTCATCTGCCGGATATTGTTCTGGTCCTCGGCGATGTTGGCGAGATGCGAAAAATAACTGAAGGCGCGCACGATGCGGACGGTTTCGCTGATCGACATGCTGTCGAGGATGATTTCCAGTTCGCGGCGCGCCGGCCTGTCTTCATCGCGGTGGAACCGGATCGAGGTCTGCCGGATGCGCTCGACCAGATCGAACACGTCGGCGCCTTCCTGGTCGCGCACGGTGTCACCGAGGATGCGTCCGAGCAGCCGGATATCCTCACGGAGCCGGGCGTCCGCTTCGAGCGCCAGCGCTTCGTCAGCGCGATTGGGGCTGAGTTCGGAAGGCATGATCTGGGAAGACATGGCTGACTACTCCAGAAATTGCCCGGCCATCGGAGTGTGCAATTTTTTTGCCGCAGCGCAAGATAAAGATAGAGGCGGAGCGCACCAGGAATGGTGCCCTCATCCTGAGGAGCGGCCACCTGGCCGCGTCTCGAAGGATGAGCCACCCTTATGGTTCGAGACGCGCGAAGACGCGCTCCTCACCATGAGGACCCGGTTCAAATCCGCCGCCCGGCCCGCTCCCAATAGGGATCGCGCAAGCGGCGCAAGAAAATCTTGCCGGAATCCTCGCGCGGCAGGCCGGCATGGATCTCGATGTGTTTCGGGACTTTGTAATCGGCCAACGCCGTTTTGAGCTGCGCGCGGATCAGAGCCGCATCCAGGGTCACGCCGTCTTGCGGTTCCACCGCCGCCATCAGCGCCTCGCCGAACTCGTCGTCGGGAATGCCGAATACCGCGCAGTCGTGGACGCCGGGAACCGCATGCAGCGCGGCCTCGATCTCGGCGGGATAGATGTTGACGCCGCCGGAGATCACCATGTCGCGCTTGCGGTCGCAGATGAAGACATAGCCGTCGGCGTCGATGTAACCGACGTCGCCCGAGGTGATGAACCCGTCGCGCTCGATCTCGGCGCGTTTTTCCGGCTTGTTGTGGTAGGTGAAGTCCGGATTGTCCGTCGTGCGCGAATAGATCTCGCCGATCTCGCCTTGCGGCAGCGGCTCGCCGTCGTCGCCGAGGAAGCGCAGTTCGACGCCGCCCAGGATCTTGCCGACCGTGCCCGGTTTCTTCAGCGCATCGTCGGAATCGGCGAAAGTCAGCGCGCCGGCTTCGGTGCTGCCATAATATTCGTAGATCACCGGTCCCCACCACGCGATCATCGCGCGCTTGACGTCGGCGGGACACGGCGCCGCGGCATGGATCACATGGCGCAGCGACGAGGTGTCGTATTGGTGGCGTACCGCCGCCGGCAACTTCATCAGCCGGACAAACATGGTCGGCACCATGAAGATGGTATCGATGCTCTCGTCCTGGACCAGCCGGAGAAACGCTTCCGGGTCGAACCGCGGCATCAGGACCAGCGCGCCGCCGAGCCGCCCCGAGCGCAGGCCGAACGAATTCGGCGCCGAATGATACAGCGGCCCCGGCAACAGCGCCCGCACGCCCGGCTTCAGGCCGTAGATCAGCGCACGCAGACGTTCCGACGCGATGGTCTGCTGCGGCGTCGGCGCATGGCGCCGCACGCCCTTGGGATGACCCGTCGTGCCCGAGGTATAGATCATGTTCTGCGGCTGCGGCAGCGCCGGGCCGTCATATGGCGCCTGCCGCGCGAGCCAGGCTTCGAAATCGGCCTCGAAATCGGGCGTGGCGAGGTGAGCGGGATCGATCTTGTAGTTGGAGAGGATTTCCGGTGGCGTCGGAACGCTCAGGACGGTCACATCGGGCGGAATCGCGTCGCGCAAGGGATGCAGCAGGTCGGCATGGCCGATCAGCACCGACGTGCCGGAATCCTTCAACACGTAACTGATTTCCTCCGGCTTGAAGTGCCAGTTGATCGGCACCGCATAGGCGCCGAGCCGCATCGCGGCATAGGCGGCCTCGATGAAGGCGATGTCGTTGCGCATCAAGATGCAGACGCTGTCGCCCGGCTTGACGCCAAGCCTCTCGAGGCCGCCGGCGATGCGGTCGGTACGATCGGTGACTTCGGCGTGCGTCCGCTTGCGCTGGCCGCTGACGATGCCGAGGAAGTGCGGCTGCGTTGACATTGTCTCTATCTCTTTCCGATCTCTCGTCGGGTTCGGGAGTCGTTGTGGAACGACCTCTTCGTCATTCCGGGATGGTCCGAAGGACCAGACCCGGAATGACGAGGAACGTCTATCAAACATCCACAAACCGCGGCGCGCGTTTTTCCATGTTGGCGCGCACGGCCTCGAGCTGATTGGCGCCGCCCATCAGTTTCATCTGCTCGACGGATTCGGCTAATAGCGCCGGCCCGGGATCGACCGACAGCTTGTTCAGCATGCGCTTGGCGGCGCGGATCGCCTCGGGGCTCTTGCCGGCGATTTCGCGCGCCACTTCAAACGCGGCCGCGCGCGGGTCATCGCAGATCCGGGTCGCGAGGCCGTAGCTCAACGCTTCCTGCGCCGAGAAAATCCGCCCCGTATAAGTCAGCTCGCGCAGAATATCGTCGCGGACCAGGCTCGCCAGGATCGGCGTCCCCGCCATGTCCGGCACCAGCCCCCATTTGATCTCCATGATCGACATCCGCGCATCGGGGCTGAGGAAGCGCATATCCGCCCCCAAAGCGAGTTGAAAGCCGCCGCCGAACGCCACGCCCTGGATCGCGGCAATCACCGGAACCGGAAGCTGCCGCCATCCCCACACCGCCTGCTGGGGGTAATTGGCCAAACCATGAGTGCGCGCCGAAAGATCGCGCTTCTCGCCGCCTGCCATTCCGTTACCGCCGCTCTCCTTCATCGCGGCAAAACGATCCATGTCGAGGCCGGCGCAGAACGCCCGGCCCTCGCCCGACAACACCACCGCCCGCACGCCTTTTTCCTGGGCCAGCCGGCCGCTGGCGGCGACGAGCGCGTCGAACATCGCGGCGTCGAGCGCGTTCATCTTGTCGGCCCGCACCAGACGGACGTCAGCGACACCATCCGAAATCGTGATCCTGACGCGATCATCCATGGCGTTTCCCTTGCTGTTCTTCGTTGTTGCCGCTTTACAGAAAGCCGTTGTGCGGATTTAGTCAATCAACCAATAAACAGGCAATCCCTCCGGGTGGAAACAGATAGATGTTCAACGAAAAGCTGCTTGCGGGTCGCCGCATTCTCGTCACCGGCGGCGGTACCGGCCTCGGCAAGTCGATGGCCGCGCGCTTCCTCGAGCTTGGTGCCGAGGTTCATATCTGCGGCCGCCGCAAGGGCGTCTGCGACGAAACCGCCACCGAATTGATGGACCTGTATGGCGGGCGGGTGACGAGCCACGGCGTCGACATTCGCAATCCGCTCGCGGTCGACGAGATGATCGAGACCATCTTCACTGAAGGTCCGCTCACCGATCTCATCAACAACGCCGCCGGCAATTTCATCTCGCGCACCCAGGACCTGACGCCGCGCGGCTTCGATGCGGTCGCCAACATCGTCATGCACGGCACGTTCTATGTGACGCACGCGGTGGGCAAGCGCTGGATCGCCGCCAAGCAGCCCGGCAATGTGGTGTCGATCACCGTGACATGGGTGCGCAACGGCAGCCCCTATGTGGTGCCTTCCGCCATGAGCAAGTCCGCGATCCACGCCATGACCATGTCGCTCGCGGTCGAATGGGGACGCTATGGCATCCGCCTCAACACCATCGCGCCCGGCGAGATTCCGACCGAGGGCATGAGCAAGCGCATCAAGCCGGGCGACGAAGCCGGCGCGCGCACCATTGCGCAGAATCCGATGGGCCGGGTCGGCAAGATGGAGGAGTTGCAGAATCTCGCGGTGTTTCTGATTTCCGGCGGCTGCGACTGGATCAACGGCGAGACCATCGCGATGGACGGCGGCCAGGCGCTGGCGATGGGCGGCAACTTCTATCAACTGCGCGACTGGTCCGACGCCGACTGGACCCAGGCGCGCGACGCGATCAAGGCGCAGAACGAAAAGGACCGCGCTGCGCGGGGGTGAGTTATTCCGTCGTGCCGGCCTGCGCCGGGACGACGATGGAGTGGCGAGGGCCTTTGCGTAATTCGATGGTACAGGACGGCGGGCCCGAGCTAGTATTACCGCGAAATTCCTCGCTGCAGAAAAAACCACGGGAGCAAACATGGATCTGAAATTCTCCAAGGTCGCGCGCAAGGGCCCGATCACGATCGTGACGCTGTCGCGCCCGGAAGTGTACAACGCGCTGCATATCGACGCGCATTTCGAGTTGAACCAGGTGTTCGACGACTTCGTCGCCGATCCCGAGCAGTGGGTGGCGATCGTCACCGGCGCCGGCGACAAGGCGTTCTGCGCCGGCAACGATCTGAAGTGGCAGGCGGCGGGCGGCAAACGCGGCTGGGGCGCCGGAGGATTTGCCGGACTGACCTCGCGCTTCGATTGCGACAAGCCGATCATCGCCGCCGTCAATGGCGTTGCGATGGGCGGCGGTTTCGAAATCGCGCTGGCCTGCGACCTCATCATCGCCGCTGAGAATGCGACCTTCGCGCTGCCGGAGCCGCGCGTCGGCCTTGCAGCACTGGCCGGCGGCGTGCACCGGCTGCCGCGGCAGATCGGGCTGAAGCGCGCGATGGGCATGATCCTCACCGCACGGCATGTCAGCGCCAAGGAAGGCCATGAGCTCGGCTTCGTCAACGAGGTGGTGCCGCAAGGCGACGCGCTGGCCGCGGCGGAGCGCTGGGCGGAGACCATCTGCAAGAACTCGCCGATGTCGATCCGCGCCTCCAAGCAGGCGATCCAGAAAGGCCTTGCGGTCTCGCTGGAGCAGGCGATCGCCGAGCAGCGCGAATATCCCGCGGTCAAGGCCATGACCGCGTCGCAGGATTACATCGAGGGACCGAAGGCGTTTTCGGAAAAGCGGCCGCCGAAATGGGTCGGGAAGTGACGTTTCGTCATTCCGGGGCGGCGCGAAGCGGCGAACCCGGAATGACGAAGATGGATGGATGCGCGCTAGTGTCCTGAACCAGAAGTTCGCGACATCGGGTCGTGTTTTGCCGGGGCATTGTATCGGCAGAAGCGTTCGATGGAAGCAAGGATGTCATCGGCGGACTTTGTCCATCGGAACGGTTTTGGATCGGCGTTGTGTCGGTCGATGAACGAAGTGATGTCAGCCCTGAGAGCGGCGACGCTGCGATAGATGCCGCGCCTGATCTTCTTATCGGTGAGGAGCGCGAAGAAGCGCTCGACCTGGTTGAGCCATGACGAACTGGTCGGGGTCAGGTGCACGTGCCAACGCGGCCGTTTAGCCAGCCATTTTTGGATCAAGGGGGTCTTGTGCGTGGCGTAATTGTCCATGACGAGATGGACGTCGAGTTCACGCGGCACGGCCGCCTCGATCTCGTCGAGGAACTTGCGGAACTCGGCAGCACGGTGGCGTCCGTAGCACTTGCCGATGACCCGTCCACTCGCAATGTCGAGGGCGGCGAACAGCGATGTGGTGCCGTGCCTCGTGTAGTCATGGCTTCTTCGGGTCGGCTGGCCGGGACGCATCGGCAGCATCGGCTGACTGCGGTCCAGCGCCTGGATTTGGGATTTCTCATCCACACATAGAACGATGGCATGCTCCGGCGGCGAGACGTAAAGGCCCACGACATCGCGCACTTTGGCCACGAAGTTTGGATCGGTCGAGAGCTTGAACGTCTCCATCCGGTGCGGCTGGAGCCCGAAGGCCCGCCAGATGCGTTGCACCGTCGACACCGACAGGCCGCTGGCCTTCGCCATGCCGCGGGAACTCCAATGGGTGGCGTTCTCGGGGCAACTCTCCAACGTCCTCACGATCACGGCTTCGATGCGAGCATCTTCAACCGTACGGGGCGCCCCGGAGCGCGGCTCGTCATGCAGCCCGTCCACGCGCCGCTCCACAAAACGCCGCCGCCACTTGCCTACCGTCGATCGGTCCAGGCCCAGCTTGGCCGCCACTTCCTTGTTCTGACCGCCTTCCGCGCAGGTCAGCACGATCCGGGCTCTCAGAGCCAGCGCCTGCGCCGTCTTCCGCCGCATTGTCAGCGACTTCAGTTCGGCGCGCTCTTCATCGCTCAATGTCAGGGAGGCAAGTTGCTGGACTGCCATCAGATCCTCCGTCGCTGCTGCTGCCTCCATCCTTGGCACAGCGACGCGAATCTATCGCGAATCTACGATTGCGAACTTGTAACTCGGGACACTAGTGATCGTCCAACTCCCTCTTGTAAGACGCATCGTTCGACGACGAGCTTGTCCATCGTGGTCAGCCACAGACGATCCGACGTCCGAGCAGCGTCTCCATCATCTGCCCTTGAATTTTGCCGGACGCTTCTCGAGAAACGCGGTGACGCCCTCCTTGAAATCCTCCGCCGCGCCGGCGATGCGCTGCGATTCATACTCAAGATTGAGCTGGTCCTCGAACGAATTGTCGGGGCTGTCCCAATAGAGCTTGCGGATCAGCGACAGCGCGATGGTCGGGCCGTTCGCCAATTCATGCGCGAGCTTCATGGTCTCCTCCACCAGCGCCGCGTCGTCATAGACCCGGTTGACCAGCCCCCATTCCAGCGCCTTCTCGGCCGGAAGCCGCTCGCCCATCAGCGACAGCTCGATCGAGCGCGCCTTGCCGATCAGCCGCGGCATCAGCCAGGTCGATCCGCAATCCGGCACCAGGCCGATGCGGCGGAACGCCTGCAGGAAATAGGACGAGCGCGCGCACAGGATCATGTCGCCCATCAATGCAAAACTCATCCCGGCGCCGGCGGCCGGGCCATTCACCGAAGTGACGATCGGGCAATGCAAATTGCGCAGGCGGCGCAGGAACGGGTGGAACGCGGTTTCCAGCGCCGCGCCGGCATTGCTCTTGCCCGGCTTCTGGTTGTTGCGGCCCTGCAGGTTGGCGCCGGTGCAGAACGCCCGCCCCGCGCCGGTGAGGACCAGACAGCGGACTTCGGCCTTCCTCTCGTCGATCGCATCCAGCGCATCGCTGAGACCGCCGAGCATATCGATCGACACCGCATTCATGACCTCCTGGTGATCGAGCTTCAGGATGGCAACCGGACCGTCGAATTCGAGCGTGACGTGTTTGAACTGCATCTGTTTCCTCATGGCGTTATGACCCGCGCTTTTGGCGCCGCGGTGGTCTGGATTTCGTCTCTCCGGGGCATATTTGATTTTCCGGGCGGGCTTGTCCATGGTTGGATCGGACCATCTGCCCGCCAACCGACGCACGCCTGACGCGCGCCAAAACCAATGGAAACGCCCAATGAGCATCTTTGATCTGTCCGGCCGCGTGGCCGTCATCACCGGCGGCAATGGCGGCATCGGTCTCGGCATCGCGCAGGCGCTGGCCACTGCCGGATGCGACGTTTCGATCTGGGGCCGCAACGCCGACAAGAACAGGGCCGCCGCGGCGACCATGGCCGGCGCCGCCGGCAAGATCGATACCCGCGTCTGCGACGTCAGCGATCCCGCCTCGGTCAAGGCGGCGATGGCCGCGACGCTGGACGCGTTCGGCCGGGTCGACGGCTGCTTCGCCAATGCCGGGATCGGCGGCGGCGGACGGCGCGCCTTCATCGACCGCACCGAGGAAGAATGGCGCACGATGTTCGCCACCAATCTCGACGGCGTCTTCCATGTGTTCCAGGCCGCCGCGCGTCACATGACCGAACGCGCCGACGCCGGCGACGGCTTCGGTCGCCTGGTTGCGACCTCGAGCCTTGCGTCGCTGTTCGGCACCGCGCGCAACGAACACTATGCCGGCACAAAAGCCGCCCTCAACGCGCTGTGCCGCGCGCTCGCCGTCGAACTGGCGCGATACGGCGTCACCGCGAACGCGATCCTGCCCGGCTGGATCAAGAGCGACATGACCGCGGGCCTCATGGCCAATGAAAAGTTCGTCGCCAATGTAATGCCGCGGATTCCGATGCGACGCTTCGGCGAGCCCTCGGATTTCGGCGGCATCGCGGTTTATCTGATGAGCAAGGCGTCGTCGTATCATACCGCGGATTGTTTTGTGATCGACGGCGGCTACACGGCGTTTTGATCGAGCGGCAAGCGCGTCCGGACTCTTTCGTCGTCCCGGCGAACGCCGGGACCCATACGCCGTGCCATCTCGTTGCGGCACGGCATTAGAGACCTTCCATAACAACGAACGGCGGTGGCTATGGGTCCCTGCTTTCGCAGGGACGACGTGAGAGGATTCGATTGTCAAACAACAGATACGACTTCGCGTCTCGCGGCGCGATGCGCCCGAGTTGTGCATTTATCTCCCGCCCCGAAGAGGGCGTGGGGAATGCCGGGTGCCCGCTGCACCCATAGCCCCGCGTGCGAAGGTGGTAGTGCACACGGGTCGTCGCCACAGGTCCACCGGGATCACCCGGCATTCCCGCACGCAATGGTTTTAACGGCTTCTTTCGCGCTCTCCCCGGTGACCGGGCTTGTTTGCCACCGTCGTTCGCGGATCAATGCGTGTCAAAACCCGGTAGGGCCGGCATGCCTCCGCGAACTTGACGCCAGCGTCGGGGCGTCAGGACCACACGACTTCACCGTCCGCAGCAATCGTCTCTCGTCCGCGTGCTCCGTGTCGCTCACGGATTCAAAAGAATCCGCCCTGCGACCTTTCGCGCGCAAAACGCTGCCGCGTCCATCGCATCCCATCCCAACGTTCGTGACGATGGCCAACGCCCCTCTTCTCGGGACAGGATGCGAGAAGTTCTAGAAGTGATTTGGGGTGGGTGAAAACGGAAATATTTTCGCAGAGAGGACTGGACCACCCAAATCGGACTGAAAACTCACAACAAATCGCCCGGGCGGAGCGAGCCGCCATTTGGCTGACGCGGCCGGGATGGGCCATAATCGATCGGTCCCAACCCAGAGATCGTCCAACATGCTTGCCTCGCAGCGCGCCCTGTTCGAGATGCCGCGGAATATCTGCTACCTGAATGCCGCCTCCTACAGCCCGCTGCCGCTCCGTACCCAGCAGGCCGCGCGCGCCGCGGTCGGGCGCAAGGCCACGCCCTGGACGCTGGAGCCCACCTTCGCCAACGACCAGCACGAACGCGCACGCGCCGCCGCCGCGCGGTTGATCCATGCCGATCCCGCCGACATGGCGCTGATCCCCTCGATCAGCTACGGTGTTGCGACGGCGGCCAAGGTGCTGACGATCGACCGCGGCGCCCGCGTCCTCGTGCTGGAAAACGATCACTCCTCGCCGGTGCTCGAATGGCGGACGCGGGCCGCCACGCAGGGCTTTGCCGTCGAGACGATCCGCCGGCCGGGCGACGGCGACTGGACATCGGCGGTTCTGGCCGCCATCGAACGGCCAGGCGCGCGCCCGGTGAGCCTTGCCTCGATCTCATCGGTGCACTGGTCGGACGGCGGGCTGATCGACATTGAAAAAGTCGGCGCGGCGCTGCGGCAGCGGGGAGCCCGCTTCCTGATCGACGCGACGCAAAGCGCCGGCGTGCTGGCGATGGACGTGCGGCGTCTCGATCCGGATTTCGTGATGTTCCCGACCTACAAATGGCTGCTCGGGCCTTACGGCCGCGCCTTTCTTTACGTCGCCAGCCGCCATCAGGGCGGCATCCCGCTCGAGCAGACCGCGTTCGGCCGCCGCGACGTGCGCGCCGAGAATGCGGTCTATTTCGCGGATCTCACTTATCTCCCCGATGCACGGCGCTTCGACATGGGCGAGCGCGACCATTTCATTTCGATGGAGATGGCCTCGATCGGCATGGAAATGATGGCCGAATGGGGCGCGCCCGCCGTGGCGCAACGTCTCCTGATGCTGACCGAACGGATCGCGGACGGCTTGCGCGGGCTCGGCGTCGGCGTGCCGGAGCGTGGCTTTCGGGCGCCGCATATCCTGAGCCTCGGTTTCCAGGACGGGATGCCGACCGGCCTCATCGAGGGACTGGCCACCGAAGGCATCTACGTCGCGGCGCGTCTTGGCCGCATGCGCATCTCCCCCCACGTCTACAACGACGAGGCCGATGCCGACCGCTTCGTCGCGGCTTTGACAAAGCGGAATTCGTAGGGTGGACGAAGGCGCACTTGCGCCGTGCCCACCCTGTCGATCGACGAAGCAAGATGGTGGGCACGCGGAGTTTATCATCGGGCGCGCATTCGCGCGACCCGGTGGCTTTGCCCACCCTACACGCCGACTGCCGTAGCGGTAGAGCGCAGGGTGGGTTAGCGTAGCGTAACCCACCTCTTTTGTTGCCCGTAAACGGTGGATTACGCCTTCGGCTGATCCACCCTACTATTGATTGGAAATCCCGGTATGGAATACGCCCCCGACGATCTCTCCCCTCGCGAGCGCTACAAGGTGCTCGCGGGCTTCGTGCTGCCGCGACCGATCGCCTGGGTGACGACGGTTGGACCGACCGGCGTGGTCAATGCCGCGCCGTTCAGCTTCTTCAACGTGTTCTGCGAGGATCCACCGCTCTGCATGTTCGCCGTCAACCTTCGGCCCGACGGCCGCATCAAGGACACGTTGCTCAATATCCAGCGCACCGGGGAGTTCGTGGTCAACCTTGCCGACGAGCCGCTGGCGCGCGCGATGCACGACTCCAGCGGCGACTTTCCGCCCGAGATCGGCGAGCCCGGCTATCTCGGCCTCGGACTGGCGCCCTCGACCAAAGTCGCCGTGCCGCGATTGGCGGATGCGCCGTGGGCGATGGAGTGCAAGATCTGGAAAACCATCGATGTGAACGGCGACCGCCAGCTCATCATGGGCGAAGGCATCAATTTCTACATCCGCGACGAATTGTGGGATCGCGATACAATGCGCGTGCACATGGAGCGCTATCATCCAGTCGGCCGCATGTTCGCCGACCGCTACTGCCGGACCGACGACAGAATAGTGTTCCCGCCAGCCGAGGGGGCAGTTGGGACATAGCTCGTAGGGTGGGCAAAGGCGCCCTTGCGCCGTGCCCACCATTCTCATGTGCGAACGTTGTCGGAATGGTGGGCACGCGGAGTTTATCATCGGGCGCGCATTCGCGCGACCCGGTGGCTTTGCCCACCCTACGCGCTTGGGCTGAGAGGCTCGCCGATCTTGTCCTGCGTGTTGGTCTCGAAATCGCTGGCGTCGTGGCGCTCATGCAACTGGCTGGCAGGGTTACCCGAGATGCGGTTGACGATGCGCCCGCGCTTCACGGCGGGGCGTTTGGCGATGGCGTCGGTCCAGCGCTGCACATTCTTGTATTCCTGCACCGACAAGAATTCACCGGCACCATAGATCAGGCCCTTGGCGAGCGCGCCATACCACGGCCAAGTCGCTATGTCGGCGATCGTGTAATCGCTGCCGGCGAGAAATTCGTTATCCGCCAAGCGCCGGTCGAGCACGTCGAGCTGACGTTTCACCTCCATGGCGTAGCGGTTGATGGCGTATTCGATCTTGGTCGGGGCGTAGGCATAGAAATGGCCAAACCCTCCACCGAGAAACGGCGCGCTTCCCATCTGCCACATCAGCCACGACAGACATTCGGCCCGCGCCTGACCGGCGCTCGGCAGGAACGCGCCGAACTTCTCGGCGAGATGGATCAGAATCGCGCCCAACTCGAACACCCTGATCGGCACCGGTCCGCTGCGGTCCATCAGCGCCGGGATCTTGGAGTTAGGATTCACTTCCACAAAGCCGCTGCCGAACTGGTCGCCCTCGATTTCGATCAGCCACGCATCGTACTCCGCGCCGCTGTAGCCAAGCGCCAGCAGTTCTTCCAGCATCACCGTGACCTTGACGCCGTTCGGCGTGGCCAGCGAATAAAGCTGCAGCGGATGGCGGCCGACCGGCAGTTCCTTGTCATGCGTTGGACCGGCGACCGGGCGGTTGATGCTGGCAAACTTGCCGCCGCTCTCCTTGTTCCAGGTCCAGACCTTCGGCGGCTCATACGCGGATGTGTCGGCTATTGGTGTGTCGGTCACTCGTTTGACTCCAAGTTAGACTTCGTCATTCCGGGATGGTCCGAAGGACCAGACCCGGAATCTCGAGATTCCGGGTTCGATGCTTCGCATCGCCCCGGAATGACGGAGGTTAGGACGCTACCATTTTCCGGGGCCGCTCCGCTCCCGTCATCGCAAACCCTTCATAGCCCTTTGACGCGACGTCGTTGCAGATCCGGCGATAGGCGCCGACGCCGCCGATATAGGGCATGAAGATCTGCGGCTTGCCCGGGATGTTGGCGCCCATGTACCAGGAATTGGCCTGCGGATAGAGCGTGGTTTGCGCGACCTCGTTGACATGGGCGACCCATTTGTCTTCGGCGTCCTGCGTCGCCTCCATGCTGTCGAGGCCGCGGTCGCGCATATGGACGATGCAGTCGGTGATCCAGTCGACATGCTGCTCGATCGAGACGATCATGTTGCTCAGCACCGACGGACTGCCGGGGCCGGTGATGATGAACAGATTCGGAAAGCCCGCGCTCATCAGGCCGAGATAGGTCTTGGGACCTTCGGCCCATTTCTGGTTCAGCGTCCGGCCGTCGCGGCCGCGAATATCGATTTTGGCTACCGAACCGGTCATGGCGTCGAATCCGGTCGCGAGCACCAGCGCATCGACGTCGTAATCCTTGGCCGCCGTGCGCACGGCGTTCGGCAAAATCTCTTCAATCGGATGGGACCTGATATCGACCAGCGTCACGTTCGGGCGGTTGAAGGTGGCGAAATAATCGGTATCGATGCAGATGCGTTTCGACCCGATCGGGTGATTGTTGGGCTGCAGCAGCTTTGCGGTCTGCGGATCCCTGACGATCTCGGCGATCTTGTCGCGGACGAAATCGGCGGCGGTGTCGTTGGCCGCCTGGTCGATCGCGAGGTTGTTGTAGACCGACATGAAGGTGAGCCCGCCGCGGCGCCAGCGCGCGTCGTATTTGGTGCGCCGTTCGTTGTCGCCATCGTCGAGCGCGCCGCGATCGGGCATATCGGTGTAGATGCCGTTGCGCGCCACTTCGCGGGCGAAGCGCCTGATCTCGGGATATTTGGCGCGAAATGCTTGCCGTTCTTCTGAAGTCAACGCGGCATTGCGGGCCGGTATGCTGAAATTCGCGGTGCGCTGGAATACCGTGAGATGGCTGGCCTGCTCGGCAATGACCGGCACCGACTGGATGCCCGACGATCCCGTGCCGATCACGCCGACGCGCAAGCCCGTGAAATCTATCTGCTCATGCGGCCAGTGGCCGGTGTGATAGACCTTGCCCTTGAAATCGGAGAGACCCTTGATATCGGGCATCCGCGCATTCGACAGGCAGCCGGTGGCGAGCACGACATATTTCGCCGTCACGCTGTTGCCGTCGGACGTCATCACCTGCCAGGAATTGACGGTCTCGTCGAAGTCAGCCCGGTCGACGCGGGTGTTGAACTGGATGTCGCCGCGCAGCTTGAACCGGTCGGCGACATGCTTGGCGTATTTGAGAATTTCGGGCTGCGGCGCGTAGCGCTCGCTCCAGTCCCATTCCTGCTGCAGGTCGTCGGAGAACGAATAGGAATACTGCATGCTCTCGACATCGCAGCGCGCCCCGGGATAGCGATTCCAGTACCAGGTACCGCCGACATCGCCGCCCTGCTCATAGACCCGGGCCGACAGGCCCTGCCCGCGCAGCCGGTGCAGCATGTACATGCCGGCAAAGCCGGCGCCGACCACGACGACATCGTAGCTCTCGCTGCCTGCGGCCTGGCTTTTGCCGGATGTGGATGGCAAGGCGGACATGGATTGGCGCTCCCTAATATTTTTCTGGTGTTGCCAACCAGCATTCTACCCATGGCGTGAAAGCGCAAGAGACAAAACGATCTTGCCGGGTTGCATATTTTGCCACGTGGAATGCGCGTCCCTCATGGTGAGGAGACGCTCTTGCGCCGTCTCGAACCATGAGGCCCCCGTGTGGCCCATCCTTCGAGACGCGGCCTGAAGGCCGCTCCTCAGGATGAGGTCCAAGGACGCTTGGCATGCACACCCCTGATGCGCTAGCGTCATCAAGAACATTCGCAAACAAAAATCAAAAAAAGGCAGCGCCGAAGCAGCCACAGGGAGCGAGCACGACCATGAAATCGCCGATCTGCGACATGCTGGGAATCGAGTTTCCGCTGCTGGCCTTCAGCCATTGCCGCGACGTGGTTGCGGCGGTCAGTCGCGCCGGAGGTTTCGGCGTGCTCGGCGCCACCGCGCATTCGCCTGAATCGATCGAGCAGGAGTTGAAATGGATCGACGACCATGTCGACGGCAAGCCCTATGGCCTCGACGTGCTGATCCCCGAAAACATCTCGACAGCGGGCGAAAAGGACGTCACCTGGAAAAGCCTGGAGGCGCGGATTTCGCCCGAACATCGCGCCTTCACCAAGAACCTGCTGGAGAAACACGGCGTCGAACTGACCACGACCAATGTCGCCGACAACCAGCCGCAGCCGTTCGACGCGCAACGCGCGCTGGACGTGCTCGAAGTCTCGTTCCGGCATCCGATCCGCCTGATCGCCAATGCGCTGGGCGTGCCGCCGAAGGCGATGATCGAGATGGGCAAGCAGCATGACGTGCCGGTCGCAGCCCTGGTCGGCGCCAAGGAGCATGCGCTGCGCCAGGTCGCCGCCGGCGTCGATATTCTGGTGGTGCAGGGCACCGAGGCCGGCGGCCATTGCGGCGAGGTCTCGACCATGGTGCTGGTGCCGGAGGTGATCAAGGCGATCAAGCCGATCCGCGACGTGCCGGTGCTGGCGGCCGGCGGCATCATGACCGGGCGGCAGATGGCGGCGTGCATGGCAATGGGCGCGGCCGGCGCCTGGACCGGATCGGTATGGCTGGCCACGGTGGAATCCGAGACCACGGAAATCTTCCGCGAAAAGATGATCGCGGCCTCCTCGCGCGACGCCATCCGTTCCCGGGGACGTACCGGAAAGCCGGCGCGGCAATTGCGTTCGGTCTGGACCGATGCCTGGGATCGCGGACCCGACAGCCCCGGCGCGCTGCCGATGCCGCTGCAGAGCATCATCAGCCGCGACGCCTTCAATTCGATAGATCGCGCCGCGGCATCCGGCAACGCACAGGCGCGCGACCTCGTCAGTTATTTCGTGGGGCAAGGCGTCGGCCTGATCGACAGCGTGAAATCCGCGGGCGCCGTGGTGCAGGAATTCAAGGAAGATTTTATCGAGGCGGTCGAGCACATGAATGCGCTGGTGGCGGAGTAGAAATTCTTCCTCATGGTGAGGAGGCGCGCCAGCGCCGTCTCGAACCATGAGGTCAACGAGTCATCCTTCGAGACGCGGCGAAGACGCCGCTCCTCAGGATGAGGGTCCTGCCTAGTCCTAGAAAGTAAGAATCCAGAACAATGACCAACTCACCCTCCCCCACCCCCGAAGGCCGCATCCCCGTCATCGTCGGCGTCGGCGAAATCGTCGATCGGCCGACGGAAATCACTACCGGCCTCGAGCCGCTCACACTGCTGGAACAAGCGCTGAAGCGCGCGGAAGCGGACAGCGGCGGCCAATTGCTTGGTGAGATTGAATCGCTCGACATCGTCAACTTCCTGAGCTGGCGCTATCAGGACCCGGCCCGGCAGCTTTCCGAGCGTCTCGGCATCAGGCCGGCGCACGCCTATTACGGGCCGGTCGGCGGCGAAAGCCCGATCCGCTATCTGCACGAGGCCGCGTTGCGCATCGCACGCGGCGAATGCAGCGTCGCGGCGGTCTGCGGCGCCGAAGCGCAGAGCACCGCGACCAAGGCCGAACGCGCCAGGCTCGATCTGCCGTGGACGCCGTTCGCGCATGATGTGCCGGAGCCGAAACGCGGCGCGGCTTTTCAGAAGCCGATGGCGGTGACGCTTGGCGTGTTCAAGCCCATCACCGTCTATCCGTTCTATGAGAACGCGACATCGGCGCATTGGGGCCGAGACTCCGCGCGAGGCGCTCCAGGAATCCGGCGAGCTGTGGTCGACCTATTCGGGCGTCGCGTCGCAAAATCCCAATTCGTGGCTGAAGAAGCGTTTTACGCCGGAAGAGATCACGACGCCGACGCCGGAGAACCGGCTGATCGCCTGGCCCTACACCAAACTGATGGTGGCCAATCCGACCGTCAATATGGGCGGCGCGGTGCTGATGACGAGCCTCGCCAAGGCACACGCCGCGGGCATCGCGGAGGATCGCCTCGTTCACGTCTGGGGCGGTGCTTCCGCCGAGGAGCCGCGGGATTACCTCGCGCGCGACCGGTTTTTCCAGAGCCCTTCGCAGAATGCCGTGCTCAAGGCCGTCATGGATCTCGTCGGCGGCGACGGCAGCAAGTTCGACGCGATCGAGCTCTATAGTTGCTTTCCCTGCGTGCCGAAAATGGCGCGGCGGACGCTGGGCCTCGGCGCCGATGTGCAGCCGACGGTGACGGGCGGGCTGACGTTCTTCGGTGCGCCGCTCAACACCTATATGACGCACGCCGCCTGCGCGATGGTGCGCAAGCTGCGCGACGGCGCAAAACTCGGCCTGCTTTACGGCCAGGGCGGCTTTGTCACCAAGCATCATGGGCTGGTGTTGTCGCGGCAGCCGCCGCAGCATGCGCTCTCCGAGGACACCAGCGTGCAGGCCGAGGCCGACCGCCATCGCGGCGCGGTGCCGGAATTCGTCACCGAGGCCAGCGGCAGCGGCAAGGTCGAGAGTTTTACGGTGATCTATCGCAACAACGGCGAGGTGGAGCACGGCGTGACGATGCTGCGGACATCAGACGATCGACGAACGCTGGGGCGCGTTCCCGCCAGCGACGACAAGACGCTTGCGCATCTTCGGAAGATGGACCGCACACCGGTCGGCACAACAGGCGATATCGTCACCGCCGACGACGGCATGCTGGAGTGGCGGGTGGAGTGAAGTCGGTGTCCCCGACACGGCGCAGTGGAATCGTAAATTCCATGGGGCGGTGAGCGTGGCCTTTCCGATAGGTTTGGGTTTCCACACTCGAACCCTCGGAGAGTCAGATGCAAGCATCCAGCATAGCCACGCCCACCGTTGAGCATTGTGGCACAATTTTCGTTGCAATCGAACTGAGCCAGCGGAGCTGGCTTGTGACGCTGCACAGCCCAGGTCGGGACAGGATATCGCGCCACAAGCTGGAAGGTGGCGATCATGCCGGGCTGCTGGCGCTGATCGATCGGGAGCGTGAGCGGGCGAGCCGGACGGCGGGAGGGGCACCCGCGGTGGCGAGTTGCTACGAGGCAGGCTACGACGGTTTTTGGCTGCACCGGCTTCTGCTGGCAGCAGGAATCACGAACTACGTCTTTGACCCCTCCAGCATTGCGGTGGATCAGCGGGCCCGGCGGGTGAAGACCGACCGGATCGACGGCGAGCGGATGTTACGGACGCTGATGGCCTATCTGCGTGGTGAACCGCGCGTGGTGCGGATCGTGCGGGTGCCTGCGGTCGAACAGGAGGACGCCCGCCGCGCCAGCCGCGAACGCGGCCGGCTGATCAAGGAACAAACCGCTCACACCACCCGGATCAAGGCGTTGCTGCGGCTGTTGGGCATGGCGGTCGGCAATCCGCGCCGACGCGACTGGCTGAGTTGGCTGGCGGCGCAGCGGGATTGGCAAGGCCAGGGGGTGCCGCCATGGATGCTGAGTGAGATCAGGCACGAGCACGCGCGGCTGATGCTGGTGCGCGAACAGCTTGAGGCGCTCGCGCAGGCATCTGCTGAAGCGGATCCGGCACCTGCGGCGGTTCAGATGAGCGAGCGCAGCGAGCTGTTGCTCCGGCTCAAATGCCTCGGTCCGGCGTTCGCGACCACACTGACCAGCGAGGTGTTCTACAAGGATTTCCGCAATCGGCGTGAGGTCGCGAGCTATTTCGGGCTGACGCCCAGTCCGTGGCGGAGCGGCGGGATCGACCGCGACCAGGGCATCAGCAAGGCGGGCAATCCGCGCGCCCGCTGTGCCGCGATCGAACTGGCCTGGCTGTGGCTGCGGCATCAGCCGGACAGTGCGCTCACTCAATGGTTCCGGCAGCGCACGCTCAACGCCGGCAAGCGCATCAAGCGCACCGCCATCGTAGCCCTGGCGCGCAAGCTGATCGTGGCACTCTGGCGCTACCTTACCACCGGGCTGGTGCCCGAGGGGGCGGTGCTCAAGACCGCGAAGGCGTAAACGCTTCAACCAACGCGTCAGCGTCGCGGCATCTGCCGCGGTCAGCGCGGGATGGATGGTGACCGTGCCACCCTTGGGCCAACAAACAGGCTGTTTCGTAGATGGGTCCCATCATCATGGCTTCTTCGCCGCAAGCATGCGGAATGTGGGTACGGACCAACGTCCGACCGGATATGAGGTGATGCAGTGAGACGCTGCATAAATCGCCGGAAGCCAGTCCCTGAGCGCACCGACCGCGGCGGCACGCTGCGCTACGCATGGCTCCGCGCGCCGCCGCTACGCCAGATGCAAAAAACCACACCCAACCCTCGGTCGGAACGCTTGACTCAAACGCCCTCATATGAGGGTGGGCAAAGCCAACGGGTCGCGCGAATGCGCGCCCGATGATAAACTCCGCGTGCCCACCACTCAAGAGATTATCGTGCGATGGATGGTGGGCACGGCGCGAGGGCGCCTTTGCCCACCCTACGGCCGCGTCCGCGAGTAGTAAGGTAACGTCGCCGCTACTACCCCTTCACGTCCTGCTTTTCCGAAGCCGTGGCGGGCTTGGCGCCCTTGGCGCCGGCGACGCGGACCTGATCGCCGTCGGCGATGCCGTCGGGCGGCGCGACGATGATGCGATCTTCCGGCAAGACACCCGATGCCAGTTCGATGTCCTTGCCGAGGTCGCGGGCGATGGTCACGGCCTTGAACAGCACCTTGTCGTCGGCACCGACGGTCGCAACCCGCAGGCCGTTCTGGTTGAAGATCAGCGCGCTGGCGGGGATATGCAGCGGTATCGCGTCGCGCGCGAGACTCATCCGCACATTGGCGTAGCCGCCCGGCATCAATTCGCCGCCGGCATTGTCGAGCGCAAGCTGCATGCGTGTGGTGCCGGAGCCGACATCGACCGATTGCGAGGAGGCCTCGACGGTCGCGGCAAACGTCCGGTTCGGATATTCCGGCATCGAGATCACGGCCTTGGCGCCGATCCTGATCGCCGGCACATAGCTTTGCGGGATGTTGACGTAGACCCGCAGCTTCCTGATATCGGAAACCACGAACATCGCAGGGCCGGCGCCGCCGCCGGCATTGATCAGGGCGCCGACATCGGTGTCGCGGGCGGTGACCACGCCGTCGAACGGCGCGGAGATCTTCTTGTAGCCGGCCAAAGCCTCCAGCCGCTCGACATTGGCCTGACCGGAATTGACCGCGGCCCTCTTGTTGGAAAGATCGGCGGTGCGCTCGTCGATCTCCTGCATCGAGACGAAATTCGAGGCGATCAGCGATTTGCGGCGGGTCAATGTGGCTTCGGACAATTTCGCGCTGGCCTGCTGGCTGGCGAGATCGGCGCGGGCCTGCAGCAATTGCTGGTCGAGGTCCGGCGCCTCGATCTCGGCGATCACCTGTCCGGCCTTGACCTGCGCGCCGATATCGGCGCTCCAGTTCTTCAGATAGCCGCTGACCCGGGCAAAGATCGGCGCACGATAATAGGCCTCGAGCCGGCCCGGCAGATCGATGGTGGCGTTGAGAACCCTGGCGTCGGGCAGCACCACCGCCACGGTCGGAACGGCCTGGTTGTCGGTCCATTCGCGCAGCCGCTCGCCGGAATCCTCGCGCGCCCGGATGCCGGTTACGACCACCAGCAGTGCTGCGACCACAGCCACAACCCCGAAAATACCCAACCTCCAGCGAGAGACCGGCGGGCTATGTTCAGTGGGCATGTGACGTCTCCGGTAGAGCGGCGGCTTTGGGGCCTTGCATTTTATGTACCATACTGAAAACCACGGGAACGAACATCAGGGTAGCCACGGTGGCGAAGATCAGCCCGCCGACCACCGCACGGCCCAGCGGCGCGTTCTGCTCGCCGCCCTCGCCAAGGCCGAACGCCATCGGCGCCATGCCGATAATCATCGCCAGCGCGGTCATCAGCACCGGGCGGAAGCGCACGAATCCGGCCTCGATCGCGGCCGCGATGGGATCGCCGAGTTCTTCGTAGCGTTCGCGCGCGAAAGAGATCACCAACACGCTGTTGGCGGTGGCGACGCCCATGCACATGATCGCGCCGGTCAGCGCCGGCACCGACAGCGTGGTTTGCGTCGTGAACAGCATCCAGACGATGCCGGCAAGGGCCGCGGGCAGCGCGGTGATGATCACGAACGGATCGGACCATGACTGGAAGTTCACCACGATCAAAAGATAGATCAGCACGACCGCGGCCAATAGTCCGAACAGCAGGCCGGAAAACGCGCTGTTCATGGTCTGCACCTGGCCGAGCAGGACCACCGAACTGCCTTTGGGCACGTCCTTTGCGGTGTCCGCGATCGCGGTCCTGACGTCGGCGGCCACCGCGCCGAGATCGCGGCCCTGCGGGGTCGCATAGATCTGCACCATCGGCTGGATGTCGTATTGCGAGACCACCGCGCTCGAGATCGATCGCTTGATGTCGGCGATGCCGCCGAGGATCGGCGGACTGGCGGTGCTGCCGGCGGTGATCGGCAGCGTCTCCAGCGCGCTCAGCGAATCGATCTTGTATTGCGGCGTCTGCATCACGATCGAATAGGACACGCCGTTATCCGGATTGAGGTAGTAGGTCGGCGCCACCTGCGCGCTGCCGGCCAGATTGACCACCAGGCTGTTGGTGACGTCGCGCTCGGTCAACCCGACATATTGCGCGCGGGTGCGGTCGACATCGATATTGAAGCTCGGATTGTTCGGCGACTGCTGAATCCGCGCGTCCGCAATGCCGGGTATCCGGCGAATCCGGCTCAGCAATTTATTGGCGTAGACGAAGTTCGCACTCACATCCGCGCCGCGGACCTGAAGGTCGATCGGCGCCGGCGCGCCGAAATTCAGGATCTGGCTGACGATGTCGGCGGGCAGGAACGCGAAGGTCAGGCCGGGAAAAGCGCGCGGCAGTTGCTCCCTCAAGGTCTGGACATATTCCTCGGTCGGCCGGTGCCCTTCCTTGAGCTTGATCTGGATATCGCCATCCTGCGGACCGATCACGCCGGTATTGTTGTAGGTCATGTTGATGCCGCTGATGGGCATGCCGATATTGTCGGCGAGCGTTTCGATCTCGCCCGGAGGAATGATCTTGCGGATCGCCTTCTGGACATCGGCGAACTGGTTGGCGCTTTCCTCGACGCGGGTGCCGACCTGGGCGCGGACATGCATCAGGATCGAGCCGGCATCGACCGACGGAAAGAAGTTGCGGCCGAGAAAGGGCACCAGCAGGAACGAAACCGCGACAAAGCCGAGGAACCCGATCACGAACACCGGCCGCCGCCGCATCGCCAGTTCCAGCAGGTCGCGGTAGCCGCTGCGCAGGCGCTCGAAGCGCGCCTCGAAACCGCGCTGAAACCGCACCAGCGGATTGCGCGTCGGCGGCGGCCCCTCGCCCTCCGCATGCTGCACATGCGGCTGCAGCAGATATTTCGCCATCGTCGGCACCAGCGTGCGCGACAGGATGAACGACCAGATCATCGCGAACATCACCGCTTCGGCCATCGGCACGAACAGGAAGCGCGCCACCCCCTGCAGGAAGAACATCGGCACGAACACGATGCAGATGCACAGCAGCGAGACGAACGCCGGCGTCACGATCTGGTTGGCGCCGTCCATGATCGAGGTCTCGACGTCCTTGCCGTGTTCCAGATGCCAGTTGATGTTCTCGATCGTGACGGTAGCGTCGTCGACCAGGATGCCGACCGCGAGCGCAAGACCGCCGAGCGTCATGATGTTGAGGGTTTCGCCGACCGCCGCCAGCATGATGATGGCGCCGAGCACCGAAAGCGGAATCGAGACCGCGATGATGACGGTCGAACGCCAGCTCCCCAGAAACAGCAGGATCATGACGCTGGTCAGCAACGCCGCGATGACGCCCTCAAAGGCGACGCCGGTGATCGCGCCCCGGACGAACAGCGACTGATCGCCGATGAAGCCGATCTTGAGCGCGTCGGGCAGCGAATCCTTGACGTCGATGACCTTCTGCTTGATGCCGGCGATGATATCCAGCGTCGAGGTCGATCCGGCCTTCAGCACCATCATCAGCACCGAGCGGTTGCCGTCGACATGGACGATATTGGTCTGCGGCGGATTGCCGTCGCGCACGGTGGCGACGTCGCGGATATAGACCATGGCCCCGTTCACGACCTTGATCGGCAGGTTGGCGAGATCCTCCATCCGCAGCGGCGAGTTGTTGAGCTGGATGTTGTATTCAAAAATGCCGATCTTCTGCGTGCCGACCGGGGTGATCAGGTTCTGCGCGGCGAGCGCGTTGGCCACGTCCTGGCCGGAGAGACCGCGCGACTGCAACGCCGACGGGTTGAGATCGATCTGGACCTGCCGCTGCTTGCCGCCGAACGGATAAGGAATCGCGGCGCCGGGCACCGTGACCAGCGGCGTGCGCAATTGATTGATGCCGATGTCGGCGAGGTTCTGCTCGGTCAGGCCCTCGCCCGACAACGCGACCTGGATGATCGGAACCGTGGAGGCGCTGTAGTTGAGGATCAGCGGCGGCGTGGCGCCGGGAGGCATCTGCTTGAGCAGCGTCTGCGAAATCGCGGTGACCTGGGCGTTGGCGGTGCGGATGTCGACATTGGGCTGGAAGAAGATCTTGACGATGCCGAAGCCGTTATAGGAATTCGCGACGATATGCTCGATATCGTTCACCGTCGTGGTCAGCGAGCGCTGAAACGGCGTGGTGATACGCCCGGCCATCTGATCCGGCGGCAGCCCGGTGTACTGCCAGACCACGCCGATCACGGGAATCCGAATGTCCGGAAAAATGTCGGTGGGGGTGCGCAGCGCGGCGAGCGGGCCGATGATCAACAGCAGCAGCGCCAGCACGACGAAGGTATAAGGCCGGCTCAGCGCGATACGGACCAGTGCAATCATAAACCGGGCATTCCTGGGCCTCCGCCGAAGGGCGGGGATGGCGCACCATAGGGCCAATTGGTTGGCGCTGATTTAACCGAAAGGCGTCAAAAAGGCCATCGCCCGGATGCCGCCGGCCGCGGCTCCCCCCTTCACTTCCTTGTCAGACGGCAGCGGCGATGCCTTTAAATCAGCCAAACTGCTGCCCTGGCGGGCTCGATCAGGCCGCCCTGACCGAGTTCGAGGAACTTGCCGACTTCGAGCTTCAGCCGGTTGCTGTCGCCGGACAGCGATTTCGCCGCGGTGAGAACCTGCGACGAGGCCGAGCCGGTCTCGCCGGCGCCCCGCTGCACGTCGGCGATGTTGGAGGAAACCTGCTGGGTGCCGTGCGCCGCCTGCTGCACGTTGCGGGAAATTTCCTGGGTCGCCACGCCCTGCTCTTCCACCGCCGCCGCGATCGCCGATGAGATCTCGGACAGTTTTTCAATGGTGCCGCTGATCTCCTTGATGGCATTCACCGAGTTCCTGCGTCGCCGCCTGGATGCCGGTAACCTGCTGGCCGATCTCGCCGGTCGCCTTCGCGGTCTGCTCGGCCAGCGCCTTGACCTCGGACGCGACGACGGCGAAGCCGCGGCCGGCTTCCCCGGCACGCGCCGCCTCGATGGTGGCGTTCAGCGCCAAGAGGTTGGTCTGGCCCGCGATGGCGTTGATCAATTCGACGACGTCGCCGATACGGCTTGCCGCCTTCGACAACTCGCTGACGCGGTCGTTGGTGGTGCGGGCCTGATCGACCGCCTCGCCGGCCATCCGGGCCGATTCCTGGACCTGGCGGCTGATCTCGTTGACGGACGACGCCATCTCCTCGGTCGCCGACGCCACCGATTGCACATTGGTGGAGGCCTCTTCGGACGCCGCCGCGACCAGGATGGTGAGCTCCTGCGCGTGCTCCGCGGTCGAGGTGAGCGTGCCGGCGGAGGTTTCAAGCTGCGTCGAGGCGGAGAAAACAGTCTCGACGATCTGGCTGACCGCCCCCTCAAAATCGTCCGCCATCTTGTGCATGTCGGCTTTGCGCCGGGCGACGGCGCGCGTCTCCGTCTCCTTCTGCTCGGCCTCGAGCCCCTGCCGGGCGATGGCATTGCTCTTGAACACCTCGACAGCCTCGGCCATCTCGCCGACCTCGTCGCGGCGGCCGATACCGGGCACCTCGACGTCGAGCTTGCCGCCGGCGAGATCGTTCATCGCAATCGTCATGCGTCGCAGCGGTCCCGTAATGCCCCGCGCGACAAGCATCGATACCGCCAGCGTGACCAGCAGCACCAGCCCGCCGGCCAACAGAGCGCGTTCCGTCGAAGTCCAGGTCTGTGCCGTGAGATCGTCGATATAGACACCGGTGCCGATCACCCAATCCCATGGCGCAAAGCCTGTGACGTAGGACAGCTTCGGCTGCGGCCGGTCGAAACCCGGCTTTGGCCACTCATAGCCGACGAAGCCTGCGCCGTCCTTCCTGACCACATTGACGAAATCGACGAACAGGAGCCTTCCATTCGGGTCCTTGTAGGCTGAGAGATCGTTGCCGTTCATTTCCGGCCGCACCGGGTGCATCACCATCCGCGGCTGCATGTCGTTGATCCAGAAATAATCGTTGTTGCCATATCGCAGCGTCGCGACCCGCGCCAACGCCCGCTTCTGTGCATCGGCGACCGCAAGGTCGCCTTTCTGAGCCGCGGCATGTTCTTCCTTGACGATACCGAGCGCCAGTTCGGCCAGATGCTTTAGTTCGATCTGCTTCTGCTGCCTGAGGCTCGATGCCAGTTCGCGGAAGTTGAGGACCGCAATTCCGAGCAATCCGACCGAACTGAGACCGATGAGAGCGTAGATCTTCCGGTTAACGGTCATTCTGAATCGATGCAGCCAGGCAAACGACATCTTCAATCTCCACGCGATCGCGGCATGCAGCCGGCCTCACACGGGAGGCGGCTGCACCGGCGGTCGAACGGGAATCCATTTTCGCGTGCGACGTCGCCTCGCCACGCGGAATCGTAGTCGCCGTGCACTGGTTTATTGTTAATTTTTCGCCCCGTAGATTCACGGGGTCTTCAGGGCAGATGGCCTGGCTTCAGCGCCGGGCGGCATCGCGCGGCGCGCAGGGTACGAGCTGATCAGAAACGCCTGATGGAGCGCGGAAGGCTGGTCATGCCAGGATCCCGCGCTTCATGATCATGATCAGGCAGCCCTGACCGAATTGAGGAACTTGCCGACTTCAAGCTTCAGCCGGTTGCTGTCGCCGGACAGCGACTTTGCCGCCGATAGCACCTGCGACGAGGCGGAGCCGGTTTCGCCGGCGCCGCGCTGTACGTCGGTGATGTTGGACGAGACCTGCTGGGTGCCCTTGGCCGCCTGCTGCACGTTGCGGGAGATTTCCTGGGTCGCCGCGCCCTGCTCTTCGACCGCTGAGGCGATGGTCGAGGAAATCTCGGACAGCTTTTCAATGGTGCCGCTGATTTCCTTGATGGAGTTCACCGAGTTCCTGGGTCGCCGCCTGGATGCCGGTGATCTGCTGGCCGATCTCGCCGGTCGCCTTGGCAGTCTGCTCTGCCAGCGCCTTCACCTCGGATGCGACGACGGCAAAACCGCGGCCGGCCTCGCCGGCCCGCGCCGCTTCGATGGTCGCGTTCAACGCCAGCAGATTGGTCTGGCCCGCGATGGTGTTGATCAGTTCGACGACGTCGCCGATGCGGCTTGCGGCTTTCGACAATTCGCTGACGCGGTCGTTGGTGGTACGGGCCTGATTGACGGCGGCGCCGGCCATCCGCGCCGATTCCTGGACCTGACGGCTGATCTCGTTGACAGACGAGGTCAGTTCTTCGGTGGCCGACGCCACCGACTGCACGTTGGCGGCGGCTTCCTCGGACGCGGCTGCGACGATGGTGGTGAGTTCCTGCGCCCGCTCGGCGGTCGACGTCAGCGTTCCCGCCGAAGCCTCAAGCTGCGTCGAGGCGGAAGAGACGGTGGCGACGATCTCGCCGATCACCGATTCGAAGTCGCGGGTGATGCCATCCACCCGGCGCCCGCGCTCGATCTTGGCTTCCGCGTCGGTGGCTGCAGCCTGATCGGCGGCTTTCTTCGCAATCAGCGCCTGCTTGAACACCTGCAGCGAGTCCGCCATCGCGCCGATCTCGGTGGTCTCGCCCTGATGCGGCACCTGCGCGGCAAGGTCCCCGCTGCCCAGCGCCTGCATCGGCTTTACGATGGAGGCAATCCCGTGCGAGACATCGCGAACCACATAAAAGCTGACGGCAATTCCGACGATAATAGCCACACCCAGGATGACCGCCAGCATCGCCAAGGCCGAAGTGTAGCTGTCGGCCGCGTCCTTGGCTGCTGTGTCGGCACCTGCATTGTTGAGGTCGATGTCCTTCTTCAGGATGTCGTCCGCCTCGATCCCGATCTTGTTCACCGTCTTCGTATTCAACTCATGCGCATCATGGGGGATCTGGCCGGCGGCCTTGCGGGACAGCGCCATGACCTCCCCCGTGCCCCTCTTGTAGCTCTCCCACGTGCTGACCCATTCGTTGTAAAGTCGGCGTTCTTCGGGAGAGGTAATCATCGGCTCATAGCTCTGGCGGATTTTCGCATTGCTCTCGACTACCGTGGCCAAGGTCTTTTCTGCCGCCTCCTTTTCCGCAAGGGTCTCGGCCAGCATGTGCTCGCGGATCACGTTGCGATAGGTAATGACGCCGGCGCGCAGATCGCCCAGCACACGAACACTCGGCAGCCAACTGGTCGTGATATCCACGGTATTGGCGTTGATCGCTCGCATATTCTTGACCGCGAGCAGGCCCATGCCCGTGATCGCAAGGAGGAGGAACGCGACGACGGTCGTGATCTTGGCGCGAATCGAGAACTTGGCGAGCATCATTGAAAATCTCTTGGTGTTGGGCGTTGACACATCTGAGGCGATGGAGCCGCGAATCGGCAGAGCACGGGCCGCTAACATCAAAGCCGGCACGTCCTGCGCGTGTATTAATATGGCGCCCCGTAGAACTACGGAAACGGCGAACCAGGACGATCCTGATCGGCGTCCTGCCACGGGATGGATGGCCCGTCGTCACCGCTTCGATCGGCGACGCGCTTTTCAAAAATGCACGACTGAGAGCGGGACCCGGCCGCGCCGGAGCCGCGCTCTCCATTGTCAGGCGGCCCTTACCGAGTTGAGGAACTTGCCGACTTCAAGTTTCAGCCGGTTGCTGTCGCCGGACAGCGACTGCGCCGCGGTGAGTACCTGCGAGGAGGCCGAACCGGTCTCACCGGCGCCGCGTTGCACGTTGGTGATATTGGAGGACACTTGTTGGGTGCCCCGGGCCGCCTGCTGCACGTTGCGAGAGATTTCCTGCGTTGCCGCGCCCTGCTCTTCCACCGCCGAGGCGATGGTCGAGGAGATCTCCGACAGTTTTTCAATGGTGCCGCTGATCTCCTTGATGGAGTTCACCGACTCCTGGGTCGCGGCCTGGATGCCGGTGATCTGCTGGCCGATCTCGCCGGTCGCCTTCGCGGTCTGCTCGGCAAGGGCTTTCACTTCCGACGCCACGACCGCAAAACCGCGGCCGGCGTCGCCGGCGCGTGCGGCCTCGATGGTGGCATTGAGCGCCAGCAGGTTGGTCTGGCCCGCGATGGTGTTGATCAGTTCGACGACGTCGCCGATGCGGCTCGCGGCTTTCGACAATTCGCCGACGCGATCATTGGTCTTGCGGGCCTGATCGACGGCCCCGTTTGCCATCCGGGCCGATTCCTGCACCTGACGGCTGATTTCGGTGATCGACGACGCCATTTCTTCGGTCGCCGAGGCCACCGACTGCACATTGGCGGCGGCTTCCTCGGACGCGGCGGCGACGATGGTGGTAAGTTCCTGCGCCCGCTCGGCGGTCGACGTCAGCGTTCCCGCCGAAGCCTCAAGCTGCGTCGAGGCGGAAGATACGGTGGCGACGATCTCGCCGATCATCGATTCGAAGTCGCGGGTGATGCCATCCACCCGGCGCCCGCGCTCGATCTTGGCTTCCGCGTCGATGGCAGCAGCCTGATCGGCGGCTTTCTTCGCAATCAGCGCCTGCTTGAACACCTGCAGCGAGTCCGCCATCGCGCCGATCTCGGTGGTCTCGCCCTGATGCGGTATCTGCACGGTCAGATCGCCATTACCAAGCGCCTGCATCGGCCCGATGATGGACTTGATTCCGGCGGACACATCGCGAACCAGCAGGATCGCGGCGCCAATGCCGATGACAATGGCCAGCAGCAGCGATGACAGGACGAGCTTGACGGCCCTGTCGAAGTTTTCGGCGGCCTCGGCGCTGGCCGCGTCCGCGCCCTTGTTGTTGAGCGCGACGTCCCTCTGCAGCGTCTCGTCGCCATGGACGCCGGCAAGCGACGCCTTGGCGTGAAGCACCCTGGCCTCCTTGTCCTCGTTCTTGCGGGACAGCGCCAGGACCTCCTTTGCGCCGGCGATATATTCGGCCCAGGAGGCGCTGAACTCGTTATACAACGCGCGCTCTTCCGCCGAGGTGATCAGCGGTTCGTAGGTTTTGCGGGCATTCTCGGTGTTGGTGAACCACTTTGCGAGAAGATCTTCCTGAAGCTTCTTGCCGGCCTCGTCGGGAGAGAGCAGATGAGTACGGACGATCGCCCGATAGGTGATGGTGGCGGCGCGCAGTTCGCCAAGTACCCGAATGCTCGGCAGCCAACTGGTCGTGATATCGACGGTGGCGGCGTTGATCGCATACATCTGTCGCAGGTTCAGCGCTCCCATGACCGACATGGCGAACAGCAGGAAAGCGACGACGACCGTAATCTTGGTACGGATCGAGAGCCTGGCGAGCATGATTGCAATCTCTTGGATTGGAGTGCGTCGGTATGGGATCGCGCTGTCCGACGGAAGGCGATGAATCCTGTCGATATTGCACTGCGACTGATTAAGTACCGGTAAATTAAAACCGCCGCGACGGATCGGCGCGGCGAAGCGCCTAGCGCATCAGCTTGAGCGCGTCGGAGAAAAATTCCGGACCGCCGAAATTGCCTGATTTCAGCGCAAGCAGCATCTCGCCGGCCTTGGCGCCGACCGCGCGCAGCACCGGCACGCCGGCGGCGATTTCGGCGCCGACCAGAAAGCCGGGGATTTTCAGGCGATCCACCACCGCACCGGAGGTTTCGCCGCCGGCAACCACCAGCCGTCGCACGCCCGATTGCACCAGCCCCTCGGCGATATCGGCCATCGCCTGCTCGATGGCATGTCCGGCTGCATCGCGGCCATGACGTGCTTGCAGAGCTGCGACCTGGTCCGGCGTCGCACTGCTGGCGATCAGGATCGGACCTTTGGCAAGATGTTCACCGGCCCAGCCAAGTGCACGCTGCGCCTCGGTTTTACCCGCCACGGCTTTTTCAGAATCAAGATGAAGCACCGGCATGACACGCTCGGCGTTGGCGATCTGCTGCAGCGTCGCCTGCGAACAACTGCCGGCCAGACAGGCCGCCGGTCCGCCGATCGGCGCCTCCGCCACAGCGTTCGACGCTTGCGGCCTGACGCGGCCCGATGCGACCAGCGCCCGGGCGAGACCAAGCCCGATACCGGAGGCGCCGACGGAGAGACGATGATCCAGCGCCACCAGGCCGATGGTTTCGAGATCGCGATCGAATACCGCATCGACGATCGCCGCGCCGATGCCATCCTTCGAAAGACCGGCAAGGCGCGCGCGGACGGCATCCGCTCCGCGCGACAGCGCCGCGAGTTCCACGAGCCCGACCCTGGTCTTGCTCTGCCGCGCCAGCACCCGCACCAGATTGGAATCATGCATCGGATTGAGCGGATGATCCTTCAGGGGGCTTTCGTTGAGCGGCACCGAGCCGACGAACAGATTGCCCTGGTAGACCGTGCGGCCGGTCTCGGGAAAGGCCGGCGTCACCAGCACGATCGCATCGCCGGAATCCGCGCGCAGCGCATCCATCACCGGGCCGATATTGCCGGCATCGGTGGAATCGAAGGTCGAGCAGATCTTGAACAGAACGTGCGAAGCCCCTCGGCCGCGTAGCCATTTCTCCGCGGCGCGGGAGCGGGTGACGGCAAGTCCGGCTTCGATCGACCGGCTTTTCAGCGACACCACCACCGCGTCGACCTCGGGCAAGGCCAGATCGTCCGCGGGCACGCCGATGGTCTGAACCGTGCGCAGCCCGCAGCGGGTCAGCGTGTTGGCGAGATCGGAGGCGCCGGTGTAGTCGTCGGCGATGCAGCCAAGAGACAACTTCCCGGCCGGGGTCACGGTTTCACTCCGGCATAGGGCTTGAACCAGCCGAGGCCATCGGTGGTCCTGGCCCGCGGATTATATTCGCAGCCGACAAATCCGCCATAGCCGAGCCGGTCCAGCTCATCGAACAGGAACGGGTAGTTCAGTTCCTCCCCATCCGGTTCGTTGCGCGACGGGACGCTGGCGATCTGGATATGGCCGATGATCGGCATCATCTGGCGCAGCCGCATGGTGACGTCGCCATGGATGATCTGGCAATGATAGATGTCGAACTGCAGCTTCAGGTTCGGGATTTTCAGCTCGACGATGAGGTCGCGGGCAAAGGAAAAATCGTTGAGGAAGTAGCCGGGCACGTTGCGCGGATTGATCGGCTCGATCACGACGTCGAGGCCGTGCGGCGCGAAGAATTCCGCCGCCCATGCCACTGATTTGTAAAACGCCTCCACGGCTTTCGGTTCGCTGCGATTGGCGATGCCCGCCATCAGATGCAGCCGCTTGACGCCGGTGGCCTGCGCATAGGGCAGCGCCGTGGTCAGGCTTCGCTTCAGATCATCGAAACGCTCGGGCAACGCGGCAAATCCCTTTTCGCCGGCGTTCCAGTTGCCCGGCGGCAGGTTGAACAGCGCCTGGGTCAGGCCGTTGCGGTGCAGCCGCTCGCCCACGGCTTCGGCCGGATGGTCGTAGGGAAACAGGAACTCGACGGCGGTGAAGCCGGCCTTTGCCGCCGCCTCAAAACGGTCGAGGAACGGGACTTCGGTGAACATCATCGAGAGATTGGCGGCAAAACGGGGCATCGATGGTCCTCTTGTCGCTTGCTACGTCGGCTCGCCCGGCAGATGCGTGCCGGTGACGCGGGCATACATCCGCGCCACCGAGGCGTCGTCGTCGCGGCCCATGCCGGAGGCCGCCGTCATCAGGAACATCTGCAGCGCCGCCGCCGCCACAGGCACCGGGAATTTCGCCTTGCGCGCCATGTCCTGGATGATGCCGAGGTCTTTCACAAAGATCTCCACCGCGCTGCGCGGGGTGTAATCGCCGTCCAGCACATGCGGCACGCGGTTCTCGAACATCCAGGAATTACCGGCGGATGCGGTGATCACTTCATAGACCTTGCGAATATCGAGACCCTGCCTGGCGGCGAAGGTGATCGCTTCCGAGGCCGCCGCGATATGCACGCCCGCGAGCAACTGGTTGATCATCTTGAACGCGGCGCCCTGCCCCGCGGCGTCGCCGAGTTCGTAGAGCTTGGCCGCCATGGCGTCGAGCGCGGGCCTGGCCCTGGCAAACGCGGCAGCGCTGCCCGATGCGAGGATGGTCAGTTCGCCCTGCGCCGCACGCTGGGCGCCGCCGGAGATCGGCGCATCGAGATAGTGCCGGCCGGTGGCTTCCAACTGTTTCGCCAGCCGCCGTGCGACATCGGGGTCCATGGTCGCGGAGGAGACGAACACCGCGTCCTTTGCCAGCGTTTCGGCGACGCCGTCGGTGCCGAACAGAATGGTTTCGGTCTGGGCTGCGTTGACGACCACGCTGACGACGATATCGGCCGCCTTCGCGGCTTCCGCCGGCGTCCCGGCGCCGCCTCCGCCATCCGTGACGAACCGCTTAACCGCATCCGCCGACACGTCGCAGCCGGTGACGTCGAATCCGGCGCGCCGCAGCGAGGTTGCCATGCCGAACCCCATCGAACCGAGCCCGATGACGGCGACGCGCGGTTTTGCGGATATCGATTCAGGCATAAGGCGTTACCTCGGGTTTCCTCACAGCCGGATTGAACGGCGGCTTTGTCTCTGGGTATCACGGCTTGGCCGCGCTGCCAAAGCATGAGACAAGGCGGGAAACAGGTATGCGCCCATGACCGAGACAAGGATCCGCGAGGAAATCTGCCGCCTCGGCCGCTCGCTGTTCGAGCGCGGGCTGACGCCGGGCTCCTCCGGCAATATCAGCGTGAAACTCGATGACGGCGGCTGGCTGGTGACGCCGACCAATGCCTCGCTCGGCTCGCTCGACCCGGCGCGGCTGTCGCGACTTGGCGCCGACGGCCGGCTGGTTTCCGGCGATGCGCCGACCAAGGAAGTGCCGCTGCACGGCGCGCTGTACCAGACCCGCAGCGCCGCCCGCGCGGTGGTGCATCTGCATTCGACGCATTCGGTGGCGCTGTCGATGCTGCCGGAAATCGATCCCCGCGCCGCGCTGCCGCCGATGACGCCGTATTACCTGATGAAGTGCGGCGCGACGGCGCTGGTGCCGTATTATCGGCCGGGCGATCCCGCGGTGGCCGACGCCATCAAGGGTCTGGCGGGAAAATATTCATCGGTGCTGCTCGCCAATCACGGGCCGGTGGTAGCGGGCGACACGCTGGAGGCCGCCGTGTTCGCGATGGAAGAGCTGGAAGAAACCGCAAAGCTCTATCTGCTGCTGCGCGGGCTGAACCCGCGCTATTTGTCGCCCGAGCAGGTGGCGGATTTGACCAAGACGTTCGGGTTGGAGTTGCCGGAGCACGGGCACGATTGAGGCCCCCGTCATTGCGACGCCCCCTCAACGTCATTGCGAGCGCAGCGAAGCAATCCATCTCACCACGCAAAGAAAGAATGGATTGCTTCGTCGCTACGCTCCTCGCAATGACGGCGACTGAAGTCAGAGCCCCAGATACGCCTTGCGCACGTCCGGGTTGCCCATGATGTCACTGGCTGCGCCCTGCATCAGCACGCGGCCGGTCTGCAGGATGTAGGCGCGGTCGGCGATCTCCAGGCACTCCGCCATGCGCTGCTCGACGATCAGCACGGTCATGCCGGCATCGCGGATCCGCTTCACGGCGGCAAAGATCTCATCGACCAGCTTCGGCATGATGCCCTGCGATGGCTCGTCCAGCATCAACAGTCGGGGACGCGTCATCAGGGCGCGGCCGATCGCCAGCATCTGCTGCTCGCCGCCGGAGAGCGTCTCGGCGCGCTGCTCCAGCCGTTCGGACAGGCGCGGAAACAGCTTGAACACCAGATCCAGCGGCTGGTCGCGATCGGCCTCGCCACGGTAGAGATAGCTGCCGAGCCGCAGATTGTCGCGCACCGACAGCCGCGGAAACAGCCGGCGGTTCTCCGGCACGTAGGCGATGCCGCGCGACGTGATGACATGCTGCGCCATGCCGTCGATGCGGGTGCCATCGAAGCTGACGGCGCCGGAGCGCGGGCGTTCGGCGCCGGCGATGGATTTCAAGAGCGTCGATTTGCCGGCGCCGTTGGCGCCCGCGACGCAGACGATCTCGCCTTTTGCCACTTCAATGCTCACCGCGGAGATCGCGACCAAGCCTTGATAGGCGGTGGTGACTTCATGCACCGACAGCATGACGATCCCCAAGGTAGGCCGAGATGACTTTCGGATCGCGAACGATGTCGGCCGGCTTGCCCTCGACCAGCACCTTGCCGAGATCGAGCACGATGGCACGGTCGACCAGCGGCATCACGATCTCCATGACATGCTCGACCATCAGCACGGTGACGCCGGTGGCGCGCACTTTCCGCACCAGTTCGACGCCGGTCTGGGCCTCGATCGGCGTCAAACCCGTGAGCACTTCATCGAGCAGCAGCAGCTTCGGCTCGGTCGCGAGCGCACGCGCGACCTCGAGCCGGCGTTTTTCGGAAGGGATCAATTCGCTGGCCAGCACGTCGGCGCGGCCGGCAAGGCCGGCGAATTCCAGCACCTCGTGGGCCTTGCGGCGGGCCTCGCGCATGACCGTGGTGCGGATCAGCGCGCCGACGATGACGTTGTCGATCACCGTCATGGTCTCGAAACTCTTGACCACCTGAAAGGTGCGCGCGATACCGCGCTGGCAGCGCTCCGCCGCGGGCAGCGCGGTGACGTCCTCGCCGTCGAACCAGATCGATCCCTGCGTCGGCGGCAGCACGCCGGCGATCAGATTGAACAGCGTCGACTTGCCGGCGCCGTTGGGACCGATCAGGCCGACGATCTCGCCGCGCCCGACCGAAATTGAGATGTCGCTGTTGGCGATCAGGCCGCCGAAGCGTTGCCACACGCCTTGGTCTCCAGCAAGGGCGTCATCGCGCCACCCCCTTGCGCCGCCGCGAGAACAATCCGACCAGGCCCTCGGGCCGCGCCAGCGAGATCAGCACGATCAGGGTGCCATAGACGATCAGATCGACGCCGCGGCCTGAGCCGCCGATAAAGGAGCGCGTGCAGCTCCGTGAGCGGGATCAGGATGACGGCGCCGAGCACCGGTCCCCACAACGTGCCGATGCCGCCGAGCACCGCGGGCAGCGCCATCAACAGCGAGAACTGGAAGCCCATCACGCTTTCCGGGTCGATGTAGGAAACGAACTGCGCATAGAAGCTGCCGCCGACCGCGGTCAGGAACGCCGACACCGCCGCGGCCCCCATCTTGGAATTGAACACCACCACGCCAAGGCTTTCGGCGGCATCGGGATTGTCCTTTACGGCGCGCCACCAATAGCCCCATTTGGAATCCTGCAGCCACCAGGTCACGAGCCAGGCGACGCAGGCCAGCGCCAGCGCGAAATAGAAATATGGCAGCTTGCTGCGCGTGAACTGGAACTTGAGCCAGCTATCGCCCCGCACGGGAATGTCGATGCCGAGCGCCGCACCGGCCCAATCCCAGTTCTGGAACAGCAACAGCGCGATCTCGGCGATGACGATGGTGGCGATGACGAAATAATGCCCGCGCAGGCGAAAACAGGGATAGCCCAGCGCCATCGCGATCACAGCCGATATCAGGCCGCCGCCGAGCATGCCGAACCACGGCAGCACGCCGAATTTGGTGAACAGAAGCGCTGTCGTGTAAGCGCCGAGCCCGAAATACAGCGCGTGGCCGAGCGAGATCTGCCCGCAATAGCCGGAGAGGATGTTCCAGCTCTGCGACAAAGCGGCATACATCAGCGTCAGAACCATAATGTTCTGGACGTAGACGTCTTTCACGAACAGCGGCACCAGCGCGGCGATAGCCGCCAGGCACGCGGCCGCGATCAAATCGCGCCGGCGGCGCTGGGCAAAACTCGTGTCCATCAGATCGACCCGAACAGGCCGCGCGGCCGGACGAACACCACCAGCAGATAGACCGCGTAGATGCCGACCGACTTTAGCGAGGGCGGCAGGATCAGCGCCGTGGTGGCTTCGACCAGCCCGACGATGATGCCGCCGGCAAAAGCACCGAACACGCTGCCGAAGCCGCCCAGCGCCACCGTGACATAGGCGATCAGCGCGAACGACGCGCCGACATCGGGATAGATGTAGAAGAACATCGCCATGATCGCGCCGGAGAGTCCCACCAGCGCCGCACCGAGGCCCCAGCCCAGCGCGAACACCCGGTTCTTGTCGATGCCGACCAGCGCCACCGCGCCGGCGTCCTCACGGGTCGCTTCAAGCGCGCGGCCGAAGTCGGTGCGATTGATGAAGAAATACAGCGCCGCGAACGCCGCGATCGACACCAGCGCACCGGCCAATTGCGGTACCGGCAGGAACACGCCGGCAACCGAGATGGTTTTGCCGCCGAGCCAGGAATGGGTGACGCTGCGATAATCCGGCGTGAAGAAGAACTGCGCGAGGCCGCGCATCACGATGGCGAGCCCGAAGGTCGAGAAAATCTGCACCATGCCGGCATTGGCTTTCGCCCTGACCGCAAAGCGCACGATCAGGAGATAGACCACCGCTCCGAACACGAACAGCGCGGCGGCGACCAGCGGCGCCGCCAGCAACGGATCGATCGCAAAGAACGCGAACAGAAAGAACGTCGCATACATCGCGATCATGAGGAATTCGCCATGGGCGAAATTCACCACATCCATCAGGCCGAAGATCAGCGCCAGCCCGACGGCGATCAGGCCGTAGAGCAGACCCATCAACAGGCCGCTGGCGAGGCTTTGGATGATGGTTTCGGTTGTCACAGATGTTGCTCCATTTGCAACGTCGTCACCCTGAGAGCGTGTGAGTAAATTGTAGGGTGGGCAAAGGCGCCCCTTGCGCCGTGCCCACCACTGATGCGATCGCAATCTTGAATGGTGGGCACGCTTCGCTTTGCCCACCCTACGGCTGTCATGGCCCCCGCCCCGCGCCGGCCGTTTACTTCATCGGCCAGGTGGCTTCGGCGACGGCGGCTTGCGGCGGGAAGATGGTGACGAACTTGCCCCCGATATATTGCAGCAGCACCGGATCGGCATCGTTGTTCTGGCCCGCCTCGTCGAACTTCACCCGCTTCCACGGCATGATGGTGGTCTCGCCCGGCATGTCGGTGGCGACCAGCGCCTCGCGGATCTTCTCGCCATCGGTGGACTTGGCGCGATTGATGGCGTCCGCCATCACGATCAGGCCCATGAACTGCCGCGACGAGAAGTCGTTGAGGTCCTTGCCCGACTTCTCCTTGAACATGGCGTTGATCTTGCCGACCATCGGGCGCTTGGCCGCGAGATCGAGCGAGAAGCTGCCGCGCGAGATCACGCCTTCGAGCTTGTCGCCGACCGCGTCATACAGCGCTTTTTCGGAGAAGCCGGCGTCCTGCGCGACGATGGCATTGGGCTTGTAGCCGAGTTCGGCCATGGTCTTGACCAGAAGGATGCCGTCGGTGGTGTAGCTCGAGGGCATCAGCACGTCGGCATTGGCGGCCTTGAGCTGCTGCACTTCGGCCGACAGCGACGGCGAATTGGCGCGGTATTTGATATCGGCCAGCACCTTGTAGCCTCGCTCGCCCGCGAGCTTGAGCTGCGCATTGCCGGAATCGGTGCCGAAGATGGTGTCCTCGTGGAACAGCGCCAGCGTCTCGATCTTGGTGCCCTTCTTCTTCATGGCATCGAAGAAATCGAACATCGCGCCCGAGAACATCTCGTCATGGGGGGCTGCGCGGAAATAGAACTTCAGGCCCCGGCGATGCAGGCTCGGCGAGGAATTGTCCGCCGAGATGAACGGGATCTGGTAGCGCTCGCAGATCTGGCTGACCGTCACGGCCACCGCGCTCTGATAGGTGCCGACGATGGCGCAGACTTTTTCCTGGGTGATCAGGCGCTCGGCTTCGGCGCGCCCCTTCTGCGGGTCGGCCTGGTGATCGGCGAACACCAGGCGGACCTTGGCGCCGCCGAGGCCGGACAATCCCTCGCCGCGCGCCAGCGGCAGGTCGAAATCGTAGTTCTTGTTGATGACCTCGGCTGCGGTCTCGAATGATTTTTGCGCGTCGACGCCGATCTGGGCGCTGGCGCCGGACAGCGGATAGATCACGCCGATCACCACTTCGGATGTCTGCGCGCGGGCTGCCATCGGCAGCAGCGCCGCGGTGGCCGTGGCTCCAAGCAGTACGTTTCGGCGCGTGATGGTCATTACAAATCCCTCTGATTATCGGCGGTTATCGATGAAACGGTTGAAGGTTAGGGTAAAGCCTCAATGAATGGCAGAAGCTGCATCAAAGCACGGCAAGCTGCTTGTTCTTCAGGTCGGTCACCAGCATCAATCCGGGCGCGTGCGTGATCGCGAACGGCAGCCTGGCGGCTGCAATCACCGCTTGCGGGGTGACGCCGCAGGCCCAGAACACGGGAATCTCGTCAGCCTCCACCGGCACGGCGTCGCCGTAGTCGGGCTTGGCGAGATCGGCGATCCCGATCGACTGCGGATGGCCGAGATGAACCGGCGCGCCGTGCACAGAAGGAAAGCGCGAGGTGATCTGCACCGCGCGGATCGCATCCGCCGGCTTGAACGGGCGCATCGATACCACCATCGGACCGGCGAACGGGCCCGAAGGGCTGCAGGCGATATTGGTGCGGTACATCGGCACCCGCACGTTCCGCTCGATATGCCGGATCGGCAGGTCGTCCGCCATCAGCGCCTCTTCAAAGGAGAAGGAACATCCGAGCACGAACGCCACCAGATCGTCGCGCCAATGCGCCATGATATCGGTCGGCTCCTCCACCACCTCGCCGTCGCGCCAGATCCGATACCGCGGCAGGTCGGTGCGGATATCGAGATCGATCCCGAGCGAGGGAATACGGGGGTCGCCGACGTCGGACATCCCGATCACGGGACAGGGCTTTGGATTGAGCTGGCAGAACCGGTGAAATGAAGCCGCGAGCTTCTCCGGCAGGATGGCGAGATTGCCCTGGACGAAGCCATTGGCGACGCCGGCGGTGGAGGCGGCCATCCCGGCGCGGCAGGCATGCCGGGCCGCGACGCTGGCCGAAAGATCGGTCGCGCCGTGATCCGATAGCCGTTCCGTCCTAGCCAGGCTGGTCATGTCAAATCCGCTCTTATTAGCTCGACAGGCAGAGGCGCATATGGCTACCATAATGTCTAATCGTTGTTTTTAATCAAGATCGATAAATTTTATTTATTGATCTGGGGGCTTTGGGTGCATGGCTGATTTCAAGGCAATCGAGACCTTCATGTGGGTGGTGACGCTCGGCAGCTTTCGCGGCGCCGCCCAGAAGCTCAACACCACCCAACCGGCGATCTCGCAGCGGATTGCCCAGCTCGAGCACGAGGTCGGGGTCCGGCTGTTGCAGCGCGACCGGCGCATGGTGCTGCCGACCCCGAGTGGAAGGCAGATGATGGTGTATGCCGAGAAGCTGATCGGGCTGCGCTCGGAGATGCTGGCGGCGGTCGGCGACCGCTCGGCGATGCATGGCGTGCTGCGGCTCGGCGTCGCCGAAACCATCGTCCACACCTGGCTGTCGCAACTGATCAAGAGCGTCAATCACGCCTATCCCAACCTCTCGCTCGAAATCGAGGTCGACATCACCTCGAATTTGACGACCCGGCTGCTGGCGCAGGAAATCGAACTCGCGTTCCTGCTCGGACCGTTGACGGCGCCCACCGTCAGCAACCGGGTGCTGTGCGATTATCCGGTCGGCTTTCTCGCCAGCCCCTCGCTTGGACTGGGCCAGCGGCGGCTGACCGTGCATGACCTTGCGAAATTTCCCCTCATCACCTTTCCGCGCAAGACCCAGCCTTACGAAATCGTCCGCTCGATGTTCAACCGCCCGGACCTGCCGCCGATCCGCCTGCACGCCAGCGCATCGCTCGCCACCGTCATCCACATGGCGATCGAAGGCCTCGGCATCGCGGTTATCCCGACCGCCATCGTCGAAAATGAAATGACCGACGGACGGCTTCAACTGCTCTCGACCAATTTGCAAATGCCGCTGCTGACGTTCTCGGCGAGCTGGCTGGTTTCGCCCGACACCGTCGCGATCGAGCGCGTCGCCGAACTCGCCGCAAATCTGGCGCGGGGCAGCGTTATTGACGCGCCGCTGCAGGCGCGTCATTGAAGCAGGCAAGCGCATTCACTGCCTGATCTCTGGCCCGCTTTCTGGAACGACGGAATGACCAAAATCGCCTCCAATCTGCAAATCAATTCCGCCCGGCTCTGGGATGCGATCCACGAAACCGCGAAATTCGGCGCCACGCCCAAGGGCGGCGTGCGCAGGCTGACGCTCGGCCCCGAGGACAAGCAGGTGCGGGACTGGTTCCGCACCGCGTGCGAGGCCGCCGGTCTCGACGTGCATGTCGATGCGCTGGGGTCGATGTTCGGTTTGCGCAAAGGCCGCGACATGTCGAAGCCGCCGGTCGGCCTCGGCTCGCATCTCGATACCCAGCCGACCGGCGGCAAGTTCGACGGCGTGCTCGGCACGCTGGCGGCGCTCGAAGTGGTCCGCACCCTCAACGATGCCGGCATCGAAACCGAGACGCCGATCTGCATCTGCAACTGGACCAATGAAGAAGGCTCGCGTTTCGCCCCGGCGATGATGGCCTCGGCCGCCTATGTCGGCGATTTCACCACCGACGACATCCTGTCGCGCAAGGATGCGGAAGGCGTCTCGGTGGCGGAGGCGCTCGACAGCATCGGCTATCGCGGCGACCGCCCGGTCGGCACCCAGAAATTCTCGGGCTTTGTCGAGCTGCACATCGAACAGGGCCCGATTCTCGAAGCCGAGAACAAGACCATTGGCGTGGTCGATTCCGGCCAGGGCGTGCTGTGGTATGACGGCCAGATCACCGGCTTTGAAAGCCATGCCGGCACCACCCCGATGCCGCTGCGGCGCGATGCGCTGGCGACGCTGTCGGAAATCGTGCTGGCGATGGAAGCCATTGCGAAAAAGCACGGCCCGAAAGCGGTCGGCACCATCGGCGAGGCCGTGATTGCAAATCCCTCGCGCAACGTCATACCCGGCGAAATCGCGTTCACCATGGACTGCCGCAGCGCCGATGGTGCGATCATGGACGCGCTCGACAAGGATCTGCGCGCGGCGATTGCCGAGATCGCGGCGCGGCGCAAGGTCGACGTCAAGCTCGACCTGGTCTGGCGCAAGCCGCCGACGCATTTCGACCCGAAACTGGTGGATGCGGTGGAGAATGCCGCCCAGGCGCTCGGCTATTCGCACCGGCGCATCACCTCAGGCGCCGGTCACGATGCCTGCAACCTCAACACCGTCATGCCCGCGGCGATGGTGTTCGTTCCCTGCAAGGACGGCATCAGCCACAATGAGCTTGAAGACGCAACCCAGGCCGATTGCGCGGCGGGCGCCAACGTTCTGATGCATACGGTGCTGGCGCTTGCCGGCGTCGCATCCTGATCATCTCGTATTCGGAGGATTGCCGTGCGCGGAGTTTTTGTCGACGCCAATGAATCGCTGGCCGTGATCTTCGAGCGGCTGGGAAAGCCCGGCGATCCCCAGGTTCGCATCCATCGCAATCCCGACATCAGGTCGGACCAATACCCAGAAGTGCTCGACGGCGCCGAGATCGCGGTGGTCGATCACACCGCGCTGCCGACCGATATCGCCAGGAAATGCGCCGGCCTCAAGCACGTGGTGTTTTTGGGTACCGGCGCCCGCAGCTACATGAACCCGGAAGAACTCGCCGAGCTCGGGATCGAAGTGCATCTGATCAAAGGCTATGGCGACACCGCCGTGGCCGAATGCGCCATCGCCTTGATGTGGGAAGCCGCGCGCGGCATCGCCCGGATGGACCGCGAGATGCGCGCCGGCAACTGGCTGCGCGAGGACGGAATGCAACTGACCGGCAAGACGCTTGGCCTGATCGGATTCGGCGGCATCGCCGCGGAAGTCGCCCGCATCGCGCTCGGCAGCGGCATGCGCGTGCTGGCCTGGAACCGGACGCCCAAGAGTTCTGCCGGCGTCGAATTCGTGACGCTGGAAAAGCTGCTCGCCGAAAGCCACGTCGTCTCGCTGCATCTGCTGTTGAACGACGACACCCGCGGTTTTCTCTCGCGCGAACGCATCGCGGCGATGCGGCCGGGCGTGATCCTGGTCAACACCGCGCGCGCGGCCGTGGTCGACGAAGCCGCCATGATCGATGCCCTGAAGTCGGGCCACATCCGGCACGCCGGGCTCGACGTCTTCAACATCGAGCCTCTGCCGAAGGGCGATCCCCTGACGAAGCTACCCAACGTGACGCTGTCGGCGCATTCGGCGTTCCGCACGCCCGAGGCGAGCGAGAATTTGATCGAAGCGGCGTGGCAGCATTGCCGAAGGATTGCGGCGGGGACCTGAGCGCATTCACCCGGTCCCCGCACGGTTGCATCCAGATCAGAACTTGTAGGTCAGACCGGTTCCGATCAGCCACGGATCGAGATTGACCTTGCCGGTAACCGGCACTCCGCCGCCAAGCGTGCCGTCCCAATCCGGACGCAACCAGATCTTCTTGACGTCGACGTTGAGACCGAGGTGCTTGTCGATCATGTAGTCGAAGCCGATCTGCGCCGCCGGCGCGAACGAATTGTGCAGATGGCTCTGGGTTACGATCACCCCCGCATTATTGAAGCTGTTGCCGGCCGACTGGTTGTAGAACACCGTGTAGTTCACGCCCGCGCCGATATAAGGCTTGAAGGCGCCGAAATCGGTGAAGTGATATTGCAACGTCAGCGTCGGCGGCAGCAACCAGGCCCGGCCCACGTCGAGGCCGGCGGTGGCGGGCACGCCGGTGCCGGTCACTTCGTGACGGGTAACGCCGAGAATTAGTTCAGCCGCGATGTTGCGGGTGAAGAAGTAAGAAATGTCCAGTTCGGGAATGATCGAGTCCGATGTTTTCAAGCCTGATCCCGGGACTTGGTTCACTGAGCCCGAATCGCGGGTAACCACACCGAGCGCGCGCAGGCAAATCATCCAGGGATTCCAGGCTTCGACCGCGGGGGCCTTCAGGTAAGGGGCCGTGGCCGGCAAGTCGGCGGCCGAAGCCGCTGCTGCCAATCCAAAAAGCCCGGCAGCCAAGTTGAGTGAAGCGAGCGCAATTCTTGTTCTTGTCTTCATGGAGGTCCCCAGTCATTGCCGGAACGAAGGATTCGCCCCCGACTGACCTCCAAAAATGCCGGCTGGCGATCAAAGAAATTGTGCTGGATCAATTCGTCGGAATGCCCGCAAGAAATGCCGCGACTGTTGCGGCGCCGACACAGGCACGCGCCGGCCTTTGCGCGGCTCCAGTACCGGGAATCATAGATCAGCATTGCAGCCCATCCTTTGAGACGCGGCCAAAAGGCCGCTCCTCAGGATGAGGTGTAACTGTTGAAACACGACAACCTCATGCTGAGGAGCGAGCGACGCGAGCGTCTCGAAGCACGGGCGGCACGCGACCAACCGACCTCTCATTGTCAGTACTGGCGCGTGCACGAAGCAGTTGCATCTGGCTATCGCGCCATCGAGTCGCGATTAGCGGAAACAATGTGAAAGCCGATGCGTGGGGAACGCCGACGCCGGCTATTCCACCATCTCCGCGACCGCCTTGCCGCAGGCGGTGGTATCGGCATTGCCGCCGAGATCTCTTGTACGCAGCGTGCGCTCGCCGAGGGTGCGCTCGATCGCGGCGACGATCGATGCCGCGGCGGTCTTCTCGCCGAGATGCTCCAGCATCATCGCGCCGGACCAGATCATGCCGATCGGGTTGGCGATGCCCTGCCCCGCGATATCGGGCGCCGAACCGTGCACCGGCTCGAACACCGACGGGAAAAGCCCGGGCGGATTGATGTTGCCGGACGGCGCGATGCCGATGGTGCCGGTGCAGGCCGGCCCCAGGTCGGACAGGATGTCGCCGAACAGGTTCGAACCGACCACGACGTCGAACCAGTCCGGATGCAGCACGAAATTCGCCGTCAGGATATCGATGTGATATTTGTCCCACTTCACGGATGGATAGTTCTTCGCCATCGCCTCCACACGTTCGTCCCAATACGGCATGGTGATGGAAATGCCGTTGGATTTGGTCGCCGAGGTCAGATGCTTTTTCGGCCGCGACTGCGCCAGCTCGAACGCGAATTTCAGAATGCGGTCGACGCCGACCCGCGTCATCACGGTCTGCTGGGTGACGAATTCGCGATCGGTATCCGGAAACATCCGCCCGCCGACCGATGAATATTCGCCTTCGGTGTTTTCACGCACCACCCAGAAATCGATATCGCCGGGCTTGCGGTTGGCCAGCGGCGACGGCACCCCCGGCATCAGCCGCACCGGGCGAAGATTGACGTACTGGTCGAATTCGCGCCGGAACTTGATCAGCGAGCCCCACAACGAAACGTGATCGGGGATTTTCGCGGGCCAGCCGACCGCGCCGAAATAGATCGCGTCGTGCTTGCCGATTTTCGCCTTCCAGTCCTCCGGCATCATTTCGCCGTGCTTCTCGTAATAATCCCAGGATGCAAAATCGAAATGGTCGAAATGCAGGCTGACGCCATGCTTTTTCGCAGCCGTCTCCAGCACGCGCAGCCCTTCCGGCGCCACTTCCTTGCCGATACCGTCGCCGGGAATGACCGCGATCCGGTATTGCTTTTTTTCATTGCTCATCGGGAAATTCCTCATGCCTGGCCGCGCCGGCAGTGCCGGTTATTTCGATCGGATTGCAATGAACCAAACTCCGGCACGGTGCAACGCTGCAGTGCAATGTTGACCGCCCCAAAGGCGACGGCCTACCCCTTGAAATCTCCGACGACCCCATCAGTCCTCTCCCACCCCAGCGAGTAACCCCCATGGATCTCCATTTGCGCGGCAAACGTGTCCTGATCACCGGCGCCTCAAAGGGCATTGGCGCGGCCGCCGCCGAAGCCTTTGCCGAGGAAGGCTGCGATCTCCGGCTCGCCGCGCGCAGCGGCGATCAATTGAAGGCGCTGGCCGAGCGGCTGCGATCGACGCATCAGATCGACGCCATCGCCCATGTCGTCGACCTGCGCAAGCCGGAGGATCTTGCCAGACTGGCGAAGGATGCCTCCGACATCGACATCCTCGTCAACAATGCCGGCGATATTCCCGGCGGCTCGATCGACAAGATCGACGAGCCGAGCTGGCGTCACGCCTGGGATCTCAAAGTGTTCGGCTACATCAACCTCACCCGCGCCATCTACGCGGAGATGAAAGCGCGCGGCCATGGCGTGATCGTCAACGACATCGGCGCCGCCGGCGAAAAATTCGACGCCAACTATATCTGCGGCAGCGCCGGCAACGCGGCGCTGATGGCCTTCACCCGCGCGCTCGGCGGCAAGAGCCTCGCCGATAATATCCGCGTGGTCGGCATCAATCCCGGCCCGGTCGGCACCGATCGCCACGTCACGCTGCTCAAGACGCGCGCGAAGAACCAGTTCGGCGACGAAAGCCGTTACAAGGAGTTTCAAAAGGGCCTTCCGCTCGGCCGCCCCGCGCATGCCCGCGAAATCGGCGACCTGATGGCGTTCCTCGCCTCCGATCGTTCCGGCTATACGTCAGGCGTGATCTACACCGTCGATGGCGGGATCAGCGGGGGGTGGTAGGCGCGCCGACTGGCGTTATTGCGAAGTTCGTAGCGACGAATCCAAACTTCGTCATTCCGGGGCGATGCGAAGCATCGAACCCGGAATCTCGAGATTCCCCGATGTGCAATTGCACATCTGAGGTCTGGTGCTAACGCACCATCCCGGAATGACGGAACCTAGACGGCCGTCCTTTCGAACAACTGCCGGATCAGCGTCGTGATCCGGCCGGCCGGCGACGCCAGTTCGTTCATGATCGTAAAATGGTCGGCGCCGGGGATCTCTTCATAGGTCACCGGCAATCCGTAGTTGGCGCGGTGGCCGGCGAAATCCGCGGTCTGCTTGCGCAGCAGCGGCAACTCGGCGCTGCCGGCCACCAGCGACAACGGCTTCATCGGACCGCCGGCCTGCAGCATCGGCGAGTTGCGGCGTGACATCGCCTCATCGAGCCCGAGCTTGGCGTTGAGATAGCTGTGGCGTATCGGCTCGAGATCGTAGATGCCCGAGATCGCCACGCCGGCTTTGACGTCGCGGTGCGACAGCGCCATCGCGGTCAGATGTCCGCCGGCGGACCAGCCGGACACCGCGATCCGGCCCGCATCGCCGCCGAGACCGGGCAATTGCGCGGCCAGAAAGTCCAGCCCCCCATGGATTTCGGCGACGATCTCGTCGAGCGTCGCATCCGGCGCGAGCGTGTAGCCAAACAGCGCGACGTTGATGCCATGCGCCATCGGGCCCTCGGCAAACAGCGTGAAGGCCTCCTTGGCGCGCATCTGCCAATAGCCGCCATGGATGAACACCAGCGTCGGCGCTTTTTCGGCGACCTTGATGAAATCGATGCGATTGCGCTCGCGCGGGCCATACCGGAGGTCGAGATGGTCGGAATATCGCCCGCGCAGCTCGGTCGAGCGGCGCTCCCAGCCGGCGACGGTCTCGCCACTTCCGGCCACCGCGACGCCGTTGTTGAGACCCTTGTCACGGTCTTCCTGGCTCATGCCGCGCCAGTCGGGCGCGTCGAACGGCGTACTCATGCTCAAATCTCCGGTTTCGGTATATCCAGCGTGTTTCCACTTTGCCGGAATATGTTTTACACGGCTATAGCGAGCAGCGTAGCGGAATGATGGGGGATACAGGTGGCATCTGATCAGGCACTGGTGCGGGCGACGGCATGCGCGATCGTCGACAAACTCAACTCCGGCGAGGTCACGCCGCTCGATCTGCTCGACGTGCTGGAACAGCGGATCGCCGAGGTCGACGGCAAGGTGAACGCCCTGCCGACCCTGTGCTTCGATCGCGCCCGGACACATGCCAGGGAGCTGATGAAAAAGCCGGCCGGCAGCCGCGGCCTGCTGGCGGGCATGCCGGTGCCGATCAAGGATCTCACCAATGTCGAGGGCGTGCTGACCACGCAGGGCTCCCCCATCTACAAGGATAACATCCCTGCCCGCTCCGACATCCTGGTCGAGCACCTCGAAAGCAATGGCGGGGTGATCTACGCCAAATCGAACACGCCGGAATTCGGCGCCGGCGCCAACACGTTCAACGAGGTATTCGGCGCGACGCGTAACCCCTGGGATCTGTCGCGATCGGCCGCCGGCTCCTCGGGAGGCGCCGCGGTGGCGCTCGCGACCGGCACGGCCTGGCTCGCCCATGGCTCCGACATGGGCGGCTCGCTGCGCAACCCCGCGAGCTTCTGCGGCGTCGTCGGCCTGCGGCCGAGCATCGGCCGCGTCGCGCGTAGCCCCGCCTTCAAGATCGACCGCAATCTGACGGTGCACGGCCCGATGGCGCGCAATGTCGAGGATCTTGCACTGCTGCTCGATGCCATGAGCGGCGAGCACCCGGCCGATCCGCTGTCGCTGCCCGTGCTGCCGGCATCGTTCCTGTCCGCTGCGCGTTCCGGCAACAAGCCGAAGCGCATTGCCTATTCGCCCGATCTCGGCATCACCCCGGTCGATCCCGAAGTCGCCGCCATCACCCGCAAGGCGGCGGCGCGGTTTGCCGAAGCCGGCGCCATTGTCGAGGAAGCCCATCCCGATCTGCGCGAGGCCCATGAATGCTTCCACGTGCTGCGCGCGTTCGATTTCGCCATCAGCAAGGCGGCGCTGCTGCGCTCAAAGCGCGATCTGCTTAAACCCGAGGTGATCTGGAACATCGAGGAAGGCCTTAAGCTCACGGTCGAACAGCTCGAGCGCGCCGAAGCGCAGCGCGTCGCGATGACCGCGCGCACGCTGGAGTTCTTCAAGAGCTATGACCTGCTGCTGACGCCCGCGACCATCGTCGCGCCGTTTCCGGTCGAGCACCGCTATGTTGCCGAATGCGCGGGCAAGAAATTCGATAATTATGTCGAGTGGCTCGGCATCGTCTATGCCATCACGCTGGTATGCTGCCCGGCGCTGTCGCTGCCCTGCGGCTTTACCTCAACCGGCCTGCCGGTCGGACTTCAGATGGTGGCCGCACCACGCGGCGAGGCCCAGCTTCTCGCCGGCGCCAGGGTGCTGGAGAACATTCTGGGCGTGCGCGGCACGACGCCGATCGATCCGAGGCCGGCGAAGTGACAGGGTAACATCTCAATCCTCATGGTGAGGAGCCGCGAAGCGGCGTCTCGAACCATGAAGCCCCGATGCCGCCATCCTTCGAGACGCGGCCAAGAGGCCGCTCCTCAGGATGAGGTTCTGGGGCATGGCACGCGGAGATCAAAAGTGGCTGAAGGCGCCTTTCTCTATATTCTTCGATGCTCTGATGGAAGCTTCTACATCGGAACAACACGCTCCGCGCTGGAAATAAGAATTGCGGAGCACAATGCCGGGACCTTTGGCGGTTACACCGCAACTCGTCGCCCGGTAACGCTGGTATTCTCGCAATGGTTCGACCGCATCACCGACGCCATAGAGAATGAACGCAAGCTCAAGAAGTGGAGTCGGGCAAAGAAGGAAGCCTTCATAAGGGGCGATTACGCAGCACTCCAACAACTCTCCGCACGTAGATCACTCCATCCGAAGCAATAACTCTCGACCCTCATGGTGAGGAGGCGCTCTTGCGCCGTCTCGAACCATGAAGCCCCGATGCCGCCATCCTTCGAGACGCGGCCAAGAGGCCGCTCCTCAGGATGAGGTCAGGACCAAGACGCTCGGGAGGGAGTCGAGGCGGTGCAGGCGGCTATCTCCCCGGCCTTTCCGTCCGGGCTTCGTGCTGCAACTGGAGAAACATCGTCAGCGCAAGGCGGTCGACCATTTCCGGTTCGTCGAGCGAGACAAGCTTCGGCTTGTGCCGGACCGCGTTGACCAGCGTGCCGAACATCATCTGAAACGCGAAGCCGACGCTCCGCGCCTTTGCCTCGGTCCGGCCCCGGCCCATCCGCGCCAGCAACAGCGGCGTGGCGAGTTCGACCATGGCGCTTCCGGTGGCGCGGATCGTTCCCCACCGCTCCGGATAGATGCTCTCATATTGCGAGGCCGCGCGGACGACGCCAACGTTGCGGCGCACGACATCGACGGCGACCTCCACGACCCTTCGGCAAGCCGCTTCCAGCCCGGTCCCGAGATTATCCTCGTCGACTACCGCCACGCGCACGGCGGCCAGCGCTTTCCTGGCCGCAAGCGACATCAGCGCGCTGAAAAAGGCGTCCTTGCTTTCGAAGCGACCGTAGAAGGCGCCAACCGTAACGCCGACATGCTTGCATAAATCCTCGATCAGGAGTTCGTCGAGCGACCGCTCGCGTAGCATCGCGGCGCCGGCTTCCAGCAGCGCGACCGTGGTTTCCTGGCTGCGGCGCTGCTGCGTCGGCAGAATGCCCGGCAGGTCCCGAACCGCAAGCCAGTCTATCGATTGCCAGTCCATCGGTGGATCATCCAAATTTGTATTGACGGTTATATTATAGTCATGACTATAATTCACAATAACAAAAACAACGCTCCGCGGGATCGAAGCGCTACGTGACCGGCCGCCCGCGTTTTGGCAAAGCGTCCGCAAGCGGCGGTACAACGGGAGGTCGAATGTCCGGAAAACTCAGAATACGCGTCGATCAGGACAAATGTCAGGGACACGCCCGCTGCAAGTCGCTGGCGCCCGAACTGTTCGATCTCGACGAATTCGGCAACGCCCATGAGGTCGGCGACGGCATGGTGCCCGCCGGCCTCGAGGACAAGGCCTGGCTGGCACAGACCAACTGTCCGGAGTTCGCGATCGAGGTGACCGAGGAATAGTGCGCCTCCCCCGCCAGATTCGATACAAAAACTTCAGCGAACAAACCAGAGGATTTGCTCCGATGTCCGATCCCGCCCGCACCATGCATCCTCCCGTCACCGATTGGGTTCACGATTTCGATCATACCGACCCGCGCTGGACCGAAAATCCGTTTCCGATCTGGGATGAATTGCGGTCGGAATCCCCGGTGGTTCACACCAGGCGTTTTCTCGGCTGCTATCTGCCGACCACGTATGATGCGGTAAAGCAGATCGCCTACGACACCGAGCATTTTTCCTCGCGCCGCATCATCGTGCGCGACGTCCGGCCCGAGACCACCGCGACGTCGCCGCCGATCACCTCCGACCCGCCGGAGCACAAGCCCGCCAAGCAGCTTCTGCTGCCGCCGTTCACGCCCGACGCCATGAAAAAGCTGGAGCCCCGGGTTCGCGCGATCTGCAACGAACTGATCGACGAATTCATCGCCGACGGAAAATGCGACGTCGCGGCCCGCTACACCAAGCATGTTCCGGTTCGCGCCATCGCCCACATGCTCGGCATTCCCGAAAAGGACGGCGACCTCTTCATCAAGTGGATCCACGAGATCCTCGAACTCGGCATCAAGGACGACGACACCCTGATGCGCGCGGTCCACGAAATGACCGGCTATTTCACCCAGCATATCGAGCATCGCAAGCAACATCCCAGCGACGACCTGATCTCGACGCTGATGAACGCCAGGGACAAGGACGGCCAGCCGCTGTCCGACCCCCATGTGCTGGGCTCGCTGCGGCTATTGCTGATCGCCGGCATCGACACCACCTGGAGCGCGATCGGCGCCTCGCTCTGGCATCTGGCCAAAACGCCGTCCGATCGCGACCGTCTGATCGCGGAGCCGGAACTGATGCCGATCGCGATCGAGGAACTGCTGCGCGCCTATTCGCCGGTGACGATGGCGCGCGAGGTGACAAAGGAAACCGTGGTCAGCGGCTGTCCGGTCAAGCCGGGTAACATGGTGCTGCTGTCGTTTCCGGCCGCCAACCGCGATCCAGCCATGTTCCCCGATGCCGACAAGGTCGTGATCGATCGCAAGGAAAACCGCCACGCGGCGTTCGGTCTCGGAATCCACCGCTGCGTCGGTTCCAATCTCGCGCGCATGGAAATGACCGTTGCGATCGAGGAATGGCTGAAGCGCATTCCGGATTTCAGGCTCGATCCGGCTGGTCAGGTGACCTGGTCGGAAGGTACCGTGCGTGGACCGCGCCAGCTTCCGATGCTATTTGGAAAGGCGAACTGAGGCCGTCCTCACCTGGACGGCATGACCGCCCGGAGACCGGATTTGACGGATCAAGCACTGAAGCCGGTTTCCGACCATCTCGACCTCGCCGACGTCGAACGCCGGGTCAAGGCGATCTTCATCGGCTCGATCGGCAACCTCGTCGAATGGTATGATTTCTACGCCTATACGGCGTTCGCGCTTTACTTCGCGCCGGCTTTCTTTCCGAACAGCGATCCCGTGGTGCAGCAGCTCAACGCCGCGGTGCTGTTTGCCGCCACCTTCCTGATGCGGCCGCTCGGCGGCTGGCTGTTCGGCTTCATCGCCGACCGCTACGGCCGAAGGCTTTCGCTGACGCTGTCGGTGGTCTGCATGTGCTTCGGCTCGCTGATCATCGCGGTGACGCCGACCTACGCCACGATCGGCCTCGCAGCTCCGGCCATTCTGGCGCTGGCGCGCATCATCGAAGGTCTCAGCCTTGGCGGTGAATACGGCGCCAGCGCCACTTATCTCAGCGAGGTCGCGGACGAAAGGCATCGCGGCTTCTATTCAAGCTTTCAATACGTCACCCTGATCGGCGGCCAGCTCACCGCGATCATCGTGCTGCTGCTGCTGCAGAAGGTATTCTTGACGCCGCAGGAATTGAAAGACTGGGGCTGGCGGATACCGTTCGTGATCGGCGCCGGGCTCGCGATCTTCGCCGCCGTGATGCGGCGCAATCTGCACGAGACCGACGCCTTCATCGAAGCCAAGAAGGCCGCAAAGCCGAGCGGCTCGATCCGCGGCCTGCTGAGATATCCGCGCGAGCTGTTGCTGGTGGTCGGCCTCACCGCCGGCGGCACCGCGGCGTTCTATACCTTCACGACCTATATGCAGACCTTCGTCAGATTGTCGGTCGGCCTCTCCGAAGACCAGACCACCTTTGTCATCTTCGGTTCGCTGATCTTCGCGACGCTGCTGCAGCCGATTTACGGCGCGCTGTCCGACCGCATCGGCCGCAAGCCGCTGCTGATCTTTTTCGGCGTCGTCGGCACGCTGGCGACGATCCCGATCCTGACCACCTTGAAAGCGACCAACTCGCCTTTCATGGCCTTCCTGCTGATCTGCGCGGCCTGGATCTTCGTCGCCGGCTACACCTCGATCAACGCCATCGTAAAGGCCGAATTGTTTCCGACCAATGTCCGCGCGCTCGGCGTCGGCCTGCCCTACGCGATCACGGTCTCGCTGTTCGGCGGCACCGCGCCGGCGATTGCGCTGTACTTCAAGAGCCTCGGGCATGAAGACTGGTTCTATTATTATCTGAGCGGCATGATCTTCCTCTCGCTGATCATCTATTCGACCATGCGCGACACCAAGCATAAATCGGCGATGCACCGTCATGAATGACTGGTACTGACTAAGAGAGATTAGTCGCTGCCGCCCATGCTTCGAGACGCTCGCGTTGCTCGCTCCTCAGCATGAGGTTGTTGTGTTTCGACAAGTTTGACCTCATCCTGAGGAGGCCACGAAGTGGCCGTCTCGAAGGATGGCCGCAACACCGATTTGCGATTCCAGATACGAGCCGCGACATGGCCGACGAAAATGACCCGCCTCCGATCAGCAAGCTGACGCGCAGCAAGCAGCGCTGGGCCCAGGAAGGCCGTTTCCTCACCGGTAAAAGCTCCCGCCCGGAAGAGCAGCGCTTGCCGCCGGGACAGCATCTCACCAAAGACTGGCCCGTGCTCGACCTCGGCCTGACGCCGCAAATCTCCCGAGAGCGCTGGCGTCTGGACGTCTACGGCGCGGTGCAGAATCCGATCTTCTGGGATTTTTCGCGGTTCACGGCGCAACCGCAGACGCAATTCGTATCGGATATCCATTGCGTCACCACATGGTCGCGCTACGACAATCAATGGGAAGGGTTGGCGACGCACGACCTCCTGATGGCGTGCCAGCCGCGCGATGAAGCGCGCTACGTGGTGCTGCATTCCCATGACGGCTACACCACCAATCTCGCGCTGGAGGATTTTGCCGCCGAAGACGCCCTGCTCGCGCATTCCTGGTCCGGCGCGCCGCTGGAGCCGGAGCATGGCGGCCCGGTGCGGCTGGTGGTGCCGCATCTCTATTTCTGGAAGAGCGCCAAATGGCTGCAAAGCATCGAGTTCCGCAGCGACGATGCGCCCGGCTACTGGGAGGTCCGCGGCTATCACAACCGCGGCGATCCGTGGAAGGAAGAGCGCTATTCCGGCGACTGAACGCGTCACCTCTCCGGTAGGAAGAGGTTCGAAGAGTAACAGCACGGAGGCCGACTATGCCGACTGAACGCTTCCAATTCACCGGTGTGGGCGGCCATCAACTGGCGGCCTCGCTGGACCTGCCCGAGCGCGAGCCGATCGCCTATGCGCTGTTCGCGCATTGCTTTACCTGCGGCAAGGACGTGCTGGCGGCCAGGCGCATCGCGCTGGCGCTGGCAGCCAAGGGCATCGCGGTGCTGCGGTTCGACTTCACCGGCCTCGGTTCGAGCGAAGGCGATTTCGCCAATTCGACGTTTTCCTCCAACGTCGCCGATCTGGTGCGGGCCGCCGACCATCTGCGCGACACCCGCAAGGGCCCGGCGATCCTGATCGGCCACAGCCTCGGCGGCGCCGCCATCCTCGCCGCCGCCGGGCAAATTCCGGACGCCAAGGCGGTGGTCACCATCGCGGCACCTTCCGATCCCGCCCATGTCACCGGCCTGTTTAGGGATCGCATCGAGGACATCCGCAAGCAGGGCAAGGTCGAAGTCTCGCTCGCCGGCCGGCCGTTTCACATCAGCAGCGAATTCCTCGACGACATCGCCGAGCATGGCCTGATGGCGCATATCGCCAACCTGCACAAGGCGCTGCTGATCATGCACGCGCCGACCGACGACACCGTCGGCATCGACAACGCCACGCGCATTTTCGTCGCGGCCAAGCATCCGAAGAGCTTCGTGTCGCTGGCAGGCGCCGACCACCTGCTGACCGGCAAGCGCGACGCTTCCTATGTCGCCGATGTCATCGCCGCCTGGGCCGAGCGCTACATCGATCCGGTGGCGCCCGAGCAGGCCGCCGTTTCAGGCGAGGCCCCGCGCCACGTCGTGGTTCGCGAGACCCGCAACAGCAAATTCCAGCAGACCGTCTCGGTCGGGCCGCATCGCCTGCTGGCCGACGAGCCCGTTGCCGCCGGCGGCGAAGATACCGGGCCCGGACCGTATGATTTTGTGCTCGCGGGGCTTGGCGCCTGCACGTCGATGACCATGCGGCTTTATGCCGAGCGCAAGTCGCTGCCGCTGGAGCGCGTCACGGTGACGCTGAAGCACAGCAATATCCATGCGGAAGATTGCGCGGAGTGCGAGACCAAACAAGGCATGCTGGACCGGATCGATCGGGTCATTGCCATGGAAGGCGCGCTCGACGCGGAGCAGCGGCAGAAATTGATGGAGATCGCCGACAAGTGCCCGGTGCATCGCACGCTGACCTCGGAGATCCATATCGTGACGCGCGCGACGGATTGAGCTTGCGGCTTGGTCGAGTATCGCTGACTACGCGTCCTGCGCCGAAGCCGGCGGCTGAACGCGAAGCGCTCCGCGCAGACCCGCGGCTGTGCCCAGCAGAATTCCGGCGACCGCCACGAACGACGCCAGCGCCAATGTCGACAACCCCGTCAGGCCCTGCCCGACCGAGCAGCCATAGGCCATCGCGCCGCCCGCGCCCATCAGCGCCGCGCCGCCGGCCGAGCGCAGCATGTGACGCGGCGAGGTGTAACCTTCCAGATGAAAGCGGCCGGTCGCCAGCGCCGTCAGCAGGCTTCCGGCGAACACGCCGGCCACCGTGGCGATGCCGAAGTTCAGCGTCAATCCGGTCGACAGCATGACGTATTGCAGCGCATCGGCGATCGGCGCCACGAAGGTGAGCGAGGTGACCGGCGCCGGATTGAAGTCGTCGGCGCCGAGATAGCCGGTCGCGAACCATCCCGCCGCGACCAGGAGCCCGACCGCGAACCCCGCCGCGATCTGGCCCCAGGCGCGCTGAAACGGCGCGTGGGCAAAGGCGAAGATGATCAGGGCCCCGCTGATCGCCGAGGCGGCAAGCATCCTCGCCGTGGTTTCGGCGATACCGAACCTGGACAGCAGCGCCGGCATCGACGTCACCGGCGGCGTCATCTGCGACCACTGCAGCAGCACGATGCGCGACGGCGCGATCAGGCCTTTCAGCGTCATCTGCGCTGCGATGCCCAGCACGACCACCACGACGAACGAGCGCAGATTGCCGCGGCCGAGCAGCACCAGCGCACGCGAGCCGCAGCCGTTCGACAGCACCATGCCGTAGCCGAACAGCAGGCCGCCAAAGAACATCAGCGGCGCGGAAAACGACGGCTGCAGATAGATCGATTTGCCGAAATCGACGACGCCGCGGGTAGCCAGAAGCTGCGCGAGCACGATCGCCACGCCCAGCGCCAGCGCGTAGGTCCTGATCAGGCGGCTGTCGCCCTTCGCCCACCAGCCGCGCAGGCCGCTCATCAGGCAAAACCCGCTCAGCAGCCCGACGGCGCCATAGGCAAGGCCGATGACGAGACCGGAAAGGACGACAATGTTGGTGGCGGACGTCATTGGTCGCTTTCTCCGAACCTGCCGGAAGCTTGGTCCAATAGCACTGCTCGTCCGTCAATGCGAGGAGCCAACGGGTCGCGCCAATGCGCGCCTGAGCCGTCATTGCGAGCGCAGCGAAGCAATCCATCTCGCGGCGCAAAGAAAGAATGGATTGCTTCGCTGCGCTCGCAATGACGATCTCACGGCCGCAGGATCACACGATCTCGCGATGAACCGGCGACCGCCAGGAACGCAGCTTTGGCTTCTTCCAGCGGATAGATCGCGCCAGCCTTGATTGGGAACGGCTTGAGATGTCCGCCCGCAAAACCGTCCACCAGTTCTTTCAGGACCGCGCCGGTCGCCACCGACGACAGGGCCAGCGTATCGATGCCGACATAGGTGTGCTGGCCGCGGTAGAATTCGAGAATATTGAACTGCACGATGCGCTCGATGGCGGCGATCAGGATTTGACGCCCCCGTAGCGCCAGCGATTGATGCGCGGCCTGAAAATAGGGATCGCCGACGGTATTGAACACGATGTCGGCGCCCTTGCCCGACGTCAGCTCGCGAACACGCGCGGCGACATCGGTCACCGAGGCATCGATGATTTCGACACTGGAATTGGTGTGACCTTCGTAAGCCTCGTTCCTGCGCACCACGCCGATCACGCGTGCGCCGCTCCAGCTTGCGATCTGCACGGCAGCCTGACCGACCTTGCCGTTCACGCCCATCACCAGCACGGTCTCGCTCTTGTCGGGCATTCCGGCGCGCCGAAAACCTTCCATCGCGGTGACAAAGGGAACGCCGATCCCGGCGGCCTCGTCCCATGACAGGTTTTTCGGCTTCGCCACCACGGCATCGGCTTCGACCGCGAGATGGGTGGCATGGGTGCCGTCGCGCCGGATCCCGAGGTCGCCCGAGGAACCGAACACCTCGCGTCCGATCCAGCCGGCCGGACCGTCGATCACGGTACCGGCATAATCGCGCCCGGATGTGCGCGGAAACACCGCATAGGCCATCAGGCCGGTGGCCGCCTTGACGTCGGACGGGTTCACGGCCGCCGCCTTGACCTCGATCAGCAGTTCATTTGCAGCCCGCGACAGCGTACGCCGCTCGACGGTCGGCGCGAGCGAAGCCGGGTCGTCCGCTTTTGCCAGCAGACGCACGCAGCGCGCCTCGACCGAGACCGGACCATCTTTTTTGGGGGCTGCCATCAGGGTGTTCCGGATTTCGAGTGCGACTTCGAATGCGATTTGACGCCCGCAGGGATCGTTGACACCATGGCCGCTTCGCATCATGACTAAACGACTGATCGCTTAGTTCAAGAGGCTTGTTCGAACAAGCCCGGCAGCGGCACGGGAGAAACGTCTTAAATCCGATCCTGATCGACAGGCGACGGCGGATACACGCGTGGAGAGCGCCGTGAACGTCAAGGCTGCCCTTACGCCGGACGATCCAGCGCCTGACGATCTCGCCCGCCGCTGCGCCGAGGCGATGTGGCGGGAAGATGACGCCAGCAAGGGTCTCGGCATGGAAATTGTCGAGATCAAGCCGGGCCAGGCGACGCTGACGATGACGGTCAGGCCGAACATGGTCAATGGCCAGCGGATCGCCCATGGCGGCTTCATCTTCACGCTGGCCGATTCCGCCTTCGCTTTCGCCTGCAACACCCACAACGAGCGCACCGTCGCCGCCCAGGGCAACATTAGCTTTATCCGGCCGGGCAAACTGGGCGACCGCCTGGTCGCGACCGCACGGGAAGTCTCGCGCAACGGGCGGTCCGGAATTTACGATGTGCGCGTCACCGCGGGCGACGTCGTGATTGCCGAGTTCCGCGGCCACTCCCGCACGATCGGCGGCGCATGGCTGCCGGTCGCCGAACCCGAGGCCAAATAGAGCAGACACAGGACGACGCGCGATGGCCACGACGAAACTTCAATCCAGCGGAAGTGGTTACAGCGCCGAGCTGGACAACGCCGAACGGGCATCCCGCGACGAAATCATGGCGCTGCAAACCAAACGCCTCGCCTGGTCGCTGGCGCACGCCTACGACAACGTCGCGCATTACAGGAGAGCCTTCGACCGAGCGGGCGTGCATCCGCGGGACTTTCGGCAGCTCTCCGATCTCGGCAATTTTCCATTCACCGGGAAAACCGACCTGCGCGACAATTACCCCTTCGACATGTTTGCGGTGCCGCGCGAAAAACTGGTCCGCATCCACGCTTCTTCCGGCACCACCGGCAAGCCGATCGTGGTCGGATACACCAGGGCCGATATCGAGATGTGGTCGGATGTGATGGCGCGCTCGATCCGTGCCGCGGGCGGCCGCAGGGGCATGATCATCCACAACGCCTATGGCTATGGCCTGTTCACCGGCGGCCTCGGCGTGCATTACGGCGCGGAGAAACTCGGCTGCACCGTGGTGCCGGTCTCCGGCGGCATGACCGAGCGGCAGGTGCAACTGATCAACGACTTCAAGCCCGACATTATCACGGTGACGCCGAGCTACATGCTGGCGATCTCGGATGAATTCAAACGCCAGGGGCTGGACCCGCGCAAGTCCGCCTTGAAATTCGGCATCTTCGGCGCCGAGCCCTGGACCAATGCGATGCGCGCCGAGATCGAGGCGACGTTCGACATGGACGCGACCGATATCTACGGCCTGTCCGAAGTGATCGGGCCGGGCGTCGCGCAGGAATGCGTCGAGACCAAGGACGGCCTGCATGTCTGGGAGGATCATTTCTATCCTGAAGTGATCGATCCCGAGACCGGCGCGGTGCTGCCCGACGGCGAGAAGGGCGAGCTTGTGTTCACCTCGCTGACCAAGGAAGCCTTCCCGATCATCCGCTACCGCACCCGCGACCTGACGCGGTTGTTGCCGGGCACGGCGCGGCCGGGCATGCGGCGCATGGAAAAGGTCACCGGGCGTTCCGACGACATGATCATCCTGCGCGGCGTCAATGTATTCCCGACCCAAATCGAGGAGGTGCTGCTCGCCACCGACTGGTGCGGCGGTCATTTCATCATCGAATTGACGCGCGAGGGACGGATGGACGAGATGACGGTGCTGGCGGAAGCCCGGCCGGAACACTGGGACGGCAGCGGGCTTTTCGAACACACCGAGCGGGTCACCGTCCATATCAAGAATACCGTCGGAATTTCAGCACGGATCAAAGCGGTGGCGCCGGAAACGCTGGAGCGCTCGCTCGGCAAGGCCAGGCGGGTGTTCGACAAGCGGCCAAAGGAATAGGCCCTGCGCTCATGGTGAGGCGGCGCGGGCCCATGCATCGTCTCGGACCCTCATGGTGAGGAGCCGCGAAGCGGCGTCCCGAACCATGAGTCCGGGACGACGGCGAGCTCCTACACGTGATCGTAATCCACCACGACCTTGGCCGAGGTCGGCCGCGCCTGGCAGGTCAGGATGAACCCCGCTTTCAGCTCCCACGGCTCCAGCGAATAGTTCACTTCCATCTCCGCTTCGCCTTCCACGAGCTTGGCGCGGCAGGTCGAGCACATCCCGCCCTTGCAGGCGAACGGCAGATCCATCCCCGCGCGCAATGCCGCATCGAGAATGGCCTCGCCGTCGGCGACCGGCACCTCGCGGCGCTTGCCATCGATAATCAGCGACGCCATCGCCTTCGGCGGCGCGCCCACCTGAACAACGGTTTTCGGGCGCGGCTTGCCGCCAAACTCCGAGACAAAACGCTCGACGTGAATGCGGTCCGCGGCCATGCCGATGTCGCGGCAGGTGGCCTCGATATCCTCGCTCATGCCGGCGGGACCGCAGATGAAGACGTGATCGAGGCTCGCGGCCGGAACCAGCGAGCGCAGCAGCACCCTCACCTTTTCGCCGTCGAGACGGCCGTGCAGGATCGGGATGTCCTGCTCTTCGCCCGAGATCACGTGAAAGACCGAGAGCCGCTGCATGAAGCGATCCTTCAACTCTTCCAGCGCCTCGCGGAACAGCATGCGGCCGGTCGAACGATTGCCATAGAACAGGAAGAAGCGGCTGTCCGGTTCGCGCGCCAGCACGCCCTTCGCGATTGACAGAATCGGCGTGATGCCGGAGCCGGCCGCGAAACCGGCATAGACCCGCGCCTCACCCGGCGCGGCCGCGATGCCGAAGCGGCCGGTCGGCGTCATCACGTCGAGTTCGTCGCCCGCCTTCAGCTCATCGGCGGCCCAGCTCGAAAACGCGCCGCCGTCGACCTTCTTTACCGCGATGCGCAATTCGCCGTCATCGGGGCCGGAACAGATCGAATAGGAGCGGCGCACCTCCTCGCCATCCATGGTGGTGCGCAAGGTCAGGTATTGCCCGGGGGAAAAATGGTAGTCGTCCGCGAGTTCTTGCGGGATCGCAAAGGTCAGCGACACCGCGTCAGACGATTCGCGGCGCAGATCGTTGACGGCCAGGCGATGGAAACGCGGTGCGTGGGACATGTTCAATGACACTTGAAATAATCGAACGGCTCGCGGCAGCTCTTGCAGCGCCACAGCGCCTTGCAGGAGGTCGAGCCGAATTCCGACAGCACCTCGGTCTCCACGGAGCCGCATTGCGGGCACGCCACCTGCTGCGCGCCGAACAGCGCGCGACGGCCGCTCCCCGCCTGCGACGGCGCGATGCCGTATTCCCTGAGCTTGCGGCGGCCGTCCTCGCTCATCCAGTCGGTGGTCCAGGCCGGCGCCAGCACAATGCGGACTTTTGAATGGCGAAAGCCTTCGCGTTCAAGCGCCAGTTCGATTTCCACTGTGATCATGTTCATCGCGGGGCAGCCGGAATAGGTCGGCGTGATCGCGACTTCGACGCAGCCATCCTTTACCGCGACGTCGCGAAGCACGCCGAGATCGGCGATGGTGAGCACCGGAATTTCGGGATCGACCACGCTGGCCGCGGTATCCCAAGCGTGTTGCCGGAGCTCGGCATCGTTGAAGACGGCGGTCACCATGTGGCCCCCGGAAACGTCCGTTGCATCGATTGCAACTCGCTGAGCAGATGCCCGAGATGTTCGCTGTGCCGGCCGCTGCGGCCGCCCCGCTGCATCCAGTCGCTTTTGGGAACGGCGAGCGTCGCTTCGCCTACAACTGACAAAACCGTCTTCAGCCATGACGCTCGCAGTGTAGCGGGATCGACGGCAACGCCGGCATCGATCAGCGCGCGTTCGCTGTCGTCGACCTCAAACATTTCGCCGGTGTAGGCCCAGAGGTCTTCGATCGCGGTTTGCGCGCGGCGATGGCTCTCTTCGGTGCCGTCGCCGAGCCGAACCATCCATTCCGAGGAATGCCTGACATGATAGGCGCTTTCCTTTTCGGACTTGGCGGCAATCGCCGCCAGCGTGGCGTCACTCGATTTCATCATCGCGCGCCAATAGAGGTCCGCGAAACCCGCGTAGAAAAACTGCCGCACCATGGTGCGGGCGAAATCGCCGTTCTGCTGTTCGACCAGCAACAGATTGCGATACTGCCTGACGTCGCGCAGGTAGGCGAACTTGTCCTCGTCGTTGCCCTTTCCTTCCATCTTTGCCGCATAGGAATAAAGTTCGCGGGCCTGGCCGAGCAGGTCGAGGCCCATATTGGCGAGCGCCATGTCCTCTTCCAGGACAGGCGCATGGCCGCACCATTCCGAGAGCCGATGCCCCAGGATCAAGGCGTCGTCGGCGCGGCGCAGCGTGTACAGCACCAAGGGAGTCTCGGAGACGTGGATCGAAGCAACTGCCATACCGACTAACCTGTTCGTTCGCTCTCCGACCTCATCCTGAGGAGCGCGCCCTTGCGCGCGTCTCGAAGGATGGCCGCTAGTCCGTGTCTTGCCTCCATCCTTCGAGACGCTTGCTTCGCAAGCTCCTCAGGATGAGGTCTGAATTTGTTGTCCGCCTACTCCCTGCGAGAGACAGTCACATATGTCCGACTTCTTCGGGCACGTCATAGAATGTCGGATGGCGGTAGATCTTGGATTCCGCGGGCTCGAACATCATGCCCTTCTCGGCAGGGTCGGACGCGGTGATCGCGCTGGAGGGCACCACCCAGATCGAGAGCCCCTCGCCGCGGCGGGTGTAGATGTCGCGCGCGGCCTGCAGCGCCAGCGTCGCATCGGTGGCATGCAGCGAGCCGACATGCTTGTGCGCCAGCCCGTTGCGGCTGCGGATGAAGACTTCCCAAAGCGGACTGTTCGGTGTGGCCATCACGGTCTCCCTCAAGACTATTCGGCAGCCTGCGCGAATTGCCGCTGCTTGCGCTTCTCGGCATAGGCCTGCGCCGCCTCGCGTACCCACGCGCCCTCGTCATGCGCCTTGCGGCGCGCCGCCAGACGCTCGCGATTGCAGGGGCCGTTGCCGGCGAGAACCTGATTGAACTCGTTCCAGTCGATCGCGCTGTATTCCCAGTGGCCGTTCGCGTTCTGCTTCATGCCGGGATCGGGAATCGTCAGGCCGAGATATTGCGCCTGCGGCACCGTGGCATCGACGAATTTCTGCCGCAGCTCGTCGTTGGAGAAGCGCTTGATCTTCCATCTGGTCGAGGTGTCGCTGTGCTGGCTCGCCTTGTCGGGCGGCCCGAACATCATCAGCACCGGCCACCACCAGCGATCCAGCGCGTTCTGCGCCATCGCCTTCTGTTCTTCGCTGCCGCGCGAAAGCGTCAGCATGATCTCGAAACCCTGCCGCTGGTGAAAGGATTCCTCCTTGCAGACCCTGATCATCGCGCGCGCATAGGGACCGTAGGAACACCGGCACAGCGGGATCTGGTTCATGATCGCCGCACCATCGACCAGCCAGCCGATCACGCCGATGTCGGCCCAGGTCAGGGTCGGATAATTGAAGATCGACGAATACTTTGCCTTCCCCGCCAGCATCAGGTCGACCAGCTCTTCGCGCGAACTGCCGAGCGTTTCGGCGGCGGCATAGAGATAGAGCCCGTGGCCGCATTCATCCTGCACTTTGGCAAGCAGTGCCGCCTTGCGGCGCAACGACGGCGCGCGGGTAATCCAGTTGCCTTCCGGCAGCATGCCGACAATTTCGGAATGGGCGTGTTGCGAGATCTGCCGCGTCAGCGTCTTGCGGTAGGCGGCCGGCATCCAGTCATTCGGCTCGATGCGCTCCTCGGCATCGATCCGCGCCTGAAACTGCGCGGCGCGCGCGGCGTCCTCGATGGCGCGGTCTTCGGCTTCCGACGTATTGAGCGCCTGGGTGTACATGGCCGATCTCCGGGGGAGCTGACCTAGAACGTATAACAAAATATTCTAAATTCAATACTTTTTTGTAACATAATAACTATCCGCCGAACCGGCGCGCCAGTTCCGCTCCGGCGGCGGGCAGTGGCCCATTTTCGTTGGTGGCGTGGCGATCCAGCCATTGCTCGGACGGGGCCAGCAACCCGCGATAGATCTCGCCGCAGAGCTGGCGGGCCGCCCTTCCCGGCCAATCCGCCGGCAGCAGCGCCGTCGGCAGCAGCGGATCGCGCAGCACCACCCGCCGGTAGTGGTGGATCAGCAGGATCCTCGCCGTGAAGGCGTCGGCATCCGACAGCCGCGCGTGCCGGCCGATCCAGCCGCGCAACGGCTCGAAGGTTTTCATGAACTTCAGATAGGCATCCGCCGTGCGATCGAGCGGCCAGCTCTCGCGCAGCAGGCGCCGGCCGCTGTCATCCTCGGCGGAAACTTCCAGCCGAATGGCGCGCGCGGCCTCCTCGGGAACCGGCACGCCCGACGGCGCGATCCACACGCCCGGCAGCGGGCTGCCGAAGCCGGCATTTTTCAAGGCCTCGCGCGAGGCGTCGCGGTCCTCGCCATTGCCGATCAGCAGCAGCTCAAAGCGCCCGGTCCAGTCGGACGGCTGCGGATCGTAGATATGTCTGGTCGCGGTATCAAAGGTTTGCCGCCCCTTCTTGACCAGGCGATAGAAGCTGTTGCGGCCGACCTTGTTGCGCTCGAGCCAGCCGTCGGTGGCAAGCCGCGACATCGCCGTGCGCACCACGCCACTGTCGATGTCGAGGGTCTCAAAGAATTCCAGCAGCGTGCCGAGCCAGACCGAACCGCCACGCGGCACGATCGCATCGCCAAATACCGTGATGACGATGGAGCCGGTGCGCGAGGGCTCGCGCTTGAGCTGGTCGACGATGCGGGCAAGCGGATGCGCCATGCCCAACGCATAGCGCGTTTTCCGGGGTGGGAACAACGCCGGCCGGTCCGGTGGCTTCATCCTTCGAGACGCATCGCTTCGCGATGCTCCTCAGGATGAGGTCTTAGACCCTCATGGTGAGGAGCGCGGCAAAGCCGCGCGTCTCGAACCATGGAGCCACGGCTTGTTAAGCGGTCACGGCAGGCGCAGCAGCAACTCGAGCGTGTAAAGGCCGAGGCCGGCCAGGCCGCCGATCAGCGAGCCGTTGAAGCGAATGTATTGCAGATCCTTGCCGATGTTGATTTCGATCAGCGAGATCAACTGCCCCATGTCCCAGGACTTGACCTGATCGGAGATGAAACCCGAAACGCCGCTTTTCTGATCGGCGATAAAGCTTCCGAGCACGGTCACGAGGCCGTTGTTGATCTCGCCGCGCAATTCGGGATCGCCCGCGAGCGCCTCGCCGGCCGCCATGAACATCCGGGCGAGGTATTGCTGCAGCACTTGCGTCTCGCCGGCGGCACTGCGTTCGATGAACGATCGCGTATTCGACCAGATGTTGCGCACGAGATCGGCAAGTTCGGGACGCGCCAACAGGTCGCGCTTCAGTCCATCGATGCGATCGGCATAGGTTTTGTCGGTGCCGAGCTGGTCGACGAACTGCAGCACCATGCGATCGAACTCGCCGCGGAACGGATGTTTGGGGTCGCTGCGGACTTCCTCAAAGAACGCGGTGGCCGAGGCGACGATCCTGTTCACCAGGAATTTGTCGGTGCGATAAAGTTTCAGCAGCGTCGGCAGTTGATCGCGGATTTTCTGACGGATCATGGCCATGGTCTCGGCCTGCGTCAGCGTGTCGGAAATCATGCGCAGGAAACCGTCGAACAGCGCCTGATGCCGGCCTTCCGCGACAAAGGCGCGCAAGGTGCCGGCGGCGAGCGGCGCCAGATCGATCGACTGCAACTGCGCGGTCATGCGGCGGGTGATGAACCTCATCAGCCCCGAGGTTTCGGTCGCGGAAAACGCCTCGGGCAAAAGGCGCAGCGCAAAGCGGGCAAGATCCGTGCTGCGTTTGCGGTCGCGCAGCCAGTCGGCAATGAACGAGCCGAAATCGACCTGGCGCAGTTTCGCATCCACAGGGGCTGCTTCGAGAAAATGCACCTCGATGAATTCGCCGAGCTTGTCGGCGATGCGGTGCTGATTGCCCTGGATGATCGCGGTGTGCGGGATCGGCAATCCCAGCGGCCTGCGGAACAGCGCCACCACCGCGTACCAGTCGGCCAGGCCGCCGATGGTCGCGGCTTCCGCGAACGCCGCGACGAAGCCGAAGGCCGGATGCACATGCAGCAGCATCCTGGCCGCGATGAACACAGCAAAAGTACCCGCCAGCACCAGCGTGGCCAGCGCCTTGACCCGCCGCAGTTCCGCCGCGCGCGCAGCGTCGCCGGGAGCGTCGATGACGAATGTGCTGGGAATGGTCATGGCGGCTTTCGCAGAGTTGGCTGGGTTCAATCATAGCGCGCCGCACCCACCGCCGTCATTCCGGAGCGTGCCAACGGGTCCGATGACAGGCTCCGCACGAACCCGGAATCTCGGAGATTCCGGATCCGCCGCTTCGCGGCGTCCGGAATGACGGTGGAGGTGAGGCTGTGCCCCAATGCGCCGGTCAACGCTGCACGTCAAAAAAGAAAGGCCCGCATGAAGCGGGCCTAGAAACGATCGTCAGGTCGACTGATCCGAATGGCGATCAGGCGGTCTTGTTGTAGACCTTGGAGAAGTTGTCCTGGGCGGTCTTGGCACCGTCGGCGACGAGCTTGCCGAGATATTCGGTGGTGGACTTTGCCCGCGACAGGAACACTTCGCCGCCGGCGCGGACCATCTCCGACTGGATCTGAACCGCTTCGTTGAGCGACTTGGCGGATGCCAGCCTGTCGATGCCTGCCAGGAAGGTTTCGGTGTCCTGATAGATCGCCTGCTGGATATTCCGGCTGATCTTGGCCGCCTCGGTGACCGAACCGGCGACGGCGGTTTCGATCGCGGCGGTCACCTTCTCCGAACCGGCGTGAAGGTCGGCGGCGCGCTCTTTGGCCGTGCCGGCTTGCTTCTTCACGAACTCACGGGCCGCCTCGGGAACTTCCAGATTCTGGAGGTTCTTGAGCGCGTCGGTGACGGGCGCGAAGGCTTCCTTGACGGTGTTCAAGACGGAATTGGTATCGGTGGTCATTGGGGTCTCTCCATCCTCAGGTTTGAGCTATGGGCTCACCCCGTCCGAACTGGCCCGGGGTGAAGTCATCATGCCATGGTTAATGGTGCAGTGCAACATTGATGTTGCACTGCGATATCACGAATTCGTGAACGGCCTCATTATTGTGCTGTTGGCCGGATAAACCGTCATCGATCGTAAATCCTCACCAATGACCCTTCCGCCGGTTCCAGGCGTACAAAAGATCGGCAAACCGATCATAGGCGACGCGCGCCACCGGTCGGATCACCGGCAGGCCCATCAGCCGCCCGAGCCAGCTGTCCCCAGGCGTCCGCAGCCAAATGGCGATCGCGCAATCGATCCCGGCATAGAGCCGGTTCTCGCTATCGACGGCGTGCAGCCTGCGCCTGATGTCGTTGCCCCCGAGGCCGAAGCCCGCGAGCGCGTCCGGCTCGATATTGATGTCGCGAAAATCGATCGCGCCGGCTCGCGCGGCGCGGACCAATCGATTGCGCTGCCAGTCGATGCCGGCGTTACACACGGGACATTTGGTATTGTACCAAACCGTGAGCTTGGGGGTCATCATGCCATCGCTGCGCCGGATCGCGCGCTGCACCTCGGATTGAATTCGCCCCGGGACCGATTGAAGATCCAGGCGCGCGGCGGCGTTCATTTTCTAACTCCGCCCTGAGTTGGCGGGCGTTTTTTCGGCGGTGGCGGCGCCACGGCAGCCTCGCCCTTCGGCGCGGCGGAATTTTGATGGACCTGATGCAGCAGCGCCTTGATCTCGTTCAACTGGCCTTCGATGGCCTGCAGCCGTTCGGCCATGCCGACCATCTGCGCCCGGCTCGGCAAATTCATGCCGACGAGATATTTCTCCATGAGATCGCCGAGCTGCTTTTGCGCGCCCGCCGTGACCCCGCCGACCTGATTGACCACCTGGCTGAATTCCGGCGTCTCCATCGCCCGGCTGGCGAAGGAATTGAAGCCCTTCTCCATCTCGCCGAGCATGGTCTGCCACATCGCGATTGGATCGTTGTTCTTGTCTGTCATCGGCGCGCTCCCGGATTGCCGGCGAGTACCTCGCCTGTCTTCCAATGATACCACGTTCCGATGACAAGCCGGTCAACATCGCCGGGCCCATTTGTCGGCCGCCCTGCCGTTGGCAGCAAAGCGCGTCAAATCGGCAATCTTGAGTCCGTTTCGCAACGGGGCGCCGGCAAGCCTTCTGAACTGCACGAAACCGTGCCATAAAATCCTCGCAAACCCATTTTCGAGGGAAAATCCAAGGTGAATATGCTCGCCCATCAGCCGCCGCAGATCGCCCGGGCCAACGGCATCGAGATTTGTTACGACATCTTCGGCGACGCCGGTTCGGAACCGATGCTGCTGATCATGGGGCTCGGCGCCCAGATGATCCATTGGGACGACGAGTTCTGCTGGCAGCTCGCGGCGCGCGGATTTCGCGTCGTCCGGTTTGACAATCGCGACATCGGCAAATCCAGCAAGATGACCGGCGGCAAACGCCTCACCCCGATCGAACTGCTCAAGCTGCGGTTCCTGAAGATTCCGGTCGCCGCCCCCTACAAACTGCGGGACATGGCGGAGGACGTGACCGGGCTGATGGATGTGCTCGGCATCGGTTCGGCGCATCTGGTCGGCGCGTCCATGGGCGGCATGATCGCCCAGGAATTGGCGATCTCGTTTCCGCAGCGGGTGCGCTCGCTGACCTCGATCATGTCGACGACGGGCAATCCAAGACTGCCGCCGCCGACCCGCGAGGCGGCCGCCATGCTGATGGCCCCGCCGCCCGCCACCAAGGAGGAATATCTGGCCCGCTACGCGCAGACCTGGAAGATGCTGCGCGTCGGCAGTTTCCCGCAGGACGAGGCGCTCGATCGCTCCCGCGCCGAACGCACCTATGAACGCGGACTTAATCCGGCGGGCGTCGGGCGGCAGCTCCGCGCGGTGCTGGCCTCAGGCAGCCGCAAGGCGCGACTGGCATCGGTCAAGGCCCCGACGCTGGTCATTCACGGCACCGTCGATCCGCTGGTGCATCCCGAGGCCGGCAGGGACACCGCCGCGTCCATCCCCGGCGCAAAACTCCTGATGATCGAAGGCATGGGTCACGCGCTGCCGATCCCGATGTGGCCGGAGATCATCGACGCGATCGACAAGCACGCCCATGGCGCGGCGGCAAAGGCAGCGTAGGTTCTGCTCCGGCATTCGTCGTCCCTGCGAAAGCAAAGACCAGCCGCCGCCGTTCGATGTACAAACGCCACGGAGTGCGGCGGCGTCCGTTGCGTGCGCCTCAGCCGAACCGCCTGCGGCGCCACTCGATCAGCTTGGCGCTGACCTCCTCCGGCTTTTCCTGCTGCGTCCAGTGGCCGCTGCCGCGAACCAGATATTTCTCGAGATCGGGAATGAGTTTCTCCATGCCGTCCGCCGAGGACGGCGGCAGCACCGCGTCTTTCTCCGCCATGATCATCAGCGACGGCACGCGCACGGTGTGATCGAGATCGGCCGAGCGCTGCCAGTTGCGCGACATGTTGCGATACCAGTTGATGCCGCCGGTGAAGCCGGTGCGGGTGAAGGTATCGACGAACACCTGCTTTTCCTCCGCGGACAGGATCGGCGTCCGCGGATCATGCCTGGCGTCGTAATTTTCGATCATCTGCGGAAATGCGAGATTGAGCCGCGGCGAAGCGCCGACACCGGCAACCACGTCCTCCGCCGGTGCGCTGTCGGGGCGCGGCACCGGTTTGCGCATAAAGGCATCGAAGGTCTGCTCGACCCGGCTGCCGAAGATCCGGTCGGGCTCACGCGCCGGGTCCTGAAACTGCACGATATACATTTGCGCACCGAAACGGGCGCGCAGCATTTCGATCGGGTCGGCCGAGGCGCGGTTCGTGTGCGGGGTGTTGATACCGACCACGCCGGCGACGCGATCGATGTGCCGCAGCGGCATCTGCCAGACGACAAAGCCGCCCCAGTCGTGGCCGACGAAAATCGCCTTGTCGATCTTGAGATGGTCAAGCAACCCGACGAGATCGCCGGTCAGGTGCTCGATGTCATAGGCCTCGACGGGCTCGGGCCGGTCGGTTGCGCCGTAGCCGCGTTGATCGGGCGCGATCACCCGGATTCCGGCAGCGCCGAGCGCCTCGATCTGATGCCGCCAGGAAAACGCGATCTCCGGCCAGCCGTGGCAGAGAACAACCGGCGGGGTATCCGTCTTGGGGCCGGCTTCGTAGTAGCCCATGCGAATGCCGTTCGTCTCGGCGAATTGCAGCGATGGCATTTCCATCATCGTCAATCTCTCGTCTTGACTCGCATTTTGACTCGCAGCGATTGAGAGGTGTTGGGCAAGCTTTTTGGCGACACTCAATCTTCCTCCCGGCGATATCCCGCGGCGCCTTGGTGGCGCTTCTGGCGTTCTGACCGTCCCCGAGTGCAGGAGGGTCGGTCAGGATTGTGCATTCTCCGCCGCCGCATATGCAATGGCAAACGGCCCCGATCGGTCGAATTGCCTAAATTCACCCTCGCGCTGGGCCAAGCGATCCGCCACCGCCCACAAGGCGGCGGCGTTGACGGCCAGGCCGACATGGCTGGCCAGGCGGACCTCGACGTTTTCGGCGGTATCGGATGGGCGCAAGTGGCAGGTTCGCCAGTTCACGATGCCGTCGCTGCGCGAATAGATCGAGGTGGTCGGAACCGGCAGGTCGCCGGAAATCGCCAGGCGAAGCTGCGAATTGTCCCCGACCGTTTCGCCTGACAGCGCCTCATAGAGCCGCGTGGCGTTGGTCGCTCTCAGATCGTTCGTGAACGGACTTCCGAGCGTTATGACATATCGCACCAGGTCGGGCGCCTGCAGCGCCAGATCGCGCGCATAGACCCCGCCGAGGCTCCACCCGACGATGCTGACCTTGCGGCCGGCGGCGGCATGAATTTCAGCAAGCCGATCCCGCAGCGCAACGCGCATGCGCGACAGGCCGCCGACATTGCGGCCCATCCTCCAGGCGTGGGTGTCATAGCCGAGTTCCCTGAGATACCGCCGCATCGGCGCCATCGACAGATCGCTGGCGAGGAAGCCCGGCAGCGTCAACACCGGATGACCGTCGCCGCGCGGCGCACGCATCAAGAGCGGAGAGAGCAACAGCGTGGCGTTGAATTCGAACAGGCCCCTGACCTCGGCCAGCAGCAGCCCGAGCCCCGGCGGTTTGAGCCGGTCCGCCGGCGGCGGTTCGCTCCGGTCGAACGGCATCATTATTTTTTGTCGTTATTGCGCGCCCCTCCGAGGCCCGCCATGGTCACGAACATCTCTCCAAACCGCTCCGCGATCTTCGGATCGAACGTGAACCAGCTCTGCATCAACGCCTCGGGAGAAACCTTGTCGATGTTGGCCGTCATCTGGTGCTGCAGCTTCTCCATCACGGCCGTCTGCATCGGCTGCACATCCGGAAGTCCGAAAAACTGACGGGCTTCGAGGGGCGTGCAGTCTATTTCAACGTTTACCTTCATGACCGCTCCTGATCGCATTTTGACCTGATGTCACAGTATCGCCGCGACAGCGCCACGCAAGCGACCTGAGCCGTCATTCGCCGCACATGGTCAATCAATACCGGTCAGCCAAAACGCTCCGCGGCAAACGGGGTGGGATCGGCAAACGGCGTCTCGCCGGTCATCATCTCCGCCAGCAATCGGCCGGTCGCAGGCCCCAGTGTCAGACCGTGATGCTGATGGCCGAAATCGAACCATAGCCCGGCATGGCGAGGCGCCTTGCCGATCACCGGCAGCATGTCCGGCAGGCACGGCCGCGCGCCCATCCAGGGCTTTGCATCGAGGGCGTCTCCCAGCGGAAACAGCGCGCGCGCCCGCGGCAAGGCCCGTTCGATCTGGATGTAAGTCGGAGGCCGGTCGCGGCGCGCAAACTCCACGGCGGTGGTGAGGCGGATGCCGCGCTCCATCGGCGCCAGCAGATAGCCGAGATCGGAGTCCAGAACCGGATGATTGAGCACGGCATTGCCTTGCGCCGCCAAATGCAGGTGGTATCCGCGCTTGACGCCGAGCGGGATCGGATATCCGAGCGGACCAAACACCAGATCAGACCACGGGCCCAAGGCGACGACGACTTCGCGCGCCACCGCGGCACCACCCGGCCCAGCCACGCGCCAGGCGCCGGAATTCTGTTCGAGCGTCCTGGCGTCGCCCACGACAAAGCGTCCGCCCTTGCGCTTGAACAGCGCCGCATAGGCTTTCGCCAGACCGCCCGGATCGGGCACGAATCCAGGTGCGGGAAAATGGATGGCGCCGGCGAAATCTCCGGTCAAATTCGGCTCGCGCGCCGCGATCGCCGCGCTGTCGAGAACATCGCCCGCGACGCCGTACTGCTTCGCCCGCTCGAAATCGCGCACCGCGTTTGCGAGCGTCGTATCCGAACGAAACAGCTTGATCCAGCCGGCCCGCCGCAACAGCTCCGGCACCTCCGCCTCCGCGATCAGCTCCTCATGCTCGATCAGGCTGCGCCGGATCAAAGGCAATTCGGCCATCGCGCTGTGCATCGCCCGGTCCGGCGAGGACGCGAGGTAGTAACGCATCAGCCATGGCAGGAAGGCCGGCAGATCGGAAAACTGGTAACGCACCTGCGGCGAACGGTTCATGGCGTATTGCAGGATCTGTCCGAAATCCCGGGGAAACATATAAGGAAACACCGACGCGCATTCGATCAGTCCGGCGTTTCCGAAACTGGTTTCTTCGCCGGCGCGCTCGTGCCTGTCGATGAGGATGACGTCCCGTCCCCGCTTCTGCAGATGCAAGGCGGCGCCGACGCCGACCATGCCTGCCCCCAATACGAGGACATCGGCCTTGAGTTCCGCCATCCGGCACTCCCGTTGAATGTTGAAGTCGCTGCCCGCGCAGCAAGCAGCGAAGCTAGTTAATACGGCAACGTCGCGCAAACCGGCTTGGCTTTTAAGGAAATCGCGCTTGCGCGACGGCCAAACTCTGGCAACAATGGTTCACTTGGAGCTGTCGATATCTCGAAAAATGGACAGCACGCCACCGCGGAGAACGTGAACATATGCCGGTACGTCAAGTCTTGCGTGTAACGACCACCATCTCGATCCTCGCTTTTGCGATGACGCCGGCATCGGCCCAGACCCTGCGCTACGCCAACCAGGGCGACCTCAAATCGCTCGATCCCCACACGCTCAACGAGACCACCACGCATGCGCATCTCGGACAGGTGTATGAAGGCCTGATCGGGCGCGACAAGGATCTCAAGATCGTTCCGGGGCTGGCCGAAAGCTGGGAAACGCCGGAGCCGACCCGCTGGCGCTTTCATCTGCGCAAGGACGTCAAATTCCAGAACGGCGATCCCTTCACCGCCGACGACGTGGTGTTCTCGGCGGACCGCGTTCGCGCCAGGGGCTCGAATTTGCAGACCCGCATTCCCGCCGATGCGAAAGTCGTCAAGGTCGATGACTACACCGTCGATTTCGTGCTGACGGCGCCAAATCCCATTCTGGATTCGCAATGGGACACTTGGTACATCATGGACAAGAAGTGGGCCGAGGCGAACAACGCCACGGCGCCGACGCCGGCCTCCGCCACGTCTCCGAGCTTCGCCTCGCTCAATGCCAACGGCACCGGCCCCTTCACCGTCGAAAGCCATCAGCCCGGCGTCAAGACCGTGTTCAAGGCAAATCCGAACTGGTGGCGCAAGCCGGAACACAATCTCAAGGAAATCGTCTTCACGCCGATCAGCGCGGATGCGACGCGCGTCGCCGCGTTGCTCTCGGGCGAGGTCGACATCATCGAGCCGGTCCCGATCCAGGATATCTCGCGGGTCAATTCAAGCCCGAACGCGCAAGTGATGAAGGGGCCGGAAATACGCACCATCTTTCTCGGCATGGACCAGAGCCGCGACGAGCTGCTGTTCTCGAACATCAAGGGCAAGAATCCATTCAAGGACATCCGCGTTCGCGAGGCATTCTTCAAGGCGATCGATATCGAGCTGATCAAGACCCGCGTGATGCGCGGCCTTTCCACGCCGTCCGCGCTGATGATCGCCCCGCAGCTGTTCGCGCTGTCAAAGGATTTTACGCGGCCGAAATTCGATCCCGACCGCGCCAAGAAGCTGCTCACCGAGGCCGGCTATCCCGACGGTTTCGAAGTCACCATGGACTGCCCGAACGATCGCTACGTCAACGATGCCGCGATCTGCCAAGCGGTGGTCGGCATGCTGGCGCGCATCGGCGTCAAGATCAACCTGCTGGCGCAACCCAAGGCGCAGTACTTCGCCAAGGTGCTGAAGCCCGGAAACTACCAGACCTCGTTCTATATGCTGGGCTGGACGCCCGGCACGCTCAACTCGCACAACGTGATGTACGACATCATCGGCTGCCGTGACGATGCAAAGAGCGCGCGCGGCGAAACCAATCTCGGCGGCTATTGCAACAAGGATTTCGACGCCATCACGGACAAGGTGCTGCAGGAGACCGACGCGGCCAAGCGCGACCTGCTGATCAAGAGCGGCTTCGAAATCGTGCTGAAGGATTTCGGCTATATCCCGCTGCACCAGCAGGCGCTGGCCTGGGGCGTGTCGAAAAAACTCAAGGTAGTGCAGCGTCCGGACAATCAGGTGCTGCCCTACTGGATGACCAAACAGGAATAGCAGCTTCCTTACCCAAATCCCGGTGGCCTCGCGCTTTCCGGGATTTTTCGTTTCCGGCTGACAGCGATATCAGCCGCACCAGAAGAAAAGTGAAAGGATCACATGCTCGCTTTCACTCTTCGCCGGGCTATCCAGGCCGTTGGCGTCATGATTGCGGTCGGGATCATCTCGTTCTCGATGTTCCGGTTCGCGGGCGACCCGGTCAACCAGATCGTGTCGCTGGATACGCCGGCGGCCGAGCGCGCCGCGGTCCGCAAATCGCTCGGTCTCGACGATCCCGTGCCGATCCAGTTCGCGCGCTATTTCGGCAATGCCGTCCAGTTCAAGTTCGGGGTCTCGTACCAGTTTCGCCAGCCGGTCGCGAACCTGCTGATGGAGCGGATGCCGGCGACGCTGGAGCTCGCCACCTGCGCCACCATCCTCGCCATGGTGTTCGGCATCCTGATGGGGGTCTATTCGGCGCTCCGGCGCGACACGCCGCTGGCGAAGCTTTTCCAGGCGGTTTCGCTGATCGGGATCTCGCTGCCGACGTTCCTGATCGGCATTCTCTTGATCTATCTGTTCGCGGTGACGCTGGGCTGGCTGCCGTCGTTCGGCCGCGGCGATGTAGTGCGGATCGGCTGGTGGACCACCGGGCTGCTCACCGTGTCGGGCCTCAAGGCCCTGATCATGCCCTCGATCACGCTCGGCCTGTTCCAGATGACCTTGATCATGCGGCTGGTCCGGGCCGAAATGCTGGAGGTGCTGCGAACCGACTACATCCGCTTTGCCCGGGCGCGCGGATTGACCACCCGGGCGATCCATTTCGGCCACGCGCTGAAGAACACCCTGGTTCCCGTCATCACCGTCGCCGGCCTGCAGTTTGGCTCGGTTATTGCATTCGCGATCATCACCGAAACCGTATTCCAGTGGCCCGGCATGGGGCTGCTGTTCGTGCAGGCAGTGCAGAATGTCGATATCCCGATCATGGCAGCGTATCTGCTGATGGTGTCCCTGATCTTCGTCACCATCAATCTCGTGGTCGATATTCTCTACACCATCGTCGACCCGCGCCTGCGCTCCACCATCAGCCGGCCGGCCTGAAGGCGAGATAGTTCATGTCCGAAGTCGTCGTTCCGCACCCAGCCGAACCGAGCGTACCGCGCGAGCGTCGCCTGGCGGGCCGCTGGTTTGCGCGTGCGATCGAGAGCGACGTGTTTTATTCGTTTCGGCGTTCCAGGCTGACCATGGTCGCGGCCGCCATCACCGCATTGTTCTTTCTGCTCGCCATCCTCGCGCCGCTTCTCGCCGTGCAGAACCCGTTCGACCCGGCACAGCTTCAATTGATGAATTCCCGGATCGCCCCGCTATGGACGGCTGACGGACAAAGCCCGTTCCTGTTGGGCACCGACGAACAGGGCCGCGACGTGTTTTCCGCCATCCTCTACGGGTTGCGGATATCTTTGGCGGTCGGCGTTCTCGGCGTGCTGTTGTCCGGCGCGCTGGGCATCGCGCTGGGGTTGATCGCCGGGTATGTCGGCGGCGCCGTCGACGGCCTGATCATGCGCATCGCCGACGTGCAGCTTACCTTTCCCGCCATCCTGATCGCGCTGCTCATCAACGGCGTCGCCAAATCGGTGTTCGGCAACCGGCTCGACGCCGTCAGCACGCTCACGGTATTGGTGTTTGCGATCGGCCTGAGTTTCTGGGTGCAATATGCGCGCACCGTGCGCGGCTCCGTCATGGTGGAGAAGAACAAGGATTATGTCGCGGCGGCGCAGTTGATCGGCCTGCCTGCGCCGGTGATCATGCTGCGCCACGTGCTGCCCAACGCGATGGGGCCGATCCTGGTGATCGCCACCATCAACCTGGCGCTCGCGATCATCACCGAGGCGACGCTGTCGTTTCTCGGCTCCGGCATGCCCGACACCATGCCCTCGCTCGGAACGCTGATCCGGATCGGCAACAACTATCTGTTCGCGGGCGAATGGTGGATCGTCGCTTTTCCCGGCTTGGCGCTGGCTGGATTGATTCTCTCCATCAACCTGCTCGGGGACTGGCTGCGCGACGCGCTCAATCCAAAACTCCGATGAAGCGCGCCGCCCTTCGCAAGTGTCTGATCGCATGACCGTACCCGTTCTCTCAGTGCGCAACCTCGGGGTGGAATTCGTTACCCGCCGCGAGACGCTGCGCGCCATCGACGGCGTTTCGTTCGATATCGCCAAGGGCGAAGTGCTGGGCGTGGTCGGCAAATCCGGCGCCGGCAAATCCGTCACCGGTCTCGCCGTGATCGGCCTGCTCGATCCGCCCGGCCGCATTGCCAAGGGCGAGATTCATCTGTCGGGCCTGCGGATCGACGACCTGCCGCCGGAAGAGCTGCGCCGCATCAGGGGCAAACGCATCGGCATGATCTTTCAGGATCCGCTGACCAGCCTCAATCCGCTGTACCGGATCGGCGATCAGCTCGTCGAAACCATCAGGACCCATCTCAATTTTTCGGAACAGGGCGCGCGCAAGCGCGCGATCGATCTGCTCGCCGAAGTCGGGATTCCCGCACCTGAAAAACGCATCGACGCCTATCCGCACGAATTCTCCGGCGGCATGCGCCAGCGCGTGGTGATTGCGCTGGCGATCTGCGCCGAGCCCGAATTGATCATCGCCGACGAACCCACGACGGCGCTCGACGTCTCCGTGCAGGCGCAGATCATCTCCCTGATCAAGCGCCTCGGGCGCGATCACGGCACCGCCGTGATGCTGGTGACCCACGACATGGGCGTGATCGCCGAAACCTCGGATCGCGTCGCGGTGATGTATTCCGGCCGCATCGCCGAAATCGGCCCGGTGCAGGACGTCGTGCGCAATCCGCTGCATCCCTACGCCAAGGGCTTGATGGGGGCGATCCCGACGCTGGCGGGCGATACCGCACGCCTAGTGCAAATTCCCGGTTCGATGCCGCGGCTTTCTGCGATCCCGCCGGGCTGCTCGTTCAACCCGCGCTGCGCGTTTGCGTTCGACCGCTGCCGGGTCGAGCGGCCGGAGCCGATCAAGCGTGGCGCGCAAGCCGTGGCCTGCCACCTCTATGACGCCGCCGCAAAGGAAACCGCGGCATGACATCAGCGCCCTTCATCGACGTCAAGAATCTGCGCCGCGTCTTCGACGTTTCGAAACCGTGGCTCAACCGCGTGCTTGAAGGCGGCCATCTGGAGTTTCTCAAAGCCGTCGACGGCGTAACCTTCGACATCGCCAAGGGCGAGACATTTGCCCTGGTCGGCAAATCCGGCTCCGGCAAGACCACCGTCGCGCGCATGGTGGTGGGGCTGCTGCCGCCGAGTTCCGGCGAAGTCGCGATCGACGGGATTTCGATGAGCGCCCGCGGCCAATTGCAGGCGCGTCAGCAACTGCGCCGCCGCATCCAGATGATTTTCCAGGATCCCTATGCAAGCCTCAACCCGCGCTTTCGGGTCGATGCCATCGTCGCCGAACCGATCCGCGCCTTCGATCTGCTGCAGGGCGAGCGCCATATCAAGGCACGGGTCGGCGAGCTCTTGAATCTGGTCGGCCTGCACGCCGACGACGGCTGGAAATATCCGCACGAGTTTTCCGGCGGGCAACGGCAACGGATCGCGATTGCGCGGGCGCTGGCGTCCGAGGCCGAGTTCATCGTCTGCGACGAGCCGACATCCGCGCTCGATGTCTCCGTGCAGGCGCAGATCCTCAATCTGATGCGCGACCTGCAGGACAAGTTCGGCCTCACCTATCTCTTCATCAGCCACAACCTCGCGGTGGTCCGGCACATGGCAAGCCGGATCGGCGTGATGTATCTCGGCCGCATCGTCGAGATCGCGGAGGGACGCGAACTGTTCAATCATCCGCGAATGCCCTACACCAAGATGCTGCTGGGCGCGGTGCCGGATCTGGCAATGTCGGGCCGCCAGCGGATTCCGGTCAAGGGCGAGATCCCCAATCCGATCGATCCGCCGCCGGGCTGCGCGTTCAACCCGCGCTGCCCGCTGGCGTTCGATCTCTGCCGCCGGCAGGCGCCCGCGCTGATCGACGGCGTCGCCTGTCACGTCGTCAATGATCCCGCCTCCGCCATGGTATCGGCATGATCACGATGATAAGAGCAAGCCTTGTCAACCAGCCGGTTGGCACCCCGCCTCGGCTATGGTCAAGTGGACCCGCCAAACGGCGCCAATACGACGATGGATTCCAATGAGCCACATCAACCCCGATCCGTTCACCACCCGGCCGGAAATCGAAGGCACCTTCGGCGTGGTGACCTCGACCCACTGGATCGCCACCGCGGTCGGAATGGCCACGCTGGAGAAAGGCGGCAACGCATTCGATGCCGGCGTCGCCACCGCGTTCACGCTGCAGGTGGTGGAACCGCATCTGAACGGCCCCGGCGGCGACGTGCCGATCATCGTGCATGACACCAGACGCGGCCGCACCGAGGTGATCTGCGGCCAGGGCCCCGCCCCCTCGGGCGCCACCATCGCGCATTACCGCAGCGAGGGCCTGGAGATGGTGCCCGGCACCGGGCTTCTGGCCGCCTGCGTGCCCGGCACGTTCGAATCCTGGATGTTGCTGCTGCGCGACTACGGCACGTTGCGGCTGCGCGACGTGCTGGAGCCGGCCATCGCCTATGCCCGCGACGGCTACCCGCTGGTGGAACGCGTGTCGGCTACGATTGCGACCGTCGAGCAGATGTTCCGCACGCACTGGAAGACTTCGGCGGAGGTCTATCTGCCGGGCAATGAAGTGCCGAAACCCGGCACGCTCTTCACCAACAAGACGCTCTCCGAAACCTATGCCCGTATCCTCACCGAAGCCGAAAGCGCCGGTTCCGATCGCGTGGCGCAGATCGAGCGCGCGCGCAAAGCCTGGTCGCACGGTTTTGTGGCCGAGGCGATCGACAGATTCTGCCGCACCCAGGAGATCATGGACGTTAGCGGCTCGCCGCATCGCGGCGTGCTCACGGCCGACGACATGGCGCGCTGGCAGCCGACCATAGAAGCACCGCTGACCTACGATTACGGCCGCTACACCGTCTGCAAGCCCGGCGTCTGGAGCCAGGGTCCGGTGATGCTGCAGCAGCTCGCACTGTTGAAAGGATTCGAACTCGACGGGCTCGATCCGGCGGGACCGGAGTTCATTCATCTGCAGACCGAAAGCGCCAAGCTCGCCTTTGCCGACCGCGAAAAATTCTACGGCGATCCGAATTTCACCGAAATCCCGATCGAGACGTTGTTGTCCGATGCCTACAACGACGCCCGCCGCAAGCTGATCTCGGAGAAGGCCTCGCTCGATTTCGTGCCCGGCTCGGTCGAAGGTTTCGGCTCGGTCGTAAAACTGCGCCGCGCCGAGGGCCATCGCGAGGCGGTCGGCGCCATGGGCGCGGGCGAGCCGACCGTCGGCCGCTTCGGCGAAGTGCGCGGCGACACCGTGCATTTCGACATCATCGACCAGGCCGGCAACATGATCTCGGCAACACCGTCCGGCGGCTGGCTGCAATCCTCGCCGGTGATTCCGGAACTCGGCTTCTGCCTCGGCAGCCGCGCGCAGATGTTCTGGCTCGAGGAAAACCATCCGGCCGCGCTGGCGCCGGGCAAGCGCCCGCGTACCACACTCAGCCCAAGCATGGCGCTGCGCGACGGCGAGCCCTACATGGCCTGGGGTTCGCCCGGCGGCGATCAGCAGGATCAATGGACCACGCAATTCTTTCTGCGGCATGTTCATGCGAAGATGAACCTGCAGCAAGCGATCGACGCGCCGGCATGGCATTCCGAGCACTTCCCGATCTCGTTCTGGCCGCGCACCGCGCGCCCCGGCGTGCTCGTGGTCGAGAACCGCGTGCCGAAGGCGACCGTCGATAATCTGAAAAGCCGCGGCCATATCGTGGAGACCGGTCCCGACTGGTCGGAGGGCCGCCTCACCGCCGCCTCGAAGGTCGGCCGCCGCCGCCGTGCCGCCGCCAATCCTCGGGGCATGCAAGGCTATGCGGCCGGAAGATAACGGACGAGATGGTGTGAAAGCGTAGAGATGACCTGGTCGATCATCGCCCGAGACGAGTTCAGCCGCCAATTCGGCATCGCGGTCGCGACGCGTTTTTTCGCGGTGGGCGCGCGGGTGCCGCATATCGCCGCCCGCTTCGGCGGCATCGCTACCCAGGCGCTGGTCAATCCCTATTACGGTATCGACGGTGTGAAGCTGCTGCGCGAAGGGCGCAAGCCGCGCGATATCATCGAAACCCTGATCGCAACGGATAGCGGCCACCACAGCCGGCAACTGCACATCATGGATGCCGGCGGCCGCATCGCCGCCTTTACCGGGCGTGACTGCATCGACTGGTGCGGCCATGTCGAGGGCGACGGTTTCTCGATTGCAGGCAACATGCTTGCCGGCGCCGGCGTGCTGGACGCCACCGCGCAAGCCTACCTCGCCAACACGGACCTGCCGTTCCCGCAACGCCTGATCGCTGCGATGCGATCGGGCGAAGCCGCCGGCGGCGACAAGCGCGGCAGGCAATCGGCCGCACTTCTGATCCACGGCGACGAGGAATGGTCAATGCTCGATCTGCGCGTCGACGACCATGCCGATCCGCTATCCGAACTCGAACGCCTCGAACAGGTCAGCCGCGAGCGCTGGGTGCATTTCCGGAACTATATGCCGACGCGCAAAAATCCGGCCGGGATCACCGATCGCGACACCATCGATGCCGGCATCGAAGCCGCGATCGCGGGCCGCAAATGACGGCCGCGCCGCTGATCGAAATCGAAGGCCTGCGCATCACCTTTCACGGCGACGACGGCCGCTCGACGCACGCGGTCGACAGCGTCGATCTCAGCGTCGCCAACGGCGCCACGCTCGGCCTCGTCGGCGAATCCGGCTGCGGCAAGAGCGTCACTTCGTTGGCCATCATGGGCCTGCTGTCGAAACATTCCGCTGAAGTCACCGGCTCGATCCGCTTCGACGGCTTCGATCTGCTCGAGGTGCCCGACCAGACCCTGCGGGACCTGCGCGGCAATCGCCTGGCGATGATCTTCCAGGAGCCGATGACCTCGCTCAATCCGAGTTTTACCATCGGTGACCAGATCATCGAGACCATCCTGCGCCATCGCGGCGGATCGCGGCGCAGCGCCCGCGAGCGCGCGATCGAGCTATTGCGCCGCGTCCACATTCCCTCGCCGGAACTGCGCATCGACGAATATCCGCACAAGCTGTCGGGCGGCATGCGCCAACGGGTCATGATCGCGATGGCGCTGGCCTGCGATCCCCGGCTGTTGATCGCGGACGAGCCCACCACCGCGCTGGACGTCACCTTGCAGGCGCAAATCCTCGACCTGATGCGCGAATTAAAGGCGAGCAGCGGCGCGGCGATCATTCTGATCACCCACGATCTTGGCGTCGTCGCCGAGGTCTGCGATGAGGTCGCGGTGATGTATGCCGGCGAGATCGTCGAGCGGGCGCCGGTCGATGAATTGTTCGCTTCTCCGCAGCATCCCTATACCGTGGGCCTGCTCGGCTCGATCCCGCGGCTCGACCGCCGCGCGACGCATCTGGCCACCATCGAGGGCATGGTGCCGAACATGGCCAGGCCGCCGGCCGGCTGCCGCTTCGCCGCGCGCTGTCCGTTTGTCGCTGAAGCCTGCCGGACAGCACCACCGCCGATGGCGGCCGTGAGCCCCGGTCACTGGTCGCGCTGCCTCAGGGCGCCGCTCGAGAGGCTGGTATCGTGACCGCCCTGCTCGAAGTCCGCGATCTGGTGAAACATTTCGTCGCCGGCCGTTCGGTATTCGGCAGGCCAACCGCCTTCGTCAAGGCGGTCGATGGCGTCAGCTTCAGCGTCGAGGCCGGCAAGACGCTGGCGCTGGTCGGCGAGTCCGGCTGCGGCAAATCCACGCTGAGCCGGCTGGTGCTGCGGCTGATCGAGCCGGATGCGGGTCGCATCAGCTTCCAGGGCCGCGACCTGCTCGCTTTCGACGCGACCCGATTGCGCGCCTTCCGCAGGGATGCGCAGATCATCTTTCAGGATCCTTACGCGTCGCTCAATCCGCGCATGACGGTCAGCCAGATCCTGACCGAGCCGCTGGCGCTGCACGATCTCGTGCCGCCCTCGGGCCGCCGCGCGCGGGTCGAGCAATTGTTGCGGCTGGTCGGGCTGGAGCCGCGCTTCGCGCGCCGCTACCCCCATGAATTTTCCGGCGGCCAGCGCCAGCGCATCGCCATTGCCCGCGCGCTCGCGGTCGAACCGAAGCTCATCATATGCGACGAGCCGGTCTCGGCGCTCGACGTCTCGATCCGCTCGCAGATCCTGAACCTGCTGCGCGACCTGCAGGACCGGCTTGGCCTCGCCTACATCTTCGTCTCGCACGATCTCGCTGTGGTCAAACATATCGCGGACCGCGTTGCGGTGATGAATCTCGGTACGATCGTCGAGACCGCCGACGTGCAGTCGCTGTTCGCCTCCCCGCGCCATCCCTATAGTCGCGCGCTGCTGTCCGCGATCCCCGTGCCTAAACCGCGGGCAAAGCGCAGCCGGATTGTGCTGCAGGGAGAGATGCCGAGCGCGCTGCATCCGCCGTCGGGCTGCCGCTTTCACACGCGCTGTCCCCACGCGATCGATCGCTGCCGCATCGAAGTGCCGGAATTGCGCGCGGATGACGCCGGACACGCCACCGCCTGTCACCGCACCGGGGAATTGCCGCCGGCCGAGACGATCGTTCCGGCCGATGGCGGCTTTTCGCCGGCATTGGAAAAACTGGTCGCAGCCTTCAGCCGGCGAGCGGAAGGTGTGGCCGGCTCCGGGGTTGGTATGATCGGTGCAGTGCCACCGGCAGGCGTTTGAATGAGAGGAACAGGACCATGAGGATTTTGCGTTTGGCGGCGGCCGCGGCCGTGTTGCTGCTGTCGTTTGAAGGGGGCGCGTTTGCCCAGAGCACGTTGCGCATCGGCCTTGCCGAAGACCCTGATATTCTCGACCCCTCGATTGCCCGCACCTATGTCGGCCGTATCGTATTCTCCGCGTTCTGCGACAAGCTGTTCGATATCGACGAAAAGCTTAACATCGTGCCGCAGCTCGCGCTGTCGCATGAGACCTCCGCCGACGGCAAGGAGATGACGATCAAGCTCCGGCCCGGCGTCAAATTCCACGATGGCGAAACGCTGGATGCCGAAGCCGCAAAATTCTCCATCGAGCGTCACATGACGCTGCCGACCTCGTTCCGCAAATCCGAACTTTCGAGCGTGGACCATGTCGACGTGGTCGATCCCCTGACCATCAAGCTGGTGCTCAAGACGCCGTATTCGCCGCTGATCGCGCAACTCACCGATCGCGCCGGCATGATGGTCTCGCCCAAGGCGGCCAAGGAAGCAGGCGACAAGTTCGGGCTTCGTCCGGTGTGCGCGGGCCCCTACAAATTCGTCGAGCGCGTGCCGCAGGACCGCATGGTGTTCGAGAAATTCGCCGACTACTGGAACAAGGACAATATCTTCATCGACAAGGTCGTGTTCTATCCGATCAACGACGCCACGGTGCGGCTCGCCAACCTGAAATCCGGCGGGCTTGAGCTGATCGAGCGCGTGCTGGCGACCGACCTCAAGGACGTCCGCGCGGACAGCAGGCTGAAATTGTCGACCGCGCCTGAACTCGGCTATCTCGGCCTCACCATCAACATCGCCAACGACAAGAACAAGGGGCCGCTCAGCCAGTCGGCGAAAGTGCGGCAGGCGCTCGATCTGTCGATCGACCGTGAGGCTCTCAACCAGGTCGTCTTCAACGGCGAATTCACACCCGGCAACCAGTGGGTCAGTCCGGTCCATCCCTATTATCAAAAGGCGTTTCCGATTCAGCCCCGGAATATCGAAAAGGCCAAGGCGCTGTTGAAGGAAGCCGGCGTCACGCTGCCCATCACCGTCGATCACATGGTCACCAAGGGCGCCGAGAACGAAGCGGTCGCCCAGGTCGTTCAATCGATGGCCGCGGAAGCAGGCTTCGACCTGAAAATCCGCGTGGTCGAATTCGCGACCTCGTTCAAGCAGGCCCAGGCCGGTGAATTCCAGGTGTTCCAGATCAACTGGAGCGGCCGCATCGATCCCGACGGCAATTCCTATGTGTTCATGCATTCCAAGGCGCCGCAGAACGACGGCGGCTATTCCAATCCTGAAGCCGATAAACTGATGGAGGACGCGCGTCTGGTTTCCGAACCGGCCCAGCGCATGCCGATTTATGAAAAGCTGACCAAGATCCTGCTCGGGGATGAGCCGATCGTCTATCTCTATCATCGCAAGCTGCTGTTCGCGCACACCACCAGGCTCGAAGGCTACAAGCAGATGCCGGACGGGTTGGTGCGCGTGGTCGGGTTGAAGCTGAAGTGAGAGCGATCAGCTCATCCTCGTGTCCCGGACGCGGTGCAGCGTCCTTACGCTGCTCCGCAGAGCCGGGACCTACTACACTTCCAACATGGATCCCGGTTCTGCAGCGCATCGTTGCACGCTGCGCTGCGCCCGGGAAACGCGCGTCATGCTGAGCTTCCTCACCAAGCGCCTCGCCCAACTCATCCCGACACTGTTCTTCGTGTCGATCCTGATCTTTTCACTGCAGCATCTGCTGCCCGGCGATCCCGCGCTGGTCATGGCCGGCGAGGAACGCGACCCTGCGGTGATCGAAAAGATCCGCCAGCAATACCGGCTCGACCGGCCGATCCCGGTGCAATATTTCTATTGGGCGAAAGGCGTCCTGTCCGGCGATTTCGGCCAGTCGCTTCGGATCAACGTGCCGGTGCTCAGCCTGATCGCCCAAAAACTTCCCGTCACGATGCAACTGGCGTCGATGGCGATCGTGATCGCGTTCCTGATCGGCATTCCCGCAGGCATCGTCTCGGCGGTAAAGAAAGGCACCGCCTGGGACTATGGCGCGAATCTATTTGCGCTATGGGGCATCTCGACGCCGAATTTCTGGCTCGGGATCATGCTGATCTTCCTGTTCTCGATCAAACTGGGATGGCTGCCGGCGTCGGGCTATGTGCCGCTTTCTGAAAACTGGCGCGCCAGCCTCGCTTCCACCATCATGCCCGCCTTCGTGCTTGGCAATGCGATCGCGGCGATCCTGATGCGGCATACAAGAAGCGCCATGCTGCAGGTGCTCGACAGCGATTATGTCCGCACCGCCCGCGCCAAGGGCCTTTCCGAACGCTCGGTCATCCTCAAGCACGCCATGCGCAACGCGCTGACGCCGGTGATCACGCTCGGCGCGCTCGAGCTCGGCACGCTGTTGTCGGGCGCGGTGCTGACCGAGCAGATTTTCTCCATTCCCGGTTTCGGCAAGCTGATCGTCGATGCCGTGTTCAACCGCGATTATGCCGTCGTGCAAGGCGTCGTGCTGGTGACGGCGACGATCTACATCACGCTGAACCTGATCGCCGACATCGCCTACATCCTCGTCAATCCGCGGCTGAGGGCTTAGTCATGACCGACGCCGCGCTCGGCGCCATCCCGATTGACAATGCCCACGCCGACGAGTTGGAAAGCCCGACGCGGCGTGCGCTACGCCGGCTGTTCAAGCGCAAGGGCGCGGTGGTGGGACTGGTCGTGATCGCGACCTTTCTCGTGCTCGCGGTATTTGCGCCCCTGATCGCGCCTTACGACCCCATTGCGACGAGCTGGACACTGGTGCGCAAGCCGCCCTCGGCGCTGCACTGGTTCGGCACCGACGAACTCGGCCGCGATATCCTGGTCCGGGTCATGTATGGCGCGCGCGCTTCGCTGACGGCGGGAGCGATCTCGGTCGGGATTGCGCTCGGGATCGGCGTACCGTTCGGACTGTTGTCGGGCTATCGCGGCGGTTTCATCGATGCCGTGATCAGCCGGATCACCGACGCCATGCTGGCCTGCCCGTTCCTGATCCTCGCGATCGCGCTGGCGGCGTTTCTCGGGCCGAGCCTCGGCAACGCCATGATCGCCATCGGCATCACGACGACGCCCATCTTCGTGCGGCTGACCCGCGGCCAGGTGATCAGCGTCAAGGTCGAGGACTATGTCGAGGCGGCGCGCGCCATGGGCAATCCGCGCTGGCGGATCGCGCTGTTTCATATCTTGCCGAATATCATGCCGGCGCTGCTGGTGCAGGCGACATTGTCGATCGCGGCCGCGATCATCGCCGAGGCTGCGTTGTCGTTCCTGGGGCTCGGGCAACAACCGCCCGCGCCATCCTGGGGCAGCATGCTCAACGCCGCGCAGCGCTTCCTGACCAACGCACCCTGGATGGCGCTGTGGCCGGGGCTTGCGATCTTTCTCGTGGTGCTGTCGTTCAATCTGGTCGGCGACGGCCTGCGGGACGCGCTCGATCCAAGGGAGCGGTAGTCGCGGTTTTGAGACGAAAAGCGCCAATCCTGGTCAGATTCTTAAATCGCAATCTCACGCGTGACGCGGCGGCAATCCATCTCGTATTCGAGATCGATCACCGGCGGGCGCGCAAAGTGCCAGGTCAGGCCGGATCGCGCGGCGCCGCGGCGGACCAGTTCATCCGCCATCACCGGGTGGAAGTCGTGCACGCTGTAGGCCTGCGCCGCCGTGGTTTCCTTCCAGCTGAACCCGAACGCGCCAAGACGGCTTTCCATCGAACTCAGGGTGAACCGGACTTTTTCCTTCAATCCGTCCGGGCTGAGGTCGCGGTAGCGCACGATGCGCTCGGGATAGCTTCCGCTGCCCTCGCGCGATTCGGCGCCGCCGGCGATCACGAAGGTCGGCGTGGTGTTATGGCTCGGGCGCGTGAAGGAGAAGGCGTAGAAGGACGGCTCGGCCGGCGGGTCGATCTCCGGACAGACATTGCTGCGCGCCACCGGATTTACTGTCCCATCGAACAGGCCCCATTGCGCCAGCGTCTTGACGTAGTGCTGGTTGAAGGCCCGAAAACCATCCTCGGTGAACGCCGCCGGCGAACGCAATTCGCAGGCGCAAAACGACGTCAGCGGCCGCCCCGCGGCCTGAATATAGTTTGCGATCTGCGCAAAGCCTTCGGCCAATGGCGGCATGCCGTCGAACCGCACGCGCTCGATCTCGAAACCTAAATCAGCCGCCGCGCCGCTCGAATACTGAAACACCGCCGGAATGAAGCGATAATTGCCGGCCGGAAAATCGCGCGTCATGTCGGCGTCCCGTTTTTCAGGTCGGCTTGAGCGCTGACCTGCCGAGATCGAAATCCGCGATCTCCTTGGTCCGGTCTGAACCGGCCTTGGCCCGGTGGTCGGTCGCCATCGTCACATAGACCGCGGGCAGCACGAACAGCGTGAACAGCGTGCCGATCGACATGCCGGCGACGACCACGAGGCCGATCGAGAACCGGCTTGCCGCGCCCGCTCCCGTCGCGGTCAGAAGCGGAATCAACCCGGTCACCATCGCCGCCGTCGTCATCAGGATCGGACGAAGCCGGATGCGGGCCGCCATCTCGATCGCCGAGCGGCGGTCGAGGCCCTCGTTGAGCTGCAGTTCGTTGGCGAATTCCACCATCAGGATGCCGTGCTTGGTGATCAGCCCGACCAGGGTCAGCAACCCGACCTGGGTGTAGATGTTCATCGTGGCGGCGCCGAAGAACAGCGGGATCAAGGCGCCGACGATCGCCATGGGGACGCTGACCATGATGACCAGGGGATCGCGCAGGCTCTCGAACTGTGCCGCCAGCACCAGGAAGATGATGATGAGCGCGAAGCCAAAGGTGATCGCGAGCTGATTGCCTTCCTGCACGTACTGGCGGGAGTCGGCCAGATAGTCATGACTGAAGCCGGCCGGCATCTTCTTGGCCTCGCCTTCCAGGAAGTCGACCGCCTGCCCGACCGTGACGCCGGGCATCGGCACCGCCTGGAATGTCGCGGAGTTCAACTGGTTGTAGTGCGTCAGCGAATTCGGATCGGTGCCGGTCTCGATCGACACCAGCGTCGACAGCGGCACCTGCTGACCGGTACTGGTCGGAACGTAGTAACCGCCCAGCGCCTCCGCCGACAGCCGCATGCCGCGGGGCACCTGCGGGATCACCTGATAGGAGCGTCCCTCGAGATTGAAGCGGTTGACGTAATTGCCGCCAAGCAGCGTCGCCAGCGTATTGCCGATCTGGGCCATGTTGATGCCGAGATCGCTCGCCTTCGAGCGGTCGATCTTGATCCGCACCACCGGCTGATTGAAATCGAGGTCGCTGTCGGAGACGATGAACAGGCCGCTCTGGCGCGCGGCGTCCTTTAGCTTCGCCATCTGTTCGTAGACGGCCTGGAAACCGCTGGTGGAATTGATCACCATCTGCACCGGCAGACCGCCGGGCCCGCCCGGCAGCGGCGGCAGATTGAACGCGAACGCGTTGACGCCCTCGATCTTGCTGAGTTCAGCCTGCACCAGCGGCTTCAGCTTGATCGACGAGCGCTCCCGCTCATCCCACGGCTTGAGCAGCATGCCGGCGATCCCGTTTTGCGGCCCGTTGATGCCATTGAGCGCGAAACGCAGGTCGGTTTCGGGGAAGCTGGCGAATACCTTGTCGAGTTTCTCGCCATAGAAATCCAGATAGTCGATGTTGGCGTATTTCGGCCCCTTGATCACCGAGAACACGATGCCCTGGTCCTCCTCCGGCGCCAGTTCCTTTGAGGTGTGCATATAAAGGAAGCCGACCAGGCCCAGGATCGTCAGCGCAAACAGTCCGGTGATGGGACGATAGTCGAGCGAGCGGTCGAGCCGCCGGCCGTACCAGCGCGTCATCGCCCCGAAAACCTTGTTCACGGCCTTGGCGAAACGCCCCTCTTCCGTGTTCTTGAGGAATATCGAACACATCATCGGCGACAGCGTCAGCGCGATCACGCCGGATACGATCACCGCGCCCGCGAGCGTGAATGCGAATTCGCGAAACAGCGAACCGGTCAGCCCGCCGAGGAAACCGATCGGCGCGTAAACGGCGGCCAGCGTGATCGTCATCGAAATCACGGGCCCGACGATTTCACGCGCCCCCTGCAGCGACGCCTGCACCGGCGATTTTCCCTCCTCCAGATGGCGATGGATGTTCTCCACCACCACGATGGCGTCGTCGACCACAAGGCCGATCGCCAGCACCATCGCCAGCAGCGTCAGAAGATTGAAACTGAATCCCATCAGCAGCATCAGCGAACAAACGCCGACCAGCGACAACGGAATGGTGACGACGGGGATGATCACCGAACGGAACGATGCCAGGAACAGGAAGATCACGACGACCACGATCAGGACCGCTTCACCCAGCGTCTTCTCCACCTCGTCGATCGACGACTGGATGAACTTGGTGGAATCGTAGGCCACCTTCATCTTCATCGAAGGCGGAAGGTTGCGCTCGAGTTCGGGAAACAGCTCGCGAACCCCCTTGACCAGCGTCAGCGGGTTGCCCTGCGGCGTCGCCTGCACGCCGATGAAGATGGCGTGCTCGCTGTTAAAGGCGACGCTCGCATCGGTGCTCTGGGCGGCAAGCTCGACGGTGGCGATGTCCTCGACCCGCACGAAGCCGCCATCCTTGGATTTGACGATCATGCGCTTGAACTGATCGAGGTTCCGAAGGTCGGTATTGGTCGAGACGTTCGAGACCGTGAAATAACCCTTGGCCTGGCCGGCGGCGGCCTGGAAATTGTTGGCGGCGATGGCGGCGGAGACATCCGCCGGCGACACGCCACGTCCCGCCATCTTGACCGGATCGAGCCACAGCCGCATCGCAAACGTCTGTCCGCCGAGAATGTCCGCCGACGCGACGCCGTCGACCGTGGACAGCACCGGCTGAACCACCCGGGTGAGATAGTCCGAGATCGCCGACCCCGAGAGTTCCTCGCTGGAGAAGCCGAGATACATCACGGCGGTGGTCTGGCCGGTGGTCTTGGTGACGATCGGGTCGTTGGATTCCCGCGGGATCAGGTATTTGACCGAGTTCACCTTGGCGAGAACCTCGGTCAACGCCTGGTTGGGATCGAAGTTCAGCTTGATGTAGACCTGGATGGTGCTGGTCCCGAGCACCGAAGAGGAAGTCATATAGTCGACGCCTTCGGCCGAGGCGACCGCCTGCTCGATCGGCGTGGTGATGAAGCCTTGAATCAAATCCGCCGACGCGCCTGGATAGACGGTGGTGATGTTGACGACCGTGTTCGACAGCTTGGGATATTGCCGGATCGGCATGGTGGTCGCCGCCCGGAAGCCGATCAACAGGATCAGCAGGCTGACGACGACCGACAAAACCGGGCGCTTGATGAAAATATCGGTTATGGCCATCGCAGGGTGTCCCGGCTGGTTGAGCGTTGATGCACTATCTCCGGGCAAACGCTTCGCGTTTGTCCCGAAGGAAAACCGGTGCCCGTCAGTAGCGCGGCGGCTGCGCGGGAATCGGCGGCAACGGATCGGCCGAGATCGTGACGGCCGATCCCGACTGCAGCTTGAGCTGCCCCACCGCCACGACGCGGTCGCCCGGCTTCAGGCCCTTGAGAATTTCGGCGCGCCCCTCGATCCGGTTGCCGGGCTGCACGAAGGTGCGCACCGCCGTCAGGCTGGTCTTGCCGTCATCCCCTTTCTTCTCGGTGATGAGGAAGACGGAATCGCCGTACAGGGTATAATCGACCGCGGTTTCGGGAACCGTGACGACCGGCGGTTTATCCGGCAGCACCACGGTGGTGGTCGTGAACATGCCGGGCTTCAAAATGTGATCCGGGTTGGCGATCGTCGCCTGCACGCGGATGTTGCGGGTATCGGTGGATATCTGCGGCTCGATGGTCGTGATCTTGCCTTCGAACTTGCGGCCGGGATAGGCATCGACGACGACGCGCACGGTCTGGCCGACCTTCAAATGTCCGCTGTCTTTTTCCGTCACGGTGAAGTTCGCGTACAGCGACGACAGATCGGTCAGCGAGACGATCTGCGTCCCCGCGGTCAGGAACTGCCCGACCTCGACATGGCGAACGCCGAGTTCGCCATCGAACGGCGCCCGCACCAGCTTCTGCGAAATGATCGCTTCGGTCTTGGCGATGCCGGCCTGGGCCTGGTCGAAGGCGGCCTGCGCCGTATCGACCGTCGCCTGCGGCCCGAACTGGCGCGCGGCCAGTTGCTTGGCGCGATCGAGCGAGAGCTGCGCCACCGTCGCCTGCGCCTTGAAGCTCGCGAGATCGCCCTGCTCCGGACCGTCGAACAATTGCACCAGCGGCGCACCCGCCTTCACCTCGGAGCCGGCGGTGAACATGATATCGGTGATGCGTCCGCTCACATCCGAGGTGACATTGACCTGATGCACGGCGGCGAGATCGCCGACCGCCGTCAACAGGTTCGGAATGATCTCGGGCTTCGCCTCCGCGACGGCGACGTTCGACGGCGCCGGTTTATTGTTGGCGAAGAACTGCGCGATCATGTGGTTCCGGAATGCGTTGAAACCGACGAGAGCGCCGACCAGCAGAACAAGCAGCAACCCGACGATGATGAACCAGCGCACCAACCGGACCGGACGCGTGCGCGGCTTTTCGGTGATCGGGTGCCCAGAGATATGGGATTCGGTCACAATATTCATGTCATGCACTTTCTGCAGCTATCGACTGTCCCGAAGCCGGCGACATATCGCGATCCAGATGCGAGGCGATTGCGGCTTCGTTAAGCCCGATTCCACGCAGGATAAATTCACAAAGCTGCCGTTCGAGATCGGCCGCATTGCCGTAAGCGAGGCACGGGATAGCCGGAAGCCGCGCCAACGCCGCCATCAGCACGGTGTGGTGCGCGAACCAGAACAGATTAAGCGGCTCGCTGCCGATGCGCGATGCATCGCCTGCCGTCACCGCCCGATCGAGCGATCTGGCGAAGACCAGCCCGATCAGATCGGCGATCTTGGCATAAAGCAGCCGCGCGAACTCTCCATCGTCGAGATGGCTTGTGGCCATCAGCCGGAGCCGTTGCGCGTCCTGTTCGTCGGGGCCATTCGATATCTGCATGAAATGCCCGACCATGCCCTTGACCAGTTCGACCAGCGTACCCGTCGACGGCTCTTGTCCAAGCAGATGCAGCAGAGCCGGATCGGCCTCGCACTCTTCGGCCAGAATCTCCGCATAGAGTGCCGCCTTCGAAGGGAAGTGCTTGAACAGCAGCCCTTCCGAAATAGCGGCCGCAGCGGCGACGCTCTTGGTCGTGGTTCCCGCAAAACCGTTGCGGGCAAAACAACGTTTGGCTGCAGCCAGGATCAGCTGCCGCCGCAGGTCGCCGGTCATGCGCAACGTGCTCATGCTCGTGAGTAAGCACTCACCTCAGAAAAATGTCAAGGAAATGCCGCGGCGCACACCGCGGTTCGCGTAATGTTCACACCTCAAATCGGGGCGAACCCGAGCGCGCCGCGGATACGGGTCACCGTGAACTGGCCATCGCGGCTGGACAGCACGCGTTCCAGATTGGCGCTGTCGATCTTGATGCTGGCAAAGCGCGGCCCGCTGGAGACGTCCTGCATGCCCTGCGCAAAAGCCTGGATCTCGGCCATGGTCGCCATCGACCGGGAATCCGGTATCCCGCAACTGCGGGCGACCCCGACCAAGTCGACCGTCGCGGCGGTGTGGCTGGCCTGCCCGCCGGTCTCGCCATAAACCTCATTATCCAGCACGATAATGCTGAGATTCCTGGGCTTTTGCAGGCCGACGGTGGCAAGGCTGCCCATTCCCATCAACATCTCGCCGTCGCCGGTGATCACCACCACCGGCAGGTCAGGCTGCGCCAGCGCGACCCCCAGCCCGATCATGACCGCGCCGCCCATGGCGCCCCACAGATAGAAATTGCGGTCATGGTCGCCGGCGGCGGCGATATCGTAGGTCGAGGCGCCCAAGCCGCCGACCACGATGGCATCCTTGCGCTCCGCCAGCAGGCTGGCCACGACGCTGCGGCGTTCGAGAAGATTGGCTTTGCTCATTTGGTGAAAACCTTTGCCCCGATCAGGCGCTGCGACAGCAGGACGGCGGTCGGCGTGCAGGCGTTGTAGGCCTGCCCGGCCGCGGCCTCGAGCACTTCGCGCACCTCCCCGGCATGCGAAGCCCGCAGCACCTTGATCCCGGACAGTTCGAACACCGCCGCCGTGCTCGAGCCCATCGGCACCTGCCAGGGATTGAACTCGCCCCATTCGCCGCGCATCGTCACCAGCGTCAGGAACGGAAAGCGGAAAATCTGGGTCAGCGACAGCATGTTCACGCAATTGCCGACCCCGCTCGACTGCATCAGCAGCACGCCGCGCTGGCCGCCCGCCCAGGCGCCGGCCAACAGCGCCACGCCCTCTTCCTCCGTCGTCAGCGGAACCGCGCGCATCGAGGGCGCGCCCAGCACCCGGTCGATCAGCTGCGAATGCCCGGCGTCCGGCACGTAGGGCACCTGGCGGACATTGAAGCGCTGCAAAATCGCAAAAATATCCTCCGGCCATGCAGCAGTCGTTTCGGAAGCGGCTTCAGCGCGGGCGTGCATTTGCGTTTCCAGTTAAGTCAGCGAGACTGTATTCCCGGGCGGGACTGTAGAGAGAGCCTCGGTTTGCGAAAGAGCGAAAACGGCATATCGATGTTCCCAAAGAGTATGGCAGCATGAATGCGGATGCGCGAGAGCTGGCGGCCGATTTCGACCTCGAACGGCTGACGCCGGAATTCTATGCCGACCCCTACCCGACCTATCGTGCACTGCGGGAGAACGAGCCCGTCAAGCGGCTGCCCAACGGTTCCTATTTCCTGACGCGCTATGACGATCTGGTCAGCGCCTACAAAAGCACCAAACTTTTCAGCTCCGACAAGAAAAGGGAGTTCTTGCCGAAATACGGCAACTCCCTGCTCTACGAGCACCACACCGCCAGCCTCGTTTTTAACGACCCGCCCGCGCATACGCGGGTGCGGCGCCTGATCATGGGCGCGCTGTCGCCGCGCGCGATCATGGAGATGAAGCCCGACCTGATCGCGCTGGTGGACCGGCTGCTCGATGCGCTCGCCGCCAAAGGCGATGTCGAACTGATCGGGGATTTTGCCTCGGCGATTCCCATTCAGGTAATCGGCAATCTGCTGGATGTTCCCATCGAAGAGCGCGAACCGCTGCGCGACTGGTCGCTGGCGATTCTTGGGGCGCTCGAGCCGGTGATATCAGCGGAAGCGTTTGCACGCGGCAACACCGCGGTGAAGGATTTTTTGGCCTATCTGGAAGTCCTGGTGGAGCGGCGGCGGGCCAGGCCGGGCAACCCCGATCGCGACGTGCTGACGCGGCTGATCCAGGGCGAGGACAATGGCGAGCGGCTGACATCGAAAGAGTTGCTGCACAACTGCATCTTCCTGCTCAATGCCGGGCATGAGACCACCACCAACCTGATCGGCAACGGGCTGGTGGCGCTGTCGGACAACCCGGCCGAAAAGCAGCGGCTGATCGAACATCCTGACATGATCAAGACCGCGGTCGAGGAAATCCTGCGGTTTGAAAGCTCGAACCAGCTCGGCAACCGCATCACGACGGAACAGGTCGACCTCGGCGGCATCACACTGCCGGCCGGAACGCCGGTGACGCTGTGCATCGGCGCTGCCAACCGCGACCCCAGGCAATTCGCCGATCCGGAAACGCTCGATATCGGCCGCACCCCGAACCGGCATCTCGCCTTCGGCACCGGCGCGCATCAATGCGCCGGGATGGCGCTGGCGCGGCTCGAAGGCGCGATCGCTATGTCGCGATTCCTGGCGCGGTTTCCCGGCTATACGCTGAACGGTCCGCCGCTGCGCGGCGGCCGCGTCCGCTTTCGCGGGTTTTTGAGCGTACCCTGCGTGGTCTGAAAACGTCGTTACACGTCAGGGCCGCGCCGTCCGCTCCAGCAGCAGGGTGTGGATACCGCAGGTCCCGCTGCGCACGCTCATCACCCGTGTGCCCGGCTTGCGGCCGGCACGCACTTCGGACACATCGATGCCGGCGGCCACCAATCGCGCCCGCGTCGCCTCGATATCGGCGACGCGCCAGCTCAGTCCCCATAATTTATCATGGTTCTGGTCGGCGCCGGCGACCGGCCGGCGCACCACTTCGACGATGAGATCGCCGCAGCGGAAGAACATCAGCTGGCCCCACTCCTGATGCGAACGGTCGAGCGCCATATCGAGCCCGAGCCGCGCGCCAAACAGCGCCGCCGCGCGTTCCGGATCCTCGGTCGAAACCACGACATGATCGAGCGCCAGGATCGGCGCCGCTGCGGTCGCTTCCGAATGCGGGCGCTCCTTTTCCAGTTCCAGGAAAAACATCCGCACGCCCCGCGTCGTTTCGGTCGCCGCGCGGGTGCGTTTCCAGTTCAACATCCTGCCCGAGCCGGTATCCCGGCTCTCGACCTCGGCGACCGGCTCCGGCTTCAACGCCAGGCGATCGAGCCTGCGATGCATTTTGGCGATGTCGGCGACGCGGAAGCACAGGCTGGCGAGCCCCTCGCCCCAGATCTTGATGACGGTGCGGATGCCGTCGGCCGCAGGCGTGGCGCCGGCCGGCGCCATCAGTTCGAGCGTCATGTTGTCGAGCGTGAACAGCACAGTCTCGGCGCCGTCGGTCTGGCTCCGCCATGATGGCGCGCATCCGAGCAGCAATTCATAGGCCTTGGCGCCGGCCTCGATATCTCCAACTAATACGACGACGTGGTCGAGGCCGGTGATCACGGGAAAAGCCCCCGGGTATTCTTGGCGGCACGGACCTTTTCCACGCCGATGGCCATGGCGGCGGTGCGATGGGAAATCTTGTCGGCTTTCGCGCGCGTCAGCATCTGGCCGAAGGCGCGGTCGAGGATCTGATATTCGCGCCGCGTCACTTCCTCCTCTTCCCAGAACAGCTGCTGCAGATCCTGCACCCATTCGAAATAGCTGACCACGACACCGCCGGAATTGCAGAGGATGTCGGGTATCAGGAATATCTCCTGCTGGCGCTTTTCCAGCACCAGATCGGCATCCGGCGTGGTCGGGCCGTTGGCGCCTTCGGCCAGCACGCGGCATCTGAGGTTTTCGGCGACTTTCGCGTCGATCACGCGCTCCATCGCCGCCGGCACCAGCACGTCGCAGGGCAAGGTGAGGATTTGAGCAGGGTCGAAATGGAGCTGATTGGAAAATCCGGCGATGCTGCCGTGCATGTTCGTGTGCCGCATCAAGGCGGGGATATCGAGGCCCTTTGCGTCGTAAAGCGCGCCGGTGTGATCGCTGACCGCGATCACCTTGAGACCGAACTGATGCAACTCCAGCGCAGCGTAGGAGCCGACATTGCCGAACCCCTGAATTACGGCGGTGCCGTTGTTCAGCTCGATCGCCAGCTCCTTCATCACCCGCTTGGCGAGATGCGCGACGCCGCGGCCGGTGGCTTCGCGGCGGCCCAGCGTGCCGCCGGAGGACACCGGCTTGCCGGTGACAATTTCGGTTACCGTGCGTCCCTGATACATGGAGTAGGTGTCCATGAACCAGGCCATCACCTGCTCGTTGGTGCCCATGTCGGGCGCCATGACGTCGGTATGCGGCCCGACGAACGGGATCATCTCCTGCATGTAGCGGCGCGACAGCAACTCCAGTTCGCGCTTCGATATCTTGGAGAGATCGACGTTGACACCGCCCTTGGCGCCGCCATAGGGCAGCCCGACCAGCGCGCATTTCCAGCTCATCCAGATCGCAAGTGCGGCCACCTCGCCGATATCGACGCTGGGAGAGAATCGCGTCCCGCCCTTGGTCGGCCCCATCGTCAGATGATGCTGCACACGATAGCCCTCGAACACCGCGACCGTACCGTCATCGCGATGGATAGGACAGGAGATGGTGATCGCGCGCTTCGGCAGCAGCAGGCGGTCGCGCTCGTCCATGGGGATTTCAAGATGGTTGGCGATCACACCGAACTGGTTCGCCGCCATGTCGAACACCGGACCGGAATAAACGGTCATCGTCCCCCCTCCTCTGGTCGCATCAGGAACTCCGAACGGCCGCCGGCCGTTGGAACGGCAAGACGCAGGCGATGCCAGGGGCACGCAAGCGCAGCCAGAATACGGTCGTAGTCCCGCCACATGGTTATCTCAAGCGATTAAGGCGGTGGCTTTGCGAATAATTTCGGCGAATAATCCGCGATAACCGGTGCTAATGTGCGGTGCCGGCCGGGATCACCTCATCAGCGCATGACGGAAAACGAATGCAGGCTCTTTTCATCGGACAAACCTATATCGACGTCACCTTCATTACCGACCACATGCCGACCGGCGACGAAAAGCACGTGGCATCGGCCTATGCGGTCTCCTTCGGCGGCAATGCCGTCACCGCGGCGTTTTGCTGCGCCAAGCTCGGAATCGTGCCGGACCTGATCGCCACGGTCGCCAATGACTGGCTGGGGCGGATGTTTCAGGACATGAGCGCGAAGTATGGGATTTCGATCCACCCGCGCAAGGTCAACACCTCGTCGCTGTCGTTCATCATGCCGAAGGACGGCAAGCGGGCGATCGTACGCTGTCGCGACGACGAGCATATCCACCCCTTCCCGCTGCTGAACCTCGGCAGCTGCCGCGCCCTGCATGTCGACGGCCACCAGCCGGATGCCGCCATCCATTATGCCAAGCTATGCCGCGAGGCCGGCATCCTGACATCGCTCGACGGCGGCGGCCTGCGGACCAACACCCACGAACTGCTTGAGTTCATCGACGTCGCCATCGTCGCCGAGCGGCTGTGCGAGCAGATGGACCTCACGCCCGAAAAGATGCTGGATTATCTCAAGGGCCGCGGCTGCCGGGTCGGCGGCGTCACCATGGGCGAACGCGGCCTGCTCTGGTATGACGAAACCGGCGCCGTTCACACCCTCCCCGCGCTTCCGATCCCGCGAGATCGCGTGCTCGATACCAACGGCGCCGGCGACGTATTTCACGGCGCCTATGTCTATTCATACCTCAGCGGCCCCGGCAAAAGCTGGCACGACCATTTCGATTTCGCGCGCGCGGCATCGACCTACAAGATTCAACGCCTCGGCAACGAGGCCGGACTGCCGACGCTTCCTGACATCGAGGCTGTCCGGCAGGAATTTGCGGTCCGGGCGTAATCAACTCTGGGATTAGCGCATGGGCTGCGTTTTTGTTGCCGGCAGCATCAACATGGATGTGGTGGCGACGGCCGAACGGCATCCCGGGATCGGCGAGACCGTCGCCGGAAACGCAGTGCATTATTTTCCTGGCGGCAAAGGCGCAAACCAGGCGGTCGCAGCCGCGAAACTGGGCGCACCGACGACGCTGATCGGCAAGCTCGGCAAGGATGCATTCGGCCGTGAGTTGAAGGCATTCCTCGCCACGCAGGCCATCGACCTGACCTTCCTGCAGGAAACCGCCGAGGCTCATACCGGCACGGCCATCATTACCGTCGCCAACGCCGACAACACGATTGTGGTCGTTCCCGGCGCCAACGCGCTTTTGAATGCCGCCGAGGTCACCGCGCCCGTGCTCGCGAAGGGCGACATCGCGGTTAGCCAGTTCGAGATTCCGCTACCCGCCATCAGCGCCTTCTTCAAGCAGGCACGCGCGGCGGGAGCGGCGACGATCCTCAATCCCGCGCCCGCATGCGAATTCGCAGGCGAATTGCTCAATCTCGTCGATATTCTCATTCTCAACGAGACCGAGCTCGGCTTCCTGACCAAGCGCGAGCTTCGCGACACCGACGATCCCGCGCGCTTCATCGAAGCGGCGCGATCGTTGCAGACCGCGAAAGACAGGACCATCTGCGTGACGCTCGGCAAGCGGGGCGTGCTGGCGCTGACGGATAGCGGCCCGCTGATCGTCCCGGGCCGCGCCGTCAAGGCTGTCGACACGACAGGCGCCGGCGATTGTTTTGTCGGCGCCGTCGCCGCGCAGTTCGCCGGCGGCAAATCAATGGGCGATGCGCTTGACTACGCCAATGCGGCAGCCTCGATCTGCGTGCAGCGGATGGGCGCGGCACCGTCGATGCCGACGGCGGCGGAGGTCGAGGCAATTCTATCCCCGGGTCGTCCCGGCGAAGGCCGGGACCCATAACCACCGGCGTTTGTTGTTGCAGAAGCCATCTGCCACACTGCCCAACCGCGACATCACGCGGTATGGGTCCCGGCCTTCGCCGGGACGACGATTCAGTAAGGCCAGCTAGGCCAGCGCGGCCTTCAGATCGAAGCTCAGGTCTGCCGCCTGTTCCGGTTCGATCGAGCGGTTCAGACCCAGAATTTTCCGGCCGAACACGTGATCCGAGGCGCGGTTGATCGAACTCGACGCCGACGAGCTGCCCGGACCTGTAACAGAACGCCGAGAATGATCGCTGCTCGCGATCGCCGCGCACCACGACGCGATCGTAGCCGGTGGTCAGGCCCGCGATCTGCAATTTGTCGTCGCCCTGATCGCTCCAGAACCACGGCTGGCCGTCATAGGTCCTGGCGTCGCCGGTCAGCCGTGCGGCGACGCAGCGCGCGTGGTCGGTGGCGTTCTGCACGGACTCGAGCCGCAGCGCCCCGCCGAAACGGTGGCTCTCGAACAATGCGCAGTCGCCGATCGCCGAGATGTTCGGATCCGAGGTCAGCAATTGCTCGTTGACGATAATTCCCGAGGCCACCGGCAGGCCGGCGTCATGGGCCAGTTCGACATTGGGCAACACGCCGACGCCGACGACCACAAGATCGGCCGGCAGGTGCCGGCCGTCGCTGAGGCTGACGCCGGTGACACGACCGCCATCGCCCTCGATGCTGGTCGCCTGTACGCCGAGATGGATGCGAATCCCCGCGGCCGTGTGTCTGGCTTGAAAAAAATCCGATATTTCCGCGGTCACCGCGCGCGCCATGACGCGCGCGCCGAGCTCGACCACATCCACCTCGAGCCCCTTGGCCCGCGCGGTGGCGGCGAATTCCAGGCCAATGAAGCCCGCTCCGACGACAACGACGCGCTGGCCCGATGCGATCCGCTGCCGCAACGCTTCGCTTTCGTCCAGCGTCCGCAGATAGCGCACGGCCTCAAGATTGGCGTTGGGGATATCGAGCAGCCGATTGCGCGCCCCGGTCGCCAGCACCAGATGCCCATATTCAAGCGACGAACCGGACGCGAGCAATAGCTTGCGCGCGGCGCGATCGACCGAGACGGCGCGGTCGGCGATCAACTCGATGTTTTGGTCGCGATAAAATTTCTCCGGCCGGAACATCAGGCTGTCCGGCCCGCCCGTGCCCTTCAGATAAGCCTTGGACAGCGGCGGCCGTTGATACGGCAGATGCGCCTCGTCATTGATCAGGCCGATGCGCTCGCCAAAGCCATGCTGCCGCAACGATGTGGCGAGCTGAAAACCCGCATGGCCGGCGCCGACGATCAGAACTGTTCCCTGCGTCATCCGGACAACCCAACTGCGAGCACACAGGAAGCACCCATGTCGTCTACTCTCTCTTCTCTCTGCCGGTTTTGATGCCTGCCCGCCTCACCCTGAGTGGCGGCGCTGGTGGCCGCACCCGAAGGATGGGAGCATTTTTGGCCCCATGGCTTGAGACGGCTCATGCGTCTCCAGACCGCGAGGTGAATGAATCAAGTTTTGCAGACTTCGCCGGGATTGTCACCTCTCCCCTTCTGCTATTTAAATGCCCGCCAACCCTTTCAACGCCGGGGCTTCCGAGATGCCGACACCCGATCACGCTGGTGCCTCCCTCCCCGACGATCCGGCGCGGCTGCGGATCGAAGGCCCGATCGCCACCATCACGCTGAACCGGCCGGCCGCCTTCAATTCGATCGATCTTTCGATCGCCAGGAAGCTCGAACAGCTTGGCGCGGAGGTCGAGGCATCAGACGACATACGGGTGCTCGTGATCGAGGGCGAAGGCCGGGCGTTCTGCGCCGGCGGCGACCTGCAGACCATCGGCGCCGCCGCTGACGCCGACACCATCGCGCCGGTGGTCGGCGAGTTGCTTAAGCATTATCACGCGTTCGTCGAGACCATCAGGCGGATGCCGAAGATCGTGCTCTCCAGCGTTCACGGATCGGCGGCCGGCGCCGGCATGGGGCTGGCGTTTGTCGCCGACCTCTGCATCGCCGCCGATGACGCCCGCTTCACGCCAGCCTACGCCAAGATCGGCGTGTCGCCCGATGGCGGCAGCACCGTCGGCATGGTCGGCACGGTCGGTACCGGCCGCGCGTTGCAGATATTTCTGGCGGAGGACACCTTCTCCGCGCAGCAGGCGCACGATTGGGGTCTGGTCGCCAAGGTGGTGCCGGCGGCGGAGTTGAAGGCGGCGACCCGAAAATTCGCCGAGCGGCTGGCGCAGAACCCGCCGACTGCGATCGGCGCCACCAAGTCGCTGATCTACCAGGCCACGGTCACCCCGACCCGACAGCAGCTCGATGCTGAAGCAGAAAAGATCATCGACTGCATGCACACCGATGAATTCCGCGTCGCCGTGAAGAAATTCACGAGCAAGGGGAAGTAACGATAGCGATGCGGGCGGGTACGGGGGGAAGCAATTACCCCTTCCCGCTACCCCGCATGAAATCGAAATCGCAGCCTTCGTCGGCTTGCAGGATGGTCTCGTTGAACAGATGCGCATAGCCGCGTTTCGCCCATGCCGGCATCGTCGCCGGCGCAAGCGCGGCGCGGCGCTTTTCGAGTTCGGCTGCACCCACCAGGAGATCGATGCTGCGCTTGGCGACATCGAGCCGGATCATGTCGCCATTCTTCACCAGCGCCAGCGGGCCGCCGACAGCGGATTCCGGCGTGATGTGCAGCACGATGGTGCCGAATGCCGTCCCGCTCATCCGCGCATCCGATATCCGCACCATGTCCTTGACGCCCGCGCGCGCCAGTTTCATCGGGATCGGCAGATAGCCGGCCTCCGGCATGCCCGGCGCGCCCTTCGGACCGGCATTGCGCAGCACCAGCACGTCATCGGCGGTGACATCCAGATCGGGACTATCGACCCGCAGCGTCATGTCTTCCACTGATTCAAACACCACGGCGCGGCCGGTATGCTGCAGCAGTTTCGGGCTTGCCGCCGAATGCTTGATCACGGCGCCGCGCGGCGCGAGGTTGCCGTGCAGCACCGCCATCGCGCCTTCCGGCTTGATCGGAGTTTTGCGCGCGCGGATGACGTCCTGTCCCGGCACCTCCTCGGCGCCGGCGACGACATCGCGCAGCGTCGCCCCGGTGATGGTGCCGGCATCGAGATCAATGAGATCGCCGAGCTGCGCCATCAGTTTCGGCACGCCACCGGCATGGTGGAAATGCTCCATGTAATGATCGCCCGACGGTTTCAGGTCGATCAGCACCGGCACCTCGCGCCCGAGCTTGTCGAAGGCTTCGAGATCGATGCGGTGTTCGGTCCGGTTGGCGATGGCGGTCAGATGAATAAGACCGTTGGTCGAGCCGCCGATCGCCTGCAGCACCACTTGCGCATTCCTGAACGAAGCCTTGGTCAGCAATTCGCTCGGCTTCGGACCTTTGACCTTTGCCATTGCGGCGGCGACCCTGCCGCTGGCTTCGGCGGAACGAAAACGCTCCGCATGCGGCGCGGGTATCGTCGCGCTCATCGGCAGCGACAGCCCCAGCGATTCGGTGATGCAGGCCATGGTGCTGGCGGTGCCCATCACCATGCAGGTGCCGACCGAAGGCGCGAGCCGGCCGTTGACGGCCTCGATCTCGACTTCGTCGATCTCGCCGGCACGGAATTTTCCCCACAGGCGGCGGCAATCGGTGCAGGCGCCGAGCACCTCGCCCTTGTGATGCCCGACCACCATCGGCCCCACCGGAATAACGACGGTCGGCAGGTCGGCGCTGACCGCGGCCATGATCTGCGCCGGCAGGGTCTTGTCGCAGCCGCCGATCACCACCACCGAGTCCATCGGCTGCGCCCGGATCATCTCCTCGGTGTCCATCGCCATCAGATTGCGCAGATACATCGAGGTCGGGAACGCAAAACTTTCGGCGATAGAGATAGTCGGGAATACCATCGGCATCGCGCCCGCCAGCATCACGCCGCGCTTCACGGCTTCGACGATCTGGGGCACGTTGCCATGGCAGGGATTGTAGTCGCTGTGGGTGTTGGTGATGCCGACGATGGGGCGGTCGAGCGCGTCGTCCGAATAGCCCATCGCCTTGATGAAGGCCTTGCGCAGGAACAGCGAAAACCCGGCATCGCCGTAACTCGTCAAACCCTTGCGGAGCCCATCAGCCATTTGCCTGTCCTTGCCATCCTGGTTCGGTCCACTTATGGGGCCGCTCAAATTCTTGTCAATCACTCGCGGGAGCGCCTGGCTCCTTCGACTATTTCCAGTCGATGATCCGGCGGATATCGCCGTCGAACTCCATGCCGCAGAACGCGCCGCCCTGGTAGAAATCGCCGACGCGATCGGGCCCAAGCCTGGCTTGCTCGGCCATCGCATGTTCGCGAAAATCCTCGGCGCGGCCGGTCGGGCGATAGCCGAGATCGTAGGCGCGATGATTGTCCCACCACGAGCGCTCATTGTACGACGCGCCGTAAAATATCTCGAAATGGATATCGGGATGATCGAGCCCGATCCGGCAGAGCTGCACCAGGTCTTCCGGCTTCAGCCAGATCGAGAGCCGGCGATGATCCAGCGGCTTGTCGCCGAAATTGCCGATCCGAAGGCAGGTGACGCCGAGCCCATGCTTGTCGGCATAGAGCGCACCCACCGCCTCGCCGAACACCTTGCTGACGCCGTAGCGGCTGTCGGGGCGCGCGGTCACGTCGGTGCCGATCCGGTGATGGCGTGGATAGAAGCCCACCGCGTGGTTCGATGATGCGAACACGATACGCTTGACGCCGTTTTTGCGCGCCGCCTCGAACAGATTGTAGCAGCCGATGATGTTGGACTGCAGGATGTTGTCCCAGGGCCCTTCGACCGAAAATCCACCAAAATGCAGGATGCCATCGACGCCCTCGCAGATCGCCTCGACCTGCGCCAGATCGGACAATTCGGCTGGCTTGAATTTCTCGTTGGCGCCGAGATCGGCCGGCGCTTGCAGGTCGCTCAGCAGCAGATCCGGATAGATCGGCGGCAACAATTTGCGCAGGCTCGTGCCTATCCCGCCGCAGGCGCCGGTCATCAATATGCGTGGCATTTCATCCCTCATTCTTGCGACTTGAAGTGAGTATGGCGCGGTGAGGTGATCGCGGCAAGCGCGCGCCGCCCTTACGTGCCCCGGCCGCTGCGCAGCACGAAGTGATGCGCTGCAGAGCCGGGGCCTATTCAACTGGCAGTGCGGTGGGTCCCGGCTCTGCGAAGCGATGCTACGCATCGCATCGCGTCCGGGACACGGTTGCTGCGTGACGGCGCGGATGGTAGCAAATGCTCCCGCGAGGAAACTTAAGCAAACAACGAGAACAGAAAAATGTCCAAGGCAACACAGCATTCCGCCGGCTGGCAGCCGGCGACCTATTATCCCGATCCCGCCATTCACGCGCTCGATCCGCGGTTTGAAAAATACTGGCTGAAATTGTCGGCGGTAGAACGGCTGACCACGGGGTTCCGCTGGGCCGAAGGGCCGGTGTGGTTCGGCGACGGGCGCTATTTGTTATGCAGCGACATTCCCAACAACCGCATCATCAAGTGGGAAGAGGAAACCGGCGCGGTCAGCATCTTTCGCAAGCCGTCGAATTTCGCCAACGGCCACACCCGCGACCGCCAGGGCCGGCTGGTCAGTTGCGAACATGGCGGCCGCCGCGTCGTCAGAACCGAATATGACGGCTCAATCACGGTGCTGATGGACTCCTTCGACGGCAAGCGGCTGAACTCGCCGAATGATGTCGTGGTGAAATCCGACGGCTCGATCTGGTTCACCGATCCGGTGTTCGGCCTGCTCGGCAATTACGAAGGCTACAAGGCCGAGCCCGAGATCGACATGAACGTCTACCGGATCGACGGCGCGACCGGAAAGGCCAGCATCGTCGCCGAAGGCGTTCTCGGTCCAAACGGGCTGTGCTTTTCGCCGGACGAGAAAATTCTCTACGTCATTAAATCGCGCGGCGTGCCGACCCGCAAGATCCTCGCCTACGACGTCTCAGCCAGCGGCGACAAGGTTTCCAACAAGCGCGTATTCGTCGACGCCGGCCCCGGCACCCCCGACGGCATGCGCGCCGATATCGACGGCAATCTGTGGTGCGGCTGGGGCATGGGCGATCCCGAGCTCGACGGCGTCGTGGTCTACGCGCCCAACGGCAAACTGATCGGCCGCATCGCGCTGCCCGAGCGCTGCGCCAATCTCTGCTTCGGCGGCTTGAAACGCAACCGGCTGTTCATGGCCGCAAGCCAGTCGATCTACGCACTGTATGTGAACACCCAGGGCGCGCTGGGGGGATAGGTTATTTGTAAATTCCATGGGGCGGTGAGCGTGGCCTTTCCGATAGGTTTGGGTTTCCACACTCGAACCCTCGGAGAGTCAGATGCAAGCATCCAGCATAGCCACGCCCACCGTTGAGCATTGTGGCACAATTTTCGTTGCCATCGAACTGAGCCAGCGGAGCTGGCTTGTGACGCTGCACAGCCCAGGTCGGGACAGGATATCGCGCCACAAGCTGGAAGGTGGCGATCATGCCGGGCTGCTGGCGCTGATCGATCGGGAGCGTGAGCGGGCGAGCCGGACGGCGGGAGGGGCACCCGCGGTGGCGAGTTGCTACGAGGCAGGCTACGACGGTTTTTGGCTGCACCGGCTTCTGCTGGCAGCAGGAATCACGAACTACGTCTTTGACCCCTCCAGCATTGCGGTGGATCAGCGGGCCCGGCGGGTGAAGACCGACCGGATCGACGGCGAGCGGATGTTACGGACGCTGATGGCCTATCTGCGTGGTGAACCGCGCGTGGTGCGGATCGTGCGGGTGCCTGCGGTCGAACAGGAGGACGCCCGCCGCGCCAGCCGCGAACGCGGCCGGCTGATCAAGGAACAAACCGCTCACACCACCCGGATCAAGGCGTTGCTGCGGCTGTTGGGCATGGCGGTCGGCAATCCGCGCCGACGCGACTGGCTGAGTTGGCTGGCGGCGCAGCGGGATTGGCAAGGCCAGGGGGTGCCGCCATGGATGCTGAGTGAGATCAGGCACGAGCACGCGCGGCTGATGCTGGTGCGCGAACAGCTTGAGGCGCTCGCGCAGGCATCTGCTGAAGCGGATCCGGCACCTGCGGCGGTTCAGATGAGCGAGCGCAGCGAGCTGTTGCTCCGGCTCAAATGCCTCGGTCCGGCGTTCGCGACCACACTGACCAGCGAGGTGTTCTACAAGGATTTCCGCAATCGGCGTGAGGTCGCGAGCTATTTCGGGCTGACGCCCAGTCCGTGGCGGAGCGGCGGGATCGACCGCGACCAGGGCATCAGCAAGGCGGGCAATCCGCGCGCCCGCTGTGCCGCGATCGAACTGGCCTGGCTGTGGCTGCGGCATCAGCCGGACAGTGCGCTCACTCAATGGTTCCGGCAGCGCACGCTCAACGCCGGCAAGCGCATCAAGCGCACCGCCATCGTAGCCCTGGCGCGCAAGCTGATCGTGGCACTCTGGCGCTACCTTACCACCGGGCTGGTGCCCGAGGGGGCGGTGCTCAAGACCGCGAAGGCGTAAACGCTTCAACCAACGCGTCAGCGTCGCGGCATCTGCCGCGGTCAGCGCGGGATGGATGGTGACCGTGCCACCCTTGGGCCAACAAACAGGCTGTTTCGTAGATGGGTCCCATCATCATGGCTTCCTCGCCGCAAGCATGCGGAATGTGGGTACGGACCAACGTCCGACCGGATATGAGGTGATGCAGTGAGTTGCTGCATAAATCGCCGGAAGCCAGTCCCTGAGCGCACCGACCGCGGCGGCACGCTGCGCTACGCATGGCTCCGCGCGCCGCCGCTACGCCAGATGCAAAAAACCACACCCAACCCTCGGTCGGAACGCTTGACTCAAACGCCCTCATATGAGGGTGGGCAAAGCGAAGCGTGCCCACCGTCTTACATCCACGCTCTGGATTGGTGGGCACGCTTCGCTTTGCCCACCCTACAATAAAACGCCGGAGCGGAATTGACCGCCCCGGCGTTGCGATGACAATCGTGAAGCTTACGCCGCGTTGAAGCCGGCGACCGCCTTGACCTCGAGATATTCCTCCAGGCCGTATTTGCCCCATTCGCGGCCGTTGCCGGACTGCTTGTAGCCGCCGAACGGCGCGGTGCGGTCGTTCGGCACGCCCTGCAGGTTGACGTTGCCGGCACGAATCCGGCGGCCGACCCTGCGGGCGCTTTCGACCGTGTCGGCGGAGACGTAACCGGCCAGACCGTACGGCGTGTCGTTGGCGATCTTGACGGCGTCTTCTTCATCCTTGGCGCCGAGGATGGTGAGGACGGGGCCAAAAATCTCTTCACGCGCGATGGTCATGTCGTTGGTGACATCCGCAAAAATGGTCGGGCGCACATAGAAGCCCTTGTTGACGCCCTCCGGCAGGCCCGGACCGCCAGCAACCAGCGTGGCGCCTTCCTCGATGCCCTTCTGGATCAGCGTCTGGATCTTGTCCCACTGAATACGGGACACGACGGGACCGATGGTGGTGCCTTCGGCACGCGGATCGCCCGCCTTGGTCTTGTCGGCGACGCCCTTGGCGATGGCGGCGACTTCCTTCATCTTTGACAGCGGCACGATCATCCGCGACGGCGCGTTGCAGGACTGGCCGGAGTTGTTGAACATATGCATCACGCCGCCGGTGACGGCTTTGGCGAGGTCGGCGCCTTCCAGGATGACGTTCGGCGACTTGCCGCCGAGTTCCTGGCTGACGCGCTTGACGGTCGGGGCCGCGCGCTTGGCGACATCGACACCGGCGCGGGTCGAGCCGGTGAACGAGATCATGTCGATATCCGGGTGCTCGCTCATGGCCGCGCCGACCTCAGGGCCGAGGCCGTTGATCAGGTTGAAGGCGCCCTTCGGCACGCCGGCTTCATGCAGGATTTCCGCGAAGATCAACGCCGACGACGGCGTGAATTCCGAGGGCTTCAGGATCATGGTGCAGCCGGCCGCGAGCGCGGGCGCGACCTTGCAGGCGATCTGGTTCAGCGGCCAGTTCCACGGCGTGATCATGCCGATGACGCCGACGGGCTCGCGCACCACCATCGCCGAGCCGAGCGGCTCCTCGAAATGATAGTTCTTCAAAACCTCGAGCGTGGATGCGAGATGGCCGAGGCCGGCGCCGGCCTGTAATTTCTCCGCCATCGGCAGCGGTGCGCCCATCTCATCGGAGACGGCGGCGCCGATATCCTTCATCCGGGTCTTGTAGACCTCGATGATCCTGGCGAGCAGCGCGACGCGCTCCTCGCGCGTGGTCTGCGAGAACGTCTCGAAAGCGCGCCTGGCCGCGGCTACCGCCTTGTCGACATCAGCCTTGGAACCGAGCGCAACCTCATACATCGCCTCTTCGGTCGCCGGGTTGACGACGGGCGTGGACTTCTTGACGACCGGATCGACCCAGGCGCCATCGATGTAGAATTGCATGCGGTTGACCATCGTAGACCTCTTGATTTCGGGGCTATTGGAGGGGGAACAGGGCGTCCGGCAAGCATCCTCGCACGAAAGCCCGGAAAAATGAACCCGCCATATACGGGAGGCCGCGTTGCGGCGCACGCACCATATAAAGTCGGCGGTGAAGGTGGCAAGACACTCTGCCGTCATTCCGGGGCGCGCCTCTTGGCGCGAGCCCGGAATCCATCGGGCCGCATAACTCGTGTCACGATGGATTCCGGGTTCGCGACTTCGTCGCGCCCGGAATGACAGCTCTAAACTTGTCACACCGCCATTTTGCGGTGCCGCACGGGGCCGCCGGCGGTGAGGCTTTCCGCCGCATCGAGGATGGCGTTGGCGTCGATGCCATGGTGGCGATAGAGGTCGTCGATGGTGCCGGTCTGGCCGAACTGCTCGACGCCGAGCGCTTCGACACGATGCCCATGCACGCTGCCTAGCCAGCCGAGCGCCGCCGGATGGCCGTCGATGACGGTGACGATGCCGCAGTCGCGCGGCAGCGGCGCCAGCAGTTTTTCGATGTGGCTGAGATGCGGCACGCCGCGCCGGTCGCGGCGCAGTTTTCGCGCCGCGGTCCAGCCGGCATGCAGCCGGTCGGCCGACGTGACCGCAAGCAGGCCGATGTCGCGGCGGCTTTCACCCAAAAGCCCGATCGCCTCGATCGCTTCAGGCGCCACCGCGCCGGTATAGGCGATCACCGCTTCACAGTTCTCGCCGGGCTTGCGCAGCCAATAGGCACCATCGGTAATGCCTTTTTGCAGATCGGGCGCCATCATCCGCTGCGGCTGCTCGAGCGTGCGGGTCGAAAGCCGCAAATAGACCGATCCGCCCTCGCCGGCTCCCTCGCGCTGCATGTGCTGGAATCCCCAGCCCATGATCACGGCTAGTTCATCGACGAACGCCGGCTCGAACGAAGCAAGGCCGTCCTGCGCCATGCCGATCAGGGGTGTTGCGATCGACTGATGCGCGCCGCCTTCCGGCGCCAGCGTAATGCCCGACGGCGTCGCCGCCACCATGAAGCGCGCATCCTGATAGCAGGCGTAGTTCAGCGCATCGAGGCCCCGCTCGATGAAGGGGTCGTACAAGGTCGCAATCGGCAGCAGCCGTTCGCCGTTGATCGCATGTGACAGTCCCAGCGCCGACATCAGGATGAACAGGTTCATTTCGGCGATGCCGAGTTCGATATGCTGTCCCTTCGGGGAAAAATCCCAGTTGAAGGTCGAGGGTATTTTTTCGCTGCGGAACAGGTCGGCCTTTTCGGCGCGCGCGAACAGCCCGCGCCGGTTGACCCAGGCGCCGAGATTGGTCGACACCGTCACATCAGGCGACGCGGTGACGATGCGCGAGGCCAGTTCGCTGTCGCCGCGCGCCAGCTCATTGAGTACCAGGCCAAAACCCTGCTGGGTCGACATCTGCGGCGACGGCTTGAAGGAGAACTGCTCCGGCACGTCGATCACAGGCGACGTCAGGCGGCGGCGGCCATCGCGGTTAAACGGCGCATCGGCAAGAAACGCCTCCAGCGCCGCCGGCTCCTGCGCCAGCCCCTCGAACTTCTCCCACTCATGCCCCGGCCGGATATTCTGCGTGGTGCGCCACTTTTCCATCTGGGCGACCGTCATCAATCCCGCATGATTGTCCTTGTGGCCCTGGAACGGCAGGCCGACGCCCTTGATGGTGTAGGCGATGAAGCACACCGGACGATCATGATCGATCGCCTCGAACGCCTCGACCATGCTGGCCATGTCGTGGCCGCCCAAATTGGACATCAGGTCGAGCAATTCGTCATCGCTGCGCTTGTCGATGAGTTGCGACACCGCGCCCTGGTCGCCGATCTCGTCGCGCAGATGTTTGCGGAACGCCGCGCCACCCTGAAAACACAGCGCGGCATACATCGCGTTCGGACAGGCGTCGATCCAGCGTTTGAGCGCCTCGCCACCGGGTTCGGCGAACGCCTGCTGCATCAGCCGGCCGTATTTCACGATCACCACGTCCCAGCCGAAATTGCGGAACATGGATTCGAATTTCTCCCACAGTCCCTCGCGCACCACGGCATCGAGGCTCTGGCGGTTGTAATCGACCACCCACCAGGTGTTGCGCAGGCCGTGCTTCCAGCCTTCCAGCAGCGCCTCGAAGATATTGCCCTCGTCCATTTCGGCATCGCCGACCAGCGCGATCATCCGCCCTTCTGGCCGGTCCTTCATCCAGCCGTGCGCCTTGACGTAGTCCTGCACCAGCGAGGAGAACAACGTCTGCGCCACGCCGAGCCCCACCGAGCCCGTGGAGAAATCGACGTCGTCGGTGTCCTTGGTGCGCGACGGATAGGATTGCGCGCCCTTGAAGCCGCGAAAATTCTCCAGCTTCTCGCGGGTCTGGTGCCCGAACAGATACTGGATCGCGTGAAACACCGGGCTGGCATGCGGTTTCACCGCGACACGGTCCTGCGGCCTCAGCACTGAGAAATACAGCGCCGACATGATGGTGGCGAGCGAGGCCGACGAGGCCTGATGGCCGCCGACCTTCAAACCGTCGACATTGGGCCTGATATGATTGGCGTGATGGATGGTCCACGACGACAGCCACAACGCTTTGCGCGCCAGCGCGGACAGCATTTCAAGACGTGCGGGCTCGATGGCCATGGCGGTATTCCCCGACACAGTGATTACCCCGCCAATGGTAGCGCGCCGGTCCTCGCCAAAAATCTCAAATTTTCGCGACACACCCCGCTAAATTGGGATAAAATCCCATTCCCGAGCCTGTTATCGAGAGTTTGTCCCAATGCACGTCCTGGATGCCATCGACCGCAAGATCCTCAGCCAGCTGCAATCCGACAGCCGCACCACGATGCAGGAGCTTGCCGACAAGGTCGGCCTCTCGGTCTCGCCGTGCCATCGCCGGGTCAAGCTTTTGGAAGAGCGCGGCGTGATCACGCGCTACATCGCGACCGTCGACCAGAAGTCGCTCGGCCTCCATGTCAGCGTGTTCATCTCGATCAAGCTGGCACGGCAGAAGGAGGAAGATCTCAACCGGTTTGCGAAAGCGATCTCGAAATGGGACGAGGTGCTGGAATGCTACCTGATGACCGGCAACCGCGACTATCTGCTGCGCGTGGTCGCCGCCGACCTTTCGTCCTACGAAGCGTTCCTGAAAAACAAGCTGACCCGGCTCGACGGCATCGCCTCGATCGAGTCGAGCTTTGCGCTGAGCCAGGTGAAATACTCGATCGCGTTGCCGGTGTGAGGTGATGCGTCGTCCCGGCGAAGGCCGGGACCCATAGCCACCGGCGTTGTTTGTTACGAAAGGTATCCGCCAGATTCGTAGGGTGGGCAAAGGCGCCATTGCGCCGTGCCCACCACTCTTAGCCGACAGCAATATCCACTTATTCGGTGGGCACGCTTCGCTTTGCCCACCCTACGCAGCACGACCCACTTGCCATGATGTTAAGAGAGTCGCCACACGCCGAGGCTCTTGTCGCGCCAGCCGCCACCTGCCTCCGTGCAATTCTCGTTGATCAGCTCGGCAGGCCTTCCCCAATTAAACGGCGCGCGCTCGAAATTCAGCGCACGCCAGTCGCCGTCCTCGCAATCGGCGTTGCTCTGCCACTCCGGAAACGTGGTCGCGATCAGCCACGCCGCGCCGGATCTCAGAAAATTCGCAACCGCGCGTTCGATATTCACAAACGACAGATGCACGAGCGCGTCACGGCACAGAACGGCGTCGCATCGCGGCAGCGGTTCGCGGGTGATGTCAGCGAGGCGATATTCGCCTTTGATTTCCGCCGCGGCGGCGCGGGCCTGCAGGCGTTCGATCAGCGCGGGCACGATGTCGACGCCGATATAGCGCACGCCCAGATCGGCCCGGTTGATCCAACCGGCGTCGCCGCAGGGCGCATCGAGCAGCGAAGCCACGTCGAGTTTTTCGAGAAGCCGGGGCAATTCGGCACGCAATACCGCGGTCGCGTCCATCTCCGAGCCGAGCCCGGACGTGGATGCCACGGCACCCCACATGTTGGTGTCATGGATGCGCTCGAAGCGCTGCGCGAGATTCAAATCCGCAAATGACTTTCTGTCATCAACGAAACGCTGATGCGCGAGCACGGGCGGACGATCGGAATCGCTTGATGACATGACGCATCGTATCGCACCTTCCTCATCCTGAGGAGCGGCCACTTGGCCGCCTCTTCGAAGGACCGGAAGCGGCGCGTGGGCCGCGATCAGGCGTTGGGAGACGGCTCGGCCAGGACCGAAATCCGCAAGCGCCGCACACGCTCGCGGTGCGCGGTGTAGAGACCGCTGGCGACGATGATCGCGGCGCCGACCACGGTCCAGATATCGGGAATTTCGCCGAAGACCACGAAGCCGAGAATGCTCACCCACAACAGCTGGGTATAGGAGAACGGCGCCAGCACCGAGGCGTCGGCATAGCGAAAGGCGAGCACGACGATCCACTGCCCTGCCGTCGACGCAATCCCGATGAAGATCCCGAAAAGGATATCGTGCCAGCTCGGCGCCACCCAGACGAACGGGACCAGCGCCGACAAGATGACAACACCCACGATCGAGGAGTAGGTCATGGTGGTGGTGGCGTGTTCCCTTCCGCTCATCATCCGCGTCATGATCAGTGTCGCGGCCCAGCCCAGCGCCGAGATGATCGGGAAGAACGCGGCGGGATGAAACGCGCTGGTGCCCGGCCGCAGGATGATCAGCACACCGATCAACCCGACCGCGGTGGCAAGCCAGCGGCGCACGCCGACGCTCTCGCCGAGCAAGACAATCGACAGTGCCGTGACGAACAAAGGCGCGACGAAGCTGGTCGCGGATGCCTCTGCGATGGGAAGAAACCGCAAACCGGAAATGAAAAGCAGCGAGGATACCACCAGTGCGATACCGCGCATCACCTGCAGGCCCGGGCGCGGGGTTCGCAAGGCGTATAGCGGCGATCCCGGCAGCATGGCCGGCGACATGATCAGCGCGAACGTCAGGAACCGGATCCAGGCGATCTCGATCGACGGCAACGTTGCCGACAAATACTTCGCCGTCACATCCGAGGTGCCGAGAAATACCGTCGATACCAGGATCAGCGCGATACCTTTGAAAGGATGATCGGCGCGCGCGGGTGCGGTTCGTGCGACCGATTTCTTTTCAGGCAAATGCAATGGAACGCTGTCCAGCCTGGCGGCGGCTGCGGGTGGCGGGGTCACGGCTGAAAACTCGAGCGAAGAAATTATCGAATCGGGCGAATGCCTTAAAGACGACAATTGCCCTGAAACGACAAGCTCCGAAAACAGGACGCCGATATGCGTGATTGCGCCGTAACACTTTGTTAAGGACCGTGTTCGCTGCTTATCCTGAGAGACACTCTACGGCATCCGCAGGCGCAGGGTGGGCAAAGGCGCGCTTCGCGCCGTGCCCACCATCGCCGTGATGCGATGAAGATGGTGGGCGCGCTACGCTTTGCCCATCCTACGATCTATGTCCGCTACAGCATCGGCAGGCCGCGCGGTTTCGGTCCGCGCGGAAACGCCTGATCCAGCGCTGAGATCTCGTTGTCGCTGAGCTTCAGTTCTCCGGCGGCCGCGTTGTCGGCGGCGTGTTCCGCGGACGAGGTTTTTGGAATCGCAAACACCGTAGATTTGCGGGTCAGAAAACCAAGCGCGATCTGGCGTGGCGATGCGCCATGGGCGTCGGCAATTTTCTGCAACGTCGCGCCCGCCTTGCTGCGCGGCGACGGGAAATCGTTGTGGCCGAACGGCGAATAGGCAACCACCGCGACGCCGTGCTGCTCGCACCACGGGATCACAGCGTGCTCGATGGCGCGCTCCTGCAAATGATACAGCACCTGATTGCAGGCGATCCTGCCCTTGCCTGAAACCGCCAACATCTCTTCGAGATCGTCGGCGTCGAAATTGCTGACGCCCCATGAACGGATTTTCCCCGAGGCCGCCAATTCCTCGAACGCGGCGACGGTTTCCTCCAGCGGATAGGAGCCGCGCCAATGCAATAGATAACAATCGAGCCTGTCGGTTTTCAGCCGCTTCAGCGAGCGCTCGCAGGCCGTAATGGTGCCGCGCCGCGAGGCGTTGCTCGGCAGGACTTTGGAGACCAGGAAAATCTCCTCGCGCCGTCCGGCGATCGCCTCGGCGATCACGAGCTCTGCGTCACCGTACATTTCGGCGGTATCGATATGGGTCATGCCGAGGTCGACACCGCGACGCAACGCGGCGACCGCGCTCTTGCGATCCCCGCGATCGATATACCAGGTGCCCTGCCCGATCACGGACACTTGCGAACCGTTACTGCCGAATTTCTCTTGCCTCACCCTTGCCTCGCTGGATGCTTGTCTAGCCGAGCACGCCGATATCCGCGACCAGCACGGTCCCGGTCACCGATTCCGTGACATAGAGACGATCGCGGTTGGCGCCGCCGATCGCGACATTGGTGCAGCTCGATCCGGCGCAGGATTTGATGCGCGCGATCAACTCGCCGCTGGGCGCGAACACGAACACATGCCCGAGCGAGGCATGGGCCACGAACAGGCGCCCTGCTCTGTCCATGGTCATGCCGTCGGGGCCGCTGGGACCGAAGGTCGAGCAGAAGCGGCCGACTTTCGAGACGCTGCCATCCTTCATGAAGGGCATGCGCCAGACCGCGTTGTCGCGGGTCATCGCCACAAACAGCACGGCCTCGTCGGGATCGAGCACCAGCCCGTTGGGACTGATGCCGGTATCGATCAGGCAGTCGAGCCGCCCATCCTTCGCAAGCCGATAGACGCGCCCGGTCGGATCGTGAAGACCGGTCTGACCCTGGTCGGTGAAATAGATATCGCCGTTCGATGCGAGATGCAGATCGTTGCAGCCGCGGAACGATTCGGAATTGCGCGCCGTCAGCACCGGCCGCATCCGGCCCGACTGCACATCGAGCTCCATGATGCCGTGCATGTAGTCGGCGACCAGCACGCGTCCATCGGCAGCAATCTTGAGACCATTGGGCCAGCCGTCATATTCGGCAACCAGCGACCATACGCCGTCGGGCGCGATCCGGAAAATCCGCCCGAACGGGATGTCGACGATGTAGAGATTCCCGTCGGCGTCGAATGAGGGACCTTCGATGAAACAGTCGGTCGGCTGTCCCGGCCGATTGGCGTCGGCCCAGTCCGTGCGCACGCCCTTGCGCCTGAAATGCTCGGGCATCGCCGAAAACACCCGGGTTTCGATCAGACGGGGCGGAGCGTCGAGATACATCATCGCGAGGTTCACCTGTGAAAGACGGCCGCACCATAAAGGAGCCCGGCGGCGCCGTCGATGTCATCCCATGCGTGGGGCCTCCGCGACAAAGCGATGCCTGACACGCCATGACGTTCTTGTCCCGATCCCGCGGCGTGCTATGAATCAGGGAAGGCACACGCGCGTCCGGCTACCGCCGGACGATGGCGGCCAGATAATCATCGCCGCAAAAGGCGAATTGCAGGGAGGATAATGACATGGCCGCTTTCGGCCCGACCCGCCGCTCGCTGTTGCAGGGAACTCTCGCCACCGGCGCACTCGGTCTCACCGGATTAAGTCTCACGGGAGTGCCTGCGCGCGCCGAGCCGCAGTGGAAGAAATATGCCGGCACCACAATCGAGGCCAATCTGATCAAGGGGCCGCGCGGCGAACTGCTACAGAAATACGCGGCCGAGTTTACCGAGCTTACCGGCATCAAGGTCGAATCCGAAGTCGTTCCCGAGCAGCAGCAGCGGCAAAAGGCCGTCATAGAACTCACCTCCGGCAGACCGAGCTTCGATGTCATCCATGTCAGCTATCATGTGCAGAAGCGGCAATTCGAGAAGGCCGGCTGGCTCGCGGATCTGACCGGCTTCATGAAGGATCCGAACCTGACGGCGCCGGACCTGACGGCGAATGATTTTTCCGCCGGCGGCCTGACATTCGCCCGGAACGGCAGGGGCGAAATGCATTCGCTGCCCTGGTCGGTCGACTACTTCATCCTGTACTGGAACAAGGAACTGTTCGCGAAAAAGGGCGTCGCTTTGCCGACGACCTTCGACGAGATGGCCGCCGCCGCCGAGAAGCTCAACGATCCCGCCAACGGCATTTACGGCTTCACCGGCCGCGGTCTGCGCAATGCCAACATGGCGCTGTGGACAAATTTCTTCCTCAACTACGGCGGCGAGTTTCTCGACGACAAGGGCAACATCCTGACCGACGGACCCGAGGCGGTCGAAGCCACCAAAATGTATCAGCGCCTGATGAAAACGGCGCCTCCCGGCGTTGCCGGTTTCAACTGGATGGAATCGATGGCCTCGCTGACGCAGGGCCGGGCGGCGATGTGGATCGACGCCGACGGCTGGGCGCCGCCGATCGAAGACCCCAATGCCTCGCGCGTGGTCGGCAAGATCGGCTATGCGCTGGTGCCGGCCGGACCCAAGGGCCAGTATTCCGTCACCTATGGCGACGGCATCGGCATTACCCAGGCGAGCACCAAGAAGGAAGCCGCCTATCTCTATTGCCAATGGGCGGTTTCGAAGACGATGGGCGCCCGGCTGCTGCAAGCCGGCGGCGGCGTACCCTTCCGCAACTCGATCCTGAACGACGAGACCGTGCGCAAGGGCGTCAAGACCCAGGAGTGGCTGGACGCGGTCGTCGGTTCCGCCAGGATCAGCAAGCTCGGCCTTCCCGTCATCGTGCCGGTGGCCGAGTTCCGCGACATCGTCGGCGCTGCGCTGACCGCGACGCTGTCGGGCGCCGACCCGGCAACCGAATTGAAGAAGGCCCACGAGCAATTCCGGCCGATCCTGGAGCGCAGCGAAAAGTCGTGAGCGAAGCAACCGCGGCCGCGCAGGCGCCGGCTCGACCGGAAGCCGAGGCGCGCGATATCGGCGGCTGGGAGCCCCCGTCCTATTGGCCATTCGTCGTGCCGGCCCTGACCGTGGTTCTCGGGGTCATCATCTTCCCGTGGGCCTACACGATCTGGATGAGCCTGCACGAATGGAAGGTCGGCGTGCCGCCGACCTTTGTCGGCCTCGCCAATTACATCCGGCTGCCGAGCGATGCGCGCTTCGTGGAGTCGGTCTGGCACACACTAGTTTATACCGCGCTGTCGGTTGTGCTGCCGGTGGTGCTCGGCACGCTGGCCGCGGTGGTATTTCACGCCAAATTCCCGATGCGCGGCTTCCTGCGCGGCCTCTTCATTCTGCCGATGATGGCAACCCCGGTTGCGATCGCGCTGGTGTGGACGATGATGTTCCACCCCCAACTGGGCATCCTCAACTACCTGCTGTCGCTGGTCGGCCTGCCGCCGCAGCTCTGGGTGTTTCATCCCGCAACCGTGATTCCCTCGCTGGTTCTGGTCGAAACCTGGCAATGGACGCCGCTGGTGATGCTGATTGTGCTCGGCGGCCTCGCCGCGATCCCGACCGAGCCCTATGAGAGCGCGCAGATCGACGGCGCCACCCGCTGGCAGACCTTTCGTTACATCTCGCTGCCGCTGATCATGCCGTTTCTTTTCATCGCCGGCATGATCCGCATGATCGACGCGGTCAAAAGCTTCGACATCATCTTCGCCATCACGCAAGGAGGTCCCGGCACCGCCTCGGAAACCATCAACCTCTATCTCTACAGCGTCGCCTTCGTCTATTACGATGTCGGCTACGCCTCGGCGATTGTCGTGGTGTTCTTTGCGCTGATCGTCGCGCTGGCGGGCGCCCTGCTTCGGCTGCGCCAGACCACGCACTGGAACAACTCCGGAGGCATCGCATGAGCCCGTTGCGGCGGTTGCTCGGCCGGGCCGGTCTGGCCTTCGCACTCGTGGTGATCGTGTCGCCGGCGGTGCTGTTCTTCCTCTGGATGCTGTCATTGTCGGTGAAGTACGAGGTCGACAATGCGTCGTACCCGCCGGTCTTCATCCCCGAGCATTTCAACTGGGGCAACTACGCCACGGTGCTGGCCTCCAACCGGTTCTCGACCTATTTCATGAACAGCCTGATCGTCACTGGTGCTGCAACCGCCTTCGCGCTGCTGGTCGGCGTGCCCGCGGGCTACGGCCTCGCCCGCATGCGGGCCCACAAGGCGGCGGTGGTGATCCTGATCGCCCGCATCACGCCCGGCCTGTCCTATCTGATTCCGCTGTTTCTTCTGTTCCAGTGGCTCGGCCTGCTCGGCACGTTATGGCCGCAGATCATCATCCATCTCGTGGTCACCGTGCCGATCGTGATCTGGATCATGATCGGCTATTTCGAAACCACGCCGATGGAGCTCGAGGAGTCGGCGCTGATCGACGGCGCCAATCGCTGGCAGATCTTCCGCTATGTCGCGCTACCGATCGCCCGGCCCGGCATCGCGGTGGCGTTCATTCTGGCGGTGATCTTCTCGTGGAATAATTTCGTGTTCGGCATCGTGCTGGCCGGGCGCGAGACGCGCACCCTGCCGGTCGCCGTCTACAACATGATTTCGTTCGACCAGTTGAGCTGGGGACCGCTCGCCGCGGCGGCGCTGATCGTCACCCTGCCGGTGCTGCTGCTGACGGTATTCGCGCAACGCCAGATCGTGGCGGGCTTGACGGCGGGCGCGGTCAAGGGCGGGTAGATGCGGCCCATGGTTCGAGACGCACGGCGTCGCCGTGCTCCTCACCATGAGGTCCTCATCCTGAGGAGCATCGCCAACGGGTCGCGCGAATGCGCGCCCGATGACAGGCTCCGCGATGCGTCTCGAAGGATGAAGCCACTGAACCGGAAATACCCTAGATAATTCCCATAGACCGCTGCGATCTCAACTTGCAGCCGCTACCAGCTTTTGCTGTCCATCCGCCGGCGCGGCGGCATCCGCCTGCGCAATCAGCCGCTTCAATTCCGGGATGCAGGAGCCGCAATTGGTGCCGGCCTTCAGCCGCGCCCCGATCTCGCCGGGCGAGTTCGCGCCCGCCGCAATGGCGTCGCAGATCGTGGTGCGGCCGACGCCGAAGCAGGCGCAAACGATCGGCCCGGCGCTGGCCATCCCGTCGATCGATTGGCCTGACAAGAGCATCCGCCGTTGATCGTCGCTGAGCGCCTCCAGCGCAAACAGGCTCTTGACCACATCCCAATCGCCGGCATCCCGCGCCGGTCCGACGAACAGACAGGTTTCGATGCGCTGGTCCGCGAACGACGCCGCACGGTAGACGCCACCGCCCAGATCCCTGTATTCGGCGAGATCGCCGCCGCCGACAGACCGCAACCATGATTGCCATCCCGCCAGATCGGCGTTATCGGCCAACAGATAGCCGTAGCCGCCGGTGACGGCCGCACGCGCCCACAACACATGCGGCGGGAATTCGAGTTGGGTGCGCGACAGCGCGAAACCGCGAAACACATATTCATAGGGCGTGATCGAGGCCGGCGTGGCCTTGTTCTCGGGCTGGCCGGAAAATGGATCGGTGAATGGCGCCACCAGCGCACCGACCCGCGCGGCCGATGCGGTCTCCTCGCTCCAGTGGATCGGCGCGAACAGCATGCCGCGCTGCTGGCGCTCGCTGACCACGACCCGCAGCGTACATTGTCCGTAATCGGTGACGACGCGGGCAAAGTCGCCATCGGCGACGCCGTATTTCAGGGCGTCATCGGGATGAACCTCGACAAACGGCTCCGGCAGATGCTGGCCCAGCCGCGGGCTGAGGCCGCTGCGGGTCATGGTATGCCATTGATCCCTGATACGGCCGGTGTTCAGCCGCAGCGGCCGCCCGGCACCGGTCTCGGTCCGCAACGCCGGAACAGCCGGCGCCACGAAGCGCGCCTTGCGGTCATTGGAAAAGAAGCCGCCGGCGGCAAAGAAGCGCTGTTGCGGCGGCGCGCCGTCGCGGGCCGGCCACTGCACCGGGGCCATCGCGTCGAACGCCTCATCCGATAGCGACCGCAACGCGCCGATGTCGAAATCGCGGCCGCCGTCATTCTCGAACGCCGACAGCGCGGCATGTTCGCGAAACACGTCCGCCGCCGAGTTGAAATCGAATGCAGAACGAAAACCCAATCGTTTGGCGACTTCGCCGACGATCCACCAATCCGGCTTGGCCTCTCCCGGCGGCGCCAGAAACGCGCGCTGCCGCGAGATGCGCCGTTCCGAATTGGTGACCGTTCCGGATTTCTCGCCCCAGGCCTGCGCCGGCAGCAGCACATGCGCGCCGGCATTGACGGTGTCGTTGGAGCGCACATTCTCCGAAATCACAAACAGCTCGAGCTTCTTCAGCGCGGCACGCGCGGCGTCCGCGTCCGGCAGCGACACCGCCGGGTTGGTGCCGATCACCCACAGCGCCTTGATCTCGCCGCGCGCGATCGCCTCGAACATCTGGACCGCTTTCAGCCCCTCATGGGTGGCGATGCGCGGCGCCTTCCAGAAGCGGCGGACGCGATCGATATCCGGCGGCGTGAAGCCCATATGGGCGGCGAGCTGGTTGGCGAGCCCGCCGACCTCGCGCCCGCCCATCGCATTGGGTTGCCCGGTCAGCGAGAATGGCGAGGCGCCCGGTTTGCCGATCCGTCCGGTAGCGAGATGGCAGTTGATGATGGCATTGACCTTGTCGGTGCCCTGCGCCGACTGGTTGACGCCTTGCGAATACAGCGTGACGACGCGCGGCGTCTCCCGGAACATCTGGAAGAAGCCCGCGATATCGGGCTCGGACAGGCCGGTCGCCAGCGCCGTCGCACCGACGCTGCCGGCGATGCTTCGCGCCCGCGCGAGCGCGTCCTCGAACCCCGAAGTGTGGCTTTCGATGTAATCGCGATCGAGCGCACCATGGTCGGCAAGATGCGCCAGCAGCCCGCAAAACAGCGCGGTGTCGGTGCCGGGCTTCAGCCCCAAAAACAGGTCGGCATCTCCAGCGGTATCGGTCCGGCGCGGATCGATCACGACGATGCGCGCGCCGCGCTTCTGCTTGTTGGCAAGCATGCGCTGGAACAGCACCGGATGGCACCACGCCGCGTTGGAACCGACCAGCACCAAAAGATCGGCTTGGTCGAGATCCTCATAGCAGCCGGGCACGGTGTCCGCCCCGAACGCGCGGCGATGGCCGGCGACCGACGACGCCATGCACAGCCGCGAATTGGTATCGACATTGGCGCTGCCGATAAATCCCTTCATCAGCTTGTTGGCGACGTAATAATCCTCGGTCAGCAATTGTCCCGAGAGATAGAACGCCACCGCGCCGGGACCGTCGCGCGCGACAATGTGCTGAAAGCGATGCGCGACATGGTCGAGCGCGTCGCTCCAGGCCACCCGCTCCATGGTGCCCTTGCTGCAGCGGATCATCGGATAGAGCAGCCGGCTCTCTAATCCGAGTGTCTCGCCGAGCGCCGAGCCCTTCGAGCACAGCCGCCCGAGATTGGCGGGATGTTCGGGATCGCCCGATATAGCCGCGCCGCCGCTGTCATCGGGCGTCGCCAACACGCCGCAGCCGACGCCGCAATAGGGACAGGTCGTGCGCGTGGCGCGCAATGCGGGATCGAGGGCCGTCATTTGAATGGTCCAGCCATCGGGCTCATGCCGCCTTTGCCGGAAGCGCGAGCGAACGTCCGAACATCATGCCGGAGCGAATTCCAGCAATCGGCTCGCACTTGCGGATCAATTCGAGATACCAGAGCGCATCCCGGGTATCGCCGACCAGCACCGCGCCGATCAGCCGTCCCTCCGCGATCACCAGCTTCTTGTAGGTGCCGCCCCTCACATCGCTCAGCACGATGGCTTCGCTTCCCTCCGCTCCCATGAAGTCGCCGGCCGAAAACACGCCGACGCCAGAGACCTTCAGGTTGGTCGCAACGACACTGCCGCCATAGCTCGCCGGCCTGCCCGCGAGATGCTGCGCCAGCACGCGCGCCTGTTCGTAGGCCGGCTCGACCAGCCCATAACAGATGCCGCGGTGCTCGGCGCATTCGCCGATGGCGAAGATATCCGGCGCGCCGGTTTGCAGACAATCGTCGACCACGACGCCGCGATTGACGGGAATGCCGGCGTCTTTGGCGAGCGCGACATTCGGCCGGATGCCCGCCGCGAAAATCACCGCGTCGGCCTCGATCCGCCGCCCATCCGCCAGTTCGACGCCTTCGACCTGCGTTTCACCGCAAACACGCGCGGTGTTGGCATTGAGCAGGATCTGGATGCCCTTGCGCTCGACCAGCGATTTCAAAAGCTCCGCCGCCGGCGCATCGAGCTGGCGCTCCATCAGCCGGTCCATCAGATGGATCAGCGTCACCGGCGCGCCGGCCTTGGCGAGACCGTAGGCGGCTTCCAGTCCGAGCAATCCGCCGCCGACCACCACGACGCGTTTCTTCTTGGCAGCCAGCGTCAGCAGCAGGTCGACGTCCCGGCTGTCGCGAAAGGTATGCACGCCCAAGAGATCGGCCCCGGGCACGTTGAGCCGCAGCGGCATCGAGCCGGTAGCAAGGACCAGCCGGGAGAATGTGATGCTCTCTTCGTTTGCGATTCTCAGCTCGCGGCGGCCAACATCGATCTCGGTGACGGCGCAGCCAAATTTCAGCGTGACACCGCGGTCACGCCACCAATTAGCCGGTCTGAGCTCGATGTCGTGCGAGGCGGTTTCGCCAGCCAGCACCGACGACAGCAGCACCCGGTTATAGGCAAGCCGCGGCTCGTCGCCGATGACAGCGATGGCATAACGTCCCTGCGCCGTCTTGGTCAGCTCGTCGACCAGACGCGCGGCGGCCATGCCATTGCCGACAATGACCAGCGGTTCACTCATCGCGCGTCCTTACTCGGCGGCTTGAGCGCGGCCGTAGGCTTCGGAAATCATGAAGCCCGACAGCGTCGCGTACGCCGCGGTCCATGCCTCCGCAAGTTCAGGCGTCCAGGCATCGCCCAGTCCCTTTTCCAGGGTCCACAGCAAGGCGCCGCCGACCACCGGATAGTGCTCCTTCTTGGCGCCATAGCTGACATGGCGTGTCGCCAGCGCGCTCGCGGCCGGCAGGATCGATTCGAGATTGCCGAGCCCGTTCACCACATAGGCCAATGTCGCCATCAACTTCTTGCGCTGCTCGGTCAGGTCGGACGGAAACATCGCCTTCACCTGTGGCGCGACCTCGAACAGGCGGTCGTAGAACAACACCGCCGCGGTTTCCGATATCGGCGCGACCTTGGCGAAACTTTCCTGGACCAGTTTGACTTGATCGGGTGTCATCATCAGCTCCATTTTCTGTCGTCATGCGCGGGCTTGACCCGCGCATCCATCCCAAAAAATTCTTGCGCTTCCGATGGATTGCCGGGTGCTATTTTCGCGAAGACGCGCTTCGCGCTTTGGCCCGGCAATGACGAAAGCGCGGATGCTTACGCCGCCTCGACGAAACGATGCCGCTCGTAGAGGAATTCCAGCACGCGTTGCCGGCATTTCAGGTACGCGGCGTTGGTCGAGAGTTCGAGCCGCTTGCGCGGACGCGCCAGCGGCACATCCAGCACTTCGCCGATCCGCGCGCTCGGTCCGTTGGTCATCATCACGATGCGGTCCGAGAGCAACACGGCCTCGTCGACATCATGCGTGATCATCAGGATGGTGTTGCCGAGCTTCTGATGCAGCGCCATCACCAAATCCTGCAGATGCGCGCGGGTCAGCGCGTCGAGCGCGCCGAACGGCTCATCCAGCAGCAGCACCTTCGGCTCCATCGCCAGCGCGCGCGCGATGCCGACGCGCTGCTTCATGCCGCCGGATATTTCCGCCGGGCGCTTGTCCTTGGCGTGGGCCATCTGCACCAGATTGAGATTATGCATGGTCCATTGGTCGCGCTCGGCCCGGCTCTTGCTCGACGCGAACACCTTGTCGACGCCGAGGCGCACATTTTCATAGACCGTGAGCCAGGGCAGCAGGCTGTGGTTCTGGAACACCACGGCGCGATCCGGCCCCGGCGAATTGACCTCGCGGTTCTCCAATAGCACACAGCCCATCGTGGTGTCGGTGAGGCCGGCCACGATGTTGAGCAGGGTGGACTTGCCGCAGCCGGAATGCCCGATGATCGAGACGTATTCGCCCCGCTCGATCGTCAGGTTGATATCCTTCAGCACCTCGGTGGAGGCGCTGCCGCGGGTGAAGGTCTTGTCGATGTGGTCGAGTTTCAGATAGGGCTGCATGACATGTTCCTTCAGTTCAGCGCAGTGCCGTGGGTCACGAGCTTCGCCAGCCCCGCGATCATGCGGTCGAGCACGAAGCCGATGATGCCGACATAGAACAGCGCCAGGATGATTTCGCTGATGTGCGAGGAATTCCAGGCGTCCCAGATGAAGAAGCCGACGCCGACGCCGCCGATCAGCATTTCCGCCGCCACGATCGCAAGCCAGGACAGGCCGATGCCGATGCGCAGGCCGGTGAAGATGTAGGGGGCGGCCGCCGGGATCATGATCTTCCAGAAGAATTCCAGCGGATTGAGCTGAACAACCGCGGCCACGTTGCGGTAATCCTGCGGGATGTTGCGAATGCCTACCGCGGTGTTGATGATGATCGGCCAGATCGAGGTGATGAAGATCACGAAAATCGCCGAGGGCTGGCCGTCACGAAATGCCGCAAGCGACAGCGGCAGCCAGGCCAGCGGCGGAATGGTGCGAAGCACCTGGAACAGCGGATCGAGCCCGCGCATGGCCCAGACCGATTGTCCGACCAGCGTGCCGAGCGCGATCCCCGCGACTGCCGCCAGCGAATAGCCGAGCGCGACGCGCTGAAGGCTCGCCGACAGATGCCAGAACAGGCCCTTGTCGATGCCGCCGTGATCGAAGAACGGATCGAAAATCAATTCCCTGGTGTCCTTGAAGACCCGCGACGGCGGCGGCAGGGTCGAACCGGCGCGCCGGCAGACCAGCTCCCAGAACAGCATCAGGAGCGCGATCACGATCAGCGGCGGCACCACGCGCACCGCGGTCTCCTTCGCCATCTTGATGTATTTCTCGGCGCGCGGCGGCCGCTTCGGCGTCATCGTAACGAACGGCGCCACGGTGCCGGCAGGCACCACGCTCGCGGGTTCGGTTTTGATCGCGGGCATATTCATGGGAAGTGCGTCTCCGTGTTCAAAGGAAGGACCGCCCGCAACCGGGGCGGTCCCGCTCGGATCAGACATCAACACGCTTGATGGACAGGGACTTCAGATACGCCGCCGGATTTTCCGGATCGAACACCTTGCCGTCGAAGAAGGTCTCCTTGCCGCGCGAGGTCGAGGCCGGGATATCGGAGGCGGCGACGCCGAGTTCCTTGGCGGCGTCCTTCCAGAGATCCTCGCGGTTGACCTTGGCGATCAGCGCCTTGGCGTCGTAGCCCGCTTCATACTTGCCCCAGCGGATATCCTCGGTGATGAACCAGAGGTCGTGGCTCTGGAACGGATAGGACGCATGGTCGGCCCAGAAGCGCATCTGCTGCGGGCTGTTTTCGACGACACGGCCGGTGCCGTAGTCGAACTTGCCCTTCATGCGGTCGGTGACGTCCTCGACCGGACAGTTGATCCATTGCCGCTTGGCGCAGATCGCCGCCGCCTCCTCGCGGTTCTCGGCCTTCTCGCACCATTGCTGCGCTTCCATCACCGCCATCAGCAGCGCTTTGGCCGCCTTCGGGTATTTGTCGACATAGGCGGCGCGCATGCCGAAGGATTTTTCCGGATGCTTGTCCCACAACTCGCCAGTCGTGATCGCGGTGTAGCCGATCTGCTGATGGATCAATTGCAGGTTCCAAGGCTCGCACACGCAAAAGCAATCCATGGTGCCGACCTTCATGTTGGCGACCATCTGCGGCGGCGGCACCACGATGGTTTCGATGTCCTTGTCGGGATCGATGCCGCCGGCGGCGAGCCAGTAACGGATCCACAGATCGTGGGTGCCGCCGGGGAACGTCATCGCGGCCTTGATCGACTTGCCGGATGCTTTTTTAGCCTCCAGCGCGGTTTTGAACGGCGTGGTATCGATTCCGACCTTCAAGTCGGAATATTCCTTGGCGACCGAGATGCACTGGCCGTTCAGATTGAGCCGCGCCAGGATATACATCGGCGTCGGCTGATTGTTCTGCGTCACCTTGCCGGACGAGATCAGATACGGCATCGGCGTCAGGATATGCGCGCCGTCGATGCCGTTGCCTTCCGAGCCGAGTACGAGATTGTCGCGCGTGGTGCCCCACGAGGCCTGCTTCTGCACCTCGACGTCGGGCATGCCGTATTTGGCGAAGATGCCCTTCTCCTTGGCGACGAACAGCGGCGAGGCATCGGTCAGCGCGATGAAGCCGAGTTTGGCCGCCTTCACCTCGGGACCTGCGCTCTGGGCAAAAGCACCGGCGGGAAAGTTCAGTTTGGCGGCGGCGAGCAGCGCCGCCGCTCCCGCGGTCGCCTTGAGGACTTGACGGCGGCTGAGGCCACGGCGGGAGGTCTGGTCGGTCGACTTGATCATGGGTTGGTGTCGTCCTTTGCGTCTGAATAGCCGTCCGTGTGGTGTCACCGCGCAAGGCACGGAGGCGCGCTCTGGGGAGGCCCCAGTCTGGCGGTGTCACAATTCGGATGATTGGTTTTCGGGGACGGCTTCAATGGCGTCGGCAGAAGCCATTCAAGCTTCATGCCAAGCCATACCGGCGAAAAAAGGAGATAGGCTATAAAGGGTTAGGTATTGCGCTTGGCAGCTCACCTCACCTTGGATCGCATCTAAAATTTGCGATTCGCTCATTCCTTGTGCGCCGCACAAGAAATAAGCAACGCTCGAAATCGAGCCTTTCAGGCGTCTTCGGTCACCGCCGCCATCATCGGCTTCGGCGCATTGCCTTCACCCGGCTTCATCCGGAAATCGTAGGTCATCAAATGCCAGGGCGCGGTGGCAGGCTTGCCGTCGGGCATGACCGCATCGGTGCGCTTTTCGATTTTGGAAATCAGGTCGTTCTTGACCCCGAACACCACGTCGGAATCGAGATATTTGTCGCCCTCGATAAAGACGTGGGTGATCAGCGGCTCGTAGCCGGGCGCGTCGACCAGAAAATGCACATGCGCCGGCCGCATCGGATGCCGCCGGGTCTGCAGGATCATTTCGCCCACCGGGCCATCGGTGGGGATGGGATAGCTGCACGGCAGGATGGTGCGGAAGAAAAACCGGCCATCGGCATCGGTGATGAACCGCGCCCGCGACGACGGACCCTCGGTCTCGTAGGACGGCTTTTGCAAATCGTAGAAGCCGTCATCGTCGGCGTGCCAGACGTCGACCGGCACGCCCGCGAGCGGTCTACCCCCGAGGTCGGTGACGCGGCTCTGCACGAACATCCGTTCGCCATCCAGATCGGGAGAGATATCGGCGCCATGCGGCATCGGCTTGTGCTCGCCGACATAGAACGGCCCGAGCACGGTGGTCTCGGTGGCGCCGTCGCGCTCGCGATGGTTCACCGCGTCGACCAGCATCGAAACCCCGAGAACGTCGGACAGCAGGATGAACTCCTGCCGGCTCGAGGAGCATTTCTGGCCGGTGCGGGTCAGGAAATCGATGGCATAGCCCCATTCGTCGAAGGTGAGATCGGTCTTGCGGACGAAATCGTGCAGCGACTTCACGAGTTCCTCCATCAGGAATCTGACACGCGGGTCCGGCGTCTCCTCAAAGCTGTGGATCACGGCGGCGGTAAGTTCGGTGTCGTTGAATTGGGGCATGGCGGTTGTCCTGCGGGGTACCCGATTTGAGGCCGCAGCCTACACCAGCCACCCGGCCTGGGTAAGCAGCGGCGATTGGATCAGGGCACACTTTTCGGCTATCTATCACCGCAGACCTCGAGAGCCCGGAGAGCGCCCCGATGTTAGCCCCGACCCCCGCTTCGCCCAAATCCGCCGGCATGTCCAAGGCCGCCTTCGACCGTCTCGAAGCGCATCTGAAGCACCGATATATCGATGCCGGCCGGTTCCCTGGAACGCAGGTTTTGGTTTATCGCCGCGGCAACATCGTCCACAGCGCGGTGCAGGGCTTCGCCGACCTCGAGCGCAAGGCGCCCGTCCGGGACGACACCATTTTCCGCATCTATTCGATGACCAAGCCGATCACCAGCGTGGCCTTCATGATGCTGTTCGAGGAAGGCCGCGTCACGCTCGACGAGCCCGTCCACAAGTACATTCCGGAATGGAAAAACCTCGGCGTTTTCCAGGCCGGGTCCTGGCCGGCCTTTCTCACCAGGCCGCCGTCGCGGCCGATGCTGATCGTCGACCTGCTGCGGCATACCTCGGGCCTGACCTACGGCTTTCAGCAGCGATCCAACGTCGATGCCGCCTACCGCGAGCAGAAGATCGGCGAGGTCGTGACATCGGGGACGCTGCAGTCGATGATCGACAATCTGGCGAAAACGCCGCTGGAGTTCTCGCCCGGCGAGGCCTGGAACTATTCCGTCTCCACCGATGTCGTCGGCTATCTCATCGGCAAGATCAGCGGCATGCCGTTCGAACAATTCCTGAAGGAGCGCATCTTCAATCCGCTCGGCATGAGCGATACCGACTTTTTCGTGGCCCCCGACAAGGCCCATCGCTTCGCGGCCTGCTACTCGGCCGACCCGAAAGGCGGAATGAACTTTCATGCCACCGATCGCAAGGGCGGCCTGACGCTGCAGGACGACCCGGCCACGAGCTCGTTCCTGTCGCCGCCCTCCTTCATCTCCGGCGGCGGCGGCTTGTGCTCGACCGCGGCCGATTATCTGACCTTCTGCCGCGCGCTGCTGGGTGGCGGCGAACTCGGCGGCGTCAGGCTGCTCGGTCCGAAGACGCTGGCGTTGATGACCTCAAATCACCTGCCCGGCGGCCGCTACCTGCCCGACCTGTCGAGGTCGCTGTTCTCCGAGGCGGCCTATAACGGGGTCGGCTTCGGCCTCGGCTTCTCCGTCACGATGGATCCCGCGCAGACGCTGATTCCGGGCAGCCCCGGCGAATATTCGTGGGGAGGTGCTGCAACCACGTCGTTCTGGATCGATCCGGCGGAAGAGTTGATCGCGATCTTCATGACCCAGGTGCTGCCGTCGAGCGCCTATCCGGTGCGGCGCGAGTTGCGCACGATGGTTTACGCCGCCATCACCGACAGCAATCTCTAGTACGACAACCTGCAGAGCGGCCCAGGTTCCACCCTGCGCGATCCCGGAGGAACCGATTCAAAATACTTGGCGAATTCCAGACGCTTCTCCTATGGTATTGGCGATTTGGCGCCGCTCGCGCCAAACGCGTTGATCCGGGAAATGCGTGCCAAAACCTTCACTGCCAGTACGGCTTGTTCTTCTGGTCGCGGGGACCACGCTGCCGCTGATTATTTTCGCGGCCGTTATCGTCTTCAATAACTACCAACAGGATCGCAAGGACGCCTCGCAGCGCGTCCTCGAAACCGTGCGCAGCATCCGCCTTGTGCTCGACGCGGAGGTTCAGCGCATGACCGGCGCACTGCAGGTGCTGGCGCTGACCAACGCGCTACGAGAGGGCAATTTCGATGGCTTCCGCCGTATCGCCCAGGGCTTCCTCGATCAATATGGCGAAGACGCCGTCGTGCTGGTGGCGGACCGCGAAGCCCGTCAGGTGTTCTCCTCGGTCACGTCGGACACCGCAAGCCTTCCCCGGCGCAACAACCGCGCGATCGTGGAACAGGTGTTCGCGACGAAAAAACCGCAATATTCAAATCTGTTCGTGGGCGGGGTGAAAAAGCGGCTGATCGTGACAGTCGAGGTGCCGGTGCTTCGCGACGGCGAGGTCATCTACGATATTTCGTTCAGCCCGCCGATCGAGATTTTTCGAGGTATCATCGACAAGCAGCGTCCCAGCGACGACTGGACGATCTCGATCTTCGATAGCGACGGTATCAATGTCGCGCGCATTCCAAATCCGCAGGAGACGATCGGCAAACGTGCCTCGCCGTCGCTATATGCCGAGATGTTTCGCAAGCCCGAAGCGACCCTGCAAACGGTATCGCTCGAAGGCGTGCCGCTGATCACGAGCTTTGCACGGTCATCGCTCACCGGCTGGACGGTGGCCGCGGGCATCGCGGAAAGCTCCCTGGTCGGTCCTTTGTGGCGCAACCTCGCGATCACCAGCGTGATCGGAGGCGTTCTGCTGCTGGTCGGCCTCGCCTTCGCGGTACGGATGGCCACGACGATCGCGCGCGGCGAGAGGCTGCATGACCTCCTGATCGAGGAACTCAATCACCGCGTCAAGAACACGCTGGCGCTGCTGCAGGCCATCGCGGTGCAGACGTTTCGAAGCGCGAGCAGGGCCGAGCGCGAGAAATTCGAAGGCCGGCTCGGCGCGCTGGCGGAAGCCCACAATCTGCTGAGTGTTGAGAAGTGGCAGGGTTCCGACCTGCAAGACGTGATTCGCCGGGTGCTGCAGCCATATCTGCTCAACAATCCCGAACGGATGCGAATGTCCGGACCGGCCGTGCCGCTATCCCCGCGGCTCGCGGTAGTGCTCTCGATGATCGTGCACGAGATCGCGACCAATGCCGCGAAATATGGCGCGCTGTCGAACGATACCGGCACCGTCGGGCTCGATTGGGAAGTCACCACGGAAGACGGGGGGCCGAAACTGCGGCTGGCCTGGGCGGAGGCCGGCGGGCCTCCCGTCGTAGCACCGGTGCAGCGCGGATTCGGATCGCGTCTGATCGAGCGCAGCGCCCGCGATCAATTGGGCGGTGAAGCCACCGTCGATTTTCTGCCGCGCGGCGTGGTCTACACGGTGACCTGCGCGCTTGAGGATGCGGGCTAGCGGGCAAGCGCTTTTCTTGCTTGATCGAAAATTCCACGCCCTCTATTCTTATGATTTTCTTATCTTTTTTTTATCGTTCGCCGTTTATTGAGCTTGTCATGACCGCTCCCGGCGAAGCCGCACGATGCTGTCATTACTCTCTGCACGAGAGGAAGCGCCAGGCCACGGTGCGGCGAAAAGCGCCGCACCGGCGCGGTGTGACGCAACGTTTCAAAGAAACTGAAAGAAGGAGTTCTACTATGTCGCTGACATCCAGAATGGCTGTCGTCGTCGGCCTGGCATCGGCCCTCGTCACATCGGTTTGCGCCCAGGCTGCGCCTATGCTGCCTGTCACCGGCATCGACCGGCCCTCAATGACGATTCAAGTCGCAGGCGGCTGCGGCCCGAACGGCTGGCGCGGCCCATGGGGTCATTGCCGCTACACGCCATTCTACGGGCGTTTGCCTAACGGGTATTATCAGCCGGCGCCGGCCGAATGGAACGGCTGCCCCGAAGGTTTCTGGCGCGGCCCGTGGGGCCACTGCCGCAACACGCCGTATCACGGCCGGTTGCCCGGCGGCGGCTGGAAATAATACGCCTGAAATCGCGAGCATCGCGCAAGCGTGCCGGTCCAACCGGCACCTTGCGCGTCACCTCGACGGATCAAGCCCTGAAACTATTCACGAGGTGCGACAACCTGCGGACATCGATGCACATAATCCCAGGGAATGTCATATACGCAGGTGTAGCGGATCTCGTCGGATGTTCTTGGCGGCGGAGCATATACCGGCGGTTCGTCATACGACGGACCATCGAAGACGACCCCGGCTGTCGGCCAGAAACCACCCATTCCCCGGTGATGATGCAGCGATCGACCGACGGAGGGTTGGAAAGTCGGGCGCGACGGAGCAAACCCTCGACCGGGCGCTACTCCCGGATCGGCAAATGTCTCGCTCGCGGCAAGGACAAGCGCTACTACGCCAAGAGATGCGATCAACGTCCTATAGATCCGATAGGTCATGGCACTCACCCATTCGCAGGTTACTGAGCAGCATTCCTGTGCAGGCTAAGCCGAGCTTTTCTGACCCGCAAAGGCATAATTAATTGTTAGTTAAGACGTAATGTTAACGGAGAGGCACTCCATATCGCAGCGCCATCACGCGGCGCACGGTCCCGGTCGCAGGTGCTGCGGCGGTATTCCGGCCGGCGAAGGGACAGGCGCAGCCGTCGCGCGCTAGCCGAAATTCTGCAAGCTTGGGAACGTCTCCAGCAGCCAGATGCTCACATTGGATACCGCGCCGGTGAGAAAGCCGATGCCGGTCACCACCATCAGCACGCCCATCGCGCGCTCGACGTTGGGGAGATGCCGCTTCATGCGCGCGAACAGCGACGAGAACTGCTCGACCATCAAGGCCGCGATCAGAAACGGAATCCCGAGCCCCGCGGAATAGACCGCAAGCAGGCCGGCGCCCTTTGTCACCGTCGCCTCGGCCGCCGCTACCGACAGGATCGCGGCGAGAATTGGCCCGATGCAGGGGGTCCAGCCGAACGCAAATGCGAGGCCCATCGCATAGGCCCCCCACAAGCCCACCGGCTTTGGAATCGGTAATCGCCCTTCCCGCATCAGGAAACCGATCCGCGTCAGTCCGAGGAAGTGCAGACCCATCACGATGATGACGATGCCGGCGACGATCGAGAGTTCCGCCGACCAGGCCCGGATCAACCCGCCGATCAGGGAGGCGCTGGCGCCGAGCGCCACGAACACGGTGGAAAAGCCGAGCACGAACATCAGCGCCGCGCTCATCACCGCCCGCTTCGAGGACGAAACCGTCTCGTCATTGGCGACGTGTTCGATGGTCGCGCCGGTCAGATAAATCAGATAGGGCGGCACCAGAGGCAGCACGCAGGGCGACAGAAAGCTGACGAGACCGGCAATCAGCGCCGCGGGAATCGAGACATCGTAAATCATGCAATCGTCGAACCATGTTGACCGGGACCGGCGGGAAGGCCTGAGCCGGGTGCCATTAGAGCATCTTCGGGCTTTCCGAACGTTGCGATTTCACAAACCGCCGGAAATCGCTGGAATCCCAAAGCTACTACGGCGTTTCGTTTCCCCATCTCGCTGCCTGTTTGGCACATTTGTTGCTCGAAGTAAGCCTAGCCCGGCAGAAGTAAGCCCAATCGACAGGGAGAAAAATCATGTCAACCATCGCTACGACTGCGGTAGGCGCACCAAAACCTCTCTACCAATCACTTTTCGTTCAGGTCCTTGGGGCTTTGCTGCTGGGGATCGTGCTTGGCATGGCCGTGCCGGATTTTGCCATCGGTCTCAAGATTTTCAGCGACGCCTTCTTGAAGCTGATTTCGATGATCGTCGCGCCGATCGTGTTCTGCGTCGTCGTGCACGGCATCGCAGGCGCCGGCGACCTCAAGAAGGTCGGCCGGGTCGGCGTCAAGGCGCTGGTTTATTTCGAGGTGATGACCACGGTCGCATTGGTTATCGGCCTGCTGCTCGCCTACCTGTTCGGCCCGGGTCACGGCATGAACATCGATCCGGCGACGCTCGACGCCAAGGCGCTCAATAGCTATGCCGACAACGCCCACAAGCTGCAGGGCGGCGGTATCGGCAGCTTCCTGATCAATATCATTCCGACCACCTCCTTTGACGCCCTGTCGCGCAATGACGTCCTGCAGGTGCTGTTTTTCGCGGTCCTTTTCGGCGTCAGCCTGGCCCTTGTGGGAGGTGAAAAGGGCGAGCGGATCGGCTCGTTCATCGATGCGGTATCGACCGTCCTGTTCCGGGCGATGGGGCTGATCGTGCGGTTGGCCCCGCTGGGCGTGCTGGGCGCGGTCGCCTATACGGTCGGAAAATACGGCGTCGGCTCGCTCAAGCAACTGGTCTCGCTGGTTGCCTTGTTCTACGTGTCGGTCGCGATCTTCGTGCTCGGTGTGCTCGGCAGCGTCATGGCGCTCGCCGGAATCAACATCATCAAGTTCCTGGGCTATCTGCGCGAGGAGCTGACGATCGTTCTTGCCACCGCGTCGTCGGACGCGGTGCTTCCGCAGATCATGCGCAAGCTCGAGCGGCTCGGCGTAAAGGACTCGGTGGTCGGGCTGGTTATTCCGACCGGCTATTCGTTCAATCTCGACGCCTTCTCGATCTACCTGACGCTGGCGGTGGTCTTCATCGCCCAGGCCACCAATACCCCGCTCTCCTTCGGCGACCTGCTTCTGGTGCTTGGCGTCTCGCTGGTCACCTCCAAGGGTGCCCACGGCGTGCCCGGTTCGGCGATCGTGATTCTGGCCGCCACCTTGAACGCGGTCCCGAGCATCCCGGCCATCGGCCTGGTATTGGTGCTTTCAGTCGACTGGTTTATCGGCATGGCGCGCGCGCTCGGCAACTTGATCGGCAATTGCGTCGCTACCGTCGTGGTGGCGGCCTGGGAAGGCGATCTCGACCACGCCAAGGCGGCGCGGGTGCTCGGCGGCGAAGAGCTGGTCGATGTGACCGCGGGGTAGGGTCAACCGCGGTCTGTGGCTTGCGGCGGACGAAAGTTCTCGATCAGCCGAAGCAGGACCTTGGCGCCGGCGTCGGCATCGGCCACATCGACATGCTCGTCCGGATGGTGGCTGATTCCGCCGCGGCATCGCACGAACAGCATCGCCACGTCGGCGATGTCGATCATCGCCATGCCGTCGTGACCGGCCCCGCTCGGCAATTCAAAGACCCGATAGCCCTCGCCGGCGATGGCGTCCGCCACTTGCCGCTTGAGCCAGGGCGCGCAGGGCACGGTGCGGTTTTCGTGGGTGACATCGACCTGCAGTACCAGCTTTCGGCGCTTGGCGATATTTTCGATCTGGCGGACGATATCGGCCACCGCGAGCTTGCGGTGCGGATCGGTCGGGGCGCGGAGATCGATGGTGAACGCGACCTGCCCCGGAATGACATTGGTCGCGCCCGGTGTCGCATGGATGTAGCCGACCGTCCCGACCAATCCAGCTTCATCGGTCCGGCAGAACTGTTCGATGGCGGCAATGCACTCGGCGGCGCCCGCCAGCGCATCGCGCCGCAATGGCATCGGCACCGTTCCGGCATGGCCGGCCATGCCGGTCAGGCGGACCGCGAGCCGGGTGGCGCCCGAAATCGCGGTCACCACGCCGACCGGCAGATCCTGCGATTCCAGCACCGGCCCCTGCTCGATGTGGAGTTCGACATAGGCGTGCAGTTCGCCGCGGGCGCGCGCGGCCGCTCCGATATGGCCGGGATCGAGACCGAACTGGGAGAGCGCATCGCGCATCGATATTCCGGCGCCGTCCTTTGCGCCAAGCACGCTTTCGTCGAAGGTTCCGGCGACCGCGCGGCTGCCGAGCAGCGTCGATGCGAACCGAACGCCTTCCTCATCGGCAAAGCCGGTCACCTCGATGGCGAAGGGTAACGGTCCTCCGCGCTTGTGTAGATCCGCGACGCAGGAAATCGCCGTAACCAGTCCAAGCGGCCCATCCCATTTGCCGGCGTCACGCACGGTGTCGTAGTGCGATCCGAGCATGAGGCAGGGCAATCCCGGACGCTCTCCTTCGTAACGGCCGCAGATATTTCCGATGGCATCGAGATGCACGCGCATTCCCGCTTCGCGCATCCACGCCAGAAGCATCTCGGCCGCGGCGCGGTGCTCGGGGGTGAGAAAGATGCGGGTCAGATCACTTGAGCTCTCAGAGATATCGCCCAAGGCGCTGATCCGGCGGACAATCTCTTGACCAAGCGCCGGGTCTTCGGTCCCTGTGATTCCGGCATCCGCCATTCAAACCGCCTCGAACCGTACCTTCTGCGCCCCCTCCCAGAGCACGGTCTTGCCAAGCTCCGGCAGGCGATCCAGTCCGGAAGTCAACGTCATGAAATGGTTTCCGGCGAGCTGGCCCATTTTGCTGGCAAAATGCACCCCGCCATAGGCCAGCAGAATCTCGGTCTCGCTGATACCGCCGGGATAAAGGATGATCTGGCCCGGCGCGGGGTAGCTGGTGTGGTTTTCATACCCGACCCCGAAGTCGAGATCGCCGAGCGGCAGCCAGACCGCCTCGCCGCTCCACCGTACATGGACCATCTGGCTTTCGAACGGCATTGCGCGGCGAAACGCGGCGCAGGTCTTGGGCGCCAGCTGGTCTTCGAAACGCGCGTCGAACGTGAACGCACCGGCGCGGACGATGAGTTGGCTCATCCGATGGATCCTCTCCCCTGAAAGGGGAGAGATTGCAGCCGCGGCAGGATGAAGCAAGGCTATTTTGCCGCCGGAAGCCCGGACGTGCATTCGCCATACGCGTCCGTCACCGTTTCAATCGCGACAGACCGAAACGGGACTGCTAATCGAAATACGGCGGAACAGGCAGACCGCGATTATTTAACCAGCTTCAGCAGCGCGCGCCGACGCTGACCCTGCAAGGAAGCGGGATCTTCCGATCTTTCCGACCCCTCCTCCGGCAGCATCGCATCACACAGAGCCTTCAATTCCGAATCGGTAATCCGGTTGAGCTTCATCCGAAGCTGGAGGATTGCCACCGACAGCAGCTGCACCGTTTCCCCATCCGTGGAGGCCAGAGCCCTTCGGCACTCCTCGAGAGTTGCGAGAACCGCATGCAGTCGTTCTTCTGAATTAGCCACCAGCGTTTTTTCCGATACCGAGCTTGCGAGGTAGAGTGGCATCGATCCATTCGGTCGTTTCATAAATCTCTCCATAAAGGGCGGATATTTTCGAAACGGCGCGGTGGATTTCTTCCGCCGACATATTATCGAGTGCGCGACTGATACCGCCGCGGCTCTGGCTGATCAGCCCGGCGAATGCCTCCCTAGAGTAACATGACGGGCTGCTGCGTTCGAATATCATTTCGTCACGGTAAGGCTTAAACCCCTGGAATCCAGCGGACCAAGGGTGTTGCACGGTTGAAAAAAGCAGACTTGTCGAGCATTCGGATAAAGGCGATCGGCAAACCTGTCTTGCGCGAGTGATCGAGAACCTTTCAACAATGTCCAAAGCGCGGCTTATTTCCGGAGCGTTCGACGAATTTGAAATCTGCCAACGCTTACGACTGACGTCACGCGTCTCCCCTTTCAAGGGTTGAACGGGCTGCAAACCACAAATTCCCATGGCTTATCAAGAGCTTGCCGGACAACAGGCATGCCCCTCCGAATGTCGAGTCATTTTGACCCGTCACGGTTGTAGTTTTCACCATATTCTGCCAAGTTTAGCGGGCAGAAAGGACTATGTATGCGTCTCGTACAGGAAAGGGGCGTTCCTCAGGAGGAACGCAACAAAGCCGCTCTTGGCAGTCTCACGGATTGGGACGCCGCGAGGGTATTTCTGGAAGTGGTGCGTTGCGGGAGTTTCAGGTCCGCAGCTGAACGGCTGGCCCTGTCGGTTAATGGCGTTCGCCGGCGGGTCGACGATTTTGAGCGGCAGGTCGGCGCCCAATTGTTCACCCGCGACGTCCATGGAACCCGCCTGACCGACGAAGGCGCGCTGGTCGTTTCGGCGGTCGAACGCATGGAGGCTGCGTCATTTGATCTGCTGCGGGCCAGCAATTCGGTCGCCAACGCGGTTTCCGGCGAGGTTCGGGTCGCCGTCACCGAAGGTTTGGGAACTTTCTGGCTGGCCCCTCGCCTGGTCGAATTCCAGCAATCGTTTCCCAATATTCTCGTCGATCTGCATTGCGCGATGCGTTCCGCCGACGTGTCGCGGCACGAAGCCGACGTGGCGATCCATCTGTCGCGCCCGACCGCGCCCGACGTCAAACTGGTCCGGCTCGGCAGGATGCATCTGATGTTCTTTGCCAGCCAGAAGTATATCGATACCTACGGCGTTCCGCGCAATGCCGATGAATTGGCCAAGCACCGGCTGGTGATCCAGGTCGCGGACCAGACAGGCGCCAAGGAAGTTTTCGAAAGCTTTTTCCCAGGCCGCTCCCAGCGGGATTTGCTGGTGATGAAAACAAATGTGAGCAGCGCCAATTACTGGGCCGTCGCCTACGGCGTCGGCATCGGTGTGTTTCCCTCCTACGCCAGCGAACTCGGAGGGAAGATAGTACCTCTGGACGTCGAGCTACGCCGGCCATTCGATATCTGGCTGTCCTACCATCCCGGCAACGGCCGCATCCCCAGGGTGCGGCATATGATCGATTGGCTGGTGGAGGCTTTCAATCCCGCGAAATTCCCATGGTTCAAGGACGAGTTCGTCCATCCAAGCGAATTTCAAGCGGTATATAAGGGTGAATCCCTGACCCATCTATTCGGGGGCTTTTCGACCGAAGGGCGGTAAGAGCAGAATGAACAAGTCAGTAGCAAAGAAAATGAAACAGCGCAGCGCCGGCAAACCCGACATTGAATTGGGAAAACGAATCCGGCTCCGGCGCGTCGAGCAACAAATCTCGCAGGCGGAGCTTGGCGACAAGCTCGGCGTCAGCTTCCAGCAGGTTCAAAAATATGAGAAGGGCGTCAACCGTGTCGGCGCCGCGCGACTCCAGCAAATCGCCACCGCGCTCGATGTTCCCGTCACATTCTTCTACGACGGCGACGGCAAGGCGCGGGAGGTCGAAAGCCTGCTGTTCCTCGACAGCGCGTTCAGCCTCCGGCTGCTGCGGGCGTACAGCAAAATCAAGGATCAGACCGTACAGCGCCAGCTGGTGTCCTTGATGGAATCGATTGCCGCAAACGAAGATTAGCGCGTCGATTGACGCGCCAGGCGGATTGCGGTCCTTGCAAGTTCAGCTTGCGGCACCGCAAACGCGATCGATCGACCCGAGCGGATCGGCTGGCAGCCTGTCGCTGCGGCCGGCCCACATGCTGGTCCGGGCGCGCTCCGGATCGCTGCCACAGCAAATGGCGGTATCCGGCTGCGATATCGCGTATCTTCAGCGGCACACCGCTGCCGCAAGCGGCCCGTTCCGCCGAAGCGAATCGGCAGCCGGGTCGAACCTTAGGCGGGTAAACTTCGGCCCCGTCGCATCGTAAAGCGGCTGCCGTCCTCGCACCGGAGATGGGCCCGCGCGGCACGATCGACGGCGTGCCGCTATTCTCGAGATATCGGGCACCCTTGATTTTATCGGGGACCCTTGGCCTGAGACCTCGCAAGAGGAAGTCGGGCCGCATGAGCCGGCAGCAAATAAACATCCCCGGTGCGCCGAATGGTCGGCTAAAATCCGGGCGTGACCTGCTTTCGCGCGAGCGAATGGCGGTCTTGCCTCACTCATGAGGTCGAAGCACCCTCCATCCACGAAAGCGCGCCCATGCTGGATACCCTCAAAAGCACCGACAAGTCCCATGCCGATGGCAAGATCCTGCAGAGCGTCGCGGAGGGCGTCGGCATCGTCACCTTCAACAATCCGGAAAAGCGCAACGCCATGTCGCTCGACATGTGGGAAGGGCTCGGCCGCGCGCTGATCGAGTTGCGCGACAATCCCGAAGTGCGGGTGGTGATCCTGGTCGGCGCCGGCGACAAGGCGTTCATGTCGGGCGCGGATATCAGCCAGTTCGAGAAAACCCGCCACAACGCCGAGGCCTCGGAAGAATATTCGAAGAAGAGCGCCGCGCAGCGCGCGTTGCTGGCGGATTATCCAAAGCCGACCATCGCCTGCATCCGCGGCTTTTGTCTCGGCGGCGGCATGCAGGTCGCGATGCTGGCGGATATCCGGATCGCCGCCGCGGACAGCCAGTTCGGCATTCCCGCGGCCAGGCTTGGCATCGCCTATGGCTATGAGGGCCTCAAGCATCTGGTCTCGCTGGTCGGGCCGTCATGGGCGCGGCTTTTGATGTACACGGGCATGCGGATCGATTCCGCGGAAGCGCTGCGGATCGGGCTCGTCGACCGGGTGCTGCCCCATGCCGAATTATGGGATGCAACGATGGAAATCGCCCGAACGATTTCCGGCAACGCGCCGCTGGCCATCAAGGCCGCCAAGATCACCATCGCCCAGGTGCTGAAGGACCCGGACAAACGCAACATGGACGCCATCAGGCAGATCGGCATCGCCTGCATGGACTCGGAAGATTTCCGCGAAGGCCGCACGGCCTTCATGGAAAAGCGCAAGCCGAAGTTCAAGGGGCGGTAGCCCAACCCGGCTACAGCGCCGCCAGCACCGCCTTGGCGATATCGGCCGTGCCGTTGCTGCCGCCGAACTCCATCGGCTTGATGCCTCCGGCATAGACCTTGTCCACCGCGCGCTCGATCCGCTCGCCGGCTTCCGCCGCGCTCTCCAGGCCGTGCTTGTCGGCCAGCCAGTCAAGCATCATCGCCGCGGACAGGATCATGCCGGTCGGGTTGGCCTTGCCCTGTCCCATGATATCGGGCGCGGTGCCGTGGCAGGGCTGGAACACGGCATGGCGGTCGCCGATATCGGCCGACGGCGCCATGCCCATGCCGCCGATGAGACCGGCGGTCATGTCGGAGAGGATGTCGCCGAACATGTTCTCCATCACCATGACGTCGAAATCCCAGGGGCGTTTCACCAGAAGCGCCGCGCAGGCGTCGACATAGAGCCGGTCGGCCTTGACGCCGGGATGGCGCGAGGCGGCCTCATCGAACATCTCGCGGAAGAACGCGAACGCCTTGAAAACATTTGCCTTATCGACACAGGTCAACGCGCCCGGCCGGCCCCGCGCCTTGCGGCGTTCGGCCAGGCGAAACGAAAACTCGAACAATCGCTCCGAGGTCTTGCGGGTGATGACCAGGGTCTCGCGCGCCTCGGTGTCGGTGACGACGCCCTTCCCCATCGAGGCGAACAGGCCTTCGGTGGATTCCCTGATCACGATGAGATCGATCCCGCGCTGATCGGCGCCGACGATCGGGCTCGGCACGCCCGGGATCAGCCGCGCCGGGCGCACGCCGGCATAAAGGTCGAAGTGAAAGCGCAGCTCTACCTGCGGCATGATTTCGGTGTTGTCGGGGTAACGCACCGAGGGCAATCCGCAGGCGCCAAGCAGGATAGCGTCCGCCTCGTCGCACAGCCGCACGGTGCTCTCCGGCATCGACTTGCCGGTGGCGAGATAGTTGTTGGCGCCGGCCGGCGCGTCGGTGAAGCGGAATTTGAGGTCTGACGTCGCCTCGATCTTGCGCAGGACCTCGAGCGCCGGAGCCATCACTTCGGGGCCGATGCCGTCGCCGGCAAGCACGGCGATATGAAGCGCGTTATTGGCGGACATGGAATTTCCTTCAAGAACATGAACAGGGCATTAAATCGTCCTTGCGAGTGCAGCGGAGCAATCCATGGAGCGGCACAGAAAGAATGGATTGCTTCGTCGCGGAGCTCCTCGCAATGACAGTTGGAAGCGACGGAGCGTTACGGCGTCAGCACCGCGCGCCCGACCAGCCTGCCCTTCTGCAATTCGACCAGCGCCTCATTGGCCTTCGCCAGCGGCATCGGTGTTACCGGGATCGGCGCGATCTTCCTGGTGCGGACCAGATCGAGCAGTTCCTGCGTCTCGCGGAGATTGCCGACATAGCTGCCCTGGATCGTGATCGCCTTGATCGGAATCAGCGGCAGCGCCCACGTCGCGCCGCCGCCGAACAGGCCGACGATGACGAGCTTGCCGCCCTTGCTGAGGCAGTCGAAGCCGAGCTGCGTGGTCGCGGCGTTACCGACGAGATCGATCACCGCCCGGATCGGTCCGCCGGCCTTTTGGACCAGCTGCTCCAGCGCATCGGACGCCTTGCCGTCGACAGTCGCGAGCGCGCCGGCCTGCTCGGCGGCTTCGCGCTTGCGGGCATCGATATCGACCACGATCGCGCCCTTGCCGCCCATCGCCTTCAACAGCGACAGCGCCATCAGGCCGAGCCCGCCGGCACCGAAGATCACAATCGGCGTATTGAGATTCGCCTCGACCTTCTTCAGCGCGCTGTAGGTGGTGACCCCGGAGCAGGCATAGGGCGCCGCGGTGACGGGATCGAGCCCGTTCAGATTCAGCAGATAGCGCGGATGCGGCACCGTCATATGGTCGGCATAGCCGCCGTCGCAATAGACCCCGAGCGAATTGGGCTTTAGGCACATGTTCTCTTCACCGGCGAGGCAGGTCTCGCATTTGCCGCAGCCGAGCCAGGGATAGACCAGCGCGACATCGCCGACCTTGAGGCCGCCAGTCTCGTTTTTGGCATCCGGCCCGAATGCCAGCACTTCGCCGACGGTTTCATGCCCCATCGTGCGCGGCAGCGACACGCCACGGTCCTTCAGGGAGAGCGGCTTGCGTCCATGGCCGAGATCGTAGCCGCCTTCCCAGATGTGCAGATCGCTGTGACAGACCCCCGCCGCCTTCACCTTGATCAACACCTGGGTTCCCGACGGCTGCGGCGTCGGCTGGTCGACCTCGGTCAAAGGAGCGTTGAAATCGGTGACCTTGAAACTCTTCATCGTTTCTCTCCCGTCGATGGTTGTTTTTCTGTTGGGCGAATATTGCCACGTAAAGACATGCAGTTGCTAGATGTTTAGCCAGTGGCGCTCAAGGATCCGGCCGTCAGGGCTGCGCCGCCGCCCGCGCGTTGCCCGAGAAGGCCGCGATTTCATCTTCCGACAGCCCGGTCTCCTTGAGCAACGCAATTGTGTGCTCGCCGAGCGTCGACATTCGCTTTGCCGCGGAGACCGGGGCGCCGGACATGCGGAACGGCAGGTTCAGGACCTTGAACGTGCCGCTGGCATCGCGGACCTCGGACAAGGCGCCGCGATGGGCGATTTGCGGATCGCTCAAGGCTTCGGCAACGGTGCGATAGGCCGAACTGGGCACGCCGTGCGCGTTCAATTCGGCGAGACATTTTGCGGTCGCGAGCGTGCGCGACCACGCTTCGACCCCGTCCATCAAATCCGCCCAGTTGTCGCGGCGATCGGAATATTTCGCAAAGCGCAGGTCGGCGACCCATTCGGGATGCCCGATGACCCGCGTCAGGCTCTGGAAGGTTTTTTCGCTGGCGATCGCGATCATGACGTAACCGTCAGCGGTTTCGATCGGCCCAAACGTCGGACGCTGGGTTTGCTTCACCTCGAATTGCGACCACTGCAATTCGTTCAGCGTCAGGCTGAGCATCGATTCCAGCATCGAGACGTCGATGTGCTGGCCTTTCCGGCTGCCGTGACGCTGATACAGCGCCGCCGAAATGGCGCCGAATGCATAGACGCCGGTCAGCACATCGGCATGATAGATTCCGCAATGGTCCGGCCGGCTTCGTCCGGGCTGATAGGCCAGGTGCGCCATCTCATATCCGGAAGCGGCATGGATCACCGGCGCGTAGGCCGGCAGCTCCGCCGATGGCCCGGTCTGCCCATATCCGGAGATCGAACAATAGATCAGCTTTGGATTGATCTCCCGCAGCGAACCGTAGTCGAGCTTCAGCCGTCGCATCACCCCCGGACGAAAGTTTTCGACGAGGATATCCGCGCCGGCAGCAAGGCGGCGAATCGCATCGATCGCCTGCGGCGATTTCAGATCGAGGACGAGGCTCTTCTTGCCGACATTGAGCTGGCCGAACACGGTGCTGCAACCGTTGCGGACCGGCGGACGGGTTCGCATCGTCTCCCCTCCGGCCGCCTCGATCTTGATCACCTCTGCTCCCAGATCGGCCAGCATCCGGGTACAATGCGGCCCGGCGATCGTGGTCGAAAAATCCAGCACGCGAAGATTCTGAAAACTTCTTGTTAAATTCCCCTCATCGTTCTCGGCTATCGTCATTCCAAACTCCCTCCACCGCGCGGCTTCCGCCGCGGCGTGAGCCTAGATTGCGCTGCTACGCCAGGGAAGCGGTTCTGGCATCCAGTATTTTAATGCGTCGACGACCGCTTGGACCAAGGGTTAAAAAAACTGGAACCAATCTTGCATAGCTTGAACTGGCGCTGGCACGAGGACGTTTCTTGAAGGTCCTGTTCGTCACTACGGAGATGGACGACTTTATCCGGGTAGGAGGGCTTGCGGCTGTATCAGCCGCCTTGCCCCGCGCGCTTCGGCCCCTCAGCGATGTCCGAATCATTCTTCCCGGATATCGGGAAGTGGTCGAACAATTCCTGCATATCGAGATTGTTGGCGAATGCCCTGCTTTGGCGGAGATGCCGGCCTGCTCGCTTGGGCTGACGGCGACCAAGGATGGGCTGCCCGTCTACGTCCTGTTGTGCCCGCAGCTTTACGATCGGCCCGGCAACCCCTACGGCGACACATCGGGCCGGGACTGGCCGGACAACGACGTGCGCTTCGGACGATTCGCTTCCGCCGCCGCGCAACTGGCGGCAGGCAGCCTGGACAAGAATTGGGCCGCGGATCTCGTTCACGCCAACGACTGGCAGGCCGCGCTCGTGCCGGCCTACCTCGCCTGGAATGCGGTGAAGATCCCCACCATCCTGACCATCCACAATCTTGCCTATCAGGGACTGTTCCCGAAGGAGTTGCTGCGACGGATCGGCGCCCCCGAAAACTCCTTCCATATCGACGGCCTCGAATTCTACGACAAACTGTCTTTCCTCAAAGGCGGTATCATCTACGCTTCGCATCTGACCACCGTCAGCGAGACCTATGCCAAGGAGATCACGACCTCCGAGTTCGGCTGCGGGCTCGAGGGTCTGCTTCGCCGCCGCTCCGATGCCGCGCAATTGACGGGGATATTGAATGGCATCGATGAAAGCTGGGATCCCCGGGTCTGCGCCCAGCTGGCGCAGCCATTCGCGGCAGGGGACTGGGAAGGCAAGCGTGCCAACGCGGATTACGTCCGCCGGCAGTTCGGCCTGGCGTTGTCCCGCGGCCCGATCTTCGGCCTCGTCGCCCGCCTGGTTCATCAGAAGGGCGTCGATCTCGTGCTCTCCGCCGCCGACGAAATCGTCGAAGCCGGCGGGCAGATCATCGTCACCGGCAGCGGTGAGCCGGATATCGAGCAGGCGCTGATCGATGCGCACCGCCGCAGGCCGGATGCGATCGGGGTGGCGATCGGGTTCAACGACGGGCAGGCCCGGCGCATTTTCGCCGGCAGCGATTTCACGCTGATGCCGTCGCGGTTCGAGCCGTGCGGGCTGAGCCAGATGTATGCGCAGCGGTTCGGATCGCTGCCGATCGGCCGACAGACCGGCGGACTGGCGGAAACCATCGTCGACGGCGAAACCGGATTTCTGTTCAGCCAGCCCTCGACCGAATCCTTTCTCGGCGGCATCCGGCGCGCGTTCACCACCTTCACGGCCAAGGAACGCCTCAACTCGATGCGCCAGAGCGCGATGGCGCGGTCGTTCGGCTGGAACGTGTCGGCCGCCTGCTATGGCGCGCTCTATCGAAAGGCCTTGTCGTCCTAGCGCCGCGACCGGTCTTGCTCCGGCGCGGCCTGCGGTGCCGGCTCGTCATCCGCGATGGCGCGCCACGCCGCGCCCTCAAGATCCTCATACTGGCCGCTCTTGAGTGACCAGAGGAATCCAAGCAGCCCGACCAGGCCGAGGCCGAGCGCCAGAGGCACAAGGATCACGAGCACTTCCATCACGGCCTCCGCTGTGCGACGCGGCGCGCACGCAGCGCGTTCAGCATCACCAGCACGGAGGAACCGGACATCGCCGCGGCCGCGATCAGAGGCGTCACCACCCCGCTGATCGCGATGGGGACCGCCAGAAGATTGTACCCGACCGCGAGCCAGAGGTTCTGCCGCATCAAATGCAGCGCCTTGCGCGCGAAATCGATCGCCGCGACCACCGGCGCCAATGGCTTGCCCAGGAATACCAGATCGGCCGTCGCCTGGCTCAGATGCGCCGCGCTGATCGGTGACATCGAGACATGCGCCGCCGCCAGCGACGGCGCATCATTCAGCCCGTCGCCGACCATCATCACCTTGACGCCCCTGCTTTTCAGCTCTTCGATACGTGCGATCTTGTCGGCCGGAGTTACGCCCGCCCGCCATTCGCTGACGCCAAGCGCATGCGCGGCTGCCCGAACCGCCGGCTCCCGGTCACCCGACAGAATTTCGACCGCGATGCCGCGCTTCAAAAGCGCCGAGATCATCGCCTGCGCATCGGCGCGCAGAGCCTGCCGGACTGAAAACAGATAGCGTGTCTCGCCCATGCTGAAGGCAACGACGGAAGCTTCCGGATCGAGGTTCGCGTTGTCGTCTGCCAAGGACCCGGCCCCGCAGAACGAAGGCTTTCCCAGCCTCAGCTCGAGGCCATCGGCGTAACCGCGCACCCCCTGCCCGGGTTCTTCGACGGCTCCCGGCAGCGGCGATTTCGCGTTCGCGGTGCGCGCCACCGCCGCGGCGACCGGATGATGGCTCGAAAGCGCAAGCTGCCCGGCCAGACGCAACGCTGGTTCGGGAATATCCGATGCGTTGACAACTTCGAGCTCGGGCAGCGTCAGCGTTCCCGTCTTGTCGAAGATGACGTGATCGACCTCGGCCAATCGTTCGATCGAATCGCCGGAATTGAGCAGCACGCCGGCCCTGAACATTGCGCCCGCCGCTACCGTCTGAACGGTCGGAATCGCCAGGCCCAGCGCGCAGGGACAGGTGATGATCAAGACCGCGACGCCGGTCACGATGGCATCGTGCCACGTCGCGCCCATCAGCACCCACCCCAGTACCGTCAGCAGCGCCGTCGCATGAACTACCGGCGCGTAAAGCCGGGATGCCCGGTCGGCGAGGCGCACATAGCGCGAGCGCGCCTGCAAGGCGTTGTCGAGCAGCCGCGTGATCTCCGCCAGCAATGTCGCTTCGGACGCCGCGGAGACCCGGATTTGCAAGGTGCCGAAGATGTTGAGCGACCCGGCATAGACAGCCGTGCCGCGCTCCGCCGTGACGTGACGGGTCTCGCCGGTAATCAAGCTCTGGTCGATCTCCGACCGCCCTTCGATAACCGTGCCATCGACCGCGCAGCGCTCGCCCGGCCGCAGCAGGACCACGTCACCGGGATGGATCGCGGCGATCGGCACTTGCGAAATCTCGTCGGCGGTGACGAACTTGGTGGCGGTCTCCGCCTTGAGCGCAGCGAGATTTCCCGCCACCGCGCGGGTGCGCCGACGCATGCTCTGGTCGAGATAGCGGCCCACCAGCAGAAATGTCAGCAGCATGATCGCCGCGTCGAAATAGGTGTGCTCGGCGTGGTTCACGGTTTCGATGATGGACATGCCCAGCGCCAGCATCACGCCGATGCTGATCGGAACGTCCATATTGACGTTGCCCGTGCGCAGCGCGCGAAACGCCGACCGAAAGAAAGGCTGGCCCGCATAGGCGGCGGCCGGCAGCGCGATCAGCGCCGACATCCAATGGAAGAAGTCGCGCTGTTCCGGAATCATGTCGCTGACATTGCCGGACCACACCGGAATGGAGAGCATCATCACATTCATGGTGGCGAATGCCGCGACCCCGAGGCAGCGAAGCAGAAAGCCGGACTGCTCGGCTTCCGCGGCCTCCGCCGCGGCAGTCTGGAACGGATAGGCCTTGTATCCGAGCTCGGCGAGCCGATCGACGAAGCTGACGGGATCGAGCGCGCCCTGCTTCCATTCCAGCGCCACACGGCGGTCGGTCAGATTGACGCGCGCCAGCGTGACATCGGGTATCGCCGAAAGCCCCCGCTCGATCTTCGACATGCATCCGGCGCAATGGACGCCCTCGACGGCAAGATCGATATGGGAGAGGCCCGAACCGGCATCCCGTACATAGTGTGAGAAATCCCGTGTCGCCTGCATGATGCGGCCTTCCCTAGTTCAACAGCACGCGGTTCTTCGACAGGAACATCCGCTCTCCCGCCGCGTCGCCCTCGATCACCAGATCCCATTGCCCCGGCGCGATCAGCGTCGCGCTGCCGCGGTAGATGCCGATCCCGGTTTCCGCCAGCGCCACCGGCTGATCGGCCCGCCGATCGGTGGGACGCTCAAGACGGCCATGAAACTTCAAACCGGACACCGGCCTGCCGCTGTTGTCGCGCGCCGCGACCTCAAGCGTCGCGCCGCCATCCGGCCCGCGCCGGATATTGGCGTCGACCTTCCAGTTGCGCGCGTTTTGATCATGGGCGGCTGCGATCTCTTTCTCATAGGCCAGGCTGGCGGTGTAGGCGCTGTCGACGTCGGTGCCGGGCAAGGTCTGGATCGCAAGCCGCATCATAATCACGTTGACCCCGATCACGACGCCGAAAAACGCCACCAGCATGAAAAGCACCTTGCCTCCGGTCAACGGCCTCGGTGAAACGGTGCGACTCATACCAAGCTCCCCTGCCAACTCACGGCGTCACGAAATTGTCGGTCGCCGAAGCAACCTCACCGAGACCGATGTCGGTCACGCGGAATTTGACCGGAATGGATTTTTCAGGGTTGCGCTCGGCAGGCGCCGTGACCAGAAGCCTCAATTCGGTGGTCTGGTCGCGGCCCAGGACGATCATGGGCCTGTCCGGCGTGACCGAATTGGCGCCGACGACATGGAGCGTCGCGTTACGCGGGCCATCGATATCGACCGCCACCACGCGGTCGAAGCCCCGCTTGTTCAGAAACCGGACCGTATAGGCGTTGCGGATCGATCCGTCGCTCAGCCTCACCGCGACCGGATTGCGGTCGTGCAACACGTTGATGTCGAGCAGCGTGCGCGTCAGCAGCGCATACAGCATGATCGCACCAACCCCCGCGATCAGGGCGCCATAGACGATGGTACGCGGCCTTACGATGCGATAGATCGGCGGCTTACCGTCCTGGCGCCGCTGGATATTGATGTCGTTGTCGTAGCCGATCAGGCGGGGTTCCCGGCCGACCTTTCTCATCACGGTATCGCAGGCATCGATGCACAGGCCGCATTGAATGCAGTCGAGCTGCGCACCGTCGCGGATATCTATCCCGGTCGGGCAAACGGCGACGCACTGATAGCAATCGATGCAGTCGCCGACGGGCTGCCCGAGCGCGCGCAGCTCGTTCGCCTTCTTCAGGGACGTACGCTTTTCGCCGCGATCATATTTGTAGGTGACGTTCAACGCCCATTCGTCGGTGAGTGCCGCCTGGATGCGCGGCCACGGGCACATATAAACGCAGACCTGCTCGCGCATGAAGCCGGCGAGCAGATAGGTGGTGGCCGTCAAGATCGCGATCCAGATATAGGCCAGCATCGGCGCCTGGAACGTCACGAGCTCCTTCACCAGCGTCGGCGCATCGTTGAAATAGAGCACCCAGGCGCCGCCGGTCCACCATGCGATCATCAGCCAGATCGAATGCTTCAGCGTGATCTCGGCGAAGCGCTCCAGCTTCAACGTACCGCGCGCGGCGTCTTTTCGCATGCGCTCGCGGCGATCGCCCTCGACCAGGCGCTCGACCGCGTAGAACAGGTCGGTCCACACGGTCTGCGGGCAGAGATAACCGCACCAGATGCGGCCGCCCACCGAATTCATCAAGAACAGCGCCAGGGCGGCGACGATCAGCAACCCGGTAAAATAGTAGACCTCCTGCGGCCACAGCTCGATGAAAAAGAAATAGAAACGGCTATTGGGGAGATCGATGAGTACCGCCTGGTTCGGCGCGCCCAGGCCGCGGTTCCACCGCACGAACGGCAGCAGATAATAGACCCCGAGGCAGAAGATCATCAGGCCCCATTTGATGCGCCGGAATGTTCCGGAAACACTCTGGGGATAGACCTTCTTCTGAGCCGCATAGAGCGGCCCATCGTCGTCGAGTTGCAGTTCGACCGGAACGGACTTGTGCATCGGAGGGATTGATCTCGCGTTCATCTTGGGAGGCTAGACCCAACTTCAAACGTGCGATTGATCCACCTCAAACGGAGGCATCCGGACGTCCGCTTTGGCCGGTCCGTCCGCGATTACTGCCCCCCGCCGAGCGAGTGAACATAGACCGCCAGCGCCTTGATCGTGGAGGGGTCGAGCCGGCCCACCCAGGCCGGCATCACGCCGGAACGGCCGTTGCTGATGGTCTCGACCAGAGTAGCCTCGTCGGACCCGTAAAGCCAGATCTTGTCGGTCAGATTCGGGGCCCCGAGTTCCTGATTTCCCTTGCCGGCATCGCCGTGGCATGCCGCGCAATTCTCTGCGAAAATCTTGGCGCCGGCGGCCGCATCAAACCCGGGGCTGGTGGGCAGGCCCGACAGCGATCGAACGTAATTGGCGACCGTGACGATCTGGTCCTTTTTCAAGACGCCCTCCTTGCCGAAGGCAAGCATGGCGCCTTCGTGGGTCTTGGAATGGCCCGAGCGCGCACCGAACTGGATGGTCTGCTGGATCTGGTCGAGCGTGCCGCCCCATAGCCAATCGTCGTCGTTCAAGTTGGGAAACCCCTTGGCGCCGGCGCCGCCGGTACCGTGGCATGGCGCGCAATTGTCGCCAAACACCGTCTTGCCGCGGGCGCGCGCCAGTGCGAGCAATGCCGGGTCCTTTTCGATCTCGGCCAGAGGAGCCGCGCCGAGCGCGACCATCTTGTCGCCGCGTATCTTTTCAAGATTGGCAAGCTCCACGGCAACGTCGGCACGGGACGAATAGTGCAGGATTCCAGTGGTGTGGCTCCACAGCATCGGCCATGCCGGATAGACGATCCAGTATCCGACCGCCCAAACGATGGTCAGATAAAAGGTCAAGACCCACCAGCGCGGCAGCGGCGTGTTCAATTCCTTGATGCCGTCCCACTCATGACCCGTGGTGGTCTTGCCGGAGACGTGGTCGAAATCGCTATGCTCGGTCATGATCCGGTCAATCCTCCCGCAACGGAATTTTCGAGGCCTCGTCGAAAGCGTTCTGGTTGCGGGGCCAAAGCGCGTAAGTCACGATCGCGAGAAATATCCCGACGAACAGAGGCGTCCAAAAGGTCGTGACGAAATCCGATGTGAAATTCTGCACCGTCAGGATGGCTCTCATCGTCATACTTTCTCAGCGAAGATTGGCTCAGCGAAGATTTGCTTTTTCGTTGTAAAGCTTGAAGTCGACCAGCGTGCCGAGCATCTGCAAATACGCGATCAGCGCATCCATTTCGGTCGGCAAGCCGGGCTTGCCGTCAAAATTGCGCGCAACCGCCTTCGGATAGCGCTTGGCGAACGCGTCCACCCCGGCATTGTCGGGATCGGCCTGCGCCTTCAGATCGGCGGCCGCATTGGCGATCTGCTCGTCCGAATAGGGCACGCCGACAACCCGGCTGGTTCGCAGGTGATCCGCGATCGTTGCCGGATCGACTTCCGTCTCCGAGAGGAAGCGATAGCCGGGCATCACCGACTGCGGAACGATGGCACGCGGGTTGGTCAGATGCGTCACATGCCATTCGTCGGAATATTTGGCGCCGACGCGCGCGAGATCGGGGCCGGTTCGCTTGGAGCCCCACTGGAACGGGTGGTCGTACATGCTCTCGGCAGCGAGCGAGAAGTGACCATAACGCTCGACCTCATCGCGCAGCGGCCGGATCATCTGCGAGTGGCAGAGATAGCAGCCCTCACGGACGTAGATGTTGCGGCCGGTCAGCTCCAGCGGGGTATAAGGCCTGACGCCATCGACCACCTCGATCGTGCTCTTGAGGTAGAACAGCGGGGTGATCTCGACGAGACCGCCGATGGCGATCACCGCCAGAATCCCGACGATCAGGATGATCGAATTCTTTTCGAAGATTTGATGCCGCGTCCAGAATGACATTCAATCGCTCCTCATTCCGCCGGCTGAAGAGCGACGGGCGACTGCACCTCCGCCTCGCCGACGCGCACCGTCATCCAGAGATTATACGCCATGATCAACGCGCCTATCAGGTACAATGCGCCTCCGGCGGCGCGGATGATGTAGAAAGGATGCATCGCTTCCACGGTCTCGATGAAGGAATATTCCAGGAAGCCGAGCGACGTATAGGCGCGCCACATCAGGCCCTGCAGAATTCCGGACACCCACATCGCCGAGATGTAGAGGACGATACCGATCGTCGCGATCCAGAAATGCCAGTTAACCAGCTTGAGGCTGTAGAGTCCCTTGCGATCCCACAGCCACGGGACCAGGCAATAGAGCGCGCCGAACGAGACGAACCCCACCCAGCCCAACGCGCCGGAGTGAACGTGCCCGATGGTCCAGTCAGTATAGTGGCTGAGTGAGTTGACCACCTTGATCGACATCATCGGACCTTCGAACGTCGACATCCCATAGAAGGCCACCGACACGACCAGCATGCGCAACACGGGATCGGTGCGAAGCTTGTCCCAGGCGCCCGACAGCGTCATCAAGCCGTTGATCATGCCGCCCCAGGACGGCATCCACAGCATGATGGAGAAAGTCATCCCAAGGGTCTGCGCCCAATCCGGGAGCGCGGTGTAGTGCAGGTGATGCGGGCCGGCCCAGATGTAGAGAAAAATCAGGGCCCAGAAGTGGATGATCGACAGCCGATACGAATAGATCGGCCGCTCGGCCCGCTTGGGGATGAAATAATACATGATGGCGAGGAAGCCGGCGGTCAGGAAAAAGCCTACGGCATTGTGCCCGTACCACCATTGAAACATCGCGTCCTGAACGCCGGCCCAGGCGACGTATGACTTGGAGCCAAACACCGATACCGGCAAAGCGGGATTATTTCCAAGATGAAGGACGGCGATGGTGACGATGAACGCGAGGTAGAACCAGTTCGCGACAAAGATGTGCGGTTCCTTGCGCTTCACCAGCGTCATCAGGAACACCAGCAGATAAGTCACCCAGACAATCGTCAGCCACAGGTCGGCATACCATTCGGGCTCGGCATATTCCTTTGATTGCGTGACCCCGAGAAGATAGCCGGTGCCCGCGACGAGGATGAAGAAATTATAGCCGACCACCACAAACCAAGGCGCGAGATCGCCGGCGAGACGCACCCGGCAGGTCTTTTGCACAACATAAAATGACGTCGCGATCAGGACATTGCCGCCGAACGCGAAGATGACGGCCGAGGTATGCAGCGGCCGCAGCCGGCCGAAGCTCGTCCATGGCAGGTCGAAATTGAGCACGGGCCATGCAAGCTGGGATGCAATCAGAAGTCCCACGGCAAATCCGGCGATACCCCAGAACACCGACATCGCGGCAGCAAACTTCAGCGGGCCCATATTGTAGTTGGGCCTGCCGTTGATTTCCTGAGGCGGCAGAAATGACGGGCGGTCGAAATACCGATTAAGGATGACGAAGACCGCCGCGAGACTGGCGGCGGCGCCGAGAGAGGCATGGAATGCGAAGGCCGTATCGAGGGCTTTCGCAGCCCCGATCATGCAGAGAAACGCGGTTACCGCGAACACTGCCGCCAGGCCGCTTTCTCCAATGGTCATCGACTTCGAGTTGAGGGCCTGGCTCATGTGATTCTCTCTCGGGGGACACGATCGAAACAACCACAATAGAGCCTGCCGCGATTTGATCGAGATCAACCCTGTTCGATCGGAAGATCGGCACCCAAAAAAACTGGTAAGAAAAAACCGGCAACCAAAACGACCGCGTCTTCACGGCCACAGTCAATGTTTTTTGCCGATTTTTCCAACGGCCCACCTGAAGCGACGATCGCGGCGGAAATTTTTCAGGCGCTGTCGGCGATACTCGACGCAAGCGCTCTAAGAACATCTTCGCGGGCGATAATCCCCGCCAAGTGATGGTCGCCGTCAATCACGGGTACGCTCCGAATACGATGCTCGACCATGAGTTGCAGAACCCGCGTCAGCCTGGTGTCGGGGCGGACGTAGATGAATTCGGAAATCATGACATCGCCCACGGTTCGGCTCATCAGATCTCGGTATCGCGGAACCATCTGGTTGGGTGTAAAGGCGAAACACTTCAGCAAATCGAACTTGGTTACAATGCCGATAACCTGACCGTCCTCTTCAACCGGATAGGTGTTGAAATCATCACGTTCGAACATGCCGCCCAGTTCACGCACGTTTAGTTCGCGCGTCACCGTGTTGACAGCGCGCGTCATGTGACCTGCGACGGTTTCCTCGATAAATCTGTACACGGCGCGATCCTATCCGTTGACGATCAAAGCGTTTTCCAGCGAGGTGGTCATCCGTTCGCATGAAGAAAACGCTCAAAACAAGAAATGGAGCCGGCTCCGATTTAATCGGAACGGAAAAGGCTCTAGTGCGACAGCAATACGCAACGCGTGGATTGGGTGATGAGATGCCGCGTCACGCCGCCGAGAATCAATTCGCGGAATCGCGAATGGCCATAGGCACCCGCGACGACGACACCCGCACCGACCTCGGCAGCTATTCCATCCAACTGGATTGCAGCGTCCCGGTTCCCGTTATTGTCAGGCACGAGCGCCGAGGCGGAAACGCCATGGCGCGACAACCAGTCCACGACATCCCGGACCCGCGACTCGGCAGCCGCTCGGCTGTCGCCTCCTTCCACGATCTCCGCGACCGTGACCTCCTTGGCCTTGCGGAGCATCGGCAGGGAATCGGTGATCGCCCGTCTCGCTTCCAGCGTGTCCTTCCAGGCCACCAGCACGCTGCGTAGATCGAGCCAGTCGACGTTATCCGGCACAATGAACAGCGGCCGGCCCGCCTGCATGACCAGGTCGTTCGGGCTGGCCACCACAAACGGGTCCGACAACGCGCCGGGCTGTCCACCGCTGACAATGATGTCGGCGCAACGGGCTTCCTGCAGGATATACCGGGCCGGAAAGTCGATCGCGCAGCGCCATTCGACATGCCTCGCCCGATCCTTGGTCGCCTCGCGAAACTGCACTTCCAGTTCCGATATACGCTGTTTTACCGACGCCCGGCCCTGATCAATCAGATTCTGCGCCTGCTCCCCCGAGGTGAAATAAAGCGGCGGGCTGAATTGCGCCGCGGCAATTCCGACAAGGGCCGCCTCGAAACGCTCGGCGACCTGACAGGCGGCTTCAAGGCGCGCCTCGTTCGACTGATCAAGCGCCAAGCTGACCATGACGGTCGCGTATGTCATCCACCTTCTCCGTTGCTCCCAATTTGTCGCACCGTAAGCCCGCACGCGGAGGGCGAGATGAGATAGATCAAAGACCGAGGCCGCTTGAAAAGGACCGCGGATCGGACCGGACGTCCCCAAAAATAACGGTCTGGGGGTCAATTCCCGCAACTTGCATCCATCCCGCCGTCAGGCGAAACAGTCGGTCCGGCTCCGCCGTTTCGGGCTTTCCCGGATCTTTCGGACCCCGTTCTGGTATAGGATTAATGCCGGAGCTTGTCGGGCCTCGGCGGGGTTGGCGACTTTGGAAATAAAGGCTTAAGCGTGCCTGGCACCATTCATTCATCGCCTGACGACCCCGTTCGCAACGAGCATCTCCGGCTCCGAATCGAGGGATTCGGCGTCGGAACATGGGACCTCAACCTTTCGACGGGGGATCTGGAGTGGTCCGATACGACCAAGAGCCTATTCGGGGTTGCCCAGGACACGCCCGTTACCTACGAGTTGTTTCTTTCGCTCCTCGAACCGGAGGACCGTGAGCGCACCGAACAGGCAATCAAGAGAGTCGCCGAGACCGGCGGTAATTTTGACGTATCTTTCAAGGTCGGCGCCGCAGGGGCCCATCAATGGATTCGCGCCCGCGGGGGTCTGATCAGGGATGAAGACGGGGTCCCGCGCCACGTCAGCGGGATCATTCTCGATATCGACGAAGAAAAGCAGCTCGAACAGGCGCTGCGAATGCGGGAAAGCCACCTGCGCTCGATTCTCGACACCGTGCCGGACGCGATGATCGTGATCAACGGATATGGCATCGTACAGTTCTTCAGCACGGCCGCCGAACGGCTGTTCGGCTATGCCGAGCAGGAGGCCATCGACAAAAATGTCAGCGAATTGATGCCCCGGCCGGATCAGGAGCGCCACGACGGCTATCTCGCGCGCTATCGATCCACAGGTGAAAGGCATATCATCGGCATCGGGCGGATCGTGACCGGAAAACGCAAGGACGGGACGACGTTTCCGATGCACCTCTCGATCGGTGAAATGCAATCCGGCGGAGAGCCCTATTTCACCGGCTTCGTGCGCGACCTGACGGAGCACCAGCAAACCCAGGCCCGGCTGCAGGAATTGCAATCCGAACTGGTTCATGTTTCGCGCCTCAGCGCGATGGGCGAAATGGCGTCCGCGCTCGCGCATGAGCTCAATCAGCCGCTTGCTGCCATCAGCAACTACATGAAGGGCTCTCGCCGGCTACTGGCCGGGAGCGCGGATCCAAATACGTCAAAAATCGAAAGTGCCCTGGACCGCGCCGCCGAACAGGCGCTCCGCGCCGGCCAGATCATTCGTCGTCTGCGCGATTTCGTATCGCGGGGGGAATCCGAGAAGCGCATTGAAAGCCTCTCAAAACTGATTGAAGAGGCGGGTGCACTCGGTCTGGCGGGCGCTCGTGAGCAGAACATCCAGCTTCGCTTCAATCTGAACCCCGAGTTCGATTTGGTTCTGGTGGACCGGGTGCAGATTCAACAGGTGCTGGTCAATCTGTTCCGCAATGCGCTGGAGGCGATGGCGCAATCGCCAAAACGGGAGCTTGTCGTGGCGAATGCCGGGGTCGCGGACGACATGATCGAAGTCACGGTGTCCGATACGGGGCACGGATTCCACGATGACGTCAAACCCAATCTGTTTCAGACGTTCTTTACGACAAAGGAGACTGGCATGGGAGTAGGACTCTCCATCAGCCGCTCGATTATCGAAGCCCATGGGGGCCGGATGTGGGCCGAAAGCAATGCCTCGGGCGGGGCGACGTTTCGTTTCACCCTGCCCGCAGCATCCACCGAGATCTGAAAATATGTCGGACAAGGGAAAGATTTACGTGATCGATGACGACGAAGCGATGCGGGATTCGCTCGACTTCCTGCTCGATTCCGCCGGCTTCAACGTCACGCTGTTCGAAACGGCGCTGAATTTTCTCGACGTCCTGCCAAGCCTCGACTTTGGATGCGTCATTTCCGACGTGCGCATGCCCGGCCTTGACGGCATCGAGTTGCTAAAGCGCATGAAGGCCAGCCACAGCACGTTTCCGATCGTCATCATGACCGGGCACGGCGATGTCCCGCTTGCCGTTGAGGCGATGAAGCTCGGCGCGGTCGATTTTCTTGAAAAGCCGTTCGAAGATGATCGCCTGATCGGCATGGTCGAGGCGGCAATCCGGCAAGCGGAGCCGACCGCAAGAAGCGAGGCGGTTACGCAGGACATCACCGCGCGGATTGCAACGCTCAGCCCTCGCGAACGTCAGGTGATGGACGGACTGATCGCCGGGCTTTCCAACAAACTGATTGCCCGCGACTACGACATCAGCCCCCGGACCATCGAAGTTTATCGGGCGAACGTGATGACCAAGATGCAGGCTAACAGCCTCTCGGAACTGGTACGGCTGGCGATGCGTGCCGGGATATTCAACGATTGAGATAAATCAAGCCCGGCAACTACCAGGCGTGTTATTTGACAACAATCATGATCGAGTTCAGCACGCAGGATGCGCGGGTGTTTGCTATGCCATTATCCGCCAAACCGACCGTTTACGTGGTTGACGACGACGCCGACGTCCTTGGCTCGTTGCGGTTTCTGCTTGAAACGGACGGGTTTGACGTACGAACGTTCAGGAACGGGCCGGCGCTGCTCAACGCCGTCCGTTCGACCGACGTTGACTGCTTCGTGATCGATTACAAGATGCCCGAGATGAACGGCGTCGATCTGGCCACCCGCTTGCGAGACCGGGACATTTCCGTCCCGATTATTCTCATTACGGGCTACCCGGATGCGAATATCTCGGCCAGGGCCGCGGCCGTGGGCATTCGGGATGTTCTGCTGAAGCCCCATCTCGAAGACAGCCTCGTTCTGCGCATTCGGGGAGCTATACAGGAGGGGCATTCGGCCACCGATAGCCGAACCGGGCAATGACCTCCGGTATTATACGTAGGTAGACCTCCTTAAGATATCACGCGAAATTTCCAAGCCCGACGAACCCACGTAGCAGTTGGCCATCAGCCGCAAAGGAAATGGCCCATGCTCACCCAGTCCCTCAGCACTGCCGTTATCGCCAACAAAATCAGTCCCGTCGCCTACCCCGCTCCGGACCAGTTCGGGGCGCTCACCGGCCACGCCGGCCTGATAGCCACTGAATTCACTTACAGGAAAGACGAGGAAATCTATGGCGAGGACGAGCCTGCGGAATACGTCTACCAGGTGATCAGCGGCGCGGTCCGCACCTACAAGTTGCTTTCCGACGGACGGCGTCAGATCGGCACATTCCATCTGCCGGGCGACGTGTTCGGGCTGGAATCGGGGGCGGCCCACCGGCTGGCCGCGGAAGCCATCATCGATACCACCGTACGTCTCGTGAAGCGCCGCAGCCTCGAGCAGGCCGCGGGCGTCGATGTCAAGGTCGCGCGCGACCTCTGGACCATGACGGCGGGCGAACTTCGGCATGCCGAAGACCACATGCTGCTGCTCGGCCGCAAGACCGCGATGGAGCGGGTCGCGACTTTCCTGCTGGAGATGGACCGCCGGCTCGCGGTCGCGGGGATGATGGCGCTGCCGATGTGCCGCCGGGATATCGGCGACTATCTCGGCCTGACGCTGGAAACCGTCTCGAGAGCGCTTTCGCAGCTCCAGGCGCAAGGGGTCCTTGGATTTTCCGGCGCGCGCCAGATCGTGCTTCGCAATCGCCAGCGCCTGCACAGCATGGATGCGTGAGAATATCACTTGTAGGCGGTCCGCCGCGTTTCCGGCATCGCGAACCAGATCAAGGCCAGGCCCGCCGCCGCAACCGCCGCGAGCCCGAAGAAAGCGACACTGCTGCCGAACTTGTCGCTGATGTAACCGGCGAGCACGGTACTTAATGAAGCACCGATGCCGGTGGCCGTACCGACGATCCCCTGCGCCAGGTTGAAACGACCGCTGCCGAACGCGACGTCGGCGACAATCAGCGGCACCATGACGCTGAAGACCGCGGCGGTGATGCCGTCGAACACCTGCACCGCAACCAGCAGATAGGGATCGTTGACGACCGCAAACAGCGTCCCCCGGATGGCCAGTGCGGCAAACCCCAACAGCAACAGCGGCCGCCGTCCCCATTGCTGCGCCAGGCTGCCGACCGAGGGAGACGCCAGCGCCACGATGGCTTGCGGCACGATAATACAGGCAGCGATCAGCACCGGCGCCCACTGGCTCGATCGGGTGGTCACCACGCCGGCCATGATCGGAAGCATCGCCGCATTGGCCAGTTGCAGCAATAAAATGCTGCCGGCGAAGATCAACAGAGGACGCCGGCGCAAGAGACTGAGCACACTGGTGGCGTTGACGTCGGCGGTTTCCCGCATTACCGCGCCGTGGGCCCGCGCGGCATCGATCTCCCACTCGCGGATTCGCGACAGCGCCAGCAAGGTCGGGATCGCCAGAATGAAGGTGACGAGAAACACCGAACGGCTGGAGAGCAGATAGCCGCACGTGCCCATCACCGCTGCGGCCATTCCGTTGCCAAGCGACGCGAAACGGGCGTTGCGCCCAAGCCGTTCGCCGATCGACAGCGGGCCGACCAGACCGAGGCTGATCGCGGCAATGGCCGGACCGAGCACGCAACTCGCGGCCGCATGCAGCGTGGCAGCGGCGACGACCACCGGAAAGATCGGCCAGGCGGCATATGCGAGCGCGCTGGCGCCGATCGTCGCAACCGCGAGCCCCGCCACCCGTCGTTCGGACCGGGCGGCATCGACGATGGCACCTCCGGGCATCTGTCCGATCAGGCTGACCAGCCCGCCGATCGACAGCACAAAACCGATTTCGACCTGGGTCCATTTTTGCGTCGTCAGATAGACCGCGACGAACGGCCCGAATCCGGTCTGCACATCCGCCAGAAAAAAGATGAACCAATCGAGCCCGCGCGAGCTCTGCTGCGAGGGAGCCGGCGGCGGCGTGGGCGCCGGCGGTTCTGAAACGGCCGGCGCAACGCTCTCGCCCTCGATCGGCCGCTCGCGACGATCGCCATCAATCCGCTTGGTCGAATGGGTTGAACGCGCGAACAGAATATCTCTCCAGGTATCTTTAGTGATCGAATTCCCACGGCTGCAGGTTGCCGGCGGCGCCGAGTACGATGATCGGCGTATCCTCCTTGTATTCGGGCGCCGCCGTCACCTGCTCCTTGGTCAATTCGAGCGTGATGCTGTCGCCCTTGTTGGCAATGCGCGCGAAATGCAATGCGTTCCAGTCGACGACGATCTTGCGGCTGCCTACGCCAAGGAAACCGCCGAAATCGATGACCGCGGCACGCACCGTTCCGGAGCGGTCGACGATGACATCGACGATGCGTCCCATGTCCTCGTCTGTCGTGCTGCGGACCTCGCGGCCGAGCACGCCGTGCGCATCGCGGGCGCCAATGACGGTCACCGACGGCGGCGGCGCAGGTTCCTTCGCGGCCGGTGGCGCGGTAGTTTGCGGTTGCGGCGGATTGGTTTGCGCCGATGCGGCCGCCAACGCGGCGATCGTTGCAAGAAGAAATGCAATCAGGAATTTCGCGCGCATGTTACCTCCGGAAATGCCCGATCGAAGGGGCGTGAGTGGGCGCCTGGCGCGCGATATCGCCTCAATGCGTCAGCACGATCGATACCTGAATCTGGCCGCGCGTCCGCAGCACCTCCAGCGAAACCTCGCCATCGTGGCGGCGAACCCGGAGATCGACGCTCGATGCGCCGAGCTTCAGGTCGCGAAACACCACGTCGTTGAGGAAGGCCGGCAGCCGCGGATCGCGCAGACGAATTTCACCGCGAGCGGCATCGAATTCGAGCCCGAGTGCGGCCTCCAAAAGCGTGAACGGTGTCGCGCTCGCCCAGGCCTGCGGCGCGCAGGCGACGGGATAAAGCGTCGGTCCGCGGTGCTTTTCACGCTGGAAGCCGCAAAACAATTCGGGCAGCCGGCGCTGATCCATATAGCTCGCGGCCTCGAACAGCCCCTTGAACAAATGCGCCACCGAGTGCTTGAGGCCGTAACGCGCCAGACCCAGCGCGATCAGCGCGTTGTCGTGCGGCCAGATCGATCCATTGTGATACGACATCGGGTTGTAACGCGCCTCGCCGCGCGCCACGGTGCGAACGCCCCATCCCGAAAAGAATTTCGGGCTCATGAGGTCGCGGGCAACCATGCGAGCCCGCTCGGGACGCGCGATGCCGGTAAACAGAAGCTGGCCTGCGTTGGAGGTTCGCACCTTGCAGGGCTGCTTGGCGCCATCGAGCGCCAGCGCGTAGGTGCCGAGATCGTCGCACCAGAACGCATCTTCGAAACGCTCGGCAAGCCGCTGTGCTTCGGCCTCCAGCTTGCGCGCCCTATCCACCAAGCCCAGGCGCAGGGCGCAGCCTGCCGCCAGCCGCTTGGCGGCGAAGACATAGCCCTGGACTTCCGCCAGCGCGATGTATCCCTCGGCCAGCGTTCCGTCGGCATGGAAGATCGCGTCGTAGGAATCCTTCCAGCCCTGGTTCGCAAGCCCCTGTTCGGATGCCCGCTGATACTCGACGAATCCGTCGCCGTCCGGGTCACCGGCGCCATCGACCCAATGCAACGCGGCTTCGATCGCGGGCCATAACTCGGCCAGGGTTTCATCGTCGCCGGTGCGATCGACATAAAGCCCAGCCAGCAGCACGAACAGCGGCGTGGCATCGACGCTGCCGTAATATTGCGCGAACGGCACCTCCCGCAGCGCCGCCATCTCGCCGCCCCGCATTTCGTGCAGGATTTTTCCGGGCTCGGCGTCGGCCAGCGCATCGACCGATTGCGCCTGGTAAAAGGCAAGCCGCTTCAGCACGCCCTGGGCGATGCGCGGGTCTATCCACAAGGTTTGCAGCGCCGTGATCAGGCCGTCGCGGCCGAACGTCGTCGAGTACCAGGGAATCCCCGCATAGGGATACCTGCCCTGCGGCGTCTCCGTCATCAGCATGTTGAGGTCCGCCATCGACTGGCACAGCACCTCATTGAAAATGTTGTTGGAGGTCTCGATGCTGGCCGCGCCCTTTGTCGATCGCCGCATCTCGCGACGGTGAGCCAACAGCCCGCGAAAAAACGGCGGCGGCTTTTGCATGATCGGCTTGTTGCAGGAGACCGCCACGAACAGCGAAGTAACCTGGTGGGGCGCCAGATCGAAATGATAGGTGGCCGCGTTGACCGCAAGCCGCGTCGGGCGCGGATCGAAATGCAACGCGGTGATTCGCGGCTTGCCGTCCAGGCCGTTGTAGTCCAGCGCGACATCGGCGGGACCGAGCAATTTGCTGGAACCGAGCCCGCGGCGCGGACGCTTCTCGCCGCGCACCTCGAACAGGTCGGCGAAGTCGCTGTCGAACAACAGCGTCAAATCGAAACTGGCCGGCCGATCGCCGTGATTCTGCAGGCCGATCCGCTGATAGGCGGTTCCGCGCCACAGAAAGATGGTGCGGACGATGTGCAGCATGTCCTTCTGCAGGATGAGCCGGCCGTTGCGATAGACATCGGGATTGGTGAGATCCACCGTCAACGCCGAATTGTCATCGCGCATGTTCGAGCCGAGCAGCAGCGGCTGCACCTCGTCCAGCACCAGTTCGAGGCGGGCCAGATAGCGGGTGTCGGCATTGAACAGGCCGTCCGGGCCGCCGGCGGAAGCGCCGATATCGCCGTGGCTGTCGAGCACGATGAAAGTATCGTCGTGCTTGAGCGAGCGCCGCGGCCTCGCAGCGGGCCCCGTCATCGGGATATAGAACGGCAATTCCTCGACCGCTTCGATGGTCGGGGTCGTCATGATGTGGGTTACGACTTCCGCTGACATCTGACCTCGACGGTTCCCTGACCTTGCGTTAAACGCATGAGTATTGACGATGAGCGATCGGTTGGTCGCTTGCTGCCCATGCTTCGAGACGCTCGCGTCGCTCGCTCCTCGGCATGAGGCCGTTATGATTCAACAAGCTAAACCTCATCCTGGGGCGCGGCCTCTTCGCCGCGCCTCGAAGGATGAGCTGCGTGATTCCAGATACTAGCACTTAAACCGCTGCCGTCGCACATCAAGCCGCATGGGTCGCAAGACGGCCCATTTCGCGCGCGACCAGTTCCCGATACGGGCCCCTGCCCTGCATGAGGATATCGGGCGGGCCGTCTTCGATAATCCGGCCGGCCTGCAGCATGACCACGCGATCGAAATTACGCAGCGTCGCGAGACGGTGGGCGATGGCGATGACGGTGCGGCCGCGCATCAGCCGGCCGAGCGCTTCGCGTATCGCCTCCTCGGATTCACTGTCGAGCGCGGCGGTGGCTTCATCCAGCAGCAGGATCGGCGCGTCCTTCAGGAAAGCCCGCGCGATGGCGATGCGCTGCCGCTGGCCTCCGGACACCTTGATGCCGCGATCCCCGACGATCGTCGCCATCCCTTCCGGCAGGGTTTCGACGAAATCGCAGCGTGCCGCGATCGCCGCGCGCAACACCTCGTCGTCGGTCGCGTTCGGGCGACCATACCGGATATTTTCCATGATCGAACGATGGAACAGCGAGATGTCCTGCGGCACCACTGAGATCGCCTCACGCAGGCTTTGCTGCGTGACCCTGGCGATATCCTGGCCGTCGATGGAGATGCTTCCGTGCTGAACGTCGTAGAACCGTTGCAGCAACACGAACAGGCTCGATTTGCCGCCGCCGGACTGACCCACCAATCCGACCCTCTGCCCCGGTTGCAGACGCAGGCTGAACTTGTCGAACACCTGAATCCCGCCGGGATAGCGAAACGAAATATTGTTGAAGGCGATGGCGGCGCCGCTCTTTACCAGCGGCTCGGCCTCGGGATGGTCGCGCAGTTCGTGGGGAAGCAGCAGGGTGGCAATCGCCTCGGTCAGGCGGGCAACATGCTGGGTCACGTCCACCAGCGCCACCGCGAGGTCGCGCGTGGCGCTCAGGATCGAGAGTCCGAGCGTGCAGACCAGCACGACGTCGCCGGTGGTGGCGTGGCCCTGCTGCCAAAGCGTGATCGCCCAGGCCAGCAATGCAATCGTCAGTACGACGGTAATTCCGGCATGCGTGAGCCGCAGCTTTTCGAGGTAACGCAGGCTGCGCCCGCGCGCCGTCAATTCGCGATTGACGGTAGCATCGAACCGGTCGTGTTCGAAACTGAGGCCGCAAAACGCACGCACCAGCGGCAGGTTGTTGATGACATCGACCATCTCGCCATCGACGGCGGCCGCCCGGTCGGCGTACTCGTCATGCAGGGGTTTTCCCGCGGCGGCGAGCCGAAACATTGCCGCCACCATGACGCCCGCGACCACGATCAAGCCGACCGACATCGGCAGGCTGACGGTTCCGATCAGCACGATCGCCGAGAATGTCGCGATACACGGCGGCAGCACATTCCAGACGAACATGTTTTCGACCGTGAACACCGCATTCGAGGTCGCGGTAATGCGACTGGTCAGCATCCCCGGCAGCCGATCGGAGAAATAGCTCGGCGCGTGCCCGGTAAGGTGACGAAAAATGTCGCGCCGCAAGTCGCCGGTCACGCCCACAAAGGTGAAGCTCGCGGTCCAGCTCGCGATCCGCCACAGAAAATTATCCGCGGCGATGAGGGACATGAGAAAAATGAATGCCAGCCATACGCTCGCGGAGTGCGCCGGCCCGCCCGACAGACTGTCGACCAGATATTTCACGCCATATTGCGTGCCCACCGAACAAGCAACCGCTGCCACAACGGCAGTCACAATGACGACATGCGCCGTCGCGCGCTGGCGGAGATAGCGCAGCACGAATGGAAGCGGACGATGTGCGTATCCTGAAAGAGCGTCCATATAGCTGCAAACCCCTTGTTAAAGAGGACCTCCCACGCCGAGACGATCCATCGTGCAATCGAATGATGCAGTGTGCTGTGTAGTTGCCTTCGCGACGCCATCACTGCGCAACATTCTTCCCGCATCGAACCTGATCGGACGTGATGGCATCAACAAGACCATGATGTGGAAGAAGTGCGTGACCTTGTGGGGAACTTCGCAGATGCGAAAACGTTCCCACTTCGGCACGCCGGCGCCAGCACGATCACAGGCATTTGGGTCACCCACGACGACAGAGATGACAAAAGGAGAAGTAGATGCGCATCGCGCAGGTTGCTCCGCTGACGGAGGCTGTTCCCCCCAAACTTTACGGCGGCACCGAGCGGGTGGTGCACTGGCTGACCGAGGAACTGGTGGCTTTGGGAAATGACGTCACGCTGTTCGCCAGCGGCGACTCCCAGACTTCGGGGAAACTCGACGCGATGTGGCCGAAGGCGCTGCGCCTCGACGGCTCGGTCCGCGATCCCAATGCGCTGCATATGGTGATGCTGGAGCGGGTCCGGCAGAAATGCGACGACGAGGAATTCGACTTCCTGCATTTCCATCTCGACTACTACCCGTTCTCGTTGTTCCACCGGCAACCCACTCCATTCGTGACCACCCTGCATGGCCGGCTGGATCTGCCCGAACACCAGCCGGTGTTCACCACCTTCTCGTCCGTCCCGGTGATCTCGATCTCGGACGGCCAGCGGCGTCCGGTGCCGCAGGCCAACTGGGTCCGCACCATCCATCACGGCCTGCCCGAGAATTTGCTGACGCCGCGGCCGGTAACCCCCGGCTACCTCGCCGTGCTCGGCCGCATCGCGCCGGAAAAAGGCGTGGACCGGGCGATCAAGATCGCGGCGCGATGCGACATTCCGCTCAAGATCGCCGCGAAGATCGATCGAGCCGACCAGGAATATTACGATGAACGCATTCGGCCGCTGATCGACGGCAACCCTCTGGTCGAATATATCGGCGAAATCGGCGACCACGAAAAATCCGACTTTCTCAGCGGTGCGATCGGGCTGCTGCTTCCGATCGATTGGCCGGAGCCGTTCGGCCTGGTCATGATCGAATCGATGGCCTGCGGCACCCCGGTCATCGCCTATAACCGCGGCTCGGTACCCGAGATCATCGATGACGGCCTGACCGGCTTCATTGTCGAAGATGAAACCAGCGCGGTCGGCGCCGTCAATCGGCTGTCCCGGTTGAGCAGGCCGGCGATCCGAAAGCAGTTCGAGAAGCGCTTTACCGCACGGCGCATGGCACTCGACTACCTCGCCGCCTATCGCAGCCTGATGGACGCGGCTGAGCCCCGCATCAAGCTGGTGAGTAGCGCCGAGTAGCGCACACACTGTCGTACCCCGCGCAGGCGGGGTATCCAGTACGCCGTGGCCTCTCGATTCCATCATCAGCGTCTCTGGGATACTGGATCGCCCGCCTTCGCGGGCGATGACGGCGGAGAGCGTGACGTGCTCGTCGCACGACCGTCATGGCGAGTGCAGCGAAGCAACCCATCTCGCCGCATAAAGCCGGCATAAAGAAAGATGGATTGCTTCGTCGCTTCCGACTTCGCTCGTTGAGCTGCGGGGGACAAGTCGCCTCGCCATCGCATCACTCCGATTTCAGATATGAGTGCGCAATTCCAGATATGAATCCGCGATCCCGCGGCGCGATGCGCCCGAGGTTTGCATTTGTCTCGCCCCCATAGAGGGCGTGGGGAATGCCGGGTGCCCGTTGCACCCATAGCCCCGCGTGCGAAGGTGGTAGTGCACACGGGTCGTCGCCACAGGTCCACCGGGATCACCCGGCATTCCCGCACGCAATGGTTTTAACGACTTATTTCGCGCTCTCCCCGGTGACCGGGCTCTTTTGCCACCGTCGCTTGCGGATATGGTTTTGTCTAAGCCCGGTAGGGCCGACTCGCCTCCGCGAAACTTGACGCCAGCGTCGGGGCGTCAGGACCACACGACTTCGCCGTCCGCTGCAATCGTCTCTCGTCCGCGTGCTCCGTGTCGCTCACGGATTCAAAAAATCCGCCCTGCGACCTTTCGCGCGCAAAACGCTGCCGCGTCCACCGCATCCCTCCCCGCGTTCGTGACGATCATGATACGCCCCTCTTGTGGGGTGGGATGCGAAAAGTTCTAGATGTGATTTGGGGGGCGTGAAAACCGAAATATTTTTGCAAATGGGGATGGACACCCGGATCGACAAACGGCCCGTCAGGCAAATCAGCAAGTCACCTGGATGTCGCTGGCCTGTGATCGGGCGCGGTTCGCGCGGCCCGTTGGCTCGCGACCACGATGCAAAAACCTGGTCCCGGGTATTTTACTTCTTCACCTTGCTCGCGTCCATCCTGATCGAGGGATCGAGCAGCTTGGTGGAGAACGCGGCTTCCACGGCGAACGGCTTCTCCATGCCGAGATAGGTCTGCACCAGTTCGTAGTCCTTTTTCATCCGCTCGCCATCGATCCAGCCCAGCGCCCTGGTCGTGGTAAAATCGTCGGTCATCAGCAACTTGATGCGCTCCCATTGCCGCTGCTGGTTTTCCTTGTCCAGGCCCGACACCTGATCGAGCAGCGCCTTCAGGCACGGGGAGACGTCGGCGACGCAGGCGGCGAACGCTTTCTGACTGATCCGCACGAAATCCTCGGCCAATTTTGGGTTCTTTTCCAGAAACGCGCCGTTGACGACAAGCGAATTGCCGTAGGGGTTGAGGCCGATATCCTTCCAGTTGACGTAGCCGAGGTCGCTGCCGAACTCGATCGCCTTCAAATCGTGCTCGTTATAGAAATCACTGATGATATCGACGGTATGGCTCTTCAACGCCGCGATCTTGGCGGTCGGCCCGACATTGACGAAGGTAACCGAATCCGGTGCGACGCCCGCGGCCTTGGCGAAGGCCGGCCACATCACCCGCGAGGCATCGCCGGGCGGATTGCCGATCTTGTGGCCGGAAAAGTCCTTGGCGCTGTTTACGCCGTGGCTTTTCAGCCAATAAAAGGTCTGGCCGGTATTCGCGTATATACTCATCAGCGCCACGACGTCGGCGCCCTTGCTGCGCGCCACCAGCATGGTCGCGAGGTCGGCGATACCGAACGGCGAACCGCCGGAGCCCACCTTCAGTGATGAAACCCCGGAGCCCTTGCCGGTCTCGATGGTAAGATCGATGCCGGCCTTTTCGTACCAGCCTTGCGCCTTGGCGTAATAAAACGGCGAATGGTCCGCCGTCGGTGTCCAGTTAAGGATCAGATTGACGGATTCGGCGGCGAGCGAGGGGACGGCCGGCACGGCAAGCGCGAGCACCAATCCTGCGATACTCAAACTCCTCATGACACCTCTTCTTGTTTTGCGCGACCGCTCATCCAAGGTCAAGCTACCTATCCGCAGCCTTGCCGTTACTCATCCTCAGGTTTACCAATGCAACAAGGGACGAACCGAATTGTCAACTGCTTGGTTGGAAATGCCTAAACAACAATCAAATGGCTCAGCACCTCAGCGGCGCAACCCGGAGGCCACGCGGAAGAAACTGCTGACGGCGGCACGGCGCGAATTTGCAAGAAGCGGCCTCGCCGGTGCGCGAGTTCGACGAAATCGCCGCGCGGGCCGGCGTCAACAAGCAGCTCGTGTATCACTACTTCGGCGACAAGGACGCGCTCTACCTTGCGGTGCTGGAATGGGTCTATGAGGAAATCCGCGCCCAGGAGCGCGACCTCGACCTTGAGGGGCTGCCCCCGAACGAGCCATCAAGAAACTGATCGAGAGCTCCTTCGACCACCTCGCCGCACACCCGGACTTCATCCTGCTGCTCAATGATGAAAACCGCGGCGGCGCCCGGCACGTAAGCGGTTCGAGAAAGCTCGAGACCATGCATTCGCCGCTGGTCAGCATGGTCTCGAAGATACTGGCTGACGGCGTGCGGACCGGAATCTTCCGCAAAGGCATCAATCCGGTGCATCTCTATATCTCGATTGCAGGCCTCAGCTATTTCTTCTTTTCCAACGCGCCGACGCTGTCGGCGATTTTCGGCAAGGATTTGAGCAGTCCCGCCGCCAGGCAAGCCCGCCGCAAGCATGTGGTCGACCTGGTGACGCAGGCTTTGCGCCCCTGACCCCAGAGACGTCGTTGCGAGGAGCAGCACGACGAAGCAATCCACGGGCACCCAGGCCATGCCCTGGATTGCTTCGCGGAGCCTGTCATCGGGCGGCGCTTTGCGCCGGCCCGTCGGCTCGCCATGACGCTCTCTCGAACTCTTCATTCGCCTCAATCAACCAGACGGTTGAAAGATGGGAAATACAAAGGTAGATTGGGCCTCTGCTGGATGGGCCGGAGCGCACTGGGAGAGCATATGGTGGTCAGCGACGGAATGCGTTCCGCCCGGTCCTTTGCGATCATCCTGATCGTGCATCTCGCCGTCATCGTGCTCTGGCAGGTCCTGGTCGACGCCTTCCATGTGCCGAAATTCATATTGCCCTCGCCGCTTGCCACGCTGGCGACGCTGGCGTCGGCAAAATACGCCTGGGTTTCCAACCTCGCCGTCACGGCGGTGGAAATCCTCGGCGGCTTTTCGCTGGGCGCTTTTGTCGGCGTAACCCTGGCGGTGCTGTTCTGCTGGTCGCCGCTGGTCAGCCTGCTGCTGCTGCCGCTGTTCGTCACCCTGAACATGATACCGAAAGTGGCGCTCGGGCCGCTGTTCATCGTCTGGTTCAGCTACGGAATTTTTCCGAACATCCTGATTGCGTTCAGCATCTGCTTCTTCCCGATTCTGCTCACCACCGCGCGCGGATTGAGCGAGGTCGAGCCCGACCTGCTCGATCTCGTGAAATCGCTGCGCGGGTCGCGCTGGACATTATTCCGTAAGATCCAGCTTCCCGGTGCGTTACCCTACGTATTTTCCGGCATGAAGGTGGGCGCCATCCTCGCAGTCGCAGGCGCCATCGTCGGCGAATTCATCGCGTCCGAACGCGGGCTTGGCTATCTGATGATCCAGGTGCAGTCCTCGCTCGACACGCCGGCGATGGTGATGGCGGTGGTGCTTTTGACCCTGCTTGGCGTCGCGCTTTACGGCCTGGTGCTTGGCCTCGAACGGCTGTTCGTGGTCAGGGACGTGCGGCTGCAATAATCAGGGAAAAGACATGCTGCTTACGCGCGACAACCTGCCGCACACCATTGCCGATACTGCAGCGCTCGACGAGTTGCTGTGCCGTCCGAGCCAGGCGCTGATCGACGATCTTGCGAAGGTCGACGGCGACATCATGATCCTTGGCGTCGCCGGAAAGATGGGGCCGACGCTGGCCGGCCTCGCCAAGGCCGCCCTGCCCCACCGCCGCGTCATCGGCGTCGCGCGCTTCAGCGACGCCGGCGTGAAGGCGTGGCTGCAGGCCCGTGGCGTTGAAACTCTTAATTGCGACCTGCTCGATGAGACCGCGATCAAGGCGCTGCCGAAAATCAAGAACATCATCTTCATGGCCGGGCGCAAATTCGGTGCGGAAGGCGACCTGTCGCTGACCTGGGCGATGAACGCCCACGTCCCCGCCCTTGTCGCGCAGGCCTTTGCGGACTCCCGGATCGTGGCGTTCTCGACCGGCTGCGTCTATCCTTTCGTGCCGGTGGACGGAAACGGCGCCGACGAGAGCCTGGCACCCGATCCGCCCGGCGAATATGCCCAGTCCTGCGTCGGCCGCGAGCGCATGTTCGAATATTTTTCGCGCCGGTTTTCGACGCCGGGCCGGCTGTTCCGGCTGAATTACGCGATCGACATGCGCTATGGCGTGCTGCACGACATCGCCACCAAGGTGCTGGGGGGACAACCGATCGACGTCGGCCTCGGCCATGTCAACTTGATCTGGCAGGGCGATGCCGCGGCCCAGGCGCTGCGTTGCCTTGCGCATTGCGACACCCCGACCTCGCCGATCAATGTCAGCAGCCATGAAATCCTTCGCGTCCGCGATCTCGCAGCCAAGCTCGGCGCGCGTCTCGGCCGCGAGCCGATCATTGTCGGGACCGAGCAGCCGACCGCCTGGCTTACCGACACCTCGCTGGCTCTCGAACTGTTCGGCCCGCCGGTGGTCGATACCGGACAACTGATGGCCTGGACCGCGGACTGGGTCGCGCGGTCGATGCCCAGCCTCGGCAAGCCCACCAAATACGAGGTGCGCGATGGCCGCTACTGACGTGGTCGTCACGCGGCTCGGTGCAGAGGATGCGCCCGCCGGGCTGGTGCTTTCGACGGAGGCGCACTGGAATCAGAGCGAGGCCGACTGGCGCTTCTTCCTGAGCGAGGGAACCGTGTTCGGCATGCGCGACCGCGACGGCCTCTTGGTCGCGACCGCGGCGTTGCTGCCCTACACCTCCGGCAATGCCTGGATCAGCATGGTGCTGGTGACCGCGAGCTGGCGCCGCCGCGGCCTTGCGACCCAGCTGGTCGATGCCTGCCTCGAAGCCGCGGCGAAACAAGGTCTCGTCCCCTGGCTCGATGCGACGCCGGCGGGCGCCACCGTCTATGGTCCGCTGGGATTTGCCCCGACGCTGCAACTGCGGCGGTTGCGGCTTGAGAAGGCGCCGTCGTCGAAAGCCGAGGCTGCCCCGTCGCTATCGCCGTGCGGGATCGAAAAATTCACGGCGCAGGACGGTCTTGCCATGGGCTTTGATCGCAGCCCCCTGCTGAGCGAACTCAGCGAACGGTCAGGCTCGCGGCTGCTGTCCGGCAAGGATGCGGTCGCGCTGGTCCGCGATGGCCGCAAGGCGCGGCATATCGGCCCGTTGTTTGCGGATAGCCCGGAGTGTGCGCTGGCCCTGGTCGATCAGATCGTCCGATCCGAAACCGGACCCGTGCTGATCGACGCCGTCAGCGCGCAGGAGGAATTTCTCAATGGCCTGACCGGCTCGGGCTGGAGCATCGAGCGGCCTTTCCAGCGCATGCGATTTGGCCGCGCCACCACACCGCCCGCGCAACTGCCCTACGCCGTTGCCGGACCCGAATATGGATGAGGATATGCGCGATGCATCATAGCCAAATGAAATCCGAGGTGCGGCGTTTGATTGCCGACGGCACGGTGATCCCGGCGCACCCGCTGGCGCTTGATGCCGGCCGCGCGCTCGACATCGTGCATCAGCGCGCGCTGACGCGCTATTACATCGACGCCGGCGCCGGCGGCCTCGCGGTCGGCGTCCACACCACGCAGTTCGCCATTCGCGAGGTCGGATTATACAGGCCGGTGCTGGAATTGGCCGCGGAGACGGCGGCGGCCTGGACCGGGCGACCGCTGGCGCTGGTCGCAGGCCTGGTCGGGCCGACACGGCAGGCCGTCGCGGAAGCCGAGATCGCGCGCGGCATCGGTTATCATGCCGGGCTGCTCAGTCTGGCCGCGATGAAATCGGCTTCCGAAGACGAAATCATCGCCCATTGCGAGGCGGTGGCGCGCGAAATTCCGCTGGTCGGGTTTTATCTGCAGCCGGCGGTCGGCGGGGTCATCCTCAGCGCGAATTTCTGGCGGCGCTTCGCGGCGATCGACAACGTCATCGCCATCAAGGTCGCGCCGTTCAACCGCTATCGCACGCTCGACGTCCTGCGCGGCGTCAGCGCCGCCGGCGCGCTCGACCGCGTCGCGCTCTATACCGGCAATGACGACCACATCCTGCTCGACCTCACGCTGCCCTTCGACCTCCGCGACAACGGCGTCACCACCCGCGCCTATTTCCGCGGCGGCCTGCTCGGCCACTGGTCGGTATGGACCGCGAGCGCCATCAAACAGTTCGAGATCTGCCGCGCCGCGCGCGGCAAGGACACGGTGCCAGCCGATCTGTTGGCGCTCGACGCCCGCGTCACCGATTGCAACAGCGCGTTCTTCGATGTCATCAATGATTTTCACGGCTGCATCGCCGGCTGCCACGAGGTCCTGCGGCGGCAGGGACTGCTCGAGGGCATCTGGTGTCTCGATCCGGCCGAAGGCCTCAGCCCCGGCCAGATGCGGGAGATCGACCGGGTGTGCAACGAACACGCCGACCTCGCCGACGACGATTTCGTTGCCGCTCGCTTGCAGGAATGGCTAACATGACGGCGGAGCCCTTCATCCGCCTGCGCAACGTCCGCAAGGTCTACCGTTCGCAAGGCATAGAGTTCCTGGCGGTGTCCGACGTCACCATGGACGTCAGCGAGGGCGAATTGATCTCGCTGGTCGGCCCGTCCGGCTGCGGCAAGACCACCGTGCTGAAGATACTCGCCGGGCTTCACGATGCCGACGGCGGCACCATCGAGATCGGCAATGCGCGCACGCCGTTCGATCCCGCGCGCGACATCGGCATGGTGTTCCAGCAGGCGCTGCTGTTGAAGTGGCGGACCATCCTCGACAATGTGCTGCTGCCCGCGGAGATCGTCGGCCTGCCGATCAAGGCCGCCCGCGCCCGCGCCCGCGATCTTCTCCATCTGGTCGGGCTTGCCGGCTACGAGGACAAATATCCGCAGCAATTGTCCGGCGGCATGCAGCAGCGCACCGCGATCGCGCGCGCCTTCATCCACGATCCGAAACTGATCCTGATGGACGAGCCGTTCGGCGCGCTCGACGCCCTGACCCGCGAACAGATGAACCTGGAGATGCTGCGGATCTGGCGCGAAAGCGGCAAGACCATCATCTTTGTGACGCACAGCATCCAGGAGGCGGTGTTCCTCGCCTCGCACTGCGCCGTCCTCACCGCCGGGCCGGCGCGGATGGCGGAATATTTCCCGATCGACCTGCCGTTTCCGCGCGCGCTGCCGATCAAGACCACGGATGAATTCGGCGCCTATGCAAGGCGGATTTACGCGAGCCTGGGGCTTGGCCCGAGCGCGTAGGCGACCCGCTTGCGCCCCATGCACCGACGTCCTCCGCAGAGAGGTTTTGCCTCGCCGTTCAGGCCGCGAGGACTTCGCCGATCCGGCCGCGGATCAGCTCGCGCTCCTGCTGGCCCGTGCCGCCATCGAAGCTGACGTCATAGGCAATCATCGCGGGGCGTTTCAGCACCACGATGCGGTCGCCGATCTCGAGCGCCTCGCTGATCGAATGGGTGATGAAGACGGCGGTCTTGCCGTTTTCCTTCACGAGCCGCACGAATTCCGCGCGCAGCCGTCCCGCGGTCAATTCATCCAGCGCCGAGAACGGCTCGTCGCACAACAGAATGTTGGCGTTGGTCGCAAAGGCGCGTGCGATCGAGACACGCTGGCGCATGCCGCCGGACAGCGCGTGCGGATAATCGTTTTCGTGACCGCCGAGCCCGAGCTTGGTCAGCCACAACTGCGCCGTCGCGCGGCGCTCCGCCGCCGGCGTTTCCAGCATCTCCAGTCCCAATTCGACGTTCTGGATCGCGGTGCGCCATGGCAGCAGCCGGTCGTTCTGGAACACGATCGCCATCTTGCCGCGAAACGAATCGAACTCGGCAAAGGGGTCGCGGCCGCTGACGCGCACGGTGCCGGTGGTGGGCTCGGTCAGTCCTGCGATCATGTTGAAGATGGTCGACTTGCCGCAGCCGGTCTTGCCGAGCAGCGCCAGCATCTGGCCGGGGCGGACGTCGAGATCGAGACCATTCACCGCCCGGTAGGCCTCACGGGTGCCGGTCTTGCCGAACACCTTGGAAACATGCTGGAGGTGAATGGCGGCTTCTGCCGGGGTGACGGTATCCCTCATATCGCGCGCTCCGACACGGCGCGATAACGGAACGCGGTATTTTCGATCAGCGTCAGCGCGCCCTGCACGATCAATACGAAAAATACCAGTTGCAGCGTCCAGGCCAGCGCGCCGGCCATATCGAACAATTGCTGCTGCTGCAGCAATTGATAACCGATGCCGCCGGTGGCGCCGACCAGTTCGGCGACCACGACGACGCGCGAGGCGTTGCCGAGGTTGACTTTCCACGCCGTCAGAATGTCCGGCAGGATCGCCGGCGCGATCATCACCCGAAACAGTTTCATGCGGGTGGGACGAAAGCTGAACACCATCTCCATGAGATCCTTGGACATCGCGCGCAAGGCGCCCAGCACCTGAAACGTAAATGCCGGCAACGTCGTCATCACCATGATGAAGAAGATGCGAAATTCGAGGCCATGAAACCAGATGATGGCGAAGACCACCCAGGACAGCGCGGGGATGCCCTGGAACAGGGTCAGGATGGGCGACAGGAAATCATCGACCTTGCGCGAGCGCACCATCAGCAACGCCAACAGGCCGCCGACGATGAACGCGCCGGCAAGCCCCGCCAAAATCCGAAGAACCGTCGCCAGCACATCGGCGAACATGGTTCCGCTCGAGAATATCTCAAGGCAGCGCCAGAACACGTCGATCAGCGATGGAAACAGGAAGCGCGGAAAAAACAGCGACGCGAACTGCCACAGCAAAATCACAACCGCAAACGGCAGGATCGACAATGCGACCCGCCGCAGGCTCGACAGCAACAGGTCCGTCAGCGGCGGCGACCCGGACTGCGGCGCAATTTCGTTCATTTTCCCGACGCCTCATAGATCGTCGATGGCGATGGATCCGAGGGCAGGAAGGCAATCGACTTGCCGGCGGCATACACCGAATTGATTTCCTTGCGGACCTCGGACGCCCATTTCACGTTCAGGCCGAGCCTGTCGTTGGCACGAATGAGTTCCGCGACCGCCTTCTGTTCGTCCGGGGTTCCTTTCGGAGCCAGGATTTTTGAAGTCGCCTCAGCATGCGCCGCGACCCAGTCGGCCGCCTCCTTGTAGGTCGCATAAAGCTTTGGGATCAGTTTCCGATTTTTTTCCACCCAGCCGATATGGGCGGCGACGCCGAGATAGGGAATGTTGCGGCTGCCGGTGAACTTCTCCCAGCTGTCGCCAATGCCAAGGTCGATGAAGTGGACGTTGTCCTTTTTGGAAACCAGGGTGGTGAAGGCCGGCTCCCAGAGCTGAATCCCCGCGGCGCGATCGGCCATGGCGTAGCCGATCAGACCTGGTGTCGCGGTATTGACCACCGAAAACTTCGCGGGGTCTGCACCGGCCTGGCGGGCGAACCAGTCGAACATGACGTAATTGGTGGTGCCCTTGGCCGCAGCGACTTCCTTGCCTTCCAGATCCTTCAGCTTCATGATCTCCGGGCGGGAGGAAACGACGGTGCCCCAGAAATCGAACAGGTTAAACAGATACGTCACCTTGACGCCGCGCACATCGGCAAGTCCGACCGTCAGCAGCGCCGCGCTGCCGCCAACCTGGAATTCCCCGGAGTTGAACTGCGCGGTGTAGGCGTCGGGCGTTCGCTCCTGGAAGGTGATATCGAGCCCGTTTTTTTCATCGAGTTTCAGTTCCTTGATCACCGGCGGCAGAAAGGCGCCGAGCGACGGCGGACCGAACACAACGATGGAAAGCGGTTCGGGCGCCTGCGCATAGGATGGTGCCGCACCCAGCAGCGCCAAACCAGAGCAAAGGCAGATCAGAAATTTCGTCATGGCTGTCCCCGAAACACGCGTTCTATTTAGCCGCACCCTCGGCACTTGTCTCGAATTCCTTGCGCAAGGCGACAAAAAAGCGCCCGACAAGATGCTTCGAAACGCTGCTCAGGATTCGTTGCCCCACGCCCGCCACCAGCCCGCCGATTTCGCCGACCCCCTGGAACGTCAGGCGCGATGCGCCGGCGCCTTCGGGCGTGATCTCGAAGCGCGCGCTGCCGTTGCCGTGGCCAAGGGTGCCGGCGCCGGACACCTTGATGCTGCAAGCCTTCGGCGGCTCCTTGTCCGACAGCGCGATCTCGCCTTCGAACGAGCCGCCCACCGCTGCAACCCGCAATTGCATCTCGACCTTGTAGGCGTCGGGCGCAATCTCGGTCATGGCCTTGCAGCCGGGGATGCAGCGCGTCAGCACGGCGGGGTCGTTGAGCGCCTTCCAGAGCACTTCAACTGGAGCCTGGATGGTCTCGGCGCCGCCGATATCGAGCTTCATCGAACCATCCTCACAATCCGAACAGCCGCTGCGCCAGGCCGCCATTGATGGCGGTGCGCTCGGCGTCGGAGAATTTCGTCTCCGCGACGATTTTCAGCGGCGCGAGGTCGCCGATCGGGAACGGCATGTCCGAACCCATCATGATCCGCTCGGCGCCGACGATATCGGCAAGGTAGCGCAGCGCGCGCGGGTCCTGGACGATGGTGTCGTAATACATGGCGGCGAGCGCTGCGTCGGGATCGCCGAGCTTGTCCTTGTCGAGCGAATAGTTCCGGCGCAGGCGGCCGATCACGTAAGGCAGCGCCGCGCCGCCAATTCCCGCCACGATCTTCGCGTTGGCATAGCGGGTGACATGACCGGCATAGATCAGCCGCGACATCGCGATCAGCGTGTCGGTGATGCGCCCCACCGCATTCGCCATGCCGTAATCATGGACGCGGTCATCGCCGCTTTCGAATACCGGATGGACGAAGACCACCGAGCCGAGTTCATTGGCGGCCTCCCAGAACGGCACAAGCGAGGGATCGTCGAGCACGCCGCCTTTGCCCTTGGGCTGCGTCCCGATCATCGTTCCCTTGAAGCCGGCGGCATGCGCCTCGCGCAGCACTTCGGCGGCGCGCGCGCCATCCTGCAAGGGGACGGTCGCCAGCGGCACGAAGCGCGGTTCGCGCATCGCGGTTTGCGCCAGATGGGTGTTGATCAGCCGCGACCAGGCGGCGCCCTCTTCCGCCGGCACGTCGTAGCCAAACATATCGAGCCAGCCGCCGACCACCTGGCGCTCGATCTTCTGCTCATCCATCCATTTCAGGCGGGCGGCGAGATCGCTGAGCGGCTTTGAAACCGGCCGCGTCGGCTTGCCGCCGGAGAACGAGAACCCGAGGCTGCCGCCGTCCTCGATCAGGCGGATCGAGGGAAAGTGGGAGGCCTGGGTGCGGATCGCGTCCAGCAGACTTGGCGGCACCAGATGGGCGTGACAGTCGATGATCATTTGGCTTGCTCTTGAGGTTTGCCTTGTTGGGCATCGGCGATGGCATCGCCGATGGCGGAGATCCGGATCGGAAGCTTGTTGAAGGAAATCCCGAGCGCCGCGACGCAATCATTGACCGCGGCCGATATCGCGGCGGGAGCGCCGAGATAACCGCTTTCACCGGAGCCTTTCTGGCCGAACACGGTAAAGGGCGACGGCGTGACGTGATGCACGATCTCGACTTCCGGCACCTCGTGCGAAGACGGCAGCAGGTAGTCCATGAAGCTCTGGGTGATCAAATGGCCTTCGTCATCGTAGACGAACTCCTCCAGAAGCGCGGCGCCGAGGCCGTGGGCGAGACCGCCCAACGTCATGCCCTTGACGATATGCGGATTGATGACCGTGCCGCAGTCATGGCCGATGACGTAGCGCCGGATCTCCGGCTTGCCGAGCGCGGGGTCGATCGTCATCAGCACGACGTGGAATTCAAACGAATGACACGGATACATCTGCACCCGGCCGTCCTTCGGTAATTTGTCGCCGGTCGGCACCTGCATCACATGCGTGCTTTCAAGACCGGGCTCCATGCCCTCCGGCAACAGGTGATAATTGCGATGGCCGATATTGACGATCTCGGCCCAGCCAAGCTGCCTGCCGCTGGCTGGATCGGTGACGCCGCCGCCGGCGTAGGTCACCTTGTCCTCGCCGAGACCGAATTGATGCGCGGCGATCCGTATCAGCTTTGCCTTCAGCTTTTGCGCGGCATGAAACGCGGCGCCGCCGAGCATGATCGCCATCCGGCTGCCGACCGGCGAATTGGACGGCAGACAGGCCAGCAAATCCGGCCGCACCACGCGGATCAAATCGGGCTCGATCTGCAGCACTTCGCCGACGACGGTGGTCACCAGGGTTTCATGCCCCTGCCCCGACGAGGTGTTGTGAATGGTGACCGTGACGAAGCCGAGCCCATCGATCATGATGCGGCAGGAATCCATCCAGGTGGTGGTGGCGTTCTTCTCATTGAGCAAGGGCTCGAACGACGAATTTCCGCCGCTCGGCTCCAGGCACGCCGCAATGCCGATGCCGGCGAGAATGCCGGAGGCGCGCAGCCGATCGCGCTCTTTTTCCATCGCGGCAAAATCGATATGCGCGAACACCTTGTCGACCACGGCGTGGTAGTCGCCGCTGTCATAGGTGCTGCCGCTCGGGATCAGATAGGGAAATTCTTCCTTCCGAATGAAGTTGCGGCGGCGGACCTCGATGCGCGCAAGGCCGGTGGCCGCGGCCACCTTGTCGATCGCGGTCTCGATCGCGTAATTGGTCGGCGCCTGCCCGAAGCCGCGTACTGCTTCCTGCACCGCCTTGTTCGATGTGACCGATTGCGCGTGATACTGCACGCTTTCGATTTTGTAGGGGCCGACAATGGCGCCGATCGGCTTGCCCAGTTGAAACGGCGCCCGGCCGGCATAGGCGCCGGCATTGTCCAGCGCGCGGATCTTCATCGACTTGACGATGCCGTCATGGTTGAAGGCGACGTCGACGTCGAAAATGCGTTCCGGGCCGTGCGCGTCACCGCCGCGCATGTTCTCCAGCCGGTCCTCGATCAGGCGCACGGGACGGCCGAGCCGGCGGGCCAGATGCGCCACCAGCACGGTCTGCTTGATGCCGCGCTTGACGCCGTAGCTGCCGCCGACGTCGACGTCCTGATGCACGCGGACGCCGTTGGCGGGAATCCGCAACGCGCGCGCGATCTGATCGGGATATTTCGGCATCTGGATCGAGGCCCAGACGTCCAGCATGTCGCGCCAGGGATCCCACGATGCCGCGACGCCAAACGTCTCGATCGGCACGGTGGAATTGCGTCCCCAGGTGACGCGGAACGATAGATGCCGCGGGCTTTCGGCGAAATGCTTGTCGACCTCGCCCCAGACGAAGGTCCGGTCCAATAGCACGTTGGAGCCATGCGCCGGATGCACCGGCGGGCTTTCCGGCTTCAACGCCTCTTCCGCATTCATCACGAACGGCAACGGCTCGTAGGTGACGCGCACTTTTTCAGTGGCGTCCTCGGCCAGCGCGCGGGTCTCGGCGACCACGGCGACCACCCATTCGCCGGCATAGCGGGTCTGGCCCACCGCCAGCGGGTGGCGCCTGACGTTCGGGGTATCGAGACCGTTCATCAAGGGATCGCTCGCCGCCGCAAGCTCGTCGCCGGTCAGCACATAATGGACGCCCGGCATGGCGAGCGCGGCCGAGGCGTCGATCGAAACGATGCGCGCGGCCGGATGCTGCGACGGCAGGATCGCCACATGCAGCAAGCCTTCGAGCGCGACATCGGCTACGAACTGGCCGTGGCCTGCCACGAAGCGGCGATCCTCGCGCACGCGGCGGTTGGTGGAAACAAAACGGAAGCTTGAGGGATCGGCGCTCATTTCGCCTCCACGACCGGCTTGTCGTCTTCCGCCGCCTCGAGCACGCCCCTGGCCGGCTCATCATGCGCGGCATGCGGGACATCATGATGCGGCCGCGGCGTATTGGCCTTGCGCAATCGATCGGCGGCGAACTCGACCGCCTCGACGATCTGCCCGTAGCCGGTGCAGCGGCAGATATTGCCGGAGATGGCCTCGATGATATCCTCGCGCGTCGGCGTCACCGTCTGCTGCAGCAAGGCATGCGCGGCCAGGATCATGCCGGGCGTGCAATATCCGCATTGCAGGCCATGGGTTTCGCAGAACGCGTCCTGGATGACGCTGAGTTCACCCGGCGCCGGCGCAAGGCCCTCGATCGTGGTGATCTCGTAACCATCGGCCTGCACCGCAAACATCAGGCAGGACCGCACCGGCTCGCCATCGACCAGCACGGTGCAGGCGCCGCAGACGCCGTGCTCGCAGCCGGCATGGGTGCCGTTCAAAAGGAAATTCTCACGCAGCGCATCGAGCAGCGTCTTGCGCGGCTCGATGTCGGCGGAACGGACGACGCCATTGATGCGCAGCTCAACCTTCATCGCGCACCTCCGGCGGGCTTGGCGGCAGCCTCGGTGCGCGCCTGTTCGAGCGCGCGGATGCACAGCACGCCGGCGACGCGGCGGCGATAGGCCGCGCTGGCATGCAGGTCGCTCATCGCCTCGAGATCCCCGGATGCAGCGTTGACCGCGTCGGTTATCGATGCCGTATCCAGCTCGGTGCCGATCAGCGACGACATATCCAGCCGCAACGGCCGATCGCCGACGCCGCCGATGCCGAGCGCGACATCGAGGCAGCTTCCGTCATCATCGAGCGCGACCTGGGCCGCGGCCGCGACGAACGCGAAATCCGAGCGGCGCGCGCTGACCTCGAAGAAGCCGACGCCGATGCGCCGGTGCGGCCAGACCGGAAACCGGATCGCGCTGACGCATTCGCCCTGGCCGATCGTGGTCAGCATCGGGCCAATAAAGAAATCATCCGCCGGCATCGATGCCGGGCCGTCGGTGGTCGCAAGCATGATGTCGGCGCCGAGCGTTACCGCCACCAGCGGAATCTCCGCCGATGGATCGGCATTCGCGATCGAGCCGCCGACGGTGCCGCGGTTGCGGGTCGGTGGATGCCCGACCCACGGCAGCACCCGCGCCAGCATCGGCACCGATGCCCGGATGACCGGATCACGTTCGGCCTGCGCCTGGCGCGTGGTCGCGCCGACCATCACGGCGCCGGCTTCCTCGCGAATCCCGGCAAGCTCCGGCAATCGCAGGATGTCGATCAGCTTCGCCGGACGCGCCAGCCGCATCGCCAGCATCGGCACCAGCGTCTGCCCGCCGGCGATCAGCCGCGCATCCTCGTCACCCGCCAGCAGTTCGCAGGCTTCCGCGAGCGTATCCGGCCTGACATAGTCGAACGGTGCGGGTTTCATGGGCGCCGCTAGCCGAGCGGCAAACCGGCGATCGCCGGCGACAGCACCGAAACCGTCTGCTGTTTCAACAGCGGCCCGTCGGTTTCGCTGGCCGCCTTCACCGCCGCCCATTCCGGATCCGCCGCGAAGGAAGCCCAGGCTTTCTTGCGCGCATCCTCGTCGGCAAAACGCGTCATATAGGTCAGCCGGCCGTCTTCCTCCGGCGCCGTGAAGGCGCCCAGAAGCTCAATGCCGTGACGGGGAAAAAATGTGGTCGCAACCTTGTCGCGGAAGCGGCGACGCATCGCGTCGGCACGGCCTTCCGCAGCCTCATAGACCCGGATTTCGTAGATCAACACACACTCCCACACTTCGGGGACAGCTTGTCAGGACCCGCTGCTTGCCAGAAACGATAGAAGCCGGCGACTGAAATTGTCAAACCCAAACTGAGGCAATTGGATGAATTTTGTATGATTGAGTTGGTTCAATCACACAAATGCAGTGGTCGCGCTTCCGAACTGAAATAGCATTTGAATACAGTTTGTTATTTGAAATGCTTCCGCCAAATCGGGAGTAATCCACCCTGCAACGCCTATCCCGCTGTATCAAATCTTGCGACAATCCAAAAATTGTACTACCTAGGGAAACGCCGATCACTGGCATGGCAATTGCGCCTTGCGGATACGCGACATGACCGACTGGGTACCCACGCTCGCTTCCCTTGCGGGACCTCGCTATCTCGCCTTCGTGGTCGCGCTGGAAGCCGATATCGCTTCGGGCCGCGTCAAGCCCGGCATGCGGTTGTTGCCTCAGCGCGACATGGCGCAGCGGCTCGAACTGAGCGTCGGAACGATTTCGAAAGCCTATGCGGAAGCCGAACAGCGCGGCCTGATCTCAGGCGAAGTCGGGCGCGGGACCTTCGTGCAACGACGCCGGCCGGAGTCGCGCGGGCCCGGCTCCTCGGAGGGAACGATCAATCTGGCGCTGAATGTCCCGCCCTATACCGGCGAAGACGACGCCATTTCATCCGTTCTCGCCGAGATCGTCGCCGACGGCGAGATGTCCAACCTGCTCGGATATTTGCCGCACCAGGGCCTGCGCCGGCATCGCGAAGCGATGGTGCAATGGCTCGCGACGCTCGGCGTGACCGTCGACGCCGATCATCTCTTTATCACGCATGGCGGACAGCACGCGCTGTCGATCGCACTCGGCATGGTCGCGGCGCCCGGCGACACCGTCCTCACCGAGAGTTACACTTATTCGGGCATGCTCGCGCTTTCGGCGCAGTCGGGCTATCGCCTTCACGGCGTCGCTACCGATGCGTACGGGCTGATCCCCGAAAATCTCGATCGCGCGTTCGCCGAGACCAAGGCGCGCGTTCTCTATTGCATGCCGACGCTGCAAACGCCGACGGGATCGGTGATGCCGCTGGAGCGCCGGCACGGCATTGCCGAGATCGTTCGCAAGCACGACGCTTATCTATTGGAAGACGACGCCTACGGATATCTGCTGTCGCCGCCGCTGCCGCCGATCTCCCGTTCGATTCCCGAACGCAGCTTTTATATTGTGAGCTTCGCGAAATGCCTGGCGCCGGGCCTTCGCATTGCCGCGATGATCGCACCGGACGCGTTTCGCGACCGCTCGATCAATGCGTTGCGCGCCACCGGCTGGATGGCGGTACCGGTCATGGCCGAAGTGGTGGCGAGGCTGATCCGCGATGGCGGCCTGGCCCGGCAGGCCAAGCTCAAGCGCGACAAGGCCGCCCTGCGCGACGCCATCGTGCGGCGGATCCTGAAGGAGTGGCTGCCGGCCTCGATCGGAACACCCGGCTTTCACATCTGGCTGCCGCTGCCCGCCGGGCGCACGCTGGCTGCGCTGATCGCCCAGGCGGCCCAGGCCGGCATCACGCTGGCGCCTCCCGGCGCCTTGCGGCGAATGGAAAACGAAAGCCTCGGCGTCCGGCTTTGTCTGGGCGCTCCCGCCACCGAGGCGGACCTCGAGCGCGCCCTGATCGAAATCAGGCGAATCCTTGAAATGGCTGAGGCAATCTCGTTCGTCTGAAGCAAAACATCAACAAAAAGAGCAGTCGGAGTAAACCATGAGGAAGACGTTCACCGCGCTTGCCGTTCTTGCCTCGCTGGCTTCCACGGCCACCGTTAAAGCCCAGGATTGGCCGACGCATCCCCTCACCATGATCAATCCGTTCGCGGCCGGCGGACCGAACGACGTGCTGGCGCGGCTGTTCGCGCAGCGCATGGGTGAGATCCTGGGGCAACCGGTCGTGATCGAAAACATCGGCGGCGCGGGCGGCATGAACGGCGCCGATCGCGTCGCCAAGGCCGCGCCCGACGGTTACACTTTCCTGCTGGGAACGGTTGGAACGCAGGCGCAGAACCAGACGCTGTTCAAGAAGCCCGCCTATAATTCAACGACGGATTTCACGCCGGTGGCGCTGATGATCGAAGCGCCGCTGGTGCTGGTGGCGCGCAAGGACCTTCCGGCCAAGGACATGAAGGAATTTGTCGCCTACACCAAAGCCAACAAGGACAAGATGCAGTTCGCGTCCGCCGGCACCGGCTCGGCGATCCATCTCGGCTGCGCGCTGATGAACATGGTGACCGGGCTCGACATTCTCCACGTTCCCTATCGCGGCGCCAACCCTGCGATGCAGGATCTGATGAGCGGCCGCGTCGACTACCTCTGCGACATCATCACGACGGCGAAACCGCAGATCGACGGCGGCACGGTGAAAGCCATCGCGATCCTGACCCGGGAACGGTCGCCGGTGCTGCCAAACGTTCCCACCGCCATCGAGCAGGGTTTCGGCGTCGAAGCCTATACCTGGAACGCGTTTTTCCTGCCGAAGGGAACGCCGGAACCGATCGTGCAAAAACTTCGTCACGCCACCGTCGAGGCCATGAAGACCCCTGCGGTGCGGGAGAAACTTGAAAGCGCCGGCCTGAAATTCGTTTCCGACGATCGCACCACGCCGGAATATCTCGCGACCTTCGTGCAAAGCGAGATCGTGAAATGGGCGGCGCCGATCAAGGCCAGCGGCGTCAGCGTGGATTGACGCCATTTCCATCTCGGTGGCTTCATCCTTCGAGACGCATCGCTTCGCGATGCTCCTCAGGATGAGGTCTCAGACCGTCATTGCGAATGGGTAAACGCCCTAGTTAGCAACTGACGTACCCGCAGCGGCAGCGCTCGCGCTATCCGACTGCAGAATTTCCACGATGGCCTGACCGGTGGCGGCGGTGCCGAGATCGCCGCCGACATCGCGGGTGGCGCGGCCGCTCTGGATGGCGACAGCGACCGCGTTTTCGATTGCATGGGCCGCCGCCTCGTAGCGCGGCTCGCCACGGCGTTCGCCGTGCCAGGCCAGCAGCAAGGCCGTCGACAGGATCAGCGAGAATGGGTTGGCGATGTCGCGGCCGGCGATATCAGGCGCCGGGCCGTGGGCGGCCTGCGCCATGGCGTAGTCCGAACCGACATTGAGCGAGCCGCCAAGGCCGAGGCTGCCGGACAGTTCGGCGGTGAGGTCCGAGAGAATGTCGCCGAACATGTTGGTGGTGACGATGACGTCGAACCGATCAGGCTCGCGCACGACATGCGCCATCATGGCGTCGACCAGGATGTCATCCACGGCAAGGCCCGGAAACGCGCGCGCGGCGTTGCGACAGATGTCGAGGAACATGCCGTCGCCGACCTTCAACACGTTGGCCTTGTGGACGATGGTGAGGCGTTTGCGCCGGCGCATCGCCAGCCGGCAGGCCGCCTGCGCGATCCGTTCGCAGCAATGCCGCGTGATGCGGCGGAGCGAGACCACGACATCCGGCGTCACCAGCAGTTCGCTGTTGCCCTGCTCCATATTGCGGTCGGCGTAAAAGCCTTCGGTATTCTCGCGCACCACGACGAGATCGAACTCGCCGAACCGGTTGCGCAAACCGGGATAGGTTCGCGAGGGGCGCAGATTCGCGAACAGGTCCAGATTCTTGCGGAAATATTTCGACGGATTGATCTCGCCGCTCTGTTCGTCCTTGAACTCGAAGGTCGCCGTCGGGCCGAGGATCAAGCCGTCGGCGGCGCGCACGGTGTCCAGAAGCCCCGGCCTGACGGTCGCGCCGAACTGCCGCAGGCTTTCGTGACCGACCGGATATTCCTCGATTTGAACATTAAGATCGAACCGTGCCGATACCGCCCGCAAGATATTCAGCGTCGCGGCCGTGATCTCCGGACCGATGCCGTCACCGCCGAGAACAACGATACGCATGATAACTCCCCCAGGTATGGCTTGCTGCCCATGCTTCGAGACGCTCGCGTCGCTCGCTCCTCAGCATGAGGTTGTGGTGTTTCAACAAGTCAAACCTTATCCTGAGGAGCGGCCTCTTGGCCGCGTCTCGAAGGATGGCTGCAATACCGATATGTGAGTCCCGGTGCCGGCCCCGCCCAGACCCAGCTATTGCCGCTCATCGTAGGATGACGGCCCGGCGTCACGATACGCCCAGCAGCCTTCGCGCGGCAGACAAACCGAGGTCTCGACCCCGACCTGATGGCGGGCCGCGGTGCCGAGTTCGAGGGCTTCCAGCCGCCGGCCGAACAGATCGATGTCGTAGACGGTCTGCGTCCCCTGATAGCGGCGATCGAGAACCCGGGCCGGAAAGGTGTTGGCGCCGTTGCGGCTGCCGATCCCGATATTTTCCGGCCGCAATGCGATACGCACCTTGTCGCCGAGATTGAGCGCAGCATGCAGCAACGCCGCCTCCCCTCGCCGCCCATCGCCGAAATCGACCACGCCGAACTCGCCGCTGCGCCCGACCAGGGTGCCCGCGAGTTCGTTGGTGGCGCCGGTGAAATTGGCGACGAACAGATCGGCCGGCCGGTTGTAGATCTCGTCCGGGCTGCCCATCTGCAACAGCTTGCCGTCGCGCATCACGCCGATGCGATCGCCGAGCACGACCGCCTCGGCCTGGTCGTGGGTGACGTAAAGCGCGGTCATGCCGGTCTGCTTGAGGATGACGCGCAGATCGTCGCGCAGCCGCAAACGCAGTTTGGCATCGAGATTGGACAGCGGCTCGTCCAGCAACAGCAGTTGCGGCCGATAGACGATGCTGCGCGCCAGCGCGACCCGCTGCATCTGGCCGCCCGATAGCGCCACCACCGGCCGGTCGGCATATTCCGACAGGCCGACCAGCTCCAGCACCTCGTCCACCTTGCGGGTGGCCTCAGCACGCGAAATCTTGCGATGCTTGAGCGGATAGATCACGTTCTGCCGCACCGTCATATGCGGCCACACCGCGTAGGACTGAAACACCATGCCGAGATCGCGCGACCGCGGCGGCACCAATATGCCGCGTGCGGGCGACGATACCACGCGTCCGCCGATGCTGATTTCGCCCCCGGTCGGATGCTCGAGCCCCGCCACGCAGCGCAAGGTCGTGGTCTTGCCGCAGCCGGAGGGACCGAGCAGGACCACGATCTCGCCGGCCGGCACGGCAAAGCTGACGCCGTCGATCGCCGGGCGGCCGATCGCAAACTGCTTGCGCAGGTCGCTGACGTCGAGCGTCGCCGTCATGATTTGAACCGCTTCATGGTCATGGCAATCACTGCCGATACCCGAAAGTCTTGTCCCAATCCGCCACCCAGGCCGCGTGCAGCTTCACATAATCGTCGAATTTCGGGTACCAGACCTTGACGAGCTTGGGATCGAACCCTTCCGGATAGGCCGGCGGCTGCTTCAACGAGGTGAGGTTGCCGAGTTCCTTGATCATGAAGGTCTGGCCCTCTTTCGACAGGCACCAGTTCAGGAACAGCCTGGCCGCGTTGGGATGCGCGGCGGTCTTCGGTATCCCGGACGCGTAGGGATTGACCGGAGCCCCTTCCGGCGGAAAGAAAATCTCGATCGGCGCGCCGTCCTTTTTCTTTTGATAGATCACGTTGTAGAGCAAGGGCGCGATCGCTATTTCGCCGCGCACCAGCGCGTCCGCCGTCGGCGCGCCCGACGGATAGAGGATCGGATGGGTCGCAGCCTGCTTGGCCCAATAATCCTCGCCGAGCACCTGGCGCTCGAACATGATCCGGGTCCAGGTGGTGCCGCCGGATTGCGCGAACACCTGGCCGGTCATCTTGTCGTATTGCGGCTTGGTGATATCCATCCAGCTCTTTGGCGGGTCCTTTACCAGTTCGGTGTTGTAGGCGATCGACCAGGCAATGGTGGAGCGCGGCCAGAATTTGGCTGAGATCAGCGCATCCGGATTGTAGTCGGCGGCATTCGGCGGCGCGTAATCCTGGAACAAATCTTCCAGCGGCTGCATCAGCGCGCGGTCGGAATGATCGATCACGTCGGCGATCAGCTTGCCGGCCGCGGCCTCGGTCTTCACCCGGGTGATGAGCTGACCGCCGGGCGCGCGCACCATCTCGACCTTGATCTCCGGGAAGCGCTTGTTGAAGGCCTTGATGACCTGCTGTTCGATCTCGGCGAAATTCGCGGTGTAGAACACCAGCCTGCCTTCCGCCCTGGCCGACGCGATCAATTCGGGCGAGCCGAATTCCTGCTGCGCCTGCGCCGGCGCGGCTTTCAGCGCGACGATGCAAGCGGCGACGGCCATCATCCTGGCGACAATTTTGGCGACGTTGTTCTTGTTCATGGCCAACCCTCCCTTGGTTTTCTTATCCTGTGCGGGCAACGCTGCCCTGCGCCGCGCCCCGCGACAGCCGGTTCGCGCCGCCGATGAGAACGCCGAGCAAGACCATCTGCACCAGACTGAATGCGGCGGTCTTGCCGAGATTCCCGCCTTCGTAAAAGTCGAGCAGCAGCACCGACATCACCATGGTGTTGCTGGTATAGAGAAACAGCGACGAGCCCAGTTCGCGGATCGCCAGCACGAACAACAATGTCATGGAGGCGAGCACGCCCGGCCGCGCCAGCGGCAGCACGATGGTCCTGATGGTGCCGAGCACGCCCTTGCCGCACACCCAGGCGGCTTCCTCCAGCTCGCGATGGATCTGCAGAAACGACGTCGACAGCGCCTTGACCGTATCCGGCATGAAGCGCGCGACGAAAGCCAGCGCCAGAATCCAGATGGTGCCGTAGAGCCCGCCGGGAATGCCGATCCAGGCCCACAGATAGGCGACGCCGACCACGAGGCCGGGAATCGCCACCGGCAAGGTCGACACCAGATCGAGGCTGCGCCGGCCCGCCATCCGGGTGCGGTAAATCGTGTAGCCGATCGCAAAGGCCAACACACCGCCGACCACGGCGGTGATGACGCCGACCTCGACCGCATTGTAGATCGATCGCATGGTCAGCGGATTGTCGAAGATGGCCTCAAAATGCATCAGCGAATATTGCCGCATGTCGAACAGGCTGGCGGCATCGCGGATGAACATGAATTTCCGGAACGCCGCCACGATCAAGGCCAGGCTGGGCAGGACCACCACCACCACCAGATAGACGATGCCGAGCCCGAAGGTGAACCAGCGCCACCGCCCAAGGTCGAGATTGCGCGGCCGGTAGGCCTTGCCGGCCACCGTGGTGTAGCTGCGCCCGCTCAGCACGTTCTGCTGCAGGAACACCAGCGCGCCGGTCACCACCATCAGGATGATCGCGACCGCGGCCGCGGTGTTGTAGAGCGGCGGTGACCAGTTGGTGAGCTTGAAAATGTACGTCGTCAGCATGCTGATATTGGTCGGCGCGCCCAGCACCGCCGGGATGCCGTAGATGCCGAGCATCACGATAAAGGACAGCAGCATGCCGGAGACGATCGCCGGCATGATCAGCGGGAAGGTCACGGAAAACAGCGTCGCAAATGCGCTGGCGCCGGAAATCTCGGCGGCCTCTTCCAGGCTTGGATCCATGTTGCGCAGCGCCGAGGAGGTGAACATGTAGACGTAGGGCGCGTAATAGATGCCGAACACGAACACCAAGCCCCACATCGAATAGAAATCGACGCGCCAGTCGAGACCCGCCCATTTGAACATGGTGTTGATGAGGCCGGTCTTCGGCGAGCCGAGGATGGTCCACGCCACGCCCGCGACCAGCGGCGGCGCGAACAGCGGCAGGATGCTGGCGGCGGCGATAAAACCCTTGAACGGCGTGTTGGTGCGCACCACGATCCAGGAAAACGCCAGCCCGATCACGACCGCGATCAGGGTTCCACCGCCGCAGGCGATCAGCGTGTTCCACAAAGCCTCGGCGACGTTGGGGTTCACAAGAACCGTGAGGAAGTTCTCGATCGACAGATGCCGGAGACTAAAGCCGTCGACCACCGGATTGGTGTCGGTCAATGCCCCCAGCAGCAGCGTCAGCAGCGGATAGATCACCAGGAAGCCGAGGATCGCCAGCAACAGCGCCACCCACGAGCCCGCCAATATGCGCCGACGAAGATCCCCACCGCCGTTGCGCGTGACTTCGATGCGCCGGCCCGCCAGTCCGTTCAAAGCGTTTTCCCCTCGCCTGCAGCCTTTATTATTGGCCCTTCTTGTTATTGTGGCCGCACTGCGCAGCAAGCTTAGTTGATCGCGCGGCCGACGGGAAGTGGCAGAAAGTCGCTCGCGGGGAACGGTGCCCGCACGAAACGCGACACCGGAGGATTAATTTTCTTCCATGTTGCAAACGCAAAATCTTGATTTGAACTATTCCAAGTTTCAGGCCAGTTTCGCGGTGAAGTTCAATCGATGGATTGAACTAATCAGGGGATCAGCGATGGCAAACCTCACGATCAATGGCAAAACTTTCGACGTGGATGTCGAGCCCGATACGCCGCTTTTGTGGGCAATCAGGGAAAACGCCGGGCTGACCGGCACCAAATATGGGTGCGGCATTGCACAATGCGGCGCCTGCACGGTTCATATCGACGGCGTCGCGATGCGATCCTGCGGCGTGGTCGTCAGTGAGGCCGTCGGCAAGCAGATCACCACCATCGAGGGACTGGCCGAGAATGGCGCACTGCACAAAGTGCAGGTAGCCTGGATCGCCAACGATGTTCCGCAATGCGGCTATTGCCAGAGCGGGATGATCATGGCGGTGGCGGCGCTGCTCAAGGAGAACCCGAAGCCGACCGACAAGGACATCGACGAGGCCATCACCAACATCTGCCGTTGCGGCACCTTCCAGCAGGCGCGTGAAGCCATTCACGCCGCCGCCAGCGCATAAGGGGCCCCGCCATGAATCACATGCCCGCCTTCAACCGCCGGTCCTTCGTGATCGGCACCGCCGCCGTCGGCGCCGGCCTGGCGCTCGGCCTCGACATTCCCTTTGGCGGCCCGGCCGTGGTGCGCGCCGCCGACGGTTCGCCCGAGGTCAACGCCTGGGTCGTGATCCGGCCCGACGACACCGTCGTCATTCGCATCGCGCGCTCGGAAATGGGTCAGGGAACCCTCACCGGCCTCGCCCAACTCGTCGCCGAAGAGCTCGAATGCGATTGGTCGAAAGTCACCACCGAATATCCGACGCCCGGCCAGAACGTGGCGCGCAAGCGCGCCTGGGGCGACTTCTCGACCGGCGGCAGCCGCGGCATCCGGAGTTCGCAGGATTATGTCCGCAAGGGCGGCGCCACCGCGCGCATGATGCTGGTGCAGGCCGCCGCGAACGAGTGGAAGGTGCCGGTGACGGAATGCAGCGCCGCCAACAGCGTGATCACGCACACGCCGTCGGGAAAAAACACGACCTACGGCAAGGTGGTCGAGGCCGCCGCCAAACTCGAACCGCCCGCCGATGTCAAACTGAAGAATCCGAAAGACTGGAAAATCATCGGCAAGGGCATCAAGCGCCTCGATACCGCCGACAAGACCACCGGCAAGATGACCTACGGCATCGACGTCAAGCTGCCGGGCATGCTCAACGCCGCGATCAAGGATTGCCCTGTATTCGGCGGCAAGCTGAAGAGCTTCGACGAAGCCAAGGTCACGGGCATGAAGGGCGTCAAGCAGGTGGTGCGGGTCGGCGACAGCGCCGTCGCCGTCGTCGCCGATACCTGGTGGCACGCCAAGACCGCGCTCGAGGCGCTGCCGATCGTGTGGGACGAAGGCGACAACGCCCACGTCTCCAGCGAGTCGATCGCCAAATGGCTCGCCGAAGGTCTTGACCCCTCGCAGGCGGCGTTTATCGGCAATCAGAACGGCGACGCCAAGGCTGCGGTCGCAAGCGCCGCCAGGAAGGTCGAGGCGGTCTATAACTACCCTTATCAGAACCACGCCGCGATGGAGCCGCTGAATGCGACGGCGCTCTATACGCCGGACAAATGCGAAGTGTGGTGCGGAACGCAGAATGGCGAAGCGGCATTCGCCGCGACGCTGGAAGCATCCGGCCTGCCTGCCGACAAATGCGACGTTCACAAGGTGATGCTCGGCGGCGGCTTTGGCCGTCGCGGCCAGACCGACTATGTCCGGCAGGCGGTCGCGATCGCCAAGCAAATGCCGGGCACCCCGATCAAACTGCTGTGGTCGCGCGAAGAAGACATGCAGCACGGCATGTATCACCCGATCACGCAATGCAAATTGACCGGCGCCTTCGATGCCGACAACAACCTGACCGCGCTGCAAATCCGCTTGTCAGGACAGTCGATCCTGTTCAGCCTGCGCCCGGAGGCTTTGGTCGACGGCAAAGATCCGGTTGCATTCCAGGGCTTGAATGCGTCCGGCGAAGCCGCGATCGGATATTCGGTTCCTAACCTGCTGATCGAGCATTCGATGCGCAACCCTCACGTCCCGCCCGGGTTCTGGCGCGGCGTCAACGTCAACCACAACGCCATCTATCTCGAATGTTTCATGGATGAGCTGGCGCATTCGGCGGGCCAGGATCCGCTCGCGTTCCGGCGCAAGCTGATGACGAAACATCCCAAGCACCTTGCCGTGCTCAATGCGGTCGCCGAGAAAATCGGCTGGGGCACGCCTCCGCCGCAAGGTGTCTATCGCGGCATCGCCCAGCATATGGGCTTTGGCAGCTATGTCGCCGGCGCGGCCGAAATCTCCGTCACCGACGGCAACAAGATCAAGGTGCTCCGGATCGTCGCCGCCACCGATCCGGGCTACGCCGTCAATCCCGCGCAGATCGACCGCCAGATCGCCGGCTCCTTCGTCTATGGCCTGTCCGGGCTGTTCTACGGCGGCTGCACGGTGAAGGACGGCCGCATCGAACAGACCAATTTCGACAATTACAACTCGATGCGGATCGCCGAGATGCCGAAGGTGGAATCGATCGTGATGCCGAGCGGCGGCTTCTGGGGCGGCGTCGGCGAGCCGACCATCTGCGTCGCCGGACCGGCGGTGCTCAATGCCTACTTCGCGGCGACCGGAAAACAAATCCGTTCGGTGCCGCTGCGAGACCAGAGCATCAGCTTTGCTTGAGAAAACGAGCGGCGGCCTTCAAGACCGCCGCTCGCCAACGCGAGCTTGCGCCGGATTTTGCCCATGAACGCGCGGCGCCAGATGACGCGGAGAAACGTCGTTCGTGGCATCGCGGCCACAACAGCGGCGCTGTCGATCTCTTCTCCCTCGCTCGCCCAGTCCGCGGCGCGGATCGTGGTGGTCGGCGGCGGCTTTGGCGGCGCCAGTTGCGCACGGGCGCTGAAGCGGGTCGATCCCAGACTGCAGGTGACGCTGGTCGAACCGAGCCGGACGTTTACGGCCTGTCCGTTCAGCAATGAGGTGATCGCAGGCTTGCGGCAACTCGAGACCCAGCAATTCACCTATGAGCGGATCAGCGCCGAAGGTGTGACCGTGATTGCGCAGGCGGCCGTGAAGATCGATCCGCAAACACGCACCGTCGGTCTCGCCGATGGCCCCTCGCTCGCCTACGACCGCCTGGTATTGGCGCCCGGCATCGACCTGCAATTCGACGCCTTGCCGGGATATGACGAGGAGGCGGCGGCACGAATGCCCCATGCCTGGAAAGCGGGCGAGCAGACCGCGCTGTTGCGCAGCCAGATTGAAGCCATGGACGACGGCGGACTTGTTGCCATCGTGGCGCCTGCCGGACCGTTGCGCTGTCCGCCGGCGCCTTACGAACGCGCCAGCCTGATCGCGCATTATCTGAAAACCCGAAAGCCGCGCTCGAAGATTATCATTCTCGACGCCAAGGACGCCATTCCGCAGCAGCGCCTGTTCGAGAATGCCTGGAACGAATTGTACCCCGGCATGATCGAGCGGGTATCGCTATCGCAGGGCGGCCGGGTGGTATCGGTCGATCCCGCGACCAATACGATCGTGACCGATTTCGGCAATTATAAAGCGCAGGTCGCCAACATTATCCCGCCGCAGAAGGCCGGACGCATCGCCGGCATCGCGGGCGCGGCCGACAACACCGGCTGGTGTCCGATCGATCCCGTCAGCTTTGCCTCCAGGCTGGTGCCGAACATTCACGTCATCGGCGACGCCTGCATTGCCGGTGGCATCCCCAAATCCGCCTCCGCTGCGAACGCCGAGGCCAGGGCATGCGCTGCGGCGGTGGCGGCCTTGATTTCGGGCGCGGCGCCGCCGACGCCGAAATTGTTCGGCGCCTGCTACAATACGGTCGCGCCCGGTTACGCCTTCTCGCAATCCGGCACCTACCAGCCAAAGGACGGGATGTTCGCCGAGATCGAAGGCGGCAGCACCAGCCCCGTCGATGCACCGCGCGAGGTGCGTATGCGCGAGGCCGACCAGGCGCAGTCCTGGTACAAGACGATCACGGCGGAAGCGTTTGGCTAGGCCGGCAAATCATACGGCCCGCGTGTGGCTGATGGCGGCGCTGGTTGCCCTGCCCGGGGCGGCGATCGCGCAGGAGCTGCGGCCTTATGCTGTCGCCGGCGATGCGATCGCGGACTCGCTGACGGGCATGCCGGGCGATCCCGCGCGAGGACGCGCGCTGGTGCTCAATCGCACCAGCACCTGCATCCTCTGCCACAGCGGCCCGTTTCCGGAAGAGAAGTTTCAGGGCGATCTCGCGCCGAGCCTTGCCGGCACCGGCGGCCGCTGGTCCGAGGGCCAGCTCCGGCTTCGGCTGGTCGACGCCTCTCGCCTCAATCCCGCAACCATCATGCCGTCCTATTATCGCCTGGACGGCCTTGAACGCGTCGGCACGGCGTGGCGCGGCAAACCGATCCTGTCGGCCGAGCAGATCGAGGATATGGTGGCGTATCTCGTGACGCTGCACGAATAGGAAGGTACGACGATGCGAAAGCCGGACCAAACTTCACGCCGCGGGTTCCTCGGCCTTGCCGGCAGCGCGGCCGTGCTTGGCGCCACTCCCATCGTAACCATGCGGCCGGTCGAGGCGACGCCGGCGGTGCTGGCCACCGCCATTCGCAACGTGGTCGGCGAGGCCGCGGTGCGCGTCGGCAAGGTCAAGCTCGATGTGCCGCCGCTGGTCGAAAACGGCAATACCGTGCCGATGACCGTCAGCGTCCAGAATCCGATGACGGCAAATGACTATGTGAAGAGCATCCACGTCTTCAACGAGAAGAACCCGCAGCCGAATGTCGGCAATTTCTATCTCGGCCCGCATGCCGGCCGCGCGCAGGTCTCGGCCCGCATTCGCCTGGCCGACAGCCAGAAGGTGGTCGCCATTGCAAGGCTGTCCGACAACTCGTTCTGGTCCGCCACGGTCGACGTCGTGGTGACGCTGGCGGCCTGCACCGAAGAGGTGATCTGATGGCGTCCGCGCTGATCAACGTTCCGAGGCAAGCCAAACGCGGCGACATCATCGAGATCAAGACGCTGATGTCGCACATCATGGAGACCGGCTACCGCCACACCGCCACCGGCGAGGTCGTTCCGCGCGACATCATCACCAGCTTCAGTTGTCGCTACAACGGCGTCGAGATCTTTCGCGCCGATCTGTTTCCGGCGATCGCGGCCAACCCGTTCATCACTTTCTTCACGGTCGCGACCGAGAGCGGCAAATTCGACTTCGAATGGATCGGCGACAAGGGTTTTACCGAAACCGCCTCGGCTTCCATTTCGGTCGAATGAGAGTTTCGCACGCGATCACGGTTGTGCTGCTGCTGACCGCGGCCGGTATCGCCGCCCTGCCCATCGCGGCGGCCGATATCCCGCAGGATCAGCGGCGATCCGGCTACAGCTTCATGACGCCCGACACCCAGGCCATGCAGGACGACGACACCGCCAATCCCGGCATGCTCTGGGTGCTCGACGGCGAAGCCTTGTGGAACAAAAAAACCGGTGCTGCCGGAAAGGCCTGCGCGGATTGCCATGGCGATGTTTCCGCCAGCATGAAGGGCGTCGCCGCGCGCTATCCGGCCTTCGACGCGGCGCTTGGCCGTCCGGTCAATCTCGAGCAGCGCATCAATTTTTGCCGCGCGGGGCATCAGCAGGCCCCGCCGCTCGCTTTCGAAAGCCACGACCTGCTGGCGCTGACTGCCTATCTCGCCCGGCAATCGCGCGGCATGCCGATCGAGGCCGGCATCGACCCGCAACTCGAACCATTCGTCGCCAAGGGGCGCGAGCTGTTCATGCAGCGGCAAGGCCAGCTCAATCTCGGCTGCGCCAATTGCCACGACGATAACTGGGACAAGCGCCTCGCCGGATCCGCCATCACGCAAGCGCATCCGACCGGCTACCCGCTGTACCGGCTGGAATGGCAATCGCTGGGATCGCTGCAGCGCCGCCTGCGCAGCTGCATCAACGGCATCCGCGCCCAGACCTATGATTATGGCGCGCCGGAACTGGTCGAGCTGGAGCTCTATTTGATGTCGCGGGCGCGCGGAATGCCGATGGAAGCGCCCGCCGTGCGGCCGTGAGCGGCCTTGTCGTTCGGCCGCTCGACAGGCCCATTGCCCTTCTCTAGGGACAACCAACCATGCAAGATGCCGGGCAATCGGGCTGCCACAAGAAACCACAAGGGAACGCCATGAAGATCTCGAAGGTGACAAGCGTCGAAATCCTCAGCTGCGATGCCGGCTGGAGGAACTATCACTTCGTCAAGATCAGCACCGAAGACGGCATCGTCGGCTGGAGCGAGTTCGACGAGGGTTTTGGCGCGCCCGGCGTCGGCGCCGCGATCCAGCGTCTGTCGGCGCGCGTGGTGGGGCAGAACCCCTTTCAGCACGAGCGGATTTACGCCGAGCTGTTTGCCGCAACCCGCCCCGCCACCGGCGGCGTCGTCGCGCTGGCGATCGGCGCGATCGAGAACGCCTTGCTGGACGCCAAGGCAAAACTGCTCGGGGTGCCCTGCTACGAATTGCTCGGCGGCAAGATCCGCGATCGCGTCCGGGTCTACTGGTCGCATTGCGCCACCTGGCGCATCAATCATCCTACCTGGTACAAGCCGCCGATCGACGATCTCGATGGCGTGAAGGCGATCGGCCGCGAAGTCCACCAGAAGAAATTCACCGCGCTGAAGACCAACATCTTCACCTACGATGCCGGCAAGCCGCAGGGCTGGCGGCCCGGCTTCGGCTCGCCGTTCGAACCCGAGATCAATGTCGATCGCAAGGTGTTGCGCGACCTGCGCATGCATCTCGAAGCGATGCGCGATGGCGCGGGACCGGATGTCGATATCCTGCTCGATCTCAATTTCAACGCCAAGACCGAAGGCTATCTCAAGATCCTGCGCGCCATCGCCGATCTCGACATGTTCTGGATCGAGATCGACAGCTTCAATCCCGAAGCCCTTGGCTATATCCGGCGCCAAAGTCCGCATCCGATCTCGTCATGCGAGACGCTGCTCGGCTTGCGCGAATTCCTGCCCTATTTCCGCGAACAGGCCATGGATGTCGCGATCATCGACACGCCCTGGAACGGCGTGTGGCAGTCGATGAAGATCGCGGCCAGCGCCGAGGCATACGAGGTCAACGTCGCGCCGCATAATTTCTACGGCCATTTGTGCACCATGATGAACGCCCATTTCTGCGCGGCGGTGCCCAATTTACGGATCATGGAAACCGATATCGACCGGCTGGCCTGGGACCACGAACTGTTCACCCATCTGCCTGACTATGAAGACGGCCATCTCGTGATTCCGGACCGGCCCGGCTGGGGCACCGAGCCCAACGAAGAGGCCCTGCGGGCGCATCCGCCAAAGGGCACCGCCGGGCTGTTGAACTACGGCCGAAAGACCTGAGCGGGGCATGCCACAGCGCATTGGCGATGGCTGCATTGCAATGAATGCTGCACCGGCGACCTTGCCGCGCACCTGACGTTGCAGGTATTCTGTGGCTCCGTCGATCAATCCGCCTGCAGGAAATCAACCGTTTAAAGGAGAAGCTGCATGACACCCCCGGTGAGTTCTCCCGCGATCAAAGTCGTCAAATCGGTCCGTGAACAGGTGAGCCCGGAGGAATGGCAGGCGCGCGTCGATCTCGCGGCCTGCTATCGGCTTACCGCGATGTACGGCATGACCGAGATGATCGCCAACCACATCTCGTGCCGGGTGCCGGGATCGCGCGACCAATTCCTGATCAATCCCTACGGGATGCTCTACGAGGAAATCGATGCATCGAGCCTGATCAAGGTCGATCTCGACGGCAACACGGTCTTCAACGCCACGGAATACGACGTCAACGTCGCCGGCTTTGTCATTCACAGCGCCATTCACATGGCCAAGCACGATGTCGACTGCGTGGCGCATACGCACACGCCGGCCGGCATGGCGGTGTCTGCGATGGAATGCGGGCTGCTTCCGCTGGCGCAGACCTCGATGCGGTTTCTTCACGTCGGCTATCATGACTTTGAAGGCATCGCCGACGATGTCGGCGAGCGCGAGCGGCTGGTCAGGGATCTCGGCGATCATGAAGCCATGATCCTGCGCAACCATGGACTGCTCGTGGTCGGGCGGAGCGTGGCGGCGGCCTTCAATGCGCTGTTCCGCCTGGAGCGGGCCTGCGAAGTGCAGGTCATGGCGCTGTCCTGCAACACCAAGCTGGTCTACCCGCCCCAGGAGGTCCTGGAAAAAACCTTCGACAAGATGAGGCCGCGGACCGACCGGCCCAACCGGAACGGCGACCTCGCATGGCCGGCGCTGCTGCGGAAGCTGGACCGCGTCGATCCGTCGTACCGGAACTAGCAGGACCGAAAACGAGGCGCCCGGATCGATTGCCGGGCGCGATCGGCCGAGGAATATAGCTGACCACTACGCCTGCGAATACGGCGCGTCTTGAGCGCTTTCCATGCCATGGAATTACCTCGCGCGGCCTGCTCCAGAGGAGCTGAAACCGTTGTCGCGGGCTGTTTTCGTTTGCGCAAAGCAGCGGATGGGGCGATGCGTTTCGATCCCGAAACGGCCGCCACAGGCCGGAGTTTCGGCTTTCCGGCGCCCACCGGTTGTGATTCCGCCGCCCCGGGCCTAAACAGTGAAAAACATCTACATTACAGTTTTGACGCGCCATAATCGGCCACTCTAAAGGGAGAAAAAAATGCGTGAAGCCGTTGTTGTTTCTTATGCCCGGACCGGGCTGGCGAAATCCGGTCGCGGCGGGTTCAATATCACCCCGCCGATGTCGATGGCGGCCCACGCCATCAAGCACGCCGTGGAGCGCGCCGGCGTCGACAAGGAGTATGTCGAGGATTGCTATCTCGGCAATTGCGCGCATGGCGCGCCGAACATCGGCCGCCAGGCCGCGCTGCTCGCCGGCATGCCGAAGTCGACCGCCGGCGTCTCGGTCAACCGTTTCTGCTCGTCAGGATTGCAGACCATTGCCATGGCGGCCAACAGCATCCGCTCCGACGGCGCCGATTGCATCGTCGCCGGCGGCGTCGAAAGCATCTCCGTCCCCGGCGGCGGCATGCCAAAGGAATCGATCGATCCGGATCTGCTCAAAACCGCGCCTGATATTTTCATGGCGATGATCGACACCGCCGACATCGTCGCGGAGCGCTACAAGCTCAGCCGCGAATACCAGGATGAGTATTCGCTGGAATCGCAGCGCCGCATGGCCGCGGCCCAGCAGGCCAGCAAATTCAAGGACGAGATCGTCCCGATGAAGACCAAGATGAAGGTGGTCGACAAGGCGACCAAGGCCGAGAGCATCGTCGACTATGTCGTCGACCGCGACGAGTGCAACCGGCCGGAGACCACCATCGAGGGCCTTGCCAAGCTCGAGCCCGTCAAAGGCCCCGGCAAATACGTCACCGCCGGCAACGCCAGCCAGCTCTCGGACGGCGCCGCCGCCGTGGTCCTGATGGAAGCCAAGGACGCGGAGAAACGCGGGCTGCAGCCGCTCGGCCGCTTTGTCGCCTGGGCGGCGGCGGGCTGCGAGCCGGACGAGATGGGCATCGGGCCCATCTACGCGGTGCCGAAGCTGCTGAAGCGCCATGGCCTGAAGATCGGCGATATCGACCTCTGGGAGCTCAACGAAGCCTTCGCCAGCCAGTGTCTCTATTCCCGCGACCAGCTCGGCATCGATCCCGACAAATACAACGTCAACGGCGGCTCGATCGCCATCGGTCATCCCTTCGGAATGACCGGCGCGCGGCTGACCGGCCACATCCTGCAGGAAGGCCGTCGGCGCAAGGCCAAGTGGGGCGTCGTCACCATGTGCATCGGCGGCGGCCAGGGCGGCGCCGGCCTGTTCGAGATCTATAGTTAAGCTCCGGCGGAATTCCGCGCCGGCCCGGCTTTCGCCGGCCGTCGTCACGGGCAACAACGCGCTGCCAATGGTCTCTTGCGACCGCCGTTGCGGAGATACCCCCACCCTGACCCTCCCCCGCAAGCGGGAGAGGAATCGATTGCGTTCGGGGCAACCGGCTTTCTCACCTGGGATACGAACCCTCCATCCGGGCAATCGGTCGGACTCCCTCTCCCGCTTGCGGGGGAGGGCTGGGGCGGCGGTATCTCGGCATCGGAGGTTTCAATGACGAGACCCTGTCGCGATGCAAAACATGCCGCGTCCTGCGGTCGAGAATATTCCGTTGCGATATCGGAACGAGCGCAACCGTTACGCCATGGCCCGCGCGAGAATTTTTTCCGGGACGCACGCCGGCTCGCATCCGTGGTAAGCTGCGGGACCGCCGCCTGACAGTCCCGGGAGCCCGGCATTGGCGCACCGCGTCGTCCGATCGATGGACGCATGCCACCGATCGGTTTGCTAACGCGGTCGCTCGTACCGCTCCTGCGCTTGCTTGCGGACCGGCAATAAAACTCGAAAGGGAGAACCATGGCTCACATCGGAAGTTGCTTTTGCGGCGCAGTCAAACTGGAGGTCACGGGATCGCCGGAGGCCATGGGCTATTGCCACTGCAGCTCTTGCCGCTCGTGGTCCGGCGGGCCCGTCAACGCTTTCAGCCTCTGGAAACCGGAAGCTGTGCGCGTCACATCGGGAACGGAGCATGTGGCCATGTTCCAGAAGACCCCGGTCAGCCAGCGTCAGTATTGCACGAAGTGCGGCGGGCACCTGATGACCAACCATCCGCCATTGGGTCTGGTGGATGTGTTCGCCGCCACGATCCCAACGCTTGCCTTTGCCCCCGCCGTTCACGTCAATTACGCCGAGACGGTGCTTCCCATCCGCGACGGCCTGCCAAAGCTGAAGGACTTCCCGGCCGAATTCGGCGGCTCCGGCGAGGCGATGGCTGAATAGCGGCCGGCGCCGAACCGCCACCTACAAATACTTGAACTGCAATGAAGGGGAGCCCGAATGTTCGGGCTCCCCTTCGTCGATCTCGCTGCCGAATTATTTATCGGTCAGGATTTGGGTCTCGATCCCGGAACCTGCCCCCGGGGGCCCGCGGTGCCGCTCTGCACGCGCCACCTGCTGCGCGATCATGGCGGCCACCTGCTTCGCATGCGTCGATATCATGAAGTGGGACGCTCCCGAGACGGCGGCGACCACCGCGTTCGGGATAAACTGTCCCAGCAGTTCGTTGGCGCGTTGGACAGCCGGATGGCTGGTGCCGCCCCATAGCACGAGACTCGGAATTTCAACAGAAGCAAGCAATTCGGGCGTCAGCTCGAACCCATAAGCGCTTTCCCAGTCCAGAAGATTGACCGGCGTGGTCTTGGCCGCGTAATCGCGAACGCGCGGCGGCCAGTTCTCGAACGTGCCCGCACCGCCATAGAAGTCGATCATCTGCCCGATCGCAGCCGCCTCGCCCGCCTGGAACGCGTTGAAATAGGCTGCGCACATTTCGCGGAGGGCGCGATAGTGCCGGTATTCGCCCATCGTCCGCAGGATCTCCGGCGCCGGCGCTTCCGCAATCGTCAGGCTCAGCAGCGGCACACGCCGCCTCAGCGCCACGGCAAGCGAGGCCAGGCCGCCAAACGAATGGCCGACAAGATGCACCGGACATCCCGCGCGCCGGATTACCGCTTCGACAACCTCCGCCTCGTGCGCGATATCCGTATCAAGCGCGCTACGACGTTCGGCCGTGCCGCCATAGCCGAGCAGGCTTGTGGTGATGCAGCGAAGTCCATTCTGCCATTGCGCAATGATGGGCCGCCATGCGGCGCCCGTGCTGCATGATCCCGGGACCAGCACGACGGTCGGGCCGCCGCCGCTTTCATCATAGTCGATGCGCCCGAATTTATCTTCGATCACGTTAATCGGCCAGCACATCGATCCCGGCCGGGCTCACACCCTGCATCGCATTCAATTTCTGCAAGGCGAAAATGTGGGCGGATGCAAAGGCAACCATCAAAAAGGCCATCAGGAAGTAAAGTCGCCACGACATGGATTCATTGCTCCGTGAATTCAATTGGCCGAGCACTCGGCATTATCTGCGCCGCGCGCCGATACATCAGTGGTCCTGAATGAGATGCCTGTGCTCGTCGAGCACCCGCGCCGCCAGCAAGCTTCGCAATTCATGGAGCGCCTTGATCGGTCCGCGCCGGACATCGGTCAGGCGGGACGCAAGGGCGCGCCCGAAATTGCACAGCAGGAAATGAATTCGCGGCCTTCTGTCATTCCATCGCCCCGCGCCAACGATCGATTCGGACGGCCGCGTCACTTCGGTGGTAAATGCGCGCATCGGAAATTGCCCTGCTATTTGCCAAAGGCATGACCATAGGATTCAGCGGGCCGCCGCGTCGTCATTCGTTCAGACGACGGGCGATGACGATCTCTTGAACCCGCCACGCCTCCTCCTGGTCGGAGGATGCCGGTTCACGGCTTGATGATCGCCGGCCGCCGGAATGGTCCGCGAGAATGTGACCTAGGCCACATAGCCATTTCCCGCGACGCAGTAATCTGGCCGGTAGCCCAATGCCTTGGAAACGCCATTGAATCGTAATGTCTCCGGCCTGACGGCCATTTCCTCCCCCGCATCATTTTTCTTTCGCATTATTTGAACGAGGCTGATTGCCATGAACCTTGATGAGCAACTTTCGGTGCTGATCGGCGATATCTACGACGCCGTCCTCGATCCCACCCAACGCGTCGATGTTCTCGATAAAATCGCAAGCTTTACCGGCGGCCAGTCGGGCGGGCTGCTGTCGAAGCATTCGCTCGGAAAATCCGAAGATCTTTATTGCTATATCGGGGCCGACCCGGACTGCCTGCGGGTCTATTCGGAGAGCTATCCGAAGCTCGACCCGATGGCGGACCCGGCCTGCTTCGGAGTCGAACAGGTCGTCAGCACCGCGGATCTCGTGCCTTACGAGGAATTTCGCCGCGGCCGCTTTTATCGGGAATGGGCGCGGCCGCAGGGCTGGGTCGACGTTGCAAGCGCGGTCATCGAGAAATCGCCGACCAGTTGCACGTTTCTCGGGGTCGTTCGGCACAAGGCGAACGGCATGGTCGACGACGAAATGCGCCGGCGCATGACGCTGATATTGCCTCATGTCCGCCGCGCGCTGCTGATCGGCAAGACCATCCATCGCAAGCAGGCTGAGACGGCATGCTTTTCCGATATCCTCGACGGGCTGAGCGCCGGCATGATCCTGCTCGACGCCAATGGCCGGGTGGTCCACGCCAACGCCGCGGGCCATGCGATCGTCGAGGCCGCCGATTTCCTGCGCTCGGTCGGCGGCCGGCTGGTTGTCAGCGATCCCCCGATCAACGCGGCATTGCGCGAGATCCTCAGTTCCGCGAGCGCGGGCGATACGGCGCTCGGCGTCAGGGGCATCGCCCTGCCGTTGACCGCGCATGATGGCGAACGCTACGTCGCTCACGTATTGCCGCTGACCTCGGGCGCACGCCGTGCCGCCTGCCTTGCCACTAACGCGGTCGCGGCATTGTTCGTTCGCAAGGCGACGCTTGAAGCCTTCGCGCCTCCTGAAGTCATTGGCGAGATGTACAAGTTGACGCCAACCGAGCTGCGCGTGCTGCTGGCCATCGTCGATATCGGCGGCGTCCCCGAGGTCGCGGCAGCCATGGGTGTCGCGGTCACCACCGTCAAGACCCACCTCAGCCGCCTGTTTGAAAAAACCGGCGTTGGCCGACAGGCCGATCTGGTCAAGCTGGTCGCCGGATTTTCCACGCCGCTGGCAAGCTGACCCGATCGTTTTCGCCGGATCGCGGGCTGCATTTATCAAACAAAATGCACCGAGGCCGTCGCGGCCGCCGGTCGCGACTCATGTTCAAAACATCGTCATCAAATGTTGTCCGAACGTGTGATGACGAATCACCGACCGGTCCCTATGTGTCGCCGCGCCGGGAGGCGAGGCCCGATGCGCGGATCCATTCACGAGTTGTGCAGGTTATAAAATCTCTTTTGGCCACATTTGAAGAAAATCTGCCTACTCGGAAGCGAAAAGTAATGTTGAATCGTCTTTTTTGGATCGGCGCCATCGTGGGCATCGCCTTGGCGCATGGGATTGTGTTGTACAAGATCGATAGGGGCGCCCGCTCGGCCGAGGCAAACGAGATCATGTCCTCACGGACTCACCGGGCCTTCTGGTAGGGCCGAAAGCGTTTCAGATGCGACATCATTCAGTATCACGGGCCGCCTTCCCCGCCACATCGCTCATCAATGGCTGATCATCCACGGACGCGCGGTCGGGAAGCTTTTCGCGCCGCTCCTGGATTGCTTGACAAGGCGTGACGGCTTGGTCGAGCAACAGCCGCAGCCCGCGCCATGCGACGCCTTGTATTCGCCGACGGTCTTTGGCGAGTTGGCGCTGCGCTCGTTGGTGGCGTGCGCCTTGCGCTTGTCGGACGGCATGCAGAAGAAATTCGGCGCCGTCAGGATCACGCGCGGCGATTGGGTTTCGCATTGCGGACAGTCCTGCGGCGCGTCGCATTCCGCCATCGGCCGCATGTCCGTGAACGGACCGCAATCGTTGCAGAGATATTCGTAGACCGGCATTTGGTTTCCTCGCGCAGTTGTCGTTCTGATCCACCGCGGATGCGGGGCGGCAGATCGGCGCCGTCCGCATCCCGTCGCGCGGGGAGCTACTTGTCCTGTGACAGCGGCATCTGGATGTCGCCCTTGATGTGTTTGATCGGGCCTGCCGACGACGGCATGATGTCGAAGTCGAAGATCTCCGTCGGCAGCCACAGCGTGGCGCAGGCATTGGGCACGTCGACCACGCCGGAGATATGTCCCTGGCACGGCGCCGTTCCCAGGATCGAATAGGCCTGCGCGCCGGAATAGCCGAACTTCTTGAGGTACTCGATCGCGTTCAGGCAGGCCTGCCGGTAGGCGATGTGGACGTCGAGGTAATGCTGCTTGCCCTGCTCATCGACCGAGATGCCCTCGAAGATCAGATAATCCTTGTAATTGGGCGTGATCGGCGACGGCTTGAACACGGGATTCTTGATGCCGTATTTCGCTGACGCCGTCCTTGATGATGTCGACCTTGATATGCAGCCAGCCCGCCATCTCGATCGCGCCGCAGAAGGTGATCTCGCCGTCGCCCTGGCTGAAATGCAGATCGCCCATCGAGAGCCCGGCGCCGGGCACATAGACCGGGAAATAAACTTTCGAGCCGCGCGACAGGTCCTTGATGTCGCAATTGCCGCCATGCTCACGCGGCGGCACCGTGCGCGCGCCTTCGGCGGCGGCTTTCGCCTTGGCATCGCCTTTCAGGCGGCCCATATGCGCGGTCGGCCCGAACGGCGGATTGGCCAGCCCCGGCACGCGGGTCGGATTGGTGGCGATCAGCGCGGTCTCGCGCTCGTTCCAGGTCGCCAGCAATTTCGGGTCCGGCAGACAGCCAATCAGACCGGGATGAATAAGCCCCGCGAAATTCACGCCGGGAATGTGCCGCGACGAAGTATAGATGACCCTTGAAGTCCCAGATCGACTTCTGCGCCAGCGGGAAATGATCGGTCAGGAAGCCGCCGCCGTTCTTCTTGGAGAAGAAGCCGTTGAAGCCCCACAGGCTCTCCTTCATCGGCCCGACATCGAGCAGGTCGACCACCAGGAGATCGCCGGGCTCCGCGCCCTTGACGCCGATCGGGCCGGACAGGAAGTGTACGATCGACAGATCGATGTCGCGCACGTCGTCGGCGGAGTCGTTGTTCTTGATGAAGCCGCCGGTCCAGTCATAGGTCTCGATGATGAAATCATCGCCCGGGTTGACCCACGCCACCATCGGGACATCGGGATGCCAGCGATTATGGATCATGTCGTTTTCGTAGGCTGACTGCGTGAGATCGACCTTGATCAGTGTATCTGGCATTAAGAGCTCCCCTGTTTACAAACGTTGATTAGGTTTCAGACCGACAGATATTTGGAGATCTGCGCGGCATCGACGCCCTCGCGCGCATCGTCGCGGACGATCTCGCCGTTCTCGATCACCAGCACGCGATCGGCGATGTCGAGCGCGAAGCTCAGGACCTGTTCGGAAACCACGATCGACAGTCCGCGCTCGTCGCGAATGCGCTTCAGCGTGCGCGCCATCTCCCGGATGATCGAGGGCTGAATGCCCTCGGTCGGCTCATCGAGCAGCAGCACCTTGGGCTTGGTGGCCAGCGCGCGGGCGATCGCGAGCTGCTGCTGCTGGCCGCCGGACAGATTGCCGCCGCGGCGGCCCTTCATCTCCAGCAGCACCGGAAACAGCTCGTAGATATCGCCGGGCACTTCGGTCTCGCCTGATGCAACGAGGCCGGTCTCGATATTTTCCTTCACCGTCATGGTCGAGAAGATCATGCGGCCCTGCGGCACATAGGCCAGCCCCTTCGCCACCCGCTCATAGCTCTTCAGCATGGACAGTTCGGTGCCTTCCATGGTCACCGAGCCGCTCTTGGTCGGCACGATGCCCATCAGCGACTTCATCAGCGTGGTCTTGCCCATGCCGTTGCGGCCCATGATCGCGACGATCTCGTTGGGTGCGACGGACACGTTGAGGCCGTGCAGCACCTCGCTCTGGCCGTAGGCGACATGGAGGTCCGAGATAGCCAGCATTAAAGCGCTCCTTGTCATTCGCCGAGTTGTCTTTCGCCGAACATGATGCCGTCCGGAAGCCGGACGCCCCTTATCCCGATCATGCCCTAGTGCCCGAGATAGACTTCGATGACCTTGGGATCGTTCTTGACGTGCTCCATGGTGCCTTCCGACAGGATCTGGCCCTGATGCAGGACCGTGACCTTGTGGGCGATGTCCTCGACGAATTTCATGTCGTGCTCGATCACCAGCACCGAGCGGTCCTTGATGATGCGGTTGAGCAGCTCGGCGGTCTTGACCCGCTCGCTGACGCTCATGCCGGCGACCGGCTCGTCGAGCATCAGGAGGTCCGGGTCCTGGATCAGCAGCATGCCGATCTCGAGCCACTGCTTCTGGCCATGGCTGAGCAGCTCGGCTTTCACGTCGAGCCGGTCCTTCAGGAAGATCATCTCGGCGACTTCATGAACCCGGTCGCGCACGGCGGCGTCGCGCTTGAAGGTCAGCGCGCCGAACACCGTGCGGCCGCGCGGAAAGGAAATCTCGAGATTCTCGAACACGGTGAGATCGTCGTAGATCGACGGCGTCTGGAACTTGCGGCCGACGCCGGCCTGGACGATCTGGTTCTCCTTCATCTTGGTCAGTTCCTGGCCGCGGAACTGGATCGAGCCGGAGGTCGCCTTGGTCTTTCCGCAGATCAGGTCGAGCACCGTGGTCTTGCCGGCGCCGTTGGGGCCGATGATGACGCGGATCTCGTTCTCGTCGACATAGAACGACAGGTCGTTGACCGCCTTGAAGCCGTCGAAGGAAACCGTGAGCGCCTCGACCGCGAGCAGGAATTCCTTGGGCTGGTGACCTACGAGCATGATGATCTCCTCACTCCGCCGGGGCGCCGTCGGCGACCGAATTGTCGGTCCAGCCGTTGCCGGATTTCGATTTGCGCGACGAGATCAGGCGATCGATGCGCGGCTGCACGTAGTCGCCCCAGATGCCGGCGAGACCGTTCGGGAAGGCAAGCACCACCGCGATGAACAGTCCGCCGAGGCCGAACAGCCAGAATTCGGGAAAGGATTCCGACAGGCTGGTCTTGGCGAAGTTGACCAGCAGCGTGCCGTAGACCGCGCCGAGGATCGAAAGCCGTCCGCCGACCGCGGTGTAGATCACCATCTCGATCGACGGCACGATGCCGACAAAGGACGGCGACATGAAGCCGACCTCGAGCGCGAACATGGCGCCGCCGATCGCGGCGAAGATGGCGGCGACGCAGAAGGCGAAGATCTTGAAGTTGGCGACGCTGTAGCCGGAGAAGCGGACCCGGTCCTCCTTGTCGCGCATCGCCACCAGGATGCGGCCGAGCTTCGAGTGCCGGATGAACTGGGCGATGAAGATGCAGACGAACAGGCAGCCCACCTCGAAGAAATAGAGAACGACCTTGGCGTGGTCGGGCCGGATGTCCCATCCCTTCAGGGTGCGCAGGTCGGTCATGCCGTTGATGCCGCCGGTGTAGCCCTGCTGCCCCACGATCAGGATGGTCAGGATCGCCGCGACGGCCTGGGTGATGATCGCGAAATAAGTGCCGCCGACGCGGCGCTTGAACATCGCAGCGCCGATGATCAGGGCAAAGATGCCCGGCACCAGGATGACGGCGGCGATGGTGAAGGTCAGGCTGTGGAACGGCTGCCAGAACAGCGGCAGCGAGGTGATCTGATTCCAGTCCATGAAATCGGGAATGCCGGGGGTCGACTGGATCTTGGTGTTCTCGGGGCTCGATGCTTCGAGCTTGAGGAACATCGCCATGCAGTAGCCGCCGAGGCCGAAGAACACGCCCTGCCCCAGGCTGAGAATGCCGCCATAGCCCCAGCAGATCACCAGGCCCAGCGCCACGAAGGCGTAGGTGAGGTATTTCGCGACCAGGTTGAGCCGGAAGACATCGAGAGAGAGCGGCAGGATCACCACCAGGAAGACGGCCAGCACCAGGATGCCGATCAGCTCCGATCGATTGACAAAGCGGTTGGCGATCATGGCTTCAGCCCTTTTGTTATTTGCGGACCTTGAGGGCGAACAGACCCTGCGGCCGCAGCATCAGAATTCCGACAACGGCGAGCAGCGTCAGCACCTTCGCCATCGAGCCCGACATGAAGAATTCGAGGGTCGACTGCGTCTGCGAGATGCGAGAAGGCCGATGCGATGGTGCCGATCAGGCTCGCGGCGCCGCCGAACACGACCACCAGGAAGGTATCGACGATGTAGAGCTGGCCGGAGGTCGGCCCGGTCGAGCCGATCATGGTGAAGGCGCTGCCGGCGACGCCGGCGATGCCGCAGCCGAGGCCGAAGGTGTAGCGATCGACCTTCTCGGTGTTGATGCCGACCGCGCCCGCCATGATGCGGTTCTGCACGACGGCGCGGACCTGGCGGCCCCAGCGCGACTTGTACATGATGTAGGCGACCGCGATCGTGATCAGCAAGGTCAGGCACATCACGAACATGCCGTTGATCGGCACCTCGATGCTGTCGGTGACCTGCAGCGAGCCGAGCATCCATTGCGGCAGTTCGACGCCGACTTCGCGCGCGCCGAAAATCGAGCGATAGGCCTGCTGCAGGATGAGGCTGAGGCCCCAGGTGGCGAGCAGCGTATCCAGCGGGCGCTTGTAGAGATGCCGGATCAGCACCCATTCGACCAGCATGCCGAGCGCGCCGGAGGCGCAGAAGGCCAGCATCATCGCGAGGAAGAAGTAGCCGGGGAACAGGCTCGGCAGATAGTGCTGGAACAGGTTCGAGGTCATCCAGGTGACGTAGGCGCCGAGGATCATGAACTCGCCATGGGCCATGTTGATGACGCCCATCTGGCCGAAGATGATCGCAAGCCCGAGCGCCATCAGCACGTAGACGGAAAACAGGATCAGGCCGGCAAAACCCTGCATGACGAAGATGGAGCCGAGATCGCCAATCGAATAGTCGCCGAACATCGATCTTCTCCGTCGGGGAAAGTCCCGCGTCGCGAGCAGGTTCGCGACGCGGGGGTCTTGAGCGCGGATTGACGATCCACGCCAGGGAGAGGCTTTGGGGAAGCGCGACAGATCGCGCGCGCTACGCGCGATCCTTACTGGTAGCCCTTGGGGAACGGATCCGGCTCGACCAGGTCGGCGGTCTCGATAGATCAGCTCGAACTGGCCATCGAGCTTGGCCTTGCCGACGCGGGTCTTCGACCAGAGATGATGGTTTTCGTGGATGCGCACGTAGCCTTCCGGCGCCCCCTTGAACTCGATGCCGGGCGAAGCCGCCGCGATCTTGTCGACGTCGAAGCTGCCGGCCTTCTCGACGGTCAACTTCCACAGCCACGGGCCGAGATAGGCGGCCTGCGTCACGTCGCCGATCACGGTCTTCTCGCCCCACATCTTCTTGAACGCGGCACGAACGTCTTGTTGTTCGCGATTGTCGAGCGACTGGAAGTACTTCATGCAGGCATAGGCGCCCGCGATGTTCTCGCCGCCGATGCCGTCGATCTCGTCTTCGGTCACCGAGATGGTCAGCAGCGTCTGCTTCGACAGGTCGATGCCGGCCGCCTTGAGCTGCTTGTAGAAGGCGACGTTGGAGCCGCCGACGACGTCGGTGAAGATCACGTCGGGCTTGGTCAGCTTGATCTTGTTGATCACCGAGTTGAACTGGGTGTGGCCGAGCGGGAAGTATTCCTCGCCGACGACCTTGCCCTTCAGCACGTTCTCGATGTGCTTGCGCGCGATCTTGTTCGAGGTGCGCGGCCAGATGTAGTCGGAACCGATGAAGATAGAACGACTTGGCGCCCTTCTCCTTGGCGATCCAGTCGAGGCCGGCGAGGATCTGCTGGGTCGCTTCCTGGCCGGTGTAGATCACGTTCTTGGACTGCTCGAGGCCTTCATAGAAGGTCGGGTAGTAGAGCATGCCGTTGTACTGCTCGAAGACCGGCAGCACCGCCTTGCGCGAGGCCGAGGTCCAGCAGCCCATGATCGCGGCGACCTTGTCGTTGACGAGCAGCTTCTTGGCCTTCTCCGCGAAGGTCGGCCAGTCGCTGGCGCCGTCTTCCTGGATGAACTTGATCTTGCGGCCGAGCACGCCGCCCGTGGCGTTGATCTGCTCGATGGCGAGCTTTTCGGCCTGGATCGAGCCGGTTTCGGAGATCGCCATCGTGCCGGTGGCGGAATGCAGGATGCCGACCGTCACTTCGGTGTCGGTAACGGCGAGACCCGTGGTGTTGACCGCGGAGGTCGCGCGGCGCCGGCGCCGAAGGACGGAGCGCGGCAGCATGCGCCATGCGCCGGCAAGGCCGCCGTTCCCATCAGCAGTTTGCGGCGAAGCGGCGACTGCAGGCCCTGTTTGTTCTCGTCTGACATGAGCACCCCATTCTAGTTCGAGAACGCGCTTATTGGTCGAGGCGAGGATTGCTGAATTTGTGCAGTGCACAGATACGCAAGATCGCGTATATTGCACCGCAAAATAGCGACGTAGGTTTTAGATAGGCTTTTGCGGGCGTCAGGTTTTGGGGGTCAGGAGTACCGAAGTGGCAGGGCGGCAGCGGATAGACCGCGTCAGGCGCCAATATAATCAATGGGTTGCCAACCAGACGCTGGAAGACTACGCGCTGCGCTTCACCGCCAAGAGCGCGCGGCGCTGGTCCGCCGCCCGGGTCGCCAACACCGCGCTGGGCGCGATCTCGTTCCTGGCGCTGGAGGCGATCGGCGGCACCATCACGCTCAACTACGGCGTCACCAACGCCACCGCCGCCATCCTGGTCGTCAGCGTCATCATCTTCTGCTGCGGCCTGCCGATCGCCTACCATGCCGCCAAATGCGGCATCGACATCGACCTGCTGACCCGCGGCGCCGGCTTCGGTTACATCGGCTCGACCATCACCTCGCTGATCTACGCCTCCTTCACCTTCATCTTCTTCGCGATCGAGGCGGTCATTCTCGCGACCGCGCTGGAGATGTGCTTCGGCATCCCGCGGCCGATCGGCTATCTCATCAGCGCCGTCGTCATCATTCCGCTGGTGACGCACGGCATCACCCTGATCAGCCGCTTCCAGCTGTGGACGCAGCCGCTCTGGATCATGCTGCACATCCTGCCCTTCGCGGCGATCGCCTACGCCAATCCGCACTCCTTTACCGAGTGGACGCAAATTTGCCGGCGAGCATGGCGATCCCTCACGGCCATCTCGACCTGCTGCTGTTCGGCACCGCCGCCTCGGTGGTGTTCTCGCTGGTGGCGCAGATCGGCGAGCAGGTCGACTTCCTGCGCTTTCTGCCGCGCGACCGCCGGACCTCGCGGACCTCGTGGTGGATCGCGCTGCTGAGCGCCGGCCCCGGCTGGATCATTCTCGGCGCGCTGAAGCTGTTGGCCGGGATCGTTCCTCGCCTTCTTCGCGCTCAGCCATGGCGTCTCCACCGAGCATGCCGCCGAGCCCGCGCACATGTATCTCGAAGCGTTTCGCTACGTGCTGTCGCAGCCGGACCTCGCGCTGGCCCTGACCGGCACTTTCGTGATCCTGTCGCAGCTCAAGATCAACGTCACCAACGCCTATGCCGGCTCGATCGCCTGGTCGAACTTCTTCTCGCGCCTCACCCACAGCCATCCCGGCCGCGTGGTCTGGCTGGTGTTCAACGTGCTGGTGGCGCTGCTGCTGATGGAGATCGGCGTCTACAAGGCGCTGGAGCAGACGCTGGCGCTCTACTCCAACGTCGCCATCGCCTGGGTCGGCGCGCTGGTCGCCGATCTCGTCGTCAACAAGCCGCTCGGCCTGCGCCCGCAGCAGATCGAGTTCAAGCGCGCGCATCTCTACGACATCAATCCGGTCGGCGTCGGCGCGATGACGATCGCCACCATCGTCTCGATCAGCGCGTTCTACGGCCTGTTCGGACCGACGGCGAAGGCGCTGTCGGCCTTCGTCGCGCTGGCCGTGGCCTTCGTCACCGCGCCGCTGATCGCCTGGGCGACCGACGGCAAATACTACATCGCGCGCAAGCCGAAGCGGAGCTGGCAGAACCTCGAAGCGATCCAGTGCTGCATCTGCGAACATTCGTTCGAGCCGGAGGACATGGCGTCGTGCCCGGCCTATGCCGGCCCGATCTGCTCGCTGTGCTGCTCGCTCGACGCGCGCTGCCACGATCTCTGCAAGCCGCATGCGCGGATCCAGGCGCAGGTGTCCGAAACCCTCGGCAAGCTGCTGCCGCAGCCGATCTATGCGCGGATCAATTCGCAGCTCGGGCACTATCTCGGCGTGTTCGCGGTTTCCGCCGGCCTGGTCGGACTGACGCTCGGCCTGATCTATCTGCAGACCTCGGCGACGGTCCACGTCGACAATCTGCAGCTGTCCGACGTGCTGTGGAAGGTGTTCTTCGCGCTGACCATCATCATCGGCGTGGTGGCGTGGCTGTTCGTGCTGGCGCAGCAGAGCCGCCGCGCGGCGGAAGCGGAAACCCGGCGGCAGACCACGCTGCTGATCCAGGAAATCGACGCCCACAAGCGCACCGACGCCGAACTGCAGCGCGCCAAGGAAGTCGCCGAATCCGCCAATCTCGCCAAGAGCCGCTATGTCGTCGGGCTTGAGCCACGAACTGCGCTCGCCGCTGAACGCGATCTCCGGCTATGCGCAGTTGCTGGAGCAGGATTCCAGCCTGCTGCCGAAGCCGCGCGATCAGGTGCGCGTGGTCCGCCGCAGCGCCGATCATCTGTCCGGACTGATCGACGGCATTCTCGACATTTCCAAGATCGAGGCCGGCCGGCTGTATCTGTCGCGCGACGAAGTTCGCCTCAGCGAATTTCTCGATCAGCTCGTCGGCATGTTCCGCCTGCAGGCCGCCGCCAAGGGCATCGATTTCATCTTCAAGCGGCCGGCGGTGCTGCCGGTCGTGGTCTACGCCGACGAAAAGCGCCTGCGCCAGGTCCTGATCAACCTGCTGTCGAACGCCATCAAGTTCACGCAGAGCGGCAGCGTGCAGTTCGTCGTGCATTATCGCAGCCCGGTCGCCGAATTCGAGGTGATCGATACCGGCCCCGGGAATCCAGGCCAGCGACCTCGAACGCATCTTTGCGCCGTTCGAGCGCGGCGCGCTCGGCGTCTCGCAGCCGCAAACCGGAACCGGCCTCGGCCTGACCATCAGCCGGCTGCTGGCCGGCGTGATGGGCGGCGACATCAGGGTCACCAGCGCGGTCGGCACCGGCAGCACCTTCCGCGTCAAGATGCTGCTGTCGGAAGTCACCAATCCGACGCGGATCGCGCCGGTCAACGCGCCGATCTTCGGCTATCACGGTCCGCGCAAGACCATCCTGATCACCGACGACGATCCGACCCAGCGCGATCTGCTGCGCGAGGTGCTGACGCCGCTCGGCTTCATCCTGCTCAGCGCGCCGGACGGACCGGCCTGCCTCGACGCTGGCCCAGCATTGCCGGCCCGATCTGTTCCTGCTGGATATCTCGATGGCCGGCATGGACGGCTGGACGGTGGCGGAGACGCTGCGCTCGACCGGCCATCATCAGGCCCGCATCCTGATGGTGTCGGCGAGCGCGCTGGAAGCGCACGGCACGCCGCTGGCGCAGCCGTTTCACGACGGCTATCTGATGAAGCCGATCGATATTCCGAGGCTGCTGGAACTGATCCGGCAGTTGCTCAAGATCGAATGGCAGTATGAAGCCGATCAGGTCGTCGTCGCCGGCTGGCAAGCCCGACACCGGATCGCGGCCGCCGGTGCGGCATGTCGAGGAACTGATCAGCCTCGGACAAATGGGCTACATCCGCGCGATCCAGGTCAAGCTCGACGAAATCGGCACCGACCATCCCGAACATGCCGATTTCGTCACCCAAATGCGCGCGCTGATCGACCGCTTCGACCTCGATCAATACATGGCAACCCTGAAAAGCCTGCACAGCTATGACCACTGAACTCCAGAAAGCGCGACGTCGCGCTCGTCGTCGACGATTCGCCGGAGACGCTGCGGCTGCTCACCGACGCGCTCGACGGCGCCGGCATGACGGTGATGGTCGCGATGGACGGCGCCGCCGCGATGCGGATCGTCGATCAGATCACGCCCGATATCGTTCTGCTCGACGCCGTGATGCCCGGCATCGACGGTTTTGAGACCTGCCGGCGGCTGAAGCGCGACGCCGGCCTCACCAACGTGCCGGTGATTTTCATGACCGGTCTCGCCGAGACCGAGCACATCGTGCGCGGGCTGGAAGCCGGCGGCGTCGACTACGTGACCAAGCCGATCGTGATCGAGGAGATGCTGGCGCGGATCCGGGTTCACCTCGCCAATGCCCGGCTGACCCAGAGCGCGCGGGCCGCGCTCGACGTCTCCGGCCGCTATCCTGCTGGCGGTGAGCGGCCAGGGCAAGATCATGTGGGCGACGCCGCAGGCGCAGAAACTGCTGTCGGACAATCTCGCCGCCGGCGCCGACGACGAGCTGGTGCTGCCTGATTCCGATGCTGCAATGGCTCGAACAGGCGCAAAAGGGCAAGGCCGGATCGAAAGCCACGGCCCTGGCCTCGTTCCCGAACAACGAGCAGCTGCGGCTGCAATATATGGGCAAGCTCGGCCCGAACGAATTCCTGCTGCGCCTCGCCAAGGACACCGGCGCGCAGTCTGCCGGCGGAATTCAGCAGCGAACTCGGACTGACCACCCGCGAGGGCGAAGTGCTGTCGTGGCTGTCAGCAAGGGAAAGACCAATCGCGACATCGCGCAGATCCTGGGCTTGAGCCCGCGGACGGTCGACAAGCATCTCGAGCAGATCTACTCCAAGCTCGGCGTCGAGAACCGCACCGCCGCCGCCGCGATAGCCACCAGCACGCGCCGGCGCGATTCGTGAATCGGCGTCAGAGGACAGCCGCGCAGGTCATCGCTGCCCGATCCCGGCCCAAGGTCACTTGTGCGACATCACGATTGACGTTCTAATGAGGGTCGAGGCGTTTGACCGACGCCTGCTTGCGCGCTCCAAGGCTGTGGCGCGCCCATAAGGCGATGCTTGCCGAACCCACTGCAATAACCCACTGCACAGGGGCGAAGGTCTTCGCATTCGCGCGCGGCTTTCCCCACGCACCATCCGTGGAGCTGCGCATGAACCTCGACGCCTACCATATCGCCTCAGAACCCTTCTATCAGCGCGTTGGCGACGAGATCGCGGTGTTCGAGGCCGCCTTTGCCGAACGCTTGCCCGTGATGCTGAAGGGACCGACCGGCTGCGGCAAAACCCGCTTTGTCGAACACATGGCGTGGCGTCTGGGAAAGCCGCTGGTGACCGTCGCCGCGCATGAGGATATGACGGCCTCCGATCTCGCCGGCCGCTATCTGCTGGAACCTGACGGGACGGTCTGGCACGATGGCCCGCTGACCATGGCGGTGAGACACGGCGCGATCTGCTATCTCGACGAAATCGTCGAAGCCCGTCAGGACACCACGGTGGTGATCCACCCGCTGACGGATGCGCGGCGGATCCTGCCGCTGGAGAAGCACAACGAGATCGTGCCGGCGCATGCCGATTTCCAGCTCACGATCTCCTATAACCCCGGCTACCAGAGCGCGGTGAAGGATCTGAAGGAATCGACCAAGCAGCGTTTCCTCGCGATCGATTTCGGCTACCCGCCTCCTTCAGTCGAAGCGGCCATCGTGGCGCGCGAAGCGGGAACCGACATCGGCCTTGCCGCAACCCTCGTCGCCATCGCGGAGCGGTCGCGCAATCTCGGCGGCCATGGCCTCGACGAAGGCGCCTCGACCCGCATGCTGATTCATGCCGGACGGCTGGTGCGTGCAGGACTTCCGCTTGAGTCCGCAGTGCGATCGAGCATCGTGCTGCCGATTACCGACAATCACGATATCCGCGAAGCGCTCACCGCAGCGATCGAGGCCTGCCTGCCGTGAGCGCCGCCGTCCGATCGGTCTCGCTGCGGCTGGTTCCGGCGCCACCGGAAGGAGCCATCCGCCGCCTTCATGGGCTGATGCGGCAGCGCGAGGCGCTAGGTCCGCTGTTTCGTACCGCCTGGGACGATCTCGCTGCTCGCTTCGATGCCGACGATCTCGAAGGCTGGGCTACAGGCGTGCTGGCATTGGCCGACGTCAATGCCGGACCATCCTGCCTGGTCGCGTTCTGGGAGATCAGCCGAAACCATCCGACCGAGGAAGACATCGCACCGCTAATCGGTGCCGCGCACACCGCCACGAATATTTGTCGCCATGCCGGCGCACCAGCGACCGCCGCCACGCTCAGGTCTGTCGCAGTGGCACGCCGAATTCTGGGCGGTCCGGATCTCGTGCGCTGGTGGCGCATCATGGACGACCTTGCGCAGCGAGCGCCGGAATCGGTCGAGGCGACCGCGTCGCGGATGGACGAGATCCTGCCGGCGGGCAACCTTCGCGCCTTCGAGAACTTCATTGCTGCCGGGCTGAAACTGGCGGCCGGCAACAGGCATCGGCGGCTGGCGTTCTTCACGCTGCAGGATGAACTGGCGCGGCGACTGCTGGAACGAGCGGCAACCGGCGTCGGATTTGCTGAAACCGAGCGCCAGACCAAGGCGTTTGTCACCTCGCTATGGGGACGGCCGCCGCAATTGCGCAGTTTTCCGGTTGGCACCGCCCAGGCGCCACAGCGCCGCGCCGGGATCGCAGGTCCGCTGATCCGGATGCCCGAGATCTATCGCGGCGTGCAGGGCGAAGCCGCATACACTTTATATCGAGCGGCGGCGGCGCACGCCCAGGCGCATCTCGTGCTCGGCGGCCCCCGATTTTCCGTCGGGACACTGAAGCCGCTGCAGATCGCGCTCGTCACCTTGATCGAGGATGCCCGCATCGAGCTTTTGGCGATGCGCCAGCTACCGGGACTGCGCAAATTATGGTCGCCCTACCATGTCGCCGAACCGGCCGGCGTGGCCACCGCGCCCGTCCTGCTGGCACGGCTGGCGCGTGCTCTGTTCGATCCGTCTTACGAAGACGATGACGGCTTTGTCGGCAAAGGACGCGAAATGTTCGAGGCTCGGCTTCCGCGCATCGAGGACCCCGCCATCAGCCGCGAGATCGGCATGCTGCTGGGCAACGATCTCGGCCAGATGCGCGTACAGTTCAACGCCAAGACCTATGTCGTCGAGCCGCTGTATCGCGACGATGGTCTAGGTCTGTGGGATTTTGGCAATGACGTACCCTCCTCTGGAGAAACGCTGGAACTCGCCGTTGAGGCCGCGCGCCCAGAGCCGCGCCACGATCCCGATCAGAACTCGCTCCGCCCCGAAATGCTTGAAGACGAAAGCAAGGTCGGCCGCGCCCGGCCTGTCGCGCCGGACCAACGTGGTCGTGTGATCGCAAAATATCCGGAATGGGATCGCGCGCATGGGATCGAGCGTCCGGAATGGACGACGGTACGCGAGGTTCCCGCGCAGTCCGGCGATCCACGCCTGGTGGAAGCGGCCCTTGAGCGCGCCGACGTCTTGCGCAACCGGATCAGGCGGCTGGTCCGCGGCGTGCGCGTCGGAAGAACGATCCGGCTGAAACGGCAGCTCGACGGCCACGACCTCGACGTCGACGCCATGCTCGACGCCGGGATCGCCTTGCGTATGCATCACGAACCCGACCCGCGGATATTTCGCGCGACGAGCGCGAAGCATCGCGATCTCGCGGTTCTGCTGCTGCTCGATATCTCGGAATCGACACGCGATCGGCTCGCCTCCGGCGCTTCCGTTCTCGAGGTCGAACGCCTGGCGGTTGCGGTTCTCGCCGAAGCCATGAGCGCGCTTGGCGATCCCTTTTGTCTGCTCGCCTTTGCCTCGAACGGACGCGACGATGTCGAGATGATGACCGTGAAGGCTTTCGATGAGCCTTATGACCGGGCCTGCATCGGACGACTGGCGGCGCTGTCTTCCGGCCTGTCGACGCGGCTCGGCGCAGCGCTTCGCCACGCCGGCGAAGTGATCGGTCACATCAGCAGCTTCCGGAAGCTGGTCATCGTCCTGACCGATGGCGAACCGTCCGACATCGACGTCGCCGACCCGGCCGATCTGGTCGAGGATGCGCGCCGCGCCGCGGTCGGATTGCGCGCGCGCAGCATCGACGGATTCGGCGTGGTGCTGGGATCGAACGCCATGAATTCCGCGGCCCGTATTTTCGGGCGCGGCAACACCCTGCTGGTGCCTCGAATTGAGGATCTCCCGGCTCGGCTGTCCGACCTCTATTTCCGCCTGGTGCGACGTTAACGCAATTGGCTTCATCCTTCGAGACGCATCGCTTCGCGATGCTCCTCAGGATGAGGTCTGACTTTGTTGAAACACAACAACCTCATGCTGAGGAGCGAGCAGAGCGAGCGTCTCGAAGCATGGGCCGCAAGCGATCAACCGATCCGAGGCCGGAACGCCGTTCCACTGCTATGTTGAATCCTGCGCCGATAGCGAACCATCGGCGCAGTGCTCAAACGCCGGTCTAGCGATGCGTCGTTGCCTTGTTCGGAATTCCCTCGATCGGACATTCCTCGACACCGACCGTCGTTCGCGTAAACGACTCCACCATCTCGCGGGTGCCTTCGGGATCGGCGATCCACTTGCTGTAGAAATCGTAGGGGCATGCCGCGACGCCGCGGTCGCCCTCGCCGGAATTGATCATGCCGGTGTAGCCGCGATGCACCAGCTTGAAGAGATGGTTTTCCGATTGCCCGGTCCGGCGCGCATCGCGGATCAGCGACTTGGAGAGCGCGGCGTACTGAATGCCGTAATCCTCCTCGCCGCATTCGCCGAGCGTGCGGCCGTCAAAGCCGATGATCGCCGAATGGCCGAAATAGGAATAGACGCCGTCGAAGCCCGAAGCATTGGCGACCGCGACATAGACGTTGTTGGCCCACGCCATCGCCTTGGCCATCAGCACCTGCTGATCCTTCGCCGGGTACATGTAGCCCTGGCAGCGAACGATCAGTTCGGCGCCCTTCATGGCGCAGTCGCGCCAGATCTCCGGATAGTTGCCGTCGTCGCAGATGATCAGCGATATCTTGAGGCCCTTCGGGCCATCGGAGACATAGGTGCAGTTGCCGGGATACCAGCCTTCGATCGGCACCCAGGGCATGATCTTGCGATACTTCTGAACGATCTCGCCCTTGTCGTTCATCAGGATCAGAGTGTTGTACGGCGCCTTGTTGCGGATGCTCCTCATGGCGCTCGCCGGTAAGCGAGAACACGCCCCAGACCTTGGCCTTGCGGCAGGCTTCGGCAAAAATCTCGGTCTCCTCGCCGGGCACCGACCGATGCCGTGTCGTACATCTCCTTGGAGTCGTACATGATGCCGTGGGTCGAATATTCCGGGAAGATCACGAGATCCATGCCGGGAAGACCGCTCTTCATGCCCACCAGCATCTCGCCGATCTTCTTGGCGTTGGCCAGAACCTCCGCCTTGGTGTGGAGGCGAGGCATTTTGTAGTTCACGACGGCAACGCCGACCGTGTCATTGCTCGATGAAATATCGCCGTGATGCATAGATCTCTCCCTTCGGCAGCGAACGATCAAGTCCGTGCCGATTTTTGGTCGTCAAAACAAAAAAAGCCCGACAGATCCTCGCGGACCTCTCGGGCTGCCTAGCCAATGCCAAACCAACGTCATTGGTGGTCCGGCGAAAACTGCGCCAGCCAGAACTTGGCTTCAGCTGCAGTCAGGAACAAAGCTAAACATCTTTCGCGCGGTACTGCAAGAGTTCGTTTGCGTGAATGATCGCCGCCGCCATGTCATCCATCGACAACCGCTTCGCCATCGCCTGGCGGCGGATGCTTTCATAGGCTTCGGCTTCGCTCAATCCCTGGCCATCCATCAGGATGGCCTTCGCCTTCTGGATACGCTGCAGGCCGGAAAGCTTGCGCTCCAGTTTGCGGATGTGCTTGTCGGTTTCGCGCTTCTCCAGCCAGAGGCTGCGCGCGATGGTCAGGTTGGTGAGCAGGCCGAACGGCCGGATCGGCCGCTCGATGACGGCGACCGCGCCGGCCTCCAGCACCAGTTGAAGCGTCGACGGATCTTCGTAACCGACGATGGCGATCAGGGTCGGCCGGGGTCCGTCGCTCGACTTCAGAAGGCGCTGAATATCGCCTCGAACATCATGTTCAATCGCCAGCAGCATCACGTCGGAACTATCGGTCCAGCATTCCGGAACCGGCCATTGCGTCTCGACCATGCAGCCGATGCGGCGCAGATGCTCGACCAGCCTGACGCGCTCGCTTATCCGGCGGATGCACCACCTGGACCCGCAGGCCGCGAAGATCGCGAAGGATTTGGATGGCCACCGCCTGCTCCCGCGTCCAGAACCTCAGTGGTTGACTGTTTGAAGGTCGTCAGCCGACCAGTCGTCAAGGCTCTGTACGACACAATAGGGGTCCGGCTTGATCCGAACACCGGGATTCCAGACCGTCTGAAATCGGCCGGCCTTGTCCAGTCGCGCGATGCGCGGCCAGAGATAGGTATGGTTGTTTTCCGGATCGATCCTGACCCTGCCCTGCGGCGCGTCGAACTCGGAATCGCGCAGCTCTTTCAGCACCTGTTCCGGATCGTCCGAGCCGCAGCGCGCCAGCGCGCGCATCGCCAGATGCAGCTGGAAATAGGCAGCTTCCGCCGCCGCCGGTAACCGGCGCATCGGGTCCGTATTTGTTCTTGAAGCTGTCGACGAAACGCCGCGCCGCAGGCGACGAGAGCGTTTCGAAGAACGGCGCCGCGGTGATGTGGCCCTCGGCGGCCTCGCGATGCATCTCCGCGACTTCGGCTTCGCTGGTGGTCAGGCTCGCGATCGGCATCTTCGCCAGGATCGAACCCGGCATTGCGATAGGCCTCATAGAACACCGAGGTGCCCTGCCCGACCACGGTCGAAAAGATCACGTCCGGAGAGGTCTTCTTGATCCGGTTGATGACCTTGTCGAAATCCTGCCGGCGCCGGCCTCGAGCGGCACGTAGATCTCGTCCAGCACCTTGCCGCGGCCCTGCACGACGAAATCGGCCATCAGCCGGTTGAACTCGTAGGGATAGATGTAGTTCGATCCGACCAGCAGAAAGCGGTTGCCGATAGGTCGAGAGCAGGAATTTGCGCGAGCTGCAGCGAGTTCTGGTTCGGCGCAGCGCCGGTGTAGATGCAGTGCCGCGAATATTCAAAACCCTCATAGAGCGTCGGATAGAACAGCAGGCCGCGATGGCTTTCGACCACCGGCAAAACCGCCTTGCGCGTGCTCGACATATAGCAGCCGAACAGCAGCCGGATGCGATCGAGCTGGAACAGGCGTTCGGCCAATGCGCGAAACTGCTTGGGGTCGGACGCCGGGTCGTAGATGACCGGCTCGATCATGCGATCGAGCACGCCGCCGGCGGAATTGATCTCTTCAATGGCGAGCAGCGTCGCATTGAGCTGGGATTGCTCGATCGCGGAAGTCACTCCGGTCTGGGAGAACAAGATGCCGACGCGCCAGGGACCACTTTTGTCTTCGCTGAAACTCATGACTCTGACTTGGACGCTCTCTTGGGATCGAGCGACCTTACGTCAGATTGCGGGAAACTCAAATCGCCTCGCCCAGGAGGCCAGCGTGAAGCGGGTTTCAGATCGATGGCGGCATCTTCCAGCCGCCGAAGCTCTTTTCAAGATGCTGAACCAGCGCCAGCGCCACGTCCTCTCGCCACGGCCGGGCAGCCACCTGGACACCGATCGGCAACCCTTCCGGCGAGGTGCCGATCCGCACCGTCGCCGTAGGCCAGCCGGTGAGGTTATGCATCTGCGCGTAGCCGAACCCGATCCGCTTGTCGTCGTCGAAGCCGGTGCCATGCAGCAGCGCCGGATAGGGCGCGACGGGCGACAGCAACGCATCGTAGTTCTCGATGAAGCGCAGCATCGAATTTCGGAACAGATCCCATCGCACAAACGCGGCGAGCGCCTCCGTCGTGTTGGCCATCGCCGGTGCAACGGCAACCGTCAGCGCCTTTTCGAACATCGGTGAGATTTCGTTGGTTCCGACGCTCTTGAGGAACGCCCGCGTGCCGGCCCCGCCATCGCCGCGGCTGATATCGAAATAGACGCCGCCGGGCTTGCCCGCATCCGGCGGCCGGCTTTCCTCGACCTTCACCCCTGCGTCTGCGAATGCCTTGGCGGAATCGCGCACCGCGGCGACGATTTCTTTTGTTGGCGTGGCGACGCCGTCATCGTCGAAGAAGGCGATCTTCAAATCGCGCAACACCACTTTCGAGGGATCGCCGAGCGGCATTCCTACGATGGAATGATCGCGGAAATCGGGACCGGAGATGATCGGCAGCGCCAGGGCAAGGTCCTGTACTTTTCGCGCGATCAGGCTGACGTGAAACACCGGATTGCGCGCGCCCAATGGCAACGGGAATTGTCCGGTGCGGGGCACACGGCCCGAGGTCGGCTTGATCGCGGCCAATCCGCAATAATGCGCGGGGATGCGGATGCTGCCGCCGGCATCGGTGCCGAGGCCAAGCGGCGAGCCACAGGCCGCAACGATCGCGGCCTCGCCGCCGCTGCTGCCACCCGGCGTGCGCGCCAGATCGTAGGGATTATTGGTCCGCCCGTAGATCAGATTGTCGGTCTCGGCCGCGCCCGCGAGTTCGGGCACATTGGTCTTGCCAAGCACGATGCCGCCGGCGGCACGCAGCCGCGCGACCGCTGTCGCGTCCGCCTTGGGCACGTAATTGGCCCGGCCCTTGGTGCCGCCGGTGCAGATCACGCCGGCGGTTTCCAGCGTGTCCTTGATGGTGACGGGAACGCCATGAAGCGGGCCCTTGATGTCACCGCGGGCGAGCGCCGCGTCGGCTTCATCGGCCTCCTTGCGCGCCGCCTCCGCCGTCAGTTGAACGACGGCATTGAGTTTTGGATTGACCTTGGCGATCCTTTCCAGATGCGCTTCGACAACGGCCTTGGAGCTCAATTGCTTCGATCGAATGGCTTCGGCGAGTTCGCTCGCCGAGGCTGAGGTGATGCCGTCGCTCGACGCCGTGACGGCGCCGGCGGAACCGACGAAGGTCCGCCCTGCCGCCGCAGCCGCGCCAACGAGCGCGACCGCGCCGAGAAAATCCCGTCGCCCGATTTCGTTGCTCATCTGCCGTCCGATCTGTTTTGTCGTTATGTTCGAGCTCAGGGAATTTCGCTACACAGCCTTGGTGAGCGCACCGTCGATGATGAGGTTGGTCCCGGAAATGCGGCTCGCCACCGGGCTTGCCAGGAAGACGACACCGGCGGCGACTTCCTGCGCCGTGCCCATGCGCCCGCTCGGGTTCATCGAAATCACAGACTTGAAAAGGTCGGGCATGCCGCGCTCCGCACCCTGCCAGAAGCCGCCTTCGAAATAGGTATTCCCCGGCGACACCGCGTTGACGCGGATGCCCTTGGCGATGAGCTGGTTGCTCAGTCCCTTGGCGTAGTGAATCAGCGCGCCCTTGAAGGCGCCGTAGGAACCGGCCGCGAAATCGACCTCGAAACCCGAAACACTCGAGATGATCGCGATCGAAGCCGATTTGGATTTCTCCAGATAGGGCATCGCCGCCGCAACGGAATGGACCGTGTGCATCATGTCGATGCGAAACGACTTCTCCCAGGTCTCGGTGGTATCGCCGACCGCGAGCGCGCTGACATTGCAGACGATCGCGTCGATACCGCCCAACTCAGAAGCCGCGCCCTCGACCCATTGCTTGAGCGCTGTGGGGTCGGCGACATCGAGAGCTTTGCCCCATGATTTGACGCCCTTCCCCGCCAGCGCCTTCACGACCTTGGCGACCTCATCGGCATTGCGCGCGCAGATCGCGACATTGGCGCCTTCATCCGCGAACAGTTCCGCGATCGCGAGCCCGATGCCCTTGCTGCCGCCGGTCACCAGCACGTTCTTGCCTTTTAATCCGAGATCCATCGTCGCCTCCCCTGATGATGTGCGGCCTGCCGTCACGCACGGCAGGCTGCCCGGTTGACTTACATCCTGGTCCAGTCGCCCGCGCCTTCGAATGCCGCGGCGGCGCGATAGATCGTCGGCTCATCGTAATACTTGCCGATCAGCATCATCCCGATCGGCAGACCGTCGCTCATGCCGCAGGGAATGCTCATCGCCGGATGCCCCGATGCGTTGAACGGCGCCGTGTTGGGCACCATTTCGAACGCACGCTGAATGTAGAGCTCGCGCGGCGCGTCCGCCGGCGGCAGCGGCGTCGCCTTCATCGGCAAGGTCGGCATCAGCAGCAGATCGTAGCTGTTCAGCGCCGTATCGTAGGCGGCGCGCAGCTTGCGATTGAGGTTCTGCGCCTTGGCATAGAAATGACCGCGATAATGCTTGCTGAAATACTGCCCGAGCAGCATCGTGATCTTGAGGCTGTCGGAGAGTTCATCGGCGCGATGGTGCCAGGCCGAATGCGCGTCCAGCAGCGTGGTATTGTAGAGACCGCGCCAGTTGGTCCCCATGCCGTTGCCCTTCATCATGAACTCGGTGGCGCCTTCGGCGGCAATCGGCAGCCAGATCGCCGGAGCCACCAGATGCATCGGCACCGAGATTTCATCGACGGTGGCGCCGAGCTTCTTGAAGAGCTCGGCGGCGGCCATGACCTTGGCGTCGACGTCGCGCTCGGAGACCGCAAGCCCGAAGCCTTCCTTGACGATGCCGATCCGCAATCCCTTGACGCCGCCGCCCAGCGCTTCGGTATAGCTTGAGACTTTCGGCGCGCCTTGCCGCGGATCGAGCCCGTCCGCTCCCGCCAGCACTTCCAGCAGCAGCGCGTTGTCACGCACGGTGCGCGTCATCGGGCCGGTGTGATCGATGGTGAGTTCGATCGGCATCACGCCGGTGTAGGGCACCAGGCCATAGGTGGCCTTCATGCCGTAAATGCCGCTGAAGGACGCGGGAATACGGATCGACCCGCCCTGATCGCCGCCGATCGCCATGTCGGCCTCGCCGGTCGCCACCACGACGGCGCTGCCCGAGGACGACCCGCCGGCCGAATAGCCCATCTTGTGCGGATTATGGACCGGGCCGGCGGCGCAGGTGTGGCTGCCGCCGGAGAAGCAGAAATATTCGCAATGAACCTTGCCGAGGATGGTGCCGCCGGCATCGAGCATGCGGGTGACGATGGTCGCATCGGTATCGGGCGTGTAACCCTCGAGCGTCGAGGCGCCGTTCATCATCGGCACGCCGGCGAGGCAGATATTGTCCTTCAGCGCAATCGTCTTGCCGGCGAGCTTGCCGTTCGGCGCGCCCTTGATCGTCGTCTTGACGTACCAGGCATTGTATTTGTTTTCCTCGCCTTCGGGCCGGTAGCCGGGCGTGCGCGGATATTTCACCGCCGGAACATAGTCCGGCATGGCATCGATGGCTTCGTAGGCGGCGTAATTCGCCTGCATCAGGGCGTCGTAGGATTTCAGTTCCTCGTCGCCCATATGCATGCCGAGGTCCTCGGCGACGCTGCGCAACTGATCGAGCGTGGGTCGTCTGACTGCCATGGTCGTCTCCCTGTGATCATGCCCGCTGGATCGGGCTTAGGTGGTGATTCCGATGAACTCTCCGACAAGACCGGGGTCTCCGAGATCGCCCGGCTGCACTTCACGGGTGATCGCGCCTTTTTGAATGATGAGAATCCGCTGTGAGAGCGCGGCGATGAAATCGAGATTCTGCTCGACCAGGATCATGGTGAGGCCGCTTCGGTCGCGCAGCCGCAGCAGGACCTCGATAATCTCGTCGATGATCGACGGCTGGATGCCTTCGGTCGGCTCGTCGAGAAGAACGAGGCGTGGCGCACCGCAAAGGCAGCGCGCCATCGCCAGCAATTGCTGCTCGCCGCCGGATAACGCCCCACCGGGACGATCGAGCAGCGGCTTGAGGCGGGGAAATTCCTCCAGCACTTCAGTGATGATTTCCTGCTCGGCACGGCCTTGCTTGGTGCATCCCATCCGCAGATTGTCGTAGACCGTCAGCCCGGGAAAAATCTCGCGCCCCTGCGGCACATAGCCGAACCCGAGCCGCGCGCGGCGGTAGGGTTCGGCCGCCGTCACATCCTCGCCGTCGAGGCGGACGTGCCCGGCGGTCGCTGGCAGGAAACCCATCAGCGCCTTGAGAAGCGTCGTCTTGCCCATGCCGTTATGGCCGAGAATTCCGATGAACTCGCCTTGCTTGACCGCGAAGCTGACCCCGTTGAGGATCGGAATGCGGCCGTAACCGGTGCGAAGTCCCTGCACATTGAGCATCATGCGGCGGCCTGTTTGCCGAGATAGATGTCGCGCACCAGCGGATTGCGCAGGATATTCTCCACGGCGTCCTCCACCAGCACACTGCCCTGATTGAACACCGTCACCTGCTTGGCGATCATGCGGATGAACTGCATGTCGTGCTCGACCACGATCAGCGCCTTGCTGCGATTGATCTCGCGGACGAGCTCGGCGGTCTTGAACACTTCCTCATGCGTCATGCCGGCGGCCGGCTCATCGAGCAGGATGAGTTCGGGATCAGTCGACAGCACGATGCCGAGCTCGACCCATTGCCGCTGGCCGTGCGCGAGCTGGCCGACCAGACGCTCGGCGGCACCGGTCAGGCCAATACGCTCCAGCATCTCGTCGACCACGCCATTGACGCGCTCGCGGGGATGGATGCGGCTCGCCGAGAGCCAGATGTTTTCGCGCACGCTCAAACCATCGAACACGCTCGGCACCTGGGTCTTGATGCCAATGCCAAGGCGCGCGATCTGATGCGCGTGGGCGTGGGAAATATCATGACCGCGGAACAGCACCTGGCCCAGGCTCGGCTCCAATTGGCCGGTGAGCATCTTGAAGAAGGTGCTTTTTCCGGCGCCGTTCGGGCCGATCAGGCAACGCAGCTCGCCTTCGGCCAGCGTGAAGTTGACGTTGCGCACGGCCTTGACGCCGCCGAAATGCATGCTGAGATCGCGGGTCTGAAGCAGCGGCGCGGCCATCACCCCTCCTCCGCCTGTTTCGGTTTGAGGCTCGCTGTCACGCGACGGCCGCGCGAACGCAGCAGCGATTGTCCCCAATCGCCGAGCGTCGGCACCAGGCCCTTCGGCACCAGCAGCACGAACCCGATCAGGATTATACCAAGGATGAACGGCGCGTTGGCCAGGATCTTTGTCCACCAGTCCGAACCGCTGGGCTGGTTCGCCCCGAGCGCGGTGGTAAGCCACTGGATGCCGATGCAGCCGACGATCGGGCCGATCAGGGTGCCGCGCCCGCCGACGATGACCCAGATGATGATCTGCGCGGACTGCGCCAGTCCGAAGATGGTCGGGCTGACAAAATTTCCCCAATTGGCGAACAGGCATCCGGCGAAGCCCGCGAGCGCGCCGCCGATGGTGAAGGTCGCAAGCTTGTAGGCCCGGGGATCGTAGCCTAAGAGTTCGGCGCGCCGTTCGTTTTCCCGGATGCCGACAATGATGCGGCCGAAGCGGCTCGCCAGCAACAGGCGCAATCCGAAATAGGTCGCGAGCAACGCGGCCGTCGCCAGATAGAACATGCCTTCGAGATCGATCACCGCGGCCTTGTTGCCGGGGATATTCAGCGGCGGAATTCCCGGAATGCCGTTGAAACCGCCAAGCCGCGCGGTGCCGATATGGAATTCGGGACCGGCGGTGGAATTGATGGAATTGAACAGGATCAGCGTCACCGTCAGCGTGATGACGCCGAGATAGACGTCGCTGATGCGCCCGTAGAACATGAAATAGCCGAGCAGCGCGGCGAAGGCGGCCGGCAGCACAATCGCCAGCAAAAGCGGCACCGTGCTCTCGCCGATGTTGAACATGGCGATCGCGTAAGTATAGGCGCCGAGCCCGAAGAACGCCGACTGGCCGAAGCAGAGAATGCCGCCGTAACCCCAGATTAGCGCCAGGCTGAGCGCCAGGATCGCCATGATCATGTAGATCGTGAGTTCGAGCACGACATCGAGTTCGACCAACCACGGTGTCAGGACCAGGAAGCCGGCGCCGACGATGCCGACCAGCGCAAGACCGAGAAGATTGAGGGCGCGAGCGTTCACAGACCTCTCCGGAAGAAGCGACCGGTGATGCCTTGCGGCAGCAGGCGGATCAGGACGATGGCGGTCGCAAGCAACGCCACCTCGCCGAACACCGGCGTGGTGGCAAAGGTCGCGATCTGATTGATGGCGCCGAACAGCGTGGATGCGGAGAGCGTTCCGCTGAGAATGGCGGCACCGCCGCCGATCACGGTGATGAAGGATTTGGCGACATAGGCGACACCGATGGTGGGAAAGACGCCGGAGACCGGCGCCAGCACCGCGCCGGCAAGGCCCGATAGCGCGGCGCCGATGCCGAAGGTGACGGCATAGACGCGGGGCGGGTTGACGCCGAGCGCCGCCGCCATATTGGCGTTCTGCATGGTGCCGCGGGCAATCAGGCCGAGGCGGGTCCAGCGCAGCACCGCAAAGATGCCGGCCAACACGACGACCGCGACCGCGATGACGAACAGCGTGTACCCGCTGGTGCGATAGGCGCCGATCTGGAAACTGCCGAGCGGCGCCGAAATGCCGACCGTGGTATTGCCGAAGATCGCCGTCGTCAGCCCCACCAGAAAAAGACTGAGACCCCAGGTCGCGAGCATGGTGTCGATCATGCGGCCATACAGGAAGCGGATGATGGTCCGCTCCACGATGACCCCGATGATGCCGACCACGACGGGCGCCACCACCAGCATCGCGATCCAGATGCTGATGCCGTGGCTGGTGGCGACGATCGCGGCATAGCCGCCGAGCATCAGGAATTCGCCATGCGCGAGATTGATCACCCGCATCATGCCGAAGATGATCGCCAGCCCGACGCTGATCAGCGCCAGGCTGGCAATCGCGTAAAGGACCTGGATCGCCAGGAGAGCAATAAGATCCACGTTCGCCTTTCCTCAACCGAGCCTATGGCCAACCGGCCTCTCAGATCTTGATGACGTATTGCTGGTTGTCGGCCGGATTCTTGATGAGGTCGCACACCGCGGCCGTATCCGCCGGTTTCTGCTGCAGGAAGTCTTCCAGCACGTTGAGCTTCTTGTCCTTGACCTCGGCGATGTGAACGTCAAGGACGCAGTGATGGGTTGGAGGATCGATCGTGACCTTGCCCGAGGGCGCATCGATGCTGATCCCGGTTTCCAGCGCCTCGATCACCTTGATCCGGTCGATGCTGCCGGCCTTCTTGACCGCCTCGCTCCAGATCCGGAAGCCTTGATAGGTTCCCATCGCGAGTTCGGTGACGTTGGGATAGTCGGCGCCGAAACGCTTGTGGAACGCGGCCACGAAGGTTTCGTTGGCCTTGTTCTTCAGGTCCTGGAAGTAATTGTAGCACACCAGCATGTCGTTGCATTCGTCGGGCGACAATACGATGTGCTCGTTGCCCACGGCGAAGGTGGTCGACGCCATCGGAATGCTCTTGCGCATGCCGGCCGCGGCCCACTGGCGATAGAACGAGATATGCGCGCCGCCGACCAATGCGGACCAGACGAAATCCGGCTTCGCCGCCTGGATCTTGGAGATGGTCGAGCCGAAATTGGTGACGTCGAGCGGAAAGAAGTCGATCGAGGCGACTTCGCCGCCGTTTTCGGTGACGTATTTCTTCACCCATTGCGAGGTGATCTGGCCGTAATTGTAGTCGGCCGCGATGACATAGACCTTCTTGCCCCACTTCTTCATGGCGTAGGGCACGAGCTTTTCCACGGTCTGCGCCGGGGTCACGCCGGTGTCGAACTGGTTGCGGTCGCAGACGCCGCCTTCATATTGCGTGTTGTAGAAGTACAGCGTCTTGAAGCGGTCGAGCACCGGCCGGATCACCTCGCGCGAGGCTGAGGTGATGCCGCCATGGACGACCGCGACCTTGTCCTTGAGCGCGGCCTGCTGCGCGAACTGCGTGTAGAGCTGCATGTTGGACTGGGTGTCGTAATTGATCAGCTTGACCTGCCGCCCCAGCAGGCCGCCCGCCGCATTCGCCTCCTCGACCGCCAGCGTCAGCGCATCGACCATCGGCTTGCCGTAGATGTCGAGCCCGCCCGAGAGATCGTGGATGCTGGCCACGCTGATCGGATCTGCCGCCCAGGCGCTGGAAGAGAAAGCGCCCGCGGCAGCTGCCGCGGCCGTGCCCTGTAAAAACCTTCTGCGATTGACTTTCATTGCCCTACTCCTCCGTTGTTGCCGATGTGTCATGAGACCGGATATCCTTCAGAACCGATGCAACCGTCGTGCCTTTTGGATCGGCCATGTTGCCGGGCCGGATGCATCCGCGTCTGCTGAGCAGCATCGGGGTGTTGAGCCAGGAGACATTGGTCATCGACATCTCCTCAATCATCCAGCGAGGGATGGCGGCGGTGCCAGTCGGTGACGCGCTGGAATGCATCGCCGGCCGCCACCAGGCGCGCCTCATCGAAATGCCGGCCCACGAACTGGAAGGCGACCGGACCGCCGCTTTCCGTAAAGCCGCCCGGTAGCGTAATGGTCGGACTTCCCGTCATGTCGAAGGGACAGGTGAAGCGCAGCAGGCCGGCGATCAGGTCCGGATCTTCACCGAGGGTAGCCATCCTGGCGAGCGTCGGCGCCGAGAAGGTCTGGGCCGGCACCGCCAAAAGATCGACCGTTTCGAATAGCGCCCTCACCATTCCCTTGAAGGCCTCGCGGCGCAGGACGATCTTCTGATAATCGGTGCCGGACTGTTGCAGCCCCAGTTCGATCAATCCGGCAAGTCCCGGACCGTAGTCCGACTTCCGCGATGGATAGGTGGCTTCATGCGCGACCGCGGTCTCGACGCCGCACAATGGAAACCAGTCGGCGATCATGGCCGCGGGATCGGGAAAGACGATCTCGTGAATTTCCGCGCCGAGATCGGTCGCCGCGCGCAGCGCGTCCTGCAATACCTTTGTCGTGGCGGCATCGACGCCCTCGCTGGTCCAGCGCCGATCGACACCGATGCGCGTTCCCCGCAAGCTGCCGTTCAGGTTGGCCAGATAATCCGGCACCGGCTCCAGCACTGCGGTCGGATCCCTGGGATCGGCGCCGGCGATGGCGCCGAGTATCGCACCGCAATCCACCGCGCTGCGCGCCATCGGCCCGATATGATCCAGCGTGGCGGCCAATTCGAACACGCCGTAGCGGCTCACCCGCCCCCAGGTCGGCTTCAAGCCGGTCACGCCGTTGGCGGCCGAGGGAAAGCGGATCGAGCCGCCGGTGTCGGAGCCCAGCGATCCGTAACAAAGCCCGGCGGCGGTGGCGACGCCGGAGCCGCTCGAGGAGGCACCGGACCAGAGCGTTGCATCCCAGGGGTTGCGCGGCGGATCGATCTCCGGATGATGGTCGGCGTAAGCGCCTTCGGTCAATTGCAGCTTGCCGAGGATGACCGCGCCGGCGTCCTTGAGTCTGGCGACGACCGTTGCGTCTTCGCTCGGGCGATTGTCGCGATGGATCTTCATCCCGGCGGCGGTCGGCGCATCCTTGGTCCAGCACAGGTCCTTGACGGCGATCGGCACGCCATGAAGCGGGCCCCTCACCTTGCCCGCGGCGATTTCATTGTCGGCTGCGTGCGCCTGCGACAGCGCCGACGAGGCCATTACATGGGCGTAACTCTTCAACTGGCCATCGAGACGCGCGATGCGTTCGAGCTGAGCCTGCGTGGCTTCCACGGAAGACAGCTCGCGTTTTTGGATACGTCGTCCAACCTCGACCAGTTCGGAATAGTGCAGATCGTGCGTCGGCATCGGATCATCACCTCACTCGGTTCTAGCTCAGCTTCCAGTCGCCGCCGGCTTCGACCGCCGCAGCAAGCTGAATCAAGGTCGTCTCCTCGAAATGACGGCCGACCAGCATCAGACCGACCGGCAAACCGTTGACACGGCCGCATGGCACCGTGAAGGCGGGATGACCGGATACGTCGAACGAGCAGGTATTGGCCTGCATGTTGAGTGCCACGTCAATCGCGGTGCCGAGCGGCGCATCGGCCGGCGGTATCGGCGTGGCCGTGAAGGGGATCGTCGGCATCGCCAGCACGTCGAACTTCTCCAGCGCCTCGTCATAGGCGCGCCGCAGCAGCACCCGGAGATTTTGCGCCTTGGAATGATAACGCCCGTGATAATTCCGATGCATGTATTCGCCGAGCATCAGCACCAGTTTCACCGTCGGCGAGACGTCGTTGATCCGCGTTCCCATCCCCCTTGCGAAGGCTTCCTGCATCGAGAGCGGATAGTACCCGTGAATGTTGTTGCCGACGCCATAGCCCTTCAGCATCATCTCGGCCGCGCCTTCCAGGATGATCCCGCTCCAGACATGCGGCCCATCGAGATGCCAGGGCACCGAGATTTCCTCGGCCTCGACGCCGGCCTTGCCCAGGGCTGCGATCGCCTGCCGCACCTTGGCATCAACCTCGGGATCGCTTTCGGGATGGCCAAATCCTTCGCGCAGAATGCCGACGCGCAATCCCCTGGCCGGTTTGCCGAGCGCGGCCATGTAATCGCCGGTGCGCGCGGCGATGGTTCGCGTATCCCAGCCGTCATGGCCGGCGATGACGGTCAGAAGCCGCGCGACGTCATCGACGCTGGCGCCCATCGGCCCGCAATGGTCGACCGAATAGCTGATCGGCATCGAGCCCGTGGTGGGCACAAGCCCCCACGTCGGCTTCAGGCCATAAATTCCGCACCAGCTCGACGGCGTGCGGATCGATCCGCCCTGGTCGCCGCCAAGCGCCATCGGCACTTCGCCTGAAGCCACCAGCGCGGCGCTGCCGCCTGACGAACCGCCGGCGCTGTGGGCGGGATTATGCGGATTGCGGATCACCCCGCTCGCGCAGGTGTGGCTGGCGCCCGAAAAGCAGAGATCCTCGCAGGCCGCCTTGCCGGCGATGGTGCCGCCCGCTTCCAGAATCCGCGTCACCACGGTGGCATCCAGCTCCGGCACATACCCTTCCAGCAACACCGAACCGTTCATCATCGGGACACCCGAGACGCAGATGTTGTCCTTGATCGCGATCTTCTTGCCGCTCAGCAATCCCTCCGCACCGGTGTGGATATTCGTTTTCCAATACCAGGCGCCGAACGGATTTTCCGATGCCGAAGGCCGGTATCCGGGCGAGCGTGGCGCGACCGGCGCCAAGGCGGGCGGGACCAATTCGTCAAGCCGGCCGTATGAAGCCAACGGCCCCTTGAACGCCTGCTGAAAGGCCACGGCTTCGTCGGCGGTGAGCACCATACCGAAATCGGATCCGAGATGGACGATCTGCTCCAATGTCGGAAGACGAACTGCCATGCTTCACCCAATTCTTGTCTGTCGACCGACAAACGAAAAAAGCCATCCGCGGCCCGAACAGGCCCCGAATGGCATCAACGCCGCTGCTATCAATAGTCACGCAGGTTTACGTTGCAGAACGAAACTGGAAGGTTATCACTCAGACATCATCGGCTGCGCGAGAACTCTTTCGCCATGCACGCATTCACGTACGAAGTTATTGTGTCTTAGCGTCGTCGGGCTTGTCAATGCGGCGCGGGCCGCTTTTTTATGCATGGCGCAGCACAAATGACGCGCAGTGCAAATCGATGATACAAGGTGACAGATCGACATCGCTGCGATGAGATGTTTGCCGCACAACTTTCGGGCCTCTGATGAAAAAACCGTCTATCCCTCTCGGCCTCGTATTTTCCGGATCGGGACCCTACGCCATGATGGCGGGCGAGATGCGCAAGAGTGCGTTGATGGCCGTCGACGAGATCAATCAGAGCGACGCGTTCGATTTCAGCTTCGCGACTCATCTGCGCGATCCCGGCGGGGTGGTCGCCGCCTATCATACGGCATGCGACGAATTGATTCGCGAAGAGCAGGTCGATCACATCGTCGGCTGTTATACATCGGCGTCGCGCAAGCAGGTTATCCCGATCGTCGAGCGCACCGAGCGGCTGCTCTGGCATCCGGCGCGATATGAGGGCTTCGAAAGCAGCGACAACGTTATTTATGTCGGCGCCGCCCCCAACCACAACGTCGTTCCACTGGTGCGGCACATGCTGGAGCACATCTCCAGCGACGTATTCTGCATCGGGTCCAACTATGTCTGGACCTGGGAAACCAACCGGGTCATTCGTGAGATCGTGACAAGCGCCGGTGGCCGCATTCTCGCCGAACGCCTGCTGGAGCTCGGCGAGACCGCCGTCGATCATATCGTCAAGGAGATCATCGACCGAAAGCCGCCGGCCGTATTCAACACGCTGGTCGGCGAATCCAGCTACGTCTTCATGCGGGCGCTGCATGAAGCGACGACGCGGGCCGGCCTCGCGATACCCGTGCTGAGCTGCAGCCTGTGCGAACCCGAGCTCAAGCTGATCGGATCGGCGGCCTCGGTCGGATGCATCACATCATCTGCTTATTTCGAAAGCATCGCGCGGCCCGAAAATCGCGCTTTCGTGGCGCGCTGGAAGGCCCGTCACGGCGCGGACAGCAACCCCTCCGTGGATGGGCAGTCGACCTATGTCTGCGTCATGCTGCTGGCCCGCGCCATCCGCCGCGCCGGTTCGACCGACGTCGGTGCCGTCAGGCGTGCCGCGGCAAATCATCGCTACAATTCCCCGCAAGGCCCGATCTGGGTCGATCCCGACAATAATCACTGTTTCCTGACGCCCCGGTTGGCACGCTCTGTGCCTGGATGTCAGTTCAAGATCTTCTGGGAAGCGGACGCCCCGGAGCGCCCCGACCCCTATCTTTCGAACCTTGATCTGACGATGGTTGGCACAAGCGCGGAAAAGAGCAATGCTGCGATGACGAAACGATCGAACCACCTGCGTATCGTGAAATGACAAGGCCATCGCCTTTCTCCGTCCGCGGCCGTCGCGCGCTCATTGTCATGAGAGACGAGCGCGATATCGCCATCGTGCGCCGCCAGCTCAACCGGCTGGGCATGACGATTGCCGAATGCGACCCGGCCGAGGCGCCGATGTCGCAGGAAACCGCGGATGTCATCGTGCTGGATGCGGACAGCATTCCCATCAAGTCCGATCCGGCGGCGGTCTGGAAATCCAATGCGCCTGTTATCGCGTTGATCGGGACCGAGACGCCAAGCCGGTTGAAGTGGCTGCTGGACCTCAAGCCGGCATCATTTCTCGTCAAGCCGCTGCGCTCGGCCGGGCTTTACACCGCACTGGTGGTCGCATTCGATTGCGCGCAACGACGATTGGAAGAAGCGGCCCACATCGAAAAGCTCGAGGATCGCATTCGTTCCCGGCGCGTGGTGTTCGCCGCGGTGCTGCAGATGATGCGCGGCCACGGCCTCTCCGAGGCGGATGCGTTCACGCTCATTCGGCAGACGGCGATGCGGCATCGCACGACGATCGAGCAACTGAGCGCGGAAATCATCGCGGCCGGCGGCATGCCGAACCGGACCACGCGGACGGCGTAATATCTATCGCACTAAAGCGTTTTCCAGCGAAGTGGATACCGGTTCGCGGAAGAAAACGCGTCAAAACAATAAATAGAGCCCCGTTCCAATTCAACCGGAACGGAAAAGGCTCTAACCGAGATCGCCGATGCGCTGCACGCCGGCCACCGTCATTGCGGACCAGGCGGCATCGAGCGAGCCTGCCAGATCGATCGCCCTGCAGCCGGCCTCGACAACAACCGTGTCGAAACCGAGCCGCCGCGCATCGACGGCGGAATAATGGACGCAATAATCGGTGGCGAGCCCGGCCAGGAAAATCCGCCGCAAGCCGCGCTCGCGCAGATAGCCGGCCAGGCCTGTCGGCGTTTTCCGATCGTTCTCTTGGAACGCGGAGTAGGAATCGATCTCGGAACGAAAGCCTTTCCGGATCACCAGCTCCGCCCGATCGGTCGCCAATTGCGGATGAAAGGCCGCTCCGGCAGTGCCTTGTACGCAATGGTCGGGCCACAGCGTCTGCTGCCCATAAGGCATGGTCACGCTCTCGAAGAGAGCGAAACCCGGATGCGACGTGGCGAAGGAGCTGTGGCCCGGCGGATGCCAGTCCTGCGTCAGCACGACATGATCGAAACGCCCGGCGAGACGATTGACGACCGGGACCACGGCATCGCCGTCGCCAACCGCCAGCGCGCCGCCGCTGCAGAAATCATTCTGCACGTCGATGATCAGCAGCACATCGTCGTCGCGTATCTGCATGTTGAGCCTGCGCCAGAGTTGATCGCGCAAAACCCTAGCGCAAAGCAAACGTGATGGCAGCAGGGAATTCGCAGGTGTTCAGCGCTCCGCGAAGGCCTTCTCGACCACGAACTGGCCGGGCTCGCCGTGATTGCCTTCGACAAAGCCCTGGTCAAGCAGCAGCACGCGGGTGTCGTGAACCAGTGCGGGACTGCCGCAGATCATGATGCGGTCATGCTCCGACTGAAGGGGCGCAAGCCCGATATCGCTGAACAGCTTGCCCGAGGTGATCAGGTCGGTGATGCGACCGCGGTTGCGGAACGGATCGCGCGTCACCGTCGGATAATAGATCAACTGGTTGCGGACGAGTTCGCCGATCAATTCATCGTTCGGCAATTCCTTGGTGATCATCTCGCCATAGGCGAGTTCGGCGACACGGCGGCAACCGTGCAGCAGCACCACCTTCTCGAAGCGGTCATAGGTCTCGGGATCCTTGATGACGCTGAGAAAGGGTGCCAAGCCCGTGCCGGTGCCGATCAGATAGAGATTGCGGCCGTCCTCGAGATTGTCGATCACCAGCGTGCCGGTCGCCTTGCGGCTGACGATGATCTCGTCGCCCTGCTTGAGATGCTGAAGTCGCGAGGTCAAAGGACCATCCGGCACCTTGATCGAAAAGAATTCGAGCCGGTCCTCGTAATTGGCGCTGGCGACGCTGTAGGCGCGCAGCAGCGGCTTGTCGCCGACCTTGAGGCCGATCATGGTGAACTCGCCGTTGCGGAAACGGAACGACGGATCGCGGGTGGTGGTGAAGCTGAACAGCGTGTCGGTCCAGTGATGAACGCTGAGAACGCTTTCCCGATTGAAGTTGCTCATGATTTCGCTGTTCGCGGGGCGATTTTTGCGGTTTAATTCATTTGTATACATTCATTCGTGTACGAATGATTAATCCAGCTTGATCGCGCCGTCAAGCCGCGCGCAAGATGCGCGAACGAGCCGCGAAGACATTGAACGAACAGGAAAAACCGATGGCCCACGACGCCCCCCAATCTACCGGTCCGACCAGGCTGGTGATCCGCAATATCGGACTGATGCTCTCGGGCGCCATGGAGAAGCCGATCCTCGATGCCGATACGATCGTCGCCGACAACGGCAGGATCACCGCCATCGGCCGCGCCAAGGACATCGATACCGAAGGCGCCACCACCCTCGTCGACGCCAACGGCACCACGGTCGCGCCCGGGCTGATCGACAGCCACGTTCATCCCGTCGCCGGCGACTGGACACCGCGGCAAAACCAGATCGGCTGGATCGACAGCTTTCTCAACGGCGGCGTCACCACCATGATCTCGGCCGGCGAAGTCCACATGCCCGGGCGCCCGCGCGACGTGGTCGGCATCAAGGCGATGGCGATCTTCGCGCAGCGCTCGTTCTGGACGCTGCGCCCCGGCGGCGTGAAGGTTCACGCCGGTGCGCCCGTGATCGAAAACGAAATGGTCGAGGACGATTTCAAGGAACTCGCCGCGGCGGGAGTGAAACTGCTCGGCGAAGTCGGTCTCGGCGGCGTCAAGGACGGCCCGACCGCGCGCAAGATGGTGGGATGGGCGCGCAAATACGGCATCCAGAGCACCATCCACACCGGCGGGCCGTCGATCCCCGGCTCCGGCCTGATCGACAAGGACGTGGTGCTGGAAGCCGACACCGATGTGATCGGCCATATCAATGGCGGCCACACCGCCCTGCCCGACGACCAGATCCGCTGCATCTGCGAGGGCTGCAAGCGCGGCCTCGAACTGGTTCACAACGGCAACGAGCGCTCCGCGCTTTATACCTTGCGGATCGCGCGCGAGATGGGCGATCTCAGCCGCGTCATCCTCGGCACCGATTCACCGGCGGGCTCCGGCGTGCAGCCGCTCGGCATCCTGCGCATGGTGTCGCTGCTGTCATCGCTCGGCGAGGTGCCGGCGGAAATCGCATTCTGTTTTGCGACCGGCAACACCGCGCGAATGCGCGCGCTGGATTGCGGCCTGATCGAAGTCGGGCGCGCGGCCGACTTCGTCATCATGGACAAGGCGCAGCATTCCCCGGCCAACACCATCCTCGACAGCGTGCGGCTCGGTGACCTCCCCGGCATCGGCATGACCATCATCGACGGCATCGTCCGCACCCAGCGCAGCCGCAACACCCCGCCGGCGACGCGAGTGCCGGAGATCGTGGGGCATTGATCTCCGACATGCGAACGCAGGTACTGCCGATGTTTGGCAAACATCCGCTTTGCGGCCCAAAGCGGACTGACGCGTCGGCGCGATCCGTCGCGCCAGTTGCGTGATCAGGCAGGAACGTACGTTAGCCGGATTGTGTCCTCGCTTATTAGATCATTGGCCACAAGGCGGAGCGGCGGCCGCGGGCCGGCGAAGAATGGTTTGCCGCGACCAAGCACGACAGGGCGCAAGTTAGAGTCGATACTCATCTATAAGACCAAGGTCGCCCAAGCGGCCGCGCTCACGCACTCGCCGACAACCTTCGTCCACACCTCGGCAGCCGCCTCTGGTGCGTGAAGTGTGCCAAGGTCGGCATCCATCTGGGCTGATGGCGTTCGACCACCGTGGAGAACATGGAGGGCTCGGCCATGGGCGCTCGACGGGCTGCGATCAGGTTGTTAAGCCCGCCCTCCGCAGGGAGACTTTGAGTCGGGACATGACCGTTGCGATCGAGATGGGACACACGACGGCAGGCACCCCGGCGACTCTGGACCTTGAGGAACTGCTGGCGACCCGCCTGCTGGTGCAGGGCAATTCAGGCTCCGGCAAATCCCATCTGCTGCGCCGGCTGCTGGAACAGAGTGCCCCCTGGGTGCAGCAGACCGTCATCGACCCCGAAGGCGACTTCGTGGCGCTTGCCGACCGTTTCGGCCACCTCCTGATCGATGCCGAGGACCATACCGAGCGGGGCCTGCAGGTCGCCGGCGAGCGCGCGCGCATCCATCGCGTCTCCACGGTGCTCAATCTCGAGGGGCTCGACGCCGAGAACCAGATGCGGCGCGCCGCCGCCTTCCTCGGTGGGCTTTTCGAGGTCGCCCGCGACCACTGGTACCCGATGCTGGTGGTGGTGGATGAGGCGCAGCTCTTCGCGCCGGCTGTCGCCGGCGAGGTTTCGGACGAGGCGCGCAAACTCTCGCTCGGCGCCATGACCAACCTGATGTGCCGTGGCCGTAAACGCGGGCTTGCGGGGGTCATCGCCACCCAGCGACTGGCGAAGCTCGCCAAGAACGTCGCGGCCGAGGCGTCCAATTTCCTCATGGGCCGAACCTTTCTGGATATCGACATGGCGCGCGCCGCCGACCTTCTGGGCATGGAGCGGCGACAGGCAGAGGCCTTCCGGGATCTGGAGCGCGGGCAATTCATGGCGCTGGGACCGGCCCTCTCCCGCCGTCCGCTGGGGCTGCGCATTGGTCCAACGGATACCACGCCGCGCAACGCGACCCCGCGCCTGATGCCGCTGCCGGAAGCGACACTGGACGCACGCGCCATCATCCTGGCAGCGCCGCCGCCCGAGAATAATCGGCCCCAGCGCCGGTCGTCGCCAGACCTTCTCGGCCAGCTCATGGCGGCGAAGTCAGCGGCGCTGGAGATCCGTCCCGAAGCGGTGGAGCAGCCACTCAGCACTGAGGAACTGGCGGAGCGGCGTGAGCGAGTGGACCGTATTCTGCGCGCCGTCATGGCGGAACCCGACGCGGGATTCCGTGCCATCGGCGTCCTCTATCAGGAGTTCGTGGTGCGCTGCCGAATAGAGGGCCTCGGTTCGGCTGTGCCGGACCTGGGTGACTTCCGTCGCATGCTGACGCGCGCCCGCGCCGGGCTCGGCTCCGATATGGCAGAGGATGACGGGTGGCAGGATGTCTCGGTCCGCGCCTCCCTTCTGCCGGAGGATATCCAGGGCGTCTTCATGATGATCGCCCGCGCCGCGAAGGAAGGTTGGCCCTGCCCGGGCGATGCTGCGATTGCCCGCGCCTATGGCTCACATTCGTTGCGCCGTGCACGGCGTCTGCTGACCTACATCGAGGAGCAGGGCCTCATCGTTTGCCAACTTGACGGTGCCGGTCGGCGGATCGTGACGCTCGTCGAACTGGCATGGGCGACGGCACCGGGCGACCCCAATGCCGAGGAACTGCCGGCGGAGCAAGGCTGCAGCAGTTCGGCTCTATGATGCGATGGTCGAGCACGCACTCAGACCATGGCTGAATGCGCTGCGAGTATGGCTTGGCCATGGCGCGCTTTCGGGCTCGGAGACATCGTGCGAGACCTGATCGACCTCGGCGCCGGCGCGTTCCAATCGAAGCTGTGGCCGTGAGTCCTCATGGCAACCTAACGCAAGAAGTCCCACTGGATCAAACAGCGAGCGGCGGAGGTACCTGCCAAACCCCGTCCTTCGGATTCGGAATCAATCCTCGCGCCTTCATCCGATGCAACGTCGATCGAAAGGTGCTCGACCGGCCGGGCTGAATCTCAGCGCGCGCCGCGGACGGATGCGAACCGGCCCAGCGAGGCGCCGCGCGACTGGTTCGTTGCCACCGTCGCCGAGCGCGGGCCGCATCCGAAATCCTGTCGTGGAAGCTGAAGCGATTGCGCGCGCGGGGTTTCGGCATGCGCCGCGTGCCGTTGGTCCGAAAGCCTATCCAGCAGCCTGCGCAAACGCTGGTTTTCAATCTCCAGCTCCTTCATATGACGAAGGGCTGCGGAGGTCAGGCCGCCATAGCGTTTGCGCCAGCGATAGAACGTGCGCAGCGATATTCGGGCCGTGCTGCAAATTTCAGCAATCGAAATGCCCGCATCTGCTTCATAAAGAAGAAACAGAATTTCATGCTCGGTATGCTGAGAGTGTCGCATAGGCGCGGAACCCCATACGTGGCAGATTACTCATCCGTTGCTTTTATCGCATGAATCCCAGCAGGTTGGTAGGGGCGACGGCGACGCGCGAATTCGCAGGCAGGGCGATTTCAAATCGCCGATCGAATGGCGCGCCTACCTCGTACCGCACCGGGGCAAGGCGGAAGCAACATTCTAAGTGGCAAAATTGACATCAATCTTTGATGGATCAGGTCTTTGCTGCCGGCTTGAGCAGCGCTGAATACTATTTGGCGTTGCCTACCAAAGGGCGATGATCTGAAATCGGACCGTGCTTGCAGGAAGAGGTACGATCCATGACCAGGTTTACACGCCGCTCATTTCTTCAGGCAACCGGACTTGGCGTAACGGCGCTGACGACACCGATTGCCTCGCCGGCGATCATCCGATCGGCCCATGCCGCCGGCGGCACCGTCAAGCTCGGATGCCTGTTTTCCTCCTCGGGAACCATGGCCAACATCGAGGGACGCTTGAACCACGTGGTTCGCATGGCGGCCGACGAGATCAATGCCAAGGGCGGCGTGAACGGCCGCACCATCGAAGTCGCGGTCTCGGATCCCGCATCCGATTGGCCGCTCTACGCGCAAGTCGGCAAGCAAATGCTCGAGCAGGACAAGGTCGCGGCGCTGTTCGGATGCTGGACCTCGGTGTCCCGCAAAACCGTATTGCCGGTGGTCGAGCAGGCCAACGGCCTGCTGTTCTATCCGCTGCACTTCGAAGGCGATGAAAACTCAAAGAACGTCGTTTATGTCAACTCACCGCCCGCCAGTTCGGTGTTGCCGGCGGTCGACTATCTGATGAGCGACGACGGCGTGACGGCCAAGCGTTTCTTCATGCTCGGTTCGGATTACGTGTGGCCGCGGACCATCAACAAGCAACTCAAGGGCTACTGGAAGTCCAAGGGCATTGCCGAGACCGCCTGGAAAGAGGAATACGTTCCGCTGGGCTTTTCGAACTTCCAAACCCTGGTCAACCAAATTCGCGCCTTCGCGGACAAGGGAGGCGGCAAGCCGATCGTGGTTCTCACGGTCGTCGGCTCATCGATCCCGGACTTCCTGCGTGAGTTCGCCAACCAGGGCATCAAGGCGACCGACGTTCCGGTGCTTGGCCTGGACATGGTCGAAGCGGATCTCGAAGGGCTCAATACCGAGCCGCTGGTCGGCCACCTCAATTGCTGGGCCTATTTGCAGAATGCCAAGGCGCCGGCGAACACCGCCTTCCTCAAGCAATGGGCAGACTATGTGAAGGCCAAGAACGTGCCCTTCAAAGGCGACGTCGCCATCGATCCGATGATTTCGGCCTACGACGCGGTGCATCTGTGGGCGATGGCGGCGGCAAAGGCGAATTCCTTCGACGTGCCCGAAGTGCGCAAGGCCTTTGCCGGCCTGAGCTTCGATTGCCCATCGGGTTACAAGCTGCAGATGACCGCCGAAAACAACTACGTATCGCGCGGGGTGTTCATCGGCTCCGTCAACGACAAGCAGGGTTTCGATATTCTGTGGCAGTCAAAGGACGCTCCCAAGCCCGTTCCGTTCAGCCCTTACAGTTGATCCGTGAGCGCAGGCTCAGATGGCCGCCGGGTTGATCCCGTCGGCCATGATCGGTGGACGTGATGCACAGGCTTTGCATTGCGGCTGTTTGCGTTCTCGCGGCGTTTACGCCTGCTCATTCATCGGCCGCCGACGCCGAGCAGCGCACGGATCTGATCGGCAAGGTTTGCGGCGAAGCGGCGGCCATGGGTGAGGCCGGCCGCGCGCTGACCCGGATCGCGGCGGCCGGATCGCTCGACGATCGAACCTGGGCCGCGTCCATTGCCCGCGCCCTGATCGACCGAAAGCTCACCTGCGATGCGACAGGCGCGGTCGTCGTTTCCGCCGAGGGATCACTGGACGCATCGACCCGCATTCCACGCAACGCCGGCGACGGGGGGCGGTCGCCGCTGCTGAGCCTGAGGAACCGGGCGCTGTTCGAGACCGCCGAAGCCGCCCTCTCCTTGCGCGGCGCGCCGGACATCGCAAAGCGCAGCACGGCGCTTCGCACCCTGGAACGTCAGGCATCGAGCCTGCCCGAACAATTGTTCGATGCCGCGGTTCGGGAGGAAGCCGATCCGAATTTGAAGGCGCAGATATCGGCGGTGGCCCAGGGTGCCGCGCTGAATTCCACCGATCCGGCCAAGCGCATCGCGGCGCTCGCGCGCATCGCGGCCACTCCCGACCGGCGGGCGCTGGCGCTGGTCCGTCCGCTGATCGATGATGCGGCCTATGCCGCCAATCCGGACTTCAAACGCGCTGTCGACGCGGCGCTCACAAGGATAAATCGCGGCATCGCGATCGGCGACACGCTGGCGACGCTGTACAACGGACTGAGTTTTGCGAGCATCCTGTTCATGGCGGCGATCGGACTAGCCGTCATCTTCGGTCTGATGGGCATCATCAATCTGGCGCAGGGCGAACTGATCATGCTCGGCGGTTACGTGACCTGGCTGGTACAGGAAGGCCTGCGCCATCTCGCACCCGGCCTGCTGGAGTGGTACCTGCTCATCGCCATTCCGATCGTCTTTCTGGTGACGGCCGGGATCGGGGTCGGGCTTGAAGCGATCCTGCTGCGCCACCTCTATCGCCGTCCGCTGATGAGTTTGCTGGCCACCTGGGCCGTCAGTCTTTTTCTCATCAACCTGGTGCGCGTGACGTTCGGAACGCAAAACCTTCAATTTGTCACGCCGTTTTACGTCACCGGCGGGGTGCCTGTCATCGGCGACTTCATCTTCACATGGAATCGCATGTTCGCGATCGCATTCGCGGTCGTGACGCTGGCGCTGACCTGGGCGTTGATGCGAATGACGCCGCTGGGCCTCAACATTCGGGCGGTCACGCAAAACCGGACCATGGCGGGCTGCATTGGAATTCCGGTGCGGCGCATCGACATGCTGGCCTTCGGGCTTGGCTCGGGCCTTGCGGGACTTGCCGGACTGGCGCTGGCGCCGATCTACAGCGTCAATCCGCAGATGGGCCAGAACTTCATCATCGACAGCTTCATGGTGGTAGTGCTGGGCGGCGTGGGCACCATTGCCGGCACCATCGTCGCCGCGCTCGGCATCGGACAGATCAACGTCCTGATCGAGCCGGTCTGGGGCGCCGTCGCCGCCAAGGTAATCGTTCTGCTGATGATCATCGGCTTCCTGCAGTGGCGGCCGGAGGGATTGTTCGCGATCAAGGGGCGCCGCAAGTGACGCCGCTCTGGTCGGACCGTCCGTTTCTGATCCTGCTCGCATCGGTGCTGGCGGTCGCGTTTCTGCTCGCGATTTCGATCGTCATTCCGTTCGGCCCTTCCGCCTATCTGGCGAATGCCATCGGCCAGCTCGCGGCTTTCGCGGTACTGGCGCTTTCGCTCGACCTGATATGGGGATATCTCGGCATCTTATCGCTTGGCCACGGTCTCTTCTTTGGCATCGGCGGCTACATGGTCGCGATGTATCTGCTCAAGCATTCCTACGAGGTCACCGGCAAGGTGCCGGACTTCATGCAGTTCATGGGATGGAAGGAGTTTCCGTTCTATTGGGCGGGCTTCGGCTTCTTCTCCTATGCGATCACGGCCGCGGCGGCTGTGACCCTGCTGATATCCGGCATATTCGGCTATGTCTCGTTTCGCTCGCGGGTCGGCGGGGTCTATTTTGCCATCATCACCCAGGCGCTGGTCTATGTCGCGATGTTGCTGATGTTCCGGAACGATACCGGCTTCGGCGGCAACAACGGCATGACGGGTTTTACGGTCATATTCGGCTGGCCGATCGGGCTGAACGGCGTCGTGATCGCGATGGCGGCAGGCTCGGTGCTCATGCTCGGCCTGACGCTGCTCGGCTGCCGTCTGCTGCTGCTGCAAAGCCGGTTCGGCATCTTGATGATCGCCACGCGGGATGACGAGGTGCGGCTGCGTACCCTTGGTTACGACACGCTGCTCCTTAAGCTTGCGATCTGGTGTCTCTCCGCGCTGATCGCGGCTCTGGCCGGGATGCTTTATGTGCCGCAGGTCGGCATCATCAATCCCCGGCTGCTGGCGCCGGACTTGTCGCTCGAAATCGCCGTCTGGGTGGCGATCGGCGGGCGCGGCCACCTGATCGGCGCGGTGATCGGGGCGGTCCTGATCAATGCCGTCAAGTTCTGGCTCTCCGCCGCAGCACCCGAGCTGTGGCCCTTCATCCTGTCCGGCCTGATCGTGATCGTGGCGCTGGTGTTTCCAAACGGGCTGGTCGATCTCGCCAGGTTCAGGTTCTCCCGCACCATGATCTCGAAACAGCTCTCCGCTGAAACGCCGGAGGTGCGCTGATGAACGGCGTCGCTCTGCTGGTCGATTCCGTTACCGTCGAGTTCGGCAGCTTCAGGGCCATCGACATGCTGTCGCTCGCGATCGATTTTGGCGAAGTCCGCGCCGTGATCGGCCCGAACGGAGCCGGCAAGACCACCCTGCTCGACGTGATCTCGGGGATTACGCGCCCGAAGCAGGGCCGCGTGATCCTTGGCGAGTCGACCAACGTCGTGCGCGCCAGCGAATCCGAGATTGCCCGGGCCGGGGTTCGACGAAAATTCCAGAAGCCGAGTATTTTCGAAGGATTGAACGTACATCAGCATATCCAGATCGGAGCCCAGGGCGGCCTGCGCCGATCGCTCTCTGGCGAGGCGCTAAGTAACCGCGTCAGCGAGGTGCTCGAAGCGGTGGGATTGTCCGGCCTTGCCGATCGTTCAGCCTCGGAACTCGCGCATGGGCAGAAGCAATGGCTGGAGATCGGCATGGTGCTGGCGTCCGACCCGAAAGTCCTGATGCTCGATGAGCCGGTGGCCGGCCTCACCGACGAGGAAACCGAGCGCACCGTGGCGCTCGTGCGCAGTCTGAAACGCGCCGATCGCGCCATCCTTGTCGTCGAACACGACATGGACTTCGTCGAACAGATCGCCGATCGGGTGACCGTATTGCACGAGGGCAAGACCCTGTTTGAGGGCTTGATGGCGAATGCGCGAGCCGACGAGCGCGTCAAAGACGTCTATCTGGGAAGGTAGCATGACCGGGAAGGTAGCCGTGCAATTCCGTGTCGAGAGCCTGGATCAGCATTATGGCAGCGCACAGGTGCTGCGTCAGGTTGGCTTCGAAATCAAGCCGGGCGAATGCCTGGCGGTGCTCGGCCGAAATGGCGCAGGAAAAACGACCCTGCTGAAATGCCTGATGGGCGTGCTTCCGGTGACGCGCGGCCGCGTTCTGCTCGACGAGACCGAGATATCGGGGTGGTCTTCGCATCGACGCTCGGCCGCCGGCCTCGCTTACGTGCCGCAGGGGCGCGAGATTTTCTCCGAGTTGACGGTCGGTGAGAACATCGAGGCCGCGGCACGCGCGCATGGCACATTCGGCACGGCTACCGTGGACGAGACGATCTCCCTGTTTCCGGTGTTGAAGCAGATGTGGCGACGTCCGGGTGGCGCGCTGTCCGGCGGACAGCAACAGCAGCTCGCGATCGCGCGCGCGCTGGTAACGCGACCGGGCCTTCTGATCCTCGACGAACCCACCGAGGGCATACAGCCCAATCTCGTCGCCGCCATCAAGGATGTGCTGGCCGCTTTCAAAGGCAGAATCTCGCTTCTTCTGGTCGAGCAGTACCTCGACTTTGCCATCAGCCTCGCCGACGCATTCGTGGTGCTGTCGCGTGGCAGCATCGTGGAAGCCGGCCGCACCGAAGCTTCAAGCCGTGAACTCCTGAGCCGCTACATCGCCATCTAACCCATCCGATCACATCAACGGAGCAAGCCCATGTCGCGCCGCCATGAAATTTCCTCTTCTCCCGAAAATATGGTTTGGGGTTACCTCGATAGCACCACCCCGCCGGTGCTCGAGATTGCATCCGGCGATACCGTCACGCTGCATTCCTTCCCGGCGGGCGGCAAGGAGTTGCTTCCCGAAGATCGAAGCCGGGTGCCGGCCGACTACCTCACAGCGCTCGACACGCTGGTGCAGGGGCCCGGCCCTCATTTTATTACCGGGCCGGTCTACGTGAAGGGCGCGAAGCCCGGCGATGTGCTTCAGGTCGACATCATCAGCGTCAAGGTACGACAGGATTGGGGCTTCGTGTCGATCCTGCCGCTGCTCGGCACATTGCCGGACGAATTCACCGAATATGAGACGATTCATCCGACGGTCGATCACGACCGCAATGTCTGCGTCATGCCATGGGGCCTGGAAATTCCGCTCGATCCATTTTTCGGCATCATCGCCACCGCGCCCCCGCCGGCCTGGGGACGTTGCGGTTCTCCGGTGCCCCGCAGCTTCGGTGGCAATATGGACAACAAGGAACTCCGTCCGGGGACCACACTGTATTTGCCGATCTTCAATGAAGGCGCGCTCTTCTTTGCGGGCGACGGACATGGCGTGCAGGGCGACGGCGAGGTCTGCATCACGGCGCTCGAGACCGGCGTGACCGGAACGTTCCGCCTCACGGTCCGCAAGGACATGGACCTTTCATGGCCATTCGCGGAGAGCGCCACGCACCTGATGTCGATCGGTCTGGATGAGGATCTCGACGATGCTGCGAAGCAGGCGGTGCGCGAAATGGTGAAGCATATTTGCGAGCGAACCAACCTATCGCGCAATCAGGCGTATATGCTTTGTTCGCTCGCCGGCAATCTCCGCGTGACGCAGCTCGTCGACGGCAACAAGGGAATTCACATGCTGCTGCCGAAATCCTATTTGTAATGCGCTGACGGCGCCTGCATCACCGAAAGGTTGGAGGAAAAGAGCCAGCCCGGTTCCAAAGGTATCGGGCATGGCACTCCGCTGTATCGATCGCCCGGCCGATCTTGTCGCGCTCGATCGAAGTCTTCCTCACCACCACCGCCGGCGGCATCATGCCCATCGTCCGCGTCAACGATACCATCCTCGGAAACGACCGCCCCGGCCGGGTCTTCGAGCGCATCCGCGATCTGTACTGGGCCCGGCATCGCGAGGGCTAGCACCGCACGGCGGTCATTTGACGGCGCCACCGGAGCGCCCGCACGCGGCTGCGGAGAACTGCTGCATTCGCCGGCCGCATATTTGCAAAGTGCCCTCGGCAATTGCATACTCGGTCATGTGGAATGTCGTGATGGCACTTAAGGAAGATTCGAGATGGCGGACGCCGATCTGAATGTCGTAATTCGGCTCCTTGCGAAGCAACAGAATAAAGGTCTCATGGCCGCGGCAAAAAGCCGGCGTGACCGATACCTCAGCCTCGCGGCCAAGGCGAAGGACAAGGCAGCCAAGGAGCAATTCAAGCTGATCGCGAAAAATACCATGTTGCAGGGAGCGGCCGCCGCCAAGCGGTTGCAGATTTCCGCCGACAATGCCGCCGACAGTTACGCAAGGTCGATGCGGAATGCGGCGCAGGCGCCCGCGCCAAAGACATCGTTAACCAAAAAAACCGCCAAGAAGACCAAGACCTGATCAAGGTCCGGCTCGCGGAAAACGCCGAGCTAAAGCCAGGTGAATCACTTGCTGCCCATGCTTCGAGACGCTCGCGTCGCTCGCTCCTCAGCATGAGGGTTGTGTGTTGCAACAAGTTGGACCTCATCCTGCAGGAGGCCGCCAACGGGTGGCGCGAATGCGCGCCCGATGACAGGCTCCGCGGCCGTCTCGAAGGGCTGCAATATTGATTGGTGATTCCGGATCCGGCTCTAGTTTTTCGCGCGAATGAACCCGGCGAGCCTGGTTTTCTGGGTCTCGCACCAGGTCGTCATGCCAAGGCGGTTCTGGTCGAGGTCCGTTGACTTGGTCGCGATGGCGACTTCGGACATCAGGTCGTCATCCTGACGCTCGCCCATTTTCCCGCCGGTGTGCATGAAAGCGATGGCCTTTCGCACCTTCTCGGTGGTTCCGTCCGGCAGGTGCATCTCCTGGGCCTTCTGCACCAGATCCTGATAGACGACATCCATGCCGGGGCATTCCACCTTTACGGCGAAAGCCTGCAGGACCATGGTCACATAGGCTGAGCGGGACTCGGCCTGCGCCGGTGCGGAAAGCACAAGCAACCCCACCACGAACAAACCATAACGCATCGCCGCCTCCCTCGTTTTGAGGAAAGCTAGCCCTGACGGCGTCGCTGCGCAATCGTCATCGCTGACGAAGACCGCACGCTGAAGCGCCGGAGCGCTGCCTGCTGCAATCTGGGAATCAATCTGCCTGCATCGACCTTGGCAGCCGGCGTTTCATTCGGCCGATCAAGGATCGCACTCGCTATTTCCGCACCCCGCAAGCACCCAGCGCACACAAAATCTTGTCGTGACTGGCCGAAATTTATGACAGTATTACAACGGTCAAGTATCAGTTCGGTTACATGTGGAGCAGCAGTCCATGAGTTTGGAATGGCAGGCGCGGTCAAATTCCCTGGCCTGGTCAAACCCCCTGGCGTGGTGGTGGGGCCTGCTGACGCTGGTCAGCGCCGCGAATATCGCGGTTTGGCTGTTTCTGTACCGCCAGCTCCACGAACAGCCGACGGCCAGTCTCGGCAGCACGTCCGGCATCGAGCTCATGCTCCTGCTCTGTGCGGCCTATGTTTTTGGCTGCGCCTTCCGGTCGTTCCTGCCGCGCGCCGATGTTCAGCGGATCTGCCTGTTCGACACCTGGCTGTCGAGCATTGTCGTCGGCCGGACGGTAGCCACCGTGGCCGAGATCTGCTTCGTGGCGCAGTGGGCGATTATCCTGCACCAGCTCGGCAAGATGACGGGAGCGGACACTACCGTGAACGTCGCCTGGGTGATCGTGCCGCTGATCCTGATCGCGGAATGCCTCTCATGGTATGCGGTGCTCACCACCCACTATTTGGGCAACGCCATCGAAAATTCGTTATGGGCCGTTGCCTTCTTCCTGGTCGGGATCGGCCTGTGCCGGCTGCTGCCGGAGTTCCATGGCCCGGTTCGCGTGATCCTCGTCATCGCGCTGATCGGAATTGCTGCCTATCTGGCGTTTCTGATGACCATCGACGTTCCGATGTATCTGAACCGGTGGCGGGACGTGGTGGCCGATGGCAGCAAGCTGCTGCGACCTCTCGAGGGCCTGCGCGACGTGAGCACGCGTTGGATCGTGACCCACGACATTGCCCATTGGAAAGGCGAGATCGCCTGGATGTCGCTTTATTTCAGCGCGGCGGTCTGGGCCAGTCTGGCGCTGTGCGTGTGCTGCTCACTCGAGGATCATCTGCCGCGCTATCGTACCGAGGTAACGGTCGCAGGCTGGTCGAACGCGCCGCCGGCCGTGATTAGCCAGCAGCACCGGTAAGGCCGCGCCGGGTCGCCTGGGCGGCCCCCCGATCATGATCGGGGCGAACTGCACCTAGCTGAAGGCGGGCATGATCTTCGACTCAAGCGCCGCGATCGTATCGAGCGATGCTGCGAGCGGAAGGTCGCCGAAAGCGAGGTGGCACATGACATATGTGACGCCAGCCTCGCGTACCTGTCTTTTCAGCGCATCCCGCACGGTTGATGCCGATCCGACCAGGCAGTGCCCTTCGTCCAAAGCCTGCTCGAATGGCGGTGGCCGGTTCGCCGGCGTCGGCAGACCGCGGCTGTGCGTAAGGTGCGTAAACGTCCTCAACCAATGTGCGTAGGCCGGGGCGGCGATGGCGTTTGCCTCGGCGTCACTGTCCGCGATGACGACGGTGCGCACCATGCCAAGCAGCGGCATGGTGGCGCTCTCGGCCGACGCGGCCGTCCAGCGGGACCGATAGGCATCGGTAACGGTTCGAATCGCCGCACTCCGGCCGATGCACGCGATATTGATATTTTGCTCGGCGGCCCAAAGCGCGGTCTCGGGTTTGGTGGTGCCGTACCAGAGCGGCGGATGGGGCCGCTGGATCGGCGACAGTGTGATCGGAACGTTGTCCAGCTTGAAGTAGCGGCCGTCATAGCTGAGCGTATCGGCGTCCATCGCCTGAAGAACGATCTCGGCCGCTTCGCTGTACCGGTCCTGGGCCTGGTCCGCCGAAATGCCAAAAAAGGAAAGTTCAAGGGGAGCAGCTCCCCGACCGACGCCAAGATCCAGCCTGCCCCCGCTGAGCTGATCGAGCATGCAAATCTCTTCGAATGCACGCAGCGGATGGTACAGGTTCAGCAGCATCACCAACGGTCCCAGTCGCATCCGCTTGGTCCGTTGCGCCATGGCCGACAGGAACAGATTCGGTGAGCCAGCCATTCCGTGCGGCGTGCCGTGATGCTCCGCGATGTGATAGCCGCGAAAGCCGGCAAGGTCGCAGGCGACCGCGATGTTCAGGCGATCAGCATATTGCTGCTGCAGGCTGCCACCCGCCTCGTCCATATGATCGAAAACGCCAAAGTTTACCGTTGGTTGGGAATCACTCTTCACGAACCACCCCGTTGCACTGCGAAGGCGGGCTGTTCGCTGCCCGCCCGCTCCTATGTCAAGATTCCCTGCTCTTCAGCTTGCGTCGATCGGCCGAATTGCTCGTGCCTCGGACCGCTATGGCTATCAGTCGGCCTATGCAGGTTGTGCAATGCAATATAACACTCCCGATCGGAATACCACCGGACGTCAGAGCCATCACGCACTTGCGAACACGGCAGCGCAACAACGCTCAAAAAAATGATGCATGGCCTTGAATGGGCGCCTGGCGCCAAGGGGGCATGGCCGCGAAGTCGGTTTTGGACCATGGCGGGTTTTCGCCTGCCCAACCTCCCAACCTATGCAGTGGACCGAGCCTTTCATTTCCGGTTTCGTCCAGCCGTAATGAACCAATTCCCGTGCCGGGACTTGGGTCAAAGCGTGCGCTTCTGTTGCCAGCACGTCTTCTTAACCTGACGGAGCACGAACAATTTTGTGCCCGGTGACGCGGCGATTGAGATCGATTTGAGATGAAGGATTTTTCGAACGCGTCGTTTCCGCCCGAAACGATCAGCATCATGAAAGATGCGCTGGATGCGGCGGTGGCGTCGCTGCCTGAGCCGGTCAGCTCCGCCCATGTCACCGCCATCGCGGAAACCATTCTTCGCACCGCCAAGGAAGGCGAGCGAGACCCCGTCGCGCTGCAGAGAATGGCGTTGATGGAACTCCAGATCACGCCCCGTTAACGGATGACGCGCGTCGCGACGGTCACTTTTGTTCGAGGTGCCACGCGCCGTCCCAAGCCTCGCCGGGAGGGTTCGCGACGAAGTACCTGATGCGGTTCAGGAACGCGGTCGACGGACCGTCGTCCGGCACGGCCTTGAGCCCCGCCTCAAAGGCCCGACGGGCGTCCTCCCAGCGTTGCGCCCGGTAGGCCGTCAGCCCCTCGGCGTAGCGATCGCGAAGTTCGATCCGTGCCGGCGTCAACTCGCCCTTTTGTCCCATGATCTCGAACACGGTTTGAGCTGTGGATTGGCCGAGCGTCACGACCCGGTCGATTTCACGCACCTCGATGGCGGCCCCGGCGCCCGCGGCGGTGGCCTCCGATACCAGGATACGGCCGCCATACACCTTGTTCGCGCCCTCCAGGCGTGATGCCAGGTTCACGGTATCGCCCATCACGGTGTAGCTCATCATCAGCTCGGAGCCGATACTGCCGACCAGTACTTCGCCGGTAGCGATGCCGATGCGGATGTCGAAATTGTTCGGAAGCGTGCGAACCCCGAGCAGTTCGGGAAGTTCGGCGCGCAACTGCGGGACGCGATCCTGCATTTCCAGCGCCGCGAGGCTGGCTAGCCGCGCCTGCCCGGCGTCATCCGTGAACGGAGGTCCCCAATAGGCCATGATGGCATCGCCGATATATTTATCGATGATGCCCTCATGCCGCCGGATCGGCGCCGACATCGTCGAGAAATAACGGTTCATGACCTTGACCAGTCCCTGCGGGGTCATCCCTTCGCTGGTGCTGGAAAATCCTTTGACGTCGCAAAACAGCACCGTCATGACGCGGCGTTGTCCCTCGGCCGCCAGCGCCGGTCGGTCGATCAGCCCTTCGACAACGCGCGGATCGATATATTTGCCGAAGGTCTCGCGGATACGTTCCTTGAGGCGAAGCTGCTCGATCATCCGGTTGAACGCGGCGGTCAAGTGGCCGATTTCGTCCTGCGTGGTGACGGCGACGGTTTCTTCGAGACGGCCCGCCTCCACCGCACGGGTGCCCTCCAGCAGCCGGCGTACCGGGCGCGTGACGCCGGCACTGACCAATGTCGAGAACACCAGGCCCAGGATGGCGGCGAGGGCCGTCACCGCCGCCGCGATCAGCAAGACCTGGCGCTGTTTGCCGGTCGTCAGGTTGGCTTCCTTGCGCAGCAGCGCAAGCATGTCCGCCCGGATGGTGTCGAGCTTCTCATTCAGTTCATCGCGCAGCGCGTCGACGCGGGCAAGCCCATCTTCGTCGACGGCTTTGCTGTCGCCCTGGTCGAGCAGACGCAGCAGGCGCTCGATCTCGTCGTTGAGATGGCGGCGGGAATCGCTGACGGCTCCGTCGAGCCTGCTGTCCAATCGAACCAGCGCCGTGGCGTCGCCCGACGCGCCTCTTTTTTCAATCAAGGCACGGATCGTTGCCTGCGCGGCCTGCACTTCCCGCTCGAATTCCGCGCCTTTGGCGTCGAACGCACCGCGGAGGGCGGCCAGCTGGCCATCGTCCGACGGCGACTTGATTTTTTCGATGATCATGCGGCGCAGCGCCAGCGCCCGTTCAACCGAACGAATATTGGCCCGCGCCAGATTTCCATAGGCCGGAACGTAGCTCTGCGTGAGTTCCTCGAGGCGATCGCTGACCTGAAGTACCGATATCATCGACAGCGTCGCGGTAACGGCCATCAGGACGATCAGCGCAACGGCGATCCCCATGATCTTTCTTCTGATCGACAGCCGGATCACGTGGGACCTCTCTCTTCTACTATGGCCACCACGATCGCCGGGTCCCAGGGTCGCGTTTTCTGGAATACGGCGAGGATGCCTGCTCTGGCCGGCGGCCGATCCAAGAGGCGGCCGCCGCAACTTCCACCTTGCTCTGCCTAAAAAGTAAACTAACCGTGATCACGAGATTTTCAGAATTTTCGTCTTTTTGCTTATTATTTCAGATACTTAATCCGATGAACTCAAATTCAGACTAACACGCCATGGTTGTTTATTGGCGACTGTGCTCGGAAAGTCACAGTAAATTAGCGAAAATCATATATCCTTTAAGTACGTTGATCGGCAGTAACTCAACCTTTGGTACTTAAACACCTTTGATGGGGACAGCGGAAATGAAAAAACTTCTTTTTGGTACGATCGGCCTCGTCGCCGTATCTGTCGCGGCGCCGGCCTTCGCCGCCGACCTCGCGCCTCGCTACAAAGCACCACCCCCGGTTGTGGCCCCTATTTACGACTGGAGCGGCTTTTATATCGGTGCGAACGCCGGTTGGGGCAACGAACGTCGCTGCTTCGACTCCATCGTGTTCGGGGTGAATATCGGATCGGAAGGCTGCCATGATGCGAATGGCGCCGTCGCCGGTGGCCAGATCGGCTACCGCTGGCAAACCGCCGGTTGGGTGTTCGGTCTGGAAGCCCAGGGCGACTGGGCCAATCTTCGCGGCAACAACACGAGCCTGTTGTTCCCCGGTTTCGTCAACCGGTCCAAGCTGGAGGCATTTGGCCTTTTCACCGGCCAGATCGGTTACGCCTGGAACAACGCACTGTTCTACGTCAAGGGCGGCGCCGCAGTTGTCGACGACCGCAATGACATCCTCTTCGCCGACACGGTTATTGCCAGAAGCGGCTCCAATACCCGCTGGGGTGGCACGGCTGGTGTCGGTTTCGAATACGGTTTTGCTCCGAATTGGTCGGTCGGTATCGAGTACGACCACTTATTCCTCGACCACCGCACCGCGGACTTCACGTTCGTCGGCGGCGGCCCCGTGTTTGCCACCGACCGCATCAGCGGCGATGCCGACATCGTCACGGCCCGCATCAACTATCGCTTCGGCGGCGGCGGCTGGAGCGGATTCTCGGGTCCCGCAAGGTATTGATCTCTTCTCCCGAACTGACCAAAGCCCCGGCATCGTCCGGGGCTTTTTTCGTTGCCGACAAAAATCGCCGCACCAGGCAAATATCCGCCTCCGGCACGCAATTTCAGTCTTTTACGCGCAGGATGGTCACGCGCGTTTCTTCGACGAAATTCTTCGTGTCCTGGTCCGGCTTGCGAAACAGACTGCGCTTGACGACGATCGAACGGTTACCGGTGGTCTTCGTACAGCGTTCGCTGACATAAACGCCGCCGACGGGCTGCTCGCCGGCGCTGGGCTGGGCATCCGTGCAGGACCAGCCGTCGAGCCCGTACCGCGATTTCACCTGGATGCCGAACAGGAAGGCCTTCTTGCGAATATACAGCCGCGCTTTCGGATCGGTCTCGATTCGAAGGCCGCTGACGGTTCCGGCATCGTCGACCAGCAGCGTGAGAAGCGCCGGGTGCCCCGCCACGATCGTACCATCGCGGCTGGTGACGGGATCATAGCCGAATTTGATCGCGTGGAATCCCGAAGCATCGGCGGGACAGTCGCGCCAGCCCGACCAGGCCGCCAGCGTTTTCCGGGAATTGCCGACGCAAGCGAGATTGGCGTAGCCCGTATCCGGCAAGTCCGCCACCGGCGCCCCCAGCCGGATGTCGCGCAAGTCGTTGCCGCCGGAGTCCTCGGCCGCGGCCGGCGTCGCCGCCGTGACCAGCAGCGACAAAATGCAAAGCGACGTCGCGATCGATCGATGCATCATGGCGCTTTTCCTGCACTTGCACCGGAAGTCGCGGTGGTCCCGGCCTGGGTCTTGTAGATATCGCAGACGCGCGAAGTGTCACCGAAAAAGCTGACGCATTCGGCGTAGTTCGGCTCGCCCCTGCCCTTGATGCGCGCAATCACATAATCCGCGACGGCTTCGATATCGTTCGGGCGAAGGAAGGTGTTGGCCTCGGGCGGCATCTGGCCGCCGGCCTCCTGCCGGTTCATGTCATGGCATTTGACGGTGTCGTAAGCGCCGCGGGTGAAGAACGGCATGCCGGTGCCGGGCCGCCCGCAGCCGACCGTTTCAGTGATCTGCTCCCGCGTCAGTTCGGTCTTGCGCAACGACAGCGCGTCGCCGCCGTAACCGCCGCCGCCGTTTCCGTGCCACTTGTGGCAGCCGAAGCAGTTGGCGCGCTTGAACACCGCCTTGCCGGCATCGGTAGAATCCGGGGCCGCGGCCGATTGGCCGAGAGCCGCTCCCGGTGCCGACAGGGCCGCGGCGACGACGACTGCGGCAATCAACGCGGCCGGAGAAATTTTGCGGGTTGGCATTGGATTCTCTTGCCTGGGAAAAGCGGGCGGATCGGGCCGTGGCCCCATCCGCCCACGCGGGTGATGTCAGAGTGCAAATACGTAGAGCATCGAACCGGGCTGAATCCGCTTCAATTCCGGGGTGGCATCGATGAACCATTTGTCCCATGCGCCGCCCAGCCCGACCAGGATCGCGACGTACTGCTTGCCGTCGACCGAGAAGGTCATCGGCGGTGCATTGACGCCGCCGCCGGTGTTGAATTCCCAGCGCTTCTCCAGTGTTTTGGCGTCAAGCGCCATCACCTCGCCGGAGGGTTGGCCGGAAAACACCAGGTCGGGTGTCGCCAGCATGCCACCCAGATTCGGGAATGGCGTTTCCAGCTTGCCCGCGATCTTGCCGGTGGTCACGTCGATCGCGGTCACGCTGCCGGTGATCTTGAACGGCTGGCTCGGCCCGCCGCCGGTCCAGAACTCGCGCGCCTTCAACTTGTCGGGAGTCGATTCCTCGACGGTGATCCGGTTGCAGCTTTCGATCACCGGAATGTACCAAAGCTTGAGATCAGGATTATAGGCCGTGGGCGGCCAATTCTTCCCGCCCATATTGCCGGGACAAATATCGGCGATCTTGTTGTCGCGATGCGGCGTCACGGCCGCATTGTAACGCTGCACCTGTTTGTTCGGATCATACTCGATCGGCTTGCCGGATTCCTGATCGAGGCCCTTGGTCCAGGTCACTTTCTTCACGAAAGGCAGTCCCCACACGAACTTCCCGGTGGTGCGGTCGATCGCATAGGCGAAGCCGTTCCGGTCCGCTTCCAAGGCGAGCTTCAACGTGGCGCCGTTCGGTCCGGGCACATCGACCAGCACGTTCTCCGCGACGCTGTCGTAATCGTAGGGATCGTTCGGCGTGTGCTGGTAGTGCCATTTGATCTTTCCAGTGCCGGCATCGAGCGCGAGCGAACTGTCGGTATAGAGATTGTCGCCGGGCCGATACTGGTTGTCCCAGTCCGGGCCCGGATTGCCGACGCCCCAGATGATGGTGTCGGTCGCCGGATCGTAGCTGCCCGTGACCCAGGTCGAACCGCCGCCGGTGGCCGCGGCGTTGTTTTCGTCCTTCCAGGTCTCGTGACCCGGCTCGCCCTTGCCCGGAATCGTAAAGGTGCGCCATGCTTCTTTCTGGGTCGCCAGATCGGTGGCCGCGACCCAGCCGCGGATTCCGTACTCGGCGCCGGCAACGCCTGTTATCGCCATGTTCTTCACGATGAGCGGCGCCCCGGTAATGACCTCGCCCTTATCGGGATCGGCGACCTGGCGTTGCCAGGCGACCTGACCGTTCTCCTTGTTGGTCGCGATCAGCCGGCCGTCAAGCGTGTGCGAGATGACCAAATTGTCCCACAGCGCAACGCCACGGTTGTCGACGCCGCAGCACGCGACGGCGCCGGCCCAGTCATGGTCGGTCTTTGGATCCATCTTCCAGAGCAAGGTGCCCTGCCCGCCATGGGTGTCGATCTTGTACACCGAGCCCCATCCGTCGGTGACATACATGAAACCGTTCTCGACGATCGGCGTGCCTTCCAGGCCGCCATGGGTCCAGATGCCGCCGCCTTCGACACCGCCCAGGTGCATCGTCCATGCGACCTTGAGGTTCTTCACATTGTCCCGGTTGATGTCCTTGAGACTGGAAAACCGGGTCGCCGAGAAGTTCTTGTGATGATGGAGCCAATTGCCCGGCTCCTTGTCGGCGTTGAGCAATCGGTCGTGCGTGACCTCGTCCGCCGCGCGGACCGGCGGGACGCCGGCAAACCCGGCAACCGCCACCACGGTTGCGAGCACCGATGTCCGCATGCGGGGTCTATGGTTCGTGAAACGCATCATGTTCGTCTACCCTCCATGTTGATGACTTCATGTTGTTTTGAACGCCCGGCATGTCCGGGGCGCACGTGGAGAAGTCTTGTTTCAGCACCGCTTGCCGTCGCGCGCACTCAGGGCAATCCCTGGACTTTCACCTCCGTCTCTATGGTTCCGGCCTTCTGAAAAACGATCGAACAGCTGAATGTCTCGCCCGCGGCCAGCGTCTGCCGCGTCTGCAGCAGCATGACGTGATAAGCCTCGGGCTTGAGAACGGTCGTGCTGCCCGCTGCGATCGGTATCGAGGGGATCGCGCGCATGGCAGGAGATCCTTCGCCGCGATCGACCGTATGTTTCTCGGAGAAGTTCGCGACCGGGCATCGCACGCGCAGCAGCGCGTCCGCAACGTCGGTTTCATTCCTGATCGTCATCGATAACGCGATGTTGCCGCCCACCTGCCCGGCTGCATGCACCCACGCATCGGAGATCTTGACGGCTTCGCCTCCGGCGCCATGAGCGGGAGCGATCGCAGCTCCCAGCCGAAGCATGACCAGGGCGGCGCCTGCGAACGTTGCGATGCGATGTCAATTCGGAAGCAATCTCGAAGCCACGAACACGGATCAGTTTCCCTTCTGATCGACGGTCCGCGATCTCGATGCGGATGCTCGGATGACGATCGTCATGCGGAACATCGGTAGCGCCCTCCAGAATTCGATTGTTATTTTTTTAAACCCGGGAAGCTGGGACGGCATTGCACTGGCGAACGCACAAGATGTCAAGCGATACGGCGGCGCGGAACCTGGCGCGATGGTGGTTTCCGGATTCGAACGCTGAATGCTCCCTGTCGATCCATATCCCGCAACTGCTCACATTGCGCCGCGCCATTCGCGCCTGCAGATGGCGCGCCCCTGTCATGACATAAACAAGGAACAGCTTGGAAAAACGGCGCGCACGACGCTATTCGGCAGTCGTCATCATTCCGCCGCCCTCTGCGTGAATTCGAGGTGTACCAATTCGTCCGGCTGCTTGCGCCCAAACAGGGCGTAGAGCGCCGGCAACACAAACAACGTAAGCAAGGTGGCGCTGATAAGGCCGCCGATGACGACGGTCGCGATCGGCTTTTGTACCTCCGCGCCCGTGCCGGTCGCCAGCGCCATCGGGACGAAGCCAAGGGAAGCCACCAGGGCCGTCATGGCCACCGGCCGCAGTCGAGTCAGCGCTCCCTGATGGATGGCATCCAGTTTTTCGAGGCCTTGCACCATCAATTGCTTGATGAACGTCAGCATCACCAGGCCATTGAGGACGGCGATACCCGACAGGGCGATGAAGCCCACCGCCGCCGAGACCGAGAACGGCATGCCGCGCAGCCAAAGGGCCAGCACGCCGCCCGTCAAGGCGAGCGGCACCGCACTGAACACCAGCAGCGCGTCGCGTGCCGAGCCGAGCGCGCCGATCAGCAGGAGGAAAATCACCAGGAAGCATGCGGGGACGACGATCGACAATCGCCGGCGAGCCGCCTCCAGATTCTCGAACTGTCCACCCCATGTCATCCAGTAACCGGCGGGCAGTTTCACCTGCGAATCGATTTGCGCGCGCGCTTCGTTCACCACGGAAGCGATGTCGCGATCACGTACATTGGCCGTCACCACCACGCGGCGCTTGCCACCCTCGCGGCTGACCTGGTTGGGGCCCTCGCCGAGGGTAAAGGCCGCCACCTGGCCCAAGGGGACCGTCAGGGAGACAGCGCCCGTCGCGGGAAGGGAGACCGGCAGGCTTTTCAAGGCATCGAGATCGTTGCGGATGGTTTCCGGCAACCGCACGACGATCTCGAAATGCCGGTCGCCTTCAAACACGACGCCCGCCTCCCGGCCGCCGATCGCCGCGCCGATAACCTCCTGCACCGCGGCCAGGCTGAGGCCGCGCCGGGCGATCTCTGCTTTGTCCACGCTGATGTCCAGAATGGACAGGCCGCTGGCCTGCTCGACTTTGACATCCTTGGCGCCCCTGGTGGCCCTCAGGATGCCTGCGACCTCGGCGGCGGCGCGAAGCAAAGGCTCGAATTCATCGCCGAAGACCTTGACCGCCACGTCGCCGCGCACGCCCGCCAGCAACTCATTGAAACGCATTTGAATGGGCTGGGTGAACTCGTACTCGTTGCCGGGCAGTTCACGCACCGCGGCTTCGATCTGTTCAAGCAAGGCATCTTTCGTGAGGTCCGGATCGGGCCATTGCTCCCGGGGCTTGAACATAATGAAGGTGTCGGCGGCATTAGGCGGCATCGGGTCCGAAGCGATCTCGGCGGTGCCGGTTTTCGAAAACACGAACGCGACCTGTGGCAAGGCGCTGACGGCCTTTTCGACATCGATCTGCATGGCCTGCGACTGCGCCAGGCCGGTGCCTGGAATGCGCAGGGCATGCATGGCTACGTTTTTTTCGTCCAGGGTGGGAATGAACTCCTGGCCCAGGCGAAGGAACACCAGCACCGCGAGAGCGAACAGCAAGGCCGCCCCCGCTATCGCCGGCAGCGGACGTCTGATGGTGCGCTCGAGCAGCGGCGCGTAGGATGTCTTCAGGCGCCTGATAATCCAGTTGTCTCCTTCGGAGACGCGGCCGGTCATGAATATGGCAAGCAGCGCCGGGACCAGGGTCAGCGAGAGCACAAACGCCGCGCCCAAGGCGAGGATGACCGTCAGCGCCATCGGCTCGAACATCTTTCCTTCGACCCCGCCGAAGGTCAGCAGCGGCACATAGACAATGATGATGATGGCCTGGCCGTAAGTGCTCGGACCAATCATCTCTTCCGCCGCCGCCCGCACCGTTTGCAGGCGCTCGGGGAGTGAAAGCGAGCGGCCCGATGCCCGCTGGCGTTCGGCCAGGTGCCGCAACGCGTTCTCGGCGACGATAACCGCGCCATCGACGATCAAGCCGAAGTCCAGCGCGCCAAGGCTCATCAGGTTGGCGCTGATCCGGCCTTGCAACATGCCGGTTGCCGTCATCAGCATGGCGACCGGTATCACCAGCGCGGTAATCAGCGCGGCGCGGAAGTTGCCGAGCAACAGGAACAATACGAGGATCACCAAAAGGGCGCCTTCGCCGAGATTGGTGGCGACGGTCGTCACCGTGGCATCCACAAGCTGGGTTCGGTTGAGCACGGTCTGGATTTCGATACCTGCCGGCAGGGTGCGACGCACCTGCTCGATCCTGGCGTCGACGGCCGCAGCCACGGTTCGGCTGTTGCTGCCGATCAGCATGAGCGCCGTGCCGACAACGACCTCGTGGCCGTTCTCGCTGGCGCTGCCGGTGCGGATATCACCGCCAATCGCCACCTGGGCGACATCGCGGACGCGCACCGGCACCGAGCCGCGCGTGCTGACGACAACGTTGCCGATGTCGGTGAGGCTCTCCAGCCTTCCACCGCTACGAACGGCGATGCCCTCGCCGTTGCGCTCGATGACGCCGGCGCCGCGGCTGACGTTATTGGCCTCAATGGCGCGAGCGACGTCGCCAAAGGACAGGCCGAGCGAGATCAACTTCGATGGGTCGGGCTGGACCTGGTACTGCTTGACATAGCCGCCGATGGAATCGACCCCGGCGACGCCCAGGACGCTCTTGACCTGCGGCCGGACGATCCAATCCTGCACGGTACGCAAATACGCCCCGCGCTCCACTTCCGTAGTGAGCCGTTCGCCTTCCGGCGTGACGTAGGCCCCTGCCCCGGCGGGCGTGGGGGCAAAGCCGATCGACCACATATAGATTTCGCCGAGGCCGGTCGAGATCGGTCCCAGCTTCGGCTCGACGCCGCCCGGCAGGTTCGGGCGCAATTCAAGCAGCCTTTCACCCACCTGCTGGCGGGCGAAATAGATGTCGGTCTTTTCCGTGAAAACCGCCGTCACCTGGGAGAAGCCGTTGCGCGAAATCGAGCGGGTGCTGTCGAGGCCCGGTATGCCGGCAAGCGCGGTCTCGATGCGAAACGTCACCTGTTTCTCGATCTCGACCGGCGACAACGCCGGCGCGGTGGTGTTGACCTGGACCTGCTTGTTGGTGATGTCGGGCACCGCATCGATCGGGAGCCGCATCAACGACCATAGACCCAGCGCCACCGCACCAAGGCTGAGCAGCACGACAACCCAGCGGTGCTGAATGGATAAAGCGAGGACGCGGCTGATCATGATGCCCCCTAGTCTTCATGCTCGATCTCGGCCTTGCCGAGATCAGCCTTGAGGATGAAGGTGTTGGCAGACGCGATTTGCTCGCCAGCCGCCAGCCCGGAGATTACTTCAGCCTGGCGCGCATCCTGCCGGCCGATGGACACCTTGCGCGCCTCAAAGCCATCCGCCGTGCGGACGAACACGACGGTGTCGCCCTTGACGGATTGCAACGCTGTTTTGGGTACCACGATCGCTACAGGCGCTTCATCCACGGGGATCTCCGCCGTGATGAACGAGCCCGGCCGCCATTTGAGCGCGGCGTTATCGACGGAGGCGACCACGCGGGCGGCCCGCGTGTCCTTGTCGAGCAGTGGACTGACGAACATGATGGTCGCGGGCGACGGTTCGCTCCCGGTGCCGGCCGCGATGGTGATTTGCTGGCCTTCATGGACGGTCGCCAGATCCGACGGCGGCACCGCAAGGTCGGCCCAGACCACGCTCAAATCGACGATGACGAACAGTTCGCTTTCCTGGCCTTCCCGGCCGACCAGCGCGCCAAGCTCGACGCGGCGTTCCGCCACCCGTCCGGCGATCGGTGCCCGCAATTCCTGCCGTCGCAGCGTCTCGACCGGTTGTTGAGGCAGGGCTTCAATCTGTTCGGCGGTCAGGCTGAGCGCGAACAGCTTTTGGCGAGCGATTTCGATCTTGACCCTGGCATCTTCAAATGCCGTACGCGCCCGCAAGAAATCGTTTTCGCTGAGCACTTTGCCCTCGAACAGCCGGGTCGAACGATTGAACAGGGTCTGCTGCAGGTCGAACACCAGACGGGCGGCGAGGTATTCGCTCTTGGCGTCGGCCACCTCGCGGCTTTCAATCACGGCAACAACTTCGCCCGCCTCCACGCGGTCGCCAAGCCGCTTGCGCAATTCCGCCACCGTGCCCAGCAACCGCACCGCGACGCGCGCGATGTGGTCGCCGCTCGGCACGATGGAGCCCGGCACCGTCATCCGCTTGCCCAGCGTGCCGCCTCGCACTTCGACGAGTGCGAACTTGCCGGAGTCTATCTGCTTCCCGCTAAGCTTGACCGTCGCTTCGTCGTGTTTTTCTTCGCCCGCACCGGGCTTTTGCTCACGAGCCGCGAGGGGAAATGCCGCGTCGAGCGCCAGCACAGCCGCGAGCAACCAAATCCTGACCATTGCAAATATCCCGTGACGAGCTTTTGACCGCTCGTAACCTCACCAAACCCTTTTTGAATGCATGCAAGCCGCCGCGCCGCCTGCGGCGGCAACGGACTTGCCAACGAGCCCCCAAAAGGGCCGCGTGGGAGGTTCAGGCGCGGGGTGGTTTGAACAGGGGAAGTCCGGCGAGCGAGCGCGGGGATTGCTGCTGGCCGAATGAAGGCGCTCGCAGGACGAGGCCAGCGGGTGTCACCACCGCCGCCACGAACTGGGCGTTGACGTGCGAGAGACAATGGCCGCTATGGCACGGCAATTGTTGTTCGGGAGTGTCCGGAGCGGAGCCCTGGTCGAGGTTCATCGCCACGGCCGGTGCATTGGCGGTGGCGAAACCAAAATCGCAGCCGGCGCAGTGGATCAGGGAAACCAGCAGGCCGACCGTCAGCAACAGCACAAACGGCAGCCGGCCGAGCCGACTTCCGTTGGTTGCTTGCGCTACGGTTTCACTGCCTTGCATCATATTCCCAGTGACCGCCTGTCGGCGGAGCCTTCAACGCCTGTATATCAAACAACATGGTCAGGAGCGAGGCCACAAGGCAAGTCCGAAATCTCCTTCGCTTGCACGGTCGCGTGATGACATCCCGCTTTCGGGCCCCGGTCCAGCATCGACGGCGATGCTTGTCCGCGGAGCGTGACACTGCCGTCCTGCTCTACCAAAGCGTGCATCGAGCTGGCCATCATACCGGATCGCGCGCGGGGCGTTCGAGACGCTGCCCGCCCAGCCAAAATAGTTCTCCCGGATAATCATAATGACTCTGACGCATGAGACGGAATAAGCTGCGGACATAAAATGGGGGAGGTCGCAATGGAAAATATTCAACATTGCCGCGCCATGGCTTCTCTGTTCCGCCAGTTCGCGGTGTTCGACCCCGCGCATAGTTGGAAATATCTGATCGAAGCCCAGAAGTGGGAGCATCTCGCCGAAGCGGAAATCGCTTCGCACTTCAAGGAATGCAACATCGCGGAATCCCCGGCTCCCGAACTCCGTCCAACCGCGTAAGCCCAAGACACAACCCTGGAACCATCATGGAGCGGAATGACTTTCTCCAATAGTCCTCCCGCTCAGCCTTTTTGTTTGCGCATGATCTCGGCCGCCGGCGGCCTGGTGCGCCGCCGGCATTGACAGCTCCGGGGCGATCCGAAAACATCTTGCAAACGACAGCATGGCCGGAACCGCGGGCGAAGCCTTTGCTCGCGCGAATTCCAGCGCCGGGAGGCCCCATGACCGCTCCGCTCGATCCCGTCATCGAAAAAATCATTCCGCTGCTGCCGTTGCGCGATCCCGAAACGATGACGCCGCAGAGCGCGCGCGATGCGCTGCGGGCGCTGGCCGCGGCGCGCGCCGCCGTTCCGCCGCCGCCGGTCGCAAGCGCGCTCGATGCGGAAGTGAAAGGCGCGGCCGGGCGGCTAGCCGCGCGCGTGTACCGGGTCTCGGATCGGAAATCGCCGACCGTGGTGTTCTTCCACGGCGGCGGCTGGGTCGCCGGCGACCTCGAAACCCATGACCGGCAAGCGCGCTGGCTTGCCATCGAGACCGGCGCCGTCGTCGTCTCGGTCGACTACCGGCGTCCGCCGGAGACCCGCTTTCCCGGCGCGTTCGAGGACGCCTTCGCGGCCACGCGCGACGTCATCGCCCGCATCGGCGAGTTCGGCGGAGACAAGGCGCGTGTCGGCGTGGCCGGCGACAGTGCGGGCGGCAATCTCGCGGCGGCGGTGGCAATCGCCTGCCGCGACGCCGGGATCACGCTTGCCGGGCAATTGCTGGTCTATCCCGTGACCGACGTCGCCGGCAATTTCGCGGACGCGACCGAGAATGCGCGCTTTCCCTCCCGCGCGGAAAACGCCGAAGGCTATTTCCTGTCGCGCGCGGTGATGCAATGGTTCGCCGGCCATTATCTCGGCGACGCGAAACACGGCACGGACTGGCGGGTGTCGCCGCTGCGCGCCGAAAGCCTTGCAGGGCTGGCGCCTGCGATCGTCTGCACCGCGTGGTTCGATCCGTTGCGCGACGAGGGCAAGGCCTATGCCGACGCGCTTGAAGCCGCCGGCGTCGCGACCCGGTATTATCACGGCGCAGGCCTGATCCACGGCTATTTCGGCCTCGGCGAAGCCTCGGAAACCGCGCGGCTCGAAGCCCAACGCGCGCGCGCCGATTTCAAGGCGCTGCTCGAACGCGGCGCATAGACGCGGCGGCTGTCGCTGACGCAGCTGCCCCCGGAAGCCGAAGCGCCGGGGATGAATGGAGAGGACGCTCCATGGTCGAAACACGAGTGGACCGGTCGCGGCGACAATTGATGCACGCGGTTGTCAAGGGGATCTCGGCGACGCTTCTGTTGCGGAACTCGCAGGCCGGAGCATCGGAACAAATGACGCGGCAGCAAGCGGAATATCAGGACACGCCAAAGGACATTCACAGCTGCGGAATGTGCACGCTGTTCGAACCGCCGAAATACTGCAAGGTCGTCGCCGGCGAGGTCAGCCGGGACGGCTGGTGCAAAGCCTTCGTGCTCGCGGATTGAACCTGGAACTGCCACGCTCCTGCCGCGCCTGTGAGTGGCTGAAGCCATGTCAGCGGTGCTGACGCTTCATCGCCCCCCAAAGGCAGACCCCTGACCGTGAAGGGTGGGGCAGCAGGCCATCCCGGTCTTTCTGCGACAAAAGGACTGACCGGTCGATCGGTCGCACAGGGCATCGGCTCAATTGCTCTAAAATTCCCGCGATCACGTGGCGCGGGACAAGCGCATGCTTGAACTCTTCAATAGCTGGTACGCCGAATATCTTCAGAGGCTGGGTCCGCTGGAGGCATTCGCGCTCGTCATTGTCGTTGTCCTGCTTGGCAGCGTCGCCATCACGTTTGCGCAAGCTCGACGGCACTGATCGCCCGGAGTATGGATCGAGCTGGACGATCGGCGGCTGCTCGCGCGAAAGATGTGAAGCGGTTCACATTCGAACATCGCGGTTCGGGCTATTAGGTGCGGACGCCGGAACGAAAGCTTCAATCGATCCCGGCGGCATGATAAGTTCCAGTTTTCGCTGAAAGTAGTTGCACCCTTACGCCGTCTTTCGCGGTGTACTGATACCGAATCCGAGCCATGGGCGAAATTCGGGATTTCAAAGCGGGCAAGAGTTCCAAGCCGCCACCGCGCGAGTCATCGCCGCGGCGTCTTGCTGCGATTGTCGCCGGCGATATCGCGGGCTACAGCCGCCTGATGGAAATCGATGAGGAAGGAACGCACGGCCGCGTGAAGCGGCTCGAGCGCGGCCTTATCGAGCCCAGCATCACAGAGCACCACGGAAAACTCGTCAAAACCACCGGCGATGGTTTTATCGCGATCTTCGACAGTCCTGTCGAAGCCGTGCGGTGCGGAATCGTCATCCAGCAGCAGATGCTGGGACGCAACGCAGCGCTGCCCAAGGATCATTGGATCGAATATCGGATTGGCGTCAACCTAGGCGACGTCATCATCGAAGCCGACGATGTTTACGGCGATGGCGTCAATATTGCCGCGCGTCTAGAGGGAATTGCCGATCCAGGCCAAGTCTACATCTCCGGCGCCATCTACGAGCAGATCAAGTACAAACTGATTTGCGGGTATGAATCGCTCGGAGATCGCAAGGTCAAGAACATCGCCGATCCGGTGCGGGTCTACCGCGTGGTGCCGGATCCAGCCGCCTTCAACAGGACCCGGAAGCGGCGCGAGAACATTCTGATCTTCCTGCTGAGCCTGCTTTTGCTGATCATCGCAAGCAGCGCGCTCTGGTACGTGTTGTGGCAACCGCATGCCAAGACAGCAGGTCAGGCGTCAGCCCCGGTCTCGTCCGAATTGTCGAAGGTGCTCCCGGAGACGCCGCCACCTCAGCCCCTGCCTTCATCGCCTGTTACTCCGCAGACTGCGCCTCCGGCTCAGCCTGTTCCTTCGGTGGCGCCCGTTGCGAAACAGGCGGCGGCCCCGGCTCAGCCGGCGTTTCCCGTCCCGCCTGCAACACAGCCGAACTCGGCGGTTCGAGAGCCCGAAATGAACATGCTTCGCGGCGGCAGCTTCATGATGGGCAGCAATGACGACGCCACCGAGAAGCCAGTTCACCAGGTCACCATCAAGCCGTTTGCGATCGGCAAGTATCCGATTTCCGTTCGCGAATGGAACGAATGCGCTGCCGCGAAGGCATGCGCGTTCGTGGCAACCGGCAAGGATGACACCCCCGTCGCGAACCTGAGCTGGAACGATGCCAAGCAATTCGTTGCCTGGCTCGCCGCAGCGACGCGAAAGGCCTATCGGCTCCCAAGCGAAGCCGAATGGGAATATGCCGCCCGTGGCGGCACGCAAACGAAGTACTGGTGGGGCGACCAGTTTCAGTCCGGCATGGCCAATTGCAAGAACTGCAATGACATCGCAGCCACCGAGCAACCGATCAAGGTCGGCAGTTTCCGGCCAAATCCGTTTGGCCTGTACGATATGGGTGGCGGCGTCGATCAGTGGGTCGAGGATTGCTGGCACAAGAATTATCAGGGCGCCCCGTCGGATGGTTCACCGTGGGTCGAAGGTGACTGCGTGTCACATGTCATTCGTTCCGGGTCATGGAAGAATGACGCGCGCTATGCGCGGCCCGCGAACCGCGATAGTTACGACACCAGCGTTCGATATCCGACACACGGATTGCGGGTCGCTCTGTCTCCTTGAAGGACTTCACGGGAGCATTTCATGAAGATCGCCCGGTCTATCCTGCTATCGGCGGCGCTGCTGGCTGTTTCGTGCCCTGCCCACGCTCAGGGCAAGCCCGCGGCAAAGGATGCCGCGCTCTATTTCGTGTGGCCGCAGAACGGCACCATCATCAAAGGCGGATTCTGGTGCCGCTTCGGCCTGCGCAACATGGGCGTCACCCATGCCGGCGACGATTTTAAAAACAGCGGCCATCACCATCTGCTGATCGATGTCAACGAACCGCTCGACCCCGACGAACCGATTTCGCAGGACAAGTCGCATCTTCATTTTGGCGCGGGCCAGACCGAGGCGCGTATCGAGCTGCCGCCCGGCAAACACACGCTCCAGCTGGTGTTGGGCGACGCCCAGCATTATCCGTTCAAGCCGCCGCTTGTTTCAGAAAAAATAACGATCACGGTCAGGTAGATCTGCCGGGCCAGACAGCGACGGGCTTGAGCGAATGGCCCGGATCCTTCTCGCTGTTGCCGGCGATGATATCGGACAACGAATCACGAGGGCCGGGATAGCCCGGCCCTCGCAACTAATCGCTTCATCAGACAAGGCGTCTGATCGTTTCTTCCTTACATATGATTGGCCATGGCAAGGTTCGCCTGCATGGTGGCCTCGTTGTGGTGGCCGCCGTCGCTGGTGCCGTTGGGCAGCACCCCATCGTCCTCCAGCTCGTAGTGCACGCCGGCGGGCAGTTCGCCGACCTTTTCGTAGGCGCCATACACGGCCATTGCGTCGGTCGTGATATCGCTTGCCTTCACCAGATTGCCGTACACGGTGATCGTGCCCAGCAGATCCTCGTCATGCGCGCCGGCGGCACCCTGCTGGCTGATGACGGTGATAAGGCTGTAATCGGCCTTGCCATCGCCATTGCTGTCGAGATGCTCGATCGACTTGACCTCGGCGGTGTGTGCCGAGATTTCGATCTTGTCGCCCTGGCTCCGATTGAAGTCGGTGATCACGTCGTTGCCGAAGCCGTCGACCCAATGATCGTGCGTGGCGTTGTTTTCGCCGGTCACGCCGGCCCAGTCGATGGTGCCGTCGGCATTGACGTGTTTGGCAACGATCTCATCCTTGGCATTTATGAGGCCTTCGAAACGAAATGTGTCGGCACCGCGGCCGCCGGTGAGGACATCCTTCACCGAAGTAAAAGCGGCTGTTTCGTCTGCGAAAATCTGGGTCGTGCCATCCTGGGCCGCGACCATCTCGCCGGCATCGGACCGGCTCAGCAGCGTATCGTTGCCGCTGCCGCCATCCATCCGGTCGGCGCCGAAACCGCCGACCACAAGATCGTTGCCGTTGCCGCCCGCCAGTTGATCGTTGCCGGAGCCGCCCCAGACCTTGTCGTCGCCGGTGCCGCCGTTGAGCCTATCGTTCCCGGCCATCCCGGCGACGGTGTCGTTGCTGGCCCCGGCGTACAGGACATTGCCGGCCGAGGTGCCGTTCATATGATCATGATCTGCACTGCCGCCCGTCCTTTGGGCCATAAGATCATCGAAGCGACCGTCATCGAAGCGACCGTTATTGAACAGCCTACCCATATTGAACCTTGGCATTATCAACCCTTTCAGATGAAACACCTCACACGCGACAAGCGGTCACCACAACGTCTTGCGCTTTTAAGTGAGCCGCGCGGGAGGGAACGTGAGGCATAACTCTTCTCCCGCACCGAGAAGAAAACAGGCAAACGAGCCCGCAGCTCGACCTGCGCGCGGCAGTCCTGAGTTTGCAGGGGCACTTTTGCGACGGCGCGTGAGACCTCGGCTCGCTTCGCCACGAAGTTGCTTGCATTCACTCCGGGGCAGGAAAGCCTTCTGCAGCAGGCTTTGCGCAGCGTCATGCGACGACGTGTCGCGCTGATATGGGCTTGCCGCGAGCGCGAGCACGCGTGCGTGCTGAAGGGTCGCTGTAAAAAATCCGACAAAAAACGATGCGATATCTCGTCGAATACGAGTGATGTCAGTTGCTGACACCTCGCCGAGGTCGCTGGTTTCGCAAATTTATGTTTTGCACTGACAGCCGATGATGTTGGCGTTTGCCGGCGCGGTGAGTGCTGTGCGCAAGGTGCGGCTTACCTCGACAATTTGACGGGCTGATCATGAGCGGGAACCGAATGTGTGCATCGTTCATATCGGTCTAGCGCGAGACGATTGCAGTTCCTTGCATCAGACCTGTGGCCGGGCCTGCTCGCCGTTCTTTGGAATCGGTCCGAATTCGTTGCCCCCGGTTTTTCTTTACGCCGACGAGGCGCTCGACACCCGGGCTTTTCTGGGGCACATCCCGGGTACCTTTCTTGACAGGCAGCGATGGCAGCTCGCCCTCGAACGCCTCCAATTGTGCGGCAAGCACCTGAAACGACCCGTCCGCGACTCAGCCGTGTTTTGCGTGCAGCGTCATCCAGGTCTTGAGCAGCACGGGATGGTCAGCCTGCCTCGTGCGGCAGCCGCATCCAGCGCAACCATAATGTCGAATAGGTTGGCAATATATCGTATTCAATTTGGCATGAAGATTGCTGCGGAAAGCAGTTCTTGGTCTGCTTCGCTCGGGGCGGGCGAATCAGCCTTGGAAACCATGGATCACCGATGACAAAGCGTGTCCTGCTTGGAATGCTCACCCCCTCCTCCAACACCGCGCTGGAGCCGATCACGACCGCCATGGTTGCCGGATTGCCCGAGGTATCGGCGCATTTCTCCCGCTTCAAGGTGACCGAGATTGCGCTTTCCAGCAACGCGCTCGCCCAGTTCGACAACAACGAAATCCTGCGCGCGGCGGAATTGCTGGCGCATGCGAAGGTCGATGCGATCGGATGGAACGGAACATCCTCCGGCTGGCTGGGGTTTGAAGCCGACATCCGGTTGTGCGAGCAGATCACGGCGGCGACGGGAATTCCCGCGACGACCTCTATGCTGGCGCTCAACGAAATTCTCGAGCAGCGGAAAGTAACAAGCCTGGGCTACGTCACGCCCTATCTCGATAACGTTCAGGCAAAGATCCTCGAGAACTACCGCAAGCTCGGCATTGCCTGCCGGGGCGAGCGGCATCTCGGCCTGCAGGACAATTTTTCCTTCTCGGAAGTACCGGTCCCGCAACTGGAAGCGATGACCCGCGACGTCGCAAAGGACAGGCCGGATGCGATCGCGATCATCTGCACCAATCTGAGGGTTGCCCCGTCGGTTGCGAAGCTGGAACGCGAGACCGGCATTGCAATCTATGACACCATCGCGACGGTGGTCTGGAAGTGCCTCAGACTCGCCGGCGTGGACACCCGGCGCGTGACCGAATGGGGTTCGCTGTTTCAACAGATCGCGTGACCGCTTTCGACAGATTGGGCGTTGTTATCCGGAGATATGAACCATGGCTGCCTTCGACACTGTCATTCGTCACGGCACGATCGCGACCGCAAACGAGACCTACAAAGCCGATGTCGGGATCAAGCACGGGCGCATCGTCTCCATCGGAGAGGCGTTGACCGACGCCGATGAGATCGTCGACGCCACCGGCATGCTGGTTCTGCCCGGAGGCATCGACAGCCACGTCCATATTTCCCAGCCGTCCGGGCCCGGGATCGTCATGGCGGACGATTTTGCCAGCGCGACGCGCGCGGCGGCCTTCGGCGGCAATACGTTCGTGATGCCGTATTGCCTGCAGGCCAAGGGGCAGCCGCTGCGGGAGGCGCTGAAGGATTACCACGCGCTCGCGGAACAGAATTGCCACATCGATCACTCCTTTCATCTCATCATTGCGGACCCCACCGAGAACGTTCTCGGGCAGGAGCTGCCTGCGCTGATTGCCGACGGCTACACGTCGCTGAAGATCTTCATGACCTATGCGGACCTCGCACTAAGCGACTTCCAGATCCTCGAAGTTCTCGCGGTCGCGCGGGAACAGGGCGCGCTGGTTCAGGTTCATGCGGAAAATTACGACGCCATCCGTTTTCTCGTCGACCGGCTGGAACGCGCCGGCAACACCGGACCGTATTTTCACGGCAAGTCGCGCCCCATTGCCGTGGAGCGGGAGGCCACCCATCGCGCGATCTCGCTGGCGGAACTGATCGACGTCCCCATCGTGGTGGTCCACGTTTCCAACCGCGAAGCCATGGAGGAGATCAGACGCGCGCAGATGCGCGGGCTGAAGATTCATGGCGAAACCTGCCCGCAATATCTGGTTCTGACCGAAGACGACCTGAAGGATCTGGGCATGGAGGGTGCGAAATATGTATGCTCTCCGCCACCGCGCGATCATGCGAGCCAGCAGGCCTGCTGGGAGGGGCTGCAGCAAGGTATCTTCTCGCTGTTTTCTTCCGACCATTGTCCCTTTCGCTACGATGACGAAAGAGGAAAGCTCACGCCGAACGCCCGAACCAGCTTTCGCTGGATTCCAAACGGCATTCCGGGCATCGAGACACGGCTTCCCATCCTGTTCTCGGAAGGCGTCGGCAAAGGCCGCATCACGCTCAATCAGTTCGTCGCGTTGACGGCGACCAATCATGCCAAAACCTACGGATTGGCCGGAAAGGGTTCGATCGCGATCGGCTACGATGCCGACATTTCGATCTGGGATCCAAAGCGAACGGCAACCTTGACGCAGGCGAACCTGCATCACGGCGCCGACTACACCCCTTATGAAGGCCTGGAAATCACGGGATGGCCGATCGCGACGATGTCGCGCGGCCGCTTTATCGTACGTGACGGAAAGCTCATTGGCGGAAAAGGCCATGGCCGCTACGTCAGCCGGGGCAAGCCGTTCGAACCTGCGCCGATGCCGGCGTCTGGATGACGCGCATTCTCATGCGATGAAAATGGCTCCCCGGCCACTGACGGCGAGCCACGATCGTTCAGCCATCGATATCTAAATCTCAAGAAGTCGCCTGGCCGCTGCCCGCAGCGGCCAGGATGGTTTTTGGCAGCTACTTCTTGACCGCGAATACCCAGATGACGCCGCCTTGCGGCACGTTGTTCTCAACACCGATATTGTTGGTGGTCGCCAACGCGTCCTGAATGCGCTGCGCGTCCACGCCCCACCCCGACTGCACCGCGATATATTGCGTGCCGTCCACCTCGTAAGCGATCGGCATGCCGATGATGCCGGAGTTGGTCTTTTGCTCCCACAGCAATTCGCCGGTCTTGGCGTGGAAGGCCCGGAACATCCGGTCGTTGGTGCCTCCGACCAGGACAAGATCGCCGGCGGTCGCCGTCACCGAGCCGAACAGTTGCGATTTCGGGAAATTATGCTGCCAGACTTTCTTTCCCGTGGCCGGATCCCATGCTTGCAGCTCGCCATAATGATCGGCGCCGGGACGAACCTTCAGACCGATATCCTCCGGCTTGGTGCCGAGCCAAAGCTGGCCGGGAACCAGCGCCACCTTCTCGCCGGTAAAGCCGCCGCAGAAATTCTCGTTGGCCGGAACGTAGACGAAGCGGGTCTTCTGACTATACGCCGCCGACGGCCAATCCTTGCCGCCCCACAGCGACGGGCAGAATTCGACCCGCTTGCCGATCACCGGCTTATGCTCGGGATCGACGATGGGCCTCCCCGTCTCGGGTTCAATGCCTTTCCAGACATCGGTATGAACAAAGGGCCAGCCGGCGACGTAATTGATTTTGTCCGGCTGGCGCTCGAGCACCCAGAAGATGGCGTCGCGGCCCGGATGAATCAGGCTCTTGAAGGAGCGGCCCTCCCGTTGCAGGTCGATCAGCATCGGGGCGTCCACCTCGTCCCAATCCCAGGAATCGTTTTGATGGTACTGGTGGTAGGCTTTTATCTTGCCGTTCTCAGGATCGAGCCCGAGCACCGAACTGGTATAGAGGTTGTCACCCGGATGCGTCGCGCCCGGCCAAGGCGCGGCGTTGCCGACGCCCCAATAGATGGTCTTGAGGTCCGGATCGTAGGTACCCGTCATCCAGGCGGATCCGCCGCCGGTTTTCCAGTCGTCGCCGCTCCAGGTCTCGTGGCCCGGCTCGCCCTCGCCCGGAATGGTGAAGGTCCGCCACAGTTCCTTGCCGGTGTCGGCATCATAGGCCACCACATAACCACGCACGCCGAACTCACCGCCGGAACCGCCGACGATCACCTTTCCATCGACCACCAACGGCATCAGCGTCAGGTACTGGCCCTTTTTGTAATCCTGTACTTTGGTATCCCAGACCACCTTGCCGGTTTTGGCATCGAGCGCCACCACGTGGTCATCCGTCGTGGCCAGATATAATTTGTCCTGCCAAAGTCCGACGCCGCGGCTGGTCGGATGCAATTGAAAGAGATCGTCGGGAAGCTGGCGTTTGTATCGCCAGTATTCATCCCCGGTCTTGGCGTCGAGGGCGATCACCTGCCCCATCGGAGTCGCGACGAACATCACGCCATTGTTGATGATCGGGGGCGCTTCATGGCCCTCGATCACACCGGTCGAGAAGGTCCAGACCGGCGTCAGGCTTTTCACGTTCGAGGTGTTGATCTGGTCGAGCGGGCTATATCCCTGGCCGTCATAGGTTCGGCGATAGTGCATCCAGTTGCCGGGTTCGGGATTCTTGAGCCGATCGGCGGTCACCGGGCTGTAATTCTCGATCGGACCGGCGCCGGCCGTGATCGGGACGAGGCATGTGGACGCGAGTAAACTCGATAAAAGCCATTGCTTAATGGTCATGGACGCTACCTCCCTTTTGTTTTCTCTTGGCTGTTTTGTTTTTTATCGTTGTACGCAATCCGATGCGGCGGCGGGCCGCATTCCCCTCGCTATTGCCCTCCTACCTTTCCAACAAATGCTGCGGCTACCGTGAGCGAACCATCGGCTGTCGTCAGCGGGAGTGCCGGCAGGCGCCGGGGCGCCGGACCAAACGCCACTTGCGCGCTGCGCCGAGGATCAAATTCGGAATTATGGCAAAAGCATTTAAGCACTTCGTTGTCGCCGGTGGCCGCTTTCACCCAGGCCGTGACAGGGCAGCCCGCGTGGGTGCAGATTGCCGAATAGGCAACGATACCGTCGGCCGCGCGCGCGCGCGTGTCATCATCCAGTTCGGCGGGATCCAGTCTGACGAGCAATACTTCGTTCAACCGTGAACCATTGCGGATCACCTGGGTTTTTGGATCCTTGGGCCACGCCCGCAACGGCGGTCCGCCGAGCTTCAGATCCTGCGGATCGATGACTTTGCCTTTGTGTTCGCCCTCGGCGACAACGAAAAGGTCGGCTTTTTGCGGCCGCTCGTCGCTGCCGGGCTGATCCTCACCGGCAGCGACAGGTCCAGACGCCAGCATGGATGTTCCGGTGGCGAGAGCTGCCAGGATCAGCGCACGCCGTGTCGGATCCCGGCAAGTCGGCATCGCCGTATCGAACTCGGCGTTGCTGCTTTCAACCGATGATGTCGCACAGCGATCGGATTCGGGCATGGCATAAAATGAAAGGTGCAACTCGGCCAAATGAAGGCGGCAGATTTTTGTTTTGAATTTTTGTTCCGGGCGACGCACTCGCGCCTAACCGCTTCGCGACTTCCAAGACACGACTTAAAAGACACGACTTAAAAGACACGACTTCAAAGAGACGACTTCAAAGAGACATCGGCTTTTACAAGATCACAACTGCAGCGCACTCTATCATGCGTACTTGGCAGGGCAGATCAGACTTCGAATTTGTGCAGCGCGTTCAAGCCGCGAGGTGCTGACAAGTTGCGGGTTGGCCGCAACCCGATTCTTTCTTACACCGAACCTTCCTGATAAAATGGAATTCCAGAACACCGGCATCCGTCGATCGCATTTCAGCTCGATGGAAATCGTATCGCTCGTCCCATGCGTAAGGGCTCCTGACCAAAGCATATACCTTCGAGCAGGGGCCCTGCTTTCGCCAAACAAAAATGCAAGACCATGCGTTGAGACAAGGCGTTGTGAAATCGATCCCGCCCCGCTTTACTGTATCGTGCTGCAGCGTCCGTCTCGCCAGGTGGGTCTGGTGAACAAAACAAAAAGTCAAACAGGAGGATGGACCCCGGATAACACCGATATTCAACAAATTGTACGGCAGCCAAGGTTTCCCGGCGCGGTCCGAAAAGACCATGCAGGGACACGCATAGCGACGACGTCGAGCGGTTCGGAAATATGCTCCGGCTCACGTCGACCCGACATCGATAGCTTATGAAGAGCGAGGAACGATCATGATCAAGGTGAAGATTAACGGCCAGGAACGAAACTGGGACGGCGACCCGGATCTTCCATTACTCTGGTTTATCCGCGATGAAATCGGATTGACGGGCACGAAATTTGGCTGCGGCCAGGCCCTGTGCGGCGCATGCACCGTCATCGTCAACAAAGAGGCCGTGCGGGCCTGCATTACCTCGGTTTCCGACGTGGTCGATCGCGAGGTCACCACCATCGAAGGTCTCCATCCCACCGGCGATCACGCGGTGCAGAAAGCCTGGCGCGAGGTCAACGTTCCGCAATGCGGCTACTGCCAGGCCGGCCAGATCATGCAGGCTGCCGCCCTGCTGATGGAAAACCCCAAACCCTCCCACGATCAGATACGCGAGGCGATGGCGGGCAATATCTGCCGCTGCGGCTGTTACCAGCGCATCGAAAACGCGGTCCATCTCGCGTCCACGGGGGTCTGATCATGAACATCATCACAAATCCCGGAAAACTTCGCGGCTTCGAGAGCCGCATCAAGGTCGAAAATGTTTCGCGTCGCAGCATTCTCAAAAGCCTCGGCATCGCGGGCGGGCTGGTGCTGGCCGCGCCTGTGATGTCGCGTCAGGCGTTTGCGGCGTATCAGACCGGTGCCGGCAGGATGCCGCACGGCACCGTGGTCGACCCGCGCGTCTTCGTCGCCATTGCTCCGGATGGCATCGTGACGATCGTGGCGCATCGTTCCGAAATGGGAACCGGTGTCCGCACCAGCCTGCCGCTGATCGTGGCCGAGGAAATGGAAGCCGACTGGTCGCGCGTGAAGGTAGCGCAGGCACACGGCGACGAGGTCAAATTCGGCAACCAGGATACCGACGGATCGCGCAGCACGCGGCATTACCTGATCCCGATGCGCGAGATCGGCGCCTCGGCGCGCACCATGCTTGAAGCCGCCGCCGCCAAACGCTGGGGCGTTCCGGCAACCGAGGTCAAGGCTGTCAACCATGAGGTGGTTCATTCCGCGACCAGCCGCCGTCTCGGCTTCGGCGACCTGGCAGCCGATGCCTCGAAGGAGTCGGTGCCGAGCGTGGAAGGCCTGAAGCTGAAGGATCCGAAGGACTTCCGCTATCTCGGCAAGGGCCAGGTCGGCATCGTCGACCTGCGCGACATCACGGTCGGCACCGCGCATTACGGCAGCGATACCCGCCTCCCCGGCATGAAGTATGCCGTCATCGCGCGGCCGCCGGTGACCGGCGGAAAGCTGGTGTCGTTCGACGCGACCGCGGCGATGAAGGTCTCCGGCGTCGAGAAGGTGATGGAGGTGCAGGGTTGGCCATGGCCATCCAAGTTCCAGCCGCTCGGCGGCGTCGCGGTGATCGCGCGCAACACCGGCGCCGCCATCAAGGGCCGCGACGCGCTGAAGATCGTCTGGGACGACGGCGCCAACGGCAAGTACAAATCGGCCGCCTACCGGACCGAACTCGAGGCAGCCTCGCGCAAGCCGGGTCTGGTGGTGCGCAAGGAGGGCGACGTCGACGCCGCCCTGAAAACCGCCGACAAGGTGATAACAGGCGAGTACTACCTGCCGCATTTGGCGCATGTGCCCATGGAGCCGCCGGTCGCGGTCGCCGACGTCAAGGACGGCAAGGCCGAGATCTGGGGGCCCGTGCAAAGTCCCGGCGGGACGCGCGAAGACGTCGCAAAGACGCTTGGCATCCCCGAGGAAAACGTCACCGTCAACGTCACGCTGCTCGGCGGCGGTTTCGGACGCAAATCGAAGTGCGACTTCGCGCTGGAGGCGGCGTTGCTGTCGAAGGCGACCGGTTCGCCGGTGAAGGTGCAATGGACGCGGGAAGACGACGTTCGCCACGGCTTCCTCCACACCGTCTCGGCGGAGCGTATCGAAGCCGGGCTGGACAAGAGCGGCAAGGTGATTGCCTGGCGGCACCGCAGCGTCGCGCCCACCATCGCCTCGACCTTCGCGGCCAATGCGGTGCATGCGGCGCCGTTCGAACTCGGCATGGGACTCGTGGACATGCCGTTCGAGATCGCCAACGTCCAATGCGAAAATCCGGAAGCCGCCGCCCATACCCGCATCGGCTGGTTCCGCTCGGTGTCGAATATCCCGCGCGCCTTCGCGGTGCAGTCGATGGTGGGCGAACTCGCCCATGCCACCAACCGCGATCAAAAGGATATGCTGCTGGAGCTGATCGGCTCTCCGCGGATCGTCAAGCTCGATTCGGTGAAGGACCTGTGGAACTACGGCGAGCCCTATGACAGCTATCCGATCGACACCGCGCGGCTGCGCCGCGTGGTCGAGGTCGTCGCCGACAAAGGCGGCTGGGGCCGGACGGTGCCGAAGGGACACGGGCTCGGGATCGCCGCACATCGCAGCTTCGTCAGCTATATCGCGACCATTGTCGAGGTATCGGTCGGCGATAAGGGCAAGCTCACGGTTCACCAGGTCGACACCGCGATCGACTGCGGCATGTTCGTCAACCCGGAACGAATCCAGTCGCAGATCGAAGGCGCCGCGATCATGGGATTGAGTCTCGCCAAATATGGCGAGATCACTTTCAAGGACGGCAAGGTGCAACAGGGCAATTACGACGACTTCCCGGTGATCCGGATGGACGAGGCGCCGCTGATCACCAACGTGCACATCGTGCCCGCCGGCTCCGACACGCCACCGAGCGGTGTCGGGGAACCGGGGGTGCCGCCGTTTGCTCCGGCCTTGATCAATGCCATCTTCGCCGCGACCGGAAAACGCATCCGGTCGCTGCCGATCGGCAAGCAACTTGAAACCTAAGACGGGTTCGGCCGTTTTGCCCTTCCAACAAAGGAGGAGCAAGATGGACACAAAGGTAACAACGCTCGCGGCTTTGGTCGCGAGCGTTCTTGTTTGGAGCGCTCAGGAGGCGGTCGCCCAGGCGAATACGCCCCCCGGCACCACGGCAACCCGGCCCGCGAAGACGCCGGCGGAGCAAACTTCCATCCCCAATACCAGCGCCCCGGCCACCACGACTGAAACGACCGGCGCGAGCAATCAGGACGCGACCGTCAAGAAAATGAACGAAGACGAGAAGCAGAAGGTCGACACCAAGGGCAAATAGCCGCTTTCAAGAACGCGGTTATTAAAAAGCCCCGCATCTGCGGGGCTTTTTTCATCTATTTGCTCAGACCGGAACCCGGGCCTGTGGGCGTCAAGGTCGATCCGCTTGGCGAAGCGTTGGGACCGAGCGTATTGCCCGACGGGCTCTGGGTGCTGTTTGGGCCCGTGCCCGGAGCGGCGGTCGTCGAGCCCGCTGTGCTCCCGGTCGTGGTTCCAGTTGTGGACGAGCCGGTCGCGGTGCCGGCCGCGGACGACCCGCCGGCGCTGGAGCTTCCGCCGGTCGATCCGCCGCTGCTTTGTGCAAGTGCGAGGCCACTGGAAAGCGCGAACGCCGCGGCCAGTGCGATTGTTGTCAGTTTCATCGTCGGTTCCTTAGGGGTTATTGACCCAAGGATAACTTGCCACCCGGCTTTTATGTTCCGCTTGCCTTTAGCGCGATCGATCAACATGCCGCTCGCGCGAACGTTACTTATGCGGCGGCGGTCGTCTCATCGTTCGGGATGGCACTTGCGCCTGACGGGGCAAGTTCGGGCGAACTCATGCTGTTGCATTCTCGAAAGTGGGCCGCGATTTCAGCGTGAGCAAGATGCTCCCACTTTTCGGCGTCTGCGAGATGCTTCCAGCTATGTTCCGAGTCGAACACCGCGCGCTGGCGGCAGATCAAACCCATGGCGCGGTAGCCTTGCACGGTCTTCATTGCCACCTCTCCAGACTCTCGTATCCAGAACCTTATTCCCTCTCTTCACGTCAGAGTCATTACGATTATACGTCAGAACTATTTTGATCGGTCGGTTGGCGCCACACAAAGGCAGGGAACATTCGTTCCATTCACCCTGTGTGCGCGTGATCTCGGTGACGGGACGATGAAGATGCTGCCCGGATTCAAATACCGGCAGTCGTAAACCATCGTCGAAAGGGCCGTGATCGAAAAAAAATTCTTTGTTAACCAGATCACATCGCGTGAGCCGAAGCGGCTTTAACCTCGGGTGGTATGGCCGCGAACAAGGTAACGGCGGTACACGGCTTGGCTCCTCCCGCCAGGCAACTATCTGGAGCCGTCAGGGTGCAACCGGGCGGCTCGTTTCTTTATCCCTCATCTGGCATCGAAGCTTCCGGTGGCAGCTTCGCGCTGCACGGTATCGCGCTATTGAGGCGCAGCCGCCGCGGGATCCTGGCTGTCCTCTCCCAGGCATTGAAGAATGTAGGCCGCGCGGTCTCTCGGCAAGATCTTCGCAACGTCGGCTTTGAGCCGGCATTCGAATTGCTCGCTTTGCCTGGCACGGCGCCTTTCCGTCGGCACCGGAGATTCCCTGACCCTCATCACCCTGATGGGTGAACCATCGGTTTCGAACAGCAACTCGTATTTCTTGCCATTTGTATCTGTCGCGCTACAGGCGATGCTGGAAACCTGACCCGTCGCGAAGTTGCCAAGCTGCTTGCACTTGCCGGTCGACAACTGGACGAACGGCACCGGAAGGCCATGGAGCTTCGGCCGGTCCTTGGATTTCAGCAGCATCCGGTCGATCGGCAGTTCGTACAGATCGTCTTTTTCCTTGCGGCCATTTTCGCCCGAGAACGTGATGATGTGACTATCGTCAGCCGGGTCATCGAGAGCGATCGTGAAATTGGCCCGGCCTTCTTCGGTTTGGTAGAACGCAACGGCCTTGCAGGCGAAATCGCGTCCCACGATCCTGAGCGTGCTGCACTTGCCCGACATCGACGCGAATATGATCGCGTCCGGCTCTTCCCGTCTGGTTTCATCCGAGACAAGAATGACGGGCCGTGCAGGGTCATCCGGATTCCGGATCGGCTGCAAGAACCGGCGACCATAGGACGGCTCGGCAACCGACGGAGTCGTGAAACAAACAAGGGCAACGGCAAAGGCCTGCCAACAGAGACGCATCGTCATGCTCGGTTAAAAAACAAGAGATCGAATGAACGCCGTGTAACATCAATTGGAACACAAGTTGCCTGAAAACGGGGCTTCATTTCCTGTTTGACGCGTTTTCTTTACGCGAACCGGTATCCAGTTCGCTGGAAACGCTCTGGACGTCACGATGTACGCCGCCACATCGGGGCACGGGCCTTCACGGGGTCGAGCAGCGACCAGTCGCCTTGTTCGAGGCCATATCCCCCGGGAAACGGCGGCCGTAGTTCCAGCCCCAGCGAGCGCAGGACGCGATCGTCCCGATAATAGCATTGCAGCACCACGCGCGTCAGCGTCGCCGCGGCGGCTCCGCCGGATGCACGGAATTGCCTGATGACCTCGTCGCGCGCGGTCTCGCCGAGATCGGCAAGCGGCATGCCGGCAAGGCGCGCGAGATGATCGAGCGCCTCATGCACCCGTTCGGCGTCGCCGCGAAGCGTTGCCAGGATGTCGGCCTGTATCGCCGCGTCGTCGGCGCCGGGCACGGCGTATTCCTCGCTGGCGGGAATCATCATGGCGGCAACGACACGCAAATCGTCGCGCTGTGCCGATGTAAGTGAAGTCTGCGCGGGCATGGCGGCCTCAATCGAACAGGTTGGCGAGACGCTGCTTCATCTGATCGGCGATGTAGAGCGCGACGGCCTGGATGGTGGACGTGGGGTTGACGCCGCCCGAGGTAACAAACACGCTGCCGTCGACGATGAAGAGATTTTTTACATCGTGCGAGCGTCCCCATTCGTTCACCACCGAGCGTTCGGGATCGACGCCCATGCGCGCCGTGCCCAGCAGATGCCAGCCGCCATAGAGGATCGGGCAATTGACGCAGATGTCGGTGGCGCCGGCGGCGGCGAGAACCTCCCTGGCCCGCGCGATGCCGTGTTCCAGCATCCGCGCGCTGTTCTCGCCGATGGTGTAGTCAACACGCGGCGCCGGGATGCCATGGCTATCCCTCAGCACCGGATCGAGCGTGACGCGGTTATGTTCCTCCGGCAGGTCTTCGCAAATCGCGGACAGGCCGAGCCGGTGGCCGTTGAGCCGGCGGAACGCGGCGTGATGGCCGGCGCCCCAGGGCAACAGCCCCCTGGCCTCGCTGGTGACGGCCTCGGTCACCGGCCCGACGCCACGACCGAATTGAAACGCGTAACCGCGCACGAAGCCGCGCGAGGCATCCGTTTCATAGAACTCCTTGCTCCACAGGCAGGTCGGCGGCGCGCGATTGCTGTCGGTCGGCTCGTCGACATAGCCGTAGAGCTGGGCGTAAGGATGGAACATCAGGTTCTTGCCGACCAGCCCGCTGGAATTGGCAAGGCCGTTTGGAAAACGATCAGAAGCCGAATTCAACAGCAGCCTCGGCGTGCCGATGCCGTTGCAGGCGATCACGACGACTTCGGCGGGCTGGAATTGCTCGACGCCGTCCTTGTCGTAATAGACGACACCGCTGGCCATGCCGTGCTCATTGGTCGTGATCTCGCGCACCCGGCAATGCGTGCGCAGCTCGACGCCTGCGCGCAACGCCGCCGGCCAGTAGGTGATGTCCGTGCTGGCCTTCGCGCCCTGCGCACAGGCCGGCGTGCAGTGGCCGAGATTGATGCAGCGCGCCCTGCCCTCGTAATCGAGCGTCGCCACCGTGGTATCGGACGGCCACCAGTGCCAGCCGAGCTTGTTCATGGCCTTGGCGAGACGGGCTCCGGAACGGCCGAGCGGCAGCGGCGGCATCGGAGGTTCGGTGGGCGGAAACGCAGGATCGCCCGCAAGACCTGAGACGCCCATCATCCGGTCGTTCTCGGCAAAGAACGGCGCCAGGGTATCGTAGTCGATCGGCCAGTCGTCGGCCACGCCGTCGAGCGTGCGTACCCGGAAGTCCGACGGGTGAAGCCGCGGAAAATGCGCCGTGTACATGATGGTAGAACCGCCAACGCCGTTGAAATTCACCACCTTGATCGGCGAGTTGTCGTCATTGATCGGATAGTCCTCCGGCCGGGCGCGAATGTTGGGGCTGGGCGAATAATCGCCATAGGCGCGCGCCTCCCAGTCACGGCCGGCGCTTGGATATTGGGCCGGATTCATCCAGTCGCCTTGTTCGAGGCAAAGGATGTGCATCTTGGTTTCGGCCAGCGACCAGGCGACAGCGGCGCCGGAAGCGCCGGCGCCAATGATCAGGACGTCAACGGGATCGTTCATCTCACCTCTTCAGGAAACTATTCGCACCGGCAGCGCGCGAATGAAAATGGAGTAAAGCCGCCTCGGCGCGCCCACGATCTCGGGGCGAAGGTCCCGTTGCAAATCTCCTTGACGCCTCGCCGCCATGAACGGGACGTCGCGGCGCAACCGTGAAAGCAGCGGCCGCCAAATGTGATCTTGATAAAGCGGGGGATCGCTGACGTCGATCGACGTCAGTACGCGCTGCCGCGCTTCCGCATGGGCCATCGCTTCGCTCCCCGCACCCGTCATCGCCTCTTTCGGGCGACGGAGCATAGGACGGGATCAGCCGTTGGCAAGGGGACGGCTTGAAACGGGGACGGCTTGACCGGCGGATGGCCAGTTTGACGCTTCAGACGCGATTGAAACCCCGCTGATGGCAACCGTCATCAGCGGGATTTAAGCGGGACTTGCCGATCAGGCGGCTTTGGACTTCGCCACATGGGTGGCGATGGCATCCATCAGGACCGGCGACAGGCAATCATAGGGCTCGAGCCCGAGCTCCTTCAGCCGCGCGCGGATGCCGGGCATTTCCTCGGGCTTGACGCCGGACTCGATCACCGACGACACGAACGCCGCAAATCCCGGCGCCGCCGATCCGCCTTCCTGGAACAGCTCGGGGTGAATGAAGTCGAGGCCGTAGAACGGATGGCCCTTGTTCTCGATGCGGCCGTACATATGCGTGCCGCACACCTTGCAGGCATGGCGCTGGATCGCGGCCGAAGCGTCGACCACCTGAAGCTTGTCGCCGTTCTCCAGAACGGTGACGTTGTCGCGCGGCACCACCGCGATCACCGCGAACACCGCCCCGTCGGGCTTCCAGCATTTGGTGCAGCCGCAGGCATGGTTGTGCGCGACATCGCCCTTGATGCCGACCTTGACCGGCCGGTCCTTGCATTTGCAGACCAGGGTGCCGCCGGCAAAGCTTCCCGATCCCTTCTTCACGCCGCTATCGATCGACGGATGGATATGAACAGTCATAGGCCTATCCTCCTTGTGTTTGAGTTTTTGGTTTAGAACACGACGACCGAACGGATCGACTTGCCCTCGTGCATCAGATCGAAACCCTTGTTGATCTCCTCCAGCTTGAGGACGTGGGTGATCATGGGGTCGATCTCGATCTTGCCGTTCATGTACCAGTCGACGATTTTCGGCACGTCGGTGCGGCCGCGGGCGCCGCCGAACGCCGTGCCCTTCCAGACCCGCCCGGTCACCAGCTGGAACGGCCGGGTTGAAATTTCCTTGCCGGCTTCCGCCACCCCGATCACCACCGAAACGCCCCATCCGCGGTGGCATGCCTCGAGCGCCTGGCGCATCACGGTGGTGTTGCCGGTGCAGTCGAAGGTGAAGTCGGCGCCGCCGTCGGTCAGGCCCACCAGATGCTGGACGATATCGCCGCCGACCTTGGAGGGGTTGACGAAATGGGTCATGCCGAAACGGCGGCCCCATTCCTCCTTGGAATCATTGAGGTCGACCCCGATGATCTTGTCGGCGCCGACCATCCGGGCGCCCTGGATGACATTGAGCCCGATGCCGCCGAGCCCGAACACCACCACATTGGCGCCCGGCGGAACCTTGGCGGTGTTGACCACCGCACCGACGCCGGTGGTGACGCCGCAGCCGATATAGCAGCTCTTGTCGAACGGCGCGTCTTCGCGGATTTTGGCCACCGCGATTTCCGGCAGCACGGTGAAGTTCGAGAACGTCGAGCAGCCCATGTAATGGAAGATGGGCTTACCCTTGTGGCTGAAGCGCGAGGTGCCGTCCGGCATCACCCCCTTGCCCTGGGTGGCGCGGATCGCAGTGCACAGATTGGTTTTCTGGCTCAGGCAGCTTTTGCACTGGCGGCATTCCGGCGTGTAAAGCGGAATCACATGATCGCCCGGCTTTACCGACAGCACGCCCGGCCCGACCTCGCGGACGATGCCGGCGCCCTCATGGCCGAGGATCGAGGGAAAGATTCCTTCGCTGTCCAAACCGTCCAGCGTATAGGCGTCGGTGTGGCAGATGCCGGTCGCCTTTATCTCGACGAGGACCTCGCCTGCCTTGGGACCCTCCAGATCGACCTCGATGATCTCAAGTGGCTTTTTGGCTTCGAACGCGACAGCGGCGCGTGTCTTCATTTTAAACTCCACTTTCGCTTTTCAAGTATCGCAAAACATAACACATATTTTCACCCGCACTTCGTCGCCCGTCAGGCCATTGCGACTTCTCAGCGCTTGCCCATGCAGGCATCTTCGGCCTGCTGGGCGGCGGGGGGCTTGTCTTCGCGCTTGGCGGGCCGCACGCGGCCGACGGCGTCGTTGGCGCGGGCGCGCAGGTAGATGTAGAGGTCGTCCATGTAGCAGGCGACGTTGGGGTTGTCACCGAAGGCCGGCATCACGTTCTCCTGCGACGAAGAGACGTTCTTGCGGCCGCTGGCGACCACGCCGAGGAAGTCGGCATAGGACATGGTCTTGAGCGAGTCCCGCAGCGCCGGCGCGTAGGTCGATCCCATACCGTCGGGGCCGTGGCAGACGTGACACTCCGAATGATACCGCCGGTAGCCGGAATAGGTGTACCAGTCGACGGTGCCGTCGGCGCCGACCTTGAACGTCGGATTGCCCTCCTTGTCCATGTATTTGCCGTCCTCGGATTTGACCGCCGTGGGATCGGCGGCGTCTTCGGCTGACGCAAGTCCTCCCGATGCCACCAGCGCGATCGTGGCAGCCACCAACCAGTATTTATGCAAGGCGTTGTCCTTAAAGCGTTCGATGCGGAACGTGCCGGCGCGTGGAAGGCTCCACGCGCCGATACCATGGTCCGGTCACCTCACTGCGGCAGCGCGAACACCGTGAGGCTGCCGCCGAGCGAAGTGTAGTTGCTCAGCGCCGCGTAGCCGCCGACGGCGCCGAGGCCCGCGGTCGGATCGGTCAGCCCGGCCGCAAGCCCGATGCCGGCCCAGCCGCCGACGCCGGACAGCACCGCCACATATTGCCGGCCGCCGTGCTCATAGGTGGTGACGTTGCCGATGATGCCGGACGGGGTCTTGAACTTGTAGAGTTCCTTGCCGGTCTTGGCATCGACCGCCTTCAGGTAGCCCTCCAGCGTGCCGTAGAACACCACCCCGCCGGCGGTGGCGAGCGCCCCCGACCACACCGAGAACTGCTCCTTGTTCGACCAGGCGATCTTGCCGGTCTTGTTGTCCCAGGCGATGAAGTTGCCCATGTGGGTATCGCCGGGAGGCGGATACATCGACAGCGTCGCCCCGACATAGGGCTGGCCCGCGGTGTAGCTCACCTTGAACGGCTCGTAGTCCATGCAGACGTGGTTGGTCGGCACGTAGAACAGCTGCGTATCCGGCGAATAGGCCGCCGGCTGCTCGTCCTTGGTGCCGAGCGCGGCCGGGCAGATGCCCTTGCTGTTGTGGTCCTCGCCGCCCTTTTCGGTCGAGTACGCATCGACCACCTTGGGCCGGCCGTAGGTCGGCGAGTTCTTGTTCATGTCGACGCCGCTGGTCCAGTTGACCTTCGGATCGTACTTTTCGGCGACCAGCAATTCGCCGGTGGCCCGGTCGAGCGTGTAGCCGAGCCCGTTGCGGTCGAAATGGGTCAACAGCTTGCGCTCGGCGCCGCCGACCTGCTGATCGCTCAGGATCATCTCGTTGACGCCGTCATAGTCCCATTCGTCATGCGGCGTCATCTGATAGACCCAGCGCGCCAGGCCGGTATCCGGATTGCGCGCGAAGATCGTCATCGACCACTTGTTGTCGCCCGGACGCTGCTTCGGATTCCAGGTCGAGGGATTGCCCGAACCGTAATAGACCAGGTTCAGCGCCGGATCATAGGACATCCAGCCCCAGGTGCAGCCGCCGCCGATCTTCCACTGATCGCCCTGCCAGGTCTTGAGGCTGGAATCCTTGCCGACCGGCTTGCCGAGATCGGTGGTCTTTTCCGGGTCGACCATGATCTGGTCGTCCGGCCCTTCCGAGAACGCCCGCCACACCTGCTTGCCGCTCTTCAGATCATAGGCGGTGACGTGACATTGCACGCCGAACTCGCCGCCGGAGATCCCGATCAGGACCTTGTCCTTGACCACCAGCGGCGCCGAGGTGCCGGTGCCGCCCTTGCCCGGATCGCCATTCTTGACGCTCCATTCCACCTTGCCGGTCTTGGCGTCGAGCGCCACCAGCGTGGTGTCGGCCTGATGCAGGAAGATCTTGCCGTCGCCATAGGCGACGCCGCGGTTGACGGTGTCGCAGCACATCACCGGGATGACGTTGGGATCCTGCTTGGGCTCGTATTTCCAGACGATCTTGTTCTCGTTGGACAGGTCGAGCGCATAGACCTTGTTGGGGAACGGGGTGTGCACGTACATCATGTTGCCGATGATCAGCGGGCCGCCTTCATGGCCGCGCAGCACGCCGGTCGAGAACGTCCATGCCACCTGCAATTTGCCGACATTGGCGGCGTTGACCTGGTTGAGCTTGGAGTAGCGCGTATTGGCGTAGTCGCCCGCCGGCATCACCCAGTCCTTTGGGTTCTGCGCCATCTTGTTCAGTTCGTCGTTGGCACTGGCGCCGCCGGCGGCCAATGCCGCTATGACGCCGAAACAGGTTACGAATAGCTCCTTGCGCATAGCGAAACCCTCCCATGTTGTTCGGTTTTTATTTGGTTTATGCGATGGGCAGATGCCCAACGTCAGTTCTTGCAGTGGGGATGTTGTTCCGGCAGCGCACCCCAGATACGACGACGTGGCGATGCCGCGACAATTTCCTCCCTCGGATAAGGGCGTCCGGTTCCGTCGGGACGGTCCGCCTGCCCTGTTTTGTCCCCTGTATTCCTATCCGGTTCGGGAATAGGAAACTTGCCCAAGAGGGAAGCGTGTTTGCTCGAAAGCGAAACTCCACCAACATTTTGGCCAGCCCGCGGTGTTCCCGCCGGCGACGCCTACGACCTTCGTAGCGTCGGTGCTTTTGCAGCGCACTTGGAACGCCACGCTGCGCAGCACAATATTCAGGTTCCCCTTGACGACGCAGAAACTAAATCGGAGGATCGTCAAACGGATGTCGGGAGGAACGCTGCTCGGGGCGCCAACAACCGCGATAAAAACTGAGGTAAAAGTCGCTTCGACGTGACCCGACGCCTCTTGCGGCGAGCAGTCACGTTTGATCTCACATCAGTGGCTGGGTAATGTCCAACAACGTCCGTTCACTTAGCACCACCGGATTGGCGCCGAAGAAGCAAATCCAGTGCTGGACCGATGCACTGTCGGAGCTGTGCGGCCAATTCGACATCGATCCGATGGAAGCCTCGTCGCTTGAAGGACGAATCAACTACACCACCGTTTCGAAACTGAAACTCTGCCAGATCGAGGCCAGCCAGCATCGGCTCGCGCATCCCGTTGCGCAGGCAAAATCGGCCGAGCATCCCTACGTCAAGATTTTGTTTCAGACCTATGGAATTTCTCATTTCGAGCAGGGTGGCCGCCGCATCGAATTGCTGCCCGGCGATTGCCTCGCCTATGACGTATCCTGTCCGCATACCATCATCAGTCCATCGCTGACGCGGCATGAAGTGGTCATTGTGCCAAAGGAGTTGCTGAAAGAACGCGGCTTCGATCTGGCGAAGATGTCGCCCTTGAAGCTTTCGGCGCGCACCGGCACCGGCCGGATCGCCTACGACTTCGTTCATGCCGCCTTTGGCGAAGCCGCCAAACTGTCACCCTACAATGCAACCGGCGTCGCCGATTCGCTGATCGATCTGCTGCTGCTGCCGCTTCGCGAAGCCGGCACGATGTTCGACCGTGGCGGTCCCGTGACCATGTATGTCCGGGCCCAGGCCTTCATCCGCGAACATTTGCGCGACCCGGATCTCAGCATCGACCAGATCTCGGCGGCATTGGGCTGTACCAAACGCTATCTCCACATGCTGTTCAGTGACCGAGGCATCACTGTCAGCGACTATATCTGGCGGGCAAGGTTGCAGAACTGCCGTCAGGAACTGGAAGCCCAGAGCGGCAAGACGATCACGGACGTTGCGTTTTCGTGGGGCTTTTCAAGCTCCTCGCATTTCAGCCGGGTGTTCCGCAAATATTTCGGAATCGTTCCGTCTTCCATCCACAAGGCGCAGCACGAAAGCCTGTCTCCGGACGTTTCGTAACAACGGCACGCCGGTTTCTGCCCCAAGGGCAGACGCCTCGTCAATTCTCCATATCCTGGACGCGATATCTTGGGCGCGCGCTGCTGCGCCGCCGACGGCTTGTTGCCGAGACGAATCACCTGCACCAAGCCCCGTGCCAGCCTGATCGATACAGGCAACCGAGGCGATCACACCCCGCTTGCGCGAGGCCCGCATGCAAATCGTCCGCGAAAATATCCACCACGGTGGAAATTCAAGCACCAGGCAACGAAAAGCCTCAATTACTAAAAAAGAAAGCCTCAATTCCTAATAAAGAATGTCGAAGCTTCATCGGCGACTAGGGGAAATTACGATGCGCACCAAGTGGTCTCTTGCCATTCACCGCGAGGATGAGGGCAAACGTTCGATCATCTCGGAAAACAAGTTCAACAATTTCGCGGATGTGCACGCGACAATGAGGCGAAACAAGGGGAAGATCTTCGTGGTGACCATTCCCAAAATGGCCAAACCCATGGAGATTCAGGCGTTCCACAACCTGAAACAGCTCGGATATACCGTCGAGGCGCGCTGACCTGGGCCGCCGGACGCCGGTCTATCGCACAGGATGGACGGCGCGCGGCGAGCGCAAGGTCGCTCGGAAGCATAAGGTCGCTCGGCGCAAGATAGCTTGGCTCGAGATAGCTTGGCTCGAGAACGGAGATCGTCGGCTTGGGAACGGGGCTTCCAGGTCCCGAACTATTCCCTGGCCAGATCGTAATGCGTGCGAAGCCGCTCGGCGAGTTCGTCGGTGAGGTCTTGCCACTCTTTGGGATTGCGAACGCCCCCGGCAGCCGGCGTAATCGTCAGCATCGCCCGCCAGTGCGACCCGCCGTAAACCGTCACTCGAAATCCGGCCCGCGGACAATCAGGGTGACGCGCAAGGTCGAGCTCGATCATTTCGGCAAGCTCTGCGGCGGTCTTGAGTTGCCTCGGTTGGGCCGCAGCGACATATCCCGCATTCGCGACGGCCGGTGGCGAAGTTTCATCGGCCGAAGAATGTCGCTCCGCCACCGGATCGCTCGGCTTGGGTTCCGACGGATGGCGTCCGGGAATGCCCGCTCTTCCGAAGATGTGCTGCGCCAACGTCACTCGATTTGGATCGCTGTCGTCGTCCTCAGCCACCTTCGTGTCCCGTCCCTATGCCAACTTGGTTCGTCTACTATAAGTAGCGCATTCCGCTTTAAGTCGTTCGAGGGCGCAGCATGGCTACTGCGCCGGGATTCGTGGCAAAAATAAGCTCGCGACCGGCTCCCCTGTGCTCTAAAAGCAGCCGACGCCAAGGGGCGTGCGCAGTAATCCGGGCCGTTCATGAGATGCCGCGCCGCGCAAGGTGCGGCAGATCCGGCTCGGCAATTCCTTACGGAGCGAGTGAAACAGCGATGAACAACAATCTGGCGGCGGCTTCGATCGAGGCCGTCACATCGGGACTGGCATCCGCGGGCTATATCGCCAGCCGGCAGATCGCGACCGCTGTTTATCTCGCCGAGCGGATCGAGAAGCCGATCCTGGTCGAAGGCCCGGCCGGCGTCGGCAAGACCGAGCTTGCCAAGGCGCTCGCGGCATGGCGCGGGCTCAAGATGATCCGGATGCAATGCTATGAAGGCCTCGATGAAGCCAAGGCGCTGTACGAATGGAAATACGCCAAGCAGCTTCTCTACACCCAAATCTTGAAAGACAAGCTCGGCGAAGTGCTGGGTGGCGCCGACACGCTGTCCGCAGCACTCGACAAGCTGCACGATTTCGGCGACGTGTTCTTTTCCAAGGAGTTCGTCGAGCCGCGCCCCCTGCTCCAGGCCCTGGAACAGCCCAAAGGCTGCGTGCTGCTGGTCGACGAGATCGACAAGTCCGACGCCGAATTCGAATCGCTGCTGCTCGAAATCCTCTCCGATTACCAGGTCAGCATTCCCGAGCTTGGCACCATCTCGGCGGTGGTGAAGCCGACGGTGATCCTGACCTCCAACGGCGAACGCGACCTCTCGGATGCGCTCAAGCGCCGCTGCCTGCATCTGCATATCGGCTTCCCCGAGCAGAGGCTGGAAGAACGCATCGTCGAAAGCCGCGTCCCCGGAATCTCGGAAACCCTGCGCAAGCAGATCGTCGGCTTCATCAATCAGGTCCGCGCGCTCGACCTGAAGAAGCTGCCCTCGGTCAGCGAGACCATCGACTGGGCGCGCGTGCTGGTGCTGCTGCAATCGGCGGAGCTGGATCATGAAACCGTCAAGGATACGCTCAACTTGCTGCTGAAATACGAGGCCGATATCGAGACCACGATGCCGCAGGTGACGAGCTTCGTCGCCAAGGCCGGCCGTCAGGGCGTGTTCGGCTGATGCGCGAGGAACTGCATCGCTTCTTCCGGGCGGCTCGCGGAGCCGGCGTTCGGGTATCGCCCGCGGAAAGCATCGATGCCATGAAGGCGGTCGCCGATGTCGGGTTTGCCGACCGCGGTATCCTGCGCGACACCCTGCTGCTGACACTGGCCAAAAGCGAGGACGAGAAGCAAGCGCTCGGCGCATGTTTCGATCTGTTCTTCAGCCAGCCGGAGGTAAAGGACGCGGTCACGGCTGAGGATGCGGCCGAAGGCGCGAGCGCGGATTCGTCGGCGGGCGAGACCCCGTCGGGCGACGGCGGCGCGCCATTGCCGGAGCTCGGCGAGCTCGCGCAGATGCTGATGTCGCAGGACCGCAATGCGATCGCAGCCGCAATGGCGAACGCGGCAAATGCCGCAGCACTTTCCGATATCCGCTATTTCACCCAGCGCGGCATCTTCTCGACGCGAATTCTCGATGCCCTCGGCATTCAACGGCTGCGCGACGATCTCGACGCGCTGACGGCGACCAACCCTGCGGAAGCCGAGCAACTCGCGGGCGCATTGGCGGCGCTGCGCGAAAACGTGCGCGACGTGGTCTCGCAGGCACTGCTGCTCTACGGCCGCGAGGAATCAGAAAATCTCCGCCATGAAATCCTTCGCAACGCGCCGCTCGCCCGTCTCGAACGCCGGCAGGTCGAGCAGATGAAAGCCTTGATCCGCGCGATCGCGCGGCGGCTGCGCGAACGCTACAGCAAGCCGCGCAAGCGCCAGCGGCGCGGGCATCTCGACATCAGGCGGACACTGCGGCGCAACGCCGCCTGGGGCGGCGCTCCCTTCCTCACCTCCTGGAAACGCCGCCATCGCGACCGGCCGAAGATCGTGGCGATCTGCGATGTCTCGGGATCGGTGGCGCAGGTGTCCGACTTCTTCCTGCTGTTGATCCACAGCCTGCATGAGGTGGTGGACGACGTGCGCTCGTTTGCCTTCTCCGGCCATCTGATCGAGGTCAGCGACATCCTCGACCGAAAATCGCCGGAACAGGCCATGAGCGAGATCATGTCGAAGGTCGGATTCGGCTCGTCCGATTACGGCCGCTCCTTTGTGGATTTCGAGAAGGGCTGGATCCGGGCGGTGACACCTAAGACGACGGTGATCGTGCTCGGCGACGCCCGCACCAACAATCTCGATCCCCGCGCCGACATCCTTCGCCAGATTTCGGAACGGTCCAAGCGGCTGGTCTGGCTCAATCCCGAAGGCCGCATGGCCTGGGGCTGGGGCGATTCCGAAATGCCACGCTATGCCACCTTCTGCAACGTCGTGCGCCAATGCGCGACCGCCAGGCAGCTCGAGCGCGCGGTGTCGGACATCGTGGCGGCTTACCAGTAATCCAATGAGCTCGGTTCCTCTTTCACCAGCGCGCCGCATCGCTTAAGAGCGGCCGAATTTTTCCTAGAGAGTATGTCTACCCATGATTCGTCTCGACAATGTCAGCAAGCAGATCGGCCACCAGATTCTCTTCATCGAGGCCTCCGCCGCGCTCCAGAAGGGCGAAAAGATCGGCCTCGTCGGCCCCAATGGCGCCGGCAAGACCACGCTGTTCCGGATGATCACGGGCCAGGAGCAACCCGACGAAGGCCAGGTCGCTGTCGATCGCGGCGTCACCATCGGCTATTTCAGCCAGGACGTCGGCGAAATGTCCGGCCGCAGCGCGGTCTCCGAGGTGATGGACGGCGCCGGCCCCGTCAGCACCGTGGCCGCCGAGTTGAAGGAGCTGGAAGCCGCGATGGGCGATCCTGACCAGGCCGACGCCATGGACGATATCATCGCCCGCTACGGCGAGGTGCAGGCGCGGTTCGAGGAACTGGACGGCTACGCGCTCGAGGGTCGGGCGCGCGAAGTGCTCGCCGGATTGAGCTTCAGCCAGGAGATGATGGACGGCGACGTCGGCGCGCTGTCGGGCGGCTGGAAGATGCGGGTGGCGCTGGCGCGAATTCTGCTGATGCGCCCCGACGCCATGCTGCTGGACGAGCCGAGCAACCATCTGGACCTCGAAAGCCTGATCTGGCTGGAGCAGTTCCTGAAAGGGTATGAAGGCGCGCTGCTGATGACCTCGCACGACCGCGAGTTCATGAACCGCATCATCACCAAGGTGGTGGAGATCGACGGCGGCCAGCTCACGACCTATTCGGGCAATTACGAATTCTACGAACAGCAGCGCGCGCTGAACGAGAAGCAGCAGCAGGCGCAGTTCGAACGCCAGCAGGCGATGCTGGCCAAGGAGATCAAGTTCATCGAGCGCTTCAAGGCGCGCGCCTCGCATGCCGCGCAAGTGCAGAGCCGGGTGAAGAAGCTGGACAAGATCGAACGGGTGGAGCCGCCGAGACGCCGCCAGATCGTGGAGTTCGAATTTTTGCCGGCGCCGCGCTCGGGCGAAGACGTGGTGAGCCTGAAGAAGGTGCAGAAGGGCTACGGCACGCGGCGCATCTATGACGGGCTGGACTTCCAGGTGCGGCGCCGGGAGCGCTGGTGCGTGATGGGCATCAACGGCGCGGGCAAGTCGACGCTTTTGAAACTGGTGGCGGGTTCCACCGAGCCGGACGATGGCACGGTGGCGCTCGGCGGCAGCGTGAAGATGGGTTATTTCGCGCAGCACGCTATGGACCTGCTCGACGGCGAGCGCACCGTGTTCCAGTCGCTGGAGGATTCATTTCCGCAGGCCGGCCAAGGCTCGCTGCGTGCGCTGGCCGGCTGCTTCGGATTTTCCGGCGACGACGTCGAGAAGAGATGCCGGGTGCTGTCGGGCGGCGAAAAGGCTCGGCTGGTGATGGCGAAGATGCTCTACGATCCGCCGAATTTTCTGGTGCTGGATGAGCCCACCAACCATCTGGATATCGCAACCAAGCAGATGCTGATCGCAGCGTTGTCCGAATATGAGGGCACCATGCTGTTCGTCTCGCACGACCGGCATTTTCTGGCCGCACTGTCCAACCGGGTGCTGGAACTGACGCCCGATGGCATCCACCAATATGGCGGCGGCTACACGGAATATGTGGCGCGCACCGGCCAGGAGGCGCCGGGCTTGCGAAGCTGAGCCGAAGGTGGGCGCCGTACAGCCTGGTACCGGGGATCACAAAACGGTATCGCGGCCCATCCTTCGAGACGGCCGTTTCACGGCCTCCTCAGGATGAGGTCTGACTTTGTTGAAATACAACAACCTCATGCTGAGGAGCGAGCGACGCGAGCGTCTCGAAGCATGGGCAGCAAGCTCACCGAGGCTCTCACAGTCGGTACTCGGCAAGCGTCAGCGCAATTTGCTCAATAGTGCGATCAGCGTCTCGCGCTCCTTGGCATCGAGCGGCGCCAGCGTCTCTCTGGTGATCGTGAGCGCGTTCGGCGCGGCTTTTTCCGCCATCTGCTGACCGGCGCGCGTGAGACTGACCAGCAGGCGGCGGCCGTCTTCGGGATCGGGACTGGTCTCGGTGAGGCCGCGGGCGGTGAGCCGGTCGATCACGCCCTTGATGGTGGCGACATCCATCGCCGTCAGCCGCCCGAGCTGGTTCTGCGAGCACGGCCCGGTCTCGGTGAGCTTGGCAAGCGCCGCCCATTGCGTCGGCGTCAGGTTGATTCCGATCTCGCGGGCGAAGATCGCGGCGTGGCGCTGCCACACCTGGCGCAGGATGAAGCCGATCTGTTCTTCCAGCACGTAAGGCAGCCGCGCGGGTTTCACGCTCCGTCTCGGTGAAACGCTCCTGGTCATGTCCCTTCCCTGCTCTCTTTCTGGCTCGCGCTCACAGCGCCAGATGCGCGTCGCGAATGTCCGGGCGGGCATCGAGCTCGCTCATGGTGCCGCCGAAACAGATGCGGCCGCGCTCGATGATATAGGCGCGGTCGGAGATCAATCTCGCGAAATGCAGGTTCTGCTCGGAGACGAGAATGCTGACGCCTGCTTTCTTCATGGTCAGAATGGCGTCGACCATCTGCTCCACGATCTTCGGCGACAATCCCTCCGACGGCTCGTCGAGCAGCACCAGCGACGGATTTCCCATCAGGGTGCGGGCGATGGTCAGCATCTGCTGCTCGCCGCCGCTCATGCGTCCGCCCGGGCGATTGCGCATCTCGCCGAGATTGGGGAACAGCGCGAACAGTTTTTCCCGGGTCCAGTGCGGCGCGTTCGGCCGCACCGCCTGACGGCCGACTTCGAGGTTTTCATCCACCGTCAGGTCCGTGAAGATGCGCCGCTCTTCCGGCACATAGCCGAGCCCCCGGCTGACGATGGCGTGCGTCGGCTGATCCGAGACATCCGCGCCTTCGAAGACGATGCGGCCGGTGCGCTGCTCGACCAGGCCTACGATCGAGCGAAAGGTGGTGGACTTGCCGGCGCCATTGCGCCCAAGCAGCGCCACCACCTCGCCCTCGCCGACCTCGATCGCGATATCGAACAGGATGTGAGCCGGCCCGTAATGGCTGTTGAGCCCTTCGACGGAGAGCTTCATGCACCCGCTCCCTCGCGATGGCGCGCGTCATAGAGCAGGCCCTCGCCGAGATAGATGGCGCGGACCTGCGGGTTGCGCCGGACTTCCTCCGGCGTGCCCTCGGCAATCAAGGTGCCGCGATTAAGCACCAGAATACGATCGGCATGCTCGAACACCACGTCCATGTCGTGCTCGGTGAAGAGAACGCCGATCGACTTTTCGCGGGCGATCCGCGCGGTAAGCCGCATCAGCTCGATGCGCTCGCGCGGCGCCATGCCGGCGGTCGGCTCATCCATCAGCAGCAGTTTTGGCTGATTGGCGAGCGCAATCGCGAGCTCCAGCCGTTTGAGATCGCCATAGGCGAGTTCGCCGCAGGGACGCTCCGCATAACCGCTCATGCCGACGAGATCCAGCAAACCGCCGGCCTCCTCGCGCGCGAATTTCGGCGTCGAGGCCCAGAGATTGAACAGCGCCTGGCCGTACGACACCAGCGCGACCTGAACGTTCTCGCGCACCGTCATGGTCGGGAATGTCGCGGTGATCTGGAAGGTGCGCCCGACGCCGAGCCGCCAGATCTTGCGCGGTTTCCGGCCGGCGGTGTCCTGTCCCAGCAGGTTGATCCGGCCGCTATCGGGAATGTTCTGGCCGTTGAGCATGTCGAAGCAGGTGCTTTTTCCGGCGCCGTTGGGGCCGATCAGCGCCAGGATTTCACCGGCCTGCAGCGCAAACGACACGTCGCGCACGGCGTGGATGCCGCCATAGGATTTGCTCAAGCCCTCGACCGACAGCAGTGTGGGTGCGGTGCTCATTCGGCGCTCTCGATCCCGGTGACGAGTGCGGATTTTGGCGATTGGGGCTGACGGCGATTCCTGATCGTCTCCAGCATCCCGACGATGCCCTTGGGAAAGACGACCACGATCAGGACGATGACGCCACCGAGCACCAGCTTGGACAGGTCAGTCTGGCTCACCAGCCAGATCGAGAGCGCCTTGTAGACGATGGCGCCGACCACCGCGCCGGAAACCGTCTCGACGCCCCCGAGCAGCACCATCACGAGCGCATCGACCGACAGCGAAATGCCAAGGCTGTCGGGAAAGACGCTGCCTTTGAGATAGGCGAACAGCGCGCCCGCAATGCCCGCGACAGTGCCGGCGATCACGAACGCGGTCCACTGGATGCGCTTGCCGTCGATGCCGATGGCCTCGCTGCGCAGCAGCGAGTTGCGCGTGGCCCGTAGCGCATAGCCGAACGGCGAGAACACGATGACCCGAAGCGCTGCGACCGCGAGCGCCGCGACGCCGATCGACAGCCAGTAGAAACTCGCAGGTCCCGCCGCCCATTTCTCCGGCCAGACCCCGAGGATACCGTTGTCGCCGCCGGTCACCGCGACCCACTGGAACGCGATCGACCAGACGATCTGCGCAAACGCCAGCGTCAGCATCGCGAAATAGACGCCGGACAATTGCACCGCGAAGAATCCGAACACCGCCGCCCCCATCAGCCCCAGCACCGGACCGAGCAGCAGGCAGACGATCATCGGCAGGCCAGCAAGCTTGGCCAGCAACGCGACGCCATAGGCGCCGAGCCCGAAATAGGCGGCATGGCCGAACGAGGCGAGCCCGCCGACCGACATCAGGAAATGCAGGCTGGCCGCGAAGATCACGAAGATCGCGATCTCCGAGCCGACCGTCAGCGCATAATTGCCGCCGATCAGAGGCAGCGCCGCCGCCAGCGCCAGCGCGGCTATCGCCGCAAGGCGCTCATTCGACGTCAGCGGCCGCCACGGATTGACGGTGAGACCCGGCGTGCGGCGCGCGGGAGCCTCCGGCTTTCCGAACAGGCCCCAGGGACGCACGATCAGCACCGCGGCCATCACCAGGAATACCAGGATGATGGAGATCTTCGGAAAAATCAGAATGCCGAAGGCGTTCAGCTCCGACACCAGCACCGCCGCGACAAAGGCGCCGGTGATGCTGCCGAGACCGCCGATCACCACCACCACGAAAACGTCGACAATGATGCGCAGGTCCATCGCGTGATGCACCGCATCGCGCGGGATCTGCAGCGCGCCACCCAGCGCTGCGAGAAACACGCCGACCGCAAACACGCTGGTGAACAGCCATTTCTGATTGACGCCGAGCGCCGCCACCATGTCGCGATCCTGGGTCGCGGCCCGAACCAGCACGCCCCAGCGCGTGCGCTGGAACATCAGCCAGAGGATTCCGAGCACGATCGGACTAAGCGCGATCAGGAACAGATCATAGGTCGGAATGTTCTGGCCGAAGAAATCGACCGCGCCCTTGAAGCCCGGAGCCCTGCGGCCGAGCAAATCGCTCGGGCCCCAGATCAAGACCACGAGGTCCTCGACCATCAGGGTCAAGCCGAACGTCGCCAGAAGCTGAAACAGCTCGGGCACATGATAGATCCGCCGCAGCAGCACCATCTCGACGAGAACGCCGACCGCCGCCACGATCAGCGCCGCGGCGACAATGCCGCCCCAAAAACCGATCGCGCCCGAAAATCGCTCGGTCAGCGTGAACGCGACGTAGGCGCCGAGCATGTAGAACGCGCCATGCGCGAAATTGACGATGCGCGTCACGCCGAAGATAATCGACAGGCCCGACGCCACCAGAAACAGCGAGGCCGCGCCGGCAAGACCGGTCAGGAACTGAACGAAGTAAAAGGCCATGGGCGGTCCGCAGCTAGCGCAGTTTTCAGGGCTCGGCTTCATCCTTCGAGACGGCGCTTCGCGCCTCCTCAGGATGAGGTTTCGTCCAACCTCGCCCCGCTTGCGGGGAGAGGTCGAAATTCAAGCACAGCTTGAATTTCGGGTGAGGGGGCTGTCTCGACGTACTCGCTCGCGGAGACAGCCCCTCACCCCGGCCCTCTCCCGCAAGAGCGAGGAGAGGGAGAAGTGGTCACTCTTTCGGACGCAGCTTGGCGACTTCGGCATCGCTGGGCAGATAGTCGCCGCCTTTGCGATAGACCGAATCCACCATGATGCCCTTGCCGTCCTTCAGCGCGGTCTTGCCGACGAACGCGCCCAGGGTCGACTGGTGATCGATCTTGCGGAAGGTGATCTCGCCGAACGGTGACGGCATCGACAGTCCCTCCGCCGCCGCGATCAGCTTCTCGGGGTCGGTGGAGTTGGCCTTGGCGAGGATCGCTGCCGCGGATTTCATGGTCTGGTAGCCGACGATCGAGCCGAGCCTTGGATAGTCGCTGTATTTGGCCTGATAGGCATTCGCGAAGGCATGGTGCTCAGCCGTCTTGATCGAGTACCAGGGATAGCCCGTGACGATCCAGCCCTCGGGCGTTTCGTCCTTCAGGGGATCGAGATATTCCGGCTCGCCGGTGAGGAAGGAAACCACCTTGCGATCCTTGAAGAGGCCGCGGGTGTTGCCCTCGCGCACGAGCTTTACCAGATCGGCGCCGAAGGTGACGTTGAGGATCGCTTCCGGGTTGGCGGCGGCGACGGCCTGCACCACCGGGCCGGCATCGATCTTGCCCTGCGGCGGCCACTGCTCGTCGACCCACTGGATATCCGGCCGCTTCTCCGACATCAGTTTCTTGAACACCGCTACCGCCGACTGGCCGTATTCATAGTTCGGCGCGATGGTCGCCCAGCGCTTGGCCGGCAACTTTGCGGCTTCTTCCACCAGCATCGCGGCCTGCATGTAATTCGAAGGCCGCAGGCGGAAGGTATAGCGATTGCCCTTGGCCCAGGTGATGGCGTCGGTCAGCGGTTCCGCCGCGAGGAAGAAAACTTTCTTCTGGTTGGCGAAATCGCTGACGGCGAGACCGATGTTGGACAGGAACGTTCCCGTCAGCATCGCCACGTTCTCGCTCGACACCAGCTCGTTGGCGGCGGTCTGCGCGTCGGCGGGCTTGCCGCCGTCATCCTTGGAGACGACGACGAGCTTCTTGCCGTTGATGCCGCCGGCGGCGTTGATTTCCTCGACCGCGAGCTGCCAGCCCTTGCGGTAGGGCTCGGTGAAGGCGGGCAACAGCGAGTAGCTGTTGATCTCGCCGATCTTGATTACTTCCTGCGCCATGGCGGAACGCGCCAGGCCGCTGAAGAGAATCGCGAGCCCCACACCCACGTAACGTTTGCTTCGTTGCATTCCAAATCTCCACTGTTGAAGAAACCCAGTTATCGCAGACCGTCTTCACCCTTTACCTCGGCAACCGTCAGACCGCCGACCCGCGGCAGCGGCCTGCCGCTGTCGGTCACCGCCACCGCCACCATGATCTCGTTGGCGCGCGGCGCATCGTTGATCTGCACCTCCATGCCGTCGAAATGGCTGCGCACGAAGGCCGCATCCTTGTGGCCGAGCGGAATATCCAGCGTGGTGCCCGGCCCGCTGCGCTTTTTCGACGACGGGATCAGCGCCGCGCCCTTGCCCAGCACCTTGCGCACCGGCGTCCCCATCTTCGGATGCAGAATCGCGGCCGCGTGCTCCAGTTCGCCGTTTTCGCCGACCGCAGCCGCCTTGCCGTAGCTTTGCGCCTTCGCGCCGTCGATGCCGAGCGCGGCGATCGCCTTTTTAGAGAGCAATTCGCCAAGTTCCTCGCCGATCGCGATCAAGGGCGAGAGGTCTTCGACGTATTTTCCCGCAAACGGATTTTCGATCACGGCGATCGCCGCCGCGCGGCGGGTCGGCGGCGTAACCGCCTGCCCCATCTCCAGCCGCGTTTCCTCGACCACCGTGACGATCTTGCGAATGATGGCGCTCATCGTTTTATGCCTCGTTCCCGAATGCCCGTCACATCCAACTCACGCATGCATCGCGCTTTCCATGGCGTCCCGGTTGAAAGCCGTTACCGAGCCAGACGTCTCGGTCGCTCTTGCCGCCACAACAACAGTCTGGCCCTGCAAACGCAAGGCGGCGCCGTCGATCAATTTCCGTGCAAGCAACCGGCGCGCGCAAACAGCCCCGGCTTCCAGCGCTTCATCAATCTCGCCGCCCGACAATTCACCGACATCGCGGGTGACAAGGCGCGCGCCGAGGTCGCTGTCGGGCTGCAGATCATGGGCGGGGTGGCGGACAATGGCGGCATGGCCGGGTAGATCGACCGCATTGGCAATGATGGTGGCGGCGGCATCGGCCTGCGAGGCGGTCCGGGCCAGCACGGTCACGGCGTCGGCAATCCCAAGCGAGAAACTGCGTCCATGGCGTCCGCTGGTCGCGATCCCGCGCGAAGGATCGTGGGCCTCGATGACCGTGGTTCGCATCAGGCCATGCTGGTCCGGCCGATCCATCAGGCCCACGGAGAATCGTTCTCCATCGCCGAGATGCAGCGCGATGTCGCCGCCATTGTTGACGTAGGCGCGATCGAGCCACGCCGCGCGCAGCATCGCGTCCAGAACCTCTTCCGCGACGGCGCCGGCGACCGCCGCCATCGGCGTGATAAAATGAGCGCCAGCAAACGGCGCCACCGCTTCATGCATGCGCCGCGCGACGACGCCCTGCAGCAAACAACGTCTCGGATCGGCCGCCCGGCGCAGCATCGGCAACTCGTCGCAGAGTTGATCGAGCAGGCCGTCGAAACGTCGTGCCGCGGCATCATAGGCCGCACGCAGATTCGCCTCGCTGCCGCAGGCTTCCACGATGAGGTCGATCGGGCCGTCCTGCAGATGCAGCCGCCGGCCGTCCGCGAGCCATCCGATCTGCGGAACCCGCCTCATCTGCGCTGTCCCGGAGAAGAGCGCGGCGACGGTACCTGACGGATTTCGGTATTGTCCTTTAGCGATGACAACGGACGCACATAATCCATGTGGCCGCCGAGCGCCGCATAATCCGACAGCCTTAGCGTAAACTCGATCGGCGCCACCAGCGCCGGGGTCGGAACATAGCCGAAGGCGCCCGCAGGCAATTGCGTGACGTCGACCATGAAGGTGATGCCGCCGCCCGGCCAGACATAAACCGGCGCGCCGCCGCTGGTGACCCGCGTCAGCGCCTCCTTCACCGACCGCGTCAGCCGCACCGGATTGTCGGTGACGCCCGCCCGCAACGATCCGCCTGCCCCGCCCATGAACAGCACCGTACACAGCGCCGGTTCGCAATTCTCCTGGATCCGTTCGACCGACAGCCTGAGATCGGCCGGCATCGGCTTCTCCACCGGCTTCAGCGCCGCGTCGAGTTCATAATAAGCCGCATGCTCGCCGGTGGTGGAAACCATCAGCATGGTGATGCCCGGCCGCGCGGTCTTCGGATCGAACGGACCGAGCACCGACAGCGGATCGGAGATCATGGTGCCGCCCCAGCCGGTGCCGGGCTCGGCGACCTGGAAATAACGGCCGGGCGTCGAGCGCCGTCCCTTCATCTTGATCCCGGTGTCGGGGATGTCGAGCAATTTACCGGCCTGATGTTCGCTGAGCACGCCGGTGATGTGGTCATCTACCACCACGACTTCATCGACCTTGCCAAGCCATTGCTTGGCGAACATGCCGATCGTCGCCGAGCCGCAGCCGACCCGCATGCGTTCCTCGGCGACGCCGTTGACGATCGGCGGATAGCCGGCCTGCACCACCACGGTGGCGCCGCCATCGATGGTGAGTTCGACCGGCTTGCAGTTGCTTAAATCCATCAGCGCGTCGCAGGTGACGCGGCCTTCCTTCTTGGAGCCGCCGGTCAGATGATGCACGCCGCCGAGCGACAGCATCTGCGAGCCGTATTCGCCCGTGGTGACGTGGCCGACGGCCTCGCCCTGCACACGAACTGTCGCCGCCTCGGGGCCGAGATAGCGGTCGGTGTCGATCTTCACCTTGACGCCGCAATAGCTGAAGATGCCTTCGGTCACCACGGTGACCATGTCGACGCCGTCGACTTCGGAAGAGACGATGAAGGGGGCCGGCTTGTAATCGGGATAGGTGGTGCCGGCGCCGATGGCGGTGACGAACATGCCGGGCTCGTGCACGATCTTGCCGTCCCAGTCGCCGCCGGCCTGAAACGGCACCAGCCGCCCGCCATGGGATACCGTTCGCTCCAGCACGATATGCGGATCGACCCGCACCAACTCGCCATTGTGATTGGCGTAGCGATCACAGGCGCCCGCCATCCCCGGCTTGATGTAACACATCACCGGGCAGGCATCGCAGCGGATCTTGTTGTCGGCGGCAGCCGTTGCTTCAGTCGGCATGAACGAGCTCACAAGCCAGCATCAAACGGTCGGAGTAGCCAAAGCGGTAACGACCCGCGTATCGGAGCCTATAATTAATTAACGTGCTCCCGCGCCGCCGGCCATTTGTTCGTATACGAACGATGTTGCGCGTGGGACGGAAACCTGTCAAGCGCCGGCCGGCGCCGAAAACGACGTTGCCGAATAAACCCGCAGATTGCCTGGTCTTGCTGTGCAGAAATCGGGCAGCGTTTCACCCGCGGGACGGCGCGCTTGCACGTTCGTGTACAAACAGTATCCTCGACCTCTGATTTTCACGCGATGTTTTGCAGTGCAACCACCGGGCCGGAACCCTCCGCATGACGCAGCCCACGATCCGTCTGACGGTCAACGGCGGAATCCACGACGTCAACGCGGCTCCCGATACCGCGCTGCTGTATGTGTTGCGCAACGATCTTGAATTGAACGGTCCGAAATATGGCTGCGGGCTCGGCGAATGCGGGACCTGCACCGTGCTGATCGACGGCATCGCGGCGCGCGCCTGCGTCATCCCGATCGGCGGCTGCGTCGGGCGCGACATCGTGACGCTCGAAGGTCTCGGCTCGCGCGATCGTCCCGATCCGGTGCAGGCCGCTTTCATCAAGGAGCAGGCCGCGCAATGCGGCTACTGCCTCAACGGCATGATCATGACCACCAAGGCGCTGTTGCAGCGCAACCCTCGTCCGTCCGAGACCGAGATGCTGGAAGCGCTGCGATACAATCTGTGCCGCTGCGGCGCCCACATTGAAATCATGCGCGCGGCGATGCGGGCGGCGGGACGGGTCGTGGAGGCGCAGGGTTGATGGCGCCGCCCGACTCCACGGACAATCGCGAACTTCGGCCGGGATCATTATCCGTCGTTCGCCCGGCAGGCGCAGGCGCGGAATCCGCCTTCGAAACTTTCATAAAAATCACCGCCGATGGGTCGGTCACCGCCTTCAACGGCCATGTCGATCTCGGCACCGGCATCCGCACCGCGCTCGGCCAGATCGTCGCCGAGGAGCTCGACGTGTCCTGGGCCCGGGTCGTCGTGGTGCTGGGCGACACCTCGCGCGTTCCCAATCAGGGCGCGACCATCGCCAGCGAAACCATCCAGATCACCGCGGTGCCGTTGCGCAAGGCGGCGGCGCAGGCGCGGCATTTCCTGGTCGCGCGCGCCGCCGAACGGCTTGAGCTCGCGGTTGAAGACCTCGCGATAGAAGACGGCCTGATCCGCGGCCGCGACAACCGCAGCGTCAGCTTCGGCGAATTGATCGCCGGCGACAATATCCGCCTCGAACTTGCTGACGACACTCCGGTAAAGGCCGTCGACGCCTACACCATTGTCGGTCAGTCGGTGCCGCGCACCGACCTTCCGGCCAAGGCGACCGGCGAACTGGTTTATGTTCACGACGTGCGCGTACCGGGCATGCTGCATGGCCGCGTGGTGCGCCCACCCTATGCCGGTGTCGATGCCGGCGCGTTCGTCGGCACCAGCCTGATCGCGGTCGACGAGGCGTCGGTGGCGGAGATTCCGGGGCTGGTCGCGGTGGTCAGGATCGGCGATTTCGTCGGCGTCGTCGCCGAGCGCGAGGAAAACGCGGTCAAGGCCGCGGCGCAGCTCAAAGTGACGTGGAAGCCGACACCGGCGCTGCCCGACCTCGGGGACGTCGAGACCGCGCTTCGCGCCAATCCTTCGACACCGCGCACCCTGATCGACAGAGGCGACGTCGATGCCGCGATCGCCGCCGCCGCCAAGCCGATGGCGCGGACGTATGTCTGGCCATACCAGATGCACGCTTCGATCGGCCCCTCCTGCGCTGTCGCGGATTATCAGGAAGCCCAGATACGGGTCTGGTCCGGCACGCAAAATCCCCATGTCCTGCGCGCCGACCTCGCGTTGCTGGTGAAGCGGCCGGAAACCGCCATCGATGTGATCCGGCTGGAAGCGGCCGGCTGCTATGGCCGCAATTGCGCCGACGACGTCACAGCCGATGCGCTGTTGCTGTCGCGCGCGATCCGCCGTCCCGTCCGGGTGCAGCTAACCCGCGAGCAGGAGCATGCGTGGGAGCCCAAGGGAACCGCGCAACTGATGGACGTCAAGGGCGGGCTGAACGCCGACGGCAGCGTCGCCGGTTATGATTTTGCGACGCGCTATCCCTCCAACGGCGCGCCGACGCTGGCGCTGTTGCTGACAGGGGCGATCGCGCCGGCGCCTAACGTATCTGAGATGGGCGACCGTACCGCGATCCCGCCTTACGATTACGACGCCATGCGCGTGGTGGCGCACGACATGCCCCCGATCGTGCGCGCCGCCTGGTTGCGTGGCGTCTCGGCGCTGCCCAATACTTTCGCGCATGAATCCTACATCGACGAACTCGCCGCCGAGGCCGGCGTCGATCCGATCGAGTATCGCCTGCGCTATCTCAAGGATTCGCGCGCGGTTGATCTGGTCAACGCGGTCGCGGAGCGCGCCGGCTGGGCCCCCCGCCCGGTCCGGCAGGAGCCGGTCGCCGAGGGCGACATCGTGCGCGGGCGTGGTTTTGCCTATGCGCTCTATGTGCACAGCAAGTTTCCGGGCTACGGCGCGGCGTGGTCGGCCTGGATCGCCGATGTCGCCGTCAACAAGGCGACCGGTGACGTCAGCGTCACCCGCGTGGTGGCCGGACAGGATTCCGGCCTGATGATCAACCCGGACGGCGTGCGCCACCAGATCCACGGCAATGTCATCCAGTCGACCAGCCGCGCGCTGATGGAAGAAGTCTCGTTCGACGGCAATGCCGTGACCAGCCGCGAATGGGGCGCCTACCCCATCATCAAATTCCCGGATGTGCCAAAAATCGACGTCCTGATGCTGCCGCGGCAGGATCAGCCGCCGCTCGGCGTCGGCAAATCCGCCTCGGTCCCCAGCGCGGCGGCGATCGCCAACGCCATCTTCGATGCCACCGGCGTGCGCTTTCGCGAATTGCCGTTCACGCCGGATCGGATTCTCAGGGGATTGCGGGGCGAGCAGCAGGCCGTACCAAGCGCATTGCCGCTAGCTGCGCCCAAATCGCCGGCTCTAACCGGCGGCTGGCAAAATCCGTTTGCCGGGCGGCGCGGCACGTTTGCAACTGTCGCGGCCCTGATCGCCGCGGCAATCGGCATCGGCGCGGCCCTGCTGCCGTGGCGGTCGATCGCGCCGATCTTGCGGCCGGATCCGTCGGTGTTTTCGGCCGACACCATTGCGCGCGGCCGGCAACTGGCCGCACTCGGCGACTGCGCGGTGTGCCATACAAGCGCGAACGGCGCGGTCAACGCCGGCGGCCGCGCCATCGAGACGCCGTTCGGAACGATCTACTCGACCAACATCACGCCCGATCTCGAGACCGGGCTCGGCGCGTGGTCCTATCCCGCCTTCGAGCGCGCGATGCGTGAAGGCATCCATCGCGACGGAAGGCAGCTTTACCCGGCGTTTCCCTATCCACATTTCGCCAAGGCCCGCGATGCCGACCTGCAGGCGCTCTATGCTTTCCTGATGGCGCAACCGGCGGTGCGGGCCGAGGCTCCAAAGAACACGCTGGCGTTTCCGTTCAACTGGCGTCCGCTGCTGGCGGGCTGGAATGCGCTGTTCCATCGCCCGCACGCCTTCGAAGCCGACCCGTCCAAATCGGCGACCTGGAATCGCGGCGCCTATCTGGTCGAGGGCCTTGGCCATTGCAGCGCCTGTCATTCGCCGCGCAATGCGCTCGGGGCGGAAAAGGCCGGCGCCTATCTCGCCGGCGGTTTCGCCGAAGGCTGGGAAGCGCCGCCGCTGACCTCGCTGTCGCTGGCGCCGATCCCCTGGAGCGAGGACGAGCTGTACGTCTATTTACGGTCCGGCGAATCCCGCTTTCACGGGGTTGCCGCCGGCCCGATGGCGCCGGTGGTGCAGGAACTCGCAAGCCTGCCCGACCAAGACATTCGCGCCATGGCGGTCTATCTCGGCTCGTTCAACGACAAAGCGATCGACCGGCCTGCACAAAACGCATTGGCCGCCCAACTGGAAACCTCAACCGGCAGCAGGAGCATTTCGGCATCGCCCCTCGGCGCGCGGCTCTATGAAGGCGCCTGCGCGGTCTGCCACGCGGTTGGCGGCCCGCCTTTGTTCGGCAGCCGGCCGTCGCTGGCGCTGAACAGCAATCTGCACAGCGCCGTGCCGGACAACCTGATCCAGGTCATTCTCCACGGCATCGCCTCGCCTGCCTCGAGCGACCTCGGTTACATGCCCGCCTTCAAGAACAGCATGAACGACAGCCAGCTTGCGGAACTGGTGTCCTACCTGCAGCAGCAATTCGCCCCGGACAAGCCGGTCTGGACCGATGTGCCGGCGACCGTCCACAGGCTCAGGGAAACGGCCTTGCGCTGACCTGCCATGCCCGGCCGATAAGCCACTGGTTGCAGGGCTTGCGGCGGGATAGAGTTTTCCCATGGCGGTTACAGATATTGCATCCCGAACCTACAATCACGGCTGGCGGCTCGACCCGATCGTGCGCAGCCTGCTCGATACCGATTTCTACAAGCTGCTGATGCTGCAGATGATCCGGGAATTCTATCCCGGCACGCACACCACCTTTTCGGTCATCAACCGCAGCCGCCAGGTCCGGCTCGCCGAGGTCATCGACGAGGGCGAGCTGCGCGCGCAGCTCGATCATGCCCGCACCATCCGCTTCAGCAAGAAGGAGCTGATCTGGCTCGCCGGCAACACCTTCTACGGCAAGACCCAGATGTTTTCGCCTGACTTCATCAACTGGTTAGCGGCGTTTCGTCTTCCCGAATATGAGCTGCGCAAGGTGGACGGCCAGTATGAATTGCACTTCCACGGGCCGTGGACGCACACCACCATGTGGGAGATTCCGGCGCTCGCCATCCTCAACGAATTGCGCTCGCGCCAGGTGATGAAAGGCCAGGGCCGGTTTGCGCTCGATGTGCTCTATGCCCGCGCCAAGGCCAAGCTGTGGTCCAAGGTCGAACGCCTGCGCAAGCTGGAAGGTTTGCGGCTTTCCGATTTCGGCACCCGTCGGCGCCACGGCTTCCTGTGGCAGCGCTGGTGCGTCGAGGCGGTCAAGGAAGGCTTGGGCGCGTCCTTTACCGGCACCTCCAATGTCCTGCTGGCGATGGACAATGATCTGGAAGCGATCGGCACCAACGCGCATGAATTGCCGATGGTCGCGGCCGCCCTGGCGAACGACGACACCGAATTGCGCTGGGCGCCCTATCGGATTCTCGATCAGTGGCGGCATACCTATGGCGGCAATCTGCTGATCGCCCTGCCCGACGCCTTCGGCACCAAGTCGTTCCTGCGCGACGCCCCGGAATGGGTGGCGGACTGGACCGGCTTTCGCCCCGACAGCGCGCCGCCGATCGCGGCGGGCGAGGAAATCATCAAGTGGTGGAAGCAGAAGGGCCGCGATCCCAAGGAAAAGCTACTGGTTTTCTCCGACGGCATGGACGTCGGATCGATCGAGGAAACCTATCGTCACTTCGCGGGCCGGGTGCGGATCAGCTTCGGCTGGGGCACCAACCTCACCAATGATTTCGTCGGCTGCGCGCCGGACGGCTCGGTCGATCTCGATCCGATCTCGATCGTCTGCAAGGTGACATCGGTTGACGGCAGGCCTGCCGTCAAACTCTCGGACAACCCGGAAAAGGCCACCGGCAGCGCCTCCGAAGTCGATCGTTACCTGCGGGTGTTCGGCAACGCAGGCCGGGTTCGCGCCGCGATCCATGTCTGAAACATTCGCGGTCGATCCTCCGCGGAGCTTCGCAAGACGGCGCCCGAAAATGGCTTGCGACCTCGATTTTCCCGACCAATTACATGGGACAGCCTTGTAGACCAAAATGTTACAAGACAGTCACACACGCCAACAATGTACGGCCGTTCTTCATCCGTTCGCGAGAGTTGATGAGGGTGCCCGTCCGTACGCGGTAGGTTCATTCCGGGTTGAGGTTGACGTGCTTTCGCAATGGAGGAGAGCCGATATGCCAGCCTACATGCATCACCACGAAATTGAGAAAGCCGCGATCGTCTGCCCCAGTTGCCTGGGATTGCTGCCGATGTTCGTGAGAGACGTCGAACCCCATTGGAGCATGGCAAAGATCGACTTCATCTATGAGTGCTCCGATTGCGGCGGCGAAGTCAGGCAGACGGTCACAAAGCCTGAAATCTGGCACTGACGCATTCGGCCTCCGCCGGACAGCGCCCCCGGCGGGCGTAGCCACCGCTCGATAATTTCCCGCCAACTGCCGCTCTCCGCGCGGCAGGGATTGACCGCCTCACGCGCGAGCGGGCTTACGATTGCAGCAACGGGAACACCGGAGCGGCGACGCAGCGCGACAATACGTTGGATAGTTCGGCTGACGTCAGCGGGTGACGGACCACCCCGAATATGCCGGAAGCTGCCAGAATTGGTGCGCCCAGATCCCGCGCCGAAGGGGTCGCCAGAATGATCGGCAGGCTCGGCGCGACACGATGCAACTGCATTGCGAAATCGAGCGCGGAAGCGGTCCCGGGCTGGTGGCATACAAGCGCGGCGTCGAACCGCGATCGGGCCACACGGCAGGCTTCGGCCGCCTCGGTCGGCGATGTAAAACCCACGGGCTCATAGCCGAGCGCCGCCAGAACCTCCTCATGCCGCAGCAGGCGCTCGCGATCCGTCTCGAGCACCAGCACCGTCTCGCCAAAGCCTCGCCTGGCAATGGCAGGCGCATTCTGAATCGGGACCGCTTCTTGTGACGAGACGGCGGGAAGCCAGATGTCGAGGCGGGTTCCGGCGCCAACAGCGCTCTGCACGCCCACGGCACCCTCGTGTTCCCGGACAATTTCGCAAACCGTCGCGAGCCCCAGACCGTTGCCCCCGACGCGCGTCGTGAAAAACGGCTCGAACATCCGCTCCAGTGTGGCTTCGTCCATGCCGCGCCCCGGATCGGAAATCGAAATGACGATGAAGCGGCCGGGGCCGAGTTCACGACACCCCACCCGCAGTTGCTGGATTATTTCCTGTGCCTCGATCTGGAGCTCGACCATACCGGGTTCGTCCATCGCCTGTGCCGCATTGTTGCAGACGTTCAGGATGACCTGCTGGAGCTGTGCCGGCTCCGCCGATACGATCGTCACTTCGGATGTCTCGCGCACGGTGAGCCCGACATGGGAAGGCAGCGATGCCGCAAGCAGCGACTTCGTTTCGGCGACCAACGCCTTGACGTCGACGCCCTCCCGTCGGCGATCGCCACGGCTGCCGAAGGTAAGGATCTGGCCGACCAGTTGGCGCGCCCGCTCGCCGGCCTGGCGAATTTCAGCAAGGTTGCCGGCCGGCCAGTTGCCCGAACTGACCTGCGCATCGGCCATTTCGGTGTGGCCCAGTATCGCACCGACAATATTATTGAAGTTGTGGGCTATTCCGCTCGCAAAGGCGCCGATCGTTTCCATCCGGCGGGCCTGCTGCAAATTCGCTTCCAGCCGCTCTTTCTCCTGTTCGAGATGGATTCGGCCGACGGCATTGGCAATGGCGTCAAACGCCATCCGGAACAGCGCAACCTCGAAATGCTGGGCAAGCCCGTCGGCGCACAGACCGTCAAAGCCCAGGATCGTCTCCACGTTCTTCCCGCCGGTGTTGGCGATGCACAGCCAGCCTTGAAGGCCGGCGTCAACCAGCAGGTTCATGGCGTCGTAGCGGTGCAAGGGCCTGATCCCTGGCATGTGAATGATGTTGTCGTCGCCCCGGTCAAAACGCGAAGCGAGATCCAATGCGCTCCTGGGCCAGTCTCGCGGAAATGCCGCGCCCTTGCGAAGCCATCGATAGATCCGCACCGGCTCGGCATCGACGACGAAATAGGCCCGGTCCGCGCCGATGCACTCGGCCAATTCCCCGAGCGCGCACTCGACATGGGCGGCGATCTCATGGTGCTGCGAATCGATGAACCGCGTCGAGATTCGCGCAATCACATGCTCAAGCCCGGCGCGGCGCTGCAACGCAATCGCCCGGGTCCGCAATTGCAGCCCGAGATATGCCAGCACCCCGAGCAGCGCCAGCGATGCTGCATAGAGCGACACGCGGTATCGGCGCGCCGAAGTCCGCGCCGCAAGCTGACGCTTCACGACCAGCGCGCGGACGGCGTCCCGCTCCGGGTTTCCGGTCGTGCCGATCAGCGTCTTTAGAATGGCGTCCGTCAGCGGCAGCAGGTCATGCAATACGCCGCCATGTGCGATAGCTGCCTGGATGGAATCGGCGTCGCCGGGCGGAGGCGGCAGGGCCGCGAGTTCGTTCAGCCGATCCTTGACCTCGCTCGCGGCGGCCTGCGAGGTATCCAGCGTAAGCCGCAGCATCGCGGTCGACAGCTTGGTGGCAACCGCGACCACCGCGGCATGATCCGACGCAGCGAGGCGGGTACTGAGCATTCCAAAATAGGCAAAGGAGTTTTGCAGCAATGCGTTCCGGCTCTTGAACCGCTCGATCAGTTCCTCCTGCCGAGCCGCGTGTGCCGTCAGGGCTTCGATGGCAACGCACTCTTCAGAGTCGGAGTCCGGGGCGGCTGCGTCGCGCAGCCGGTCAAGCGAGTTATTCAGCAACACCATCATCTGCACGATTGCGTCGTAATTTCGCGCCAAACCGACACGCGCGGTCAGTACTTCCCGATTGAGTCCGCGCTCGAGCCGGGAAAAATCGTCGAGGGCCCGGAGTTCGCGATCATAGCGGGAGGAATTCAGGTTCAGCCCGGCCATCAGCAGCCAGGTGAGCAACAGAAGCAGCAATGGCACGACGATCGCAACGGGGGTCAATGTCGGCTTCATGGCGCAACCCCGACAGGTACTCCGCGATACTGACCGGTCAGGGTTTGAAGAAAGGCGACGATCGCCTTTATCTGCTGGTCCGTCAGTGTCGTGTTGAGCTGCGCGGCGCCCATTTTTCGAACGGCGTCATCGAGCGTCGGCGCGCTGCCGTCGTGAAAATACGGAGGCGTCATCGCGACATTCCGCAGGCTGGGCACGCGCAGGATTTCCGGCTTGGGCGAAGCCAGCGGGCGGAATATGCCGTGCCGCTGAAACAGGTTGCCTCCGACATTCACGCCTTGATGACAGGAGATGCAGCCCAGCGACTTGAACGATCGATACCCATCCAGTTCATCCGCGGTCAATGCGGCGGCATCGCCGGCAAGCCATTGATCGAACCTGCTGCCGGGCGTAACCAGGGTTCGCTCATACGCAGCGATGGCGTCCAGGACGCCGGCAATGTCCGGACCGCGGCCGAAGGCGGCGGCGAAATCCCTGCGGAAGCTCGGATCCGCCCTGAGTTTCGCCACCACTTCCGAAGCGCTGCTGCCGAGAATTCGCGGATTTTCCAATGACGCAAGCGCATCCGACTCCAGCGTTCGAATTTTTCCCTCCCAGCCTAAACGGAAATTGAGCGTCACATTGAAGATGGTAGGCGTGTTAAGCGGAAGCTCCGAGCCATCGAGGCCGATGTCGTGACTGTTTCTGCCTGCACCATTGGCGCTGAGATCGTGGCACGACAGGCAACTGTGCGAATTGGCGTGAGAAAGCCGCGTATCTCCGAACAGGCGTTCTCCGAGTTTGACCTTGAGCGGCTCCGTTACGTGAGCCTCGGGAATCGGAGTAATCGGCTCCTTGGCGGTCGCGCTCGTTGCTTCCAGCGACTGGTCGGACGATTGCGACGGCGCCAGAGAAATTTGCACGCCGCCCACGACCAGCGCGCAAATCGCAACGGTCCAGCATCCCTGACGGATGGCTCGAGCGCGTCCCACTTCACCGGATCTGGGCAACTGCGGCAAAGCCTCCAGCGTAAAGTTCAGAGATCTTTGGTCAGGGCGGAGATGCCCCGCGCCCGGTATTGCGTCACGACGTCGGTGATGCCGCCCGCAGCTCCCTTATGAAGGATCAAACGACCCGCGGTCTGGCAGAAGGCGATCCCCATCATCGCCAGATTGACCACATCAGCAATCATGGCAATATCTCACGGTCTGCTCGATGTAAGAGCGATGGGGAATACCCAACATCTGCAAGGTGCGATCGTCCAATCTCGACAGTGCCGTGATCGCCTCTTCGATCTCGCGCTCGCGTTCGCGCCAGCTAGGGTCCGTGAAAATCGCATATGTATCCGGTGCGGCTTGACCGGCATCGCGATCGGGCGTGCTCTTATCGGCCGGCGACAAGATCGGACCTTGAGCGCCGCGCCACTTGCAGAGCGAGATGTCCCTGGCGGTCGGGACTTCCTGTTCTTCCAGATGCGACGCGAGCGGAGGCGATATCGCCGGGTACGAAGACGCGGCGCATAAGGCAAAGCCCTCGATCAGAAAATCGAGCACCGACGACCAGAACCCGGCCTTCCGGCCACGCGCTTCGCTTGCCAAACCGAGGCCCGGGTCGAACCGGCGCAAGCGCGCTGAATTTTTTTCTGCAACGCTCCTGCGTTCCTCTATAAATTCGTATCGCCCGGCAACTCCGTTTGCCGATCCGGATGAGTGCTTCATCAACATAGGCTGCTCCCATAAGTTGTTCGCGGGGACAGCCTTGCGGTACTGTGTTACGAGACGATATCCAGGGCGGAAAATCGCGTTACGATCGCAACTTTCGGCCGCCATAATTGCGTTCACGGCCACCGTCCGGGGGGTCATCTTTGCGGCGCCTTTCAGAACGGTTCGACCGCGAGCGCGAAGACGTAGCCGACGCCGCGCTTGGTCTGGACGACACGTGGCGCGCTCGGATCGACCTCCAGTTTGCGCCGCAGCCGCAGCACCTGAACATCGATGCTGCGATCGAAAATGTCCTCATGCACCCGGGTGGCTTGCAATAGATGCTCCCGCGTCAGAGGCCGCTGAGGTGCTTCAAGGAAGGCGAGCAGCAAGGCATACTCGCCCTTGCTGAGCGGGACCGGGGCCGCGTTGGGATCGATCAGAGTGCGTCCGCGGCGGTCAAGCACCCAGCCATGGAACCTGTAGCCGCCCCGCTCCGAATCGTTCGCCCGCGCCGCCCGTCCGATCTCCTGCCGGCGCAGAACCGCGCGGACGCGGGCGAGCAATTCCCTGAGACTGAAGGGTTTGACGATGTAATCGTCCGCGCCAAGTTCGAGGCCGACGATACGATCGATTTCGTCGGGGCGATGACCGGTGGTGATGATCACCGGTATATCCGAATGCGTCCGGATCTCTCTCAAGATATCCAGCCCGTCATCCCGGCCAAGCCGCAGATCCAGAATAATCAGACTCGGGTGTGACGCTTCAAACTGGCGATTGAAGTCGACTCTATTCGACACCGACGTTGCGGGCACATGATGATCTTCCAAATATCTGGTGACCATCTGCCGTAGCGCCGGGTCATCATCGACAACGATAATTTGGCCCGCACCGGTACTCATAAAATGAACTCAACTGTGAAAAAAATTGACTGACGATCCGCTCGATAACGTCCCGCTCCCTCCCCTGGATTGAAATACGATTGCCGCCGGGGTTTTCTCCCGGTCGTTCCGTTAAATGTCAGGCGTCTCGCCCGCCGAAATCGGGCTCTGATTGAAACGCATGCAAACCATCTCCGACTGTAATGCAGACCTGACACCCCGGATGCGAATATCTGGCGACTCTTTAATGAAGTTCAACTTCGATCAAAAACATTTGATGAGTCATGGCTTTAGGTCCGGTTTTTCTGGGCCGCGGGCGCGGTGCTTCCAGGCTCTTCCAGTTCAGCGACTGGTGCGAACAATGGAGCGTCTGTCATCTGTGGCGTCATATGCCTCGTTACTCGGGACATGGAAAGCTCTAGCCGCCGCCGGACAACATCTTGACAAGCCGATACAGATAATCCCCGCCCCGGTAGAACGATTCTACGAGGATCCGCTCGTCCTTTCCGTGTGCGCGGATGTCGTTGATGTCACCCGCAAGCCCGGAATGGCCGTAGGTCGGAATGCCTGCATTGCGCAGGTAGCTTCCATCGGTGGCGCCGGCGCTCATGGTCGGAAGCACGACGGCCCCGGGCCAGAATTCCCGCGACAGTTTCTCGATCGATCCCATGATCTCCTCATGCAATGCCGACGGCGCGCTCAGCACGGGCTGATCGAGTTGCGTGACCGTGATCTGATCGTCGGCGAGCACGCGCTCCAGCGTCGCCTTGACCTCTTCGACCGGTTCGCCGGGCATGATGCGGCAATTGACCTTCGCGCTCGCCAGTTGCGGCAAGGCGTTGATGGCGTGCCCGCCCTCCAGCATGGTCGCGACGCAGGTGGTGCGCAATTGCGCGTTGTAGGCCGGATTGGCTGCAAGCCGGACAAACGACAGGGCCGACGGATCCGGCTGGTCGGACAGCACCGTGCGGATATCGGCCGCGGTCTGCTCGGCCTCGAATTGCGCCGTGCGCTCGAAATAGGCACGCGTGGTCTCGTTGAGCTTCAGCGGAAAGCTGAACTTGGAAAGGCGCACCAGTCCCTCGGCCAGATGATAAATCGCATTGTCCTTCACCGGCACCGAACTGTGGCCGCCGCGATTCTTCACGTCGAGCCGATAGCTCAGCGAAACTTTCTCGCTGGTCTGCACGCTGTTCCGAATCGGCTTGCCGTCTTTCAGACCGACGCCGCCGCCCTCGTTCAGGGCGAATTCCGCATCGATCAGGTCGCGATGGTGCTTGAGCAGCCACTGGATTCCCAAGCCGTCGCGGTCCAGGATCTCCTCGTCGGTCTCCAGCGCCATGACAATGTCGCGGTCGGGCTTGTAGCCCTCCTGCTTGTAGCGAATGAGATTGGTGACAAAGGCCGCCGCCATGTATTTGTCGTCGCCGGTGCCGCGCGCATAGAAATAACCGTCCTTCTCGGTCAGAGAGAACGGATCGACCGACCAGTCCTCGCGGTTGGCCGGCACGACGTCGAGATGCGCGAGCAGCAGGATCGGTTTGCGCGCGCCGGTGCCGCGCAGCCGGGCGACCAGATTGCCCTTGCCCGGGGCCGGCGAGAATGCGTGAACGTCGGCGTCCGCAAACCCCGCGGCCCGAAGACGTGCCGCCATCGCCTCCGCCGCCCGCGCGGTATCGCCGGTCGCGGTCACCGTGTTGATTTCCACCAGTTCCTTGTAGATGTCGAAGGCAAGCTGTTGTTGCCGGTTTAGTGCGTCAGCGGCCGACGGGGTCGGCACCGAAACGAGCGCCGCGATCAGAGCGACGCAGGGAGCGAGCCAAAAACGCGCCCGTGACGCGAGGCTCCGGAACCGGATTTTGCCAGACATATCGCTCTCCCAGGCCTGCAACCGTGGAGACGAATTCAGACAGGTAACCGGTTCGCTGGCAAGCTATCGGATCTGGCGCTTGCGCGGCTCAGCCATTCTTATTTGTTGTCTTTGACGGCGATGACTTCGATTTCGACCAGAAAGCCGGGATTGGCGAGCGCTGCGACACCGACGACGGATCGTGCCGGCAGATTGGGCTGACTGCCGCCGAAGAACTGCGTGTATCCCTCCATGAATGCCCTAAAATCCATCGGCGCGCGCGCGTCGTGAACAAGAAACACCTGCATCTTGGCCACATCGGCCATGCCGAGCCCGAGGCCTTCGAGGATGGCCTTGATCTTGGTGAGAACACCGACGGTCTGGGTCTTGGTGTCGCCATAGGCCTGGGGGCTGGCGGGGTCGGCCTCCTTCCTGACGACGGGTGGCACCTGGCCGCTGACATAATATGTCGTGGCGTTGCCCGGGACCTGCACCGCCTGCGCGATCGGGAACGTCGAGTTCGGAATCGGGTATCGCACCACATCGGCGCGGGCGGCGCAGACACCGGCCACCAGCATGCTTGCCAAAACAGCTCCGCGCGTCAGTATCGTTCTCGGCTTCATCTTGTACTCCGCATGTCGGCTGGAATTTGTCGCTTAAGGATTTCTATCGGCGAACGGCCCTGACGTCTTCAGCGGTCACCGCATCCTGGTAATTATTGCCGAAATGGGTCCGCAGATAATTCACGACCGCGGCGACCTGATCGTCGCTCATCATCGCCCCGATCGGCGGCATTCCGCGTTGCCCGTTGACAACCACGGCGACGGGATATCCGCTGGCCTCGAGATTTCTGTTGCCCGCGAGCGATGGATAGATTCCGGCTCCGGCGGCGCCCTTGGCATCGGACATGTGGCAGGCCCGGCAGACATTGGCGAACAATTCCTCACCGCTCATTTCGAAAAACTTGAAGCCTGCGCTTAACCCGGATGCCGAAGACGAATTGTTTTGCGCATATGCCATGCAGGACGATAACAGCGAAAGCGCTACGGATATCGTCGGCGCGAAAGTAGTTCGAAGGTTCAGGCTTCTCTGCATCATTTCGATAACACTGCGATCCTGCCCTGTGTTTTACGTCCGCACCACGCGATCATGCAGCCGGGCGATGGCGTCGAGGGACGACAGGATAGCCCCCTCCTGCCATGCCGGAATGTAGGACGCGTGCTCGCCGGCCAGCACGATCCTGCCGTCGATCTGGCAGAGATCGTCATAGTGCTCCGCTCTGGCCCTGTCGGCCCAATTGCCGGCACAGCCCAATGTAAAGGGCATGCGATGCCACGCAACGGCAATGCCGTTCTCGTATTCGGCCCGGTATTGCGGATGAATGCCGGCGCCGATTTCGACCGCACGGGCGACCCGCTCGGCCGGCGGCATCGATGCGAATTCATAGGCGTTGGGACCGTCGAAAAGATAGGCGCCGAGCAGCACGCCCTTGCCGGCGCTGTTGAAACCGGTGTTCGGATAGGCGATCTGGCGGATCGGCAGGTCGGTGTAGCTGATGCCGCCGTAGATCGCCTCATCCTCTTCCCAGAAGCGTCGCTTGAACTGCAGGCCGATCTTGACGGACGACGAGTACGGCACGGCGTCGATGGCCGCCTTCATGCGAGGTCCCACGTCGAGCGGAAGCTGGCTGAGAATGGAAAGCGGAATCGTGCAGAGGCACCAGTCCGCTTTGGCCTGTTGCGGCGTCGCGGGAGCCTTGAGGTCGGTGTAGGTGACCGTGACGCCGTGGTCGCCCTGCGCAATCCGCGTCACCTTGGCGTCATAGCGGATGATGCCGCCGACTTCCCTGGCAAACGCCTTGCCGATCATGTCCATGCCGCCGACCGGCTGAAACATCGTGCCCTGGAAAGAGTGCAGCGCGAAATTCTGCAGGTAGCGCCAGAGGCGCGATTTCAGGATATCCGACAGACCGATCGGTTCCCCCGGGGTCGGCGCCGCACCGAGGCCGCCGCCGGGATCCCTGGAGTAGCCGCGGAACTCGGCGGAGATGAGATTGGCCTTGTAGGCGTAGTTGCCGTCGAGCGCGCCCCATGATCGCAGCGCCAGCATCAGGATCTCGCGGTCCTCTTTGGAGACGGCTTCGTCCAGCTTGCCCTGCTGCGCTGCCTTGGCGAGCAATTCCGAAATCTGCCCCTGGAAATCGGTCTTGATGTCGCGAATGCGCTGCGGGACACCTCCGAACGCCCTGCTCGCGTGCAGAAAGGCGTTGTGATTGAGTTGGGTGAACGGCTCGAGCGCGACGTTGAGGCGCTTGCAGTAGTCGAGCAGCGCGCGATGGTGATAGGGAATCCGCCATGGGCCCGGATTGAAATAGAGCCCTTGCTCGAATTCGCAGGTTTGCCTGAAGCCACCGAGCTCAACGAAGGAATCTCCGCCTCGCAAAGTCCAGTTGCGTCCCCCCGGACGGCTGTTGAACTCAAGCACCTGGACCTTATAGCCGGCCTTGCGCAACTCCAGCGCCGCCGTCATGCCGGCAAGCCCGGCCCCCAGGATGAGAACAGAAGCGCCCTTCGGATCGCCTTCGAGCCTGATCGGACCTTTGTACCCGGAGTCGGAGGCGAACCCCAGACTCGTCATTGCGTGATACATCGCGGCGCTGCCGGAAACCGCACCGATAAGAGATAGCAGATCACGCCGACTGACAGTGACGGGCTCGCTTGACATCGCCACTGCATTATCCGTGATTTCGCCCGGCAAGTCACTCAATCCGGCGATCACAAAACCGTCGCCAGTTGGGCGCCGGCACCAACTCGCAGCCTGATTATTTTGTTACGAGGGGATGGACTCGGCGGCGGCCAACAGGGTCGCGTTACCGCCGGCCGCCGTGGTGTCGATACAGACGGCGCGCTCATGCACATAGGCATTCGGTTTGATCGTTTCCGACACCAATGGCACGATCGGGCCGGAACGGCTTGCCAGCGCGCGGCGCGTGGGGCGCATTGTATCGACGTCGGCCGAGATCGCGACCGCATCGACGCTGAGCTGAACCAGATCGCCGGGATCCACGACGCCGTCGATGGCATAAATCGGCAGTCCCTTGTCGATCAGCGGCGACAGCGCCGCGCGCGCCCGCGGCGCGACCGCCAGCACCGCATTGCCGGCCGCAAGCGCCTGGATGGCCTGCGCGAGAACCGCGTGCTCATCGGTGCCGAGACACAAGACGCGGCCGCGCGGCGCCAGCAGCAGCGTGTTGGCTTCCCCGGTCGGCCCCGGCAGATCCACCGGACCGAAGTCGATGACCGCCGATGCGGAAATAGCTTCGGCGCCTTTGCCACGCAGATGCTTTCTCAGCACCGCGAGGCGATCGGGCCGTGTCGACCAGCCGTCGCGCGCCGCATCGGGCATGCGCTCGGCGAGCACGGACGCCGCTACCACCGGGCCTTCGGCAGCCCGGACTGTCGTTGTCGGGCCTTTGCGGAAACGGCGCAGATAATGCGGCCCCCCTGCCTTGGGACCGGTGCCGGACAACCCCTCGCCTCCAAACGGCTGTGAGCCCACCACGGCGCCGATCTGGTTGCGGTTCACATAGACGTTGCCGGCGTGGATACGATCGACGAGATGCCTTACCCGCGCATCGATGCGGGTGTGCAATCCAAACGTCAGGCCATATTGTTTGGCGTTGATGTCCGCGATGACCTCGTCGATCCCGTCGGCCTCGAAGGTGGCGACATGCAGGATCGGGCCGAACATCTCGCGGTCCATCTCGGCAATTCCCGAAACCCGGAAAATGTGCGGCCCGACAAAACAGCCCTCGTGCGGCGGATCGAGCTTGGCGATCAGGCGGCCTTTGCTCTCCATCTCCGCGCAATAGGCCAGCAGCGCCTTGCGGGCCTCCTCGTCGATGACAGGGCCGACATCGGTCGAGATCAGCGAGGGATCGCCGACGTTCAGCGCGGCCAGCGCCCCCTTCAGCATTTCCAGCGTCTTGTGCTCGACGTCCTTCTGGACATAGAGGATGCGCAGCGCCGAGCAGCGCTGGCCGGCGCTTTGGAACGCGGAGGCAACGGCATCGCGCACCACCTGTTCCGGCAGCGCGGTCGAAATCGACGATCATGGCATTGAGCCCGCCGGTCTCGGCGATCAGCATCGCGTCCGGCTCCGCGGTCGCAGCGATCTGCCGTTCGATTGCGCGCGCCACCTCCAGGGAGCCAGTGAAACAGACGCCGGCGATCCGCGGGTCGGCGGTCAGCGGCCTTCCCACCGCCGGCCCGTCGCCGATCAGCAACTGCAGCACGTGCTTTGGAATTCCCGCCTGGTGCAGCAGCTCGACGGCACGCGCGGCGATCAGCGGCGTCTGCTCGGCCGGCTTGGCGACGACCGTATTGCCGGTGACGAGGGCGGCTGCGATCTGGCCGGTGAATATCGCCAGCGGAAAATTCCATGGCGAGATGCAGGCGATCACGCCGCGCGCGCCTGTACCGTGTTCGGCATTGGCCGCCTGCCCGGCATAATAGCGCAGGAAATCGACCGCCTCGCGCAACTCCGCTACGCCGTCGGCCAATGTCTTGCCGGCCTCGCGGGCGCACAGCGCGAAAAACTCCATCGCGTTCTTTTCGTAAAGGTCGGCCGCCTTGATCAGCACGCCGGCTCGTATCGCCACCGGCGTCCGCTCCCAGCCGGGTTGCGCCTCGACCGCCGCCTCGACGGCCCGGGTCACATCAACCGCACCCGCCTCGGAAACTTCGCCAACGCGCTCGTCGGGCTTGGCGGGATTGCGCCCGGCATGCGCCTTGCCACCACCAGGAGCGCCGGCCAGCATCGATCCGGCTCGCCAAAGATGCGGCGCGGCGAACGGCTTTCTTTCAGCGTCGATCCGCGCCAGCGTCACCGGATCGGTAACGTCGAACCCTTCGGAGTTGCGGCGCTCCGTTCCAAAGATGCGCGCCGGCGGCGGGATCGCCGGATTGGCGGCGGGGCCCTGCGTCATGACCGCCTCGAACGGATCATGCACGATATCCTCCGCCTCGATGGTCTTGTTGACGATCTGATGCACGAAGGAAGAATTGGCGCCGTTCTCGAGCAGGCGGCGGACCAGATACGCAAGCAGGTCGGAGTGCGCGCCCACCGGGGCATAGATGCGACAGCGCGTGCCTTCGACTTGCCTCACCGCCTCGTGCAGCGCTTCGCCCATGCCGTGCAGCCGCTGGAATTCAAAGCTTTCCTTGTTACCCGCCATTGCGAGAACCGCGGCGACGCTGTGCGCGTTGTGGGTCGCGAATTGCGGATAGATGCGGTCAGTCATGCCGAGCAGCTTCTTGGCGCAGGCGATATAGGAGACGTCGGTGTTCGGCTTGCGCGTGAACACCGGATAGCCTGCAAGCCCCAGCACTTGCGCGCGTTTGATCTCGGTGTCCCAGTAGGCCCCCTTGACGAGCCGGACCATGATGCGGCGATCGATGCGTTCGGCGAGCGCGTAGAGCCAGTCGATGACAAAGGCGGCGCGGGGGCCATAGGCCTGAACCACGACCCCCATTCCCTTCCAGCCGGCAAGCCGGGGATCCGACAGCACCCGTTCGATCACATCCAGCGACAGATCGAGCCGGTCGGATTCCTCGGCATCGATGTTCAGGCCGATGCGCGCGTCACACGCGGCAAGCGCCAGCGACAGCAGGCGCTGGACAACGACCGGAAGCATCGCTTCCTTCTGGCTCATTTCATAACGCGGGTGAAGCGCGGACAATTTTACCGAGATTCCATGATTGCCGTCGCTGTCTTCAGCGGTCGCGGCGGCGCCCAGCGAGGCGATCGCATCGGCATACGCGCGATGATAGCGCAGCGCGTCGTGCTCGGTGCGCGCGGCCTCGCCGAGCATGTCAAAGGAATAAAGATAACCTTTTCGCGTGAAGTCGCGTCCGCGCCGCATCGCCTCGTCGATGCTGCGGCCGAGCACGAAATGCTCGCCCATTTCCCGCATCGCCGCCGACACGGCCGTGCGGATCACCGGCTCTCCGAGCCGCCTGATCATCGCGCGCAGCGTGCCCTCGATGCCAACCTCGCTATCGTCGAGGACGCGGCCGGTCAGCATCAGCGCCCAGGTCGACGCATTGACGAAGACCGAGCTCGAGCCTCCCGAATGCGACGACCAATCGTGCGGCGCGATCTTGTCGTGGATCAAATCGTCCATGGTTTGCGCGTCGGGCACCCGCAACAGCGCCTCCGCAAGGCACATCAACGCCACGCCTTCCTGCGTCGACAAGCCATATTCGGAGAGAAACACCTCCAGCATCTGGACATCGGACCGCTCGCGCACCGTGCGCACCAGATCGATCGCACGCACGGAGATCGCGGCGCGCTGTTGGGCCGAAAGGCCGGCGAGCCCGGTCAGGCGCTGGAGCGCCCCGGCCTCGTCGGCAAGCGTGTTGGCGCGGATTTCCGCGCGGACTTTTTCGAGCGAGGATGAATGCATGGCGGTGCCGGAAACGTAGAATCGCCCATCAAGGTGACGGCCGCGGCAAGCTCCGTCAATGACCATCATCGAGCCGCGGACCGAACAGCGCGGCATCGACCTCTAGGCGGCGGGGGCCGCGGCGGATTTTTCCTTGAGCATGACCAGGCGATCGTGAATGAGGCTCTCAAGTCGATGAGCCGCGACATTCAAGGTGGCGGCATCCAGCGCATTCTCGTCTCCCGCGGCGGCTTTGGCGCGTTGTGCCTGCAAGACGTGGTCAATTTCGTCTCCGATGACCGCAAGTTCGGCGTGCGTATCGGCTTTCCGTATTCGTCGCGCCAAGGCATACAGGGTATCCAGTGGGCCAGCGCTTTGGGGCTGCGCCATCCCGAGAAATTTCCAGGCCGCCGCGAGCAGCGTTGCCGTGCCGCCCAGGATCATGGGCGTCAAATAGATCCAGTTGCTGTATTCATCCATGAAGCTCTGTTGGGTGCCGTTATAAAAGGCCGCGGCACCGGGGTGCACGGCAAGAAAGGCATCCGGATCGGTGCTGGGAGCGGTGATTTGCGCAAAAATCGGCTGCTCGACCAAAAGGTCCCTGCGCACGTTCATAATGGTCTGTGTCAGCGTAGTGACCAGGTCGGAATCGAGCTTCTTGTTTGCAACGAGGTATAATGTCGTCCTCAGCGTCGTCAGATCGTCGTCCGGAACCGGCGGGGCGCCGCGCAACGTGCCCTTTGGCACGTCAAAGCTCTCAAAAGCGCGCTCGGTTTCCGCTATGGCTCCGGCGGAAGCGATGGGAATCAACACCGGCGACATCTTGGGGCCCTGCTGGAAAAATCCCCGAACCAACGACAGATATTTTGGCGACAGCGGGACCACCACCAGCAGCACGCTGACCTCTTTTGACTGAAGCGCATATCGGGCATCTGCGGGCGTTAGGTCCTTGAAGACCTTTCCACGGACCAGACCATATTCCTTGCTCAACACGTCCACAATTTTGGAGTTCGCTTCTCCTCCAATCACACCGACACTACGGCCCTTCAGCTTGTCCATCGAGTCGATCGCTGAACCTGGCGGCGCGACGATAAGCACGACCATATGCGCAACAACAACGACAGCCTGGGCCTGCGACAAGTCGCCGATGTCGCCGCGAACCACCGCGAGATCCACCTTGTCCGCTAAAAACGCCTTGCCGGCTTCCAGCACGGTACCGGTGTCGACGACCTTCAGCCGGACCGCCGCATTGGTCGAAACGAGTTGACTCGCGATGGCCGACATCGCCTTGGCGGCTTCACCATCGATCGAGCCGACCGCCACCGAGAGCGTTACAGGGCGGGTATAATATCGATAGGCAAAGAGGCCTGCACCCGCCGCAAGAATGACAATGCCGGCGAGCAGCACGAACCGGAGCCAGAGCGGCAATCTTATCGAAGTCATGCGCGTCACTCCGAACATTGCAGGCGCCGGACCAGCCCGGCAAGCACCGCATCTTACCAAGGAAGGGCCGATAGATCAGCCATCGCATACCCGGCGCATTTCATAAATTTTGGGTATTTTGCCGTGGCCAATGATATTCTGGACGCGCAGTCGATGTTCTGCGTTTACAAGAGGAACTTCAGATGAGAGTTTCCGCTGCAATTGTTACCGCATCAACAATGCTGTTTTCTGTCGCACCTGCGGGCGCCGAGGTGTTTTACCCAACTCGCCCGTGTCGGGTCTATCTGGACACTGCCTATACCCAAATTCCGGGTCAATGCGGAACGGTGCGGCGCTCATACCCCCGCAAATTATTGGTAACGGCGACTCGCGAATTTCCTTTACGAAGGTCCCATGCAGCGTCCGACTGGTATCGTCCATCTTCTATCTCGTTCTCTCGCCAAGGACCGGGCGCCGGCTGTTACGGGTTCGACCACGGGCCGTTTTACAGCCCGCACAGCTGCATTATTCCTTACCCGTGCGCCTACTACGGCACTTGCAGATAATGCGGAGACATCTCGCGCTCGCGAATCATATGGCCTGGCCCGCCCCGGTGACCGGAAGTCGAGGGACGTTGCAAACGACGCAAGGCACGCTTATCCGGCGACGTCCGCCCGGGTCGAACGCCGTCCTGCGAAAGCCCAATGATGAAGCTGTCCGCAGGCAAACGACGATGGCCGGTCATCTTCGCGGGCGTGGCAATCGGCTATCTTTTGTCCGCCTATCTTCTGCTGCCCTTGCTGTGGAAGCATTACGAGCATGAGCCCGGCCTGGCGTCGCTGCCGATGGTGACACGCACCAGCGACGACATACCGGGGGATGCGCTCAATGTCGGCCTCGTCGGCAGCCAGGAAGATGTGCTCCGGGCCATGCGCGCAGCCGGCTGGTTTCCGGCCGATCCACTCACGTTACGCACGAGCATCGAAATCATCGGCAGCGTGATGCTTGACCAGCCATACCACGATGCGCCTGTCAGCCCTCTCTATTATCAGAGGAAAAAACAACAGCTCGCCTTTGAGAAGCCGGATGGCAGGAGCGCCGACAGGCGACACCACGTTCGCCTGTGGCTGGTCCTCGAGAAAGGAACGGATGGTCGTCCGGTCTGGCTCGGCTCGGTAACATTCGATCGCGGGGTGGGTTTGAGCCATGATACCGGACAGATCACCCACCATATCGCGCCCGACATCGATGCCGAGCGTGGCTTGCTGATGCGCGATCTGCGGGAGGCCGGAATGGTTCGGACCTTCTTCCAGATCTCCGGAATTGGACCGACATTGCGCGGCCGCAACGGCGAAGGCGATCCCTACTACACAGACGGAGAAGCCGACGTCGCCAGCCTCGTCGTTGACGGCGTGAAACGAATGGAGCCGCCCCAGACACTGCCGACGCGGCCGTTGATTGCCCTCAAGGATCTTATCTGGCACGGCATCGGCAATGCGATGAGTTAATAATTCCTGCGCTGCCAGAAGGGCCGCCGCTAGAAATGTTCGATGTCGTCTCTATTGGCAGCCCCATGCTGGAATCAGCCATTGCGGTTGATCGCGATGCGCCGGACGTTATCCCTGGCCCCGGATTTCGCCAGGGCGCCGACGGCTCAAAATCTCCGTGCCGATTTTTTCCGCCGGGGGCTCTTGAAATTTGCCGCGGTTTTTCTAAGTCGCTTTTGTCCCAAAACGAAAGGAGTGAGGAGGACGACATGACCGGTCTCAACCGCCGTTTCGATAAAGAGAATGTTTACGACCTCAACGCCATTTTACATCCCGGTTCGGTGTTCGATCACCCCCGAGATGTCCTGTCCGACGCAACGCTCTCGCGCGCCGAAAAACGAGCCATCCTTGCATCATGGGCGTCCGATGCCGCCGCGGTGACGTCGTGCCCGGCCCTGCGGGCGATGCCGGGCGCCAGGCAGCCTGTCTCGATCGACGACATTCTGGAGGCGCTTTCCAGCCTGGATCACGCGCCGCGGACGCCGCCGGGCGGCAAGCCGGCCAGGCTGAAGTCGACCGACCGGACCTCGGCGGCGGCGTGAATGGCGGCTGTGAACCAAGCGATTGAAGGATCGATCGAGCGGATGCGGATCGAACGAGATCCGGGATTCGGAACTCTCGAATAAGTCCTCAGTCGAATCGACCCAGCCGCACGCGCCAGGACGGCCGCGCCCTCGCGGCCGTTCCGGCCGGCGGCGCAACGCCGGGCAGACCTTGCCTCAGCCGCCGTTTTCCGAACAAGGCAATATTTGGCATCGCCCGATCCGAATAGAATGAAAATGGCTTGATGGCGACCGCACGCCGGCGCACAATCCAAGCGTGTCTTTCTCAATCGGGGCCTCCTGGAATGTATGTCGCCGAGAGCAAGCGCCTCACCCATCAAGGCGCGAAGAAAATCATGTCGACGGCCGTCGACATGGCCAACCAGGCGGGGGTCGCGATCTCCTGTGCGATCGTGGATGCCGGCGGACACATGATCCTGCTTGAGCGCATGGACGGCGGCCGCTTCCATACCGTGCACTCCTGCACCACGAAGGCGGTGTGCGCCGCGTCGAATTCGGCGCCCGACCACGGCAAAGGGCGCGGCCGGTCAGGACCTCGACGTCAGCCATGCGATCGGCCTTGCGCTCGCCGCCGGACCGGAGCGATGGACCGCCATGGAAGGCGGCGTGCCGGTGCTGGTTGACGGCCAATGTATCGGCGGCGTCGGCGTGAGCGGCGGCGACTGGGAGACCGATTTGCGCATCGCCAAGGCGGCTGTCGAGTTGATCCGGTGAGTTGGAAATAACAGGCGGGTGACTCGTCCCGGACGAGACCGCAAGCGGTGATCTCGGCCGTGGGAGGGCGAAAGTCGTGGGTGCTGGTCCTCTGCGCGTAGCCTGCATCGGAATGGGATGGTGGTCCGATGTGCTGGCCGACGCCATCCAGCGCTCGGGCAAGCTCGAGATTCTAGGCTGCTACACCCGCTCCGAGGAAAAACGCAAAAACTTCGCGGCAAAATACCGCTGCCGGCCGTCCGCGAGCTACGAGGCGTTGCTGGCCGATACCGGGATCGAGGCGATCATCAACACGACGCCGAATGATGCGCATCTGGCGACCACCTGCGCCGCCGCCGCCGCGGGGAAGCACGTCTTCCTCGACAAGCCGATCGCCAACAGCGTCGCGGACGGCCGCGCCATCACCAAGGCCTGCCGCGAGGCCGGCGTGGTGCTGGCGCTCGGCTATCAGCGGCGGCGCGAGAGCCACTTCCGCTGGATCAGGCAGCGGATCGATGACGGCCTGTTCGGCAGGCTCGTCAACGCCGAGGCCAATATCAGCCGCGACCGCCTCGGCAAGATCGATCTCACCTCGTGGCGCTACCAGGCCGCCGCCATGCCCGGCGGCGTGATGCTGCAGATCGGCATCCACTACATCGACGTGCTGGAATATTTGATCGGGCCGATCCGTGGGGTGCATGGACAATTGGCGCAACTGGTGCTGCCCGGCGACAATCCGGATGTCGCGAGCCTGATGCTGGAACACGAGAACGGCGCGCTCTCCACCTTGAATGCGAGCTACGCCTCGGCGTCCGAATATTATCTGATGAACATCTACGGCAGGGATGCGACGGCCTATTACGATTTGCACCATGGGCTCCGCCTGCTCAAGCGCGGTGACAACGAGCCCGTCGCAGTGCCGTGCGCAAAGAACGACACCCTGGTCGAGGAGTTGGAGGAGTTTGCAGCCGCGGCTCGCGGTCAGGGCCGGCAGGAGGTCGGGGGTGAGTACGCGACGAAATCGCTCGCGGTGGTGCGCGCCGGCATTCTCTCGGCGCGGGAGGGACGCCGGGTCGAGGTCGCGGAGATTCTGAACAGTGACCGAAATCCATGATCGCGCGATAGCTCGACAGGGGTGTGTCATGAAGCCGGGCAATGGCGTCCGGCTCGCTGTCATCATCATCGCGGCGGCCTTGGTTGCCGATGTCGCGCCGCTGCGCGCGCAGGGCTACCCGTCCAGGTCGATCACCGTTGTCGTACCGTTCCCAGCGGGGGGCGCGAGCGACGTGGTGGCGCGCATCGTCACCAACCAGATGTCCAGGACGCTCGGGCAATCCATCATCATCGAGAATATCGGCGGCGCCGGCGGCACCATCGGCAGCGCGCGCGCAGCGTCCGCTGCGCCCGACGGCTACACCCTGCTCGCGGCGGCGATGGGCTCGCATGTGGCCGCCCCGGTGCTCACGCCGAACCTCAAATACGATCCTCTCGCCGACTTCGTGCCGATCGGCGTCACCGCCCATTCGCCGGCGGTCATTGTCGCGCGAAAGGATTTCCCGGCACGGGATCTGAACGAATTCGTCGCCGTGCTCCGGCAACAGGGCGGTGCTGTGAGACAGGCCCATGGCGGCATCGGCGCGGCTTCGCACATGGCGTGCCTGTTGTTCACCGCCGGGATCGGCGCCAAGCCCACGCTCGTGGCCTATCGCGGCTCCGGTCCGGCGTTGAACGATGTGGTGGGAGGCCATGTCGACTTCCTGTGCGAACAGTCGGTCAGCGTGGCGGAATCAGTTCTGGCCGGCTCGGTCAAGGCCTACGCGGTCTCCGCCGGCGAGCGCCTGGCGATGCTGCCCCATGTGCCGACCGCCAAGGAAGCGGGCGTGAACTATGAAATGAGCGTCTGGGCCGGACTGTTCGCGCCCAAGGGCGTGCCGCCCGAGGTGATCGCCAGGCTTGCCGATGCCCTCGACAAAGCGCTTGATGAGCCGGTTGTCCGCGAGAGGCTGGCCCAGCTCGGCGGCTCGATACCCGCCAAGGCCGAGCGCAACCCGGCCGCCTTCGACCGTTTTGTCCGGGCCGAGCTCGCGCGCTGGGCGCCCATTCTCGCGGCAGCCCGAACCGACAAATAATGCGATGGGCTGGCTGATCGGCAACGGCAAAGCATCGCCCTGCCCATTCGGCTAGTTCCCCAAGGCGTCCCGAATTCCCAGATTGGGGAAAACCCAACGGGAGCTTGCCATGACCGATCCAACCGCAGCCATCCTTTCCACGTTCTCTTCCGCTATCGCCGGCGTCGTCGCCAAGGCGGCGCCCGCGATCGTCTCGGTGCATTCGCATCGCTCGCGCGCCTCGGGCTTCGTCTGGAAAGCCGGCCTCGTCGTGACCGCCGACGAGGCCCTGGCCGAGGAAGGCGAGGTCTCGATCAAGCTTCCCGACGGAACGGTGCGGCCCGCCAGCATTGTGGGACGCGATCATACCACCGATATCGCGCTGCTGCGGTTTGGCGCCGAAGACATAGCGCCGATCAAGCTTTCACCCGGCGTGCCCGGGCTCGGTTCGCTGTCAGTGGTCGTCGCCGCCGAGCGCGGCGCACCCACCGCGGCGCTCGGGGTGGTGTCGCTCGTTGGCGGCCGCTGGCGCAGCCTTCGCGGCGGCGACATCGACCACAGGATCGAGCTCGACGTGCGACTGCATCACAGCCGCCAGGGCGGGCTCGCGCTGGATCATTCGGGCGACGCCGTCGGCATGGCCGTGCTGGGGCCGCGCCGCGTGATCGTTATTCCGGCCGCAACGATCGAGCGGGTTGCCGGCAAGCTCGAAACCCACGGCCGGATCGTGCGAGGCTATCTCGGGGTTGGCCTTCAACCGGTCAAGCTCGACGACGGCGTCGGCGCGATGGTCATGAGCGTCGACAAGGGCGGTCCAGCGGCCGCCGCCGGCATCCGCCAAGGCGACGTGATCGTCGGCTGGAACGACGGCAAGATCTCCGGCATGCGGTCGCTGTTGCGGGCCCTCGGCCCCGATAGCGTCGGGTCGGTCGTGGACGTGACAGTCCAGCGCGCCGGCGAGCCGTTGCAGTTCAAGCTGACGATCGGCGAGAGGCCGGAGACGTGAGCGAGAAGAACTCGCCGGCCATCGTGGTCGCCGTCGAGATCGACGATCCTGCGCTCGCGGATCGGCTGGCAGCGCTGCTCGACGGCGTCGCCGGTCTGCGTCTGGCGGCGCCCGGGGAAGCGGCGACAGTGGCGATCGTATCACGTGACCCGCAAGGCGCCGCCGAGCCGCACGGCTTTGATCTTACGCCCCGGGAACTCGACGTGCTCGCGCTGCTGGCCGAAGGCGCATCGAACAAGACCATCGCGAGGCAGCTCGGAATATCGGTCCATACCGCCAAATTCCACGTCGGCTCGCTTCTCGACAAGCTCGACGCCACCGGCCGCACCGACGCCGTGGCGCACGCAGCGCGGCGCGGCGTCATCAACCTGTAAGCACCGACCACGTCGGGAGCGCGTTGCAAGCTGGCTGGGCGAAGGATTCGAGCCTTGCCCGAGCGTCCGAAGGACAGTGCGCGTACAGATGTCTCCGATCATCAAGTTCGCATAAAGCGCTTCGAACTTTAGAACGCCTCAAGATTGATCGGGACATTTTTGCATTGCTTGAGCAGGGAGTTGATGCTGTATGCGATGCTCTATCCAGGGGTGTATGCGGGAAGGCACCCGGGATGACGCAGGGTCCCCGGGGGCCGTCTCTGGCCAAGCTCCAATCATCCGAGACAGGTGTCACATGAAATCAAGGAGAATTGAGAACGCGCCGTTCAAGAGCTGTCATGGCGCTGTCGCATCGAGTTCGTTCAATTGATGGCCAAAGCACCCTACGCCCATTTGGTCGTTCGTTCGGAAGCAGACCGCGCCATGGTCCTGCCGGAAATCATTTCGCTGCACACCAGGCAAGAGCTCTTGGAGATCGAAGGACTTGGTCCGGCGACCCTCAAGAAACTGGAAGCCTGGTTGGCGCATTACCACGGACGGCTGCGCCAGCCGGACGAAAGCCTCGACGCCGTCATCTGCCAATTCAGCTTTCGAAGCGATCGGGTGAGACGGCTGAATAGAGAGCACGCGCGTCACGATGCCGGCGTCACCGCGCAGATCGATCCGATCTCGACGCAAGGCCGCGCGTAATCGCCAAGGCCGCGATCGAGGAAGGCCGCGGTCAAGGACTGCGAAGCGTTACGGTTGTAACCGTAAATCATTGGCGATGAACGGCCGCCCGCACTAGTTGAATTCGGCGGAGCACCTTGGCGATCGGGAAGCACAAGCTGACAACTGGAGCGAATAATGATGAGAAGATACGGTCTGCTGGTTCTCGCATGCATGCTTGGGATGTCGCTTCGGTTCGCTGCAGCGGCCGAGCCATGGGAGACGCTGCCACCCACGCCGGCTCCGATCTCGGGCGGCCACTCCGGCTACGCGAACGTCAACGGTATCAAACTCTTTCACGCCGAGATCGGCGCCGGTCCCGCGGTATTGTTGCTGCACGGAGGACTTGCCAATTCCGACTATTTGAGCGAGCAGGCTCGCACCCTGGCGCCGTCGCACCGCGTGATCCTGGTCGACAGCCGCGGCCACGGGCGCAGCACGCGTGACCAGCGGCCGTTCGGCTACGACCTGATGGCCGACGACATCGTCGCCTTGCTCGATACCCTGAAAATCGACAAGGCCGCCATCATCGGCTGGAGCGACGGCGGCATCATCGGCCTCGACATCGCCATGCGTCATCCCGAGCGCGTGACCCGCGTATTTGCATTCGGCGCCAATACCTCGAAATCAGGACTCAAGGACGACTTCGACAAGACCCCCGCTTTCGCGGCCTTTATGGTGCGCGCGGGCCAGGAATATGCGCAGCTCTCACCAACTCCGAAGGAGTACGCCGCCTTTCAAGAGCAGATCGGCAAGATGTGGGACAGCGAACCGAGCTGGACCGATGCGCAGCTCCGCGAAATTCGAACTCCGGTGTGGGTCGTGGACGGCGAGCATGACGAAGGAATCAAGCGGGAGCACACCGACTATATGGCCGCGACGATTCCGGGCGCTCGGCTCGTGATTCTCCCCAAAGTCAGCCATTTCGCGTTTCTGCAGGATCCCGCCGCCTTCAACAAGGCGATCTTGAGCTTCCTCGGCGAGCGCTAGCCGAAAGCACCGCCAACGCGGGAACATCGCTGACGGAGTGCTGACCCGTTCAAGTGTGCGAGCCATGGCTTGGTTCATCTCATCCCGGCGCGTATGCAGTGAAGCGATTTCCGCAAGATACTGCGCGCGCGTCGAGACCTCCGTGCTGACAAGCGCTGCATATTCTCTATGCAGCAACGCCTCTCCCAAACAATCCGCTCTTTAGAACAAACCTAAACAGCTGCCATAGCCGAGCGCGGCCAGCTTTGTTACAAGCTAGCCAACGGCCAGCGAGGCTCACTCGCAATTCCTTCATCTGTGACAAATTGACATGTGCGGGCGGCGGGTCGGAGATTGCGGACTGGTTGATGACCGACGGCGAGGAGATTTGGCAACGAAAGAAGCGCCGCGCCTTCTTCATCAACCAGCTGTACCAGTGGCACTGGATCAGCTCGGGCATTTGCCTGATCGGCATGATCCTGTTTGCGCTTACCGGCATCACGCTCAATCACGCCGGCAAGATCGAAGCGCGTCCCGCCGTCGTGACGCGGGACGGGCAACTGCCGCCCGAAATCGTGGCGGAGTTGAAGCTGCGGCCGGCGCTCGCGAAGGATGGCTTGCCGGAGAATGTCAATTCCTGGCTGCGCCGCGAGATGGGCGTTGACGTTTCCGGGCGCGACACCGAATGGTCGGCCAAGGACATCTACGTGGCGCTGCCGCGGCCGGGCGGCGACGCCTGGCTCAACATCGAACGTGGCAGCGGCGCGGTCTCTTATGAAGTCACCGATCGCGGCTGGATCGCGTATCTCAACGACCTGCACAAGGGCCGCCATACCGGTGCGGCCTGGAGCTGGTTCCTCGATGTATTCGCCGTTGCCGCCATGGTGTTCTGCCTCACCGGGCTGTTGCTGCTGCAACATCCACTCCAGGCGGCGGCCGGCAACCTGGCCGGTCGTCGGACTAGGGGTTGTGATTCCCGTTCTGTTGCTGGTCCTGTTCATTCACCATTGAAAGTCGATCGATGCGCCTGCTGATTTCCGCCGCCCTTACCACCCTCGTCGCCGGATCCGCCAGTGCCGGCGAGGCCACCATCGGAATCGATATTCCGCGGCTCACCGTCGTCGAATATCACAAGCCATATGTCGCGTTCTGGCTGGAGAGCACCGATGGCAGCCAAGATCGTCGAACCTCGCGGTCTGGTACGACGCCAAGCTCAAGGACAACGAGGGCACCAAGTGGCTGAAGGACATGCGGCAGTGGTGGCGGCGCACCGGCCGCGAGCTGACGATGCCCGCCGATGGACTGAGCAGCCCGACCCGTGCGCCGGGCACGCATCAGATCGCATTCGACAGCAACGCCGCGCCGCTGAAAGGCCTGGCACCGGGCAACTATCAGCTGGTCGTCGAAGCGGCGCGCGAAGTCGGTGGCCGCGAGCTGCTGCGCATTCCCTTCGAGTGGCCGCCGAAGGCGCCGGTGAATCTTGACGTCAAGGGAGAGAGCGAGATCGGCGCGGTCACGCTGAAACTCACTCCGTAATTCGTTCTGCCTCACTCGATCGATTGGCCGAAAAGGACATCGCCATGAACAAAGCCGTCAACAGATATCTCAAGCTGGTGCTGATCGCCTCCGCAATGTCGATGCTGTCGGCCTCGGCCTACGCCCACCGCACCTGGCTGCTGCCCTCGGCAACGGTGCTGTCCGGCAAGGAGCAATGGGTCACGGTGGACGCCGCCGTCTCCAACGACCTCTTCTACTTCGAGCACAATCCGCTGCAGCTCGACAATCTCTCGGTCGTGGCGCCGGACGGCAGCAGCGTCGCCGCCGAGAACATGGCAAAGGGGAAATATCGCAACACCTTCGACGTGAAGATCGAGACAGCCCGGCACCTACAAGATCATGGTGCTGAACCAGGGCGTGTTCGCGAGCTACAAGCTCGACGGCCAGACCAAGCGCTGGCGCGGCAAGCCCGAGCAGATCAAGACCGACATTCCCGCCGACGCCACCGATGTGAAGATTTCGGAGGTGCAGGGCCGGATCGAGACCTTCGTCACCTCGGGCAAGCCGTCCGATGGCGTGCTGAAGCCGACCGGCGTCGGCCTCGAGATGGTTCCGGTGACGCATCCGAACAATCTGATCGCCGGCGAGAAGGCCACTTTCCGCCTGCTGCTCGACGGCCAGCCCGCGGCCGGCCAATCGATCGAAATCGTTCCCGGCGGCATCCGCTATCGCGACAAGCTGAACGAGATGAAGGCGACCACCGACGAGTCCGGCACGTTCTCCGTGACCTGGCCCGCGCCCGGCATGTACTGGATGAATGCCTCGGTCCAGGACAACAAGAGCAAGATCGAGAACGCCGCGCGCCGCGCCAGCTACACCACCACGATCGAGGTGCTGGCTCCGTAAGCGACCGCGCTCGAATGCCGGCCCACGTCGCCTGACGCGCGTCGCAATTCCGCTGACGCTGTCGGTATCCGCCGATCCGTCGGACCGGAGGCGAGCATCCGGCAGCTCGCCGGCACGACCATGGGCACCACATGGTCGGTCAAGTTCGTCGGGCGCAGCCGACGTGCGGATGCGCTGCGCGCACCTGTCGAGGCCGCGCTCGATCGCGTCATCGCCCAGATGAGCCCGTGGGAGGCCGCGTCCGACCTCAGCCGCTTCAATGCGTCGGCCGCAGGAAGCTGGCAGACGCTGCCGGCCGAATTCGCAGGCGTGATCGGCTGCGCGCTGCGCATCGCCGGAGAAACCGATGGCGCCTACGATCCCACCATGGGCGCGCTGGTCGATCTCTGGGGATTTGGGCCGACGCCGCCGCCCTCGACATCCGCCCGCGCAAGGCGCCATCGATCGCGCTCGTCGCGCCTCCGGATGGCGGCAGCTTGAATTCGATGCCACGCGTGCCGCCGGCTGCGCCGCCCGAGCGCCGCGCGTCTCGATCTTAACGGGATCGCCAAGGGTTTTGCCGTCGACCTCGTCGCATCTGCCTTGCGCGCAGCGCGGGATCCACCACGCGCTGGTGGAAATCGGCGGGGAGCTGTCGGGGGCCGGCGTCAAGCCCGACGGCACGCCGTGGTGGGTGACGATCGATCGGCCCCTCGCCGGATCCCGCCTCGGACGCCATGCCGCTGATCGCGTTGCATCAGTTGGCGATCGCCACGTCGGGCATCGAACGAAGTTTCACCGGCCACGGGCAACAATTTTCGCACACCATCGATCCCCGCACCGGCTGTCCCGATCGACAACGGCATGGTCACGGCGACGGTGCTGCACGCCTCCTGCATGGAGGCCGACGCCTATGCGACGGCGCTGATGGTGATGGGACCCGACGCTGGCATGGCATTCGCGAAACAGCACGAGCTTGCTGCCCTGTGTCTGTTCCGGCCCGAGGACGGAACAAACGACATCATCGAACGGATTTCGCCCGCGCTGGAAGCGATGCTGTCCTGAGCTCGCGTACTAGATCACCCATTGCCGCAGCAGGTTATGGTACAGCGACGTCAGCGACACCACGGAGGGATGCTCCGGATGATCGCCGTTGAGGCGAATGATCGACATGTCGAGATCGAACATCATCGCCCGCCTGGTCACGTCGGCGATCATGCTCTCGGTCCAGAAGAACGAGGCAATCCGCGAGCCGCGCGTCACTTTGGTAACGTGATGCACGCTGGTGCCGGGATAGACGATCATGTCCCCGGCCGGCAGCTTGACCGCATGGGTGCCGTAGGTGTCCTCGACCACCAGTTCGCCGCCGTCGTATTCTTCGGGCGACGATAGAAACAGCGTCGATGACACGTCGGTGCGGACGCGGATGGCCGGTGCCCGGAATGGTGCGGATCGCATTATCGACATGAGAGCCGAAATTCATCTCGCCGTCGGCGTCGTAGCGGTTGAACAGCGGCGGAAACATCGTCTTCGGCAGCACGGCCGACATGAATAGCGGATGCCGTCCGAGCGCCGCGAGAACCATGTCGCCGAGTTCGCGGGCCTCCGCGACTGCTTTCCGGAAGTTGAAGGTTGCGCTTGACCTGGGCCGACTGATGCCCCGCCGTCACCCGGCCGTCGACCCAGTTCGCGCGTTCCATGACGTCGCGGCAATGGCGCACCTGTTCGGGCGTCAGCACCTCGGGAATATGGACCAGCAAGGATCAAGCCTCCTCAAAGACGATGGGCCGGCACCTTGCGGCGCCGGCCCCGACAACAGTTAAATCATCCGTCAGAATGACGCGCGGCCCGACAGCGAGACGTACCGCCCTGCGCCCGGCACGGCGTAGCCGGCACCTGCCAGCGTGTCGAAGTAATATTCGTCGGCGATGTTGTAGATGTTGAGCTGCAGCGTGAAGTTCGGCGTCACCTTGTAGGCGGCCATGGCGTCGAAGCGCCAGTAGCCGGGAATGCGGCCATCGTTGACGACGCTGGTCCAACGGGAGTCGACGATAGAACGCGCCGCCGCCGACCGTCGACGCGGCGTGATGTCGTAGGTCGTCCACACCGAGAAGGAATTCTGCGGCGTCATTCTGCCAGTTCGTGACCGACATTCGCCGCGACCAGCGAACTCGTCAACCTCGGACTTCAGATAGGCGTAGCCGCCAAAAATGCTCCACTGGTCGGTGAGCTTGCCCGTTGCGCCGATCTCGAAGCCTTCAACCTGCGAAGTGCCGATTGCGACGTAGTTGGGAGCGCCGCCGGACCCTAGATTTTCGTAGTCGTTCGTTCTTCTTGATGCGGAACACGCGCGGCGTTGACGTTGAGCTGGTTGTTGAGCAGATCGGCCTTGGCGCCGATCTCATCCGTCTCGGACAGGACCGGGGCAAGCGACTGCTGGCCGTTGGTGATGGTCGTGAACTCGGCGGGCGGATTGGCCGAGGTGCCGCGCATATAGTACACGCTGGAATTCGGCGTCGGATGCAGGACGACACCAGCACGATAGCGTCACGAAATCGTTTTCGGCATCGAGGTTGGTCGGAGACCACGGCGGGACTTGCGGCGCCGCCGGTGAAGCGGTTGAACGAATAGGTTTTGGCATTTGCATCGAAGTTGTCGAACCGCACGCCGCCCAGCAACTCGAGCCATTCCGTAATCTTCATCTGGTCCTGAAGATAGACGCCGACCGTGTTCGCCTTGGATCGTCACCGCGGCTGTCGTCGGATTGAGGACGCCGAAAGCGTACGGATTCGGGATTCGCGACGTTGATGCGATACGTGTCGTTGAAATGTGGTCCGGAACTGCTCGCGATCCTCATGGCTGACCTCGACGCCGACCAGCACATTATGCTCGAGGAAGCCGGTCCTGAACTTGGCGTTGAGGTCGGTGACGTTGCTGATCAGCTGATTGTTGGTCTGGTTCTGGAAGTGGTTGCGTGTTGGCGATCCAGATATTGCTCAGCGATGTGGCTGGCGTGAGCGGATCGCCCGGCGTATAAGCGGTTCCACCGGATGGCATCCCAAAGTCGGAATCCAGTGTTAATGTCGCGTTGATCTGCACCGGCCGCGTGCGATTGAAGCGCTCCACGTTGGAGTAGCCGGTCGGTGTTGGTGAATTTCAGGCCGGGCGACGAAATCGTGCTCGAACTTGTTGATCAGGTTGTGCGCGTCGGTCTTGCTCGACATCGTCCTGGCCGGCCGTTGCCACGCCGTAATAGGTATTGCGCGGAACCGGCGCCGGCTGCCGGTAAGCTGGTGCCGAAATAGGAGCCGGGCAGCATCGGAATGCCGCGATCGGCGATGTTGTCGTCGTTCTGGTAGATGTAGCTGGTCGTGTTCTTGGCGCTGTTCGTTCAGCTGCCACGGAAATCGACGGCGCGAAGCCGTAACGCTGGATATGCGCGAAGTCGCGGCCCGGCGACATCGGTGTCGTAGCCCACCGCCGCAATGCGCATCGCGACATCGCCGAACGTCTTGTTGAAATCGACCGTAGCGCGGCCGCCGGCCGCCGATGTTGCCGGTGCCTTCGACAACGTAGAAGTCGCGGTCCTGCGGCAGCTTCGACACGATATTGATGACGCCGCCGGTCGAACCGCGGCCGAACAGCAAAGGACGACGGACCCTTGTAGACTTCGACGCGGTCGAAGCTGAAGGCGTCGCGGGCGTACCAGCCGGGATCGCGGATGCCGTCGCGGTAGATGTCGTTTCGCGCCGTGTAGCCGCGAATGTTGATCTGGTCGCCCTGCACGCCACCCTCGCCTGCGGTGAAGGTGATGCCCGGCACATTGCGCAGCGCCTCCTGGATCGAAGTCGTTCGCTGATCCTGCATCAGCTGCTGGGTCACGACATTGACGGTCTGCGGCGTATTCAGCAGCGGCGTTGGATAGCGCGATAAGCCGGCCTGCGCCGGCGTGCGGTAGCCTGCGACGCCTGCGCCATCGCCGACCATCGGATTGATGGCCGCATCGCTCGGACCGGTCGCAACGCCGGCGCTGGACGCGGAGCGGCGCGCCGCGCCGGCCTGGCGCTTGGCTGCCTGCCGCTTCGGCGCCGTCACCCGCACCTGGGGAAGATCGTCGCCAGCTGTTCACCGTCTGCGCATCCGCAGAATCAGGCATCAGCATCACCGATGCAATGCCCAGTCGTCGCCTTGCCCCATGCAATTTTCGAAACGCCCCGATCGAGAATACGCCGCCCTTCGCAGTTTCAATGCCGTGCAGTGTTGATGTTGATGAGATGCCCATCGCCCCAGTTCCCCGATAAGACGCCGACAAACACAACAGCGTGTTCCGACGGAAGTCTCATCTGTCATAACTTCAGGGAATTTTCGTCGCAACGGGCGGCGGCCGAGAATTGCTCCGCTTTATAGCTCTTCTAGTTTACGCGCGTTGACATCGGGCTGACAAAATGACGCAGGCCGCGTTTAAAGCGATTCTGAATCAATTCGGCTTCTTTAAAGCGATTCTAAATTTCTCAGGCGGCTTGTTTCTTTGACTCAGCGCGCCAAGACGATAGACCATGTCAAGCGGCTGTTTCATTCGTCAGCTCTTTGCGGCTGATCCTCTATCAGCGGCCGCAACAAAAAAGTTCACAAAATGAAACTGGCTTCGACTGGCGGACGTTCGGCACGATTCTACTTCCGGCGGAAATCAAGTTTTTCGGTCGACGGCCGTACTCGCTGCTGAGCCTTGCTGGAACCGGCTTCGGGCCGACCGTCGTGCTAGCGCAATCATCGCCGCCCGCATCGCCTTCGGTGAACGAGATTTCACCGCCCGCCACACAGCCCTCCCCGCCGGTCACGGAACTCGCGCCCGCCAGCGCGGCCGACGCGGAACCGATGCTGCCGCACGATCTGACGCCGATCGGCATGTTCATGGCGGCCGACAACATCGTTAAGGCGGTGATGATCGGTCTGGCGTTTGCCTCGGTCGTTACCTGGTCGGTATGGCTGGCCAAGGTGATCGAACTCTTTAGCGCGCGCCGCAGATCTGCTGCGCGATCTGCACACCGTTGAGCGATTCCCGATCGCTCGGCGATTCCTGCGAGCAGCTTCGGGGCGCCAGCAGCGATATTGCGTTGCTTGCGCGCGCGGCGGCCGGCGAAATTGCGGCGATCTCGCGATGCGATGAATCACGACGGCGTCAAGGAGCGCGTGGCCTCGATCTTCAGCCGTATCGAGGCCGCAGCCACGCGTCGAATGACGCGAGGCACCGGCATTCTCGCGACCATCGGCTCAACCGGCCCGTTCGTGGGCCTGTTCGGAACCGTCTGGGGCATCATGAACTCGTTTATTGGCATCTCGAAATCGCAGACCACAAATCTCGCAGTCGTCGCGCCCGGCATCGCCGAGGCCTTGCTTGCGACCGCATTAGGTCTGGTCGCGGCGATTCCCGCCGTGATGATCTACAATATGTTCGCACGCTCGATCATGGGCTATCGCGGACTGCTCAATGACGGCTCCGCGGAGCTGATGCGGATGGTCAGTCGCGATCTCGATCGGATCGAATTCTTGCCGCGCCGCCGCGCGGCGGAATAGCCGGAAGCAGCGGAGCATCGACGATGGCCGCACAGCTTCAGCAAGCATCGTCGGACGACGAAATGCAGCAGGTCAGCGAGATCAATGTGACGCCGTTCATCGACGTCATTCTCGTTCTCCTGATCATATTCATGATCGCCGCGCCACTCGCCACCGTCGACGTTGCCGTCGATCTTCCGGCGTCGACTATGAAGCGCCAACCGCGACCGGACAAGCCGATATTCGTCACCATGAAGGCCGACCGTTCGCTCGCTGTCGGCGAGACGCCGTTGTTGCGCGATCGGACTTGCCAGGCGTCGCTTGACTCGGCTCACTTCGTCGGATCGTTCCAAGCGACTGTTTGTCCGCGCCGACAAGACGATTCCCTATGGCGAGGTCATGGCGCTGATGAACGACCTGCGCAGTGCGGGCTACCTCAAGATCGCGCTGGTGGGTCTGGAGAGCGGAGGCGCGCAATGAGCGCGTCCGCTCCCTTATCGCGGCACGACCGAAGGGATCTGCTTCGCTGGGGCATCTGCTTCGTCGCGATACTGTCGCTGCATGGCGCCGTTGCCGCAGCCCTGCTCATGAAGCCGTGCCGGAAGGCGACACGTTCGATACCACGACTTGCCGTCGATGTCGACTTCACGACGGATGCTTTCAAGGACGCCAGGCCCGCGACATCGCGCCGGGCGAAGAGCAGATGCAGACGGATGTGGCGCCGCCACCGATGGAGAAGGCCGAACTCAAGGCCGAGGCCAAGGTCGAGCCGGTGAAGGACCCGTTGCCGACGCCGGACGAGCCAACGCCGTTGCCGCCGCTTCCCGCAATGGCCGAGCCCGAGGTCGCGCTCGATACCGCCGCGCCGAAAGCAGCAGAAGAAAGAGGAAGAGAAGAAGAAGGACGAGGCGGAGATGCTGCCGAACGCGGCGCCGCCGGTGAGTCGCGGCTTCGGCAACCACGGCGCCGACCGCCGCCGCGGCGCGTACCGCACTGCTGGTCAGCTGGAAGCGTCGGCTTGCGTTGCATCTTCAGCGCAACAAGCGCTATCCGCCGGAAGCCCACGCCAGAGCGCGAACACGGCATCGCCAAGGTCTCGTTCGTGGTCGACCGGCAGGGCCACATCATCTCGAGCGCAATCGCAAAGAGCAGCGGTTCGGACGCGCTCGACCGCGAAACGCTGGCGCTTGCTGCAGCGTGCGCAGCCGCTGCCGACCCCGCCCTCGGATGTCGGCGGCGCGCAGTTCGCCTTTTCGGTGCCGATCCTCTTCGAGCTGAAATGATCCTGCGCCTCGCAAAGCGCGCGTTCGGCTCTCCCGCCGATCGCAGGCTGGTGCGCTACGGCCGAAAGGCCAGAGCAGATTCTTGCGGTCGCTTCCGAGCACCATGCGCTTTCGGCGGCCGCCCTGCTCGAGCGCGCGCAGGCCCTGCGCGGACCGGGCGATGGCGGGCGTTCCGCCCGACGATTTGGCGATCCCCGTCTTTGCGCTGGTTCGCGAGGCGGCGCGTCGCACGCTTGGCGAGGAGCACGTAGCGGAGCAACTCATCGGCGGCCTGGCTTTGCAGGATGGCTGCATCGCCGAAATGAAAACCGGCGAAGGCAAGACGTTGGCCGCGACGCTGGTCTGTGCTTTGAACGCGCTGGCCGGCGGCGGCGTCCACGTCGCGACGCCGAACGACTATTTGGCGGAGCGCGATGCCAACTGGATGCGGCCGGTCTACGAGGCGCTCGGCCTTGACGTCGGGCTGATCACGCAGCAGATGGACGACGACACCCGTCGCAGCGCCTATGCGTGCGACGTCACCTACGGCATCGCCAGCGAATTCGGCTTCGACTATCTGCGCGACAACATGAAGTTCTCAGGCAGCGGAGACGGTGCAGCGCGGATCATGCCTTTGCGCTCGTCGATGAAGCCGACGCCGTGCTGATCGACGAAGCGGGCATGCCGCTGGCGCTGTTTGGCCCGCTCGGCGATCAATCCGGTTTCTACCAACTGATCGATTCCATCGTATCGGGGTTGCAGCCCGACCACTACGAGATCGACGACAGGCGCCGCGTCGTCCTGACCGATCGAGGCTATGACGCCGTCGAGCGCGCGCTGCGGCAGGCTTCGCTCCTGAAGACGCAGGTTTCACTGCACGACATCGAATCGATCTCCCTGCTGCATCACACCGTGCAGGCGTTGCGCGCCCATACGCTGCTGTCGCGTGATCGCGACTACATCGTGCAGGACGGCGAGATTGTCCTCATCGACAAATTTACCGGACGGACGATGCCGGGGCGGCGGTATGATGAAGGGCTTCACCAGGCGCTGGAAGCCAAGGAAGGCTGCACCATCGGCGAGGAAACCCGCACCTTGGCGTCGATCACGTTCCAGACCCTCTTCCGGCGCTATGACCGGCTTGCGGGCATGACCGGAACAGCGATCGGCGATGTCGACGAGTACCGCGAGATCTATGGGCTTGACGTCGTCGCGATCCCCACGCACCGGCCGCTGATCCGCCGCGACGAGACATTTCTGTATCCGACGCGCGATGCAAAGCTGCGCGCCATTCTGGATGAAGTCGAAAGCGCGAGGGCTAGGCAGCAGCCCGTTCTGATCGGCGCGTCATCGATCGAGCACTCGGAGGCGTTGGCGGCACTGCTGGAAGCGCATGGCTGGGCACAAAATGACGATACGCCGGAGAAAGAAATTCACGGTACTCAACGCCAGACATCACGCCAACGAGGCGCGAATTATTGCGCTGGCCGGCATGCCCGGCGCGGTGACCATCGCGACCGCGATGGCGGGACGCGGCACCGATATTCGTCTTGGCGGCGCGCAAGGCGATCCGGCGCTGCGCGATCGCGTCGTCGCCGCCGGCGGACTGTTGGTGATCGGCACCGAGCATCACGAGCATCGCCGGCTCGATGATCAACTGCGCGGCCGCGCCGGCCGGCAGGGCGACCCCGGCCGTTCGGTCTTCCATACATCGCTGCAGGATGATCTTCTGAAAAACGCGCCGGTTGTCGCGACGGAAACCGGCGACGCCCCGATCGACCCTGCAATCGCGTACCGGCTTGTCGCGGCCGCCCAGAAACGTATTGAATCGCGTGGCTTTGACAGCCGCATGGGCCTCTTGCGGTTCGAAGCGGTGATCCAGCGCCAGCGCGACACGATTTACCGCTTGCGCCGGACCATCCGGGACGATGCGCAGCCCCTGGTGCGTATCGATAACCTCCGCAACGACACCATTGACGACCTGATGGAGCGCTTCGCGCCCGGCCCAGGGCGCGTGGGACACGGCCAGCCTTGACGCCACGGTGCGTTCAATCCTGACGCTCGCGGTCCCGATCGCTCCGCCATCGGGGAACCAGGCCGCAGCTTCCGCGCGGTTGCGCCGGCACATCGGCGCGACGGCCGACCGTTGGATGCAGGGAAAGATCGAAGCGCTGGGCCGGAACATCATCAGCGATGTTCTGCGCCGGATCATGATCGCGATGCTGGACCAGCTCTGGTCCGAGCAGTTGGAGCGGCTTGAATATTTGAAACGGATGGTCGGGGACAGGCGCCTGCCCCCGCACAAGGTGATGGCCGAATTCCAGATCGAGGCGTTCGCGCTGTTCGAACTGTTGATGAAAGATTTCCGCCATGAAGTGACGACGCACGCCATGCGATTGGGCACCAGCACAAAGGCGATTTGATTTTCTCGATCCGGTCCGTCCTGCCGAATCGGCTGCTCCCTAAATTATTGATTCCTCTTGCGAGGACGGGTACTTCCGTCCTGCCGCTGATTAAGAGTCAGCAGCTGTCATATGGCTGCCTTGCGATTCCGCTCTGCGAATTGCTAGAAGGGCCTCGATTGAACGGCCAGCCTGTCCAGGCTGATTTTCTCCTCTTCGGTCAATCTCTTCTCTTGCTCAGCACTTAGCTTGCCATTCCCGAGTATGTGGACCGCGCTATTTGGATCGTAGTCATCGCTGCTGCTGTGCTGCTCCCCTTTTTTCCGGCGCTCTGCGTCTTCCAACCCTCCGTCTCCACCGCCAAAGCCGAGTACTTCGACAATAATGATCGAAGGCTGGGCGTTGCCGCTGCCCTGGCCTGGTGTCACGGCTTGCTGGGCCGCAGCCCCCGCGGTGTTCGACGCCTCGGTCAGGCCCCCGACGTTTGGCGCCTGGACTATCGGCACACCGGTCGTGTTGCCTTGCGCCTGGATGTTGGCCGCGTTGATGATGTGCAGCGCCGCCAGGTTGACGTCGCCCGCTGAGCGGATACCGGCCTCGCCTGCGTCGATCGTGCCGAGCGGCGCGATCAGATCGACATTGCCCGCGCGCCGCCCAGGAATTGGGCTCAAGGTGGCGATGCCTGCGCCCGATGATGGGACATTGGGCGACAGGGTGATGCTGCCGTAGTTGTCGTATACGCGTTTCGGCGGGGTATAAATGATCGTGGTCTTGGCGCCGCGGCCGGCATTGATGTCGCCTTCCGCCGACCACGCCAGGATATCGCCGCCGAAGGTGGTCATGATGCGCGACAGGCCGAGCAGGATGCTGCCTTTGGAATAGAGTTGAATGTCGCCACTGCCTTGGGTGATCAGGCCCGACGTCGCCGGCGGCACCAGGCCATCGACGCCGATGATCGTGCGTCCGCCCGGCGTCAGCATCTGGATGTCGCCGCCGAAATTGGTGCGCACGCCCGAGCCGCCGAACATTGTGATGTCGCCGATCCGCGTGATCGATTTGCCGTCGGCATCCGTGTCCGGGAACAGTGCCGCGATCGCGTTGCGGCCGCGCAGATAGGAACCGAAGCGCGAGCTGTTCGCGTCATTGTATTCGCGACCGCCTTTACGCAACTCTGCGAAATAGACCGTTCGAAGGAAAATGCGCTGCTGCTCCGGCGCAAGAGTGTTGAAATACGCGCGGGCTTCCTCGGTTGTGGCGACAACGCCGTAACGCTCTTTCAGCCAGACAGCCAGTTCCTTCTCGTAGGTCTTGGCGACCTTGCCATTCTGATCCGCGAGCGGCGTACCCGCGACCGCGAGATTGGCTGGATCGAGATAGAGCGAAGCGAGCTTCGCGTAATCCGGTCCGCTCGCGCCGACGCCAGCCTGCATCAGGATGCCGGCGCCCGGGCGCGTGTCGCCGATCGCAATCGGGCCGATGCTCGTGATCGAGCCTTTGTCGGCCTGAAGGATGTTACGACCCGCGGAGACTTCCAGCATGCCGGGGCCGGCGATGTCGAAATTGGCGTAGATGATATCGCGGCCGGCGGAGACGATCGACAGGTCCGTCTCGTTGCTGTGGACGATGAGGTTGCCCAAATTCGCGCCCGGTCTCCCGCTGGCGACAATATCGCGGCCTGCCTGCATGCGGAGCGGCGCCCCGCTGAGGTAAGCCTTCTGCGTGGTGTCGGCCGCGTTTCGGTAGCTGGATTGCTCACCGACTCCGAGGCCAACAATGTCTCCGCCAACGGCATAGATCCGGATCGGTTCGGCATCGGCGTCACGCCTCGGCGCCGTCGCGGCCGTGTTGGGACCGAACGCGAACAGCGAATAGGTATCGTTCCAATAGGCGATTCTGTTGGCGCCAGATCCTGAGAAATTGACGGCATTTCCTTCGACCGACAGATTGGACACGACTGCGCCGCTGGACGCTATACTGGTCCGCCCAGCGAACGCCGGATTAAATGGTGTCGGCAGCGGCGCGCCCGAGGCCGACATGATGACGGCGTGCCGCGACTCGAAGGGATCGATGAAAATCCTCTGGCCGGCGTAGATCGATCCTGCGGCCAGGATCGACAACTCGCCCGAAAGCGACGGCGCCAGCGTGTCGCTGGTGAAGCTGACGCCGGTGTCACCGGCGGATGCTCCATAGTAGAGATTGCCGGTCAACGCCGAGACCCGCAGGATCGCCGGCCAGGTATCGACCAGGTCGTTAGACAGGCGGCTGCTGCCAATCGCCGTGATAAAGGCGGCCTTGCTCGGCGCCATATTGCCGCCGACGGAAGTCAGATTGATCGCGCTATGGTCGGTCCACAGCGAGAACCAGCTATTGCCGCCGCCGGCATAGGTCGTGCCATTCGCGGTGAATGGCGAGGTGTTGAGTTGTTGGCCGCGCGTCGCGTCGCCGGCACCGGCGATCACCATATCGCCCAAGGTTTGCAGATAGACGGCGGAGTCGCCGGGCACCAGCACCAAGCCCGAGAAGGCCTGCGCGCTCGGGGCCTCGAACGCATCGGCGCCGCGTGGATCGATCGGATTGGAATTTCCACCTGCCCCACGATAGATGGTCCGGATCTCGCCGACCGAAGCCGCATCGAGCTGCGTCGTTCCGCGCAGATTGATGATGCTGCCGCTAAGCCCCGTCTTCGAGGATCGCTCTTCGAATTCGCTATGAGGGTTAAGGGCGCCGGCAATGCGCATATTGAGGTCGCCACCGCCGGTCAGGATCAGGGCGCCATCGGCGCCGACACGACCGGTCGAGCCGACCGCGACAACGAGGCCCTGGCTGCGCGCGTCCGTGAACTGTTGCGACACATACCCCTTGTCCTCGCGCTTGCCGGCATCGCCGCCGACCCGGATCGTGACGTCGCCGCCTCCTAAGGTGCCGAACCCTGTGAAGCCAACCGCGGTAACCGGCTCAACCGTGCTCGCCGATCCGTCATCAACGCGTGCATAGGTGCCGAAATTGATCCACCACGCGGTGGGAATCGCCGTACCGACCGCTGCGCTGCCCGAGCCCTGCCGCCAGAGCCAGTTGCCTGTCAGCCCGGTCGAGACGCTGGCGACGGCGCCCTGGTTGCCGGTCGAATGACGAATATCGCCGATCAGATCGCCGCCGGCCGCAATCAGCAGATTGCCGCCCTTGTCGGGATACCAGGCATGGTAGCTGGCCAGCGCGGCCGAATAGTCTACGGGCTGAGTACCAAGGATCGAGCCGTCCGTCTGCACGCCGCGCGCCCGATCATAGGCCGCAGCAACGTTGGTCGCCGTCCCGGCCGTATAGACGCCGTAGAGCGAGTCCATGCGGATATCGCCGGCCGCGATCAGTGAGAGATCCCCGGTCCCGGTGCGGAGCACGCTGAACATCGGAGCGGTGGCATTGATGGCGATCAGACCGCCTATGCCACCCGGTCCGCCGACCCGGGTACATTCACCAGGCTCCATCGCACAAAGATTGTAGCTTGGATCCACCGCCCAGTCGTCAACTGGATTACCCGCCGCACCGCCATAGGTGTTGCCGTTGGACCAGACCCAAGTCACTTTGACGCACTGGCCGGGCTCGTTTTCGCAGACATTGTAGGCCGGATCGAGCGCCCATTCATCGACGGGGGTATTGGGATCGCCATAGCCGGCATTGTCGGGCGACCAATACCAGACATCGCCGGGAAGCTGTTCGTAGACCCGCTTCACAGCATGATGCGTATCCGCGAGCCGGATCATGCCTTTGGATGCCGGGTTGACGGCACGGGAATCGGCAGACGACAGGTCTGCCCCCGCGACCAGTCGCAAATCCCACGAGGTCGTACCTGCGCCCAACATCGGCGCGACTGCCCAATTGGCTCCCTGGAAATCTCCGCTGGCGGGCCGCAGATCGATCGGCACATCACCCACCAGTTCGACCTTGGTCATGGACGGGATCAGCGATCCGCGCGCCAGCACGACCGGGCCGGTCGTCACCATCTGCACCGGCAACGCGATGCCCTTTGGCCACACCAGCGCGGCGATCGCGGTTTCGGTTCGCAGCGCCGTGCCGGCGCCAAGCTTCATGCCCGCACCGAGCGTCACGGCATTTTGCAGTACCGTTCCGGCCGCATAGGCCACGCTGCCGTTGGCATTGTAGATATTGGCTGCGACCACTGTCCCGGCCGGCAAATTCATTGTCCCGGTCAACACCGCATCGACCGGCAGAACCGTGCCGGCCGGGAGAGTCATCGCGGCCACAGGAACTGCATAATTGAGCCTCGCGCCGGCCTGGAAAGTTGTGCCGATATCGAGCGTCACCCCATCGATGGGCACCACGATATCCCCTCCGAACGGGATATTCTGGCCTTCGCTCAAGACCCACCCAGCGTCATTCGGGGTCGTCGGCGGCGGCGCGAACCCGTCATTGATGCTGCCGTGGATGTTGAGGTTTCCGGCCGCACGCAGATAAAGAACCCCCGATTCGCCATAGCCGCGCCGCGCCGGATCGACGCGGTTTGCGTTCGGCCCGTAGCGATAGCCCGAGAGATCAAGGTCGCCCGTGACGGTCAGGTCGCCATTGGGATTGGTGGCCGCATTGCTGATGATCTCCACGCCCGGACGAAGACGATAGGTCCCGAGCCCCGCCAGGTGGCCGCCGAGCGCTGCGTTCCCCAGCGCGGAATTGATGAAGCCCTGGCTGTCGAGATCGATATCGTTGAGATAGCCTTGGGTAATGAGCTGCGGCTTATTTCCCGTCACATCCGGCGCAGCGGCCAGCGGTGCGTCGTCATAAATGCGGAAGGCATTCACGGCGATCGTCCTCGCGCCTCGGATCAAAGGCGTGCCGATCACGTTGATCGCCACATCGTTGGCGCCGTCGACGCCGCGCACGCCGGTCAGAACACCCGTGCCGCCGAGACGTCGTGCGTTAAGGTCGAGCGTGCCGCGCGCGATGCCGTCGTTCTGGCCAGGGCCGCCGCCCATCGCGACATTTGTGCCGGCGCGCAGGTCAAACGCGGCGGTGCTGCCGATCGTCAGCGTACCTTGGCGTGACGTAAGATCGATGATCGCCCGGTTCGGACTATCGATGATCTTGCCGTAGCTGTCGAAGCGCAGTCCGCTGCCGTGCGCGTCGAGCGTACCGTTGACGGTGAGATCGCCCATGGCGGCGAGCCTGATCGAGCCGACTTGATAGCCGCTGGCATCGACGGTGCCATTGACGGTCAGGTCTCCGCCATCGAGCACGATCTCCACGTGACGGGCTTTGACCTCGTTGCCGACGATCAAATCGCCCTGCTTGATCTGGAAGCGGCGCGCGCCGAACACGTTGCCGGTGTTAAGACGTTCATTCAGTGAGGTGAAGCCGGCCAGCGTCTGGGCGCGTACCGTCAACTCGGCTGCGTCATAGGGAACGATCGTGCCTCCGGCATCATATTGACCGGACGCCGAGCCCGTTACCGTGCCCGCCAGATCGACATGACCCGCGCCCGCTCCGAGCGCGGTGACCGTCATTGTGCCGCCGCGATTATTCCTGGCTGACAAATCGATGATGGAGCCTGTTGCAACCGTGATGTCGCCGCCAGTGCTGGAGAGGATCAGATCGCCGCCCCAACTGTATTTCTTGACATCGAACATCGTGATTTCGCGGCCCGACAGGTCGATCCGCGCGCCATCGGCAAGCGTCAGATTGTCGGTGGCATTCAAGGTCAATCGTCCCGACGGCAGCACCACAGCGGTGTCCACCGTGATATTGCGCCCCGAGAAAGCGAGCTGCGCGCCAAGGGCGTCGCTCGTCGCGCCCGCCGGCATATTTCCGGCCGCGCCGATCGTCACATCGCCGCCGGCGGCAATGGTGAACTTCGAGCCCGCCTCACCTGTCACCAGCGGCGCGGTGATCGTCAGATCACCGCCGGCATATTGCCAACCCGCGCCGGTGACATAGTTGCCGCGGGTCTCATAGACCGACAGGTTGCTCTTGCCGCTGGCCGTGATGCGTTCGCTTGCGTTGAGGCGGACCGCCGCGAAGCCGAGCGTAAGACGATCGTCGACTGCCGTGCTGACCGGCTGCGTGTTCGGTCCATAGCCGAACAGGATGTTGCGCGCGCTGATCTCGAGCGCGCCATGGCCGAGCAGTGCCGCGACCGGCGCGCCGGGAGCGCCCTCGACCCCGGTCCAGATGAACTCGCCCGCACGGATCGAGGCAATATCGCCCACCGCGCCATAGCCGTAGATGGCGGGCGCGCCGAACACGACGCGTTCCAGCGAGGAAGCGTCCAGTTCCACCGAGCCATAGACATTGACGGCGTCGCGGGCGTTGAGGACGAGAGTCTCCAGCGCGGGCGCGCCGGTCGCCGTATTGCCAGCCAGCAGTTCGGCAAGCTTGGCCTGGTTGAGCACCAGACCTTCGGGCAACTGGCCCGTCGCATTCGCCGCCGCGATGCTGGCGTTTTCGCCGAGATTGACCGAGGAAACGCCGAGCACGAGGTTCCGTGTGCCGTAAGAGACATTGTCCTCGATGGTTAGAGCGCGGTTGGTCGCAATGGCGATCGTGCCATCCGACACCAGCCGGGTCGGCGTGGCGCAGCCGACGATCACACAGCCGCCGATGCGGATGTTAACGCCGGTACCGGTTTCGGAGCCCGTCGGAGGATCGCTCAGGATGAGATTGAACCAACCGTTCGACACCACGACTGCGCCTTCGGCCGTGAACACATAGCCGTCACGGGAATCATAAGTACGCGCCCCGCCGGCCTTGGCGATGATCGACGCGCCCTCCTCGATGGTGATGGAGCCGTCGATAAAGTCTCCGGTTTCAAAACGACGGCTGCTCGCGAGAATGACCTCGCCGGCCGTGATCTGCGCGCCGCTGCGGACGATGATATCGCCATCGCCTCTGATTTCAGCGTAGCGGCCGGTTTGGCCGTAGCCTCTGATCAGGCTGGCGTTCAGCAGAAGACGCGGTGCTTCCAATGCATTGAGCGCTTCCGCATAGACGGAAACGCCGCTCAGGCCCGGCGTCACCGACTGACCGGTCGCAAGCACCTCACTGATTCCGCCGACAGCAACAGTGCCGCCATAGCCGTCGCTTTCGGCTTCGGGACGGAGCCGCACGTCACCGGCGATGGAGAGCGCATTGCGCACATCGCCGGCTTGTTTGAAGAACGAGATCGCCAGAGTTCCGCCATCCGTCGTGATGGTGGTGCGCGGCACGCCGACGCGAACCGCATCTGCACGCAAGAACGCGTTGTAACTCATCTCATTATAGGACGAGTGCGTGCGCACCACGGCAGCCGACGTGATGATGACCTGGTTGGGCAACGCATCGCGAATCGCCGTATTGGCGATGCCGAGCAGGCCGGCCGCCAGATAGGAACCGTTGCCGAGCGCGGTCACACCCCTGAGGCTCCTTTGATCGCCGGCGCCGATCTCGACCCGGAACGCGCCGGGGACAAGCGCATAGGTCGACGGCATCAACATATAGGTTCCGGCGGGCAATCCCGGCACACCCGCCGGGATGGTGATCCGTTGTCCGACCAGCGGATTGTCCGCGCCCGCCTCCGGGGCCACCGGCGCATACGCGCCGCCGCTCGACGGCACGATCGCATAGACGGCGTTGCCGGTGCTGCTGAACCCGTAGCCCGGGTTGGCATTGACGAACGGCGTATTGAGGATGTTCACCGAACCGCCGCGGCCGCTGACGAAGCCCGCACCGGTCAGTTCGCCGCCACCCGACAGGTCGAGTGTCGAGCCGTCTTCGGTGGCGACATGCGCCCCGTTCAGGTTGATGGTGCTGGAGATCCTGCCGGTATTGCCGAGGGCGGAAAAATCAATTTTCTTGCCGTCGTAATTATAGGTGATCCCGTCGACCGTGCCGCCATAGGGCATGACGAGCCCCGCGCCGCTGACCGAAGTCAGGCTGCCGGCCAGCAGATTGATGCTGTCGGCTCGGGCAAAATTATTCAGCGAACCCAGAGTCAACGTACCGAATGGCGCGCGTACGATACCGCCCTGATTGACCGTTTCGGCAGCGAGGGTCAATTTACCGAACGCCGAGTAAGGGACAGCGACATTGCCCTCGCCATAACGGCGGATGGTCAGCGATGTGCCTTCGACGAACGTCAAGCCGGTGCCGCGATAACCGGCAACGATCCGTGCATCGGTGTCCGTTGACGGATAGATCTGCACTGCGGTGAGAACGATATCGCCCGATGTCTCCAACTGTGTCTGGTTGGCAGAGCTGTTGCCCGTACGCCACCGGCCGCGGAGCAGACGAAGATCGCCGGTGCTGGCGAGATCGACGGTCGCAAAGCCGCGCCGATCCATGGTCAGGTTTGTGGCGCGGTCGACACCGCGCGCGCCGAAGCCGACGGTATCGCGAACATCGATTAGGTCCGCTTCGATCCGGAACAGTGCGTCGGTTTGCTGCTGCGACACGCCGCTCACCCAACCGACGGTGGGCAAAGTATAGAAATCGCGCGTGACGCGCGTCACGCCCGCCAGACGCACATAGGGCGCGGCGAGCGTAACCCTGCTGTTGGATGCGGCACCCTCAGCCAGTGCGAAGGCCGCCGTATAGAGACGCAGGCTCTGGCCAAGGTTGAGCGAGACATTTCCGCCGAAGCTCAGTGGACCGTCGACCAGCAGCGAGAGATTGTCGAACCCGCCGGCCTCGATCCGGTCCACGCCCAGTCGCGCGGTCCCTGACGTCAGCAAGCCGAGTGCGGCCGCGGCATCGAAATTCACGGGCAACAGGCTGTTGCCCTGCGTCTGCGTTAAAATGAACTCGCGCGGATTGAGCACGCCGCCAACCGTGGTAGCTCGTTCGTAGTTGGCCGAGATCAAGGCCAGCGCCAGCGTGCCGCCGGCCGCGCCTTCGCCGCCCGCCGCCGCGCGCAGCGTGCCGTCGAGATAGAGGCCGTTGTTCGACTTGACGATGATGGAGCCGCCATCGCTGGCAACCGTCACCGGCGTGCCGTTTTTCTGAAGGCCCGGCTCGCGAATATCGAACACTCCGCTGGCGCCCGAGGCATCGAGCAACGCACCCGGCCGGATTACTACGAAAGCGTTCGGGCCGAAGGATTCGCCGGTTTCTTCCCAGTCGAGACTGCCGCCGATGCGGATCGTGCCGCCATTGACGACCCGGCCATAGGTGCGGCCAAGTAAATCCTCAGCGATGGCCGCGCGAGCGGCGACATCGAGTACCGCCTTCTCGCCGAGCCAGATCAGGCCGGGATTTGGGCCGCCCGTGTCATTGAGAGCGTCGATGCCCGACACGTCCAGCGTGATAGCCCCGCCCCAGGCGTTGAGGCGGCCGTCCACTCGGATATTGAGCCCGAGCAGATCGATGGACTTGCCGGGATCGACCGTGACCGATGCGTTCGATCCGATCAGGATCGGGCCGCCCGCGCCGTTGTTCCGAACCGAACGCAAGGCCAGGCTGGCGCCCTTGCGCTGGGTGAGTACGCCTGCGATGGGATCTTCGAGATAGAGCGGCGGAGTCCAGAATTCGAGCGCCGAGGTAGGATCGGCGCCGGTCGCGGTCGACGATGAGGCGGTCGTAAGGCGATAGACCGGCGCTGTCACATCGAGCGTCGTTCCCTCGGTGACGACCACGCCGTTGCGGGCCGTCATGTCATAGTTGGAGAATCCCGACTGGAAAAGGCTGGTGGCAAGCGCCGTTGCGGGCTTCACCACGACAGCGCGGCTGAGCACTGTTCCTGCCGCAATCGCGGTGCCGCGCGCTATCGTAACAGTGACGGACAGCGTCGACCCGGCCAGCGCCGTGCGCGTGTGCGCTGCTGTCGGAATTCCATTTGGAAACACATTCGCCGGAATAACATAGGTCGAGGGAAACGTGTTTCCGCCTAATCCGACGATTGTTGTTCCCGCCGGAAGTTTATAAATCGCTCCATTGGCAAATTCCGCCCCTCGGACTTGCAACGTACGCGTCGTTGTCTCTCCCGGTAGAATATGGCGTACTGAATACGAACCTGAAGTGGCGCCGCCGATGCCCGTTGCATACGGAAGCGTCCACTCGGCCGCCAGAACAACGGTGTTGTTGAGATCCTGTCTGATCATCGGCGCGGCGCCGATGATCTCCCCGCGGGGGCTATGGTTGCCGTATAGCGATAATCCATCGGCATCGGCTGGCCCGCCGCGATGGGAATATCTTCGGCCAGCACCAGATCGACCAGCGCTTTCTCACCGGCCTTCAGCACGCCATCGGTTTCCTGCAATTGGCCGCCGATGGAGATGGCCGTTCCGGATTCGATTTTGAGCGTGCCGCCGCCGCTTACGCCGAACGCGGCGATCCGACCATTGAGCGTCAGCAATCCGTCCGCCGTGGCGACCTGAGGAACCTCCTGGTCGGCGATCAAGGCGACGTCACCACCGCGGCCGCCCCTGGTTTTTCCGGTGGCCAGGATCGCGGCTCCCGACGACACATCGATCAGGCTGCCGGCCTTCAACGTCACGTCATGGGTCGATTGCAGGCGCACCTTTCCGCCGTTCAGATAGGCCAGCTTGCCGCTGTCGGCCGGATTCAATAGCGCGTTCACCCATAGACCGCGCAGATCGAGCGTTACGCCACTATCCACGGTGATCGATGACGTGCCGTTCTTGAGCAACGCCTGCACGGCGCCCCGGCCCACACCGCCGCTGAAGACGTTGTTCACCGTGAGCGAGCCGCCGCGCGCGGTAACGTCGGCATTGATATCGACGACGGCGGCGTTGAAATTGATCTGGCCGCCATCGGCCAGCGTCAGCGCGCTTGCAACCGTGATAGTGTCCTTGGTCCCGATGTCGAGACCGCCCAGACCCAGTGCGTTGATATGCGCAGTATCGAACCAAACCGTGTTGGTGCGGGCCGAAGGCAGTACAGAGACGGCGGAAAGCCCCGCGGTGATCGAAGCGACATCGCCAAACTTGACATTGGAATTGAAAAGACCGTCCGTCGTCACACCGTATCGTCCGAGCAGCAACTGCCCGTTGAGCGCGGCAGTGTTCGGCGCAAGCTTGTAGCCGTCGGTGACGCCGTCAGGCCGCGCGTTGATCTGACGGTCTCCGGTGACGACATCGGCGAGAATTTTACCCTCGAAGATCGCGGTCGGCGTGGAGAGGACCAGGCGGCCCGCATCGCGGCCGACGGTGTAGCCATCCTCCCAGCGCGTGGATTCCCGGCCCCGTCCAAACGGGCTCATCCAAACCTCGGTGACGCCCCAGCGCGCGTGCGAACGAATGAAGCCGTGGCCAAGTCCGTAGAACGTCATGTCAGCTCGGGCATCGTTGATGCTGTAGAGCCGTCCGTCTCTGCCGAGGAAGTTGCTGGTGCGGATGTAACCGCCCTCGTAACGCACCGATCCGCCGGAGATGTCGAAGATCGAACCCTGCTGGGCGATCACTTCGGACGCCGACAGCGTGATGGTGCCGCCAACCGCGCTCCATTCGCCGATCTTGTGTGCGGTGTTGGAGAGATAGCCGCCGACCTCGAGCAATCCGCCCGGCGTATAATAGCGGTCGCCCGCATAGCCGCCCGTGCCGGACGGCACAAGCACCAGGTCGCGAATGTCGAGCCAGACATTGGCATTCTTCAGAACATCGCTGTCGCGGTTGCCCGGGCTGTCGCGCAGCTCGTTGCCCTGGATGTTGACCATGATGTTGTTGGCCGACATCGCCAGCACGACATCGCGCACACCCGACACATCGATCGTCGCACCGTTCTCGGTGAAGATGCGCCGTCCGGCGCTGACCGCGACCTGGCCGCCCTGCGCGATCGTCAGCGAGCCCGAACCGGCCGCACCGCCCCTGAATACGACATTGCCGCCGGTGACGATCTCGATGCGCGATTGGTCGGGCCGGTCCACCTGCGTCGACAGATTGTTGAACGTGGCGGTGGCCAAGGCATTGACCCCGGAGGCCGCGATCAGCGCATCGCGCTGGCTGTTGAGCGCGGTCTCGCCGCTCTCCAGTTCGGGGATGATCGTGGTGAGGCTGTCAGCGCCGAGCGTGACGCTGCCCAGTGTGTCCGTCGCCGAATTGAGAAGATGGATCGTGCCGCGCGTGGTGACCGACGTCGATGCAACGAGAATCCCGGCTTGCTCGATCGTCCGACCTGCCAGCGTGATGTCGCCCTGCGGGCTGAAGATGATGCCCGAATTGCGGACGAGACCGGCAAGACTGCCGGGATCGAACAACGGTGCAATCTCATTGCCTCGGGTGGTGGAGGACATATTCGCATCGGTGCCGTAACCGCGACGCAGCACGAAATCGTCGCCGGCCGCGAGTTGCGTTTGCCCTTTCGGCGTGATGATCGAGCCGGCATTTTCGACCTGTCCGCCCATCAACAGCACGAAACCGCCGCCGTCGGTGACGGACGATGGCGCGTGGGTTTCGATCTGCGCACCGGCCCCGACCTTCACCACACCACCGCCGGTGCCGTTACCCAGCAAGGCGGCGGCGTCGGTGAAACTTGGCGTCCAGGTCGCGCCGTTCTGCGTCGAATAGATACCGCGTTGGAACTGCTCGTTGCTGATCGTCGCCGTCGAGGCGATCAGGGCGCCGACATTCACTTGGGCACCGCCGCCGAAGATGATGCCATTCTGGTTAATGATGTAGACCGAGCCTTCGGCCTTGATGCTGCCCAGAATCCTGCTCGGCGCGGTGTTGTCCAGCACCCGGTTGAGCACGACCCAATTCGAATTGCCCCGCTGATCGAAGCGCAGGTCGGTTTTTTCCGAGATATTGAAGGTCTGCCAGGTGAGGATCGCCTTCGGCTGGATCTGACCGACCGTGACCTTGGTGCGATCTCCATCGGTGAATTCGGTCGGCCGATTGGCGCCTTGCCACAAGTCCGATCCCGGCACCGCGCCTGGCGCCTCCTGCAAGCCGCCCGGCTTCAGACCATGCGGAATGCCGCTCGGCATGGCGTTGAGTTGCGAGCGTGCCGCCTCACGCGCCGCCTGTTGCGTGGCCTGCATTGCCTGAATCGCAAGCGTGGCGCGCTTCAGAGAATTCTGCGCCTGCCGCGCCACCCGTGCCGCTTCTTGCGATCCCGACTGCGCCGCAGCGATTGCCGCCACCGATGGCGCCGCCGTCCCGCCGCCGAGCGGCCTGGCGTAAGCTTCCGGCGATGCCACGAACAAAGCGACCACGCTGACGCCGGCCAGCAACGCGGCACGAGGGGCGGAAACGGTGCGGGAGACTACGATGCGGATGGACATGGGGAATTTTCTCGACGAGCGGACAAATCATACGCACCCCCCGTGACCCGCGAAAGGACACGATGGATGCCTCACTGACCTGACACTCGCCCGAAAGCTAATCTGAACAAGAATTATGATGACACTTTTGTATCGGCGCAGGTGCGCCGACCGTCTTCAACTCAACAGGATGATTCCGCCGGGCAGTGACCGGGAGCTGGCACCGGTTGCCCGCTCGATCCATACGAGAATTTCGTCGCTTCGCTCGATCCGGAACCGGCCGCTGATGGTTTTTTGTCCCAGCGCTGTGTCAAGCACCATGACCTTGCCCGGCCTGTACCGGTTGATTTCGTCAACGACCACGGTGAGCGGCGTATATCGAAACACAATGAAGCCATCCTGCCAGGAGGTCACCTCGCGAGGATCCACGGTAATGAGTCGACCGAGACCCGTCTCATCGTAACTAAGCTGCCGTCCCGCGCCCACCGGCTCGGTCCGAGCACCGTGCTCGACCTGCACTTGACCTTCAAGGCAGGTCACGCAAATGGTTGGGCCGACATTGCGGACGTCAAATCTGGCCCGGTTCGCGACCGTTCGGCCGCTGCCGGCGAGCACGATCAATCGCCTCGCAGACTGCGGCGGCATGGCGAACGATGCCTCTCCGGCGATCAATTCAACGCGGTCTAAGTCGCTGACCTCCGAGGGAATAGCGATGCTGGTCCGGGTATTCATCTGAACCGCGACGTCCGCCACTGTCAGACGCCGTTGTTCGCCCGTTGCTGTTCGATAGTCCGCTCTCAATTCCGCAAAGGAGGGCCACAGGTCGAGCGGCGGATTGACGACCACATAGGCCGCCGCGGACGCCGCCAGCGCACCCGCGCCGCCCATCACCATACGCCGGCTCATATTGGCGCGCTGCCCGGACCAGACCGGCGCTCCCCGTCTTGCGATGAAAGCGTGGCCACCCGGACCCAGGTTCTTCCACACGCGGATAGCCTCGGCGAAGGCCGTCTCATGGGCCGGGCTCTGCTGACGCCACCGCCCGAGCGCTTCGGCATCAGCGGTCGTCGCTTCGCCGGAGGCGAGCTGTGTGATCCAGCGGCGCGCATCGCGCTTCAGCACGTCGACCTCGCTGTCCCGGTAATCGGTCATTCTTCCCCTGCGCCCGGCCGTGCCGACGTCCTGCCCGCCGTACCGAAAGGCTTCCGATCTGTTGACATTTCTCGCGACACCGATCTGAACCGCTCGGCGGTCAATTTTTCGAGGCGTGCGCTACAGTAGTCGTGCGCCTCCTGCAATTCCCGCTGAACAAAACGCTCCGAGACACCGAAACGCTGGGCGATTTCACGGCGCGGCGTACCGTCCAGGCGCGCCGCCAACAGGATGGCTTGCTGACGCACAGGGAGCTCACCGATGACCGTCACCAGGGTATGCAAGTCCGAGCGCGCTTCAAGCATCTGCGCCGCATCCGGCGCCTCGTCCGCGATTTCGAGCAACGTCTCGACTTCAGACGTGGTCAGACGGCAATTCTCGGCTCGCCTCTGATTGGAGGCGATGTTGATCGCCATGCTGTACAGGTAGGTATCGGGATTATGCACCGTGGTCAGTTCGCCGCCGCGTTCCAACCGCAACCAGGTATCATGCAAGGCCTCGGTTGCGAGCTCCGCCGAACCGAGATAATGCGTCAGCCTCTTCTTGAAGACAATGTAGCGCATCAACAGGCGATGCTTGAGCGCGGTCCAGCCTGCTTCCGTCATCGGGCCGCCCTTTCCGGCCCCACGCCCGCGACGTTGCATTGACTGACGAGATCCGGCTTGACCAGGATAACGACGGGCTGATCGAAACCGTCAGGCGGCGGAGCGCCGATCGAGAGCGCGGAAACGGCTCGATCAAACGCAGCATCGACCTCGGGCTTTCCCGTCGAACCAAGCGCTTGGGCGCGCGTCACCGTGCCGGACGATCCTATCCAGAATCCGAGCACGATCCGGTAGGCTCCTGATCGGATCTGACGATCCGCACAGAACGCGCGCCTAAGGCCCGCCTGTATGCGGCCGTAATATCCGCGGAAGAGCGCTGTGGGATCACCGTGAATCGCCGCTTTCGCCGTCGGGTCGGGGATCAGGATCACGCCGTCCGCCGCTACGTATTGCGGCACGAGTCCAGTGCCGGCAAGCAGCATATGCAGCGCCGCCGCTGGCGCGAACTCTCCTTTGACACCCGCGGATCGACGCCCGGTGGCAAGGGTTGCGTCATAGATGACCTGCCAACCCGAAGCAATGCTGTAACTTTCGATTGCTGAAACCAGCGCTTGGGCGGGAAGGTCGAAAGTGATCAGTTCGCTGCGCATCGGCGGCGCGCTATGCTGCTGCGCGGCCACCCTCTCAGGCATTGACCCGGTACCGATCAGCGCAAAACACAATGCCCGACAGAACAGTTTGGCTTTCCAGCACCAAGACCATCCGATACTCGCACTGGAACCAGCCAAAAACATCGCTCCAGAGGACAACCTCCACGCAGAAAAAGTCACGCTAGGGTCGATTTATAACAACCTTGTGTCACCAAGCGGGGAACAGCATCGCCGGGTTTCACGACGTGGCTTCTCGAGGTCAGGATATTTGAAAACTTCCGGCAGAAGCTGATCAACGATCCAATTTTCATTTTCAGGAACGCAGAAGATCGTACAGCGCATGCGAAAGAAGTTGGCACTACCCGCGTACTTTACACTGGACGCTTGTCGACACGAGGAGGCCGAATTGACGCACGGTCAGGGCCGCGGACTGTCAGCGCATCGCACGCAGGAATCCTGCGAAGGATATGCCAAGAGGAACCTGCCGCGCGCGCTGTCGGCTACTAGGAAACGGTATGCCCATGTGCTGGCTAACGCATCAGAAACAAAGCGTCCGAATGAAGCCGTGGCGGACCGTCGGAATAAAGTCAGGACGATTCAAGAAGCGCCTGATTTCATTGGCTAATGTTGGCTGGGGCGGGAGGATTCGAACCTCCGCATGGTGGAATCAAAATCCACTGCCTTACCACTTGGCGACGCCCCAATAGGCTTTTCGGAAAGCGGCGGGACGAGCCTTCCGCGGATTCCCTCTGGCACCGCCGGTCTATAGAGGGAGTTGAGCTATTTCAACAGGCTGGAGCCTGAATTTCACGTCGAATCAGCCCTGGCCCTGCTTTCCCTGAAATGAGGTATTTCTTTAGGTGAACCGGGGCTTGCTTTCACCCGAAAATACAGCGCTTTTCCGTTCCGCGCGGCCTATTTCGCTCTCCGGAGAGTTGAGAGGCCGGCGGTTTCGTGGGAAGACGGCAGCCGGCTGCACCAAATCCTTTGCGAGATATCGATATGACCTATCGCGCGCCGATCAACGACATGCTGCTGGCCCTCAATCATGGCGCCGGCCTGCAGGCCGCCGTGAAGGCAGGCCACTACGGCGATTTCGACGGCGGCATTACCGCCGCCGTGCTGGAGGAAGCCGGAAAATTCGCCTCCGACGTGCTGGCGCCGCTCAACCGGGTCGGCGACGAAAACGGCATCAAGCTCGAGGCCAACAAGGTGACCACCGCGCCGGGCTGGCCCGATGCCTACCGGCGCTGGACCGCCGCCGGCTGGAACGCGGTGTCCGGTCCGGAAACCTTTGGCGGCCAGGGCCTTCCGCTCGCCATCAATGCCGCCTGCACCGAAATCTGGAGCGCGTCGAATATCGCGTTCGGCCTCTGCCCGCTGTTGACGCTGAGCGCGATCGAGGCGCTCGACGCCCATGGCAGCGACGAGCTTAAAAAGATCTACCTGGAAAAACTGGTGTCGGGCGAATGGACCGGCACCATGCAGCTCACCGAGCCGCAGGCGGGATCCGATGTCGGCGCGCTGCGCACCCGCGCCGAACGCGCAGCCGACGGCAGTTATCGCATCAAGGGGACAAAAATCTTCATCACCTATGGCGATCACGACATGACTGATAACATCGTGCATTTCGTGCTGGCGCGATTGCCCGATGCGCCCGCGGGCACCAAGGGCATTTCGCTGTTCCTGATTCCGAAATTCCTCGTCAATGCCGATGGCTCGCCCGGCGCCCGCAATGACATCTATCCGAGCGGGATCGAGCACAAGCTCGGCATGCATGCCTCGCCGACCTGCACCATGACCATGGGCGACCATGGCGGCGCGGTCGGCTACCTGATCGGCGAGGAAAACCGCGGCATGCTCTGCATGTTCACGATGATGAACCAGGCGCGGCTCGGCGTCGGGCTCGAAGGCGTCGGCATCGCCGACCGCGCCTATCAGCAGGCGCTGGCCTACGCGCAGGAACGCCGCCAGGGCCGCGCCGTCGGCAAGAAGGGCGACGGCCTCGACCCGATCATCGTGCATCCCGATGTCAAGCGGATGCTGATGCAGATGCGCGCGCTCACCGCGGCGGCGCGCACGATCTGCTACGCCACCGCGGTCGCGCTCGACGTGGCCACGCGCGCGACCGACGCCCAGGTGCGCGGCGATGCCGCGGCGCGCGGCGCGCTGCTGACGCCGATCGCGAAAGCGTTCTCCACCGACATCGGCAACGAAGTGACCTCGCTCGGCGTGCAGGTCCATGGCGGCATGGGCTTCATCGAGGAAACCGGCGCCGCGCAGCATTATCGCGATGCGCGCATCACCGCGATCTATGAGGGCACCAACGGCATTCAGTCCATCGATCTGGTGACGCGCAAGCTCGCCGCCAATGGCGGCGCATCGGTCTGGGCGCTGCTCGATGAGTTGTCCGGGATCGTCAAGAAAGTCGAGGCCTCGAACGATCCCGCCTTCGGCACCACCGGCGCCAAATTGCGCGACGCGCTTTCCTCGCTCGATCGCACCAGCCGGTGGCTGCTGGAGCGCGTGACATCCGCGCCGAACGAAGCGCTGGCGGGGGCGACACCCTATCTCAGGCTGTTCGGATCGACGCTCGGCGGCTGCATGCTCGCCGGCGAAGCGCTCGCGGCGCGCGATCTCGGCGAAGTCGCCGGCGATCCGCAACGCTATGTCACGCTGGCGCGGTTCTTCGCCGAGAACATTGCCGTGCAGGCCGGATCGCTGGAGCGCACCGTGATGGACAGCGCCGAAGCCGTAAATGGCGCGGATGCGGTGTTGCTGGGCTAACGCGCCATCTCGCACCCAAAGGGCTGCCGCCATGGGCGGCCCCGATACTTTCCATCGTATCGCCTTGCTTTGGCCAAACCGGGCTGGACTGTGGCAGAGTGTCGACTTAGCGTGATTCTGCCGGTCGCCCTCGATGCGGGTGATGCCGGACTGGGTACGGAGCGCTAATGGATACTGCGCTGAACCCGAAACAAAGCGATCCGCGCCATGCCCTGGTCGCCCGCGCGGACGAAGGGCTCGCGCACGCTTATGAACAGATCACCCGCGCAGGCGAAGAGATCGCGCGCGCGGAGGAGCAGCTTTCCAGGCTGGAGCACAACGGCGCGCGCCGTACCGTCCAGCGCAAGCGGCCGTGGTACCGCGGGCCCGCGGTCCGCGGCTTCACGGGCCTGCTGTTGGCGGCGTGCATCGGTGCCGCCGCCATCGCCTGGCAGTCGCCCTACGGCGATACGGCCAAAGAGATGATCGCGAGGTGGACGGCGCAGGGCGTCGTGACTTCATTGCCGCCCGAAAGCCCGGAGCTATCCGCGCAGCCGAACCCGCCTGCCCTGGAGGCGACCGCGGCGAGGACAGCATCTGAACAGCCGGCACCTCCGGCTCCGACCGCCGCGGAGGACGTCGCGCCGACCGCCCTGTCGCCCGAGTTGACGCAGTTGCTCCAGTCGATGACGCGCGATCTCGCAACCCTGGGGCAAGCCATCGAGCAGCTCAGGGCCAGCCAGGCACAACTGGCCCGCGACAATGCGAATACCGCCCAGCAGCTCAGGGCGAGCCAGGAACAAATCGCCCGCGTCACAGCCAGAACTTCTGAAGCTTCCGGGCAGAACCTGCGGGCCCGGATATCCGCGCCTTCGCCACGGCCGACTGCCAGCCCGACGCGCAAGCCGGTACCGACGCACTGACGAGCCCCACGTTGGCGATCTCGCCGCGCCGGCATTTAGCGGCGCCATCGAGCATTCCGAACGCTTCGGTTGGTCCGTACCGGCAGCACACTTCACGGTAATCTGAGAATCGTCACACAACTTTTAGTGATAGTTTGTGTCGGGGCGAGCTTTCCGTGGTGTGCGGTCCAAGCGCATGTTGGACAAACCAAAAAAGGCGCGCGTCCTTGCCGGCAGCGGCCCGCTGATTGCGATGGCAATCGCGACGGCGATGGTGCTCGGCATTGCCGGACCGAGTTCGGCGCAGTTCTTCAATTTCGGCGGATATCAGCAGCCGCAGCGCGGTGGCGGCGGCTTGGGCGGCGGCTGGTTTGGCAACGACATGTTTGAGCCGTCTCAGCAGCACGCGCCCCAGCCGCGTTGGGAAAGGCGGCAAGCGCCGCCGGTGCGCGAGGATTTTTCAAAGGCGCCACCGCCCGAGAAACGCGACACCGTGCCGGAGCGCAACGTATTGGTGCTCGGCGACGCCATGGCCGACTGGCTGGCTTACGGACTCGAAGAGGCCTATTCCGAGCAGCCCGACATGGGCGTGATCCGCCGCCACAAGACGGTCTCCGGGCTCATCAAGTACCAGCCCAAGGGCGATCCCGCCGACTGGGCGGCCGCAGCCAAAGGCATCCTTGCTACCGAGAAGCCCGACGTCATTGTCGTCATGCTGGGCCTCAATGACCGCATCTCGATGCGCGAGCCCGCGGCCGAGAAGACCGATGGCAAATCCGCGGACAACAAGGTCGACAAGAAAGATAACAAGAAGGATGCCAAGGCCAAACCGGAGGCCAAACCGGACGGCAAGCCCGCCGCTAAGTCCGACGACAAGCCGGTCGATACCGAATTGTCCCCGAACGACGCCGCCGACCATAATGCGCCGCCGGCCATCGCGCCCCAAAAGAGCGCGCGCTCGCCGAACGGCGTCTATGAATTTCGCGAGGACCGCTGGGTCGAACTCTACAGCAAGAAGATCGAAGAGATGATCGACGTGCTCAAGTCGAAGGGTGTGCCGGTGCTGTGGGTCGGCCTGCCCGTGGTACGTGGCCCCAAGGCGACCGCGGACACGCTGTTCCTGGATTCGCTGTATCGCGACGCCGCCGGCAAGGCCGGCATCACCTATGTCGATGTCTGGGACGGCTTTGTCGATGAAGCCGGCCGCTTCCTGCAGCAAGGTCCCGATTTCGAGGGCCAGATCCGCCGGCTGCGCGCCTACGACGGCGTGTTCTTCACCAAGGCAGGCGCGCGCAAGCTGGCGCACTATGTCGAGCGCGAGATCACCCGGCTAATGGCGGCACGCTCCGCGCCGATCGCGCTGCCGACCGAACCGGCAACACCCGATGCCAACGCGCTGCCGGGTCAGCCGGCGCCGCGTCCACTGGCCGGACCGATCCTGCCGCTGGTGGCGTCCTCTGTCGGCACCGATCAATTGCTGGGCGGTCCCGGATCGCGCCCGGCCGCGGTCGATGCGCTGGCGGCGCGAACGCTGGTCAAGGGCGAAGCGCTGGCGCCGCCCGCCGGCCGCGCGGACGATTTTGTCTGGCCGCGCCGCGAGGTCGGACGCGAACAGGTCAAGGGCGAGAAGCCGGTGGCATCGGCAGCGACCAATGGCAGCGCGGTCGCTGGGCCCGCGGCCTCGCCAAAACCGAAAAAACAGCGCCGCGCGAGTTGGAGCCAGCGTCGTCCTTTGGCGGTCTTCCGGGGAATGGCCCGGGAGCCTGCTTTGGCGCGCGACAATCTTTGGTAAGCTGTCTGCCGCAGGACAAGGGCCGCCAGTTTCCGCTCCTCAACCGTGAATAGTTGCGACTATTGAGACGCGCTGGATGAAACCGCTTCCCAACGCGTCGCCACACGCGAAATTTCTTGCAACGGAAAACAGCCCCGCGCAAATGGCGGTTTTTTACCTGCGAACCTCGGGTGCCCGGATCGTAGGAGCTGCGCTTTCGAAAGCATTACCAGCGGCGGGCGCGCGAGGCAGAGGCGCCGCAGGGCCAGTGTTCCTCCACGTCGGGACTACATTTGTCGAACCCACCGTAGGCGGATACGACCCCACTGAAGGGGCCACGACCGATCCATACCCGGCCGTTCCGTCGGCTTGCGCCAGCGCAAACGTGCTGGTGAGTGCGAAGGCTGTTACCAGTGCGACTGTCATGATTTTCATAAGCTGTACTCCGTGTCGTTAGATAGGAGACAACCCGACCGTCGGCACGACCGTTCCACTAACATCGGCGCGATCGAAGCCGCCATGCTGCTCACATCTCGCAGAGTCTCGATTGCTTCGGCCATCATCTTCCATCGCGTGTCATTCGCCTTGGAGTGATGGCTTGTCTTCGAGACGTTGTCGGTTCGCCGGGGCGCAACGGACTTGATCCGTAAACTCCGAAAAGTCGAGTTTGCCCCAAACGTTTCGCCTGCGGCGTTTGCCACCGCATGAAATATGCGAATGTGAGCAATATTGAGCAGACCCGGCAACGGCGAAGTGCATGCTGGCCGCATCACCGCCCTGTCCCGGCATCTATCGGTGACTGAGAGTGTCGCGCTCCCGCCTGACCAGGGAGCGTGTCATGCTCAATCGTTCGGTTCCCTCATTCTTTCATGGAAAGCCAACCAGCGAGCGTCCGTTCTGTACGGACTGCGAGTTTCCGATGATCCTCTCGCACCTTGAGCCGGATCGGCCCGGCTTCGATTTGCGCACTTACGCCTGCCTGATGTGCAGCGCGACTGAAAGCATCGTCGTCGTTTCCTGAACTGCGAGCCATGGCTTTCGCCTCCCCATCGGTGGCTGCCATGGCGTCCGTCGCTGATGTGGCGCACATACCTTCGGAGGCTCGCGGTTATGTGATCGCGCGTTCGCGCCATGAGGGCGCAAGCCCGATTCCATAATAACCGTCGAACGTCTCTGCTGGATGAACTTTTGGAACTGCGGCGCATACCCTATGCGAGCATTTCCTCCGCAAATGAGCGCCCAATCGGCATCGGCAAGTCGCCGTCTGCTTTCGCACGCGGTTCGATGTGTGAGAAATGACGGACGGAGTTACGATTTCGATTGTCCGGCAAAGCGACGGTCTGGCTGTTTTCAAGGCACCAAATTATGTCGCTGACCGGGTATACAGTGTAAAGCAGCCGCGGATGGGCACGCCCGAGACTGAGAGTTCGGTTGGACTCCCGCCCCCGCGACGAGGGTGTCCACGATGTTCCGAAACATGTTCAGAAAACAATTCCCCAAGGTCCAGGACGCCTGGATACTTGCGCACGCTATCGTCGACACGGTTCGAGAACCTCTCATTGTGCTCGATCAGGATCTGCGGGTCGTTGCCGCCAGCCGGTCTTTCTATCTGACGTTCAAAGTCAACGCCGACGACACTCAGGGCGAACTCCTGTATGACCTCGGAGACCATCAATGGGATATTCCAAAGCTTCGTTTGTTGCTTGGAAAAATCGTTCCCGAGCAGGGAGCCATGGAAAACTACGAAGTCGAGCACGACTTCCCCGGCATCGGCCGGCGCACGATGCTCCTGAATGCCCGTAAAGTCTTCTATGAGAAGGGCTCACACTCCACAATCCTGCTCGGCATTGAGGACATTACTGAAAAACGTGTCCTCGAAAACGAAAAGGACGATTTGATACGGCAAAAAGAGGTGCTTCTGGAGGAGTTGGAACATCGTGTCGCCAACAGTCTGCAAATCATCGCCAGCATCATCATGCTGAAGGCAAGAACAGTGGAGTCGGAAGAAACCCGCCGCCATTTGCAAGATGCCCACAACCGGGTCATTTCGGTTGCTGCGGTTCAAAAACACCTGCATGGATCGGTCACCAACGGCTCGATCGAAATGGGTCCTTATCTGGCGACCCTCTGCGCGGCCCTGGCGCAATCAATGATCGGCGACAATCGACCGATTTCGATCAAGGTCAGCGGTAACGGCGGAATTTCCACCAGCCGCAGCGCGGAGAGCCTCGGTTTAATCGTCACCGAGCTCGTCATCAATTCCCTCAAGCACGCATTCGGCGAAACGACAAAGGACGGCGAGATCACGGTTGCCTACGATGCATCAGGAACGAATTGGCAGCTCGCAGTCGCCGACAATGGGCTGCGGCAAGCCTGACGGTGTGTTCGCTCAGCCGAAAACCGGGCTTGGTACCGGCGTGGTTAAAGCGCTCGCAAAACAGCTTGATGCTCAAGTGGTGACGTTGAGCGATGCTTCCGGAACAAAAGTTTCGGTTACGCACGCCACGTTTGCAGCCGCGACGCTTCAGTAAAGCGTCTTGCATCGCGTGTCATTCGCCTTAGGCGTTGCTCGACCGCGCGAGCTCCCTGGAGCTGGTCGAGATTCTTCCCAGCAACGGTTCAAGAGATTCCCTGAATTGCTTCCATTCCTCTGCTTCTGCCAGCCAGTATTCCATCAGCGCGTATTCCATTTCCTTTCTGGCACGTGCAGCCTGCTTACGGCACATCGCTTCCAACGCTGCAAATTGCTTGTCTGAATACATGAGCTGTCCCGTCGTTGTTCCGTCTAACCCCCTCCTCGTCAGGGCCCACTGACCTGTTTCGTCATGCGACTTGACCCTGCCGAGAGTATGTTTCCGAATGTGTAATCCGCATGACAAACCCGAGCGCTGCCGTACAATTAGTCGGCACAAGAATAAAAGATAATTTAGAGAAAGCAGATTTGGTTACGCGCGAGTGCGAAGCAAGAGGTTTTATCTCGGTAGCAGATAATGGCGGTGAAAGAGTTGAAGATTGATCGGCCGGATGGCATACTCGGATCGATCCATGAGCATTCGGGAAGTTCTAAGTTGGCAGGTTCCACCGACTGGCCCTATGAATTTGGTAGGCTGGCGTGGCCCCGATCGGATGGGAGGCGCATGAGGTCTGGTTTCGTGAACCCGAAGCGCAAGCAGACATGGCGGCGGAACGCGCATCTAGCCATCGCGGGCCTGGCCGCGCTGATCGCGGCCGGAGGTCACGCGGACGCCACCGGCCGCCGCAGCGAACGCTCGGCCGAGTCCGTCGAGTTCGCGCACCGGCGGCGAGCCGGTGATGGCGATCGTTTCGCTCCGCAGCCAGCGGATCACCGTCTATGACGCCAACGGCTGGATCCTGCGGGCGCCGGTGTCGAGCGGCCAGAAGGGGCGCGAGACGCCCGCCGGAATCTTCAGCATCATCCAAAAAGAAGCGGAGCACTATTCGAACCTGTATGACGATGCCTACATGCCCCACATGCAGCGCATCACCTGGTCGGGCATCGCGCTCCATGGTGGCGCCCTGCCGGGATATCCGGCGTCCCATGGCTGCGTCCGGATGCCCTTCGACTTCGCCGCACGCCTGTTCGACGCGACCGGGCTGGGGCTGCGGGTGATCGTGGCGCCGGCCGATGTGGCGCCCGTCGAGATCGCCCATCCGGCTCTGTCGCTGTCGAAGCCGGGTGCCGCCGCCTTGGCCGCCGCCCGTACCGCGGAGGCGGATGAGGCGGCCGGCAAGGCCGATCAGGCCAAACGCGCCGCCGGCAAGGCGTTCCGGGAAGCCGCGCAGGCGATGATGCCGCTGCGCGTGGCGGAAAATCTGAAGCTCAGGGCCGAGGCGCAATTGACGGACGCCGAGACCGCGCTTGGCTCCGCCATCCCGGCCGACGCAAGGGAGCAGGCGGAGCGCGCCAAGGCGCAGGCCACAGCCAGGATCGCCGAGTTGCAGGTGCAATGGGCCAACGCCAAGGCGGAACTGCAACCGAAGCTCGATGCCGTCGCGGCTACGCGCGAAGCCGCCCTCGCCGCAGAAACGGCGCGGGCCGCGGCAGCCGAGGCGGCGCGGCAGGTCGCGCTCGAGCCGGTATCGGTGTTGATCAGCCGCAAGACCCAGCGGCTGTATGTCCGGCAAGCCTTCGAGCCGATCCTGGAGAGTCCGGTCACGATCCTGGATGCCGATCGTCTGATCGGCACGCACGTCTTCACCGCCATGGAGCGAACCGACGGCGACACCGGACTGCGATGGAGCGTCGTCTCATTGGACGGCGGACGTCCGCAAGGCAGTGGGGTCGAGCCGCAGGACCGGACCCGCGCGGGCCATGGTCGCGACGCCGGGCCGGTGCCGACGGACCCCGGCGGTGCAAAGAGCGCGCTCGACCGGATTGTCATTCCACAGGATGCCCTGGATCGAATCGCAGGGTTGGCGCCGCGATCTTCGCTGGTCATCACGGACGAGGCGTTGAGCTCCGAGACCGGCAACGGCACGGATTTCGTGGTGGTCTTGAGCGGCGAGCCGCAAGGCGGCATCAAGATCCGGCGCCGCGGTCCGGGGACCGAATTCCGTGACGCCCGCCCGCGCGACCGCCAGCCTTATTGGCGCGCACCTTTCGCGGGTCCGTTTTCCACCTGGTGAGCCGGTTGTTCTCGCCGCACCTGCGACCCGGTATCCGCCCCGCATCAAGCCCGGGGCACGCTTTCGCCGGAAAACGCTTTCTAGAGCGTGATGACATCTCTTCGAGTCGTCATCCCGCTCTATCTTTTTGTTTGGGCATGATCTTTTTCGGAAAACCGGTGCCCACTTTTCCGGATCATGCTCTAGTCTAGCGCCTCGCGGACGTGCCCTCTCCGCCGTCGATCTGCTGGCCGATCAGCGCGATAGCCCGCTGATAGACCGGGGCAGCATTCCATGCCTGGATCGCCGCGAAATTGGCATCGCCGGGCTGGTATCCGCCGCCCGCGCGCCAGCCATGGCCCTTGAGGAAGTTCGCCGTCGAGGACAGCGCGTTGGACGAGTTGTCGAGACTTCCGCCGACGCCGTAGCTGAGGATGTTCTTCGGCAGGAACTGGGTATGGCCGACCTCACCGTGCATGGAGCCGTGCGTGCCGGCCGAGAGAATTCCGCGATCGATCAGTGTCAGGGCGGCGTAGAGCTGTTCGGTGAAATAGGCGCTGCGACGGCAGTCATAGGCGAGCGTAGCTACCGCCGACAGCGTGTTCTGATTCCCGCGCGAGCGCCCGAAGCCGGTCTCCATTCCCCAAATGGCCAGCAGCGGCCCCGGCGGGACGCCGAAGCGTTGCTCGATGGACGCGAACAGTGCCGCATTGGATTGTTTGAGCGCACGCCCGCGCGCAGCGATGGCCGATCCGCCGCGTTTGGCGAGAAACTGATCGAGCGACAAACGCATGCTGCCCTGGTTGCGGTCGGCCGCGATCGTTGCGCTCGAATAGCTGGTCGCCATCAGCGCTGTGACGGCGGAGGCGCTGACGCCCTTTGCTCTCGCTTCATCGGCTGCTTGCGTCTTCCACGTCTCGAAGCCGGCCGCGGTGCTGCCGCATGTCGCGGCGCCGGCCTTGCCGGTCATCCCGGCGAGCGCCACCAAGACTGCGACGGCGACCGTCTTGAGCTGTCCGCCCCTGGTCATTGCGAACTCCTTTCAAAGTCCTTGCTTCACAGTCTTTGCATAGACGAAAGGCCGGCTCTCGCGCTCTTCGGAATCCGCGCGCTCCCTGTCGGCGCGGACTTGCTCCGGAGTCCCTGGGCCGCCGAGAGACCGGCCGGCCGGGGTCTTTCCTGACGCGGATATCTTGATCCCGCCGACGCGCATCAGCGTATTCCCGAAATGCCTCGGGGGCAAACTCCCAATGGCCGGCGGCGCTCACGGGATCGTCAAACGAAAAGATCGCACCGATCGCGCTTGACGGCGCCCGCACCGGCGTCGCCGGACACTCTTGTCAACGCCGGTCCCGACAACGCGCGCCGGAGCCGGACTCTTCGGAGTTGCGGGATCTGCAAAACTGACGCAAAGTCTGGATTAACGTCGGAGATCAACCGGCGAATGTCAGCTCAGGGAGCACGTCATGATCAAGGTAAGCGTTATGTATCCCAATACGCCCGGCGCGCGTTTCGACCACGCTTACTACCGGGATAAGCATATGCCGCTCCTGAAAGCTCGCATGGGCGATGCTTGCAAGTCCTATACGGTGGACAAGGGCCTGGCTGGCGGAGCACCCGGCGCTCCCGCGACTTATGTCGGAATGTGTCACATCTTCTGCAACTCGGTCGAGGCATTCCAGGCTGGTTTCGGGCCGCATGCCAAGGAGATCATGGGGGACATCACAAACTATACCGACCTATCCCCGGTCATCCAGATCAGTGAAGTCGTGGTCGGCTGACGACAAAGCGCGTCTCACCCAAGCGGCTTTCACGCGTAAGGGCGAAGCCTATGCCGAGCAGGCCGGTGTAAAAGGCAAGATCTCGCGCGGGTTTCGCGCAAATCGCCGTTAGGTGATGAATTCCCGTGAGCTGCATGGCATATCGCTCGATCCCCGGGGGGATCCCACTTTCCGGAAAAAAGCGGCGGGAGCATTTGGGGCCTACCGGGGATCATGTAGGATATAATGCATGGACTCGCCAGCGGCGCCTTAGTCGCTTGTTCCAAGGACAAAGCCATGACCGGGCACCTGATAGTCACCGACGAAGATGCGACACGGGTGATCACGCTGCGGCGGCCCGAAAAGAAAAACGCGATCACGCAGGACATGTATCGCGCGATGAGCGAGGCGATCGATACCGCGCAGAACGATCCGGCGATCCGCTGCCTCGTCATCACCGGCGGCTCCGGCGTGTTTACCGCCGGCAACGACCTGGAAGATTTTCTGAAAGACGGCACCTCCAACACCGACGCGCCGCGCACATCCAATGCCGCCAGGTTTCTTTATTCGCTGGCGCACAACGTCAAGCCGATCATCGCCGCGATCGACGGCATCGCGATCGGCATCGGCACCACCATGCTGTTCCATTGCGACTATGTGCTCGCCAGCAAGACCGCGACCTTCTCCACGCCCTTCATTCATCTCGGGCTGGTTCCGGAAGGCGCCTCCAGCCTGCTGATGCCGCGCACCATGGGACACCAGCGCGCATTCGCCATGCTGGTGATGGGGCGCACCTTCTCCGCCGACGACGCGCGCGAGGCGGGCTTCGTCAATGCGGTGATGGCGCCGGGCCATACCGAGGCCGAGGCGCGCAAGGTGGCGCGGGAGATTTGCGCGCTGCCGGCGGAAGCCGTCGCGATCTCGCGCAAGCTCCTGAAATTGCCGCCGGAGGATCTGACCCGCCGGATCGACCAGGAAGGCCACCTGTTCGGCGAACGCATGCGCTCCAAGGAGGCCGTGGCCGCGTTCAAGGCATTCTTCTCGCGCAAGAAGGCTTAGGACCATTCGCAAAAACGTTGTGCTGCTTGCCTAATGTAAGATCATGAGACATTCGCTCCTGACGATGCTCGCGGCCGTGACCCTGGTTGCGCAGGACCCAGCCTCGCCCGCGTCAGCCCAAACCGCGCCGGTCGAGTTGCGTATTCTCGCCATCAACGATTTCCACGGCTACCTGCAGCCTCCGCCCGGCGGCATCCGGATCACCGATCCCGACGACAGGACCAAAAAGATCACCGTCGCGGCCGGCGGCGCCGAATACATGGCGACGCTGGTCAGGCAGCTCCGCCACAACACCAGGAACAACATCTTTGTCGCCGCCGGCGACCTGATCGGCGCCAGCCCGTTTCTGTCGGCGATGTTCCACGACGAACCCACCATCGAATCGCTGTCGATGATGGGGCTGGAAGTGGCCTCCGTCGGCAATCACGAATTCGACGAAGGCAAGGACGAGTTGCTGCGGATGCAGAACGGCGGCTGCCATCCGGTCGACAAATGCCAGGGGCCGCACCCGTTCCTCGGCGCCAAATTCCGCTATCTCGCGGCCAGCACCATCGACAAGGACACCGGCAAACCCATTCTTCCTCCCTACGAGATCAGGACATTCGACGGCATTCCCGTCGCCTTCATCGGCCTGACGCTGAAGGGCACGCCCAATCTCGTTGCCCCGACCGGCGTCGCCGGTCTTGAATTCAAGGACGAGGCCGAGACGGTGAATGCGCTGGTGCCGGAGTTGAAGGCGCGCGGCGTCGAGGCCATCGTGGTGCTGATCCATGAAGGCGGCTTTCCGGCCGGTGATTATAATGAGTGCCCGGGCATTTCCGGACCGATCGTCGACATCGTCAGGAAGTTCGATCGAGCAGTCGACGTCGTGATCAGCGGCCACACCCATCAGGCCTATGTCTGCGAGATCGACGGGCGGCTCGTCACCAGCGGCGATAAATACGGCACCCTCGTCACCGCGATCGACGTCAAGCTCGATCCCACAACGCGCGATGTCGTCAACGCCCGGGCCGACAATGTCATCGTCCGCACCGGCGTCACGGCCAAAGATCCGGAACAGACCGCGCTGCTGGCAGCCTACGAAAAACTGGCCGCGCCGATCGCCGGCCGCGCAGCAGGATCGGTCACCGAGACCCTGTCGCGCACGCCCAACAGCGCCGGCGAGAGCATACTCGGCGATATCGTCGCCGACGCCCAACTGGCCGCGACCAGCGCGGACGCGCGCGGCGGTGCGGTGATCGCCTTCACCAATCCCGGCGGCGTCCGCACCGACATCGCGAAGAAAGAGGAAGGTGCCGTGACCTATGCCGACGTCTTCGCCAGTCAGCCGTTCCGCAATCAGCTGGTGACGTTGACGCTGACGGGAATGCAGATCAAGGACATGCTCGAGCAGCAATGGCTCGATCCGAAGCGGCCGCGGATTCTGCAGGTCTCAAAGGGTTTCAGCTATGCATGGGATGACGCCAGGCCCTATGGCGACCGCATCATCGCCGATCGCATGTCGCTGAACGGACAGCGCATCGATCCTGCGGCGAGCTATCGCGTCACCGTGAACAATTTTCTCGCGGTCGGCGGCGACGGCTTCACCGTGCTGAAGGACGGCGTTACGCCGCAATTCGGCATCTACGATGTCGACGCCCTCTACGCTCATTTTCAGGCCAACAGCCCGGTATCGCCGGGACCGGCGGACCGCATCATCCGGCTGAATTGACAGAGACTACCACTTGCCGGCGGTCGCGCCGCCGTCGACGTGCAGGACCTCTCCGGTGACGAACGCCGCCTTTTCCAGATAGAGCACCGCTTCGACGATTTCATGCACCTCGCCCATTCGGCCCATCGGATGCAGGCCAGCGAGAAACTGGTGCATCTCGGGCGGGTTCATCGGCGTCTTGGTCGCGCCCGGGGATACGGCATTGACCCGAATTCCCCGGCCCGCATACTCGATCGCCAGGGCCCTTGTCACCGCGATCAGCCCGCCTTTGGTGAGAGCGGTGAGCGCCGTCGGAACCGATGCCACCGCGCGTTCGCCGATCGACGCCGACAAATTGACGATGTGACCGGATCCGGCCTGCAACATCCGCGCAGCAACTCTTTGCGAGATATGAAAGAACCCCGCCAGATTGACCGCAATCGTCCTGGTGAAATCGTCTTCGGTGTAATCGGTGAACGGCTTCGGAATGAAGATGCCCGCGTTATTGATCAGGGTATCGATTCGTCCGAAGCGCTGCATGGCTTCGCTGACAATACGCTCGGCGGTCTCAGGCAACGCGATATCACCTTCGACCGCCAGGACATCGGGATCATCCGCCACCCCGCTCGACTTGATCGAGCGCGAGTTTGCGACCACGGCGTAGCCGATGCCGCGAAAACCCTTGACCAGACCGGCACCGATGCCGCGCGAAGCGCCGGTGACGACGACAACCTTCTGACTGGAATTCACGATCAACCCTCCTCGCGAAAGCCCTGCTTTTTGAACCGGAGATCAGCCGATAGCCAACCAAGACGTCGTGAGCGCGATTCCCCCTTTCTTCAACCGGCGTTGAATGCGGGCCAAATGCGTTCTTTGCTTCAGATGTGACTCGAACGAGCGCAACGGGCCCCCCGGGGCATAGCCGTCCCGAATTCCTCTGCGCCGAGAGGGCTTTCGGAACGCGGGCCAAACAACTAGGTTATTCCTCTTTGACGGCGCTCAAAGGGTCCGGAGCCCTGCATGACAACACTTCTGCTGACGAATCGGGCAAGCCTCGACCACCTGACGCCGCCGGGGCATCCCGAACGGCCCGACCGGATTCGCGTGGTCGAAGAGGTTCTCGGCGAGGACCGCTTCGACCGGCTGGTGCGCGACCAGGCTCCCGAGGGCTCGCTCGATCTGGTGGCGCTCTGCCACGACGGGCATTACATCGAGGAGCTTCGGCATATCGCGCCGTCGAGCGGCCTGATCTATCTCGACGGCGATACCTCGATGTCTCCCGGCACATGGGAGGCGGTGATCCGCGGCGTCGGCGGCGCGGTCGCCGCGACCGACGCGGTGATGTCCGGCGCCCACCAGAATGCCTTTGTCGTGACGCGGCCTCCCGGCCATCACGCCGAGATCAATAAGCCGATGGGCTTCTGCTTCTTTGATAACGTCGCCATCGCGGCGCGTCACGCCCAGCGCAAATACGGCATCGCCCGCGCGGCCGTGGTCGATTTCGACGTCCATCACGGCAATGGCACGCAGGATATCTTCTGGGCCGATCCGACCGTGATGTATTGCTCGACGCACCAGATGCCGCTGTTTCCCGGCACCGGCGCCAGCGGCGAGCGCGGCGAGCACGACAACATCGTCAACGCGCCGCTCGCCTCGGAAGACGGCGGCGCCAAGTTCCGCGCCGCCTTTGAAAACGTCATCCTGCCGCAGCTGCAGAAATTCGCGCCCGAGCTGATCATCATCTCCGCCGGTTTCGACGCCCATTACCGCGATCCGCTGGCCTCGCTCAATCTCAAGCAGGAGGATTTCGGCTGGGTCACCCGCAAGCTGATGGATGTCGCCGACAAGAGCGCCGGGGGCCGCATCGTCTCGGTGCTGGAGGGCGGCTACGACCTGCAGGGCCTCAAGGAATCGGCCGCGGCCCATGTCACCGCATTGATGGCCGGGTAGATTCCCGCCACAATACGTCCGCAAAAATATCATCGAATCTGCCCCGGCGAGGGCGCATCACGGGACAGCAATATGGCCGAGAACACCCAGGTGGACGTCAGGAAGCTGAGCTTCGAGCGCGCGATGGAAGAGCTCGAATCGATCGTCACGAAGCTCGAAGGCGGCAAGGTGCCGCTGGAGGAGTCGGTCACCATCTACGAGCGGGGCGAGTCCCTGAAACGGCGCTGCGAGGAGCTGCTGCGGCAGGCGGAGGCCCGGGTCGAAAAGATCACCACCGACGCCAACGGCCAGGCGGTCGGAACCGAGCCGCTCGACGTCCAATGACACCCGATGGCCGCGGGTGCGGCCGCCCGTCGCTCCCCGGCAACAGGTGACAATATTAGCCGAATTCGACGCAAGACGGCGCGGACCGCGGGCCGAAATAGCTCTTGGCGCTTTACGCAGCCTGTTATAGTCCCCGCCGTCAGGCCCGGGGATCAGTGTTAAGTGCGCGTTCAGCACCGCCATATCATCTATGTGCAGGGATACGATCCGCGCGGTCTCGCGCAGTATTACCGCATGTTTCGAACCGAGTTGCGGAAGTTCGGCCGGCTGTACCAGCTCGCCGCCACCATCGGCCGCCCGCAGGTTGCTCCCGACGGCGAAATCGCGTCCTGGACCATCGAGACCAAGGCCGGCGACTGGCAGACCCGGACCAGCTACGATTTCCTGCGGTTTGAAGACCTGATCCAGCGCGACCTCGCCGCGCCGATCTGGCGCAGGGTCGTGCACGCGATGTGGATCTATTGGCGGCTGGTGTTCGGCGGCACGATTGCGCGATTCTGGAAGGCGCATTGGCGGTTCGCGACCTTCATCAGCTACCCGCACTTCCTGCTCTTCAACGAGGCGGTCTGGTCGCTGGCTCTGGCCTTCGGCTTCGAAAAAGGCCTCGAAATGCTCGGCATTCCCACCCCGTTCAGCACGGCCGCGGCGGCCGCCTTTTTCGTCGCCGCACTCGGCACCATGCTGAAATACACGGAAAACCGCACCTACTTGCTCTATCTGCTGTCCGACACGATCTGGACCTGGGAATTCTCGCACCGCCAGCGCCCGGAATGGGACCAGCGCATCGACCGTTTTGCGCGATACCTCGCCAGGGTCGCGCGCGCCAGCGACGCCGAGGAAATCGTCATCGTCGGCCACAGTTCCGGGTCGTTTTTGGCGACCGAGATTCTGGCGCGCGCGCTAAAGCTCGATCCGGCGCTCGGCCGGCACGGCCCGCGAATTGTGCTGCTGACGATCGGCGGCAATTTCCCGATCGTCGGCTTTCACAAGGCCTCGCAGGATTTCCGCGATCACCTCCGCCTGCTGGCGGTGGAGCCTTCGATCGACTGGATCGACTGTCAGTCGCGCAAGGATGTGATGAACTTCTATCCGTTCGATCCGATCGCCGGGCACGGCATCGACGTCGGGGCCTCGCGGCGCAATCCCACCATCGTGCCGGTCCGATTCCGTGAGATCATCAAGCCCGAAAACTACAACCTGTTCCGCTGGAAATTTTTCCGGGTCCATTTCCAGTTCGTCATGGCCAACGAGCGGCCGCATGCCTACGATTTTTTCATGATCGTTTGCGGGCCGATCCCCTTGAGCGAACGCATGGCTGATCCCGCCGCGGCGCTCACGATCGCGACCGGCGACGCGGTTGCCCGCGAACGCGCCTGGAAAAAGCTCGAAACAACGGCCTCCGATCCGGTAATTGCCGCCGATTTAGGCGAAATGGAACCGGAAATGGAACCAATCGTCCGGCGCCGCGGTTGAATCCTGGGTTCCGCCGACTGAAGCCATCGCACGGGAAAAGGTCATCGGGTTGGCGTTGAGCGCGGGTTTAGTGTAAAGCATTAACGACTATGGGCTGCTGAAAGCGACCTAGCGTTGCTGTTTGAGCGTGGTAAATAGTTGAAACAGCTGACAAAATGGTTGAGAAGGGTGAAGCCGCCGAGAGTGATATAGATCACATTGACCAATCCGGACTGCATCTAATTCCTCATCTGGCTTAGGCTCGCTCAGTTTAGGCCTGCTCAGGTGGCATCCGGCGTCTGGGTTTTCGCTGCGCTGAAATTGCGCACCCCATCTCGCGTCGGGGACTTTTCCCGACCTGCAAAATTGGAATATCGCCGTGACCGTATTTAGCAAAACACCGCTTCTCGACACCATCCGCACGCCGGACGATCTGCGCCGGCTCAAGGTGGAGCAAGTCCGCCAGGTCGCCGATGAGCTGCGTCAGGAAACCATCGATGCCGTTTCGGTCACGGGCGGGCATTTCGGCGCGGGCCTCGGCGTCGTGGAATTGACCACCGCTTTGCACTACGTGTTCGATACTCCGCGCGACCGTCTGATCTGGGACGTCGGCCATCAGGCCTACCCGCACAAGATCCTGACCGGCCGCCGCGACCGCATCCGCACCCTGCGCACCGGCGGCGGTCTGTCCGGTTTCACCAAGCGCACCGAAAGCGATTACGATCCGTTCGGCGCCGCCCATTCCTCGACCTCGATCTCGGCTGCGCTCGGCATGGCGGTGGCGCGCGACCTCTCCGGTGGCAAGAACAACGTTATCGCCGTGATCGGTGACGGCGCGATGTCGGCGGGCATGGCCTATGAGGCCATGAACAATGCCGGCGCGATGAACTCCCGGCTGATCGTCATTCTCAACGACAACGACATGTCGATCGCGCCGCCGGTCGGCGCGATGTCGGCCTATCTGTCCAGGCTTTACTCGGGCAAGACCTATCGTTCGCTGCGCGACGCCGCCAAGCAGCTCGGCAACCATCTGCCCAAGATCATCGCCAACCGCGCCAGCCGTGTCGAAGAATACTCGCGTGGCTTCATGATGGACGGCGGCACGCTGTTCGAGGAGCTTGGCTTCTATTATGTCGGCCCGATCGACGGCCACAATCTCGACCATCTGCTGCCCGTTCTGAAGAACGTCCGCGACATGGAGACCGGTCCTATTCTGGTCCACGTCGTGACGCAGAAGGGCAAGGGCTACGGCCCGGCGGAAGCCTCCGCCGACAAGTACCACGCCGTGGTCAAGTTCGACGTCGCCACCGGCGCCCAGGCCAAGTCCAAGCCGAACGCACCATCCTACCAGAACGTGTTCGGCGCCAGCCTGGTCAAGGAAGCCGAGAAGGACGAGAAGATCGTCGGCATCACCGCGGCGATGCCGTCGGGAACCGGGATCGACATTTTCAACAAGGCCTTCCCCGACCGCACCTTCGACGTCGGCATCGCCGAGCAGCACGCGGTGACCTTTGCCGCGGGTCTTGCGACCGAAGGCTACAAGCCGTTCTGCGCGATCTATTCGACCTTCCTGCAGCGCGGCTATGACCAGATCGTCCATGACGTCGCGATCCAGAGCCTGCCGGTGCGCTTCGCGATCGATCGCGCCGGCCTGGTCGGCGCCGACGGCGCCACCCATGCCGGCTCGTTCGACAATGCCTATCTCGGCTGCCTGCCCAATTTCGTCATCATGGCGGCCTCCGACGAGGCCGAGCTGGTGCACATGGTGGCGACCCAGGTCGCGATCAACGACCGTCCGAGCGCGGTGCGCTATCCGCGCGGCGAAGGCCGCGGCGTCGAGATGCCCGAATTCGGCGTCCCGCTGGAGATCGGAAAAGGCCGCATCGTGCGCGAGGGCAGCAAGATCGCCTTGCTGTCGTTCGGCACCCGGCTTGCCGAATGCGAGAAGGCCGCCGACGAACTGGCGGCGCACGGCCTCTCCACCACGATCGCCGATGCGCGCTTCATGAAGCCGCTCGACGTCGACATGATTTTGAAGCTCGCCCGCGAGCACGAAGTCCTCCTCACCGTCGAGGAAGGATCGATCGGCGGTTTCGGCTCCCATGTCATGCAGATGCTGGCGGAGTACGGCATGCTTGACGGCGGTCTGCGGATGCGCTCGATGGTGCTGCCCGACGAATTCCTCGACCACAACTCGCCGAACGCGATGTATGCCCGCGCCGGCCTCGACGCCAAGAGCATCGTCGCCAAGGCGTTCGAGGCGCTGGGCAAGGACTTCAAGACCGAGACGGTGAAGCTGGCCTGACTGACCGCAGACGCGCCGGTCACATCGATATGAACCGGCGCTGACTGCTGTTTGACGGGATCAGCGCTATGCTGGCGCTGTTTCACTCTTCGCGGAATTGCCGTCGCAAGACCGACAATCCTGCGCAGAATCCACGCAATTAAAAATGAAGATCTATCTGGCCGGTCCCGACGTTTTCCTGCCCGACGCCACCGATATCGGACGGCGTAAGGTGGAGATGTGCGGGCGTCACGGCCTGACAGGACTCTATCCGCTGGAAAATGCCGTCGATCCCGCCGCCAAAGATGCCTCATTGCGGATATTTCGCGGCAACGAGGCCATGATGATCGAAGCCGATGCGATCATCGCAAACCTGACGCCATTTCGCGGCCCGGGCGCCGATCCCGGGACCGTCTACGAACTCGGCTACATGGCCGGACGCGGCAAGCTCTGTCTCGGCTATTCCAACGATCCCTCGTCCTATGCCGATCGGGTGCGTGGCTCGACCGGCGTCACCCCGCGCGACGGACGCCTGATCGATGCGCAGGGATTGACCGTGGAGGATTTCGGCCTGACCGACAACCTGATGATAATTCATGCGCTCGACCTGCACGGCTGCGCGCTGGTGACCCCGCGGCGAATGCCGGGCGACATCTGGCGTGATTTGAGCGCATTCGAGACCTGCGTGCGCATGGCAGCCGAGCGGCTCGCCCCGCCCGCGCGCGCCGGCGCATCGGGTTGAACTTGGCCAGCCGCGACCGCCTCATGTCCTCCTCCCGAAAGCGTGCCGATCTGTTGCTGGTCGAGCGCGGCCTGTTCGAAAGCCGGGCCCGGGCGCAGGCCGCGATCGAAGCGGGCCTCGTCACCGCCAACGACCGACCCGTGACGAAGTCATCCGAAGCCATTGAAGCGGACGCGGTGTTACGCGCGGAGCCCGCGCATCCCTATGTCTCGCGCGGCGGCGTCAAGCTGGCGGGCGCGCTGGAACACTATCCGATCGACATCGAGGGCCATATCTGCCTCGATGTCGGCGCCTCGACCGGCGGCTTCACCGAGGTGTTGCTTGCCAACGGCGCCAGCCTGGTGTTCTCGATCGATGTCGGCCGCCACCAGCTACATCCATCGCTGCACGGCCATCCCAGGATCGTCTCCATGGAGGAGACCGATATCCGCGGCTTCGAGGGCAAGCGTCTGCCGATGCGCCCGGACGTCGTCGTCATCGACGTCAGTTTCATCTCGCTCAAAGCCGTGCTGCCGGTGGCGCTGTCGCTGGCGGCCGCGCCGATGCATCTGCTGGCATTGATAAAGCCGCAATTCGAAGCGGCGCGGAAGCATTCCAAACGCGGCATCATCCGCAACGCCATGGTGCACCAGGAAATCTGCGACGACATCGCAGCCTTCGCCGCGGCGCAAGGCTGCACCGGCATCCAGGTGTTTCCATCCTCGATCACCGGTGGCGACGGCAACATCGAATTCTTCCTCGGCGCGTGCCGTGGTTGAACGTCTCGTCATCGACCACGTCGGTCATCGCGGCGACGGCGTCGCCTTGGCCGGCGCACAGAGTATGTACGTGCCCTATACGCTTGGTGGCGAGACCGTCGAGGTGGCGCCGGTACCGGGCCATCCCGACCGCCGGCGGCTGCTGCAAATCGACAACGCCAGCCCCGAGCGGATCGCACCGTTTTGTCCGCATTTCGGAATTTGCGGCGGCTGCGCCATCCAGCACTGGGACGCCGAACGCTACCGCGCCTGGAAGCGCAACATCGTCGTCGAGACGCTGGCGCAGGCCAAGCTCGATTGTGAAGTGTATCCGCTGATCGACGCCCATGGTGTGGGCCGGCGGCGGATCACCCTGCATGCAAGGATGGGCACCCATGAGGTGCTCAAGGTGGGATTTGCCGCGGCGAATTCGCACGACATTATTCCGGTCGATCGCTGCCCGATTCTCGATCCCGGCCTGAGCGGCGCGCTTGATGCGGCCTGGGCTCTGGCCGAACCGCTGACCGCGACCGGAAAGCCGCTCGATATCCAGATCACCGCTACGAGCAACGGCCTCGATGTCGACGTGCGCGGCTCCGGCCCGCTGCCGGCAGCCGCGATCGCAGCGCTGTCGCGGGTCGCCGAACAGCATCGCCTGGCGCGGCTGACGCGTCACGGCGAACTGGTGCTGATGCGGACGCCACCGACGATTGCGATCGGCACCGCGCAGGTCACGTTGCCGCCGGGGTCGTTCCTGCAGGCGACCGTCGCGGGCGAAGAAACGCTGGCGGCGCTGGTGGCCGAGCACTGCAAGCGCGCCAGGCACATTGCCGATCTGTTTTGCGGAGTCGGACCGTTTGCACTGAGGCTGGCTGCAAAGTCACGGATCTCGGCATTCGACAGCGATGCAAGCGCGGTTGCCGCGCTGCAGCAGGCGGCGAAATCGACACCCGGTCTGAAACCGGTCAAGGCCGAGGCTCGCGACCTGTTCCGGCGTCCGCTGATGCCGCAGGAGTTGCGCGATTACGAAGCGATCGTGTTCGATCCACCGCGACAAGGCGCGCAGACGCAAGTTCTCCAGCTCGCCGCCAGCAGGATTCCGGCGGTGGTCGCGGTATCCTGCAACGTCGCGACCTTCGCCCGCGACGCGCGGATCCTGGTCGATGGCGGCTACAGGCTCGAAGGCGTGACGCCGGTTGACCAGTTTCGCCACACCCCACATGTGGAACTGGTTGCGCGGTTTGCCCTGAAACCTTGAACCTTCCTCGCGGCCGGGTGACATACCCCAGCGAAGGCCAACGGTGGCGATCTGTCCCCGCACCGGTGCGAGCGGCCATCCTTCGATCGCATGACGCGGTCAAACCGCGCTCGTTGTAGATATCCGGCACTCCAGGAGGTCATCATGGACGTCAATCCTGACAAGCTGAATGCGTTCATCGGAAAGATGCTGGGCGACGTTGGTGCGGCGATGAACGCCTCCCTGATGTTGATCGGCGACAGGCTCGGTCTCTACAAGACGCTGGCCGCGAAAGGACCCATGAACTCTTCGGAGCTGGCGAAGGCCACCGGTACCGGCGAGCGCTATATCCGCGAATGGCTCGCGGCGCAGGCGGCGTCAGGTTATGTCGAATACGATGCAGCTTCGGGCAAATTCTCGATGACGCCGGAGCAGGATATGGTCTTCGGGAACGAGGACAGCCCGGTGTTCATGGGAGCCGTCGGCAGCCTGGTCTCGGCGACGTTCCTCGACGAACCGAAGATTTCCGAGGCGTTCAAGACCGGCAAGGGCGTCGGCTGGAACCGGCGCAGCGAATGCCTGTTCTGCGGGACCGCGCGCTTCTTTCGCACCGGCTATAAGCACCATCTGGTGCAGGAGTGGCTGCCCGCGCTCGATGGCGTCGTGGACAAGCTCAGGCGCGGCGCCAAGGTCGCCGATGTCGGCTGCGGTCATGGCGTCTCCACGCGACTGATGGCGGAGGCGTTCCCGAACTCGCGCTTTTTCGGATTCGACTATCACCAGGGCTCGATCGAAACCGCGCGCCGGACGGCAAAGGATGCCGGGCTTGGCGATCGCGTGCGCTTCGAGGTCGATTCCGCCAAGACCTATCCGGCCGATGACTACGACCTCGTTTGCTTCTTTGACTGCCTGCATGACATGGGCGATCCGGTCGGCGCCATCAAGCATGTGCGCGAAACCATGGCCGCCGACGGCACCTGCATGCTGGTCGAACCATTCGCCAATGATCGCCTGGAGGACAATCTCAATCCGATCGGGCGCATTTACTACGCCGCGTCAACGGTGGTCTGTACGCCCGCTTCGCTCGATCAGGAGGTCGGCATGGCGCTCGGCGCCCAGGCCGGTGAAGCGCGGCTTCGCGAGGTCGCCAAACAAGGTGGCCTGACACGCTTCCGTCGCGCCACCGAAACGCCGTTCAATCTGATTCTGGAAGCGCGGGCCTAAATCTTTGGAAGGGTTCACCTGCCCCAGCGGTCCTGCCAGATTTTCTCACCGACCATGCAAGACACGCGCGGCTCCTTTTCGGCCACCGGAACGACCCGGCGTTCGGGCGTGCGGCCGGCGACTTCGAGCAGCAATTTGGTCCGGATCGCCTCCTTGAACTTGTCGCGGTCCTTGATCGTCACCACGAACGAGCCCGGGCCGCCGATGACGCAATCCTCGTAATAGAAATCGAGGTTGTCGATATCCATCGTCGAATAGGATGGCTCCTTCACCATGATCGGCAGGCCGTTGATCACGATCCCCTTCTCCAGCGCCGCGTCGCGCGCGACGGTGACGGGCGCGCCGTTATTGTTGGGGCCGTCGCCGGAGATATCGATGACGCGCCGCAGGCCGTGATACGGGTTCTCGTCGAACAGCGGCATCGCGAAATTGATGGCGCCTGAGATCGAGGTGCGCGACGCCCGGCGGATCGGGGTTTTCACAATCTCGTTGGCGACCGCATCCGCGGTCTCCGGCCCGTCGATCAGCCGCCAGGGAATGATGATCTTCTGGTCGCTCGAGGCCGCCCACTCGAAATAGGTCACCGCGATCTTGCCGTTCGGACCGGTCTTGAGCGCCTGCAGGAATTCCTTTGAGATGATGGCCTGGGCGTATCCCTCGCGCTGGATCGCGAGTTCATCCATGTCCATCGAATAGGAGACATCGACGGCGAGAACGAGTTCGACGTCGACCGACGGAACGCTTTCCTTGTCGGCCGATGGCGTGCCGAATTGATTCCCAAACTGACTTCTGGGGTTCGGTGCGGCGATACCCGCGACGTCGCCTCCGGCCATCATGCCTGCGACAAGCACCGCCCCGATCGAGACACACCAGCGCATAGCGGCCCTCCCGTCGACTGACATAATGGTGACATGCAAAATCGCCTTCGCAAAGCGGGAACATCGATTGTCCCTACACATTCAGGTTAGCAGAATCGCAACTTGGCCAGATCGTTAGCCGGATCGTGACCTCACAAGATCGCAATCTAGCCGGATTGCCTCAATTCCAACCACCTTCGCGCTTGCCTTCGCTCAAACGAACCGACCGGCTTAAACTGCCAGAGAATGCCCAGTTCCAAGATCGGGCGGGAGCCTGTAAGCTGATCGGCGCGCCATCGCCCGAGCCTTTTCGGTTCTGATTGAATCGGAGCCGAGTTCTGGTCTTTTTGTTTGACGCGCTTTCTTTATGCGAACCGGTATCCACTTCGCTTGAAAACGCTCCAGGAGGTGCCACCGGGAATGATCGATACCGTCACCAAGCCGCGAACCAAAGTTAAGACCAAGACCGAACGGCCGCGCCTGCACAAGGTCATCCTCGTCAACGACGACTACACGCCCCGCGAATTTGTCGTCACCATCCTGAAGGCGGAATTCGGCATGACCGAGGACCAGGCCCACAAGGTCATGATCACGGCGCACCGGCGCGGCGTCTGCGTGGTCGCGGTCTTCACCAAGGACGTCGCCGAGACCAAGGCGACCCGCGCCACCGACGCCGGCCGCGCCAAGGGCTATCCGCTGCTGTTCACCACCGAGCCCGAGGAATAGCGCGCGGTTTCGCGCGTCATCATCCCCCAAACCGATTTCCCTGCAATTTTACCGATCGGCGCCACCGAAGGTTCAGCCTTTGGTGGCATTGATGCGCGATGACAATCGCGCTTCGCCGGCAGCTGCGGCAACCGCTGCCGCAAGTCTCGTTCGGGCCATTCCGGTTTCTCGAGGCGCTGCCCTGGCTGGTGCTGGCCGCGGCGATGCGGGTGATCGCGTTCGGCGGAGGGCCGGTGGCCGTGCCGGCAACCCTGATCGCGGGCATCGCCGTCCTGCACGCCTTCCTGGTGGTGGCGCAGCGCCTGGGCCTGTCCTACATCCACGGCGCCAGCACGTAGCGTCATGCCGACCGCGCGCGCACAGAGGCTGGTTCGTCCGGACACCTCGTTCGGGCCGTTCCGCTATGTCGAGGCGGTGGCCTGGCTGATGGTCGCCCTCGCCTGCCGCGTCGCCGGCATGAACGAGACACCCTGGTGGCCGCTGGCGCTATGCGGCGATTCCATCGCCGTGCTGATGGCCTATATGGCGGTCACCCGGCGCGTGTTCGAAATATACGACCGCCCTGCCCGCTTTCTTCACCTGACCTTTGACCGGGAATTAAGGCTGACGCTCCGGGTCTTCGGCGCCATTGTCATCGTGATCGTCGCGGCCACGGTGTCAATGGCGATCCTCGGCCGTGCGTCGATGGCGCCGTATTGTCTGCTGGGCCTGGACGGCATGGCGTTCAATGGCCCGACGGTTTTCGGCAAAATCTGGGCCGCCATGATCGCCGCCCTGGTGCTGCTTCTCATTCTCGGCGCCGATCGCAACAGCGGAAAAATCCGTGTCGCAGCGACGCTTCGCGGCGCCGTCAGCCATGGGGTCCGGTTCGGCGCGGCCGTCGCCATGCTGGTCGTCTTCTACGTCGCGCTGGGTTTCGTCCAGGGCATGGTTCGAAACGATGTCTGGGATTTCTTGCCGATAACGGTGTCCAGCCAGTACGCCAAGAACCTGATCTATTTCACGTTCACCCTCGGCCTCGCCATGACGCGGCTGTGGGCGACGCTGCTGATCCTGACCTGGGGCCTGAAGGCTTCCGGCGCCCGCGCCAGCTTCGTTAGAATCGACACGGGACATGTCCAAGGCATGCGTCGCTCAAAAACGCGCTAAAGATACGCCGCCAGCCCGCCGCCGGAGCTCGAGCCGGAGCCGAGGCTGTTCTGGATCGACGCCATCGTCCGGTAATTCTGCATGACCTTGTTGGCGAAATCGTCGGTGAAGCCGAGGACCTTCCGCTCCTCGGGGCTCATGGTCGAATATTGCTGCAGCAGCGCCACGGCGCTTGCCTGAGGGCCACCGCCCGTACCTGGATCGAAAGCATTGAGAAGGCCGCTGCGCGTGCGCTGGCTGAGCTCGGTCTTGGCGGCGCTGGCTTCCTCGGCCGAGAACGATGCGTCGGCGTTCAACGTCATGATCGCAAGCGTCCTGTTGTCGAAATCGGAGAAATCCACCTGTTGCCCGGTGCGGCCTTTGTTGAAAACCAGCTCCACACCATTGTCCTTGGCCTTGCTCGCCTGTGCATCGAGCATCGCCCGCGCATTGCCGGACAGCGTAGCCGGATCCGAACCGGCGCCGACAGGCGTCTGCACCGATGTCCGGTCGAGCAGCGATCTGACGGGATCGTCGTCATTGTTGGTCACCGGCGCCTTGCCGAAGTTTCCCTTGGCGGCGGCGATGCCTTCCAGCACGGCCTGCTTCTGATCATGCCAGGTCGTGGTCGCCTTCTCATTGGCGTCGGCTTGATCGAGATAATCCGACGCCGCCGCGTAGAGGCTGGCATAATCCCCGGTATGCCGGGCAATCACGACATGGGAAGTCAAGGCGTTATCAAATCTCCCCTGCAACGCCTTGGCCGCCGCCGTGGCCTCGTCTTTCGTGAACTGGCCGAGCGCATTATCCGCCACAACGGACAAGGTCGCGCGCGACTGGCCGGAAAGATCGACGGCGACCTGCCCGTCGAGCATCGCCGAGGAGATGCCGAGCGCCTTGTATTGCTGGTCAAACCACGCGCGCGCATTGGTGGTCAGCGTTGCCGTCGATGGCGGATCGGCCGCGGCCTGGGCGGCGAGATAGGCCTTGGCCTCATCGGACAGGGTAACGTTGGTCGAGGAGGAAGACGACGACGCAGATGTGTCGGTGCTGTCCGTTGCCGGAGCCGGCTTCGACGCGGCGCTGGCGGCGCCATAGGCGTTGCCGGCATAGCCGGCTGCCGCGGCGGCACCCGGTCCAACAGCAATGGCCATGAGAGATTCGATCCTTCCGCGCGACGAATGGTAAGCGACTGTTGAACAAACATGGTTAATCAAGCGTTAACCAGGCGCGCCTCGGCCCTCCGCAGGCTCAATCGAATTGCATCCTGGCAGCATCACGATGCCGGCGCTTCATCCGTCAGCCCGAATACCCGCTCGGGCTTTGAAAATCCGGCGATCGGAAACTCGCCGAGCTCGGTCCAGCCGCCACTGCATATTCCGGCAAATGCCTCCGACGCCACCACCGTGCGATTGAGACGGCCCGTGATTCTTTCCAGCCGCGCCGCGAGATTGACGGCGGGACCGATGCAGGTGAAGTCGAGCCGGTTGCCGCCGCCGATATTGCCGTACAGGATTCGTCCGACATGCAGCGCGATCCCGAAGCGGAAGCGCTCGACGGTCTCGCCGATCGGATACCGCATGGCTTCGACGCTGGCGCGGGATTCCCGCGCCGCCTCCAGCACGCGCGAGCAGACCTGCCCGACATTGCCGACATCGCCATCGATCGGAAACACCGCGAGCAGCCCGTCGCCCATGAACTTCAGGACTTCGCCGCCGTGGGCCCTGATCGACGACACCTGGCACTCAAAATAGAGATTGAGAATCTCGACCACGGCCTCGGCCGGCAGCCGGTCCGATAGCGGGGTGAAGCCGCGCAGATCCGACAGCCAGATCGCGGCATCCATGATGTCGGCGTGGCCGCGGCGAATTTGTCCGCCGAGAATCCGCTCGCCGGCGCGGTTGCCGACATAGGTGTCGAGCAGGGTAGCGGCGCGCCGGCGCAGGCTGATGATCTCGACGAGCCGCGCCAGCGGCGGCAGCACCGCGCGGAGGCCGTCCAATTGTGCGTTGCTAAATCCGCCCGGCTGCTTCGTGGTCCAGCTCGATGAATTGACCAACCCGTCGGCAAACAGCAAGGGCGCCGCGAAATAATCGGTGACGCCCTCGGCGCGCATGTCGTCCAGAAAGGGAAATTTCGCACTGTCCGGATCGTCCAGCCGATATCTTACCTCCGAGGCCGTTTCATAGAGGATCGCCAGCGGGCTTGTCTTGAACTCCTGCAAATCCGGCGTGTCGAACGATGCCGAGGTCACGGTGACCTCTTCGCCCGGCCGCCAGACGAAACTGAAACCGAAGACGTCCGGATGCAGGGTCCGAATGAAGACATTGACGCGCCAAAGCGGGATGCCTGCCCGTACCAGGCGCCCGCAAGCTTCCGCCATCATGTCAGTGGGCCCGGGTGCAGACCTTGCACCGTCGATCAGCCAGTCGATGATTTTCCGCAGATCGGTTGCGTTCATGAGAGCATTTGCTGCGCAAGTTTCCCCGACGTCAAGGCGAGTCGACGGTGGTGGAACCGTGTTTGCGAACCACAACGGGTCGGCACAAAGAAAGAATGGATTGCTTCGTCGCTCCGCTCCTCGCAAAGACCGTCATACTCCGCGAAAGCGGAGTATCCAGTACATCGCAGCTTCTCGATTCCATTATTGGCGTCTCGGAATACTGGATCGCCCGCCTTCGCGGGCGATGACGGTTGAGAGTGTGCCGCGCTCGTCCTAATACCGTCATTGCGAGCCAACGGTCGCGCGAATGCGCGCCCGTTGACAGGCTCCGCGAAGCAATCCATCTCGCCACGCAAAGAAAGAATGGATTGCTTCGTCGCGCCGCTCCTCGCAAAGACCGTCATACTCCGCGAAAGCGGAGTATCCAGTACATCGCAGCTTCTCGATTCCATTATTGGCGTCTCGGAGTACTGGATCGCCCGCCTTCGCGGGCGATGACGGTTGAGAGTGTGCCGCGCTCGTCCGCAATGACGATCTCTACACATGCGTATAATCCCGCGACGCGACGCGCCCGAGCTGTGCATTTATCTCTCGCCCCCTTAGAGGGCGTGGGGAATGCCGGGTGCCCGTTGCACCCGCAGCCTCGTGTGCAAAGGTAGAAAGCACACGAGTATTCACCACGGTCGCACCGGGATCACCCGGCATTCCCGCACGCAATGGTTTTAACGGCTTCTTTCGCGCTCTCCCCGGTGACCGGGCTCTTTTGCCACCGTCGTTTGCGGATATTGGCTGTCTCAGTCCGGTCGAACCGACATGCCTTCCGCGAACTTGACGCCAGCGTCGGGGCGTCAGGACCACACGACTTCGCCGTACGCTGCAATCGTCTCTCGTCCGCGTGCTGTTGACCGCTCACAGATTCAAAGAATCCGCCCTGCGATCCCGTTGCGCGCAAAACGCTGCCGCGTCCACCGCATCCCGCTCCTACGTCCGTGACGATCGCGATACGCCCCTCTGGTGGGACGGGATGCGAAAAGTTCTAGAGATGTTTCTACCAAATAGGGAAGCGGAAAATTTTTGCAAATGAGACTGGACACCCAGATCAACAAATAGCCCGTCGGGCAAATCACCAGACCGTACCGTTCGCCCCGCGACGCGGAAATGCCAAGTTTCTCGGAGTTCAGTAAGGCGGCCCATCAGGTAAAGGCACTTTTCTGACTTGTCGATCGCGTCGAACACCGTCCGCTGTCCGAGTCAAAGCTGACATGACTTGGGGTGACAAGACTTCAGCTTTTGACCCTTTGCGGAAATCGCCGCCCTCGGGCCTGGGCTTCTGACCAGTCCCGAAAATTCAGAGCGACACATCACGGCGACACGCCCAAGGCATCGACAAGAAAATCGATGAACAGGCGCGCTCGCAGTGGGACCTGTCGTCCGAACGCGTGGAGGACGTAGATCGGCGTGGTAAACATCGGTATCTCTGGCAGCACCACATTCAATCGTCCGGCGCTAAGTTCATCCTCTATCGCGAGGCGCATGAATTGTGTGAAGCACGCTTGCGCAGCGCGTTGTCGCGACAATCAGGATCGTCTTGCACAACTACGGACGTGGGTATCGGTAGGTGCCTCTGCCATTTCGGCTCAAGCACGAAATCGAGATGCGCATGCCGCTCGTCCATGCATGAGGCCGAGTGAGGCGTCGGATAATCCATCATCGTTGCGTCGAGTTCTAGCCTAGCCCCCGACCTGCCCGCGGTGGCGCAGAAAATGATCGGCGAGCACGCAGGCCATCATGGCTTCGCCGACCGGCACCGCGCGGATGCCGACGCAGGGATCGTGGCGGCCTTTGGTGGCGATGTCGGTGTCGGCGCCGTTGCGATCGACGGTGCGGCGCGGCGACAGGATCGAGGAGGTCGGCTTGACCGCAAAGCGCGCCACCACCGGCTGCCCGGTGGAGATGCCGCCCAGGATGCCGCCGGCATGGTTGGACAGGAAGCTCACGCCCTGATTGCCCATCCGCATCTCGTCGGCGTTCTCCTCGCCGGACAATTCGGCGGCGCCGAAGCCTGCGCCGATCTCGACGCCCTTCACCGCGTTGATGCTCATCAGCGCCGCGGCCAACTCCGCATCGAGTTTGGCATAAATCGGTGCGCCGAGACCGGCCGGCACGCCCTCCGCGATGACTTCGATGACAGCGCCGATCGACGAGCCTTTCTTGCGGATGCCGTCGAGGTAACCCTCGAAGAACGCGGCCTTGTCCTTGTCCGGGCAGAAGAACGGATTGCGCGCGATCTCGTCCCAGTCCCATTTCTCACGATCGATCTTGTGCGGCCCCATCTGCACCAGCGCCCCGCGCACGGTGACGCCGGGCAGGATCCTGCGGGCGATGGCGCCGGCCGCGACGCGCGTCGCGGTCTCGCGCGCCGAAGAACGGCCGCCGCCGCGATAATCGCGCAGGCCGTATTTGGCCTCATAGGTGAAATCGGCATGGCCGGGCCGAAACTTGTCCTTGATGTCGGAGTAATCCTTGGAGCGCTGATCGGTGTTCTCGATCAGAAGCGCGATCGGCGTACCCGTCGTCACCTGGGCGCCGGTTTCCGGATGCGCCATCACGCCGGAGAGGATCTTCACCACATCGGCTTCCTGGCGCTGGGTGGTGAAACGCGACTGCCCGGGCCGGCGGCGATCGAGATCGCGCTGGATGTCCTCGACGGTCAGCGGCAACAGCGGCGGGCAGCCGTCGACCACGCAGCCGATCGCAACCCCATGGCTCTCGCCGAAGGTCGTGACCCGGAACATGTGTCCGAAGGTGTTGAAGGACATTTTGTGTCGATCCGCGTGATGTTGATTGTCAACAAACACAAAGATTGTCGTAACGCGCGGCACCCAGCGGGTCAAATCAGACTTGCAATATTAAGCACCATCATCATCCGCGAAGGCGGATGATCCAGTACCCTTGGTCTCCCCTACGCCTACCGGCGCGGAATACTGGATGCCCGCCTGCGCGGGCATGACGGCGGATAGGGGTTTGCCCCACTACCCCTTAACCATACTTCCTTACGCCGCCATCGTCGAACACGTAAACGACGCCCTGCCCGATCGGCGTCTCGGCGGCCTCGAGCGGGGTCGCGATGCCGAGCGCGACCATCAGCGCCCGCATGGTGCCGCCATGGGCGACGGCCACCGTGTCGACGAGGAGGGAATCGAACCACTCCCGCATCCGCAGCGTGACGCTGGCGTAGCTTTCGCCCGCGGGCGCCGCGACGCCCCATTTGTCCTGATCGCGCGATGCGAAGGTGGCCGCGTCATGCAGCTTCATTTCGGGCAGCGTCAGACCTTCCCACTGGCCGTAGCCGATCTCGCGCAGCCGGCCGTCAACGGCATAGCCGTCCGGCGGCAGTTTCAGCGTGCCGCGCATCAGTTCCATCGTCAGCCTTGCGCGGCCGAGCGGGCTTGCGACAAAGGGCATCGACGACGCCTGCCGTCCATCGCGCGCCAACAGTTCCGCGAGAATGCCGCCGGCGGCAACAGCCTGGGTGCGGCCGAGATCGTTCAGCGGAATGTCCTGCGATCCCTGGAAGCGTCCTGCCGCGTTCCACGCGGTCTCGCCATGGCGGATATAATAGATGGTCGGCGCGGGCATGACGCTGGCTGCTATTCCTTCGCCAGCGAAATATCCGGCGCGTCGGGGCGCTTCATGCCGACGACGTGATAGCCGGAATCGACGTGATGCACCTCGCCGGTGACGCCGCGCGACAGGTGCGACAGCAGATACAGCGCGCTGTCGCCGACCTCCTCTGTTGTCACGGTGCGGCGCATCGGCGCGTTGTATTCGTTCCATTTCAGGATGTAGCGGAAATCGCCGATGCCCGACGCCGCCAGCGTCTTGATCGGTCCCGCCGAGATCGCGTTGACGCGAATGTTCTTCTCGCCGAGATCGGCCGCGAGATAGCGCACGCTGGCCTCCAGCGCCGCTTTCGCCACCCCCATCACGTTGTAATGCGGCATCCACTTCTCGGCGCCGTAATAGGTCAGCGTCAGGATCGAGCCGCCGTCGGTCAACAGCTTTTCGGCGCGCTGCGCGATCGCGGTCAGCGAGTAGCAACTGATCAGCATCGTCTTTGAAAAATTGTCGGCGGTGGTCTCGAGATAGCGGCCGTCGAGCTGGTCCTTGTCGGAGAACGCGATGGCGTGGACCACGAAGTCGATCTTGCCCCACTTCTCCTTGAGCACGTCGAACGCCGCGTCGATGGTGGCGGGATCGGTGACGTCGCAATGGCCGAGCAGAATGCCGCCGATTTCCCTGGCCAGCGGCTCGACGCGTTTCTTCAGCGCGTCGCCCTGCCAGGTCAGCGCGATCTCCGCGCCCGCCGCGTGGCAGGCCCTGGCGATGCCCCAGGCGATCGAACGGTTATTGGCGACGCCGAGAACAACTCCGCGCTTGCCCTGCATCAGGCCTGAATTTTGCGACATCCGGTTTCCAATCAACCTTGATTATCTCTGGAGGTACACCAGCCTTCCCGGGCGGTACAGCCCAAATCCTGGCTCGGTTCGAGCGGCTGGCGCCATTGCCTTAAGGTGCGGAATAGTGGCGTGATTTCGGTGTTATGTCAGCAGAGGCGCGCGTTGCCGATACAGAGCGCCGTCTGAACAACCCGGGATCGGACGCCCCGCGGCGAACCTTGAGGTCGAGCGTCAAATGAGCGCGTTTCGTCAGAGCGTCGAAGCCATGATCCCGGCCCTGCGCCGCTATGCGCGGGCGCTCGCGCGCGATGCCGACGTCGCCGACGATCTGGTGCAGGATACGCTGGTGCGGGCGCTGCGTTCGGAACGGCTGTTTCTCGGCGGCGACGTCCGAAGCTGGCTCTACACCATTCTGACCAACCTCAACAAGAACCGGCGCAGATCGCTGGCGCGGCGGCCGCAATTCATGCCTCTGCTCGACAACAATCCCGACGCCAGTGGAACCGAAGCGGAAGGCCGCGACATCGCCCGCGCATTGGCAACGCTGGTGGAAGAACAGCGATCGGTGCTGCTGCTGGTGATGCTGGAAGGATTGAGCTATCGCGAGGTCGCCGACATCCAGGGCGTGCCGATCGGCACCGTAATGTCCCGGCTTGCCCGCGCCCGCGCCCATGTGAAAGCCTCGCTTGAGGGCGAACGCGTCGCGTTGCGTCGGGTGAAATGATGGGTGCGGATGTGACGGATGAAGTGAGGTCGCGATGGTTCTGTTGTCCTTGCGCGGTTGCGGGCGACGGACCGCGACCGGGCGGCAAACGATTTTCGATCGGGGATAGACAGACACAGAGACCCGGACCCGCGCAGCGACGCCGACTTACACAGAGACCAGGACAATGACCGACCATCAGATTTCCATCACCGAAGACGAGCTGCACGCCTATGTCGACAACGAGTTGCCGGCGGAGCGTCGTGGCGATGTCGAGGCATGGCTCGCGGCCCATCCCGACGATGCCGCCCGGGTGCGGTCGTGGCGGGCGATGGCCGAAGCGCTGCATGCGCGTTACGACTCCGTCGCCGACGAGGCGGTGCCGAAGCGGCTCGAACTCGAGCGGCTGATGCGGCAGCCGCGCAAATGGGTCTATGGCGCGATAGCCGCGACGCTGGCGGCGTTCGTCGCCGGCGGCGGCGTGGGCTGGCTGGCGCGCGGCGCGGCCGCTTCGCCGTCGGCATTTCAGATGCTGACCGTGGATGCGCTGGACGCGCACCGGCTTTATGTCGTCGAGGTCCGCCACCCGGTCGAAGTGCCCGGCAGCGAACGCTCGCATCTGCAGCAATGGCTGACCAAGCGCTGCGGCTGGGCTGTCCGCGCGCCGGAACTGGACGCCACCGGGTTGAAGCTCGTCGGCGGACGGCTGTTGCCCGGTCCCGCGGGGCCTGCGTCCTTTCTGATGTATGAAAGCGCATCGGGCGAACGCTTCACGCTTTATGCTTCCCGTGCGAAAACTGCAGCCGCGCAGATGCGCTACACCGCCGCCGAGAACAGCGGCGCCATGTATTGGTCGGAGGATGGCGTCGGTTATGTGCTTTCCGGCCCCATCGACAAGGACCGGCTGAACCAGGTGGCCCGGCTGGTTTACGATCAGACGGAAAAGAGCGGCGGGTAAGTTGCAAAAATGCAACACCTTAATTCTGACATCGAAAATCTGGAATTGGAACATCGACACGTCTCAATATCGCACCAGGTAGTCACGCGAAATTGTGACGCGTTCGATCCGCCGATCGACGCCGCGGCCTCGATCGGGGTTTGCCGCGCTGGTCCCCCGGTCGAGGCTGCACTTTTTCTATTTCTGGTCCCCTGAAACAGGCCGCGCCATTCCCGGTAGCGCGATACGGTCAGCCGAGATCGCTGCGCGGATTGTAGGTGTGCCCGTCACGCCACTTCTGCATCAAGGCCTCGAGTTCGGCGTCGTTACCATCCGGCAGCATGATGCGGGCGGTGACGAACAGATCGCCGCTCGATCCTCCGGCTTTCGGCAAGCCCTTGCCCTTCAACCGGAACGTCCGGCCGCTCGACGTGTTCTTGGGAATCGACAATTCGACCGCGCCGCCCAGCGTCGGCACGCGAACCTTGGCGCCAAGCACCGCTTCATACAGCGTGATCGGCAGATCGACGCGCAGGTCGCTGCCATCGATCTTGAAGAAGGCATGCGGCGCGATGCTGATGGTGATCAGGAGATCGCCGGGGCGGTGGCCGGGCGCGGTTTCGCCCTGCCCCTTGAGCCGGATCTGCTGGCCGGCCACGACGCCGGCGGGAATCTTGACATTGAGTTCCTTGCCGGTCGGCAACCGGACGCGCTTGTCCACGCCCTTGACCGCTTCCTCCAGCGATACCGTCATGGCGACGTTGAGATCGAGGTCGAGCGCAATCCCGCCGGGATCGAATTCGAAGCTGCCGCCGGCGCCGGGCCGCCCGCCACGCGCCGCGGCGGCGCCGAACATGCTGTTGAGGATGTCCTCGAAACCGCCGCCTCCGCCGCCGGTGCGGAAGGAATGGCTTTCGAAGCCACCGCCGGGCGAGCCGCCCCGCGCGCGCGGATCGCCGCCGGGAAAGCCCTGAAAACGCGGCTTGCCCTCGGCGTCGATCTCGCCGCGATCGAACTGCTTGCGCTTGTCCTCGTCGCCGATGATCTCGTTGGCCGAATTCAGCTCGGAAAACCGCGCCGCTGATTTCGGGTCGTTCTTGTTGGCATCCGGGTGATGCTTCTTGGCGAGCTTGCGATAGGCGCTCTTGATCGCCGCAGCGCTGGCGCCCCGCGGCACCCCCAAAACCTCATAGGGGTCGCGCATCCGTCACGTCTCCTTCATGGGAAATCTGATCTTCTACTATGGGCGGTCTCAGCCCGCTTCAACTTTCATCTGGGGTCTTCGTGGCATTTTTGCAACGGGGCTGCGACCACTTCAGCTCCGCCTCCACGGCTTCAACGAATGAATTTCCCATCGGCCGGGCCTGGATTGGCAGGCTGCACCCTGCAGCCAGCTTTCCGAGCGGCCGTTGACATAGCTCGCCAGAAAATCCCGGCAAGTGCGTCCCTCGGCGGAATAAGCCTCGGCCAGCGGCGTCACCGAGCCGCGCGCGCCGGTCTCGGGATTCTCCCAGGGCTGGCTGGAATCCTTGTCGCCCTTGGTCAGCACGTCGGAGGCGGCGTTGCGGGCGAAAGCCAGGTCCCCCTCGGTCGGCGCCGGGCCGGCCGCCTGTGCCGCGCCCAGCGAACCCGTAGCCTCACGGCCTTCCATCCTGGCAAAGGCGCCGTCGGTGCGGGACAGGCTGCAGCCCCCCGAGCCGACGCCGATTAAAATCAGCGTCATCACGGCGCCCGCCGGCCCGATCGCCGATAGGCCAACGCCTCCCCATGTCTTATATAGGGAGTGCCCGCATCGGGGCTGCAACGCGTATTGGGCCGCGGGCGAACGCAACTTCGGACTCCTGGCATGACGGACACGACCTCCATCAAACACCCCACTCCGTTAACATCCGGTGATTTCACCGCGGCGGAGGAGCCGTTTGCGCTGTTCGGCGAGTGGTTCGCCGAGGCCGTGAAGGCGGAACCCAACGATCCCAACGCGATGTCGCTGGCCACCGTCGACGCCGACGGCCTGCCGGACGCACGGATGGTGCTGATGAAGGGCTATGACAGCGACGGTTTCGTCTTTTATAGCCACCTCGCCAGCCAGAAGGGCCGCGAACTCGCCGCAAATCCTAAGGCGGCTTTACTATTCCACTGGAAATCGCTGCGCCGGCAGGTACGCATCCGCGGCGGCGTCTCGCCGGTGACGGAAGCCGAAGCCGACGCCTATTTCGCGACGCGGCCGAAGCAGGCCCAGATCGGCGCCTGGGCCAGCAAGCAGTCGCAGCCGCTGGAAAGCCGCTTCGCCTTCGAACAGGCCATTGCGAAGGTCGCCGCCAGGCACCTGGTCGGCGAGGTGCCGCGGCCCCCGGGCTGGAGCGGCTGGCGCGTCAGGCCCGCGCGGTTCGAATTCTGGCACGACCGCCCGTTCCGCCTGCACGACCGCATCGAGTTCCGCCGCGATGCGCCGGATGGCAAGTGGACTAAAGTGAGGCTCTATCCCTGATGCTTAAGCCGTCATGGCCGGGCCAAAGCGCGAAGCGCGTCGTTTCGCCAGATATCCCGGCCATCCACGGCTTTGCCTCTGCAACCGCCGAAGTCAGACGTCGATGCCCGGCACCAGGCCGGACATGACGAAGAACGAGAGAACCGCTCATGCCGACTTCGAACCACAACATACCGCGGCGCACGCTGCTTCTGACCGGAGCCAGCCGCGGCATCGGCCATGCGACCGTGATCCGCTTTTCCTCGGCCGGCTGGCGCGTCATCACCTGCTCGCGGCACCCGTTCCCTGAAGATTGCCCGTGGGACGCCGGGCCTGAGGATCACATCCAGGTCGACCTTGCCGACCACGCCGATACCACGCGGGCGATTTCGGAAATCCGCGAGCGGCTGGAAGGCGGCGCGCTGCACGCGCTGGTCAATAACGCCGCGATTTCGCCGAAGGCCGAAGGCGGCAAACGGCTCGGCTCGATCGATACCGACATCGACACCTGGAGCCACGTTTTCCGGGTCAATTTCTTCGCACCTATCATGATGGCGCGCGGGTTGATCGAGGAATTGACGGCCGCGAAGGGCTCGGTGGTGAACGTCACCTCGATCGCGGGCTCCCGCGTGCATCCTTTCGCGGGCGCGGCCTATGCGACCTCCAAGGCTGCGCTGGCCTCATTGACCCGCGAGATGGCGGCGGATTTCGGCCGCATCGGCGTCCGCGTCAATTCGATCGCGCCGGGCGAGATCGACACCTCGATATTGTCGCCGGGCACCGAGAAGATCGTCGAGCAACAGATCCCGCTGCACCGGCTGGGCACCCCCGATGAAGTGGCGAAGATCATCTATGTGCTGTGCACGGAGACTAGTTCCTATGTGAACGGCGCCGAGATCCACATCAACGGCGGCCAGCACGTGTAGGGATTGTCATTCCCGTGCGCGCGACACGCGAGCGATCGTGTAGGGTGGGCAAAGCGAAGCGTGCCCACCACCGGCGTTGCGTTGGCGAAAGGGGTGGGCGTCAATCAATCCGCATAAAACTTTCGCGCCGCAACGCGCGCCTCGACATTGAAGGCGCTCGAGCAATCATTTTCGCTCTCGCCATCCGACAGTCCTGCCCCGCAATAGCGGCAGGTTCGTGCCGAGATCGCAGACGCCTTGCCGGCGGCGTTGCGGTCCGATTGATAGCGCGCGAAATCGACGACGTTACGTCCCGGCGTTATGAGTTTTTCAACCATTGCTGTCCTCGCGGCTAGAAACCGCGTTATCGCAGAAAGCCGTCGCGTAAACGTTCAACCCAAGGTTCAAATTTTAGGAGAGAAATTGAGGCGTGCTCTCGTCATGCGCGCGCGGCGTTTCATTTGCGCTCGCTCACAGCCACTTCTTCCACTTGAAAAACACGTAAGGCAGTATGGCGGCGAGCAGCATCGCGATCAGGGCGAAAGGGTAACCATGCTGCCATTCCAGCTCCGGCATCAGCTTGAAGTTCATGCCGTAGATCGAGGCAATCAGGGTCGGCGGCATCAGGACCACCGCCATCACCGAAAACAGCTTGATGATGTTGTTCTGCTCGAGATTGACGACGCCGAGCATCGCATCGAGCACGAAGGTGATCTTGTTGGAGAGATAGGAGGCGTGGTCGGTCAGCGAGGCGACGTCGCGCTGCATGGTCTTGAGCTGCTCGCGCATGTCCTTGGACCATTTGACGCCGTCGACCGCGGCCGCGACGAAGGTCACCACCCGTCCGATCGAGACCAGGCTCTCGCGCACCTTGGAGGTGAGATCGCCCTTGCGGCCGATCGCGATCAGGATATCGGAGTAGCGCTTGGCGTGGCCGGTGCGGGCCGCGCCCTCGGGCTCGAAAATATGGTGACTGATGCTGTCCATGTCGCTGCCGGCGCGCTCCAGGATGTCGGCATTGCGGTCGATCACCGCGTCGAGCAGTTCCATCAGCACCATTTCGCCCGTTATGCCGGGGGCGCAGGCGCGGGCGAGCTTGTTCTCCACCAGCATGAACGGTTTTGGCTCGTCATAGCGCACCGTCACCAGGCGATGGTTGGCGAGGATGAAGGTCACCGCCGTGGTCCGCGGATTTTGGGTGTCCGCCGCGCACATCAGCGTGGCCGTCATGTAGCGTGCGCCGTTCTCGATATAGAGCCGGCTGGAAATCTCGATCTCCTGCATGTCCTCCCGGGTCGGCACCGCGATCCCGGCCAGCCGTTCCACGGCATGGTCCTCCGCCGAGGTCGGCTTGACGAGATCGATCCAGACCGCGTTCTCCGGCAGCGCGGCGAGATCGGCGGCGGCGACTTTCTTCAGCGAGGTTTCGGAAGCGGCGAACACCGATAACATGAGGACTCCGGGACTGAGCGCGAACCACCCAACAGGACTTAACTCGATTCTGGCAAGCGCTTCATGACGCGCGCCGCACGCCGGGGCCGGGTATTTATGGCGGTGGGACGGCGGCTGGGTGTCGCCCATTTGGCGTGCGGGGTTCCCCTGCCCAAAAAACAGCCGCTGCCCGGTAAATCTGCGATAAAAAAGACACAGCCAGTGCGCCGTAGCGGGTGGCGAGCATCTAAGTTCTAGAATTGTGGTCGATTTTGACGATAATGGCCTTAACGGAATTGTCGCGTTTGAGCCCAATGCTGGTGCCGCGAACGCAAGGCTTCGATTGGAAGTGAGCAATGTCGTCACTCAATATAAAACTGGGAGTTGCAGCCGTCGCCGGCATGATGCTCTCAGGCTGCATGCAGGCCACCACCTATGAGGCGACCAACCAGACCAACTTCAAACCGCGCGACAAGGAACTCCTCGCCAAGGTGTCCTATGTGAAGACGCCGGTTCCTGAAGCGTTCCGCCGCGCGATCGTCGATTATCACCGCAAGGAAGCGCCGGGCTCGATCGTGGTCGATTCCGACAATCACTACCTTTACCTGGTGCAGGACGGCGGCAAGGCAATCCGCTACGGCATTACCGTCGGCGAAGAAGCCATGGCTTGGTCCGGCATCGCCAAGGTCGGCAGCATGACCGAGTGGCCGCCCTGGCACCCGACGCCGAGCGAAATCTCGCGGCTTGGCGTGCCGAAATTCGTGGCGCCGGGACCGGACAATCCGATGGGTTCGCGCGCGCTGTATCTTTACTCCGGCGGCAAGGACACGTTGTTCCGGATTCACGGCACCAATCAGCCGGAATATATCGGCGCGTCGATCTCCTCCGGCTGCATCCGGCTGACTAATGAAGACGTGATCGACCTGTACAACCGGGTGAAGACCGGCGCCATCGTCGTGGTGCTGGAGCCGAAGCACGGTGATTCGCCATTCAATTCACAGATGGCGCTGCAGGGCGGCGGCAGCCTGGTACAATAATCGCCGCGCGGCCGAATCAGAACGAGATCAAGAGCGCCGGTTTTCCCGGCGCTTTTTTGTTGGCGGCATTTTGGTTGAGGGCTTGTTGGTTGACGGCTTGTTGGTTGACGGCTTGGCCGCGCCGGCATCCGGCTCCGCCGCATTGGATTTGGCGGCATCGGACCTGACGCCGTCCGGTTTCGCAGCGTCGGATTTAGGTGCGCCGGATTTGGCAGCATCCGGTTTCGCGGCCTCGGATTGATCCGCATCGGGTTTGGCGGCGACCTGCCGCGGCGGCGCTTCCTCCGGCCGCCCGGCCGGCAGCAGCGGCGCGATCTGCGGCATCGGATCCCACACGTTCCACTGGCAGATCCTGTAATTGTTGTGCCGGTCGATCAGATCGAGATGGATGTGGTCCTCGTGATACCCGTCCGAACCCGGCCCCAGCACCGTCGGAAAGCGCGCGCACACCGAATGCAGCACGCTCTCGCGCAGTTCGCGCGACACCGCGCGATCGGTGAACGAAATCGATTGGCCGTTGGCGAGCCTCACCGCGCCAACGTCGAGCGCATTGGCGCGGCCATGTTCGGAGAGGTGGGCGCCGGCGACACCGTTGCGGCCGCGGCAGTTGAACGAATCGAAAGTGTCGAGATCCCTGATGACGCTGCCGGCGCCCTCGGCCAGCGGCACGAGGTCGCTGCGGATCCAGTCCGCGACCGCCGCAGCCATGGTGCAGCGCAGGACCGCCGCGGGCTTGACCGAAACCCGTCGGTTGTCCGGCAGCACGACGGCTTCCAGCCGCACCAGATCGCCGCCGCCGCATTCGCCGGGCCCCTTGATGTCGGGGATGCTGGGGGCGATCGCGATGGCATCGGTCAGCGCCAGCCGGCAGGCCGAGGGCGGCGGCGGGGACGCGGCCTGTTCGGCGGGCTTCTCAGGCTCGGCGGGCGCCTGTTTTGCGACCGCGGGCTTTTCGGCGGGGGCATCCGCCGGGCGCGGTTTCGGCAACGGCACGGACACTGACAATTCGGCGGGGCGCAGCTTCGGCATCGGCACCGATGAGGGGCGCGCCGCGCGGCGCGGCTTCGATCTGTGGTCTCCGAACAGGTCGGTCCACAGGCTTTCGCCATGCCTGCGCGCCGCGGCGGGGCCGGTTTGCGCGCCAAGCACCAGCAGCACCGCCAGGGTGGTAACCATCGGCGCAAGGGTGCGGCCAAAGTTCTCACAAGGCCATTTCCGGCTTGCTTTTGGCGCGCTAAAGTTCATGGCAATTCCGTGAAGACTTCGACAAGCAGGTCACCAAATGGGAGGAACGTCCGAATGCGTGGATTGATGCAAGACTGGCCTTTGCTCTGCCACCGGATCATCGAGCATGCGGCCTCGGTTCACGGTACGCAGGAGGTCGTGACGCGATCGGTCGAAGGCCCCATCCATCGCACCAATTACGCCGAGATCCGCGACCGCGCCCTGAAGGTCTCGCAACGACTCGATCGCGACGGCATCAAGCTCGGCGACCGCGTCGCCACCATCGCCTGGAACACTTGGCGCCATCTCGAAGCCTGGTACGGCATCATGGGGATCGGCGCGATCTGCCACACCGTCAATCCGCGGCTGTTCCCCGATCAGATCGCCTGGATCATCAACCATGCGGAAGACCGCGTGGTGATGACCGACATCACCTTCGTGCCGATCCTGGAAAAGATCGCCGACAAGCTGACCAGCGTCGAACGCTACATCGTGCTCACCGACAAGGCGCATATGCCGAAAACCACGCTGAAAAACGCGGTCGCCTACGAAGACTGGATCGCGGAAGCCGACGGCAATTTCAAATGGAAGACGTTCGACGAGAACACCGCGGCGGCGATGTGCTACACCTCCGGCACCACCGGCGATCCCAAGGGCGTGCTGTATTCGCATCGTTCCAACGTTCTCCACGCCCTGATGGCCAACACCGGCGATTCCCTCGGTGCGAATGCCGCAGATACAATGCTTCCGGTGGTCCCCCTGTTCCATGCCAATAGCTGGGGCATCGCCTTCTCGGCGCCTTCGATGGGCACCAAGCTGGTGCTGCCCGGCCCGAAGCTCGACGGCGCCTCGGTGTTCGAGCTCCTGGATGCCGAGAAGGTGACGCACACCGCCGGCGTTCCGACGGTGTGGCTGATGCTGCTCACTCACATCGCCGCCAACCATCTCAAGCTGCCTCATTTGCGCATGGTGGTCTGCGGAGGCTCGGCGATGCCGCGCTCGATGATCAAGTCGTTCCTCGACATGGGCGTGCAGGTGCGCCACGCTTGGGGCATGACCGAGATGAGCCCGATCGGCACGCTGGCCTCGCTGAAACCTCCCTTCACCGAACTCACCGGCGAGGCCCGGCTCGATATTCTTCAGACTCAGGGCTACCCGCCGTTCGGCGTCCAGATGAAGATCACCGACGATGCCGGCAAGGAACTGCCGTGGGACGGCAAGACGTTCGGCCGGCTGAAGGTCAGCGGCCCCTCGGTATCGAAGGCTTATTTCCGTATCGATGCCGACATTCTCGACGACGAGGGCTATTTCGACACCGGCGACGTCGCCACCATCGACGCCAATGGATATATGCGGATCACCGATCGCTCAAAGGACGTGATCAAATCCGGCGGCGAATGGATTTCGTCGATCGACCTGGAAAATCTCGCGGTCGGACATCCCGCGGTCGCGGAAGCCGCCGTGATCGGCATCCATCATCCCAAATGGGACGAGCGTCCGCTGCTGATCGTGCAGCTCAAGCAGGGCCAGAGCGCGACGCGCGAGGACATCCTGAAATTCATGGACGGCAAGATCGCGAAATGGTGGGTGCCCGACGACATCGTGTTCGTCGACGGCATTCCGCACACCGCGACGGGAAAGATCCTCAAGACCGCGCTGCGCGACCAGTTCAAGGCCTATCGTTTTCCAAACGCGGCGGCGTAGGGCCAAGGTCATCTTAATCCCTCCCCCTTGTGGGGAGGGTGGCGCGTTGTGAGCGAAGCGAACAACGTGTCGGGTGGGGGGCTGCCTCCGCAAAGGGATCTTTCGCGCACTGCCGTGCGCTACCCCCACCCGGCGCTTCGCGCCACCCTCCCCACAAGGGGGAGGGATAAGGGCACGGTAACACGCCCCCAAAGTCCCTTGAATTTGCCGCGGGTCCGTGGTCTCAAGCGGGCCAGTGTGCAGCCCGGCGCCGTTTTTGCCCGGCAAGGCCCCAACCCGGCAGATTCCTGACCCATGGCCCGCAGGTTTTCCGCTCCCTATCAGTCGGAGCCCGTGTCCAGCCTCGCCACATGGGCGCGCAACCTCGCGGTATTCTCGGTGGTCGCGGTGCTGGTCTCGATCCTCATCGTCCGCTTCGGGTTCCTCGAAGTGAAACCGGCGCTGGCGACCTTCTTCGGCGCACTGGGCTGCGCCGGGCTTTCGATCCTGGTCAGCTTCGCCGCCTTCGCAGCGATCTGGCAGAACGGCTCGCGCGGCATGGGCCGCATCCTGCTGGCGCTCCTGATCGCCGCCGTCGTGCTGGCCTATCCCGCCTACCTCGCTCTGCAATATCGCAAGCTGCCGCCGATCCACGACATCACCACCGATCCGATCGATCCGCCCCGCTTCGAGGCGCTGGCGGCGCTTCGCACCGGCGACGGCACCAACACCGCCGTCTATGCCGGATTGTATTCCGCAGAACAGCAGCGGCTGGCCTATCCCGATATCGAGACGGTGGAACTCGACGTCCCCGTGCAGCGCGCCTATGAAGTGGCGCTGCAGCTCGTCAACCGGCGCAAATGGCTCGTCATCGACGAACGCGCGCCGCAGCCGCCGCGCCGCATCGGCCGCATCGAGGCGGTGGCGCGGACGCCGATCATGGGATTCCGCGAGGACGTCTCGATCCGCGTCACGCCCGATGGCGAGGGGTCACGTGTCGACATCCGTTCGTCGTCACGCTATTTCGAGAGCGACCTCGGCAGCAACGCCGCCCGGATCGCCAAGCTGATCGACGACATCAACAATGCCGTCGACAACGCCAAGCCGGTGGTGAAGAAGCCGCAGGCGCCGGCCAAGGTGCAGGCGAAGGCCGGGAAGAAGTAGGTAGTCTGTCATTCCGGGGCTACACGAAATGTCGAACCCGGAATCTCGAGATTCCGGGTTCGTGCTTCGCACGCCCCGGAATGACACCGAAAATCACCCCAATCTGTAGCTCCCGCCGATCACCGGATCGCCTTCGGTCGCCACCACGCCGCGCGCGACCAGATCTTCCAGATGCGCCAGCACGGAATAGCCGGCGGCGCCCGTCAGCCGCGGGTCGATGCCGATATAGATCGCGCGCACCAGGCTCGGAATATCCGCCTCCCCCTTGGCGAGGCGATGCAGGATCGAGGCTTCGCGGGCCTGCCGGTGCCGGGTCAGGAAGCGCACGTAGCGCGGGCCTTCCGGGATCTCGGGGCCATGGCCCGAAAAATACAAATCCTCGTCGCGCCGCGTCAGCCGCTCCAGCGAGGCCATGTAATCGACCATCGATCCGTCCGGCGGCGCCACGATCGAGGTCGACCAGCCCATCACATGGTCGCCCACGAAGAGGTATTTCGGCTGGCGCCAGGCGAACGCCAGGTGATTGGCGGTATGGCCCGGCGTCGCCACCGCCTGCAGCGCCCAGCCGGAACCTTCGATGGTCTCGCCGTCACGCACTTCGATGTCCGGCTTGAAGTCGCGGTCGGCGCCGGATTCCGAGGAGATCTTCTCGCTCTCGTAGCGCGGCCGCGACGCGCGATGCGGGCCCTCGGCATAGACCGTGGCGCCGGTGGCGGCCTTGATCCGCGCGGTGTTCGGCGAATGGTCACGGTGGGTATGGGTGACCAGGATATGCGTCACGGTTTCGCCGCGCACGGCGTCAAGCAGCGCCGCCGCATGGGCCGCGTCGTCGGGGCCGGGATCGATGATCGCGACCTTGCCCTTGCCGACGATGTAGCTGACCGTGCCGGTGAAGGTGAAGGGGCTCGGATTGTTGCAGAGAATTCTGCGCACGCCGGGGCGGACTTCGTCGACCACGCCGGGCTTAAGCGGAAAGTCGCGGTTGAACGGGATGTCGTCGTTGTCGGCCATGGAGGGTTCCCTACTCACTACGTTGCGCGGGCGCGAGAAGCACTCACAACCGTCATACCCCGCGAAAGCGGGGTATCCAGTAGTCGCAGACGTTCGAGATAAAAACGAGGCGCCGCGGAATACTGGATCGTCCGCTTTCGCGGACGATGACAGCAGAATTCTTGGCCACGCTGGAGTCCTAGCACCAACGTTCTACGAAAACGCCTGAATGCCGGTGATGGCGCGGCCGAGGATCAGGGCGTGGACGTCGTGGGTGCCCTCATAGGTGTTCACGGTTTCCAAATTCGCGGCGTGGCGCATCACATGATATTCGATCTGGATGCCGTTGCCGCCGTGCATGTCGCGGGACATCCGGGCGATGTCGAGCGCCTTGCCGCAATTGTTGCGCTTGACGATCGAAATCATCTCCGGCGCCATCTTGCCCTCGTCCATCAGGCGTCCGACCCGCAAGCTTGCCTGCAAGCCCAGCGCGATGTCGGTCTGCATGTCGGCCAACTTCTTCTGCACCAGCTGGGTCGCGGCCAGTGGCCGGTTGAACTGCTTGCGGTCGAGCGTGTATTGCCGCGCCCGCGCCATGCAGTCTTCCGCGGCCCCCATCACGCCCCAGGAAATACCGTAGCGGGCGCGATTGAGACAGCCGAACGGGCCCTTGAGGCCGGACACATTGGGCAATAGCGCGCTCTCCGGCACCTCCACGCCCTCCATCACGATCTCGCCGGTCACCGAGGCGCGCAGCGAGAGCTTACCGCCGATCTTCGGCGCCGACAGGCCCTTCATGCCCTTTTCGAGGATGAAGCCGCGGATCTGGTTGTTGTGCTCGGCCGATTTGGCCCACACGACGAATACGTCGGCGATCGGCGCGTTGGAAATCCACATCTTGGTGCCGGTCAGCCGGTAGCCGTCGGATGTCTTCTCGGCGCGGGTCTTCATGCCGCCGGGATCGGAGCCGGCGTCCGGCTCGGTCAGGCCGAAACAGCCGACCCATTCTCCGGTCGCAAGCTTCGGGAGATATTTCTTGCGCTGGTTCTCGTCGCCATAGGCATGGATTGGATGCATCACCAGCGACGACTGCACCGAATTCATCGACCGATAGCCGGAATCGACCCGCTCGATCTCGCGCGCCACCAGGCCATAGGCGACATAGCTCGCGTTGGCGCAGCCATATTCCTCCGGCAGCGTGATGCCGATCAGCCCGAGTTCGCCCATCTCGTGGAAGATGTCGCGATCGACCTTCTCTTCCAGATAGGCCTTGTTGACCCGCGGCAGCAGCTTGTCCTGCGCATAGGCCCGCGCGGTGTCGCGGATCATGCGCTCGTCTTCGGTGAGCTGCTCGTCCAGCATGAACGGATCGTCCCACTGGAAATTCACCGGGGACGGCTTGTCCTTGGCCTGAGGGCGCGCGCTCATGAAAATTCCTTTCACATCGTTGCCGTCATTTTAAAGCGCAACGGGCAAGAGCGCAAATGGATTGGATGTTTCAACAGCGTCATTCCGGGGCGTATCGAAGATGCGAGCCCGGAATCCCAAGATGCCGGGTTCGCGCCGCGCGCGCCCCGGAATGACGGAACGCTAGCCTTCAAGCTGTTCGTTGGAGACGATCTCGATGCCGAAGCCGGACAGTCCCTTATAGTCGTGCGTCGACGACGTCAGATGCCGGATCGAGGTGACGCCGAGATCGCGCAGGATCTGCGCGCCGACACCGACCTCGCGCCATTGCCTGTTGCGATCGGCTTCGGCGGATTTGTTCTCGGGCAGCGGCGCGACCGGAACGCCGGCGGCGCCGTCGCGCAAATAGATCAGCACGCCGCTGCCGGCCTTCCTGAAATGCTCGAGCACGGCCTGCATGCGCTTCGGCCCGGTGAAGATATCCTTGACGATGTTGGGCTTGTGAAAGCGCGTCAGCACGTTCTTGCCGTCGCCGACGCCGTTATAGACGAAGGCCACATGCGCGATCTCGTCGAACGGCGAGCGATAGGCATAGCCCTGCAGCAGCCCGATCGGGCTTTCCGTGGTGAAGGTCGAGACCCGCTCGATCAGCTTCTCGCGGGCCTGGCGATAGGCGATCATGTCAGCGATGGTGACATGCTTGAGCTTGTGGGCGGCGGCGAAGCGGGCCACCTGCTCGCCCTTCATGACGGTGCCGTCGTCGTTCATCAATTCGCTGATGACGCCGACCGGCGGCAGGCCGCTCAGCTTGCAGAGGTCGACCGCGGCCTCGGTATGCCCCGAGCGCAGCAGCACCCCGCCGTCTCGTGCGATCAGCGGGAACACGTGGCCGGGCCGCGCGAAATCATTGGCGCCGGCATTGGGATTGGCCAGCGCGCGGCAGCAGGAGGCGCGCTCGTCCGCCGAAATGCCGGTGCCGCCATCGGGCTTGTAGTCGATCGATACCGTGAAGGCGGTGGTGTGGTTGGATTCATTATGGGCGACCATCGGATCGAGCCGCAGCCGGCGCGCGTCCGCGATGGTGATCGGCGCGCAGACGATGCCGGAGGTGTGGCGGATGATGAACGCCATCTTGTCGGCGGTGCACAGCGACGCCGCCACGATCAGATCGCCCTCGCCTTCGCGGTCCTCGTCATCGGTGACGACGACGAGTTCGCCGCGGGAGAAGGCTTGCAGAACTTCCTGGATCGGATCGGCCATTTAGGAGTCTCTCATTATGCCGGGAGCATTAGCCGGACTCGCGGGCTCGCGCCAGCATCATTACGCAGGGCAGAACGTCGTTAAGACGGGGCGGCAAGCGTCCCATGCTGGCCCGCCGCCATGGCAGGAGGCGTCCTGTAGAACTTGGTCCCAATATCTCGCAACGGTGAAGGTGGGCCCAAGCGCCACCTTTAGGGCAGCACTTCCTTGCGCTCGGCGAGCTGCGCATCCATCTCGGCGCGCTTGTCTTCCAGCAGTCCGGCATCGGCGGCCTCGATCACGGCAAAGAGCTCGTGCGCGTCGCTGAGCCGCGTCACCATCACATAATCGGCGCCGGCGGCGTAGAGATCATCGACATCGGACAAAAGGTCGGCGGTGGCGATGATCTTCGCGGTCGGATTGAGCGTGCGCACATGCCGGACCAGCTTTTCATTGGTGGCGCCCTTCAACAGCGAGTCCGGCACGCTCAACAGGATCAGTTCGGCCTTGCCGACGCCGGCGTGCACCAGCGTGTCGACATTGCTGATATCGCCGTAGATCACGTGCAATCCGCGAGCGACCAGGGTCTGGAATACCACAGGATTGAAATCAATCACCGTGATCTGTTCGAGCAGCAAGGGAATCCGCCGCTCGATCTCGCTCAGGAGCGCACTGGCCGCCCGGAAAAATCCGAGAATGACGATCCGCCGCGCCTCGCCATGTCCGCCTTCGGGGCCGGCGTCGGCGGCCTGGACGTGATCGAGGTCGCGAAGGCCGATCCGCTTCAGCGGGCCGATGGCGAGCCGCGTGATCTGGTCGCTGCGCATCATCACAAAGGTGCTGAGCACCGCGAGAATCACGAAGGCGAACGATACCGCGCTCGCGGTCTGGGTCTTGATGTGCCCGGCGACGATGCCGGTTTGAATCACCACCAGCGAGAATTCGCTGATCTGCGCCAGGTTGATCGCCGGCAGCAGGCTGGCGCGCAGGCCCTGCTTCATCAGATAGAGCGGCGTAAAGGTCGTCACCACCCGGCTGACCACCGTGAAGGCGGCGACGATCAAGGCCAGACCGACCACCGACAGGTTGGGAACCGGGATTGTCATGCCCAGCGCGACGAAAAACAGCGTGATGAAGAAATCGCGCAGCGTCGTGACCTTGGCGGTGACGTCGAGCGCGTAGGGAAATGTCGACAGCGAAACCCCCGCCACCAGCGATCCCATTTCGCGCGACAGATGCAGTTTTTCGGCGATCTCCCCGATCAGGAAGCACCACGCCAGCGCGCCCAGCAGGATCAGTTCGGGGCGGCGGGCAATCTGGTGGAACAGCCGCGGCAGGACATAGCGGCTGAGCACCAGCGCGGTTAAGACCAGGGCGCCGACGCGGGCGATCGAAAGCAGGATGACGCTGACCTGGAGGTCGGCGAGGCTCGGCTGCACCGCCAGAAACAGGATGGCGAAGATGTCCTGCAGCACCAGAACGCCGAGCGTGATGCGCCCGGGCAAGGTGTCCAGTTCGCGCTTCTCGTACAGCACCTTGACGATGATGACGGTGCTGCTCAGCGCGCAGGCGATGCAGAGATACAGCGCGTCGAACCCGCCGCCGCCCATCGGGAGCCCGATCCCGACAAAGAACAGGATTCCGAGCACGCAGCCGCCCGCCAACTGTCCGCCGGCGGCAAACAGGATGACCCGGCCGGCCCGCACGATCTTCTTCAGATCGATTTCCAGCCCGATCATGAACAGCATGAAGATCAGGCCGAGCTCGGAGATGACGCTGATCGATTCCTGCGACTTGACCAGGCCGATGCCGAATGGCCCAATGACGAACCCGGCGACAAGATAGGCCAGGATCAGCGGCTGCCGGAAGAAATGCGCCAGAAGCCCCAGCACCCATGCGAACAGGATGCATAAAGTGATATCGCCAATAAGCTCGTGCATGACAAAAGAGGTTCCCTCGCCGCAACTTAAAGACATGGGCGTGCAGGTCAAACAAGCAATGTGTCACATCGGGACAAGGTTTTCGCTGCTCACAATGCTGGCGTGGCTGCCGGTGCTGCAGGCGCCGGCCGCACAGGCGCAAACCCCGGCCGGAATTGAGCAGACCTTCGCCGGATCGCTGACCGCGGTGCCCTCGGAAAATCTCGCCGTGTCCGGCGCCTTCTACGTCCCGGTCTATTCCAGCGTCTCGATGAGCCAGGGCAGATTGCGGGCGGATTTCTCGGTGACGCTGAGCATCCACAACGCCTCGGAGACCCGGCCGCTGGTGCTGCGCCGGATCGCCTATTTCGACACCGGCGGGAAAATGGTGGAAGGCTACCTCAAGGCCCCGGTGGCGCTGAAACCATTCTCGACCATCGAGGTCTTCGTCCCCACCACCGATCTCCGCGGCGGGACCGGCGCCAACTTCGTGGTGGATTGGGCGGCGACCGGCGAGATCGCCGAACCCGTGGTCGAGGCGTTGATGGTCGGCGGCGTCGGCAGCGGACATTATGCTTTCGTCACCCAGGGTCGGCCGGTCAAGGTGGTCGGCAAGAACTAGCCTGCAAGGGGGCCGGCACAGGCCGGCTCTCTCAACAAAAAACAAAAAGGGAAATGACGTCCATGACATCAGCACCATTCGACTTCGCGCCCCTGCTGCCGGCGGGATTACCCGCGCCGGCTGCGAAATGGACGGGGCTTGCGAAATACAGCTTTGTCGGCGGCAACAACGATCCCGACGGCGTGCCGGTCGACGGCCTGATCGATGCCGTGAACGCCGTGCTCCGGCGCGAGGGCATGACGCTCGCCACCTACGGGTTGGCCAGCGGGCCGCAAGGCTATCTTCCCTTGCGCGAATTTCTGACGACAAAACTCAAGCGCGATGCCGGCATCGATTGCGCTGCCGACGACATCCTGATCGTTTCCGGCTCGCTGCAGGCACTCGACCTGGTCAACCAGACGCTGCTGGCGCGCGGCGATACCGTGATCATCGAGCAGGACACCTATCAGGGGGCGCTGAACCGGCTGACCCGGCTCGGTGTCGACGTGGTCGGCATTCCGCTCGACCATGCGGGCATGCGGATGGACGCGCTGGCAACGGCGCTGGCGGATCTCAAGCGCCGGGGCGTCACCCCGAAATACATCTACACCATCCCGACCGTGCAGAATCCGACCGGCACCATCATGCCCGAGACGCGCCGCGCCGAACTCCTGAAGCTTTCGGAGCAATACGGCGTGCCGATCTTCGAGGACGATTGCTATGCCGACCTGATCTGGGACGGCAAGCGGCCGCCGGCGCTTTATGCCATGAGCAGGACCGGCGGCGTGATCCATATCGGTTCGTTCTCAAAGTCGATCGCGCCGGCATTGCGGGTCGGCTACATCGTAGCACCCTGGGCCGTGCTGTCGCGGATGCTGGCGCTGAAGACCGATGCCGGCTCCGGCGCGCTGGAGCAGATGGTGCTCGCGGAATATTGCGCGCCGCACTTTGCCGCGCATGTGCCGAAACTGACGCGCGGGCTGCGCGCCAAGCTCGACACGCTGATGGAAGCCCTCAACGAGCAGTTCGGCACCTCGGCCGAGTTCGAAGATACCCAGGGCGGCATCTTCCTGTGGGTGAAACTGCCCGACACGGTCGACACGCTGAAGCTTTACCAGGCCGCGCTCGCCGCCGGCGTCGCCATCAATCCCGGACCGGAATGGTCGACCGACAAGGCCCATGCCCGCAGCCGGCTGCGGCTGTGCTTCGCCAGTCCGTCGCATGAACAAATCCGCGACGGCGTCGCGGCGCTGGCCGAGGTGTGCCGCAAGGAATTCGGCGTGCCCGCGAGAATCGCGAATGTGGAGCGGGCGAGAGGCTGATCCAAAAGCAAATGGATTGATGTGGAGATGCAGACGGTGGATTGCTTCGCGGAGCCCATCATCGGGCGCGCACTAGCGCGACCCGTTGGCTCGCAATGACGGCCCTTTGTCCTATCCCCGTCATTGCGAGGAGCGTAGCGACGAAGCAATCCATCTATCCTCGCCCTCGCCTTCCCCCATCTCATCGGCGACTGATACGGGCGGCCGAACGGCACGCCATCGATCACGGTCTGCACCGGCGCAATTGCGCCGAAATCGGAAGGCAAGTTCGATCCCCGATCATCCCAAGCGAAGCGAGGCGCGAACCTTGAACGGACCGTGTAGCCGATTGGCGCTGGCGATCCCCTTTTCGCTGATGCTTACGCTTGGCGCGGCGGCGGAAACTGTCGCCGAGACTGTTCTCCAATGGGGACTGATCGGCCCATGGTCGCTGGACTGTTCGCTTGCGCCCGACCGGGACAAAGGCGCGGTGCTTGACTATGAGATCACGTCGGATGACCGGGTCGTGCACCGGCGCAATTTCGGCGGCAGCACCGACGAAAGCGAAGTGGTCGGCGCCGAGGTTTCGCAGGATGGCATGCTGAATTCTGCGCGTCTTCTTTCCCAAGCTCAAGCAGACCCGCGAATACGGACTTATCAAGCAGCCCGACGGCACCATGCGCGCGATCTATAATCGCGACCAGAAGCACCAATACACCATCAAGGACGGCAAATTCACCGCCAACGGCAATCCGACCCCGCCGCAGCACAAATGCAACTAGAACTGCAGGCAGAACCGGCCGAACCCGGAGAGCTGCCCCCGCGAAAACGAATGAATGCACCGCTGGCCTGCCTGCGCGCATTGCCATAAGCTTCAGGGGCAACATCAAGGGGCCGAAGAGCCCGAACGGGAGAGGTCCATGGCTGCCATTCGAATTCTCGCGACCGCGCTTTGCCTGCTCGCTTCCACCGCCGCATTCGCCGACGATCCGTTGCCGCGCGCCAAGCCCGAAGAGGTCGGCCTCTCCAGCGAGCGGCTGGCGCGAATTGGCGCGGCGCTAAAAGCCGACATCGAGGCCGGCCGGATTCCGGGCGCCGTCATCGCCATCGCCCGGCATGGCAAACTGGTGGCGCTCGACGCCTATGGCTGGCGCGACAAGGCGGCCGGAATTGCCATGACCACCGACACCATCTTCAACATCGCCTCGATGACCAAGCCGATGACCGCGGTCGGCGCCTTGATGCTGTATGAGCAAGGCAAGCTCCTGATCGACGACCCGGTGGCCAAATATTTCCCGAAATTCGCCGGCATGCGGGTCGCCGCGCGCGATGCGAACGGCGAGCCGACCACCGAGACGGTACCGGCCGATCGCCAGATCACGATCCAGGATCTGATGCGCCACACTTCCGGCATCATCTATGGCGGGCGTGGCCACACCGTGGTGCACAGGATGTATCCGGCGGGAAGCGGCGATGCGTCGCGCCATTACGACGGCGCGGCCTTCCTGGACAGGCTGGCGTCGCTGCCGCTGCTGTATCAGCCCGCGACCGTTTGGGACTACGGATTCGGTCTCGACGTGCTCGGCCTTGCCATCGAACAGATCAGCAAGCAGTCGCTCGGGCAGTATCTGCAGGCCAATCTATTCGCGCCGCTCGGGATGACCGACACCGGCTTCTCGATTTCGCCGGACAAGGCGGCGCGCTACGCCAGACCGCTGCCGGCCGATCCGGACACCGGCAAGCCGCAGCCGCGCAGTCCCGAACTCACGCAGCCGCTCAAATTCGAATGCGGCGGCGGCTGCGCGGCGTCGACCGCGCCGGACTATTTGCGCTTTGCGATGATGCTGATGAATCGCGGCCGATCCGGCGAGGCCCGCCTGCTCGGCCGCAAGACCGTCGACTACATGCTGGCCGACCAGCTCGGCCCCAACATCAGGAATCTCGTCGGCAACGCCGATCCGACCCGCGCCGATTACGGCTTCGGCCTCGGAGTTGCCGTGCGCACGACGCCCGGCGTGGTCCGGATGATGGGCTCGGTCGGGCAGTTCTCCTGGCCCGGCGCCAGCGGCACCGACTGGTGGGTCGATCCGAAGGAAGAACTCGCGGTGGTGTATCTCTCCGCGGCGCCTGGCCCGATCCGCTGGCACTATCGCCAGAAGATCAACGCCATGGTGTATCAGGCCATCATAGAGTAGCGCATCATCGGAACATCCTTCCGTGGCGCACGTTGATGCTTGCTGAACGGCTGTTCAGAATTCTCTTCGGGTTGCCGTGGAACGTTCCTGTGCATGCGATGTTTAGTCCCCGCTCAACCGAGGAGGACAGCATGAAGAAGTTTGGTTACATTATTGCAGCACTTGGCGCGATCGTCATTGCCGCACCATCGATCGCGAGCGCCGAGACCGTCGTGATCAAGCGCGGCGGCGGTTATCACCACGGCCATGGCGCGCGCGCCCAGTTCCGCGAGCATCGCGGCTTTCACGAACGCCATCGCCACGCCGACAGGGTGGTGGTGATCAAGCGCCGCCATCACGGCTACTGAGACACGACAAAAATGGCCCCGCGAGGGGCCATTTTCTTTTGGGGCACGTCGGAAGACCGCCTTTAGTCCCACGCCGGCGCAAAGCCGGGATTCACGCAACGCTTGTTCTTTGGCAGCGCCGCGATCGCCTTGCGGTCTTCATCGTCGAGCCTGAGTTTCAGCGAATCGAGATTGGCCTGCTGGCTCTCGCGACGCGACGCCTTCGGGATCGCGGCGACACCATCCTGGTCGAGCAGCCATTTCAGCGCCACCTGCGCCGCGCCGGCATGGTGCTTGCGGCCGATCGCCATCAACGTCTCATCCGACGTCGCCCGGCCCTGCGCCAACGGGCAATAGGCCACCAGCGGGATCGATTTCGCCGCGAGATATTTGCGCAGCGGCGTCTGGTCCAGCATCACGTGATACTCGACCTGGTTGCAGGCGATCGGCGCCTTGATCTCCTCCACCACGGTCTTCAACAGCGCGATGTTGAAATTGGCGACGCCGATGGCGCGGGTGCGGCCTTCCTGTTTCAGCTTGAGCAGGGTTTCGAACATCGCCGGCAGATTCATGTTCTTCGCCGGCCAGTGCACCAGATAAAGATCGACATGATCGAGCTTGAGCTTTTTCAGGCTGGCATCGAACGCCCGGCGGATCGCATCCGGCGCGAGATTTTCGTTCCAGACCTTGGTGGTGATGTGCAAATCCCCGCGTGCGATGCGCGCTGCGGCGATGGCGGCGCCGATGGCGTCTTCGTTGCCATACATTTCCGCGGTGTCGATATGCCGGTAGCCGAGGCCGAGCGCGCTTTCGACCGCCGCGCGGCACACATCGCCCTGCATACGAAAGGTGCCGAGCCCGAGCCGCGGCAGGCGGATGCCCTGGGTCTGCAGATGTTCCATGGTGACTCCCTCTTGAAGTTCACGGGGTGAGCAACCGGCCACGGGAACGGGCATTTTGGCGAAAGGATTAAGTGAGACGGCGGGTCAGCGGTTTGATAGCTTGCCCACAGCGCAGCAGCCAAATCAAGATCGGGTTGGAATGGTCAGGGCATTACGACGATGGCTGGAGGCCAACGAACTACTCGCGATCGTCACGGGCGTGGCGGGCGCGATCGTCGTGCTGTCGCTGCTGATGGTCCTCGGCGGCTACCTGATCGTGACGCGCTGAGACAGCGCTACTGCCTGGAATCACAAATCGGTATGGCAGCCCATCCTTCGAGACGCGGCGAAGACGCCGCTCCTCAGGATGAGGTCTAACTTGTTGCAACACAACAACCTCATGCTGAGGAGCGAGCAACGCGAGCGTCTCGAAGCATGGGCAGCAAGCGCAAACCGATCGCTCATCGTCAGTGCTAGATGTGCTGCGCCAGCATTCTGCCCGGCCGGGCGTCCGGCCGCGGCTCGATATCGACCGACCACAGATCCCGGTTGTCGACATCCTTCAACGTGACGGTCATGACCCCGGAGCGGCCGTCGATATCGACGCGGCCGAAGAACTGCAGGCCGAAACACGGCGCGAGGTTTTCGCCCTGCTCCGCGCTGCAGCCCTTCTGGAACATCGCCGCCGGACCGAAAGTATTGTCCAGTTGGCCCGGCGCCCATGTCCCCGCATGCAGCGGGCCGGAGACGAATTCCCAGAATGCTTCGAACTCCTGAAACACCGCCCGGTTCGGGTCGTAGCGATGCGCGGCGGTGTAATGCATGTCGGCCGTCAGCCATACGGTGTTGCGGACCCCGGCCCGTTTCATGAAGGATAAAAGATCGGCGATTTCGCATTCGCGCCGCGCCGGCGGCCCATCGCCCAGCGCGATCGCATCCTCGCTGATCAAGCCGATCGGCAGGTCCGCGGCGATCACCTTCCAGGTCGCATCCGAAGCCGCGAGCTCGCGTTTCAGCCAGGCCAGTTGCACGGGACCAAGGATGAAACAATCGCCGCGGTCATCGCGCTTGTTCCAGGTGGAATCGCGGTAGCTGCGCATGTCGATCAGGAACACATCGAGCAGCGGCCCGTATCCGATCCGGCGATAGACGCGGCCGGCTTGCGCGGGGATCGCACGGATCGGCATGTATTCATGAAACGCGCGGCGGGCGCGCTCGACCAGCCTGGACGTGCCGTCCTCGGCGTAACCGGTCTCGTCGGCGCTGCCGATCGGCGACCAGTCATTGGTGACCTCGTGATCGTCCCATTGCGCCAGCATCGGGACCTGCGCGTTGAAGGCGCGCAGATTGTCGTCGAGCAGGTTATATCTATAGTTGCCGCGAAACTCCGCGAGGCTGTGCGCGACAACGGATTTTTCCTCGGTCACGATGTTCCGCCAGATGCCGCTATCAGGCAGTTTCAGTTCGGAGGGCACCGGACAATCGGCATAGATGTGGTCGCCGGAATGAATGAAAAAGTCCGGGCGGTTCTCCAGCATGGTCCTGTAGGTTCGCATCCCGCCGCGCGCGGGATCGATGCCCCAGCCCTGGCCCGCGGTATCTCCCGACCAGACGAATGAGATTGAGGGTCGCGAGATCGAAGCTTGTTCTGGCGCGGTGCGGAAATGGCCGACCTGGGTTTCCCCGGATGTTCCGGTCTCGCCGATGGCTTCGAACCGCACCCGGTAGAAAATATCCTGCCCGGCCGGAAGGCCGTCCAACAACACTTTCGATGTAAAGTCGCTTTCCGGCAACGCATCGGCCGATGCGGCGCCGACCATGGTCTTGAAGCTCTCGACGGTCGAATACTCCACCTGCATCCGCGCGGCGCGGTCAGCCCTCGCCCACACCATCGCGGCGCCGGCGGATACATCGCCCGACGCCAGCCCGCACGCGATCTGCGGACGATCCGCGGCGCGGCTGAGATACGGCCTGGCGAGACTTCCCAACCCTGCGAGCGCCACTGACGATGCAGAGCGGACCAGCCATTGACGTCTGGTCAGACTTTGCCGTGCCCGTATCGCCGTCGCCATTTGCAGGCCCCTCGTCGAATCACGACGAAGGTTGCCCGCCTATGTTGACTCCTGGCCGAAGGTTTTGCGACAGGCGGATGACCGGGGGGAACCCACGACGCGCGCCAGTGGGCGCGCGGCCAGATGCCTTCACCTCATTTCCAGCTGCAGATGCCGCCCGATTTGCAGGGCCAGGCCTGAATCCGCGTATCCCGCGCCTGGGCATCGAGCGGATTGCCGTGTCTGTGAGCGAGCCTGGTTCGAGCCGCGCCGCGCGGTTGCTCTGCGCGGTTTTGCGCGACGCTGGCCTTGCGAACGGTGGGCCTGACAACAGCGATGTGTGCGGAGGCCTTGGGTGCCACGCGCGCCGGCGCCACCTCGCCGCTGCTATCGGTCTTCGCCTCGATCGCGACCGGCGCGAATTGTGAAGCCGGACCGAGCCGCTTCGGCGACAGCACCGCCTGCGAGAGGTCCAGCCCCAAAAACTCATCGGCGCGGTACTCGTCCGCCATCGATGCGCCGCTCCACGCCAGCAGGGCCGCGCCAAGAATGGCGACGGAGACATTTTTCAGGCCCATGCAGGCCTCCTGAAACGTTTGAAAAAAGGAACAGTACACATCTAGGGACGAGCGTGCTCATGCGAAAGGGAATTACCAACAAGATTACCGCGTATGCGTTCCCGGTATGCAGGAGAGCACGTCCCCACGCGTGGAACGCAACAATGAGGGGCATGGTTTCGATCGATCGGCGAAATCGCGCGGCGGGCAATTATGAAAGCGCCCGACATCGACAGGGCGATCCCGGCGCCCAATCCTCAACAGTCCCGGTGGACAGTCGCCGTTACTCGTCCACGGATTGTTCCGTGCGGGCAACAAGGATGGCGGTTGCCGCCAAGCCGGGCGCTCGCCAATTCTGCCCGGCTCGCCGCCGGGCGACGCACCTTAGAATAGATATCTTATATATCACTTATTGACACTTTAACATCATTAGTTACCATGCACGTATGATGTTTGATATTGGCGCGGGGTCCGGGGCGGCCCGATGATTACGGCGGGCCAATTGCGGGCCGCCAGGGTGCTGCTCGGCATCGATCGGCGCCGGCTCGCAGAATTGTCGGGGCTTTCCGCGCCAACCATCCAGCGCATGGAGGCGAGCGAAACGATGGTACGGGGCAATGTCGATTTGCTGGTCAAGCTGATCGCCGCGTTCGACGCGGCCGGGATCGAGATGATCGACGAAGGAGCCGCCAGCCATGGCCAAGGGCGCGGGGTGCGGCTGAAAACCGGCGCGGGTTCCGCCAAGGCTCTTCCCGGCGCTCGATCGGAAAACAAGCCATCGGGCGGAACCAGGACGCGCACATGATCGGCTGCACATGATTCCCGTTGTCGCCAGTTCCGCCGTCGTCCTGCAGATGCTGTGCGTCGCGGGATTATTGGCGGTCGCCGTTCTCGCGGTAGCCCTCAGCCGCTCCCATCGCGCCACCAACGTCGTCTACGGCGCCACTCTGGCGATTTGCCTGGTCGCATTGTCAGGGTCCATCCGCTGGCTGGCCGGCGACACCGCGAACGCCACCGGTCTGGTCTTGCCGATCGGGTTGCCCTGGCTCGGTGCGCATTTTCGGCTGGACTCTTTGGCCGGATTTTTCCTGCTGGTCGTCAACCTCGGGGGCGCGGCCGCAAGCCTTTATGGGCTCGGATACGGCCGCCACGAGCCGGCGCCGCATCGGGTGCTTCCCTTCTTCCCCGCCTTTCTGGCGGGCATGAATTTGGTGGTGCTGGCGGACGACGCCTTTTCCTATCTGCTGTGCTGGGAATTCATGTCGCTCGCCTCCTGGGCGCTGGTGATGGCGCATCACCGCGAGGCCGGCAACGCCAAGGCGGGTTATGTCTATCTCGTCATGGCGAGCTTCGGCACCCTCGCCTTGCTGCTTGCTTTCGGCCTTTTGGCGGGACCGGCGGGGGATTATGGATTCGCGGCGATCCGCGCGGCCCCGCACACGCCTTACGCGGCGACGTTGGTCTTGATCCTGATGTTGCTCGGAGCCGGTTCAAAGGCCGGCCTGGTGCCATTGCATGTCTGGCTGCCGCTCGCGCATCCCGCCGCTCCCAGCCACGTCTCGGCGCTGATGAGCGGCGTCATGACCAAGGTCGCGATCTACGGCTTCATTCGCGTCGTGTTCGACCTGCTGGGGCCGCCGGACTGGTCCGCGAGCATCGTGGTGCTGTTTCTTGGCGGCATCACCGCGGTGATGGGCATCCTGTACGCCTTGATGGAGACGGACCTCAAGCGGCTGCTGGCCTACAGCACGATCGAAAACGTCGGCATCATCTTCGTCGGCCTCGGTCTCGCCCTGGCGTTCCAGGCCAACGGCCTCAAGCTCGCGGCGGCGCTCGCCTTCACGGCCGCCTTGTTTCATGTGCTCAACCATTCGTTCTTCAAGAGCTTGCTGTTCTTCGGGGCCGGCGCCGTGCTGACCTCAACGGGAGAGCGGAATATGGAGAAACTGGGCGGGCTCATTCACCGCATGCCGTTCACGAGCTTCGCCGTTCTGGTCGGCTGCGTCGCCATTTCGGCGCTGCCGCCGTTCAACGGCTTCGTTTCCGAATGGCTGATCTTCCAGGCCGTGCTGCAAAGCCCGGAGTTGCCGCAATGGGCGCTGAAGATCATGGTGCCCGCCGTCGGCGCGATGCTGGCGCTGGCGGCCGCATTGGCGGCGGCGTGCTTCGTCAAGGCGTTCGGCGTCGCTTTCCTCGGGCGGCCGCGCGGCGCGGCGGCGGAAAACGCCTCCGAAGTCGACCGCTACTCGCTTGCGGCCATGTTCATCCTCGCCGCACTTTGCCTGCTCGCCGGAATCCTGCCGGGACTGGTGATCGACGCGCTTTCGCCTGTCACGATTGAGATCCTGGGCGGCCGCATGCCGATACAGGCCAATGAGCCGTGGCTTTCGATCGCGCCGATCGCGGAGAGCCGAAGTTCATACAGCGGACTGCTGGTGATGGTTTTCATCGCAATATCCGCGTCGCTCGCCGTCTTCTTTATCCATCGCTTCGCCTCGCATGCGGTGCGACGGGGCCCCGCCTGGGGCTGCGGCTTCTCTGATCCGACCCCCGCGGCCCAGTATTCCGGCGCAAGCTTCGCCCAGCCGATCCGCCGCGTTTTCGGCACGCTCGTGTTCCACGCCCGCGATCATGTCGAGATGCCGGCCCCCGGAGATATCAGGCCGGCGCGACTGCGGATCGAACTGCACGATCTGATCTGGGAGGGTATGTATCAGCCGATCGCGGGCGCGGTCGGCCTTGCCGCCGATCGGCTCAACCGCCTGCAGTTCCTCACCATCCGGCAATATCTCAGTCTCGTCTTCGCAACCCTCGTCACGCTGCTGCTGGTGCTCGCGATATGGTCGTGATCTCGGACATGTTGGTGCAGGGCCTGCAGATGCTTCTGGTGCTGCTGCTCGCCCCGCTGCTGACCGGCTTTGTGCGCAAGATCAAGGCCCGGCTGCTACGCCGCCGGGGAGCCTCGGTTTTTCAGCCCTATCGCGATCTCCTGCGGCTGCTCCGCAAGGAGGTGGTGCTGGCCGACAACGCCTCATGGCTGTTCCGGGTGACGCCCTATCTGACCTTCGCCGCGATCTGGGTTGCCGCCGCCCTGGTGCCGACTTTCGCGACCGGTCTGTTGTTCAACTGGACGGCGGATCTGATCGCCATCGTCGCGCTGTTGGGAAGCGCGCGCTTCTTTCTGGCGCTGGCGGGAATGGATGTCGGCACCAGTTTCGGCGGCATCGGCTCCAGCCGCGAAGTCATGATCGCGGCGCTGGCGGAGCCGGCGATGCTGCTGATCGTCTTCTGCATGGCGCTCGTCGCCGGCTCGACCCAGCTTTCGACGGTCGCGAATTTCATGGCGTCGTCCTATGTCGGATTGCGGGTGTCGCTGGGAATGGCGGTGATCGCCCTGATCATGGTGGCGCTGGCGGAGAACTCGCGAATCCCGGTCGACAATCCGGCCACGCACCTGGAGCTGACGATGGTGCATGAGGCGATGGTTCTGGAATATTCCGGCCGTCATCTCGCCATGATCGAGTTCGGCGCCTTTCTCAAGCTGCTGCTCTATGTTTCCCTGATCGCCTGCGTGTTCCTGCCCTGGAAGATCGCGGTCTTCGGTACCGGACCATTGTCCTACGCCATCGGCGCCGGCGCCTATATCGTCAAACTGGCGGTTGCCGGCTTTTTCCTCGCGCTGTTCGAAACCGCCACGGCGAAAATGCGGGTTTTCCGCGTTCCGCAATTTCTCGGTGCCGCGCTGATGCTGGGCTTGCTCGGTACGTTGCTCCTGTTCGTGTCGAGGAGTTTCTGATGCAAATGCACAGCCTCGCCTTCGACGTCTCGCATACGCTGGCCGGCGGACTCGTTTTGATCAGCTTCATGATGCTGTACCAGGACCGGCTTTATTCGCTGCTCAACGTTTTTGCGCTTCATGCCGTGGTGCTCGCGCTTTCGGTTGCATGGCAGGCCTATGTCCAGGACGCGCCTCATCTCTACATCACGGCGGCCATCGCCCTCGTCTTCAAGGCGATCGTCATTCCGGTGGCGTTGCACCGCATCGTCAAGCAGCTTGGAATTCATCGCGACATCGAATCGGCGGTGGGGATCGGCCCGACCATGCTGGCCGGGATGGCCCTCGTCGCCCTTTCCATGGTGCTGATGCTGCGGGTGACCGCCGAGGCCGATCCGCTGGCGCGCGAGGATCTCGCCTTCGCCCTGTCGGTCGTGCTGCTCGGGCTGCTGGTCATGGTGACCCGCCGCAACGCCGTCAGTCAGGTCGTCGGCTTCATGTCGCTCGAGAACGGGCTGGTGCTGGCCGCCACCGGCGCCAAAGGCATGCCGCTCGTCGTCGAGATCAGCGTCGCCTTCTCGATCCTGATCGCCTTCATCGTCATCGGCATCTTCCTGTTCCGGATCCGTGAACGCTTCGATTCCGTCGACGTGTCCGCGCTCGACGATTTCCGGGGCGAGCGGCCATGAGCCTGCCTTCCTTCGATCCGGTGGCGGCGGTCCTGCTGATCCCGATCGCTTCGGCGGCATTGTTGGCCGCATTGCCGGGCTACCGGCAGACGGCGCGGCTCAACGTCATCGCAAGCCTGGCGACATTCCTTTCGGCTCTCTCGCTGTTCGTGGTCGACCGTCCGCAGCCCGGGCCGTATGTGCTGGTCGATGACCTCAACATCGTCTTCATCGTGCTCAATACCTTCGTCGGCTTCACCACCAGCATTTTCAGCGCGAGCTACATCGCGCACGAACTCAAGACCGAGCGGTTGACGCCGGTCTATCTTCGTTTTTACCACGCCATGTACCAGACCATGATGTTCGGCATGAACCTCGCCTTCGTGTCGAACAATATCGGCTTGATGTGGGTCGCGGTGGAGATCGCCACGCTGACCACGGTGCTGATGGTCGGCATCTATCGCACCCACGCCGCGCTGGAGGCGGCGTGGAAATATTTCATCCTGGGCAGCGTCGGCATCGCGCTGGCGCTGTTCGGAACCATCCTGGTCTATATGGCGGCGCGCCCGGTGGTCGGCGAAGGCCAGGACGGCATGGTGTGGACGATCCTGATCGAGCATGCATCGGCCTTCGATCCCGCGCTTCTCAATGTCGCGTTCGTGTTCCTGCTGCTGGGCTACGGCACCAAGGTCGGCCTGGCGCCGCTGCATGCCTGGCTGCCCGATGCGCATGCCGAAGGTCCGACGCCGATATCGGCGGTGCTGTCGGGCTTGCTGCTCAATGTCGCCCTCTATGCGCTGCTGCGCTTCAAGATCCTGCTCGTCGCCAATCCCGCGGCGATCGCGCCCGGGCCCCTGATGGTGACGCTGGGGCTGGTCTCACTCGTGTTCGCGGCGTTCATGCTGTACCGCCGGCGCGACATCAAACGCCTGTTCGCCTATTCGTCGATCGAACACATGGGCATTATCGTGTTCGCGTTCGGGATAGGCGGACCGCTCGCCAATTTTGCCGGACTGTTGCACATGGTGATGCACAGCCTGACCAAGTCGGCGATCTTCTACGCCGTCGGCCATATTTCGCAGATCAAGGGAACCCAGCGGATCGGCCGAATCCGGGGGCTGACCGAGAGCCATCCCGTGCTCGGCTGGGGGCTGGTGATCGGCGTGGTCGCGATCGCCGGACTGCCGCCGTTCGGCATCTTTACCAGCGAATTCCTGCTCGTAAGCTCGACCTTCGCGCGGCAGCCCTTGCTCGCGATCGTCCTGGTGTTCGGGCTCCTGTTGGCCTTTGGCGCGTTGATGCTGCGCCTGACAAGCGTCGCGTTCGGCAAACCCCGCGGCAGCACGGCCTCGGCCGAGGCCTCCTATGTCCCGATGTTCGCGCATCTCGCGCTGGTTCTGATCGCGGGAATCTATCTTCCCGCGCCGCTCGTCGTCTGGTTCCAGCATGTGGCGCGCCTGCTTGGTTAGTTTGGAGACAAACGAGAGATGCCGTCGCTGATCGATCTGATGCTGGAGGGCCGCGAGGTCCCGCAACACCGCCCATGGCCGCGGGCCATGGTCGATGCTTCGGTCTGGAAATTCGCGGCAAGCGAGCTGGCACAGGGCCGTTGGAGCCTGCTCGGCCTTTGGGGAGAACCCTCGATGGTGCACATGGCGATCATGGACGGACATGCGGCTGAAATCGCCACCGTCAGCCTGGATTGCCCCGAGCGCGTTTATCCTTCAGTCGCGCGGTATCACCCGCCGGCGCTTCGACTGGAGCGCGCCATCCACGATCTGTTCGGATTGTCGGCGGAAGGCTTGCCCGATACCCGCCCGTGGCTCGATCACAACCGTTGGGGCGTGCGCTTTCCCCTGGGAAACCGCATCGACGCGTTGCCGACGACGTCGCCCTATCGTTTCCTGCCGGCGCAAGGCGACGGGCTGCATCAGATCGCGGTCGGTCCCGTCCATGCCGGAATCATCGAGCCCGGACATTTTCGATTTACGGCAAGCGGGGAGACCGTGGTCCGGCTGGAGGAGCGGCTGGGATATACCCACAAGGGTATCGAAGCGCTCATGATGGGAGCCAATCTTGAACGGGCGGCCCAACTCGCCGGCCGCGTGTCAGGCGACAGCACCGTCGCCTATGCCTTTGCATTTTCGCGGGCCGCCGAAGCCGCGCTGCAGGTTGCGGTACCCGACCGTGCGGTCTGGCTGCGCGCCATCGTCGCAGAGCTGGAGCGGCTGGCCAACCATATCGGCGACATCGGCGCCATCTGCAACGACGCCTCCTTTGCCCTCATGCACGCCCATTGCAGCGTGCTGCGGGAGAGCATCCTGCGCGCCTCCGATACCGCGTTCGGCCATCGCTTGATGCGGGATATCATCGTGCCCGGCGGCGTGACCCGCGACCTCGACGATGAAGGCAGAGCAACCATCCAGGCTGCACTGGATAACATCCGGCTGCGCTTTCCCGCCCTGATCGAACTCTACGACAACACCGCGTCGCTGCAGGATCGCACCGTCGATACCGGCGTGCTCAAGCCGGCATTGGCCGGCCAATATGCCGCCGGGGGCTACATAGGCCGCGCGTCCGGCCGCGCTTTCGACGCGCGCCGCACCCTTGCCTATCCGCCGTATGACAATCTGCGCTTCGATATCCCCGTGCTGAACGAGGGGGACGTCAACGCCCGCGTCTGGATCCGGGTGCGGGAGGTGGAGCAGAGTCTCTCTTTGATCGACCAGATCCTCGACCGGCTGCCCGAAGGCCCGCTGCGGGCAAAGACGGGCCGGCATCCCGAGCCGCGGGAAGGCATGGCGATCGTGGAGGGATTCCGCGGCGACGTCCTGGTCTGGCTGCGCGTGCGGGATGGCCGGATCGAACGATGCCACCTGCGCGACCCCTCATGGTTTCAATGGCCGCTGCTTGAAGCCGTCATCGAAGGCAATATCGTCGCGGATTTTCCGCTCTGCAACAAGTCGTTCAACTGTTCCTATTCCGGCCACGACCTCTAGGGAAAGCAAGATGCGCAAGCTGCTTTTTGAAAGCCTGTTTCGCCGGCCGTTCACCGAGCTGGCACCGTCCCCGGACGATGCCGGGGTGACGGAACTGGCCGCCGCCGTCGGCCGCGCCGCGCGGCGGCGGCTCGGCCGCAGTCTCTCGATCCGCGAGGTCGACGCCGGATCCTGCAACGGATGCGAACTCGAAATTCACGCGCTCAACAACGCCTATTACGACGTCGAACGCTTCGGCCTCCGGTTCGTGGCCTCGCCGCGCCATGCCGACGTGCTGATGGTGACCGGACCCGTGACCAAGAACATGCGCGAGGCGCTGGAACGCACCTATGAGGCCGTCCCCAATCCCAAATGGGTGGTCGCGGTCGGGGATTGCGCCCGCGATGGCGGCTGCTTCGCGGGCAGCTATGCGGTGGTGGGAGGGGTTTCGGAGGTGGTCCCGGTCGACCTCCACATTGCCGGTTGCCCGCCATCGCCGATGGCCATGCTGAAAGGGCTGCTGGCTCTGCTCGAACGGGCGGACGCACGCGTCATCGGGTCTTGAACGTCCGGCCGATCAGCGCGCCAGCCGCGAATTCATCGCGCCCGCTCCAGCGCCCGCGACGAAGACACCTTGGGTTGCCGGGCCGCCTTCGCCTTGGGTTTTGCGACATGCTCCCGCAGCCGCACGCCGCGGCCCCCGGCCGGGCTCGGCACCCCCGGATTGATCAGCTCGATCCCGGCGTTCTCCAAAGCGGAGACCAGCTTCATCAGGGAATCGACATTGCCGCGGACGACGCCGTCGCTGGCTTCCATGCGCTGGATGGTGGGAACTGAAAGGTCCGCCAGGTCAGCGGTTTGCCGCTGATCGATGTTCAGGAGCGCGCGGGCGGCCCTGAGTTGATTGGCGGTAATCATGAACGTGACCTTTCGCAATCCGCGTCGAGCATATCTACACCCTGCGAATTCCAGCCTCAAGCATCAATTTCCACGCAAAATATATCAAAAAATGCGGAAGACGATCGGGTGCCGATCGGCCTGGATTCCGCCGGGTTCGAAGCAGGCGTTGGCATTGCGCGCAGGAACCATAGACCGGACGCCATTCTTTCGTATCGCTCGATCCGATTGGCACTCGACACCTTACATGATAAAAGATGCTTGAAGCATGCCATTTGATGCATGAACTTGGGGTGGTTATCGACCGTGCGGCTGTTGGGGCGCTACCAGGGGAGACACGGCGAGATCGAGATCGTCGAATGTTCGTGGGACGGAACGCGGATTTATTTCGAAGAGGGCGTGCGGCAGAGCCAGGCGACGCCCGATGGTGAAAGCGTCTTCACTTACGTCAGGCTGATGGACGAGCTGCTGCATCGGTCGGCCAACATTCTCGTTCTGGGGTGCGGCGGCGGAAACCTGGCGACCAGGCTGGCCCGTCTCGGAAAAAACCTGACCATCGTCGACAACAATCCGATCAGCTTCGTGATCGCCCACAAGTTTTTCGCCCTGCCCGACGACCTGAACTGCATGGTCTCCGATTTCCGGAAATTCATCTATCGGGACGACACGCTTTACGACGGCATCGCCATCGATGTCGGCGGTCCCGGTTTTCAGTTCAACGATGAATTCGATATCGAAACCTGCGAAGCGATCCGCGCGCGGCTGGCGCCGCGTGGGCGCATCGTGATGAATGTGATGGTGGCGAACGATGTCGATCCAACGCCGGATCGAATCGCGGCGCGGCTGGCCGGGGACCGGCTGCGGGTATGGATCGTCGACGAACAGGGTATCGTGGACCGCAATGCGATCGTCGCCTGCCTGCCGGAAAAGCAGTTGAACGCACGCCCGGCGCTCGACGAGGCGATGCGCCACAATGATGAGCGGTGGTCGATCCGGCGCGGCAGGCTGCGCAGCCGCGACCTGGCTTTCGGATCCCGCGACGGGCGAGCGTGAGGCGGCCGACCGGTCGCGCGCTATCCTTCTTAGACCGTCAAGACCGTCGATCCCGTGGTCTTGCGCGCGGCGAGATCGGCATGCGCCTTGGCGGCATCCTTGAGCGGATAGGTCTGATGGACCTCGATCTTGACCGCGCCTGATTTCACGACGTCGAACAGTTCGTTGGCCATGGCGACGAGGTTCTCGCGCCTGGCGGCATAGGTATTGAGCGTCGGCCGGGTGACGGTCTCGCGGCCTGTTGGCTATTGCTCTCGACCGCAGGAGCGCTTGGGGCCTATTTGTCGGGGCTGTTTGGACTTGGTTTCGTCGGCTGCCCGGTTGGCTCGGTGATGTTTTTGCCTTCAGGATTCGTCGCCGGCCCTTGCGAGCCAGACAAAGGGTTTGTGTCGCGGGTATGTTCGCCCCGTTGGGAGCCGCCTGTTGTCGGCGTCTGGAAGGCGTTACGTTCGGCGTCCTCCCGCGACGGAACGGGCTGCTGGTTCTGAGCGAACCCCGATGCCGGCCACATCAAGCAGGCAGCCATCAAAAAATACCGGACACGTCGATGCACAGCCATCTCTCCACGCCAATCCGTGGAAACGGGTTGAGGACGGTTCGGTTCCGTGATTCACCGTAGAACTCCGGGATTATCCACCTGCCGCGATTGCGCTTCACTGCGGCATGCCCACCCCGATCCGACGCCGGTATCCTGAGCGGCCCGGTCGACGGATTCAGGGCTTCAGAAACTAACTCGCAGACGAGTGCCTTTTGAACCGCCTGCGGCTACGCGTAATGAGTCCACGCCCTAGTCCTTTTCCTTCTTAGCTCGAGCATCGGGCTTCAATAGTTCAATATAGTTGACGCCAAGCGCCAGAGACAGCTCATACACCGTAACCACAGTCGGGTTGCGCTGCCCTTTTTCCAAGCCGCTGATATATTGCTGGCTGAAGCCGGACATTTCCGCCAGCCGTTCCTGTGTAAGATTTTTGCTCTTTCGGATCCGCAGCACGTTGCGGCCGAGCAGCCTACGCATATCCATGAGCTGAGGTCAGCCCATTGCGCGCGGAGAGTTTATCAACTATAGTATGTATCCACTAAAGTATGTAGTCCTGCCATTTCCGGTCGGTCGCATGAGGGTTCGCCATGTCGCCCCGGGCGTCAGCCGAAAACGCTCCTTCCGGTCGCCCGGTCGCCGTAACGGCGATTGAGCACGGCAACATTGTCATCACAGTTGCGAGTTGGGTTCGAGAAGCCGAGCGTTCGCCGGCCGTCGAAGGCACTTTCGTGACCACCATCCTCGGAGGACCGCTCCGCGGCGAGACGTGGGCGGGCAAGACCTGGAAGATGATGCTTCGCAATCACGCGGGTGCGCTGACTCGTGTCGCCGAATTCATCGCGGCCTCGGCGCGATAGGCCGACTGTGGGCAAGGGAACGTCACGTTCCCACCAAACCTTAAGCGCTTGCCAGCCCCCGCCGGGCCGGCGTCGGCCCGTCAAGGCCGCGGCACGGGACGTTCCTTGGACCGCCACACTCCTCGCCCAGGCAATCAACATGCTGTTGACAGTCAGTTATTTACATATTAGGTAGTATGTATGATGATTGTAGCAGGCAGACGGCGTCGCACTCAGGCTGATCGCTCCAGCGAAATGCAGGCGACCCTAATTGATGCGGCGATACGCACGCTGCATGAACTTGGATATGCGGGGGCTACGACCAGTCTGATAGCGCGATGCGCGGGTGTAACCACAGGCGCTCTTCATCATCATTTCCTTACTAAAGAGGATCTGATGATCGGCGTGCTCGACCACGCCGCGGCACTTGTCGGATCGAGGCTCAGTGAGATCGGTGAGGTGGTCGCTACTTCCGGCGGTGCTCGCGATCTTGTTCATCAGCTCTGGCAAATCTATTCCGACCCCGAATATTGGGCGGCATGGGAAATCATTATTGGTGCGCGCCGCGATCCACTCTTCCACTCTCGCGTCGTGGAGCATCGTCTAAGCACGATGCGAACGCAGCTGCATCCGTGGGTCAAGAGCGCGCTGACCGGTGGCGATGATGCGGATGAAGCCGTCGCCCTGATTGAGTTGATCTTGATTTCGATCCGCGGGTTACGGCTTGAGCGATATCTTTATGAGGGGGAGGACTACTTCTCCGCAAAGCTGGATCTGCTTGCTGAGGTGTTCGGCTCGCGGCTCGACCTGTTGGCTGGTCGCGGAATGATCGGGGCGGGCCACACGTCGATCAAGTGATCCCCAAAGGATAGGAAGTCTGATTACTGAGCCGGCGCGCGGGCAAGGAGAGGTAATGATTGATAGTACCGTTGTAGCAAATGATCCAAGCGCTTCATCTTCGCCGATGCGCTTTAAGGCAATTTTTGGCGGCGCCTTTGGCAATTTCGTCGAATGGTATGACTTTGCTATCTACGGCTTTCTTGCGGCAATCCTGGCCGATCAGATATTTCCGAGTTCCGATCCGAGTGTGTCACTGCTCGCGAGTTTCGGCGCGTTCGCAATCGGCTTTCTGGGGCGTCCGATTGGCGCCTTTGTTCTTTCGCCCTTGGCGGATCGCTACGGTCGTCGACAGTTGCTGGCGACGACTATCGTACTGGCCGGCACAGCCAGCTTAATGATTGGGCTGTGCCCGACCTACGACCAGATTGGAATCCTGGCCCCGCTCCTGGTTACTGCGTGGCGCTTCGTCCAAGGGGTTGCGGTGGGCGGAGAGTTTCAAATCGCGGCGAGCTTCATTAACGAGCATGCTCCCAGTCGACATCGAGCTTTCGCTGGCTCTGCACAGTTGGTCTCCTCCGGCCTTGCTGTGCTGGTCGCTCTGGGCGTGACGAGCGCTGTTGCAAAGGCAGTTGATCCCGCCGCGCTATCGTCTTGGGGGTGGCGCGTACCCTTTCTCATTGGAGGGGTTTTATCCGTCTATGGCTTTTTCCTGCGTAACGGTCTTCCCGAGTTGCCGTCGTTCGAGCGAAGCAAAGTCAAGTCACCTAGTGCACTGACGGTCCTATCGTCCTTGAAGGATTATCCTCGCGAAGTGTTCATCGTGTTTGTCGCGCAATTAAGCAGCGTGCAGTATTACCTCTGGCTCATCTTCCTGCCGACATATGCGAATATGGTTGGCGGACTAGAGAGGAGTGCGGGGTTTGTCGGTAGTCTGATTGCCACTGCGGTATACATTGTGGGCGTGCCAGCCTTTGCATATGTGTCGGATCAAATCGGTCGCAAGCCAATGCTGCTTTGTGCAGCCACGGGATTCCTCGCGCTTGCTTACCCGCTTTTGATGGCGCTTCGCGCGCCGCTATCCTTTGAAATGTTCTTGGTGGTTGCGATCACTGGTGCAACGCTAGTTGCGGTCAACAATTCCGTTGCGGCGACGTTCCTCTCCGAATTGTTTCCTACCAGGATAAGGGCCTCCGGTATTGGGATTCCCTATGCGGTCTGTGCGGCCCTTTTCGGCGGGACGGCTCCTGCCGTATCCACATGGCTTAACGAACGCGGTGGCCCGGCTCTGATCGCTTACTACGTGATGGGGATCTGCGTCCTCACGATCGCAACACATCTCCTTCTCACACCTGAAACACTCGGTCGTTCATTGGACTAGCTCGAAACATACGTTCGGCTCATCAATGCCCGACCGCGCCGAGCGATACCGCATCTTCCTGGGTGTTGCACGATACGCTGGTCACAGAACTAAAACTTGTAGCCAACGGACAACATGCCCGAGGGCTGGAGTTTTTCTTTGATGATCGGGCTATCGGCCGCATCGCCGAGGAGATAGCCGACACCCACCTGCCCCCGAATCAGCCAGTGCTCCGAGATCATGTAGGTGGTGGAGGTCGTGAAGTCGGCTCGTTTGAAGCCTGCGTTGGCGTTGTAGGTGGCGAGCCCCGAGCGAACCGATTGCTCTGGTGTCACACCGAAGTACGCCTGCATATATTTGTCATCCGCCCAGGTCGCCGAAACGCCAGCGCTAAAGGTGAAGCGGTCATATGTGTGGGCGGCGTTAACGCCGACCCTGGCCACCAACCCCTCGCTGCCGCCGATCGTGCGATCAAGCGAGGTGTAGAATTTCGCCGGCCCCAGATTGTAGGAAGCGATGCCGCCGACGACGCCAGCCGCGCTGATGTCGCCTAGACCCTTCAGGTCATCGGAATCGCTTTCGGAGCGCCCAAACTCGTAACCTCCCCGCAGATCGAAACTGAAATCGCCCGCAGAGAAGACATTCACAGTAACGCCGCGCGAATCGATCGACAGGCGACCATAGTGGGCGGAAGCGAGCGGGATCGGCCAAACCTTGAACGCGTCCGCCCCCTCATATTTCGGGATGAACGTCGCGCTCGGACCGAGGATGACGTTCCAGCTTCTGAGAAAGCCATAAACGCCTGAAGAATTGGGTGTCGTGTTTGGGAGAGAAGCAACGATTGCAGGCTGCGCATCCGCCGCGCGCGCCTCTGCTTGAAGGAGGAAAAGCGTCGTTGTCACCGCTACCGGGGTCCGACTTCGCAACCATATCAAGAACTTCGTGTTGGATGACGTAGGCGGTGCAACTCCAAAAAGGATAGCTCGCGCTGAAGCGAGCGCAGACCGTTTCCAGCAAGCTCGGGAGATCGGTCTTCTCCAGCTTCTACGCAGCCGCCGACAAATACTTAACCCGTCCTCCCCAGGCAGCATGACATCCAGCACCACCAAAGCGACATCACGCCGCGGTAGAAGCTCACGACGAGCGGCCCTCTTGCGAGCATCGCCGCTGAATCGACCGCGGCTCCGTCCGCATCCTTGAGTTCGAAAGCAGGAGCGCGTTCGCCGGCTTTCAACGCGCGATCGGCATAACCGCCATCGACCTGCTCGCGGATGCCTTCCATGAGGCCGGCGAAAATGGGCTCTGGGATCTTGCCGCTCGCGACCAAGTCTTTGGTGAAGGCGTCGAGCCTGTCCTGAAGTTTCATCAGATCTACTCCTGCTGGGCGCCGACATTTCGGCGCCCAGCAGGAGCAGATAGGTGACCTAGTTCTTGCGCGGCTGACCGAGGAAATGACTTAGACAAATACACTTATTGAATACCGGAGTTTCATTGGCGCAGTTGCGGCGCCAGGCGGCCGAGAGCCGTGCGGCCAACCACGTCTTCCGATCGCGGGTCACATAACCCAGATGGGGCGTCAGCGTGACGTTGGCCATCGCGCGGTACGGGTGATCGGCCGGCAGGGTTCCTGGTCAACGACGTCCAAGCCGGCGCCGGCGATCCGACCCGCCTTAAGCACGCCGCGATGAGCGCGCCCTCCTCGACGAGCGGCCCGCGGGACGTGTTGATCAGATGATATCCGGTTTCATCAGGCCCAATGCCCCATAAAGGCGAGGACCTTTCGAGCTTGAGGCGCCTCGCGTCGCTGGACCTCGTTAAGATCTGTTCATCGATCGACCTGTATGCTCGCTAAGTCTTCGCGCCAGCGTCTCAAGGTCCTTCTTTCGGAGCAAGTCCGCAAACTCCGCCGTATCGATCGATGAGATCGCGCGAGTTTCGGAGAACGGCGTCGACCAGCCCCGCCAGGCGCGGCGCATCCAGCGGAAGATGACGCGCGCCTTTCTCATTTGACGGCCGATGCAGATGCTTCCTTCTGGGCGATCGGCGCGACCGGCGAACCGGGGCCGATTTTCTGCAAGTTACCCGTGATGACCCGGTCGGTTTCGAGAAGGCCTTTCACGCTTACGGCATCGCCGTCCGTTGGGCCAAGCGTCACGATCTTCTGCTCGGCCTTGTTGCCCTCGCCGACAACGTAGACGTATTTGCCGAGCTGGCTCGATCCGAGCGCGACCTGCGGCACCAGCAGGGCGTCGGACTCGTCGCGCACATGCAGGCGGACGCGGACGTATTGTCCGGGCAGCAGTGTGAACTTCGGGTTCGGCACGGTCGCCCGCGCCGTGATCGTTCCCGTGGTGCGGTCGACGCCGTTGTCGATGAAGGTGAGTTCTCCCGCATAGTTGGTGGAGGCATCGTCGGGCAGCGACACCTTGGCCGCCACCTTGCTCACTAGACGCGCGCTCTGGATGACTACGATGTCGCGCTCGCTCGGATTGAACGTCACGTAGAGCGGATCGAGTTGTACCAGCGTGTTGAGCGTGAAACCGGAGCCGCCGACCAGCGTGCCGACGGGAGCGCGGTTGCGGCCCAGGCGTCCCGAGAACGGTGCGCGAATTTCGGTGTAGGCGAGATTGATTTCCGCGGAACGGACCGAGGCATTGTCCTGCGCCACCGACGCCTCGCTCTGGCCCAGCGTACTGGCGCGCTGGTCGTAATTGTCCTTGGCGAGGAAGCCCGTCTTCACTAGGTCGTCGCCGCGCTTGAAGTTCGACTGCGCGTAACCAAGGGCCGCGACATTGCGCTGCGCCTGCGCCTTGGCTTGATCGAGTGCGGCGCGATAATCGCGGTCGTCGATCTTGTACAGCAGCTCCTCGCCCTTGACGTCGGCGCCGTCAGCCGCGGGTTGCGACTGGATATAGCCGGCGACCTTGGCCTGCAGCGAAACTTCGCGGATCGATTCCGTGCGTGCGGAATATTCGAGATAAACCGGGATCGTTCGCTTGACGACAGCCGTCACGGGCACGGGCATGGCTGGCGGGCCCGAAGGGCCTGCGGCAGCCACCGGGCCGGTGCGCAGTGAGTAGGACGCAATGACTGCGCCGACACAAACGACAGCGGCGCTGCCAAGCAAGATTTTCCAGGTTTTCATGTGATTTCCTGATTTCATTCGGCCGGCGTGTGGCTCGGCTGGTGGGCATGTGATTCTTCGGGCGCTTCGCCGCGTTCGCGGAACGTTTCGATCGCGGCATAGAACACCGGCACGAACAACAGGGTCAGGATCGTCGCCGCCAGCATGCCGCCGAACACGGTGGTGCCGATCGATTGACGGCTGGCGGCGCCGGCCCCGCTCGCGATCATCAGCGGCACCACCCCGAGGATGAACGCAAACGCCGTCATCAGGATCGGCCGAAGCCGCAGACGCGCGGCTTCCATCGCAGCATCCACGATGCTCAAACCTTCCTGACGCCGGCGTTTGGCGAACTCGACGATCAGAATGGCGTTCTTGGCGGAAAGGCCGATCAGCATCACGAGACCGATCTGCGAATAGACGTCGGTCTGTAGGCCGCGGACGAACAGCGCGAGGAAAGCACCGAACAAAGCCAGCGGCACCGCGAACAGCACCATGAACGGCATCGACCAGCTCTCATACTGCGCGGCCAGGATCAGGAACACGAACACGATCGCCAGCACAAACACGACGGTCGCGATCGAGCCGGCTTTCAGTTCCTGATAGGTGATACCGGTCCATTCGAAGCCGAAGTCGCGCGGAAGCGCCACGGCCGCCGCCCGCTCCATGGCGGTAACGGCCTGCCCCGAACTGTAGCCCGGCGCGGCGCCGCCGTTGACCAGCGCGGACGCGTAGTTGTTGTAATGCGGCACCGTCTCCGGACCGACGATCGGCTTGAGCAGGCCGAGCGTGCTCAATGGCACCATGCTGCCGCTGTTGTTGCGGACATAAAGCCGGTTGAGATCGGTCGCCGCCGCGCGCGCATCCTGGTCGGCCTGCAAGGTGACGCGGAAGGTACGCCCGAACAGGTTGAAATCGTTCACGTAGAGCGAGCCCAGGAAAATCTGCAGCGTGTTGAACACGTCGGGCACGTTGAGCCCAAGCAGCTTCGCCTTGGTGCGGTCGAGGTCGTATTTGAACTGCGGCGTCGAGGTCGAAAACGAACTGAATAGCTGTTGCGGATTTAGTTCCGGCTGCTTGCGGGCCTCCGCAATCAACGCCTGAGTGGCTTCGTTCAGCGCAAAGCTGCCCCTGCCCGACAAGTCCTCGACCTGGAATTCAAAACCACCCGTCGCTCCGAGACCCGGAATGGATGGCGGATCGAAGCTGAGAACGAAGGCTTCGGGAATCATCAAGAGCTTCATTCGCACATCGGCGACGATCTTGGATGCCGTCTGCGAAGCTGGCCGCTCATCCCAGGGTTTGAGAATGCCGAATTCCACCGCCGAGTTCGATTGCGCCGCGTTGGTCAGGAAGTTGAGACCGCTGATGGAGCCGACGATCTCGACGCCCGGCGTGCCCTCCAGAATACCCCGCACCTTTTCGGCCACCGTGTCGGTGCGTTGCAGGGAAGCGCCGTCCGGAAGCTGAATCACGACGAAGAAGTAGCCCTGGTCCTCGACCGGCAGGAAGCTTGATGGAATCCGCTGCGACAGGAAATAGGTCGCGCCCAGCACGACCGCAAATACCGCCAGCACCGCCCATTTCCAGCCGATCAATATCCGGACCAGGTGGGCGTAGGCGTTCGACAGCCATTCGAAACCGGAATTGAACCAGCGGAACGGCGCGAAATTGCCCGGCGGACGGTGCCGCAGGAACGCAGCGCTCAAGGCTGGGCTGAGCGTCAGCGAATTGAACGCGGAGATTCCGACCGAAATCGCTACCGTCAGCGCGAATTGATTATAGAGACGTCCGGTGACACCGGGGATGAACGCAACAGGCACGAACACGGCCATCAAAACGGCTGTTGTCGCGATGATCGGCCCGGTCACCTCGGCCATCGCCGCCTGCGCGGCTTTCAATGGCGGCAGACCGTTCTCGAGTTGCCGTTCGACGTTCTCGACCACGACGATGGCGTCGTCCACGACGAGACCGATCGCGAGCACCATGCCGAGCAGACTCAGCATGTTCAGCGAGAAGCCCATCACCTGCATCACGGCCAGCGTTGCGATCAACGAGACCGGGATCGCAATGGTCGGGATCAGCGTCGTGCGCCAGTTCTGCAGAAAGATGAAGACGACGAGGATGACGAGCGCCAGCGCTTCGCTTAGCGTGATGATCACGTCGCGCTTGGCCGCCCTGACGAACCGCGTCGTGTCGTAATGCAGGCCGTACTCGATGCCTTTCGGGAATCGCTTGGAGAGCTCCTCCATTTTTTCCTTGACGTGTTCCTGCAGATCCAGCGCATTCGAACCCGGCATCTGGAACACCGCCAGCACGACGGTCGGATCCTTGCCGAACACGGCGGTCGAGGAATATTGCAGCGCGCCGAGCTCGATGCGCGCGACGTCCTTCATCCGCACGATCGCGCCGCTGGCGGAATCGGAGCGTACCACGATGTCGCCGAACTGCTCGGGGTCGCTGAGCCGGCCGGTAGCATTGACCTGCATTTCGAACGGCGTGCCCGCAGGCGCCGGGGATTGCCCGATCTTGCCGGCGGCAACCTGCACGTTCTGTTCGGCGACCGCCTGTTGCACGTCGACCGCGGTGATGCCGAGCTTGGCCAGCTTGTCCGGGTCGAGCCAGATCCGCATCGAATAGCGCCGCTCGCCGAATATCTGGACGTCGCCGACCCCAGGAACCCGCTTCAATGGGTCTACTACCTGAAGATAGGCATAGTTGCTGAGCGCCACCGGATCGACCGAGCGATCGGGCGAAACCAGGTTCACGATCAGCACGAAGTTCGGATTCTGCTTCTTGATGATGACGCCGCCCTGATTGACGATCGCCGGCAGCGAGGCCGAGGCCTGCGCCACGCGGTTCTGGACGTCGACCGCGGCGATGCTGAGGGGATAGCCGACGTCGAAGGTGACGGTAATGGTGGAAGAGCCGTCGTTCGAGCTGGAGGACGACATGTAAGTCATCCCCTGCACGCCGTTGATCTGCTGTTCGAGCGGCGTCGTCACGGTGTCGGCGACGACCTGGGCGCTGGCGCCCGGATAGGCCGCGCTGACCACGACCTGGGGCGGCGTGATGTCGGGAAACTGTGAGACCGGCAGCAGGAAATAGCAGATCGCTCCGGCCAGAACCATGATGACGGCGATCGACGACGCGAAGATCGGACGATGAATAAAGAAGCTAACCATGACGGCGGCCCGATCTTGACCCGAAATGTGGGGTGATGTTACTGGTCGGTAACGGCGGGACATTACCGACCGGTAACACCGTGGTCAAGCGGGCGGCACAGCATCCCTCTTGAGGAAACGAAATGCCCGAAGCACTTGCCGCCACGATGCGGCCCCGAGACCGAATTTTGCTCGCCGCGAGAGATTTGTTCCATCGCCACGGCATCCGCGGCGTCGGCGTCGAGACCATCGCCGAAGCTGCCGGTACCAACAAGATGACGCTCTACCGGCACTTCGATTCGAAGGACGATCTCATTGTCGCCTATCTTCAAGGCGTCGCCATTGAGGTCGACGAGATGTGGCGGGATTTCGAACAGGACCATCCCGGCGACGCGCAGGCACAGTTGAAGGCCTGGCTGATTTGCGCGGAGGAATGCGTGACCTCCGACGAGCGCGGCTGCGAGCTCGCCAATGCCGCGATCGAACTGACCGGGGACGATCATCCGGGTCGCCGCATCATCGAGGAATTGAAGACCAATCACCGCAACCGCCTCGCCTCGCTCTGCCGCCGCGCCGGTATCTCGCAGCCCGAAGTGCTGGCCGACACGCTGACACTGCTCCTCGAAGGCGCGCGAGTCAGCCGCCAAGCGGCCGGCAGCAAGGGTCCGAGCGCGAAGTTCACCGAGACGGCGGAAGCCGTGATAACGACGTTCCGGGCGAAATCGAAGCCTGCCCGGAAAATGGGCTTGGCAATAGCTGTGGTCCCGCCGCGCAAGCGGCTGCGCCGCGCGCCCTAGCAGAGTCAAATCGCGAGCCCGACCGGCTACCAGACCGCCAACCCGATCCAGGTTTCGCCGGCCGGACCCAGCAATAGCGACGTCACGCCTGCCATCGGTCCCGCCAGCCAAACATGATTTCTACCAGCGCCGCGCTTTCAGAGACGTGCGCATGCGACATCTGATGGCGGAAGCGATATCTGTCGCCGAGAGCAATACGCGAGGTAGCGCGATAAGCGGGGGCCTGATCCAGAACGACGACAAGCTCACCTTCGTAGTTGTCGTGCTTGGCGGTGGCGAACTCAAGCAGGTAATTCTCGAGCCACCACAACGACGCCAGAAAGTCACCTGGCCGCTATTACGGGCCTCAACTCGCCCCCTCGTCGCCTCACTAGACTAGAAACGACCTCGCCAAACGCCACGAACACGCTCCACCTCTGACGAGAACGCAATAAAATCAACGAAGCGGAGCTGTGTCCTCGTGCTCAGAACGGCTAGTTTCAGGTTCGAGTTCTGCGGATTGCTCGCTCATGGATGCTCTTGCCCGCGGCGATACCTAATTTGCACTATGTGGCCAACGGAGCCGCTTACATGTACGAAGCCCGCCTCTGCCGGAGCGGTCAGCCTGCGGCTTCAGCCCAAACGTTTATGCTCCCACAAACGGCGGCACCGCGACCAGCGAGCAATCCCTGCATGACCTCGCCCGTCAACATGGCGTCGGCGTGAACCGTCTGCTCTCGGTCGTATTCCTGCCCGATTGAAGGCCGGTCCCTTTCACAGACTTCAACAGGAAGGAATTGCTGGCGAGTTCGCCGCGCGCCTCCGCGGTCGTCACCGAACGGGGCCTGCAGCATGCTCAGCGCGAGGCAAGATTGCGTTTTTCCTCCTCGGTCAATGCCTGCTTCTGCGCCTCGGTGAGAACGCCATTGCCGACGAGTTGGAGCAGGCTGTTCGGCAAATAGCTGCGTTGATCGGGCGACCGGCGGCGTTTCTCCTCTCCGCTATCTGGCTGGTCACTTCCGCCGCCATAGCCGAGCACCTCGACGATGATGACCGACGGGCGCTCATTGTCGGTTTGCCGCGTCGCGTCTTTAACCGCGTCGGCCGCCGCCTTGTCCTTAGTCTCAGCCGTCAGATTGACCATCACGGGCGGCGCCTTCGGCACGCCCTTGCTCTCGCCGCCGACCTTGATGTTGTCGGTGTTGAGCACGAACATCGCGGCGACGGTGAAGTTGCCGCTGACCCGGATGCCGGCGTCGCCGGCATCGACGGTGCCGACCGGCGCGATCAGCGAGACGTCCCCGGGCTCGACGCCGCTGAAGCCGATGATGGTGCCGATGCCGCTACCGGAGATATCCGCGCGCTCCAGAGTCTTTGTCACGGCATCCACATCGGTGACGATCTCGGGCGCCGCCGGAACACGCGTGGTCTTGGCGCCGCGGCCGGCATCGATATCGCCGAGTGTGGACCAGATCACCTCGTCGCCGCCGGCGAATGTGAGGATGCGCGAGCGGTTCACCGTGACGCTGTCGCGGGCGAAGATGTCGATGTCGCCATTGCCGAGCGTAATCAGGCCGGCGCCGGCCGGCGCGACCGTGCCGAGCGCCGCCACCTGCAGACCGCCGCCGGGGGTCAGCACATCGATGGCGCCGCCGGCCATGGTGCGGAAGGTGGCGTTGCCGATCTTGACGTTGCCCTTCCAGTCCTGGCCCGGGAACAAGGTTTCGATCGCCGCGTAGCCGCGCTTGTAGCCGCCGTTGATCGGCCGGTTGCTGGTGTCGAGCGTCAACTGGTCGTCGCCGGCCGCCTTCAGTTCCTGCATGTAGACCTGACGCAGGAAGCGCTGCTGCGTCAGGCTGGGAAGCGCCTGGAAGCGGGCCCAGGCGGCAAGCGGCGACAGGCTCTCGCCGCTGATTTCCTCGACAAAGGAGACCACCCCGGAGCGGACTTTGTGCTGAGTGCCGCCGCGATCCTCGAACGCATCGATAAGATAGATCGGCAGCAATACGCCATCCACCGCGACCTTCAGATAGCTTGGCATCGCGGCGACATTGGCGGGATCGAGATAGGCCGCAGCCAGCGCGCCGTAGGACGGCTGCTTGCCGTTGAGGCCGGCGAGCACCGAGATCGCCGCGCTGTCGCGCGGCAAGCCAACGATTTCCGACGTCGCCACTGGCCGGTTGTTCGCGTCGAAGAACCGATTCCCAACGCTGACGACGGAGAAGTTTGCGCCATAGACGTCGCGGCCAGCCGTCAGCACGATCGCACCGGGTCCTTGCACGTTGACCGCACCGCCGATGATATCGTTGCCGGCTTCGAGCAGCGAGTCGTCGGAGCGATGCAGATTGCGCAGCCGGTAATCGATGTTGCGGATGTCGGTGCCGGCACGGAACCAGGTCTGTTCGTTGGTGGTGATGGTGCCAAGTGCCGGTTGCCCCTTGGTGAGAACGGAGGTGCCGGTGATCGAACCATTCAGCGCGTAGACCCGGCTCGGTTCGTAATCGTCCTCGTTAGGCAGCCGTGTCGGGTTATTGACACTGTGAATGTAGGCATTGAGGTTTTGCGATCCATAATCCGCGTTGACTCCGGGCTCATGCAATTCGTTGAGCAGAATGAGCTGGAAACCCTGCTCCTGAAATGGCCTGGATGAGGCGACGTTATCGGCCATGTGCAGGTTGAGCGCGGCCCTTGAGCCGCCAACCGGCCGCAATGGTGACGGCAACATCTCCAGCGTCGCGCGCGACATGATGATGGTGCCGGCGAAAATATCGCCCGACGCCAGCACTTGCAGCTCGGGGCTGCTGCCCGGCATGGTGAAGAAGCGCGCCTGGTTTTCGATCGAGCCGTTCAGCGCCGCGATGCGAGTGATCGATGGGTAGAGATTGACCGCCAGTTGTCCCATCAGGGCAAAAGGCAGGTGGGGGGCATGAAAGACGTCGATGACGTTGAGATCCTTGGAAATATATTGCCCCTGATTGACCAGGGTGACGTTGCCGCCGACCGAGGTAAGATCGAGCGCAGTCCGGTCGGTGTAGCCGCTCATATAGGCGCCGACGTTCGGTCCGCTGCCGCCGAGCAGCAGCGGATCGAGCACGGTCTGCAGCCGCAGATCGCCGGCGGTGCGCACGCTCATGGTGGCGTCGCCGAGCGCGAGGACCGGCGCGATGGCGTAGATATCGGTGCGGATGGCCGCTCCGTTACTCGCAGTCGTCAGGATCGATACGTTGCGCCCGACGCCGAATTCGCCGGCGGTGATGGTGCCGGCGCCACGGCCGACATAGTAATAACCGGCTTTGATGGCGCCTCCGACATCGACATTCATCAGGCCGCCATTGCGGGTCTCCAGCACTTTCGCCTCGGCGGCGGTCAGTCCGCCCTTGACGCGGCCATTGCTCGGCAGCGCCACCAGCATGTTGACCAGATCGCCCCCGGTCGAGACCGACACGTTGCCGCCGCCGAGCGCACCGACGCCCTGCTGGAATACGCCGAAGTCAACCCACCAGGAACTTTGCTGATTGGGTAGATAGACGTAGTTCGCGTCCGTTTCGCCCTGACGCTTCAGCCATTCGACGAACAGTTGACTGTCGAAGAGGTTCGCTGGAAGTGTCGAGCTGGCATTGCCCTGCGCCGCGATCGTGAGGTTGCCGCCGAGCACGCCATAGGTGGCGTCCGCCGCCGCGGTGAAGCCGGCGAGCGCACCGTCGGCGCGGCCGGCGGTGAAGATCGCCGAGACGCTGTTGGCGAGCAGCAGGTCGCGCCCGATCGCGACGCCGATGTCGCCGGTGCCGGTGCGGACCTGATAGCCGTTGGTGGCGTCGCCGACGATGAGTGAACCGCTGCCGGCCGGCAGCGCCGTCTTTGGCTGGAGCGCCATGGCGCTGGCCGAACTGAGATCGGCACCGGACACCAGCCGCAGGTTCCACGAAGCGGCATCCTGCAGCACACCGCTGCGGTCGGAAGTCGAGAAACCATCGCTGATATTGCCGAGGATGGTGAGGTTGCCCGCCGCGCGCAGCGTCAACGTGCCCTCGCGGGCATTGGCGCCGAAATCGGCGAACAGATTCCAGTCGGTCTCGGCGACCAGATCGCCGCTGCTGCGGATCTCGATGCCCGGCATCACCGCGATGCCGCCGCCGGCGTTGAGCCGGGCGGAGATCGCCGCCGCATTGCCCGCAAAAGTGTTGGCGTCGGCGATCGCGCCAGCGCGAACCGCGTCGACCGAAGTGCTGGTGTAAACGCTGACGCCTTCGAGCACGGCCGAGCGCGCACCGACGACGGTCGCCCGCAAATTGGTCACGGCGATCTCCTCATGGCCGGTAGTCTGCTGCGCGCGGAAACGAACCCGGCCGCCATCGCCGCCGGCGACGTCGATGCGGCCGCCCTGCACGTCGAGCTGGCCGCCGCTCGCCTCCAGCGTCACCCGTCCGCTACCGAGTGCGCCGGTGGCACCGGCCTGCAGGGACGTTGAACCCAACATGGCCAGGCCGTTGCCGGCACTGATGGCAATCGTGCCGCCATAGTCCGAGCGCGCGTCGATACTGCCCGCGAGCGTCACCGCGCCCTGGTCGGCAACAAGCGTAAAGTTGGCGACGTTGGTGACCCCGTCAATCAGCACATTGCCGGCGCGAATCCGGAACTGGCGCGACGCGGTAAAGCCGGCCGCATTCAGCTTCTGGCTCATGCCGGCGAAATCCGGCAAGGCGGCAATGTCGAGCGCGAATGAACCGCCCTTGCCGCCGAGACCGGACCGCGCCGCGATGGTTCCGTTCAACACCACGGTGCCGCCGCCCGAGGCGGTCAATGCAAGCTTGCCGGCGTTGCCGCCTTCGGCGGGAGCCGAAAGGTTGAGGACGGAATTGCCCATTAGCAGCACCGAACCGCCGACCGCGGTCAGTGCGATGCTGCCGGCATCGGCGAATTGCGCGACGTCGAAGAACTGCTTCTTGAAGCCGCCGACATCGATCAGCGCGCCATCGCCGATCACGACGTCACCGCCGGTTGCGGTCAGATTGACCGCACCGCCGAGGGCGACGATCGCGCCGGCGAAATCGACGCTGGCGCCGGTCAGCGCGAACCGGGTACCGAGGCTGTCCGCGGCGGATGCCAGCACGCCGCCACCACCGGCGACGCGCAGCGCGCCCGTAGTGACGATCGATTGCGACGCGCCGCCGCGACCGGTCAGCACCGGCGCGGTCATGGTCACGGCAGCGCTACCGGCGTCGATGGCGCCATTGCCCTGTCCTGTGATCTGCCGCGACGCATTGATGGCCACGCTGTCGAAGCCGCGCAGCGCCTTGCTGCCGGCCCCGAGCACGATTTCGTCGGCGCTCAGCACCAGCTGCGCGTTCCCAGTGCCGGTCGGCTCGACAAAACTGCCGCTGCTGTTGTCCAGCGTGACGCTGCCGCCGGTCACCGCAATGGTGCCGCTGCCATAGCCGACCAGGCCGGCGGCATCCAGCGTGACGTTTTTCAGGCCGGCGCTGCCGAGATTGACCGAGGTGTAGAAATCGAGCGTGCTGTAGCTGCGCAGCGTCAATTGCCGGGTGTTGGCGAGTTGCGCCAGCGAGATGGCGTCGAGCACCAGCCCGGTGGCGCCGCCGCCGAAACCGATCCGGCCGCTCGAGAGCGACAGCGCCGTGCCGGAAAGCTTGGCGCTGCCGGCGACCACTGTGTTTTGCGTGGCGTCGATCAGCAGCGCCTTGCCGCCCGACAGCGTCGCATTGGCGCCGATGCTGACGACGCCGCCGATCGTGGTGTCGACGTTCTGGCGCACCACCTTGACCACATCGCCATTGGAGATCCGGATCAGCGCACCGTAGTCTTTCGATGGAGCCAGAAGCACGTCGTTGGCGGGATTGCCGTCGTTGATGCCACTGAGGTCGCCATAAACCGCCTTGACCTGCGGCGCCATCACCAGATTGCCGCTGCTGGAGGCCTCGCCCCTGGCGATGATCGCGCTGCCGTCGCCGACGGTGATCGTGCCGCTGGCCGCGAGCACGATCTCCGGCCCGGTCAGCGCGGTGGTCGCGCTGTTGCGCACCACGACATCGCTCGCGCTGACATCGACCAGAAGTCCCAGCGCATCGCCGCTGCGGCTGCCGCCGATCAGCAGGCTGCCGGCGCCGAAATTGCTGAGTGCGGTTGAATCGATGACCAGATAGCCGGCAAGATCGCTGCGATCCTCGCCGGCGCCGACGATCGCAATCCTTGTCCCGGCGATATCGACCAGTCCGCCGCGCCCGCCCGCTGCCGGCTGCGACAGCAGCGTGCCGTCGAGCACCAGATCCGTGTCCGCCTTGAACACCACCGAGCCACCATCGTTCGGCAGCCGCGGCGTGACGACATTGACGCCGGTCAGACGGTACTGGCTGAGCTTGAAGGCATCGGAGGCGAAGAAGCTGTTGGCATAGGCTTCGTTGTATTCGCTGTATTGCCGCAGCGTCGTACCCGACATGATCCGCCACGATGAGCTTTGCTGCTGGTAGCCGCCGCCATAGGTGTCGGCGCGGTAGCCGCCCATCAGGATCGAACCATCGGCCAACGCCGTCGAGCCGGTGATCGCCTTGCCTTGCGAGCCCTTGACCACGGAGATCGCATAGGCGCCCGGCAGCAGCGCGTAGCGCGCCGGCAGCAACACATACCAGCCCGCGGCGAGACCATTGCCGCCGGCCAGCCAGATCCGGTCCTGCGACGCGGTGGAAAAACTCGTCGCCGGCATGATCGCATACATGCCTGCCTGCGACAGCACGTCATGCGAGCCGCCGGGACCGGGCACGCTTTCCCAGGCATAGAGATCGCCGCCGCCGTGGATATCCACCACCGAGCCGCTCGCCAGCTTCACAGTCGGCGCGCTCAGCGTGATTTTCTTTTCCGGCAGTTGGCTCAAAGTCGGCGTCGGATTGGTCGCAGTCGCGGCTGTAACGGGATCGGCCCAGAATTCATTGTTGATCAACGTGCCGTATGGCAGCACCAGTCCGTCTCCGGACACCGAGGTGACGCTTCCGGCACCGAGCGTGATGCTATCGGTGGCGGTGAAGGTGATGCTGCCGAACGGCGCGCGGATCACGCCATTCTGCACGATCACCGGGGCTTCGAGCGACAGCGAGCCGGCCGCCGACAGCGGCAGCGCCGCACCGCCATTGGGCTCGATCGCCAGCTCGGTACCCGCCTTGATCGAGGCCAAGATGCCGGTCGCCGGATAGAGCTGGCCGACCTTGAGCTCAAGCCGGCCATCGGCGGTCAGCGTCGCCGTCCGATCTTCGATGAGATTGCCGCCGGGCAGCCCGCCCATGCGCAGTTCGCCCGCCACCAGCTGCGTCTCGGCGAAACCGCTGAAGGCAGCCCTGGCGATGTCGATCAGATCAGCCGTGACCACGACCTTTCCCGACCCGGCTGCGCCGGCCGAGCCGGTTCCGTAGAGCAAGGCCACATACGGCGCGCTGAGACTTGACGTGCCGGCACCGCCGCTGGTGATCGTACCAGTCACGGTCATCGACCGAGAGAAACGAAGGTCGACCGAATTCAGAATTACGTCACCGCCCGTTTTCAGCGACAGATCCGCAAATCCGCCGCCCTGGAGCGCGGCGGGCCGAACGGTCACGGATTTGATCGCGGCCGCGGATGCGAAAATCCCGCGGATATCGATGCCGAATCCCTCGAAAATGTCGAGCGAGGCGTCGGTCCATCCAAAGCTTCGCGGGTCCACAGCACCGCCGCCACTTCCTGCGCCGGACTTGGAAATAACGATGCTGGAGGAAGAGCCCGCCGGGAGAGCCGCGAACATTTCGGCGGTGAAAATGATCGGGTCGGCCGCACCCAGCAACGGACCGTAGTCAAAGCCGATCACGTCTCGCCAGTTGTTGTCGCAAACGCCCGATCCGATGCCGAGGCAGTCGGGATCCAAAACGCCGACCGCAGTCTCGAGAGCCGAACGTGGCGCTTGCCCGCCGGTGTTGGGTACGTTGATCGTGATGCGACCGCCAACGGCGCCTGCACCGCCGGGCCGGCCGAGGAAACTGCCCTCGATCAAGCCTTCCATCATATCGAGCGCGATCAGACCGCCGTTGCTGGCTAGAGTTATCGTCGCAAATCCGCCGCGGCCTGCGGCGACATCGATCTCGCCGCTGGCGCCGGAAACGTCGATCAACACGCCCGGTTCGATCACGACGTTGTCTGCGGCAACGCTGACAGTGCCACCATCCAGCACCTTGCCGGATCGAACTCCAAAAGCATCGATTTGAATCACTGGCGCACCGCGCGCCAGCAATTGCGCGCCTTCGGCCAACAGAACTTTGCTATTATTGGCTGAAAGGCTGATGCCGCCGGCCGGGGCGTCGATCGTGCCGCGCACGATGACGTCGCCGGGAATATTGCTGCCGGTGCTGGGATCGGTTCTGCCGGCGGATGCCAGGCTGATGCCGCCGCCGACATCGGTTCGCAGCAGCGATCCGGTGCCGACGATCACGTTGTCGCCGGTCAGCGCGAGCGACGTCGGGCTGTGTGCCAGACGGTTCGCCAACGGCAGCACAGCAAGGCTGCCAATGTCCGTGATCTTCGTCCCCGAAGCATAGGCGGCGAGATTGACGCCCGTGAGATCAACGCTGAGCGGGATCTGGCTCACGGTGGCGCCGTCGGCGACGGTGATGTCAGCGGTGGTCGTCAGCGCCAGCGACCGGAAGCCGCGCTCGCCATACAGCGTGGGCGACAGCATCAGGACCGATGGATCGGCCGATGCCGCGCCGCCGATCTGCACGGTCGCATCGGTGCCGATGATCAGCGTGCCGCCGGAGCCGGCTGAGTAGCCGCGCAGATCGAGGCCCGCCAATTGCCCGGCGTCCGAGACCCCGAGCGTAATGGTGCCGGCATCGCCGACCTTCAGCCTGGCCTTCCCGCTGCTGGTGTCGTACCAGCCACCGCCGGAGACATCGAGGATCACGCCAGCGGCAAATGCGCCTCCGATCTGGATGCTGCCGCCCTTGATCACCGGTGCGATGCCGCTGGCATCGTTGACCCACAACCCGCTGACGTCGATCGCCGCACCGGCGCCATAAGTTGTGGTCGCGCCACTCAAATTGACGCTGCCGCCGGCGATGCGAATGCTGCCGTCGATGGTGAAGGCCGCGGGATAAAGACTGCTGGAATTGGCGAGGATCGACAGGCTGGTCCCGGGCGCCAGTTCCAGCTTCTCGCCATGACCCAGCGTCAAGCCGGCCGCCACATGGATGTTCAGCTTGGCAAAGTTTGCCGCTGCCAGCACCTCCGAGTCCAGGTAAGTGGTCTTGGTGGGCGGGGATAGAGGGACGTTCACCGGATCAGGGCTGGTCCCCGGAGTGTACCAGAGCGGGTCAAGCACCGACGTCGGGCCGAAGCCCTCAGGCAGCAGCACCGGATTGCCGGCGATGACCAGATTGCCGATCAGCCATGAACGATATTCATCGCCGAGGCCGCCGGTCGTGAGGCTGCCGCCATTGGCGAGCGCGCCCGATGCCGCCTGACGCTCGCCGGTGATGACGCCGGCCCAATAGCCGCCCTCGAGCACGATCGCCTCGGCCGCATAGATGCGGATCGAACCAGCGTCGCGGCCCTCGGTATAACCTTCTTCAAAACGGCGCCCGGTGCTGCGGCCCAGCGGGCTGGTCCAGGTCTCGGTGATGCCGGCGCGCGCATGGACCCGGGTGAAGCCGCCGGCAAGGCCGACATAGGTCTGATCAGGCATCGCCGCGCCGATGTCGTAGATGCGGCCGTCGGCGCCGCGCAGCTTGGTGGTGGTAATCCAGCCATCGAGGTAGCGCACCGAACCGCCGGAGACATCGAGCAACGAACCGGTCCGGGTGATGAGCGATCCGCTCGACTTGATGACGATGGAGCCGGCCCTGGTCGAGAGTTCGCCAAGATTGGTCTTGCCGGTGCCAATCCAGCCGGAGAGATCGGCCAAAGGCGTACCGACCCATTTGCCCGGCGCGCCGTCGATCCAGGTGACGCCGGCCATCGGCCCGTCGCCGAACAGGCCGCTGACGCGCTTGTCGACGCTGACCGCCAGGCCCCGCAGCCAGGAGTTGCGATAGAGCGGCGAGTCGCGAAGTTCGTTGATGCGCAATTCGCCGGTGACGACATTGCTCTCCATCGTCAGCACGACGTCCTGCAGGCCGGCCACGCTGAGATAGGCTCCCTCGCCGATATAGACCCGGCTGCCGTCGCGGACGTTGGGCTCCCCGGTGATCGGGGTCTCGCCGGCCCTGGCCAGCGTACTGGCGACGATGCTGATGGTGCCGGCCGGCACGATGATGTTGGCGTTGGCCTCGATGTCGATAAGATTGCCGCGCAGCTCGACGCGGCCGGCGCTGTAACGGGTCGCCAGCGATGATAGCTCGATGGTGCTGGTATCGCTGAGATCCGGCATCGCCGTGGTGACGCTGCCGGAGCCGAGCATCAGGCTGCCGGTCGACCAGTATTGCATTGGCGATCCGTCGGGCATCGAACTGCCGTAGGACATCATGCCCTGGCCCCAGGCCTGCAGCCGGATCGAACCGTCGCGGTTGTTCAGGGCGGTGGACGCCTGCAGCGCGCCATTCTGGGCGATGCTGCGCGACATCAGGGTGATGTTGCCGTGGTCAGCCTGCACCAGGCCGTCATTGACGACGCTGTATCCGACCGAGGCGGCGCGCGCCGCCATCTCCGAGAACACGATGTTCCTCAGATCGCTGGTATAGGCGTCATTATAATAGTTGGCCAAGCCGGTCGCCGATGCCATGTGGTAATAATCGAATACCCAGGGCATCGGCGCCGAGACCGCGACGTCGAGACCGCGCACGGTGAGCGAGGTCATCAGATAGACCTGCTCGCCCGCCGCCATGATGACTTGACCGTCCGGCGCGCTGATGCTGCCGGCATTGCTGACATGCGGCGCGAACAGCATCGCCTTGCCGCCGCTGGCCATCGCGATCTGCGCGCCGGCTTCGACTAGCACATCAGCCGGCGCGGCGCCGATCACCGTCCGCGGCGTCTGGCCGGGATCGGTGAGCGGAAGGAACATGTTCGAGTTTTGCTGCCCGAGATAACCGAATTGCGGCTTCGCGATGCTGCTACCGGACGGATCGTCGAAGATCTTCAATTGCGCATTGATGCCGGCCCGGAACTGCTCATCGGAGAGGCTCAGCGAAGACGCCACCAACGTGTTGACGTTGACCTGGCTGGAGCCGCCGAAGATGATGCCGTTCCTGTTGATGACGTAGACTTGTCCTTCGGCCTTGATGGTGCCGAGAATGCGGCTGGGCGCGAGACCCGGATCGGTGACGCGGTTGAGCGCGATCCAATTGGAGGCGTCGGCGCCACCCGCGGTCTGATTGAAATACAGATCGGTGTCGCGACCGACACTGAAGCTCGACCAGTTCAGGATCGCCTTCTGCTCGGTCTGCTTCACCGTCACCACGGTGCGGCCGCCACCTTGAGCCTGATTCGGCAGATCGGCGCCGGTCCAGACACCCGCAACGCTCCCGGCTCCCGGGGCAACCACGAGGCCGCCCGGCGTCAGCCCGTTCGGCACCGTACTTTGCGCCGCCAGGGCGGCGGCCCGCGCCGCCGCCTGGCTGGCGCGCATCGCCTGCAACGACGACGCCGCACGCGCCATCGACTCCAGCGCCTGCTTCGCCGCGCCCGATGATTGCTGGGCGGCCAGCTGGGCCGCAGCGGCGGCTGCCGTCGCCGAAGTGGAGTTCGCACCACCCAGGCCGCGCGCCTCGGCTCCGACAATGCCGCCCAGAAACAGCGCAACCACGCTGGCACCGGTGAGCAGTGCGGCACGGGAACGCGTGTGCGGGAAAGAACTTCGCCAGAACGCGGTGATCTGAACGGGCATCGGGCTGCTTTCGACAGAGCGCATGATGGGTCGGCTGCGGGCCACACCCACCGATGGGACACATCCAACAGACCGCTGCCTCAATGGAATTTTATGAAGATATCGTGACGGCGCCCACGCGCCGCCCTGTTACGCGTCAGCTCAACAGCACCAGCCCACCAGGCAGCACTCGCCGGCGCACGCCGAAGGCCCGTTCGATTTGCAACAAGGCGTCGTTCGGTCGATCGATCCTGAAACGCCCATTGACAGGCGCCTGCGCGAGATCGGACTTCAACAACACGATCCGGCCGCCACGATAGCGGTTGAGTTCATCGATCACCTCGGAGAGCGGCGTCATGTTGAAGATCATCAGACCGTCTTGCCAGGCGGCTGCAATCGCCGGGTCGATCGCAATGACCGGACCCAATCCTTGGTGGTCATATGTCACACGCTGCTGCGGCACGAGTATCGCCGCGGCCTCCCCCTTCTCAACCCGCACGCCCTCCGCCAGGCAGGTAACGCAGGCCCCAGAGCCAACGAGGCGGATATCGAAGCGACCGTTGACCGCAGACGCATGCCCTCCAGCTGCGATGATCCTGAAGGATTGCCGCCGATCGGCGGCCCCGAACGACGCCTCGCCGGCGATCAAATCGATCGCATCGGGATCGCCGCCCGATCCAACCGAGATACTGGTCCCGCTGTTCATCTGCACGGCGACGCCGTTGTCAACAGTGATCCGACGCTGCTCGCCGATCCCGGTACGATAGTCAGCACGCAATTCGGACAAGGACGGCCACAAACCAAGCGGCGGACGCGCAATCAGCAGCCCCGCAGCGGACGCGGCCAAGGCGCCCCCGAGCATGGCGCGGCGTCCGACCAGCGCAGGCCGGCGCCGCTCCCGCGCGGCCCGCTCATCCTCGAGCAAACTGCGGCCGGCAGGGTTGAAGGCTTGCCAAAACTGGCTCGCTTCGGAAAATGCCGCTGCATGGGCGGGACTGGCTGCACACCAGGATTGCAGCAGGTGGGCATCGATCGCGGTGGCTTCTCCCGAGGCGAGGCGCCTGACCCAGCCATGCGCCTCCTGCTCCAACGGCGTGAGTTCACTCCCGTCAGGCATCGCTCTCGACTGGTCTTGCGTCGTCTCTTTCAACATACTCTCTCGCCGCGGCGGCCGCAGCGCTCGCTTCTTCACGTCAGCTAGATATCATGCAGATCGGATTTCACATTAATCCAAGCATGGCTAGCCTTTCCTTTGGCGAAATCGCTTCACGCAGTGCTCCTGCGCTTTCTTCAGTTCCTTTTCCACCATGCTGACCGAGATTCCGAACCGCTCTGCGATTTGCCGCTGCGACAAAAGCTCCAGGCGCGCCGCCAGCAGAATATCGCGCTGACGCTGCGGAAGCTCTGCCATCACATGCTTCAGTCGCATCAGGTCGGAACGACTTTCGATGATACGCAGAGCGTCCGGCGCATCGTCGGCAATGTGCAGCAGGACTTCGACATCGCCGACATCAAGCAAACGGCGCTCCGACCGAAAACGGTTCTTCGCGATATTGAAGGCCGCCTGAAACAGATAGGCCGCGGGATTGTGCAGCTCACCCACGATTTCAGTACTATTGAGGCGCAGGAACGTATCCTGAAGCGCGTCGTCCGCGAGATCGGACGAACCGAGCCGGCGCGCCAGCCGCTGCCGCAGTTCGCCGTAGCGGTCGAGCAGAAACGCCCGCAAAGCGGCCGCATGGTCGCGGCCATGATTTGCGCGATCCGTGTCTGTCCACGGCACGGCAGCGAAGCACTTCTTGCTCGTGCTATCCATGTCGGGCGTTTTCCATGGACGGACAGTTGTGTGCCCCGCCCGAGGAGCTCGGCAGCACCACCATCGTGAAGGGCTGCGGCATTTGCTGCGGCGGCGACTCGCCTATCGACACCGCACGCAACTGGTTGACGAGGATCTGATCGCGCCCGCGATCCCCGGTCGAACTCAAAAGCTTCAATTGCTGGAGCTGGCCGTCGGACCCAACCCTGAAATTGATCGCCAGACGGTAGCTGCCGGGCATCGTTTGCGGCTGAGCGCACAAGGCATCGTTAATGCTGCCCTGCATGATACCGGAAAAGCGCCTTTCCTGCGCGTTTTGTTGCGACAGGCCATTCCGGGCGATGTTGAACGGTGTTGCTGCCGCGGAGACGTGTTCGGGACCAGCCAGCACCACGAAGGCGCCCAATGTCGTATCCTCCGCGACAAGTCCACTGTCCTTCAACAGAAGCTGCAACGCAGCCTGCGCCGTCAAGCGGCCTTTCACCTCTGCCGAGACGCGCCCGACGGCGAGGCTGCCATTATATGCCGCCATTCGTCCGGTCGCCGCGCTGTAGGCTTCCAGCGCCGACGCCATCGGCTGGACGGGAATATCGAACAATATCTCAGCCGGCGTCTGCGCGCGCAGCCCAGCGTTCGCACCGACAATCACGATGAGGATCACGATGCAAATCAGCCCGGAGACGCATCGGCGGGGCCGGACAGCCGGCGTGAAGGGCCGCCGGCCTGGTTCGGCCCGCTCAAGCCGAATTTTCACGACAGACCCGATCAGGACAGCAACGCGTGAACAATCTTGACGACACGTTTCATCTTACGCCGAGATCGGCGAAGAAAAAGTGACAACCAGGCCGCGGGGCGAGACCTTCGCTTGGACGGAGCGCAGTGCTGGCTCCGCCACATCGCCGCGGCAGGGCCGCACCCATCCTCGCATCGAATAATTCATCGACGCCCGCCGGGCGAGGAGAAAACTGGCGGTGGTGGCCGATACGGAAAGGCCGAAACACCGAAATTCCGGCCGTACTGCTGGTGAACACCCGGCACATTGACGACGCCGACCTTGAGGTCCTGTGACTTGGCGTCGATCGGCGGCAGGTTCACGCTCGGGTTGACTCGATCAACCTGCCTCTTGAGTTTCTGATTGAGGCAATCCATCGACCGGCTGGATCCGATTTCGACCTCCACGCATCTGTCGGGCGCAGCCGCTGCGCCGCCGCCGATAACGATTGTCGGAAGGACGTTGACACGTTCTTCGGCTACTCCCTGCGAGACAAGACTGGTTGTCACGAAAAGCGAGAGAACCATCAGTCGCATCGCGATCTCCTTTACCCGGCAACACGCCGTTTGCGAACAACCCAACCCGGAACCGTGTTGCGCATGATCGTGATCAACTCTAACGCCCTGCCCGCACCTGCACGACAAGTGCATTGAGCTGCGTGTTAAGAGCGGCGATATTCACGGTGCCTATTCGCGATATGCCGAGACATTTCCGGCCACAGCTGCGATTGGGCTGACCCGGCTCCCCGAAGGTGGCGACAGGAACGCTGCCCGTCACACGAAAGCCGCGCGCCATCAGTTTGGCACGCAAAGCCAGGCAATAGTTTACCGACAGGAAAGAAAATCGCGTTTCGCCATGTCCGGCGCGATATTTCATCGCCGCGGTGCATAGATCGCCGCCGGCGAGACGCCAGGCCCGGGCGAGATAGGTCACGCCGTAGTGGATATTGGCCTCGGGCACCGCGAGGTCAGCCAGCGTGCCGCCAAAGCCCAGCATGCGCGCCGTTGAGGGCAGGATTTGCATCAAGCCGATCTCGCCAACGCCACCAATGGCACCAGGGTTGAATCCGCTCTCCACCGCCATCACGGCCTCGGCGATCTCCGGTGGCAGACCAGCCTGTCCGGCTTCTCTTTCGATCAACACGCGATAGCGCGAATGCGCATCCGGCGTCCCCGAAGGCGGCGCTTCACTCTTTGCGGTATCGCCGCCTTTTTCCTTTGGCGCGACGATGGATGGGGTTGCGCCCGGTTCCGGAGCTTGACCGGACATTTCGACGGCGGTGAAGCGGCTGTCGAACGAGACCGGCATCGCCACGGTCTCCGCCGCTGCCGCCCGCGGTAAAAGGATAACGAGCAGCGCGTGGACGAGTCCGAGCGCAACGCGCCACCACTCAGCCCTTACCGGCAACAGCCGCCATCCCGGCACCGCAATCGGCATCCTACTCTCCTCCTCGCGGCTCATCGTTTGGACGGAGTGAAAGTCGCAAGCGCAGCGGCTGGAGCATATCCGGCGGCGGTGGTGCTCCGACATCGCCGCCGATCAGCACGGCACGCAAATCGACGGCAACAGCGGCGTCATCGAGACCTTCGAACTCGACCCGCTCGATCTTGCCGTCAGGAAGAATCCAGGCCCGTACGACCAGCGTGCGAGGCGTCGCGTCCTTTGCTCGGACATGCTTGGCCAGGTAGTCCTGGAACTTGCGAGCGCTCGCGTCGTCCGCGGCGACCCGCTGCTGGAAGCGGCTCTGCAACTGCCTGGCGAATTCCTGCCAGGCCGGAGGAGCCGCCGTAGCCGACCGGTAATCGCTGGTTTGCACGGCAGCAGATGATGTTTCTGCTCCAAGTCCGGCTCCGGCCGTGGACAACAACCCGGCCACCGCACCGAGTGACCGGAATATCCCCTTACACCACGCTGCGCGGCGCGCGCGATTGCTAACGGCGCCGGTGACGATGTTCGCCATGTGTCGTTCAACTCGCGTTGGGTGCCAGCTATCTGGATGCCGCTAATCGATGCCCGTTACTGGATGGTGGCCGAGGCGCTCGTCTCGGTCGCGTTTTCGCGTTCCGGCGCCTGCGGTACGGCTGGCTCGGTGCCGCCGTTTTTCATGGACAGCAGACGCAATTCGTCGCGCAGATACCCGATCAGCTCCTGCAGGAGACGATCCCAGATTTCGATCTGCGCGCGAAAGTGATTCGGCATCACGCCGCCTGCCACCGAGACATCCAGGCAGAACACAAGGAACTGCTGGCTAAGCTGAAGGCGCGCAAAGCGGCGCGTCGCGTTCCAGCGGTTGACCAGATCGAGCGGAAGCTCGCCTTGAACCTGAAGGACAGCCGTGAATGCGGCATCTAAGAAGCCGTCGTCCGAGTCCGAAAGACGGTTTCCGGGACGAATGTCAAAGGCAAGTCCGCCGGTTGCCGACCGCAGATAGGGGAAATTGGCGACCGGGTCGGTGACTTCCTCGACCCGATAGCCAACCTGTTGGAGCGCGCTGCGCAGACTGTCGAGAGTGAGCTTGACGATAGGAGTATCGGACATTGTGGTCTCCGCCAGTGGGTTATTTCCGGGAACTGTCGAGCAGGTTCGAAAGTGCAAGCTCGTTGAGGATCGGCGGGTGCTGCTTGAGCAATTCCGCGAGATAGGCGCGTCGCATCGCCGTTGCCCGCTCGGCGCGCATCTGCTGGACCAGTTGCTCGCGCACTTCAGGGAGCGTTCGGGTATACGCCGCCTTGGTGTCGATCAGCTTGAGGACGTGCCAACCGTCGTCGAGGCGCACGACCTCGGACAGGCCATTCTTCGCGAGTCCCATCACCTGCGCCCTGATCTCCGGCCGGATCTGATTTTCCGCCACCCAGCCGAGATCACCGCCATCCTTTGAATCGCTTTCGACCTGTGCAATCGCCGCGAAATCGGCGCCTGGCGCTTTCAGCTTTGCCTGAATGCTCTCCAGCGTCTTTTTCGCTTTGTCCTCCGCCGCTTTGTCGCCGTCCTTCGCCGCCGCGACAAAAATCTGTGCAAGCTGGAACTGCCGCGGCATCAGCAGGGCGCCGCGGTTGGCATCATAGATTTTCTGCAGCTCGTCCTCGCTCGGAAAACTCTCCGGAGGTGTCGAGACCGATTGCAGGTAGATTTCAACCAGAGCGCTCTCTCGCGCCCGATCGAGCTGGGCCGCTACATTCGGTTGCTGGTCCCATTTCCTGGCGACCACTTCCTGCAGAACCAACCGGTTGGCAAGCAGCATGCGAACTGCCTGGCTAAGCAGCGCCGGGTCCTTGGCGACCGCTGCCTGCTCACGCGCGCCCAATGCGCCGACATAGGCGCGAAGTTCATCAGCCGAGATGTCGGCGTTGCCGACCCGGGCGACGACATCGTCGCCGCCGGACGTTTTGGCCGGAGCAAGCCCCTGAGTTGTCGACGTCTGGACGGCCGGCGTTTGAGCTGCTGCCGCGTGAGGCGCGGTCTTCTGCTTGGCCGGCGGCGGAGCCGTGCGCTGCGGCGCTGGCACCGTTTGAGCAAGCGCTCCAATCGGCAAACACAAGATGGCCGCAGCAATTGCCGCGATGAGGGCCGGTTGCGATGTTCTGATAGCGATGGGGAAGTTCATGGTGTCGCCTTCTGATCAAGCAATTTGTCGGTGCTGTCCTGGAGAAAATTCTGCGGATCGACGCGACCGAGACCCGTCAACGGCTCGCTCGCCACGAACGCATCGCCCACGGTCAGGCTGCGGTATCGTTTTAGAATCTCGCGGCCGGCGCTGATGAGTTGCACATTCTTGGCTTGGCAGCTTTTGGTGCTGGCCTTGAACGCTGTGGCCTCGCCCTCGAATTTGGCGCGCTCGGCGTCCTTGGTGCGGGCGACGGTGGCCGCCTCCTCATAGGCGGTCTTCCATTTCTCCAGCGTCTGGTTGCGCTCCTCCAGACGCTGGTTGAATTCGTCGACTGCGTCGCGATGCTGCTTCTGGAGCTGCTTGGCCTCCGCCTTGGCGGCATCGATCTGCGCTTTCAAGGTAGCTTTCTCGCGGTCTGCGTCGGCGACCTTGGCCTGCAGGGCGGTGCGCTGATCCTCCAGCTGCCGGGTCTGCGCGGTGGCGCTGCGCAACGCCTCGCGCAGCCGGTCGGTTTCGGTATCGGCGCGAGCCTCGCCGCAGAACACGACTGCCGCGGTGAGAAGCAACACAAGACGAGGGGTGCGGGTCTGCATGATCAGAACTTCGCGTTGAGGTCGACTTGCAGGACATCGACGGCGTACGGCACGCCTGCGATGTTGTTGGCGCTCATCCAGCGCAGGCTTGCCCACACATTCTCGCTGAGCCCGACATTGCCGCCGAGAAAGTAACCTTGGAGGTTGGTGCCGCCGAGTCCAAAGTCTGAGTCGACAAAGGCATCGATGGTCGCGTCCGATTCGAGGTACTTGTAGCCGGCGTGCACGTTCCAATCCCAGAGGTGCTTGATCTCCTTGTTGCCGACGGTGATGCGGCCAAGCCAACCTTTGTTACCGCCGTTGTAAAGACCGATTGACCCGTCGGGGGTGCCCGCGGTGTTGTTCCAAAGCAGTCGTTGGCGCGAGAGATCGATCATCGCATTGCGATTGAACGCGGTGTTCTGGATATACTCGCCATCGAGCACGACGTGCACGGGATGAAAATCGCCAAGGTCAACCTGCCCGCTGGCGACAATCGGCCGGTACCCGCTCGCCAGCCCGAAAAACTGGAAGAGACCCGGTCCTGATCCAAAATTATTGGCATCGGTCCCGATGATGCTGCGCAGAGCCATATAGGTATTGCCCTTCTGCGCAAATGACGGCCGCGTTAGGTCGGTATCGCAAACATCGGACGACGATTGTACCGGGCACAGACTGGAGATTTGCCCCTGCACATTTGTGAAGTCGTAATAAGCGACCGCGAACCTCACGCTGGATTCGGGACTGAACCGCGAGGCCATGCCAACCTGCCCGCCAAACAGCCATTTATCGTGGCTGGCGAACTTGGGGTCCGGAAGCAGCAGATTGGTCCCGGCATTGGCATCGGTGTTGAAGATCGGAAACGCGCCAGCCACGGCAAACGGCGTAAAGCCGTCGAACAGCTCGTACTTGGCTTGCACCGCGACGCCGTCAAAGCCGAGATCCTTGTACCAGGCCAGATCGGTCGGCGACCAGAACGGATTGTCGAACCGGCCGATCGAGACGTTGAGATTGTCGCCCCAGCCCTGATATTTCAAAAACCCACGGTCGAGCCACAATGCATATTTCGAGAAATTTCCGCCACTCGCGCCAAGAGTTTGATTGGTCGATACCGGCGAGCCGTTCTCCCCGGTCGCAATCCGCAGGCCCGCGCTGAAGCCGTTGTAAATGTCCGCCTCCATACCGAGCCTGGCGCGGAGCCGGAACTGATTGCGTTTCTCCGTCGCATTGTAGGTCGGCCAATTGACGGAATTGGCGGCGCTAATGTCGTAAGGCGACCCTGTGTTGATGGCGTTGAAATTCATCGCATCAAACTGGTCATTTCCGGTGGGAAAGAAACTGCCCTGATAACGCGCACGCACATCGCCGGAGAAGCGAATCCGCTGCGCCCATTCCGGATAGGCGCCGGGCGAAGCCCAGTTTTCCTTCTGCGCCTTGGTCATGACCTCCTGCTTAATCTCCTCACGTAACTGCCGTTTGACGATCTCGGGCACGTAGGTGACGTGCCGGGTTCCGGGCGGCGACGCCGCCGCGGTCGCGGCATTGGCCGCCTTCGCCGCCTCGTCGGCCTTGGCAGTCGCATCCTTGGCGGCCTGCCGTGACACATAAGCTTCGTCGTCGGCCTGCCTGATCAGTGCCTGGGCCTGATCCTCCTTCAGCACGCCCTGTTTCACCAGCAGGTTGACGAGATTGATCGTAGTGTTCGGCGACAAGGGTTTCGCGTCGGACACCGCGGGGCGTTTTGAATCGGATTTCCTCGCCGCTGGCCCCTGATCCAAAGCGGTCTGGCCAAATGCCGGAACGGCACAGGTGAGCGCGCATAGCGACACGGCGAGCGGCATCAAGCGCGCGTCAAGTTTCATCTTCAACATCGGTTCCCCAGTCCTTTACTAGTCACATCACTCAGCGAATTGTTTGCGACGCATCAGCTCGGCCGGCGCGCGGTGACGCGCGTGACCATCGGCATCGGCATGTCCTTGGGTGGCGGCTCGCGCAGCGTCAGGCTGCCGAGCACGTCGTTGCGGATCGCCGCGTCAAGTTCAGCGTCGCCGGTGGACGAGACGAGCTGAATGCGGTTCACGCGGCCGGATCCGTCCGCCCATAATCGAATTTGCACTTGCATGGTTGCATTGCGGGTCTTGCCGTTGGCGCGCAGCGCGGCCTCGATCTGCGCTTGCACAATCGAGGCATACCAGCCCCATCGGCTACCACCGCCCCCGCCGCCATAAGGACTGCCACCCACCTTGCTGCCGAGATTGAAGAGGTCGCCGGGTCCGACGGCTTTGGCATCGAGCGCCAGCGGCCCGGGCGGCTCCTCGTTCTTGGCATCCTTGACCGGCTCGTCCTTTGGCTTGTCGACGGGCTTCTCTTCCTTGAATTCCGGCTCGGCCATCTTCGGCTGCTCGACCATCTTCTGTTCGGGCGGCGGCGGTGGCGGCGGCGGCGGTGGCACGATGTTGACAACCGTCAGCTCGCGCACCTGACGCGGCGGCGGCATATCGTCACGACCAACGAGAAGGAATATCGCAACGCCAAAGAGCCCTGCGATGACCGCCAGCGCGGCCCCGTAACGCAGGAACGGATGGCGCCCTTTTTGCGCGGATATCCAGCCGCTTTGCGAGGTTGGCGAAAGCATATCTCGCACGCCATCAGGCGCGCGAACGAGCCTCTCTCCGCGCCCGATCGGATCGCGCGGCTCCTCGCCGATGAACTCCGCCTTGCCGTCGATTTTCTCATGCGAGAGCTGTTTGGCCTGTCGGGTCATGAGCCCTGTCCTCTCATCCACGGCCCTACAAGCGAACTTTTCGAAATCCTTCCCTCATCGCGGGCGCGCCAGAAATCGCGCTCGCAACGATCGCATTCGATCGCACGAAGCCCGGCGAGCGCGCTTACAAGGGCGTTGAGGACAATCAGCATTTCGATCACGCGCGCCACCGGCCCGGACCAATCCATGCAACCATCAATAGCGCAGCCCAGCATGCGCGATGCGCAGCGTTGCCCTGTCCCACATTTTCCGTGCTGGCATGATCCGTCGGCGAGCTCACGATGCCGCCTCCAATGCCACCGGTCGGGAAATCCTTTCAGTGACGTACTGCACGACGAAATCGACCACCGTATCGAAGTCGGTCGTATCCAGGGAGATTTTGGCGTCGGGCGCAGCCTCGATGACAACGTGATACATGGATCGATCGGCGAGGAAGTCGATGTAAGCAATGCGGTCGATCGACAGCCGCGAACCGGGGCACCGCGACATCATCAACAACAGCGGATCGCGTTCGAACCCGCGATTTGCAACGCGCTTGCGCAGCAGGTCCGCAAGCTTGACGAGCAGGGCCTCACCGTGAATCGGAAAATGAAGCAGGATGCCGGTTTCCGGCCCGCTCCCGCCGGCCTCGGCCTGTTCGATACCCCGGGCCGCGGCAGCCGGTATCCGAGACGTGAACGAAGGCGCGGTCACGGCGATCGACGATGTCTGGCCCTCAATGACGGTTCGACCCGCGAAGGACAGCGCCCGGCGGAGCCGTGACCACAAAGTCCGGCCACTCTTTTGCATGTCGTCGCGTATATCCATGGCGGTGCCCATTCGGTCCGTCATTTCACAAGCGGCTTGGTGGCAAGTCCGACCTGCGTCAGGCCCACGCGGCCCAGCAGGTCGAGCACGTCCATCACGCTCTGGTACTGGGCTTGCGCATCGCCGCGCAGCACCACCGGAAATTCCGGCGTCAATGCCTTCTGCTGCACCAGACGCTGCTCGAGCTCCGCAAGCGTCACCGGAATGGTGTCGAGAAAGATCTTGCCGTCATTGGCGATGGTGATGGCCTTGGTGGTCTGGGTCGCCAGGCTCGGCGCCGCCGAGGCCTTCGGAAGATTGACCTTCTGACCCTGCACCGTTGCCGTCGTCATGATGATGAAGATCACCAGCAGCACGTAAGCAAGATCCAGCATCGGCGTGATGTTGATGTCGTCATATGGCTTGGCGTCGTTCTGGATCTGCATCGCAGTTACTCCGCTGCGATGCTGTGTTCGACTCTGATCGCCAGAGTAGAACTCCGCCATCTTCGTCACGAACTCATCGACAAAGACCTGCATGTCGGTGGTCAGATCCTTGATGCGGGAGATCAGGTAGTTGTAGCCGAACAACGCCGGGATCGCGACGCCGAGACCGGCAACGGTGGCGACCAGCGCCGCGGCGATGCCCGGTGCGATCGCATTGACGTTGACGTCTCCGCTGGCCGCGATGGCGGCAAAGGTGATCATGACGCCGACCACGGTGCCGAGCAGGCCAAGGAACGGTCCGCCGGAGATCGCGATGGTCAGCACCACCATCAGCCGATTGAGCCGCTGGGTTTCCTTGACGGAACCACTGTCGAGTGCGGCGCGAATCGCGGCGATCGACGTCGCCGAGAGCACCGGGATGCGGGCGCCGTTCTTGGCGAAGCGACGGTGGATTTCCGACGCTCCGATATGATAGATGCGATAGAGCGACGACGCCTGCATCATCTTGGCATCGGCCGCGTCGACCCGGCCGCCAAGCGTCGAGACATCGTCGGCGTCGCCGCGATCGAGCATCGTGAGATCGGTGGCGAGTTCGCGAAAGATCTTCATGAAATGCGTATTGGCCTTGGCCTGCCGGTTCAGATACGCGGCCCTGTCGTACATAACGACCCAGCTGACGACTGCCAGGATCATCAGGATGCCGATCACGACCCAGCCGTCGAGCGTCACCGATTTCAGGATCACGGCGAAATAGCCGGACAGCCAGCTCGCGGTTTCCTCATCGACGCTGAAGGCGACCAGCTTGGCCTGGTCCGGTCCCTGCCCGATCGCGGCGAACTTGATGAACCCGGCCGGCCGCGCGATCTTCGCGATCTGAAGTTCGTCGATGTCGCCAACGAAGCCGGCCATTGCCGCGACGGGAACGGGCGCCGGCACGGCCTCCGACGCGGGAGCCGCAGCATCCGGAGCCGCGCTACCGTCCGCGGCCGGCACAGCAGGGGCCGGAGACGGCGCGGCCGGTACCGCGGCAGGTGAACTGAGCGTTGCCGTATCAGCTCCAATCAAGGCGCTCGTGTTGAGCGCCGGCAGCGTCGCGCCGAGCGACGCATAGGGAGCGCCGTCGAGGTAGAGCACGATCTGACCACTATTCGCGACCATCGCGAGATGATGCCAGCCGTTCGGCGAAACCGGCGCGCCGGCGCCGCTGCGCTGCGTAGCCCCCGCACTCGTCACCTCAGCGAATGGCACACCGTTATCCAGCCCGATGACGAGGCCATTGGCGCCGTCGTGGCGGCTGTACAACGCCGAGTTTGGCTGTATCGCTCCCGGCTTGACCCAAGCCGACCACGTAAACGCCGCGCTATCGCTCATTGCGAGCGACGGCGCTGCCGGCAGCGTCAGCGGGATGCGACCGTCAAGACGCAAGCCAGTGCCAATAAGTGAGCCGTCCGCGGGCTGGCCGACGCTTTGCGCATTGTTGGCCCAGACCGATGAGTCCAGTGCCGGCGTGCCGCGCTCGTTGAAGTGATAGACCAGCAGCGTATCCGGATCGTAAGTCGCCTTCGGATCGCCGGTCGCAACCGCTTTCTTGTTGCCGCTATAGAGCCAGATGTCGGTCTTGGCGCCGGGCTGAAGATTCGGCACGGCGACCCAGACCAAGGCCTCGCCGAGCAGCGAGTCGTATTTCTCGATGTGGTGCTTGAGCGGCGTCTTGTCGTCGCCGGCAACGAAGCGAAGATCGCTGCCGTCATCCTTGGCCGAACCGAAGCGGAAATTCCCGACATGCAGCCGGACCAGTACCGGCACAGCGCCGATCGGATCGGTGATATTGGCGCCCGACGCACTGGCGTCGATAGTGATCTTTTTCCGAAGCTGCCAGTCGTCGTTCCACCACGCCCGGGCCGGTGACGGCAATAGCGTCAGTACGGCGACCAGCGCAAGCAGAAGGCCCGTCAAGATGTTCGCGGTCGCCCGCCGATACGGAGATTGGCCGGCGCAGTCCATGCGATTCCGTCTCACAGTCATCAGAATTCACCCCAGATTCGAAAATTAACGCGCGGACTCTTTGCGCTCGAGTAGGCCTGACTGATCATCGGCACCGAGTAGACGACCGTGCCGTTGAGGTAGTCGAACATCTTGAAACGGGTGCCGACGCCGTAGCTCCACAGATCGAACTGGGCCTGCTGCTCGGGAAGCGGACGCAGCACAGTCGCGGTGCCCGCATCCGCAAATGCGAACAACCGCCACTCATTGAAAATCGTGAACCGCGCCGCCTCCTGCCCGGTCTCGCTCTTCATCTGCTTCTGCAGCATCTCCCCGATATTGGGGCTGCGCAGTTCGACGTTGCCGACGACACCGTTGTCGCCAAGCGTTTCGGACTCGAGATAACCGCGCACCGTGTCGAGCCCGCCGACGCTGAACTGCTCGCTCGACACCAGCGGGCCGTCGGCGATCTGTCCCTGAGCTTTGCCGTAGAGCTGGAAGCCTTCCGCCAGTTCAACGGTGTGCGACAGATCGACGTTAAGATGGGCGAAGCTCGGGGAAGCGTCGAAGCGTTTGTTGTCAAACGTCACCCAGTCATCGCTCAACGGGCGCAGATTGTAGGTGACGGCGGCGTTGAGCTGCGTCGTGAACTTTTCGTTCTGGAACGTCGCACCATAGCTCGCCACCAAAGGATAATAAGTGACTGGAGACGAAAAGCCGTCGCCGCCGAGCCTCACGGTCTGATCGAAATGCTTGTAATCAACCCCGGCCGAAAGCGTGTGAAAGAAGTTTTCCCGCGCCGGCAACGTTATCACCGCGCGGCTGCCGAAAATCTCGCCGGGCCCGATCACGTTCGTGCCGCCGACCGTCGCCACATCGCTGCTCGATTTGACCGCGTAGAACAGGACGTTCAGCCAATCGACGTTCTGCACCCGCGCGAGGTAGGATCCGGAAAATACTTCCGCGTCGTTGGGGCGCTGCGGCGCGACCTGATAGCTGAAGCTCAGCGAATGGCCCAGTTGCCAGAGATTGTCGTAATGCACCGTGCTGTTGAGGCGCAGCGCAGTTGTGTTGGGGGATTTCCGGTTGTTCAGCTCAACGCTCGCATGCAGCGGCGCCTTGTCCTCGACGTTGAGATCGACGTCGACGGTGCCCGGCGTCACGCCGGCACGCAGAGCGGGTGTGACGCGCCGATCGGGCCACTGGTTCAGCGTGACGATATCCCTGGTGACATCGGTGAAATTCGGGACCGTTCCCTCTTTGAGAGACCCCGCGCCATTCGCGATCGTGTCCAATCTGAAATAGCGGGAGTTTTTGACCCTAAGGCGCCCGACCTTGAGCTCCGTCACCTTGAGGCTGATCACCCTGGCTTGCGCGTTCTGCTGCGGAACCGAAACGCTGACCGTCTGATAACCCTTGTCGTGATAGGCTTTCTCCAGCGCCGCCCGCGCCTTCTCGACGTCGTCGGCGGTCTTGTTCGCCCCAAGATATGGATAAACGGCTTCTTCGATTGCAATTTGCGAAAGCGTGTCGGCGCCCTGGATTGCAAAATCGTCAATGTCGAAGCGCTGTGTGGCAGCAACCGGCTTTTGCGCCGACGCCTCAGCCGCAGCGGGCGCAGATGGGCCGGCTGCTTTCGCCGCGCTTCCAGCGGACGCAGCCTTGTCCGCAACAGCCTTCTTCTCGGCAACAGGCTTGGCCGCATAGGCCGGAATAGCGGCAACGAGGCCTCCGGTCACCAACACCACCCCCGCCGTCAGACAAAACCATTCCCTGCCCGCCGGCGCCGGCCAGCGATGCTCGTCATCAATCCCACTTTGCACGGATGCCCGCTCGCCTCCCGAAACGGCAATCGAAACCGCGGCAGAACACCGCGATCACGCCCCCTCGCTCTAAAGACGACTGGCCGACCCCCAACCCGCAAAAACTTTTCGGCAAGCCGAAGAACTTTAGCGATTTTTTTACGATCAGGGCTTTCGCGTATCGGGCGCCTTCGATTCGAACGCAAATGCCCGATCAGGCAGGCCGCCGGGCGCCTCTAGAAGACTGCGGCTAGATTGTATTCAGCCGAGCAGCACGATTCCGCCGGGCAGCGACCGCGCCTGGGCTCCGAACAGCTGCTGGACCTGGGGTACAAAATCCCCGAGCTTGCTGATCTGAAACGTGCCGTTGACCACCCGGCGCTTCAGATCCGCATTCGTAATAATGATCTTGCCGGATCGATAGCGATTGACCTCGTCCACGACATCAGCGAGTGGCTGGTCGCGAAAAATCAGCAGCCCGGCCTGCCAGGCCGTCACCTGCCCTGGATCGACTGGCACGGAGGTCTTGATTCCACCGGGAGAATAGGAGACCTGCTCGGCCTCGCGAAGTCGGACCACGTTGTCGCCTTGGGCAACATCCACGGCTCCGCTTAGACATGTCACCGAGACAACGCCATCGAGACAACGCGCATTGAAACCTGCTTCTATGGCGGTGATCTGCCCATTCGCCGCCAGCAACACAAATGGTTTGGAGGAAGATCGCGTTGCTGCGACGGAGGCTTCACCCGAAATCAATTCAATCCGGGTTTCGTTTGACGCCGAACGTAACGCGATGCTGGTCTGGGTATTTAACTCCAGGGACACGTTCGGCGCGACGGCGACCTTGCGTTGTTCGCCCTTGCCGGTCCGATAGTCGGCGGAAAGCTCCTCGATCGACGGCCAGAGACCGAGTGGCGGGCGAACAATCAGATAACCCGCTGTCGCTGCCGCAATGGCCCCGCCCAAAAATGCGCGACGACCAAAGGCACGTCCAGGATCTCTGGACGGCAATTTTTGTAAGGCCAGCGCAGCCTCGACGCTCGCCGGCCGGTCGGCAAGCTCATCAGCGGCGATACCGGCATGACGAAAAACCCGTGCCGCCTTTTTGAAGGCCTCTTCGTGCGCGACGCTTTGCCGACGCCACCGCTGCAGCGCCTCGATATCCGCCCTGGTCGGCTCGCCCGTCTTGAGTCTGACGACCCAATCAAGGGCCTCATTCAAGAGCACTTCAGATTCAGATACATCGTTGGTCGCGGTCACGATTTATCGCCCATCTGCCGCGCTCGCCAAACCGGCGTCCGCCCTGGACCCAAGATCATCAAGCTCGATATATAGTCGATTCCTCTCAATTCCGAACATCCCAGTATCCGGTTACGCCGCGCCCCGACCGGAATAGTCGAGCAGTCCGTAGCTTAACGTCACATCCGGCATCCACGGGGCCAATGGTTGCGACCGCCTGTTTGGCGGATTTTCCAATATTCCTCACACCGATCGCCTGCGTCATTCGCTCAGAAATCCCTTGTCCGGCTTGCGGCGCGCGACGCCTGCAGCGGGATGTCTACTCGATAGACGAATGGGACGCGGCTATCCCGAAGAAAAACTGCACGAGGCCGGCCCATCGATCAAAAATTTCGTCATTGCGTGGCGCTTGGCGGTGCCAAGGCTCGCATCGATCGCAGCGCGTATATGACACCAATTTCGGTCAGGATCGGGGCCGCGGGCCCCCGAGACGACGGCGCAAGGTATGGTTGAGGCTGTCGGCACAATGGCCCAGGGCCAGTTTGAGATCGCTCTCGACGGTCCGGATGCTGACCTGAAGTCGCGCCGCGACCTGGTGCGGTGGCTGCCCCTCGATCGAAATGCTGCGAAGGACTTCGCGCGGACGCGGCGGCAACTCCGCGAGCGCGCGCTTGAAAGCCTCGATCTCCGAACGCGCCTCGACAACCCTGGCTGGATCTGGTCCATCGTCGCAAACATCGAGAAGCGCATCGACCTCGGAGGAACTGACGCGGTAATTCTGAGCTTTTTGACGGTCCTTCGCGATGTTGATGGCGGTGCGAAAGATGTAATCGGAGGGGCTGCGTACGGGCTCGGCGTCGGTTACCCTGTCCAGACGCAGAAACGTTTCGTGCAGAGCCTCGTGGGCGAAATCCGACGACCCCAAACGACGCGTGAGCTTCCGGATCAGGCCGTCGTAGTTCTCGACCAACTGCCCCCGCAGCCGTATTCGATTGATGTCAGCCACGTTCCGCGGCCCCAAAACACTCTACCATCGTCTGCGAGACCACCATCGAGGATCCGGAGGTCGTACCGTCGGTGGGCTACACATTTATGACGGGCAACGCCCGCGCCAAACATGGAGCCGCTCGCTTAGACCTTTCGAGAGATTTCAGGATGGATCGAACTCAAGCTGCACGTGAATATTGAGGCGATCCGGCAGTTCGGGTGGGATGGGCGGCAGCGGTTGCGCCCGCCGGATGGTCTCGATCGCCTCCTTGTCGAGCAGCATCTGACCAGAACTTGTTCTCACCCATACGCCGAGAAGCGTACCGTCTCTGGCCATCGAGAACTGCGTATCGACCTTTCCTTCCAGATGCAATGAACGGGCGGCATTCGGGTAACGCTGGTATTGCGAGACGTGCCGAAGCAACGCCTGCTGAAATTTGACGGCGACGCTGCTCGCGGGCCCGCTTACCGCGGATGGTGGTGACATGATATTTGACGGCGGGGTGTCCGCGGGCGAAAAGGTTTTTGCTGCCGGAACGGGAACTGGACTATCGGATATCTCCGGATCCGGTTCCTTCGACGACATATCGGTGCGACCGGCGACACTCTCTACGATCGGGTGAGAAACCGGAGCGACAGCGATCGGAACAGGATCGGGCCGAGGAAGCAGATGAACCTGCACGATCGAGGTCGATGGCTGACCCACCGAGCCCGCCGGAAGTTGCAGCTTAATCCAATAAACTCCACCGAGGAGCAGAACGGCGACCAAAGCGGGAACGACAAACAGGCGAACCAATTCTCCCGCAGACCACGTCGCCGTCTCGTCCTGAAAGGGTTGCAGCGCCGCTGGCATCGACGCCGTCGGAGCCTTCTCGTCTGGCTGTCGGATATCGTCGGCACTCATTGGAGGGATTTCACGACTATGACAACGCGCACCGGCTGCGGCATGTTCGCCGGCGCCGGCCGGCTGATCGTCAGGCCCCGGAGCGTCGCGACAACGGCTTCATCTCGTTCACGGTCGCCGGTCGACCGAAACAACTCGGTTCGCTCGATCGCTCGTGCAGGATCGATCCAGAGGTCCAGCACCGCGCGATAATTGCCCTCGCGTGTTCTGGCGTTTTTCCGAAGTGCATTCTGGATATCCATCTGCACCCTCTGACTATAATCTCGCAATCGGGCGCCGTCATCGCCATCGCTCGACCTGCGCACCCGCAACGTTCCCAAAGATAAATCCGACGTCGCGAGCGGGGTAGCCGGAGCTGCGTAACCGACACTCTCCGCACGGGGAAGAGCCAGGGTGATGGCATCCGGACGGATGTAGCGTACCTTTAATTCGGTTTCCGTCAGCAACAGCTTGAGCGCAGCGTCCGCGGCAAACGTCCCTTCGACTGCAACCGACGTCCTTCCGACGGCGGAGTTACTCTCATAGAGCACTTGAATGCCGGTCGTCTGTCCATAGGCCTGCAGCGCACCGGCAAGGGATTGTGCCGGAATATGAAATGCGATCGACCCGCTCGGCCTTACGACTTGATCTTCTTCCGCATTGGCCGCGAGGATGCCGGTTATCAGCAACGCCGTATATGCCACCGGTAGAAGTTTCCGATTTTTGAAACCGTCGCGCGACCTCGCCCGTCGAGATATCGCCCAGCGCCACGGAAGACGGCAGAACGCCGCGCCCCGGCTATCGCCTCGATAAGGATGACAATCAGCGCCGGTGACCTTGGCGACACATGAGACAGTCACTTTCTTGGTACTGTTCTGATCGACCAAAAATCGCACTGACCGCTGTCCAGACTGCTCGATTACATACCTTGCCACTCATCATAATCCAGTCGGACCGTTGCAGTGCAAGCGAAAGTACCCTTTAAATCGCTTGTATGACAGCCATCTAACCGCGACACCAGCGTCGGCGGCTGGCCTTGTCCGCAGCACGATCGATCAATCGGCGCGGACGCGAATTGGCCAATTCATTTTTCATCGGCATATCTGGATCGTGAGGTAGCGATACAAGCGAGAGCATCCTTTGTATCGTTTGTATGACAGCCATCTCATCGCATTTCGTTTTGCGGGTTGAGCCCGCTTCGTCAGAAATCATTCCTGGTCAGCTGCCCGCGGCCAGATGCGAAACATCACTTCTTGAGATTTAGCGAAAAGCGCAGGTTGAGAGGCTGCAGCATTTCTGGCGGGGGCGCTTCGCCAACATTTCCACGAGTGAGTATGGTGATCGAAGCGGATGCCGTTGCTGCTCAGAAACGCCTCGGCTTCGCCCGCTCCTACCGCCAACACACGATTGATCATGGTACGACGGCTGATCACCTTTGCCAACGTCAACGTATTTTCGGTCAGCGCACCTGCTTTCTCTTCTCGTAGATCAGTGCCTCGGTTTGAATATCCGACAGCGCACCGGCCCCGAGCACCTGGACCGGACTCGTCGGATCGTAGTTGTAGCTCCGCCGCTCGGTCTTGCCGCTTTCCTGCTTTTGACGCTGCTGCTCTTCGTCGCGCTGCGGCGTCTCCCGATCACTTCCGCCGCCATAGCCGAGCACCTCGACGATGATGACCGACGGGCGCTCATTGTCGGTTTGCCGCGTCGCGTCTTTAACCGCGTCGGCCGCCGCCTTGTCCTTAGTCTCAGCCGTCAGATTGACCATCACGGGCGGCGCCTTCGGCACGCCCTTGCTCTCGCCGCCGACCTTGATGTTGTCGGTGTTGAGCACGAACATCGCGGCGACGGTGAAGTTGCCGCTGACCCGGATGCCGGCGTCGCCGGCATCGACGGTGCCGACCGGCGCGATCAGCGAGACGTCCCCGGGCTCGACGCCGCTGAAGCCGATGATGGTGCCGATGCCGCTACCGGAGATATCCGCGCGCTCCAGAGTCTTTGTCACGGCGTCCACATCGGTGACGATCTCGGGCGCCGCCGGAACACGCGTGGTCTTGGCGCCGCGGCCGGCATCGATATCGCCGAGTGTGGACCAGATGATCTCGTCGCCGCCGGCGAATGTGAGGATGCGCGATCGGTTCACCGTGACGCTGTCGCGGGCGAAGATGTCGATGTCGCCATTGCCGAGCGTAATCAGGCCGGCGCCGGCGGGCGCGACCGTGCCGAGCGCCGCCACCTGAAGACCGCCGCCGGGGGTCAGCACATCGATGGCGCCGCCGGCCATGGTGCGGAAGGTGGCGTTGCCGATCTTGACGTTGCCCTTCCAGTCCTGGCCCGGGAACAGGGTTTCGATCGCCGCGTAGCCGCGCTTGTAGCCCCCGTTGATCGGCCGGTTACTGGTGTCGAGCGTCAACTGATCGTCGCCGGCCGCCTTCAGTTCCTGCATGTAGACCTGACGCAGGAAGCGCTGCTGGGTCAGGCTGGGAAGCGCCTGGAAGCGGGCCCAGGCGTCGAGCGGCGACAGGCTCTCGCCGGTGATTTCCTCGACAAAGGAGACCACCCCGGAGCGCACTTTGTGCGACACGCCGCTGCGCAATTCGTAGGCATCGACCAGATAGATCGGCAGCGTTACGCCATCGATCATGATCTTGAGATAGTCCGGCATCGCCGCAAGGTTCTCGGGATCGAGATAGCCCGCGGCCAGCGCGTCGTAGGACGGCTGCTTGCCCTTGAGGCCGGCGAGCACCGAGATCGCCGCGCCATCGCGCGGCAGGCCGAAAATCTCGGTGGTGTCGACCGGGCGGTTGCTGCCGTTGTAGTCGCGATTGCCGCGAGTCTCGATACTGAAGGTGGCCCCATAGACGTCGCGGCCGGCCACCAGCGCGATCGCGCCCGGGCCCTGGATCACGATATTGCCGCCAATAATATCGTTGCCGGCCTCCAGCAGCGACACGTCAGACCGATGCAGATTGCGCAGCCTGTAGCCGATGTTGCGGATGTCGGTGCCGGCGCGAAACCAGGTCTGCTCGTTGGTGGTGACGATGCCACGCGAGAGGTTGTCCTGGCGGACCACGGGCGAGCCGGTGATGGAGCCGTTCAATGCATAGAACCGGCTCGGCTCGTAGTCGTCTTCATTATCCAGACGGGCCGGGTTTAGCACGCCCTTGAGATAGGCCATGTAGGAGCCGAAATAGGATTCGATGCTGATATCGTTCAACAACAACTGCTGAAACCCCTGCTCCTGGAACGCGGGCGATATCACGTCATAAGCCATGTTCAGGTGGATCGCCGCGGGGCCTCCCCCGGCCGGCTGCAACGCCGACGGCAGCATGGCGAGCGTGGCGCGCGACATCAGGATCGTGCCGGTGTCGATATTGGCCGACGCCAGCAGACGCAGTTCCGGATTGCGGCCGGGCATGGTGAAGAACCGGTCCCGATTTGCGATCGAGCCGTTGAGCGCGGTGACGCGGGTGATCGACGGATAGAGATTGACCGCAAGTTGTCCCATCACGGCGAACGGCAGGTCGGCGCCATGAGAGGGATCGGTGACGTCCAGGTTCTTGGAAATATATTGCCCCTGATTGACCAGGGTGACGTTGCCGCCGACGGAGGTGAGATCCAACGCGGTCCGGTCGGTGTAGCCGCTCATATAGACGTCATAGCTCGAATTGCCGCTAAGCAGGAGCGGATCAAGCACGGTCTGCAGCCGCAGATCGCCGGCGGTCCGCACGCTCATAGTGGCATCGCCGAGCGCGATCACCGGCGCGATCGCATAGATGTCTGTGCGGATGGTCGTTCCGAAATTCGGAGACGTCAGGATCGATACCTCGCGACCGACCGCGAATTCGCCGCCGGTGATGGTGCCGGCGCCGCGACCGACATAGTAATAACCGGCCTTGATGGCGCCACCGGCCTCGACATTCATCAGGCCGCCATTACGGGTCTCCAGGACTTTCGCCTCGCTCGATGTCAGCCCGCCGGTGACGCGGCCATTGCTCGGCAGCGCCACCAGCATGTTGACCAGATCGCCCCCGGTCGAGACCGACACGTTGCCGCCGCCGAGCGCACCGACGCCCTGCTGGAACGCGCCGAAGTCAACCCACCAGGAACTCTGCCGATTGGGCAGATAGACGTAGTTCGCGTCCGTTTCGCCCTGACGCTTCAGCCATTCCACGAACAGCTGACTTTCGTGCAGATTGGCGGGCAGCATGGAACTGGCATTGCCCTGCGCCATGATCGAGAGGTTGCCGCCCTGCACGCCATAGGTGGCGTCCGCCGCCGCGGTAAATCCCGCAAGCGCGACGTCGGCGCGCCCGGCCGTGAAGATCGCCGAGGCGCTGTTGGCGAGCAGCAGGTCGCGCCCTGCCGCGACGTCGATGTCGCCGGTGCCGGTGCGGACCTGATAGCCGTTGGTGGCATCGCCGACGATGAGTGAACCGCCGCCGGCCGGCAGCGCGGTCAATGGCTGGAGCGCCATGGCGCTCGCCGAGTTGAGATCGGCGCCGGACACCAGCCGCAGATTCCACGATGCGGCGCCCTGCAGTACGCCGCTGCGGTCGGCGGTGGAGAAACCGTCGCTGATATTGCCGAGGATGGTGAGGTTGCCGGCGGCACGCAGCGTCAGCGTGCCCTCGCGGGCATTGGCGCCGAAATCAGCGAACAGGTTCCAGTCGGTCTCGGCGACGAGGTCGCCGGTGCTGCGGATTTCGATGCCGGGCATCACCGCGATGCTGCCGGAAGCATTGAGCCGCGCCGCAATCGCCGCGGTATTGCCGGCAAAAGCGTTCGCGTCGGCAATCGCCGACGCTCTGACGGCATCGACCGAATTGCTGTTGTAGATGCTAACGCCTTCGAGCACCGCCGAACGCGCAATGATAGTGGCCTGCAGGCCGGTTACGGCAATCTCATCGTGTCCCGCACTCTGCAGCGCGCGGAAGCGCACCTTGCCGCCATCGGCGCCAGCGACATCGATTGTGCCGCCCTGCACATCGAGCTGGCCGCCGCTGGCCTCCAGCGTCACCCTGCCGCCGCCGTAAGTACCCGTAGCGCCGGCCCGGAGCAGCGTCGAGCCGAGCATGGTCAGGCCGTTGCCGGCACTGACCGAAATGCGACCGCCATATTCCGAGCGGGCGTCGATCGTACCCGCGAGCGTGACCGAGCCTTGATCTGCGACCAGCGAGAAATCCGAAACTGTGGTGGTGCCGTCGATCACCACATTACCGGCGCGAATCCGGAACTGGCGCGACGCGGTAAAGCCGGCCGCATTCAGCGTCTGGCTCAAGCCGGCAAAATCCGGCAAGGCGGCAATGTCGAGCGCGAATGAACCGCCCTTGCTTCCAAGGCCTGCCTGCGCCGCGATGGTTCCGTTCAGCACCACGGTGCCGCCGCCCGAGGCGGTCAATGCCAGCTTGCCGGCGCTGCCGCCTTCGGCATGTGCTGCGAGATTGAGGACGGAATTGCCCATTAGCAGTACCGAACCGCCGACCGCGGTCAGCGCGATGCTGCCGGCATCGGCGAATTGCGCGACGTCGAAGAACTGCTTCTCGAAGCCGCCGACATCGATCAGCGCGCCATCGCCGATCACGACGTCACCGCCGGTTGCGGTCAGATTGACCGCACCGCCGAGGGCGACGATCGCGCCGGCGAAATCGACGCTGGCGCCGGTCAGCGCGAACCGGGTACCGAGGCTGTCCGCGGCGGATGCCAGCACGCCGCCACCACCGGCGACGCGCAGCGCGCCCGTAGTGACGATCGATTGCGACGCGCCGCCGCGACCGGTCAGCACTGGCGTCGTCAACGTCACGGCCGCACTACCGGCGTCGATGGCGCCATTGCCCTGCCCTGTGATCTGCCGCGACGCATTCAGGGCCGCGCTGTCGAAGCCGCGCAACGCCTTGCTGCCGGCCCCGAGCACGATTTCGTCGGCGCTCAGCACCAGCTGCGCGTTCCCCGTGCCGGTCGGCTCGACAAAACTGCCGCCGCTGTTGTCCAGCGCGAGGCTGCCGCCGGTCACCGCAATGGTGCCGCTGCCATAGCCGATCAGGCCGGCGGCATCCAGCGTGACGTTTTTCAGGCCGGCGCTGCCGAGATTGACCGAGGTGTAGAAATCGAGCGTGCTGTAGCTGCGCAGCGTCAATTGCTGGGTGTTGGCAAGTTGCGCCAGCGAGACGGCGTCGAGCACCAGCCCGGTGGCGCCTCCGCCGAAACCGATCCGGCCGCTCGAGAGCGACAGCGCCGTGCCGGAAAGCTTGGCGCTGCCGGCGACCACGGTGTTTTGCGTGGCGTCGATCAGCAGCGCCTTGCCGCCCGACAGCGTCGCATTGGCGCCGATGCTGACGACGCCGCCGATCGTGGTGTCGACGTTCTGGCGCACCACCTTGACCACGTCGCCATTGGAGATCCGGATCAGCGCACCGTAGTCTTTCGATGGAGTCAGAAGCACGTCGTTGGCGGGATTGCCGTCGTTGATGCCGCTGAGGTCGCCATAGACCGCCTTGACCTGCGGCGCCATCACCAGATTGCCGCTGCTGGAGGCCTCGCCGCTGGCGATGATCGCGCTGCCGTCGCCGACGGTGATCGTGCCGCTGGCCGCGAGCACGATCTCCGGCCCGGTCAGCGCGGTGGCCGCGCTGTTGCGCACCACGACATCGCTCGCGCTGACATCGACCAGAAGTCCCAGCGCATCGCCGCTGCGGCTGCCGCCGATCAGCAGGCTGCCGGCGCCGAAATGGCTGAGTGCGGTTAAATCGATGACCAGATAGCCGGCAAGATCGCTGCGATCCTCGCCGGCGCCGACGATCGCAATCCTTGTCCCGGCGATATCGACCAGTCCGCCGCGCCCGCCCGCGGCCGGCTGGGACAGCAGCATGCCGTCGAGCACCAGATCCGTGTCCGCCTTGAACACCACCGAGCCGCCATCGTTCGGCAGCCGCGGCGTGACGACATTGACGCCGGTCAGGCGGTACTGGCTGAGCTTGAAGGCATCGGAGGCGAAGAAGCTGTTGGCATAGGCTTCGTTGTATTCGCTGTATTGCCGCAGCGTCGTACCCGACATGATCCGCCACGATGAGCTTTGCTGCTGGTAGCCGCCGCCATAGGTGTCGGCGCGGTAGCCGCCCATCAGGATCGAACCATCGGCCAACGCCGTCGAGCCGGTGATCGCCTTGCCTTGCGAGCCCTTGACCACGGAGATCGCATAGGCGCCCGGCAGCAGCGCGTAGCGCGCCGGCAGCAACACATACCAGCCCGCGGCAATGCCTTTGCCGCCGGCCAGCCAGATACGGTCCTGCGACGCGGTGGAAAAACTCGTCGCCGGCATGATCGCGTACATGCCTGCCTGCGACAGCACGTCATGCGAGCCGCCGGGACCGGGCACGCTTTCCCAGGCATAGAGATCGCCGCCGCCGTGGATATCCACCACCGAGCCGCTCGCCAGCTTCACAGTCGGCGCGCTCAGCGTGATTTTCTTTTCCGGCAATTGGCTCAAAGTCGGCGTCGGATTGGCCGCAGTCGGCGAGGCCACCGGATCAGCCCAGAACTCATTATTTATCAACGTGCCGTATGGCAGCACCAGTCCGTCTCCGGACACCGAGGTGACGCTTCCGGCACCGAGCGTGATGCTATCGGTGGCGGTGAAGGTGATGCTGCCGAACGGCGCGCGGATCACGCCATTCTGCACGATCACCGGGGCTTCGAGCGACAGCGAGCCGGCCGCCGACAGCGGCAGCGCCGCACCGCCATTGGGCTCGATCACCAACTCGGTGCCCGCCTTGATCGAGGCCCGAACGCCGGTGGCCGGGTAGACCTGCCCGACCTTCAGCTCGAGCCGGCCGTCGGCAGTCAGCGTCGAGGTACGGTTCGTCGCGAGGCTGATCAACAGCCCGCCCATGCGCAGTTCGCCGGCGATCAACTGGGTCTCGGCAAAACCGTTGAAGGCGATCTGTCTGATGTCGATCAGGTCGGCGGTGACCACGACCTTGCCGGTGCCGGCGCCGCCGGTCGATCCAGAACCAGTCAGCAATGCGATATAGGGCGCGGTCAAGCCGGCGGTGCCGGCGCCACCGCTGCTGATGGCGCCGGCAATCGTAATCGATTTGCCGAACGTCAGATCGATGCCGGGCGCAACCACAAACCCTTTGGAATCAATATTGAGGTTGGCGAAGCCGCCGTTATTGACGGTGTGAGCGGCAACCTTGGTGACCTTGACGGTCGCAGTCGGCAGCACAACCCGCTGGGTGGCGGTCGCATCGGTGTAGAAATTCTTCTCCAGCAAAGCGAGCGCCGCGGCGTAGTTTGGCATCAACGACGCGAGCGGATTGATCAACACGGTCGGCGTCGTGTCGGAGTCGTGATCGACGATTGCCAGCCCGCCGCCGCTGATCAAGCCGGCCGTGGCATCTCGGATCGCGCTGCGAACGGTGCGGTACAGGAAGTTCGCATCGGTGCCGGAGCTGTATTCCTTATAAACATCGAGGTTGCCGGACGTGATGACGCGGACGGGTAAGCCCGTGTCTCGATCAATGTAGTATAGCCCGGCCGGCAATTGCACCTGCGGGGTGGTCTCGGGCGCCGAGCTCACCGCGATCTTGATGGTGCCGCCGACCGCACCGGCGCCGCCGGCGCCGCCCAGGAAGGTCCCATCGATTAGATCATTGGTGGCGCCACTCAAGCGGAGGCTGATGGTGCCGCCATTGCTGGCGAGAGTTGTTGTGGTGACATTGCGGCCGACGGAGATATCGATCTCACCGCTGGCGCCGGAGACGTCGATCAGCGATCCGTTCTCGATCGTGATCAGGGAAGAATTGGAGAAACTGACTGCGCCGCCATCCAGCACCTTGCCCGATCGCAGCCCCTGGTAATCGGTATCGATCACCGCGACACCGCGCGCCAGCAACTGGGCGCCCGATGCCAGCGTGATCAGACCGGTGGTCGACAGGCTGATACCGCCGGCCGGGGCGTCGATCGTGCCGCGCACGATGACGTCGCCGGGAATATTGCTGCCGGTGCCCGGATCGGTTCTGCCGGCGGACGCCAGGCTGATGCCGCCGCCGACATCGGTTCGCAGCAGCGATCCGGTGCCGACGATCACGTTGTCGCCGGTCAGCGCGAGCGACGTCGGGCTGTGTGCCAGACGGTTCGCCAACGGCAGCACAGCAAGGCCGCCAATGTCCGTGATCTTCGTCCCCGAAGCATAGGCGGCGAGATTGACGCCCGTGAGATCAACGCTGAGCGGGATCTGGCTCACGGTGGCGCCGTCGGCGACGATGATGTCAGCGGTGGTCGTCAGCGCCAGCGACCGGAAGCCGCGCTCGCCATACAGCGTGGGCGACAGCATCAGGACCGATGGATCGGCCGATGCCGCGCCGCCGATCTGCACGGTCGCATCGGTGCCGATGATCAGCGTGCCGCCGGAGCCGGCTGAGTAGCCGCGCAGATCGAGGCCCGCCAATTGCCCGGCGTCCGAGACCCCGAGCGTAATGGTGCCGGCATCGCCGACCTTCAGCCTGGCCTTCCCGCTGCTGGTGTCGTACCAGCCACCGCCGGAGACATCGAGGATCACGCCAGCGGCAAATGCGCCTCCGATCTGGATGCTGCCGCCCTTGATCACCGGTGCGATGCCGCTGGCATCGTTGACCCACAACCCGCTGACGTCGATCGCCGCACCGGCGCCATAAGTTGTGGTCGCGCCACTCAAATTGACGCTGCCGCCGGCGATGCGAATGCTGCCGTCGATGGTGAAGGCCGCGGGATAAAGACTGCTGGAATTGGCGAGGATCGACAGGCTGGTCCCGGGCGCCAGTTCCAGCTTCTCGCCATGACCCAGCGTCAAGCCGGCCGCCACATGGATGTTCAGCTTGGCAAAGTTTGCCGCTGCCAGCACCTCCGAGTCCAGGTAAGTGGTCTTGGTGGGCGGGGATAGAGGGACGTTCACCGGATCAGGGCTGGTCCCCGGAGTGTACCAGAGCGGGTCAAGCACCGACGTCGGGCCGAAGCCCTCAGGCAGCAGCACCGGATTGCCGGCGATGACCAGATTGCCGATCAGCCATGAACGATATTCATCGCCGAGGCCGCCGGTCGTGAGGCTGCCGCCATTGGCGAGCGCGCCCGATGCCGCCTGACGCTCGCCGGTGATGACGCCGGCCCAATAGCCGCCCTCGAGCACGATCGCCTCGGCCGCATAGATGCGGATCGAACCAGCGTCGCGGCCCTCGGTATAACCTTCTTCAAAACGGCGCCCGGTGCTGCGGCCCAGCGGGCTGGTCCAGGTCTCGGTGATGCCGGCGCGCGCATGGACCCGGGTGAAGCCGCCGGCAAGGCCGACATAGGTCTGATCAGGCATCGCCGCGCCGATGTCGTAGATGCGGCCGTCGGCGCCGCGCAGCTTGGTGGTGGTAATCCAGCCATCGAGGTAGCGCACCGAACCGCCGGAGACATCGAGCAACGAACCGGTCCGGGTGATGAGCGATCCGCTCGACTTGATGACGATGGAGCCGGCCCTGGTCGAGAGTTCGCCAAGATTGGTCTTGCCGGTGCCAATCCAGCCGGAGAGATCGGCCAAAGGCGTGCCGACCCATTTGCCCGGCGCGCCGTCGATCCAGGTGACGCCGGCCATCGGCCCGTCGCCGAACAGGCCGCTGACGCGCTTGTCGACGCTGACCGCCAGGCCCCGCAGCCAGGAGTTGCGATAGAGCGGTGAATCGCGAAGTTCGTTGATGCGCAATTCGCCGGTGACGACGTTGCTCTCCATCGTCAGCACGACGTCCTGCAGGCCGGCCACGCTGAGATAGGCTCCCTCGCCGATATAGACCCGGCTGCCGTCGCGGACGTTGGGCTCCCCGGTGATCGGGGTCTCGCCGGCCCTGGCCAGCGTACTGGCGACGATGCTGATGGTGCCGGCCGGCACGATGATGTTGGCGTTGGCCTCGATGTCGATAAGATTGCCGCGCAGCTCGACGCGGCCGGCGCTGTAACGGGTCGCCAGCGATGATAGCTCGATGGTGCTGGTATCGCTGAGATCCGGCATCGCCGTGGTGACGCTGCCGGAGCCGAGCATCAGGCTGCCGGTCGACCAGTATTGCATTGGCGATCCGTCGGGCATCGAACTGCCGTAGGACATCATGCCCTGGCCCCAGGCCTGCAGCCGGATCGAACCGTCGCGGTTGTTCAGGGCGGTGGACGCCTGCAGCGCGCCATTCTGGGCGATGCTGCGCGACATCAGGGTGATGTTGCCGTGGTCAGCCTGCACCAGGCCGTCATTGACGACGCTGTATCCGACCGAGGCGGCGCGCGCCGCCATCTCCGAGAACACGATGTTCCTCAGATCGCTGGTATAGGCGTCATTATAATAGTTGGCCAAGCCGGTCGCCGACGCCATGTGGTAATAATCGAATACCCACGGCATCGGCGCCGAGACCGCGACGTCGAGACCGCGCACGGTGAGCGAGGTCATCAGATAGACCTGCTCGCCCGCCGCCATGATGACTTGACCGTCCGGCGCGCTGATGCTGCCGGCATTGCTGACATGCGGCGCGAACAGCATCGCCTTGCCGCCACTGGCCATCGCGATCTGCGCGCCGGCTTCGACTAGCACATCAGCGGGCGCGGCGCCGATCACCGTCCGCGGCGTCTGGCCGGGATCGGTGAGCGGAAGGAACATGTTCGAGTTTTGCTGCCCGAGATAACCGAATTGCGGCTTCGCAATGCTGCTACCGGACGGATCGTCGAAGATCTTCAATTGCGCATTGATGCCGGCCCGGAACTGCTCATCGGAGAGGCTCAGCGAAGACGCCACCAACGTGTTGACGTTGACCTGGCTGGAGCCGCCGAAGATGATGCCGTTCCTGTTGATGACGTAGACTTGTCCTTCGGCCTTGATGGTGCCGAGAATGCGGCTGGGCGCGAGACCCGGATCGGTGACGCGGTTGAGCGCGATCCAATTGGAGGCGTCGGCGCCGCCCGCGGTCTGATTGAAATACAGATCGGTGTCGCGACCGACACTGAAGCTCGACCAGTTCAGGATCGCCTTCTGCTCGGTCTGCTTCACCGTCACCACGGTGCGGCCGCCACCTTGAGCCTGATTCGGCAGATCGGCGCCGGTCCAGACACCCGCAACGCTCCCGGCTCCCGGGGCAACCACGAGGCCGCCCGGCGTCAGCCCGTTCGGCACCGCACTTTGCGCCGCCAGGGCGGCGGCCCGCGCCGCCGCCTGGCTGGCGCGCATCGCCTGCAACGACGACGCCGCACGCGCCATCAACTCCAGCGCCTGCTTCGCCGCGCCCGATGATTGCTGGGCGGCCAACTGGGCCGCAGCGGCGGCTGCCGTCGCCGAAGCGGAGTTCGCACCACCGAGGCCCCGCGCCTCGGCTCCGACAATGCCGCCCAGCAACAGCGCAACCACGCTGACCCCAACGAGCAGATTGCTTTTGATGGCAGCGCCGCGAAATTGAGGGGCAGAATTCTGAACGAACATGGCTTGTTCTCTCGGCACAAAAATTGGCATGAGAATGATTCACGGGGATGACCTCGCCCGAAGCGCGACCCTCCCTTTGTGTAGAGACGCGCCGACGCCCAGCACCGAAAAGAAAGTTCGAAATACCCGATGTGATGAATCCGTCGCGGTGAACTGCCGTTCAACTCAGCAGGACGATGCCGCCGGGCAAGGACGTGACGGTGGCGCCAAACAGCTTCTGCACCTGCTCGACCACGGCATCGACATTGCGCACGCGGAAGTTGGCGCTGAACAGCCGCGCGCCGAGCGTGGAATTTACGACGATGATCTTTCCAGAACGATAGCGATTGATCTCCGTGACGACATCACGGAGCGGTTTGGCGTGGAATATCAGCAAATCCTCTTGCCAGGCGGTCACGATCGCCGGATCGACAGGAGCGATAGCCCCCAAACCTGATCGATCATAGGTAACTTGCTCACCGGCGCGGAGCCAGGTCGTCGCCGCGCCATACCAGACGTTGACATCGCCTTCGACGCAGGTCACGCAGACGGCGCGCCGATCATTTCGTACGTTGAATTTCGCGCCGGCACCGCTGGTCCGGCCATTACCGGAGGTCACGACGAAAGTCGCCGGCGCTCCGGGTGGGGTCACAACCATCGCCTCGCCTGAGATCAACTCGATACCCGCGGCTTCCTTCGCGCCCTGGCGCAGTGCAATGCTGGTCTGGGTATTCATCTCGACGGCCGCCGTATCAGCGACCACAATGCGCCGCCGCTCGCCGGTTTGCGTGCGATAGTCGGCGGTCATCTCTGACCATGACGACCAGAGGCCGAGCGGCGGTTGAACGACAAGGTAAGCCCCGCTCGCCGCAATCGCGGCAACACCGCCGCCAAGCGCCGCACGGCGTGACATCAAGACGGGGGCGGCCGCCCGCGATACAGAGCGGTTCTCCTCAAAAACCTCCGATCCCAAGGCCTCCCACATCCGGACAGCCCGGGAAAACGCGGCGGCATGCGCCGGGTCGCGCTGGCACCACATCCTGCCTTCATGCAGATCCGCGGGCGTCGCCCGGCCAGAGGCGAAGCGTACCAGCCAATCGTGCGCTTCGTGCTCGATCCGGTCCAACGCTTCCCTGGGATTATCGGCCATCCTAGTCATCAACACGCTTGCCGGCCACTTGTCCGATCGTTGGCGGCACGGGCCGAGGCCCGAATCTCTGCACGATTCGCCGATCCAGACGAAGCGCGCAATGGGCCAGCGCATGCTTCAGTTCAATCTCTACCAGACGTTGTGAGATTGCCATCTGCCCGGCGATCGCGAGCAAGGATTTCCTCTCAATACGCGCCGCGTGCAGGATGGCGCGCCGTCGCGGGGTCAATTCCTTGACCGCGTGCCGAAGGGCCTCAAGCTCGATCTTTGCTTCCAGGCTTCGTTGCGGACCGGGAGCATCGTCGGCAATATCGAAGGCGACCTTCGCGTCATCCAGCGAGATCGTGTATTTTTCCGAACGCAGTTTTCGCAGAGCGATGTTGATGGCCATGCGCAACAGATACGAGCGCGGCTGTCGTACCAGAGGCAGGTCGGCCCCCCGGCATAGTTCCATATAGGTTTCCTGTAACGCATCGCCGGCGAGTTCCACCGAATTCAACCGTCGGGCCAACCTCGTCCGCAGGTCATCGTAACCGAGCGCCAGAAAGCGACGTAGTTCGGCACGGCTGGTATCGGTCATGCGTGGTCGCGGCCGTGCACCCTTGTCCCGCCAGCGACAAACATGCTCGCTTTCTCGGGCATCGGCATTCTAGCGCCCAACCGTCATATCGACGGATGACGCGCAATGTCTCGCTGCAGCCGCCGCTGCCGGCAGCGCAACGATGACGATCGGCTGCGGCATCTGCACCGGCGGCGGCTCGGCCAAGCGCGTTGAGCCGAGCATCGACAACAGCATGCGATCACGCGCCTGTTCGCCGGTCGGTCCGTCTAGTTCTGCGCGCTGCACCAGTCCCGACGAACTGATCCACAACTTCATCACCAGCCGATAAGCCGAGGGGCGCGTGTCGGGGTTCCGGCACAGAATGCGCGTGACGTCGTCCTGCACCACGGCGAAATAGCGCTGATATTGGCCATCCCGGGCGATCTGCGCATTGGCCAATGCACGCGCTCTATCGTCGCCGGGATGGACCAGCAAGTAGCTGTTCTCGCGCGCGCGCAGTGCAACTAGGTTTGTTCCCGCGAGCAGATCTCTGAGAGCGTCATCCCGCGCAAGGGCGCCGGTGATAGCAGAAGATCTCCGTCCGATAGCCGCTGCGCCGTCGTAATACACCTCGGTTCCAGTCGCCGCGCAGAACGCGTCTATTGCAGACGTGAGAGGCTGCGCTGGGATGTCGAAAGACGTCGCCGCCGCCGGCGATGCGTGCGACAGAGCCAGAACTATCATCAAATGCGCCGCAACAACGGCAAAATCGCGTGTGATCACGCAAGTCGAGCGGCCGACGACGTTCATGAAATGCTGGTTCAGCTTGGCGAACACGTGACTCACGGATGACTGCGGATCGGTCCATTCGCATTGAAACGGACACGGTTAATCAGAAACTCTTCCAACCTTACGACGCCGCGCAAGACGGTACTGTGACACGCCTAACCATCCCGCCGCGCTGTTCGAAGTCGTGTACGGACGTGGGGCGCGCGAAGAGATTCGAACTTCTGATCCCCAGGACTCGTCGTCAAAGGTATTAAACGGCGATTTTCTCCTCGATATGAATCCGCAGTCGGCCTCTTTGTTTGAAACAACGCGAGAGGGTGGCTTCTCTGGATGCGCTGTCGTGAGCAGACGTCTTCTCGATGGACCAGATCACACTGCCCATAACCGGACCTGTGCTCCGCCGCCCGGCCTCCCGCGTCCCCCCAGAAAATGTAAGTCCGTCCCAGCGGTTAGACTGGGACAGTGAGTGAGTTATAACAAAAGTGGTTGCGTGGATAGGATTTGAACCTATGACCTTCAGGTTATGAGCCTGACGATTTATAGGTCGTACTCAACGCGATCCCTGCAACGGGTTCGCCGGCGCTGTGGATGATCTTTCCAGCGATGTTGAACCAGACGAGCGTCCGGGCAGTCTGGCGTCGTAGTCGCTGTTGTCGAGGCGACGCCCGCCCAATGGACGGACTTGGGGCTCGAACTTGGGACGTGCTGATCAGGAAGTCCTCAATTGTCCCATTTGCACTCTGAAGTCGCCGATTGCCGCACCAGCCAAGCATCATGCTTCCCGAAGAGCAGATTTCACGTACACGTTTAACAGAACGGCCGAGCCAAAGATCTCGCAAATTCATTGAGTATCGCGTCCAAGACATGCGCAACATTGACAAACTCGCGCGCGCCAAAGCACGACCCGATCCCGCCCAATGGGGCGAGGACGAAGTAATGACCCTTGTCGAGGCTGCTGTCGTGTTTTTTCCGCAAGGTCCGTTGACATTATCATCATTGCGTAGGGCAGCGTCCGCTGGGACTCTTGAAATCGCCAAAGTGGCAAGCAAAGATCTGACCACGCCTCGTGCCATCCGCAAATTGGTCAAGCCGTCATGCCGGGCCGCAAAGCGAAGCCGCCACGACTCTGGTTCCGAGAGGACGACGAAACCTGGATCATCCTCGACCGTGGCCGGCAAATCCGCACAGGTTTCAGCCGCGATGACATTGACGGCGCTGCGACGGCACTCGAAACCTACATTGGTGGACGGCACGCAACCACAATCGGCGCAACTGATCCTGGCGTCCTCGCCATAGCCGACGTCCTGACCGCCTACGAGATATCGAAACGTCCCAAGAACAAAAACGATGAACGCGCATGGGCACAGCACGACCTGCTGCTGATCCGTTTGCTCGACCTTAACAATTTTTTCGGTGACAAGACTGTCAGCAAGCTCAGGGCCCAGCTCTGCCGCGATTTCGTCGACTGGTCCACCAGCACGCCGAATGAAAACAACAGGCAAGCCGGGATCAAACCACGTCAAGGCAAGGTGTCCGATCAAACGGCCAGGCGTCGGCTTGAGGATTTGCGGGCTGCCATCAACGCGTACCACGCGGAACACACGCTGAGCGTCGTTCCGAAGATTACCTTGCCTACCAAGGCGGAAGGCCGACACCGCTGGCTGACGCGCAATGAAACCGCGCGGCTACTCGGTGCCGCAATCGGCTTCGTGTGGGACAATGAGCGGAGCACCTGGAAACGAAAAGAAGATGGCACGTTGTTGCGCCGCGAGCGGTGGATCATCCGGCGCCGGTATCCCGCCGCTCGCTTTTGCCTAGTCGGCATGTACAGCGCACGTCGCGAGGAAACGATCCGGCGCACACAATGGCTCGCCACCACTACCCATCCGTGGATGAACCTGGACGCGATGGTCTATCAGGGCAAAGGCGCCCTGGAGCGGTCAACCAAGAAGCGGCGCCCTCCGGCGAAGATCGCTAGCAGCCTGCGCCCTCACCTGGTGCGCTGGCGCAAGATCGACCAGAAGCGATCGGCCGAGCTTCGCGCGGCCGGCATTCTGGAGAACGGCGACCAAATCAGATTCGTCGTCAACCGCATGCAAGACGGCCAGCCGCTTGTCGGCAAGATCAGGTCGGCTTGGGAAGGTATTCTGGAAGATGCGGGGCTCGGCAACGACGTCGTGCGTCATTCGCTCCGGCACACCGCGGCGACCTGGTTGATGCAGGCCGGCGTCGATATGTGGGAGGCCGCAGGCTGGCTGGGGATGACTGTGGAGCAGCTGGAAGCCAATTACGGCCATCACCACCCGGATTTCCAGGAAGAGGCGGCCGAGGCGTTTGGCGGGCGCAGGTGAAGGTCTATCGCTCGCCCGATTATTCGGCGCTAGAACTTTTTCAACTGCCGCCACGCGCGCCGCGTGATGCGAATGATGGCATTCTTGCCTTGCGGATCGGTGGTTTTGATTTCGACGATCCCTTTATCGGCCAGACCGGCATAGAGCGCCTGCAGCCGAAGCGCTTCGGGAATCCCGCCCTGCTGCGTGAAGGGATTTAGATAGAACGTTTGGGAGTTTGCCCGCACATGGGGCAAGAGCGCTATCCGCTCTTGCCCGTTCAAGGTCGCAATTGAACTTCTCATCACAACCGTGTCCGCTACAAACTTCCAGACGAACGGCACTCCTCGATAGACCCACTCGCAGATGGCCCGAACGACAGACATTACGGCAAGCATCCCGCTTGTGATGCCGACCAGGGTCACAATTGGCACGATCCAGCGTGAGGGAAGCTCGAACGATTTAGTCGATGCGAGAAGGAGAAACAGAAAGCAACCAGTGGATACCGCGAAGGCCTGCCAACCAGTCGCACGAAGAAGATCAACAAACCTGGACTAGGCTGACGGATTTATCATCATCCCGACTGCATTTCATTGCGCTTTAAATGTATGAAAATGCTAAGGTATTGATATAATGGTCGGAGTGGCAGGATTTGAACCTGCGACCCCTGCGTCCCGAACGCAGTGCTCTACCGGGCTGAGCCACACTCCGACAAGACGCGGCTTATAGCCTTGGGTTTCGCGCACCGCAAGAAGCCGAATTGAGGACCTGAAATCCCGTGAATGTGGGCCTGAAAACGCCAATTCTGCCCGCCGGCGAGGCTGCCGTGGCGGCGGCCGCGCGTTCGCTCGCCGAAGGCGGGCTGGTCGCGTTCCCGACCGAGACCGTCTATGGCCTCGGCGCCGACGCCGGCAATGCGGCGGCGATTGCCCGGCTCTATCAGGCCAAGGGCCGGCCCGCCTTCAATCCGCTGATCGCCCACGTCGGCGATCTCGGCGCCGCGCAGCGGTTCGCCCGGTTCGATGCGACCGCGCTGCTGCTGGCCCAGGCGTTCTGGCCGGGGCCGCTGACGCTGGTGCTGCCAAAAACAACGGACTGCGCGGTGGTCGATCTCGCCACCGCCGGCCTCGATACCGTCGCGATCCGCGTGCCCGCGCACCCCGTGGCGCGGGAGATCCTGCGCGCGTTCGGCGGGCCGGTGGTGGCGCCATCGGCCAATCTGTCGGGCCATGTTTCGCCGACCACGGCAGCGCATGTGCAAAGCGACCTTTCGGGGCGGATCGACCTGATCGTCGATGGCGGGCCGGTCGCGGTCGGCGTCGAATCCACCATTGTCGGATGTTTCGAGGAACCGATGCTGCTGCGCCCCGGCGGCCTGCCGCGCGGCGAAATCGAGCGCGTGCTCGGCCGCGCGCTGCTGCGGCCGCCCCCGGATGCCGACAATGACAGCGGCCAGCCCTTGGCGCCGGGCATGCTGGCCTCGCATTACGCGCCGCGCACGCCGGTGCGGCTCAATGCCTCCAGCGTCGCGCCCGGCGAGGCGCTGCTGGCGTTCGGCTCCCCCGCGATTCCGGGAGTTGACGCGGCGATTGCGGTGATGAATTTGTCCGCGCGCGGCGATCTCCAGGAGGCTGCCGCCAATCTTTTCGGCTATCTTCGCAGCCTCGACACCAAGGGCGCACAGGCCATCGCGGTCATGCCGGTGCCCGCACACGACCTCGGCGAAGCCATCAACGACCGGCTGCGCCGCGCCGCGATCGCGCGGGAATGAGCAAAAAGAACAACGATCCGAGACCAAGATGAATATCGTGCAGCCCGCTACGCCACCGCTCTCGCCCGAACTGATCGCGCGTTTCCGCGAGATCGTCGGCGCCAAATATGCGGTCACCGACGCGGCCGACATCGCGCCCTATGTCACCGAGGAGCGCGACCTGTTCCACGGCCGGTCGCCGCTGGTGCTGCGGCCGGGCTCGACCGCCGAGGTCTCCGCGATCTGCAAGCTTGCCAGCGAGCACCGGATCGCGCTGGTGCCGCAGGGCGGCAATACCGGGCTGGTCGGCGGCCAGACCCCGCACAATGGCGAAGTCGTGGTTTCGATGCGGCGGATGGACAAGATCCGCGACATCGACACCGCGTCCAACACCATGACATGCGAGGCCGGCGTGGTGCTGCAGATCGCGCAGCAGCGCGCTTCCGAGGCCGACCGGCTATTTCCGCTGTCGCTGGGCGCTGAAGGAAGCTGCACCATCGGCGGCAATCTCTCCACCAATGCCGGCGGCACCGCGGCGCTGGCCTATGGCGTGGCGCGCGAGATGGCGCTCGGGCTGGAAGTGGTGCTGGCCGACGGCCGTATCCTGAACGGCCTGTCGAAACTGAAAAAGGACAATACCGGCTACGACCTGCGCAACCTCTTCATTGGCGCCGAGGGCACGCTCGGCATCATCACCGCGGCAACGCTGAAACTGTTCCCGAAGCCGCGCGCGGTGGAAACCGCCTTTGTCGGTCTCAAATCGCCGGCGCAGGCGCTGAAGCTGCTTTCGATCTCGCAGAACGAAGCCGCGGGCCACCTCACCAGTTTCGAGCTGTTGTCCGATATCGCGGTCGATTTCAGCGTGCGTCACGGCATCGACATCCGCGATCCGCTGGCGGCCAAGCATCCCTGGTATGTGCTGATGGAGCTGTCGTCGTCGCGCGACGATGCCCGCGCCGCACTGGAATCGATCCTGGGCAAGGGGCTCGACCACGGGATCGTCGATGACGCCGTGATCGCGGCCAATCTCGGCCAGCGCAGCGCGTTCTGGAAACTGCGCGACGAGATGTCCGCGGCGCAGAAGCCGGAAGGCGGCTCGATCAAGCACGACATTTCCGTGCCGGTCGCGGCGGTGCCTGATTTCATCGAACAGGCCAACGCGGCCGTTGTGAAATTGATTCCCGGTTCGCGGCCGGTGCCGTTCGGCCATCTCGGCGACGGCAATATCCATTACAATGTCAGCCAACCCGTCGGCGGCAATGCCGCGGATTTTCTCGGGCGTTGGCACGACGTCAACCAGGTGGTGTTCGCTATCGTGTTGCGGATGGGCGGATCGATCTCGGCCGAACACGGCATCGGCGTGCTCAAGCGCGACGAACTCCCCGACGTCAAGGACAAGGTCGCGATCGAACTGATGCGCGGCATCAAGGCGATGCTCGATCCATCGGGCATCATGAATCCCGGGAAAGTGCTGTAATTTGCCCCCTCATGGTGAGGAGCGCAAAGCGCGTCTCGAACCGTGCGACCGGGGCGCTCATCTTTCGAGACGGCGCTGCGCGCCTCCTCAGGATGAGGAGAAAAAGTGAGGAATTCCGATGACAATCTCCGTCTCTGCCCTGTCGATAGCTCCCATCGCGGATGCCGATATCGCCGCCGTGATCGCGCTATGGCAGCGCTGCGGCCTGTCGCGGCCCTGGAACGATCCCGCCGCCGACATCGCCCTCGCGCGCAAGGGGCCGAACGCGGCGATGCTGATCGGGCGTGACGGCGGCAGAATTGCCGCCTCGGTTCTGGTCGGGCACGACGGTCATCGCGGCTGGGTCTATTACGTCGCCGTCGATCCCGACGATCGTTACAAGGGGTACGGCCGCGTCATCATGGATGCTGCCGAAGAATGGCTGCGTGGCCGCGGCATTGAAAAACTGCAACTGATGGTGCGCCCGGACAATAGCCAGGTGAAGGCATTCTATCAGTCGCTGGGGTTTGTCGAGCAGGAACGCATCATCTACGCCAAATGGCTCGACGGGCGCGAGCCGACACCCTGACCTGTTATCCGGAAGGCATGCATGACCGTCTCCGACCGCGTCCGCGTCAAGAACGTCGAGATCCTCTCCAACGATTACTACCTGCTGAAGAAGACCACATTCGAATATCGCCGCGCCAATGGCGAGTGGCAGACGCAAACCCGCGAGACCTATGACCGCGGCAACTGCGCCACCGTGTTGCCGTACAATCTTGCACAGCGCACCGTGATATTGGTGCGCCAGTTTCGCTATCCGGCCTACGTCAACGGCTACGACGATCTGCTGATCGAGACTGCGGCCGGCGTATTGGACGGCGAAGCACCCGAGGTGCGGATTCGCGCCGAGGCCGAAGAGGAAACCGGCTACCGGCTCGGCGAGATCAGAAAGATCTTCGAAGCCTTCTCAAGTCCTGGCTCGGTGACCGAGAAATTGCACTTCTTCGTCGCGGAATACGATTCATCGATGCGGATCGGAGACGGCGGCGGCCTCGCCACTGAGGGCGAAGACATCGAGGTGCTGGAATTGCCGATCGATCAGGCGCTGGCCATGATCGCCGACGGCCGCATCCAGGACGCCAAGACCATCATGCTGTTGCAATACGCCGCGCTGAATATTTTTCGGTGATGTTCAACGTCGCTGCGTCGGGTGGGCAAAGCGAAGCGTGCCCACCAACCGACGCATCGCATGACGTCTCTGAAGGATGGTGGGCACGGCGCAAGCGCGCCTTTGCCCACCCTACGATTCAACGACGATCCGGCGAATTCAAAACAGCGAGCCCTGTCCGTCGTCTTCTGACGCCATCGGCACCGGCTTCCGCGGGCTCGCCTTCTTCGCAGGCTTCGGCTCCTCGGCCGCGCGCTGCTCCGCCGTGATCGGCAGGATCAGTTGCGCGTCGTCATTGGCGGCGTGGTTGACCCTGGTCGATATCTCATGCCAGACGAAACAGCCTTCGGCCGGCGCGGTCAAAAGCGCCATCACTTTTTCTGCGTCGTCATCCCGGCAATCGAGCCAGCGCTCGAAATCGGCGGGTTCGATGGTCACGGGCACGCGATGATGCAAATTTGCAAGATCGGCGCCAGCGGGCGCGGTGACGATCGCCACCGTATCCAGCTCCTCGCCGTTCGGGCCGATCCAGGTCTCCGCGAGGCCCGCCAGGCCGATCGGCTCGCGGTCGCGGCGATGGATGAAGTGGGGCCGCTTGCGCGGTCCGGAAGCCTGCCATTCATAATAGCCGTCCGCCGGGATCAGGCAGCGACGGCGCCTGATCGCGTTCTTGAAGGCCGGCTTTTCCCGCACCGTTTCCGCGCGCGCATTGATCAGAACCGTAAATTTGCGGGGATCCTTGGCCCAGGCGGGAATGAACCCCCAGCGCATCAGGCGGAAATGCCGGGCGCCGTTCTCGACAATGACGACGGGAATCGGCTGGGTCGGCGCAATATTGTACCGGGGCGGGAAATTCGGCTGCTCGAGATAGCCGAAAATCTGCCGCAAAGCCCCCGGAGGCGAGGTAATTACGAAGCGTCCGCACATTCTCTGGTCCAGATAGGCATCTGTTCAGCACCTTTTAACCCCAACCCCTAACACTGCGGCAGATGACATCACCCGCTTCCACACCTGAACCATCCGATCGGCAGACGCCGTCCCAGCCCACCTCCGACCGGCAGGCGCGGGCGGCCCAGCTGCGCGCCGCCAATATCAACCCCCGGACCGGGCTCGCCACGGACTATCTGAACCATTTCAACGAAGCCATCATGCTGCTGGAGATGATTCCGGACATCCCGGAATGCGCGGACGATTTCCTGCAATGGCACCCGCTGTCCTATCGCGAGCATTTCATGGCATCGAATTTCAAGGCCCGCGACCTTGCGATCTCGGCCTATGATTCCGCCGACGCTTCCATCCGGGCCGAATTCGATGGTATCACCACCACCATGACCTCCATTCTGACCGCGGTGGGCGGGGCGATGCGCGAGGCGAAACAGGACAAGACCCGCGCCACCCTGGCCGAGCAGGCGACCGGCTGGGTCAAGCCGCTGGTCGCGCTGGCCGGCGGCATCATCAATGGCGGCAGCGAGACCGACATCGACTACATCATGTCGCACTGATGTCGGCGCCGTCCCCGGTGCCGCCGTCGCATCCCCAGCTTGCGGTCAGCGCCGCGATCTTTCGCGACGGCAAGCTCCTGCTGGTGCGCCGCGCCAGGTCGCCGGCCAAGGGTTTCTATTCGCTGCCCGGCGGCCGGGTCGAATTCGGCGAAACCTTGCATGCGGCGCTGCATCGCGAAGTCGATGAGGAAACCGCGCTCAAAATCGGGATCGTCGACCTTGCCGGATGGCGCGAGGTGGTGCCGGGAACCACGGGCGGCGGGCATTATCTGATCATGTCCTTTGCGGCGCGCTGGACTTCCGGCGAGGTGGTCCTCAACGACGAGCTCGACGATTTCAGATGGCTTGCGCCGGATGGCTTAGGCGATCTCAAGCTGACGGGCGGCCTCCAGGAGGTCATCCAGTCGGCCCGGCGCGTGCTCGGCGCCTGAGTTACGGTCCCCATCGCCAAAGCGCGCGCCTTGCTTCCGGCGCCTTGAAAAGGCATATCATTGCCGGGCCGGACCCCCTTCATGTCAAAGCATTTTCTCGCCGTTCTCATCCTCATCTTCGCGTGGAACCTGAGCCCTGCGCGGGCCCAGGACGCCGCCGCGCCTTTCGACGGCGACCTGCAGCGGCTGGCCGAGATCCTCGGCACCCTGCACTATCTGCGCGGCATCTGCGGCACCAATGAAGGCTCGAAATGGCGCAACGAAATGCAGGCGCTGATCGATGCCGAAACCCCCTCGGGCGATCGCCGCGCCCGCATGATCGCGGGCTTCAACCGCGGCTATAACGGCTTTCAGCAGACCTACCGCACCTGCACGCCGGCCGCCTCCGTCGCGATCCGCCGCTACATCGAGGAAGGCTCGAAGATCTCGCGGGATCTGACGGCCCGTTACGCCAATTAGGTGCTGACGATGAGCGATCGGTGGATCGCTTGCTGCCCATGCTTCGAGACGCTCGCGTCGCTCGCTCCTCAGCATGAGGCTGTTGTGTTGCGACAAGCTAGACCTCATCCTGAAGAGGCCGCAACGCGGCCGTCTCGAAGGATGGGCTGTGAAATACCAATTTGTGACTTCGAAAGTTTCTCCGCCCGCGGGCGCATTGCAAACTTCGAATCTGGAACAACAAATTCAATTCAATTGGCGCCGTTAACCTTTCCTAAAGAACTGGTCTAGGCGGCCCGGCACTGCGTGGTAAACCTCGTGCATCCGATTCGATCCGCCCTGAATCGCGCGTGCAGCCTGTGAGTTTCATGAATCATCCAGCGTCGTTCAAAACCGCCCGCGATCCGCTGCCCGATCACGAGCAGAAGCAGACCGCGCTCGGCTATCTCAACGAGGCCTGGGCGGAGGCGCGCCACGATGGCGTCGACGGCGACTGCCTGGCGCAAGCGAGCCTGTTCGCCGCCTTCGCCGAACTGGTCGGAACCTACGGCGAAGAAGCGGTGGCGAAATTCGTCGAAGGCCTTCCGGTTCGCATCCGCAATGGCGAGTTTTCGATCGCGCTGGCCAGGCAGTAGGCTTGCAACAAGCACAGACCGTCATCGCCCGGCTTGACGTGCAAGGTGAGCGTGCGATCCCTCACGCCTTCAGCGTCTCCAGGAATCGCACCGGCTCGCCGGTCGAGGCCGTCGCCAATTCGCCCTGCCACATCACTTGTCTTCCGCGCACGAAGGTGCCGACCGGCCAGCCGGTGACGCGCAGCCCGTCATAGGGCGTCCAGCCGGCGCGCGACGCCACCCACTCGTTGGTGATGGTCTCGCTGCGCTTCAGATCGACCACGGTAAAATCCGCATCGTAGCCGGCGGCGATCCGGCCCTTGCAGGCGATGTTGTACAGCCGCGCCGGACCCGCGCTGGTGAGATCGACGAAACGCTGAAGCGACAATCGCCCGGCATTGACGTGGTCGAGCATCAGCGGCACCAGGGTCTGCACCCCGGTCATGCCCGATGGCGAGGCGGGATAGGTCTTGGCCTTTTCCTCCAGCGTGTGCGGCGCGTGATCGGAGCCGAGCACGTCGATGATGCCCTGCTCGATACCGCGCCAGATACCGTCGCGGTGATCGGCTGCGCGTACCGGCGGATTCATCTGTGCCAGGGTGCCGAGCCGCTCGTAGCAATCGGGGGCTGTCAGCGTGAGATGATGCGGCGTCGCTTCACAGGAGGCCACATCCTTGTGATCGCGCAGGAATTCGATTTCCTCCTTGGTCGAAATATGCAGCACGTGAATCCGCTTGCCGGTTTCATGGGCAAGCTTGACCAGCCGTTGCGTCGCCATCAACGCCGCGGTCTCGTCCCGCCACACCGGATGCGAGCGCGGATCGCCCTCGATCCGCAGTGCCTTGCGCTCGTTGAGGCGGTATTCATCCTCCGCATGAAAGGCGGCGCGGCGCCGGATCACCTTGAAAATCCGGCGCAGACTCTCGTCGTCCTCGACCAGGAGCGCGCCGGTGGACGAGCCGATGAACACCTTGACGCCGGCGCAGCCGGGCGCGCGTTCGAGCTCCGGCAAATCCTGCACATTGTCGCGGGTGCCGCCGATGAAGAAGGCAAAATCGCAATGCATGCGGTGATGGGCGCGCTTCACCTTGTCGGTGAAGGTCTGCTCGGTGACGGTCAGGGGATCGGTGTTCGGCATTTCGAACACCGCCGTGACGCCGCCCATGACAGCGCTGCGCGAACCGGTTTCCAGGTCCTCCTTCTGGATCAGGCCCGGCTCGCGAAAATGCACCTGGGTGTCGATCACCCCCGGCAGGATGTGCAGGCCCTTGCAGTCGATGATCTCGGCCGCCGAGGCCTGTCCAAGCCCGCCGATGGCTGCGATGCGGCCATTGGCAATGGCGATGTCGCGCACGCCCTCGCCGTCCTGATTGACCACGGTGCCGGATTTTAGAATGGTATCAAATCGTTGATTCATCGATCCTCAGCGCCCGCTTCCCGGAAACCGGATGGCGTGCGGGCCTTGTTCCCAATACCTTAGCGTCTTACGTTGCGCTGTGATATCCGCGACCTCGGTTTCCCCAGGAAGTTCCGGGAGAACCTCCACGAGAGCTTCAGCGAGAACTTTGCCAGAGAACTCCTTATGAAAGCAGCATTTCTTCCCGATCGGGGGGTAGTCAAGATCAGCGGCGTTGACGCCGTCGACTTTCTCAACGGCCTCGTCACGACAGACGTTAAACGGCTGGGCCCGGGCCTCGGCCGGTTCGGCGCATTGCTGACGCCGCAGGGCAAGATCACGGTGGATTTCCTGGTCACCGAAGCGCCTGCCGGCCATGGCGGCGGGTTCCTGATCGACTGCCCGCGGGCGCTGGCACAGGGTCTCACCGACAAGCTCGGTTTCTACAAATTGCGCGCCAAGGTCGCGGTCGAGAACCTCTCGGACAGTCTCGGCGTGCTGGCGGCGTGGGACGGCGATCCCGCCATGCAGCCGGACCTGGCGTTCGCCGATCCGCGCGCGACCGCGCTCGGCTGGCGGATTCTGGTCGCCGAAGAGCTCGCGCAAAAAACCGCCGATGCGATCGGCGCCGAATTGGTCGACAGCTCCGCCTATGACGCGCATCGCATCGCCTCCGGGGTGCCGCGCGGCGGTCTCGACTTTAGTTATGGCGACGCGTTTCCGCACGAAACCAACATGGACCGGTTGCACGGGGTGGATTTCGACAAGGGCTGCTATGTCGGACAGGAGGTGGTGTCGCGGATGCAGCATCGCGGCACCGCGCGCACCCGGACGGTGCGGGTCGTGCTGGACGGCCCATCGCCGGAACCGGGCGCGGCCATTGTGGCCGGCGAGAAGCCGGTCGGCACCATGGGTTCGACGGCCGGCCACGCCGGTCTGGCGCTGATCCGAACCGATCGCGTCGCCGATGCGCTGGCCGCCGGAACACCGCTGACGGCGGGTGGCCTTGCCATCCGCCTTGCCGATCCGAACGACCTGCCTGCGGCACCGAAACAGACCGTGGCATGAGCCGATCGGCACGCTTGCATGCCGATGGCCTGACGCGGTGCCCGTGGCCCGGCGAAGATCCGTTTTACATGGCCTACCACGACACCGAATGGGGCGTGCCGGAATATGACGACCGCGCGCTGTACGAGAAACTGATCCTCGATGGTTTCCAGGCCGGGCTGTCCTGGATCACGATCTTGCGCAAGCGCGACAATTTCCGCCGGGCGTTCGACGATTTCGAGCCGGCGAAGATCGCGCGCTACAACGCGAAAAAAGTCGCCGCGCTGATGAACGATGCCGGCATCGTCCGCAATCGCGCCAAGATCGAGGGCACGGTCAATGGCGCCAAGGCCTATCTCAAGATCATGGAAGACGGCCCCGGCTTCTCGAAATTCATGTGGGATTTTGTCGACGGCAGACCCAAGGTCAACCATTTCAAGACCACCGCCAGCGTCCCGGCCTCGACGCCGCTATCGATCAAGATTTCAAAGGAGCTGGCGTCGCGCGGCTTCAAATTCGTCGGGCCGACCATCGTCTATGCGTTCATGCAGGCCACCGGCATGGTCAACGACCACCTGGTGACGTGCTTCTGCCACGAGGCCTGCGCCGGAAAACAGCGCAGCCCCCGCCTCAAAGTCAAATGACGGCCCGTAAATCGTTCGTACCCGACACGACGCGCGTCTGGCAGCGGATGCTGTCGGGGCGGCGGCTCGACCTGCTCGACCCCTCGCCGCTCGACGTTGAAATCGAAGACATCGCCCACGGCCTGGCGCGGGTCGCGCGCTGGAACGGCCAGACCAGCGGCGCGCATATTTTCTCGGTGGCGCAGCACACGCTTCTGGTCGAAGCCGTGATGCGTCAGCAGACGCCGCGCGTCGACTCGCGATTCCGCCTGGCGGCGCTACTGCACGATGCGCCGGAATACGTCATCGGCGACATGATCTCGCCATTCAAGGCGGTACTCGGCGGGGACTACAAGGCGGTGGAGAAGCGATTGCTTTCGGCGATCCACATCCGCTTCGGCTTGCCGCCGGTATTGGCCAACGAGATCACGCAACAGATCAAGGCCGCCGACAGGGGCGCGGCCTATCTCGAGGCGACGCAGCTTGCGGGCTTCGCGGAAGCCGAGGCGAAACGTCTGTTCGGCCGCGATCCCGGCCTGCCCGCCGCGACCCGGCTGGAATACCTGACGCCCTGGACCGCGGCCAAGGCCGAGAAGCAGTTTTTGGCACGATTCAAGGCGGTTTCGTCGTCGTAGGGTGGACAAAAGCGCACCTGCGCCATGCCCACCATTCCCGAAACGCGATGCGGTATGATGGGCACGCTTCGCTTTGCCCATCCTACATACTATAATCCGGGCAACCAAAGGACTGCCATGATTCACGTCTGCTCGCTCGCCGCACTTCCCGACACCGTCAGGGCCACGGGCGCCAGTCACATCCTCACGGTGATGGCCAATGTCGATCAGGTGCAGCGGCCGGAATCGGTCCTCGCCGCCAATCACCTGAAAGTCTCGATGGACGACATCACCGAGCAGATGGACGGCTTTGTCGCGCCGACGGATTCGCATATCGAGCAGGTCCTGAATTTCGTCCGCGGCTGGGACCGCAATGCGCCGCTGGTGGTGCATTGCTATGCCGGCATCAGCCGCTCGACCGCGAGCGCCTTTGCCGCCGCCTGCATGCTCAACCCGCACCGGGACGAGATTTCGATCGCCCGGCAAATTCGCGCCGCCTCCCCGATCGCGTCGCCGAACCGGCTGATCGTAACCCTGGCGGACAAGGCGCTGGGGCGCGAGGGACGCATGCTGCGCGCACTCGACGAAATGGGTCCGGGCACCATGACGGTCGAAGGCCGGCCATTCCGCATCGATATCGAGTGATGACCGCAAGCGGCGCCAGATGAGCGAAAAGCTTCTGACGCCGATCGAGATCGGCCTCACCGCCGCCATCGTCGCGATCGAGGGCAACGAGCCGCTGATCCTCACCGCGTCCAGCGGCCACAGCGACCGGCTCGCCGGGCTTCCGTTCGGCCCGTTCGACGCGGTCGCGCACCGCACCTTCGAGATCGGCCTGCGCGCCTGGGTGGAAGAACAGGCCGGATTGCGGCTCGGCTACGTCGAGCAGCTCTATACGTTCGGCGATCGCGGCCGGCACACCGAGGCCGGCGACGCCCATGTCGCATCGATCGGCTACCTCGCGCTGACGCGCGCGGCCGACAATGCCCAGCGCGCGCCGGGCGCGACGTTCGAGCCCTGGTATCGGTTCTTTCCATGGGAAGACTGGCGGACGGAACGCCCCGACATGATCGAGCGCGACATCCTGCCCGAACTGACGAAGTGGGCGGCGCAGACCGAGCAACCCGACATGGCGCGCGCGCTCAGCCGCGGCGACCGCGTCCGGCTGTATTTCGGCACCGAGGGCGCGCATTGGGACGAGGAGCGCGTGCTCGACCGTTACGAACTGCTCTACGAGGCAGGCCTGGTCGACGAGGCCCGGCGGGACGGCCGGCCCGCCGCACTGGCGCGCAGATCGATTCCCGCGCTCGGCGTTTCCATGCGCTTCGACCACCGGCGAATCCTTGCGACCGCGATGGGGCGGCTTCGCGCCAAGCTGAAATACCGCCCGGTGGTGTTTGAACTTTTACCCCCCGAATTTACACTGACTGAATTGCAACGGACCGTGGAAGCGATCTCGGGGCGGCACCTGCACAAGCAGAATTTCCGGCGGCTGGTGGAATCCGGCGCCCTGGTTGAACCAACCGGCATGATGTCGACACAGACCGGCGGCCGTCCCGCCGCGCTGTTTCGCTTTCGCCGCGAGGTGCTGCAGGAGCGGCCGGCGCCGGGCCTGCGGGTGCGCGGGCGGCGCTAAGGATTTGACGCGGGACGCCCGGAGACCGGCCGATCGCGTTGCAGTTTACTGGAGGCTTGATGTTCGATTCGCCGTTCGACTTTCTCTCGCTGCTGATTGCCATCGCCGCCTTCATCTTCGCCCGCAAGGCGTTCAATCAAACCGCCGCACTGCGCGCGCGGCTGGATCTGATCGAGAGCCCGGCGCCGTCGGCTACGACAAGGGCCATGCCGCCGCCGCTTCCCACGCAAGCAGCGCCGGACGCGACGGCGGCCGCGAGCCAAACTGAAGCGATCGAGCCTGCAGCGCCGCGACTGATCCCGCCGGTCGCGCCGCCGCCGCTGCCCGAGGTCACGCCGGCGGCACCTGCACCCCGGCCCGCTCCCGGCTTCGAGGAGCGCATCGGCACCCGCTGGGTGGTCTGGGTCGGCGGCTTGACGCTGGCACTCGGCGGATTCTTCATGGTCCGCTATTCCATCGACGCCGGCCTGCTCGGACCCGGCGTGCGGACGTTGCTCGGCGGCGCGTTCGCGCTGGCGCTGCTTGCCGCGGGCGAATGGACCCGCCGCAAGGAAAGCATCGCCGGCATCGAGGGGCTGCCGATCGCCAATATCCCGGCGATCCTCACCGCCGCCGGAACCGCGGTTGCCTTCGCGACCGTCTACGCCGCCTATGCGCTGTACGATTTCCTGGCGCCGGTAACCGCGTTCATCCTGCTGGGACTGGTGGCGCTGGGAACGCTCGCCTTGGCGCTGCTGCACGGGCCGGCGCTGGCGGGCCTCGGCATCGCCGCCGCTTTCGTCACGCCGATCCTGGTGTCCTCGAACAAGCCGGACTTCTGGGCGCTGTACATCTACCTCGCCATTGTCAGCGCGGCCGCCTTTGGCCTGGCGCGGATCCGGCTGTGGCGCTGGCTTGCGGTCACCACGATCGTATTCGCACTGTTCTGGACCTTCCCCTGCCTGCAATGCGGGCCGTCGATGGTTGCCCCGCACGCCTTCCACGTCTTGTCAGGGTTTATCCTCGCAGCCCTGCTGGTGGTGTGCGGCTTCATGTTCGGGCCGCCCGCCGACGAGGGGCGGATCGAGCCGATCTCCTCCGGCGCGCTCGTAGCCTACCTGCTTGGCGCAACGATGATCGTGCTTGCGAGCTTCCATGCCGACGCCGCCATCGGCGTGTTCGGCCTGCTGGTGGCCGGGACATTATTCGTAGCCTGGCGTGCGCAAGCCGCCACCGGTGCGGTCGCTGGCGCGGCCATTTTCGTCTTCGTGGTGTTTGCCGAATGGGCCGTCCGCGGCAATCCGGACATGCTGGTGCTGCCGGGCGGGCCGTTGCCCGGCATCGGACCTGTCGCCACCGACGGCTCGGTTTCGTTGCATCTGGTAACCGCGGCGATCTTCGCTGCCGGATTCGGCGGCGCCGGATTCCTTGCGCAGGGCCGTTCGGTCGGCGCCACCGTCCCGGTGGTATGGTCGGCCGCAGCCGTGTTCACGCCGCTGGCGCTGTTGATCGCGCTCTATGCCCGCATCGCGCATCTCGATAGCTCGATCCCGTTTGCGATCCTGGCGGTTGTGCTCGCGGCGGCGTTTGCGGCCGCCACCGAAACCCTCAGCAGGCGCGAGAGCCGGCCGGGATTGCCGGTTTCGATTGCGCTGTTCGCCACCGGTGCGCTCGCCGCATTGGCGCTGGCGCTGACCTTTGCGCTGGAAAAAGGCTGGCTGACGATCGCGCTGGCGCTGATGTCGATGGGCACGGCGTGGATTTCGATGCAGCGGCCAATTCCGTTCCTGCGCGGGCTGTCCGCGATCCTCGCCGGCATCGTGGTGCTGCGCATCGGCTACGAGCCGCGCATCGCCGGCGACGCCGTCGGCACCACGCCGATCTTCAACTGGCTATTGTGGGGCTACGGCATTCCGGCGGCATCGTTCTGGGCCGCCAGCATCTTCCTGCGCCGCAACGGCGACGACGCAGCGCTGCGCGCGGTGGAAACGGCCGCGATCCTGTTCACGGTGCTGCTGGCGTTCATGGAAATCCGCCATGCCGTGAACGGCGGCGACGTCTACTACACCAGCGCCGGCCTCACCGAAGTCGCGTTGCAGGTGTGTGTTGCGCTGGCCATGGCGATCGGCCTGGAGCGTTTGCGAATCCGCAGCGGCAGCCTCGTCCATAGCGTCGGCGCGATCCTGCTGACGGTATTTGCCGGATTGGCCACCGGGTTCGGCCTGTTGCTGCTGGAGACGCCGATTATCTGGCCGATCAATGTCGGAGGCAGCTTCATCAACCTGCTGCTGCTCGGTTACGCCCTGCCCGCGGTGCTTGCCTTGCTGTTGTCCTATGCGGTCGCCGGCCGGCGCCCCGCCGCCTACGCCAACGCCATCGCAGCAGGTGCACTGGTTCTCGCGCTGACTTACGTGACGTTCGAAATCCGGCGGCTCTATCACGGTCCGGTGCTGAACCGCGGCGTGACCACGGGCGCGGAGCAATACACCTATTCGATCGCCTGGCTGGCGTTCGGGGTGGCGCTGCTCGGCATCGGCATCCTGTTCAATTCGCAGCGCGCCCGCCTCGCCTCGGCGGCGGTGATCGCGCTGACGATCCTGAAAGCGTTCGTGATCGACATGTCGACGCTGACAGGCGTCTACCGCGCGCTGTCGTTCATGTGCTTGGGGTTGGTGCTGGTTGCGATCGGCTGGCTGTACCAGCGGATCCTGTTCCGCAGACAGGCGCCGCCGCCGGCGGTGCCTGTCGCGCAGCCGGGCGCGTAGGGCCAGCCGGGCTTCCTGTTTTCAGGCCGCCCTGACCGAGTTCGAGGAACTTGCCGACTTCGAGCTTCAGCCGGTTGCTGTCGCCGGACAGCGACTGCGCCGCCGACAGCACCTGCGAGGAGGCCGAACCGGTCTCGCCGGCGCCGCGCTGCACGTCGGTGATGTTGGAGGAAACCTGCTGGGTGCCTTGCGCCGCCTGCTGCACGTTGCGGGAAATCTCCTGCGTCGCCGCGCCCTGCTCTTCCACCGCCGATGCGATGGTCGAGGAGATCTCCGACAGTTTTTCGATGGTGCCGCTGATCTCCTTGATGGCATTCACCGAGTTCCTGCGTCGCGGCCTGGATGCCGGCGATCTGCTGGCCGATCTCCCCGGTCGCTTTCGCGGTCTGCTCGGCCAGCGCCTTGACCTCGGACGCCACGACCGCAAAACCACGGCCGGCTTCGCCGGCACGCGCCGCCTCGATGGTGGCGTTCAGCGCCAGCAGGTTGGTCTGGCCCGCGATGGTGTTGATCAGTTCGACGACGTCGCCGATACGGCTTGCCGCCTTCGACAATTCGCTGACGCGGTCGTTGGTGGTGCGGGCCTGATCGACCGCCTCGCCGGCCATCCGCGCCAATTCCTGGACCTGGCGGCTGATCTCGTTGACGGACGTCGTCAGTTCCTCGGTCGCAGAGGCCACCGACTGCACATTGGTGGAAGCCTCCTCGGACGCCGCCGCGACCATGGTGGTGAGTTCCTGGGCGCGCTCCGCGGTCGAGGTGAGCGTACGGGCGGAGGCTTCAAGCTCGGTGGAAGCCTCCGACACGGTTTCGACGATCTCGCCGACGGCATTTTCGAATGCATCGGCGAGCTTGATCATATCCGCCTTGCGCTCCCTTGCTGCGATCTGATCCTGCTCGATTTTGGCTTCGGCTTCCTCGCGGGCCTTCTGCTCGGCCTTGACCTTGAAGATCTCGACGGCCTGCGCCATGTCGCCGACCTCGTCACCGCGGCCAAGGCCGGGTAGCACGACCTGGAAATTGCCGTCGGCGAGTTCGCGCATGCCGGCGCAGAGTCCGACAACCGGCTTGGAGATCGCGCGTCCGATCAGCCAGGCCAGCACGATGCCCAGAAAAAGGCTGCCGATGGCGATGGTCAGGATCAGGCTTTCGGTCGAGGCGATCAGGCTCGTGGTCTCATGCTCGATCTTGCTTTCCTCGGCGACGCCGGATTCCTTGATGGCCTCGGCGGCTGCGGCGATCGCCTGCGCGGCCTTCGCCATCTCGCCCCTGGAGAGAACTTCGATTTCATGCGCGTCATGCACCGCCTTGTGAAAGGCCTCGGTGTACTTTTCGACGTTGGCGTTGACATCGGCGAACACCTTGCGGACGTCGTCGCTGGCGAGGCCGGCGCCGACGGCGGTCATGGCGACCTTGAGCTTCTGCGAGTGCCTTTTCGGCGCCCTCGGCGGAACTCTGTTCGTGTCGCCCGAGCAGCTTGTTGACGTTCAACCGCGCCAGCAGCAACTGCTTCAAGGCTTCGCCGGCCAGCACCATGGTGTTGGAATTGCCGGCCTTTGCGACCGCCATGACCTGCAGCTCCTCGATTCCGCGCGTGGATTTCAGGCCGAGCGGATCGAGAACCTCCTTGGTCAGCTTGTTCTGCTCCTGCTTCAGCGCAGTCAGTTTGTCGAAATCCTTGCTGAAAAGCTCGAACTGTTCGCCGAGCTCCGCCATTTTCTTGTGGCGCTCGGGGTTCTTGATCTCATCGAGACCTTGCTTGATGCTTTTGGTCAGCGCCTGCTGCCGCTTCTGCGCTTCGGCGATCAGGCTTTCGTCGCCGGACAGGGAGAATTCGCTCACGAAGCGGCGGAATGAAACGAAGCCACGATCGACCTCGCGAGCGATGCCGACTACTTTGACACGCTGATTGTAGGTCTCAAATCCCTCCGAGACGCTGCCGAAGCCCCGATAGGACATCGCGGACAACACCGCGGTCAGCGCCAGCACGACCGAGAAGCCGATCATGATCTTGGTGTTGATCCTGCGGTTGGTGAAGAAGCCGAACAGGCTGGACGATGTGCCGCCGGCGCTGGAAGAGAGTTTGCTCACGGTGTTAATCCTTCAATTTCAAGCTGACAGGTGACGAGCCGGCGTGGATCAGGAAGCGTCGATCAGGAAGCGGCGATTGCGCTTCTGGACCGGACGCGCGCTCTTGGGAAACAGCGCCGCGAATTTCTGGATTTGCTCGACCGATGCCTCGATCGGCTCCTTGTAAACCGTCCAGGTCAGCCCCTCCGAACAGGGCGGCGTGGTCAGAGATCCCATGTAGCGAAAGTAACCATTGTTCTTCGGCAGCATGGCCGCGATATCGATCGTGCCGTCGGCCCGCACTTCCGGGCCTTCCTTGGCCGGCATCGATTCGAAAAATGTCTTCATGGCCGCGTTGGCCGCGCCGGGCCGAATGAACACACCGGTTACCGCGAGCGCGCCGGTGCCGGCCTTGTGAACGAAGTGACATTCGAGATCGAAATTTTTTCCTGCCAGCAGATGCTCGCTCGGATGATGAAGATGGAACTGCAGCAGTTCGAAACGGGTGCCGCCGATTGTGCAGGCCGAGCCCGGATCGGCGTTGACCTGAATGGTATGGCCGTTGTTGACGACCCGGAGCGGCAACGGCTTGTAGTCGTAGTCGACCGAACCGGCGTCGGCCTTGATGCCGTTGCTCAGGTCGATCGGCGTCTGCTCCATGCCGAGCTGGCACATCCTGAAGTCGGCTTGCAGCTCTCCCCATTTCTCGGGGCCGCCTTCGCCTTCATAGCTCCAATGGGCCGCGGCCTTGGCGCCAGATGCCGGCACGTCCGCGGCGATGGCGGCTGCGGTCTTCAGGCAACACGCGCAGGCAAGCGCACCACGCATCAACATTCGACGATCAATCGACATTTCAGGCCTCCCGGATTTCGTGCTTCCAAAACAGGATGAAAAAATTCAATTCAACTATTGGTCGCGGCGAGAGGGTCCCGATCGAGCCTATTCAGCAGGGTTTTCGAGTTCGAACCATCACGCTCTTCCCCATCAGGAATACGGGCGGCAGTTCCATATTAGTGTTAATGCCGGCACCGTATGAGTACGGAAAAACGCGCGAAATCGCAGGAAAATTGCACGCAATGGGCATTTCTGGCGACAAATGCACGCTCGGCGTTTGCGAGCGTTAAGAAGTTTGACGATGATTGAAGGAATGATCGGCGAACCGGGCCGCCGTATAGCGGCCGCCACTGCATATTGATGACCGCGAAGACGCGGTCGCCGCCCTCGACGGAATCGTGCCGCCGCCGGTTCTCGATGGAGTCGGGTTGGGGTGCGCGGCGCCGGTCGGCGCAGGCACAGGGTCAGTCGGTCGAGCGGCGCAGTTCCGGAGCGCTTTCCAGGTTCGCAGGCTCGGATTTGGCGGGCTCGGACCTGGCAGGCTCGGACTTCACGGGCTCGATCCGGGAGCGCTCGACTTGCGGCGTCTCGACGCGCGCGGATACCTCGGCCCGCGAAGCATCGGCCGCGCGGGTGTTGTCACGCGGATGCAGCGAACGCGGCCGGGCCACGGCGCGGGCCATCAGCATCTGCGCGGCGCCCTGATGGCGGAAATCGCAATAAGCAAAGCCCATGCCCGAGACCGAACCGCGGAAATTGCGGTCGTCCTTCTTGTCGATATTGAAGCACGGCTCGAATGGAATGCCCTTGATGGATGCGCAGATGGCCTCGCCGCGGACCTGAAGCGTATTGCCGGGAAGGCGCATGTGGCGCACCGGGCCCGAACCGCTGAACTGCACGGCGCCCGCTGCGCCGCCGTCGTCGAGCACACGCCCCGCGCCGCGGGTGCCGTCGAAGCAGGTGAACGCGAACACCTTGCCGGCAACAAACCTGCGGGCCTCATCGGCGTTCATTATCTGTCCGGCCAGGGCGGGCCCGATCACTGCACCGGCCGTAACGGCACCTAACATGAAACGCGCAAGCATGCTGAAACTCCGACTTACTGAGCGCGGGCAACCACCTGATCTCTCTTTACCCGCTGCTTACCATACCAACCGTGGCAACATTGGAGCAGCTTCGTTGGTAAAGTCTGAACACCATTAGAGAATCTTTACCACGATTCGACCGCGAACCTGCCCGGCGAGGATTTCGGCGCCGGCCGCGATAACCTCGCTTAGGCCAATTTCATGAGTAATTTCAGTGAGTTTCCCGGAGTTCAAGTCGCTCGCCAGCCGGGTCCAGGCGACTTTGCGCAACTCAATCGGGCACATCACGGAATCGATGCCCAGAAGGCACACGCCGCGTAAAATAAAGGGGGCTACCGAGGATGGCAGGTCCATGCCGGCGGCCAGCCCGCACGCGGCGATGGCGCCGCCATACTTGGTCATCGAGAGAATGTTGGCGAGCGTGGTCGAACCGACGCTGTCGATCCCGCCTGCCCAGCGCTCCTTGGCGAGCGGCTTGGCCGGCCCCGACAATTCGCCGCGATCGATCACCTCGGCCGCGCCGAGGTCTTTTAGATAGGCGGCCTCCGACGTCCGGCCGGTCGATGCGATGACATGATAGCCGAGCTTGGAGAGCACCGCGATCGCGACCGAACCGACGCCGCCCGCCGCACCGCTGACGACAACCGGACCATGCCCGGGCGTGACGCCCTGCTTTTCCAAGGCGAGCACCGAAAGCATCGCGGTGAAGCCGGCGGTGCCGATGGCCATCGCATCGCGGGTCGAGATCCCCTCCGGCAAGCGCACCAGCCAATCGCCCTTGACGCGCGCCTTCTCGGCATAGGCGCCGAGATGGGTCTCGCCCATGCCCCAGCCGGTGCAGATCACCTTGTCGCCGGCCTTCCACTGCGGATGCGACGATTGCTCGACGGTGCCCGCGAGGTCGATGCCCGCGATCATCGGAAAGCGCCGCACCACCGGCGCCTTGCCGGTCACGGCTAGACCGTCCTTGTAGTTCAGCGCCGACCATTCGACACGCACGGTGACGTCGCCGTCCATCAGATCGGCTTCGTCAAACTGGGCGAGCGCTGCCGTGGTACCCTTTTCCGCCTTGTCGATCCTGATGGCCTTGAAGGTTCCCAACGCAAACTCCCGCAAGTCTTTTGGCTGTTTGATTTCCGAAGTCTGAACCGTCTAGGCGGGTTGCGCAACCGGGCGCGACACCGGCGCCTCGACGATCGGCAGGTTGATCAGCGCCGACAGCACGCCGAACAGCACCGATAGCCACCAGATCGGGGTGTAGGAGCCGAATTTTTCGAACACGATGCCGCCCAGCAATACGCCGAGGAAACCGCCGACCTGATGGCTGACGAAGGCAAATCCATACAGCGTCGCGAACCAGCGCGTGCCGAACATCAGGGCCACCAGCGCCGATGTCGGCGGCACCGTCGACAGCCAGGTCAGGCCGGTGGAGGCGCCGAAAACGATCGCCGAGAAGGTCGTGATCGGGAACGAGATGAAAGCCACGATCGACATCGCGCGCGCAAAATAGATCACCGAGAGGATATAGCGTTTCGGAAACTTGTTCTGCAGCAAGCCGACGCCAAGCGAACCGATAATGTTGAACAGGCCGATCGTCGCGATCACCCAGCCGCCGGTCTGGGCCGAGACGCCGCGATCGGACAGGTACGCCGGTAGATGCACGGTGATGAACGCCAATTGAAAGCCGCAGGTGAAGAAGCCGAGCACCAGCAGCACGTAAGAGCGATGACCGAACGCTTCCGCGAGCGCGGTCTTGAACGATTGCTGGTCCGCGGCAGGCACGCTGGTGGTTGTCGCCGGCGGCGTGGCAAGCGCCAGCGAAAGCGGGATGATCAGCAGCATCAGGCACGCGAATACCGTCAGCGCGGTCTGCCAGCCGAAATTGTCGATCAGTGCCACTCCGAACGGCGCGAACAGGAATTGTCCGAACGATCCCGCCGCCGTTCCGGCGCCGAGCGCAATTCCGCGCCGCTCCGGCGGCAACAGCTTGCTGAACGCGGACAGCACCAGATTGAACGAACAGCCGGACAATCCGAAGCCGATCAAGACCCCGGCGCCAATATCGAGCGACAGCGGCGTCGCGGCATAGCGCATCAGGAGCAGCCCGCCGGCATAAAGAACGGCGCCGACGCACATCACGCGCAGCACGCCGAAGCGGTCGGCGATCGCGCCGGCCACCGGCTGGCCCAGCCCCCACAACAGATTCTGCACGGCAAGCGCGAGGCCGAAAACGTCGCGGCCCCATGAAAACTCCCGGCCCATCGGCTGCACGAAAAAGCCAAGGCTCGATCGCGGCCCGAAACTCAACAGCGCGATCGCGCAACCGCAGATGATGATCACCAATGGCGTCCGCCAATTGCCGACGCCGCGAACCGGAGCAAGGTTGTCTGCTGTGACGGCCATGGCATTCCCTCGATGGTGATGTCAGACTCGGAAGGCGGCCGACACGTTACAGGGAGTTAATGCATTCGCATGGAAATCCCAACCGGCATCTCGCCGAAACGTACCGCAGCAAAGCAGCGTTGCAAATCCGGCCGGGCAGACCTGACGATTTGACCGCCCGGCGGCCTAGCGGCGTGTCCTAAGAGGTGCTATATTTGATTTGCTCGTATTGAGTATAATAGCGCTTCATTACGGGAGAATGCGGCCCTGCCACCGGCGCAGGCTGGGTCGCATCCACAGCCGCTCAAGCTTCTGAATAACCGGCCCCTCGATGCCGGATTTCTCGAAACCCATATATACTCATATTGAGTATATATGGGACATCCGGAGGAGATCCCCATGCCGATCGCTGGAATCTACGGTCCCGACGATTTTGGAAGTCCCGTCGGCGAGCGTCCCGGTCAGCCGACGCTTGGCCCCATCAGTCGCGCCGCACACGCCCGTGCGCTGCCAATGCCGTCGCTGGAGTGGACCCCGGAGGTCGAACGCGCCACCGCGCATCTCTACGAGCGGGTGAAGCATGTGATCACGCCGGTCGAATGGCCGTTGATGGCGCCTTACGTGAAGGCGATCAATCAACTGAAGCAGGAGCGCGACGCGGTCATCCTGGCGCATAATTATCAGACGCCGGAGATCTTCCATTGCGTCGCCGACATCGGCGGCGACTCGCTGCAGCTCGCGGTCGAAGCCACCAAGGTAAAATCCGGCATCATCGTGCAGTGCGGCGTGCACTTCATGGCCGAGACCTCGAAAATCCTGAACCCGAACAAGACCGTGCTGATCCCGGACCAGCGCGCCGGCTGTTCGCTGGCCTCGAGCATCACCGGCGCCGACGTGCGGCTGCTGCGCGAGCGTTTCCCCGGCGTGCCGGTCGTGGCCTATGTCAATACATCGGCCGACGTGAAGGCGGAGGTCGACATCTGCTGCACCTCTTCCAACGCGTTGCAGGTTGTGGAGAGCCTCAATGCGCCGACCGTGATCTTTCTGCCGGATCAGTATCTCGCGAAATACGTGGCCTCGCAGACCAATGTAAAGATCATCGCCTGGAAAGGCGCCTGCGAGGTGCATGAGCGCTTCACCGGCGCCGAGCTGCGCGCCGCGCGCGAGGCCGATCCTTCGGTGCAGATCATCGCGCATCCGGAATGTCCGCCCGACGTGCTGGCGGAGGCCGATTTCACCGGCTCGACCGCGCACATGATCAACTGGGTCCGCAACACCCGTCCCAAGCGCGTGGTGATGATCACGGAATGCTCGATGGCCGACAACGTGAAGGCCGAGCTGCCGGATGTCGAGATGGTGCGGCCGTGCAATCTGTGCCCGCACATGAAGCGGATCACGCTGCCCAGGATTCTCGACAGCCTGCTCTACCTGCGCGAGGAAATCACCATCGATCCCGCAATCGCCGAGAAAGCGCGCCGCTCGGTGGAGCGGATGATCAATCTGAAGAATTGAACCGTCGTCGTCCCGGCGAAGGCCGGGACCCATAACCACCGCTGCCGATGAATCCACAACCATTGGCACCCACCGACACACTTAATGACACGGCGTATAGGTCCCGGCCTTCGCCGGGACGACGATGAGGAGAAACAGGCATGCCAAATCATGACAACCTCATCCGCCACACCGACGACGTCATCATCGTCGGCGGCGGCCTCGCCGGGTTGTTCTGCGCGCTGAAACTGGCGCCGCGTCCGGTGACCGTGATATCAGCGGCACCGCTCGGCCAGGGCGCCTCGACGGCGTGGGCGCAGGGCGGCATTGCGGCGGCGGTCGCCGACGGCGACAGTGCGGAGGCCCATGCCGCCGATACGATCGCGGCCGGCGCGGGCCTGGTCGATGAGACGATCGCGCTCGGGCTGGCGCGCGAGGCCGGGGCCCGCATCCACGACCTGCTGCGCTACGGCGTACCGTTCGACCGCGACCTCGAAGGCCGGCTGGCGGTCGGCCGCGAAGCCGCGCATTCGGCGCGGCGCATCGTGCATGTGCGCGGCGACATGGCCGGCAAGGCCATCATCTCCGCGCTGATCGAAGCTGTTCGCCGCACGCCGTCGATCCGGGTGATCGAGGGTTTCCCGGCCGAAGCGCTATTGACCGAGGATAATGCGGTCACGGGACTTCAACTGCGCAAAGCCGGCGATGCCATGGCGAAGCCGGTGGTCATGGCGTCACGCGCGGTGGTGCTGGCGACCGGCGGCATCGGGCACCTCTATGCGGTGACGACAAATCCGCCGGAGGCCAGCGGGCTGGGCCTTGCCATCGCCGCGCGCGCTGGCGCCGTGATCGCCGATCCGGAATTCGTGCAGTTTCATCCCACCGCGATCATGATCGGCCGCGATCCCGCGCCGCTGGCGACCGAAGCGCTGCGCGGCGAAGGCGCGACCCTGATCAACGAGCGAGGCGAGCGTTTCATGCAGGCTCGCCATCCGCTCGCCGAACTCGCGCCGCGCGACATCGTGGCGCGCGGCGTGTTCGCGGAAATCGCCGCCGGCCGTGGCGCATTCCTCGATGCGACCCACGCACTCGGCGCACATTTCGCCGACAAGTTTCCAACCGTGCATGCAAGCTGCCTGTCCGCCGGCATCGACCCGGCGCGGCAACCGTTTCCGGTCGCACCCGCCGCGCATTATCATATGGGCGGCATCGCCGTCGATGCGCGGGGCCGCAGCTCATTGGAGGGATTGTGGGCCGGCGGCGAAGTATCGTGCACCGGCGCGCACGGCGCCAACCGGCTGGCTTCGAACTCACTGCTCGAGGCTGTGGTCTATGCCGCGCGCATCGCCGAGGACATCGGCGGCAGTCCGATCGCTGTGCCCGCCCGCGCGCCGACGGCATCGGTCCCGCCGCAAAATGGCGCGATGCCTCCGCTGGCCGAACAATATCTTCGGGCGATGATGACTTCGCATGTCGGCGTGATCCGCGATGGCGACCAGCTTGCGGAAGCGGTGCGGACGTTCGCGGCCCTGGAGCGGGACGCCGGCAACATCGCGCTGCGCAACATGGCAACCTCGGCGCTATTGGTCGCAACCTCGGCATGGTCGCGGCGCGAAAGCCGCGGCGCGCATTACCGCATCGACGATCCGGTCGAGAAACCGGCGCTGGCCCATCGCACCAAGACGACGCTGGCAGCGGCGCGGGATATCGCAGCGTCGCTTTACGAGCCCGTCCCGCTGCGCGCAGTTCAACCGATCACCGCCTGACATGGAAACCCGCATCATGACGACACCCGCCTCGCTGCTCAATCCCGACGCGTTCCTGTCACCACTCGCCATCGACCAGGCGGTGCAGCGCGCCCTCGATGAGGATCTCGGCCGCGCCGGAGACATCACCTCGATCGCGACCATTCCGGAAGCAACCCACGCCCATGCCGTCATGATCGCGCGGCAGGCCGGCGTGATTGCCGGATTGCCGCTGGCGGTCGCGGTGCTTCAAAAATTGTCGCCGGATATCAGCACCCAGGCGCATTATCGCGACGGCGCCACCGTCGCCGACGGCGTGCATGTGCTTACAATCTCGGGTCCGGCGCGCGCCGTGCTTGCTGGCGAGCGCACCGCGTTGAATTTCGTCGGCCGGCTGTCCGGCATCGCCACGCTCACCGCCGCCCATGTCCGCCATACCGCCGGGACGAAGCTGCGCATCTGCTGCACCCGCAAGACCACGCCGGGCCTGCGCGCGCTGGAGAAATACGCGGTGCGCTGCGGCGGCGGCTTCAATCACCGCTTCGGGCTCGACGATGCGGTCCTGATCAAGGACAATCATATCGCGGTCGCCGGCGGCGTTCGGCCGGTGCTGGAGCGCGCCCGATCGCATGTCGGGCATCTCGTCAAGGTCGAGATCGAGGTCGACACGCTGGCGCAATTGCGCGAGGTGCTCGACACCGGCCTTGCCGACGTGGTGCTGCTCGACAATATGGACATCGCAACGCTGAGCGAGGCGGTAAAACTCGCCGCCGGACGCGTGGTGCTGGAGGCTTCCGGCGGCGTCACGCTGGACTCGATCGGCAAGATCGCCGCGACCGGGGTGGATTACGTTTCGTCCGGCGCGCTGACGCATTCGGCGCCTAATTTCGACGTCGCCCTCGACATCGATGCGTGAACGCGCCAGTGGTGCGGGCGCTTCAGCGAACAGAGGACTTAACGAGCGGGACCATCTCCCGCTGCCCCGGCCTGCCGATCGACACTTCCCAATCGTGAAACAAGGCGCGATGTCCAGGCGGCTCGGCGACGGCCTGAAACGTATCAAGGTCAAGGAAGCGGGGTTCGCCGGCCAATGCCGCGAAATAGCGGCCGGTGCGGCCGCCGTTTCCGAACGGTCGGGAAACGATCAGCTTTCCGATCGGATCAAACCCCTCATGGCCGTAGGTGTGCATCCCGACAAAGCTCGCGCGCACCGCCGCTACCCGGAATCCGGTGCCGTAGCTCAGACAAGCCCCTCTGCTGTCCGCCGGGAGGATAAATGTGAGAGGCCCGCCCTCGCCGGAGATCACGAAGATTCTTCTGGCGTTTGCATCGTTCGCTACAATCGCCCAAGCGCCGGTGGTCAGGCGAACAAGTTCACCTGCGCTGCACTCGGTCAGCGGCTTGATGGTCAGGGTGGGCCCGGCCTTGTCGCCCGTGCCCGCATCGAGCCTTTGAATTTGGGCATTCCTCATTTGCGTAACCGTACCTGCGTTCGCCGCTAATCCTTTCTCGAAACAATCGTTGATTCGGGGCGCAATTGTGAGGAAGCGCGGTCCGAAAGTGTCTGCTCCCGAGCGGAAATGAGTCCGGGCTTGAGCGACTTGGTAGTGACGATAAGGGATCGGCGGGTCGCTTGCGGCCCATGCTTCGAGACGCTCGCGTCGCTCGCTCCTCAGCATGAGGATGGTGTGTTGCAACAAGCTGGACCTCATCCCGAGGAGGCCACCAACGGGTCGCGCAAATGCGCGCCCGATGACAGGCTCCGTGGCCGTCTCGAAGGACGGGCTGCCATCCAGATCCTAGCGCCGCACGGTCGAGTCCGACAGTTCGGCCGAGCTACGCGCGGCTTCGGTGAGCTTGGCTGAAATCGCCGCGGTTTCCGCCGGCGTTCCCCAACTCGGCGCCGCGCTGCCGTCGCCCCAGGCGCGCGGCCGGTAGAAGGTGTGCACGCCGAATTTGTACATCTTCTTCATCTCGTGGACCCAGGACGGGCGCACCCAATAGGCGTGGTAGTGCGTCGACTTGGCGACTTCCGGCAACCAGAGCTGGCCGTCCAGCGTCGCCTTGGCGATCTTCCTGGCGCGGTCCCACATGTCGGGCTCGCGCACCACATCGGCGACGTTGTCGCAGGCGAAGGTGAACTGGCAGGCGAGATGGCGATGCTTGTTCTGGTAGACCACGCCGCACACCGTGCTCGGGTAGAAGCCGGAGAAGGCGCGGTTCAGCACCACCTGCGCCACCGCGATCTGGCCGCGCACGGCCTCGCCGCGGGCCTCGAAGTAGACGGCCTCGGTGAGGCACTTCTCGGCTTTGGCGCGCGATTTCTCGTCGAACAGGCCGAGCCGTTCGGCCGGCGTCTTCATGTGCTGATTGTCGGAATTGACCTCGCCCTTGGCGGCGACACTTTCGCCGCTCTCGATCGCTCTGGAGGGCTCAACGCCGGCTGACGGCAGCGAGGCCATCACCTTGATGTCGGGATCGGGAACGCCGCCCGGCATCACGATGACCGGCTCTTCGCCGGGCTGCCAGCGTTCCATGCTCTCGGCCGCGCCGATCGACGTGCTTCCGAAAAACAGACTGGAGGTCTTTACGGAGAAAACGTCGCGCGGCGCACCGGCGAGCGTGATGGAAGCGGCATCGGATGCTGCCTTCAGGTCGCCGAGCGGCTGGGCTTCGAGCGACATCGACGCATCATATTGCGGAAGCGGCGGGGCGCTCAGCGCTTCCGCGAGTTCCGGATCGAGCGGCGCGGGTGACGGCGCGGCCGCGGTCTTGGCGCCAGCCACCGACGAATTGGATGTCGAGGGATCTTCGTTGGAGGGCGCGGCATTGGCCGGCGCTGCCGTCTCGGGCGGTACCATGACGAGGCGGTCGCCCTTCAAGGTGCGATCGACCTTGGGGAAATCGGACGCCTGATAGCGCAGCGGCGTCTGCACGATCGGATTACGCGTCAGCGAACCGGTGATGTCGACGCCCTGATGGTCGAGGCGTGCGAGCTGAAAGGCCGCGCTCGGCGGAGATGAAGTTCCGATCGGACGGCCGAAGCTGTAGGTCGCGACCTGGATATTGCTGGCAGCGGAGAATACCCGCTTCTGCCAGCGCTCGGCGACGCCGGGCTGCCGGGCCAGCAACGATGCGATATCCTGATAGCCAATCTCGGCCGGGGCCAATGCGAAAATGCAAAGACCGAGGCCGAAGGACGCAACACGCGCGCCCTTCGGCTGGTTACGCATTACTGACATCGATACGCACTCACGCAACACTACTCAACACACACGCGATCGAACCCAGTACATCCGTGCAATTCGATCCGTTTTGTTGGTATCGAATTTAGGTTGCGAGGGAGTTAATCGGCGTTGCACTCGTGATACAGGCAAGTGTTCGTTGATTTACGCGGGACGACTTCGGAAACGTTGGTAAACACGCCCTCGAATAAGGTGGTAAATATGGCGTGAACGAACATGATTAAAAAATTCTGACGAGGCGTGGCGCTTTCGACGGTCGCATCAAAACGGCACAGCCGCGCCCGCACGGAGTTAGGCGGGATTGCAGCAGCCTCGTGACTTTATGCCGTCAAAGAAATGGCCGGGAAAATCCCGGCCATTTTTTATCCGAATCATTTGTCGCCGGTCACGCCTGGCTGGCGACGGCCTTGCCGAGCGCGGCCTGCGCCGCGGCCAGCCGCGCGATCGGCACGCGGTAGGGCGAGCACGAGACATAATCCAGCCCGATCTCGTGGCAGAACGCCACCGAAGCGGGATCGCCGCCATGCTCGCCGCAAATGCCGACCTTCAAACTCGCGCGGGTCTTGCGTCCGCGCGCGACGCCGATCTTCACCAGTTCGCCGACACCGTCGCGATCGACCGAGACGAACGGATCGATCTCCAGGATTCCCTTGGCGATGTAGGTGCCGAGGAACCCCGCGGCATCGTCGCGGCTGATGCCGTAGGTGGTCTGCGTCAGGTCGTTGGTGCCGAACGAGAAGAACTCCGCGGTCTGGGCGATGTCGCCGGCCATCAGGCAGGCACGCGGCAGTTCGATCATGGTGCCGACCTGATAGGCGAGCTTTTTGCCCATCTCCTTCATCACCGACTGCGCGGTGGCGTCGATCCGCGCCTTGACCAGATCGAACTCGGTCTTGGTCGCGATCAACGGCACCATCACCTCGAGCCCGACCGCCTTGCCGGTGCGTTTTTCCGCTTCGACCGCGGCCTCGAAGATGGCCCGCGCCTGCATCTCGGCGATTTCAGGGTAGGCGATGGCGAGACGGCAGCCGCGGAAGCCGAGCATCGGATTGAACTCGGCGAGATCGCGGGCGCGATCCGCCAGCCGCCGCGGATCGGTATTCATCGCGCGCGCGACTTCCTCGATCTCGGCCTGGGTATGCGGCAGGAATTCATGCAGCGGCGGATCGAGCAGCCGGATCGTCACCGGCAGCCCCTTCATGATCTCGAACAGTTCGACGAAATCCGCGCGCTGCATCGGCAGCAGTTTCGCGAGCGCGGCGCGGCGGGACTGTTCGTCCTCGGCCAGGATCATCTCGCGCACGGTGCGGATCCGGGTTTCCTCGAAGAACATGTGCTCGGTGCGGCATAGCCCGATGCCTTCGGCGCCAAACTTGATCGCGGTGCGCGCATCGTCCGGCGTATCGGCATTGACGCGAACGCCGAGCTTGCGGACGGAATCGGCCCAGCCCATCAGCGTGCCGAATTCGCCGGACAATTTCGGCTCGATCATCGGCATCCGCCCGGCCAGCACCTGGCCGAGCGATCCGTCGATGGTGATGACGTCGCCGGTCTTGAAGGTGCGCGAGCCGATGCTCATGGTGCCGCGGCCGTAATCGACGCGGATGCTGCCGCAGCCGGAGACGCAGGGCTTGCCCATGCCGCGCGCGACTACCGCGGCGTGCGAGGTCATGCCGCCGCGCGTGGTCAGAATGCCTTCGGCCGCATGCATGCCGTGAATGTCTTCCGGGCTGGTTTCGATCCGCACCAGGATGACGTTGCGGCCATCGGCCTGCAGCTTGGCGGCTTCATCCGACGAGAACACGATTTCGCCGGAAGCGGCGCCCGGCGATGCCGGCAGGCCGGTGGCGATGACATCGCGCGTCGCGGCGGGATCGATGGTCGGATGCAGCAATTGATCGAGCGAGGCCGGATCGATCCGCGACACCGCGTCCTTTTTGCTGATCAGGCCCTCATTGGCGAGTTCGACGGCGATGCGAAGCGCCGCTTTCGCGGTGCGCTTGCCGCCGCGGGTCTGCAGCATCCACAGCTTGCCCTGCTCGACCGTGAACTCCATGTCCTGCATGTCGCGGTAATGCTTTTCGAGCAGGGTGTAGATCCGCGTCAGTTCCTTGAACGCCTCGGGCATCGCGACTTCCATCGACGCCTTGTCGGAGCCGGATTCCTTGCGCGCATATTCGGTGATGTCCTGCGGCGTGCGGATGCCCGCCACCACGTCTTCGCCCTGCGCGTTGATCAGGAATTCGCCGTACAGCCGGCTCTCGCCGGTCGACGGGTTGCGCGTGAAGGCGACGCCGGTCGCCGAGGTCTCGCCCATATTGCCGAACACCATCGCCTGCACGTTGACGGCGGTGCCCCAGGATTCCGGAATGTCATGCAGCCGGCGGTAGGTCACCGCGCGCGCATTCATCCAGGATGAGAACACCGCGCCGATCGCGCCCCATAATTGCGCGTGCGGATCCTGCGGGAATTCATGGCCGGTCTCGCGCGCCACCGCTTCCTTGTAGCGGCCGACCAGTTCGACCCAGTCGTCGCCGGTCAAATCAGTGTCGAGCGAATAGCCCTGGCCGTCCTTGAAGGTGTCGAGAATATCCTCGAAGTGATGATGCTCGAAGCCGAGCACGACATCGGAATACATGGTGATGAAGCGGCGATAGCTGTCATAGGCGAAGCGGCGATCGCCGGACCTCTCGGCCAGCGCTTCGACCGTCTTGTCGTTGAGGCCGAGATTGAGCACGGTGTCCATCATGCCCGGCATCGAGGCACGGCCGCCGGAGCGCACCGAAACCAGCAGCGGATTTTTGGCATCGCCGAACGCCTTGCCGGCCAGCTTGCCGACATGATCGAGCGCCTTCTCGACCTGCGCCTTCAATGCCGCGGGATAGGTTTTTTCGTGCGCGTAGAAATAGGTGCAGACCGACGTCGGGATGGTGAATCCCGGAGGCACCGGCAGGCCCAGATTGGCCATCTCGGCGAGATTGGCGCCCTTGCCGCCCAGGAGATCGCGCAGCCCCGCTTTACCCTCGGCCTTGCCGTCGCCGAAGGTGAACACCCATTTGCCGGATTTTGCCGCCTCGGGCACAGGCTTGCTCGCCGCAGCCTTCTTGGCGGGCTTGGGCGCCGGCTTGGCCGGGGCTTTCTTGAGGGCCTTGCGGGCATTGGCCCGGGCCCCATCCGACGTGGATGACTTTGATTTTGCTACGGTTTTTTTCAGCTTCGATGCGGCTTTGGCCATGACTTGCAATCAATCCGCGAGAGGGGAGGAAGTGCGCGCCTTACACCACGTTTCGGCGGTTCCGCGCAAGGCGGGAGCCCCCGGTTTCCGGCGCTACAGATGCAGCCATTTCAACAGTCCGAGACCGATCAGGCCGTTGAGAATCAGGAAGATCGCCACCACCAGGTTGAGCAGCCTCGGCATGATCAGGATGAGCAGGCCCGCAACCACGGACAACACCGGTGAAATGTGGGCGACAGTCAGGGTCATTGAAGAGTCTCCGCTTCCAGAAAATTCGAATCGAGGCGCGGACCTTATCCGCTGCCGCGGTTCCCCGATAGCAGACGCTTATGTCTTCAACGGGTTCCAGTAGATGAAAAAACTGCCGAAAATTCCGGCGCTGAACAATGCGTGTATTCGGGAACGATGCCGCGCGCGATGAATTGGGGATGGATTGCGTGGCGGCGAAAGCCGGCGTGCATCATCGCAAAGGAGTTCGACATGCGAAACAGGATACTTGCCATTGTGGCGCTCGCCGGCACGATCGGCGCAACCGCCACGGCACACGCTCAGAGCGAAATCACCACAGGCGTGGTGCGTGGCGGCGGCGTGATCGTCACCGAAGACGTTGACGGCATCGCCGTCGATCAGCGGCCGGCGTTCCGCGAATATATCGTGCGCGAACGGGTGCCGAACTACACCATTCCGGACCGCGTGATCGTCGGCGGCGTGCTGCCGGAAAGCGGCGTCACCTATTACGACGTGCCGCAGACCTACGGCGTCACGCCCTATCGCTACACCGTCGTAAACGGCCAGACCGTCCTGGTGGAACCGCGCTCCCGCCGCATCGTCCAGGTGGTGGACTAGCGGCCAGCGCCTACACCGATGTTCCGGTCGCCGGCGCGCAAACGCGTGACAGCGACCGGGCATGAAGGCCTCGTCCGGTCCCCCTCCGGGCGAGGCTTTTCTTTTTTGGACGTTGGTGCACCGTCTTCGCGAGCCAACGAATGGCGCGAAGGCGCACCTCCACTTCCTCGTCGTTCCTGCGAAAGCAGGAACCCATACGCCGTGTCGTATCGATTGGGCGCGCAGTCCGAAACCTTCCGTCTCAACGATCGCCGGTGGTTATGGGTCCCTGCTTTCGCAGGGACGACGAAAGAGGATTCAGTTTTCAAACAGGCAGAACCGTCATTGCGAGCGCAAGCGAAGCAATCCATCTGCGCCGCACAAAGAAAGAATGGATTGCTTCGCTTGCGCTCGCAATGACGTTGCTCAAATCCCCACACGACTTGCAATGACGTTGCTGACATGCCCCACACGCGTTCGCCCTCGCGGCGCAATGCGTCCGAGGCATTGATGAATCTTCCGCCCAAGAGAGGGCGTGGGGAATGCCGGATGCCCGCTGCATCCGCGGCCTCGTGTGCACTTGGTAGTGGTAGGACGCACACGAGCAACAACGAGTCCACCGGATCACCCGGCATTCCCGCACGCAATGGTTTTAACGGTTTCCTTCGCGCTCTCCCCGGTGACCGGGCTGTTTTGCCACCGTCATCCGCGGACTGGCGTTGTGTCTTAAGCCCGGTTGGGCCGACATAACATCCGCGAACTTGACGCCAGCGTCGGGGCGTCAGGACCACACGACTTCGCCGTACGCTGCAACATCTCTCGCCAGCGCACCTTGTGATCGCTCAAGGGCCGAAACCCGCCCTGCAACCCCATCGTGCGCAAAACGCTGCCGCGTCCACCGCATCCCTTCCCTACGTATGTGACGATCATGATACGTCCCTCTTGTGGGGCGGGATGGCGAAGGTTCTAGAAGTGTTTCGGGGGGCGCGGAAACCGAAATATTTTTGCAACGAAGACTGGACGAGCCAAATCAGCTTGAGAAAGCACAACAAATCGCCGCGCGCGCGCAACGCTCTTTGCGGGCATTGCTTTCGCTTCACTCATCCCAGGCGCGGCCCGACGGGCGAATCGCTACTCGGCGGCGAGCGCACGTTGCTCGTGTTCCGGATGCGGCGCAGCGTCCAAGTGGCCGACTATCGGCGCACGACGCTCGCACCAAGATTCCCCGGGGCGCCGGCGCGAATGCGTGAGTCGCGACCGGGCATGAAAGCCTCGTCCGATCCCCCTCCGAGCAGGGCTTTTCTTTCGATGCAGAGTTTAGAACGCCGGATTTGCGACGCTGTCATTCCGGGATGGTCCGCAGGACCAGACCCGGAATCTCGAGATTCCGGGTTCGCGCTGCGCGCGCCCCGGAATGACGGTGGTAATTGTGGTGAGCGCCGCTTGACGCTTCTAATCCTGTATCTTCGAAAAATCCGCCACCGCGCGCGTGGCGGCGCGGATTTCATTCAGCAGCTTCAGACGATTTTCGCGCACCCTGGCGTCGTCGTCGTTGACCTTCACCTTGTCGAAGAACGCGTCGACGGCCGGCCGCAGCTTTGCCATCGCGCTCATCGCGCCGGCGAAATCTTCCTTGGCGACGGCGGCGCCGGCTTCTGCTTTCACCTGATCGATGGCTTTCGCCAACGTCTTCTCTTCAGCGAGGCTATAGAGCGCAGCATCCGGCGCGCCGTCATAGGCCTTGCCGTCCTTCTTCTCCTCGATCCGCAAGATATTGGCGGCGCGCTTGGTGCCCGCCAGCAAATTCTTGCCGTCGTCGGTATCGAGAAATTTTCCGAGCGCCTCGACGCGGCGGACCACCATCAGCAAATCGTCCTGGCCGCCAAGTGCAAACACGGCGTCAACGAGATCGTGCCGTGCGCCCTGCTCGCGGAGTTGGACTTTCAGGCGGTCGGCAAAGAAGGATAGAAGAGAATCCTTGTCGGGCGTAACTACTGTCTTGCCGATGCCCGGCGCGATTTTTGGAAGCTCGCGTCGCCAGGTAAATTCCCGCGTCCTGCAAGAGCCGCTCTACAAGTCCGCCCAGCCGGATTCGCAGTCCATTTTCTGAAACTGTCCTGATCACCCCCAGCGCCGCCCGTCGCAACGCGTATGGATCCTTGCTCCCCGTCGGCTTCTCATCGATCGCCCAGAATCCAACCAGCGTGTCGATCTTGTCGGCCAGTGCTACCGCCACCGACACAGGATCAGTCGGAACACGATCCGCCGGACCCTGCGGCTTGTAGTGTTCCTCGCTCGCGGCGGCGACCGAGCCATCCTCGCCCTGCGCCAGCGCGTAGTATTTCCCCATCAAGCCCTGCAGCTCCGGGAATTCACCAACCACCTCGGTGAGCAAATCCGCCTTCGCCAGACGGGCCGCGCGTTTTGCCTTTTCGACATCGGCGCCGACCAGCGGCGCGATCTCCGCCACCAGCCGCTCGATCCGCTTGATGCGCTCGCCTTGCGTGCCCAGCTTCTCGTGAAACACGATGCCGTCGAACTTCGGCAGCCGGTCTTCCAGCTTCGTCTTCAGGTCGGTCTCGTAGAAGAACTTCGCATCGCTCAGGCGCGCGCGGATGACGCGCTCGTTGCCGGCGACGATGGCCTTGCCGCCGTCGGAGGCCTCGATGTTGGCGGTGAGGATGAACTTGTTGGTCAGCTTTCCCGTCTTGGGATCGCTGACCACAAAACATTTCTGGTTGTTGCGAATGGTGGCGCGGATCACTTCGTCCGGGATCGACAGGAATTCCCGCTCGAACGAGCCCATCAGCACCACGGGCCACTCGACCAGTCCCGCGACCTCGTCGAGCAGCACCTGGTCCTCGACCAGTTCAAAGCCTTGCGCGAAGGCCAATTGCTTGGCGTCGGTGAGAATGGCGTCCTTGCGGCGCTCGGGATCGAGCACCACCTTCGCGTCAAGCAGCTTCGCCTCGTAGTCCTCGAAGCGGCGCACCGAAATCGCGGCCGGCGCCATGAACCTGTGGCCATAGGTGGTCTGGCCGGCCTCGATGCCCGCGATGTCGAACTTCACGACGTCGGGCGCTTCGGTTTCGAGGCCGAAGGTCGCGACGATCGAATGCAGCGGCCGCACCCAGCTCAGCGCGCCGGGTCGTGCCGAGCGTTCGCCCCAGCGCATCGATTTCGGCCACGGGAAGGTTCGCACGATCACCGGCAGGATGTCGGCGAGCACGTCCAGCGTGGCGCGGCCCGGCTTCTCGATCAGCGCGATATAAAAGTCGCCCTTCTTCGGATCGCGCTGGATTTTTGCTTCATCGAGCGAGGCAAGGCCGGTGGCCTTGAGAAAACCCGCGATCGCGGCGTCAGGACCGCCGACGCGCGGGCCCTTGCGCTCTTCCTTCAGGTCGGACTGCCGCGCCGGCAGGCCGTGCACCGTCAGCGCCAGCCGCCGCGGCGTCGCGAACGCCTTGGCGCCCTCATAGACCAGCCCCTCGGCGACCAGTCTGTCGGTGACCATGCGGCGCAGATCGTCGGCCGCCTTTGCCTGCATGCGCGCGGGAATTTCTTCGGAGAACAATTCGAGCAGGAGATCGGGCATCAGGAGGCCCTGCCCGCTTCGGTATGCACCCAGGCTTCGCCGCAAGCCTTTGCCAGTTCGCGCACGCGCATGATGTAGCTCTGCCGCTCCGTCACCGAGATCACGCCGCGCGCGTCGAGCAGGTTAAAAACATGGCTTGCCTTGATGCACTGGTCATAGGCCGGCAGCGCCATCAAATGTTCTTTCCGGTTGCTGCCGCTCTTCCACCCCGCCTCGAGATATTTCTTGCAGGCTTCCTCCGCCATCGTGAATTGCTTGAACAGCATCTCGGAATCGGAGTGTTCGAAATTATGCCGGGAATATTCCTGCTCGGCCTGCAGGAATACGTCGCCATAGGTCACCTTCTCGGCGCCCTCGCGGCCATTGAAATTGAGATCGTAGACGCGGTCGACGCCCTGCACATACATCGCCAGCCGCTCGAGCCCGTAGGTGAGCTCGCCCGCGACCGGCGCGCATTCGACGCCCGCGACCTGCTGGAAATAGGTGAACTGCGACACCTCCATGCCGTCGCACCAGCATTCCCATCCAAGCCCCCAGGCGCCGAGCGTCGGGCTTTCCCAATCGTCCTCGACAAAGCGGATGTCATGCACGGCGGAATCGATGCCGATCGCTTCCAGCGACTTCAGATAAAGTTCCTGAAGGTTCGGCGGCGATGGCTTGATGATCACCTGAAACTGATAATAGTGCTGCAGCCGGTTGGGGTTTTCGCCATAGCGGCCGTCCTTCGGCCGGCGCGAGGGCTGCACATAGGCAGCCTTCCACGGTTTTGGCCCAAGCGCGCGCAACGTGGTCGCCGGATGGAACGTGCCGGCGCCCATTTCCATATCGTAGGGCTGCAGGATCACGCAGCCCTGATCCGCCCAGAACCTCTGCAGGGCCAGGACGAAGCCCTGGAACGAGCGTTCCGGGCGCATGTGGGCGGGTATGGAATCCATCGTCCGATTCGATCTTCGCGAGGGGTCGGCAAGCGCGCGGGACCGTATCGGCGGGGACGCGGGGAATCAAGGCGACGGGCCGAGGTCAGCCTGCCACGTCATTCCGGGATGGTGCGCTGGCACCAGACCCCAGATGCGCAACTGCGCATCGGGGAATCTCGAGATTCCGGGTTCGTTTCGCTTCACGCCCCGGAACGACCAAAGTCAGCCCGGGCGATAGGCGCCGGTGACGGGGTCCTGCCGCAGCGTCGGGATATCGTTGGAACGCACGGCTTCTGCAACGCGCACGAGGCGTGCTTCTTCCAACTCCCTGTTGATCCTCTGGGCTGTCCGGTAAGCCCAGCGCACCACGGCGAGCCCACCCAGGGCACCAGCGAAAGCGATCAGCGGCGGCATCGGTCGATCCTTGTCGTTCATACGCTCAGCCCCCTCGATCGACATTGTCGCGCAAGCCGGCCCGACCTGCAATCGCAATGTCTGGGGCGAAATGGCGCGGCCGACGGTCCTTAAAACCCGAATTTGGCCCAAATTGCCCGGGTTTCCAGCGCCGAAATCAGCTCGTCCGGCAGGCCCACGATACCGTCGAACCGGCCAAGCGTCCCCGTTCCGGCCGACCTGCGCCCGAACAGACCGGACAACATCCCCGTCGCGGGCGCGATCACCGGTGTCAGCACCTTGTCGCCGTAGCGGGCGCGCAAGATCGAGCGCAGATCGCCGATCGCATCCGCAAGGCCGAGCGAAACCGAGGTTTCGCCCGCCCAATATTCGCCGGTGAACAGAATGTGATCGGCGCCCTTCAGCCGGCCGTTCCGGCTCTGTTTGACCAGCGCGATGAAGATGGCGTGGATCTCGCGCTGAAGCGATTTCACCCGCGCGACGTCCTCGGGGTTTTCGGGAAGGAACGGATCAAGCATCGCCTTGTGCTCGCCGGCGGTATAGAGCCGCCGCTCGACGCCGATCCTTTTGATCAACTCCTGAAATCCGAAGGTGCCGCCGACCACGCCGATCGAGCCCAGAATCGAGGACGGATCGCAGAAAATCTCGTCGCCCGCGCAGGCGATCATGTAGCCGCCGGAGGCCGCGACATCCTCGACGAATACCAGCACCGGCAGCTTCTTTTCCGCCGCGAGCTGGCGGATTCGCAGATAGATCTGGCGCGACTGCACCGGCGATCCGCCGGGCGAATTGATCACCAGCGCCACCGCCTTGGCATTCCGGGTGGCGAAGGCACGTTCAAGCGTTTTTGCGACACCCGCCAGCGACATGCCCGGCCGCAGCGGCGTCACCGCACCGATCACACCGGAAAGCCGGACCACGGGAACCACGGCGGCTCCACGCCGCAGACGCGCCGGAATCAACTCCTTCAGCCTGTCGATCAATCCCGGCCATCCTGTACGACCGTTCGTATTTTCCATCATCCCGTTACCTCAAATTAACCATTTTTTATCCCTCCACTGGCACAACTTCGAAGGGAACACCTTTTGCGCTGCAGACTTTATTAAGCAGCAACGGTGCAGCGGAGGAAGCCATGAAAATCTATCTGCTGATGACGCTGATCGGTACACTTTTGACCGCGATTCATTTCACTTCCGCGCCAAAAGGCCAGCCGAAGCGCTCGCCCGATAGCCGTTTGACGGAAGCTTGAGCCATCGGGCTTGAGCGATCGCCCCGCACTCAAGGTATCGCCAACGGCAATACTCCCTTCCCCGCGAGAACTTCTCGTATCCCACTGTCAGGCACGGCCGACTCATCGTTGAGCATCAGCGCGGCATGGATCCGGGTCGGCGCTTTTCCGCCCTTGATGGCGCGGATCAGCACGCGGATCGCGGGCGCTCGGGCGTCGCCATGCACGGGCAGAATGGCGAGGCTGCCAAAGCCGCGGTCGAGCGCCGCCAGCACCTCGGCAAGACCGTCCGCGCGCCAGATCATGGTCAGGACGCCGCCGGATTTCAGAATTCTCCTGCTGGCGTGAACCCAGCTCTCCACCATCGCGGGCTTTGCCACATGGGCGATCTCGCGGGCCTTGTCCGGCGAGGCGCGGTGCCGCGAAGCATCATTGAACGGCGGATTCATCAGCACGACATCGACGCTGTCGGGCGCGAGGCCGGCGGCGGCAAAGGCATCGGCGCTGGATGTCACGTCCAGCACGACGACATCGGCCGCGATGGCATTGGCGGCGGCATTGCCGCGCGCCAGCCCCGCGAGCGCGGCGTCGAGCTCAACCATGACGAGTTTAATTTCTCCCACGCGTCTGGCGACCGCGAGGCCGGCAGCGCCGACGCCGGCGCCGAAATCCACCACGCGGTCGCCCGAACGCGCCGACGTCGCGGCCGCCAGCAGCATGGCGTCGTGGCCGGCGCGGTGACCCGATCTGGGCTGCCGCAGCCGTAATTGTCCGCCGAGAAATGCGTCCTCGGTGAATTCGCCTGATGGCTCAGTCATCGGCCCGCAGTTCGTGGGCGAGGCCCGCATCCACGAGAATCTGACGGGCTTCGCGGCTATCGTCCTCATGCACCAGGATACGGCGCGGCAGGACACCGAGCGAGCCTTCGATGATGCTCATGTTCTGGTCGAGCACCAGATGATGGATATTGGCCCCGTCGAGCAGCGCGCCGACCGCCGAAACCAGCACCATGTCGTTGGTTCTAACCAATTCCCGCAACTGTGGCGCTCCTTTGTCGAACCGGGGTAGCGGCCGCGCCAAGCATGTCAACTGCTTCGTGCCCTTGCCGCATTACCCGGCACTTTCTATTGTTATACCGAGGATAGGCTGATTTGGGCAAAAGTGGAGACCAGCGTGGCGGTTATTGTACCTTTCGAAAGCCCGTCGACAGCCTCGATAGACGAACTGGTGCGGCTTGTGGCCGCCGACATGGAGCGCGTCAACGCGACGATCCTGTCGCGCACCGGCTCGGAAGTCACCATGATCCCGGAGGTCGCCAACCACCTGATTTCGTCGGGCGGCAAGCGGCTGCGGCCGATGCTGACGCTGGCGATGGCCAATCTCACCGGCTATTCCGGCGACGGCCATATCAAGCTCGCGGCTTCGGTCGAGTTCATGCATACCGCGACATTGCTGCATGACGACGTGGTCGACGAAAGCGAATTGCGGCGCGGCAAATTGTCGGCGCGGATGCTGTGGGGCAACGAGGCCAGCGTGCTGGTCGGCGACTTCCTGCTCGGCCAGGCGTTCCGCATGATGGTCGAGGTCGGCTCGCTGCGCGCGCTCGACATTTTGTCATCCGCCGCGGCGACGATCGCCGAGGGCGAGGTGATGCAGCTCGCCGCGGCCAAGAACACCGCCACCACCGAGGACGAATATCTTGCTGTGATCAGGGGCAAGACCGCCGAGCTGTTCGCGGCCGCCTGCGAGGTCGGCCCGGTCATCGCCAATCGCCCGAAGGCCGAGCAGACCGCGTGCCGCTCGGTCGGCATGAATCTCGGCATCGCGTTTCAGCTGGTCGACGACGTGCTGGACTATGGCGGCAAGGCCGCCAAGCTCGGCAAGAACATCGGCGACGATTTCCGCGAGGGCAAGATCACGCTGCCGGTGGTGCTGGCGTTCCGCCGCGGCAACGACAGCGAGCGCGCGTTCTGGATCAACGCGCTGGAGCGCGGCGAGATCGGCGACGGCGATCTCGACCACGCCATCGGGTTGATGACCAAGCACCGCGCGCTCGAGGACACCATCCACCGCGCCCAGCATTACGGCGCGATGGCGGTCGACGCGCTGGCGCTGTTCCCGGCCTCGCCCATGAAGACCGCGCTCGAACAGGTCGTGGCGTTCTGCCTGGCAAGGTCGCATTGAGCGGAGCCGCACAAGCGTAGGGTGGGCAAAGGCGCCCTTGCGCCGTGCCCACCATCTATCGAGATTCTTGCATTAAATGGTGGGCACGCTTCGCTTTGCCCACCCTACGAGATCCTCAACTCAGCAGCCCCGCATGCACCCACCATTGCGGGTGATCGAGCCGGATTTTCTGCGCGGCGCGCTGCGCCTCGGCGGTGTTCTCGAAGATGGCAAAACAGGTGGCGCCCGATCCGGACATCCGCGCCAGCCATGCGCCGTTGGTGGCGCTGAGCGCCGAGAGCACCTCGCCGATGACCGGCTGAACGCGGATGGCCGGCGCTTCGAGGTCGTTGGAGCCGGCGGCGAGGGCTTCCACCCAGTCCTCGACCGACGCGCCGTCTTCGGGCCAGGCCGGCGCCCGCATCACATCGCGGGCGCCCACCAGCAACTCGCCATGGCGCAGCCCCAGCGCGCCGAACACGTCTTTGGTCGCGACCGGAAGCCCCGGATTGACCATCACGCAGGGCAGCTTCGGCAGTTTCAGCGGCAGCAAGGTCTCGCCGACGCCGGTCATGACGCAGGCGCGCGAGGCGAGACAGACCGGCACGTCGGCGCCGGTCAATTTCGCGACTTCGATCAGCCGCGAATCGTCGATGGCAAGGTCATTGAGCCGGGCAAGCAGGCGCAACGCCGCGGCGGCATCGGCGGAACCGCCGCCGATTCCGGCCGCGACCGGCAGCACCTTGTGGAGGATGAACTCGCCCAGCCGCAGCTCCGGCACGCGCTCGCCGAGCAATTGCGCCGCCTTGAGCACCAGATTGTCCGACGTCTCGCCGCAGGCCTGCGCCAGCGGTCCGGTGGTCCTGAGATTCAATTCGGATCCGGGTGTCAGGGTCAGCCGGTCGGCGCAATCGGCGAACGCCACCACGCTTTCGAGTTCATGAAAGCCGTCGACGCGGCGTCCAATCACCCGAAGGGTCAAATTGACCTTGGCACGCCCCTGCTCAATCAGCGCCGGCATCGGCGATCAGCCCCTCGATCGACCGCCCTCAGCCGCCCTTGCCGTCTTCTTTTTTCTTGTCGGCGGAGGCGGCGGAGGACGAGGAAGCATCCTCCGGCAGCCCGTTCTCGATCTTGTTCTCGATCTTGGGCAGTTCTTCCGGCTCCGGCTTCAGGTCGCGGGCATGGGCCCACTGGAATTTTGCTTCCAGCGTGCGGCCGATCCGCCAATAGGCGTCGCCGAGATGGTCGTTGATGGTCGGATCTTCCGGCTTGAGGTCGATCGCGCGCTCGAGATTCTTCACCGCATCCTCGAAACTGCCGATCCGGTAATAGGCCCAGCCCAGCGAGTCCACGATGTAGCCGTCGTCGGGGCGCTGCTCGACGGCGCGCTTGATCATCTTCATGCCTTCGTCGAGATTGATGCCCTGATCGATCCAGGAATAACCGAGATAGTTCAGCACATGCGGCTGCTCGGGCTGCAGTTCGAGCGCCTTGCGCATATCCGCCTCGGCCTTGCTCCACTGCTTGGAGCGCTCCTCGCAGATGCCGCGGTAATAGTAATAAACCCAGGTGGTCTTTTCGGTGGCCGGCGGCAATGCATCGATGCCCTGCGCGTAGGTCTGGGAGCAGTCGGCGAACTTCTTGCGGCCCCGCTCGATATTGCCGAGCGCCATGATGGCTTCGATATCCTTGGGATCCTCCGCCGTGACGCCTTTCAGTATCTTGATCGCCTCGTCGCTGCGGTCGGCGGCATCGAGATTGGTCGCGAGCTGGATCTGCGCGTTGCGCTTCAGCGGCGAAGTGGCCGGCATGCGCTCGTAGACCTTGATCGCCATCGCCGGCTTCTTCACCAACTCATAGAGATCGGCCAGCGACAACAGCGCCAGCGAATGATTGGGGTTGAGGTACAGCGCGAGCTGCAGATAGACCAGCGCCAGATCCTCGCCGCCGCGGCGCGTCAGCGTGGCGCCGATACCGTAGAGCGCCTCGGCGGCGCCGGCCTGCGCCGAATCGACCAGCGGCGCCAGCTTCTTGCCGGCCTTGGTCTCGCGCAAGCCTTCCAGCACCAGCGGATGGCGGGCGAGCTTCTTGTCGAAGGCCTGGTAGACGCCCGTTGCCGCCGCCTCATCCTTGTTGCGCGACAGCCAGCGCGCATAGGCGTCGGCCACCCGCAGCATCGACTCGTCGAGCTTGTAGGCGCGTTCGAGACGGACGCCGGCATCCTTTTCCTTGCCGGCAAGTTCGAGGATCATGCCGGAGTGCAGGTCCTTGAAGATCGGATACCATTCAGGCCCCGTCAGCTTGTCGATGCTGGCGACGGCGGTCTTGACATCGCCGGCGCCGTAGCTCGCCCAGCCCGACAGCAGCGTCGCCACCAGATCCGTGATCGGCCCGCGGATCGACTGATTGATGTTGAGCTGCGCGGCCGGATATTTCTTCAGCTTCAGATCGCGCACGCCGACCACCAGCCGCGCCACCCGATTCGACTTGTCGACCGTCAGAATCCGGTCGGCGAGTTTCACGGCTTCGTCGATATCGCCGTCCGCGAGCGAGGAAATGAACGCCCGGTCGAGCAGTTCGTTGTTCTTCGGATCGGTGCGAAGCGCCGAGCGATAGAAGGCCGCCGCCGAGTTGGCGTCCCGTTCCACGCTGGCATGACGGGCGGCCAGATAGCTGCCGGACGTGGTCAGCGATTTCAGGTCGCCCCTGCTCGGAAATTGCGCCGAGTTGTCGGTGGGATGATCGGGCGTCTGGGCCGAAACCGGCACCGCCATCGCGGTGAAGGCGAGTGCGGCGATCGTCAAGCGATTGAAACGAATGGAAAACATCACGGGTTCGCCTTGAGCTCCAGGAATGTACGGCAGGACCTTACGATCAATCTCGAATGCAAAGCCAACCGGCGGCATCAAGCCATGCAACAATGCCGCGTTTGGCGTTCAACCGCAAGGATACAGGGTTGCGGATCAACGGGCGATCAAGGCCGGGCAGCCGCCGATTAACCGGCCGGTGTGGTTCAGGTTCAGAGGCTTTCTTTTCCCTTCGCGCCGGGTTCATCAAGAATTCTGAACCCCAATTGCCCCAAACCTATGGATTTCCGGTGTCCTTTTATATCCGCGGTTCAATCAGCCGATTCGGCAAGGCGGCGAACCGCGTATCATGGACACTAGCTGGAAACGCTTTCAGTGTGGCGGTATCGTGGCCGGGGCGCGCCTTCGCAAATCCCGGCTCACGCAATCGTGGTTACATCGCCTCGTAATTCGGCCCGCCCCCGCCCTCCGGCGGAACCCAGGTGATGTTGCCGTTCGGATCCTTGACATCGCAGGTTTTGCAATGGACGCAATTCTGGGCGTTGATCTGGAAGCGCGGCCCTGAGGTCTCCTCGACCCACTCATAGACGCCGGCCGGGCAATAACGGTTGGACGGACCGGCATAGACATCGTGTTCGGAGTCTTCTGCAGGTTCATGTCGGCGACCTTGAGATGAACCGGCTGGTCTTCTTCGTGATTGGTGTTGGAAAGGAATACCGACGACAGCTTGTCGAAGGTCAGCTTGCCGTCCGGTTTCGGGGCTGCGATCGGCGCATGCGCCTTGGCGGGATCGAGCGTCTTGCGGTCCGGCTTGGCATGCGACTGGGTTCCGAACAGCGAGAAGCCGAGCGTGTTGCACCACATGTCGATGCCGCCGAGCGCGACGCCGACGATGGTGCCGAACTTCGACCACAGCGGCTTGACGTTGCGCACCCGGTGCAGGTCCCGGCCGACGGGCGAATCGCGCCAGGCATTCTCGTAGTCGACCAGTTCGTCATTGGCGCGGCCGGCGCCGAGCGCCGCGATGACGTGTTCGGCGGCCAGCATGCCGGTGCCCATCGCGTTGTGCACGCCCTTGATGCGCGGCACGTTGACGAAGCCCGCCGCGCAGCCGATCAGCGCGCCGCCGGCAAAGCTCAGGCGCGGCACCGACTGGTAGCCGCCCTCGGTGATGGCGCGCGCGCCATAGGCAAGCCGCTTGCCGCCTTCAAATAGAGGGCGGATCGCCGGATGGGTCTTGAAGCGCTGGAATTCGTCGAATGGCGACAGATACGGATCGTCATAGTTGAGATGCACGACGAAGCCGACCGCCACCTTGTTGTCGTCGTAGTGATAGAGGAACGAGCCGCCGCCGGTCGAATTGTTCAGCGGCCAGCCGAACGAATGCTGGATCAGGCCCTTCTGGTGCTTGGCCGGATCGATCTCCCAGACTTCCTTGAGGCCGATGCCGAATTTCGGCGGCTCGCTGCCGGCGTCGAGCGAATATTTCGCGATCAGTTGCTTGGTCAGGCTGCCGCGGGCGCCTTCGGCGAACAGCGTGTATTTGCCGAGCAGTTCCATGCCCCGGGTGAAGGAATCCTTGTGGGAGCCGTCCCTGGCGATGCCCATGTCTCCGGTCGCAATGCCGCGCACCGCGCCGTTCTCATCGTAGAGCACTTCCGCCGCGGCGAAGCCGGGATAGATCTCGACGCCGAGCGCCTCGGCCTTCGGCGCCAGCCAGCGGCACACATTGCCGAGCGAGCCGATATAGCAGTGATGATTGTTCATCAGCGGCGGCATCATGATGGCCGGCAGCGGAATCGCCGAGCCCGCGGTCATCCAGTAAAACTTGTCGACCTTGACCTCGGTCTTCAGCGGGCAATCGGCATCCTCGCGCCAATCCGGAATCAACTTGTCGAGCGACACCGGATCGATCACGGCGCCGGATAGGATATGCGCGCCGACTTCCGAGCCCTTCTCCACCACGACAACCGTCAGATCGGCATTGAGCTGCTTCAGCCGGATCGCAGCGGCAAGGCCCGACGGCCCGGCGCCGACGATCACGACGTCGAATTCCATGGATTCGCGGGGCGACAATTCTTCGGTGCTCATAATCTCGATCTCAGCCCGGTTGAGAAAGCTTCTAAGGTCGTTGTTTCCGATTTTTGCATCGAGAACAACCATGGAAATGCCCGGTCGGACGTTTCGTTGCGGCGCGGTCCGCTGTAGAATGGCCGGATGCCCCTGACAACACCGCCATGACGCCCGAGCGCGCCCCCAACATTCTGCAGTTGCTGACCTTCTATCTGGAGGCCGGGGTCGACTGCGCGCTGGCGGAAGAGCCGGTCAACCGGCTGTCCGATCCCGACATGATGACCGCCATGCCCGCCGCGTCAGAAACCGCACCGCCGAAACCGGTCAGGACCATTGCCGCGACGATTCCCCCCGCGCGTGGCGAGGCAGCGCCAGCGCCGGAGGCGGCGATCCAGTCGGCACGGGAGGCGGCGCGAACCGCGCCTACCCTCGAAATACTGCGCGCGCTGCTGGAGAATTTCGATGGCTGCGCACTGAAACACACCGCGACGCGGCTGGTGTTCGCCGACGGCAACCCGCAGGCGCGCATCATGTTCGTCGGTGAGGCCCCCGGGCGCGAGGAAGACATCGAGGGGCTGCCGTTCGTCGGACGTTCCGGCAAGCTGCTGGACCGGATGATCGCCGCGATCGGGCTCGACCGCTCCAGCGCCTATATCGCCAATGTGATTCCGTGGCGGCCGCCCGGCAACCGCACGCCGACGCCGCAGGAGACGCAGATCTGCCTGCCGTTCATCCAGCGGCAGATCGAGCTCGTGAATCCAGATGTGCTGGTCACGCTCGGCAATCCCTCGACCCAGACCTTGCTGTCGACCCGCGAAGGCATCATGAAGACCCGCGGCAAATGGTTCGACTACGACACCGGCACCCGGATGATCCGCGCGCTCGCCACCTTCCATCCGGCGTATCTGCTGCGCTCGCCGTCCTACAAGCGGATGGCGTGGCAGGATTTGCGCTCGATCGCGAAAGCGCTGGAGCAGGCAAAGGCTTCCTCATCCTGAAGGTTTCAGTGTCCCGGACGCGGTGCAGCGTTCTTCACGCTGCTCCGCAGAGCCGGGAGCCACGCATCCAAGTACACCCCCGGATCAGCAGCGCACCGCTCCGCGCTGCGCAGCGTCCGGGGAACGTCGTCCCTCACCTACGGCGTCTTCGGCCGCACAATGGCCCAGCCGATCCGCAACAGCGGCTGCCGGCCCGTCACCGGCCACTCGAAGGCGCGCGGCACTTCCGGCACCAGGCCGGGAAATCGTTGCGCGATGTCGGCCGGCGGCGTGCCGACGGTATCGGATGCGCGCCAGACCACGACGCCGCCGGTTTCCTTGAATTTCGCAAGATTCAGCCACGGCGTCCGTTCGGGTGCGGCGTCGAGCAGCAGATGTGGGCGCCCGGCGTCCAGCGTGATCAGTGTGGCCAGTTGCGGGTCGCCGGCCACCGCGCGCAGCCTCTGGTTGGTGCGGCGCTCGAAATTGTCACCAAAAAAATGCGCGATCGCGGTCGCCGGCAAGGCCGTCGCCACCTCGCCGCTGCCGGTCCACGGCAGGATCAGCGCCGACAGCGTTACCGCGAGCGCCGGAGCAACGACGGCGGCCGCCCACACCGAACGCAGCACGCGCTGTCGCCGCAGATGAACAAGATCGCCGGTGGCGACGATCACCGCCAGTCCCGACATCAGCAGCACGATGGCCGGCCCGCCGACGACGCGGTCGAGATTGAAAAATCCGGAGACAAGGCTTGCCGCCAGCGCGGGGCCGATGGCGAAAAAATAAACGAAATCCCGCGCCAGCGGATCGACCGGGGGCCGAAAGATGATCGGCGCTTCTTCCGGGTTACGGGCGAACCAGCCGGAGTTGAGCGCCACCAGCACCACGATGCCGGATATCGCCAACAGCAGACCGCCGAGCAGTTCCGCCCAATGCAGCGCCCTTTCGCCGAGATCGGCGATACCGGGCCATGACGGCGACGTCAGCGTGTCGGCGCGGATCAGCCAGACCACATAGGGCAGCACCAGCACGACAATCACCAGAAGCGCGAACAGCGGATCGAACGACATCAGGGTGCGCCGCCCGCGTTCGGTGGCCAGCGCAAATCCGGCGACCAGCAGCAACAGGCCGATCGCGCTGGAAGTCGTCAGCAGCAGAAGTCCGGCGTCGATCGACCATGCGAACCATGCGTTGCGGCGGTCCTGGCCGATCAGTTGCCAGGAATGCAGCAGCAGCAGCGCCCATAGCGGGCGCGCCAGCACGAGGGGACCGAACTCGACACCGGGCGAACCGAAGGCCGTCACCGTCATCGTCAGCAGGACGGCGAGCACCGCGTGCTGGCTGCCGACAATCGAACGCGCCAGCAGATACAGGGTCCAGAACGTCGCGACCCCGCAAAGCTGCGCCAGCAGATAGACGCCGAACATATGATTGCCCGCGGCGCGAAACGCGATGTCGCCGAGCCAGAACGCCAGCGGCGGACCGAGATCGGTGCCGACCTGATATTCCCGGCCGTACGCCAGCACCGTCGCGACGTCGCCGGGTGGGCTTCGGTACAGAAGCAGCGGCAACATCAGCCACAACGCCGCCTGAACCAGCACCACAAGCCAGACCACCAGCCGCGGCCGGGCGCGGATCAGTTCGATGACCAGGGAGGTAAAACGCATGAAACGTCCAAATGCCCAAGCCGAACGATTGAACTCGAACCTATTGGCCGGCCTGTTCGATCCCGAAGGTGTGATAAAGCGCGTCAGCCGCCGAGGCAACTGCGTCAGATCTGCGCCGAAACATCGACCTCGATCGGCGTTTCCAGGGCGACGACTTCGCCTTCGACCGTCATCGGCTGGTGTCTTTCGCGCGCCGCGGCAACCGGAGCAAAAAAGCGGCGATGGTGCACCGTGGGCCCAAGCCGGCCGAGAGCCTCCAGATGTTCCGGCACGGCATAGCCTTTATGGGACTCGAAACCGTAACCCGGACAATCCTGCGCCAGCTTGCACATCAGGCGGTCGCGCGCGACCTTGGCGATGATCGACGCCGCCGCGATCGAAACAACCAGCCCGTCGCCGCCGATCACCGCTTCGCAATCGCAGGCGGTGTCGAGCCGGTCGCGGCCATCCACGAACACGTGTTTCGGCATTTCCGGCAGCGCGTGCACCGCGCGCGCGAGCGCCCACAGCGACGCGCGCAATATATTGTCGCGATCGATCCGCGCCGGCGACGCGAAGGCCACCGCAAACGACGCGGTGGCGCAAATCTCCTCGAACAATTCCTCACGGCGCTCCGCCGTCAGCCGCTTGGAATCGTCGATGCCCTTGGGGATCCGCTTGGGATCGAGCACGACCGCAGCCGCCACCACCGGACCGGCCAGCGGCCCGCGCCCGGCCTCGTCGCAGCCAGCCACCGGCCACACCCCGCGCTTGATCAGGGCGCGCTCGCGGCGAAAGCTCGGCGGCGCGACCGCGATCACGCCTTTTGGCAACTTGGCGGGACCCTTCCCGGATTTATCGCGAATCATGCCGGGATCGTGCGCAGACCAAACGCTTGGCGCAACCGGGAATTCCGGGCTATGCCCGCTATTCAATCGTGGGGCCTAATCCGGCAGATGAACGCGCCGGTCCTCGCCCACTTCAATCCCGGGCGCCACCACGACTTCCCAGGGATGCTGGTCCGGATCGGCGAAATATCCGGAATAGCCGCCGTAGTCGGTCTTGTGCGCGGGTTTTAGCAGCGACGCGCCTTTCGAGACCGCGAAATCCAGTACCTGGTCGACCTCCTCGGTGGTGCGGCAATTCCAGGCCAGGGTCATCCCGCGAAACGCCTGCGGCCGCGGATTTTCCGGCAGCGTGACGTCCTGCGCCAGTTGCTCCCACGGAAACAGCCCGATCGCGGTGCCGCCGGTCTCGAAGAACGCGACGGCGTCGCCGGTTGCGCGAAACTTCCGCTCAAAACCCAGCGCTTCGTAAAATGCGATGCTGGCGCGCATGTTACTGACGCCGAGCGTGATCATGGTGAGACGCGCGACCGGCGCAGGCGGCTTTTGACTCATAGCGGAACTTCCCTACCCTACTAAAACAAACTCAGTTGCTGGCCGCTGCGTTTCGGCCGCGCGAAGTGATCGGTGGTCAATTTCGAACGCCGCTTGTTGAGCCCGAGCTTTTCGCAGGCGATCTCGAAACGGCGCCCGATCATCCAGGCCATCGGCCCGGTTCCCTTCATCCGCGTTCCCCATTGTGAATCGTAGTCGCGACCGCCGCGCATCTCGCGGATCAGCGTGAAGACGTGGCGATAGCGGTCGGGGTAATTCGCCATCAGCCATTCGCGGAACAGATCACGCACCTCGAGCGGCAGTCGCAGCAGCACATAGCTCGCTTCCCTGGCGCCGGCATGAGCCGCCGCATCGAGGATACGTTCGATCTCCGAATCGTTCAGCGCGGGGATCACCGGCGCCACCATCACCGTGGCGGGAATTCCCGCCTCCGACAGTTGCCGCAGCGCCTCCAGCCGCTTCGCGGGTGTTGAGGCGCGCGGCTCCATGGTGCGGGCGAGTTTCGGATCGAGTGTCGTGACCGACAGCGCCACCTTGGCGAGATTGCGTTTCGCCATCCGCGCCAGAATGTCGATGTCGCGCGTCACCAGCGCCGACTTGGTGACGATGCCGACCGGGTGCGAGGCGCGCTCCAGCACTTCGAGAATGCCGCGCATGATCTTGCGATCGCGCTCGATCGGCTGATAGGGGTCGGTATTGGTGCCGATCGCGATCATGCGCGGTTCGTAATCCGGCGCCGCCAGTTCCTTCTCCAGCAGCGCCGGCGCGTCGGGCTTGGCGAACAGCCTGGATTCGAAGTCGAGCCCCGGCGACAGGCCCAGAAAAGCGTGGGTCGGCCGCGCAAAACAGTAGACGCAGCCATGCTCGCAGCCCCGGTAGGGGTTGATCGAACGGTCGAAGCCGATGTCGGGCGAGTCGTTGCGGGTGATGACCTTGCGTGCGGTATCGACCGCCACCGTGGTCTTGAAGGGCGGCAATTCGTCGAGGCTCTGCCAGCCGTCATCGAATGCGACGCGCGCTTCAGCCTCGAACCGGCCGCTGTCGTTGGACTGCGCGCCGCGGCCGCGCCGCCGCTCGCGTTCGATCGCGACCGCGAGTTCCGGAAAGGGAGAAGGTGCACCCGCCGGCTCGGAGGGCGCCGTGACCGGCGGGTGCTTGAGGGCACGAGAGGATGCTCTGCTCATGGTCAGAACATAACACGAGAAAAGAACAAATCAAGAACATAAAGCTCTGTGATCGCGTTTTGTCGTGCCGCTGGCCGATCGGCTTGTCACGTTGAGGCGAATCAACACCTGGCGAGTTTATCCGGGCAAACTATCAACATCTGACCAAAGTGCGCGAGCGCCGGTTCGCTCGCGGACAGTTGACGCGATCCCTACACAATCCCGCTCTATCTGATTCATACGAGCGGGTATCGATCAGGCCGCGATCTTTGCGGCATCAGCCATCCTTTGGGAACATCAGCATGCAAGTGGCCAGCTCACACGATAACCCGATAGCGGCAAGCGATCTGGACCTGCTCGACCGTTACTGGCGCGCCGCGAATTATCTGTCGGTCGGTCAGATCTACCTGCTCGACAATCCCTTGCTGCACGAACCGCTGCGGCCGGAACACATCAAGCCACGGCTGCTTGGGCATTGGGGAACCACGCCGGGGCTCAATTTCATCTATGCCCATCTCAACCGCGCCATCCGCGCATCCGATCTCAACGTCATTTACGTTTGCGGACCCGGACATGGCGGGCCGGGAATGGTCGCCAACACCTATCTGGAAGGTACTTACAGCGAGATTTATCCTGACATCAGCCGCGACCGCGACGGGCTGCGCAAATTATTCCGCCAGTTCTCGTTTCCCGGCGGCATCCCGAGCCACGCCGCGCCGGAAACGCCGGGATCCATCCACGAGGGCGGCGAACTCGGCTACGCCCTGGTACATGCCTATGGCGCTGCCTTCGACAATCCCGACCTTGTCGTCGCCTGCGTGGTGGGCGACGGCGAAGCCGAAACCGGACCGCTCGCCGCCTCGTGGCATTCCAACAAGTTCCTGAATCCCGCCTGCGACGGCGCGGTGCTTCCGATCCTTCATCTCAACGGCTACAAGATCGCCAATCCGACCGTGCTCGGCCGAATGAGCGACGATGAGATTCGCAGCCTCTTTGTCGGTTACGGCCATGAACCGCTGTTTGTCGAAGGCAGCGATCCCAAGCTGATGCATCGGCTGATGGCCGACACGCTCGAAACCGCGCTGGAGCGCATCCGAGCCATTCAGAAAACCGCACGCGACGGGCGCGCGACCGGCGATCGTCCCAAATGGCCCATGATCGTGCTGCGCAGCCCCAAGGGCTGGACCGGCCCAAAGGAAGTCGATGGGTTGAAGGTCGAAGGCTTCTGGCGCGCCCATCAGGTGCCGATCGCCAACCCGCGCGGCAACGCCAATCATCTCGCGCTGCTCGAGCAATGGATGCGCGGCTACGAGCCCGACACGCTGTTCGACAAAGCGGGCCGACTGCTCCCGGAACTGCAAGTTCTCGCACCGGTCGGCGAGCGGCGAATGGGTGCCAATCCGCATGCCAATGGCGGCCTGTTGAAGCGCGAACTCAAGCTGCCGGACTTTCATGATTATGCCGTCGACGTCCCCCGACCCGGCGGTACCGAGGCCGAGGCGACGCGCCTGTTGGGTCAATTCCTCCGCGACGTCATGCGGCTCAACGCCGAGACGCGGAATTTCCGGTTGATGGGACCCGACGAGACCGCGTCAAACCGCCTCGACGCGGTGTTCGAAGTGACCGAACGGGTCTGGATGGAGCGCATCGAGCCTTACGATGTTCATCTGGCGCAAGAGGGCCGGGTGATGGAGGTCCTGAGCGAACATCTTTGCCAGGGCTGGCTCGAAGGATACCTGCTCACCGGCCGGCACGGTTTCTTCTCCTGCTACGAAGCCTTCATCCACATCGTGGATTCCATGTTCAACCAGCACGCCAAGTGGCTGAAGGTCTCGCGCGGCCTGCCGTGGCGACGCCCGGTGGCCTCGCTGAACTATCTCCTCACCTCGCATGTCTGGCGGCAGGACCATAACGGCTTCAGCCATCAGGACCCCGGCTTTGTCGATCTCGTCGCCAACAAGAAGGCGGACATCGTCCGCGTGTACTTTCCGCCGGATGCCAACACGCTGCTGTGGATCGGCGATCATTGCTTGCGGACCTATGACCGCATCAACGTGATCGTCGCCGGCAAACAGCCCTCGCCGCAATGGCTGACCATGCAGCAGGCCGCGACGCATTGCGACGCGGGCGCCGGAATCTGGACCTGGGCCGGCACCGAAACCGCGGGCTCCGAGCCTGATGTGGTGATGGCCTGCGCCGGCGACGTTCCAACGCTCGAAACACTCGCTGCCGTCGACCTGCTTCGAAAATCCCTGCCGGAGCTGAAAATCCGCGTCGTGAACGTGGTCGATCTGATGACGCTGCAACCGAAAGAACAGCATCCGCACGGATTCAGCGATCGTGATTTCGACGATATGTTCACCTGCGACAAGCCGGTGATCTTCGCCTATCACGGCTATCCCCAGCTGATCCATCGGTTGACATATAGCCGGACCAACCACGGCGGGATGCATGTCCGGGGTTTTATCGAAGAAGGCACGACGACGACGCCATTCGATATGGTCGTCCTGAACGAGCTCGATCGATTCCATCTGGCGATCGAGGTCATCGACCGCGTACCCGGGCTCGGCATTGCCGCGGCCCACATCAAGCAGCAGTTTCGCGACGCCTTGATCGAGCATTCGCGCTATATCCGGGAGCATGGCGAGGACATGCCGCAAATCAGCGGCTGGACCTGGCCCTATGGCAAGGATGCAAACGTCTCCGGCTAGTACCAGGAATTACAAATCTGTATTGCAGCCCATCCTTCGAGACGCGGCCAAGAGGCCGCTCCTCAGGATGAGGTCTAACTTGTTGAAACACAACAACCTCATGCTGAGGAGCGAGCAACGCGAGCGTCTCGAAGCATGGGCAGCAAGTAACTCACCGATCTCTCATAGTGAGTACTAGAGTGAGCGAGAAAATCATGTCCGACGCCATTCTGGTCCTGAATGCGGGCTCTTCCAGCATCAAGTTCGGGCTGTTCGATGTTTCGCGGACCGAACCGGCTTTGCTGTGCAAGGGCCTGCTCGACGAACACGACGCCGAACCGCGCCTGACCGTGATGGACCCATCGGGCCATCAATTGTTCGAGAAACGTCGCGGCGCGGCCGACAATGACGGCAAGACCCTGTTCCACGATGTCCTCGATTGGATCGATGGCTATCTCGCCGACGGCTCGCTGCGGGCGGTCGGACATCGCGTCGTCCATGGCGGCCGCGATTTTGTGGCTCCGGTCGAAGTCACCGATGCGGCCATCGAGGCGCTGGCCGCGCTGACGCCGCTGGCGCCGCTGCATCAGCCACGCTGCCTGTCGCCGATCCGGAGCATCAGGTCGCTGCGGCCCGGCCTGACCCAGATCGCCTGTTTCGACACCGCCTTCCATCACGACCTCGCACCGCCGGTCAGCCGCTTTGCGATCCCGCGGCGCTTCGAAGAGATGGGTATCCGCCGTTACGGCTTTCATGGGCTCTCCTTTGAATACATTGCGCGCCGCCTCGCCGAGATCTCACCGACGCTGCCGGCCAGGCGTACGGTGGTGGCGCATCTCGGTAACGGCGCCAGCCTTTGCGCGATGCGCCATGGCCGAAGCGTCGACACCACGATGGGGCTGACGCCGCTCGACGGACTGATGATGGGCACGCGCTGCGGCGTAATCGATCCCGGCGTGCTGCTCTATCTGCAGCAGGAGCAGGGCCTGTCGGTCGACGAGGTCCAGCACATGCTGTATCAGGAATCGGGATTGCTCGGCGTCTCCGGCCTTTCCGCCGATATGCGCGTGCTGCTCGCCAGCGCCGACCCGCGGGCTTCCGACGCCATCGACCTGTTCACGTTCAGCGTCGCGCGAGAGGTCGCGGCGATGGCCAATACGCTCGGCGGCCTCGAATGCCTGGTGTTCACCGGCGGCATCGGCGAACACAGCAAGGAGATCCGCCGGCAGATATGCGATCGATTGCAATGGCTGGGCGTCGGAATGGACCATGCTGCAAACGATCAAGCGAGCGGATGCGTCAGCGTGGCGGATAGCGCGGTCGATATTCTGGTTATTCCCACCAGCGAGGAGGCGACGATCGCGCGTCATTGCGCGGCGAAACTGTCTGAATAGGGGAACCCGGCGCCGGCCGCTGCCGGCGGGCAGACCCATGCCAACCACATCCGCTCGCCCGCGATTGCCGCAAAAAGCTGCAATCGGCGGGCTGATTTGATTGTGACAAGGTGATAACAGTGCGGCGTTTTGCTATTTTTCAGGCAGCGAAGAGTTGGCCATGCTGAGCGTCATTATACCGACCGAAGGCGTCGAACGGCCCGCCGTGGCGACCCTGGCGGCGCTGGTGCCGGGCGCCGCGGCCGGCGTGATACGCGAGGTGCTGCTGGTCGATCGGGCCGATACCGGCGTGATCGAACGGGTGGCGGATGTCGCGGGATGCCGATTCCTGCGGTTCGAGGGCTCGCGCGCGGCGGCGCTGGCGGCCGGCGCCCGGCAGGCCCGCTCGCCCTGGCTGATGTTCCTGCATGCCGGCGCCGTGCTCGACTCGGGCTGGATCGAGGAGACCACGCAATTCATCCAGCGTGTCTCGGAAAGCGGCCGGCCCCGCGCGGGTATCTTCCGCTACGCCCGCTCGCCCTATGCCGACACCCGGCTGCGCGATGGTTTCAAATTCGTCGCGCGGATCATCGCCGGACCATCGGCCGAACAGGGATTGCTGATCGCACGCGACCATTACGACCGGCTCGGCGGTTACGCGCCGGACGCCCGCCGCTCGGAAGCCAGGCTGCTCCGCCAGCTCGGCCGCTCCTCCCGCACCTTGCTGCGCAGCCGGATCGTCGTCGCCTGAGATCGCTGCTTGCGCAGCGCAGGCGGCGTTCAGGCCGACGCGCCTTTTGCTTTCGGCCGCCGCAGATGCTCGTCGAGCCGCGGCATGATCTCGACGAAGTTGCACGGCCGCGTGCGGTAATCGAGCTGGGCGGCGAGAATGCCGTCCCAGCCGTCACGGCAGGCGCCCGGCGATCCCGGCAGGCAGAAGATGAACGTCGCGCCCGCGACGCCGGCGGTGGCGCGGCTCTGGATCGTCGAGGCGCCGATCTTGGCGTGGCTCAGCATGTGAAACGCGATCGAGAAACCGTCCATCCGCTTTTCGAACAGCGGCTCGATCGCCTCCGGCGTCACGTCGCGGCCGGTGAAGCCGGTGCCGCCGGTGGTGATGATGGCATCGACGCCCGGGTCGGCGATCCATTTCCGGATGATGCCGCGGATCGCCTCGACATCGTCGGTGACGATCTCGCGCGCCGCGAGCCTGTGCCCGGCGGCGGTGAGGCGCTCCGCCAACGTGGTTCCGGACTTGTCATCCGCGAGCGAGCGGGTGTCGGAAATCGTCAGCACCGCGATCTTGAGCGGCACGAATTGTTTTGGTTCATCGGTCACCGCCATTCACAACGATCCCGCGCTGAAAGTATCGCAGGCCTTCACCGTGCCCTGCTGATAGCCGGTCATGAACCATCGCTTGCGCTGTTCCGCCGAGCCGTGGGTGAAGGAATCCGGCACCACCCGTCCCTGCGCCTGCCGCTGCAGCGTGTCGTCGCCGATCGCGCTGGCGGTCTGTAACGCCGCGTCGATATCGCCGGCTTCGAGGAAGCCCGGACGCTTCTTCTCTTCGCGGTTGACCCAGACGCCCGACAGGCAATCCGCCTGCAACTCGACCCTGACCTGCAGCGCATTGGCTTCCGCCTTGCTGCCGGCCTGCTGCTGCAACCGCGTCACGCGCGGCAGGATGCCGAGCAGGTTCTGGATATGATGCCCCGCTTCATGGGCGATGATATAGGCCGCGGTGAATTTGCAGGCATTGCCCGAGCAGCCGCGAAACCGCGTCTCGACCTGACGGAAGAATCCGGTATCGAGAAAAATCTGCTTGTCCGGCGGACAGTAGAACGGCCCCATCGCCGCCTGCGCCATGCCGCAGCGCCCGCCATTGGTGGCGTTGCGGAACAGCACGATGCGCGGACCCGAATAGGATTGCCCGCTGGCCTGGAAGATCTCGCTCCAGCGATCGTCGATCTCGCCGAGCACGCCGGAGATCATGCCGCCCATCTCGTCGGTCGGCGCGCCGGTCTTGGCGGGCGCGGAGCGGCGATCGGTCTGATAGCTCGGCGACTGCCCGCCGGTGAGAATCTCCGCGCCGCCGATCAGGATGCGCGGATCGATACCGAAGGCATAACCGAGAAGGCCGAGCACGATGACGGTGCCGATGCCGAGCCCGCCGCCGCCCATGGGAATGCCGAGGCCTCCGCCACCCCCGCCGCCGTCGTCGCCGCGACGATCATCGATGTCGTCGCTGCGGCGGAAATCATCGTAGCGCATGGCGGTTTTTCCTCATTCCCAGTCTTGCGTGCAGCGCACTCGCTGACACCCAACGCGCCAGTCACGTAAAATTTCCCTTCGATTAATCAATAACCCGCCCGGCAAAAATTTCCTAGTCGGGATGATGACTTAACGGCCCACGATAACCCGCTGTTTACTTCGGCGCGTCAAAGTATCGCCAGTCGGTTGTTTAGTCCCGCGTCGCCGGCAGCGTCGCCTGAGTCAGAGTAATTGAGTCATGGTTGTGTCGCGTCGCGGGGCGTCTGCAAGGGCGCCCCGCACTAAATTTGAGTCTGATCCGGATAGCCGTATCGTCGTTGGCGATTGCGTTGCCGAGATGTCGAAGCTCCAGGCCGGTTCGGTCGATCTGGTGTTCGCAGACCCCCCGTATAATCTTCAGCTCAAGGGCGATCTCAAGCGCCCCGACAAATCCCATGTCGACGCCGTCAACAACGACTGGGACAAGTTCTCATCCTTCGCCGCCTATGACGATTTCACCCGCGCCTGGCTGCTGGCCTGCCGCCGCATCATGAAACCGTCGGCGACGTTGTGGGTGATCGGTTCCTACCACAACATTTTCCGCGTCGGCGCGATCATGCAGGACTTAGGATTCTGGGTTCTCAACGATATCGTCTGGCGCAAGACCAATCCGATGCCGAATTTCCGCGGCCGCCGCTTCACCAATGCGCATGAGACCATGATCTGGGCGGCGCGCGACGAGAAAGCCAAGGGCTATACCTTCAACTATGAAGCCCTGAAGGCCGCCAATGAGGACGTGCAGGCGCGTTCCGACTGGCTGATTCCGCTCTGCACCGGCGACGAAAGGCTGAAAGGCACCGACGGCAAGAAGGTGCATCCGACCCAGAAGCCCGAAGGCCTGCTGGCGCGGGTGCTGCTGTCGTCGTCGAAGCCCGGCGATCTCGTGATCGATCCGTTCAACGGCACCGGCACCACCGGCGCCGTGGCAAAACGTCTCGGCCGCCGCTACATCGGCTTCGAACGCGACCAGACCTATGCGACCGCGGCGGAAGCGCGCATCGCCGCCATCGAGCCGCTGCCGGAAGCCACGCTGGCGCCGTTCATGACCGCGCGTGACGCGCCGCGCGTGGCATTCTCCGAACTGATCGAACGCGGCATGATTTCGCCCGGCGCCAGATTGGTCGATTCGAAAAAACGCCATGGCGCCCTGGTCCGCGCCGACGGCGCCATCATGCTCGGCGACAAGGTCGGCTCGATCCACCGCATCGGCGCGGTGGCGCAAGGCTCGCCCGCCTGCAACGGCTGGACCTTCTGGCACGTCGAGACCAACAACGGCCTGCGCCTGATCGACGAGTTGCGCGCCGAAATCCGCTCCGAAATGGCGGCGGGCTGAGTTCCGCCTCCCGACACGCCCTTTTGATTTTGATTCCATGGCGGCGGGGACTAAATTCGAGACACGTCATCGATAGCGTTGAGCGATCTGCGATGCGAAGGCAGTCTGAAGCGTTGCTGCTATTGCCGCTGCTGCCGATCTTTCTGGTGGGCATGTTTCCGTTGCTGCTGATCGGTTTGCTGGGCTTTGCCGGCCTCGGCATCTTCGGCATTCTGCTGGTCTGCGCCGGCCTGTCCTCCGGAATGGAGGCCCACAACGATTTCATTGAAGAGGTGAACGCCCACGGCTCGCGCGGAGCGGAGCGCGCCACTCATGCCTCGGATCTGCATTCGGCCATGCGCTTCGCCGCGCTCGTGGACGTGGCCGGCGTCGCGCTGATCGCCGCCGCCGCATTTGGCTTCTTCTACGTCGGCTGATCAGCGAGGTTCGCGCGCCGAAATCCGCTCCGGGATGGCGCTTTTTTCCTTAAGGGGTGTTCTCGCCTGCCGGTTCGGCGTCAAGCCGCCCGCGTTGCCCGCTTCGCCGCACCGGCCCCTGCCTGATCGACCAGATTTCCTCTGGCATGATCCAGATAGGTCCTGATCTGGCTGGTCAGGAGGCTCGATTGCGACGACAGATCGCCCGATGCCGTCATGGTAGATGTCGCAAGTTGCTCGGTAGCTCCAGCGGTTTGCGCCAGGGCCTGAATATTGCCGGCGATTTCTCCGACCACCGCGAAAGCGTCGTCGATATTGCGCGCGATATCGGCCGTCGCCTGTGACTGCGCTTCCGACGCTTCGGCGACCTTGCCGGTGATGTCGTTGACTTGCGCGATCACGGTGCCGATTTCGGTGATCGAACCGCCGACGCGGCCGGCGGCGGACTGCACCTGGCCGACCTGGCCCTCGATCTCGGCGGTAAAATTCGCGGTCTGGGTCGCCAGCGACTTCACTTCATGGGCTACGACGGCGAAGCCGCGCCCCGCATCGCCGGCGCGCGCCGCCTCGATCGTCGCGTTCAGCGCCAGAAGGTTGGTCTGGCTGGCGATGGCGTTGATCGACTTGACGACATCGCTGATGCGCGCCGCGACCTCCTTCAGCACGTCCACGCTGGCGGCGGCATCGGTCACGCGCTCGACGGCGCGTCCGGCGATTTGCGCGGAACGGCGGATATCGGCCCCCACCGCGCCCGCATTCGCGGAAAGTTTCGCGGTCGCCGATGCGACCGTTTGCATGCTGGAAGCCGCCTGCTCCGACGCAGCAGCGATCGAGGTGATGCGTTCGCGGGTGGCGGAAGCGCCGGCGCGGAGATTTCCCGCCGTTCCGCTCATTTCCGTAGCTCCGTTGTCCAGCGCGGAAACGATCGAACCGACGCTGCCTTCCAGTTCGGAGGTCTGGCGCTCGAATTGCCTGATACGGCTTTCAATGCTGGCGGTCGCGTCGTTAATGGTATTGGCGCCCTGCAGCAGGGCACCGTGCAATCCGCCGGGCAGGATGCGCCGGAAATATTTATTGTGATGCACCGCGTCCATCGCTGCTGTCGCCTCGCGAACGAACGCATCGCAGCCATCGATCATGTCGTTGATCACATGAAGCAACTCGGCGGTGCTGTCATTATCCGGGATCGAAAAATCCGCGCCTCGAAGTCGCCCATGGCGATCCGCTTGCAAACGTCCCTCGCCTGCCGCGTCAGCCGCACGGTGTTGACGATCCAGAACATCGCAAGCCCGAGACAGGCAATCCCAAGCGCCTGTATTGCGATCGCCGCGTCCGGATAACCCAACAGATGCAGGCCCGATGCGACGACCGATCCGCCGATCGCGGCCGCGATGCTAAGCAGCGCTTTTGTGAGGGAATATAAGTTCTTCATACGCGACTTTCTGTGCTGCGACGAAATCGGTCAGGGCCTTGTATCCGGCAGCAACCGCGTCCTTTCCATTGACGTGACCGCTCTCGATTTTCAGCACTTCGGCGTAGAGCGGGATGATCGCGCCTTCGAGCATCTTGCGATCCGGCACCCGGCGATTGGAATGGTAACCGATCATTTTTCCCGTGGCGTCGTATGACGGGGTGACATGGGCGAAGACCCAATAATGATCGCCAGTGCGGGCCAGGTTCTTCACATAGGCAAAGATCTCGCGGCGATCCTCGATGGTGTCCCACAAGAGACGAAAGACGCTGCGCGGCATGTCGGGATGTCGGATGATGCTGTGCGGCTGACCGATCAATTCGGATTCGCGATAGCCGGCGATCTTGCAGAACAGGCCGTTGGCGTAGGTGATCCGCCCCTTGAGATCGGTCTTCGAGACGATCATCTCCGATTCGGAAAAGAAGGTCTCGCGACCGCTCGGACTGACGTGGGTGGCCATCATTGGCTTTCGATGCCGCATTCCCCAGTGAATGCGCCGGCCGAGACCATTAAAAGCCGCCACTAAATTTTACCTTAAGTTCCAACAGCTCATTGAAGCTATCGCCGCGATCCTGCTATGCATCCGCGAGCAGGCTCGATGACAGGCACATCTGTCACGATCGCCGGCCCGACGCGCGGCCGGTTTGCGAAATCTTCGGTTGCACTTTTCCACGACCCACGCATGGGAAGCTGCTGCCCGAGATTTCCGCCATCGCGCGACGATTTTCAGCCAACAAAATCCGTGGAGACGCCAATGCTCAAATTCTATTTCAACGGTGCGCCGAACCCCAACAAGGTCGCGCTTTTCCTGGAAGAGTCCGGGCTGCCTTACGAACCGGTGCCGGTCGATACCCGCAAGGGCGATCAGTTCAAGCCGGAATTCCTGAAAGTGAATCCGAACGGCAAGGTGCCGGCGATCGACGATGACGGCGTATTGGTTTTCGACAGCAACGCGATCCTGCTGTATCTCGCCGAGAAGACCGGAAAATTTCTGCCGCCGAACACGCCGGCAAATCGCGCGCAGACGCTGTCATGGCTGATGTTCGTCGCCACCGGCCTCGGCCCCTATTCGGGCCAGGCGGTGCATTTCAAGACCGTGGCGCCGAAGGAACTGGACTACGCCCATAACCGCTATCAGTACGAGACGAATCGCCACTACAAGATCCTCGATGATCGTCTCGCCCACAGCCGCTACATGATCGGCGATACCTATACCATCGTCGACATGGCATTCTGGGGCTGGGCGCGGCTGGCGCCATACGTTCTCGGCGACGACGTGTTCGCAAAATATCCCAACGTGAAGCGGCTGCTCGATGAAATCTCGGCGCGGCCCGCCGCGGCACGGGCGATCGCGCTGAAAGAGAAATTCGCCTTCAAGGCGGAAATGGACGACGAGGCCAAGAGTTTCATGTTCGGGCACCTCAAGACCAAAGCGGCGTAATCGCAGCGACCCGTCATTTCGGGATGCGCCTTTTGGCGCAGCCTCGGAATCCGGAAGTGGCGGCGCGAGATTCCGGGTTCGCGCTCACGCGCGCCCCGGAATGACGAGCAGCCATAAGCCGTAGGGTGGGCAAAGCGGAGCGTGCCCACCTTCTTTTTCGAAACCACAACGGTTGAAACCTCCGAGAATCGGTGGGCACGCTTCGCTTTGCCCACTCTACACACTGCTCGGGATCTCAGCCCGCCGCCAGCTTTCGCGCTTCGGGAAACGGCCCCAGCACGCGCTCGACCAGCGTGGAGTCGCAATATTCCTTGATCTGCCTGATCTTGCCGTTCTCGATCCTGAACACCAGGCAGTAGTGGTTGTCGTAGCGCTGGCCGGTCCTGGTGACGTTATCGCCTTGTGCTTCGACCGCGACATAATCTCCATCAGCGATGAAGTTGAACGCGACCGTGCGCGGCCGCTCGGCGAAGAACGAGCGGAAATGGCCCATCAGGCCGTTCTGGATCGCCTCGCGCCCTTTGAATTCATGCGACCAGGAATATTGCCCGGTGACGACCCAGCTCGCGTCCTCGGCAAGATGGTCGGCGAACGTCGTGCCGCTGCGATTGGCGGAATCGGCGAAGACCTGTTGCACTAACTTCTTGTTGTCGGCTGCGCTCATGGCTGTTCCTCCAAGGGTTGGCTTGTCGCCAACCATTGCCGTGCCGCCGCACATTCTTCCAATCAATAGTGAATATGATATATATTCGCCTGATGAATTTGAATTCGCTTGACCTCAATCTCTTGGTCGCGCTCGATGCCCTGCTCAGGGAAGCCAATGTCAGCCGCGCCGCGATGCGGATCGGGCTGTCGCAGCCGGCTGCGAGCCACGCGCTGCAGCGGCTGCGCGACATGCTCGGCGACCCCCTGCTGGTTCGCGCCGGCGCACGGATGGAGCTGACGCCGCGGGCGCAGGCGCTGCGCGGACCGCTGGCTCAGGCGCTCGATCAGGTGCGCGGGCTGTTCATGCCCGACGATTTCGATGCCGGCAGCAGCGAACGGCACTTTCGCCTGATGATGCCGGATCTGGCGGTCGAGCTGCTGGTGCCGCCGCTGATGCAGAAGATCACCCGGACGGCGCCGAATGTGACCATCGACGTCGTGCCGTGGCGGGGTCCGGCCATTTTCACCGCCGAGTTTGCCCGCACCATCGATATGGTCATCAGCATCGGCGACGCCTTCAAGGGATTTCACCGCCAGCTTCTGTATACCGACCGCGATGCACTGGCGGTACGCCGCCATCATCCCGCCGGCGCCAAACTGAAACGGCGGGAAGCCTTCCTGAAGGCGCGGCATGTCGCCGTCGTGATCCGCGGGCAGAACCAAGACCTGATCGACGGCTGGCTGCGCGCCAAGGGCGTCGAACGGCGGATCGCGCTGGTGGTGCCCGGCTATATCGAGGCGCTGCATATTGCCGCGCGCACCGATCTCGTCGCCTTTGTGCCGCGCCGGCTGATCGGCGCGCTGTCGAAGCAATTGTCGCTGATATCAGTCGCGCCGCCGCTCGACCCCGGCATCGACGAACAGTTCATGTTCTATCCGACCCGCGCCCAGATGGACCCGGGCTCGATCTGGCTGCGCAAGCTGATGCTGGAAACGGGACGCGGGCTTGATCAGCCAAAACGCAAAGCTGTGTAGGGTGGGCAAAGGCGCGCTCTTCGCGCCGTGCCCACCATCTGGCGACCAGCCGTGACGTCAATGGTGGGCACGCTTCGCTTTGCCCACCCTACAATTCCTGCAATCTCACCCCTTCTCTTCTTCCATCACCTTCTGCACCGCCGGCCGCTCGGCCATGCGCTGGCGATGCGCCATCACTTTCGGCAGGGTCGACAGATCGACGCTGTCCCCTTCCAGCCACCCCGCCACCGTAAACAGATAGGGGTCGCAGATCGTGTACTGGTCGCCCATCACCCACGGCCCCCGCAGCATCTCGCGCTCGATCAGCGCGAAGCTGATGCCAACGCTGTTCGGGATCATGCGCTTCATATCCGCGAACGAGGCCTCGTCGGTGGCCCAGCGATAGCCGCGTCCCTTATGGGCGTGCGCCACATGCACGGTCGAACACAGATAGCTGTTGAAGGCCTGCACTTTGGCGAATTCAAAGGCGTCGTCGAGCGGCGCCAGTTTGGCTAACGGAAAACTCTGCGCGATGTAAGCCAGCATCGCCGGCGTCTCGGTCAGGGTGCCGCGATCGGTCACCAGCGACGGCACCCGCCCCTTCGGGTTGATCGCCAGATAGCCCGGGCTGTTCTGCTGATTGGTTTTGAAATCGACCTTCTCGGTGATGTAGGCGGCGCCGGCCTCCGCCAGCGCTATATGGGAAGCAAGCGCGCAGGTGCCGGGGGTGTAATAGAGCTTGAGCATGGCCGTCCTCATGAGAAAGCCGGAGATTAACGAGGGGTCCGCGCGCCGTCCATCCCCGCCGGCCATATCGGCCTTTCACCCACGACCGCGCTCGCTAAAGATCGAGCCCGTGCGCGATCACCTTGCGCATGACATTGGGCAGCGCTTCATCGCCGAGCGTCGCAACCGGTACCCAGCGCATGTCGTCCGGGGCACACGAGCGCGCAGGCACGCTGGCGGTGTAGACGACAAGCTCCAGCGGAAAATGCGTGAACACGTGGGTGACCACGCCTGCCTTGCGGTGCCAGCGCGCGACACCTTTCAACGCGGGCGCCTGCAGCAGCGCCATCTTGTCGTCCTGCGCCGCCAGCCAGTCCGAGGTCGGCACTTCCGTCATGCCGCCGAGCAGGCCTTTTTCGGCGCGGCTACGAACCAGCAGTTCATCGCCGCGGGTGACGACGAAGGCGGCACCCCGGCGCAGCTCGCCGGTCTTCTTCGGCGCCTTGCGCGGAAAAGCCTCCTGATCGCCGCGCGCGCGGGCCGAGCAGTCGTCGTTCAGCGGGCACAGCGCGCAGGCCGGTTTCTTCGGCGTGCAGATCGAGGAGCCGAGATCCATCAGCGCCTGAGCGCTATCGCCGGCGCGAGACTCCTCGTCGCCAGCGCGCGACTTCGCGTCGCCGGCGCGAGAAGCGCCAAGCAGCGTTGCCGCCAGTTGCTGGATCAGCGGCTTCGCCTTCGGCAGCGGTTCCTCGACGGCGAACAGCCGCGACACCACGCGCTCGATATTGCCGTCGACCGGCATGGTGCGGCGGCCGAACGCGATCGCTGATATCGCCGACGCGGTGTAGGGCCCGATCCCCGGCAGCGCGCGCAGGCCCTCCTCCGTATCCGGAAACGCGCCGCCATGATCGCGCCGCACGGTCACGGCACAAGCGTGCAGATTGCGCGCCCGCGAATAATAGCCGAGCCCGGCCCACATCCGCAGCACATCGTCGAGCGACGCCCGGCCCAGCGCATCGACATCGGGCCAGCGCGCGACGAATTTCTCGAAATAGGGTCCGACCGTCTTGACGCCGGTCTGCTGCAGCATGATTTCCGACAGCCAGACCCGGTAGGGATCGGCCCGCTCCCCCGCCAGCGGCCGCCACGGCAGTTTGCGGCGGTGGCGGTCGTACCATTGCAGCAGCAACGCCGGACGGGCAGAACCGTCTCCGGCGGCGGCTTGTTTTCTCCTGGTTGCTGTCGATGCGGTCACAGCTCGTTTTAGGGTGGGAAACGAAGCCTGACCAGAGATGGCCTGTGGATTGCCAACCATAACGCGCCGCGTTATACTTGAGCATGATTCAGGGCTTTGCCGATTCCGAAGCGGAATTGATCTGGTCCGGACGCCGGAGCCGAAAATTACCGGCAGACATCCAAAACGTCGCTTTGAGAAAGCCTCGTCTCCTGAATCAGGCCCGGATGCTGGGCGATCTTCGTGTGCCGCCGGGAAATCGCCTTGAGGCCCTAAGGGCCGATCCGCAAGGACAATATTCCATTCGGATCAACGACCAGTGGCGCATATGTTTTATATGGGATGAGGGAGGACCGTCACGTGTCGAAATCGTCGACTACCATGTCTAGAAGCGGGCTGCTCGCCAATCCGCATCCCGGCGAAATCCTGTTCGAAGAGTTCCTCAAGCCGATGGGCCTCAGCCAGAACGCGTTGGCGCGTTCAATTCATGTCGCGCCGCGCCGCATCAACGAGATCGTGCTCGGCAAACGCGATGTCACCGCGGACACCGACCTGCGGCTCGCGCGGTATTTCGGCCTGTCGGAAGGGCTCTTTCTCGGCCTGCAGATGGATTATGATCTGATGCAGCGGCGGCGCGAGATCGATCGCGATCTGAAAACCATCCGCCCGCGCGCGGCGTGATCGTCGCCGCCGAACGGCGGTGATGGAGGAAACCAATGGCAAAACCCGGTCCGATCAGCGCCAAGCCGTTATCCGTCCTGCTCAGCGACGTGTTTTCCGAGGCCTATGCCAAGCAGGGGTTCGCCGCGCGCGAGCTGGTCACGCGCTGGGGCGAAATCGCCGGTCCCGAAATAGCCGCCCATTCCGAGCCGTTGAAAATCCAGTGGCCGCGCCCGGTCGAGGGACAGCAGCAGGAACCGGCCACGCTGGTGTTGCGGGTCGAGGGCCCGATGGCGCTGGAGATCCAGCACTCCTCAGACGCCATCCTGCAGCGGGTCAACCGCTACTTCGGCTGGAGCGCGGTCGGAAAGCTGGCCTTGCGGCAGGCCCCGCTGTCGCGCCGGAGGGCCGCGAAGGCCTCCCAGGCGCCGGACGCCAGTGCGGTGGCAAAAGTCGCCGAAACCCTGACATCGGTCGAGGACGAGGAATTGCGGGCCGCGCTGGCGCGGCTCGGCGCCTCGATCAAGCGAAATTGAGGCTGCGGTGCGGTCTCATACCCGTGGCATGCCATTGCCACAATTGCGGTTTCAGGCTAGCGAACGGTCCTCGTTAGTTCTGCAGGCGTGAATGCGCCAGTCCGGGAGCAACCCTTGATGATTACGCGCCGCGCCTTCACCGCCGCCCTGTCGCTGACCGGGCTTGCCGCCCTCGCCGGGTTCTCGCCGCTGCGCCTGATCGCGGACGCGATGGCGCAGGGCGCGGCCGACGTCGCCAAGCCGGTTTCGCTGCCGGACATGGCGCTCGGCCCCGCCAACGCGACGGTGACGATCACCGAATATGCCTCGATGACCTGCCCGCACTGCGCGGCCTTCGCCGAAGGCGTGTTTCCGAAGATCAAGTCGGAATATATCGACACCGGCAAGGTGCGTTACGTGTTCCGCGAGTTCCCGCTCGACATCAAGGCCGCTGCCGGCTCGATGCTGGCGCGCTGCATCGCCAACGGCGATTCCGGCAAATATTTCGCGGTCATCGACATGCTGTTCAAGCAGCAGAACGACTGGGTGGTGAAGAATACCACGGAAACGCTGACCCGGATCGGCAAGCAGGCCGGACTCAGCCAGCAGGCGGTCGAGACCTGCCTCAAGGACCAGGCGCTGCTCGACAAGATCGCCGCCGATCAGAAATTCGCCAGCGACGTGCTGAAGGTCAACTCGACACCGACCTTCTTCATCAATGGCGAGATGATCAAGGGCGAGACCTCGTTCGAGGAATTCGACAAGAAGCTCAAGTCGCTGCTCAAGAGCTGATCTGACGGGCCGGCGGGCGCGATTCAAATAGCCGCTTAAGTCCCGCAAAAGCCTTGGGAAAAAGCCTGGCCAAAGGCGCGGCAAACGCGTTGGGATCGGCAAAAGGCTTGGGAAAAGCCGGGCGCGCCGGTTGCCCTTGGACCCGGCCCTCGCCATTGTCGCGGCCATCCGAGCCGCCAGACGTGACTCGTCCCGCACACCGACATTGCCTTCTATGGTATTGTCCCGGCAGAGAGATTCGCGCCCTGCCAACAGAGAATCCTGTTCATGAAACTCACGCGTCTTCGCCTCCATGGTTTCAAGTCTTTCGTGGAACCCACTGACTTCGTGATCGAACCCGGCCTGACCGGCGTGGTCGGCCCGAACGGCTGCGGCAAATCCAACCTGGTCGAGGCCTTGCGCTGGGCGATGGGCGAGACCTCGCATAAATCGCTGCGCGCCGCCGACATGGATGCGGTGATCTTCGCCGGCTCCGGCAACCGTCCGTCGCGCAACCACGCCGAAGTCGTGATGACGATCGACAATGCCGATCGCACCGCGCCGGCGGCGGTGAACGACCGCGAGATTCTGGAGATCTCGCGCCGGATCGAGCGCGAAGCAGGTTCGGTCTATCGCATCAACGGCCGCGACGTGCGCGCCCGCGACGTGCAGATCCTGTTCGCCGACGCCGCCACCGGCGCGCGTTCGCCGGCACTGGTGCACCAAGGCAAGATCGGCGAAATCATTCAGGCCAAGCCCGAGCAGCGCCGCCGCGTGCTGGAAGACGCCGCCGGCGTCGCCGGGCTTCACGCCCGCCGCCACGAGGCCGAATTGCGTCTCAAGGCGGCCGAGACCAACCTCCTGCGTGTCGAGGACGTCATCGGCCAGCTGGCCGGGCAGATCGACGGCCTGAAGAAGCAGGCGCGGCAGGCGATCCGTTACCGCGAAGTGGCCGCCAAGGTGCGCAAGACCGAGGCGATGCTATTCCATCTGCGCTGGCTCGAGGCCAATTCCGACGTCGCGGACGCCGGCCATACCCACGATCTCAGCGTTCGCGAGATGGCCGAGCGCACCCGCGAGCAGGCCGAGGCGGCCCGCATCCAGGCGATCCGCGCCTCCGAACTGCCGGCGCTGCGCGAAAGTGAGGCCCGGGCCGCGGCCGGGCTGCAGCGACTCACCAATGCGCGCGAAATGCTCGACCGCGAGGAAGAGCGCGCCAAGGAACGCGTCGCCGAACTCGACCGCCGGCTGACGCAGTTTTCCGCCGACGTCGCGCGCGAGCAGCAGCAGAGTTCGGACGCGGAGGTGGCGCTGCAACGGCTCGATGCCGAAGACACCGAATTAAAGGACGAAATCAAATCGCGCGTCGAACAGCGCAGCGGCGTCGACGAACGCGTCTCCGAGGCCGAAGCGACCCTGGCCACCGCCGAACGCCTGTTCACGGAACTGACCACGGCGCTCGCCGACCTCACCGCCAGGCGCAATCAGCTCGAGGCCGGGGTACGCACCCATCGCGACCGGCTGGCGCGACTCGATCAGGAAGTCGCCGGTGTCCAGGCCGAAGAGCAGAAACTGCAGCAGGAGACCAGCGGCCTGGGCGACATCGAGGCGCTCGCCGGTGCCAGGGAGACCGCGCAACAGGCCTTGGCGCAGTCCGAACTGGCGACGCAGACCAGCGAGTTCAGCCATGTCGCCGCGCGCCAGAAGCTGGAAGCCGCCCGCGCGCCGCTCAACGACGCCGACAAGCGCGTGCAGCGGCTGGAGACCGAAGCCCGCACCATCTCGAAACTCGTCAACGGCGAGACCAAGAACCTCTGGCCGCCGATCATCGACGGCGTCACCGTCGCCAAGGGATATGAGAAGGCGCTTGGCGCCGCCTTGGGCGACGATCTCGACGCGCCGGTCGACCCGTCGGCGCCGATGCGCTGGACCAATGCCGGCGTGACCGAGGGCGATCCGGCTTTGCCCGAGGGCGTCGAGAGCCTCGCGGCCCACGTGCAGGCGCCTTCCGAGCTGAGACGCCGCCTCGCCCAGATCGGCGTCGTCGCCAAGGAGCGCGGCGCGGCGTTGGTATCGCAACTGAAGACCGGCCAGCGGCTGGTGTCGCCGGAAGGCGACGTCTGGCGCTGGGACGGCTTCGTCGCCGCGGCCCATGCCCCGACCGGCGCGGCGCGGCGCCTCGCCGAGCGCGCTCGGCTGGTCGATATCGAGACCGAGCTCGAACAGGCCCGCATCGATGCATCCGCCAGGCGTCAGGCGCTGGAAACCGCCGAAGCCGAGCTCAAGGCCGCCGCCGCGGCCGAAACCTCCGCGCGCGAGGCCTGGCGCGCCGCGCAGCGCGAGGCCGATGCCGCGCGTGAACGCCACGCCACCACCGAGCGCGAGATCAACCGCCATGCCGCGCGGAAGTCGGCGCTGACCGAAGCCCACAACCGCCTCAACGCCGACCTCACCGAAGCCTTTGGCGCGCACGAGACCGCCGCCGCCGCGCTGGCGGAATTGCCGGCTAGCCTCGACACCGAGACAAGGCTCGCGGCTGTACGCAGCGACATCGACGGCCATCGCCGGATGGCGGCGCAGGTTCGCGCCGAGGCGCAGGCGCTGGCGCGCGAGGCCGAACTGGCGGACCGCCGGCTTCAGGCGATTTTGGCCGAGCGCAACCAGTGGCAAAACCGCAAAGCCGGCGCGGCCTCGCAGATCGCCACCATCGAGGCCCGCATCACCGAGGTCACGGCCGAGCGCGCCGAACTCGACAATGCGCCGGCGGCGTTCGCGGAAAAGCGCCGCGCGCTGATCGGCGAAATCGAATCGGCCGAAACCGCCCGCCGGGTCGCCGCCGATGCGCTGGCGGCTGCCGAGAGCCTGATGGCGGAGACCGACCGCGCCGCCAAGATCTCGCTCGAGGCGCTGTCGAGTTCGCGTGAGGCCTGCGCCCGCGCCGAAGAGCGCATGGAGGGCTCCAAGCGCCGCCTCGCCGACATCGAGCGCGAGATCCGCGATATGCTGGAGATCGAACCGCAGGGCGTCGCCGCGCTGGCCGAGATCGAGCCCGGCACGGCGCTGCCGCCGCTCGCCGAGATCGAGGAAAGCCTCGAAAAGCTGCGCCGCGATCGCGAGCGGCTGGGCGCCGTCAATCTGCGCGCCGAGGAAGAACTGCGCGAGGTGGAAGCCCAGCACACCGCGCTCACGACCGAACGCGACGACCTGGTGGAAGCCATCAAGCGGTTGCGCCAGGGCATCCAGAGCCTCAACCGCGAGGCGCGCGAGCGGCTTCTGACCTCGTTCGAAATCGTCAACAGCCATTTCAAGCGGCTGTTCGTCGAATTGTTCGGCGGCGGCGAGGCGGCGCTGCATTTGATCGAGAGCGACGATCCGCTCGAGGCCGGACTGGAAATCATCGCCAAGCCGCCCGGCAAGAAGCCGCAGACGCTGTCGCTGTTGTCCGGCGGCGAGCAGGCGCTGACCGCGCTGGCGCTGATCTTCGCGGTGTTCCTCACCAACCCCTCGCCGATCTGCGTGCTGGACGAGGTCGACGCGCCGCTCGACGACCACAATGTGGAGCGGTTCTGCAACCTGCTGCACGAGATGACCGGCTCGACCGAGACGCGCTTCATCATCATCACGCATAATCCGATCACCATGGCGCGGATGAACCGGCTGTTCGGCGTCACCATGGCCGAGCGCGGCGTGTCGCAACTGGTCTCGGTCGATCTCGAAAACGCGGTGAAGATTCTCGACCAGAACGTGGCGTGATCTCTCTTTCCTTCTCCCCTGGTGGGAGAAGGTGGCGCGCAAAGCGCGCCGGATGAGGGGTATCACTCCGCGGAGACAGACCCCTCACCCGTCCGCGACGCTTCGCATCGCGGCCACCCTCTCCCACAAGGAGAGGGGAAGAAAACAAGATGACCTCACCCTACCTTCCAGTCGAATTGAAAGCTGCCCTCGACGCCAGGCTGCAAGGGCTGTCGCGCAACGATGCTGCCGGGCGCGCTGCGCTGATCTCGCGGACCTACCGCGATGGCGGCGGCTCCGGCGGGATCAGGTCGGAGGCCGATGCGCTGGCCTATGCCTTGGTACGCATGCCCGCGACCTATGCCGCGGTGATCGCAAGCCTCAACGCAATCCGCGAGATTACGCCTGACTTCGCGCCGGCAAGCCTGCTCGATGTCGGCGCCGGGCCGGGCACGGCGACATGGGCCGCGGCTGAAGCGTTGTCGTCGCTGACACAATTCACCCTGCTGGATGCCAACCGCGCGCTGCGCGCCCTGGCGCTCGATCTCGGCCGCAACCGCGCCCGGTTACGCGACATGGCATACCAGCGCGGCGAGGCCCGCGCCGCGCTGGCCGATGCGGAGGCTGCCGACCTCGTCATCGCGAGCTACATGATCGGCGAAGTTCATGACGCGGAACGAACGGCGCTCACCGATCTGATGTGGACAAAAACCAGCGACACGCTGCTGGTCGTCGAGCCCGGCACGCCGGCGGGCTATGCCAGGATCATCGCGCTTCGCCGACAACTGATCACTGCGGGCGCGCAGGTCCTGGCTCCCTGCCCGCACGATGGCGCGTGCCCTCTCACGGCGCCGGACTGGTGTCATTTCACGCAGCGCCTGCCGCGATCGCGCGCGCATAAACAACTCAAATCGGCAGAACTTCCCTATGAGGATGAAAAATTCAGCTATGTCGCGCTGACGCGCGCGACGGTCGCGCAACGTCCCGCCCGCGTGCTGGCGCAGCCCGTCATCGCCAAGAGCGCGATCACCGCAAAACTCTGCACGGCTCATGGCGTTGTGAGCGCGATCGCGCCCCGCCGCGACAAGATCGCCTATGCGCGCTTTCGAAAATACAATTGGGGCGACACCGTTTTCGAGGCCGGTCCGCCGTCGGCGGAATAATTCTCCGGCGGCGGCGTTTGTCTTGGTGACGCATCCGCGTCCTCATCATGTTTCATCAGGAGTAGAGCTGCAATGTCCAGGACATTTGCCGCAATAGCGGCTTTGACTTTCATTCTCGCGTCTTCGGCGGCATCGGCGCAGATACTGAAGACGGCCGACACGCCGAAGGGCAAGACTTTCGTCGATGCCAAGGGCATGACCCTTTATACCTTCGACAAGGACGCCGGCGGCAAGTCGATGTGCAACGGTCCCTGCGCCGAGAACTGGCCGGCGCTTGCGGCCGCCGACGACGCCAAGCCGACCGCCGACATGACCGTCGTGGTGCGCGACGACGGCAAGAAGATGTGGGCCTACAAGGGCAAGCCGCTCTATACCTTCAAGAAAGATACGGCCCCCGGCGAGACCAATGGCGATGGCTTCCTGAACGGCGCCTGGCACATGGCGAAGCCGTGATCGCAACAGGTTCATGATCGACAAATCCCGCCGCGTGACGCGTGGCGCACGCATGGGCTCGCGTCATGCGGCGGGAGGGATTTCAGGGCTGACTTCAGCTACGGCGTCTGGTCCGATCCGCCGTTGAACGTATCCAAACCCGCTTGCGACTAACGCAGGGCTCTCGTGACGGGAGCCCTGACGCGCGCCCGTCTTTGGTCTAGGGTGGCGCATATCCGTTGTCTCATCGGGAGTTCTTTGCCATGTCGACCGGCTGGATCGTTATCGGCGTTATCGTCATTCTCGTGCTGTTCGCGTTCGGCGCGTATAACCGGCTGGTCGCGCTCAGCCAGCGGGTCGGCCAGGCCTTTGCCGACATCGACGTGCAGCTCAAGCAGCGCCACGATTTGATTCCGAATCTGCTCGAGACCGTGAAGGGTTACGCCGCGCATGAGCGCGGCACGCTCGACGACGTGGTGAAGGCCCGCAACGCCGCGATGTCGGCGCAGGGACCGGGACAGGTCGCCGCGGCCGAAAACCAGTTGAGCGGCGCGCTCGGCAGACTGATCGCCTTGTCCGAGGCCTATCCGGACCTCAAGGCCAATGCCAACTTCCAGCAACTGGCGAACGAGCTGTCCGACCTGGAGAACAAGATCGCTGCCAGCCGCCGCTTCTTCAACAATGCGGTCCAGGAATACAACACCGGCATCCAGCAGATGCCCGCCGCGCTGTTCGCCGGCATGTTCGGCTTCACCCGCAAGGATTTCTTCGACCTCGGCGCCACCCGCTCCGAAGTCGAGACGGTGCCGACGGTGAAGTTCTGAGGTGGCCAGAGGCGTTCGTTTAAGATGACCTGCGGTTATTCGAGTCATTCCGGGGCGTCGCGAAGCGACGAACCCGGAATCTCGGGATTCCGGGTTCACGCCGGTGGCGTGCCCCGGAATGACAGTCTCTAGCGGAATCACGCATCATGGCGGCGTACGGTCTCTACACGCATATTGCGTCGAACAAGTTTCGTTCGATGCTGCTGCTCGCCGGGTTGTTCCTGCTGATCTATGTGCTGGTCTATGCCGGCGCGCTGATCGCCGAGGTGGTGATCGATAGCGACCGCTCGGTCCCTGACTATCTGATGGAGGCGTCACGCGATCTGGTGACGGCGTTTCCCTATGCGACCGGCGCCGCGGCGCTGTGGATCGTGATCGCCTATTTCTTCCATCAATCGATGATCGACGCCATCACCGGCGGCGAGGACGTCACGCGCCGGCAGCAACCCCGGCTCTACAACCTCCTGGAAAATCTCTGCATCTCGCGCGGCATTCCGATGCCGAAATTGAAGATAGTGGACAGCGAGGCGCTAAACGCGTTCGCGACCGGGCTGAACCGGCGGCAATATGCCGTCACCGTCACCACGGGCCTGCTGAAGGCACTCAACGACCGGGAAATCGAGGCGGTGCTCGGCCACGAGCTCACCCACATCCGCAACGGCGACGTGCAACTGATGGTGATCGCGGTGATCATCGCCGGCGTGGTCGGATTTTTCGGCGAGCTGTTCTTCCGGATGTTCACCGGCCTGCAGTGGAATTCCAGCGGCGGCGGATCGTCATGGCCGTCTTCACGATCGTCATCGTCCTCCTCCTCGGATCGCGACAGCAAGGGCGGTGGCGGCGCCATCTTTGTCGTCATCCTGGCGATCGCGCTGATCGTGCTGGCGTGGCTGTTGTCCCAGGTGGTGAAGCTGGCACTATCGCGGTCGCGCGAGCTGCTCGCCGACGCCGGATCGGTCGAACTGACCAAGAACCCCGATGCCATGATCTCGGCGCTGCGCAAGATCGAGAACCGCGGGGAACTTCCCGGCGCGACCTCCGCCGTAATGGAACTATGCGTCGATAACCCGCGCCAGGGTTTTGCCGACCTGTTTGCAACCCATCCCTCGGTGGATTCCCGGGTCCAGGCGTTGGTGAAATTTGCCGGTGGACACGATCCCGGACGGCTGGCGCCGCCACCGGATACCGCCGATAATCCGGGGGATCAGGTAGGGTGGTCGGCGTCCGATCCGGATCCGCCGCCATCCGGTCCCTGGAGCGATGCCAACGAGCCCGAGGTGGGCTCGCGGAGCGGTCCCTGGGGCAGGAACGGCTGACCTGCATCCGCCCAAAACAGGCATCCCCTGTTAAGGACACCCTCAGGTTTAGACTTAATGGCGGTCTAAGGATTGAATTCTCCCTTGTTTCTGCCATGTTCACGCCCAAAACAGGCGTGGACGACGTCCACATCATGTCTCAATCGAGACTATCGCGTAAGGGAACTTCATGGCGAAACCGGTAGTGATCGTGGTCGGCGCGGACAAGGGCGGGGTCGGCAAGACCACCGTGTCGCGCACCCTGCTTGATTATTTCAGCGCCAACAACGTGCCGACGCGCGCCTTCGATACCGAATCCCCGCGCGGCACGCTGAAGCGGTTCCACCCCGACATCACCGAGATCGTCGACATGACGACGACGTCGGACCAGATGAAGATTTTCGATACGCTGAATTCATCAAGCCCTTCCGTCACCGTGATCGACGTCCGGGCCGGCCTGATGTCGCCGGCGCTGGCTTCGTTGCGCGATATAGGGTTCCTCGATGCCGCCAAGTCCGGACAGATCACCTTTGCCGTGTTCCATATCCTTGGCCCCTCGATCGCCTCGCTCGACGAAATCGCAGAGACCGCGAATTTCATGCAGGGCGCGAAATATTTCCTGGTGAAGAACTTCATCAACAACACCAGCTTCTTCGAATGGGACCAGGCGACCTACAACGCCTATTTCCATCGCATCAAGGACGCCACGGAACTCACCATCCCCAAACTCAACGAAATGGCCTATGAGCAGGTCGAGGTCTCCTCGGTGCCGTTCCTGAAATTCGTCGCCAACAAGGGAACGCATGACGAGGCCGCGAACTATTCGTTCGTGCTGCGCGGCTATGTCCGCCACTGGCTGGCCAACGTCTGGAGCGAGTTCGACCGCATCAAGCTGACTGACCTGGTCGGGTCCACCAAGGGCGCGCGCGTCACCGGCGAAAAATAATTACCGGCCGAATACTATTTTGGCTGGATTGAGGCTCTAATTCGCCTGATATAGCGCGGATGCCGAACACGCCTGTCTACATCGTCTGCTCGCCCCGCCCGCTGGTCGGCAAGACGCTGATCGCCCGGATGCTGAGCGAATTCCAGCTCTTGAAAAACGGCGCGGTGCTCGCGTTCGACATCAATCTGAAAGAGCCGTCGCTGCTCGACTACCTGCCTGCCGTCACCGAGACCGCCGAAATCGACGACACCTACGGAAAAATGGCGGTGATGGATCGCCTGATCGTCAATGACGGGATTCCCAAGGTGATCGATCTCGGGTTTCACGCCTTCGATGAGTTTTTCAAGATGACCGAGGAAATCGGCTTCATCAAGGAAGCGGCGCGGCGCGGCATCTCGCCGGTGGTGCTGTTCATCGCGGACAGCGACCGCGTCTCGCCGCGCGGCTATGCCAAGCTGCAGCAACTGCTGCCGGCGCGCGCCATGATCACCATCGACAATGAATACGTGTTGCGGGGGGAGCTTCCCGCGGCCTTTTCCGGCCACGGCCGGACACTTGAGATCGCCGCGCTGCCGTCATTCCTGAAGACCTATATCGACCGCCTGAACTTTTCGTTCACCGACTATCTGCGCGGCGAGGGCGACTCATCGACGGAACTGCATCAATGGATTCGCAGGAATTACATCAGCTTCCGTGAAATCGAACTGGGCTTGATCCTGCAGCGGTAGTCGAAAACTCTTTCGTCGTCCCGGCGAACGCCGGGACCCATAGCCACCGTCGCTGGTGGTTACGACAAGTCGTCGAACGGCATTCTTGAATCGATGGATCACGCGGTATGGGTCCCGGCGTTCGCCGGGACGACGCGTGGAGGGTATGTGCGAACGGTCGCCGCGGGAGCAGGCTGAAAAAAATCAGTGCCCTTCGAACGCCATCAGGGTTCGTACCGGCACGTCCATCGCCCGCAATTTGGCGGCGCCGCCGAGGTCGGGCAGATCGATGATGAAGCAGGCCGCCACCACATCGGCGCCGATCTGGCGCATCAGCTTGACCGCGCCTTCCGCGGTGCCGCCGGTGGCGATCAGGTCATCGACCAGGATCACGCGCTCGCCGGGACGGATGGCGTCGGCATGGATCTCCATTTCATCGAGGCCGTATTCCAGCGAATAGGCGCTCCGTACCGTGGTGTGCGGCAGCTTGCCCTTCTTGCGGATCGGCACGAAGCCCGCGGAGACCTGATGCGCCACCGCGCCGCCGATGATGAATCCCCGCGCCTCGATGCCTGCGACCTTGTCGATCTTGTTGCCCGCCCATGGCTGCACCAGTTCGTCGACCGCCCGGCGGAACGACCGCGCATCGCCGAGCAGCGTGGTGATATCGCGAAACAGGATTCCCGGCTTCGGGTAATCCGGAATGGTGCGAACGGCAGCCTTCAGATCGTGTTCGAGTTCAGGGGTCATCGATCTCTCTTTCAATTGTCATTCCGGGGCGCGCGCAAGCGCGAACCCGGAATCTCGCGCAACAACTTCTGGATTCCGGGTCTGGTGCTGACGCACCATCCCGGAATGACGGGCGTGAAACTTTGCATTTAACTCATCCCTACATTCAGTCGGAATGCATTCTCCACGATCCGCAGGCCGACTTCGCCGCCGAGCGACATCAGCGATTCCGGGTGAAACTGCACGCCGCCGACCGGCAAGGTCTTGTGCTCGATCGCCATCGCGACCCCGTCTTCGGTGCTCGCGGTGACCTGGAGCACGTCGGGCACGCTGTCGCGTTCGACGAACAGCGAATGGTAGCGGCCGATCACGATTTCATTGGGCAGGTTCTGCATCAGCCGCCCTCCTCTGACCTGAACCCGCGACGGGCGGCCATGCGCCGGCTGGCTGAGCTGTCCGAGTTGGCCGCCGAAATATTCGCCGATCGCCTGCACGCCGAGGCAGACCCCGAAGATCGGCAGCTTCCGGTCGAGCGCAGTGCCAATAGTCTTGGCGATGCCAAAATCCTCCGGCCGGCCCGGGCCCGGCGACAGCACGAGCAAATCCCAATTATTCTGCTTCAGCATGTCCTGGGCGTGAATGTGCCGCACCACGGTCACCGTCGCGCCGACCTGCCGGAAATAATCGGCCAGCATATGGACAAAACTGTCGTCATGATCGATCAGCAGCACCCGCTTGCCCGACCCCGTGGCATCCGGGGCGAGCGCCGATAATCGCTTTGGCGGATCGCCGCGCAGCGCCTGGAACAGCGCCGCCGCCTTGACCTGGCATTCGCGGTCCTCGGCGGCGGGATCGGAATCGAACAGGCAGGTGGCTCCGACCCGCACCTCGGCGAGGCCGTCCTTCATCCGGATGGTGCGGATGGTCAGCCCGGTGTTGATGCTGCCGTCGAAATTCACCGCCCCGATCGCGCCGGCATACCAGCGCCGCGACGACCGCTCATGGTCCTCGACGAACTGCATCGCCCACAATTTCGGCGCGCCGGTCACCGTCACCGCCCAGGCGTGGGTGAGGAACGCATCGAGCGAATCGAAGCCCGGCCGCAGGATGCCTTCGACATGATCGACGGTATGAAACAGTTTCGAATAGGTCTCGATCTGCCGCCGCGCCAGAACCTTGATGGTTCCGGGAACGCAGACCCGCGCCTTGTCGTTGCGGTCGACGTCGGTGCACATGTTGAGTTCGAATTCGTCTTTCTCGGAATTCAACAATTGCCGGATCTGCTCGGCGTCGCCGATCGCATCGACGCCGCGCGCGATGGTGCCCGAGATCGGGCAGGTCTCGACCCGCCTGCCGTCGGAGCGCACGAACATTTCCGGCGACGCCGACACCAGGAATTCACCCTCGCCCAGATTTATCAGGGCGCCGTAGGGCGACGGATTGATCCGGCACAGCCGCTGGAACACTTCCGCCGGCGAACGCTCGCAGGGTTCGGCGAACAGCTGCCCCGGCACCGCCTCGAACAGATCGCCGCGCGCGAACGCGGCGCGCGCGGTTTCGACCGTGGCCTGATATTCGCCGGGCCCGTGATCGGAAAATCCCTGCCGCGGCGTTTTGGCGTAACCGCTTTCCGGCGTCTCGCGCGGCAGGCCCTCGGTGGATTTTCCGTTCCAGCTGAAGTCGTAGTTCAGCACCACGCCGCGCCCGGTAGCGCGGTCATAGGCCAACAGGCGATCCGGCACGTAGAGCACGATGTCGCGCTGGTCTTTCTCGCGCGGCCGCTTCTGCACGAGGTCCTCGATCTGGAACACGAGATCATAGGCGAACGCGCCGAACAGGCCGAGCAGCGGATCGTCATTGGCGCCGAGCGCCGCGACCAGGTCGCGCACCAGCGACATCGCGCTGGCCCGGCGGGTACGCTGGTCTTCATCGACCGGCGCCGCGCCGCGCACGATATGGCCGGCAAGACGGGTCGCGCTTTTCTCCGTGACGACGACGCAGGGTTCGCGCAGCGCCTCGGCGAGGAAGGCGATCAGCACCTCGCCGCGCGCATTCAGCGCTTGCAACGAAAAGTCGGATCCGATGGTCTCCAACCGCAGCGGTGGATCGGAGAAGCCAAGGTCAAAGCTCTCATAACGGCCCGGCACCGTGGTGCCCGACGACAGCACGACGCCGCGGCGACGGTCGAGCAGATCGATCAGGTCATCGAGCCGGCTGGCGCCGCCGGTGAACTGCTCCACCGACCGCGATACCGCAAGGCCGCCACGGGTGCGATATTCGCTGTGGGCCGGCAGGGAAAACGCTGTCCTGTTCATGTGATCCTCTTACGAAACTTGCCGAGGGAGCGCCACACAGGACAAACGAACGAAAGGCCGCCGCACTGCGCTGGCGACCTCTGACGATTTAAGAAAATGAAATCGCACCGGCCACCTTTAGAAGGTGGGCCACCAGAGACGGGATGGGCGGACGACGGTGTTCATGGCAGGATAAACACCATGGCAGGCCGGGTTCGTCAAGGGACAGGCCTGAACCGGGAGGCCGGTCCGAAGTCATCTTTTGGTGTAGGAAGGTGCGCTTATGCCGGGGATGTGTTCGGGATGGCGTGGGCAAGACCGGCTGATCGCCAACGGACGTCGTCCCGGCGAAGGCCGGAATCCATACGCCGCGGCCGTCATGGCAAGGCCGGCCGCGGGAGATTCTTCCAACAACAGGCAGCGGTGGTTATGGGTCCCGGCCTTCGCCGGGACGACGGCGAAAGGGAGCGGCGGCAGGCCTGCATGCGCAAGGCCGGTTGATCGCCAACGGATGTCGTCCCGGCGAAGGCCGGGACCCATACGCCGCGGCCGTGGTGGCAAGGCAGGCCGCCAGAGATTTTTTCAACAACTGACGGCGGTGGTTATGGGTCCCGGCTCAGGGCCGGGACGACGTTGGGAGGGTTTTGTTCGCTGCTTTCGAAGCGGCGACGCGAAAGGGTATTCGCACCCTCACCCCAGATGCTTCCTGAAAAAATCCGTGGCGCGGCCCCAGGCGAGTTCGGCGGCGGCGCGGTCGTGCACGGATTGCCGCTGCTCGTTGACGAAGGCGTGCTCGGCGTCATAGCGAAACAGTTCGAGCGACTTGCCGGCGGCCTTCATGGCGTTCTCGAAGCCATCGACCAGTGCCGGCGTGCACCAGTCGTCCTTGTTGGCGAAATGCGCCTGCAGCGGAATCCTGATGTCGGCCGGCTTTGCCGCCTGCTCCGGCGGAATGCCGTAGAACACCACGCCCGCGGTCAGTTCAGGAACTTTGGCCGCGCCGATGATGGTCACCGCGCCGCCGAGGCAGAAGCCGGTCAGGCCGACCTTGGCGCCGTTCTTGCCGAGATACTGCGCGGCGCCGCGCACGGTCTGCGTGGTGGCGTCGATGAAGTCCAGCGAGTTCATTTCCTTACCCGCCGCATCCGTGTCGTGATACGGCACCACCTTGCCCTTGTAGAGATCGGGCGCCAGCGCATCGAAGCCGGCCACCGCGAAACGGTCGCACAGGCCCTTGATCTGGTCGGAAAGCCCCCACCATTCCTGGATCACGACCACACCCGGCGCGTTGCCGCGCGCGGCGTTGGCGAGATAGCCGGCGGCGTCCTTGCCGTCAGGGCGCTTGAACGTAATGCTGGTACCCATGGTTCCTCCGATGATTTCTTGAGAGGGATTGGCGGCTATTTTGTCCGCTGCGGGCTCAGGAAGCAATCGGACTCGACCCAACAAAAAAGCCCCCGCGGGGGCTTTTTCGAATTCACATGATCCGGCGCGACGCTCAGTGCGCGTCGGCCCAGACCTTCTTCTTGGTGAAGTACAGCAGCCCCGTGAAGATGATCAGGAATATGAACACCTGCATCCCGAGGCGCTTGCGAGCCTCCATATGCGGCTCGGCCGCCCACATCAGGAACGTGGTGACGTCCTTGGAATATTGCGCGACGGTCGCCAACGAGCCGTCGTCGAACGTGACCTGGCCGTCGCTCAGCGGCTTCGGCATCTTGATGGCGTGGCCGGGGAAATATTTGTTGTAGTAGGAGCCTTCCGGCAGCGAGAAGCCGGCCGGCGGCGTGTCTTCGAAGCCCTGCAGCAGCGCATCGACGTAGTTCGGACCCTGCTCCTGGAATTGCGAGAAGAAGTCGACGATGAACATCGGGAAGCCGCGCTCGTAGGAACGCGCCTTGGTGATCAGCGACAGGTCGGGAGGATATGCGCCGCCATTGGCCACGCGCGCCGCCTGCTCGTTGGGGAATGGCGACGGGAAATAATCGGCGGGCCGGCCCGGCCGCTCGAACATCTCGCCCTGATCGTTCGGACCATCCTTGATCTTGTAGTCGGCTGCGAACGCCGCCGCCTGCGCGGTCGAATAGCCGGGACCGCCGGGGTCCGCCAGATTGCGGAACGCGATGTAGGACAGCCCGTGACAGGCCGAACAGACTTCCTTGTAGACCTTCAGCCCGCGCTGCAGCGAGCCGCGATCATAGGTGCCGAACGGGCCGGAGAACGACCATTTCTGCGACGGCGGCACGTCCTGGTGATCCTCGGCCCGGGCGTTCTGCGTGCTGCCTGCGAACAGCGCGCCCGCGACCGCAAGCGCGATCACCGTCGACACCATCGGTGTCGCCCGGCTGCCGGTTTTCGCCAGCACGTCGTCGGCGATCGAATTCGGAAGCGTCCTTGGCTTTTCGATCCGGCTCAAGAGCGGCAGCAGGATCAGGAAATAGGCGAAATAGCAGAAGGTCAGCACGCGCCCGGCAATCACGTAGATGCCTTCGGGCGGCTTGCCGCCGAGCCAGCCCAGCAGCACGCAGACGACGACGAAGATCCAGAAGAACTGCTTGGCCAGCGGACGGTATTTGGACGACCGCGTCCTCGCGGTATCGAGCCACGGCAGGAACGCCAGCACCACGATCGCCGAGAACATCGCGACCACGCCGGCCAGCTTGTTCGGAATGCTGCGCAGGATCGCGTAGAACGGCAGGTAGTACCATTCAGGCACGATATGCGCCGGGGTCACGCCGGGATTGGCCGGAATGTAGTTGTCGGCATCGCCGAGATAGTTCGGCATGTAGAAGATGAACCACGCGAAGAACAGCAGGAAGCAGGAAATGCCGAACGCATCCTTGATGGTCGCGTAGGGCGTGAACGGCACGGTGTCCTTTTCCGTCTTCGGCTCGACGCCGGCCGGGTTGTTCTGGCCCGCGACATGCAGCGCCCAGACATGCAGCACCACCACGCCCGCGATCACGAACGGCAGCAGGTAGTGCAGCGAGAAGAAGCGGTTCAGCGTCGGATTGCCGACCGAATAGCCGCCCCACAACAGGGTCACGATGCTGTCGCCGACATAGGGAATGGCAGAGAACAGATTGGTGATGACGGTGGCGCCCCAGAAGCTCATCTGGCCCCACGGCAGCACGTAGCCCATGAAGCCCGTCGCCATCATCAAGAGATAGATGATGACGCCGAGGATCCAGAGGATTTCGCGCGGCTCCTTGTATGATCCGTAATACAGGCCGCGGAACATGTGGATGTAGACCGCGAAAAAGAACATCGAGGCGCCGCTGGCATGCATGTTGCGCAGCAGCCAGCCGAAATTGACATCGCGGACGATGCTTTCGACCGACTTGAAGGCCATGGTGGCCTCCGGCGTGTAATGCATCGCCAGGATCACGCCGGTCAGGATCTGCAGGCCCAGCATCAGCGAAAGGATGGCGCCGAAGGTCCACCAGTAGTTCAGGTTACGCGGCGTCGGATAGGCCACGAACGAGGAATGGACGAGACCCATAATCGGGAGGCGCCGTTCGATCCACTTCAGGGCGGGATGGGAGGGCTGGTAGTCGGATGGTCCGCTCATGATGCGATCCTGAGGAAATAAAACGACGTGACAGGCCAAGGCCCCGGATGTCAGATCCGAGGTTCAGCCAATCTGGATTTTGGTATCGGAAACGAATTGATAGGGCGGTACCGGCAAATTGGCCGGCGCCGGCCCCTGGCGAACGCGACCGGAGGAGTCGTATTGCGAGCCGTGGCACGGGCAGAAGAAGCCGTCGTAATTGCCCTCATGGGCGATCGGGATGCAGCCGAGATGGGTGCAGATGCCGATCACGACGAGCCACTGGTCATGGCCTTCCTTGACCCGGGCCTGGTCGGATTGCGGATCGGGCAGGCTCGCGACCGGCACCGAACGGGCCTCCTCGATCTGCTTCTTGGTGCGGTTCATGATGTAGATCGGCTTGCCCCGCCAGAACACCTTGATGTCCTGCCCCTCGGCGATCGGCGTCAGGTCGACTTCGATCGGGGCACCGGCCGCGATCGTCGAGGCGTCCGGATTCATCTGGGAAATGAACGGCCAGAGCGAGACCGTTCCGCCAACGGCGGCGGCGGCTCCCGTTGCAACAAAGAGGAAATCACGCCGTGTCGGGTGAACGGCCGAAGACGCTGTCGTCACGATTCCAAACCCTTTCTTAGCTGCAGCCGGTGGAACCGCCCCAGGCAACGTATCAACGAAGCGTGGGAGGCTGCCGGCGCCCGCGATCCCCCCGCGGCGGCAGGAAAGACCACTTTTCCCGGCCAATCGCGGCGGAACAAGCAGTCCAGAATTGTTCTATTGGCACCCTTGCCGGAAGAGCGCAAGCCCGCTATCCGCTCCCAAGCGTGCAATGCACTAATTCCCCCTCGGGTGATGTTTTATTCAGACATTTCATGGAGGCCCCAGGGCTATCTCGACAAGGGCTATCGCCGAATGCAGATTGCGCTTTTCCAGCCTGACATCCCGCAAAACACCGGGACGATTCTTCGTCTGTGCGCCTGTCTGAATGTGGCGGCCCATATTATCGAGCCGGCGGGTTTTCCGGTGTCCGACCGGCATTTCCGCCGGGCCGGCATGGACTATCTCGACCAGGTCACCATTGTGCGGCACGACTCGTGGCCAAAGTTCGAGCAATGGCGTAACGACGGCGGTTACCGGCTGCTCCTGTTCACAACCAAGGGTACCGGCTCCTATCTTGATTATCGCTATCAGGCGGCCGACATCCTGCTGTTCGGGCGGGAATCCGCTGGTGTGCCCGACGAGGTCGCAGCCAGCGCCGACGCCCGGCTGGTGATCCCGATTCAGCCCGGCTTGCGCTCGCTCAATGTGGCGATGGCGGCGGCGATGGCATTGGGCGAGGCGCTGCGGCAAACCAGGTCCGCATTTGAGGAGACGGCGGGTTGAGTTACGCGGTCAAGGAGATCTTTCTGACCTTGCAGGGCGAAGGCGCGCATGCCGGCCGCGCCGCGGTGTTTTGCCGATTCTCGGGCTGTAATCTGTGGAGCGGCCGTGAACAGGACCGCGGCACCGCGACCTGCCGTTTTTGCGACACCGATTTTGTCGGGACCGACGGCACGCTCGGCGGCCGCTACGCCTCGGCCAGGGAGCTTGCCGATACGGTCGCCGCGCAATGGACCGGAAAGGGCGCCAACCGCTATGTGGTGTTGACCGGCGGCGAGCCATTGCTGCAGGTGGACGCGGCCCTGATCGAGGCGCTGCATCTGCGCGGCTTCGAAATCGGCATCGAAACCAACGGCACCATCGCGCCGCCCGACGGCCTGGACTGGATTTGCGTCAGCCCGAAGGCCGGCGCCGATCTCGTGATCCGGCGCGGCCATGAACTCAAGCTGGTTTATCCGCAGGCGGATGCCGCGCCCGAGGCTTTCGCCGATCTCGATTTCGAGCGCTTCTCGCTACAGCCGATGGACGGACCTGAAGTGATCGAGAACACCGCCGGCGCGGTCGATTACTGCCTGCGCCATCCGCAATGGCGGCTCAGCCTGCAGACGCATAAAACACTCGGTATCCGCTAGAGCATGATCCGGAAAAGCGGGTACTGGTTTTCCGAAAAAGATCATGCTCAAACAACAAGATAGAGCGATATGACAAATCGAAGGCAAGTCATCGCGCTCCAGATCTGGAAGTTCTGAAGATGTGGGAATTGACGAAATCGTTCCGGTTCGAGGCGGCGCATGCGCTGCAGGGAACCACGCTGGGCGCGGCAAGCGAGGAAATCCACGGCCATTCGTTCCGCGCCGAGGTGACCGTGCGCGGCACGCCGGACCCGGCGACCGGCATGGTGCTCGACCTCGGCCTGCTCGAACGCCGCATGACCGAGGTGCAAAAAGTCCTCGACCACAAACTGCTCAACAAGATCGAGGCGCTGGGACAGCCGACGCTGGAGAACCTTTCGCGCTTCATCTGGGAGCGCGTTCAGCATGCGGGACGGATCACGCGGGTCAGCGTCCACCGCGACAGTTGCAACGAGAGCTGCACTTATTTCGGCCCGCAGGGATAGGCGTTGCAAATGGACCTGTCCGTCATCGAGGACCGCAAGGCGCGCGCGCGAAGCTGGTTCGAAGCGCTGCGCGACGATATTTGCCTGGCCTTCGAACGGTTGGAAGACGACGCGCCGGCGGCGCTTTATCCCGGCGGCGCGGGACGCTTCGTGCGCACGCCCTGGCAGCGGACCGACCATACCGGCCGGCCCGGCGGCGGCGGCGTGATGTCGGTGATGCGCGGCCGGCTGTTCGAAAAGGTCGGCGTGCATTGCTCGACGGTGCATGGCGAATTCGCCCCCGAATTCCGCGCGCAAATTCCCGGCGCCGCCGAAGATCCGCGCTTCTGGGCGTCGGGGATTTCGCTGATCGCGCATATGCGCAATCCGAACGTCCCGGCGGTGCACATGAACACCCGCTTCGTCGTCACCACCAAGGCCTGGTTCGGCGGCGGCGCCGACCTGACGCCGGTGCTCGACCGGCGGCGGACCCAGGAGGACGCCGATACGGTGGCTTTTCACGCCGCGATGCAGGCGGCCTGCGACGCGCACGCCACCATCGCGAGTTACGACAAATACAAGAAATGGTGCGACGAATATTTCTATCTGCCGCACCGCAAGGAAGCGCGCGGCATCGGCGGGATTTTCTACGACTGGCACGACAGCGGCGAATGGGACGCCGACCTCGCCTTCACCCGCGATGTCGGCCGCGCATTCCTGAAAATCTATCCCGAACTTGTCCGGCGCAATTACGATGCGCCCTGGAGCGCGGCAGACCGCGAGGAACAGTTGATCCGGCGCGGACGCTACGTCGAATTCAATCTGCTTTACGACCGCGGCACCATTTTCGGGCTGAAAACCGGCGGCAATGTGGATTCCATCCTGTCGTCGATGCCGCCCGAAGTGAAGTGGCCGTAACAAAGCCAACCCACCGGCCACAGTTTTTATTTTTTCGAACGCCGTCGGCGTTGCGACGGCCGTCAACATAAAGCGGCCGTGATCGGTCTGTCATGACAGCGCGATAGACTTCTGACCGAATCAATCAACCCTTAAGGAAGAGATCATGGACTTGAAACCGGGCGATGTCGTCGTTCTGAAATCCGGCGGTCATCCGATCACCGTGGCGGAAGTAAAGGATGACTCCGTCATCTGTCTGTGGATGGGCGCAGAAGGCGATCTGTTTCGCGAAACGCTGCCGCTGGCCGTGCTGGAACTGACCGAAATCGAAGAAGAGGAAGACGACGAAGAAGAAGAAGAGGACGACGAGTAAGAACCGCGCAGAAAGCCCTCACGGGGGGTAAACATGTTGCTGGCGATGCCGCCGGGTTCCGATGCCCGGCGGCATTGCCTTTCAGGCGGTTCGCTGTCTCAGAGCAGCTGCCGTAGCGCCACGGAAATCATCACGACCCCGCCTGCGATCACGGCGACATCGAGGATCGCGGCATGAATATGCAGCGGCATCCGTTCGACAAAGGCTTTCGCCAGGAAAGCCCCGGGTATCGCGATCCCGCCGATCAGCAGCGCAAAGGCCAGCACCTGCGCGGTCACCACGCCGGCGAATCCGAATACGGAGATCTTGATGATGCTGGTCATAACCGAGATCACCGCGTCGGTGCCGATCACCGCCGCTCCCTCGAGCCCCGCCGCCATCAACAGCGACAGCAGGATCACGCCCGAACCGGAGGTGCCGCCGACCAGGACGCCGTATCCCACCGCGCCGACCGCAAGCCCGGTGTCGCCTATCCTGATATCGCGGCGCTTGAGCAGGCGGCGCAGCGGTACGCTCGATATCAGCATGGCGCCGATCACCAGCGCCGCGCCGGCGTTGCTGAGCCTTGTATAGCCATAAGCGCCGAGCGCGGTCGTCAATGCGGCGGCCAGGATCACGATCGCCGCGCGGCGGCGGTCGACATGGCGCAGATAGGCGGCGAAGCGGCTGGCGTTGGTGAAGATCGAGGAAATGGCGATGATCGGCACCACCGGTTCGGCACCGATCAAGGGCACCAGCACCAGCGGCATCAGCGCGCCGGTGCCATAGCCCGCAAGTCCGCCGACCACGGCGGCGAACAGCGCGACGCCAGCCACCAGCAGAAGCTGCGGCACGGAGATATCGGCGAAGCCGGAAACGACGTTCACGGCCTGTGATCGCGGGTAAAGCGTGCGATGGCCTGATCGGCGATGGCGGTGAGCGCGGGTTCGGCGAGCGGGAAATCCGCCGCCAGCCATGCGTCTTCGGCCAATGCGAGCACGCGGCCGAGCAGCGGGCCTTCGGCAATACCGCGCGCGACGAAATCGGCCGCCTTCAGCGGAAATTTTGGGGCGCTCCAGCGCTCCGGCAGGGTGGCGAGTTCGCGCCAGCGCTCCGAATCGGCGCCCGCCCCCTCTCCTGCCCGCGCCCAGGCCAGCATCAACCGTTCGCGGTAACGCTCGGCGCCGAGCCGGTAGAGCCGCCGCCGCGCGGTCGCCTCGTCCATCCCGGCGAGCCGCCACCAGCGATGGCCCATGGAATTGAGCGCTTTGGTCTCGGCGTTGGTCAGCCGCAAGCGCGTGGCAAGCCGCCTTGCGTCCTCGGTCACCCCGACCGCCAGCGCGCCGAGGCGGCGAACCGCGGCGGGTTCGAGCCCAAGCAGACGTTCCGCCGAGACCATGGCCTTGAACGGTCCGATATAGGCAATGCCGCCGAGGATAGGCAGCAGCAAGCCGCCATCCGACATCGCAACGATCGCGCCCGCCGCGCCTTGTGCGAGCATCAGCTTCAGCAACTCCATGCGCACGCGTTCCGCCGAGAGGCTCGAAAGGCCCGCCCGCGCCGCGATACAGGCGAGGTAGCCGGCGCGATCGGGTTCGCCCGCGCCATAGGCGGCGTGAATGCGGAAAAACCGCAGGATGCGCAAATAGTCCTCGGCGATCCGCAGGTTCGGATCGCCGATGAAACGCACGCGTCTTGCAGCGATATCGTCCAGCCCCCCGACGTGATCGTGCACGACACCGGCGGCGTCGACGGACAGGCCGTTGATGGTGAAGTCGCGCCGCTCGGCATCGCGCACCCAGTCGCGGCCGAACGCGACCTTCGCCTTGCGGCCGAACGTCTCGGTATCTTCGCGCAAGGTGGTGACCTCGAACGGGTGCCCATCGACCACCAGCGTGACGGTGCCGTGGTCGATGCCGGTCGGCGCGCTCTTGATGCCGGCCGCCCTGGCGCGCCGGATCACTTCATCGGGCACGGCGGTGGTCGCGATATCGAGATCGCCGATCGGAATTTCCAACAGCGCGTTGCGGACCGCGCCGCCCACCACACGCGCTTCCTCGCCCGCGCCGTTGAGCAATTCGAGCACGCGCGCCGCAGGGCCGGATCCGAGCCAGGGCGCGTCGGCGAGCACGCGCGCGTCGTTCATTTTTCAACTCCGGGGACGAACTTGCCGTTCTCGATATGGGCGGGAATGTAGGTCGAATTCGGCGGCGCGCCGGAAAAATGCGCCAGCAGGACAAGGCTGACGACCACCAGCAGCAGCGCCCCCAGCACCAGCCTGCCGATGACATGCAGCGGCCAGGACGACTGCACCATAAGTCCGGAGCGCGTCGCAATCAGAAACAACGCATATACCGCGAACGGGATCAGGAAGATTCCGATCTCGGTGAGGACCGGACGAATCATGGCAGACAGATCCGCTCATACAGCACCCGCAGGATTCCGGCGGTGGCGCCCCAGATATATCGCTCCGCGAACGGCATCGCGTAATAGGAGCGCTCCATGCCGCGGAATTCCTTGCTGTGCACCTGATGGTTCGAAGGATCCATCAGGAACGCCAGCGGCACCTCGAAGGCGTCGTCGACTTCGGATGGGTTGATGCGCAGCCTGAAGCCGGGCTTCACCCGCGCCACCGTCGGCAGGATGCGAAATCCGAAGCTGGTCGCGTACAGATCGAGATAGCCGATCGGATCGATGAATTCCCGCTGCAGGCCGATCTCTTCCCAGGCCTCGCGCAGCGCCGCCTCGAGCGGCGAGGCGTCGGTCGCATCGATCTTGCCGCCGGGAAACGAAATCTGCCCGGCGTGATCGTTGAGATGCGCCGCGCGCTGCGTCAGCAACACGGTCGGCTGAGGGTGGTCCACCACCGGGATCAACACCGCCGCGGGGCGGATCGGCTGTTCGTGGGCGATAATCTCCAGCATGCGATCGGTGCCCTGATCGCCACTGCGCGGGATGATGTTGGGATCGACCAGTCCTGCCGGAACCTCGAAACGCAGTCGCGCGCGGCTCCGCTCGAAAAACTCCGCCGAGTTGACGGCAGCGGGATCCGTCCTCAGCATCGGCTCGTTCAAAGCGCGCCCCTCACCTGCTCCGCATCGGCCATCGCAAAGAATTCGCCGCCGGATTCGATTCCGAACATCTGTTTACCATCGACCACTCGCTCCTCGCCCATGTCAACAAGATCGTAATAAAGCGCCCGCGTGACCTTGGCCCAGAGGTCGGCGCGGACGTGCAGATAGGGCGTGAGGCCGCCATCGGCGGCGGCCTCGAACCGCAACCGATGCCCGGAATCGCATGGCACCCAGTCGTCGACGTTGGTCCGGAATCGCAGCAGCCGGCCTCGATCGTCCTCGTCGTCGAGCATCTCGACCGCCATGAACGGCGCATCGTCGACGCGGATGCCGACCTTCTCGACCGGAGTAACGAGAAAGTGCTTGCCGTCCTCCCGCTTGAGGATCGTCGAAAACAGCCGGACCAGAGCGGGCCGTCCGATCGGCGTGCCCATGTAGAACCAGGTGCCATCGCCGGCGATTCGCATGTCGAGATCGCCGCAAAACGGCGGGTTCCACAAATGCACAGGAGGCAGCCCCTTTACCGGGCCGGCATTTGCGGCTTCCGTTACGGCCACGGTCAGTCCTTCAAGGCCCTGATGAGCGGTTTGCCCTTGCTTCGCCATTGTTTGCCCTGAGTCTGATGGTCTCGGTTTGGCACGATTGGTGCAAGTCTTCGTTGCGCGTCGTAGACCAGACCTTCGGATGAAACCGTAAGGTTAAAATCGCCACATCGTGATGCAGTTCATACCCCGGAATGCCGATAATGTGGGGATAGTTTAACTCAACGAATACATGCCCTTCGCATAAGATTAGCATGGGGTTCACGGCATGACGACGCCAGCGGCGTCTGCGGCAAGGAGTGACGAATGGCCGACAGTGTGGAAAAGCTTGAGGACGTGATCGTCCGCTCGGCCGAACAGGTCGCCGGCCAAATCCGTGCCGCGAAAGACGCGATCTCGACCGTTATTTTCGGCCAGGATCGCGTGGTTGAAAATACCCTGGTAACGATCCTGTCCGGCGGCCACGCGCTGCTGATCGGCGTACCGGGCCTTGCCAAGACCAAATTGGTCGAAACCTTAGGGGTCACGCTCGGGCTCGACGCCAAGCGGATCCAGTTCACGCCGGACCTGATGCCCTCGGATATTCTGGGCGCCGAGGTACTGGACGAGAGCACTTCCGGCAAGCGGTCGTTCCGCTTCATCTCGGGGCCTGTGTTCGCACAGCTCCTGATGGCCGACGAAATCAACCGCGCCAGCCCGCGCACCCAGTCGGCGCTGCTGCAGGCGATGCAGGAGCAGCACATCACCGTCGCCGGCGCGCGCCACGATCTGCCGAAGCCCTTCCATGTGCTGGCGACGCAGAACCCGCTGGAGCAGGAAGGCACCTATCCGCTGCCGGAAGCGCAGCTCGACCGTTTTCTGATGGAGATCGACGTCGACTATCCCGATCGCGACGCCGAGCGGCGCATCCTGTTCGAAACCACCGGCGCCGAAGAGACGCTCGCCAAGGCGGCGATGAATGCCGACATTCTCATCACGGCGCAACGGCTGGTGCGGCGGCTGCCGGTCGGCGATTCCGTCGTCGAAGCGATCCTCTCTCTGGTGCGCTCGGCGCGTCCGGGAGAAGAAGGCGGCGAAGCCGGCAAGCTGATCGCCTGGGGACCCGGTCCCCGCGCCAGCCAGTCGCTGATGCTGGCGGTTCGCGCCCGCGCGCTGCTCGACGGCCGTCTGGCGCCCTCGATCGACGACGTGCTCGATCTGGCCGAACCGGTCCTCAAGCACCGCATGGCGCTGACGTTCTCCGCCCGCGCCGAAGGCCGCACCATTCCCGACGTCATCCGGCAATTGAAGGCGCGGATCGGTTGATGGCAGCGGAGACCAAGTACGCCAAGGAGACCACAGCAATCCGACGTGCCGATGGTGAAAGCCGAACGCTCGCCGCCTCGCTGCCTCGCCTCGTGCTTGAAGCCCGCCGCATCGCCGCCAACGTCATCCATGGCCTGCACGGCCGGCGGCGCGCCGGTGCCGGAGAAAGTTTCTGGCAATACCGCCGCTTCGTTTCCGGCGAGCCGTCGCAGAATGTCGACTGGCGGCGTTCGGCGCGCGACGACCATCTCTATGTCCGCGAGCAGGAATGGGAAGCCGCCCATACGGTGTGGCTGTGGGCGGACCGTTCGCCGTCGATGGCGTTTGCATCCAAACAGGCGCGCGACAGCAAGCTGGAACGCGGCCTGATCGTGACCTTCGCGCTCGCCGAACTGCTGGTCGCGGGCGGCGAACGCGTCGGCGTTCCCGGCCTGATGAATCCGACCGCGAGCCGCAGCGTGATCGACAAGATGGCGCAGGCGATGCTGCATGACGATGCGAACCGAGCCAGCCTGCCGCCCTCCTTCGTGCCGTCGGCGCTGGCCGAAATCGTGGTGCTGTCGGATTTCTGGTCGCCGATGGACGAAATCCGGACCATGCTCGCCGGATTGTCGTCCTCCGGCGCGCATGGCACGCTGGTGCAGATCGTCGACCCGGCTGAAGAAGAGTTTCCCTATGCCGGCCGCATCGAATTCGTCGAACCTGAAGGCGGCGGCGTCATCACCGCGGGCCGCGCGGAAAGATGGGCCGGCGACTACGTCGCGCGGGTGGCGCGGCATCGCGACGAAATTCGCAGCGAGACCAACAAGCTCGACTGGCTGTTCTCGACCCACACCACCAGCCGCTCGGCCGCCGAACTGCTGCTGTTCCTGCATTCGGGCATGATGGTGAACAAGGGAAGCGTGCGCGCCTCGACCGTCAAAGCGGGGCGAATTGCATGATCGCCGGGCTGCCGCTGTCTTTCGCCGAACCATTTTTGCTGCTGGGGCTGTTGAGCCTGCCGGTATTGTGGTGGCTGCTGCGGGTGATGCCGCCGCGGCCGCGACGGATCGAGTTTCCGCCGACGCGGCTGTTGTTCGACATCGCGCCCAAGGAAGAAACGCCCTCGCGCACGCCATGGTGGCTGACGGCATTGCGGCTGGCGGCCGCAGCATTGGTGATCCTGGCGGCGGCGGGTCCGATCTGGAATCCGCCGACCGGTACGGCCGCGGCAAGCCGTTCGCCGCTGGTCATTCTGCTCGACGACGGCTGGAGTGCCGCCGCCAGCTGGGATGCGCGGATCAGGGCCGCGGACGAATTGATTGCCAATGCCGACAACGACCGGCGCGGCGTCGCGCTGGTTCCGCTGTCGGAGCCCGCGCGCGACATCACGCTGATGCCGGCGGGCACCGCGCGGGTGGCGTTGCGCCAGCTCGCGCCAAAACCCTATTCGATCGAGCGGGTCGAAACCCTGCCGGCGATCGAACGCTTCCTCAAGGCGACCGGCGATTGCGAGATCGCCTGGCTATCGGACGGCGTCGACACCGGGCGCGGACCGGAATTTCTCGAAGGGGTGAGCAAGACGATCGGGGATCGCGCATTGACCATTTTTGAAGGCGGCACGCCGTCTCCGCTCGCGTTGGTCGCCGCCGAAAACGCCGCGGCCAGGATGACGGTGAAGGTGCTGCGCGCCAATGGCGGCGCATCCGCCGGCACCGTGCGAGCGCTCGACCCCAAGGGCTCGCCGATCGGCGAGGCGCGATATAGTTTTTCACCCCAGGACCGCGAGACCGAAGCGGCGTTCGATCTGCCGGTCGAACTGCGCAACGACATCGCGCGGCTCGAAATCGCGGGCGAACGGTCCGCCGGCGCGGTGCAACTGCTCGACAAAAGATGGCGCCGGCGCGCCATCGGCATCGTCAGCGGATCGACCAGCGACACCGCGCAGCCGCTGCTGGCCTCGACATTCTATCTCACCCGCGCGCTGGCGCCGTTCGCCGACGTGCGGCTCGGCGATCGCGGCGCGCCGCAACAGGCGATCACGCAATTTCTCGACCAGAAGCTGCCGATGATCGTGCTCGCGGATGTCGGCACGCTGTCGCCCGAGATTCGCGAGCGCATCGGCGCCTGGATCGAGCAAGGCGGCGTGCTGGTGCGCTTTGCCGGCCCGCGCCTGGCGCAGGCGGATGACGACCTGGTGCCGGTGAAACTGCGCCGCGGCGGGCGCAGCCTCGGCGGCAGCCTGACCTGGGAAAAGCCGCAGCATCTCGCCGCCTTCGCGGCCGACGGACCGTTCGCCGGGCTTGCGGTGCCCAAGGACATCACGGTCAGCCGGCAGGTGCTCGCCGAACCCGACGCGGCGCTGGCGACCAGGAGCTGGGCCTCGCTGGAGGACGGCACGCCGCTGGTGACCGGCGAACATCGCGGCAAGGGAACCGTCAGCCTGTTTCATGTCAGCGCCGATATGCGCTGGTCCGACCTGCCGATGTCCGGCAGCTTCGTCGAGATGCTGCGGCGGATCGTCGACATGTCCGGCTACACCTCGACACCGGGCGCGGGCGTCGCCGGCGATGCGACGACGGAGACCGTGGCGCCGCTGCGCACGCTCGACGGCTTCGGCGCGTTCGGACCGCCGCCCTCGACCGCAAAGCCGATGCCGGCCGACTTCCGCGACCGCGCGACGGTGGATCATCCGCCCGGTTTCTATGGCCCGGCCGACGGTCCGATCGCGGTCAACACGCTGGCGGCGGCGGATCGCATCGCGGCGCTCGACACTTCGTCCCTGCGCGCGCGGCATGCCAGCTACACCAATGCCGAACCGCGCGATCTCCGGGGCATCCTGCTGTCGGCGTCGCTGGCCTTGTTCCTGATCGACGCCGTGATCGTCGCCCTGCTCGGCGCCGGCATCGCCGCCTTGCTGCGGCGGCGCGCGGCACCGGCCGCGCTGGCGCTGGCGCTTGCACTCTCCGCGATGCTGGTGACGCCGTCGCCGATGCGAGCCGACAGCAACGACGATTTCGCCATCAAGGCGGTCTCGCAAACCCGGCTGGCCTATGTCGTCACCGGCAATGCCGACGTCGATTCCATCGTCAAGGCCGGCATGTCCGGACTGACGCTGTTTCTGGCGCAGCGCACGGCGCTGGAGGCCGGCGATCCCGTCGGCATCGACCCCGCGCGCGACGAACTGGCCTTCTTCCCGTTGATCTACTGGCCCGTCGTGCCGGGAGCCCAGAAGCCGCCGCAGGACGCCATCAACCGTATCGACGCCTACATGAAACAGGGCGGCACCGTGCTGTTCGATACCCGCGACGCCATCGAGGCCGCGCCGGGAGACAGCGGCGCGGCGCAGACGCAGGGCATGCTGGCGCTGCGCAATATTCTCTCTTCGCTTGATGTCCCCGAACTCGAGCCGGTGCCGCGCGAGCACGTCCTGACCAAGACGTTTTACCTGCTGCGGGATTTTCCCGGCCAATTCAACTCGGGCCAGACCTGGGTCGAAACGCTGCCGCGCGACGAGGACGACGAGGCCGCGTCCCGGCCGGCGCGGGGCGGAGACGGCGTCTCGCCCATCATCATCACCTCCAACGATCTCGCCGGCGCCTGGGCGATACGGCCGGACGGCCAGCCGATGCTGCCGCTCACCCCCGGTGAGCCCCGGCAGCGCGAATTCGCCTTCCGCGCCGGCGTCAACATCGTGATGTACACGCTGACCGGAAACTACAAAGCCGACCAGGTTCATGCGCCTGCGTTGATCGAACGGCTCGGACAGTAAATGAGTATGAGCGCTTCCCAGAATTACGCCGTCATGCCCGGCCATAGTGGTCTGCCTTGCGCAGACCGCGTAAACTCGTCTGCGATGCCGGGCATCCACGTCTTTCTTGTTGATTGCCAATTTCTTGTTGCTTGCCAAGACGTGGATGGCCGGGACAAGCCCGGCCATGACGAAGAAGTTGATGGGTGCGCGCCATGAATTACGGCATCGCATTCACGCCGCTTGTCCCCTCGCTGGTGCTGTGGGTCGCCCTCGCCGCCATTGTTGTGATCGCGGCATTGCTGCTGCTCGGGCGCGCCCGCGGCGCGGCGGTGCGCGTGGCGGCGCTGGCGCTGATCCTGCTGGCGCTGGCCAATCCGTCGTTCACGCGCGAGGACCGCGAACCGCTGTCGTCGGTGGCCGCCGTCGTGATCGACAAGAGCCCGAGCCAGAATTTCGGCGAGCGCAACCGCGAAACCGCGAAGGCGCAGGAGACGCTGGTCGACAGCCTGAAGAAGATCAAGGGACTTGAAGTGCGGGTGGTCGATGCCGGCCAGGCCGACGGCGAAACCGATGGCACGAGATTGTTCGGCGCGCTTTCGTCGGTCCTTTCGGACGTTCCGGTCGATCGCGTCGCAGGCGCCTTCCTGATCACCGACGGGCGGGTGCATGACATTCCCGCCAATGCGGCGGCGCTTGGCTTTCAGGCCCCGGTGCATGCCCTGATCACGGGGCGCAAGGACGAACGCGACCGTCGCATCGCGATATCAGCGGCCCCTCGTTTCGGCATCGTCGGACAGGCCCAGACCATCACCTACCGGCTCGACGATCAGGGCGTCACCGGCGACCGCGCCAGGATCGTGGTGCGCCGCGACGGCGAGGTCATCAGCGAGCGCACCCTGGCCAGCGGCCAGACCTCCAGCGTCGAGATCGATATCAAGCATGCCGGGCCGAACATCGTCGAGATCGAGGCCTCCCCGCTCGACAATGAGTTGACGCTGGTCAACAACCGTGCGGTGGTGGCGATCGACGGCGTGCGCGATAAATTGCGGGTGCTGCTGGTCTCGGGCGAGCCGCATTCCGGCGAACGCACCTGGCGCAACCTGTTGAAATCCGACGCCAGCGTCGATCTCGTGCACTTCACGATTCTGCGCCCCCCGGAAAAGCAGGACGGAACGCCGATCAACGAATTGTCGCTGATCGCGTTTCCGACCCGCGAACTGTTTCAACAGAAGATCAACGAATTCCAGTTGATCATCTTCGACCGCTACGCCCGCCAGGGCGTGCTGCCGATCGCCTATTTCGACAACATCGCGCGCTATGTGCGCGCCGGCGGCGCGGTGCTGGTGTCGGCGGGTCCGGATTACGCCTCGACCACCAGCATATGGCGGACGCCGCTGGATTCGGTGCTGCCGGCCGAACCGGTCGGCGTCACCGAGAAGCCGTTCTATGCGCACCTAAGCGACGCCGGCAAACGCCATCCGGTAACGCGCGGGTTGGAAGGCTCAGGCACCGAGCCGCCGCATTGGAGCCGGTTCTTCCGCACCGTGGAGACGCGCAACGCCACCAGCCCGCCGGTGATGACCGGCGCGGACGGCAAGCCGCTGCTGCTGCTGTCGCGGTTTGGCGAAGGCCGGGTCGCCTTGCTGCTGTCGGATCATATCTGGCTGTGGGCGCGCGGCTATGAGGGCGGCGGGCCGCATCTCGACCTGCTGCGGCGAACGTCGCATTGGCTGATGAAGCAGCCTGATCTGGACGAAGAAGCGCTGCGCCTGCAGGTCCAGGGCAAGGATCTCGTGGTGTTGCGCCAGACCATGGCCGATAGCGTCACGCCGGTGACCGTGACGTCGCCATCGGGGGCCACGCGCGAACTGACGCTGAGCGCCACCGAACCCGGCACCTGGCGCTCGACGATTCCGGCCAATGAACTCGGCCTGTGGCAGGCGACCGACGGCACGCTGAAGGCCCTGATCAATGTCGGCCCGACCAATCCGAAGGAATTTTCGGAAGTGACTTCCACCACCGAGATGCTCAAGCCGCTGGCGCAGGCGACCGGCGGTGATTCACGGCGCGTGGTCGACGGCTCCGGCATCGAGCTTCCGCGCATCGTGCCGGTGCGCGCCTCCGGCGTGTTCCATGGCGACGGCTGGATGGGCGTGCGGATGCGCGATGCCAGCGTCGTCAAGGGCGTCGGCGTGCTGCCGTTGTTCGCCGGCCTGATCGGCCTCTTGCTGCTGCTCGGCGCGTTCGCCGCCACCTGGCTGCGCGAGGGACGCTGACCGCAACGCGGACCGGCTGGCGTTGATCAGCCCAGTTCTATGCGGCCTTGTCGGCGCGTCGCCATCTTGGGAACGGATCGGTTAGCCCGGCCCATTCCGCGACGTGCATTCCCGGCTTGCCCGAAACCAGGCACGCATCAAGGCGTGCCGTTATACCGTCCTGATCCATATCGGCGCCGATGAAGACGATCTCCTGCCGGCGGTCGCCATACAGCCGGTTCCAGTTCTTCTTGAGCGATTGCCGCCAGAACGGATCGTCCGGCCAGCGGTCGGCAGGCACGTTGGCCCACCAGAACCCCAGGCCTTCAGTTCGGACGATCGCGCCCGCCTGACTGAGTTCACCCAGCCACTGCGGACGCGTAGCGATCCAGAAATGTCCTTTCGCCCGGATCACCCCGGCCCATATCTCTTGCAGGAATTGATGGAATTTCGCGGGATCGAACGGTCGACGGGCGCGATAGACAAAGTTGCTGACGCCGTATTGTTCGGTCTCGGGCGTGTGATCGGCAAAACCATAGAGTTCCTTGAACCAAAGCGGATGTTGCTGCGCGCGTTCAAAGTTGAAACGGCCGGTATTGAGAATGCGCTCGAACGGCGCATTGCAGAAACTGGTCTCGACGATATCGGCCTCGGGATTCAGGGATCGGATAATCATTCGGGCGGAGTCGCGCTGTCCAGGCGAAGCCGCGTCGATTTTGTTGAGCACGATCACATCGGCAAACTCGATCTGCTCGACCAACAGATCCACCAGCGTGCGCTTGTCGTCTTCGCCGAGCAACTCGCCGCGGTCTCTCAGAAAAACGGTGGATGAATAGTCTCTCAGCAGGTTGACCGCATCGACGACCGTGACCATCGTGTCGAGGATGGACACGTCGGATAGACTTTCCCCCTCTTCGGTGCGGAAGTCGAAGGTCGCAGCCACCGGGAGCGGCTCGGAAACACCGGTCAATTCGATCAGCAGGTAGTCGAACCGGTCGCTTTCGGCGAGCGCGCGAACTTCCTTCAGCAGATCATCGCGCAGCGTGCAGCAGATGCAGCCATTGGTCATTTCGACCAGCTTTTCGTCAGTCCGCGACAGGTTCGCACCGCCATCGCGAACGAGATCGGCGTCGATGTTGACCTCGCTCATGTCGTTCACAATCACCGCCACCTTCAGGCCGTGACGGTTGTTCAGCACGTGGTTCAGCAAAGTGGTCTTCCCAGCCCCGAGGAAGCCGGACAAGACAGTGACGGGGAGTTTTCGCATCGAGATCAAACAGCCTGTTCAGGGCACGGAATCCCAATCGGGAGCAGTGACGCATCGGAGATCCGCGACATATGTTATGTTATAACATAACATCTTGGACTGGAGCGTCTGTCAATCCAAAAATGAGCCCGCAACTCGGTCGAAATCAATTAGCGCTGGAGAATGGCCGCGCATAAAGCGTCCTCAGAGGCGTCACGATGCCCAGTCTATCGACGCCACGCGGGAAGCCGGGATTGCAATTGTCAGCCGCTGAGACTGCTACCCTCACGCAGCGTTGCGGAAATCACACAGATGCTCGGTATCCTGTAAAAGCGCTAGCGCATCGCCGTTGACATCCTCTGTCGATCCCAGCGATGTTACATTATAACATCGCGAGGTGGCCGCACAATTCGTGCTTCCTTCGTTGTGGGGCAATGCACCGGCATGAAGTGGTTCCGATCGAACATCCGACACGGCTCACGGCTGGCGCTGTTGGCCCTCGCGCTTCAGTTTGTGCTCTCGTTCGGGCATTTCCACGCCCTCGCCGCGCAAGCTGGACAAGTCGTTCAGCCGGACACGGCGCCGTTCGAACTTTCCAATGCCAACGGCCTGACCGCGTTTGACGCGGATGATGCGTCCGCCCCGCAGGCTCCGGCCAACCATGATTCCGGCCAACCGGCCGATGCTTGCGCGATCTGCGCCGTACTCGCGCTCGCGAATTCGGTGCTGTTCGCGACGCCGCCGCTGCTGTTGCTGCCGCAGGCCGTCGAATTCCTGTACCTGACCACCGACGCCGAGTTCGTCCATCTGAACTCCGCGCGCGTCGCCTTCCAGCCTCGCGCTCCTCCCGCCTCCTGACATCGATTGGTTGATGTGCCCTTGAGAATCGCCGCGTCACGCGCGGCCAATTCCCCGGGGATAAATCGAAATCGGTCCGTCGAACATCGACGGCAAGCGCTTCCAAATCGTTGACGACAACGAACATGGCCGCTGCTTTATCAGGGTTGAACAATGTCATTTCTTGCAAGACGGGCTTTCTACATCAGCGGCGCGAGTTGGCTGTTGCTGTGCGGAATGGGTGGCAGCGCGATGTCTCAGGACGCCGCCGCGCCATCGGCCGCTACGCAGCTTCCCGACGTCACGGTGACGGCGCCAAGTCCGATCGTAAGGCGAAAGCCCATCCCGTCACGGACGCCTGTGCGGGTTTCCCGCGCTGTTTCCGGCCGCAATCCTGCCCCGGCGACGCAGCCGCAACCAACGCCGGTTGCGGCCGCGCCTCAACCAGGCGTGCTTCCGATCGTGACGGATCAATTTGCAACCGTCACGGTAATACCGAACGAGGAAATTCGCCGCGAAGGCGGCGCCCAGCTTGGCGATCTCCTGTTTTCCAAACCCGGCATCACCGGCTCCACCTTTGCACCGGGCGCATCGAGCCGGCCGATCATCCGGGGCCTCGACGTCAATCGCGTCGGTATCCTCGAAAACGGCACCAATGCCGGCGGCGCCTCCGATCTCGGCGAAGACCATTTCGTGCCGATCGATCCGCTGGCGACAAACCAGATCGAAGTCATCCGCGGCCCGGCGGCGCTGCGTTACGGATCGCAGTCGATCGGCGGCGTCGTCAGCGCGACCAATAATCGCATCCCGGATGCCGTGCCCTCATGCGCCGCCGCGCCGTTTCAAAGCTACGGATTGCCGGCGAAGGCGCCACTCGCGAACGTGCAATCACCATCCTGCGTCACGGTCGAAACCCGAACCGCCATCAGCTCCGTCGACCGCGGTGTCGATGGCGGCATCCTGCTCGATACCGGCGGCGGCAATTTCGCGTTCCACGCCGACGCCTATGGCCGCAAGGCCAGCGACTACAATATCCCGAGCTATCCCTATCTCTTCGACCAGACCCGGCCGGTCAACGGCCGGCAGCCGAATTCGGCGATGCAGGCGGATGGGGCGTCGATCGGCGGCTCCTATATTTTCGACGGCGGCTTCATCGGCGCTGCGATTACGCAGAACGATACGCTCTATCACGTCCCCGGAATCGATGGCGCCGATCACCAGACCCGCATCGACGCGCACCAGACCAAGATCACCGCCAAGGGCGAGTATCGGCCTGACTCGGCGGCGATCGACGCCGTCCGCTTCTGGGCCGGCGCCACCGACTACCGGCACAACGAGATTGGCCTCGCGGATCCCGCCGATCCGACCACGGACGGCGTCAGGCAGACCTTTACCAACAAGGAGCAGGAGGCCCGGGTCGAAGTGCAGTTGATGCCATTCAATGCGCGCTTTGCGACGGTGACCACCGCCTTTGGCCTCCAGGTCGGGCATCAGGAACTGACCGCGCCCAGCCCGGACGATCCGGGCGCGCTTTTCAACGGGTTGTGGGATCCGAACCGCAACACCCGTGAAGCAGGTTATGTCTTCAACGAATTCCAGTTCAGCCCTGCGACCAAAGCCCAGATCGCCGGGCGGATCGAGCATGTCGATCTGTTCGGATCGACGCCCGATTTCCCTGCCGATTTCCTGCCCGACGGCAATCCGCAGAGCAGCATCGCGCGAAACCTGCACTTCACCCCGAAGAGCGGCAGCATTGGCCTGCTTCAGAATCTGCCGGGCGATCTGGTCGGCAGCATCACGGCGCAATATGTCGAGCGCGCGCCAAAGCCGGCAGAACTGTTCTCGCGCGGCCCGCATGACGCGACCGCGACCTTCGACATCGGCAACCCGAACCTGACGATCGAAACCGCCAAATCGGTCGAAATCGGATTGCGCAAGGCCACCGGCCCGCTGCGCTTCGAAGCTACCGCCTACTACACCCGCTTCGACAATTTCATCTTTCGGCGGCTGACCGGCGTGATGTGCGACGAGGATTTCAATTCCTGCGGTGCCCCCGACGCCGAACTGAGGCAGGCGGTTTATTCACAGCGCAACGCGATCTTCCGCGGCGGCGAATTCCAGAGCCAGCTCGACATAGCCCAGCTCTATGGCGGCACCTGGGGTATCGAGAACCAGTTCGATGTGGTTCGCGCCACCTTCACCGACGGCACCAACGTTCCCCGGATTCCGCCGGTGCGCGCCGGCGGCGGCGCGTTCTGGCGCGATGCCAACTGGCTGGTGCGCGTCAACCTGCTGCATGCGTTCGCGCAGAACGATATCGCCGTGATCGGCGAAACGCCGACCGCGGGCTATAATCTGCTGAAGGCGGAAATCAGCTACAAGACCAAGCTGGACCCCGTCTATTTCGGCGCCCGCGAAATGATGGTGGGTCTCGTCGGCAACAATCTGTTGAACGAGAACATCCGCAATTCGGTGTCGTACAACAAGGACGAGGTTTTGCTGCCGGGCATCGGCGTCAGAGCCTTTGCGAATTTGAAGTTCTAGCGCGGGGGCCGCCCTCGTCCCTAAGCGGACGCAGCGCCGCTCCGGTGAACCGCCGCATCGAAATCCCCAGAGCGATGCGGCGGTTATCGGGCAAGGATGGAGCGGAACGATTTACGCAAGCGGATCGCGACAGGAGGTGATTGTGAGCCACTGGGTGCTGGAAATATACGACGATAGCAGCCGCAGGAACTGCTTGATCTCAAGGCAGGAATTCAATGACTTTCCCGCCCTCAGAACCAAGATAGTAGAAAATCGCGCGCGGATGTTTCTCATCGATCCACCCGACCATGCCACGTCAGACGAATTTCAATGTCTGCTTGATTTACGCGGCGAAGGTTTCAAGGTTCAACGCAAATAGCTTCAGGCGAACGGGGGTCGGTCCGACAGCGGGGTCACGCGCTACCGCGCCAGGCTCCAGTCCGGCGGATCGCTCCGGAAACATCGGTGAATGCCCCGTCGACAATTTCGCAAGGCCAGCACCGTCTGCCTCGGTCTCTTGATGGACCCCTTATTCGGAGCGATCGGTCTGTCCGCCTCCCGCCAATTTCAAACGGATTCCAGGCTGATCACCTTCGCTGAACTCTATCCCTGCTCGACTCCAAAGCTCGACGCAGCTTGTCGACGGTCCCGGTATAGGCCGATATCGGCCCCGGAGTTCGCTCGATCCGCTTGATGGTTTCCAGCGATACGCCCGATTTGTCCGCGAGTTCGCGCTGTTCAATCCGAAGCATCGCACGAGCAGCTCTGATCTGTTCACTGGTTAACATTACGCTCCAAGTGCAAAATTTTGCACCTGAGGTGTTGACACGTCAGGGGCAATGGATTACCCTTGCAGAGTAACATCGTTGCCCTTGCGGGCAAACGACGTCGCGTGCCGATCTCACAGAATATCTTGCGAAGCCGGTGTGGAGGCATCGTGGATGCGTGCCATCGCCACCGGTCGCAAGAACGGCAAGGATGACCTCGTGACCAAGCGGACCAGTGCAATTCGTCCGACGAGCGACTACTCGCCCGAGATCAGCGCTTATCAGTCGTCCGTCAGCTCCGCGACCGCCTCAGCAGCGGACGATTCTCAATTGCTCGACCTTGAAAAGAAATTCAACGCGATTTGCACGGAAGTGGTTGCGGCGGAGCAGTCGCGCCGCGATCAGAAGATATATCAAGGCCCTGCTCCACAGCCGCCTAAACAGTCGACGATTGAGTTGCGCGTTTGGGAGCACTCCAGTGATGAGGTCGTGACACAACGGATCGAATCGGTTCTCGCCCGTCTCTATCCCATCGAACGGGCGATCATGCAGACGCCAGCGTGCACGATCGCAGGATTAGGCGTGAAAGCGCGCCATGCGGCCTATGTGATGTCCCGGTACTGGGAAGCGCCTATCGATCGTATCGATTGGGATGCACGGGTGGTGCGTCTCCTAATCGAAGCAGTCTGCGACTTCGCCCGCACGCCATTGCCGTTTCGGAATGTAAGCGGTGAGGAATAGTTTCTGTTCAACTACCATACACGTTTGCGAAGCTATACGTTTCTCGGTCTGCCTCTCACGGGTCTTTCGAAGAGCGCCAATCGATCTGCGCGGCAGATGTGACCTGCTCTGCGGCCTCGTTTACAACGCAACGCAAATAGCTGCAGACTAACGTGGGGATCAGCTCGGCAACGACAATCTCGTCTTGCAATAACCGGTATCAACCCTTAGGTCCGACGGCGGGATCACGCGCTACCGCGCCAAGCTCCAGTCGGGGCGGATCGCTCCGGAAACGTCGGTGAATGCGCCGTCGACGAGTTCCGCCACCAGCAGGCGGTTGTAGTCGACCGGTCCCGGCATGGTCGCTCTGCCCTTCGGGACCGGCTTGAAACCGACGCGGCCGTAATAGGCTTCATCGCCGACCAGCAGCACGAGGCGATGTCCCCTGGCCTCGGCATCGCGGAGCGCGCGGTCCAGCAAGGCGCGGCCGACGCCGCGGCCGCGAAATGGCGGCTCGACCGTCAGCGGCCCAAGCAGCAAGGCCTTGGTGTCGCCGATGCAGACCGGCAATTGGCGCACCGAGCCCACCAGCAGCGTGCCGATCCGGGCCGTGAACGACAGATCGAGCAGATGATCCACATGCTCGCGCAGCCGGTAGGCGCTGAGCACGAAGCGGCCGGGACCGAATGTGCGCGCGTGCAGGCGTTCGATCGCCTGCGCATCGTTAAGGGTTTCGGCCAATATCGTGAGGGAGAGGTCGCTCATGTCACCGCGCGGGATAGCATCTGAAAGACGCGCGGTCTATCGCCCAGGTTCGGCTATTTCAGGCCGCTCCGGTCTATCGCGGGCCGGGACCGGCTGCCGGCGGGCAAGGCTGCTCCGACCGTCGCCTGATTCGGGATCAACGTGACAAACAACAGGGTCCAGAGCGAAAGCATCGCGATCGGAATCGTATAATAGGGAGTGAAAACCGGATGGGTCATGAAGAAAGCCAGGTTCACCGCGAGATTTCCGGCGACCACGAGCGCCAGCTGCGTCACGCCGCCTTGGGCGGGCGAACGCAATATCAGCGCGGTCCACACGCCTGCAATGGCGAGCAGAACGAACTGCACGTCCATGACATAGGACTTCAGCACGCCCGAATTTATTTCCGGCGGCATGACGTCGACGGCTCCATAGGTCGTCGTCAACGGGTTTCCGGCGTTGATCGCATTGGCCACCAGCGTCGGCGCGATTCCAACCAGGAATGACAGCCCGAATAGCAGGCCTTGCACCAGCATTGCCTTGTTTCGCGACAGCAAAAACGAAATCGGAAAGAACAGGAAGTAGCCGGCGGACAGAAACAAATTCGGCAATCTGAAATTGACGGCCAAACCAAACAGGAGACCGGCGGCCGCTGTGAGGAGAAGCCGGTGCCGCCACTCCTTTGCGGAAAAAAGCTTGACGGTCAGCAAGCCTGCGAGCGCGCAGACCACCATGGTCGGCGCCATCGAGTAACTCGCCTTGGTGGGGTTGATCATCAGGTAGATGACGGCGTCGCCGAAGGCGGCGACAAGCATCAGCGAATAGACGGTGGATGCGTAGGTGATTGCGACCAGCGCAAAACCGAAGGCGGCGACGGAAGCCAGGACATAAAGCGGAATCACCTGAAATCCAGAGGGAAACAGCGCCAGCACAAAGCCTGTTCCCGGCGGATATTGTATCACGCGCTTTTTCGTCGCCGGCATCCAGGTATGACAGGGAGCCGTTGTCGGATCGCTCCAGGTCGGGAAATCGATCGCCTTCAGTTTTCCGGCGAGATAGCCATCGTCATCCCGCAAGATATTTGTGTCCAGACCATCGAACCCAAATCTCTGGAACAGATGAGCCTGCCGCAGATAGCAGATGTCGTCGTAAACCCCCCGGATTTCACTCCAGCCGGATATCGACCAAACATTGCTGACCAGAACGACCAGGAAACCGGCACCGCAAAGAACCTTCAGGTATTTCATCGCCCCTGCCGTCGCACGCCATTCGATCAACGGATCGGGACAATCTTTCCGGTTTTCAACGCCGGCACAAGGCGCGCTAACGCCATGTAACGATCGGCTTCCTGCCGTCGAGCACTTCCGAGATCCGCAGGCGGGTGCCTTCGGTGGTCTCCGCCGGCAACCCGCCGGCCCCGAAAAAGCCGCAGGCGATGATCTCGCGATTTGGCTCGGGTGGGCGATCCTGCCGGAAATGCCTGACCACATAGACCGCGACATGGTCCCGGCGCGAGGCGTGGCTGTTGAAGAACAGGCCATGCAGCGCCGGTTGTTCCGTAACCTCGATGCGCCCCTCCTCGATCAGTTCGCGCCGCAGCGCCTCGAGCAGGGTCTCGCCGACTTCGACACCTCCGCCCGGCAGGTGCCAGCCGGCGACGTAGCTGTGCTTGACCAGAAACACCCTGTTATCGCCATCGAGCACCACGGCGCGGACCCCGAGCGTCATGCCGCGGGCAAATCGCCAATAGAGATGAAAAATGCGCCGCAGCAGCGGCTCGAATGTCGTTCGAAGGCGCCGCTGGTTCATCGCCATCGAAATCTCGAATTTCCGGGCATCGTTTGATCCTTGCGTCGCGGCGACCAGCTTGCCAATACTTTGCAGGATTCTCACGGGAAATCACGACATGATCGCGCCGCCCCTCTATCTCGCAAGCATTCCGACCGGACGCTTCTGATGGCGGCATTCACGCTGGCTCACCTGTCCGATCCGCACCTCCCGCCCTTGCCCGCGCCGCGGCTTCGCGATCTCGCCGGCAAGCGCGCGCTGGGCTATCTCAACTGGAAACGCAACCGCCGAAAAATCCACAGGCGAGACGTGCTCGATGCGCTGGTGGCGGACATGCAGGCGCAAGCGCCGGACCACATCGCGATCACCGGCGATCTCGTCAATCTCGCGCTCGAAGCCGAGTTCGCGCCGTCGCGGGCGTGGCTGGAGAGCGTCGGCTCGCCCGACCGGGTCACGGTGATCCCCGGCAATCACGACGCCTATGTTCGCGCGACCCAGCATCGCTTCGCGGAAGCCTGGGGAAGTTATCTTGCGGGTGATGAGCCTCCCGATGGCGGCCCGAGATTTCCATCCCTGCGCCGGCGCGGCCCGCTGGCGCTGGTCAGCGTCTCATCGGCGGTGCCGACGCCGCCCCTGATGGCGACCGGCCGGCTCGGGCGCGACCAGCTGGACGCGCTCGAGCGCATGCTGGCACGCTTGTCCCTGGAGCAGGCTTTTCGCGTGCTGCTGATCCATCACCCGCTGCACTCGCATTCGCACATCAAGCGGTTGACCGATTTATCCGATCTGAGGGCTGTTCTCGGGCGGCACGGCGTGGAGTTGATCCTGCACGGGCACGATCACGTTCATTCCACGATATGGGCCGAAGGGCCGAACGGCTCCATCCCCGTGATTGGCGTACCTTCGGCGTCCGCGGTCGCGCATGGCCGCCATCCGGCCGCGGCGTATAATCTGTTTTCAATCGAGCGCGATGACAACGCGTGGCGGTGCCAGCAGACCGTTCGCGGCTTCGCGGGTGGACCGGGCGTCGAGGAATTACTGCGGACGCGGCTGATGTAGGCGGCCTAAAAATTCCGCAAGGCCGCGAACAGCGCCAGGCCGAACAGGGCGACCGCGCCGAGGACGAAGCCGAGCGCGAAGGTCCAGAACCGGCTGCGGTTCGGCTTCTCCAGCAGGGCGGGTTCCGGCATGGCCGCCAGCGCATGCTCCCGCTCGATGATGCGGCGCGCGACATAGCCGGTGACGGCGCCGACAACCGTGGCGACTTCGTGGGATTCGGCCATCACGATGCGGCCGAAACGGGTGTCCTGCACGAAACGATAGAGGCGCTTGTCGCGTCCCATCGCGACATGGGCGACGACATCGATCCACAGCCGCGGCGTTTCGCCCTGGCTGATGCCGCGATCGAACAGATCGATGGTGTCGGGAATTTGCGCGAACAGCGGGTCGAGGGCCTCGTTGAGAATTTCGAGCCGGGCCACTTCGGCGTCACGCAAATCGACAACGACGCCGGTGCGATCGGCGGCCTCGATCCGCGCCTGCCGGAGCGCATCGCGCAGCCGGATCGGACGCGCATCCGCGACGGCGGTGCTACCGGTATTTGGCGCCTCTGACATCCGCTGGTTGCCTTGTCCAAAATGAGTCCCGAACGGCCTCAACCTAGCAGTAACCGTGTTGTCCGCAAAGGCCGTTTGTTCCCAAAGGCTTGCGCCGCTCTCTTTTGGCTCTTGAGGTATTACTTCACGCGAACCGGCCTCCTGGCTCACTTGAACGGGCCCAGGGCTGAGAGCGCAAAACGGCCCCACCCGGAGATCCGGATGGGGCCGCTTTTCCCTTTGGGTGCTTCCTTCGACGTTTGTTCAGGCCGAGACGCGGGCGGGCTCCTCCACGATGGAAAAGCGCACCCCGGCTTTATGACGGTTCTCTTCCGACACCACGCGCCAGGCATCCTCGGCTTCCTTGCGGGTCTTGAACGGGCCCTGCACCTGGGCCGAGCCTTCCACCAGCTTGTGGAAGTTCATCGAACCGAACTCGCCGCCAATCACCCAGAAATTGCTGCCTTTGGTCATCCTCGTCTCCTGTTGATCCAGCCGATATTGATCAGCCGCCTGAAATTCCACCGTTAGCCGAACTGGTTCATCGTGTTGTGGGCGCCGCCCGCCTTCAGAGCGGCTTCGCCGGCGAAATATTCCTTGTGATCGTCGCCGATATCGGAGCCGGCCATGTTCTGATGCTTGGCGCAGGCGATGCCCTGACGGATCTCCTGACGCTGAACATTCTTCACATAGCCCAGCATGCCCTGCTCGCCGAAATACTCTCTTGCGAGATTATCAGTCGACAGAGCTGCCGTATGATAGGTCGGCAACGTGATCAGATGGTGAAAGATGCCGGCACGCTTTGCTGAGTTGGCCTGGAAGGTGCGGATGCGCTCGTCGGCTTCAATGGCCAGCGGCGTATCGTCGTATTCCGGCTTCATCAGGTCGGCCCGATTGTACTTGCTGACATCCTTGCCGGCTTCCTTCATCGCGTCGTACACCTGCCAACGGAAGTTGAGTGTCCAGTTGAACGAGGGCGAATTGTTGTAGGCCAGCTTCGCGTTCGGAATCACCTCGCGAATGCGGTCGACCATCCTGGCGATCTGCTCGATATGCGGCTTCTCGGTCTCGATCCACAACAGATCGGCGCCGTTCTGCAGCGAGGTGATGCTGTCGAGCACGCAGCGATCCTCGCCCGTTCCGGCACGGAACTGATAGAGGTTGCTGGCAAGCCGCTTGGGACGCATCATCTTGCCGTTGCGGTTGATGATGACATCGCCGTTCCTGGTGTCGGCGGCGGTCACTTCCTCGCAATCCAGGAAGCTGTTGTACTGATCGCCGAGGTCGCCGGGCTTGTGGCTCACGGCGATTTGCTGCGTGAGACCGGCGCCAAGCGAGTCGGTGCGGGTCACGATGATGCCGTCTTCGACGCCCAGTTCGAGGAAGGCATGGCGGCAGGCGCGAATTTTTGCCAGGAACACCTCGTGCGGCACAGTCACCTTTCCGTCCTGGTGGCCGCACTGCTTTTCGTCGGAGACCTGGTTTTCGATCTGCAGAGCGCACGCACCGGCTTCAATCATCTTCTTCGCCAGCAGATAGGTCGCCTCGGCATTGCCAAAGCCGGCGTCGATGTCGGCGATGACGGGCACGACATGGGTCTGGAAGTTGTCGATCTTTTCGATCAACGCCTTTTCCTTTGCCTGGTCGCCTGCCTTGCGAGCGGCGTCGAGGGCACGGAAGGTATCGTTGAGCTCACGGGAGTTCGCCTGACGGAGGAAGGTGTAGAGTTCTTCGATCAGCGCCGGCACCGAGGTCTTCTCGTGCATCGACTGATCAGGAAGCGGTCCGAACTGGGAGCGAAGTGCTGCGATCATCCAGCCGGAGAGATACAGATAGCGGCGATCGGTCTTGCCGAAATGCTTCTTGACCGAAATCAGCTTCTGCTGCGCGATGAAGCCATGCCAGCAACCGAGCGACTGGGTGTACTTGGTCGGATCGGCGTCATAGGCAGCCATATCGCTGCGCATCAGCGCCGCGGTGTAGCGGGCAATGTCCAGGCCGGTCTTGAAGCGGTTCTGCAGCCGCATCCGCGCCACGGCCTCGGCGGTAACGCCGTTCCAGGTCGGCTGGGTCTTGAGGAGCGCCTCGGCAGTTCCAACCTCGTTCAGATAGGAAGCCGGTCCCTGGATAGGCTGGTCGCCGATGCCACGTGGCTGGAAGTTCATGTGCGTGATCCTTTTCGGTAACGACTAATTTGACGCTGCTGAAATCGACATTCTTGACAGAGCACAGCAACCGTACCGAGAGCTAAACGCCAAAACCCCGATTTCGTATAGACTGCTTGATTTTGAATGGTGATGTCATGTAACATCCGAACTTGTAATAGATGTCATTTTGTCAATTTTGTCACAATCGCTCCGGGAGCACAGCATGGCGGGTGATTTGGGAAAGAAGCTGTTTGTCGGCCCCCGATTCCGGCGCATCCGCCAGCAATTGGGGTTGTCGCAGACCCAGATCGCCGAGGGCCTCGGCATTTCTCCGAGCTATATCAACCTGATCGAGCGCAATCAGCGGCCGGTGACGGCGCAGATCCTGCTGCGGCTGGCGGAGACTTACGACCTCGACCTGCGCGATCTCGCCACTGCCGACGAGGACCGATTCTTCGCCGAGCTGAACGAGATTTTCTCCGATCCGCTGTTCCGGCAGATCGACCTGCCGAAGCAGGAATTGCGCGATCTGGCCGAATTGTGCCCCGGCGTGACCCACTCGTTGCAACGGCTGTACGCGGCCTATACCGAAGCCCGCCGCGGCGAGACGCTGGTCGCCGCTCAAATGGCCGACCGCGACGAGGGCGCGCGCTTCGAGGCCAATCCGATCGAGCGCATCCGCGACCTGATCGAGGCCAACCGCAATTATTTCCCCGAGCTCGAGACCGCCGCGGAAAATCTGCGCGACGAATTGAATGTGCCGTCCGAGGGGCTGTTCGCGGCGCTGGCGGCGCGCCTTCGCGAAAAACACTCGATCGTCACCCGCATCATGCCGGTCGATGTGATGCGCGAGACGCTGCGGCGGTTCGACCGGCATCGCCGGCAATTGCTGATCTCGGAGCTGGTCGACGGCCCCGGCCGTGCGTTCCAGCTCGCCTTTCAGATCGGGCTTTCCGAATGCAGCGGCGGCATCGAAACGATCGCGGGTCGCGCGGGCCCGCTCGACGATACGCCGCACCGGCTCTACCGGATCACGCTGGCGAATTATTTCGCGGCCGCGGTCATGATGCCCTATCAGGCCTTCCATGGCGCCGCGGAAGCGCTGAGCTATGACGTCCACGTGCTGGCGCAGCGCTTCAATGCCGGTTTCGAGCAGGTCTGCCATCGCCTGACCACGCTGCAGCGGCCCAATGCGCGCGGCGTGCCGTTTTTCCTGCTTCGCGTCGACAATGCCGGCAATGTCTCCAAGCGGTTTTCTTCCGGCACCTTCCCGTTTTCGAAATTCGGCGGCACCTGCCCGCTGTGGAACGTGCACTCGACCTTCGACACGCCGGACCGGTTGCTTAGCCAGGTGATCGAACTGCCCGACGGCACCAGGTATTTCTCGATCGCGCAGACGGTGCGGCGACAGGTCTCGCCGCACCCGCAGCCGCAGCCGCGTTTTGCGATCGGGCTCGGCTGCGAAATCCGTCACGCTTCGCGCCTGATCTATGCCGCCGGCATGGATCTCGAAAAAACCGAGGGCACGCCGATCGGCGTCAATTGCCGGCTCTGCGAACGCGAAAATTGCAGCCAGCGCGCCGAGCCGCCGATCACCCGCACCCTGATTCTCGACGAGAACACCAGGCGGGTGTCATCGTTCGCGTTCAGCAATGCGCGGGAGTTGTGAGGGGTCCTGCTCTGCCAAGAGCCGTCATACCGAGATCGTCATTACCGGGCTTGACCCGGTGATCCATCCTGTTTGAAAAACTTTTACGAAGATTGATGGATGCCCGGATCAAGTCCGAGCATGACGAGGGAATTTGTGAGGCGAGGCAAAAACCGGATGCGATCGGGGTCATCGGGCTGCGCCTCGCGCGAATCCCGTTGACTGGTCCGCGCTACAGGCTGTCACCGCTCACCTCGTCGGTCCAGACCTTGAAGCTGACCAGAGTATTCGGCCCGAACGTCTGGGTGATCGGAACATCGGAGGCATCGCGTCCCTGCGCGATCAGGACGCGGCCGATCCGCGGCACGTTGTTGCGCGGGTCGAACGTATGCCAGCGTCCACCGATATAGGCTTCGAACCATCCGGCGAAATCGCCCGGCCCGTAAGGCGGCAGCGTGCCCATGTCGCCGAGATATCCGGTGCAGTAGCGCGCCGGAATATTCATGCAGCGACAGAACGTGATGGCGAGATGGGCATAGTCGCGGCATACGCCTTTGCCTTCATTGAAGGCGTCCCAAGCCGTCATGGTGGCGCGGGCATGATCGTAACCGAACGTAATGTGACGATGGACAAAATCGCAGATGGCCTGGACTTCGCGCCCAGCCCGGCGGCGTGTTCTCGAACAGCTTCCAGGCGGTTTCCGATAGCCGATCGGTCTCGCAGTAACGGCTGCCGAGCAGGTAGACCAGCGTATCCGTCGGCAAATCTTCCACGGCATGTTGAGAGGCCGAGAGAACAACCGGGTCAGGCAGCCCGCTGTCGCGAACGATACCATCGGCGGTCAGACGCATTCGACCGGCCGGCGCGACAATGCGGCTGCACCAGTTGCCGAAGAGATCGCGATAGGGCGTGATCGGCACCGACGGGCTGGTGATCAAGTGATCCGGGACGATGATGTCGGAGGCGCGCGTAAAGTGTATCCCCAACACCATGATCATCGGCGTCGGCTGGGGAAAATCGTACAGCATTTCGAATCCGACACGAATCTTCATCGATGCACTCCCCACCCGATCACATCTTCGAAATGGCAACGAAGCTGTCAAATACAAGGCGCGAGCTGCCTTATTCGGTCAAATGCACGCATTCTGCGAGAAAGAGATGGCTAATTCGGTTTAGAGCGCGCAGGATTGGCGGATGTCCGAACATGCAGACTTCCCCATGCGCAGATGCGCTGGTCCATGCATATGACCACGCGTTCGCGACGGGAAACGGTTCATTTCAAGCATCCCTTCCGGATCAAGGGTATCGATCGCCTGTTGTCGCCTGGCGCTTACGAGGTCATCACCGACGAGGAGATGATCGAAGGTCTTTCATTCCCGAGCTTCCGGCGCGTCGCCACGATGATCATGGTTCCCGGCGCGGCGCCGCGCCATTCGTCGATGGAAATGATCTCGATCAGTTCGATCGATCTGTCGGATGCGCAGCGCAACGATGCCACCGCACCGCATGAGTGACATCCCGGTCGATCTCGACAAGCACCGCGGCATGGCCGCGCAAAAGGCGACCGACATCCGCCGCGTACTGGCCGATGTCGAGGCCAACGCAAAACTGTTGCGCGACCGGCAGGGTGCGCTGGAGATCCAGCTGCTTGGCGTGCCGGCGACCTCGTGGCCCGAGGCTGCGGCAAAGGCGCGTTACATTTTGAATCTGTATGCGGCCGATCTGGCTCCGGCCGACACCCATCATCGCGACCTGGTGGCGGCAGTCCTTGCGGATTTCATCCGGCTGTCGGATGAGAGCTGAGCGAGGCGGGTTATTTCCGGCAACTGAACCTTGTTCCGGATAAAATTCATTGCGCTGGAACGGCAGGCAATTGAACAAATCCGGCACCAACGCGTTGTCAGTCATGCCTGGAACCAAATCGACCTCTACCGGTCCAATGAGAGTGCAACCTGTCGAGCGCGGCTCGGTCATGCCGACCCCGATGATGCCGATTGCGCGAAAAGCAACCAAGCCGGCGCAACCGAAAAAGCAACCAACACGGACGGAAGCCGTCCGCTCCGCTAAAGCCCGAATAACGCGGAGAAACTCCCTGCAGAAACAGCGCGACGCCCTCAAGGGGTAATTTTTGAAGCATCGCTTGCGGCCCATGCTTCGAGACGCTCGCGTTGCTCGCTCCTCAGCATGAGGTGGTAGTATTGCAACAACTGAAGACCTCATCCTGAGGAGCCGCGGAAGCGGCGTCGCGAAGGATGGCTGCAAGGTCGATCCGTGATTCCGGGCGGTGGATTCCGGACTTGAACCAGTCGCCGCCCTGCTCAAGGCCGGGAGTCGATTTCCTGATCCAGCTTCTGAAGGTAAGCCAGCCCGTGCACGGTAAGGCGGTGCTGATCCTTTTCGCCCCCGGCGAACAATTTCATCAAATGCTGTGAAAGCTGTTGACGGGCGCCCTTCGTTTCCGAACGGTTTGCGAGTGCGGTATATATATTGAGCGCGCGATCGACGGGTAAAGGATGCATCGGACTTCTCGGGATGGTGTCGCCTCTTATTAGGTAAGGCTCGTTACCGACTAACGTTCCCGGAAAACAATGATTCCGTGATGAAATTTTAGGCGCAGAGCGGAGGTGTGACGGCCGAGGTTTTTGCGCGCCGGGCAATTCATGATGGGGATACCGCTTGTTCGATCGCTGGTTTGGATCACTCGGACTTGCCGAATTGTTTGCTGAGGAAATCCACCGCGACCGCGGCGGCTATCATGACCGCGGCGGCTTCCGCCCCGCTGCGAACCGTTTCGCCGGATAGTCCGAATTCATGAAGGGCCACATACGAGACGGCGGCTGCGACGTAGCCGGCCACCCAGACCGCGCTGACGATCGCCACGATATCGAACCTGCGTTCCATCCTGCACCTCTCCGCACTGCACCGATCCATAGCCCGGATCGCGGCCGAACAAGTGTGAGACGGATCACACGGGGCGCCAGATGCGGCAAAGATGAGAGTGAGAAAGAGAGACGATGCTGCTACGGGCTTGATCCGCGCGCCTTCATCCGGAAACAAGCGCTTCAGGCGATGGGCAAGCCCAGCCTGCCGATGCCCGGAAACTTCAACGCCGGACGGCGAATGTCGAAGCCCAGCACGGCGCCGAGGACATTTACCTCAAAGCCTTCGACCCACCCGATCGTCAGACCGAGATAGCCTCCGAGCGAAGCGTACACGCCGGTTCGGGAAGATGTCAGTCCAAACCAATCGCCTTGATAGGGATAGTCCTTGCCGATGGCGGTCGGCGGCAGCACCGCCTTCAGCTCGGGAACCGCACCGAGTACCGCCTGAACGAATGTATTGGAGTTCGGCCCCGGCCATGCGCTGTAATCGCCGTAGGCGCGGAATTTATAGTTCTCAATGACGTGCCGGACTTTGGGGATAAGGCGGCTGGCCTCTTCCCCGTCGACCGCGACAATCGTTTCCGGGATCGCACCGAACCAGCGGGCATCCGGCGCAAAGCCGTTGCTTCGGATCGGCTCGCCCCAGGCGGTGTAGTCATAACGGCTGTAAGCCGCAGCCCCCCGTTCCTTGAAAACAATCCAGGTGTGAACCGCGAAGATGCCGCGCCATCTCACGGTGCGAGCGCCATAGACACGAATAAGCGCCTCGGAATGGCTGGATGCCGCGGGCAAAAGCCCGGCGCTTGAGCGGTCTGCCGTCTGCCAGTTGGACCCTCCTCCCGCGAACCAATAGTTGGCGGCCGATGCGCCGATCGGCACAAACATGAGCAGCAGGAAAGTGATCACGAGTTTTCTCAAGCGGCCGGGGGGATCAGAGGGCAATCAGCGTCATATAGTTTGGTTTGTCGGACGCACCAGCCGGGGCCGCACCCTTTATCGAAGATCGCGCAAGTTTCGCGCTGTCGACCGTCGAGAACAGCTGCCGAACCGATGAGAAAGGTGTTGCCGGCGGGGCGGAGGCGCAACCCTGCCCCGAGAAGGGGGGCGCCATATCAGGACAGGGTCGCGCTAGCCAGTGAAGGCTGACGCGACGATACAACGTCGGCAACGCAGGCGCGGGTCAAACTCCGGTGCCGACTTATCACGTTTGAAGGAGCCGGCTTTATTCCACGCCCGACAATCCACGACTGGAGCCTTCCGTTCCGACTTGATCGGAGCGGGGCTTGACGCGAACCGGTATCGACCCGCTATCCAGATACAAGGCAGGCATTTGCCGGAAAACGCATCTTCTGCTGGAAACGCATCTTCTTGTTCTTGCAGGAACCCTTGTTCGGGTGGAAGATCGCGGTCTTAAAAAAACAAAAACGGGAGGTCCGACATGCAAAGCAAGATTTCAGATCGACCAGGCGCCGCCGCAATCCCGGCGGCCTCGCCCGAGCGGGCCACGTCCACACTAAAACTGGATCGCGCCCTCGCGCGAAATCTCGGGTGTCATCCTGATAAAGCTGCTGCCGCTTTCGGACAATTGATGTCCGGAAACGTTCGCGGCTTGAAGCGGCGTCTCTGCCTTGTGCGATGCCAAGACGGCGGCGCTGCGGAATCCTCCGGTTTGCGGAGGATCGAGTTTCCCTGTCGTCGGTTCAAACCACAAAAACTGGAGGAACAAATGGCTAGCGCAACTCAACATCTGGACGCTGTCGTGATCGGTGCGGGCTTTTCCGGCCTGCACATGCTGAAGTCGCTACGGGACAAATTGGGATTGAAGGTGCGGGTCTATGAGACCGGTGAGACCGTCGGCGGCACCTGGTACTGGAACCGTTATCCCGGCGCGCGTTGCGATTCCGACGCCTACATCTATTGCTTCACCTGGGACAAGCAGCTGCTGCAGGAATGGGAATGGTCCGAACGCTATCCCGAGCAGCCGGAAATCCTGCGCTATCTCGAGCATGTTGCCGAACGCCACGACCTGAAACGCAACATTCAATTCAATACCAGCGTGACCGGCGCCGAATTCGACGAGACCACCAACCTGTGGACGGTGCATACCGACAAGGGCGAAGCGGTTACCGCACGTTACCTGATCGCGGCCGTGGGTTCCTTGTCGACCACGAACATCCCGCAGTTCAAAGGCCTGGAGACATTCAAGGGCAAGTGGTACCACACCAGCCGCTTCCCGCACACCGGCGTCGACTTCACCAACAAGCGCGTCGGCGTGGTCGGCACCGGCGCCACCGCGGTGCAGGCGATTCCCGAAATCGCGCAGCAGGCCAAACAGCTCGTCGTGTTCCAGCGCACCGCCAACTACTGCGTGCCGGCGCGCAACGGCAAGGTGGACCCCGACTTGGCCAGGGCGCGAAAGGCGGACTATGAAGGTATCGCCAGGCGCATCCGGGAATCGTTCTTTGGCCAGGAGCACTACTTCATCACGAAGTCGGCGCTGGAGGCCACGCCCGAGGAGCGCGAACGTGAGTTCGACCGGATGTGGGACGCCGGCGGGTTCGCCTTCTGGCTGGGCAACTATCAGGACATGTTCTTCTCGCCGGAGGCCAATGACCTCTGCGCCGACTACATCAAACGCAAGATCCGCAAGACCGTGAAAGACCCGGCCGTCGCCGAAAAGCTGATTCCCAAAGGCTACGCCTACGGCACCAAGCGCCAGCCGCTGGACACTAATTACTACGAGACCTTCAACAAGGACAACGTGCTGCTGGTCGATGCGAAAACCGACGGCGCGATCGAAGAAATCACCGAAACCGGCATCCGCGCCGGCGGCAAGCAATATCCTCTCGACATCATCGTCTTCGCCACCGGCTTCGATGCCATGACCGGCCCGCTGAAGGCCCTGAACCTGAAAGGCCGTGGCGGCCGCACGCTGGATCAGGAATGGCTTGATGGCCCGCACAGCTACCTCGGCATCGCCGTCGCCGGTTTTCCAAACCTGTTCACCATCACCGGCCCGCAAAGCCCGTCGGTGCTGTCGAACATGCCGGTATCGATCGAGCAACACGTCGAGTGGATCACCGACTGCATCGAAACCATGCGCAAGACCGGAAAGACCGTTATCGAGGCGACGCCCTCGGCGCAGGATCAATGGGTCGCCCATGTCAACGAAATCGTCGGCGCGACGCTGATGACGAGCGCCAACTCCTGGTACATGAGCGCGAACATCCCCGGCAAGCCGCGCGCCTTCCTGCCGTATCTCGGGCCGGAAGGCGTCGGCGGCTACAGGAAGAAGTGCGACGAGGTCGCGGCCAAGGGCTACGAGGGATTTGAACTGGCGTAACCAAAACCGGAAAAGAAAAACAGGGCGGCACAGGCGCGGGCCTTGCCGCCCGACAAACGAAATCGGGAGGTGATCATGATCGACAACAGCTACTACTCGCAGGAGATTCACGGCCCTTACGAGCTTTACGACGTCGGCAATCTCGATCTGGAGGAAGGCGGCACGATCCGCGCCTGCAAGCTCGCCTACGCCACTTTCGGCAAGCTCAGTGCTGCGAAAGACAACGCTATCCTGATCCCCACCTGGTACTCCGGCACCAACAAGATCATGGAGCAGGTCTATATCGGTCAGGGCCGTGCGCTGGATCCCGACAAATATTTCATCGTCGTCGTCAATCAGATCGGCAGTGGTCTTTCCACCTCGCCGCACAATACGCCGCCGCCCGCCGGGATGGGAAATTTTCCCCATGTGCGCATCGGAGATGACGTGCGCGCGCAGCACAAATTCGTCACGGAAAAATTCGAACTGAAAAGTCTGGCGCTCGTTGTCGGCGGCTCGATGGGCGCACAACAGACCTACGAATGGGCGGTACGCTATCCCGACATGGTGAAGCGCGCCGCGCCGGTCGCGGGCACCGCCAGGAATACCATCCATGATTTCCTTTTCACGGAAACGCTGGCCGAGGCGATCACCTCCGACCCCGGTTTCAACAAGGGCTTCTACGCATCCTCGGCCGACGTGCGGGAAGGCATGCTGCGCCATGCCAAAATGTGGGCCGTGATGGGCTGGAGCACGGAGTTCTTCCAGCAGGAGCGGCACAAGGCGCTGGGCTTTTCGTCGATGGACGATTTCATCATCAACTTCATGAACGGCTATTTCAGCGTCATGGATCCCAATGATCTGCTGTGCATGGCATGGAAATGGCAACGCGGCGATGTCAGCCGCCACACCGGCGGCGACCTGCGGGCCGCATTGGGCCGCATCAAGGCCAAGACCTTCGTCATGCCGATGTCTTCGGACATGTTTTTCCCGCCGTCCGATTGCCAGGCGGAGTGGCGGCTGATTCCCGATGCCGAGTTCCGGCCGATCCGGACCATCGATGGCCATCTTGCGCTGTTCGGCGCCGATCCCAACGCGATCGGTCAGCTCGACAAGCACTTGAGCGAGCTGCTCGCGAAAGAAGTTTAACGCGCGACACGAATTTGGCGGGGGCATCGCGCCGGGCGCTGCCCCTCGCCAATATCTGTCTGCGCCCGGCCCGCCGACCCGCCTGTTTGCCGGCGCGGCCGGCTCGGCTATTTCGCCGAGGCCGCTTGCTCGGATGGTTTGCCGAACACGCTGCGACAACCGTCGCTCAGGCTGGATCGCTGCTTGCGCATGCAGGCCGTAATGCGCTCCACGTTCGGAATTTCCGACGCGCAAAGTCGCAGAACATCGCCGGTGCATAGCCGGCGCTGATCGTCTTGCGTATATGCGTGACCCGTTGCCGGCAGCATGGCCAGACAAAAGGCCAAACCCGGCACGGCCTTGAACATCCGAGCTGTGAGCAGATCAATTGCCATCGTCGTCCCCTGGTTGACCGGCGTTGCGGTCGTCCGCCGGACGGTTGGCCGCCCTGGAATCAGCCGCTGGAATCAGTTTCGTCATCGTATGGACGCCAAGGCCAAGGCTTCAAGATTTTCCACACCCGCTGCACCGAAATCTTGTGTCGGCGGCGGCAGCGCCATCGCGCGTCCTCGATATGGAACCGGCGCCCCTGCATCCTGGCGGTTCCGCCCGGCCGCCGGCGCCTTGCGGGCGTTGTCATCCCCGGGGAAAGAATGCTACCTCGGACCAAGCGCGGGGTCGCAAATACGGCAATAAATGAAAGCTTTACTCGTTCTTTTCCTCTCTTCGGCTCTGCTTTTTAGCAGCCAGGCAGCCGCGGGGCCGTCATCCGCCGAGATGATTTCCGATTTTCGCCTGAAGCACGGCGAAGGACGCGTCACCATGGACGCGACCCTCGTGCGGATCGCGCAGGATCAGGCCACGGCGATGGCCGCGAAGGATACGCTCGACCACGATGTGCTGGGGTCTTTCAGTTCGCGCGTCGCACCCGCTAAAGCGGGACGGGCGGCGGAAAACATTGCGTATGGCTATGAGGCTTTCGAAAAAACGCTCGATCAATGGATCGGCTCGTCGGGGCATCGAAAGAATCTCCTGCTTCCCAAAGCCTCCCGCGTCGGCGTCGCCAACGCAAAAAGCGCCAGCTCTCATCGTACCTATTGGGCCATGGTCATCGCCGGCGACTATGAGCCGCCGGCCCCGAAGGCGGGCAAGAAAACGCCGGCGCCCGCAACCAAGGGAAAAACGGCTGCCCAGTCTTGCCGGGCCAGACTCCTTGGGCTCTGCTTTTGATCCGTCTTGGCGAAGGAAGCTCGCCGGGAACCGCTGATATGAGCGAGCCGTCAAATTCCGGCACCCCGCTGAATGCGACCTTCAAGGTTAAATTGAACGGGGAGACGGTCGCCATTGAAACCGTCGGCCAAGCCTATCGCTTTATCACCCATCTCAGTTCGGTCGAATGGATGGAGTTCAGATCGCTGCATGACGACGCCGTCACGTCGCTTCGAGACGCCGCCGAAAATGCAATGTTGACCGTGCAGGCGACGAACGCATTACGCGCGCTGCTGGCTCGCGCCCGTCTTCTATCGTAATTATTCGAACCCGATACGCGCGGCCCGGCTTCATTCGCCGCGCGATCGATCGCTACTTGCTGCGGGATCATGGATGGACGCGAAGCGGTCGCCACGTCGCTTGAAGACGCTCCAAGCCGTCAGGGCTGATTTACCTTGGCGTAGGAACCGAAAAAATTCTTTATTCCTGTCGAAAATTTAGTCCAGCTGCACGATAGCGACGCATCTTCGCAGCGCTGCGCTTTGGACCGTGCGACCTGGGTACCGGGCCTTGGGACCGGGATCGGAACGATATTGGGAAAGGGCGACCCCGGCAGGCCTGGCGCGTTCGTCGCGGAGCGGTCGTCGCGAAAATCCGTCGTCGCCGGTTGCCTTTGTTTTTCTGCAAGGGCTGCAGCCATGGCATCCTGGCGCTGCGCGTTGAGATAAAGAACGTACTCTTCGTCAAATTTTTTCAGTTCTGTCGGTGTCGGATTCGGACCTGCGATATCGAAGCGGCGGTCCTGCAGGAAATCGTAATAGGTATATCCACCCTGCGGCTTGCGCCGGCCCATGAACTGCTTGTCGCACTGAGCGATCAACAACGCCCGCTCATCATTCGATGATGCGACCTTCCTCGCGCTCTCAGAACATGCCTCGTAATCCTGCGGCGCCTGTGAAGGCCACCACAGCAAGCCAAGCCACGCCGAGGCGCCGACGGCGCCGCAGATTGATGCGATTGCGACGAAACTGGATCCGATCTTTGCTTTCACGCCGCTCTCTCACGCGAACCGTGGTTCGCGAATCTCGGCCGATCACCGGATGATGTCATCAGCTTATTCAAATTCTCCCCCATTTTTAATGCTGGGAACCGGCCTTTGCTGCGGGCCGCCTTGCGCCACTCCGCCCCCCGTCTCACGTCCTGCTCCGGCAAGGCTTTCAATCACGACGATCAATACCGGCCTGGCGCGAGGAGACGATTTTCAAGGCATCGCCATTAACTACAAAGTCAGACGCTCCTCGAGGAAAGCCCGTCCATGGTTGTGCATAACACAAAATTAAGGTTGATTGAACCCGTTCTGTAACGGCTGCGAAGGCGGATTTTTCTTCTCAGCTCACGGCATTTACGTGGGGTTGGATTGTGACCCGAACAATTTGGATCGCGGCCTTTTGCCTGGCATGTCTCGGCGGATTGTTCGCAACGCGGGTGACCGCATCGATTTCCGAGGAAACCGTCCGCGATCCGATAACGGTCGGCGCCAGCCTTGGACGGGATACTCTGACGAAGGCCGATAAACTCAGTTTCAGATATCCTCTTGATCCGGCAGAGATCACGCCGCTTGTTCCGGCTCAACCGGTCGTGGCCGAGATCCAGTCAGGCAATCCGCCGGCGACCGTGAAAAACGCTGGTCCGCATGCACAGGGTCGCAGCGCACGTCAGACCGCCGTTTTGCTACCCAGATCCCGGCCCAAGATCAAACCCGCGAAGAATCCAAAAGACGGCGGCCTGGCCAAGGCGGCCCTCGATCAGAAAACCTGCCATCAACAAGACGGGCTGGGCGGCCTGTTGATGTCGTTGAGCGGCGCGCCGCGATGCGAATTATGAGGTTGCTGATTTTTCCGCGCGGAGATCTCAGCCATCTTGAGTGCCCCGCATCGCGCCTTGCCGGCTTCGGAGTTACTCCGGCCTGATGTCGGCCGCGCGGACCACCCTGCCCCATTTCTCGGTTTCCTCCGCGATGAGCTTTCCGAACTGTTGCGGTGAGCCCGGGAGCGGCTCGCCGCCAACGGCGGCAAACCGCGCCTTCATCGCGGGATCGGCGATGGCCGCATTGATTTCCTTGTTGAGCTTGTCGACGATTTCAACCGGCGTGTTGCTGGGCGCGCAGATGCCGTACCACTGGCTTGTTTCGTAGCCCGGCACGAAATCCCCCACGGTCTTGAGCTCCGGCAGCACCTCGGCGCGCGCGGCGGTCGTCACCGCGAGCGCGCGCAGCTTGCCGGTTGCGATGTAATCGGTGGTTCCGGGCGCGGTGGCGAACAGAACCTGCACCTCGCCGCCGAGGAGATCCGTCAGCGCGGGTCCCTGGCCGCGATAGGGGACATGGACGAGGTCGACGCCGGCCATCATCTTGAACAGCTCGCCGGCCATATGGGGCGCGCTGCCATTGCCGGCCGACGCCATGTTGATCTTGCCCGGATTGGCTTTGGCATAGCTGATGAACTCAGCGACCGTCGTGGCCGGAACCGATGGATTCAGCAGGATGACCATCGGCACGCGGATGATGCAGGCGACCGGAGCGATGTCGCGGATGAAGTTGAAATTGAGCTTCTCGTAAAGCGAAGCGTTGACCGCGTTCGGAACTGTGGCAAGCAGAAGCGTGTAGCCGTCGGCGGCCGCGCTCACGACGGCCTCGGTGCCGATGTTGCCGCCGGCTCCCGGCCGGTTCTCCGTCACGAACGACTGGCCCAGCCGCTCGGTCAACCACTGGCCGATCAGGCGCGCCGTGATGTCGACCCCGCCGCCGGCGGCAAAACCGGCGATGATGCGTACCGGCCGCGTCGGGTAATCGAGCGCCGACGCGCGTCGCGGAAAGGCGGGAGCTGCGGCAGCGGCTCCGGCGAGTTGAAGGAAATTTCGGCGCAGAAGTTTCATGGTGCGGCCCCTTGTGGGGCCAAACCTATCTCAATTCCCCTCACCGCAGTAGGGCGCGTAAGGCGGGTTAGCCGCAACGGCTCCGCGCAAGGCGCGGGCCGACGGCGCGAGACCGCCGGACAGGAGACGCCATAAGACAAGCCGGGCTGATGGAATTCGTTTCCAGCCCGGCCTCTTCGAACAGGGCTACGTCAGCGCGCAGCCCGGGCCGCTATCGATCTGGGTTGGTTGCCTGGCAGCAACCAACCACCAGTCCGGTTCGCCGCGCGGACGGATCAATACCCCATGGGTTCGCAAGGCGGGCCGTTGTCCCAGGGCTGGGTGGCAAACGCGCCCACGGCCGGAGCCGGAATGCAGGAACGCCCGTCAACATAGCCCGAGTCGGGCGTGGTGACCGCATGAGCGTGGTGCCGCAACGCTACATGGTTCTGGCGAGCCATGGCGGGAGTTGCAAGCGTGGCCGCGGCAATCATTGCAACTGACAAAAGTTTGAGCGTGGTCATTCGATTTCTCCATTGGGTATGAAAAGCCAACAGCGGTTGGCCCTCTACGGAAGTGGCACAGCGGTCGGCCCGTTCAAGGAACATTTTCTCACGTCATTTCACCGCCGCGCGAGGGCGGCGTGCCGTGCCGTCACGAATTCAGGCGATATCTTCAAAATGTTTGGGCGCGGCGCTATTCGAAGCGCATTCACGCTTGCTTACGATCATTCGCCGAGCTCGGGCTCAAGCCGAAGTGAGGTTTGTGAAGTCTAATTTAATGGGAAGAGATCGCGGCCGGCCTAGATCTGGCTGAGGGCATCCGAACGCTTGCAATGAGAAGCCCCCGCAGCGACGCACCGTGATAACTCCTGCCGCCCGGGCGATTCTCGCATACACCGATAAAGGAAAAACGATCATGACTTCATTCAAGACCGCCGCCGCGGCGGCACTTCTGTCGGCGATGACGCTGACACCCGTATTCGCCCAGGCAGCCATTCAGGAGCCCGGCGCGTTCGCGTTCTACCATCCCAACGCGGATGTTCTGAACGGTGGCGCGCCCACGCCGGAAGCCGCGCTCGCCTCGGCCCCGCCTGCGGCCAGCGAGGCTTATGCGGCGATGGAAAGCGGCAACGCCACTTTCTGCGCGCAGCGCTATCGCTCCTACGATCCGGCGTCCGGCACCTTCCTCGGCCATGACGGTCGCCGGCATCGATGCGACTGAGGTCCGACGGCCAAAGCGACGAAGCCGACCGCAGTCGACGGTGGCTGGATTCGCCGCTGGTGCCGCTTTGTGAAGTGATTTGTCAGGTTCGGGGACCTGCCCTCACAGCGCCCGGATGATGTCCGCGGCCGGCGCGTCCATGCCGCACATCGCTTCGTTGCCCGGCCGCGCCGGCGCGCGATGCTTTACTCCTGTTGGCTCATAGCTGTCTCAGCGCTTTGCCCTGGCGAGCGCGTGGGATGGGTGGAGCGGAACGATGTCCATCAATGATGGTTCATCATGGTGATGGGTTTCGAAGGACTCTACCCATCCTCCGTGCTGACCGCCCTGCCATTGCGGAAAGACCCCCGCCGCTGGGCGAAGCTCCAAATCCAGACAGCGAGACACGCCATGGTGAAACCTTTTCCGTCGAAGACCCACATCGGCAACCACATGCTGCATCCCGAAACACTGATGCTGAACTATGGCTACGATCCGCAGCTGTCGGAAGGAGCCGTCAAACCGCCGGTCTTCCTGACCTCGACCTTCGTCTTCAGGACAGCCGAAGACGGACAGGATTTCTTCGATTTCGTCTCGGGTCGACGCGAGCCTCCCGAGGGCATGGGCGCGGGCCTGGTGTATTCGCGGTTCAATCATCCCAACAGCGAGATCGTCGAGGACAGGCTCTCTGTCTACGAGCGCGCCGAGAAATGCGCGCTGTTCTCATCCGGCATGGCGGCGATTGCGACCACGATCCTCGCCTTCGTCCGCCCCGGCGACGTCATTCTGCACTCGCAACCGCTCTATGGCGGCACGGAAACGCTGCTTGCGAAGACGCTTGCGGGCCTCTCCATCGGCGCGGTGGGCTTTGCCGACGGCATCGACGAAACCGCGGTCGGAATGGCGGCGCAGGACGCGATGCGCAAAGGCCGGGTTGCGATGATTTTCATCGAAACCCCGGCAAATCCCACCAACGGCCTGGTCGATATCGCGATGGTCCGCCGCGTCGCCGGGATGATCGGCCAGGCCCAGGGCCACACGCCGATCATCGCCTGCGACAATACGCTGCTCGGGCCGGTATTTCAGCGGCCGATCGAACACGGCGCGGATCTTTCGTTGTATTCGCTGACCAAATATGTCGGCGGTCATTCCGACCTGATCGCGGGCGCCGCGCTCGGCTCGAAAGCCCTGATGAAAGATGTCAAGGCGCTGCGAGGCGCGATCGGCACCCAACTGGACCCCCATTCCTGCTGGATGATCAGCCGGTCGCTCGAAACACTGAGCCTGCGCATGGAGAAAGCTGACGCCAACGCGCGGATCGTCGCGGACTACCTCCGCGACCACGCCAAAGTGGCTGATGTCCATTACCTTGCTCACCACGAACCGGCATCCCCCGCCGGCCGTCTGTTCGCGAGGCAATGCACCGGCGCGGGCTCCACGTTCTCGTTCGACATTGTCGGCGGCCAAGCCGCGGCGTTCAAATTCTTGAACGCGTTGCAAATCTTCAAGCTGGCGGTGAGCCTGGGCGGCACCGAGTCGCTTGCCAGCCTGCCCGCGAGCATGACCCACTCCGGCGTTCCGGCCGACATCCGCAGGAAAATAGGCGTTCTCGACTCCACGATCCGGCTGTCGATCGGCATCGAGCACCCGTCGGATCTGATCGCGGACATCACGCAGGCTTTGAACGCGGCATAGCTGCACCCGTTGCGTGAACGGGTGTCCGGGGCGGGTTGGCCGTAACCGCCAATCGGTCCGAGGGATGGTGGGTTACGGCTTCGCCTGACCCACCCTACGGAAAACTCCGCCCATCATCCCTCCAGCCTCTCCAGCACCTTCGGCGGCGACATCGGCAAACTGTAGAAGCGTTTTCCCAACGCGTCGTGGACGGCGTTGGCGACTGCGGCCATGACAGGCACCAGCGGCACCTCGCCGACGCCCTTGACGCCTTGCGGGTGCTTCGGGTTCGGCACTTCGACCATCACGGTGTCGAGCATCGGCAAATCAGAACAGACCGGCATGCGATAATCCAGGAAGCCGGGGTTATCGACCTTGCCGTCCTTGTTGTAGATGTATTCCTCGTTCAGCGCCCAGCCGATGCCCTGCGCGACGCCGCCCTGGATCTGGCCTTCGACATAGCTCGGATGCACGGCGCGGCCGACATCCTGCACCGCGGTGTAGCGGATCACGCGCACGATGCCGAGTTCGACATCGACCTCGACGTCGCAGATGTGGGTGCCGAAGCCGCCCTCCGCGCCTTCGGTGTTAAGCTGCACGCCGGCACCGATCGGCCCGCCCATAGCCGGCGCCCTGGCCGCAAGCTCGGCCAAGGTCAGCGGTTCGAACTGGCCCGCATTGGGACTGACCGGGTGCGCCGCGCCGTTTTCCCATTTGACCGCGTCGGGATCGATCTCCCAGATTTTTGCCGCGCGCTCGCGCAAGGTGGCGATGATCTTGTCGGTCGACTGGGTCACCACTATCGCCGACGCAAACAGCACGCGGCTGCCGCCGGTGAGGTTCGAGAAGCCGATCGTGGCGGTGTCGCCGATCAGTACCGAGACGCGGCGATAGTCGATACCGAGCAGCTCGGCGCAGATGTTGGCGATCGCGGCGCGCGAGCCGCCGATATCCGGATGGCCCGTGGTGACGACGACGTTGCCGTCCTCGGTGATGTTGACCTGTGCGCTGGATTCACCGCCGGCGTTGAACCAGAAGCCGGACGCGACGCCCCTGCCCTGCAATTTGCCGAGTGGCGCGGCGTAGTGCGGATGCGCTTTCGCGGCCTCCAGCGTCTCGATGTAACCGATGCGCGGAAAAACCGGGCCATGCGCGGCCTTGGTGCCCTGTTTCGCGGCGTTCTTCAGCCGCAGCTCCAGCGGATCCATCTTCAACGCGCCGGCCAGCTCATCGAGCACGCACTCCACCGCATAGGCGCCGATCGGCGCGCCCGGCGCGCGATAGGCCGCGACCTTGGAACGATTGGAGAGTACGTCGAAACCTTCAGATAGAACGTGCGGGATATCGTAAGGCGAGAAGCTGCAGCCGACGGCGCCGCGGATCGGCGAACCCGGCAGCGCGCCGGCCTGCAGATAGAAGGTGCCCTGCGCGGCGACGATGGTGCCGTCTTTCCTGGCGCCGATCTTGACCGTGCTCTTGGAGCCGGAGGTGGGGCCGGTCGCCCGCATCACTTCCTCGCGGGTCATCACCATTTTTACGGGACGGCCGGATTTTTTGGCGAGCAGCGTCGCCAGCGGCTCCAGATAGACGATGGTCTTGCCGCCGAAGCCGCCGCCGATTTCCGCCGGAATGGCGCGGATGTCGCTTTGGGGAATGCCGGTCAGATGCGCCGTCATGGCGCGCACCATGAACTGGCCCTGGCTCGAGCTCCAGATCGTGGTCTTGTTGTCGGCGCCGACGCTGATCAGGCAGGCATGCGGCTCGATATAGCCCTGATGCACCGGCCGGGTGGTGAAGCTGCGCTCGATGACGATGTCAGCCTCGGCGAAACCTTTGACGATATCACCCTTCTTGACCTCGATCCTGCCGCCGATGTTGGACGGCTTGCCCTCGAATTTCATGAAGTCGTGCAGAACAGGCGCATCGGGCTTGATCGCATCGTCGATCTCGACGGTCCACGGCAGCACCTCGTAGTCGACCTCGATCAATTCGCAGGCTTGCGCGGCAATCGCCTCTGTGGTGGCGGCGACGGCCGCGACGGCGTGGCCGGGGAACAGCGCCTTCTCGCGCGCCATCACGTTGCGGCACATCCAGCGCATGTCCTGGATGCCGAGCATGACCGACTTGTCGACCGGGAAATCAACGATGTCACGCGCGGTGACCACGGCCTTGACGCCCGGCAACGCTTCCGCCTTCGAGGTGTCGATCGAGCGGATGCGCGCGTGCGGATGCGGGCTGCGCTTGACCTTGCCCCAGATCATGCCGGGCATGGTGGTGTCGGCGGCAAAGGCCGCGCGTCCGGTGACCTTGTCGACGCCGTCAGGGCGAATGGTGCGCTGGCCGATCCACTTGTTGTTGGTGATGACGTTCATTACGCGGACTCCCGAATTTCTTGCTCCCGCATTTCAGCGGCGGTTTCGAGAACCGCGCGCACGATCTTGTCGTAGCCGGTGCAGCGGCAGAGATTGCCGGCGAGCCAGAACCGAACCTCTTCCTCGCTCGGCCGCGGATTCTTCCGCAACAGCGCGTTGGATGCGACCAGCATGCCCGAGGTGCAGATGCCACATTGCAGCGCTGCCATTTCGAGAAACTTCTGCTGCAGCGGATGCAGCCGGTCGCCATGGGCCATGCCTTCGATGGTACGAAGCTCGTGGCCTTCGGCTTCGGCCGCGAGCATCAGGCAGGAACAGACCAGCCGATCATCCAGCGTGATGCTGCAGGCGCCGCAATCGCCGGACGCGCAGCCTTCCTTGGAGCCGGTCAGCGCCAGAGGCCCGCGCAACGCATCGAGCATGGTTTCATACGGCTCGCACAGGAATTCCATCGGTTCGCCGTTGATGGTGGTGGAAACATGCAGTTTTGTCATCTTCACTTTCCTCCCGCGCGCGCGGCCGCAATGGCAACCGTGCGCTTGAGCAGCACGCCGGCAACCCTGGTGCGATAGGCAATGGTGCCGCGCTTGTCGTCGATCGGACGACAGGCGGCGGAGCAAGCGCCCGCGGCGGCATTCAGCGCCGCCTCGTCGAGCTTGCTGCCGATCAGCGCCTTCGCCGCCGGCTCGACCAGCAGCACGGTCGGCGCGACCGCGCCGAGACCCACGCGCGCGGCGGTGCAGACGCCGTCCTTCAGCGTGAGGCTGACGCCGCAGCCGACGACGGCGATGTCCATTTCGGTGCGGGGGATCATGCGCAGATACGCATCGCTCGAACCTTTTGGGCGCGGCGGCAGGGCAAAACCGACGAGAATTTCGCCGGGCAAAAGATGGGTGCGGCCCGGACCGGCCGGCACTTTCTCCACCGCCATTTCCCGACGCCCGTTCGGCCCCTGCACCGTGACGACGGCGCCGGCCGCGACCATGGCCGGCACGCTGTCGCCGGCCGGCGAGCCATTGCAGAGATTGCCGCCCGCCGACGCCCGCCCCTGCACCTGGGTGGAGCCGATCAGGTTGATCGCTTCAAGCACGCCGGGCCAGACCTTGCCGAAGCGCGGATGTTCGGCCAGCACCGCCCCCGGGACAGCGGCGCCGATGCGGAAGCCGCCATCGGCGGTTTCCTCGATCGCCGTCATCTCGGCAATTTTCTTGATGTCGACGATCAGACCCGGCCGCACCGCGCCGGAGCGCATCTGCACCAGCAGATCGGTGCCACCAGCCATGATGCGCGCAGCACTACCGGCGGAGGCGAATGCGCCGATCGCTTCATCAAGCGTGTGCGGCGCGAGGTATCGAATATCGGTCATGGTGGTTCCCGTCGTCTCCCCTGTCGGCTCGTCTTATTTGGCTGGCTTGCCTTGTCTTTGGCCTGCAGGCGGGAGAGCCTACACGGGCAAAGCCGGTTGGAATAGCTCCAGGGTCCGCCTCAGGTGGCATGCTCCTATGCGTCGAGCGAGCTTGCGCACGCCCAACGTCATCCCGGCCTTGAGCCGGGACCCATACCCACCGGCGCTCATTGTTAAGAAGGCGACTGGCCACATGCCCGAAACGCAATAGCACGGCGTATCGGTCCCGGCCTTCGCCGGGACGACGTTGTGGGTGGCGACAGGCTTGTTCCGGTGATGACGTGGTCCTGCTCCGATGCTACGACAGGGCCGCCTTCCTCTCGAATTAGCACCTCCAACGGTACTTTCATGCGAAGCTTTTCGACCGCGCGCTTTTTTCTTGTCGCGTTTCTTAACGCGTTTCCTGTCGCTTTTCCTGGCGCAGCCTTGTTTTCAATCCTGTGCGGACCACAGCAGGCAACAGCGCAAACGGCTGTGGCTTTACCGAAACCGATGGCCGCTCCCGCCAGGCCGGCCGCAGCACCCGCCTTGCGCGGCGGCGCGGCCTGCCACAACGGCATGAGTTTCGACCGCTTCCTTGGCGATCTGAAACAGCAGGCGGTCGCGGCGGGTGTTTCGCAGCAGGCGCTGGCGGAAGCATCGCCCGGGCTTGTCTATGACCAGGGCATCGTCAACCGCGACCGCGGCCAGCGGGTGTTCGGGCAGGTGTTCACCGAATTCGCGGGCCGCATGGCCGCGCCCTACCGGATGCAGCAGGGCCAGGCCCGGATCAAGACCTACGCGGCGGCCTTTGCGCGCGCCGAAAAGGAATATGGCGTGCCGCCCGCTGTCATCGCGGCGTTCTGGGGACTTGAAAGCGATTTCGGCGCCAACATGGGCAATCTGCCGACGCTGCGCTCGCTGGTGTCGCTGGCCTATGACTGCCGCCGCTCGCAGATGTTTGCGAACGAGACCATCGCCGCCCTGAAGATCATCGATCGCGGCGATCTCTCGCCCAGCGAGATGGTGGGATCGTGGGCCGGCGAACTCGGCCAGACGCAATTCCTGCCGACGCATTATTTCAACTACGCCGTCGATTACGACGGCGACGGGCATCGCAATCTCTTGCGCAGCCCCGCCGACGTGATCGGCTCGACCGCGAACTACATCGCCACCGGCCTGAAATGGCGGCGCGGCGAGCCGTGGCTGCAGGAAGTGCGGGTGCCGCAGGATCTTCCTTGGGACCAGGCTGACCTCACCATCAAGCTGCCGCGCTCCAAATGGGCCCAATTCGGCGTGACCTATCCTGACGGCAAGGCACTGCCGAACGACGATCTGCCGGCGTCGCTGCTGCTGCCGATGGGCCGGATGGGACCGGCGTTCCTGGCCTATCCCAATTTCGCCGCCTACACCGAATGGAACAACTCGCTGATCTATTCGACCACCGCCGGCTATCTCGCCACCCGCATCGCCGGCGCGCCGCCGATGCGCCGCCCGGTGGCGCCGGTCGCGCAACTGCCCTTCAACGAGCTGCGCGAGATGCAGCAAATGCTGGTGCGCGCCGGCTTCAACGTCGGCAAGGTCGACGGCGTGATGGGCCAGCAAAGCCGGACCGCGGTGAAGTCGATGCAGATCAAATACGGCCTGCCCGCCGATTCCTGGCCGACCGCGGAATTGCTGGCGCGGATGCGCGGCGCGCCGCGTTGATCTTATTGGCCCGCATCATTACCTGATGTGCGACATCCCACCTTGCGATGATCGCGGCATCCCACAACACGAAAAGAGCATCACATGTCTTTCTACGACGCCACCGTTCCGGCCTTCTTGCAGATTCTCACCAGCCTTTCGGGCCTTCTCGCCAAGGCCGAGGCGCACTGCAAAGCCAGGAACATCCAGCCCGAGGTTCTGCTCGGCGCCCGGCTCTTTCCGGACATGCTGCCGCTCAGCCGGCAAATCCAGCTCGCCAGCGATTTCGCGGCCAAAGGCTGCGCCCGCCTGACGCATAGCGAGGTGCCATCCACGCCCGATACCGAAAAGACCTTTGATGAACTCAGGCAGCGTCTCGCCAAGACCATCGATTTCGTGAAATCGTTCAAGCCCGCGCAGTTCGAGGGCGGCGACGCCAAGGATGTCACGTTCCCCATCAGCCCGAACAAGAACATGACGCTGAAGGGCCAGCAGTTCCTCAACGCCTTCGCCTTCCCGAACTTCTACTTCCATGCCGCAACCACCCACGGCATCCTGCGCCACAACGGCGTGGAAATCGGCAAGCGCGATTTTCTGGGGGTGTAAACTCTCTCACTGTCATTCCGGGGCAGCCCGCAGGGCTGAACCCGGAATCTGGAAATTCCGGGTTCGCGCTTCGCGCGCCCCGGAATGACCGTGGAAGGAGAAAAACGCGCGGGGCAGTAATGTTCGGCCGTCACGGCGCCGGCCAAGAAGCTGGCCTATGCTACCCTGCTCCTGATTTCGAATAAATCATCCTACGGCAACGCACTTACGTTGCCAGCCCGCACCCGCGGCGTCGTGCGCGGCTCGTCTGCGCCTGCCGAATGGCTTAGGGCATTGCGCGGCAGCCAGTAATGCCCAATTGTTCCATATCTCCAATTCTCCCGGACCCCCAACATGAGCACGCCGACCAAACTTTTCGAGCCCTACAAGCTTGGCCCGATCACGCTTCCCAACCGCCTGGTGATGGCGCCCCTGACCCGCAACCGCGCGATCCCTCCCGGCATGGTGCCGAGCCCGCTGGCAACAGAATATTACGGACAGCGCGCCTCGGCGGGCCTTTTGATCACCGAGGCGAGCCCGATCTCGCAACAGGGCCAGGGCTATCAGGATACCCCCGGCATCTACTCGAAAGAACAGGTCGCGGGCTGGCGCAAAATCACGGACCGCGTGCACGAGCGCGGCGGACGCATCTTCATCCAGCTCTGGCATGTCGGCCGCGTCTCGCACACCTCGCTGCAACCTAATAACGGCGCGCCGGTCGGGCCTTCCGCGATCCGCGCCAAGGGCAAGACGTTTGTCGGCGGCACCTTCACCGACATTTCCGAACCGCGCGCGCTGGCGCTGGAGGAAATCCCCGGAATCATCGAGAGTTTCAAGCGCGCCGCCGCGAACGCGCTGGAAGCCGGTTTCGATGGCGTCGAAGTCCACGGCGCCAACGGCTATCTGTTGGACCAGTTCGCCAAGGACGGTGCCAACAAGCGCACCGACGCCTATGGCGGCTCGATCGAGAACCGCGCGAAACTGATGCTGGAAGCGGCGAAGGTTGTCGCGGCGGAAGCAGGGCCGGAGCGGACCGGCATTCGCATCTCGCCGGTGACGCCGTCCAACGATATCTCCGACAGCAACCCGCAACCGCTGTTCGATCATATCGTCGATCATCTCAGCGCGCTGAACCTGGTGTATCTCCATGTCGTCGAAGGCGCGACCGGCGGCCCGCGCGACAACGCGCCGTTCGACTATGGCTCGTTGCGCAAGCGCTTCAAGGGCGCCTATGTCGCCAACAACGGCTATGATTTCGAACTCGCCACCAAGGTGCTCGCGGCCGACCAGGCCGACCTGATCGCGTTCGGCAAGCCGTTCATCTCGAATCCCGATCTGGTCGAGCGTCTCAAGCGCGGCGCGCCGCTCAACGAACCCGACAAGGCGACGTTCTACGGCGGTGGCGCCAAGGGCTACACGGATTATCCGGTGCTCGGCGAAGCGCTGGCCACGGCGCAGTAGACGAAGCGGGACCGCCGCCCTCTCCGCCGTCATTCCGGGGCGCGCCTCAGCGCGAACCCGGAATCTCGAGCAACAATCTCCGGATTCCGGGCTCGACGCTGCGCGTCGCCCCGGAATGACGATTCCACAGCACGAAAGAAAAAAAGGCCGGGATAGCTCCCGGCCTTTTGCTTGTGTTGTGACAGTCTTCCGTTGCGGTGCTTACTTCGCCTCAGCGCGCTTCGGCGGCGAGGCCGGCCACGACTTGATCAGGGCGTCGTAATCGATGGTTTCACCCTTCGGCTTTTCGTTCGCCAGCTTGCGCTGGGGCGCAATGGTGTGGTCTTTTTCAGCCTTGGCGAACCAGTATTCCGGCTTCTCCTTCTTGTTGAGCTTCGGCCCGCAGGCACCCTGCACGCCGGACTTCTCCAGCCGCTCCATCACCGAATCCTGAGCGGCGGCGAGCAAATCCATCGCCGCCTGCGGCGTCTTCGCACCGGACGACGCATCGCCGATGTTCTGCCACCACAATTGCGCAAGTTTCGGATAATCCGGCACGTTGTTGCCGGTCGGGGTCCACTGCACGCGCGCCGGCGAGCGGTAGAACTCGATCAGCCCGCCAAGTTTCGGCGCGCGCTCGGTGAAGGACTTGTCCCAGATGTCGGATTCACGGATGAAGGTGAGACCGACATGACTCTTCTTCAGGCTCACCGTCTTGGAGACGATGAATTGCAGATAGAGCCAGGCCGCCTTGCGGCGGTCGGCCGGCGTCGACTTCAGCAGCGTCAGAGAGCCGGCGTCCTGATAGCCGAGCTTCATGCCGTCCTTCCAGTAGGCCCCGTGCGGCGACGGCGCCATCCGCCATTTCGGCGTGCCATCGCCATTCATCACCGGGCCCGGCTTCACCATGTCGGCGGTGAAAGCCGTGTACCAGAAGATCTGCTGCGCGATCGCGCCTTGCGCCGGCACCGGTCCCGATTCGGAGAAGGTCATGCCCTGCGCCTGCGGCGGAGCATACTTCTTCATCCAGTCGAGATATTTGGTGATCGAATAGACCGCCGCCGGACCGTTGGTGTCGCCGCCGCGCTCGACGCTTGAGCCGACCGGACGGCAGCCTTCCATGCGGATGCCCCATTCGTCGACCGGCAGGCCGTTGGGAATGCCCTTGTCGCCGTTGCCTGCCATCGACAGCCAGGCGTCGGTGAAGCGCCATCCCAGCGACGGATCCTTTTTGCCGTAGTCCATGTGGCCATAGACCTTGACGCCGTTGATCTCCTTGATGTCGTTGGTGAAGAATTCGGCGATATCTTCATAGGCCGACCAGTTCACGGGAACACCGAGTTCGTAGCCATATTTGGCCTTGAACTTGGCCTTGTAGTCGGGATTGGAGAACCAGTCGTAGCGGAACCAATAGAGGTTCGCGAACTGCTGGTCGGGAAGCTGATAAAGCTTGCCGTCCGGCGCCGTGGTAAAGGACTTGCCGATGAAGTCGTTGACGTCGAGCATGGGGTCGGTGACGTCCTTGCCCTCGCCGGTCATATAGTCCGACAGCACGACGGTCTGGCCGTAGCGAAAATGCGTCCCGATCAGATCGGAATCATTGATCCAGCCGTCATAGACGTTCTTTCCGGACTGCATCTGGGTCTGCAGCTTTTCGACCACGTCGCCTTCCTGGATGACGTCGTGCTTGAGCTTGATGCCGGTGATCTCCGTGAACGCCTTGGCCAGGGTCCTGGCTTCATATTCGTGCGTCGTAATGGTTTCCGACACCACGTTGATTTCCATTCCCTTGAACGGCTGCGCCGCCTTTTCGAACCACTGCAGTTCCTTCAACTGATCGGCCTTCGACAGGGTCGAGGGTTGAAATTCGCTGTCGATCCACTTCTGCGCGGTCGCATCGTCCGCAAAGGCGGGCGCGGCAATCGTCACGGAAGTCGCGATCAGCGCCGCGGCGCTGCTCATGGTCAGAAAACTGTTCCTGGTCAGGGGGCCGTTTCTTCTCCTAAAGTGTCGCATATTGGTTCCTCCGTTGCAGCGACAAACTATATTCAGGCCCGGGTTGATCCCGGATCTGGTTTTTTTCGTGTGCCTCAGACGGTGCGGAAAATCGCAACGGCCGAAACAAGCGAAATCACGGTAGCGAGCCACAGGCTCGATATTTCAATTCCCTCTTCTCCGATCGGTAGCGTCACGATCGGATCGGTGCCGACGAGGCCAATCCACAACAGATGGATGACGGCGGTCATGATCAGCGAAATGAACAGTCGGTCGCCGCGCGTCGTCGGAATGCGCAGGATTCCGACGCGCTCGGCTTCGGGATAGGCGACCGCGAGCCAGGTCATGACCGCAAGCGTCATGGCGAGCAGCACGAAAAAGATCGCGGTCGGCAGCGTCCAGGCCATCCATGCGATGTTTTCCATCGACCTATCCTCTTCCGCCAAGCATCGCGGTGGAGCGACGCCCCCTCTCCCCGCGCGCGGGGAGAGGGCTGGGGTGAGGGGGGCTCTCCACAGACTGGGACTCGCGGATAGTCCCCCTCACCCGGCGCTTCGCGCCGACCTCTCCCCGCAAGCGGGGCGAGGTGAAAGCGACCCCTGAGACGCGCTTCGATCTGACCATCGAACTACACCCTGCCGAGCGCGAAGCCGCGCGCGATGTAATTTCGGACAAACCAGATCACCAGCGCGCCGGGGATGATGGTCAGCACGCCGGCCGCGGCCAGCAATCCCCAATCCATTCCAGCCGCCGAGACCGTGCGGGTCATCACGGCCGAAATCGGCTTGGCGTTGACCGAGGTCAGCGTGCGCGCCAGCAGCAATTCGACCCAGGAGAACATGAAGCAGAAAAACGCGGCGACGCCGATGCCGCTGGCGATCAACGGCACCAGGATCTTGATGAAGAACCGCGGAAACGAATAGCCGTCGAGAAAGGCGGTTTCGTCGATCTCGCGCGGCACGCTGGAGACGAACCCTTCGAGAATCCAGACCGCGAGCGGGACGTTGAAGATGCAGTGCGCCAACGCGACCGCCCACGGCGTGTCGAACAGATTGATCGCCGAATAAAGATTGAAGAACGGCAGCGCATAGACCGCCGCCGGCGCCATCCGGTTCGACAGAAGCCAGAAGAACAGATGCTTGTCGCCGAGAAAATGGTAACGCGAAAACGCGTAGGCCGCCGGCAACGCCACCGAAAGCGAGATGATCGTGTTGATGACGACATATTTCAGCGAATTGATGTAGCCGGAGTACCAGCTCTCGTCGGTGAAGATGCGCATGTAGTTTTCGATGGTCGGCTGATGCGGCCACAGCGTCATGGTCGAGACGATCTCGGTATTGGTCTTGAAGCTCATATTGACCAGCCAATAGATCGGCAGCAGCAGGAAGATCAGGAACAGCGAGAGGATGAGGCGGCGGCCGGGAATCGAATGCATCATGCGGTTCCCTTGTCAGGCTGCCGCTCGGCGCCGGCATTGGTCATGACGGTGTAGAAGATCCAGCACACGATGATGATGATCAGATTGTAGACCAGCGACAGCGCTGCCGCCTTGCCGAGATCGAATTGCCCCAGCGCGATCTTGACCAGTTCGATGGAAACGAAGGTCGTCGAGTTGCCGGGACCGCCGCCGGTCACCACGAACGGCTCGGTGTAGATCATGAAACTGTCCATGAATCGCAGCAGCACCGCGATCAGCAGCACCCAATTCATTTTCGGCAGCTGAATCGCGGTGAACACCGCCCAGCGCGACGCGCCGTCGATCTGCGCCGCCTGATAATAGGCGTCAGGAATCGATTTCAATCCGGCGTAGCACAACAGCGCGACCAGGCTGGTCCAGTGCCAGACATCCATCGCGATGACGGTGGCCCACGCGTCGAACTCGTTGGAGACGTAGTTGTAATTGATCCCGAGGCTGTTGAGCGTATAGCCCAACAGGCCGATGTCGGGCCGTCCGAAGATCTGCCAGATGGTCCCGACCACGTTCCATGGAATCAGCAGCGGCAACGCCATGATCACGAGGCAGGCCGCGACCTGCCATCCCTCGCGCGGCATCGACAGCGCCACCACGATGCCGAGCGGCACCTCGATGACGAGGATCACCGCCGAGAAAAACAGGTTGCGCCACAGCGACGCCAGAAAACGTTCGCCGAGATCGGTCGAGGGATCGAGCAGCTCCTTGAACCAGCCGACGCCATTCCAGAAGAACTGGTTGTTGCCGAAGGTGTCCTGCATCGAATAGTTCACGACCGTCATCAGCGGCAGGATGGCGGAGAACGCCACCACCAGAAACACCGGCAGCACCAGGAACCAGGCTTTTTGGTTGATGGTCTTGTCCATCAGGCCGATCCCTCGACCAGGCGGCTGTCCGCGTAGATGTGAACGTGCGACGGATCGAATATCAGCCCGGCGACATCGCCCGGTACGGAAAATCCCGGCGGCACCCGTGCCGCGAATTTTGCGTCGCCAATGCGAACCCGGGCGAAGCGGACGCGGCCGAGGTCGTCGATTCGCTCGATGTTGGCCGACAGCAGGCCCGGCGCGGGCGGCGCGACATCGACGAATTCGGGCCGCACGCCGACCTCGATCTTTGCACCTGCGGGGAGGTTATCATAGGCCCGGTTCAGCTCGATCACATGGCCGCCTACGCGCGCCTCGCGGCCTCTCACTTCGGCGGGCACGATGTTCATGCCGGGCGAGCCGATGAAATAGCCGACAAAGGTGTGTTCCGGCTTGTCGAACAATTCCGCCGGCGTGCCGCTCTGCACCACACGACCGTCATGCATCACCACCACCGTATCGGCAAAGGTCAGCGCCTCGGTCTGGTCGTGGGTCACATAGATCATCGTCAGATCGAGATCGCGGTGCAGCGCCTTGAGCTTGGAGCGCAACTGCCATTTCAGCTCGGGATCGATCACCGTCAGCGGCTCGTCGAACAGCACCGCCGCGACATCGGACCGGACCAAGCCGCGGCCGAGCGAGATCTTCTGCTTGGCGTCGGCCGTCAGCCGCGTCGCCTTGCGGTCGAGATACGGCGTGAGGTCGAGCAGACGCGCGATGTCGGCGACCCGCGCGTCGATCTCCGGTTTGGGGACGCCGCGATTCTTCAGCGGAAAGGCGAGGTTCTGGCCGACGGTCATGGTGTCGTAGATCACCGGAAACTGGAACACTTGCGCGATATTGCGCTTCTGGGTTGACAGCGGTGTGATGTCGACGCCGTCGAACAGGATCTGACCGCGCGACGGCGTGACGATGCCGGAAATCAGATTGAGCAGCGTGGTCTTGCCGCAGCCGGAGGGCCCGAGCAGCGCATAGGCGCCGCCCTGCCGCCAGGTCATCGTCACCGGCTTGAGCGCAAACAATTCGGGATCGGCGGAATGGCCGTTATAGGAATGCGCGAGATCGACGAGGTCAATGCGGGCCATGCGCCACGTCCCTCACATCGCGCCGGGCGCTGCGACCAGCCGGCCGGCCGCGTCGAACACAAAGACATTGTTGGGATCGAGCACGGCGTCCAGCACGTGCCCGGGCGGATATTCGTGCACGCCCTGCAGCACCGCGACCCAGTTGGACGCATCGCGACTGAGATGCACGAAGCTTTCCGAACCGGTGATTTCCGTCACCGTGACGGTGGCGTGAAACGCGTGCCGGCCGGCAATGCCGTTGGCGACCTCCAACTGGTGAGCGCGGAAGCCGACCCGGTAGGCGCCATCGCCAAGGCCGGCATAAAGTCCCGAAGCCGGCGCCTTGACCCCGCCGGCGTATTGCACCGAGCCATCGCTCTTTTCGATTCCGACGATGTTGAGCGGCGGATCGGAAAACACCTGGGCGACGCGCAAGGTGTCGGGATGGCGATAGACCTTCGAGGTGTCGCCGGTCTGCAGGATCTGGCCTTCCCACATGCAGACCGTGCGCCCGCCCAGCAGCAACGCCTCGGACGGCTCCGTGGTGGCATAAACGAAGATCGCGCCGGAGGCTTCAAAGATGCGCGGCAGCTCGGTGCGCAGTTCCTCGCGCAGCTTGTAGTCGAGATTGGCGAGCGGCTCGTCCAGCAGCACCAGATCGGCGCCCTTCACCAGCGCGCGCGCGATCGCCGTGCGCTGCTGCTGGCCGCCGGACAGTTGCAGCGGCGTGCGGTCCATATAGGGCTCGAGCCTCAGCAGTTTCGCCGCCTCCTGGACCCGCTGCTCGATTTCCGCGCGCGGCTTTCGCTGCACCCGCAGCGGCGAGGCGATGTTTTCATAGACGGTCAGCGAGGGATAATTGATGAACTGCTGATAGACCATCGCGACCGAACGCTTGCGGACATCGAGGGCGGTGACATCGTTGCCGTCGACCAGGACACGGCCGGTGGTCGGCTTGTCGAGACCGGCGAGCAGCCGCATGATCGACGTCTTTCCCGATAGCGTCGGCCCGAGCAGCACGCTCAACGTGCCACGCTCGAGCGTCAGCGAGACATCGCGAATGGTCGGAATGCCATCCACGGTTCGCGTAACGTGTTCGAGCGTGACCGTCATGTCCGCCCTCCCGCCTCGAGCAAGGGACGTTCGATGGAAACCCGGTGGGCCGCCATCCAGTCGTCGATGGCGGCAATCTCGGCGGGCGACAGCCGCAATCCAAGCTTGGATCGCCGCCACACCACGTCCTCGGCAGTGCGGGCCCACTCATTCGCCATCAGGTACCTGACCTCGCTTTCCGTCAAGGTGGCGCCGAACGCCTGGCCGAGGTCGGCCATCGATTTCGCGCTGCCGAGCAATTTTGTCGCACGGGTGCCGTAGGCGTGCGCCAGCCGGCTGGCATGCGCGGGCGTCAGAAAAGGATAGTCGCGCAAGAGCTCGTGTGATAGCGCGGCGATGGCGGAGACACCGAAATCGCCCCCGGGCAACGGCGATTTGGCGGTCCAGCCTTCGCGCGCCTTGGAATTGCGCAAGTAGGGCGCGAGGCGTTCCAGCGCCTCCTCGGCGAGACGGCGATAGGTGGTGATCTTGCCGCCATAGATCGACAGCAGCGGCGCGCCGCCGGGGGTGTCGAGTTCGAAGACATAATCGCGGGTGGCGGCCTTGGCCTCGCTGGCGCCGTCATCATAGAGCGGGCGAACCCCGGCATAGGTCCAGACCACGTCTTCGGCGATGACAGGTTTCGCCAGATATTCGCTGACGGAATCGCAGAGGTATTTGATCTCCTCGGTCGAAGCCTTCACTTTCGAGGGATCGCCATCGAAATCGCGATCGGTGGTGCCGATCAGCGTGAAATCATCCTGGTAGGGAATGACGAACACGATGCGGCCGTCGCTGTTCTGGAACATGTAGGCGCGGTCGTGCGCGTATAGTTTTCGCACCACGATATGCGAGCCCTGCACCAGCCGCACTTTTGCTCGGGCGTTGACGCCGGCGCCGGACGCCAGCACCTGTTCGACCCAGGGCCCGCCGGCGTTGACCAGCGCGCGGGCCTGAATCGTGCTGCGTGCCCCGCTCGCGGTGTCCTCGACGGTCACCTGCCAGATTCCGTCGGTCTGCCGGATCTCGACCGCGCGGGAACGGGTGCGGATTTCGGCGCCGCGGTTCGCGGCGTCGCGCGCGGTGAGCACCACCAGGCGGGCGTCGTCGACAAAGCAATCGGAATATTCGAAGCCGCGCGTAAAGCGGCCGGCAATCAGGGGACGCCCGACCTCGTCGCGGGTCAGATCGACCGAGCGGGTCGGCGGCAGCAGCTTCCGGCCGCCGATATGGTCGTAGAGAAATAATCCCAACCGCAGCAGCCACGCCGGACGCAACCCGTCATGGTGCGGCAACACGAAACGAAGCGGGCGGATGATATGGGGCGCGATCTGCCAGAGGATTTCGCGCTCGATCAGCGCCTCGCGGACCAGCCGAAACTCGTAATATTCCAGATAGCGCAGCCCGCCATGCACGAGTTTGGTCGACCAGGACGACGTTCCGCTGGCCAAGTCATTCATTTCACACAGGAAAACAGAATGGCCCCGGCCCGCCGCATCGCGCGCGATGCCGCAGCCATTGACGCCGCCCCCAATGATCGCGAGGTCGAAAATCCGCTCCAACAGACGCTTCCCCGGCGCTCGCCCGTTCACTTTGGCGACTTTGCTTTCGATTTCGATTAAATCACAATCGAAAGCGAAAGCAAACAAAAAGGGCAAAGTGTGGCGGAATCTCCGGTTCGCGGGCTTTCATCCTTCGAGACGGCGCGGAGCCTGTCATCGGGCGCGCATTCGCGCGACCCGTTGGCGCTCCCTCGGGATGAGGTCGTGAAGCTGCAGATGAGGTCTTAAACCCTCATGGTGAGGAGCGCGTCTTCGCGCGTCTCGAACCATGAGGCCTTGATCCAACTATCTTAGCGCAGACGCGTCACGACGGACGATGGCTCCATACCCGGCTCATCCAGATCGACTTGCAGCTTGGGCATCGCCTCGATCACCTCGATACCTCGGCTGTGGCAGATATTCGCCAGCGCCGCCGGCAGTGCGGCGTCGGTGACGAAGGTCTGGATCTGGCTGATATGGGCGATGCGGACCGGCGCGCTGCGCCGAAGTTTCGTGCTGTCTGCGACCAGCATGACGCTGCGTGCATTGGCGATGATGGCCTGCGCCGCCTGGACTTCGCGATAATCGAAATCCAGCAGCGCGCCCTCCTCGTCGATCGCGGAGGCGCCGATGATGGCGTAATCGACCTTGAACTGGCCGATCAGGCTGATCGCGGTCGAGCCGATCACCGCGCCGTCGGCGCGGCGCACCGCGCCGCCGGCCACGATCACCTCGATCCGCGGGTGCCGATACAGCAGCATCGCGACGTTGAGGTTGTTGGTGATGACCAGCAGATCCTGATGCGAGGTCAAGGCGCTGGCGACTTCTTCGGTGGTGGTGCCGATATTGATGAACAGCGAGCAGCCATTGGGAATGAGCTGCGCCGCCGCCGCGCCGATGGCTTTTTTTTCCTCGGCGGCGACAAACCTGCGCGCTTCATAGGCGAGGTTCTCGACGCCCGACGCAATGATGGCGCCGCCATGGATCCGCGTCAGCGAGCGGTGATCGCACAAATCGTTCAGGTCTTTGCGGATGGTCTGTGCCGAGACCTCGAAACGCCGCGCGAGATCCTCCACCATCACCCGGCCGAAGGCGCGGGCGATATTCAGGATCTCGGACTGGCGATGGGTGAGACCGGTCATAGCGGCACCTCGGGCAAAGACCCGCCCATCGTGCGGCCGTTCCGGCATGCGGTCAACGCGGCAGATTGGGCTCGAAGATGGTCCGTCGGGCCAAGACCGAGCTATTAACCGTCACGGCCTCAACACTGTCGCGCACGGGAGAAGAGCCCAGGCGATGGTGCTCGCGCGAACGGGCGAGCACATGACGGTGCACAGGCACACATAGATGCCAAATGGCTCTTACGCGGCCAGCGTCAGACCGCCGCTGACGAGATTCCTCGCCGCGCGCTCGGCCTCGCGCGCGTTACGAAACAGCTGGCCGTCCAGCCGATTGAAACGATGGGTGGCCGCGAAAAACCGATAGCCGTCCGGATTGCGCACGACAATTCCGGCGGCCTGCGAGCCGACTTCGATGATGTAGGTGTCCGACATTGCCAGCCTCTATTTCAAATTCCGGCAGACAACGGAGCGGGGGCCTAAAGGTTCCCGGGATTAGATTTCAACACATCGTGATACCCCGCCACGGGGTCTCGCCCTCGGCGAGCCCGATGAGCTAAACATTTGGCGGGTGATGACATCCGAGTGATGAAGCGACGCGCCTCAGGTAAGGATCGGCGGTTCGCCGCGTTGGACGACCTGCGGACGGCCCTGATCGTCGATCGAGACATAGGTAAAATTGCCGTCGGTCACCAGGATCGACTGCATTTCCTTGCGGCGCAGCACCCAGGCCTCGAGATGGACCGTGATCGAGGTCTTGCCGACCCGGACTAGATTGGCGTGCACGGAAACCAGATCGCCGACAAAGACGGGTTTGCGGAAATTCATGGCCTCGATCGCCACCGTCACGGTGCGGGATTTCGCGATCTTCGACGCGAACACGCCGCCGCCGAGATCCATCTGGCTCAGCAGCCAGCCGCCGAAGATGTCGCCGTTCGCGTTGGTGTCGGCCGGCATCGCCAGCGTGCGGATGCAGAGATCGCCGGGCGGCTCGGTTTCCATATTCAGCGGCGCGGCAACAGCCTGCGTGTCCTTCACTTGAAAGTCTCCCAGCCGGCATCCGGCGCAAAGCGTCCGCCGAATTTTGTCGTCAGCGCACGCAAGGCCGCCACGACATTTTCAAGGCCGCGGGTCCGTGCATAATTCAGCGGGCCGCCGCGAAACGGCGCATAGCCGGTGCCGAAGATCATGGCGCCGTCGACCACATCGGCATTGTCGACGATGCCTTCACGCAGACAGGCGACGCAGACATTCGACATCGGCAGCATCAGCCGGTCGATCATTTCCGGCGTCGGCTGGGACGCGCTGGCCGGGCCGGAGATCTTGTCGGCCTTGCCGTCCTTCCAGACGTAAAACCCCCTGCCGGTCTTGCGGCCGAGCTCGCCCTTGGCCACCTTCTCGCGCAGCCAGGCCGGCGTAGGCGGGAGAGAATCGCCGAACTTCGAGCGCAGCATGTCGCCGACATCCAGGCAGATGTCGAGACCGACCTGATCGGCGAGTTCGATCGGACCCATCGGCATGCCGAATTTTTCCGCGGCCGCATCGATGACCGATTTATCGATCTTCTCATCCAGCATCACCATCGCCTCGAGCATGTAGGGCGTCAGCGCGCGGTTGACGAGAAAGCCCGGTGAGCTCTTCACCGGCAGCGGCAGCCGGTCGATGGCACCGACAAAGGCCATCGCCTCCTTCAGCATTTGCGGATCGCTGCCGTCGTGGCTGACCACCTCGACCAGTTGCAGCCGCGAGACCGGATTGAAGAAATGCAGCCCGACCAGCCGCCCGGGTTTTGCAAGCGTGGTGCGCAAATCCTGCAGCGGAATGCTCGAAGTGTTGGTGGCGAGGATCGCGCCGGCTTTCATCTTCGGCTCCAGCCCGGCATAGACCTTCTGCTTTAATTCCAGCTTTTCCGGCACGGCTTCGATGATGAGATCGGCATTGCGGATGCCCTCGCCGTCGAGATCTGGGATGAGCCGGTCCAGCGCGTCACGCACGCCGGTGCGCTTGTGGATGATCTTGCCAAACAGATCCGCCGCGCGCTTCATCGCGCCGGCGATCGGCTCCGGCTTCATGTCCGACAGCGTCACCCGCATGTCCTGATTGGCGCACCATGCGGCGATGTCGCCGCCCATCGCGCCGGCGCCGATGACGTGGACATGCGCGATCTTGTTGCCGCTTCCCGCAAGCTTCCTCATCTGCTCGCGCAGGAAGAACACGCGGATCAGGTTCTGCGCCGTCGGCGTCACCATCAGATTGGCGAACGAGGTCTTTTCGGCCGACAGCATCGCGGCCTTGTCGCCGCCGTGCTTTTCCCAGAGATCGATCAGCGCGTAAGGCGCCGGATAATTCTCATGCGGCGCGGCTTTCTCCGCCTCCGCGCGCATGCGCGAGGCAAGGAAGCCGCGGACCGGACCCGAGTTCAGAATTGCGTTCAAGGGTCCGGGCCTGGCGCGCTTCAGCCGGCCGAACACCGCATCCTTGACGGCATTGCGAACATGCCGCTCCTGCGTCACGGCATCGACCAGCCCGAGCGCCTTCGCCCGTCGCGCATCGATGGTCTTGCCGGTCAGCATCAAGGTCATCGCCTGCATCGGATTGACCAATTGCGTGAAGCGCGCGGTGCCGCCGAGGCCGGGATGCAGGCCGAGCATCACTTCCGGAAAACCAAAGCGGGCGCCGTCGATCGCGATCCGCGACTGGCACGCCAGCGCGACTTCAAGACCGCCGCCGAGGCAGAAACCGTGGATCACGGCGACGGTCGGAACCTTCAACGCTTCGAGCCGGTCGATCACCACATGCGCCCGGCCGATCGCGGTCTCCACGGGTCGCGCATCGGCCGCGCCGCGAAATTCGTTGACGTCGGCGCCGGCGATGAAGCCGGATGGCTTCGCGGAGCGAATGACGAGCCCTGCCGGCCGCTCGCTTTCCAGCGCCGCCAGCACGGCATCGAGTTCTTCGATGACATCGGCCGACAGCGTATTGGCGCTGGCGCCCTCGCGGTCGAACAACAGCCACGCAATCCCTTCTGGATCGCGGGTCAGTTTGAAGTTGCGATAGGGCCCGCCGGCATCGGGCTTCGGCCCGAGTTCGAGCACGCGATCGCCGAGAACGTCCATGATCCGTGAATCCATGATCACACCGTCTCTATCAACATGGCGCCACCCTGCCCGCCGCCGATACATTCGGTGGCGATGCCGCGCCTGGTGCCGAGCCGCTTCATCGCATTGACGAGATGCAGCACGATGCGGTTGCCGCTGCAGCCCACGGGGTGTCCGAGGCTGATGGCGCCGCCATCGACATTGAGCCGGGCGTGGTCGATCTGCCCGGCGGCGCCATCGAGACCCAAAATCTCGCGGCAAAACTTTTCGTCATTCCAGGCGGCCAGGCACCCCAGCACCTGCGTCGCGAACGCCTCGTTCAATTCCCAGGTCTCGATATCCCCGAGCGACAAATTGTTGCGCTTCAGCAATTCGGTCGCCGACAGCACCGGGCCGAGGCCCATGATGGAGGGATCGAGCGCCGACCACTGGCTGTCGATGATCGCAGCCTTTGGCGTCAGCCCATGTTTGGCGACGGCTTCTTCCGAGGCAAGGATGGTCCAGGATGCGCCGTCGGTGATCTGCGAGGAGTTGCCGGCGGTGACCTGCCCCCAGGGCCGCTCGAATACCGGCTTCAGTTTCGCAAGCGACTCCGGCGAAGAGTCCGGCCGCACGCCGTCATCATGATCGTAGAACTTGCCGTCGCGCGCGAACGCGGTTTCGACCTCGCCTTTCAGCCAGCCCTGCGCCTGCGCATTGGCCAGCCGCTTGTGGCTTTCGACCGCATAGGCGTCCGACTGCGCACGCGTGATGCCGAAGAGGTGTCCGACGACTTCGGCGGTCTGCCCCATATTGAGTTCGGTAATGGGATCGGTCAGCCCGCGCTCCAGGCCAATCACCGGCTTGAAATAAGCCGGACGCGTTTTCGCGAGCGCCGCCAGCTTGCCGAGAATGCCCTTGGCGCCGGCCAGCCCTGCGAACCAGCGCACGCCCTGCTGCGGCCACACCAATGGCGCGTAGCTCAGCGCTTCCGAACCGCCGGCCAGGATCAGATCGGAGACGCCTTCGCGGATGTAACGATAGGCGGTGTCGATCGACTGCATTCCGGAGCCGCAATTGATCTGGACCGTGAAGGCGACCATGGCTTCACCCATGCCGAGCCGCAGCGCCGCGACCCGCGCCGGGTTCATCTCGTCGGCAATGACATTGACGCAGCCAAGGATCACCTGATCGAAGGCGGTGGGCGCAAAGGGTTGCCGGGCCAGCAAAGGCCGGCCGCATTGCACGGCGAGATCGACCGGGGTGAAGGGGCCGGGCCCGCTGCGCGCTTTCAGGAACGGCGTCCGGCTGCCGTCGATAATGAAAACCGGTCGCGCCATCAGCTCGCAGCCCTTTGCTCACCCAACTCCTGGAAGAACTGATGCACGTCGGCGGGCTTTTTGTAAATCGGCGACAGCGCTTCCGGCGCGAAGTCGTCGACCTCGATGACCTTTGCCGCGGCCTCATGCGCGGCCGCGAGCTTCTCGCCTTCGTTCTGCGTGATCACGCCCTTCTTCACCGCGTCCTTCCAGTCGCGAAGATGGGCGGCGCGCATCTTTTTCGCGATGTCCTCCGCCCCTGTGACGAGCAAGAATGCCTTCTCCAGCCGCGCGACGCCGCGGTCGTCATCAATATGCGATAGATCCGGAGTCAGGCGATCGCGCGCGGCCGACGGCTCCAGCACCAGTTGCGCGCATCGATGGATCACAAGGTCGGAAGGCCCAAGCACGCGCGCCCCGAACGGCTGGATCAGGAATTTCAGCACCACGGCGACGAATCGATTGGGCAGATTGGCGAAGATTTCCGCGAAACGGTTTTCGATGGTTTTAAAGCCGCTCGCCATGCACCATTCGAGTAAGGCGAAATCCGCCGGCTGGCGGCCCTCGTCCTGCCAGCGCTTCAGCACCGCGGAGAGCAGATACAGTTCCGACAGGATGTCGCCGAACCGCGCCGACAGCATTTCCTTGCGCTTCAGCGCGCCGCCCAGCGTCAACAGCGCCATGTCGGCGCACAGCGCGAACGCCGAGGAATAGCGCGAAAGCTGGCGATAGAATTTTGTCGCATCTCCGGCATCGGGCGCGGCCACGAACATGCCGCCGCTCCAGTTCCGGCCCCAGGCCCGGAACATCGTCGTGATGCTGTGGCCGATATGTTTCCAGAACGCCGTGTCGAAGGCGTCGAGACCTTTGGCGCGGTCGGAGTTGCCGAGCGCGTTCATCTCGTCCAGCAGATAAGGATGCGCGCGGATCGCGCCCTGCCCGAACACGATCAGGTTACGGGTCAGGATGTTGGCGCCCTCGACGGTGATGCCGACCGGCACCGAGCGGTAGAGGCTGCCGAGGTAATTCTGCGGGCCGTCGATCACGGCCTTGCCGCCATGGATGTCCATGGCGTCGTCGATCGCGATCCGCATCCGCTCGGTAGCGTGCAGCTTCATGATGCCGGATATGACCGCGGGGTGACGCCCCTGGTTGAGCGCGGCGCAGGTCAGCCGCCGCGCCGCGTCGAGCAGGTAGGCGGTGCCGGCGATGCGCGCCAGCGGCTCCTCGATACCTTCGAATTTTCCGATAGGTATGTTGAACTGCTCGCGGATGCGGGCATAGGCGCCGGTGGTGCGCGCCGCGTAGGCCGCGCCCGCCGCCGACAATGACGGCAGCGAAATGCCGCGCCCGGCGGCCAGCGCCGTCATCAGCATCTTCCAGCCCTGGCCGAGGCGTTCCTGTCCGCCGATGATGTAGTCCAGCGGGATGAAGACATCGCGGCCCCGGTTCGGACCGTTCTGGAATACCTGCATCGACGGCAGATGGCGATGGCCGATCTCGACGCCGGGCAGATGGGTCGGGATCAGCGCGACGGTGATTCCCAAATCCTCCTTCGTGCCGACCAGATGATCCGGGTCATAGGCCTTGAAGGCGAGACCGAGCAGCGTCGCGACCGGGCCGAGGGTGATGTAACGCTTGTGCCAGTTGAGACGAAGCCCCAGCACCTCGCGTCCCTCGAAACTGCCCTTGCAGATGATGCCGTTGTCGACCATCGAAGCGGCGTCGGAGCCGGCTTCCGGACTGGTCAAGCCAAAGCAGGGAATCTCGCGCCCGTCGGCAAGCCGCGGCAGCCATTGCTGCTGCTGGTCTTTGGTGCCGAACCGCATCAGCAGTTCGCCCGGCCCCAGCGAGTTCGGCACCATCACGGTGACGGCGGCGGTCAGCGAACGCGAGGAAATCTTGCGCACCACTTCGGAATGCGCGTAGGGCGAGAAGCCGAGCCCGCCATATTCCGCCGGGATGATCATGCCGAAGAATTTCTTCTCCTTGATGTAATCCCAGACCTCCGGCGGCAGGTCGCGCCATTCCCAATTGATCTTCCAGTCGTCGAGCATCGCGCAGAGCTCATCGACGGGACCGTTGAGAAACGCCTGTTCCTCCGGCGTCAGGGTGGCCGGCGGATGGCTCAGCAGCTTCGACCAGTCGGGATCGCCGGTGAAGAGATCCGCATCCCACCAGACGTCGCCGGCCTCCAGCGCCTCGCGCTCGGTGTCCGACATGACAGGCAATACGCCGCGCGCCCAGGAGAAGATCGGCTTGGTGATGAAGTCGCGACGGAAGGAGCTCATGGCGATGTCCTCATGGATGGCAGCAACGGCGCGATCTGGCGCTCCCGCATATGCCAAAAGACGGCCCAGTTTAGCGGAAAGCGTTGGATTTCAGTGAACACTTCGCACTGAAAATAAAGCGAAATTGATCCAAAGCGCAGGGTGCCTGATAACGGCAAAAAGCCGCATCGGTTCCGGAAAACGCGATGGTGCGCCTGAACTTACCGCAATGTCGTCAATCCGGCCTTACCATCTCGAACATGTTTTCCGGCTTGATCTCGAAATAATCGCCTCTCCTGCCGGCGCGCACGATCGGCCGCGCCAGCGCGGTCTGGTAGACGCCGTCCTTTATCATGGCCTTGTCGATGTGGACCGCCACGACTTCACCCAAGGTGAGCCAGGCCTGCGCCTTTTCGCCGTTCGCGCGCTGCAACTGGATGATCTGCGTCAGTTTGCATTCGAACGCGACCGGGCTTTCCGCGACGCGGGGCACATTGACGAGCTTGCTTGGCGCCGCGGTCAGCCCCGAGATCTTGAATTCGCTGACATCGTGGGCGACATGCGCCGCGGTGGCGTTCATCTGCTTCGCCAGATCCATGGTCGCGAGATTCCAGACGAACTCGCCGGTCTCCTGGATATTGGCGACGCTGTCCTTCCAGGCCGTCGAGGAAAAGCCGATGATCGGCGGCACGTAACAGAAGCCGTTGAAGAAGCTGTAGGGCGCCAGATTGACGTTGCCCTTGGCGTCCCGCGACGAGATCCAGCCGATCGGGCGCGGCGCGATGATGGCGTTGAAGGGATCGTGTTTGAGGCCGTGGCCGTTCGCCGGCTCGTAATAATGCAGGTCTTTCGTAGTCACGCTGGGGGTCTTTCTGCTGGTCGCGAGTTGGCGGTTGCCGCGTCATTCCGGGACGGTGCGCCAGCACCAGACCCGAATGCGTCAATTCGCTATAGCACGCGGCGAAAGGCCCGCGATCACAAAATCGATCATCTGGTCGATGGTGGGTCCCGGCTTGTTCGCGCATTGCGCGATCATCTGCGGGTGGAAAAACCGCATCATGCCGGTGCAGGCGCACATCGCCGCCAGCGGCACGTCCGGCACCTCGAATTCACCCGATGCCGCGCCTTGCGCGATGACGCCGCCGATGGTCTCGGTGATCAGCTCCATATGCGCCACGCAGACTTCCCAGCTTTCCTCCATCGCGATCTCGACCATCTCATGCAGCTTCGAATCGCCGACATAGCGCTCGCAGTTCATGCGGTGGACGGTCTTCATGAGTTCGCGCAGCCGCTCCGCCGCCGGGCCGGCCCGGGCCGCGATCGCCTGCGCCTCCACCTCGACTTCACCCATCAGGACCCGCGCGACGCCTTCGTGGATTCCCTTCTTCGAATCGAAGAAGCGATAGACGTTGGCCGGACTCATGCGCAATTCCCTGGCGATGTCGGCGACCGTGGTCTTCTGGTAGCCGATCTCGCGGAACAAATGCTCCGCCACCACGAGTATTCGTTCTCGTGTGTCGGGTTCGACATGATCCGAAATCAATGCCATCGGCGTTCAACCTTCATTGGTCGTTCAATGTTCAATTATTCCGCGGCCGCAGCAAGCGGAAATGCGGGCTGCGATTCGTCGTGATGTTGCGGTGCAAGATCGCGTTCGTTGGGACCGCTTTCATCCAGGCTCTTGCGGAACCAGAGCGCATAGAGGCCCGGCAGGTACAACAGGGTCAGGAAGGTCGCAACAAACAAGCCGCCCATGATGGTGATCGCCATCGGCCCCCAGAACGCCGAGCGCGACAACGGGATCATCGCCAGGATGGCGGCGAGCGCCGTCAGCACCACCGGGCGGGCGCGCCGGACGGTGGCCTCGACGATGGCTTCCTTGCGGGTCAGGCCGTGAGTCACGTCGCTCTCGATCTGGTCCACCAGAATCACCGCATTGCGCATGATCATGCCGGCCAGAGCGATCAGCCCGAGCAGCGCCACGAAGCCGAACGGCTGATTCGCCAGGTTCAGTCCGAGCGAGGCGCCGATAATGCCGAGCGGCGCCGTCAGGAATACCAGCAGCAGCCGCGAGAAGCTCTGCAACTGGATCATCAGCAAGGTCAGCATGACGATGACCATCAGCGGAAACAGCACGAAGATCGACGCGTTGCCCTTGGCGGACTCCTCGAACGCGCCACCCGCCTCGATCCGGTAGGCCGGCTGCAGGCTGTCGCGGATTTCCTGCAGCTTGGGCCAGACCTCGTTGGTCACATCAGGCGCCTGGACGCCGTCGACGACGTCACCGCGCACGGTGATCGCCATGTCGCGGTTGCGCCGCCACAGGATCGGCTCCTCGTGGGAATATTCGATCTTCGCGATCTGCGTCAGCGGCACCGCGACGCCGTTGCGGGTGGTGACGGTAAGATCGCCGACGCGGCCGAGATCGAGCCGTTCGGACGGCACCGCCCGCGCGATCACGTCGACCTTCTCGATGCCGTCGCGGATCGTGGTCACCGGCGCGCCGGAGATCAGCATGCTCAGCGCCTGCGAAACATCCTGCGGCGTGAGGCCGAGCGCGCGGGCGCGGTCCTGATCCACCACCAGCTTCAGGTACGGGGTCTCCTCGTTCCAGTCGAGATGCGGATCCGTGATCTTGTCGTTCTGCCGCATCACGTCGCGCACCTTGTAGGCGATCTCGCGCACGGTCCTGGTGTCCGGCCCGATCACGCGGAACTGGACGGGAAAGCCGACCGGCGGGCCGAAGTTGAAGCGATCGACGCGCACGCGCGCCTCGGTCAACGTACCCTCACTCACCGCCTTCTCCAGGCGAGCCTTGATCCGTTCGCGCGCCTCGACGTCCTTGGCGACGATCACGATTTCGGCGAAAGCCTCGTTCGGCAGTTGCGGGTTGAGCCCGAGCCAGAAGCGCGGCGAACCCTGGCCGACATAGGCGGTATAGGTCGAGATGTCCTTGTCGTCGTTCAACAGCGTTTCCGCCTTCTCGACCGACTTCTGGGTGACATTGAACGCGGTGCCTTCGGGCAGCCGCAGTTGCAGGAACAGCTCGGGCCGCTCGGACAGCGGGAAGAATTGCTGCTGCACATGGCCGAAACCGACGATGGAAAGCACGAACACGCCCACGGTCGCCAGCACCACCTTGACCCGGTGGTCGACGCACCACTGGATCATGCGGCGCAGGATGCGATAGACCCGGGTCTCATAGACCGCGTGCGGATCGTGGTTGTGGTGGACCTTGATGTTCGGCAACAGCTTGACGCCGATATAGGGCGTGAAGATCACCGCCACGAACCAGGACGCGACCAGCGCGATCGCGACGATCCAGAAGATGCCGCCGGCATATTCGCCGACCGCCGAATTGGCAAAGCCGATCGGCAGGAAACCGGCCGCGGTGACCAGCGTTCCCGTCAGCATCGGGAACGCGGTGGATTCCCAGGCAAAGGACGCCGCATGCATCCGGTCCCAGCCCTGCTCCATCTTCACCACCATCATCTCGACCGCGATGATGGCGTCGTCGACCAACAGGCCGAGCGCGATGATCAGCGCGCCCAGCGTAATCCGGTGCAGGTCGAGCGACATCGCGTTCATGATGATAAAGACGATCGCCAGCACCAGCGGCACCGACAGCGCCACCACGATGCCGGTCCGCCAGCCCAGCGCCACGAAACTGACGAACAGCACGATCGCCAGCGCCTCGATGAAGGAGTGCACGAATTCGCTGACCGCGTGCTCGACCACTTTCGGCTGGTCGGCGATCAGCTCGATATTGATGCCTTGCGGGACCGCCTTCATGAAATCGCCGGCGGCATCGGCAACCTCCTTGCCGAGTTCCAGAATGTTGGCGCCCTTGGCCGTGACCACGCCGATGCCGAGCGCGGGTTTGCCTTCCTGGCGCACCACGAAGCTCGGCGGGTCGACGAAGCCGTGCGTGACGGTTGCGATATCGCCCAGGCGAAATATCCGGCCATTGCTTTCGACCGGCGTCTCCGCCACCGCCTTGGCGCCGTCCAGCGCGCCGGTAACCCGCAGCGGCACCCGCTGCGAGGAGGTTTCGACGGTGCCGGCCGGCACCACATTGTTCTGCTTGGCCAGGGAATCAAACAGCGCCTGCGGCGTGATGCCGAGCGTCGCCAATTTCGCATGCGAGAATTCGACGAAGATGCGCTCGTCCTGGGTGCCGTAGAGATCGACCTTGGTTACGCCAGGCACTTTCAGCAGCCGCTGGCGCATGCCTTCGGCGGTCTTTTTCAATTGCACGTAATCGGCGCCGTCGCCCGTCATCATATAGAGGATCGAATCGACGTCGCTGAATTCGTCGTTGACGACGGGGCCGAGCAGATTGGCCGGTAGCTGGCCTTGCGCGTCGGCCAGCTTCTTGCGCAGCAGGTAAAACACATACGGCACGTCCTTCGGCGGCGTCGAATCCTTGAACGTCACCTGCATCGCCGTGAAGGACGGCTTCGAATAGGTCTGCACCTTTTCGAAATACGGCAATTCCTGCAGCTTCTTCTCGAGGGGGTCGGCGACCTGCGTCTGCATCTCGGCGGCGGTCGCGCCGGGCCAGATCGCCGACACGTTCACCACCTTGACGGTGAAGAACGGATCTTCGGCGCGGCCGAGCCCCTGGTAGGAGAAGAAGCCGGCGACGCCGAGCGCGACGATCAGGAACAGGATCAATGCGGGATGGCTGACCGCCCAGCCCGACAGATTGAAGCGCTTCATCGCATCCTCCGAAATCGAAAACCGTCTGTATTGCGACCGTCATTGCCAGCGAAGCGAAGCCATCCCCAGCAGGATTCTGGATTGCTTCGTCGCTTCGCTCCCCGCAATGACGCGACTAGAACGACAATGACGAGACAACCCGGACCTTCTGGGCCGGATCGAGTTTCTGCACGCCCAGCGCGACCACCTTCGCGCCGTCATCGACGCCGCCCGATATCACGACGCAATTGGTCTCGTAGGATTTGACCTTGACCGGTTTCAGCGTCACCTCGCCCTGGTCGTCGACGATATAGAGCGAGGGATCGCCGCCCTGGCTGAACAGCGCCGACAACGGCAGCCGCGCCACGCGCGCGGTGGCGGGATCGGCCAGCGTCAGCGTCGCGGTCATGCCGAGCGAGACGCTTTCACCGGCGTCGGGCAGCGAGAATTTTGCGAGGTATGTGCGCGTGGCGGGATCAGCCGAGGGCGCGACCTCGCGCAGCTTGGCGGCATATTTCTTGTCGGGCTCCGACCACAGCGTCACGGTCGCGATGCCGTCCTTGGCGCGTCCCACCAGAGTCTCCGGTATCGACACCACGGCTTCCTTTTCGGCAAAGCGGGCGACACGGACGGCGGTCTGGCCCGACGCCACGACCTGCCCGGCGTCGATCAGGGTCGCGGTAACGACGCCGCGGGTATCAGCGACCAGCGTCGCATAAGACAGACTGTTTTTCGTGAGCTCGACCGAGCGTACGGCGCGATTGAGCCGCGCCCGCGCTTCGTCGCCGGCGGCCTTGCTCTGGTCGAGTTGCGCGTCGGTGGTCCAGCCCTTGGCGCGGAGGTCCTTGGCGCGCTGCTCGGCGGCGGCGGCCTGCGCCAGCACGCCGGTGGCGGCATTGAATTCGGCCTCGGCCTGCTCGGCCTGCAGCTTCAGATCGACTTCATCGAGGGTTGCGAGTGGCTGGCCGACATCGACGGTCTGGCCGACTTCCACCAGGCGCTTTGCCACCTTGCCGGGGACGCGGAACCCCATGTCGGTCTCGATCCGCGGCTTGATGGTGCCGACGAAACTGCGCTCCGGCGATTCCGCCGAGTAATGGACCGTGGAGACCAACACGGGCCGCGAGGGAGCGGCTTTCTCGGCCACCTTCTCATTGCAGCCCGCCAGCGCGACCGCCATGAACGCCAGCGCCATACCGGCTAAAAGCCTGTAATAGCTTGATAATATGGAACGGGCGAACATCGGACTCTCCATCGGTTACGACTGACGGAAAGTATCGAGTGTTCACTGACGATTGTCAATATTCGTCAGTGATCATGATTTCGTGAGTTTAGTGGTAAGGGGATCGGGGTACCCCGCATCCGGGCGCACGCCAAGCCCCCCGACCCTCGAGATTCCGGGTCTGGTCCTTCGGACCATCCCGGAATGACCTCGTTGAATAGATGCTCCTTTCGTCAACACTGTGGCCATGGATTCCCGCTTAGCGGGTTAGCCCGTCATTCCGCGGGACTGACGCTGGCGAATTCCGCCTTGGTCTCGTGACCGCCGAGGAAAACCAGCAGGCCCCCGACCAGCGGCAGCAGCGAGAGCACGAGCAGCCCGGTCGAGGTGGAGCCGGTGGCTTCCTTGGCCCAGCCGATCAGATAGGGCCCGCCGAATCCGGCGAGGTTGCCGATCGAATTGATCAGCGCGATGGCGCCGGCCGCGGCGGTGCCGGAGAGCCAGGCGGTCGGCAGCGTCCAGAACACCCCGAAGGTGCAGAAGATGCCGATCGCGGCGACAATGAGTGCGACCATGGTGACATAATGATTGTCCATGTAGCCGCAGATGCCGAGCGCCAGCGCGGTCAGCAGCAGCGGCGCGCCGACATGCATCACCCGCTCACGCGTGGCATCGGAATGCCGCGCCCACAGGATCATCGCGACGGTGCCGAACAGATAGGGCACCGCAGTGACGAAGCCGGTCTGCGCGTTGGAGAAGCCGAACGCCTTCACGATCTGCGGCAGCCAGAACTGCATGCCATAGAGCGCGCCGACGAAGCCGAAATAGATCAGGCTCAGGGTCAGCACCTTGGGCGACGACAGCGCCTGCCCCAGCGTCAGATGCTTGGCGGCCTGCTTGGCGGCGATCTCGCCTTCAAGCCTGGCGGACAGCCACGCCTTCTGCTCGGTCGTCAGCCAATCGGCCTTGGCCGGCCGGTCGGTGAGATAGAACCAGGTGACGATGCCGAGCAGCACGGAGGGAATGCCCTCGATGATGAACAGCCATTGCCAGCCTCGCAGTCCCATCGCGCCGTCGAGCCCCAGCAAAAGACCCGAGATCGGTGCGCCGATCACGGTGGAAACCGGAACCGCGATCGCGAAGGCGGCGAGAAAGCGCGCGCGATATTCGGCCGGGTACCAATAGGTGAGATAGAGGATGATGCCCGGGAAAAATCCGGCTTCGGCGACGCCGAGCAGGAAGCGCAGGATGTAAAAGCTCCATTCGCCGGTGACGGTTGCCATCAAGGCGGAGATGACGCCCCAGGTCACCATGATGCGCGCGATCCAGCGGCTGGCGCCGAATTTCTCCAGCGCCAGGTTGCTCGGCACCTCGAAGATGAAATAGCCGATGAAGAAGATACCGGCGCCCCACGCGAATACCGTCGGCGAGAATTTCAGTTCGGCGTTCATGGTCAGCGCGGCGAAGCCGAGATTGACGCGATCGAGATAGGAAAAGAAATAGGCCAGCACCAGAAACGGGATCAGCCGCCACGAGATCGCACGGATGGTGGACGTCTCAAGCTCGCTCTTGGCGCCGCTTGCAGAAGTGAGGATGGTGGCGGACTGGCTCATCGGTTTCCCCCGGATATCTATTTTTTGTGGCGGGTGCTGGGGCCCTGGCCCAGCATCCCGGTCGGGGCGTCATAAAGAAAGATTGGCAGCGGCGAAAGGGGTTCCGGACGCGACCCTTCTATGCCTCTCGCCACCTCGCCCGGGCTCGGCAACCTGCCTCTCTGCGCAGATTCTGCACAAAAATACGCAAATCCTGACCACCTTACGCAAACGCACTGCCAACCGGCGGTGCATCGTCAGGGCATGGGGAAGATCATCATCGTTCAATTTCGGCGATCGAGACTGCCACGGCGGCTCCTGAACGATGGCTGGTGGCTGGAGCAGCCGCCGGTTCGCCGCTCCGTCGTCGCCTTCCCGAAACGCAACGTATCCAGGCCGAAGCCGAAAGCCCGCCACCTCACTCTGGTCAGCGAAACTGGCGGGCTTGGACCTTCCGGGCATGGCGTCTGGAACGGTATTTGAGTAACAATCCGGCGCACCGCCGAGTTTTTCCCGATAGCGGCAAAGGCTGATGAACGTGGCTCCTTCCATTCTGGTCGTCGACGACGACCCGCATATTCGTGACGTCGTGCGCTTCGCGTTTGAAAAGACGGGCATGCGGATTTCCACCGCGCAGGACGGCAAGGAGGCGCTGCGCCAGTTCGACCGCAACGTTCACGACTTGGTGGTGCTCGACGTCGGCATGCCCGAGATCGATGGGCTGGAAGTCTGCCGGCAGATCAGGAAAACCTCGGATACCCCGATCCTGTTTTTGTCGGCTCGCGACGAGGAGATCGATCGCATCCTCGGCCTGGAAATCGGCGGCGACGACTATGTCACCAAGCCGTTCAGCCCGCGCGAACTGGTCGCGCGGGTGAACGCGATCCTGCGGCGCGCGCGCAACAAACCCGCGCCAACGGCGCCAAAGACCATCAGCCATGGCAGGCTCACGATCGATCCGGACGCGCGCACCGCACACTTCCTCGACGCGCCGGTTTCGCTGACCGCGCTCGAATTCGACATCCTGCGCACGCTGCTGGCGAGGCCGGGATTCGTGTTTACGCGCGAATTGATCCTCGACGCCGCCTATGCCGGCAATATCCATGTCGCCGACCGCACCATCGACAGCCATGTCAGGAACATCCGCGCCAAGATGGCGGTCGCGGGTTGCGAGTCGGTGATCGAGACCGTCCATGGCGTCGGCTTCAAACTGGGACGCTGCGAGGCCGCGCGTTGACCGACGTCTCGGCAGGCCCCCGCCGAAAATGGCGGCCAAGTCTCAGCCTTGTCGTCTTTATCGTTCTGGCCAGCGTGCTTTCGCTGCCGCTCTTCAGCCTGTATTTCCTCAAGGTCTATCAGACCCAACTGATCCAGCAGACCGAGGCCGAACTGATCGCGCAGAGCGCGGTACTGTCGGCGGTTTTTCATCGCGAGGTCGAAACCGGATTTCCGAAAGACGTTGCGCTGGGCGCCAAGGTCCCGCCGCCGCGGCAAGGCCCGGCTGACGAACCCTATCAGCCGATCTGGCCGGCGCTGGAACTGGCGAACGAAAGCGTGCTGCCGCCGCGGACCGAGGCGCGTCCGCCGTCGGCGCCGGCCAATCCCGCTTTCGCAGCGCTCGGTGCACGGATGATGCCCGATCTCCTCGCCACGCAACATGTGACACTGGCCGGATTTCGTCTGCTCGATCCGAACGGCATCGTCATTGCCGGCCGCGAGGAAGTGGGCCTGTCGCTCGCGCATCTCGAGGAAGTAAGCCGGGCGCTCCAGGGACGCTTTGCCGCCGTGTTGCGCGTCCGCATCTCCAAGCACGACCAGCCTTCGCTCTATTCGATGAGCCGGGGGACCGGCATGCGCGTGTTCACGGCGATGCCGGTCATCGTCCGCGATCAGGTCGCGGGCGTCGTCTATGCCTCGCGCACGCCCAGCAACGTCTTCAAATATCTGTATGAGCACCGCAAAAAGCTTATTCTCGCGATGCTTTCCATGATCGTGCCGACGCTGCTGATCGGATTTCTGTTCCACCGGACCATCACCGAGCCGATGCGGGAGCTGGTCGAGCGCACCGACCTGGTCGGCAAGGGCGACCGCGCCGCGCTACGCCCGCTCAAGCGCCACGGCACCAGCGAATTCGCGCGGCTGTCGCAAAGCTTTCTGGAGATGGCGAGGCGGCTGAACACGCGCTCCAGCTTCATCTCGACCTTCGCCACTCATGTCTCCCACGAACTGAAATCGCCGCTGACGTCCATCCAGGGCGCAGCCGAGCTGTTGCGCGACGATCTCGACGCCGCGACGCCTGCCATGACCGACAAGGACCGGCGCAAATTTCTCGATAACATCATCGCCGACGCCGACCGGCTGGCGAAAATCTCCGGCCGCTTGCGCGATTTTGCCCGTGCGGAAAATCCGATCGGGGTCGGTGCCATGAAACTGTCGGATGCGATGGCCGATCTGCGCGCCGCCTTCACCCCGCCGCTCGACATTCGCGGCAGCGGCGACCTCGATACGCCGATGCGGATATCGGAAGAAAATGCCACCATCATTTTTTCCAATCTCGCCGACAATGCCTTGCGCCATCGAGCTTCGACGCTCGAGGTCTCCGCCATGCGGCAGGGAAGTTCATTGCGGGTGAAGGTCTCCGACGACGGCGAAGGCGTATCGCCCAATAACCGGACGCAGATATTCGACAGCTTCTTCACCACCCGCCGCGACAGCGGCGGCACCGGCATGGGCCTCGCGATCGTTCGCGCCATGCTGGATGCCCATGGCGGCGCGATCCGGCTGCTCGAAACCGAACACGGAACCGCTTTCGAGCTGATGATCCCGGTCGCGGACACAGCGCGGCCGTGACCAGCTTGAGCATCGCACGCGCCTGGCTGTGGCTGCTGGTCATCGCTGCCGGTCTCGCCTTGCGCCAATTCGGGCCTGGGCACGGACTCTCTTTTCCGCTGGTGAAATATGGCGGATCGCTGCTGTGGGGGACGATGGTCTTCTTCGTCGTGGCGATGATGACTTCAGACCTCTCGCGGTGGAAGATCGCTCTGATCTCAGTCGCGATCGCCGTTTGCGTCGAGCTGTTCCGGCTTGTCCATACCCCATGGCTGGACGATTTCCGGCTCACGACGGCGGGCGCGCTGTTGCTCGGCCGCGTGTTCTCGCCGTGGAACGTGCTCGCCTATGGCGCCGGCATTCTGTTGGGGATGGCCCTTGATCGACTATCCACGCGGGACGCCTCTCACTCCGCGAGCTGAAACTGCTCGAAGCGGTGCAGTTCCTCCTCGATGCGGCGCTTCAAGTCCCGGCGCGCGCCCCGCGGCGCGGCGGCGCCGGCCCAGTTCCATTTCTGCATCAGCAGTTTGCGGCTCTTGCGATCGGTCTTGAGATCGAGGGCCGCGACGATGGCGGCGCCGACCAGAACCGGCAGCGCGAAATAGCCGAACACCCGCTTCTCCTTCGGCACATAGGCCTCGAAGCGGTGTCCGTAGTCGAAGAACAGCTCGGTCCGCTTGCGCTGGATGATCAGCGGATCGAACGGCGAGAGAATGTGTACCAGCTCGGAGGCCGCGCCGTTGCCGGTCGTCTCCAGCGTCTCCGGCCGCGCCCAGTGCTCCTGCTTGCCCGCGCCTTCGAGTGCGACTGCTACCATCTCGCGGCGGCGGACTCTTGTTTCGATCAATCGCCGGACCGCAGGCTTGCTGGGGGCATCGAGATGACAGATCGAGTCCAGGCTCACCACGCCTTGCGCGCGCAGGGCCCGCTCAAGCAGATAGGCGGTGGTTTCGCTCGCCGAAGCAGGTCTCGGCGGCCGTTCCCAGCCGAAATGCCGCGCCATCAGCTCGTAGGTCTTGAGCATGCCGTTGCGTTCGCTGATGGTGAGGACCCCGGTGTAGAACGCCAGTTGCAACGCCCGCTTCGACGGCTTGCGGCTGGCCCATAGATGCTCCTTGTCCACCAGCACGTCATCGTCGATATCGCGGATCGTCAGCGCCCCGTCGCGCCGGATCAAGGTCAGCACCTTGCGCAGATCGGCCTTGCTGACCGCGTTGAACCATTTGTGTCCCTCGCGCTGGTGGCGCTTCATGGCCGGGATGAAGAACCGCAGATCCTTTGTCGGCACATAGGACAAAGCATGGGTCCAGTATTCGAACACGCTCTTGTCGATGCTCTGGGCCTGGCGCAGATCCGCACGCCGATAGGCCGGGATGCGGGTCCAGAGAATGTGATGGTGGGAGCGCTCGATGACGTTGATGGTGTCGATCTGCACATAACCGAGATGCTCCACCGCGGCCGCCGTCGCCGCCGGCCCCTCCCCGAACGGCACTGACGTGTCGAGCCGCTGGGCGCGCAGCCAGATTCGGCGGGCTTCGGCTTTGGTCAGGGGACGGGGATCGTTGGCGCGGGGCATCGGGCGGCAATGTAGCCGGATTCGCGCAGCCTGCGGATCAGTGTTTTGTTCGCTCGCCGAGACTTCCCACTGCCGCCACATCCGCCTCGCACGACGCCTTGCCGTGTTCCGGGGCCTGGCATTTATAAACCCGGCCGGTAAGCCGATCGATCAGCCACATGTTCTCGTCGCTGGAACCTTCGATCCCCGCGAACCTCGTGCCGACCGCCGTGACCAGCGTCGACAGTAGAATCGCCGCGGCGATCATGGCCGCCCCGATCAAGATCGAGCCGCCAAACGACGCGCGATCCGGCGCGCCCGGACGATAGTCGCTTTGTCTTTTCGGTGACTGAAACACGGCGGAGCTTACTTCGCTTTTTGATTCTTGATTCTTTTCTTGCGGACGATTTCGTTAAGTCCGCATCTGGCCATTTTGTTGTTCGCACGCTGGCGTTCCGGCGACGCTTTGCGATCGGATCGCCAGCGCGAACCGGCCCGCGCATGGCCGGTCATCCAACGTGACCTCAGTCACATTCGCCGCTTCGAAACCCGTTCTACTGTCACCCCGTCAAACGCTCACAAGCGTAACAGCGAGGATACGACAATGACCAGCACGCACAGACTTTCCGGGCTCACGGCGATAACGCTCGGCGCCGCCCTGTCGATGACGGCAGGCCTTGCCATCGCCGGCGACGGCAGCGTCTCGGCCGACCAGATCATGGATGCATTAGGGCCTAAGCCGCAGACGCGCGGTCTTTCGGCCGGCTCCCACGCCGATCCCGTCACCGCGAAGGATGGCGGCTTCGTCCAGACCTTACGCAACCGGAAGACCCGGTCACTCTCGCTGGGCGAGCGCGAACAGATCGCCGAAATCGCATCGACCAGACCGAAAATCGATCTCGAAATTCAGTTCGATTACAATTCGGCCGATATTCGCAAGAGTTCGGTGCCCGACGTGCAGGAACTCGGCAAGGCGCTTGCCGATGCGAACCTGAAGGGTTCGACCTTCGTCATCGCCGGCCATACCGACGCGATCGGCACCGACGCTTACAACCAGGACCTCTCGGAACGCCGCGCCGAGACCATCAAGCGGTACCTCACCGGGAAGTACGGCATCAACGGCTCCGATCTCGTCACCGTCGGTTACGGCAAGAGCAAGCCCAAGGACCCGACTGCGCCGACGGATCCGGTCAATCGCCGCGTCCAGGTCGTCAACATGGACAACAAGACCGCATCGAAGTGAACGTGCTGCGATGAAAATACATTTCGCGGGCCTCGTCCCGGCAACGGTGCTCGTCTTCGGCCCGGCCCCTCCCGGTCAGGCCGAAGGCGCGGCGGCACCGAAATTATCGTGGAAGATCCTGCGCTGAGCCTTGAGAATATATCGGACCGCGACGGCGAGGAAGACGCCGTTCATTTTCGCGGCAGAAAATCGTAATCCGGTTCCCGAACATCTTCAAACTCGGCAATCACAAGATGTTTGGTCGCGCCCGCATCCAGATCCTGTTCCATTTTGCGGCATGGTGCCGACATTGCGCCGCGCATGGGGGCGGACGAGGGGGCACGGCAGATCACAGGAGCGGATATGTCACAGACAGTGGCGGGTCAACTGGTCGGCGTGCTCGAACAAATCGGCGTCAAATGCATCTTCGGATTGATCGGCAATTCCCTCAATCCGCTTGCCGACGCCGTGCGACGAAGCCAGATCGAATGGATCGGCGTTCGTCATGAAGAAGGCGCAGCCCTCGCCGCCGCCGGCCAGGCCAAGTTCACCGGACGATTAGGGGTATGCGCCGGCACCACCGGCCCCGGCAGCACGCATCTGGTGGCGGGACTCTACGAAGCGAGCCGCGACCACGCCCCGGTGCTCGCGCTGTCGGGCGACATGCCGCGCAAGATGCACGGCACCGATTTCATCCAGACCACCGAGCCGGATCTGCTGTTTCGCGACGTATCGCTCTATACCGAAACCATCTCGACGCCGGCGCAGGCGCCGGCCGTTATCCATCAGGCGATCGCCGCCGCCTATGCGGGCCCCGGCGTCGCGCACCTGACGCTTCCCCAGGACCTGCTGTCGGCAAAAGCCGAGGGCGCGGTGCCGAGCCTGGCCACCCTCAAGCCGCGATCCGAATTCCCCGCCGCGGCCGACGACATCGCCGAAATCGCCGAACGGATCGACCGTGCCGGCAGCGTGGTCATCATGTGCGGCGCCGGTTGCCGCGATACCGCTGATTTGCTGCGTGCGCTGTCGGACCGGCTCCGCGCGCCGTTGGTCCATTCGGTCCGCGGCAAGGAGTTGATGGCATATGACGATCCGCGCTGGATGGGCGGGCTCGGCATGATCGGCACCAAGGCCGTCTATCACGCGGTGCAGAATTGCGATCTGCTGTTGATGGTCGGCACGGATTATCCCTATTCCAATTTCCTGCCGGCCCAAGGTAACGTGGTCCAGATCGACGAACGGCCGCAGGTGCTGGGGCGACGAGCCCCTACCGCCCTCGGCGTCACCGGATCGGCGCGCCCGACCTTGAAGCTTCTGCTCGACAAGGTCGCCGCCAAGACCGACACCAAATTCTGGGACAAGGTCACCCGCGAGCGCCACAAATGGGACGAGATGCTGGACAAGCAGTCCGATCCGGCGCGCAGCAAGGACCGCATCCATCCCCAGGCCGTGGCGCGCGCGGTCAGCGATGCGGCGCGCCGCGATGCGATATTCGTGCTCGACACCGGCTTGAACACGCTGTGGTCGGCGAACTGGATACGACAGACCGGCGCGCAGCGGATCATCGGTTCGTTCAACAATGCGGCGGTGGGTACGGCGCTCGGCCAGGCCAACGGCGTGCAGGCTTTGGATCGTTCGCGCCAGGTTATCGTGCTCACCGGCGACGGCGGCTTCAACATGCTGATGGGCGAATTCATGACCGCGGTACATCACCGGCTGCCGCTCAAGATCATCGTCTACAACAATTCGGCGCTCGGACTGATCACGCTGGAAGCCGAAAGCGTCGGCATCGTGCCGTTCCGTGAGGCCATCGAATTTCCGAATCCGGACTTCGCGGCGCTGGCTCGCGCATGTGGCGGCCAGGGATACGCGGCCCGAAAGCCCGGCGACTTGCAGGCGGCGATCCGCGACGCCCTTGCTTGCGACGGGCCGGCGATCGTCGATGCCGTCGTGGTCGCGGACGAGATGCCGAACATGCCGCATGTCGAGCTGGAGCAGATCGGCAATTTCGCGATGGCCAAGATCAAGGAAGCCGTTCTCGCCGTTACCGGCGGATAACGGCTTCCCGCTGGATCACGCGCCGGATCAGGCGGCCGACTGGCCTTCATAGGCCCGCTTCAGCCCGGCGATGTCGAGCTTGACCATGCCCATCATGGCCTGCATCGCGCGCCGGGCGCCGGCGGCATCGGGGCCGCCGAGATATTTTATCAGCGCGGTCGGCACGATCTGCCACGACACCCCGTAGCGGTCCTTGAGCCAGCCGCAGCGCTCGACCGATCCGCCATCGGCGCATAGCGCGTCCCAGAGGCGATCGACCTCGGCCTGGTCGGCGCAGTCGATCTTGAACGAGATCGCATGGGTGAAATCGAACGGCTTGCCGCCGTTCAGCGCCATGAAGCGCTGGCCGGCCAGCGTGAACTCGACCACCAGCACCGAGCCGGCCTTTCCCGCGGGACTATCGACGATGTGCTTCTGCACCTTTTCAATTCTGGAATCCGGCAGCAGCGAGACGTAGAATTCCGCGGCCTCCTCGGCCTCGCTGTCGAACCACAGGCAGGGTGAAATCTTGGACATGGATGCGCTCCTCTTTCTCGTTCCGATCGGCCATAGGACGATCGGGGCGGCGTAATCCCGACAAAGGGGGCCGATTTTTTTCGGTGGACTTCTGCGGTCATTCCGGGGGTCCGAAGGACCAGGCCTCAGATGTGCAATTGCACATCGGGGAATCTCGAGATTCCGGGTTCGAGGCTTCGCCTCACCCCGGAATGACGCTAAGTCGCGATCGGCGCCGGCATGGTGAGGAACGCTCTTGTCACATGCCAGAACAATTGCCGATTGGTGGCCAGCGCGACCGAATGCGCGGTGCCCGGAAGAATAATGAACTGACGATCGCCGTTCGGCAGCAGATTGTAAAACTCCTCGAGGTCGGCGACGGTGGCGATGCCGTCATATTCGCCGCGCACCAGCAGCACCGGCGACAGCACTTTCCGCGGATCGACCACCGGCAGGTTGGCGGTCATGTCGAGATAGGTGCCGGTCGGAACCTGATCGCCGAATTGCATTTCCACATCCGCCAGCACCTCGACCGCGGCGGGATCGCTGGTGCCCGGTCTGTCGCGGGTGGCGATCGAACGGATCATGTCGCGATCGCGCTTGCGCATGTTGTGGGAGCGGAAATAGGCCAGTTGCTCGGCGCGCTTGGTCAGCGTCGGCGACCCCTCGCCCTTGTAGGTGAAGGCGGCCAACACCAGCCGGTCGGCGCGCTCGGGCGCCACCATGGCATAGGCGCCGGCACGCAGCGCGCCGGAGGACTCGCCGAGGAAATGGAACTTCTGCCGGCCGGTTTCGCGGGCGACGATCTCAGCCGCCGCCTTGAGGTCTTCGACGCCGCTGGCGATGTCGGAATTGCCCGAGCTGCGGCCCGACTTGCCGTAATTTTCGTGATCCATGGTCCAGCAATCGAACCCGTGGCGGGCGAATTCATCCATCGCCGAATACTCGCCATGCCCCGGCACATGAAGATCAAACACCCGTGAAGTCACCGACGAGCCGTGAACGAAGAACAGCACCGGCCGCGACGGCTCGCCGGGCTTCGGCGCGCCGAGCCGCTTGCGATACATCCACAAGGGAATATCGCCCTTCTTCGCCCAGTACTCGCTGCTCCAGATCTCGCCACCCTCGGAAGTCGCTGCGACCGCGCTTTGCGTAGATGCACCCGCCAGCGTTCCCGCCACGAGACCAAGTCCGGCGCCCCTGATCACTGTGCGCCGCGCCAGCAATGGATCGCGATGTGTCATGACTTCCTCCGATTGGACTTTTTATATTGGCGTTGAACACGAACCTAGCAGACGACGCCTGCGCCCGGAAGCCATCGTGCACTGCGGCGCGAGAACGGGCTTGCTACCGGCCAAGACAGGTCTAGTCTTCCGGCGTTCAAACCGAGGGGCGTTTCATCGCGGGGCATTAAAAAACAGGGAGCACAATCGTGAGCAATCAACTGACCGATGCGGAACTTGCCGCACTGATGCCGTCCGAATTGTGTCAATACCAAACGCCAATCCCGACACAGATCGTGGCCAGCGACGAATTCTATCCCGATCCGCAGAACGAGCGGCAGCGCGAGGTCGAGGCCCGGCTGCTCGCCATGGCCGACGATCTCGGCGGCCGGCAGGGCCTGAACCGCCGCCGCTTCTTCCAGAGCGCCGCCGGCATGGCCGCCTCCTTTGTGGCGATGAACGAGGTCTACGGGCCGCTGTTCGATGTGACCAAAGCCGAAGCCGCGACGCCCGCGATGGCGGAGGAGCGCGCCAGCGCCTTCAAGGACCAGTTCATCATGGACATGCACACGCATTTCCTGCGCGACGACACCCGCATCATGACCTTTGTCGAGATGCGCAAGGCGGTGGGCAAGGCCGGCTGGAACAAGCAGTTGGGCGAGCACGAGCAGACCATCGAGGACCTGAAATTCAACAACTACAAAAAAGAGATGTTCCTCGACAGCGACACCAAGATCTCGCTGATCTCCTCGGCGCCGTCGGACATCGAGCAGGACTGGTTCCTGACCAACGAGCAGATGGCGGAAGCGCGCAAGAAGATCAACGACGAGGCCGGCTCGCGGCGGGTATTCGCGCACATGATCTTCACGCCGGGGCAGCCCGGCTGGCTCGACAAGCTCGATGCCGGATTGGCGCTGAAGCCTGAATCCTGCAAGGGCTACACCGTCGGCGACAACACCCACAAGGAGATCAGCCGCTATCCCTGGCGGCTGGACGACGAAAAGGTCGCCTACAAGGGCTACGAGAAGATGGTGAAGGCGGGCATCAAGAATGTCTGCATCCACAAGGGCCTGTTCGCGCCGGGCGTTGAAAAGCAATATCCCAATCTGCGCGGCTTTGCCGACGTCGCCGATGTCGGTCAGGCTGCCAAAGACTGGCCGCAGCTCAATTTCGTCATTTATCACTCGGCCTATCGCCATGTCGGCGGCGATCCGAAGCAGGCGCTGGCCGAATTCGAGCGCACGGGCCGGATTTCATGGACCAGCGACCTCGCCGACATTCCCGCCCAGTATGGCGTCAGCAATGTCTATGGCGACGTCGGGCAACTGTTCGCCACCACGCTGGTATCGGAGCCGAACGTTTGCGCGGCCTTGATGGGCACGCTGATCAAGGGGCTCGGCGCCGATCACGTCTGCTGGGGCACCGATGCGCTGTGGACCGGCGCGCCGCAATGGCAGATCGAGGGCCTGCGCCGCCTTGAAATCCCGGAAAGCATGCAAAAGAAATTCGGCTACGCCCCGCTCGGCGCCGCCGACGGGCCGGTCAAGACCGCGATCTTCGGCGGCAACAATGCGCGGCTCTACGATATCCAGCCGAAGCGCGCGATGCTGGAGATCAAGGGCGACCGCTTTGCCCTGATGAAGGCGGAATACGAGAAGGCGGGACCGGAGCCGTCAAACACACGCTATGGTTATGTGGTGCCGAATGGCGCGGTGGATCACACGGTGTTTGCTTGATAGAGGCCATCATTCCGGGATAGTCCGAAGGACCAGACCTCAGATGTGCAATTGCACATCGGGAAATTTCGAGATTCCGGGTTCGACGCTAAACGCGTCGCCCCGGAATGACTTCGTCACTTCCCCTCCGCGGGATCCCGGTGCACGGGATCGATCCACAGCACCGTCTGCGGCTTCTCCACCGGCTCGATGTCGAGATTGATCGCCACCGCCTGGCCGTCGCTGCGCACCAGCACGCATTCCAGGACTTCGTCCGGGCTGGCGTTGATCTCCTGATGCGGCACATAGGGCGGAACGAAAATGAAATCGCCGGGGTTGGCTTCCGCCGTAAACTGCAGATGCTCGCCCCAGCGCATCCGCGCCTTGCCCTTTATGACAAAGATAATGCTCTCCAGGTGCCCATGATGATGCGCGCCGGTCTTGGCATCCGGCTTGATGGTCACGGTGCCCGCCCATAATTTCTGTGCGCCGACGCGCGCGAAGTTGATCGCGGCCTTGCGGTCCATGCCCGCGGTCGACGGCACGTTGGGGTCAAGCTGATCGCCCGGAATGACGCGGACGCCGTCATGCTTCCAGCGCTCGTCGTGATCGTGGGAATGATCGGAATGGGTGTGATCGTGAGAGCCTGTCATCGTGGTGCTTTCCGCTTAATTCTGCCGCCGAACCCTACATAAAACCGTGATCGCAAACCAGACGGGATCAGGAACTATCAGGGCGCTCAGGACTTATTTTGGCGAAGCTTAACCGGTCCAAAGGAGAGTTCCCATGGGTGCAACGACAGACAAGGTTAAAGGCGCCACCAACGAAGCCATCGGCAAGGCCAAACAGGGCGTCGGCGAAGCCGTCGGTTCCGACCGGCTGCAGGGCGAAGGCGCCGTTCAGGAAATCAAGGGCAAAGGCCAGAAGGCACTTGGCGACGCCAAGGAGGCCACCAAGGATGCCGTGAACAAGGCGGCCGCCGCGGCGAACAAGAATCTCTGATCCTGTTCCGACCGAAACTGAAATTTCCAAAGACCGGTCCTTTTGGGCCGGTCTTTTTCTTTTTGTTTTGTTCTTCTTTTTGTTTTGTTCGTCACGGGCTGGGCTTGTCCCGGCCACCGCAAGGCGTGCCTCGCAAAATTCCGGCGGTGAGTTCTAACCCTTCACGTCCAGCAATTCGACGTCGAACATCAGCGTTGCGTTCGGAGGAATGAGGCCGCCGGCGCCACGCGCGCCGTAGCCCAGCGCGGGCGGAATGATCAAGGTGCGCTTGCCGCCGACTTTCATGGTGGAGACGCCTTCATCCCAGCCGGCGATCACCTTGCGCTGCCCGATCGGAAACTCGAACGGCTCGTTGCGATCCACCGAACTGTCGAACTTCTTGCCCTTCTGCCCATTCTCATAGAGCCAGCCGGTGTAATGCATGACGCAGATCTGGCCGGGCTTTGGCGTGGCACCGGTGCCGACCGTGCTGTCGGTGATCTGCAGGCCTGAAGCTGTCGTCATGGTTTTTCCTTTGCTCTGGGCGGTCGCCGTATCAGGAACGGCTGCCAGTATAATGATGGCCGCCGCGACGGCAGCAAGCATGGTCAGGAGATTTACCCGGCGAAGAGATCGCATCCTTGAACCTTTCCTCGAACGACGGACGTCTCTAGCGCAATGCGGCCTGTTTCCATAGCCATTTTTTGCCGCCGCGTCAGGTACCCGTGGTTCAGATTTTCTTCGTTGCGGTGGCTACTTCATCTTGACGCTCGGCTCGCGGCCCCAGACCCGCAGCCCGCCGAGTTCACCGACGAATGGCGCTGCATCTTTCGAGGAGGTCAGTTGAATGAAGCCTTCATCATAATCATCCTTTGTGATCCCGGCCTTTGCCAGCAGCGGAGTTGCCGCTTCGACATAACCGATGAATTTGCAATGCGCGAAAGCGTCGGCGACGAAATCGCGCGCCGTGGATTCCCGCACGAGATCGGCGATCGCGGCCTCCGACGGCAGCAACGCAACCGCGTCGTAGAGAACCGATGGACCGCCGTCTATCATCTGATCGGCCTCGATCCAACTGCCGTCGCTGGCCTTTGCGCCGCCAACCTTCGGTGCAATGATTTCGAAAGTGGCGCCTTGCTTGGCCAGAGCCGCCTTCAGCGCTTTGAGGATCGCGGCATCGGTTCCGTCGGTAACGAGGATACCGAGTTTACGGCCTTCGAAGCGTTGCGGCCCTTTCTCGACGATGCTGAGCGCGGGCGAGGCTTCGAGATCCTGGCGGGTCGGCATCGCGGCATCGGCTGGCTTCGGCATCGTCTTGAGGCCGAGGGCTTCGCCAACCCTGGATGCCAGCGTCTCGTCGATGTTCAGGAGGTGCGCCACCATTCGTTCGCGGATGACGGGGGTTTTCACCTTGCTCAGTTCGAATGTCAGCGCCGCCGCGATATGGTGCTGTTCGCCCCTGGTTTGACTGATGAAGAACTGCCGCGCCTGACTATAGTGATCGGCGAAACTCTCCGCGCGCAGCCGGCGCTTGGCGCCCTGCTCGACATCCGGAAATGGCGTGAAGCCGCGCTCGGGAGATTCGCGTGGGCCCTCGCCGAACGAATTCGGCTGATAGTTCACATGTCCGACCGGATTGCGCATCGCCATGTGGCCGTCCTGCTGGAAATGATGGAACGGGCATTTCGGCGCATTGATCGGAATATGCGTGAAATTCGGACTGCCGAGCCGCTTCAGTTGCGTATCCAGATAGGAAAAGTTACGGCCCTGCAGCAGCGGATCGTTGGAGAAGTCGATGCCCGGCGGCACGTTCTGGGTCATGAACGCGACCTGCTCGGTCTCGGCAAAGAAATTGTCGGGCATCCGGTCCAGCACCAGCCGGCCGACCGGAATCGGCGGCAAGACCTCCTCGGGGATAAGCTTCGTGGAGTCGAGGACGTCGAATTCGAAATTGTCGGCGAAAGTCTGGTCGAATAGCTGGACTTGGAGTTCCCACTCCGGGAAGTTGCCGGTTTGAATGGCCGTCCAGAGATCGCGGCGGTGAAAGTCAGGGTCGGCGCCGTTGATCTTCACCGCCTCGTTCCAGAGCACCGACTGCAGGCCCAGCTTTGGCTTCCAGTGAAACTTGACGAAGGTGGATTCGTTCTTCGCATTGACAAGACGAAATGTGTGAACGCCGAAACCTTCCATGAAGCGGAACGAGCGCGGGATCGCCCGATCCGACATCACCCACATGATCATGTGCATGCTTTCCGGCGTGAGACTGATGAAGTCCCAGAAATTGTCGTGGGCGGATTGCGCCTGGGGAAAGGCGCTGTCGGGCTCTTCCTTGACCGCGTGAATGATGTCCGGGAACTTGATCGCGTCCTGGATGAAGAACACCGGGATATTATTGCCGACGAGGTCCCAGTTGCCTTCCTTGGTATAAAGCTTCACCGCGAAGCCGCGCACGTCGCGGGCGAGATCGAAAGAACCTTTGCTGCCGGCGACGGTCGAGAACCGCACAAAGGCCGGGGTTCGTTCGCCGGCGCGCTGAAACAGATCGGCGCGGGTGTATTTTGAAAGCGGCTTATAATTTTCGAAGAAACCATGCGCGCCATAGCCACGGGCGTGAACCACCCGCTCCGGAATCCGTTCGTGATCGAAGTGGAAGATCTTCTCGCGAAAATGAAAATCTTCGATCAGGGTTGGCCCGCGGGGACCGATCTTAAGCGAGTTCTGGTCGTCGGATACCGGCCCCCCTTGCGCGGTGGTCAGCACCGGTACGTCGCCTCGAGCGAACTGGTGCAGTTCGCCGCCCTCGCTGCGGTCGAGCTTCTGATCGTGGATGGTGGCGGACCCGGCCGCAGCCGTTTTTCCAGTTGCGCGCTTGGATGATTTGGCCATGAAATTTCCCGGTTTCAGATGCTGTTATCATCCAATCCCTCCACCCCGGTTGTGTTCCCGAATATGGCCGCCATTGCGCGTGCCGGCAGGCCCACCGCGTGGGTTTAGCGGTCACTAAGGACATGACCCCCTCGTTCGGCTGGCGAATTGTGCGATCAACAGTCTTGCCAGAGAGGAGTTCCTTGACGCTGTATCCGGCGAACTGCGTCGCCCGACCGGACATAAACGGCTGCAACTTATCGGCCCGACCGCATGTCGCGGATTTTGAACCCCAGCACGCTCGCCGAGAGCGCAGCGCCAACGCTGTTGGCGGCGACGATGACCCAGTCGCCTTTCAGCAGGCCGTAACCGATCCACAGCGTCAGTCCCGCGGTAAGAACGGCAAGCATCGTCAACGACAGATCGGCGGTCGAGCCACGTGGCCACGCCTTGCGGACCTGCGGAACATAGGACAGCGACGAGAGAACCGCGGCGCAGGCGCCTATCCATGGAACGAAATTCTGGATCGTTCACCGCCTTCCATCAACAATCCCGCTCATCGGCCATCCCGATCCAGCGCGAAATCGTTCAGCAGTGGCGAGGTCGCCCCCGCGATCAGGCCGCCGATCAGTTGCGCGGCGAGAAAGCTGAATGTGATCCCGTTGCCGCCATAGCCATAGGCGGCATAGATGCCCTTGGCGCCGGGAACCGGACCGATCAGCGGTAACCCGTCGCTGGTGGTGTCGAACGTTCCGGACCAGCGGAATTCGATCTCGGCATTCGCGACCGGCCACAGCGCTTTGAGCTTTTGCGCCAGCAGCCGCGATTTCTCCGGGATCAGGCGATCACGTGCATCCGGCTCGATAATCTCGTCGCTGTCCTCGCCGCCGATAATGATCCGTCCCGCGCTTGTGCTCCGCGCGTAGAGATAGTCCTTGCTGTCTTCCCAGATCAGCGCGGCATCCTTCCAGATATTTTGCGGTTGCGGCGTGGTGGCAATGGCCCAGCTCGAAGATACGTTATGAACGGTCGAATGGACGATGGACGGCATCACATAGCCGGTTGCCAGCACCACCGACCGCGCCTCAATCTGCCGGCCGCCCTTTAGACCGACACCGACTGAATGCGCGGCGGCGTCGAATTCAACGGTCTCGCCCTCGAACAGGCGGGCACCGCGCGCCACGGCGACCCCAAGCAGCCCGCGCGACAATTGCATGGGGTCGGCGTCCGCCGCGCCCGGCGACACGAGCGCGCCGGCACGCGCGATTCCAAAGACATCGAGCAGCATCGCATGGTCGAGGAAATCGCCCGGCAGACCGGCGCGCCGGCGAAGCTGATGTTCTTCGCGCAAAGCCTTGCCGGTGTCGCCAGCGGCCAGATACAGCGAATTCTTGTCGCGCATCTCGCAAGCGATACCGAGTTGCCCGACCAGCGATTTCAGTCCGGCGACAGCTTGCAGGCTCGCATGATAGGCCCGCGACGCCCGCTCAAAGCCGTAAGTCTCCGTCAATTGGGTGAGCGAGCGGTCGATCTCCCATAGCAGCATCGAGGTCGAGGCCGCGGTACTGCCGCGGCCCGGAAGCTCGCGATCGATGATGACCACATCGAGGCCCTGTCGCGTCAGGCGTTCGGCGACGAGCGAGCCGGTGATGCCGCCACCGACGATCAGTGCATCGCATCTGATATCCTCGAGGATCTCGAAACGTACAGGGTGTTGGGCTACCACAAACCAGGGCGAGCGGCCGCCGCGCAAATCGGCCTGTTCGGTATCATCTGAGTCAAGAATGCTGATAATAAACCTCAAGTCGGGTGCAACTCGGCTGAGTTGATGACGCCTCAATCCTTGATCGGAACGGTGTAGATCTCTGAACCGGCTTCGTCGACCACGACCACGACGCGATCCTCATCGCCGTCCGTATCAACGGCGATCTGCCGCGCGATCAGGTCGGCGGTTTTCCTGGCGTCGCTCTCGTTTCTGCAGTCGAGTCCGACCGGATCCTCGAGCCGCACGCCATCAGCAATATCGAAATGAAAAATCGGCATCGGGCTTCCTCCCCGGGGTCAATGCCCCAAGGCGAAGCCTGTTCCAGAATGGAGGCGGGCAATGCCCGGCTTAAATGAAGGAACCCTAGCCGGCGCGACGCCCCGGCAACGCGTCCTCACCTCAATACCCGAGCGCGCAGCCGTCCTTGCGCGGATCGGAACCGCCGGTCAGGGTGCCCTTGTCCCAGTCGATCCAGATCGCCTGGCCGCCGCCAAGCGGCCCGACCACGCTGGTGGTCTTGTGCCCGAGCTTCTTCAGGCCTTCGACGATATCGGCAGGCACGCCGTCCTCGAGCTGATAGACGCCTTCATAGTGCAGGCCGCGCGGCATATCGATGGCCTCCTGCACGTCGCAGCCATAGTCGAGCATGTTGGTCAGCACGTGGGTCTGCCCCACCGGCTGATATTGCCCGCCCATGACGCCGAACGGCATGACGGCCCGGCCGCCCTTGGTGACCAGCGAGGGAATGATGGTGTGCAGCGGCCGCTTGCCGGGCGCGATGCAATTGGGATGGCCGGGTTGAATGCGGAAACCGCCGGCGCGATTTTGCAGCAGGATGCCGGTCTTGTTGGAGACGATTGCCGAACCGAAGGAATGCGCGATCGAATTGATGAACGAGCAGACGTTGCGATCGGCGTCCACCACGGTGATATAGATCGTCGATGGGTTCATCGGCGGCGCGACGTTCGGCAGATCGAGCAGCCGGTCCATCCTGATCTTGCCGCCGTGCTCTTCGGCGAATTCCCTGGCCAAAATCCTGACGACATCGACGTCGACATGCGCGGGATCGCCGATGTACTGCTCGCGCATCATATAGGCGATGCGCGCGGCTTCGGCTTCGAGATGAAAGCGCTCGACGCTCATCGCGGGAAACTTCGTCAGGTCGAAGCGCGACAGGATATTGAGCATCACCAGCATGGTGATGCCCGGACCGTTCGGCGGGCATTGCCAGACGTCATGCCCTTTGTAGATGGTGCCGATCGGTGACGTGGTTTCGGTGGTATGCCCGGCGAAATCGTCCAGCGTGTGCAGGCCGCCAATGCCGCGCAGGGTCTCGACCATGTCCTCGGCGATGGCGCCTTTGTAGAATGCGTCACGGCCGTCTTTCGCGATCGCCCGCAGGGTCTGGCCCAGCTCCGGCTGCCGGATCACGTCGCCGGCGATCGCCGGTTTGCCGTGCGGCAGCAGATAGCGCTCGGTGTTGGTGCCTTTCTTCAACTTGTCGAACTGGTTCTTCCAGTCGAAAGCGATGCGTGGCGCGACGACATAGCCTTCTTCCGCGGCCTTGATCGCGGGCTGCAGCAATCTGTCGAGCCCGAACTTGCCGTGATCCTTCAGGATCGTCGTCCAGGCGTCGATTGCGCCGGGAATGCTGACGGCGTGCGCCGATGTCAATGGCACCGACTTGATGTTGCGCTCGATATACCATTCCGCAGTCGCCGCCTGCGGCGCGCGGCCCGATCCGTTATAGGAGACGATCTTGCCCTCGCCCCTGGGCTGAACCAGCGCGAAGCAATCGCCGCCGATCCCGGTGGATTGCGGCTCGATCACGCCGAGCAGCGCGCACCCCGCCACCGCGGCGTCGGCTGCGGTGCCGCCGGAACGCAGCACCTCGACCGCCGCCAACGCCGCCAGCGGATGCGATGTCGCCACCATCGCGTTCTGGGCGTGGACCGTCGACCGGCCGGCGAGATGGAAATTCCTCATAACAAAGTTGCTTTCTTCTGGCGTTTTTGCGTCCTGGCCGGCGTCAGGCGGGCGTGTACAGGGGGTTCTTGGCATATTCATCCCGGACAGGGCAATGGCTGGCATGCCAGAGAATTAACGACCCCCAGAGATGGGTTTCCCCTGCCCTACCCGCCTGATAAACCCTCGCCATGCCCTGCAAGGTCGCCGCTTTCTACCAATTCGCCGCGTTGCCGGATTTCCGGGAGCTGCGCGAGCCGCTGCGCTCGATCTGCGCCGTCCTGGAGCTGAAAGGCAGCGTGCTGCTGGCTCATGAAGGCATCAACGGCACGCTGGCCGGCAGCTCCGAGGCGATTGCCGGTCTGGTTAAAGAATTGCAGCGAGGCCCGTTGTTTGGCGGCCGGCTCGACAACCTCGAGCTGAAGTTTTCGCAAGCGGCCACGATGCCGTTTCAACGCCTGAAAGTCAGGTTGAAAAAGGAGATCGTTACGCTCGGCGATAGCAGGGCCGATCCGACGCGGCAGGTCGGTATCTATGTCGATGCTGCCGACTGGAACGTATTGATCTCCAGTCCGGACACGCTCGTGATCGACACCCGCAATGCCTTCGAGGTCGCGATGGGCACGTTTCCCGGTGCCGTCGATCCCGGCATCCGGAGCTTCGGCCAATTCAAGGATTTCACCGCGCGCCATCTCGACCCTGCAAAACACCGACGGATCGCGATGTTCTGCACCGGCGGCATCCGCTGCGAAAAGGCCAGCGCCTATCTGCTCGCGCACGGCTTTGCCGAGGTCTATCACCTCAAGGGCGGAATTCTGAAGTATCTGGAAGGTGTGCCGGAAGCGGAAAGCCGGTGGCGCGGGGAATGCTTTGTGTTCGACGAACGCATAGCGCTCGGCCATGGGCTGCGCCAGCGCCGGATGGAGCAGGATTCCGATGAGTGACGTGAACGCGCTCAGCGACCGCATCGACGTGCTCGAAACCCGGCTGACGTTTCAGGACGAAACCATCGAGACGCTGAACAAGGCCATCACCGCGCAATGGCTCAAGATCGACGCGCTGACGCGCCAGTTGACCATCCTGAACGAACGGTTGCAGGAGGCGGAAGCCAACGCACCGGGCGCCAGCAACGAACCGCCGCCGCATTATTGAGGGCTGCAAGACGCAACAGGCATCCGTCGCATCGGCATTCCCCGATCGAGCAGACAAAAAAACGGCCTCCACGCGGGAGGCCGTTCGATCGATTTGAATTCGGTCTACACGCTTAACGATCGATGATCACGGTCTTCCGGTCACGATCGAAATCGCGGTCGCGATGTTTCTTGATGACGACCGTCTCGTCACGATCCCTGTCTCCACGCTCGCGGATGACTTCACGATCGCGATCCCGGTAGCGATCGCCGTGGCTCGTCCCGACGGTTACGCCGCCCGGCCCGACACCAACTCCGATGTCTTCCGCGCCAGCCGGCATCGCGACGCAAATTCCAGCCGCAGCAACGGCTATCACTGCAAAATGCTTGATCATTGGATGCTCCTCAGTTTGTGAATTATCGAGGGGAAAATGCCCTGACATGTGAATGGTTCCGGCTGCTGCCTGCGAACGGGAGTGAAGCCGAAGTTGGGAGCGTCATGCCTTTATCGTAAACCAGAGTGCGGCAGCGACCATGAAAGCCACGATCGCAACCCAGAGGAAGGGCGTGACTTTCTTCGAACTGCCGCTGCGCGGCGAGTTGTTGGCGGCATGATTGAATTCGCTATCCATCGTTTCGCCCGCCAAGCAATGGCGCTATCGGAACACCGCGCGCACCTTGTCCCATAGCGACGAATTTTCGCGGTCGCCATCATGCTTCGACGGCGCCGGCTGCGCCGCGCTCACGGGATCCGAGGCCGGAAAACTATCCATCAGCCCGGCTTCCAGTTTCGCATGGGTTTCGCGGTCCGCCGAAAGCGCTTCGCGGGGATTGACGGCATGCTTGTCGTGCGCCGCCGGATTGAATTTCTCAGCCATTTTGAGCCTCCATCAGGAACGATAACGCGGTCGCGATCCGGACGTTCCCCCATTCGGCGCGGAATGCCAGGAATTAAGTCTCATTGATCCCGCCTCGCGCTGGCGGACCCCCGGGCACTGGAGTTTTCCGTTCCGATTGATTCGGAGCGGACTCTAATTCTTGTTTTGGCGGGTTTTCTTTACGCGAACCGGTATCGCCCGCATCAAGTGCGGGGCAGGCTTTCGCTGAAAAACGCTCTTAAGGACCTGAAACAGGCATCTCGACACAAATCTTTTGCTCGATGTCCTGTTTTGCACAGACAGGCGCCGCGACCAGGCGTCGACTGCGCGAGCGGTGGGGGTTGCACCCTCATCGCCAGCGGCGCGCCCCAAGGATAAATTCGGACACCAGCCCGTCTGAAATTTTGACTTGGGGCACCGCTGTACCGTTTCGCCAGACCGGAGGACTGGCGGGCGAAGGTCACCTGTCTTCCCCCTGTAGTTCGGCCTTGCCACAAAGGCCGCCGTTGTCATAACGGCGGCCTTATTTTTGTCGCGGCATCGTCTGTTGGCCAAGCGCTTGCCGCAGTGTATCAGGAGCGATATCCCGCCTCGCGATCACCCTGCGGAACCAGGCACTTGACCCAAACCAACACCGTTAAACCTTTCCTTGAGGTACTTTCCGGACGCAGGCAGCCGGTGCCACCGATCTGGATGATGCGGCAGGCCGGCCGCTATCTGCCGGAATATCGCGAATTGCGCGCCAAGGCGGGCGGCTTTCTCGATCTGTGCTTCACGCCGGAATACGCCGCCGAGGTCACGCTGCAGCCGATCCGCCGCTTCAACTTCGACGCCGCGATCATCTTCTCGGACATTCTTGTCGTTCCCTATGCGCTCGGCCGCTCGGTGCGGTTCGAGGCCGGTGAAGGGCCGCGGCTCGATCCGCTGAACACGCCGGAGCAGGTCGGGACGCTGGCTGCGAAAGCCGACTTCACGAAACTCGAACCGGTCTTCGAGGCGCTGCGCCGCGTGCGCCGCGAACTCGATCCAAAGATCGCGCTGATCGGTTTCTGCGGCGCGCCGTGGACGGTCGCGACCTATATGGTGGCCGGGCAAGGCACGCCGGACCAGGCGCCGGCGCGGATGATGGCCTATCGCCATCCCGAAGCATTCGCGACCATCATCGACGTGCTGGTGCAGAACTCGATCCAGTATCTGCTGGGCCAGCTCAAGGCCGGCGCCGACGTGCTGCAGATCTTCGACACCTGGGCCGGCGTGCTGCCGCCGCGCGAGTTTCAGCGCTGGTCGATCGAGCCGACCCGCCGCATCATCGAAGGCGTGCGCGCGAAAGCGCCGGGCGCGAAAATCATCGGCTTTCCCCGAGGCGCCGGCGCGCTGCTGCCGGCCTATGTGGAGACCACAGGCGTCGACGCCGTCAGCATCGACTGGGCAGCCGAGCCGTCGCTGATCCGCGAGCGGGTACAGAACCGCGTCGCCGTGCAGGGCAATCTGGATCCGCTGGTGCTGATCGCCGGCGGCGCGGCGCTCGATCGCGCCGTCGACGACGTACTGGCGAATTACGCCGGCGGCCGGCTGATCTTCAACCTCGGCCACGGCATCCAGCAGGAAACCCCGATCGCGCATGTCGAACAGATGCTGAAGCGGGTGCGGGCGTATAGGGGTTAAGGTTCACCACAACCACACTTGTCATACGCGCCACCGGGTCTCGCCTTTGGCGAGCCCGATGACAGGCTCCCGCGGGTATCCAGTAATCGCCGGCCTGCATTCAAATCGAAACATCACGGCGTACTGGATCATCCGCGTTCGCGGATGATGACGAGCGAAATTGCGGAAGCGGCAGGGCTCAATCACACCTTCGGCCGGCTGCGCTCGATGATCTCGGCGGCGCCCTTGGCCAGCAGTTCGAGCCCGACGGCGCGGCCGAGTTCGCGCGGACGATCGGCAGGGCCTGTGCGCGAGGCCTCGATGAACAGGCCGCCCGCCTCGTCCAGCACCGATGCGGTCAGGGTCATCTCCGCGCCCTGGATGGTTGAAAATCCCGCGATCGGCGAGTTGCAGTGGCCGTTGAGGACCCACAGCACCTCGCGTTCGGCGTCGGCGCTGTTATGCGCGGCGGGATCGTCGATCATGGCCAGGATGCGCCTTGTCTCCCAGTCATGGACCGCACATTCCACCGCGACAATGCCCTGCCCCACCGCCGGCAGCATTTCCTGGAGCGAAAATTCGTAAGCGATGCGCCCGCTCAAACCGACGCGCTCGAGTCCGGAACGCGCCATAATCAATGCGTCGGCCGGGCCGACCTCGCCGCCGTCGGGCAATCGCTGCATTTCCGAATTATCGAGCTTGCGCACCCGGGTGTCGGCGGCGCCGCGATAGTGGATCACCTCAACTTCCGGAAACAGCCGCCGCGCATAGGCGGCGCGCCGCACCGCATTGGTGCCGATCTTAAAACCTTTGCCGCGGGAGCGCCTGAGGTCGTCGATCGAAAGCCCGGCGCGCGTGACCAGCGCATCGGTCGGCGGATCGCGCGACAGCGTCGCGCCGATCACGAGCCCCGGCGTATCCTCATTGCCCGGCATATCCTTGAGCGAATGCATCGCGGCATCCAGATCGCCGGAGAGGACGGCTGCACGGATCTGCGCGACAAAGGCGCCGCCCTTGCCGCCATGCTGCAGCAGCTTGCCGGTCTGATCGGAATCGCCTGTAGTTTCGAACTTCACGATTTCAACATCGATATCAGGAGCGGCCGCGGTCAGGCGGCGGGCAATCTCCTCGGTCTGCGCCAGCGCCATGACGCTCTTGCGCGTGCCGATCCGTATTCGAATTGCCACCACCTGCGCTCCATCCAACGCCAAATCCCGGCCGGAACATAACCAGCCAGCGCCGGAAAGCAAATAAAGCGCTCGCCCGGCGGCGTTACCGCGCATCCTCCAGAATCATGTCGGAGGCTTTCTCGGCGATCATGATGGTGGGGGCGTTGGTATTGCCCGACATCAGGTCCGGCATGATCGAGGCATCGACCACGCGCAGGCCTTCGATCCCGCGAACCCGCAAGCGCTGATCGACCACCGCCAGCGGATCATTACCCATCCGGCAGGTCGAGGTCGGATGATAGACCGTGCTGCCGGTCTCGCGGCAGTAGTTGAGCACATCCTCGTCGGTCGCGACCTTCGGTCCAGGGGTGACTTCCTCGACCGTATAGGGCTTAAGCGCGGGCGCGTTCAGGATCTTGCGCAGGATCCTGATGCCTTCAATGAAGGCGGTGCGATCGGTCTCGGTCGCGAGATAGTTGATGCGGATTTCCGGCGGCGCCGCCGGGTCCGCGCTCTTGATGCGAAGCGAGCCCCGGCTCTCCGGGCGCAACTGGCAGACCGAGGCGCTGAATCCGGAAAAGGAATGCAGCTTCTCGCCCATCTTGTCGGTCGAGAACGGCAGGAAGTGAATCTGGATATCCGGCGACGCCAGCCGCGGATTGGTCTTGAAGAACGCGCCTGATGTGCCCGCGGCGATGGTGAGCGGTCCCTTGCGCAGCGCCGCGTATTGCACGCCGGCCATGATCCGGCGAAGCGGATGATGGACGATATCGTTGAGGGTGACGCGCTGGGCGCAACGCGTCACCAGCCGGACCTGCATGTGATCCTGCAGGTCGTTGCCGACGCTGGGGGCATCGAGCACGACACCGATGCCGTGGCGCTTCAACAGATCCGCTGGCCCCACGCCGGAGAGCTGCAGCAATTGCGGCGAGTTATACGCGCCGCCCGAGATCAATATCTCCTTGCGCGCGCGTGCCGTTCGCAAGCTTCCGCCCTGCCGGTACTCGACGGCGCGGGCGCGGCGGCCTTCGAACAGAATCCGCTGCGCCAGCGCGGAAGTCTCGATCTGCAGATTGCCGCGATTCTTCGCCGGACGAAGATAGGAGAACGCCGTGCTCGCCCGTCTGCCGCGCCGCGTCGTGGTCTGGAAGAAGCCCGCGCCCTCCTGCGTCGCGCCGTTGAAATCGGGATTGGTGGGGATGCCGCTCTCCGCCGCGGCGACGACAAAAGCTTCCGACAATGGATCGGCGTGCCGCCAGTCCGATACCGGCAGCGGACCACCGACGCCGTGATATTTGTCGGCCCCGCGTTGCTGGTTCTCGGCCTTCCTGAAATAGGGCAACACGTCTTCATAACCCCAGCCGGCGTTGCCGCGCTGGCGCCAGCGATCGTAATCCTCGTGCTGCCCGCGAACATACAGCAGGCCGTTGATCGAGCTCGAACCGCCGAGCACTTTTCCGCGCGGCTGGAATACCTGGCGGCCGCCCAGGCCCGGCTCGGGCTCGGTCTGGTACATCCAGTTGACGGACTTTTCCTTGAACAGCTTGCCGTAGCCGAGCGGCACATGGATCCAGAGATTGGTATCCTTCGGGCCGGCCTCGAGCAGCAGCACCGAATGCTTTCCGCTCGCACTCAGACGATTGGCCAGCACGCAGCCGGCCGATCCCGCGCCGACGATGACGTAGTCGAATTCATTCGCTTCGGACGATCGCTCTTGCCCGGAACCGAAGCGGGCCTCCCCATTCATTCTTTTTATTATCCCGCTTTGCGCTGGAGCCTAGAAATATCGCGAATGCGACGCCAAAGGCAATGCCTATTGCAACGCCCGCTTCGGCCCCTCCACCTGCCGATAGACCGCCTCGACGATCGGCAGCAACCGATCCCGGCTGGTTGCCGCGGAAAGCGCGAAGCCGAGCCCCTGGTCGATCCAGTAGAACGCGGAGACGTTGCCTTCCCGCACAAAGCGATAGGCGGTTTCGCCCTTCTCGCCATTGCGCAGATAAAGCGTCAGGCGCGTGCCGTGATCGTCGTCATACATCAACTGCGCCGCAGTGCCGCTGGTCGATGCCGGAAGCAGCCTGCCGCCCATCAGCCGGAACCCGAACGCCGTGAGATCCGGCGCCTTGATCGGCTGGCCGAGCCGATTGGACAGCCACTCAACCAGATGGTCGCCGTCGGTGGCCTTGACCTCGACGGGGTGACTGACATCCACGACGAAGGTGCGATAGGCCGAGATCGCGTCGCTGACCATGACCGCCGGAACGGGCTTTGGCGCAAGCCCGTCGCTCTTCGCGGCGATCCAGCCGATGGCGCCGCCGGCGAACAGCCAGGCCGCGGACGCCGCGATCATGCGGAACTGCCGCAGGCGGGACTGCCGGCGCGCCGCCCGGATATTGGAAATGCGCAGCCGTGCCGGAACCGGCTCGGCGGCCTTCGACGCCAATTGGTCGCGCAACGTCTCGCGCTGCATGCGCCAGGCGGACACGCGCGAGCCGACCTCGGGATTCGCGTTCAGATAGGCCTCGACGACCTCAACGCGCTCGGGCTTCAGGCGCCGGTCGACATAGGCATGGAGATCGTCCTCCCCGATCGGATTATCGCGCTCGGTCATTTTACCCTCCGCAACACGGCGGTGCGCCCGGTTTCCAGATATTTCCTCAAATTCTCGCGGCCGCGGCTCAATCGCGACATCACGGTGCCGATGGGCAGACCGAGGACACGCGCGGCCTCCTCGTAGGACAGGTCCTCGACACCGACGAGAAGCATGACCGATTTTTGATCCTCCGGAAGCGTGTCAAGCCCTGCGAAGATGTCGCGCATCGCGGTCGTGCTGTCGGGCGCGCCGCCGACCGCCGGCGGATCGGGAACGTCGTCCCAGGTAACATGCGGGCCGCGCCGCCGCTTCTGCCGATAACCGCTGATGAACTGATTGCGCAGGATGGTGAACAGCCAGGCCTTGAGTTCGCCATCGCGCTGGCGGAGATGCCAGCGGCTGATCGCACGTTCCAGACAATCCTGCACCAGATCATCCGCGGCCTCATGCTGTCGCACCAACGCATAAGCGTAGCGGCGAAGGGCCGGCGTGAGCTGTTCCAGGACAATGGCCGCCTCGTCCAACGCCGGACCCTCTCGAGGTGATGCTGACCGGCGGAAAGCCCCCGGCCACGCTGCGATGCTTCATCGCTCGACCGCTGTAGACGTCGGCGCGCCGGGTTTATTCCGTTAGGTCGGTTTGCGGCCCTCACTTATTCTTGAGCGGCCGGCCTCGGAATTTTATCCGGCGCCGGGCGTCCCTCGCAGCAACGACACGCGAGGCCCTCATGACGAATTCCATCCTGCCACGATATCTGATCTCGATGGCGTTCGGCGGCGCCCTGTCCCTGGCCGTCGCTTTCATTCTGCAAAATCCCGTTCATAGCCATCGGGCCGCGCCCGCATCGGAGGGCAATACGTTCGCGGCGGAGATGAACGAGGCGATGGCGCGGATGCATCGGGACATGGCCATGCCGTCGAGCGGCGACCCCGATCTCGACTTCGCGGCCATGATGATCCCGCATCACCAGGGCGCGGTCGACATGGCCCGCATCGAGCTGCAGTCCGGCAAGGATCCGGTGCTGCGGCGGCTGGCGCAGGGCATCATCGTCGAGCAATTGCAGGAAATCGACGTCATGCGGCGTCAATTGAAGAGCTCCGCCGCGATCTGCTTGTCGCAGCCCGAAAACCCCTGACACCACGATCCATCACGGAGGACCACCCCATGAAGCGTCAACTATCGCTATGCATTCTGCTTGCAACCACCTTGTCCGCATCGGCGGGCCAGGCGCCGGACCCGTCCGACCGGCCCGACATCCCCATCAGTTCGCATGATCGCTTCTATTCGTCCGATCAATTCTCCAACACGGTTTCCGTCATCGATCCCGCGAGCAACAAATTGCTCGGCGCCATCCGGCTCGGCGATCCGACGCCCGCCAATCTCAGCCCGCTGTATCGGGGCCAGTTGCTGGTGCACGGCATGGGATTTTCATCCGATCACCGCACGCTCGCGGTGGTCTCGGTGGGATCGAATTCGGTCAGCTTCATCGATACCGCGACCAACATGGTGAAGCATGTGAGCTATGTCGGGCGGTCGCCGCACGAGGCGTTCTTTACGCCTGACGGCAAGGAGGTCTGGGTCACCGTGCGGGGTGAGAACTATGTCGCCGTGCTCGACGGCCAGACTTTTGCCGAGCGGCGCCGGATCGAGGTGCCGAACGGGCCGGGCATGACGATCTTCTCGCCCGACGGCAAATACGGCTATGTATGTTCAAGTTTTACGCCGGAAACCGCCGTGATCGCGACCGACAGCCACGCCATCGTCGGCCGCGTCAAACAGGAGAGCCCGTTTTGTCCTGATATCGCCGCGACGCCTGATGGCAAGCAGGTGTGGCTGACGCTGAAGGATGTCGGCCGAACCATGGTGTTCAACGCGCGGCCGCCATTCGACATCCTCAAGACCCTCGCGACCGGACCGATCACCAATCACGTCAACATCGTGCGCAACAGAAACGGTCAGTTCGCTTATGTGACGGTGGGCGGATTGAATACGGTCAAGGTGTTCCGGACCGACAATTTCGAACAGGTCGCGACCATCGAAACCGCCGCACTTCCGCACGGGCTGTGGCCTTCCGGAGATGGCACGCGGGTTTATGTCGGGCTGGAGAATGCCGATGCGGTGGCTGCGATCGACACATTGGAAAACAAGGTGATCGCGACCATTCCGATCGGACAGGCGCCGCAGGGCGTCGCCTATGTGCCGAACGCCGTTCCGAGCGGCGATGGCGCGGGGAATCTTCAGCCGCTGACGGCCGCGTCCGGATCGGCTCAGCTCAAGCTCGGTCCGGCCGCAGGCAAGCCTGTGACGGCGGTGACGTTGTTCGATCAGGGATTGGTGCAGGTGCTGCAGGCGGCGGTGACCGGGCTTGAGCCTGGAAAACCCTACACGCTGGCATTGGCCACCATGGCCAATGGCAGTGGCCCGCTGCAGCCGCTGGCGGGCTTCATGACCAATCCGGCCGGCGCCGCCATCGTCAACAGTGTCGGGCCGATTCGTCAGATCGTCGAAGCCAGGCAGGATGAGGCGCGGCGCTATCTGGTAATCGCCCCCGGCTCGCCGGCGGACATCGGCACGGCCGTGCAGATCCAGATGCCGTGAAACGATCGCACCATCGGTCTCCGTGCAGAAGGTCCGCCATGAGTCCCGGCTATCGAAAGTTCGATCGGTTCGGCGCCGCCCTGCTCGCAGGCAGCGCCGCCATTGTTCTCAATACGCTGGCGCTCAACGCGGCCGATCTGTTCGGCTTGGAGACCGCCCATGGCGGACTGCTGCGCCTGATCGCATCGTCGCTGCCGAGCTCGGTCGACCGGCTCAGCATTGCGTCGGCGTGGACCGCCATCAACGGGCCGTCGATCAACGGCAAAAGCTTTCAGACCGGCTTTCATCTGTTGGTCGGACTGCTGATGGCGCTGTTCTATGCCTTCGTCCTGGAGCCGTATCTACCGCGCAGCACCGCGGCGAAGGGATCGCTGTATGCGATCGCGGTCTGGCTGATCAACGCCTGCGTCGTGCTGCCCGCCACCGGCGAAGGATTTGCCGGCAGCGCTCACCTCACCGTCGCCGGCATGTTCTGGTACGCGGCATCGCATGCGCTGTTCTTCCTGACGCTGGCTTACGGATTTGCGCTGCTGATGGGAGAGCCGGAGCCGATGCAGTAAGCGCCGCCGCCTCAGGGCGGCGCGAACAGCTACTGGCGCTCCCGCGTCTTGCGCACCGTCCCGTTGCGGGCCGCCGCATGACCAGCCTTCCTGGCATTCGTTTTGCAATTCGTTTACCGAGATGACGGTGACCGCTCTCCCACGCTTTGTCGTGTCGGAGTTGCGCCACGGTTTGCGCGAAAGCCGACAAGAAGGCCCATCAGCAGAGCAAGTCATGACGGATATGGCGGAACTAAAAAAGCGAAAAGTGCCGCTCAATCTGGCGATTGTCCATGTCGACCCGGAAGCCTTCATCGCGAATTTGATGGGCTGGCTGGAAATCACCGCCTTCATCACCGCGCAGCAGGCCGGCGAAGCCGTGGCCGTTCCCGGAGGGGAGACTCCGAAGCTGTCGCCGCAGCAAGTGCGAAAAAGCGGCGTGCATGATGTTGGCAACGACGCGATCTTTGCCTTCTGCATGACGGCAGCGATGAAGGCGGACAAGGCGGCGGTGGATCAGGTGGAAGCCGCTTTGGTGGAAAGCATGGGCAAGGAATTCCCGGGATCGTTCGGCCTGTGGCATTTTCGCGCCCAGATCGACGCGCCGGTGACGCTGGAAGACTTCGTGGGTCAGGCCGGCAAGAAAATGCTGCTCGGCGATATTCCGCCGCCGCCGCTGCGCGCAAAGGAAAACTGGAATACCGGTTTGCGCTTCTTCGAGAAGGCGCGCCGATCCAATTTCGTCCACGAGATCATGTATCCTTTGGCAAATTGGACCCGCGCACGCTGGACCGAGACTTCGGAGAAGGGCGTCGCCTTCCTCCAGCACATCGAAGACAATGTTCCAGTCTTGCGCGAGGTTCTGGACGACACCCACAACGATCAGCCCTTCATCGCGAATGCGTTGCTGAAGCTGGCTCCCGCGGTGGATATGGAGTTGACCGAAGAATATCAGGGATTTCTTCGATCCCTGGCGCGCCGGGGTTAGCGATCCCGCACGAACGAACTTTGCCTCACGAAAAATCCTGCCGCAACGTCGCTGCGATTTCCTCCAGCGCCCAGTCGGCCTGGTCGCTGGTGATCACCAGCGGCGGGGCGATGCGGATGGTGTGTCCATGGGTGTCCTTGGCAAGGATGCCCCTGCCCTGCAGCGCCTCACAATAGCGGCGGGCGTCACCGGCTTTCGGATGAAGTTCGATCGCCAGCATCAACCCGCGCCCGCGCACCTCGCGGATCGTGTTGGCGCGGATGTTCTTCAGGCCATCGAGGAAGCGCGCGCCCTGGATCTCCGCGTTCCCGATCATCCCCTCCTCGACCAGCACGCGCAGGGCTGCGCGCGCCACCGCGCAGGCCAGCGGATTGCCGCCGAAGGTCGAGCCGTGCTGGCCGGGTTTCAGGGTGCCGAGCACTTCATTGTTAGAAAGCACGGCCGACACCGGATAGAAGCCGCCCGACAACGCCTTTCCGAGCAACGTCACGTCGGCCTCGATGCCATCGTGCTGCTCGGCGAGCAGTTTGCCGGTGCGGCCGAGCCCGGTCTGGATCTCGTCGAGGATCAGCATCACGTTATGCGCTGTGCAGAGCTCGCGTACCCTGGTGAAATAGCCCGATGGCGGGATGATGACGCCGGCCTCACCCTGGATCGGCTCGACCAGAAACGCGACCGTGTTCGGCGTGATCGCCTGCTCCAGCGCCTTGGCGTCGCCAAAGGGAATGATCCTGAAGCCCGGCGCGAACGGCCCGAAATGCTCGCGTGCCGCCGTATCGGTGCTGAAGCCAACGATGGCAAGGGTGCGGCCGTGGAAATTGTCGGCGCAGACGATGATCTCGGCCAGCCCGTCGGGCACCCCCTTTACCTCATAGCCCCATTTGCGCACGGACTTGATCGCGCTCTCCACCGCCTCGGCGCCGCTGTTCATCGGCAGCACCTTGTGGGAGCCGGTCAATGCCGCGATCTCTTCGTAGAACGGAGCCAGTTGGTCGTTGTGGAAGGCGCGGGACGTCAAAGTCAGTCTGCCCGCCTGCTCCACCATGGCCGCCAGGATCTTCGGATGGCAGTGGCCCTGGTTCACCGCCGAATAGGCGGAGAGGCAATCGAGATAACGGTTGCCTTGCGTATCCCACACCCAGACGCCCTCGCCGCGCGACAGCACGACGCCGAGCGGCTGGTAGTTATGGGCGCCAAAGCGCGCTTCGGTCGCGATAAAATCGTTGGCTGGCGGACTCATTCGTCAGTCGCTCCAGTTGCAGCGCACCCGCATCAACTGGGTTCTCCGATCGCGCCGGTCAAGGCCTCAAGCCTTGCGCAGCGGTTGGCGATGACGCCGCGATCAGATCATCTTGCCGACAATCCGGGTCATTTCCGCGGCCGAGAAAGCCCGCAACGACTCGGTACGGACATTGCCCAAGGCGCTCAGATTCAAGTTGAGCGCGGTGGCGGCAAATTCATCCGGCGCGTCGAGGATCGTTACAATATCGTAGCGTCCCTGCGTCCAGAACAACTCTTTCACCGTCACGCCAAACGTCTCGGCCATTTTCCTGAAGGCGTCCGCCCGCTTCGGCGAATCCTTTGCGTTACGGACACCTTGGTCGGTGAAGTTGGCAAGCACGACATAAGTTGCCATCGTCGCTCTCCCTGGTTGTCAGTTTTGGCTGATTTTCCAGATATTCTAGCGATCATTCGGCTGCCTCGATAGATCAAGGCTCTTGACGCTTCCGCGAATGGAAAGGCCTTCTCGCGCAGCGAGATGCGATCGGTGTACCGGGCAAATCGCGCAGACAGGCAAGCCGTGATCGACCACTCGGAAAGATGCCGACGAAGGGTCAGGCACTTCGCGAAAAGAACGAACCTGGATCGAGCGGACCCTGTTTGGCCTTTTCCTCAAGCCACGCATCTTGCGTAAGAGCGGTATCCGCTTTCAGAAGTTCAAGTATCGGCGCCTTCGTGACGGCTGCGGTCAGCATGCCGGCCGGATCCTGCTCAGCCTTCATCACCGCGCCGTAACGTTGCAAAACGGCCTTGATCCGGTTGGCACGGTCCTCGGCGAGATCGGGGCCGACCATTCTATCGCCGGCAAAATCGATCTCGTCGGAAAGAAATCTATATTCGTCGGCGATCTCAACCCCACCGGTATTGTAAACCCGCGCGATGACCTTGCCGTTGACCTTGATTTCAGTGTGGATGTTCTTGGTCTGATTGTCGTCGCGGCCTGAGCCGGTCGGCGGACCGAGTTCTGCGCCCGACGCAAACGCTTCCGCCGGACTGATCACGGGATGCGCCGCCAGCCATGCAGCTCTCAAGTCCTCCGCCGTCGTCTTTTGCGGCTCGATTTTCGCGGTCGTGCGAAGCTTGAAATCCGGCAGCTCCGCCAGAGGCGCCGACATGCCGGTCTGGCGAGACGATAGCCATCCTGACGAGAGTGCGCTGATCATCTACGCCTTCTATGCCTGTGCGATTCAGAGACACCCATCTCAGGATCAGAGATGAAAAGAAAAGGTTAACCCACCCGGTAACGCGACAATAGATCGCAGGCACAATCTTGTCTGATATTTTGAGATGCGGCGCCGTGATGGCGCTAGGTCCGTCGCTGGTGCTGATGCGATTGGTGCAAGAGGGATTACCTCCCTTGATCGCGCCCGGTTTGACAACCTCGCAGGAACAGGATGGCGCAGGTGCGTACCCGCGCTTCGATCTGCGAACGCTGCGGCAGTGCCGCGCCGCCGAACATCGCGGCACGCCGCGGCGCGGAGGCGACCATTCCCAGCAGCATTCCGGCGGCCTCGTCGACGTCGTCGAGATCGATCAATCCGCGCTTCTGCTGCGTGCGCAGCCAATCGGCCAGCGCCGCGGTAATGCGCACAATCCCGTTCCTGTAGAACATTGCGGCGATGTCGGAAAACTTGCCCGCCTCCTGCAGCACCATGCGCTGAAGCGCGATGACTTCTTCATCGAGCGTAAGTTCGGCGCACGCCATCAGCGCCGCATAAAGCGCTTCCTCGATCTCGGCATGGTCTATCGCATGCAAATCGACGCGGGCGAGCGTGCGGTCGAGCCGGTCCGTCACCATGCCATCGAACAGCGAGGCCTTGTTGGGGATGAGGCGATACAGCGTCTTGGTGGAGACCCCGGCGCGGCGCGCCACGGCCTCCATGCTGGTCGCGGCATAGCCGCCGCCGGCGAACAAGTGCCGCGCGGCCTCGTAAATGATCTGGCGGGTTTCGTCGTCGGGACGAACCTGCGGGCGGCCCCGGCAGCGCCGGTCCTGGGGGGTGTCGATCTCAGCCATGCTTTTACATGATGCCTGTCATTCCATTGACAGGGCCAATGTAGGCGCTATTTGGAAAACATCAAGTTTCCTAAATAGCGAAGGCCAGCAGGAGCATCCGCCGTGACCCACCATCCCACCGCATTCGAGGTCGAACGCCCGGTTCCAGCGGGCGACGCCGTCAAAAATCTGCTGCCGGAAAAAACGACTGCCAGCGCGAGCGAGGCGGCCCGCGCGGTTATTGGAAAGTTCAACTTCCGCAGGCTGTTAATGGTTGGAGCGGCGGTGGCGGCACTTGCCGGCGCGACGTGGTACGGCTGGGATTACTGGACGGTCGGGCAATATCTGGTTTCTACCGATGACGCCTATGTGAAGGCCGACAACACCACCATCGCACCGAAGGTGTCCGGATATCTGCGGGAGGTGCTGGTCGGCGACAACGAGCGCGTCAAGGCCGGTCAAGTGCTGGCGCGGATCGACGAGCGCGATTTCAAGGTCGCGCTCGATCAGGCCAAAGCCGATGTCGCCGCCGCGCGCGCCGCGATCGCCAGCAAGCAGGCCCAGCTCGAAGTTCAACAGGCGGTGATCGACGCCGCAAAGGCAACGATCGACGTCGACAACGCGACGGTCATTTTCGCGGCGCAGGAGAACAAGCGCTACGGCGATCTCGCCGCGACCGGCTACGGCAGCGTACAGAACGCGCAGCAGGCGCAGTCGCGCATCGCCGGCGCCCAAGCCGCGATCGCGCGCGACACCGCCAATCTTGCCTCCGCGCTGAAGCAGGTTGACCTGCTCAAGGCCGAGATCGTCCAGGCCAATGCGACGCTTGCGCGCGTTGAAGCCCTGCAGAGCCAGGCCGAGCTCAATCTCGACTACACGTCGATCGTCGCGCCGATCGACGGCATCGTCGGCAATCGATCGCTGCGCATCGGCCAGTTCGTGCAGGCCGGTACCCAATTGATGTCGGTGGTGCCAATCACCGGCGCCTATGTGGTGGCAAATTTCAAGGAAACACAGCTCACCGACGTGCGCAAAGGCCAGGCGGTGGATATCGCCGTCGACATGTTCCCGGGGAAGGTGGTGCACGGCCATGTCGACAGCATCGCGCCCGCCAGCGGCCAGGAATTCGCGCTGCTGCCGCCGGACAACGCCACCGGAAACTTCACCAAGGTGGTGCAGCGCATTCCCGTGAAGATCGCGCTCGACGGCGGCAACATCTCTCCCATCGAACTGCGTCCAGGCATGTCGGTGATTCCGACGATCGAGACCAAGCCGCAGGCTCGCAGCCGCGAAGCGGCGGCCGCGTCCAAAATATCGAATACGTCTTCCGGAGGCTCGTGCCATGTCAAATCCCGTCCTGTCGGCCTCGATATCCGCACCAACCTCTGGCAGAACATCTGAACGCACGACGATCGATCCGAACCGCGCCGGCACCGCCACCTGGATCGCCGTTCTCGCGGCCATGATCGGTTCGTTCATGGCGATCCTCAACATCCAGATCACCAACGCCTCGCTGCTCAACATCGAGGGCGGCATCGGCACCGGCGTCGACAACGGCTCCTGGATCTCGACCTCATACCTGATCGGCGAGATCGTGGTCATTCCGCTCACCGATTATCTCTCGCGGGTGTTCTCGTTCCGCCGCTACATGCTCGGGAGCGCAGCACTGTTTGCGGTCTTTTCGGTCGCCTGCGCGTTCACGCACGACCTGCCCTCCATGATCGCGATGCGGGGCCTGCAGGGTTTTGCGGGCGGCGTGCTGATCCCGATGGCATTCACGCTGGTGCTGACTAAGCTGCCGAAGCCGCAACAGCCGATCGGTCTCGCGGTGTTTGCGCTGTCCGTCACCTTTGCGCCGGCGATCGGACCCACGATCGGCGGCTATCTCACCGAAAATTACGGCTGGCAGACCATTTTCTTCGTCAACGTGCTGCCGACCATCGTGATGGTAAGCGCGCTTTATCTCACGCTGGAGCGACAGCCGATGCAGCTCAAATTGCTGAAGGAGGGCGATTGGGCCGGCATCGCCACCATGGCGGTCGGATTGTCGGCGCTGCAAACCGTCCTCGAAGAAGGCAACAAGGACGACTGGTTCTCTTCCCCCTTCATCCTGCGTCTCGCGGCCGTCGCGCTGGTCAGCCTGTCGCTTTTCGTGTGGATCGAACTGACGATCGAAAAACCGCTGATCCGGCTGCGGCTGTTGAAGCAACGCAACTTCGGTCTCGGCGTCATCGCCATGACGATGGTCGGCTTCGCGCTGTTCGGATCGGTGTACATCCTGCCGGCCTATCTCGGTCAGGCGCAGGGCTACAATGCCGAGCAGATCGGCGCGGTGCTGGCATGGACCGGTCTGCCCCAACTGGTCCTGATTCCGCTGGTGCCGAAGCTGATGCAGCGGTTCGATACGCGTTACGTCGCCTTCACCGGATTGATCATATTCGCCTATAGCTGCTTCATGAACACGGCGATGTCGCCCGATTATGCCGGCGACCAGTTGTGGATTCCGAACATCGTGCGGGCCATCGGCCAGGCCATGGTGCTGACGCCGCTGACCTCGGTGATGACGGGCGGCATCGCTCCGCAGGACGCCGCCGCGGCATCGGGCATCAGCAACATGCTGCGCAACCTGGGCGGCGCGATCGGCACCGCGGTGCTCGCCACCGTGATCACCAGGCGCGAGCAGTTCCACTCCAACATCATCGGCCAGTCGGTCACGCTGGGCCGCGAGGAGGTACGCACCCGGATCGCACAAACGACAAACTACTTCATGAGCCATGGCGTGCCCGATGCCGCGGCGGCGCATCAGCAGGCCATTATCGCGCTCGGCAAAGCGGTCAAACGCCAGGCGCTGGTGATGGGTTTCAGCGACACGTTTGCGGTGATCGGCGCGGTACTGGTTCTCGCCGCTATCGCCGTCATGTTCATGCAAAGGGTGAAGGGAGCAGCGGCTGGCGCGCATTAGCGGCTACTCTCGCGCAATGACCCATTTGAAAGGCCTTTTGCGAAAAAGGCGTGCGTTGCTGAAATCACTGCCCCCTCATTCCGAATAGCTTCCCACGCGACGGGCGCAACGCTACGCTCGACCTTGCACACCAACGGCGTGAAAGCCGTCACGCGTCAATTCATCCCAACGGGAGCTGCTTATGTCCGACAGCCGTCCGAAAGAGCCTATCCGCGGCGCCAAAGGTGCGACCGATCCGGGCCCGCGCAATACCCTGCTCGATCACCAAAATCCCGACATTCTTATTCCCCCGGAAACCGACAATGGCTCCATTCCGAATCTCAAATTCTCATTCGGCATGGCGCACAACCGCCTCGAGGACGGCGGGTGGGCGCGCGAAGTGACGGTGCGAGAACTACCCGTGGCCAAGTCGATGGCGGGGGTTAACATGCGCCTCGGATCCGGTGTCGTCAGGGAGTTGCATTGGCACAAGGAAGCGGAGTGGGCCTACATCCTGCAAGGCAATGTCCGGCTGACGGTCGTTGACGAAGACCGCAACGTCTCGGTCGACGACCTCAAGCCGGGTGACATCTGGCTGGTGCCCGCCGGAATTCCTCACTCCATCCAGGGTCTCGAAGGCGGGTGTGAGTTCCTGCTGGTATTCGATGACGGCAACTTCTCCGAGAATGAGACGCTGCTGATCACGGAATTCATGGCGCATACGCCGCCGAGTATCCTGGCCAAGAACTTCGGGATCGGTGTAGAGCACTTCGCCAACCTGCCGAAGTCCGAGAAGTACATCTTTCAGCTTCCCGTGCCCGAAGCGCTCGAGACCGTTCGCAAGCAGCTTCCCAACAGCCCGCCGCGGCTGCCTTACACCTGGCATGCCTCCGAACAGCCCGCGACCTCCTATCCGGGCGGCTCGGCGAAGACCATCGACGTCACCAACTTTCCCGAAACAACCCTGTCGGCGCTGATCATGGAGATCGAGCCGGGTGCGCTACGCGAACTACACTGGCATCCCGACGCGGACGAATGGCAATACTATCTCGAGGGGCAGGCCAGAATGACGGTATTTGATGCCACCTCGAAAGCGCGGACTTTCAACTACACGTCCGGAGACGTCGGGTTCGTGCCGCGGACCATGGGCCACTACATCGAGAATATCGGGTCGACCACCGTGCGACTGGTCAATGTTTTCAACAAACCGCGCTACAAGGAGATTTCGCTCAACAACTGGATGGCGTTGTCTCCGCCAGACTTGGTGAGAGGGCACCTCAATCTGGACGACGCAGCGATGAAGGCGCTCAGGCGTGAGCGGTGTGCGATCGTGCGTTGATCCACGATTGCCTCACCTCTCCGGATGGACATCGCGCTCCTGATCGGAACAGGAGGACATTGGTCCGCGTGCTCTCGCCTGACGCTTTCACGCCATCGGCATTGTCCGCGCGCGAATGCGTATTCGGGTCGCAGATTGAGCCCCGCCGATCAATTCAGGGATTCGCTAACGAGGAATGACGACAAGGAAGTGCCCGTACAGGTGCGATAACTCCCGCCCTTAACGTGCTGAATTTGTGCATGGAGCGCAACCACTGACGCAACCGCCCTGACGTGCATGGCGAGCGCTCGACAAGCTCTGCTAGCGGTGCCTATTTTGAAGTCATTCGCCGATCCGTATTGCGCTGTCGTGACCGAGGCTCATTCCCGCGGCCGGCGTTACACCTTCAGTGGTAATGCGAAACCACTTTGCCACTTCAGGCGCCGGGCCTGTCCTTTACGGCCTATCCGGCTAGTCATTCTGACCTCACCTTAGACGTTTCTTAAGGGTGGACACACTAGATTACCGCTCCACGGCGCGTGGCCGCGACGAAGCTGATTCAAACCCGAAGGTTTAAGATGCGCGTAAGATCATTCTTCATCGCCTGCATGTCCATTGCAGCGATCATTGCCCTCGTGGTTGCCGGCAAGTTGGTGTTCGTGGACTGGAGCAGCTACACGGCACAGACCGCCGCCGAAGAAGCGGTCGTCAGCGCAGCGTCGCTGATGAAGATCCCGGAGCAGTTGACGTCCGAGCGCGGCGCCTACCTGGTGGCTCTTGCCGCCGATGAGCCTGCCAATGACACGGTGCGCCAGAACCTCACGAAGCTACGCGCCGCGGCCGACAAGGCGATCGACGCCGCCACGGAGACGGTCAAGATCGCGGGCTATCCCGGAGCGCAGGAGCAGCCCGGCAAGCTGTCGCGCGTTGCCGCCGACATGAAGAAGATCCGCGACACGATGGATGGCGTGCTGGTGAAGCCGAAAAAGGATCGCGATCCAGCTTTCCTCATCACCCTCGCCGATGAATTTCAAAAAGTGTACGCGCAAATCGACGGCATGGTCGACACCGTTGACGCCGCCGCCGCCCGGGCGGACGGCGCGCTCGCCGGTTACATCGGAATTGCACGCACCAGCTGGAGCATGCGTGACTATGCCGGCCGCCGCGGCACGCTCTACACCGCCTCGATAAGCTCCGGCGCGCCGATGACAGCGTCGACCATCGAGCAGATCGCCGACACCGTCGGCCACATCGAGCAGGGCTGGGCGGCGGTTGGCGCCGGCATTCAGCGAGCAAACAATCCGCCGGCGCTCGTCAAAGCGGCCGAGACGGTGCGGGCAAGATATTTCGTCGAGAACGCTGGGATCTATCAGAAGGTCATGGCGGCGGGGCGCAGCGACGGCAAATATCCCTACAACAATGTCGCCGACTATCGCCGCGCACATGCCGCGGGCCTCGACAGCCTTCTGCTGGTGCGCGACGGCGCGTTCGAAGCGGCCGAGGCATTGATCACGCGCCAGCGCGAAGCCGCGCTGTTCGAACTGATGGTCGCGCTCGGCGCCCTCGCCCTCATTGCCGTCGTGGTCACCGGCGTCGTCATCGTCTTCACACGTCGCGTCGTGACGCCGCTGATCGCACTGACCGGCGCCATTACCCGCATTGCCGACAACGACCTTTCGGTCGAGGTGCCGGCGCGCGGCCGCAGCGACGAGATCGGCGCGATGGCCGCGGCGCTCGACACCCTGCGTCTCAACGCCATCAAGGCGAGGACTCTCGCGGGCGAGAGCGCCACCCATCAGCAGAGCCGCCAGGCGCGGGCCGAGCATATCGAGACCGTCACCGGCGGCTTCGACCGGGCGACCGCGGCGCTGATCGAGGACGTCCAGTCGGCGGCGCGCAGCATGAGCGTGCAGGCCGAGAACACCGCGCAGATCGCCCAGTCGGTCGAGAACCGCACCGTCGCCGTGGCCGCCGCCGCCGAGCAGGCCTCGGCCAACGTCCAGACCGTCGCCACGGCCACGGAAGAACTCTCCGCATCGACGCTCGAGATCGGTCGCCGCGTCGAGCAATCCGCCGCCATCGCCGGCAGGGCCGAGACGATCGCGATGCAAGCCTCGCAGGAAATCGGCAGCCTCGCCGCCGCCTCCGAAAAGATCGGCGAAGTCGTCAAACTGATTCAGGACATCGCCAGCCAAACCAACCTGCTCGCCCTCAACGCCACGATCGAGGCGGCACGCGCCGGCGATGCCGGCAGAGGTTTCGCCGTGGTCGCTACCGAGGTCAAGGCGCTCGCCAACGAGACCGCCAGGGCGACGGAGGAGATCGCCAGCCAGATCGGCAAGATCCAGAGCGAGACGACGGTGGCCGTCGGCCGCGTGAAGAGCATCGTCGAGACGATCGGCGACATCAACCGGCTGAGCGGCGAAGTCAGCCAGGCGGTCGATCAGCAGAATACCGCGACCAGCGAGATCGCCCGCAACGTCCAGCAGGCTGCCGAAGGGACCCGCCAGGTGACGACGCAGATCGCCGATGTCAGCACCAAGATGAGCCAATCGGGCGCCGCCGCCCGGACCATGCAGGACACGGTCGGCGCGCTCTCCGCCAAGGCCGAGACGCTGACCGGCCAGATTTCCGGCTTCCTCCAAGAGGTCCGCGCGGCGTAGGCGTCGGATTCGCACCCGCGGCGAGCACTCTCGCCGCGTGAGTCATGCCGCATCGCCACGTCATGGTTTTTTCAACCGCCCGTCTGGCTTTTCCCAGCGGGGGCATAGACGCCATCTGGCGCCGACTGGCGCCTGAGGCGGCTCTCATAAGAGAACCGCTCGGCTGGATGAACGCTCCGGCTGACGATGAATACGCGATCCTTGGCGTCGAGATAGGAGCGGGTGATTTCGAGCGCGTGCGCGCCCGGCTTCACCCTCAACGGCAAGGCAAGCCGTTTCGGCACGCCGATCGCGGTGATGGTTTGGCGAATTTCGGCTGTCCGGTGGCCGGCGAAGTCCTCGATCAGGGTGCTGATCAGACCTGGATAGGCGGCAATTTGCTCTCGCACGACCGGGGCGAACGTCGGCGCGACATAGACATCGGTCCAGCAAAGCGGCGATGACGACGTGTTGGGCGAAGACCGCAAACTCGACACCCGCAGCCAGGTCTGTCCCGGCGGGCAATCCAGCACGGCCGCAAGGGCCTCGTCCGTGGTTTCGCTTGCAATCTCCTGAACCTGCCGGTCGGTCTGCGCGCCGTATTGCACGACATCCTCGATCGTCGCCAGCGTCTGGTTGTAGCTTCCCGGACCGCGCAGGGGCCGCAGGGATTCGACGCGGGTGCCGGCGTTGCGCCGCCGCGAGATCATCCCGGCCTGCTGAAGCTCGCCGAGCGCGGCGCGCACCGTCGATCGGCTGACGCCGATCTGCCCGGCCAGATCCACCTCGTTGGGCATCACGGTCCCGACGGGATATTCGCCACGCGCAATCCGCTGCGCCAATAGCTTAGCGACGATGGCCCATCGTGTTCGCAAATCCGTTTCCCCGCCGCGGCTGTTATTGGCCCGTATCCTAGCAAACTCCGGCTGGTTCCAGTAATGATAAGTTCGAACATATAGGCGTTGACAATAAGTTCGGGGCTAGGAATAAGTACGTACCAATTGGCCCGCTGGACCGCCGTTTCAAAAGGCGGGATGGAAGAAGCTTTATGCCGAGCACCGTGACCGACTCGCTTATTTTCCGCGACATGTTCGGCACCGGTGCGATGCGGGCCGTGTTCTCGGACGAAGCCTTGGTACGCCGCTACCTCGATGTTGAGGTGGCTCTCGCGCAGGCGGAGGCTGCCACGAAGGTTATCCCTGCGGAGGCTGCTGAGGCCATCGCCGCGGCGGCCGGCACGATGCGGATCGACTTCGACCGGCTGCGGCACGAGACCGAGATCACCGGCTATCCAATTCTGGCGATCGTGCATCAACTCGCCGAGGCCGCCGGCACCGCGGGCGGCTACGTCCATTGGGGCGCCACCACCCAGGACATCATGGACAGCGCGACCGTGCTGCAGGTGCGCGCGGCGCTCGATCTCGTCGCGGCCGATCTCGTCGAATTGCGGGATATCCTGGCCGCGTTGGCCTTGAAGCATCGCAACACGCCGATGGCGGGCCGCACCCATCTGCAGCAGGCGCTGCCGATTACCTTCGGCTACAAGGTCGCCGTCTGGCTCTCGATGATCCAGCGCCACATCGAGCGGCTGGAGCAAATGCGGCCGCGGGTGCTGCTCGGTCAATTCGCCGGTGCCGCCGGGACGCTGGCTTCGCTCGGGGCGGACGGACTGAAGGTCCAGACCGCGCTCTGCGATCTGCTCGGACTTGCCCGTCCTTCCGCGACCTGGCATGTGGCCCGTGACGGGCTTGCGGAAGTGGTCTCGTTCCTGGGGCTGGTCACCGGCAGCCTCGGCAAGATCGCGACCGACGTCATGATCCTGATGGCGACAGAGTTCGCCGAGGTGGCTGAACCCTTCGTCAAGGGGCGGGGCGCCTCGTCGACGATGCCGCAGAAGCGCAACCCGATCTCCTCCGAACTGATGCTCGCGGCGGCCAAGGCCGTCCGGCAGCACGTCGCGCTGATGCTGGACGGCATGGTCCAGGATCTGGAACGTGCCACCGGCCCTTGGCATGCCGAGTGGATCGCCATCCCCGAGAGTTTCATCCTGACCGGGGGCGCGCTGGCGCAGGCCAAGTTCATGCTCGGCGGCCTGATCGTCGATGCGGAACGCATGCGCGACAACCTTGCGCTCAGCGGCGGTCTCATCGTCGCCGAGGCGGTGATGATGGCGGCGGCGCCACGGCTCGGCCGCCAGCGGGCTCATGACATCGTCTATGACGCCTGCCGTATCGCCGTGACGGGCAAGCGGCCGTTGGCGGATGTGCTGATCGAGGTGCCGGAGATCGTCGATGCGCTCGGCGGCGCCGACGTCATCCGTCATCATTGCGACCCGGCGAACTATCTGGGCCTTGCGCCGCAGATGGTCGACCACATGCTGAGTCAGCTTCCCGGCAAGACTGCCACCGGCCGGCCGGACGCACGCTGATGTCGACGCCGGCTACCACCGCGCCGCTGAAAATCTACCTGGCTCACCTAGCGCAGGGCGAACTGGCGTTCCAGCGCACCCCCGGCGGGACGCCGGTTTTCTTTCCACGCCTGGTGGCGCCGCACTCCGGCGAGACCGACCTGCAATGGCAGGTCTCTGCCGGGCTCGGCACTGTCTATTCCGCGACCACCGTCCATCCGAAGGGCGAACCCGCCTACAACGTCTCGCTCATCGACATGGATGAAGGCTTCCGCCTGATGAGCCGCGTCGAGGGCATGGATGTGGCGTCGGTCAAGATCGGCATGCGCGTGCGCGTGCGGATCGCAAAGGACGCAGAAGGGACGCCGCTGCCGGTGTTCGATGCGCTTGCGCTGGAGACGGCGCCATGACGGCGACGAGACGTGGAAGCGCGGCCGTCGTCGGCGTGGCAGAGTCCGACCTCGGAATCGTCGGGCCGGATATGAGCCCGGTCGACCTGATGGCGCAGGCGACGGTCCGCGCGCTCGACGAATGTGGTCTGGCCCTCGGCGACATCGATGCCGTTTTCGCCGCCAGCGCCCAGGTCCGTTTCGGGCCGATGATGCTGGCGGAATATCTCGGCCTCAATCCGCGCTACATCGACGGCACCCAGATCGGCGGCTCCTCCTTCATGTCGCATCTCGGGCATGCCGTGGCGGCGATCGAGCTTGGACTCTGCGAAGTCGCGCTGATCGCTTACGGCAGCACGCAGCGATCGGTATCGCGCAAGGCGGCCTCGCCGACCGACGTCAATCCCTACGAGGCGCCGTTCCGGCCGTTGATGCCGGCGAGCGCCTACGCGTTTGCCGCCGCACGGCATATGCACCAGTTCGGCACGACGCGCGAACAGCTGGCTGACGTCGCGGTGGCGGCGCGCCAATGGGCGTTGCTGAACCCGGCGGCGTGGGAGAAGGAGCCGCTCAGCCGCGAACAGGTGCTGGGCGCACGCATGGTGTCGGATCCGTTGACCGTGCGCGACTGCTGCCTGGTGCTGGATGGCGGCGGCGCGATGATCGTTACATCCGCGGCCCGCGCGCGCGATTGCCGCAAACTGCCGGTCCATGTGCTGGGCACCGGCGAAGCGATCGGCCACGGGTCGATCTCGGGCATGGCCGACCTCACGACCACGGCCGCTGCCGTTTCAGGGCCGAGGGCCTACGCCGCCGCCGGAATCGGCCCCAGCGACGTCGATGTCGCGTTGCTCTACGACGCCTTCACGATCACGCCGATCCTGTTCCTCGAGGATCTCGGCTTTTGCGCCAAGGGCGAAGGCGGATCCTTTGTCCAGGACGGCGGCATCGCGCCGGGCGGCCGCCTCGCCGTCAATACCAATGGCGGTGGCCTGTCTTACTGCCATCCGGGCATGTACGGGCTGCTCGCCATGATCGAATGCGTCCGGCAGCTCCGCGGCGAATGCGGCGCCCGGCAGATAGACCGGCACGAGCTCGCGCTGGCGCACGGCAACGGCGGCGTTCTGTCGAGCCAGTGCACGGCGATCTTCGGCACGCCGGCGGCGCTGTAGCGAACGTCGCATTCTCAAATACCAACACAGATGAAAGAGAGCGGAAATGGAGACGACTGAGCGATTGAGGGCGATCGATGCGCCCGCTTCTGACACAGTGGAAAATGTCTACCGGAAGATTACGCTTCGCCTGGTTCCTTTCCTCTTCCTTTGCTACGTCCTGAATTACATCGACCGCGTCAACATCAGTTTCGCCAGCCTGCAATTCCGCCAGGATCTCGGAATCAGCGCCGCGTCCTACGGCTTCGGCGTCGGCATCTTTTTCGTCGGCTATATTCTGTTCGAGATCCCGAGCAATCTGCTGATGCAGCGCATCGGAGCACGCCGCACCATCATGCGCATCATGGTTCTGTGGGGACTGGTTTCGATCTCGACGATGTTCGTCACGTCGTCAACCCAGTTCTATGTCGTCCGCGCGCTACTCGGCGTCGCCGAGGCCGGCTTCTTTCCCGGAGTCGTATTCTTTCTTACCCTCTGGTTCCCTTCGGCCTTGCGGGGGCGGATCATGTCCATGTTCGTGCTGGCCATCGCGGTGTCGGGCGTCATCGGCGGCCCGGTCTCCGGACTGATCATGACCAAGATGGCGAACTTCGCCGGCCTCCATGGCTGGCAGTGGCTGTTTCTCATCGAAGGCCTCCCGCCGGTCATCGTTGGTATCGTGGCCTATTTCTACCTGAATGACGGACCGGAGCAGGCCAAATGGCTGACTGCCGAAGAGAAGCGCTTCGTCATCGGGAATCTGGCCGTCGAGGCAGCGGCGCGCGAGAGCACACAGCACGGCTCGTTCTGGCACGCCGTCCGCGATCCGCGCCTTTACGCCGCCGCGGCTGCCTGGTTCACGCTGGCCTGGTGCGGTTCCGTCATCAACTACTGGTCCCCGACGATCATTCGCAACTCCGGTGTTTCAGACACGTTGACGGTCGGCCTGCTTTCCGCCGTGCCCTATGCTGTCGGCGCCGTCGGCATGCTGATCATCAATCGTCATTCCGACCTGAAACTGGAGCGGCGCTGGCACTATGCGATCAGCGTCCTTGCAGCGGCGCTGGCGGTGGCTCTGTTGCCCTCTGCCGCCAATGATTGGCAACTGGCGATCGCGCTGCTGGCGATCCTGTCCATCGGATATCTGACCGGTGTCGCGCTGTTCTGGTCGATCCCCACGGCCTACCTGTCCAAGAAAGCCTCGGCCGGCAGCATCGCGCTCATCAGCAGCATCGGCCAATGCGGGGGCCTGACGGCGCCGAATATCATCGGCTGGACCCAGCAGGCCACCGGCGACTTCGCCGTCGGCTTCTACACGATCGCCTTCGGCATGGTGCTCGGCACCGTCATCATGATGCTCGGCCTGCCGGCCCACCTGCTGCGCGAGCGGCACCTCGACAACTCGCCGATCCGGCCGGCCAGCGAAGCGCGAAGTGCCTAGGATGCCAAGTGACCACGCCCCTCCACCGCTCCGGGGACGTATTCTCCGGGGATCCCCAGTGAAGCCCTCCACCCAGGCAACGACATGATCAACAAGATAGCTCCGTCCTTGCGCGAAGCCGTGGCGCCGATCACGGATGGCTCGTCGGTCATGATCACCGGCTTCGGCAACTCCGGCTTGCCGCGCGAATTGATCGACGCGCTCATCGATCACGGCGCCGGCGATCTTACCATTGTCAGCAACAACGCCGGCACCGAACGCACCGGTCTTGCCCACCTGCTCGAACTCGGTCGGGTCCGCAAGATCATCTGCTCCTATCCGAAATCTTCCGGCTCGGTCGTCTTCGCCGAGCTGTTCCGCGCCGGCCGCATCGAACTCGAACTGGTACCCCAGGGCACGTTGCTGGAGCGCATGCGTGCCGCGGGCGCGGGGCTCGGACCATTCTTCACGCCGACGGGCTACGGCACGTCGATCGCCGAGGGCAAGGAGCAACGCGTGGTCGAGGGCAAGGGCTATGTGCTGGAGCAACCTCTCGCCGCCGACTTTGCCTTGGTGAAAGGCTACCACGCCGACCGCTGGGGCAACCTCACCTATCGCCTCGCGGCACGCGGCTTCGGGCCGGTGATGTGCATGGCCGCGAAAACCGCGATCGCCCAGGTCGACGACATCGTCCCTCTGGGATTGATCCCGCCGGAGTCCGTCGTCACCCCGGGAATCTTCGTCAGTCGTGTCGTACGGAAGGATGCGTGATATGGCAGCGAGCAAGAAACTGAGCCGCGACCGCGTAGCCCAGCTCACGGCACAAGACATTGCGCCCGGAAGCTACATCAATATCGGTCTCGGCATCCCGACCCTGGTACCCAAATATCTCGATCCCGAGAAGGAGGTCATCCTTCACAGCGAGAACGGCATCCTCGGTATCGAGGGTCTGACGCCGGGCGACGAAGGCGACGACGACCTGATCAATGCGAGCAAGCAGCGCCTGCAGCTGATTCGGGGAGCGTCGATCGTCGATCAATCCCTGTCGTTCGCCATGATGCGCGGCGGCCATCTCGACGCCACCATTCTGGGCGCGTTCCAGGTCGCGATGAACGGCGATATCGCCAGCTGGTCTACGGGGGCGGAGGACGACATTCCGGGAATCGGCGGCGCCATGGACCTGGTGGCCGGCGCGCGCCGCGTTATCGTCGTCATGGAGCATCTGGCAAGGGGCGGCGCACCCAAGCTGATGAAGTCGTGTACCTATCCGCTGACCGGCAAGGCGGTCGTCACCAATATCTACACCGACATGGCGATCATTGACGTCCATCCTTTGCGGGGGTTTGTCGTCCGCGGTATTGCGGAGGGATTGACCCGGGAAGAATTGCAGGCGGCGACGGACGCGCCGCTGATATTCGCGGACACGGTCAACGTTCTTACAGAACATTAACCGCAAGCTCGCATCTGTTGCTACATTGATGCTGATGAGCCAGCGATGAGCACGCCGATTGCCCCGGCGTTGAGGGGCAACCGGTGCTTATCGCGCGGTCGGGACCATTATCCTCGGAAACCCGCAAGAACCGCTTCGGCGTCTTGCGGGTTGGGACTGCCCTAAGCCGTCGGAACGGTGCCGCCGTCGATGGTGTATTCCGTCCCTGTGATCGAGCCGGCCCGCGCAGACACGAGGAATGCAATAAGGTCGGCTACCTCGCGCGGCTTCGCCGGCCGTCCGAGCGGAATGCCGCCGAGTGCATTCATGATGATCTGCTTGCCTCCCTCGTAATCAGTCCCTGCGCCCGCGGCCAGGCGCTCCGCCAAGGCGATCGCCGCCTCGGTTTCGATCCAGCCCGGCGAGACACGCACCACACGAATACCTTTGGGAGTCACTTCCTTGGAGAGGCTCTTGCTGTAGGTCGACAGCGCCGCCTTGGCGGCGGCGTAGGCCGTCGTGGCCTCAGGAAGCGGCAATTCGTGCTGGATCGACGTGACGTGAATGATGACGCCCGACCCTTGTGCGATCATCGCCGGCAGCAGGGCGCGGTCAAGGCGAACCGCCGGCATCAGGTTGATGTTCAGTTCCTGGGACCATTGTTCATCGCTCAGAGCCGCGAAGCCGCCGGGCGGCGCAGACGAGCCGCCGAGGACGTTGACGATGATATCGATCCCGCCCAGACGATCGAGCACGCCCTTGGCAACGGCAGCGCAACCATCGGCGGTCGTGATATCCGAGGCGATGTAGTGAATGCCTTCCGGAGCACGATCCGGCACGGTTCGTGCTACCGCTACGACCTCCACCCCTGCTTCGGCCAACGCCTTGACCACGGCGGCGCCGACGCCTTTGGTACCCGCGGTGACGAGCGCACGACGGCTGGCAAGCTCAAGATCGAAGCTCACAGGATGATCTCGAGCTTGGCGATCTTGTCGCCCTCGAGAACGAAAAAGAAGCGGAGGTCCACCGGGCTTCCGGGAAAGTTGCCGGTAACGTGGCTCGTGACCACCGTGCTGCCGCCTTCCGTCGCGATCGCGAAGGGCTCGCTTACGTAAGTGTATTTGGCTGAACTATCGGTCTTCCAGCGCCGGATCGCGTCCCGTCCGGTATAGATATGCCCCTCGTCTTTAACGACCGCGGTTTCCGTAAAGCATCGCGCGACGGCATCGCTGTCTGTCGTGTCTGCATCGAAGTAGGCAGCTATCGGTGGCGGCAGATGGATCATTATTCGGAGTCCTTGACTTTGGCGGCCATCTTAAATCCGGCCGTTAAATTGCTTGAAGCTGAAAATGGCGTTATGCTTACAAAATGACAAGAACGCACCAAAAAGTAAGGCACTCACCTGAAAGTAAGCGCCACGTCTACACGCGCAGAGTCAGCAGCGGAAGGCGTCGAACAGGCCTGGAAACTGCTGGAAGGCCGATGGAAGCTTCTGATCCTGTTTCATCTGTTCGGAGGTCAGATCATGCGCTTCTCCGATCTCGAACGCGCAATCCCGTTGATCTCGCAGAAGATGCTGATCCAGCAACTTCGGCAGATGGAGAAAGATGGGATCGTTCTCCGCATCGTCCATCATCAGGTTCCGCCGAAGGTCGAGTACGCGCTGACGGATTGGGGGCAAGCCTTGTGTCCGGCGCTCGACGCCCTGTTGACGTGGGCGGCAGGACGTCCGGCGTCTGCCAGCGCCGCAGAGACCGGCGAACCGGCGAAATGAGTCTCGGGATTGCTGTGGTGACGACCGGTCACACGATGCGGGGCCCGGCTCAAGGCCGCGTCGCACGCGATCATGGTATCGCAACGGCTCGAACCGATACATCCACATGCAGCCCGGTTGGATCGTCCGCATTGCCGATGAAGCCGCCCGATATCGGTAGTGCCTGCCCTGCCTCACGGGTGACGCCGACGCGAACCAGGTTCGCCCCGGCAACCAGGCCATTCGTCGGGTCGTATTCCACCCAGCCCGCACCGGGCAGATAGACGCTGCACCAGGCGTGCGTGCTGCCGCCGCCGCGGGTAGTGCCCGAGGAGTCGTCGTACAAATAGCCGGTGACGAAACGAGTGGCGAGGCCAAAACTGCGCAGCGCTTCCATCATCAGCACCGCAAAGTCGCGGCAGGTGCCGGAATTGAGCGCCAGTGTCTGGGCGGCGGTCTGCGTGCCTTCCTCGTAGCGGGCGTTGTAACGAAACTCCGCCTTGATCGCATGCGTCATCGCTTCCAGCACCTTCAGGGTCTGTTTGCTGTTGGCCTCGGACACGACACGGCGGGCCCAGGCGTCGACCTTGCGGTCGGGGTCCGGCATCTGCCGTTCGGCAAGGCGCGCGAGATCGGGAATCTCGTGAGCGGTGTAGGAAAATGGAAACAGCTCGGCAGTTTCGTCGAGGCTGTAAACCGGAAGCGGCTGACCATCGGGATGATGCGTCATGTCGAGCGTCGAGACGATGCTGAGCCGCGTGGTCCTGAGCGCTTCGGGCCATTCCAGGAAACAGATCGAATTGTTGAAGACGTCGTGCTTCCAGTAGACACCGGTCGGCTCCGGTTCGACCTTCAGCGTCGCGCTGTGCAGGCGCAGGTCATGGCTTTCGTCCGGCCGGACCATCAGTTTATGGCGTAGCAGGCCCACCGGATTGCGGTAGATGTATTCGGTCGTATGCACGATACTGATCTGCGCCATGTGAGCCTCACCTGACTGGGATTGAATTTAATCTATACCAAACGGGCTCAATTTACCGAGCCACCACACTCCTCCCGGTAGACCACGTTAGTCAACCTACGGATCAACTGCTCGCTCGTCCCGATTGAGAGGTATCGATGAACCTCGATCTCGCCCTCGTTCTGCTGATGCTCGCGGCCGCCATTGTGATGTTCGTCGTCAACCGGCCCCGCATGGACGCGGTCGCGCTGCTGGTGATGGTGCTGCTGCCCTTCACCGGCATCATTACCATGAACGAGGCGCTGGCGGGGTTCGCCGATCCGTCGATCATACTGATCGCCGCGCTGTTCGTGATCGGCGAAGGCCTTGTGATGACCGGCGTTGCGCGGCGGCTCGGCGATTGGCTCGACGCCAAGGCCGGCGGCAGCGAGAATCGCCTGCTCGTCCTGCTGATGGCCGCGGTCGGCGGCCTCGGCTCCCTGATGAGCTCAACCGCTGTTGTCGCCATCTTCATTCCGGTGGTGCTGCGCATCTCGCAAAATCGCGGCATGGCGCCAAGCCGGCTGATGATGCCGCTGAGTTTCGCAGCACTGATCAGCGGGATGCTGACACTGGTGGCGACGGCGCCCAATCTGGTGGTGAACGCCGAACTGATCCGGCAGGGTGCGCAGGGATTCAGTTTTTTCAGCTTTACCCCGTTCGGGTTGCCAATACTCGCCCTCGGCATCGTCTATATGCTTGTCGCGCGCGGCCTGCTGGCCTCGAAGACCGGCCTGCCTGCCGCGGCGGGCCGCCGCCCGAGCCTTCAGCGCTGGATCGAGCAATACGGCCTTGCGGACCGCGAAAAGCGCGGCCGCATCGGCGCTGGCTCAGCGCTTGTCGGAAAGCGCCTCGATCAATTGCCGCTGCGTTCGGCGGGCGTGAACCTTCTCGCCATCGAGCGCGGCACGGTGCTCCGCCCGACCGCGCAGACGGAACTCCAGGCAGGCGATGTCCTGCTCGCCGACGTGCACTGCTCGAAAGCAGGCGTCAACGAGCAGTGGGAATTCCTGCAGCTCGAACCGCTACCGCTCAGCGAGATCGGAAACTACTTCGTCGACCGTTCGCAGGAGATCGGCGCGGCCGAGGTCATCCTGCCGGCCGAATCCGCGCTGATCGGCCAGACCGTGCGCGAGGCCCGGATTCGTTCCGAATACGGTCTCACCGTGATCGGGTTGCGGCACGGCAGCAACGTGATGGCGGGCGATCTGCTTGAGGAACGGCTGAAGATCGGGGATACGCTCCTGCTGATCGGCTTCTGGTCCGACATTCGGGAGCTGCAATCCAACATGGAGGATGTCGTCGTCCTGAACATGCCGGCCGAACTGCAGGAAGTTCTTCCCGCGGCGCAGCGGGCGCCGCATGCGCTGGCCGTGCTCGGGCTGGTGGTCGCGCTGATGATCAGCGGTTGGGTGCCGAACGTGCAGGCCGCGCTGATTGGCTGCCTGCTGATGGGGCTTTTTGGCTGCGTCGATTTCAACAGCGCCTATCGCTCGATCAATTGGAAGAGCCTGATCCTGATCGTCGGCATGTTGCCGTTCTCGCTGGCCTTGCAGCGGACGGGAGGGGTCGACCTCGCCGCCGACGCGGTGCTCGGCGTCGTCGGCGGCGCCGCGCCGCGCCTGGTGCTGGCGACCCTGTTCGTCATCACCGCGGCGCTGGGCCTGTTCATCTCCAATACGGCAACCGCGGTACTGATGGCGCCGGTGGCGCTGGCGATCGCCAAGGAACTCGGAGCCTCGCCCTATCCGTTCGCGATGATCGTCGCGCTGGCCGCGTCCACGGCTTTCATGACGCCGATCTCCTCGCCGGTGAACACGCTGGTCGTGGGACCCGGACAATATCGCTTCGGCGATTTCGTCAAGGTAGGGGCGCCGTTCAGCGTCGTTGTGGCCGTCGTGAGCGTGCTGCTGGTTCCGATCTTCCTTCCGTTCCGCTAGAGCGTGAAGACTTATCTTCGATTCGTCATCTCGCTCTATCTTATTGTTTGAGCATGGTCTTTTTCGGAAAACCGGTACCCACTTTTCCGGATCATGCTCTAAGACTCCGCTTCTCAATCCTCCGAATACTCGACAAATTTCTTGTAGGACCAACGCCGTCCGTTCCGGCGCCGCCATACCGTGCCCCAAACCAGCCGGCCGGTGATGGATCGCCTCGGGAAAACAATCTTCCAAAGGTGCCAAGCATCCGCCCAGGACCGTCTCGGCTGTGAATCGGCCGACGACTGAATGTTACGGCCGCTGGCGATCATGGGCTGCTGCCTGAGCGAATCCACCGCCTGCAGGCGGATCGCCGAGGCAAGGGTCTGAACAAAGCTCGGCAGCGGCCTTGACAGCCGCTGCCGATTTCTTGGCGTCTAGCCGTTGGCGAGCGGCACCGCGACGTAACGGGACGCGTCCCCGGAGCGAAGGCGCATCAGCACGCTGTTTTTCTTATCCGTGCGCGCCGCTTCGATCGCTTCGCGAACGTCGGTGGGAGTTGCCACGCTCTTTCCGGCAACTTCCAGAATCACGTCGCCCTTCTTGAACCCGCGATCCGCGGCTGCGCTTTTCGGGTCCACATTCGTGACAACGACACCCTTGTTGCCCGCGCCATCGACCTTGTCTGCCGGCGCGACCGTCATGCCCAGTCGCGGCACCTCCGTGGTTGAACCCTTGCTGTCGGTATCGATGTCAGCTTTCGCTTCCCGGGCATTGGGCAGTTTGCCAAGCGTCAGATTGACGACCTTGCTTTCACCGTTGCGCAGCATGTCGAGCTTGACGGCGCTCCCAGGTGCAAGGCCGCCAATGACCCGGGCGAGTTCACGGGCATCCTTGATCGACTGACCGTTGACGGCGGTGATGATGTCACCCGAATCAATGCCGGCCTTGGCTGCGGGTCCGTCCTTCTGAGGCTCGGCGACCAGCGCGCCCTTGGTCTGCTTGATACCCATGCTGTCGGCGATATCCTGCGTCACCGGCTGAATCTGGACACCGATCCAGCCGCGGCTGACCGTGCCCTTGTCCTTGAGCTGGGCGACCACGCTCTTCACTGTCGAGGCCGGAATCGAGAATGCGATGCCGACGCTGCCACCGGATGGCGAATAGATCGCGGTATTCACGCCGACGACTTCGCCCTGCATGTTGAAGGCCGGACCACCGGAATTGCCTTTGTTGACCGGCGCGTCGATCTGAATGAAATCGTCATAGGGACCGCTGCCGATGTCGCGGCCGGAGGCCGACACGATGCCTGCCGTAACCGTGCCGCCGAGGCCGAACGGATTGCCGACCGCAAGCACCCAATCGCCGATTCTGGCCTTGCCGTCGGACAGCCTGGTGAACGGGAAGTCCGAACCACCCTCGACCTTGATCAAGGCCAGGTCGGTGCGCTGGTCCGTTCCGATCACCTTCGCGGTGTAGGTCTTTCCGGCGTCGGTGGTGACTTCAACCTTGTCGGCGCCGTCGACCACATGGTTGTTGGTCACGGCATAGCCATCGGACGAGATGAAGAAGCCTGAACCCTGGCCCATCATTTCTCCGCGCCGGCCGTCGCGACCGGGCTTTTGCGGCACCCCATCGGGGCCACCGAACTGGCGAAAGAAGCGCTCCATCGGTGAACCGGATCCATCGTCATCGCCGTTTTCGCTGACGTCGGTCGCCTTCTTCATCGTGACCTTGACCGAGATCACGGAAGGTTTCACCCGCTCCACCATGTCGGCGAAACCCGCGGGCTGAGCGGCGTTGGAGACAGCCTGGTTGACCTCGGCGTGGGCGGCCGCGCCGAAAATGTCGAAGGCGCCAGGCGCGGGACTGAAGCCGTAAACGGCGACACCAAGGCCGACAGACGCCATCAATGCCAGCCTTCGCGCCGACAATAATGAGGGTCGCTGCACCTGATGGGATTGTGAGCGAACAGAATCAGAGGGACGGCTCGTCATAAAATCTCTCCATGGGATCAGCGCGCGGTTGCTCGCCTCTATCAGGCTGTGATGCAGGCCTTCGCCTTACGGCGCGCTGGCCGTGGAATTAATATTTCGAAATGAATTGCTTCATCGTAATGATTGAAATCGCCCGCGGAAGCTTCTGGCGGCAAATTGCAGAATGCGGTATACCGCGTCAGAGCGAGGATACCGGGAAGCCATGAAAGTCGGGTCGCTTGCGCTCACTGCTGTTGCGCTTTATGTGGTCCCTCTCGACTGTGGGACCAGGGCTGCATTCGCGACCGACTTTTGCGTCGAACTCACTGCGTCTGAATTCAATCACCGGGCAGAGCGACGCGGAGACGATAACGCCTGCGCCGGAAATCATTCCTCGGATATCAAAGCTGTGGCGAGAGACCGGGCCAGAGACAATGCGAACAATGCCATTGCATCGCAATGTCTGAACAGCGTCACACCGGATATTGCGCGGCGGGCTTGTAAACGGGTCAATCTCGTCATCAATAGTTCTGCCAACAGTTCGTGGGCCGCCTCTCCGCCTGTGCCGAAACCCGGCGCGCACAAGGTAAAGTACATCGGTCAGGGGATCGGCAGCGCCGCGGGGGTGAACCTCTGCGCCACGGCGCACGATCTCCGCCTCAGGACACGCAATGTTGTGGACGCTCATTGTCCTCATGACCGCGGGCTTTTACCACACAGAATTTTTGCAACTGCGCGGGCGTGGGCGCGCTGCGCCGTTGTATGCGGGACTCCGTAGCGCATGACCGCGGCATGTTGCGAAATCCGGTGCAAGCTAGCCGGCGGTCTTCGGTTCGCCGCCCACAACGACCCGCTCGGGAGCCAGCAGACCGAAACGTCCGCCGTTTGGTGCCGCCAAGGTATGGATGTAGAAGTAGGTATCGGCAGCGTCGGTAGCTTCCATCACGGGAGACGGCGCCGACACGATCGAAAGCCCGGCACATTTTCCGATCCAGTCGATATGCCGGTGACCGTGCATGATCACGGCCCGGGTCCCCGACGCCTGCAGCCGCCGCACGAACCAATTTCCGTTGACCAAGGCTGTGCCGATCCGTTCGGACAGCACCTTCGCCGCCTTGGGATACTCGATGACATGGTGGTGAAGAGCGATGATCCAACATGCCCGAGGATACTGTGCGACGGCAATCTCAATTCCTCGCACCTGCTCCACTGAAATCATCCCCAAGGCGTTGGTGAAGGAAAAATGCGTATCCGCGTTCGAGTTCAACAGGATGATGCCAAGACCATCGTCGCGATCCGGCGGCAGAACCATTGGGAACACGGCGGCCCATAGTTCATTCAACGCCCTGGATAGAAGCGGCCTTCCGATCTCCGCATATCCAGCCATTTCCGTCCGGTGGGGTTGCAGCGCCTCGGACAGAGTGCCAGCCAGACAGCGTCCGGTCCGATCGATCAAGCGCACGCGTTCGCCCTGGAGCGCATCAACCGCCGACAAGAACCGAAGTCGGCGCAGCTTTCTGTTCGGGCTTGTCGGAAGGTCGAGGCGGGCTGGATTGGCGCGGTCGACGATATTGAGGTCATGATTGCCGGGCAAAATCAGCGTCCGCTCGGCAAGCCTAGGATAGGCTTTCAAGGCATCGAGCAATTCCGACCACTCAGCGGAACGGCCCGCATCCGTCATATCGCCGGTGACAAGAATCGTGTCGAGAGGATTGTTGGCATGGATGACATCCAGCAAAGCGAGCAGCCGGATCAGGCGCTCATTGCCGCGCGGACCCGCTCGACCACTCTCGATCCGGAAGCCGTAGCGTTCGCCCACGACATGAATATCGGACAAGTGAGCGATGCGCCACGTGCGGCCCGCGTGCGAACTTGCGGGAAACTCCCCGAAGTCGCGAGGTCGCGGCATGGTCGCATCGGCGAAGGCCCAGACAAGTGCGGCTACCGCGAGATAGGCGGCGACGAGCACGATGCTGTTGGCCAGCGCGACAGAAACCAGCTCACGCGGCGAAGCAAGATCGGTAAAACTTCCCAGCCAGCGCGAGCTTGGCCAGCAGACCGCCAGTACCACCGATGCAACCGCAAAGATGACGATGCCCGCCACCCCCGCGGCAGCGGCCCGCAGCGTGGCAAGTTGCGACCGACTGAGTTGCGGTTGCAGAAGCTTTTCGACCAGGTGCCGCAAGCCCTCCCGGCAAGCGACGTAGATCGGCTCCACGGCGAGCGAATTCAAGGACCAGAAACTGCTTTCGGCCATGCGAGCCAGCGATCGCACTCCGAACAGTCCAATGGCGAGCACAGCCACAAGAAGCAACGCAGGCCAAATTCCAAGCAGAGGCGACGCGATCTTGCGCGAGACCATCGCGATCCACGCGGAAGCAACAAGCGGGGCCAGTCCGAGCAGCAGACCTGGAACAACGAACAGCATTGTCCAGGACAAGATCAGCTTGGGAACACTGATCTCCGCCAGCAAACTGCCGGCAAGCGAAAGCAGCGAGCGACGTTTTGTGCTTGATGCGTCATCCTCGACGTCGCCGCCACGAGGATCGATGACGGGAGTCATCGCAGGCTTCCGCCCCTGGCGGGCATGGCGGCGTTGCTTCCTTCAGTTCCAAATTCCTTTTTCAACTCACTTCCCCGGTTCACGCCACGGCTTACGCTGACAGTCAAATGATCCACCAGTTTGACGCAAGCAGGCGTTAGCTGAGGTCATCTCCGAGCCAATCCTCAACATAAAGCCGAAGCACGGCGACGCGACCGATGGCAAACAAAGGCATCGCGAGTGCAATACCCAACACGCCGAACAAGGAACCGAACAGGACGATGGCCACCAATGTCCATGCGGGAGGCAGCTCCACCGCCTGACGCTGAATGAGGGGACCGATCACATAGCCTTCAATGGACTGTATGGCGGTATAGATCCCGACGGCCCAGATCAGCATCGAATAACCGAGAGGCATGGCCACCAATCCTACCGGGATGGCAGCCAGGATTGGGCCGAGGTAAGGAACGAAATTCGACAAGCCGGCTTGCGCGCCGAGAAGGAAGGCGCCCGGAAGCCCCAACAGATAAAGCGCGAGCCAGACGCATGCGGTCATCAGCACGATCCTGATGAGTTGTCCGACCAGCCACGAACGCAAGACGCCGCCCATTTCATCCAGCACCGCACGTACACGGTCGCGCGACGAAGGCTTGACCAGCATCACCACGCCATCGCGATAGGCTTGCGGATCGAATGAGAACAGCAGCCCGAGGAATACGATAATCAGGGTGTTGGCCAGGAAACCCGACGCCGTCCCGACGGCGGTCTGAGCATGGCCGAACAGCTTGTCGTGATCGGGAAACCAGCGGGAAAAATCACGGCCCCCATCGGGTCCGAACAGCTCAACGCCAACGGACTGCAGACGCTGTTGCAGGACGTCAAGCTGCGCATCCATGACGCGTATCAGGAGACGTGCCTGTTCGGGAAGTTTCCCCACTCCCCAAATGCCCCCGAGCACGATCAGCGCCGTCAGGATCAGAATCACCAGGGTTAATCGCCATGTATGGCCGAGAGGGACGACCGGACCGAGCGCTCGGGCACAGGCATCGAGAAAAGACGCAAACAGGATGCCCGCGAATATGATGAGCAGGCTGGAAGACGTCTGCCAGATCAGGAGAACGCCAAGGGCGACACTCAACACAATAAGCGCGGCGGCGAGGGTGAACCGCCGCCCGACGCCCTGCGCTGCAGATGAGAACTCGCCGCGCTGAATGTTTTCGGCAATCAGATCCTGATTCACTTTCGGTTCATTCATTGAGCCCTCGACTTCTGCCTGCCGGAGATCATGTCGCCATCGCAGTCACCACGAAACAAAGTGCCTCGACGCTTCGTTTAATTGACGACGCTGCGCATTTCCTCAGACGCAGGCGGACTCGACGGAGCGAAACATTCTCCCCTCAAAGTCCGATCAATTTTGTTCGAATCGCATAGCGGACCAATTCAGCCGTCGATGAAATACTGAGCTTACGCATCGCCGACGCGCGATGGGTTTCGACCGTCTTCACGCTGAGATTCAGGATTGCGCCCACGGACTTGTTGGTATGTCCTTCCGCAATCAGTTGAACAACGCTCTGTTCTCGCGACGACAGCAAGACCTCCGATTTGTCCTTCTTGTTTGACAGGTAGTCGCGAAGCAGTTTCTCCAGCAATACGCCGGTGAAGTAAGGCCGATGAGCCAGCAAGGCTTCGATGGCCGCGATAAGATGCTCCCTCGCATCCGATTTCAGCAGAAATCCCCGCACCCCCGCCAGAAGCACTTCGGTCAGAATCTCTTCGCTTTCATGCATTGTGAGAATCAGCACTTCCGTGCGCAGATGATGCGATCTAATTCGGCGGCTGACCTCCAGCCCATTCATCACGGGCATCGAGTAATCGACGATGGCTATATCCGGCTTCATTTCCAAAGCCAGCGCAACGGCTTCCCTGCCGTCGATCGCCTCTCCCGCCACGATCCAATCGGCACGAGTTTCAATGATCGCGCGAAGTCCAGACCGCACGACTTCATGGTCGTCCGCAATCAAGATCTGCTTCACAGTGCCGTTCCCATCGGTTGGAACCAGCGCAGCCATGGGCCATTGACGATAACAACACGCGGCGGAACCCGCGGAGAATACTGGTCGGAATCCCCAGCGTTAATCCCACAAAACCCTGAGATTCAGGGATGATTATTCCGATTTCCGGCCGGCTACCGGTCGGCGCTTAAATCACCGCGGCTCACGATCTAGCCGGGCTTTGGGAAATCTGAAAACGACGCGGCGATCACTGGAACTCGGCTGAAAATTGCCATTCCGTTTATCATCCGGATCGTAACTTCTCCGAATTCAATGCAGATGTTCGAGCGCGCTTGGCCATGAGCCAATCGCTGCTCTCATGCCTCGACGAGTTTGGCACGAACCGCATATCGAACCAGGCCGGCGGTCGAGTTTATGTTGAGCTTGCGCATAGCGGCCGCTCGATGCGTCTCCGTCGTTTTTATGCTGAGATTCAAGATCGCGCTGACGCCTTTATTACTGTGTCCCTCAGCCACCAATTTAACGATCGTCTTCTCTCGGGGCGAAAGCATTTGGCTCGGGACGCCCTTTCCGTTCGAGATACCCTTTAGTTCGCTGGAAAAAGCGCCAGCGTAAAACGGCTTGTGAACTATCAATGACTCAACGGCCGCCAGAAGCATTTTATTCGCATCGGACTTCAGCAAAAATGCGCGGGCACCCGCCTGGAACGCCTGCAATGCAAGCGCGCTTGAGTCATGCATCGTGAAAATGAGTATTTCCGTTGCCAGCCGATGTTCCCTGATGCGCCGCGCAACTTCTACGCCGGTCATCAGCGGCATCGAGTGGTCAACGATGGCAACGTCGGGCTGTTTCTCAATGGCCCCGGCGACCGCCTCGTGGCCGTCATGCGCCTCGGCAACGACCTCCCACCCGGCACGCCCCTCCAGAAGGGCACGTAGTCCCGATCGCACCGCATCATGATCGTCAGCTATCAAAATCCGCTTCATGATCGAACAAAGCCTCAACGTCGCTTCACGTCAGGTGTCGCCGCAATCGCATCGGTGCCGTTCGCCATTTTGCAAAACTTCCCCGGATTCTTACATTCCCCCGATATCCGAGCGGCTGGCCGGCTTTCCATGCTGTCGCGCCACAGACATGGGATGGCTCGAGCGACTGCGACTCCGCTTTGGCAGTCGTGCTTTCTTGCGCGGAACGGCGTACGGAATTACCGCACACAACGTCGTACCTCGGCATTCCGTCGCTGAAGACTGGATTTCGAGAGTCCCTCCCAACTGCTGCAATCTGGCTCTCATTGCGGGAATTCCGACACCGAACGATATCGCTTTGGGGCCCGATCGCGCTTGGCCGATCGGCATGCCGCGGCCGTTGTCACTGATCCGAAGCTTGAAATACCTATCCGCAGCTTCTATCGCGATCTTCACCTCCGTCGCTTTCGCATGACGGAAAACATTCGTAAGAGCCTCTTGAACAACTCTCAGCACCGAGCGCTGCCTTTCATAGGACAGCCTATCGACGTCGGGAGCAATCTCGAGATTGGTCTGCAGTGAAGTGCGTGCTGAAAATCCCGCCACGAAGCGTTCGAGCGTCATCTTCAGCCCTTCAGCCAGTAGATTCTGGGGATGCAGCAGGTAGGTGAAGGCGCGGATTTCCTTGAGCGCCTGATCAATCGACGCATCGATATCGTCGCAAAGTCTATCGGCACCGCCGCTTTCATTTAGCGCGCGCCTCATCCGCATGACGTTCAAGCTGGCGGCAATCAGATGCTGGCACGTCGAATCGTGCAGGTCGGCTGCAATCCGCTGCTGCACCTCCTCCTGAAGCGATAATAGCTGGATGCCGAGATCCACTATCGCTCGTCTTGCGGCGGTCCCCTCGACAGCATCGCGGCCCCCCGCTTTGACGGTTCGGTGGCTGCCAACCAACCGGACTATACCGCCGCTTGCGGGATCGCGGACGGGAGCGATGATCGTCTCGAAAATTCGCTGGCGACCGCCGAGAGCAAGGCGATGCTGGCAGCGGACCGCCTTTCCCTCCGCCATGCATGCCTCGCCCGATGCGCAAATTGATTTCGCGTCCGCGACGCTTATGCAGTCAGACACGGATTTTTCGCTGATGTCGTCGGATGAAATTCCCAGCAAACGTTCGAAGGCCGGATTTATGCTTTCGTAGACGAATTGGCCTTGGTGCGAGGCTCGAACGGCAAAAAGAAATTCCGGAGCATGTATCCAGTAGAGCTTATCGCACGCCTCCTCCGGACCCATCCTTTGCCATTTCCGAACGCGCATTCGGTACAATCCGTCTCTGTGAGGCTTGGGTGCCTTCATCGTAGGATCTTGCCCGATACTTCTCAGATCGCGCGGCGCATCGAATTGCTGGATTTCCCCGGAGCCAAGTGCTGTCGGCCGTCGCGCCCAAGCCTGGTTCCAAGTAAATACCCTCGGGAAAACCCCCGTCAAGCAAGATGTCGGAAACTCTACCTTTGATTGAATTTGGTTTCGAACTTTTCGCAAAGCGACTGGATCGGGATTGAAAGCGATTTCAGCTAGTTGCGGCGCGTTGCTACAACTCTTCCGTAGCATTGATCATCCGGATGTTGCTGCAGCGCATACAGCTGTCGGGTAATGGCCGGTGCGGATTTCGAGGAAGTACGTCTGACCTATATTACATCCGCTCGCTCAGTACATTTGCCGATAGCGGGGGATTATCCCCCGGTCGAGAGTACTCCGCGGCGATCGAAGTACTTTTGCCGGCGACGTGCGGCACCTTCATCAGCAAATGCGGGTTTGGCGCGGGTCGAATTTTCAGCGAGCACAATCTGCGGGCCCGTCGGATTTGCAGTGCTCACCCAAGGTTTCAGCCATGCCTGCGCAGGTCGGCAACGCAACCTTATATCGAACGCCCTTGATGGCGCTGTTAACGATAGCCCCGGCATTGCTGCTCGCGGCCTGCCAGAGAGAGACGGACACCGCAGTTCCGGCAGCCCGTCCGGTTCGCACTACGACCGTTGAGAAACGTCACGCGGGGGCGCCGCTTACATTTACCGGCCGCATCGAGGCTGAAGATGAAGTGAACTTGGCGTTTCGAATTTCCGGGCGGCTGTTGGAAAACAGCGGCAAGCTCGGGGACCAGGTACAGGCCGGGCAGATCATGGCACGACTTGAACCGCAGAACGAGTTGAACGCATTGCGGCAGGCGCAAGCGGGTCTCGCTGCCGCTCAGGGACAATTAACTCAGGCGCGCAATCACTTCGAACGCCAGCAGACGCTTCTTGCCCAGGGATGGACGACACGGGCCATTTTCGATGTCGCAACGCAAGCGCAGCAAACCGCTCAATCACAAGTCGAGGCAGCCGAAGCTCAACTCCATACCGCCCATGACCTGGTGAGCTTCACCGAACTCAAGGCCGATGCGCCGGGGATAATAACCGCGACAGGTCCCGGTGCGGGCGAAGTCGTTCAGGCGGGGCAAATGATTGCCAGGCTTGCACGAAAAGACGGTCGCGATGCGGTGTTCGACGTTCCATCCCAGTTGCTTCGATCAGCACCGAGCGATCCGCAGATCACGGTCAGCTTGACGGACGATCCGGCGGTGACGGCGCCCGGGCGTATCCGCGAGGTCGCCGCGCAGGCCGATCCCATAACCCGGACCTTCGAGGTCAAAGTTGGCTTGACTGATCCTCCGCCGGCCATGCGGCTCGGGGCGACCGTCGCCGGGCGCCTGGAAGCCGATGCCGTACCGATCATCGACATTCCGGCCACGGCATTGACGAATATCAACCGACAGCCCGCCGTATGGATCGTCGATCCATCCACCAAAACGGTTTCAATCCGAAACGTCGACGTGTTGCGCTTCGACCAGGCGCGGGTGGTCGTTTCCCAGGGACTCGACACCGGAGAAATCGTGGTCACGGCGGGCGTACAGGCGCTTCACCCGGGCCAGAAGATTTGCCTGCTCGGGTCAGAGCCATGACCACGCTCAATCTTTCCGAATGGGCGCTCAAAAACCGCTCGCTCGTCGTCTATATCATGATCGTCGCCGTCATCGCCGGCGTTCTGTCCTATTTCCGGCTTGGCCGCAGCGAGGATCCTGCCTTCATCATCAAGACCATGATCGTTCAGGCAGCCTGGCCCGGAGCGACCGTTGAAGAGACGCTCAAGCAGGTAACCGAGCGGCTCGAGCGCAAACTGCAGGAAACGCCTCACCTGGACTTCCTGCGCAGCTTCACACGGGCCGGCGTTACGACGATCTTCGTCAACCTGCAGGGCAGCGCGAGCGCAAAAGAAGTTTCCGACACCTGGTATCAGGTTCGCAAAAATGTCGGCGACATCCGCGGCACGCTGCCGGCAGGAATTGTCGGGCCCGGCTTCAATGACGATTTCGGCGATACGTTCGGGATCATCTATGGCTTTACCAGCGACGGTTTCACGCTCCGCGAGTTGCGCGACCATGTCGAGGATATCCGATCGAAACTGCTTCTTGTCCCCGACGTATCGAAAATCGAGCTATTGGGGGCACAGGACGAGAGGATCTTCGTCGAATTCTCGATGAAGGAGCTCGCCGGCCTCGGGATTGACCGATCCGCGCTGATTGCCGCGCTGCAAGCGCAGAACATCGTACGGCCGGCCGGCACGATTCAAACAGGCGATGAAAGTCTTTCGCTGCGGGTTTCAGGCGCATTTCTATCGGAACAGGATGTCGCGAACACCAACTTCGTCGCTGGCGGGCGCATCCTCCGTCTGAGCGATATCGCGCAAGTACGGCGCGATCATTCCGACCCGCCGCAGCCGCTATTTCGCGTGAACGGCGAACCGGCCATCGGCCTTGCGATCGCCATGCGGGAAGGCGGCGACATTCTTGCTCTCGGCGCAAACATCAAGCAAGTGATGGCGCGGATCACGGCGGACCTGCCTGTCGGCATCGAGCCGAAACTCATTGCTGACCAGGCAGTCACCGTCGACGGCGCCATCTCCGAATTCATGACGTCGCTGCTGCAGGCCATCGGCATCATTCTCGTCGTGAGCTTCATCAGCCTCGGTATCCGCCCCGGCCTGATCATCGCGCTTTCCATTCCGCTGACGCTGGCGATCGTCTTTCCGATCATGAAAATGGCGGGCATCGACATGCAGCGAATATCTCTAGGCGCACTTATCATCGCGCTGGCACTGCTCGTCGACGACGCGATGACGACGACCGACGCCACGCTCAATCGCCTGACGGAAGGCGATGACAAGATCGAGGCCGCGACATACGCGTTCCGGACCTACGCATTTGCCATGCTGGCGGGAACACTGGTAACCATCGCCGGTTTCGTCCCGGTCGGCTTCGCGGCCAGTTCGGCGGGAGAATACACCTTCTCGCTGTTCGCGGTGGTCAGCATCGCCCTGATCGTATCCTGGTTCGTTGCGGTCATCTTTGCGCCGCTGCTGGGTGTCCTGATTCTCAAGCCACCGAGGGCAGCGACGACCGCCGACCCCGGCATTATTTTTCGATGGTATCGGAATTTCCTCACCTTCGCGATGCGGGCGAAATGGCTGACGATTTTCGTTTCACTGGCACTTTTCGTGGCATCCTTTCTCGCGCTTCCGCTCATCCCGCGACAATTCTTTCCGTCTTCGGATCGTCCGGAATTGCTGGTCGACCTCAGCCTGCCGCAGAACGCATCGATCTATGCCAGTGAAACCGCGGCGAAACGCCTCGATACCGTTCTGAAGGACGATCCGGATGTCGCGCGCTGGAGCACCAATGTAGGTCGCGGCGCCATTCGCTTTTATCTGCCGCTCAATGTTCAGTTGCCGAACGATTTCTTCACCCAGGCGGTCATTGTTGCAAAGGATGTTGCAGCACGCGAACGTCTTCGTCTGAAGCTGGACAAGGTCCTGGCGGAGGATTTTCCAAGCGCCATTTCGCGCGTTTACCCGCTTGAGCTTGGGCCTCCTGTCGGATGGCCCGTGCAATATAGGGTCAGCGGTCCCGACGTGGATCAAGTGCGCGCAATTGCTCTCAAGCTCGCCCAGATCATCGCAACCAATCCTAAAGCCGAAAAGGTCAACTTTGACTGGATAGAGCCCGCCCGCCAGGTGCGCATTCGCGTCGACCAGGATGAGGCGCGCCTGCTGGGCCTGAGTTCGCAGGCATTGGCGAGTGTTCTCAATACCGTCATATCCGGCAGCTCCGTCACCCAGGTGCGCGACGACATCTATTTGGTCGACGTCATTGCACGCGCGACGGATGAACAGCGCATCTCGCTTGCTACCCTGCGCACCCTGCAAGTGCCGCTGCCGGGCGGACGAACGGTTCCGCTCAACCAGTTCGCGACCTTCGAATACGAACAGGAATTTCCTTTGATCTGGCGCCGCGACCGCGTTCCGACCCTGACGGTGCAAGCCGACATCGTCGCGGGAGCTCTGCCGGAGACGGTAGTGAGTTCACTTTCGCCCGCCGTGGAAACCCTGATAAAGACCCTCCCGGCGGCGTATCGTATTGTGGTCGGCGGAACTGTCGAAGAAAGCAAAAAATCACAGGCTTCCGTCATCGCCGTCGTACCGGTCATGCTGCTCATCATGCTCACCGTCCTCATGGTGCAGCTAAAAAGCTTCCAGCGATTGTTCCTGGTCCTTAGCGTAGCGCCTCTCGGCCTGATCGGTGTCGTCGCGGCGCTGCTGCTGTCCGGCAGGCCGCTGGGCTTCGTCGCTATTCTCGGCATCCTGGCGCTGCTGGGCATGATTACAAAGAATGCGGTGATCTTGATCGGCCAGATCGAGGCGGAGCGTTCTCAGGGTAAAAATGCCTGGGAGGCCGCCGTCGATGCCAGCAGCTCCCGCTTCCGCCCAATCATGTTAACGGCTGTATCCACCGTTCTCGGCATGATACCGATCGCCCCGACGGTGTTCTGGGGACCAATGGCCTTTGCGATCATGGGAGGTCTGTTGGTCGCGACGATTCTCACGCTGATCTTTCTGCCTACATTGTATGTTGCCTGGTTCAGAGGAAGGGAAGGACCGTCAGATCCTTCGCCGATTCCGCCATAGTCATGTAAATGAAAATCGCGGCCCGCGTCCTGCATCGGCTGGGACATTTCAATGCGGAGCTGGCGGCAACCTTTCGCATCCGCGTTAAGGGTGATTCCTCATCTTCAACTAGGTGATCACCTGATATCCTGGTGCATTCCGGACGTGCATTCTGCCCATACTTTAAAAAAGGAGGCGATGATGCAGAATCAGAAGGCACGATTTGCATTTGCCCTGCTTGTTCCCGCACTTCTCGCATTGTCCATTTACGACGCGGCGGCGCAGCCGAGGCCGTCGGCCGATGCGGCGCGAGCAGAATGCTTCAGGCAAGCCAATGAGGCAGCAGCGGCTGTCAATATAGCCAGTCCCTCCGCGACTTCAGAGAGAAACACCAGAGGCGTGGCCGCCTATCGCGAGTGCGCCAGAAAAAGTGGAATCCGCCCCTGAGGCAGCGTCGTGATGCGGCTGCGGTTCCGTTGGAATTGCGGCCGATCCAGCTTACTCCGGGCCATAGCAGAATGACGAAGATTTTCGCCGGCGGGCATTATCGAGGCATCGCAGCCGGCACCAAAGCTCTCCCTGTCCGCTCCGACCGCGATGGCGGTCGGATCATTGGTGGGCTTGGGCGTTCTTTCGTTGCCCCGCACATTCGGCCTTGCGACGGCGCCTTTTGACGCAATTTTCGCGTGGTGCATCGGGGGTGGCGCCAGAGGTACGAACCATGAGTGTACAAGCGGGCATCGAAGGTCTCGTTGATTATTCGTACGTATCAACCGGACATCTTCCGTCGGAAGAGGACGTTGTCAGGCTGGTGAACGAAGTTTACGAGCGCTACAGGTCCAACACGGACGGAAAGAACTCGCAGGTTTATCCGGCGCTGGCTGAAGTACCGAGCGACCTGTTTGGTGTTTGCGTGGTCGGCACCAACGGCAATATTCACGCCGTGGGCGACGCAGAACACGAATTTTCGATCATGAGCGTATCCAAGCCGTTCGTCTTCGCACTGGTTTGCCAGGCCATCGGCGCGGAGCAAGCGCGCCAGAAGCTCGGTGCGAATGCCACAGGCCTCCCTTTCAACTCGCTCTCCGCGATCGAACGGGCCAGCGACGGCAGGACGAACCCGATGGTGAATGCGGGTGCGATCGCAACGACAAGCCTGGTGCCAGGCGCGACCGCCGATGCCAAGTGGGAATTCATTTACGACGGACTGTCACTATTCGCGGGCCGGCAGCTTTCGCTCAACGAAGAGATATACGCCTCCGCAACAAAAACCAACTTCCGGAATCAGAGCATCGCTCGTCTTCTCCAGAGCTTCGAGTGCATTTATTTTGATCCTGCGCAAGCGACTGACTTGTACACTAGGCAGTGCGCCCTGAATGTGAGCGCCAGGGATCTGGCGGTGATGGGAGCCACACTGGCTGATGGCGGAGTGAATCCCATCACCAAACGGCGTGTCGTCGATCCGACCGTGTGTCATTACGCATTGGCCGTCATGACGACCGCTGGACTGTACGAGACATCCGGCGATTGGCTTTACGACATCGGGCTGCCGGGAAAAAGCGGGATAGGTGGCGGGATCGTAACCGTCTCTCCGGGCAAAGGCGGGCTTGGAACGTTTGCTCCGCCGCTGGACGCCGCCGGTAACAGCGTCAAGGGACAGCTTGTTGCAAAGTACCTGTCGCAGCGGCTTGGGATGGATTTGTTCGTTTCAAAGCCGGAAGCGTAAACCCAGGAGACAGGTCGTATCATCGCCCGCGATTTGGACAGCGCCGGTTGTCGCTAAATTCAGCAGATTCCTCCGAACAGGGACGTCACGACATGACGGTGATATCCGCAACAGCAAGCCATCCGGCAGTAGAAACCAGGGAATCGTGGGTGCCCATGATCGCCATTGCACTGGGCCAGGTGCTGATGTCCTTCAACGTGGCTTCCTTGCCCGTGGCGATGGGCGGAATGGTGAAGAGCTTCAATGTCCCGCCGACGACGGTTGCCACCGGCATCGTTATGTATTCGATGCTGGTTGCCGGCTTCGTGATGCTTGGCGCGAAACTCAATCAGCGTTTCGGCGCACTGCATGTGTTTCGTGCGGTTGTCCTTCTGTTTGGTATGGCGCAGGTGGTGATGACGTTCAGCCCCACCGCTACCTTCATGATCGTGGCGCAAGGCATGTCCGGCGCGGCCGGGGCGGCGCTGGTTCCGTCCCTCGTAGCCCTGATCGCCGAAAACTACAGGGGTACCCAGCAAGCGAGCGCGCTGGGCGCGTTGGGTTCAGCGCGGGCGGGAGCCGGGGTCGCTGCATTCCTGATCGGCGGCATTCTGGGCACGTATATCGGATGGCGCCCGGCCTTCGGAATTCTGATTGCGCTTTCGGCTGTCGTGTTCCTGCTGAGCCTCCGGCTCAAGCCGGATCACGCTCGCGCGGACGTGCGGATTGATCTGGTTGGTGTCGTTCTCGCAGCAACAGCCATCGTTCTGATCAGCTTTGGTTTCAATAATTTGAACCGGTGGGGGTTGGGATTGGCGGCACCCAACGCGCCGTTCGACCTCCTTGGTTTGTCTCCGGCGCCGATCATGATCGTGCTCGGCATTGTACTCGGCCAAGCCTTCATGATGTGGACGCACAGACGTCAGGCTGCCGGGGGGACACCGCTTCTCGCGCTCGAAGTAATCGATTCCCCGGTTGAGCGGGCCGCAGTCTACGCGATGTTTTCCGTTGTCGCGCTGGAGGCGATGCTCAATTTCTCGGTTCCGCTCTACATCCAGATCGTGCAGGGGCGCTCGCCGATCGCCACAGCGGTCGCCATGCTGCCATTCAATCTCACGGTCTTCTTCGCGGCGATGCTGATCGTACGATTGTACAATCGAGTGACACCACGGCAGATCGGACGCTGTGGCTTTATACTCTGCACGGTCGCGCTGCTTTGGCTCGCCTTTGTCGTGCACAACGACTGGAGTGCAGTCCCGGTTCTGGTCGGGCTCGTGATTTTCGGCATCGGGCAAGGATCGCTCGTCACGCTGTTGTTCAACGTGCTCGTCACCGCCTCGCCCAAGGAGCTTGCCGGCGACGTCGGCTCGCTGCGCGGCACCACCAACAACCTGGCGGCCGCGATCGGTACGGCCGTGGCAGGAGCGCTCCTTGTCGGCCTGTTAAGCGCCGCCATTCTGCGGAGCATCGCCGAGAACCCGAAATTGCCCCCTGAGATCCAGTCGCAGATCGACCTCGATAGCATCAACTTCATCAGCAACGATCGGCTGCAGAGCGTGATGGAAGGCACTACCGCTTCTCCCGCCCAGGTCACGGAGGCGGTGCGCGTTAACACCGATGCGCGCTTGCGTGCGTTGAAGCTTGGCCTCCTCATCATGGCGGGCATCGCGATGCTTGCGATTATCCCGGCAGGGCGGCTTCCCGATTTCGTTCCAGGAGAGATTCCGGATCCTTCGGCCCCGGCTGGCGGGAGGGAAAGGCAGGTCGGTGGCGTGTGACCGATCGCTGCTGGATTGAGCAACATGGAAGTGAGTAGGGTCTATGAACTCATCGGAGCAGCGTAGGAGCCACTCGGAGCCGCCCGATACGGGTCCAAGCCATACTTTTCGGGGTGCGCTTTCCCGGGCTGCCGGATTTTTCGGTTTCTGGCTGGTGCTGACTGGCGCCGATTTCGCTGATCTTGCGGCCGGGTTGGTGGCTGCTGTTGCGGCAACCTGGGCCAGCCTCCGACTGATGCCGGCGCAACCATGGCAACTCCGTCCTATCAAGCTCGCCGAATTCGTCCTGCACTTTCTGCATCAATCGATCGCCGCCGGGACGGACGTCGCATGGCGGGCGGTTGATCCCCGGCTGCCGTTGCGGCCGGGCTTCGTGGCCTATCAGACGCAGCTTCCGCCGGGCACAACGCGAGATGCGTTCTGCGCCATCATGAGTTTACTGCCGGGCACGCTGCCGTGCGGACCTGCGGAAGACAATGGGCTGACCGTTCATTGTCTCGATGTGACGCAGCCGGTGGCCGAGCAATTGGCCGCGGAGGAAACCCTGTGCATGCAGGCACTCGGAGGAGCGCAACGCGATGGCTAGCTTCCTGGTCGGAGCCGCTTGTGTCGTATTGACGATGGTGGCGCTAGGTCTGTTCGTGATTCTTCGGCGCCCGGCCGAGGTTGACCACATGATGGCGGCGCAACTGCTGGGCACCGGTGGCGTCGCCATCCTTCTGTTGCTGGCCGCCGCAACCGAAACGCCGGCGATCGTGGATGTTGCATTGCTGCTGGCGGTGTTTGCTGCGTTCGCCGCGGTCGCGTTCGTCCGAAGCGCCTCCGATCAGAGGACCGAGGTTCCAAGGACGGGGGCCGGATGAACCTCGCATGGGACATCTTCACCGTTTGCGCTGTCTCGGCCGGAGCGCTGTTCTTTCTGGCGGGGACGGTCGGCTTGATCCGCTTCCCGGACGCGCTGACGCGCCTGCACGCACTGACCAAGGTGGACAATCTTGGCCTTGGCCTCGTCGTTCTTGGGCTGTTGCCGCAGGCGAACGGATTGTTCGGCGCGTTGAAGCTGGTGAGCATCTGGCTGCTGGTCCAATTATCCGGCGCGATCGTTACGCAGCTTATTGCAGGCGCCTTGCGACAACGTGGACCACGGGGATGACCATCCTGTCCTCGTTCGATATCGGTCTTGTCGTGCTGATCCTGGGAATCGGTGCTTGGACGATCGCCGTGCGCGAGGCGTTCGCCGCCGTTATCGCATTCGTCGTCTACGGGCTGCTGCTGGCCATCGCCTGGGTCAGGCTCTCGGCCGTCGACGTCGCGCTGACGGAGGCGGCGATTGGCGGAGGCATGACCGGCATGCTGATGCTCGGTGCGGTCGCGCGCCTGCGCTTTGCCGAAGATAGCGACGCCCGGCCCGGTCGGCCAACCCGTCTGGTAGCGGGCGTGTTATGTGCGCTGATCGCGGCAAGCCTCGCAGCCGCCATCCTGTCACCGCCTGAAATTATTCCTACCCTCGCGCCGACGGTGATGGAGAACCTGGCGCAGAGCGGCCTCGGCAATCCCGTCGCCGGCGTGCTGTTCGTCTTCCGTGCGCTCGACACGCTGCTCGAGAAAGTGGTCCTGCTGCTCGCCCTGCTCGGTATCTGGTCGCTGGCACCGGATAGCGTGTGGGGCGGAATACCGGGGCTGCGGGTCTACGCGCCCCCCGACAGCACGCTGACTTTCCTTGCCCAGCTTCTGCCGCCGGTCGGAATCGTGTTGGCAATCTATACGTGCTGGATCGGAGCGAAAGAACCGGGCGGCGCCTTTCAAGGCGGCACGGTTCTGGCTGCGATGTGGCTCCTTGTCATGATCGCGGGCCTGAAGAATGTACCTTCGATCGACCGGCCCTGGTTGCGCCTGCTGCTCGTCGTCGGGCCGGTGATTTTCCTTGGCGTCGGGTTAGCCGGGTTGGTGCTGGCGAACGCCTTTCTGGCCTATCCATCCGGCTTCGCCAAACCGCTGATTGTCGCAATAGAAGTCGCGTTGACACTTTCGATCGGCGTGGCGCTGGGACTGCTTGCCGCGGGCCCGCCGGAACGGGTGCGCCCGCAATGAACGCCGCAACGCTGTTCGGGTTATGTGGCGCAGCGCTGGTGGGCTTTGGACTGTACGGGCTCGTCACAAATCCGGAACCGCTGCGCAAAATACTGGCGTTCAACCTGCTGGGAAGCGGTGTGTTTCTGGTGTTCGGCGTCGTCTCCAGGAGAGCCGCCGCCGGTCTCGGGGGCGATCCGGTTCCTCAGGCGATGGTCATTACCGCGATTGTCGTTGCCTTTGCAGCGACCGCCATGGCCGTTGCATTGGTGCTGCGGCTTTTGCAGGAGACCGGCCGCGCCACGCTCAGCACCGATCATTCCGGAAGCACAGATGCAGACAGAGGTAACGCCTGATGCCGGACGCTACGGTCTTGCCCGACACGACCACGACAAATGGCGCTCTCCTTGTTCTGGCGATCGTGTTGCCGGCCGCCGGCGTTCTGTTCTCGTTCGTCCTCGGCGGGCGGCACGTCGAAAGGATTGCCTTCGTTCTGCTGCCGTCCGGTCTCGTCCTCGCGTTAGTCATTTTCGCCGATGTCTGGCGAAGCGGCCAACGGCTGATCTACGTCGTCGGGGATTGGCAGCCCCCGCTCGGCATTGCGTTGCGCGCCGACGGACTTTCGGCGGCGATGATGGTGGCGATGGCCATCGTGATCTGCGCCGTTGCCGTGTTCGCGCATGCGGACTTCGGTGCCCGTTCGGGGGCGGTCGAGACCCGCGCGCCGTTCGCGTTCTGGATATTGCTGATGGCGATCTGGGGCGCCATGAATATCGTGTTCCTGGGCGGAGATCTCTTCACCCTATACGTCGCGCTGGAACTTTTGACTTTCGCCGCGGTGCCGCTGGTCTGTCTCGACGGCCGGGCGGAGACATTGCAGGCCGCGCTGCGTTACCTGCTGTTCGCTTTGCTCGGCTCGATTTTCTATCTGGCCGGAACGGCACTGCTCTACGGCAGCTATGCGACGCTCGACATCGTCCTGCTGTCGCGCCAGGTGCATATGGAGCCAGCGACGCTCGATGCCGCCACGCTGATGACGGTCGGGCTCTTCGCCAAGACCGCGCTCTTTCCGCTGCATCTTTGGCTTCCCCCAGCCCATGCCGGTGCGCCGGCCGCCGCCAGCGCGGTGCTGTCGGCGGTGGTGGTGAAGGGATCGTTCTTCCTCGTCGTGCGGCTCTGGTTCGACGTCATGCCGGGGCTACTCGGTCCAGCCGGCGCGCAACTGTTCGGCGCGCTTGGCGCGGCGGCCATCATAGTCGGCAACGTCGTCGCCCTGCGACAGCAGCGGCTGAAGCTCCTGATCGCCTATTCGACGGTTGCACAGATCGGCTATCTGTTCCTGATGTTTCCGCTCGCCTTCGATACGGCATCGGCACAGCTCCAGAGCGGCGGCGCTTTGACCGGCGGCATGCTGCAGGCGATATCGCATGCAACGGCCAAGGGGGCCATGTTCATGGCGGCCGGACTGGTCTACGCGGCGCTCGGACATGATCGCATCGCTGAGCTCAGCGGGATCGCACGCGCGATGCCCATGACGATGTTCGCGTTCGCGCTTGGCGGCGTGTGCCTGATCGGGTTGCCGCCGAGCGGCGGCTTTCTGGCGAAATGGCTGTTGCTCGATGCGGCGGTCACGACCCGTCAATGGTGGTGGGCGGTGGTGATGCTCGCAGGCGGCCTCTTCACCAGCGGCTACACGTTTATCGTGCTTTCGCGCGCGCTTGCTCCGGCGGAGCAGCCGCTGAAGCTGCGCATCATCGTGCCGCGGTATCAGGAGGCAGCGGCGCTGACGCTGGCGCTGGCATCGCTGTTGCTGGGCTTGGTCGCGCTCGGCCCGGTCGATGTGTTCGAGGTTGGCCGCCCGCAGGCCATGAAGGTGATGCCGCGATGATCGAGACAGGGACATTGCTGGCTATCGCCCTCGCCGCTCCGCTCGGCATGCTGCTGGCATGCTTCTGGCCACGGGCGCTGGACCGGATGCCTTCGCTGTTGGCGCTCGCCCCGATCCCGGCGCTGGCTGCCGTGTTGCTGGCTGCCGATGATTCCACGCTAATCGTAGGTTCGGCACGCCTGCACCTCACCTTCGCCCTCGACCTTCCCGGGGCGCTGCTGCTCGGCGTCGCGGCGCTGTTGTGGATCGCATCCGGTGCTTACGCTTCGCAGTATCTGCAGGGCCGGCCGAACCGCGGGCGATTCGCGGTGTGCTGGTTGATGACCCTGACAGGCTGCGTCGGCGTATTTCTGGCCGCCGACATGGTGGGCTTCTATTTTCTGCTCGCGCTGCTGTCGCTCGGGGCCTGCGGCCTCGTCATCCACCACGAGACCCACCGCGCCTGGCGCGCCGGCGCGATCTATATCGGGCTCGCGCTGCTGGCCGAGACCTTCCTGCTGATGGCTTTCGTGCTGCTGGCGGCACAAATCCCGGGCGATAGCCTGCTAATCCGCGACGCCGCGGCAGCGCTGCCGGCCTCGCCTCAGCGCGATTTGATCCTCGCTCTGCTGATCGCAGGCCTGGGCATGAAAGCGGGCCTCGTGCCATTTCACTTCTGGATGCCGCTGGCCTATTCGGCGGCGCCGACACCGGCGGCCGCGGTGCTGAGCGGTGCGGCCGTCAAGGCCAGCATCCTTGGAATGATCCGGTTCCTGCCGCTCGAAACCGCCCTGCCCGATTGGGGCACGGCTCTCGCAGCCGCAGGACTTTTCGCCGCGCTCTACGGCGTCGTGATCGGAATCACACAACGCGATCCCAGGGTGGTGCTAGCGTATTCGAGCGTGAGCCAGATGGGATTCATCGTCGCGGTCATCGGCATGGGAATGATCGCGGGAGATGGCCGCGCGGCGCTCGCCGCGGCCTTCTATGCCGCGCACCATGTCCTGGTCAAAGGCGCGCTGTTCCTGTCCGTGGGCGTGATCGCAGCGACCGGCAGCCGACGGCTGTGGCCGATGCTGCTGCCCGCTGCCATCATTGCGGTGGGCCTCGGCGGGCTCCCGCTGACTGGCGGCTCATTGGCGAAGATCGTGGTCGACGGACCGCTGGGGGATGGCACCGCGAACAGGATTGCGACGCTGTCGGCGATCCTCACCACGCTGCTGATGCTGCAGTTCTTGCGCAGCCTGGCAAGGACTGCGTCACACGACCCGCAAGCGACAGCCGCCGCCGGACTGGTCTGGCCCTGGCTCGCGGCCACCGTGGTTTCGCTGGTGGTGCCATGGACGCTGTTCCTGGCTGTCCCGGGTGGAACGCTGCCCGACCCGCTTGCCCCTGCGGTGCTATGGAAAGCACTTTGGCCGGTTTTGGTCGGCGCAATTCTGGCGATGGCACTGTGGCGCTGGTTGCCACGGATTCCCGAGGGAGACGTCGTGGTCGTGTTGGATGCTGGAACGCGGGTGGCTGTTGCGTGGGGCAAGACGCTGGAACGAATGGACAGCACGCTGCGTCAGTGGCCGGCGGCCGGCGTGTCGCTGCTGATATTGACCATCGCGTTGGGTGCGGCGCTGTTCGCGCGGTAAGAAGCTGAATGCTCTCAATCACCGGCAACGGCCGAAGATGCTATCATCGGATAGCCAGCCTTACCGGAGCCAACGCTTCGATATTAGCCACGATGCGCTGGCGAAGTTCAACTCGCTGCCGGGTAGATACACTCAGCAAGTCGGCGGCACGCCAGATGATATTTTCCTCGAATTCGTTGACCTTGCAATCGGCGTAAACGAGTTCCCACATCATTTGAACGATCCGGCGACGTTCTTCATCGTCCAGCACTTCATTGAGCGGCCGGGTAAAGCGATAGAGATCGATCGCGGATCGCGCGATTGCATCGGCGTCGGAAATCAGCCGGACGGCGGCGGTATCGTCAAGTCCATAATTCGATTGCAAAATGGCATGCAGCTTGGCCCGCCTGGCTCCCGACATTTCATGATCGACGGTCGCAACGCGGATCAGCAATGCCGTGATCGCGGTGAGGCGATCTTTTTGCCCGGAAGCACCTTGCTGGTTCGAATCTCCAGCCAGATTTGAGATGAACGTTTTGATTGATCCAAACATCGCCAGCTCACACTATTCCGCCAACCGCTCAGACAGCCGGCCCTCATGGGCCCCGATATTTTACCGTCAACTTCCGTTGCTGTCTGAGGTGGAGATGGCCCCGATGGACTTCTGGCGCAACGCCACTTACCAAACTTTAATTTCGACATCCGGGCGAATGAAGGCCGCGGCGGCCTTCACCGGGTGAGCGCATTCTTGTGGATTCTTCCATCCTTCATGATGACCAGAAGATTCTTGGCCGGATCCTCGATCAGCCTGATGTTCTCGATAGGATTGCCGTCAACCAGCAACAGATCGGCAAACGCGCCCTCCTCCAAGACGCCCAGCCTTCCCGGGTAGGGATTACGCGGACCGGACAAGCTCAGCAGTTCGGCATTGGTACCGGTCGCCATGATCAGGATTTCGGCGTTCGAGTACCAGCGCGTCAGATGGGTCAGCATCGTGCCTTGGCGCGCCGCGAGCTTTTCGGAGAACAGCATATCCGAGCCGAACGCGGTTTTGATCTTGTACTTTTTCGCCAGATTGTAGGCGTTATCCGTTCCGCCGAAGACCTGAAGCTGCGCGATCCGGCTTGGTCCCGTCAGCACCCCCGTGTCCTCGTCCGTGAGGAAAGGCTGGATGCTCAGCCACAGGCCCTTGTCGGCCATCAGCCTTGCGGTTGCTTCGTCCATCAGATGCGCATGTTCGATGCACTGGGCGCCGGCGGCGATCGCGCGCTGGACCGTCCCCGGCGCGTAGGCATGAACCGCGACATAGGTGTTCCTGTCCTGGGTCGCTTCTACTCCCGCACGCAATTCGGCCTCGCTGAACGTCGACATGTCCAGCGGGCTACGCGGCGACGACACGCCGCCGCCTCCCACCAGCTTGATCTGCGAAGCACCCTGGAAGAGCTGCTCGCGCACGCGCAGCCGCACCTCATCCGGACTGTCGGCGATAGCGGCAGCACGCGTCTGCTCCACGGCGCTCAGCGGTCCCCCAGGACTCCTCGGCACATCGCTCAACGGACGCAGATCGCCGTGCCCGCCGGTGGATGTGATCATGGCGCCCGATGGATAGATGCGCGGACCCGATACCAGACCTTGATCGATCGCCTGCTTGAAAGCGAAGACCGGGCCGCCGAGATCCCGGACCGTGGTGAAGCCGCGCATCAGCGTGCGCTCGGCCTCCGTGCTGGCAGCCAGATGTATGAAGCCGGTATCCGCGGTCAGCAAAGTTGCGATCGGCAAGCCGGCAAACATGGAATGCCAGTGGGCGTCGATCAGCCCGGGCATGAGGGTCCGGCCGCCGCAATCGATCAGCTGCGCGCCATCCGGTGCCGCCGGGTTGCCGGTGATGACCGCTTTGATCCGGTTGCCTTCGACGAGCAGGCGCATCCCTTCGCGTAAAGTGCCCGACCTTCCATCGAACAGGCGCAAATTCGTGAACACAATTGGCCGCGTCGGTTGGGCTGGAACAGGCTGCGCGTTGGCGCGTCGGGATAGCCCGAGCGATGCGAATGAGACCGCCATGCCGGCGACAAAACCGCGTCGCGAAAGATCCGTACTCGACTCGGCGCGTCAGGGCCTGGATTTCCGGCCGATGGCACAGGCAACCCGTATGCCCAACCGGGCCTGCGTCGTCATCCGAGGTGCACGAAAACATGGATCACTCCCGAATTGGCCAGAAACTCAATTCGCCGTCCAACAGAATTGCTAAAACCGAATGGCCGGGTCGGGCAATCAGGGTATTAACCCCGATCATCTCAGGGTTTTTTCCGATCAACTCGCGCGCAAGACGTCCGCATTATGCGGCCGGGCGCCGTTGTCATTGGCTCCTGACTACGGTCCTGTGAGGACATGGTGATGCGAATGGATTGCGGACGACAGCGGCACCGGGCGCGCGGTTTCACTTGGCAGTCCAACTCCGCAATCGGACGTCTGGATTTATTGGCGGCGGCGGCGATATCCGGCGTTCGCTTGTTCACGATTGCATGTGCATGTCTCGTCTTTCTCGTCGTGTCGGCAACAGCGCAAACGGGGCCACCCTTTCGGGTCGGCGGGTTGACGTGCGACACCGGTCCGAGGGTCGGACTGGTCCTTGGCTCGCGGCAGGATATGCGCTGTGTTTTCGTCGCGAGCGCGACAGGACAGCAATACACCTACACCGGCACGATCCGGCGGCTTGGCGTCGATATCGGCGTCACGCGAGGAGGAACGCTGTTCTGGGCGGTTTTTGCACGAAACAGCCAGATCGGCCGAGGCACGTTAAGAGGAAGTTATGTGGGAGCCAGCGGCAACGTTGCCGTGGGACTCGGCTTGGGCGCCAAGGTGCTGATTGGCGGATCGCGTCGCACGATAACTTTGCAGCCATTGTCGGTCGAAGGCCAGATCGGAATCAATCTGGCGTTGGGCGTCGCGAATCTGGTGCTCCGATGACCAGCATAGTGCGACGGCCATAAACCTCGGCGGCGATTGCAAGACCAGCACGCGAATTGGCAAAACGGAGAACGATCATGTTGTTTCAGGGTGGTTTTACATTCCCCAATTTCGTGGCGGACGTGTTCGCCGTGTTCATCTTCGTCCTATGGTTCTGGTTATTCATCATCGTCGTGGGCGATCTTTTCCGCCGCCATGATGTGTCCGGGCTCGGCAAGGTCGGGTGGGTGATCCTGCTCATTATCCTGCCCTATATCGGCATTTTCGCATATCTCCTCACGCAAGGCCGCGGCATGGCGGAACGCAATGAAGCGCGGGCCAGGCACGCACAGGATGAGTTGCGCCAGTTCGTCGGATTCAGCGCCGCGGACGAGATCGAAAAACTCGGTCGATTGAAGTCGGCCGGATCGATTTCGGAGCAGGAATACGCGCTTCTCAGAGCCCGGCTGGTGCAATAGGGTCGGAGGACCGCCGGTCGCATTGGTATTCGTTGTTGGGACGAGCAAGATCTTCCGAGCATTGAGAGATCTATTTAACGGGCTCCGCGCCGCTTGCCGCGCCGGGAATGCCCTCGCCGATCCGGTCCATCATATATGGGAAGAACGGATTCGACGATGCTCGCATCAGAGAAGTCGAGGCTGGCGATCAGGACATTGCGTTCACCCCGCGGCGCCAGTGTGCCGAGATTTTCTCCGAAATTTTCGGACACGTCCGGCTCGGCCCCGTACAAGGAGTCGCTGACTGGAAACGGCAACGCGACGTGCGACAGTGAATAGAATCCCGGCGGGTACGATAATCCGAGCGGGCGCGACTTCTCCACCGCACTGCCGGCCTCGGTAACGCGCTCGATCACATTTTCGCTTACGTCATCGGCGTTGGTAATGATGGTGAGGCGATAATTTCGCGGGCCGATCGGTACGACACGCGCGAGTGCGGTGTCGGCGCTGGCGCGCAGCAAGGGACCGAACCTGGCCGTGCGGTTGACATCGAACAGCACCAACTCGCTGCCATTGGCGGGAAGATGGGCGTAGAGCGCCGATACAATGGCCCGCGTGCTCACCGTGAAATCGATCAGCGATTGAAAGGTGAGGATCGGCGGCAACTGTGCCAGTTTGCCTTCGCGCGCATAGCGCGCGATCCGCGCCTGCAGAGCCTGGGTCAGACGATAGGATTGACGCGCGCCGTTGACGGGAAATGAATTGTACTTGAACGGATTGAACTCGGGCACGATGCCGAGCCAGGCTGCCTTGGCGAAGGCCGGCAAGATCGCCGGCAGGCCCGCCAGGCCGGCAAAGCGTGCGAAGCGGGTGATGCCGACCATCGGCGAAATCAAGACAAGGCGATCCGGCCGGGACAATTTTTCGTCGCCAAGGGAATCAAGCGCATACATCAATGCCAGTGCGCCGCCGTTGGAGAAACCTACCAGATGCAGCGGCGCGGACGGCTCGGTGCGCGCGCGCGCTTCGCGCACCGCAAGCCGCGTCGCCGCCATCCAGTCTTCCCACTCGACGTCGGTCAGGGCTGCCGGAACCGTGCCATGCGCCGGCATCCTCGGCACGATGGCGACGAACCCGTGATCGCGATAGAACCGCGCGATATGACGCTGGCTGTAGGGAGAATCCGTCAGGCCGTGCAGAAGCACGACGGCGCCGACCGGCTTACCCGTCGGCTCCAGCACGAACGAGCGATTGAAGTCCTGCGCAAAGTGCGCCGGATAGACCGGACTGCCGACGAAATACCGGTTGGCCGGCACGCGATCGGCCGCGTCGAGCTTCTGGGAAACCTCGCGCTGAACATCGTCGAAGATCGTGGCTTCAGCCGCCAGATATTGCGCCCAGTTGGCGGCATCGAGCTTTTCCGTATGCAGTTCGTGCGGCACGTAGGTGTGCCATGGCTCGAGCGGCAATCCCTTCTGCGTATCGTAGATCCGGATGGCAAAAAACGTCAGCAGGGCCACACCGAGCAGCGCCCCCGCAATTTTCACGGATCCGACTATCTTCGCTTGCATGAATCGAAACTCCGTAACTGCGATATTATTGCGAAAAGCCGACCCACTTTCTTTCCAGTTTCCGCCTATGCGTGGCCTCAGCCGCCTCCGCGGTTGGCGTCTCGTCTGGCCTGCGCGCGTTTGTTTGCCTGCGACTCCCTTCCGATCTTTGACGGAGAGAGCTTCATGTTTCGGCGGCGACTTGGGATCGACCGCATCCCTTCATGAGAGTTCGGATCATTTTGCGGTCGAGAAAACTGCTGTGCCCGGCGAAGCGCCAATGCCCGTCGCGCGGCTTCTCCGAGTTCCTTTCTTGCTTCGAACTTCCGCAGCCGCTTCAGTTCCTTGTTAACGCGCTTGATGGCCGCGACAAAAACCTGCTTGCGCTGAATTGCATGCTGCGCGGTTCCGGAAAAGCTATTGCCCCGCGGTTCGACTTTTCCTTTCGCCTCGCGTTGTCGATGCCGCGCGAGTGTGCGCTCCTTGTCATGAAGATCCCGCAACCTCAAGCGAATGCTCTCGAGCCTGTCGCGCGTCATTTCTCCAACAGCGGGATGATGCGTGTCGCGAACGATTTCCTGTTCGTCGTGCTTCAGAATGCTGAGTTCAAACCTGCAGGGAGCTGGCATTTGCATTCTCCTCGTTCAGGGCCGTGGAAGATAATCTCGGATGAGATCTCGATCAGGGGCTGTATCTCCGGATAGGCTGACCTCGACGATAACATTGGCCTGCGAAAGCCGGCGGAAGAGCTTTCGACGCCGCACGAGCGGTGACCAGATAAGGAAATATCATAGCCGGTTCTCCAGCACGTCTCCGCAGTCCGCTTTGCCCCCTCCGGTATGGTCCCTAGAACGAGCCGAACGCCGAGCCCAAGGCAATCACCGCCACCAGGGCGATCATGGCGCTGACAATCCCGACCATGACGATATCGAGATAGCTTTCGCGATGCGTCGAGCCGCAGACGGCGAGCAGGGTCACGACCGCACCATTGTGCGGCAGACTGTCCAGGGTACCGGAGCCGATGGCGGCGACCCGGTGCATCAACGCGGGATCGATGCCTTGCTCCGCGGCGATACGCATATAGGTCTCACCGAGCGCATCAAGCGCGATGGTCATGCCGCCCGAAGCCGAACCGGTCAGGGCGGCGAGCACATTAGTTGCCATCGCCAGCGAGACCAGCGGGCCGCCTCCGATTGAAAGCACCCAATCGCGCACCGCCTCAAATGCCGGCAGCATCGCGACAACGGCGCCGAAGCCCACCAGGCTCGCGACACTGAACGCCGGCAACACCGAGGCGTTGGCACCGGCATCCATGCTCTCGCGCAACGTCGGCAGCCTCTGGCGATTGCAAAGTACAAGCACAAGGATCGCGGACGCGAGCGCCACTGCCACCGACCAGACCCCTGCGACCGCCGACAGCGAGGTGGCGCCCCAGCGGGGCTCCGCCAGGAACGAAAAATCCAGGCGCGGCAGGATGACCAGCGACATCAGGAGATTGACGCTGACGACGACGACCAGCGGCAGCACGGCAATGCGGATCGGCGCCGCGGTGTCGCCATGCCGGCCGCGGCCGATCTCCGCGGGATCGAATTCGCGTGCGGTCGTCGCCCGCTCCCGGATGATCTGATCATCGGCGGCCGCGCGCGGAGCGATATCGGCACCGCCGCCATAGCCCTCGCCGGCTCGCCGCGCGCGGGTTTCGGAACGGGCGAGCCACCACAGTCCAAATGCCAGCATGATGGCCGAGGCGATGATGCCGAGCCCGGGCGCGGCAAAGGGCGTGGTGCCGAAAAACGGCATTGGAATCGCGTTCTGAATGGCGGGCGTGCCGGGGAACGCCGTCATCGTGAACGTCGAGGTGCCGAGCGCAATCGCCGCGGGCATCAGCCGCCGCGGAATGTCGGCGGCCTGAAACAGCGCCTGCGCCATCGGCGCCAGAACAAAAAAGGCGACGAACAGGCTGACGCCGCCATACGTCACCAATGCCCCCGCGAGCACCACCGCCAGTATCGCACGGCGCGCACCCAGGCGCTCGGTCATGAAGTTCGCGATGGCTTCGACCGAACCGCTGTCGTCCATGAGCTTGCCGAACAACGCCCCGAGCAGGAATAGCGGAAAGAATTGCGCGAGGAACTGCGCTGCGCTGCCCATGAAGGTTTGCGTCCAATGGGCGAGCAACGGCTCCCGGGAAACGGCGGCAGCGATCAGAGCGGCGGCGGGAGCCAACAGCAGCACGCTCCATCCGCGATAAGCCAGCCAGACAAGCAGCCCCAGAGCAAGGAGAATGCCTAGAAGGCCCATGGCATCAGACCTGTTCCAGGAGGACGTCCAGATTGAGGGTGGATTGTTTGCCGATGTTGGCGCCATGCGCCGTCAGAAAGGATTCCGCGCTACGACGGCCCTCGTCCTTCAGCATGGTCAGAAAGTCCCATTCGGCATTGAACTTGGAGGAAGCGCCGAGCTTGTCGAGGGCCGTACTGGAGACGAGATGAATGCGCATGCCCGCCCATTGAGCCCCCTCGCCGGTGCCAACGTCCGCGACCTGGCGCAACAGCGCAATCATGCGCAATTCCTTCAGCAGGGTGGCGTTGAAGGAAACCTCGTTCAAACGGTCGAGTATCTCGCGCGCCGAACGCGGCGTGCCCTGGCGTTCGACCGGATTGACCGCAATGAGCAGCGTATCGTGCGAGGCGCACTCGCGTACCAATGGGGTGATGGTCGGATTGCCCGAATAGCCGCCGTCCCAGTAAGCCTCGCCGTCGATCTCTATGGCCTGAAACAACGTCGGCAGGCAGGCGGACGCCAGCAGCACGTCCGGCGTGAGTTCACCGTTTCGGAACACGCGGCCCCGGCCGGTGCGGACGTTGGTGGCGGTGACGAACAAACGGATTTGAGATTTCGCCGCCCGCTCGAAATCGACGCATTCGGCCAATATATCGCGCAGCGGATTGGCGCCTCTCGGGTTCAGATCGTAGGGCGAGAACAGCCGCGCCGCCAGGTCGAACGCAACAAAGAATGGCGAGTTGTCCAACGTCCACCGGCCCAGGACAATATCCATGGGGCTCCGCCGGATCGGGCTGAACCGCGCGGAATGCGAGACGCGCCGCCAGAACTCTTCAAGCGCCGCCCGCGCCCCCTCAGGCCCGTTTTTTTCATAGCCATCTACCAGCACCACGGCGTTCATCGCGCCCGCGGAGGTGCCCGAGATGCCGTCGATCCGCAGCCATGGTTCCTCGAGCAGCCGATCGAGCACGCCCCACGTAAAGGCGCCGTGCGAGCCGCCGCCCTGCAGGGCGAGATCGACCAGAACGGCCTCGCGGCCTAGGCTCGTCGAAGGAGGGCTCGCCGAAGGAGCGGTTTCCATCACACCCTCACGAATTGCTGCGGGTGCTAAAACCTAGCGGAATAAACCCTCATCGCCATCGGGTCTTACCCTTAGAGGCTTTTCCTGTCCGATGGAATCGGACCGAAAAGGCTCCAGCCCTTCCCGTCTGCAACTGTTACACGGCCTGACATCCGAAAATATTGTTGCCATTTTCGTCCAGCACGAACACCAGATTCGACCGACAGAACGCGCCAGCCTTGCTCAACTCCACGGCAAGAACCTTCGCCTGACGTATCGCCAGTTCAGGACTCGAAAGCCTGTTTCCGTCCTCATCGGGGAAAACTTTCGGACCGTCAAAAATATGGAAGAAGTATCGCATCGCCTTCCAATAATTCGGACGGCGCGGGTGTCCAGTGACAAATAAGTAAGAATTAAATACGTGTCGATCCGCTGATCGTTGCCGCTTTTCTCGAGCTCCATTAACATTGCGCGCATTATCGAATTTCAAAAATGCAATGGATTTAAGGCTCTTCCCCGGATTCCACGACGCAGGCCTGGTCGCATTCCGTTTCATCGCCCGCCGTATAGAAATAAAATCCAGCGGCGACAATGACGGCCAGCGCGGCCAAAGACCCGAATATCCGCAGCAACATCATCACCTCGACGATTCCGTTGGCCAACGCCTGCATTCAACCGCGGATATCCCGCTGTCCACTAATGTTGATCCGGGCCAATGGCGGTTGGTTCGTTGGCATTTTGCTTGCCCCCCTGCACCGGCTTGCCGCTAAACCCTGTCTTCGCGGGACGCTTCGGCGCCGTTCCCGTCGCCGCTATCAGGCTCGCCAGGGTACGAACGCGTCTGGCGTTCGGACGTCGCGGGATGCGTGTCTGTCCGGCGTGACCAGAAGGTCATGCCGATACCGATCAGAAACACCGCGGCCAAAATCAAAAAGAGCGCGGATTGCTTGACCCAAGAGATGGCCGGCACCGCCAGCGCCAAAGCGAGACCGAGAAAGCAGATTGGAAGCGACTGAAGACCGAGTCCGGCGAGAAAAGTGCCAAGCGCCAGCAATATCAGAAGGACGAGACTGGTAGCCAGCGCAGGCAAAAGCTGCTGAACACCTGCCAGCAACATGATGTTCATCGCAACCAAAACAGCCACCCAGTGGAGCGCTTGCGTCCACATCAACCGAAAGCGAGCCTGCTTGTCCTCGAGTTCGGTCCATTCGGTAATGACGCATACAACGCCGACCGCAAGAGCCAAAAACTCCCAATAGCCGACAAGGGGCTGACGCGAAATATTCGTGTAGGCCACGCCCGCAATAGCCAGCGTCAGTATGGCAAGAAAGGGAAGCTGCCGACGAAAGAAGCCAGCCTTGCGGAAGCCATGATAATCCGTGCTCTGACGTGGCGATAAATTAAGTTCAGTCATGGACAATCCAATCGCCGTTCGTTGCCGGTCTGCCCCGTCGATTCTGCCACCACCGCGTTAGCTCGCCTATCACACTCCGCTCATATCGCCTTGGTTGGTTGCCTCGCCACTGCCGCTTCGAACACGAACACTGCCCCTCGGCCACACCCGATGGTATCGGATGATCACCCTAGTGAGGGGTAGGGACTCACCCTGAGCACCAGGGGTGCCCGGGCCGTATTCACCGAACTTCGCAGGGGTTCCGGTTGACGAGCTCGATATCGAGGCGACGGGGCTGAGAGCGAGTTTCGCCGCCGTCCAACATCACGTGAACCTGTTCAAAGTTTTGGGCCGGAAGCTTGTCCGCTTTCCGGCTGGGGTGCGTGCCTGCCCTCAGCTCGCAGGGATGGCGGGTAATCGTTCAGGAAAACCAGTCCGGCCAGCGCCGATTTATTCCGCTCCATCAGCGCGATTTTTCTCGTTGCTGGCGCAGCTGCATTTGCCGCTCGCTCATCCCTCGCGGCATGGCACGGGTGTGTGGCCGCCGTCTGTGGTGTATTGTTTGGCCCCTGTTTGCGCTGGCGCTGTCTTTCACGGCGGCACTATCGCCTGAGGCCGCACTGACTTTGACTGGCTGGTTTATCTTGACCGCCGGCGCGTTGGCATTGCCGAGCTCATTGTTGTCCCGCTGAACCGCGGGAGCGCTCGGTATAAAAGCGCCGCTCGCCAACCCAATGGCTAAAATCGCTGTGAGTGCAGGAGTCCTGATCATGGTCATTATCCCTGATGAGATAATACGTTCCTGACGAAAGATATTCAATCGCTCCAAGAATACTCTAACTCCAGCTGTCGCAGCGCAGCAATGATTGGCAAATAGTAGCTGGTTCTGCCGTCGCTTCTTGGTCCCCGATAAATGCGGGAAGCAAAACGGGCAGACCCATCGCAGCCAGCGCGAACGCCAATCCCTGACGGCCCGAACGCTCATCGGGTCAGGATGCGCAGGCGCGGTCGTTGAGCAATAGCTTAATCAGCCGCAATTCCAGATCGGCCCGATCGGCGTCCGCGTCCAGCAAGGGCCGAAGCTGCCGCCATTGTAGCGACCGCCGTAAAAGCCAGGCCGGCCGAAATAGTGCCAGTCGCCATCGTACCCGTAATAACTTGGGACTGGATCGATATACCAGGGGCGCCGGTTGCGGCGCGCGAAGCGAGAAACCGAGCCTATCTGGGCGTAGGCTGGAAGACTGTTATTCGGTGGCTGATGATAGCCCGGCAGGAAACCGTAGCCGTGCCAGCGTGGCGGCCGGTCACGAGCCGGCGCGACGACGGGCAGCAGAGATAGGACGATAACAATCGAGAGATATATGGAGCGCCACATAGGCACACCCTAGACGGCGGGCTGTTGGGAGGCGATTCAAATCTGAGTGCACAGCCGTCATCGGTCGGCCGCGTTGCGGAGAGTCACCACTAAATGAGCGGCCATATGACCGTTCACATCCCCTAACAGCCGAATTAGGCGGATCCATCCGCCTTCGAGCCGGTGCGTTCGGAGCCACCTTTGGCCGCTGCTTCAACGACGCGTTTGACCTTCGCCGTCACGTCACGCGTGGCGGATTTGGCGTCATCAAGGGTCAGTCCCTGATTTCGGGCTTCCTCCTCGGCGGCATTGAACACATTTTCTGCAACCTTGCCGACATGGGCCTGGGCCTTCTCCCTGACCGCGGCGCTGGCTTCACCAAGCAGATCGGCCTCCGCCTTGGTTGCAGGCAGGGCCGCTGCCAAGCCGGCTCCGACCGCCAAGCCGAGCGCACCCAACGCCAGCGGCTGGGCACGGAATAAGTCCCCGAGATTGGCGCGTGCGTTTTCGATCATCTCCACACCGCTATCCGGCATCGATTTCGCATAATCGGAAAATGTCTCGGTTTTCTCGCGGCCGAACCGCGTCGCCCGGTCCAGCGCCGTGGCGGCACCGTTCTGCATGCTTTCGGACGCCCCAGCCAGCGCATTGCCTGCCGATCGAACGCCCGAACGGCCACCGGTGAACAGCCACAGAACGCCCATTCCGATGAGCGCAGCCGATAGTGGATTCCTGCTGGCAGCATCCCCCAAGTCCCGGATAAATTTCGAACCCTGTTCCGCAATGTCGGTCATCGTACCATCTCCTTTGCAGCCAGCCTGTCGCGCTGAACCTGGTCGATCGTCATCGAGGGCTTCAGTGCGTCACCCGACAACCGGTTCATTCCGATCCAGATCAATATCCCCGAAATCAACATCGCGCCCACCGCGGTCAACAGATAGGCGACCGGGTCGGAAATGCCGGCATGCATCAGGGCGGCAGCGACTGCGAATAGCAGCATCACCAAGGCTGGCATAAAGATGATTACACCAGCACCGATTATGGCTGCCGCGCGACCGGCCTGGGCGGCCTTTTCCGATAGTTCCGCCCGCGCAAGCTCAAACTCGTTGCTGACGAGTTTGGCCAGTTGCCCGACGGCGTCACTTACCAGATCCGGTATTCCGCGGTTAGTTTGAGTAGCCATGACGGTATCCTCGACTGTCACTATCGCGATCCGCGCGTTGCGTGTCGCCGGTGCCGCCCATGCTGCTGGCGCCTTCTGCCGAACTCTTTAGAAAACGAACGACGCCAAAACCAGCCAGCATCGCCATCCCCAGGAAAGCCGTGGGATGACGACGCGCAAAATCCTGCGCGTTGCTGACGAGCTCGTTGATATCTCCGTTTTTCACGGAGTCCGAGACCGTCTCCACCTGCGATGCCGCCTTGCGGATATAGCTTCCGGCGATCGGCAAGTCGTCGTCGAATTCCTTGGCCGCCCGTCGCATCGCTTCGGTCAAGCCGCTGACATATCGGGCGCCGGCCTCTCTTTGGCCCTCCAGCGTTTCTTTGAGTTTGTCGGAGGCCTCGGATGCGACATCCTTTGCGGCATCGACCAATTCCGAGGCGTGGTTCTTGACTGCCTCGGTCGACGAGTCGACCATGTTCTTTGCCTTTTCCTTCAGGTCCTGCCCTGCAGCAAGCGCCTGCTCGGCCACGTTTTTGCTGGTGCCGGCCGCTCTTTCGACTCCAAGCGAGGCAGGGCTTGATGAACGCTTTTCAGTAAATCCCTGTTCAGCCATGATCGTTTCCTCCTTTTAATCGGGGTTGTGGGTTGTTTAATGTGGGTTGCGAGTCGTCGTCCGGCGGCTCGAACGCTGTCGTCACCGCAGTCTCTGCGACCCGCCGAACCCGCTGTCCAAGATCTCGTGCTTTGCGGCTGAGACCGTCAGGATCGAGGCCTTCGGTTTCAGCCTGGCGGGCGGCACGTTCGGAGATTTCAGCCGCCGCATCCTTTGCGGCGTCGAAGCCCTCCGATGCCGCCGCCTGGGCTCGGCGTTTCACCGACCGGCTGGTTCCGCCGACCAGCTCATCTTCCAATTTCGTTCTCGGCAGGGCGCTGGCAATGACGCCCCCGATCAAAAGCCCGACGCCAGCTACCAGGAGAGGATTCTGCTCGAGGGTTTCCGACAATGTTTTGCCAGCTCGATCTCGCAGATCCGACGCGGTGTCCCGCACCGATCGGGCAGCGTCAAAGGCGCTATCCTTGGCGGTATCCGCAGCCTGTTGGACCGCGGATGCGGCGTTCGTTACAAAATCCTTCGCGGATCCCGCGGTCGCTTCAGCGACGCGGGCCGCCTGTTGCCGCAATTCAGCGCCGCGCTCGCCCATCGAAGCGACTGCCGTTTCCGTCGTGCTGCGTAGCCGCCCCGATTCCGAGGCAAGCGTTGCTCCGGCAACCCCGACATCCCGGCCGGCCTGTCGAGCCGCGCCGGATACCGCCTCATTGACCTGACCGAGCTTTTCAGCAGCGTATTCCTTCACACTCGAAGCTGCCTCGTTCAGCTGATCGCCGACATCGTGAGCGCGGTGCACAAGGCGATCGGAGAGGTCGGATGCAGCGTCTGAGGCTTTCTGGGTTACCGCCTTGCCGGATTTCGAGCTTGCGAGGTACAGGCCCGCCCCGACCATCAGGATGGGTACAGGTATTGCCCGCATCAGCCGCAACATCGGGTAGGCAAGGCTCGCGCCGACCGCCGCCGCCTGTATCGGGTTTTCGCGCGCCGCGGTGGTGATGTCGTCCAGCATTTGCTCGCCACGAGAGCGGATGTAGTTGGATACCTCAGCCTTGATGGCGGACGGCCTGACGCGCTCACGAATGTCGTTTGCGGTATCCGCAACGGTGGTGCGAAGCTGCTCGACCGTGTCCGTCAGACCCGCCCGTGTTTGCTCGGTCTCGCGCTTGATATCCTGCAGCGAACGGGTTTCGGTGTGTGCCATGGCTCTTCCTCTAGCTGTTGAAGTTGAACCTGCTTTGAGGACATTGGTTCCTTCGCTGAACCTTATTCGACACATCGCTGGCGGCGGGATAGCAACGGCTCGTCCTAACGCCGGCAGCCAGAGGGGGCGATGGCGTCATGGTCATCGCGCGGGCCCTGCTGATGCATGAGCGCATTCGCGGCAACATTGGCTTCGCTTCCCCCCGTCCGGCTCGTAGTGGCATTTCGCCACAGGACGCTTCCGGCAGGCCGATGACGTCGCAGGCCATGGGGCACGCGATGGCCCATGTGTTTCAACGAAAATTACGCGGCAAGCTATTATGAATATGCGTTGCGGCGACCGCGGCGTGGCCGGTGCCGACGGCAATCTGATGAAGATCCGAAACCACATCGCCGACGGCATAGAGTCCCATGACGCTGGTTTGTTGATGGGCGTCAACTTCAAGACAGCCGATTTCGTTGTGGCGAGCGCCAAGCCTTGTTCCCAATTCGGAACGCACCTCGCATCCCAACACTGGATAGATCACATCAAAATTTTCTCGGCTGCCGTCGCTCATTGCGGCGACCATTTGTTCGTCCTGCCGGGTAAAGCCCATGACGCGCGCCCGCGGAAACCGGACGCCGGCGTCCCGCAAATCGCGAGAGAGTTCGGCCCCCGCGCTGTCATCCAACGTCAGCAGCGTCACGTTTTTCGAATAGGTCCGCAAGAAAAGTGCCTTCGGCGCGGCATCTTCGGCGCTCCCGACGACGCCGATGCGAAGATCCGACGCTTCGAAGCCATCGCAAATCGGGCAATAACGTACCCATCCCCTGTCAATCGCTTCCTTCAGGCCAGGAATTGGCAGACCGCGGTCGACAAGTCCGGTGGCAAGAATAACGCGCTTGGCCCGAACATCGGCCCGTGAACATGTTGCATTGAAAGCTGCTTCGAACTGCCGCAATTCCGAGATGCGGTCGGTTTCGAGCTCGACGCCGTAGGATTTTGCTTGCCGCTCCAGTTCGTCCAGCAGCTTCGAGCCGGCAATCCCGTCCGCAAATCCCGGATAGTTATGGGTTTCGGGAATGAGCATTGCGCGACTTTCACCATGGTCGACAACAAGAACCTTGCGGCGGTATCGAGCCAGGTAAATCGCAGCGGTCAGGCCGGCGGGTCCGCCGCCGATGATCAGCGCATCGACCTCGTCCGATTCAATCATGAATTCTTCGAGCTCCACCGGAAGGCAACGGCTGGAAGCCGCACTTCCGAATCTGAAATCAATTGTCGAGGACGGACAGGAAGCAACGTCTCGGCCGCCGCTTCGTCGATCGCAGCCATCACATCACCGGTCGCAGATTGCTGGACCATGTGCCCTGCGCCCGCAATTCGGTGCATTTTGCTCTGCGTCACCTCGTCATGCAGCCGGGCTGATTGCTCGTCGTGCCGGTTCACGACCGCCGTTGCCGCCAGAAGACCGGCTGCCGCGGTTAGTGTGGTGGTTACAGGGTACTGGCGGAACACAGGCAGACAGTTCGACAGGAGCGAGCGGGAACGTGGCCGCGAAAACGCCATGCGCAGTGTCCTTCAATGACCTGCACGATGACCCAGATTCTTGAGAAATGTTGCAGTACAACGAAAACAGGTGAGCCGAGCGTTCGTTCCGAAGCCGGACGGTTTATAGCGACGGCGCCCGTAGCCTACCATCTGCCAACCCCCGATATTCGCTAACGGATCAGGGGCGCCGCCAATGCGTACCTCGTCGTCGTTCGAACCGACCCGGTTGGAACCTTTGTTTCCAGTGCTCATTAAGCCGGCACGCGGGCGTGCTGTCCGCGAAAGCTGGGAGCATATCATGATCGATACCGTCGTCATTCAACCCGGGCCAGATACTGGCGAACCCTCTATCGCTGGCATTTCCTGGGCCGCCGTCGCCGCAGGCGCAATAGTGAGCTTGGCGCTGACACTTGTTCTTTTGGCATTTGGCATTGGCCTGGGACTCTCGGTGGTTTCACCCTGGGCAGGCTCGGGCGTATCCGCCACGACCTTCAAGATCGGGACCGGACTCTATCTTGTCGTCATTGCGATGTTGTCGTCCTCGATCGGCGGCTATATCGCCGGCCGCTTGCGCTCGCGCTGGCTTGGCGTTCAGGGCGACGAGGTGTATTTCCGCGATACCGCGCATGGCTTCGTAACCTGGGCGTTTGCCTCGGTGCTGGGGGCCATCCTGCTGGCCTCGCCGGCGTCGAGCCTGCTGGGTGGCGCCGCCGCCGGCGCAACGCAAGGCGCGATCTCATCCGCAAGCCAAGCGGGACCGATGGACGGCTACGTCGATACGCTGATGCGATCTGACGCTCCGGCCGCAACAAATCCGGGACAAAATTCAGGCAACGCATCCGACCCGCGCAGCGAAATGGTTCGGTTGTTCACCTCGAGCTTCCATAATGGGGGCGAACTGAAGCCGGCCGATCGGGCTTATGTTTCGAAGGTGGTCGCCGCGCGAACCGGACTTGGTCAGGCCGAGGCCGACAAGCGCGTCAATGACGTCGTGACCCAGGTCAAGGCCGATATGGACGCGGCTCGCAAGGCAACGGCTCAGCTCGCGTTCTGGCTAACAGCATCTCTCCTCATTGGAGCGTTCTGTGCCAGCCTCGCCGCCACCGAAGGCGGAGGCCTCCGCGACGGCACATGGCGCCGCAGGCCGGTTCGCTAACTAAAAAACACCTCAAAGCTGAAAGGAAAATCACATGCCCATTCTTCTCTGGTTGGTCGGAATTCCGATTCCCCTCATCATCCTGATCCTGCTGCTGCGCTGAATCCGCGATCAGCAATATCTGCCGGCAAGATGAATACTCAACCGCTGCGCCAACGTTGGCGCAGCGTAAATTCGACGTCCATTTTTCAGAACTCCGGAGGCTACACTGTGGCTAAAAAACCGAAACTGCTTGGCGACCTCTTTCACGACACGCTCAAGGATGTCTATTTCGCCGAGAACAAGATTCTCAAGACACTGCCGAAAATGGCCAAAGCCGCGCAGTCGAAGGAGCTGAAGGCGGCTTTCGTCAAGCACGAGAGGGAAACCCGCGGCCAGATCAAGCGGCTGCAGCAGGTATTCAACATCCTCGGCAAGCCCGCCCGCGCCAAAACCTGCGACGCCATTCTCGGAATCACCGACGAGGGCGCCGAGATTATGAAGGACTACAAGGGAATGCCCGCGCTCGACGCCGGCCTCCTGGCCGCCGCGCAGGCGGTGGAGCACTACGAGATGTCCCGCTACGGCACGCTGCGCACCTGGGCCGGGGAAGCTCGGCATGCCGGACGCCGTAGCCCTGCTCGACGCGACGCTGAAGGAAGAAAAGGCCACGGACGCCGCGCTGACAACTCTGGCGAAATCTGTCGTCAATGTGGAAGCGGAGCAGGCTCTCTGACCATCATTTAGATGAGCGAATGCCGGGACCATCAGGTCCCGGCATTTTCGCGACGAGGCACAAGAAAGAACTTGCGCGATGGCTTGCCGCATCAACGTCAACGGATACGCCTCACCGATGGTGCAGCCCATTCCTCTCGGTGCTAATTGACCGCCTTCTCCAATGCCGACGCCAGATCCGTTGACGTGTAAGGCTTGGATAAATGTCCGAAGTCAATCGATCGATCGGCCGGCAATTCGGCGTATCCGGTCGCCAGGATGATCGGCAATTTGGGATTTTTTGCTTTAATTCGCTGCGCAAGCTCGAACCCGTTCATCCCGGGCATGGCGTAGTCAGTCACCACGATGTCGAACGGCGCGTCGCTTTCCAGCAGTTTCAAGGCGTGGGCACCGGATTGAGCCTCGGTAACGCTATGGCCGAGATCGAGCAACATGTCGGCTGCTCCCATGCTCACCAATATGTCGTCATCGACCAGCAGGACGCGGAGGCCCCGCGCTTCCTTCACCGGCCCCACCTGGGTCACTGCACCCGCGGCTTTGGCGCCCTGCTTGGCGCGGGGCAGCCACATCGTGACCGTGGTTCCCTCGCCGGGCTGGCTCCTGATCCGCATGGCGCCGCCGGATTGCGCCGTGAACCCATGCACCATGGAAAGGCCGAGGCCTGTGCCCTTGCCGATGCCTTTGGTGGTGAAGAATGGCTCCTGCGCGCGCGCCAGCGTGGCTTCGCTCATGCCTTCGCCGGTATCGGTCATGGCGATGCATACGAACGGATCGCGCGGCAGGCCAACACTCTTGCCGTTTTCCTCGTTATGACAGGCAATCGTCAGCGAGCCGCCTTGCGGCATGGCATCCCGCGCATTGACGGCGAGATTGATCAGGGCCAGTTCAAGCTGGTTCGCATCAACCTCGATCGCGGAGACCTCCGAAGAAACCTTGACATGAATGGCGATATTCGGGCCGACGGAGTGCCGCAGAAAATCGAGCATCTCCGGAATCAGTTTTTGCAGGGCGACAAACTCGACCTTCAATTCCTGCCGCCGGGCAAACGCCAGCAGCCGCGTGGTCAGCGTGGCGCCGCGTTCCGCCCCCTGGATGGCCCGGTCCAGTAATCTGGATATTCGGGGATCGTCGGGAACCGTTTTCTTCAGCAGGCTCAGGCTGCCCAGAATGACGGCCAGCAAATTGTTGAAGTCGTGCGCCACGCCGCCGGTCAGCTGACCGATGCTTTCCATTTTCTGGGATTCGTGCAGCTGCCGCAGCGCGATCTCCCGTTCGCGCGTACGCTCCTCGACCCGGCTTTCCAGCTCGTCGTTGCTCTCTTGCAGCGCGTCCCGCGCATCCCGAAGCGCGGCGCTGGCGGCCACCCGTTCGGTGACGTCGCGCCAGATTGTCGTCACGAAATCGCGCTGATCGGCTCGCCAATGCCCCAGCGAGACATCAAAGTAGCCGGTCTTCCCGCTTTTGTACCGGCCGATAACCGATATCGCGGTATCGGCTTTCTGCTCGGCTGAACTTTCCGCCAGCGCAGGCAGCAGCGGATTGTCCGGTTCCAGCAAGACGTCCAGTTTCTGTCCGAGCAACTCGGAATGGCCATAACCGAGCACGTGATCTACCGCGCCATTGACCCAATGGATATTGCGGCTGTCATCGATCGTGATGATGGCGTCCGGCGATAAATCGACAATCGCGTGATAGCGGGCGTTCTGGCGCTCCCTCAACACCCGCTCACGCGTGACCGCCACCGTGACGTCGGTGATCTGCAGCAAACAGTAATTGGCGTGTGCGGAGGATACCGGGCGCACGACGATATTATGCAGCAAGGGATCACCGCCTTCGCCTTGCAACGGAAGCAACGCATTCAATGTGTGGGTCAGAATGCTCGAGCTGCCGACCTGGAATGCATCTTCGATGACACCGGGCAAGCGGGTGCGGCGCACGTCTGGAAAAATGTCGTAGAAGGATTTGCCGAGGACTTCCTGTGCTGGCCGCCTTGCAATGCGGGCCATCCATTCATTCCAGCAAACAATACGTCCCTCGCTATCGATCACAACCAGACCGATGTCGACAGTGTCGAATACCGTACCAAACACAGGATCTGAAACGTTACCCAACATGGCCGGACGGTTGCTTTTCGATGTCGCTGATGAAGTCATTCACAATGGTCTTTAGCGCGGCAATGGACGGCAAATCCATCAGCAGGGCAATGAAGCCATGAACGTCGCGCTTCTTGATGTTAAAATCGATATAAAGAAACAGAACGAATTGCGCTCTCGACGCGGGCCCGTCGACCTCGAACAAGGTCGCCCCGTCGCCGCGAACGATGGAAGGCAATGACATCCGCATGGTCCGATGCAGGACGTTAGCGATCGTAGCCAAACATCCATTCAGAATGATATTGCCGGTTTCAGCCAACGCTTCCTGTTCCAGATCGATGACATCTTCGAGGGAATGCTCGTCGCCGACAATCGAGCGGACCAGTTCGAGGCTTTGCGCTTCGGGAAAAATCAATAATGCCCTGCCTTCAAATGGCCCTTCGAACGACTGCTGTACAGCAACCAGCTTTTTCGCATTGTTGCGCTCAACCAGTTTCGACGCTGCCTCGCGGGTTACGATCTTGACCGACGGGACCGACAGCAAAACCTGCTCGCCGACCATTTGTCGGAGGCTGCTGGCGGCGCGGCTGACCCCCATGTTGGCGATTTCGGCGAGCGCATCCTGCTCAATCTCGGTGAGCTCACCGGGGTCCACCGTCATGGCGCCACTTTCTTCAGCCGAAGCACGGCCCCCGACAGAAACGCGGCAAGGGCTTCGTCCGTCAGAGGCTTGGGGATAAATCCGGCGTTCAGTTCCCGGGCGCGCCCGATAATCTCATTCTGGACATTGGCTGAGACGACCGCGACCGGCATCGCCGGATGGGTCTTGCGGATGCTCGCAACCAGCTCCAATCCGTCGGTTCCCGGCATGTTGAAATCGATGAGCGCGATATCGACGGCGCCACCGGAAACGGCGGCCAGCGCCTCCTCGGCATTGGTGGTTTCGACAAGGGTCCAGTCCGGCCGTATCCGCCGGAAGGCGCTCGCCATCACCATGCGGGCAAGCTTGCTGTCGTCGACGATCAAGGTTTTGTACTGCATATCGGAACTTCTTTTGGCTAGAATGACCCGTCGTGGTCATCGAATTGAAGACTTCCCCGCCCTAGCTCTAACTACTTGTTGAATGAGGGTAAATGGCCGGATAACCGACTTGTTCCATTCCAGCGCCGGCCCGGCGTGCTATCCGACCGTGCGTTTTTGGGCGAGTTCCGGCGCCAACCACTGCCCAACCCAGGCATCGCCGCAGGGCCCGATCGGCGCGATGCCTGAGGCCAATATGACCTGAACTACGGCCGTATGCAGGTGGCTGCATATTGTCCAATCGACGGCCGGTGCGGGGGTTGTCTGCAGCAACTGCAAAAGTGGCTCGGCATCCTCGACGGTGCATGCTCCCTCGAGGATCACGATGCCGGTGTCGAGAAGACGGACCGTCATGGCAGTATCTCCTTCATATCCAACACCAGCAGGACCTCTCCATTGCCCAGCAAGGTGGTTCCGGCATAGCCACGGGCCCCGGCGAGCAGCCCCTGCATCGGTTTGAGCACCACGTCGAGGCGGTCGCGGATCGCGTCGATCTCCAGCGCCGCAATCCTGCCGGCGGCTTCCGTGACGACCAAAAGTCTCGCGGACGCAACGTCCCTGGTCCGCTCGGGCAATTTCATGCGATCCGCCAGGGAGACGATCGGCACCAGCCGGTCGTGGAGAACAAAACCGACGTTGTTCTTGATCCGGCTGATGCGATCGGGCGTCACACGTACCGTTTCGGACACCGCATCCATGGAAATGCCGAACAACTGTCCCGCCGTCTCCACCACCATGATGCGGGACATCGCGATGGTCATCGGAAGGTCCAGCCGCACCGTGGTGCCAACGTCGACCTTGCTCTGCAGCGAAACCCGGCCCCCGATCTGCTCGACCGCGGCGCGGACCACATCCATCCCGATACCGCGGCCGGAAATATCCGATATGGCCGAGGCCGTCGAAAATCCCGCGGAAAAAACCAGATCGACCACACGTTCGTCAGGCAATGCGGCCAGTTCATCGGCCGGCAATATCCGTTTTTCGGAAGCCTTACGCCGTATGACGTCCGGGTCGATGCCGCGGCCGTCATCGACAACTTCGACCACGAGGCGATCCGCCACCCGGAACGCCGCGATCGAGATCGTCGCCGCTTCGGGTTTTCCCGCCGCTCGCCGTTGGCCGGGATTCTCGACACCATGATCCAGGGCGTTGCGCACGAGATGCACCATGGGTTCGAAGAGGCGATCCACGATCGTCTTGTCAGCTTCCGTTGTCTCGCCGCGCGTGACCAGCGTGACATTCTTGTCGAGCTGGCGGGCGATATCGCGGATCAGCCGCGGGAAAGACCGGAACAGCTGCGCCACCGGCACCATCCGCAATTGCAGAATCGTGCCATGCAGTTCGGTCACCAGCCGGTCGATAGCGTCCCGGTCGCGCTGAATCGATCTTGCGAGGTCGGTGCTGCCAAGGTCCTGTTCAACCCGCTTTGCCGAGTGCGCCAAGGCATTTTTCGCGACCACGAGTTCCCCCGCCAAATTGACGAGCGCCTCGATTTTCGTTTCGCTGACGCGAAGCACGCGTTCTGCCGGTCGTTCGGCGGCGTTGGCAGTCGTGGCACCTGGTCGATCGCCTCCGCCCTCGACAGGCGATCGATCGGCGGCAAGATCGGCAAGTGCCTGTTCAAGCGCGGCCAACAAGGGTCCCGCGTCGCGTTGCGCAAGCGACAGAGCCCCCGCGCGCGCCACGCTATCCGCCGCCTGCAGATGCTTGCCGTGCCGCAATGCGTTCGTCGCCACACGTGCCGCGGCGCCGGCGCAGCCGGCGAAATCGTCTCTTCGGTTCGCCACGCGCAGCAGCTCGCATTGCGCTTCAATGACTTTCTGGATCAGGATTTGGTTATCGGATCTGGCCCCGATCCCGGACGCAACAAGTGCTCCCGGCGGAATGCCGACGATACGCACCTGATCCGGCACCAGCCGAAAGATATGGGCGATCGCATCGGGATCCCCGGCCGAAATGGCCCGCAGACGCAAATTGCAGGCATAGGGATCGATATCCGCCAAAGATAAGAAGGCCACGCGCGGTTCAATGTCGAATGCCAACAGGTCCGGAATCTGTCGCATCAGCTGCAGCGGATCGTCCCCATTGTAGAAACAGCCGGCGATCGGCTCATAGGAAATCGCCGTAGCGACCCATGGTCGCTCCGGCAATCGCGATGTCATCGCATCGCGATCTGCCGCAATCAGTCGCGTCACCCATTCGGGGAACCCGTCCCCGCCCCCGCCCACCACGGAGTCTTGTGCGGCCAGTCCTGCCTGAAAGCCTTCTTCCGCGGCCGGCAGAAACGAACGCAATCGTTCGGCCATCGCACGGCCGTTTCCGCCGGCCTGGGAGGACAGCACGCCGGCGGACTCGAAGTCGTCGACCCAGCGCGACACCTGATCGAGGCATGCCAGCGCGGCATCGATGATCGCTGCGTCGACCTGGAGCGTCCCATCCCGGACGCTGGCCAGCAGATCTTCGGCGGCGTGGAGCATCACGCTCATGGCGGGGAGTTCGACCACGCCGGCGGAGCCCTTGAGGGTATGGAAAGCTCGAAAAACGCCATCGATCCGCTGGGGCGACGCGCCGCCGCGCTCCAGCGCGATAAGATCGTCCGTGGCCTGCCGGATGAGTTCGCGAGCCTCGGTGACGAACTGTTCTTGCAGAGCGCTCACAAGGCGGCTCCGGTCAGAATGACAACATGCCGGACCAGTTCGGTTTCTGCCACCGGCTTGACGAGATAGAAATTCGCGCCGGCGGCTCTCGCTTCGACCGCATCCTGCATTTGGGACTCGGTGGAAATCATCAGCGCCGGCAGCGTCGCCACATCGGCGGCGGCGGATCTGAGCGACCGTAAAAAGGTAAAGCCGTCCATTCGAGGCATATTGACGTCGACGATCACCAGATCGAACGGTTCCGACAACACCTTCTCCATCGCCTCGATGCCATTGATGGCCTGCTCGACCACAAAGCCAGCCTTCTCAAGCGCGGACCTGTAGTAGAGCCGCACCAGCGATGAATCGTCGACCACCAGCACCCGCGCTTTGGACGGCGTACCGATATCATCCATGATCAGCCTCCGGCCTTTGATACACGATCGCGTCGGGGAACCGGGCCACGCGAAACAGCGGGGAGATCCGGCTCATGCTTTCCGAATGGCCCAGACAAATGTAGCCGCCCGGCCGCAGGCAGTCATAGAGATTTTCCGCGGCCTGACGCCGGGACGCGTCGTCGAAATATATCAGGACGTTCCGGCAGAAGATGAGGTCAAATTCGCGGTACAGCGTCATGTCCTTTGAATCGATCAGATTGGCGCGGGTGAACTGGATCGAGTTCCTGAGGCCCTCGTCGATCTGATGACGGCCGTCGGCAACCGGCGTGAAATAGCGGCCGATCAGGTCGGGCGACAGCCGCATCAGCGCACGGTTGCCATAGATGCCTTCGACCGCCGCCTTCAGCGCCCGGGTGTCGATATCGGATCCGACGATCTCGATATTGTAACGATCGACCTCTGGCCAGTTTTCCATCAACCAAAGCGCGATGGAATAGGGCTCTTCCCCTGTCGAGCACGGGATCGACCAGATCCGCACGGTGCCGCCGGGTTTCTTTTGGCCGGCAATGAGGTCCAGCAGGCTGGAGGTCATGCAGCGAAGCTGGTGGTCCTCGCGATAGAAGTAGGTTTCGTTGACGGTGAAGGAATTGATCAGATGCTCGATCTCGTGATCGGCGTCGGCCCTCAGCAGCGAAAAATACGCTCCGAACGATGACGAGCCGGTTGCGGCGATGCGGTCTTCGAGACGGCGATCGATGAAATATCGCTTTCCCTCCATGAAAGACATGCCGGTGCGGCGGTAGAGAAATTCGCAGAAGCGCTGGACGTCCTCCGGAGAGATATGGACGACATGCGACGCTCCGCCCTTTGAAGCGTCCATTTTCGTCTAGCCTTCCGTGCCCGAAATCCGGGCAATCGCGACCGAGATCGCGAACGGCAGAAACGGCGTGGCGGCGAAACGGGCCGCGCACTTTTCCAGCACGGGGAGAGCTTGCGGCGTTCCAACCTCCGTGAGCACGTCGACCGCGGCGGCGCATACATTGGGGTGCTGCTCGCGCTCGATCAGGGCGCACAGCAGGCGGGTGGCGTCGGCGGCATCCATGTTGCGCGCCAGCTCGGTCGCGAGAAGACGCACATCGGAGTCGCTGTCGCTGAACAACGGCGCCATGAACGGCGTGATGGCCTCGGGCAGCGCCTGCAGGGCTTCGACCGCGGCAGCCCGTAGCGCCGCGTCCTGCGATCGAAGATAGGGCAATATCGCCTCGACGCTTGCCGCATTGCCGATGCGTATCAGTGCCGTCATGATGGCCTCGCGCACGCGTGAAACCGGTTCGCGGTCAAGGGCCGCGGCGAGCGCCGGCACCGCTTCGACGTCGCCGCTGAGCGCGCGGGCCGCCATCCAACGGCTTTCAGCATCGGGACTGTCGAGCGCGGGGCGGCGCACTGAATCAGCCTCGCTTGCCGGGCTTTTGCCGCCTCTAACCAGGGGCATGAGAGCTCACCATTTCGATGATTGTCGCGGCGATGTCCTCGAGCGGCCGCACCTTTTCCGCGCCGCCATTCTTTACCAGTTCCCCGGGCATGCCCCAAACGACCGCGCTGGACTCCGCCTCGGCGATGGTGTGACCCCCGGCGAGCCGCAACCGCTTCATCGCCTCGGCCCCGTCATTACCCATTCCGGTCATCATAACGCCGATCAACTGGGAAGCATCGAGGTGATCAAGCGCGCTGGCGACCATGCGTTCCACACTCGGATGCCACAAATAGCTGGCCTTCGCCGGCACCGGCATCGCGATGATACCGGCCGCGCGTGGCGCCACCATTACGTCGGCATCGCCCTTTCCGATATAGATGGTACCGGGCTTCAACGGCATCGGCTGATTGATCTCGACGACATTGAGCTGGCATTCCCCGTCCAATCGCCTTGCAAAAGCGCCGGTAAAACTTGCCGGCAAATGCTGGGCTACCAGCACCGGCCAGGGAAAATCCGGCGGGAGTTGCGGCAGCACGACATCAAGCGCGGCGGGCCCGCCGGTCGAGGTGCCGATCAGCACGAGCCCCCGCAGCGCGCTGTTCCCGGCCTTGATCACGCCGCCTGCCTTGGCGTCCATCTTGGGGCGCGCACGAGCGGAGCGGGATTGCGATACCAGCCCTGCTCCGCGGATCTGATGACGAACGCGCTCGGTCAGCCGCAGCGTCCGCCGAATCCGGGCGCCGGCGGCGGCCCGCACCTTTTCCACCAGCACAGGCCGCAGGCGGTCAATCTCCAGAGAAACGGTCCCGGACGGTTTGGCGACAAAATCGACGGCGCCGAGTTCAATGGCCTCGAGCGTGACTTCGGCGCCTTGCTCGGTGAGCGAGGATATCATCACCACGGGCCGCGGCGCTTCGATCATGATCCGGCTCAGGCAGGTCAACCCGTCCATGCCGGGCATTTGAACATCGAGCGTCACGACCTGAGGATCGAACGCACGAACCAGTTCAAGCACCTCGTTGCCATTGCGGGCCAGGCGGATGTCGAAGTCGCCCTCGTCGAGAAAGATGCCTTCCAGCAGCTTTCGCATCAGGGCCGAGTCGTCGGCGATCAAAAGCCTGATCACGAAGCGGCGGCGGGTGCGCCGAATTTGGAATGGCTGAATTTGGCGAGCAAGTCGGCTTCGACCTGGTCAAGCAGCTCCGCGGGGTCGACCAACAGGATCAACCGCCCACTGGCTTCGAGATTGATCACCCGAGAGATCAACCGCATCTGTTCCGGCGAAAGTTCGGGCGCGGGGCAAATGGCATCGGTTGTCACTTTCAGAATTTCGGAGACGCTGTCGACGAGGAACCCAGCGATCACCCCGCCGATCTCCAGCATAAGAATGCGCCGGGCTGCCGCCTGTTCCGTGACACCCAAATCAAATCGCCGCCGCAGGTCGACGACGGGCACGACGCTGCCGCGCAGATTCATCACCCCGTCGATGAATGCGGGTGCTTTCGGCAGTCGCGTAAGGCGTTCGGGCGGTCGCGCGATTTCGCCCACCGCGGAGATAGGGATGCCGTACTCCTGCTGGCCCAGCCGAAAAATGATGAATTGTTCGTCCGCCATGGCATTCGCTTCAGTTTGCAGGCCGGTTTCGCCGGCCGCCTGGTCGTCGACGATACGCCGAACCAGGTCCGACCGGAACAGCCGGTCGGCCGACAGCAACGCGACCAACCGTCGACCATCGTCGAGCCGGCAAATGGAGACGATCTCCGCGTCGCCTTCGCCCCGGGTCAGCAATGCCGGCGCCGGATCGACGGTATCGGGATCAAGACGGAGAATCTCCCGGGTCGAGTCGACAGCCAAACCGATCGCGCCTTGGCCGATCGACATGACGACGACTTTGCCACGCTGTCCATATAGATCGTCGGCCGGCAATCCCAGCAATGCACGCAGCGACACCAGCGGCAGCAGACGATCCCGCAACGTCACAACGCCCAGCACCGCGGTTTCCGGGCGAGGCAGCTCGGCGATATGATCCGGCAACGGAATGATTTCCCGTACACGGTCGAGCGGCAATGCGTATTCCTGCTGGCTGAGATGGAAGCTCAGCAGCGAGATCAGAGCCCGTGCTGGCGCTCCGGCTGACGGGCCGATCGCGAGCGGCGCCGCGCTTGCGGCGGAAGTCGCGGCAATACCGAGCCGCACGAATTGCCCATTCAAGAGACGAGACGGACTGAGCACCTTTATCGGGCTATCGCCCTCGCCGCCCTTGACGACCCCGTCCAGCAACGCCGCATCGGTCGTCCCCGCTCCTGAATCGTCCTTCTCAATTCGATCCGCAGCAAGCGCCAATAGACGGTCGACCCGGTCGACGACAACGCCGACCGGGCTATCGCCGCGCATAACGATCACACGGGTCAACTCGTTCGCTTCCATGTCCGGCAGACGCAGCAGCGCCCGCAGGCTGACGACCGGCAGGACGATGCCGCGCAGATTAGCCAGCCCGAGCAGGCTCGGCGGCACCAGCGGCATGTGGACCAGACTAGGCAGACGTATGATTTCGGCGACCGCGGAGAGCACCAACCCGAAGGCTTCGCCGGCAATTCGGAAAACCAACAGCTCTTCGGAAGTCAAATCCGTCTCTGCCGTGACAGGCGCGTCAGCGGCCAAGGGAAGATCGCCCTTTTTGTGAGTTTGTTGGCGTCTGTTAGCCATTGCGACGCTGAATGGTTTCGGCAAGCGAAGCTATCTCTTCGATCGCAGCCGCCAGATCCTCCGTACCCCTCGCCTGCTGCTTGGCGGCGGCTGCTGCCTGGGCTGATGCGCTGGCTGCCTCCTCGGCGACCGACGCGACTTGGCGGGCGCTCTGAGCGACATCCTTCATCGAAGCCAGAATGGATTCAGCGCTGGAGCCGATTTGGTCGTTGCCGGCGGCGATCTGCGCGACGTCCTTTTGCACGACGTCAAAGCTCGCCAGTACCGCGTCGGTCTTCTGGTTTTCCGCCTCGGCGCCGACAATCACGCGTTCAAGTTCGCGGCGCACGGCTGCGATCTGACTCTGGATCGCGCGAACCGTTTCCTTGATGCGCCCGGCGTTCTGGCCGGAGTCCCGGGCCAGGCTGCGTATATCTTTTGATACGACCGCGAAGCCCTTGCCGAATTCGCCCGCGCGCGCGGCTTCGACCGAGCCGTTCACCGCCAACATGTTGGTCTGTATCGACACCATGCTGATTCCATCAACGATCTTGTCGATATTGACGCTGATGTTTTCGAGACCGGCGATCAGATCCAAGCTTTGACGCGTGCTATCGATCGACCGCATCACCCCCTGCGACAGGTCGGCAATCTGCGCCCGGCATTCGCCAAGCATCGCGTTCATCCGCTGGGTGCGCTCAAGCGATGTGGCGGCGCTCTCGCGGAACAGTTGGGCGCTCCGCTCGACCTGGCTCATCGCAGAGCTGGCTTCTTGGGTCGCGGCAGCCTGCTGTTGGGCGCCGCGGCTGATCTGATCGACCGCCGTCATGATCTGCGCAGCCGACCCCGACATTTCCTGGACGGCAGTAGAGAGCTGCTCGGCCGCTGAGGCGAGCTGATCGGCGCTGGCATCGCTGGTCGTAACCGTTTTGAGGTCGGTTGCAAGAACGGACAGAGATCTGGATGCGGCCTGACTCTCGTCCAGCACGCTGGCCTGCTGCTCGATACTTCGGAGCGCTTCGGCGGCGGCTGCAGCCTGCTCCTCCGCAGCGGAGGAAATGATCTCGGCGCCCTTCTGCGCCTCGCGGGCTGCCAATTCCGCCTCCAGCGTCGCGACGGCTATGGACTGACTGCCTTCGGCCAAAGCGCCGACTTCCTTGCGAAGTTCGCCAAGCGCCAGAATGACGGTCTGACTTTTTTGCGCCTCAGCGGTCGCCGTATCGCCCGCCGTTTTGATGATGGACGCCATCGAACCGACCTGGCTTTCGATTTGCGCGGCGAGACCTTGCACGTCCAGCGCGCTTTTTTCGGAAGCCTCGGCCAGAGCTCGCACTTCGTCGGCGACCACCGCGAAACCCCGACCGTGATCGCCGGCGCGCGCGGCCTCGATCGCCGCATTCAGCGCCAGCAAGTTGGTTTGATCGGAGACCTGGCTGACGGTCTTGGTGACATCGCCAATGCTGGCCGCCTGCCCACTCAGTTGCGCCATGATATCGACGGTCCCGGCCTGCCGGTCGCCGTTGTGCTTGATGTTGCCGGCCCAGGTTCCGATCTGGCTCGACGTCTCGACCAACAAGGATTCAAGCGCATCGGTTCGACGACGTGCGCCCTCGGCCCGATCCCGTGCCTGCACGAGCGTTGCCGCGGTGTTGGTGGCAACTGCGAGGGTTTCTTGGGCGGCGCTGGCCGCTTCCTCCGCCCCGCTGGCGATCTGCTCCATCGAACGGCGCAGTTCTTCAGCCGCGGAGGCGGCTTCGGTGATCCCCGCCGAGAGCTGTTCCGTAGCTGCCGCAATCCGCTCCTCAATTTTCTGTTGCTGACTACCTGAAATAACGAATGACGCTGGTTTGCGGCGGCGCGCTGCTGCGGGGGATGGATTGGAAACCGGTTCCGGCTGCGAACGCCGCCGGGCAACCCGGCCTGTTCCCAATTCAGACGTCTTCATCAACGATTTTGGACCGCTAGCCGCGAGTGTTTTGGTAACGACTGCGTCGGCCCCGTTATGGGCGGCAAGCACCTCGGAAGGCGGCGCGCTCGCCGGTCGCCGGGGTTTCGACCGGGGACGCTGGGTCGCGCCAGGTTTTTTCCGCATTGGGGAGTCCGTTTTCTTGGAGTTTGCCAATCAATCGCTTCGGCATGAAAATGGCAGCATTCGGCCGTTAAACTACGCGGTCTGTACAAGCTGATACAAGGCGAAACAACGGTTCCCGTTAAGGCCTGCGTGTATCAAAATGGAAGGTCTTGGCACCAAGGGCGCCACCGCGTAACAAAGCAAGAGTCGGCAGGGAAGACAGGAAAGTCAACCCCTTCGCTGCCCGTGCAGAGATGGGCAGTTTCATGACATCCGATCCGTTTGTCCCCCTGAGCGACCTTGAGCGGGATGCCCTGGCCGAACTGTCGAATATTGCGATGGCGAAAGCTGCCAACAGCCTGCGCCAGATGATCCAGAACGAGGTGCTTCTGGCCGTTCCTTCAGTCGATATCCTCACAGGCGCCGCGGCAACACAGCTGGTCGCAAAACCCGACAACCCCAGGCTGGTTGCGGTGCGGCAGGATTTCGCCGGCGCGTTCTCCGGCCGGGCCCTGCTCATCTTTCCGGAACGTAACAGCCTGGAGTTGGTGCGAGTAGTAGTTGGCCGACAGCTTCCGCTGGAAGACATCGTCGACCTGGAAGACGAAGCACTGGCTGAAACCGGAAATATAATCCTCAACAGTTGGGTTGCGACGATCGCCAACTTGTTAAAGAGCGGGCTCAAAATGTCGCTGCCCATCGTGGTCCGCGGCGACAGCAGTCAAATGTTCGATAGCGCGAACTCGGGGCTCGTTTTGTTTCTGCACATCAAGTTCGAAATTCATCAAAAGGAAATTGGCGGCTATGTCGCGCTGCTCATGGACATTCCGTCGTTAGAGGAATTGCGGTCCCTGATCGCCGGTTTTGTGAAATCGATTACATAGTTTGAAAAACATCGCCCCGGGACGATCGCTTTGCGCCAGGAGCGGCCGTACAATCGAGGTCAGCTTCGAACCCAGCAAACAGCGTTGGTACCGACGCGATGCCGCGTGGGATAGCCGCAGCAGCACGCTTCATAAGCGCATATGTTCATCGATCCGCGCGGCGGAATCGGCGCCGACAGGTCCGGTATCGACAATTTCGCCGCGCTTGAGCACGGCAAAGCGATCTGCGAGCCCCAGCACAAAGGACAGATGCTGTTCGACTACCAGCATCGCCGTGCCGCGATCGCGCCGCGTTGCGGACAGTACTTCGGCGAGCCGATCCACCACCGACGGCTGCAGCCCTTCCGTCACTTCGTCGAGAAGCAGCAGACGCGGTTTGGCGATCAGTCCGCGCGCCACGATCAGCATCTTCTGTTCGCCGCCCGACAAGGTGCCGGCACGCTGGGACAGCCGCGCGGTGAGCACGGGAAACCAGCCGCTGATGTCGGACAGGCTTGCCTCGAAGCCGCGATCGTCGCCGAGTCCGAGGCGGAGATTATCGCGGACGGTCAGATCCTGGAACAATGCCTGTTCCTGCGGGGAATAGGCGAGGCCAAGGGCGCGCTTGCGAAACGGCGCGAGCCGCGTCACGTCGCGTCCGTCGATGCGGACCGCGCCGTCCCACGCCGGCAGAAACGCAAGGATCGTCTTCAATAGCGACGACTTGCCCATGCCGTTCTTGCCGACCAAAGCCAGAATCTCGCCGGGGGCGATCTCGAGCGAAACCCCGTGCACGACGGTGGAGCTGCCGTAGCCGCTGGTCAGATTGACGAGTTCGAGGGCGGCGGTCATGCGTCAGCTCGCCTGTTTCGGACGATTGTTGCCGGTGTAGATCTCACGGATCAGGGGATCGTCGACGACGTCGGCGACCGGGCCGTCGAGCGCGACGCGTCCCTGGTGCAACAGGATGATGCGCGAGGAGATCTGGCGGACGAAATCCAGATCGTGCTCGATGATCAGCACGCACAGCCGCTCGCGGGCCACGAGATCGGTGAGGACCCCCGCAAAGCCCTGGCGCTCGGCGCGCGTCAGCCCCGCGGTCGGCTCATCCAAAAGCAGCACGCGCGGCTCGAGCGCCAGAACCATCGCAAGTTCGAGGGCCTGTTTCAGGCCATGGCTGAGGAAGCGCGCCTCCTCGCCGAGCCGCTCGGCCAGACCCGAGCTTTCCACCACGGCGCGCGCGGCGGCCGGCAAGGCCAGAACCGGCGAGGCGCGGAGGAACGACGGCGGTTCGCTCTTGGCGCGCGCGATGCGCAGGCAATCGGCCACGCTCAGCGTTTCGAACACGGATGCCGCCTGGAACTTGCGCCCGAGGCCGAGTGCAACGATGCGGTCCGGCGCCAGACGCGCGATCGAATGCCCGGCTATCCGCACCGTTCCTTCCGAGCGCTCGCGGCCGTCGGCGAGACAGCGGATCAGGGTAGTCTTGCCGGCGCCGTTCGGCCCGACAATGCTGACGAGTTCGCCCCGCCGCGCCGTGAACGAGACGCCCGACAGCACCGACAGGCTGCCGAAATGTCTGGAGACGCCCTCGGCCTCGACCACGACATCATCGAGATCGGGCGCCACCGCGGCACGCTCCAGCGTCGCCAGCGCCACCTGCGAATTGGCCAGCGCCGCGGCAGCGCCGCTGCGGCCGCGCAGCGCGCTGGCGGCGTCGCGCAGGCTGCCGAACAGACCGCCGGGCAGCACGACGATGACCAGAACGAAGGCAACACCGACGATCAGTTCCCAGACGAAAGGCAGACTGCTGGAGAGATAGGCGCTGGCGACTTCGATCACCACGGCGCCCACCACCGCCCCGATCAGGGACCCGCGCCCGCCGAGCGCCACCATGACCACGAGCTGGGTGCCGAACACGAAGCCCGCATTCTCCGGCGCGGCGACGCCGCTGAAGCCGACATAGCCGAAGCCGGCCAGTGCCGCGACCACGCCTGCAACGACCGTCAGACCAATGCGCACCAGCGACGTGTCGATCCCGAGATAGCTGCAGCGCTCGTCATTGTCCCGCATCGCGCTGAGCACACGGCCGGCATCGCTGGAGAGCGCGACCGAGGCCACGACCAGGGTGGCGATGACCGCGGCTCCCGCCAGGCGGAACCAGTCCTCGAGCGGCAGGTCGAAACTCTCGAAGCCGACCAGCCCGCTGGACGAACCAGTGAACGAACCGCCGGAATAAAGCAGCTGCACCACCACGATGGGCACCACCAGCGAGATCACGGAAGCATAGAGCGGCGTGGAGCCAGGATAGAACGACAGCCAGCCGACAAACCCTGCCACGGCCGCAGCCACCGCTATCGCGGCCGCGAGCGCCAGCAGCGCTTGCCAGGGACCAAAGCCGAATTGAGTGAAGACGATCGCGAGAGCATAGGCGCCGATGCCGAAGAAGGCGGATTGCCCGAACGTCAGCGTGCCGCTGAACCCCCACAGCACGTCGACCGTGATCGCCGTGATGGCGACGAACAAGGCGCGGACCAGGATGTTCAGCGTATAGGTATCGAGGACCCAGGGGCCGGCGATAACCAGAACCAGTGCGGCGATGGCGGGAAGCGCGACGCGGACGAGCCAGCGCGGCATACCCGGCAGCGAAGTCGGCGCCATCGATCGCAGCGCGGAGTCACGATCAGGCACGGGCAAATCCTTCCGGCCTAAGCCGCAGCGCCACGGCGGCCAGCACCGCGATGGTCAGGCCGCCGAGGATCGGGCTGATGAAGGTGGAAGCCAGCACCTGCAGGCCACCGAGCACGAAGCACGACAGCCCGAGCGTCAGCAGCGAGCCGCCCGAAATCATCACCAGCATGAAGGCGCCGATCAGCCAGGACAGTCCCATATTGGGATCGACGCTGGCCAGCGGCGTGATCAGGGCGCCGGCAATCGCGGCGAGGCCGCAACCGATGCCGAAGGTGATCAGGCGGACCCGCGTACTGTCGATCCCCAACCCTTGCGCCAGCGTCTCGTTCATGATCACCGCGCGCGTGGAGAGACCGAGCCGCGTGCCGTTGAGGAGCCCGGTGAACAGCGCGGCGATCACGATCGCCGCCGCCACCATCAGCAGACGATAGCCCGAATAGTCCTCGCCCAGGATCATCACGGTGCCGGAGATCGGCGCCGGCACGAACTGCACTTCGCGCCCGAAGACGAGCGTCACCAGTTGACCGATCACGATGCTCAGTCCCCAGGTCGCCAGGATTGCATCCAGCGGCCGGCCGTAGAGCCGCCGCACCACGACACGCTCGGCCGCGGCCCCGATCAGCCCGCCGGCGAGGAAAGCCAGCGCCGGGGCCAGCACCGGCGGCAGCCCGAGATGGGAGGCCACCAGCGCGGCATAGGCCCCGACGGTGATAAAGGACGCGTGAGCGAAATTGATGATCTTCATCACGCCGAACACGATCAACAGACCAGCGGAGACGATGAAGAGAATCGCGGCGGTGGTGATGATGTCGAGGGCGAGCGTGATCATGCAAGTGGACCGGATTGAGCCGGGGCGGAAGAAGGCAGTCCCCTCCTCCCGCCGCCGGCCGTCGACGTCAAGACTTCAGGTTCGGGCACTGCGCGCCCGGGTCGACATTGGGGAAGCTCTTGATGACTTTCACCGAACCATCAGCCTGCACCTGGCCGAGATACATCGTCAACGGCGCGTGATGCTGCTTCGACATATCGATCTTGCCGCGCGGTCCTTCCACCGAGACCTCGCCGAGCGCCTTCAGGACCTTGGCCTGCTCGGTGCTTCCGGCTTTTTCCGCCGCGGCCTTGTAAGCATAGACCGCTTCATATTCCGGCACCGAGAGATCGTTCGGGGTCTTCAGCTCGGCCCCGAATTTCTTCTGCATGGCGGCCAGGAAGGCCTTGTTGGCGGCGCTGTCGATGCCCGTCACATAGGAGGCCGACAGATAGATGCCGTCGGCATCGGTCCCCATGCCCTTGGCGGTGCCCTCGTCAACCGCGAGGTTGCCATAGGGCAGCGCGACGCCGGCGGCGCGAAGCTGCTTGGTCAGGGTGACGTTCGGCGCTCCGCCGGCCGTCGATGTGATCAGGGCATCCGGCGCCGCACTTTTCAGTTTCGAAATGATCGACGTCCAGTCGCTGCCGTCCATCGGCAGATATTCCTCGCCGACGACCTTGCCGCCGGTCTTTTCGATATAGGCCTTGGTGAAGGCCAGCATGCCGCGACCGAACGCGTAGTCCGAGCCGATCAGGAAGAACTTCTTGGCGCCCTTCTCCTTGTTGAAATAGTCGACGATCGGCGGCACCTGCTGTTCCGGCACCCAGGCATTGACATACATGAACGGGCTGCAGGACTTGCCTTCATAGAAGGAGGTATAGATGTAGGGCACCTTGCCGCGCGTCACGATCGGCAGCGCCGCGTTGCGCGCCGCGCTCGTCTCCATCGAGATCAGCACGTCGACCTTCTTTTGAAATACCAGGCTGTCGAACGCCTTCTGGGCGCCGGCCGCGCCCGAGGCGTCATCGGCGACTTCCAGCGCCAGTTGACGGCCGAGCACGCCGCCCTTGGCGTTGATCTCCTCGACGGCGAGTTGGGCCGACTGCACCACGGAGGGCGCGACGACGCTGTTGGCGCCGGACAGGCCGACCGGCACGCCGATCTTGATCGGATCCGCGGCCAGCGCGGGAACGGCGACGAGCGCGGTGCAAGCCGCGGCGGCAAGCAACATCGAGAATGAACGAGTGGGTGTCATGGGATCGATACTCCTGGGGTTTGGTGAAACGTTCCGGATGAGAAATTGGGGATCAGTACCAGCCGCGCTTCGCGCCGGAGCCGAGCATCTCGTCATAGACGTCGGCGCGGCGATCGCGCAGGACCTGGTTGAAGGCGTTCCAATTGCGTTTGCGCCGGGCCTCGCCGAGATCGACCTCGGCGATGAGGATATCCTCCGCTTCCCGGCTGGCCGGCCCGACGACAGGCCAGCCGGTGTAACTGACGATCAGGCTCTGGCCCTCGAAGGGCTGCCCCCGCTCGACGCCGACGCGATCGGCGCAGGCGATGAAGATCGAATTCGAGTGCGCCGCGGCCATCGCGAGAATGTTCGCCATCGCTTCGCGCCCTGCCGCTTGCCCGGGGATCGGGACCCAGTTGGTGGGCACGCAGACGATATCCGCGCCCTGCAGGGCGCAGAGCCTGAACGTCTCCGGGAACCAGCCATCGTAGCAAATCGCAACGCCGATGCGGCCGATCGGCGTGTGGAACACCGGAAAGCCGAGATTACCGGGCTCGAAGAAAAGGTTTTCCTCGTTCCAGAGATGCACTTTCCGGAACGTGCCGATATAGCCTTCGGGGCCGATCACCACCGCGCTGTTGTAGAGATCGGGCCCGGAACGTTCGGTGATCCCGGCGACGATATGCATGCCGTGCCGCGCCGCGCGTTCCGCCCAGGCTTCGACCGACGGTCCGCCCGGAATTTGCTCGGCAAGGCCGAATGCTTCCTCGCGCGAGGCGAACATGTAACCGGTATTGGCCAATTCCGGCAGCACGACGAGGTCAGCGCCTTGCGACGCCGCACGATCGATCAGTTCCAGGCTGTGGGCGACGTTGGCGGCGACGTTGCCGAATACCGGTTGCATCTGAATACAGGCGACCTTGATCGAGCCGGCCGGCGGTGAAGTAGAGACGTCCGAGGTCATCGCGCCAAACTCCCCGGTGCGAACAAAACAAAAAACCCCGATAGCGCCGTCAGGCACCTATCGAGGGCTACATAGCCAGATGTGGAAGCGGCCGACCGGCCACCGTGACGATTCCGGCCGCGAGGCCTGAACGCCAACGCTCGAATTACAGCAGTAACGCGATCCTGATGTCAATCAGGCCACTGGATCGAATTATCGGCAGAGATGATGACGTATTGGGCAAACAGCCAAGCGTGTCAAAGTTCGTCGATCAGACCGAGGCCCGCCATCACATCCTGCGCGCCGATGATGGTGGTGGCGATCTGGGCCATCGACAATCGCTTCTGCGTCGCCTGGGTGCGGATCAATTCATAGGCTTCGGCCTCGCCGATCTTCTTCAGCGTCACCAGGATCTTTACCGCCTTGTCGACATCCCGGCGCGCCTTCAATGTCTCTTCGAGTTTCTGAACCTTGCTCTCCAGGCGGCGGGTATAGCCGCGCAGCGAACGGGCGAGCACGAGCGAAGAGAGGATGCCGAACGAGCGGATCGGCTTGTTGATGACGCCGTGGGCGTTGCTGTCGAGCAGCCGCCGCAGCACGGTCGGATTCTCGTAGTCGACGATCGCCACGAAGGTCGGTCCGTCGTCGGAGGCAGAAGCGACGAAAGCCGGCGTCTCCGCGGTCTCCACCAGATGGAATACCGTATCGATATCGCTGGGCAATTCGACCGGCGGTGGCCATATGCCGCGCACATTGCAGCCGATGCGCTTCAACTGATCGAGCAGCGCGTCGCCTTCGGCGTCGCGCGGATGCACGACCAGGACGCGCGCGCCGCGCAGCTCTTCAATGAGACGGCGGATGCCCGGCTTCATGCGACCGATACCTCCTCCCCGATCCAGCGCCCGCCGAGCGGCGATACCGCCAGGTAAGGATCGGGCTTCACCGCCGCCTTGGCTTGCCAGACCACATCGAAACCGCCATCGCGCCGAACCCGGCCGATCCGCGGCGTCAACCAGGTATGGTTGTTGTCAGGATCGATCTGGACGGTGCCTTCCGGCGCCTCGAACGACAGGCCGAGCGCCGCCTCGACCAGCCGCTGGGTGTCGAGCGTTCCGGCCCGCTCCAGCGCGAGAGCGAAAAGATTCACCTGGGCATAGGCGCCCGCGCTCCACATGCTGATCGGCTTGTCGGCGCCGAAAGCGCGATGGAAGTTTTCCTCGAACCGGCGATTGCTGGAGCCACGCAGCGACCCGAAATGGGTCGCTGCCGTGATATGCCCTTCGCACAACGTCGCGCCGATCTCGCGCACCTCGCCTTCGGCCATGGTCAGGCTGGCGATCGGCATCGATGCCGGATCGAGGCCGGCCTCGCGGTAGAGCCGGTAAAACATCTGCGCGGAGCGTCCGACAATGGTCGAGAACACCACATCCGGCGCCAGTTCCTTGGCGCGCCCCACGATCTCGCGCAGCCGCTGCTCCGACGCCGCCATCGGAACGTAGACTTCATGGACGATCTTGCCGCCGTAGGATTCGACGAGGTCGCGCATGATGCGGTTCGATTCGCGCGGATAGATGTAGTCGGAACCTGCCATCAGCATCCGGCGCCCATGGTTGCGGACGAGATATTCGGCGAGCGGAAAGCTGTTCTGATTTGGCGACGCCCCGGTATAGATCACGTTGGGCGAATATTCGAAGCCTTCGTAGAGCGAGGGATACCACAACAGTCCGTTACGGCGTTCGATCGCCGGCAGCACCGCCTTGCGCTGCGCCGACGAACTGCAGCCGAAGATCACGGAAATGCCGTCCTCGGTCAGCAGCCGGTCGGCCAGGCGACGATAGGTCTCGGGATCGGATTCCGGATCGTAGGCGACGACTTCGATCTCGCGCCCGAGGACTCCTCCGGCCCGGTTGATTTCCTGGATCGCCAATGCCGTTCCCAGGAAATGCTCGGTTTCGGTAACGGCTGTCAGCCCCGTGCGGGAGAACAGGACCCCCACCCTCCATGGATCCGACAGAGATGCAGTGCTGCTGACCATCGCCACGTCCTTTACCGGGAAGCCCAGAATGGCCAACCGTTAGCAACCCCCGTGCGATTAGTCACTATTGGGAAGCCGCTGCGGCGCGACCTATTGCGACGTCGCAGCTCCGGGCGCGCGGAGTATCACCGCCAACCGGACCCTACGTTACCATCTTGGCGGACGCCCGGTTCGCCCAGCAGCAGGTCAGGTCGGATCAAACCGCTGGCAGAAAGCGGCGGCCGAACTCGTCAGAAAAAAGAAGCCATTCCGGTCGTTGCGGACAGGCCGCCATCGACAGGCAGGTTCGCGCCGGTAACAAAACTTGCGTCTTCACTCGCGAGGAAAGCGATTGCCGAGGCGATCTCTTCCGCTTCCGCAATCCGACCAAGCGGAAACCGGGCGACCTGACGCGAGACTATCGCCGGATTGTCTCGAAGAATCCTGGTGCGGTCCGTCCATACCACGGAGGGAAGAACCGCGTTCACCCGGATGCCGCGTGGACCGAGTTCTACCGCGAGCGCACGCGTGTAATTGCTCAGCGCGGCTTTTGCGGCGTTGTAGGCGGACATCATTGCATCTCCTCCCATCGCCGAGACGGACGATACGTTCACGATCGACGCTGTCGGGGCGAAGTATGGGAGAGCGGCTTGACAGGTATGAAAGGCGGCGTCGACATTGGTGGCGAAAGTTTGCCGCCAATCGTCGATTGTTTGGCTCGCCAAATCGGCGAACGCGATCGAGGAGGCATTATTCACCAACAGGTCGATCCGACCGAAACGCTCGACCGCCGTGGCGATCAACGCCTTTGCTTCGATGCCGATCGAAACGTCACCCACGTGCAAATGAATGCGGTCCTTCGGTAGATCCGAGGCGGATAAGGCGAGTTTGTCGCCTCGGCGTCCGTTGAGAATGACGAATGCGCCTTCAGCCAGCAACCGCCGTGCTGTTGCCGCCCCTATGCCGGCAGATGAGCCCGTTACAATCGCTATCTTGTCGCCAAACCGCATGGCTCCCTCCATTGACGTGAAGGAATTGAGGAAATCACACTACGGCGGCCCGGACGGCCTCGTAGCCGCTGAAGCCTGGCTGTTGCTTCCGCTGGAGTTCGTGGTCCGAAGTCAGCCGCAGATGTTTAGGCAGGTTAGGCCGTGAGCGGTTCGAGGGTCTTGGAGATTCTTGCGCCCATTAGCGGGAAGCGACCAGGCGCGCCGGCGAGGTGCCGTAGATCCGGCGGAACCAATTGGTCAGATGGCTCTGGTCGCTGAAGCCGGTCGCGGCCGCGATCTCGGCCAAGGTCTCCTCGCCACGCAAGAGGAGTTCACGTGCGCGGTCGAGCCGCAGGCGAACCACGTAGCGGTGCGGACTGATGCCAAGAATCGCGCGAAAACGATGGGCGAAATGAAAACGGTCGCAGCCGACGACGGCGGCGAGGCTGGCAAGGTCGAGCGGTTCGGCGAGATTGTCCCGGATATAGGCGTCGAGGCGACGCAACGCCGCGGCGTCCAGCGAGCCTTGCTGCGGGGCGGCCGCGACGGACAGGTGGTGCGTGGCAAGATGCCGAAGCAGCGCATCGGTGATGCTGCTCCAAAACAGCATTCCATTCGGATGGCCGGCCGCGGCCTCAGCCTCCAGCGTCCGGGCGATCCGCACGAGCTCTTCGTCGCGGCCGTCCAGCTGCTCCACGAGCGTGCTGCCATAAACTTCGAGATCGGCCTTGGCCAGCGCCAGGCATTCGGCGGAGACTCGCATCACGACGCCGTCGACCGGGCCGCCAAACGCGGTGACATAGTCCGCGCCCGCCGGGCAGACACATAGAGAACCGGGGCCGGCCTCGTGGTGAAGGCGCTTGTCCGCCATCGTGTGTTCAGTGGGGACAGGGTCGGAGTAAATGATCCCGATCAGATGATCGGTCGGAGTCCCGCTCAGACAGGCACTGCTGTCGTAGGAGATACGGGCAAGCGCCACACCGTACCGGTCGGTGGGACTGGACTGCACCGCGACCTCTGGTAAGGCGCTGTTTTGCCGAGTTGCGAACTTGCGCGCTTCCGTCAAACGCGCAGGCGAATGCATGCCCGACGTGGCCGACGCGAGCCACGTTCGATCGAAGTCATGTACGGACGTCATTCAACACTGGTTCCAGTCATCGGACCTTCCAGCCATTCGTCGAGCGACAAGCAGGCACTCCCTTCGCGGCATATTCTTGGCAGAACCCCAGCAGATCATGGGGCACGGCTGCGTGATGTGAATTTCTTTCGAGAAATTTCCAGTGCCTCGCGTGCGATGAAGCTGAGCTTTCGCAATACCGGTCATCCGGTGAACGCCGACTATCGCGCCAGTTGTCGATAAATCGATGGGAGCGCCGCCGGCAACCGCCGGATATTGGCGACGATAGCGTAACCGTTACTTCCGAACAGGGTTGGAAAATAGGACTGCGCGGTTGAGTCAACCGTGACACCGAATACCGAAAGGCCCAGCCTTCGAGCATCGCGCACTGCCTTACGGCTGTCTTCGACCGCGAAGCGGCCCTCGTAATGATCGATGTCGTTCGGTTTACCGTCGGTCAGCACCAGCAGCAATTTCTTGCGTTGGGGCTGATGGGCGAGCTCGGCGGCGGCATGACGTACCGCCGCGCCCATGCGCGTATAATATCCCGGCTTGAGCGCGCCGATGCGACGCTCAACGGCGGGCCCCATCGGCTCTTCGAACGACTTGACGGTCTCGACCCGCACCCACGAACGCCGTCGCGACGTGAAGGTGAGGATGCTGTGATGGTCTCCGCACGCGGAAAGCCCGTGTGCGAGAACGAGCAAAGCCTCCTTCTCCACGTCGAGAACGCGATGACCGTCGGCCCAAGCGTCGGTGGAGAGTGAGACATCGACCAGAAGTGTCGTAGCGAGATCGTGTCCCTGCGGCCGCATCGCCAGGTGGACCCGATCAAGGGAGCCTGCGCCAGCCCTCAGATCGCTCCGGGCTCGGACGAGCGCATCGATATCAAGGCCGAACCCGTCGGCCTGCCCGCGCATGACCTCATGGCGCGGGCGCAGCGCTTCAAAACGACGCCGAATTTGCCGGATGCGCTGCCGGACGGCTGCATCCGGCGTCCAGCATTCGCCCGTTTCCGGAGATTGTCCCATCGACACCCTGCAGTGGTCCTGCAGATAGATGCCGCTGCGATAGTCCCATTCCGGATAAAGCCGGCCGCCGTTCAGCCGCTCGGCATCTACCGCCTCCGGCGGCAGGTCGAGATCGAACTTCAACTTCGTCGCAGGCTTGCCCTTGCGGCGGCTGATCGCGAGATCATCGAGGTCATCCGCGGCCTTCCGCGCATCTTCATCCTTACTGTCGTCGGAGGGACGATCGACGTTGACCATCTCGGCCATCGCAAGAATTTTTTCGAAGCGGTTCAGCACGAACGGATCACGCTTGCCGCCCTCGTCACGCTCGCGGACGGCGCGTCGCTTTCGCATGTCGGAGCTCGCGGCCGCCTCGCTTGGCACGGGCCCGTCGTCGTCGCCGGCCTGCGCGGGGACCGCCCCCCGTATCCAGCAATCCCCCCATAACGGGCAGGGAAGCATGGGGCGATATCCGGGCGGGGCCTTTGGCGGTAGATCGCCGGTGCCGATCACCGCCCGCCACAACGCGCCTTCGGGCTCCGCACCGGAGCCCAACAATGCCAGCACAATCCGCTCGACCTCCTGTTCGCCTCGCGGCAAGGGTCTGCGCGGCCTCGCTTCTACCGTGGCCGCAGCCAGACATTCATAGAGTGGGACCAAACCCGGCAATTCCGCGAGTATGGTAGCGACCGTGACGCGGGCGCGTTGCAAGGTCAGGAGGTCGCGCCGGAGCGGGTCGACCTCATCGATCACCGCAGCGGGCATGATCGCGAACCACGCGGCAAGCCAGCGATAGAGCGAGGCGTTGAGCTCGCGATCCGGGAAGATGGCGATTTGATCCGGCAGGAACACCGTTGCGCGGTCGCGACCTGACTGATCAAGGCATTCATCGCCGAGGCCGATGCGTTGCCGCCAGCCCAGTCGATGGCCGGACTTGCGCGATCTGGCACCGGCGATCTGAACAACCGTCTCTCCGCCGAGCGCCCGGAACATGACCCGTATCCGTCCTTGCACGTCTTCGAGCTTGATCGCCTGCTCGATATGAATCGGATAGCTTGCGGTGGCACCGACCAACCGGTGCCAGGCGCGACCGACCGTTTCCTCCAACTCGAGGAAATCAAGCATCGTCCTATCCAATCACGGCCTGAACCACATCGAGCAGCGCTGCCTTGACGTCCGGATCGTCGGTAAGCGGTTCGATCATGGCGGCGAGCACGGCATCCGCGACCGCAACACCCGTGGAAATCAGGGTCGCGCAATACACGATCAGGCGGGTCGAGACGCCCTCCTCGAGGTCCTGACCTTTGAGCGCACGTATCCGGCCGGCGAGCGCCACCAGAGGCCGAACGCGCTCGGGTGCCAGCCCACTCTCGGCTGCGACCACCGCTATTTCCTGCTCGGCCTGAAGGAAGCCGAATTCGACGGCGACGAACCGTTGACGCGTCGACGGCTTCAGCGCCTTCAGGACGCTTTGGTAGCCCGGGTTATATGACACGACGAGCATGAAGTCGGGTGGGGCGATCAATTCCTCACCGGTACGTTCGAGCGGCAAGATCCGGCGGTCATCGGTCAACGGATGCAGCACCACCGTGACATCCTTGCGCGCCTCCACTACCTCGTCGAGATAGCAGATGCCCCCTTCCCTCACGGCCCGTGTCAAAGGCCCATCCGTCCACACCGTGTCACCGCCCTTGAGCAGAAAGCGCCCCGTGAGATCGGCCGCGGTGAGATCGTCGTGACAGGAAACGGTGTGCAGCGGCAGCCCGAGGCGAGCAGCCATGTGCGCGACGAACCTCGTCTTGCCGCAACCGGTCGGCCCCTTGAGCAGCAGGGGCAGACGCCGCCGCCAGGCATGTTCGAACAGGGCGCATTCGTTGCCGCTCGGAACGTAGGCAGGTATCCCCGGTGAGGAAGCTCCGACGGCGTGAAGTGCGGGTTTCATGGCATCTCTCCGGATCGAGAAGCGGGCGGCCACGGATTCGCGGCCACCGGTCGAGGCTTATTCGGCCGGCTGCAGCGCGGCGGGGATGACAGAATTCTTGGCGCGCCCCGGCACCAATACCGCCCAGATGAACATCAGCGCCGAAATCGCGACAAACACGCCGGAGCCAAGACGCACCCAGTAGAACATCGCAAGCTGATCCTGGACTTCCATGTAGCCCTGACCCAGCACCCGTTGCAGATGGACCTGGATCACGCCGGCGAAGGTCAGCGCGAAGGTCATCACCATCATGGCAGTGCACATGATCCAGAAGCTCGCGATGCTGAGCCACTGGTTATACGGCTCGCGCTGGCGCAGTTGCGGGATCGCATAAGCCATCACGGAGAGGTTGAGCATCACATACGCGCCGAAGAAAGCGAGATGCCCGTGCGCAGCCGTCACCTGGGTACCATGCGTGTAGTAGTTCACCGACGAAATCGTGTGCAGGAAGCCCCACACCCCGGCGCCGAGGAATGCCATCACCGAGCAGCCGACCGACCACAGCAGGGCGGCCCGGTTCGGATGCTTGCGGCCCGCCTTCATGGTCATCTGTATGGTGAAGACGACCATGACGAAGAAGGGCGCAACCTCGAGAGTGGAAAACAGCGATCCGATCCATTGCCAGTAGCCGGGCGCGCCGATCCAATAGAAGTGATGGCCGGTGCCGAGGATTCCGGAGAATAACGCCAGGCCCACGATGACATAGAGCCACTTCTCGACCACCTCGCGATCGATGCCGTTGAGTTTTATCATCAGGAACGCCAGCACGGAGGCCATGATCAATTCCCAGACGCCTTCGACCCAAAGGTGAACGACGTACCACCAGTACATCTTGTCGACGGCGAGGTTCTTCGGATTGTAAAACGCGAAGAGGAAAAAGATCGCGACGCCCCACAGGCCGAACAGAAGAATATTGGTGACCGCCGTCTTGCGGCCCTTGAGCGATGTCATCGTCACGTTGAACAGGAAGATCAGGCATACGACCACGATGCCGACCTTGATCGCGAACGGCTGCTCGAGGAATTCCCTTCCTTCATGGTAGTGGAAGAGATAGCCGACCACGGCGACGCCGGCAGCGCCGAAGAACATCCAGAACTGGATCTTGGCCAGGAGCGGGCTGTAGAGCTCGGTCTCGGCTTCTTCCGGCAGAAGGTAATAGGTCGCGCCCATGAAGCCAATGAGCGACCAGACTATCAGCGCGTTCGTATGAATCATCCTGACGATGTTGAACGGCAACAAAACCGAAAGGGTGTTCGGGAGTACGTAGATGGTTCCCGCGAGTACGCCGAATACGACCTGCGCGACGAAAAGCGTCAGCGCGCCGTAGAAATACAGCATCGCGACCTTCTGGGTTTCATATCTCATCTTGGGCTCTCTATCTTGAAGCGAATGGTGGGACAGGCTCTCATCCGGCTTTGTTCGGCGGCCAGTCCTGCCGTTTGATGGTGCTCACCCACTGCAGGAAGTCGGCGAGATCGTTGAGTTCCTGGTCGGTGAGGTTGAACTGGGGCATCTGCCGCCGTCCGGGCGCGCCCGATGGCTGTGCCTGCATCCACGACTTCAGGATATCCCTCGCGGTGGCGGGATCCTCCTTGCCGCCCCAGCGATCCCAGACGTTGCCGACTTCGGGCGCGAAGTAGGCGCCCTCGCCCAAAAGGGTGTGGCAGTTGATGCAGGAATTCTTCTCCCAGACATGCTTGCCGCGCGCTACCGAATCCGTCAGCGTCGCCGCGTCCGTCGATGTGGTCACCATGTAATAGTGGCTGTGCGCCGTCAGCCCGACGAAGATCGCGAAGAAGAAAGCCGATCCGCCGTAGAAGACGTTGCGGGCCGCCGACTTGGTGAGGCGTTCAGCCATTACGGATCCTTTTCAATTTCGTGCAGATGTGGGCCGGTGAGCGGTTGCGCGAGTTTATCCACCCGTCGCCGCGCGCTCTTTGTGCCGGAGCAATGATCTCGAAGATCCCGGTGTTTTCCCGAGACTTTTCTTCCCGAGACTTTTCGCTCAGGCCAGAAGGAAAGAGACGGCGGACACTCCCAAGGCGAATCCCAGGACGAGCAGTAGCCACGCGGTCGCCAGACCGCGCCAGGGTGCCGGGGCGGACCGCAAATCGAGATAATCGGACACGATCGTGCGCCCCTTGACGGCCGCCAGAAGGAGAACCGCGCCGTCGACGACAATCACGTTTGAGGCGGCGCGGGCAACCGCCACGGTGGCTAGCGCCAGGCAAATCAGGAAGACCAACGTGAAATCCAGACGGTCCGGGGAGTAACGCATTCCCTAACGCACCAGATAGACGATAGGGAAGATCACGATCCAGAGCAGATCGACCATGTGCCAGAACACCGTTCCGGTCTCGACATGGACGGGATCGGCTCTGCGCCCCACGACGGCGAGGATCAGGATCCCGAGACAGACGTGCAGAAGGTGAAAGCCGGTCAGGAGAAAGTACAACGTGAAGAACGGACTGGTTTCGAGGCCGATGCCCTTTCCCATCTCATGCGCGTATTCGACAAGTTTGATCGCCGCAAATGCGCCGCCAAGCGTCATGGCCAAGAGGAGCCATAGACGAGCTTGTCTGCATCGATCGACGCGCGCGGAAGCCGTGCCGCGTGCGGCAGCCCATCCGCTGGTCACCAGCACCAGCGTGTTCAACCCAGCGAGCCCCGGTTCGAGCGCTGCCTGCCCGGATGCGAACACGGTTGGACTGATGGCGCGTGCGATGATGAATGCGCCGAGAAATAGGCCGAAGGCTACGAGTTCGCTGAAGACGAGGACCCATATCATCGGATCTCCGGGAAGTCCTTCGAAGACATCCCATCCCGAATCCGCGCTCTCGCAATCCACCGTCGACATCAAATCTCCCGAGCGATTTTCTAACATCTCGGGAAGGACAGTCTTTGTCGCCGGACAAACACCGCAGCAATCTCGCTTTCGCTCGATACCTTGCCGCAGGACAACGTTCGCAACCTGCGCTCGCGCTCAAGTCATCCGCATCGAGGTTTGGAAAAGTCATGAGCGACGCACAACTGGGGCTGCTGACAGCCACCCCTATCATCATCGTCTTCGCCGGCGCCCTCAGGGCGATGGGGGTACTGTCGACCACGGCGACCGTGTCGGCGGTGGGCCTCTCGGTCGCCATCGCCGTGGTGCTGTTTACAACGCAGTAACGGCCCGCTGCGACCTCGATTTCCAGACCGAAGCCGCCTGCACCTCCAGGAGTGCACCGGCATCCTGCCGGAGAGCCGCACAGTAGCCGACCCCGGCTTGGCGGCTTTTGCAACACTCTGCTAATTGACCGCTGCGAAGCCCAGCGCAGCTCGGGTGGCATGATCGATCAGTGACGGATTCCAGGGCGGCTCAAACGTCATCACGATCTCCACGGACTCGACGCCAGGCACGCGAGCGGCGCTGCTGGCTGCCCCCTCCTTCAAAAAACCGGCGGCGGGGCAGCCTGGAGTCGTCGCGGTCATCGTGATGCGCGCGGCACCGTTCATCACCGTTATGTCGTAGATGAATCCGAGATCGACTATATTGTGACCGAGCTCAGGATCGATCACGACGCGCAGAGCGTCCCGGATCCGGTCGACGAGTTCGCTCGTCATGACGGCGCTCTGACGGTCAGTTCGTAGGTCGATCCGTCCGGCGTGAAGCCGCCGAGCCAGCGGAAACCGCGCTTCTCAAGTTGCGGGAACAGAAAGACGGGCTCTCGTCGCAGCAGCGCCGACAACGTTTCCCCAGGCCCGAGCTTCTCCGCGGCGGCGAGGATGCGCACCATCGGTTCCGGCGGATCGAGATCGCGGTTGTCGAGCTTGACGCCAGGTTCGGGCCAGCAGTCGAACGCCGGGGCGCCGACAGGAGCTTCCGCCGGTTTCGCATCCGCCGGCATGAAAAGCACCTCCCACTCGCCACGGTCAAGAGCGGTCTCGGAATAAGTAAAGCCCCTGTCGGCCATGACGCCGAACAGCGGAATCGGCCTGAAGGTCGCATAGAGGCGCAGACCCTGTCCCGGCTCCAGGCTTTCGAGCGCGGACATGATTACCGAGAACGGCTCTCCGCCTGCACGCAGGATTGGACGGACGTCGACATCGATGTAGTCGGTCATGCGTTTTCCTTCGTCTGGTCAGCTTCTCGCGAACAGCAGATGCGGCGCGCACGCGCCCCCCGTGACGCGCAGCGGGGTTGCGACGTCGGCGAGCCGCCGCGTCCGAATAACTTCCCGGACAATTCCGACTATTCCGACCGTCATCACGGTCGCGGCTGCCCGGAAGGCCGAAGATTCGCCGGCCAGCAGCATCAGCGTTCCGAACCAGACCGCGGCGTAATAGGTGACAAACCATTTTGACGCCCTCGCCTCCGCGACGAGATCCTGGACACGCGGCGTGGGCGCTCGCCCCATCACCGGACCGTAGGTCTCGAGCCAGGTCAGGAACGCCACGATCTTGTAGAGCTTGGCGAGGGCGAGACCCGACAACCAGCCGAAGACGGCGAGAAAGACGAATGCGCCGACCTGTGCTTCGAAGGTGTCGGTCGAGACCAAGACCACGCCCAAGAAAGCCGTCCCGGCCAGGCTCGCGAAAGACAGGCATGCCATCCGCGTATTGAGTTCGAGCTGCCGCCGCATACGGCCGCGGAAGATCCCGGCCACGTCGCGACCGTATAAAGCAGCCATGGCAAGGCCGATGATGGCGGCGATCGACAACACGGCATTCAGTCCGGAAGCGAGCCGGATCGCCAGTATACCGCCTATCACCGTGACTGCGATCGCGAGCGCGCCCGTCACCAACGTCGCGCCGCTCTTGCGGTCGTCCACATCGGGCGAGAGCATGAACATGGACAGCAGCCGGTAGCTCACACCCATGGCCGTCAAGGTGAGCCAGCCGCCTAGACCTGCGATCGCATGCAGCGGAATACCGGAAGCCAGCATCGCTGCTCCGGTCGATCCTCCCAATCCGGCGAGTGCAAACGCGAACATCGCGCCGAAGGCAACGGTCGCACAGAGTGAGGCCAAGCCCACCAGGACGAAACGGGTCGGCCCCACCGGCCGCAGCCACGCGGTCAGCCCAAGATCGACCACGATCACGCCGAACCCGGCGGCGAGCAGACTTGCTCCCACCGGAAGAAGCCAGAGCCAAGCCGGCAAACGGCCTCCCAACGCCAGGAAGCCCGCGATCAGCGAGACCAGACCCGCGCCCAAAAGGACCAGAGCCGGCAAGGCCCACTTCTCCGAATATAACGGCCTTCCGACGAGGACCGGCACAAATTGCAGCAGGGCGCCACACATCGCCACACTCAGCCAGCCGATGCAGACCACATGCACCAGGACGAGCGTGTCGGATGACCCAAGATCGGCCGCAGGAAAGCCGACCCCCGCGACCATGAGCGCCAGCGCGACGAATAGCCAAGCCAGCGCCATCGCGAAGTAGCTCATCGTCCACCGCGATATGCCGGCGCCGATCATCTTGGCCTCAGAACTTGCATGCGCTGCACAGGAGCGCAGCAAAGCCCTGAAAGACCAGCGCCGGTTCCCGGTAGCCTCTTGAATTCATGCGTCGTTGCCATGGACGTCTTTCCTGATCCGCTGCAGTGATCGTAGACCGCCCCGACCGGTGGCTCTTTGTCGGGGCGCAAATTGCAGCGTCGTTCGCTTGGGTGTTTGATCCCCGACAAAGATCGCGCTGTCGTCAGATCGGTGCGGAGCTGTCGGAGCGCCGACGTGCAGCGCTGCTCCGAGCGATAGCCGGCTTCCGATCGCCCTTACCGCGACGACCGGTGGAGACGAACGTCACGATATCCGCAGGACCTTCGCGAAAGCGGGCTCGAAGCTGACCCGCTTCGAATGAATTCCCCGGGCTTCGACCCATGTCGAAATAATCATATTCTGTTTCGTTGAGCGCGATTTGAGCCAGCGCAATGTTGCAGCGGATTTACTCGATATCAAGTCGTGTCATCATTGTGGCTTGCCGCTGCGCCGGATAGCGTGCACCCACATCGAAAGAAGGACTGAGATGGCCGCGGTCGACCGTTCCCTGGTCGCGAATCTGGCGATGTTCGCGGGACTTGACCCCGCCGAGCAGGACGAGCTGTTGCGCGAAGCGCGCTCGGTGCGTTATCCGAAGGGAATCTCGGTTTTCGATCAGGGCTCCGAGGCCGATCGCTTCTTCTTGCTTTTACACGGCCACCTGCGTGTGGAGAAGACGACGCCGCAGGGGCAGCAGACCGTGGTGCGCTACGTCTCGGCCGGTGAGCTCTTCGGCGTCGCGCAGGCCATGAACCTGAAGAACTATCCGGCAACCGCGGTCGCGGCCGTCGACAGCATCGCGCTCTCGTGGCCCTCCTCAAGCTGGCACCGGATGATGGTCAAATTTCCCAGCCTTGCAGTCACCGCCCTGCAGACTGTCGGCAGCCGCCTGCAGGACACCCAGGCCCGCGTCATCGAAATATCCAACGAACAGGTCGAGCAGCGGGTCGCCCACGCCCTACTGCGCCTGGCGAAACAGGCCGGGCGTAAGGTAGATGCGGGAGTAGAGATCGACTTTCCGATCAGCCGGCAGGACGTCGCCGAGATGACCGGCACGACATTGCATACGGCGAGCCGCATCTTGAGCGGATGGGAACAGCAAGGTCTCGTGGAAGGCGGCCGCCAACGCATCGTGCTCCGGGACGCACACAAATTGCATATGCTCGCCGAAGGGATCGAGACCGATCAGATCGGAAGAAGGATTCTTGATCCTTAACTCCCGTTGGAACATCGACACGCAATACCAGAACGGGATGGATTTCCATGTCGACTGCGTGCCTCGCAATCCTTTGATAACGAGTTTCAACTCGGCATCGTGCTAGTGTTTTCGTCCAGACGAAGCCGCTCTTCGCTGACTGTAATGCTAATTACCGGAAAGAGTGCGGCTGACCCGAGTGACAATGCCGTCCCACTGCCGCTTCTCCGAGGCGGGGTAATTGATCAAGACGCAATGTATCAGGCGGCCCGCAAAGTTGCAGCGATCGTACCAGATCTTCCCGCTGCGGAAACTGGACACGACGAAATATCGCGGCGTGATCCTGCTGTACGCAATGTTCGAAGGCGGATGCTTCTTTGCCAGGAAGGCGGCAGGTGAATCATTGGCTTCATTTGTCATCGATTGGACAATGAGTGTCGCCCTTCCGTCCGCGGTGGTAAACCGCCGACCATGGTCGGCTTCCGGACGTCCGGCATCCTTGTCAAAGATCGCGGCAGGCACATCGACACGCGCCCCCGTCTCGGCGATCGAAAATTGCCGCCAATCAGCAGACTGCGCGCTCGCACCCACGGGTATCGCGAAAAGAAGGATAGCTACTTGGATCCCGCGCATGCGTGTTCCGGCTGCTCTGTCGGTATTGCCACTCATGGTCTGATCCTTTCAGCGGATCGCATGATCCGCACACGACCAACGGGACATCCCAGCGAACGTTCCGGCAGACCAGCGGAACTCTGGTTATTTGCCGACGTGAAGGAACTATCCCAAATTCGAGAGGTTACGAGCGCTCCTGAAACCTAAGAGTAAACTCATGAAACGCCTTGCTCTCGTCGTGTGCGTGGCGGTCGTCGCGTCGACTTCCGCCTTTGCACAAAACCCGCCAGCCCGATCCGGGCCGAACAATAACGCGGTCAACAGCTCCGGCCAGAACAACTCGAACGTCCCGGTAGCCGGACGCAACAGCTTCACCGAAGGCCAGGCAAAATCGAAGATCGAAGGGGCCGGCTTCACCAACGTCAGCGCATTGCAGAAAGACGACAACGGTGTCTGGCGCGGCAAAGCCAGCAAAGGTGGTTCATCCACCGATGTCAGCGTTGATTTTCAAGGAAACGTCAACACCGCAAAGTAACGAAGGGATTTCGATATGACGGCTACTATCTCACGGCTCTACGACAACTACACAGATGCCCAAAAGGCTGTTCAGGCCCTTGAAACGGCCGGCGTGCCTCACTCCGACATCAGTATCGTCGCCAATAATTCCGACAATTGGTACAACGATAAGAAGGTGGACCGCGATCATGATGGCGTGGACGATCGCGCCGAGGGCGCTGGGAAAGGCGCCGGCATTGGCGCAGGCATCGGCGGCGCCGCCGGTCTTTTAGCGGGCTTGGGCCTGCTGGCGATCCCGGGACTCGGACCGGTGGTTGCAGCCGGTTGGCTGGCCGCGACAGCGGTAGGCGCTGCCGCGGGTGCGGCTACAGGCGGGATCGTGGGCGCCCTTACGGAAGCGGGCGTATCCAAGGAAGATGCGCCGCTTTATGCCGAAGGTGTCCGTCGCGGTGGAACGTTAGTTTCAGCGAGGGTGCCTGATGCAAACCGTGCGCAGCTTGAGGCTGTTCTTGGCCGGTCCGCCGTGAACTTGCAGGACCGCAGCGCAGCCTGGCGAAAAGCCGGCTGGCAGAGCTTCGATCCGGCCAGCAAGCCTTACGGCGCGGACGAGGTTCGAAAAGAGCGCCAACTGTACGGTTCTGGACTTCGTTAATACAAAGACGGCCCGCCTCGGCGGGCCGTCTGCTGTTCGGGGTCGCACGAAGGCGTTCATCAGTCGAGTGGATCGCTCTGGTCGCCCGCCCCTCATTATGACACATTGCGGACATTGGAATAGCCGGTTGCGGCACAGCCCCCGAATGCGCGCGGCTTTCGCACTTCACAACAGGCATGGTATATAGAGGACAAGGAGAAGACCCATGGCCCGTTATTACTTGCACCTGAGAAACTTCGAAGGCGACGTGCTGAAGGACCAAGAAGGCTCGGAACTGCAGAGCCTCGCCGCCGCGAGGAAAGAGGCCATATTTGCCCTGCAGGACTTCGTAGCCGCTGCGATCAGGCAAGGCGAAGAACCCCCTTTCGAAGCGATTATCCTGGCTGATGAGCACGGGACACATCTTGCTGCCGTGCCACTCATTGCTGCGCTGCCATCCACGATTGTGGGATTGTTCAAACACCCTGAGAAGGTTGTTCCGGCGGATAGGTTCGAAGAATACCGCCGGCACGCCGACGAGTGCCGAGGGAAGGCCGAGAGCACGGTCGACCCCGACGACAAGATCTCTTGGCTGAAGCTGGCTGATGCCTGGCTTCAGATGCTGCCGGCCGGCCACTCGCCGGGTGGTGGGCCCGCTGGTTGGCCCAGGACCTCGGATGAGGACTCCAAGGCTTCGCACTGATGACTGTCGTCACGATCCCCAGCCAAGATACGACGCGGCTCTTCTCAATTGCTGGCTCGCCGTCAAACTGGCACACCGCATCGCGCCGCAGCAGTCAGCCGCTTTCGGACCTCTGAGATCCATGACGCGATCTACATGCCATCCTGCCTCAGGCTGTCCTTGTTATAAATTACACCACCGCCGCGATTAACGTTTCTCGGCGGCATCTTTGATAGCTGCAACGATATCGGCCACGGCGAGATGGACATAGCCGAGTACGTCGTCCGGCTTACGGCCGCGCTTCGGCATGACGTGTACGGCAAGGGACTTGACGAGGGGCGCATCGTTCTGCGCCGCTGCCGCTTCGGCGAGTTAGCGACCGAAAGTGCTCGCGAACGGATCATGCCGCCGCTCGACAGGCCCGCTGCGGCAGAAACCATATTTTGCTCTGCGATCCGGGCCTCGAAGTAGCGCTCCGGATAGGCTTCGGCGAAGTCGCGTGCGTACGTGGAATTCTTGACGTCGGCATCGAGCGCAACATGATGCGGAAGCCTCACGGCGGACGGATCGGCCCCGCTCACTTCAGCCAGCTTCGATGCACCCTTCCATGGTCCTGTCGATCTCGGCCCTCGAGAGAACCCCGATCTCGGCAATGAATACGATCCGTGCCCGCTGCACACCGGCCGCCAGCGCCCCGCCCGGTGCCAACGTCGCGCGTCCGCCGGCGAGCTGAAACACCATCGACCGCCCGGGTTGCTCCACCGTCTCGAACAAGCCCTTCGCGCGAGCGAGCTTCGGCGCCAACCGACCGATCGCCTGCTGCAACCGGGCGAGCGACACCGGCCGTTCCGATGTCCAGCTCAGCGTCTCGAACCGGTCGGCCGCCGGCCGTCGCGGCCCCGGCTCGCGCGGCGCCGGCACGCGGTCCGCGTCCACCGGGAACAGCAACGCCGCGGGGACTTCGCCATGCAGAGCATCGACCAGCACCGCCGCCGGACGCAGCGCCCGGACGGCATCGCGCAGTTGCGCGCGACCCGCCGCGTCCACCAGGTCCACCTTGCTCAGCGCCACCACGTCGGCCGCCCGCAGCTGGGACCGCAGTAGCGCGTCGTTCAACGTCGCCGCCGGTGTCGTCGCGTCCACCACGCACAGCACCGTTTCCAGCGGCGCCTCCCGCCAGATCATCGGGTCCATCAGGTTGCGCACAATATCCGAGGGATCGGCGACCCCGCTGGTTTCGATCACGATGAACTCCGGCTGCGGGTCACGCCGCAGCAGGGCGGCGAGCGTACGCAGCAGATCGCCTTGCATTGAGCAACAGATGCAGCCGTTGCTCAGGCTGACCACCCCATCGCTGGCGCCCGTGATCAGCTCCGCGTCGATATTGATCGCACCGAAATCGTTGACCACCGCGGCAATCCGCCTGCCTTCGGCATGCGCCAGCAGGTGGTTCACGACCGTGGTCTTGCCCGCCCCGAGGAAGCCGGCCACCAACAGGATCGGGACCGGCACAATCAGCCTCCGTACATCAGAGTTGGGCGACCGGCCGGCGTACCGGCCGGCCGGGCCTTGCCGCCACATCCAGCACGCCATCGGTGATCAGCGGCTGGCCGCTGACCACCAGATGCCGGACGCCCTCCGACGGGCGGTTCATCGCCGCGAAAGTCGCCCGGTCGGTCAGCGCGTCGAAATCGAACACGACGATGTCGGCATCCGCGCCCGGCTGCAGCTTCCCCTTGGCACGCATGGCGGGCGTACTCGCAGCCAGGATCTCCGCCGGGATCAGAGTGCATTTGCGGACGCCTTCCAAGAGCGACACCGCCTCGCGTTCACGCACCCACTCGCGGATGAAACGGGTGAAGCAACCCGCCGAACGCGGATGCGAAGTGGCATCCTCCGGCAGGGGCCAGGCGTCACCCGTGTAAACGCTGCCGTCCGACAGCGTCCAGGGCATCGCGTCGGACGCGATCGCGCCGCCGGGATACAGCATCGACATGTCCAGCAGGTCACGATGGTGCGGATTGTTCTCGGTATCCAGGATGTGCCACAGCACCATCGTGGAGGGCTCCTCCGCCTGTGCCGCCAGCAGTTCCTCTCGGTCGCGAAAGCGCCGCCCGTCGGTCACCCGCTGCACCGAATCGTAGCCGGTGCCATTGCGCGCTTCGAACTCGGGATCGCTGAAGAAGGCCGCCGCCAGCACGGTCGAACCGGTGCCGTACGGATAGGCCTCAAGCGTGATCGGCAGGCCCTGCGCCTGCGCCTTCGCCACCAGCGCGCGACAACGCTCCACATCCGTCTTGCTCGAGCTGTTGAAGTGGCAGATGTGCATGTGGGCGCCGGTGGCGCCGGCATAGCCGATCAGGCGGATATAGGCCTCAGCGGCGCTTTCGGGGTCGACGCGGGACATATAGGCGACGTGGGTGAAGGTCGGCACATCCTGCGCCGCCGCGAGTTGGCACACCGCGGTCAGCTCCTGCACCCCGGCGCCCGGGGCGTAGGCGTTGAGGATGCCGATGCCGATGCCGCCCTCGTTCAGCCCGTTTGCCAGACGATCGAGGATTCTGGCCACCTCCGTCTCGCTGGCCACGTTCTCGATCCAGCGGCGATCGCGCATGGCGTTGCCGAACGCCTCCAGCGAGCTTTCCGTGTTGGAGCCGGTCATCGCACCGATGCGCGCGAAGGCCCAATTGGCGGCGGCGCCGTAGTTCAGCACACGTCCCTCCGCGGCCTGGCGCCGATACCAGGACGCGACCGGCAACACTCCGGCCTCGAGGTCGAGCGTTGTCGTCACCCCGTCGAACGCCTGCATGCGGTCGGCCGGGATCGACTGGCCGTGCGCGTGCAGGTCGATAAATCCGGGAGCCACCACCAGCCCGGTCGCGTCGATCACCCGTTCGGCGCTGCCGAGCCCGGTGCCGACAGCGGCGATCCGGCCATCCAGCACCGCCACATCGCCAATGGCGTCCATCCCACTGACCGGATCCACCACCCGGCCGCCACTGATCACCAAACCACCCATATCGTTACTCCCGCGCGCAAAAACCGAGGCCCCCAAGGCCGGCAGCAGCTCCGGAGGCATGTCAACCGGCCTCGGAGGGCCGTCTCGACTCCATAGAGGCAGATTTTCGAACCGGCCACCACCTCCGCCGAGGCTGACGCATCATGCGTATTGCTCCACACATGTTTGGCATTCATCGCGGCGGCGTGCTTTCGCTGCCGGATCCACGGCAGGTCTCTGGACTATCGCGACATGGTATTTAGGAGCTGGAAGGCGTGGCACTCTAGCCGGCCCGCGGCATGGCAGACAGGACGCGGAGCAGTGTTGGCGAGTTGAGAACGGCGAACGTCTCGCGCTGGGTCAGATAACCGAGCGCCTCGTCGAAGCTTTCCGCATCCTCGATCTTTGCACGCGCAATTGCCGTATTTGGATCGACCTGGCCCCGAATGCGGAGCTTGTCGTCAGGCAGATTCATCAGATGGCTTTCCAGCAAGGGCCCGTCTTCGAACAGTTCCTGCAACGGCGAGACGGTCACGCTGCCTGATACCATCGCCAGCTCATTTGCGCGAACCAGCACCTGGGGCGGGGCTGTCTGCTCAGGGGTGCGCAGCAGTCCGGCGTTCGGACCAGACCGCCGGGACGACAACATCGCGATCGGGATACTGAGCAAGAGACCGGCAATCACCGGCGCCATCCACAACAGCAACGGCAGCGATACCGCATAGGCAATGGCGGCCATGGCCGCCCCGAACAAGGTCGGCAACGCGTATCTCCGCGTCAATTCGGCATACGGCAGTCTACCGTCGTCGCGACGCTGAACCTGCCAGCCCGAGTCGCGTCCCAGCAGAATTTCCCCGACCGCTCGGGATTGAAAGATCATCATGACGGGCGCTATCAGCCCCGACAGAAATGTCTCGATCAGGAATCCCACAAAAACGCGCAGCGCTCCGCCGAATTGCCGACGGTTTTGGCTTTGCGTTACGAGCAGGATCCAGGCGAGCAGCTTTGGGACGATCAGCAGCCCCATCGTGCCGACGAAAACCCAGGCGGCCAGAATGGGATCCTGCGCGGGCCACTGCGGAAACAGGGAAAATCCTTTCGGAAAATATTCGGGGCGGACAAATTGAGCCTGCAAGGAGATCAAGATTCCCAGCATCAAAAACATCAGCCAGAGCGGCGCGGTGAGGTAGGATCCAATTCCGGTAAGCAGATGAAGCCGCGACACCCAATGCAGTCCGCGCGCCGGAAGCACGGCCAGATGCTGAAGGTTGCCCTGACACCAGCGGCGGTCGCGGGCGGCGAAATCCAGCAGCGATGGGGGGCATTCCTCGAAGCTTCCGCCCAAAGCCGGCGCCATCCTGACCTCCCAGCCCGCGCGCCGCATCAGTGCCGCCTCGACGAAATCGTGGCTGAGAATATGACCGCCGAACGGTTTGCGTCCCTTCAGTTCAGGCAGAGCCGCATCCTGTGCAAAGGAGCGCACGCGAATAATGGCGTTATGGCCCCAATAATTGCCTTCGGAGCCATGCCACCACGCAATGCCTGCGGCGATCAGGGGGCCGTACAAACGTCCTGAAAACTGCTGCAACCTCGCGAACAACGTTTTCGCATTGACGACGATAGGAAGCGTCTGGATGAGGGCGACCGCAGGACACCTTTCCATTGCTGACGCAAGCCGGACGATGGTATCGCCGGTCATCAGGCTGTCGGCATCGAGGATGATCATATGGTCATAGCCGGCGCCGAAGCGCTTGATCCAGTCCTCGATGTTGCCGGATTTTCGGGCGATGTTTTCCCGGCGGTGCCGGTAGTAAATGTTCGACACGCCGAGATCGCGGCGAAGCTGCAAGAAGCATTTCTCTTCCGCGATCCATACGGAGGGGTCGGTGGTATCGCTGAGCATAAACCAGTCAAAGCTTGAGCCCTGTCCCGACTGATCGACCAACTCGTACATCGCCCGCAGGCGGGCCATGATGCGATAGGGATCTTCGTTATAGGTCGGCAGCAGCATGGCATTCCTGCTGCCGATGGTCGGCAGCGGCGCGGCTGGATCGATACCCAGTGGGTCCCTGACCCGGAATAACAGCACCACGAAGCCAGCCAGCGAGGACGTAAACGAGAGGGCGATCCAGGCGAACAGAAAGACGAACAGGCCCAGCACCATCCATTCGAGGATCGTGACGCCCCCAACCTGGACGACTTCGTACATCTCATAACAGCCGGCCGCCGTCATCGCAGCGGTACCGGCGAAAATACAGGCGCGCCGGAACTCCCGGGAACGCGCGGCTTTGCTATATGCTTTGCCGCGCTCAAAGCGATGCAATTGCTGCGTCGCCATCGGCAGCGGCGATTCCGCCGGAAGGAATGGCTCTCGCGGCCCACGTTGCCGCAATTCAATTCCGCCGTTTTGCGTCAGGGCGTCCATCGATAAACCCACACTTCCGATATGGCCTCGTTGCCCTGCATCAGCGAGGCCCGCAACTCGATCGGCGATTTATCGTTGAGCGGAAGCTCAAAGCTCAATCTCCAGCCGCCGGTTGCCGGGTTTGGCTGAGTGACAATGTTTTTGATCTCGGCTTTTTCAGCCGTGACATTGCCGCGTATGCCGTTGGGATCGACCGATTTGAGCCTTTCTCCAATCAGATCGAGGACAAAGATCCTCGCATCATCGCCTTTTGCGCCGACACCTGTCCGGGAAAACCGGGCCAGCGACGTAACCTTGGGCGTGTCAGGTCCCCAATGAAGGCGATAGGTGTAGGTATGCTCGCCCTTGGCCTGCAACGGATTCTTCGGCCGCCAATAGCCGGCAATATTATCGTGGATTTCCTCCTTGGTTGGAATTTCGATGAGCTGAACCGCGCCCTCGCCCCAATCTCCGATCGGCTCGGCCCAGAGACTCGGACGCTTTTCGAATTTGGATTCGAGGTCCTGGTATGAATAAAAGTTCTTCTGCCTTTGCATCAGGCCGTAACCGCGCGGATTGAGATCGGCAAAGGTACTGATCTGCAGGTCTCTCGGATTGCCGAGTGGACGCCATAATTCCTCGCCGCGACCGTTATAGATCGCCAAGCCGTCGGAATCGTGCACCGAGGGTCGGAAGTCATCCACGTTGACTCGGTCATTGGATCCAAAGAAGAACATGCTTGTCATCGGCGCGAGGCCGGCATGATCGAGATCGACGCGAGGATAGATCGCCATTTCCACGTCGAACACCGTGGTGTCGCCTGGCCGTATTGTGAAACGATAGGCCGCGGTGGTGCTTTGGCTGTCGAGCAGCGCGTGCACGACGAGGGACGTGGCGTTCGTGGCCGGCTTCTCGATCCAGAATGTCTTGAACAGCGGGAACTCTTCTCCTTTGGCTTCGCCGGTGTTGATCGCCAATCCTCTCGCTGACAGGCCGTAAATTTCGCCCTTGGCGACCGCGCGGAAGTAGCTCGCGCCCAGGAAAACGCACACCTCGTCATAATAGTCCGGCCGATTGATCGGCGCGTAAATCCGAAAACCAGCGAAACCCAAATCGCTATCGGGTTGCGGCGGCGGGTTGTCGCGGAAGGAAAAATCATCAGCGCGGTAGGTGATCCTGGTCGCCTGACCGTTGGCGACTTCGTAGATGTCGACGCGCGGCTCGTAGAAGAACCCGCGATGGAAGAATTGGACCTGGAATGGCAGTTTTTCGCTGCGCCACAGCGCGCGCTCCGGCAGGAAACGGATCTGGCGGTAATGGTCGTAGTCGAGGTTTTTCAGGTTGTCCGGTAATTTCGTATCCGGCGCCTTGTATGGCTTACCCGCGGCATCACGGGCGAGTTGTCGAACGACGGATCGATCGAATGGCATCGCGTCAGCTCGGGCAGGCGCAACCAGCCCGCCTGCCGTTGGAGCCACAAGCGGCAAGGAAGCCGCGGCTTGCAAGAAGCGTCGACGGTTCAAGGAGCCTCCAAATGCATGATTGTGAGCGTTAGAAACTCGCATGAGCTCGGCAAGTTCCATGAATGGGAACCTGTCTTGGGACAGGCCGGCTGTCTGCCGCATGAACGAGACCCGACGTTGGTCGCGTCAAACCGTCACAATGGGCGGTTCGCCACCACCGCGCTCATCGACCCTAAGCGCGTTTCGTGACGCCTTATTCAATGGCTCCCAAATCCCCGCCGTGGCCGTCTTTCTCCGCCGCAGTCAGGAAACCTTGCCGAGATGATCGGCACCACGCGATCACGCGTCAGCTTTTTCATGAACAAATTTCGCGAGCTGGTCTTATCGACTCCAATGACCATCTTCTGCAGGACAGGCCCGAACTGAGGGAAGATGAATAGTCTCGGCGCACCCCTGCGCCGGCCGGCAAGTGAGCCGGAAACCCTTCGGCATAGAGGCGATCGCAAACACCGATCCTATTGAGGGCATTTGTTTTGATTAACCGCAATGCTGCGTTCCGAAAACCAAATCGCTCGAACTGAGCAATTTTGAGCAGCGCAATCAGAAGCGAAAGCGTAATCGCTTACCGTTGACAGCGTGGGTGACGGAGAGCGGTTCGCTCCCGGCAAACATAGGGACGCGCCATGCCCGATCCGATATTCGGCGAGAGCGAAGCGCGCAATCGGTTACCGCGGCGGCTGCGAGCGCACCGTATGTCCAGGCATCAAATAGTGCTCGTGGAACTTTCGCTCACCGTCATTGGAACGATGCTCGTCGGCACCCTTCCCGTCTCGGCCCAGACTGTCACCAACCAGTCGGAATTTGACACCGCGGTCCAACAAGCGATCACAACGAGCCAGCCAGCCACGATCAATGTCCTGGCTCCATTGCCCATCACAGCGGATACGGGGTTCGTGTGGCCTGGCCAAGCATCCCCGCTCAACATCAATTTCGGCCTGGCACCGAGTTTCTCGGTCGGTAATGGCTCTGTCGGAAATCTGACCATCGGCGCAGGCACCAATCTCAATTTCGTGCCGACGACGGGCATCGCACGCTTCATGGTCGGCTTTGGCGCCGGCGGCAGCGGGACCGTTGCGATGACCGGTGGGACGATCACGTCTACCGAAGCAAATGGGAACTATCTGGTATTCGACCTCGGCCGCAATGGTGCCACGGGCACGTTCAATCAAAGCGGCGGTACCGTCAATTCAGCCAACGGGGCTCTCCAGATCGGCGTTGCCGGCGGCAATGGCACCTATAACCTGTCGGGTAATGGCGTCCTGACGATGGCCGGAGGCGCCGGGACCGTCTATCTCGGTGACGGTGTCGGCGGCGTCGGTCTGCTGCATGTCTCGGACAACGCCAGCTTCACTGCGACCGGTCAGATGTATGTCGGTAACGGCGGTGCCGTGGGAACGATCACGCAGGACGGCGCGAACTCGGAGGTCGTCCTGAACGTCTCCAATGTCGCGCTATTCGGCACCAACGTCGACTTCCCCAGTCCGGTCGGCACCGGCATCTATAATTTGATCGACGGCAGGCTCCAGATCGGAAGCAATGGAGCGAGTTTCGGCAATCTCGCCGGAGGATTTGGCTACTTCAACCAAAGTGGCGGCATGTTCACTACGGTCGGAGCAAATGCGCTGATCAAAATCGGTCAAGCCGGCACCGGCGAATATAATTTGAGCGGCGGCACGGCGACGCTCACAGCCGGAATGAACATCGCGCAGTTCGCCGGTTCAACCGGCACCGTCAATCAGACCGGCGGCACCTTGACGCTGTCCGGCGGACAAATTCAATTCGGCGCCGGCACGGGAACCTACAATCTCAATGGCGGCACGCTGCAACTGGGCGGCACGAATCCGATCACGTCAGGCGCCGGCGCCTATCAATTCAATCTGGGCGGTGGCACCATTCAGGTGCTGGGATCCAACCTGCTCAGCAATATCAGGTTCGCTCTCGTTGCCGGCACGCTCTCGGCCATCGACACCAATGGTCTGAACGCGACACTAACCGGCGTGCTGTCAGGCAATGGTGGCATCGCAAAGATCGGCGCTGGAACGCTGGCTCTCTCCGGCAACAATACCCACGGAGGTGGAACCTTCCTGAACGCCGGCATCCTCCAGGCGACAGCGGACAATAATCTGGGTGCGCCGACAGGAGGCCTCACCTTCAATGGAGGTGCGTTGCAGTTCCTTGCAGGATTTAGCACCAGCCGCGCCATAAGTTTAAACGCCGGCGGCGGCATCTTCGATACCAACGGGAACAACGCGACGCTGGGAGGACCCATTGGCGGAGCCGGCGGCTTCACCAAGAACGGCGCCGGCATTCTAACCCTCACCGGCGTGAGCAGCTACGCGGGCGCAACGACCGTCAACGCGGGAACGCTTCAGGCCGGGGCTACGAATGTCTTTTCGCCGGGCAGCCGCTACACGATCGCAAGCGGCGGCGCGCTCGACCTCAACAATTTCAGTCAAACGATCGGTTCGCTCTCCGGCAGCGGAGGGGTGACGCTGGGATCGGCAACGCTGACCGGCGGGAACGACGGTACCTCGACGGAATTCTCGGGTGTCATCAATGGCACCGGCGGATTGCGCAAGGTCGGCGGCGGCACGCTTGGCCTCGCAGGCGCCAGCACCTATACGGGGCCCACCAACATCGACGCCGGTGTTTTGAATGTAAGCGGCTCGCTGGCGTCAACAGTGTTCGCCAATAGTGGCGGCACGCTGACCGGCAACGGGACCATCGGCGGCCTGGCCGTCGCCAGCGGCGGCACCGTCGCGCCGGGTAGTTCCACATTGAACGTAACCGGCAATGTCGGCTTCGCCCCGGGTTCAGTGTTTGGCGTGAACGTCAATGCGGCCGGACAGTCAGGCCTGATTGCTGCGGGTGGTCTAGCGACGCTGGCGGGCGGGACCGTTCAAGTGTTCGGCACGCCCACACCCAATCTCACCTACACGATCATGACTGCGCAGCAGGGAGTGAGTGGCAGGTTCGCGAATGTTGTCACACCTAACTTTGTATTCCTCAGCCCGGAGCTGAGCTACACGCCGACCTCGGTGCTGTTCAGTCTGCAACGGACGCGTGCCTTTGACAGCACGGCCGTGACGGCGAACCAGGCGAACGTCGCCCGCGCGCTTGGCGCGCTTCCGGCGGACAATCCCTTGTTTCAGGCGGTCCTGACGCAGACCTCGGCGGCGGGCGCCCGGCAAGCGTTCGATGCGCTCTCGGGTGAAATTCATGCGAGCACGCGGACGGTCATGCTCGACGATAGTCGCTTTGCCCGGCAAGCGGTGCTTGGGCGGTTGCGCCAAGCGCCCTTTGCTGACGCGACAGGACCCATGGCCTCGCTCGGCGGCGGCGGACCGGCGGTGGCCTATGCAGAGCCCGCGCTCGGCTTTGCGGATCGCTTTGCTCCTGCCGAGTCCGCCCTCGCTTATGCGGATGCGCGCAGGACGGCGTTCCCGGCCAAGGCGCCGCCGCTGGCCTCGCGCGAACCCGAGACCGCTTGGTGGACACAAGGTGTCGGCGCATGGGGCAGGATCAACGGCGACCAGAATGCCGCAGGCTTAAGCCGGGATCTCGGCGGCTTTTTCTCCGGCATCGATACCCGCTTCGGCGACCATTGGCGCGCAGGTATCGCCGGCGGCTACACCAATTCGAACGCAAGCGTCGGCTCGCGTGCAAGCTCCGCCACGATCGATACACCGCACCTTGCCGCCTATGCGGGTGCGAATTACGGTTCGTGGAATCTCCGTTCCGGCGCAACCATGAGCTGGAGCAGGATTGACACCAGCCGCACGATTCTATTCCCCGGCTTCGTCGACAGCGCCAGCACGCGCTATGACGCCCGCACGGCTCAGGTCTTTGGCGAAGTCGGCTATGGTATCGCGCTCGGCGCTGTCGCGGCCGAGCCGTTCGCCGGTCTCGCCTGGGTGCATCTGAGCACCGACGGCTTCAATGAGACCGGTGGCAGCGGCAGCGCGGCGCTCGCCGGATTGCACGGCAGCGACGATGTCGGCTATTCCACGCTCGGCGCCCGAGCGGCAGGCAACTACCTTCTACCGAATGGAGCGGTGCTGATACCTCGCGCTTCAGTCGCATGGCAGCATGCCTTCGGCGACGTGACGCCTTCCGCGGCGCTTGCGTTCGCGGGCACCGCCGCGGCATTTACCATTGCCGGCGTGCCGCTCGCGGAAGACGCCGCGCTGGTCGAAGCCGGGTTCGACCTGCCCATTACGCCCCAGGCCACCGTCGGCGTCTCCTATGTCGGCCAGCTTGCCGAGTCTGCCCAGGATCATTCGATCAGGGGCAACCTGCTGGTCCGGTTCTAAGGAGGACGACCTCGATCACTTCAGGATAATCGGCTTGCCAGCGCCCAATCGCCATGAAGTTTCGCTGGCGTCCAGGGAGTCCGCCGCGGCAGGCCATGTCAGCACGCCGATGCGGCGAACAAGGCAGCATTGCCCAGCCCTTCATGGCGATCCCTCCAGCCTGGTTTTGAGGCCTTCGAGGCCGTCGCGGAAGAATTTGCGCATGGCTACAGCCGCGGCCGCATCGTTCAGCGTATCGGATGGGAAATTTGCTGTATCGCCACGGTAGAAACGACCGATCCATTCGACTTTGCTGCCTTCGCTTGTGGCATTCACCGTCAGCGTGGCGGAATAGAAGCTTACCGGGAAAGCCTCGATGTTTTCCTTCGCCAGACGGTAACCGTAGGACTTCGCGGCCTCGTCATACTCGTCGAGGCTGTCGACCAGTTCGCCGCCGGATTTCAGCGTGAAAGTACGCGTGGCGCCGGTGCCGTTGCCACCTTCCCCCGTGCAGTTCGCTACCGCCGCATGCCAGCCCGACAAGCCGGCGAAATCCTTCACCACCTTCCACACCGCGGCGGGGGGTGCCTTAATGGCGATCGTCTCCTCGACCTTCTGCGGGGTAGGCCCATGGGCGGAGGCGGAACAGACGAACACGACGAGCAGCGCGGCGCTGAGGGTCAGCAGTCTCGGCATGGAGATATCCTTTCACTCCGGTTTGGAAAGCGCCGGCAACCGCCCGACGGCGGCCAGCAATGGCAGAAGGCCATAGATCACGGCCAGCAAGACCAGCGCGCCAATGGCAGGATAGATACCGATATCGGTCCGCGCGACGAGGCTGCGTTTGCGCATCGCCTGGTGGACGGCGGCGAGCAAAGCGTCATCGCCGCCGAGCCGCAAATAGCCAAGACCGGTCTTGTCGGCGAGGGCCCGCAGATGCTGCTCGCGCAGCGATGACAGATGCTCATCGCCGACCGCGGCCCTGGCTCCGAACGGGGCGTTGCGCGCGTGCCAACCTTCGGCAAGTTCGGAACCTTCGCGAGGCAGGCCATGACGGTTGTCATGCGGGACATCCTGCACACCGTAAACACCGATCTCGCGGCCACCGTCATCGAATTTCGGGATGGGCGATTTCGCCGGGCCGCCGACCCCAACGATAAGCCCCCTCACGTCGCCGATCTTGCCCTCGAAAGGCGGTATGATCGAGTCCGGCAATGGCGGCGCCTCGTGGCCATCGGTGAGGAACAGCAGATCGGCGTTGAGGCTCGGTCCGAGTTCGATCGCGGAATACAACCCCTTGGCGATATAGCTGTCACCCTCCCACGCCATCCGCCAATCGATTTGCCTGATGGCGCCGGTGATGGCGTCGTAATTCTCACAGAGCGGCACCGGCTCGAACAGTAACAAGGCGCGCCGCTCGCTGAACACGCCGAGCCCCAGGCGGGACGGACATGGCAGCAGACCCGCGAGCCCCTCCAGGCTGCCTTTGGCGGCGGCCAGACGGCTGAGCGGCCGGGTGGCCTCGCCCATGTCGCGGGTGTTCATGCTGCCGGTGATGTCGATCACCGCGACGATATCATAGACATCCTGGCGCAGCCCGAGATGAGGCGCCAGTGCTGCGACCAGCGCCGCCAGTAGCGCCGCAACCAGCAGCCACGCCTTGACGTCACGCCCTGTCAGCATCATGGCAACCCCCGCGGCACGCCAGGCAAGTCGCTCCATAACGGCTTGGCTTTTTCCGGTGCGGGCGGTTCGTCATCCTCCGATGCCGATTCGCGCGGCAGATCGCGGACGAGGCGCTGGGCAACATCGAAATTGTGCTTGAGATTCCAATTCTGCGGCTCGATGTGCAGCGCCTGCCGGTAGTTCGCCTTGGCGAGGCCGATGGCCGACGCGGCCCTGTCGAGATCGCCCTTTTCGATGTAGCTGAAGGCCTGACGCACGCGGGCATTGCCAAGATTGTAAAGCAGCAGCGTCCGGGCATGCGGCGCCGCCCGCGGCGCGGCGATTTCGGCAAAGATCTGCGCATCGTCGAGTTGGTCATGGGCGATCAGAAAATGATGCCGCGCCAGCCGCAGCGCGTCGGGCGCCGTGGCGGGATCCACCGCGACATCCCTGCCCTCCGTCAGTTGCGCGATGACGGCGTTATCACGGCGGGTTTCGATCATCGTCGCGACGATAACCGCGGCGCAGGTCAGCGCGGCGACCAGCAAGAGGACGACAAACGCTCCCCGCGCGGCCCAGAGTGTGGCCCACGCCGTGCGCTGGGCGGCGCGCAAACGATGCAGCGTGGCGCTCATGGTATCCCTCGCGCCGTGATGCGCACCTCGGCCAGCCGCGCCGCTACCAGCAGGCCCAGCGAAAATGCGGCGACCGCGTAGGCAAGGCGGCTCAGGCTACGCGCCGGGGTGCGTTCGGTGTAGACAATGGGCCGCCGTTCAAGCCGTCCGATTTCGGCGATGGCATCACCCATGGCTTCAGGCTTTTCGGCCTCGAAAGCGCGGTATGGAATTCTCAGGCTCTGAAAAAAGAGATGCAGGTGCCGCTCGGGAAAGATCTGCGGTATGTCCCGCTCGCTGGGATCCGGCGGGTCGAAAATGCCGCGGACATTGGCGGTGCGCAGGAACACCCAATACAAATTGACCGGGCGCTTCCGGAACGCAACCCGCAGCGTTTCCTGCACGCGGCGGTCGATCACGCCCGCGCCGTCCGACACCAGGATAATGGCGCGCGATGCCGCCGATGGGTCGGCATCATGCATCGACAGCGCCATGGCGATGCCGCGCGCGATGTTCGTTTCGCTGAGGCCGGGGCGGTCGATGGCGTCGACGGCGGCCAGCACCGCCTCGCGATGATTGGTCATCGGCAATGCTTCCAGCGGCGACGTCGAAAAAACCACGACGCCGAACATGTCATGTTCGCCCATCGAGACGAACGACTTGAGGAAGCGCCGCGCCTCGGCTGATTTGGACGCCTGCTCCGCCGTGGGACGGCTGCCCGCGAAGGAGTCGTCCATGCTGCTGGATCGGTCGATCACGAGCGCGATATGCGCGCCATGACCGATATGTTCAGTGGCCTGTCCGGCGAGTTGGAGACCGCCGATGCCGAGCAGCAGCGCCACGATCGCAATCGCTCCGGCGAGCCGCAACGCAAGATCGATGCCCCGCGACAGGGGATCGCCGGTTAGTAGCGCGAGCGAGGGATACGCTTGCGGCGTTTGAACGCGAATGGCGAGCGGCAGGAGCGCCAGCGGCGCCAGCCAGAGCACGGCCGGGGTGGAGAGCGTCGGCATCATCAATGCGTTCGCTCCTCCCGGGCAAGTTCTCCGGCGAGCGCCTTGACGGCCTGCAGCGACATCAATGTGGGCGCTGCCGGGGCCCGGCCGCTGAAGAAGACATGCCGGGAGCTCTGGAAAAAACCCTCGACACCCGCGCGGCGGGCGGCGAATTCGGGGTATTGCTCGATGAAGCCGGCGACGTCGGCGGCCAGCACGCGGCGTCTGGCGGTCGCATCGAAGGCACGGTGCAGCGTCAGCAATGCCTCGCGGTAAGCTGCGACATCGCTGCCGTCGCCATGCAGGCGGGCGATGACGCGCGCCGCACGCGTGAACGGCCGGTCGGGTCGCTGGCGGAACGGCCACCACGCGTAATGGCGCGCCAGCAGCGCCAGCGCGAGCAACGCCGTCGCCGCGCTCAATCCGAGCCCGGATGGCAGCCATCCCGCGCCGATCGGGGAAGGTTTGGCATCGGGCTTGAGAAAGGTCTCCACGGTCTCGCCGCTCTTTTCCGGGAATAATTCCCGGATAGGAGAAGCGGTGAATGTGAAGGCTGGGATAACCGCGGTGCTCCCGCCCAGCCGCAGCGGCCATTCGGCGATAGTCAATTTGTGCGGGTCGAGCGGAACATAGAAATTCTGGTAGACCAGCGTAATCCGATAGAGCCTGCCGCCGTCCGCGCGGCTCTCTCGAACATCGACGCGCACCAGGTCGAGCCAATAGCTTACCGGGCCGGTGGTCGGAACCGAGGCCGGCAGAAGTGTATCCTCGGCGTCGGCGAGTAGATAGGCGTGGCGCTCGATGGTATCGCCGACGAAATAGCCGAAATTGCGTGGCTCCTCCATCCGCAGCCAATGCAAGCCTGCGTCGGCGGGCCGCGCCGGCAAAACAATCAGCGCAATCAGGAGGTGGAGAAGGCCCAGCAGCTTGCTCATGCGCGAGCCTCGGTCAGATGCGCACCGAGCCGTTCCCAGTCGAGGCGATCGACGATCTTGAGTGGTCGACGGGCGTATTGCGCCGCCAGCGCGACAAGCCGGTCGTCGTGATCCGCCCGCGCCCGCTCCCAGGCGGCTTTGAGCGAGGGGCGCAGCAACACCAATTGTCGCCGCCCGGTTTCCATATCGGCGAGCGGCAGCAATCCCCAGCGCGGCAGACTTGCCACCTCCGCGCTGTCGATTAGCTGGATGGGAACCGTGTCGTGCGCCGCGAGTGCTGCAAAGACAGCCCTCAATTCGTCCTGGGCCATATGAAAGTCGGACATCAGTAGCACCAGTTTGCGCCGGCCGGCGATCCGCCTCGCCGCCTCCACGAGGCCCATCGCCCCGCGCCGCCGCGGCTGGAACGAAAGCAGCGCCGCCGCCATTCGCGCTTCGCCCGCGCGCGACCGCGTGGCCGGGAAATACAGCTCCGGAACGACTTGGCAGTCGCCCCCGATGAGCCCGAACCGGTCTCCAATTCGCCAAGCCGAAGATGCCAGCGCCGCGCAGATCGCCGCCGCGACCTCCAGCTTGCGCATGTTGCCGCAAAAGCCCATCGACGCCGACACATCGATCAGCCCGTAAACTGTGATCGCGGTTTTCTGCTCGAAGCGCCGGACATAGAGCTGTTCGAACGGATCGCGGACGCTGGCTCGCAGATCGAGACGGCGCAGGTCGGGCCATTCCAACAGCGTGGCAACGTCCCGGAACAGACCGCCTGAGCCGAGGCGATGGCCGCGATGCGCGCCGGCATGGACATTCCGGGCACGCCAGGAAACGCGGTATGGCAGATCGCGCGGGCCTCCGAGTTGCCGAGCCGATAGATTTGCCATCATCCCCTCGTTACGGCGCCGGCACCGTCTCGAACAGCTTGTGAAACAGCTCGCGCATGATCTCCTCGCGCCGCATCTCGTGGATCGGATCGAGAAAAATGCGATGCGCCATCGTTTCAAAAAACACCGCCCGGAGATCCTCCGGTACCACCATGTCGCGCCCGTCCAGCCATGCCGCCACCCGCGCGACGCGCAGGAGGAAGCTCATGCCGCGCGGGCTCGCCCCCGCCTGAACGAGGTGCTCGTTGTCGATGCCAGGAAGATTGATGCCGTGGCTCCCCGGATAACGCAGCGCATCCCACAGGTTCAGCGTGTAGCGCTGCAACGCCTCGCTCGCGCAAATATGACGCTGGATCGCCCGGGCGACACCATCCAGCGCCCGATGGTCGGGCACCGTCTGTCGCAACGAGGCCACCAGTTGATCGGTATCATGAAAGCGGGTGTCGAAGATCAGACTACGGCGCGCCGCGGCATCGGCAGGCGCATCGATGGCAATTTCCATCAGGAAGCGGTCGCGCGCGGCGGCAGGCAATTCAAACGTCTCCTCACGCTCGATCCGGTTGCGGTCGGCGAACACCAGCAGATGCGGAAAGGAATATTCCTGGTTGAACGCGCTGAGGGTGCGTTCGGCCATCAGCCGCAGCAACAGCGAATGTACTTGCGGGCGAGCGCGGTTGATCTCGTTGAAGAAGAAGATCGCCAGATCCTCGCCGCGCCGCAGCACCGGGCCGGGCTCCACGCGCGGCCGGCCGTCCTCGCCGAGATAGGTGTAATAAACGAGATCGGCGGGCATCAGATCGATGGTGCCCTCGATGCGCTCGTAGCCACCGCCGAGGCAACGCGCGGCGGCCCTGAGGAGCGTCGTCTTGCCGACGCCGACATCGCCTTCCAGAAGCACGTGACCGCGGGCAAAAATCGCGACCGTCAGGAGATGGATCACCTGCTGCTGGCCGAGAATGGCTTTACCAAGTTCCGCTTCAAATTCCAGCGCCGAGGCCCGCCACCCCGCCAGATCGACTGTCACCTCACCGGCCATTGCGGAACGCCTTCGAAAGTCACGCGGGCGCTTGGCGCCTGGGGCGCGAAAAAAGGGGGCGAACAATGCCCCCTCGTGTTGGGAAGCTTACGAGAATTCAAGAGCGATCATTTCGGGAGCTTGTCCACGTCGTAGACCCATTTTCCCGTTTTCTTGAAATTCGCGACCCGGAGGGCGTTGCGCTGTTCCATCGCCTTTATGGAATCGGACTGCTTGTTGAGTTCCGCCACATTGTGCTTGGGATCATATTTCGAGCCGGCAACCTTGTCGGGATAGCCCGGTTTCGGCTCCCAGCAATTTCCCGGTGCCTTGCACTTGGTACCGTCATAGGCGAGCGCGCCCGTCGCGCACAGTACACCGGCCATGAGGGCCGTCACAGCACCAAGACCACTTCGTTTCAACATAATGTTTTCCTCCGGTTTCAGTTCCTGACTTGCGGCATCGCCGCGCTCATCCGCCCGGCCCGCGGCCGATCATTTCGCGGATATCTGGCATTGGAGAACGGCTACAGGCTTGGCTTCGCTTTTGGCCTGCGCATCCTCCGCGAATTTCTTGAACGTTTTTTTCTGCGCCGGCGTCAGCCAATCCGCCTCCTCGATCGAGCCTGTGTAGAGATGCCGTATCCAAGCCATGAGCGCGAGGATCTCGTCGAGTTCGAGATCGTTGTGCGGCCCCATCATGCCGTTGGCGCCGCCATAGATGGTCTCGAACAGGCCCTTGTCCGTCTTGTTCTTCGGATAGGTCCAATAGGCATCGTTGAGGCCGGGACCAACCTTGCCTTCGCCAAGGTGGCCGTGACAGCCCGAGCAGGCCACCAGATAGGCTTCTTCGCCCTTCGGCAGACAGTTCTTCACCTCGGTATAGGGATTGACGCCGGTGCTCAGGAAGCTGCGCACCGCTTCGGTATCACGGCCTTTGGGCTCACTCGTCTCCATGATTTTCAAGTCTTCGCCAGTGATGGTATGCCGGAAGGTGTCCTGCGCCTGTGCCGCGATCGGCGTGCCAAGACGAACCGCCAGGATAGCAGCCAGGACGATCAATCGGCCGAATGACGGGATTCTCATGGTGCCCGGTATCTCCGTGTGTCTTGCATGGCGGCTTACGATTTCGGCGCGCGAGCGCGCGGCTTCGACACAAACGGAATGCCTTCTTCAGTGAGGATCGCCTCGATATTGGCGCGCGCTTTCGGGATCGCCGCATCGATGGCGTCGCGCAGTTCGCGGTCGTCTTTGCGCACACCAAATGACTGGTCGAAATGGTGCGGAATCCTGGCGCCGTCGGCGCCAACATTGTCGTCGGGGATGACAGTCATGACGAGTTCGCCATTCGCCTTCACGTAGCGCGCGACCTCCGGCGCGAACATCACCGCGACTTCGGCGGTGCCGTTGGCCACCTCTGCAACAACACGGCGGGGCGAAATGCGCGTATATTTGTTGCGCCGATCCTGGAAGTCGGTCAGCGAGTGCATGTAGTTGAAATGCACGTTGAACAGGCCGATCTTTTCCATCATCGCCTGCGCAGGCGTACCGGGCACGAAGCCGATCTTGTTCGCCTTGGCGAGATCAGGGCTGTTCCAGTTCTTGATGTCGAGCTTCGAATCCTTCCGCTGGAGAAAGACGTAGGGCGCCCGGTAATAGGACGCGGTGGTCAGCACGCGCTCGTCCTCGGTATCGAGGCCGACGATGACGTCGCACTGCTTTAGCAAAAGCTGATCGCGCACCAAATAGATCGCCGGCTGATTGTACCATTTGAAAAAGATCTTGCGTCCCATCGCTGCGGCGACAGCCTCGGCGATCTTGTTCTCGAAGCCGCTGCCGTCCTTGACGGAATAGGGCTCTTCCCCGGAAGCCGCGCAGACGCGCAGGATTGATTTGTCGTCGGCATAGGCATTCTCGTCGGATGCCGCAGCGGGTGGAATGCCGGAACTCAGGGCGAGCACAAGCAACGTGCCGGATAGGCAGCCGGCGCTGCGCGCCCTGATTGAGGGAAATTGATGCATCGATCTGTCCTTCTGTCCTTTGACTGGAAAGCCCGGATAACTGTGGCGCCCAGACTGCCGCGTGCAGACCTGAGGCTGGCCAAGCGGCCAAAGGTCGCCTGCTATGCCGCGAGCCTTTCGGACAAGCGCGGTTCTGTCCGCGGCGATCCAGCAGGATCGCCGCGGCCCAGAGACGGGATTATTTTGCGTCGTATTCCCCGACCTTCACATCGTCATAGGGGCCCTTGCCATCGAGCGAGAACACCATCACGCCGCCACCCATCTGGGTATAGTTCTGCAGCTCCTTGAAGGCACCGACCGCACCGAGACCGGCGGTCGGATCCTGCAGGTCGAATACCAGCCCCACCCCGGGCCAGCCACCGACGCCGTACATCACGGCGACATACTGAACGCCGTTATGCTCATAAGTCATCGGATAGCCGATGCCGCCGGAGGGAAGCTTGAACTTCCACAGCAATTCGCCGGTGTCGGCGTGCCGCGCTTTCAGGAAGCCATCCAGCGTGAGGTAGAAGACCAGATTGCCCTTGGTCGAGAGCGTGCCGCCCCAGACCGCGAACTTCTCCATCTTCTCCCATTTGTACTGGCCGGTGATGGCGTTGTAGGCCTTGATCTGGCCGAGCCCGAGATAATTCTGGCGGTCGCCTTTCGGTCCCGGGAACATAGACAGCGTCGCGCCGACGAAGAATTGGCCGGCCCGATAAGGCAGCATGAAGGGCTCCCAATCCATGCAGATGTGGTTGATGCCCATATAAAACAGCTGACGATCGGGGTCGTAGCTGTCGTGCCCCTGATTGTGATAGCCCATCGCCGATGGGCAGACGTCCTTTGCCTGGTGGTCCATGCGGGTGCCCTTCTCGGGCACGCGCACCGGAATGCCGGTCTTCAGATCGACATGTGTGAATTCGTTCACGGTGTCGTCGATCTTGTCGGCCGAGATCAGGTCGCCATTTTCGCGGTCGAGCGTATAAACGATGCCGTTGCGGTCGGGATGCGTCAGCAGCTTGCGTGTCTTCCCGGTCTTGTCCTTCTGCTCCGACAGCATCATGACGTTGACGCCAGCGTAATCCCACTCGTCATGCGGGGTTTTCTGATAGCCGAATTTCGCCTTGCCGGTGTCGATATCGCGACCCCAAATGGTCATCGTCCATTTGTTGTCGCCAGGACGCATGGTCTCGTTCCACGGCGCCGGATTGCCGGAACCATAATAGAACAGGCCTGTGCCAGGGTCGTAAGCATACCAGCCCCAGTTCGTGCCACCACCGATCTTCCAAGCATCACCTTCCCAAGTGGCGGTGCCAAGGCCCTTCTGGCCGTAGTGTGGGTTGGCCTTGTTGAAGTCATCGGCGAGGCCGACCTCCTCATCGGGGCCGGTGGCGTAGTAGCGCCATTTCTGATCGCCGGTCTTCACGTCGTAAGCCGTTACATAGCCGCGCACGCCAAGCTCGGCGCCCGAGGAGCCGATCAGCACCAGATCCTTCACCACATACGGCGCGATGGTCAGCGTCGAGCCAACCTTGATGTCGGAGTTCTCCACCTTCCAAAACTCGTCGCCGGTCTTGGCGTTGAGCGCCACCACCTTGCCGTCAAGCTGGGTCTTGAGGATCAGCGCGGGGGTATCTCCCTCGCCCGGCCAATAGGCCAGGCCGCGATTGACGAGATCGCAGCAGGCGACCGAGCGCGCAGCCGGATCCTGCTTCGGTTTGTGCTGCCACAGGATGCGGCCGGGATCCTTCAGATCGAGAGCGAAGGTGTAATTCGGATAAGAAGTATGCACATACATGATACCGTCGACGACGAGCGGCGCACCTTCATGGCCGTTCAGCAGGCCGGTCGAAAAGCTCCAGGCAGCCTTGAGATTCTTGACGTTCTTGTCGTCGATCTGGGTCATCGGGCTGAAATTATCCGAGGCGTAGTTCTTCCCCGGCATGACCCAGTTCTTGTCGCTTTTCGACAGCTCGATGAGCTTGTCGTTAGCGAGCGCGGCCGTTCCCAATGGAATTGACAGCGCCAGTGCAGACATGGCAACTCGCAACGCAAACCGTGCGCGTTTCATCAGCAACCTCCCTTTGTCGCTCCCTAGAATTGAGACGGCAGCTTTTTGTCCCTCTTGGGGGCACCGTCTCTTAGGACTCTTCCGTCAGGCAAGACCCATTATTGCTGGCTTTCACCTGCCTGATGTCCTGGCCATCCAGTGTTCCACGTGGCCTGAATCGACCATAGGACGGGCGAGAGGCCGGCGTCTGTAGTCCGACTTCCAATAAATAGCGGGAAGTTTTTCCAAGCACGCGGGGGTAGTTTTTGATATAATCTACCCGTTGTGGCTGACGCACGCCCGAAGAGGCGGTGCGAGGGAGGCCGGGGTACAGGGATAAGCGGCCATGATTGGTGCTCGCACCGTCCTGCGTTTTCGCCATCTTACGGTGGTCGCGCACGTACTGGCGGGCGGATGCAGCAATGACCCGCCCCCTGAACCGTCGCCCGAGACGAACACGCAGATCACCGTGGAAGGGCCGAAGTTATGGCTCGGCAAACGCAACGACGTGACGCCGGAGCAGTGGCTCCTCAATCATCGGACGGCCTCCGGAGCCGCGAAAGCGCCCGCCGCCGAAATCCGCAGAACATTGGCCAGTGCCGCTCGCAACTTCAAGGATTCGCCGCGGATGATAGCCAACAGGGCGATTCAGCTTGAGGCGATGCTGGCGCAGCACGGCATCGAGGAAAACGCCCTGGATCTTCTTAGCGACCTGTCTTTCACCGCCACGCCTGAAAAGAACGCCGAAGGCTTCGGCGCGCGCTGCCAGCATTATTACCTCCTGCGGATCAAATACCCATCAAAGCAAGAGGCCTTATCGGCCCTGAAACGCTCAGACGCCGAGGAACGATGAACAAGGATCGATGAAAGTGACCACCACCATCATCTCCGGCTGCAGTCCAATTCGTTCCCGCGCCTCGCTGCGGCGGCTTGCCTTGCTGCTGTGGTACGGGCGGCCGGTGCGCGCCCGCATTCTGATCGCGCTCGTCGTGTTGAGCGCCGCGATCTCCGTTCTGGGAGGGGCGGCCACACTGTTCGGCATCCGCAACCGGATCGAGGCCGAATTCAAATCCCCCACCGCGCTCGCCGAACAATACGTCATCCAGACGAATCGGCGTTTCGCGGCGGATGAACAACTCGTCAGTACGCTACCGATGACGCTTGCCCTACAGCTCAAACATATTCGTCACCTCAAGGTGCGCGTCCTCGATGCCGCCGGCACTGCCGTCGAGCTACCGCCCCAAGCGGAGGAGCCGTTTCAGCCGTCGAGGAGTGCGGTACCGGGCTGGTTCGCCGCCTTGGCGGGGAATGTCAGCGAAACCCGCGAAATAGCCCTGACTGCGGGAAATCGGCGGATCGGAACCGTCCTTCTCGAATCCAATGCCTCCGACGAATTGGCCGAAGTGTGGGAAGAGGCGCAGCATCAAGCCTTCGTATGGCTTATCGCCAACGCCCTCATGATCGGCATATTCTACCTCGTGCTGGGACACATATTGCGGCCGCTCGTCACGGTTTCGCGCGGCATGGCCGATCTCGGCAAAGGGCACTATCGCGTTTACATCGATCCGCCGCGGGTGCCGGAACTCGACGCCATCGTGAACAGTTTCAATAGTCTGGCGTCGACCCTGGGCGCGGCCCGCGAAGAGAACGCATGGCTTTACGGTGAATTGATCACCGTGCAGGAAGAAGAGCGCAGCCAGATCGCCAGCGAGTTGCACGACGAGGCGGGCCCCTGTTTGTTCGGCATCACCACTACAGCCGCCGCCATCGAGGTGCGCCTCTCCCGCATCCAGCACGAGCAAACTGGAGAAATCCTCCGCCAGTTGGCGGAAATCGGCATCATTGCCAAACGGCTGAAGGTTATGAACCGCCAGATCATGAAGCGGCTGCGTCCAATGGCGCTCGGCCAGATCACCATCCGCGAACTCATCAGCGATCTGGTCGCAGATTTCGAGCGCCGCTATCCGGACGTGCGTTTCCTGATCGAATTCGGCGTCGAGGCAAGAAGCTATGGCGAGTTGGTCGATCTGACCATCTATCGCTGTATTCAGGAAGGGATCGTCAACGCGCTCAAGCACGGTAAACCGCGGTGCGTGAGCATCGAACTCAATGAGACTGCGCAGTCCCCGGGCGGCGCGCAGACCGCGCTCGCGCTGGTGCTGCGGGACGATGGCCAGGGCATTGCGTCGGCTTCGACCGTCGGCTTCGGTCTGGCCATGATACGCAAGCGCGTGCAATCGCTCGGGGGCGAGTGGGAGCTGTCCGAGAACTGGCCATCCGGTGTGGTTATCACCGCAATAGTGCCGCTTTCGGCCCCCAACCTCAGCCCTGCCACCGGGAGAACGTCATGACGACCGTGCTGGTGATCGATGACCACCCGATCGTGCTGCAAGGCTGCGCGCGGATATTGGAGGCCCAAGGCCCGGTGAAGGTCCTCGCTGCGGTCTGCATGGCCGACGGCTTCAGCCTCTACCGCAGCCAAAGTCCGGATATCATCATTGTCGATTTAACGATGAACACAGGGCTGCTCAGCGGACTATCGTTCATTCGCCGAATGCGCGTACTCAACAGTCGCATTCCCATTCTGGTCCTGAGCATGCACCGCGACCCGGTCATCGTCAGCCGTGCCTTGCAGGCGGGCGCGTCCGGTTATGTACTCAAGGATTCCGCGGCCGAGGATTTGCTGAAGGCAATTCAGCGGGTTCGCGAGGGCAAACCCTTCATCAGCGACGAACTGGTGGCGGAAATCGTGCTGATGGAAATGCGCGGCAAGAAGCACCGCCTGCAATCCATGACGCTGCGCGAACTGGAGCTGCTGAGCATCCTGGCCGAAGGCAAATCCTATAGCTTGATCGCCGAAAATCTCAATGTCAGCTACAAAACGGTCGCGAATTCGGTGACGCTGATCAAGAACAAGCTTGGCGTGCGCACGCTCCCCGAATTGATGCGGATCGCGATCGACCAACTGCCTTCCACTACCTCGGGGGCCATGCCGAAGCGGTAGACGCGAAGGCCAGCTGGCCATTTCCAAAGCCAGACCCGACAACTCGCGGTCCGAGCGGATCGGCTGGCCGGCCTTTACTCCGTAGCTGCCGGCTCTGTGCACAGAGTTCATTGGAGCCATCACCGGTGAAAAACAAAGTCTCCCGCCGGCCGACGTTGTTCCCAGCCGAAACGCTCCAACTCTGGGCTCGGGTCCTCTGCCTGCGGATAGCCGAGACAGAAATATCCTATGAAACACCAGTCACTGGGAACGTCGAGAATCGTTCCGATGACGGCGGGATCGACGATCGACACCCAGCCCATGCCGACGCCCTCAGCACGAGCGGCCAGCCACATGGTAAAGACCGCGATGACGGCAGAGTAGTCCGCCATCTCGGGCATCGTGCGCCGGCCGAGTCCATGACCGACGATGGTCGCGCGATCGGCGAACACCGCAAGATGGCATGGCGCCTCGCGTAAACCGGCAAGCTTCAGCGAGGCATATCTGGTCGACAAGTCTCCGGTGTAGTCGCTGAGCGCGTCGGCGTTGCAGGACTCGAAGTTGTCCATCACTGCCTGCCGGCGGCTGGGATCGACGACGATCACGAAACGCCAGGGCTGGCTGAGCCCGACGGAAGGCCCGAGACACGCGATCTCGATAAATCTTTCCAGCATATCCGGGGGCAAGGGGTCGGTACGAAACCGGCGCACGTCACGGCGCCAGCAAAATAAATCGAGTAAGCGGGCGCGGAAGGCCTCATCGAAATGAGGCGCGGCTGACGGATCGATCTTCATGCTTGCCGTTGCCTGTGCTCTCTAAAGAGTGGGAGATCGATTTGCATATGAAATCTTGCAGGGAAACCACCGAATCCAAGGCTTTAGCGAGCCATATTCGCAAACAAGATACCACGCCGTCGCGTGTTCGACGGGTTTGAAGTGGCCGTCGTATTGTGCTTATTTGCGCCCGTCATCGGTGCCTTCCAAGAAGGTGAAACGGGAATGCGGTGCGGGGCAATTGCCCCTATACCGCAGCTGCCCCCGCAACTGTAAGCGGCATTCGCGATCCAAACGGCCACTGGACTTGCCTTGCAAGCCTGGGAAGGCGGATCGCGAGACCACCGCGAGCCAGGAGACCGGCCGCTGACGGGTATTGAACTCGTTGACGGCGGGTCGACGGAAGGGGCGCTATGGGGTTGCTGAATTATGCTGCCGGCTCGGCAGTCGTCGTTGCGTTGGCTTGTGGTCATGGCGCTGCGCGCGCGCAGTCAAGTCCGGATCAACTTCCGCCGGTGCTGGTCAATCCGAGCGCTCCACCCGAGCCGGTCCGTCAAATTCGCAGAGCTCGGGATCGTCGCACGGCGGGCCCGGTGCGGCCGACCACGAACAACACCCCCGCCCCTCCGCCACCGGACCCCCCCGAGGTGGTGGTGACGGCCGACAGGGAACCCGAGCCGATCAGCCGCACCGGCAGTTCGATCAGCGTGGTCCGGGGTGAGACGCTTGCGACCAGCAATCCCGGATCGCTGGTCGATGCCTTGAGAACCGTTCCCGGCCTCGACATCAGCGAAAGCGGTGGACCGGGTTCGACCACGAACATTCGGCTGCGTGGCGCCAATACTGGCCAGACCTTGGTGATGATCGACGGCATCCGGATCAACGATCCGACCGCGGCGAGCGGCGATTTCGATTTCGCGATGTTCGCGCCCAGTGCCATCGAGCGGATCGAAGTGCTGAAAGGCCCGCAAAGCGCGCTCTACGGATCGGACGCGATGGGCGGCGTCGTCAATATCATCACCAAGAAGGGCTCCGGTCCTGCGCAGTTCAACGTCCGGACCGAAGGCGGAAGCTATGACACCGCGGTGACGAACGGATCGGTGACGGGATCTTCGGGTCCATGGTCGTATGCGGTCACTGGCGGCGGACAGCACAGCAACGGCTTCTCCCGCTTCGGCTATCGTATCCCCCCGCTCGAGGCCAAATACGGTCCGCTGGAACGCGACGGTTTCGACCGTGTCGGCGGCTCGGCCCGATTCGGCTACGATGCCGGTGAAGGCGTGCGGCTGGAAACCGGCATGCTCTCATCGTTCACGCGCTCCGCCTACGATCAGTCGACCGGCACGTTTCCCGACACCCCCTCAAGCGCCAACCGGCTGCTGGAGCAGGTCTGGGGACGGGCCTCGATCGACACGTTGGGCGGGATCCTCACCCATAGCCTCAACGTATTCGACACCCACATCGATCGCTCTTTCAACGATGTGACCTACAAGAACAACACGCTGCCGCAGAATACGACGTCCATCATTTCCGACTTCATCGGCAACAGCATCGGCGCCGAATACCAGGGAAATTTGAAACTCGGGCCGTTTGGGTCGCTCATCGTTGGCTCCAGGACCCAACATGAGACCGCCAACACCTACTCGGCCAACCTGCTGCCGAAACCAGGCCCAACAATCGCGCTGATTGGAAAGACGCAGGACACCAATTCGGCGTTCGCGTTGTGGCAATTGCCAATCGGCGACCGGCTGAACATCACCCTCGGCGGACGGGTGGACGACGTGGTGGACGTAGCGCGCTTTGAGACATGGCGCGCAACCGCAGCCTACACGATTGCCGAGATCGGCACCAAATTCCACACCAGCGCAGGCACTGGCGCCAAGGCGCCGACGCTGTTTCAGCTCTACGATACGGCCAATGGTACGCCGGGTCTCCGTCCCGAGCAGAGCTTCGGTTACGACGCGGGGATAGATCAATCGCTGTTTGGCGGTCGCGTGGTCGCTTCACTCACGGGCTTTTCCAACGACTTCAGCAATTTGATCAATTTCGTGTCGTCGACACCGAAGGCCAATCCGTGCACGGGTATCCAGACCGGTTGCTATGTCAACGTGGCCCGCGCCGAAACCAGCGGCTTGGAAGTGGGAACGACGATCAATGTTCTGCCGGGCCTCGTGAAGTTCAATGCGGCTTACACGTATCTGCACGCGATCGACCTGGCGACCGGACTGATACTGGCGCGGCGGCCCAAGAACCTGGCACGCTTTACGCTCACCATCACACCCACGGACAATTGGCTGATAGAACCCCGCGTTCTCACCGTTTCCAAGCGCTTCAGCAGCCCCGGCCAGACCAGCCAGGTCGATGCCTATACCCGCGTCGATCTCTATATCGAGTACAAAATCGACAAGAACTGGAAAATGTTTGGGCGCGGCGAAAACATCCTGAACGAACACTATCAGGAGGTTTTCAACTTCGGCACCACCGGTCCGGCGGCGTATGCGGGGTTTAACGCCACATGGTGATGGCGGATTCTCGCAGACGCCTGATCTGGCTAGTCGCGCAACGCGACCGCCAAGCGGTCGAGGCCGGCGGCATCGGCAGGAAGACCAAATCGCAGCAGGTCATTTGCCCAGTCAAACTTTCGGCACCAGATATGCCGCTGCGCCAGCGCGGCATGCCGTTTCAGGGCAAGGGGGTGGCGGGCAAGCCGGAACAATGGCGTGCCTCCAGCGATAGTGAAACCCGCGTTCCCCAGAACCTGATCAAGCTTGCGGGCCTGCTGTTCAAGCGCGCGACGAGTGCGCTCGGCCCATGGCTGATCGTCAAGCGCCTTGGTTCCGATCAACAGCGCCGGCCCGGAACAGGGCCATGGCCCCAATGCCGCGGAGATACGCCCGATCGTGTCAGGCGCGGCAATGGCGAAGCCGAGCCGAAGTCCCGCGAGGCCATAGAATTTCCCGAACGAGCGCAAAATCAATACAGGCCAATCGGGGCACAATGCGACCGCGCTGATGGCCGGATCGACATCGGCAAAGGCTTCATCGACAACCAGCCATCCACCGCGGGCTTCCAGTTGCGCCGCCGTCCGCGTCAATACGGCACGATCGGTGACACGGCCATCGGGATTGTTCGGATTGACAACGACCGCATGAACCGCGTTTTCGGGGCACGCGCCGAGATGGTCGATTGCGACCGCGGGATGGCCAACGTTGCGCCAGGCGGCAGCATGTTCATTATAAGTCGGTCCGACGATCGCGACCGGTCCGGGAACGGCGAGATAAGGCAGCAACTGGATCAGCGCCTGGGTTCCGGCGGCAGCGGCGATGTCGACTCCGTCAGGCACGCCATAGGTTTTTCGCGCGGCATCCAGCAACGCCTCCGTTTCAGTGCGCGACGGCAAACGCTGCCACACGCTTTCCGGCAGGTGCTGCGGGATTGGCCACGACCAGGGGTTGATCCCGGTCGACAAATCCAGCCAACTGCCGGGTGCGCCGCCATGGCACGCGATTGCCCCGGTGAGATCACCACCATGTTTCATAGGCGGTTCATGCCATCATCGGTCACGAAATGCGAGGGGCTGCGAAGCGCTTTTGTGGCGGCCACCACCATTCTGACCTCCATCGGCTTGCACAGCGTTTCATACGCTGCCGAGCCACCCCGTGTTGCCTCCATCAATTTGTGCACCGATCAACTGCTCGTAACATTAGCCGACCCTGCGCAAATTCTGGGTCTCAGCCCCTACTCCCGCGATCGCGCACGATCCTGGGATCCGGCAAAGGCCGCACAATTCCCAAGGCTTTCCGGCGAAGCCGAGGACGTATTGATTCTAAAGCCGGATGTCGTCGTCGCCGGACGCTTCACCAAACGAGCGACACGGGAGTTGCTGAAAGAGAAAGGGCTGCATGTTGTCGAGTTTGACGCCGCACGCTCGCTGGATGACGTGAAGAAGCAAATTCTCCAGATGGGCGACCTTGTTCAGCATCCCGACCGCGCCGCTGCCGAAATAAAACGGCTGGATGCAGCGATTTTGCATGCGCGGGAAGTCGTGTCGCGCAAGTCCTATCGCGTGCTGGCGCTGTCCAGGCGCGGCTGGGTTTCCGGCGGCGACAGCCTGACGAGCTCGCTGCTGGCGACCGCGGGTCTCAGCAATGCCGCAGCCGATCTCGGCTACAAACTCGGGGGATTTGTATCGCTGGAAGCCATCGTCAGCCTGAAGCCCGATTTTCTGCTGGTATCCCAAGACGGTGACTTTGCCGAGGACGAAGGCCGGGCCTTCATGCTGCATCCGGCGCTGGAGCGCTTCTATCCGGCAGCAAGGCGCCTCGTAATTCCGGAAAAGCTGACCGTGTGTGGCGGTCCCAAGGTGTCGGAGGCGCTCGACCGCCTCGCCTCGGAACTCGAGCGCGTGGCGCACTGACGTGCTGATCTGGAGCGATACGCTTTTTGTTGTAGTCGCAGCCTTGGCGTTCGACGCCCTGATCGGGGATCCCGACTGGCTATGGCGGCGGTTGCCACATCCGGTAACCCTGATCGGATCGTTCATCGGGTCGCTCGACCGCACGCTCAATCTGGATACGCGATCGCCGGCGCAACGAACATCCGCCGGCGTCAGTGTGGTCATCCTGCTCCTCGCAATTTCGGCATTGTCCGGATTTTTGATTGAGGCGGCGTTGCGTCAAATCGCATTCGGAAATCTGCTGATTGGATTGGTGGCTTCGATGCTGATCGCGCAGCGGAGCCTTTACCAGCACGTTGCGCGGGTACGCGCGGCGTTCACCGATGGCGGGCTCGCAGCAGCGCGCCGCGCCGTTTCCCTGATCGTCGGCCGCGATCCGGATCAACTTGACGAGGCCGGTGTGTGCCGCGCGGCCATCGAATCCTGTGCCGAGAATTTCTCCGACGGCGTGGTAGCCCCGGTATTCTGGCTGGCATTGCTGGGACTGCCCGGCTTGATCGCGTACAAGGCCATCAATACCGCTGATTCCATGATCGGGCATCGCAACACGCGCTACGAGTCCTTTGGTTGGGCTGCCGCACGGTTGGACGATCTCGTCAATTTGATCCCGGCACGGCTATCGGGGTTACTCGTCGCGGTCGTCGCTCCGGTCGCGAATAGCGCGACTGTGACAGCGCTCCGGGTGATGTGGCGAGATGCGGCGAAACATCGCTCTCCCAATGCCGGGTGGCCGGAAAGTGCGATGGCAGGCGCGCTTGGTCTGGCGCTAGTTGGGCCGCGCCGCTACGGCGAGCGCAGCGTCGATGATCCCTTTCTCAACGCCGAGGCGCGCAAGGATGCGGCCCCCGGCGATATCGGCCGTGCGCTCGATCTGCTTGTGGCAGCATGTCTGCTGGAGGCAGCGGCCTACGCCGCGCTCGTGCTGGTCGCGTGACGGCTGCGCGCGATTTTCAGGATCTGCTCGATGTCGAGATGCGTTTCCAGATGATCGGCTAGCGCGTCCAATGCCAATTCGATCCGGGCTTCGTAGGCCAATGACGACGCAATACCGAAGTGCGCGAGCCATGCCTTGCGAAAGGTGTCGCTCGCGAACAAGCCATGGACATAAGTTCCCTGCACCCGGCCGTCGGCCGAGCTGGCGCCGTCGGCACGGCCCTCGATGTCGAGCAAAGGCCGCACGCAATCACCACCTTCGCTGCGGCCGAGATGAATCTCGTAACCCCTGATCGCGGCTCCGGTCGCGCAATGCGTGCCACCAACGAGTGTGGTCGATTTGTCGGCGCCCATGACGGTCGCGATATCGAGCAGACCCAGGCCTTCGACCGTACCCGCAGGGCCATCCACGCCATCCGGATCAGCGACGGTTCGGCCGAGCATTTGATAGCCGCCGCACAGCCCGAGCACATGCCCGCCACGACGAACATGCGCCTTGATATCGATGTCCCAGCCCTGCGCGCGCAAAAAGGCGAGATCGCCGATGGTGGATTTGCTGCCGGGGAGAATGACGATTTCGGATTCGGCAGGAATAGGTTCGCCCGGCCTGACGAAGACCAGCTTGACGCCGGGCTCCATGCCCAGCGGATCGAGATCGTCAAAATTGGCAATGCGGGCGAGAACCGGCACCGAGATGATTCGCGTGGACGCCGAGCCATGCTCACGATCGAGATCGACGGCATCCTCCGCCGGTAGCCACGCGGCCTGTGGCAGCCACGGCACGACGCCGAGCGAGGGCCAACCCGTAAGGCGCGTGATCGCCGTCAGGCCATCTCCGAACAATCCAACGTCGCCGCGAAATTTGTTGACGATAAAGCCGTGGATCCGACGCCGTTCGTCCGGCTCCAGAACGAGATGCGTGCCGGCAAGGCTCGCGATCACGCCGCCGCGATCGATGTCACCGAGCATCACCACGGGTACGTCTGCTGCCGCGGCAAATCCCATATTGGCGATGTCGCCGCCGCGGAGGTTGATCTCAGCCGGACTGCCGGCGCCTTCAACCAGGATGATATCCGCATCAAGGGCGAGGTATGCAAAACTCTCCAGTACCGCCGGAAGCAGGGCCGCCTTCTTTTCCAGATAATTCTTTGCGCGCAACGTGCCCTGGCGTTTGCCCTGCACGATGATTTGCGACCCGGTATCGGTCTCCGGCTTCAGCAACACCGGGTTCATGTGAACGCTCGGCGGCACCCTGGCCGCCCGCGCCTGCACGGCTTGAGCGCGGCCGATCTCGCCGCCTTCGATCGCGACGGCGGCATTGTTCGACATGTTCTGCGGCTTGAACGGAGCCACCTTCAGACCGCGCCGCACCAGCGCGCGCGCAAGCCCCGCGACGATCGTCGACTTGCCGGCATTGGAGCCGGTGGCCTGGATCATCAGCGCGGGAGTCGGCCGCGCCATCAGAATTCGATGCCCTTCTGGCCCTTCACGCCTGCACGGAACGGATGTTTCACCAACGTCATTTCGGTGACGAGGTCGGCCATCTCGATCAGCTCCGGCTTGGCATTGCGGCCGGTTATGACGACGTGCTTGTCGGCGGGCTTTTCCTCGCGCAGGAAGGTAAGCACTTCCTGGATATCGAGGTAATCGTAGCGCAGCACGATGTTGAGTTCGTCCAGCAGCACCATACGATGACGATCGTCGCGGATCAGCTCCTTGGCGCGTTCCCAGCCCTTGGTGGCGGCGGCAATATCGCGCTCGCGATCCTGGGTTTCCCAGGTAAAGCCTTCGCCCATAATGTGCAGGGTCACCAGTTCAGGGAATTTCGCCAGCAGCTTCGCCTCGCCGGTGTCCCATGCCGGCGATTTGGTGAACTGGACGACCGCAACCGGATAGCCGTGTCCGATATGCCGGAACACCATGCCGAGCGCGGCGGATGTCTTGCCCTTGCCGGTGCCGGTGTTGACGATCAGGAGTCCCTTTTCGCCGGTCTTGGTCGCCATGATCTTGTCGCGTGCCGCCTTGTGCTTGCGGGCTTTCTCCTTGTGTCGCGCATTCTCGGCTTCATCCGATTCAGTCGAGGTCCCGGTCATGCGATTTCCTTCTGCGCGGTCGGCAAGAGTTCGGCAATCAGATCAGCGGCGCGATTGGAGCGCGGGATCCACAGTCCGCGCCGGATCGCCTCGGCAAAACGCTCTGCGGTTTCGCGCAGCGCCGCCGGGTTGGCGGTGTGCATGAAATCTCGTACGCCCTCGTCTTCCAGATAGGAAGCGAACAATTGATCGAAATGATGGTTGGAGACCGCATCGCTCGAAGCTGCGAAACCGAACAAATAATCTACCGTTGCGGCGATCTCGAATGCACCTTTATACCCGTGCCGCATCATGCCGGCGATCCATTTAGGATTGGCGGCGCGCCCGCGAACCACACGCGAGATTTCGTGGCTGAGCGGCCGCGACAGCGGCGCTTCCGGCCGCGAAGTGTCGATATGCGCAATCCGCGGCGCGCGTCCCCGCAAGCTTTCCACGGTCGCCGCCAGACCGCCCATGAACTGATAATAATCGTCGGAATCCAGGATATCGTGTTCACGGTTGTCCTGGGTCTGCGCAACCAGATCGGTGTCCTTGAGGCGGTCGGCGAAATCCTCCCGCGCGCCTTCGCCTTCGGTGCCACTGCCATACGCGTAGCCGCCCCAATCGAGATAGACATCGGCGATATCGCCGCGATTGTTCCAGCCGCCCTCGTCGATCAGGGCCTGCAGGCCCGCGCCATACGCGCCGGGCTTGGAGCCGAACACGCGATATGCAGCGCGGCGCTGCGCTGCCTCGCCGGCCAGACCATCAGCCTCAAGCAGTTTCCGCCGGATACGAACATTGGCGGCAATCGGATTGGCTTCATCCGGCTCATCGAGCCTGGCGATGGCATTGACGGCGCTGTTGATAATGTCCATCTGGGTTGGAAAGGCGTCGCGGAATAGTCCGGATACACGAAAGGTAACATCCACCCGGGGACGCTTCAGTTCGCCGAGGGGCGTAATCGCAAAGCCGGTGACCCGGCCCGAGGTCTCCTCCCACAACGGGCGTGCACCGATCAGAGCCAGCGCCTGGGCAACGTCATCACCGCCCGTGCGCATGTTGGCGGTGCCCCAGGCCGACAGCGCGACCGCGCGCGGCCATTCGCCGGCCTCCTGCCAATAAGCTTCGACCAGGCGTTCCGCCGCCAGTTGCCCGATCCGCCACGCCGAAGGCGTCGGCACTGCCCGCACATCGACCGCAAAGAAATTGCGTCCAGTGGGCAGCACATCCGGCCGTCCCCGCGTCGGCGCCCCGGATGGGCCGGGCCGGACGAACCGGCCGTCCAGGCCGCGGAGAAAGGCACCGATCTCGGCCGCCCCACAGGCGTCAATGACGGGCCGAAGTTTGGTGTCGATCCAGTTCAATACCTCGCGCGTCCGGCTCCAGGCGCCGTCGCACGGCTGTTCACCGGCAACCAGTCGAAGCGCGAGCAATTCTATCCGCTCGACGGTGTCGCCCGATGTGCGCCATGACGAGGCGTTGATTTGAGCAAGGACTGCGGGGCGCGGTCCCTCGAAGTCGGCGGCGAGATCACGGGTCAGCGGGTCGAACGCGCCAAAGCCGAGGTCGAGCGCCAGAGCACGATGCAACGACGCATCCTGCGCCCTCAAATCCGAACGTGGAAGCCGCGCGATCGACACGATCAGATCGTTGCGTTGGGCATCGGCGGGCACGCGGCCAAACACATGCAGGCCGTCGCGTATCTGCATCTCCTTGAGGTCACAGAGATGGGCATCGAGCGCGCGCAAGGCGTCGTTGGTCGGCGTATTTCGCGTCACATTGACGTCTGCGTCGAGCCGCTGCGCCCGCGCCAGCGACAGAATATCTTCGGCGAGTACGGTGGCTCGCTTCGGATCGAGATCAGCCGCCAGTGCATATTCGTCGACCAGCGTTTCCAGCCGCGCGAGATCATCGTGCAACTCGGCACGGGTCATTGGTGGCGTCAGATGATCGATAATGACGGCGCTCGCGCGGCGCTTGGCCTGGATACCCTCGCCGGGATCGTTCACGATAAAAGGATATAGATGCGGGATGTGCCCGAGCACAGCATCGGGCAAGCAATCGGCCGACAGGCCGGTGCTCTTGCCAGGCAACCATTCGAGATTGCCGTGCTTGCCGAGATGCACGACGGCATGGAGGTCGAATTCACGCCGCAGCCACAGGTAAAAAGCGAGATAGTGGTGCGGCGGCACCAGGTCGGGATCATGATAGGTACTTTTGGGATCGATGTTGTAACCGCGCGCCGGCTGCACACCGACGACGACATTGCCGAAACGATGCAACCCAAGGCGAAAATCGCCGGCGACGACGTGAGGATCCTGGTCCGGTTTCCCCCAGCGGGACACAACGGCGCGCCGCACTTTTTCAGGCAGAGCCGCAAATGCCGTCTCATAATTCGCGAGCGGCCATGCCACGCCGCCAGAGCGTGACGCGCGTCCCGCGATCGCGTTGGTTGGACCTTCCTGCAGCAGATCCATCATCGCCGCAGCGTCACCTGGCGGATCCCTGACGGCATAGCCCTGGCCGCGCATCACGGCGAGCAGATCGATCAGGCTTTGCGGCGTGTCGAGGCCGACGCCGTTGGCAAGCCGTCCGTCACGATTGGGATAGTTGGCCAGTACGAGCGCAACGCGGCGCACAGGCTGCTCCGCCCGACGCAGTCGCACCCAAGCCAGCGCCAGACCGGCCGTCGCATCGATACGGTCGGCCACCGGCTGGAAAGTTGTCGGTGCAAAGCCGGCCAGACTCTCGCCGCGCTCCTTGAAAGCAATGGCATTGGCAAAGATGCGGCCATCGACTTCCGGCAGCACCACATGCATAGCGAGATCGCGCGGGTTGAGCCCGCGCGTCGATGCCTCCCAGCTCACGCGGGATATGCCGGCCTGCGCGACCTGCAAGACCGGGCAATCGGAAATGGCGAGCATACCTGCATCGTCATGGGCAGTCGCGGTGGCGAACGCGGTAGCGTTGATAATGATATCGGGCGGATATGCCGACAGCGCCGCGCGCAGGAACGCGGCCGATCGTTCGTCCTTCAGGCTGGTGACGAACAGGCACACCGGGTTGAGGCCCCGCGCCAGGAGCGCGGCGCGCAGCGCCTCGACCCCGGCGGTATCACCGCCCGCGGCCAGCGCACGATAGAAGATGACAACGGCATTGGGCCGCTCATCGTTCGCCGGTTCACCTCGCCAAAAACCGGCCGATGGCATCGGACGCGCCGGCGGCGGCGCTTCACCATGCCCAATGAGGTATGCAGCGAAGCGCAGCGCGAGTTCCGCATTCTCGATTCCGCCCTCGCTGCAATAGCGCCAGAGCGCGTGCGTCTCGTCAGCGCCGAGCGTTCCGCGCCCCGCCAGCGCGGCGTTCCAGTCCATCTCACCGGGTAGGCACGCAAACAATCCCCCGCGCCGCAACGCATCGCTGCGCAGGCTTTCGACGCCATGGGGCCAGTAGTTTTCGCCGCCGAGCATCCGCAGCACCACAATCCTGGCTTCGCACAGCGTGCGCTCGACATAGAGATCGACCGAAGCCGGGTGCCCCAGCGCGAGCAGATTGGTCAGCCGTACGCTCGGAAAGTCGCCGGCCAGCGTGCCGTAGGCCGCACCGAACGCTGCGAGATCGCTGTCTGCCGCCGACAGCACGACGATGTCGGCCGGCTCCTGCCCGAGATCGCGGGCGACGTCGCCATCGTCGATACTGCCGCTGCCGTCGAGCTTCAGGTGCATCCCCAAAGTCCCTTGCTATCCTGCCAACGCCCGCCGGACGGCATCACCGTCGAACCCTTTCAGCCCGATCACCACGAGATGTTCGGCCTGCTTCGCATCCGGCCGGGCAAAGGAGAGCTCAACGCGACCACCTACCCCCTGCACCACGATTGGAGCGGCCTTGTCGGCGATGCGGGCATGGCCCTTGACGCGCAGCACCCCGGTCAGATTCAGGGCGTCGCTGACGCGCGCGCGCATGGCGTCAACGCTGGCAGCCGTCGACGGCATCACGACGATGCTGTCGAAATCGTCATGGTCGTGCTCTTCTTCCTCGCCGTGACGACCGGCCCGCGCCGCCATGTCGTCTTCCGCGGCCGCGTTCAGGCCGATCAGGACCGGCGCCACCAAGTCGCCTTTGGAACGCACGATGTTGACGCCGGGCCGCAGCACGGATTTGAGACGCGCCTCGATCTGCACCAGGGTGGCCGGGGAAACGAGGTCGCTCTTCGACAACACCACCAGATCGGCGCAGGCGAGCTGATCCTCAAACACTTCCTCGATCGGGTCGTCGTGATCGAGAGCCTCGTCAGCGGACCGTTGGGCGGCAACAGCATCCTCGTCTAGGGTAACGCGCCCTTCCGACAGCGCCAGCGCATCGACCACCGTGACAACGCCGTCGACGGTGGCGCGGGTCCGTACCGCGGGCCAGTCGAACGCTTTCAGCAAAGGTTGCGGCAACGCCAGTCCCGAGGTCTCGATGACGATGGCGTCAAGTGGCCGGTCGCGAGACAACAGCTTGTCCATGGTCGGAATGAAATCGTCGGCGACGGTGCAGCAGATGCAACCGTTGGTGAGTTCAACGATGTCGCCGGGCGCGCAGGCCTTTGCCGCGCACGCTTCGACCAGTCCCCCGTCAAACCCGGCGTCGCCGAATTCATTGACGATCACGGCGATGCGGCGGCCATCGGCCTGCGTCAACAGGGAACGCAGCAGCGTGGTTTTGCCGGCGCCGAGAAATCCGGTAAGCACGGTGACGGGGACACGGGACATTTCAGGTTCTCCTCAAGACGAACGCTTCAGCCAGAGCGGAAGCCCGGCTGCGATGAACACCACATTTGGAACGGCGGCGGCGACGATCTGGTTGAGGCGGCCTTGTGCATCGCGAAAGCTGCGACCGAGCGGCGTCTCCGGCACCAGGCCGAGGCCGATTTCGTTCGACACCAGCACCACAGGAGATTTCACTCCACCGAGAAATCGGGTCAGCCGGTGCCCTTCCACTTCGGGATCGCGCTCCGCGAACATCAGGTTCGACAACCACAGGGTCAGGCAATCCACCAGTACGGCCCGACCATGGGTCGCCTCCCGCGTCAATGCATCGACCAATGCCAGCGGTTCCTCGACGGTGATCCAGCCGTCGCCGCGCTGCGCGCGGTGATGGGCGATGCGCGATCGCATCTCGTCATCTTCCGCCGTCGCGGTCGCAAGGTAGACGCGCGATAATCCGCTATCGCCGATCAGCTTCCCAGCAAAGGCGGATTTGCCGGAGCGCGCGCCGCCCAGCACCAGCGTGGTGGCAAGCGCCGTCATTTCGGCGCGCTGCCATCGTCCGGCGACCAGCGCATCGGCGGCACTCGCGCCACCATGCCCTTGCGCAGGACATCGGCGCGTTCGCGCCACGGCACCAGGCCGTAATCGGATTTCTGATAGGATCGAACGAACGACACCAGGGCCGTGGTGCCGCTCTCGGTCTGCAGGTCGCCGAACAGAAATGTGTAACCGTCCGCGCTTGTCACCGCGACGGTCGCAGGCCGCTTGCAGACGCCGAGGCACTGCACCGGCCGCACCTGCACGTGATTGGATGGACCGATCGCGGCCCTGACCGATTCGAACATGCCCGGCCCGACCACGGCGCCTTCTTCGGCCGTCTTGCAGGTAACGCACACGCTCACGACGGTCGGACTGCTGGGCGAACTGGTTCGAGCAACCTCGACCAGCGCCACATCAACGGCTTCTCGATCTGTGCTCTCGCGATCCATCACAGGCTCACATCACGGCCGTCAGGCCACGAGCTTTGTTGGGTCGCGCCGACGGCTCATCGCCATCCGACTCGCTCCCGTCCGGTGCACCCCGCCCCGACGACGCCTCCAAAGCACAGTTCGTGATGGCAGGTCTCCTGGCTCGCGGGTCGTTGCCATCAGCCGCCTTCCCGGGAATTCCCAGTGGCATCGGCTTGCGGCTCGTCGCTTACAGTTGCGGGGGCAGCGCCGGCGTTGAGAACACTCGCACCGGCTTCCCTTTTCACCTCCCATGCGGGAGGACCATCACCGGCGACGCTAGCCGCCGGGGTGACTGGGGTCAACCGCTGTTGCCGTGGAGTCACTCGGGTTGACCGAACAGGACCTGTTGGGTCAGGTACCCTCGGAAAAGGAACCCGGTGCCGACCGCATCCCTGCCTCTTTGGCAGCCGCCCGCCATTGCGCCGCTCGGTCAGGCGATGGGCCGTGATGCGTGCGCGCATTGACGGCAAAGCCAAGCCTCCGGAGCGCTCGGGACACGGCATACCCTCAGAAACTTTCAGGGGTCACGGTGTTATCACAGGCGACCGGGACACTGAAAATTGCATTCGCAATCTGCGCCAGCCGATGACGACGCCAGTCAGGCTGAACACGAACCCGAAACCACACAATATTACGATCAGCGCGCTTCGCAATGCGGGACGAGCAGACAATATGGGAAAATCCATCGTATGCAGCGCGCTGTAGAGCCAGCGATAGGCGCGCCGCGAAAGATCGAGTCGCTCAAGGATTGCGCCGCTCGCGCCGTCAATGTGAAGCCACATGCTACCGCATATCGACCGGTAGACCGGAGCATTCGGCATGGGCGCCACGGTCGCATAATTGTCGACGGCATGGACAATCACAGGAACGTTGCAACCGGACGCCACCCGTTCGACGAACGCGCTTATCTCGCGAGCATCCAGAAATTCAACCTGGGGGGAAGACCCGTAAATGCCGGAATCGAGGGAAGCCATTAGTTGCACGTCAAGGCTGATTCGGTCGCGTCTGTAGAATTTCCGATTGAACACAAACCATTCAACTTCCCGGGCGCGGGCGGAAATCGATTCCGCCCCGCGCGTCGGCAAACTCTCCCACGCAGGCGTGCCCGCGATCGCCGCGATTTCCGCGGCGGAAAGCTTTCCGGTCGAAAACAACCGGCCATGGTCCATCGACAACCAGCCGCTGAAAATCCAGGTCAGCACGAAGGTCATGCATGCCAACCCGAGCACATGATGCCACTTTTGCCAACCCGAATAGGGTGAGACGATGCGCCCGTTCGCTATTTTCACTCTCAGGATGCCGAGTACGCTTCCGGAGATCGCCGCGATCAAGGCGACAAGGGACAGCGACCACACCGTGGCATCCCAGACGCCCTGGCTCCTGCGCAATATTGTGGGATAGATCCAGTGCGTCACGCTACCCACGTAATTCCACGCACGTTCCCGGCGTGCGGTGTCGAGCACGATTTCGCCGGTGACCGAGGACACGTAAAGCTCGGTGCCCGCGGTATCGTTGAGCGCAATGCGATACAGCGGACGGTGACGATCAAACCCGTTCGGCACCGTCCACTGATCGTAATTCGCGAGATCGACGAACGCCACCTGCGACGAGCCCTGTCCACGCTGCCGCGCCGCTGCTTCGGCGATCATCAACGCCAATGGAACGGATTTTATGGCGGCATTGGTCAGATCATCGGCGCGAACCGCGCTTATGCCCGATCTGCCCGTCACAACATAGACCGGTCCGTCGCTTCGCCGGAGCAGCCGGACACGGGTTGCGTCCTCGATGCCACTGGCGTTGACGGCAGCGGCGGGATCATACGGCACTTGCGATGAACCGATCGACGCCAGCCCGTTGATGCGTTCTGCTTCCGTCAGGGCCGGAAAGGGAACAAAATGCATCACGATGCCGGTTGAGAACCACATCGCAAACAAGAGAGAGAACGAAACGCCCAACCAGCGATGAAGCAGAATGAGCGCGCGCACGGTGCTGGACTTCACCACTTGAACGCAGCGGACACTTCATAGGTGCGCGGTGCGCCAAGCAAAACCTGATCCGGGTAGAACGGATCGCCCCAGATGGCGTATCTCTTGTCGGTCAAATTTCGCACCCGGAATGTCAACCGGGTCTGGTCGACGGCCTGGAAAACCGACTTCGGGATATCAACGAAGACATAGGCGTCGGCAACCGTATAGGCGTCGAGCGTGACCGTATTGGCGTCGGTATTGAAACGGCTGCCGACGTGACGAACCGATGCCCCGAGTTCGACCGGCAATGCGGTCGCGAAGCGATAGGATGCGCCGGCATTTGCGACGATTCGCGGTACGTTCGGAGGCGTGTTGCCGGAAAACGAGCCCGCGCCGAAAACATAATCCGCATAGCGCGCATCGACATAAGCGAAATTGCCCCAGAATTTCCATGCCGTGGTGGGGCGTATCGCCGCCGCGATCTCGATGCCCTTGGATTGCTGTTGTCCTGCGATATTGAGCTGCATTCCGCCCGCGGCGGCGTAAACGTTCTTGCGCAGAATGTCGAAGGCGGAGAAAGACCACTCGGCCTTGTTGTCCCAGAACAACTGCTTAACCCCGGTTTCGTAGGTGCGGGATGTGGTCAAATCCAACGGCTGCAGCGCACCCAGCAGGAAGACGTTGTTGGCGGCGACGTCGGCGCCAGTGGCGTATTGGCTGTAGAAGGTCATGCCGGGAATAGCCTCCCAAGTATAGCCGAAGCGGCCGGTCGCGGGGGTCCAGGACTTCGAAAATGGAAAGCCGGCGCGCTCAGCGCCTGCGACATTCGTGGAGTTGCGGTCGAGCCCGATGTGCTCGATGCGCAAACCGCCGATCAAGGCAAATGTCCGCGTGATCTTCAGGCGATCTTCCACCGACAGCGATTCATTGTCGATCTTCGCCGTCTGCTGTTGCGTCGTCAGCAAGCCATAGGTGCCTCTGGCCGGATCGACAAGCGAAACCAGGTCGTGCGGAAAGTTGGCAGCGCCGGGGCGAACAAAATCGAGGTTACTGGCCGCGAATGTCGTGACCATGCGGTTGTCCATGCCGGCGACATTCGAATTCCATGTCAGGTCGGTGACGTTTCCGATCAGTTTCTGATCGTGCGCGACGAAGAACCGCTCGCGGTCGACCAGGTTGACGTCCGCATTGAATGCCTCGACCTCGTTGTTGAACCATTCGCGTTTGGCACCGTAACCGTACATCTGGCTCTTCAGCGTAAGATCGCGGGTGATATTCCATTCGAACCCGCCTCGGAGCCACAACTCGTCGGCCTTCACATGGTTATCAAGGACGTTATAGTTCGTATTGAAGGTACGGTTGTCGATCGTGACGGCTCCCAGATTGGTGCCGTTGTAGTTGGACACATAGTTCCCCGATACGATTCCGGTCGTCGCATGCGGCCCACTGAACGCGGTCGACACCAGCGGCGCGCCCCAATAGGTGGCAGCCTTGTCCTGCTTGTATTCGATCGCTCCCCAGATCCTGAAACTATCGGAAACGCGATAATTCAGTTGGCCGGAGATGTTCAGGGTTTTGGTGTTGGTGTCGTCGGTAAAGCCATTAAGCGACGAGCGGCTGACGTCGAATCGATAATCCAGCCCCTGAGCAGTGGTGCTGCCGCCGGAGCCGTACGAATTGCGGAACGAATGCAGTGAGTCATAAGAAAAGAACGCCTCATTCCGGATCGGCCCGGTGGTTGGCTGCTTTGTCACAAAATTTACCGCACCGCCGGCCGCGCCTTCGCCCGATAGCAATGATGCCGGTCCTTTCAGAAACTCGACGCTTTCAAGACTGGCCGTGTCCATCACCCGCGACGTCATGTTCTGCGGGCCGATCTTGATGCCGTTGTAGAGCGTGTTGATCAGGCTGTTGGTGAACCCGCGCATCGAAAAAGCGGAAGGTTCTGCGGGGTTATCGCCGGATGTCACGCCGACCGCGCCCTGGGCCACCTCCGAAACGGTTCGATATCCTTGATCCCTGATCGTTTGCTGATCGATCACCTCGACCGTTGCCGGTATCTCGCGCGCGGTCAGTCCCAATCGGGAAGCACTTTCGGCCACGACGTTGGTATTGAGCGGTGTAGGGGCAACCTCGCCTCCGCCAGAAGCCGGCGCCGGCACCGCGGTCTGAGTACGGGCGCGGCCCGCAGCACGTCCGGCAGCACGGCTCGGTTGCGTTCCGGACCCGGTTCGATGTACCGGCTTGCGCTGCGGCGGCGGGATGACGATAGGCCCGAGACTTTCAGGCTTTTTCTCGGCCTGCGGAGCGCCTTGCGCCATCGCCGGAGCCACGGCGCCCGAAGCAAGGAGCGCAACAAGGCCGAGCGGCGTGACGGACGAGCGCAACCAGCACTTGATCGCGACACCGCAATTTTCACTGGCGTAGCCTTGACTGGAATGAAGACACGCGCCCGCAGGGCACGGCCCAGGATGACCATGATTTCTGAAATTCAACACGTTAGCGCTCGACGGCGAAGTCCTACCCGTCAGCGCGGTCGCCGTCCAACCTGCCCTCGCCCCAAGCGGCAGATGCACCAGCTACTCTTGCGACATCGGAGCACCCCGCCCGACGCGTTCGCGCGTGACAATGACCGGCAGCAGGTTTCCTGGCTCGCGGGTTATCGCCTCCGACCACCTTCCCAGAGACCTTTTGGTCTCCAGTGGTATCTATGGTCGTTGGCTATCCGCCTACAGTTGCGGGGGCAGCCGCGGATTGATGTACTTGCGTACACATACCGCATTCCCTTGGTTAGCCCTTGCGGGCACTACCGACCAAAATCGTGGCATCTGATCGTGTTGAGAGTCAATCGCAGATTCGACTTCCATCTTGGATTACCATCCCTGTTAAACAACAAGCGCGGGCAAGTTGCCGCGGGGCCACACCGATGATCGATTGATGCCGTCCAGCAAAGCACTCCTTTGGCGGAATGATATTGACGCGCTGGCATTTCAGCCGGGCGAGCACACCGGCCTCTGCATGGTGCATCGTCGCGCGTTCCGCACCCTGTTGCGGGCAACGCCGTCGCCACGAGAATGTATTGAATTCTTCAACGCCCATCAGGAGGCGTTTCAGGCGGCGGCCCGCGCAAAATTGCTGCGCACAAACGTGGCCCCCACCGCGAATTTTCACCTAACGAGCCGGGATGTCACCCGGCAATTGAAAAATTAGGGTCGCGCTCATGGTCGTTCTGGGCTAAAAACGAACATCTTCGCCGAGGATAGCCATGCAACAGTCCCAGACCGCCCATCTGCCCGCAAACGCCGTCGACTCGAACGTTATTGCTCAAGCTGTCCTGGCGATGGCCCTCGGCCTTTTCATTGTCGGCGTGGTTGGCTTCTCGCATATCAGCGCGGTTCACAATGCCGCGCACGATGTTCGCCATGCTAACGCGTTTCCCTGCCACTGACGACGAATGCCGGTTTTCAGGTCTATCGTATTTTCTGCCGCCGTTGCCGGCTTGATTGTCGGAGTGGTTATTTCGGTCGCACAATTCTTCGGTACCGTGCCGCTGATCCAGCAGAGCGAGGTCTATGAACGCAAGGCTGTCGCCGGGACGCCGTCGGCGGGACATGACCACGCCAGTGCCGCCAACGATCAAAACAAGGCTCATGCTCATGAGAGCGAATGGGAACCCCGGGAAGGCTTGCAACGCAACGCCTTAACGGTCGCAGCCAATATCCTGACCGCGATCGGCTTTGCCCTGTTGCTCACCGGGGTTTATGCGATCCGGGGCCGGCAGGTGACGTGGCGGGAAGGCTTGTTGTGGGGGCTCGCCGGCTTTGTCGTGTTTACGGCTGCACCCGGCCTCGGCCTGCCGCCGGAATTGCCGGGCATGCCAGTGGCCGAACTGACGGCGCGGCAGACTTGGTGGATAGCTACCGCGGCTGTGACGGCCGGCGGACTTTGCCTGCTGGTCTTCCGCCCCGCCGCTTGGGCTGCGGTTCTTGGCCTCGCCCTGATCGCACTGCCGCATCTGATCGGTGCGCCGCTGGCGCCGGAATCACACAGCGAGGTTCCTGCCGCACTTTCTCACAGATTTATCGTAGTGGTGACGCTCACCAGCTTGTTATTCTGGGCACTCTTGGGCGTCGCAACCAGCATGGCGTTCGAACGTATCTCACGCCCGCAGCCGTAATTGCGCACAATTTCCTTCAAAGGCAGATATCTCGCGCAAAGGGTTTCTACTGGCACTGAAGAATTCACGTTGCCGAATTCACGCAAGGGCCAGCCATATTTCTCACGAATGATTTGAAAGTCCAAGTACGCACGGCATCTCCTCGCCGAAGGCGATCTATGTGCAGCTGACGCGCCGCTGCCGCCGCCCGGACCTGAGCAGGCGGACGACTGGACCGGGGCGTGGAAGCTTGAGGAAAAACAAGCGAGGGTCCCAAGCGTCGATCGTCAATCGATTGCGCCTTCGTCGGGACCGACGGTGATTGCAATTGTAACGCACTTCCCACGCATTGGACACCACGCCGTAACCTGGATGAGCCACAGTCATCTTAGGGGCCTATTCCAATCAATATGGCGATCCGCTTCGCGAATATGGTGTGTTGATTCAATGACAAACTGAGAGTGTCCAGCTGAGAGCAGACTGGGCGTCACCATAGTTGAGGCGCAGCACGCCGCGCTCGTTTTTTCATCGCCGGAACTACGATGGTTTGGAAGCAAGGTGATGGTTCGGAGAATTTCATGCCATTATTAAAAGATGCCAGTCAACTGACGGTCGATCAACGAAAAGCCGAAGCGGGTTCACCGCTCCGAAGGTGGTCGGCCCGAATCGCTGTCCTTCTCGTCATTCTCGTAGCGGCCGCAAGCTTCGGGGTTGGCACCTATGTTTTCGACGCAGCTATCCTCCGCAAGCCACCGCCCACCGATCATCCTGCTGCGGACGCTTCGCGATCGACGAAAATCCTGGCCAAGAGCCGGATCGAGGGTGCTGCGTGGATGGCAGCCACGCCGCACGAGCGCTGGACGCTCTCCGCACGTGACGGCACATCACTGGTGGGCTTCTATTTTCCCGCAGTTCGCTCAACGAAGCGCACCGCGGTTCTTATTCATGGTCACCACACCAACGCAGCGTCAATGGCCAGTTACGCTGAGATCTATCGCGCCGACGGCTTTAACGTCTTCACGGCGGATAACCGGGCGCATGGGGCAAGCGATGGCCGATATATCGGCATGGGCATTCTCGATGCGTCGGATACCATTGACTGGGTCAATACCGTGGTTGCGCGCATCGGCGGCAACTCCGAAATCATCCTGCACGGCATTTCCATGGGTGGATCGACCGTCGTCGCAATGAGCAGTCGCACCGATCTGCCAGCACAGGTGAAAGCGGGCATCGAGGATTGCGGCTTCACTTCGGTGAGAGAGGAACTGGCCCATCAGCTCGGGCGCAATCACCTGCCGAGCTTCCCGTTCGTGGACGTGGCCAGTCTCGAAACCAGGCTGCTTGCCGGCTATGATTTCGATGAGGGCACCCCGATCGAGAGCGTCCGCCGCCAGCGCATTCCACTATTCTTCATTCACGGTGCTGTCGATCGTTACACGCCGACTGAGATGGTCAATCGCCTTTTTGAGGCAGCGAGCGGCCCCAAGGACTTATGGATCGTGCCTGACGCCAGCCATGCCATATCCTACTTTCTCGATCCGCGCCTCTATACGGCTCGGGTCCGCGACTTCTACCGCAAGTATCTCTATCAGGAAGAGCCAAAACTCTGAGATTCGGTGGTTTGAAGTGGTGCGCACACCGAATCCGAGCGATCCTGGGAATTTCGTCAATCTCAGGCGCGGCAGAGGTGTTTGACGCGCACGACCCGTCGTTGCGCCAGTCAAGGGCGCCTGCCGGCGCCGCATCTACCAAAACATGAAAGACAGCGCGTTCGTCACCGGTCAAGGCAACGTCCATTCCCCGACTCGCACGACAATGCTGCCGGGGTTGGACAATTTCGCTGCTTCGAAATGTCGACGCGAGGACGAGCTTCCATCAGCGACCAAAATAAAACCTCCGGCAGGGCATTGCCGGAGGTTTCGGAGGTTGAATAGTTGATGATGGTCTGGAGCTTCTCCTTAGGGATGGACCTCCAACTGTTGAAGGCCTTCTGTTGTCAAAGCACGGATCCAGTCGAACTAGACCGCACTCAGAAGTTTCGCTGGGCGCGCACCTGCAGCAGGACCGTATCCTGGTCCTTGAACTCGTAAACTGTCGCGGGCTTCGGAGCCGTCGGGCCCAAGGTCGCAACACCGGCGAATTTCTGGTCGAGGTGGAACCACTGAACTTCGGCCGAGAACGTCAGGTTCTTGACGGGGGTCCAGCGGGTGACGACACCCAACTGCGAAACATTGAAGTCGGGATTGCAGGAGAAGTTGATCGCGCCACCCACTGCCTTGCCGGCCGTGACGTAGTTCGCACAGATGCCAGCCTTTGCGGTGCTGTCATAACGAACAGCCGAGTAGCTGCCGAACAGGCTGGACGACCAGTACGGATCCCAGTTGTGGTTGAACGCGCCGCGGACGCCGTAGGCTTCCGTCAGGTGAAGGCCGCCGTCGGTGCTGCCGTTGACACCGACAGGCGTCCAGACCGCATCGCTCGTCAGACCAAACCCGACGCTCTGATAGGCGGCGCCGCTATCGCCGAACATGGCGAAACTCGGCGAGGTCCCGCTGCTGGCGATCACATTCTTGGTGTCGCCCTTGGACCAGCTTGCGTCGACCTTGATGTCGTCGCCCGGACCGGTCGGGATGTTCCTGATCTGCAAGGCCGCCATCACCGAACCGCCCCACTTGGTATCGGGGTGACCGCTGATTTCCGATCCTGCAGTCGGAGCTGCGCCTGCGAGGCCCGTGGCACCGGCGGGAGCCCCCGTGGTGTTCAGGACGTTGTAGGAGCCGCTGACCTCGTGAAGCGCGCCCGACACCTGGAACAGACCCCAGGCCTGATCGACGCGGACGTTGCCGACGATGTCGGGGGAGTGTGTGCCGGCGTAAGCGTTGGACGCGCCCAGCGTCGCGCTCAGCGGAAGCGAGAGGTTGGCGACGACGGTCCGGTTCCAAACCGTCGGATCGTCGAGACCGATGCTGGCGGACACGCCGTTGCCGAACTGCGCGGTATACTGGATGTTGTTGACGCCAGTGTCGGTATTGTTGCCGCCGAGCAAGCTCGAGTTGATGTTGCCCGGGAAACCGTTCCAGGGCGTCGAGTAGGCCGAGGACGACTTACCGAAGGTGAAGCCGGCGAACTGGATGAAGAGGTATTCCACCGCGGCGTAACCGCCGCCGACGGTGTCAAGCAGTTGGGTGCCGCCAACCGGCGACGAGGTGTTGATCGAGGCCGGGTTGTAGGTGCTGCCGCCCAGGGTCGTGAACTGCAAATCGGTCTGACCGAAGGTGCGGACCACGCCGTATTCGGTGGCGGTCCGGGTATCGATCGTCAACGCCATGCGCGAACGAGAAACGAAGTAATCGCGGTACCGGTTCTGCTGGCCGATATCGCTGGACCACGCCGGCTGGCCGTGAGCGCCGCCGTTGAAGGTGGTGTCGACCCGCAGGTAACCACCCAGCTTGATGCAGGTGTCGGTGCCCGGAATATACCAGAAACCCGCTCCGTAGAGAGAGCAGACCTTCACATATTCGACCGCTTTCGCCTTGACGGGAAGATCGGCGGCCAGAGCCCCGTTCATCCCGACAAAAGCGGCCGTCGAGCCAAGAATTAGGCCCCTAACTATCTTCATTTCAACCTCCAAGTGGATTTAAAGAGAGAGACTCAAATCCCGAGCACGATGTGTGACCGACCCCCTGCCCGCTGATGCTCCCGGTCGTAGGCGAATCTGATCAAGGCCTTATTAGTACCGTAACCATTAACTCTATAGTTATAGTCGCAATTAAAACCAGTCAAGCGGGTATCGAAATACTTGGACTATCTAGGCTGCGGGTGTTGCAATTAGGTTCGGCGAGCACGAACCGGAATTCAGAACTCATCGACGATCGTGCTTTGGCGATCCGATAATGATTTGTATTTTGGGGGCAATCCATCAGCACGACTCTGTTGGGCTGAGCGACCAACAGTGGGCCCGTAATCGCTTTCCTGCGTGGAGATCGCCGGTTTTCACGCGGCAGGCCGCCGGGTAATCCTGCACAATTGGCCCGCGGGAGCGGCTTCCTTCACTGACACTGTGCCACCGCAGTACGATCAACAGATTTGAGACCAACGCGACATGCGACGATGAGAACCAGCCGGCGCAGGACACGGATCTCAGTCAGTGATCGCCATATTCATTTAGTTCACAATGTTTATTTCAACGGCCGAATGCTCGTGCCTAGGTCGATCCGAGTTCGCCGCGAGGCAGGTACACGGCGGGCTAAGCTCTACGATGAGGACGCGATGCATCAATGGTGCTGTGCGCGGCGGTCATGCCGGCTCGGAAGGGTGGAATAGTCTGTGTAGCCCTCGGCGCCTGTGCCGTAGAAGGTCGCACTCTGTGGCTGGTTCAAGGATGCGCCGCTGCGCAACCGCGCTGGCAGATCAGGATTGGCAATGAAGGCCTTTCCAAACGCAACTGCATCGGCCCGACCTTCCTCGACCGCCAACCGAGCCGCCTCTCCCGTAAATCCTTCGTTCGCGATGTACACTCCCCCAAATAGATCCTTGAGTTGCGGTCCCAGGCTATCCGGCCCGATGCGTTCGCGGGCGCATATGAAGGCAATGTTCCTTTTGCTCAGCTCCCGCGCCACGAAGCCGAAGGTCGACGCACGATCGGAATCTCCCATGGAGTGCAGGTCTGCCCTGGGAGCTAGATGCATACCAACCCTTTTGGAACCCCAAACCGAGATTGCCGCGTCGGTCGCGTCTAGAAGAAGACGGGCCCGGTTTTCGATGGATCCGCCATACTCATCTGTTCGATGATTGGATCCATCCTGAAGGAACTGGTCGAGCAGGTAGCCGTCGGCGCCATGTAGTTCGACTCCATCGAAACCGGCCAGCTCAGCAAGCTGCGCAGCCTGCCGGAAATCGTCAACCACACCGGCCACCTCTTTCGTGGACAGTGGCCTCGGAACAACGAAAGGCCGCTCGGGCCGCAAAAGGTCTACGTTTCCGGCAGGCGCAATCGGGCTTGGGCCGACCGGCGGATACCCATCGTGGAAAATTGGATCGGACACACGGCCCACGTGCCAAATTTGCATGAAGATGCGCCCGCCCGCGGCTTTGACGGCGCGTGTCACGTGCCTCCAGCCTCGCGCGTGCTCCAGAGCCCAGATGCCCGGCACGCCCTTGTACCCCACCCCCTCCGGTGAGATGGGGACGCCCTCCGAGATGATCAGTCCCGCTCCGGCCCGCTTCGAATAGTAGGTCGCCATGAGTGAATTCGGGGTCTGCGACTCGCCGGCCCGTAGCCGAGTCGAGGGGCGCCATGATCACGCGGTTAGGCAGCACCAGATCGCCAAGCTTAAGGGGATCGAACAGGGAGGGCATGATGGTATCCATCAATTTGCTCCGGAAACTTGTCCAGATGTCGAATTGTTGAGCCGTTGCGTGCCGTCTTTAATATTGCGGGGACCACGACCCGATTCGCTTCAAAGACCACGCTCGCCGCAACGACCATGCCGGCCGAAGCTCGCGGGCCCATATGATGCTGGGCATATATTCTGACACCGTTCCCCTGACGCCGTCGGGGCCGAGATGGCCTCACCCGCCATCTTATTGATTGCGATTATCATGTATAATGTCAAGCGTGCGGGTAAATCCGGTTGGCGCTAGTGCCTTCAGGCCATGAGAAATATTCAGCGGGAAACGCCATCGAACGCCGCAACCGCCTGACGCGCGGAGATTGCCGACTGCCGGCCCTCCCCCGCATTCCCTGAGCCGAGCGTTGTTCGCGATCCGGCTCGGACTTTCGAGCGCCGTGAAACGCTCACCGCGTGGCTTGGACTGTAGAGGGAGCGTGACCCCGGATGTGAAGCGTGCATTGACACGCCGGTGACAGGGTTAGATGCGAGTATACCGCGCCGGTTTTTAATGGCTCGCATAACGTGGCGCCCATCGTCCGAGGACCCTGGCGGTTCAAACCTTCCCGTAAGCGGCAAGCAGACCGGATTGCAGACGTGACAAAATATTAACTTGTGCGAGCTCTCGAATTGATGTCAAACGTAATCATTGTAATAAAGCCAATCTGTTAAGTTTTACATGGGAATTGGCGATGAAGGTAACGAAAGAACAGGCCGCTGAAAATCGCGTCGCGCTTCTTCGTGCGGCAAGTCGCCTCTTTCGTGCTCACGGACTCGACGGAGTCGGCGTTGCCGATATCTGCAAGGCGGCTGGCCTGACGCATGGCGCTCTCTATGCGCAGTTCAAATCGAAAGAGGCCTTGGCTGCGGAAGCACTCACCTACGGTATGCGCCGTACCGTCAAGGCAATGATTGCCTCTTCGAACAAGGCGAAGCCTGCAGTGCAGGACTATCTGGATTTTTGCATTTCGCGCGAGCGACGGGACGACGCTGCCGGCGGATGCCCCATGGTCGCTTCCGCCAGCGAGATCGCTCGACACGGCCGGAACATCAGTGGTTCGTTTACCGATGGGTTCGAGGATACCGTGGCCGCAATTGAAGCTGCTCTTCCACAGACCGGATCTAAAGAGGACGTGCGGGATCGAGCTCTTGCGATAGTCGCATCCACGATTGGCGGTGTCGCTGTTGCAAGGGCGACGATGAAGTCCAATCCGCAGCTTTCGGATCGCATCTTAAAGTCTGTTCGCCGGGCACTTGAAGTTATCGCCGAACATTGAAGCCACCGAATGCTCGCTATCGGTCTTATTGGCGCCGCCAAGGCCGTTCGGTAATCTGTTCGCGCAGGCATATCTCATCGCTGCGACGGCGCGGCCGCCAGCAAGGTCGACGGCACCGCCTATGGCCGGGTCGATACCTCAGCGATCATTTGGAAGCGTTGCTGGCGAACGCGGCGCAGACTCGATCGCGGCAACAACATTGCGGGCGTGATATCGAAAGAGATCCAGTAGCGGGGATGCGACAGATTCGTTTGCATCCCCGAGCCCGAGCCGGCGCGCGATGGCGGGCTGGAGCGACAGGCTGAGACGGTCTTCGGCACGACCCGCGAGGAAGTGCAGATGACACCGCACCAGCCACAAGAAGTGCTGCGCCTCGACAAGCGACGATGGCGTGGGCGAAATGGAGCCGCCTGCGGCGCGCATGTTGGCCCAGAATGCGCACTGCAAGTCGCGCAGGCCACCGGGGTCCCGCTTCAGGTCGGGTTCGGCCGCCAAAGCTTCCGCTGATCGCGCTGCATGGCGACGAGTGACCGCCAGAGCAGAGCCAACCGCCTCCCGCCAGCATTCCGCGTCGGGTCCAGCGAAAAGAGCCGTAAAATCGGTATCGAGTGTAGCGAACAGGCTGGGGCGGCCCCACAGGTAGCGCCGGTCAACCAGACCGGCAAGCACGGTCGGGTCGTCTTTAGCAAGCTCCAGGCATTCCTCGGCCGACCGCGCCGCATGATCAACCGCGAACCCGAGATCCCAGAGGCAGGCGACGACGGCACCGATACACGCTCTTGTTGCCGGCGCGACACCTCCGGCGTGGCGTGAACGGCTGCTTTCCGGGAGGAGAAAGAGCACGTCGAGGTCGGAGCCGGGCGCCAATTCGCTTCGTCCGTAGCCGCCCACCGCAATGGCTGCGAGTGGAGCGACCATGCTCCCGTCGCTTGTTTCGCTGGATATCGATGCAATGCGGAGCAGACCGACCACGACGCTATCCGCAAGTCGCGCGCGACCCCGTAGATAATCCTCGCCTGAGCCGCCCAATTCCAGGCGTTCGCGCAAGACATCATGCGCCTGCGCCACCAGCGGCCGAAGAAGCTTCACGCGATTGGGCCCTTCGCTGGACCCGCTTTCGCTCGCAATTGCATGCAGGGTGTCACGGATAGCGGCACCGGAATTGAAACTCGAAGGGACAGCGCCTGATGATAGCGCCGCCATGCCCAGGACGTCATCAATCGGAGCGCGGCTCGGATTATGATTCGACGAGCTTGCGAGCGGCCCGACGGGAGTTCGTCCTCTCACCGTCATGTCGCTCCTCCCCATGCTCGTGCGGGCTCAAGCCTCCACGCGATCAGACCTGCTGAAATTTTAGCGAAGCGTCGCTACACAGCAATTTCAGAGTCGGTAAATTTGGTTACGCTTGAAATTCCTTGAGGACGCGGGGAGATTCAGGTGTGTGATCGGCGGGGCCTGATCAGTTTGCACCGGGCTGCAAACGTAACTGAATTTTCATCGCTTGAAATCCTCCTGTAGCCCGCACTTTCTAAATCCCGGCGCGCGTGGACGCGATCATCTCCGTCAAGATTTGATGCGCCGCTCGCCCGCGCCGCAAAACATCTATTGCTAGTTGTTGACATGTAAGGAAACAAAAGTGATGAAAATAAAAGCTACCATGACCGCGTCGATCATCGTGCTCATTGCCACCTTGGGCGCGGCCGATGCTGGCTCTAGCGTCCGCTCGCAGCGGCGGCCAGCCGCACCTGACGCTGGGCAAGAAGCGCGCCGTCTTAACTCTTTCGATTGGGTTGCATCAACTCCAGCGGCCCAGCCCAATGCGCGTCGTTATCACGGCGGACCGAAATCGAACTACTAGATTGCTGACTGGAGCGCGATGAATTGAAATCGAAATCGTCATCGCTCTCCAGCTTCTTGTTTGCCCCATGATCTTTTCGAAAACCGCTGTCGACTTTTCCGGATCATGCTCTAGTCGCATCAAGCTAAAGCGCGATGGGATTCGGTTGAATCACCCTTGCGCTTCAGGTCTTTAAACGGAGCATGATCTCCGCGGCAAACGCGTTCCGCGTTTGCCGCGAGGGAGCCGCTGCACGCCCACGCTTCAGTCCGGAAGCGCGATTCCGTCGAACTGCTGCGAAAGACACTCATTCGGGCCTTGATTGCCCTGAATTATTACAATTGAAACACGCTTTTCGGGGGCCGAAGCCGCACGCGGATACCTTTAGCTTCTCTCGGGAGTGTCCCGGATGGTACACGCTTCGGGAGTATCATGAGTGAGTGGCTCGCATAGATGTCGGATGCTGCATACGTGCCAGGCACGCAGGCGTTGGCCTTTGGCCCCTTTCGCCTGTTCCCTGTCCAACGCTTGCTGCTGGAAGATGAGCAGCCAATTCGCCTCGGCAGCCGCGCGCTCGAGATTTTGGTCGCCCTGGTCGAGCGCCCCGGCGAGGTTGTTGCCAAGGACGAGCTGATCGCTCGCGCCTGGCCGAATACGGTCGTGGATGAGGCTGCGCTCAGGGTTCATGTTGCAGCACTTCGCAAAGTGCTAAGCGGCGAAAGCGGCGGCCGCTACGTGGAGAATGTAAGCGGGCGGGGCTATCGCTTTGTCGCGCCGCTCGCACGTCTCGATGACGGCCAGCGCGCAGGCGTCATGCGAATGACGACCAAGCGCGGCCCCAAGCTGCCTCCGCTGTTTTCGCGCATGATCGGACGCGCGGATGTCGTCAGCGAACTTGCGGTGCAGTTACCGCGGCAGCGCCTTGTGACCATCGTCGGCGCCGGTGGTATCGGCAAGACCACAGTTGCCATTGCGACAACCGAACGCCTCGCCGCTTCCTACGAACACGGCGCCTGCTTCGTCGATCTCGCGACCATTGCGGACCGCCAGCTTGTGCCCGCTGCTCTCGCTTCCGTCCTTGGGCTCGCGGTCTATTCGGACGATCCTACGGCGGCGTTGGCGGCGTCACTTGCGAACGAGCGCCGGCTAATCGTCCTCGACAATTGCGAGCACGTCGTCGAGGCCGCCGCAGCGCTTGCAGAAAAGCTGCTGCGGGCTGCGCGGGGCGTCCACATACTTACGACCAGCCGCGAGCCGCTCCAGGCGGAACGCGAATGGGTGTATCATCTGGCTCCCCTCCTGGTGCCATCACCATCAGACAGCCTTGCGGCCGCTGAGGCGCTCACATATTCGGGCATCGAGCTGTTCGCCGAGCGCGCCAAGGCCAGTCTCGGCAATTTCGAGCTCGATGACGCCGATGTGTCCATCGTGGCCGATCTGTGTCGTCGCCTGGACGGCATTCCGCTGGCAATCGAACTCGCGGCGGCGCGGCTCGATCTGTTCGGACTTCGCGGGCTGGCCGCACGGATCGAGGATTGCCTTCAACTGCTGACCAGAGGACGACGCACGGCCCTCCCGAGGCACAAGACGCTCCGCGCCACGCTCGACTGGAGCCACGGCCTGCTCTCCGAGACCGAGCAGATCATCCTGCGCAGGATTGCCGTCTTTCCGGGCAGCTTCGATCTGGAATCGGCCGGCGCGGTGGTCACCGACAGCGAGATCGGCGCGGCCGAGTTGTCCCGCGGCATCACCAGTCTGGGGACAAAATCGCTGATCATGACGGACGTCACAGGCGAGCAAGTCCTGTTTCGGCTACTCAATACCACCCGCGTCTATGCGCTCGAAAAGCTCACCGCCTCCGGCGAAAGCGCCGCCACGAGCCGGCGGCACGCGGAGTTTCTCTGCATGGTTTGCGAAAGGGCACGAGCGCCAAGCTCGAGCATCGTGGCCTGGCTGGCGAAATTTGGTCGTATGATCGATGATGTCCGCGCGGCGCTCGACTGGTGCCTCTCGCCACAGGGAAACACAGCGATCGGCGCAAGGCTCACCGTGATCTCCGCGCCCATCTGGTTTCGGCTCTCCATCGTGGACGAATTCAGAAGGCGTCTCGAGCAGTTGCAACAAGCCGTCAAGGCCTCCTCCGCTCTGGATGCCGCGCTGGAGATGAAGCTCAACGCGATGCTCGGTTTCGCGTTCATGCATGCGAAGGGACCATCGCCGGAAATGACTGCTGCCTTCGAGAGGGCCATGGGGATTGCCGATCTGCTCGACGACGCGACAACGCGATGGCGGGCACGCTGGGGCCTCGCAACGGCGCGCTTGGCGGCCGGAGATTATTCTTTAGCGGTCGAGATCTCCGAGACAACGCGGCAAGATGCCCGGCATTTGGGCGACGACGCTGTCCTCATGAGCGAACGATTGATGGCTCTGACGCATCATCTGGCAGGAAACCAGGAGATCGCGCGCCGTCACGTAGAGTACGTGCTCAGTCGGCATATCGCGATCGGATCCTGGTTCGGCGACGACGCTTATCACCTCGATCACCGCGTTGCGGCAAACAGCATACTTAGCAAGATTCTCTGGCTACAGGGCTTTCCCGACCAGGCGATCCGCGCCGCGCACCGAGCCGTTACAGACGGGCTTCGGGCCGACCACGCTCTCTCGCTCTGCTTCGCGTTGTTTTGCGCCTGTCCGGTTGCTCTGTGGGTAGGCGATGTACAGGCCGCGAACCGCTTTACCTCGACACTCCTCGATCATTCGACACGACATTCCCTGCCTTACTGGCATTTTTGGGGACGCTGCTTCGATGCAACGCTGCGGCTGCAACAAGGCGAGATCGGGCCGGCCGGAAGCCACCTCGATTTGCTGCGCGATCCCCTGTTCGGCGCGGTGCACCTCGAAATGGTGACGACGTCGTGCGAAGAGCCATTCGGCGCGGATACGATTGCTCGTGCCGAAGACGGCCCCACGAACTGGTGCCGCCCGGAGATCCTTCGCATCAAAGGCGAGGCCGTTCTCAAAGGCGCGGTCCCGGACGCTACGACGGCAGAGATCCTGTTCCGTCGGTCATTGGACGCGGCGCGCGAGCACGGCGCGCGTTCCTGGGAGCTGCGAACCGCGACCAGCCTTGCACGACTGTGGCGCAGACAGGGCCGCGGACCAGAGGCGCACAATCTGCTGGCGCCGGTCTATGCCAGCTTCACCGAGGGTTTCGGTACCCGGGACGTCACGAGAGCCAGGTCGCTTCTTGAGAAGCTGGTAGCCTCGGCGTTACGGCGGGAAGCCTGAACCCTGAGGATACGTGCCAGAGTCGCACCAGAAATCACCATCTGGTTGAGGTCGAGCGCCATCATTCGATCGTTCCTGACGGAAATCTCCTCGCCCCGGCTGATGGACTCGCGGTGCGCCATCGCGACGATGCGAGCTGCCGCTCGACATTCCACCGATGATTGATCAAGGCGCACGTTTGGCCGACAAGCGACCCATCGCCATCCCGAACCAAAGAGGAGCCGAAGCCGCCGCAAGGGCCGTGCCGACCGATTTGTCCCCTTCCGGCGAGAAGCACCAGTCGAGCGCCGCGCGAATGTCATCTATCCTGTGGCCATATGTTGCCAGCCATTCCGCATGGCCCTGGGCTGAGGTCCGCTCCCCGATGGTACACAGATATGACGCGTGCCGGCGGCTGATCTCGGCCCGTTCGCCCGAATCCTGCAGCTTTTCGAGCGCGTATGCGCGGGTCGTGTCGAGCAGGCGATAAACCACGTCCTCACCGGTCAGATCGACCGTGAGGAGCGACTTTTCGCCCAGACCAAGGATACTATCGATGACCTCAGCGGTCGTAACATTGCAATCGGACACGATCGCGCTCGCCGCTGTCAGGTCGAACCCACCGGCGAAGACTGCGACCCTGTGGAGCGTGAGCTGCTCGGCCTCCGAAAGCAGGTGATAACTCCAGTCGATGGTCGCTCTTAGCGATTGCTGCCTCGGCAAGGTCACGCGATGGGACGCTTTCACGACTTGACCGTCGCTGTCGATCGACGCGGTCAGATCGCGCAGACCCAAATGATCAACCCGCGCCGCCATCAGTTCAATTGCCAGAGGAAGACCGTCGAGGCGACGACAGAGATCGACGATAGCGGGCGCGTCAGCATCTCCAAATTCGAACGTTTCGGCGCTTGCCATGGCGCGCTCGACAAAGAGCTGGACGGCGGAAAATTCCTGGGCTTCGGCGGCCGTGAGTTTGGCCGATGGTGGTGGAACCTCAAGCGCCGAGAGACGATGTACCGTCTCGCCCCTTGAACGAAGCGGTTCGCGGCTGGTCGCCAGAATATGGACACGCGACGCCGCGCCAAGCATGGTTTCACCAAGCATCGCAGCGGCGTCGATGACATGCTCGCAATTGTCGAGCACGATCAGCATCTGTTGATCCGCGAGAAACGCGAGCAGGCTTGGAGTGGGGTCCTCCGAATGCATCGCAAGCCCGAGCAGTGATGCAAGCTTGTTAGGCACCAACAGAGGGTCCGCGAGGGAGGCCAGATCGACAAAGCAGGCGCCGTGCTCGTACGATTCGCACAGTTTATCAGCCATGGCGAGAGCCAGCGCGGTCTTGCCGATTCCACCGGGACCTACGATCGTGACAAAACGTTCTCGCGCCAAGCGCGCAATCAGGGTGTCGATGATTTGCGAGCGGCCGGTAATCTGCCCGAGCGGTGACGGCAGATTTCCGCGACGATCGGTCCCCATGACTGGCCCGATCCGTAACGACTCTTCTGCCTCGTAGCACGTGACCGGAGCGGCGAGCCGATAGCCACGGCCGGCCACATTTTCGACGTACTGGTCGCCGCCGCGGCGGTCGCGCAGGACCTTGCGGAGTGCAGCGATATGAACCCTGAGCGTGACCTCCTCGACAAAGATATTTGGCCAGACGCGAGCGATTAGCTCATCCTTGCCGACGATCTCGCCTGCGCGCTCTGCAAGCGCGAATAGAATCTCAAGTGCGCGACTGCCAACGCGGATTCGCTTTTCCCGCTCCATGAGCACCCGTTGAATAGTCAAGAGGCGAAAAGGCCCGAAAGTCAGTACCAGTTCGGTCAATCATTCCTCCTGACGCGTACTGATTTGACGACTCCGCTGCGATCAGGGCGCGTATCGGTCGGTGTGACACGCCCAGGCAAGTCGATCACCCGCGCGAGGTGCTCGTCGCAGACACCGACACGGCGCGCTGCAAATAAAACCGAAGTGTTGGTCGCCTGCTTTCGGCCTCTTGCTTGCAGCGTGGCAAAGCTGCGCGGCTAGCCGCGGAGAGGCGCAGGCTGGACCTCAGCAAGGCTACGGCTCGCTGAAGAATGCCTGTCGCCAGCGGCGTCGTTATCATCTCTCGGATGAGATCGTCTGGCACGGAGAACCGGGATCGGGGCTTACGTCGTCAACTGGCGCTTCGCGGCTACCCAGACTTGGTCGCGAATCAGAACGGCCCTTCATATTTCAAAGCTCTGCAAGTGCCGCTGAATAAATGTGTTACAGGCAAATTACTGATTAATTGCGGCCGCAAAAGTACCAGATTACATTTGTAACTGCAAATCCCTGACCGATTTTAGCCAGGCAAAGAATGATATGGCGTCCGGAGCCGGCGCATATGCACCTCTTCACCATGAGGATCTGATAACGCAGTAGAGCCAATTCTATCGCGCTTTAATTCCGCGGATCCCCGTCACAATGCCGCAAACAGGTCAAGGGCATTTCCCCAGCACCCCATTGACCTCACTTCACGCGCCGCGGGATATCCCGTTCGAGCTCCTCGACCGATGAGGTAAGCACGTAGCCGAGGCCGCGCGCGGTCTCGATGAGACGGGGCAAATTCCGGCCGGTCTCCAGCTTGCGCCGCAGCCGCAGGATCTGGACGTTCATGGACCGATCGTCGATGTGCACATGCACGTGCATTGCCTTCGACAGATACTGGCGGCTGAGTGGCCGCCCGGGGGCACGAAGAAAGGCGAGCAGCAGCGCATATCCGTTCTTCGTTAGCGTGACCGGGTTTCCGTGGGGGTCCGTCAGATGCCGGGTGCGCTGATCGAGATGCCAGCCACTGAAGCTGTAGCGCTTCGAAGATCGCCCGGGCGGGCTTCGCACAGCGGACTCGCTTCGCACCGCGGACTTGCGCCGAAGTATCGCCCGGATACGCGCCAGCAGTTCGCGAAGGCCGAAAGGCTTGGTGAGATAGTCATCGGCACCAATCTCCAGCCCGATCACCGGGTCGATGTCGTCGCATGGATAGCCGGTTGTGATCACCGGAACCCGAGAGCACAGATGAATCTTCCGAAGCAGATCCAGTCCGCTATTCTTGCCGATCTGCAAGTCAAGTATCACGAGCCTGGGTTCGCCAACGGCCAATCGGCTCATCAGATCATTCTGGCCCGTGACAACCGCGTGCATCTGCTGTTCCCGGAGATACTCGACGATCATGTGGGCGGTGGCGGAGTCGCTTTCGGCAACCAGGATCTCGGCGGTCCGCGCGAAACCGGCCTCCGCGGGATCGGGCGCACAGCGCTGTCCGTGCAGAAGGGGAAGAGCCGATGCAGACATAACGTACCCTCTAGTTCGGCTTCTGAAGGCCTGTCAGCAGTGTGGTGAATGATGCGCGCGGTGCCATCACAACAGAAGTTAAGAAACGCAAAATGCTGCCCCGCGCAACCGGAGCGGCTTTTCTCAAGAAGTTGATGAATGCCGAACTATTCTTCCGCCATCTACGGGCCGGCGGAGAAAGAAGTTACTGCGGGCACTGAGACAGATTGCCGCGGTCACGGAGTCCCGGAGCGATCATTGGGCCGCGGCAATTCGATCGGACACTAAAGGCCGACTGCAACGACTGTCATCGACGCGCGAACTTTGCACAACTTAACGCGACTTCACCAACTCCTAGTGCATCATCGTTCGGGAAGGCGGTCAGCGACGTCCGCCACGAGAGCGCCTTTTGGCAAAGAGCCATGAGTGGCAAGAGGCATTAAAGAGATGTCCGAGTGGTCTACGCTACCTCCAAATGGCAAGGCTCGACCGGCCGCTGAAGGCTCGCGCCCGATCGAGCGACGGTTGCAGGTTGGAGCTGTGCATGCCCAGGTCGACCGCGCGCCCCACAGACGAGCACTTCCGTTCGGGACTCATCACGTCATTCCGGCGACATCTCATCTGAGCCGGCTTTCGTGCGCCGCCATCGCGGAGGGTAACGGATATTTGGGACTCAAAGGACACTTGGGACTCAACGGCGGCGTGCATGACGACGCTGGTCTGGCGGCCCGTGTCCTAGTGGTCGATGACGATTCCGTTTCGCGCCACGCGGCTGTCAAATATCTGGAGAGTTGCAATGTACATGCGAAATCTGCGGCCGGGCGACTGGAGATGGTGAGTCAATTCGCGAAGGCGGAGCCCGATCTGGTTGTGCTCGATTTGCGGCCCGGTCAGGGCGGTGGGCTGGATCTGCTTCGCGAGCTCCGATCTCTCTCGAATGTTCCGCTGATCGTCACTACCGGTCAACGGGCTGACGAAACCGACCGCGTGATCGCCCTGGAACTGGGTGCTGATGACTGCCTTACCAAGCCGTTTGAACTGCGGGAACTGCTCGCCCGCGTTCGGGCTGTTTTGCGGCGGAGCAAAACGCCACGCTCCGAGTTGAAGGGCGAGCCCGGACCGCGCCACTACCTGTTCGCTGGCTGGAAGCTCGATCGGCACACCCGACGCTTCACCTCGCCCGGCGGAGCTCCTGTGGCACTCACAAAGAGCGAATTTTCTTTATTGACTGCTTTTCTCGAGGCGCCCATGCGGCCGCTGAGCCGCGAACACCTCCTTCGCGCCACCCGCGTCCATGAGGACGTGTTCGACCGCAGCATTGACGTTCAGGTCCTGCGGCTTCGCCGCAAACTCGAGACCGACGCAAACGCGCCACGTATCATCCGGACCGAACGCGGCATCGGATATGTGTTTGCTCTACCGGTAGAATGCTTGTAACGGAACGATCTTCACATCGTCACGCCTGCAGCACAACTCGTCTATACTGAAACTGCCGACGACCCGCAGCTCAAGAGACAAGTCAACTTGGAAGAGATAGCTTGAGCCGATCATACCTGAGCCGAGAAGGACTACGATGCGCACCGCGAGGTGCCGGAGAATGCCCTCGATCATGGAGGATCGGTCCGCGTCGTCTCCGATCCGGCACTGCTTGGCAGGGCTTGAGATAACTGTCGCGCGCGTCCCGTACATGCCATGCCATGCGTCCTTTTCCTGTGCCTCATCGTAGCCGATCACGGCATACGCCGGGCCTCGATCTCAATGAGGTAAAATGCGAATTCTGATTGTGGGCGCTGGCATTGCCGGCCTGTCCTTGGCAAGGGCCTTGGAGCGATCCGGCATGGAGGCAACGCTGGTCGAGCGCCAGCCGGAGCTGCTGACGACAGGAGCTGGGCTGTTTCTGCCTGGAAACGCAGTCCGGGCGATCAGCCAGCTCGGACTGCTTGAAGAAGTCACCGAAAGAGCGGTTCCCATCAGACGTCAGCTCATTCTTGACGCCAGCGGCAAAGTCCTTAACGCAATCGAGACGGAACACTTCTGGCATGGCTGTGGACCCTGCCTCTCGCTACAGCACAAGGAGTTTCACGGCATTCTTAAGGCTTCCCTTAGGCGCTCGACCATTGCCTTCGGCAGATCCATCACCAGCCACAGCCAGGATTCCGCTGGATGTTTAGTCACCTTCGACGATGGCAGCACCGCCAAATATGATCTCGTCGTTGGAGCCGATGGGATGCATTCGAAGCTGCGAAGCATGGCCCTGTCAGGCGGGCCAGCGCGTTACGTGGGGAATGTGTGTTGGCGTTTCATCACCAAAAACACCGCCGATATCGGCTGTTGGACCGCGATGCTTGGAAGAGGCCGCACCTTGCTGGCGATTCCGGTCAGCCAGACCGATGTTTATGTTTATGCAGATATGGCTGTCCCCAGCGAGGGCGTCCTCGCCTTGTCCCAAAGTTCACCCCTTAGGTCATTGTTTAAAGGTTTTGCCGGGCCGGTATTTCCGCTGATTGATCGCTTACCGTCGGATGCACACGTCCATTATGGGCCCATTGAGGAGGTGCGGCTAAAAGATTGGGTCAAAGGCCGCATCGTCCTGTTGGGCGATGCCGCTCACGGCTGTTCGCCGAGTATGGCAGAAGGTGCAGGCATGGCGATGGAGGATGCCCTTGTCCTGGCAGAGGAGCTGTCTCGTGGCACTGACGTCGGGAAGGCTCTTTACACATATGCAGAAAGGCGAAGACCTAGAGTCGATTGGGTACAGAACCAATGTCGGGCGCGTGACGGGATGCGATCCCTGCCAGCTTTGCCGAGAGCCGTCCTACTGCGACTATTTGGGACTTCCCTGTACAGGCGAAGTTACTCAGCCTTGCTCGAGCCGCTTTGATCGCTTCTTGAGCGCGATGATCGCGCATAAGCGCGAGCCCGGTAGCTTGGCAATCGCGGGACGGATTTTAGCCGAACGCGCCAAGTGCGCCGGCTTAATGAGAGGGTCCGTTTGCTTGCAGTTCGCGAAGCTGTGCTGCTGACAAATTCTGTCATGGCAATTAAAGTAGCGTCGCATGCTCCCGGGCCGCGCCGTCGCGGAGTTGGTAGGAATTGAGGTTGGCGTAGTCTCCGGGGTGATCAAAACCTCAAATCATCCGGCGTTGAAGCTCGGACAACAGACCACGCTCGAAAACGGACGGGATCAGAGTTACTGACGCTCGCTCACTCGATGGCCGGCAAGTTTTCGCCTTGCGCCTTCGATCATCCTCAAGGCAGCGCCGTTCGAGTCTTCAGCAGCAACAATCGTCGATATCATCTGCAACACGAAATTCGTTGCCAATCAAGAACGTCGCGGACGCCCTCTGACGGTCTGCTGCAAAGCCGACCTGCCTGCCCATATCTCTTGCTTGCTCCTCGCAATTGCCGACGTACCATCGGCCAACTCATTGACAAGAAGTTGATACGTTGGGTGGCCAGCATCTGAGGCGGTGCAGCGTCTCGATGCTTGGGCGATGGGGTGGCCCGTACTGGGTCGGGGCTGGGTCGACTTCGAGCACCTTCGACGCGGGAGATGGCCGACGGCGCGGCGCGGGCACTGCGAGTACGGATTTTCAACAATGATCAACGGATGCCGAGAGCATCGCAGGAAACGCGACACGGCTGGAAAGCATCCGCATTGGTTCTGAATTTTTGGAGAAATGAGAAATGGTAGGGGTCGTGAGAACTACGGGCGACGGGGTATCTGGGATTGGCCAGTTGAACGATCGTAACTCAATTGAGGGGATCGCCAGCCAATGGAAGGACCTGCTTGCCCGGGCATCGGATACACCGGAGGGCATCCCAAATAAACATCGGCCGATCTATCATGTGCGCCTTGTCGAAGGCGACGGAGGTCCCAGTGGTTCGAAAGGGGGGACCGGCGGCCAGACGCCAATCAGGCCGGACAAGGATTCCGATCTGCCGGCTGCGCGCTGGGTCGATTACGGCTCGCAATGGACGGCCTTAACCGAGGGCACCCCCCAGAACAACGACGAGACGCTTGCGTCATTGCGGGCCCCGCTCGATGCCGCCCAGACCCTCTCCAACAACTGGGATCGATATGACCTCGGCACTATCGACTGGAAGGCGCCGCCGGAGACGCTTCCTCCCGAGATCAGGAATGCGATCCAGTTCGCCAACAGCAATCCCGCGCTGCTGAAGGCGATCTCGGATCCGAGCGGCAAGGTAACCAGGGAATCCGTCGGCGACTTCGTCGGCAAGGCACAGGCAGATCTGTCTCAGGCCGACAAGGATTTCGCGGCGTGGAAGAAGGCCAATCCCGACGCCGGCCCGCAGGCGACCGCGATCGCCCAATCGGTTGCCATCATGGCAGCCAACAATACCCTGCTCGGCGGTCAATACAGCGCCGCTGATCTCGCGAACTTCGCCGCCGGCAATCCAGGGCTGAGCCCAAGCCTCACCGGCGCCGCCGCGATGTGGTCGCAGTCCGGCATGTTCTACTTTGTCGACCAGGCCGGCCAGAACCCGTTGTCGAATAATGACGGGTTGATGAATGGCGGCAATCTCGGCGCCTTCCTGAGGAAGATATCGCCTGGTAGCGATGGGGCGGCCATGGACTTCCTAACCATGGCGGCCGGGCGTGGCGCGGTGCCCCAAGTCGACGTCTCGAAGCTGGATGGCGATATCTTTGTCCATCCCGAAAACTACACCGCCGAGCAGAAAGCGGCCGTGCTGCAGCTGCTGCAGGACACCAAGGTGAAGTACGCGATCGCCGACGACGCCGGCTTCATCGATATCGACACCCAGAAGGAAGACGGCGTCAACACGACATGGATCAAGACGGGAGGCGACCTCGATAAGAAAATCGCGATCCTGCAGAACGACAAGGACGTAACGAAATTTCTGGAGGGCCGAACCGTGCCCGCCCTCCAGGCGATCGTGAACGCCGATCCGGCCATCAAGGAGGCCGTCTACGCCGGCTTTGAGAAATACAAGAGCGGCGCCACGTTAACCGAGCTGCTCAACCGGAAGGACGCGAACGGCAATCCGATCCCGCAGCCCGAAGCCATCGCCATGTTCGTCAGCCAGGGGGGCTTCTATCAACTTGCCACCGGCGAGAATGGCAAAGCCCTCCCCTCGCTCGACCTCGGTGCCATTGCCAAAAAGTCGGGCAGCTATCAGCAGGTGCTCGACTACTATAAATCCAACGTCGTCACCGCGAATGATCTGCGCACATTTGCGAGCGAGGATCCCGTCAGCGCCGCCGCCCTTTTCGCGGCAGAGGTGGAGGACTACAGCTCGATCATCGATCCGGCGGACGTGGACGACGCGGGCACCCTGCCCGAGAACGTCAGCAACGTGCTCCTCGAAAAACTCACGCCCGAGAATGTGGATCTCCTGTTCGGCGACGGCCATGGCGGCATCGACGACGCCAAGATCAAGAGCTTCGTCGACGCGGCCGCAAACCAGAATCCAGGGCTGAGCAAGGAGGACAACGAACTGATCGCCGGCGCGACCTTTAACGCCGTCAAGAGCATGATCCTCGCGATACGCCATGGCGTTCAGGCTTCGGTCGCCTGGAAGCAGATCACCACCGGCGAGGCGCCACAGGGCGGTGGGGGATGGTCGATCAAGAGCATAAAGGACATCTACCGCGTTGGAGCGCTGCACGGCGCGAACAGCATTCTCGGAGCAATCGGCCTCGGGCTCACAAAGGCGGGTGGCGGCGTGCATACACCGGAGGAGATCGCGCAAACTTTCTTCCAGGCGCTGATCCCCACTGGCCAGGCCATAACCAGCATCGGAAGGGCGACCGCTTACTTCGTCGATAAAAAACTTTCCGCGGCTGAAACCGATCGCGCTGTAAAAATAGTCGACGCGGACGGTGCCGCACGTAATGTCACCCATAATCGAGAGCTACTAGACGGGAAGAAGGAGATCTATGACGGCCTAACGCTGGAGTGCACCAGGGCAGAGCACGATGTGACAAGGGCCAAAAGCCTGTATGATGCCAACCCCAATGATGAGAACCGAGTTCAACTACGAGCACGAAAAAGACCGGCTTGAGGGATTGACGACTGCGCGTACGACGGCGGAGAGCGACTACGAAGGCCAGAAGGGGATTCTGGAAAAGGCGGAAGACGCTAAAGACATAGCAGACCGCAATCTCGCATCGAGCCAGTCCAAGGTAGACAACTACAAACGTTACAAGTGGTGGACCTCCAAGGTGTCGGACCTCGGTGGAACGTCCATCGGCATCGGCGGTTTGGTTGCCGGCCCGCTCTCGATCTTTAACGCCACCCGACAGGCCGGGGACAAGACACAGCGCAATTTGGCGATCTTCTCGGGCGCGTACACGACCTTCAATGGCATCCTGGATTTCGCCGATGGCATCGTGCCGCTCCTCGGAAAAGGAAATGTGAAGATTATCGGTACGGGATTGAGACTGGGGCCTGTCATCGGCCTCCTGGACGCCGGCGTCACCATCGTTGGCGCGGGCCTGGGGTTTGCTCTCACCATCTATGATATCGTAAAACATTTTCAGAAGGAGCATGAGACGGCCGTGCACACCACCAAGGACCTCGACCGCTCGCTGCTCCAGTTTGGCATCAGCGGCGGCTCGCAGACGCCCAGGGACGATTTCGACACGACGGCCCTCGCCGACCCGCTCGACGAGCCGCCGAACCCTACGGCGCCAGGCAACGCCCCGCCGCCGGCGAACGGACCGCGCTTGGCGTGATGCGGGTTCGCGTGAAGAAAACGCGTCAAGACAAAGCCAGAGTTCCGTTCCGATTCCATCGGAACGGAAACTCAGGCCTAACCGGCAATCCCACGAGCCTTGACCTTGCCCCTTGAGCTTTGCAGTTCGCCCCATCGGGCGATGAATTCAACCTCGGAAATCAAACATACCGTGGCCCCGAAGCTCCGGCTGTACCGCCGATGCCGCCGGGAGGCTGAGCAGAATCTCCGAGCGGACCGGCGACCGTGATGTCGTGAGGCATCGTCGGACCTCCATTGATACCGTATTTCTTGAGTACAGCATCCATTGTGTGAGTCTCGGTCACAACCGCGTCCTTCTCCGCTTTGAGCTGAAGGGCGACCCCCGCTATCGTGAAGGCGATACCCCCGAGCGCGCCAAGGACATCCATCGAAGTGCTCAGGAGGGGGGCGAGACGTCCCAGGGTTGTCATGCCCCATATGCTCGGAATTTTGACCTTACCGAGCGAACCACTCAAGAACTTGATTGTTCCATCGATCGCATCCCCGCTGCCTACCGCAATCCAGAAAGCGCCTTGCGCGATGTTAACATTCCCCAGCGCAACTTCACCGGCTTTTCTCAAATGATCTCCGTAGATGATCAAACCTACGCCCTGGACCAGATTGCCGACGCCACCTATGCCTCGCCCGACGGCTGGGGCTTTCTGCTTCGCAATTTCCATCGGTTTCTTTTTGACTTCAGCAAGAATTCCTATTTGCCTCGTCGAGGGCGCCGTTGGCCCGATCACGCTCAATTTCTGCATCATGAAATTCTCGCTCTGCCGTCCTGACTCCGTCGCCAGCATCTCCTATTGCAGTCCGACGTCTCTCACTCACAAACTCGGCATTTGCGTTACCATAATCGGCCATGGCCTTTCGCAAGGCTTCACGCGTGGCAGGATTTGGGTGGTCGATCATCGCTTTTCTGAGCGGATCGATTTTGGCCTGTTGGGCATCCTTCTCGTCGCGCAGCCTTTGGAGCTCCGGATGGTTTTTCACGGCCTCGTCGAGAATTTTTTGCGCCTCCGCGTCGTTACTTTCGAGGATGCTCTCGAGGCTTCTCTTCCTCGAGAGCGCGTCGTCAAGCGCCGTTTTCTTGGTGGTCACCTCATTGTCAGCGGCTGTTTTGGCCGTCTCTGCCGCGGACACTTTCTCTTTTGCATCTTTCAGCTTCCGGGCTGTCGATACTCCTGATACCTCGACCAGCCGCTACCGTCAGCACGCCAAACAGGTTGATGCCGAGGCCCACGTCGGCGGTAAGCTGTCCGGAATCGGTCGGCGCGTGTCCGGCGATTGTGAAGCCGAGATAGAGTCCGCCTAGAATTGCGGTGGCGCCGTGAAATGCACCCACCTTATAAAGGGTGTGCCAGCGGTTATCGGCAAAATCCATTTTACCGGCCGTCTTTAGAACGTCGATCATTCTTTCGCCGGCCCGAACGCCATCCCATATGGACTTGACGAAGTGAAATGCCATACCAGCTTGGGATCTCGGATCATCCACGGATCCAGCCAAATCCGGATTCGACGTCCCGGCGTCGGTGATGAATTTCTTGAGCTTGCTTTCATCGAGGTTGCCGTGACCGTCGCCGAGAGCGGTCTCGAGCATTGCCGGCGTAAGACTTTCAAATATGTGCTCGCTCAGCACGTCCTGGAAATTGTCTTGCAGCGTGGGCGCATCGGATTCCACGACTGCCGGATCGACGACGTTGCCGAAAGCTTCGACATCGAGGGAGAACTGGGCGGCTGCGTCGACGGGATCAACGCCACTATCGAGCAGTTCCTGGAGCCGCTTTCCGCTCACGATCTCCGACTTGTAGTAGTCGACAATCTTGTCGTAGCTGCCGGAATTTTTGGCAATCGCCGTCAGGTCGAGATCCGCCGCAGGTGATCCATCCTGGCCCATTGCGAGCTGGAAGAACCCTGCCTGGGCAACATAGATGTGCAGCGCAAGACCTGGCTTCACCTGGCTTCCGCTGGAATCCTTGGCATTCAGATCATCATTCAATGTCTGCCCGCTCTGAAATTTGGCAAAGGCATCATCGAATGCGCTCTTCAGCGCGGGATCCGCACTGATCAGCGTTTGCAGCGCTCCGGTCGCCGCCTTCGACAGGTAGGCTTGGACATCCGGATCGGCCGATAATATGTCGATCTTGCTTTGCAGATCGGCGGTGGTTTTCGGAAGGTTCGGGTTGATCCCGTCGGCTGTCTGAGTGCCGACGTCCAGAAGATGAAACTGATCGTCGAAAATCAACCGATCCTGGGTGTCTCTCAGTTCTTGCAGAGCGGCAGCTTTTTGTGCGGCCGAGTAGTTTTCCGGATGATCGAAGATGTCGGATGTCAGACTGGACGTATCGACACGGATCACCGCATCACGGGCGGCGACGGAATTGAGGAAATCCATTACCGAGTTCAGATCGCCCGGCGCGCTCGACGTCAGCCACGCTCCGATGTTACCGGCATTCACCAGACCGTCCGGACTGGAGAGTGGGCTTTGCCCAGCCTGATCGATCTGTCGCAACATGCCGGGATCCGACCAAAGTTTGGCTGCCGCCCTCAAATCCGGGCTGAGGCCAGGATTATTGGACGCCAATGCCGTGAGGTTGTCGGCGTTGAAAACGTTTCCCGACCACCCCGGTTGGCTGGATCCAGCCGCATTCGACAGCAACGTCGCATTGGCTTCCAGAAGCGCGGCCGATCGCGCCAGCGCCGTGGCGGTTGCGTCAGCATTTGGATTCGCCTTCTGCCAGGCTTTGAAGTCCTTATCGGCCCGGACCAGGTCCGCAGCGGCCTGACCTACAAATTTGTGCAGCGATTCCCTGGTGATCGGCCCGTCAACGCTGCCGTTATCGCCGCCGGCCTTGATCGCATTCAACAGCGCCGGATTGCTCTCGACCAGCGACAAGGCGTTGAGCGCTTCGGGCGGCAGGGTCGACGGCGGATGCGCCCAATCGATTTCGCCGAGATTCCACCGATTCCAATTGTTGGATAGCAGCGATGCAGCGTCTATGGGCGCCTCCAGCGAAGAAACGGCTTGCTGTTGTCCGGTGCCCATTCCGCTGGTTATGTCGGTGTAATACGAATGATAGCTAGTCGGCGGAACGAAACTCGGATCATCCGTCTCGGGATTGAACCCAGGGATTGGATTTGCTGCTGACGAGGTTGCTCCCGGAGGTCGGTCGGCAGGGCCACCATCTCCCTCCGCAACCAGGATCAGCGGACGCCCGCCCCTGAACAACGGTGTACCGGCCGGCGCAGGCGAGTTGAAAGACGAGATCGCTTCCCGCCAGCTTTCAGACAGCCGACTCACTGCGTCCCCCGGCTCACGCCGGTATTCGAGGTCGGCCGCGCTCTTACTTGAATTGATTGCTGTCATGGGGACTCTCTTTCGGAGATCAAAGCGTTCTGGTCCGCAGATCGGGAATTGGTAACTGTCGCATGCTACGGTTGCGTCTGTGTGACGCGCGGGTGCATCGACGAGATTCTCATCTGACATCACGCAGACGGAGATCGCGAAAACGGCCGAGAGCCGCACCGCCGGCCGCAAACCGATTGGCTTGCGGCACTTCATCGTATCCGGCGCAGGTTGGCGCCGGCCCATAGATTACAATCGTAACCTCAGTGCTGCCCGCACACGGAAGCTAGAGGCAGTTCAAGCGAAAGAAACCGCTTTCGGCGAAGGCCACCGTCATGGCCGCCTTATTTCCGTGATCACCGGAAAAGCGCGAGCGCCGGCGCCGCGCGGTCCATCAGGAAACAAATTGATCCATCGCGTGTGCGTTGGATCTTATGGATCGGGTTCAAAGAATGCCGGCTTGATGCATGCAGGCAATAACCGGCTCGAATATGTCCGGCGTGACCATCCTGCCTACCTTGAGCCGCGGCGCGACCAATGCAACAGCCGCCGCATCGAACACAACAGGCAAATTAAGCGTCTTCGCCTCGTTCAATAACTTGGACGCATTCTCCCGCGTGCCTCGCGCTACCAAGATAGGCACCGTCGCATCGGGAGCGGCATAGCGCATTGCTAGTACGGTGTCCGCCGAGCGGATGAGGAAGGTCGCATTGCGTAAACCGGTTTTAGACCCGAAACTCTTGCGGCGATCCTGCAAACGCTGGCGCCTGATCATCGGGTCGCCGTCGCTCTCCTTTCGTTCGCGCTTCTGTTCGGTTTTCGTCATGCGCATCTGGCGGTAAAACAGCCAGCGCTGCAAACCGATATCGAACCCGCCGAGCAGCAGAAACAGGCCAACCGACGCGAATATGAGAGGAGATAACAGCTTCTCAAACACCGGCGCTGCGCAACGAAGGCCGCACGCGGGAATCTCGACCAGCGCCTGAAGTGCGCCGCCGATGATGATGCAGGTCAAGATAGCTATCGCCGCGACCTTGAAGATGGACTTGAGCAGTTCCATGAGCGTCGCCATCCCGAACATGCGCTTGAAGCCTGCGACAGGATCGAGGCGTTCCATTTTCGGCACGACGGGGTCGATCGCAACAAACAGACCGCCATTGACCGCTATATTGCTGAGTATGGCGATGGCGACCAGCAGCCCAAGAAGTGGCGTCACGGCCAAAGCGAGGTCGCGCGCCAATCGGCTTGCCAAAATCGCGGCAGCGGTGGCGAACGGCTGGTCGTACAGGCCCGGAACCGCACGCAAGCTATCGCTCAGCCGAGCGAATAACGGAAGAAAGCGGACCGACAGATAGCCAAAGGCCGTAGCTGTGACAGCAGCGGCGACCAACTCTCTGCTCTGAGCGATTTGGCCTTTTTCGCGCGCGTCCCGCAGTTTCTTCGCAGAAGGCGGTAGCGTCCTTTCCTCGCTGGTGTCCGACCCACTCACGGTCGCGGATCTCCCGGTTTTTCGACTGAAACACCTATCAGATTGAACAGGTGCGGAACGCCTGCAAGATCCTGGCGGATGTAAGTCAGGAGAAACAACACGTAGAGCGGCATGAAGATCAGGAACACGACATTTCGCACCGAAAGCGCCAAATCGTCGATACGCATTTGTGGGGCGATTTCGGGCGAACACCAGCAATGCGGCATCGGCCAGCAGCATCGAAAACACGGCCGGAGATGCAACCAGCAAGCCTTGTCGCGTAACGCTGTCGAGCATGCCAAGCAGCAGCAATGGCGTGCGGTCGTTCAGCTGAGGAAGCCCGCCAAGCGGCCGCCAAAGATTCCAGCTGTCGTAAAGCAGCCCGGTTAGCGTCTCGAGTCCTCCTGTCATCGCGAACAGGACAACACCCGTCATGACGAGCAGGGTTCCGGAAATCGAGACATCCTCGAAACCGGCCGGATCGTTCAGTCGGCCCTGCGTAGCGCCGCGCTGTGCATCCATCAGATCGCCTGTGACATCGAGCGCCCAGAACGGCGCGGCGAGCAGCAGGCCAAGCGCCGATCCGATCACAGCTTCCTTGAGCGTCAGCAATAGCAACGCAATTGGTGCCAGGCCGTTGTCGGGTAACGCGGTCGCCACAACAGGTATCATGGGAATCGCCAGGGCAGAGGCGACAGCGCCGCGGATCACGCCGGTGAGCGGGACACGGTTGAAAACCGGGTGGATCGATAGCATGGCCATTGGACGGGCAAGTGCTATTCCATACACGAGCAGCCAGCGCCACGCAGTGTCGAAGTCCAGGCCGGCGTTGATCCCAAATGCTGCCATGACCGGGCTAACGCGTCATGGTGGGGAAGCTATCGAACAGCAGGCTCGATTGGCGGACCAGAGGCTGGACCAACAGCGGTCCACCAAACATCAGGATCAAAATCACGACAAAGAGTTTGATCGCCAGCGGAAGCGACTGATCCTGCACCTGCGTCACGGCTTGAATGACACCAACGATCAGGCCGACCACCATGGCGGTCACCAGCGGCGGCAGCGCCAGGAGCAGCACGACACCGAGCATGGTCGCGAGTTGTTCGATCAGGGCGGTTTGGGCCATATGCCGATCAACCCGCGTAGCCAAGCACGAGACCATGGACCAATCGCGTCCAGCCTTCGATGGCGACGAACAAGAACAGCTTGAACGGCACCGAGATGGTTGTGGGTGAAACGGCGGACATGCCCATCGCCATGAGTATCGCGGTCGTCGCCAGATCAACGGCGACGAAGGGGAGATACAGCAAGAACCCGGTTTCGAACGCGCGCCTGAGTTCGGACAAGACAAATGAAGGCACAATGATGAGGAGGCCGTCGGGCTCGGGCGACAAGCCTGAATCCGCCCCCCACACCTTGGCTGTCGCCGCCGTAAAGAACTCACGCTCTCCCGGGCTGACAAAACGCAGCATGAATTCCTTTGCGGGCACTTGTGCCCGGCTGGCAAGCTCGATGAAGTCGCTGAAGGTGGTGTACTGCTGTCCGGGTCTGACGACTTCGGCATGGACCTTACTTACGACAGGCGCCATGACGTAACCGCTCAACAATAGCGCAATTCCATAAAGCACGAGATTCGGCGGCGTCTGCTGAAGTCCGAGCGCGTTGCGCAGGATGAACAGCACAACCGATATCTTTATGAAACTGGTCATGGTGACGGCCACGAAGGTCAGCGTTCCAAGCGCCGAAATGGCGATTATGATCGTCAGCAGATTGGGGGAGGCGTCACTCATAGTCGAACAGCCTGACGACCTTCACTCCAACCATACCTTCCACATCGACGAGTTCTCCCTGTCCAACCGGTCGTCCCTGCGCACTAATGTGCACCGCCCCGGCGAGGTTGCGGCCGAGTTCCAGCACCGACCCTGGACCCAGACCGCGTAGCTCTGCCAGAGTGATCTCCAGGCGCCCGACTTCAAACGTCAATTGCACCGGAAGTTGGTCCGGGTCGTTAATCTGTGAGCCTTCGGCCGCATCAACGCTTCGCATCGTCCACTCCATTCTTCCAACCGCCGGCGCTGGCTTTGGTACTTCGACCAACCGCCAGACGGCGGAGTCCTGCTGGCAAATCGCCGTCCAGGCCTCGGCAACCACAAGCATGGCGTTCTCGCCATCTCCAACCTGCAAGAGAACCACGTCGCCACGCTGCAGCGACATGAGGGCTGCGACCGGCAGCGGCGTCGTACCGATACGAAGCACAGCGGGAAAGGAGAAACGGGGCATCCGTCGCGGTGCGACCGGCCAAAATTGGAGCAGCGCTGCAACGGGGTCCGGCGATCCGTTTCGGACAAGCGTGCAAGACAAAAACAGATGCCAGCATTGATCGCCTTTCTCGAGCACAAGTCCCAAACCGTCCTGGATTGCACCAGCGCTTGCGGTTCTCAGGCCGGTTATCGAAACGTGTCGTCCCGTCGCTTGCTCCCATCGGGTAATGATCGGTAGCAACGCTGCTTCCAGAAGGAGGGCCGCCAAATCCGACGGCATTGTCTCCAGTTCCAATGCGCAATCGAAGCCGCTCAGGATTTGCCGGGGCAAAGTTGCCGGACAGCGCAGTTCGAACCGATCCGTGCCCCAGGCCAGGGAGAGACATTTTTCATCCGGCCCGAATTCCTCATATCCCCCCTGCTCTATGGATAGCCGCATTGCTCCGTCCGCAAACGGCCCGCCGTCGAACGTCAGTCCCGGCCGCGGCGCGTTGCGAACGCGCGACGCCGCGGCCTCAGTCCGGCTGAATTGGCGCAAAACAAGCCCGTGGCGGGTCATCGCATCCATGTGTCGGCAGTTTGATCTTCGCGTTCCGCTTCGGCCGCCGCCTCTGTCACTCGCCGACATGCTGCCAGCATTCGACCCGCAAGCGTTTCGCGTCTGCGCGTTGCCCTTACTTCTGTTCGGAGCACATCTGCGGCGCCGGCTAGAACCAGGTCGGCGTTTCCTAGATCTTTCTGGGCCTCGGCAAGCGCGCATTCCATTGCTACCGCCTCTTTCCGAAGAGTTTGCTCAAGCGCCGCCAGAAGCTTCAAAGCCTGCGGATCGATCAGGCGCCCGCGCAGAGCTTGGTGCGCGCGCGTCAACCGAGCAATGTGAAACGCATTGTGTGCATCTCGCCGCTCCCTTGCCGACGTCTCGGCCGTCGCTGCCGAATTGCGCTCTTGCTCCGCCCGCAACACACCGATCCGTCCCCTGTTTTGCCGAATTCTGCTGGCATCGCAGCAGCAACGCCGCGCGACGCGCGGTCAGTTGGTCAGCCGCATGAGCCAATTTTGAGTCTCCACCAACGAACTCACCTCCGTCGATCCTTGACGCAAGAAACTGCGAATGGGCTCTTTGCTGGCCAAAGCCCTATCGGCACGCGGGTCCGCGCCGTTTTTATATTCGCCGACCTGCACCAGAAATTCGATCTCATTGTAAAGGTGCATTAATTCCCGCACGCGAGACGCCCGAACGCGGTGCGATGGATCGGTTACTGCGTCCATGACACGGCTGCGGCTGAGGAGAACGTCGATAGCCGGAAAATGGCCTGAACTGGCGAGACTCGGCGAGAGGACGATATGACCATCGAGTAGCGAGCGCGTTTCTTCGGCGATCGGATCACCGATGCCGTCTCCTTCCACAAGCACCGTGTAGAAGGCCGTTATCGACCCGGATGTGGACGCCCCGGCACGCTCGAACAAGCGAGGCAGCTCAGCTATGACCGAGGGAGGAAATCCTCGTCTGGTCGGAGGCTCTCCCGCTGCGAGTCCGATTTCGCGCAACGAGCGCGCGAGGCGCGTTACGCTGTCCATTACGAGCAGCACGCGCAGACCACAGTCGCGGAAATACTCCGCGATGGTGGTGGCTGTGTACCCCGCCTTGACACGTTCGACCGCCGGCCGATCGGAGGTCGCTACCACCAGCACCGTGCGTTTTCGGGTTTGCAAGTCCAACTGACGTTCGATGAAGTCGCGCACCTCCCGGCCGCGCTCCCCGATCAGCGCTACGACGACGATGTCGAGCTGCGCTCCGCGGATCAAGGAGGCAAGCAACGCGGACTTTCCGCTGCCCGGTTCGCCATAAATTCCCAGACGCTGTCCTTCGGCGCAGGTCATCAGTCCGTCAATCGCCCGAACGCCTACCGGCAGCACCTTGTCCAACAAGCTGCGTTGCATGGCCGCCGGGGACACGGCGTGAAGCGCGCGAAGCGGACAGCCGACAAGCGGCTTCCCATCGAGCGGCCTGCCAAGCCCGTCAACCACGCGACCAAGCAGGACATCTCCCACGGGCACACACAACCTCTCACCGGTCAACTCGACCTCGGCGCCCGTAGAAAGACCAAGCATATCGCCCATCGGCGCCAGAATGATTTCGTCGCCCTCCAGCCCGACAACCTCGGCCAGTAATGGCTCTTTCAGCCCACGATCGTGCAATCGACACAGTTCGCCCAATCGCGCACCGGGTAAGGCGGCCCGCACCAGCGCCCCTGTCGCGCGCAATACCACCCCACGCACCGGGCGCGGTTCCAGACTTTGAACCTGAGCGCGCAAGCTGCTCAGCCGCGCAACCATACCAGCGGCTGTCATCCCTGCGGCTCCGCTTCGGGCTGATGTCCAGGCAACCCATTCATCATCGCGCGGAACTGAGCCAGCAGACCCAGGTTGGCTCGGCCGTGCTTATGCGACAAGTTGCATTCGCCGGGAGCCACGGCAGGATCTGCCAACACGGTCACGCGGTGATCATGACCCAGGTCCTTCAAGGCCGCGCGTAGATATGCTGCTGCTTCGGGTCCGGCACGAAGGGTCAACTTAACGCTTGCGGCGTGCTCGGCGATCGCCTCCGAAGCCAGCCGCGCCAGGACCTCATCGGCAGGCACGCTACCAAGGATTCGATGTGCGATTGCGAACCCAACCTCCGCCAACTCGCTTTCACGCTCGCGCCAGAACGCGTCGATCGCAATGGCGACATCGGCGACAATAGGAGCAGCTTCGGAAATACCTTGGCGCAAGCCCTCCTCTCTTGCCGCCTCCAAAACACCGCGCCGCTCCGCATCCAGTTCGGCCCTCATGCGAACTGCCGCGGCTCTAGCGTCCGCCAGGATCATGTGCGCCTCCCTGTGGACGCCATAGATGCCGCCTCGAACGATGAAGCGAGAGCGCGGGGCGGGTTCCATCATCGATCCGCAAGCAGCTTGGCCACGATACGGGGGCCGGAAATCTCGTGGACGCGTTCGGGCGATGCATCCGGTCTCGTCAACCTCAATCGCGCTGAAATGGCGCGACCTTGTGACTCGCACCATGCAGCGAGACAGGCCGCACCATCGATGGGGACGGCTTTCGCGATATCGTCCGGCGTCCGATCATGCGAAGCGCCCGCGGGCTGCAAGTCGACACAAGCTAACGCCAGCTCATAGCTTTCCTTTCCCAACAGCGCCTCAAATGCGCGCCGCGACACTCCGTCGATGATGCGCACGATCGCCCCGGCATGCCACACGACACCGACGCGGTTGGACAAGCCGATCAGTTCGTTCGGTTGCATCGCCAGAACCTTGGCTTGCTCCGGACTCAGAACGCCGAGTTCACCGAATCGCGATGAGATCAATCCCGCCATTCGAGTCTGGAATCGCGGCGAGCTTGCAAGCTGCGCCGCCAAAGAAGCGGAAACACCGCAGCCAAGAAAGGCGGCAACCCTATCGTTCGGAGTCGCTTTCAGCAAAGCTACGTCGCTCATTCAGCCACCTCTGCCAACGGCAATCGAATCTGCGCCAACAGCGCGCGAAGTCTGTTGCGAAAGACGATCAAGAGAAATGCCATGATTGCGATCGCCGCCCCTCCGATCCAGGGCATCTGCCAATTGGGACTTTTTTCGACGGCTTGCGCAGTAACATCAACGTGCGGCACCGGCACCAGCACGATCGCGACTTTCTCGTAGCTGAGGCCCTGAACGCTATTTGCGACCAGCATCTTGATCTGCGGCACGAGGCTCGGCACCTGGCTTGCTTCATCGTAGCGAACGAAGATGGATGCAGATGACGGAATCGGCTCCCGCTTGAGAATGTCGTTGTCCGGAAGCACGACCTGAACACGAGCCGTCAGCACTCCATCGATCTGCGATACGGTTCGGGACAACTCCTGCCCCAATGCCCAGAGGAAACGCGCCTGTTCCTGCACCGGCGAGGCGATCAGGCCGCTCGGCTGAAAAACATCGTTGATCGTGCTGAACTTGACCCTCGGGTAACCTCTCGCCCGTAATACGTCCACCGCGGCAACGAACTGCTGCTCGTCGACCAGGACCGTCTCCGTGCCGTCCTTGGCAACGGATTTGGAAGCGTTCAAACCCGCTTTCAGCAGGAGCGCCAGCATCTCGTTGGCTTCTTGCTCCGGTAGAGCCGTGAAGAGCTCCGTCTTGCAACCCGACAGAACAAGCAAGCTTGCAAGCAGTACTGTGCACGCCACCATACGCCGCACGACGGATCGCATCACTGCCCCTTCAATAAGGTATTGAATACCTTCGTTGCTTCGGTAGAGCCTCGAACGGCCAGCATCGTCTCGGTCGCGAAAATATAAGCTCGCTGCATCTGAGCCATGGCATCAGAGAGTACCTCCCGGCCACCGAGCTCACGGCCATGCTTTCCTTCAGGCAAATTGAAATCCGAAGACTTGAGCGCGTCAAACTCCTTCAAATGAGCGGCGAAGCGCTCCATCGGATGGACAACGCTCTTGGTCAGTCCGAACGCCGAAGGCATCGACGCCACACTCGTTTCCCGGATTGGCGCATTCGCGACCGCGCGTGCGAACGCGGTTGCTTCGGTATCGGATGGGCGCTGCAGCGGCGCGCCACCAAACGAGTCCGCTCCGTGGGGTGAGGTATTCAACGATGCCTGAGGGCCTTGAGCAACAGAGACGTTCTGCAGCCCGACAATCGCTTCAATCACGCTGAACCCCGGATTTCGGTATTCCCCAATGCCGGCGCCGCTCTCCAGTTGCTTCGCTTGCTTTAAGAAAGTCAACGCAGAGGAGGCTGAGCCAGAATTACAACGGCAGATCGATCGTCACCGCTCCCTGAAGGTTGCCAAATCGACAGGCTGATTGCAAACCCTTGTCGGCTACAGACGTAACGTCATTCTCCATTGCTGTTACACTTCGGGAAACGGATCCGAGTAAAGTGATTATGTCAGCTTGAATTCGGACTGACGGAATTCCCGTTCAATGCCTCCTAACCACGCTACCTTGATGCGACGCCTGAAATTGAAACCGATCCGCATGCGAATTCTGTTTGCCGCCGCGATCGCTTTTTCAAGCGCGATTTTCGCGCCGCAAATACTGAGGGCTGCCGAGCCTGACTGGCCAACTACATCCTACGAATATGTCGTGGTGAACCAGGATCTGCGTACGGTGCTTCAGCAATTCGGTATCAACACCGGTCTACGCATTATCTTGTCCGACTCCGTTCAGGGAAGAGTGCATGGCCGACTGCCGCCTGCCTTGCCCAAGCAGTTCCTCGAACGATTAGCCCAGACGTTTGGACTAGACTGGTACTACGATGGCGCGGCCATTGCCGTTAGCGCCCGGTCCGAAGCACAAACCAGCTTGATAACACTCGGAAGCGCAAGCTTTTCTCACCTCCAAAGTGCGCTTGATTCCGCGAAGCTGCTTGACCAGCGTTATCCGTTAAGGCCGGCAGCGGAAAACGGCGCTGCGATAGCTTCGGGTCCTCCCAGATATCTGGCGATAGTAAGGCAAATGGCCGAGACCTTGTCGCCTGTTCAACCGCACAGACAAACCCCGCCCGCGAGACAGGACGTGATGATTATTCGCGGCTCGTCGATCAGCCGGGTCGAATTTCCCTAGGTGTTTAGCCCCGGGCTTGATGGTGCATTCTCGTCGCACAATTCGATGGACTGACTATGGGACAGGCTCACAAAGGTTACGCCACTCCGGCGATTGCCTCTATGCGCTGCAAGCCACAACGGTTCGTTCGATCATGCCGGAAAGCGTCAGCAGATAACAATTGAAACAAACGCGCCTCTTGAATCGCATTCGTGGCTTCTTCGTGAATGAACTCGCGCCCTTCGAAGTCGCAGCACGCGCCACGGATTTCATCTTGAACAATCCTTTGCTTCTGCTCTAGTGCATCTGGATCTAGTGCGGTCATTCAAACGTGACGTTCACATTTGCTTTGCTCTTGTGATCGCGTTCGACAAAGCCGGCCGTGCAATCGAGAGTGAACAACCAGCAGCCTTTATGAATGTTTGAACTGAACAGATATCTTGTAAGTGACGGCGAAAGTGGCTCGTTATCCGGTAAAGGTCCGAAAGCGCGAAAGTCGGGCGATCGATCTTTCGACGCAGGCTTTTTCCTTTTGATCATAGCGACAGTGCTCTTGAGCCTCAGCAACGCTTCAGGCGGGTTCTCGGCAGAGGCGGCTGACTCGATGAATGTCACTGCCACCAGTTCGATCAGGATCGATGTATCCGGCGGCACACTCGTGCGCCTGCCGGAAAATGCAGGAAGCGAGTTCATAGCCGACCCCAGTATCGCCGATATCCAGGCGCCCACGCCATCGAGCGTCTTCGTGTTCGGAAAGAGACCTGGCCGCACAACTTTATTCATCCTTGCCAAGGACGGAACGCCGCTGCTTGCGTACAACGTGGACGTGAGATTTCCGCAAGCCGCGTTGCAGGCCCAAATTCGCTCGGAGGCGGGGAGTTCTTTGGTACAACTGCGTTACACGCCCAACGGTGCGCTGCTGCAAGGTACGGTACCTGATGCACAGACGGCCGCCCGTCTACAAGAGACCGCGGTGCGTACACTCGGTTCCGGGGTCCCGCTTTCCAATCAGCTCCAGGTGAGGGGCTCGCCTCAGGTCAATCTCAGAGTCCGGGTGGCCGAGGTCAGCCGGGCGGTTTCGCGCGAGCTTGGCTTTAACTGGTCGACAGTGCTCGCGACGGGAGATTTTGCATTCGGATTGCAGACTGGTCGCTTGGCCGGCACCGGTGCCAATCTGATTGCCAATGGTTTGAACGGCGTCTTCGGTACCGTCGCCTCGAAGCGAGTTAACGGTTCCGCTGTCCTCGACGCGATGGCGAATGAGGGTCTGGTGACGATTTTGGCCGAGCCGAATCTTACCGCAGTGTCGGGGACAACGGCCCATTTCCTGGCCGGCGGCGAGTTTCCAATCCCGATTCCGCAGGCGCTTGGAACAGTCTCCTTGGAGTATAAGCAGTTTGGCGTGAGCGTCTCGTTTACACCCACGGTATTGGCGAGCAATCACATTAGCATCAAGGTTCGTCCTGAAGTCAGCCAACTCGATACTGCCAACAACCTCCAACTCAATGGCGCTCAGGTGCCCGCACTCACGACGCGGCGGGCCGAAACAACGGTTGAACTTGCCAGCGGGCAAAGCTTCGCCATCGCGGGCCTGATCCAAAATAACAACAGCAATAACATTCAGAAATTCCCATGGTTGGGTGACATCCCTGTTCTGGGAGCGCTATTTCGCTCCAACCGGTTTCAGCTCAATCAGACCGAACTGGTCATTGTCGTGAGCCCATACGTGGTTCAACCAAGCGACCCTGGAAAGTACCCCACAGATGCCAGCAGCTACGTCCGTGTGCCATCGGATGCGGAAGAGGTCGCCTATGGTCGGGTCGGCGCGTTCAAGCGAGCGACCGCACCGGGCCTCCCCGGCACGCGACGTCCGCGTGCAGATAGTGAATTCGTGTTCGAATGATCCGCGCAGTCCTTATCACTACCAGCATGGCAGTCCTGCTCGGCGGATGCACCAGTGGCGCTCCAAATTTTGGGACCATACCTCCTGTCGCTTTGGCAACGTCCGAACGACAGCTGGTCGTTCCTTTCAGGCCCTCTCGCTTTTTGAGCCTCCGGCTGCGGCGCACCATCGATGTGCTCGCGGAAGGCAATGTGCAAGCGGTACGAGCCAGCATTGTCGCTCCGAGCATCGCGCAAATCGAAGAAGTCAGACAGATCTTGATCAGCGTGGGACTTGATCCGGCACGCATCACTGCATCCACAGTCCCCTTCAAGCGCGCATCGAATGCAATCGTTGTCCTGTCCCGAACGGTGGCGCTTCCCTCTGATTGTTCGGAGGCTGTTGCTCTGGCCTTCCCGGATGATCCCACTCCGAGCCTTTTGAGCCTGTCTCGCTGCGTCCAAAACAACAACCTGGCCGCGATGGTCGTTGATCCGGCCGACTTGATCGCCCCTCCGAAGCTAGGCAAGGCCGATGGAGCTTACCTGGCCAATGGCGTGCAATCCTGGCGTACGAACCGCCAGGGGCAACTTTCCGCCAGTCCCCGCGCCTTCAGCGTCGAGCCCGGAGTCGGTAGTTCCGCCAGTTCCTCAGCCAATCCGACCGCTGCCGTGGTTCCCACTCCCGATACGCAAAGACAATGAACGATGCGATGATGCGCTTGCGAGCCCTCCGATGCCTGACGCCGAGGTTCCTCGCAGTTGGAACAACGGCTATCGTGGTATCGGCTTGCGCCGGTGATCCCATGACTCATCGCGCGGAAGAAGTTGCGCAGGATCATTCAGCGATGATGAGGATCGCCGACGCGGCGGAGAGCTTCGGCGATGCCCAGGGAGCCGCAACTTTCTATCGTCGTGCGGCGGCCCTTCAGCCGGATTCGGTGGCGGCAAGTATTGGGATGGCCCGGTCGCTTGCGATGGAAGGCAAGATCGCCGAGGCCATTGAAACTCTCCGCTCGGCGAAGTCACGGGCGCCGTCTGATACGCAGCTCGATACAACGCTTGGCCGCCTGCTGGTGGCGGCAGACCGTCCGCAAGAGGGATTGGCGGCATTTGACGAAGGCCTGCAGAAAGCCCCCCAATCGGTACCCCTGTTGATCGGGCGTGGCGTCGCTCTGGACGCGATGGGCCAGCACAAGGACGCGCAAGATTCTTACCGGAAAGCCATGCAATATGATCCCGGCAACTCAGCAGCCCGCAAGGATCTGGACCTTTCGCTTGCGCTTGAAGGACGCCGCGGGAAAGGCAAGACGGCCCGCGTCCCGTAGCGATTCATATATTGGCAAGCCGTCGATCAAGCCCAATCACCAACCGCCACAAGATGCGGTGGCTCGCGAACATCCTTATCGGATATGATCTGCGCATGCTGCAATGTGTCCAGCACTTTAAACTCGAAGTCCTGCGGAAGCTCGGCATGGGTCAGAATGGGGATCTCGTTACCCAGTTCGAGAAGTAGCTTGCGAAGATGTCGGCGAACCTCCGACGAAGCCAGCACGACCGTCCGGGGTATTGGCGCAATCATGTCCCGCAGCGTTGCAGCCAATCTTTGTGACGCAGCCGGATCAAGGATCAACTGATTACCGGCCGGCGTAGCATGAACAGAGTTGCGGAAAACCTCGTCCAGCGCCGCATCGATCAGGATCACCGAAAGAATCTTGTCGGGCCCTGCAAGCGCATAGCAGATTTGGCGGCGCAAGCCGACACGCACGTGCTCGGCCAGAACGGCGTTGTCCGATTCCTGGGGTCCCCATTCCGCGACGACTTCAAGGATCGCACGAAGATTTGCAATCGACACATTTTCATTCAGCAGGCGTCGCAAGACGTCGGCGAGCCGCGCCGGCGGCACGGCTTTGGTCGCTTCCCGCACCAAGTCCGCATAAGCCGGCTCCAAACCGTTCAACAATGTCTGAGTTTCCTGGATACCGACGAATTGACTTGCAATTCGACTGATCGATTGACGCAACTGCTGCACGATCTCTTCAAGGTTTTCTACACGTTCGCCGCCTGCCGGGACGCCGTTCACATCCAGGCGCCACGATCCCGGCATTAGCGAAGGATTCCGTACCAGGCGCACGCGCGGCACCGCGATGCCAAGCATCGTTCCGAGATCGAGCCGCATGGTGTTGACCGCCCCATCGGCGGACTGGTCCGCGTCGAAAGGCTCCGCCAAATGCAATTGAAGATTTGCGGCTTCAAGTTTGGTCAAGCGGCTTTCGCGCGCCGTCGCAAAGCGCCGTTCCCGCACCTTCGCACGCGCGGCCAGCGCCCACCCCGCCGTACCGAGGATAGCGGCCAGGACGAGGAATACAGCAGCGGGAAAGTTGGGGACGAGCGCCAGGCCGCCAAGCACAAAGGAGCTAATCTGCAGCGTTTTCGGCTCATGGGCCAGTTGAGACATGATATCCTGACCGAGATTTCCGCCATCCGACTCGCTGCGCGTCACGATGATCCCCGCCGTCAGCGAAATCAGAAGGGCGGGAATCTGGGCAATCAGGCCATCGCCCACCGCCAGAAGGGAATAGGTCTGGACGGACTGCCCAAACGGCATCCCGCGCTGAAGACAGCCGATCGTGATGCCTCCGATGAGGTTAACAACGATGATCACGAGGCTCGCGATCGCATCGCCTTTGACGAACTTCATCGCGCCGTCCATGGCGCCATAAAGCTGGCTTTCCTTTCCGAGCGCCTGTCTCCTGCGGCGCGCTTCCTTTTGGTCGATGTCACCGTTCTTGAGATCGGTGTCGATGCCGATCTGCTTGCCAGGGAGCGCGTCCAGCGTGAAGCGCGCCGCGACCTCGGCGACGCGTTCGCTGCCTTTGGTAATCACGACGAATTGGACAATCGTGATGATCAGATAGATCACGAGACCGACGACGACGTTGCCGCCTATCACAAATTCGCCGAAGGTGCGGATGATTTCTCCAGCGTCCCCCTGAACAAGCACCAAACGACTGGTGGTGATGGATAGTGACAGGCGGAAGGCGGTGGTGATGAGAATGACCGTCGGGAAAGTCGAGAACTCGACGGGACTGCTTATGTAGACGGCGACCATCATCAGCAAAAAGGCCAGTCCGATATTGCTCGCGATCAGGACATCGGCGAGAACCACCGGTATCGGCAATATCATCATGCCGACGGTCAGCACCAGAAGCCCTACCAGGGCCAGTTCCTGCCGGGAAGCGATCCGCTCCAATATCATTCGGGCCAGAGGTGGCATTCTCATCAGAACCGTACCGACAGACTCTGGTCGCCGCGTTTGATCAATACGTGGGTTCTGTCGATCTCGGCGACCGTCCATCCGCTTGAGAGCGTGCTGCCTATGAAATGCTTATCGCCGTTGCCGTCGATCAGGTAAGGGATGGACCCCGGCCAGACCGCCTCGATGGAAAGAGGTTTGGCTTCGGCGGCAACGCCGACCGCGTTGACAAGCGTCACCTGACCGCGTGCGAGGTTGTCGAACCAGCGCTGGGCCTCCTGCCATGTTGCGCGCTGAACTTTTGATATCTGCCCTTGGGCCACGATCGATCCATCCGGTTGCGCGGTAACAGCCAGCGACCCAAGATCTACCGCAGTTAGATGCTGCCGCAGACTCTCGATAGCAGCGACCTGACCCTGGTCAGAAGATGACGCCGCCTTGCGGGACATCGCCGTCGAGATAGATCCGGTCATCTCTTTTGCATCCTCGGATTGCACGTCTACCGGCGCCGCGCGAAACGACACGGCAATTAACAATACGATCGCAGCAACCACGACCGCGGCTGCGATCAGCAGGCGCGCTTCGGGCCACAACGGAACCCAGCGAAAGGGAGTTTCAGGACAATACCCGGTGATTTCCAGTCTCATCGAGACGCCACCGCTTGCGAAACTGACATCGCTGACGCATCGCGTTGATTTCCCCGGCGCGAGGGATTTGCCGGCGGCAAATTCAACCGGCGCATCGGCGTGCAGGACAATGTCCTGGCCGCGGTGTTCCAAGGTGAGGGCGGTTCCAGAAACTTGAAGGTCGGAGATGACGATATCGTTGGCTGCCGAAGAGCCCACGTGACTTCGATCGTTGGCAAGCACGGCGCGCGCAGATTGATGAACCCCGCTTTCGACGATCAGGACTGCGGAAACGTTCCTTGCCATATTGGCGGCCCTCGCTTTAGTTGATCAGCGCAGGTTGAACTTGCCACTCGGCGTTCCTCCTCCCCCGCAGCAGACATGACCCCGGATGCGAAATGGAACCGCTCGCAGGGTCGAATTGCGAGCGATTCCACGGAGCGAAAATACTTCAGCCGATGTTCGGGCGCTGCTGCGCCGCGGTCTCCTTGGCACCTTCGATGGTCTTGAGGATGGTGATCGCTGTGTTGGTTTTCGTCGCAAGCTCGAAGGCTGCTTTCATCGCTTCAAGCTGTTTATCGATATCCGAGTTGCCCGAATCAATAGAGGGCGGTGAGCCGACGATCCCTGACATTTTATCTCTCCTGACTATGCTGCGAAGGTCCAAACCATTTGGACCTTTCAACGAATCGCTTCTTTCGAAGTCCGATCCGTTACAAAACGGCCGCGAAGCCGCCTAAACCCTACTGCAGGTCCCGGGATTGTGTCTCTGAACGCTGCAGCAGGGAATCTCGTCGGTTGTGTGCAAGCCCGGGCGCGAGGCAGAACCGCTCACGTGATCGCCGGCCTCCGCGCGGATGCCATCAGCATCGTTGACGCCGAACTTGCTTTCAACCATTCCCATCAGGATTGCTGGTCTTGTCGTTGATAGCCTCGATCACGCCCTCCTGAGCGCTTTGCAGCATGAGCAGCGTGAAGCGGAGGACGCCCTCCTGGAACGCCTTCTGCACATCCGCATTGTCGCTCGAGGTTGAAGCATCGCCACCATTGGCGGCATCGATCGCCGTGACACTCATTTCGGTCCTCCTGATTTGGAACAAGCGTATTTGCCATTCGTCCCGTGGCGCCTTGCCTCGCGCGCCCGAGCTCCCTCATCCGCGTGGTCAAGTGTGTGCATGGTCAAGTATCCGTCACAGCGTCCAGCGGAAGCTGTGCGGCCGATGGTGTTCCGGGAGCCACGCTGGTCAAGTCCCGCAGGGCCTTGTCCGGGTCGTAGGCGTTGCCCTTGACAGCGTCGCCGATGTCCAGCGCGACCTCGGCAAGGCCGAGATCGCCCTTGACGATCGCCGCGCCGAAAAGCGAGAGAACGTCGTTCACGATCGTGCTCTGGTCGGCTCCCGAACGGATATCGGTCAGCAGCCCTCGATAGGCTGCGGCCTCCGGCGATGGCAGCGGCACGCCCAGCAGCAACCGGGGACCACCCGACGTGTAGGCAGGCGGGGGCTCATATGGAGCGCCATATGCAGGCGCAGAGCCTCCAGCAGCACGTTGGGCGACGCTGACGAGCTCCGAGAGGCTCTGACCTGCTTCCGACGCGGAACGGACCTCGTTAAGAATTGACAGAGCAAACCTTGCGACTTCATCCTGACCAACGCCTCTGAAAGACGCGCTGCGAGCGCCGAGAGAGACGATTTGGGCAACACGGACACCGTGACTGGCAGCTCCACCGGCCCCGATCATAACGACCGCAGCTTCGTAAGCAGCCTCCGCAGCATCGTGACCACCGGCACTGTAAGCCTGAAGAGCAGCGCGCGCAGCTCGATAGATGTCAGCACGGTCACCGTTCGCGCCGGCGATCAGACCAACCATACTAGCAACGTCCAGCGCCGCTTCCGCACCACCCACCCCAACAGCGCGGACCACAAAATCAATAGCAGCGTTGACGGCACCAGCGTCGCCGCCGCGGTCAGTGATAGCCTCAGCAACGTCTTCAGCGGCCGTGGCGACGTCCGAAGCTTCGGCAGCGGCGTCTGCGGCGCTGCCGCCCCTATTGCGAACGGCCTGGGCGGCATCCGCAACAGCCCGAGCCACCCGCGCGGCTTCGGCAGCGCTGCCGCCGGCATCGTGAATAACCCTGGCGGCCCTTGCGGCAGCTTCGGCGGCGTCGGCGCCGCCCGCCGCGGCAGCGTCGGCCACGGCAGCCCCACCATCACCGCCGGCCGTAGCAATTGCATCATCTACGGCGGCGGAGGCTGCCTCGGCAGCCGGTTGCGCGAGAAGAGGACCGTGTCCCAATGAACGCTCTATATTAAAGGCGCTCTCAGCCGCGGTGGCGACATTCTCCGCGGCAACGCGGCCGGCATCTAAGGCGGCGACACCGCCGCCAGCCGATGTAAAGGCGCTATCAGCGGCCATGCTGGTATTAGCGGCGGATGCCCCCCCAAACCGAGCGGCACGAGCGACGGCTTGAGCGGCGGCGAGACCGCCATGCGTGGCGGCCGCCTCGGCATCCCCCGCAGCCTGGATGGCCTCGTCGGCAACTGCGAAGGCGTCGGCGTCAGAGTCAATAGCAGCCTGCGCGGCGTTCGCTGCCGCCTCGGCCACGGCCGCGGCAGTTGCGGCGCCGCCGCCAGCGGCCGCCGCGGTTGCCGCCGTACCGGCAACAGCCTGAGCCGCGGCTGCGGCGGCCGCGGCACCACCACCGGCGGCGACGACAGCCTCGGCAACAGCAAGCACAGCAGCGGCTGCGGCAGGACCACCCGCCGCTGCTGCGGCAGCGACAGCTTGCGCTGCGGCCGCGCCACCGATACCGGCGGCAGCAGCAACCGATGCGGCGGCGGCGGCGGCTTCGGCAGCACTGCCGCCCGCGGCGATGACGGCCGCACCCGCATTGGTGGCCGCTTGAGCCGATGCGATGGCGGCGGCCCCGGCGGCGGCGGCGGTGCCGCCACTAGTCAAGACGAAGTCAGCGGCGGCAGTCCCTGCCGCGGTAACAGCAGCGGCGATTCCGACAGCGCCGCCGCCGGCGGCCGCCGCGTTGGCCGCCATGCTGGCGACAGCTTGAGCCGTGCCGGGATCAAGCATCGCGACAATATGGGCAACATCCTTGGCGGCGTCGGGATCGCCGGTCGCGCCGGCCGTCACGACCGCCTGGGCTGCTGCGGTGGCGGCGGTGGCCGCCTCGGCCGCGGTGCCGCCGGAAGCAATCACTTTGGCCGCGGCATCGGCTCCAGCCTGCGCGGCAGAGGCCGCGACGGCGGCGCCGGCGCTGCCGCCGATCGTGGTCGCCGCCCCATCCGCAATCTTTTTGACAACATCAGCCGCGGCGGGACCTGCCGATGCACCAATCTTGGCAACGGAATCCGCCACCGTCGCGGTGCCGCCGGGTCCGGTCGCAGGAGGCGCGTCAGACCCACCGCCCGATCCGACATTGCCCGATGCAGCTCCACCGTTTTTGTTGCCGAGAATTTGCGCCGCGATCAGCGCGAACTGCGCCTCCAGACCGGCGTTGTATTCCGGCGTAGCGTTCGGATCCTTCTCCAGGACATTGATCTGGCGCGCATAGCCATCCAGGAACGCGTTGCCGGTGTTCGCCGAAACAGACATGCCACAACTCCAAACAAATCGAGACGCTTGGCAGAGCGGACGCGTGTCCGATCGGCCGTCTGCGGAGCGTGCCGCTCCAAGGCTACAATTTGATTTGAATTTGGCTCGAATGGGCTACGAACGTAATGTCTCGCCAAGACATACACAGGTTGTAATCTCGCCGTTGTGCGCGGCCCCAGCCCAGAATCGCCACCATTGGTGGCGTCGATAGGCGTGACACTCATTTCGGTCCTCCGATTTGGAACACGCGGCTTGCGCGCGCGCCTGAGTTCCGTTGTGTGGATGGTCAAGTGTCCGTCACAGCGTCCAGCGGAAGCTGTGCGGCCGATGGGGTTCCGGGAGCCACGTTGGTCAAGTCGCGCAGGGCCTTGTCTGGGTCGTAGGTGTTGCCTTTGACAGCGTCACCGATGTCGAGCGCGACCTCCGCAAGGCCGAGATCGCCCTTGACGATCGCGGCGCGGAAAAGCGAGAGAACGTCGTTCACGATCGTGCTCTGGTCGGCTCCCGAACGGATATCGGTCAGCAGCTTCTGATAGGCTGCTTGTTCGTCAGGATCGGGAGAGGAAGAACCGCTGCCGGTGGGCGAAAACCCGAGCTCCACATTCGTTGCGCCGTTGTTCATGAGCGCATCCAGCGCCCCGAGCTGACTATAGGTGCCGTTATCGATGCCGGTGATGATGGCGTCGGCAGCCGCGACCAGGCCGGCGTTGCCGTCTCTTTGCGCCAGTGATTTGACTTGCTCGGCCTCGGCTCTCACGGTCTGCAGATCCGCACCATGCGCCACGTCAAACTCAAGCTTGAGGAAAGCGCGTCCGGTATCGGTGGCCTGGGCAACAGCTCCTTGGGGCCCCTGAAAAGTTTGAGCGCCCGGCGTTCCGGGGGCGGCGTCCTTGAGGGCCGACAGCGAGGTATCCGCCGAATAAGTACCGTTGCCGATGGAGTTGCCGATGTTGCGTGCGACGTCTTCAAGTCTTAAATCACCAGCGCCTGCCGCAGCGATGGTGAGTTCTGCAGCATCGGCGAGGATGGTGACGCGGTTTGCGCCCGATTGGATATCATTCAGGAGCTTCTGATAGGCGGCGGCCTCCGGCGATGGCAGCGGCGGCACCGGCATCGTCGGCGCGAATGTCGGCGGATTCTCCATGAGAGCAGTCAAGCTCCGGGCCTGATCGTAGGTATGGTCGGAAATGGAGTTGCTGATATTGGCTGCGGCCGATGCCAGCCCCGCTTGGCCGGAGTCCTTTGCAAGCTGCGCGACATGATCGGCGCCGGTTTTGATCTGTTGGGCGTCGGCGCCGTTGGCGATGTCGACTTCTAGCGCAAGATAGGCATCGGTGAGCGGATCGTGGCGCCCGCCCAGGGGGTCGGTCACGTGTGTCGCGCCGTCCCCGCGGTTAAGTTCCGGAGACGCAGCCTTCAGAACCTCGATCGCCTCCTTATCGCCATACACGCCGCTGCCGACCAGGAGCGCCACCTTCTCCAGCTTCGGGTCATTGAGCTTCCCGGCAATGATAGCGAGCGCTTGCGCATCTTTCTCGATCGTGGCTTTGTCCGCGCCGTTCTCCAGGTCACGCAGAAGCTGATAGTACGCATTGACCTCCGGCCCTAAAGGATTGAGCGGCGGCGGTTCAAACGACGTCGTCAGCACCTGGGAACGCCCCGGGTAGGGGGGCACCGGGCCTCTAGCAGCATCTTGAGCGACGTTGATGATACCCGCGGGGCTTAGACCTGCTTCCCTGGCGGATCGGACCTCCCCAGCAATTTCCGCAGCAAAAGCCACGACGTCCTGCTGACTAGCGCCGCTAAGATGCTCGCTACGAGTGCCGAGGCTGACGATTTGGGCAACACGGGAACCGCGATCACCGTATCCGCCGGCGCCGATAACATCCTGCGCAGCGTCGAAAGCAGCCACCACAGCATCGTGACCGCCGGCGCCGTAAGCATCAACAGCAGCCTGCGCAGCTCGAACGATGCCTTCGCCGCCACCGTGCGCGCCGGCAATCAGCTCGACCATATCAGCAACGTCCTCAACTGCTTCCGCACCGCCCAACGAAGCAGCCTGGGTCATAATCCTAGTAACGCCGACGACGTGAGGAGAGCCGTGGAGAGCGGTAGCCTGAACAGCACGAGCAACGGCGTCGGAAACTCCGGCGGCGGCCGCGGCACCGCCGGCCGCAAGAGCGCGCTCAACCGCGTCGGCAGCACCCTGTGCAACAACACGGCCGACCTTTAAGGCAGCGGTGCCGCCGCCAGCGCCGCCGGCTGACCTAAAGGCGGCTTCAGTAGCGGCGACAATATCCGTGGCAACTCCGATGCCGTAGTGACCGGTATGAGCGAGGGCACGAGCGACGGCTTGAGCGGCGCCGGGACCGCCATAGCTGGCGGCCCGTGCGGCAAGCCCGGCAGCGCTGATCGCATCTTCGGCGACCGTGTCGGCATTGGCGCCGGCAGCCTGCGCGGCGCTCGCTGCCGCCCGGGCAACGGCCGTGGCTGTTGCGGCCCCGCCATCGACACCAAAGCGAGTTGCCGCGATTGTTGCCGCGCCTGCTGCCGTATTGGCAACAGCCTGAGCCGCAATCCCGGCGGCCGCAGCACTACCACCGGCGTTGACGACAGCCTGGGCGACAGCAAGCACGCCGGCGGCCGCGACAGGACCAGCCTGGACGACGGTAAGCACGGCAGCGGCTGCGGCAGAACCACCCACTGCCGCTGCGGCAGCGACAGCCTGAGCTGCCTGCGCGCCACCGATGCCGGCGGCAGCAGCAACCGATGCGGCGGCGGCGGCGGCTTCGGCCGCACTGCCGCCCGCGGCGATGACGGCCGCACCCGCATTGGTGGCCGCTTGAGCCGATGCGATGGCGGCGGCCCCGGCGGCGGCGGCGGTGCCGCCACTAGTCAAGACGAAGTCAGCGGCGGCAGTCCCTGCCGCGGTAACAGCACCGGCGATTCCGACAGCGCCGCCGCCGGCGGCCGCCGCGTTGGCCGCCATGCTGGCGACAGTTTGTGCCGTGCCGGGATCAACCATTGCGACAATATGGGCGACATCCTTGGCGGCGTCGGGATCGCCGGTCGCGCCGGCCGTCACGACCGCCTGGGCTGCTGCGGCGGCGGCCGCCGCCGCCTCGGCCGCGGTGCCGCCGGAAGCAATCACTTTGGCCGCGGCATCGGCTCCAGCCTGCGCGGCAGAGGCCGCGACGGCGGCGCCGGCGCTGCCGCCGATCGTGGTCGCCGCCCCATCCGCAATCTTTTTGACAGCATCAGCCGCGGCGGGACCTGCCGATGCACCGATCTTGGCAACGGAATCCGCCACCGTCGCGGTGCCGCCGGGTCCGGTCGCAGGAGGCGCGTCAGACCCACCGCCCGATCCGACATTGCCCGATGCAGCTCCACCGTTTTTGTTGCCGAGAATTTGCGCCGCGATCAGCGCGAACTGCGCCTCCAGACCGGCGTTGTATTCCGGCGTAGCGTTCGGATCCCTCTCCAGGACATTGATCTGGCGCGCATAGCCATCTAGGAATGCGTTGCCGGTGTTCGCCGAAACAGACATGCCACAACTCCAAACAAATCGAGTGACGCTTCGCAGAGCGGACGCGTGTCCGATCGGCCGTCTGCGGAGCGTGCCGCTCCAAGGCTACAATTTGATTTGAATTTGGCTCGAATGGACTACGAACGTAATGTCTCGCCAAGACAGACACAGGTTGTAATCTCGCCGCGGCGCGTAGCGCCCAGCTCAAGGCGGAACCGCTCATGTCGTCGCGCCTGGAGAACGTCACCTATTCCATCGCGCAAGCGAGCTGGCATATCTCCGCAACCGGGTTCCAGCTAGTTCCTCGCCTACTCGTCGAACGGTGCATTCTTTTGCAAGGTTGACAGGTCTTCGATCACCAAGGGTGAGCGATTGTGTGCGATTCTACTGCAGGGGTGAAAGGCGTGGGGATAAGGTTGCTTGCTGTCGAGATCGTGCTCGATCAACTGGTAGAATCCCCGGTTGAATTTCAGTCTGGGATACCGGCGCACCACCTCCGCGACATCCGCCGGATCCAGTTCTACTCCGGGAAAGCCAACGACGTCATAGGCAATGCCAAATTGCACCACGCGGCTCGTGTCGCCACGAAGAAGGTTCATGTCCCAGGTGTGAAGCGCGATGTCGTCCCAGACGTTCTGCGCCCGATCCTTCGACCAGCCCCCGTCCACCAGGAAGGTCCGCGCCGCGTTGGCGCTTTCGATCTCGAACCGATGCGGACCGCGAGCATGGTCGGTAAGGCCCAAGTCGTGAAACACGGCCGATAGGAATAGCTGCTCGCTATCGATCTGGATGCCCTCTCGCTGCGCGTACAGCTCGCCGAGCCAGTAGCAACGCATAACGTGATTGAAGAGCATGTCACTCGAGACCGACCGCGCGAGTTCCTCCGCTTGACGGACGATGCTGCTGTCGGGAACCTTGATGTCGGCAATCATAAAAAATGTCCTTCGATCGGTGAACCAGGTCGCCAAAGCGGAGCGGATTGAGGCGACCACTTCGTCGGTCGCCTCAGGCGCGATAAATATTCGTTTTGTCGGGCATATCTTCATCTCGCATGTGGCACACCGCAGGTGTATTGGCCGCAGAAAGGCCCCAAGCCGCCGCGCTATCTGCGTCAGCGCGAGCAGGCACTCCCCAGCAGCCCGATCCCGACCTGCCGACGGCTCCTCCCTGTCGCCACTTGCTATGCGCAGCTCTGCGCAAGTCGGTTGCGGGAAACGCGTTCATTCGGTTTGCCTGCGGTGCATGATCGATCACTCCCACATTGTGGACTTGTCCGAAATGACATAAATCCCTCGATTTCCGTCTGAATGTCTACATCTTGGATCAATAGGTGTTTTGCAAAGAAGGTATTCATTGTCGCCCCTAACAATCCACCACGTTGACGGCGAGCCCGCCCAGGCCAGTCTCCTTGTATTTAGTGCGCATATCGCGCCCGGTCTGACGCATCGTCTCGATCACAGCGTCCAGCGAGACACGGTGTTGGCCATCGCCCCTCATGGCAAGCATTGCGGCGTTGATCGCCTTGATCGCACCCATTGTGTTTCGCTCGATGCAGGGGATCTGCACCAGGCCACCGATCGGGTCGCAAGTCAGGCCTAGATTGTGTTCCATCCCGATCTCGGCGGCATTTTCGATTTGCTCGTTTGTACCTCCGAGCACTGCAGCCAGTCCCGCGGCGGCCATCGAGCAAGCTACACCGACTTCGCCCTGGCAACCCATTTCGGCTGCCGATATCGATGCATTCTTCTTGTAGAGCATGCCGATCGCGGACGCGGTCAGGAGGAACGTGCGCGACGTCTCGGGCGTCGCATTCGGAAAGAACGTCTCGTGATACTTCAAGACGGCGGGAATGATACCCGCGGCGCCGTTCGTCGGCGCGGTCACGACTCTGCCTCCTGCGGCGTTCTCCTCGTTGACGGCAAGCGCATACAGGCTGACCCATTCCATCTCGTGCATCGGATCCTTCGGTTGCACCGAAACAGAAAGCTTTTTATGTAGTCCCGGCGCGCGCCGGCGCACCTTGAGCCCGCCGGGCAAAATGCCTTCCTGCGAACAGCCGCGGGAGATACTTTGCATCATGGCAGCCCGCACACGATCGAGAAACCGGTCCGTTTCGTCAGCCTCACGTCGAACTCGCTCGTTGGCCCGAACAATATCGGCTATGGAGAGATTCTGCTGCCGCCCGAGTTCGAGTAGCGCTTCCGCCGTGGCGAAAGGCAGCGGCTCGCGGTCGCTATTCTTGCCGGGCTGCTCGACGGCCCCATCAACATCGTCAGCGACGATGGCGCCGCCGCCGATGGAATAGAAGGTTCGGGTCAGCAATGGCTGACCGCTGCGGAACGCAACAAATCTCATACCGTTCGAATGGAGCGGCAGAAGTTCGCCCATCCTGAAGATCAAGTGGTCTGCTTCACGAAATGCAATCGGATGCTTGCCGCCTAACGGAAGTTCCGACCGCTGCCGGATAAGGCCAAGGATGGGCGCAACCGAGTCGGGATCGACGGTTTCCGGCTGCCATCCGGACAGGCCGAGCATGATCGCGCTATCTGTGCAGTGCCCCTTGCCGGTTAAAGCGAGAGAACCATAAATCTCGACGCGTACCGTCGTACATCGCGCAAGTTGCTGCCCAAGCTCTTCGACAAACCTGAGGGCCGCGCGCATTGGACCGACGGTATGCGAACTCGATGGCCCGATCCCGATGGTAAAAAGATCGAAAACACTGATGGGCCCGGTCGAGCAGGCCAAGGACTTCTCGACGCTGTTCGCGTTGGTCACCGACATGGTCACGCTTTCCATCAAATGATTGAATGCGCCCCATCTGTCTTGATGCCTGAGAACGTTATCCCGTCGGCGGGCGCAGGTGCGCCACTCTCCAGATGCTAGTAATTTCGCGGTCCTTCTGCCTGAGAGTTTCCGGGGCGGTTGCTCCTTCGGCGCCGGAACTGGTCCGGTCTCTTCCACGAAATTGATCGGCTTTTGAAAGGCTCCTGATACAAGCGCGCAATACAATTCGAACGGGCCGCGGCACAAAGCCGCGATCCCGGCTGAACTTCGTTCACTTAACCTACTGATGCAAGCGTCGGAATGTCAATTCCCAGCCGCGCACCAATCTTCTTGGCGGTCTCTAGGCGCTCCGCTGTCAGCTTGCCGGCAGAGTTTCGCGCGGCTTCAAGAACCGCCTTCGGCGCACGGTCCGGCGTTCCGCTGTCGAATGGCGGCTCCGGGTGATACTGCATGTAGAGCTGAATTTGCTCGGCAACCTTTTGACCGCGGAGAATCGAAGCGAGCTGCAAAGCGCCGTCAATTCCCGAGGTCACACCGGCCGCAAAAACCCAATTGCCATCGATGACGACACGCTCGTCGACCGGGATTGCACCGAAGTACGGCAGCAGGTGCTGGGCTGTCCAATGAGTGGTGGCACGTCGGCCTTTGAGCAGACCCGCTGCGCCACACAGCAAAGCTCCGGTGCATACCGACAGAACATAGCTGGCCGTTTCGGCATGCTTGCGAATGAACGACAGCATCTGGTCGTCCTCCATGAACGCCTGCTGCCCTGGACCACCGGGAACATGCAGGACATCAAGGTGGCCCACTTCATCGAACGTCTTGTCGGCAACGAGATTCAGTCCGTGAAGATCCTTCATTGGCGATGTCGTTTTGGCAATGACGTGCACGGTAGCGTTCGGGATCGCTGAAAGCACCTCGAACGGGCCAGTCAGATCGATCTGATCGAGGCCGGGAAAAAGGATCGAACCTATTTGTATGTGCTTGTCGGGTGGGAACATGCCGTTTCCTTTGCAGATTTAATGCCGTGGCCGTTCATTCGAGTATCAGACGTAACTCTCGAACGTCAAGACATTAATAGACATAATGCGAATTGACATATTTTGTCCTACGCATTTTGTCATAGCTGTCCGACCCGAGAAGCGCTCCGGACATCGATAGGTTTCCTCCCAAGGCTGGCCCGCATCCTCGGGACGGCGGTCATCTCGGATGCGCTCGCGTTGCTGCGAATGTTCGCTGCCGGGGTCCTTTTCAGGAGACCGGCCGCGAGCGCTCCCGAACCACTTCCTGCGAGCTATTCCGCAGGAGCCGACATGCGATTTCCGAACATGATCCTTCGGCGCATTTCCTCAAAGCGGCTCTCGGCGTCCTTCTCAAGGGTGCAGAGTGAAACGACGATCGCAACGAGGAACGATAGAGGCATGCTGAAGAGTGCCGGATTACGGAACGGGACAAACCACCATTTGCCCTGCAGGTCTGCCAGCGTCTTGCCGAGAACGTCGACCTGGACGGTCCCGGAAAAGCAGATCAGCAGCAGCGTAACGATCGTGCCCACAAGAATACTGGAAACGGCACCCGGTGTAGTCAGACGTCTCCACATGATGGCCAGAACGAGCGCGGGAAAGTTGGCGGAACAGGCAATTGAGAAAGCCAGGCCGACCATGAAGGCCACGTTCTGCCCTTCAAATACGATCCCAAGCACTATCGCCAGAATAGCGATCGCAATCGTCGAGCCGCGCGCAACAGCGAGCTGCTCCTTTTGCGATGCTTTGCCTTGCCGGACGACGTTCGCCCAGATGTCGTGAGACAGGGTCGCGACGCCAGACAGGGTAAGGCCGGCGACAACGGCGAGCATCGTCGCGAAAGCGACCGCGCAGATGAAGCCGAAGAAGGCGTCGCCGCCGACGGCGAGAGCGAGCAGCGGCGCCGCCATGTTGCCGCCCCCGCCGGCTTTGAGCACCACCTGAGGTCCGACGATCACCATCGCGCCAAAGCCGACAATGAAGACCAGCAGGTGGAAGAAGCCGATAATTCCCGTCGCGTAAGCGATCGACAGCCGGCTGTCGCGCACGTCCTTGACGGTATAGACACGCATAAGCACATGGGGCATGGCCGCCGTTCCGAACATCAACGCGAGACCGAGAGAAATTGCCTCCCACTCGCCGGCAACGACCTTGCTTCCCGGCTGAAGAACCCGTTCGCCATATTGCTTGGCTGCCGCGGAAAACAGATTCTGGAGGCTCCAGTCAAAATGTCTCAGCGTCAATAGGGCAAGTACCGTAACCCCGCATACGAGAAGTACGGCCTTTACGACCTGAACCCACGTCGTGGCGATCATGCCGCCGAACAACACGTACACAAGCATCGCCGCACCGACGACAGCGACGGCGATGGGGTATTGAAGTCCGAACAACAGCTTGATGAGAGATCCTGTCGCGACCATCTGTGCGATGAGATAGAAGAGGATCACCGCCAGCGAGCCGAGCGCGGCAGCCGAACGAACCCATCTCTGCTGCAATCGATAGGCCACCAAATCGCCCATCGTATACTTCCCGACGTTCCGCAACGGCTCGACAATCAGGAAGAGCATAATAGGCCACCCCACCATCCAACCGATCGAGTAAATCAAGCCGTCAAAACCGTTGAAAGTGATGATACCCGCGATCCCAAGCAGCGCTGCCGCGCTCAGGAAATCTCCGGCCAACGCCCAGCCGTTTTGCCAAGCTGCAATTTGCCCGCCGGCTGCATAGAATTGATCAGTGGTCTTGGTTCGCCTCGCCGCCCAATAAGTTATCGCGAGCGTAAGCGCCACGAAGATAAAGAAGAAAACAATGGCAAGCTTGTTATCCGGACCTGTCATGAAAGTTGTCCCTTCAATGATTGAGTTTGCGGACAGCGGGATCGTACACAAGGTTTGTCCAGACGATGTAGATGATGCACAGCACAATCGGCATGACGATGAGCGCGGGTCCAAGGAGCATCGCTACGGACAGATACGGAGTGATCATCGTTGCAAGGACAGGCTTGTTGAACGCAAAGAGCGCCATGAAACTGAAGTAGGCAACGATCATGATCGCGCTGAGCAGGGCTGCGACCCGCAGCCGGGACTGTACCAATTCCAGAAATTCGGAGCGCGGCTCCGTGTGGCTCGCAATATCGATGGACGTAGCAGACATTGAACACCCCCTTTTGATTTTAATATCTTTGACTGTTTTTGTCTTGCAACAACACATTTTGTCATAATCCGAACGACTAAATTGCAATGTCTGTCTTTTGTGCGAATTACGCTTATTTTTGAGGCTCGCAGCTACTTCTTTCATCGAAAGATATCCCCGGTCGCCCAGACAAATGGCCAGATCTTCATCCGTCTCTAGCCGGCCTCCAGTCAAAGAAGACAAACCGTCCACTTCGCCGGCAAGGGATATCGATCAAGGTCAGGCAGCAGGGGAATGCGCGATCGGGGAGCGCTCCGGCATGGCGCGCGGTCTGTCGAAGCCGAATTTGCCCAATGCGGTCTCAGGCGCCGCGCTGGACGGCCCCCTGCCGCTGCAGGCTCGAAAGCAATTCGGCCAATTCGCGCGCGTCGTTCTCGGTGAACGCGCTCGTCGTCACCCGAATGGCTTCCGGGCTCTGCAGACGGAAAATCGAACCCGGCCTGACGATCCAGCCGGCTTCCATCAGGCGCCGCGTGACCGCGCGCTCGTCCTTCACGGGTATCCAGACGTTAATGCCGTCAGCACCGTGGGCCTCGATGCCGACGTCTTTGAGCGCCTTGATGACAAAGTTTCGGCGCTCCTTGTAAGCGGTCGCTGCTTTTTTCAGGATCGCCTCATAGTCGCCCGACGTTACGGTGGCGAGTACGATCTTTTGCAGCATGCTGCTCACCCATCGGTAGGTGAAAGCCGTGATGCTCAAAGCACCTTTCCCCAGCCCCGGACTCGAATTGACGAACGCGAGGCGCAAGTCCGGACCGATATATTTGGAGACCGAACGAATGATCGCCCAATTGGGCCGGTCGTCACTCGCCAACGTGACCGGCTGGAACGGAGACAGAGGCGCGAAATGATCGTCCTCGATCAACAACACTTCCTTGTGCCGCTTGACTACGGCGGCGAGTTCGTTTCTCCGCTTGGCCGTCCACGAGCCACCGAAGGGGTTTTGTGCCCGCGGAGTAACAATAACCGCCTTGGCACCGGCCTCTAGGGCTGCCTCGAGGGCGTTGGGTTGAACGCCCTGCTCGTCCACTTGCATGGGAACCGGCTTGTGTCCGAGCTCTTCAGAAGGCCCAGAGTCGTCATGAAGCATGGGTCTTCCACGGCAACGAGGTCACCTGGATTCAGGAAAGAGCGCAAAATCAATGCGACAGCGTCGAACGTACCGTTGGCGAGCCAGAGTTCTCCGACGGGCAACCCGTCCTTCTCGAATTGCCGCTCCGCGAACTCGATCAACGCCTGGTCGTCGGGCGGATCTTCATAACCACGCTGATACCACGGCGTGCGGCCAAGGATGTTCTTCACATCGGGAAGCAGCCGGTTGTCCGGATTTCCCCCGCCGATGTCGTGCAAAAGCGTCGGACCGCGCGAGGCCGAGGAAGACGGCATCGCGACCCGGCTACCCTGCCGACCGCGACCTTGAATAATGCCAGCATCGGAAAGGTGACGGTAGGCGGAAGCGACGGTATTGCGGTTCACTCCTAACGCAACTGCCAGGGTGCGAATGGTCGGCAATGCGTCGCCATTGACGAAGGAGCCGCGCTGAATGGCTGCCTCGACGCTCTCGATGATCTGGCTGGCGGTGCGGCCGGTGATCAAACCCGCCGCTACCCTTGAACCCTTTGTTGCCGTGCGTTTTGCCATCCTAAGTCCCATGCCGATCAGCGATAGCCGATGCGAATTGACCTAGGCACCAAGTCGAACCCCGGGCCAAACAACAGCAACTCGCCGCCCACCGCCTTCAAACCAGCGCGGTTAGTACCATTGAGCGGCAGTGTTAGCCAACGGCATTGCCAATTATCTCACCTTGTTCAAGCCGATGGGCCAAAGCAACGGACCAGGGTATATAGACAAAATTCGCCACCCGCGAATTTGTCTCACAATGACTTGACTTTGTCTCATCCGGCAAGGCAAGTGCCGCCGACTTCAAACCTCCAGAGGGGAATCATGGGAACGGCGATTACATTCAAACGTGCCGACGGCAAGGAGGCGAACGGTTATCTCGCCAACGCAGCTTACAGCGATGCTCCCGGCATCGTCGTCATCCAGGAATGGTGGGGATTGCAGGAGCAGATCAAGGGAATGTGCGACCGTTTCGCCGCCGCCGGCTTCGACGCGCTGGCCCCCGATCTCTATAACGGCGTCGTGGTGCCCTATCACGACACGGATGCCGCCAACAGGGAAATGTCCTCTGTCAACTTCGTGGAGGCGACCGAGCAGACGGTTCATGGTGCCGTGCAGTATCTAAAGCGCAATGGCGCAAAGATCGGATTGACGGGTTTCTGCATGGGCGGCGCGGTGACAATCATCGGCGCTTGTCGGATTCCCGAACTCGCCGCGGGCGTCGCCTTTTATGGCATTCCGCCAATGGAAGTCGCCAAGCCCGCGGACGTCAGGATTCCGCTGCAGGGTCACTTTGCCAACAACGACGATTGGTGCACCCCTCAACTGGTCGACGATTTCGAGAAAGGCCTAAAAGAGGCCGGCAAGAAGGCCGAATTCTTTCGCTATGACGCGGATCATGCCTTCGCAAACGAGCAGAGAGTGTCCGTTCACGATCGGAAGCAGGCCGAAATTGCTTGGGGTCGCGCGGTGTCTTTCCTCCAATTACACTTGTGCTGAGAATCGGGCGATTGAGGGAACGAGGCGCGAATCTTCATATTTGGACGGGTGCGCGTGCGGCAGCTTCTCACGCCGCGCGGAACCTATGCGATGAGAATCATTGATCCCATTAACGGCTCATAGTGATCGACTGATTTCTGTGGCTGCAAATCGCTAACGCGCGGACTGCGGTGCAGACAGCAGCTTGTCGAGCGTGATCGGCAGATCGCGAACCCGCTTCCCGCTTGCATTATACACGGCATTCGCCACGGCAGCGGCCGTGCCGGTGATTCCTATCTCGCCAACGCCGCGCGCGCCCATCGGTGTGTGCGGATCAGGGATGTCGGTCCACATCACCTCGATTTCCGGCACATCCATGTGCACCGGTATATGATACTCGGCGAGGCTCGGATTCATGACCCGCCCCTTGCGCTCGTCGAACTGGGTCTCTTCCATCAGCGCCAGCCCGAGCCCCATGATGATGCCGCCGCGAAACTGGCTCGCCGCGGTCTTGGCATTCATGATCCGTCCGCAGTCGAACGACCCTAAAAACCGGCTGACCCGAATCTCGCCGGTGACCGCGTTCACCCGAACTTCCGCGAACATCGCGCCATGGCTGTGCATCGACCAGTGCATCGTTTCCAGCGGATCGGGCGCGGCTGCCTCGACGCAGACCTCGCTGCGCCGGGCACGGGCAAGGATGGACGCGTAGCTTTCGAACCGTTCTTGCTCGTCGAGCTTGCATAGCCCCCCGTCATGGCTCGCGACCTCATCAGGCTTGAGGCCGGCAAGCGGGCTATCGTTGCCGGCAAGCTTCAGCAGTTCCTTGACCAATGCGCGATGCGCCGCGATCACCGAAGCGCCGATCGCGGCCGTCTGCTGGGATCCCCCTGCAAGCACCACGCCCGGCATGGTGGAATCGCCATAATTGAAGGTGATGGCATCCAGCGGCAGCCCGAGGCGCTCGGCCGAAATCTGCGTCTGCGCCGTCGCGGTGCCCATGCCCATCTCATGCGCGGCGATGTCGATCGTAGCCTTTCCGTCCGCGGTCAGCGTAATCCGCGCCGCGCCACCGGGCATGCGGTAATAGGGATAGGTCGCAGTGGCGCAGCCCATGCCGACCAGCCATTCACCTTCCTGCCGGCTGCGCGGTACCGCCTTGCGCCGGTCCCAGCCGAATTTCTCGGCGCCGGTTCGCCAGGCTTCGTCGATATGGCGCGCCGAAAAGGGCAGACCCGAGCAAGGATCTTTTTCCGGCTCGTTGAGCAAGCGCAGCTCTATCGGATCCATGCCCAGTTTCTCGGCGAACTCATCCATGGCGCATTCCAGGGCAAAGGTGCCGACTGCTTCACCGGGCGCGCGCATGAAGGTATTGGCGAGCATGTCGAGCTCGACCGTCTGGACGTCCAGCAGGATGGTCTTGGAGGCGTAGGCGCTGCGCGTCGGCAGGATGAACGGCTCGGGCATCACATTGCCGTCGATCTTGGCCGTCGTCCCGCTGTAAATCAGCGCCGTAAGTTGACCGTCGGCTCCGGCCCCTAACGCGACCCGCTGCTTGGTGAGGCTGCGCCCGCCGATCAGACGGTAGACGCCCTCGCGCGACAGCACGAGCCGAACCGGTCGGCCCACGAGTTTCGATGAAGCTGCGGCGAGAACCTGATGTTGCCACAGAGACTTGCCTCCGAACCCGCCACCGACGAACGGCGAGGTGACGATCACCTGCTCGTCATTCAGCCCGAACATCTGCGCGATCGACCAGGCGGTGTGCGCGACGAGTTGCGAAGCATCGTGGATACGCAACGTGTCACCTTGCCACGCGACGGTAACGCCGTGCAGCTCGATCGCATTATGGTTGTGACGCGGGGTCGTGTAGTGCGAGTCGATTTTGGCGGTAGCAGCAGCCAGCGCCGCTTCGGCGTCACCCTTCTCGTTGTGAAGCGGTCCGCCCATGAACTCGCCTGGTTTAGTTCCCTTGGCAATCGCTTCGGCAAACGACGTTGACGCCTGCGCTTGGTCATAGTGCACGACAACCAGCGATACGGCGTGCTCAGCCTGTTCCTGGGTTTCCGCGAGGACCACCGCGACGGGTTCGCCGTTCCAGCGCACGGTCGCATCCTGCATCACGGGCCAATTGTCGCCGCTCGCTGCCTTGACGGCCGACAGGAACACCGGTGGCGGTTTGAGCCGCGGGGCATTCTCATGCGTCATCACTGCGACGACACCAGCCGCGGCTTCGGCGTTCGCTGTGTCGATCCGGACGATCTTGCCCTTGGCGATGGTGGAGTGGACGAGGGCAGCGTAAACCATGCCATCGATCGGAAATTCGGCGGCGAACCGGGCTTGCCCCGCTACCTTCAGCGGTCCATCGATCCGCGACAGCGGCTTGCCGATGTGGCCGTGCTGGCGGCCCATGAGCGGGTCTGGTTCGCCGCCGGGAACCCAGCTATCCGGTGCGAGTGCGACTGCCTTGGCCATCGCGCCCTGAACCAGCCCTTGCATCACCTGTTTTGCGCCTTCGAGGATACTCATGCCCGAGCCTCCGACGCGCGCGCGAGATCGCTCAGCACCGCTGTGATCGTGCGCCTGGCCAGTTCGACCTTGAAAGCGTTGAGCGGAAGCGGAACGGCATCCGATAGTTCCTTATCAGCGGCTGCAAGGAAGCTCGCCTCATTCGCGGGCTGGCCAATCAGGGCGGCTTCGGCCTTTGCCGCGCGCCACGGTTTGTGCGCGACGCCGCCGATCGCGAGCCGGACATCGGTCACGCGACCGTCCTGTACCTCGAGCGCGGCGGCGACGGAGATCAACGCGAAGGCATAACTCGCCCGGTCGCGGACCTTGCGATAGGTCGAGTTGCGGGCCAACGAGAGCGGCGGCAACTCGATCGCGGTAATCAGTTCGCCGGACTTGAGGTGTGTCTCGATGTCGGGTCGCTCGCCCGGGAGGCGATAGAGATCAGTGAGCGCGATCGATCGTGCGCCGTCGCTCCCCTCCAGATGCACCACCGCGTCGAGTGCGGCCAGCGCGACTGCCATGTCCGATGGATGCGTTGCGACGCAATGCTCGGATGCGCCGAGGATCGCGTGATAGCGGTGGAACCCGTGACGCGCATCGCAGCCCTGCCCGGGCGAACGCTTGTTGCATGCCGAGCCGGCATTGTCATAAAAATAGGTGCACCGCGTGCGCTGAAGCAGGTTGCCGCCGACTGTGGCCATGTTGCGTATCTGCGCGCTCGCGCCGGCGACGATCGCGCGGGTCAACATCGGAAAGTCCGAGCGAATCCGCCGGTCGGCCGCGAGCGACGAATTTCGGACCGCCGCGCCGATCTTGAGGCCGCCTTCCCTGTTGTCGACGATGCCATCCTCCAGGCCCGTCACGTCGATCAGCGCCAAAGGCCGCTCAATCGTCTCGCGCATCAGGTCGACCAGGTTCGTTCCGCCACCAAGAAACTTGGCACCGGCGCCGGCGCCGAGGCGAATGGCATCGGCGGCATTTTCCGCGCGACTGTAACTGAACGGCGTCATGCTGCTGTCTCCACAGCGAGAAGATGGTCCTCTTGTGCCTCGTCGGCATAGGTCGTCCGGATCGCAGCAATGATGCCGTTGTGCGCGCCACATCGGCATAGATTGCCGCTCATGCGCTCGCGTAACTCGTCATGGCTGAGCGCGAAGGTGTCGGCGAGGAGATCGTCGGAGACGTGGCTCGGCATGCCGGCGCGTGCTTCGGCGACCATCGCGACCGTCGAGCAGATCTGGCCGGGCGTGCAGTACCCGCATTGGAATCCGTCATGCTCGACGAACGCCTGCTGGAGCGGATGGAGATCAGCGGCCGTGCCGATCCCCTCGATCGTGGTGATCTCTTGGCCGGCATACTGAACCGCGAGCGCAAGGCACGATAGGATCCGCTCGCCGCCGGCCAGCACCGTGCACGCCCCGCACGCACCTTGGTTGCAACCCTTCTTTGCGCCACCGAGATGAAGCGTCTCACGTAGATGGTCGAGCAGCGAGACACGCGGATCATCAGGCAGTGGGACATCAGTGCCGTTGACAGTGATCGACATAGCGCCTCGCTTTCGGTCTCTATGCGCTTTAATGATCTGCCAGCTAACTCCACACCCAAAAATTGGTTCCAAGCCTGGGAACAGTCAGTGCCGTTCTCGATCAGCCGATAGAGCAGCGCGCCGCACCCTCGTGGATCGAGCGAATCCCTGCGGCCGGGCACCTCAAGCGGCCGATCACCTGCACGCGGTCTTCAACTTCTTCCTATCGGGAGCGCCTCCGGATCACCACGGACATCATGATCAACAATCCCAGTGAAAACGCGAGCAGGATGGTTGCCATAGCCGCAATGCTCGGATCGGCATAAAATAGCAGCTGCTGCATCAGCCGCAGCGGCAATGTGTCGCCCCGGGTGATAAAGAGCGAAAGCGAAACGTTGTCGAGGGAAATCAGGAACGCCGAGATCGAGCCCGCAATCACACCGCCACGGATCAGGGGCAGCGTGATCTTGAAGAACGTCCGGGCGGGACTGACGCCCAGATTGAGCGAGGCGCGCTCCAGTGCGCGATCGTAATTCGACAAAGCGGCCGTCACCATGGCGACGACGTAGGGAATACTCACCGTTGCGTGCCCGAAGATCGCGGCCACCTTTCCTGGGCGCATGCCGTAAGGGGAAAGTATGAACAGCAGACCGAGGCCGAGCACGATGCCGGGCAATGAGACGGGCAGCATGACCACGAGCTGGACGACCGAATGCCCCTTGAAGCGGTAGTGGTTGAGCGCGATCGCTGCGCCAGTACCGGCGATTGTCGCGAGAGCCGCGCTACAAACGGCGATGATCAGGCTGTTCCACAAGCCGTCGACGAACTGGACATTGCGCCAAGCTTCCTGGAACCAGCGCAGACTAAAACCGGGCAGCGGGAATTCAAGGCGATCGCCGCTGCTGAAGGCGACGACGGTTCCCAGCGCAATCGGCAAGAGCAGAAAGAGGACGACGAACGCCGTATATCCATAAGCCGAAAGGCGAGGTGAATCGAAGTCGGGACGGTTCATTGAACTGTCCTCTGCCATGGCATCAACCGCCTGACCGCCAGACTCGAGATAATGAGGAATAGCGCGACCACGACCAGCACCAGTGTGCCCATCGCGCTCGCAGTCGCCCAGGCGCCGTTGGTAGCGGCCTCGTAGAAGATCACGGGCGCCACCATGGGAAATCGCGTCGTGCCCGTGAGCGACGGCAATACGTAATCGCTGAGCACGCCGGCGAACACAAGCTGCGTGCCCGCCACCATGCCAGGGATCGCCATCGGCAGCACGATTCGGCGCCAGCCGTACCAGCGGCTGCCGCCCAGATTGGCGGAAGCCTTGAGCAGATCGCGGTCCAGCTTCTGCAGCGTGGTGACGATCGGGATGATCATCAATGGTAGGTAGCGATGCAGCATGGCCAGCGTCATGCCCTCGACTTCGTACAGCAGCTTGATCGGCTGGCCAATCAGCCCAAGATACATCAGCGTACTGTTGATGAGACCGCTATCGGCCGTAATTACCATCCAGCCGAAGGCGCGCATGATTACGCTGACATAGAGCGGCAGATAGATGACCCATAGAAGCAGCCCGCGTTGCTTACCGGTACTGCGGGCGACGTATTGCGCAAAGGGAACGGCGATGATCAGCGCGATCACCGAGATTATCAGCGCGATCAGCAAAGTATTGCCAAAGACGGTCAAGTAGTAGCGGTCTGCGAGCACCCGCGCATAGCTGGCGAACGTGAAGTCGGGGATCAGAAACCGGGTAGGATCCTCGCGGTAGAAGCTGTCGCGCACCACGACGCAAAGCGGGATTAGAAAAAACGGAATCAGTAATGCGCCGGCCGGGAACAGCCACAGCCAGGGTGCGTAGCGGCTGAGCCTCATGGCGACACTGCAGGGGCCGCGATTCGGCATTTTGCTGGGTCGAAATCCAGGAATGCGGCTGCGCCGATCGCGATCTGCTGGCTCGTGCTTTGCGTTGGCCGCTCGATCACAACCTGCTGTGCGCCGAGACTAACGACGATCCGCTCCTGCGCGCCCAGAAAGGTGACAAGAGAGACGTTGCCGGGCTCGGACGTATGGACCGCCGTCGGGTGCAGCGCGATATCCACATCTTCGGTGCGGATGTAGACCACCGCCCGCTCTCCGGCACAAAGAGGGTTGGCTTGTGGCGGGCAGGCAAATGCCAAGCCACTGGCGATGCGCAACGCCATGGTTGTCCCTGCCGCTTCCGCGATTTCATCCAGCGAATTGGTGGTGCCGAGAAATTGCAGCACGTGGTCTGAAGCAGGCTGCTCGTAAATTTCGCGCGGCGCGCCAATCTGCGAGATACGGCCGGTTTCCATGACGGCAATGCGGTCGGCCAGTGCAAAAGCCTCGCGCTGGTCGTGAGTGACGAGAATCGTCGACACCTGAAGTCGGTGCAGCAGCAGCGAGAGTTCGAGTTGCATCTCTTCGCGCAGGTTACGGTCGAGCGCGCTGAAGGCTTCGTCCAGCAACAGCATCTGCGGTTGAATCGCCAGCGCGCGCGCCAGCGCCACGCGTTGACGCTGTCCACCGCTCAGCTGGGCGGGATAGCGGCTTTCCAGACCGCAAAGCTTGAGCAGCGCGAGCATCTCTTCGATGCGGGCCCGGATCGTCGATGCATCGAGGCGCCGCGGATATAGGCCATAAGCGATGTTCTCCGCCACCGTCATATGCGGAAACAGCGCGTAGTTCTGGAACACCATAGCGACGTCGCGCCGATGCGGAACGACGTCGTTGAGCGATCTCCCGCGCAGCCGAATCCAACCGGTATCCGAGGTTTCGAACCCGGCGATGATATTGAGCAAAGTTGACTTCCCGCAGCCGCTCGGGCCAAGCAGCGCGAGAATCTCACCGCGGTTCATGGAGAGACTGCAGCTCTCCAGTGCCATCACGCTGCCGTAGCGCTTCGATACGGCAGCGATTTCGAGTTCCGGGGCGGATGTCACGGCCGCCGTGCTCAACTCTGAACCTCGCGCGTATAGCGATCCAGCCATTCGCGCTGCCTGGCGGCGGTATATTCTTCGTCCATGAACCAGATCTTGCTCGGATCGCTGATCACCATCGGCCGCAGCTCCGGGCTGATCGGTACATTCCCGCGGGATGGCGTCGCGAGCAGGTTTTGCACCAGCTTGCCCTGCACCGCCTCGCCAAGCGTGAAGTTTATATACGTCTTGGCGAGCTTGGGTTGCCTGGCGCCGGCGACGATGCAAAGGTCGTAGGGAACCGCGCAAGCGCCCTCTTTCGGGGTTACACTGACAATGTGCGGAGTGCTCTTGGTGATATTTGCGATGCGGATCGCAAATTGCGCGGCCACCGCGATATCGCCGCGCTGGATCACTTCCGTCGGTTGGTTACCGTCCGTGAAGAATCCGCGCACGTTGGGCTTCAGCGCCTTGAGCCGGGCGAACGCTTCGTTCACGGCGGCCTCCGACTTCTCGTCGCCGCCGACCGCTCGCGCGATACAGCCGATGAACGGGATCGTCGCTCCGCCATTGAAGGCCGCGGGCAACATTATTTTGCCTTTCAGTTCAGGGCGCCAGAGATCCAGCCATGAAGTGAGCGGCTCTTTGACTTGTTTGGTGTCGACCATGAGCTGCATAGCATCGAGCATCAGTGCAACGCCCGATCCGCTCGGTGCGGCACTGCCGGGCTTGAGCGAGGCCATTTCGGGAATCTCAGCCGGGTTTATTTTCTCCAGCAGGCCACTGTTCAGCGCGCGCAGTGCGAACGAGCGCGATATCATGACGACGTCGAATGGCGGTTCATCCCGCTGCGCCTGCAGCTTGGCAACGGTCGTCGGGCCGGTTTCGACCTCGTAGACGACGCGTCCCATTCTGGCCTGTTCGAACGGCTGGGCGATGATTTCGCGCAGGATTTGATAGGGGCCTCCGAAGTGCGTCGCTCGAAGGGTCGCCAGCTCTTGTGCCAATGCGCTGCCGGATCGACCGAGCGCCATGGCGCCGCCGATCGCAAGGCCGCCGCTCAGGCGAAGAAATTCTCGGCGCGTATTATGTCGGCTCATGATAATCTCCGCGGTGAAAGAACTGTGGGTGGTGCGTAACTTTCGACGGATCGCAATGGCCTCACGCTCGTAGACTAATGAAGCGACGGGACTTGTCGGCCCGTTGCGGTTGTGCGAGCAGGGACCGCGGCGAAAACCGACACGATCTCAAGGAAGCTGAACTGTGAACCCGGTGCTGACCTACATCCAACAGAACAGGCTGAAGGAAGGTGACCGTCTTCCGCCGGAACGAGAACTGGCCGCCGAACTCGGGATTAGCCGCAGGGCGCTTCGCCAATGTTTGACGCAAATGGAACTGGAGGGACAGCTTTGGCGAGGCCGACGTAATGGCACCATACTGGGGCGCGCTCCCGCGGCGGCGGCCGCCGGAATCGATCGCAGTTTTTCCTTGGCCAGTCCGGGCGATACCATGGAGTCCCGGTTCGCTGTCGAACCGGCAATCGCGGCCTTGGCTGCAACGAAAGCAACTGAGGCGGATTTGAACGCTATCGAAGTCTGCATGCGCAGAACGGCCGAAGTGCTCAACGACGATAGTTGGGTGCAATGGGACGGCGCTTTTCACCTCGCCATCGCGGAAGCCACCCATAACGAGATATTTGTCGCCCTCGTTCGTGCCTTCAACACCGCGCGTGCCAAGCCAGCTTGGAGCGCGATGCGGATCGCATCCATCACGGTCGACAAACGCCGTAACTCGGTTGCGCATCATCGCGCGATTCTGGCTGCGTTGCGGCAACGCTCCCCCGATGAGGCAAGCCGTGCCATGCGGCTCCATCTGGCCAGCGTCCAAAGCAACTTGTTCGAGTAGCTTACGCATTTTGTCTCGTTCCGCCGTGAAATCTACGGGGTGATCAGTTGGGCCAGAATAGCTCCGGCAGAGAAGATCTTGAGCCGATCAGCTCTTGCTCGAAGAGGTAGTCTTGAAGTTTCGCGATCGTTGCGTTGTTTTCCGCACCAAGGCCGTAAGGTAACGGATCGCCACCGAATATCTCCATAGTGTCGCTCCATGTCGCGTCGCCCCATGGCAAAAATGACGAAGCAAGTCGGCGTTGTTTGGTCCTGGTCATGCTGTGCGTGTAGGCCGCGATGACTGCGCCGGGGAGATCCGGATGATGCGCAATCTTGTCGCGCGGAAGAACCAGAACATGACTGATCGGATAGATGCCGCTCGATTTGAAATAATCGACCTCGGCTGCGCGCCAGTTTTTGATCACAGGGCGGAATCGCCGTTTTGCAGCGGGCAGAAGCGCGTCGCGGCTGCGAGGGTAAAGGATCGCGTCCAGTTTTCCGGCGGCGAGCGCGTCTTCTATATCTTCATCGAGCATCGTCACTCGCGCCGACTCGGGCGGCGTAAACCGCGGTTTTCCGCTCGAAAACCACTCCACCTGCGACCAGTGCAACTGATAGTATTCGGCGTAGATGCCACGGCCCCATACGCCGCCCGTCATGGTATAGTCGGCAATTCCCACGCGTTTGCCGACGAGATCAGTGAAGCTTTCGATTGAATCGTTCTGCCGGACGAGCATCGTTCCATGCCGAAAAGCGCGATTTGGAAATACCGGGATAGCGGTCAGCCAATCGGCACCGCGGTCGCGCATCATGATGTAGTTCGACAGCGAGAATTCACAGGCGTCAAAGTCCTGTCGCTCCAGCACTTTCGCGAACAGTTCGGATCGGCTCAAAACGCGATATTCGAGTTCAATGCCGTTCTGCACGGATGAAACCTCGATCGTATGCTCGTAGTCTCCACCGAATACGATCATTTAGGTCCTCTGAATGCGCGAACTGGACAGTTCATTGTTCACACGCTGCAAATGTTGGCCGCTCTTGTTCGATCGATCAAAGAGCGGGGCATCCGTGTTGGACGGAGGCGACTGCCGAGTAACTCACCGGTAACTCATTGACGACATCGTCCCCCGACTTTGTCAATCGGACCTTTTTCAAATGGTTCAAAAAAATCAGACACTGCCCACCATTTGACCGTATTAGCCAGTAAATATGGCAGTTAATGACGAATATTGATGCAGCAAAATTGAACCATTAGTTCAAAGGTCTCAATTACGTGCTGGACAGAAGGCGAATGGCTTCATAGTCTCAAACGGCATCGAGCGATCGATGCGCCCGGCAACTCGCCGTCATGAATCGCAACGCATGGGCGTCTCGCCCAGACATCGATAGGAAATGCAATGTCGAGCAATCCATTTCCCGACTGGCCGGAAGGCGTCGAAGAAGGTTTGGAGTTCGGAAGAATGAACGGCTGCGTCGGCACTCTGTTGCTGTCGGAAACTCCGAAAGTACGGGTGTGGCACCTGCACATCCCGGCTGGAAAGCGCTTCGGCTTTCACCGGCACGTCCTGAATTATTTCTGGACGTCGCTTGGCGAGGGTCGCTCACGCAATTATTTCGAGGATGGCCGCATCTCGGAGGCCGTGCTCTACAAGGGCCAGACCCAGCACTACGAATTCGCGTTGGGAAAATACATGCTCCATAGCGTGGAGAATATCGGCGATACCGATGTGTCCTTTACGACGGTCGAATTCCTGGATAGCCCGAACGAGGCACTGCCTATCCCCGATAGCATTCGCATGAAATTTCCGGTCTGATCTTAAGGAAATCATCGTAGCCAAAGTGATCGCCGGGCGAGCAGCCTCGAACCGCGGCAGTTTGCAATGCGCCACCCAAGGGATAACTCCAATGCAGTTTCGTCATGATGGGCTCTACCCGTCCCGCCGTTCGCCGGTACTGGCCCGCAATGTGGTTGCCGCGTCGCAGCCGCTCGCTACGCAGGCAGGGTTGCGCATGCTCGAACAGGGCGGCAACGCTCTGGACGCGGCGCTCGCAGCCGCCATCACGCTCACGGTCGTGGAGCCGACCGGTAATGGCATCGGATCGGACTCCTATTGCATCCTATGGGATGGCAAAGAACTGCACGGGCTCAATGCCTCCGGTCGCTCGCCGGCGGGATGGACACCGGAACGATTTGCCGGCCACGAGGCCTTTCCGCGTCGCGGCTGGGAGAGCGTCACGGTGCCCGGCGCCGTTTCGGCGTGGGTTGATCTCTCGACGAAATTCGGACACCTCCCGTTCGAGCGTCTGTTCGAGCCGGCGATCTCGTATGCCGAAAACGGCTTCCATGTTTCGCCCGTCATCGCCGAGCTGTGGCGCCGTGGCGCTGCCGAGTTGAAGAACCAGCCCGGCTTTGCCGAGGCTTTCATGCCGGGCGGACGCGCACCGGCGGCAGGCGAGCTGTTTTGCTCGCCCGGCCATGCCTATTCGCTGCGGCTGATCGCCGAGACCCGCGGTGAAGCATTCTACCGCGGAGAACTGGCCCGGCGCATCGCGGCCTTCGCGCGCGAACATGGCGCTGCGCTGGACGAGGCGGATCTCTCTGCGCATCGCAATGACTGGTGTGGCACCATTCATCAGGATTTCGGCGAGGCGGTGCTGCACGAAATCCCCCCGAACGGACAGGGCATCGCCGCGTTGATGGCGCTCGGTATCATCCGGGCCGCCGGCGTCGAGGGTCTCGTCCTGGACAGCGCGGACGCCTACCACCTGCAGATCGAGGCCACCAAGCTGGCCTTCGCGGATGTCTACGCCTATGCGGCGGATATCGATCACATGCGGGACGTCACGGTTGCCCACCTTCTCGCCCCCGCCTATCTCGCCTCGCGCGCAAAGCTGATCGACCGCGGCAAGGCGCGCCATTTTGGCGCGGGCGCGCCGACCACCGGCGGCACCGTCTGCCTCGCTAGCGGCGATGCCGCGGGCATGATGGTATCGTACATCCAGTCGAACTACTCGGGCTTCGGCTCCGGCGTGGTGGTGCCCGGCACCGGCATCAGCCTGCAGAACCGCGGCTCTGGGTTCACGCTGGCCAAGGGCCACCCCAACCAGGTCGGCCCGCGCAAGCGTCCGTTCCAGACCATCATTCCGGGCTTCGTCATGAAGGGAAGGGAACCGCTGATGGCCTTTGGCCTGATGGGCGGACCGATGCAGGCGCAGGGCCATTTGCAGATGATGCTGCGCACGCAGCTGTGGAAGCAGGATCCGCAAACCGCAGCCGACGCGCCGCGCTGGCGCTATGTCGCCGGCCTGAAGGTGGCGATCGAAAGCACGGTGGCGGTCGAGGTCGCCGCCGACTTGGCGAGGCGCGGCCACGAGATCGAGCGCGAGCCGCCGGATTCTGCCTTCGGCTTTGGCGGCGCGCAACTCGTGCGAAAAATCAACGGGGGATATGTCGCCGGCTCCGATCCGCGCAAGGATGGATGCGCCGGTGGCTTTTGAACGAATCGAATTGGATAAACTTCCGGGAAATTGTTGACGGAATTGGTACCCCGCATCTTTGCCGCGCCAATGCTTGCCGAAGGGAAAATGATGAAACTGTATATCTACGAACATTGCCCGTTCTCGACCCGCGCTCGGACGATCTTTGGCCTGAAGGCGATCTCTGTGGAAATTTCGGTCGTGATGGAAGGCGATGCCGAAACTTCTATACGTCTTGTTGGGAGGAAGGTCGTTCCGATTCTCGAAAAGGATGACGGAACCGCGATGGCGGAAAGCATGGATATCGTTCGCTACGTCGATGAGAAATTCCCTCCGAAATGTCTTACGGATCCCGTTCGAGAAGAGATTGAGGCCTGGTGCAAGGAAGCGCGATCCACCATCTCGAAGCTTGCCATACCGCGCATGACAAAGAGTTCTTTCAAGGAGAACGCGACCGAGGCGGCACGAAAAGCGTACGTCGAACGCGAGCAAAGAGCCCTTGGCGATCTTGAGGCTCTGATGAGCGATACGCCGAAACTGGTCATTGAAGCCGAAGCACTGCTTGCGAGGCTGGAATTGATCATGCGAGATTGGGAAGCCTACTCTGAGACTGACCTCGTTCTCTATTCGCAGCTGCGCTCGCTGAGTATCGTAAAGGGAATCAAATTCGGACCGAAAGCGCGAGACTTTGCAAAGAAAATGTCCGCTCTCGGAGGCGTCCCGCTTCTCGATGATCGGGCAATCTAATCCCGACCTGCAGATGGCGACGCGTAAGCACTGAGCAGACCTCTATCCTTTGCCGCTTGCGGTGCCGTTCGCTATCGCAGCAACATCAAAATTTGCTCCGGATCATTCAGGTGAATTTCCACGTGCGCCGTTGCATGTAACAGCTACAGCCTCGCCGGTAACGCGCGTAGGTCCAGCGGTGGACATGATCAAGAAACGTTCCCGGGAAGGTCGTCCGCTCGCGCCGGGATCGCCGTGCTCTGGGACAAATGTCGTCGGACAATCGTAAACAACGAATCCTCCGACATCTTACGTATGTTGAGCACGGGGTTTTCCGACTTCGCCACAGGAAGCCGATTCACACCTGTGACGGGCTGGCCGCGCAATCACGCGCCCAGCCGTGGCGTCAGCTGTCCCGACTAAGACTCGAACCGCTCAACTCCGTCAGGTGGGCGCCGCCTGCAGCGACATTCGCCTTGGCCGCAAACCGACGGCCGGGAAACAAGCCATCAACAAGGCCCCGAGGAGGGTCACCGCGGCCAGCGTGTAAAGTCCGGCGGAAGGCGACTGGAAGAAGGATTCGGCCATGGTCCGGATGTTCGGCGCGAAGAAGCCTCCGAGATTGCCCAGCGAGCCGATGACACCGAGGCCCGACGCGGTAGCGGCGCCCGCGAGGTAGCCGGTTGGAAAGGTGAAGAAGATCGGCTGCACGGCGATGAAACCGCAGGCGGCAATGCACAGCCCCATGAATGCAACCCACGGCCCCAGAATTCCCGAGGCCATTAGGATACCGAGCGCACCTGCGGCCAATGTGGCGGCGCCGGTGAGCGAGCGCTCGCCGGTTCTGTCCGACCAGCTCGGGATCAGGTATGTCGCCACCAATGCGCACACCCACGGAAGCGCCGCGAACAGGCTGACTTCAAAGCCGACTTTCTTGCCCAGGATGCTGGCGACGGTGGTCGGCAGATAAAAAGTCACGCCGTAAACACTGACCTGGATGAGGAACAGGACAAGTGAGCAGTACAGAATCTTCGGGTCGGTCAGAACGGCCAGCAGACCGCGCGGACTGTTAGCGCTCTTTGCGCTGTCTTCGGCCGCCACGGCCGAAGACAGCAACGCGCGATCGCGTTCCGGCAGCCACTCTGCGTCGCTCGGGCGATCGCTCAGGTAGAAGTACGCGATCACGCCCACGACGGACGCCAGCAATCCTTCGATGAGGAATAGCCACTGCCAGCCATGAAATCCTGCGACGCCGTCGAGCTCGAGAAGCGCGCCTGACAGCGGACTGCCAAAGATGAACGCCAGACACGGGCCGAAATAGAACAGGCCAACGACTTTGCCGCGCGTTCCCGCGGGGAACCAGTAGGTGAAGTACAACATCATACCCGGGAAAAAGCCCGCCTCTGCGACGCCGAGCATGAACCGCAGGATGTAGAAGGTATTCACGTCGTAGGCCCACGCCATGGCCCCGGAAACCAGGCCCCAGGTCACCATGATGCGCGACATCCACACCCGCGCGCCGACCCGGTGCATCAGCATGTTGCTGGGTGTCTCGAACAGCGCATAGCCGATGAAGAACAGGCCGGCGCCGAAGGCGAAAGAGGCATTGTCGATGCCGGTGTCGACCTGAAATGCCTGCTTCGCGAAGCCGACGTTGACCCGGTCGAGGAAGGCAAGAATATACATCAGCAGCGAAAAGGGAATGATACGGCGGATGGCGCGCCGCGTGGCCAGCTTCAAATCGGCATCGGAATCCTGTTGCATTTTTTCTCCCTGTGAGTTTTTTGTTTTGTTTCCGGTACTAGTTTTTCAGGTAGTCGTGCAGCACGAGGCCCTGCACCAGCGTAAAGTCGCCGCGCCAGTAAAAGCCGTTGAGCATTTCGCGCACCGGCAGCCGGTAAACCGGCGCCTGTATGTTCGGCCGCAGCTCGACTGTGCACGGGCCTTCCCAACACTCGTGAACCTGGATATTGGCCAGCCGCCGCGAGGTGAGCTGCCGGATAGCCGGCGTCCCATCGATGTGGTCGATGGCCTTCAGGTTGAAGTTGTTGGTGAAGTCGAGCATCTGCGACAGCGTCGACAGCGCCCCGCGATTCTGCTTGTAGGCCAGCGTGCCCGTGATGACATCGATGCCGTTGCGCGCGACCGTTCCCACCCATGCATCGCTGCGCGCCTCGAGCTTGGGAAGCCCGAGCTTCTTCGGCTGTCCGTGGACCTCGCGCCCATGCACCACACCGACATCCGAGCTCAAATAGAGGTAGGGCGAATAGGCGCCGGCCACGCTGGTATCACCCAGCCGGCACCCGAACATGACGTTGGCTTCGCCGTAGGGACCCAGCCAATCGGTATCGTTCATCTTGTAGATATGAATCAGCACGATATCGCCGCTCACTTCCAGCGGCGGCGGCAGCAGGCAGGCCATGGCCGCAGGATCGGAACGATAGGCCAGGGTCAGGACTTCGACATTCCGGAACTCGAACGGGAACGGCGGCACGGTCGGTGCATCGAGCGGGGTGGAAAAGCCGGGTGCACAGATTTCCTCGACGGTGATCCGGCGTTTTGCTTCGGTATACTGAGGCATCATGGGTCTCCCTTGATCCGCCGCTTTCAGGCCCGCGAACCCGGCACGGGGCAGCGCGGGGCCTGACCACTCAAGAGCCGGCCGATGTCGGCGGCGGCGAGCTCTTGCAGCCGCACAATGGCGGCGTCGGAATACCAGGCGGCGTGTGGCGTGAGGATGAGGTTGGGCGCGTCGCGAAGCGGCGAATCGGACGGCAGCGGCTCGGTTTCGAAAACGTCGAGTGCCGCACCGCCGATCGTGCCCGTGGACAACGCCTCGGCCAGCGCCGCTTCGTCGATCAAGCGGCCGCGCGCGGTGTTGACGATGACGGCCCCGGGCTTCATCGATCCCAAGGTGCGCGCATTGACAACATGCGCCGTCGCGGCAGTGGCGGGAGCATGCAGCGAGATCACGTCCGCCTGTCGGAACAGAGCGTCGCGCTCCACACAGACGACGCCCAATTGCGCGGCCCGCGAAGCATCAATTTGCGGATCGGCGACCAGGAAGCGGAAGCCGAACGGCCGCAGCCGATCGAGCACGAAACCGCCGATGCGACCCAGCCCGAGAAATCCTACCGTCGTCTCGCTGAACGGCTTGATCGGCTTTGCCACCGCCACGGCCTTCCAATCGCCGGCGCGCACCGAGGCGTCGAGCTGTGGCAGCTTGCGCAGCGCCGTCAGCACCAGGGATACGGTGTGGTCGGCAACCTCGGCGGTGCAATAATCGGGCACGTAGCCGACCGCAGAACTACGACTGAAGGCAGCGTCAACGTCGATATTGTCGTAGCCAATGCCGTAGCGGATGATACCGGCGCCCTCGGCGAGGCCGGCGATGGCCTGCGCGGTGAGCGGCGCGAACTGCACCACGGCGACATCCGCGCCCTCGACCGCGCGAACCACCTCCTCGGCGTTCTTGCATTGGCAGGAGACGAGTTCAGCGCCCAGCCGCTCGGCTGCGGCACGCTCGCGCGATAAATCCGGAAAGGTGGAGTCGGTGACGACAACGCGTCGCCTTTTCACGGCAACACTCATGCGGGTGATCCCATGAAAATCGCGAAATCGGGATCGCGCACATCGATCTCGATCTTTTCGATGGTGTCGCGCGCCTGCGTCCCGCAGAGCCAGGTGACGACCGCGGCAACGATGGCCGGTGACGTGAGGTTCTGCTGCGGAATCTTGCTCACTTCGTTGATGCCGGACGCGCGAATGGCGCCCTGCATGGCGGTGTCGGTCGGCGGAATTCCGAGCGAAAAAACCCGTAGTCCGCGCGGCCGGTATTCGAGGTCGATGGCACGCGACAGCATCACCAAGGCCGCCTTGCTGGCGCAGTAGGCACTCCAGCCTTCGAGCGCCCGATAGGCCGCGCCAGAGCTCATATTAACGATGGTGCCCTGTCGATCGAGAAGCAGCGGCAGCAACGCCCTGGTGCAGCGCATGGCGCCGCCGGCATTGACGGCAAGGACTTCCGCCCATTCATCCGGGTCGACATCGCCGATCCGTCCGATCGGACGGATCACGCCGGCGTTGTTGACCAGGACATCGACATGGCCAAAATGCTTGGTGGCTGCTGCGACGGCGCTATCGACCGCGGCAGTGCTGCGAATGTCGACCGGAAGAATGCGCAAGCGCTCGGTATGGACGGCCGGCAGGTTCCTGAGCCCGGCGTCTGGCTCCGATCCCGGTTGGACCAGTGCGAGTACCGACGCCTTGGCTTCCAGCAATCGCAATGTCGTGGCTGCGCCGATGCCGCGGCCGGCGCCGGTCACGACCACGGTCTTGCCTTCCAGATCGGGAATTGGATTCACGGTGCGCCTTCCTGGGTGGGGGCCGATTTGGCGCGGCGCGCCGCTGCCATCAACTCGCAGGTGGATTTCAGAACGTTGCGCATGTGCTTTCGCATCGCCTCCTCCGCGGCGGAGCTGTCGTTGGCAGCCAGCACCGCCACGATCGCGGTGTGGTCCAGCAGGCTCTGCGCGATAACACCACGCGACTCCGATGCCACGGTGCGGAACTCAAGCCCGAGCGTGTTGAGGCTACTCGCGGCGCGCGACAGGAACGGGTTGGCGGCGAGATTGTGGATGTGCTCGTGGAACGCCAGATCGAGCCTGCGATATGACTGGGGATCGTCGACCGCGAGTTTCTGCTGATCGATCAATTCGCGCAGGCGAAAAACATCCTCGGGGCGCGCGACCAAGGCAGCGCGCGCCGCGATCCCGCCCTCGATCAATTGGCGCGCGTCGTACAACGCTTCGACCGAGGTTTCCTCCAGCGACAGGAAAAACTGCAGCGGGCCGAGCAGCGCTTCGGCACGCAGGCTCGATACGTAGATGCCGCCGCCATGGCGGCTCTTGAGCACGCCGAGCACCACCAGCGCGCGCACCGCTTCGCGGATGGTCGGTCGGCTGACCCCGAAGGATTGCGCCAGTTCCCGCTCGGACGGAAGCCGCTCCCCCGCCTTCAAATTCCCCGCACGCACCAACCCAAGCAATTGGGCGACCACCTGCTCCGATACAGGATCACGCCCGACGCTCGTTACTAGCAATGGGCGGTTTGCCGTCATGCTCTGTTGTGCCTCTAAAGTGGACAGGCCACTTGGTCACTTGACGTTTTGAAACACATCCATCAAGAAAGTCAAGACGCCAGAACTCCAGCAAGCGGGAGGAACCGAATTGAAGCTCTCACGCGTCACGACCCACATCCTTCGCTATCCCGACGCCAACGATCTTGGCCGAGAGCGAATGACCGTTCTGGTCCGGCTGGAAACCACCGACGGTACTGTCGGCTGGGGCGAGGCCATCGCCATGTGGCCCGAGGCCTGCCGCGCAACCGCGGTGCTGATCGAGGAAGGTTTCACGCCGCTCCTGATTGAGGCCGGCGAGACGACGGTGCAGCAGTGCTGGCAAAAAATGCGCGAGCATAGCTGGTGGTATGGCGAAGGCGGGATTTCGTCGTTCGCTCTGAGCGCGATCGACATGGCGTTGTGGGACATCCAGGGCAAGATCGAGGGTCGGTCGCTATCCGAACTCTGGGGCAGAGTTCACGACAGATTGCCGGCCAATGCGAGTTGCCACGTCAACAAGGAAAGCCTCTCGGCCTGCATCGACGAGGCATTGGGCTTCTTCGCCGCGGGCTTTCGCAGCGTGAAGCTTGGGCTTGGAAAGAAGTCGCTATCCACGATCGGCCATGATCCGGAAAGCAGCATCGCGCTGGTCGCGGGCATCCGGCGCGCAGCCGGAGCGGAACCCGAGATCCTGGTGGACGTCGGCAATGGCCTGCGGTGGGACGCAGCGACCGCGATCGACACCGCGCGCCGCATGGCCGAATATCGGATTGGCTGGATCGAGGAGCCTTTTTATCCGACGCATCTGGAAGATTACCGTGCCCTGAAGGCTGCGGTCGCCATACCCGTCGCAAGCGGCGAGCGCGAATGGACGGTCACTGGCTATCAGCGCTTGATCGATAGCGGCACCGCGGATGTGATCGGCGTCGATCCCGCTCGCGCCGAAGGCATTACCGGCTTCCGCGAGATCGACCGCCGCGTCGGTGCCGCCGGACTCACCGTGAATGCGCACGCCTGGAGCACCGCGATCACCACCGCGGCCAGCCTGCACCTCTCCGTGTCCTCGCCCAATTCACGGCTCTTCGAACTCAAGCCTTTTCCGGTGGCGGTACAGCAGGAGCTCGTTGCGGTTCCTGTGAAACAGGCCGGCGGCTTCGTCACTCCGCCCAATGGCCCTGGCCTCGGCGTCGAATTGAACGAGGACGTTGTAAATCGGCTGCGATACCGCCCCTGAATGTCATTGGTAGTTCGGCAGGCTGATCCCACGAAACGGCAGGACTGGATCGCATGCCGGGGGAGCAGGCCCACCCCCATAACGTTCGAGGGGTGTGAGGGCTACCGCTTTTCCCACACAACGCAAATCTGCGATATTTCCTCCGATCGTCCGCCTGAACGGTAGGTTCAAATCGGGGACCCGCAACAGAAGCTACCACAGACGGGTCCGCTAGCATTCCTCTGCATTTGTGAAGGTTTGGTCCGCTCCCCCAAGCAGACCTTAGGGTGTAGGTCGCCTAAGGGGCCAAAAAGGGCGACGTTAGCAGTGATGTCTTTTGGGCGAGCGATCGAACTCTGATTGTACTCCAGGCCCATCTGACGAAGCCGGGCCCGCAAGCCCGACCCGATGCCAACGTCACCGCTGGATCCAGGCGTTCCAGGCTTCGAGCATTCTGGCCTGGTTCGCAGCGATCCAGGCGGAATCGTGCTTGACGATACCCTTGAAGGCTTCGGGCGAGTTCGGGATATTCGCCCGCGCAGCCTCACTCATCTTGGCGATGGCATCCAAGCTGGGGGGCGTGACGTTCAGCCGCTCGGCTAGCTTCGCCTGCACCTCCGGATGATCAAGGTAGAATTTCAGCAGAGCTTCGGCTCCCGCCGAGTTTGGGCCGTCGCGCAGGATCTGCATTGTGTCGGCCAGCAAGAAAGCGCCGTCATACGAGATGCCCACGGGCTGCCCTTCCGCCCTGAGCGCGGAAGCGCGGGTGCCCCAGATCATACCCATCGCGTACTCGGCGTTGCGGAAGCCTTGCTGGCTCTGGTCACCGGTCCGCCACCAGAGCTGGATCTGCGGCTTGATCGCGTCGAGTTTCTTCAGTGCGCGGTCGATGTCGAGAGGAAACAACTTGTCCGCGGGCACGCCATCCGCCAGCAGCGCCGCCGCGAAGACGCGCCAGGGGTCATTGAAGCTCGGGAGTGCACGGGGGCCGGGAAAGCGAGCAGTATCCCAGAGATCGGCCCAGGTTCCCGGGTCGCCATTCTTGAACCGCTGAGTGTTGAAGGCCAGCAGGGTGGCGTTAAACGAGATGCGCACGCCGGCCGGGTTGCAGCTTTTCTCGACCAGATCCTTGCGGGCTTCGAATTGCGCGCAGAAGGCGGTGAGGTCGCGTGTGAACGCGCGATTTTGCGCAGACTCCGCAATGATGTCGACGTTGTTGATGATATCCCAGGTCACCCGTCCGGTATTCGCCATGGCCTGGGCGCGCGTGCGTTGCTCGGCGTCCGTCGCAGTGACCGTGCTGACCTTGATCGCTGTTGCCTGAGTGAAGGGCTCGAACCAGACCTCCTTCAAAGCGCGATCGTAGGCGCCGCCGGTTGTGGCGACCACGACCTCGCCAGACTGCGCGGCCGCAGCCGATGTAAGCACGAGCGCGAATCCCAATTGTCGTGCGATACCCGCGACGGTGCCCAGGCCGATGAAGCGTTGTGCGCTCCTGTGCTTCTGGATCTCAGTCATTCTGAACGTCCCTATTCTGCGTTGCTTCGACACGTGCCAGTCAAATCCCTGCAATGAACCCGCGAGGTAAGCTCGCGCAACTGGCCGACGATCCACATTGAGGAATAGCTCGCATCGCGACGACGATCGTCTCGAGCGTCAGCAACGTTTGCAATTCCGCCATGACGCGCTCCGGCCGAAGCGGGCTCGTATTGTGCCGGACCAGCGGAGCGCGTGCGGCGTCGAAGCGGCACCAGGCGTCCGCGATTCGAGCTTCGAGACGGCGGCGGGCCGTTGTGCGCCGGGCCAGATCCTGGTTCCCCAGCGCGCCCGCCAGCGCATCGAGCGTCTCGGCCGCGTCACCGACGAGACGAACGACCTCATCGTTGCGCCCAATCTCCTGCGGATCGAGGTCGATCTGGACCACGCGCGCGCTCGGAGGAATTAGCCGCCCGTCGAGGTCGACGAGATAGGCGCCCTCCCCGCGCCTGGCATAGCGAGGAATTGGATCGCGTTCGATCGCAACCCGCGTCGTACCGTCGACAAACACCCGCCGTGAAGGCGCGAAGGCTTCGCGTGAGGCCGGTCCAATGGAGTGACCTTTTGTCGTCGTCATCCGCATCAATTCGCAAAATCGCCAACGTCGGCGGTCGTGGACTATAGATAGCATGATATTTGATGCAACAAAAAAATGGCGCGACGAATCGAGGGAAGTTTGACCCGCTCGGGTCGCCGGGCGGCGTGCCGCGATCATGGCCGCTCCGAACGCTAGCCACGCTTCCTGGGTTGACAAGTGATACATCAAACATCAAATTGAAATGGTTCCCTGCGGTCAGGGTTCCGCGAAAGCGGGCGAGCCCCGAAAGAGGCATATGAGCGAGACATCGACCATCGGCCGGCTAACCGTGAACGCACCCAGGCCCGCTGCCGCGCCGAGAGGCGAGGCCATCACCATCAGCGGCGTGTCGAAACAGTTCGGCTCCATCAGTGGTGTTGATGGCGTCGACCTTCAGGTGGAAGCGGGGGAGTTCCTCTCCCTGCTCGGCCCCTCAGGCTCCGGCAAAACGACCCTGTTGATGATGCTCGCCGGCTTCGAGACGCCGAGTTCGGGCAGCATCGCGCTAGGCGGACGCGATCTCACTCGCGTCCCGCCCAACAAACGCGGGATCGGCATGGTGTTCCAGCGCTACGCGCTCTTCCCACACATGAGCGTCGCGCAAAATGTGGCGTATCCGCTCAAGATGCGCGGCATACGCAAGGCTGAGGCCGAGTCGTTGGTCGAGCAGTCGCTCGCCCGCGTGCGCCTGCAAGGCTATGGCGGCCGTATGCCCGGTCAGCTCTCGGGCGGCCAGCAGCAGCGCGTCGCGGTCGCGCGCGCCCTCGTCTTCCAGCCGCCGGTCCTGCTGATGGACGAACCGCTCGGGGCTCTCGACAAGAAGTTGCGCGAAGAGCTGCAGATCGAGATCAAGACCATCCACGCCGACCTCGGCGTCACCATCATTTACGTGACGCACGATCAGGAAGAGGCGCTGACGATGTCGGACCGGATCGCAGTTATGGACAAGGGGCGCATCCAGCAGCTCGGCAGCCCGACCGCGCTCTATCACGAGCCTGAGAGCCGCTTCGTAGCCGACTTCATTGGGAAGATGAACTTTGTATCAGGCACGGTTACGGGCCTGGACGACGGCCGGATCGAGATCGATGTCTCCGGCCAAAGGGTGTCCGTCAAGCGTTCCCAGCTCGGCGGGCGCCATGAGTTCGCCCGCGGGCAGGTAGTCCGCGTCGCGGCAAGGCCGGAGAGCATTGCCCTGGCGCAGGCGAGCGACGACGCTATCCGCGTCGAGGTCGAAACCTCGATCTTTCTCGGCTCTCATCGCACGCTGGTCGCGCGGACGGCGGACGGAACGCAGCTTCAAGTCCAGCTTCCGTCAGTCAGGCAGGACGCAGGCATCGAACCGCGCGGAACAGCTTTCTTGCGGCTAGAGCCCGGCGCGCTCCGCGTGTTCGGAGCGGAGGGCTGAACGATGGCCAATGCGGCTGCCACGGCGGACCGTTCTCTTGCGGGGCAGCTCTCGCGGCCCCTTTCGCTTGCTCTCGCGCTACCTCTTGTTCTGCTGCTCGGCTTCGCTTTCTTGTTGCCAGTCGCGAAATTGCTCGCGGGCAGCGTCTTGGCTCCCAACGCTACAGCGGAGCATTGGATGCGCATCGTTCAGGAACCGATCTTTTTGCGCATCCTGGTGCGTACGGTACAGACCGCAGCCTTCGTCACCCTGCTGGCGTTCCTCCTCGGCTATCCAGTGGCGCTGGTGATGTCGAGGCAAGGAGGGCGTGCCGCGATGCTCGTCGCGGCCTGCGTCCTCATCCCGCTGTGGACCAGCGTGCTGGTGCGTTCCTACGCGTGGATCGTGCTGCTGCAGCGGACAGGCATCGTCAACAATGCGCTGCTGAGCTGGGGATTGATCGATCAGCCATTGCGACTCATCTACACGGAGGGCGCGGTCATCGTTGCGATGACACATGTGCTCCTGCCCTACATGATCCTGCCGATCTATTCGTCGTTGCGCGCAATTCCGCCGGAGCTCGACCGGGCGGCGCGCAATCTCGGCGCCAGTCCGTGGACCAGCTTCAGGACCGTCGCGTTGCCGCTCAGCCTGCCCGGCGTCTACGCGGGAGCCATCATGGTCTTCATCCTGTCGCTGGGCTTCTACATCACGCCCGCTCTCGTCGGCGGCCCGCAGAACCTGACGATTGCGACACTGATCGGCCAGCAGACGATCGAGCTGTTGAACTGGCCGTTCGCTGGAGCGCTGGCGGGCCTGCTGCTCGCGGTAACACTCGGCCTCGTCGCCGTCTTCAGGCGCTTCCTGAACTTCGGAAAGGCCGCGTGATGTCGACCATATCCGAAGCCGGCGACGCTGGCGCGCTACGCTCACTCCCGGCCTCCAGTCGTGTCTCTCTTTCACCCGGCCTGGCCCGATGGTTGCTGAACGGCTTCGTCGGTCTCGTGCTGGCCTTCCTGTTACTGCCGACGCTCATCGTTATACCCATGTCGCTCGGCGAGGCCCCCTATATCCAGTTTCCCCCGAAGGGTCTCACTCTGAAATGGTACCAGGCCTATCTCTCGGACCCGGACTGGATGGGCGCGACCTGGTTCAGCCTGAAGATCGCGTTCGCGACCACGGTCGGGGCGACAGTGATCGGAACTCTCGCCTCCTTCGCTCTTGTGCGCGGCAATCTTCCGGGCGCGCGTGCGCTGCAGGCCCTGACGCTTGCCCCGTTGGTCGTTCCACACATCGTCCTGGCGGTCGCGCTCTATCTCGTCTTCGCTCCGATCGGCCTGACGGGCAATTTCGTGGGCTTCGCGATCGCCCACACGATGCTGTCGATTCCCTATGTGATGCTGACGGTGTCCGCAGCCCTGCAGCGCTTCGATCCGTCGCTCGAACTCGCCGCACTGAACTGCGGCGCCAATCGTGTGCAGGCTTTCTGGCACGTGGTGCTGCCAAACATTGCTCCCGGCGTGGCGGCCGGCGCCGTCTTCGCCTTCTTGGCGTCCTTCGACGAGGCTACCGTCGCCTTCTTTATTTCCGGCGTCGAGGGCAAGACCATCACCCGAAAGCTGTTCGAGGATATCGACTACAACCTGACGCCGGTCATCGCTGCCGCGTCGACGGTCATGGTCGTCGTATCGCTGGCCCTGATGGGCGTGGTCGAGTGGCTGCGCTCGCGCGGCGCCAACCGCCCGTGAATTCGCCGAAGGTGACCTTGCGGTGACGATGGCACACTTGACGATGCATTGAGCGAGTCCGCGGAAGGCGCTGAAGATACCCGACACGCCGGACCATATCGCGGGTAAAGCAGACCCGATGTGTCGATCACGAAAGCGGTCGAGGGCGCCCATATCTGCCGGAGATTGTCCCAGACATCCGTCCTGTAGTCTCGCCCGCGCGCTTTCGTCGTAGCCGCAGTTGTTGCGCGAGAACATCCAAGAAAGGACGCTCGGAACGAAAACAATTCCGGAAGCCATGCTGCGGCGGTCTCCGAGAGTTCGGGCGGGCCGGCCCCACTCCGGTTATGGCAGACAGCCGATGAAACGCCCCAGGCGCCTTGGTGCCGAGGATCGAGGCGCTTGAAATCGAGCGCGCCGACATAGACGGCAAGCTGAAATGCGCTGACGCGGCCGATATCGTCACATTGCATCCCGCTGCGATCGAGCAATACCGCGCCGATGTCGAAACACTGGCCGCCCTGGCCGCTGCGCACAGCGATTTTGCGGAATTGGCGGAACTGATCGAAGCCGTGCGGCGGCTGGTGGCCGGGGTCATCATACGCGCCGAGCCGCACGGCCGAGGCTTGAGCGTCGAAGTGCAGGGACGGCTGGCACAATTGACGAATTCAGCTCTGTTCCCGAGCCGTTCTGGCGGGGGGGGGGGGGGCGTGGTGGTAGCGGGAGAGGGACTCGAACCCCCGACCCCAGGATTATGATTCCCGTGCTCTAACCAGCTGAGCTACCCCGCCACGGCGTCCATCGTCACGGCTTCAGGTGCCGGAGCCACGAACGCGCGGCATATAAGAAGCAGGTCTTGGGCATGTCAAGCAAACCCGGACCTCTCGCCAAGTGCCTGCAAGGCGGCCTTTATTTCGGCCGGACCGTGGGATCGCCGCCGGGACTGCCGGGCGGCGGAATCACGGGTGTGTTGCCGGTGTCCGGCGTCGGCGCACGGATTTCGGGGTCGACACCCGCGGGCGGACACAACACGCCATCGGATCTTGCCAGTTTGTCGCCCAGCGGCTCGGCGTGCTGGCCGGTGGTCGTGCCCTCGGGCACGACCGTTCCTTGCGGCGCCGGATTCAGCGGCGCGCAATTGGCGGGGCGCGCGGGAGCGGGCGTCGCAGTTTGCGCCGGTGGCGTCGCCGGCGCGGGCGGGGCTTGCGCGAGTGCCACAGCTGGCACGGCCATCAGCACGCATGAAAGAAAGAGCGAGTGTTTGATCTGCATCGGGAGAAAACGGCGAGCCCGGGCGGAGGTTCCGCGCAAGCGCACGGCAATTTCAGGACTTGCGATAGCGAATAAGTGAAAAATGTCCCATCGGCGGCATCGGACGGCGTTCGGTCAGGCTGACGCCGCCGTGCTTGGCGGCCCAGTCGGCCAGCCGCGCCCATGGGAATTCCGGCCGCCAGCCGAGCCGGCGCGCCAGCGGCGCGAACGCCAGTTCGAAAAGACGGCGCGGACCGCTCTCGGCGCCGATGTGATTGACCAGGATCAGTTCACCGCCGGGCTTCAGCACGCGGATGAAATCATCGAGCGTGGCTTCGGGATCAGGCACCGCGGTGATGACATATTGCGCCACCACCGCGTCGAAAACCGAATCCCCGAAAGCGAGGTTCTTGGCGTCCATCACCGCTAGCGTCTCGACATTGTCGAGACCGAGCGCGCGCACCCGCTGTTGCGCCTTGCGCAGCATCGGTTCGGAAATATCGACGCCGCACAATTTCGTGGTGCGCGAATAGTCCGATAGTGACAATCCGGTGCCGACGCCGACATCGAGAATCCGTCCGCCGATCTTGTCGGCTTCCGCGATGGTCGATTGGCGGCCGTGGTCGAAAACCTTGCCGAATACCAGATCGTAGACCGGCGCCCAGCGCCCATAAGCCTTTGCGACCCCTGCGCGGTCGATGTCTGCAGCCATTCCCCCGCCCTGAAGATTTTAGCCGCGCATGGCCTCGACCAGCGGTCGCGACGTGGATTTTCCGTGCACCGCATTCCTTGTCGCGCTTTTCGCGCTCGCGCTCTTGATGAAACCGCCGCCGAGCACGCGCGCCTGGCCTGTGGGCGCATCGTAGAACACGCAGGCTTGGCCGGGCGATACGCCCTCTTCACCGGCGACCAGTTCCACTTCATAGCCGTCATCGGTAGCGCGCAGCCATGCCGGCTGCGGCGCGCGGGTTGACCGCACCCGCACGAAAATCTCGAGGCCCTCGCCGACCGCGCGATCAATCGCGCCGTCGCCGATCCAGTTGACGTCGCGCAGCACGATGCGATCCATCCGCAAGGCCTCGCGCGGCCCCACCACGACGCGACGGCCGGCTGCATCCAGCCGCACCACATAAAGCGGCGCGCTGGAGGCAATGCCCAATCCGCGCCGCTGGCCGACCGTGAAATGAACGATGCCCTGATGCCGGCCGATGGCGCGGCCGTCGAGATCGACGATGTCGCCGGGCTCGATGGCATTCGGCTTCAAGCGGCCGATGATGTCGGTGTAGCGCCCGGTCGGCACGAAGCAGATGTCCTGGCTGTCCTGCTTGTCGGCGACGGTCAGACCGAAGCGCCGCGCCAGTTCGCGCGTCTGCGGCTTGGTCATGTCGCCGAGCGGAAAGCGCAGAAAATCGAGCTGTTCGCGCGTGGTCGCAAACAGGAAATAGCTTTGGTCGCGATCGGCGTCGGCGGCGCAAACCAGCGCGCGCGATCCATCGCGTAAACGGCGCGACGCAACATAATGGCCGGTCGCGAGCGCCGACGCACCGAGTTCTCGCGCGGTTGCCAGCAAGTCGCGGAACTTGATCGAACGGTTGCACTCGATGCAAGGCACCGGCGTTTCGCCGGACGCATAGCTGTCGGCGAAATTGTCGATCACCGATTCACGAAACCGGTTCTCGTAATCCAGCACGTAATGCGGGATGCCGATCCGCTCGGCGACGTTGCGCGCATCGTGGATGTCCTGGCCGGCGCAGCAGGCGCCCTTGCGATGGCTGGCGGCACCGTGATCGTAAAGCTGCAGCGTGATGCCGACGACGTCGTAACCCTCGGATTTCAACAGCGCAGCCGTCACCGACGAATTGACACCGCCCGACATGGCGACGACGATCCTGGTGTCCTGCGGAGGGCCTTTGAGATCCAGACTGTTGAGCATGGTTCCGGTCATTGATGGGATAGCGGCGGCGTGGCGTCCGCTTCGCGATCGCAGGCCACTTTGCGCGGAATCAGAAAGCCTTGCAATTAGAATGTCTTGCAACAATCCCGGGAACGATTGCACCCTGCCGGAACGGTTGTAAGCCGCTCTTTAATATAGAGCGTATTCCCGGGAGGCAATCAGGCGGCCCTGTTTTGCCCCCGGTAGCGCGGCAAATCTTGCCGCCGCCAGGAAAAAGCGGCTTCCGCCGCCACCCGACAGCCTGCCGACCATAGAATAGGCCATTGAAAAATATACATAATTTTCGGCGGCGGGGGATGGCCCGGTCCTTGCTGAGACTGGATCGAATATCATTACCAGAGGCCGCCCCGTGTACAGTTCAACGTCCGAAGCCGTATCCAGCATATTTTTTCAGGGAGCGTCGCCGCAGAAATCTGCGAGGTCCGACCCATCGCCCGGAAACGATGATTTCGCGGCGCTGGTCGACAGCAACACGCCAGCGGACGTCGGCAACGACCGCGCGCAGGCGCAAGCCGCCTCGCAAAGCCGCTCCGACGACGCCTCGGCCTCCGCCGCTGCGGACAACCGGCGATCGCGGGACGCCGCGGCGAGCGATCGCACCGCAAGAAACGCTTCAGACGATCGCGACGCCGCAGCCAGGCGCGCCTCCGACGCCAACGCTGATGCCGATGCCGCCCAGCGCTCCCGGACAAAATCCACCGCCTCGAAAACGGACGACGCGAAATCAACTGCGAAGCCGCCGTCCGACAAGACCGCTTCGGGAGAAGCCACCGGCGATCCCTTGGTTCAACAGGACGAAGCGGCCGCGACGACGCCGACCCCGGTCGCCGTTGCAATTCCCGTCGTCGTGACCCCCACGAGCGTCCCCGCGACAACGCCGACGTCTGACAAGGCCACGGCGCCGGCCGCGATCGCTGCCGCCGCTATCGCCGCAAGCCCCACTTCTAACGACGCGCCAGCCGCATCCCCGACGCCAACCACCGTCGATCCCGAGGCAACGGCGACGGCCTCAACGCCGGCCGCATCAGCAACCGACGCAGCCAGCGCCGCCGATGCCAAGATCAAGGCTCAGGCCGTGGCCGGCCCGGCCGTCGCCGCGCCTGTGAATTCGCCGGTCGCGCCGGCCGAGGCAACCACGGCAACGACAACCGATGTGGCGCTGGCCGCTTCCGGTGCTGCGGCCAAACCCGTTGCGCCGAAAGCCACGCCGCCGAAGACAGGAGTCCAGACGCAAGCAGGAACTGCCGCCTCTGACAACTCGGACACCTCGACCGGCAGCGCCAATCCTTCGGCAACCGCGACCTCGCCCGGAACCCCGGTCAAGGAGGTCGCGCAACCGGCAGCCGCCGCCGGCAAGCCGAACGCCGATGGTCTTACTGAAGCCGCGAAAGCCGATCGTTCCGCCGCCCACTCACCGGCGTCGGCGGGCGGCACGTCGGCCCACGCGCTTGCGCCGATGGCCGAGACGGGAGCCGCACCGAGCGGTTCATCGAATTCCGGCGTGCCGGCGGCAGCCACGTTTCAGGTCCAGCTCCAATCCACCGCTGCTGCGTCTCCCACGGGATCCTTCAGCGTCACCGCCGCAACCGGCGCGCCGGTGCCCTTGAGCGGCCTCGCGGTCGAAATCGCGGCATCGGCAAAAAGCGGCAAGAGCCGTTTCGAAATCAGGCTCGATCCCGCCGATCTCGGCCGCATCGATGTTCGCATCGACGTCGATCGCAACGGCCAGGTGACTTCGCATTTGACGGTCGAAAAGCCGGAAACGCTGTCGATGCTGCGCCAGGACGCCCCTCAATTACAACGCGCGCTGGACGACGCCGGCCTGCGGACGGGCAACAGCGGCCTGCAATTCAGCCTGCGCGATCAGTCGTCATCCGGTCAGGACAATGGCGGGGGATCCGGCCGCCACGCCCAGCGCCTGATCGTCGAAGAAGACACCATCCCCGCCGCGATCGCGGGACGAACTTACGGCCGCATGCTCGGATCGAGCAGCGGCGTCGATATCAAGGTCTGAGGAGATCATCATGGCAGTCGATGCAGTAACCCCGCCCCCGATCACATCGGCGCCGGCAACCAACAACGGAGCGAACTCACCGAACAACTCGTCCTCGACGGCCACCACCGGGATCGCGGACAATTTCCAGACCTTTCTGACGCTGCTGACGACGCAGTTGCAAAACCAGAATCCGCTGGACCCGCTCGATACCAATCAGTTCACCCAGCAACTGGTGCAATTCGCCGGCGTCGAACAACAGCTCAAATCCAACGATCAGTTGAAGGCGCTGGTCGATCTCGAAAAGAGCTCCCAGGCGACGCAGGCGCTGATCTATGTCGGCAACAACGTCGCCGTCGATGGCAGCACCGCGCAATTCGACACCTCGGCGACCTGGAACCTCACAGCGCCAAAGAATACCAACGCCACCGTCACGATCTCGAATTCGGCGGGTCAAACGGTCTATACCGGGGCTTATACATTGAACCAGGGCAATGCCAGTTTCGTTTGGGACGGCAAGGGCAATGACGGCGTGCAGTGGCCGCCCGGCACCTACACGCTGACCGCCACGGGCAAGGACAGCAGCGGCAACAATGTCGCGATATCGACGGAAGTCCAGGGCGTGGTCGATTCGGTCGATCTCACCTCCAGCCCGCCACTGCTCTCGATCGGCGGGCAGAATTATACGACCGACAAGATCAAGCGCGTCGTGCGCTCAATCCCGGCCCCGACCCCCGCCCCTACAAGCTAAAGTAGTACCTCCCGGCCGCTCCTGGCGGCCATGAACCCCATCTGAGCTCCCCCTGCCCGGCCTCCTCCAGAGGCCGGGCGACGGTTTTTGACGGCATTTTCAAGGAGATTCGTATTGAAGGGTTAGGCTTAGGCAAATTTTAAGCCGCTGCGCGTAGGTTACTACCGTGAGTTCAGTGGTTGAGAGTTTGTGAGTACGCCATGACAGAACCCCATCGCCCGAGGGTAAAATACGTCATCGGGCCTGACGGCAGTCCGTTAACAATTGCGGATTTGCCCGCGCCCGGAACCAAACGGTGGGTTATTCGCCGTAAAGCTGAAGTCGTTGCCGCAGTCCGCGGCGGCTTGCTCTCCCTTGAGGAGGCTTGCAGCCGCTATACGCTGACGGTCGACGAATTCCTCTCTTGGCAATTTTCCATCGACCAGCACGGCCTTGCCGGCTTGCGGACCACACGAATCCAGCAATATCGGCAATAACCGAGCGCCATAACCCGTTGTATTTGATAAAAATCGGCCTCACTTCGTGAGGCCGATCTTTTTCACGTTGAACTTTCGCCACGGCCCTTAACTGTCGTTAACCATATCGAAACCATCCCATAGGCAATAATTGCCCAGTCGGCTCTTGGGGCCGAATCTCAGGGGCGGTTGTTTTGCAGAGTCTTGTAGCCTTCCTAAAAGGTCTGGGTGCTGCGCGGTTGATGGCGATGGTCGCGGTGACAGCCGCGCTGATCGGCTTCTTTGGCTTTGTCATCATGCGCGTCACCACGCCGCAGATGACCACCCTGTTCACCGACCTCAGCACCGAGGACTCCTCCGGGATCATCAAGGATCTCGAGCGGCAGGCGATACCCTTCGAGATCCGCAACGAAGGCGCCGTGATCATGGTGCCCAAGGACAAGGTCACCCGGCTGCGCATGAAGCTCGCCGAAGGCGGATTGCCCAAGGGCGGCGGCGTCGGCTACGAGATTTTCGACAAATCCGACGCGCTCGGCACCACCAGCTTCGTCCAGAACATCAATCATCTGCGGGCGCTCGAGGGGGAATTGGCCCGCACCATCCGCGCCATCGACCGCGTGCAGGCCGCGCGGGTCCATCTGGTGCTGCCGGAGCGGCCGCTGTTTTCCCGCGAGACACCCGAGCCATCAGCCTCGATCGTGGTGCGCGTGCGCGGCTCCCTCGAACCGCAGCAGATCAGGGCGATCCGCCATCTGGTCGCCTCCGCCGTCAACGGACTGAAGCCGCAGCGGGTGTCGATCGTCGACGAAGCGGGCCAATTGCTGGCCGACGGCGCGACCGGCGACGCCGACAACGCCGTCGGCGACGAGCGCCGGGCCAGCTTCGAGAAGCGGATGCGCAACCAGGTCGAAGCGATCGTGTCCTCGGTGGTCGGCGCCGGCCGCGCCCGCGTCCAGCTCGCGGCCGACTTCGATTACAACAAGATCACCCAGACGTCGGACAAGTTCGACCCTGAAGGCCGGGTGCTGCGTTCGAGCCAGACCCGGGAAGAATCCAGCGTGACCGCGGAAAATAACGGCCAGGTCACCGTCAACAACGAATTGCCGGGCAATCAGACCAGGGACACTGTGCCGGTCGCACGCGACCAGAGCAAGAAGAGCGAGGAGACCAACAACTACGAAATCTCCCGCACCACCAAGACCGAAGTGACCGAGGTCGGGCGGGTCAACCGGATCTCCGTCGCCGTGCTGGTCGACGGCAGCTACGCCAAGAATGAAAAAGGCGAGATGGTCTACCAGGACCGCAGCAAGGAACAGCTCGACCGCATCGCCGCACTGGTTCGCTCGGCGATCGGCTTCGATCAGAAGCGCGGCGACCAGGTCGAGGTCGTGAACCTCAAATTCGCCGAAGCGCCGGCCGTCGCGCCGTTCAACGAGCCGACCGGGCTGCTCGGGATGATTCAGTTCACCAAGGACGACGTGATGTACGTCATCGAACTCGGCGTCATGATGCTGCTGGGCCTTGTCGTGCTGTTCATGGTGATCCGGCCGCTGGTCCGGCGCATCGTCGCTTCGGAAACGATCCCCGGGCTTGCGCATGAGGAATTACCGGCGTTGACCGACGACAGCGCGGCGCTCGCAGGCCAGCATCTCATTTCCGGCGCCAATGCCACCGCGCAGATGATCGACGTCGCGCAGGTGCAGGGCCAGGTGCACGCGCAATCGGTTCATCGGGTCGGCGAACTGGCCGAACGCAACCCGAACGAAACCGCCTCGATTGTTCGACAGTGGCTGAGCGAGGCGGCGACCTGACATGGCAGTACCGCAAACCACCAACGCCAACGATATCACCACCGTCATCGCCTCGCTGGCGGGGCGCCAGAAGGACCGCCCGAAAGCTCCTCCGCTGAGCGGCCCGAAGCGCGCCGCGATCCTGATGCTGGCGCTGGGGGAGCAATATGGCGGCAGGGTATGGTCGCTGCTCGACGACGACGAGGTGCGCGAGCTGTCGATGGTGATGTCGACGCTCGGCACCGTCGAGGCCGAGGTGGTGGAAGACCTGTTGCTCGAATTCGTGTCGCGGATGTCGGCATCCGGCGCGTTGATGGGAACTTTCGACGGCACCGAGCGACTGCTGCAGCTCTATCTGCCCGCCGACCGCGTCTCCGGCATCATGGACGAGATTCGCGGGCCCGCGGGCCGCAACATGTGGGAGAAACTCTCCAACGTTCAGGAAGAGGTGCTCGCCAACTATCTCAAGAACGAATATCCGCAGACCATCGCGGTGGTGCTGTCGAAGCTCAGGCCCGAGCACGCCGCGCGCGTGCTCGCGATCCTGCCCGAGGACATGGCGCTCGACGTGGTCGGCCGCATGCTGAGGATGGAGGCGGTGCAGAAGGAAGTGATCGAGCGCGTCGAACAGACGCTTCGCGCCGAATTCATGTCGAACCTGTCGCAGACCCGCCGCCGCGACGCCCACGAGGTGATGGCCGAGATCTTCAATAATTTCGACCGCCAGACCGAAACCCGCTTCATCACTTCGCTGGAAGAAGACAACCGCGAATCCGCCGAACGCATCAAGGCGCTGATGTTCACCTTCGACGACCTCGTCAAGCTGGACGCCGCATCCGCCCAGACGCTGATGCGCCACGTCGACAAGGACAAGCTCGGCATCGCCTTGAAGAGCGCCAACGAGGATGTCCGCGGCTTCTTCCTCGGCAATATGTCGTCCCGCGCCGGCAAGATGCTGCTCGACGACATGGCGGCGCTTGGACCGGTGCGGTTGCGCGACGTCGACGAGGCGCAGGCGCTGCTCGTCAATCTCGCCAAGGACCTCGCGGCCAAGGGCGAGATCATGCTGACCAAGAACCGCGCCGACGACGAACTGGTGTATTGATGGCCGCGCCCGCGAAATTCCTTTTCGACACCGACTTCGCCGCGCCGGACAAGACGCGCGAACGTCCCGCCACGCCCACCGAGATCGCGCAAAGGATCGCCGCCGCCGAGGCCCGCGCCTATCGCGACGGCTACGATGCCGCGCAGCGCGAGGCCAGGGCGGAAAGCGACCGCCGCGCCGCGCTGGCGCTCGAAGAGATCGGACTGGCCCTTCAAGGCATCGCAACGCGGTTCTCCGGGATTGAAAACCGCATGGAAACCGAAGCCGTCGATGTCGCGGTCGCGGTGGCGCGCAAGCTGTGCAGCGAGCTGGTTGCCGGCGAGCCGCTGGGCGAGATCATGGGGCTCGTGAAGGATTGTTTCTTGCAGCTTGTCTCGACGCCGCATCTGGTGGTCCGGATCAACGATTCGCTCTACGAGGTCGCCCGCGAACGGATCGAACGGCTGGCGAAGCAAAGCGGCTTCGAGGGCCGTCTGGTGATCCTGGCAGAGCCGGAAATCGTCACCGGGGACTGCAGAATAGAGTGGGCCGACGGCGGCGTCGTGCTGGAGCGCGCGGCGATCGAAGCAAAGATCAACGAACTTGTCGGACGCTACATGGCGTCCCGCGGCGAAGACGGAAGCACGACGATAAGGAATGAGCCATGAGTGATACCGACGGACAGGTTCCGCTTCCCGATCTCAACGCCGCCGACGCGCCGCCGATCGATGACGTCGCCTATAACGAGGACGAACAGGCGTCGCGCGTCGCCGCCGACCTGGAAGCCGTATTCGACGTACCGGTGCAGGTATCGGCCGTGCTCGGCCGATCCAAGATGGATGTCGGCGCATTGCTGAAGCTCGGCCCCGGTACCGTGCTCGAGCTCGATCGCCGCGTCGGCGAAGCCATCGATATCTATGTCAACAACCGGCTGGTGGCGCGCGGCGAGGTAGTGCTGGTGGAAGACAAGCTTGGCGTGACCATGACGGAAATCATCAAGGCGGAGCGCGCCTGAGCCTTCACGATACGGCGCATAGCGGGCGCGAACAGACGAACAGGAGATTACCATGCGGCTTCTCATCGTTGGCACATTGAAGGGCCAGCTTACGACGGCCACCAAGATCGCCATGGAAAACGGCGCCACCGTGACCCATGCGGAGGACCACGAACAGGCGATGCGCGTGCTGCGCGGTGGCAAGGGCGCCGACCTGCTGCTGGTCGACGTCGCGCTCGACATCCGCGATCTGGTGATGCGGCTGGAGGCCGAGCACATCCACGTGCCGATCGTCGCCTGCGGCATCTCCAATGACGCCCGCGCCGCGGTCGCCGCGATCCACGCCGGCGCCAAGGAATACATCCCGCTGCCGCCCGACCCGGAACTGATCGCAGCCGTACTCGCCGCGGTCGCCAACGACTCGCGCGACCTGATCTATCGCGACGATGCGATGGCCAAGGTCGTCAAGCTGGCGCAACAGATCGCCGGCTCCGACGCCTCCGTCATGGTCACCGGCGAATCCGGCACCGGCAAGGAAGTGCTGGCGCGCTATGTCCACACCCGCTCCAACCGCGCCAAGCGACCGTTCATCAGCATCAATTGCGCGGCGATCCCCGAGCACCTGCTGGAATCCGAATTGTTCGGCCACGAAAAGGGCGCGTTCACCGGCGCCGTCGCGCGGCGGATCGGGAAATTCGAGGAAGCCACCGGCGGCACGCTGCTGCTGGACGAAATCTCCGAAATGGATGTGCGGCTGCAGTCCAAATTGCTGCGCGCCATCCAGGAGCGCGTGATCGATCGCGTCGGCGGCACAAGGCCGGTGCCGGTCGATATCCGCATCATCGCCACCTCGAACCGCAATCTCGCCGATGCCGTGCGCGAGGGCACCTTCCGCGAGGACCTGCTGTTCCGGCTTAACGTCGTCAACCTGAAGATCCCGCCGCTGCGCGAGCGCCCGGCGGATATTCTCGAGCTGGCGCAGCATTTCGCCAAGAAATATGCCGACGCCAACGGCGTCCCGCTGCGTCCGATTTCCGCCGAGGCAAGGCGGGTGCTGACCGCGAACCGCTGGCAGGGCAATGTCCGCGAGCTGGAAAACACCATCCATCGGTCGGTGCTGATGGCGCAGGGCGACGAGATCGGCGCCGACGCCATCCTGACGCCGTCCGGCGATCGTCTCGACCTCGCCAAGGCCGTGCCGGCGGTGGCGCACGCCACCTTCGCCGCCGAACAGGTGACCCGCGCGCTGGTCGGGCGCACCGTCGCTGACGTGGAGCGCGACCTCATTCTGGAGACGCTGAAACATTGCCTCGGCAATCGCACCCACGCCGCGAATATCCTGGGCATCTCGATCCGTACGCTGCGCAACAAGCTCAACGAATATGCCGACGGCGGATTGCCGATCACGCCCGCCGGCGCCGGCGACTATCAGCGCATAGCGGCGGGATGACTTCCGCCGTCATTGCGAGGAGGCCAGATTTCGGGGTACATGCTTCGCATCGCCGCGAAGGACAGCCAACACCTTGGGGACGCGTCACGAATAATTCGGCGCATCGGGCTTGCGGAAGATGTGGATGGGATCGCCGGGCTGCAGGTCGCGTCCGGTGAAGGCTGCATAGGCGAAGAGCGCGAGATAACCGATCGCGAGCGCGCCGACCGCGTAAAAAGCCCAGACCGCGATACGTTTCATTCAGGTCACGTCATTCAAGGTCACGGCGCTGCATTGAGCCGCCATCGGCCACATGTTTCTGCCGGCGGGACGAAGATCGATCCCGCGATCAGGAGAACTTTTAGGCTGCCAACGGAAAAAAGACCACCTCTACCAGGCGGCCAACCCGGCGTTCAGGAGGCGTTTCGAGATCGCCGGGGGCTCTTGAGATCGTGGCGTCAGACGTCGCGCCGGACGTGCCGGGCCGGGAGGCTGACCTCCGCGAGCCTGGCCGCATCCTGGTTCGGATCGATCGCGACATATTGCCCCTGCCAATAGGCCAGCGCCGCCGTGGGCGCCGAGAGCTGGATATCCAGCACGCGTCCAATGACGATGGCGTGGGAATGGCGTTCGACGATGTCCTCGACCTCGCAGTCGACGGCCGCGAACGCGCCGGCCAGCAGCGGTACGCCCGAAGCGCGCGTGATCCATTCGGCGCCCTTGAACCGGTCCGCGCCCTTCAGGCCGCCCTTGCCGGTGAACCGTTCCGCGATATCGAGCTGACCGGCCGCCAGGATATTCACGCCGAAGAAGCCGTATTGCTTGAGCAGCGGCCAGGACGACGATTCCCGGTTGATGCTGACGATCAAGGTTGCGGGATCGACCGACAGCGACGAGACCGAAGTAACGGTCATTCCCGTGATATCCTTGCCGCAACCGACCGTGATCACGCTGACCCCGCCCGCCAGGCGGCGCATGGCCCCGCGAAAGTCGTCGGAAGAGGCGCCGGGATCGATCTCGATATTGCGCACGGTGCAGTTCATGGCGACCTCACTGATCCGATATGTCTTCCGCGGACTGAAGAAGGTTGCGCAGGATCGAACCTTCCAGCGCCGCGAGATCGGCCGAACCGCGGCGGCGGGGGCGCGGAATATCCACGTTGACGTCGTGCGCAATACGGCCGTCCTCGATCACCAGCACGCGATCGGCCAGCGCGACGGCTTCCGCCACGTCATGCGTCACCAGGATCGCCGTAAACGCCTGATCGCGCCAGACCCGCTCCAACAGCCGCTGCATCGAAATCCGCGTCAGCGCATCGAGCGCGCCGAGCGGCTCGTCGAAGGCGAGGACACGGGGATGGCTGACCAGCGCGCGCGCCAGCGCCACGCGCTGCTTTTGTCCGCCGGAGAGCACGGCCGGCCATTGATCGCGCTTTTCGTCAAGGCCGACTTCGGAAAGCGCCTTTTCAGCGCGCACTTGCGCATCCGACGATGCGCGGTCGCGACCAAGCCCGACTTCCACGTTCGACAGAACCCGCGCCCACGGCAACAGCCGTGGCTCCTGAAACATCACCCGGATGTCTTCCGGGCGGCGCGCTTCCTCACCAAAGCTGATGGTGCCGGCATCGATGGTTTCGAGCCCGGCGATCAGGCGCAACAGCGTGCTCTTGCCGCAGCCGCTGCGGCCGACGATCGCGACGAACTGGCCTGCGGGAATGTGCAGGTCGATGCCGCGCAACACTTCGTTTTCGCCGAACGACTTGCGCAGGCCGCGAATCGTCAGCGGCAGCCCACGCGCGGCTGCTTCCGAACCGCGCCGCACAGACTGGGCCTGTTCGATGAACTCCGCGCGATCGACGGGCTCGAGATCGGGCTGGAGGAAACGCAGGGCTTCTTGCATATGCACTCTCAATGTTTCTGGAAGGCGGGATGCCAGGACAGCGTCAGCCGCTCCAGCACGCGCGAGGCGCTGTCCGCCAGCTTTCCAAGCAAAGCGTAGATCAGGATAGAGAGCACGACGACGTCGATCAGCATGAACTCGCGCGCCTGCATCGCCATGTAGCCAAGGCCCGACGACGCCGCGATGGTTTCCGCCACGATCAGCGTCAGCCACATGATGCCGAGCGCAAAGCGCACCCCGACGAAGATCGACGGCAGCGCTCCCGGAAAGATCACCCGCCGGAACAATTCACCGTCGTTCATGCCGTAGATCCGGCCCATCTCGATCAGCTGCGGATCGACCGTGCGGATGCCGTGCAGCGTGTTGAGATAGATCGGAAAGAATACGCCGAGCGCGACCAGGAACAGTTTTGCGGATTCATCAATGCCGAACCACAGGATGACCAGCGGGATCAGCGCGAGATGCGGGATGTTGCGCACCATCTGCAATGTGGTGTCCGTCAACTTGTTGCTGAGCTGCGACAGGCCGTTGACCAGCCCGAAGGCAAATCCGATGCCACCGCCAATGATGAAACCGACGCTGGCGCGCCAGAAGCTGACCCAGATGTTGCGCGCCAGTTCGCCTGACAGCAGGAGTTTCCAGCCTGCCAGCGCCACGTCGCTCGGCGCCGGCAGCACCCGCGCCGGCACGAAGCCCGTCACGCAGGCAATTTGCCAGATCAGGAGGATGGCAAGCGGCACGATCCACTGGATCAGGCCGTCGGCGCGCGGCAGCCGGAGGCTGCGAACCCGCGGAAGGCTATCGATCAGGCTCATGACTGCGCCGCCTTCACCAGGGGACGGTGCTCATTGGCGATGGTTTCGCCAAACGGCCCGGTGTTGACGCGAAGCGTCGTCACATTGTTCTGCTGCAGCGACAGCAGCGGGAACACCAGTTCGGCAAACCGATAGGCCTCTTCGAGATGCGGATATCCGGACATAATGAAAGTATCGATACCGACGTCCTGGTATTCGCGGATCCTCGCGGCGACGGTCTGGGGATCGCCGACCAGCGCCGTTCCGGCGCCGCCACGCACCAGACCCACGCCGGCCCAGAGGTTCGGGCTGATCTCGAGCTTGTCGCGGCGCCCGCCGTGCAATTGCGCCATGCGCTGCTGGCCGACCGAGTCCATTCGCGAGAAGATCTTCTGCGCCGAAGCGACGGTCTCGTCGGTGACATGCTGGATCAATTCGTCGGCGGCCTTCCAGGCTTCCGCGTTGGTCTCGCGCACGATCACATGCAGGCGGATGCCGAACGAGAGCTTGCGCCCCCGCGAGGCGGCGACGGCCTTCACGCGGTTGACCTTCTCGGCGACCTGCGCCGGCGGCTCGCCCCATGTCAGATATTTGTCGACGGTGTCGACGGCGACATCGATGCCGGCATCGGACGACCCGCCGAAATACAGCGGCGGCCGCGGCGACTGCACCGGCGGAAACAGCAGGCGGCCGTCCTCGATGCGGATGTGCTTGCCTTCCACGTTCACCGTCTTGCCCGCGAGCAGGTCGCTATAGACATTCAGGAACTCGCGGGTCACCGCATAGCGCTCGTCATGATCGAGGAAGACACCATCGCCCCTGTTCTCGACGGGGTCGCCGCCGGTGACGACGTTGATCAAAAGCCTTCCGTTCGACAGCCGGTCGAGCGTGGCGGTCATGCGCGCGGCGACGCTGGGCGATTGCAGGCCGGGCCGCACCGCCACCAGATAACGCAGCCGCTCGGTCCATGGCGCCACCGCCGAGGCCACCACCCAGGAATCCTCGCAGCTTCGCCCGGTGGGCAGCAGCACGCCGAAATAGCCGAGCTGGTCGGCGGCCTGCGCGATCTGGCGCAGATAGTTGAAATTGACCTCGCGCCCGCCGGTGGTGGTGCCGAGATAGCGGCCATCGCCATGAGTAGGCAGGAACCAGAGGATGTTGGCGTTGGATGGTTGATTGCTGCTCATGTGCCCGGCCTCCGCGCCACGTCGGAAATCTTGATTTGCTTCGGCAGCAGGCCGAGCGCGAAGAACGTGTCCGCAACCTGCTGCTGATCCGCGATCACGCTGTCGGTGAGCGGCTTGATGCCGTAGGACTGCCGCTTCAGGGCAACCTCGACGACCCCAATCGGAAGCCCTATCGCGGGCGCGAGCTGCTCGGCCACCGCGTGGATATCGCTCTTGGCCCAGTCGTCCACCGTGCTGAGCTCGGCCAACACAAGGTCCACGATCTTGGGATCGCTCTCCAGGAACTTCTTGGAGGAGAAATAAAACTGATAGTTCGACACGATGCCGGTGCCGTCAGCCAGGGTGCGCGCGCCAGTGGCGGCTTCGGCGGCGGCCTGGAACGGATCCCAGATCACCCAGGCATCGACCGCGCCGCGCTCAAACGCCGCGCGGGCATCGGCCGGCGCCAGAAACACCGGCTCGATTTCGGAGTATTTGACACCGGCCTTCTCCAGCGCCTTCACCAGCAGATAATGGACATTGGAGCCTTTGTTCAGCGCGACCTTCTTGCCTTTCAGATCGGCAACCGAAGCAAGCTTGCTGTCCTTTGGAACAAGAATGGCCTCCCCTTTCGGCGCAGGCGGCTCATAGGCGACATACTGGATCGGCGCGCCCGCGGCCTGCGCGAAGATCGGCGGCGCCTCCCCGGTGTTGCCGAAATCGATCGCGCCGACGTTGAGCGCTTCGAGCAGCGGCGGACCTGACGGAAACTCCGTCCACACCGCCTTGTAACCCACGGCCTTCAGTTTCTCCTCAAGCGTACCCTTGCTCTTGAGCAGCACCAGCTTGCCGTATTTCTGAAAACCGATGCGGACGACCTTCTCCTGGCCGTAGGAGGCGCTGACCGCGGCAGCGACGATGCTGATCGAAAGAACCGCGCTGGTGATCCAGCGTCGAATGAAACGCACCATGTGGACGTCCTCTGCGTTGATTTGTTGCAAGCGGGATCAGGTCTGGGTGTTGCGCCAGACGATGTCGCGGATCGCGATCTGCTTCGGAATCAGCCCGAGCTTGAAGAAGCGATCGGCGACGCCCTGCTGGGTCGCGACGATGTCGTCGGTGATCGGCCCCACCGCAAATGACGAGCGGTTGGCGGCGACGGTCTGGATGTCGAGCGCGATACCGGTGACGGCGCTGAGCGACTTCGCCACCTCGCCGCGGTGGGTTTCGGCCCACTTTGCCGTCGATGCCGTTACATCGATGATTTGCTGCAGGATCGGCCCATGGTTTTTCGAAAAATCGCGGTTGGCGATATAGAACGAGTTGGTCTTGGTGATCTCGGAGGCGTTGACGAGGACGCGGCCATTCTGCTTGGTCTCGCCAATCGCAAAATACGGATCCCAGATCGACCAGGCGTCGATGCTGCCGTTGGCGAAAGCCGGTCCCGCGTCCGGCGGCGTCAGATAGACCGGCGTGATGTCGGCATAGGTGAGCCCGGCTTTTTCCAGCGTCTGCACCGTGACGTTATGCGCGCTGGAACCCTTAGTGAAACCGACGCGCTTGCCTTTGAGATCCTCAATCGAGCGGATCGCCGAGTCCTGCGGCACCAGGATACCCTGGCCATTGGTGATCGGCTGGCCTGCCGCATAGACGATGGCCGCGCCCGCGGCCTGGGCGAAAACCGGCGGCGAATCGCCGACCGCGCCATAGTCGACGCTGCCGACATTCATCGCCTCCATCATCGGCGGCCCCGACGAGAACTCGATCCATTTCACCTCGATCCCGGCGGGCTTGAAATGATTTTCCAGCGCAGCCTGCTGTCGCGTGATAACGAGCACGCCATTCTTCTGATAGCCGATACGAATTTCCTTCACGCTGCCTTGCGCGCGGGCCTGGCGCGACAGCGCCGCAACTGCCCCGGTCGCAACGGACAGTTTCAAGAATTCCCGACGCTTCATCCAACAGCTCCTGACGACAACACTGCGACAGCGCACGGTCGATCGATCTCAGGATGATGGTATTGCTCTCGGGAAGTGTCGAGTGCGCCGCAAAAATAGCAATATGTGCGCTGTCTTATCGGTGATCGACACTGCTTTTCTTTCAGCGACGCTCCCGAGGAAGGTCAATTTTCCCTTCCCAAAATGTGACATGCACGTCCGTGGCTCGCAGGACGATCAACTGCCGCTGCAGGGATCACTCAAGGCCGACGGAACGATCTCAATGGGGCTGGCTGCGAACCGCGGGCTCCACGGTTGCTTGCCCGTGCTGGGTCAGCGGCCGGTTGCCGGCCAGCGCGCGCAGCAGCACGTAAAACATCGGCGTGAAGAAAATGCCGAACGCCGTGACCCCGATCATGCCGGAGAAAACCGCGACGCCCATGGCGTGGCGCATCTCCGATCCCGCGCCCGTGGAGATCACCAGTGGCACCACACCCATGATGAAGGCGAGCGAGGTCATCAGGATCGGCCGCAGCCGCAGCCGGCTGGCTTCGATGGCCGCCCGGATCGGCGAGCGCCCGGCAAACTCCAGTTCGCGGGCGAACTCCACGATCAGAATCGCATTCTTGGCCGATAACCCAACCAGAACGATCAGGCCGATCTGCGTAAAGACGTTGTTGTCGCCCTTGGTCAGCCAGACGCCCGACATCGCGGCCAGCAATCCCATGGGCACAATCATGATGATCGACAACGGCAGGGTAAGGCTCTCGTATTGCGCGGCGAGCACGAGGAATACCAGCAGCAGCGCCACCGGAAACACCACCAGCGAGGAATTTCCGGCGATGATTTCCTGATAGGTCAGGTCGGTCCATTCGAAGGCGATGCCTTTCGGAAAGGTTTCCGCCGCGATGCGCTCCACGACCGCCTGCGCCTGTCCGGTCGAGTAACCGGGCGCCGCGCCGCCATTGAGATCCGCGGTGAGGAAGCCGTTGTAACGCATGGCGCGTTCCGGTCCGGCACTTTCCTTGATCCTCAGCAGCGCCGACAGCGGCACCATCTCGCCGGTGTCGGAACGGACCTTCAGCAATCCGACGTCGTCGGCCCGGGCCCGGAATTTCGCGTCCGCCTGCACGCGCACGGAATAGGTGCGGCCGAATTTGTTGAAATCATTGACGTAGAGCGAGCCGAGATAGATCTGCATGGTATCGAACACGCTGGTCACGGGCACGCTGAGCTGCCGCGCCTTGGTGCGATCGATATCGGCATAGAGTTGCGGCACGTTGACCTGATAGCTCGAGAACAGGCCGGCCAGTTCCGGCGCCGCCGACCCCTTGGCGATAAAGGCCTTGGTCGCATCGTTGAGCGCCTCATAGCCAAGGCCGGCGCGATCTTCGATCTGCAGCTTGAAGCCACCGATGGTGCCGAGGCCGGCGACCGGCGGCGGCGGAAATATCGCGATGAACGCTTCCTGGATCGCGGCGAACTTGCCGTTGAGCTGCATGGCAATGGCCGCGGCGCTCAGGCTGGCATCCTTGCGTTCCTCGAATGGCTTCAGCGTGACGAACACGATTCCCGAATTCGAACTGTTGGTGAAGCCGTTGATCGACAGGCCCGGAAAAGCCACGGCGCTTTCTATGCCCGGCAGCTTCAGCGCGATATCGCCCATGCGCCGGATCACGTCCTCGGTCCGGTCCAGCGTCGCACCATCGGGAAGCTGCGCGAAGCCGACCAGATATTGCTTGTCCTGGCCGGGCACGAAACCGCCGGGCACGGCCTTGAACAAGCCATAGGTGACGCCGATCAGCGCCACATAGGCGACCATCACGATGGCGCGCCGCGAGATCACGCGCTTGACGCCGTTGCTATAGGCGTCCGAACTGCGATGGAAGGCGCGGTTGAAACGCTGGAAGAACCAGCCGAGCACCCGGTCCATGCCGCGGGTCAAGGCATCCTTTGGCGCGTCATGGGATTTCAGCAGCAACGCCGCCAGGGCCGGCGACAGCGTCAACGAATTGAACGCGGAAATCACCGTCGAGATCGCCACCGTGAGCGCGAACTGCTTGTAGAACTGGCCGGTCAATCCGGTGATGAAAGCCAGCGGCACAAACACCGCTATCAGCACCAGCGCGATCGCGATGATCGGCCCGGTGACTTCCTGCATCGCCTGATAGGCCGCATCCTTCGGCGACAGGCCCTGCTCGATATTGCGCTCGACGTTCTCGACCACGACGATGGCGTCGTCGACGACGATGCCGATGGCGAGCACCAGTCCAAACAGAGTGAGCGCGTTGATGGAGAAGCCAAAGACATGCATCACCGCGAAGGTGCCGATAATGGACACCGGCACCGCGATCAGCGGAATGATCGATGCCCGCCATGTCTGCAGGAACAGGATGACGACCAGCACCACCAGCGCCACTGCTTCCAGCAGCGTATGCACGACCGCTTCGATGGAGGCGCGAACGAACTGCGTCGGGTCATAGACGATGCTGTAATCCATGCCGTCGGGCATGTTCTGCTTCAACTCGGCCATCATCTTGCGGACGTTGTCCGAAATCTGGATCGCATTCGAGCCCGGCGACTGGAAGATCGGGACCGCGACCGCGGACTTGTTGTCCAGCAGCGATCGCAGCGAATAGTCCGCGGCGCCAAGTTCGATCCGGGCGATGTCGCGCAGCCGGGTGACTTCGCCGTTGGCGCCGTTCTTGACGATGATCTCGCCGAATTCCTCCTCGGTCTGCAACCGCCCCTGCGCATTGATGGAGAGTTGCAGGTCGAGTCCGGTCTCGCTCGGCGATGCGCCGACGACGCCGGCGGCCGCCTGCACGTTCTGGGCCCGGATTTCGCGCACGATGTCGGATGCCGAAAGACCGCGCTCGGCGACCTTCTGTGGATCCAGCCAGACCCGCATGGAATAATCGCCGGAGCCGAACAACTGCACCTGACCGACGCCCTCGATGCGCGCCAGCCGATCCTTGACGTTCAGCACGGCGTAATTGCGCAGATACGTCATGTCGTAGCGCCCGTTAGGCGAAAGCAGATGCACCACCATCGTGAGATCCGGCGCGCTCTTGATCGTCGTGATGCCGAGCGTGCGGACCTCTTCGGGCAATCTCGGTTCGGCCTGCGCCACCCGGTTCTGAACCAGTTGCTGCGCCTTGTCCGGATCCGTTCCCAGCCGGAACGTGACGTTGAGCGTCATCAGTCCGTCGGTGGTGGCTTGGCTGCTCATATAGAGCATGCCCTCGACGCCGTTGATCTGCTCCTCGATCGGCGTCGATACCGTCTCGGCGATAACCTTCGGGTTGGCGCCCGGATATTGCGCGCGCACCACCACCGTCGGCGGCGCCACTTCCGGATATTCCGATATCGGCAGCACCGGCAGCGACAGCAGTCCGGCTACGAAAATCAGTGTCGAAAGCACGCCGGCAAAGATCGGCCTGTCGATGAAAAATCTGGAGAAGTTCATGGCCTGTCTCGTCGATATCCGGGTTACGGGGCGCAATACCCCGGCGGGGCCGATTGTGATCGGCCCCGCTGTCTATTGCTGCTGTTTACGATCGTGTTGGCCTTTTCCGCGGCTGGCGGAAAAGCAACATCATCATGCGCTAGCGCTGCGCCAGTTCGGTCGCGGTCTGGCTGGCGGAGACGGATTCCATCGCGACCTCCTGGGGCGCGACCACCGCTCCCGGACGAACGCGCTGCAGTCCCTTGACGACGATCCGCTCGCCGGCATGGAGACCTCCGGTCACCACACGCATTCCATCGATCGAGACGCCAAGCGCGACTTCGCGATATTCCGCCTTGTTGTCTTTGCTCACGACCATCACGAACTTCTTGTTCTGGTCGGTGCCGACAGCACGTTCGCTGATCAACAGCGCCGGTTCGGCCTTGGGCTGTCCCATCAACAGCCGCGCGAACTGGCCGGGCATCAGGCGGCCATCGGCATTATCGAACACCGCCCGAACCCGGACGGTGCCGCTGCGCGCGTCCACCTGGTTGTCGATCAACTGCATCTGCCCCTTGTAAGGCGTGCCGTCGGACGTGCCGGTACCCATCTGCACCGGGATGCGCCCGATTTCGGAAGGCGTCTTTTCGTCCGCGAGCGTCTTCAAGGCGCGCGTCACCACCTGCTCGTCGGCATTGAAGCTGGCGTAGATCGGATTGACCGACACCAGCGTCGTTAGCACCGCCGTGCCGGGCCCCGCGGCGATCAGATTGCCCACGGTGATTTCGAGCTTGCCGACCCGGCCCGCGACCGGTGCGCGCACTTCGGTATAGCCGAGATTGAGCTTTGCGGTTTCCAGGGTGGCCTCCGCTGCCTTCAGATTGGCTTCGGCTTCGCTGTAGGCGTTGACGCGACCGTCGAAATCCCGCTGCGAGATCGTGCGCGAATCCGACAATTGCTGGCCACGCTCGAAATCGCTTTTGGTCAGCACGAGGCGGGCTTTCGCCGCTGCCACCTGGCCTTCGGCGCGCGAAACTTCCGCGGCATAGAGCGACGGATCGATCAGGATCAACAGGTCGCCCTGCTTGACCAGCGCGCCTTCACGAAAATGAATTTCCTGAATGGCCCCCGCAACTCGGGAGCGGACTTCGACCCGCTCGACCGCTTCCAGCCGACCGGAAAACTCGTCCCACGGCACGGTTTGGCGGGGCGCGACGACCGATACCGAGACCGGCAGCGCCGCCGGCGCCGCAGCCGTCTCGGCCCGCGCGCTTCCGTTTCGACCGCTCAGCAAGGTTGCCCCGCCGGTCGCCGCCAACGCGGCAAGCACCACGGCCACCCCTACCAAACGCTTGTTTTGACTAATATTTTTCATGAGACCCCAATCCGAAAGGACGTTCGGGCTTCGAACCCCGACCTGAAACAGACTAAATCGGCCAAATCGGCCGATCCACCGTACGCTGCATCGCACACATTCATAACGTATGGTATAAATGGGCCATCGACAATGGGTGTCAAGCCACTTATCTAACGAAAGGTAGGAAACTCGGAAGGAGCCCCATCATGGCCATGGGACGGCCGCGTGAATTCGATGTCGACAAGGCGCTGGACCTCGCGCTCCAGGTGTTCTGGCGCAAAGGCTACGAAGGCACGTCGATGGCGGACCTGACCCGAACCATGGGGATCACCAAACCCAGCCTTTATGCGGCATTCGGCAACAAGGAAGAGCTGTTTCGCAAGGCGCTGGATCGATATGTCGACGGGCCCGGCGGTTACATGCCGATCGGGCTGGAAAAGCCGACCGCGCGCGCCGTCGTCGAACACTTGCTTTATAGCTCGGCCGACGCCGTCACCGATCCCGACTCTCCGCCGGGATGTCTCGCGGTGCAGGGGGCGCTGAGCTGCGGCGATGCCGCGGAATCCATCAAACAGGAATTGATGTCGCGGCGCGCCAAGGCCGAAGAAGATTTGCGCGATCGCTTTGAACGCGCGATCACCGAAGGCGATCTGCCGACAGGATCCGACGCAGCGGATCTCGCCCGCTACATCTCCGCGATCCTGCAAGGCATGGCGGTTCAGGCAGCCGGCGGCACCAGCCGCGAGCAATTGCGCAAGATCGCCGACATCACGTTGCGAACATGGCCGCCGCCTGCTGCGAGCGCGACGCCAGACAGGCCGGCGTAACAAGCGAACCGATCTAAAGGCCGGCGGCTTTGCCGATGGCGTCGGCAAACGAACGATCGACGATATCGGCCGCATTGAGCTTCTGCCTGATCAAGCCCGCCCGGAAATACAGATCGATGGTCTTTTGCTCGTCGGCGACCACGCCATCATCGATCGGCGCGATGCGGATTTTCGCGCGGCTCAGCCAGTTGAGCGGCACCGCGGGCGGAATGTTCATCAGCTTACCCCAGGTCTCGGCGTAAGCAGCGACATTGGTCAGCGACCAGGCCCGGGCCGCCGTGAGCCGGCGAAGGAAATCCTCCAGCTCGGGCCGCTTGTCGCGGATCGCATTCGGCGACGCGACCTGGAATCCGATTCCGGGCGTCAATCCCTCCGCCGTGATCACGCGCCGTGACTGGAACAGCACTTCTTCCTGGCTGACATAGGGTTCCCATGTCGACCACGCATCGACGGAGCCCTGGCTATAAGCAACCTTTGCGTCCGACGGCGCGAGGAACACGATCTGCACATCGCCGGCAGACCATCCCCTGGATTCGAGCGCGGCAAGAATGAGCTGATGTCCGATCGAGCCGCGGCCGGTCGCGATTTTCTTTCCTTTCAGGTCTTCAAAATTTCGAATGGCGGACTCGCGCGGCACAAGAACCGCGAGCCCTTCCCTGGTCTGCCGGATCGCGCCGATCGCCTTCACCGGTACGCCGGCGGCCGCCGCGAACGTAAACGGCGCGTCGCCGACCAGCCCGGTTTCGATGGCGCCTGCGCCCAGCGCTTCGAGCAGCGGCGCCGCCGCCGGAAATTCCTTCCACTCGATCTTGTAGGGCACGTCCTTGAGGACGCCGGCGGCTTCCATGACGGCCTGCGAGTTGCCCTTCTGATCGCCGACCCGCAAACTGGTCTGGGCGGCTGCCGAGACAACGGCGCCGAGCAGCAGACCCGCGGCAACAATCGCGCGCATCATGCCGCCGCCACTCCCCTGCCGGCGTCGCGCTCGGCAATCAGCTTGCGCGTCAGCGGAATCAGCTCGCGGCCATATTCGATGGCGTCGATCAGCGGATCGAAGCCACGAATGAGGAAGTGGCTGACGCCGAGATCGTAATAGTCGCCAAACACCTCGGCGACCTGCTCGGGCGTTCCGACCAGTGCGGTGGTGTTGCTGTTGGCGCCGGTGAGTTTTGCCAGTTCGGTCCAGAGGCGCTTGTCGATACGGGTGCCCTGCTCGGCCAGCGCCAGCAGCCGTCGCGCGCCGGCGGTCGCATGACCGTCGGCCGGCTTGCGGTATCCGGTCTTGTCCTGCAGCGCCGTCGCGCGCGCCAGAATCTCCTCCGCCTTTTGCCAGGCCTTCTCCTCGGTATCGGCGAGGATCGGCCGCACGGACAGGCTGAACCGCGGGGCCGGCCGGCCGTATTTCGCCGCCGCCGCCCGGACCCGCGATGTCACGTCGCGCACCTGCGCATAGGACTCGCCCCACAGCGCGAAGGTATCGGCATGCTTGCCCGCGACCTCGATCGCGGCATCGGAGCCGCCACCGACGAAGGTGTAGATGCCTCCGGATTGATAGGGTTTGATCTGGGAGAAGCCCTTCTCGACCTTGTAGTATTTGCCGTTGTAGTCGAACGGCTTTTCGCTGGTCCATTCGGCGTGGACAATATCGAGGAACTCGTCGGTGCGCGCGTAACGCTCGTCCTTGTCGTCGACCGTGTTGCCGTCCTGGCGCAGCTCGGTGGCGTTGCCGCCGGTAATGACGTGCAGCGAGACGCGGCCGCCCGAAAGCTGGTCGATGGTGGCGAGCTGGCGCGCCAGCAGCGTCGGCGCGGTAAAGCCGGGCCGCTGCGCGATCATGACCTTGAGCTTCCGGGTGATGCTCAGCACATGCTGGCCGACCTGCAGCGCGTCCGGCGTTGTCGAATGGAACGCCAGCAGCGCCCGGTCGAAACCGGCCAGCTCATGCGCCTTTGCCACCGTCTCGATATAGGGCGGGTCGAGGATCGGGCCGGTTCGCACGATGGTTTCGGACGAGTTGTTGTTGGTGATAAATCCGATGAATTCCACTGACATAGGCAGCTCCACGGCTTGGAAATATTTCTGCAATCGTTCAGATACCGAGCGCCAGACGCCCGGCATTCACCCGCGTCGCGTCATCCTGCGGCGTATGAACCCGCCCGCACAAGACGTCACGATAATGCCTTTCGAGCGGGTTGGCACGCGTCAAACCGTGATTGCTGGTAAGCGACAGCGCATCTTCGACCGCCGCGACGGCGTTATTCGTGACGGTAAGCTTGATGATGTTGGACTCGGATGCGCTGAGCGCAATGCCGTCGTCGAAATCTCCGGCAAAACTGTCGATCAGGCGGGCATTGACGGCCAGGCGCGCCTCGATCCCGCCGACGACCTCCTGCACCCGCGGCAGCGTGGCCAGCGGCGCGCCGAGATTGGACGGCACCCGGTTGTTCAGGAATTCGAGCAACCAGTCGCGCGCGGCACGGGCGACGCCGTCATAGATCGCGGCAACGAAGATCGCATGGACGGTCGATTGGGTGAAATCCGGCACCCGCCATTCTTCCGGCGGGCGGACGTCGATTTCATGGTCAAGAGGAAACAAGACGTCGTCGAACAGGATGTCATGGCTGCCGCTGGCGCGCAGCCCGAGATGGTCCCATGTCTCGACAATGCGCGTCCCCGGTAATCCCGCCGGAACCAGAAACAGGCCGACGCGCTGGGTGGGCTCATCGGTTTTCGCCCACACCGCATACCATTTCAGGATCGGCGCGCCCGTCGCATAGATCTTTCGGCCGCTCAGCCGCCATCCGGTTTCCGTCTTCCGCGCGATCGTCGCCGGCAGACCGCCGCGCGACGGCGAACCGAGATCGGGCTCGACCCGCAAGGCGTTGATCAGGGCTATGCCTTCGACGGTTTCACGGGCCAGCTTGCGGGCCAGACGGCCCGGCCAGCGCGTGCTTCTCGCCATCACCAGATGCTGGATGTAGTGCATCGACAGCACCAGGGCCGTCGATGGATCGGCCCTGCCGAAGATGCCGATGATGCGCGCCGCATCGAGCGCGCCCGCGCCCGAGCCGCCCAACGCCGTCGGCACGGTCAGCGCCAGCAATCCGGATTCGGATAGCTGGTCGAAATTCTCGAACGGAAAGCTCGCGTCGCGATCATGCCCGGCCGCCCTCGCGGCAAAGCCGGAAGCGAGCACGTTGGCACGCTCGAAGATGGTCGGCGTAGCATCGATCGGAAGTTCTTTGCGGATGGAATTGCCCTGCGTACTCACCAGGTAGCGTCCAGTCCGAGCAGTCCCAGAATGTGCCGGCGCAATTCCGCAAGCTTGGGATCGCCCCGGTGCCGCGGATAGGGACGATCGACCGCGATATCGGCCTTGATGCGCGCCGGACGGTCGCTGAACACGATGACGCGGTTGGCGAGGAACAGCGCTTCTTCGACGTCATGGGTGACCAGCAGCGTCGTGAACCCCTTGCGCTGCCAGAGCGCCACGATTTCCGCCTGCATCGTGATGCGGGTCAGCGAGTCGAGCTTGCCGAGCGGCTCGTCCAGAATCAGGATCTTCGGATCGTTCACCAGCGCCCGGGCCAGCGCGACGCGCTGCGCCATGCCGCCCGACAATTGGTGGGGATAGGCATTGCGAAACTGCGTAAGTCCGACCAGGTCGATGGCGGCGTCGACGCGCTGCCGCTGGCTTTTCAGGATGCCCTGGGCCTCGAGACCGAGCGCCACGTTATTCCAGGTGGTGCGCCACGGAAACAGCGTCGGATCCTGAAACACGACGACCCGGGATGGAAACGGCCCGGTCACCGGATCGCCGTCCTCGCGCAACACGCCCGAGCGCGGCGGCTCAAGTCCCGCGACCAGACGCAGCAGGGTCGACTTGCCGCAGCCGGACGGCCCCAGCAGCGCCACGAACTCGCCGGGCTTGACGCTGAAATGCACATCGTCGAGCACCGGAAGCACGCTGCCGTCGATGTCGAAGGCGTGACTGACATGTTCGACATCGAGCGAGGCGCCGACGGCGGGGTTTGTAACCGGTTCGGCAAATGCATGCGCTACCACTTGACGACACCCTTCTGCCAGACCAGCAGGCGGTCGCGCGTTCGAAACAGCAGCGTGATCGCGCCAGAGCACAGCAGCGACATCACAATCAGCGCGGCATACATATTCGAATAGGCCGCCCAGCCCTGGGCCCACTGCAGATACCAGCCAAGACCTGCCTTGACCCCGATCATTTCCGCGACCACCAGCACCGCGAACGACGAACCAAGGCCCATGAACAGGCCGACAAAGACGTGCGGCAGCGCCGCGGGAATGGCGACCTTCAACACCAGAAACGACGGCTTGGCGCCAAGCGTTCGCGCCACGTCATAATAGGCGTTGCTGACGCTTGCCACGCCCGACCAGGTCAGCACCGTGACCGGAAACCCGGTCGCCAGCGCGATCAGGAACGTGCTCGCGCTCCAGCTCGACGGAAAGGTGAAGAACGCGAACGGCAGCCACGCCGTCGCCGGCAACGGCCCGATGAAGCGCAGTATCGGATGCACCCAGTAGCCGACGCTACGCGACCATCCGATCGATACGCCGGTCAGGAAGCCGACCGCCGCGCCGATGGCATAGCCGCCAAGCTGAAGTTTTACCGACGCAAACACGCTATCCAGCAGTTTCGGCAGATCGTCGGTATATACCTCGATGATCGATTGCGGCGGCGGAAAGAACGGCAGCGGCAGCCACGCAAATTTCGCGGTCGCGACTTCCCACAGCGTCAGGAACAATCCGAGCGCCAGCAGCCATGGCGCTCGCGCTTGAAACCCTGCTCCGAAGCGCCCCAGCAATTTGCTGCCCGCGGTTGCCGCAAGGATGCCTCCTGCAATTATAAACGCGGCGACAGCGAGTGCAGGGGTGCGCGACCAATCGCCCAGATCTTCCCACCACAGGCATGACAACCCGAAACCGACCCACGCCACGCTTGCGAGTACACCGGGGCCGCCCGCGAGAAATGCCGCGGGAAGCGACAACCGACGGCCGGCAAACGCCGCGCCCTCCTCCGCCGATTGCGGGAAGGCGACCGTCTTAGACGCCGAATACGTCGACATAGATCCGCTCCGCAAATTTCGCCGTGTCGGTGCTTTGCTTGAAGACGGAAACGCTCTTCAGGTCGTCCGCGTAGGCCTTCAGTTCCTGCTTGAGTGCTGTGCCCACGGGATGATGATGGTGGGTGTGATACCGCACCATCGCCTGCAAATCCTGCAGGCTCGCGGTCTTGGGCGCGTAGGGCTGGAACGACGCCGCGGCCTTGTCCGGATTCTGCGAGGTGAACATCGCGGAGTCGAGCAACGCCTGCGTGATAGCGCGCGCCACCTGCGGCTCCTCGCGGACGAGGCTGCCGCGCAATCCGACGATGCAGCAGGTCTTGTCCTTGTATTCACCGTCCAGATTGGACGCGACTTCCTTGTAGGCGCTGTCCTTTAGCCAGAGATAAGCGATCGGATCGGAGGCCAGGAACGCCTGGACTTCGCCTTTCTCGACGGCGAGCTGCAGCAGATTGCCCGGATAGGCCCGCCAATCGACGTCCTTGTTGGGATCGATGCCCTGCTTGGCGAGCTGGATCGAGAAGAAATTCTTGTCCGGTCCTCCGAGGTCGCCGACCGCGACGATCTTGCCCTTGAGGTCGGCAAGCTTGTCGACACCCGAATTCGTGCGCGACAGAACGCGCATGCAACCGCCATGGGTTCCGGCCGCGATCTTGACGTCAAACCCCTGCTCCAGCGGCTTCAGCCAGCGCAACGCCATGCCAAGGCCTGCATCGGTCTTGCCGGTCGCGATGGCTTCCAGCAATTGATCCGTCGAGCCGCTGTAATTGACCAGTTCGACGTCAAGATTCTGTTTCTGGAAAAACCCGTGGTCGATGGCGACCGGAAGCGGCGCGAGGCAGACCGAGCCCGCATTCCAGGATAATTTCAGTTTCCGTGGCGCGCCGGTGAGCGGCGCGGAGTCGGATGCGGCTTTGCAGATCGGGAACTCGGAGAAATCAATATTCGGCGATACGGCCCGAAACGGAAACGCTTGCGCGCCGAAAACGCCCATCGGCGCCGCAAACGCCGCCGCGGCTCCCGTGCGCAAAAATGCACGGCGATCCAGCAACGCCTTATTCTGCTTCGGGTCTCGCGACATCTTTTTCTCCTGCTTTCGGGCGGCATAAAGCCGCCGTCGGCGCAACGCGATGACGCTGCGGCCGCTACGTTCCACATTGGCGAACAGTGAATTCGGTTCAGTCCCGGCGAGGTCTGCGATCCGGCGCCGCTAAATCACACACGGATGATGCGCGGCGGCATCGAACTCGTCAATGAAATGGAATTTTGAATGTGAAAGCGAACGGAGAGATTATCTCCACGATCCCGTCATCGCGCGATGAAACGGTTTTTGCCGTGTCGGCAAATGTGCAGCATTCACAATTTGAACTAATCCGGATCCCTCGCACAAATAACGCCGGGCAGCAGACAACCTCCATCGCAACCCGGAGCGCGAGACGATCATTGCCCGCGCGCTGAAATATTCAGCCAGCCATTTCATTGACTGCAAGACGGGTGCTCGTAGGCTTCAGGGATCGTCGATCGATTGCAAGCAAAGCCGCAAATCAAACCAGAGAGAACGGGCATGAATACTATCAAAGCCAAATCCAAGTTACGTGCACGCCTTCGCCATGCCGGCGCGGCGCTGTTCGGGGTGGCCGTCGGACTAGCGATCACCGCATCGGCGCTGGCCGCAGACGCCATCACGCTCCGTGTCGGCGATCAAAAGGGCGGCAATCGCTCGCTGCTCGAAATCGCGGGGCTGACCAAGGATCTTGCTTACAAGATCGAATGGTCGGAATTTCCCGCGGCGGCACCTATCCTCGAAGCGTTGAACGCCGGCGCGCTCGACGTCGGCTATACCGGCGATTTGTCGTTCCTGACCGTGTATGCCGCCGGTACACCGGTCAAGGCCATCGGCGGCACCCGTTCCGATGCCCGCACCCAGGCCATTCTGGTCCGCAAGGATTCGCCGATCAAGACGGCGGACGATTTGAAGGGCAAGCGGCTGGCCGGAACGCGCGGCGGCTGGGGCCAGTTCCTGATCGACGCGACCCTGGAGAAAGCGGGATACAGGATCGACGACGCGACGTTCGCGCCGCTCGGTCCGGTCGACGCCAAGATCGCGCTGGTTGCTGGTTCGATTGACGGATGGGCCGTCTGGGAGCCCTACGTGTCCTATGCCACGCTCAAGGACAACGCCCGTGTCGTTGCGAACGGCGCGGGTCTGACGCCCACCATTACCTTCATCGTGGCATCCGATCAGGCCATCGCCACCAAGCGAGCCGCCGTGCAGGATCTCGTGCAACGCCTCAACACAGCGCGGCTATGGTCGCTGGATCACCTGCCCGAATACGCCAAAAACACCGCCGAGCTGACCAAGCTGCCGGAAGATGTTTTGCTGAGTGCATACACCGCGCAGCGGACCAGCCCGATCGTCATTGATGCCGGGATCGTCAAGGAGGTTCAGGAGGCCTCCGACCGCGCCACCCGGTACGGCATCCTTTCCAGGACGCTCGATGTCGGCAAGGCCGTGGACCGCAGCTTCACGTCAGCGGCGGCCGGATCCAACTGACGCAACCCAACGGCTAAAAAGGGCCGGCATTGAATGCCGGCCCTTTTTGCCGCGCCTGGTTTGCCCTGCCTAGTTCTTGTGAAACACCAGCGTGCGCAGCTCGATGCTTTCGCGCGGCGGCACATCCGGAGGCGTGGTGGGATCGGCAAAGGCGGTGTGGGGCGCAAACCTGGCGCGTCCATCGGTTTTCGAATCGAAGCACTTCAGCAGCAGGATTTCATCGGCCGCCATCTTCGGCACATAGAACCACTGATGATCGGGATTGTATTTGACCGCGTAGGTTTCGCCGATGCGGTGCGGATAGACCAGATCGGAAGCGACCAGGTCGTCAGGCTTGACCGTGCGGGCATCGCAGACCGCCAGCGGCGAGTTCGAGCAGCGGCCCCCTGATCGGGCGCCAGAGATTGATGATCTGCACCCGGCCCTTCAAAAGCTCCTCGGCCTCATCGGGAATAAGATCGCGGACGCGCTGCGGACCTGATCGTGCGGTGTGATCGACATGCACGCGCGCCACCGGCTGCCGCGGACCGCCGTCGCGAACGTCGGCTGCGCCCTCAACGCGCTTGCGCACGGTATGGTCGAAGATAAACACCCGGTCCGCGCCGGTCGCGGCCTTGATCAGCCGTTCCGCTTCCGGATAGTAGACATTCCTCACTTCGTCGTCGTCATAAAAGTCCTTCACCGCGCTTTGTTGCCGGACCACGGCGAACCCCTCGCGGTCGAGCGAAACGTTCTCGCTGATCGGGCGAATATCATGGATCGGCAAACCATGCGGCTCCGGCACGATATTCGATTTGGGTTCGCCGGCAGGCGGCGGGTCGAAGGTATAGGTTCGTGGCCTGTTCGGAGATGGCGTCAGATAGTTGAGATCGGCCGTTACGAACGACAACGCCGCGATCTTTTCGTTTTGCAGTCCCATTTTCTTCTCCCGGTTTGTAGTTTTTGTCCCGCTCCTGACTAAAAACGCTCCTTGAATGGCCGCAGGTCCAGCTCATGCGTCCACGCCGATCGATGCTGCCGATGAAGATGCCAGTAGGCTTCGGCAATCGCATCGATGTTCAGCAATCCATCGGCGCCGCGCTCGATCCGGAGCTGCGGCGCAGCACTATTGAGCTTTTCTCCGTCGATGCCGCCGTCGATGACGACATGCGCGACGTGAATACCCGACGGCCCGAATTCGCGCGCCATCGATTGCGCCAATGAACGAAGGCCGGCCTTGGCGGATGCGAATGCGGTGAACGGCGGCTTGCCGCGCAGGCTCGCTGTGGCGCCGGTAAAAATGACGGTGCCTTTGCCCAACGCTGTCAGCCGTCGGGCAGCCTCGCGTCCGACAAGAAACCCGCCGAAAGTCGCCACCCGCCAGGTCTGCTCAAACAGCGCAGCCGGCATGGTGCGGAAGTCGTGGCGGACATTATTGCCGGCGTTGAACACCACGAGATCGACGATGGGCCCGGAACCCTCCGCGAAATCAAACAGCGCCGCAACATCGGACTCGAGGGTTGCGTCCGCGACGAAAGCCGCCGCCTTGCCGCCGTCCTCGACGATCGCGCCAACGACCCGCGCGATTTTCTCTTCCGTGCGCCCGGAAACGATGACCCGATGGCCTTCCGCAGCAAACCGGCGCGAGATCGCGGCGCCAAGTCCGTGCTGGGAGCCAACCCCCACAACGATAGCCGTGCCTTGAAGCGTGGTCATGCAGGCTTTCCCTCGTCCGAGTCATCCCGGACGGAGTGCTTGTTTCAATCTGGATCGGCAGCCGGCCGCCGCCAATGGCCTGCGAAAAATAAGATGGTTGTCGCGCAATCCGCGCTCGCGATGAAAAATCCTTCCAGGGAAAGCGACCGGGGAAGCGAAGTCCTTATCGTTGCCGGAACGCGCTACGCCTTGGATCAGGATGGCGAGCGTCTGCGATAGCGTGAAGCATCCGGAATTTTATCTTTGGCCGGCCGCGTCAGGAGAATGTTGTGCGAATAATTCGTTCAACTTTGGAATTCAAATCGCCGCCGGCTTGATCATAATCGGGTGTCGTCGCCTTTGCGGACGACGCGCATCACGGCCATGGGAACTTGATCGCGAGGTCGCAGATGATTTAACGAAGCATCAGCTATCCCATCAGAATGGCGGCGCTGGTGATTTTCCAGGTATCGGCATTGGCCGCGTTCGTCTGGATGTTTCACTAGAAGCAACGCCACGCACCGGGCCGAACAAACATGATACCGTCTTATGTCGTGCGTCATCTTGCAGGAGAGTGCGAAGAACTCTCCTGCTTTCGACAATTGGAGGACGAAAGCGCGGCGATGTATTTCAACATCATTCATGGCGCGAAAGTTCGCAGGCGGTTTACCACCCGGAAATCGGGGGACCAATGCTCGGACTATGTGCTCGTCGCAAGAGAGGCTGCAACCGACGGACTTATCAAAGAGCGAGAAATAGCGCTGTTCGATGCCTCGTGACCGGGCAACCCCTTATTGCTCTAACCTGCTATCCCGCCGCCGCGACCGCCGGCTTCGCCACGTTGACCGCCAGTTTGCCGTAGCGATCCTTGAAGGCTTCGGTATCGATCTCCTCGAGCTGGATCGCGCCGCTCATCACGCCGGCTTTCCACGCCTCGTGCTCGGGATCGGCGCGGAATTCAGGCATCACTTCCCGGGCGAACAGTTCGAGCGATTTGCAGATGTGCTCGTGGCTGTTCTTGCCGGCCTGATTGAGCAGGATCACCTGATCGATGTGGGAGCTTCTGAAGCGCCGCAGCTTTTTGCGGATGGTTTCGGGCGATCCGATCAGGCCGCCGCGCAGCGCCGCTTCCTGCGCTTCGGGGTTGTCGCGTTTCCACTTGTTGTATTCGTCCCACATGTTGACGGTGCCGGGCGCGGGACGCTGCCGGTTCTGCGACGCGCCGTAAAAGCGTAGCGCGAACTGGAAGAAGGTGGCGCCGTCGGCGCGCGCCCTCGCCTCCTCGTCGGTCCTGGCGCACATGAAGAACGACACCAGCGCCATGTTCGGATTGATCTGGTAGTCCGCGAGCTTCTTCAGCCGTTTTGTAATCGCGTTGTAATAGGCGTGCACCCAGGCATGCGCGGCGTCGGCGCTGACGAACTGGAAGCCGAGCGCGCCGAAGCCGTTCTGGCCGGCGCGCTCGATCGTCGGCAATTGCGAGCACGCCATCCACAATGGCGGATGCGGCTTCTGAACCGGCTTGGGCACCACGTTGCGCAGCGGAATATCGAAATACTTGCCGTGATGTTCGCTGCCGCCATTCCCGAACATCGGGAAGATGGCGCGGACGGCTTCCTCGAACACTTCCTTCTTGGTTTCCATGTCGCGGCCGAACGGCGTCAGTTCGGTGATCGAGGCGCTCTCGCCCATTCCGAACTCGCAGCGCCCGTTGCTGAGAAGATCGAGCACCGCGACACGTTCGGCGACACGCGCCGGATGATTGGTGGTGAGCTGGAAAATGCCGTGGCCGAGCCGGATGTTCCGGGTGCGCTGGCTGGCGGCGGCGAGAAACGATTCCGGCGACGGCGAGTGCGAATATTCCTCGAGAAAATGATGCTCCACCACCCAGGCATGGTCGTAGCCGCAGCGGTCCGCGGTCTCCAGTTGCGTCAGCGCATCCTGGTAGAGCTTGAGTTCATCGCCGGCCTGCCACGGACGCGGCAATTGCAGCTCATAGAAGATGCCGAATTTCATGACGTCTCTCCCCGCGACCGGCTTTGTTGCCGGTATTCTAATAGCCGGCGACGCCAAGTCCACCGTCCAGCAAATTCCGCGTTGCGGAAGGGAGGAAGAGAGACGTGACGTCGCGGCCCGGCTTCGCCGGTTCCCCTTGGGAGGCGAGGATCACGTGCCATCCTTGATCTAGATCAAGGCGGCTTTTGATCCGGAGTTCAATTATCGAGCCCAGGCGCCGGCCCTGATGCCGTCCAATCCCGAATTCCAAAGAATGAGACACAGCATGTCCGCCGCTGGCGACGACACGAGTGGGCGGCCGCGCCGTAGGCGCATGGAAATCTTTGCGTTTCTGTTTCTTACCGTGGTGCTGATGCCAGCCCTCGCGGTCGCCGCTGTCGGCAGCTACGGACTTGCGGTGTGGGTCTATCAGATGGCGGCCGGGCCTCCCGGCCCTCCCGCGCGCTGACTGCAACCTTTCAAGGATAACATCGTGGCCAATTCTCACGCCGCCCTCGATCGCCGATCCCTCATCACCGGTCGCCTGCTCAAGACAGACCGCGTGATCGCGCCGCCCGGCGGAGAGATCGCCAGCATACTGGTGCAGGCACGACCGGACCGCCTTGCCGAGGTGGAAGCCTCGATTGTGGCCCTGGCCGGATGCGAGATCTACGGCCGGGATCCCAGAGGCAAACTCGTCGTCGTGGTCGATGCGCCGAACGCAGGCTCACTCGGAACGACACTCAACACCGTCGCGCTGTTGCCCGACGTCTATTCCGCCTCGCTCGTCTTCCACGCCATCGACGCAAGTTGACCCTTGCCGTCGGGAGAATTGCCATGACCGCACCAAAGCTCGACCGCCGCCAGGTTCTGAAACTGGAGGCCGCCGCGATGGCAGCGCTCGCCGGGGGAATGTCGGCTCCGGCGCTTGCCGCGAACCTGGTCACCGAGCGCGCGGAGAGCGAATTGAAATGGGACAAGGCGCCGTGCCGGTTCTGCGGCACCGGCTGCAGCGTCATGGTGGCGACCAAGGAAAACCGCGTGGTCGCGACCCATGGCGACATCAAATCGGAGGTCAACCGGGGCCTCAACTGCGTGAAGGGCTATTTCCTCTCCAAGATCATGTACGGCCATGACCGTCTCACCCAGCCGATGCTGCGCAAAGCGAACGGCAAATACGACAAGAACGGCGAGTTCACGCCGGTGTCGTGGGAGGAGGCCTTCGACATCATGGCGGAAAAATTCAAGGCCGCGCTGAAGAAGCGGGGGCCAACCAGCGTCGGCATGTTCGGCTCGGGTCAATGGACAATCTGGGAGGGCTATGCCGCGCTCAAGCTGATGAAGGCCGGCTTCCGCTCCAACAACCTCGATCCGAATGCGCGCCACTGCATGGCCTCCGCCGCCTCGGGCTTCATGCGCACCTTCGGCATCGACGAGCCGATGGGCTGCTACGACGACATCGAAGCCACCGATGCCTTCGTGCTGTGGGGCTCCAACATGGCGGAGATGCACCCGATCCTTTGGACCCGGGTTGCCGACCGCCGCCTCAGTGCGCCGCATGTGCGGGTCGCGGTACTCTCGACCTTCGAGCACCGCTCGTTCGACCTCGCCGACATCGGCATGGTGTTCAAACCGCACACCGATCTGTATCTGCTCAACGCCATCGCCAATCACATCGTCAAGACCGGACGCGTCAACAAGGACTTCGTCGACAAGCACACGCTGTTCAAACGCGGGCAGACCGACATCGGTTACGGCCTGCGTCCCGAGCATCCGCTGGAGAAGAAGGCGACCGGCCGCGCCAAGGCCAATGATTCCACCGATATGACATTCGAGGAATACACCAAGTTCATCTCGGACTACACGCTTGAAAAAGCCGCCGAGATGTCGGGCGTGCCGGTAAACCGCATCGAGGCGCTGGCCGAGATTTATGCCGATCCCAAGACCAAGGTCGTAAGCTTCTGGACCATGGGTTTCAACCAGCATACCCGCGGCGTCTGGTGCAACAACCTCGTCTACAACATCCATCTGCTGACCGGAAAAATCTCCGAACCCGGCAACAGCCCGTTTTCGCTCACCGGCCAGCCTTCGGCCTGCGGCACCGCGCGCGAGGTCGGCACCTTCTCCCATCGGCTTCCGGCCGACATGGTGGTGACCAACAAAGCGCATCGCGACAAAACCGAGCAAATCTGGAAGCTTCCTGAAGGCACCATCCCCGATAAACCCGGTTACCACGCGGTGCTTCAGAACCGGATGCTGAAGGACGGCCTGCTCAATGCCTACTGGGTTCAGGTCAACAACAACCTGCAGGCCGGCGCCAATGCCAATGAAGAGACCTATCTCGGTTACCGCAACCCGGAGAATTTCATCGTCGTCTCGGACGCCTATCCGTCGGTGACCGCGCTTGCGGCCGACCTCATTCTCCCGACCGCGATGTGGGTGGAAAAGGAAGGCGCCTACGGCAACGCCGAGCGCCGCACCCATTTCTGGCACCAACTGGTTTCAGCGCCGGGCGCGGCCCGCTCCGACCTCTGGCAGCTGATGGAGTTCTCCAAACGCTTCAAGATCGAAGAGGTATGGCCCGAGGAATTGCTGGCCAAGAAGCCCGAATACCGGGGCAAGACGTTGTTCGACGTGCTGTACGGGAACGGCCAGGTCGACAAGTTTCCGCTGTCCGACATCGAAGCGGGCTATGCCAACGATGAATCCAAGGCCTTCGGCTTCTATGTCCACAAGGGCCTGTTCGAGGAATACGCCTCGTTCGGCCGCGGGCACGGGCACGACCTCGCGCCGTTCGAGACCTATCACCGCGAGCGCGGCCTGCGCTGGCCTGTGGTCAACGGCCAGGAAACCAGATGGCGCTTCCGCGAGGGCCTCGACCCTTATGTCAAGAGCGGCAAGGATGTGGAGTTCTACGGGTTTCCGGACGGCAAGGCGCGGATCTTCGCGCTGCCCTACGAACCGCCGGCGGAATCTCCCGACAGCGAATATCCGTTCTGGCTCTCGACCGGCCGCGTGCTCGAGCACTGGCATTCCGGCACCATGACGCGCCGGGTGCCCGAACTCTATCGGGCCTTTCCCGAGGCCGTCTGCTTCATGCATCCGGACGATGCGCTGGAAGCGAAACTTCGCCGCGGCGACGAAATCAGAGTGCAGTCTCGCCGCGGATTCATTCGTACCCGGGTCGAGACCCGCGGCCGCAACAAGCCGCCGCGCGGTGTGGTGTTCGTGCCGTGGTTCGACGAGGCGCAGCTCATCAACAAGGTGACGCTGGACGCCACCGACCCGATCTCGCTGCAGACCGATTACAAGAAATGCGCCGTACGCATCGAGCGGGTGTGAACGCCATGATCGGAAAACCGGGAATCCTGTTGCTGGTCATCGCGGTCGCGGCCGGATCGGGCTCGCTGCTGGCGCAAACGCTCAATTCCGGCCTGCGCGGCGCCACCCCCCTCAATGAAGAGGGGCCCGCCGCGCCGATGACGCCGCAACGCAATACCGCCGAGAGGGAGACCCGCAACTATCCCGAACAGCCTCCGGTGATTCCGCACAGCATCGACGGCTACCAGATCGACATCAATGGCAACAAGTGCTTGTCGTGTCACGCGCGTGCCCGCACCGGCGAGTTGCAGGCGCCGATGGTCAGCATCACCCACTTCATGGATCGCGACGGCCAATTTCTCGCCTCGGTGTCGCCGCGCCGTTTCTTCTGCACCGAGTGCCACGTTCCGCAGAACGTGGTGACCCCTCCCGTGACGAATGATTTCGTCGATATCGATACCATGCTCAGCCGCGCTGCGCCGGGTGGACGCCGATGAGCACGGTCGATCCGGCCGTGCCGCGACGGTCGTCGCGGGCGCGCATCTGGAAATTCGTCGTCGAATTGTGGAACGTGCTGCGCCGGCCCAGTTCGGTGTTCGGGCTCGGCGTGCTTGTGCTCGCGGGCTTCGTTGCCGGCGTGGTGTTCTGGGGCGGGTTCAACACCGCGCTGGAACTGACCAATACCGAGAAGTTCTGCACCGGCTGCCACGAGATGCGGGACAACGTGTTTTCCGAGCTGAAAACCACCATTCATTTCTCCAACCGTTCCGGCGTGCGCGCCAGCTGTCCGGATTGTCACGTCCCGCATAACTGGACCGACAAGATCGCGCGCAAGATGCAGGCTTCCAAGGAGGTGTGGGGGCATCTGTTCGGCACGATCGACACCCGCGAGAAATTCGTCGATCACCGGCTGGAACTGGCGCTGCACGAATGGGCGCGTTTCAAGGCCAACGATTCGCTGGAATGCCGCAACTGCCATAGCGCGGAGTTGATGGACATCACCAAGCAATCGCCGCGCGCGTCGGTCGCGCACCAGCGCTTCCTGTTCACCGGCGAGAAGACCTGCATCGACTGCCACAAGGGCATCGCCCACCATTTGCCCGACATGCGCGGCGTCCCCGGCTGGCAATAGCCGCCGGCGGCTTGCACTGACAGCTTGAATGGTTAGTTTGGGTCGACGAGTCGCTGCCGATTTCGTGCGGCCATCCCCATTCGAGACCCCATGCCCACTTTCACGCCGCATCAGGATTCCGCGCTGAAGGCCGTGGCCGACTGGTTGAAGGCCAAGCCCGGGCGGAACGGCACGCCGCCGGTGTTCCGGCTATTCGGCTATGCCGGCACCGGCAAGACCACGCTGGCGCGGCATATCGCCGACGGCGTCGACGGCGAGGTGAAGTTCGCGGCCTTCACCGGCAAGGCCGCGCTGGTGATGCGCAACAAGGGCTGCGACAACGCTTCCACCATCCATTCGCTGATCTATCGCGCGCGCGAATCCGGCGTGGAGCAGCCGAGCTTCGAGCTGTGGGACGACGCGCCGGCCTCGAAAGCAAAACTGATCGTGATCGACGAATGCTCGATGGTGGACGCCGAACTCGGCCGCGACCTGATGTCGTTCGAATGCCCGCTGCTGGTGCTGGGCGATCCGGCACAGCTGCCGCCGATCCAGGGCGGCGGCTTCTTCACCGATTGCGAGCCCGACACGATGCTGACCGAGGTGCATCGCCAGGCGCAGGACGATCCGATCGTGCGGATGTCGATGGATGTCCGCGAGGGCCGCGAACTCGATATCGGACGCTACGGCGAAAGCGAGGTGGTGTCGCGCGGCGAGCTCGATCCGGAACGGGTGATGAGCGCGGATCAGGTGCTGGTCGGGCGCAACAACACGCGCCGCTCCTACAACATGCGGGTGCGGCAGAAGCAGAACATCGAGGATCCCCTGCCGGTGGCCGGCGACAAGCTGGTCTGCCTGCGCAACAACCGCAAGAAAGGCCTGTTCAACGGCGGGCTGTGGCGGGTGAAATCGCGCGCGGCGTCGAAATCGAAGATCATCACGATGCGGCTCTCGCCGGACGAGGATTTCGGCCACAAGGTGACAAAGGTTTCGGTGCGCGGCGATTGCTTCGGCGGCGCCATCGAGACCATCCCGTGGGAACAGCGCAAGCCCTATGACGAGTTCGACTACGGCTATGTGCTGACGGTGCACAAGTCGCAGGGCTCGCAATGGGACGACGTGGTGCTGTTCGACGAGAGTTTTGCATTCCAGGACAGCCGCGCACGATGGCTCTACACCGGCATTACGCGGGCGGCGAAGCGGCTCAGCGTGGTGGTGTGATGTGTATTCCGAATGCCGCGCTCGACTCCGATCTTGCACTACGCCAACTGGCGCGACGGCCGTTGGCTAGGCGGCCTTCGGTTTGTTTACGGTCTCAATGCGATCGAGAAGCTTGCCCAGATCGCGCTTCGCGATCTGAATGTCATAGTCGTTCTGCAGATTGAGCCAAAGCTGCGCCGTTGTGCCGAGCGCCTTGGCAAGCCGAAGCGCAGTATCGGCGGTAATGCCCGTCTGTTCGCTGGCTATCCGCTCGATCCGAGTGCGCGGCAAGCCGCAAGCCTTGGCAAGAGCGCCCGCCGACATGTTCAACGGATTCAGGAACTCTTCCTGCAGAACCTCACCAGGATGCATGGGCTTGAGCTTCTTGGCCATTGTCGCGTCCTCTTCTAGTGGTAGTCCACGATTTCGACTTCCGCCGGGCCTTCAACCGTCCAAACAAAGCACGCCCGGAATTGGTCGTTGATCCTGATCGAGTATTGCCCCTTGCGATTGCCGGCCAACGCCTCAAGACGGTTGCCTGGAGGTGACCTCAAATCACCGAGATCGTCCGCCGCGTTGAGGTAGCGCAGCTTCCGACGCGCCACCTTGACCAAATCGGCTGGAAAGCCCTTCGGACTTTCGCCATTGAAGACGGCCTCGGTGGTCTTGTCCCGGAAGCTCTTGATCACGAAACCTGTGTATCATTTGATGATACAGATGTCAAAGTCCGTGCGGTGTTCGACGGCAACTGAAGTGAATTAGGCTTGTCGTCCGCAGCGGCGCGCACACCGCCCGGGCGGCGAGCCGCAATTGAACGGCTGCCGACGATGTTGGTCGAGCCAGCGTGGGCAACGGCAATATCTTGCCGCAACCTTCTGGAAACGCGGCAATTTTATTCACGAACTCGTGTCCCTTCGGCGGTAACAACGCCCGCTCCGCCGCGTATCTTGGGACGTCGGCAGGCCGACAATGATTGCGAACCGCCGCTGCCGGCCTAGACTGCCGTCAAATCCGGTCATCCAAAGGAAACATTATGTCCCGCAGCCCATTCAGCCGCCTTTCGCGCTGCGCCGCCGCACTCGGCGCGCTGGCGATCACTGCGTTCGCGATCTCGCCGCTGCGCGCCGCCGAAGACGCCGTGATCATCCCCGCTCCCGCCGCCGAGGCCCAGGCCTCCGAGGGCGTCCAGACCGCCGTGATCGCGGGCGGATGCTTCTGGGGCGTGCAGGGTGTGTTCCAGCACACCGCAGGCGTGGTCAACGCCGTGTCCGGTTATGCCGGCGGCAGCAAGGCGACCGCCGACTACAACATGGTCTCGACCGGTTCGACCGGCCATGCCGAGTCCGTCGAGATCAAATACGATCCGAAGAAGATCAGCTACGGCAAGATCCTGCAGATCTTCTTTTCGGTCGCGCACGACCCGACCCAGCTGAACCGGCAGGGTCCGGACTCCGGCACGCAATATCGCTCGGCGATCTTCACCACCAGCGACGAGCAGAAGAAGGTCGCGGAGGCTTATATCGCCCAGCTCAACGCCGCCAAGGTCTACAAAAAGCCGATCGTGACCAAGGTCGGACCGCTGGACGCGTTCTATCCGGCGGAAGCCTATCACCAGGACTACCTGACGCTGCACCCCAACCAGCCCTATATTGCCTATAACGACATTCCGAAGGTCGAGAACCTGAAGAAGATCTTCGCGGAGAATTACATCGAGAAGCCGACGCTGGTGAGCAGCGCCAAGGTTACCAACTGATCGAGATCCAGCTTACGGAGACTTCATGCCCGACACCAAGACGATGACCGGCAAGGTCGAGAAGAGCGAAGCCGAGTGGCGCAAGGAATTGACGCCGATGCAGTACGCGGTGCTGCGCGAGAAGGCCACCGAGCGGCCGTTCTCCGGCGAGTACGAACATGAGCAGCAGGCCGGCACCTACACCTGCGCCGGCTGCGGCCAGACGCTGTTCGAATCCGACGCCAAGTTCGATTCCGGCTGCGGCTGGCCGAGCTTTACCGCGCCCGCCGTGGACAGCCATGTCGACGAGGAGCGCGATAGCAGCCACGGCATGGTCCGGACCGAAGTGCTGTGCTCGAAGTGCAATGGCCATCTCGGCCACGTCTTCCCGGACGGCCCCGGCCCGACCGGCTTGCGCTACTGCATCAATTCGGCCGCGCTGAAGCTGCAGCCGAAATAAATATTCCCTTTTTCGAATGGATTTTCCGCCCCGCGCGACCAGCCCCTTGGTTGCGCGGGGTTTTTCGTACAAGGCACTTGCGCGTTCTAAAGCCCCCTCCGGGTTCCTTCCATGGAACCGAACGGCCGGCTGTGCTTTGTTACCGGGCGCGGAGCGACGGATGCCGTTCGCCGGCCGCCCTTGGGGAGAGCACCATGTCGCTTGGAATGATCCTGGTCATCATCCTGATTATTTTCCTGCTGGGCGGCTTCAGCGGCCGGTTTGGCGGCTACGGCTACGGCTACGGCCATTCCGGGATGGGCCTCGTCGGCGTCATTCTGATCGTGCTGCTCATCCTGCTGCTGCTTGGCAAGCTATAAGCGGCTCAAGTTATTGAAATAACAGGACATATTTCGTGATCCCTACTGGGGTGCGCTGATTCATTATGAGGCCCGACAGGAGTCGCATTTCTGTCAAACGAGCTTATATTGAAGTCTGTCCTGAAATGATGCGAACGGGCGCGCCGCCGAATGGCGGGCCGGCGTCCGCCCATCGTGTTCGCTCCCGTCGAGCGCTATAAAATAAAGGTCACTGACCATGGCTTCCTTCAGCTACAACACCGCCGCCGAGCTCTTCCCCGCCGCGATTCGCAAGAAGAAGCGGGCGGGTTTCGCCTATCGGCGATTTGGCACCGCGGCTGAAGCGGTTCGCTTCGCGATCGAGGAGTTGCCCGCGGATTCGCTGAACGGCGCCTATCTGCAGGTCGATGAAGCCCGCTTCGACCAGAGCGGCATCCGCACGCTCTATGAGAGCCAGGATTTCCCGCTGGAGCGCCGTCCCCGTGCGCCCGAGCCCGCGCCTGCCAGCAACGACGCCGACGCGGACGCCGCGTAACCGTATCCGTCCCGATATGATGCGCTTGAGGTTTGGCGCGTAATCTCCGGACAAACGCATCCGTTTGTCCGGGACAACCATGATCCCGCTTTCCAGCTCATCCGCTAACGCCGCTGCTTGTCCATCCAGCGGCGAAGCAGCCGCATGTTGCGGATGTTGGCGCGGAACATGACGTCGAAGGCATCGCCCGCGAGCGGCACCATCCCGACCACGCCATCCAGCGCGACATTGCCGAGCATCCTTGCGGTGATATGCCAGGGCGCGCCGAGCGCGCGCGCCTCGCGCACCAGCCACAGCGAAATCGCGGTGGTGATGAGGTCGCCGACCACCGGAATGAGCCCGATGATCCCGTCGATGCCGTAGCGGATGTTGGTGCCCGGCAGGATGAAAGCGACGTCCAGCAACCGCGCGAGGGCATCCAGCCGCGCCAGCCGCTGCTCGCGGGTAAGCGTGGCGAAGGGATTGGCGCTGGAATTGCCGAAATCGAACCGGAAACCTTTAAACTGCGGATGCAGCGTTTCCGCCGGGATCTCCCGCCCCTCCTGGTCGATGATCGGCCCGCGCGGCTCGGCGCTGCGGAACGGTCCTTGCGATCGCGCGCGCGCGCGGGCATAAATCTGATCGTTTGACATTGCCATCAGATGGTAACGCCCAAGACGAACGCAAGTTGCATGCCGTAGACTGACGTCCCGCGTGAAGTGCGGGACAAGCCTTCGCTCGAAAACGCTTTAACGTCTTTCATTCATGCCATTGAGGGAGCCCATTCATGAACCGACTGATCGCGACAGCTTTTCTCGCCAGCGCCCTGATCGGCGCGGGCGCCGCCCAGGCAATGCCGCTGGCACCATTGGCGCCGGCGCCAGGCGCCGATGTCATCGAAATCGCGGGCGGGTGCGGCCCGGGCTGGCACCGCGGCCCCTATGGCGGATGCCGGCGCAACTACGCCAACCCGGCGGCGCATGCCTGCCCGCGCGGCTGGTATCTCGGACGCTACGGCCGCTGCCGCGCCAACGGGACCTGAGCTTCGATCACGAAGCATTCTCCATCGCGGCGGATCGAAAGGTCCGCCGTTTTTCGTCGGAGATGATCCAAAAAGTGAGCACCGGCTTTCCGGAAAAGATCATGCTCCAACAAAGAGATCGGTTCAGGATCCGATGCGATCTGCCTGGACTGTGATCCGGGTTTTGAGGATCATTCCGGCAAACGCCGGGACGGCCGCATGAGCGCAGTTTCGCTTCGCGGCGCTGTACCGGTTATGAGGCGGGCAGCGGATGCGGCTGCTCGACCATCCGATGCGCCAGCCACGAGGAGATCGTCGCGGGGACAAACCCGACCAGACCGTAGAGGACGAACTGGATCGCTCCGCTGTCCGGTCCGCGCGAACCGTAGAGCAATTCCGCCGCGATGAACCCGACCGCGCCGACGATCAGCAGCCGGGCAACCCAGCCAATTCTTTCGACGTGGCAGAGGATATCATCGACCGCGCCGATCATCAGCGCCGGCACGATCCCGAACAGGTAGGCGTATTGCAGCGTCTTGGCGAACACCACGAACAGTTTTGCGACTTCCGACCAATTGGTGTGGGTCCAGTAGCCGGACATCACGGTGGTCGCGACCAGCAGCAAAAACCCGCCGAGCAAAGGCCCCAGCGCCGCAAATATCACATACCGTTTCATGCCGCCCTCCTCACGCCCTTTTTGGGCAGCATAGCAGTTTTAGGTCGATGTAAACTGGTCGCAATTTACGAGGCGAACTATTTTTTCGCTGGCGGAGGGGATGGAGGAAAGGATGTTGGCATAACGGGGGGTTTGATATTCTTCAAATTTTCAAATTCCATTCGAACAGATTTTATTTCAGAGTTAAGTTTCTCGTGAGCGTCGCTAACGTCTTTTTGCGCGGCCTGGGTGAATTGCTGAGCACCCAAATATAACTGCCACGCAGCAACGATCACACCTGCCGCCGCCAGCAACAAAGCAATGCCCGCAACATATGCGCTGACCGTAAAAAACCTTAGTCGCTTTTTAACTTGGCTGTTGACCTTAGAGAGTCGTCTCACCTGCGTGTGAATAGCGTTTTGCGGGGGACCACTTCCAGTAGCTAGCTGAATGTAATCATCCAGCGTTTTCCGTTCATTTTTCGATGCCGGGAATGGGGGCTGAAATTCGATTGCTTTTGGTATCCAGGATGGGACTTCTAAATCAGAAGGGTTTTTCCAACTAAGCTTTGTGAATTCGAAATAGACGAAGCCATCTCCCGCTCTAAACGAATAAGAATTCGCCGTAAAATTGTGCACTGGAACCGAGAGAAGACCGACAAACCCAGGATCAACAAGTGGGCCTGTACCCACAAGAAGACCGCGATATACATCCTTGATCAAAAGATTAAATCGGCCTGCTATATACGCAGGCATTCTAAAAGTTGGCTTCAGCGTGACATAACAGATCGAGTTTGGCGCCAATGTGAATTCGCTTCTTACATCAGCCTCGCCTGCAATTTTTTGATTGCTCAAATAAAAACTGCGAGACACACCACTGTCGTCTAGATAACGCACCGGCCCCTCAAGCGGCACCAGATAAGTCGCGGGCTTTTCAATCGCCAACGAGTCGAACGGATCAATCATGCCCGTGATAATTGCATAACTAGCAATATGGCCGGCATGGAGCAGAGCCGGGGGAACGTTTGGATAAGGATCAAGTGTCTTGAGTTCAGTATGTCGCGTATTCAGGACAGGCAACTCAGGCGCCGCAGCAAATTTGCTTACCAGCTCCCGAAACTCGTTAAGACCAATTTGCACCCCCGACCTCCTTCAGCCTCACTTGCTTGTCAACATCGATTAATTCGTGGGGCGAGACACCTAGCAGATTGATCCTCCTTCCAATTGAAAACTCAACGTCTGCAAGAAACGCCGTTGCTTTCGTGGAAAGCCTGCCCTCTCTAGTGGACTCATCGATATAGTCAAAATGGTTCATAACTATTCGATGGGGTCTATTGACCGTTATGGCTTGGCGAACAATTTCTGCATGAAAGCGGGCGACGCGTCGCACGCGTCTTGTCGCAGACGTAAGTTCAATATGGTCGGAGGACAGGTTAGCTTCGGCCGCCAACGTCGGCCAATCTATCTCATTCTCTAATGGTCCAGAATTACCACCTACCCGAATAGGGAATGAACGGATCGTAAGTACAACATCGTCTACATCATGGGGCGCTAATCCGGCTTCAGCGACAAAATTAGCTGCCGTAGTGTCTCGGCTGGTCGCATTTGGATAAGCTGGTCCATGCCAAATTGATAGCCCAAAGCCTTGAGTACCTTCAATTACAATGCGCCTTCCTTGATCAATGAAAGAACGGAGTAATTCTGGAGTAAAAGGATGAACGAATTTTCGCAGATATAAATCATCTGCGGCCAGCTTGTGATCTGCACGCCGTGACAATCGCTCGCGAAGCGCTGCTCCGGTGCCAGATCCTGTCGATCCTATACTTTCGACAATTCCTTCGTCACTTTCCGCTCGCCGGTGCCCTTCGGTCACGACGCTTGCACGACGGTCAATAACAAGTCGCTTTTCATCAAGTTTAACTTGCTCAATTTCTCGCTTCAAGATTTCCGCATCAACAAGGCTTCCGGCCGGCAACACCACCAGCGTGTCCTTGGCGAGACACGAGGCCGGAAGCTGCCGGAAAATCCAGGAGCGGCCTTGCTCATCCACCCCCGTATGTCCTGAATTGGGTCCTCCAACGCGCACAACTGCAGCCGCCTTGGTTGCTTGTGCAATGTGCAATGCAACCTTGCCTTTGCCTTCAGAACCGTATTGACCTCCTACAACCACGCTAACGGGCATTCTACCTGCACTTTCGGTTGAGCAATTCAAATTGGCCTTAGACAAGCTACCATGGAGGTGTTCAGATGAACACGGCCGAACTAGAAGAACTATTGAAGCACTGCCCCACTCTCTATCATATGGCTGAGTTAGGGAGCTGGCCGTCGATTTATGAACGAGGGCTTCTCAGCACAACCGCCCTGCTAGATCTTTATCTTGTGGGCGGTGATACCCGTCATCGTATCGAAAACGAAAGGAGGGATCAGAGTGTCGAGCTTGAACGTTTAGGATTACCTAAAGCAGTGGTACGTGATCAATTTCCTATGACCGATTCTGGTCTGTTGCGGTGCCTCCCAAGCCGTATTCCTCCCGGGGATTGGTATCGACTTCTAAATAGTAAAGTATTTTTTTGGCTAACCAAGGCTCGACTTTTTCGTCTGCTTAATGCCGGAACGTACCGTACAAGGTCACACGACGTTCTCGAAATTTCCACGCGACCATTGTTGGAAGATTATTTCGAAAAGATTTGGCTATGTCCTATGAACAGCGGCTGTACAAAGCCGATGCCGCATCCTCGCGATGAAAAAACTTTTCTGAGAATACCGGATTATCCGTACTCGCATTGGCGAGCCAAAAGACCGCGTGGAGAAAGGGTCGTCGAATTTGCAATTGATCAGGGCGTGCCCAACATCAAAAAGTATGTGACGCGAGTTGTCGAGATGAAGAGCGACGACGAACTCCGCACTATCTACGTCGCCTAGCTCTCCGCCCCCTATTCCCCCCAGGTCGCAAAAGCGTCGTTGAAGGCGCGTTCGCCGGGGGCGCCTTTTTCGATGGCGATGATGGCGCGGCGCTGGTTGACGTAGACCAGCGGCACGTCGAACCACGAGCGCTCTTTCAGGAGCTGCAAATTGCGCTGGCGGTCGGCATCGACGTTCGACAGCCCGACCAGGAAGAAGCCGTCGGTGACCTTGACCGCGAGGCCGGCCAGCGGCACGCCGCGCGCCTGTTCGTTGGATTTCATCAGGATGCCCGGCACGTTGCCGACGCCGCCGCCGGCGAAATCGGGCGGCAGGATGAAGGTGAGCTCCGCGGTGTGGCTGGCGGGAAGCGAGGTGTCGGTGTTGCGGCGGAACGACATCGTCATCTTGAACTTGCGGTCGGGAATTTCGATGTCGGCTCGAACCGCGATATCGGCCTTCTGGCCGGCGGAGGCCTTGACCTGTTCGGTGCGCCAGACCACCGAGCCGACATATTGCTTGCCCTTGGGATCGGCGGGATCCTCGTCATACAGCACCACGCGCTGCGCCACCGGCGCTGCCTGATCCGCCGATGAAGGCTGGCCGACGCGGTCGGGAATCTTCGGCTTCGACAGCGGCGTCGAAGCGTCCTTTGGCGCTTCCACCACCGAGGTGGAGGACCTGAACAGTCCGCTCACGCCGTTCACCAGCGATTTGCCCCACAGGATCGCGGCGCCGACCAGGATCAGAACGATGCCGACGGCGATCGCGCTCTTGAACGGAAACGCCGCGCCGGCGCGCCCCGGCTTCTTCGGCCCGCGATCGCGGTCCTGCGACAGGCGCGAACGCCCCGAAGGCTGCGGCTGCGCGTAGCGCTCGGCTTCTTCGGCGGATTCATCATACGAATAGGGCGCGTCGGGATCGGCGCCGCGGTTTTCCATGCTCGGCTCCAGCCGGTCGAACTCCGGCGAGGGCGAAGGCACGTTGGCATAGGTCTTTCGCGCGGCGCGGCTGGCCTGGGCGGCCGCGCGGCCGAGATCGTCGGCGTCGGCGGCGATGTCGCGAAAGCCGCGCATGCCCGGCGCCTGCGGCGGGCCGTTCTCAGGGCCACGGCGCGGACCGCCGGTCCGTTCGCGGGTCGGCGGCAATTGCGGATCCTGCATCGGGATCTGCGGCGGGGATTGCGGCGGTTGCGGCCGCGGCGATGGCGGCGCATCGGGGCGAAGATTGCGCGGCTGGCGCTGGTCGGGCTGTTCCTGGCCGAGCGGCGGGCGCTCGGGTCGCGCCTGCGGCGGCGATGGCGGACGCGGACGCGGCGCCGGCGAAGAAGATTGCGGCGAAGGCTGCGATGCGGACGCCGGCTCGCCCGGCCGCGCGGCAGGGCGGGTGTTGGCGCGCAATGAATTGCCGGCGCGGACGCGCTCGCCGCCGGCGCGCGGCGCGTCGCCGGTGCGCGTGGCGTCACGGGCGCGCTGGGCGGCCTCGGACTCGACCTTGCGCACGGCCTCTTCCAGCGACAGCCGCTCGCGGGTGATTTCGGATTCGCTCAAGGGCGGCTGCACGCTGCGAAGCTGCGCGATCAGCGCCGCCCGCGCCCGCTCATACAGCGCGCGGCGGCTCTCTCCGGGGGCACTGGGGTCCAGTCCGGAGATAGCGCGGGCGATCAGCGGGTAGTAATCAGCCATGTCTACTCAACATTGCGGGCTTTCCGGAGGCATCGCGTCAAGCCTCGAACGGGTTCTGGACCAGAATAGTATCCTCGCGTTCCGGGCTGGTGGAAAGCAGAGCGATTGGGCAACCCACCAGTTCCTCGACCCGGCGGACATATTTAATGGCCTGCGCCGGTAGATTGGCCCAGGAGCGGGCGTTGGCGGTCGGCTCCTTCCAGCCTTCGATGGTCTCATAGACCGGCTTGATTCGTGCCTGCGCGCCCTCGCCGGCCGGCAAATGGTCGATTTCCTTGCCGTCCAGGGTATAGCCGGTGCAGACCTCGATCGAATCGAAGCCATCGAGAATGTCGAGCTTGGTCAGCGCCAGGCCGTTGATGCCGCAGGTCCGCACGGTCTGGCGCACCAGCACCGCGTCGAACCAGCCGACGCGCCGCTTGCGCCCGGTGTTGACGCCGAATTCCTTGCCGCGGCGGCCGATCTCCTCGCCGATCTCGTCATGCAGTTCGGTCGGAAACGGCCCCTGGCCGACCCGGGTCGTATAGGCCTTGCAGATCCCCAGGACATAACCCACCGCGCCCGGACCCATGCCGGTGCCGGTCGCCGCCTGCGCCGCCACGGTGTTGGACGAGGTGACGTAAGGATAAGTGCCGTGGTCGACATCGAGCAGTGCGCCCTGCGCGCCCTCGAACAGAATGCGCTTGCCCTCGCGGCGCTTCAAATCGAGCAGCCGCCACACGGTTTCGGCATAAGGCAGCACCTGCGGCGCCAACGCAGTCAGCTCCTTCAAGATGACGCGGCCGTCGATCTCCTCGAGGTTGAGGCCGCGGCGCAGCGCGTTGTGGTGCGCCAGCAGGCGGTCGATCTTGTGCGGCAGCGTATCGAGATCGGCGAGATCCATCAGCCGGATCGCGCGGCGGCCGACCTTGTCTTCGTAAGCCGGCCCGATGCCGCGCCGCGTGGTGCCGATCGCGGTGAGCGCGTTGGACGATTCGCGAAGCGCGTCGAGCTCGCGGTGCAGCGGCAGGATCAGCGTCACGTTCTCGGCGACACGCAGATTGTCGGGGCTGATGGCGACGCCCTGCCCACGTAATTTTGCGACCTCGTCGAGAAACGCCTGCGGATCGACCACGACGCCGTTGCCGATGACGGCGAGCTTCGAAGGCCGCAGCACGCCGGACGGCAGCAGCGCCAGCTTGTAGGTTTCGCCGTTGATGACCAAAGTGTGGCCGGCATTGTGGCCACCCTGAAAGCGCACGACAATGTCGGCCTGCTCCGACAACCAGTCGACAATCTTGCCCTTCCCTTCGTCGCCCCATTGGGCGCCGACGACGACGACATTGGCCATTTCGTAGGTTTTCCCTCTGCAACCATCTCGAAGCCCAGCCAAAACACGGCCGGGGCCGCTCGCATGCGAGGCATCCCACCGGATAAAGGATGCGGGCTATCGACGCAAGCAAGAAGGGGGCCGAGGAACCCCGCGAAGTGGTGCCCAACCCATTGATATCCCCTAAAAATATCACCCCATACGGCACCCGCGTGGTGACCGCCTATCAGGGCGGGAATAAGCCGGCCCGCCCGCCATGCCTCATCTGTGACCGAATGGTGAATTCCGGCGACTCACGGCCGTCACGCCGCTCGCGCTCCAGCCCCTGCGAAAGACGCGGCGATCCCAAATTTGCAGCGATCCCGAACTTGATGGCGCAAAGCCGTTCATTCACACCATCGATCGGAGATTCGCGCCGAACAATTTTCCAGGGCCGGCGCTCGCGACGTCCCCATCGCCGGCGCTGAACTCGGGAAATTTTCGCCGCCGCTGACACGAGCTCAACGCAGGAATGTATCGGGGCGGACGTGACGGTCGGCCTCTGAAATTGCTATCGTCAAGGTCCGACGCGACGCGTCGAGGGAGCGATGACGCCATGTCGAAAACCACCCGCGCGACGCTGGCGCTCGCCAGACTCGGCGTCAAATTCGCGCTGCACACTTACGATTACGACCCCGACGCCGACCGCATCGGGATTCAGGCCGCCGAGGCGCTCGGCATCGAGCCACGGCGCTTGCTGAAGACGTTGATGGCGGAGGTCGACGGCAAGCCGGTCTGTGTCGTGGTGCCGTCGGATCGCGAAGTCAGCATGAAGAAGCTCGCGGCGGCGTTCGCCGGCAAGGCCGCCAACATGATGCGCCCGGCCGACGCCGAACGATTGACCGGATATCATGTCGGCGGCATCAGTCCATTCGCGCAGAAGAAGCGGGTTCCCGCGGCGATCGACGCGGCGGCGCTGACCGAGAGGACGGTCTATCTAAACGGCGGACAACGCGGCTTGCAGATCGAGCTCGATCCCAACGACGCCGTCAGCGCCCTCGACGCGGTGGTGCAGGCGCTGACGGTCGAATAAGATAGTCCTGTTCCATCGTACCGCCGGCAGTGAAACCAGCCGATCTGCGACAATGGCCTGCGTGCATGGTCGCGATGCATCCGCGCCATTGATGCCAGGTGAAAATCCGTGTCTGTGAGACGGGCCGGGTAGAGACTCCGGCCCGGCGCCGCACGCCGGGCGGGCCGCGGCGCTATGCAACCGGGCCAAGAACCACCGCTTCATGTCGGCCTCCGATCACACCTCCAGCGCCGCCCCTTCGGGCAACTGGCTCGCCAACCAGCCCTATCTGCTGCTCTGCATCACCGCGCTATGCTGGGCCGGCAACGCCATCGTCGGCCGTCTCGCGGCGGGGCATATTCCGCCGGTAACGCTGTCGTTCCTGCGCTGGTCGCTGGCGTTTCTCATCATTCTTCCATTCGCCTGGAAACATCTTGCGCGCGACTGGCCTGCGATCCACGCCCGGCTCGGCAGCATGATCTTTCTCTCCGTGGTCGGTATCGGCGCGTTCAACACCATGCAGTATTGGGCCCTCGAATACACCCAGGCCCTGAACACGCTGCTGCTGCAATCGGCCGGTCCGCTGTTCGTCGCGGTGTGGTCGCTGCTCCTGCTCGGCGTCCGGCTGACGCTGGCGCAGGCCGGCGGGATCGCGCTGTCGCTGGTCGGCGTGCTGGTGATCCTGCTGCACGGCGATCTCACGGCGCTCACGGGCATCGAATTCAACAAGGGCGACGTCATTTTCATCGTCGCGCTGGCGCTGTTCGGGCTGTATTCGGTACTAACGTTGAAACGTCCGCAGATTCATGGCCTGTCGTTTGTCGCCTTCACCTTCGGCTGCGGCGCGGCGTCGCTGGCGCCGCTGCTGATCTGGGAGTTGCTCTCGCGTCCGGTGATGCGGCTCGATATGGCCAACCTGCTGTCGCTGCTTTACGTCGCGGTGTTTCCCTCGACGCTGGCCTATCTGTGTTTCAATCGCGGTGTGCAGTTGATCGGCGCCAACCGTGCCGCACCGTTCTTTCATGTGGTGCCGGTATTCGGCACGGTCATGTCGATCGTCTTTCTCGGCGAGCACCCGCAGCCATTCCACTTCGTCGGCTTTGCGCTGGTCTTGATCGGTGTTTTCGTTGCATCGCGGAAACCGGCGCATGCGCGTTAACGACCACGCGGCAGAGATCGATCACGGTGCGGCGGGCCGACCTTGCACAAAAATCGATTTTCGATTGACGATTGTTTGGGCACCTGCCATCGTGCCCACCATGGACGGTATTGCGGTCGGCTTTGATGTGCAGGGAGGCGGAGGGCCCAGGACCCTGACGTCCGCCGTGCTGGAGCGCCTGCGTGCCGATATCCTCTCGACCCAGCTTGTTCCCGGACAGAAGCTCCACATTGCGGGCCTGGCGAAACAGTTCTCGGTGAGCTTGACGTCGGTGCGTGAAGCCTTGTCGCGGCTCGTCGCCGACGGGCTGGTGCAGGCGTCGGACCAGCGCGGCTTCCGGGTCAGCCCGGTATCGTCAGCCGATCTGGAGGATGTGACGCAGACCCGCATCGATATCGAAAGCCTCGCGCTGCGCCGCTCGATCGAACGCGGCGACCAGGCCTGGCTGACGTCGGTGGAACAGGCTTTCGCGGCGCTCAGGGCCGTTCCCTATCGCCATCCGGACGATCCGCACAGCCACAACGAGGCGTGGATCGTTCGTCACCGCATCTTCCACCGCGCGCTGGTGAATGCATGCGGTTCGCAGTGGCTGCTCGGTTTTCGCGATATCCTGCACGAGCAAAGCGAGCGCTATCGCCGGCTTTCGGTCCGCCGCGAGACCGGGGTATCGCGGGATGTGGAAGCCGAACACGCCGCGATCGTGCGTGCCGTTCTCAGGCGCGATGCCGATGCCGCGGTCGAGGCACTATCGCAGCACTTCCTGACGACGATGCGTCTCGTCGAGCTCGCGGCCCCCAAGATTTCGGAGATCAGCGAAACGACTTGAACCGGAGCCCAAAGACTCCAGCAAGAACTCAACAAAAGACAGAGGAAACGTCATAATGAACAGCACACGACGCCACCTATTGGCAGCCTTGACCGCATCGACCCTGCTCGCCATGCCCAGCATGGCGCAGGCCGTGGACACGGTGCGCATCGGCCTGCCGACCAAAACCTATTGGCCGACCACCATCGCCGAAACCGCGGTGCGGCAGAAGCTGTTCGAGAAGGAAGGAATCGCCGCCGAGCTGCACGATTTACCGCGGCGGCGCTGAAACATTCGAAGCCATGGCGGCGGGCGCCGCCGATGTCATTCTCGACGCGACCTCATTGCCGGCCGCGGGCCGCAAGAAAGGCGTGATGTCAAAAGTCGTGGCGAATGCCGCGATGGGCAGCTTCGGCTGGCAGTTGATGGTGCTGGCGAAGTCGCCGATCGAGGTCAAGGACCTGAACGGCAAGAAGGTCGCCATCACTTCCGCGGGCTCCGGCTCCGATCTGCTGGCGCTCTGGACCATTCAGGAAAAGAAGATCAACTTCACCCGCGTGCCGGTCGGCGGCGGCGGGCTGGTGCCAAACCTTTTGGCCGGCAATGTGGAGGCCGCCGTGGTGTATTCCCCGCTCAGCTTCCAGATCATCAAGTCGGGAGAAGCGCGCCCCATCCTCGACTATGCCAAGGATGCGCCGCCCAACCTCACCGCCGGCTGGATCGCGCTCGACAAATACGTCCAGGAGAAGCCGCAGACGGTGCAGAAGACGCTCAATGCGCTCTACGGCGCATTGGCGTTCATGCGCAGCAACAAGGATACCACCGTCAAGCTGATCGCCGATCTCTATGAAATTCCCGCCGACATCGCCGCGCTGGAATACGAGAATACGATCATGAAGCTGGAAACCGACGGCAGCATGAGCGCTCCCCATACGCTGCAGCAGCTTCAGCTCGCGCTCGACCTCGCCAAACTCGGCGGCATGAAGGATCTTGCACCTGCGGAGGAGATCCTCTCGACGCAGTTCAAACCCGTTCCGACCAAGTTCTGAGACAGCGATGGCCAGTCCGTTTGCAAGTACGTTCGGAGTTAAGGCAGCGCGCGTCGCCATCGTCGTCGCCCTGTTCGCGATATGGGAAATCCTGTCGCGAACGGGCCTCGTCAATCCGCGCCTGTTGCCTTCGGCTTCGGATACGCTGGCCACGCTTGCCGAACTGTTGCAGCGCGCCAACGTGCGCAGCGATCTCGCCGTGACGGCGAGCGAGGTGCTGACCGCATTCCTCCTGGCGGTCCCCTGCGGGACCCTGATCGGATTTCTGATCGCCGAGAAGCGATACTTCGCCGAAGTGGCGAAGCCGCTGCTGTTCTTCGCGTTCAGCATCCCGAAATCGATCTTCCTGCCGATGTTCATCCTGGTGTTCGGGGTCGGCTTCTCGCAAAAGGTCGGGTTCGGATTTTTCTCGACGATCTTCATCGTCATCATGTCGACGACCACGGCGGTGGAATCCGTCAAGGTCGAACACCTCACCGTCGCCCGCTCCTATGGCGCGACCCCGATGCAGACCGCGTTCCGGGTCTATCTGCCGAGCATGCTGCCGGTGTTGCTGGAAGCGCTGCGGATTTCGATGATCTTCAATCTCACCGGCGTCATCCTCGCGGAAATGTACGCCTCGCGCGATGGCATCGGCCATCAGATCGCGACCTGGGGCGAGAACTTCCAGATGAAGCAACTGCTCGCCGGCGTCATCATGATCGCCGTAATTGCCATGACATTCAACGAACTGGTCAGATCGGTAGAAACACGATGCAGCCATTGGCGAACGTAACCCCGCTCAAGCCGGCCGCCCGCGCCGGCGCCATTGCCGTCCGCAATGTGGGCCAGATCTTCAGGACCTCGACGCAGGACGTGGAGGCGCTGTCGGACGTCTCGCTCGAGGTGAAGCCCGGCCGGTTCGTGGTGCTGGTCGGCCCGAGCGGCTGCGGCAAATCCACCCTCCTGATGATGATGGCCGGGCTGCGCCAGCAGACTTCCGGGACCATCCTGATCAACGATGCGCCGATCACGCAGCCCGATCCGGACCGCGTCGGCGTCGTATTCCAGGAACCGAGCCTGTTTCCATGGCTCACGGCCGAGGACAACGTGGAATTCCCGCTGGCCCTGCGCGGCGTCCCGAAACCCGAGCGGCGCGCCAAGGCCGAGGATGCGCTGAAACTCGTCGGGCTGGAGGGCTTCGGCAAGCGGCATCCGCATGAGCTTTCCGGCGGCATGAAGCAGCGGGTCTCGATCGCGCGCGGCCTGGTGCAGGATCCGCCGGTGCTGCTGATGGACGAGCCTTTCGCCGCGCTCGACGAGCAGACCCGCATGACCATGGGAGACGAATTGCTGCGGATCTGGGCGGCAACCGGAAAGACCGTCGTATTCGTCACGCACAGCCTGACCGAAGCCGTCTATCTGGCCGACGAGGTGGTGGTGATGTCGGCCCGGCCGGGCCGCATCGTCGATCACCTGACGATTTCGCTGCCGCGTCCGCGCACCTACGAGATGCTCAGCGGCGAAACCTTCGGCACGCTGCGCGACCGCATCTGGCGTCATATCCGCAAATCGGCATGAGCATCTCGATGTCATCGACAACGCTGCGCCGCCTGATCGTCATTTCCCTCATCGTGCTGTGGGAAGCGCTGCCGCGCACCGGGCTCATTCCCGAGCTGTTCCTTCCCTCGCTGTCCTCGACCATTGCCGCGGGCTGGAACGACGCCGCCGAGTACGGCCACGCGCTGGCGGTGACGCTGTACGAGGTCGCGGTCTCCATGGTGTTCGCCTGCGGCGGCGGCATCCTGGCGGGAGCCATCGTCGGCAGCCTGCCCGGCCCGCGTGTCCTGATCATGCCGATGATCTCCAGCATCTACGCGGTGCCGCTGGTGATCCTTTATCCGGTGTTCACGGTCTGGCTCGGCATCGGTTCGGAATCCAAGATCGCGTTCGCGGCGATTTACGGTTTCCTGCCGACGATGCTGTCGACGGCCGCCGGCATCCAGACCATCGATCCGCAACTGGTGCTGGCGGCGCGCAGCATGGGCGCAACCTTGAGCCAGCGGCTGGTTCGCGTCATCATTCCGGCGGCGATTCCGACGGTATTGTCCGGACTGCGGATCGGGGGCGCGCTCGTCATCGTCGGCGTCGTGGTGTCCGAAATGCTGATCTCCTCGGCCGGCATCGGCTATCTGATTTCGCGCTACCGGACCATTCTCGACAGTCCCCACGTATTCGCGGGCGTGCTGCTGGTGCTGGCGATGGCGATCGCCTTCAACGCCGCGATCAAATGGATCGAGCGCAAGGCATCGATCTGGCAGACCGGGACGCGCACGGGCCAGAGCGCGAGCGAAGCCCTTCCGGCCGGCGCCATGCAGCCGGCAACCTGACGGAGATCTTTGGTGTTCGATCTGACATTGTCGTTCGATAACGGCCCCGAGCCGGATGTGACGCCGCACGTGCTGGACATCCTGTCCAGGCACGGAATCAAGGCCACCTTTTTCGTGATCGGGGAAAAGCTCAGGGATCCCGAACGCCGCCGGCTGGCGGAACGGGCGCATCGGGAAGGCCACTGGATCGGCAACCATACCTATACGCATTCGGTGCCGCTCGGCCTGCAGCGCGACCCCGACACCGCCGAACACGAGATCGCGCGCACCCAGGACCTGATCGGCGACCTCGCCCATCCGCAGCGCTGGTTCCGGCCGTTCGGCGGCGGCGGCAATCTCGATGACCGCCTGCTGAAACCCTCGGTGGTCGAGCATCTATCCGCAGGGAGATATAGCTGCGTGTTGTGGAATTCGATCCCGCATGATTGGGACGATCCAGAAGGCTGGGTCGAGCGCGCGCTGGCGCAATGCCGCGCGCAGCCATGGAGCCTGATGGTCCTGCACGACCTGCCGACCGGCGCCATGCGCCATCTCGAAACGTTTCTCGACGCCGCCGCTAAAGCGGGCGCCCGCTTCCGTCAGGAATTTCCGCCGGATTGCGTTCCGATCCGCGGCGGCAGGATCGAGCTGCCGATCAAGCCCTACGTATCAACCATCGAAGAAAGCGTTACACAATGAAGATTGCAAGTTACAAGGCCGGCACGGTTGCAAGCTATGGTATCGTGACGGATGCCGGCATCATCGATGCCGGACGCCGGCTGAAGAATTTTCCGACCCTGAAATCGTTGCTGGAGCATGGCTCGCTCGACGAGCTGAAGAAGCTGCAAAGCGAGCGGCCGGACCACGCGCTGTCGGCGGTCGAACTGCTGCCGACGGTTCCCGATCCCGACAAGATCTTCTGCATCGGCGTCAATTACGCCACGCATCTGGCCGAGAGCGGCCATCCCACGCCGCCGCATCCCATGATCTTCACCCGGTTCGCCAACAGCCAGGTCGGCAGCGGCCAGCCGATGATCCGGCCGCTCGAATCCGAGCGCTTCGACTATGAGGGCGAGATGGCCGTCATCATCGGCAAGGGCGGCCGCCGCATTTCGCGCGAACGCGCGCTGGCCCATGTCGCCGGCTATGCCTGCTACAATGACGGCAGCATTCGCGACTGGCAGCGGCATACCTCGCAATTTGGTCCCGGCAAGAACTTCGTGGCGACCGGCGGCTTCGGGCCCTGGATGGTGACGACGGACGAGATTCCGGATATCAGCCGGCAAACCATCGCCACGCGCCTCAATGGCGTCGAGGTACAGGCGGCGCCGATCTCCGATCTGGTCTTCGACGTGCCGGCGCTGATCGCCTATTGTTCGACCTTCACGGAGCTTGTGCCCGGCGACGTCATCGTCACCGGCACCACCGGCGGGGTCGGCGCCTACCGCGTGCCGCCGCTGTGGATGAAGGAAGGCGACGTGGTCGAAGTCGAGATCTCCGGCATCGGAATCCTGCGCAACCCGGTCAAGGACGAAGTCGCCAAGGCGATCGGACAAGCCGCCTGACGCGGCGCCCGATCATAACAAGGAGAGCATCGTGAATATGCCGAAGCATCTTTTGCCGACAACCGTGGTCGGAAGCTACCCGCAGCCGGACTGGCTGGTGGACCGCGCCATGCTGTCCAAATCCGTGCCGCGCACCCGGATGCACGCGATGTGGCGGCTTCCGGAGCAATATCTCGAGGAAGCCCAGGACGACGCGACCATCGTCGCCATCAGGGACATGGAGCGCGCCGGCATCGACGTCGTGACCGACGGCGAGATCCGCCGCGAGAGCTACTCGAACCGGTTTGCCACCGCGCTCGAAGGCATCGACGCCGACAAGCCGGCGATCATCGTTTCCCGCTCGGGGCAGGAAACGCCGGTGCCCCGCGTGGTCGGCAACATCCGCCGCACCGGCGCGGTGGAATTGCGCGATATGGAGTTTCTTCGCCGCAACACCGATCGCGCCGCAAAAATCACGCTGCCGGGCCCGTTCACGATGAGCCAGCAGGCCAAGAACGAATTCT
>CAWBYU010000003.1:0-221707 GCA_963793165.1 uncultured Alphaproteobacteria bacterium
AGAAGTCCTTGACCTTTGTGAAGAAATTCGCGGCCTCGGGTTGAGTCGCGCCGGACGACAATTTTTCGAACTCGGCGAGTAATTCCTGCTGCTTCTTGGTCAAATTCTGGGGCGTTTCAACCACGACCTGGACATACATGTCTCCCATCTGGCGCGATCGGAGCACCGGCATGCCTTTTGATGCAATGCGAAAGCGACGGCCCGATTGGGTTCCGGAGGGGACTTTCACCTTGGTCTTGCTCTTGTCGATGGTCGGCACCTCGAATTCGCCGCCCAAAGACGCCGTCACCATCGAGATCGGCACGCGGCAGTGCAGGTCGGCGCCGTCGCGCTGAAAGAACTGATGCGTGGCCAGCGACAGGAAAATATAGAGATCGCCCGGCGGCCCGCCGCGAACGCCGGCCTCGCCTTCACCGGCAAGGCGGATGCGCGTGCCGTCCTCCACGCCCGGTGGAATATTGACCGACAGGGTCCGCTCGCGCGTCACCCGCCCCGAGCCCGCGCATGACGGACAGGGATCTTCGATCATCTGGCCGCGGCCCTGGCAGCCCGGGCAGGTTCGCTCCAGCGTGAAAAATCCTTGCGCCTGCCGCACGCGCCCGGCGCCACCGCACATCGCGCAGGTCTTCGGTTTGGTGCCGGCCTTCGCACCCGTTCCCGAACAGGATTCGCAGGTCACTGAAACCGGAATCTCGATCTGGGCGGTCTTGCCGACGAAGGCTTCCTCCAGGGTGATTTCCATGTTGTAGCGCAGGTCCTGGCCGCGCTCGCGTCCGCCGCCGCGTCCGCGCTGCCCGGCCATGCCGAACAGGTCTTCGAAAATGTCGGAGAACGAAGAGGCAAAGCCGGCGCCGAAGCCCGGACCGCCACCGCCCTGCTCGAACGCCGCGTGGCCGAAGCGGTCATAGGCGGCGCGCTTGTCGCCGTCCTTGAGGACTTCGTAGGCTTCGTTGATTTCCTTGAAACGGATTTCGCTGGAGGCATCGCCCGGATTCTTGTCCGGATGCCACTTCATCGCGAGCTTGCGGAAAGCCGCCTTGAGTTTTAACTCGTCCGCGGTCCGCTCGACTTCAAGGGTCTCGTAGTAGCAGCGCTTGGTGGACATCCGTCAAACCCGCCCGAAGTTCGTTCTCATTCCGAAGCCGTGCATCGCAAAGGATGCAGCCTCCGGCTTAACGAAAAATGACCCCCATCCTTAAGACGCAGCTTTCGCGCTCTTTGGAATGAGGGTCATGATCGTCATCGCCGTTTAAGCAGATTTCTTGTTGTTCTTGTCGTCGTCGACCTCGGTAAACTCCGCGTCGACCACGTCATCCTTCGCGGCATCCTTGGCCGCATCGCTCTCGGCCTGCTGCTTGTACATGGCCTCTCCGAGCTTCATCGAAGTCTGCGCCACGACGTTGGTCTTGGCCTTGATCGCCTCGGCGTCGTCGCCCTTCAGCGCTTCCTTCAAATCGCTGACGGCGTCTTCGATGGCGCGGCGCTCGCTTTCCTCGACCTTCGAGCCGTGCTCGGCCAGCGCCTTCTCGGTGGAATGCACCAGCGCGTCGGCATGGTTCTTGGCATCGACCGCCTCGCGGCGTTTCTTGTCCTCCGCGGCGTTGGCCTCGGCATCCTTGACCATCTTCTGGATGTCGGCTTCCGACAGGCCGCCCGAAGCCTGGATCCGGATCTGCTGTTCCTTGCCGGTCGCCTTGTCCTTGGCCGACACGTTGACGATGCCGTTGGCGTCGATATCGAACGTCACCTCGATCTGCGGCATGCCGCGCGGCGCCGGCGGAATACCCATCAGGTCGAACTGGCCGAGAACCTTGTTGTCGGCCGCCATTTCGCGCTCGCCCTGGAAGACGCGGATGGTGACCGCGTTCTGGTTATCCTCGGCGGTCGAGAACACCTGGCTCTTCTTGGTCGGGATCGTGGTGTTGCGATCGATGATACGGGTGAACACACCGCCCAGCGTCTCGATGCCGAGCGACAGCGGGGTGACGTCGAGCAGCAGCACGTCCTTGACGTCGCCCTGCAGCACGCCGGCCTGGATCGCGGCGCCGATGGCGACGACCTCGTCCGGGTTGACGCCCTTGTGCGGCTCCTTGCCGAACAACTGCTTCACCACTTCCTGGACCTTCGGCATGCGGGTCATGCCGCCGACCAGGACCACTTCGCCGATTTCGCCGGCGGTGAGGCCGGCATCCTTCAGCGCCTTGCGGCAGGGTTCGATGGTCTTCTGGACGAGATCGTCGACCAGCGCCTCGAACTTGGCGCGCGTCAATTTCATCGTCAGATGCTTCGGCCCGGTCTGATCGGCCGTGATGAACGGCAGATTGATTTCGGTCTGGGTGGTCGAGGACAATTCGATCTTGGCCTTTTCGGCCGCCTCTTTCAGGCGCTGCAAGGCCAGCTTGTCGTTGCGCAGGTTGATGCCCTGCTCTTTCTGGAATTCATCGGCCAGATAGCTGACCAGCCGCATGTCGAAGTCTTCGCCGCCAAGGAACGTATCGCCGTTGGTCGACTTCACCTCGAATACGCCGTCGCCGATCTCCAGGATCGACACGTCGAAGGTGCCGCCGCCGAGATCGTACACCGCGATGGTGCCGGTCTTCGACTTGTCGAGACCATAGGCCAGCGCGGCGGCGGTCGGCTCGTTGATGATGCGCAGCACTTCGAGGCCGGCGATCTTGCCGGCGTCCTTGGTGGCCTGACGTTGCGCGTCGTTGAAATAGGCGGGAACGGTGATGACGGCCTGATCGACCTTCTGGCCGAGATGGGCTTCCGCGGTCTCTTTCATCTTCTGCAGGATGAAAGCCGAGACCTGCGAGGGCGAGTAGGTCTTGCCGTCGGCTTCGACCCAGGCATCGCCGTTGGACGCCTTGACGATCTTGTAGGGGACAAGCTTCTTGTCCTTCTCGACCATCGGATCGTCGTAGCGGCGGCCGACCAGGCGCTTCACCGCGAAGAAGGTCCGCTCGGGATTGGTCACGGCCTGGCGCTTGGCGGGCTGGCCGACAAGGCGCTCGCCGTCATCGCTAAAGGCGACGATCGACGGGGTCGTCCGCATGCCCTCGGCATTTTCGATGACTTTCGCAGTCTTGCCATCCATTACGGCGACGCACGAATTCGTGGTGCCGAGATCGATCCCAATGACCTTTCCCATGGTCCTCATATCCTTCTTTTTGCGGCAGGTTGGCCGGGCCCTGACGGCGCACCAATCCAAACCCCCAAACGATCAATTACTCGCGATATTGCGACGGTGAGCCTCATATAGGAGGGGGGGTGGGCCCCGCAAGGACCGCGACGCAACCTTAGCCCATGAAAACCATGACCTTACGAAAGATAGTGTCCGCTTCAGGCCGGGGCCGCGTATAGCCCAAACCCAGACGATATTCGGCGAGCCTCCCATCTTGCACCGGCGAGAAGCGCCGCCGCGGCGAAGGTTAACGGCAGCTGATTGTGGGCCGGGCGATCAAGCAACAGGGGAGGCTTGCCGGCCACGGCGGCAACAATCCCGACGCGGGTCGGCGTCCAGCCTGCAAGCGCGCCGCGGCATCATGGCCGCCGGAATGCCTGAAAACTCTTCAAAGATCTGTTATATCTCGGGATAGAGCCGCGGTTTCGCCTGTAATAACCGGTTCGCCGGAACGGAATCGCGGCCGGGGTCTGTTGCTGCAAGGTCAAAGCCGTTAAAAGTCCGGGGCGAAACGCGGCCACCGTGAACGGACCGCCATCCGCCGTCCCTTGAACGGCCTCAATGCGAACCCAGAAGATTTTCATGAATCCCATTCGACCCATCTTCGCGCGGCTGATTTTCGCGGCTGGCCTGTTCGCCACCGTCCTGTCTGCGCCCGCTTTTGCCGCGGACCCCGTTTTCCCGCCGGGAATTCGCGTCGGCCTCACGCCCCTTGTCGGGCTTTCCCGCGCCAAGACATTTGTCGGATTCGAAACCGAGGACCACAGCGTCAAGGCGCTGGTGGCGGAACTGCCGGCCGACGCCTATGGCGAGGTCGTGAGCGCGTTCAAAGCCAATCCCGCCGGAACGGGCGGCATCAAGCCCGAGAGCATCGAGACCTCGGCCGGGATCGCCTACTACACCGCCGAGAACGCCAAGGACGGCGCCACCAATGTACGGCGCTATTCGATGATCCTGTCGGGCGGAACGTTTTCCGGCTATGTCGCGGTGCAGGTCCCCGAGAACGCCTCGAAAATCTATACCGACGAGGCGATCCGGCAGATGTTTGCGTCGGCGGCGATCCGCACCGAAGTTCCGGTCGACGAGCAGCTTGGGCTGATGCCGTTCAAGGTCGGCGAGCTCGGCGATTTCAAGAATGTCCGCACCCTGGCGCTGGGCGCCGCGCTCATCCTCGCCGACGGCGATGAGAAGACCGGCTTCGAAGCCGCCCCCTTCATGGTGATCGGCGTCATCGGATCTGCGCCGGCGCAGCCGGAGGATCGCGGCCGGTTTGCCCAACAGGCCGCGACCACCATCCCCGGCGTGCGCGACGCGCGGATTACGATGTCGGAGCCGATGCGCATCGACGGCATGGCCGGATATGAAACGCAAATCGACGCCATCAGCGGCAAGGATAATACCGCGGTCACGGTGGTGCAGTGGTTACAATTCGGCGGCGCGAATGCGTTGCGCATCATTGGCAGCGCCCCGCGCGGCGAATGGACCAAGGCATTTCCGCGCTTCCGCGCCGTCCGCGACGGCATTCAACCGCGCGGATAGAGCCAAACCTTGTTTCGAAACGAGCCTTATTTCGAAACGAGCCTTGCCGCCAAATCCGGCGGTCGTCGAAATCCGATGGACCGGTCTCAGGCTGCGCCGTTCGGCTCGTTGCCGCCGGCTGCCGCCACCTTCGCACCGCCCTTGGAAACGGCGACGAGAGCCGGCCGCAATACCCGTTCGCCGATCAGGTAGCCGGCCTGCACGACCTGCACCACGGTTCCCGCAGGCACGGACGGATCGGGGACCTCATACATCGCCTGCTGGAAGTTCGGATCGAATTTCTCGCCCGCCGGATCGAATTTCTTGACGCCGTTTTTCTCCAGCGCGTTGAGAAGCGAGCGCTCGGTCAGCTCGACGCCTTCGATCAGCGCCTTCACACCTGGATCGGCCGCCGCCCTGGTATCGGCCGGCACCGCATCGAGCGCACGCTGCAGATTGTCGGCGATATCGAGAACGTCGCGCGCGAAACCGGAGATGCCGTAAACGCGGGCGTCGGCGACTTCGCGCGACGTGCGCTTGCGCAGGTTTTCCATTTCCGCCAGCGTGCGCAGCATCTTGTCGCGCGCTTCCGCGGCTTCCTTCGCCAGCGCTTCCGCCGTCCCTTCCGGGGGATCGTCGGGCATGATGTAGGGCTTGGAAACCACGGGCTCCGGGGCCTGCGCCGGATTCACCGGATCGTCCTTCGGCCGGTTGGGATCGGTCATAGACTGCCTTCTCGAAAATCGACTGGGATGGATGGCGAGGCTGCTGGGATATCGTGCTTTAGGCGTAGAAAATCAAGCTAAACCGATCCGGTGTCAGCCACCCAGCAACCGGCTGACGATGCGCGCGGCATAGTCCACCGTCGGAATGACCCGGGCATAGTTGAGCCGGGTCGGCCCGATCACGCCGAGAACGCCGACAATATGGCCCGCGCCGTCGCTATAGGGCGCGATGATGGTGGAGGAGCCCGACAGCGAAAACAACTTGTTTTCCGAGCCGATGAAAATCCGCACGCCTTCGGCGCGTTCGGCGCGCCCCAACAGGTCGATCACACCGCGCTTGGTTTCGAGATCGTCGAACAGCAACCGGACGCGTTCCAGATCTTCCAGCGCGTGCAGGTCTTCCAGGAGATTGGCATGGCCGCGCACGATCAGTTGCCGGTCGTCATTCTCGCCGCCGGACCAGCTCGCAATGCCGGCGGAAATGACCTTCTGCGTCAATTGATCCAGCTCGGCGCGATTTTGCGTCAATGCGGTTTCAAGTTCGAGGCGCGCCTCGGCCAGCGTTCGGCCGCGAATCCGGGCATTAAGAAAATTGGTGGCCTCGGTGAGCGCGGACGAGGGAACGCCCGGCGGCAGCGTCAGCACGCGGTTCTCGACCTGGCCGTCCTCGCCGACCAGCACCGCCAGCGCCCGCTCCGGCTCCAGCCGCACGAATTCGATATGCTTGAGCCGCGAATTGGATTTCGCGGTCAGCACCACCGCCGCGGCCCGGGTCAGGCCGGACAGCCGCGTCAAGGCTTCGCCCAACGCGGCCTCCACCGATTGCGCTTTGCCGACGGTCGTGAGCTGGCTCTGGATCGATTGCCGCTCGGTTTCGGTGAGGTCGCCGACCTGCATCAAGGCGTCGACGAAAAAGCGCAGACCGAGTTCGGTCGGCAGCCGGCCGGCCGAGGTGTGCGGCGCATAGATCAGGCCGAGCTGCTCGAGATCCGACATCACGTTGCGAACCGAGGCCGGCGACAGCGGCACCGCGATCAGGCGCGAAATATTGCGCGAGCCGACGGGCTCGCCGGTCGCCAGATAACTCTCGACGATTTGACGAAAAATATCCCGCGAACGCTCGTTAAGCTGGGCGAGCCCGGCATGCGGCGCGATCAGGCCGATCGGATCGTGGTGGGCCACAAATGTACTCCCTCAACCGCCCCTAATTTGTCCATCTCGGAGGCCGGTTACAAGCAGACAATGCTCCAACTACATGGCCAAAGGACTACCAACAGACCGAAAGGAGACCGCCAAGGGCCTTGCCGCTGCCGCTTCCCCCTCCTACAAGCACCGCGAGCCAGTCTTTATTGATTTTTCGGAGGATTTCTCATGCGGCCAAGCCGCCGTGCGCCGGATGAACTGCGCGCCGTATCGCTGGAACGCGGCGTGGTCAAATACGCCGAGGGCTCCTGCATGGTTAAATTCGGCGATACCCATGTGCTGGTGACGGCCACGCTGGAAGAGCGGCTGCCTCCCTGGCTCAAGGGCCAGGGCCGCGGCTGGGTCACGGCCGAATACGGCATGCTGCCGCGGGCCACGCTGGAACGCACCCGCCGCGAAGCTTCCGCGGGCAAACAGAATGGCCGCACCGTCGAGATCCAGCGGCTGATCGGCCGCTCGTTGCGCGCCACGGTCGACCTCGAAGCCCTCGGCGAGCGCCAGATTACCGTCGATTGCGACGTGATTCAGGCCGATGGCGGCACCCGCACGGCCTCGATTACCGGTGCATGGGTGGCGCTGGCCGACTGCATCGGCTGGATGAAAACCCGCAACATGGTGAAGGGCAATGTGCTGCGCGACAACGTCGCGGCGATTTCCTGCGGCATCTATGGCGGCACGCCAGTGCTCGACCTCGACTATGCCGAGGATTCGGAAGCCGATACCGACGCCAATTTCGTCATGACCGGCGATGGCCGCATCATCGAGGTGCAGGGAACCGCGGAAAAGACGCCGTTCTCGCAGGACGAGTTCCTGGCGCTGATGGCGCTGGCGCGCAAAGGCGTGGCGCGGCTGGTGGACTTGCAGAAAATGGCCGTGGCGTGATTCGGGATCGCGCTCCAACCGGCTTAGACTGACGGCATGCATCGGCCCATCACAGGCAGGCTCGTGATCGCGACCCATAATCCGGGGAAGCTGGTCGAGATGCGCGAGTTGCTGGCGCCGTATGGCGTCGAGGCGATATCGGCGGGCGAGCTTGGCCTGGGCGAGCCCGACGAGACCGGCGACACGTTCTCCGCAAATGCGCGAATCAAGGCGGTCGCCGCCGCGCAATCCGCGCAACTGCCGGCATTCGCCGACAATTCCGGACTGGTGGTCGACGCGCTCGACGGCGCGCCCGGGATTTTCTCCGCGCGCTGGGCCGGACCCGACAAGGATTTTACCGCCGCGATGACCCGGATCGAACGCCTGCTGCAGGAGCGCGGCGCGACCACGCCCTCGCAACGAAGCGCGCATTTCGTTTCCGCGCTATGCGTGGCGTGGCCCGACGATCACCTCGAGGAGGTCGAAGCGCGCGCCGACGGAACCCTGGTGTGGCCGCCGCGCGGCACCGCCGGCTTTGGCTATGACCCGATGTTCATGCCGGACGGACACACCCGCACCTTCGGCGAAATGACCGGCGTCGAGAAGCATGGCCTGCCGCCGCTGGGCCTCGGCCTGTCGCACCGCGCCCGCGCTTTCGTCAAGCTGGCGGAGATCTGCCTTGACCGGCGCTGAAACCTCCCGCTCCAACCCGCCCGCGCAAGCGGGGAAGGGCAGGGAAGCCTTCGGCGTTTACGTGCATTGGCCGTTCTGCCTGTCGAAATGCCCGTATTGCGATTTCAACAGCCATGTCCGTCACGCCCCGATCGACGAAGAGCGGTTTGCGCGCGCCTTCGCCCGTGAGATCGAGACGTCAGCCGCGCGCACGCCGGGCCGTGAGGTCTCCTCGATTTTTCTCGGCGGCGGCACGCCATCCCTGATGCAGCCGAAAACCGTGGGCGCGATCCTGGATGCCATCGCAAGACACTGGCGCGTCGCACCGAGCGTGGAAGTCACGCTGGAGGCCAATCCCACCAGCGTCGAGGCGACGCGGTTTCGCGGCTATCGCGCAGCCGGCGTCAATCGGGTGTCGCTCGGGGTTCAAGCGCTGGACGACGCCTCGCTGAAAGCGCTGGGACGCCTGCACAGCGCGCGGGAGGCGCTGGACGCGGTCGCAATCGCGCGCGCCGCGTTCGACCGCTATTCATTCGATCTGATCTACGCCCGGCCCAACCAGACCCCGCAAATGTGGGCGGACGAACTTAAGCTCGCGATATCGGAAGCGGCCGAGCATCTGTCGCTCTATCAGCTCACGATCGAAGAGGGCACGCCGTTCTTCGGCTTGCATGCCGCGGGCAAGCTGCAAACGCCGGACGAGACCACCGCGCGGGCGCTCTACGACGTCACGCAGGAGGTCTGCGCCCGGCACGGATTGCCGGCCTACGAGATTTCCAATCACGCGCGGGCGGGCGCCGAATGCCAGCATAATCTAGTCTATTGGCGCGGCGAGGAATATGCCGGCATCGGCCCGGGCGCCCACGGCCGCCTCGATCTCGATGGCACGCGGCACGCCATCGCCACCGAAAAGCGCCCCGAGGCATGGCTGATGCGCGTCGAGGCGACCGGCCACGGCATCGTCACCGATGATCGCCTCAACAGCGAGGAGCGCGCCGACGAATTTCTGCTGATGGGCTTGCGGCTCGCCGAAGGCATCGATCCCAGGCGCTATCAGGCGCTGTCGGGCCGCGCGCTCGATCCGCGCCGGATCGCCGTGCTGCGCGAGGAAGGCGCCATCGTAGTCGATGCCGGGGGACGCTTGCGCGTGACGCAAGCCGGATTTCCGGTGCTTGATGCGGTGGTGGCGGACTTAGCCGCGTAAACTTTCTCGATCGTGGCAGCAGCAACCTACGCGCCAAAACTCTTTGGCGAGCCGGCGACCGGCTGGCTGCCGCCCGCTGCCACGCGCATGACCGCGAGGCCGCGCTCGTTGGAGCCGTCGGAGCGGAAACGAAACAGGCCATCGATGCCGGCGAATCCGGATGGGTTGGTCAGCACTTCAGCCGAAAAACGTTGCCCGCCCTGCGTCTTCGCCAGGGCTGCGACCAGCGCGACCGCGTCATAGGTGAGCGTCGCGGTGCGCACCGGATCGGCGCCGAACTTGGCACGGTAGCGGCCGGAGAAACTGCGGAAGCCGGCCGGATCCGGCGCGGCGTACAGCCCGCCCTGCAACGCCGGACTCGCGAACACGCGCGGATTGTCCCACAGGCCGGTGCCGAGCAGCTGGATGTTTTTCAGATTGGCGCCGGCCGCGGTTAGCGCGTCGGCCACCGTCACCACCGAGTTCGCCGTCGTCGGCGATAAAGAGCGCATCGGCCTGGCCGAGCGACGGCGCCACGGTGCGCGCCGCCGCGGCGCGGTCGGCGCCGTATTTTTCGAACGCGACGATGCGCCCGCCCTTGCGGCTCGCCGCCTGCTTGAACGCGGCCTCCACCACATTGCCATAGGCGTTATCGGGCAAGCACGCGGCGAAGGATCGCTTTCCGGTGCCGGCGGCGTATTCGACGATGCGATTGACGTCGGATTCGGGAAGGAAGCTCAGGAGATAAACGCCCCGGCCGGCGACGCTCGAATCGGTCGAAAACGCGATCACCGGAACGCCGCGCGTCCGCGCCAGCTGCGCCGTCGCCGGCACCGACGCCGCAAACAAAGGACCGAGAATGATCTCGGCGCCTTCGTCGAGCGCCTGCTGCGTTCCCTGCTGGGCGCCTTGCGGGTTGCCGGCATCGTCCTTGACGAGAAGCTGGATGTTGGGATTCTGGAACTCGGCCAGCGCCATCTCGGCCGCGTTCTTCATCGATTGCGCCGCGACCCCGGCATTGCCGCCCGCCGACAATGGCAGGATCAATCCCACCTTGACCTGCCCGCTGCCGACCGCAACCGGCTGCTCGGGCGGTCCGGAAGGGCCGGCCTGCGAGTTGAATGGATTCGAAAACGAGCTCTGGATGCCGGAGCAAGCCCCAAGCACGGGGGCGCCGAGAATCAGGCCGAGCGCTGACCGCCGGGTCGGCCCCGACAGCACAGGCACAGTTCCGGCCTCGTCCGTCGGAGCCCTGGACAGGTCTTTGGGAGTTCGGCGGCCCACCATCGTATCTCTTATCTCTTAGACGGACCGAAATCGGCCAGTAAGTCACTTCTGAACAATCAGGAGGGCGGAATCATGCATATTGTTAGTGAATAGTTAAACTAAAACAAAAGGATTGTCGGCTCCGGCACGGACCCGGTTGCAGGGATATCTTTCCTCACCGTCATGCGGAACAATATACCGCAATCCGCACGGTCATGGTGTAAATGCTGCGTCACCTCTAGATTGTCACTATGCGCGCAAAACCGGCTTCCATAAATACAACTGAAGGCGTGACGGGAACCTCGGAGCGTACATTTTCTGTGGGCGGCCAGCTCCTGACCGCCCCGAAGGCGGTTCCCGGCCTTCATCTGGTGGCAACGCCGATCGGCAATCTCGGCGATATCACCTTGCGCGCGCTGGAAACGCTGGCCGGCGTCGACATCATCGCCTGCGAAGACACCCGGATAACCCGCCGGCTGACCGAACGCTACGCCATCACGGCGCTGCTCAAACCCTATCATGAACACAACGCCGCGCTGGCGCGGCCGAAAATCCTGGAACGGCTGGCGCAGGGCGCTTCGATCGCGCTGGTCTCGGATGCCGGCACGCCGTTGATCTCGGACCCCGGCTTCAAGCTGGTGCGCGAGGTCTGCGCCGCGGGCCATCAGGTGATCGCGCTGCCGGGGCCTTCTTCGGTGCTGGCGGCGCTGGCGGTGGCGGCGCTGCCGACCGATCGCTTCTTCTTCGAAGGGTTTTTGCCGTCCAGGGAGACCGCGCGCCGGGCGCGGCTGGCCGAACTGGCGCGGATCGACGCGACGCTGGTGATGTTCGAATCGGGCAATCGCGTGCAGGACACCCTCGCCGATCTCGCCGACATCATGGGCGCGCGCGACGGCGCCATATGTCGCGAGATGACCAAACTCCACGAAGACATCCGGCGCGCGCCGCTCGCCGAACTGGCGCGTTCAGCCAACACCCTGGAGACGCGCGGCGAATTTGTGCTGGTGATCGGTCCGCCGCCCAAGGCCGCGCAGATCATGGCGGAGGACGAGCTGGATGAACTGCTGCGAGGTCAGCTGCAGCGCGGCAGCGTCAAGGATGCGGTCGCGCACGCGGTCGAACTATCCGGCCGGCCGCGCCGCGAGATCTATGCCCGCGCGCTCGAACTCGCCAAGGACATCAGCCCCAAGGATACCGACAAGAATAGAGACGAGAATACCGACAAGGATGCCGATGGCGAAGACTGACGGTGTCTTGCCGCCCGACAAGTTGACAAGACTAGCCTCGCCCGCGCGGGTCGCCGCCTTCAAGACCGGCCTCTCCGCCGAGACCCGCGCCGCCGCCTATCTGATGGCGAAGGGCTATCGCATCCTGGCAAAACGCTTCCGCACGCCCTATGGCGAGATCGACATCGTGGCGCGCCGGCGCAACCTCGTTGCGTTCATCGAGGTCAAGGCCCGCGCCAGCCTCGATGACGCGGCCTATGCGGTAACGGCGCGCCAGCAGCAGCGCATCATCGACGCCGCGCAGGCCTGGCTGATGGCGCATCCCGAACACGCCGAATTCGAACTGCGATTTGATGCCATGCTGATTGCGCCGCGGCGCTTGCCGCGCCATCTGTTAGCGGCGTTCGACGCCAGCCCTTAGCAACATCCCGGCAAAACCAACCTGCGGACTCCGAAATGAAACTGAATGTCGCCGTCCAGATGGACCCCATCGCGCGCATCAACATCAATGGCGATTCGACCTTCGCGCTGCTCTTGGAAGCGCAGAAGCGCGGCCACGGCCTGTCTTATTATACGCCGGACAAGCTGTCGCTGCGCGGCGAGGAGCTGGTCGCGCCGGTTCAGGTGCTCACCGTGCGAGACCAGCCCGGCGATCATTTCACGCTGGGCGAAGCGCGGCGCGAACCGCTCACGGCCTTCGACGTGATTTTGTTGCGGCAGGACCCGCCATTCGATCTCGCCTACATCACCTCGACGCATTTTCTCGAGCGGATTCACCCGAAGACGCTGGTGGTCAACAATCCCGCCAGCGTGCGCAACGCGCCGGAAAAGATCTTCGTGATGGATTTTCCGCATCTGATGCCGCCGACGCTGATCTCCAGGGATCTCGACGAGATCAATTCGTTCCGCGACGAGCACGGCGCGGTCGTCATGAAACCGCTGCATGGCCACGGCGGCGCGGCGGTGTTTCGCATCATGCCGCAGGACATGAACTTCGGTTCGCTGTTCGACATGTTCTCGGTCACGTTTCGCGAGCCGTGGGTGATCCAGCGCTTTCTTCCCGAGGTCAAGCACGGCGACAAGCGCATCATCCTGGTCGACGGCGAATTCGCGGGCGCCGTCAACCGCGTGCCGGCGCCGGACGATTTGCGCTCCAACATGGTCCGCGGCGGCGCGGCACAGGCCACCGACCTTTCGCCCCGCGAGCGCGAAATCTGCGCGGCGCTGGGCCCGGCCTTGCGCGCGCGCGGCTTGCTGTTCGTCGGCATCGACGTCATCGACGGCCATCTCACCGAAATCAATGTCACTTCACCGACCGGCATCCGCGCCATCGCGCGGCTCGGCGGACCGGATGTGGCGGCAAAAATCTGGGACGTGATCGAGAAAAAACGGGCCTGACAGCCTGACCGAAAATGCAGCCTCGCGCTGCGCTCGCAATGACAGTCCTGCCATCTGAACTATCGTGCCGTTTGAAAATCGAATCGGCATTTGCACTCGAAATACATTTCCAGTGAGCCTCCAAGGCTGACCCGCTTTGCGCCCCGATATGCATCCGGCGCTTTTCTGCGGCACGATTCCGGAAGGCCATTTCCCTTGCCAGCTTCCGAAAGCGGGCGCAGCATATTGGCAGCCGTCTCGATCAGGCGGCGGACCGTTTGGTCCGGGTGACAACGAAAATTTCATAAAAACAATGGAGGAAAACGCATGACACACCATGTTTCGCGACGGTCACTGCTTGCTCTCGGCGCCGGCCTTGGCGCCACGGCCATGCTCGGCGGCAGCGCGCTGGCGCGCGCTCCCAAGCTCGGAACGCAGTCGCCCTATTGGCACCGGTTCCTGCTCGGCGACGCCGAAGTCACGGTGGTTTCCGATGGCCCGCTGCCGCTCGGCGATCCCTCCGGCGCGTTTATCGGCGTCCCGAAGGAGGAGGTGAAGAAGATGCTGAGCGACAATTTCCTGTCGCCGGATAATGTCGTGCTCGAGCAGAATTCGCCGATCGTCAACACCGGCGACAAGCTGGTGCTGTTCGACACCGGCATGGGAACGTCGAAGGCGTTCGGGCCGACCACCGGCCGCCAGCAGAAGAGCATGGCGGAAGCCGGTATCAAGCCGGAGGACATCGATGCGGTGGTGCTGTCACACGCGCATATCGACCATATCGGCGGCATTGTCGGCGCCGACGACAAGTCGTTGTTCCCGAACGCGCAGTTCTATATCGCGCAGAGCGATTTCGATTTCTGGACCGACGAAGGCAAGATCGGCAGCCCGCAGAAAGATTTCGTGGTGCACGCCCGCAAGAACCTGCTGCCGGTGCGCGACCGGCTGATATTCTTCAAGGACGGCCAGGAGTTCCTGCCCGGCGTTCAGGCCATGGCCGCACCCGGCCACACCGTGGGTCACCACATGTTCATGGTGACGTCGAACGGCAAATCCTTTGCTTTCCTCGGTGACCTTACCCATCACGCGGTGCTGCTGCTTGAAAAGCCGCTGATGCAATTCTCCTACGACACCGATCCGAAGCAGGCGGCGGCGACGCGGGTGAAAATGCTGGACATGCTCGCAGCCAACAAGATCCCCGTCATGTCCTATCACTTCGCGTGGCCCGGATATGGTCACGTCGCAAAATCAGGCGACGGCTTCCGCTATTTCCCCGAGCCGATGGCGATGATGCTCTGAGCGTGCGGCGGCGTGCCGGGCGGCCTTTCGGTACGCCCCGCACGCACGTCCACCGTCGCTCATTTTCATGACACCTGTTGGAAACTCTCCGAGCCCGCGCCACACGACATCGGCAGCCCTGAAGTCAACTCATCCCCGCAATGCGGCAGCTGATAGCGAATGGCTTATTCCTGTTCTGCTTCTGCGCCGCATCTTTTTTGGATGGCGCCTGCCCATTGCGACAACTTGTCACGAGATTTTCGAAACCGACCGTGCCGCGGGCGGCGATGTCTTTTTTCATCTGCACTTTCTTAGAATGACTCAAATCTAGAATGCTTCAAATTCGGGAGTATTTCCCGCGGTTTTTTTGCCCCGCCGGATAGATTGGAATTCAATTCGTAGGGTGTTGCTCTCGTCGGAGAAATCCAGCCGGCATCGTAACGGGTCTGCTTCAACAGACCGCGTGGACGCCGGGCTGTGTTCGGATGTTTGTTCGGGTGCCGCTGCCTTGTTGAAGCAAGGCGGAGTTGCCCGCGTTCGGGCAAGGCAGGTCAAGGGCGCACGCCGAATTTCAGAAACGGTTCCTCGCAGGTGATGCAAAATAACCTTCCATCCTTTGCTGAGGGTATCTCGAAGCTCGGCCTCACTGAGGTCGGCCTGGCGATCGCGCTGCTTTGGTACTTTGATCAGAACGAAGGAAGGTCCGAACTGCGCCCGGCGTACCTCGCCGAGCTGATGCACGATCTGTCGCTGCGCCGGCGGGTCAACGTCACGCGTCTCGGGAGGCAGCTCCTTGCCAACCGCGATGTGATGCGGGGCAGGGAGATGGGCACCGTTAGGCTGCGCGTTGCCGGCAAGTCGCGCCTCTCATTGCGCTACAACGAATTGGCAGGAATGGTCGTTGCGCCCACAGTCGACGCGCAAATTATTCCTGCGGGACTGTTCGAGAATACCAGGCCCTATCTGGAAAGCCTGGTGGTGCAGATCAACGAAACCTATCAGCGCGGTTTCTATGATGCCTGCGCGGTGATGTGCCGCCGGTTGCTGGCGTGCTTGCTGCTGCTGGCGTTCGAACGGGCGGAGAAGGGTGACGTCATCAAGGATGCCGGAGGCGAATACCGGGCGCTCGCCGACATCATCGGGTTGGCATGCTCAAACCGCTACATCAAGCTCACCCGCGGCGCCGGCGCGGTGATGGGAAAGATCGAGTATGTAGGCAACCTCGCGGCCCATCATCCGACCTACATCACCGGGCAAAAGGACATCGACGAGCAACGGCCCGGATTTCGGCGCGTCATCTCCGAACTGGCCGACCTGGCCGAGATCCAGCCCAAAGGCAGCGCGCGCCCGTCTCCCGGGGCGCAAGCCGCGATGTTTCCTTGATTGTCCGGGCCGCCGGCAGGGTTCGAGCGTCGCGTTGACGCGCCCGAGTTACTTGCAGGTTTATTTGGAACTTTGCTTTGGGGTTTGCTGGGATCCGTTATCCCTGGATTGCCGGTCGCGGCGCTCTTCGAGCCGCCGGTCGCCGGCCGCATGGCGCTGCGCGCGCGACGGATCGCGGTCGGTCGGCCGCCCGCCGACCAGTCGAAGCAGGGCATCCATGGCATTCTGCCAGTCGCTTGCGGCCTCATGACCACGCTCCGCGCCATCGCCCGGCGATTTCGAGCTTGATAAACCAAACTCGGCGACGCGCAATACATCGTGTGGCGGGGGAAGATTTGGCCAGGCTGCAGATCTGGAGCGTTCATAGAAAAATGAGCGGCCAGCCAATCCGAACAGGACCAACGCACCGCCGAGCGAGCCGAGAAAAATCAGCAGGGTAAGGTCAAGCGGCTCGGTCACCGGCAGATGACCGCCATCCTTGGCGGTATTGTCCCTGGCGGCGTTATCCTTGGTGGAACGCGCGACCTCGTCAGGGACTCCCGGATCAGGCTGATGGAGCTCGGAAAGGTCCACGGGCTTAAGCGCGCGATCGCTTGAACCAAGCTGGTCCGACGGATCGGTCCAGCGGGACTCGAAGGTCGGTAGCGCAACATTTTCGTTGGCGGTTTCCGAGATAACCGCCGCCGCCGGCGAAGACGCCGTTTCGATCCGGTCTGGCGGCGGATCGGACATATCGACCAGCCGTGCATTGGCGTCCGCGACGGCCAGCGGAAGAGCCGCGGCCAGCGTTTCCGACCCGACCGACGTTACGCGCGCGCGCGACGCCGCGGCCTCTCGAATTTTGGCGACCTGGTTCCGGCTTCCAGAGGAATGAATGCGAGAGACCTCGTCGCCGAGATGCCAGCATCGTTGACCGGTCGCATGGTCCGGGCGGTAGACCCAATGCGTGCCTTGGGGAGCCTGACCGTTCGGCGCGGCGATGCAGCTCGCCGCGCTCGGTCGTTCTGCAACTTCGTTTGAGCTTCCGAAGGCAAGCAATCTCGGCAGAACGCCGCCTTGAGCAGTCGTTTTGGGACCGTCAAGAACCCAGCATTTTCGACGGGTGATGGGGTCCGTTTGATACTGCCAACGACTTCCATTGGGAGCAACGCCAGTTGGCCGCGCGAGGCAGCTATCGGCTGCCCAGACGGCGGTCGAGAACATGGCGTTCCCTACAGGAACTGCAAGAAACGCAATGACGACCGTAGACAACAACGTTGTCATTCGGTGCAACATTCGATCCCCTCGCGTTTAGATTCTCTTTCCGAAAGTAGTCGTTGAAACGGACGCGGCCGATTACCGCGCACACTTGAAAGCGAATGGCTCGTGTTTAGCCGATAGACAAAGGGCACGGGCCGGTAAGCTTATCTTAACCTTAAGTGCACCGCCTGCCTACGCGCAGGCGCCCCTCTCGCCTCTCTTCAGCCGGAGGCCCCCGCCAATCTCCGCAGCCGTTGAGTTCCATGTTCCCTTAATGTTCTTGTCTCCGCCGGTACTTTAGGCTACCCTCTGATATGGGAGAGGGCGGCATGGTTCAGCGGGTTTCCACGGTAGCTTTTGAGGGCATCGAAGCCCGTGCCGTCGATGTTCAGGTCCAAGTCGCACCCGGCCTGCCGGCTTTCGCCATTGTCGGTCTGCCCGACAAGGCGGTGTCCGAGGCCCGCGAACGGGTTCGCTCGGCGCTGATCGCCTCCGGCCTGGCGCTGCCGGCCCGGCGAATCACCGTGAATCTCGCGCCCGCCGACCTTCCGAAGGAAGGCAGCCATTACGATCTGCCGATCGCGCTCGGCCTGATGGCCGCGATCGGGGCCATTCCGCCGGACGCCCTGAACGGCTTCACCGTGCTCGGCGAACTCGGCCTTGATGGATCGATCGCGCCGGTTGCCGGGGTGTTGCCGGCGGCGATCGGCGCCAATTCGCGCGACGAAGGCCTGATCTGTCCCGCACAATGCGGCGCGGAAGCGGCCTGGGCGAGCCCCGATATCCAGATCGTCGCCGCGAACTCGCTGATCCAGATCGCCAATCATTTCAAGGGCACGCAAGTACTGTCGCGCCCGCAGCCAAGGGTCCACGAGCGCGAGAAGACGCTGCTCGATCTGCGCGACATCAAGGGACAGGAAAGCGCCAAGCGCGCGCTCGAGATTGCCGCCGCCGGCGGGCATCATCTCTTGATGATCGGCTCGCCCGGCGCCGGCAAGTCGATGCTGGCCGCGCGGTTGCCCTCGATCCTGCCGCCTTTGTCGCCATCCGAACTGCTCGAAGTATCCATGATCGCTTCCGTCGCGGGCGAGATCCGCGACGGCGCGCTCACGGCGCGGCGGCCGTTCCGCAGCCCGCATCATTCCGCCAGCATGGCGGCGCTGACCGGCGGCGGCATGCGCGCCAGGCCCGGCGAAATTTCGCTGGCGCATCAAGGCGTGCTGTTCCTCGACGAATTGCCGGAGTTCGATGCGCGGGTGCTGGATTCGCTGCGCCAGCCGCTGGAGAATGGCGAAGTCTCGGTGTCGCGCGCCAATCATCGTGTCACCTATCCGGCGCGCTTCATGCTGGTCGCGGCGATGAACCCCTGCCGCTGCGGCCATGCCTACGAGCCCGGCTATTCCTGCAAGCGCGGACGGATCGACCGCTGCAGCGGCGATTATCAGGCGCGCATCTCGGGCCCGCTGATGGATCGCATCGATCTTCGGATCGAAGTGCCGGCGGTGACCGCAACCGACCTGATCCTGCCGCCGGCAACGGAAGGATCCGCCGAAGTCGCCGCCCGCGTCGCGGCCGCACGCGACACCCAGATGGCGCGTTACGCCGCGGCCGGATTGCCTCATATCCGCACCAATGCGGAGGCGCCGGCGTCGGTGCTCGAAACCATCGCCCAACCGGACGCGCAAGGCCTGAAGCTGCTGCACGACGCCGCCGAAACCATGCGGCTGTCGGCCCGCGGCTATCACCGCGTGCTGCGCGTCGCCCGCACGCTGGCCGACCTCGACGGCGCCGACAGGATCGGCCGGCTTCACCTTGCCGAAGCGCTGTCCTATCGCGCACTGGCTGATGATGTCAGGCGCGCGGCGTAATCCCTCGAGGCGAGATCGCCGGCGTCCGTGGAGGATCTCAACGCGCGGCTCCGAACGGCCCGTTAACGCTTTATCAACCATGTTCTCATCGGGCTGCGGGACGCCGCCCCTCCTCAAGCACTTGTTCAAACTCGCAGTCGCATCGTCGTCGCCAGCACATGGCATGAATTGAATCGGTCTCATAGAATATGCGGCGCCGAACACGCGCGCTGCTGCAAATCAATCTCGGGGTGGCGATGGGGCGGTTTTTCCGAATCAAATTACGCATCCGCCGGTTCACGCGCCGTCATCCCTGGCTCACTTTCACGATCCGCTCGTTCCTGATCTTCTCCGCCGCCTTTGGCGGAGGGTATGGGTTCATTTCCGGCAGCCGGACCGAAAATTCCGGCTATGACCCGCATGCCTTTGCGATCGGCGCCTCTTTCCTGTTCGCCATCGCGTGCGTGGCGCTGGCGACGCTCAGCTTTCGGCTGCGCGGTATGCGCAAGAAGGTCCGCAAGATCGCCTTGCACAACGAAGCGCTGGCCGACCGCAATTGGGAATTACAGGAGGCGGAGCAACGCGCCCGCAGCCTGTTCGAATCGCAAGGCGACCTGATCGTGCTGCGCGACGCGGAAGGCCGCATCACCTTCGCCAACGACGCCTTTTGCGAACTGGCCGGGCGTTCGCGCAGCGCGCTGATCGGCAGCGCCTTTACGCTCGACGTGACCGAGCAGGGCGACACCGCACTTGGCTCGAACGGCACGCGGATTCATGACCAGAAGATTGCAACCGCGCTCGGTCCGCGATGGATCGCATGGCGCGAAGGCCTCGTTCGCAGCGATGCGGGCCAGCCGGCGGAACTGCAATGCATCGGGCGCGACGTTACCGACCGTGCCGAGACCGAACGCGCGCTCGGCGAGGCCCGCGACCACGCCGATGCCGCCAACCGCGCCAAGTCGCGCTTCCTCGCGATGGCCTCCCACGAAATTCGCACGCCGCTGAACGGCATCATCGGCATGAGCGGGCTGCTGCTGGATACGCCGCTGACACCGGAGCAGATGACCTATGCCAGGGCGGTGAAAACCTCGGGCGAGGCACTGCTGTCGCTGATCGGGGAGCTGCTGGATTATTCCAAGATCGAGGCCGGCAAGATCGATCTCGAACAGCGCCCGTTCGCGCTGGCCGCCTTGATCGAGGACATCGCCGAACTGCTGGCGCCGCGGGCGCAGGCCCGAAAGCTCGAGATCGCCGCCTATATCGACGAGCGGCTGCCGACGGAGGTGGTCGGGGACGCCGCACGGCTGCGCCAGGTGCTGCTCAATCTCGCCGGCAATGCCATCAAGTTTACCTCGGCCGGCGGCGTGGCGCTGATCGTCGAGCCGGGCATCTGGCCCAACGAGATCAGCTTCCTGGTGCGCGATACCGGCATCGGCATCGCCCCCGAGGCGCAGCAGCGCATTTTCCGCGAGTTCGAACAGGCCGACGAAAAGATCGCCCGGAGCTATGGCGGCACCGGCCTGGGCCTGAGCATCAGCGAGCGCATCGTCAAGCGCATGGGCGGCCGCATCGCGCTGGAGAGCCAGCCGGGCGTGGGCTCGACCTTCGAGGTGTCGGTACCGCTTGCCGCTTCCGGTGCCGATGACGGCGAACAACGGAATTTCGCGGCGCCGGATCTGGCGGGTCAATCGATCATGCTGGTCTCGCCACAGAGCATCGAGGCTTCGTTGATTGCACGGCGGCTGCAACGCTGGGGCGGTCAGACCTGCATGGTTTCGGATGTCGCGGTGGCGCAGGCGTTGCTGCCGGAACGATCCTGGCACGCCGTTCTGCTCGATCACGCGCTGGGCGCTGCCGATATCGAATTGCTCGGCGAGACCGCGCGGCACCACGCGACGCAACGAATTGTGATGTTCACACCGGCGACGCGGCATGAACTTCAGCCCTCCCCGGCCGGCTCCGCCTTCACCGGCTACCTGGTCAAACCATTGCGCGCGGCGTCGCTCGCGGCCCGCTTGACGGCGGCGCCCGAAGTTCTTGCGCCGAGTCTTGCCGGCGATGCCCCGATCGGGGCGACTGACGCGGCCGAAATTTCGGCCGCCGCGCCTGCGCGCGGCCTTTCGATTCTGGTGGCCGAAGACAATGAGATCAACGCGCTGTTGATGCGTTCGCTGCTCTCCAGGCTTGGACATCATGCCGTCATCTGCACCAATGGCGAGGAGACGCTGGAATCCTGGCTGGCGGCCAAGTCCGCCGGCGCGCCTTATGATCTTGTTCTGATGGACATCCAGATGCCGCAACTCGACGGCATCGAAACCACCAAGCAGATCCGCGCGCATGAGGCCGGTCAGCCGGGCCGCCGCACGCCGATCCTGGCGCTCACGGCGAACACGCTGGTGGAGGATCGCTACGCCTGTTTTGAGTCCGGAATGGACGGTTTTCTGATCAAGCCGCTCGATCGCGAGAAGCTTGCCGACGCGCTCGCAGGCCTCGCCGCCTCCCGGCATCTCGCCGCCTGAGACAGCGCGAACGCTGCGTCCGCATGTGCGATACCCTTGACGCTGCCGGCGATTGGACCGAGCATGCGCGCGCTTCCGGTCCGCGCATGCGAACGGAACGCAGGCCGCCAACGAGCGGCCTTAAAAACAAAAACGTCCCGGGAGGACTCCGATGACCAAGAGGCTTTTGCAGATATCTCTGGCGTGTCTTGTCGCAAGCAGCTTCGTAAGCGCAGGCGCTCAGGCAAAGGGACCGAAGCTGGTATCCACAGACACCATGATCCCGTCTGGCGATGCGGGAATCCAGTTGTTCGTGCGCAACAAGCATCCGGCCGGCAGGGAAACGCCGCCGGACAAGATCCTGTTGTTCGTGCATGGCGCAACCTATCCGGCCGAGACCGCATTCGATCTTCCTATCGAAGGCGTCTCGATGATGGATCTGATCGCCGCACGCGGCTACGACGTCTATCTCGTCGACGTCAGGGGCTACGGCCGCTCGACCCGGCCCCCCGAAATGAGCCAGCCGCCGGCAGCGAACAAGCCGATCGTATCGACCAAGGTCGCGGCGCACGATCTGGGCGTGGCGGTCGACTACATTCTCAGGAAGCGCAAGGTTTCAAAGATCAACGTGATGGGCTGGTCGTGGGGTACCTCGATCGCCGGATCGTACACCAGCGAGCATAATGACAAGGTCAACCGTCTCGTGCTCTATGCCCCGCAATGGATCCGAAACGAGCCGCCGTCCCCCGCGGCCGCCAATGCCGCGCCACTCGGCGCCTACCGGCTGGTCTCCAAGGATTCAGCCAAGGCGCGCTGGCTCAAGGATGTCCCCGCGGACAAACAAGCGGATTTGATTCCGCCCGGCGTGTTCGAAGCCTGGGCGAACGCAACCTGGGCCACCGATCCGGAGTCGTCGAAGCAGAATCCGCCGATGCTGCGGGCGCCCAACGGCGTGGCCGAGGACAGCATGAACTATTGGAGCGCCGGCAAGGCGTTGTATGACCCCGGCAAGATTACCGTGCCAACCCTTCTGCTGCATGCCGAATGGGACGCGGATCTTCCCAGCTACCTGGCGCAGGGCTATTTCGCGCAGCTCAAGAATACGCCCTACAAGCGGCTGATCGAATTGAGCGAGGGGACCCATACGGTGATGATGGAAAAGAACCGCATGCAATTCTTCCGCGAACTGATGGGCTTCCTCGACGAGGAAAAGCCGCTGGCGTTGAAGTAGACCGCCAAACCAACCATTCTTGCGCATGGAATGCCGGCCCGGATGGGCCGGCATTCTGGTTTTGGGCGCGGGCTTGTCACACGGCGGCAATGACGATGTCACATCGCTGTAGAACGCCCGTGATTTCACAGGCCTCGAAGACCGCATCGATTCGATCGGATGCGTGCGGTCGCGAGGGTGTCTATGCAGAACGGCGAGCTGGCGCGATCGACGCAGCGGTTGATGCAAATGCTGCGGCCGGAGAAAGTCGGGACCGCGGCGCAGGCGGCAATGACCTGGTTCAAGCCGTTGCCGATCTCGCCCGGCATCGAGCCGATCCGTGGTTTTCCTGCTTTCCCGGCCACGCTTGGCCGGCTCGGCACCCTCGAGGTGCGGCTCGCCCGGGAAAAGCGCGACGTCAAGCGGGCCCAAAAACTGCGTTACCACGTGTTCTACAAGGACGGCACCGCCATTGCGGATGCCGCGACCCTGCTGGCGCGCCGCGACAAGGACGCCTTCGACAAGATTTGCGATCATCTGATGGTGATCGATCACGCCGCCAAGCCGTCGATCAGCGGCAAGCAGCCGGTGGTCGGCACCTATCGCCTGCTGCGCCAGGACGTGGCGGAAAGCCATGGCGGCTTCTATACCGAGGACGAGTTCGACATATCAGGCCTGATCGATCGTCATGCCGGCCTGCGTTTCCTCGAGCTCGGACGGTCCTGCGTGCTGCCGCGCTATCGCAACAAGCGTACCGTCGAGCTGTTGTGGCACGGCATCTGGAGCTATGTCCGTCAGCATCGGCTCGACGTGATGATCGGCTGCGCCAGTTTTGAAGGCACCGATCCCGGACGGCTGGCATTGCCGCTGTCGTTTCTGCACCATTATGCGCGAGCGCCGGAAGCCTGGCGCGCCACCGCGCATCCCTCACGCCGGATCGAGATGAACCGCATGGCCAAGGAAGCCATCGATCCGAAGGCCGCGCTTCGCGAGCTGCCGCCTCTGATCAAGGGTTACCTGCGGCTAGGGGCCTATATCGGCGACGGCGCCGTGATCGATCATCAGTTCGGCACCACCGACGTGCTGATCATCATGCCGGTCTCGGCCATCAGCGCGCGCTATATCGAGCATTTCGGCGGCGATGCTTCGCGGCACGCGGCGTAACCGCCAGCGCTATAGCCGCCGCAGCGCCACGGTCTCGACCACGTGATCGGCGCCCTTTTTCAGGATCAGGGTCGCGCGCGGCCGGGTCGGCAAGATATTGTCTTCGAGATTGGCGAGGTTGGTTCGCTCCCAGATCGCCAGGGCGGTCGCGGTGGCTTCCTCGTCCGAAAGCAGCGCGTAGCGATGGAAGTACGACCGCGGATCGTGAAACGCGGTATCGCGAAGCGCCAGGAAGCGCCGGATGTACCACTCCCGCAGCACCGGTTCGTCGGCATCGATATAAACAGAGAAGTCGAAGAAGTCCGAAACCACCGGAACCGCCTTGCCGTCGCGCGGTAGCCGGCCGGTCTGCAGCACATTGACGCCTTCGACGATCAGGATGTCCGGCCGGTCGATCTCGATCCACTGATTGGGAACGATGTCATAGGTTAAATGCGAGTAGACCGGCGCGCGCACCGGCCGCCGTCCCGCCTTGATGTCGCTCAAGAACGCCAGCAGCATCGGCAGGTCGTAACTTTCCGGAAAGCCCTTCTTCTGCATCAGGCCCTGCCGCTCGAGCACCGCATTGGGGAACAGAAAGCCGTCGGTCGTCACCAGATCGACCTTGGGCCGCGGCGACCAGCGCGCCAGCAGCGCCTGCAACACGCGCGCCGTGGTCGACTTGCCACCGGCGACCGAGCCTGCGATGCCAATGATATAGGGCACCTTGCGGTCGCGGATGTCGAGGAACTGGCGCTGCGCCTGATAGAGGCGGTGGGTCGCATCGACATAGATCGACAGCAGGCGCGACAACGGCAGGTAGATGTCCTCGACCTCCTGCAGATCGAGACGATCGTGCATCGAGCGCAGCCGTTCGAATTCGCCCGGCTCCAGCGTCATCGGCGTGTCGTCGCGCAACCGCGCCCACTGCTCGCGCGTGAAGATGCGGTAGGGATTGTATGGCTGGTCAGGTGCCCGAATATCCATAAGGCGGCCTCTAAATTAGTCGCGCTTGCGCGACGCTTTCTCTTCCAGTCCGGACATTGACGTGCGCTGCGCCAGCGCAGCCTCGACATCTTCGAGCTTCACGCCGCGCGATTTCAACAGCACCAGCAGGTGAAACAGCAGATCCCCGCTTTCGGCGATGAGATGCTCGCGATCATTTTCGACCGCGGCGATGACGGTCTCGACCGCCTCCTCGCCAAGCTTTTTGGCGCAGTGTTCGGCGCCCTTGTCGAGCAGCTTGCGGGTGTAGGACGCCTCGCCCCCCGACGCCGCGCGGGCATCGATGGTGGCGGCCAGATCGTGGATCGTAAAACGCGGCATCAGCTCAACTCGACAAGCGCCCGCAGGATGCGACGCCACTCAACCCATAAGGCCTGCCATAAGATTTAGCATTTCTGTCCGCCGGAGTCGTCAGGGATCGAGCCGCATCGGCAACCCGGCGCGCACCATGTGATCCTTGGCTTGCCGTATGGTAAATTCCCCGAAGTGGAAAATCGATGCCGCCAGCACCGCGGTGGCGTGCCCCTCCCGGATCCCGTCCACCAGATGATCGAGCTCGCCGACCCCGCCGGAGGCGATCACCGGCACGGCGACGCTGTCGGCCACCGCCTGGGTCAGCGGAATGTCAAAGCCCTGCCGGGTTCCGTCGCGGTCCATCGAGGTCAGCAGGATTTCACCGGCGCCGAGCGAGACCACTTCCTGGGCATATTCGATGGCATCGATGCCGGTAGAATTCCGGCCGCCATGGGTGAAGATTTCCCAGCGTTCGCCGCCCCCGCCGCGCTTCACGCGCTTGGCGTCGATCGCCACCACGATGCACTGATCGCCGAATTTCTCGGCCGCCTCCTTGACGAATTCGCGGCGGCTGACCGCGGCGCTGTTGATCGAAACCTTGTCGGCGCCGGATCGCAGCAACACCCGGATATCGTCGACGGTGCGCACCCCGCCGCCCACCGTCAGCGGCATGAAGCAGGCCTCGGCGGTGCGCCGGACCACATCCAGCATGGTGCCGCGGTTTTCATGCGTGGCGGTGATATCGAGGAAGCAAAGTTCATCGGCGCCGGCGGCGTCGTAGGCGACGGCCGCCTCCACGGGATCGCCGGCGTCCCGCAGATCGACGAAGTTGATGCCTTTGACCACCCGTCCGTCCTTGACGTCGAGACAGGGAATGACGCGGACTTTAAACATGCAAAACTCCTAGGCCGCCGCCCGCGCATCACGGATCAGCGTCAATGCGGCCTGGGGATCGAGCCGGCCGTCATAGAGCGCACGTCCCGCGATCGCTCCCGCCAGCTTGCTCGCGCGCGGCGCCAGCAACGATTTGACATCCTCGATGGAGGCAAAACCACCGGACGCGATCACCGGAATCGAGATACGTTCGGCCAGCTCGATGGTGGCGTCGAGATTGAGGCCTTTCAGAAGGCCGTCGCGGGCAATGTCGGTGAAGATGATCGCGGCGACGCCGGCATCCTCGAATCGCTGCGCGATCTCGAGTGCCGTCACCTGCGAGGTCTCCGCCCAGCCTTCGACCGCGACCTTGCCGTCGCGCGCGTCGAGCCCCACGGCGACCCGGCCGGGGAATTTTTTCGCGGCCCCCCTCACCAGTTCGGGGTCGCGCACCGCCGCGGTGCCGATGATGACCCGCGCAACGCCCTTGGCAAGCCAGCCCTCGATGGTGGCGAGATCGCGGATACCGCCCCCGAGCTGCACCGGCATGGTGACCGCCTGGAGCATCGCCTCCACCGCCAGCGCATTCATCGGCTTTCCCGCAAAGGCGCCATCGAGATCGACCACATGCAGATATTCGAACCCCTGCGCGGCGAAGGCGCGGGCCTGCGCCGCCGGATCGAGGTTGAACACGGTCGCGCGCGCCATGTCGCCCTGCTCAAGACGCACGCACTGGCCGTTTTTGAGGTCGATGGCGGGAAACAGAATCACGGCTTCCATTTCAAAAAGTTCGAAATCAAGGCCAGCCCGAAACGCTGGCTCTTCTCCGGGTGAAACTGCGTGCCGATCGCGGTGTCCTTGCCGACGATCGCCGTTACCGGCCCGCCGTAATCCGCGCGCGCCAGCACATCCGCCTCGTTGCTCGCATTGAGGTGATAGGAGTGCACGAAGTAAGCGTGGCGGCCGCTCGGCCCCAAGGCCAGGCGCTCGAGTACCGGATGCTCGCGGATCATGTCCAGCGTGTTCCAGCCCATATGGGGAATTTTCAAATTCTCCTCGCGCGGCGAAATCTTTTCGACGTCGCCGGCGATCCAGTTGAACCCGTTCGTGGTGACGTGCTCCTTGCCGCGGGTCGCCATCAGTTGCATGCCGACGCAGATGCCGAAGAACGGCCGCGCCTTGTCCCGCACCGCCTCCGTCATCGCCTCGATCATGCCGTCCAGCGCATCGAGACCCCTGCGGCAATCGGCAAAGGCGCCGACGCCGGGCAGCACGATGCGATCGGCGCGGAACGCCACTTCGGGATCGCGGGTGACGACAATCTTCTGCGGATTCTCCATGCCCCGCGCGGCGCGCTCGAAGGCTTTCGCAGCGGAGTGCAGATTGCCGGAACCGTAATCGATGATGGCAACGCTCACCGCGACCCTCCCGGTTCCGGAAACAATCCGATGATGCTGCTCCCCGGCAGCGGCGGCGGCTTGGAAAATGCCTGGCCCGGAATATCCCGCGTCGGCGGTGGCGCGCCGCGATCGACCGTCAATTGGTCGTTGCTGAGCGCGCGCTGCCTGGCAGTCCAGCGATCGAAAAACCGCCGCTCCGCCGCCTCCTCGTCGTCAGCCACCACGATGTCGAGCTGGCGCCAGTTGCGCCGCGACAGCGTCCAGCGCCACAGGCTCGCCGCTTCAAATCCCGTCAGCAGCGCGATCAGGACATTCACCCAGAATATCGCGCTCCGGCCGACGCCGAGCGCCGCCAACGCCGCATCGATGCCGACGACCACGACAATCCAGCCGATCAGCGCCAGCCACAGCCGATGCCAGGCCAGCCAGACCGGGCCAAACAGCGCCGCCCAGACGTGAAACCCGTCGCGGACGAAGGCGAACCTGTCGGTCGCAGCGATGCCCGCGTTAGTCCGGACAGGTGCGTGAACGGTGTAAATAGGCACGTTGCTCTCCGCGAGAACGTAAGAGATCAGCCGCCGAGCTGACCCTTGGTGGATGGCACTTCGCCCGCGGCGCGCGGATCGATCGCGACCGCCGCGCGCAGCGCCCGCGCCAGACCCTTGAAGCAGGATTCGGCGATATGGTGGCTGTTTTCGCCATATAGGGTCTCGACGTGCAAAGTCACGCCGGCGTTGATTGTAAAGGCGTTGAACCATTCGCGGACCAATTCCGTGTCGAACTGGCCGACCTTGTCGCGCGGAAACTCCACCTTGAATACCAGCACCGGCCGCCCGGAAATGTCGATCACCACCCGCGACAGCGTCTCGTCCATCGGCATATGGATACTGGCGTAGCGGGTGATGCCGGCCATGGTGCCGAGCGCCTGCTTCACCGCCTGGCCGAATGCGATGCCGACATCTTCCGTGGTGTGATGATGGTCGATATGGAGGTCGCCGACCGCCTTCACGGTGAGGTCGATCCGCGAATGCCGGGCCAGCAGATCGAGCATATGGTCGAAAAAGCCGATGCCGGTCGAAATGTTGGATACACCTGACCCGTCGAGGTTCACCGTCACCTCGATGTCGGTCTCTTTGGTCTTGCGCTTGATCGTCGCCGTGCGCATGAAAACTGCTTTCCCTCGACCGATCCTTGGCCTGTTTGGCCGAAAACGCGGCCCTTTTAACAGGCCGATGTCACCTTCGCCACTGCGGGATCACGCGCTGGAGCCGAACTTCCGGCTATGGTGACCGGAATCCGGCTTTGGCCCGCCGGTCCGCTGCGGCCCGGATCACCTCCGGGCAAGCTTTAGGCTGAAAACGCGCCCGACCGCGCCGATTGTAACCCCGCGCGCCAATCCCTAAATTCCGGCCAACGCGAGGTTTCCATGCAAGCATCACAATCCGGGATGCCGGTCTGGCACGGCACGACCATCTTGACGGTCCGCAAGGGCGGCAAGGTGGTGATCGGTGGCGACGGGCAGGTGTCGATCGGCCAGACCGTCATCAAATCCAACGCCAAAAAGGTCCGCAGACTCGGCAAGGGCGACGTGATCGGCGGTTTTGCCGGCGCCACGGCGGACGCCTTCACGCTGTTCGAGCGGCTGGAAAGCAAGCTCGAGCAATATCCGGGGCAATTGACCCGCGCGGCGGTCGAGCTCGCCAAGGACTGGCGTACCGACCGCTATCTGCGGCGGCTGGAGGCGATGATGATCGTCGCCGACAAGGACGTGTCGCTGGTTCTGACCGGCACCGGCGACGTGCTGGAGCCGGAAGCCGGCGTGATGGCGATCGGGTCCGGCGGCAATTATGCCCTCGCGGCCGCGCGCGCGCTGGTCGATACCGACAAGGATGCCGAGGCCATCGTGCGCCGGGCGCTCGATATCGCCGCCGACATCTGCGTTTATACCAACCGCAACGTGACCATCGAGACGTTGCAGGGTGGCTGATGGCGCCGTCCGTGCCGATGAGCAACCCATGACGCTCCAGCGCAGCGCTTCAACCGAGAGCAGTCTCTCGATACCGCATTGGTGGCTGATCGCGGGCGGACTGCTTGTCATGCAAGCCTCGATCCTGTTCGCGATGGGCCGGCTGCCGATCTGCGCCTGCGGGTACGTGAAGCTTTGGCATGGCGTGGTGCTGAGCTCGGAAAATTCGCAGCACATCACCGACTGGTACACGTTCTCGCATATCCTGCACGGCTTCCTGTTTTATGGCGCGGCCTGGCTGCTGCTGCCCCGCGCATCCTGGCCGGCGCGGCTGATAGCCGCGATGCTGGTCGAAGGTGGCTGGGAGCTGGTTGAAAATTCCAACTGGATCATCGAGCGGTACCGGACAGGCACGGTTTCGCTGGATTACTTCGGCGACAGCATCGTCAACTCGATCGCCGATACGCTTTCGATGGTGGTGGGCTTCCTGCTGGCGAGGAAACTTCCAGTTGCCGCGACGGTTGTGCTCGCACTTTTATTTGAACTGCTGATGGTGCTTCATATTCGCGACAATCTTACCCTCAACATCATCATGCTGATCCACCCGTTCGAGGCCATCCGGCTCTGGCAGTCGGGCCCGCCGATCATCTGAGGGCGCTTGTGTCAGCAACCTTTAAAACCTAGCTAGGGCCCATGACCGACTTCTCCCCCCGCGAAATCGTATCCGAACTCGACCGCTTCATTGTCGGCCAGACCGACGCCAAGCGCGCGGTTTCCATCGCCCTGCGCAACCGCTGGCGGCGGCTGCAGCTCACGGGCACCTTGCGCGAGGAAGTGCTGCCGAAAAATATCCTGATGATCGGGCCGACCGGCGTCGGCAAGACCGAAATCGCGCGGCGGCTGGCGAAGCTCGCCGGCGCGCCGTTCATCAAGGTCGAGGCCACCAAATTCACCGAGGTCGGCTATGTCGGCCGCGACGTCGAACAGATCATCCGCGACCTCGTCGAGGTCGCGATCGCGCAAACCCGCGAACGCAAGCGCAAGGACGTGCAGGCCCGCGCCCAGCTCGCCGCCGAGGAGCGCGTGCTCGACGCCCTGGTCGGCGCCAACTCCAGCGCCGCGACGCGGGATTCGTTTCGCAAGAAATTGCGCGCCGGCGAGCTTAACGACAAGGAAATCGAGGTCGAGACGCAATCCTCGGGCGGCATGCCGATGTTCGAAATCCCGGGCATGCCGGGCGCCCAGATGGGCGCGATCTCGATCGGCGATATCTTCGGCAAGATGGGCGGCCGCACCAAGACCCGCCGCCTGACGGTCGAGGATTCCCACGAGCTTCTGGTCAACGAGGAATCCGACAAGCTGCTGGACAGCGACCAGCTGGTGCAGGAATCGATCAATGCGGTCGAGAACAACGGCATCGTGTTTCTCGACGAGATCGACAAGATCTGCGTTCGTGACGGCCGCAGCGGCGGCGACGTCTCGCGCGAGGGCGTGCAGCGCGATCTGCTGCCGCTGATCGAAGGCACCACCGTCTCGACCAAGCACGGCGCGGTCAAAACCGACCACATCCTGTTCATCGCCTCGGGCGCATTTCATATCGCCAAGCCGTCCGACCTGTTGCCGGAACTGCAGGGCCGGCTGCCGATCCGCGTCGAGCTGGAAGCACTGAGCCGCGACGACATGCGGCGCATCCTGACCGAGCCCGAGGCCTCGCTGATCAAGCAATATGTCGCGCTGATGCAGACCGAAGGCGTGACGCTGGATATTACCCCTGATGCGATCGACGCGCTGGCGGATGTGGCGGTCGCGGTCAATTCGACCGTGGAGAACATCGGCGCGCGGCGGCTGCAGACCGTGATGGAGCGCGTGCTCGACGATATTTCCTTCGCCGCCCCCGACCGCCATGGCGAGACCATCCAGATCGATGCCGACTATGTGCAGAAGCACGTCGGCGATCTTGCGAAGAACGCGGATTTGAGCCGGTTTATCTTGTAATCCGCATCCGTCTTTCTCATCGGCGCGTCGGGATCGGCAGGTCCCTTTTAGAGACGGCTCAGATTCTCGATCGGCGGATGCGCACGTAAAGCGCGCCCTCGCCGCCATGGCCGATATGGGCTTCCTCAAAACCGACCACCAGCGAACGGAATTCCGGCAGGCTGAGCCATTGCGGCACCTGGCGCCGCAGCACGCCGCGTTCGGACTCCGCGCCGATCCGGCCCTTGCCGGTGATGACCAGCACGAAGGTCAGGCCGTCGCTGTGGGCGCGCTGCAGGAAACCCGACAGCGCGCGGTGGGCGCGGATCTGCGTCATGCCATGCAGATCAATTCTGGCGTCGATTTCCTTCCGGCCGCGGGCAAGGTGGGAGCGCTCGCGACGTCCAAGCGGCGCCAACGGCGGGGCTTCCGGTTTTGAGACGCGTGAAATTTTTGCGGGCGGGGCCGGTCTGGCCGGAGGCGAGGCTTTCGCCGTGGCCGGCAGTTCCGCGTCCGGCGTGGCAACGGATGACTTTACGGGGCGAGGCTTCTTGCGCAGCGGCTTGGTTTGCCTGGCAACGCTCTCCCACAGCGCGTGTTCTTCTTCGCTGAGCGCGCGCTTGCGGCGCGGCGCAGCCGGCAATTCCGGGATCGAGCCTGCAGGATGACGTTTCATCGGCGGCCGCGGTGTTGACGATAATGGCGATAGCGTCGCACTTCACGGGCCGGCTTGAGGTTCGGCCGCGCTTCCGGCAACGGCACCGGTTTTGCGACAACGACCGGGGTGACCTGCGCGGGTTTAGCCGGCTCGCTGGCGCTGGCGGTGTCCTGCGAGCCCTGGACAGCGGGCGTCTCCGACGGCTTCGCGCCGTTCTTTGAATCCTTGGGCTGATCCTTCGGCGGATCGCCTTGCGGAAACAGCTTGGCGATTTTCGCCGCAGGCCGCGCGTCCGGCAGCGGCATCTTGCGGCCCCGCGCCGCCGGATCGAGGCTCTTCGGCACCAGGATGGCAAAGCGCATGGTGTGACGAAGGCGGCCGGACACCCGCCCGGCGTCCGCGCCGGCGCCGAAATAGAGATCGGCGCGCGCCGGCCCGACGATCGCGGAACCCGTGTCCTGCGCGATCATCAACCGCCGAAACGGTGTCTTCGATTGCTCCGACTCGATCGGCAATTCGCCTTCGATAAAGAACGGCGTGCCGTAGACATGCAGCGCCTTGTCGACCGCGATCGACCGGCCCGGCGTCAGCGGGACGCCCTGCGCGCCGACCGCTTCATCCCTGTCGGAGAGCTGCACTTCGCGGAAGAACACATAGGACCGGTTCTGCCGCCGCAATTCCTTGGCGCCATCGGGGTTCTGCTCCATCCATTCCCTGATCTTCTGCATCGACATCTGGTCTTTGGGAATGATGTTGCGATCGATCAGGATGCGGCCGACCGCCATATAGGGATAGCCGTTATGCGCGTCGTAATTGATGCGGATGGTCGAGCCGTCCTCGAGGCGGACCCGCGCCGAGCCCTGGATTTGCGTGAACAGCAGATCGGTCTGGCTTTTCAGCCAGCAGATTTCGAGCCCGCGGCCGGCGATCGCGCCGTCCTCGATTTCGGCCCGGTCGTAATAGGGCACGAGCTTGCGGCGGCCGATCTTGCGAAACACCTGCCCCTTGTTGGGCAGGCTGGCGGCTTCCTGTTTGAAGCCGCGGACGAACAAGTTGGAAGGGCGGCGATAGACCGGTACGGTATAGACGTCGGTCTGCGTCCGCGACCCCTCGACGACAGGCTCGTAGTAGCCGGTGACAAAACCCTCGCCTTCGCCGAGCCGCGAGATCCGCAGCGGCAGGAAGTGCGCCTCGAAAAAGGCCCGTGCCCTGCCGTCGTCGGAAATGTCGAGCGCTTTCGCCGCGCGGCAGGGATCGCGTAACGAAATGCCCAGGGCCTTGGGATCGGTGGGAAGATTGTGTTGCGCCGAGATCGGCTTGCAGCTGGTGCGGAACGCCTTGTAGGCCTCGAGATGATCGTCCTGGCTCCAGCCCGCGATATCGGCCCAGGCCACCGGAGCATATTGACCGCCGCTGATTTCAAGCGGCCAGGCGAGACGAGGATAGGGCAGATGCCGGGCGGCGGGAGCGGCGGGGTAGGATCGATGCTTGCGCGCGGCATGCGCGGCAACAGCAGCCATCGGCAGCGCGATGGCGATTACACAAAACGCGGCGGCGTATTGCCTGAGACCGCGCAGGTCAATGAGCGCTTCCCGTGCCAACCAGCTTCCAGTTCGGATCGCGTGAAGTAGTGTCGCGGGCGAATGTCCAAACATCGGTGATATCGGCGACCTTGTCCGGATTGCCGTCGACGATCGTGCCCGCCTTGTCGCGGGTGACCGAGATCATCTGCGACACAAAGCGAATGGTGAGCTGCGCCGCCCGATCGCGCGCTTCGGCGCCGACCAGTTCGGCCTTGTCGATCGAAACGAACCGCGTCTCGGTCTTTTGCTCCTGCTTCTCACGATCCTTGATCACGCTCTCGAAGCTCTCATAGACCTCGGACGACAACAGATCCTTCAGGGCGCGCCGGTCGCCGTTGGCGAACGCCAGCACGATCATCTCATAGGCGCCGCGCGCGCCGCTGATGAAATGCCGCGGATCGAACGAGGAATCCTGCGCGGCAATGGCGTCCAGTCCCTGCGCCAGCGGGGTGCCCGGCTCGGCCAGGCCCTTCCAGCGATCGGTCGGCGGCGTCACATCCGCCGTCGGCGCCAGCGGCGCCTGATCGATCACCGCACCCGGCATCGGAACCACATTATTATCCTGCGCGCCCTGCACCACGTTGCGCGCGGCGCGGTCATAGGGCGGCCTTTCGTTCCCGGTGCGCTGTCCGAGGACATTGCGCAGGCGCAGGAAGATGAAGACCGCCAACGCCAGGAAGATGATGGTATAAATATCCACGTCGCATTCGCTTTCTGGTCTGCGCCGGCAACCGGACCGGCGGTAGAGCGTTCCCCTCAAGGAACGGCAGAGATTACATCATGGATGGGTCAGCAGCATGTAGGCACGAAACCTGGCCTGGCCAATGGCGGGTTTTGGCATGAAAAGCCATACCGGTCGAAATAGCCCAAGCCGATTGCTCTCGCCCGTTTTACTGCCAATGAATTGTAGCGCGTTTTCGTTGCGAGGGGAAACCCGATCCTTGCCTGGAAATCGCATATATTCAGGAGTTTAGGGCGCCCTCTTCGCGCCGGGCCCCGGGCAGGGACGTAATCAGCCGCGCCGGCCGATTTTAGGGCCGGGCGCACCCGGAAACAGCCATTGTCGTCCTTGTGGAACAAGGCGGGGCTATGATAGCCACTCGCCCGACAGTGCATCTTCGTACCCTTACGAGCGAAATCACACCCAAAAGCGCTTCGCCGCTCGCTGAACGCTCCCAGGAGAGACTTCCATGACCAACGGCAACGGCGCGCCTTCCGAGGCAGCTCCTCCTCCCCAATTGAACGTGCTGGCGCAATACACCAAGGATTTGTCGTTCGAAAATCCGAACGCCCCCGGTTCGCTGGCGCCGCAACAGCAGCAGCCGGCGATCAATATCCAGATCAATGTCAGCGCCAATAATATTGCCGAAAATGAATTCGAAGTGACGCTTTCGGTCGAAGGCAAGGCGGAAAATGACGGCAAGGTGATGTTCAGCTTCGACCTCGCCTATGCCGGCGTATTCCGCATTGTGAACGTGCCAAAGGAAAACCTGCATCCGCTGGTCATGATCGAATGCCCCCGGCTGCTGTTCCCGTTCGCGCGCGAAATCATCGCGACCTCGGTACGTGACGGCGGCTTCCCGCCACTGATGCTGGATCCGGTCGATTTTGTCGGTCTGTACCGCCAGAACCTGGAGCGCCAGGCCGCCCTGCAAACCACCCAGGCGAAGCCGAGTTAGAGCGCAATCTTTTTCGGAAAACCGGTGCCCGCTTTTCCGGATCTTGCTCCAATTTACACGCCCAGGAAATCGCCCCAGATCGGCTTGTCGCCCAGAGTGGCGACAAAGGCGCGATGCGCCGCGCGATCGTCCTCGGTGATCCGAGGCGCGAGCGGTACGTCGCGCTGCCGCCGCGGCATTTCGCCGTACCCGCCGGCGCGCGAGTCGCGGACCTCAGTGGCCAGGATCAACTGCGACTGCCGCGCCCCGATCAGGTCGATGTAAACTTCGGCCAGCAGTTCCGCATCGAGCAAGGCGCCGTGCTTGGTGCGGCGTGAATTGTCGATCGCATAGCGCGAGCAGAGATCGTCGAGCCGGTTCGACACGCCCGGATGCTTGCGCCGCGCCAGCAGCAGCGTGTCGACCAGCCGGTCGCGTACAATCGCCGGCCGCTTGATACGGTCAAGCTCGGCGTTGATGAAGCCGATATCGAACGACGCGTTGTGGATTACCAGCGGCGCATCGGCGATGAATTCCAGGAACTCCTCGACCACGTGCGCGAACAGCGGCTTGTCGGCAAGAAACTCGCTGGAAAGACCATGCACGGCGAACGCTTCCGCCGGCATGTCGCGCTCTGGATTGAGATGCCGATGAAAGGTCTGCCCGGTCGGCATGCGATTGAAAATCTCGACACAGCCGATTTCGACCAGCCGGTCGCCGCGCAGCGGGTCTAGGCCGGTGGTTTCGGTATCGAGAACGATTTCGCGCATGAATGTAAGACCGCAGAAAATGACGAATCAGGATCGTCGCCGCGGCATTTTAACAGCCTCGGCCAGAATGTCGCGAATTCGTGCGCGCACCGGGTCGAGCCCATGGGAGGTATCCACCACGAAATCGGCTCGCTTGCGTTTTTCGGCATCCGGCAATTGTCGCGCCAGGATGGCGTCGAGCTTTTCGCCGGTCATATTGTCGCGCGCCAGAATTCGCTGTCGCTGGGCCTCCGCCGTGGTCGTGACCACCACCACCGCATCGACGCGCTTTTCGCCCCCGGTCTCGAACAGCAGCGGCACGTCGACCACCACAATGGGCGCGCCGGAGCGCTCGGCATCGTCCATGAATTTTTGACGGGAGGCGCCCAGCATCGGATGCACGATCTGCTCGAGCTGTTTCATCGCAGCCGGATCATGCACCACGCGCGCCGACAGCTTGTTGCGATCGACCTTGCCGTCGGTGGTCGTGCCCGGAAACGCCGCTTCGATGGCAGGCGCCGCCTCGCCTTCATACAGGCTGTGAACCGTCGCATCGGCATCGTAAACCGGCACGCCGGCTTCCGCGAACAGCTTGGCGGTCGTCGACTTCCCCATTCCGATCGAGCCGGTCAGCCCCAAAATCAGCATTCAACTCTCGTTATCGCCGTTGAGAATTCTTATTCACACCCCGAGCAGCCGCTGGCTGCGCAGAAACCCCAGCAATGGCAGCAGCGGCAGCCCGAGAATCGTGAAATGATCGCCTTCGATGCGCTCGAACAAATGCACGCCCAGCCCTTCAAGCTGATAGGCGCCGACGCTTGTGGTCACGGCCTCTCCGGCTGCATCCAGATAGGCGTCAATCTCGCTTTCGCTAAGCCGGCGCATCGTCATGTGGGCGACGGCAATCTCGGCAAACTCTATCTTGCCGTCGCGCGCAACGGCAACCGCGGAATGCAGTTCATGGCTCCGGCCGGCCAGCGCGCGTAATTGCCCCGCAGCCTGCGCGCGGTCCGCCGGCTTGCTGAAGAGATGTTCGCCGAGCGCCAGCGTCTGGTCGGCGCCGATGACAAATTTTCCCGGCTGCCGCGCCGACACCGAAAGTGCTTTCTCACGCGCCAGCAGAGCTGCGACGTCGCCGGGAGAAGCAAGACCGGATGCTTGTTGAACCGCGCGCTCATCGATGTCGGCCGGAACGGCTTCGAAGCGGATGCCGGCATTGGCCAGCAGCGTCTGCCGCGCACGGCTCTGCGAGGCCAGGATCAACGGATCTTTTCCGCGCCACAGCGTCATTCGGCAAGCCGCTGCCGCTGCCGGTCGGCGAACAATTTCAATATGGCCGCTGCGGTCTCCTCGATCGATCGCCGTGTGACGTCGAGTTGCGCCCAATTGAACCTGGCGCTCAGCCGCCGCGCGAATGCGACTTCATCTGTCACGGACTGGCGATCGATATAGGTGTCGTTGTCCCGGTCGCCCATGCTCAGCAGCCGGTTCTGCCGGACCTGGATCAGGCGTTCCGGCGTCGCATGGAGGCTGACGACCAGCGGCTTGGTCAGGGTTTCGAGTTGATGCGGGATAGCGATGCCTGGAACCAACGGCACGTTCGCGGTGCGGACGCCGCGGTTGGCGAGATAGATCGAGGTTGGCGTCTTCGAGGTGCGGGACACGCCGACCAGAACCACGTCGGCCTCCTCAAGGCCTTCGACATGCTGGCCGTCATCATGCATCATCGTGTAATTCAGTGCGTCGATCCGCTTGAAATATTCCGCGTTCAGGGTGTGCTGCGCGCCGACGCGCCCGGTGGTCGCCGCACCCAGATAGGCCTGGAAGAGTTGCATCACCGGCCCGATGATCGACAGGCTGGGGATGTTGATCTGCTGACACTTGGCTTCCAGCCGGCCGACCAGATCTTTCTCCAGCAGGGTGAACAGCACGATGCCCGGCGCTTCCTCGATTTCATCCAGCACGCGATCGAGCTGTTTCTGGCTGCGCACCAGCGGATAGACATGTTCGACCGGCGTCACATTGGCGTATTGCGCGGCGACCGCGCGCGCCACCGTGATCAGCGTCTCACCGGTCGAATCAGAGACCAGGTGAAGATGAAAATAATTGCCGGTCGTGGGCACCTGACCCCCTGTGTATCCTGTGAATCGCTGTGGAGCTTAACCGCGGGAATCCCGCCCCGGTCGACCCCTCCGGGATAACCCGGCTTTTTCTTCACAGCCCCTCCCGAGAGGATAAGTCACGTCCATCGCGGCAATGATAGTGAGGTTATGTGAACTTGTCTCTTCATAAGGTGGCGACAGTACCGCACAAGTGTCTGAGCCAAGTAACGTTATTCGAATAACGAAAGGTGCCGCTGAAACTGTTGATGGTTGTGAACAAGCGATGCGAACGGGTGGACGATTTTGCGTGGGCCCAATCCACCGCTACTTAGACTCAAACCTAAGATTCTAAACTTATTTATTTAGAAAAGAGCTGCTTGCGGATATGCCTGCGCTCAGGGCAAGACGGGTCGCGCTGGCAACGCTGCGATCGGCCGGAATGTTCCGGCGTTGCGGATGACGCGATTGCAAACGAGCGAGGCTTTCACGATGTACGAATGGATCAAGGCGCTGCATGTGATCGCCGTGATCTCGTGGATGGCGGGCATGCTCTATCTGCCGCGGCTGTTCGTTTATCATTGCGTAACGGAAACAGGATCGAAGCAGTCCGAGACGTTCAAGGTGATGGAGTGGCGGCTGCTCAAGGCGATCATCAACCCGGCGATGATCGTGACCTGGCTGGCCGGATTGTACCTCGCCTGGGCGGGCCATTGGTTTTCGTCCGGCTGGTTGCACGGCAAGTTGCTACTGGTGCTGGTGCTGTCGGGCGTCCACGGTTTTTTTTCCCGCTGGGTTAAGGATTTCGCGGCCGATCGAAATTCGCACAGCCAAAAATTCTATCGTATTATCAATGAGGTACCGACTGCACTCATGATCGGAATTGTTATTTTGGTGGTGGTGAAGCCGTTTTAGCGGATGGTGCTGCCGCCATTACGGGTTTCGAGCCTCCTTGCGGAAAGCCGGCTGATTTTCTATATTAGCGAAATCCCACCCCACGCAGGCGGATGTGGTTGCGTTCCGGCTTTTTCGTTGAGTCGGCCGCCGCATCAGGTTTGAAGCCTCTCCGGCCCTTTCCTTGCTCAGCCCTGCGGACCTTCCTTAATTTTGCCCGTCCGCATTTTCTTACAGCCACCTCGCGATCCCTTCCCCAAAGTTACTCCACAGGACCATCCCAATGCGGGAAATGAAACTTCAAGACCTCAAGGCTCAAACGCCGGCCGAACTCGTCACATTCGCCGAAGAGAAAGGGGTCGAAAACGCCAGCACCATGCGCAAGCAGGAGCTGATGTTTGCCATTCTCAAACAACTCGCGATCCAGGAAACCGACATTATCGGCGAAGGCGTCGTTGAGGTTCTCTCCGACGGCTTCGGATTCTTGCGCTCGCCGGACGCCAATTATCTGCCCGGGCCCGACGACATTTATGTCTCGCCGTCGCAGATACGCCGCTTCGGGCTTCGCACCGGCGACACCATCGAAGGCCATATCCGCAGCCCGAAAGAAGGCGAACGCTATTTTGCGCTGCTGAAAGTCAACACGCTGAATTTCGAGGACCCGGAGAAATCCAAGCACAAGGTCAACTTCGACAATCTCACGCCGCTGTTTCCCGACCAGCGCTTCCGGCTCGAGCTCGAAGACCCGACCCGAAAGGATCTGTCCGCGCGGGTCATCGACATCGTCGCGCCGATCGGCAAGGGCCAGCGCGCCCTGATCGTGGCGCCGCCGCGCACCGGCAAGACCGTGCTGATGCAGAACATCGCGCACTCGATCACGGCCAATCATCCGGAGTGCTACCTGATCGTGCTGCTGATCGATGAGCGTCCGGAGGAAGTCACGGACATGCAGCGCTCGGTCAAGGGCGAGGTCGTCTCATCGACCTTCGACGAGCCGGCGGTGCGTCACGTCCAGGTCGCCGAGATGGTGATCGAAAAAGCCAAGCGGCTGGTCGAGCACGGACGCGACGTCGTGATCCTGCTGGACTCGATCACGCGCCTTGGGCGCGCCTACAACACCGTGGTGCCGTCATCCGGCAAGGTCTTGACCGGCGGCGTCGATGCCAACGCGCTGCAGCGGCCGAAGCGATTCTTCGGCGCCGCGCGTAACATCGAGGAGGGCGGTTCGCTCACCATCATCGCGACCGCGCTGGTCGATACCGGCAGCCGCATGGACGAAGTGATCTTCGAAGAGTTCAAGGGCACCGGCAATTCGGAATTGATTCTCGATCGCAAGGTTTCCGACAAGCGCACCTTCCCGGCGATCGACATCTCGCGCTCCGGCACCCGCAAGGAAGAGCTGATCACCGATCCGCAGCTGCTGAAGAAAATGTATGTGCTGCGCCGGATCCTCAATCCGATGGGCACCATGGATGCGATCGACTTCCTGCTCGACAAGCTGCGCAACACCAAGAACAACTCGGAATTCTTCGAGTTGATGAATACCTGATTGGTCTTGCCGGATTTAAAGAGGGCGTCTTGCGCGAGCAGGGCGCCCTTTTTCATGCTTGCCGGCAAGGGTTTGGATCCGCGGCAGGAACCGTGAGCTTTGGCGGGCTGATAGCTGCACTCCTCTCGAATCAAGCATTTGAATATATTATGGCTTTTCAAAGCGGGCACACGAATGTGCCCGGCGGTTCGCCGTAGATGTCTTCTCTGAAGAGGGTACGAGGAAAAACAGGCAATGCACCCGCGGGACCAGACCATCTTCGCGCTGTCATCGGGCCGCCCGCCAAGTGCGATCTCCATTGTGAGAGTCTCGGGACCGCAGGCCGGCCTGGCGCTGACGTCACTCGCGGGAAAGATTCCGGCGCCCCGGATGGCAACGCATGTGCTGCTGCGCGATGCCGATCGACAGCCGATCGACGATGCCGTGGTGCTGTGGTTTCCGGGGCCGGCGAGCGCGACCGGAGAAGACGTCGCCGAATTTCATGTCCATGGCGGCCGCGCGATTCTCGCGGCAATGTTTGCGGCGCTCTCGGCGCTCGATAATTTGCGGGCCGCGGAGCCTGGTGAATTCACCCGCCGCGGATTCGAGAACGGCAAACTGGATCTCACCGAGGCCGAAGGTCTCGACGATCTGATCCATGCCGACACCGATCGGCAGCGCCGCCAGGCGCTGCGTCAGCTCAAAGGTTTGCTCGGCGACCGGGCGCGGGACTGGCGCGCGCAGATCATCGAAGCCTCGGCGCTGATCGAAGCCGGGATCGATTTCTCCGACGAAGGCGACGTGCCTGCGGAGCTGATCGCGCCGGCGCTTGTAAAAATCAAAGCGCTGCTCGGCGAGATCCAGCAGGTACTGGCGGCGCAAGGCCACGGCGAACGGCTGCGCGAGGGACTGGTGGTCGCGATCGCCGGGCCGCCGAATGTCGGCAAGTCGACGCTGATCAATCAGCTCGCGCGGCGCGAGGTCGCGATCGTCTCGCCGCATGCCGGCACCACGCGCGACATCATCGAGGTGCAGCTCGACCTCGATGGCTATCCGGTGACGGTGATCGATACCGCCGGCATTCGCGAGACCGACGATCCGGTCGAACAGGAGGGCGTGCGCCGCGCCCGCGCCCGGGCCGCGGACGCCGACTTGGTGCTGTGGCTGGTCGATGCGCCACACGAAAATAGTTTGGACCAAAGCGCCACCCCGATCTGGGTGGTGCGTAACAAGATCGATCTCGACGCTGCCACATCCGCTGCGGTGAATCCCGAACAGCCGGCCGGCGTCGCGGGGCATGAGCACGACCGCGCGGAGTTTGGGATCTCGGCCAGCCGCGGCGATGGCGTGCAGGAATTGATCGCCGCGCTGATCTCGTTTGCGCAGAATTACTTCGGTGCGGGCGAGGGCGGTCTGATCAGCCGGGAGCGCCAGCGCAAACTTCTGGAGGAGACAGTCGAGTCGCTCCAGCGGAGTCTGGGGGTGATCGAACAGGGGGACGAACTGGCTGCGGAGGAATTGCGGCTGGCGGCCGGATCCCTCGGGCGGCTGCTTGGCCGCGTCGATGTAGAAGATCTGCTCGATGTGATCTTCCGGGAATTTTGTATAGGTAAGTGAGATTGTCTTATTAACCTTAACGCCTGGTTTCCTGTTTCACGTGAAACACCCCCCGTTTCCGTTTCGATGTTTCACGTGAAACATCCCTTGGCTAACTTAACCCTTCCGGGTTTTCCGGCCTCGCGATAGAACCTCGCGCATGATCAAGCGATCAGAGACATTTGATGTCATCGTCATCGGCGGTGGCCACGCCGGCTGTGAAGCCGCGAGCGCGGCGGCGCGGATGGGAGCGCGAACTGCGCTAGTCACCCACCGCTTCGCCACCATCGGCGCGATGTCGTGCAATCCGGCGATCGGAGGTCTCGGCAAGGGTCATCTGGTTCGCGAGGTCGATGCGCTCGATGGGCTGATGGGTCGGGTCGCAGATGCCGGCGGCATCCAATTCCGGGTGCTCAATCGCCGCAAGGGTCCGGCGGTGCGAGGTCCACGTGCCCAGGCGGACCGCAAGCTCTATGCCGCGGCGATGCAGGCCGCCATTAGCGAGACCGCCAACCTCGGCGTGATCGAGGGCGAAGCCGATCGGCTGATGGTCTCGCACGGCCGTGTCACCGGCATCCGTTTGGCCGATGGCCGCGAGCTGGTCGCGGGCGCCGTGATCGTTACCACCGGTACCTTCCTTCGCGGCCTGATCCATCTCGGCGAAAAGAACTGGCCGGCGGGGCGGGTCGGCGAAGCGCCGGCGATGGGACTCTCAGAGTCTTTCGAGCGCGCCGGCTTCACCCTCGGCCGGCTGAAGACCGGGACGCCGCCGCGCCTCGACGGTCGCACCATCGATTGGTCGGCGGTGGAAATGCAGCCGGGCGACGATCCCCCGGAGCCGTTCTCTGTCATGACCGACCGCATCACCACGCCGCAGATCCAGTGCGGCATTACCCGCACCACGCCCGCGACCCATGAGGTGATCCGGGCCAATGTGCACCGCTCGCCGATGTATTCCGGACAGATCAAGAGCAGCGGCCCGCGCTATTGTCCGTCGATCGAGGACAAGATCGTCCGCTTCGGCGAGCGCGACGGCCACCAGATCTTTCTCGAGCCGGAAGGCCTCGATGACAGCACGGTCTATCCCAACGGCATTTCGACCTCGCTGCCGGAAGAAGTTCAGCTCGCGATTCTGGCGACGATCCCCGGGCTTGAGGGTGTGCGGATGGTCCGGCCGGGCTATGCCATCGAATACGACCACGTCGATCCGCGCGAGCTCGATCCGACGTTGCAGACCAAGCGGCTGCCGGGCCTGTTCCTGGCCGGACAGATCAACGGCACCACCGGGTATGAAGAGGCCGCGGCGCAAGGAATTGTCGCGGGGATCAATGCGGCCCTGGCCGCCAGCGGAGCGGCGCCGATCGTGTTCGATCGCGCCGATGGCTATCTCGGTGTGATGATCGATGACCTGGTGACGCGCGGCATCACCGAGCCGTACCGGATGTTCACGTCGCGCGCCGAGTACCGGCTGACCCTGCGCGCAGACAATGCCGACCAGCGCTTGACCGGCAAGGGCATTGCGCTGGACTGCGTGGGGCAGGCCCGCTCGGTCCGCCATGGCACCAAGATGGCAGCGCTGGATGCGGCGAAGGTGCTGGCAAAGACGCTGACGCTGACGCCGAACGCGGCGGCGCGACATGGGCTGGCGCTCAATCGGGATGGGGTCAGGCGCTCCGCGTTTGAGCTGCTGGCCTATCCGGAGATCGGGTGGGAAGCGCTTCAGCGGATATGGCCGGAGCTGTCGGCCATTGACCCATCGATCGCGATCCATCTTGAGATCGACGCGAAGTACGATGTCTATCTCAAGCGCCAGACCGCCGACGTCGACGCCTTCCGTCGGGACGAAGGGCTGATCCTGACCGACGTCGACTATGCCGACGTGCCCGGACTTTCCAACGAGGCCCGCGCCAAGCTAGAGGCGGCGCGGCCACGCACCGTGGGGCAGGCGGGTCGGCTCGACGGTCTGACACCGGCGGCGCTGGGAATACTGGCGGCCTACCTGAGACGGGAAGCGCGACGGAAGAATTCGGTCGCGACAGCGTAAACTGTTTCACGTGAAACGGGGCGTCGCGTATTTCGCGGTGCCGTCGTCGCAGGCAGCATGGTATCGCTGCGTTTGAGTTCGTCATTGCGAGCCAACGGGTCGCGCGAATGCGCGCCCGATCACGGGCTCCACGAAGCAGTCCAGGGAGTGGAGTAGGTGGTCGCGCGGTGGATTGCTTTGTCGCTTCGCTCCTCGCAATGACAACAGAGTGCGTTCGAAGGATGAGCGAAAAGATCCAAAGTCATTGAGGGCACCTCAAGCGCCTCCAAGTCTGGCAAAGTCCATCTAAGCAAATGGCCAAAACCACAAACCCCATCGGGTCCCAAATGTTTGTCGCCGACAGAACCGCGGCACTCGCGCTGACTCCTGTTTCACGTGAAATGGAAACGCGGCTGGATCGCTATGTGGAGCTGCTGCTGGCGTGGCAGGCCAAGACCAACCTCGTGGCGCCCTCGACGATTCCGAATCTGTGGACCCGGCACATCTCCGATTCGCTACAGCTCCTGGCGCTCGCGCCATCCGCCAAACGCTGGGCCGATCTGGGCAGCGGCGGCGGTTTCCCCGGCGTGGTGCTGGCCTGTGCGCTGGCGGATACATCTGGCGCGATGGTCCACTTGGTCGAGCGCAACGCCAAGAAGGCTGCCTTTCTGCGCGAGGCATTGCGAGTCACGGGCTCACAAGGGACTGTGCATTTGGCTGGAATCGGAGATACTGTGGACAGCCTCGTTGGCAAGGTGGATTGCGTTGCTGCCCGCGCGGTGGCTCCGCTACACCAGCTGATCGGCTTCGCGGAACCCTTGATGCGAGGGGGAGCGAAGGCTCTGTTTCTCAAGGGCCGAGATGTAGAGGCTGAATTGACCGAAGCTACTAAATATTGGAATATTAAGCCAAAGTTACACCCCAGCCGCACCGGTGGACACGGCTGGATCGTCGAACTCGACCGGATCGAGCGGCGTGAGCCGTCCCCGACAGCACATGGCATCCGCGCATGACCGTAATTGATAAAGTATATCAAGAGGATAAGGCCATGCCTCTGGCAGGCCATCCGCGCATCCTGGCGCTCGCCAATCAGAAGGGCGGCGTCGGCAAGACCACCACGGCGATCAACCTGGGCACGGCGCTGGCCGCGATCGGTGAGAACGTGCTGATCGTCGATCTCGATCCGCAGGGCAATGCCTCTACCGGTCTCGGCATCGATCGGCGCAGCCGCAACTGCTCGACCTATGACGTGCTGATCGGCGAGGCGCCGCTGCGCGACGCGGTAGTGCCGACCGCGGTGCCGCGATTGCACATCGCGACCTCGACCATGGATCTGTCCGGCCTCGAGCTCGAACTGGGCTCGACCCGCGACCGCGCGTTTCGGCTGCGCAATGCGATCGCCGGACTGAACACCCACGTCGCGCCGGAGACCGACTACACCTACGTGCTGATCGACTGCCCGCCCTCGCTCAACCTTCTCACCGTCAACGCGATGGCGGCTTCCGACTCGATCCTGGTGCCGCTGCAGTGCGAGTTCTTCGCGCTGGAGGGACTGTCGCAGTTGCTGCAGACGGTGGAGCAGGTGCGCTCCACGCTCAATCCCAACCTGTCGATCCACGGCATCGTGCTGACCATGTTTGACTCGCGCAACAATCTGTCGAACCAGGTCGTGGCCGATGTCAGGCAGTTCATGGGCACCAAGGTCTACAACACCATGATCCCGCGCAACGTCCGCATCTCCGAGGCCCCGTCCTACGGCAAGCCGGTGCTGGTCTACGACCTCAAATGCGTCGGCAGCGATGCCTACCTCAAGCTCGCGACCGAAGTGATCCAGCGCGAGCGGGAACTGCGCGCGCATTGAGGGGACTCGATCGTGGAGCGGCAAGGCGGGCAGAGGCGCTTCCCGCCGTGCCGCCTTTCCCGCGGCAAAGCTATTTGGGTGGGCGCGCTTCGTTTGACCCGGCCCACGACCTGCCCCGCCGAAACTGAAATTCTGATTGCGGAGCGATACGAGTGAATCCAAGGGAGCTGGCGATGGCCGACGATGCGCGTTCACGACTGGGCCGCGGTCTTGCAAGTCTGATCGGGGATGTCGGCGGCGAAGCCAAGCACCAGGATCGGCCGCGGACCCAGCGCAAGGTGCCGATCGAATTCCTCAAACCCAATCCGCGCAATCCGCGCCGCGCCTTCTCCGACGCCGAGCTCGCGGAACTCGCCGAACTCGATCCGGCAGCACGGCGTGATCCAGCCGATCGTGGTGCGGCCGGTCAAGGGCTCGCAGGACCATTTCGAGATCATCGCCGGCGAGCGCCGCTGGCGCGCGTCGCAGATCGTCGGCCTGCACGAGGTGCCGATCGTCCCGGTCGACGTCAACGACAGCGACGCGCTCGAGATCGCGATCATCGAGAACGTCCAGCGCGAAGATCTCAACGCCATGGAAGAGGCGCAGGGCTATCACGCGCTGGCGGACGAATTCAAACGCAGCCAGGACGAGATCGCCAAGATCGTCGGCAAGAGCCGCAGCCACGTCGCCAACATGATGCGGCTGACCAAGCTGCCGGCCGAGGTGCAGGCCTATATCGCATCGGGCCAGTTGTCGGCCGGTCACGCCCGCGCGCTGATCGGCGTGCCCGATCCGGCGGCCGCCGCCAAGCGCATTGTCGAGGAGGGGCTCAACGTCCGTGAGGCCGAAGCGCTGGCGCATGTCGAGGGCGTGCCGGTCCGCAAACCCCAGAAGCCGCGGGCCAGCGGCAAGGTGAAGGACGCCGACACGGTCGAACTGGAGAAGCGGGTCGGCGACGCACTGGGGCTGGCGGTCAGCATCGAGCACCGCGAGAGCGGCGGCGCCGTGCACATCCGCTATCGCGACCTCGACCAGCTCGACGAAGTCGTCCGACGACTGGTTGCGAAGGGCTGATCGTCATTCCGGTTTGCCGGCTTCGCCCCCGCCCCGGCTCACTTATCCCCGCCGCTTCGCATTCACCGCGATCGACAGCAGCGTCCGCTGCGCGATCACGGCGGCCAGCGGCGCCTGTTTGCGCATCTCCAGCGCGGCGGTGGCGAGTTGCTCGATGATCGCGGCCAGCCGCGCCACGCTGAAATTGCGCAGCGCGGTTTCGACATTTGGCTTTCGCGAGAAGTGCAGGCGGGGAAAGCCGCTGTCGAGCAGAGTCGACGCCGGCGTTCCCTCCGCCACCGCCAGCGCCGTTTTGTGCAGCCAGGCGGCCTGGCGCTGGGCGGCGGAGATGATCATGCCCGGATAGGTGCCGGCGACCATGGCCTTGGCGAATTCGCTTTCGACCAGTTCCGGCTTTCCGGCGAACGCGCCGTCGACGATCGGGTCGATCTTCAGCTCGGAAGCATCGGCGACCACCGCCATCACGTCGTCGAGCGTGACCTCGCTCTTGCCATGGGCATAGAGCGCGAGCTTCTTCAATTCGTTGCGCGAGGCCTGACGGTCGCCCCCGAGCAGCGCCGTCAGCACCGCGCGGGCGTCCGGCGCGATGCGCAGGCTGGAGAGCCGCAGCTCCTCGTCGATCAATCGGGCGAGGTCCCGCTCGCCGTCGGGATAGCAGCCGATGGCGACGGCGGTCTTGGCGCGCTCGCAGGCCTTGCGCAGCGGCGACTCCGGTCGCAACTCGCCGGCCTCGATCACGATGCGGCAATCCTTCAGGGCGGAGTTGGCCAGCGTGTCGACGCCGCTGGCGAAACTGCGCGAGCCGGCGCGGACGCGGATCGCGCGGCGGCCGCCGAACAGCGGCACCGTCATCGCCTCATCGACCAGCCGCGACGGCTCGGCCGACAGTTCGTCGCCGTCCAGCCGGACCAGCGAGAACGGATCGTTGGGGTCATCGACCGCGGAGGCCAGCAGCGCGTCGGCGCGCTCCCGGACCAGGCCGGCATCGGGACCGTAGAGCAGGATGATGGGGCGCCCCGGATCGGGCCGGGCGAGAAAGGCGTCGATATCTTTTCCGCGAAGCGCGACCACGAATGGACTCTCTTGGATTATCGGCCGTCATTCCGGGATGGTCCGCAGGACCAGACCTCAGCTGCGCGATTGCGCATCGGGGAACCTCCAGATTTCGGATTCGTGCTTCGCACGTTCCGGAACGACGGTCGTTTCAGGTGCCGGCGAAGAAGAACGACGCCAGCCGGGTCTGGATATTTTCCGCGATCTCCTGCGAGGCCCGATCCTCGGCATCGCGGAAGGCGCGGGCCCGGGCGAAGCGCTGCAGCTGGCCCGGGATGTCATAGGACACGCGGGAGAAGGTGGTGCCGGACATGACCGACTTGTTCGAGGCGACCTCGATCAGGTTGTACTGCGCGTCGATGCCGTAGTTCTCGCTCGACGGCAGCGCCGTGGCGGGATCGAGGATCAGCGACGAACGGCTGGTCTGGATCCGGATCGTCAGCCTGTGGGTCGGCGGCATGCCGGTGGCATTGCCGTACATCTTGAACGCCAGCGCATTGCGGATCTCGACGCCGAGCCGCGCTTCCCGCGACCCGTTGGGATAATTGAGCGGCGGAACCTCGACGCCCATCAGCTTTTCCCGCAGATCGGGCGTGCCGTCGGTATGGGCGGCATACATCGGCTGGAAGCAGCCGGCAGTCAGCGCCGCCAATGCGGCGACGACCAGAAGCCTGGCGGCGATGCGGGTGCTAGCCAACGACATTCACGATCCTCATCGGAACAATAATCACCTTGCGGACGGCGTTGCCGCCGAGGGCCTGTTTTACCGCATCGAGAGCCAAAACGGCAGTCTCAATTTCCGGATTTTGCGCATTGCGGGCCACTGTGACTTCGCCGCGCTTCTTGCCGTTGACCTGAACCACGAGCGTGACGGTGTCTTCAACCAGCAAATCGCGTTCGATTTGGGGCCAATTGGCCTCGGAAACCAGTCCGGTTTGCCCCAGCACCTGCCAGCATTCCTCGGCCAGATGCGGCATCATCGGCGCGAACAGCTGGACCAGGATGATCGCAGCCTCGCGAATCGACCAGGCCAGATCGGGGGCGGGCTGGCCCTGGCGGCCCAGCACCTCGCCCAGCGCATTGGCGAATTCCCGGATGTAAGCCAGGCAGACGTTGAAATGCAGCTTCTCGATCCCGGCCGAAACCTTGTCCAGCGCGCCATGCGCCGCCTTGCGTAGCGCCAGCGCATCGGCGCTGAACGCGGCCGGCCGCGCCGCGGGCGCCGCCTTGGCGATCCCGGCCAACTCGTTGACCAGCCGCCACAGCCGCTGCACGAATCGCGAGGCGCCCTGCACCCGCTCGTCGCTCCAGATCACGTCGCGGTCCGGCGGCGAGTCCGACAGCATGAACCAGCGCGCGACGTCGGCGCCATAGGTCGCGATGATGTCGTCCGGGTCGACCGTGTTGCGCTTCGACTTCGACATCTTCTCGATCGGGCCGATCGCGACTTCCTCGCCCGAGGCGAGCAGGCTGGCGCGGCGGCCGTCGCCGCCGGTCTCGATTTTGACCTCGGCCGGCGTGACAAAACCGCCGTCGGCCTTTTGATAGGTCTCGTGCACCACCATGCCCTGGGTGAACATGCCGGCAAAAGGCTCATCCATGCCGATGTGGCCGGTGGCCTTCATGGCGCGAATGAAGAAGCGGCTGTAGAGCAGATGCAGGATCGCGTGCTCGACGCCGCCGATATACTGGTCGACCGGCATCATACGGTTCACCACCGCCGGCGTGGTCGGCGCGGTCTCGTTCCACGGATCGGTGAAGCGCGCGAAGTACCATGAGGAGTCCACGAAGGTGTCCATGGTGTCGGTTTCGCGCTGCGCCTTGCCGCCGCATTGCGGGCAGGCGACGTGCTTCCAGGTCGGGTGATGGTCGAGCGCGTTGCCGGGCTTGTCGAAGGTGACATCTTCGGGCAGCACCACGGGCAGGTCCTTGTCGGGCACCGGCACCACGTCGCATTTCGGGCAGTGGATCACCGGGATCGGGCAACCCCAATAGCGCTGGCGCGAGATGCCCCAGTCGCGCAGGCGGAAGTTCACCTGGCGCTCGCCTACCGGCGAGTTGCCGCGCATCTCATTTTCCAGCCGCTTCGCGACGTCTTCCTTGGCCTGATCGATGGTCATGCCGTCGAGGAAGCGGGAATTGATCATGCGGCCGTCGCCGTCATAGGCGGTGTCCGTGATGACAAACGTCTTCGGGTCCTGGCCCTCGGGGCAAACCACCGGCGTATTGCCGAGCTTGTACTTGTTGACGAAATCAAGGTCGCGCTGGTCATGCGCCGGGCAGCCGAAGATCGCGCCCGTGCCGTATTCCATCAGCACGAAGTTCGCCACGTAAACCGGCAGCTTCCAGCTCGGGTCGAACGGGTGAACGGCCTTGATGCCGGTGTCAAAACCCTGCTTCTCCGCAGTGTCGATGATCTCCTGCGCGGTGCCGATCTTTTTCACGTCCGCGATGAATTCGGCGAGCTTTGGGTTCCTCGCCGCCGCGGCCTGCGCCAGCGGATGATCCGGCGCGATCGCCATGAACTTGGCGCCGAACAGCGTGTCGGGCCGCGTCGTGAAAATCTTCAGTTCCGTTTCGCCTGATGGCGTGGTGGCCGGATCGAGCGCGAAGCGCAGCAGCATGCCCTCGGAGCGGCCGATCCAGTTGCGCTGCATCAGCCGCACCTTGTCGGGCCATCGATCCAGCCTGTCGAGCGCGTCCAACAGCTCCTGCGAATATTTGGTGATCTTGAAGACCCACTGGTTCATCTCGCGCTGCTCGACGACGGCGCCGGAGCGCCAGCCGCGGCCGTCGATGACCTGCTCGTTGGCCAGCACGGTCATGTCGACCGGATCCCAGTTGAGCTTGCGCTTCTCCCGCTCGGCGAGGCCCGCGCGCAGGAAATCCAGGAACATCTTCTGCTGATGCTTGTAATAAGCGGGATCGCAGGTCGCGAATTCCCTGCTCCAGTCCAGCGACAGCCCGATCGACTGCAACTGCTTCTTCATCGCGGCGATGTTGTCGTAGGTCCAGGCCTTGGGCGCGACCTGGCGCTCGATCGCGGCATTTTCGGCCGGCAGGCCGAACGCGTCCCAGCCCATCGGGTGCAGCACGTTAAAACCCTTGGCGCGCATGAACCGCGCCAGCACGTCGCCCAAGGTATAATTACGGACATGCCCGATATGGATGCGCCCGGACGGGTAGGGGAACATCTCCAGCACGTAATATTTCGGCCGTGGGTCGTCGTTCCCGGAGGCGAAGATCGCCTTTTCGTCCCACTGGCGCTGCCAGCGCGGCTCGGATTCACGGGCGTTGTAGCGTTCGGAGGTCATGGAATCGCAGGGCTTTTTGAGGGATTGGCGGCGGTCTCTGGGACGGCGGACTAGGCCATAAAAGGTGGTGATGGGTCAATGGGTTGCGGGCAGGGCGAGGCCGCCCTTTGCGCCAGCTCCCGTCGGGAATTCGAAAAACCTCGATTCGATTCTTACGAAAAGAGTTCCTGGCTCTCGTGGCAGGTCGGAACATTTCGCTCGATCGGATTGAGGCAGGCTTAACGCTTCCGTGACAGGATGCAGCCGGGAAGCATCATCCAGTTCGCAGCACCATTCAGTTCAAAGACGCGAGATCATTCAAGTCGTGGCAGGGGACGCGTTTGACGAGCTTGACTTCGAGTACGCGACATCCGTCGCGGAAAAAGCCGTGCGCTCGATGTCGCAGCATCGCGTGCCGCCGACGCCGAACAATTTTCATACCTGGTTCAAATATTCGCTTGGCACCTCACTCGATCTGAAACGCGCCATCGATATTCTGGTCGGCAACAAGCGAAAGTTCGACGCCACCACCAACCGCGACCTGTTCGCGATGTATGTCGGGACGGTTGCCTCTACCGACGACACCGACGTCAACAACGTCTCCCAGCAGCTCCATTCGGTCATGGCCTGCGCCAAGCAGTATCTGACCGCGGCCATCGCCGACAACCGGTCGCAAATGATGGCCATCGGCGATATCGCCGAGCAGAGCGACATTGGCGTCGATCCAAAAACGCTGGTCGAAAGCCTGCTGACCGAACTCGCCAAGGCCGTCACCCGGACCGCAAAGCTGGAAGCGCGCTTTGCCGAATTGACACGGGAACTGGACGCGATCCGCGACTCCCTCAACAAATCGGAGGAGCGCGCCAAGACCGACACGCTCACCGACCTGCCGAACCGCCGCGCGCTCGATGAATTCTTCCGCAAAGCCCAGATCGCGTCGATGGAAAAAGGCGAGCCGCTCAGCGTGCTGCTGATCGACATCGATCATTTCAAGAGTTTCAACGACAATTTCGGCCACGGGGTCGGCGACCAGGTGCTTCGCTTGATGGCCAACGTCTTGCGGGAGCGGCTCAGGGAACACGATCTGCCCGCTCGATATGGCGGGGAAGAACTCATCGCCGTGCTCCCGGGCACCGACCTCGCCACCTGTACGGCGGTTGCCGAGCGGATACGCCGCTTGATCTCGGAGTGCCGCATCACTCGCCGCTCGACCGGAGAGATTCTTCCCAGCATCACGGTTTCCATCGGCGTTGGACAGTTTCAGTTCGGCGAGTCGATGGCGGATCTGATCGATCGATGCGATCGCGCGCTTTATCTTGCCAAGAGGACCGGACGCGACCGGGTCGTGACCGAAGAGCAACTTGATAGCGAACGAGCCGCCGGTTAGAGCGCTCGAACCAAAGTCCGATCCGGGCCGGGGTCAGGGCCGCGTCAGGAAACGCGTCAAGTCAAGGGTCTGCCGCCCTGTTTCGGAAAGTCGCTAGCTCGCCATCGCGATGGTGCCGTCGCCATCCGTCGTCCGCACGAAACCATGTTCGACCACCGCGTTGCGGCCGCGATGCTTGGCGGCGTAGAGCGCTGCGTCGGCGGCCTCGATCAGGTCGCCCGGCTGCTGCGAATCGTTCGGTTTGGAGCAGGCTACGCCGACGCTGGCGGTGACGGTTTGATAGAGACTGGTGGCGTGAGGCATCGCGAGGCCCTGGACCGCCGCGCGCACCATCTCGCCAACCTCCAGGGCGCGGACCGCGCCGGTGTCCGGCAGCAGCAGGCAGAATTCCTCGCCGCCATAGCGCCCGGCAAAACCCAGGGTCTCGGCGGCTATCCCGGCCAGCGTTTCGCCAAGCCTGGCGAGGCAGACGTCGCCCTCGGGATGGCCGTAAGTGTCATTGAAGAGCTTGAAGTGATCGACGTCGATCATCAATAGCGACAGCTCGCTCTGGTTTTGATGAGCCTTCATCCATTCGAAATCGAGCCGGCTCTGGAAGCCGCGCCGGTTGGCAAGGCCGGACAGCATGTCGATCGACGCCATCACGGTCAGGCGGTCGTTGGTGGCGACGAGTTCGCGCTCGCGTTCGGCAAGGTGCGCCGCCATCGCGTTGAATGCGCGAGCCAGCGGAACGAATTCGGCGGGAAGGCGGTTTGGCGCCGCGCGCGCCGACCAGTCGCCCTGGCCGAAGCGCTTGGCCGTCGCCGCCATCATGTCGACGGGCTGGATGATGAGCTTTTCCGCACCGATCAGCGCGCCGAGCAGGACGAACAGGCAAACGAAGCCCAGTTGAACGTAGGCGGTGTAGATATCGCGGTTGATGGAGGCGGAAATCCTGGCCTCGTCGACGCTGACGATCAGGCGCGATCCGGTGCCGGGAATGCGCGCGAACTTGACCTGGCGTTTCGAACCGTCGTCCGCCAGAAACGAAGTCGATCCGGATTCGCGGTCCGAGCCCATCGCCTTGGCGGCGATCGCGGACAGCAGGGGCACGTTGTCCAGCTGGCGGCCGATCATGCTGCCCTGATCGGCGGGCGCCGCCAGCACGGTTCCGATGCTGTCGACCAGCACCGCCGAAATGCCGGGGCGGCCGCCGAGATTGCTCATGATCTTCGACATCCAGTCGAGATTGACGGTCGCGAGCATGACGGCTTCCTCGCGGCCATCGATGGCCGACACCGGATAGGCCGCAACCACCACCGGCATTTTCGATCCTCTGGCGAACAGGTAGTCGCTGACGACGAATTCGTGGGTCTCCAGGGCCTGCCTGAAATAGGCGCGGTCGCTCAGATCGAGGCCGACCAGCGCGGCGGACGTCGAACAGCGGATTTTTCCATCCCTGCCGATTACCGACAGGGCTTTGATCCACGGCAGATCGACATGCAGGCTGGCGCGCATGATGGCGCAGCTGCGGCCGACCTGCAGCGCGGAGGCGTAGATATACGCCGACGACTTCAGCACGGCCTCGACCGATGAGATGACTTCGCGTTGCCCATCGGCGCTGTGCTGCGCCAGGCTCGCGAATTCGGCGGAGGCCTGCGCGACCTGTTTGGCGCGGTTGTCCTCGAGCGAGCGGATGCGCTCCAGCATCAAGGGCGCCACCAGAATCAGCGCCAGCAATGCCAGCCGGGCGCGAATCCCAAGAAGCTTCTTGAGTTTCACTCTTTTGCGGTTGAAACTGAAACGCGACATCATTCTCCCCCGATCCCCGGACGCAGGGTAAGGGGAAGGGTTCAAGAAGCCTTTCCTGAACCTGGTAAAATTCGAATTACTCGATAGATCCTCAGCCGAATGAATGACATGGCGCCTGAAGACCCGCTGCTGGTAACTCCGCATTCACCCAACGGGCTTGCCGCGGTGGAGCAGGAAATCGCGCGTGCCTGCCAGCAAGCGCGGCGGGATCGCGCGTCGGTCACGCTGATCGCGGTGTCCAAGACGTTCGATGCCGACGCCATTATGCCGGTGATCGGGGCCGGGCAGCGGGTCTTCGGCGAGAATCGGGTGCAGGAAGCCAAAACGAAGTGGCCAAGGTTAACGTCCGCTTACCCCGATATCGAGCTGCATCTGATCGGGCCGTTGCAATCCAACAAGGCCAGGGAGGCGGTGGCCCTGTTCGACGCCATCCACTCGGTCGACCGTCCCAGCATTTGCGAAGCGTTAGCCAAGGAAATCATCTCTCAAAAACGCACGCCTCAATTGTTCGTCCAGCTCAATACCGGCGAAGAGCCGCAGAAGGCGGGCATCGCCCCGGCGGAGGCGGATGCGTTCATTGCCGGCTGCCGCGAGAAATATGGTTTACCGATCTCCGGCCTGATGTGCATTCCGCCGGTCGATGAGGCGCCGGCGCCGCATTTCGCGCTGACCGCGAAGATCGCCGCCCGCAACGGCCTGAAGAACCTGTCGATGGGCATGAGCGCCGACTTCGCGATTGCCATTCAGTTCGGCGCCACCCATGTGCGCGTCGGTTCGGCGATTTTCGGGAAGCGGTAGACCCCCGTCATTGCGAGGTGCGCTTGCAATGACGAGGATTCATCTACTTGAACGCCACCGACACCCTGCCGATCGAACCGAAATCGGCCTCGAACACATCGCCCGCCCCGATCGGCAGCGGCGGGTGGCAGGTGCCCGTCGTCACGACCTCACCCGCCTTCAGCGTCACGCCGAGTTGTCGCAGTTCGTTGGCGAGCCATGTGAGCGCGATGCGGGGATCGCCAAGCACGTTCTTGCCGTGGCCGATGAATTGCTTGCCCCGCAGCGCGATCACGGGTTTCTCCTCGACCAGATCGAGCGCGCGCCAGTTTGCGCCGGTCGGCGCTCCCAATACGAACAGGTGCGCGCAGGCATTGTCGGCGATGATTTGCGCGGCGCCGGCGCTGACGAAATCCGCGAATCGCGAATCCGGAATCTCGATCGCCGGATGCAGCGTGTCGACCGCATCGAGCACCTCCTGCACGGTGTAGGTGGATGATCGCGGCGGCAGGTCCGCTCTCATGCGAAAGGCAAATTCGGGTTCGGCGACGCGCATTTCATTTCCAGCCATCGCCGCCGTGCCGCCGTCCGCAATGACGGTTTCGGCCAGGATGCGTCCCGCCGTCGGGCCCTCGACATTGATGTGCTTCTGTCCCGCCTCGCTGGTGGCGGCGATTTTCCAGCCGAACAAAGTGCCGGCCGAGTATTTCTCAATTTCGCGCTGGATCGCGTAACCATCGGCGCGGTCGCTCGGACGCAACGCCGCTTCGAGGTTTGCCAGTTTGGTGCCGGCCCGCCAGTGATCGTGCAGGGTGCGTGACGCCGCCGCTATCAGATTTCTGTCGAGCATTGGTTGCTTCCGGAAATGGCGTTCATCCAATCACAATTCTCGTCTCGGGTCCGAGGCGCCGCAGCAAACGCAGCATGGCAGATTTCGTCATCGAGACGCATCCTGCGGTCGGCCCAAAATTGTCGCGTGCCAGGTGCAAAAACACCGCGCTGCCGCGACCGGCGATGCGCGGTGAGGTATTGTGATCGATCTCGACAATGAAATCATAGAGGTGGTCGTCGCGCGTGAGCCGGTCGCCGCCATGTCCGCGCTGCAGCCGCAGCGGCTGGTTATAGTGGCGGCTTTGCGGATCTTCGCACCAGGCGTCCCCGGGCCGGATCGGACGAGCCGGCAGGAAAGTGCGCGGCCTCGGGTGGCGGTCGGCGCGCCACCACAACTGCCGCGGCCGGAATGTGCCTTTCGGGGTGCCGCCATCGCCTTCCCGCTTGTTGGCCAGGATGCCTCCGCGTCCAAGCGCGACCGGCATGCTCTGCCCGCCGGCGGTAAGCCAGCCACGGCGCGAATCCCCGGCGGCGGCATGGATCCTGATCGCGGAAAGCGGGCGATCACGCACGGCTGACTGATAAGTGATTGAAAAATCGGGAGTTCCCATGCGATCCATGAGTCTCTATGGTTGCTGTCGCCGGAATGTTCTATGCCACGTCATTACAGGACATTCATCCAAACGCGCTTAAATCCCGGAGTAGAGTGCACTGCAGCTTGTGAATCTGTAACAGTCCCTTACCTCAATACGAAACAAGACCGACGAACCCCGACTTTACCGACCGGTTAAAGCGCCCCCCGCCCCCGGCTGCCCAAAGGATTGTACCCATGGCCAACGCCCGCAAGATCCTGATCGTGGATGACGATACCGATCTGCGCGATACGCTGGTGGAGCAATTATCGCTGCACGACGAATTCGAGGCTTCCGCCGTCGATACCGGCGCCAAAGGTGCCAGCGCCGCCAAGGCCGATGCTCCCGATCTGGTGCTGATGGATGTCGGGTTGCCGGACACCGATGGCCGCGAAGTCGTCCGTTCCCTGCGCAAGGGTGGTTTCAAGGCTCCCATCATCATGCTCACCGGACACGATACCGATTCGGACACCATCCTTGGGCTCGAATCCGGCGCCAATGATTATGTCGCCAAGCCGTTTCGTTTCGCGGTGCTGCTGGCACGCATCCGGGCACAGCTGCGCCAGCACGAAGCCAGCGAAGACGCGGTGTTTTCCGTCGGCCCCTACAGTTTCCGGCCCGGCTCCAAGATGTTGACCGGCGCCAACGCCCGGAAAGTCCGGTTGACGGAAAAGGAGACCGCGATTCTCCGGTTTCTCTACCGGGCCGGCCAGCTCCCGGTGTCGCGCGAGACGCTGCTGCAGGAAGTGTGGGGCTACAATTCCGGCGTCACCACCCACACCCTCGAAACCCATATCTACCGGTTGCGCCAGAAGATCGAAAAAGACGCCGCCAATCCGGAGATTTTGGTAACGGAAGCCGGTGGTTACAAATTGGTGCCGTGATACGGTTTGCGGCGACGGTGCGTAATTAGTCCCTGGCGCATGGTCCAAAGGACGCCGGTGCGCGGCGGTTCCGTGAGTGAGTTTCGGGCGAGGACATTGGCGAACTGCGATTTGAGTACGGTTTTGGTTCAGGAGTTTTCCTGGAAGACCCGCGGCGGGAATGAAGAGAACTTCGGAACCGTCGCCTTAGCCCGGTTATCGGTTCTGCATGTCGATCGATGACGATGTTGCCCTGCTCGAGCGCGTCCCGACACTGCAGCTGTTGGGAACGGCCGCGCTGCGCATGCTGGCGATTGGCTCCGAGCAGCGCACCGTCGCGCGCGGCGACGTGCTCTTCAGCGAAGGCGAGGATGCGGACGCGGGCTTTATCGTTCAGCGCGGTGCGTTCCGGCTTGAGAACGGAGGCACGGAAATCGTCGCGGGCCCCGGCGCCCTGATCGGCGAACTCGCGCTCGTGGTCGCCATGCAGCGGCCGTCCACCGCGACCGCGATGGAGCATTCCTCGGTGATTCGGCTCGCGCGCAGTCTGTTCCAGCGCGTGCTGGAAAGCGATCCTGCCGCGGCGCGCCGGCTGCGCGACGAATTCGCCAGCCGCACCAGCCAGATCGCCAGCGACCTTTTGATGGCGGGCGCGAAGCTGAGTATTTAGTTGCGACCACGTCCCCGTCGTGATCCCGCCAAACGCCGGGGTTCAGAGCAACGCCGGCATGACGACGAAGCTGAGAGGTCTTACAGGGCCTCGCCCTTCAATAGACGCGGCACTTCGCCCGCAAGTCCTGCGGCCTGGCGGATGAACATGCTTTTCAGCGGCGGCGCGCGATCGACGAGGCCAAGCCCGATATCGCGCACCGTGCGCAGCAGCGTCGACCGGTTGGAGAACAACAGGTTCAGTGAATTGGTGGCGAGCCCCATCGCCATGGTGTCGAACCGTCGCCAGCGCTGATAGCGCTCGAGCACGTCCGCCTGTCCGAGGTCGATGCCAAGCCGCGCGGCATCGACGATCACTTCAGCCAGCGCCGCGACGTCCTTGAGGCCCATATTGAGCCCCTGCCCCGCGATCGGATGAATCACATGCGCGGCGTCGCCGATCAGCGCCAGCCGCTCGCCGATGAACGAGCGCGCCACGAAATAGCCGAGCGGAAACGCCCGCGGCTGGTCCAGCGCCTTGATCTCGCCGAGGTGCAGCCCGAACCGCTGTTCGAGCTCGCCATGGAATTCATCTTCGCTCAAGGCGACGATGCGCGCGGCCTCGCTGCGGGTCTCGGTCCACACCAGCGACGAGCGTGGCCCTTTCAGCGGCAGGATCGCAAACGGACCTGCGGGAAGGAAATGCTCTTCGGCGCGGCCGTGATGGTCGCGCTCATGGCCGACGGTGACGACGATGCCGGATTGATCGTAATCCCAGCCATGGGTGGCGATCCCGGCGCGTTCGCGCAGCTTCGAGCGCGCGCCGTCGGCGGCCACCAGCAGGCTCGCGGCGATGACGCTGCCGTCCGCCAGCGTCACTTCGACGCCACCGGGGCGCGCATCGAACGATGTCACCGCGGTGGCGCGCAGGTCGATGCCCTCGGCCTCGGCGCGCTGAACCAGCACATCGATCAGGCGGCGATTTTCGACCATATGCGCGAATGGCTCGCCGGGCTCGACATTTCCGGCGAAGGTCAGGAACACCGGACGGGTCGCGTCCTCCAGCTTCGAATCGGTGACGACCATGTCGAGGATCGGCTGTGCCTCCCCGGCGATCTGATCCCACACCCCGATGGCATCGAACAGCCGGCGGCAGGCGGCCACGATCGCGGTAGCGCGCGGATCGCGGCTCGGCCGCACGGCCAGCGCCGGATCGGCAACGATGATGGAAATACCGTCGCCAAGCCCCTGACGCAGCGCCAGCGCCAGCGCCAGTCCCGCGAACGCGCCGCCGCCAATGATAATGCTTCGCTGTGCCGACATGCCAAACCTTAATCACAGAGGTGATAGACCGGACTTGCTACCCGATTATAGCTGAGCGAAACAGGGCGAAGAAACAAGGGACTTAATCGCAACGAACGTCATTCCGGGGCGATGCGGCCAACCGAAAGCACTCGAATGTCCAAGGGACTGATTGACCTGGTTTCCATTCTCGATCTGGAGCCGCTCGAGGTGAACCTGTTTCGCGGCACCAGCCCGAAAACGAGCTGGCAGCGGGTATTCGGCGGACAGGTGATCGGACAGGCGATGGTGGCGGCGTGCCGCACCGTCGAAGGCCGCCTGCCGCATTCGCTGCACTGCTATTTCATCCTGCCGGGCGATCCGCAGATTCCGATCATCTACCAGGTCGAGCGGCTGCGGGACGGCAAGAGCTATTCGACCCGCCGCGTCACCGCGATCCAGCACGGCAACGCGATCTTTTCGATCATGGTGTCGTTTCATGTCGACGAGCAAGGCTCGTTCGATCATCAGGACAAGATGCCGGACGTGCCGCCGCCGGAAAAACTCACGGCCGAGGAAGTCGCAAAGCAGCCGATGTTCCGCGAGATGCCGGATTTCATCCGCCGCTATTACGAATCCGACCGGCCGATCGAGTTGCGCCCGGTCGAGCTCGGGCGCTATTTCGGCCAGAAGATCGACGACGGCCGCATCCATGTCTGGATCCGCACCGCGGCGAAACTGTCCGACGACCCGGCGCTGCATCTGTGCGCGCTGGCCTATGCGTCGGATTTCTCGCTGCTCGATGCGGCGATGGCGCGCTACGGCCGCACGCTGTTCGACAAGCGCATGATGTCGGCGAGCCTCGATCACGCGATGTGGTTTCACCGGCCGTTTCGCGCCGATGAATGGCTGCTTTACGCGCAGGATTCGCCGAGCGCGCAGGGCGGCCGCGGCCTGACGCGAGGCCTGATCTTCAAGCCCGACGGCACGCTGGTGGCGTCGGTTGCGCAGGAAGGCTCGGTGCGCGAACGCAAATAAGCGCGGTTATGCATTTGCGGCCGCACTTCGCTCGACCAGCGCCACTTGCGACACGTACCAGCGGGCGTACCAGCGCATCACCCAGGGAATGGTGACGATGAAGATGCAGCCGAAAAGGGCAGCAACCGAACGCCACAGGATTTCCAATCCGGTGCCATTGAAGACGACCTCGCGGCGCGTCCCTTCGATATGGCGGCACATCCATCGGGTTTGCGCCGCGTAAACCCAGGCCCAGCCGATAATGGTGATCACGGAAATGAACGCGAGAATATTCCAGCCGAGGTAGCCCCAGAACGAACCGGAGAACCCCAGCGCGGGTGGTTGCCCATCCGAACTGATATTCGCCACGAACCACTTGATCGCGAGCCAATACAGCAGAATCTGGCCGGCGGTGATCAGGGCGTTAACCCACTGAATGTCCAGCAACGACACAAGAACGAGAACGACGACTGCCGCGTAGTACCACATGAGTTCAACCGGCCGGCCGGTGAAGGTCAGGTTCGGCCGCTGCGGAACGCGCGCGCAGGAAACGATCCACCTGGAATACATCACCCCCGCCCATGGCAACGGGATGACGAGGAAAAGGCTGATCCCGACCACCAGAGAGCGCCAGGTCAGATCCCAAATTCCCGGCTCAAAGGAAAGCGGCCCGCCGCCGTGGCCTGACGCACTCGCGAACGGTCCCGGCGCGCCCTCGATAACCGGCGCGACCGCGACGCCGGACATCAAGCCCGGAATTTCGCCTGCTTTTTGCCAGCCGGACATGCCCTCGCTCCAGACCAGCGTGTCGGCCGTGACAATTCCTCGGGCTATGAAGTCGCGAAGCTGGATTTCCGGGTAAGGACCCTGCTGCTGGCCCTGGGACGCGTAAAACCACGATCGGCTGGACATCTCATCCCCCTAAAATTGCAGCGGCGCGCCGGACGTTTCCGCCTTTGAAAGGCGCATTCTGGCGGATGATCGGTTCCCGTGTACAGGGAGGCCGACGGCCATCCCAAATGTTTTGCCGTCCCTGCAATTTTTTTGTGCCATCTGCACGGAAAAATGCCAGATTTGGACGGCCGCGAACCAGCGGTATCTGCCGAATTGAGAGAAGGCCTGACCATGAAATTCGTCGTCGCCATCATCAAACCGTTCAAGCTGGACGAGGTCCGCCAGGCGCTCACGGCCATCGGCGTCCACGGCATGACGGTGACCGAGGTCAAGGGATACGGCCGCCAGAAGGGCCACACCGAGATCTATCGCGGCGCCGAATATGTCGTGAATTTCCTGCCCAAGCTGCGGATCGAAATCGCAGTATCGTCCGAACTCGCGGACAAGGCGGTCGCGGTGATCACGCAGGGCGCACGGACCGGCCAGATCGGCGACGGCAAGATTTTCGTGACGCCGATCGATCACGCGCTGCGGATCCGCACCGGTGAAACCGACAGCGACGCGCTCTGAAGTTCATTTGCGAGAGGCAGGCGGCGGTGCCCTCCCCGTGGGCACGATTATGTCGAGAACCTGCCGTGACTGTTTTTTGATCATATGTGGCTAGGTTTTGGGCGCGACCGAATAACGCAGTTGCGTCCGATTTCGGCAAACCCTGAAAAGGTGCGCGTTCATAATCCGTTAGGCAATGGGACCGATCTGGCACGGCATTTGATTCTACGAGTCATGGCTGTGCCCGCGTAGTGAACTTCTCCGCGTGGTGAACCCAGTCGAGAACGCCCGGTCGTGTCTGAGCCGGGCCCAAGCGGGGATAGGACCCATGAAAATTGTTATGGCGATCATCAAGCCATTCAAGCTCGAAGAAGTCCGTGATGCCCTGACCGCCATTGGCGTTCACGGTCTTACGGTCACGGAAGTGAAGGGATATGGCCGGCAGAAGGGCCATACGGAAATCTATCGCGGTGCCGAATACGCGGTGAGCTTCCTGCCCAAGATCAAGATCGAGGTCGCCATCGCCTCGGACCAGGTCGACAAAACCATCGACGCCATCACCTCGGCTGCAAAAACCGGACAGATCGGCGACGGCAAAATCTTCGTCATCAACCTCGACCACGCGGTTCGCATCCGCACGGGCGAGGCGGATGCCGCGGCACTCTGATTTCGCGCACAACCTTTTCCAATTCAGGAGTAAAACAAATGACGTTCAAACGTCCCTATAGCGCGGGATTTGCGGCGCTCGCGGCTGGCGTGTTCGCCACGACCGCTGCCTATGCCGAACCGACTGTCAATAAGGGAGACAACGCCTGGATGATGACATCGACAGTGCTGGTGCTGTTGATGACGATCCCCGGCCTCGCACTGTTCTATGGAGGCCTGGTCCGCTCCAAGAACATGCTCTCGGTGCTGATGCAGGTGTTCTACACCGTGTGCATCGTCATCATCCTGTGGGCATTGTACGGCTACAGCCTCACCTTCACCGGCGGGTCCGACTTCATCGGCGGCTTCTCCAAGGCGTTCCTGATCGGCGTAACGCCGGACTCCAAGGCGGCGACATTCAGCGTCGATGCCAACATCTCGGAGCTGGTGTATGTCTGCTTCCAGATGACATTTGCTGCGATCACCCCTGCCCTCATCGTCGGCGCCTTCGCCGAACGCATGAAGTTCTCGGCGGTGGCGCTGTTCATTCCGCTCTGGGTGACCCTGATCTATTTCCCGATCGCGCACATGGTTTGGTACTGGGCCGGACCGGACGCGATCACGGATGCGGTCAAGGCCCTTGCCGCGGCGGGCGATGCGGCGGCGAAAACCGCGGCGCAGGCCAAACTCGATGAAGTCAACGCCGACGCCGGCTGGATCTTCAAGAAGGGTGCGATCGACTTCGCAGGCGGCACCGTGGTGCACATCAACGCCGGCATCGCCGGTCTGGTCGGCGCGCTGCTGATCGGCAAGCGCACCGGCTACGGCAAGGACCTGATGGCTCCGCATTCGCTGACCATGTCCATGATCGGCGCCTCGCTGCTCTGGGTGGGCTGGTTCGGCTTCAACGCCGGGTCCAACCTCGAAGCCTCCGGCGGCGCCGCGCTCGCCATGACCAACTCCTTTGTCGCGACCGCGGCGGCGGCGCTGGCGTGGATGTTCGCGGAATGGATGATCAAGGGTCATCCTTCGGTGCTCGGTGCTATTTCGGGCGCGGTAGCGGGCCTGGTGGCGGTCACACCCGCGGCCGGTTTCTCCGGTCCGATGGGCGCGATCGTGCTTGGTCTGGTGGTCGGCGTGGTCTGCCTGTTCTTCTGTACGGTGGTCAAGAACGCGCTCGGCTATGACGACTCGCTCGACGTGTTCGGCGTCCACTGCATCGGCGGAATCGTCGGCGCGCTCGGCACCGGCATCCTGGTGAATCCGGCGCTCGGCGGTACCGGCGTCATGGACTACACCGCCGGCAAGATCGGCGACTATGACTTCTCGACGCAGATGATCTCGCAAGTCTGGGGCGTCTGCACCACGCTGGTGTGGTCGGGCATCGGTTCGGCGATCCTCTACAAGGTCGTCGACGTCATCGTCGGCCTCCGCGCCACCGTCGAAGTGGAGCGCGAAGGGCTCGACATCACCGAGCACACCGAGCGCGCCTACAACACGTAAGCCGTCTTACGGGCGCGATCTCACGAGGTCGCGCCCAGAGCTACGGTTTGGGCACATACCCGGCAATGCCCGAACCGTTGAGGGGCTCCAGCGCAAGTTGGAGCCCCTTTCTTTTTGCCAAAGGCCTCCTCGCGTGGCTCGCTCCTCAGCATGAGGTTGTTGTGCTTCAACAAGTTTGACCTCATCCTGAGGAGCGGCCTCTTGGCCGCGTCTCGAAGGATGGGCCGCAATACCGATTTATGATTCTAGCTCGCTGTCGCGCCTGACAGGCAAATCACTGATTTGCCTGTCCAGTCCCCGTCTCAAAAATATTTCTGTTTTCGAAAGACCCAAATCATCTCTACAACCCTCGCCATCCCGTCCCGCAAGAGGGGCGTATCGCGATCGTCACGGACGTTGGGTACGGGATGCGGTGGCCGCGGCAGCGTCGGGCGCGCAACGAAATCGCAGGGCGGGCTTTGGCCTGTGAGCGATCGAGGGCGCGCTGACGAACGGCGCTGAAGCGGACGGCAAAGCCGTGTGGTCCTGGCATCCGTTGCTGATGCCAAGTCTGCGGAGGCGCGTCGGCCCGACCGGGCTTTTACGCGCCTTAATCCGCTGACGACGGTGACAAGACGAATTCGTCGCCGGGGAGAGCGCGAAATAAGCCGTTAAAACCATTGCGCAGGGAATGCCGGGTGTTCCGGGTACCTGTGGTGACTACCGTGTGCTTTCTACCACTGCACACGGGCTGCGGGTGCTTAGGGCACCCGGCATTCCCCTGCGCCCTCTGCTTCCGATGGCGCGAACGGCTTGCACGATCCGGGCGTATTGCGCCGCGGGATCGCAGGACTGTGTCTGGCAGGACTGTGTCTGCAAGATCCCGGTCGTTGCGAGGAGCGCATGCGACAAGCCATCCATTCTTTCTGCGCGGCAAGATTCGGCCGTTCGGATGCCCTGGTCGGCCAGGGCGACGCGCCTTTCACCCGTCAAATCGATCAAAATCTTCGTTGGCGCCGATGGTTAATCGTGTCTTAACCTCGCCGTATCTATGGTGATTTGATCCGTTGGCGGCCGACCCCGGGAATGCGATCGGCTGCGGCAAGAGTACTGGCGCTTCACGTATGGCAATGACCGCATCATCCCGCGCGCCGCAGGGCGCCGGCAGTCAGGAGAGCGAACGCTCGCCATTCGCGCGGCTGGCCGAGCTTTTGGCCCCGTTCCAGCCGGCTAAGCCCTTGATTACGCTCTCGGTGGGCGAACCGCAGCACCCGGTGCCGGACTTTGTCGGCCCGGTGCTGGCAAGACACATTGCCGATTTCGGCCGCTATCCCATCGCCAAGGGCATCGAGCCGTTCCGCCGCGCGGCGGCGAACTGGCTTGCCACCCGGTTTCAGCTTCCACGGCCGATCGATCCCGAGAGCGAGATTCTGGTGTTGAACGGGAGCCGCGAGGGGCTGTTTTTCGCGGCGCTGACCGCCGCGCGCTATGCCGGCGAGCGCAAGGGCAGGCCGACGATCCTGATACCGAACCCGTTCTATCCCGCTTATGCCGCAGGCGCGCGCGCCGCCGGTTGCGAGGCAATCTTTCTGCCGACCACGCTCGCCAACGGCTTCCTGCCCGACCTCGATGCGCTCGACGACGCCACGCTTTCGAGAACGGTCGCGATGTTCATCGCCTCGCCGGCCAATCCGCAGGGCGCGGTGGCCTCGCGCGACTATTTCACGCGCCTGAAGAGACTGGCCGATCGCTTCGGCTTCATGATCCTGAGCGACGAATGCTATTCGGAAATCTTCACCAAGGAAGCGCCGGGCAGCGTGCTGGAATGCGCCGGCCCTGATTTCACCAATGTCGTCGCGTTTCAGTCGCTCTCGAAACGCTCCAACCTGCCCGGCATGCGGGTCGGCTTCGTGGCCGGCGACGCCAAGTTTCTCGGCATGTTTCACGAATTGCGCAATGTCGCCGCGCCGCAGGTGCCGGTGCCGTTGCAGCATGTCGCGATCGCAGCCTATGGCGACGAAGCGCATGTCGAGGAGAACCGGCGGCTCTACCGGATCAAGTTCGATCTCGCCGATCAGATTCTCGGCCATCGCTATGGCTATCGTCGGCCTGCCGGCGGCTTCTGCGTCTGGCTCGACGTGGCGGACCGCGGTGGCGACGAGGCGGCGACGGTGAAACTTTACAAGGACGGCGGCGTGCGCGTAGTGCCCGGCAGTTTCCTGGCACGGCCGCAGGCCGACGGCTCAAATCCCGGCGCCGGCTACATTCGTCTGGCGCTGGTAGCGGACAGTGAAACAACAGCCGAGGCGTTGCACCGGCTGGTCGAAATTCTGGATTAGTCGCAGGGCCCCATGAGCATGCCAGCGATCGAACGCGTCATTCCCCTGGTCGGACACCTGCCGGTGTCGATCCGCGAGGCGTTGGCGCGGCGCTTGCGCGAACTGGCGGGGCTCGCTTTGCTGTCGATTTCCGGCGTCGCGGCGGCGGCGCTGATGACCTGGTCGGTGCAGGATCCAAGTCTCAGCCACGCCACGTCGCGCGCGATCCGCAACATCGTCGGCTATCCCGGCGCGATCGGCGCCGATCTATTGATGCAGATTTTCGGCCTCGGCGCGGTGATGCTGATCCTTCCCATCGCGGTGTGGGGCTGGCGCATGCTGACGCATCGTAGCTTCGACCGGCAGGCGCTGCGGATCGCCTGCTGGATCCTCTGCACGGTGATCTCGGCCGGCTTTGCAAGCTGCTGGGCGCATGGCGGATCCTGGCCGCTGCCGACCGGACTAGGCGGCGTGGTCGGGGACGCGCTGGTGCGCGCGCCGGCCGTGGTGTTCGGACCGCCCGGCATCGTCTATCGCATCGTGCTCGGAATCATTCTTTTCACCGCCATGGCCGCGACGTTCCTGATCGCGGGTGGCATGGGGTCGCGCCCCGAAGAGGACGAATCGACGCCGATCCAGGACGACGACGCGCCGTTCGTGGAAGCGGAGGAAGAGGACGACGGCTCGGTCTCGCTCGGACGGGCGTTTCATGCCGCGATGAGCGCGAAGGCGCGGCTGTGGCGATTCCTGAGCCTGGTTTATAGTTGGCTGGTGGCAAGCGCGCCGCCGCCACGCACATCGTTCGAACGTCAGGAGCCCAAGCTCGGCGGCCGGGCCGCGCCGTCATTGGCCCCGCCGGACGACGCGGAAGAAGACGAGAACGAAGAAGAGGAAGAAGAACACGAGGAAGTTCCCGCCGCCCGCGCGTCACGCAAGAAGGCCGTGCCCAAGGCGCCGGCGCGCAAATCATGGTTCGAACTGCCGCCGGTTTCGGTGCTGACGGCGCCGAAGGCCTCGGATCGCCAGCCGCTGAGCAAATCCGAACTGGAGACCAATTCGCGGGCGCTGGAAGGCGTGCTCGGCGATTTCGGCGTCCGCGGCGAAATCGTCAAGGCCAATCCCGGGCCGGTGGTGACGCTGTATGAACTCGAGCCCGCGCCCGGCATCAAATCCTCGCGGGTCATCGGCCTTGCCGACGACATCGCGCGCTCGATGAGCGCATTGTCGGCGCGCGTCGCGGTCGTCGCCGGCCGCAATGCCATCGGCATCGAACTGCCGAATGCACACCGCGAAAAGGTCTATCTGCGCGAATTGCTGACGGTGAAGGAGGGCAACGAGTCGGTGGCGAAGCTTCCGCTTTGCCTTGGCAAGAATATCGGCGGCGAATCCATCATCGTCGATCTCGCCCGCATGCCGCATCTTCTGATCGCGGGCACCACCGGCTCGGGCAAGTCCGTTGCCATCAACACCATGATCCTGAGCCTGGTCTACCGGCTGCGGCCCGACCAATGCCGCCTGATCATGGTCGACCCCAAGATGCTCGAACTCTCCGTCTATGACGGCATCCCGCACCTGCTGACGCCTGTTGTGACCGATCCGAAGAAAGCCGTGGTCGCGCTGAAATGGGCGGTGCGCGAGATGGAAGAGCGCTACAAGAAAATGTCCAAGCTCGGCGTCCGCAACATCGACGGCTACAATCAGCGTCTGCTGGAGGCAAAGGGCAAGGGCGAGGAACTGACGCGCACGGTGCACACCGGCTTCGACAAGGAGACCGGCAAGGCGATCTATGAAGCCGAGAAGCTCGATCTCGATCCGCTGCCCTATATCGTCATCATCGTCGACGAAATGGCGGACCTGATGATGGTCGCCGGCAAGGATATCGAAGGCGCGGTGCAGCGCCTGGCGCAGATGGCGCGCGCCGCCGGGCTGCATGTGATCCTCGCCACGCAGCGTCCGTCGGTCGATGTCATCACCGGCACCATCAAGGCGAACTTCCCGACCCGCATCTCGTTTCAGGTCACCTCGAAAATCGACAGCCGCACCATCCTCGGCGAGATGGGCGCCGAGCAACTGCTCGGACAGGGCGACATGCTTTATATGGCAGGCGGCGGACGCATCAGCCGCGTCCACGGGCCGTTCGTCTCGGACGAAGAGGTCGAGAAAGTGGTGCGCCATCTCAAGGCCCAAGGCGCGCCCGAATATCTCGAAGCCGTCACCGCGGAAGAGCCGACCGACGAGGACGGCGCGGTGTTCGATTCGACCGGCGTGGGTGGCGACGGTGGCGGCGACCTGTTCTCGCAGGCCGTGGCGATCGTCAAGCGCGACCGCAAGGCTTCCACGAGCTACATCCAGCGCCGGCTGCAGATCGGATATAACCGCGCCGCGTCGCTGATGGAGCGGATGGAACTCGAAGGCATTGTCGGGCAGCCGAATCATGCCGGCAAACGCGAAATTCTTGTCGAAGAAGAAGAAGGCCGTTTCTAGGGTCTCTTCGGCCCCAAACTATTGCCGGAATTGGCGTATTTTTTCACGGAAAAACGATACCTCCTAGTGCCGAAGCGCGATAAAAGGTCGATGACCAGGCGGGACGACGCGTTGAATAGAAAACCGAAAATTCGAATGGCAGAACGATTTGCGGTTCCCGGCAAGCGCACCGCGCTGGCGTCCCTGATCGCGGCCTCCATGGCGGGCCTCACGCCGCCGGCGGCTGCGCAGACCGTGTCTGCGACGGCCGTGCCGGTGCCGAAACCGGCGCCCAAAGCCCGCAGTTTCCAGATGAGCGCATCGGAACAGCAAAAGCCTCCGATGACGACCGGAACAACCCGCGCGCCGCCGCCGAACCCGGTGATTCCCGATCCGCGCCGTAACGTTCCTGCCAATCTTTTTGCGAGCTTCGATGCCAATCAGAAGGCGCAGGCCGCCAAGGTGAGTGCCTACCTGTCATCGCTGCAAACCCTGGTCGGAAACTTTGTCCAGGTCGGGCCCGACGGCAGCAAGACCAAGGGCGATTTCTATATCCAGAAACCCGGCAAGGTACGTTTCGAATACGACGATCCGAGTCCGATCGCGATCATCGCCGACGGATCGTCGCTGGCGGTGCGCGACCGCAAGCTTGCGACCCAGGACATCTATCCGCTGTCGCAGACGCCGCTGCGATTCCTGCTGTCGGATCGCATCGATCTTTTAAAGGACACCAATGTCGTCAGCGTGACGGCCGATGAAATATACATCAGCGTCACCATCGAGGAGAAGCAGGCGCTGATCGGCACCAGCCGCTTGATGCTGATGATCGGCGCCAAGGACGGCCAGCTCAAGCAGTGGACGGTGACCGACCCGCAAGGCTATGACACCACCGTCGCCGTCTACAATCTGGATTCCTCCAGGAAGGTCGATCCCGGCCTGTTCAAGATCGATTTCACAAATTATCCGACAACGCCGCCGGGCTGAAAATCATTCTTGATCGCGGGACGAGGACGTGCGTCATCAGGCCCACGTTCTCCTGCATTGCCGGTCCCCCATGCGCTTCTCCCTGACCACGTGGAACATCAATTCGGTGCGCCTGCGCATCGATCTCGTTGCCAAATTTCTCAAATCGGTGCGGCCGGACGTGCTGTGCCTGCAGGAAACCAAATGCGTCGACGACGCCTTTCCGCTGAAGCGCTTCAAGCGGCTTGGCTATGAACACGTCGCGCTCAACGGGCAGAAGGGCTATCATGGCGTCGCCATCATCTCGAAGCTCCCGTTCGAGACCACGGACATCCGCACCTTCTGCGACAAGATCGAACTCGCGTCACATCTCGGTGGCGTTCGGCGAGCGGGCCCTGCTGGCAAAGCCGCTGGTGCTGCATAATTTCTACGTTCCGGCCGGCGGCGATATTCCGGATCCCGCGCTCAATCCGAAGTTCGAGCACAAGCTGCAGTTTCTAGACGAGATGAAGGCCTGCGAGCCGCTGCATCCGCGCGGCGACGACCGCCATATCCTGGTCGGGGACCTCAATGTCGCGCCGCATGAGAACGATGTCTGGTCGCACAAGCAGTTGTTGAAGGTCGTGTCGCACACCCCGATCGAATGTGAGAAGCTGCTTGCGGCGCAGACCCATGGCGAATGGGTCGACGTCGCCCGCGAACGCATCCCGCTCTCGGAAAAGGTCTATACGTGGTGGAGCTACCGCGCCGCGGACTGGACCCTGGCGGATCGCGGCCGGCGGCTCGATCACATCTGGGTCTCGCGCGCGCTCAAGGAGGGCATCAGCGACTTCAGGATCACCCGGGATGCGCGGGGCTGGGAACGGCCGTCCGACCACGTGCCGGTGACGGTGACGCTGGAGGTCTGAGTTTCCGGATCGTGCTCTCGCCCCCGGCATCACGAAGCAGGCAGGGAACGTGCCTCACTCGATCTTCCGCGCCTCTTCCGGCAGCATGATCGGGATGCCGTCGCGGATCGGGTAGGCGAGCTTGGCGGAACGCGAGATCAGTTCCTGTTTCGCAGCGTCGAATTCCAGCGGACCCTTGGTCAGCGGACAGACCAGGATTTCCAGCAATTTCGGGTCGACGGTGCCTTCAAGGCGTTCGGGTGGGGATGTCATGCTCTGCCTCCGGCGGGTTTTCGCTGCTGTAGCATATTCGGCCGAAACGTGTCCGTCGCTCCGATCCGCTGGCCTATCACCGAACCAAGGAGTGGCTCAGCCAGTCCCCGAAACGGGTCGGGCCAAGGCGCGGGTGCTGGCCGGGGGTCAGCGATCGATCGTTGATGGCGGCGCCGAAATAGCGCGCATGAACGTCGGCAATCACCCGACGGCTGTCACCCTTCGCGGCCAGGAACTGCCGGGCGATTTTGTCGAGCGGAAGCGGCTCGGGGCCGGCGACTTCAACCATGCCGTTCACCGGCGCTGCGACCGCGAGATCGGCCAGCGCGGCGGCGACGTCATCGGAGGCGATGGGCTGCAGCAGCGCCGGCGACAGGCGAATCACGTCGCCGTCGGTCCCCGATTGGACAATGGCCCCCACGAACTCGAAAAACTGCGTGGCGCGGAGGATCGTGTAAGCGATCCCGGAGCCCTCGATCAGCTTCTCCTGCGCCAGCTTGGCGGGGAAGTAGCCGCTTTCGAGCAGGCGCTCGGTGCCGACCACCGACAGCGCGACATGATGGCCCACGCCGGCGGCGGCCTCCGCGGCCAGCAGGTTGCGGCCTGAGGTCTCGAAGAATTCCAGGGCCGCCTTGGCTTCGAACGAAGGCGAGTTCGCCACATCGACGACAACCTGAGCGCCCGAAAGCGCCTCGGCCAGTCCCTCGCGGGTGAGGGTGTTGACGCCGGATTTGGGCGAGGCCGCCACCACCTCATGGCCGTTTTGCCGGAGGATATTGACAACCTTGGTTCCGATGAGGCCGCTGCCTCCAATAACGACGATTTTCATGACTTTATCTCCGGTTTATTGCCCCTCGATCGGGCTGATCGTCGGAGAATGCCCCGGAGGCGGCCGGAAAGCCTTGCAGCGAGGTTGGATTGCTATTGAGTATTCCTTGGATATCTGTCCAAAGAGCTGCCGTCGCGGCGGCGCGAGGCCAGGGAGCGCCGAATTGCAATTCTTGTTCGAAGATTGCGTGCTCGACCCGGGCCGGCGGGAGTTCAGCCGCGGATCGGACGTGGTCGCCATCGGACCTCAGGTCTTCGATCTACTGCTCTATCTGATTGAGAACCGCGAGCGCGTCGTCAGCAAGGATGACGTCATGGACACGGTGTGGAGCGGACGGATCGTCTCTGAATCAACGCTGACCAGCCACATCAACGCGGTGCGCAAGGCGATCGGTGACAGCGGCGGCGAGCAGCGTCTGGTCCGCACGGTCGCCCGCAAAGGATTCCGGTTCGTCGGCGATGTCAGGATAGCCCCATCGTCGGATGGTCCGGCTTCAGCAAACACCGGACCCGTCGCATCGGATGATGCCCCTGCGCCGGCGCTTCCCGACAAGCCGTCGATCGCCGTCCTGGCCTTCGAGAACCTGAGCGGCGACCCCGAGCAGGAGTATTTCGCCGACGGTATGGTGGAAGACATCATTACGGCGCTGTCGCGCATGCGCTGGCTGTTCGTCATCGCGCGCAATTCCAGCTTCACCTACAAGGGCCGCGCCGTCGATGTGAAACAGATCGGTCGCGAGTTGGGCGTGCGCTATGTCCTGGAAGGCAGCGTCCGCAAGGTCGCGAACCGGGTGCGCATTACAGGCCAGCTCATCGACGCGACGACCGGGGCGCATGTCTGGGCCGAGCGTTTCGAAGCCACGCTCGACGACATCTTCGAGCTGCAGGATCAGGTCACCGCGAGCGTCGTCGGCGCCATCGCGCCGCAATTGGAGCGCGCCGAGATCGAACGCGCGAAGCGGAAGCCGACGGAAAATCTCAACGCGTATGATTATTACCTGCGCGGGACGGCGAGCCTCAATCTGGGCACCCGGGAAGCCATCGACGAAGCGCTGTCGTTATTCGAAAAGGCCATCCGGCTCGATCCGGACTTTGCGTCGGCGCATGCCGTGGCCGCGTGGTGCTATTTCTGGCGCAAGGTCAACGGCTGGATGACCGATCAGCCGCGGGAGGTCGCCGAGGGCATCAGGTTGGCGCGCCGGGCCGTCGAGTTGGGCCGGGATGACGCGGTGGCGCTGACACGAAGTGGCCATGCGCTGGCTCACCTCACGGGCGACCTCGATGCCGGCATTGCCTTGCTCGACCGCGCCGCGATGCTCAATCCGAATCTGGCGGCGGTCTGGTTTCTGGGCGGATTCCTGCGTCTCTGGCACGGCGAGACCGATGGCGCGATCGAGCATTTCGCCCGGGCGATGCGCCTCAATCCGCTCGATCCGGAAACCTATCGAATGCAGGCCGGCATGGCGATGGCGCATCTGTTCGCCGGGCGTTTCGATACCGCCTCCTCGTGGGCGGCGAAGGCATCGAGGGACTTGCCGAGCTTTCTGATGGCCGTCGGCATCGTTGCGGCAAGCCACGCGCTGGCCGGCCGAACAGACCAAGCGCAGCGAGCCATGGATCATTTGCGCGAACTTGATCCCGCGCTTCGCATCTCCAATCTCGGGGACTGGCTTCCGATCCACCGGCCGGAAGATCTCGCGGTTTTCGCGGACGGCCTGCGGAGGGCAGGGCTGTCGGAATGAGGCCGCTGCCGGCGCGCCTCACTGCAGCGGCGGGTCGCCGCTGGTGCGTTTCTTGGCGAGATCCATCTCGGTGACGGCGATCAGGATTTCCGCGCGGGTCTTGAGATCCGGCGCCTCGAGCATCGCCTGCTTTTCCGGCGCGCCGTAGGGCGACATCATCGCCAGCGCGTTGACCAGCGCCTCATTGGGCGCACTCTCGACGCCTTCCCAGTCCACCTTGAGATTGTTGGCCTTGAGAAAATCGGTCAGCACCTCGAGCAGCGCCTCGCGGTTGACGTCCTCTTCGCCCTTACGCGCCTCGAAATCATCGACATAGGGAAAGAAATCCACTTTGCATTGCCGGTAGGCCGTCAGCACCGTCATTTCCTCGATCACCTTGAACCGTGCGATGCCGGTGAGTTCGAGAATGTAGCGGCCGTCGCCGGACTCGGCGAGCTGGGTGATGCGCCCGACACAGCCGACGCGAAACAGCGCCGGCTTGGCCTCGTCCTGGGAATGGGCAGCGTCGGGCTGGATCATTCCGATCAGGCGATGGCCGTCACGCAGCGCGTCATCCACCATCGCCAGATAACGCGGCTCGAAGATGTTGAGCGGCATTTGGCCGCGCGGCAGCAAGAGCGCGCCGGGCAGCGGAAATACCGGAATCACTTCCGGAAGATCGGCCGGCCCGCGATAATCGGCATTGATCGGCATGTGCGGTCCCGGTGTTGGCCCTTGAAATCCAAATCCGCGCCTGATCTGGCGCAGGCAAGTCTACGCGATCTGCGTGAATTCGATAGCGCGCAAAGCCGCCGTCCGGTTCCGCGGAATGCGAGCTAGGAAAACAGAACGGTCGAAAGCCGCTTGCGCCCCTCGACGGTGGCTTCGTCGGTCGGTCCCCACGCTTCGAAAAACTGCACGAGTTGCTTTCGCGCGCCGTCTTCGTTCCATTTGCGGTCGCGTTTGACGATCTCAAGCAACTGATGCGTGGCTTCGGCGCGCTTGCCGCTGGCATTGAGTGCGGTCGCCAGATCGAATCGCGCCTGATGGTCGAGCGGGTTCGCGGCCACTTTCTGTTCGAGCTCGGTCACCGGGCCGAGCGCCTTGGCCTGTTCGGCGAGATCGATCGACGCCTGCACCGCCTTGACCGCGGCGTCATTGCGTTTCGATTCCGGCACGATGGCGAGGGTCTGTTTGGCCTGCTCGATGGCGCCGGTCGCCATGTAGCATTTCGCAAGCCCGGCAAGCGCCGGGATATTGGTGGCGTCCGCCGCCAGCACCTCGGCATAGATCTGGGCCGCGGTAGCGGGGTCGCCCTCCGTCAGGACGGCTTCGGCCTCCTTGAGGATTTCGGCGATATTGGGCTCGCCCGCGCCCGGCATGCCGGCGGTCAGCTTGTCGATGAAGGCGGTGACCTGGCTTTCCGGCACCGCGCCCATGAAGCCATCGGCGGGCTGCCCGTTGACGAACGCGATCACCGCCGGGATCGACTGGATCCCCATCTGGCCCGGTATCGCCGGGTGATCGTCGATGTTCATCTTGACCAGCTTGACCTTGCCCTTGGCCGCGCGGACCGCTTTCTCGATGATCGGCGTGAGCTGGCGGCAGGGGCCGCACCACGGCGCCCAGAAGTCGATCAGCACCGGCTGGCGCTTCAACTCCTCGATGACGTCCTTCACGAACGTCTGGGTGGTCGTTTCCTTGATCAGATCGGCCGGCATCGGCGCCGCTGGTGCGCCGCCGCCCTGTTCTACTATCGTCACGGGTGTCCTCGCCTGATGTATCGGGATCCGGGGGAATTCTAACATGCCCGAATGGTGATGGTTCAGAAGTTCTCTTTGCTTAAGTGGCGGTTTGGCCGGAAATTTCAATCGGTTCCCGGCGGGCCGCCGGGGTCTTTCGTCAAGGGGTCGAACGGGCCGGGAGGGTTGAAGATCGGGTGGACGGCCGCCGGACAGCGGCCCAGGGCCGCGGCTGCGCCCAAGCCGTTTCGGGACGATTTCCGGGTATTATTGCCCTTATCCGGTCATCCGGCCGATTCCGGGCTGCGTACCGGCTGTTGCATTCACGGTGCGCATTTGGCATAGCTCTGCCGTTGCCGGCGAGTGATCGCCGCCAATCTCTCGGATGCGGGTGTAGCTCAGTGGTAGAGCACGACCTTGCCAAGGTCGGGGTCGAGGGTTCGAATCCCTTCGCCCGCTCCAGATTTTTTGTGATGGCAGAGTTTGACGAAGGCCCGCTGTGTCAGCGGGCTTTTCGTTTTTTGGAGCATCACCCGAACGGACCACCTCGCATGCCCAATCGCATCATCCTTGCCTCCGTCCTGCTCGCCATTTCGATCGCCGCGGGCGCCGCCCAGAATATTTCCCGGGATGGGCCGAAGAGCGATGCGGCCGGGAAGGAGGAATGCCCGACGCTCGATCACCAGGAGATCGAGGACCTGCTCCGCAAGGCGCCGTCGTGCCGGCGCGCCCTGGTCCTGCTTGAAGTCTGCCAGTTCGGCTCCAGCGCCGACGTCAGCCTGGGTGCGATCGTCACCCATACATGCGAAGGCGACTTCCTGAGCAAATTGAACAGCGGGCAAAGGCGGGCCTATCAACGCGAACAGCAAAACTGTCAGCGCAAATACAAAAAGCAGGACGGCAGCCTGTACCGTTCGTTCGAAGCGTTCTGCAGCGCCAAGGTGGCACGCAATTATTCGACCAGGTTCCTCAAGATCGTTCCTGCCAACCGTATATAACGGCCGCTGCGATGGTGGCCGTTGCCGAGGCGCATGCTGACAGCACCGCGTGCCCACGCGGATACTGCAGTGCAGCACACGGCGATGCAAAATCGTCTCGATTGAAAACGGCTGAAAGAAATTTTTCTTACGTTCTCACCTGACCGGGGCGCGCGGCGGGCGCTTCTCACCCGGCAAAGATATGATAACGTTTTGAAGTCTGATCCACTTCACAAGCAGACCCACCAAAGTTCGTCTCTCGAAAACCCGTCAAAATAAATAACATTCGCGGCCGCCAGGCTGCACAGGGAGTGACGTGATGAAATCGGCTTTCAATCGATCCATTCTTGCGCTCGCAGCGATCGTCATTGTCGCGGGGGCCAGCCAGGCCAACGCGCAGCAAAAATCACTGAAAAAATACGAGTCCGGCACCAAGGAATTCTGGACCCATCCGCCGGACGACTGGTTTCTCGGCGACGAAACCGAAGCTCAAAAGGGCCTCGCGCCGCCATCGGGTCCGCCGACCGGCTCTTCCGAAGCCGAACTCACCGCGATGATGAAAAAGATCAAGCTGCCGCCGGGCTTCAAAATCGAAGTCTATGCGCCGGGCGTGCTGGCGGCGCGGCAGATGGCCTGGGGCGACAAGGGCACGCTGTTCGTCGGCTCGTTCGGCCTCGGCAACGTCTATGCCATCAAGGACAATGGCGGAAAGAAAGAGGTCAAAACCATCCTCAAGGGCCTGAACATGCCCACCGGCCTCGCCTTCCGTGACGGCGCGCTCTACGTCATCGCGGTCGACAAGCTGATCAAATACGAGAACGCCGAAGCCAACCTCGACAAACTGGGCGACGGCAAGGTGGTCTATGACGATATGCCGTCCTATGCGGCCCACGGCTGGAAGTACATCGCCGTCGACAAGGACGGCTGGTTCTATATTCCGTTCGGACCTCCCTTCAATATCGGGATTCCGCCGACCAGCGTGTCGCAGATCCGCCGCGTCGATCCCAAGACCGGCAACGCCGAAGTCTGGGCGCTCGGCGTCCGCAACAGCGTCGGCGGCGACGTCGATCCGCGCAGCGGCAAATTATGGTTCACGGAAAACGCGCGCGACTGGATCAGCGACGACCTGCCGAGCGACAAGCTCAACATGATCTCGAAGATCGGCGAGCACTTCGGCTATCCCTACTGCCATCAGGGCAACCTGCCGGATACAAAGTTCGCGATGGGTCACAAATGTTCGGAGTTCACGCCACCGGTGCTCAATCTCGGCGCCCACGTGGCTCCGCTCGGCATGAAGTTCTATACCGGCAACCAGTTTCCGTCCGAGTACAAGAACAGCATCCTGATTGCCGAACACGGCTCCTGGAATTGGCATAAATACCAGGGCGGGCGCATCGTGCGCGTCACCGTCGGCCCGGACGGCAAGAATCCCAAGCAGGACGTGTTCGCATCGGGCTGGATCGAAGGCGATCAGGGCTATCTCGGCCGGCCGGCCGATATCATCCTGGACAAGGACGGATCGATCCTCGTCGCCGACGACTGGGCCGGCGCGATCTATCGCATCAGCTACAAGAAGTAAGACCTCCATCGACAGAGGCTGCGGCGGCTCGGGAACGAGTGGCCGCGGCTTCGTGTTTTCAAGTGGCTTTCGGTTATGTTGTGCTCAGCACCCGAACCGTCATTCCGGACCGCGAGCGCAGCGAGTGGATCCGGAATCTGGAGGATGTCGGCGCGAGATTCCGGGTTCGCGCCAATGCGCGCCCCGGAATGACGAGCGCGGGAATGGGAACGCTGATGATGCGCCTTCGATTTGTATTTGACGCACTATGCGGCTTGGCGTTGGCAGCGTTTGCGAATATTCCCGCCCACGCCGCCGATATCGCCGCGGGCAAGGCAAAGGCCGAGCTGTGCATCGGCTGCCACGGCGAAGCCGGCATTTCGCAGATGGAAAACATTCCCTCGCTGGCGGGCCAGCCCGATCAGTTCATTCAGTGGCAGCTGGTTTTCTTTCGCGCCGGCACCCGCAAGAACGAGCAGATGCAGCCGATCGTCGAACAGATCAACAATGAAGATATCCGCAATCTCGGCGCCTATTTCGCCTCGCTCACGCCGCCCAAGGCCACGACACCCGACGACAACCCCGATCTATCCGCGAAGGGCGCGCAGGCCGCCGCCGGACGGCGCTGCGCCTCCTGCCACACCGACACTTATGCAGGCACCAAAGCCGTGGCCCGCATCGCCGGCCAGCGCGAGGAATACCTGCTCAAGGCGCTGCGCGATTACAAATCAGGCGTGCGAGCCGGCGGCGGCATGGCGGCGATGGCTGATGTCGCCTATCCCCTGAGCGCGGAGGAAATCGAAGCGCTCGCGCATTATCTCGCGCATTTGTGAATCTTTTCGTCGTCTCGCGTCTCTCTATCGTCGTCCCGGCCAAGCGAAGCGCGAGCCGGGACCCATAACCACCGGCGTCTGCGATTGCGAAAGGTTTATCTGGCCGTGGTCTCAACCGAAAGGACACGGCGTATGGATCCCGGCTCGCGCTCGCTTGGTCGGGACGACGGCGAATAGGGCTAACGCGGTTTGAAATCTCTACCCCCGCTGCTTTTCATACACCTTCAGATGCGTGTAGGCGATGCGGAGTTTTGGCACCGGCACCTTGGCGGCATCGCCGCGTGCGATCAGGTCGCCAATGACGTGATCGGCCTCGACGGGCGCGTTCGCCTTGATGTCGCGGAACATCGACGCCGTCATTTGCGAGCCTTCCGTGGTCAGCATGCCGCGCGTGCGCTCGAAGAACGGACCGCGGGGGTCGTGGCCCTCGGCTGCCGCGACCGCGCTGCACGAATCGAGCATGCCGAGGATGAAGTCCCGGCCGCCGGGCGCGGCCAGGATATCGCCGACCGAGGACCGCATCAGGCAGGTGCTGGCCGCGAGCGCAGCCAGGAACACCCATTTCTCCCACATCTCCTGAACGATATTCTCGCTGGCCACCGAGCCGATCTTGCCGGCGTCCATGAAATCCGCGATGGCGCGGACCCGATCTGACATTTTGCCGTCGCGTTCGCCGAAATTGAGCGACTGCATCGGCGCGAGCTGAACCACTTCGCGCTTGTCGTTAAGCGTGGCGGCGATCGCGCAGAGCCCGCCGAGCACCCGCTCGCTTCCGAACTTCTCGTCGAGCACGTCGAGGTGCCGCATGCCGTTGAGCAGCGGGATGATCGCGGTCTGTGGTCCCACCGCCGGGGCAAACGACTTGATGGCGTCGTCGAGGTCGAACGCCTTGCAGCTTAGCAACACGGCATCGAATTTTTCCGTCAGTCCGCCCGCCTGTACGGTCGGCGGGTTTTTAAGCGTGACGTCACCGTTCGGGCTTTTGATCACGAGGCCGGCGCTGGCGAGTTCGGCCGCGCGGCGCGGGCGGACCAGAAAGGTGACGTCGCGGCCGGCCTGAAGCATCCTGCCGCCGAAATATCCGCCGATGGCACCGGCGCCGACCACGAGCATGCGCATGTGGAATTCCTTTTGTTGTTCTGAAGCAGGTGATTGGCGAATACGGAGACTTCCATTCGCTATTCGCTACTCACGATTTGCACCTTCTACCACTTTTCCCCGAACGGGCGAATCTCCAGCTCAAAGGTCCAGGCGCTACGCGGCTGCTGATAAAGCTGCCAATATGAGGCCGCGACCGAGGCCGGCGGCATCAGCAGATCCGGATTGTCGAGCGCTTCCTTGCCCCAGAGCTGTTCGCGGCGCTGACGCACCCAGGCGGTGTCGACGCCGGAATCGATGATCAGATGCGCAACGTGGATGTTCTTCGGCCCGAGTTCACGCGCCATCGCCTGCGCTACCGCGCGCAATCCGAATTTGGCGCTGGCAAAGGCGGCAAATCCGCTGCCGCCGCGCAGGGAGGCGGTTGCACCGGTGAAAAAGATGTTGCCCTTGCCGCGCGGCAGCATCAGCCGCGCCGATTCTCGCCCGGCCAGGAAGCCCGCCCAGCACGCCATCTCCCACACCTTGCGGAACACGCGGTCGGTGGTCTCCAGAATGGGAAAATTGACGTTGGCGCCGACGTTGAAGATGCACACTTCCAGCGGCGCATGCTGGTCGGCGTCATGGAGGAAGGCGGTGATCTCGTCCTCCTTCCGCGCGTCGAGCGTGCGCGCGACGATGGTCCCGCCGGTTGCCTCGATCTCCTTGACCAGCGGCTCCAGCTTGGCGCCGTCACGTCGCCCTGCGAACACCGTGAAACCCTCGGCGGCGAATTTCTTCGCAATCTCGGCGCCGATATAGTCGCCGGCGCCGATCACCGCGCAGGTGGCGTTTCGTTTTTGCATTCGCTGCTCCTTGCTCCGTCATTGCGAGGAGCCAACGGGTCGCGCGAATGCGCGCCCGATGACAGGCTCCGCGACGAAGCAATCCATTCTCTCTTTACGCGGCGAGATGGATTGCTTCGCTTCGCTCGCAATGACGGTGTGGCTATTTGCCCGAAACCATCTCCTCGACTTCGCGCAACTGCTCCTTGCCGAAAAATATCTCCTCGCCGACGAAGAAAGTCGGCGAGCCGAATGCGCCGCGCTCGACTGCGTATTGGGTATTCCCGATCAGCTTTGCCTTGACGTCGGGGGCCTGGGCGCGGGCGAACAACCTTGCCGCATCGAGGCCGGACGCCGCGAGGGCTTTCATGGCCACCTCGGGATCGTCCATCTTTTTCGGCTCAACCCACATGTGATGGAACGCCGCGTCGACGTATTTCTCGAATACGCCCTCGAACTGCGCGGCGATGGCCGCACGCATCAGATTGAGGGTGTTGACCGGAAAGAACGGATTCGGCGTGTAGGGCCTGACATGAAAACGCTTCACGAATCGCTTCGTCTCCAGCGCCTGAAATTCCGGCTTGTTCTTGATGCCGGCCAGCGATTCCGCCGGGGACTTGTTGCCGGTGGTCTTGAAAATGCCGCCGAGCAGGATCGGGACATATTCGAATTTTACGCCGGTGCGTTGTTCGATTGCCGGGATCGCCTCGTGACTGAGGAAAGCGTTGGGACTGCCGAAGTCGAACATGAATTGCGGGGCGGTTCTGCTCACGGCGGTCTCCCTGATGTGCTTTGCCGTATTCTGGCGCAAGGCAGGCGGCGCGTCTACAGTGTTATGATGCTCATAATATTGTAGGCGCCGGCCCACCTGTACTCAGACTAACCGCCGCAACGGGCGCCGGCGCCAGACCAGTGCGTAATAGCCGAGTTGCAGAATGAACATGGCGCAGAACACGATCGGGTAAGCCGCCCAGACCCCTTCGATTCCAACGGTCCTGCTCAGGATCACGGCAGAAGGTATTTCGATCGCGACAATGGCAAAGATCGAGAGCAACATCGGGGCCAGCGCGACACCGCCCGCACGCATCGCACCCGAGAACACGGTCGCCATGCCGAAAGGCACCGTACTCCACAAGGCGACGTTGAGCAGCCCGCTCGCGAGATCGAGCACAGCGGTGTCGGTAATGAAGATGCCCAGCACGGTGCGGGATGAAAGATAGATCAACGTCACCAGGCCGCCGGTCAGAACAAGGTTGAGCAGCAGGCCGGTCCGGACGATCGCGTCAAATCGCGCGGTATTGCCACTGCCGATCGCCTGAGCACCGAGGATCGACACCGAGATCGAAATCGAGATCGCGGTGAACTGCGCATAGCCCATGACCTGGTTGACGGCGCCGTAGGCCGCGGTGGCTTCGGAGCCGAAGCCGTTGACCAGGCCCAGCAGCACCAGTTCGGCGATCGCCATCACCACCATCCCGACCGCACTCGGAAGTCCGATGCTCAGGATTTTGCCCGACAGCGCGCCATCCAGCCGTATATGGCGCAAAAAGTCGGCGGCCGGCGCAAGCGGATGATTTTTGTGGCGCAGATACAGGGTGAGCACGAGCAGCGTCAGCACCGTGGAAATCGCGGCCGCCCATGCCGGGCCCGTTACGTCCGCGGCGGGAAGTCCGAACCGGCCGCGGATCAGGAGCGGCGTCAGGATCAGGCCGACGGCGGTCGACAATGCCAGCGCCATCAGCGGCGTCTGCGTATCGCCGACACTGCGCATCATCGCCGTCATCAGCAGGAAGACGAAACCGAGCGGCATCGTCAGCAGCATGACGCGTGCGTAAGCGCTGGCCTGGTCGAGGATATCGGGCGGCGTGGCGAGCGCGATCATCAACTGTCGGCTGAACAGGCCGCCGAACAGCGCGACGGTCGTCGATAGGACAAGCGCTATCGCGAGCGTCGCGCCGGCAATCGCTTTCACCATGTTGCGCTCGCCCGCTCCCCAGGCCTGCCCGATCAGGACGGTTGCGCCGGTGCTGAGGCCCATGACGAAGGCGAAGAGAAAAAACATCACCGGGAAGAACACGGATACGGCCGCCAGCGCGTCGACGCCGACCATCTGGCCGACAAACACGTTGCTCACGGTGCCGAACAGCGACTGCAGGGCGTTGCCCAGCATCAATGGCGCGAGGAAGACGAGGAACGTCTTCCAGATGGACGGGGATTTCGACACGGCGGCTTTCCTGCGAGTGGACGTGAGGGATCGTTGCCGCGCGCGCATGCGGCGGCGGCTGAGAGAGGTGAGGGATCTTCTGGAGGTTGATTGCTGTTACGGCGGCTCGGTGCGGTCGCTGAAGGCGAGCTTGACGACGTGGTCGCGGATGTCGTCAGGCCAGCCGGCGACGAGGCCGACGAACCGCCGCCGGTCGTCGGCAAACAACGCCCGCGAGGCTTCCTCGAAGTCAGCCAGGTTGCCGGCCATGACGGACATGAAATGATAGGCGGCGTCTCTTGCGGCGCGGGCACGGATCGCATCGCCCTTGGTGCGGCGCGCTTCGTCCACGAGTTTTCGCAACGCCACCGACGCCCCGCCGGGTTGTGCGCCGAGCCATTCCCAATGGCGCGGCAACAACGTCACCTCGCGCGCGACGACGCCGAGCTTGGGGCGCCCGCGTCCGCGCGGCTCCGCTGCCGCAGTTTCATCGGCCGGGGCTTCCGGATCCGGGGCAGGTTGCGGCAAACGCGCAACGATTTCGCGTTCGGTGCCACGGAGGTCGAGATCGATCGGCCGGCCGGTGGCATCGTCAAATATGATGATTGGCGGGGCCGCCGTCGTTTGGGAGGCGCGCATGACCGCAAGCGCGACCTCGGCGAGCGGACCCGCCGCCAGGCGTCGCTGGCCCATGAAGGCAGTAAAGTGAGGGTGGGTGCTGTGAGGCATCGGAAACACTCGGGATTTGATCAGTTTAATTTACCCGGATAAATTTTTTTGTCAATATCACCCGGGTAAATATAACGCCTCCCCTTGGCCATCTCGACTTTCCGTCGCCCGGCTGGCACCAACGCCGCGCCAACTTCGGGGGACACCATGCTGACCGTCCATCATCTCAACAATTCCCGCTCGCAGCGGGTGCTGTGGCTGCTGGAAGAGTTGGGCGTTCCCTACGAGATCGTCCGTTACCAGCGCCAGCCGGACATGCGTGCGCCGGCGGAATTGCGTGCGATCCATCCGCTCGGAAAATCGCCCGTCATTACCGACAATGGCAACACCATCGCCGAGTCGGGCGCGATCGTGGAATACATCATCGATACCTATGGCGCCGGCCGGCTGATTCCGCCGGCCAAAACGCCGGAGCGACTGCGTTACACCTATTGGCTACACTATGCGGAGGGCTCGGCGATGCCGCCGTTGCTGCTGAAGCTGCTGTTCACGCTGATGCCGAAGCGCGCACCGGCGCTGCTGCGGCCGCTGGTGCGAAAAGTCTCCAATCAAGCGTTGACCGCGCTGGTCAATCCGCAGCTCAAGCAGCACATGGCCTTTTGGGAAGCCGAGCTCGGCAAAAGCGAATGGCTCGCGGGCGATGCGTTCACCGCCGCCGATATCCAGATGAGCTTTCCGCTCGAGGCGGCGGCGGCGCGCGGCGGGCTTGAGCAGGGTCACCCCAAGGCGATGGCGTTTCTGGAACGCATTCATGCCCGTCCGGCCTACAAGCGCGCGCTTGAAAAGGGCGGGCCGTATTCGGTTGGGCGCTGACGCCCGAGGTGGTTTTCAGCGCGACTTCTGCACCTCGCCAACGGAAGGCAGCGCCATCACGGTGACCCCGGGCGGCGGCACGTCGTCGTCGGGCACGAAGAAGTCCGACATCAGGGTCACGCTCGGATCGACGCGGTAGGGCTCGAAGTCGCGCACGCCGCTGGCATAAAGCACCTTGTCGTCGATGCAGAACTGCGCCGTGAATTTACGCGACGGCTTGGTGAAGATGACATGGGCCGCGTCGCCCATGATCTCGGGTTTGCGGCTGGCGCGCATCATGGCGTCACCGCCCAGCAGATTGCCGACCGCGGCGGTGGCAATGGTGGTGCGCGGCCAGAGTGCGTTGACCGCGACGCCGGCCGTCCTCAGTTCGCCCGACAGGCCCAGCACGCACATGCTCATGCCGAACTTCGCCATCGTATAGGCGGTGGAATGCTCGAACCACTTCGCCTTCATGTCGAGCGGTGGCGACAGCATCAGGATGTGCGGGTTCTCCGCTCTCTTCAGATGCGGGATGCAGTATTTCGACACCATGAAAGTGCCGCGCGTGTTGATGCCCATCATCAGGTCGAATCGCTTCATGTCGGTCATCTGCGAATTGGTCAGGCTGATGGCGCTGGCATTGTTGACGCAGATGTCGATGCCGCCGAACTCGGCGACGGTTTTGTCGATTGCCTCCATCACCTGGGTCTCCTCGCGGATATCGCAGAGGATCGGCAACGCCTTGCCGCCGGCGGCGCGGACCTCGTCGGCGGCGGTGTAGATGGTGCCCTTCAGCTTCGGATGCGGCTCGGCGGTCTTCGCCGCGATCGCGACATTGGCGCCGTCGCGCGCGGCGCGCAGCGCGATCGCGAGCCCGATGCCGCGGCTGCCGCCCGATATGAACAGCGTCTTGCCCTTGAGTGACGTCATCTCTTCCTCCCTGCTGTGCTTCCGCCGATCGTGTTTTTGATTTACTGGCCGGCGGCCTCCGCGCCACGGGTACGCGGATCGGGGGCGCCGAGCAATCCGTTGGGCGTTACGGCGATCGAATTGGCGGAGGTCTGGCCGAGCGGCTCGATCACGTGATGGCCTTTTGCCTTGAGTGCGGCAATCGTTTCCTCGGCAAAGCCGCGCTCGATTCGCACGTCATCTGGCAGCCATTGATGATGCAGGCGCGGCACCGCCACCGCGGCCGCGACATCCATATGGTAATCGAGCACATTGACGATCACCTGTAGCACGGCCGAGATGATGCGGCTGCCACCGGGCGAGCCCGTCACCAGCACCGGCTTGCCGTCTTTCAAGACGATGGTCGGCGACATCGACGACAACGGCCGTTTGCCCGGGCCGGGCAGATTGGCCTCGAATCCCACCAGGCCGAAGGCGTTGGAGGCGCCCGGCGCCGCGGTGAAATCGTCGAGCTCGTTGTTGAGCAGCACGCCGGTGCCTTCGGCGACCAGCCCGACGCCATACGGGAAATTCAACGTATAGGTATTGCTGACCGCATTGCCCAGGCTGTCGACCACCGAGTAATGCGTGGTGTTGCTGCCTTCGCGCGGCGGCGTCGCCGACAGCGCGTCGGTCCATGGCGTGGCGCGCTCGGGATCGATGCCGGCGCGCTGTTTGGCCGCGTAATCTTTCGCGATCAGGATGGCGATCGGCGCGTTCACGAAGGAGGGATCGCCCAAATAGCGCGCCCGGTCGGCGTAAGCCCGCTTCATCGCCTCGATGATCAGGTGCAGCGAAGGCGCCGATCCCTGCTTCATGTCGGACATCGGGAAGCCTTCGAGGATATTCAGCGTTTCCAGCAACACGGTACCGCCGGACGAAGGCGGCGGCATCGAGACGATGTCATAGCCGCGATAGGTGCCGCGCACGGGCGCGCGGATCACGGCCTGATAGGATTTGAGATCTTCCGTCGTCATGATGCCGCCGGCGTGGACGACCGCCTTCACCAGTTTTTCAGCGACCGGCCCCTCGTAGAAGCCGCGCGGACCCTGCTCTGAAATCGCCGAGAGCGTTGTGGCCAGGTCGGCCTGAACAAGCCTGTCGCCATCGCGCAATGGCTTGCCGCCGGAATCGGAAAATATCTTTGTCGCCGACGGCCAGCGCGCCATGCGCCGCTGCCCGCTCGCGAGCGTATCGCCAAGGTCATCGGCGATGACAAAACCGTCACGGGCGAGATCGATCGCGGGCTTCAGCAATTCCGCCAGCGTGAACTTGCCCGAGCCGTATTTCTGCAGCGCCAGCGCCAATCCCGCCGGCGTGCCGGGTACACCGATGCCGAGCGCGGAGTCGCGCGATTTGGCGATATCGGGCTTGCCGTCGGATCCTAAGAAAATGTCGCGGGTCATCGCGGCCGGCGCGGTCTCGCGATAATCGATGGCGACGTCCTCGCCGCGCTCCGTGGAGTGGATGACCATGAAGCCACCGCCGCCGATATTGCCCGCGCGCGGATAGGTCACGGCCATCGCGAAACCGGTTGCGACCGCCGCGTCGACCGCGTTGCCGCCACGCCGCAACACATCGGCGCCGATTTGCGCCGCCTGTCTCTCCTGCGCCACCACCATGCCGTGTTCGGCGGCAACGGCGCGAACGGTATCGCTCGCCGGCGGCGTGTAGAAGGCGCGGCCTTGCTCCTGCGCAACAGCCGGCAGGCAACCCGCGACAATCAGTATGATGCCCGCGAATATTCGAAGCCTTGCAGTTGCAACCAAAGCCATCAAAAAACCGCCGTGAGGATGAGCAAGATGGAGCGAATGAAAACGCCGGGTTTGCCGCAGCACGGATGCTATATGGGTTCCGATGCTGTAAGCAAAACGCCTCCGCGTGATCGGTCAAGGACATTTAGGCATGGCGATAGCAGCTTTGGATGCGCTTGATGCGGGTGCGCCGCGGATTTACCCCCGCCGTGCCGCCGTCATCAGCTGGATCTTCTTCGACTGGGCCGCGCAGCCGTATTTCACGCTGATCACCACCTTCGTGTTCGCGCCGTATTTCGCCACCCATGTGGCGTCCGACCCCGCGAGCGGACAGGCGCTATGGGGATTCGCCACCGCGGCGGCGGGGCTGCTGATCGCGTTGCTGTCGCCGGTACTGGGCGCGATCGCGGACGCGAGCGGCCGCCGCAAGCCGTGGATCGCGGCGTTCGGGGCATTGCTGGTGATCGGCTCCTGCCTGATGTGGTTCGGAAAGCCCGGCGACGCCACCGTGATTCCGCCACTGCTGCTCGCCTACGGGATCGCGACCATCGGCGCCGAATTCGCCACCGTGTTCAACAATGCGATGATGCCGTCGCTGGTGCCGCCGGACCAGATCGGGCGACTGTCGGGCACCGGGTGGGCCACCGGCTATATCGGCGGCCTCCTCAGTCTGATTCTGGTGCTGGGTTTTCTCGCCGCCAATCCGGACACCGGACGCACGCTGTTCGGATTGATACCGCTGTTCGGCCTCGATCCCGTCACGCATGAGGGCGACCGCATCAGCGGTCCCCTGACCGGCATCTGGTTCGTCATTTTCGTGCTGCCGATGTTCCTGCTGACGCCGGACTATCCCGCGAAGCAATCCGTGCACGGCGCGGTGCGCGAGGGGATGATCGGCCTGCGGCGAACCCTCGGCGAACTGCCGAAGCAGAAATCGATGGCGGCATTTCTGCTCGCCAACATGATCTATACCGATGGCCTGGTGTCCTTGTTCGCGTTCGGCGGCATCTACGCCGCCGGCACTTTCGGCTGGCATACGCTTCAGATCGGCAGCTTCGGTATCCTTCTGGCGATTGCCGGCACGTTCGGCGCGTGGCTCGGCGGCAAGCTCGACGATAGTTTGGGGCCGAAGCGCGTCATCGCCGGCAGCATGCTGATCCTGCTGGTGTCGATCGTTGCCATTCTGCTGGTGGAGAAGGATTCGATTTTTTTCATCAAGGTTGCTCCGCCGGAACCGGGCGGCGCGCTGTTTTCCGGCGCGGCGGAGCGCGCCTATCTGGTGCTCGGATGTCTGATCGGCGCGGCCGGCGGCCCGCTGCAGGCGGCGTCGCGCACGCTTCTGATTCGCCTGGCGCCGAAAGACCGCATCGCGCAGTATTTCGGACTGTTCGCGCTGACCGGCAAGGTGACGTCGTTCAGCGGCCCGCTGCTGATCGGCATCGTCACCGCCATCACCGCAAGCCAGAAGGCCGGCATGGCGACGCTGGTGATATTCTTCGTCGCGGGTCTGGCGCTGCTGGCGCGGGTGCGGGAGGATTGATTGACGTCATTCCGGGATGGTCCGAAGGACCAGACCCGGAATCTCGAGATTCCGGGTTCGCTCGTTTCACGCGCGCCCCGGAATGATGATGCAACTACCTCAATGCCTGAAATGCCGGACGCCGGTGAACACCATGGCGATGCCGGCATCGTCGGCAGCCTTGATCACCTCGTCGTCGCGGATCGATCCGCCGGGCTGGATCACCGCCGTGGCGCCGGCCTCGATCGCGACCAGCAGCCCGTCGGCGAACGGAAAGAACGCATCCGACGCCACCACGGAACCTTTGGTCATCGGCTCCGCGAGCTTCGCGTCAGCGGCGGCATCCTGCGCCTTGCGTGCGGCGATGCGCGCGGAATCCACCCGGCTCATCTGGCCGGCGCCGATGCCGACGGTAGCGAGATCCTTGGCGTAGACGATGGTGTTGGACTTGACGTGCTTGGCGACGCGGAAGGCGAACCGGAGATCGAGCAGCTCGGCATCGGTCGGCGCGCGTTTGGTCACGATCTTTAGCGTGATGTCATCGGCCACGGCGTTATCGCGGCTTTGCACCAGAAGCCCGCCGGCGACGGTCTTTGCCGTCAGGCCTGTCGCTCGCGGATCGGGCAGGCTGCCCGCGAGCAGGAGGCGCAAATTCTTTCGCTTCGCGATGATTGCAATCGCCTCTTCGGTCGCGTCCGGCGCGATGATGACTTCGGTCAGGATTTCAGTGATGGCGCGAGCCGCTTCCGCATCGAGCATGCGATTGACGGCGATGATGCCGCCATACGGCGATTGCGTATCGCAGGCAAAGGCCTTGCGATAGGCGCTGACGAGATCGACGCCTTCGGCGACGCCGCAGGGGTTGGCGTGCTTGACGATCACGCAGGCCGCGGTGCGCGCCGGGTCGAACTCGGCGATGCATTCATAGGCCGCATCGGTGTCGTTGATGTTGTTGTAGGATAGTTCCTTGCCCTGGAGCTGCCGCGCCGTGGCGACGCCGGGGCGTTTGTCCGGCGTGCGGTAGAACGCGGCGGTCTGGTGCGGGTTCTCGCCATAGCGCAACGCCTGGATCAGCCGGCCGCCGAAGGCGCGATAATCCGGCGCCTCGGTCTTGAGCTCGCCTGCGAACCAGTTCGAGATCGCGGCGTCATAGGCGGCGGTACGCGCATAGGCCTTGGCGGCGAGGTGACGGCGGAGAAAAAGCGTGGTTGCGCCGTCATTGGCGGCGAGGTCGTCCAGCACCGCCTGATAATCCTGCGGCTCGACGACAACGGCGACGTCGCTATGGTTCTTGGCCGCGGCGCGGATCATGGCCGGGCCGCCGATATCGATATTCTCGATGCATTCGGTAAAATCGGCGCCTTTGTCCACGGTCGCCTCGAACGGATAGAGATTGACTACCAGCAGATCGATCGGCGCGATGCCATGCGCTTTCATCGCCCGCGCATGTTCGGTGTTGTCGCGGATCGCGAGCAGACCGCCGTGAACCTTCGGATGCAGCGTCTTGACCCGGCCGTCCATCATTTCCGGAAAGCCGGTCAGGTCGGAAACATCGCTGACCTTCAATCCCGTGGCGGCGATGGCCTTGGCGGTGCCGCCGGTGGAGACGAGTTCGACGCCATGGGCCGCAAGCGCGCGAGCGAATTCAATCAGTCCGGATTTGTCCGAAACGGACAGCAAAGCGCGGGTCACGCGGCGTCGGTCGGTCATGCCTCAGGTCCCAAATGATAAGACCCGCCGGGTAGCATGGATTTGCCGGCCACGAAACCCGGTGCTGGCGGCGCATAATGCCGTTGGCCACACATTTTCAGAGCGGCAATTCAGGCTCGCGGCGGGCGCTGCGCCGTAGCGAAGTCGCCGAGGCCGACGTCGTCGAGCGCACGAAACTCCATCGCACGCTGGTGGCGTGCCGGGAATCCTGCCGAATCACGATCTGGCCGGTGCGGCGGGGACCGTCATTGCCGGCCAGGAACACGCTGTCCTCCACCTCGACCTTGTCGTCGAGCGCCTCGAAGGTCCAGACATCGCGGTTCGGCAGTACCAGCATGACGCCGCGCGCGTCGCTGAGCCGGCTGGCCTTCACCAGCGGATGCAGATGAAACCGCAGCGCATAATCGGTATGGCTGCCTTTGATCCGCCCGCCCGGCGCCGGCGCAAGCGTGTCTTCGCCGTCGAGCCTGGAGCCGTCTTGCGCGATCATCAACACCCGGCGATGTACGACGCCGAACCTTGCCAGATAGCCGTCATGCGATGCCGTCAGCAGCACGCCGTTGCCGACGGCCTCGCGATAACTTTCCACATTGGACGGCCCGCTGACCACGGGTGCGCCCCGCAACAGCCGCTTCATCGCCGAGAGTTCGACAAACTGGCATGATGAGGTTTCGCTGTAGGTCAGGGTCGAATGCGCCACCGTGGCGCGGGCGAACGGGCGCCAGCTATCGCGGCCGGTCGAGGGCATGCCGCAATTGATGACGATGCGGCTCAGCCCGGATGACAATTCGAACGAGAGGCAGCCGGCATGGGCGTCGTGACTGACGCTCGGCGGCGGCGGCGGGCCGGTGTCCATGATCACCGTCATGGCGCCGGCGTCGAGGCGCTGAAACCCGGTATGCGGCATGTTCGCCATCGGCACGCCGTGGGCGTCGTCATAGGCGAGCAAGGTCGCCAGCAGATCGGAAGGCGTGCTGCTCATGCCGTTGAACAGCGCGAAATTGCCGTCGCCATGACGAAAGAAGCGCAGCATCGGCATCATGCGGTCGATCGCATTCAACAGCGCCGGCGGCGGCGCGATGTTGCGGGCGGCGAAGGTTTGCCGCAGCGGCAGCAGGTCGATCAGAAGTTCGATCAACGCGCCGGGATTGCGCGAGATATGTCCGCCGTCGGGAAGAATTTGCCGTTGCAGTTCGTCGGAAAGCTTGCGGGTGGCGGTGCGGATGTGGTGGGCCTGGTTGGCGAGGCAGAGCGAGGCGTAGCAAAGCGCGATCAGCACCTGCAGCCGCGGCACGCCATCGGCAATATCGATCATCGAATAGCGCAGATAACGGATCTCGCTCGTCAGTCCGCGCAGGTAGCGCCGATAGAATTTGCCGTCGGTATCGCCGAGCACCAGCGGCGCCTGCGACAGCAGCGAGATGACGCGGCGCGCCAGCACATCGGCACGGCGGGCGATCGGACGTTTGCGCGCCGGATTTGAGATCCAGTCGTCGACCAGCGATCGCGCATTGGCGCGGGTCAGCGCGGTGTCGGCCGCGCGCAAATGCCGCAACCATCCGAAGCCGAGCAGAGCCACTTCCCAGTCTTCCGACGGCGGCTCGAGATCGAAGATCGAGCGTCCATGGCAGGTCACGATCTTGCCGGCAAAGACAAAGCGGCCGGCATAGATTTCAGCGGCGCGGGTGGCGTCGGCGGTGCGCAAATCATGCGGGGCGATGATCAGCCGATCGGTGCGGCCCGGCCATAGCCGCGTCACCGCCACCGAGCCGCCACTGACGCGCGCCATCATGTTCCGCGCAAAGCGGCCCATGATCAGCGTCGAAATGCGTCTGCGTTGAGCGACCGACACGCCTTAGCCTTGATTGGGAGGATTTTGTTGCGAATCCTTTTAATCCGGAAACGCGAGCAAGACACCATCTTGAAACCACGCGAATCAGCGCGACGGCAAGGAAATACACTGCAAAATCAAGATTTAACCAGCCGCGCGGCGTAGAAGCCGTCGAGCCCGCCGAGCCGCGGATCGTGGTGCGGCAGGTGGCAGGGCAGGGTGCGCAGATCGCCTTTGGCGGTCAGAATTTCGGCAAGGCCCGCGACTTCGCCGGCATCGATCGGCGCACGGCGCATGCCGGTCTCGGCGGAAAGAAGAGCCGAAATGGCGTGCTCGCCTTCTTCCGGCTCCAGCGAGCAGGTGCAGTAGACCAGCGTTCCGCCCGGCCGCAGCAGCGCCACCGCCTGTTGCAGCAGGCGCTTCTGCAGCGCGGCCAGCGCGGTGATATCAGCCTCCTGCCGCAGCCAGGCGACGTCGGGGTGGCGCCGGATGGTGCCGGTCGAGGTACAGGGCGCATCGACCAGGATCCCGTCGAAGCCTTCGCTGCCCGGTCGTCCCGGCCACTCGGCGGCGTCGGCCACCACGATCTCGGCCTCCAGCGCCAGCCGCGCCAGGTTGTCGCGCAGTCGGGCGATCCGGGCCGGCGAACGATCGACCGCGGTGACGCGTGCGCCGCCATGCACGAGTTGCGCCGTCTTGCCGCCGGGCGCGGCGCAGAGATCGGCGATGTTTTTGCCGGCGACGTCGCCGAACAGGCGCGCCGGCAACGCCGCGGCGGCGTCCTGCACCCACCATTGGCCTTCGGCGAAGCCCGGCAGCATGGTCACGGAACCCTGCAGCAGGGTACGCACCGATCCGGTGGGCAATATTTCGCCGTGCAGGCGCGTCGCCCATTGCGCGGCATCGGACTTCACCGTGATATCGAACGACGGGTCGTAACTGAGCGCAATCGCGATATCGCGCGCGACGGTCTCGCCGTAATGAGCGGTCCAGCGCGCCAACAGCCACGGCGGAATGTCGAGCGTCTGCGACTTGACCTCGTCGACCAGCGGCTGTCCCTCGCGCGCGCAGCGGCGCAGCACCGCATTGACGAGTCCGGCATATTTCGCGGCCCGCCGATCCGACTGCGTCAGCCGCACCGACAGATCGACCGCGGCATGATCGGGAACATCCATCCAGAGAATTTGCGCGGCGCCGATCAAGAGCGCACTCTGCGCGCGCGGGGCGTCGGTCGGAATGCCGCGATCGAGCAGCCGCGACAGCACATGGCCCAATGTGCCGAGCCGCCGCAAAATCGTTGCGACCAGCCGCCGCATCAAGGCGCGATCGCGGTCGGAGAGCGTCTTCAGTCCGGGATGCGCGGCGGCGCCGTCGAGCTGGTCGTCAAGCGTCCGGTGCTTGTGCAGCACGCCGTCGAGAATATCCGCCGCGATCCGCCGCGCCGCGAGACCGGGCACCTCGGATGGCAGGGCAAATCTTTGAGCAGGCATGGAGCGGCAACATCTCGGATCTAGGCGATTCGCGTTTCGGCTGTTGGGAGCAACCAGCTTTGGCATCGGAATATGCCAAATATAAGAATCGCTCTACCTATTTCGTTACCGCAATATCATCTGTATGCCGAGACTCCGAATTGAGCGGGGACGCGGCGCTGGAATAGAGCGATGACAGACAATCCGTCCAATCCTTCGCCGTCCGCAGCGGACGGCTCCACCGGGGAACGCAGGCCGCTGACGCCGGCGGCCCAGCGCGCGCTGGCCGAGGCGGAGGCGCGCAGGCAGGCCGCCGCGGCCAACGCCAAGCCCCTGACAAAGGAGTTTCAGGGTCCCAAAGGTCCGGAGCCCACCCGCTATGGTGATTGGGAAAACAAAGGCATCGCCTCGGATTTCTGAGGATACTGCCCTTGCCGATTCGGCTGGCGGGGATGCCCGGGAATATGTACCCAACAGGAAGAGTAAATACTTACCGCAAGCCTTCTTATCGGAGGTCTTGGCGGCGCTGGTTTTCGGCCGCTTTGCCTTGGCTTTTTGTGCTCGCCGTGGTGGCGGGGACCATGCGGCCGGTGCGGCACTGGGTGCATCAGCTGGTCTCGGCCGATTCGTCTCAGCTACCCGAGCAGAGCCAGGCCGCCCGGGGCACTGAGACGATCTGGAAGCACGCCGGAAATCCGGAAGTACGGCATCCTGTGGACGTGATCAGAACGATTGATGGCGATACGTTCGAGGCGCGGGTGCATCTGTCGCCGGGAGTGGAGATCACGACCCGGGTTCGACTGCGCGGCATCGATGCGCCTGAGTTGAAGGCGTCCTGTCCGCAGGAACTGCGAATGGCGGAAGCCGCTGGTGTCGCCTTGCGTGGCCTGCTCGATGAGGGCGAGGTCTCCATCTATCATATCGGTCCCGACAAATATAACGGACGCGTCGTCGCCGATGCCGCCACCCAGCGGACCGAGAATGTCTCGGCGGCATTACGCGCGGCCGGCTATGCCCGCGGTTACGATGGCGGCCATCGCAGCGGATGGTGCGGCGACGCCGGCCGATAATTCTCTCGACAAAAAGCCGCGCAGCAGCACGGCTCCTGCGTTTGCAATTGCAGGGGGTGGCGCGATCAGCGCGACACCACCACCGTGGTGCCGATGGAGACACGCCGATACAGGTCGGTGATATCGTCGTTCAGCATGCGGATGCAGCCATACGACACGAAACCGCCGACCGAAGCCGGCAGGTTGGTGCCGTGGATGGCGTATTCTCCGCCCGCCAGCGTCAGCGCCGCGACGCCCATCGGATTGCGCGGCGAACCGCCGGGAATGACGTCGGGTATCGAGGGTTTGTCGCGCTTCACTTCGCTCGGCGGCGCCCACGCCGGATTACGATACTTGCCGTCAATGCGGGTGGTGCCGGCCCATTGCCTGCCGGCCTTGCCAACCCCGACCGGATAACTGACGGCGTGGTCCTGGTCGACAACCAGATAAAGCCGGCGCTCATTGGTCTTCACCACGATCGTTCCCGGCGCATAATCGCCGTGGAAATCGACCACATCCGGCCGCGCCTGCGCCGCGGTTGAGATCAACATCCCTGCCCCGATGGTGGCAGCCAGCGCCGCCGCGATCCTCAAAGACATCAATTTCTCCACTTCCGTTTCGGGCGTTCCTTTTGCGCAACCCGGCAAACGGCCGGTTCAGCCCACGCATTTTTTAACTGGGTGCGTTATCCAGACGGTTTCCACACCAGCCCCAGCACTCACTTTCGGCAGAGGGAACAAAGAAAATGTTGGAAATAAAGTAAATGACCTGAAAACAACACTTGCCGGGAAACGCCCCGCCGCAGGCGGCCTGCCGCTGACAATCGCGCGAGTGCGCGACGCGGTTACATCGCCGCGGGTCCCGGACGCGGTGCGGCGTCTTTCCGGCCATGCTCCGTGGAGCCGGGGCGCGAAAAGGCCACGACGACATTGTGATACTTGAGGTGGACCGGGATCACAGGGACCATGCCGCGAGAGCGGCGTGGTCCCTGTGTAACGACGCGGGGCTTGGTGTGTGCAACTCCTAAGCCGGCGCGTCCTTCTTGTTCTGGCGATGCGCCACCAGATCGTCGACCACGGCGGGATCGGCCAGCGTCGAGGTGTCGCCGAGGCTTCCCGGCTCGTCCTCGGCGATCTTGCGCAGGATCCGGCGCATGATCTTGCCGGAGCGCGTCTTGGGCAATCCGGGCGCGAACTGGATCTGATCGGGGGATGCGATCGGGCCGATGTCCTTGCGCACCCATGCCACCAGTTCCTTGCGCAGATCCTCGCTTGGCTCGGTGCCGGTCATCAGCGTGACATAGGCGTAGATGCCCTGGCCCTTGATGTCATGGGGATAGCCGACTACGGCGGCCTCCGAGACCTTGGCATGCGCCACCAGCGAACTCTCGACTTCGGCGGTGCCCATGCGGTGGCCGGAGACGTTGATCACGTCATCGACGCGCCCGGTGATCCAGTAGTAGCCGTCGGCGTCGCGGCGACAGCCGTCGCCGGTAAAATACTTGCCCTTATAGGTCGAGAAATAAGTCTGCTCGAAGCGGGCGTGGTCGCCATAGACCGTGCGCATCTGCCCCGGCCAGGACTTCGCGATGCACAGATTGCCCTGGCATGCGCCGCCCAGAACGTTGCCCTCGGCATCGACGATCTCGGGCTGCACGCCGAAGAACGGCTCGGTCGCCGAACCCGGCTTGAGTTTGGTGGCGCCGGGCAAGGGCGTGATCAGGATGCCGCCGGTCTCGGTCTGCCACCAGGTGTCGACGATCGGGCAGCGGCCGTCGCCGATCACGCGATGGTACCACTCCCAGGCTTCCGGATTGATCGGCTCGCCGACGCTGCCGAGCAGCCGCAGGCTCGCGCGCGAGGTTTTCTTGACCGGCTCGTCGCCACCTTGCATCAGCGCGCGGATCGCGGTCGGCGCGGTGTAGAAGATGTTGACCTTGTGCTTGTCGACCACGTTCCAGAACCGCGAATTATCGGGATAATTCGGCACGCCCTCGAACATCAGCGTGGTCGCGCCGTTCGCCAGCGGCCCATAGAGAATGTAGCTGTGGCCGGTGACCCAGCCGACGTCGGCGGTGCACCAGTAGATGTCGCCGTCATGATAGTCGAACACGTATTGATGCGTCATCGACGCGAACACCAGGTAGCCGCCCGAGGTATGCAGCACGCCCTTGGGCTGGCCGGTCGAGCCCGACGTATAGAGGATGAACAGCGGATCCTCGGCGTGCATGTGTTCGCATGGACATTCCGTCGTCACCATCTCGGCGGCGTCGTGATACCAGAAATCGCGCGAAGGATTCATATCGACCGCGGCGCCGGTGCGCTTGACCACGATCACCCAGTCGACCCCGCCGCTCTTGGCGATCGCGGCGTCGACATTGGCCTTCAGCGGCACCTTCCTGCCGCCACGCAATCCCTCATCGGCGGTGATGACGATTTTGGACTGGCAGTCGCTGATGCGCTGGGCCAGGCTGTCGGGCGAGAACCCTGCAAACACCACCGAATGGATTGCGCCGATTCGGGCACAGGCCAGCATGGCGTAGGCCGCTTCCGGGATCATCGGCAGATAGATGGTAACGCGGTCGCCCTTCTTGACGTTGCGGGTGCGCAGGATGTTGGCGAATTTGCAGACCTCGTCATGGAGCTGCCGATAGCTGATGTGCTTCGACTCCGAAGGGTTGTCGCCCTCCCAGATGATCGCGGTCTGGTCGCCGCGCTTCTCAAGATGCCGGTCGATGCAATTCCAGGCGACGTTGAGGACACCGTCCTCGAACCATTTGATGGAGATCTTACCCGGTTCGAACGAGGCGTTCTCGACCTTGGTGAAGGGCTTGATCCAGCCGATGCGATGTCCCTGCTCAGCCCAGAACCCATTGGGATCGGCGACCGAGCGGGCATACATCTCGCGGTATTTGGCCTGGTCGACCCATGCCCGGCTGGCCCATTCGGGTGACACGTCGTAGATTTTCTCGGACATCCTGATCCCTCCACCGATGCGGCCAGTGAACGAGCACGGTCCGCCGTCTTGATTGTTACGATGATTATGCGTCGCGGGGCCGTACCCGGACAAGACGGAAACGTCTCACACCTTAGATGCGCTCTGCGCCCTGCGCTGGATCAAATCGCAGGCGGCGCGGCCTCGACCGGTCCATCGTCCCCCGCAATTCCCCGATCACGATCGCGTTTTCCGTTAGCCAAAAATCTTCAAGAAAGCCGGCTTATCCGTCTACCGGTATCATAGAACCATCCCTATCAAAGGATGGGGCTGGCGCTCCTCCTCTTTACCCCCTAAATGGCCTCCCCGGGGCGAACGGTCCCGCCGGAACCAACGAACAATAAACGGCATTAGGGTATAGTAGCTGGAGCAGGGTATCTAAGGTCATGATGGATCAGCAGAATTTCGAGGCTGCGCGGCCCGTTTCCGCCGATCCGCTCATGACTCCCGTCGCGCCGCATCCGGCAAGCGTCGAATCCCTCGCCAAAGAGCTGGGCCTGAAGCTCGGCGACCAGAACGAATTGACCATTCGCCGCATCAAGCGCGGCAAGAGCTATTCTTTCGTTCGTGCCAACGGCACGCCGGTCCGTCACACCGGCACCATCAAGCGCCTCCATTCGATGGCGGTGCCGCCGGCCTATGCCGAGGTCCGCTACGCCCCCGATCCGAACTCGCATTTGCAGGCGGTCGGCCGCGATGCCGCCGGACGGCTGCAATACCGCTATCATTCCGATTGGGAAAAGGTTCGCGAACAGCGCAAGGCGCACCGGCTGGCGCGGCTGGTCGCGGCGCTGCCGAAAATTCGCCGTAACGTCTCGATGCATCTGTCGGGCGACGCGCCGACCCGAGAATTCGCGCTCTCGGCGGTGATCGAACTGATCGCGCGCACCGCGATCCGTCCCGGCAATAAATCCTACGCCCGCCTCAACGGCACCCGCGGCGCCACCACGCTGCTGAAGTCCAATGTCGTGCTGGAAGACGATTGCGTGGTGCTGACGTTCAAGGCCAAGGGCGGCAAGGCGGTGCGCAAAGAATGCGATGCCGCCAAGCTGGTACGCGCCATCGGCATCCTGCGCGGCGTGCCGGGCAAGCGGATGTTCCAGTACCGCGACAATTCCGGCAATGTCCGCAGCGTTTCCACCACGACCGTCAACGCGTTCCTGCGCGAGATCGCCGGCATCAAGATTTCGCTGAAGGATTTCCGCACCCTGATGGCGTCCGCCGTGGTGCTGGAATCGCTGTCGCGGATTTCGCCGGCCGCCAGCGCCCGCGGCCGCCGCAAGCAGGTCCTCGATGCCGTGCGTGCCGCGGCCGATGAACTCTCCAACACGCCGGCGATCTGCCGCAAGAGCTACGTCCACGACACCATCGTCACCGCGTTCGAAGACGGCATCCTCGAACGTTTCGCGGCGACCATGAAGGGTTACCGTTCGCAGTCGAAGCGCGAACAATTGCTGGCGCAGGTGGTAACGGCGGCGGCGGCGTAGGGGTTGCTACAGCCGTAGGGTGGGCAAAGGCGCGCTTGCGCCGTGCCCACCATGCATCCAGATCGCGATCTTGAATGGTGGGCACGCTTCGCTTTGCCCGCCCTACGCGTTGCGGCTAGTCAAACTCCGCCCATCTTGCAGACGATCTTCCATTCGTCCGCCGTCACCGGCTGCACCGACAGCCGCGAATATTTCACCAGCGCCATCTCGGTCAGGCGCTTGTCGGCCTTGATCGCGGCCATCGTCACCGGCGTCTGCAACGGCTTGTCGGCCTTGATATCGACGCAGACGAATTTCCCGGTCTTGTCGGTGGGGTCGGGATAGGCCTCCCTGATGATCTCGGCGATGCCGACGATCTCCTTGCCCTCGTTGGAATGGTAGAAGAAAGTGCGGTCGCCCTTCTTCATCTTCACGAGGTTTTGCCTGGCTGTGAAATTGCGCACGCCGGTCCAGGCTTCGCCCTTGGCGCCTTTCGCGACCTGCTGATCCCACGACCAGGTCGAGGGTTCGGATTTCACCAGCCAGTACGCCATGGGATAAATCTCCTACGGTAGAATTTCGATTGCCGTACCGGTCGCAGTGTGCGTCCAGATTTCGTCCATCTCCCGGTTGGTGACGGCGACACAACCGTCGGTCCAGTCGCGCTTGAGATGGAGTTTATCCAGCCAACTTAGTCCGTTGGGAAGTCCATGAATCATGATGTCGCCGCCTGGAGACACGCCGCGTCGTTGCGCGCTCTTAACGTCATCAGCGTTAGGATACGAAATGTGCAAGGCAAGATGGAAGCGGCTGCGGCTATTTTTGGAGTCGATTGTATATCGGCCTTCAGGCGTTCGTCCGTCGCCTTCCCGGGATTTATGTCCGGCAGGCGCACCACCAAGTGAAATCTGGTAGGTCTTGATGACATTGGCCCCGCGAAGAAGAGTGAGGGTGCGCGCGACTTTGTCGACCTTGATCAGGTCAGCCTGACCCTCGGACGAAGCCAGCTCCGGTATCCTGCGCCCAAGCTGCAGGAAGTCCCAACCCACCATCCCGGCGCCAACGATGAGCAATATGGCCAGCAACGCTATCGGCCACTTGCGCAGGGGCATCGTCATCCCTCCGCCTTGAACGGGCGCGTCAGCAGACCTTCGATGGCCTCGTCGATGGTGGCCGCCCCGCGCAAGATGGAAGCCACCGCATTGGATACCGGCATGTCGACATTCTTTGAAGCCGCGAGTTCGGCCAACACGGGTGCGGTGAATTCGCCTTCGGCCAGTTTATCGCGAGGCCGTTGCTCGCCGCGTCCGAGCGCAATACCCAGTGCGAAGTTGCGCGATTGCAGGCTGGAGCATGAAAGGATCAGGTCGCCGAGGCCCGACAGACCGGACAAGGTTTCGCCGCGGGCGCCACAAGCGCGTCCTAACCGCGTCAGCTCGGCAAAACCGCGCGTGGTGAGTGCCGCCTGCGCCGAGGCGCCCAATTTCCTGCCGACCACGATTCCGGCCGCGATCGCGAGCACGTTCTTGGCCGCGCCGCCGATCTCGACGCCGCGCACATCCGTGGTGTGGTAGGGCCGGAAGGTCGAAGAGCCCAGTGCCCGCACCAGCGCGATGGCGAGCGCTTCGTCCTTTGCCGCCAGTGTCACGGCGGTAGGAAGCCCGCGCGCGACGTCGTCGGCAAAACTCGGACCCGACAGGATCGCGGGGATCGCATCGGGTGCCGCTTCCGCGATCACCTCGGTCATGAATTTGTGGGTGCCGCGCTCGATGCCCTTGGCGCAGGCGACCACGGGTGTCGCCGCCACGAGATGAGGCGCCAGCGCCGCGACGGCCTCGCGCAGATTCTGCGCGGGCACTGCGATCAGGATAATGTCCGAGCGCGCGGCGGCGGCGATATCGTCCGTGACCTCGACGCCGGCCACCAGCGGCACGCCGGCCAGTTTTGGATTTTCGCGCGTCGACGAAATCTGCGCTGCCTTCGCCGAACTGCGCGCGCAGAGCACGACATCGCGTCCGGCGCGTGCCGCGACGCCGGCCAGCGCCGTTCCCCATGCGCCCGCGCCGATCACTGCGACGGAATTGTAAGAGGCCATCGGCTCGCTCTCCGCTCAGAACGCCGCACGGGTATTGGCAAAACCGGCAAGCGCCCTGGCGTTCTCGTCGAGCAGCCAGCGCGCGCGGGGCGGGGCGTCCATCGCGTCGGTCAATCCAACGGCAAGCCGCTCCGCGCCGGCCCAGGCGATCATGGCGCCGTTGTCGGTGCAGAGCGCCGGCGGCGGAATGATCAGCGTGGTCTGCGCCCGTGTGGCGACATCCTGCAGCGCGCTTCGAATGGCCTGATTGGCGGCGACGCCGCCGGCGGCGACCAGCGCGCGCGGCGGACCGAACTGCTCGTGAAACAGCCGCAAGCCCACGCTCAGCCGATCCGCGGTCAATTCCAGCACCGCGGCCTGAAAGCCCGCGCAGAGATCACAGATGTCCTGCGGCCCAAGCTGTGCCAGCCGGCTGGCCTCGTTGCGCACCGCGGTCTTCAATCCCGACAGCGAGAAATTCGCATCCGCGCGCCCCAGCATCGGCCGTGGAAATGCGAACCGCTTCGGATCGCCGCTCGCCGCCGCTCGCTCCACCTCCGGCCCGCCGGGATAGGGCAGGCCGAGCATTTTCGCCACCTTGTCGAAGGCTTCGCCCATGGCGTCATCGACGGTGGTACCGAGCCGTACATAGTTTCCGACCCCGAGCACGGCGACGATCTGGGTGTGACCGCCCGAGACCAGAAACAGGCAATAGGGAAAGTCGAGCGCACTGGTAAGCCGCGGCGTCAGCGCGTGGGCCTCAAGATGGTTCACCGCGATCAGCGGGGTGTCATGCACCATCGCGATCGCCTTCGCCGTGGTCAGGCCCACGATCACGCCGCCGATCAGGCCCGGGCCCGCCGCGGCGGCGACCGCCGAAAGTTGCGCAAAGCCAACGCCCGCTTGCTTCATGGCGCCGGCGATGATGCCGTCGAGCAGATCGACATGGGCGCGCGCCGCGATTTCCGGCACCACCCCGCCAAAGGCGGCATGCTCGGCGATCTGCGAGTGGACGATATTGGACAGAATCCCGCCGCTGCCGTCGCCGCGGCGTTCGATCACGGCGGCTGCGGTTTCATCGCAGGTGGTTTCGATGCCCAATACCAACATCGGCGTGTCGTTATCCAATTTGAGCTCTTGCGCTATTCGTCAAAGCGGCGTTTCCCTCTCCGGGCAGAGCGAGTGGATGCCGGTTCGCGCCGGGAAACCGCGCCAAAAAGATCAGAGCCCCGGTTCCGATCCAACGATCAGGCTCTAGCATTGCGAGGTCTCAAAGTGCAATCGTCCGTTGATGCAGAAATCCTGTCGGCGAGAATGTGACGCATGGCCGTTCTTGTCACACGCCCGCATCCCGACGACGAGGCCACGGCCGCGGCGCTACGCGCCAAAGGTCTTGCGGTTCTGCTGGCGCCGATGCTGAGGTTCGAAGCGGTCGCGTTCCATGATGATCTCGACGCCCGTTACGGCGCGGTCATCGTCACCAGCGCCAACGCGCTGCGCGGGATCGAAGGTCAGCTTGCCGGCAGCCGGCTGCTCAAGCTGCCGCTGTTCGCGGTCGGCACCCGCACCGCGTCCGCCGCCCATCGCGCCGGATTCGAGAACGTCATCCCTGCCGCCGGCGATGCCGCGAGCTTGCGCGATTTCGTGCTCGCCAGCACCAAGGCAAAGGAATTGAAGAAAACGAGCCCGCTGCTTTATCTCGCCGGCGCCGATCTGGCGCGCGATCTGGCCGGCGAACTCGGCGAACGCGGCTTTTCCGTCGTCACCCAGACGACCTACAGGATGGCGCCGGTGTCCCGGCTGCCGCGCGACGTCTGCGATGCCTTCGCGGCCAGTCAGGTCGGCGCGGTGCTGCATTATTCACGGCGCAGCGCCCGCGCATTTCTCGAAGCAATACGGTCGGGTGGCGTCGAAATATCGGCCCTGGCGATCCCGCAATGTTGCATCTCGCCGGCGGTGGCCGCGATCGTCCGCGACGCCGGGGCGACGCAGGTAATGGTGGCGCCCTCGCCGGATGAAAATGCCTTGTTCGAGGTGCTGGACCGTGCTTTGGGACCAGTATCGGGCTAAGAGGGGTGGCCGAATCCTGGTAATCTTCGGTCACAGGAACTTGAGGAACCGTCGCGATGATCGATGACAGGCCCGAAGACGCTGGACCCGCGCCGGATTCGGGCCGGGCCAAACGCGCGCCGCCGACCATCGACCTCGAACCGTCCGAAATATCCGGCGAGACCCGCAAGGCGAGCGAAGAGCCGCAGCCGGAACCCGTCTCCGAGCCCGCCTCGCCCGCGTCGGCGCCGGTTTCGTCTCCTGTTTCCGCCTGGGCGATCGCAATGGTTTCCGGGGCGGTCGCCGCCTCGCTGGCGATCGCCGTGGCCTGGGTGCTGGGCTGGCCGGCGGTTCCGACAACGCCGACGACGGTGCCCAAGGTCGATACCGCCGCGATCGATGGTCTTGCGGCGCGCCTCGCCAGTGTCGAGTCCAAAACCAGCAGGCCTCCGGCCGCCATGTCAGATCCGGCGGCGGCCGCGCGTATCGAGACGCTGGAAAAATCGGTCGCATCGCTGCGCGGCGAACTCGCGGCGGCGCGCGCGCAGTCGGAGAAACTCGCGGCCGACGCCAAGACAGCAGCCGGCCAACTCTCTTCGTCGGCGCCGGATCTCGCGGCGATCAACGAGCGCATCGCCCAGATCGAACGTGCTGCCAAGGCCCAAGGTGCCGAGATCGCGCAGGAGAGTGCAAAACCGGCGGACGACGTGCCGCTGCGCCGCGTCGTGGCGGCGGCCTTGCTCGACGTTCTCGTTCGGATCGGCGATCCCTATCCCGCCGCGCTGGCGGCGGCGAAATCGCTCACCGACAATGCCGATGCGCTCAAGCCGCTCGACGGTTTTGCGGCCTCGGGGGTGCCGAGCGTGGCGAACCTCAGCCGCGAGATGCTGACGCTGGTGCCAAAATTATCGCCGCCGGCGCCGCAGGACACCACCACCGGCGCCGGCATCGTCGACCGCCTGCAAGCCGGTGCGGCAAAACTGGTCCGCATCGAACGCACCGATGCCGTCGGCAACGATCGCAGCGCCATCGTCTCGCGCGTGACGGCAGCGGCGCTGCGCAACGACGTGGCCGACGCGCGGCGCGAATTGCTGACGCTGGCGCCGGCCGATCGCGCGGCCGCGCAGGCCTGGCTCGACAAATCGGAAGCGCGCGATGCCGCGCTCGCCGCGTCCCGCCAATTCGCGGCCGAGGCCATGGCCACGCTCGCCAAGCCGCGGCCATAGGAATCCGATGTACCGGATCATTCTGTTCCTGGTGTTGATTGCGTTCGCTGCCGCGGGCGCGGCATGGGTGGCCGATCAGGCCGGCGATGTCACGCTGTCATGGGGCGGCTGGCGGGTAGCGACTTCGCTGCCGGTATTCGCGCTGGCGCTCGGCGTCACCGTCGTCGCGGCGATGCTGGCATGGAGCATCCTGCGCGCGCTCTGGCGTACCCCGGAAAAGATCAAGCGGGTCCGGCGCGAACGCCGCCACGCGCGCGGCCGTCACGCGATCACGCAAGGGCTGCTCGCGATCGGCCACGGCGATTCCACCGCCGCGCGCCTGCATGCCGATGCCGCGCGGCGTCATGCGGCGCACGATCCGCTGGCGCTGCTGCTGCATGCGCAATCGGCCCAGCTCGACGGCGACCGCGAAGGCGCGCGGCGGGCATTTCGGGCGATGGCCGAACGCGAGGACACGCGGCTGTTGGGCTTGCGCGGATTGTTCATCGAGGCGCAGCGCGCCGACGATCCGGTCGCGGCCGTCATGCTCGCGGAAGAGGCCCTGAAGCTGGCGCCGGGATCGACCTGGGCCTCGCATGCGGTATTGGGATTTCGCTGCGCCAAGGGCGACTGGAGCGGGGCGCTCACCATCCTCGACCACAATCTCGCATCGGGGCTGGTCGACCGGTCAACCTATCGCCGCCAGCGCGGCGTGCTGCTGACGGCGCGGGCGCTGGAACTGGAGAATGTCGACCGCGATCTGTCGCGCGAGAGCGCGATGGAAGCGGTCAAGCTGGCGCCGACCCTGGTGCCGGCCGCGGTGCTGGCCAGCAAATATCAGAGCGAGGCGCATCAGGTGCGGCGTGCGATGCGCATCATCGAGACGGCGTGGCTGAAGCAGCCGCATCCCGATCTCGCCGACGCTTACGCGCATGTGAGGCTGGGCGATTCCGCGCGGCAGCGGCTGGTGCGCGTCGAGACGCTGGCCGCCAAGGCGCCCGGCCATATCGAAGGCGCGCTGGCGATCGCGCGCGCCGCCATCGATGCTTCCGAGTTTGCCCGCGCGCGCGAGGCACTGGCGCCGTTCGTGGCCGCACCGACCCAGCGGGTGGCGATGCTGATGGCGGAAATCGAGCGCACTGAACATGGCGACAGCGGCCGGGCGCGGGCCTGGACCTTGCGCGCGGTGCGCGCGCTGCACGATCCGGTGTGGACCGCGGACGGATATGTCAGCGATCGCTGGCGGCCGGTGTCGCCGGTGACCGGCCGGCTCGATGCCTTTCAATGGCAGGCGCCGCTGGCGGCATTGCCGTCCGACAAACATGCGCCGATCGAATCCTCGCCGTTCGAGGAAGCGATGCTGGCGCCGCCGCGCCCGGTGGAGCCGCCACGCGAGCTCGCGAGCGAGCCCGCGCCGCCGGCGGACGACCAATCCGCGGCGCAGGACAACTCTCCGGTGTTGGCCGCCGTCGAACCGGCCCCGGTGCCGGCTCCAGTGCAGGCCCCTGCGCCGCCACCGCCGCCCGCGCCATCGCCGCCCGAATCCCCTGCCGTCACCGCCGCGCCGCTGTTCCGCCCGCGCCAGGACATCGGCAACGTCACGCCGTCGCGCATTCCGGTGGTGATTCCGATCGTTCGGGCGCCCGACGATCCTGGCATCGACGACGAATTCGGAAACGACGAATTCGCCGAACAAATCGGTCCCGTGCAGGGCCAGGCCGGCGGCTGGCGCGGTTTCCTGTCCCGCTGGGGCGGGTGATTCATCCTTTGGGCCGCGTTTTTCTTGCAAAACGGCCCGGTGCCCGATATCAGGTGCGGGCGTTTTCAGCCCCATCGCCGAACGCGCCGTATGGTCCGCCGCAATAGCTCAGCTGGTAGAGCACGTCATTCGTAATGACGGGGTCACAGGTTCGAATCCTGTTTGCGGCACCAGCCCTTTTTGAATCTGAAAACATGTCCTTTCGCAACGCTGGCACACACCCGTGCCATCCAGGCGAACGCGCGTGACCTTTCTCACCCATTGGCTGCTTTTTGCTGTCAGACTCTTAAAGCCAGTTAGTCCGCGACCGTCTGCACCACATTGCCGAGCGGCCGGCTGCTGCCCGCCGGCAGCTTCATGTCCTTGACCAGCGCCTCGTCATATTCAGGCAGCGTCTGCAGCGGCGCCTTGGCCTTCATGTGCACGACCTTGTAGCCGCCGGCCTTCAGCCGGCTCAGCAGCGTCGGCAAGGCTTCGCCGGTGTGCTTCTGGAAGTCGTGCATCAGGATGATGCCTTTGCCCTGCTTGTCCAGCTTGGTCATGACGGTGTTGACGATCTGGCCTGCGTCCTTGGCCCGGAAGTCGAACGAATCCAGGTCGCAGGAAAACATCGCGATGTTGCGCGAGCCGAGATAGGCCATCGCCGCCGGATTATGCTGTAGTTGCGGAAAGCGGAAGAACGGCGCGGGGGCTGCGCCCAGCGCCAGCTTGACGGCGCTGAAACCCTTTTCGACCTCGTCCCTGGTCTGCTGCTCGCTGGCCTTCTTGCCGTTCAGGTTGGCATGCGACCAGGTGTGGGCGCCGACGGTGTGTCCCGCCGCGGCGACCTGCTTGAGGATAGCGGGATGGTAGCTGGCGTGTTTGCCGATCGGAAAGAACACCGCCTTGGTGCATTCGTCCGCCAGCGCCTTGAGGACCGCGGGCGTATTGACCGGCCACGGACCGTCATCGAAGGTCAGCACGACTTCCTTGTCGGTGAGAAAATCGAGCTGCTTGAAATGCTCGTAACCAAAGCCCGGGCCGCCTGATGTGTCGATCTCCACCACGCGGCTGACGCCGAGCGCTTCCGGATTGGCGCAGGCGGTTTTCGGCTGCGCCGAAATGGCAGGCTGAGTCGGGGAAGGCGCCGCCGCTGCAAGTTTTGCCGGGATGGTCGCGGTGCTCTCGACATCCGCGCGCGCCGGAATCGGTTTGCCCGAAGCTGTCGTCCCAAGCCGCTCGGATTGACGGGCGCTGACGGTGGCAGGTGCGGCCAGATCGGCGCGCGGCGACGATGTCCAAAACCACACCGCAGCAATCACCACAGCCGCAACAACACTCGCCGATAACAGACCTAACGCGTTACGCATCGTTTGCCCTTCCGAAAAACCGACCTGGGTGGAGAAGAGCGATAATGAGAACGAGGTCTTAACGGCGCACCAACGCCAGCCTTGTTCCATCAAACAAATCCGGCCGTTTGAGGCGGGATTGCGGCACATGCCCTCTTGGCCCGGCCGCGATCTGCAGGTGGGAAGATTTCACCGAATACGAAAATAAGCATCGATCCTTGCCGAGTGATGGACGTCACAGTCTCCTCGGAGCTCTAAGCTCATGGTCGCGACATCGCAAACGGCCCCTGAGCGGGCCAACAGGAGCCTCCGATGACCTCATTTGTTAGCCGGACCATTCGCCAGGCTGGTTTGGCTCTGGCTGTCGCCGCCTCTTTCTGCGCGCTGTCTTCGTCGGCAAGTTTTGCTTTCAGTGCCGAAGCGCAGCAGATGTGCACCGGCGACGCGTTTCGCCTGTGCAGTTCCGAAATCCCCAACATTCCCCGCATCACCGCCTGCATGGTCAAGAACCGCGCCAATCTGAGCACCGGCTGCCGGGCCGTGATGGACAAGGATATGGCCGAAAAGGCCGGTAAGGTCGCTTCCAAATAGTCCGGTCTTTCGAACATAATGAAGTCGCTATGCCCGGCCCTTACGCCGGGCATCCGCGTTTAGGGCCATCGCACAATAGGCGTTGCGGGGTGGGTTTCAGCGCATTAGAACGCGTCCATCCCGTTCATTGATGCGTTTGAAAGCACATTCCGATGGCCAGATTTCTTTTCCTCATTCCGTTGATCCTGATCGCCTCAGCCGCGTCGGCCCAACAGGGACACGACGCCTGCGCGCGCGATGTCTCGCGGTTCTGCCGCGCGCAGATCAATGACGGCGACCAGATCGTGCTGGCGTGCCTGAAGCAATATCGCGCCCGGCTCAGCAAAGCCTGCGCCAAGGTTTTGACCGATCACGGCCAGTAGGATCACGGGAAGTAGTTGTCTTCGTCATTCCCCGATCTGCCATTGCACATCCGGAGGCGCGCTGCCGTATCCCGGAACGAGGCGATCGAGATCAGGTGCTGCTGCCCGCGGCCGTGGCGACCGGCAGCACCTCGGCGGCGGCGCTGTCCGGCGTATCTTCCTTCCACCGCACCGATCCGAACGGCCGCTCCAGCATGCGGCGAACGCGCACCGGATCGGGGCCGAGATGAAAATCCATCGCGCGCAGGTGCAGCGCGCGCTCGGATTGGGTCGAGCGATTGCGCTGGCGCAGATAATCGAGCCAGGTCGGGCAATGATAGCGCTCGGTCCATAGTTCGGGATCGGCGATGTCGCGCGCGATCGACCAGCCATAGGCGCCGTTGCGCTGCCGGCTGAGCTGCACTTCCTGCATCACATTGTGGAAGGCGCGGGCGTTTTCCTGGTCGATGCGATATTCGATCTCGACCACCAGCGGCCCGCTGCGTCCGGTCAGCGACAGCCGCACCTCGGGGTCGGCCAGCACTTCGGCGTCCTCGTTGCGCGCGCCGACCGGCGGCATCCGCAGCCACAGGCCGAGCAGCGGCAGCAGCAACATCAGCCCGGCGGAAACCAGCAGCGCGGTTTCCACGCCGGCGGCGTCGGTGAGACGTCCCCAGCCCCAGCTTCCCATCGCGATGCCGCCGGCGATCGAGGCCTGGAATGCCGCCAGCGAGCGGCCCGCCACCCAGCGCGGCGCGGAAAGCTGAACGCCGATATTGAATAATGCGACCGCCGCCATCCAAACCGCGCCGGCCAGCACCAGCGCCGCCGCCGTCAGCACCGGCTCCCGGCTGAGCGCGACCGCCGCGATGGCGCCGGCCATGGACAGCGTACAGGCCCGGATCGCGGCCTCGCCGCTGAGACGCTTGCGCAGTTCGGTGATGTTCAGCGCGCCGATCACCGCGCCGACGCCGAATGCCCCGAGCATGATGCCGTAGGTTTGCGCGCCGCCATGCAGGAGGTCGCGCGCGACCAGCGGCATCAGGGCCGACACCGACCCGCCGACCAGGCCGGTCGCGAGCGTTCGCATCAACACGATGCGGATCGACGGCGAATTGGCGATGTAGCGCACGCCCGATACCATGGCGCGGTTGAGCCGCTCGCGCGGCAGCCGCGACGGCTCGCTGGTGCGGCGCCAGAGAAACAACACGATCAGCAGCGGGATGTAGAGCGCGGCATTGGCGGCGAAGGCCGCGACCGCGCCGGCGGTGGCGACGACGATGCCGCCGATCGCGGGACCGAAACTGCGCGCGATGTTGTAGCTGATGCCGTTCAGCGCCACCGCGGACGGCAGGGTTTCCGGGGGCACCTGTTCGCTGACGGAGGATTGCCAGGCCGGTCCGAACAGCGCCATGCCGCTGCCGACGATAAAGCAGAACGTCAGCAGGATGGCCGGGGTGACGAGGTCGAGCCACGCCAGCACCGACAGCGTGGTCGCGCCGACCAGCGCGATCGACAGCGAGACCAGCGCCACGATACGCCGGTCATACATGTCGGCAATGGCGCCGGCCGGCATCGAGATCAGCATGATCGGCAGCATCAACGCCGTCTGCACCAGCGCGACCTTGTCGGCGGATGACGTCATCTGCGTCATCGCCCAGGCGGCGCCGACCCCCTGGATCAGCAGGCCGAGGTTGGAGAGCAGGCTGGCCAGCCAGATGCGCCGAAACACCGAGTGCCGCAGCGGCGCCGCGACGCCGTCCGCGGCAAACCTCGAGCGTTTTGCCTGCTTGGTCATGGCTGTTCGCAGATCCGTTCCAGATGTGCCGGCCAGTCGCGGCCGGACTTTGATTCTGTTTGCGATTTCAAGTGATGCCCGTGAGAGTCCCTGGCTGTCCAGTGCTTAAGGCCGGTATCAGCCGTCACAACGCCGCAATAGAATTATCCGGCGAACTGTATCAAGATACCGGGAGTTCAATCAATGAGCATATCGCGGCGCACCATCCTGAAGGGCGTGGGAATCCTGCCTTTGGCAACCGGCGGGTTCGGTTTTTCCGCGCTGGCGCAGACGCCCCCTGCCGCCCCGGTTTCGACGGAGATTCCCCCCATTCTGTTCCTGCATGGCAATGCCGACCACGCCGCGCAATGGATCACGACCTTGTGGCGAATGGAATCCAACGGGGTCCCGCGCGACCGGATGTTTGCGATCAACTTCACCGATCCGCTGGCGCGCACCGAGGATGCCGTGCCGCAACCAGATCGATCTTCCGCGGAAGACCAGCGCCGCGAACTCGGCGAGGCCATTCAGGAATTGAAGCGCCGCACCGGCGCGTCACGCGTGGCCCTCGTCGGTAATTCGCGCGGCGGCAATTCCATCCGCAGTTATATCAAGGCCGGCGGCGGCGCCGATGTCAGCCATGCCGTGCTGTGCGGTGTTCCCAACCACGGCATTTTCGACTGGGACGACCGTCTCGGCAATGAATTCAACAGCCGTGGCACGCTCCTGCGCGGGCTGAACCAGGGCGAGAGCGAAGTGACGCCGGGCACCGCGTTCCTGACCCTGCGCAGCGAGAGCATCGACAAATATGCGCAAGCCGATGGCCGCTTCGTCGGCAAGCCGGGCACGCCGACCGGTATCACGGCCGAAGGCCCGGCGCTGAAGGGCGCCGCCAATCTCGTGCTCGGCGAAGTCGATCACCGCGAGACCGCGTTTTCTCCGCGCGCGTTTCGCGAGATCTACAAATTCATCGCGGGCCGCGAACCGGATCGGATCGCGATCGCGCCGGAAGCGGAAGTCAAACTGAGCGGCCTTGTGACGGGCACGCCCGATGGCGTTCCAACCAATCGTCCGGTGGCGGGCGCGTCGGTGGAAGTGTATCGCGTCTCGGCGGAAACCGGCGAACGTGCAGGCGGACCGATCCACGCGTCGCAAACCGCTGCGGACGGCCGCTGGGGTCCGGCGCAGGTCGATCCCGCCTGGTATATCGAGATCGTGCTGACATCGGCCGGCTCGACCACGACGCATTTCTACCGGTCGCCGTTTCCGCGCTCCTCCGAGCTCGTGCACCTTCGCGCCGCGCGACCGCTGGGGTCGGCGGATGCCGGAGCCGGCGCGGTGGTATTGATGTCGCGGCCGCGCGGATATTTCGGTCTTCCCCGCGATGTCATGCTGTTCGATGGCAAGGAACCGGCGGATGTCAAACCGGGCGTGCCGACCGACTGGATCAGCACGCTGCGGCTTCCGGTGGCGGATATCGGGCGTCCCGTGTCGGCGCTGTTCAACCAGGAGCGGATCGTTGCGCGAGCGTGGCCAGCCTCGGAAAACCGGATGGCTGTTGCCGAACTGACCTACTAGCCGGGGTTCCCGGCGCCTTCATGGCGCCGGGATTCGGGACCTGATAACATTGCGGAGCGCAGCGCCCACCATATCTATTTCTCAAATCGCGAGGCCGATCAGTGAGCATAGCCGAAGCCTGGGACATGCCCGTCACGCGTCAGCCGCTGGTGCCTCCGAGCCCGCCGCGCGCGCCGGAAACCATGACCTTCTTCGGGCGGCTGGCGGCGATGCGCGAAAGTGTAATCGGGACTTGGGGGCAGCGCGCTTACGAAGAGGATATTATCCAGGGCCGCTTCTTCGGGCACGACAGTTTTATTCTCAACACACCGGACGCGATCCGGCATGTGCTGGTCGACAATTATGAGAACTACACCCGACCCCCGGCCGCCTTCCGCGTGTTGCGGCCGGTGCTCGGCGAGGGGCTGCTGACCGCGGAGGGCCGCGCGTGGAAACATCAGCGGCGAACGCTGGCGCCCGCCTTCACGCCGCGCGCCGTCGCGCCGCTGGTTCCGCACATGCTTGCGGCGATCGACGGGACCATTGCGAAGCTGGAGGAGACGAGCGGGGCGCCGGTCGATTTGCGTGAGGCGATGCAGCGAATGGCGCTCAATATTGCCGGGCGCACCATGTTTTCGTTCGGAATGAGCCGCCACGGCGCGGCGTTGCGCAACTTCGTCGTGGAACATGGTTTGCGGCTGGCGCGCCCGCATGTTTTGGATCTGCTGCTGCCGCTTAGTTGGCCGACTCCGCAGGATTTTTCCCGTGCCCGCTTCCGCAAGCGCTGGACCAGCTTCGTAGCCATGCTGATGGCGGAGCGTCGCACCGCCGGCAAGAACGAAGGCGCACCGCCGCGCGACCTGTTCGATCTGATGGTCGCCGCGCGCGACCCCGAGACCGGTGAGGCCTTCACCGATGAGCAGCTCGGCGATCAGGTGGCGACCATGATTCTCGCCGGCCACGAGACCACCGCCGCCGCGCTGTTCTGGTCGCTGTACCTGCTCGCGCTTGATCCGGCGAGCCAGGCCGAGCTGGCCGCCGAGGTGCAAGGCGCCGCCGTGAACGGCGCGCTCGATATCGAGCGGCTGAAATTCACCCGCGCGGTAGTGGATGAGGCCATGCGGCTCTATCCGCCGGTTTACCTGATCGCGCGGACGGCTGTCGACCCGGATACGGTCGCAGGTCTCCCGGTAAAGAAAAAAGCCGTGATCCTGATCGCGCCCTGGCTGTTGCACCGGCATGAAAAGCTCTGGCGCGATCCGAACGCGTTCATCCCGCAGCGCTTCATGCCGGGCGCGCCGTCGCCCGGTCGCTTTGCCTATCTGCCGTTCGGCGTCGGCGCGCGGGTCTGCATCGGCGCGCATTTCGCGCTGGTGGAGGCCACGCTGGCGCTGGCCAAAATCATCGGCGCCTTCCGGGTCGAACTTCTCGACAAAGATCCGGTGACTCCCGTCGGCGTGGTGACGACGCAGCCCGATCGCCCACCGATGTTTCGCGTCACGCCACGTTGAGGATGCGGTATGAGTAGCACCCCGGCCCAGATTTCCGTCCTGAAGCAGACCGCCGATCCCGCGGTGGCCGATGCGATCCAGCAATTGATCGAACAGGGCGAGGACCACGAACTCAACCGGATCAATGTTCTGGATTTCTCGGTGCGGACCGGGCTCGATGAGGAGCGGGTGATTTCCGGCTTCCTCCACGCCTCGCGGCTCGGACTGTTCGATCTCACCTGGAATGTGCTGTGTCCCGGCTGTGGCGGCGTGCTGGACGCTCACAGCACCCTGAAATCGCTGCGCCATGACGACTATCATTGCGGACTGTGCGCCTGCGGCTATGAAGCCTCGGTCGACGAGCAGGTCGAGGTCGCCTTCACGGTCAGCCCCCGGGTCCGGCACATCGCCGCACACGATCCCAACACGCTGCCGGTCTGGGAATATTTCAAGCAGGTGTTCTGGAGTTCGGGCGTCGATCTCAACAAGGAATTGTTCGCGTCGCTGACCGATGAGGTGACGCTGGATACGCTTGAATTGCCGGCGGGCGAGAAGGCGGTGCTGTCGCTGCAGTTGCCGAATGATTTCATCATCGTGTTCGAGCCGGTGACGCACGCCGCGCAATTCATCGACGTTCAGGGCGAGCCGACCAAGGAGCACCAGCACCTGTCGCTGGTCTATAACAACGCGAAGACGCCGACCGGCGGGACCGTGACGCTGCGCCCCGGCCCGTTGCGGCTGTCGCTCGACAATCAGGCCGGCGTGCGGGTGCTGCCGTCGGTGTTCATCGCCGCCGATGCGCTTCATCATCTGATCGGCAAGCGCAAGCCGTTCCTCACCGCCAAGCGGATGCTGACCAACCAGACCTTCCGCGACGTCTTCAAGGCCGACAACCTCAACATCGATCAGCGGCTGAAGATCACGTCGCTGACGTTTCTGTTCACCGATCTCAAGGGCTCGACCGCGCTTTATGAGCGGGTCGGAGATCTCGCCGCGTTCGATCTGGTTCGCGCGCACTTCCATGCCTTGCTGGAAATCATCTCCTCGGAGAAGGGCGCCGTGGTGAAAACCATCGGCGATGCGGTGATGGCGACATTCATCAGGCCCGAACATGCGATCGTTGCGGGCCTGCGTATCCGCGCCGCCATGGACGCGCTCAATATCGAGCGCGGCACCGCCGATCTGGTGGTCAAGATCGGCATCCACGAGGGCCCGTGCCTCGCGGTCATGCTCAATGAGCGGCAGGATTATTTCGGCCAGACCGTCAACATCGCCGCACGGGTGCAGGGCCTGTCGACCTCGCAGGCGATCCATATCACCGGGCCGGTGATCGACGCGCCGGCGGTGGCCGCGATCCTGGACAGGGAAGCCATCAAGCCCATTCAAAAGCAGGCGGCGCTGCGGGGCATCGCTGACAAGATCGTGGTTTATGAATTGCCCTGAGATTGCACAATCGTAATGCAACCGGCACGGATTGCGCGCGTTGAATTTCCAGCCCATATATCGGGGATAGCCGCCGGTGCGCCGTGCAACTGGGGCCACGTGTTTTCGGTAGATAATTTCATGCTGGACGGACTACGCCAATTCATTTCCGAGATTGTTTCTCCCGGCGAGCATCTGGATCGCACATTTGACGATACCGGCTATCGCCTGGCGGCAACGGCCTTGCTGATTTACGTCATTTCGCTCGACGGCGAACCATCCGACATTGAAACGCGCAAGCTTCATGGGTTGCTTGAAACCCGTTTCGGGCTCGATCCCGGCACGGCGGATCAATTGATTGCCTCTGCGACGCTGGTCGAGGGCGACGCGGTCGATCTCTATCACTTCACCAGCGTCATCATGCGCTCGGTGAATGAGGAAGGCAGGCTCCGCATCGTCGAAATGATGTGGGAGCTGGTTTATGCCGACGGCCAGGTCAGCGAGTTCGAGGACAATGTCGTCTGGCGCGCCGCCGATCTGCTCGGCATATCCTCGCGCGACCGGATCGAGCTCAAGCATCGGATTGCCGGCAGACAAGCCGCGCCGGCCACAGGCAGTTCGGATGTCGCCGATCCCGCCATGTGAGACGGGGCTGAGGCTCCTAGCTCTCGATTGCGCGATATCCGACATGACGAATTTTTAATGTATTTGATCGCGGCCGCGACGGCCGCATAAGTCCAAATCGTTGCTACCCAATTCGCGGCACCATGCGGTGCCAAGCGCAGAGCCCTGCTTGCGGATGGCTTGCATCCTGCCTACAGCGTATGCTCTCGTTGCAGCGCTAACCTCAAATTGATTTAAGAGCATTGAATCGTGATCGAGCGTGTGACGGTAATTACGGGTGCCTCTGCGGGTATAGGCACCGAGCTGGCGCGCGTTTTTGCATCAAAGGGCCATCGGGTGGTTTTGGTGGCGCGTCGGGCGGACCGTCTGAAAAAACTGGCGGACGAAATCGCAGCCGGCGGCGGCGCTGCACCGATCGTGATTTCCTGCGATCTCGAACAACCGGACGCCGGCGACAGGATTGCCGCTGCCCTGGCCAGCGAAGGCGTGGAGGTCGAATACCTCGTCAACAATGCCGGCTTCGGTTTGTTTGGCAACGCCATCGAAATGGGCCGCGCTGAACAACTGGGCATCATCGCCGTCAACATCCGCGCGATGACCGATCTATCGCTACGGTTTTCCGATCACCTGATCCGGCACCGCGGCGGCATCCTCAACCTCGGATCGATTGCCGGCTTCCTGCCGGGGCCCGGGATGGCGGTGTATTATGCATCCAAGGCCTATGTGCTGTCGTTCTCGGAGGCGCTGCGTGGAGAGCTCGCGCCGCGCGGCGTGCGCGTCACCACGCTGTGTCCCGGCCCGGTGCCGTCCGAATTCCAGAAGCGGGCCGGGTTCGAGCCCGGATTTGATTCGGCGATTCTGAATGTCTCGGCGGCGGACGTCGCCAAAGCCGGCTATCGCGGGCTGATGGCCAACAAGCGCGCCGTGCTCCCCGGTCTCGGCATCAAGATCGTGCCGCTGCTGCTCCGGCTGTTTCCGCGCGGGTTTATCCTGGCGGCGGTCGGACGTTTTCAGCTCCGGAGGCGCTGACGGCGCATATTGGAGGCGATTTCCGAGGGTGTCGCGGTTTCACCGAAAAGCGGAGCCGCCGCAGTTTACGGAGAAATGAAGGGGGATGCCAGAGCCCGGCTTCGCCGTGCGGGCTACGCCGTGGCAGTCTTCGCTACGATAGGGCTTGCCGAGCCGAAGCTGGCGAAGCCAGCGAAGGCTGGTGGAGCCAGGCGGGATCGAACCGCCGACCTCGTCATTGCGAACGACGCGCTCTCCCAGCTGAGCTATGGCCCCATCGCGACCGCCTTAAGGCAAATGGCAGTCAGCAATCGGCGCCATTTACAATCCGTGCCAAGGTCAAGTCAAGAACGGCGAAATCGCCGCTTTCCCGCCCATTTGCCGGAACTTCCCTTGTTTGCGAGGGGTGGAACCGATATTTAGCATGCAGCCCCTTCCGCTGCCCTACCTTGCGAGTAAGCCTGCATGCGTGCCGTTCTCGACATCGTTCTCATCGTTCTCGATCTTTATGTCTGGCTGCTGATTGCGTCTGCGATCCTGTCCTGGCTGATTGCCTTCAACGTCGTCAACACCCGCAACCAGTTCGTGGCGGCGGTGGCGGAGTTCCTGTACCGGATCACCGAACCGCTATTGGCGCCGATCCGCTCGTTCATGCCGAATCTCGGCGGCCTCGATATCTCGCCCATCATTCTGATCCTGCTCATCATGTTCATTCAGCGGGTGATCACTTATTACATCTATCCCAGCGTGTTCTGACCGTGTGCGGAGATGCCTGACGGACGCGCGATGGATCCCTGGCGCTATTCCACCCAAGGCATCAGCGTCGCGCTGCGGGTGACTCCGCGCGGCGGCCGCGACGACATCGACGGACTTGAGACGCTCGCCAACGGCCGCGTTGTGGTCAAGGTTCGCGTCCGCACCATTGCCGAAGGCGGCGAGGCCAATCGGGCGGTGACGGAGCTTCTCGCCAAAGCGCTTGGCGTGCCCAAGGGCAAGGTCCGCCTGCTCTCGGGCACGACGTCCCGTCTCAAGCAAATCGCCGTCGATGGCGATCCCGCGGAGCTTGGCAAGACCTTGCGAAAATTGACCGCCGCCCAAGCCGGCTGGGACAAAGGATTGAGATGACGGCAAGGATCATCGATGGAAAGGTCATCGCATCGGAGCTTCGCGCCCGCGTCGCCGACGAGGTGGCGCGGGTACGGCGCGAGCACAGGATCACGCCGGGGCTCGCGGTGGTACTGGTCGGCAACGACCCCGCCAGCGAGGTCTATGTCCGCAGCAAGCACAAGCAGACCCAAGCCGCCGGCATGGCGTCGTTCGAACACGTGCTGCCGGCCGACGTTAAGCAGACTGATCTGCTGGCGCTGATCGCAGAGCTCAATCGCGATCCGGCGGTGCATGGCATCCTGGTGCAACTGCCGCTGCCGAAATCGCTGCAGACCGAGGCCGTCATCAACGCCATCAATCCCGCCAAGGATGTCGATGGGCTGCATCCGAACAACGCCGGCCGCCTGGCCGGCGGACTTGCCGCGCTGTCGCCGTGCACGCCGCTCGGCTGCATCATCCTCACCAAGAGCCTGCATGCCTCGCTCGAGGGCATGAACGCCATCGTCATCGGCCGCTCCAATCTGGTCGGCCGGCCGCTGGTGCAATTGCTGCTCAACGAAAACGCCACGGTGACGATCGCGCATTCGCGCTCGCGCGACCTGCCGCAATTATGCGCCCGCGCCGATCTGGTTTACGCCGCCGTCGGCAAGCCCGAGATGGTGCGCGGCAACTGGATTAAGCCGGGCGCCACCGTGATCGATGTCGGGATCAACCGGTTGCCCGGCGCCGACGGCAAGACCAGACTGGTCGGCGATGTCGCCTTTGCCGAAGCCCTGAACGTCGCCGGCGCGATCACGCCGGTGCCCGGCGGCGTCGGTCAAATGACGGTGGCGTGCCTCCTGGTCAACACGCTCCGCGCCGCCTGCGCCATTCACGGCCTGCCCGCGCCGGGGGTGTAAATCTCTGTCATTCCGGGGCGCGAGCGAAACTCGCGAGCCTGGAATCCAGAGGTCGTAAAGCGCAGAGATTCCGGTTCTCGCTCATGCGCGCCCCGGAATGACGGTTACTTCCCCTTGGCGCGCGCGATGCCTTCCAGGATCAATCGGTGCGCATCCTCGGCGCCGCCCCAGCGCAGGACTTTCACCCATTTGCCGGGCTCGAGATCCTTGTAGTGCTCGAAGAAATGCTGGATCTGCTGCAGCGTGATGTCGGGCAGGTCGCTGTAGGTTTTCACCTTGTCGTAGCGCTGGGTCAGCTTCGATGACGGCACCGCGATGATCTTCTCGTCGCCGCCGGCCTCGTCCTCCATCAGCAGCACGCCGACCGGTCGCACGCTCATCACGGCGCCCGGCACGATCGCGCGGGTATTGGCGACCAGCACGTCGCAGGGGTCGCCATCGCCCGACAGCGTGTGCGGAATGAATCCGATAATTGCCGGGATAGCGCATGGCGGTATAGAGAAACCGGTCGACGATCAGCGTGCCGGCTTCCTTGTCCATCTCGTATTTGATCGGCTCGCCCCCGACCGGCACTTCGATGATGACGTTGACGTCGCGCGGCGGATCGATCCCGATCGAGATGGCGTCAATGCGCATGGGTAGCTCCGCTTGGGCTCACGTTAAATTCGCGCCTGAAGTTAAGTTCTGGAGAGAGGCTGCGGGGCAAGCCTAAGCCGGTTTTGAAATACTTCAAAATCCCGGCTACCTTTGAAATCAAACAGGCTCAGTTGGTCCAGGCAAACGCGACCTTGTCGAGCGATTTGGGCCCGAACTTTTCCGACGAGCGCGCCACCATGCGGCCGCCCAGGGCGCGGTAGAACTCCGTCGCCGGATCGTTGTCGGAGAGCGCCCAGATCACCATGCTCTTCAGCCCGCTCTGCAGCAGGTCGCGTCGCGCCGAAGCGAACAGCCGCCGGCCAAAGCCGAGGCCCTGAAATTCCGGCCGCAGATAAAGTTCGTAGATCTCGCCTTCGAAATGCAGGCTGCGTGCGCGGTTGCGCCCGTAATTGGCATAGCCGGCAACCTTGTCGCCGAACACCAGCACGCTGACGCGGCTGCCCTTGCGGATCGCGCTGTCCCACCACTGCGGGCCGCGCCGGTTGATCAGCTTCTCCAGCTCGGCGCCGGGAATGATCCCCTGGTAGGCTGCGCGCCAGGCTTCATCATGGGTGGACGCCACCGCGGCTGCATCCGCAGCTCTGGCTGGCCGAACCTCGATCAGGGTTGTGCTCATGGATCTGATCAAAGCAAGTCGGCGCGTCGGCTTCAAGGTCCATCGTTAATTATCGGTTAACCTGTGGATTTTGTGCATCAGTTTACCCTCCAGATGTGCCGAAAGAGGACAGGGACGTGCTTCGAGCGACAGTTCGGCGATGATTGGCCAACCGCCGCGACACCGATCCCGCTGCCCGGCGAGGCCGCGTTCACGGAAAAATGCGCCGGATTTGATTTGCCGTGGGTATTCTGTTCCACGGATCCGAATTGGTCTTGCCGGCCGGCATCAGGGAAATTCATGCTATCGCGCGGAGCGCCTTTCGTTGTGGTTGTGCTTGGATCCCTCTGTTCGCAGGGCGCGACGGCGGAAGCCGGCTGGGGTGCGCAGGGCCCTGAAGGCAAGCCTGATCGCAGGCAGCAATGGCTGGTTCCGTCGCCGGCCAAATCGCTGACGCCGACCGCGGCAAAGCCGCGATGACGGTATATTTCATCGTCAAATATCTGCATGTATTCGGCGCGATTGTCATTCTCGGTACCGGGACCGGCATCGCCTTCTTCATGCTGATGGCGCATCGCAGTGGCGATCCAGCCTTCATCGCGCGCACGGCGGGCACGGTCGTGGTCGCCGACATGCTGTTCACCCTGACGGCGGTGCTGCTGCAGCCGGTCAGCGGCGCATGGCTGATGGCGTTGTCCGCCACCACGCTCGGGGAACGCTGGCTTATCGCTTCGCTCGCGCTTTACGTCGTTGCCGGACTGTTCTGGATTCCCGTGGTGTTCATGCAGATCGAAATGCGCAATCTGGCGCGAACGGCGATGGCACAGCATCAGCCCCTGGCGCCGCGTTATTTTGCGTTATTTCGCCGCTGGTATGTGTTCGGTATTCCCGGTTTTGGTTCGGTCATGACGATTTTCTGGCTCATGATCGCCAAGCCGTTTTAGGGCATGATCTGAAAGTGGGCATCGGTTTTCCGATAAGATCACGCTCGAACAAAAAGATAGAGCGAGATGACGATTTGAAGAAAAGTCATCACGCTATTGGTGTAGCTATGAGTGAACAAATGCCTGGGCGAAAAATTCTTGTGCTCGGTGCATCCGGCCTGATCGGGCGCTTCGTCGCCGACGATCTGCGCGCCCGAGGTTTTGCTGTGATCGGGATTGCGCGGCGATATTCGCCCTCACAGCAGTCAAATGCGCTCGATCTGGAGATGCCGGTCCTGTCGATGGATCGGGCGGCGCTGGCGCGGCTGGTCCGGCATCGCGAGGTTGATATCGCAGTCAATTGCCTCGGCGTATTGCAGGACGGCCCCGGCAGCGATACCGGCGCCGTGCACCGCGATTTCGTCGCCCGGCTCTTGCAGGCGATCGGCGACTCCGGTCGCGCGATCCGGCTGATCCAGATTTCGATTCCGGGCGTTGCCGGCGACGACCGCACCGCGTTCAGCGTGACAAAACGCGAAGCCGAACGGCTGATCGCCGCGTCCGGAATCGCCTACGCGATCCTGCGGCCGGGTTTTGTGATTGCGCCATCGGCCTATGGCGGCAGCGCGATGCTGCGTGCGCTGGCGGCTTTTCCAATCGACGTTCCCGCGGCTGAATCCGCGACGCCGTTTCAGCCGGTCGCTGTGGAGGATATCGCATCGACGATCGCGTGGCTCGCCGGTCGCGATGCCGGCGACAAAGCCTGTGATGCCGTGGTGTGGGATCTGATGCAGCCGCAGCCGGTGACGCTTGGCGGAATCATCGAACAGTTCCGCCGGTCGTTCGGCACGGCGAAGATTCCGCGCATCACGCTACCGGCCTTGCTGCTCGATCTCGGCGCAAAGCTCGGCGATTTCGCAAGCTGGCTCGGCTGGATGCCGCCGATGCGGACCACCGCGATCGCCGAATTACGGCGCGGCGTCACCGGCGATCCGCAGCCATGGATGGCGGCAACCGGGATCGTGCCAAGAACGCTTTCGCAGGCGGTAGGGCAGCGTTCCGCCACCATCCAGGACAAATGGTTCGCGCGGCTGTTCCTGATCAAGGGGCTGGTGATCGCGAGCCTTGTGGTATTCTGGCTCGCGTCGGGATTCATCGCGCTGGTGATTTCCTATGATGCCGCCGCCGGCATCCTGGCCTCGCACGCCTTTCCGCCGGCCCTGGTCGCGCCGGTCACCATTCTGACCAGCCTGATGGATATGGGTATCGGCGTGCTGATCGCATTCCGCCGCACCTGTGCGTTCGGGTTGATTGCCGGTGTTGTGGCCTCGCTCGGTTACATGCTGGGAGCGGCGATCCTGACGCCGGATCTGTGGATCGAGCCGCTCGGCGCGCTGGTCAAGACCGGCCCGGCGATTGTCCTGATGCTGGTGGCGCTGCTGACGCTGGATAACAGATGATAAATTCGCCTGCGATACCCCCGTGGCCGGACGAGGATGTGATCCTCTACGACGGCGTCTGCGTGTTCTGCTCGCGCTGGATCCGCTTCGTCGCCGCGCGCGACGTCGAACGCCGCTTTCGCTTCACCGCGATCCAGTCCGGCTACGGCACGCGGCTGGCGCAGGCCTTCGGCATCGACCCTGACGATCCCGACACCAACGCCGTCATCCATGGCGGCGTGGCCCGTTTTAAATCCGACGGGGCGCTGACGGTGCTGTCGAATTTGCCGGGCTGGGGCTGGGCGCGCGCGTTACGCCGGGTGCCCAAGCCGCTGCGCGACGCCGTCTACAATCTCGTCGCGCACAATCGCTACCGGATTTTCGGGAAGTATCAGGAGTGCTTTGTTCCCGATGCTTCGTTTCGGGCGAGGGTGATCGAATAGCTGACGCTGCTATTTCTTGGCAAGAACCTCCTCTGCCGCCCGCTCCCCGCTATCGCGCGCGCCGTGCGCCGTGGAGAAGAAGTTCGGCGAGGTGGCCTCGCCAGCAAAGAACAGCCGTCCATCGACGGGTGCTGCCAGCACCGCGCGCTTCCCGGCATGGCCGGGCAGTGCGTGGGAATAGGAGCCGCGGGCAAACGGATCGTGCGCCCAGCGCGATTCCGACAGCGGTTTCAGTTTGCGGCGAAAATCGTTGCCGAGCAGGGCAACGATCTCATCGACGCTCTGCGCGGCGATCGCGCCGTCGCCGGCATCTTCCAGTTCCTGCGCAAAACGTCCGCCGAAAAAGCCCTCGATGCAGGGCTGGCCAAACGGTCGCAGATGGAACGTGCCCATCGCCGTACGCATGGTGGCGCCGCGCAGATTGCCGTCCTTCGGCAATGTTTCGGGTTCATCCAGCGCCAGCACCACTTTGTCGGCGAGGCCGAGCGGCAGGCCGCGCGCGGCGTCGACTTTCTCCGGCAACGCGGGACGAAAGCGGATGGTTTCGTCGGCGATCAGGTTGGTCGGCACGGTGACGATTACCTTGCCGGCCGTCAGCGTCCCCTGCGAGGTTTCGATCCGCACGCGGTGGCCGGAATGATCGATCAGCGTCACCGCGCAATTGAGCGCGAGCGGCGCGGGCGCGCCGTAGGCCGCCATCAGCGCGCCATAGCCGCGCCGCACCCGCCAATTGATGTTGGTGTCCTCATAGGCGTCCATGTCCGATATCGAGACCTGGTCGAGTTCGCAGCCGTTGACGTAGGTCGAGATCGCATCGATCATCGGATTCCAGCGGTTGCCGGGTTCGAGATAGAGGTTGGCGGCGCTGTCCTGACTGGCTTTTGCCGCTTGCTCGGCGCGATCGTAAAACTCGTCCAGCGCCTGAAAGAAGTCGTCGCGCTCGGCAGGCAGAAACGTCTCGCCGTAAGCGCGCTCGCGCCAGGGCGGCAGGGCTTTGTCGATTTCGAAATTCAGTTGCTCGGCGATTCTGACGAACGAGTTCCGGTCTGCCGAATGCAGCCAGCCGCAGCCGAGGTCGAAGGTGATATCCGGGGCGGCCATGATCGTATGCGCGCGGCCGCCGACGCGGTCTCGCGCCTCCAGCACGATCACCGAGAGGCCGGAATGCTCCAGCGCGCGGGCCGCGCCGAGGCCTGCGGCACCCGCGCCGATAATGGCGACATCGACTTCGGAGGGGAGGGACATGACGCCGTCTATTTTATCGTCATGCCCGGCCCTGTGCCGGGCATCCACGTCTTTCTTTACCAATATCGAAGACGTGGATGGCCGGGACAAGCCCGGCCATGACAGTTTTCGTGGCTCAAATGTGCGTGGCTTATGCCACCGCTTCCTTGGCCTTTACGGCGCGTTTGCGGTCGTTGGCGTCGAGGAACTTCTTGCGCAGCCGGATCGATTTCGGGGTCACCTCGACCAGTTCGTCGTCCTCGATATAGGCCAGCGCCTTTTCCAGTGTCATCCGGATCGGCGGCGTCAGGCGCACCGCTTCGTCTTTCGAGGTGGTGCGGATGTTGGTGAGCTGCTTGCCCTTGAGGATGTTGATCTCGAGATCATTCTCGCGGGTGTGTTCGCCGACGATCATGCCCTTGTAGACCTTCCAGCCTGGCTCGATCATCATCGGGCCGCGGTCTTCCAGCTTGAACATCGCATAGGCCACGGCCTCGCCCTGGTCGTTGGAGATCAAGACGCCGTTGCGGCGGCCCTGGATGTCGCCCTTGTAGGGCGCATAGCCGTGAAACAGCCGGTTCATGATCGCGGTGCCGCGGGTGTCGGTCAGCAATTCGCCCTGGTAGCCGATCAGGCCGCGGGTCGGCGCGTAGAATACCAGCCGCAGCCGGTGGCCGCCGGAGGGGCGCATCTCGATCATCTCGGCCTTGCGTTCGCTCATCTTCTGCACCACGACGCCGGAGTGCTCCTCATCGACGTCGATCACGACTTCCTCGATCGGCTCCTGCCATTCGCCGGTCGCCTCGTCCTTCTTCAGGACGACGCGCGGGCGCGACACCGACAGTTCAAAACCTTCGCGGCGCATGGTCTCGATCAGGATCGCGAGCTGCAATTCGCCGCGGCCCGAGACCTCCATGGAATCCTTGTCCGAAGCCTCTGTCACCCGCAGCGCGACATTGCCTTCCGCTTCGCGCAGCAGGCGGTCGCGGATCATGCGGCTGGTCACCTTGTCGCCCTCGGTGCCGGCGAGCGGTGAGTTGTTGACGATGAACGACATCGACACCGTCGGCGGATCGATCGGCTGCGCCAACAGCGGCGTATCGACGGAAGGGTCGCAGAAGGTATCGGCGACGGTGCCTTTGGTGAGGCCCGCGATGGCGACGATGTCGCCGGCTTCGGCCTCATCGAGCGGCGTGCGCTCGATGCCGCGGAAGGCCAGGATCTTGGTGATGCGTCCGCTCTCGATCAGCTTGCCGTCGCCGCTCAACGCCTTGATCTGCTGGTTGGGCTTGATGGTGCCGGAAGTGATGCGGCCGGTAATGATGCGGCCGAGATAGGGATTGGCCTCCAGAATGGTGCCGATCATGCGGAACGGGCCTTCCTCGACGGTCGGCGGCGCGACGTGGCGCAGGATCAGGTCGAACAGCGGCTGCATGCCGGCGTCGTGCGAGCCGTCGGGGCTTTCCGCCATCCAGCCCTGCTTGGCCGACCCATAAAGAATCGGAAAGTCGAGTTGCTCTTCGGACGCATCCAGCGCGGCGAACAGGTCGAACACTTCGTTGATGACCTCGGTCGGCCGCGCGTCCGGGCGGTCGACCTTGTTGATGATGACGATCGGCTTCAGCCCGACCTTCAGCGCCTTCGACACCACGAACTTGGTCTGCGGCAGCGGACCTTCGGCGGCGTCCACCAGCACCAGCGCGCCGTCGACCATGTTGAGGATGCGCTCGACCTCGCCGCCGAAATCGGCGTGGCCGGGGGTATCGACGATGTTGATGCGGGTGTCTTTCCACTGCACCGAGGCGGCCTTGGCGAGAATGGTGATGCCGCGCTCGCGCTCCAGATCGTTGGAATCCATCGCGCGCTCAACCACGCGCTGGTTGTCGCGGTAGGTGCCGGATTGTTGCAGCAGGCGATCGACCAGCGTGGTCTTGCCGTGGTCGACGTGGGCGATGATGGCAACGTTGCGAAGGTTCATAGCTGTTCTTCTGGCTCGGACAATGGCTGGAGCGCGATCTCACCGGAAAACCGGGGCCCACTTTTCCGGATCACGCTCAAAAACCTGGAATTCGAAAGGCGTATGACGCCCAAAAAGGAAGCCCGGCCAAAAGGACCGGGCACACCTTGCTCATTGCGGTGCAATATAGTCAGAAATCGCCGAAAAACAACGGGGTATTGGCGGCTTGGTTGATCGATTTTGGGCCGATCTGGACCGCCCCGCCGCCAATCGTAGCGTCAGACAGGGAACTGACGCCGAAGATCACCGCAAGGCCCCGGGCGACGACAGGATGGTTCATGCTGTCGGCTGCGGACTTTCAATGCCAGGGGCAAACGGCTTCAACCTGTCACGCGTCCTCGGTGGGATACACCCCGCGCAACACTTCCTCGAAGTGGTTTTTGACGGATTCATTGCAAAGGCAGGACCGGATTTGCAGCGCCTCGCGGTTGCGTACCAGGATAGAACCGCGGCGGGTCTCCAGAACTCCCTCGGCTTTGAATGTCTGGATCACGCGGCTGGTATAGCTGCGGCCGACCCCCAGCAGGGTCGCCAGCTGCTCATGGGTCAGGGGCACGACGTCGTTGCCATTGGTGCGTTCCATCGCCGAGAGGATCCATTTCGCCGTGCGCTGTTCGATCGAATGGATCGCGTTGCAGGCGGTGGCCTGGAAGATCTGGGCCAGCATGCAATCGGCGTAGCGCGCGAACACGTTGCGCAGGGTGGGGGATTTCGTTTTGGCGGCATCGAGCTTGCCGACATGCAGCCGTACGAACGGCCCGCCGAACTTGACCATGATGCGGGTATAGGCCGGCAGATATCCCTCGCTGACAATTCCGCCGACGGCGCCCTCGCGGCCGACCAGGATGGTTTCGACGTCGCGGCCGTCCTCGTTGGAGACCAGATAGGTCGCCAGAACTCGGCCCGCAGGGAAAATGAACGATCTCGACGTCGTCGCCGGGATTGTAGAGCGGCTCGTTGGCTTCGGCCTCGTCATGGGTGAGGTGCGGTTCGATCAGCGCAAAGTCGCTGGTGCTCAGCCGCCGCAACAAATTGTTGAACGGTCGATCAATTCCACCAGCCCTCTCCCCCCGCCGCGTCGCCATCCAAATCGTCCTGTTCTCGCTGCGGCGACAATACCTGCGCGTAACGGATTTTTGTGTACACTAGTGCACAGACAAGCGGAACCCCGATATGGTGGTTTCATCGCGGGAACCCACCGATGCGACTTGTCGATAGTGGGCCCGTCCACCTCCAGGCTTTGGTCCGGACATCTGATCAAATTGCAAAGCTGACACGGCGAGATCATGGAACCCGCTTCCGACCGCATGCCCGACGACGTGTTGATTGTCGAGGACGACCCGATCATCGCGCTCGATTTCGAGGATACAATTCTTGGTTTTGGGGTGAAGACGGTCCGAACCGCCGGAAATGTCGCCAGAGCGCTTGAGATGATCGCCGATCGCCCGCCGGATTTCGCATTGCTCGATGTCGGGCTGGTCCGCGAAAAGAGCTTTGCCATTGCCGAGCGGCTGGAGGCGCTGAAGATTCCCCTCGTCTTCGTCACGGGATATGGCGCCGATGTCAGGCTTCCGGCCGCGCTCGCCGGCAAGCCGCGGCTGCCCAAGCCGTGTTCCTCCGATGCATTGAAGGCCGTGTTGCAAGGCCGAACGGCTGGTGCGGCCAAGGGCTGACCGGCGCCGCCCGTTCCGGCCTCTAGCCCGGCTTCGGATCGAGCGTGGTCGACCACAGCGCCACGTCGGCGCGATCGCGCAAGGTCACCGTCATCTGTCCGGTGGCGCCCTCGATCTTGACGTGACCGAAGAATTGCATCCCGGCCGACGGCGGCAGGTTTTGCTTGTCGGCCCCGGGTGCCTTGATGAACTTCACCTCGGGACCAAACGTGTTGTCGAGTTCGTTCGGCCCGAACGTTCCCGCATGCAGCGGTCCGGAGACGAATTCCCAGAACGGCTCGAAATCCTGAAATTGCGCCTTGTCGGGATTATAATAGTGGGCTGCGGCGTAGTGCACATCCGCGGTCAGCCACACGGTGTTGGTGACGCCCGAGGACTTGATGAAGCGCAAAAGGTCGGCGATCTCAAGCTCTCGGCCGCGCGGCGGGCCGTCGCCTTGCGCAAAGGCTTCCGAACCCTTTTTGTTGGCTGCGTCGTCATAGACGACGATGCTGAGCGGCATGTCCGACGCGATCACCTTCCAGGTGGCGCGCGAGTTCAGCAGCGCGCGCTTCAGCCAGGCAAGCTGATCGGGTCCGAGAAAGTAGCTCTCGGGACCGTAGGCGATTTGCAGGTTCGGACCGTTGGGGCCGCGATAGCTGCGCTCGTCCAGCATGAACACGTCGAGATGCGGGCCGTAGCCGAGCGTGCGATAGACCCGGCCTGGCTCGACAATGCTTTCGCGCATCGGATACATCTCGTGGAACGCGCGCGCCGCGCGGGCCGCCAGCAAAGTGATGTCGCGTTCCCTGTAGGCGGCGGGAAGCTGCTTCGACGCCGACCAGTTGTTGGTGACCTCGTGGTCGTCCCATTGCACGAAGATCGGCACCTCGGCGTTGAAGGCACGCAGATTATCGTCGAGGAAATTGTACTTGTGCGCCGCTCGGAATTCGTCGAGCGTCTCGGCGACTTTGGCTTTCTCCGGGACCGTGACGTTCTTCCAGATCTTGCCGTCGGGCAATTTCACCTCTGCGGCGATCACGCCGTCGGCATAGATGGTGTCGCCGGAATGAAGCAGGAAATCCGGTTTGTGCTTGCGCATGGTAGCGAAGGTGAACATGCCGCCGTCATCGGGATTGATGCCCCAGCCCTGGCCGGCGACGTCGCCGCCCCAGACGAAGCTGACATCGCGCCGGTCCGCCGGCGCGGTGCGGAAGCGCCCGACGACGGGCTCGCTGACGATGGCGGTGTGCGACAGGTCGCGGAATTTGACGCGATAGAAAATATCCTGGCCCGAGGGCAGGTTTTCCAGCAGCATCTTGGCGGTGAAGTCGCTCTCGGGAAGTGCCGCGATCGGCGGCAGAACCCTCGCATTGCTGAATAACTCGGTGGTGGCGACCTCGACCATCATCTGCGAGGGCCGGTCCGCCCGCGCCCACACCACGCCGCCATCCGCGCCGACGTCGCCGGATTGCACGCCATGGGCGATTTGCGGCCGGTCGGCGGCACGGCTGAGGTAAGGCATGGCGATGGCGCCGAAGCCGGTCGCGGCCGCGGTGGAAAGAAAGCGCCGGCGGGAAAGCCCGAACGAAATCCCGCGGGGATCCTTGATCGCCATGCAAGCCTCCTGGTCGTCAACAGAACGCGCTGAGGACGCCGACAGACCTAGAAAGATTATATGACGGCCGGATTACAGGGAGAACGACTTACAGGATTCCGGTGGCGCGAAACTGTGCGCCGGCCCTTTGCAGGTTTTGCGGCATGCTCATGAGCAACGCCTTGCGATCGGCCACGGCGTTATGGAATTGCTCGAGCGCGATATTGAAGGCGGTCAGCGCCCCTTCTTCGATGGCGCCATGCTCGAAGCAATGCAGCGTGTCGCGCAGGATGCCGTCCGCCTCGGCCTGCATCGCGTCGAGTTCGTCGGTGGAATCGCTGTGGCGCGCCGCGGCGAGCATGTCGAGCAGCCGGTCGCGCAGTGAACTGTTGTTGTTGCGCTCGTCTTTTTTCAGGTAGCCCGCGAACCACGCGCCGGCGGAGCCCATGGCCGAGAGCCCCATCAAACCCCACCAGATGAAGTCGCTGTAGCGATCGAGGAAGGTCTTCTCCTCGCCGTCGACAAAGGCCGCCGCACCGGGGTGCGCGGGGATCACGGCATCCTTGTCGGTATCCGGAGTCTCGATCTTCGCAGCCAGCGGGAAGTCCGTTTTCAAGGTCTGGCGTATCGCGAACAATTGCCGGGTGACGGCGGCGACGGTGGATTCCGAAAGACCCCGGCGCGCCACGATGTGGTGGGAGAAGCTGATCGTCTTGATTTCTTCCTCGGGTCTGGCGGGCGAGCCGCCGAAGGCGCCGGCAGGAATTTCGGAGGCTTCGTACGCCGGATGGTTCTGCGCAATCGCTTCGGCGGCATCGATTGCCAGGAACTTCGGCGTGCCGCCATCGCGCACCGAGGCCGAGATCGCATCGGCGGTGATCTTGCTGTTGACCGGGCCGGCGGCGAGATAGGCATCCGCCTTCTGGCTGCGGATGGCTTCCGCGACTTCATTGGCCGGAAACTGGACGATTTCGACCTTGCCCGGATCCACGCCGTATTGCTGCAGGATCACCTTGAGCAGATTGACATTGGCCTCGGTGCGGCCGACGACGCCGATGCGGTGGCCGGAGAGCTGCGAAATTTTGGTAATCTTCGAGCCGGCTTTCTTGCCTTTGCCTTTCGTCGCCGGCGGGACCCACAGCACCGCGACGTTCTTGCGCAACGTCGCTACCGCCTGGGCATTTTTCGGCACGTCGAGATCGCCGCGGATGATGGCGAGATCGGCCTTGCCGTCGGCAAGGGCCTGAGCGCTGGCGCTCGCGCCGTCGGTCTGCATCGGGCGCAACCGCACCTGGCTGTGCGCGTGGGAAAATGCCTGCGTCAGCGCCTGGACGACCTTGATGTCATCGCTGTTCACAGGGCCGACCGCGATCCGCAGCGTGAAGGGCCGCATCGCAAAATAGTAGCCGCCTGCGAGCGCGCCGACGACCGCCAGAAGCGCTGCCAGCGTGACCAGCATCGTCTTCTGCTTCGCCGAACGCGACGACGGAGGGGTCAGCGATTGGACGAGTTCGGGCCCACCGGTCATCGATCTGGCAAACAATCGTTTCAGGTTCAATTTCATATTGCCAATACGGTTCGGTGAACATTGTAGCAAATTTCCCACCGGCGCCGAATTACATCGACGTCATGGTTATCGGCGGACCGAGCGGCCTTACCCCGGGGATTGTGGCATGGATCCCATAGGCGCCGTCCCGTGTTAGGGTAAAGTTCGCGTGAAACGGAGATGATCCATGGCGGAACGGATGTCGGCTGAGGCGAGAAAAGCGGCCCTGAAGGAACTGCCGGGGTGGACCGAGGTTCCGGGCCGCGAGGCGATTGCGCGAACGTTCACCTTCAAGGATTTCAACGAAGCGTTCGGATTCATGTCCCGTACGGCACTGGTGGCTGAAAAGAACGATCATCACCCCGAATGGCGCAACGTGTATAAGACGGTGGAGGTGGTGCTCGCGACCCATGACGCAGGCGGCGTTACTACCCGCGACGTCGACCTTGCAAAGGCCATGAACGCGATCGCAAGGCAGTTAGGCCTTGCCTGAGATCGCAGCACACAATCTTGCAGCGATGGCGTGAGATCCCCAATTTGAGAAGCGTCAGCCGCGGCGATCTGTCGCGCAAGCCATAAGGGAGCCCTGTGATGGCATCCGAACATACCGTGGGTTTTGAGCCGGCCGACCGGCTGGCGAAAGACCGCGAAAGCGTGCGCAGGCGCTTCTGGATCAAGCTGAAGCGGGTGGCCGCCAGGCTTCCGTTCGCCGAGGAACTGCTCGCCGCCTATTATTGCGCGTTCGACAAGCAGACGCCGCGCCATGTGCAGGCGGCGCTGCTCGGCGCCATTGCCTATTTCATCCTGCCGTTCGATTTCGTTCCGGACATGCTGCCGGTGCTCGGGTTCACCGACGATGCCGCGATACTGGCGACCGCGATCCGGATGGTCGCGAACCATATCACGCCGGAGCATCGCGAGGCGGCGCGTGCCGTATTAAATCGCGGGATTGACGGGGAGGGCTGAGCGCCCTCGGCGATCAGATCAACTGATCATAATTAATCGGGCGGGGCTGCTTGCCGAGAGCGACCCCGCCCGATCTTTGCTGCTGCGTAAATTATCGCTGCGGCTGCGGCCTCGCCGAACGGACCTGCGCCGAGGCATTGCGCTCGGCCTCCCAGGCCTGAAATTGCCTGAACAGCGCTTCCCTGTCGGTCGGCGTTTGCGACTTTGCCGCCGCCGGCATCTGCTTCAGGAATTCCTCGAAGCGGTTGCGTGCGACCGGCTCGATGCCATGCTGATCAAGCCACTGCTTGGCAGCCGGGAAGCGTTGCCAGTCGGCAAGCGGAGCGGACAGCGAAACCTCCTTCCACTTCGGATGGAAGGGCGGATTCTGGAAGGTGGGAAACTTGGTGAAAAAGGCATCCACGAACAGCGAGAGCTTTCGATAGCGCTCGGTATTCGGGGCCCAGTTATAGGCCGCGAGCACCGCCGGGACCGCGATCGTATCCACCTGCTGTTCCTGCTCCGAGATCAGGTTGGGATAGTCCTTCGCGGTGAGGGTTGCAGGCAGGTAGTCGTTCTGCAGCGGCTTGGCGTAGTCGACCGGAACGAAATGAAAGCGGTCACGCTCGTCCTTGAAACTGCTGACGGACTTGTACGGCTTGCCGCCGACAGCAATCACGGCGTCCATTTCTCCGGCCTTCATTTTCTCCATAGCGATGCGCTGCTCGACATAAACGAAGTTCGGCTTGATTCCGAGCCGTTCGAACACGATCGAGGCCGTCACGAAGGTTCCGCCGTTCGGAAGGTCGATACTGACTTTCTTGCCCTCGAGTTCCCTGAGGCTGCGGATCGATTTCGGCGCGATGACATACATCTCTTCGTTGTAAAGCTTGGTCACATAGGTGAACTGCTTCTTGATGTCCTTTGCGAAGCCTTTCTTCTCCAGATAGTCGAGCGTATCGGCCCGCACGATCCCGAGATCGACGCCTTGAAGAAACAGAACGTCGGCGACGCTTTGGACGGAGCCGCGGCCGATAATTGGCAGGACGCGCAGGCTGTTGCCGTCATCGAGCACGGAAGCGAGGTCTGCGCCAAACTGGACGTAGGTGCCGCCGATCGTGCCGGATATCAGCGTCACGGTGTTGGCGTTCAGCGCCTTCTTGGTCTCTACCGATCCGAACTGGAATATCGCCTTGAGGCTTTCGCTGACCTTTGCCGGGTCAAATTCCCCTTCCTGTGCGGCCCGTGCCGCGAGGCCACAAGCCATCGTCATGGCAATAATCGCCAAGCCAAACAAACGCTTCATAATGTACCCCGTTGGTGAAAAACTAATTCTGCATCTGGCTGAGGCGCTGCTGCGCATCGCGTGAACCGAACCTGGCGGCCCTCTGGTACCACTCACGCGCCTTTACCGGATCGGGAGTGATGCTCCGCATATCCTGGGTACCAAGTACGCCCGGATCGTAGGTCTGAGCCAGCAGAAGGGCGGCGCTGGGCTCCTGGGCGTCCGCAGCCCGTTCCAGCAACAACCGGGCAGGCGCGATATCGCCGACCGTGATCAAGCTCCTGGCCCTCTTCAGGAGAGCCGCGAGTTCGTCGGGGTCGAGCCGCCTTACGGTCGGAGCGGGGGGAACGGGATCCGCGGCAGGCGCTGCGGCAACGGCGACGGGAGCGGCAGGCGGCGGCGCTGCCGCAACCGGAGCGGCTGGGACAACGACCTGCGGCACCCGGACTTCGGCCGGAACCTGTCGGGCGGTTGTTCTGAAGGCGGCGGCGATTTCGTCGCGGGTCGGGCCGTTTTTGGCGGTCTGCGGCAAAGCCCGTGCGCCGGCGATCGACTGATTGTCCTGGGCCGAAGGATCGATGCTCGCGAGCACGGTGTCCGGGGCGGGTTTGATTTGTGCGGGACCAAACTGACCGGCCGCGGTGCCAACCAGCGAAGCCTTGGCGTTCGCAAACAGCGCCAGCGGGTTTTCTACGGACAAGACGACGAGAAGGATGGCCGCCGCTGCTGCCGCGAGAAGGCTGGCCCTGAAGATAATGCGCGGCGAAACAGCGGACCGGTCGCGGATTCTTCCGAAACTCGGAGGCTGGGGCTCTTCGTCGTCATAATCCGACAAAAAGAGAGGAACTGATTCTTCCGGAGGGAAGCTGCCGTTCGGATTCGATGGCGTCGAACGGTAGGACATGAACCTGGAAACGCTCGCCTCCTCGTCAAATCCCTCAACGTTTTCTTCGCCATATGGCGTAATTCTGGTATCTCGCCCCATGTGATGCCTCCACGCAACAACGCAACAATTGGCCGTCTTGGCATCAACTTTTTATTTACTTGTGATCGCTGCCCAGGCGGCCCTTCAGCTATCCCTTAACACGCATTGTGAATCCGTCCAAAACGCGACGCTGACCGGAGCGAATTAGGAAATATTTTGGTTTCATTCGGGCGAGGGCGAATCAGTCAATCAAGATTGTATCGAAGTACCTGCCAGGACACAGGATTGTGTGTTCTGGGCCTGCCGCCCCCACCGATGAGGTATGCGTCTACGTCAATTCAGGGATGCAGAATCACCTTGCCCATCGCCTGGCGGCCGGCAAGTACCTTCAAGGCATCGGCGGTTTGCGCCAGCGGGAAGGTGCGATCCACATGCGACGAGATATTGCCTTCCGCGGTCCATTTCACGAGCTTTTCCAGATTAGCGTGGTTCTTTTCCGCATTGAGCCGTGCCCACGTGCCCCAGAACACGCCCCTGATGTCGCAGCCTTTCAGGAGCGCGAGATTGAGCGGCATCTTCGGAATCTCGCCGGCGGCGAAACCGATCACCAGAAAGCGTCCTTCCCAGGCGATCGAACGCAGCGCCGCCTCGGCGTAAGCGCCGCCGACCGGGTCGAAAATGATGTCGACGCCCTTGCCGCCGGTCAGCCGCCGCAGGCCTTCCTTGAGATCCTCCCTGGCGTAGTTCAATCCAAGCTCGGCGCCGTGCGCCTTGGCGAATTCGATCTTTTCGTCCGACGATGCGCAGGCGATCACCTTCAGGCCCATCAGTTTACCGAGTTCGCAGGCCGCAAGGCCGGTGCCGCCGGCCGCGCCGAGCACGGCCATGGTCTCTCCGGCCTTCAGGCTGGCGCGATCTTCCAGCGCGTGCAGCGCGGTGCCGTAGATGATGATGATGCCGGCGGCGCGATCGAAATCCAGATTGTCGGGAATTTTGACGATCGTATTGGCGGGCAGCGCGATCTTTTCGCGCGCGCCATTGTGGCCGCAGGACGCCACCACGCGGTCGCCGACCTTCAGGTCGGTGACGCCGGCGCCGACGCTTTCGATCACGCCCGCGACCTCGGCCGCCGGTGAAAACGGAAACGGCGGCTTGATCTGGTATTTGCCCTGGATCATCAGCAGGTCGAAGAAATTCAGCGCCGCCGACTTGATGGCGATCACGGCTTGCCCGGCTTCGGCCACGGGATCGGGGACCTCCGTCAGCACGAGATCGTCAGGGCCGCAGTATTGCGAGCAAAGGATGGCTTTCATGGACACACCTCAGTCGGCCGCACAAAACGAATAAGCCGAGTGCTTCATGCCGGATTTGAAGCCGGGCTACAATCTGATTCGAAGACTTCGCGCGCGGCTATCGTCTCTCATTGAGAGTCAACGGGTCGGCGCAAGACGCCGCCCGATGAGTGGCTGCGCGAAACAATCCACAGCGACAAACCGGGGCGTCGATTGTTTCGTCGCTACGCTCCTTGCAATGACGGTGGTAGTCTTCGAGACGACGGATACACAAAGGATTGACCGATGTTCGAAAAAGGGCTGCTGGCGGGAAAGCGCATCCTGGTCACCGGCGGCGGCTCCGGACTCGGCGCCGCGATGGGGCAGCGCTTTGTCGAGCTCGGCGCCGAACTGATTATCTGCGGCCGGCGGCGCGAAGTGCTGGAGGCGACCGCCGTTCGGGTGCGCGCCGATCTCGGCGGCAAGGTGACCGCGATCAGGTGCGACATTCGCGACGGGGCCGATGTCGACGCCATGATGGACGCGATCTGGCGCGAAGCGCCGCTGGACGTTCTGGTCAACAACGCCGCCGCGACCTTCATCGCGCAGACCGAGCAACTGTCGTTTCGGGCCGCCGACGCCGTTCTCGCGCCGACGCTGCACGGGGCGATGTATTGCACGCTCGCCGCGGGAAAGCGCTGGATCGGCGCCGGACATAGCGGCGTGGTGCTGAGCATCCTCTCGACTTCGACCATTACCGGCCGCGCCTTCACGGTTCCTTCAGCGATGGCGAAGTCGGCTGTTCTGGCGATGACCAAAAGCCTCGCGGTGGAGTGGGGCCCCAAGGGCGTGCGCACGGTTGCGATCGCGCCCGGAGCGTTTCCGACCGAAGGCGCGACGGGTCAGCTTCGGCCCGAGGGCCGCGACGAGGGATGGGCATCGAAAAATCCGCTTGGCCGTGTCGGCGAGCATCGTGAGCTTGCCGATCTCGCAAGTTTCCTGATTTCCGATTCCTCCGGCTATATCAACGGCGAGATGGTGGTGCAGGACGGCGGCGCTCACCTGCGCGGCTCCGGTGCCGAGGATCTCCTGCAATGGAGCGACGCGCAGTGGGAGAAACAACGCAGCGCGCGTTCTAAAGGCTGAGCGACCGGCGTAACCAAGTTCCGATGTGCCGGTTGCTCTAACGCCTTCCCAAAAAGAAGTTTCCCTTGTATCCATCGGCCGCGCCGAATGCCGGGCCATCTTCCAGTCACAATGATGCGAGAATCAGCCTTGATCATGTCCGAACGGCAATTCCTGACAGCTCTGGTGGCGAGTGTGCTGGTGTGCGGGCTGGCGATGCCCGCGCAGGCGCAGAATGCGGCGTCGAAAGGCGCCGCCAAGCCGGCCCCTGCAAAACCCGACGCGGCAAAACCGGAAGCCAAGACCGCTGCGGCGGTTGCCGGCAACGCCGAGCCGACCTTGATCGGCCAGTTCGGCACCTGGGGCGCTTATACCGCCACGCCAAACGGTAAGAAGGTGTGCTTCGCGCTCGCCAAGCCCTCGGCCTCGAAAACCAATCCGCCGAATCGTCCGCGCGATCCGGCCTATGCGTTCGTTTCCACGCGCCCGTCTGAAAAGGTCATCAACGAAGTCTCGATCATGATCGGCTATGCGCTGAAGCCGGGCTCCGAATCGACCATAGAGGTCGGCGGCGCGGCTTATGCGATGTACACCCAGGGCGATGGCCTCTGGATCAAGAACGCGGCCGAAGAAGAGCGGATGGTGGACGCCATGCGCAAGGCTGGCGATGCGGTGGTCAAGGGCGTGTCGGCGAAGGGCACCGAGACCACGGACACCTTCTCGCTAAAGGGGCTTTCACAGGCGCTCGACAAATTAGCGCAGGATTGCAAGCGTTAAGCGTCTTTCAGCATTAATATCGGCGCATTTGGTGGCTTTCCAGCCGACCGTGGAAAGCCTATCTGGTGTTGCATGACCGAGACCATCATCCACCATTCGATCGAAGCCGGTTCCGGGGCCAACGCGCCCCTGGAAAAGATCGCGCTCGAAATTTACGCGCCGCCGGCAAAGCCTTCGCTGGTTGGACTATCCCGCGGCGAGATAGCGGAATGTCTCGGCGCCATCGGCGTGGCGCCGGCGCAGCGCAAGATGCGGGTGCAGCAATTGTGGCACTGGATCTATGTCCGCGGTGCCGGGAACTTCGGTGAGATGACCAGCATTTCCAAGGAAATGCGCCTGCGCCTCGATCAGCATTTTACGGTGGCGCGGCCCGAGGTGGTCGCCGAGCAGATTTCCAACGACGGCACCCGCAAGTGGCTATTGCGGTTGCCGAGCGGCGATTCGCTCGAGAAAGCGCATGAAGTCGAGTGTGTTTACATCCCGGAAACCGACCGCGGCACGCTGTGCGTTTCCTCGCAGGTCGGCTGCACGCTGAATTGCTCGTTCTGCCATACCGGTACGCAGCGGCTGGTGCGCAATCTGACCGCCGGCGAAATCGTCGGCCAGATCATGGTGGCGCGCGATCGTCTCAATGACTGGGCCGATCGCGAGACTCCGACCGGCAGCCGTCTCGTCACCAATGTGGTGATGATGGGGATGGGCGAGCCCTTGTACAATTTCGACGCGGTACGCGATGCGCTTCTGATCGTTGCCGACAATGAGGGAATCGGTATCTCCCGCCGCCGCATCACGCTGTCGACCTCGGGCGTGGTGCCGAACATCATCCGGACCGGCGACGAAATCGGCGTGATGCTGGCGATCTCGCTGCATGCGGTGCGCGACGAATTGCGCAATGAGCTGGTGCCGCTGAACCGGAAATATCCGATTGCCGAATTGCTGCAGGCCTGCCGCGATTATCCGGGCTCCTCCAACGCGCGACGCATCACGTTTGAATATGTGATGCTGAAGGGCGTCAATGATTCGCTCGATGACGCAAAACTCCTGGTCAAAATGCTCAAGGGGATCCCGGCCAAGATCAATCTCATTCCGTTCAATCCATGGCCGGGCACGGCTTACGAATGCTCCGACTGGGATCAGATCGAAAAGTTCTCCGAGTATATTTTCAACGCCGGCTACTCCTCGCCGGTGCGCACGCCGCGTGGCCGCGACATTCTTGCGGCGTGCGGCCAGTTGAAATCGGAAACCGAGAAATTGTCGGCCCGCGAGCGGCAGGCGCTGCGCGCGATGGCGATGACGGATTGAGGCGCCAGCTTCAAACTCGTCATGGCCGGGCTTGTCCCGGCCATCCACGTCTTTAGGTGGTTGCCGCGAAATAAGTCGTGGATGCCCGGGACGCGCCCGGGCATGAGGGTCGAGAGGTTTGGGCCCATCTTGATGGATTTAGTTGTATGGCGCTGATCGGTCGTCTCTTCGTGATCTTCTTCGCTTTCCTCGCCGCGTGCCTGGCGGCGGGAATGATCGTGGTCGGCGCGGTGCTGTTTCCGGAGTTCAGCGATCTCGCGACCGCCCCGATCGACCAAAGCGCGATCAACGTCGTGCTCGGCTTCGGTTTCATCTTCGTCAGCGGCTTTGCGCTGTTGCCGGCGATGATCGTGGTCGCGATTACGGAAGCGTTCTATATCAGAAGCGTTCTAGCTTATGCGGTCGGCGGCGGTCTCGTCGGGCTGGCGTGCTATCTCGGCCTGATTCCGTTCGATCCCGCGACGCTTTCCTTCGACGGCATCGTGCGGCGGCATCTCGAGATCATGACGGGCGCGGGAATCGTCGCGGGCCTGATCTACTGGATGATCGCGGGCCGCAATGCCGGCGCCTGGCGCGAACCGCCGCGTCCGCTGACGCCGCCGCCACCGCTGCCGTCGCATTCGCCACGGTCGTCTTAAAGAAGCGGCGCTGTCGACCTTTTCATCTCCAATCCCCTCGGCTAAACCCCGCGCCATGAATCGATCAGGACTTATCATCGCGCTGGGTCTGGCGCTCGTTGTCGGATTGCTGTTCGGGATCTATCCCGAACTTGACGTCAAGCTGGCCGCATTGTTTTACGATGCGGCCACCAGATCCTTTCCGCTGAAATTCAACGCTTTGGCCGGGTTCGCACGCGACGGCGCGATGTGGATTGCGTGGGGCATTGCGCTGCCGGCGATCGCCGCGCTGGTCGTGAAGCTGTTGCGGCCGGACCGGCCGCTGTTGATTTCGGGGCGTGCAATCATCTTCCTGCTGGTAACGCTGACGCTGTCGGCGGGCATTCTCACCAATCTCACTTTCAAGAGCTATTGGGGCCGGCCGCGTCCGGTGGTGGTGACGCAGTTCAACGGCGACCTGCCGTTCGTGCCGTGGTGGGATCCGCGCGGCAACTGCGGCCGCAATTGTTCGTTCTTCTCCGGCGAAGGCGCCACCGCGTTCTGGACCTATGCGCCCGCCGCGCTGACGCCACCGGCCTGGCGGCCGCTGGCCTATGTCGCCGCCACCCTGTTCGGCGTGACGACCAGCGCGCTGCGGATGGCGTTTGGCGGACACTTCTTCACCGACGTCGCCGCCGCCGGGCTGGTGACGTTTTTGGTGATCTGGCTGGCGCACGGCTATATCTACCGCTGGCCGTCGACCCGCCTCTCCGAAGAGAGCATCGACGCCGCGCTGACGCGGCTTGGCTGGCCGGGATACCGCCTCCTTCAAAGATGGCGCGGGCGCGATGTCGGGCCTGCGCCGTCGGTGTGAACGCTTGCGCAAGCACCCTTTCTGCCTATAGTCCCGCCAAATTCGTCGGGCGACAAATTCAACGGGATTTTCATGAGCAAGGACGTCAAGAAGGTGGTGCTCGCCTATTCGGGCGGCCTCGACACTTCGATCATCTTGAAGTGGCTGCAGCAGACCTATGGCGCGGAGGTCATTACCTTCACCGCCGATCTCGGCCAGGGCGAGGAGCTGGAGCCGGCGCGCCAGAAAGCGCTGCTGCTCGGCATCAAGCCGGAGAACATCTTCATCGAGGATTTGCGCGAGGAATTCGTCCGCGACTACGTCTTTCCGATGTTCCGCGCCAACGCCGTCTATGAGGGGCAGTATCTGCTCGGCACCTCGATCGCGCGTCCGCTGATCGCCAAGAAGCAGATCGAAATCGCCGAGAAGGCCGGAGCCGACGCGGTGTCGCATGGCGCCACCGGCAAGGGCAACGACCAGGTGCGCTTTGAACTCGGCTATTACGCGCTGAAGCCCGATATCACCATCATCGCGCCGTGGCGCGAATGGGACCTGCGCTCACGCGAGCAACTGATCGCATTCGCCGAAGCCCATCAGATCCCGATCGCCAAGGACAAGCGCGGCGAGGCGCCGTTCTCGGTCGACGCCAATCTTCTGCACGCCTCCTCGGAGGGCAAGGTGCTCGAGGATCCCGCGCTGGAAGTGCCCGATTACGTCTATTCCCGCACCATCGATCCGGAGAAGGCGCCGGACAAGGCGACTATCATTACCGTCGATTTCGAAAAGGGCGATGCGACCGCGATCGACGGCAAGAAGCTGTCGCCCGCGACGCTGCTGGCGAAGCTCAACGAACTCGGCCGCGCCAACGGCATCGGTCGGCTTGATCTCGTCGAAAACCGTTTCGTCGGCATGAAGTCGCGCGGCATGTACGAGACGCCGGGCGGCACCATTCTGCTCGCCGCCCATCGCGGCATCGAATCGATCACGCTCGATCGCGGCGCGGCCCATCTCAAGGATGAGCTGATGCCGAAATATGCCGAGCTGGTCTATAACGGCTTCTGGTTTTCGCCGGAACGCGAGATGCTGCAGGCGGCGATCGATCTCAGCCAGCAATATGTCACCGGCCGCGTGCGGCTGAAACTCTACAAGGGCAATGTCATCATGCTCGGGCGCGAGAGCAAATACTCGCTGTATGATCAGGACCTCGTCACCTTCGAGGAAGGCGCGGTGGCCTACGACCATCGTGACGCCGCCGGCTTCATCAAGCTCAATGCCCTGCGGCTGCGCACGCTCGGCCAACGCAAGAAGAAGCTGGGCCTGTAGGGAAACACGCTGCGACACTTTGGGTCGAACTCGTGGAAACAGCTAAGCAAAATGGCCGGGATTTCTCCCGGCCATTTCATTGGGTCGATGCGTTGCGTTACCTCGGCGGCGCGATGCCGGGAGGCGGTGGCGGCAGCGATGCCGTTCCGCCGTTCAGCAGCGGCGTGATGTTGCGGATGGTGACCCGCCGATTGACGCGGCTAGGTCCGTCGGTCTGCTCTTTCAGATACTGCTCGCCGTAACCTTGCGAAGTCAGGTTCTCGGCCGGCACCTGGAATTGCTGGGTCAGCAATTCGGCGGCGGATTCGGCGCGACGATCCGACAGCGACAGATTGTCGACATCCGATCCGACCGCGTCGGTGTGGCCCTCGATCAGGAACACCACGCGCGGATTGGCTGATATCGCGCGATTGAGCCCGTCGGCGATGGCTTGCAGCTTCGCCGCTTGATCGGGCGGAATTTCCCACGATCCGGTTTCGAAGTTGATGCTGTCGAGGTCGATGCTCGGCATGCGTTGTCGCACCGAGGCGCTGTAGCGAATCTCGTCGAGCGAGTAGCGCCGGTCGATCCGCTCCACCGGCGGTGCGATCATGGTGTCATAGAGCAACTCCGGCGGCGCGCCCTCGGCGTCGACGATGTAGCGATCGTAGGGAATGCGGATCACCGGCGGCGGCAGATCGACATAGAATCCGCCGATCCCGCGCGGGCCGCGGTAACTGTTGTCGATGATGATGATCTCGCGGCCGCGCTCGTCCCTGCGAATCCGGCGCAACAACTGACCGTCGCGGTCGTTCTCGGTGATGATCTGCGTGCCGTCGGGGCGGATCACGACGGTACGCGTATCGTTGCCGAATTGCTCGGTCCGGATGTCACGCGCGCCGAAGCGGAAGCGATCCACTTCGTTGTGACGGATGAAGGCCTGGCCGCCGGGGTCCCGAACGATGATCCGGCCCGGTTCGGTAATGACCGTGCGGCCGCCTTCCTGCGTTTCCCGACGTCCGGCACGGAAGTCATCCATCCGGCGCGGTCCCGGTGCCGCCGCGCCCGGAGCAATCGGTGCCAGGGCTTGCGCGGGCGGTGGCGCGGCCGGAATTGGTGCGCTGACCGTCGGCGGCGGGCGACGGACTTGCGGGGCGGCTCCGGGCGGCAGCGCGGTCTGTCCTCCGGCGCCGGCCGGCGCAGGGGTGGCGTTCGGAATAGCCGGCGCGGTGCCGGGCGCCGCCGGAGCCGCACTCGGTGCGGGCGCGCCCGGCGGTGGTCCGCCGCGCGGCGGAGGTGGCGCACCCGCGCCTGCTCCCGCAGGTGGCGTTGAAGGTGCTGTCTGACTCGGCGCGGCTGGGGAGGGCGGAGCGCTCGATGCTGGAGGAATTGGTCTCGCGCCGGCAGGTGGTGGCGGCGGCGTTTGAGTTTGCGGCGCCGCGGCGGGCGGCGGGCTCGACGCAGCAGGCGGCGGTTGTCTGGCGCCCGCCGGGGGCGGCGGAGGCTGCGGCGCAGGCGCGACGCTTGGCGCAGCCGGAGGCCTCGGTGGCGCAGGCGGCGGCGCTGCTGCCGGAGGAGCCGGTGGTGCTGGACGGGGAGGCGGCGCTGCCGCGGGCGGAGCATGCGGCGGTGGCGCCGAAGGAGGCGCAGTTCGCGGCGGCGGAGCAGGGGGAGGTGGTGGCGCCGGGCGCGGCGGAGGAGCCGCGGCGGGAGGCGGTGGTGCCGGTCGCGGCGGCGGCGCAGCAGCCGGGGGCGGCGGGGTGGGACGAGGCGGCGGAGGTGGTGCAGCGGCGGGAGGCGCCGGACGCGGCGGGGGTGCTGCAGCGGGAGGTGCGGGACGCGCGGGCGGCGGCGCGCCCTTCGGCGGCGCCTTGGGTTTTCCATCAGGCCCAAGCTCCTGACCGGCCTGCGCCATAACCAGCGGCGCAGTTTGCGCGTGCGATGGAGCGGCTGCGAATTGCATCGCCGTCAGAGCCGTCGTGGCGAGCAATACGAGACGAAGTTTTTTCATGATGAGCTTGGATCCTCGAAATTTCCGGCAACAACGCAATCCTCGTCGGACCAACGCAGTCGGTCAGACGATCAACGAATAAGCGTTAGGCCGGATTGTGGCGGGCTTCAAAGACGGATTTGTTTTTATTTCCGAACAAGGGGGATTTCCTGGCGCTCTCGTTCATTGCGCATTCAGGCGCTCATTTCAAACCGTAGTTCCACATTTTACGCGATATGTCAGGTGGATGGATTCTCAGGCGGATGGATTTGCGGGCTTCTCAGCTCGCAAATCGCCGATGCCGAGATCGGTCGCGGGTGAGGGCGTGTTCGGTCCGCCCGGCCCCCGCACCGGCAACTCATCCGGCATCTCTCCCGGCAACTCATCGGGCCGCGGCGGCTCGCCGGGCTCGCGCATCGGCGGCGGTACCTCGGGCCGTGGATCGCCGGGCGGATCCTCACGCGGCGGTTCGGTGGGTTGGCCCGGCGTCGGGGGCGGGATTTCCGGCGGTTCGTTTCCCATCTACATCGTCACCTTGCGGTTATCGCCGAGATCGGGACGGGTGCCGGTCACGGCCGCCGCCGCCATCTTCACGTAGCTGATGACGGAGCCCGGCGAATCCCAGAACTCGGCATCGTCGGGCGTGATTTTCAGCACGCGAATGTTCGGATCCTCGGCCGAGTCCCACCATGCTTTGGCCGGCGTCGAAAACAACTGCTTGATCTTGGCGCGGTCGTTGGAGACGACGGCAATGCCGGTGACGGAGACATATTTCTGGTCGCTCGCATTGGCGAACGACAGGTTGATGTTGGGGTTGCGGGCGATTTCCTCGTCCTTGTGGCGGCGCGCGTCGGTCAGGAAATAGATCGCGTTGTTCTCGCGCTCGAGATAGGCGCTCATCGGCCGGGCGCGCAGTCTGTCGCCGTCGCGGGTGACCAGCATTGCAAAGCCGATCTTCTTCATGAGATCCCAGGCGCGGTCGGTATCGTGGGCGGTATTATCGGTTGCCATCTGTTGCTCCCATTGGTCGGAGAGATAACGGCGCTGTTACGGCGATGTTCCGTGTCGGGGCGTTCGGAACCTGGGTCACGCCGGCGCGTGGCACACCGCTTCGATATTGTGGCCGTCGGCGTCGAGCACGAAGGCGCCGTAATAATTGGGATGATAATGCGCGCGGATTCCGGGCGCGCCGTTGTCACGTCCGCCGGCTGCGATGGCCGCCCGGTAGAAGGCGTCGACCGTGGCGCGGTCCCTGGCCAGGATCGCGACATGCAGCGGCTTGTTCAATCCGCCTTCGCCGCCGATCCAGAAATCCGGTTTGCCATTGGCGCCAAACCCGGCCGCCGGATCATGGCCGGTCTGCTCCTGCGCCACTTCCATGACGAGGCTGTAGCCCAGCGGCGTCAGTGCCTCCGTATAGAAGGCCTTGGCGCGCTGATAGTCGGAAACCGGAAAACCGATATGGTCGATCATTGAGAATCTCCAGCGGTTGAGAACCGATTTCTCGCTGTCAATTTGGGCGGATTTGCTGTTGAGCACGTTGGCGCCTGCGTCGGGGAACCCGCTGGCGGGGATGGGTGCGCGCAGAAAATCAGCCCCTGAGATTATTGAAGGAGGGGGCGGCGTATATTCACGCCGCCTTCTTTGACGCCGTCTTGCGTTGGCGCAGGAAGCGGCCGAGCAGACGGCGCTTGCCCTTGCGCGGAATGAGATCGATATCGCTGACGAGTTTGGCGCCGCCCTTGCGCCGCTCCAGCACGATCTTGCGGCTGTGGAAGGCTTCAAGCTCGGCGCGATGGGCAACGCTGATCACGGTCGCCTTGGGCAGCTCTTTGGTCATCAGCTCCATCATCTTGTCCTGGCTTTTCGCATCCAGCGCCGAGGTCGCTTCGTCGAGCACGATGATGTCGGGGTTGTGCAGGAACAGCCGCGCAAAGGCCAGCCGCTGCTTTTCACCGCCGGACAGCGTCTGGTCCCATGGCGCATCTTCCTCGATCTTGTCCTTGAGGTGACCGAGGCCGACCTTGTCGAGGACTTCACCGATCTCCTCGATGGTCCAGTCCTCGGCGGCGCCGGGATAGGCGACCGCGCGGCGCAGCGTGCCCGAGGGCACGTAAGGCCTTTGCGGCAGCATGAACAGCCGCCGGTCGGGATGGAAATTGACACTGCCGCCGCCCCACGGCCAAAGCCCCGCGATGGCGCGCACCAGCGTGCTTTTGCCGGTGCCGGATTCGCCGGCCACCAGCAGCCGTTCGCCGGGCTCGACCACCACTTCGGCCTCGCCGACCACGGCGGTGCCATCGTCGAGCGTCACCGAGAGATCGTGCAGGCTGAGAATGGCTTCGCCTTCGGTCTCGCCGCGCTGGATGCGGCCGATGCCGTCGCCGCGTTCGGCGCGCTCAAGTCCATCGAGCGACATCATCAGCGAGGCGATCCGCCGCGCGCAGGCGTTCCAGTCGGCGAGCCGCGGATAATTGTCGACCAGCCAGCCGAAGGCGGTCTGCACGATGGTGAAGGCGGAGGCCGCCTGCATCACCTGTCCGAGCGTCATGCTGCCGTCGAGGAATTTCGGCGCGCACAGCAACAGCGGCACCACCGGTGCGATCAGGCTGGACCCCTGCGACACCAGCGTGGTGCGCATGTGCTGGCCCGCCAGCCGCGCCCATTGCCGCAATACCTTTGTAAACGTCTTGTCGATGCCGTCGCGCTCTTCCTGCTCGCCGCCCAACAGCGCGATGCTTTCGCCGTTCTCGCGGACGCGGGTCAGCGTATAGCGATACTCAGCCTCCGCCTGGTTCTTGTCCTCGGAGGTTTGCACGAAGCGGCGTCCGATCACGACGATCGAGCCCGAGGCGATCGCGGCGTAGAGCACCGCCGCGATGACGAGGAAGCCGGGAATGGTGATGCTCGATCCCGCGACCGTGACCGTCAGCGCGCCGCCGATCGTCCACAGCACCACGATGAAGGTCGATGCCGAAAGAAATGCCGAGGTGACGCCGGCGGCGAAGTCCACCGGCGAATCGGTGGCGATCCGCAAATCCTCGGCGATGCGATATTCCGGATTCTGGTGGTCGCCGCTGACGAGGTTGAGCTGGTAGTAGCGTCCGTTGGCAAGCCAGCGCGACACCACCGAATTGGTCAGCCAGCCGCGCCAGCGGCGCTGGATGCCCATGCGCGTGAAGACTTGCGCGACGCCGAGCAAGACGCTGCCGACGGCAAGCGGGAAAAACACCGCGCTCAGATAAAACACCGTGGCTGCATCGCGCTTCTCGATGGCGTCGAAGATCGCGCGGTTCCAGACATTGATGCCGTATTGAAAACCGACATTGGTGACGATCAGGACCAAAAGACCGATCGAAAACATCCACGCCAGCCGATCGCTGCCCTTGCCCCAGAATCCCTTGGCGCTAATCCAGAACCGCGTCAGCAGATAATCCTTGCGGGCCTGCTCGGCTTCTTCCGGCGACAGGTCGGGGTCGGGTTCAACGATCTCAGGCGGCGGCGCCTCGATGCGATCGCCGCCTTCGGCGACCACTCCGACAATGGGGGATTTCCTGGCGGCAGCTTTCGGCTTTGCGGGAGGCTTAGACATGGCGCGATAACGCCAAGGATATCAAAAGGTTCCCAATGAGTTCCAGATCGTTCGGCTGCGGAACGCGTGAAGGGCGCCGCTGCGTTCAGATCTGGCGCTCGACCATCTTCAGCTTCAGTTCAGCGATCGCCTCGGATGGATTGAGGCTTTTGGGGCACGCCTTGGCGCAGTTCATGATGGTGTGGCAGCGGTAGAGCCGGAACGGATCTTCGAGATTGTCGAGCCGCTCGCCGGTGGCTTCATCACGGGAATCCTTGACCCAGCGGGTCGCCTGCAGCAGCGCGGCGGGGCCGAGGAAGCGCTCGCTGTTCCACCAATAGCTCGGGCATGAGGTCGAGCAGCAGGCGCACAGAATGCATTCATAGAGGCCGTCGAGCTTTTCGCGGTCCTCATGGCTCTGCCGCCATTCCTTCTGCGGCGTCGGCGTTGTGGTCTTGAGCCACGGCTCGATCGAAGCATATTGCGCGTAGAAATTGGTGAGATCGGGGACGAGGTCTTTCACGACAGGCTGATGCGGCAGCGGGTTGATCTTCACCGCGCCGTCCTTCACGTCGTGCATCGATTTGGTGCAGGCCAGCGTGTTCTGGCCGTCGATGTTCATGGCGCAGGAGCCGCAGACGCCTTCGCGGCAGGAGCGGCGGAACGTCAGTGTCGGATCGATGTGGTTCTTGATCCAGATCAGGCCGTCGAGAATCATCGGCCCGCAATCATTGGTGTCGATGTGATAAGTATCGACGCTGGGGTTCTTGCCGTCGTCCGGATTCCAGCGATAGACCTTGAACTCGCGCGTCTCGGTGGCATCAGCCGGCGTCGGCCAGGTCTTGCCGCCGCTGATCTTTGAGTTTTTTGGAAGCGCGAATTCAACCATATGTCTTGCCCTTGCGGTTCACCCTGTCATGGCCGGGCTTGACCCGGCAATCCAGCTTACGAAGATGATGGATGCGCGGCTCAAGCCCGCGCATGACAGCAGCTTCAATACACCCGCGCCTTGGGCGGAATGTACTGCACGTCGTTCGTCATCGTGTAGTCATGCACGGGGCGGTAATCGACCGACGTCTTGCCGCCATCGTCGATCCACGCCAGCGTGTGCTTCATCCAGTTCTTGTCGTCGCGGTCGGGAAAATCCTCGCGCGCATGGGCGCCACGGCTCTCGGTGCGGTTGGCCGCCGAGTCCATCGTCACCACTGCCTGCACGATCAGATTGTCGAACTCCAGGGTCTCGACCAGGTCGGAATTCCAGGTCAGCGAGCGGTCGGTCACCGCGATGTCGCCGATGCCGCCATGCACCTTGTGGATCAGGTTCTGGCCTTCGTGCAGCACCTCGCCGGTGCGGAACACCGCGCAATTGTTCTGCATCACATTCTGCATGCTGTCGCGCAATTTCGCGGTCGGCGTGCCGCCGGAGGCGTAGCGATAATGATCGAGCCGCCCCAGCGCCTTGTCGGCCGAACCTGTGGGAAGCTCCGGCTGCTTGCCGTTCGACGTCAGCTTTTCCGCGCAGCGCAGCGCCGCGGCCCGGCCGAACACCACGAGATCGATCAGCGAATTGGAGCCGAGACGGTTGGCGCCATGCACCGAAACGCAGGCCGCTTCGCCGAGCGCCATCAGGCCGGGCACCACGGCATTGTCGTCGCCGTTCTTCTTGGTCAGCACTTCGCCATGATAATTGGTGGGAATGCCGCCCATATTGTAATGCACTGTCGGCGTGATCGGGATCGGCTCGCGGGTGACGTCGACATTGGCGAATATCTTCGCGGACTCGGAAATGCCCGGCAGGCGTTCCTGCAGCACCTTCGGATCGAGATGGTCGAGGTGCAGGAAGATATGGTCCTTCTTCTTGCCGACGCCGCGGCCTTCGCGAATTTCAATGGTCATCGCGCGCGAGACCACGTCGCGGGACGCCAGGTCCTTGGCGGAAGGCGCATAGCGCTCCATGAAACGCTCGCCCTCGGAATTGACCAGATAGCCGCCTTCGCCGCGCGCGCCTTCGGTGACGAGGCAACCCGAACCGTAAATGCCGGTCGGGTGGAACTGGACGAACTCCATGTCCTGCAACGGCAGCCCGGCGCGCAGCGCCATGGCGCCGCCATCGCCGGTGCAGGTATGCGCCGAGGTGCAGGAGGCATAGGCGCGGCCATAGCCGCCGGTCGCGAGGATTGTCGTCTGCGCGCGAAAGCGATGCAGCGTGCCGTCGTCGAGCTTGAGCGCGATCACGCCGCGGCAAACGCCCTGGTCGTCCATGATCAGGTCGATGGCGAAAAACTCGATGTAGAATTCCGCGGAATGCCGCAGCGCCTGGCCGTACATGGTGTGCAGCATGGCGTGGCCGGTGCGGTCGGCAGCGGCGCAGGTGCGCTGCGCCTGGCCCTTGCCGTAGTCGAGCGTCATGCCGCCGAACGGACGCTGATAGATCTTGCCGTCTTCGGTGCGCGAGAACGGTACGCCCCAATGCTCGAGTTCATAGACGGCTTCCGGCGCGTTGCGCACCATGTATTCGATGGCGTCCTGATCGCCGAGCCAGTCCGATCCCTTGACGGTATCGTACATGTGCCAGCGCCAATTGTCCTCGTGCATGTTGCCGAGCGCCGCCGAAATGCCGCCCTGAGCCGCGACCGTATGCGAGCGCGTCGGAAAGACCTTGGTGATGCAGGCGGTGCGCAGTCCGGCCTCGCTGCACCCGACCACCGCGCGCAGGCCCGCGCCGCCGGCGCCGACCACGACGACATCGTAGGTGTGGTCCTCGATCGGATAGGCGTGACCATTGGTGGCGGGACCGCCACTGCCATTTGTGGCCTTGCCGTTGCCATCAGCCGCCATGGGCTATACTCCGGATGACAGTTTAAGAATGGCGTAGATCGAGGCCAGCGCCACCACGATCGAGAAGAAGTTGTTGGCCATGATGGTGGCCAGTTTCAGCTTCTCGTTATGGATGTAGTCCTCGATCACCACCTGCATGCCGATCTTCATGTGCCAGGTGCTGGCGATGATGAACAGCAACAGGATGATCGCGATCGGCAGCGAGCCCAGGATCTGCGCCGCGCCTGCCTGATTGCGGCCGAGCAGCATCATGACCACCACGATGACCGGCACGGTCAGCAGCACCATCGCCACGGCGGTAACGCGCTGGCGCCAGAAATCGCCGGTGCCGGAATGCGAGGCGCCGAGGTAGCGGACGCGGGCCAGCGGCGTGCGCATGCTCTTGGGAACCGATGAGTTCCTGCACGGTCATCGTCCGCCTCCGATGGCGTAAGCGGCGATCCACAGCAGTACGGTGAGCGAAATACCGCCGATCAGCGCGCCCCAGGTCAGCGCCTCGCGTTCGCTCGGCTTGAAGCCGTAGCCGAGATCCCAGACGAAGTGCCTGACGCCGCTGAGCAGATGGTGCAACAGCGCCCAGGTATAACCGAGTACGATCAGCCGGCCGACGAAGCTGGAGGTAAAGGCCTGCACATTGGCATAGGCGGCTGGCCCCGAGGCGGCCGCGATCAGCCACCACGCCAGCAGCAGGGTGCCGAAATACAGCGCGACGCCGGTCGCGCGATGGACGATGGAAAGCGCCATCGTCAGGGTCCAGCGATATGTCTGCAGATGGGGCGAAAGCGGGCGTTCGATCCTGGCGGTCATCGGCGGCTTTGACGGTTTGCGGGCCCGTTCGGGGACCCTTTGGGGATCGCGAGAGACGGGTTCTATTTACGAAGTCGAAACAGCCAGTGCAACGGCGAAATCGACGTTTGCGAATGAAGGTTCATAGCTTGAGATGAGCCTTGCATTGGCGGGGATTGACAGCTCTTTCCGGTGCTGATGGCTAGCACGGATGAAGCCCAATTCATGCCGCGCAGTCGCGGTCTGCCGCGGGCGTTGGGGCGGGACGATGATCGCAGGATTGGACGCCTCCGAGCTGTTCGAACTGGCGCTGCTGCTGGTGGCGGTCGGCGCGATAGCCGGATTTCTCGCCGGTGTTTTCGGAATCGGCGGCGGCGCCATCCTGGTGCCGGTGTTTTATGAGTGCTTTCGGCTGGCCGGCGTGCCGCTGGAGGTGCGGATGCCGCTCTGTATCGGTACCTCGCTCGCCATCATCATTCCGACCTCGATCCGGTCCTGGCGCGCCCACCATGCCCGCGGCGCGGTGGACACGGAGATCCTCAGGGCGTGGTGGCTGCCGGTGCTGGCAGGCGTGATCGCCGGCAGCGTCACCGCCCGCTACGCGCCGGAGCGGCTGTTCAAGATCGTGTTCGTGGCGGTGGCATGGTCTGCGGCGGCGCGGTTGCTGCTGGCGCGCGAAACCTGGAAGTTCGGCGAGGACTTTCCGTCGGGACCGCTGATGAAAATCTATGGCTTCGTTATCGGGCTTCTCTCCACCTTGATGGGGATCGGGGGCGGATTGTTTTCGAACCTGCTGATGACGTTCTACGGCCGGCCGATCCATCAGGCCGTCGCGACCTCATCGGCGCTGGCGGTGCTGATCTCGATCCCCGGCGCGCTCGGCTATGTCTATGCGGGCTGGCCCGCGGCGGCGCGGTATCCCGATGTCGTCGCGCTGCAAGTGCCGTTTGCGATCGGCTACGTCTCGCTGATCGGCGCCGTGCTGGTCATGCCGACCAGCCTGTTGACCGCACCGCTCGGCGTGCGGGCCGCGCACGCGATGTCGAAACGCACGCTGGAAATGGCGTTCGGCTGCTATCTCTTCATCGTCGGCAGCCGGTTCGTGATCAGCCTGTTGTCCGGGCAGTAGCGCCTTTTCGGGATCCCATGAAGCGGCGCGCGTTGATCCTGGCTTTCGGCGCCTTGGCCGCGAGCGCTCTCGTGTTTCGCCACTTGCCCGAGAGCCGGGCCTTACCCCGGCAGCAAATCCGCGACCCGCTCCTTGAGAAAGGCGGCATCTGCCGGATTGGCGCTCGGATTGCCGGCGCGATGACCCCACACGCTCGGGATCGGCCGCAGGTTTCCCGCTGCAAGATGGGGAAGCTCGGCTGCATTATCCGCAACGCGGAAATAGAGATCCGTCTCGCTCGGCATCAGGAGCATTTGTGCCTTGATGGACTGGAGCGCTTGCGTGAGGTCGCCGTTGTAAAGAGTGTTGCCGCTGATATCGCCGTGAAACCAGGCGATTGCCTGCGCATAGAGGTTCGCCGCGCGGCACTGTGAAAACCGCTCGGCCCAATTGGTGCGGACGAAGGTTTCGAGATCGGGCGCGCCAAGCGCGCTTTTGTAGAGGCCGGCACGGTAGAAATCCTGGCTCAGGCCCCAGCCGGCATAAATGTGGCCAAAGGCCTTGAGCGCCAGCATCGGCTCGCTCGAAAAGCGGCCATGGCCGGTATGCTCGGGCGCGGCTTCGAGCGTGCGCAGCAGGCCGGACAGAAAGACTTTGTTGTGATCGGCTGTGCGGGCGCTGCCGCAGACGACGAAGGCGCGTTCCACCATTTCGGGGTAGAGCGCCGCCCAATGATAGGCCTGCATGGCGCCCATCGAAAATCCATAAACGGCTGCGAGTTTGTCCACGCCGCACATTTCCATAACAAGACGGTGTTGCGCCCGCACATTGTCGGCGACGGTGACGAGCGTGGGATAATCCGGCGTCTCCGCCGCGCCGGACGATTCCCCGTTCGAGAACATGCCCACGGCGATGATGCACCAGCGCGTGGGATCGAGAACGCGCTCCGGCCCGATCAGCCAGGACATATCCGCAAGACGCGCAGAATAGCTGCTGGGGTAGAGAATGAGATTGTCGCGCTTGTCGTTGAGCGTGCCGAAGCGCTGCCAGGCGAGCCGGGCCTCGCGGATCACGCCGCCTCTTTCCACGGCGAAATCCCCGAGTGCAAAGGTGCCCGTCTCATTCTCCCAATTCATGGCTCCGTCTCCCGGATATCTGTCTACGGCTTTTTGGCGGCCTGCTGCTCGAAAGCAACGGCGACACGCAGAAGGTCGAGGTCCGACCCGCGAGCGCCGATGATCGAAAGCCCCACCGGCGCGCCATCGGCCGTTGCGCCTGGAAGATTGACCTGCGGGACGCCGGTGAGGCCGCCCTGGCTGGTCAGGCAGCTGATGCGTTCGCGCAAGGGGTCCAATTGGTGAAGCGGAAGACCTTTTTGCGGCGCCGGAAACGGCGTCGTCGGCAGGCAGAGGATCGTGCCTGGTGGCAACAGCAGGCGGAGCCGGGCGCGGGCTTCCATCTGCATCAGGCTCGCGGCATTGCGCTCCGCATCGGTCATCATCGAGCCTTGCACCAAGGCGCGCGCCACGCTGAAGGCGAGACGCGGATTATGGCCATCGAGCCAGGGCTGGAACGTGCGCCAGGCCTCGCTTCCTTGCAAAACGCGTTGCGCGCGCTGCCAGATCGAAAGGCCCTGCGGCGCCAATGTGACATCGCGCCTTTGGCCAATCAGCGCCGCGAGACGGCCGACGGCCGGGGCGAGCGCCTGCTGCACATTTCCATCCGCGAAGCCGAAGGCGTCCTCGGCCACCAGGAGTGTCGTGGGCAGCGTGGCGGGCAAGGCGCCTCCGAACAAAACCTCGCCAACACGCGCGAACGTCGCGGCATCGCGCGCGAACCAACCGCAGGTATCACTGCCTGGTGCCTGCACGGCGATGCCGGTGAAATCGATCCGCCCATGCGTCGGCCGAATGCCGTAAAGGCCGCAAAAGCTCGACGGCACGCGCACGGAGCCGCCCGTATCGGTGCCAAGCGCGAAATCGCAGGCCTTGGCGGCCACGGCCGAGGCCGATCCGCTCGACGAGCCGCCCGGCACGCGGCCGGGCGCCGCCGGGTTCAACGGCGTGCCGTCATGGGCGTTCTCGCCGAGAATGCCGAGCGATACTTCGTCGGTGATCGTCTTGCCCACGACTGAGGCGCCGGCATCGAGCAGGGTCTGCACGACCCATGCGTGACGGGCCGGCGTTGGAGCGAAGCGCGGCCAGTCGGGATTGCCGCCGCCGGTCGGCACGCCGGCGACATCGATCAGATCCTTGACCGCGAAACTGAGGCCGGCGAGCGGTCCCGCCGCCGCACCCCGCACCTGCGTGCGCGGGCCCGGCACAAAAGCTTCGGTCAAGATCATGACGCTTTCCGGCCTTGCCAGGTGCCCCCAGGCACGGCGGCGAACAAGGCCTTGGTATAGGAATGCTGCGGATGAAAAAAGATCTCGGCGGTCGGCGCTACTTCGACCACCTCGCCTTGTTTCATCACGGCGATGCGGTCGCAGACTTGCAGCGCGACGCGCAAATCATGCGTCACAAAGAGCATGCTGAGATGCAGCCGCGCCTTGATGTCGGCGAGAAGAGCCAGCACCTGCGCTTGCACCGACACGTCGAGCGCCGAGACCGGCTCGTCCGCGACGAGCACTTCCGGATGCAGCGCGAGCGCGCGGGCAATGCCGATCCGCTGGCGCTGGCCGCCGCTGAACTCATGCGGAAAACGCCGTGCGGCGGAGGGGTCCAGTCCGACGAGGCCGAGCAACGCTTGCGCCTCCTCGCGGGCTTTGGCGGGCGGGGTGCCGTGGATGATGGGGCCTTCCGCGATGATGTCGATGATGCGCTGCCGCGGATCGAGCGAAGCGTAGGGATCCTGAAACACCATTTGCACGCGCTTGCGGACCGGGCGGAGTTGGCTGCGCGAGAGCTGCGCGATGTCGACGCCGTCAAGCAGAATTTCGCCGCCGTCAATCGGCAGGAGCCGCGTGATGGCGCGCGCCAAAGTGCTCTTGCCTGAGCCGCTTTCTCCGACAAGGCCGAGCGTCTCGCCGCGGCGCAGTTCCACCGTCACGCCGGCCAAGGCACGCGTGACACGGCCGCCGAACAGGCTTCGCGCGCCGTAGGTCTTGGCGACATCGCGCGCCTCGACGATGAACGGTTGCGTATTCGCCGGCCGCCCCGCCGGCGGCACGAGCTTCGGTACAGCGGCGATCAGGGCCTTGGTATAGGGATGGCCCGGCGCGCCAAGCACGGCGGCGGCCGTGCCGCGTTCGACCAAAGTGCCGCGCTGCAACACCGCGACCTCATCGGCTATATCGGCGACGACGCCGAAATCATGCGTGATGAAGAGAACCGATGTGCCGTGCTCGCGCTGCAACTCGCGGATCAGATAGAGGATTTGCGCCTGGGTCGTGACGTCGAGCGCCGTCGTCGGCTCGTCGGCGATCAACAGGCGCGGATTGAGCAGCAAAGCCATGGCGATCATCGCGCGTTGGCGTTGACCGCCGCTCAATTGGTGGGGAAACGAACGGATGATGCGGCCGGGTTCCGGCAAATGAACGCTGTCGATCAATTCGAGCACGCGAGCGCGGCGTGCGGCTTTCCCGAGCGGCGTATGGATGCGCAGCACTTCATCGAGTTGGCGGCCGATCGTGTGCAGCGGGTTGAGCGCCGTCATCGGCTCCTGAAAGATCATGCCGATTTTTGCGCCACGAATCGCGCGCATCTTGTGTTGCGGCGCGACGGCGAGATCCTGGCCTTCGAACAGGATGCGGCCGCTCCCGACGCGCACATGCGGGCCGGGCAGCAGGCCAAGGATCGAACGGGCGACGAGCGATTTGCCAGATCCGCTCTCGCCGATCAGGCATGTCACTTTGCCGGCGCGCAACACGAGGTCGACATCGCTCACCGCATTGGCCCGGTCGGCGCCGGGCGGCAAGGCGATAGTAAGCTTTTCAAGTTCGAGAACCATCCCGCTCATCGCTCACGCAGCCTTGGATTGAGGGCTTCGTTGAGGCCGTCGCCAATGAGATTGATGCCGAGCACCGTGAGCAGGATCGCGATGCCGGGAAAGGTGCATATCCACCAGGCGGAGCGAAGGACCGCGCGTCCCGCGCTGATGATCAACCCCCAGCTCATGACATTGGGGTCGCCGAGGCCCAGAAACGCCAATCCGGCTTCGAGCAGAATCGCGGTGCCGATCAGCAACGAACCGACCGCGATGACTGAGGAGGCGCAGTTCGGCAGCATATGATTGAAGATGATGCGAGCATCGCTCGCGCCAAGGCTCGCGCAGGCCTGCACGAATTCGCGGCCGCCGAGCGCGACGAATTCCCCGCGCACGAGCCGCGCGATGCCTGGCCAGGAGACGGCGGCGATTGCGATGATCTCGCTGCTGACCGAGGGTGAGAGAATCGCGACGATCAGCAAGGCAAAAATGAAGGCCGGGATGGTTTGGAAGAATTCCGTTATGCGCATCAGCACGGTCTCGGTCTTCCCGCGATAGTAGCCGGCCAGCCCCCCGGCCACGGCACCGAAGACAATTGCGGCGAGGGTCGCACCGACACCGATGATGAGCGAGGTGCGCGCGCCGTAAGCGATTTCCGCCGCGACGTCGCGGCCGAGCGTGTCGGTGCCGAGCAGAAAGCGCCCGCCTGGCGGCTGCAAGGCGGGTCCAACGAGCTTGAACGGATCATCGGGGAAGATGAGCGGCGTGAGCGCGACGAGCAGGAGAAGGCACAGCAGTACGGCCGCGCCGAACAGAGCCATCCGGTTGCGCGCGAACCGCGCGAAGCCCGCCCACATGTCAGATCTCCATGCGCGGGTCGAGCATGAAACAGAGCACGTCGACGGCGAGGTTGATGGTCACGACCAGACAGGCCGAAATGAAGAAGATTGCGAGAAGCAAATTGAGGTCGCGCGATTGCAGCGCGTTGAAAGCAAGCGTGCCGATGCCAGGCCAGCCGAACACGGTTTCCACGACGATGGAGCCGCCGATCAGATTGCCGGCCTGAACGCCGGCAAGCGTCACGACGGGCAACAGCGCATTGCGTAGTACATGACCTGTCATGATGCGGCGCTCCGTCTGACCCTTGGCGCGCGCGGTCGTCACATAATCCATGCCGGTTTGCTCTAAAATGGACGCCCGCGTGAGGCGCGCATAAAGCGCGAGGTAAAACAGTGCGAGCGAGACGGCGGGCATCACGAGATGGCGGCCGATGTCCCAAATTTTGGCCCATCCTTGGTGACCGGCGCCGACCGTATCGAACCCGCTTGTCGGCAGCCAGCCGAGCTTGATCGAAAAGATCACAATCATCATCAGCCCAAGCCAGAACCCGGGCGTCGCATAGGCGACGAGGCTCATCAGCGAAATGACATTGTCACGCCAGGAATTGCGTCCCGTCGCGGCAACCAGACCGAGGATGATGCCGAGGGCCAAAGCGGTGCCAAATGCCGTTAGCATAAGCAGGCTCGTTGGCCCGAGCCGTTCGAGAATCAGGCCGCTGACGTCGGCGTCGTTGCGGTAGGAATAGCCAAGGCTGAAATGCGCCATGTTCGAGACATAGGTCAGGAACTGCATGCCGAGCGATTGGTCGAGGCCGAATTTATGGCGCAGCTCGTCCATATATTCGGGCGTCGCCGCGCCGCTCTCGCCGGCGAGCACGGAAGCCGCGTCGCCCGGCGCGAGATGGATCAACAAGAAGTTGAGCACAATGATCCCGAAGATCACCGGCAGCGCGGTAACGAGCCGGTATCCCACATAGCGGGCGAATCGCACGGTTTAGGTTTCCAGCCAGGCCCGTTCGAAGGCTTGCTGCGTGCCGAGCGGCCCGGTCGTGTGATCGTGAAGCTTTCGATTGAAGACCGAGACATATTGCACGTCGACGAGCCAGACCAGCGGGCAATCCTCGGCAAGGATCTGTTGCGCCTTCTTGTAAAGCGCGGCGCGCTTGTCGTGGTCCAGCTCGCGCATGGCCTCGTTAAGAATATTGTCGAATTCCGGATTGGAATAAAAGCTGTCGTTGACGAAGGTCACGCCCTTGCGGATCTGCGACGTCAGATATTGCTTGTTGAGACCATAGACGGGATCGACGCCCTGGCTAAGGAAAGGCTCGTTAATGTCGTAATCGTAATTGGTATAGACGCGCCGCAACCAGGTGGCGGTGTCTTCCGATCGTAGCGTCAGATCGATCCCGACGATCGCGAGCGCCTGTTTCAAATATTCCGCCTGGCGCAGCCATTGCTCGCCGAATGAATTGACTTCGAGATGAAGGCCGAAGCGCATGCCATTGGCGCCGCGCGGCAGGCCCGCGCCGTCGAGCAGCTTGTTGGCAATCTCGAGACGATCGGGCACGTCGTAATTGCGCACATCGTCCGTATAGAACCCAACGGTCTTGAAGAGACTGCTGAGCGGTCCCGTGGCCGGCTTGCCGTAGCCATACATGACATCGCGCAGGATCACCTTGCGATCGATCGCATAGGCGATCGCCTGGCGCACTTCTTTCTTGTCGAGCGGCGGGCGCTTGGCATTGAGTTCGAGCACGCTCAAGGCGGGCGTCATCTCATAGCCTTTCATCGTCGTATCGAGGATCGGGTTGGTCTTCATCCGCGCCAGATCAGCGTAGTTGACGGCGCTATAGCCGGCGAAATGCGCCTCGCCGGTCTCGAGCGCGGCGGAGCGCGTCGCGGCATCGGGGATGAAACGCGCGATGATATGGTCGAGATAGGGCAGCCCCGGCTTCCAATATTTGTCGTTGCGGTCGAGCCGCACGAACTGTCCGCGATCCCATTGCCCGAATTTGAAGGGCCCCGTGCCGATGGGCTTGTTGGCCGACGGATTCTGCAGGATCGGCGTTCCCTCGAAAACCGATTTGCACACGATCGGCAGATCGCGCCCTGCAAGCGCCTTCATGAGATAGGGCGCGGGATTGGCGAGACGCAGAATCGCAGTCATTGCGTCCGGCGTGTCGACGCCCGTCAGCTCGGCGAGCAGCAGCGGCGCGAAGGGATGATACTTCTTCAAAATCTCCATGAAGGAGAATTGGACGTCGGCGCTCGTGAAAGGATTGCCGTTGTGAAAGAGAACGCCTTCGCGCAGCTTGAAGGTAATGGACTTGCCGTCGGGCGCGATCTCCCAGGAGGTCGCGAGATTGGGTTGAGGATTCTGATCCCAGTCGTAGGTCACAAGACCTTCATAAATCTGCGTCGCAATGGGCGGGATATTCCCGGCGGTCACGGCATAATGGGCGAGCGTCGAGGGCTCGGGCTGCACGATCATGACCATCGTGCCGCCCCGCACCGGCCCATCGGCCTTGGCGAAACCGTTGGAGAAGATGGCGCTGGACGACGCGGCCAGCCCGAGGGGCAAAGCCAGAGCGGTACGGCGAGATATTTTTTTCACAGGCAGATCGTCAACCAAAATATGCACTCCTCAATGGTGTCCGGAACGAAGCAATTGGCGTGCCACCTTGCCGCTGCGGCAACCGGGCGCGGAAAGGCGTCTCGAGCAAGGTCGCGCAACTTTCGGTGATTTCGGTCGCGGCCCCGCGATCGTAAGCGTAAAAAGGCAGCATACTGTGCATCAAGAACGTCCGCGGCCAGGCCGGCGCCGACTGCTTCCGCAAACGCACGCGGTCGGCGTGATTTGTGAGGAGGGACGGTCGCATGACTTCGGACGCCAGGATGAGGGCGTATCTTCCGTCGACGATCTATCGATCGGGAAACAACAACGCCGGTTGGGGACCGACCTCCGACGTGAATTTCGGCGGACTTGAAGTTGTAATCAGGTCGCTCGCGCCGTTTGCGAGCAACTCGCCGAGGTCGGGATAATCGTGTTCAAGCCAATAACGGCGGAGCCAGGCGGCGGAATCGTCGCGACTCAATTCCTCGCCGGCGGGCTCACATCTGCTGCAAGACGCATCTTCGATCTTTCGAAAACGCTGTGCGCCTCATTTCGTGTAAATATCCTTATAGGTGTCGCGCAGAATATTCTTCTGCACCTTGCCCATGGCATTGCGCGGCAACTCTTCGACCACGATCACCCGCTTCGGCATCTTGAATTTCGCCAGCCGGCCGTCGAGCGCTTTCAGCACCGAGGTTTCATCGACCCTGGCGCCCTTGTCGCAGACCAGCACGGCCGTGACGCCTTCACCGAAATCCGCATGCGGCACGCCGATTACGGCGGATTCGATCACGCCGGGCATGGCGTCGATCTCGCTTTCGATTTCCTTCGGATAGACGTTGAAGCCGCCGGAAATCACCAGATCCTTGCCGCGGCCGACAATATGGACGTAGCCATTGCCGTCGATCTTGCCGAGATCGCCGGTGATGAAGAAGCCGTCGTCGCGAAACTCGGCTTTGGTCTTCTCGGGCATCCGCCAATAGCCCTTGAAGACGTTCGGGCCCTTGACCTCGATCATGCCGATGGTCTCGCGCCCAAGCTCTTTTCCGGATTCCGGATCGGTGACGCGCACGGTGACGCCGGGCAGTGCATGGCCAACCGCACCGGGGACACGGTCGCCCTCATAGGGATTCGAGGTATTCATGTTGGTTTCGGTCATGCCGTAGCGCTCGAGCACGGCGTGGCCGGTGCGTGCAAACCATTCGCGATGGGTATCGGCGAGCAGCGGCGCGGAGCCGGACACGAACAGCCGCATATGCCTGGTGGACTCTTTGGTCAGCGCCGGGCTTTGCAGGAGCCGCGTGTAGAAGGTCGGCACCCCCATCAGCACGGTGGCGCGCGCCATCAGCTTGATGATCAATTCGGGATCGAATTTCGGCAGGAAGATCATCGAGGCCCGGGCAAACAGCGTGACGTTGCTCGCCACGAACAATCCGTGGGTGTGATAGATCGGCAGCGCGTGGATCAGGACGTCCTTGTCGGTGAATCGCCAGAAGTCGACCAGGCTGTGCGAATTCGAGGCGAGATTGTCATGCGTCAGCATCGCACCCTTGGAACGGCCCGTGGTGCCCGAGGTGTAGAGGATCGCGGCGAGATCGTCGTCGGCGCGCTCAACGGTCGTGAATTCCGGGCTCGCCTTAGCGGCGGCGTCGGTCAGCGATCCCTTGCCGTCGGCGCCGAGCGTCAGAACCTTGGCGCCGACCTTCGCCGCAATGGCGCCGATGCCGTCGGCCTTTGACGGATCGCATACCACCAGCGACGGTTCTGCGTCGGTGATGAAATATTCCAGCTCGTTCAGCGTATAGGCGGTATTGAGCGGCAGATACACCGCGCCGGCGCGCACTGTGGCCAGATACAGCACCAGGCCCGGCACCGATTTTTCGGTTTGAGCGGCGACGCGGTCGCCGGGCTTGACCCCGCTGCTCACCAGCGCATTGGCCATCCGGCCGGCGCGGGCGACCAGATCGCCATAGCTGATGCGCTCACCGTCGAGGGTTTCGATCGCGAGCCGGGTTGGATCATCGAGGCTGCCGAACAGGCGGGCAAACAGATTGGCGTTCATGATGGTTTTCTGGGTTGCGTTCATGCATCATTGCGGGAGGGCGGATGCGGCCCAGATGGCCGCGATCACCGGACAGTTCAATAGCAAAGACGCCCTTTAAAAAGCAACGGAGACAGTTTGCATGTCCAATAACGGGAAACGCGTGGCTTGGGTAACCGGCGGCGGCAGCGGAATCGGCGAGGCGGGCGCGGAATCGCTGGCGGCGGACGGCTGGACCGTGGCGGTTTCGGGGCGCCGCAAAGATGCGCTGGACGCGGTGGTCGCGAAGATAATCCGGAATGGCGGCAAGGCCGAGGCGATCGCGCTCGACGTCAGCCAGAAGGCCGATGTCAACAAGGCCGCGGAACAGATTCTTAACCAACACGGCCGCATCGATCTTTTGGTCAACAGCGCCGGCATCAATATGCCGAAGCGGAGCTGGGCCGACATGGAGCTGGAGGGCTGGGACAGGCTGGTCGAGATCAACCTCAACGGCGTGCTGTATTGCATGCACGCGGTGCTGCCGGCGATGCGGGCGCAAAAGGACGGCTGCATCATCAACGTCGCGTCCTGGGCCGGCCGCCACGTATCGAAAATGCCGGGTCCGGCCTATACCACCACCAAGCATGCGGTGCTGGCGCTGACACATTCCTTCAACATGGACGAATGCGTCAACGGCTTGCGGGCATGCTGCCTTTCGCCGGGCGAGGTCGCAACCCCGATCCTGAAGCTGCGGCCGGTGGTGCCGTCAGAACAGGAACAGGCGCGCATGCTGCAGTCGGAAGATCTCGGCCGGACCATCGCCTTCGTCGCCAGCATGCCGGCGCGGGTCTGCGTGAACGAGATCCTGATCAGTCCGACCTGGAACAGGGGTTTTGTTGCGCAGGCCAATCGGGATTAGTGCGAACTCTCTCCAACCGTCGTCCCGGCGAACGCCGGGACCCATAACCACCGGCTTTAGTTTTGCGAAAGGCGTCAACCGCACTGCCTTATCGTGAGATCACGCGGTATGGGTCCCGGCGTTCGCCGGGACGACAGCCGATAATTTGCTCCCATCTCACACGATGATCTCGTTCAGCTCCCTGCCGGAGTGCTCGGGCACCATCATCATGACGCCGATCGCCATCGCGACCATCAGCACGGGGATGCAAAGGAAAGCCAGCGCGAACGATCCGGTGTGCTGCTGGAGCGCGACGGTGACGAACGGGAACAGCACAAAGCCGACGAAATAGGCAAGCGCCCACACCACGCCGTTGGCCGCACCGCGAATCCGCGTTGGAAACACCTCCGCGATAAGTGTCGAACTCGGACCCCAGAAGCCGAAGAAGCCGAAGCTCCAGGCGAGGCCAAATACCCACAGCAATATGTGATTGTCGGTCAGGACCCAGAGCGTGATGAAGATCGCGCCTTCGATGAGCGTCACCACGAATGCCGCCCGGCGGCCGATCTTGTCCGTGAGCCAGCCCGCGACGCAAAGACCAAGTAAGCCGGAAAAACCCCAGAATACGTAGAACGTGCTGTATTCAGCCGTCGACCAATTCTTCTCGGTCGCCAGATAGAGCGGCATCCAGCCGCCGACCGTGCCGAAAATGCAGGTGCTGCAGCACGCCACGAACAAGGCCATCAGCGTGGTGGGCAGCAGGTCCGGCAGAAAGAGCTGACGGATGCCGACCGTGTTTGCCTTTCCGAACCAGGCGCTGTCGTCGGCGCTGACGCGGCCGCCGGCCGCCAGCGTGCTGGCGATCCGCTGCCTGCGATCCTGCGCACGCACCCAATAGGGCGATTCCGGACAGGTGGCGCGGACATAAATCGCCAGCAGCGCGATCACCCCGGGCACCATGACGGCGATGCGCCAGCCGAAATTGGCCGCGACAAGTGCGGTAATGCCACCTGCGAGCGAGGTGCCAATGCAAAAAGTCGAGCGCGTGGCGCTGATGACCCGGCCGCGCAGCCGCGCCGGCCAGGTCTCCGCCACCAGCAGCGAGCCGAGCGACCATTCGCCGTTCAATGCGAAGCCGACCAGCGATCGCGCGACCACGAAGGTGGCGAATGTCGGCGACAGCGCGACCACCGGCATCAACAGCGAGAACAGCGCGATGTTGACTGCGAGCAGCGTCCGACGTCCCAGCCGGTCGGACAGCCAGGGCCAGAAATACATACCGGCGATGCCGACAAACAGCGATATCTGCAGACCCGAGCGATATTCCGGCACCGTGAGGGAGAATTCCTTGATGACCATCGGCGATATCAGCGCGAAGATCATGCCGTCCATGCCGTCGAAGCCCCAGCCGAGCGCGTTGGCGGTGGCGATGTGCCAATGGGTTTTCGAGAGCTTGGTGCCGTCGCTGACCGCGCGGTAATTGGCGTGTTGAAGGTGTTTCCGTTCCAGGGGGCCAACCGGTTGATCCCCCGGGTTTGCCGCCGCCGCGGCTAAACCATCTGCCATCGTAATTGTCCTCTCGCATCGCGCCGCACGGTTGATGGCACTTCTTGTTGCCACAGCCCATGCTTTTATGACGGTGCTGGGATACTTTGGCGGGACCAAGTGCCACAGGGTGGCGGCATGGCAGATTGCACACGCCCACGGCCGGCGCCGCAAATAGTTTCACCGATCACGATAAATATTCTTCGAAACCGGCTGCCGCAAACTCCCGTAGCTCGGCGCAACGGCGACGCAGTCCATCAAGCGATCGGACAGCGACGTTGTTGCCTTCGGCCACCGGCGATCTCCGCCGGTCGCCTCAATCCATCGGGAGACTTGTCCATGTCCAAACATATTGCACTTTTGTCCGCCGCCGCCTTTGGTGCGCTGGCCCTCACCGCCACCCTTGTTGCGCCTGTCAACGCGCAAGAAAAGACCGTCATGGTCGGCGGCGCCGCGATGTTTCCTTCGAAGAACATCATCCAGAACGCCGTTAACTCGAAGGACCACACCACGCTGGTCGCAGCGGTGAAGGCCGCCGGCCTCGTCGAGACCCTGGAAGGCAAGGGTCCGTTCACGGTTTTCGCGCCGACCAACGCCGCCTTCGGCAAACTGCCGGCCGGCACCGTCGATACCTTGGTGAAGCCCGAGAACAAGGCGACCCTCACCAAGATCCTGACCTATCATGTGGTCCCGGGCAAGCTGGAAGCCTCCAGCCTGACCGACGGCAAGAAGCTCAAGACCGCCGAGGGCGAAGAACTGACGGTGAAGCACCAGGACAGCAAGATCTGGATCGTCGATGCCAAGGGCGGTTCTTCGATGGTGACGATCTCGAACGTCAATCAGTCCAACGGCGTGATCCACGTGGTCGACACCGTCCTGATGCCGTAACACCACCGCGCGCCTGACCCGCCCCAGCGGGTGCGCGCTTTTTTGTGACCGCGCTGCCTTGCCGGTATCCATCCGATAGCCGGTTTGGCTGTAACGAAACCCATCCACCCGGCGTATAAACCGGTATCGAACTCAGCGATGGACCAGGGAACCAACATGTCCAGCCTTGCCGTCAGCGACGAACACGCAGCCTCCAGCCCGGCGAAAGTCATTCAACCCGCCTGGGTCCGGACCGTGCACTGGATCAACGCCGTGGCGACGATCCTGATGATCATGTCGGGATGGCAGATTTACAACGCCTCGCCGCTGTTCGATTTCAGGTTTTCAAGCGCCATCACCCTTGGCGGCTGGCTTGGCGGCGCGCTGCTCTGGCATTTCGCGGCGATGTGGCTGCTGATGGTCAACGGGCTCGTCTATCTTATTCTGGGCTTTGCGACCGGCCGCTTCCGAAAAAAATTGCTGCCGATTACGCCTGCCGGCGTGATCGCCGATACCAGGGCGGCACTGACCGGCAAACTCTCGCATGACGACCTGACCCGATATAATTATGTCCAGAAGCTGCTCTATGCCGGCATCATCGTGGTCGGCGTCCTGATCGTGCTGTCGGGCCTGTCGATTTGGAAGCCGGTGCAACTGCAATATCTGACGGCGCTGTTCGGCGGCTATGACGCCGCGCGCTACGTCCACTTCATCTGCATGGCGGCGATCTGCGCGTTCCTGGTGGTTCACGTCGCTTTGGCGCTGCTGGTGCCCAAGAGCCTGCGCGCCATGATCATCGGCCGCTAAAGCGTTTTCGAGCGAATTGGATCCCGTTCGCGGGAAGAACCTAGAGCAATTATCAAGGAGGACTTGATCATGGGCAGACTTCGCTCGCTTCTGATTCCGGGCGTCGACAACAAGCTGCTGGTCCGGGACGCGGTGCAGGTGATGCCGGATCTGGCGCGCCGTCGCTTTATCGCCGGCGGCGCAAGCCTCGGTGCGCTGACGCTCTTGACCGGCTGCGATGTAACGGACAGTTTTTCCGCCGAGGAGATGCTGAAGCAGATCTCGAAATTCAACGACGGCGTGCAGGCGGCGATCTTCAATCCCAATGCGCTGGCGCCGACTTTCCCGGAAAGCGCCATTACGAAACCGTTCCCGTTCAACGCCTATTACGCGCTCGACGATGCGCCCGACATCGACGGCAAGGACTGGAAGTTTGAGGTGCGGGGCCTCGTCGACAACAAGAAATCCTGGACGCTGGAGGAGCTCTACAAGCTGCCGCAGGTCAAGCAGGTCACCCGCCATATCTGCGTGGAGGGCTGGAGCGCGATCGGAAGCTGGACCGGCACGCCGTTGCGCGATTTCCTCAAACTGGTCGGCGCCGACACCAGCGCGAAATATTGCTGGTTCCAGTGCGCGGATTCCGATGGCTACAACTCACCGCTCGATATGGCCACCGCGCTGCATCCGCAGACCCAGATGACGTTCAAGTTCGGCGACGAAATCCTCCCCAGGGCCTACGGCTATCCGATGAAAATTCGCGTGCCGACCAAGCTCGGCTTCAAGAACCCGAAATACGTGATCTCGATGGAAGTCACCAACGAATACAAGGGCGGCTATTGGGAAGACCAGGGCTACAATTCGTTCAGCGGGAGTTGATGTGCTCGGTCATTCCGGGACACGCGTCTTCGCGTGGACCCGGAATCTCGAGATTCCGGGCTCGCTCGTTTCACTCCCGCCCCGGAATGACAGCCTTTGATGATTTGCCAAGCCTTCCCTGAAACGCCGAGGCCAACGCTCCCGCCGCCAGCATCGCCGCGGAGACATTCAGCGCATAGGACAGGCTGCCGAATGCGTCGGTGATCGCGCCGGTAACGATCGGCCCGAGAATCTGGCCGATCCCGAACGTAATCGTCAGCACCGCGATCGCGGTGGGCCATTCGGACGGCGGATAATTGAAGCGCACGAAGGCGGTGGTCGACCCGACCACGGCGAAGAATGCGACGCCGAACACCAGCGCCGAAATCGCCAGCAAAACCGGAGAATGTCCGAACAGCGGCAGCGCCGCGCCGATGGCGTTGACGCCCTGAATGATCGCGGTCGAGACGCCGCCGCGGTTGCGCGCCAGCACGCGCCGCCAGACCCACGGCGTCGCGAATGCGCTTGCGCCGATCAAACACCAGAACGCGCTCTGCGCCGGCGCGCCGCCGCCGCCATCGCGGACATACGCGATCATGAAGGTCATGTAGGCGATGTATCCGGCGCCGAACAGAAAGTAGCCGGTGAGATAGATCAGCACCGGCCTGATGGCGATTTTGGTCGATACCGCGCCGGAAAGGCGGGCGTCGGCACCGAACGGCGCCAGCAGCAGCGGGATGGTCATGGCGACCGACAGCAGCGTCATCGCCCACCAGACGATCCACCACGAACCCGGCCCGAATGCCTGCAGCACGAAAGGTGCGATCAGGCCGGAGGTGAGGATGCCGAGCCCGGGTCCGGCGTAGAACAGGCTCAGCAGAAAGTTCGCCCGCGCGGGATCCGATTGCGCAATCGTCGCCGCCAGTGCGCCGCTCGCAACGAACCCGATTGCCGCGCCGATGCCCGCGAGCAACCGCGCAAAACTAAAGATAATGAAATTGCCCGACAGGGCGCAGAGCGCCAGCGAAACTAGGCAGGCCAATGTTCCCCACCGCACCGCGGCGGAGAGCCCGAAGCGCTTGATGCATTTCGCGGCGATCAACGCGCCGGCGAGATAGCCGACCGCATTGATGGTATTCATGAAGCCCGCGGCGGAATATGACCAGCCCAGCGTGTCGCGCATGTCCGGCAGCACCAGCGCATAGGCGAAGCGCGCGATCCCGAGGCCGACCGTGGGCGTCAACGACAGGATCAGGATCAGCCGAGCGGGATGCGCGTAGGGACGGTCGGGGGCGTGCAAGGGATTACTCCGGCAGGACGGAGTGTGACAGGGTCCGCGGCGATTGCACAGGGCGGCGCCGGCAATGGTGTCTTGCCAATCCCGCAATGCCGCTCTAGCAATCCGCGCGGATTTCGTTTCGGTCAGGCCCGGGCATGATGGGCAACCCCTACTCTTGAGGTAACGAACAATGGCGACCCATAAACTGCTCCTTCTCCCCGGCGACGGCATCGGCCCGGAAGTGATGGCCGAAGTGAAGCGGCTGATCGACTGGCTCAACGCGCAAGGCATCGCGCATTTCGAGACCGAGCAGGGGCTGGTCGGCGGCGCGGCCTATGATGCCGACAAGGTCGCCATTACCGACGCCACCATGGCGCTGGCGCAGGCCAGCGACGCGGTGATTTTCGGTGCGGTCGGCGGGCCGAAATGGGATCAGGTGCCCTATGACGTGCGCCCGGAAGCCGGTCTGCTGCGCCTGCGCAAGGATATGGCGCTGTTCGCCAATCTTCGTCCCGCGATCTGCTATCCCGCGCTGGCGGAAGCCTCGAGCCTGAAGCGCGAGGTGGTCGAGGGTCTCGACATCATGATCGTGCGCGAACTCACCGGCGGGGTGTATTTCGGCGAGCCGAAAACCATCACCGATCTCGGCAACGGCCAGAAGCGCGCCATCGATACCCAGGTCTACGACACCTATGAAATCGAGCGCATCGCCCGCGTCGCGTTCGATCTGGCGCGCAAGCGCCGCAACAAGCTGACCTCGATGGAAAAGCGCAACGTCATGAAATCCGGCGTGCTCTGGAACGAGGTGGTGAGCCAGGTGCATGCGCGCGAATACAAGGACGTGCAGCTTGAGCATCAACTCGCCGATTCCGGCGGCATGAATCTGGTGAAATGGCCCAAGCAGTTCGACGTCATCGTCACCGACAATCTGTTCGGCGATATGCTCTCGGATATCGCGGCGATGCTGACGGGATCGCTCGGCATGCTGCCGTCGGCCTCGCTCGGCGAGGTCGATGTCAAGACCAGGAAACGCAAATCGCTGTTCGAGCCGGTGCACGGCTCGGCGCCCGACATCGCCGGCAAAGGCGCCGCCAATCCGATCGCGATGATCGCCTCGTTCGGAATGGCGCTGCGCTATTCGTTCGACATGGGCGCCTTGGCCGACAAGGTCGATGAGGCCATTGCCGCGGTGCTCGCCAACGGTCTGCGCACGGCAGACATCAAGTCCGAGGGCACCACGGCGGTGTCGACGACGCAGATGGGCGAGGCGATCCTGAAGGAATTGCAGAAGCTGCACGGGTAGGCTTGGGTGGAATCTTTCCACCGTCGTCCCGGCCTTGAGCCGGGACCCATACGCCGTGCCGTCTCGTGGCGGCGCGGAGTCAAAGACCTCCCATAACACCGACGCCGGTGGTTATGGGCCCTGCTTTCGCAGGGACGACGCGAGATTGCGGCTACGCTAAATCAGTACAGCGGGAAGGTCTGCGGATAACCGCCCAAGTCCGACGGCGGGTTCAGCGGCTGGCGGTCGATCGGGCGGTTGTTGTTCTCGCGCCCGAACGACGGGTACCCGATATCCGGCGGAAATGCGTAGTCGGTAAACTTGCGGTCGCCCGGCAGCACTTCGGTGCCGGCGTCGAGCCACGAGCGCTTGGTGACGTAGATGCGCGTGCGCGGGCCCTGCTGATAGGACACATTGGGACCGTTCGGCCCGTAATAGACCCGGCCGCGGTCGTCATACTGACGCTTTGGCTGCGCGCTGGCCGTCGTCACGTTAAATCCGACGGCGGCGATGGCAGCCGCGGCGAACAGCACCGCGAGCTTGCTCGCGGCAGGGAATTTCCAGGTCATCATGTCCTCACGAGCGGTTAGCCCATCATCATCTGATTTGTAGTCATTTTAGCGACCGGTGCCATACCGTCACAAGGTCAATTGGGCCACACCACATCACAATAATGCGGCCCGAAGCGAGAAAGTTGCATGAAAACCAGCATCTTGGCGCCTGGGCGGCTAGAGGGCGCCTCGCAGGCGGGGATTTTCCGCTCCCGTCAGCCAATCGGCCGATGCGGCGGAGACGGGGACAGCGGTGCAATTTCCGCGCTTGAGCTCGGCGCGGGCGAATAGTTCAGCCAGTTTCGGATCATTTCCGGCCGTGAGCAGGATCAGCCGGCTCAGAACGCAGGCAATCGCGGCCCGCCGGGCCGGCAAGGCGTCGCCCTGGCAGGACCAGCCCGAGATCTGCAGGATGGGATCGTCGAGGCGCTTGATGAAACCAAGGCAGGAACGCGCAGCGTCGGCGTCGCCGGTCAGACGAAGCAGGGTTACCTGGCCGAATTTACTGTCGATGACACCGGCTGCCTCGAGCTCACGCAAGCCCATCGGGTCCATCCGCGCGGCCAGCTCGGCGATCGGCCCCAACGGGCTCGGTTCACCGCCGGGGCGATAGATTTCGAGTTCTGCGACCGGCATCTTGCCTTGGGTGGTCCAGCGAAGGATGTCCCTGCGGCCGCCTTCGGGATGCCGGAGGATCTCGTAAGTCTCTGTTTTATCGCTCAAATCGAACTGGCTGACGGCGAAGGCCGGGTGCGAACGCAAGGCCACGCTCCAGCCGGCCTTGGCGACCGGTTCAGCCGCCTCGGCCGGCGGCAATTCATCCCAAAGATGCAGGCCGGCGATGGCAAGCAAGGCCAAAGTACCCACATAGACGAAAAGACGTGCCAGCATGCCGCAGCACTCGTCGGCAAAGCTGGTCGGGCTGGGGGAAATTGGGGGCGGATAATCCGGCACGGATGGCTCAAAGTGATCGCATCGAACGCGCAAATGCACGGCGTACGGTGTAACGTTGTCTTGGAGCTGGTTCTCGCATAGAAGCGCTGCCTCTTCCCTTTCCGCCGATGGCGGTGGGCGGGCATTTTTCTTCGGAGAGTGAACGATGGGTTACAAAGTCGCGGTGGTCGGAGCGACCGGCAATGTCGGGCGGGAAATGCTCAACATTCTCGACGAGCGTAAATTCCCCGCCGACGAGGTGGTGGCGCTGGCGTCGCGCCGCAGCGTGGGCGTCGAAGTCTCCTATGGCGACCGCACCCTCAAGGTCAAAGCGCTCGAACATTACGATTTCTCCGACGTCGATATCTGCCTGATGTCGGCGGGCGGCGCGGCGTCGAAGGAATGGTCGCCGAAGATCGGCGCCGCCGGCGCGGTCGTGATCGACAATTCCTCGGCGTGGCGGATGGATCCGGACGTGCCGCTGATCGTGCCCGAGGTCAATGCGGATGCGGTCGCGGGCTTCGTCAAAAAGAACATCATCGCCAATCCGAACTGCTCGACGGCGCAACTCGTCGTCGCGCTGAAGCCGCTGCACGACAAGGCCACCATCAAGCGCGTCGTGGTCGCGACCTATCAATCGGTCTCGGGCGCCGGCAAGGACGCCATGGATGAGCTGTTTTCGCAGACCAAGGCGGTCTACACCAACAGCGAGTTGATCAACAAGAAATTCCCCAAGCGTATCGCCTTCAACGTCATCCCCGAGATCGACGTGTTCATGGAGGACGGCTACACCAAGGAAGAGTGGAAGATGATGATGGAGACCAAGAAGATTCTTGATCCCAAAATCAGGCTGACCGCGACCTGCGTGCGGGTGCCGGTGTTCGTCGGCCACTCCGAGGCGGTCAATATCGAATTCGAGCATCCGATCTCGGCCGACGAGGCGCGCGACATCCTGCGCAATGCGCCGGGCTGCCTCGTGATCGACAAGCACGAGCCCGGCGGCTATGTCACGCCGTATGAGGCGGCCGGCGAGGACGCCACCTATATCAGCCGCATCCGCGAGGATGCGACGATCGAGAACGGCCTGTCGCTGTGGTGCGTGTCCGATAACCTGCGCAAGGGCGCGGCGCTGAACGCGATCCAGATCGCCGAATGCCTGATCAACCGCAAGCTGATCAGCGCGAAGAAAAAAGCAGCGTAAGAAAAAGCAGCATACAAGGCGGCATGAGAGCCGGATTGCGGGAGCTGGATCGCGATGACGGAACAACCGGCCCCCTATCGGCCGAATCCGAAACTCAAACGCGTCGAGACCGGATTCGAAAACCTGATCTTCAACAGCCGCTGGCTGATGGCGCCGTTCTATTTCGGCCTCGTGGTCAGCCTCGCCGTGCTGTTGCTCAAATTCTGCATGATATTGTGGGAGTTCATCGTCCACGCGCCGGGCTCCAAGGAGTCCGACATCATCCTTGGCGTGCTCAGCCTGATCGACGTCTCGCTGACCGGCAATCTGATCCTGATCGTGGTGTTTTCCGGCTACGAGAATTTCGTCTCCAAGATCGATCCCGGTGGCCATCCGGACTGGCCGGATTGGATGACCAAGGTCAATTTCGGCGGCCTGAAGCAGAAGCTGCTCGCCTCAATCGTCGCGATATCCGCAATTCAGGTGCTGAAGGCCTTCATGAATATCGACACCGTCTTCGACGCCCAGAAGCTGGCATGGCTGGTCGGCGTGCATCTGGTGTTCGTGGTCTCGGCGTTTATGCTGGCACTGTCTGACCGCTGGAGCGATGGCGATCATGGCGGCGAATAGGGTGTTGAACCCTCATGGTGAGGAGCGCGTATTCGCGCGTCTCGAACCATGAGATCGGGGTAGCACCTCGCGGCCATCCTTCGAGACGCGCGCAAAATGCGCGCTCCTCAGGATGAGGCCTGTACTTCCTTCACGCTGCGGAATTCTTTCGCCGCAGGATCGAGCACGAACAGCGAGCCCTCGGCGACGCCGAAATAGGCGCCGTGCAGACTGAGTTCGCCGCGCTCGACCAAGGTCTGCACGAACGGAAAGGTCAGCAGGTTTTCAAGGCTGCGGAAGATGGCCGCCTTCTCGATCCGGGTGGTGAAATCAGCCATCGTCTCGCGGTCGCGCTGCTCGACCTTCTCGCCCGGCTTGATGAACATCGACATCCATCGGCCGATGAAGTCGCCCGGCGACAGCGGCTCGATATTGTCGATGAACGCACGGATGCCGCCGCACTGGGCGTGGCCGAGCACCACGATGTGTTTGACGTGCAGCGCCCGCACCGCATATTCCAGCGCCGCCGAAACGCCATGCGCGCCGCCGTCCGGCTGGTAGACCGGAACCAGATTGGCGACGTTACGCACCACGAACAGTTCGCCGGGGCCGGCGTCGAAGATCACTTCCGGCGATACCCGGGAATCGCAGCAGCCGATCACCATCACCGCGGGCGACTGGCCGCGCTCGGATAGTTCGCGGTAGCGCGACTGTTCGGTGGGCAGGCGCTGCGAGGTGAAGGTGCGGTAGCCGTCGAGCAGGTGTGGCGGAAATGCTGTCATGCCTTAGTTGCTAACCATATGCCGATGACGGGAACAAGGCTTTCGGACGGCGGGCCGAAATGTTAGGCCGTAAAATCCAACACGTCAGAGGGAACCAGCCCATGATCCGTCCGCGCCGCAGTCTTTTATTCATGCCCGGATCGAATGCGCGGGCGCTGGAAAAGGCCCGCAATCTGCCGGCGGACAGCATCATCCTCGACCTCGAGGACTCCGTGGCGCCGGACGCCAAGGCATTGGCGCGCGATCAGATCGCGCAGGCCGTCGCCGCCAAAGGTTTCGGCAAACGTGAAATCCTGATCCGCGTCAACACGCTGGATTCGCCATGGTGGATCGATGATGTCACCATGGCCGGCAAGGCACGGCCGGACGGCATCCTGGTTCCGAAGGTTTCCAGCGTGGCCGATCTCGCCGCCATCGCCAATCGGCTCAGCGATATCAACGCCGACATGTCGATCCGGGTCTGGGCGATGATCGAGACCGCGCGGGCGGTGCTGCACGCGGAGGAACTCGCGGCCGCCTCGCGCGATTCCGAGATGAGGCTCGCCGGCTTCGTGTTCGGGCCAAACGATATTTCGCGGGAGACGCGGATACGAATGCAGCCGGGCCGCGCGGCGATGATCCCGATGATCACGCATTGCATTCTGGCGGCGCGCGCGCACGGCCTCGAAATTCTCGACGGGCCCTACAGCGATCTCGGCAATGTCGATGGCTTTGCTCAGGAATGCGCGCAAGCCCGCGATCTCGGCTTCGATGGCAAGACGCTGATCCATCCGGGCCAGATCGTGGCCTGCAACGCGATCTTCACGCCGCCGGCGGAGGACGTCGCGCACGCCCGCAAGATCATCGCGGCGTTCGAACGGCCTGAGAACGCCGCGCGTGGCGCGATCCAGCTCGACGGCCAGATGGTGGAGCGATTGCATGCCGACATGGCCCGGCGCACGATAGCGATCGCCGACGCGATCGCGGCGATGGGGCAGCACTAAACTGGATCGATCAGTTGCGCTTCAGGCTGAGGATGTAGTTGACGAGATCGTCGGCCTGGCCGGGCGTCATCACCAGGTTCGGCATCTTGCGATGGCTGGTCCGCAGAAACACCTTCAGCGAAAGCGCGGTGCTCGAGGGCTGGTTGGCTATGGCAATGAAATCCGGCGGGCCGCTTGTGGTCCCCGCGGTCGCCGCCTCGATGGCGTGACAATCCTTGCACCAGGCTTCGGCGAGGCGATGCCCGGCCGAGGCGCTGTCCAAGGCCGGCGTGGCGCCGCTCGCGTTGTGCAGGCGGATGAAAAACAGCGCGGCAACGGCAAGCGCGACGGCCAGAAGCACGTGGATCCAAGTGGTTCGCGACAGTTTCATTTGCGGACCTGCAGGGCGAGACCATCGATCGTCCCCGCGTTGAGGCAATATCCTTCATAGTGCCCGGCGGAAGTTCCGGCGGCGAGGTCGCGGTCGCATTCGGGCTTGTGACGGCACAGGGCACAGACCCGCTCCATGTCGCGCAGCACCATCGGCTCGATGTGCGCGAGGCCGGTTTCGTCGATGCCCAGCGCCTTCAGCAGCTTCGGCAATTCATCCGCGGAATGCGGGCCCTGACGAACCAGCATATCCAGTTCACCGGGAGAGACCCGCAACTCGCCTGCGATACGATCGAAATCGGCGCGGTCCATCTGGCGCATCTCATTCAGTTCCCGCCGGTGCGTGAGCCAGTCGGCGAATGCACCGATGAGGAACTCAACCCGGGGATAGGGATGATCTTGGGCGGTCATGGGCGCTCCGGTGGCCTGCCGAGTTTGACCATGAAAGCGCGAACGGGCGAAAGTGTCGTTGCGTTAAATCAAACATCCGGGGAGGCTCAGAAGCTCATCTGTGCCCGAACCGCTCCGTTGCCCATGCATGCAGGCTTCCCGGCATGGGCGACTGGTTGCCGCGGCCTTTTGGGGAAATATGAAATCCGATAATGCCGGGATCGCCGACCAGTGCCGAAAAATTCGAGGGCTCGAAAAACAGCTTTGGTTCGGCGTGCACCGCATAGAACGATTTCTTCGGCAAGGCGTGAAGGTGTTCGCCGGCCCGCCGCGCCAGCGCGGTAAGGGAAGCCGGGCCATAGATCGCGATGCGAATATCGGCGAGCCGGTTGGATTTGCGGCGTAGTTGACGCAGCATGAATGTCAGTCGATGGCGCAACGCCAGCCAGTCCGGCTCCAGATCTTCCTGTTCCATCAGGTCTTCGAACGCGGTGACGATCGGATTGTGCGGTGGCAGATACAGCACCGAATTGCCGAGCTGGCGCCGCCGCTCCCAGGCGAAATAAGGTTTTTCCCGGTCGATCTGGATTGGCTTGAGCAACAGCACGTCGGCATCGAGCCACAGGCCGGCGCGGCGCGCCATCAGCCGCATCCGGAAAAAATCGCTGAACTGCAGCGCGGTCCAGTCGCGCCAGCTGCCGTCCGGTTGCGGTGGGCGCAACTTTTCAGAGAAGGAATGCGGCAGGACGGCTTCGGCCTCGGCGTTGTCGACGCCATCGGGCAGTCCCGCGAGCGGCTCGAAACTGTAGACGGTGACCTTATGGCCGGCTGCGACCTGCGATCTCAGGCACATTCGCCTGAGCGCATCGATCGGGCCGTGCCAGAAGGTGACGATGTGGGGCGGCATGCGTCGCCTTATGAGGAGCCGGGGCTACGCCCAGGCCCGCGCGGTCTTGGCCTTCGCCTCGTAGGCGTCGATCGAGGCCTTTTTCTCCATGGTGAGGCCGATATCGTCGAGGCCGTTCAGCAGGCAGTGCTTGCGGAACGGATCGATCTCGAACCTCACCGTGCCGCCGTCGGGGCCGCGGATTTCCTGGCTGGCAAGATCGACGGTCAGCGTCGCGTTGGCGCCGCGCTCGGCGTCGTCGAACAATTTGTCGAGGTCGTCCTGGGTGACGCGGATCGGCAGAATGCCGTTCTTGAAGCAATTATTGTAGAAGATGTCGCCGAACGAGGTCGAGATGACGCAGCGGATGCCGAAATCCAGCAGCGCCCATGGCGCATGCTCACGGCTCGAACCACAGCCGAAATTATCGCCGGCGACCAGAACCTTGGCGTTGCGGTAGGCCGGCTTGTTGAGGATGAAGTCCGGGTTCTCGCTGCCGTCGTCCTGATAGCGCTGTTCCGAGAACAGCCCCTTGCCGAGGCCGGTGCGCTTGATGGTCTTCAGATACTGCTTCGGGATGATCATGTCGGTGTCGACATTGATGATCTTCAAGGGCGCCGCGACGCCTTCCAGCGTGGTGAACTTGTCCATCGATCGCACTTCTCGGGTTGGGATGGTTGAAAACCGTTGCGTCCGATGACTTATCGCGAATGCGGCCGGCGTTAAAGAGCAAATCGGCTCAATCCGCGTCCGCCTCGATCGCCTCCATGTCGGCATCGGAAAGCCCGAAATGGTGGCCGATCTCGTGAATCAGCACATGGCGGACGATATGGCCCAGCGGCTCGTCATGTTCGGCCCAATAATCCAGGATCGGCCGGCGGTAGAGCCAGACCATGTTGGGCAGCCGCGCGATGTCGTCATGGCTGCGGAACGGCAGGCCGACGCCCTGGAACAGGCCGAGCAGGTCGAACTCGCTTTCCGCCTTCAATTCGTCGAGAACCTCCTCGGTCGGAAAGTCGTCGACGCGGACGATCACGCCCTCGCACAGGTCGCGAAAGCCCTTCGGCAGGCGCTCGAAAATCTGGTGCGCCACGGCCTCCATTTCGGCCAGCGAGGGCGCTTTCATTTGTGTCCACATCGCGTCTGTTTAGCGCGGGTTTCGCCCCAAGAACATGGCGTAGGTGAAATTTGGGCCTCGCGGTTGACGTCGGCGCGGCAATCGGAGACGTTGCGGTCCGCAACAGTTTGGGTGGGCGTGATGATGCGGATTGTGACAGCGGCGGTATCGGTCGTGTTTGCCGGATTGTTCCTGCTGCAGGGGACAACCGCACAGGCGCAATCCGCCCTGGCGGGGACGCGGACCGCACAGGCCTCGCAGCCGATGGTGACCGACGCGTCCGCGCAGCGCCGGGGGAGACGGCCGCCGACGCGTTTGCGGGTCTACCCGAATTACGGGTCGGATCCCTACGACGTCTATCCGCGCTATTTTCCCGGCGCCAATGCGGTGCGGGACTGCACCGCGACTTACGTGCAGGAATATCGGCCGAGCGGCACGGTGATCGTGCCTCACATGAACTGCTATTGGCGCCGCGGCTGAGCCTGGTTCAGCGCCGGCGGGCGAGGCAGATCAGCCCAACGCCGACCACCAGCGCCGATGCGCCATAAACGATCATCGCCATTGCCAATTGCGTGAAGCTGCTCGCGGCGCCCGGACCTCCGCCGGGCCCCTGCGAGGCAAGGGCGTGGCCGGCTGGCAGCAAGGCAACGATAGCGGGTACGAAAGCGAAGCGCGACAGACGATGCATTGTTCGAGACGATGCCATGGCAATCTCCCGTGACGAACGAGTTGCAGAAGATACGAATGACGGCGCGTGCCGGGTTCAGAGTGCGCGGCGAAAATATTGTGCGCGGACCGGAACCATTGCGCACGATTCGTATTCATCATCATGGCGCAGGTCTTCATCCCCACGTTCACGTTGCTCACTCTGGTTCGATCTGCGTCGCGCCGAGACCGTTGATTTCATCAACTGCCCGACGCTGGCGTGACACCAAGGAGGATACCGATGAATGTGACAAGAGTTCTGGGGCTTGCCGCCGTTGGCGGGCTGCTGATACTGGCTGCTCCTGCAGAGCGGGCCCAGGCGCTGTCGCTTGCGAGCCCAGGCGCCGCCGCAGCCGTTCAGGACGACACCAAACAGGTAACCACCGAAGCGCAATGGCGGCGTCATCACCGCTATCATCGCCGGTATCATCGCCATTGGCGCCGCTGGTAACGCTCGACTGCGCATGGTTGCGCGGCAGTGTGTTCGAACAGGCCCGCGGTGCGGGCCTGTTTTTGTTCCAGATCAACGTCGCAATGATCGTGGTGTGAAATCATGGTAACTGCGGTGCTTGAGTGAGCGCACGAACAGAGGGACATGCCATCATGAAAAAATGGATCGGAGCGGCCATCGTAACGACAGGCTTGTGTTTTGGAGGCTTGGCTTTTGGAAGCCCGCCGGCCGTAGCCCCGATGGCCAAGGCTCAAAGCGAAGCTGCGCAAACGACAAATTTACCTGAAGCGACTGACCTCAGCGCACGGCGTCGCCATCGGCACTATCGTCGTTACGTTTATCGTCCGTACTACCGGCCTTACTACTACTACGCGCAGCCCTATTATTATGATCGGCCCTATTATTATCGTCCGTATCCGTATTACGCGCCGGCACCGTTCGTCTTCGGATTTGGCTTCGGGCCATGGTGATAACGGGCTAGCGCTGGAGCTTCTCCATCGATGAAGCGTGCTTGATAGCCATCCTACGCGGCGCGATCGGACGCCTCGAATTGCACGATCACATAGACAGTCATCGGCTGAAGGCAATCTCGGCCTTCATGCGGTGATGGCGCCGTTTCATTGTGGCGGCGAACGTTCATCATTGCGGCCTAGGCATTCACGGCGCGTTCACGTCGCTTTCCATAATTTCATGTTCGGGGCAATCGCGATGAACGTGCCACCGCAATGAACGTGCCGAAGGCAGGCCGCGGCATGGCCTCGGTCTGTGCCGCCCATTTTCAGGAAGGTTTACGCATGACGAAAATTCCGGATTCCGGACGCGGCCTCCGTTCCCGTGGCCTGGTCCGTTGTTGGAGTTCTGCGGCTGCAGCGACCCTGATGCTGTGGGCGGCGCCCGGCCAGCGCGCGGAAGCGCTTTCGCTGATCAATGCGGGCGGAGCGCCGGCGGCGAAGTACGTCTCCGATGGGCTAACGACCGAAGTCCGCGGCGGTCATGGCGGTGGAGGTCATGGCGGTGGCCACGGCGGGGGAGGTCATGGCGGCGGCGGTTTCCACGGCGGCGGAGCAAGAGGTTTCCACGGTGGTGGCGCAGCCTTTCACGGTGGCGGTTTCCGCGGCGGCGGCGCGGCCTTTCATGGCGGAGGTTTCCGCAGGGGTGGTGCGGCATTTCACGGCGGCGGCTTTCACTCCGGCGGACACCGGTTTGCGCATGGCCACCGCTTTCACGGGCGCCACTTCCAGCGCCATGTCTACTACGCGCCGTCCTATTATTACCGGCACCGCTACTGCCGGGTGATCTGGACCTCTTATGGACCGCGCAAGATCTGCCGCTATCGCCCGTGGCACCATCATCGCCACCACGCTTACTGGTGAGGACGGAAAAACTTGAGAGGGCCGAAACGAAATCAGGCGCCCGGCAGGCGCCTGATGGTTGATCGCCGTACAACAATGACGTTGCCCTTCAATCCCAATCCCTGAATTTCCAGGACCTGAGCTTCCAGGGCGTCAGCGTTTCCAGCCGCCACTGTTCCCAGCGGTCGGGCGGCCAATGGCTGAGACGCGAGACTTCCTTGACGTCGGCCTTCTCCAGCCGGGGCCTGATCCGGCGCCGGGTCTGAGGCGTCGCCTCGCTGATGGTGTCGACGAAAAAAGGTTTGTCGGCCATGGCCTGCACCTCGCGAAGAGCTTGGCCTTCGCCAGATCAGTTTGCGCCCAAGTCCTTAAGAAGTCCCTTCTGGAATGCTTCGACGTTGAAGCATCCGCTCGCGTCCTTATCACCCGCGAGGCCGCCAGGGTCCCCGCCCGATTACGTGCCGAGGCTGAGCCCGCCTTGCTCGACCTGACGGGCCCCTCTCAAGTCTTCACGCGAGTTACCTCGCGCCGAATGTAACTACTTAGCTTTCTTGGCCGCCAATTGCATCCTGGTGGTCAAGTTGGCTTTCTCTGACAGTTGTTTTTTTGCCTCAAGTTGGCTTCTGCTCGCAAGAGCCGCCTTTTCTCCTAGTTGACGCTTTGCCTCAAGCTGATGTTTGGCAACCGTTTCAGCTTTCGCAACCAGCTGCTTCTTCGCTTCGAGTTGTACCGATGCTGTGTCAGACATTATCGCACTCCTTGGCTATGCCCGGAACGTGAGTTTTGACGAACTCAATTTGATCGTCTGTCAAGCCATTCAACAAACGCTCTGCCGTGAGTTCATTTTCCGTAAGCTGACAATCCTTGGTTAGACTAGGATCTTTGCCCTGCGCGACCAGCGACACCTGATGCTCAAAGCCGGCCTGACAAAGTTGAGATAACGCACATCTCGCGCATGCGCTTCTGTCTCGCCTTGCGCTTAGATAGCCTTTTTCCGAAATGCAGAATTCGTCGAAGTCCGGACCGTCGTAGCGACGGCGTGGGTCCACGTTGAAAGCATCCGACATTCGAGCCTCCACGCCAACGTCAGGCACGAGAGATGCAATCATGGGTGATATAAAACTAAAATACAACCATGGCGGATGAATATTCTTATGACCTAATGCATGCGGAGGGTAAGGCGTTCTGTCTCTGTCAGAACGAAGATTCTGAAGCTACTTGCTTCAGTCGGCTGTCACGAAAAGAAAGGGCGCCAAAACGGCGCCCAAGAGAAAAACAGAGAACATTACACCCACAACAACGGGCCAATTCGTTTCCCGATTGTCAGGACTTCCAGACATTCTTACCGCCACTCCCGGATATCGACAAAATGCCCGGCGATCGCCGCCGCGGCCGCCATCGCCGGCGACACCAGATGGGTGCGGCCCTTGAACCCCTGGCGGCCCTCGAAATTGCGGTTCGAGGTCGAGGCGCAGCGCTCTTCCGGCGCCAGCTTGTCGGGATTCATCGCCAGGCACATCGAGCAGCCCGGCTCGCGCCATTCGAAGCCGGCCTTGATGAAGATCTTGTCGAGACCTTCGGCTTCCGCCTGCTCCTTGACGATACCGGAGCCCGGCACGATCATCGCATTGAGATTGCCGTTGACGGTGCGGCCTGCGACCACCTTGGCCGCCGCGCGCAAATCCTCGATCCGGCCGTTGGTGCAGGAGCCGATGAAAATGCGATCCAGCTTGATGTCGGTGATTTTGGTGCCGGCCTTCAGGCCCATGTAATTCAGCGCGCGATGTTTCGAGAGCCGCTTGGCTTCATCGGCGATCTGATCGGGATCGGGCACCACGCCTGTGATCGACACCACGTCTTCGGGCGAGGTGCCCCAGGTCACGATCGGCGGCAGTTTCGCCGCATCCAGCCTGATCTCGTGATCGAAATGCGCGCCCTCGTCCGAGCGCAATGTTTCCCAGTAACGCATCGCGGCGTCCCAGGTCTCGCCCTTCGGCGATTTGGGGCGGCCTTTCAGGAATTCGAACGCCTTTTCATCCGGCGCGATCAGGCCGGCGCGGGCGCCGCCTTCGATCGACATGTTGCAGACCGTCATGCGGCCTTCCATCGACAGCGCGCGAATGGCGTCGCCAGCATATTCCAGCACATAGCCGGTGCCGCCGGCAGTGCCGATCTCGCCGATGATCGCCAGGATGATGTCCTTGCCGGTGACGCCGTCGGGCAATTGCCCGTCGACGACGGCGCGCATGTTTTTTGCCTTCTTCTGGATCAGGGTTTGCGTCGCCAGCACATGCTCGACCTCCGACGTGCCGATGCCATGCGCCAGCGCGCCGAACGCGCCATGCGTGGAGGTATGGCTGTCGCCGCAAACGATGGTGGTGCCGGGCAGCGTGAAGCCCTGCTCGGGGCCGATCACATGAACGATGCCCTGACGCTTGTCGAACTCGTTATAGTACTCGATGCCGAATTCCTTGGCATTGTCAGCCATCACCCGCATCTGCTCGATGCTTTCCGGATCCGGATTGGGTTTGGAGCGGTCGGTGGTCGGAATGTTGTGGTCGACCACGGCCAGCGTCTTCTCCGGCGCGTGCACCTTTCGCCCGGTAGCGCGCAGGCCCTCGAACGCCTGCGGCGAGGTCACTTCGTGGACCAGATGACGGTCGATGTAGAGCAGGCAGGTGCCATCATCGGCCTCGTGAACCAGATGATCGTTCCAGATTTTGTCGTACAGCGTGGTTGGTTTGGACATGAGCGTAAGCCCTATAAAAACATTGCTTGAGCAGGTGAGCGCGGATACGCGCAACTAAAAGGAAATGCCAGGCGCGGCATCAGAGCGCGCGCGCAAGTCCAGATGTCGCCGAGGTCGTGAACCGCCCGAAGAAGCGGCCGGGCAGGCGGCTGCGATCGTCGATCACGATCCGTCCGGCAAGTTCGCACGCGATGCTGGTCTGATCTGGAACCATTTTAAATTTCTAGCACACGGCCGACGGTACCGACAATCAATCGATGGGCGGCCGGGTTGCTTAGATAGGTATGGGGCAACAAAAAAGCGCGGGGCAGGCCCGCGCTTTTCGTCGAATCAATGGTGGACCCGAAAATTACCCGCCGACGGCGGCGGCGCGGTCCTGCTTCTTCTCCACGATGCGGGCCGACTTGCCGCGCAAGTTACGGAGGTAATAGAGCTTGGCGCGGCGGACCTTGCCGCGGCGCACCACGGTGATCGAATCGATCATCGGCGACATCACCGGGAATACGCGTTCGACGCCTTCGCCGTAGGAAATCTTGCGCACCGTGAAGCTTTCGTTGAGCCCGCCGCCGGAACGGCCGATGCAAACGCCCTCATAGGCCTGCACGCGCGAGCGATCGCCTTCGACCACCTTGACGTTGACGATCACGGTATCGCCGGGTCCGAATTCCGGGATGGTCTTGCCGGCGGACAGCTTGTCGAATTGCTCTTTTTCGAGCTCTTGAATGAGGTTCATCGCAAAATCTCCATCGGCGGCGCGCCCCAGCCTGCGAGGCGCGGGCTGCGCGAACGTCCATCTATCCTGCCATTGCGCGGATTTGGCGCTCGTATACGGCAAAGGGCGGGCGTTGTCACCCTTCCGTCGTGTTTTTTGGGCGTTTTTGGGAAGCCCTGGAAGCCCACAAATCCGGCCGTCTCGCCCTTGTCAGGGCTTCGGCCTCGGCCTGACGCCAGGCCGCCACCCGGGCGTGATCGCCCGAGTTCAGGATTTCCGGGATCGGATGGCCCTCGAACTGCTGCGGGCGGGTATATTGCGGGTATTCCAATAATCCGTCGGAAAAGCTCTCGTCGGCGCCGGAGGCCAATTTTCCCATCACCCCGGGCAGCAGCCGGACGCAGGCGTCGATCAGCGCCATCGCGGCGATTTCACCGCCGGACAGCACGTAATCCCCGACCGAGACCTCCTCGAGCCGGCGGGCCTCGATCACCCGCTGGTCGATGCCTTCGAACCGGCCGCAGACAATCAGCGGCCCGGGCCCGGCGGCGAGTTCCATGACCCGAGACTGGGTCAATGGCCGACCCCGCGGGCTCATCAGCAGCTTCGGACAGTCGGAGGCAATGTCCGCCGCGTCGATAGCCGCCGCCAGCACGTCGGCGCGCAGCACCATGCCGGGGCCGCCGCCGGCCGGGGTGTCGTCGACGCTGCGGTGCCGGTCAGTGGCGGAGTCCCTGATATCGCGCGCCTCCAGCGCCCAGAGCCCGGACGCCAGCGCCTTGCCCGCGAGGCTGACGCCGAGCGGGCCCGGAAACATTTCCGGAAACAGCGTCAATACCGTCGCGCGCCAGCGGTTTGTGTCGGCAGTCATATTCAAACGTCCGCGCTTGTGGGCTCGTCACCCGCAATCTCATCGGGCAATTCGATCACCACGCGCCCGCTCCCGAGATCGACCGTAGGCACGACCGCGTTGGTGAAGGGCAGCAGCATGGTCGCGCCCTGCGGCGGCGCGATTTCGATGATGTCGCCGGCGCCGAAATTGTGGATCGCGGTGACGCGGCCGAGCGGCTCGTTCGCAGGCGTAACCGCGGCAAGCCCGATCAGGTCGGCGTGGTAATATTCATTGTCATCGGTCGCCGGCAATTTTTCGCGCGCGACGTAGAGCTCGAGGCCATTGAGGCGTTCGGCTTCCTCGCGCGTGGCGATGCCTTTCAGCGTCGCCACCAGATGGCCCTTTGCCTCGCGGGCGGTCGCGACCTCGAACGATCGCGCGCCGTCCTTGGTCGCGAGAGGTCCGTAGCGTTTCACCGCCAGCGGGTCTTCCGTAAACGTCCACAGCTTCACTGCGCCGCGCACGCCATGCGCGGCGCCGATCCGGGCGACGCAGATCGGCGCTGCCACCGTCGCCCGCCGTTACGCTTTACGCCGACTTGGCGGCGGCTTCGGCGTTGGCCTTGCGCTCCTTGCGCGGCACCGCCTTTTCCGGATTGTTGCGCGCTTCGCGCTTCTTGACGCCGGCGGCGTCGAGGAACCGCGCGACGCGGTCGGAGGGCTGCGCGCCCTTGGCCATCCAGGCCTGGACCTTGTCCATGTCGAGTTTCAGCCGGGCCTCGTTGTCCTTGGGCAGCAGCGGATTGAAATGGCCGAGCCGCTCGATGAAGCGTCCATCGCGGGGAAAGCGCGAATCGGCGACGACGACGTGATAGACCGGACGCTTCTTGGTGCCTGCGCGAGCGAGGCGGATAACGACTGACATTTTATTAGTCTCCTTCAAAAACTTTGGTTTGTTGTTCAGTTGATCATGCGCGTCATTCCGGGATGCGTGCGGAGCACGCAGACCCGGAATCTCGGCGATCGTTCACATCGGGATTCCGGGTTCGGCTCTGCGAGCCGCCCCGGAATGACGAGATTTCTCATTTCTTCTTCCCCAGACCGGGGAAGCCGCCGAGGCCCGGCAGGTTCGGCTTGCCGCTGAGACCCGTGAGTCCCGGCAGATTCGGTAACCCCTGGCGCAAACCCACGGGGAGATCCTTCGGCAATGCCGGCATGCCGCCCGGTCCGGCGCCGCCCGGCATTTTCTCCGCCAGCGCCTTCATCTGTTCGGGCGAGGGCATGCCGCCGCCGCCAAATCCCATCGCCTGCGCGATGCCGGCCATCGGGCCGCGCTTGCCGGAGCCCATGGCCTTCATCATGTCGGCCATGTTGCGGTGCATTTTTAACAGCTTGTTGATCTCCTCGACCTTCTGCCCGGCGCCGGCGGCGATGCGCTTCTTGCGGCTGGCCTTGAGGATGTCGGGGCTCTTGCGCTCCTGCCGCGTCATCGAATCGATGATCGCGACCTGCCGCTTGAGGATTTTGTCGTCGAGGTTGGCGGCGGCCAGCTGGTTCTTCATCTTGGCGATGCCCGGCATCATGCCCATCAGGCCGCTGATGCCGCCCATATTCGCCATCTGCGAAAGCTGCTCGCGCATGTCGTTGAGGTCGAACTGCCCCTTGCGCATCCGCTCGGCGGTGCGTGCGGCTTTTTCGGCGTCGATGTTGGCGGCGGCCTTCTCCACCAGCGAGACGACGTCGCCCATGCCGAGAATGCGCCCCGCGATCCGGCTCGGATGAAAATCTTCCAGCGCGTCGGTTTTCTCGCCGGTGCCGATCAGCTTGATCGGCTTGCCGGTGACGGCGCGCATCGATAGCGCGGCGCCGCCGCGGCCGTCGCCGTCGACCCGCGTCAGCACGATGCCGGTGAGGCCGACGCGCTCGTCAAAGGATCGCGCCAGATTGACCGCGTCCTGGCCGGTCAGGGAATCCGCGACCAGCAGCACTTCGTGCGGATTGGCCGTGGTTTTGATTTCGGCGGCTTCCGCCATCATCTCTTCGTCGAGCGTGGTACGGCCGGCGGTGTCGAGCAGCACCACGTCGTAGCCGCCGAGCTTGGCGGCTTCCAGCGCGCGCTTGGCAATCTGCGCCGGCTTCTGGCCGGCCACGATCGGCAATGTCGGGATATCGAGGTCGCGCCCGAGCACCGCGAGCTGCTCCATCGCCGCCGGGCGATAGATGTCCAGCGATGCCATCAGCACCTTGCGCTTGTCGCGCTGGGTCAGGCGGCGGGCCAGTTTGGCGGTCGTCGTGGTTTTGCCGGAGCCCTGCAGGCCGACCATCATGATCGCGACCGGCGGCACCGCGTTGAGGTCGATGGTCTGGCCGTCGGAGCCGAGCGTGGCGATCAGCTCGTCATGGACGATCTTCACCACCATCTGGCCGGGGGTCACCGACTTGACCACGGTGGCGCCGATCGCCTGCTCGCGGACTTTCTCGGTAAAACTCCGGACGACGTCGAGCGAGACGTCGGCCTCCAGCAGCGCGCGGCGCACCTCGCGCATCGCGGCATCGACGTCGGCTTCCGTCAGCGATCCGCGCCGCGTCAGCCGATCGAGTATGCCACCAAGCTTTTCCGACAGATTGTCGAACACTTAAATTCTCTTCCTGCTGCCTCACCCTGAGGAGCAGGCGGAGCCTGCGTCTCGAAGGGTGGCGATTCCACTCAAATCCATCCTTCGAGACGCCGCTTCGCGGCTCCTCAGGATGAGGTCTTCGCTACTTTACCTACCGCCGTCATACCCCGCGAAAGCGGGGTATCCAGTACGCCGCAGCTTCTCGGCTCAAGCGAGATACTCTGGGATACTGGATCACCCGCCTTCGCGGGTGATGACGCCTCATTTTGTATCGGCACTGCGCCGAGACAATGTTCCAAACACTTTTACGCCCGAGGGCGCATCGCGCTGTCGGGCGTTGACCTCCGGCCTCCAGGGCCGGTCGGCGGGTCGAAAAGAATGTCTTTCCGAGAAGTGGGCGGATTTACAGCGCCGAGGGGCGATAAGTCAAGGTTTCGAGCCGCATCAAGAGGTCACGCGGATGCGGCTTGAGGGCCGCCGGCGTCGTATTGTTGCTGTGACAGCAACACCTGTTCCATGTGGGTTTCCGCCCAGACCCGCAAGCTGTCGACGGTGGCGGACAGGGTCTCGCCCAGGGGCGTGATCGAATATTCGACCGTCACCGGCACGGTCGGGATCGCCTTGCGGCTGACAAGGCCGTCGCGCTCCAGGCTTTTCAGGGTCTGCGACAGCATTTTCTGCGAAATGCCCTCGATCCGGCGCCGCAACTGGTTGAAGCGCACGGGGCCGTCACCCAGCAGGCCGAGCACCAGAACCGCCCATTTGTCGGCGATCCGGTCCAGCACCATTCGGGTCGGGCAGGTATGGGCGTAGGCGTTCCAGTCTCGAAGCATGGACTGCATGGGGTCTCCTGAGGGTAACCAGCTTACGGTAAAGTGCCTTCTTCACAGCTACTGCCAAATTGAATAGCTGGTTTCCATTAGTTACTATAGGGAGACGCCCCAAATGAAAATTGCCCTGATCGGCGCTACCGGCAATGCCGGCTCCCGTATTCTCGCCGAACTGTCCCGCCGCGGCCACGCCGTTACCGCCATCGCTCGTCATCCGGAGAAAGTCCCGGCGTTGACGGGCGTCACGCCGCTGAAGGCCGACGCCAATGACGCCGCGGGCCTCGCCGCCGTGCTGAGGGGTCACGACGTCGTTATCAGCTCGGTGCATTTCACCGCGAGCGATCCGCGCAAGCTGATCGAGGCGGTGCGCGCTTCCGGCGCCGGCCGCTATCTGGTTGTCGGCGGCGCCGGCAGCCTTGAGGTGGCGCATGGCGTGAAGCTGATCGACACGGCGGAATTCCCGGCGATCTACAAGGCCGAGGCTGCGGCCGGCGGCGCGTTCCTCGATCTGCTGCGCAAGGAAACCAAGCTCGACTGGACGTTTTTATCGCCCTCGGCGCTGTTCGTGGCAGGCGAGCGCACCGGCAAATTCCGGATCGGCGGCGATCAATTGCTGTCCAATGAGAAAGGCAGCAGCATCTCGTTTGAGGACTACGCCGTCGCGCTCGCCGACGAGATCGAGAAGCCGGCCCATTCGCGCAGGCGCTTCACGGTGGGGTATTGAGAGCGGGGCATGGTCTCGCCGGGCGCCGTTTTTGAGGCGAGTCCCGCGTTGTAAAAGTCCGTCGCGCTGCCCAAATGGTGACTTCGGCGGCGGCTGTCCCGCAGCCCGTCCTCACACGCAATCGTGATCTCGCCACGTGTCCCTCACCCGCCGCCGGTTTCTCACCGTTCTCGCAAGCCTGGCGGCTGCGTCGGGACTATCAGCTCTTTGGGTCTCCCGCATGCGCAATTATGACGGCCCGGTCTCCGATCATTTCGATGGGACGCGGTTCTTCGATCCCGATGGCTCGCCGCCGAGATCGCTTGGCGAAGTGTTGCGATGGCAGTTCGGCGGCAACCGGAAGCGGGAGGCCTGGCCGGAATGGGTGCCCAGCCCGCACGCCGATACGCCGCCGGCACGTGTCGACGGCGGCAAGGTGCGCCTGTCCTATGTCGGTCACGTCAGCTGGCTGATTCAGACGGCGGGGTTGAACATCCTGGTCGATCCGGTGTGGTCGGAGCGGGCTTCGCCGGTGAGCTGGGCCGGACCGAAGCGCCACAACGACCCCGGCATTGCATTTGACGCGTTGCCTCCGATCGACGTCGCGCTGGTGTCGCATGGCCATTACGATCATCTCGATATCGCGACGCTCTCGAAACTGGTCGGGAAATTCTCGTCACGCGTGATCACGCCGCTCGGCAACGACCTCACCATGCGCAGCGCCGACAGCACCATCAAGGCGCAAGCGTTCGACTGGCATAACCGCATCGAATTGGGAAACGGCGTCACGGTGACGCTGGTGCCGACGCGGCACTGGTCGGCGCGCGGATTGTTCGACCGCAACAAGGCGCTGTGGGCGAGTTTCGTGCTGGAGACGCCGGCGGGCAAGATCTACATCGTCTGCGATTCCGGCTACGGCGACGGCACGCATTTCCGCCGCGTCGCCGAGGCGCATGGCCCGTTGCGGCTGGCGATCCTCCCGATCGGCGCCTACGAGCCGCGCTGGTTCATGAAGGACCAGCACATGAACCCGTCGGACGCGGTGAAGGCGCTGGCCGATTGCGGCGCCGAGCAGGCGCTGGCGCATCACCACGGCACGTTTCAGCTCACCGACGAAGCGATCGACGCGCCGGTGATCGCGCTCGGTGCGGCGCTGGACGAGGCGAAGATTCCGCGCGAGCGGTTTGCGGCGCTCAAGCCTGGCCAGGTGTACGAGGTCTAACCTCTCGTCGTCCCGGCCTTGAGCCGGGACCCGTAGCCGCCGATCTCCATTGTGCGCAGGGTTGGAGCTACAGCGTGCCGTAACCACAAAGTCCTGTGGTTATGCGGCCCTGCTTTCGCAGGGACGACATCTTATTTCACGGCAACGCCTTGATCGCCCAGGATACGTTCACCGACACCGAAAGCGTTTCTTCGCCCTGCGCCACCGGGGCTCCTGCGGCCATCGGCGCCGCCATCTTGCCGCGGAATAACGGCGCGGGGGAGCCTTCCTCCGAGATGCTGAGCGGCGCGCCGAGCGTGACGCCGGCGGCCCTGGCATAGATCTCGGCCTTGCGGCGGGCATCGGCCACCGCCTGTTCCCGGGCCTCATCGAGAAGTTTCGAGGCCTGCGACACCATGAAATTGATGCCGCCGATATCGTTGGCGCCCGCCGCGACCAGCGTGTCGATCACGTTGGCGACCTTGCCGACGTCGCGCACGCGGATGGTCACGCGATTGCTGGCGCGGTAGCCGACGATGGCCGGCGGACCGGCGCGGTTCGGCGCGCTTTGCGGCTGCAGCGACAGCCGCGAGGTCTGAACGTCTTTCGCCTCGAGGCCGGCGGTCTTCAGCGCCTGCAGCACCTTGCCCATCGCCGCGTTGTTGGCGTCGGACACCTCGCGCGCGGTTTTGGCCTCCGAGGTGACGCCGCCCTCGACCAGCGCCAGATCCGGCGGCACCGATACGGTGGCCTCGCCGGAGACTGAAATGGCCGACGGCGGAGCGATTTGCGCCAGCGCCGGCGCGGCGAACAGGGTGCCCGCGGCGATGGCGGCAGTGAGGGCTGTGGGATATTTCATCGGTTTCACTTCAGCGGCACATAGACGTTGATGACCAGCTTGTCCTCCGCCGTCTTCAGCGGATCGGTGATGTATTCCTCGATGAAAGTGTCCTTGGCTTCGAGTTTCTTGTCGTCGAGGTGGTTGGTGATCGCCTCATAGGTGTTGTCCATATTGTCGTAGGAGCCGCGGTGGACGAACTTCAAGGCCTTGCCCTCGGGAGATTTGCCGATGCTCATGTCCTTGGTCAGGTCCTTCGGGTCCTGATCGACCGGGATTTCCGCGAGATATGTAAAGCCGTTATCGTCGGTCGAGGTATAGACGATCATCGCGTTGCCTGATGTCTTGATGCCCTGCTTCTCGATCAACGCGGACAGCGCCTTGAACGAGTTGATCAGGGTGTCGAACGCCGAATCCCAGTTGGCGGTCCCCCTGACGATGACGACCTTTTTGGATTCCAGCGCGACCTGTTCGCCGAAGGGATCGGCGGGCTGAACCGGCGCGGCAGCGGAAGGCGGCGTCGCGGGCGTCTGCGCGGCGGCGGGCGGGGTGGAAGGCGCGGTCGAGGGGCTTGGAGCCGCATCGGGTGTGGCTGGCGGGGCAGGCGCCGGCGTCGCCGGGGTGCTGGCCCCGGGAGGCGCCGCAGGTGTCGGCGATTGCGCCAGCACGCTGCCACTACCCAGCGAAATCGCCGCCGGGATCAGCGCGACCATGGCAAGGCGGACGTAGCGGGGGCATTTCATTCGGTATTCTCCATGGCGATATTCAGCGGTCGCACGTCGCATCCCGGTTCACACTGGCGAGCATGCGGTCATCCTAACACGCGAAGTCTGCTTTCGTCCCCTGACAGAAACATCATGGGCCTCCGATTCCGGCAGGGGGGCGACACAGATACACCACACTGGCCAATCTGCCATTGTTCGCCATATAAGACAGGCACCATTCGGAAAATTCCATGAGCCCGCTCGCCAACCATGCATTTGCCAAGATGAACGGCATCGGCAACGAGATTGTCGTGGTCGACCTGCGCGATTCGGCCGGGGCCGTCACGCCGGAGGATGCCCGCGCGGTCGCCTCGCCCGCCGGCGTGCATTACGATCAGCTGATGGTGCTGCAGCCGCCGCGGCTTGCGGGCACCGAGGCGTTCATCCGCATCTACAACAATGACGGCTCGGAAGCTGCCGCCTGCGGCAACGGCATGCGCTGCGTGGTGCGCCGCCTGTTCGAGAAAACCGGGCAGACCGCCGTCACCTTCGAAACCCGGGCCGGCCTGCTCAATTGCTGGCAGGGCCCGGCCGGCGATCTCTACACCGTCGACATGGGCCCGCCGAAATTCGGCTGGAAGGATATTCCGCTGGCGGAAGAATTTCGCGATACCCGCTATATCGAATTGCAGGTCGGGCCGATCGACGCGCCGGTCTTGCATTCGCCGTCCGTCGTCAGCATGGGCAATCCGCATGCGATCTTCTGGGTCGACGACGTCAATGCCTATGACCTCGTCCGCTTCGGCCCGCTCCTGGAAAACCACCCGATCTTTCCCGAGCGCGCCAATATCACGCTCGCCCATATCGTCGATCGCGACCACATCACGATCCGCACCTGGGAGCGCGGTGCGGGGCTGACAAAAGCCTGCGGTTCGGCGGCATGCGCGACCGCGGTCGCGGCGGCGCGGCTGAAGCGGGCCGATCGCCGTGTGCAGATATCGCTGCCCGGCGGCGAGCTCGCCATCGAGTGGCGCGAGGGCGATGACCATGTGCTGATGACGGGCACCGCGGCCTTCGAGTATGAAGGGCGGTTCGATCCTGCCTTGTTTGCTTCCGTCGCCTGACATGAGCGTCGATGTCGTCACCTTCGGCTGCCGCCTCAACGCCTTCGAATCCGAAGTGATTTTGCGCGAGGCGGCGCATGCCGGGTTAACCGACACCATCGTCATCAACAGTTGCGCGGTCACCAACGAAGCCGTGGCGCAGGCGCGGCAATCGATCCGCCGGCTCAAGCGCGAAAGGCCGCAGGCGCGGATCGTGGTGACCGGCTGCGCGGCGCAGACCCAGCCCCGGATGTTCGCCGAGATGGCCGAAGTCGATCGGGTGGTCGGCAATGACGACAAGATGCGAGGCGAAGCGTGGCGCCATGCGCGCACCGCGCTCGACGCACAGCCCTCGTTCGGCATTGCCTGCGAGGAAAAGATCGCGGTGGCCGACATCATGGCGGTTCGCGAAATGGCGCCGCATCTGGTGGACGGATTTCAGAACGGCCTGCCACGGGTGTTCGTGCAGGTGCAGAACGGCTGCGATCATCGCTGTACCTTCTGCATCATCCCCTACGGCCGCGGCAATTCGCGTTCGGTGCCGATGGGCGCGGTGGTCGAACAGGTCCGCGCGCTGGCCGGGCGCGGCCATGCCGAGATCGTGCTGACCGGTGTCGATCTCACGAGCTATGGCTCGGATCTGCCGGGCGCGCCGAAGCTGGGGGCGCTAACCAGGCAGATCCTGCGGCATGTGCCGGAATTGAAGCGGTTGCGGATCTCGTCCATTGATTCGATCGAGGTCGATCGCGATCTGCTCGATGTGATCGCCAATGATGAACGCCTGATGCCGCATCTGCATCTGTCGCTGCAGTCCGGCGACGACCTGATCCTGAAGCGGATGAAGCGGCGGCATTCCCGCAGTCAGGCGGTTGAGTTTTGCGCGCAGGTGCGGCGGCTGCGGCCGGACATCGCGCTTGGCGCCGATATCATCGCGGGCTTTCCGACCGAAACCGGGGAAATGTTCGCGCGCTCGCAGGATCTGGTGGAGGAATGCGGCCTGACTTTCCTGCACGTGTTTCCCTATTCACCGCGGCCGGGCACGCCGGCCGCGCGGATGCCGCAGGTACGGGGCGAGGTGATCAGGGAACGTGCGAAGCGATTGCGGGCAGCGGGAGAAGCGGCGTTGCAAAAGCGATTGTCGTCAGAGGCCGGCGCGACGCGCCAGGTGCTGATCGAGAGCCTCACGCAAGGGCGTACCGAGCATTTTGTGCCGGTGGCGATTGGTGATGAAAAGCCGGGTACCGTGCGGGCACTGAGAATTGCCGGAAATGACGGCGCGCGGTTAACAGTGTGACGCGGCTCTTGTCCCTTCTCCCCTTGTGGGAGAAGGTGGCGCGGACGAAGTCCGTGCCGGATGAGGGGGCTCTTTCTATCGATAGTCCGTGACCCCTCACCCGTCTCGCATCTGACGATGCGAGCCACCCTCTCCCACAAAGGGAGAGGGGAAGAAAGCTTCATTCTCCATTCCAGCCGCATGTCCGCAGCCGCTCGTGCAAATGCGCCGGCGCAGGGGCCACCACGCGCACCGGGTCTTTATTTCTCGAAATCGGAATCACGATTTCGCGGGCATGCAGATGCAGGCGCGGCTCGCCGAAGCGCGGGCCGTTGCCGTAGATATTGTCGCCGACGATCGGCCAGCCCCGCGCTGCCGAGTGAACGCGCAATTGATGGGTGCGGCCGGTGACCGGTTCGAGCGCGAGCCAGCTCAGGCCGCCGCCGCGTCCCAGCACTCTCCAGTTTGTGATCGCGGTCTGCCCTTCCGGATCGGGCTTCTGCCACCAGCCGCGCTCGGCATTGAGGCGGCCGAGCGGCATGTCGATGATGCCTTCATCCTCGGTCGGGCCGCCTTCGACCACCGCCCAGTAGGTCTTGGAAATCCGGCCATGCTTGAACAACAGGCCCAATGACGCCGTCGCCTTGCGATGGCGTCCCAGCACCAGGCAGCCCGAGGTGTCGCGATCGAGCCGATGGGCGAGTACCGGCGGCCGCGGCAGGCCGAATTGCAGCGCGTCGAACGAGGATTCCAGATTGGCGCCGCCCTTGGGGCCGCGATGCACCGGCAGGCCCGCGGGCTTGTCGATCACCAGCATCAGCCCGTCGCGGTGGAGTACGCGGGCCTGGATTTCGTCCGCGGTCAATTCGGGAACTTCGATCGGTCGGTCAAGACTTTCGCTCATGGCGCGAAACCGCTAACACACCCCCGACATGAACGATACCACTCCCGGAACCCCCAAATTGAGCTGGTGGGGACGGCTGTCCAGCGGCCTGAAGCGAACGTCGAATTCGCTGGGGTCGGCGGTGGCCGACCTCGTCACCAAGCGCAAGCTCGACCGTGCGATGCTCGAGGATATCGAGGACGTGCTGCTGCGCGCCGATCTGGGAACCGAGGTGGCTGCGAGGGTTGCGGCGGCGGTCGGCGTCGGCCGCTACGACAAGGCGATCTCGGCTGATGACGTCAAGTCGGTGGTCGCGACCGAAGTCGAGAAGGTGCTGGCGCCGGTGGCGAAGCCGCTGGTGATCGACCCGGCGCAAAAGCCGTTCGTCATCCTCGTGGTCGGCGTCAACGGTTCCGGCAAGACCACCACCATCGGCAAGCTGGCATCGAAGCTGAGCTCGGAGGGCCGCAAGGTGATGCTGGCGGCGGGCGATACGTTTCGTGCCGCCGCGATCGAGCAGTTGAAGATCTGGGGCGAGCGCACCAACTCGCCGGTCATCGCGGGTGCCCAAGGATCGGATTCCGCGAGTCTTGCCTTCAATGCCCTCACGGCGGCGCGCGAAGGAAAACTCGACGTGCTCCTGATCGACACCGCCGGCCGGCTGCAGAACAAGGCGGAGCTGATGAACGAACTCGAAAAGGTCGTTCGCGTCATCAGGAAGGTCGATGCCTCGGCGCCGCATGCGGTGCTGCTGGTGCTCGATGCCACGGTGGGACAAAATGCGCTGTCGCAGGTCGAGGCATTTCATCGTACCGCTGGGGTGACGGGTCTCGTGATGACAAAGCTCGACGGCACCGCGCGCGGCGGCATCCTGGTGGCGCTGGCCGATAAACACAAACTGCCGGTGCATTTTATTGGCGTCGGGGAAGGTATCGACGATCTCGCGCCGTTCACGGCACGGGATTTCGCGCAGGCGATCGCAGGGATTGAGTCTTAGGTTTTCTTGTCATGCCCCGCGCAGGCGGGGCATCCAGTACGCCGCGCCGTTTGTGAGGCTCGAACCGGCTCGGAATACTGGATCATCCGCCTTCGCGGATGATGACTGCAGCAACAGGTGAGATAATGGACAAAACCGCACCGCATCCGCTGTTCAAGCTTGCGACCGAACTCGGTCCGCTGATCGTGTTCTTTATCGCCAACGCCAAATCCAATTTGTTCGTCGCCACCGGCGCGTTCATGGTGGCGGTGGTCGTGGCGATGGCCGCATCTTATGTGGTGACGCGGCATGTCCCGATCATGGCGATCGTGACCGCCGTGGTCGTTATCGTGTTCGGCACGCTGACGCTGGTGCTGCATGACGAAACCTTCATCAAGGTCAAGCCGACCATCATCTATACGCTGTTCGCTGCGATCCTAGGTGGTGGCCTGCTGTTCGGCCGCTCCTTCATCGCGATCATGTTCGACCAGATGTTCAATCTCACGCCGCAGGGCTGGCGTATCCTGACGTGGCGCTGGGCGTTGTGGTTCCTGGCCATGGCGGTCCTGAACGAGATCATCTGGCGCACCCAGTCCACCGATGTCTGGGTCGCATTCAAGGCGTTCGGCATGGTGCCGCTGACGATGCTGTTTGCCGTCACCCAGATGCCGCTGACCAAGCGCTACCATCTGGAGCCGGCCTCGCTGGAAGCGAGCGAGGCGGACGCCGGAGACGTGTCGAAGGGGTGAGGCGGCGCCCCGTTCAGCTCCCCGCCTTCAGCGCCTTGTCGATCTCGGCCCTGAGCACGGTGTTGATATTGTCAGGCGTCACCGGCCCGACCATCTTGAAGACGATGGTGCCTTCGCGTCCGACCACGAAGGTCTCCGGCACGCCATAGACGCCCCATTCGATCGAGGCGCGGCCGTTGGCGTCGACACCGACGATGCGGAACGGATTGCCGTAGCGGCCGAGGAAGCGCCGGGCGTTATCCGGGGCGTCCTTGTAGTTGATGCCGACGACCTGCAGCCGCTTGTCCTTGCCCAACTCGGTCAGCAGCGGTGCTTCGTCGTGGCACGGCACGCACCACGACGCCCAGACATTGACGACGCTTACTTTTCCCTTGAACACGGCGGGATCGAGCCCGGGCACCTGCGCGCCGTCGCTGACGAGGCCCTCCAGCGCCGGCAGCGTCGTTTGCGGCGCCGGGCGGCCGATCAGGGCCGACGGGATTTTGGAGGGATCGCCGCCGTGCAGCCGCAGCAGGAAGATTCCGGCCAGCACCATAAAACCGGCGAGCGGCAGCAGCATCAGCCAGGGCATGCTCCGCGGCGATGTGGTCTGCTCACTCATCGGATGTCTGCCGCGCCGCGCCCCGAACGCCGGCTGACGCCGCCGGCGTCGAGATCGCGCAGCCGTTCCATCTGGCGGCGGTAATCGGACGCGATCAGGACGATCAGGATCAGCACCACGGCCGCCACCAGGGCATAGGAGGTCACGATAAATGACGCATAAGGACCAAGCGACATCGTTTTAAGCCGCACGCTGGCTGGCTTGCATCATCTGCAAGCTGCGCACCCGGCGGCGCAGGATCTCGTTGCGCATCGCCGCCAGATGCAGCGTGACGAACAACAGCGAAAATGCCACCGCCATCACCAGCAGCGGAATCAGAAAAGCGGGGTCGAGCGAGGATCCGCCGATCCGCATCACGGATGCGGGCTGGTGCAGCGTGTTCCACCAGTCCACCGAGAATTTGATGATGGGCAGGTTGATCGCGCCGACCAGCGTCAGGATCGCGGCGGCGCGCGCCGCGCGCGAGGGATCTTCGACTGCGCGCCACAACGCGATCAGGCCGAGATACATCAGAAACAGAATCAGCATCGAGGTGAGCCGCGCATCCCATTCCCAATAGGTGCCCCACATCGGCCGGCCCCACAACGAGCCCGTGACCAGCGCGAGAAAGGTGAATGCAGCGCCGATCGGGGCCGCGGCCTTTGCCGCGACGTCCGCCAGCGGATGCCGCCACACCAGCGTGCCCAGCGCGGCGAGGCTCATCACGCCCCAGACGAACATCGACAGCCACGCGTTCGGCACGTGAATGAACATGATCTTCACGGTCGCGCCCTGTTGGTAGTCGTCGGGCGCCATGGCCGATTGATAGAGGCCGACCAGCAGCAGGGCCGCGGTCGCCGCCGCGAGCCATGGCAACAGGCGCGCCGTCAGCGTCAGGAACCGTGTCGGGTTGGCGAGATCGATCAGCGTCATGGCATCCCTGATAATCGCCGCCGCCGGGGCAGGCAATGTGGCTTGTCTTGTTTCATTCCGCCTCCGCGAGAGTTGATCGACGTCAATTCGGCGCTCAATCCAGGCCGTGGCGCAGGCTTGCGGCGGCCGCGAACGGTCCGATCACGAAGCTGACCAACGACAACGCGCACAGGATCGAAAACGGGGTACCGAATGACAGTGGTCCGGTTATGGCGGCTTGCGAGGCGGCGACGCCGAATATCAGCACGGGAATCGATAGCGGCAGCACCAGTACCGCCAGCAATAGTCCGCCGCGGTGCAGCGTCACCGCCAGCGCCGCGCCGATCATGCCGGTGAATGTCAGCGCCGGGGTGCCCACCAGCAGCGTCAATGCCACCGCCATCGTCGATGTGCCGTCGAGATTCAGCAGCAATCCCATCACCGGCGTGGCGATGATCAGCGGCAGTCCCGCGGCGAGCCAATGCGCCAGCGCTTTCGCAGCGCAGCTAAGCTCCAGCGGGGTCCGGCTCATCACGATCAGGTCGAGCGAGCCGTCCTCGTGATCGGCCATGAACAGCCGGTCGAGGGTGAGCAGACTGGCGAGCAGTGCGCCGAGCCAGAGGATCGCCGGGCCCAGTCGCGCCAGCAGCGCGAGGTCGGGGCCGAGCGCGAACGGCATCAACACCACCACGGTGAGAAAGAACAGCACCCCGATCAGTGCCCCGCCGCCGACCCGCAGCGCGATCTTGATGTCTCTCCGAACCAGCGCGGCGAGGGCGGTCATGCCGCGTCCCCCATCTGCAACTCCCGGGCTTGTACCCCAAGCGGCGCATGGGTGGCGGCGACGATCAGGCCGCCGCGTGAAAGATGATCGCTCATCAGGCCCGCGAACAGCTTTTGCCCGGCCGTATCCAGTGCATTGGTCGGCTCGTCCAGCAGCCAGACCGGCCGCCGGACCGCGAGCAACCGGGCGATCGAGAGCCGCCGCCGCTGCCCGGCGGACAGAAAGGCCGCCGGCAGCCGCGCGGCATGGTCGAGCCCGACCGCGGCCAGGCTTTTGCCGGCGTCGAACACTTCGCCGCCCAGAAAATCCCGCCAGAAGATCAGGTTTTCCACGACGCTCAGGGCGGGCTTCAGCGCGTCACGATGGCCGAGATAGTGCGCCTGCTCTGGCAGGGTCAGCTCCGTCTCGCCGCCCTCCAGGCCGATCGAGCCGTCCGCCGCCGCCAGCAGGCCGGCGATCAGGCGCAACAGCGAGGTTTTGCCCGATCCATTGGGGCCGGTGACGGCCAGCGCCTCGCCCGAGGACGCCTCAAAATCGAGGCCGCGGAACACCGCCCGGCCGCCCCGCACGCAACTGACGCCCCGTCCCAAGAGCCGCATTTTGTCCCTTCACAGCCCTCTGGAAACTATCGCTACCGCATCAGAATTTATGGGTGTCGCATCGCTGCGGCGCGCTTGCCGGTGTGGCGGTGCGTCTGGAAAGATTCTATAAGCCGGAACTTGATGCAGCACACAACCCGCCGCTGCAAGCCATCAGGCCACGGCTCACAGACGGTGTTTTGATACCTTTATCGGGTATAACTGACAATTGGGATTTGCCTCCATGACCTCGCTCGACAGCTTCAAATGCCGGAAGACCCTCAAGGTCGGCGGCAAGACCTACATCTATTACAGCCTGCCCGCCGCCGAGAAGAATGGCCTGAAGGGAATCTCCAAGCTGCCCTATTCGATGAAGGTGCTGCTGGAAAATCTGCTGCGCAACGAGGACGACCGCACCGTCAAGAAGGCCGACATTCTGGCGGTTTCGAAGTGGCTGAAAAAGCGGGCGCTCGAGCATGAAATCGCGTTCCGCCCGGCGCGGGTGCTGATGCAGGATTTCACCGGCGTGCCGGCGGTGGTCGATCTGGCGGCGATGCGCAATGCGATGCAGGCGCTCGGGGGCGATGCGGAGAAGATCAATCCGCTGGTGCCGGTCGATCTGGTCATCGACCACTCCGTGATCGTCAACTTCTTCGGTGACAACAAGGCGTTCGCCAAGAACGTGGTCGAGGAGTACAAGCAGAATCAGGAGCGCTACGAATTCCTCAAATGGGGCCAGAAGGCGTTTTCGAACTTCTCCGTGGTGCCGCCCGGCACCGGCATCTGCCACCAGGTCAATCTCGAATACCTCGCGCAGACGGTGTGGACCCGCAAGGAGAAGATGACGGTCGGCAAGAAGAAAGGCACCTTCGAGGTCGCCTATCCGGATTCGCTGGTCGGCACCAACTCGCACACTACCATGGTCAACGGCCTCGCCGTGCTCGGCTGGGGCGTCGGCGGCATCGAGGCTGAAGCCGCGATGCTTGGCCAGCCGCTGTCGATGCTGCTGCCGGAAGTGGTCGGCTTCAAGCTCAAGGGCCAGCTCAAGGAAGGCGTCACTGCCACCGATCTGGTGCTGACCGTGACCCAGATGCTGCGCAAGCAGGGCGTGGTCGGCAAATTCGTCGAATTCTTCGGCCCAGGCCTCGATTATCTCTCGGTCGCGGACAAGGCGACCATCGGCAACATGGCGCCGGAATATGGCGCGACCTGCGGCTTTTTCCCGGTCGATGCCGAGACCATCGATTATCTCAAGACCTCGGGCCGGGCGTCGGCTCGGGTGGCGCTGGTGACCGCTTATGCCAAGGCGCAGGGCCTGTTCCGCACCGCGAAGTCGCCCGACCCGGTATTCACCGAAACCCTGACACTCGATCTCCGTGACGTGGTGCCGTCGATGGCTGGACCAAAACGCCCCGAGGGCCGGGTCGCGCTGCCCGCGGTCGCCGAAGGCTTCGCCGCGGCGATGGCCAGCGAGTACAAAAAAGCGACGGATGCCGCGACGCGCTATCCGGTCGAGAATCGCAATTTCGATCTCGGTCATGGCGATGTGGTGATCGCGGCGATCACCTCCTGCACCAACACGTCCAATCCGAGCGTCCTGATCGGCGCGGGCCTTTTGGCGCGCAACGCCGCCGCCAGGGGGCTTACCGCCAAGCCGTGGGTCAAGACCTCGCTGGCGCCGGGCAGCCAGGTGGTCGCGGAATATCTTTCCAATTCCGGCCTGCAGCTCGATCTCGACAAGGTCGGCTTCAACCTGGTCGGCTTCGGCTGCACCACCTGCATCGGCAATTCAGGCCCGCTGCCGGAGGAGATTTCGAAGTCGATCAACGACAATGGCGTCATTGGTGCCGCCGTTCTCTCCGGTAACAGAAACTTCGAGGGCCGTGTCAGCCCGGATGTGCAGGCCAATTATCTGGCCTCGCCGCCGCTGGTGGTGGCCTATGCGCTGGCGGGTACGGTGACAAAGAACCTGGCCGTGGAGCCGATCGGCACCGGCAAGGACGGCAAGCCGGTTTATCTGAAGGACATCTGGCCGACCACGAAGGAAATCAACGCCCTCATGAAGAAGTACGTCACCTCGGCGATCTTCAAGAAGCGCTACGCCGATGTGTTCAAGGGCGACACCAACTGGCGCAAGATCAAGACCGTCGAGAGTGAAACCTATCGCTGGAACATGAGCTCGACCTATGTGCAGAACCCGCCCTATTTCGAAGGCATGAAGAAGGAGCCGGAAGCCATCGTCGACGTGGTCGATGCGCGGATCCTGGCGATGTTCGGCGACAAGATCACCACCGACCACATCTCGCCGGCCGGCGCGATCAAGCTGACATCGCCCGCCGGCAAATATCTGTCGGAGCACCAGGTGCGTCCGGCCGACTTCAATCAATACGGCACGCGGCGCGGCAATCACGAGATCATGATGCGCGGCACCTTCGCCAACATCCGCATCAAGAATTTCATGCTGAAGGGCGCCGACGGCAATATTCCCGAAGGTGGCCTGACCAAGCACTGGCCCGACGGCGAGCAGATGTCGATCTACGATGCCGCGATGAAGTACCAGGCCGAGCAGGTGCCGCTGGTGGTTTTCGCCGGCGCCGAATACGGCAACGGCTCGTCGCGGGACTGGGCCGCGAAGGGAACGCGGCTGCTCGGCGTCCGCGCCGTGATCTGCCAGAGCTTCGAGCGTATCCATCGCTCCAACCTTGTCGGCATGGGCGTGCTGCCGCTGACCTTCGAGGAAGGTGCATCGTGGCAGTCGATCGGGCTGAAGGGTGACGAAACGGTAACCATACGCGGGTTGCAAGGCGATCTGAAGCCCCGTCAGAAGTTGACGGCGGAGATCGTATCCGGCGATGGTTCGCTGCAGCGCGTTTCGCTGCTCTGCCGCATCGATACGCTCGACGAGCTCGAATATTATCGAAACGGCGGTATTCTGCATTATGTGCTGCGCAAACTGGCGGCGTGATGCAAGTCGTGATGGATGGCTCACCGCGAAGTGAGTGGCGAGCAACAGAGAGGCGGCCTATGAAGAGCCGCCTTCTCGGGATCGAAGGCAGGCGCGATCGGACGCTGCGGATAGTCAACGGCGACGGTGCGGGTGTTTATCGGTTTCCAGAATGACAGGAATGATGGCCTATAACTATATCTCGCGTTGGTCAGGCGCGCTCGGCGTCTGCGCGATTGTCGCCATCATCCGCCCGGCCCATGCCGACCCGCGCGCTGTTGTGGAGTTGTTTACCTCTCAAGGTTGTTCGTCATGTCCGCCTGCCGACCGGATCATCGGCGAACTCGCCAAGGATCCCACGGTCATCGCGCTAAGCATGCCGATCGACTATTGGGACTACCTTGGGTGGAAGGATACGCTTGCGGATTCGCGTTTCAGCGCGCGTCAGAAAGCCTATTCCCAGGTCCGCGGCGACCGCGACGTCTACACGCCGCAAGTCGTCGTCAATGGATCGACGCATTTGATCGGCAGCGATCGCGCCGGCATCGAGAGCGCCATCGGCGACACCCGCAAGAACGATAGCGTGATGTCGGTGCCGGTTTCGATGACTCTGGCCGGCAGGCAGATCAACGTCTCGGTCGCACCGTCCAGCAAGGCTCCCTTTGCATCGCATGGCGAAGTGTGGATCTGCTCGATCTCTAAAGCGGTGCCGATTTCAATCGGGCGCGGCGAGAACAGCGGCCGCCAAGTCACCTACTACAATGTGGTGCGCAACCTGCTCAAAGTCGGTGACTGGAACGGCAGTTCCGGCAGCTGGACAGTGCCGCTGGAAAATATTTCCCGCGAAGGCGTCGATGGCGCGGTGGTCTATGTCCAGGACGGCAGCCGCGACAGGCCCGGCCCGATGCTTGGGGCGGCCTACACGGCGCTTCGCTAAAAATCTCTGAAACGCCAGCCGTCCCGGTGGAAATCCGTCGCGGCGCTGCACGACAAATCGGGTTCCCCCAAATAAAAAAGGACCAACTCGCGTTGGCCCAGGATGGGGACAAACTATCCTGCGAACAGGCCCGATCCCGACGACCCCGGGGGGCTGGGGGCTGAGGAATCCGGAACCGAAAGGACCGGGCCAACGCAGTGATTGTTTGTCGCAATTTAGAAGGGCGGTCGATTGGCGGAAATTGGGCCGTATTATGATTGTCCTAACGATCCCGTGACGCGGTTCGGGGCGCATGGGGACCGTGCGCCCCCGGCGAATTTCGGCGCCCTCGCCAGGGTCCCTCTTGCCGCCGCCCGCTGTTGGCGCGATCATGACGTGGCGTGACCTCGGCGATCACGCCTTGGCAGGACATGACAGGAGGCGCTCCATGAATTTGACGTCGGAGGAAGTCGATCCAAGCGATAGAAGCGCAGCGGTGCGCAACGCCGCTGCGGGTTTTGTGCCAGCCCGGGTGACCTTCAATCGTTTTGAACTCCATCGTATTTTGAATTTGTACGGTCGCATGGTCGCCGATGGCGAGTGGCGCGACTATGCCCTCGATTTCCTGCGCGACCGCGCCGTGTTCTCGGTGTTCCGGCGCGCGTCCGAAGTGCCGATCTACCGCATCGAAAAAGATCCGCGGCTGGCCCGCAAGCAAGGCATGTACAGCGTGATCTCGGCGACCGGGCTGATCCTGCGCCGCGGCCATGAACTCGATCGGGTGCTGCTGGCGATCGACCGCAAGCTCGCGGCGGTGTAGCCAACGTACTCTAGGCTACGGCGCGGCCGGCAGCGTCGTGGTGCCACCGCCCAGCGCGCGCTGCATCATCACGGTGTCGAGCCAGCGGCCGAATTTGAAGCCGACACCAGGATGGGTCCCGATCATGTGGAATCCGCATCGCTTATGCACGCCGATCGATCCCGCATTGGCGGAATCGCCGATCACGGCGATCATCTGGCGATAGCCGCGCGTCTCGGATTCGGCGATCAGCCGTTGCAGCAATTGCAGGCCGATCCCGCGGCGGTGGATCGCCGGCTGCAAATAGACCGAATTCTCCACCGTGAAGCGATAGGCCGGCCGCGGCCGGTACGGTCCGGCATAGGCGTATCCGATCACGCGGCCTTCGAACGCCGCGACGAGATAGGGGAACCCGCCGTCGTTCAAGACGCCGAACCGCCGTGTCATCTCGGCCAGATCCGGCGGGATCAGCTCGAAGGTCGCGGTGCCGTAACGGACCGCGTGCTCGTAAATCCCGGTAATGAACGGGAGGTCTGCCGCGGTGGCGGGCCTGATTTCAAGGTCGGACATGGCGGTAGAAGTTATCAGCAGATCAATCTGGATCAACTCTCTTCGTTATGGCCGGACTTGTTCAGGCCATCCACGTCTTCTTCTCTGAGAGACCGTCAAGACGTGGATGCCCGGCAAAAGAAAAGCCCCGGCCGCTATAGGCCGGGGCTCGAATTCGTCTGCTTGACGCCGCGGTCAGTCGCGTTGACCGAGCAGCTGCAGCAGCAGCGTGAACAGGTTGATGAAGTTCAGGTAGAGCGACAAGGCGCCTGTGATCGCCGCGCGCTCAGCCACGTCACCGCCCTGTGAGGCATAGCCGTAGATGTAGTCGTTCTTCAGCCGCTGGGTATCCCAGGCGGTGAGGCCCGCAAACACCAGCACGCCGACCACCGACACGATGAACTGCAGCATTGAGCTCGCCAGGAAGAGATTGACCAGGCTCGCGATGATGATGCCGATCAGGCCCATGAACAGGAACGATCCCATCCCGCTCATGTCACGTTTGGTGGTGTAGCCGTAGAGGCTCAGCGCGCCGAAGGTCGCCGCGGTGATGAAGAACACCCGCACGATCGAGGTGTGGGTGTACACCAGGAAGATCGACGACAGCGAAATGCCCATCAGCGCCGAGAACACCCAGAACAGCATCTGGGCGGTCGCAGGCCGCAGCCGGTTGATGCCGGCCGAGATGGCGAACACCATGACGAGCGGCGCCAGCATGAACAGCCATTTCAGCGGGCTCACGAACATCGCGTAGCCGAACGGCGTCAGGAAGGCGTTGCCGATCTTGGCCGCGCCCCCTGCCGGATCGGTGGTCACCGCCGCCATGTAGACGCCGAGCGCGGCGAGGCCCGTGATGGCCAGGCCGATGCTCATGTAGTTGTAGATGCGCAGCATGTAGGCGCGCAGACCGGCGTCGACGGTCGCGGCGTCAACGCGCCCGGCGGCCCGGCCGAAGGGAGAAGCGTAGTTACGGTCTAGGTCCGACATGGTCGAATTCCCGTTGGTTGCCCGGCGGAGCGCAAGGGTTTTGCGGCGCCGGTTGTAAATCTATCTCAGATACCGCCATTTGCTGACATTAATTTCACGTCATCAAACCGGCCTCTGTCCCGAGCTTGTATGTGGGAAACTAACACATTTGCTGCAAGCTTCCATGCGCGGCTGAATGTCGCTCTGCGAACCAATATCAGGGTGAAGACTGCGATGGAGCGGGATGCCGACGACGCCGGCCGCGTTAAAGCCCGGAATCGGGGCATATTCGCCCCGGCCGGCCGGGCCGGGTGCTTCAATTTGTCATAAATTCCGCAGCACCGTGGCCGGCTTCTGGTTCAGCGCCAGCAAGGTGCCGGCCAGCCCGAGCCCTACCGTGACGATCAGCGCCGCCGCCACCACGCCTGCGGCGCTGCCGGCCTGCCAGACGAAACTCAAGGTCATCAGCCGGGTCACGATCAGCCAGGCCGCGACGGAGCCGGCGATCACGCCGAAGATCGCGGTGGCCAGGCCGATCATCAGATATTCCAGTGCGTAGGCGCCGAGCAGCCGCGCCCGTGTTGCGCCCAGGGTCTTGAGAATGACGGCATCGTAGACCCGATGGCGATGGCCGGCGGCGAGCGCGCCGCCCAGCACTAGGATGGCCGAAACCAGCGTGACCGCGCTGGCGCCCCGGATCGCCAGCACCAGGTTGGTAACCACGGCGCCGATGGTTTCCAGGGCCTCGCGGACCCGCACGCTGGTCACCATCGGGAACGCGTCAGCCACCGATTTGATGATCCGCGCGTCGCCGGCGGAGTCCGGGTGCATCTCGGTCAGCGTGGCGATGTGGGTGTGCGGCGCGCCCTTGAAGGCGTTGGGCGAGAATACCAGCACGAAATTGATGCCCAGGCTTTGCCAGTCCACCGTGCGCGTATTGCCGATCGTGGCGGGCGTATCGCGGCCGAGAACGTTGACCACGATCTCGTCGCCGACCTTGAGCTTGAGCCCGTCGGCGATCTTCTTTTCCATCGAAACCAGCGGCGGGCCGTTATAGTCGGCTCCCCACCATTTGCCCTCGACGATCTTGGAGCCCTTCGGGATTTCGCCGGTGTAGGTCAGGCCGCGATCGCTCTGCAGCACCCATTCGGTATCGGTCGAGGCCTTGAGGTCTTCCGCCTTGACGCCGCGGGCGGCGACGATGCGGCCACGCAGCATCGGCACGTCCTCGACGGTCGATTGCGGCGCGGTTTCCTTGAGGAAAGCGCCGAAGCGGTCGAAGTCGGCGGTGGGGATATCGATGAAGTAGAATGACGGTGCGCGATCGGGCAGCGCCGCCATGAATTGCCGCCGCAAATTGCCGTCGATCTGGGTGATGGTCACCAGCACCGCGAGGCCAAGGCCGAGCGACATCACCACCGAGGGCGTCAGCGCGCCGGGCCGGTAGATATTGGCGATCGCCAGCCGCAGCATGGTGATGCGCGAACGCGGCAGGCGGCGCGCCAGCGCCATCAGGCCGGCGGCGATACCGCGCAGCAGCGCGAACACCACGATCGAGGAGGCGACGAACATGGCCGCGACCCGCTTGTCATAGGCAAGCCCGATCGCCACCCCGATCAGCAGTGCGATTACCACCGCCATCAGGGCGAGGTAGCGCCAGCGCGGGCGATGCCACTCGCTGCTGACCGCCTCGCGGAACAGCGCCGCCACCGGGACGTCATGCACGCGGCCGAGCGGCCATAGTCCGAAGGCGAGCGCGGTCAAAAGGCCATAGACGAACGAGAGCGCCAGTTCATCGGGATGCAGCGCCGGCACCACCGGCAGCGGCAGCAGCTTGCCGAACACGCCGACAATGAGGAAGGGCAGCCCCGCGCCGACGGCAAGGCCGATCACCGAGCCGATTACGGCGAGCATCACGATCTGCGTGAGGTAGATCGAAAAGACGTCGCGGCCGGTGGCGCCGAGCGCCTTGAACGCGGCGATGACGTCGCGGCGGCGATCGATGTGGCTTTTGACGGCATTGGCGACGCCGACGCCGCCAACCAGCAGTGCGGCGAGGCCGACCAGCGTCAGAAACTGCGTAAAGCGGCTGATGGTGCGTTCAAGCTGCGGCGAGGCGTTGCCGCGGTTGCGAATCTCCCAGCCTGCTTGGGGTAACGCTGCTCGCGTATCGTCGGCCAGCGCGGTGGCGGCCCGATCGTCGGCCGCGTTGTCCGGCAGCTTTACCCGGTAGATCCAGCGCACCAGGCTGCCGGGCTGCAACAATCCGGTCGCGCGCAAGCCTGCTTCGCTGACCAGGAATCGCGGACCCAATCCGAGCCCTCCGGCCAGTTTGTCCGGCTCGGCGTCGACGACGCTCCGGATTTCAAAGGTGGCGTTGCCGATGGTGATGCGGGCGCCGGTCTTGAGATCGAGGCGCGCCAGCAGGGTCGAATCGGCCGCCGCGCCGAATGCGCCGTCGCGCTCGGCCAGCAGATCCCGTACCGGCATTTTGGGTTCGAGCGTCAGCTCGCCCAGCATCGGGTAGGCGTTATCCACGGCCTTGATGTCGACCAGCGCGAGCCGGCCGTCGGCGGCGTGCGCCATGCCGCGCAGCGTCGCAGCGACCGATACTTGCCCGCGCGAACGCAGAAACGCGAGTTCCTCCGGTTTGGCTTCGCGCTGGATCAATGAAAATACCACGTCGCCGCCCAGCAGCGTGCGGCCCTCGCGCGCCAGTCCCTCGCCGAGGCTGGCGGCAACCGAGCCGACGCCGGCAATCGCCATCACGCCGAGCGCGATGCAGGCGATGAAAACGTAAAAGCCGCGCAAGCCCCCGCGCAATTCCCGCAAGGCGTAACGCAAGGCAAGCCACGACACGCGGCTGCCACGGATCGGTTCGGAGGCAATGGTCATGAAGCGGCTTTGCGATCCGAAGGCTGTCCGTCGATCCGGCCCGAACGCAGCCGCACCACGCGATCGCAGCGCTGCGCCAGCGAGCTGTCGTGGGTCACCAGCACCAGGGTCATGCCGCGCTCGGCATGCTGGGAGAACAGCAGATCGACGATCTGCTTGCCGGTGGCTTCATCCAGATTGCCGGTCGGCTCGTCCGCCACCAGGATGGCCGGGTCGGGCGCGAGCGCCCGGGCCAGCGCCACGCGTTGCTGTTCGCCGCCGGACAATTGGGTGGGGTAGTGATGCAGGCGGTCGCCGAGACCGACCGACGTCAGCTCCTGCGCCGCGCGCTGCGCGGCGTCGGCATGACCGGCGAGCTCCAGCGGCACCGCGACATTTTCCAGCGCCGTCATGGTTGGAATCAAATGGAACGACTGGAATACGATCCCGACCTGGCGGCCGCGAAAGCGCGCCAGCGCGTCCTCGTCCAGGGCATTGAAAGGGGTGCCGTTGACCACCACCTCTCCGCTGTCAGGACGCTCCAATCCCGCCATCACCATCAGCAGAGTGGATTTTCCCGAGCCTGAAGGTCCGATCAGGCCGATTGCTTCGCCTTGCGCCACGCGCAGGCTGATATCTTTGAGTATATGCACGCGCGCGGCGCCGGCGCCGAGCGAGAGGTTGACGTTCGAGATGGAAATGGTGTCCGGCTCAAGGCCGGCCAACGACGAGGGTTCGATGAGACTGTCCATGGCTCGGTCATATGGCACTTCGGCCGCCGCGGTCGAGGGGCAGCGGTGGATGTTTGTGCACATACTTGTGTTGGCTGTCGCGCTGGTGACGGCGGGCGCGGCTTCTGCCCAGGCTCCCGTCGTTGCGACGACAAAGTCGATCAAGATGGTGGTTTTAGGGGATTCCCTCAGCGCCGGCCTTGGTCTGCCGGCCTCGGCGGCGTTCCCGGCGCGGCTCCAAAAATCTTTGAAAGCCAACGGGGTAGAGGTCGAGATCATCAATGCCGGGGTTTCCGGTGATACCTCTTCGGGTGGCCGGGACCGGCTCGACTGGTCGGTGCCGGAGGGAACCGAGGGCGTGATCCTCGAACTCGGCGCCAACGATGCCCTGCGTGGCATCGATCCCAAGGTCACCCGCTCCGCGCTGACCGACATTCTGACCCGGCTGAAGGCGCGGAAGATCGCGGTTCTGTTGTGCGGGATGGTGGCGCCGCCCAACTACGGCAGCGATTATTCGGAGCGTTTCAACGCGATCTATCCGGATCTCGCGAACGCCTTTTCGGTGCCTTTATATCCGTTTTTCCTGGAGGGGGTCGCGGCCGACGCCAGGCTCAACCAGGCGGATGGAATGCATCCGACCGCGGAGGGCGTCGATGTGATCGTGAAGAATATCCTGCCTGCGGTGGAGGCATTTCTTGGCGCGATATCCGGGCAACGCAGTTGAAAAACAGGCAGTGCTAACCTTAAGCCCAGGTTTTCCCGCACGCTTTGCCGTCCTTGAGTCGCGGATGCTTCGCAGAGTCACATAACTACGGTAAAAATAAGCATCGGTGATTCGTCACCGGGCTTTACTTCAGGGCATGATCTTTCCCGACACCGGTGTCTATCCCGGATCAAGTGCGGGACAGGTCTTTTCGGGATCATGCCCCAGCATCGGGAGTCATGCGATGCCGCGTTTGTTCACTGGACTGGAAATCCCGGCCGAGATCGGCCAGACGCTTTCCAATTTGCGTGGCGGCCTGCCGGGCGCGCGCTGGATCGATCCGGAAAATTATCACGTTACCTTGCGCTTCATCGGCGACATCGATGGCATCGCGGCCAACGAAATCGCTTCGCTGCTGTTCCGGATCAATCGCAAGCCGTTCGAGGTGGCCTTGCAGGGCCTGTCGAGTTTTGGCGGTAAAAAGCCGCGCGCGGTGGTGGCCTCGGTGGTGCCGAGCCGGCCCTTGATCGAGTTGCAGGCCGAACTGGAACGCCTGATGCAGCGCATCGGACTTGACCCCGAAGGCCGCAAATTCACCCCGCATGTGACGCTGGCGTGGCTGCGCGACGCCTCCAACCAGGATGTCGCGGACTATCTGTCGGTGCGCGGTTATTTTCCGACCCGGGTATTCACGGCGTCGCGCTTCGTGCTGTTCTCGTCGCGCGCCTCCACCGGCGGCGGACCCTATGTGGTCGAGGATTCCTACGCGCTGAGCGCGTAAGCCACGAACTGCGTGCCCGGACGGCTGCAGCGCGTCCGGACGCGGAACGCGCATAGCCCCTACACTAATTCCCGGCTTGCAATTTCGGTCCCGCTCTGGCCGTAAAGGGCCATGCTGTCTCCCCCACTCGCCCCGTTCCGTGCGCATTATGAGTCCCTCGTCTCCTCGGGCGCGATCGAGCCCGATGCCGCGCAGGCGGAGGCCGCCGACGCATTCGCCGACCTGGAGCAGCGGCTTGCGAGTTACAAGCCGGTGCGCAAGCAGGGCCTGCTGGGCCGGCTGTTTGCCGACAAGAACGGCGGGCCGCCGCGCGGCCTCTATGTTCACGGCGAGGTCGGGCGCGGCAAGACCATGCTGATGGATCTGTTCTTTCAGCAGAGCCCGGTCACGCACAAGCGCCGCGCCCATTTCCATGAATTCATGGCCGAGGTGCATGAGCGGATCTATGGCTTCCGCCAGAATATCGCGCGCGGCGAGATCGCCGACGGCGATGTGATCGCGTTGACCGCCAACTCGATTTTCGACGAGGCTTGGCTGTTGTGTTTCGACGAATTCCACGTCACCGACATCGCGGACGCGATGATCCTGGGGCGGCTGTTCTCAAAGCTGTTCGAACTCGGCACCGTGGTGGTGGCGACTTCCAATGTCGCGCCCGAGGATCTCTACAAGGGCGGCCTCAACCGGGCGCTGTTCCTGCCCTTCATCGCCCAGATAGCCGATCATATGGACGTGCTGCGGCTAGATGCGCGCACCGATTTTCGGCTGGAGAAACTGGCGGGCGTGAAAATGTGGCTGGTGCCGGCCGGCCGCGACGCCGACACAGCCCTCGACAAAGCCTGGGCGCGGATGACCGGCAAGGCGCCCTGCAAGCCGCGCGATATTTCGATCAAGGGCCGCATCCTGCATGTGCCGTGCTCGGCGCATGGCGTGGCGCGGTTTTCGTTCGCCGATATTTGCGAAAAGCCGCTCGCGGCCTCGGATTATCTGCGGCTCGCGCACGACTATCACACCCTCATGATCGACCATATTCCGGTCATGGACCATGCCGAGCGCAACGCCGCCAAGCGGTTCATCGCGCTGATCGACACGCTCTATGACAATGCCGTGAAGCTGATGGCCTCGGCGGAGGCTGATCCGGTGTCGCTGTATCGCGCGACCGAAGGCAATGAGGCCAACGAGTTCAAGCGGACCTCGTCGCGGCTGATCGAAATGAGTTCGGAATCTTATCTGGCGCTGCCTCACGGCCACAAAGGATTCCCTGGCCAGCGGGTCGAGTACCGGGCTGGTGGAAACGTAGGGCTCATGCTCCGTCATTCCGGGGCGCGGGTCAGCGCGAACCCGGAATCTCGCTCGATAATCTCTGGATTCCGGGCTCATCGCTGCGCGATGCCCCGGAATGACGAGGGGGGCGGTGGCCCTGATCGAAATAAAGGCAAGGCCGGACCCGAGACCGACAATTGAGCATCCCGCGACTTGAACGGCTCCCACGAAAGGGATAACCAGCCACCCAGCTTCCTTTCACCCATCTCCTTAAGTTCACAAGGACGGATTTCCCATGGCGCGCGACAAGATTGCTTTGATTGGCTCCGGCCAGATCGGCGGAACGCTGGCACACCTCATCGGCCTCAAGGAGCTCGGCGACGTCGTAATGTTCGACATCGCCGAGGGCGTGCCGCAGGGCAAATCGCTCGATATCGCGCAGTCCTCGCCGGTCGACGGCTTCGACGCGCATTTTACCGGCGCCAACTCCTACGACGCGCTCGATAACGCCAAGGTCTGCATCGTCACCGCCGGCGTGCCGCGCAAGCCCGGCATGAGCCGCGACGATCTCCTGAGCATCAATCTCAAGGTGATGGAGCAGGTCGGCGCCGGCATCAAGAAATACGCCCCCGATGCCTTCGTCATCTGCATCACCAATCCGCTCGATGCCATGGTGTGGGCGCTGCAGAAGGCCTCCGGCATGCCGCACAAGAAAGTGGTGGGCATGGCGGGCGTGCTGGATTCCTCGCGCTTCCGCTATTTCCTCGCCGACGAGTTCAACGTCTCGGTGGAAGACGTCACCGCCTTCGTGCTCGGCGGCCATGGCGACACCATGGTGCCGCTGGTGCGATATTCCACGGTGGCCGGCATTCCGCTGCCCGATCTGGTCAAGATGGGCTGGACCTCGCAGGCGCGGATCGACGAGATCGTCGACCGCACCCGCAATGGCGGCGCCGAGATCGTCAATCTCTTGAAGACCGGCTCGGCGTTCTATGCACCGGCCGCCTCCGCGGTGGCGATGGCCGAGAGCTATCTCAGGGACAAGAAGCGCGTACTGCCCTGCGCCGCCTACCTCAACGGCGAATACGGCGTGAAGGACATGTATGTCGGCGTGCCCGTCGTGATCGGATCGAAAGGTGTCGAGCGCATCGTCGAAATCGAACTGGCCGGCAAGGACCGCGAGGCATTCGACAAGTCGGTCGGCGCGGTGCAGGGTCTGGTCGATGCCTGCAAGAAGATCGCGCCGGATCTGCTCGGCCGCTGATCGGACCAACTATCTGCCGAAGACCGAGCCTATCGATCTTCGCCGCACGGCATTTCCGGTTTGCAGTTCTTCTGGTATATGGTATGCCAGCCGCAAAACGCGGCGTGAATTCGAAGTTCACCGCACGAGGGGTCTGGGGAGCGTCCAGATGAACATCCATGAATACCAGGCCAAGGCGCTGCTGCATGAATTCGGCGTGCCGATCTCGCGCGGCGTGCCGGTGCTGCGGGCGGCGGATTCCGATGTCGCCGCCAAGACGCTCCTGGCCCGGTCTGGGTGGTGAAGAGCCAGATCCATGCCGGCGGCCGCGGCAAGGGCAAGTTCAAGGAAGCCTCGGCCGGCGACAAGGGCGGCGTCCGCATCGCCAAATCGGTCGCCGAGGTCAATGAATTCGCCAAACAGATGCTGGGCGCGACGCTGGTCACGATCCAGACCGGACCGCATGGCAAGCAGGTCAACCGGCTCTACATCGAGGAAGGCTCCGACATCGACAAGGAGTTTTATCTGTCGATCCTGGTCGACCGCGAAACCTCCGAGGTGGCGTTCGTGGTCTCCACCGAAGGCGGCGTCAATATCGAGGACGTCGCGCACAACAACGCCCGAAAAGATCGTGACCTTCTCGGTCGATCCTGCGACCGGCATCATGGGCCATCATGGCCGCACTGTCGGCGAAGGCGCTGGGGCTGTCCGGCAATCTCGCCAAGCAGGCGGAAAAGCTGGTGACGCAGCTCTATACCGCCTTTGTCGCCAAGGACATGGCGATGCTGGAGATCAATCCGCTGGTGGTCACCAAGCAGGGCGAGCTGCGGGTGCTCGACGCCAAGGTGTCGTTCGACGGCAACGCGCTCTATCGCCATCCCGAAGTGGTGGCGCTGCGCGACGAGACCGAGGAAGATGCCAAGGAAATCGAGGCGTCGAAATACGACCTCAACTACGTCACGCTCGACGGCAATATCGGCTGCATGGTCAACGGCGCCGGACTTGCCATGGCGACGATGGACATCATCAAGCTCTACGGCATGGCGCCGGCCAACTTCCTCGACGTCGGCGGCGGCGCCGACAAGGCCAAGGTCACCGCGGCGTTCAAGATCATCACCGCCGATCCCAATGTGAAGGGCATCCTGATCAATATCTTCGGCGGCATCATGAAATGCGACATCATCGCCGAAGGCGTGGTCGCCGCGGTCAAGGAAGTCGGGCTGAAGGTGCCGCTGGTGGTGCGGCTGGAAGGCACCAATGTCGACGCCGGCAAGAAGATCATCCGGGAATCCGGCCTCAACGTGCTGACCGGCGACAACCTCGACGATTCCGCGCAGAAGATCGTCAAAGCCGTCAAGGGAGGCTAGGCCCATGGCCGAGGACCATCTCGCCGCACCGTCACCGCTGGAGGAACATCGCAAGCTCGCGGCGTTCGCGGGCGAATGGAGCGGCGAGGAGATGGTCTTTCCGTCGCGCTGGAACGCCGGCGGTTCCGCCACCTCGCGCGTGGTCGCGCGCATCGATCTCAACGGCTTCTATCTGATCCAGGACATCGGTGCAGACCCGCGACGGCAAGGAAAGTTTTGCCACCCATGGCGTCTTCACCTACGACCGCGAGGACCGGCTCTACAAATTGTTCTGGCACGATTCGCTCGGCTACTACCCGCCGTCGCCGGCCTCCGGCGGCTGGACCGGCAAGACCCTGATCCTGGTGCGCGGTTCGCTGCGCGGCAACGCCCGCCATGTCTACGAAATCGTCGACGACAACAACTACACCATGAAAATCCAGTTCTCGCCCGACGCCGAAGGATGGGCCGACGTGCTCACCGGTACCTACAAGCGCATCCACTGATCCCTCTGACCTGCCGCCTCGCGAAAGCAAACTGAAAAATGTCCATCCTGATCGACAAGAACACAAAAGTCATTTGCCAGGGCTTTACCGGCAAGAACGGCACGTTTCATTCGGAAGCGGCAATCGCGTATGGCACCAAAATGGTCGGAGGCACCTCGCCCGGCAAAGGCGGCATGGTGCATCTCAATCTGCCTGTGTTCGACACGGTCAAGGAAGCCCGCGAAATGACCGGCGCCGACGCCTCCGTGATCTACGTGCCGCCGCCGGGTGCGGCCGACGCGATCTGCGAAGCGATCGATGCGGAAATCCCGCTGATCGTCTGCATCACCGAGGGTATCCCGGTGCTCGACATGGTGCGCGTCAAACGCTCGCTGTCGGGATCGAAATCGCGGCTGATCGGACCCAATTGTCCGGGCGTGATGACGGCGGGCGAATGCAAGATCGGCATCATGCCGGCCAACATCTTCAAGCCGGGCAATGTCGGCATCGTGTCTCGGTCGGGCACGCTGACCTATGAAGCGGTGTTCCAGACCACCCAGGAAGGCCTCGGCCAGACCACCGCGGTCGGGATCGGCGGCGACCCCGTCAAGGGCACCGAATTCATCGAAATGCTCGAAATGTTCCTTGCCGACCCCAAAACCAAGTCGATCGTGATGATCGGCGAGATCGGCGGGTCGGCCGAGGAAGACGCCGCCCAGTTCATCAAGGACGAGGCCAAGCGCGGCCGGGCCAAGCCGATGGTCGGCTTCATCGCCGGTGTCACCGCCCCTCCCGGCCGCCGCATGGGCCATGCCGGCGCCATCATCTCCGGCGGCAAGGGCGACGCTGGTTCCAAGACCGCGGCGATGGAATCGGCCGGAATCACGGTTTCACCGTCCCCGGCGCGGCTCGGGAAGACTCTTGTCGAAAAATTGAAGTCATAATTCAGTCTTTGGTTCTTTTCGGGGCGAACATTCGCCCCAAATAGGGTAAAATCCATGCCATGACGCCGATCCGGTATCCGGATCGGCGTTGCGCCGTATTCCATGCGCCAAACAAGAAATCCCAGGACGCCATCATGTCTCGCCAGGACGCGAACGCCGCCTTTGCCCTCTCCTCGTTTTTGCAGGGCACCAATGCCCCCTATATCGACGATCTCTACGCCCGCTATGAGAAGGACCCGACTTCGGTCGACGCCGACTGGCAGGCCTTCTTCAAGAGCCTGAAGGATCAGCCGGCCGACGTGGCCAGCAACGCCGAGGGACCGTCCTGGGGGCGGGACAACTGGCCGCTGACGCCGCGCGACGACCTTACCTCCGCGCTCGACGGCAACTGGGCCCAGGTCGAAAAGGTGGTCGGCGCCAAGATCGCGGCCAGGGCGCAGGCGCAGCCCAAGGGCGGCGAAAAGGGAGCCGAAAAGGGCAGCGAGGTGACCGCGGCCGACCTCCAGCAGGCGACGCGCGATTCGGTGCGGGCCCTGATGCTGATCCGCGCCTACCGCATGCGCGGCCATTTCCACGCCAAGCTCGACCCGCTCGGCATCGAGCCGGCGCGCGACCGCGAAGAACTGGACCCGCGCTCCTACGGTTTCACGGAAGCCGATCACGACCGCAAGATCTTCCTCGACCATGTGCTCGGCCTCGACTACGCGACCCTGCGCGAGATCGTCGCAATCTGCGAACGCACCTACTGCCAGACGCTCGGCGTCGAGTTCATGCACATCACCAACGGCGCCCAGAAGGCCTGGATCCAGGAACGGATCGAGGGCCCGGACAAGGAAATCAGTTTCACCCGCGAGGGCCGGCGCGCCATCCTGATGAAGCTGATCGAGGCCGAAGGTTTCGAGAAATTCTGCGATCTCAAATTCACCGGCACCAAGCGGTTCGGTCTCGACGGCGGCGAATCGCTGATCCCGGCGCTGGAGCAGATCATCAAGCGCGGCGGCAATCTCGGCGTGAAGGAAATCGTGGTCGGCATGCCGCATCGCGGCCGCCTCAACGTGCTGACGCAGGTGATGGGCAAGCCGCATCGCGCGCTGTTTCATGAATTCAAGGGCGGCTCGGCCAATCCCGACGCGGTCGAGGGCTCCGGCGACGTCAAATACCATCTCGGCGCCTCGTCGGACCGCGAGTTCGACAACAACAAGATCCATCTGTCGCTGACCGCAAACCCGTCGCATCTGGAAATCGTCGATCCCGTGGTGCTCGGCAAGGTGCGCGCCAAGCAGGACCAGCATGGCGATCCCCCGGACATGCGCATTTCGGTGCTGCCGATGCTGATGCATGGCGACGCCGCGTTCGCAGGGCAAGGCGTGGTCGCGGAATGCTTTGCGCTGTCGGACCTGAAGGGGTACCGCACCGGCGGTTCGCTGCATTTCATCGTCAACAACCAGATCGGCTTCACCACCTATCCGCGCTATTCGCGTTCCTCGCCCTATCCGTCCGACGTGGCGAAGATGATCGACGCGCCGATCTTCCATGTGAACGGCGACGATCCGGAAGCCGTGGTGTTCGCCGCCAAGGTCGCGATCGAATTCCGGCAGAAATTCCACAAGCCCGTCGTCATCGACATGTTCTGCTACCGCCGGCACGGCCACAACGAAGGCGACGAGCCGGCGTTCACCCAGCCGGTGATGTACAAGCGGATCGCGTCGCATCCCGGCACGGTCGAGATCTATTCCAAGCGGCTGATCGCCGAAGGCGTGATCACCGAGGGCGAGGTCGAGAAGGCCAAGGCCGACTGGCGCGCCCGGCTCGACGCCGAACTGGAGGCCGGCGCCGGCTACAAGCCGAACAAGGCCGACTGGCTCGACGGCAAGTGGGCCGGCTTCAAATCCGCCGACCAGGAAGAGGATCCGCGCCGCGGCGTCACCGGCGTCGACATTGCCGTGCTCAAGGATATCGGCCGCAGGATCACCAAGGTGCCCGACAGTTTCAGGGTGCATCGCACGGTGCAGCGGTTCCTCGAAAATCGCGCCAAGGCGATCGACAACGGGGTCGGCATCGACTGGGCGACCGGCGAGGCGCTGGCGTTCTGCACGCTGCTTGAGGAAGGCCATCACGTCCGGCTGTCCGGCCAGGACTCCGAGCGCGGCACCTTCTCGCAACGGCACTCGGTGCTGATCGATCAGGAAGACGAGAGCCGCTATACGCCGTTCAATCATCTTGGCGTCGATCAGGGCCATTACGAGGTCATCAACTCGCTGCTGTCGGAAGAAGCGGTGCTCGGCTTCGAGTACGGCTATTCGCTGGCCGAGCCGAAGGCGCTGGCGGTCTGGGAAGCGCAGTTCGGCGATTTCGCCAACGGCGCCCAGGTGCTGTTCGACCAGTTCATCTCCTCGGGCGAACGCAAATGGCTGCGGATGTCCGGCCTCGTCTGCATGCTGCCGCACGGTTACGAAGGGCAGGGACCGGAGCATTCCTCCGCCCGGCTCGAGCGCTTCCTGCAGATGTGCGCCGAAGACAACATGCAGGTGGTCTATCCCACCACGCCGGCCAATTTCTTCCACGTGCTGCGGCGCCAGCTGCATCGCGAGATCCGCAAGCCGCTGATCCTGATGACGCCGAAGTCGCTGCTGCGGCACAAGCGCGCGGTATCGCGGCTCGACGAACTCGGCGCCGACACCACCTTCCACCGCCTGCTCTACGATGACGCGACGATGCTGCCGGATGAAAAGATCAAGCTGGTGCCGGACGACAAGATCCGCCGCGTCGTGCTGTGCTCGGGCAAGGTCTATTACGACCTGTATGAGGAGCGCGAAAAGCGCGGCATCGACGACGTCTATCTGATGCGGGTCGAGCAGCTCTACCCGGTGCCGCTGAAGGCGCTGGTGCATGAACTCGCCCGCTTCAGGAGCGCCGAGGTGGTCTGGTGTCAGGAAGAGCCGCGCAACATGGGCGCGTGGCACTTCATCGAGCCCTATCTCGAATGGGTGCTGAACCAGATCAACGCGCCGAACCGGCGTCCGCGTTACGCCGGCCGCGCCGCCGCCGCGGCAACGGCCACCGGGTTGATGTCGAAGCATCTGGCGCAACTCAAGGCCTTGCTGGACGATGCGCTGGGCTAGCTATTCATGAACCGTCATGCCCCGCGAAGGCGGGGCATCCAGGATTTTTTGAGAACCGTCCAGGGCGTGGATGGCCGCGACGAGCCCGGCCATGACGCAAGAGGAAACCAACGATGACTGAAATTCGCGTTCCGACGCTCGGCGAATCCGTGACCGAGGCCACCATCGGCCGCTGGTTCAAGAAGGCCGGCGATGCCGTGGCGGTCGACGAGCCGCTGGTCGAGCTCGAGACCGACAAGGTCACCATCGAGGTGCCGGCGCCCTCCGCCGGCGTGCTCGGCGATATCATCGCCAAGGATGGCGAAACCGTCGCGGTCGGCGCGCTGCTCGGCCAGATCAATGAAGGCGCGGGAGCACCGCCGCCAAGCCGGCTGCGGCGCCCGCCAAGGCTGCCGCTCCGGCGGCGCCGCCTCCGCCCGCTGCCGCCGCCGCGCCGAAGGCGCCGCCGTCCGACGCGCCGCTGGCGCCGTCGGTGCGCAAAATATCGGCCGAGACCGGCATCGATGCCGCCACCGTTCCCGGCTCCGGCAAGGACGGCCGGGTGACCAAGGGCGACATGCTCGCCGCGATCGAGAAGGCCGCCTCGGCGCCGACCCCGGTCAATCAGCCCGCGGCTTCGGTGCAGGTTCGCGCGCCCTCGCCCGCCGACGACGCCGCGCGCGAGGAGCGGGTGAAGATGACCCGGCTGCGCCAGACCATCGCGCGCCGGCTCAAGGACGTGCAGAACACCGCGGCGATGCTGACGACCTTCAACGAGGTCGACATGGGCCACATCATGGCGATGCGGACGCAATACAAGGACGTGTTCGAGAAGAAGCACGGCAGCAAGCTCGGCTTCATGGGCTTCTTCACCAAGGCCTGCGTGCAGGCGCTGAAGGATATTCCGGCGGTCAATGCCGAGATCGACGGCACCGACCTGATCTACAAGAATTACTATCACGTCGGCGTCGCCGTCGGCACCGACAAGGGCCTGGTGGTGCCGGTGGTGCGCGACTGCGACCACAAGTCGATTGCCGAGATCGAGAAGAGCATCGCCGATTTCGGCCGCCGCGCCCGCGACGGCCAGCTCAAGATCGACGAGATGCAGGGCGGCACCTTCACCATCACCAATGGCGGCATCTACGGCTCGCTGATGTCGACGCCGATCCTGAACGCGCCGCAATCGGCCATTCTCGGCATGCACAAGATCCAGGAGCGCCCGATGGCGATCGGCGGCAAGGTCGAGATCCGCCCGATGATGTATCTGGCGCTGTCCTACGATCACCGCGTCATCGACGGCAAGGAAGCGGTGACCTTCCTGGTTCGGGTCAAGGAAAACCTGGAAGATCCGGCGCGGCTGGTGCTGGATCTTTGACCGCGAGGCATCGTGCCGGATGATGCTTCAACCCGTCCGCCCTGGATGCCGCCGGAGATTCCCGACGGCAGCAACCCGCCCGCCTGGGATCAGGAGGAAGCGGATGGGCTCGTCGGGCTATTGCTGTTGGCGGGCTTGACCTACCTTGCCGCGGACGGAAAGACAGTGACATCACAGGTTCAGTGCTGGGGCCGGATCGTCAGCGCGAAGCCCGGAGGGATCGCCATTGTATGCGAAGGCAAGCAGTGGACCGGCCAGACCAGGACGTTTCCGCCGGACCTGTCGGCATTTGAGGCGGCGAGGCCCGGAGACTATCAGCTGAACTCAACCGGGGAGTTCGTCGAGAATCCCGATCTGACGGCCCATTGGACGATTACGCAGTCTCCGAAGTCGTGATTTGATGTTTCGAGGGTGAAAATGTTTTTCAGACGTTGGGGGCGAATTTGACCGACAGGGTTGTGATCATCACCGGCGGCAGCCGCGGCATCGGCCGCGCCACCGCCATTGCAGCCGCCGCGCGCGGTTTTCGCGTGGTCGTCGGGTACGCTTCGAATGAAGCCGCGGCCGGCCAGGTGGTCGCCGCGATCGAGAGCAGGAACGGCAAGGCGATCGCGGTCAAATGCGACGTCGGCGACGAGCACGACATTCTTTCCATGTTCAGGGCCGCCGACGAATTCGGCACGCTCGGCGCGCTGGTCAACAATGCCGGCATCGTCGGCACCACGTCGCGCGTCGACGAGATGTCCGCCGAACGCATCCAGCGCATGATGCAGGTCAACATCACCGGCAGCATGTTGTGCGCGCGCGAGGCGGTGAAGCGGATGTCGACCCGGCACGGCGGCCAGGGCGGCGTTATCGTCAACCTGTCGTCGGCGGCGGCAAAACTCGGCGCGCCCAACACCTATGTCGATTACGCGGCGTCCAAGGGTGCGATCGATTCCTTCACCATCGGTCTCGGCCACGAAGTCGCCGGGGAGGGCATCCGCGTCGCAGCGATAAGGCCCGGGCTGATCGATACCGAAATCCATGCCTCGGGCGGCGATCCCGACCGCGCCCAACGGCTCAGCCACCTGGTGCCGATGAAACGCGTCGGCAGCGCCGAAGAGGTCGCCAACGCCATCGTCTGGCTGATGTCGGACGATGCCTCCTATGTGACCAGCGCAATTCTCGACGTGTCGGGCGGGCGCTAATACTTGAAGAAGGGGAAAGTGCTGCTCCCCCATTTCCACGCAAAAATCACTTCTGTTCGGCCCTTCATCACGCAAGCTATAGAAAGTTTTTCATGGCCTCCTACGATCTCGTCATAATCGGCACCGGTCCCGGCGGCTATGTCTGCGCGGTGCGCGCGGCGCAACTCGGCATGAAGGTTGCCGTGGTCGAGAAGAACGCGACGCTGGGCGGCACCTGCCTCAATGTCGGCTGCATGCCGTCGAAGGCGTTGCTGCATGCCTCCGAAATGTTCGAGGAGGCCGGGCATTCCTTTGCCAAAATGGGCGTCAGCGTTTCCGCGCCGAAACTGGATCTGCCGGCGATGATGAATTTCAAGCAGCAGGGCATCGACGGCAACGTCAAGGGCGTCGAATTCCTGATGAAGAAAAACAAGATCGACGTCATCCAGGGCAAGGGCAAGGTGCTCGGCGCCGGCAAGGTCGAGGTATCGGGTGGCGACGGCAAGACGCAGATTGTCGAGACCAAAAACATCGTGCTTGCCACCGGTTCCGATATCGCACGGCTGAAGGGTATCGAGATCGACGAGAAGCGCATCGTGTCGTCGACCGGCGCGCTGTCGCTCGACAAGGTCCCTTCAAGCCTTTTGATCGTCGGCGCCGGCGTGATCGGGCTCGAACTCGGCTCGGTCTGGCACCGGCTCGGCGCGCAGGTGACGGTCGTCGAATTTCTCGACCGCATTTTGCCGGGCATGGATGGCGAGGTCGCAAAACAATTCCAGCGCATTCTCGAAAAGCACGGTTTCAAGTTCAGGCTCGGCGCCAAGGTCACCGGAGTCGACACCTCGGGCAAGACCTTGTCGGCGAGTATCGAACCGGCGGCGGGCGGGGCGGCCGAAAAGCTGGAGGCCGACGTGGTGCTGGTCTGTATCGGCCGCGTTCCCTACACCGAGGGCCTCGGCCTGAAGGAAGCCGGTGTCGCGCTCGACAATCGTGGCCGTGTGCAGATCGACGCGCATTTTGCTACCTCCGTGAAGGGTGTCTACGCGATCGGCGACGTCGTCGCGGGACCGATGCTGGCGCACAAGGCCGAAGACGAGGGCGTCGCCTGCGCCGAGATTTTTGCAGGGCAAGCCGGCCATGTGAACTACGACGTGATCCCGGGTGTCGTGTATACCACGCCGGAAGTATCCGCCGTCGGCAAGACGGAGGAAGAGCTGAAGCAGGCCGGAACAGCCTATACCGTCGGGAAATTTCCGTTTACCGCCAATGGCCGTTCCAAGGTCAATCAGACCACGGAAGGTTTCGTGAAGGTTCTCGCAGATGCTAAAACCGATCGTGTGCTCGGCGTGCACATTATCGGCCGCGAGGCCGGCGAAATGATACACGAAGCGGCCGTATTGATGGAATTCGGCGGTTCCGCCGAGGATCTGGCGCGCACCTGCCATGCCCATCCGACTCGTTCGGAAGCCATCAAGGAAGCCGCGCTTGCGGTCGGCAAGCGCGCCATCCATATGTGATCTGCGCCTGGCCGGGCGGAGACAACATCGATGATGCGCCGCCTGTTCAAACCGCTGTGGGTTCTGCTCGCGGTCATTTTTTTGATCGAAGCATGGCTGTGGGATCACCTTGAGCCCATCGTGGAGCGGGTGGTCGCGCGGATTCCGCTGCGCCGGTTCAAGCATTGGCTCGCCGAAAAAATCGGTGCGCTGTCGCCGGCGATGACGCTGGTCGTATTCGTCGTGCCCGCCATCCTGCTGTTTCCGTTGAAACTGGTCGGGCTCTGGTTGCTGGCCCATGAATACTGGATCAGCGCCATCACGACGATGGTGTTCGCCAAATTCCTCGGCCTCGGCGTGACAGCCTTCATCTTCGATGTGACGCGCTCGAAACTGCTCGAGATGGGCTGGTTCGCAAGGCTCTATGCGTGGGTGCTGCTGTTGCGGGCCAAGGCCGCCGAACTGGTCAATCCGATCAAACTGCGGATCAAGGAGATCATGCGCGGCAACGGCGACGGCTGGCTATCGCGGACGCGGCGGCTGATCCAGCGCTACCGCAAGAACGTGCACGAAGCGCGGTGAGCGGGTGGCTGTGTTTCGACACAGAATCACGGCGAACTCGCTGTCCACCTCTCCCATCGGGAGAGGTGAAGTCGAG
>CAWBYU010000004.1:0-1377723 GCA_963793165.1 uncultured Alphaproteobacteria bacterium
TGAGGTAGGAGATCAGTTCGAAAAGCGAATCCGGCGCCGGCGCCAGCGAGACGTCATCGAGCAAGACCTCGCGCAGCGTCTTGCCGCGGACGTCGGTGGTATGCGACGCGCCGAGCAGAGCGATGATCTGGTCGACATGGCCGAGATTGTTGCGGGCAAAGATGCCGAAGGAATCGCCGACGACGTAATCAAGACCGCAACCGCTGAGATCGAAGTCGATGTGCCAGGTTTCCTTTTCCGATCCACCCTTATTCAACAGACGCCGCGACACGAATTTTGCCGGCGCTGGATTGTCGCGCGAGCGTCCCGGCTCTGCCACGACCGCCGGCACCACGGCCGCAGGCGCGGCTGACGATGCTGGGGGCGCCTTCTCCAACTCCTCGTTCAGCGTCTTGAGCATCCGGGCGGTTTCCTTGCCGCCGGGAACGCAGAGATTGAGACGCGGTTCGCTCCTGCTGGCGATCGCGTCCGAATAGTCGTTGCAGTTGTAGCCGCACTGGCCGCAATCCTGCTGCGCCATCGCCGCCATCATGCGCCGGCGCATCGGACGGCCCTCCGCAAGCTTCATGCGGTCGGCAATCGGCATGGTCTGGTCGTGCCATGGCGCTTCGCCATCATCGCCGTCGCCGGCGGGCCCCTGCAGGACGGCAACGCCCTGCTCGGCCGACAACGGCGTCGGACCATCGCTCGACAGCAGCCCGGCAAAGAACCCATTCAGCCAGGAGCGCTGCGCTTCCGAAAACGGTGCGCTGGAAGGAATGATCTCGAGCTTGGGAGGCGGGGTCATCTGGTTCATGAGGAGGCTTCCGCGTCTGCGAGTTGCCGCAGCGTTTCACCATCGTGGCGGCGCGCGAATGTCAGGAATGTTTCTTGCGGCGACGATCGATGGACCAGATACGCCTTCAGCAGCTTTTCGACCGTCTTCGGCGCGTCTTCGGCCTTCAGGTCGTGATAGACCTCCTGCCCGACCTCGGCCTGCGGACCGAATCCGCCGCCAGCGAACAGATGATAGCCCTCGACGGTGTCGTCTTCCTCGCCGACGGGCACCTTGGCGGCGATCAGGCCGATATCGCTGATGTAATGCTGTGCGCAGGAATGATGGCAGCCGGTCAGATGGATGTTGAGCGGGGTGTCGATATCGACCCGCGGCTCGCACCAGTCGCCGATCGCGGCCGCATGCCGCTTGGTGTCGGAGGCCGCGAACTTGCAACCGGCATTGCCGGTGCAGGCGATCAGCCCGGCGCGGATTTGCGAGGCGGTAACGGCGAGACCGATCGCTTCGATCGCTGCGGTGGCAAGTCCCACATTCGCGTCACGCACGCCCGGGATCAGAAGATTCTGCCAAACCGTCAGGCGGATGTCGCCGTCGCCGAGATCCTGAGCGATCCTGGCAAGTCCGCGCATCTGCTCGCAGGTCAGTTTGCCGAGCGGCAGCGCGACGCCGATCCAGTTCAACCCCTCCTGCTTCTGCTTGTGGACGCCGATATGCGCCATGCGGTCGAACACCGGACGCGGCGCCAGCGCCTCTGATGGCACGCGGGTGAAGGCGTGGCCGAGCTTCTCTTCGACGAGCACGAGAAACTTCTCCATGCCCATGCCGTCGATCACATATTTCAGCCGCGCCTTGAGCCGGTTGGTGCGATCGCCGAGATCGATGAACACGCGAACGATGGCATCAGCCACCTTGGTGGCATCGGCCGGTTTGACGATAATGCCGGTCTCCTTGGCAAAATCCTTGTGGCCGGTGATGCCGCCGATCCCCAGCCGAAACCAGACGCCGGGCTCGACTTCAAAGCCGTCCTTCACGTCGACCGCGGCAAACGCAATGTCGTTAGTGTCTTCCAGCACCGCGATCTTGCCGGCGCCGTCGAAGGCGACGTTGAATTTGCGCGGCAGGCCGGTCAGCGAGCGGTCGTTGAGAATGTGATAGTGCCACTCCCGGGCATATTCGCGGGTGTCCAGAAGTTCCTGCGGATCGATCCCGGCGGTCGGCGTGCCCGTGACGTTGCGGATGTTGTCGGCGCCGGAGCCGCGCGAGCACAGGCCGAGGTCCTGAATGCCCTCGATCAGCGCGACCGTATGCTTCGGCGGAATCTCGCGCACCTGGAGATTGGCGCGGGTGGTGACATGACAAAACGGCCCGCACAGGCGCTCGGCCAGATCGGCCATGCCTGACAACTGCCAGTGTTTCATGATGCCGTTCGGAATCCGCAACCGGCACATGTAGGAATCCTGCGCCGGCGCGACGTAAAACAGGCCGTAATAGCGCCAGCGGAAATTATCCGCCGTAGACGGCGGCGCGTTGTCGAGCGCCTGCTGCTTCAGCCGCGGATAGGCATCGAACGGGTGCTCTTCGCGTTTGAATTTTTCCTGGTCCGCGAGTTTTTTGCCCGACCCGATCACCCTGTCCTGGGCCTTGACATGCGGCGCTTCGGGCCCGGTCGGCTCTGCGGTCGCTTTGCCCGCGCCCGCGCCGCCGAGGCCTCGCCCGACCCGGCTGATCTGCAAGCCCGTGGTAAAACCTTCGAGGTAGCGTTTCTGCTCGTCGGTAAAGTCGACTGAGAGCGTTTCGATTTTCATGGCGGGCGACGAAGCTCCTGCAGCCACGACAGGTGGCGCCAACGGGAAAGGGGAATGTGACCGCGCTGAAATCGGCTCGGCGAGCGAGCGCCGGTTCAATTTCGAAGGAGCGGTCCGACCAGCCTCGTTGCTGCGGAAATCCATCAAGGACGAAGCCAGCGGGCATCTGCGACGGCTGGCTGTACTGCAACATTCAAGTTGCGTGCCATGCCCTGTCAAACAAATTGTAACGCTATATCAGCTACTTAATTTTTTGAACGGGAACCGGCCGGCTGGGGTTGCCGCCGATTACGGGCAGACGGCCTAAAATTTAGCCTGCCAAAGCCAATGCCCAAAATCGTGCATTCGTCGTCCGCTCAGGCCTTCCAGCGTCCGATTTTGAACGCCGCCAGGTGGCCTGCGATATCGTTGGCATCGAATGCCGGACCGGCGAAGGCCCCCACCGCGTCGGACGTCTCGGCGAGCTCCCCGGCGCGCCCTAGCGCCGCGTCATAGAGTTCGGGCCTGAACACCGCTTTCGCGGTCTCAAGCGCTTCCGGGCTGATCGATGCCTGCCCCCAGCGCACCATCTGCGCATAGAGCCAGGCCGCCTGCACGGGGTCGGGCCGCGCCGCCCCTTCGCGTCCCACCAGCAGGTAGCGGCTGCTTTCGCGCATGGTGCCATCAGGCGAGATCTTGAGACGGCCATCCAGCGTGCGCTGGATAACGTCCGCATCGACGCCGATCCGTTCCGGCTGTGCCAGAATGCGCGCCGCCTCGGCGCGATTTTGCGGATGCTCGATGAATTCAGCGGCGCGGGATGCGGCCCGGATCAGCGCAGCCAGGATGTCCGGGTTTTTCTCCGACCATTCCTTCCTGGTCGCGAGCACTTTCTCGGCCGCGCGCACCAGAATATCGGAGACGAAATGCAGGATATGGCCGATGCCGAGGTCGACCGCGACGGAGTTCCAGGGCGCGCCGACGCAGAACGCATCGACGTGGCCATTAACAAGACTGTCCACCATGTAGGGCGGCGGCAGCACCACCAGGCGAATGTCCTCATCGGGATCGACGCCACCGGCGGCCATCCAGAACCGCAATTGATAATTGTGGGTCGAGAACGGAAAGGTCATGCCGAAGGTCAGCGGTTCGGCGCCGCGCTTGCGCCGCGCCTCCACTACGCGCGCCAGCGCCAGCGCCGTCGCCATCGGGTCGAACGGATCGCCTTCGATCTCGCCCATGATCGCCGCATGCAGCGCGGGCGACACCGTGATCGCATTGCCGTTCAGGCCAAGATTGAAGGAGGCAACGATCGGCACCTTGACATGACCGAGCCCCAGGCTTGATGCGATCGCGACCGGCGCCAGCAGATGGGCTGCGTCGAACAGGCCGATGTTGAGCTTGTCGCGCACATTCGACCACGACACCTCGCGCACCAGCGTGACGTCGAGCCCTTCCGCCGTGGCAAAGCCCTTGTCGACAGCCACGATCAGGGCGGCGGCATCGACCAGCGGGATGAAGCCAATGCGAAGCGGTGTGGTCATTTCAGCAACTCCGACGCGGTCAGGACCGACTGTGCGATCTCGCCGATTTTCTTTTTCTCGCGCATTGCCGTCGATCGCAGCAGGACATAGGCCTCGTCTTCCGTCAGGCCCTTCAGCTTCATCAGGATTCCCTTGGCGCGATCGATCACCTTGCGGTCTTCAAGCGCGGATTTGGCACGATCGAGCTCGTCCTGCAGCTTCGCGAATGCGTTGAAGCGCGAAATACAGAGGTCGAGAATCGGCTTGATGCGTTCCTTCTTCAATCCGTCGACGATGTAGGCCGAGACCCCGGCATCGACCGAAGCCTGGATCGATGCGGCGTCGCTCTGATCGACAAACATCGCGACCGGCCGGCGCACCGCGCGGCTGACCTGAAACATCTGTTCCAGAACGTCGCGGCTGGGGTTTTCCAGATCGATCAGGATGACGTCCGGATCGAGCGCATAAATCCGCGCCAGCAGATTGTGCATTTCGCTGAGGTGCGTGACGCCGGTAAAACCCGCCTCCCGCAGCCCCTCCTCGAGGATCGCGGCACGGATCGGGCTTTCGTCGACAATGACGATTTTGGGAGACTGGTCGGCGCTCATCGATGACTCACGACACGGCGGACATCCATAGCACGCCTGAAGCCAGCTCAAAGCCTTGTAATTATGGGCAATTGGGACTAGCTCCTGCGCATCAATCAGGCAGATTCAAGAACATGCAGCAGGCCGCCGCGCCGAAAGTCAGCTTTGTCTCGCTGGGATGCCCCAAAGCCTTGGTGGATTCCGAGCGCATCATCACGCGGCTGCGCGCGGAAGGCTATGAGCTGGCGCGCAAGCATGACGGCGCCGATCTCGTTATCGTCAACACCTGCGGCTTTCTCGACAGCGCCAAGCAGGAGTCGCTGGGCGCGATCGGCGAGGCCATGGCCGAGAACGGCAAGGTGATCGTCACCGGCTGCATGGGGGCGGAGCCCGAGCAGATCGAGGCCGCCTATCCCGGCGTGCTCTCGATATCGGGACCGCAGCAATATGAAAGCGTGCTGGACGCCGTGCATCGTGCGCTGCCGCCGGTGCATAATCCGCACCTCGATCTGGTGCCGCCGCAGGGCATCAAGCTGACGCCGCGGCACTACGCTTATTTGAAGATTTCGGAAGGCTGCAACAACCGCTGCAGCTTCTGCATCATTCCGAAACTGCGCGGCGACCTGGTGTCGCGCCCGGCCAATGACGTGCTGCGCGAAGCCGAAAAACTGGTGAATGCCGGCGTCAAGGAATTGCTGGTCATCTCGCAGGATACGTCAGCCTATGGCGTCGACCTCAAATATGCCGACAGCCCATGGAAGGATCGCCAGGTCCGCGCCAAATTCTTCGATCTCGCCAAAGAGCTCGGCGAATTGGGCGCCTGGGTGCGGCTGCAATATGTCTACCCCTACCCGCATGTCGATGAAGTCATCGGATTAATGACGGAGGGCAAGGTATTACCCTATCTCGATATTCCCTTTCAGCACGCAAGCCCGGAAATCCTCAAGGCGATGAAGCGCCCGGCGGCGCAGGACAAGACGCTGGCGCGCATCCAGAAGTGGCGCGAGCAATGTCCTGAGCTGACGCTGCGCTCGACCTTCATTGTCGGCTTCCCCGGCGAGACCGATTCCGATTTCGCCTATCTGCTCGACTGGCTCGAGGAAGCCGAGATCGATCGGGTCGGCTGCTTCAAATACGAACCGGTCGCGGGTGCTACGTCGAACGCGATCGCCATGCCGGTGCCCGACGAAATCAAGCAGGAGCGCTGGAATGCGCTGATGGCGCGGCAGCAGAAAATCTCTGCGCGCCGGCTGAAGCGCAAGGTCGGCACGCGCCAGCAGGTCATCATCGACGAGGTCGGCCCGACCGTCTCGAAAGGCCGCTCCAAGGCCGATGCGCCGCAGATCGACGGCGCGGTCTATCTCTCGAGCCGCCGGCCGCTACGGGTCGGCGAGATCGTCACCGCCAAGATCGAGCGCGCGGACCAATACGATCTGCACGGCAGCGTCGCTGGCTTCTGACACCCTTGACATCGCCGGCCGTTCGGCTGTATGGCCGCGTCATGAACCTCAACCGGACCCACCGCCGCGCCACTTTCCGTCGTCGCTCGATCGACGATGATGGGTCGCGCCGTGTCCGACGACAACGCTGATTAGCTAGTTCAGCAACGTTTTCGAGAAGGCCGCACCCTCAGAAGTGCGGCCTTCTTGCGTTTCGGCCCGCCTCTTCATCCCAACCCAGAAGGAGTTTCGACATGAGCATTGCCACGCATCCGTTCGACGCGCTGATGGAGGTCACCGTCCGTCCGCCGACCGTCTTCGTCCGCGGCGAAGGCTCCTGGCTGTGGGACGACAGCGGCAAGCGCTATCTCGACTTCATCCAGGGCTGGGCGGTCAATTGCCTCGGCCATTCGCCGCCCGAAATCGCCGACGCGCTGGCTGCGCAGGCCAGACTGCTGCTGACGCCGAGCCCGGCGTTTTACAACACGCCGAGCCTCAAGCTTGCCAAAGCGCTGACCGATCGCAGTTGCTTCGACCAGGTGTTCTTCGCCAATTCAGGTGCGGAAGCCAACGAGGGCGCGATCAAACTCGCGCGCAAATACGGCGCGCTGCACAAGAACGGCGCTTACGAGATCATCACCTTCGAGGGTGGCTTCCACGGCCGCACGCTGGCCACGATGTCGGCCTCAGGCAAGAAAGCCTTCGAGCCGCTGTTTGAGCCCAAAGTGCCGGGCTTTCCCAAGGCCAAACTGAACGATCTGGCCTCCGTCAAACGGCTGATCACGGACAAGACCATCGGCGTGATGCTGGAGCCGATCCAGGGCGAAGCCGGCGTCTGGCCCGCGACAGACCAGTTCCTGCGCGATCTGCGAACGCTGACCAAGGCGCACGGCCTGCTATTGATTGTCGACGAGATCCAAACCGGCATGGGCCGCACCGGAAAACTGTTCCATTACGAGCACGCGGAGATCGAGCCTGACATCATGACGCTCGGCAAGGGCATCGGCGGCGGCGTTCCCCTCGCTGCGCTGCTGGCCATCGAAGCGGCCTCGTGTTTCGAGCATGGCGACCAGGGCGGCACGTTCAACGGCAACCCGCTGATGTGCGCGGCCGGGCTTGCGGTGCTCGAGCGCGTCGCGGCGCCGGACTTCCTGAAATCGGCCGTGGATGCCGGGCTGTTGCTGGCGAGCGAGTTGCAGCGGCTTTCCGCGCGGCACGGTCTCGGCGAGGTCCGTGGCCGCGGATTGCTGCTGGCGCTCGACCTGAAGCATCCGATCGGCGCGTCGATCGTGGCCCAGGCGCTCGACAGCGGCGTGCTGCTCAACTCGCCGCAACCGGACGCGCTGCGTTTCATGCCGGCACTCAACGTCACACGCGAAGAGATCGCCGCGATGATCGAAAGCCTGGACGCGATCCTGAACCGGATGGGCGCGGCAAGGCGAGTGGCGTAGTGCTGCTTCCGAGCTGACGCTGTCGATTGACGACGAGCTCTCTCAACATGTCGTCCCTGCGAAAGCAGGGACCCATAACCACAGGTGCACGCGGTTGAAGACGGCCGTGGCGGGCTGTGCTGCCCAAACGAGGCGACACGGAGTATGGGCCCCGGCCTTCGCCGGGACGACGCGCAGAGATTGGAAGCGAACCTACGGCTTCAAGATCGACGCGCCCGTCGTGGCCCGGCTCTCCAGATCGATATGTGCCTTGGCGGCATCCTTCAACGCATAGGCATGGTTGATCGGCACGTGCAGTTTGCCGTTGATGACGGCGGCGAACAGCGTGTCGGCGCCCTCCAGAAGCTCCGAGCGCTTGCCGACGTAATCATTCAGCTTCGGCCGGGTCGCAAACAGCGAGCCGTGGTTGTTGAGTTCGGCGATCGAGAACGGCGGCACCGGACCTGACGCATTACCGAAACTGACGAACAATCCACGCGGCTTCAGGCAGGACAGCGATCCCGGAAACGTGGTCTTGCCGACGCCGTCATAGACGACGTCGCAGAGCTCGTTGCGGCTGATCTGCTTGACGCGCGCGACGAAATCCTCGTCGTTGTAAAGGATGACGTGGTCGCAGCCATTGGCAAGCGCGAGGTCGGCCTTGGCCTTGGTGCCGACGGTGCCGATGACATGGGCGCCGAGCGCGCTCGCCCATTGGCACGCGAGCAGGCCGATGCCGCCGGCCGCGGCGTGGATCAGCACGCGGTGTCCGGGCTCGACCTTGAACGTCTTGTGCAGGAGGTACCAGACCGTCAGGCCCTTCAGCATCAGCACCGCGCCCTGCTCATAGGTGATGTGGTCGGGCAGTTTGACCAGCTTCTCGGCGGGGATGTTGCGCTCGCCGGCATAGCCGCCGAGATTGAAATAATACGCGACGCGATCGCCGGGATGAAAATTGGTGACGCCGGGCCCGACCGCGAGCACCTCGCCGGCGGCTTCGTTGCCCGCGATAAACGGCAGCCCCGGCGCCTTGTAGAGGCCGGTGCGGTAATACACATCGATGAAGTTCAGGCCGACGGCATGCTGGCGGATATGCACCTCGCCGGGTCCCGGCGCAGGCACATCCACGTCTTCATAAACCAGGGCTTCCGGGCCCCCCACTTTGTGCACGCGCACGGCCTTGGTCATTTCAGGTTCTCCATTGGCACTACCTCGAATGAACGAAAGCTATCGAGGCTGCGTTGTCAACTCAGCGACCGCCGGCGGGCCGTTTGCGGTTGCGCTTGGCCAGCACGTTGAAGGCTTCGACCGCGGCCGAAAACGCGATGGCAAAATAGATATAGCCGCGCGGAATATGAAACTTGAAACCGTCCGCCACCAGCGCGACCCCGATCAGCACCAGGAACGCCAGCGCCAGCATCTTGGTGGTCGGATGATCCGCCACGAATCTCGCGACCGGCCCGGACGACACATACATGATGACGCAGGCGATGACGACGGCCGCGATCATGATCTCGAGGTCCTGCGCCATGCCGATCGCGGTGATGATGGAATCCAGCGAGAACACCATATCGATGATGATGATCTGGACAATCACCCAGAAGAACGCGCTGGGGTGCGGAGCGTCCTCGCTCACCCCATCGCGCGCCTCCACCTCGGCGTGAATTTCATGGGTCGCCTTGGCGATCAGAAACAGCCCGCCGCCGATCAGGATGATGTCGCGCCACGACAGCGAAATCCCCCTCACGGTGAGTACGGCTTGCGTGAGGCCGATCAGCCATACCAGGAGACTGAGCAGCAGAATGCGGAACACCAGCGCCAGCGCCAGCCCGATCTGCCGCGCGCGCTTGGCCTGCTGGGGCGGGATGCGCGAAACGATCACCGACAGGAAGATGACGTTGTCGATGCCGAGAACGATTTCCAGCGCTGTCAACGTCAACAGGGCCGCCCACGCTTCGGGACTGCTTAGCAGCTCGATCATGCGGTGAACGACCTGACAAGACGGATCGCCGCGTCGCTGCCGACGATATAGGCCGCGATGGCACACAGTCCGATGGTGACGGGGGTTGCGACGTTGAAGTCCTGTACCAGCGCGACGATCGCGAGTGCGGCCCAAATGCCGAGCAGCGATAATGTCAGTCCCCGCAACCGAACCACGCGTACCGGATGAACGACCTTGAAGGGAACAAACGTCAACGCAATCAAGGCGGCGACCGTGAGGCTCGAAAGCGCCGGCGGCAGGTGCAACACGAACAGATAGAAGGCCGCGGCGTTCCACAGCGCCGGAAACCCGCGGAAATGATTGTCGGCGGTCTTCATGCGGCGATCGGCGAAATAAAGCGCGCTGGAGACAACGATGCCCGCGCCCAGCAGCGGCGCCGCCAACGGCAACAGCATCCCGCTCGCGGTGATCGCATAGGCCGGCACAAACACGTAGGTGACGAAATCAACCACGAGGTCGAGCACCTCGCCCGACCAGTCCGGCTGCACGCGCGCGACATCCAGCCGCCGCGCGATCGGGCCATCGATCGCATCGATCACCAGCGCTACCCCGAGCCACGCAAACATCGCCGCCCAGTGCTCGCGCACGGCCTCCAGCAGCGCGATCAGGGCAACGCCCGCCCCCATCGCCGTGAAGATATGCACGGAAAATGCGGCGGCCCGCGTTCCCGGCGCCGCTGGGGAAGATTCCTGCTGAGTTGCCTGGTCCATCTGCGGGCAGTGCTATCAGGAATCGCCTCGATTTGCACATCCACCGTTGCGGCGTTCCGCCGCGCGAATTTGCGAGACATTGGGGGCGTGAAGCGGGCTTGAAAATGCCGCCGGGAACGTCAATTGTTCCGATATGAACCAGACTTCAGACATCTTGGACGTCGTCGTGGTCGGCGGCGGCCCCGCGGGGCTTTCGACCGCGATCGCAATGGCGCAATCCGGCGTCAGGACGGCCCTGGTTGCCCGCCGCGCACCCTATGCCGACAACCGCACCACGGCCCTGCTTGGCGCCTCGGTCGATTTCCTGGAGCAACTGGACGTCTGGGCGCGCTGCAAGGACAAGGCAGCGCCATTGCTGGCCATGCGGCTGGTTGACGACACCGGCCGCCTGATCCGCGCTCCCGAGGTACGGTTTTCATGCGACGAAATCGGTCTCGATGCCTTTGGCTACAACATCGACAACCGTTCGCTGATCGCAGCGCTGGAGGAGCGCGCCGCCGGGCTTCCCGGCCTGATTCGGATCGACGATGAGGCGGATACCGTCACCCCGGAAGAATTGACGGTCGAAGTTCGCGCCGGTCAGGGAAAAACAGTTTCCGCGCGTCTTGTCGTCGGCGCGGACGGACGGCAATCGCTGTGCCGCGAGGCCGCCGGAATTGAGGTCAGGCGGCGCGACCTGCGTCAGGCGGCACTGACCTTCAATGTTGGCCATACGCGGCCGCATCGAAATATCTCCACCGAGTTTCATACGCCGCACGGTCCCTGCGTATTCGTGCCGCTGCCCGGAAACCGCAGCAGCGTGGTGTGGGTCGCAGCGTCAAGGGAAGCCGAGCGGCTGATGGCCCTAGGCGACGACGAACTGTCCGCCGCCGCCGAAGCGCAATCGCATTCCATTCTTGGCCGCCTCTCCGTCGAAGCCGGACGCTACGTGTTTCCGCTGGCGATCGAGCACATCAGCCCATTCGCGAAAGCCCGCATTGCGCTGGTCGGCGAGGCCGCGCATGTGCTGCCGCCGATCGGCGCGCAGGGCCTGAACATGGGGCTGCGCGACGCCGCCGATATCACCAATATCGTGCGCGACGCGTTGCTGGCAGGCGAGGACCCGGGCTCGCCGCAGGTGCTCAAACGTTACGGTTCGGCGAGGCGCACGGATGTCACGAGCCGGACCTTCGCGATCGACATGGCGAACCGTTCATTGCTCAGCGATTTCCTGCCCATGCAATCGCTGCGCGCAGCCGGACTGCATCTGATCGGCTCGATCGGGCCGCTCCGCCGTCTTGCGATGCGCGAGGGCCTCGCCCCCTCGTGGCGCGCGGCGCGGCGGTCGGCCAGTTCGAGCTCTTAAGGGAATACCAGCCGGCCGCTCTGAATGAACCACATCACGCTGGTCAGCGTGATCACGGATGCGAACGTACCGATCAGCACGGCGACGGACGCGGGTTCGATCCAGCTATCGTTTTGCCGGGCGATCACGAACACATTCAGCGCCGGCGGCAGCGACGCCATCAGCACCGCGGTGGCCGCCCATGGCTGGGCGAACGGCCCGAACAGCACCATCAATCCGAACGCGATCAAGGGATGGATCAGGAGTTTGACGGCGATGACACCGGGCACTTCCCAGGGCACGCGGCTGAACGGGCGCAGCGCGACCGTCACCCCGAGCACAAACAGCGCCACCGGCGCCGCGGCGTTTTGCAGGAATTGCACCGTATTGTCGACCGCGACCGGCAGGTGAATGTGCAGCGCCGCCGCCAGCGCACCTGCGCACGCCGACATGATCAGCGGGTTCAGCACGATCTGCCGCACCACGACACCGAGTGCGTGCAGCAGGGAGGGATGATCGCGATCGGTCAGTTCGATCAGCAGCGGCACGATCGAAAACAGGAAGATGCTGTCGCAGCAGAAGATCAACGCGGTCGGCGCTGCGGCCTTTGTCCCCAATACGGCCAGCGCCAGGCCCGGCCCCATGTAACCGATATTGCCATAGGCGCCCGAGAGCCCTGCCAGCGTGGCCTCGCGCAAAGGCAGCTTTCCGATCAGCCTGCCGCTGACCATGGCCAGTACAAAAGCGCACATCGTGCCGAGGGTGGTCGCGACCAGGAAAGGTGGGTTGTTGAGTTCCTGGAACGGCGTCTTCGACATGATCCCGAACAGCAACGCCGGCAGCGAGACATACAGCAGAAAGAAATTCATCCAGACCAGCCCGGTTTCCGGGAGGCTTTTGCCCCGGCCACAGGCGAAGCCAATGAAGATCAAGCCGAAATACGGCAACGCAAGGTTTAGGATGTCGACCATGGGGCATGCATCTTTTTGATCGTCATTGGCCCCGATCGGTATCCGCGGACGACCAGCAACAGCAAAGGTTAATTCGTCCGTTTGCCTCTAGCATCGGCCACAATCATGGTCTATTCGACGAGATATGATAAAAGCGCGGACCGCTAAATTTCAGATCGGACAGATTGTCCGCCACCGGGTGTTTTCGTTCCGGGGCGTGATTTTCGATATCGATCCGGTATTTAACAATACCGAGGAATGGTGGTTGTCGATCCCGGAGGAAGTCCGGCCCCACAAGGATCAGCCGTTCTATCATCTGCTCGCCGAGAATTCGGAGTCGGAATACGTCGCCTACGTATCCGAGCAGAACCTGCTGCCCGATGAATCCGGCGAACCGATCCGTCATTCCCAGGTCGCCGAGATTTTCGTGAAGGATAAATCGGGCGGCTATCGCCCGCGCAATCCGTCGCTGAATTAACAAACACAAAACAAGATTCGTGTCCCGGACGCGGTGCAGCGTTCTTCACGCTGCTCCGCAGAGCCGGGACCCATGAAGGCCTGCTCGCAGCCAGATGGACCCCGGATCAGCAGCGCATCACGCCCAAGGCGGCGCGCTGCGCAGCATCCGGGGCACGTCGGATGGATTTCGCCTTTCAATAAAAAAGGCGCCCGATCGGAGCGCCTTTTTCTTTGACTGATAGAGAGTCGTCTTACTTCGCAGCCGGATTGGCCAGAGTGGTCCCAGCGGGCGGATTGGCCTCAAGCTTCTTGCGCGCCTCCTCGGCGCGTTTCTGCAACTCTTCCTGCAGCTTCTTCTGGGTTTCTTCAAATACCTTCGGATCGGTCGGGGGGCCGTCATAGGCTTTAGCGAATTCGGCGAGCGGCAGCGGCAAAGTGAGCGGCGCGCCGTTGGAGTTGATCGCCTGCACCACCAGGTTCTGCCCCTTCTTCATGTTTGCGATCAGCTCGGGGGTGACGTCGTAGTCCGACATGCAGCCATTGGCGAAGCAGATCACATAGGGGCTCTGCGCCGGCGGGTTGCCGTCGACGATGACGCGGGTGCCGTGGATCAGTTGCATGCCCAGCGGAAGCGTGACGCGCAGGATCTTCTTCGGTTCGCCTTCGGGCTCGATAATGACGGCGGCAATCACAGGTTGACCGGACTCGATGCGTCCGTCCTTGCCGGTGAAGCAGACCTGCTTGGCGTTGGCATCCTGGCCCTTCAGACAGAATTTGGTCCATGGCGCATAGATCAGCTGAACCTGTTGTTCCGGGGGCTGAGCCGCCGGTGCGGCGCCGCCGGCCGGCGGTGCCTGCTGGGCCGCAGGCGCACCGGGGGCTGCTTTCGGCGCGGCCTTGGGTGCAGCCTTGGGAGCGGCCTTCGGAGCAGCGGGAGCGGCGCCGGGTGCAGGGGACTGGGCATACACGTCAGGGGCAGTCAAGCAGGCGATCAGTGCCGTTGCCGCCAACAGTGCGAAAACCCGCCCACGCGGCCAGACCGGCGCGGCCAAGATACGGAAATTCATTGCGGAAAACCCTTTCTAAACGGGAACGCCCGAGACCGCTGCAGGCGCCGACACCTCGCCGCTTGGGCCCGGCTGTCTCCTTGCCAAATAAGGCGGATACGTGACAGGCCCGGCGGTCTTGGTCATTGCACGCCTTCATACAGCGGCAGACGAAAAGATCAATGCCAACGGGCATCTTTGCCATGTATCGGGACCGGCTTTGGCGGCTGTGATAAGACCCGGCTGTGACGAATATCGAATCAAATCAGCGCGGGGTGTTGCGCGTTTCCCACTACCTCCGCGTCCGGGCTTTTGTCGGTGCCCTGCTCGGTCTCTGGTTCGCGGCGGAACCCTGTCAGGCCGCTGGTAACCATGCGATCGCGATGCACGGCGAACCGGCCCTGCCAGCCGATTTCAGCCATATGCCCTATGCCAATCCGGAGGCGCCGAAAGGCGGCCGGCTGCTACAGGGCATCCTCGGAACCTTTGACAGCCTCAACCCCCTGATCGTCAGGGGCCTCGCGGTGCAGCAAATCCGGGGCTTTGTGATCGAGAGCCTGATGGCGCGGGGCAATGACGAGGCATTCACGCTTTATGGCCTGCTGGCCAGGAGCGTGGAGACCGACGACGCCAGAACCTATGTCACATTCCATCTCGATCCCCGCGCGCGTTTCTCGGATGGTGCGCCGGTCGTCGCCGACGACGTGCTGTTCTCGTGGGCCTTGCTGCGCGACAAGGGACGCCCCAACCACCGGCAGTACTATAGCAAGGTCGCGAAGGCCGAGGCGCTGGATCCGCTCACGGTGCGGTTCGATTTCGGCGGGGCGAACGACCGCGAGCTGCCGCTGATCCTGGGCCTGATGCCGGTATTGCCCCGGCATGCCGTCGATGCCGCGACCTTCGAAGACACCTCGATGACCGCGCCGGTCGGTTCCGGCCCTTACCGCGTCAGTGCGGTCAAACCCGGCGCCAGCGTGACGCTGACCCGCAATCCCGACTATTGGGGCGGCGATCTGCCGGTCAACCGGGGGTTATGGAACTTCGACGAGATCAGGCTCGATTTCTATCGCGAGGCCAATGGCCAGTTCGAAGCATTCAAGCGCGGTCTCTACGATTTTCGTGTCGAGACCGAACCGCTGCGCTGGCATGAAGGATATGATTTTCCGGCGGCGCGCAGTGGCGAGGTGATCCGCGACACCATCAAGACCGGGATGCCGCAACCGTCGGAATTCCTGGTGTTCAACACCAGGCGGCCGGTGTTTTCCGATATCCGTGTGCGCCAGGCCCTGACGCTGCTGTTCGATTTCGAATGGATCAACCGCAACTATTTTTTCGGGCTTTACGCGCGCACGGCCAGCTTCTTTGCCGGCTCCGAATTATCGGCCTATGGCCGCGCCGCCGACGATCGCGAGCGGGACCTTCTGAAACCGTTCGCATCGCATATCCAGCCGGATATTCTCGACGGCAGTTACCGGCTTCCCGTCAGCGACGGCTCCGGCCGCGATCGTGCGACGCTGCGCAGCGCCCTGACGCTGTTATCCCAGGCCGGCTACGACCTCGACGGCAAGGTGTTGCGGCAGCGTTCGACCAAGGCTCCCCTCACCTTCGAAATCCTGGTCACGACCCGCGATCAGGAGCGGATCGCGCTGGCCTTCAGCCGCGATCTCAAACGGGCCGGGATCGAAGCGTCGGTGCGCGCGGTCGATGCCGTCCAGTTCGATCAGCGCCGGCTCAGTTTCGATTTCGACATGATCCAGAACAGGTGGGACCAATCGCTGTCTCCGGGCAATGAGCAGTCGTTCTATTGGGGAAGCGAGGCCGCCGACATTACCGGCACGCGAAACTACATGGGCGCAAAGGATCCCGCCATCGACGCCCTGATCGCGGCATTGCTGGCGGCGCGCGAGCATCCCGCTTTCGTCTCGGCGGTGCGGGCGCTCGACCGGGTGTTGATGTCGGGCTTCTACGTTATCCCGCTTTTTAACGTTCAGGAGCAATGGATCGCGCGCTGGAATCGGGTAGAATGCCCGGCAACCGCCGCGTTAACGGGCTATCTCCCGGAAACCTGGTGGCAAAAGCCCCCGCCTCGAACGAAGTGATCCCGTGATCCAGACCAACGTATCGCCGACGCTTGATGGATTGTTTCGACGGATATTGACGCGCAAGCCGGACGCGCTGGCGCTGCTGGATCCGCTCAACAAGCAACGCATCACTGGCCAGCCGCCGAAGCGCCTGACCTTCGCGCAGGCCGATCGGGCGATCACGGCCCTGTCGGCGCATTTCATCGAGGCCGGGCTGCCGTCCAACTCCGTTGTCGCAATTCAACTGCCGAACACCGTCGAATTCATGCTGACGGTGCTCGCCGCCCACCGCGCCGGCCTGATCGTCGCCGTGCTTCCGCTGCTGTGGCGGCAGGCGGAGTTGACGGTGGCGCTGAACCGCACCGGGGCGCGGGCGATTGTCACCGCCGCCAAGATCGACGGCATAAACCATGCCGACCTCGCCATGAACGCCGCCGCCGAAGCATTCTCGATCCGCCATGTCTGCGGCTTCGGCACCGAGCTGCCGGAGGGAATGGCATCGCTCGACCTTGTGCTGTCAGCTCAATCGACTACCGCGCGCACCGTCGCCCAGGACGGCCGCCGGGCCGGGATGATTTCTTTCGACGTCACCGGCGATGGCTTCGTTCCGGTGCCGCGAACCCATTTGAATTTGATCGCCGGCGGCCTCGCATTGACGCTCGAAAGCGACCTGCCGCAAGGCGCGACCCTGATGTCGGCATTCGCGCCGTCATCGTTCGCAGGCCTGACCTCGTCGCTGGTGATCTGGCTGTTGTCGGGTGGCACGCTGGCGCTGCACCATCCGTTCGACGGCGACGTGCTCGAGCAGCAGATCAACGAGCATGGCTGCGATACGCTGATCGCTCCCGCGCAACTGGCATTGCGATTGTCGGAGATCGACCTGCCGTCGCGCCTGCCGACGCTGCGTCATGTCGCCGGGCTCTGGCGCGCGCCGGAACAGGTCGCATCCAGCGCGCCTTGGCCGTCAGGACAGGTTACGCTGACGGATGTCTATCTGTTCGGCGAGGCCGGATTGTTCTGCGCCCGCCGCAAAGAAGACGGCGCGGCGGCCGCCATCCTGCCGGGACCGCACAATGCGCCTCGCGGCATACCGGGCTCGTCGATAGCAGGTGATATCCTTCTGACGCCGAAGGGGACGTTGGGATTGCGCGGACCGATGGTCGCTGTCGCGGCCTACACACCTCCCGCGCCCGCCAGCAACTCGCTAGTCGCGCAGCCGCCGCTCGATTTTGTCGATACCGGCTATGCCGCGCGGCTCGATCGCTCGACCGGTACGATCTGCATCACGGCGCCGCCGTCGGGCATCATGGCGGTGGGTGGCTACCGCTTTCTCTCGCAGGACCTGCAGGAATGGGCCCGGCGTCTCGGACAGGGGGCGCTGCTGACCGCCCTGCCCGACCGGCTGAGCGGCCATCGGCTGGCCGGGCGCGCCAGGGATAATGCCCGGGCCCGCGAGGCGCTCGCGGAACTCGGGCTTAACCCGTTGATGGTGGAAGCTTTTCGCGACCGGGCCAGCCCCGGCTGATTGATCCGCGGACGCTTTGTTGACGCGGCATTAAGGGCGCCAAACTAGGATCGCGCTTTCAATCGATCGCGTGGATTAAGCGCCGAATGTCCCAGCAAGGACCGATCATCGTCGTATCGACCGCCGAGCGGCCGTCGTTTGCGACGGCGCTTGACGATGCAAAACTGTTTCCGATCGTCGAGGTCGCCTTCGCCGATGCATCCCGTGCGATCGCGCAGTTGCAGCCGGCCGCCGTTCTGGTCGCGATGCGCGAGGCTGCCGAGCCCGGCTTCGAGGCGCTGGCAAAACAGATTGCCGCACGGCAACCCTATCTGCCCCTGATCGCGGTGGATCCGCTGATCTCGCTGCCCGAAAACGCCATTCCGTTTTCGCAAACCCAGGGTCATCCCGACCGCCTGATGGCGCGCCTGCGCGCGGCGCTGCGGGTCAGGACCCTCCATGCCACCGTGATGCGCCGGTTCGACGGTGATCCCGAGGCGACGGCACTGCCGGACACCGATCCCGTTCGCGACGCCACCGTATTGCTGATCGGGCGCGGCGCCGCCTATCCCGCACTCTCCGTGGCGCTCGGCGAGCGGATGGGAGTTGTCGGGGCGCTCAGCATCGAAGCGGCGGCGAAGCACCTCAACGTCCGCGACATCGACGGCATCGTGCTCGGCGAAGGATTTAGCGCGCGGGTGGTCGATGCCTTTCTCACGGTGCTCGCGGAAGATGCGCGCTTCCGCAATCTGCCTGTGGTGGCCACCCTGGATGGACTGACGCCGGCCTTTGATCTGCCAAATCTCGAAATCATCAACGGGGAGCCGGCACGCGTCGCCGCCAACGCCTTGCCGCTGATCCGGCAGCATGCCTTCGAGGCGCATTTGAGCCGCACGCTGCGGTCGATCGATGCCGGCGGCTTGCTCGATCCGCGCACCGGCCTGCTGACGCCCACCGCTTTCAGCCGCGACTTCGCTACCGCCGTCTATCAGACCTTGTCCCGCGGCGGCGGATTGTCGGTGGCCCGCTTTGGCTTCGATCCGGCGCAGGAGCGCGCCCGGCTCGACGGCGCGCGAATTCTGAGCCGTTTGATGCGGCAAATGGATTTCGGCGCGGTGCAGGACGACGGTTCTGTCATCGTGGTGTTCGCTGAAACCGATCTGCGCACCGCGCACGCGATCGCGCGACGGCTCTCGAGCGTGATGCGCCACACCACGCACGGCAAACGCGCCGCGCGGTCGGACCCGGCCGTGACGCTGGCGACCCTGCTGCCGTCGGATTCGGCGAAGTCGCTTTTGACACAACTCTACGATGAGGCCGATCGCGCGGCTTCCTAGACCTTCCCCAATTAAACCGGGGAACGTTTGTTCCCTCCTTGCATTGTAGATCAGCAATTCTGCACTGGAGGATAATATGAAGAAAATTGCACTTATCACCGCTTCCCTCGCCATGCTGGCAAGCCCCGCATTCGCCCAAGACTCCAAGACCACCGGCACCGCGCCGGCGGAGGCCAAGTTCTCGACGGTGTCGAAGGACGAGATGTTCTCCTCGAAGCTGAAGGGCCTCAACGTCTATAACCAGAAGGATGAGTCGGTCGGCGAAATCACCGACCTTGCGATCAAGAACCATCAGGTCGATGCGCTGATCCTGTCGGTCGGCGGCTTCCTCGGCATGGGCGAGCACTATGTCGCGGTATCGCCGTCCTCGGTCAATGTTCGCTACGACAGCAAGAACAACAAATGGCTGGCGTCGATGAACACCACCAAGGAAGCGCTGAAGGCGGCGCCCGAGTTCAAGTATCCGAAGTAATCGGAATTGATCGGCGAACGGCCGCCGGCAGCGATGCCGGCGGCCGTTTCAATTCGTAGTTCGAGTTCGTAGGGTAGGCAAAGCGAAGCGTGCCCACCAAACTCATTGGCAGTTGAAATGGTGGGCACGGCGCAAGCGCGCCTTTGCCCACCCTACAAGGTCTCTACGCCGCCTTCCTGTCCTCGGCGAGATTGGCGAGCTGGCGCAGGATTTCGGTGGTGCCGGTCAAGCGCTCTTCCGGAGTCTCCCATTCCTGGAAGAACACCACCTTCATGTCCGGCCGCACCCTCGCCGCCTGGCCATGCTGGCGGATGAAGTACACCAGCCGGTCCGGCTGCGCGAACTTGTTGTCGCGGAAGGTGATCACGGCGCCCTTCGGCCCGGCATCGACCTTCTCGACATTGGCGCGGCGGCAATAGCCCTTGATGGCGGCGATCTTGAACAGATAGCGCACCTCGTCCGGCAGCACGCCGAAACGGTCGCGCAGTTCGGCGGCGAAATTGTCGATCTCGTCGTCGGTGTCGAGATCGGCCAGCCGCCGGTACAGCGATAGCCGCACCGCGAGGTCGGCGACGTACTCCTCCGGAATCAGCACCGGCATGCCGACGGTGATCTGCGGCGACCAGCGATCCGCCGCCGGTTCGACCACGCCGGCCTTGAGGTTGAGGATCGCCTCCTCCAGCATCGACTGGTACAGCTCGAAGCCGACTTCCTTGATGTGTCCGGATTGTTCCTCGCCGAGCAAATTGCCGGCGCCGCGAATATCCAGATCGTGCGACGCGAGCTGGAACCCGGCACCCAGGGTTTCCAGCGACTGCAGCACCTTCAGCCGCCGTTCGGCCTGCGCGGTGATCTTCTGCTGCGCCGGCAGCGTGAACAGCGCATAGGCGCGCAGCTTCGAGCGCCCTACCCGGCCGCGCAATTGATAGAGCTGCGCCAGCCCGAACATGTCGGCGCGATGCACGATCAGCGTATTGGCGGTCGGGATGTCGAGGCCGGACTCGATGATGGTGGTCGAGAGCAGGATGTCGTATTTGCCGTCGTAGAACGCCGACATGATGTCCTCGATAACCGTCGGCGGCATCTGGCCATGCGCGACCGCGACCTTCATCTCCGGCACGTTCTTGTCGAGAAAATCCTTCACGCCCGCGAGATCCTCGATCCGCGGCACCACGTAGAACGCCTGTCCGCCGCGGTAACGCTCGCGCAGCAGCGCCTCGCGGATCATCAGGGGATCGTGCGGCGCCACGAAGGTGCGAACCGCCAGCCGGTCGACCGGCGGCGAGGCAATGATCGAGAGATCGCGCACCCCTGTCAGCGCCAGTTGCAGCGTGCGCGGGATCGGCGTGGCGCTGAGCGTCAGCACATGCACCTCGGCCCGCAACTGCTTCAGCTTCTCCTTGTGACTGACGCCGAAATGCTGCTCCTCGTCGACGATCACAAGGCCGAGATCCCTGAATTTGATGGATTTGCCGAGCAGCGCGTGGGTGCCGATCACGATGTCGACCCCGCCCTCGGCGAGACCCTTCTTGACCTGATTCAGTTGCTTGGCCGGGATCAGCCGCGAAGCCTGCGCGACGTTGACCGGAAAACCGCGAAAACGCTCGGCGAAATTCCTCGAGTGCTGCCGCGCCAGCAGCGTGGTCGGCACCACCACCGCGACCTGCTTGCCGTCGAGCGCGACCGCGAAGGCCGCGCGCAGCGCCACCTCGGTCTTGCCGAAGCCGACATCGCCGCAGATCAGCCGGTCCATCGGCCGGCCGCTTTCGAGGTCTTTCAGGGTGGCGTTGATGGCACCGAGCTGGTCTTCGGTTTCCTCATAGGGAAAGCGCGCACAGAATTCGTCATAGACATGCGGCTGCACCGGCATCTTCGGCGCTTCGTGCAGTTGCCGCTCGGCCGCGATCTTGATCAGCTCGCCGGCGATCTCGCGAATGCGGTTCTTGAGTTTCGCTTTCCGCGCCTGCCAGCCGCTGCCGCCCAGGCGGTCGAGCTCGACATTGGCGTGGTCGGAGCCGTAGCGCGACAGCAGTTCGATATTCTCGACGGGAAGAAACAGTTTTGTTTCGGCGGCGTAATGCAGTTCGAGACAATCATGCGGCGCGCCGGAGACCTCCAGCGTCTGCAGGCCGACAAAGCGCCCGATGCCGTGCTCGACGTGCACGACCAGGTCGCCCGCCGCAGAGGCTGGTCACTTCGGAGATGAAATTATCGAGCTTGCGGCTGGCTTTCCTCGGCCGCACCAGGCGGTCGCCGAGGATGTCCTGCTCGCTGATGACGGCGACGTTGTCGGTCTCGAAACCGGATTCCATGCCGACCACGGCCAGCATCGCCTCGTTGCGCGGAGTGGCCTGCACCGTGCGCCAGGCGTTGACGCTGGTAAGATTATTGAGCTTGTGATCCCGCAGCATGCTGCCCATGCGGTCGCGCGAGCCCTCGCTCCACAGCGCGATCACCACCTTCTTGCGCTGGGCCTGCAGCGCCTGCACATGCGCGACCACGGCTTCGAACACGTTGACGGAAGTATCGGCGCGCTCCGGCGTAAAATTGCGGCCCTGCCGCGCGCCGGCATCGATCACGCCGGCGCTGTCGTCGGGCACCGCGAACGGCGTCAGCCGCGCCAACGCAGCCTGATCCAGATGCCGGGTCCACTCGTCTTCAGTCAGATAAAGCCGGTCGGGCGGCAACGGCTTGTAGACTGCGCCGCCGCCGGGATGCTCCAGCGCCTCGCGCCGCGCTTCGTAGTAATCCGAGATCTGCTTGAAGCGCTCGCGCGCGGCATCTTCGCCTTGCGGCTCGATCGCTACCGGCGCGTCGCCGAGATAGTCGAACAGCGTATCCATCCGCTCGGCAAACAGCGGCAGCCAATGTTCCATGCCGGGATGGCGGCGGCCTTCGCTGACCGCCTCGTACAGGGGATCGTCGCGCTGCGGCGCCCCGAAGGCCGCGACATAGCCCATCCGGAAACGGCGGATGGTCTCGGTCACCAGTTGGAATTCCGAGATCGGCACCAGATCGAGCGAACGCATGTCAAGCAGCGTGCGCTGGGTTTCCGCGTCAAAACTGCGGATCAACTCCAGGCTGTCCCCGAAGAAATCGAACCGCACCGGCTGGTCGAGCCCGGCCGGAAACAGATCGAGGATGCCGCCGCGCACGGCGTATTCGCCGGGCTCGCGCACGGTGGAGGAGCGGTTGTAGCCATTGTGCTCCAGCCAGGAGACGATGGAATCCATCGGCACGACATGGCCGGGCGCGACCGACAGCGCCTGCGCCGCGATGGCGTCGCGCGCCGGCACCCGCTGCACGATGGCGTTGACGGTGGTCAGGACGATCAGCGGCTTGTCGCTGCCGGCAAGCCGCGACAACCGCGCCAGCGTGGTCAGCCGTTGCGCCAGGATGCCGCCATGCGGCGACACCCGGTCATAGGGCTGGCAGTCCCAGGCCGGAAACTGCATCACCGGCAAGTCCGGCGCGAAGAATTCCAGCGCGCGGGCCAGTTGCTGCATGCGCGGACCGTCGCGGCAGACCACCGCGAGGCTGACCGCCGGCGGCTTTGGCCGCGCCGCCACGGCGCGCGCCAGATCCGAGACCACCAGACCTTCGGCGCCCTCGGCGACATTGGCAAACGTCAGCGCGCGGCCGGGGGCCAGCAGTTCGGCGGGCGATCGTGTGGGCGCCTTCATGCGTCGTGATCCACGGCGCAAAACGACTTGATGCGCTCAAACAGGCCGTTGGCATATTCCGGCCCGGTCGGCGTGTCGCCGGTCAGCGCGGCATAGAGGTCAGGGTCCGGCAGCTCGATCAGGCGTTCGAGTTGTCCCAATTCGTCATCGCTGAGGTTTGCGATCTCGGCGTCGGCGAACCGGCCGAGAATGAGATCCATCTCCCGGGTGCCGCGATGCCAGCAGCGAAACAAGAGCCGCTTGCGGCGGTCATCAAGGCCGCCGCTCGATCGTGTCGATCCCGTCATTGTGCCAATCCCATGCAACGCCAAAAGCCCGGACGTGCTGCCGGGCGGGGTTGATATAGCGATCATATCGGCGCATGTCAGTAGCTGTTCGCCGTGCAAATTCGCAATCCTGCCGGGCGCCGGCGAAAAAACTCTTTTGGCCAAACGGAGGCGTCATTGCGAGCCAACGGCTGGCGTGAATGCGTGGAACTCCACTCTTTCGTCGTCCCTGCGAAAGCAGGGACCTATACGCCGTGCCATCTCGTGGCCGCACGGAGTTAGAGACCTTCCATAACAATGAACGCTGGTGGTTATGGGTCCCTGCTTTCGCAGGGACGACGTGGGAGGATTCAATTGTCAAACAACAGATACGACTTCGCGCCCCGCGGCGCGATGCGCCCGAGCTGTGCATTTACTTCCGCCCCCTTGAGGGCGTGGGGAATGCCGGGTGCCCGTTGCACCCGCAGCCTCGTGTGCAGTGTGTTGGTAGCACACGAGTCGTCACCACGGTCGCACCGGGATCACCCGGCATTCCCGCACGCAATGGTTTTAACGGCTTATTTCGCGCTCTCCCCGGTGACCGGGCTCTTTTGCCACCGTCGCTTGCGGATATCGCAAGTCTGCGCCCGGTAGGGCCGACTCACCTCCGCGAACTTGACGCCAGCGTCGGGGCGTCAGGACCACACGACTTCGCCGTCCGCAGCAATCGTCTCTCGTCCGCGTGCTCGTTGTCGCTCACGGATTCATAACAATCCGCCCTGCGATCCCGTTGCGCGCAAAACGCTGCCGCGTCCACCGCATCCCATCCCAACGTTCGTGACGATGGCCAACGCCCCTCTTCTCGGGACAGGATGCGAGAAGTTCTAGAAGTGATTTGGGGTGGATGAAAACCGAAATATTTTTGCGGACGGGACTGGACAGGTAGTTCATCTGCCACCGGTGATTTGCCCGACGGGCTCGATCACGACACCTGTTGTCGCGGCACCCTTGAGCTTGACATCGGCGAGGAGATGGGGAGCGAGGACGTCAGACCGAGACGCCGCATCCACGCATCTAAAACCGTCGCTCCGGGAATCGGCAACATAGCGAAATAATCACGCCATTTCATGGCAACGGTTGGGACCTAGTGTTCCCGGAGACCGCAGGACAACCGCTATGAGAAACCGAAGCTCGAACCGCGGGTTTCAGATGAATTTGGATGGCCTGAAAGGAGCCGGCAACTCGTGACAGAAAAACGCAATCGCGAGGCGATAAAAATACATCGCTCTCAGCATCACAAAGGCGCGCGTCGGATTGTCGGTGAGCGCGAGCATATCCTCTCCCATTTCCTGGACATTGGTTTCTATCCTGTCCTCCTTGCGGGCATGACCGTGATCTTCTTGAGCGCAAATGACAGGTCCAATGCTTCGTCTTTCTTCATGAAGCTTCTGCGCATACCGAACGCAATAAACGTTGTAACGGCCGCGCTTTGCATCCCGCATCGATGCTTGATGGCTATCATTCTGTTATTCGCTACTCCCATGCCGGCGATGGCCGAAACAATCGACGCGGTCTATCAAGCCACACTCGCAGGAATTTCGATAGGCAAGGCGCGCTTGACCGGCGGTGTCGGGGCGGGCGCCTACACCATACGCCTCAAGGGTGAGGCCTCGCTGCTGGGCTTTTCAAGCCGCTTCGAGGCCTCATCCAACGGAACGGAACGCGACAGCCATATTTTGCCGACAAGCTATCTTCTCAAAACCGAAGGCAGCGTCGCGCGAACCATCGAGGTCAACTTTGCAGGCGACCGGGCCGCAAGCGTCTCGATTGAACCGCAGCCCAGCGCCGCTGACCAGGATGGACGTCTTCCGATCGAGCTATCGCATCTCAAGGAAGTACTCGACCCGATGAGCGCGATGATGACCGAAATCCTGCGGGCCTCGCAATCCGAGAACCCGTGCGACGGGATCGCCCATATTTTTACTGGAAGTATGAGATTCGATCTGACGCTCATGTCGGGCGATCCGGCGATCGGCGAAATCGTATGCCGCGCCGTCTACCGCCCAATCGCGGGTCACAAGCCCTCCCGCAGCAGCAAGCCCATCGCGATCGTTATCGCCTATCCCCAAGCCGGCAAGGTTGGCGAGCCGAGACTTCCAGTCCGGGTCGAGTTTCCGCTTCCGGTCGGGACAGTTCGCATCCGCCGGACCAGCTGAACCGAGGGAGGTCTTTACGAGCAACATTCAGCAACAAACAGATTGCACCAGGCAAACTTCGGAAACCCTGCCGGCCGTCGCGGATGCTATGCATCAATGTACGTGTCGCAGGTCGGCATCCGACGATCCAGGGAACGGAGCAGAAATGGGTCTGACGATGTCGCGCCTCTTGTGCGGGCTTGCGTCCATCGGTTTCGGCGCCATCCTGTCCGGGTGTGCGACCGCTCCGCTGGCAACTTCCGGTTCGCTCTCGACGTATGATAGCCTGGCGCCCTCTAACGGCACGCTTACGCAGTCCAAGCTTCGTGTGGATCGAGCTGAGGTCCTCGCGGCGACGACGGTATCGATTTCACCAACGTCGTTCTCAAGTGCCGCGGCGCAGGTCGAACTTTCCGACAAACAGCGGCGGATTATAGCGAATGCCGTCGACAGGTCTATCTGCATCGGGCTTAGCGATCGTTTTGAAGTCGTTCCGGCCGGGCAATCCGCCGATCTCAACGTTCACGCAACGGTCACGCATGTCACCCTAACCGACCCGGGAATGGCCGGCGCATCGAAAGTGGCTGCGGTTGTCCCGATGTTTCTCAGCCTCGGCGTGCCGGTGCCTGTACCCCGTATTCCCATCGGCCTGGGCAGTCTTTCAATCGAGTCGGAGGCGCGCAACACCAGAGGTGAACAGAAGGCTGCGATGGTATGGGCGCGAGCTGCCAACTCCATCACCAGCACCGCGCGCGTATCGGCGGCCGGGGACGCTTACGACCTCGCAAGCGCCTTCGGTGACGATTTCAGCAAGTTGCTGGTCACGGGGGAAACACCGTTCAACAAAACCCTGTCGATGCCGACGATGCAGCGTGTGACCTCCTCGCTGGGCGGTCGGCCAAAAAATGCCGCCTGCGACGCTTTTGGGCGTGCTGGAATCCAGGGGCTCGTAAGCGGTCGGCTCGGAGCTCCGCCCGAATGGGCTGACGAGGGAGCCCCCGCCGGCAACTAACACTGCAATTTGCAAAAAGTGAAAGAACCGCGGCACTTCGGCAGTACGTTGCTGCCTATCGATATGCATGCCACCTTATCAGCACCGGCCTGTCGCCATGGAGACTGGATATCGCGACACTTGACGAAAAGCAGGAGCACAATGTCTCGTAGCCCGCATGTTTTGATAGTCGATGACGATCTGGAGATCCGGAAGCTGCTCGGACGCTATTTAACCGAACAGGATTTCCTGGTGACCCTCGCGTCGGACCGACGGACGATGGACGATGCGCTCAGCTTCAACGAAATCAACCTGGTTGTCCTCGACGTGATGCTGCCGGATGGATCGGGCCTGGAAATCTGCCGCGATTTACGAAGGCTGGGATCGCGCATACCCGTCATACTTCTTACGGCGCTCAAGGAAGATATCGATCGCATCATTGGATTGGAGATCGGCGCCGACGATTATGTCGGGAAACCATTCAACCCACGAGAATTGCTTGCGCGAATCCGCGCCGTGCTCCGTCGGCAGGTCGATCAGGACATCCAGTTGTCCCATGCGCGCGAGCACCGCTTTGGAAGATTCAGAATGCACCCGGGTATTCGGCAGGTGCTGGACGAAACCGGTGCGCCGCTCGACTTGACCGCGGCTGAATTCGACTTGTTGTTGGCCTTGGTCGTTCGTCCGGGACGGCTGATGTCGCGAGACCAGTTGCTCGAAATCACCAAGCGCGGAGCGGACGATGCCTTTGACCGCTCGATCGACGTGCTGATGAGCAGATTACGAAAAAAGCTGGGCGGCAATGACGAATTTCATATGATCAAGACGGTACGAAACGGCGGCTATGTCTTCGCGGCGCGCGTTGAAAATGTGGGAGCGGAGACATGAACTCCTTGCGCGCCCGCATCGCCATGACGTTGATCGTTTCGATCCTTTGCGTCGTCGGATTGTCCACGCTCGTCATTGCATATGTGATGAGCGAAATTTCCAAGCGGAAGTTTGGCGAGGGATTTGCCGACCGCATCATGATGATTGCGCCGGCGCTGAAGTTGGACGACCAACGTGCGCAGTTACGCCTGGCGCCTGAGCCTGGACCTGGAGAAGTTCTGGAAGCTCCGACCGCGCTTGTTCGGGAATCGTTTCGCGACGCGGGCATTCATTTCGACGTCATCGTAAAGCAGCCGCCGGGCGGCGATCGGCCGACTGTATCGGTCAATTTGGGACCCGGCTGGTTGACGGCGCCGGTTCCCGAGAAACACACGCCCCGCCGGGTATGGTACGGTGTACTGGGATGGATGGCACTCATTACAGTTGGAATAATTGGCGTCGCCTTGTTGGTTGCCCATCGCATTACCCGGCAGCTGAGCTTCTTGCAGTCCATGGCCACGAAGATTGGCGCGGACGGCATTTTTGAAAAAGTGCCGGAAGAAGGCCCTGCCGAAGTCAGAGTGACCGCAAAGGCTTTCAACAAGATGGGGGAGAGTCTGAAATCAGCCATTGAAAGCCGAATGAGGCTTGTCGCCGGCGCCGGCCACGATTTACGAACGCCGATGACCCGGATGCGTTTGCGGGTCGAATTTTTGCCTGAAGAAGAGAGGCCGCACTGGCTGCGCGATCTGGAGGAACTGGATCGCATTGCCGATAGCGCGATCCAGCTCGTTCGCGAAGAGACCGCCGTAAATAGCATCGAGTCGATCAGGCTGGATGAGGTCGTCAAGCAAGTATGCGAGGATCTCGCAGCGTTGAATTTTTCAGTGACTTTGCTTCGGTCGAGCGCAGGCAATGTCGTCGTCGCGCCGCTCGCATTTACCCGGGCCTTGCGTAATTTAATCATCAATTCTGCCACCCATGGCAGGGGCGCCCGGGTCAGTGTCGATATGCAACGCAGCCGGTTCCTCGTGGTGATCGAGGACGACGGGCCCGGTATTCCGGAAAAAGCAATGGTCAGCGTTTTCGAGCCGTTTTTCCGGGTCGATCCCGCGCGCAGGCAGCACGTTCCCGGCGCAGGATTGGGGTTGGCCATTGCCAAGGAAATTATTGAACGCTCGGGCGGCACCCTTACCATAGAGAATAGAAAGCCTCGCGGGCTCAAGCAGACGATTACACTTGCCGCTCACGCCGGCGGGGCAGCGCTTCCTCACCGATACGAGCGGCTTTTTCAGAGCGAGCTGAAATTGGACGTTTGAGCGTGCAGCCCGCCACACCGTCGCTGATGACCGCCAACACCGAAAAAAGACGTGGAAGCCCGGCATAAAGCCGGGCATGACAAACAGGAACTGATTTAGGTTTCCTGATGCGCCCTGCTCTGCTCAATCCGCTGTTCGCGCCCGTCACCAGCCTTGCTGGCGTCGGGCCGAAGCAGGACAAATTGTTCCGCTACCTGCTCGGCCGCGATGAGACGCCCCGGCTGGTCGATCTGTTGCTGCATCTGCCGGCGAGCGTGATCGACCGCCGGGCGCGGCCGAAAATCCGCGACGCCGTGCCGGGAACCGTGGTGACGCTGGAAGTGACGGTTGACCGGCATCGGCCGACGCCGGGACGCAATGCCCGGGCGCCGCATCTGGTTTATGCCAGCGACGACACCGGCGATGTGGTGCTGACCTATTTCCGGGCGCAACCGGGCTATGTCGAGAAATTGCTGCCGGTCGGCGCCAGGCGCTATGTCTCCGGCACCTTGCAGATGTTCGACGGCGTACCGCAGATCGTGCACCCCGACCGCGTGGTGGACGAGGAGGGTTTTGCCAAGCTCTCCGGCATCGACCCCGTCTATCCGCTCACGGAAGGCCTCGCGCTGGGCTCGCTGCGGCGCGCGATGGCGCAGGCGCTGCAAAAACTGCCGGATCTGCCGGAGTGGATCAGTCCGGAGGTGATCCGCCGCTGCAAATTTCCCGATATCGCGGTGGCGCTGAACCGCGTGCACCTGCCGGTCGAACTGACGGATATCCTGCCCGATGGTCCGTTCTGGTCCCGGCTAGCGTTCGACGAGTTGCTGGCCGGTCAACTGGCGCTGGCGCTGGTGCGCGCGCAGTTGCGCCGTCCCGCCGGCGACCGCCACGCCGGTGACGGCCATATGCGCAGCAGGATCATCGACGCCCTGCCCTATTCGCTGACATCCTCGCAGCAACAGGCCGTCGCCGCCATCATCGACGATCTGCGCCAGCCCGTCCGCATGTTGCGCCTGCTGCAGGGCGATGTCGGATCGGGCAAGACCGTGGTGGCGCTGCTGGCCGCCGCCGCCGTCGCCGAGGTCGGCAAACAGGCCGCGCTGATGGCGCCGACGGAAATCCTGGCGCGGCAGCACATCAAGACCATCACGCCGCTGGCCGAACGCGCCGGTCTTCGTGTCGCGATCCTGACCGGTCGCGAAAAGGGCAAGGAACGCCGCGAACTCCTCGCGCGGCTTGAGGCCGGCGAGATCGATTTCCTGGTCGGCACCCACGCGCTGATCCAGGACGACGTCCTGTTCAAGGGGCTGGCGCTGGCCGTGGTCGACGAACAGCATCGGTTTGGCGTGCGCGAGCGCCTGGCGCTCACCGCCAAGGGCGAGGCGGTCGATGTGCTGGTGCTGAGCGCGACGCCGATCCCGCGCACTTTGGTGCTGACTTATTTCGGCGACATGGATGTCTCGGAATTGCGCGAGAAGCCGGCGGGACGGCAGCCGATCGATACCCGCACGGTGCCGAACAGCCGGCTCAACGAAGTGATGGACGGCGTCGGCCGCGCGCTCTCGGCCGGCAAGCTGGTCTACTGGATTTGTCCGCTGGTGGAGGAATCCGAAGCGGAGGGCATTGAACACCTGACCAACGCGACCGAGCGGTTCGAAGTCCTTGCAAAAGCGTTTCGGCGACCGTGTCGGCCTGGTCCACGGCCAGATGAAAGGCGCCGAGAAGGATCGCGTGATGGCCCAGTTCGCCGGGCACGAAATCGGTCTCTTGGTCGCAACCACCGTGGTCGAGGTCGGCGTCGACGTTCCCGCCGCCTCCATCATGGTGATCGAGAACGCCGAGCGCTTCGGGCTCGCACAATTGCACCAGTTGCGCGGCCGGATCGGCCGCGGCTCCGAGGCGTCGACCTGCCTGTTGCTCTATAAGGAGCCGTTGAACGAAATGTCGACGGCGCGGCTGAAAGTGATCCGCGAAACCACCGACGGTTTTCGCATTGCCGAAGAGGATTTAAGACTGCGCGGCGAAGGCGATGTGCTCGGCGTGCGGCAAAGCGGCCTGCCCGGCTACCGCATCGCCCGTACCGAGGTCCACGCCCAGCTCGTCACGCAAGCGCGCGACGAAGCCCTGCGCATCATGAAGGACGATCCGAAACTAAAAGGCGAGCGCGGCGAGGCGCTGCGCGCCCTGCTCTATCTGTTCGAACGCGACGAGGCGATCCCGTTGCTTGGGGCGGGGTGATTGATGCCGGTCATTCCGGGATGCGCAGAGCGCAGACCCGGAATGACGATCCCTTTAGTCCACCTTCGCCGGCGCTGGTTGCAGCGAGGATCCGTTCGCGACGCGGGCGGCGTTGGCCATGCCGGCCAATGCGGCAACTTTCTTTTGCTGGTCGGAGCCGGGCTGCACCACGCCCGCGGACATGATCAGCGTCGCTGCGTCCTCCGCGCTCATCTCGACCTCGATGATCTTGCTCTTGGGCACATAGAAAAAGAAGCCCGTGGTCGGGTTCGGTGCGCAGGGCAGGAACACCGAGATATGTTCTTCCGGGGCGGGAAGCTTGTTGGCGATCTCCACGCTCGGCGCCTGCGAGATCAGCACGATCGACCACATCCCCGGCGAGGGAAATTCGACCAGGCCGACGCGGCGGAAGCTCGATCCCGAACCCGAGAACAGCGTTTCGAACACCTGCTTCAGGCCGCGATAGATCGCGCGCACCACCGGCATCCGCCCCAGCAGCCGCTCGCCGAGATCGACCAGCGTCCGTCCGATCAGGTTGGCGGTGAGAAAACCGAGCAAGGTCAACGCAAACACGGCGACGATCAGCCCGGAACCCGGCAGCCCGAACGGCAGATAGGTTTCCGGCCGATAGGCGATCGGGACAAACGGCCGCACCAGGCCGTCGACCCAGGTCACGAACCACCAGGTCAGATAGAACGTGATGGCGATCGGGCCGGCGACGATCAGGCCGGTCAGAAAATAGTTCCGGAATCGGGCCATCAAGCCGCTATGGGCGTCCGGCGGCGGCAATTCGGCCGGGGGCGCGGGCGGAGGCAGGTCGTCGCGGTTCATGGGGGTTCCAGGTCGGTCGAAGGGGCCGTGTATGCCAGCTAAGCCTTCTAGCAGATTTTTGAAGACCTGAAGTGGGCTGACAAGCCCGGCAGCCGGCCTATTCGACGGTCACCGATTTCGCGAGATTGCGCGGCTGGTCGACGTCGGTGCCCATGATGACGGCCGTGTGATAGGCCAGCAATTGCACCGGGATGGCATAAACCATTGGCGTGAAGGTCGAGGCCATGTCGGGCAGCACGATCGTCACCAGCGACTCGATGGTGGCTTCCGCGGCGCCCTTGGCGTCGGTCATCAGGATGATGTTGCCGCCACGGGCCGCGACTTCCTGCATGTTGGAGACGGTCTTCTCGAACACCCGGTCGAACGGCGCGATCACCACCACTGGCATGTTCTCGTCGATCAGCGCGATCGGCCCGTGCTTGAGTTCGCCGGCGGCGTAGCCTTCGGCGTGGATGTAGGAAATTTCCTTCAGCTTCAGCGCGCCTTCCAGCGCCAGCGGATAGCTGGTGCCGCGGCCGAGATAGAGCACGTCTTTCGATTTCGCGATGTCGCGCGCGAGCTTCTCGATCTGCGGCTCGATGGTCAGCGCCGCCGCCATCAGCCGCGGGATTTCCACCATGCCATGCACGAGCTTGGCCTCATCGGCATCGGACAATTCGCCGCGCGCCTTACCGGCGGCCACCGCGATCGCGGCCAGCACCATCAACTGGCAGGTGAAAGCCTTGGTCGAGGCGACGCCGATCTCCGGGCCCGCCAGCGTCGGCAGCATGGTCTCGCTTTCGCGCGCGATCGTCGATGTCGGGACGTTGACGACCGAAAGCGTGTGGACGCCTTCCGCTTTCGCGTAGCGCAATGCCGCCAGCGTATCGGCGGTCTCGCCGGACTGCGAGATGAAGATCGCCAGATCGCCCTTGCGCAGCGGCGCCTCGCGATAACGGAATTCCGAGGCGACATCGACCTCTACGGGGACGCGGCTCAGCCGCTCGAACCAGTATTTGGCGACGTAGCCCGCATAGCTCGCGGTGCCGCAGGCGACGATCGAGATGCGCTGGATATCGGCAAAATCGAACGGCAGCTCGATCGGCAGCGAAACGCGCTCGGTCGCCATGTCGACGTAACGCGCCAGCGTGTGGCCGACCACTTCGGGCTGCTCGTGGATTTCCTTGGCCATGAAGTGACGATAGTTCGCCTTGTCGACCAGCGAGGTCGCGGCGCTGTGCTTGATCGCATCGCGGTGAACGATGGCGTTGTTCTTATCGTGGATAACCGCGCCGCTGCGCGTCAATACGACCCAGTCGCCGTCCTCGAGATAAGCGACGGTGTCGGTGAACGGGCCGAGCGCGATGGCGTCCGAGCCGAGATACATTTCGCCTTCGCCGTAGCCGATCGCCAGCGGCGGCCCGTTGCGGGCCCCGATCATCAGATCGTTGTCGCCCGCGAAGATGAAGCCGAGCGCGAAGGCGCCGCGAAGCTGCGACAAGGTCGCCTTGACGGCGTCGACCGGCTTGAAGCCCTGCTTGAGAAAATCATCGACGAGATGCACGACGATCTCGGTGTCGGTCTCGGTCTTGAAGACCGTGCCCTTTTTCTGCAGCCCTTCGCGCAGCTCGCGAAAATTCTCGATGATGCCGTTGTGAACCACGGCGACGCGATCGGTCGCATGCGGATGCGCGTTGTTCTCGGTCGGCTTGCCGTGGGTGGCCCAGCGGGTGTGGCCGATGCCGGTAGAACCGGCGAGCGGTTCGGCCTTCAATCGCGCTTCGAGATTTTTCAATTTGCCTTCGGCGCGGCGGCGGGCGAGGTGCCCGCCCTCCAGCGTGGCGACGCCGGCGGAATCGTAGCCGCGATATTCAAGCCGCTTGAGCGAGTCCACGATTTGATCCGCGACCGGACCGCGTCCGAGAATGCCGACAATGCCGCACATGCGGAACCATATCTCCAAATGGTCGAAGATGATCAAACGGCGCTAACGCCACCGCCATCTCATAACGAGAGTCGTCGGTGTTCAGATACTCAATAATTATTGCGGACTGAAACAGCGTTAAGCCGAAAGCTTAATGCACGCTATTAGCTGCCTTTCGGCTTCCTGTCGCGCGTCTTCATCTCGCGGTATCGCTTCGCCCAGCCCGGCCGCGTCGCCTGCTCGCTGCGCTCCACCGCCAGCGCATCGTCGGGCACCTCGCGGGTGATCACCGATCCCGAGCCGATATAGGCGCCGCTGCCGATCTTCACCGGCGCCACCAGCGACGAATTCGAGCCGACAAAGGCACCGGCGCCGATCGTGGTCTTGTGCTTGTCGAAGCCGTCATAGTTGCAGGTGATGGTGCCGGCGCCGATGTTGGCGCCTTCGCCGATGTGGGTGTCGCCGATATAAGAGAGATGATTGACCTTGACGCCAGCTTCCAGCGTCGCGGCTTTGGTCTCGACGAAATTGCCGATCCGGGCGCCCTCGCCCAGCGACGTTCCCGGCCGCAGCCGCGCATAGGGCCCGACCGAGGCCTTCTTTCCGACCGATGCCTGCACCAGATGCGAAAAGGAATGGATCACCGCGCCGTCGGCGATGGAGACGCCGGGACCGATCACCACGAACGGCTCGATCGTGACATCCTTGCCGAACGTCGTATCGGCGGCGAGATAGACCGTCTCCGGCGCGGTCATGGTGACGCCGGCCTCCAGCGCCGCCTTGCGCAGCCGCGCCTGCATGACCTGCTCGGCCTCGGCGAGCTGGGCCTTGGTGTTGATGCCGCGCACTTCGTCCTCGCCGGTCTCGATCACGACGGCCTCCAGTCCCTGTTGACGCACGATGTCGACCGCGTCGGTCAGATAATACTCATGCTTGCTGTTGGCGTTACCGATTTTTTCGATGATCGCCAGCGCCCTGGCGCCGCCGAACGCCATCACGCCGGCATTGCAGAGCTTGATCGCGCGCTCCGCGGGCGTAGCATCAGCCTGTTCGCGGATCGCCAGCAGCCGGCCGCCCTCGACCAGCAGCCGGCCGTAGCCCGTGGGATCGGCGGCGCGAAAGCCGAGCACGGCCAGCGCCGCGCCGTTTTGCAAAGGCGCGCGCAAACGCTCGAAGGTCGCAGCCGAAATCAGCGGCGTATCGCCGAACACGACCAGGAGATCGTCGGCGCCCCGCGCCATCGCCTCGCGCGCCGCCAGCACGGCATGCGCGGTGCCGAGGCGCTCGTGCTGGATGAAGGTCGCAGCGTCCGGACGCAGGCGCTTGACCTCGTCTGCCACCGCCCGGTGGTCCGGCCCGATCACCACGGCAAGCGACGCCCCGGCTCCCTTCGGGGCGGCTTCCAGCACATGCGCCAGCAGCGACCGGCCGGCCACGGAATGCAGCACTTTCGGCATCGAGGACTGCATCCGGGTACCTTCACCGGCGGCGAGCACGATGGTGAGGCTGGTTCTGCCGGTCATCCCGAATCCCTGTTGGCTGCGGCAAGGGGCTGCGCCGCCGTCATAAAGTGTTTTTGTCCACCAGGGAAACCTGTTTCGTCACCCGGGGAAAGTTGGCGAATTCAAGACCGCCGTGCTTTTCCTGTTAAGGTTCGTTATGATTCGGCGAGGGCTCGGGAGGGCCGATAGCGTCCTATGGCAAGGGCTACCGACCATCTGGCTGGCGGTTTCGAAACCGAGAACACCGGCGGTTTCCTGAGCGGCTTTTTGGCCGAGGAGGAGAATTTCGACCGGCGATCGCTGTTGCGGTTGGGGGCATGGGGCGTCATTTCGGTCGGCGCGGTGATCGTTGCCATCATGACCAACCAGTCATCGATCGGAGGGCGCCGCGAACAGGCTGCGGCGGCCGATTCCGCCCGGCAATCGCAGCAAATCCAGTCCCTCGCCAAGGAAAGCCAGAACGAGGCACGACGGCTGGCGTCCGCAATCGAAACGCTGAACAGCGACCGCGACCGGCTGTATTCTCGCGTCACCGCGCTCGAACAGGGGCTGGATTCCGTAACCGGCGCGATTGCGCGGCAAAATTCCCCGCCCGCATCGCCGCAAGCCACGGCCGTGACCACGGAGCCCCAGCCGCCGCCCGCCCAGCCGCCCCCGCAAAGTCCGGCGACCGCGACGGTTTCCACACCGGCCGCCGCACCAGTCTCTGCCCCGGCCTCCACACCGCCCTCCGCGTCCCCCTCCACCCCCGCCGCGGCGCCTGTTTTAGACTCCGGTGGCGGCGGCGCCGGTGCCGCCGGCCGAGAAGCCGGTAGCGGACGCCTTGGCACGGGCCCCACCCCTGCCGGCGCCGCCAACGCCCCTGGTGGCCTCGAAATCGATCATGGCGCCGCCGGAGGCCGCTGCCGGAAAACTGATTCGCCCGGAGACGCCGGTGCGCGCCATCACCTCGGCGCCAATGCCGGAGGTGGTAGCGTCGACATCCGACGAAGATGCGGAGCCGGATGCATCGCAGGCGTCATCCCCGTTGGCGGTCCAGCGCACCGAATTCGGCGTCGACGTCGGCGGCGCCAATTCGGTCGGCGGCTTGCGCGCGTTGTGGCAGGGTCTGCTCAAATCGAATTCGGTGCTGGCATCGCTGCGCCCGGTCATCGCCGTGAAAGAGGGCCGCAATGGGCTTGGGCTGCAGTTGCGGCTGGTCGCCGGCCCGCTCGGCGATGCCGCGGCGGCGGCGAAAATCTGCGCGGCGCTGGGCGAGAGCGGGCGGGCTTGCGAGACCGCTTTATTCGACGGCCAGCGTCTTGCCATGAAGGCGGAAGAGCCGCCCGCCGGCATCAAGCCGGCCCCGCACCGGCGAGGCGCTGCCAAGCGCGGGGTCGTGAGTGAAGAGGCGCCGCGAAAGCCGGAAAACCCGCCGCTGCCGTCGGTCTTCACCAGGCGGCAATCAATTCAATGAATTCGTAAGATCAACGTCTTGAGGTCAATTTCTCATGTTATGCCGGCCGCCAGACGGCCGGCCCGCTCGCGCCGGCTTGTCCCGCCTCGCATTCCCGACCATAAAGGCGCCCATGAAAAAATCTCCGTTTCGGCTGACGCCCTATCAGGTGCAATGGCTGCTGGTCGTCGGCTTCGCCACCGTCGGCTACGCGCTTTACCTGCGCTATCTCGCGATCGAATATTCGACGGTGGCGCTGGCCTGCGACGCCGGCCTGCAGACCATGCTGTGCAAGACCCGCATCCTCGTAACCTCCCTGTTCCGCAATTCGGTGTTCGGCATCGTCGCTCTCGTCATCGCGACGCTGCACGTGATCCGGCCGTCGATCGTGCTGCTCACGGGCGGGCTGATCGCCGCCGGATTTGGCATCGTGCTCTACAATATCGGCCTGTCGGGGCTGGCGATCGGCCTGCTTATTTTGGGATTTGCGCGGGCCGCGCCTGCAACAGCGTAAGCGCAAACAGGAAATACACCGCGCAGGTCCACAGCGACTGCCAGTTGTCAGAACCTTCGTTGAAGATCGTGTAGAGTGCTGCGCTCGCCAACAGCCCGGCGAATACCGTCTCGGCGATGGGACGGGCGCCGGCCTGCGGACGGTTGAGCAGCGCCAGGAACGAGAACGGCACGACCGCCATGGTCAGCGAGGCGAACGGGAAATCGTGGTAGCGCGGATCGAACACAAGGCCGAGCGCGGTCACGGCGCCGATCAGTGTGGTCACCACCAGCACCGCGCCCAGGATCGTGGTCGGCACCGATCCGACCACTCTTCCGTCCCGCGGACCCAGCAGTTCCAGGAAGGTCGGCAGCGCCCTCCCCGACATCAACGCATGGGCGCAAAGCAAGGGCGAAGCGATCGCGGCTGCCAGCAGCCCGCCCCATTGCAGCCAGCCGCCGAAGCCGTAGCTCTCATAAAACATCTTGTCGACGGCGACGCCGAGCAGAATTCCGGCCGCGGTCGCCGATATTGCAACCGCGATCCAGGATGCGAGGCGCGGCGTCCAGGGGCGCCGGCGCAGGGTCAGCCAGGCCGCGCCGAACACGAAAATACTTAGCGCCATTCCGGATCCCATCTGCAGCTTCCAGAACGGATAATTGCTGATGGCTTCGCCGGGAGGGTATTTAACCCTGCGCTGCACGGAATCGATCAGGCCCCAATAGCCGCCGACGGTGCCCTCGAGCTGGCGTTTCCACGGCTGGTCGTAGGCCTCGATCAGGTTGACGCGGAAATTCTCCTGCTTGGCCAGGCCCAGGATTTCCGAGACCACGCGCGCCTGATTGGTCCGCGAGGGCAACGCGCCTTCGCGCATCCGCCCCTGGCTCGGCCAGCCGGTCTCGCCGATCAGGATTTCCTTGCCCGGGAATGCCACCGCCATGCGCCGGCGGATGCTATCGACATGGGCGGCGGCGTATTTGGCGCGGACCGGGAAATCCTCCCAATAGGGAAGGATATGAATGGTGACGAAATCCACCGCATCGTAGACCTCTCGGTTGCGCAGCCAGAATTCCCAGACGTCGGCATAGGTGACGGGAACGGTGACCTGCGCCTTGACCGACCGGATGGTGGCGGCGAGGTCGGCCGTGGTCATCTCACCGCGCAACAGCACCTCGTTGCCGACCACCAGCGACGAAATGACGCCGGGGAACGCCTTGGTGAGGCCGACCGCCGTCGAAATCTGGGAGAGATTTTTCAGGCGATTGTTGCCGAGCCATATTCCCTGGATAACTTTCAGGCCGACCTTCGCCGCCTGCTCCGGAACCTGATCGAGGCCGTTCTCGATCGAATAGGTCCGCACGCATTCGGATATCTTGGCGAGCTGCGCCATATCCTCGGCGATTTGTTCGGCCGAGATATGGGTGGTCGGCACCAGCGGCGTCTGGCTGTCCCGGAACGGCGCGTAGGAAACGCACAAGAGCTTGGCGTTGGGATCGATCGGGGCGCGGGCCAGGTTGATAGGCGTCGCCAGCCACCACCACGCAGCAGCAATCGCACCCAAGGATATCAGGAGAAGCGCCAACGGCGTACGAAGAGAAATCGGTTGCATCCTCCGGGCGGGGAACCGTCGATTACCCGGTCACCGGCCGTCTGCCAAGAGCGGGATAGGCACAATCCCCGCCGTCGCGCCCGGCAGCTTTACCACACCGCGATAAAGTTGTGACGTTGCTGGACAAAATCCGAAATACAAGTCATGGGATTTCGAAGGCGTCTCCGCCGCAATGGGGACCCATTTGATCGTCATCAACCAGCACGTCAGGGCTGACTACAGCAGGCAGCAATTCGGGGAATCTATGCGTCGACGGGTGCTTGAGCTTCAAAATACGGTTTTGCGCCACCTCGCCGTAGCCGGGTTCGCACTCCTGATCGGACCCGGAAGCGCCTTTGCCCAAAGCGGCGCCCAGGATCAGTCAGGCAAGCCGCCGGCCGCCAATTCGGCCGATGCCACCAAGGAAAATCAGCGCAAGACCGACCAGTTCGTCGAGGCCGCGCAGGTCATCAACGGCCCGGCCGGAAACCCGGAATGCGTCTGGCTCGGCCGCCGCATGGTGCGCTTGATGTGGCAGGACGACCTCGACACCGCCTTCCGGCATCTCGATCTGTATGACCGGTTCGGCTGTCCCGGTGGCCACATCCAGGCGACTTTTCGTTGCCTGACCCGGTTTGGCGCGGAAATCAACTCCAAGGTGCCGGAGTCGCTCGACCGCCACGTCCATGCCTGCTGGATCAATCCCGGCGCCCAGCCGCCCGCTGCGGCCACCGCCCAGCCTGCCGCGGCCTCGACGGCCGGCGCGGCGCCGGCAACTCCCGCGCCGTCGGCCTCACCGGCGCCCGCCGCCGCTCCGGCCAAATGATCTCGCAGGATCCAGCAAGCCGCCGGAACCATTGGAAACTTTCGCCGTTTGGCGTTTGTGCCCTCAAAACGCCATAGCGCCATCCGACATCGCATCATAAGAGTTGTGAAATCGCGTGGCAGATATATCTTCGATTAGCCCGCTGATTTGGTCGGATCTTGGGGACAGATCCGCTTCCCTGCCACGTCGACCCCTTATGGTTTAGCGATGCGCGCCGTCGTCGCCGTTCTGTTGTTTGTGACCGCTGTGCACGCCGCGATGTGGGGGCTGCTGCGGGACCGACAGGAAGCTCCGGACTTCAGAGGCATGCTGCCGAGCGTGTCCTATGCTCCGTTCGAAGGAGCGGCGCATCCCGACGTCGACAATATTCCGAGCGTCGAGAAAATCCGCGCCGACATGAAGAAGCTCGCGACGCTGACGCGGGCGATCCGGCTTTACTCCTCGACTGGCGGCGTCGAGCTGGTGCCGCCGATCGCCGCCGAGTTCGGATTAAAGGTCACGCTCGGCGCCTGGATCGACAAGAACTCCGACCGCAACGACCGCGAGATCGACGCCGCCATCACGCTTGCCAAGCGCAACAGCAACGTCATCGGCATCGTGGTCGGCAACGAGACCGTGTTTCGCGGCGAGCAAAAGGTCGAAGACCTGATCGCGCTGGTCAAGAAGGTGAAGAAGTCGGTCAACGTGCCGGTTACCACAGGCGAAATCTGGAACATCTGGCGCGACAATCCGGAACTGGCATCGTCCGTCGACTTCATCGCCGCGCATATCCTGCCCTATTGGGAAAACTTCACCGACAAGCAGGCGGTGGATCAGGCGGTCTACCTCTACGGGCTGCTGCGGGATAAATTTCCCGGCAAGCGGATCGTGATCGCGGAGTTCGGCTGGCCCAGCGCCGGTTACAATCTGAAGAACGCCGATCCCGGCCCGTTCGAGCAGGCCGTCGTGCTGCGCAACTTCGTCACCCGTGCCGAAGCCATCGGCATGGAATACAACATCGTCGAGGCGATCGATCAGCCCTGGAAGTTCTTCGAGGGCGGCGTCGGGCCTTATTGGGGCATTCTCAACGCCGCCCGCGAGCCGAAATTTTCCTGGACCGGACCGGTCGTCAACGAGAACTACTGGAAACTCGCCATCCTCGCTCTGCTGGTCGGCGTGCTGGTGTCGCTGCCGATCCTGCGGCTCCCCCAGGCCACGGTGATGCAGGCGCTGATCCTTTCGGCCGCCGCGAACGGCGTCGGAGCCTGGGCCGCGACCGTATTCGCGTATTGGGACGGCCACTACTTCGTGTTCGGGTCGGCGTTTGCGTTGACGCTGGGAACGATCCTGCTGGTTCCGCTGGTGCTGATCGCGATGGCGCGGATCGACGAAATCGCCGCCATCGCCTTTGGCCGGGGCCCGCGGCGGCTGCTCGCGAAAGGGCCCTCCACCGCGCCCGCCATTGCCGGCGGCGCGGAGACGTTTCCCAAAGTCTCGATCCATATCCCGGCCTATTTCGAGCCGACGGACATGCTGAAGCAGACGCTGGATGCGGTGGCGCGGCTGGACTATCCGAATTTCGAATGCGTCGTGATCATCAACAACACGCCGGACCCGGAATTCTGGCAGCCGATCCAGGATCACTGCCGCGCGCTCGGCGAGCGGTTCAAGTTCATCAATGCCGAGAAGGTGCAGGGCTTCAAGGCGGGCGCGCTGCGCATCGCCATGGAGCGCACCGCCGCCGACGCCGAGATCATCGGCATCATCGATGCCGACTATGTGGTGCAGCCCGACTGGCTGAAGGATCTGGTGCCGGTATTCGCCGATCCTCGCGTCGGCCTGGTGCAAGCGCCGCAGGACCATCGCGACGGCGACCGTTCGCTGATGCACTACATCATGAACGGCGAATATGCCGGATTCTTCGACATCGGCATGGTCCAGCGCAACGAGGCCAACGCCATCATCGTTCACGGCACCATGTGCCTGATCCGGCGGGCGGCGATGGACATGGCCGGCGGTTGGGCCGGCGACACCATCTGCGAGGACACCGATCTCGGCCTGGCGATCCTCGAGCATGGCTGGCTGACCCACTACACCAGTCACCGCTACGGCCATGGCCTCTTGCCCGACACCTATGAGGCCTTCAAGAAGCAGCGCCATCGCTGGGCCTATGGCGGATTCCAGATCGTCAAGAAGCACTGGCGGCGGTTTCTGCCCGGCGCGAGCCGGTTGCAGCCCGACCAGCGCCGCGAATTCACCCTGGGCTGGCTGAACTGGCTCGGGGCCGAAAGTCTCGGCGTGCTGGTCGCGATCCTCAATTTGATCTGGGTGCCGATCGTCGCCTTCGCCGGCATCGCCATTCCCGACAAGATCCTGACGCTGCCGATCATCGCCTCGTTCGTGGTCTCGCTGCTGCATTTCGTGGTGCTGTATCGCCTGCGCGTGCCGGTGAAATGGGGCCAGATGCTGGGCGCGATGGTGGCCGCGATGTCGGTGCAATGGACGGTGTCGCGCGCGGTCGCCAATGGCCTGATCACCGAGCATCTGCCGTTTGCGCGGACCTCCAAGGGCGGCCTGTCGCGGATGTCGATCGAGTTCCAGGCGTTCTGGGAAGCCGTGATCGGGATCCTGCTCCTGATCGGCGCCGCCGTGCTGGTCGTCACCAACAACAGCAAGGAAGTCCGCGAAATCTACATCTTCGCCGGCGTGCTGGTGCTGCAAAGCCTGCCGTTCCTCGCCGCCGTCGCGATCGCCATTCTGGAGAGCTCGCGGATCAACGCGTTTTCGTTCTGGCGCCGCACCGGCGTGCGCACGCTGGAGCTGATCGGGCTGCGGCCGGTGGCGATGCCGACGGTGGCCAGCACCTCCCAGCCGGTGGCTTCCGAGGTCCACCGCGAAGCCAGTTGATCGCGCAGGGGTTTTTGGCCCGCGCCGGCCTGCTTGAAGAAGTCGCGCTAACAGCCGGGCCCGCCACGGAAATCCGCTCGATGGCGTCAGCTATTTCCGGTTTTCCGCGCTATTGACCCGCACCCAAGCGCCCCCTACACAGCGCGGCGAGTGAGCGCGTAGCTCAGGTGGTAGAGCACGTGACTTTTAATCATGGGGTCGAGGGTTCGAGTCCCTCCGCGCTCACCATGGATTTCTGTGTCCGGCCCGGACAGATAGGTAACACCACGTACCTAAGACATGAGTGACGATCGCATTGAAAGGGTTGCACTTGCGGTGACACAGCATCGCTGCTCGTCGCGGCCATCCCGGCCGCATGGTCGAACCGAAGGTGAAGCCCAAGCCGAAACCTGATTTGCCGATGAGGACTGGCCTTCCCCGAATCGGGAAAATGCCGTCCCATGCGGAAAGTGCGCTGTTTTGTTCCAGCCTCGATTATGTCGAAGGAAACTGATGGACCAAGGTTCGCTGACACTTGTGATCGAAAGTATCGTCGCCCCTCGCGGCAATTGACGACGGCGAGCTCTTACGCGACGCCCGTCTAAAGACGAATATAGACGATGTGGCACACGACCACACCGCGCGGTTTGAACGTGTCAAGAGACCTCGTAACGCGCCGTTGTCTGCCTTTCGGCGCGATGGTACAATTCGTCAGCCCAAACACAAGGAGACAGCTATGTACGGGAACATCTATCATCCCGAAACTGGCAAATGGCTCGCTTCTGTGGAGAACGGGAAAATCACCGCACCTCATGGACTGACCTATTCGCTCGTCGATAACAAGATCGTTGCGGCCGACGGTGCGATCGTTGGATATCTCGCACGATACAACGGCCCGACCAAGGGGACTGGCCGGCTGGCGGATCAGCTGTTTCGCCAGCGCTGAAAGCCGGGCTTGGCCACGTCTAAAATGGTCGCTCGGCACGGACACTGAATAACGTCATTTGTCCGCTGGTCGAGGCGGGGCCGAAATGTATATCGAAGACCGATGTTTGGTCAGCCAATACCATATATTGCGTCGGCTAGACAGGATGGGGCAATCTATGGATAAAAATTAACCAAGAATCAGGCTGTATGCTTTAGAAGTACTGCTTACTTCCACTCTCGACCCGTTCGCAGAAGACCGGACCTCATGCTATGAGACTCAAGCATGGCCGATAAAGTAACTGCAGTGCCGCAGACAAAACTCCAGTTTCATTACATTAAGGGGCCTGAATATCGCGAACACGTTTGCGATGGTGCTATCGGTGGCGTCACACCATCAGGCCGACGCATCTGCATTTCGTTCTACGCCGAACGGGGGGCAATTCCTCGGGTTGTTGAATTCGACGTTGATGCACCTCAGGAAGAAGGCCTCGCTATCCCGTTTGATGAAGCAGGCAAGAAGCCCAGTAGAATCGAAACTCGAGAAGGTGTCATTAGGCATATCGAATCGACCGTGTACATTGATGTCGATGTCGCAAAGCGTCTTGTTGAGTGGCTGAATGCCCGGATCTCTGAATGTGAAAGTCGCAAATGACCCGAGCGATTATCGCCTACTTGTCCGTCTTACCGACATCAACGGGTTCCGGCAGCTTCTCCACGGAGTCGGCTCAGCCGGTTAGTGCCCCGAGACAGTATAGCGCACCATCGACGATCCCGAGCACAGACAGCTTCTCAGAATACGAACAGTACTCATTTTCGGGGTGGGATGGCGCGGACGCAGAGCCGATAGCCGCAGAAACAGTCCGCGAAGCTCGAAGTTTAGCGTTGTTGCTACCACGCGAACTGCCGTCGGCCGATATTGCTCCCGGCGCCGACGGTACCATTGGGTTCGAATGGAGAACCGGTGCTGCTGACAGGCGCGCGATAACAATTATCGACGTGGGCCCAGGTGATCGGGTCACTGCGCGTCGGCTTTTTTCCGATGGCAGGACGGTAGAATATCAAGCAACGACGGTGCGCACGGGCGCCGCCGCGTTGGTTCAGCAGCTCTTCTGACCGCGAATGTCGGTGTTCTCATCCGACAAAGCCATCCCCGAGGACGAGTGTTGGTTCCGATTTATTACGAACGCTAGTCACATAAACAGTGATGGCACTATAAACCACCAAGCTTTTAAAGGTTCGGCATTCTCGCCCGCTAACGCTAGCAAGCCTTGGGCTCATGAACTGTCTGGCGGAAGCGTGATGCTCGCTGGTTTGGGAACAATCCAATCACGCGGCGACGCTATGGTAGCGGGCGCTAAGCAACAGTTCGCCGCCAAGAATGGGAAGCCGTCCAGCAAAATTGCTTTCATTGGTGTTGTCTGTGCGACCGGACGCGAGCTTCAGACGCAGGTGAGCGGTGTACCGACCGCCGCTGTTTATACGCCGGACAGTGCTGACCTCGCACATTCGGATTTTGTTACGTACGCCACGAACTCGGAAGCGGATCTTCAGCCAGTCAAAGATTGGCTACTCTTCAACCTTAGAATGGTTAAGCAAGCCGAATTGGTAAGGCTCGTCCATTGCGGCGCTTGAGGTACCAGCGCTGCAACCGCCGAAGTAAGCCGCTATTGGTGGTTGTTCTGTCCTTCAATGATGACTGCCGGTGGATCGCCCCATGACGAAGGGTCGTTCGTGACCGGGCTGCTATCGCGTTTTTATTTTTTGAGTGGACGGCAAGCCCAACGAATTGACCTCAGGATCGAGGTGGATCTCATGAAGCAATCAGACGTCTATCGGCAAGATGCGGAAAACTGCCTCCAGATGGCGGAGGCCGCACAGGGCGAGCCAACCGGTTCAAGCGAATGGCAACCGCATGGCTTGCCCTGGCCGAGGAGCAGGACTGGCTTGACGGCGAACAATCACCGGTCGCTCCTGCCATGACGCCGAAGGGCTAATGACGCCGGGCGTGCCGTGATGTCGAGATCCTGAACACTTCAGAGTGATACTGGAGCAATGTGAGCAATATTGAACAGTAGGTCGGTAATCGGAGGCGCCAAAATGCCACATCACCGCCCGTATTGGCGTATCGGTGACTGAGAGTGCTGCATGCTCCCGCCTTAACTCAGGTGCACCACATGCCGAACTCTCACCATCTTGCAGAACCCTCGCTACTTCCGATCGAACGGCCACGTTGCCCGAAATGTCAGAGCCGCATGATGCTGGCCCGCATCGAACCTGGTCCCGCCCACTCCGATCTGCGGACCTTCGAGTGTCCCAAGTGCGAGCATGTCCAAAGAATGATGGTCGAGGACCCGTTGAAGTCATCGAACACGGGCTGGATGGCAGGCGAGCTTAAGCCGCCGCAGTAACGTCGAATAGCGTACTTAAGCCTGCAACACAGAGCTAACCCGGATTGTCGTGAACAATTCCGCCGCTGCGCCGTCTTTATAAATAAAGATGGAGCGGTGGCATGGCTCAAAAGAACGACCGGGTAGAACTCGAAATGAAGATCCTGAAGTACCGGAACCTGGCGCGGGATGCGCCGGACGAGGTGACCAGGCAGCGCATCAATGGGCTGATCGCGGAGCTGGAACAGAAGCAACGCGAGATCGACGAGTAAGGCCGAAGACCGAGCCGCAGCAACCCATGGCCGCTACCGATCCTCGTCCGGATGCACCCAAACATAGGGCGTGATCTCGCGGGTTTCAGTCAGCCTGATCATGTTCACCGGCGGTGAGTATCGCGGCGTTCGGCAGGATCGGCATTTCAGCGCCGCTTCCAGTTTCCAGAGCGGCGTATCGCGCGGCCGGCGAATGGCGTCGAGGGGCAGGCTCGCTTTGGTTTCGCAGCGCTTGCACATCACCTCGAGCCAACCGTAACCGCCATAGAGGCATTGCGCGATCGTCGGCGACGGTTGCGCCGGTCCGCCGTAGCCTTCCATCCGCAATGACCACGCCTGAGCCTCGGCGCGATCCGCCTCACGGGCGGCTTTCTTTGCGGCTTCACGGGCGCTCCGGGCGGTCATCTCGGCGCCCATGATCTGGCCGCCCCAGATGACCTCTCGCGATTTGGTGCTCATGGTGGCATTACAGCGGCCCTCGCGAGCGCAGGCAATGCCACTAGGATTTGAGGCAAGGAACAGCCGCGCGGCCCTACAGGTTCGGTGACGCCGCCAACTTGTATTCGATTACCGTGAGGGACTAGGCCAGCACCGAACGCGAGCCGGCCATGATGCGCTGAAAATCTTGGCGCGGAATGAAAAGGAAAAAAGATCGGTCCGCGGCAAACAAAAACCTCGCGCCGTTATCCAGCGCGAGGCCGAAGATGTTTTACGCTGATCTTGATGCTGCGGCTTGCCTACTTCTTCATGGTGCCGCCAGGCGAGGCGGCGTCGCCCTTCTTCTGCGCTGAGCCTGCCGTGTTCGCGCCCTGCGTGCTTGCGTCTTTCCCTGACGGCATGGAGCTTCCAGTTGTGGGGCGGGTAGAGCCACTTTTCATCGCACTGCCGGCGGCAGGGTCTTTGCTCGCGGCCGGATCAGCTTGGGCCAATGCCAGCGTGCTGGACAAGGCGAACACAGTGGCCATCGCAACGGTTTTCATTCTCATCGTCGCTTCCTTCCATATTTGCCCCCCAAAATCGAATGCCGGGAAAAGGATTAGGTTCCTTCACCTCCGTCGCAGCGACTTATAGCTGGATGACAAACACCGCCATTCCCATGAGGGCGGCGACGGCAATCGCCATGCCGATAAGGAAGATCTTGCCCATCTAGCGTTCTCTGCGACCTCCCCTGAATTTCTCCGCACTCTTCTTCATCGCCACGAAACTTCGCCGCCACGAAGTCGTAGGTCAGTGGGTGCTGGTATCCTTCCACTTTTCCAGATCGGGCGGTGGACCTCCCGGCTTCTGTTCTTTTTCGACAGGCCCCTTCCATGGTTGATCGGTCTGTTTGGTATTTTTCCAATCGGTCTGGCGGCGCGGATCGTCGTTTGGTTTCTCTTTGCTCATTGGCGCGCGCTTTCCGTGGTCTGTTCTGACAGCGGCTTTTCCGCGCCGCCGTGCGGAACCGCGCCGCTGGGGATGGCGGCAATCGGCTTTTTCATGTCAATGCTTCCTGTGCGCCCCAGGCCTATGAATAAAATCACGGCGGCGATGGCGACGGCCGCGAAAATAGCGAACGTTCGTGTCATGTCGGTTTCCGCTAGGTACGCGGACCAATTCCCCGAAAGGCCGCTGGTTCCGGCATGCCGCGAACCAATCGCCGACAGAAACCGCAAGATCCGCGCACCCTGCCCTCATCGAGCAAATCAGTGTGAACCAGGGGACCTTAAGCCATGGGATGCGTTGCCGTGACTGTTGGGGCGATCCGGATCGGAGCTTCAACCATGAGCATTATTCCTCTTCACCTTCAAAGACGCTTCGAGCAGCGCTGGGCTTCGCGTTTCACTCGACCGGGTGCGACCAACACGCCAAAGAATGTTGGAACGGAAGCCCGCCCGTCAACGGTTCGGCGCCAGCAGCAAGACCGGGGAAAAACCCGCCGGCGGGAATCGTGTCCCGACCTTTCATCATCCGGATGATCGGCGCCGGCCGAATGAGGCCACGCGTCATCTCAAAACAGGCTTCTCTAAAACCCAATTTAATGGTGTCGGCAGGTCGCGAACCTACATCACGCTTCGTTCAAGCAATGATGGAGAAATGCGATGCGTTCCTTTTTGGCCCTGGGCCTGCTGATCGGCCTGTGTGCATCTGCCAGTGCCGCGACAATGCATCATCACTTGGCACCGCGACATATTATCGTTGGTCCCGGCCAAAGCTACACCGTGCCCGGCTGGGCTTACGCAGCGCCTCGGCCGCCGTTCCATTACGACGACACTCCCAGCTACGACGATCCGTCCAAGTTTGGCGGCGGCACGGCGTTGTAAAAGAAATCACCGGTCTGGGAGACAAGGCCGGGAAATATTGGGGTTCGGACTCCATGGCCGCGAGGCGGTACGCGAGTACTGGACGCGCCAGTGGACCATGGTCAGTCCGCATGGAGCCGGTGGGCTTTCATCGAACGGCGGATGGCGCGATCATCGCAGAGGTCCGGCAGACCGTCCGAGATCTCGAAGGCAAACCGCTTCAGGGGCAGACACACGGGCTTACTGCCGATCGCGCGCCAAGCCGCGGTGGCATTTCTATCCCCTTGGAGTCAAATCTTGTCCCTTGGAGTCGAACCATCTTTCGCGCGGCATCGACTGATTGTTGTTCACGAGGGTCAAGACATCGCGCACAGCCCCGCCCCGATCGGCCGAGGATGATTTGATTCGGAATTCGTCGAGCTGCCTTCCGGATCTGAGCTGCGCGATCAACCAGCGTGGATGTCTGCCGCGGCCGGCCCAGGTCTCGGACGGCTGAGCGGGGTTCCGATACTTCGGAATCAGGGCCGTGCGCGTCGTCTTCCTGTCGGGATGAAGCAAAACACTCCCGCCGAGCTGGCTCAATCGTTCGTCGAGCCGGGCTTTCTCATCCGATATTTTGCGGGTCAATACCAAGGCGACGGACATGTGGAGGGACCACAACTCGTCCACCGACATCGATTCGAAATCACGAGGTTCCATTTCCCAAAACCTGGATCAATTTGCAATGACGACAGGGTGTTCCCTGCCTTTGATGGGCGTTCGGGCCGCTTCAGTGATCGAACATAGGCATAGACTGAGAGCGACACGTCCCCCGCCCCATCACCTTTCTAGTGTATTGTTTTCATTGATGCAACTGTGGCGTGAGGGCGCGGCTGGCGGCCTCATCGGCGGTTCTTGTCCGGGCGGACCTTTTAAGGGGCAATGCGAACCGGTTCACACTTCCCATTCGCCGTCCGTGCTATGCAGGGGGTGACGCATGTCGGGAACTTAAGGACCGGTCCGCTCACGAAACCAGGTTCCCTCGCCGCGAGTTCGTGCGGACAGACGTCCGATACTACCAGGGGGCGAAAAACGCACTTTTCATCGGAGGGTACGTCATGCATTCGTTGCCCACGGAATGGTTGTCGGTTTCAATTACGCCGTCTGACGGAGATCTCGAAGTCTGCGTCCTGGACTATGATGGACTGGTCCACGCGCTCGTATTTCCCTGTCACAAGGATGGAGCCGAATGGGTCGATGCTTCAAACAAGACGCACGTCTACATTCAGCCGACGCATTGGCGCAAATGGACGCCGTGCCATTAACTCTAAAGCCGTGAGTATTGGAGACGCTATCGCCGATCCGGATGCCATGGCGACCGGCTGGCAACTCCGGCTGCGCGAGTCTTAATCCTGGCTACGAGGTTATTCGACGTCGCCGGCCGCGGCCGCGATCTTTTTGGCTTTCGGCACACGCTTCGGCCCCTGGCCTGCATCGGGCTGCGTATTGCGAACCGCCTCCGCCAGCATCTGGCGAAGTTCGGCCTTTGTCCTCGTCGGCTCGCGCGTGGAGCTCGATTTTTGCCATTGTACCATGAAGCCTATGTGGGAATGCCGGAGGCGGAAGTAAACCCCTCCGGGGACTGCAAAAAATCAAGGGCAGCCATCTGATGACGGACCGGCGCGGTCGCCCGACCGCCCCCACCCAGCCTCCATCTGGTCTCTCGGAAAAATGAGGCCCCGATGGCCCCGACGACCGGCCTTGGCCCGCGCGGGGTGATCCGCCCGCGCGGCCATCCGTCTAGCCCTCGCGGCAACCGCCGCCGTCGAAACACCATGAGCGCCGCAGCACACACGTTGCGTGGCCCATCATGCGTCGTGCCGGCCTAGCAGGGGTGAACGACCAGTTTTTCCTCTAGGAAGAACTGCAGCGCGCCGTACCCTTCCGTATCAACCGCGTACCGAAAGCTGCCGTCGATTGTCGGAAACACGGCGATGACCGTGCCCACCTCATGGCGGTCGGCTGCGTTGTCGACCTTCTCGCCAATCGCAAACTTCGACATCGAAAACTCCTTCTGGGAAAAAGTCCTTCTGGAATCATCAGCACGATCATATCCCACCAAATTGGCTAACCGTTTCCTAACTATGCAATTCGCAGAATTTCAGAGAACGGGTGTTGTTATAATGTCTCGATCTTCGGAGGTGCGGTTCCGCCATTGGAACACGCGCGATCGGGGCGTAAGGATCTTGAAATATCGATCGTCGGCACGGCGGGCGAGAGATTCATCGCGCGTGTTCGCCGGCAGTAGGTTCGCCGGGTTGGCTCAGCCGTTTCAAAGTCGTTATCTCAACAGCCTCGTCGTCATGGCGGCTTATATTCCCGCGAATTTGTCTCTTATTGACCATACAGTTTGCCGGCACATCGCTAGATTGGTTTTGCGTCGATCGGCAACGGAATATCTGACCTCTCAGCCCTGCACGGGGAATTACAGCCCCTCCCGTGCGGGGTTTTTTTTGAGTGCCCGATATCAACGTGGGACAGCGGTCTGCGCTGAACGCGGTGAATTTAAGCAGGCCCGCGCCGCCTTTTATTTCAAAACTGAGCAATATTGAGCAGCCGGCCCGGAACGGTGGAGAGCATGTTGGCAACATCACCGCTTTATTTTCGGCATTACCGGTGACTGGGAGTTTGTGCTCCCGCCCGACGGTGCGGTGGGACCAATGTCCAATTACATCCGCTTAATCGAGCGCCATCGCTATCCAAAATGTCAGACCCAAAGAAAGCTCGCACCAACCAAGCCTCCGCGGCCGGGATTCGGTGCACGCGCGTTCGGATGCGTCAACTGCGACCGCAATCTCAATGAACATCTCGCAACCGACCCCATCGCCCCATCGGAAGTACTCCGCTGGTTGGCGCGATGCCAAACCAGGATGTGATCGTGAAGCAGGAAACTTCGCCTGACCTCCGCGACCACAATGAAAGCGCAGCGAATGCCCTTCAAGAAGCGCGTGGGATGCCGCCCGGTCCGCAACGGACCGAGGCGCTCAAAAAAGCCGGCTTGCTTCGCCGCATTGCGGACAGTCACGGGTTGATCCTTGCCAAACGAGGCAGACCCCGCAAGTAAGCCTGACCGAATTGGCCAAAATCCCGCTATTGGCGGCTACCGTGGAGCAGCGGCGCGATGACCGCCGAGGACGGCAAGCCAGCGGTGTGTGCATCGGCGATTGTTTTCAAAAATTGCCGGCAACCAGATCATAAGATCCTCTGCTTCCGCGCACATAGACCTTGGCAGCGGCGGCACATATCAAATCACGATTGCAATCGAACGCGTTCAGAAAACCCAACTCATCGGGGCGGGTATCCGGTTGAATTTTGTTCAACGCGTCTTCGTTGATAAAGAATGACGCCTCTATGGTGCTGTCGTAACCCCAAAATCGCACGGCACGCCGCGTGAGATCATACGAACGACTATGATTTGGAAAATCAATCACGTGATTGAGGCCGGTCAAGTTGTTGCATCGAGTCCACGCCTCTTCTTGCCCGAACTGGACTGAGCGAACCGTCATTGAACGCGCATGGCAACGCGCGCGCGGTCGCAGTGCCAGCCAGGCCGCGGATTTGTCTCAGCGCCCTGGTGCGTTCAACCCACTGCCGTTCAATGCGGCGATGGACGCTCGGAGGATAGATGGCGCTCATTAGGTCAACCTCTCTGACGCGCCCCGCGTGAGAATGGCTCTTCGACGGATTGGCGTTCTCTCGATGGGCGAAGTCGCCGGGGCCTGAAAAGTTTCAAGTCAAACCCGCTGAAGCTGCTTGCCAATGAGGAAGCCAATGTCGGCCACTGGCCGAACCGCTCCACCGACCGGTCATCATAAATCGGAAATGGCAGAGATGTGGAAAGCGGACATTGAACTCGCGCCGCAGCCTGTCAAGAATTCTTGACAGGTCAGCCAAGCGCATGTAAAGAGTTCTTTACAGACAGGAGAGCCGTGTTGGAGAACCACTTGAAAGCGATGCGCGAGGGGCGCGGATGGAGCCAGGGGGAACTCGCCCGGCTCCTCGGCGTCTCACGGCAGACGATCAACGCGGTCGAAACCGACAAATACGATCCCAGTCTGCCGCTGGCTCTGCGCATGGCCAAGTTGTTCGGCGTCACCGTGCCCGAGCTGTTCGTCGACCACTGGGAACCGCAAAAGGAATGATGCAATGTCGATAGACACGCCCACGCCGAAATGGCGCAACGTCGCAGTCCCGCTCGCCCGGGGTGCCATCGTCGGTTTGCTCGCCATGTGGGGCATCTCCAAACTACGCGACGCGGGCGCCATGGATGCCATGGGCACTTCGGAACAGGTCGCCGCAGCAGTGGGCCTGACGCTCCTGATCTTTGCGTTCTTTTGTGTGGTCCAGTTTGCGAACGCTTACCTGCGCCCGCACGTCTTGGACACGGAGGCTGCCGACACGCTGCGCGAGGGCGGCCGCATGATGCTTTACGGCTACCTCGCGACGGCCGCGATCGGCTTGGTGCTGATCCTGTTGAGCCTGGCCGGGCCGGGAGGCTTGCTGTCGCCGGCCGCGGCGTTGACGGGCGCAATGGCCCTGCTCGCTGTCATAACCATGCTGTCGATCGTGCAGTGGCGACTGATGGATGAGCTGCTGCGCACGTTGTCGCACGAGACGGGTAATCTGGCCTTCTACCTGATCTTTCTGGTGGGGGGCGGATGGACGATCCTCGCCCATCTCGGCTTCGCGATCGGGCCCGCTCCGATCGACTGGCTGACGATATTTGCCCTGCTCTCTTTCACTGCTGCTTTCATTGCGATGGGACGGCGGGGACTGCTTACGAAGCGCTCGGCACACCGCGCTGGAGTTCGGGTCCGCTAGGCACCGCCAACGCGCTCGCCGGAGCCAAGCGCCAGCCAAGAATGATCGCGCAACGAGCAGCCTCGGCGAACTGCACCTCGGCCGTCACTTCGTCGAGAAAGCCTCGATTTCCGGTCCCCTTGCAGCGATTAAAAAGAACTCATTCGGAACCCAAAGACGCGGCGTTAGTTTTGGAGAGCGTACATGGTGGTCGAAATGCCTTCCGCTCTCGGACCCGGGGGAGCGCGATGAGCGAAGTTGAGTATGACCGCCTGCTTGATACGGTGCGAACGGCCGTTGCGGCCGTGCCGCGAGAAGCGACCTTCGATCAGTCGGCGAAAGTCGCCAACGACAATCGGCTGGCCTCATCTGTTAATTTCATTCCGGAAGGCTGTACCGAGCGGGAGAAAACCCAGCCCCGCCTCCACGCCTTTGCTTAAGAGCGGCCCGACGCACGACGTTGCCGGACGACACGCGCCGGGCCCAACCAAACCGGGGAGGTACAGCCTTCGGGATGGCCGAATCGGTCCGTAAGCGAGATTCGTGGCGGAAAAATCCCGCCCCGTGGGAAAGCACAGGCGAGATTCCATTCAGCCCTGTCCATCCCCAAGGCCGTATTCTTGATAGATGGTCAGCGGATCCAGGTCGGGAAACAACCTGCATTTGGCTTGGGCCAGGTGCAACGTAACGCTCCCCGGCTGGCAGCGGGCGGCCAAAAGCTTGCCGATATCGTCCATGTGCGTGCGCGGCTGATGCTTCGCCGGAAGCTGCTCCAGCGCGATCAGCGCCGTTGCCAGCGCTTCCGTAAAAACCCATTCATCGTGGCCCGTGATGCCTTTTTTTGCCATTTGGAACATCCCTCCGCACATGCCGGCTTGAAACCCGGCGCGCAAACTTCGATCGTCCCTCACTCGCCTCACGGTCGCGTTGGCAACTACTTGTCAACCATAATGGGCTATTCTGTGCTCCATGAAGACTCAGGCTGACGATTCCAAAAAAACAGCCCTGCGGGCGCTTCGACGGCGCCACGCCCTTCTTGCCGCCTATCTCGAGGTGCTGGATCGGCTCGATGGCCCGAACCGCCGGCGGCCCCCGGAAGTCCGGCCGGAACAACGGCCTCGTCGCGACATCCCCGTGTATCGCGTCCCCCGAATTGGGACCCTCAACTCCGGGCTTTTTGCGCATTCCGCCAATCGGCCCCGGCACCGTGGGCCGCCGATCGCGATGTTCGATCCACTTCGTGCCCAGCGCGAGCCGGCCGATAACGGGTGCAAGCGCATGGAGACGGCGTGGCCCGCTTCGACCGAAGCGAAGGATTGGTTTGACGGCGAACCCTCACCCACTGGCTTCCCCGGGGAAGGCGCACCAGCCGAAACGGCGGACAAGAATTTGGACGCCTCCGTCCGTCTCGACTGAATCGGAACGGGGCGCTTCACGCGAACCGATACCCACTTCGCCGGAAAACGCCCTGGCCGCCCGCGGACTGCATTTAGCAGCCGTTGCAAATGCTCTTAAGCTTTCGATCGAGCAATTTGTCGTTGGCGCCTATCATCGCATTGGTGCGTGACGATCGGCGGCGGGAAGCAGATGTGGTGTGGCGAGGGCCCCGCGTCACGACGAATCTCGGGCTCGGCGAGATGCGACCGACCGTCGGCGGAGAGCCGGACGGGATGGATGATCCTGATGGGCTCAAGGCAGGCGGAGGCAGCGCCTTGGGTGCATTGCCGATGCCGCTGGGGTCGTTGACCGAATTGTTGAGGCCGCCGGCATTCCCCGGTCCTCTCGGGATTCCGCTCACGCCGGCATCTCCGCCGCCCTGTGCTACTGACTGCACCGGCGATATCAAGCAGCCTGCGAATGCGAAGGCGAAAAACGTCGATTTGCCAAACATGATCACTCCCCTTGGGAGTGTCTAACAAATCGGCGGGCTTGGCGTTCCTGGTCCGGATGCGCCCAAATGCGCCGGCGGCAAGCATTGGTGGCGCCCGGCATGTCAGCGCGACTTGAACCTATCGACAGGGGTGGACCCGTCCATCGAAACCCCTGTAGGTGCCGGAGGCCGAATTGTAGGTCCGGTAGTGCTGGCAGCTGTTTGCGCTGCTGACGCGCTCGCGCGGCGGGTGCCCGGAACGCTTTGGCAGCGGGATTGCTTCAACCGGTTTCGTGGCCGGCTTGCTGTTCTCCGGCACCGCTTCTTCCGATGGTCTTGCGGCTTCCAATTGTTTCTCGGCGGGCTTCTCCTCCGCCGGAGGCGGCCTATTGACCGGTGCGCTGCTCTCCGGCGCCACGGCGTCCGGTTGCTTTGCGGCGGTCTTCTCTTCGACCGCCGACGGTTTCTGCTCGACGGGCATTTCGCGGTGCCGCTCGATAAACTCCTTGCATTGAATCGGGAAGACGATTTCTCCCGATGTGGTCAGCCCGATCGGCATGCAGCCGCCGGGCGGCACGTCATCGTTTACTGAAGACTGCGCCGGAGCGCCCGGACTCACCGTGGCAGTTGTCTGAGCGAGAGTTGCGCTGCTCATCACCGAGAGAAGGACAGCCAATAAACGCTTCATGCGATCACTCAATCAACGCTTGCAGAATGCACCATCACGCCTGCCGGGCAACTTTATCAGACTGCTTACCGTTGAACTACCCCGACCGCGCTCCGATCTCGTCCCGCATGCTGCGGCCGTTTCTTTTAGGACACAGCCTTTCAGTGATCTCGGCGTCTTGGCACTGTATCAACCACGCAACACTGTTCTGCTTCCTTCGGTGCAACAACATTTCGCTCTCGCGATGCCATACAATTGCCGATTATGGTTTCCGGCAATGGAAGATCAAAATCGTTTTCTCCCGCCGATTGAACTACTGGTCGTGGTCGCAATCAATTTAGCCGTCGTGGGCTTTGGCTATTATGCATTCAGGCTCTGGGGCCTCTTGGGGAGCTAGCTGCCAGGGTTTAAATTCTGCACGCGCAACGATTTCCAACGACGGGCGAATCGTTATTTATATACCGCTTGGTTGGAGGCGGTGTTGGCAGCATGTCGAGCAAGCTAGAGATCGTCACGGCTACGGCTGCCGCACTTATTTTCGGCTTTGTATTTTCATGGGGAGCCGTCTACGGACTGAACTGTTATCTCGGACCGCCCGCCGATCCCTACGAAACAACCGGCAGCGTGCTCATTCCGGATCCGTCCGACTAAGCATCGATCCGGTTCGGTAAATTCCCTGCTGCAGAACGCTCCAGAAGCGCCGGCCCGTGAAGCGGTTTAGTGGCTGGCGACGCGCCGCCCCGGCTGCGATGGCAAGGCTTGAGATTTTCGCAGATCGGCGGCGCTCGCCGCCGGCGTCATCATCGAGGGCGAGTAAATATTGTCGGGCTCGCCAAGTTCGTTGACCCACCAGCGGCTTCGCAGGACCAGACTTTCCACCAGATACGGAAACTTGGCCGACATGACGCCGGGAGGCGGTTCAATCACACGCGCGGCAATTCCGGGGAAACGCAGCCGGTAGATTTTCCCGACGATCGGCTTCGCATTATGCATGATGGCATCCATGTCCACGGCGGCCTCGATTTGCTTACCCCGTTGGGCAGCCCAGCTTGCGGCTGGCCTGGTTAACGAAATATGAAAATACCGGCGGATGCGCCGCAGCCGTGACGTCCTCCCCGACTTCATCCGGCCCATCGTGCATTTCGTCTCGATGCCGGCCGCTCGTAGATCATGCCGACGAACAGAACAATCGCGAGCGTCAGAGTAAAGCCGCTGATGACGAGCACCACGCCGCGCGGCGTGACCACCGGCTCGACTTTGGATTCGATGACCTGCGCTGGCGCCACCTGAACGATATCGACCCAGCGCTCTTCGATGGAGGGCTGTGCCGGCTCGATATTCACCCAGCGATCGGCCAATGGCGATCGGAGAGTCCCTCCATCCGGCAACGCCTCCGACATCCGTTTGCTGGATTGCACGGGTTCTTCTTCCGGCAACATCTCCGACATCGATCTACGCCATTTGGGCTCTTTGATTTTTTTCTGAGCCTGGCGGACCCGAGGATGTTGACGCGTCGCTGTCGCGTCCCAGCAATGACCCGCGCCATGCCAATAGAGGTGCGCCGAACCAAAGTGCTGACGCGCTTCGGCCTTGGTCATGCAAGACTTCGCAGCTTCCGACGGGGTGGCGAACACCAATATCGACGCAACAATCAATACGACACGCATGGGGTCGCCCCCGTTTAAATGAGATACAAACGCTGCACCAGCCAAAGCGCCGGACACTACGACCTGAGTCGCAAGCAAAAATGCGCTCACTTAAAGGCGAAGTCTTGAAACAAGCCGAAGATTACACGTTTTCCTCGAATTAAAGGACAATATGAATGTCCTATCGGCGTATTTAATTGGCCCTGTTTAAATTTACCGTCCATAATATACCATCGCCAGGCCGGGAGCCCTGGATGGGTCTTTTTGTTTGGCGCACTGTGAGTTAATTTACAGATGGCTCTGCGTGATTGCGATAGCCATCGTCAAAGGCAATTGCCGGAAACTCGGATCGCCATGGACGTACGTCAGCAATACGATGATGAGACGATAGCGATTTTACGGCGCGCGTTGGACGATGTCTTCACCGATCCAAGATTTGTGCACCGAAGATCCACGTCAGCGCTGCAAATCGCCGAACATCTGCTGGCGCGGGCCGCTGCCGGCGAGCGCAATTTCGACCGGCTGAAAGCTTCAGCTCTCGATAAACTGGCGAGCCAGTAACAAACCCAGGCGGTTCCGGAATTAACCGGCGGCGACGGCCTCAAACTGCCGTGGCTGGATGCAGCTCAAGCTTGGGAGCTATCGAGCCTCGCGATAGGGCGGTTGATCGTCGAACTCCAGATCGGGCTTGTTATCGTCGCCATGTCCGATCTCGTCTCGCCAAAAAAGCAGCGTGAGCAAAACGCCCGGCATCAATGCCACCATGATCCCGAAAAAGATGGCTTGAGTTGTCGTCATCGGCGTCCCCACGCATAAAACTGCGAAGCAACTGCCCGCAGGCCCGGCACGCTTAGCGTGTATCGTGGTTACAATGTGGCGGCGGCCGCTTTCTCCACAATCGATCCATCATCTTTCCTGCGGATAAAGACCGCACCATTGACACAATCCGAGGCATAAGCCGGCGATGATCCCCATCTGCGGGGATCTCCCAACCGTGGCTGAGTCCAGCGCCCGCCCGGTTCGATCGCAGCCTGCATTCCTGATTTATGCACCGGCTGCCGGCTCGTCTCCGAGGGCATCCGCGAACTTCCGCATCAGGCGCACCAATTCGTCGATGTCATGCGTGTCCCACGTCTCGAAAATAGCGCGGCCGATCCTCTCGCGCGCGGCATCGACGAGGTCCGTCATCGCCCTGCCCTTCGGCGTGACGACGGCCTCGCGCACGCGGCGGTCGGCGGCGCTGCCGTGGCGCTCCACCAGCGCAAGGCTTTCGAGCTTGGCGACCTGCCGGCTGACGGTGGTGTAATCGCGCCCCGCGCGGTCAGCCAGATCCACGACACCAATCGGCCCGAACCGTTCAATGCCGACCAGCAAGGGAAACAGCGCCCGGTCGAGCGGAATTCCGGCCTCCCGGATCAGCGCCTCGTCGCGCTGGGGCCGGTTCATGACGCTGACGATATCGAGTAACGCCCCGTGAAGCCGGTGAAGCTGGTTGCCGATATGTGTAGTTTGCACCTTTTTTCTTGACGACATCGGGGGGCTCCTTTATATGTGCATTATACACATATACCGCTGTGGATCGAAAGGAAAATCGCCATGAAAGCAGCAATCGTTCAAGGCGCCGGGCAAACGCCCGTCTATGGCGATTTCAGGGAGCCGCAGCCCGCCGCCAACGACACCCGCATCGCAGTGACGGCCGCCGCCATCAGCCCCGTCGTCAAAAGCCGTGCCTCCGGCGCACACTACAGCTCCTCGGGCCAGTTTCCCTTTGTTGTCGGCATCGATGGCGTGGGAAGGCTGGACAACGGAAGCAGGGTCTATTTCGTTCTGCCCCAAGCGCCCGACGGCAGCATGGCGCAACGGACCGTGGTGCCTCTGGCGCAGTGCCTGGCCCTGTCCGACGAACTGGACGACGTGACCGCTGCCGCCATCGCCAATCCCGGCATGTCGTCCTGGGCCGCCTACACCGAACGCGCCAAGCTCAAGAAGGGGGAAACGGTGCTGGTCAACGGCGCCACCGGCACGGCGGGTCGCCTCGCGGTGCAGATTGCCAAGCATCTCGGAGCGAAGAAGGTCATAGCGACGGCGCGCAACGCCGAAGCCTTGACCGCTGTCGCGGCGCTCGGGGCCGATGTGACAATTCCGCTGATCGAGAACGAGGCAGTCCTGGAGGGGCACCTCAAGGAGCAGTTCGCCGAAGGCGTGGATGTCGTCATCGATTACCTCTGGGGAAACAGTGCCGAGCATCTCTTGATTGCCGCGGCGAAAGCCGGACCGGATGCCGTGCCCATCCGATTCGTCCAGATCGGAGCTGCGAGCGGTTCGGAGATTACGCTGCCAAGCGCTGTGCTGCGCTCGTCGGCGATCGAGTTGATGGGCAGCGGTATCGGAAGCATTCCGCTGGACCGCTTCCTCCGCTGCATCGGCGCGCTGCTGCAGGCAACCGGGCCCGGCGGCTTCAAAATTGCGACCAGAGCCGTGCCGCTTTCTGAAGTCGAACAGGCATGGTCGAATGAGGACAGCACCCGGCGCACGGTATTGACGATGGACGCGCATAACTCTTGAGCTTCCCGGGCGCGGTGCCATCTCGCGTCCGGCAAGTCGGACGTCGCTTCAACGCAGCCTTCAGCTTCAATTTTTGAGTTGGTTGATTTGGTCCAGCGTTTGCATGGCTCAATGCCTGTGCAGGCATGCGCTTGGCAACTTGATCTGGGGCGAAGGAGATCGACGATGTGGGCAGGTTGGGTAGGCGCCGCTACGATGTGCCTGGCGCTGACGTCGCAAGCGAAAGCCGCTGAGCGTAGCGGATTAATTCACCGCGCTTCCTGCACCGTCGTCCGCTACTACGTCGCCAAATACACCGCGCCGGCCGCCGAAGCCTGGGCACGGAGCAAGGGCGCGACCGATGCCGAGATCGAAGCTGCCCGGCACTGCCTCAAGGACACGCCAGCCCGAACCGCACAGGCCACCCAATGACAGCAGCCGGCCGCTCTGACGATTGAGACGAAGCTTGGTCGGATTTCATGCCGCGCGGGAGACCGTTATTGCTCGCAATGACGGTCTCCCGACCAAGGAAAAGCGGACAAGCCGAGCATGCCGGCGCGGCGCCCGAGCCATGGCTCCGGCTCAAGCGATCCTTTCGGCCGCCATCATGATCCCGACGGAAGCAGAATCTGGCTACCGGGTATTATGACAAGATGGTTCTTCGTCGAACGCCAAACCGGCGTCAGACTGTCCAACTCCAATCCCATTCCGCCAAAAAAGAAAGGCGAGCAGCACCAGACTTGGCGTCCACGCCAGCATGATCCCCAAGAACACCGCTTGAATTGTCGTCATCGTCGCCCCCACGACTCTGCCCATATCCCGATAGCACGCTTAGGATGCATCGTGGTGACAATGTGGCGGAGTTGGGTTTCTCCCGTCAATCCACGATCGTGCATACGGGAGCAATTGATCGGGCATGTGAGCGTGGAACAGGCCGGCGGGTCATTTCCCGCTTGGAACTATCGACGATCAGCGAGCTGGCGCGCTTTGCACCACAAATCATCCTGAAGAGCCGTTGCGGCGCCAATCGCCGGAACCCGCGCCATCGGCCCCGTCCACGTCATTCCTGTTCCCGTGAAATGTTTCATCCGTAAAGCGGCGACGAAACAATCGGCCGCGCCCATGAAACCATTTTTAATGCCCATGAAAACAACCTGAAACCGATGCCGGATAAGGATGGTGCATTCAAACGATGGGGATCGGTCATGTTGGCGTTCATCTTCAACCGGATTTACCGTCAATATTGCAAGAAGTCCCTGACGGACATGCGTAGGCACAAGTGGAACATCACGCCGGCGGGCTGATGCAGGCTCGCCACCGAGATATTGCGATACGCCGCTGGAATGTGCGGCGTTGGAACGAATTAGTCATGCGCACGTTGTCGGGCAGTCAAATCTGCCGGCGGGCGCGTTTGGGAGCGTAATCATGTTGGAAGCTGTTACTGTGTTCTTCGGCATCATGAGCGCCGGTATATTCATCGCCCACGCCATCGACGGTTACCGGTCGAGCCACTAAAGGCGGTATTGAGATTTCTGACCGCTCGCGAGCGCACGCCACCGCATGTGGCAATATCATTATTGTAATTGCGCGGGATTATAATTGCGCGGGGTCCGCGGCCGATACGCGGGCCGACCTCAGGAAAACCGTCAAAACAAGAATCTAAAACTCCGTTTCGATCCTATCGAAACGGAAACGCTTTGACGTGACGCCTCGCTGGCCAGTTACGTTGCCAATCTTCAAGCTCGGCGAGCCTTACCCAATATTCCGCGATGCCCTTTAGCCGCAGGGCTTCGCTCGCGTCCGGCGCCTCGCCGGCTTGTCGCGCCACCTGGGCCGCCCACTTTCTGAAATTCTCCGCCTCGGACATCCTGCTTCCCTGCAAATCCCGGCCCCTTTCCGTGGGTCTCGAAGGGGCACCTGCAGGTTCAAAACGACTCCGTCGTCCACTTGCCGCCGATCGTCCGGGCTCCGCTGACGCGTCGAGCGCAGAACGAGATTTCAAGTGTCGCAACTGCTCTTATCGAATATGCGCAACCGCCCAATGTCGGGCACAGGCCGAAAGCCTCCGGTCGCGCCGCTTCAAAATTATTACAAATAGCCGAGCACGTACGCTCTGAGGTTGGGGTAAAGCAGCACCCGGCTATTCGGCCGCGCGGCGGTGCGGCCCATTCAGTGAATCACCAAGAGTTTAATTTTGTAGAAAAGACCTTTCCCCCGCAAAAAATTTAATGCCCCCCTTCGGGCGCGGCTGGGTTTGTGAATTAACGTGCGGCGCGGATATCAAGCTTAACGGGCAGGTTTCGTTGCGGCCTCCGGCAAAGCGGCTATCACTCGCACCACGGATGATTGCCTCCGTCTTGAAGCCGGCCCGGCACGACCGCCCCGCGCGGTCCTGCCCTGGCGGTGTTGCCTGGCTTTTGAGCGTCTAATTTCGGCCGATTTGAACGAGTAGTTTGAGTGAGTCATGCCAATTTCGAAAGCCGCACGCGTTACGCACCCGCCAAGCCCACGTCCCGATTTTAGAATCGTCTGCATCAATTGCGATGCCTTGGGCATCGTGTTCGATTGCCGGGAAGGCGCCCCCTCCTCGACGCAGATCAAGTGCCGCCATTGCGGGGGTCCGCGCGGCACGCTCGGAGATCTTCGCAAACTTTCCTGTTCCGACCGCCGGGACCTGTTCGAGGTCTGAACTGCCTCACCGGCGGCCCGCCTTTTTGCCGCGATTGGACGGCAGCCGTTTGCAATCCAGGCGGCGGCATGGCGAGACGCCGCGCGGCGGCGGTTACCAAATCGTTTCCGGATGAGGTCTGGTTTACCTGCCACCGTTTACGCGGCGCTCAGATTTTAGGATCAAGAGCGGTGCGATGTCCGAGAGACGTGCACAACCGCGGCAGCGCGTATTCAAGGCCGGGACGATCGAGTTCGACGGCGCCGCGGTCGCCTGCATCGTCCGCAACATTTCCCAGACCGGAGCCGGTATCGAGGTTGCGAGCCCCATGGGCATTCCCCACGAGATCACGCTGACGATCGAAAGCTGCAAGGCGCGCCAGCACGGCTACATCGTCTGGCGCAAGGAGAAGCGCCTCGGGGTAGCGTTCGGGTAGAGCGTGATCCTAAAAAGCCCGCGCCCCGCATCGGATGCGGGGCGGCTGATGTCACGTCTTTCGATAACAGCCCGGTCGCGCTTTCACGCGCTCGAACGGAACGGAGGATAGCGGAAGATGATTTCGATCAGATACCGACGGCTGCGTCGAACTCAGGAATTCGGCCTTATTGGCGTCCGATGACCATTCCAGGTAACGAAGGACCAGGGCCCCGAGCGCAATCAGGACCAGAATCTGGACGAGCGCTATTCCAGCTACTCTCAGCCAAGAGAGGCCGCGCTGGCTTTCGCTTTCACTGTTCCACAAGCTCATCGGTGACTCCCGACCGGGGTTCGCGCCCCCCTATTAGATCAAGTTACGGCGCCAGAATGTGAACTGCTTCACTTCTGCAGGAGGCGGCACGCGCTATCATGTCGCGCCGGGCTTCATCCCCGAAACCCGGACCACCACGGCAAGCCGCCAGGCGGCGAAGTTCCGCCTGGCGGCTTTGTTCTGTGAACAGGCCACTGCCGGATCGACCCGACGAACCAACCCGACGCCCGGACCAGACGCGGAGACAAGGGGCCTGAAACCTCGCGCCGGACGGCTGCGGGCGGGTGCCGGTCGACCCTGACGCCCGTCGCCGGCTCGTGGAATTGTTCAAGGTGCGGTCCTGTTGATAACCCCATGCTCCCCCGGCCTGCGGCGTGACAGGGGCGTCCGGCGTGTTATCGACGGCGGACGCTTAGCTAGCCACGGATAGTATCACCATGCGGATTACCCTCGTCGGCTCCCGCCATTTCGGCGTGACGACATTCAACATGCTGCGCCAACGCGGCGCCGATATCGCCCGGGTCGTTGTCGCCGATGCCGAGGACCGGCTGGCCGCGGCCGCGCGGGCCGTCGGGATTGAGGTCACGGTTCAGGCCGACCCCAAGCTGGTAGTGCCCTCGGAAATCGCCGATGCGACCGACCTGATCGTGACCGCGCACAGCCACGCCCGCATCAGCCAGGAGGCGCTGGCCGCCGCCAGGCTCGGCGGGATCGGCTATCACCCCTCTCTGCTGCCGCGCCATCGTGGCATCGCCGCGGTCGAGTGGACGATCCGGGAAGGCGATCCGATCGCTGGCGGCACCGTTTATCATCTCGCCGACCGCATGGATGCCGGCGCCATTGCGGCCCAGGAGTGGTGCTTCGTCAAAAAAGGCGAGACCGCGCGGGAATTGTGGGAGCGCGCCTTGGCGCCGCTCGGCCAGAAACTGCTGGGTGAAGTGATTGATTATGCCAAAACCCACAACACCCTGCCGGCAAAGCCCCAGGACGAGCAGTTCGCGACCAACGCCCCGATTCTCCCCAGGTAACAAAATACCTCTCCCCGCTCCGAGGTGCCAAATTCCGCTCTTCGAGAAAACTATATCCACACTTCAAGCCATTGATTTATTTGAATCTTTTATCATTATGGCAATGCAGCAAAATTTGGACACAATGCACTTCAATAACCCGTGATATCCATCACATCAGGGATTTGATTCATGCGCTGCAACCGCATCGGTACTGTATTTTCTGCTGTAGTTCTGACCTCCGCCGCGGCCCTTACCGCCGCTCCCGCCATGGCCCAGACCCCTTATGACGGGCTCTGGAATGTCACCATTGTGACCAAGGCCGGCTCTTGCGAACCTTCGACGCGCTCAACACTTACCGTCACGGACGGGAAGGTCTCTGCCTCCGGCGCCGGCATCTCCGGCAGCATCGGGCGCGAGGGACTGGTCCGGGTTTCAATCGGTGGTGCCTATGCAAATGGTCAACTCAGCGGCAATTCTGGATCAGGAAAGTGGAACGGGGCATCTGCGGGCATGCCGTGCAGCGGCCGATGGGAAGCCTCACGGCAATAAGCCGGACCCGGCAGCCAAACCCTTCGCGACGATTCGGCGGCTGGCACTCGCAGCCGCCGTTTTATTGGTGGCCTGCGTGGCCGGCTCGGCGAGCTACGCACAATCGGGGCCGTTTGCCGGCATGGCAGGCAGTTGGTCCGGCGGAGGCACCGTCACGCTCGACGACGGCTCCACGGAACGTATCCGATGCCGCGCCACCTATGCCGTGGGCGGCGGTGGAAGCGGCCTCAATCAGAGCCTGCTCTGCGCCAGCGACAGCTACAAATTCGATCTTCGAAGCAACGTGATCGCCGAGGGCGGAGCGCTTTCGGGAACCTGGAGCGAAAGCAGCCGGGGCATCAACGGAACCCTGCAGGGGCGCGGAGGCAACGGCAATTTTCAGGTCCTCGCCAGCGCGGCCGGCTTCAACGCGAACCTCTCCTTGACGACGCGCGGCAACAGGCAGTCCGTCGTGATCCGGGCCGAGAGCCAGTTCAAGGGCGCCTCGATCTCACTGTCCCGGCATTAGCTGCCAGCGATCGGTTGATCACTTGCTGCCCATGCTTCGAGACGCTCGCGTCGCTCGCTCCTCAGCATGAGGTTGTTGTGTTGCGACACGCTGGACCTCATCCGGAGGAGGCCACCAACGGGTCGCGCGAACGCGCGCCCGATGACATGCTCTCCGTTGCCGTCTCGAAGGACGGGCTGCAATACTGATCTGTGATTGCAGCTACTAGACCTGCTTCGGCGGGGCCAGCCTGGCGGCGGTTTCCTTCATGGTCTTTGCGATCAGCAGCGCCTGCTCCTTGTTGAACGCAAAATCCTGAACGCCTTTATGCGTGGTCAGGGAAAGCACCATGATATCGGGCTGGTTCTCGGGCCAGCCGGTGGCAAAGGCCGTCACGAAATCCGCGGAAGTGGATCGCTGTGTCATCGGGAGATGTCCTGTACCTTTGGAATGAATGCGGTGACTTCGATCTCGACCTTGGCGCGGGCATCGACCAGGCCATCGATATAGAGCAAGGTCGAGGGCGGGAAATTCTTCCCCAACGTCTCGCGCCAGGCCGCGCCGATACCGGGGCCTGCGGCTTCATATTCGCCGCGGCTGGTCAAATACCAGGTCAGGCGAACGATGTGCTGGGGTCCCGCCCCGGCCTCGCCGAGCAGCTTGATGATGCGCCGCAGCGCCACCGCGACCTGGCCTGCCATATCGGCCTGATAGTCGCCCTTCTCGTCGCCCCCGGTCTGGCCGGCAAGCACGATCCACTGCCCGGGACCATCGAACGCGACGCCGTGCGAAAACCCGCGCGGCTTTGACCATTCGGCCGGTTGCAGGATTTGCATGGGCTGTTCTCCAGGTTTTGCGATTGGCGTCATTCCGGGATGGTCCGAAGGAATCTCGAAATTCCGGGTTCGATGCTTCGCATCGACCCGGAATGACGGATTAAGACAGGCGCTCCCTTAGCACCGATCCGGTGGCCGCTCCCACACCGAAATTTCGAACGGCGCAGCGCTGCGTCGGCATATTTACGCGTTGCAAATGCACGCGAAGCCGCCGATACCGGCCTGCCCCCACCTCCCGCGCTTTTTGCGCCGCAACCCAACGCATCCCGCCGATGGACCGAACACCTTCCAAACCAAAGGCCGCGCTGTGGATGGCAGGCTGGCTTGTGCTGATGCTGATCATGGCGATCGCCGGCCGCGAGACCACGCGGGAACTGAACGTGTTTGAGATCATGGAGGTGCGTTCGGTCATCGGCCTCTTGATTCTGTCTCCGCTGATCCGGCTCAACGGGGGCCTCGCGGCGATGAAGACGTTGCGGCCGCTGCAGCATATCGCCCGCAACCTCATCCACTATGCCGCCCAGCTCTGCTGGTTTTTCGCGATCACGCTGATCCCGCTCGGACAGGTGGTCTCGATCGAATTCACGATGCCGATCTGGACCGCGATCCTTGCCGCTACTTTTCTCGGCGAGCGGATGACGGTGTGGAAGATCTCGGCGATCGTGCTCGGCATCGTCGGCGTGCTCGTGATCGTTCGACCCGCGGCCGGCGAGATCAATCCCGGCCAATTGATCGCGCTTGCCGCAGCCGTCGGATTCGGCATTTCGATCGCCATGATGAAGTCGCTGACCCGCACAGAAAATACCGTGGCGATCATTTTCTGGATGCTGGTGATCCAGGCCGCGGCCGGATTTTTTCCTTCCTTCTATGTCTGGGCCTGGCCTTCGGCTTACGTCTTCGGCTGGATGGTCGTGATTGCGATCTGCGGCACCTTCTCGCATTACTGCATGGCGCGCGCGATGCTCTATGCGGACGCGACCGTGGTGCTGCCGATGGATTTTCTCCGCGTGCCGCTGACGGCCGCCGCCGGCTGGCTGATTTATTCGGAGCAGCTCGACGTTTTCACGGTGCTGGGGGCGGTGCTGATCCTCACCGGCAATCTGTTGAATCTGAGAGCATCGGACCCGGTTGCCGCGCGCGCTGGAGCCTGATCGCGCGGCATCGCGCGCAACTCCGGACATACACAATCACCGATCGCTATCGCCAAAATTTGGGCAATAGCCCCGATTTTGGTGGCACGAAACAGGTTTTTTTCGTGTAATCTGCCGCGACGCGTTGCAGCTCAAGATAATTGATTCCAGCTGGGGATTTCAAATGCGCCATCTCACCATATTAGCTTCCCTGATTTGCATGCTCTTTACGGCGAACGCGGCCAAGGCCGAGCGCCGCGTCGCCTTTGTCGTCGGCAATGGCACCTACAAGAATGTTTCGCCGCTTCCCAATCCGCCGATCGACGCGAAGTCGATGGCGGCGGTGCTTCGCAATGTGGGCTTCGAAGTGGTCGAAGGCACCAATCTCACCCGCGATAAAATGACCGAGCGGCTGCTCGAATTCGGCAAGAAGGCGCAGGGCGCCGACGTCGCGGTATTTTTCTACGCCGGCCACGGCATCGCCATCAACGGCACCAATTACCTGCTGCCGATCGATGCCGACATCAAATCCGAAATGGACGTCAAGCTCGGCGCCGCCATCAATATCGACCTCACGCTCGACCAGACCATGGGCGACGCCAAGGTCAAGCTGGTGTTCCTCGATGCCTGCCGCGACAATCCGTTCGCCGCCAAGATCAAGTCGAATTCCGCGACCCGCAGCGTTTCGGTTCAGTCGGGCCTTGCGGAAATGAAATCCGGCGAAGGCACGCTGATCGCCTTCGCGACCGGCCCCGGGCAGACCGCGCTGGATGGCCAGGAAGGCACCAACAGCCCCTTTACCCGCGCGCTGATGGCTAATATCGCCACCCCCGGCGTCGAGATCCAGCAGGCGATGACCAAGGTTCGCGCCCAGGTCAACGAAGAGACCAATAAAGGCCAGCTTCCCTGGGGCCACACCAACCTGATCGGCTCGGTTTACCTGAACCCGGCCGCGGCGCCTGCCGCGAGCGTTGCGGGTCCCGCCACTACCGGCACGATCGCCGCCGCCTCATCCGGCGGTTCCGACATCGAACTCGAGTTCTGGCGCTCGGTGAAGGAATCCAACAAGCCGGAAGAACTCAATGCCTATCTGGCGAGCTACCCGAACGGTCAGTTCCGGTCGCTGGCGCTGGCCCGGATCGCCTCGCTGGAAAACGGCCCGGCGACCGCGACCCGGAACCTGACCACCGGCATCGACCCCGCCACCTTCACCGAGGATGCAAACCAGACCACGGAAGACCAGATCGGTCTCGACAAGGGACAGCGCCGCGACGTACAGCGCCGGCTAACGGGGCTTGGCTTCGATACCAAGGTCACCGGCAAGTTCGACGACCAGACGCGCTCGGTGATCACGCGCTGGCAAGCGGCGCGCGGCTACCCCAAGAGCGGCTACTTCAACAAGTTGCAACACAAGGCGTTGCTGACGGAAATCATCGCAGCCGCCCCGACCGCCGCCCGCGACAACTCCGAAGAAAAACCCGCCCGTACCGTGCGCCGCAGCAGCGGTGGCGGCGGCGCTCCTCCTCGTAGCGGCGGCCCGGATCCCGGCGCCTTCATCGGCGGCGTGATGGGCGGCGTGATGGGCGGTATGCTCCGGCGCTAATCGCCCGATCAACCTCAACCCACCAGAAGTTTTGACGAACAAAGCCCGGGGTTCACCCCGGGCTTTCTTGCAGCTCGATCCATTTCGCGCGCCTTCGTCTATTTGGTGCACTCCGCGTGCCCCTCGGTCGATTTGACGATCTTGTCGCCGCCCGAGCTCAGCAAACACATTTCCACTTCCTTGCCCGCCGGAACCGGCTTGGCGCAGGTGATCTGCGGATTGTTGTCGTATTTGGTCGTCTGGAATTTGCAGGTCACGATGCAGGAGGCATCGACGGTCAGCGAATTCGTCATCAGGATGCTCGCCACCTCCTGCCCCGGCAGGATCATGCAGTTGAACGGCACCGATTCCGCCGACGCCGGCGTCGACAAAAAATCCGTCAAGGGCAGCTCCAGTTCGACCAGAACAGCGACGACAAGGCCAACGAATGCGATGAGATAGAATCCAGGCGGACGTGAATCCATCGAGGCGACCAAGGCTATTTGCCCGCCGCTTTTCGCAACGCGTCGTTGATCCGGTCCTGCCAGCCCGGCCCGCCCTGCTGGAAGTGTTCGAGAACGTCCTGGTCGATCCGCAGGGAGACCAGTTCCTTCACATTCGGAAGCGCGGCCCGCTTCGGCGGCGCCTCCGGAACCTTTGTCGTTGTCTTCTTGAACGCGGCTTCCGCTTCGGTCCGGGCGTCGTTGAGGGTTCTCGGTCGTCTCGGCTGGTCCGCCATGATCAAATTCCTTCGAACAATGCCGTCGACAGATAGCGCTCCGCGAACGACGGCACGATCGCCAGAATGGTCTTGCCGGCGCTATCAGGACGCTTGCCGATCTCGAGGGCGGCGGCGATCGCGGCGCCCGAGGAGATGCCGCCGGGAATGCCCTCGTTGCGCGCCAGCGCGCGCGCGGTCTCGATCGCGGTCGAGCTGTTGACCTTGACGATCTCGTCGATGATGGAACGATCGAGGATGTCGGGAATGAAGCCGGCGCCGATGCCCTGGATCTTGTGCGGCGAATGCTGCCCGCCTGACAATACCGGGCTTTCCTCGGGCTCGACCGCGACGATCCGCAACGACGGCTTGCGCGGTTTGAGCACCTGCCCGACGCCGGTGATGGTGCCGCCGGTGCCGACCCCGGCCACGAAGAAATCGATATTGCCGCCGGTATCGTTCCAGATTTCCTCGGCCGTCGTGCGGCGGTGAATCTCGGGATTGGCGAGATTCTTGAATTGCTGCGGCATGACGGCGTGGGGTGTGGTGCGCACCAGTTCCTCGGCGGTGGCGATCGAGCCCTTCATGCCCTGGGCCGCCGGCGTCAGGACGATTTCGGCGCCCAGGAACGCCAGCATCTTGCGCCGTTCGATCGACATCGATTCCGGCATCACCAGCTTCAGCCGGTAGCCGCGGGAGGCCGCGACGAATGCCAGCGCGATCCCGGTATTTCCCGAGGTCGGCTCGATCAGCACGGTGTCGGCATGGATCAGGCCGGCCTTCTCCATCGCGATGATCATCGCAGCCCCGATGCGATCCTTCACGCTGGCGGCGGGGTTGAAATATTCCAGCTTGGCCAGAATGGTCGCATGAACGCCGTGCTGGTGCGGCAATCTCGTTAATCGGACGATTGGTGTATTTCCGATCGCATCGACAATGCTGTCGAAAACCCGGCCTCGGCCGGCACGCTGCACTGCACTTTCAGGCGACGACGCATTCATGACCAACTCCTGTGTGGGCAAGCTGCCCGCATTTTTAAACGCTCTAACACGTCGCGCCGGCCCGCAAGTCCGAACCCGGCGCGTGCGAATTCGTTGCATTGCAAAACGGCCAAATAACGTAAAACCTACGTATTTGTGTTGCGACATCTTCAAAGAAGTTGGAGTATGTTGAAGTCAGGTTCAGATCGCAAGGAGGTCACGATGTCAGCGGTTGCTGCAATTCCGTCGACCAAGACGCGTCATCCCGACCCGCGCGGATGCGATCTCCCGACCTGCCCTGTTTGCGCAGATTCCATGGTGGCTGCCGAAGCGTCTGCTTATCTCTCCGATAACGTGATCAGCTATCTCTGGACCTGCGACACCTGCGGTTACGGTTTTGTGACCAAGCATGCGCTGCGGCGATTTGCCTGCAACTGATCGTCCGGCGGTGTTTCAGCGCGGCGCGATGTCGCCCTTCATCCAATCGGCGCGGGTACGCTCACGAAAGCTTGCGAACGTGCCATTGGCGATGGCGTCGCGTATGCCGCCCATCAGCTGCTGGTAATACGCAATATTGATTTCGGACAACAGCATCGCGCCGAGCGTCTCGCCCGACTTCACGAGATGATGCAGATATGCGCGCGCATAACTGCGCGTCGACGGCCACGGGCACTCCTCGTCGAGCGGCCGCGGATCGTCGGCGTGGCGCGCGTTGCGCAGATTGACCTGGCCGAACCGCGTGAACGCCACGCCATGACGCCCATTGCGGGTCGGCATCACGCAATCGAACATGTCGATGCCGCGCGCGACCGCCTCGAGCAGGTCTTCCGGCGTGCCGACGCCCATCAGATAGCGCGGGCGGTCCTGCGGCAGGATCGGCGCCACCTCATCGATCATCGCCAGCATCACCGCTTGCGGTTCGCCGACCGCGAGGCCGCCGATCGCATAACCGTGAAAGCCGGTATCGACCATTCCACGCGCGCTGGCGTGGCGCAGCTCCGGCACGTCGCCGCCCTGGGCAATGCCGAACAGCATGTATCCCGCGGGTGCGGATTCGAACGCTCGCTTGCTGCGCTCGCCCCAGCGCAAAGAGAGCTGCATCGCACGCTCGATATCGGCGCGCTCCGCCGGCAGCCGCACGCATTCGTCCATCTGCATCGCGATGTCGGAGCCGAGCAGACGCTGCACCTCGATCGAACGTTCCGGCGACAGTTCCACCATGGCGCCGTCGATATGGGAGCGGAAGGTGACGGCGCTCTCGGTCACCTTGCGCAATTCCGAAAGCGACATCACCTGGAAGCCGCCGGAGTCGGTCAGCATCGGACCATTCCAGCCGGTAAAGGTCTGCAGGCCCCCGAGCGCGGCAATGCGCTCCGCCCCCGGCCGCAGCATCAAATGATAGGTGTTGCCGAGCACGATATCGGCGCCGGTTTCGCGCACCTCGCGCCAATGCACGCCCTTCATCGCCCCGGCAGTGCCGACCGGCATGAAGGCGGGTGTACGCACCCCGCCATGCGGCGTCGTCAACAGACCGGTGCGCGCTGCGCCGTCGGTCGCGACGAGAGCGAAGTGGTTGGGAAGGCTCATGACCGCTTATTGCGTAACAACGACAGGCAATTCAACCTCGTTGAGGCGGATTCCCGACTTTATGCTGAATTAGCAATTTCTGCCCAAAAGCCGTTGACGCCGGCCCAGGCCGTCAATAAGTTCCCGTGCCATGATGACGACCACCAAACGCACCGCGAAAACCGCAAAGCCCTGCCGGGCTTCGGGAGACGTGCGCGCGTAGCTGGACGATCGCATCATCTGAACCGAAGCCCCGCCTGAAAAGGTCTGGGGCTTTTTTATTGCCTGATGGAGACTTGAAGTGAAGGACGATCCCGTTGTTGCCATTGCCGGCGTCACCGGCGCAGTCGGTGCCGAATTCATCGCCACCATGGACAAGCGCGGCTTTCGCGTCGGCCGGCTCAAAGCGCTGGCGAGCGCCCGCTCGGCCGGCAGGACGGTCGACTTCCGTGGCCAGAGGATCGTAATCGAAGAGCTGGCCGAGAACTCGTTCGAAGGCGTCGACATCGCGCTATTCTCGGCGGGCAGCGGTGTTTCCCGGAAGTTTTCGCCCATTGCCGTGAAGGCCGGCGCCGTCGTGGTCGACAATTCGTCGGCCTTCCGCATGGATCCGGACGTGCCGCTGGTGATCCCGGAGATCAATGCCGGCCGCATTGGCGATCACAAAGGCATTATCGCCGTTCCGAACTGCGCCGCGATCACCGCGCTGATGCCGTTGTGGCCGATCCACCGGATTAACCGCATCAAGCGCGTGATCCTGTCGACCTATCAGGCGGCAAGCGGCGCGGGCGCCGCGGCGATGGAAGAACTGCTGGAATCGACGCGCGCCAGTCTCAACGGCCAAGCCTATCCGCCCAAGGCGATGCCGCACCCTTACGCCTTCAATCTGTTCAACCACAATACCGCGATCGATCCGGCGACCGGCTATAACGACGAGGAGACCAAGGTCATCAAGGAGACCCGCAAGATCTTCGAAGACGACAGCATTGCCGTCGGCGTGACCTGCGTGCGCGTGCCGGTGCTGCGGGCGCATTGCGCGGCGATCACCTTCGAATGTGAAAATCCGATTACGGAGGACGAGGTGCGTGCGATCCTGTCGGAGGCGCCGGGCGTGAAGATCGTGGACGACCGGGCCAGGAATTACTTCCCGATGCCGATCGACGCGTCGGGCCTGGATGATGTCCTGGTCGGCCGCATTCGCAAGGATCTCAGCGATCCCTCCGGCCATTCGATCGCGATCTTCGCAGCCGCGGACCAACTGCTGAAGGGCGCCGCGCTCAATGCGATCCAGATCGCGGAATTGCTGCCCCAGCGCGCGATGGCTTAGGGTTGAGACCAAATCGTAGGGTGGGCAAAGCGCAGCGTGCCCACCATCAAGACCGCGATCTGGATAGACGGTGGGCACGGCGCAAGTGCGCCTTTGCCCACCCTACACTTTACTACGCATCCAAGCGTCAATCGTGCGCACGAAACAGCAGGCAGGCGTCGCCGTAGGAATAGAACCGGTAGCCTTCATGTACCGCGTGGGCATAGGCTTGCTTCATGGTGTCGAGGCCGCTGAACGCCGAGACCAGCATGAACAGCGTCGAACGCGGCAGATGAAAATTGGTCAGGAGAATATCGACCGCGCGAAAACGATAACCCGGCATGATGAAGATCGCGGTCTCGCCCGTGAACGGCTGGATCGTGCCGTCTTCCGCGGCAGCGCTTTCCAGGAGCCGCAGCGAGGTGGTGCCGACGGCGACGATGCGGCCGCCATTGGCGCGCGCCGCATTCAGCGCATCCGCCGTGGCGCGCGACATGGTGCCCCATTCGGAATGCATCTTGTGCCCGACGGTGTCCTCCACCTTGACCGGCAGGAAGGTCCCCGCCCCGACATGCAGCGTGACCGAGTGGATTCCGATGCCGCGTTCGCGCAACGCGGTTTGCAGCGCGGGCGTGAAATGCAGGCCCGCCGTCGGCGCCGCCACCGCGCCCTCATGGGCCGCGAACATGGTCTGATAGTCGGCGGCATCGCGCTCGTCGGGCGCGCGCTTGGATGCAATGTAAGGCGGCAGCGGCGGGCTGCCGAGATCGGCAATGGCCTGATCGAGCGCCGGGCCGTGAAATGAAAACGACAGCGTGACCTCGCCCTCGTCGCCCTTGTGCTCGACCTGCGCATCGAGATGGCCCAGCAGGCACACCCTGCCCTCATTGCCGAACCGAACCACATCGCCTTGAGCGAGTTTTTTGGCAGGCCTGACCAGCGCCTGCCAGCGCGAGCCGTCGAGGCGTTTTATCAAGGTCGCCTCGATCCTGGGCTCGGTTTCCCTGCCGAGGCGCCGGCCTTTCAACTGGGCCGATATCACCTTGGTATCGTTCACGACGAGTTGGTCGCCGGGCTCGAGCCATCGCGGAAGATCGGTGACGCTGCCGTCCCGCAACACGCCATCGGGCTGCACAACCAGCATCCGCGCCGAATCGCGCGGGCTCGCCGGGCGCAACGCGATGCGGCTTAAGGGAAGTTCGAAATCGAACAGGTCGGTGCGCATGGGCTTGGCACGTCATTCCGGAGGCCGCGCAGAGCGCGGCGATCCGGAATCCCCAGATTGTTGGCGCAAGATTCCGGGGTTCACGCTCCGCGTGCCCCGGAATGACGGAAAGAGTTTAGGCCGCGTCGAGCGCCATCCGCGCCGTGACGATCTTGTCGGGGTTCTGCACCGGTTCGCCGCGCTTGATCTTGTCGACGTTCTCCATGCCCGACGTGACCTTGCCCCATACCGTGTACTGGTTGTTGAGGAAGGAGGCGTCGTCGAAGCAGATGAAGAACTGGCTGTCGCCGGAATCCGGGCTGGCGGCACGCGCCATCGAGGTGGTGCCGCGGACGTGCGGTTCCTTGTTGAACTCGGCCTTGAGCTTCTTGCCGGAACCGCCGGTGCCGGTGCCCTGCGGACATCCGGTCTGCGCCATGAAACCCTCGATGACGCGGTGGAATACGATACCATCGTAGAATCCCTCGCGCACCAGTTCCTTGATGCGCGCAACGTGACCGGGCGCGAGATCTGGCCGCATTTCGATCGTGACGGGGCCCTGGGTGGTTTCAAGGATCAAAGTATTTTCGGTGTCAGCCATGCTCGCTTCTCTATGGGTTGGGGTGGAGGTTTCCGATTGCGGAACTGGATCGCAAACGGCCGGCCGGCGACGGCGCCGCCCATTGCTTCGGTAAATGGCATCGGTGTGCAGCGTTGCAACGTCTCCATCACCGCGATGCGGTAGATCAGCCGGTCATTGTCGGTAGCCCGTTCCGATTCATAAGTGATCTTCGGATGGCCAAGGATCTCTCCGGCACGATTGAAACTGACGATCACCGTGATGTCGATGGGATCGGCTTGCGACGTCGGCGGCGGTCTCCAGCAGGTCTTCAGCTTGGCAAAGATGTCCTTGATGGTGTTGACCTGCGCCGGTTGCGCGTGGCCTGCCGAAGATAACAGGCCGAGCAGCAGCGCCGCGGCGACACCAACAAGCCGATGGCGACGCCACGCCACCGCCGCTCACTTGATGTCGGATGCGACTTGCACCTTTACCATCTTGTCGGGATCGGTGACCTCGCCGCCGCGCGAACCCGGCGGCGCCTTTTTGAGCTTGTCGACCACGTCCATGCCCGACACCACCTCGCCGATCACGGTGTACTGGCCGTTCAGGCTGGAGCCGTCGGCGAACATGAAGAAGAACTGCGAGTTCGCGGTATCGACGCTGTCGCCGCGCCGCGCCATGCCGACGATGCCGCGCTTGAACGGCACGTCGGAAAACTCCGCCTTCAGGTTGGGATATTTCGAGCCGCCGGTGCCGTTGAAATTCTGGCCGTCGCCGGTCTGCGCCATGAAACCGTCCATCACGCGGTGGAACGGAACGTTGTTGTAATAGCCTTCGCGCGCGAGCTGCTTGATCCGCTCGGCGTGCTTCGGCGCAAGGTCGGTGCGCAGCTTGAAGACGATGCGGCCCTTCGTGGTGTCGATGACGATGGCGTTCTGCTTGTCGAGATTGGCCGGCAGCGGCTGGGCCAAAGCGGGGGCCACGCACATCAGCGCAGCAATCAGGCAAAGAATTCGGGTCATGAAAACTCCGGATCAGAGATAGGGACAGGCATTTCAGCGTCGCGCATGGAACCGCAAATAGGGGCTAGCCGCCGAATTTGGTCTTGAGGCTGGCGGCGACCGACGGCGGTACGAACGCCGAGACGTCCCCGCCCATCTGCGCGATTTGGCGTACCAGTGTGGCGGTGATCGGGCGGACGGCGACGGAGGCCGGAACGAACACGGTATGCACCCCCGGCGCCATGGTTTCGTTCATGCCCGCGATCTGCATCTCATAATCGAGGTCGGTGCCGTCGCGCAGGCCCCGGATCATGATGGCCGCGCCATTTTGCTGCGCCGCGGTGACGGTGAGATTGTCATAGGTGGTGCAGTCGAAGGCGCAGCCGGCCTTGGCGGCCACCGGCGCAAATACCGCCCGGACCATATCCAGGCGCTCCTGCACCGAAAACAGCGGCTGTTTGCCGGGATGAACCCCTATTGCCACGATCAGCCGGTCGCACAGGCCGACGGCATGCCTGACCACGTCCAGATGGCCATTGGTGACGGGATCGAATGAGCCGGGGTAGAGCGCGATGCGGGGCATAAAATCCTCTACCGCGCCCGGCGCAGCCGGGCAAGCCGGGATGGTTCCCTGCCTCGGGGCCAGTTTGCCGGTTTTTATATTTCACAGGCGTCCGAACCACTTGCGGGGGCAGCGCGTCTTCTAGCCAAGCCGGCTGTGTTTTCTTCGTCAACCAAGCGACGAAACAAAACTCCGGGGCAATGAAACCATTTCCGTACCCTGCGAAGACATCCGGAAACCGGGGCTGGGTATCAGATGGTTAACGAAACGACGGGCCGCAAAAACTCTACAGGGGACATCATGATCAAAGCTCTTTCCGCCATCGCCATCGCCGCCTTTATTGCCGCCGGTCTCACCATTCTTCCCGGTTTTGCCCCGCAGGTCGAAGCCAGCGTCCCGCAGCCGCTCGCCAAGGGCGACCGGCTGGACGTCCGCCCGGTCGGCCGCGACTGCTCGCAGCAGGCCTGGCCGAATTTCGAAGCTTCCTGCCTCCGCGCCGGCAAAAGCGCCGTGGCGATCAAGGAAGCCCGCCTGGTCACCGCCGACCGCACGCCATAAGGCCCCGCTACCGGCTCGCACCGGTAGAGTATTCAGTCCAAATCTCGTCAAAACGTGTGCTGAAGCTTCGCCGTGAAGTTGCGCCCGACTTCCACCAGCGGATTTGTCAAAGTCTGCGGGAAGGCAACGTTGGCGAAGGTCGATGCATCGCGATACGCGGTGTTGAAGATATTCTCCACACCCAGAATAAGTTTTGTGTCGCCGAGTTGCGGAGAAACAACTTTCCCGAGTTGGATCGTCGCGTAAAGCTTTGGAATGGCGTAGCCGGCGGTCTGAAACTCTTGAGCGGCATCGATCCGGCTCTTTCGCGCGGCCCAGTCGACCACTGCCATAATGGAATAGCTGGAATTGAGCGAGGCATATTGGACGCCGACGCGGCCTCTGAACGGTGCCAGGAACGGCAACGGCTTGCCCGTCGTCGTATTGGTTCCGTCGAGATAAGCGGCATTGCCGAAAAGATTGACGGTCGGCGTGACCTGCCAACGCTCTTCAAGTTCCACGCCAGTGACTTCGGCTTTCCCGATATTCTGGGATTGGGTGAAGCCGGCGAGGTCATTGAATGTGACGGGAACCGTCTGCAGGAAGTTCTCATATCGGCTGTCGAACGCCGTCACCTTCAAAGTCGCATCGGCAAAGTGAAGTCGAAAGCCGCCCTCATAGGTTACACCTGTTTCGGGTACGAGACCGGGGTTTGGAATGGTTGTGGCGGTCGAAGCGAACATTTCCGAATTGGTCGGTTGCCGGAACGACGTGGCGACGCTGGCCAGAAGATCGAGCACGGGAAGTATGCGGTAGACCGCACCGATGCTGCCGGTCGGGGCCGTCTGATCGACGTTGGTTTTTCCGATGAAGGCGGGCAGTACCGCCGGCGCGATCGGAGAAAGTTCGGTCGTCGTATTGAACCAGTCGAATCTTCCACCAGCCGATAGAGTAAGGGGCTGCACAGGCGTCCATTCGTGCAGGACAAATGCCCCTGCGTTTGTTTGTGTGCTGTCCGGACCGGTTTTTGCCAATGGCGCATTGGAGACGCTGGTAACGATCCCGGTAACTCCGTTGCGATTGACTGTCTGCGAGAACTGCTCGCTGCCCGGCCTTGCTTCCCTGAAAGTATCCGCGCCGAAAGTCGTCTTGGCTTCGCCGAATCCGCCCGACCACGGGATCGAACCAAGAAGACGCCCGCCAACCACCAGCGGTCCGATGACGTGGCTGTTCGACGTTACGGTTCGGGTCGCGACATTGTTGGCGTTGATGGTGTTGTTGATCGTCGTCAGCGTCGTATCGAAATAGTTGGCATAGATCGATCCCTCGACGTGTTGGACCAGACCGTCAAGCTCGCCCACATAGGCCAGACGGGCGCTGCTGACGTCGTTGGGACTCTGGCGCGCGATCAGGAATGGCGCTCCCGGGGCGCCGCCAACGCCGCCGGCACGGCCATCGGTTTCCGTGTATTTGCGAAGCGTCAATTCAAGACGCTGACCAAGGTCCGGCGTATAGCCGATCTTCAGGCTGCCGCCGAGGCTCTTGTAATCGCTGTTCGGGGCTTGTCCCAGCGGCGTTTGATAATCGCCGCCCCATCGCCCGCTAAAACCGCCCAGAAAATCGAATCCACCGCCGGCACCCTGGGCCCATTCATAGGTGCTTGCAGACTTCGCAGCGCTCCCGACGCCCGCGGACCATCCACCTCCCGTAAAACGAAACGGTCCGTTTGGATTTCCCGTCGGGCTGCGGGTGATGACATTGACCAGCCCGGTCAAGGCCTCGCTGCCATAGAGCACGGATGCCGGCCCCCGGATCACTTCGACCCGCTCGACCTCTTCGGGAGAAAAATAATTAAGCTGTAGCGTGTTGCGGCCGCGGAAACGATCGCCGTCGATATAGAGCGGCGAGCGGAAATTATTGGAGCTGAACCCGCGCAGATAGATCTGGCCGCCGATTCCGCCGGAGCGCGCAATGGAAACGCCGGGAACATTTGCGAGAATATCGAGCAGCGCGACGGGAGAGGTTTGTTCGATCTGCCCGCGTTCGACAACCGTGATGCTCTGCGTGATCTGATGCGGCGTCTTCGGTTGGGGCAACTGACCGCCGAGCGGCTTGAGAGAATCGCTGCCCGCCGCTTCCTTGCTACCCTGCCCTGCTACGCCCGGCGACAGCTCGGAGCCGGGCGTAGCAGCAGGCCGGTTGCTCACGGCAGTGGTCGAGCGCGACCGCGATCGTTGCGAAGTCGTTGTGGCGCGGCGTTGCGGCCGCGCTTGAGGTGCATCAACCGTGACTGGTGGCAGTGCACTCCGCGCCGATTGCGCTTGCAGGCCCGCACTTTCAAGGCCGGCGGATCCAAAAACAAAACCATTCGTGACCGCAACGCCGAGCAGAAGACGTCGCGCCAGACCAACCGAAACAATCGCCACATAATCCCCCAAGAGCAACATCCGACCGATTGAGCGCCCCACTCACATCGTTCGAATAAATTCCGAGCCACTCGGGTCTTAAACCAGGCGTTACCCATTCGCCTACGATCCAGATTTAGAATTGCTGCAGTGCGCGTAATTGGATTTACGAGACGACGAAAACAATTTTTCGGAAGGAAAATTAGAGTGCGTCTAACCGTGGCGCCAAAAATATCGAACGCAATTGGCGGAACCGGCCCGTCATTTTGCAATCAACTAGTCATTTGACGATAGTTTAATTTGCGCAGCGGCCGGCAATCTAGAATCAGAATAATCAGGCCTGTCCCAACCGGAGCGCACCTTGCCTTGGCTCGCCCGATATGGGCAAGTCGAGAGCTTGTTTTCGAAAACGCCGACATCGCTGGACCGGGAATGAACACACGAAATGAAGACGGAGACGGTCTTCGTTGCGATTCGAAAGGCGTTTCGCCGGTGCAAGCTCCAGCGTGCCCGTGCTGGCCGTTGATCCGGCGGGTCGGCATTTTGCTCGCTTTCATGGCAAGCGCGATGAGCCCACCCGCTTCTGCCCTCGACATCACCGACCAGCGCGGGCGCAGCGTGGCGTTCGAAAAATTGCCGCAGCGCCTCGTATTTCTGCCGATTCCAGGACCCGCTACCTTTATCGCGATCGACGGCAGCGAGCGCAAGATTGTCGGCATGAATGCTCACTCCGCCAGCGCGATGCGTGAAGGCATACTTGGAAAGATGTTTCCGGGCTTCGCGCAAATTCCCACCAACGTGGTGATGGGCGCAAGCGACGCCTCCAACTTCACTCCGAACGTCGAAAGCATCCTGGCGCTGCGGCCCGATGCGGTTTTTCAATGGGCGACGTCGGCGAGCGGCGACGTAATCAGCGTGCTGGACCGCACCGGCGTGCCCGTGCTCGGCATGCGCGCCGGATCGCAGGACGATATTGCCGGCTTCATCGCGATGATAGGCCGGATTGCGGGCAACGAGGCGCGCGCAGCCGAATTGCTTCAGCGGCAGGAAAAGGAGAAGCACAGAATTGAAGCTGTCATGGCCAGCGCCCGCGATTTGCAACGTCCAGGCGTGATATATTTCAGTCGCGCCGCGCAAAACTTGCGCGTCACCGGAAAGAAATCACACAACGACTTCAACATCCACCTGGCCGGCGGACAGAACGTCGCCGGTGAAATGCCGCTCAGCAGCATCGTAACCATCGAACAGGTTTTGACATGGAATCCCCAAGTAATTCTGCTGGGAAATTTTGATGCCGCCGTGCCGTCCGACATCTATGACGATCCCCGCTGGCAAGGCGTTGATGCGGTGAAGAACCGCCGCGTCTACAAAATGCCGCTCGGCGGCTATCGCTGGGATCCGCCAAGCCAGGAGTTGGCGCTGACATCGATCTGGCTGGCGGGCCTTCTTCACCCCGAACTCGAACACGCAGACCTGCGTGCAGCCATGCGCGAATGGTTCAGCTTTCTCTACGGGCACGATCTCACCGATGATGAGATCGATGCCATCCTGATGGCGCCACACAACCGTCAATCCGCCGGCTACGATCGTTATCTCGCCAGATGACGCAGGAAGTTGTCCACCCGCAGCAGACGTTCGAGAGAGCACCGATCAGGCCGGGCGCCATTCTGCCGATCGCTCTCTATACAGGGCTGAGCCTGGCGCTGATCACCGCTTTGCTGTGGTCGACGGTCTCCGGACGCTATCAGGTTCCGTTTGCACATGTCATTGCGATTCTCGCAGCGCATGTCATGGACGTGACGCCGACATGGACGCCGACCGAGCGGATCGTGGTCGAGGTCGTGCGGTTGCCGCGCGTGCTGACGGCCGCGATCGCCGGCGCCGGGCTGTCGCTGTGCGGCGCGGTGTTGCAGGGGCTGTTCCGCAATCCGCTGGTCGGTCCGCAAACCATCGGCGTCGCGTCGGGCGCGGCGCTTGGCGGCGTGACGGCAATCCTGTTTTTTGGCTTTGGCATTTTCGTTCAGGCCGGCGCGTTTGCTGGCGCCGCCGCGGCGTTGCTGGCCGTGCTTGCGATCCATCGCAGCGACAGCCTGTCCCCGATACTGACTTTGGTGCTGGCAGGCGTGGTCGTCAGCGCCTTTTGCAGCGCGCTGGTGGGACTGGTCACCTATGTCGCGGATCCCGAAACGAAGTTGCCGGATATTGTTTTTTGGCTGCTCGGCAGCTTTGCGTCCGCAAGCTGGTCGAAGCTCCTGTTGCTATCGGTGTGCACGGCGATCGCCGGCGTCGTTCTGATCGGGATGCGGTGGCGCATCAACGTATTGTCGCTCGGGGACGAGGATGCGCGGACGCTCGGGGTACACCCGGCACGGGACCGCCTGATCCTGTTGACAGCCACATGCCTTGCCATTTCAGCCCAGGTCGCGGTCAGCGGCACCATTGGATGGGTTGGGCTGGTCATTCCCAATCTCGCCCGCATCATCGTCGGCGCCGACCACCGCCGCCTGCTGCCGATATCGACGCTGATGGGCGCGGTTTTCCTTGTGGTGGCCGACACCCTGGCGCGGGATTTGACGGCGGCTGAAATTCCCGTCGGCATCGTGACGGCAATCGTCGGCACGCCGGTCTTCGCTTATCTCCTGCGGCGCAATGCAACGAGCAAGACGCCATGATCCGTATCGAGCGTGCCGGGCACTGGTTTCGGCCGAACCATTGGCTTTTCCGCGACCTGTCGCTTGCAGTCATGCCGTCCGAAATCACCGCCATTTTGGGACCCAACGGTGCCGGCAAGACCACGCTGTTGCGCGCGGTATGCGGCACGCTGGCTCTCAGGGAAGGCGCTGTGAGCGCCGATGCCCAGATCGGCTACGTGCCGCAGGCGTTGCATGCCGATCAAGCCTACAATGCGATCGACATGGTTTTGCTGGGGCGGAGCCGCTATCTCGGGCGTTTCAATTCGCCGGGCCGCAAGGACAAAGCCCGGGCATGGGAATGCCTGCATGAGGTCGGGCTCGCGGACGTGGCGGAGCAGCGTTACGATCGGCTGAGCGGGGGCCAGCGTCAGCTTGTCCTGCTGGCGCGTGCACTCGCCAGCGACTGCAGGGTCCTGGTTCTCGACGAGCCGGCCTCGGCGCTCGATCTGGCCAATCAGGGGATCATGCTGAGATTGATACAACGTCTTGCACGCCGCCGGGAAGCTCGCGGTGCTGTTGACTACCCATCATCCCGATCACGCGCTCGGCATCGCCGACAAGACGCTGCTGATGCTGCGCGATGCCGTGCATTTGTATGGCCCGGCCGCGTCAGTGCTGACGGAAGACAATCTTGCCCGCATGTACGGCGTACCGGTACGCCGTGTCGAGGTTCATTCCGGCGATGAAACGATCTCCGCGATCGTTCCGCTCCATGGCCTCAGCCGTACCGAACCGGCTCCGATCGCAAACGGTTAAGCGCTTGCGAGTTGGCGCGCCCAGGGCAGAAATCCATCCAGAAATTTCGTGGTCGCCGGCATGAAATTGCTGCCGTGATGGTAGAACGGATCGAGCGTGGAAACGATCAGGCGTCCGGCCGTGGTGGCGCGATCGTCGTATAGGAGCGCTCCGCCGGCGTCCCGCCCTTCCCGGTCCGGCGGCACACCGATAAGCGTTTGGGCGTCCGGGGGCGGTTTCAGAACGCCGTGGAAGTGCCAGATGGTATCGGCGAAAGGCACCGCCCGAAAAAACTCGTGGTCCGGAGAAACCAGCCGCTGCTCCGGTCTTGCATCCTTCTCCAGCCACCACCAGAAATTTGTCGGCCGGGGGGTCCATCTCACGCCCGGCAACCAGGTCTCCGCCTGATTTTCACCGAGCACCACCAGCGTGCCGCCATGTTCCGCGAAATCGATCAATATCTGACGGCGTGCACGCAAGAGATCGGGATTGATGCGATCCGGGACGATGAGCAGCTTGATACCTTCGAGCTGTTCTGGCGTCAGCTCCGGCATATAGATCGCGCGGTCGAACAAATCGCGATAGCGCGGGCCGTAAATTGTTGCGTGGTGATAAAATGTGCCCCCATCAAGAGTAGCCAGACTCATGTGGCACCCTCCCCGGCAAACATCCAATGCAGAAGTTGCGGCAGGATCCGGCCGGCGGAATCGGCTCCACCGTACTGCCAAAGATCGTTGCCGCCATGAAACAGCACGCGTCCCCTGCCGACGCGATAGATAAAATCAAGCGGCCGATCGGGTGTGCCCAGGACATGAACAACCATCGCGCCTTTCGGCGGTTCATGCCAGGCGCGCCCGTAAAAGCCGGCGACACCGCGGCGGAACGTCAGGTCGTTCTCGGATACGCCAGCCCAGACCGCATGATCCATCAGCCGCCGTACGGCGAGATCCTTGAGACCATAGTTCTCAAGTGGGTGGAAGCCGTTCATTCCGGGAAGAAACGGGTAAGCAAGATGGCCGTTGGCGATGACGGTGCCGCCGTCTTGCAAAAAGCTTGCGATCTGTTCGGCGCGGCTCGCAAGAAACCTCTGGTCGATGTGCATGCTGACCAGAAGCGCGCCGAATTTGTTGAGGTCGAGGGCTGGCAGGCCGTAAAGATCGTGAGTCGTGATGCCGCCCACGGCATCGGGATGTGATGTAAGCTTCGCCATGGTCCCGTCGGGAAAACCGTAAGACAGAGCGAGTGCGGGCTTCATCGATCAGGCAACGCGCAGTTCGAACAGCTTGTCGGCTGAGGCGGCGAGCACATCGGATGCGATGGATTTTCTCAAGCGCCTGACCTCAATTTCATCCGCCGCGGTACGCGACGGGTTGAAGGTCAGCACGAAAAAGCGCTCAGGCAGGGCATCCGGTCGTACGGCGATCTCGGCCGTCTTTCCGTCAAGCGTAACGCGAAAGCTATAGGACAGGTCGGCCGACGGCATCAGCCGCGCGTCGGGCAAAGAGCGGTCCACCGTGTAGACACCGCGCGTGACGGCCCGTGTCACGAATTCGAATGAATCCCTTACCCCCGGACCGGGATGGCCGCTCACGATCGTGATGGCGCTCCGCTTGGGCGGTTGATCCGGAGACAAGGCCTTCAGGGCGACTTCGAGCGCGCGAAAGGTGACGGCCAACATCGCCAGCGCCGCTTGCCCGTGATACGCAGCCACAGCCTCAAAGTTGATTTCGATCAGATCTTCTTCACCCATTACGGTGATCACGGGTGAAACCGTTCGATTGAGAGGCACTGTCAATTCCTTGGGCGCGCAGACGTAAACCGTCGGCACCGTAACAAAGCGCGCGGCTCAATGGAGCTAGATTCGGTCTAATCGAACTGGAGGCTAGGCCGTTGCCCTAGAACGTTTTCCAGCGAAGTGGGTACCAGTTCGCGTGAAGAAAACGCGTCAAAACAAGAAGTAGAGCCCGTTCCGATTCAATCGGAACGGAAAAGGCTCTAGCCTCCATTGCCGTTTTCGGCCTCTTCGCCGATATGCTCGACCGACACCACATGCTCGTCTTCGGCGGTGTCGAACACGATGACGCCCTGGGTCGAGCGGCCGGCAACCCGGATGCCCTCGACCGGACAGCGGATCAACTGGCCCTTGTCGGTCACCAGCATGATCTGGTCGGAGTCCTCGACCGGGAATGACGCCACCAGCTTGCCGTTGCGGTTGTTGACCGACATCGCCACGATGCCTTTACCGCCCCGGCCGGTGGTCCGGTATTCGAAGGATGACGTGCGCTTGCCGTATCCATTCACCGAAACCGTCAGCACCACCTGTTCCTGCGCCGACATCTCGACATAGCGTTCGGAACTGAGCTGAATGGTTCCGGACGCCTCCTCGGTATCGGCTTCCGCGGCTTCCTCGGTCGCGACTTCGCCGGCCACGGCCCGGCGCATCTTCAGATAGGCCGACCGCTCATCAGATGTCGCCTCGACATGCCGCAGGATCGAAAGCGAGATCAGCTTGTCGCTTGTGGGCAGAGCGATGCCGCGAACGCCCATCGAGGTGCGGCCGGAAAACACCCGCACATCGGTGACGGGGAAGCGGATGCACTGGCCGCCGGCGGCGGTCAGCAGCACATCGTCATGCTCGGTGCAGATCTGCACGTCGACGATCGCCTCGTCGGCGTCGAGCTTCATGGCGATGATGCCGGAACGGCGGACATCGACGAAGTCCGACAGCTTGTTGCGGCGGACGTTGCCGCCGGTGGTGGCGAACATCACGTCAAGATTGGCCCATGAGGATTCATCCTCCGGCAGCGGCATGATGGTGGTGATGCGCTCGCCCTGCTCCAGCGGCAGGATGTTGATCATCGCCTTGCCGCGCGCGTTCGGCGCCGCCATCGGCAACCGCCACACCTTCTCCTTGTAGACCTGCCCGCGCGACGAGAAGAACAGCACCGGCGTATGGGTCGAGGCCACGAACAGGCGGCTGACGAAATCCTCATCGCGGGTCTGCATGCCCGCGCGGCCCTTGCCGCCGCGGCGCTGCGCGCGATAGGCCGACAGCGGCACGCGCTTGACGTAGCCGGCATGCGACACCGTCACCACCATGTCCTCGCGCTGGATCAGGTCCTCGTCTTCAACCTCGCCTTCACTTTCAATAATGACGGTTTTGCGCGGGGTAGCGAATTCCAATTTCACCGCCGCGAGTTCGTCCTTGATAATGGCCTGGACGCGGGCGCGCGAGCGCAGGATCTCGAGGTAATCGGCGATTTCCACCGCCAGCTTGTCGAGTTCCTGGCCGATCTCCTCGCGGCCGAGTGCCGTCAGACGCGCAAGACGCAGATCGAGAATGGCTTTGGCCTGCTCGAACGACAGCCGCGCGGTGCCATCTTCCGCCAGCCGATGACGGGGATCGTCGATCAGCGTGATCATCGCCGCCACGTCCTTGGCCGCCCAGTCGCGCGACATCAGGGTGTCGCGCGCGGTGTTGGGATCGGGCGAGGTGCGGATCACGTGGATGATCTCGTCGATATTCGCAACCGCGATCGCAAGGCCGACCAGGATGTGGGCGCGGTCGCGGGCCTTGTTGAGCAGGAACTTGGTGCGGCGCGTCACCACCTGCTCGCGGAAGGCGATGAACAGCGTCAGCAGATCCTTCAGATTCATCAGCTGCGGGCGCCCGGCGTCGAGCGCCACCATGTTGGCGCCGAAATTGGTCTGCAGCGGCGTGAATTTATAGAGCTGGTTCAACACCACATCCGGCAACGCATCGCGCTTCAGCTCGATGACGACGCGCAAACCGTCGCGATCGGATTCATCGCGCAGGTCGGAAATGCCTTCGATTCTCTTCTCGCGGATCAGCTCGGCGATGCGCTCGACCATACTGGCCTTGTTCACCTGGTAGGGAATTTCCGAGATGATGATGGCTTCGCGGTCCTTGCGGATCGGCTCGATGGAGACCTTGCCCCGCATCACGATCGAGCCGCGGCCGAGATGATAGGCCGAGCGGATGCCCTGGCGTCCGAGGATGATGCCGCCGGTCGGAAAATCCGGTCCCGGAATGATGTTGATGAGGTCGTCGATCGAAAGCGCGGGATCGTCGATCAGCGCGACGCAGGCGTCGATCACCTCGCCGAGATTGTGCGGCGGAATGTTGGTGGCCATGCCGACCGCGATGCCGCCGGCGCCATTGACCAGCAGATTTGGAAATTTCGCCGGCAGCACCCGCGGTTCGCGGAAGGAACCGTCGTAGTTGTCCTGGTAATCGACGGTGTCCTTGTCGATGTCGTCGAGCAGCAATTGCGCGATCTTGGTCAGGCGGGATTCGGTGTACCGCATCGCGGCGGCCATATCGCCGTCCACCGAGCCGAAATTGCCCTGCCCGTCGATCAGCGGCACGCGCATGGAGAATTCCTGCGCCATGCGGACCATCGCGTCATAGACCGACTGGTCGCCGTGGGGATGGTATTTACCGATCACGTCGCCAACGGTTCGCGCCGACTTCCGGTACGGCTTGTTGAACTCGAACCCGTTCTCATGCATCGCGTAAAGAATGCGGCGATGCACCGGCTTCAAGCCGTCGCGCGCATCCGGCAGCGCTCGCGCCACGATCACGCTCATGGCGTAATCGAGGTAGGAGCGCTTCATCTCGTCGAGGATGGAAACGGGACGAATATCGGAAGGACCCGGCGGCTCTCCGGGCTTGGGATCTTCAGGGTCAGACAAAGGGGAAATCCGGTCAGTTCTTGATCCGAATCATATAGCGTATCGGAGGTGTTCAAACCACCCCTAACTGATCCGCGCCAGCGGATTTTCCCTTCGTTTTTCCAGAGACTTACGAGGCCCGCGGCAGGGTTTTCGCAACCCTCGAACCAGCCTTTTTCAGGTCGTCGTCAGACCCCGGTTCCGGAGCCCGAATTTTCGTCTATCTTTGCGCTGTCAAGTTCGATGGTTGGCGGGCGTGAACCGGCGGGCAGGCGGGCGGGTTCAGCCCCTCGCCCGCCCCGCACGCCGACGCCGAAACGGCGCACTCAGAACGGAATGTCGTCGTCCATGTCGCTGTTGCGGGCGCCGGCGGCGACCGCACGGCGCGGCGCGGCACTTGAGGGGCCGCCGGAGCCGAAATCGCTGCCGGAATCCTCGGGTCCGAAATTGCCGCCACCGCCGCCGCTGCGGCCATCGAGCATGGTCAGCGTCGAGTTGAACCCCTGCAGCACCACCTCGGTCGAGTATTTCTCGACCCCGGCCTGGTCGGTCCATTTGCGGGTCTGCAACGCGCCTTCGATATAAACCTTGGCGCCCTTCTTCAGATACTGCTCGACGATCTTGCAAAGCGGCTCGGAGAAGATCACGACCCGGTGCCACTCGGTCTTTTCCTTGCGCTCGCCGGTGGCCTTGTCGCGCCAGGTTTCCGAGGTCGCCACGCTCAGATTGGCGATCGGCCGCCCATCCTGCGTGCGCCGGATTTCGGGATCCTTGCCGAGATTTCCGACCAGAATCACCTTGTTTACACTTCCCGCCATTGCCGCTCTCCACTCCTAAAAATCACTGGATCCGCCGGACGCCCGGCCCATGGCCTGGGCTCTGGCCCTGCCCCGGCGCTCGCCTGGAAACGACCCTATACGCTGGGCGGAGCCGGCGAGCCCGACGATCCCCCGGTTATCCACATATAGCACTCGGCTTCCAAATGTTCCAGTTTTGTTCCGAAACACAGCGCCGGCGGGGCCGGGAGGGCCCGCTGCGGGCTGCAATGGCGTTGAAAGCAGCAATGGACGGCCCTCCACAGGTCTCACTCCATTCGACCGAGGGGCTCCCGGATATGCCAAACAAATCATTAAGTTCCGGCGCATTCACTTCGTTCGCGAGTGTTGCATTTCGGAGACGGATTTTACCGTCGCAATGGGTATATTGCCGGCCTCAATTGGACCGTCACGGCGTTGTGTCCGAATTGAAAACGCTTCGAGATCAACGAAGCGAAGAGTGGGCTGGAGTGATGTGATGAATAAGTTTCTGGTGGGTGCCGTTGGGCTGGTTGCGCTGAGCATGGCTGCGCCGGCCTCGGCTGCCGATCTCGCGGCCCGTCCGTACACCAAGGCGCCTCCGATGATCGCCGCGATCTATGACTGGAGCGGCTTCTACATCGGCGCCAATGGCGGCTGGGGCTCGAGCCATGACAAGCGGTCGTTCGACACTCTGGGCGTGGGTCTCGCCAGCTATGACGCGACCGGTGGCGTCGCCGGCGGCCAACTCGGTTATCGCTGGCAGACCGGCGGCTGGGTATTCGGGGTCGAGGCCCAGGGAAACTGGGCCGATCTGAGCGGCAGCACCGCCAACACGTTTGTTCCGGGTAATACCGTGCGCTCCAAGATGGACGCATTCGGCCTGTTCACCGGTCAGATTGGTTATGCCTGGAACAATGCCCTGCTTTACGCGAAAGGCGGCGCGGCGGTTACCGACAAGAACTACCAGTTCATCGACGCTGCGACAGGCGCGCTGATTTCGTCATCCGGCTATCAGACCCGATGGGGCGGTACCGCAGGCGTCGGCGTTGAATATGGCTTTGCTCCGAATTGGTCCGCTGCGGTCGAGTACGATCATATCTTCGAAACCAAGCATACGGTCAGCTTCGCGACCCCTGGCGGCGTTCCCGCCTTCGGAACCTACAGCTCGGGTGGCGATACCGATCTCGTCACCGCGCGTGTCAACTACCGTTGGGGCGGCCCGGTCATCCCCAAATACTGATCTCGACACGTACTGATCTTCGCTTGACTTGATCGTTTTATATTTTGAAAAAGGCCGGCCGCCCGCCGGCCTTTTTGTTTTGTGGCGCCGGTCCGCGAAAGGCCGCGCCCTGCAGACCCGCCCGCAACAAACCGTTGATGGCTGGCACGGAGCACTGGAAATCCGTTTGCGTTCTTCCTATGTTCCGAGTTCACCCAATTGGCGTTCGATCACCGGTTTCCGGGCGATGCGCGCCTGAACGCAGCGCGGTCAACGCGCCTGGAATTGCCGATATGGATGAAGTGATCAAGGCGAAGCGCCAAACCAACGCCGGCTCCGCCATGCGCGCGATTACGATACGCGGCGCCCGCGAGCACAATCTCAAGAATGTCGATCTGGAGATTCCACGCGACAGGCTCGTGGTGTTCACCGGGCTGTCCGGCTCCGGCAAGTCATCGCTGGCCTTCGACACCATCTACGCCGAAGGACAGCGGCGCTACGTCGAATCGCTGTCGGCCTATGCGCGCCAGTTCCTGGAGATGATGCAGAAGCCCGACGTCGACCAGATCGACGGCCTGTCGCCGGCGATTTCCATCGAGCAGAAGACCACCTCGAAGAATCCGCGCTCCACCGTCGGCACCGTGACCGAGATCTACGATTACATGCGCCTGTTGTGGGCGCGGGTCGGCGTGCCCTATTCGCCCGCGACCGGCCTGCCGATCGAGAGCCAGATCGTTTCGCAGATGGTCGACCGCGTGCTGGCGCTGCCGGAGGGCACCCGGCTCTATCTGCTCGCGCCCGTGGTGCGCGGCCGCAAGGGCGAATACCGCAAGGAACTCGCCGAATATCTCAAGAAGGGATTTCAGCGGGTCAAGATCGACGGCACGTTCCACGAGCTCGCGGAAGCGCCCACCCTCGACAAGAAATTCCCGCATGACATTGACGTCGTGGTGGACCGCATCGTGGTCCGGCCGGACCTCGGCCAGCGCCTGGCCGAAAGTTTTGAAACTGCGCTGAAGCTCGCCGAAGGCTTGGCGGTGATCGAATATGCCGATACGCCACCCTCGTCATCACCGGGCGCAAGACCCGGTGATCCATCTTCTTCAAAACAGATGGATGGCCGGGTCAAGCCCGGCCATGACGAGAAGAAGAAGACCGCGAAAATCCACGACAAGAGCGGGCCGGAACGAATTCTGTTTTCGGAGAAATTCGCCTGCCCGGTTTCCGGCTTCACCATTCCCGAGATCGAGCCGCGGCTGTTCTCCTTCAACAATCCCTATGGCGCCTGCCCGGCCTGCGGCGGCCTTGGCGTCGAGCAGCACATCGACGAAGAGCTTGTGATTCCCGACAAGGACCTCACCCTGCGCAAGGGCGCAATCGCGCCATGGGCCAAATCATCCTCGCCCTATTACATCCAGACGCTAACCGCGCTGGCCAAGTTCTACAAATTCACGCTGGACACCAAATGGAAGGACCTGCCGAAGAAGACCAAAGACGCGCTCCTGCACGGCTCCGGCGAGGACGAGATCAAATTCTCCTATGAAGACGGCGTGCGCTCCTACGACACCAAGAAACCGTTCGAGGGCGTCGTCACCAACATCGACCGCCGCTTCCGCGAGACCGAAAGCGAATGGGCGCGGGAAGAACTCGGCAAGTATTTTTCCGATATTCCCTGCGAAGCCTGCCACGGCTATCGCCTCAAGCCGGAGGCGCTGTGCGTCAAGATCGGCGGCAAGCACATCGGCGAAATCTCCGAGCTTTCGGTGCGCGGCGCCGGCGAATGGTTCGAGACGGCGCCGAAGTCGCTCAACGCCCAGCAGAACGAAATCGCGGCGCGCGTCCTGAAGGAGATCCGCGAGCGGCTGTCGTTCCTGCTCGATGTCGGCCTGAATTACCTGACGCTGTCGCGGTCCTCCGGCACCCTGTCCGGCGGCGAAAGCCAGCGCATTCGGCTGGCGTCGCAGATCGGCTCCGGGCTGACCGGCGTGCTCTATGTGCTGGACGAGCCCTCGATCGGCCTGCACCAGCGCGACAATGCGCGGCTGTTGGAAACCCTGAAGCGGCTGCGCGACCTCGGCAATACCGTGATCGTGGTCGAGCATGACGAGGATGCCATTCGGCTCGCCGATCATGTGCTCGACATCGGTCCGGGCGCCGGCACGCATGGCGGCCATATCGTCGCCCAGGGCACGCCGGCCGAGATCATGAACAATCCGAAATCCCTGACCGGGAAATATCTCACCGGCGAATTGTCGGTCGAGATTCCCGAGCGCAGGCCACCGAACCATCGCCGCACCATCAAGGTGATCAATGCGCGCGGCAACAACCTGAAAAACGTCTCGGCGGAAATTCCGCTGGGGCTGTTCACTTGCGTGACCGGCGTCTCCGGCGGCGGCAAGTCGACGCTGTTGATCGACACGCTCTACAAGGCGATCGCCCGCAAGCTCAACAATGCCAGCGAAGGCGCAGCACCGCACGACCGCATCGAGGGGCTGGAGCATATCGACAAGATCATCGACATCGACCAGTCGCCGATCGGCCGCACCCCGCGCTCCAACCCGGCGACCTATACCGGCGCGTTCACGCCGATCCGCGAATGGTTCGCCGGCCTGCCCGAAGCCAAGGCGCGCGGCTACGAGCCCGGGCGGTTTTCCTTCAACGTCAAGGGCGGCCGCTGCGAGGCCTGCCAGGGCGACGGCGTCATCAAGATCGAGATGCACTTCCTGCCCGACGTCTACGTCACCTGCGACACCTGCAAGGGCAAGCGCTACAACCGCGAAACGCTGGAAGTGCTCTTTAAAGGCAAGTCGATCGCCGACGTGCTGGACATGACGGTCGAGGAAGCCGCCGAATTCTTCAAGGCAGTGCCGCGCGTGCGCGAAACCTTTAAAACCTTGCACCGTGTCGGCCTGGATTACATTCACGTCGGCCAGCAGGCCACGACCCTGTCAGGCGGCGAAGCCCAGCGCGTCAAGCTCGCAAAAGAACTGTCGAAGCGCGCCACCGGCCGCACGCTCTACATCCTGGACGAGCCGACCACCGGCCTGCATTTCCATGACGTCAAGAAGCTGTTGGAAGTGCTGCACGAGCTGGTGTCGCAGGGAAATACCGTTGTCGTGATCGAGCACAACCTCGAAGTCATCAAAACCGCCGACTGGGTGATCGACCTCGGCCCCGAAGGCGGCGACGGCGGCGGCGAAATCGTCGCCTGGGGCCCGCCGGAAGATATCGTGAAAGCGCCGCGGAGCTACACGGGGAAGTTTTTGGCGCCGGTGCTGGCGAAGATGGGGAAGCCGCGAAAGAGTGGAGCGAGCGAGGCGGCGGAGTGAGTTGCTGGTCGCGTTAGCGGGCGGTGAACACCGAAGAGCGGTGCTCACCCGGCGTACAGCCTGTCGGCTATTGTACCCTACGGGAGACTGAAGCTAGCTCACGCTCCACAGTCGACGGGACCGGAAACGTTCTTCCTCGATCACCGTGTAGCGGCCAAAAAGCCCTTCGCCATATCGCTCGATCGCCGCCGTCAACCGTGTCGCCTTCAAGATTGGGGTTTCAGGGGCGACGCGCATCAACACAACGCCGGGTACCGCGCGTTTCCGGCGAAAGACAAGATCGCCGAAATCCTTATCCTCGGTGAGCAGAAGCCGTCTCTCGCGCAACGCGAGTGTGACAACATCTGCATCGCTCAAACCCGCAGCAGCTTCCACGACATAAAGCACATCGTGACCACCGGTGCGCAGAAACGCAACCAAGGGCGCCGCGACGCATTCGTCAACGAGCCAGCGCACCTTTTAGCTGTAGACGATGTCTTCGTCGGCGAGATAATCAGCGGCAAATGCCTGCGCTGCACGGATATCGTCGAGCATCAGCCGTGGATGATCGGAGAGAATCGCCTCGGGCGACATACCGGCGCCGAGTTTGCGTAACACCAGTTCTACGGGGACGCGCGTGCCGCGAATAACCGGCTTACCATCCATGATATTCGGATTCATTTCGATGCGTTCGTAGGGCATGGGATTTCTCTTTGATGCGTTATTCCGTCCGAATGCGACCGGTCCAAGAGTTCCGGCACGGAAACACTTGGTTCAACGATAACAGAGACCTTGGCTTTTGTCAGAACTCGTAGGGCGGAATAGCGAAGCGTATTCCGCCTCTTTGGTCCTCGGCGCAATACGCTTCGCTATTGCGCCCTACGGACCTTGCGACCCCATGTGCCGGCGCGATCCGCTACCAGAACCTCCTGAGCGGGACCCAAGTCCTGCAGGCGCGATTCATCCCATGCGGTACAGAGGTGTGGCTGTATTGCCTCAGTTATGCGCAAAAAGGTACTCTACTGGGGCGTAAGGCTTGTCAGTTGGGCCACAGGATGTTTTTTCTAAGCCATCAACTTCAGGGGATAAGAATGAAAAAACTACTTCTTGCAGGCGTGGCTCTCGTTTCACTGATGACCGCGGCCTCGGCCGCCGATCTCGCGGCGCGGCCCTACACCAAGGCGCCGCCGCTGTCGCCGGGGTACAACTGGTCCGGCTTCTATATCGGCGTGATGGGCGGCGGAGCCTGGGACAGCGACAACAGCGGCGGTTTCGGGGGCGGCACGATCGGCTACAACTGGCAGGCCCCGGGCAGCCAGTTCGTGTTCGGTCTCGAGGCCGATGCCGCCGCCGCCAGCCTGAAGGACAGCCAGACGGCTGTTTTCGGCGGCGTGACGTTCACGGGAGAAGACAAGATCGACGCGCTTGGAAGCGTGACCGGCCGTGTCGGCGTCGCGGTGGATGCGGCGCTGTTCTACGCCAAGGGCGGCTATGCCTGGGCCAATAACAAGGCGTCGGTTTCCGTGCTCGGCGTTACGGCTTCGGACAGCCAGGTCCATTCCGGCTACACCGTCGGCGGCGGCATCGAATACATGTTCGCTCCGAACTGGTCCGCCAAGGGCGAGTACATGTTCACCCACCTCGAGAGCCAGACCTATACCCTGCTTGGTATCCCCTTCGATTCCGGTACCGGCGAATTCCACACCATCAAGGCTGGCATCAACTATCACTTCAAATGAGATGCCGCCGTGGTTGTCCCGAACCGGTCGGTGACGGACAACCACATTCCAGCAAACTTAGCCCCGCTTTTGCGGGGCTTTTTTGTTGGATGTCCGCGCCATGATCACGGCATGTGTCAGGCGTAATACCCTTGCCATCGCACCCCGCGGCTTCTGTTCGGATCATGCGCTACCGGCTTGTCATCTTCGATCTCGACGGCACGCTCGCCGACAGCTTTCCGTGGTTCGTCCGCAACGTGAACGGCGTCGCCGACAAATTCGGCTTCCGCCGAATCGCGAGCCAGGACATCGCCGCGTTGCGCGGTCTCGGACCGCGCGAGATCTCTCCGGCAACTTGAGATTCCGTTCTGGAAACTGCCTGGAATCGCGCGGCATGTACGGCGGCTGAAGGCCGGGCAGCTGGCAGATATCGCGCTCTTTCCCGAATCTGGCACGATGCTGCGCGCGCTGGCGGATGCCGGCCTGCGGCTTGCCCTCGTCAGTTCAGACCATGAGGCGAACGCGCGCCGGCAACTCGGGGAGGCCGCCGCGCTGTTCTCCTATTTTGACTGCGGCGCCTCGCTGTTCGGCAAGCCCGCAAAATTCCGCCGTGTCCTCAAACGCGCCGCCGTCGGCGCCGCGCAGGCGATCGCGATCGGCGACGAAATCCGCGACATCGAAGCCGCCCGCGCCACCGGCATCGCCTGTGCGGCCGTGACGTGGAGATACGCGGCGCCGGACGCCCTGCGGGCGCTCGGTCCCGACCTGGTGTTTGACCGAATGGAGGATATCGCGCGCCACTTGATCGAAGCGTCGTAAGCCGAATCAGCCGTTCCATTGCGTGCATCGCGCCGCGGGCCTTATACGCATGTCCGGAGATCGTCATTGCGAGCGCAGCGAAGCAATCCATTCTTTCTTTACGCGGCGAGATGGATTGCTTCGCTGCGCTCGCAATGACGGACGTTGGGGCGAAAATTCACCCCTCCCCCCGTCTGCGCTGCCCCGCTCACTCTTCTATCACCGCCTCCACGAATCCCGCTGGATCGTGGCAGAACTCCCGCATGACCTTGTAATGGTCCGTCTCTTTGACGGTCACCGGCTCCAGCCCATACTTTGTCAGCCGCAACAGGCGCGCGTTCGGATAGGCCATCAGCATCGGTGAGTGCGTGGCCATGATGATCTGGCAATTCTGCGAATTGTCCATCCGCCGCATCAGCTTGAGAAACTCGATCTGGCGCGAGGGCGACAGCGCGGATTCCGGCTCGTCGAAAATGAAAATGCCCTGCCGCTGGCAGCGCTCTTCGAAGAATCGCAGAAAGCCTTCGCCATGCGAATACGACAGGAAATCCGGCGGACCGCCCGGTGCACCGCGTCCAACGTCGTCGAGATATCTGGCGACCGAGAAGAAGCTCTCCGCCCGGAAGAACCAGCCATTGGTGATCTTCGGCAGCCAACTGGCGCGAAGCGCGCTTGAAAGCTGCCCGCCCATCGCCTCGACCGCGTTGGAATGATCGACCGGCCTGTGACCCTTGCCGCCGCCGGCTTCGTCATAGCCGGCGAGCACGGCAACCCCTTCCAGAAAAGTGGATTTGCCGGCGCCGTTTTCACCGACGATGATGGTGATCGACCGATCGAAACTCAGCTCGAAGTCATCGTGCAGGAAAGGAAGGCAGAACGGATAGGCCGCGCGGTCGGCGATGCGCGACGGATCGAGCCAAACGCGTCTGAGATACGGCGCCGGAAGGTTGATCGTTCGATTTCGCCTCGCCATGCACAGTCCCGCCACAGTCGACTGCACTGTATGTCTAATCTGCTTGTGAAGGCTTTCGCGCGGCCTCGTCTATAAGACGCATAAAACCCTCACGGGGAATGGGCTTTGTGTCGTTGGGTAAAGGGGTCTTTGTCGCGACGCTCTCGGTCGTTGGCGCAGCGCTTTCAGTCCTCGGTAGCGTCGAATGGATTTTGGTCATCAACTCCTGCCTTTCTCGTTCAGCTCGATCCATTTCGGGCTGACGAAGATTAGCTAGCTCGGGCATTTCTAGCACTTCGATTATGTGCCACGCGGGAATAACACACGTCATTCCGCTCATGCCCCTAACGTAACCACCTTCGAGGATCAGGTCATTTCTTGATTCTGCGCGTGACGACTTGTCACGTAATTCCCATTCCTCTGGAAATTGTCCCCAATGAATTCCTAGTAACTGAAACATCTGATGGGCGCGAAAATGACCTGACAGGCGCTCTCTAAGAGGGTCTCTTCCGCTATTTCCTCGCCTAAATTGATCAATATAGAGTTCATCAAAGCGTATACCACGCGGATCAGAAAGATCTGACCCAAAGGTCCGATAGACATAAACTGGAGAACCGGAAAAACCGGTTCTAGAATGCATGTCCACAACGTAGCTTTGGCCATCATATCCAGTTGGCTGCTTTATTGTCGCCCTTGCGTTAGGTAACATGCTGACGTTGCCAAATCTTGCGCTCGGCACATTGGTGGCGACACCCGCATGATCAAAGAACAGCCCGATCATGAATGCGTCTTCGCCCACCCCGATGCCGTATGAATATTCGCCGGGAGCGACCGCAAACTGATTAGAAGAAACGCTCGAAACATCGTGAACCTTTCCATCGAGAGAAAGGGGAACAACCGCAACATCGTACTTCCCGGGCAGAAAATGCCATTCACTTGGGTCCAATTCTATAACGTCAGTTCCACCGCCCTTAGTGTTCAGTCGAATTGTTGAGAGGCCGCGACTACAGGCAACATGCCAGTTCGTAACTCCGTAAAAGTGATTTCCCAGCACTTCCTCATTTCTCGCTCCCTGGTAGTGCATGATGAAGCCGGTGCCACCCGGATTCCTGCCAGCCTGGGCGTCCTCTCGGCTACCGTAAAGATAGAACACACCGTTGATGACATTCTGCGGGATGCGCGGCATTTTAACCTGCACTGACCTTTGTTGAGGCGTTCCCCGTGTCGAATAGACCACGGCAAGAGACAAATCTGTTGGCACACTATCTGGAACATAACAAGAACAATCTCACTGGAAACCGTGACGATGCCAGGCCGCACCTACACCCTCTTCCGCAACGCCATCCTTAGCGAGCAGCAGGTCGTATGCAGCTATGACGGCCGCACGCGCGAATTGTGCCCGCACATCATCGGCACCAACAAGAACGGCGAAGAGGTCGTGCTCGCCTGGCAGTTTGCCGGCGAAAGCAGTGGCAAGCTGCCGCAATGGCGTTGTCTGAAGCTTGCCAACGTGCGCGAGCCCCGTGTGCGAACAGGCCGGTGGCATGAAGGGGGCTCGCACAAGACCGTACAGCGCTGCGTCAACGATATCGATCTCGATATCAATATCCATGTGCGCAAGTTGCGGTGAAACGAAAGCGCTTGGACAACGTCATTGCGGCTGTTTGAAATTGAATTGGTGAACGAACACCTGCGTCGTCCCGGCCTTGAGCCGGGACCCATAATCCCGGGCGTCGATTGTAGCCGATGGTCTCTCCCACTTCACGAAAACGATGGATCACGCGGTATGGGTCCCGGCGTTCGCCGGGACGACGAGGAAATGGAGTTCGAGCCGTTGGCTCGCAATGATGGTTTGGCTGTTTGAAAGTGAATCCACAGCAGGCGCTACAGCCGATCTCCCTCTCCTGTCACCTCCAGCACCAGTTCCATCGTCATCAGCACCGGATTGTCGCCGCGCACCAGCTTTCCCTCGGCGATGCCGCCGAGGTAGTCGACCAGCGCGATATCGAGCTCGACTTCCAACGTGCCGCCGGCACGGGGGCCGATGGTGCCGGACCGGACGGCCAGTTCGGTTGCGAACGGCACGACGCTGCGGCTGTCGGTGAAGCGCGCGCCGATGGTAGAGCCGACGCCGCCATGCAGCCGGGCGTGAAGGATACCGCGTTGCCTGCAAAACATCTCGAGCGCACCGGCAAAGTCCTGGTTCGGCCGCAGCCGCAGCGCGAACGCGCGGCTGGTTGCGTGCGCTTCCGTGACCGGACCCTTCACCGGGCCGAACAGTTTGAAATTGGTCTCGGGGTCGGGCGCCGCCGTGAAGATCGCCCCATCAAGGCCGAACGCATCCACCTCGAAGGATTCGGCGACAATAGTTTCCTCGGGCAGGATATGGCCGCCGCCGGCGCGTCCGCCGACTTCGGTCCACAAGGCGTGGCAATGGAAGAACGGCGCGCCGTCGCGCTCGCCGAGCGTCATCGCCGCCAGCTTGAGCTGCGTGACGCCGGTTGGCCGGAAGGTGTCGCTATAGAAAGCGGCGTTGTCGCCGTTCTTCGAGAGCGCCGGCATCACATAGGCAAAGGGGCCGAGCGCTCCGCCCGTCCAGCGCAATACGCCGCCGGCAAATCCTTCCGCGGCAAAACCGCGGCGCGCGGCTTCCAGCAGCGATACACCGGCTTGAAGCGTAAAGCAGAACGCGCGGCCGCGCGCTTCCACCCATTGGATGCGCTCGGGCGCAAGCGGGCCGGGCTGGCGGATCTGCCGCATCGTCAGCCTGTTTGTTTCGAGGCGACGTCGAGCAGGCCGCGCGTCTCAAGCTCGTCGCGAACCAGGCGCTTCGGCACCTTGCCATAGCCCGACTTCGGCAACGCGTCCCAGAAGAAGAAACGCTTTGGCATCTTGTAGCGCGGCACCTTTGGAGCAAGGAACGTTGCGAGTTCCAATTCGGTCACAGCACTTGCGCCCTCGCGCGCCACGCAGACGGCGATCCCCACCTCGCCCCATACCGGGTCCGGCACGCCGAGCACCGCCACCTCGCCGATCGCGGGGTGCGTCAAAATCTTCTCCTCGACCTCGCGCGGATAGATGTTGGATCCGCCGGAGATGTACATGTCGGAGGCGCGGCCGGTGATATAGACAAAACCTTCTTCGTCGATATGGCCGAGATCGCCGGTGCGAAACCAGCCGTCGCGAAAGGCTTTGGCATTGGCCTCGGGGTTATCGTAATAGCCGGCGAACACGCCGGGGCCGATGACACAGATCTCGCCGGTCTCGAATGGCTTCAGTTCGCGGCCGTCGTCGCCCTGGATCGAGACCTGCATGCCCGTGCGCTCGAAACCGCAGGTGCCGATCCGCGCATGCGGCCCGTCCTCGGGATCATGCAGAGCGGGCGGCAGCACCGTGATGTTGCCGGTGACCTCGCCGAGGCCGAAATATTGCACCAGCACCTTGCCGAGTTTTTTCAGCGCGGCCTTCTGGTCCTCGCGGTACATCGGCGCGCCGGCATAGATGATGTAGCGCAGCGATGAATGATCGGTTCGGTCGACCGCGGGATGCTCGACCATCATCTTCAAAATGGTTGGCACCGTGAAGATGTTGCTGACGCGATGGGTCTCGATCAGCCGGAACGCCTCACCGATATCGAAACGCTCCGATGGCAGCAGGATGGTCGGCACGCCGCGCGCGGTTTGGACGAGTTGATGAATGCCGGCGCCGTGCGACAGCGGCGCGACCACCAGCGAGGCGTCCTTCTCCGTGGTGCCGGGCATCAGGTCCGCGAGATGGTTGGTCACCACAAAAGCCATCTGGCCATGCGTCAGCACCGCCGCCTTGGAGCGCCCGGTGGTGCCCGAGGTGAAGAAGAACCAGCAGGGATCGTCGTATTCGACCGCGGTATTTTCGACCACAGCGCCCGCATGCGCCGCGATCGCTTCGCTTACCGAAGTTTCGCCGAACCGGCCGTCGCCGATCCGCCACAGGAAGCTAAGCGCCGGACTCGCCGCATCCACCGCCGCGGCATGATCCGGAAAATCGCCGTGACAGAGAAACGCCTTGGCGCCGGAGGCGGTGGCGAGATACGCCACTTCATCCGGCATCAGCCGGAAATTGGTCGGCACCCAGACGGCGCCGAGCCGAAACGCCGCGAACATCGACCAGAACATCTCGTCGCAATTCTTGGCATGGACCAGGATGCGATCGCCCTTGACGATACCCCGCGCCGCGAGCGCCGCCGCCAGCGCCGAAACCACGCGGTCGATCTCGCGCCAGGTCCAGGATTTCTCGCCCCAGATGAAGCCCACGCGGCCGCGATGCCGGCGGGCATTCTGGGTGAGAAGATATGCAAGGTTCATCACCCGGCGCGACATCCGCGTCACGCCGCCCGATGGCGCGGTCGTGGTTACCATCTCGCCCTTTGCCTCGCGACCTTCATGAGCTTTCCCCGCTGAATTCGACGAAATTCTGTACGTCATTCCGGGGCGCTCGCCAACGGGTCCGGCCCCTTGACCGGCCCAATGTCAGGCTCCGCGAGCGAACCCGGAAGCTATCGGCGCGAGATTCCGGTTCGCGCGGATACGCGCCGCCGAATGACTTGCCTTAACGGAAGCCCGTTCCGCCGCAGCGCTGGCATTTCACCACCTTGTCGCCCTTCTTCAGGAGGCCCTTGCCCTCGCAATTCTTGCACTTCTGCTTCTTCTTGATGTTGGGACCTTTTTCATTGGCCATGATGTTCTCCGCGAGCCTATCCCCTGAGGCGGCGGCACGATCATAGCACGCATAAGCGGACCGAGCGCCGTCATTCGCAAGCACAAGCCAGAACGGCGCGCGGGCATGCCCACGCGCCGTTTCAGTTCGTTTCAGCGTATCCGCGCGGATCGCTCAATACGGATGACGATCCTTCTTGTCGGTCCAGGCCTTGAAGGCCTTGAGACCGAGATCGCGCTCGAAAGCTTCCGATACCGCGATGCGCCGCTTGTCCCATGGCTTGGTGAAATCTTCGTATTGAAAAGCGTCGTCGAAGCCGATCGCGCTGGTGTCCGCCAGCGTGCTGGCAAAATACACGTGATCGATACGCGACCAGTAGATCGCGCTCATGCACATCGGGCACGGCGCGCCGGTGATATAGATCTCGCAGCCCTTCAGCATTTTCGCGCGCTGCGGCACCGGATCCGGCGAGCCCGCTTCGCGCGGGATCATTTCAAGGATGCTGCCTTCGCTATAGTCGCTGCCGAGCAGCGCCTTCGGATTGAGACGCGCCGACGCATCCATGATCGCGGTGACCTCGGCGTGATGGACCGGGCAGCCTGTCAGCAGTACGCGGTTCTGGCCGCGGCCGATGATCTCGCCATCCTTGGTGATCACGGCGCCGAACGGCCCGCCCCAGCCCTTTTCAACCAACTCGATCGCCAGCCGTGCGGCTTCTTCCATGAACTTGCGCTGGCCGCCCTTCGGCTTGGGCTTGGTCTGGGCCGCCTCCGCCGTCATTGCCGACGTCGCGACCGCTCCGGCGGCGGCAACCGCGGAAGCTGCGCCGGCGATAAACGAACGCCGGCCGGAATCGGGCAACGAATTGCAGGTACAATGCTTCATGGAACCACCCTCATTTTTTTTGAAATTATCGAAAGTACTGCTGAACTATAGCTTATCCGCGTTAAAAAAGCATGCGCGATGCGGGTCAAGTTAGCGGATGGTTGCCGCCGGTCGATTTACTCTTGCCCCCGCGGTCTTCGTGGTGGAGGTTGCGCTGGCAAGGCCTTTCGAAAGTTGAGGGTATGACGGCAGCATCGGTTCGCGACAACAAGGCCCAAAGCCGCTTCGAACTCGATGTCGAGGGCGGATTGGCATTTGCCAACTATCGGCTGGCGCCATCCACCGTCATCATCACCCACACCGAAACGCCGCGCGCGTTGCGCAGCCGCGGCATCGCCTCGGAACTGGTGCAAGGCGCGCTGGAGCTGATCCGTGCCGATGGTTCGAAGGTGGTGGCCGGCTGCGGCTTCGTGGCGGACTATCTGCGCAAGCATCCGGAATATGCGGATTTGATGGGGTGAATAACCTCTAACGCCATCTTCACAAACTCGCTGTCGAACCATGCTCGTTGCATTGCTCGAATCCATCGGCCGCTGGTTTCGCTATCGCTCACAGTTCGCCGACATCAACGAGTTCGATCACCGCACCTTGAGCGAAATCGGCCGAACTGCGACGAATTAAGAACCACAGCCTGGCATCTGGTCGATCGCGCGGCATGGCAGCAAGGCCCCCTCGCCTTGCGTCCCGCCAAAACAAAGGGCCCGCCATTGGCGAGCCCTTCAAGTTTGCCGAACGATCCGCCTGGTTATTCCGTGCGATCCGCCTAATGCTTGATTTCAGGCGGCAGCTTGCCACCGTTGGCTGCAAATTTTGTCATGACCTGCTTGTGCAGCCAGATGTTCATGCTCGCGGAATCATTGCTGTCACCGGTATAACCAAGTTCCTTGGCAAGTTCCTTGCGCGCGCCGAGGCTGGAATCGATATCGAGCGCCTTCATCAGATCGACGATCGACGTCCGCCATTCGAGCTTTTCCTTCTTGGCGGCGACGGCCTTGTCGAGAATGGGTGCGACATCGATGGTCTGCGCCGGCGCACCCGGCGCGGAAGACGATCCGGCACCTGAACCGGACGTGGGCGCCGCGCCGCCGCCTGCCGGTGCCGCTTCCACCTTGGTGCCAAAGACCGCGCTCATGATTTTTCCGAAGATACTCATCGTTTGCTCCCAGATGAATTTAAGACTGTGGCAGGGTTTAAACGGCGCTTTGCCACCGGCAGCACCTCGCCGGATCGCTTGAGAAGCTTAACCGCCTCCGATGCGCTTGCCAATGCAAGACGTGGGTTCCACGCCCGCACGAACCGAAAGCAATGAAGCAGGATGACGGTCCAGGTTTGCGCTGCGACAAAACACACTCACCGAAGCGTGAGCGATGACGATCGCGATTGAGAGTACGATGGTAGTTCAGTTCGCGACATGGCCAGATCAGGGTTCCTTGTTTTCGCGTCTGGATTGATCGCGCTGGTTTTTTTGCAGTCGGCTTGCTCGTGCCCTCGTCCGGCGCGGCCGCTGGTTGCTGCGTCAAGGGAGACAACGACCATGGCTTCACCCTACTCAGACAATCTCGCTGCGTCCGGGGACGGCGTCACCTCAGCGCCCGTGATCCGGACCATCCAGCTTTCCGATCTGCACCAGGCGCTGCGGCTCGGCTGGGAAGATTTCAAGGCAGTACCAAGCCACGCCATCATCCTGTGCATGATCTATCCGGTGCTGGGCCTGGTGCTGGCGCGCACGGTGCTCGGCTATTCGGTATTGCCGCTGCTGTTTCCGCTCGCCGCGGGCTTTGCCCTGCTCGGTCCGTTTGCCGCGCTCGGTCTCTATGAACTCAGCCGCCGCCGTGAGCGCGGCGAACAGGCGTCGGCATGGGATGCGATCGAGGTGTTTCGCTCGCCATCGTTCGGCGCCATGCTCGGTCTGGGCACGCTGTTGCTGGCGCTGTTCGTGACCTGGGTCGCCACCGCGCAGGCGATTTACGTTGCCGCCTTCGGTTACAAGTCCGCGGCCGAAATTCCGGATTTCGCGCGGCGCGTGCTGACGACTCCCCAGGGATGGTGGCTGATCGTCGTCGGTTGCGGCGTCGGCTTCCTGTTCGCCGTGGTCGCGCTGTGCATCAGCGTGGTGTCGTTCCCGTTGATGCTGGACCGGCATGCCGGCGCCGGCGACGCCATGGTGACGTCGCTCCGCGCGGTCGCGCGAAACCCGGTGCCGATGGCGGCATGGGGATTGATCGTCGCGGCGCTGCTGGTCGTGGGATCGCTGCCGTTCTTCATTGGCCTCGCCGTCGTGATCCCGCTGCTCGGCCACGCCACTTGGCATCTCTATCGCAAGGTGATCGCGGCGGAACTCAATCCGCAACCTTTGCCTCCCCGCCGTCAGCGCGAGCGGCGCCCGGCTGCGGATTTTCCGGCGGCGCTGTTTCCGTGGCGGCGCAAGGACGGCACATAGGGCGAGCATTAGCCAAGGATAACGCGATGCCATCCGGCCGCCGGTTGATTGTCGACCGGCGGCTTGTTAGTGACTTCGTTCGATCGCTGGATCGGCATCACGGAAAATCACAGGAAAATTAACCAGTTCCCTTCGAGCCTTGTTTTGGCCGCGGTTTATGGGAACATTCGATCTTGCCCGGGCATCACTTTTCATGGCGAATTGGTTTGTGCTGGTGACCCCCGATGATTTCTAGTTTTCCTTTCAAGGCCCTCGCGGTGGGCGCAATCCTGCTGATCCCGGCCGTGCCGGCTTTGGCGGCGACATGCGGCACAGGCGCCTTCGGGGCGTGGCTCGACGATTTTAAAAGCGAAGCCGCCACCAAGGGAATTTCTCAAACTGCCATCGCTTCCGGTCTCGCCGGCGTAACGCTGGACCAGGCGGTGATCTCGCGCGATCACTCGCAGCGGGTCTTCAGCCAGAGTTTCGAGGAATTTTCCGGCCGCATGGTGCCTCCCCGGCTCGCGCGCGGCGCCAACATGATGAAGCAATATGGATCGGTGCTGAGCCGCATCGAGCAAAGCTACGGCGTACCCGGTGAGATACTGGTCGCGATCTGGGGACTGGAGACTGACTTCGGCGTCAACATCGGAAAATTCCCGACGCTGCGGTCGCTGGCGACACTGGCCTATGATTGCCGGCGGTCGGAGATGTTCCGGGCCGAGCTGATGGACGCGTTACGCATCGTCGAACGCGGCGATCTGTCGCCTCAGGAGATGCGCGGCGCATGGGCGGGCGAAATCGGCCAGACCCAGTTCATGCCGTCATCCTACATCAAATTCGCCGTCGATTTCGATGGCAACGGCCGCCGCGACCTGTTGCGCAGCGCGCCGGACGTGCTGGCATCGACCGCGAATTTTCTCGCCGGCCATGGCTGGCAGCGCGGCAAGGACTGGGAGCCCGGCAGTGCGAATTTCGCCGTGATCCAGCAATGGAACAAGAGCGAGGTCTATTCGAAGACGATTGGATATTTCGCTAGCCAGCTTGCCCGCGCGCCCTGAAGTCCCGCGGCGACACCGATTAAAAGGGCCGATCGCCCGGCGCAACCGGCCCCGGCATCAAGCTTACTTCATCGTGCCTACGTGCATCGCCTTGCTCAGATGCGCTGCGCATACACCCATCTTGCCGTCGAGCATCGCGGTCTGCGCCTGCGCGACTTCCTTTTGCGCTGTAAACTTGCCTTCGCCGTCGGCCATGGCTTCGATCGCCAATTCGGTCTTCGCCAGGTTTTCGCCGCTGCAGCCGGCCAGCTTGGCGGCGTTTGCGGGGACGACACTGTATGCAATGGCAGCTATTGCGGCTGCTCCGAGTAACTTATTGAGCATGTTACTTTCCTTCCCATCTAGAACAGATCCCGCGTCATTGCCGGATTCTGCGACACGATTGTTCGCCGATTGACGGAAAGTTGAGGAATGAATTTCACGCGAGAAAGACGTGATCTACCGACGGTGCAGAGCCGCATGCGGATCGGGGCTTTTGCATTACAAGTTCGTAACGAAACCGTCGGGGCGACCATGCGGATGACTTGCGCAGCTGCCTCGGGTTGAAATGCCCCGCGCGCCGTCACGGAATTCCAATCGTCGAGCGGCTGCATCTTTGTCGCGCTGCTCCCACGCCGCCACTATCTCAGTTGCGAATCTTGATCTGGTTCGGTTGCGCGGGACCGAGCCTTGTTGAGGCCATTCGCGCCATCGACCTTCGCCGCCACCGCTGATTCGTGGATCAACGGCCGGTGCTATGATTCGCCGGCGCCTAGCCTGAACCCCATGCCGCAACCAAAGAAGTGATTTTATATTCACAATATCTATGCGAATCACGCATGAGAAAGCGATCAAATCGGGCCAAATCAGCGTCGCTTGACGTGCAATCCTGAACCATTCCCGTTGATTTCGTCCGCGCGGTATCCATTTCCCTTGCACGGCCCCAGTGTAACACTATTTCTGCAATCACATGATTTCACGACATATTTACCCGATCTCAAGCAAACCCTTTCGAATTTCGGCCGCGTCGCAGGCAAGCTATGCTGAAAGGTTAATCGGGTGTTACCCGCGCTATGCGTTGGGTGCTTAGCTGCACCGCAACATCGGAACTTCCGCACTGCACTATTTCAATCTATGTTCATTCCAACGATATGGCTCCGGCCAAGAGCTGAATCGTAGATACAAGGAGACTACCCCCATGTTGCTCTCGCTCATCCGCATGATCCAGGCGTTCCGGGACTATCAGCGCAATGTCAGCGAATTGTCCCAGCTTAGCGATCGCGAACTGGCCGATATCGGCCTTGATCGCTCGGACATTCCGCGCGTTGCAGCCGGTAATTATAACGGCTGATCCGTTGTCAGCCGACTGTTGAGACGGATAACGCCCGCATCGCTGCGGGCGTTGTCGTATCCGGCTAGCGCTGGCGCGGTCCAGGCGCTACCTCTGTGCCCATGACAGGCATCAAATCATTCTCCGAGCCCGTGCACATCATCGGCGCGGGCCTCGCCGGCTCGGAAGCCGCCTGGCAGGTGGCCAAATCGGGCATCCCCGTTGTTCTGCACGAGATGCGTCCCGAGCAGATGACCGAAGCCCATCGCACCGATGGCCTCGCCGAGCTGGTCTGCTCCAACTCGTTTCGTTCTGACGATGCCGCCAATAACGCGGTCGGGTTGCTGCATGCCGAAATGCGCCGGCTGGGCTCGCTGATCATGCGCGCCGCCGATGCCAACCAGGTGCCCGCCGGAGGCGCATTGGCCGTCGACCGCGATGGCTTCTCCGCTGCCGTCACCAAAGCGTTGCACGAACACCCCCTGATCGACATCGATCGGACCGAGGTCGCCGGCCTGCCGCCCGCGGCCTGGGGCAATGTCATCGTCGCGACCGGGCCCCTGACTTCCGCGGCGCTTGCGGACGCCATCCGGGAGCTGACCGACGAGAACGCGCTGGCGTTTTTCGATGCGATCGCGCCGATCGTCCACCGGGATTCCATCGACATGTCGGCGGCGTGGTTTCAGTCGCGCTACGACAAGGTCGGCCCCGGCGGCACCGGCGCCGATTACATCAATTGCCCCATGACCAAGGAGCAGTACGACGCCTTCGTCGACGCACTCCTGGCCGGCGAGAAGACCGACTTCAGGGAATGGGAGACCAACACGCCCTATTTCGACGGCTGCCTGCCGATCGAGGTGATGGCCGAACGCGGCCGCGAGACGCTGCGCCACGGGCCGATGAAGCCGGTCGGGCTCACCAATCCGCATCAGCCGACGGTGAAGGCCTACGCCATCGTGCAGCTACGCCAGGACAACAAGCTCGGCACGCTCTACAACATGGTCGGCTTCCAGACCAAGCTGAAGCACGGCGCCCAGCAGCGGGTGTTCCGCACCATCCCCGGGCTCGAAGGCGCCGAATTCGCAAGGCTCGGCGGCCTGCATCGCAACACCTTCCTGAATTCCCCCAAACTGCTGGACGCGCAATTGCGGCTGCGGGCGCAGCCACGGCTGCGCTTTGCGGGTCAAATGACCGGCTGCGAGGGCTATGTGGAATCCGCCAGCATCGGCCTGATCGCGGGCCTCTATGCCGCGGCCGATGCACGGTCGGCGTCTCTGGCGCCGCCGCCCGCGACCACCGCGCTGGGTTCGCTGCTCGGCCACATCACCGGCGGCCATGTCGAGACCATCGATGCGGGCCCGCGCTCGTTCCAGCCGATGAACATCAACTTCGGGCTTTTTCCGCCGCTTGCGACGCCGCCGACCCGGCATCCCGACGGCACGCGGCTGCGCGGCAATGACAAGACCATTGCGAAGAAACAGGCGATGAGCGCGCGGGCGCTTTCCGACCTCGATCGCTGGATCGCCGACAACCTGCACATCGCTGTAGCGGCGTGAGCGTCTCATGAGTTTGCCAAAAGACGACGCCGCTGTGCTGTCGGCGCGCTGGACCGAAGGCGTGCTGCTCAAGCGCGACGTGTTTTCAACCGTCGAGCGCGGCCGGTTTCGCAGTGACGCCGGCGAGGTCGATGCGGTGCTGCGCCGGCTCGATCAGGTGCCGTGGTGGTCCTTCATCCCGGCGCGCCATCTGTTCGCGCGTGAGCGCCGCGCGCTGGCATTGGCGCGTGACCTCAATGTCGGGCCTGAGCTGTTGTGGGCCGGCCGGCAGGCGCTGGTGCGCGGGTTCATCAACGGCGTTGCGCTGCATCTCGCCCGGCCTCATGGCGATGTCGGCTATTTCCGTTCGGCCAAGCAGGCGCTGCGCAAGCTGCATCGCGCCGGCATCTGCCACAACGACCTCGCCAAGGAGCAGAACTGGCTGCGCGGCAGCGATGGCCGCGCCTATGTCACGGATTTCCAGCTCGCGGCCTGCTTCAAGACGCGCGGCCGGCTGTTCCGCATCGCGGCCTACGAGGATCTCCGGCATCTCCTCAAACACAAGCGCAGCTACGCGCCCGAGGCGCTGACGCCCAGGGAACGGAAAATTCTCGCGCGCAAATCGCTGGTCGCCCGCATCTGGCTTGCGACCGGCAAGAAGGTGTACCGCGCCATCACCCGCGGCTTGTTCAATTTCACCGATCGCGAAGGCGGCGGCCGGCGGCTGGTCAACGACGCCCCGGTGCTGATCGACCTGATCCGGAAAAACCCTGCCGTCCGCGATACCGCCATCGTCGCTTTCGCCGACCGGCGCACCGGCGTCGGGCTCTATGCGTTTGTCGAAGCGGATCAGCCCGCGCTCGAGACGCAACTGCGCAACGATCTCGACGCGGCAAAGGGGCCAAAGCCCCCCGAGCATATCCAGGTGGTGCAGGCCTTGCCGCGCGATGCCGCCGGCAAACCCCGCACCGAAATCCTGCAGCTCGTCGCGATGAACCAGCTCGATCTGATCGAGCCGATGATGACCAACGAGACCGACCGCGCGTTCCTGAAGAGCATTCTGGAGCAGCGCAAGAACCTGCGCGACCGGTTCAATTTCGAGGCGGCGGATCTGGCGCCGCCGTCGTCGTAGGGCTAGGGCCAAGGCTAGGGCTATCCTACCCACAAATGTCGTCACCCGCGAAGGCGGGTGATCCAGTATTCCGTGATGCTGCTTGTAAAATCGAGAGGCCGCGGCGTACTGGATACCCGCCTTCGCGGGTATGACGACCGGGTGTGACGCGGCTCCCTGCACCATTTCAGCTTTACGAAAACTCCCGCGATCGCGACGCCCGCCACAGCGTCCACAAGGTCCGGAACCTCGACGTCACCTGCGGCACGAACGGATCGGAGTCCGCGCGCGACAGCCGCTCGAGATCGCGGCGGACCAGCGCCAGCGGCAGGAACACTCGCCTGACATCCGGCGGCACGGTCGCCAGCAGCGCGAAAGCCGTCTTCAGATGGCCTTGCGCTTCGCCGCGCAACTGATCGAACACCGCGCGCAGTTTTGCGGTTTCCCTGCCCGCGAACACTTCTTCCACGCCGCTGCCGTGTTGCTGCAGCAGTTGCAGCGGCACGAACAGTTGACGCCGCGACGCATCCAGCGGCAACGCCGCCATCACCTGGACCATGCCTTGCGCGAGGCCCGCATGGCGCGCGAGGTGCTCGGTCTCGTCGGAGGCGTCTGCGACAATTCTTGCTCCCAGCGAAAACAGCGCCGAGAAGGTATCGTTGATATAGCCTTCCAGCGCCGCCATGGTCGGCATCGGATCGTTGTAGAGATCGAATTGATGTTCCTCGATCAGGCGCGACAGCCGCTCGACCGGCAGACGCCAGGTCTGGATGGCAAGCAGCAATTCGGCGGCGACCGGATTGCCTTCGACGCCGCCATGACCCGCTCCAGCGAGCATGTCGGTCCACCATTGCAGGCGCATTTCGCCCGGCAGCGGCTGGCTCACCTGCTCACGGACGCGGGAAATCTCGACATTGAAGGCATAGATCGCCAGCAGCGCGCGGCGGGGTAATGGTGGCACGAACAGCGTCGAGGCGTAGCGGGCAAAATCGTGGCTGCGCACCAGTTGCGCGCAGAACTCGGCGGAAGCCTTGCTGTCATCGGCGCCGCTCATGGCACCGCGATCAGCGCCGCGGCAACGCGCCGCCGCTCGCCGATCATGATGTTGTAGGTTCGGATCGCCGGACCGGTCTGCATCGCATCCAGCACCACCTTGACCGCGCGCAACGCCTCGCGGAGCGCCCGCGGAGGCAGCCAGACGCCAGTGCCGGTGCCGATGATCAGCGTATCGATGCCGTTGGCCGCCGCGAACACGCGGGCCAGCGCGGCCTCGTCGATCTCCTCAGGGCTTGTGACCGGCCAGGCCCAGATCGCATCCGGCAAGCACAATAGCGAACCGCGATGCGACATATCGGCAAAGGCGAACCCGCCATTGCCGTAGGCGTCGATCGGCGCCGACCTCGGGAGATGCAGGGCGTCCGTGCGGCCCGGCATGGTCACTTCTTCTTGGGCGGATCCGGCTTCTTAGGCGTATCCGGCGCGTCGCGGTGGGTACCGACGCCGAGATAGATCAGGATCGGCGCCGCGATGAAAATCGAGGTATAGGTGCCGACCAGCACCACGCCGAACATCATCACGGCCGTGAAGCTGTGGATGGCGTGGCCGCCGAACAGCAACAGCGCCAACAGCGCCAGCGTCACCGTGACGTGGGTGATGATCGATCGCGACAGGGTCGAATTGATGAATTCGTTGAGCAGCTCCGGCATCGGCATTTTCTTGTAACGCCGCAGCATTTCGCGGATGCGGTCATAGATCACGACGGTGTCGTTGAGCGAATAGCCGAGGATGGTGAGCAGCGCCGCGATGCTGGTCAGATCGAAGTCGACCTGCGAGATCGACATGAAACCGATGGTCAATACGATGTCATGGACGTTGGCGATCATGGCGCCGAGCGCGAACTGCCATTCGAACCGGAACCAGAGATAGATCAGGATCGAAAAGATCGCGAGCATCAGGCCCAGCATGCCGTAGGCGAGAAGCTCGCTGGAGACGCGCGGTCCCACCACTTCGACCCGCCGGTACTCGACGGCATCGCCGAGAGCGCCGCGAACCTTCTGTACCGCCGCCTGCTGCGCCGCATCGCCGCCGGGCTGCTCGGCAACCCGGATCAGCACGTCGGCGGGCCCGCCGAATTGCTGCAACTGCACATCGCCGAGCCCAAGCCCGCTTAGCGTGTTGCGCATCGCGGCGATATCCGCGGAGCCGGATTTGGCTTGCACTTCGAGCAGCGTGCCGCCCTTGAAGTCGATGCCGAAATTCAGGCCATGGGTAAAGAACAGCGTGATCGCGAAGATCGAGAGCAGCGCCGAGATCGGAAAGCTGATGCGGCGAAACCGGGTGAAATCGAACTTGGTATCGTCGGGCACGATGCGCAGCGACGGCAACAGGCCGAAGCAGCTGACCACCGTCAGCACGGCAATCAGGATGCCGAGCCCTATGAGAACGAAATGTGTCAAGGCCGACCCCGCATAATCAAATCGGCACGCTTTGCGGCCGCTTCCACCGCACCCAGCCCGCGACGATCAGGCGGGTCAGCGTGAATGCAGTGAAAACCGTGGTGATGATGCCGACGCCGAGCGTCACGGCGAAGCCGCGCACCGGCCCGGTGCCGATATAGAACAGCACCGCGGCAGCGATGAAGGTGGTGATGTTGGAATCGAGAATCGTCGACAGCGCGCGCTTGAAGCCGGCGTCGATCGCGGAAATCGCGTTGCGCCCGCCGCGCAATTCCTCGCGGATGCGCTCATAGATCAGCACGTTGGAGTCCACCGCGATGCCGACGGTCAGCACGATGCCGGCGATGCCGGGCAGCGTCAGCGTGGCATTGAGCAGCGACAGCACGCCGAAAATCATCGCGACATTGATGGCGACTGCGATGTTGGCGAACACGCCGAACAGCCGGTAGGTCAGGAGCATGAACACGATCACCAGGATCGAGCCGACATAGGCCGCGAGTTCGCCCTTTTCGATCGAGTCCTGGCCGAGGCCGGGACCGACGGTGCGCTCCTCGATGATGGTCAGCGGCGCCGGCAGCGCGCCGGCCCGCAGCAGGATCGCAAGATCGTTGGCCGCCTGCACCGTGAAGCTGCCCGAAATCTGCCCGGAGCCGCCGGTGATCGGCTCGCGGATCACGGGTGCCGAAATCACCTCGTTGTCGAGCACGATCGCAAAGGGTTGCCCGACATTCTCGGACGTCGCCTGCGCGAATTTACGCGAGCCGGAGGTATTGAAGCGGAACGAGACGATCGGCTCGCCCGAGCGCTGGTCGAATCCGGGTTGGGCATCGGTCAGGTCGGCGCCGGAAACCAGCACCTGCTTCTTGATGACGTAAGGGGTTTTGGGCGACGTCGAACTCATCAGCACTTCGGAGTCCGGCGGCACCCTGCCCTGGGTGGCCTGATCCGCGGGAACCGTGAGGTCGACCATGCGGAAATCCAGCTTGGCGGTCTTGCCGAGCAATTCCTTCAGGCGCGTCGGATCCTGCAGGCCCGGCACCTGCACCAGAATACGGTCGATGCCCTGGCGCTGGATTAGCGGCTCGACGGTGCCGAGTTCGTTCACCCGGCGCTCGACGATCTGGATCGACTGCTCGACCGCCTGGCGGACGCGTTCGGTAATCGCGGCTTGGGGGACGGTCAGCCGGATCAGCCCGCCACCGGCGTCGCTGACCTCAAGACTGCGCTGGCCACTGGAACCGAGCAGGCCGCCCAGCGGCTGCGACAGCTCGCGCAGCTTGGTCAGCGCATTCTGCAGATCGGTGTCCTTGACCCGAACCTCGACGCTATCGGCCCGCGCGGCGAGCCCGGTATAGCCGATCTTGGCATCGCGCAGCGTGCGGCGAACGTCATCGCGAATCTGGTCGAGCTTGTCCTTCTTGACCGCGTTCGCGTCCACCTCGAGCAGGATATGCGAGCCGCCCTGCAGATCGAGGCCGAGCACGATATGGCGCTGCGCCCATTTCGGCCAGCCCTTGACGGTGGCCTCGGGAAAGAAATTCGGAACGGCGAAAAGGCACACCACCAGCGCCGTCAGGATGATCGCCAGCGCCTTCCACCGCGTGAAATACAACATCGAGTTGACCCGTCAGATTCTGGCAGATTCTGCAATGAGCGCGAAAAGGAAAACGCGCTAGCTCGCCGGCGTTTCGTCCTTGGCGGGCTCGCTCTTTTCCTTGGCCGGCTCGCCCTTGGCGCGCACGCCGGAAATCATCTGCCGCATTTGCCGCACCCGGACCCCGTCGGAGATCTCGAATTCGATCTGGTCGTCATCGACCACTTTGGTCACTTTGCCGACGAGGCCACCCGACGTGACGACGGTGTCGCCGCGGCGGATGTTCTTCACCAGTTCGGCGTGGTCCTTTACCTTCTTCTGCTGCGGCCGCAGAATCAGGAAATACATGATCACGAAGATCAGCGCGAACGGCAGCAGCGACATCAACATGCTGTTGGTGTCGCCGGCGCCCGCGGCCTGGGCAAACGCAGGGGTAATCAGCATTCGGACATTCCTCGTGAAACGGCAATGAACCGGCGACGCATCGGCGTCTGGCCGGTTCGGGCAAATTCGCGCGGACTATAGCGGCCGCGATCCTAATTGCAACGCTGCGGGGACCTTTGATTTGCCCCTCATTTGCGTGCCTTGCGGCCTCGTGCAAGGCCCGATATGGCTGCGCGGTCAGGAACCCGCAAGATGTCGAAAAAACCCAGCAAAACCAAACCTCGTGCCGCCTCCAGGGCCAGCTCACGCCGATTGCCGACGGCCGCGACAAAACGCCCGCCCGCGGCAGCCAAAGACGACACCACCGAGCGGATCGCGCGCGCGCTCGAAGCCATCGCCGCGCAGCTCTCCGCGGCGTCGCCGGCCCCGGCTGCGGCGGATTCATTCGGTAGCGCGGATGCCTTTGTCTGGCACCCGAATGGACGGCTGTCGCCGGTGCCCCATGTCAGCCGGGTCGATCTCGGACTACTCAAGGGGATCGAGCGGGTGCGCGATATCCTGATCGAGAATACCGAGCGCTTCGCCGACGGCCTGCCCGCCAACAACGTGCTGCTGTGGGGCGCGCGCGGCATGGGCAAGTCCTCGCTGGTCAAGGCGGCGCATGCCAGCATCAATGTCGGCCGCAAGCCGGCCGATCGCCTGAAGCTGATCGAGATTTACCGCGAGGATATCGAGAGCCTGCCGGTCCTGATGGACCTGCTGCGCGCCTCCGATTTCCATTTCATCGTGTTCTGCGACGACCTCTCCTTCGACGGCGACGACGCCTCCTACAAGTCGCTGAAAGCGGTGCTGGAAGGCGGCATCGAGGGACGGCCCGATAACGTGATCCTGTACGCCACCTCCAACCGGCGTCATCTGCTGGCGCGCGAGATGATCGAGAACGAGCGCTCGACCGCGATCAATCCGGGCGAGGCGGTCGAGGAGAAAGTCTCGCTGTCGGACCGCTTCGGATTGTGGCTCGGCTTCCATCGCTGCAGCCAGGATGAATACCTGGCGATGGTGAAGGGTTATTGCAGCCATTTCGGCATCAAGCTTTCCGAAGAGCAGCTCGAGCGCGAAGCGCTGGAATGGTCGACCACCCGCGGCTCACGCTCCGGCCGCGTCGCCTGGCAGTTCACGCAGGAACTGGCGGGACGACTCGGGGTGCGGATCAAGTCGTAAGCCGCATACGCGGACGCGGCCCGCACCAACCGGGTCAAGCCCGGCGGCGGCGTCTTGAGATAATGGCCACGGTGACAACGGGCGCGTTATTCGCCATATCCTCGGCATGCGCCAGTTCCCTCCCCGCCGGATCATATGTCTCACCGAAGAAACCGTGGAGACGCTGTACCTGCTCGGCGAGCAGGACCGCATCGTCGGCGTCTCCGGTTACGCGGTGCGGCCGCCGCAGGTGCGGCGCGAGAAGCCGCGGGTATCGGCGTTCATCTCGGCGGATATTCCAAAGATTCTGGCGCTGGAGCCCGACCTAGTGCTGGCGTTTTCCGATCTGCAGGCGGAGATCGTCGCCGAGGTGGTCCGCGCCGGCATCGCCATCCATGTCTTCAACCAGCGCGACATTGCCGGCATCCTGGCGATGATCCGCACGCTCGGCGCGCTGGTCGATGCGACGGAGCGGGCCGATCAACTCGCAACCGGCTACCAGCAGCGCCTCGCCGCCATCGCGTCGACGGCCCGGCCCTCGCCCAAACCAAAGGTCTATTTCGAGGAATGGGACGATCCCCTGATCAGCGGCATCGGCTGGGTTTCCGAGCTGATCGAGATCGCCGGCGGCGAGGACGTGCTGCCGAAGTTGCGGTTTCAACAGGCCGCCAAGGACCGTATCATTTCACCCGACGTCGTGCGCGCGGCGTCACCCGATGTGATCCTGGCGTCATGGTGCGGCAAGAAGGTCGTCCCCGACAAAATCAGGAAGCGGCCGGGCTGGAGCGAGATTCCGGCCGTGCGTAACGACCGGATCGTCGAGATCAAGTCGACGATCATTTTGCAACCCGGCCCGGCTGCGCTGACCGACGGGCTCGATGCGATCGTTGCGGCGCTGTGGCCGCAGCGAGCGTAAATTTCTCTACCGTCATTGCGAGTCGCGTAGGGTGGGCAAAGCGAAGCGTGCCCACCATCTACATCGCGCGAGAATTGGTGGGCACGCTTCGCTTTGCCCACCCTGCGAATTCTACACCTTCTCCACCCCGCACCATTCGGCGATGAACAATGCGGTGGCCTTGGTGGATTTGCGCAGCGACTCCAGGTCGACATATTCATTGAAACCATGCATGGCCTCCCCGCTGGCGCCGAAGCACAGGCTCGGGATGTTGTAGTTCAGCCCGTAGAACCGCGTGTCGGTGAGCGCGGTGAACACGAGATCCTCGACCGCGCCGCCATAGACCGCATTGAAGGCCTTGCCGAACGCGGCTTCGGGTTCTTTCGAATCCTTCAGCTCATAACCTTCCGACAGAAAGCCGGACCATTCGACCTCGGGTGGATTGTTGGAGAGGAAACGATGATCGCGCGCGGCGGCCGAAACGCAGGCGCGTATCTCGGCCTGGCAGTCGGCCACCGACCAGCCCGGCAGGATCGCGATCCGGCAATCGACATCGCACCAGGCCGGCACGCTGGAAGCCCAGTCGCCGCCCCTGATGATGCCGGGATTGAAGTTGATCGGATGCGTCACCGCCTTGAAATGAAGATCGCTGCTGGCGCGCTCGTTCCATTCGGCTTCGAGCTTCTCCAGCGCGTGAACCAGATGATAGGCCGCCGTGATCGCGTTGGAGCCGGCGCCGGCTTCGAACACATGCACGGGAAAGCCACGCACTTTCAGCCGGAACCAGATCACGCCGACTTGCGAGCGCACCATCTTGCCGCCGGTCGGCTCCGGGATGAAACAGGCGTCGGCCCGATAGCCGCGCTGCAAGGTCGAGAGCGCACCGACACCGGTGCTTTCCTCCTCGATCACGGATTGAAAATGAATCCGCGCCGTCGGCTTGAGGCCCGCCGCGCTGATGGCGTCGAGCGCATAGAGCGCGCCGATGGTGCCGGATTTCATATCGCAGGCGCCGCGGCCATACATCCTGCCGTCCTTCACCACGGGTGAGAACGGCGGCGTCTCCCACATCTCCAGCGGTCCGGTCGGCACCACGTCGCAATGGCCCTGCAGGATCAGCGATCGGCCGGCATTGCTTTGCGGACGATAGGTGCCGACCACGCTGCGCGCCTTGGAAAAATCGTGCTCGATCGGGCCGAAGCCGCGCAGATCCTTCAGATCGTCGACCTCGATATGCCAGTCGTCGACCTCGTAGCCGCGCTGCCGCAGGAGATCACCGATCATGTCCTGGCACGGCCCCTCGGCGCCGCGGGTCGAGGGGATCGCGACGAAATCGCGCGTGGTCGCAAGCTGCGCATCGAAACCGGCATCGACGGCGTCGAGAATCCTGCGTTGCGCATCGGCGGTCATGCAGCGGCTCCTATTTGAGAATCTTCGGTGCTTGGGGTCGAAGCGAGCGGGCACCCCGGCCCGGTCTCAACCGCCGGGGTATCGCAGAAGATAGGCCTCTCGCAAGGCTTCTTCGAGCAGACGGCCTTCGGAATATCCGCGCAGCGATGCCGGCCGCTCGACGCCGTCGCGAAGCCGCGGGCAAGACTCCGGCGCGCCGAGCACGGTGCGTACCGGAATGCGCTCGGCATAAACGGGCAATTCGTAATCCTCCTCATCATCGGCGACGCCTTTGGTCCGAATCTTGGCGGAGGCCTGTTCGATCTCCATCGCGATCACCGCGGTCGCCTTGATTTCCTGCGTCGTACTTTGCCGCAGGCTGGCGGTACGATCGGGAAAGAACCGGTCGACCATGGCGACCAGAGCGCCCTCCTTCTCGTCCGGATCGGTGACGAGGTAAGCGGTGCCGAAGGCCATCACCGCGCGGTAGTCCGCCGAATGATTGAACCCGCACCTGGCCAGCACCAGGCTGTCGAGATGCGCCACGGTGAGGCAGACCTTCTGGCGGCCGGACTGGTTCTCCAGCATGCGGCTGGCGCTGCTGCCGTGCCAGTACAGCCTGTTGTTCTCCCGCCAGAACAACGTCGGGGTGCAATAGGGCTGGCCCTCGATCACATAGGAGACGTGACACAGCATCGACGCGTCCAGCAGGCTGTGGACCGTCGCATAGTCGTAGAAGCCGCGTTCATGGCGGCGTTTCACCCGATTTCGCGGCGACAGCGGATATGAATCGGTGGTCTCGGTTTGGCTCACGACAACTCCTGATATCGATCGATGAAAAGTCGATACGAGTTGTACCTGCGATTTTGGTCTGCGATAGTGCCAATTCAATGCGAAAAATTCCGACCAATTCCCAACCGAACCCGCGCAAGGCCGAGCTGCCGCTCGACCTGTCCGGCCCGCATGTGACGCCAGACGCCTCCTCGCAGCACCGGCTCTATCAAGCGCTTTGCCATGCCATCGTCGGCGGAATCGTCAAGCCCGGCGAGCCGCTGCCGCCTTCCCGCGCCCTGGCAAAACAGACGGGTTTCCGTCGCAACGCCGTCACGTCTGCCTATGAGCGGCTGATAGCCGACGGGTTTGCCGTGGCCTGCGTCGGTTCGGGCACGTTCGTCGCCGCGCGGATTCCCGCGCAGGCAAATGGCGCAAGCAAAACGAAAATCGTCATTGAAGCGCCACAGCAAGGCGCGTTGGCGCTCGGCTGCACGCACATCGATGACCGGGCCTTGCAGCGGTTCAGATCGTTTGTCGGACGACGGATGCGCGCATTCGGGACCGAGCATCTTCACTACGGCGATCCCAGGGGCAGCCGCGAACTCCGCGCCGCGATCGCCGATCACCTGTTGTCCGCGCGCGGGCTGCGCTGCGATCCCGACCAGATCATGCTGACATCAGGAACGCTGCACGCCCTGCGCATCGTGCTGAGCGCCATTCTCAAGCCGGGCGACCAGGTCTGGTGCGAAGATCCCGGCTATCCCGCCGCGCGAAAAACCATTGAGCATTGCGGCTACCGCGCGAGCTCCGTGCCGGTCGACGAATCCGGCATGGTCGTGGCCAGCGGCCGGATCCGGGCGCCGTCCGCCCGCGCCGCCTATGTGACACCCTCGCATCAATTTCCGCTTGGCGTGCAGATGTCGATGACGCGTCGGCTGGAATTGCTCGATTGGGCGAAAGACGCGGACGCCTTCGTGTTCGAGGACGATTACGACAGCGAGTTCAGATACGATGGTGCGCCGTTGCTGTCGCTTGCCGGCATCGATCACCTGCGGCGGGTGGTCTACATGGGCACGTTTGCGAAGACGCTGTTTCCGGGATTGCGCATTGGCTACTGCGCGCTGCCCGAGAGACTGATCGGACCGGTGACAAGGGCCCGCGCCGCGCTCGACCGCTTTCCCGGCACGCTGCTGGAAGGCGCCGTCGCGGACATGCTGAATTCCGGGGCGTTCGCCGCAAACTTGAAGAAGGTGCGCGGGCTTTACCGCGAAGCCCGCGACGTACTAGCACTGACGCTGTCGACGGCGTCGGATGGCCAGCTATCGGTGCCGGTGCCATCGCAAGGCCTGCATCTGGTGGCGCGGTTTGCCCCGTCGACCGAGCCGCTCGTTGCCGTGCAAGCAAAGGCCGCTGCCGGCGCCGAGGGATGGCTGCTGGCGGAGACCTACATTCGCGCCCGTCCGCTCCCGGGATTTGTGCTGGGATTTGCCGGCCACCCGCTTCCGCGGCTGATCGCCTCGGCTGAAAAACTGGCGAAGGCGTCGCTGGCCGCGCTGCGCGCAACGCGCAAGCTCGACACCGGCAGAACCGGCGTCGCCAGGACGCCGAAGCCGACATCGCCGCCACCCCGCCCGGCAGGTTGACGGCCAGCGCTCTATGAGAATCGCCACCGCATCACTAAACTCATGCCAAGCCTCACACGCGGAGACACCAGATGCCCGGCAATCGCAACGTTCTGTATCTGGTCATTGGGGTTCTGGTGCTCGGGTTGGGCGTGCTCGGCTATAATCTCTATCAAGCCAAGAAAGAGCCGGAGGGCCTGCAGATCAATGTCGGCCCCAACGGGCTGAAAATTCAGAGCAAGTGAACCACACCGAACCGCCGATCATGAAGATTTCGTTCACCCGGCGTTTTTCGTTGTCGTGGCTCGGGGCCCTCGCGCTGTTGGCGTTGGCGTCGCCCGCCATCGCGCAACAGGTGTCGCGCGAGCAGGACATCATCGAGTTGCGGCTGGGTCAGCGCATCCAGGTCGATGACGGATCGTGCCCCACCGGCCAGATCAAGGAAGTCTCGGGCGCGCAGATGACGGCAACCGGGGTCGTCCGCATCCGCAAATGCGTTCAGCGCTTGGGCATCAAGAAGCGATAGACGGATCGGAAGGTCAGGGTGCCAGCCTGCTACCTGGAACCAGGCATCGGTGTTGCGGCCCATCCTTCGAGACGGCCACTTCGTGGCCTCCTCAGGATGAGGTTTGATTTTGCTGAAGCACAACAAGCCTCATGCTGAGGAGCGCGCGACGCGAGCGTCTCGAAGCATGGCAGCACGCGACGAACGATCCTCATGGTCAGGACGCATTCCTGTTAATCCTTGGGCTCGAACATGCATTGCAGCGTCGGCTTGGCGATCTTGGTGAAGGTCGGGCCGATCTGAGCTTGTTTCGACGCCGGCAGCCAATCGGCCTCGATGGTCGGGACGCCGGTCTCGCTGATGCCACGCAGGACGGCATCGCGCAGATCCGGGTCTTCGACGAGCGCGGCGGCATAGTCATGCAGGCAACCGCAGACGGATTCGGGATGCGCCCAGCGCCCGACCATGTGGGGGGCGCATAGCCGCACAAATTCTCCGCGGGGGTCGGGAAGTTTTGGCGTTGACCGGACCTGGCCTTGGGCCGGCCCGCCCAGAACAATCGAACCCGCTATCGCGATCGCACTGATGCGAACAGGCATGGCGCATCACCGGAAATCTTATCGGTTAAGCTTGCGGCTTAACGCACCGCAACAACGATAGAGGGAGGCGCCGAAACGGCGATCGGCGAACCGTTATAGGCAAAGGTGCCGATACCCGGCAGCCCGGAGTCCGATGAGCCGACGATCGACGAGCCCGCCAGCATGAAGGCACCGGCCAGGATGAAGCTGAGGGTTCGCATTTGACTGTCTCCAGTTTTGTCTGCCGGCGCTGCCCGCCGTCCAAGTTGCGGGTTGTTAACCAAGCGCCGTTTCAGGACGTCTACGCCACAAGCTGGAAATGGTTTCGTCGCACTGCAGAATTGCTTCGTCGCCCGCCCCCGACGAAACAATCGCCCAAAAAATTTCAATGGCTTCCATCAAAATGCCTTCGGCGGAGCGTCAATTCCTTCGGCGGAACCTGGGGAACCGGTCACGGCCGTTCACGCCGATCGTCTCCGGTGCGCAGGTAATGACGGGGGGTCCGCAGCGATCATGCCGCATCTGATCTCTCCACCCGCGACCGGAAGATCGGACCGCGTGGCAGCCTGCGGCGGGTGCGACTTTTTAACTTTTCTCTGGTGGAGAAGAGGACGGATCGGGACGGTGAACCAAAACTGCGGCGCGGCCGACCCAATCGAGCCACGTGCAACTTTTCCAGGCAGTTGGGCGTTGTCATAACTTCAGCACGAGGACGATAGTCGTGGGCAATGGCAACATTGATGTTGGCAATAAATCCCCGACCCGCAAACCCGGCCCCCCAATCGTTGAGCGGTTGGCTGGGGATAGCGATGCTCCCGAGTTGCGGATCGACAAACCCAATCCCCTGAAAACGGAGCCTAAGATTTGTGGCGCGATGTTGCAGCAGTGCGGCGACAGCGGTCGCGGCAATAAGTCGGTGCCGCAAAAGCTGGTTCAACTGGTGGGCTGCCGTGACCCCAACGTTCGGCCCCAGTCGTGGGTCCGCCCGCACGCCAACCCGGTCAAGCGATAATTCAGCCAGCGTTCGCCCGAAGATCGCTTACTGAACGAACTCGCCGCATTTCTGGACCGTGCCGTCACCGGGTCCCCAGGGCATGATCGGCACCGAGGAGGTCGAATTTTTCGGCGATCCTTCGATCAGCTTGTCTGAATAGACCATATAGACCAATACGTTCCGCTTGGGATCGCAACCACGGACGATCTGCATCTTCTTGAAGAACAGCGAGCGCCGCTGCCGGAACATATCGTCGCCCTGCTCCAGTTTGCCCTTGAAGTGGATTGGACCGATCTGGCGGCAGGCCAGTGAAATGTCTGACACTTCCTCGGCAAGCCCGAGCCAGCCCTTGAAGCCGCCCCTCTCCGGCACGGTGAAATGGCAGGCCACCCCCTCGACCTCGGGATCGTCGACGCCATAGGTCGCGAGCCTGTCGTTCGGGCTGATCCACTTGAACACGGTCGAACGGCGGAAGATCAGGTCCGGCTCATCGGCGGCCGAGGCCCCCGGGATGGGCCACAGCACCCAGGCCAGCAGCAACAAAGCCAGAGGCTTCCAGCTCTTGTTACGATGTCTTGCGGCTTTGGATGTCATGAATATCTCCGTCGGCGGGGCGTTCGACGTATGTAGTACGCGAAAGGCCATCAGAAAGGTCACAGACCTCTCCGCCGTTAACTGAATGTGAGACTTTTTTGCTACGCTCGGAACGAAAATTGCCGAGATCCGGATCCTTCTGCTGGTGGCCGCGTTTCTCGTCTGCGACACTTAAAACTTCGAGTCCGGGATTCGAGAGTATGCGTGTGTGTGGAGGATACCGAGCCTCGGCGAGCCGCCGACTTTGGCGGATAGCTGTTTTGACCGCAGCCGGCGCTACCGGCGGCATCTCGCAGGCGGAAGCCCAGCTTTCTTACTGGTCGGATTCCAGTCCGGAGTTTTCGCACTACGAGCCGATGCCATCGCATCGGCCGCCAAAAGCCCGACGTCATCAGGCGAAAAAACTCGAGGCGCCGGCCAAGGTAGCCGGTAAGCCGCAGGGACCGCTGATCATCGCGATCTCGATCGACAAGCAAAACCTCAGGCTTTACGACGCCAACGGATTTTACGCGCAGACGCCGGTCTCAACGGGTATGCGCGGTCATTCGACGCCGATGGGCGTCTTCAGCGTCATTCAAAAACACAAATTCCACCATTCCAACATCTATAGCGGCGCGCCGATGCCTTATATGCAGCGGATCACGTGGTCGGGCGTCGCCATACACGCCGGCGTGCTCCCGGGCTACCCCGCATCGCACGGCTGCATCCGCATGCCGATGGCCTTTGCCGTGAAGATGTGGGGCTGGACCAGGATGGGCGCGCGGGTGATCATTACGCCCGGCGAGATAACCCCCGCCAGTTTTGCGCATCCGCTCCTGGTGGCGCAGAAGATCGCGCCACAGCCGGTTGCCGCCGAAGAGCCGAAGCCGGATGCGCTTCCCGTTGTGCATCCCGACAAGGCGTCGGACGCCGGTTCGAGCGGCAAATCCGCGCTTGCGGAGACAACCCTCGAGCTCAAACCGAGCGTCGGGCATGACGATGGCGTAAAGCCAGTCGTGGCGGCGCCGTCGGCCTCGATCCCTTGGCGCGACCCAACCCGCACCGCGGACGCCAGCAGCACGCTGCCGAAAACGAATGCGTCAGCGACGATGACCGATGCGACGTCCTCCGGCAGCCCCCTGTCGCCGAAGGCCGAGCCGGCAGAAGCCAAACCGTTGGAAGCCGCGACCGTCGAAGCCAAGCCCGCCGAAGCCAAGCCCGCCGGGATCGAGCCCGGGCCAATCGAAAATCCTGACGAAAGCATCAAGGCGGCAACGGACGTCCCCGGCATCCCCGGCGTGAAAACCGATCCGGACACCGGGAAGGCTGCGGTCTCGATGCCTGCGCCGGCCATCGCCGTCGCGCCAAAGCGCAGCGGCCAGATCTCGGTGCTCGTCAGCCGCAAGGATTCAAAGCTCTATGTGCGGCAGAATTTCGCGCCGCTGTTCGACGTGCCCGTGACGATCGCGCCGAGCGACCGGCCGCTTGGAACCCATGTGTTCACGGCGCAGGCCGACAAGAACGACGCCAACGTTCTGCACTGGTCGGTGATTTCGCTTCCGGTGCGGGTCCGGTACACCGAACGGAGCGACGGGGATGAACAGGCCTTGCGCCGGCGCAAGGCAAGCGCGGTCGAGTTGAAATCAGCGCCGGTGGCGGACAGCCCGGCGGAAGCGTTGGATCGCCTCACCATCCCCGCGGATGCGATGGCGCGCATCGCCGAGGCGTTGTCGACCGGCGGCTCGATCATCGTCTCCGATCAAGGGATCAATTCCGGCGAAACCGGCGAAGGGACCGACTTCATCGTTTCGCTCCGCTAGAGTGTTTTCGAGCGAAGTGGAGGCCGGTTCGCATCAAGAAAACGCGGGCATAGATCCAGAATCCAGAGGCTCCGGAATGCCCCCTAAGGGCGTCAGGAGACGCTCTCCATTCCTCATCGTCATCCCGGATTCAATTCTGACAGGCTGCCCCGGAATAGCGGCGCGTCGATCCGGACGGTCACATTCTCTCCCGCGGGCCGACCGCCGCTCGCCCGCCGAAATCCAGTTCAAACTCAAGATACGCTTCATCCACGATCACGCGTTGCGGGACAAACCGCCTTGGACGGCGATAGCGCTCATCAGCTTAGGCGATGATTTTCGAATCCAATGCGAGAGTCCCAAGGTTTTATTGCCCGATCTGTTGATGGGGGCGGTGGTATGATCCATGTCGTTGGGTTGTTGCCCGATCCAGCGATCGGCTTGTCGCCGATAGTGGTATTATCCATGTATTTGACGTAGTCGCTGATGGACATGCGAATGATGCCGTCCTCAGATTTGAGACCGCCGGGGGTGCTGCCCCAAGGATTGCGCACCTCCACATACCAGTCACCGTTGGCATCTTGATTGACCGCCAAGACTGAATATGCATGTGGTCCAGCAAGCTTGCGACCGTCTGGCAAGATTTGCTCCTTGGGCGAGCCGGTGTAGACAGTTCGGCGGTCTTCGATGGCCCGCTTCATTTCCCGCGCCAAATCGTCTTGTTCTGCCGCGGTGCTGTAAGAGGAATTCAAGCGGCTTGTGGCGGTGACGCCCGTGAGCGCTCGGTAGAAGTCATTGTTGATCGAGCCATCGTTCAGCGCCGCGTAGCCAGTATGGCCGCTCTGGCCCACAATGTGAAACTCGTCATTGTATTTGGCGAACGCTTTTTCGATGATAGATGCCCAGTTGGCCTGATTGTTCGGTCCCCGAACGCCCACCAAATCGCCTTTCGAATCCAGCGGCACGTCGCTGTTCACCGTTACATCCACCGGTTCGCCATTGGGGGCAAACAGACGCACCGTGTAGGTCCCATCGCCGTTATCGCGCACCATGTTTTTGACGAAATCCGGATTCTGCGCCGCCAACGAACCAAGTAATGCATCCAGGTAGCAATCACCAACGCCGCTTTGATTAACGTCATGCGGAGAGGGCTGGCCGTTGGGAAACAAGCTGAAGTTTTTCGGCATTCCCATTGAGGCGATTACATCGGGTATGTTGAATTGGGGCTCGACATTGGGATCGGCAAGCCGGGCCTTGATTTCCGCGAAGACCACGATTTCCGGAAACGGCGGCAACTTCACAATGATCGGCTCTGGCGAGCTGCCGCGACCGAGGAGTTTCGCCTTAACGGATTCGAACTGCCTCTCAAGAACCTTGTCATAGGCGCCCGTGTCGTATGACGTTGGCACTCGCCTCGTATAGGCGTCCAGGTCAGCATTCCCCCCGCTTGCCGTTACCCGCATGCTCCAGCCCCACATCGTTGCGCTCAGCTACCGGCTACCGATCCTCGTGACCCGCAGCTCATTACGAAGAATGCCTATTGCTTGTTTCATTCTTGTTTCGACTTGGTTGAAACGAACTACAATTGGAATGTCATTGCGCTCCTCGCTGTGGACGTTCCCTCGGCGTCCAACCGCGCGGCTTTCGCGGCGGCCCGGAATTGATCCTGCGAATGGAACCAGTCTTATCTTCCGCCGCTGCCGCTACCCTGGTGCGCTGTTCCGGCGGTCCGGCCGTAACGGCTAGTTGAAGGGCGGCCGTTCGTCCCTTGAGCTATCGTCAATTTTGGCAAATCGTACCCCCGGGGATGGCTATGATTGACCGCAGGGCAATTCTCACCGCGGCCTTGGCCGCGGCCACAGCAGCGGCTTCGACACGGACGGCTCTCGCGCAGGCCGCCATGAGCCGGGTCAAGGCTTATGCGTTTTCGTTTCCCGCGCTGGCCGGACCAGACATCAGGCTGGCCGATTACGCCGGCCATCCCCTGCTGGTCGTCAATACGGCGTCATTATGCGGATTCACGCCGCAATATTCCGGATTGCAGGAATTGTGGAGCGAGTTTCGCGACCGTGGCTTGATGGTCATTGGCGTTCCCTCCAACGATTTCGGCGGCCAGGAGCCCGGCGGCGCAACCGAGATCGCCGCGACCGCGCAGCACCAATATGGCGTGACCTTCCCGATCGCGGCCAAAGCCGTGGTGAAGGGACCGAATGCGCATCCGTTCTACAAGTGGGCCGCGGAGGCCCGGCCAAAGGACGTCCCGCGCTGGAACTTTCATAAGTACCTCGTCGGCCGCGAGGGATATCTCACCGAAGCGTTCGCCGAGTCCGTCGAGCCGACGGATACGCGCGTAAAAACTGCCGTTGGACGGGCACTGGCGGAGAGCTGAAGCCGCGGGCTCCCCGAAATTAACCGATCGAGCGGACAAATCGGCCCTGAGGATAAAAGCCGTTGCCGTGGCGGCGCAGCAGCTACTAGGCTAACATGTCTTCCAGTGCGTCTTGGGCAGGAAACGGCTCGGGCCCAGGCGAAAAGCCAGGCCGGACCTAGGGATCAGTGTAAGGGGAACACCATGCGAATAGCAGCAAAATTTATCCTTGCGGGCGTGGTTTCGCTGTGTGCGTCCGGCGCAGCCTGGTCCCAGACCCCCGCTCAAAAGGGCGCGGCAGCACCCCCGCAAGCCGTCCGAGCTCCTGTCCTCGCCAAACCGCCCTGCGCCAACCCCAACGCGCTCGGTATCGCCCGGGTCGTCGAGATCGATACCACCGGCGGACCGGGATTCGGTTTCGAGCACTTCAAGCAGCTCGATTTCCTGCGCGACAAGGAAGTAGTGCTGACGTTTGACGATGGTCCCTGGCCGATCAATACGCCGTCCGTGTTAAAGACGCTGGCGGAGGAATGCACGACCGGCATTTTCTTTCCGATCGGCAAGCATGCCACCTACTATCCGGAAATCCTCAAGCAGGTTGCGGCAGCCGGCCACACCATCGGATCACATACCTGGTCGCATGCGAATCTGAACAACAAGAAACTCAGCGAGCAGCAGGACAAGGACGAAATCGAGAAAGGTTTCAGCGCGGTGAAATGGGCCCTTGGCGCCTCGCCCGCGCCGTTCTTCCGCTTCCCCGCATTGCAGCATCCACCCGCGATGGTGACCTATCTCGGTACCCGCAACGTCGGAATTTTCTCCTGCGATCTCAACTCGTTCGATTTCAAGGCGAGCAAACCCCAGACGGTGATCGACACCGTCATGAAGAAGCTGGACAAGCTCGGCAAGGGCATCATTCTGATGCACGATTTCCAGAAGCACACTGCCGAAGCGCTTCCCGAACTGCTGCACCGGCTGAAGGCCGGCGGCTACAAGGTCGTTCAAATGCGGGCCAAGGCTCCGGTGCAGACCATCGCGCAGTACGACGAGGACATTCTCAAGGACGCGAAACTGCCGACGGTGAGCTCCCGGCCGGTCTCCAGCGTGGTGCAAACGATCTCGGAATAAATTCGTCGTCCGATGCCGGGATTGCGCATTGACGGCTATGTCATCGTGTCGGCGGACGGCATGCTGGCGAATGCTGCGCATGTGATGCCCGATGAACTGAAATTCGAGGGTGACAAGCTTTTCTTTACGTCGGCGCTCGACCGCGCCGACCTGATCGTGCACGGCCGTCATTCCCATGAAGACCAGCCGAACTCGCCGAAGCGCAAGCGGATCGTTCTAACCCGCGGCGTCGGCGCGGTCGCGCCCGATCCGTCCAATCCCAAGGCCACGCTATGGAATCCGTCCGGAGCTTCATTCGAAGCGGCCTGCGGGCGCGCCGGCGTGCGCTCCGGCACCGTTGCGATTATCGGCGGACCGGACGTGTTCGGAATGTTCATGGACCGCTACGACACGTTCTGGCTCTCGCAGGCGCCGCGGGTGCGGCTGCCGGGCGGCGAGCCATGCTTCCCCGGCGTGCCCGAGCGTACGCCGCAGCAAATCCTGGCCGCGCACGGCCTGAAAGCCGGCGACGCCGAACTGCTCGACACCGCCGCTGAAGTCAGCGTCACCCCATGGCGGCGCGCGGCTCACATGTCTCCATAGGCAGGCTCCGCCGGCCGAGACACCCGGCCATATCCCGCGATCATGAACAGCGCGCCGATGATCGACAGATTTTTCAAGGCGTCCATCAGGGTCTTGGCATTGTCCGGCGGCGATTGATTCCAGAAATCATGGAAATAGAAGATCGTTGCCGATACGAAGAAAATCAGAAGAATTGCAAAAAACCGTGCGCCGAAATTGAGCGCGATCATCAAGCCGGCGATGACCTCGAACGCGCCGACCGCGATCGCCAGCATTTGCGCCGTCGGCATTCCAGTCATCGTTTCCAGTTGCGAAGTATAGGGAAGTAACAGCGCCGGAACGGCGATTTTGGTTGCGATGAAGTCGGTGGTGGCTTGAATGCCGAACAGCTTGGTCGCCCCGGAATAGATAAAGAGCACGGCGAACAGAACGCGCCCGAAAGTAATAAACGCTGGCATGATGGCCTCATTGAATGCTGCGGGATCGCTATACTGCCGGGCAATTATGGGCGTTCCGCGTCAGGTTTTCAAACGGTCAAAACGGCCGCCGGGCCGCGATCCGAACTCGATGGACTTTTTATGACATCGCCGATGCTTATGACATCTCCACCAAACTTTATCACCTAGCCAAACAAGGTCGGTTGCTGACGGCCGGCGCGCTCCTGGGCTTCGACGACCGCAACGGCGGTCATGTTGAGGACGCCGCGGGCGGTCACCGACGGCGTGAGAATATGCGCCGGACGCGCGGGGCCGATCAGGATCGGCCCGACCGGCAGCGCGTCCGCCAGCGCCTTGATCATCTGATAGGCGACGTTGGCGGTATCGAGGTTCGGCATGATCAGGATGTTGGCCTCGCCTTCCAGATTCGAGTGCGGCAGGATCAGCTTCCTCGCCGTTTCCGACAGCGCGGTATCGCCCTGCATCTCCCCGTCCGCCTCGATTTCCGGATGGTTCTGCTTCAAAAGCGCGGTGGCGCGGCGCATCTTGCGCGAGGAGTCGGTATCGTAACTGCCGAAATCGGAGTGCGACACGAACGCGATTTTCGGCTTGAGATTGAAGCGCTGGACATGGATCGCCGCCAGCGCCGCCATTTCCGCGAGCTCCTCGGCGCTCGGGTTCGGCCGCACCTGGGTATCGGCGATGAAGTAGGCGCCCTTGCTGGTGATCATCAGCGCCAGTGCTGCGAAATCGCTCACGCCCGGCAGGAAGCCGATGATCTCCCGCACGTGACGCAGATGGCTCATGTAGCGGCCCTCGACGCCGCAGATCATGGCGTCGGCTTCGCCGCGGATCACCGCCAGCGCGGCGATGACCGTCGCATTGGTGCGCACCACCGTTCGCGCGGCATCGGGCGTCACGCCATGCCGTCCGGCGGCGTCGATATAGGATTGCACATAGGATCGATAGCGCGGGTCGTCTTCGGGATTGATGAGGTCGAAATCCTGGCCGGCCTTGATGGAGAGACCAAATCTTTTGATGCGCGCTTCGACCACCGAGGGACGTCCGACCAAAATCGGCCGCGCCAGCTTCTCCTCGAGCACGACCTGCGTCGCATGCAGGACGCGTTCATCCTCGCCTTCCGCATAGATCACGCGGACCGGCTGGGTCTTGGCCTTGGCAAATACCGGCTTCATGACCAGACCGGAGCGGAACGCGAAGCGCTCCAGTTGCGCGGCATAGTCCTCGAAATTCGCAATCGGCCGCGAGGCGACGCCTGACGCCATCGCCGCCTTCGCGACCGCGGGCGCAATGCGCAGGATCAGTCGTGGATCGAACGGGCTCGGAATCAGCGAACCCGGACCGAAGCCCTGCGCTTCGCCGCTGTCGAAGCCGGGTGCGAGCGCATCCACCGGCGGATCGCGCGCCAACTGGGCGATCGCATCGACCGCGGCCTTCTTCATCTCCTCGTTGATCGCGGTGGCGCCGACATCGAGCGCGCCGCGAAAGATGAAGGGAAAGCACAGGACGTTGTTGACCTGATTGGGAAAGTCGGAGCGGCCGGTGCAGATCATCGCGTCGGGCCGCGCCTTTCGCGCTTCATCCGGCATGATCTCCGGCGTTGGATTGGCCAGCGCCATCACCAATGGCTTGTCCGCCATCGCCTTGACCATGTCCGGCGTCAGGACGTTGGGAGCGGAGAGTCCCAGAAAGATATCGGCGCCGCCGATCACTTCCGCCAATTTGCGCTTGTCGGTCTTCTGCGCATAGACCGACTTCCAGCGGTCCATCAGCGTGTTGCGTCCCTCATGCACCACGCCGTCGATATCGCAGACCCAGATATTCTTGCGCTGCGCACCCAGCGCCACCAGAAGATTGAGGCAGGCGATCGCGGCGGCGCCGGCGCCGGAGGCGACGATCTTGACGTCTTTCAGCTTCTTGCCGTTGAGCAGCAGCGCATTGGTGATCGCGGCGCTGACGATGATGGCGGTGCCATGCTGATCGTCGTGAAACACCGGGATCTTCATCCGCTCCTTGAGCTGCGCCTCGATCTCGAAGCACTCCGGGCCCTTGATGTCCTCGAGGTTGATGCCGCCGAAGGTCGGCTCCAGCGCGGCCACGGTTTCGACCACGCGCTCGATGGTGTCGGCGGCGATCTCGATGTCGAACACGTCGATGCCGGCGAATTTCTTGAACAGGACCGCCTTGCCCTCCATCACCGGCTTCGACGCCAGCGGGCCGATATTGCCGAGGCCGAGCACGGCGGTGCCGTTGGAGACCACCGCGACCAGATTGGCGCGAATCGTCAGCGACGCCGCCTCCGCCGGATTTTGGGCAATCGCGGTGCAGGCCGCCGCCACACCCGGCGAATAGGCGAGCGCGAGGTCGCGCTGGTTGGCGAGCGGCTTGATCGCCTGAATCTCCAGCTTACCCGGCCGCGGCAGCCGGTGATAAGCCAGCGCCGCGGAATGGAGATCATCAGAATAGGACGACATACGTGCTCCCGCGCTTCCCGCTTGAGTTTTTGATTCGCTGGTTCGGTCCGGAAGGGTCAGTTGTCCGGCAGATTGGGCCGGATGTGAAGCATGCGCGAATGCTTCGGCGCAATATCCGATGGCGCGGCCCACATATCCGCGCCACGCCTATCGCCGGAAATCGTCGAAGCCATTGTCACACTCCCATACCATCGCCGGCGACAATATGCATTTTTGGCCGCAATCCGCAAACGGAGGCGCCCGGGTGATAAAAATGCCGATCGGCCTGGCGCTCAAGGCCGATCCGCTCTCCGCATTGGCACGGCGGAAGCATCGATGGGGTGGGAGCTACCGCTTGTCCGGCAGATTGAGGCGGATGTGGAGCTCGCGAAGCTGTTTTGGCGCCACTTCCGAAGGCGCTCCCATCAGCAAATCCACGGCCTGCTGGTTCATCGGGAACAGCGAGATTTCGCGCAGGTTCGTGGTGCCGCAGAGCAGCATGACAATGCGATCGACGCCCGCCGCCATGCCGCCATGCGGCGGCGCGCCATACTGGAAGGCGCGGTACATGCCGCCGAAGCGCTCGACGACGTCCTTTTCGCCATAGCCCGCGATCTCGAACGCCTTCACCATCGCCTCGGGCCGATGGTTGCGGATGCCGCCGGAGGCGATCTCGTAGCCGTTGCAGGTGATGTCGTACTGGAACGCCTTGATGGTCAGCGGGTCCTGCGTTTGCAACGCCTCAAGCCCGCCCTGCGGCATCGAGAACGGGTTGTGCGAGAAGTCGACCTTCTTGTCCTCCTCGTTGTATTCGTACATCGGGAAGTCGACGATCCAGGCGAGTTCGAACCGATCCTTGTCGATCAGGTTCAACTCTTCGCCGAGTTTGGTTCGCGCCAGTCCGGCGAATTTCCAGAATTTGTCGGGGTCGCCGGCAACAAAGAACGCGGCATCGCCTTCTTTCAGGCCGAGCGCCGTGCGGATCGCCGCCGTCCGTTCCGGACCGATATTGTTGGCGAGCGGACCCGCGCCCTCGCCGCCTTCGCGCCACATGATGTAGCCGAGCCCGGGCTGACCCTCGCCCTGCGCCCAGGAATTCATCCGGTCGCAGAACGCGCGGGAGCCACCGCCGGTGCCGGGGATCGCCCAGACCTGGTTCTTGGTATCCTCCAGCATCCGCGCGAACACCTTGAAGCCGGAGCCGCGAAAATGTTCGGAGACATCCTGCATGATGATCGGATTGCGCAGGTCCGGCTTGTCGCTGCCGTATTTGCGCAAGGCTTCCGCGAACGGAATCCGCGGCCATGATCTGGTGACGGGCTTGCCCTTGGCGAAATCCTCGAACACGCCCGTGATCACAGGCTCCATCGCCGCGAACACGTCGTCCTGCGTCACAAAGCTCATCTCGACGTCGAGCTGATAGAACTCGCCGGGCAGCCGGTCAGCGCGCGGGTCCTCGTCGCGGAAACACGGCGCGATCTGGAAGTAGCGATCGAAGCCGGACATCATCAGCAACTGCTTGTATTGCTGCGGCGCCTGCGGCAACGCGTAGAACTTGCCCGGATGAATCCGCGACGGCACCAGGAAGTCGCGCGCGCCTTCCGGCGACGATGCCGTCAGGATCGGGGTCTGGAATTCGAAAAACCCCTGTTCTTTCATGCGCTTGCGCATGGAATTGACGATCGCGCCGCGGGTCATGATATTCTGGTGCAGCTTCTCGCGACGCAGGTCGAGGAAACGGTATTTAAGCCTGATGTCCTCGGGATATTCCTGGTCGCCGAACACGGGCAGCGGCAATTCGCCGGCCGGGCCCAGCACCTCGATCTCGCTGACGTAGACCTCGACCGCGCCGGTCGGCAAGTCCGGATTGTCGGTGCCTTCGGGACGGCGGCGCACCTTGCCGTCGATCCGCACCACCCATTCCGAACGCAGCTTTTCGGCGTCCTTGAAGGCCGGCGAATCCGGATCGGCGACGCATTGCGTCAGGCCGTAATGGTCGCGCAGGTCGATGAACAGCACACCGCCATGGTCGCGAATGCGATGGCACCAGCCGGACAGGCGGACCGTCTCGCCGATATGGCTGTCGCGGAGCGCGCCGCAGGTGTGGGACCGGTAACGATGCATGGAATTCCCAAAACAGATGTCGGAGGATCGAATTGAGGGCCAAAAGCCTGCCCGAAGAGCGTCAGGGTTTACCCGACGCTGTCTGGCGCGGCAACCGAATGCGCGGCCTGTTTGGCCGCCAAAACCGGCCGCGTGGCCGGAAAATGACGAAAAACAGCAACTGTCGTACCGCGGCGGCTCAAGGCGATTGTCTATTCCCGGGGCGCGCCTATCTTGAGGTCCATGACGGTGCATTTCCCCTTTCAGAACACCTATGCGGCGTTGCCGGACAACTTTTTCGCGCGGGTTGCGCCCACGCCGGTCGCAGCGCCACGGCTGATCAAGCTGAACCGGCCGCTGGCGATCCACCTCGGCCTCGATCCCGACCGGCTGGACAGCCCGGAAGGCGCCGAAATCCTCGCCGGCAAGCGTATTCCGGACGGGGCGGAGCCGATCGCCATGGCCTATGCCGGCCACCAGTTCGGGCATTTCGTTCCGCAGCTCGGCGACGGCCGCGCCATCCTGCTGGGCGAGGTCATCGATGCGGACGGGCTTCGCCGCGACATCCAGCTCAAGGGGTCGGGCCCGACGCCGTTCTCGCGCCGCGGCGATGGCCGCGCAGCACTCGGTCCCGTGCTGCGGGAATACATCGTGAGCGAGGCAATGGCGGCGCTCGGCATTCCCACCACAAGGTCGCTGGCCGCCGTCATCACCGGCGAGAGCGTGATGCGCGAGACGCCGTTGCCGGGCGCGGTCCTCACCCGCGTCGCCGCGAGCCATATCCGCGTCGGCACCTTCCAGTATTTCGCGGCCCGCAGCGACACCGAAGGCGTGCGCCGGCTCGCCGATCACGTCATCGCAAGGCACTATCCGGAAGCGGCCCATGCCGAGCGCCCCTATCACGCGCTGCTGGAAGGCGTGATCGCGCGGCAGGCGCAATTGGTGGCGCGCTGGCTGCTGGTCGGTTTCATCCACGGCGTCATGAACACCGACAACACCTCGATCTCGGGCGAGACCATCGATTACGGCCCCTGCGCCTTCATGGACCATTACGATCCGGCGATGGTGTTCTCCTCGATCGACGAGATGGGCCGCTATGCCTATGCCAACCAGCCCAGGATCGCCCAATGGAACGTGACTCGGCTTGCCGAATGCCTGTTGCCGCTGATGTCCGACGATCGGGACAAGGCGATCGCGGAGGCCCAAGCGGCGATCAATGGATTCGTGGAAATCTTCAACGTAGCCCATGAGGAAGGGCTGCGCGCGAAACTCGGGCTGTTCACGTCCCGCGACGGCGATGCGGTGCTGGCGCAGGACCTGCTGGATGCGATGGCCAAGAACCAGGCCGATTTCACCCTCACCTTCAGGCGCCTGAGCGACGTCGCGCGCGAACCCGGCGATGACACCGAGGTTCGGCAATTGTTCGCCGACCCCGGCGCCTATGATGAGTGGGCGGTACGCTGGCGGCAACGGATCGGCGAGGAGCCGCAATCCGCCGCCGAGCGGCATGCCGCCATGCGCGCGGTCAATCCGGCCTTCATTCCGCGCAACCATCGCGTCGAAGCGGTGATCCAGGCCGCCATGAACAACGACGACTACGCGCCGTTCGAAGCGTTGCTGACGGTGCTGTCGAAGCCGTTCGAGGATCAGCCTGCGTTTTCGGATTATGCCGAGCCGCCGATGCCGGACCAGCGCGTGCTGCAGACGTTTTGCGGGACTTGAATTTGCAGGGTGGGCAAAGGCGCGCCGTGCCCACCATTCCCAAGTGCGAATGTTGTTAGAATGGTGGGCACGCTTCGCTTTGCCCACCCTACCGCACCTGAAGCCGTCATTGCGAGCGCGCGCCAAGAAAGAATGGATTGCTTCGCTTCGCTCGCAATGACGATCTCTGGACATGCGTACAAATCCCCGCGGCGCACTGCGCCCGAGTTTTGAGATCATTTTCCGCCCTCGAAAACAGAGGGCGCAGGGAAAGCCGGGTGCGCGCTGCACCCGCGGTCTCGCGTGCAAATGCACATAGCAAAACGCACACGAGCATACAGGTTCAGCGGAAGCATTCCGGCCTTCCCTGCGCAGTGGTTTTACGACTTACTTCGCGCTCTCCCCGGTGAGCCGGGCTTTCTTGCCACCGTCATCGGCGGGATATTTCCCGCCCACTTGGCGCCAGCATCGGGGCGCCAGGACCACACGACTTCGCCGTCCGCATCAGCACCCTTCGTCAAAGGTGCATCCACGTCCACCGCATCCCACCGCGCGTTTCGTGACGATCGCGAGCCGCCCCTCTTCTTGGGTGAGACGCGCGGAGTCAAATCACTGATTTGCCCGACAAGTTAAGCGCAATATTTTTGCGAAGCGGGCTGGACAGTTTTTTGCCGATTTGCCCGGCGGGCGTCTTGCGGGCCGCTCCGCGATATCTGGCCGATCCGACGGCGCCCGACCCCGTCCGGGTGCCCGTCAGCCGCATTCCCGTGCTCAGTTGCCTCTGAAAAGTAGCAATTGAACGTAAATGCAAGGCTCGAATTCGCCGCTGGACCCTTGACATATCAACGCTTTCGGCAGAACGCCTCTTCAGAAGCGTCATGGACCGTTCATGGATCTGATTACCACCACCTCCGAGCTACAAGCCGTTTGCACCCGTCTGGCGAAACACCCGGTCATCACCGTCGATACCGAATTTCTGCGTGAGACGACCTATTACCCCCTGCTCTGCGTCGTGCAGATGGCGAGCGCGGAGGAAGCGGTCGTGATCGACACGCTGGCGGCCGGCCTCGATCTCAAGCCGTTCTTCGAACTGATGTCCGACGAGAAGGTGCTGAAGGTGTTCCACGCCGCGCGGCAGGACATCGAGATCGTCTGGCATCAGTCCGGCACCATTCCGCACCCGATCTTCGACACCCAGGTCGCGGCCATGGTGCTCGGCTATGGCGACAGCATCGCCTACGACCAGTTGGTCGAGCGCGTCACCGGCCACCGGCCGGACAAGACCCACCGTTTCACCGACTGGTCGCGCCGGCCGCTGAGCGAAGAACAGATGCACTACGCGGTCTCCGACGTCACCCATCTGCGTGACGTGTTCGCAGCCCTCGACGCCGATCTCAAGAAGCGCGGCCGCAGCGACTGGGTGAGCGAGGAGATGGAGGTTCTGACCTCGCCCAAGACCTACGATTTCCACCCCGAACGCGCCTGGGAGCGGCTGAAGACGCGGGTACGCAAGCCAAAGGAGCTTGCGGTGCTGATGGAAGTCGCGGCCTGGCGCGAACAGGAGGCGCAAAGCCGCGACGTTCCGCGCAGCCGCGTGCTGAAGGACGATGCGGTCGGCGACATCGCCACCCACGCGCCGACCAGCCTTGAACGGCTGGCCAGTCTGCGTTCGCTGCCGAAGGGCTTCGACCGGTCGAAATGGGGCGCCGATATCGTGGCTGCCGTGCAGCGCGGCATCGCGCGCGATCCCGCGACGCTGCCGAAACTCGAAAAGCCGCGCGGCAATTCAAATGGGGCCGCGACCGTCGAACTTCTGAAAGTCCTGCTGCGAATGACTTCGGAGCGCCACGCCGTCGCCAGCAAGGTGATCGCCACCGTCGACGATCTGGAACAGATCGCGGCCGACGACGATGCCGAGGTCGGCGCGCTGCACGGCTGGCGCCGCGAATTGTTCGGCGAAGCCGCGCTCTCGCTGAAACACGGCCGGCTGGCGCTGGCGGTCGAAAAAGGCCGGGTCATCAAGGTCGATCGTAACTGACGTCCCAATTCCACCGCCCCGAACTCACGGCCGAACCGGATCAGTCCACGGTCACGGAATCGGTTTCGAGCATGCCCGCGCCGTCGAGGATGCCGGCGAAATTGCCGACGACGTTGACGACCGCCACCTTGTAGGATGCCGCATCGCCAATTCCGGGCCGCCTGCAAGCCACGGCATCGCTGACGATCTGGTAGCGATGACTGCGGTGAAAGCCGTCGACGACGGTCGACAGAATGGTCTCATCGAGGGAAAACCCCGACACCACGCAACGAATATTCTTCATGTTCGTCATGTATTCGGCGAACCGCGACGAACTGTACGCCGACGGCAGCGGGTGCTCGAAGGCCAACTCTCCCGGCCTCGGCCTCAAGTCTGCGATCCAGTCGGTCAGGTTCGACGCCGGATTGAACCACGCAGCCTGGGCAATTCGCTTCAGGTGTATGATCGGCCAGAGGTTGGAACGCCAAAGCGTCATCAATTCAAGACAGCGCGACGTGATCGCCTCGGCATCCGCGATGACATGGCGACGGCCTTCGGTGATGTATTCGATCTGCAAATCCGCGCAGACCAGGATCGGCGGATCGTCATGCATGGACGATACCATCTTGAGCTTGCGGTTCGGGCTCATGGCTCGGCCAAAACCGGCGTGCGCAGCGGCGAGGTCACCGGCCGCCCGGATGAGGCGTCGAGAACGCCGGGCCTGTCCCAATCGCCCTCCGGGCGGATGATCACGTAAGGATCGCTGTCGAGCGTGATGGCGTCGGCGCAGGGCTCGAGATCGAGGACCATCTCGGTATAGGAGAAATCGGAGAAGGTGATCTTGCGGTTGTGGCCGAGCGGCTTGCCGCCGAAATGCGCCCAGAAATTCACCAGCCTGTCTTGCGCGTGGCCGTAGATCTTCTTGAAACCCTTGCGCTTGACGTAATCGAAGCTCGCCTGCACCAGCTTGAACGAGATGCGCGTGCGCCGGAATTGATGGCGGACGGCGAGACGTTCGACCTTGGCGAACTCGCCAAAAAACCGCACGCGAAGGCAGGCCGCGGGTTCCGTCCCGACAAATCCGATGAAGTGAGCCGCGACGAGATCGTTGCCGTCGAACTCCTCTTCCATCGGGCAATCCTGCTCGGCGAGGTAAACGGCGGCGCGAATGGCGGTCACCAGCATGAGATCGTTGGGATCGCGTGCGATGCGGATCGAAATCGCGCGCGAGTCCGCCTTGGCCGACGATCGAGGTCTACTGCCGTGCATCTGCGAAACTCCTCGTTGACTTTATCGTTGACGCTATGGACGGAGGACGGTTCCATGGCCGCTGGTAGCTCCAGAGGTCAGGTTGCGAACTCGGTATCTGCTTGAAGCCGGTAGCGGCCAGCATATCGCGGCCCGCTGGCGACGACGGCTGCGCGAAACAATCAGCGTTGACGTAACGCGGCGTCCTCAGATGCGCTGCGGCTTTGCCGAGCCCCGCGATCCCGCGCCCCGTTGCCGCTATCGCCCAGATGTAATTGGCGCACACCTCTTCATCGCTGCCGGCCAGCAAACCGATGTCCGGGTGCGTCAACGAAATCTCGCCGAGAATGAGCGCCTCATACCCGCGCCGGTTGAGATACAAAAACGCCATGGCGCCCAGCAATTTTTCCCGCCGGCTGAACGTCAGCATGCATTCCGGCTCGAATACGAGGTATTTCCTCAAACCCGGTTCCGTGATCTGAACGCCGGGAACGAGGCGATGGGCCATCTCCGCCAACAGCGGAATTTCGGAGTACCCCGCTACGCGGACCTCGATCTCCGAGCGCGTCGGTAGTGAATCGAAATCGTGCCGTGCGACCAAAGAGGCCCTTTCCTTCGCCGGAACGCGCATCTACGTTACTCCTGCCCGCGGTGAGTACTATACCGGGCAAGGATTTGGAGTATGCAGCAGTTAGTGCATCGGGGTGCTGCGGTGACGCAGCACCGGAACGAAGAGGCTGTGGACGCATCCTGGGACGAACTGAAATCGTTTCTCGTATGCGCAAGACAAAAAAGTTTCCGCAACGCTGCTGAAGTGCTCGGTCTCACAAGCACGACTCTGATGCGAAGAATCGACCGGCTTGAGGAACGGATCGGTTGCAAGCTGTTCTTGCGCGATCAAAGCGGGTTGACGCTGAGCGAAGAAGGGCTTGCGATGATCGGCGACGCGACGGAAATGGAACGTCACGCCTTCAATATTTTTCGGCGCGTGTCGCAGTCATCGAATGACGGCGCCGGTACGGTACGGGTTTCGGTAACCGAGGGCCCAGGTAATTTCTGGATTCTTCCAAGGCTGATCGACTTCCAGAAAACCTACCGCAAGATCACGGTCGACCTTCACTGCGCGATGGAACAGGCCGACATCGCGCGGCTCGAATCCGACATCGCCATTCAGCTCGAGCCGCCGACAAATCCCGACCTTATCGTCGCCAAGCTCGGCAGATTGCATATCTATCCCTTCGTATCCGAGGGATACCGGAAGCTCTATGGCATTCCCACATCGCTGGCCGAGCTCAAGAACCACCGGATTATCAAGCAAAGCGCTCCGCAGGTTGACGACACCGCCTACGCTCGAATTCTCGGGCTGACCTCGCTGGACGGCATGGTCGGTCTGAAGACAAACTCCAGCATCGGCGTGCTGTATGCGGTGGAAAGAGGCGCAGGCGTTGGCTTTCTGCCGACCTCGTCAATCGCCCTCGGAGCTCCGTTGATCGCGGTCGATATGGGCGTCAGCCATCACTCGGATCTCTGGCTGACCTATCACAAGGAGTTTCGCAACTCCGAGCGACACAAAACCGTCATTGCCTGGCTCAAGAAAATCTTCGATCCCAAGACCTACCCGTGCTTTCGGGATGAATTCATTCATCCCAATGATCTGATACCGATGATGGCGGGGGCGAAAAGCAGCTTCGGCCTGCAGGGATACGCGGCCGCCGGGCTGGTCCATGGCGGCGAGTTCGATTGATCCCGTGGGTGGACGGTACCCGGTCTGATCGGGCTTCAACCCCTTCAATTCGACGCCGGCAGTGGCCGGGTGCGGCCGCGGCGCGAACTTGCGGTCATGGTTGAGATAGAGGTGTGCAATATTGCTCATGCTGAGCGATGCGGAAGGCCGTTGTGCGTTGCCGCAGCACGCTGCGCCGCGGTTCCATTCCGGGCCTCAATTCGTCAACCATGCCATAGACTTGCTAACGGCCAAATTTCGTGTTGCTATATCCGTACAATCGGATCTAGGCCGTTCGACTGTGCGTTTCGCGACTAAGAAATTCAGTAGACATCCGAAAGCCCGCTTGTGGCGTGGCACGCGATCAGCGTGGCCGCGTCTTTTTTATGTCTAGACCAGGAGACAGGCGATGCAAAAAGGCACCGTCAAGTGGTTCAACCCGACAAAGGGTTACGGGTTCATCAAGCCGATGGCCGGCGATAAGGACGTGTTCGTCCATATCTCGGCGGTCGAGCGCGCCGGACTCTCGACCCTCAATGAAAATCAGGTTGTTGAATATGACCTTGTGGAAAATCGCGGCAAGAGCTCCGCGGAAAACCTCAAGGTCTCTTAGACTTCGTCACGATCCGCGCAAGCAATCTTGATGCCCCCCGGCCCGCGCCGGGGGATTTTTTATTTCAGGATGCCAGCATCCGCCGTTCGCGAGCCCGGATGATGCCGACGACCGTGTCATTGACGGGGGTCGCGATGCCGAGCGGCTTGCCCAGCCGCGCGATCGCGCCGTTGATGGCGTCGACCTCGCAGCGGCGCCCGGCGTTATAATCCAGCAGCATCGAAGGACGCGCGCCGGGAATTTTGCCGCCGAGCTTGCGGATGTGCTCGATCGGATCGCCGACGTTCAACCTGACGTTGGAAGCCCTGGCCACGGCGATGGCTTCCTCGGCGCAGCTCCGCGCCACGCTCCAGGCATCGCCATCGCCGAGGATTTCGCCGACCGTCAGCCCGGTGGTGCAGGACGTGCCGGAAAAGGCGACGTTCATGATCAGTTTTTCCCACACCATCTGCCTGATGTCGTCGAACAGCGCGACCTTGAAGCCGGCCTGCTCCCAGATGTTGGCGGAGGCCTGCAAAAGCTGTTTCGGCAGGCCCGCAAAGGCGCCGAACCGGATCATCTCCATGCCGTTGTGGTGCACATGGCCCGGGGCCCGCATCGACGCCCCGAAGCCTCCGACCACGCCGACGGCGACGCGATCGGCGCCGAGGATCGGGGCTGCGATGTCAGGCGATCCGAGACCGTTCTGGATGGTCTGCACGATCGTCTCCGGCCCCAGCAACGGCAGGCAGGAACGCGCCGCCGCCTCCACATCGAAGGATTTGGTGGCGATGATGACGAGATCGCAGGGCCCTATTCCGTCGGTGGTCGTGGAAGCATGGATCGGCACGGTGCGATCGCCGCTGGCGCCCTCGCAACGCAGGCCCTTGGACGCCATCGCCTCGGCGTGATCGGGCCACAGCGTGACCGCATGGACTTCGTGACCCGCGTCGACCATGAGCGCGGCGTAGACCGACCCCATCGCGCCACAGCCGACCACCGCAATCTTCGCCATTCTACTCTCCGTGCACGCGACGGAGGAAAAGGCTCAGGTTACCGTGGCGAGATCAAGACGTCGCGGGAAGCGGCGCTGTCTGCTGTCTTGCAGATGTCACCTTCCAGGTGGATTCTTCCCTCGGCGAGCAACCGCAACGCGTCGGGATAGATCCGGTGTTCGACCTGCAGGATCCGCGCCGCCAGCGTATCCGGCGTGTCGTCGTCGAGAACCGCAACCGCGCCCTGCATCACGATCGGACCGGCGTCGGTCTCCGCAATCACGAAATGCACGGTTGCGCCGGAGATCTTCACGCCGACGCGCAGCGCCTGGCCGTGCGGATCGAGGCCGGGAAACGACGGCAGCAGCGAGGGATGAATGTTGAGCATTCGCCCGTACCAGCGCTGCACGAATTCGGCCGTGAACAACCGCATGAATCCGCCGAGACAAATCAGGTCGGCCTTGTGCCGGTCCAGCGCCGGCTGCAGCACCGCCTCGAATGCCGCGCGATCCGCGCCGAACGGCTTGCTTTCGATGACGACGGTCGGAACACCGGCCGCCTTCGCCTTTTCAAGGCCGGCGGCATCCGCCCGGTTCGAAATCACCACCGCGATCTCGGCCGGGAAATCCTCCGCTTGTGCCGCCTCGATCAAGGCGGCCATGTTCGATCCGCGCCCGGAAATCAGGATGGCGACACGGCGTTTCATCCATTCACCACGCCAGATCCAGATGACCGTTATAGACCACGCGATGTTCGCCGGCGGCGGGGATCACCTCGCCCAGCAGCACCACGCTCTCGCCGCCCTCGATGAGAACCGCGGTGACTTCCTCGATTTTCTCAGGGTTGACGACGGCGATCATGCCGATGCCGCAGTTGAAGGTGCGCAGCAGTTCGAGTTCGGCGATGCCGCCCTGCTCCGCCAGCCACTTGAATACCGGCAGCACCGGCAGGCGCGCCAGATCGATGCCGACACCGAGATGCTTCGGCAATACGCGCGGGATATTATCGGTGAAACCGCCGCCGGTGATGTGGGCAAGGCCCTTGATCGCATCGGTCTCGCGGATCGCGCGCAGGCAGGATTTGACATAGAGCCGCGTCGGCGCCAGCAGCGCGCCGCCGAGCGTCATGACCGGGGAAAACGGCGCCTGCGCCTCAAAGCCGAGACCGGAGCTTTCGACGATTCTGCGGACCAGCGAAAATCCGTTGGAGTGAACGCCCGACGAGGCGAGCCCGATCACGGCGTCGCCGGCGGCGATATCGGGGCGCGGCAATAGCGTGCCGCGTTCGGCCGCTCCGACCGCGAAGCCCGCGAGGTCGTAGTCGCCGTCCCGGTAGAGCCCGGGCATTTCGGCGGTCTCGCCGCCGATCAGGGCACAGCCGGCTTCGCGGCAGCCCTCGGCAACGCCGGCAACGATCGCCGCGGCGGCCTCCGGGTCGAGCTTGCCGCAGGCGAAATAGTCCAGAAAGAACAGCGGCTCGGCGCCCTGGACCACCAAGTCGTTCACCGACATCGCCACCAGGTCGATGCCGATGCCGCCATGCAGGCCGGTCTCGATCGCGATCTTGACCTTGGTTCCGACGCCATCGGTGGCGGCGACCAGAACCGGGTCCTTGAAACCCGCCGCCTTCAGGTCGAACAATCCGCCGAAGCCGCCGATTTCGGCGTCGGCGCCGGCGCGGGCGGTGGCCCGGACCATCGGCTTGATCAGGTCGACAAGCCGATTGCCGGCATCGATATCGACGCCCGAATCCGCGTAAGTAAGGCCGTTTTTGCGGTCGATCATGCGCAATTCCAGTGATGGCGGCTGGTTACGTCGGATTCCGCTCACGTGCAATGGCTCGCAAGCGGCCCGCGCATATACTATGTAGACAGGAACCGGCTGCCCCTGCAAAGGGGTGGATCGTTTGCAAAATCAGGCCGGTAGCCGGGAAGCGCCGCGTGAGTATTCCGAACATTATTACCCTGGGCCGCATCCTGCTGGTGCCGTTCATCGTCTGGGCGATAGCCTCCAGCCAGATGGAAATTGCGTTTGCCATCTTTATCGTTGCCGGCGTCAGCGACGCAGTCGATGGCTTCCTCGCCAAACGCTTCAACATGGCGAGCGAACTGGGCGCCCTGCTCGATCCGCTGGCCGACAAGGCGCTGCTGGTTTCGATCTACATGGCGCTTGGAATCTGGGGCGCGGTGCCGCGCTGGATTGTGATCCTGGTGGTCTCGCGCGACATCATGATCGTGAGCGCCGTGATCGTATCGTGGCTATTCGACAAGCCGATCCCGATGAAGCCGCTGATGGTCTCGAAGCTCAACACCGTGGCGCAGGTTGCGTTCGCGGCGCTGGTGCTGGCGGCGCTCGGCTTCGGCTTCGACTCGACGCCCTACGACAAGATATTGATGGGTTTCGTAACGATCTTTACTTTGGTTTCGGTATCCCTCTATCTCATGGAGTGGGTGCGGCACATGAGCACGATCGAAGCACGTTAGTGGCTTTTCCCGGCACGGAGACTTGCGTGGCAAGCCGCGTTCAACCTCGTCAGCTTGCATTTGCGCTGCCGCACGCGGAAAGCCTTACCCGCGACAATTTTCTCGAAGGACCGGCCAATGCCGCGGCACTGGCGCTGGTCGAGAGCTGGCCGGATTGGCCGAACCGGATCATGCTGCTTTCGGGACCGGAGGGTTCCGGCAAAAGCCACCTTGCCGCGATCTGGGCCGAACGGGCCGGCGCTCGCTCGATATCGGCGCATGCGCTGACCGCGACCGCCGTGCCCGGCGCGCTGGCGACCGGGGCGCTGGTGGTCGAGGATTTGAAATCGCCTGAGGTCGACGAACGCGCGCTGTTTCACCTGATGAACCTCGCGCGCGAGGATCAGGCCTTCGTGCTGATCACCGCGCGCGTGCCGCCGTCGGCGGGCGAGGTCGAACTGCGCGATCTGCGATCACGTTTGCGCGCGGTGCCGACGGTGTCGCTGCTGCCGCCCGACGATCAATTGTTTCGCGCGCTGATCGTGAAATTTTGCGCGGATCGTCAACTGGCCGTCGATGAGACCGTGGTAAGCTATCTCGCAACCCGGATCGAGCGGTCTTCCGCGGCGGCGCGGCAGGCGGTCGAGCTTCTGGACGGCGAAGCCTTGCGGCTGGGCCGGCCGGTGACCCGGGCCCTGGCGGCGGAATTGCTGCGCAATGGTTGATGCCGCGGCCTTTCGCAGCTTGACGGCGCGGGCGGCAGGAACATCAATGTCATTGAAACGTCATCGCGATAACACATGCTTTGCAGCGCATTTGCTGCAATCGCGCCCTTCGCCGCCATGGGATGGACCGAAACTTCATGGAATCCGCACAAGCCATTGTAATTAAAGAAAAAGATGCGGATACCGAGGCCGGCCAAGCGATGGCCACCAGCCCCGAACGCTTCATCAATCGCGAGCTTTCCTGGCTGCACTTCAACCGCCGGGTTCTGGAGGAGTCGGTCAATCCCGGCCACCCCGCTTTGGAACGGGTGCGCTTTCTGTCGATTTCCGCCAATAACCTTGATGAGTTCTTCATGGTCCGCGTCGCCGGCCTCAAGGCCCAGGTGCGCGAGGGCATCGCCGAGCGCAGTCCGGACGGACTGAGCCCCGCCGAACAGCTCGTCCTCATCAACGAGACGGTCTCGAAGCTCACCACCGACCAGCAGGCGATCTGGCGCGATCTGCGCGGCATCCTGGCCGGTGTGGGAATCGTTCTCGTCGACGGCCGCGATGTCACCAAGGCCGAGCGAAGCTGGATCGAGGACCATTTCCTCCACAACATTTTCCCGTTGCTGACCCCGCTTGCGATCGACCCGGCGCATCCGTTCCCGTTTATCCCGAGCCTCGGATTTACCGTCGCATTGCAGCTCGCGCGGATCTCGGACGGCAAGCCGATGAACGCGCTCATCCGCATGCCCGGCAAGATCGATCGCTTCATCCGCCTGCCCGCGGAAAGGGATGCCGCGGTGCGGCTGATCACGCTGGAGCAGGCCACCGGCCTGTTCATCGGCCGGCTGTTCCCCGGCTATACCGTCAAGGGCCAGGGCGCCTTCCGCATCATCCGGGATTCCGAACTCGAAATCGAGGAAGAAGCCGAAGACCTGGTCCGGCTGTTCGAAACCGCGCTGAAGCGGCGGCGGCGGGGGTCGGTGATCCGGCTCGAAATCGAAGCCAAGATGCCGGAAGAATTGCGCGCCTTCGTGCAGCGCGCGCTGTCCACCTCCGACGACGAGGTGCTGCTGGTCGACGGCGTGCTGGCGATGAACGAATTGTCGCAACTGACGCGGCTGGACCGGCCCGATCTCGAATTCGTCCCCTACGTGCCGCGGCATCCCGAACGCGTCCGCGATCACGGCGGCGATATTTTCGCCGCGATCCGGCAGAAGGACCTGATCGTTCACCACCCTTACGAATCCTTCGACGTCGTGGTGCAGTTCCTGCAACAGGCCGCGCGCGACCCCGATGTCGTCGCCATCAAGCAGACGCTCTACCGCACCTCGAACAACTCGCCGATCGTGCGCGCGCTGGCGGAGGCCGCGGAGGCCGGCAAATCGGTGACCGCGCTGATCGAACTCAAGGCGCGGTTCGACGAGGAAGCCAATATCCGCTGGGCGCGCGATCTCGAACGGGCCGGCGTGCAGGTGGTGTACGGGTTCATCGAACTGAAGACCCACGCCAAGCTGTCGCTGATCGTGCGCCGCGAGGGCGGCAGTCTCACGACCTACGTCCATACCGGCACCGGCAATTATCATCCGGTCACCGCCCGCATCTACACCGACCTGTCCTACTTCACGTCCGATCCGATCATCGGGCGGGATGCGGCGCGGGTGTTCAACTACATCACGGGCTATGCCGAGCCGAGCGACATCGAAAAGATGGCGGTATCGCCGCTGACGTTGCGCAAACGCATGATCGAACATATTCATGGCGAAGCCAATTTTGCCCGTCACGGCAAGCCGGCGGCGATCTGGCTGAAGATGAACTCGCTGGTCGATCCGGATGTGATCGACGCGCTGTATGAAGCTTCGCAGGCCGGGGTCTCGATCGAGCTCGTGGTGCGCGGAATTTGCTGCCTGCGGCCCGGCATCCCCGGACTGTCCGAGAACATCCGCGTCAAATCGATCATCGGCCGTTTTCTCGAGCATGGCCGAATCTACTGCTTCGGGATGGGCCAGGGCTTGCCCGGCGCAAAAGCCGCTGTGTATATCTCGTCCGCCGACATGATGCCGCGCAACCTCGACCGGCGCGTCGAAATCCTGTGTCCGCTGCAAAATCCCACGGTGCATCAGCAGGTTCTCGAGCAGATCATGGTCGCCAACCTCAAGGATACCGAGCAGAGCTGGCGGTTATTGCCGGATGGGTCGTCAACGCGTATGAAGGCCGCGAAAGGCGAAGAGCCCTTCAATCTGCACAATTATTTCATGACGAATCCGAGTCTGTCAGGCCGTGGAAAGTCACTTAAAGAATCTTCGCCGCGCCGCCTCACACGCCGTACCGAGCGTCAGCAATCGTCATAAGGAGTTGCGGTGAAGCGGCCGCGCAAACGCACATCGAGCGTCGCGGTCATCGACATCGGCTCGAATTCGGTGCGCCTCGTCGTCTATGAATCGATGGCGCGCAGCCTGATCACGATTTTCAACGAGAAGGCGCTGTGCGGATTGGGCCGCGAGGTCCAGACCACCGGCCTGCTGGCGCCCGACGCCGTCGCCAAGGCCCTGACCTCGCTGCGGCGGTTTCGCGCGCTGTGCAGGGTAATGAAGGTCGGCCGCGTGCATGCGATCGCCACCGCCGCCTGCCGCGACGCCAGCAACGGCCCCGACTTCATCGCCAAGGCCGAACGCATCTGCGGCACCGGAATCGAAATCCTGTCGGGCCCGCGCGAGGCGAAACTGTCGGCGCTCGGCGTCATCTCCGGCACCCACAATCCGGACGGCATTGTCGGCGATCTCGGCGGCGGTTCGCTTGAATTGATCGACGTCCGCGGCAACCGCGTCCACAGCGGGGTGACGCTGCCGCTCGGAAGTCTGGCATTGCAGGATGCCGCGCATCAGTCGCTGAAGCGCGCCGAACGCATCGTCAAGGCGGATCTCGCCGGCGTGGCCCAGCTCAAGGCCGGCAGCGGCCGCGCGTTCTATGCCGTAGGCGGAACGTGGCGAGCCCTGGCGCGCATCCACATCGTCCAAAGCGGCTATCCGCTGCGCGTGATGCACGGCTATTCGATCCCGGCCGCGGAAGCGCTTGGTTTCGCGCAGCGCCTGCGCCGGCTCGCAGCGGCGAACATGCTGGCCAACATCGAAGTCGTCGCCGACGCGCGTCGGCCGTTGCTGACCTACGCCGCTCTCGTCCTCGAATACATCATTCGCGTGGCGAAGCCGAAGACCATCGTGTTTTCGACCTTTGGGGTGCGCGAAGGCCTGCTTTACGAGATGCTGCCGCAGGCCGAACGGTCCAAGGACGGGTTGATCAGCGCAGCGCAAAGCCTGAACGAACTGCTGTCGCGGTCGGCGCGCCACGCCCAGGAATTGATCGGGTGGACCGACCGTCTGGTCAGGGTCGTAAAGCTGCGGGAAACCGAGGAAGATCGCCGCCTGCGCCATGCCGCCTGCCTGTTGTCCGACATCGGATGGCGGGTACATCCCGACCACCGCGGCGAAGAAACGCTCAGCCTCATCACCAATGGAAATTTCGGCTCCATCAGCCATCAGGGCCGGGCTTTCGTCGCGCTGTCGGTGTTCTACCGCTATGCAGGCTTGGGCGAACAAAACGAACCGCCGGCCCTCGTTCGCGAGCTGGTGCCGCCGGCCATGGTCGAGCGCGCGCGCCTGCTCGGCGCGGCATTTCGCGTGGCGCACCTGATATCGGCGGCGCGGCCGGGCGTGCTGCCGGCAACCCACTTTCGAGGCGACGGACGCAAGCTGATGCTGGTGTTCGAGCACAAGATGGTCGATCTCGTCGCCGACCGCGTCGGCAGCCGCTTCAAGCAGCTCGCGCGGCTGGTCGGCCGCACCGGATCGATCGAGCGGCGCTAATTGCGGCCGATCGTTCGATTGGGTTGCCCAGAGCATTCCGGAAAAATCATACCCTGATCGGCAGCATCGCCATCGCCGAGCCCGGCCAAATCATACCCCAGGTGATCCAGTGAGCCCTCAACCTTCGACGAGTCCCGTGGCTGCCTCCAGTTCGTTCGCAGCCATGAAGTCACTGCCCTATCGGGCTCAGTTCGTAGCTTATGTGCTGGCCATGATGGCCGACAACATCGAGCATGTGATCAGCTATTGGGTGGTGTTCCAGAAATTCCATTCGCCTGCGCTGGCCGGCTTCGCGGTGCTGTCGCACTGGCTTCCATTTCTGTTTTTTTCCGTCGCCGTCGGCGGGCTGGCCGACCGGTTCGACCCGCGCCGCCTGATCCAGTGCGGGATGCTGCTCTTCATCGTGGCGTCGACGGGATGGGGAATTTTCTTCATCACCGACACGCTTCAGATGTGGGGCGCGATGCTGCTGCTGGTCATCCACGGCTGCGCCGGCGTGCTGTGGCAGACGCCAAACCAGTTGCTGCTCTACGACCTCGTCGGCCCGGCCGATCTGCCGAGCGCGGTGCGGATGAACGCGATGGCGCGCTACCTCGGCATCCTGGTCGGTCCGGCCGTGGGCGGCGTCATCATGCTGACGCTGGGCCCCTCCCACGGCATCATTTTCAACACGCTGTTCTACCTCCCGATGCTGCTCTGGCTGTTCTGGGCGCCCACCGGCGACAAGGGCGCAACGCCGAGACGCCTCGCCGTCCGCGGCCTTTCCGATATCGTGCAGACCATCCGCGCCATCGGCACGCACCCGCTCCTGACCTCGATGACGCTGCTCGCCGGGCTGACCTCCTTCATGATCGGCAATGCCTACCACGCCCAGATGCCGGGCTTCGCCAACGACCTTGGGCACGGCGACCCCGGCGTATCCTACAGCGTGCTTCTGGCCGCCGACGCCGCCGGCGCGCTGCTCGCGGGCATCGCACTGGAAGCGTGGGGCCGGCTCAAGGCCGCTCCTCACACCGCCATCATGCTGGCCATTCTATGGAGCCTGTCTTTGCTCGCATTCGCATCGGTCGGGATTTACGCGCTTGCGATCGCGTTGCTGTTTGCCGCGGGATTTTTTGAATTGTCGTTCAACACGATGGCGCAGGCCCTGATCCAATTGAATGCCCCCACCGACATCCGCGGCCGCGTTGTCGGCCTGTTCAACATGGCCGGCCTCGGCATGCGGGCCTTCAGCGGCGTTACCGTGGGTCTTCTCGGCGCAGCGATCGGCATTCACTGGTCGCTCGGCCTGTCGGCCGCCGTGCTACTGGCTTTTCTGTTCGTCCTGCGCTGGAAAACGCGTTAGGGCGTTTCCAATCAGGTCGGCTCATGGTCGCATCTGCGGCCTTGTGGTTCGAGACGCACGGCGTTGCCGTGCTCCTGCACGCGGGCGATGACTTCACCTTGGGACTTTGCTGCCGTTAGTGGTGGGCGATGGAAGTGGCAGCTTTTGGTGAAAGCGACCCGTCCCCTTGGTAACGGAGCGCGTCGACCATGAGCGCGAAAGCAGGAGATGCATGGCGTCGACTGGGGTAGTAGAGATGATAGCCTGGAAACGGCGCGCACCATTCTTCCAACACCCTGATGAGACGGCCAGAAGCGACATGATCGACGATCTGGTCCTCGGGAAGATAGGCGAGACCCAGGCCGTCGAGAACTGATGCGAGCCTCACCGCACCATGGTTCACCACGACCTGACCTTCAACGCGCACGCGGATCTCCCGGCCGTCCCGTTCGAACTCCCAGACGTAGAGCCCGCCATAGGTCGGCAGGCGGACGTTGATGCAGTTGTGCGCCGTGAGGTCTTGGGGCGCATTAGGACGTGCGCGCTCCTCAAAATACGCAGGCGCGCCGACAACGGCCATCCGCATGTCCGGACCGATCCGGACCGCGATCATGTCCTTTGCAACCTGTTCGCCCATGCGCACGCCAGCGTCGTACCCTTGCGCGACGATGTCGGTCAGACCGTAGTCGACGACGATTTCGACGTGGACGTCGGGGTGATCGGGCAGAATACGTTTAAGGGCAGGCTGCAGGATCGAAACGGCCGGATGCTCTCCGGCCGTAATCCTGACTGTACCCGCCGGCTTCTCCCGCAACGCGCTGAGCGCGCCCAACTCCTGCTCTATCTCCTCGAAGCGTGGCGCCAGAGTGCGCAGGAGCCGCTCTCCCGCCTCGGTGGGTGACACGCTTCGGGTGCTGCGCGTTAGCAGCCGCACGCCGAGCCGCGCCTCCAGCCCCTTGATCGTCTGGCTCAGCGCCGATTGCGACACGCCCAGCTTCGCGGCGGCACGCGTGAAGCTTCGCTCCTTGGCGACGGCAACGAAAGCAGCAAGGTCGTTGAAGTTCCCACCGGCCATTCATTAGCCTACCTTATCATGGCTTGCCGATTATAGGCTCTAATCGCTGGCGGTCACGAGCTCTATCTTCAGGTTCGAGAGCGGGGTGCATTTGATCCGGCAGGCTTGGCTGCACGCCGGACGCAGCAGGAGTTTTTCGATGGCCACTTGGTTTATAACCGGATGCTCGTCCGGCCTCGGCCACAGCCTGGCAACCGTCGTCCTCGAAGCCGGCTTCAACGCCGTCGTCACCGCGCGCGACGCTGACAAGGTGAAGGAGTTCGAGCGGGCTTTTCCCGGTCGCGCTCTAGCGGTTGCGCTCGATCTCAACCACAAGACTTCGATCAGCGACGCCGTAGCACAGGCTGCGGCGCGGTTCGGTGACATCGACGTACTCGTCAACAATGCCGGCTACGGCTACCGCGCGGCAGTTGAGGAAGGTGACGAGCAGGACGTCGCCGAGCTGTTCGCCACTCACGTCTTTGGTCCGATCGCGCTAATGAAGGCAGTGCTGCCGGCGATGCGCGCGCGGCGGCAAGGCACGATCGTCAACTTCTCCTCAATCGGGGCGCAGTTCTTCAACCCCGGATCGGGCTATTACTCCGCGGCGAAGATGGCGCAGGAAGGCATCACGCTGACGCTCAAGACCGAGGTTGAACCGCTAGGCCTCCGCGTGATGGTGATTGAGCCGGGCGCGTTCCGCACCGATTTCGCCGGTCGTTCGCTGAAAGGAGCCAAGACCGAGATCGACGACTATGCCGACACCGTTGGCCCGCGTCGCAAGGCGAACGATCGCACCGACGGCACTCAGCCCGGCGATCCGGCGCGCGCCGCGCGGCTGATCATTGAGACGGTCGCAAAGCCGAAGCTGCCTAAGCGGCTCCTGCTCGGCAGCGACGCGGTCACGATCGTCCGCAAGGGACTGAAGGCGCAGCTCGAGGAGATCAGCGCGGCGCAGGCCGCGAGCGAAGGCACTGATTTCCCGAAGGACGACTAAGCAGGCTGTCGGCCAGACCGCCAATGTCGCGCGTCGACCGATCAACAGAAAGACTGACCATGACGAGCAACATTCCCGCCGTGACGCTGAACAACGGCGTTGAGATGCCGAGCCTGGGCTTTGGCGTGTTTCAGGTGCCTGATCCCACCGAGTGCGAGCGTAGCGTCCGCGATGCGATCGACGTCGGCTATCGGCTGCTCGACACCGCCGCTTCCTACGGCAACGAGGCGGCGGTCGGCACCGCGATCAGGAACCACGGGATCGATCGCGGCGAGTTGTTCGTGACGACCAAGCTCTGGGTCCAGGACGCGAGCTACGACGGGGCGAAGGCCGCCTTCGATCGCTCGCTGAACAAGCTTCAGCTCGACTATCTCGACCTCTACCTGATCCACCAGCCCTACGGCGATGTGTACGGCGCCTGGAGGGCGATGGAGGAACTGCACCGCGCCGGCCGCATCCGCGCGATCGGGATCAGCAACTTCTACCCCGACCGCTTGCTGGATTTCGTGCTCCATAACGAAACCACCCCCGCGGTGAATCAGATCGAGATCCATCCTTTCCACCAGCAGGAGGATGCGCAAAAGCTGCTGGAGGAATACAAGGTCCAGGCCGAAGCGTGGGGGCCGTTCGCCGAGGGAAAGAACGGACTGTTCTCCAACGAGGTGCTTCAAGCGACCGGCCAGAAGCATGGGAAGAGCATCGCGCAGGTGGTCCTGCGCTGGCTGAACCAGCGCGGCATCGTCGCCATTCCAAAGTCCGTGCGCAAGGAGCGCATGGCCGAGAACTTCGCGATCTTTGATTTCGAGCTCGACGACCAGGATATCGCCGAGATTTCGAAGCTCGACCAGAAAGCAAGCAGCTTCTTTGATCACCGCGACCCGGCAATGGTGAAGTGGCTCGGGACCCGGAATCTCTAGGCTCGACGCAAATGTCTGGCCTCGGCTCTATCCCGGCTGACGAACCACGAACTCTGACCGCACCAAGGAGGCGAGTGCCATGCCCGAAGCAGGACTGGGACAGATGAGCCGGCGCGGCCTGCTCGGCGTCGCAGGTGTAGGGCTGGCCGATAGTTTTCGCACAGCGTGCAAGGATGAAGCCGCCGAACTGGAAATGCTCTAGCCGGCGGAGGCGGCGGGATGCTCGATGTTCCGCAGCCGGCGCCTGCGCCAGAGCGAGCCCGCGATCAGCACCACGATGACGCCCGCCACGGCGCAAACGACCTCGCCGCCCTCGCCGCCATTGGCAAACTGCGGCGCCACCCCGAACGACGCCAGCAGCGCGTCAAGCTTGACGCCAGGCGTGCCGGCGAAAAACGCCTGCAGCTTCGAGTGAATTGCCGGATCGGTCGCGATGACGTCGCCGGCGATCCAGCCCAGCAAGGCGGCCCCCGCCCACACCAGGATGGGCAGGCGGTTGAGCAGCGCCATGATCAGCGCCGCTCCGGCGACGATCAAGGGGACGCTGATCGCAAGGCCGAGAACCAATAGCGGCACGCTGCCGTTGGCGGCGGCGGCTACCGCGATCACATTGTCGAGGCTCATGACGATGTCGGCGATCGCCACGATCTGCACCGCCGCCCACAGGTGGGAAGCCGATTTTACGCCCTCCTCATCCTCTTCCTCGGGCACCAGCAATTTGGCGGCGATCACAATCAGCGCCAGTCCGCCGACCAATTTGAGGTACGGCAGTTCCATCAGCGTCACGACGATAAAGGTGAAGATGATGCGCAGAATGACAGCAACCGCGGCGCCGAGGATCATGCCCCAGAGCCGCTGGCGCGGTTCCAGCCCGCGACACGCCAGCGCGATCACCAGCGCGTTGTCGCCCGACAGCAGCACGTTGATCCAGATGATCTTGCCGACCGCGACCCAGAACGCGGGCTGCTGCATCTCGCTTTGGAACTGGGCAAAGAACGTTCCGATGATCGCAGGATCGAAGATTTGCCACAGCCAGTTCACAGCGCATTCCTATCGGCCGGACGGCCGTCTCTCACGGCAATCGCTGCCGTGACGGGATTGAATCAGCCGACGATTTCGTTGCCGGAGAAAAACTGGGCGATTTCGATGGCGGCGGTCTCGGGGGCGTCGGAGCCGTGCACCGAATTCTCGCCGATCGACTTTGCGTGCAGCTTGCGGATGGTCCCGTCGGCCGCCTTGGAAGGATCGGTGGCCCCCATGACGTCGCGATGCTTGAGAACCGCGTTTTCGCCTTCGAGAACCTGAACGACGACCGGCGCGGAAATCATGAAATCCACCAGTTCGCCGAAAAACGGCCGAGCCTTGTGGACGGCGTAGAAGGTTTCGGCCTGTTCGCGGGTCATGCGAATGCGCTTCTGGGCGACGATCCGAAGCCCCGCCTTCTCGATCAGCGCGTTGATCGCGCCGGTCAGGTTACGCTCGGTCGCGTCGGGCTTGATAATCGAAAAGGTGCGTTCAATCGCCATGATTTCGTCCTTGCGAAGCGCTGAAGGGGAGTTGTCGGGCTTATATCGGCGCTATCGGCGAACGGCAAGCCAGCAGACCGGGATGCGGCAGATCGCCCAGAACAGGGGCCTCCAGACCGGCCATTGGGCGACTTTATGGCCGTCCAAATTACGACGATTTCACAAAGATGAACCCAATCTGAAACCAGCGTGCCGGTTTGGTTCACCTTGCCGGGCATAGGCTTCGAGCGACCGACCGCCTCGCCGAGCTTTGGGGTGGTACGGGGCAGCGTTCACCGATGGCGCCAGTAGCGCCGAACCTCAGGAGACGATCATGTTACGCAAACTCTCGCTTGTTGCGGTTGCCGCGGCTTCGCTGGGCATGGCCGCATTGGCGCCCACTTCGGCGTCGGCCCATTGGCACGGTGGCTGGCATGGCGGCGGCGGCGGATGGCATCACGGCGGGTGGCATCGCGGCGGCTGGGGCGGCCCACGCCTCTACGCCGGTGGCCCGGCCTACTACGGCGGCTATGGCGGCTGCTACGCGCGCAGATTGGTTCCAACCCCTTGGGGCCCGCGCTGGCGCCTGGTGAACCGCTGCTATTGATCCGAAGCGCCCGATCTGACCTTAGAAAGCCCCGGCACATGCGTGCCGGGGCTTTTTTATGATCTCAACCCGGTGGAACCATCAGGCGAGTGGAACCACCGGCAACATTTATTCAATGTTTACTTAAACCCACGCGATCGGACGACAGCGCGAAACAATTTCCCTTCCGATGACTTGATCCAGCGAAACGTCAATCACATGGATATGCAGCGGAAACCCGTCATGAACAGCCCCATCACCGACAACAGCGCGCAAATCGACCGCAAGACGAGCCGGGCGATCTGCGATGCCGTCGGCGAACGGCTGCAACAGGATTTCCGTCCGGAACCCTCGCAGCTCTCGTCGCACCTCGAACATCTGCTCGATGAGTTGCGCAGGCGGGACAATGAGGGCCACCTGATGTCGTCGAACTAGGCACGAAGCGTATCTGAGGACGCATTGGCGGTGTCCCCGCCAATGCGAATTTTGACAAACAGATTCAAGCCAGTGCGATCTGATTGATGTCGGCGGCCAACCGATCGACGAGTTCCGGCGAGGCGTCCCAGGCGAACATGAACCGCGCTCCGCCTCCGATGAATGTGTAGAACCGCCAGCCTCGATCGCGCAGCGCGGCGAATTTGACATCCGGCATGCGGACGAAGACCGCATTGGCCTGAACCGGAAACATGATATCCAGCCCCGGTGACCCGCCGATCTGCCGCAGCAAGCGTTGCGCGCAGGCGTTGCCATGCTCCGCGTTGCGCAGCCACGCCCCGGTTTCGAGCATGCCGACCCAGGGCGCCGACAGAAATCGCATCTTCGAAGCCAACTGCCCCGCCTGTTTGCAGCGATAGTCGAAATCCTCCGCGAGCCCTCGGTTGAAAAACAGAACGGCTTCGCCGGCGGCCATACCATTTTTCGTTCCGCCAAAGCAGAGCACGTCGATGCCGGCTCGCCATGTCATATCGGCGGGGCTGCATCCAAGACTGGAGCAGGCGTTGGCAAAACGCGAACCGTCCATGTGGAGATTGAGACCGAGTTCGCGGCAGATCCTGGAAATGGCCCGCAATTCGTCGAGGTCATACACCTGACCGGTCTCGGTCGGCTGCGTGATCGTCACCACGCGTGGTTTAGGAAAATGGATGTCCGTTCGGTTGGTGGCGATGGCGCGGATCGCATCGGGTGTCAGTTTTCCGTCCGCCGTTTGCGCCACCAGCAGTTTGGATCCGTTGGAGAAGAACTCCGGGGCGCCGCACTCATCGGTCTCGACATGCGCGGTGCCGGAACAGATCACGCTGTGATAGGACTGGCAGAGCGCGGCCAAAGCGAGCGAGTTGGCCGCCGTGCCGTTGAAAGCAAAGAACACCTCGCAGTTGGTTTCGAACAGCGCGCGAAAGGCGTCAGACGCCTTGGCCGTCCAGTCGTCATCGCCATAGGCCGGTGCGGCGCCCCGGTTTGCCTCGGCCATGGCGGTCCATGCCTCCGGACAGATGCCGGAATAATTGTCGCTCGCGAATTGCTGGAAATCAGTCATGCCGGCCCACCTATGCCTCATCAGGTCTCCACCATCGAGAAGGCTGACATTCGCGGCTAATTTCCGTTTAGTTGCCGGATCGGCCGCATCTCCCCTTACGGGGGCGCCACCTTGCTCGGGAGCAGGTTGGCGTTGAGCGTCAGCTCAACTCTTGATGTTGCCGATGCCAATAGACGGAAAAATCCGATGTCGCAAGGCACAGCAGGGATCGCGGGCTTGATTGAATTCACGGCCAATTCGAACATCGAGCGTCGCGGACACGCCATTTTGCTCAATAAACGGTTGCGTTTTGGGGCCGCTCCGGTGAAAAGCCCGCATGCTTTCAATGTCAGACATTTCGGTCCGGATCGCCGGACGGCTTTTGATCGATAATAGCTCGGTACAGATCGTGCCCGGCGCACGCGTCGGCTTCGTCGGCCGCAATGGCGTCGGCAAATCAACGCTGTTTCACGCCATCCGCGGCGAATTGCCGACCGAATTGGGCACCATCAGCATTCCGCCGCGCTGGCGCGTCGGCAGTCTGGCTCAGGAAGCGCCCGACGGCCCGGAAAGCCTGGTCAATGTGGTGCTGAAGGCCGATCTGGAGCGCGATGCGCTGCTGCACGAGGCCGAGACCGCGCAGGATCCAAACCGGATCGCCGAAATTCAAACCAGGCTGGTCGACATCGACGCGCATTCGGCCCCTGCCCGCGCCGCCGCGATCCTCAGCGGCCTCGGATTTTCGACCGCGGACCAGGCCCGGCCCTGTTCGGAATTTTCCGGCGGCTGGCGCATGCGCGTCGCGCTCGCCGCGACCTTGTTCTCGGCTCCCGACCTTCTGCTGCTGGACGAGCCGACCAACTACCTCGATCTCGAGGGCACGTTGTGGCTTGAAGACCATCTGGCGAACTATCCGCGCACCGTGATCGTCATCAGCCACGATCGCGACCTGCTCGATACCTCGGTGGACCAGATCCTGCACCTCGATCGCGGCAAGCTGACGCTCTACAAGGGGACCTATTCGTCGTTCGAAGAGCAACGCGCGACGCGCGAGATGCTGGACGCCAAGCACGCCAAACGTCAGACCGACGAGCGCAAGCGGCTGCAGGCCTTTGTCGATCGCTTCAAGGCCAAGGCGTCGAAAGCCCGACAGGCGCAGTCGCGCGTCAAGATGCTGGAACGGATGAAGCCCGTCACCGCGCTGGTGACCCAGGACGTGCGCGAGATTTCATTTCCGATACCGGAGAAGATGCTGTCGCCGCCGATCATCGCGGTCGACGATGTCTCGGTCGGCTACGATCCGAAAAAGCCGGTGCTCAACCGCGTGACATTGCGCATCGACACCGACGACCGCATCGCGTTGCTCGGCTCCAACGGCAACGGCAAGTCGACGCTGGTCAAGCTTTTGGCCAACAAGCTGCCGCCATTCTCCGGTCACGTCACCCGCGCGGAGAAACTGTCGGTCGGATATTTCGCCCAGCACCAGGTCGACGAACTCAATCTCGACGGCTCGCCCTACGATCACGTCCGCAAGCTGATGCCGGACGCGCCCGAGACCAAGGTGCGCGGCCGCACCGGCGCGATCGGTTTCTCGGGCAAGGCCGGCGACACCCTGGTCAGGAGCCTGTCGGGCGGCGAAAAAGCGCGGTTGCTGCTGGGACTGGCGACCTTCTTCGGTCCCAACATGATCATTCTCGACGAGCCGACCAACCATCTGGACATCGACAGCCGCGCCGCGCTGGCCGAGGCGATCAATGAATTTCCCGGCGCCGTCATCATGGTTTCGCATGATCGCTATCTGATCGAGGCGTGCGCCGATCAGTTGTGGGTGGTCGCCGATCACGCCGTCACGACCTTCGACGGCGACCTCGACGATTACCGCCGCATGGTGCTGTCGGCGCGCGGCATGCGCACCAATTCGCGCGACCGCGGCGGCAACGAGCGCGCCAACGGCCGCGACAAGCCGCAACGCAGCAAGGGCGAAAAACGTGTACCGCTGAAACAGAGGATTTCGGATGCCGAGACCGAGATCGCGCGGATCAACGGCATCATCGCCAAGATCGATACCGCGCTGGCGCTGCCGGATCTGTTCAAGCGCGACCCGAAACAGGCGGCCCAGCTCAGCAAGGCGCGCGCCGGCGCGGAGAGCGCCTTGCAGCGCGCCGAGGAAGAATGGCTGGCGGTGAGTTCGCAATATGACGAAGCGACGGGCTAAGCCCCGAGAAATCACGTCGCCGCAGGTTTTTTCTTCGCTTTCGGCTTCCCGCCCCTCGGCTCCGCCACCGGCTCGGGTCCCCGCTCGATCGAGGTCAGGCGTCCGGCGGTAAAGGTATAAATTCCGGCGCGCTGTCCGCGCGAGTAATTGACGACAGCCACCCGATCGCCGCGCGGATTGTTCGACAGATTGACACTGTCGGGCGCGCCGATGCCGCGCACGACGTCGCATTCAGTATGGCCGAGCGCGACGGTCCCCGTGGTGGTCGGAGCGGGCGCGCCCGCAGCGCCGTTGGTCAAGGCGTTGGCGTCCCCGGGCCCGCCCGCAGGCGCCATTCCCGGGCATCCCCCCTCGGCGCTGACCAGATCTTCCGCGGTGACCGGCTTGTTGGGCGACAGCGGCGGCGTTTCAATCGAGACGCTTCGAATGAACAGCCTGCCGGAGCGCGAAAACCATTCCGCATCCTTTGACAGAAGATCGGACTGGAACATCTCGGTCGTGCCTGAGCAGCCGCCGACCATGGGCGCGAGCACCAGCAGCGCCAGCAATCGGTTTCGATGAGAGTTTCTGTCTCGCACGATGAATTAAATTCCCACCCCGAACTAAATTCCCACCAAAAGCCCCAGCGATGGTTCACTATCACTTTGCGGCACGACCGTGGCTTTATGCGGACTCACGGACCGAAACCGCAGATTATCATTAATCGCCCTGCGCCGCTATTCCCGCCTCCGCCACCGGCCCTGCTCGTCGGCCTGCCAGTAAGTGACATCGAACCCGCGCGACTTGCAATCCGTCCAGGCCCCCCGCGCCGCCGCCAGCGCGTCGCCGTCGTCGCCGTTGAACACCCAAACTACCCGCTCATAGGCATCCGAATCGGCGGGCAAGGGCGCATTGTCGATCAGGAACCTGACATTGGCCCGGTTCGGATTGCCTTCCTCCACCGCCAGCACGATCGGCTGATCGTGCGCATCGCCGGCGCGCCAGGTGGCGTGCGGCAAAAACGAATTGTCGCGATAGGTCCACAAATGGGCATCGAGCGCGTCGGCACGCTCCGGCGAGGTCGACTGCACCACGACCCGCCAGCCGCGCTCGATCGATTTTTCGAGCAGCGGCGGCAGCACGTTGTCGAGCGACATGTTCTGCAGATGGTAGAACAGGACTTCGGTCATGCGGTTTTCAGCTATCTGGCTTCAGCTATTCAGTACCAGGAATTACAAATCTGTATTGCAGCCCATCCTTCGAGACGACCGCTTCGCGGCCTCCTCAGGATGAGGTCTAACTTGTTGAACCACAGCAACCTCATGCTGAGGAGCGAGCAACGCGAGCGTCTCGAAGCATGGGCAGCAAGTGACTCACCGATCTCTCATAGTCAGCACTGGCTTCAGCTATTTTTTGGCTTCGTAATATTCCGCCACCAGCCGCTCCAGCAGGCGAACGCCATAGCCCGAACCCCAGCTGTGGTTGATCTCGGTTTTCGGCGCGCCCATCGCGGTTCCCGCGATGTCGAGATGCGCCCATGGCGTGTCGTCGACAAAACGCTGCAGGAACTGCGCGGCGGTGATCGAACCGCCGTTGCGGGTGCCGGTATTTTTCATATCGGCAAACTGCGAATTGATCTGCTTGTCGTATTCCGGGCCGAGCGGCATGCGCCACACCCGTTCGCCGGTCTCCAGCCCCACCTTGGTCAGCCGTTCGGCCAGCTCATCATTGTTGGAAAACATCCCGGCATATTCGGTGCCGAGCGCCACCATGATCGCGCCGGTCAAGGTCGCGAGATCGACCATGAATTTCGGCTTGTACTTCTTGGCGACGTACCAGAGCACGTCGGCCAGCACCAGACGGCCCTCGGCGTCGGTGTTGATGATCTCGATGGTCTGGCCGGACATCGAGGTCACGATATCGCCGGGGCGCTGCGCGTTGCCGTCGGGCATGTTCTCGACGACGCCGATGGCGCCGACCACATTGACCTTTGCCTTGCGCGCGGCCAGCGCGTGCATCAGCCCGACCACGCAGGCCGCGCCGCCCATGTCGCCCTTCATGTCCTCCATGCTTCCCGCCGGCTTGATCGAAATACCGCCGGTGTCGAAACACACGCCCTTGCCGACGAAGGCAACCGGCTGGTCGCCGCGCTTGCCGCCGTTCCAGCGCATGATCACGGTCCGTCCGGGCTGCACCGAGCCTTGCGCGACACCGAGCAGCGCGCCCATTCCGAGCTTGGTCATGGCCTTGACGTCGAGTACCTCGACTTCGACGCCGAGCTTGCGGAGCTGGCTGGCGCGGCGCGCGAATTCCACGGGATAGAGCACGTTCGGCGGCTCGTTGACGAGTTCGCGCGCCATGATGACGCCATCGACGATATGCGCGTCCGGCGCGAAAGCCTTTCGCGCCGCCGCCACGTCGCCGACCGCGACCGAAACGTCGGCGCGCAATGTGGCGTCTTCGCCGTCCTTCTTCTTGGTCTTGTAGCGATCGAATTTATAGGCCCGCAGCCGCATGCCCGAGGCGACCGCGGCCGCCTGCTCCGGCTTCATCGCCCCGTCAGGCAGTTCCGCGATCACCGTCACGGCGTCATTGCCGGAGGCCAGTTTGCCGGCCGCGGCGCCGCCGAATTTGAGAAAATCATTGTCCTTGATCGCCGAGCGCTTGCCGGTACCGATCACAATCAGGCGAGCCGCCTTCAGACCCTCCGGCGCCAGGATATCCAGCGTCGACGCGCTCTTGCCCTTGAACTGATTCGTGGCCGCCGCGCGCTTGACGATGCCGGCGGCATCGCCGAGCGTCTTCAGGGTCGCCGCGCCGAATTTCAGGGCGTCATCGCAAAATATCACCAGAGCGCCACGCGGGGCCGTGGAAAACGGAACGAAGCCGACCTTGACGGCGTCGGGCATAGGCAAATCCTCCAAAAATCAGGGCTGGCGGCGGGCCGGGAGGCCCGCTGGATAGTTCAGGTTTCGCTTCGGATGTACGGCACATCCCTCAAAAGCACGTTCCGGCGCACTATGGCCTGTCAGCCGCAGCCCTGCCAAGCGCTGCCGTGGCCCGAAGGCCACATCATACCAATAATTAACCATATATGAGGGGCGCCTTGGCTCGGCCATTTTGTCGACGGATCAAAGGGATGGTAGTGAGGATAGGCCTGCTGGAAAGTGGCGGCGCGACTTCAAGGGGATCCCGGTTTTCCGGGATGGGTCGCAGGCCGCGGGTCCGGTTCGGGGGGCGGGGAATATTCGGTAACAATGGGGTCGATCGACAAGTATATCTTCCGCACGACGCTTGCGTCGTTTGCGCTGGTTCTGGTCAGCCTGACGGGCGTGATCTGGATTACGCAGGCGTTGCGCGGCATCGATCTGATGACCAGCCAGGGTCAGACCATCGTCACCTTTCTCGGCGTCACCAGCCTGGTGATTCCGGCGCTGGTGCTGATCATCTCCCCGATCGCCCTGATGATCGCGGTCTCGCATACCCTCAACAAGCTCGCGACCGATTCGGAGATCATCGTGATGAACGCCGCCGGCTTCTCGCCGCTGCGGCTGTTCCGTCCGTTTCTCTATGCCACCGTCGTGGTCGCGCTGATGGTCGGCTTCATCGCCTCCTATCTCGCCCCCGACGGCATGCGCCGCCTCAAGCAATGGGACGCCGAAATCACCGCGGATGTGCTGGCCAATATCCTGCAGCCCGGCCGCTTCGCCCAGCTCGACCAGAACCTGACCATCCGCATCCGGGAACGGCAGCCGGGCGGCCTGCTGGTCGGCATCTTTGTCGACGATCGCCGCGACCCCAAGGAACGCGTCAGCATCATCGCCGACCATGGAACGATTCTGAAGAACGAAGGCGGCTCGTTTCTGATCCTGGAGGACGGCAATCTGCAACGCTTCGAGGCCGGCAAACGCGATCCCGCGCTGGTGGCGTTCCGTCGCTATGCATTCGACATGTCGAAGTTCTCGAACCAGGGCCGCGACGTGACGCTCGGCATTCGCGAACGCTATCTCTGGGAACTGGTGTCGCCGCCGCCGGACGATCCGGTCTACACGCAATTGCCCGGACAGTTCCGCGCCGAGTTGCATGACCGCTTCCTGGCGCCGGTCTATCCCTTCGCCTTCGCGGCCCTGACCTTTGCCTTCCTCGGCGCGCCGCGCACCACGCGCCAGAGCCGCAACTTTTCGATCACCGGCTCGATCCTCGCCGTGTTCGGATTGCGGATGGCGGGATTCGCCTGCTCGGTCATGGCGGTGAAATCGCCGATGGCGCCGCTCATTCAATATCTGATGCTGATTACGGCGATCGGCGTCAGCTTCTGGATCATCATCGGAGGCATCGTGATCGAACCGCCGGCGGCCTTGATGGAGGCCATCAACAAATCGAATGCGCGCCTGTTGCGGCTTTTCGGACGGCCCGCCACCGCATGAGCATGATGACCAACACGCTTGGACGATACTTTGCCGGCCGATTCGTGGTTTCGGCGCTCGGCGTGTTCGCCAGCATCTTCGTGCTGCTGGTGTTGGTCGACTACATCGAAATGGTCAGGAAGACGTCGGGGCTGGTTTCGGCATCCGCGATCACGGTCGCGGAGACCTCACTGTTCCGCGTGCCGCAACTGCTTGAAAAGATGATGCCGTTTTGCATCCTGATCGGAGCGATGACCTGCTATCTGGCGCTTTCGCGCCGGCTCGAACTGGTGGTCGCCCGCGCCGCCGGCATCTCGGCCTGGCAGTTCATCGCGCCGGCGCTGGCAAGCGCGATCGCGCTCGGCACCATAGCGACGGTCGCCTACAACCCGATGTCCGCCAATTTGCGCGAAATCTCCAAGCGGATGGAAGCCGAGCTGTTCGGCTCCACCCCCGGCGGCGGCATCCAGGACGCATCCGGCTTCTGGATCAATCAGGTGAACAGCGAGGGCCAGGCCATCATCAACGCCGCACGAAGCGAACAGCAGGGCGTGCGGTTGACCGGGCTCACGGTGTTCCGATTCGATGCCGACTTCCAGTTCAAGGAGCGAATCGAGGCGCGCGAAGCCACCCTCGAGGAGGGACGCTGGCGCTTCCAATCGGCGCGCCGTTACTCCCTCGACGGCCCTCCGGTCGATCAGGATAATTTCTTCCTCGCCACCACCCTGACGCCGGCCCAGGTCCGCAACAGTTTCTCGACCCCGGAAACTGTGTCTTTTTGGCAACTTCCGGGCTATATCCGATCCTCCGAAAGCTCCGGATTTGCGACCGCAGGCTACCGCCTGCAGTACCATAAGCTTCTCGCACAGCCGTTTTTGCTGGCCGCAATGGTGATGTTGGCGGCTTCCGTCAGCCTCCGCTTCTTCCGGATGGGCGGCGTGCAAAAGATGGTTTTGAGTGGCGTGGGTGCAGGCTTTCTGCTCTATGTTCTCTCGAAAGTAACTGAAGATTTGAGCAAGGCTGAATTGATGCATCCGATCGCTTCGGCGTGGCTGCCTGTGTGTGTGGGCGGTCTCACCGGCTTTTTGGCCTTGCTGTACCAGGAGGACGGGTAGTGGCCGTTGTCGCCGCCCGCCAGAGCAGGTCGCCCGCGTTCGGACGGCGCACCCTCGTGCGCCGCCAACGGGCTCGCGTGACCGTCGCCAGCGGGTCCCTTCTCGCCCTGCTGTTCGGGTTCGCCCTCGCCGGCGCGCTCGGCGTTGCCTCGACCCTGCCGGCCTCGGCGCAGAGCTTCACCTACAATCCGATTCCGCCCCGGCCGAAACCGCCGCCGGCGGCCAACAATGGACAGATGCTCGTCCAGGCCGTCGAGGTCGATTACGACTACAATAATTCGCGCGTGTCGGCGGTCGGCAACGTGCAGATGTTCTACAACGGCACCAGCGTGGAGGCCGACAAGGTCATCTACGATCAGAAGACCAAGCGTCTTCACGCCGAAGGCAACATCCGCATGACCGACGCGGAAGGCAAAGTCACCTACGCGAACATCCTGGATTTGAGCGACGACTACCGCGACGGTTTCGTCGATTCGCTGCGCGTCGACACCGCCGACGCCACGCGAATGGCCGCGTCGCGCGCGGACCGATCGAGCGGCAACTACACCGTGTTCGAGAACGGCGTCTACACCGCCTGTGCACCCTGCAAGGACGACCCGAAGAAGCCGCCGCTGTGGCAGGTCAAGGGCGCGCGCATCATCCACGACCAGACCGACAAGATGCTGTACTTCGAGAACGCGCAGCTCGAATTCTTCGGCGTTCCGATGGCGTATCTGCCGTACTTCTCGACACCCGACCCGACCGTAAAGCGCAAGACCGGGTTTTTGATGCCGGGCTTCAGTTCGGCCACCGGCTATGGGTTCGGCGTCGAAACCCCGTTCTACTGGGCCATCGCCCCGGACTATGACGCGACCTTCAACCCGCGCTTCACGACGCGGCAGGGCGTGCTGCTGCAGGGCGAATTCCGTCAGCGCCTGATCAACGGATCGTATCAAATCCGCGCCTACGGCATCGATCAGCTCGATCAGGGCGCGTTCGCGGGCCTGCCGGGCGACCGCCAGTTCCGCGGTGGCGTCGACACCAAAGGCCAGTTCGCGCTGAACGACAAATGGGTGTGGGGCTGGGACGGCGTTCTGCTCTCCGACTATTACTTTTTCTCCGACTACAGGCTGGCCCAATACAAGGACCCGCTGAACTCGTTCCTGAGCCTGCCGACGGAAGCCATCTCGCAGCTTTATCTGACCGGCGTCGGCAATCGCAGCTTCTTCGATGCGCGCACGATCTATTATCTGAGCTACTCCGGTAACCAGGACAAAGTTCCGGTAATCCATCCGGTGATCGATTATTCGAACGTGCTCAACAGCCCGATCCTGGGCGGAGAATTCAGCTACAAGACCAACTTCACCAGCCTGACGCGGGACACCGCGGCGTTCGATCCGATCACGACATTGGCGAACACCAACGGGCTGTGCCTGACGGCGTCGGCCGATCCGCTGGCGCGGTTGCCGTCGCAATGCCTTCTGCGCGGCATACCCGGTACCTACACGCGTTTGACGGGTGAGGCGCAATGGCGGCGATCGTTCACCGATACGGCCGGACAGATCTGGACGCCGTTTGCGATTGTCCGCGCCGACGCGATCGATGCATCGATCTCGAATCAGCCGGGGGTCTCGAATTTCCTGCCCGCGGGCGAGACGCAGGCGCTGCGGGTGATGCCCACCGTCGGCCTCGAATACCGCTATCCCTTCATCAACGTTCAGCCCTGGGGCACCACCACGATCGAGCCGATCGCGCAGGTCATCGCCCGTCCCAACGAAACCTATGCCGGCAAGCTTCCCAACGAAGACGCGCAGAGCATGGTGTTCGACGCCAGCAACCTGTTCGCGGTCGACAAATTCTCAGGCTACGACCGGGTTGAGGGCGGCGGCCGCGCCAATGTCGGCGTGCAGGCCACCACGCAATTCGACCGCGGCGGCTCCGTCAACGTACTGTTCGGACAATCCTATCAACTGTTCGGCCTGAACTCCTACGCCGTTCAGGATGTGACCAATACCGGCGTCGATTCCGGCCTCCAGAATACGCGATCCGATTATGTCGCCCGCGTCAATTACTCGCCCAACAGAACCTATACGTTCAGCGTGCGCTCGCGCATGGACGAGGCCACGTTGAACATCAATCGCTTCGAGGCCGAGGGCCGCGCCAGTTTCGACCGCTGGTCGGTCAGCCTGATGTACGGCAACTATGCTGCGCAGCCCGACCTTGGATACCTGACCCGCCGCGAGGGCCTGCTGGGCACCGGCTCGATCAAGGTGGCCGCAAACTGGGTGGTGTCGGGTGCGGCGCGATGGGATCTTGAAGCCAACAAGCTCAACCAGTACATCATCGGCGCGGGCTATGTGGACGATTGTTTCGTGCTGGCGGCCAACTACGTGACGTCCTACCAGTACTCTGCGGGCGTCGCACCGCCGGTGCTCAGCCACGCGTTCATGTTGCAGATCGGCCTGCGAACGCTTGCCACCACGACCTCTTCGGCCAGTCCGACCGGCGGCCTGCAGTAGAGCCGCCGCCCTGACGCTGCTGGAGGATCATTCCCGTGTCGCGGATGCAGTTCGAAACCGGTTGATACAGCGAATATGATCATGACGACCCCGACAATCCTCGATCGCCTCCCGTCGCTCATGCTGGGCTGCGCCGTGGCGTTGATCTTGATGGGCTGCGGATCCCCTCTGCAGGCCCAGACCGTCGCCGTGATGGTCAACGGCGAACCGATCACCAGTTACGACATCGATCAGCGCACCAAGCTGAACTTCCTGACGACGCACAAAACGCCGGTCCGCCAGCAGGTGATCGACGAACTGATCGATGAAAAGGTCAAGATCAGGGAAGGCAAGAAATACGGCGTCGATCCCACCGCTTCCGACGTCGACCAGTCGTTTGCCGCCATGAGCACGCGGATGCGCACCTCGCCTGAAATGCTTGCCAAATCGCTTGAAAGCCAGGGCATTCGACCCGATACGCTGAAGGCCCGGATGAAGGCCGAGATGGTTTGGACCAGTCTGATCCGCGGGCGATACAAGGAGAGCCTCCAGGTCGGCGAAAAGGACGTCGCCGCCGCCGTCCAGGCCAATGGCGACGAGAAACTGCAGACCGAGGCGTTCGAATATCAAATGCGCCCGATCGTCCTGATCCTTCCGCGCGGATCGGCGCCGGCCGCCATCGAAGCAAGGGTCAAGGAAGCAGAATCCCTGCGCGGCCGCATCCAGACCTGCGCCGACGCCAACTCCTTTTTCAAATCCATGCCGAATGCCGCGATACGCGAGACCGTGACCAAGACGTCCGCCGATATCCCGGCCGTTCTTCGCGAAGGACTCGACAAGACGCCGATCGGCCATTTGACCGCGCCTGAAGTGACAAAGCAGGGCGTCGAGATGGTTGCGCTGTGCGGAAGAAAGGCGACCACCGTCGACACGCCGAAGAAAAGGGAAATCCGGGACAAGATGTACGCCGAGAAATACGAAGCGAAGTCGAAATCGTACCTGCAGGAAGTTCGCAAAGCCGCGATGATCGAATATCGTTGATGCATGGCAAAGCCCCTCGCGCTGACCTTGGGCGAACCCGCGGGTATCGGGCCCGATATCACCATCAAGGCGTGGCTGCGCCGGAATGAGCTGAAGCTGCCGCCGTTCTACCTGCTCGGCGATCGCAACCTGCTCGACCATCGGGCCAAGGCTCTCGGACTGGACGTCAAGCTCGCCGACGCCGGCGCCGAGGATGCGCTCGATGTGTTTGCCGACGCATTGCCCGTCGTGGCCACCGGCCAGGCCGCGACCGCGCAGCCGGGCCAGCCCGACAACACCAGCGCCGCCGCCGCCATGGCCTCGATTCGCCAGGCGGTCCGCGATGTGACCGCGGGCCGCGCCAGCGCGGTCGTCACCAATCCGATTGCCAAGAGCGTTCTCTACCGTGCCGGTTTCCGCCATCCCGGCCACACCGAGTTTCTCGCCGAACTCGCGGGCACCGGCGGCCATACGCCACAGCCTGTCATGATGCTGTGGTCCCCTGCCCTCGTGGTCGTGCCGGTGACGATCCATGTGGCGCTCCGTGACGCGGTCGCGCAGCTCTCGAGCGAGTTGATCGTCACGACGGTCCGCATCGTGGCCGCGGCGTTGAAGGCGCGCTTCGGCCTCGCCAATCCGCGCCTCGCGGTATCCGGCCTCAATCCCCACGCCGGCGAAGAAGGTTCGCTCGGAGTTGAGGATCAGACCATCGTGGCGCCTGCCGTCGAAATCCTGCGCGGCGAAGGCATCGAGATCAGGGGACCGCTGCCGGCGGACACCATGTTCCATGTCGCCGCCCGCAAGACCTATGACTGCGCGATCTGCATGTATCACGATCAGGCGCTGATCCCGGTCAAGACGCTGGCGTTCGAAGACGCCGTCAACGTCACGCTGGGCTTGCCGTTTGTAAGGACGTCGCCGGATCATGGCACCGCGTTCGACATCGCCGGCACCGGCCGGGCCGATCCGTCGAGCCTGATCGCGGCGTTGCGTCTCGCCGCCCGCATGGCGGCGGCGCAGCCGGCATGAGCGCGATCGATGACCTCCCGCCGCTACGCGAGGTCATTCGCCAGCACGCTTTGTCGGCCCGAAAATCGCTCGGCCAGAATTTCCTGCTGGACCTCAACCTCACCGCGCGGATCGCGCGTGCCGCCGGTCCGCTCGAAGACGCTGTCATTATTGAGGTCGGGCCCGGTCCCGGCGGCCTGACCCGCGCACTGCTGGCGCTGGGCGCGCGCCGCGTCATCGCGGTGGAGCGCGACGAGCGCGCGCTGGGCGCGCTCGAGGACATTTCCAGGCACTACCCGGGACGGCTCGAGATCATCTGCGCCGACGCGCAGCATTTTGACCCCCTGCCGCTGCTCGGCGGCACGCGTGCGAAGATCGTCGCCAACCTGCCCTACAACATCGCCACCGCGCTGTTGATCGACTGGCTGTCGATCGAGCCGTGGCCGCCCTGGTACGACATGATGGTGCTGATGTTTCAGCGCGAAGTGGCCGAGCGCATCGTCGCGCGCGAAGACGACGAAGCCTATGGACGGCTCGCCGTGCTTGCGAACTGGCGCGCCGAGACAAAAATCCTGTTCGACATTTCTCCCGCGGCGTTCGTGCCGCAGCCCAAAGTCACCTCCTCGGTGGTGCGATTGGTGCCGCGCGCAGCACCCGAGCCCTGCGATCGCCGCGCGTTGGAACAGGTGGCGGCGGCGGCGTTCGGCCAGCGCCGCAAGATGCTGCGGCAAAGCCTGAAATCATTGGCCGCCGATCCGGCCCGGCTCGCGGGCGCGGCGCATGTCGATGCGACACGTCGCGCCGAGACCGTCCCGGTCAGCGGCTTTGTTGCCATGGCGCGTGAACTGATCGATATAAGAAACGAAAAACCGAAGATTGTTTAAGGAGAAAACACCATGGCACTGATGCGTCGCCAATCCCTGGTAAAATTCGATGCGCCATTGTGTGAGACCATCGTCGACACGCCGAAGCCGCAGGCCAAGGAGGTTCTTGTCCGTATCGAACGTTGCGGGCTGTGCCATTCCGATCTGCACATCCAGGATGGCTACGCCGACCTCGGCGGCGGCAAGAAACTCGACACCACACGCGGCATGACGCTGCCGTTTACGCTCGGACACGAGATCGCGGGGATCGTCGAGGAAGTCGGTCCGGATGTTTCCAAGGATCTGATCGGTACCAGGAAAGCGGTATTCCCTTGGATCGGCTGCGGCCAGTGCCGCGACTGTTTGAACGGCGACGAAAACCTCTGCGTCAAGCAGCGTTTTCTCGGGGTTTCCATCGACGGCGGTTTCGCCAGTCATGTGCTGGTGCCGGACGCGAAATATCTGCTCGACTACGATCCGCTGCCGGTCAATCAGGCCGCGGCCTTGATGTGTTCCGGCGTCACCGCCTATGGCGCGCTGAAGCGCCTGGTTGATCGGCCGCGACAGCGCAATCTGTTGCTGATCGGCCTTGGCGGCGTCGGCATGATGGGGCTGGCGTTCGCGCAAGCCATGTTCAGGCAAAACATCACCGTCGCGGATTTGAGTCCGGCCGCGCGCGATGCCGCGCTGAAAAACGGCGCGGTGGTCGCCTACGATCCGTCCGAAGCCGACGTCGTCAAACGCATCCTCAAGGAAACCGAAGGTGGATTCGACGGTGTCGTCGATTTTGCCGGCAACGAAAAATCGATGGGCTTCGCAGTCTCGACGCTCGCGCGAGGCGGCAAGATCGTGGTGTCCGGGCTGATGGGCGGCAATTTCAGCCTGCCGATGGTGCAATGGGTTTACAAGCGCATGACCATCGAGGGCTTCATGGTCGGGACGCTGACCGAAGCGCATGAGCTGATGGCGCTTGCGCGCGCCGGCAAGATCAAGCCGACGCCGATGAAAGAAGAACCGATGGGCGACGTCCAGAAATGGATCGACGAATTGCGGGCCGGAAAAGTGGTGGGACGCATCGTCTTGAAGAACTGAAGCAGTTGCGGTGATCGCATGAACAAGCGCGCGCGATTTGCGTCGGATTAACCGGATGCGTGTGGTGCGCTTCGATGGCCACCGTAACGTGCTGTTTGCAAGCGCGTGACGCCAAAACCACAGCGTCAACTTTTATCTCTTCCAGATACCGCAGGGCCGCGCGAGCCCGAATTAAGCCTCATGCTGCCGAAATTGTGGCTCATTGCGACCCAAGTCTTTGCGGAGACATAGGGCTCGGAATACGCGTATTAGTACCGGAGTTGCAGATGCCAAATCGAGCCGCGACATTCGCGTCGGCCGTCTTAGCCATTGTTCTCGCGGGCATCCCTTTGACGGCAACACCAGGCAACGCAGCCGGCGCGGACGACGAATGCCTTTCCTCGCCAAAGGGCGAGACGCCTCAAGGCAGCCATTGGCGTTATCGGATCGATCGCAGCAGCAAACGCCAATGCTGGTACATCCGCGAAGACGAAAAATCCGCCAGCACAGCGCCGCCCAAATTCAAGCCGGTTTCGGGCAAGACCGACACGGCCATGCAGACGGCCATCGCCAACGCGCACGCCGAACTGCCGCCGCAGAAGCGCGGCCTACAACCGATCCGCGAAGACCGGCCGGCTGCGACGATTTCCCCGAACGCATCGCTGAGCGACGCCGACAAGGCCGCGCAGCCGCCAGTCGCCGAAACACAGTCATCGGTCGTCACGTCGCGCTGGATGGATCAGTCGAACGCGTTTGCCGAATCCAACCCCTCGGCCAGTCCGGCGCCAGTTGAACCTTCCACTGTTGTCGCGGACGCGAGCGCCGTTCCGCAAATCCAACCAAAGGCCCAACCGTCCCTGCCTCCCGCCGCCCGTCAGTTCACGGCCGCGGACCTGTCATCGGAAACGCCGACCCATTCCGTGCAGATGCTGTTGGCTGCGATCATCGGCGCGCTGGCCTTGGCGGGCGTGATGGGGCGCCTGATCTTCAACTTCGTCGGCAGGCGACGCCGTGCCAAGCGCAAGCTTCGCGGCCGCCGGGACGCCATCTGGAAATCGGCAACTCCCGCCCGCAGGGTATCCATGGTTTATCAGGGCGCCGAGACTCTTCCGCCGCAGCCTCACTTTCCTCGCGACCTCGATCAAGTCAGCGAACCCGACGACAGGATCGTCGAACTGCTGCGGGATTTCTCCCGCAAAAGCCGCCGCCGGGCTTCAAACGGCCGAGGTCCAAACGAGCGTGGTCCAAACCAACGGCAGCGCGGGGTCGGTTCACTTCTCTAATTGGCGCTGCAATTCCCGCACGAACGTCGTCAGACCGGTGCGGCGTTCGCGCTTCAGCCGTTCGGCCTTGAGGATCGACTGCACCTCGGCGAACGCTTCATCGATGTCGTGATTGATCACGATATAATCATACTCCGCCCAATGGCTCATTTCATGGCTGGCGCGGCTCATCCGGCCCCGGATCACGGCGTCGAAATCCTGCGCGCGGGAGTGCAGACGCTTTTCCAGATCGGCGGCCGATGGCGGCAGGATGAACACGCTGACGACATCGGCGCGCGCCTTTTCCCGCAATTGCTGGGTGCCCTGCCAGTCGATGTCGAACAGCACATCCTGGCCCGCCGACAACGCGGTCTCGACCGGGGCGCGCGGCGTGCCATAGCGATTGTCGAACACGGTCGCCCATTCCAGCAATTCGTTTCGCTTGACCATCGATTCGAATTTCGCCTTGTCGACGAACAAATAGTCGCGGCCGTCGACTTCGCCGGGCCGTATCGGCCGCGTGGTCGCGGACACCGACATCTTCAGACCGGGCATCCGTTCGATCAATAGCCGCGACAGCGTGGTCTTGCCCGCGCCCGACGGCGACGACAGCACGAACATCAGCCCGCGCCGCTCAACCCCATCGAAGCCGTGGCCGCCAGCCGTCATCGATCACTCCAGATTCTGAACCTGTTCGCGAAATTGCTCGACCACGTTCTTCATCGCGAGGCCGGTGTTGGTCAATTCGAGATCGTTCGACTTGGAGCAGCAGGTATTGACCTCGCGATTGAATTCCTGCGCCAGGAAATCCAGCCGCCGTCCGACCGGTCCGCCCTTGGCGATCATCTCGCGGGTCTGCGAGATGTGCGAGGCGATACGATCCAGCTCTTCGCGGATATCGGCCTTTGCGGCGATCATGATCGCTTCCTGATGGAGCCGGTCGGGATCGAAGCGGTCGGAGGTTTCAAGCAATGCCGCGATCTGCTCGGCAAGCCGTGCCCGGATCGCATCCGGCTTGCGGCCGGGAGCCGTCTCGGCCCGCTTCGCCAGGCGCTCGATCTCATCCATTCGCTGGATCAGAATCTGCCCGAGCGTCACGCCCTCGCGCTGGCGCATCGCCACGAGGTTGCCGAGCGCCTGCTCGAAGGCCTCGGCCGCGGCGGCCTTCGCCGCCTTGTCTTCCGCCTCATCGCTTTCGGGCTCGACGATTTCGATCACGCCCTTGATCGCCAGCAATCCGTCGATGCTGGGCGCGACCGCGTCGATCTTGCCCGCAAGCACGCCTGCGACCCTGACGATCGAAGCGAGCACCTCTTCATTGACCCGAATGGTGGAAAGCGCGTTGGCGCGCTTGACGTTCAAATTGGCGTACACCGTGCCCCGCGACAACACTTCGCCGGCGCGCTTCTTGGCAAACGTCTCGAGTTCGTCCCATCCCGGCGGCAGCCGCATCCGCAGATCGAAACCCTTGGCGTTGACCGACTTCAACTCCCATTCGAACGTATAAGGTCCGCTGGCGCCGTGACTTCGGGCAAAACCAGTCATGCTCGACAACGCCATCGCGTCAGGTACTCCGAAAGGAACGGGTGTGAGATTCGCAAACCAGGAACCGTTCCGACCTTAGCGCGTATTTCGCGAAAGTGGATACCGGTTTCGCCGCAGGCAAATGCGCAAAGCTGCTGGTCATGAGCGTTTTCGGCCTAAAAGAGCCGGCCGCCGGCCGCGCTATTGCGGAACCACCGGAGGCGACACCGTCGACTGTGCCGTTCCCTGCCGGGCCGGAGCGGCGCTGCGGCTGGGTTTCTTCGCCGGGGCGACCGGCTTGGTCGTGGTCGCCGTCGGAGGGTCTCCCGGCGTACCCGCCGGCGGCGGCGCATCGTCCGCCGCCGGTTCGACCGTGTCGTTCTGAATCTGCTTTTCCATCGTGCGCAGCTTGGCGACGTTCTTCTGATGCTGGTCGTAGGTCTCGGTAAAGGCATGGCCGCCGGTGCCGTCGGCGACGAAGAACAGATCGCGGGTCCGCGCCGGGTTGGCGGCCGCTTCCAGCGAGGCACGCCCGGGATTGGCAATCGGTCCGGGCGGCAGGCCGTCGACCACATAGGTATTGTAGGGCGATGGCTGCTGGATCTCGGAACGTTTGATCGGCCGCCCCAGCGTTCCCTTGCCGCCGACCAGCCCATAGATGATGGTCGGATCGGATTGCAGCTTTATTTTTTGCCGCAGCCGATTGACGAACACCGCGGCGACACGGCTGCGTTCATCCGGCTTGCCGGTTTCCTTCTCCACGATCGACGCCAGCGTAACCAGCTGCTCCGGCGTCTTGACCGGAACCTCGGGATTGCGGCGCTCCCAGATTTCCCCCAGCACCCGCTTCTGCGTCTGCTGCATCCGTTGAATGACCTGTTCGCGCGTGGTGCCGCGGGGGAATTTGTAGGTTTCCGGCAGCAACGTGCCTTCGCGCGGCATTTCGCGCACCGAGCCTGCAAAAATATCGTTCTCGGAAAGCCGGCCCACGATCTGCTCCGAGGTCAGCCCTTCGGGAATCGTGACGGCGTGCTGAACCACCTTGCCTTCGACGATGGTCCCGATGACGTCGCGCAGGCTGGAGCGCTTCTGGAAGGCGTATTCGCCGGGCTTGAGATCGGAGCTCGCCTTCAAGGCGAACACGCCGCCGATGAATGCCCAGGGACCGATGTCGATCACGCCTTCGCGCTGCAGCGTATCGGCGATATCCCTTGTTTTCGAGCGCGCCGGGATATTGACGATCTTTTCTTCCTTCAACGGTCCGGGGGCATCGAGCATCTGCCTGCCGTAAACATAGACGGCGCCTCCGCCGAGCATCAGGATCAGCACGATGGTGATGATGGCGTTGCCGACGATGACGAACGGATTGCGCGCGCGCTCGGACCGCCTCGGCGGCGGCGGAACCCGCTCGGGCTCCAGCGCGGCGCGCGGGCTTCTCGGCGAAATGGGCGGCCTCTCACTCATCGATGCAACCTGAATCCTGTCGGTTCAATCGCAGCCTCGCGAGATTCTCGCATTGGCCGATAGTCTGCGCCCGGCTCTAGGAATTATCACCGAATGCGGCGAATCGGTGGACACTTCTTCCTATGATGCGTCAGTTAGCCACGCGCTGCACAATCACGGATGCGTTGGTGCCCCCGAAACCGAACGAATTCGACAGCACTACGTCGATCTGGCGCTTGCGCGGCGCTTGCGGCACGAGGTCGATCGCCGTTTCGACCGACGGATTATCAAGATTGATGGTGGGCGGCGCGATATTATCGCGAATGGCAAGAATGCTGAAGATCATCTCGATCGCTCCGGCCGCACCCAGGAGATGTCCGGTCGACGATTTGGTTGACGACATCGACACTGTGGAGGCGGCATTGCCCAGCAGCCGCTCCACCGCGGCAAGCTCGATTTCGTCGCCGACCTGCGTCGAGGTGCCGTGCGCGTTGATGTAGTCGATATCCGAAGCGGTGATTCCGGCGCGCTTCAGCGCCGCGCTCATGCTGCGGAACGCGCCGTCGCCATCCGGCGTCGGAGACGTGATGTGGTAGGCGTCACCGGACAATCCGTAACCGATCACTTCCGCATAGATCCGGGCGCCGCGTCGCTTGGCGTGCTCGTATTCCTCGAGCACCACGATGCCGGCGCCTTCCCCCATCACGAAACCGTCGCGATCCTTGTCGTAGGGGCGTGATGCTTTTTCCGGCGTGTCGTTGAAGCCGGTCGATAGCGCGCGCGATGCGCAAAATCCCGCCATCGACAGCCGGCAGAGCGGCGATTCCGTTCCGCCGGCCACCATCACATCGGCGTCGCCGAGCGCGATCAGCCGGCTTGCATCGCCGATGGCGTGCGCGCCGGTCGAACACGCCGTCACCACCGCATGGTTGGGACCCTTCAGACCGTGCTCGATCGACACATAGCCCGAAGCGAGATTGATCAGGCGCCCGGGAATGAAGAAGGGCGATATCTTGCGCGGTCCGCGCTCCTTGAGAAGCAGCGCGGTGTCGGCGATGCCGGACAGCCCGCCGATGCCGGAGCCGATCATCGTACCGCTGGCGCAACGATCCTCTTCGGTGGACGGGTGCCAATCGGCGTCATCGAGCGCCTGGCGCGCGGCGCACATCGCGAAAATGATGAAATCGTCGACCTTGCGCTGGTCCTTCGGCTCCATCCACTGGTCGGGATTGAAGGTGCCGTCGGTGCCGTCGCCGCGAGGAATCACGCAGGCGATCCGGCTGGTCAGATCGGAAACGTCGAATGTCTCGATCTTCCTGGCGCCACTCTCGCTGTTGAGGATGCGCTTCCAGGTCGGCTCGATGCCGCAGCCGAGTGGCGACACCATGCCGAGGCCCGTGACGACAACCCGCCTCATATCCAGCACTCCAGCCCGGCATTCGCGGCCCACAACAAGAAACCGGTGGACCGTACGACCACGGCCCGCCCGGCTTTGTCGGCACCGCCAGGGGCGTCAGCTCTTCGCGTTCTTTTCCAGGAATTTCGTGGCGTCGCCGACGGTCAGAATCGTCTCGGCCGCATCGTCGGGAATTTCGCAACCGAACTCTTCTTCAAACGCCATCACGAGCTCGACGGTATCAAGGCTGTCGGCGCCGAGGTCGTCAATGAAGCTCGCGTTGTCGACCACCTTTTCGGGTTCGACACCAAGGTGTTCGACCACGATCTTCTTAACCCGTTCGCCAATCTCACTCATCGTTCAACCTCGTGCTGTTCCATTAGACCCGTCCCCAAGACGATACGAGCCATCGTGGTCGTTAAACTTCCTTCGCAATCGCGCATAGTCTTGATTTGGCCCCGTGATAACCGACGGAGGCCCGGCGAACGACGGCAGGCTCCGCCCCGCCAATATACAGGGTTTCAAAATCCTGCAATGGCGTTCTTTGCCCATCCGTTGGGGGTTCGGTTATCATACTTCCAAAGCCTTGACTATAAGTCTCAACCGCCGGCCGGAAACCGCCCTCGCCTCACGAAGGGGGGCGGATAACCGGCTCAAATCATGGCCATTCCACCGTTGACGTGAATCGTCTGTCCCGTGACATAGCCTGCTTCATTCGAACTCAGATAGACCGCCGCCGCGGCGATATCCTCGGGCGTTCCGAGCCGTGCGGCAGGAACCTTGGTGAGGATGGCTTCGCGCTGCTTCTCGTTGAGCGCATCCGTCATCGGCGTCGCGATAAATCCCGGAGCGATGCAGTTGGCGGTGATGTTGCGCTTGGCGTATTCCGCGCCCAGCGTCTTGATCATGCCGATCAGTCCGGCCTTCGACGCGGCGTAGTTGCCCTGGCCCGGATTGCCGGTGACGCCGACGATCGAGGTGATCGCGATGATGCGGCCGAAGCGCTTGCGCATCATCAGTTTGGTCGCGGCCCTGGCGAGGCGGAAGGTCGCGGTCAAATTGACGTTGATGACCTGGTCCCAATCCTCGTCGCGCAATTGCACGAACAGATTGTCGCGGGTGATGCCGGCATTGGCCACGAGGATATCGACCTGTCCCAGCGCCTTCTCGGCGGACGGTACCAGCGCCTCGACCTCGGCGGCGTCGGAGAGATTGCAGGGCAGCACATGAACGCGCTCGCCCAGCTTGCCGGCGAGCGTGTCCAGCACCTCGCGCCGCGTCCCGGATATCGCCACCGTGGCGCCCTGCGCGTGCAGGGCCAGCGCGATCGCGCCACCGAGGCCGCCGGTCGCGCCGGTCACGAGCGCCGTCCTGCCAGTCAGATCGAACATCAACATCTCCTCTCAACCATCTAAAGCGTTTTCCCGCGAAGCGGATACCGGTTCGCGTGAGGAAAACACGTCAAAACCGGAAATAGAGCCCGTTCCGATTCGATCGGAACGAAAAAGGTTCTAGGCCGAAGGCACGGCAGCAAGCGCCTCTTTGGCCGGAACGATATCACGGGGACCGCCGACCGAAATTCCCACCGCGCCGTCGGCGATACGCTTGACCAGCCCGCTGAGCACCTTGCCGGCGCCGATTTCGAAAAAGCGGGTAGCACCGTGGCTCGCCATGTACGCCACCGATTCGCGCCAGCGCACCGTTCCCGTAACCTGCTCGATCAGGCGGCGGCGAATCTCGTCCGGATCGGTGATGGGGGCGGCGAGCACGTTGGCGACAAGCGGCGACACCGGCGGCTTGATGGCGACACCGGCCAGCGCCGTGGCCATGACCTCGGCCGCGGGCTGCATCAACCGGCAATGGAACGGCGCCGATACCGGCAGCAACATCGCCCGTTTGGCGCCTCTGGCCTTGGCGATTTCGAGCGCGCGCTCGACCGCCGCCTTGTCGCCGGAGACCACCACCTGGCCGCCGCCATTGTCGTTGGCGGCCTGACAGACCTGGCCTTGCGCGGCCTCGTTCGCGACCTCGACCACGGCCTCGTAATCGAGACCGAGCAAGGCCGCCATCGCGCCGACGCCCACCGGCACCGCCTTCTGCATGGCAAGCCCACGGGTGCGCAGCAGCCGCGCGGCGTCGCTGACGCTGAGGCTGCCGGCGGCGGCAAGCGCCGAATATTCGCCGAGCGAATGTCCCGCCACGAAGGCGGCATCCCGTCCGACCGAAAAGCCGGCCTCGGTCTCCAGCACCCGCAGGGCGGCGATCGAGACCGCCATCAAGGCCGGCTGGGCATTTTCGGTGAGTTGCAGGGTCTCGCCCGGGCCGTCCCAGATCACGGCCGTGAGTTTCTCGCCGAGCGCGGCGTCGACCTCGTCGAATACCGCCTGCGCAGCCGGAAAAGCCTCTGCCAATGCCTTGCCCATACCGACCGCCTGAGAGCCCTGTCCTGGAAAAATAAATGCTGCCGTCATCGGCGCCCTCAAAACGTTCCTAAATCCCTAGAGTTGGGCCGAAAGACACTGCGAGGCACGGTTGTGTCAAGCCGCCGCATGGTTCCTGGCCTTCAGGGCCCCGATCGGGCCGCTTTCCGCGGCCTTTCGAGCGCTTTTCGCCGGCCTTTCCCTTGCCATCGCGCCGAAAATCCTTATAAACCGCGCATCCGTGGATCTCGGCCGGGAGCTGAACGGACGGTCTCAGCAATTTCACCTTATCGGCGATGTTGATGTGGCAGGGCCAGTCGGTCCGTCGTCCCGTGCTTCCGCCTTCTGAGCATATCGAGTCCTTTCCGAAGGGTTCGAAGGGCTTGCCGCCGGGAACCGCGCCAACAAGGAAAGGACACCCATGCCTCTTTATGAGCATGTTTTTCTCGCGCGTCAGGATGCGAGCACCCAGCAGGTCGAAGAACTGACCACCCAGATGACCGGCATCGTCGAGCAGCTCGGCGGCAAGGTCGTGAAGATGGAAAACTGGGGCGTACGCTCCCTCACCTATCGGATGAACAAGAACCGCAAAGCGCACTTCGTGCTGCTCAACATCGACGCCCCGTCGGCCGCGGTCGCCGAAGTCGAACGGCAGGAGCGGATCAGCGAAGACGTGATCCGCTATCTCACGGTTCGCGTCGAGGAGCACGAGGAAGGTCCCTCGGCGATGATGCGCAAAGCCGATCGCGACCGCGATCGCGATGACCGTGGCGGTGGTTTCCGCGGCGACCGCGAGGGCGGATTCCGGGGCGATCGCGACGGCGGCGGCTACCGCGGCGATCGCGGTCCGCGCCGTCCGCGCGAAGACGCCGAAGCAGCAGTGGTTGAGGAGTAAGAATCATGGCTGAAGCTGGTGCACGCCGTCCGTTTTTCCGCCGTCGCAAGACCTGCCCGTTCACGGGTCCGAACGCGCCGAAGATCGACTACAAGGATTCCAAGCTGTTGATGCGCTACGTGTCCGAGCGCGGCAAGATCGTGCCGAGCCGCATCACCGCCGTCTCCGCCAAGAAGCAGCGCGAACTCGCGCGCGCCATCAAGCGCTCGCGTTTCCTCGGCCTGCTGCCTTACGTGATCAGGTAAAAAACTTCCTCGATCCGCGGCGTTGACGCCGCGGATCGAAAATCTTCATAAGGCTCCCGGGTCGTCCGGTTGCCGATGGTTGGGGTTCCAAAGACCTCTAACCGCTCGAAAGGAGCGGGACAGCTGATGATCGCGATTGCCCTCATTGCCATAGCCGCCGGCTGCGCGTCGGCCCTGATGTTCGCCTCGATCGTCTCGGGCGCAATGATCTCGCTATTGCTGTTCTATCTGGCCCCGCTGCCGCTGATGGTGGCGGCGCTGGGTTGGGGACCGCTCAGCGCCACCATCGGCGGCGTTGCCGCGGCGACCGCTCTCGGCGCGATCTTCGGTCTTCCCTATTGCATCGCCTTTGTCGTCACGGTCGCGCTGCCGGCCTGGTGGCTTGGGCATCTCGCGCTGCTGGGGCGGCCCGTCGCCAATGGCGTCCCGCCGGGCAACGGCGCATCACCGGCCGCGCCGCCTCTCGAATGGTATCCGGTCGGCCGCATCCTGCTCTGGATCACGGGCTTCGCCGCGCTGACCACGATCGCGGCCATGCTGACGCTCGGCTCCGATGCCGCCGCCATCACCGGCTCGATGCGGCGAGGTCTGCTGCGCATCCTCGGCCCGAACGAGGCGGCTCCCAGCGCCGAAACCGAACAATGGGTCGACGCGCTGGTGACCATCGCGCCATCCGCCGCCGCCATCGTCGCCATGATGACGCTGACGCTCAACCTCTGGCTGGCCGCCAAGATCACGGCGACATCCGGACGGCTGCACCGCCCCTGGCCCGATCTGAAAAGCGCCGACCTGCCGCCGATGACGCTCGCTGCGCTATGCGTCGCGATCGCTTTCTGTTTTACCGGCGGCTTGCTTGCGATCCTGGCGCAGATCACCACCGCCGCTTTGATGATGGCTTACGGGCTCACCGGCTTTGCCGTCCTGCATACGCTGACATTGGCGATGAAAAGCCGCGCGCTCTGGCTGAGCTCAACCTACGCCGTCGTGATGGTGTTCGGCTGGCCGGTGCTGGCGATGGTCGCGCTTGGTCTTGCCGACGCCGTTTTCGGACTTCGTCGGCGCTATTGGCGAGGCAGGCCGCCTCCGATCCCCGCCTCCTGAACCCTCACTTCAACTCAACCCGCTATCTTCATCACTTCAAAGGAGCACGAATATGGAAGTCATTTTGCTGGAGCGTGTCGCCAAACTCGGCCAGATGGGCGAAGTCGTCCGCGTCAAGGACGGGTTTGCCCGCAATTTTCTGCTCAAGCGCGGCAAGGCGCTGCGCGCTACCTCGGACAATCGCGCCAAGTTCGACGGCATGAAGGCCGAACTCGAAGCCCGCAACCTGCAGGCCAAGGGCGAGGCCACCAAGGTCGCGGAAAAGATCGACAGCCGCAACGTCGTGGTGTTGCGTCAGGCGTCCGAGACCGGCCAGTTGTTCGGATCGGTGACGGTTCGCGACATCATCGCGTCGTTCGAGGCCGACGGCGTCACCATCAGCCGCAGCCAGGTCATGCTCGACGCGCCGATCAAGACCATCGGCAAGCACAGCATCGGCATCGCCGTGCATCCGGAAGTCGAGGTCAGCGTAAGCGTGACGGTGGCGCGCAGCGCCGATGAAGCCGCGCGCATCAATCGTGGCGAAGACATCTCCACCCGCCAGGAAGATCGGGACGCCGCCGCCGAAGCGCTCGCCGCTGCCGGCGAATTCTTCGATCCGGAAGCCCGCCAGGACGAAGAACCGCAGGAAGAAGCGGCCGCCGACAAGTAACGCCTTGCAACGACCCCAAGCCCGGCCCGATCAGGCCGGGCTTGGGATTTGGCTGGCACTTGCTCCGCAAGCATCGCGCGCGACGCCCGCGACCACCGCGCTGGATGCCGATGCAGTGGCGGTGTGATTTGGTTTAGCCGTCCGGCGCAGGACGTCGCGTCGTTACGGAACGTTACTGGGAAATCGGGGGAGCCGGCGGCCCGGCAGGCGCGATCGGCGCTGGCGGCGGCACCGACTCCGTCATTGCGGAGCGCGGCGGGGCTGCGGGCGGCTCCGGCGTCCCCCCGGACGCCGCCGCGGGCGGAGGTGCCGGCGTGACCGGGGGCACCGGATCGGCTCGCGTCACCGGAGCCTCCCGGCTGCCGGTTTCCTTGGGGGGGTCCTTGGGCTGCTCGATCCTGGGCACGTCGATCTTGGCCGCCTCGCTCGGGGGCTTTTCGTCTTTCCCGGACTCGGCCTTCGCGGGCTCTTCCCTGGTCGCATCCGTCCTGGCTGGATCGCTCTTCGCCGCATCAGTCTTGGCGGCTTCAGTCTTGGCCGCTTCAGTCCTGGCGGCCTCGATCTTGGCCGCTTCAATCTTGTCCAATTCGGTCTCGCCCTTGGCGGCATCGGTCTTGGGCGATTCCTCGCTGCCGGGCTTGTCTCGCTTGCCCAGCCGCTGCTTGGCGGTCGATTTGCGGCCATCGGGACCGCGCTCGCTCGCCGCCTGAGCCGGTGTCTGACCGTCGACGGCGGGTTTTGCGACATCGGGAGCGTCCCCCGGCCGCGCCAGCCGCTTGGCATTGCGGCCGTGTCGCCCGGGTTCGGCTTGCGCAGGTCCATCGGCGTCGGGCTTCGCGGCTTGTCGCGGCTCAGCGTCGGGCTTGGGGACGTCCTGGGGCGGGCGCATCCTGCGGCCAAACCGGTCAAGATACTCGGCCGGTTCGGCCGGCTTGGCCTCCGGTTTCGCATCCTTGCCCGGCTTGCCCTGGGTACCGACATAGCGCGTATCGGTTGCCCCATTCGATATCAGGAAGGAGCTGAGCAGCGAGGCCATGTCGCTGCTGGTGGTGTAATGCTGGCGCAGGAAGGCCGGCAACGAGCCGGGCGCGACGGTTTTCAAAAGGCCCCGCGCGCTCTTGTGACAGGCCGAGCAAGTGCCCGCGAATATCTGGGAAGGACTTTTGCCGGCCTCGAGATTTTGGGCCTGCGCGCGTGCCAGGGCCGCCTCGAAACAACCGATCAGAAGCATCACCGTCGCTAACCTGAGCGCTCGGCTCAACATTCCTGTTTCTCCAGATGCGGTGTCCGTTTCCAGCGCCATAATCCGGCACTGCTGGCGGCGGTCACCTTTTATTAGCCGATTACGCCGGGAATGGAAGCGGACATATGGCGCAACCCTGGGGATGGCGATATTTTGGAATATCCGCTTTGTGCCCAACACAGTAGCGCGCGGGAACCAACGTCATTATGTTATCATTCAGGCGCTCGGGAACCGTCGTTTTGCCGCAGGTGCGGCGTATGGCGGGGTGAGTGTGCCTTTACGGGATCGCTCGGTTTGGTGGTTTCGATGGATCGTTTGTTGCGTTATTTCCTGCAGCAGTTCATCCGCCGTGGCGCGATGAACTTCACGACTGCGAGCGGCGCAAGGTTTAGCTGCGGCGACGGAACCGGCCGTCCGGTCTCCGTGCGATTCCTGACCACCGAGGCCGAACGCCGGGTTCTTCTCAACCCCGAGCTTGCGCTGGGCGAAGTCTACATGGACGGCACATTCGTGGTCGAGAGCGGCTCGATTGCGGATGCGCTGGCGATCCTGATGGATCAGCCCGAGATAGTGCCGCGCTGGGCCAAGCTGCAATGGTGGCTTCGCTATCTGGCTCGACATATCAAGCAGTTCAATCCGCGCGGCCGCTCGAAAAATAATGTCGCGCACCACTATGATCTCGATGGCCGGCTCTACTCCCTGTTTCTCGATGCCGATAAACAATACAGCTGTGCCTATTTCGAGACGCCGGGCGCGACGCTTGACGATGCCCAACTCGCCAAGAAGCGTCACCTTGCCGCAAAGCTCCTGATCGAGTGCGGCAGCCGCGTGCTCGATATCGGCTCCGGCTGGGGCGGCCTTGGTCTCTATCTCGCCGAAATGACCGGCGCCAAAGTCACCGGCGTCACGCTGTCGACCGAGCAATTGCAGGTGTCGAACGCGCGTGCGACCGAGAAGAACCTGACGGGGACGGCAAAATTCTTTCTTGAGGACTATCGCGACATTTCCGGGCCGTTCGACCGCATCGTCTCGGTCGGGATGTTCGAACATGTCGGCGTCGGCTTCTACGAGACCTATTTCAGGCGATGCGCCGAGCTTCTCACCGATGACGGCGTCATGGTGCTGCATTCGATCGGCCGTTCGGAAGGCCCCGACGTCACCAATCCCTGGATCACGAAGTACATTTTCCCCGGCGGCTATATCCCCGCGCTTTCCGAGGTGATGCCCGCGATCGAACGCGCCGGGCTTTTGGTGTGCGATATCGAAATCCTGCGGCTGCATTACGCCGAAACGCTGAAAGCCTGGCGCGAGCGTTTCATGGCGCGGCGGGAAGAAGCCGTGCGGCTTTATGACGAGCGGTTTGCGCGGATGTGGGAATTTTATCTGGCGTCGTCGGAAATGTCGTTCCGCAAACAGAACATGATGAATTTCCAGATCCAGCTCGCCAAACGCCAGGGCGTGGTGCCGATAACGCGGGATTATATCGCCAATGAGGAAGCAAGGCTGCGCGGGGTCGAGCGCGACGCCCGGCCGCGGCTGCAGATCGCCGGCGAATAGGCCGGGTGGAAGTCGTCGGAATCAAGCCGCCGAATCAATTCCGCAGGCTGAATTGGGATCCGCCATAAGCGTAAGACGACGCCGGACGCGCCAGTTGCGCGTGCAGCGCCGCCAGCACCCGCCGGTCGCAGGGCACGGCGCGGACTTCCGGGCGCGAAACCTCGTCCATGGCCTCGACCAGCATCGACAGCCACAATGTCTGGCCGTTTCCCGCTCGCCACTGAAGTTGCTGAGGCATTGCCCGTTCCTGCTCACAAACCGCTATTACCAAGTCCGGCGTACCCAAGCGGTTCCCGATGAACATGCCGTAAAAAAAATCCCTCAGATGTGATCTGCTTCACAAAGAATGGGACCGGCCTGTCCTAAACGGCCCAAATGGCCGAGAAACCCTACCCATCTTCGTTCGATCCGCAGGCCGACATCGGTACCGATTATGCCCTGATCGCCGTCGGCGTCGGGGCAGCCCTGATCGCCCTGATCTATCTCATCCTGATTTGAGTCTTCCGACTCGAGTCAGCGCTGGGATGGCGGTTCGGAACTCTGGTCGCCACGGGATGAGTGTCCCAGCCTGGCGATAAGGTTCAGCTTGCGTCAAAATTTCGCCAATTCTGCCGTTTTGTCCCTCAGATGTGACGGCTTCGCCCGACTTCCTCCTGAATTCGGTCAAGCGCCATGCCTCGCCTTCAGAGGATTCACACTTCACGTTGTGTGAATCGGGCATAAGGCGCGTTGCGGCTTCCGCTGTGCCGGGGAGTGGCGCTTTATCGCCGCCCCACTTTGAAAACCCAAGCACGACAGAATCAGAAGAATAAACTCGCCCCATGGCCCCACTTGATTCGAACGTCCTCAAGCTCGCGCCCGACCCGGGAACTCCGGCCTTTCGGAGCGCTCCGCACAATATCGAAGCGGAACAGAGTCTGCTGGGCGCCATCCTGGTCAACAACGACGCGTTTTACCGGGTGTCGGATTTTCTGGAGCCGCGACACTTCTTCGAGCCGATCCATCAGACGATCTACGAGACCGCCGGCAGCCTGATCCGGATGGGCAAGGTCGCCACGCCGGTGACGCTGAAGACCTTCGTTCCGGCCGAAACCGATATCGGCGGCATGACGGTTGGCCAATACCTCGCGCGTCTCGCCGCAGAGGCGACCACGATCATCAACGCGCATGATTACGGGCGCACGATCTACGAACTGGCGTTGCGCCGCGATCTGATCCGGATCGGCGAGGATATGGTCAATGTCGCGTTCGACGCGCCGGTGGATTTCGCGCCGCGCGCCCAGATCGAGGACGCCGAACGCAGGCTCTACGAACTGGCCGAGTCCGGCCGCTACGACGGCGGGTTCCAGCGCTTCGCGCAGGCCCTCACCGTCGCCGTCGACATGGCGGCGAAGGCCTTCCAGCGCGACGGCAAATTGTCCGGCATCGCGACCGGCCTGCGCGATCTCGACATCAAGATGGGCGGCCTGCAGTCTTCGGACCTGATTGTCCTCGCCGGACGTCCCGGCATGGGCAAGACCGCGCTCGCCACCAACATCGCCTACAACGTGGCGAAGGCGCACCGGGCCGAGGTTCAGGCCGACGGCACCATGAAATCGGTCAATGGCGGCATCGTCGGCTTCTTCTCCTGCGAAATGTCCGCCGAACAGCTCGCCACGCGTATTCTCGCCGAACAGACCAGTATCCCGTCGAGCTCGATCCGCCGCGGCGGCATTAGCGAGGCCGATTTCGAGAAGATCCGCGACTACTCCATCGAGCTGCAGTCGCTGCCGCTCTATGTCGACGAAACCGGCGGCCTCTCGATTTCGCAGCTCACCGCGCGCGCCCGCCGGCTGAAGCGGCAGAAGGGCCTCGATGTGATCGTGGTCGACTATATCCAGCTGTTGCAGGGATCGGGCAAGCGCTCCGACAACCGCGTGCAGGAGGTGACCGAGATCACCACCAGCCTGAAGGCGCTAGCCAAGGAGCTGAACGTTCCGGTGATCGCCCTGTCGCAGCTCTCGCGTCAGGTCGAAAGCCGCGACGACAAGCGGCCGCAACTGTCGGACCTGCGTGAATCCGGCTCGATCGAGCAGGACGCCGACGTCGTGATGTTCGTGTATCGCGAGGAATATTACCTCGCCAACAAGGAGCCGCGGGTCGGCACGCCCGAATATGAAAAATGGCAGCTCGACATGTCGCTGGTGCACGGCAAGGCCGAAGTCATCATCGGCAAGCAACGCCATGGTCCGACCGGCACGGTCGAACTGCAGTTCGAGGGCCAGTTCACGCGGTTCGGCGATCTGGCGCAGGACAGCCATTTGCCGGCGCAAACCTACTGACCCGGCTTGCCCGGTTGAACCGCTGACGGCCTGTGCGTAAAGTGCAGCATGAACATCGTTTCCGATCCGAAATCGATCCCGGCCAGCCCCCTGCTCCCGCCTGACGCGAGCCAGGCGACCGCACTTGCGTCCGCCAACGGCGTGCTGACGGTCGACCTCGACGCCATAGTCGCAAACTGGCGCAAGCTGGAGAAAACCGCCGTGCCGGCCGAATGCGCCGGCGTGATCAAGGCGGACGCCTATGGCTGCGGGACGGGCCCGGTCGCCCGAGCGCTCGCCGGCGCCGGCTGCAAGACCTTTTTCGTCGCCACGCTGGATGAAGCCCGCGCCGCCCGCGCGGCGCTGCCGCCGTCCGCGGCGGTCTACGTGCTCAGCGGCTTCTTCCAGAATACCGGCGAGGCGTTCGCCAGGATCGACGCCCGGCCCGTGATCGGCGATCTCAATGAGCTCGCCGAATGGGACGTGTTCTGCCGGCGCTCCGGCTGGACCGGCGGCGCCGCCATTCACATCGACACCGGCATGAACCGGCTCGGCATGACGATCGCGGAAGCGCAGGGCATCATTCCCAGGATCATTGCCGGCGACCACGGCATCACGCTGGTCATGAGCCACCTCGCCTGCGCCGAAACCCTGCATCATCCGCTCAATGCCAAACAGCTCGCAAGCTTCCGCGAGATCGCCAGTCTTTTCTCCGGCGTGCCGGCATCGCTGTCGAATTCCTCCGGCGTTTTCCTCGGCGCGCCGTTCCAGTTCGACCTGGTGCGGCCGGGCGCCGCGCTCTACGGCGTCAACCCGACGCCCGAGGCCGACAATCCGATGCAGCAGGTCGTCGACCTGAAGGCGCGCATCGTGCAGGTGCGCAATGTCGAGCGCGGCGAAAGCGTCGGCTATGGCGGGACCTGGACCGCGCGACGCCCGACCAGACTCGCGATCGTCTCGGCCGGCTATGCCGACGGATATCTCCGCGCCGGCAGCAGCAATGACGGCACCCGTGGCGCCGACGTCGTGGTCGCCGGCAAGCGCTGCCCGGTGGCAGGCCGAATCTCGATGGACCTTATCGCCGTCGACATCACGGATCTGCCGCACAATGCCGCGCGGCGCGGCCATATGGCGACCCTGATTGGCGAGGGCATCACCGTCGATGAACTGGCGCATCACTTCGGCACCATCGGCTATGAAGTGCTCACAAGCCTCGGCCCGCGCTATGCGCGGGTCTACAAGGGCGGCGTGGCGGCGGCCGAACCGCTAGCGGCGGCATCGACATCCACCGCGCCTGCCTGACGTCTTCGGTCGGCATGAAGATCGCGACCTTCAACATCAACAATATCAACCGCCGGCTTCCGAACCTGCTGCGCTGGCTGCGGGCGGCGAAACCCGATGTCGTGTCATTGCAGGAACTGAAATCGACCGACGCCGATTTTCCGATCTCGGCCATCGACAAGGCCGGCTACGGCGCGGTCTGGCGCGGACAGAAGACCTGGAACGGCGTCGCCATCCTGGCGCGCAAGGCCGATCCGGTGCTGATCAGAACCGAACTGCCCGGCGACGCTGATGACCGCCAGGCGCGCTACATCGAAGCCGCCGTCAACGGCATCATCGTCACCAGCCTCTATCTGCCGAACGGCAATCCGCAGCCCGGGCCGAAATTCGACTACAAGCTCGACTGGTTCAGGCGGCTTAAGCTGCACGCGGCGAAATTCCTCAAGCAGGAGATCCCGGTGGTGCTGGCCGGCGACTACAATGTCGCGCCGACCGAGCTGGATATCTATCCGACGCGGTCATGGGACAAGGACGCGCTGATCCAGCCGAAAAGCCGCGCCGCCTTCAAATCGCTGGTCGCGCAAGGCTGGCTCGATGCGATCCGCGAGCTGCATCCGGCAAAGCCGATGTACACATTCTGGGACTACAAGCGTAACCGCTGGCCGCGCGACGCGGGATTGAGGCTCGATCATCTGCTGCTGAGCCCGGCGCTGGCGCCGCGCCTGGTCAAGGCCGGCGTCGACCGCAAGCTGCGCGGCGAGGAAGGCGCCAGCGATCACGCCCCGGCGTGGATCGAGCTGAGTTAACGTATTCTCGCAATGATAGCGAGAGTCCAGATGTAGCATGTAGATGGGGTAACGGGCCGCGGTCTGCCCTCCAAGCAAGCCGCGCTTGCTACGGCGCTATTGATGGCGCGCTGCGCGCGGCTTGCTTGGAGGGCGGGCGGTCGTCCCTCACATGGATGGTGTGACGGAGTCGGGGGATGAGCCTCGCTCCAAACATCAAGGAGAGACGACCATGAACAAGTATGCCGGAATCGACGTGTCATTGGAATGCTCGAGCGTGTGTGTTGTTGACGCAAACGGTAAGATTTTGCGCGAGGCCAGGGTGGCCACCGAGCCGGAGGCACTGATCGCCTGGTTCCGTTCGTCCGGTTTCGACCTTGAACGGATCGGGCTGGAAGCCGGCCCCCTGTCGCAATGGCTGTTTGCGGCGATGCGGGAAGCGGGGCTGACAGTCGAACTGCTGGAGACGCGGCACGTGCGCAAGGCATTCGAGGCGATGCCGGTAAAATCGGACCGCAACGATGCGCGCGGGATTGCGCAACTGATGCGGCTGGGCTGGTTCCGGCCGGTGCATTGCAAATCGATGAGCGCGCAAGAGACCCGAACGCTGCTGACTGCGCGCAAGCTGGTGCAATCAAAGCTTCACGACGTCGAGAACAGCCTACGCGGGATCCTGCGCGGCTTTGGGCTGAAGGTTGGCAAGACGACGGAACGTAAGTTCGCGGGACGGATCGAGGAACTGGTGGCGGGCCATCCGCATCTTCAAGTGATCGCCAAGGCGCTGCTGGCGGTGCGGGCGGTGCTGCGGACCGAGTTTGCAGCTTTCGAGAAGCAGGTACGCAAGCTGGCGCGCTCCGACATGCGGACACGGCTGCTGATGTCGACGCCGGCGGTCGGCCCGATCGTGGCGCTGACCTATGCCAGCGCGATCGACGATCCCGCGCGGTTTAAATCGTCGAAGCAGGCGGGAGCCCATTTCGGGTTGACCCCGAAGAAGTATCAATCCGGCCAGACCGACTACACCGGTCGGATCAGCAAGATCGGCGACAGTTCGGTGCGCACCGCGCTTTACGAGGCCGCCCACGTCATGCTGACGAAGCCGGTCAAGGGCTGTTCGCAACTGAAGAGCTGGGCGATGCGAATCGCCAGGCGCGCCGGCATGAGCAAGGCCAAGGTGGCGCTGGCGCGCAGGCTCGCGGTGATCCTGCATCGCATGCTTGCCGACGCAACCCCCTTCAACGCCGCCGCTGCGGTAACCTAACCAGGAGAGCCACAACAGTTTTCGGGCGGGTCACGACACCAGGCCTTCTCGAAGCGAAGTCCCTTCGCCGGGACGATGGATCAGGTCAGGCCGTTGCCCACCAGGTCGCTTCGTGAGCACGCGAATGTAGATTGGTCGACCTATCCTCTTCCAACCCCATCAGGCGGCGGCCGTTGCGCCGACCCCGTACAGAAGCGAGACCCGGCGAGCGGACAAACGCAAAAGGGATTGACTAATCGAGGCCCGTTACAGAAGGGTGGGCAAAGGCGCGCTTGCGCCGTGCCCACCATTCTCGATTGAGGATAATGGTGGGCACGCTTCGCTTTGCCCACCCTACAGGTGGCTTCAATTCTCGAACAGCCGAAGCGTCATTACGAGCGCAGCGAAGCAATCCATCTTTCGGCGCAAAGAAAGAATGGATTGCTTCCTCGCTGCGCTCCTCGCAATGACGGCGCTCCAGTCCAATTCCAGATGTAGCGCGTAGGGTAGGCAAAGGCGCGCTTGCGCCGTGCCCACCATTCTCGATTGAGGATAATGGTGGGCACGCTTCGCTTTGCCCACCCTACAGGTGGCGCGATCGCGGTGAGCGTCCGCCTTCGGCCAACGATCAGAAGCCGACATGCTCGTTCATGTAGAAGGTGTTGAGAATCGAGATGCGCGGCTGATCCGTCTTGATGGGCGGGCGGCCGTGCCAGCTCATCTTGGTGAGCGAATGATAGGCTTTCAGCACCACGAACGCATATCCGACATTGGGGAGGAAAGGGATGGTCTTCACGGGCTCCAGGCAGTAGGAGCCGACATGCATCAGGCCTTTGACGGAGGCCCGGTAAAGCGTCGTGCCCAGCGCTTGCTGGCTGGCGTCGGTGGGACAATAAAGCTGCATCGTCACCACCTTCTTGCGCGTGTCCGGATGCGGCTTGATCCGGTAGCCGTCGCTGTCCCTGTAGACCACCGGTTTCGCCACCAGCTTCAGATCGCCGGCGCCGGCAACCTTGTCGCCGCGGGCGCGAATTTCCAGCCCGTCGCCGAGCTTGCTGCGGACCGCTCTCTCGACCTCCTCCGAGGTCAGCGCGGCGGACACCGCGGCCCATGCGGAGCGCAGTTCCGGCTCGATCTTTTCGACATTGTCGCCGTAGAGGCGCAGGGCCATTCGCGTTCCGGTGCCGGTGATCGGATCATATCCTTCCGTCGGGATGCGACAGACCAGATCGCGGTAGAAATCCGTGGGAAAGAAATTCCGGAAGACAATATGCGGGAACGGAAAAGAGAAATGATCGGCCGCCTCGATGCTGGCAACCGCCTGCGCGACGAGTTCGTCGGTCAGGTGAGAAGTAGCTGCTTTCGCAAGTGCCGCCATCGGGACACCTCAAGTGGGTTTATGTTGAATTCCTTGTCTTCGGCCGAAGCAAAACGCACACACGCAGTGTGCAGCAGGATAAGGACCTTGCAACTTGCAGTCCAGTCCCCGAAGCCGATGGAACTCCCTGATACCGCCGTTCGGGAGATCAGATCGCATCCGCACGCGGCAGGCTCAAATCGCCGATCGCCGCCCGCTTGTTAACCATCCATTAACCAACGCAGCCTAGCCTGCGGTGATCATCAGCCGAGTACCGGTTCGTTCTAGGAGAACAGCCGATGTCCGTTGAAGCGCTGACCTATGCCGCTTTAGGTGTCCGCCTGAAAATCTCGCCGGGGGCCGCTCGTTCGCTGGCCCAGCGACGTCGGTTGCCGCGTTCGCTTTCCGACGATGGCAAAGCCGTGGTGAGCGTCGATCTCGATGAAATACGGCATACGCCCCGACCGCCAGGTGGCCGGCAGGCAGGCGACATAGCCCTGTCAGCGGCAAAGATCGAGGCATTGACGGCGGAGATCGCGCGGCTCGAGGTAAGCGCGTCCGATCACAGGGCAGATTTCGAGCGTGAGCGCGAGCGCGCCGACCGGCTGACCATCGAGCTGCTGCAGGCGACGGCCGAGACCATGGCGGCCAAAGAGGCGGCGGCGCGGCTCGAAGGCGAGGTCACGGCTTTGCGGGCCGGCAGCCGAGCCGGGGTTTCGGCCGACAGCGAGGGTCAGGCACCACGCCGACTGGGACATCTGGCCGCGACCTTGGTGGAAGCAGACCGCAAGGCTTGCGGCTAGCAACCGCTGTCCTCTCCTTTCGCCGGCTTGGCGGAGCAATCGCAAGGCAAAAATGACTGACATCACCGATATCAGCGAGATGAGGGCCCGCATTATCGTGTTTGGGGTCGGCGGCGCCGGCGGCAATGCCGTCAACAACATGATCGCGGCCGGGCTGCAGGGCGTCGACTTCATGGTCGCCAATACCGACGCCCAGGCGCTCACCTCCTCGAAGGCCAAGCGCATCATCCAGATGGGCACCCAGGTGACCAAAGGCCTGGGCGCCGGCTCGCAGCCCGAAGTGGGGCGCGCCGCAGCCGAGGAGGCCATCGATGCGATCCGCGATCATCTGACCGGCGCCCATATGGTGTTCGTCACCGCCGGCATGGGCGGCGGGACCGGCACCGGGGCGGCGCCCATTATCGCCAAGACCGCGCGTGAGCTCGGCATTCTCACCATCGGTGTGGTCACCAAGCCATTCCACTTCGAGGGCCAGCGCCGCATGCGCTATGCCGAAGCCGGCATCGCGGAGCTGCTGAAGGTGGTGGACACCCTGCTGATCATCCCGAACCAGAACCTGTTCCGGGTGGCCCACGACAAGACCACATTCGCGGATGCCTTCGCGCTGGCCGATCAGGTGCTCTATTCGGGCGTGGCCTGCATCAGCGACCTTATCGTCAAGGAAGGTCTGATCAATCTCGATTTTGCCGACGTTCTCTCCGTGATGCGCGAGAAGGGCAAGGCGATGATGGGCAGAGGCGAGGCTTCCGGCGAGAAGCGCGTGCTCGCCGCCGCCGTGGCCGCGATTTCCAATCCATTGATCGAGGACCCCTCGATCAAGCGCGCCAGCGGCCTCATCATCTCCATCACCGGCGGCAGGGACCTGATGTTATTCGAGGTCGACGAAGCCGCCACCCGCATTCGCGAAGAGGCCGACCAGGACGCCAACATCATCGTCGGCGCGTCTTTCGATGAAAGCCTGGAAGGCATCGTCCGCGTCTCGGTGGTGGCGACCGGCATCGATAATCTCGGCCCGGCGCGCCAGACACAACCGGCGGAAGGCTCGCTCACGGAACTGGCCGGCAGGCTGCGCAGCGACAGCCGTCGCATCGCCGACCGGATCGAGCGTAATGCACCGCCGGCTCGACTGGAGAGTCCGCCGCTCCGCCCGGCGGCCCGCCAACCGGAAGTGCGATCGGCAAAGGCGCTTTCGGAATATGCCCGCCAAGCGGCTCCGCAGGGCCTCGATCCCTACGGCCGCGCCTCTCCCGTGCGCGCTCTGTTCGACGACAACATTCTCGATCTCCCGGTATTCCTGCGCCGCCAAATCAACTGAGCCGTCGCAAGAATCAGGCAGATCGTTTCAGGTGCCGGAAACGGACCGCAGCGCACGACTTCAAAAAGTCCACGCCGCATGAGGAAACCGCCGGGCTCCTTGAAGACCCGGCTTTTCCGGACCGTAGACGCGGCGATGGAATGATAATATCGGGGACTACATCCTGCTTCGCTTTCCGGATTGCTTCGCCTGGCCCGGCATCGAGCGGCGCGGCGGTGGCCGGCGGGCGCACATGCGGCCACGTTGGCTCTTAACGACGATGGCTGACCTTTGCTTCGCGGAGAGACAAAATCTTGGGCTTCCTCTTCGTCCTCGCGGTCGGACTCGTCGCCGGCACCATCAGCGGCATCGTCGGCACCGGCTCGTCGATCATGCTGATGCCGGTGCTGGTCTATCAATACGGGCCAAAGCAAGCGGTACCGATCATGGCGGTGGCCGCCGTGATGGCGAACCTCTCGCGTATCCTGGCGTGGTGGCGCGAGGTCGACTGGCGCGCCTGCGCCGCCTATTCGATCCCGGGCATTCCGGCCGCGGCGCTCGGCGCCCGCACGCTGCTGGCGCTGCCCTCGCACGCGGTCGATATCGCGATCGGCCTGTTTCTGATCGCGATGGTGCCGGCGCGGCACTGGCTCGCGCGGCATGATCTGAAAGCGTCGCTCTGGCATCTCGCGGTCGGCGGCGCCGTCATCGGCTACATCACCGGCATCGTGGTGTCGACCGGGCCGTTGAGCGTGCCGCTGTTTCTGTTCTACGGCCTCACCCGAGGTGCATTCCTCGCCACCGAAGCGGCGAGTTCGCTCGGCCTCTATCTTTCCAAATCCGTGACCTTTCAGCGGTTCGGCGCGCTGACGCCCGATGTCGCGTTGAAGGGCCTGATCGCCGGCTCATCCCTGATGTTCGGCGCCTTCATCGCCAAGCGTTTTGTATTGCGGCTCGAGCCGGAGGTGTTTCGGCTGGTGATGGACGGCATCATGCTGGCGGCGGGAATTGCCATGCTGTGGACGGCAGCGACTTCATGAAATCCATCGGTTCGTCGTTGGCAACGCATTTTTCGGTTGGGTGGCCTCATGGTCGTGCACCCCTGGCATCATGGTTCGAGACGCACGGCGTTGCCGTGCTCCTCACCATGAGGACCTCATCCTGAGGAGCATCGCGAAGCGATGCGTCTCGAAGGATGGGCTGCAATACCGATTTGTAATTCCAGATACCAGGCGCTTCCGGGGCAGATTTGCCGAACTTCCACAAACGGCACCATCGGATGCTGAAGCCGCCGTGCCGGCATTCTGGCATGTCCTGCCGCCAGTCCCTATCTTCGTTCTGATGCCTGACCGGCGAATCTGGGGGTCGGGTCGGATCGAAAAGGTTACAGCGTGCTTTATCTGGAACTCGGGATCGTCACGGTCCTGATCGTCGTCAATGGCCTTCTTTCGATGTCGGAGTTGGCGATCGTCTCCTCACGGCCCGGGCGGCTCGCCGGTCTGGTCGAGAAGGGGGTCACAGGATCGCGCCGCGCGCTCGCTTTGGCTTCCGATCCCGGCAAGTTCCTGTCCACCGTCCAGATCGGAATCACGCTGATCGGCGTGCTGTCAGGTGCATTCTCCGGCGCGACGCTCGGGCAGCGCCTGACCGTTTGGCTGACCGAGATCGGATTGTCGAAGGGTGTGGCCGACACCGTCGGCGTCGGCATCGTCGTCGGCGTGATCACCTATGCTTCGCTGATCGTCGGTGAACTGGTGCCGAAACAGATCGCGCTGCGCGATCCCGAGGCCGTCGCCGTCAGGGTGGCGCCGGCGATGACGTTGCTGGCGAAAGCCTCGCTGCCGCTGGTGTGGCTCCTGGATCGATCCGGAAAATTGCTGCTCTGGCTGCTCGGCCAGCGCGGCGATGCGGAGGAAAAAGTCAGCGAGGACGAAATCCGCACCCTCGTCGTCGAAGCCGAGAATGCCGGCGTGCTGGAGCCCGGCGAAAAGGAAATGATCGCGGGCGTGATGCGCCTCGGCGACCTTCCCGTCGGCGCCGTGATGGCGCCGCGCCATGAAGTCAGCATGATCGACCTCGCCGATCCCGAGCCCGCCATCATGGCCGCGCTGCTGAACAGCAATCACTCGCGCCTGCCCGTGTTCGACGGCAACCGCGACCACGCGCTCGGGATCATCTATGTCAAGGACATGCTCGACGTCTATCTGGCGGGACAGACACCGGACATTCGCAAGCTGGTCCGCGAAGTGCCGATCATCCCGGAGACCGTCGATGCGCGCGATGTGGTCGCGATCCTGCGCGACTCGCCGGTGCATATGGGCCTGGTCCATGACGAGTACGGCACCTTTCAGGGCGTCGTCACCAGCGCGGATATTCTGGAGGCCATCGTCGGCGCGTTTCACACCGACGAAGGACCGGCGGAGCCCGCCTTCTTCAAGCGCGATGATGGCTCCTATCTGATATCGGGCTGGATGCCCGCCCTCGCCTTCGCCGACCTGCTCGGCATCGTGCTTCCCGCCTCGCGGCCCTATCAGACCTTCGCCGGCTTCCTGCTCCAGGAGTTCGGCGCCATCCCCGAGGTCGGCGACAAGATCGAAGCCGGCGGCTGGCGGTTCGAGATCGTCGATCTGGACGGACGGCGGATCGACAAGGTGCTGGTGACGAAGGTGGAGGGTGCATGAGGCACGCGGCTTCAATCTCGGCAAATCATTGACGGCCCCGCAGTTCGCCGCGCCCGCAAATATAGCCAAGCCGCGGCCGCGGCCGCGATGGGTCGTTGACCAGATTGCTCGCCATCCGGCGCGCTCGCCGCCGAACGATAACCGGCTTTGAGCACCAAGTCAGTTCTTGCCCTCCCGCCCCGGTTGCGAAATGATCGCATCGGCCGTTCCGAGCGAAAACTAAGGGAAAGATGCAGGTCTATCTCCTCATTGCCGCAGGCGGCCTCCTCGTGATCGGGTACGCTTGCTATTTCGCATGGATGGCGCTGATCAAAGTCATTGAGGGCGCCTCGGACGGTGTCAAAGCCATCGGTAGAAGAAGAGCTGAGCACCGCACTCAGATAAATCAACAGAAAGCACTAGCACTCGCTTCTGCCGAACAAGCCGAGTTCGAAGCTTACAGATCAGAAAATCCCGTTAGGATTATCGGCATTCCCAACGCCGACGCTTTTCGTCGAGCGTTCCAAATGCTCGACGAGTTCACAAAGTCAGCTAATGCCTTTCGTCCGCAATTCAGCGAGAACCTCGATCCCCGATTTCGAACACATAAATTCCCGGCCCATTTATTTGCATTAGCCCGCCCACATCCCGACAGCTTGTCAGAGAGAGAGCCAGCAAAGATCATGCTTACGGCCGACGATCTTTCGAGGATCGGAGGAATGGATATGGCCAAATTTTATCGCAGCGCGAACGAGCCTTATAAATTTCCGTATGACGCTCCTTATTGTGAACTCGATGCCAGCGCCGCTCCCACATTCCCAAACGTGAAAACACCGCCAAAGACTACCGTCAAACTAGTGTCAAGAGACAACGTCGAAATGGATGATAGCACGGACTTCGTCCGAAAAGCCTATCAAAGCGAATTCGCCAAAGTTGCTGCGCTTAATTCTCAAGCCGCCATTCTGCACAAAAATTTTGATCAGAAATACTCGGCCGCCTCTGATGCTCTGGACTTCATGACGATTTATCTCAGCAACCTGAAACTGAAATTACGCGACGCGGAGACAGCTTTAACCAACGAGTACCAGCAAGCTAAGTCGGCCTACGGTTTTGATTGCGATGCTGCAACAAGACCGATCCGAAACACTCACGCGCGCTATGTGCAGGACAACCCTGAGGGAATCAAATCGCATTTCGTCTTGACGCTATGCAATCTTTCGCTACCTCTGCCGTCCGATTATCCATGGGACGTATTTTTCGACTCCGACGAACGACTGCTACAAATAAATCAATGCGTTCCGTCAATTTCAGATGTCACTGTCAAACGGGCCGATAGCAACAGACCTCCGGCAAAGCGGGATGCTGATGCCGTGCTAAGGCGCTACGTTCCCGCCATCGCACTTCAGATAGCTCATCACGTCGCCGGAAATGATCTGAGCGGCGACGTAGACAAAATAGCGATCAATTGCTGGTCTCGGTTCTTCGAACCATCTTCGGGCCGCCTGAAAGATGCGTTCGTAGCTGCGCTAACTATAAAGAAGGAAGAGATCAGGGAATTGAATTTACAAAGGGCGGACGCTTTAGAGGCATTCCGAGCTTTACGTGGGGCCTATGTCTATAGTGTTCAGGATGTTGTGCCCATCGAGCCACTAATCCGGCTGGATAAAAGCGACGATCGCTTTGTTGCAGGGCGCGACATCCTGGATGGCATGACGCAAGGTCAAAATCTCGCAACGATGGATTGGCAGGATTTCGAGCATTTAATTCGCGAATTGCTTGCGAAGGAATACGCCGACAAAAACGCGGAAGTAAAGATTACCCGCGCCAGCCGAGATCGAGGGGTTGACGCGGTGGTATTCAATTCCGATCCACTGCATGGCGGCAAATTCGTCGTGCAAGCGAAGCGTTATTCAAACACAGTAGATGTGGCAGCTGTTAGAGAACTGTATGGCACGGTTCTCAGCGAGGGTGCAAATCGAGGTATTCTTGTCACGACGAGCCGCTACGGTCGCGACGCCTACGAATGGGCAGCGAACAAGCCTCTAACTCTGGTAGATGGATCGAACCTTTTGGCATTGCTGAGCAAGCACGGGTACAAATTCAAGATCGAAAACGCCGAACCTTAGCGGCGCTCTGGCTCTGCATGCGCAGAATTGGACCACACCGCGATGACCGACGATGTAAAATCGACATTCGATGAGGCAGAGCAAGCGGCTATGTCGCATGCCTGGGATTATTTTGCATTTCATGCCCAACAGCGTCAGACGGTTTTCAATTTCTTTCTTATATTGGTTGGTGCAAGTATTGCGGCCTATGCCGGCACCTTGGGAAAGCCCGAGGCAGCTTACTTGCATTTGATGATTGGATTCTTGATATCGATATCCAGCTTGCTCTTTTGGCGGTTAGACAAAAGGAATGCTCGATTAGTAAAACTTGCCGAATACCCCCTTAAGATATTTGAATCCCGCCTAGCTAACAGGACCGACGTCAGAAGCTTGGAAATACTGAAGGCGACGGACATCAGAATCGGGGGACGATTCTGGTCAATGTTTGAGTCATTTAAGCAAATATTTCGAGTTGTATTTCTTCTCACCGGACTTGTTGGTGTCGCGATATTTGGCCTATCGATAAAACGGTTGCTTTTCTGATCGCGGCCAGCGTGACCGGGGAGATAGTCTGCGGGGTGACAACCTTTTCCGATATTAAGGTACCATGCTCACGCTCGACCTTTCCGTGCTATGGAACGCTGCCTATTCGACCCAACCAGCAACTCACCCCTGCATGGCCAAGAACACGCTCTCCTTTGTCTGCCAGAACTGCGGCGCGGCATATAACCGCTGGCAGGGCAAGTGCGAGTCCTGCGGCGAGTGGAACACGCTGGCGGAGGAGGATACCACCGGCGCGACCACGATGCCGGTCTCGATCCGGTCCAAGCGAAAGGGCCGGCTGTTCGCGCTGGAGACCCTCACGGGCAAAAGCCAGGACGCCCCTCGCCTGCCCTCCGGCATGGCCGAGCTCGATCGGGTCACCGGCGGCGGTTTTGTCCGGGGCTCGGTGCTTTTGGTCGGCGGCGATCCCGGCATCGGCAAATCGACGCTATTGACGCAGGCGACCAGCCTGATGGCGCGGGCCGGCCATCGCGCGGTTTATATTTCGGGCGAAGAGGCGGTGGCGCAGGTGCGGCTGCGTGCCGAGCGGCTGGGCCTGGCCGACGCCCCGGTGCAGCTCGCCGCCGAAACCTCCGTCGAGGACATCGTCTCCACCTTGTCCGAGGGCACGGTGCCGCGCCTGATCGTGATCAATTCGATCCAGACCATGTGGACCGACACGGTGGAATCCGCGCCGGGCACGGTCACGCAGGTGCGCGCTTCGGCGCAGGCGCTGATTCGATTCGCCAAGAAATCCGGCGCCGCGATCATCCTGGTCGGGCATGTGACAAAGGACGGCCAGATCGCGGGCCCGCGCGTGGTCGAACACATGGTCGATGCGGTGCTGTCGTTCGAGGGCGAAGGCTCGCAGCAATTCCGCATCCTGCGCGCGGTCAAGAACCGTTTTGGCCCGACCGACGAGATCGGCGTGTTCGAGATGACCGGCCTGGGCCTGCGCGAAGTCTCCAACCCTTCCGAACTGTTCCTGTCCGAACGCGATCTCGGCAGTCCGGGCACGGCGGTGTTCGCGGGCATCGAGGGCACCCGCCCGTTACTGGTGGAATTGCAGGCGCTGGTGGCGCCGACCTCGCTCGGCACGCCGCGCCGGGCCGTGGTGGGCTGGGATCCGAGCCGACTGTCGATGGTGCTGGCGGTGCTGGAGGCCCATTGCGGCGTCAAACTGTCAGGCCATGACGTTTATTTGAACGTCGCTGGAGGCCTGCGCATCCAGGAACCCGCGGCCGACCTTGCCGCCGCGGCAGCTCTGGTGTCGTCGCTGGTGAATGCGCCGTTGCCGACGGACGCGGTATATTTCGGCGAGATATCGCTGTCGGGCGCGGTGCGGCCGGTGGCGCAGACTTCCGCCCGGCTAAAGGAAGCGGCAAAACTCGGCTTCGGTCGCGCCGTGCTGCCGGAATCGGCCCGTGGCGATGTCGGCGGCGATGCCGGCCTGACGCTCAATACCGTGGGTGGATTGACCAGCCTGGTCGCGGATATCGCCGCCCGCGGCACGCCCAGAGGAAACCGGCAGGAAAACCGCGAAGGAACAACAGTTGAGAAAAATGCCACACCTGCAAGATTCCGGCGGCAGGAAGGCTAGCCGGGCGTGACCTCGCCCGGCCTCGCCGCTATACAACCCGCGCGCGGCCCCCGGTGTCACCATTTCTAGCCCTTGCGGGAGGCACCCTATCACCGTCACTTAGGACGGCACCGACACGCCGATTCGCGGTTTGTACTTACGAGCGGACCTGACTAGCCGATGCCCATAACGATACTCGATCTCGTGCTGCTCGCCGTGATGCTGATTTCCGGCCTGCTCGCGATGGTCCGCGGGTTCATGCGCGAGATTCTCTCGATCGCGGCCTGGGGCGCGGCGGCGCTGGTCACGCTTTATGCGTTCTCGAAGCTGCTGCCGACCGCCAAAACCTACTTCAACAACGATACCGTGGCGGCCGCGGTCGTGATTGCCGGCACGTTCATCGGCACCTTGATCGTGGTTTCCGTGATCACGGTGCGGATTTCGGACATGATCCTGGATTCCCGGATCGGGGCGCTTGACCGCACCCTGGGCTTCCTGTTCGGGCTGGCCCGCGGCCTCCTGATCGTCGTGGTCGCCTTCCTGTTCTTCAGCTGGCTGGTTCCGGACAAGCAGCGGCCCGATTGGGTGACCGGGGCGAAGTCCCGGATGGTGTTGCAGGGAACTGGGGATTGGCTGATGTCGCTCTTGCCGGATGACCCCGAGAACACCATCTTAAAGAGATTCAAGAAGAATAAACCAGATGACGAGCAGACTGACGCCGAGCCGGCGGCGCCGGCCGCAGGCGATGGCTATAGTAAACCTGCCCGGGACAGCCTGAAAAAGCTGATCGAAAAGCCCGCGGTGCGTTGATATCAGGCCACAAGAGAGGCGCGATGGACGAGATGCAGGGCCCTTCCGATAACGCCGCACAATACGACCTAAACCTCGGCGATCCGAACCTCGATCCAGGCGATCCAGCTCTGCTGGATTCCCGCTTGCTGGATTCCGATCTCGAAGGCGACACCTTGCGCGAGGAATGCGGCGTGTTCGGCATTATCGGCCACCCCGATGCCGCAGCCGTCACGGCGCTCGGATTGCACGCTCTGCAGCATCGTGGCCAGGAGGCCGCGGGAATCGTCTCCTTCGACGGAACCCGGTTTCACTCCGAACGCCGGCTGGGCCTGGTCGGCGACACTTTCTCCCGCCGCGAGGTGATCGAGCGTCTTCCCGGCACCTCCGCGGTCGGCCACGTTCGCTATTCCACGACCGGCGAGACCATCCTGCGCAACGTGCAGCCGCTGTTCGCCGAACTCAATGCCGGCGGCTTCGCGGTCGGCCACAACGGCAACCTCACCAACGGGCTGACCTTGCGCCGCGAACTGGTGCGCAACGGCGCCATGATGCAATCCACCACCGACACCGAAGTCATCCTGCATCTGGTCGCGCAGTCGAAGCGCAACCGCTTCATCGACCGCTTCATCGAAGCCCTGCGCGCGATCGAGGGCGCCTATTCGCTGGTATCGCTGACCAACAAGAAGCTGATCGGCGCCCGCGATCCGCTCGGCATCCGCCCCCTGGTGCTGGGCGAACTCGACGGCTGTCCGATCCTGGCGTCGGAGACCTGCGCGCTCGACATCATCGGCGCGAAATACGTCCGCGACGTCAATCCGGGCGAGGTCATCGTGTTCGACGAGCACGGGGTGCAAAGCCACAAGCCGTTTCCGCCGATGCCGCCGCGGCCCTGCATCTTCGAATACATCTATTTCTCGCGTCCGGATTCGATCGTCGGCGGCCGCTCGGTCTACGATGTGCGCAAGGCGATGGGCGCCGAACTCGCCCGCGAAAGCCATGTCGAGGCCGATGTGGTGGTGCCGGTGCCGGATTCCGGCGTGCCCGCCGCGCTCGGCTATTCCCGGGAATCCGGTCTGCCGTTCGAACTCGGCATCATCCGCAACCATTATGTCGGCCGCACCTTCATTCAGCCGACCCAGAGCGTGCGCGAGCTCGGCGTGCGCATGAAGCATTCCGCCAACCGCGCCGCGATCGAGGGCAAGCGGATCGTCCTGATCGACAACTCGCTGGTGCGCGGCACCACCTCGAAGAAGATCGTGAAGATGATGCGCGACGCCGGCGCGCGCGAAGTGCATTTCCGGATCGCATCGCCGCCGATCACCCATCCCGACTATTACGGCATCGACACGCCCGACCGCACCGGCCTGCTGGCCGCAACGCATAGCCTCGAAGAGATGCGGCAGTTGATCGGCGCGGACACGCTGGCGTTCCTGTCCGTCGACGGCATCTACCGCGCCATGGGCGAGCCCGGCCGCGACCCCGCGCATCCGAAATTCACCGATCACTGTTTTACCGGCGACTATCCCACTCCGCTCACCGACCTGACCCAGGCCGAGCCGCAGCCCCGGCAATTGTCGCTGCTGGCGGAGGCGAGCTGACGCGAAGCGTCATCCCGGGGCGCGCTGAAAGCGCGAACCCGGGATCTCGATATAGCTTGGCAAGATCGTCGTCCCTGCGAACGCAGGGACCCATAACCACCGGCTTTCGTTTTTCGGACGCCATTAGATACAAACGCCTTCCGCCATCATAACCGTCACGGTGTATGGGTCCCTGCGTTCGCAGGGACGACTGATAGAGTTTTCTCGATGACCCTTCCCCTCGCCTCCCGTATCGCTCTCGTGACCGGCGCGTCGCGCGGCATCGGCTTTGCCACCGCGCTTGCGCTGGCCAAAGCCGGCGCCCATATCATCGCGGTGGCGCGAACCCAGGGCGGACTCGAGGAACTCGACGACGAGATCCGCAAGGACGGCGGCAGCGCCACACTGGTCCCGCTCAATCTGACCGACTTCGACGGCATCGCGCGGCTTGGGGCGGCGCTGCATGAGCGTCACGGCAAGCTCGACATTTTCGTCGGCAATGCCGGCGTCGCCGGTCCGTCCTCGCCGCTCGGGCATATCGATCTGAAGGCGTGGAACGACGTGATGGCGATCAACGTCACCGCGAACTTCCAGCTGATCCGCTGCATGGAGCCGCTGCTGAAACAGTCCGACGCCGGCCGCGCGGTGTTCGTCACCTCGGGCGTTGCCAACAAGGCCAGCGCCTATCTCGGACCCTATGCGGCCTCGAAAGCCGCGCTGGAGACGCTGGTGCGGGTCTGGGCGCAGGAAACCGCCAGCACCGCCATCCGCGTCAACCTGTTCAATCCCGGCCCGATCCGCACCCGGATGCGCGCCACGGTGTTTCCCGGCGAGGACCCGCTGACGCTCGACACCCCGGAGCAGGCCGCGGAATTCATCGTGCCGATGTGCGCGCCTGACTGGACCGAGACCGGCAAGTTCTACGATTACAAGACGCGAACGCTGATGAATTTTCGGGCACCGGTGTAGGGGTCATGATGGCCACGGTGTTTTCCACATAACCGCTCGTCATCCCCGCGAAGGCGGGGAACCAGTATTCCCGAAACGGTTGCGATTGAACCGAGAAGCCGCGGCGTACTGGATCGCCCGTTTTCACGGGCGATGACGGCTGTTTTTGACGCAGCAGCGACGCGCTCGCCCCATGCAATTGACTCCCGCCACTCCCCGCGATTGACTGCGTGCCAAGCGAGAAAAAACTCGCAAGCACGATCAAGGGAGAACGTCATGACGCCGGAGCCCGTTCGCGCCCGTTCGACATCTGCCGCTGCGAATTTCTTCAAGGCCGCTTCCGCCTTCATCACAGCCGCTGCACTGATCGGCGCACCGCCGCTTTCACGCGCAGCTTATGCCGGCGACATCCCGACCTTCGCGGTCGATGCGTCCTGGCCAAAGCCGCTGCCGAACAACTGGATTCTCGGTCAGGTCGGCGGCATCACCGTCGACGCCCAGGGACACATCTGGGTCATCCACCGGCCACGCTCGCTGACCGACGACGAAAAGGGCGCGACGCTGACGCCGCCGCGCTCGAAGTGCTGCGCCTCGGCGCCGCCGGTGCTGGAGTTCGACACCGACGGCAATCTGCTGCGCTCCTGGGGCGGCCCCGGCGAAGGCTATGAATGGGTCGGACGCGAGCACGGCATCGAAGTCGATGAAAAAGGCTTCGTCTGGGTCGGCGGCAATGCCGACAACGACAATGCAATTCTAAAATTCACCCTCGACGGCAAATTCGTGATGCAGATCGGCAAGATCGCGCCAAGCAAGGGCAGCAACGACACCACGCAACTCGGCAAGCCCGCCGAGACGGCGATCGACAAGGATGCAGGCGAAATCTATGTCGCCGACGGCTACGGCAACCGCCGCGTCATCGTGTTCGATGCCACCACCGGCGCCTACAAGCGGCACTGGGGCGCCTATGGCAATCCGCCGAACGACGATAAACAGCCGGCTTACGATCCCAAGGCGCCGGCGTTGCAGCAATTCGCCAATCCCGTGCATTGCGTGAAAATCGCCAATGACGGGCTGGTCTATGTCTGCGACCGCATCAACAACCGCATCCAGGTATTCAAGAAGGACGGCACCTTCGTGAAGGAGTGGTTCTACGAGAAGAATACGCTCGGCAATGGCGCGATCTGGGACATCGCGATCTGGCCCGATCCGAAGCAGACCTATCTGTTGAGCGCCGACGGCGAGAACAACGAGATCCGGGTGCTGCAGCGCGACGACGGCAGCGTGGTCGGCAGCTTCGGGCGCAACGGCCGCAACGCCGGACAATTCCACTGGATTCACGCCATGGCGGTCGACGCCAAGGGCAACGTCTATACCGCCGAAGTCGACACCGGAAAGCGTATCCAAAAATTCAGGTTAACGTCGGACGCGCTACGATAGGCGGATTGCCGGGAACTCCCGGAGCAACTAACACAATCACAGCCGGTCAAGCCTCAGCAAGAAGGCCGCCCCGGCAATCACAGATGGAGGGAATACATGACTACACTCGCTGCGCGGCGCCTCGCCGCGCTGATCGCGGTTGCCGGCGTTGGCCTTGCCGCACCCGCATTCGCCCAGGACAAGACCGTCAAGATCGGCGTGTTGAACGACATGTCGAGCCTGTATGCCGACATCGGCGGCCCCAATTCGGTGGTCGCGATCAAGATGGCGGTCGAGGATTCCGGCCTGACCAAGAAAGGCTGGAAGATCGACGTGGTAAGCGGCGATCACCAGAACAAGCCGGATGTCGGCGTCAACATCGCGCGGCAATGGCTGGACAGCGACAAGGTCGATGCCATCGCCGACACCCCGAATTCCGGCGTCGCACTGGCGGTCAGCAACCTCGTCCGCGACAAGAACGCCGTGCTGCTCAATTCCGGCGCCGCCAGCGCCGATCTCACCGGCAAGGCCTGCACGCCGAACACGGTCTCCTTCACCTACGACACCTACATGCTGGCGAACGGCACCGGCAAGGCGCTGACCAAGGCCGGCGGCGACACCTGGTTCTTCCTGACCGCCGATTATGCCTTCGGCCACGCACTGGAGCGCGACACCAGCGCGGTGGTCACCGCCAATGGCGGCAAGGTGCTCGGCGGCGTCAAGCATCCGATCAACTCGTCGGACTTCTCCTCGTTCCTGCTGCAGGCGCAGGCCTCGAAGGCCAAGGTGGTCGGCCTTGCCAATGCCGGCGGCGACACCACCAATTCAATCAAGCAGGCCTCCGAATTCGGCATCGTCTCCGGCGGCCAGAAGCTCGCCGCGCTGTTGCTGTTCATCAACGACGTGCATTCGCTGGGACTGAAGACCGCGCAAGGTCTGACGTTCACGGAGTCCTTTTACTGGGACATGAACGATGCGACGCGCGCCTGGTCGAAGCGGTTTTCGGCGCTTGCCAGCAAGAACGCGATGCCGTCGATGAGCCAGGCCGGCAACTACGCGGGCGTGCTGCATTACCTCAAGGCGATGGAAGCGCTCGGCGGCAATCCGCATGACGGCGCCAAGGTCGTCGCCAAGATGAAGGAAATCCCGACCGACGATCCCCTGTTCGGCAAGGGCCCGCTCCGGATCGACGGCCGCCGGATCATTCCGGCCTATCTGTTCGAGGTGAAGAAACCCGAAGAGTCAAAATATCCCTGGGACTACTACAAGACCATCGCCACCATCTCGCCGGAAGACGCCGCCAAGCCGCTGGAAGCGAGCGAGTGTCCGCTGGTGAAGAAGTAACGAACCGGCAGCCGGCCGGATGCTGTGAAATCCGGCCGGCGGCAAGCCGAATATCCAGGCCGCCCCGATGCCTGACCGCGCTAATCAGGCAACGTCGGCCTGGGCGCCCTGCTTCTCCTCGTCGACGAGCACATCGAGATCGATCAGTTGCGGGTCGTCCAGATCGGGATCGCCATGGAACTGTCCGCTGCCGTGAACGTGCATCAGGGTCTGCACCCGCCGGGCATTCAGATAGTCCACATGCTGATGCCGCAGCGCGACCGGCAGCAACGTCTTTGGCAGCCCGACCAGCGCGAACGCCGGAACCCTGCGCACCTCGCCGCCCTCCCGCCAAAGCAGCGGATTGAGCGTATAGATCAAGTGCCGCTCGATCTCCGGGGATAGCAGCTGCTCCGGCTCGGGTAGCGCGTGGGACACCACGTTCATGTTCGCATTTCCCGCGCGCGTCCGCACCGCGGTGGATCGCAGCTCCCAGCAAATCAGGTCCGCGGCCGAGAGAACCTCGCGGCGCATCGCATCCACGCTGGCCGAGAACCTGGTCGCTTCCGGCATTGATACCCCGCCTTTTGTGACGGCCTCCACCAGCGCGACAGCGCCGGCACCAAATCCCGGGGTGGCCTGCTCGATCGCCGAAGCCATCGCCTCGATCGCATCAGCCACCGTATCGCGGTCACGCTGCGCCCTGGCGTCGGCCAATGCACGCTCGGTCGAGACGACCTGCTCGTCGAATTCCACCAATGCGGCGCGCAGGGTCTTGGCGTGGTCCTCGACGGCGCGCATCTTGGCTTCCGCCCGATCAAGCTGGCCATTGCTGGCACCGGCGACCGCCAGCCGTTCCGCGGCGACACGCTTCTCCAGAAGTACCGCCTCGGCAGTGCCCAACTGGTCGGCCAGCTTCTGCCGCGCCGCCTGCTTCTCCTTCAGCGCACCCTCGAAACGTTCGACCGGGCTCAGCTCACGCTTGAAAAATGCCATGGCAATATCCTCCCGCATCGGGATCGCCGCCCGAATCAGCATTCAATACGCTCGAAATGTGGCCGGAAACTTGGATAACATTGCGGCCTGAGCCGGCGCCGCCGTCACCTGGGTCTGGAATCCGGCGGGCATTCGGTGCGGACTTCCATGGGTTTGCCGGCGCCGCGCACGGCCGGCGCAGCCGGGTTTGAACCGGCGGCATCGGGCGGAATTGTCTTCGTGGTTTTCATGTAAGACGTTGCCATCGTCAGCAAATGAACCGCCGCGGTTCCCAGCTGCTGCATCTCGCTGTCCCTCGCATAGAGCCCCGCGGCCCGATGGTAGGCGACCCCCACGGTCGCATAGGCATCGGTGACGAAGGTGGCAATTCGATCATCTTCCGTCAGGACGCTTTGCGTTTCGCGAGCCATGACGATTTTCATCGCCGCATCGGACGTCGCTTCGGCGATTTGAGCGTCCGCCAGTTCAGAGGACTGCTCAGAGGACGGCAGAGCTCCCTCCGCGGCAGGCTGGCATTCCCGCGAAGCGTCATCGACGGCCCGGTAGAATTGAGGCTTCCGCGCTTCAGTCGCCGTCAGATAATTGCTCAGGAATCGCCGCGTCCTCGCTTCAAGGTGTTTACGATCGAGCCTGACTTTCCGACGCTCACGACGTTGTTCCGAACTGAACCAACCGAACACAATTCCCTCCCGTTGCCTGAGGGCGTAAATGGCAGAGCACGATATCTATTGGAGACAATGGTGCTGTGGGCTGGTGGCTCCATCGCCGCTTTCGCGCTTCTCAAGCAACGAACCCGGACGGCTCCAAGAAAACAATCGGTACGGAAAACCAAATTGACGAAACGATCGCAGACAGATCGCGCCGGGAGGGGGCAGGCTGGACCGTGCCTTACTGATAAGGCCCATAGACCCTTCCCGGGACGATGTTCGTGTTTGAGCCGCTACGGGGTCGCCCGAACTTTTGCGACAGCGGTCACTGCGGCAAACTTCGCAGGTGGAGTCATCATGTCTCCCCTTTTGCGTGAGCCAACGGAATATGGTTGGCCCTGAAAAGGTGTGTCGGACCGCCAATCCTGTCAAGTGCATGCACCGCTGTTATCCAGCCATCATCCGACGTCATCCAGAGTGCGGTGCGGGAGCGACGGCTTCGCGGAGACCGCCTGGCTACCGGACAGTCGCAATTTCTTTCCGCTGATAGGTTCAGATGCCGAGCGCGCTCTGGTAGGCGAAAAGCGCGGGCGCGCCGCCAGTGTGCAGGAAGACGACATCCTCGTCCTTGCGCCAGCGCCCCTGGCGGATCAGGGCAATCAGGCCCGCGAGCCCCTTGCCCGAATAGACCGGATCAAGTGCAAGCGCCTCGAGCTGGCCTGCAAGCCGGATCGCCTCGATGGTGGCTTCGTGCGGAACCCCATAGGCAGGTCCCGCATGCCCCGCGACGACTTCCACCGTTGCTTCGTCGAACGGAACATCAAGCAGACCGGACGCTTCGCGTGCCAACGCCACGACATCGGCTCGCACCCGCGCGGGCTCGGCGTCGATATCGATCCCGACAATCCGCGTGTTGGGCATGGCCACGGCGGCGCCGACGACGAGACCCGCCTGGGTGCCGCCGCTTCCGGTGCAGTGCACGATCGCGGCCGGCGCGAAGCCCGATCGCGCTTCGATCTCGGCAATCGTCGTGGCATAGGCGACTGCGCCAAGCGCATTGGAGACCCCGTAGGGCACAAAGTACGGCCGGTGACCTTTCGCTTCGAGATCGTCGACCAGCGCGCGAATGGCTGCATTGCGGTCGCCGGTCCACGGCACGTCATGGAGGAGCGCGCCGAACAGCCGATTGAGAAACGCGTTGCCCGAGGTCTTGTATTCCGGCGTCGGCGGTTCGAGCCGGCCGTGGTAGACGGCAAGATGGCACTCAAGGCCGAGCTTTGCCGCAACCGCCGCAACCTGCCGCTGGCTGTTCGATTGCACGACGCCGCCGGAGACGATCGTATCGGCGCCGCTCGAAAGCGCCTCGTGCAGGACGTAGTCGAGCTTGCGCAACTTATTGCCGCCGAAACCGAGCCCGGTCGCGTCTTCGCGCTTGACCCACAGCCGCGGTCCGCCGAGGTGAGCCGTCAGCCGCTTCATCGGCTCAAGCGGGGTCGGCAGGTCGGCCAAACCCAGGCGAGGAAAGACGGCAAGTCGGTCGGATAATGGCCTGCGATCGATTTGCATTGTTCTGTCCGCCTCACTCAAAAATGATATTCCGACGGGCGCCATCATAGCCCAATCGGGCCGCTATTTCGCGGCCATGGCTCTGATATCCATGGGCGTCGCGCCATAGAGCCGCCGAAAGCAGCGGTTGAAATACGACAGATCGCCGAAGCCGACGTCGTAGGCGATCGCGCTCACCCGCCTCGATGCGGACCGCGGCTCGCACAGCATGCGATGGGCGCGCGCCAGCCGCCGCCCGAGCAGGAACGCGGAAAACGTCGTGCCATCGTTCTCGAACAATCGTTGCAGATAGCGTGGCGTCACGCCAAGATGCGACGCCACGCTGCCGACCGAAAGATCGGGGCTGGCGATATTTTCGATGATATGGATCTTTGCCGCTCGCAATCGGGCCGTACCCATCCCGCGGTTTTTTGCGACATCTTCCGCTTCGCCGGTCGCTCCGAGCGTCAGCGCCACCAGGTCGTGCACATGGGTCGCGACATGATGCTCGAGCCCGGGCGTTTCCACCGCGTGATCGTCAGCCAGCAAGGCGTTGCAGTAGCCGGTCAGAAGCTTAAGCGCGCCGGTATTTCCGGGTATATGATGCATGATGGCATCGTCGACATCGACGACCGAAGGCAACAACGTCGCATATGGAATCCGGATCGCGATCGATTGACCGAACGAGCGGCGATCGAACACCACGGCCTCGCCGCTGCTGATGAGCACCGCGTCATTGTCGCGAAGCGTGACCTCGCGGCCGCGCGCGGAAACGGCAACGTGCCCGGTCTGGTTCACCAGGAGCGAGAGGTCGTCATTGCCGTCGGCGGTCATCTCGCGCGTTCGTCTGATCCGGGCGGCCGTGAACTTTCCCGACACCAGTTGCAGCCCGGGCAGAACACGCGAAAGCACGGTTGCGTTGAATGAGGCGTCGTCCCCGGGATCGATCTCGGCCCGGAGCACCGTATGGCCGTAGTGCTCGCGCCAGGTGGCGACCCGCATATTCTTTGGAAGACCGGCTGTGGAGAATTGAACGGTGGTGGATCTGCCTCGATCGGTCATGCGCGCTTTCGCCGTCATTCCGCCAATTGGCCGGCCGGCTTGGCCAACGCGCCGGTGATAGATCAAGGCGGAGCCCGCCGCTTCCCTCGATCGGGGGATGCGGGTTTCTTTGCTGCGACGCAACGATCAAAATGAGGTGAGCGCAGGATCCGTCACCATGGGCACAGAACCCATGTTTAAGATGGCCGCTTCCGCTTGTGGGCGAACGGATTGGCTTTCTCGCGCAGCGCGATCCGCACCGGAGTGCCCGGAAGCTCGAAGAACTCGCGCAAGGAGTTGACGAGATAGCGAAGGTAGGATTGCGGCACGGCGTCCGCGCGCGAGCAGAACAGCACGAAACTCGGCGGCCGCGCCTTGGCTTGCGTGATGTAGTTCAGCTTCAACCGCCGGCCCGATACCGCGGGCGGCGGGTTGGCATCGACGGCCTGTTCGAACCACCGATTGAGCGAGGCGGTGGGCACGCGCCGATTCCACACCGCATAAGCCTCTTGGATCGCGCTCATCAGCCGGTCGATGCCCTCGCCCATCAGGCCGGACACCGCGACAATCGGCATGCCCCTGACCTGCGGCAGCCAGTGATCGGCGTCCGTGCGCAGCGCCGCGATCAGACTGGATTGCGGCCCCATCAAATCCCATTTGTTGACGGCGATCACCAGCGCCCTGCCCTCGCGCTCGATCAGGTCGGCGATGCGCAGGTCCTGCTCCTCGAACTTGTTCTGCGCGTCCATCATCAGCACCACGACTTCGGCGAAACGCACCGCGCGCAACGCATCCGCCACCGACAGTTTTTCCAGCTTCTCCTCGATCCGCGAGCGCCGCCGCAGCCCCGCGGTATCGAACACGCGAAAATCCCGTCCCTTCCAGTTGATCTCCACGGAAATCGAATCCCGGGTGGTGCCGGCCTCGGCGCTGGTGAGCAGGCGTTCCTCGCCGAGCAGGTGATTGATCAGCGTCGACTTGCCGGCATTGGGACGGCCGACGATGGCGACGCGGATCGGCCGTTTTGCCAATTCTTCATCTGACGCGATGATGTCGTCATCGTCAAATTCCTCCGGCTCTTCGATGGGCTCCGGCATCAGCGCGCGCAGCGCGTCGTAGAGATCGCTCAGGCCCTCGCCATGCTCGGCCGAAATCTGGATCGGCTCGCCGAGCCCCAGTTCGTAGGCTTCCATGGCGCCGGCGTCGCCCTGCTTGCCCTCGCTCTTGTTGGCGACCAGCACCACCGGCTTGTTGGCGCGGCGGGCGAAATCGGCGAAGGCGCGATCGTTCGGCGTCAGCCCGGCGCGCGCATCGACCACGAACATCAGCGCATCGGCGAGGCCGATCGCGGTTTCGGTCTGCTCCTGCATCCGCGCGGTCAGCGACCCCTTGGCGCCCTCGTCGAGGCCGGCGGTGTCGATGACGGTGAATTCGAGGTCGCCGAGATGTCCCTCGCCCTCGCGACGGTCGCGCGTCACACCGGGCTCGTCATCGACCAGGGCAAGCTTCTGCCCGACCAGCCGATTGAACAGCGTCGATTTTCCGACATTGGGCCGGCCGATAATGGCAATCGTGAAAGACATAACCAATCCCTGCGCCGTTACGGCGCGTATTCCGCAAAACATATAGCGGTATTAAGATAAGAAAACGCGCAGATTACTCCACCGACGCGCCTATCAATAAAATGAAAACCGAAATCAGCGCGCGAACGTGCCGCTGGGCATCGGCGCCGGGAACGCAGATTGTTGCGGCGATGGCCCGGACCGATCGGGCGGCGGCGCGGTGGTGCTGCGCCGGCGCGCCACATTCTTGGATTTCGGAGCCGGCGGCGCCGCCGATGTGCTGCCCTCTTCCTCTGGCGCCGCATCGGGGTCGGGCGCGGCGGCGGCGTCCTGGGCAGGAGCCCTGGTGGCCGCGGCTGGCTGCTTGCCCTTGCCGGCGCGCTTGGCGTTCGGATCCGCAGGCGGCGGAGCGGAGGCAGCCGCGGTGGCCTGCGCATTCTGCTGGTCGATCTGCTCCTGGCGGGAGCCCTTGTACAATTCCTTCGGCACGCCCTGCTCGAGGCCCGGCACGCCATCCGGGAATACCGGCTTGCGGTCGCCGGGCAGCTTTTTCTTGGTGTCGAGGAAATCGAGCAAGTCGGATGGATCGAAGCTGCTCATGCCGCCGGCACAACCGCCGAGCGCGCCCGAGAGCGCGATGACGACAGCGGCGGCGATCAGACGTTGCGAGCGGCCCATGGTCGATTTCTCACTCAAATTTCCTGGCCGCCGTCAGCTTTTGGCGACCGGCGGAAGCAGTGCCTGCAGCGCTTCGGCACGCGAGCGCAGGCTCGGCGGCGTATCGCCATCGTTGGCCATCATGTCCAGCCACTGCCGCGCCGCCGAGGCGTCGCCGCTGCGCCAGGCCGACAATGCCAGCAGCTCGCGCGCGGTATGACGGAAGGTCGCGCCCGGCGCGGTGGCCGGCTCAAGCCGCTGCAGCATATCGGGATAGCCGGATGTTTCCAGAAGCAAGGCCGCCGCGCGCACCTTGGCAAGGTCCCGCTCCGGCGCGCCGATGCTGCGATCGGCGGACAGATCGTCGTATAGTTTGACCGCCGCCTTGGGATCGCGCTGGGCGAGTTCCGCCGCGGCGCGCAACCGCGCCAGCATGCGGTAGCCTGACGGCGCCTTTGCCGCCAGATCGGTAAAGGCCGCTTCGGCCTCAGCATGTTTATTCTGCTCGGACAGTTCCGAGGCCTTTTCGAAGGCCGCGCTCGCCTCGGCCGCCTTCTTGCCTTCCACGTACTGATAGCCGCGCCAGCCGCCCACCGCGGCGATAATCAACAGCGCCCCGGCGACGATGTAGATCGAGTACCGGTCCCACAGCCTCTTGAGCTGGTCCCGACGGACGTCCTCGTCAACTTCGTCAAATAATTCAGACACTTAAAGCTATCCCATCCGAAAAAGCCGAGACCAATCCCCAACCGGCGCCGCAGGCCCGATCCCCGCTTGGCGGCGGCGTTACCTTAGCGATATGGCGATGCCAAGGCAAAGCGAGCCGGATCAAGGCGTTACCCACCACATGATTAATACCGGGCGCGCGGCTGGTCCAACGGGATCAATCGCCTCACGGCGTTGACATCGCGATTTAAAAATTGGCGTAATCCTTCGTTTCTTTTGTTCCTGGTCTGCAGGTGGTTCATGCTTGGCCGCGCTCTGGTTGTCGTTCTTGCCATCAGTCCGGCAGTCCTGCCCACCCCATCCCGCGCCTACGACATCAAGCCGAAGATACCGGAGTCCGCGTTCGGGGCAAAGTTGCGCCCGGATATTCTGGGCATCTCCACCGACTCCACGGCGGATTCCGCACGCGCGATCTTTGACCAGACCTTCAAGGGACGCACCGATACCAGGATCGAGATTGCGCGGCCGAAATTCGGCGGTAGCGCCATCAGCTATGTCTCGGCACTGACCTTCAGCGTTGGCTCCGCTCCGAATCAGACCGGCGAGGTGCTTTCAAGCAGCTTCTCCTCGCCCGCCAGCGCCAACCACGCTTGGTTCATCGCCCGAAACCTGACATTTGCGCCGGAGCAGCAGCCGTCCAGGACCGAGATGGTCAAGCAGGTCATGGATAAATACGGCGCGCCGACCATCGTCGGAGATCAGCATCTCTATTACATTTTTCGCGCCGGCAAGATCGTCTCCGTGGGTGCGACGTACAAGGAAGCAACCGCGCTCAATGCGATCTACCAGCCGCTCGAACCGAAAAACGCGATCAAGCTCAACGACGCCAATGGCCGCGGCAGCTGCGTGGCTGTCGTGAAACGCTCGCTGGCCAAGGACAAAACGTTGAGCGCCATGCTGGACGAGGCAAAGGGCGCCAATTGCGACGGCGCGCTGAGCGTGCATCTGACGCCGGCGGCGACGCCGGACCGGATCGGTCAGGCGCAATTCACGCTGCTGGATTTCAAACGCATCGTCAGCGCGGCGGCGATCGACGCCGACGCGCTTGCCGCGGAACAGAGCGAACGCAACCCGGCGCCGCGCGGCAGCGCGCCGAAGCTTTAGCGCACGCGACGACTGTCTCAGCCCTTGCCCTTCATGCCGTAGACATGCTCGGGCCCCGGAAATGCGCGGGAGCGCACATCGGTGGCATAGCCCTCGATCGCGGCCTCGATCATCGGGCCGATATCGCCATAGCGGCGGACGAATTTCGGCGTCCGCGCCGACAGGCCCAGCATATCCTCCAGCACCAGGACCTGGCCGTCGCAGGCCGCACTGGCGCCGATGCCGATGGTCGGGATGGCGATGGTCTCGGTGATCTTCCTCGCCAGCGGTTCGGCGACTGCCTCGATCACCACCGAAAACGCACCGGCTTCCGCAATCGCGCGGGCGTCGTTCTCGATCGGCTCCCAGCTGCCCTGCTCGCGGCCCTGGGCGCGGAACGAGCCGAGCGTATTGATCGACTGCGGCGTCAGCCCGATATGGCCCATCACGGGAATCCCGCGCTCGGAAAGAAACGCGACGGTCTCCGCCATCCGCACGCCGCCTTCGAGCTTGACAGCGCCGCAATGGGTTTCCTTCAGGATCCGCACCGCGGAATGAAACGCCTGCTCTTTCGACGCCTCATAGGAGCCGAAGGGCATGTCGACCACGACCAGCGCATGCTGCGAGCCGCGCATGACCGCATGGCCCTGCAGGATCATCATGTCGAGCGTCACCGGCACCGTGGTCTCGAAGCCATGCATCACATTGCCAAGGGAATCGCCGACCAGAATCACGTCGCAATAGCGATCGACCAGTGCGGCAGTGTGCGCGTGATAAGACGTCAGCATCACGATCGGCTCGCCGTTCTTGCGGGCGCGAATATCCGGCGCGGTCTTGCGTTTGACGGCGGATTGCACGGACATCTGTCTAAACTCCGACGACGGGAACGCCGATCACGACGGGATGAAACGCGAAAGCCAGCGCCAGATAGGCGACAAACCCGACCGCCACCGCGATCAGGTCGTTTCCGGAGCCGCCAACCGGGATCGGCGGCCCGCCGGCGTCCGTGCGATGCTTCAGCGAGATCCGGTCGAACACCGCCCAGCCCAGGAACGAGCCGAACAGGATGATCGAGCCGAGATCGCCATTGGCGAGCAGATGCGCCGCCGCCCATAATTTGACGCCTGTCAGCATCGGATGCTTCAGCGTGGTGTAGATGCGGCCGCGGATATAGGACGCCACCACCAGGATGACCGCGGGCAGCATCAGCGCCACCGTAAGGTGCTTGAGCGCGGTCGGCGGATACCAGACGTCGATCCATCCCGTCGCGCGATACCGGGCAAAACCCCAGACGATCAGCACCAGACCCAGCAACGACAGCAGCGAATAGCCGAGCTTGTAACCGCTCTCGCCCGACATGACGATCACGCGCGCCCGCACCTCGCGCTGGGTGGTGAGGGTGTGGACGCCGAAGAACAGCGCGAGGCCCAGGATCATCACCAGCAGTCCCATGAAGTTTCTCCGTTGCAGGGCCGGCTTTGCGTAGCTTCGGGTATCACTTTAGGGGTTCGAACTGCAATGCGATAAAACGCGCCGGCTCTTTAGATTTGGCAGGATCGGCATATTCAGCCGTCATACGCGGGCTTGACCCGCGTATCCATCGTCCGCGTCAGCGGACAACCTCGAACAAAAACTCATTTCGAAGAAAGAGGGATTGCCGGGTCAAGCCCGGCAATGACGAGCCTGCCGTTACGCATCCAGGCCCGTCCATCTCACGGCGTGCCCGGCTGTTTGCCGAGGTCGCGATTATCGACGTAGCGGATCGCGATCGGACGGCCGGCCAGCGCGCCGCCGAGACCGCCGGTGAATTTCAGGGGCATGCAGGCATCCAGCGAGGCGTTGATCGCGCTGAGATAGGTGGCGCGGGTGTTCGCCGGCACGCCCGCGGTGGCGTAGGTCACGCGCGGCGCCGCGATGATCTCGCCGGAGCGCCTGAAGCTGAAGCGGATCGACATCTGCATGCCCTCGCGCGCAGTATCAGCCGGTGGCGGCGACCAGCACGAGCGCAGCGCCGCGAAGAGGTCGCCGATGGTGTCGAGATCGTGGTCGGGCTTCCGGTATTTAACGGCATCGTCGCGCGACGGCGCGCTCTCGATCGTAAGCTGCAGGTTCTGGCCATAGGGATAATCGATCTCGGGGATGCATGGCCCATGATTGAACACGCTGCAGAACGACGGCGTGCACGGCCGCCCGTCGAGCACGCTGCAGGGCGCATGGGAAAACGGCGTGGCGTCGATCGGACGGCGCTGCCGGGCCTCGGCTAAGCCGGAAACAATCATTGCCGCCGCAAGGGCGAAGATCAGACGGGTCATAATGCGCCGGAGCATGAAGCGAGCCCTCGATGGCGATCCGATCAACATGATATGGGCATTAGCCGGCATCAAGGCGCGCCGTATTCACTTCCTTGCGTTCGCCGCAGACACTTCGCCACACAACCACAGCCGTCATCGCCCGGCTTGACCGGGCGATCCAGTATTCCGGAAATGGTGGCGATTGGTCGAGAGGCCGCGGCGTACTGGGTCCCCCGGTCAAGCCGGGGGACGACGGTTTGCACAAACGCGCCGCCCGCCTCACGTCTTTTTCTTGACGTCCTTGATGCTGGAGAACGTGATGCCTTCGGCGCGTTCGCTGACGTAGCCGAGATAGAATTCGTTCTTGGCGAGAAACACCGGATCGCCGTCGACATCGTCGGCGACGCCGGAACCGTTGGCGGCGATGAAGGCGTCGAGCTTCTTGCGGTCATCGGAGGAAATCCAGCGCGCCAGCTGAAATTCCGAAACCTCGAATTCGACCGGCAGCGCATATTCGGCCTCCAGCCGCGCCTTGAGCACGTCGAGCTGCAGCGGGCCGACCACGCCGACCAGCGCCGGCGCGCCGTCGCGCGGACGAAACACCTGCACCACGCCCTCCTCCGACATCTGCTGCAGGGCCTCTTTCAGCTTCTTGGCCTTCATCGCATCGGTCAGCCGCACACGGCGGACGATTTCCGGCGCGAAGCTCGGCACGCCGACGAAGGCCAGGTCCTCGCCTTCGCTCAGGGTGTCGCCGATCCGCAGCGTGCCGTGATTGGGAATACCGACGACGTCGCCGGCAAAGGCTTCATCGGCCAGCGCGCGATCCTGCGCGAAGAAGAATTGCGGGCTGGAGAGCGACATGTTCTTGCCGGTGCGTACCAGCTTGACCTTCATGCCGCGCGTCAGCTTGCCCGAACACAGCCTTGCAAAGGCGATGCGGTCGCGGTGGTTCGGATCCATGTTGGCCTGGATCTTGAAAACGAAGGCGCTCATGCGCGGCTCCGCGGCCTCGACCTTGCGCAGGTTGGATTCCTGCGCGCGCGGCGGCGGCGCGAAACGGCCTAAACCTTCCAAGAGATCGCCGACACCGAAATTGCGCAGCGCGCTGCCGAAATAGACCGGCGTCAGGTGGCCTTCGCGAAACGCATCGAGTTCGAACGGCTTGCAGGCTTCCGACACCAGCGCCAGTTCATCCTTGATCGCGGCGACGTCGAGATTGGGGTTGCGGCCGGCGAGATCGGCGATGTCGATTTTTTGCGCCGCGCCGGTCTTGGCGCCGCCGCCCTCGAGCAGGCGGACGCCGCCGGTGGCGAGATCGTAAGTGCCGAGGAAATCGCGGCCGCGGCCGACCGGCCAGGTCATCGGCGTGGTGTCGAGCGCCAGCGTCTTTTCGATTTCGTCCAAGAGGTCGAAGGTGTCACGGCTCTCGCGGTCCATCTTGTTGATGAAGGTGATGATGGGAATGTCGCGCAGCCGGCAGACCTCGAACAGCTTTCGCGTCCGCGCCTCGATGCCCTTGGCGGCGTCGATCACCATCACGGCGGAATCGACCGCGGTCAGGGTGCGATACGTATCTTCGGAGAAGTCCTCGTGGCCCGGCGTGTCCAACAGGTTGAACACGAGGCCTTCGAATTCAAAGGTCATCACGGATGTGACGACCGAAATGCCGCGGTCGCGCTCGATCTTCATCCAGTCGGAGCGGGTGTTGCGCCGCTCGCCCTTGGCCTTGACCTGGCCGGCGAGATTGATCGCGCCGCCGAACAGCAGCAGTTTCTCGGTCAGCGTGGTCTTGCCGGCGTCCGGATGCGAAATGATCGCAAAGGTCCGCCGCCGCGCCACCTCGGTGGCGAGCGGAGAATGGGACAGCGATTCGGCTGATAGTGCGAGGTCGGACATGGGGCTGAGCGTTTGGCAGGGAAACCGAGCCGGATCAAGCGGGAACGGCCCCTAGTACCTGGACCGGTATTGCAGCCCATCCTTCGAGACGGCCACTTCGCGGCCTCCTCAGGATGAGGTCTAACTTGTTGAAACATAACAACCTCATGCTGAGGAGCGAGCAACGCGAGCGTCTCGAAGCATGGGCAGCGAGCGACTCTATCAATTTATCATAGTCGGTAGCGGCTCATATGGGATTTGCGGCGCTAAAATGCCAGCTAATGCGGTATTCGCAGCAGGATCACCGCCCAATAGGCCAGCGCCGCCACGATCGCCGCGGCAGGAATGGTGATGACCCAGGCATAGACGATTGAACTGGCCACATTCCACCGCACCGCGGAGACCCGCCGCGCCGCGCCGACGCCGACGATGGCGCCGGTAATGGTGTGGGTGGTGGAGACGGGAACGCCGAGCCAGGTCGCCATGAACAGCGTCGCCGCCCCGCCGGTTTCCGCGCAAAATCCCTGCATCGGCGTCAGCTTGGTGATCCTCAATCCCATGGTGCGGACGATCCGCCAGCCGCCCATCAGGGTGCCCATCGCCATCGCCGCCTGGCACGCCAGCACCACCCAGAACGGCACCGAAAACTCGGTACCGAGATGCCCCTCCGAATAAAGCAGCACGGCGATGATGCCCATCGTCTTCTGCGCGTCGTTGCCGCCATGGCCGAGCGAATACAGCGAGGCCGAGGCGAACTGCAGGATGCGGAAGGCGCGGTCGACCGCGAAGGGCGTCGAGCGCACCGACGCCCAGGACACGATCGCGACCAGCACCAATGCCAGCAGGAAGCCGACCAGCGGCGACAGCACGATCGCGAGCAACGTCTTCGACAGCCCGCTCCAGACCGCGGCCGAAATCCCGGCCTTGGCCATGCCGCCGCCGACCAGTCCCCCGATCAGGGCGTGCGAGCTGGAGGACGGTATGCCCAGCCCCCATGTGATCAGATTCCAGACGATGGCGCCGACCAGCGCGGCAAAGATCACCGTCGCATCGATGACGCTGGGCTCGATGATCCCGGTACCGATGGTATTGGCGACGTGAAGCCCGAACACCAGGAACGCGACGAAATTGAAGAACGCCGCCCACAGCACCGCATATTGCGGCCGCAACACCCGGGTCGACACGATCGTCGCGATCGAGTTGGCGGCGTCGTGCAATCCATTGAGGAAGTCGAACAACAGCGCGACTGCGATTAATCCGACCAGAATCGGAAGACCAAGCGTGGCATCCACTGCGCGGCCCTGCCCTATACCTGTTCGATCACGATACTATTGATCTCGTTGGCAACGTCGTCGAAACGATCGGCGACTTTCTCCAGATGGTCGTAGATTTCCGCGCCGACAATGAAATCCATCGTGTTGGCGTTGCGGTGCTTGAGGAACAGTTCCTTCAGGCCGATATCGTGGAGATCGTCAACCCGGCCTTCCAGCTTGGTCAATTCCTCGGTGATCGCCGTCAGCATGGAGACGTTGTCGCCGATCGATTGCATCAGCGGCAGCGCGCGGCCAACCAGATTGGCGCATTCCACCAGCAGCGTTCCCATTTCCCGCATCGGCGGCTCGAAGGTGCGGACCTCGAACAGGATCACCGCCTTGGCGGTCTGCTGCATCTGGTCGATGGCGTCGTCCATCGCAGTGATCAGGTTCTTGATATCGCCGCGGTCGAACGGGGTGATGAAGGTGCGGCGCACCGCGGTGAGGACCTCGCGGGTGACATTGTCGGCGTCATTTTCGAACTGATTGACGCGCTGGCAAAATACCGGCGTCTCCTCGCCGCCGCGCAGCATGCCCTGCAACGCCAGCGCGCCCTGCACGACCGTCCGGGAATGCTGGGCAAACAGGTCGAAAAACCGCTCCTCCTTGGGGAGGAAGGCGCGAAACCAACGCAGCATCTGACGTGTCCATGGTTGTGGAAATGGCCGGCCGGACGGCCTGTCACATGACTGTCATAAAACAATTGCCAGGGAAAGGCCGCAACGAGCCCGCCCGGAACCGGGTCATCCACCGCCTTGTGGGCCGTAAAAGCTGCGAAAATCGGCCGCTTTACAGGGAGCGCCGGAAATAATGCGCGATCTCGCCGATCACGCCGCGGCGGAAGGTCAGCACGCAGACCACGAAGATGACGCCCTGGATCACCGTCACCCATTGGCCGAAGCCGGCCAGATATTGCTGCATGGCGATGATGACGAACGCGCCGACCACCGGGCCGAATACGGTGCCGAGACCGCCGACCAGCGTCATCAGTACGATTTCACCCGACATGCTCCAGTGGACGTCGGTGAGAGATGCGTTCTGCGCCACGAATACCTTTAACGATCCCGCAAAGCCGGCCAGCGTGCCGGAGAGGATATAGGCCAGCAGCTTGTACTGATCGGTCTTGTAGCCGAGCGAGATCGCCCGCGGCTCGTTTTCCCGGATCGATTTCAGCACCTCGCCGAACGGCGAATTGATGGTGCGATAGATCAGCAGGAAGCCTCCGAGGAACCCGACCAGGATGACGTAATAAAGCACCGTCGGCTTCGCCAGATTGAAAATGCCGAACAGATAGCCTTGCGGAATACCCTGGATGCCGTCTTCACCGTGGGTAAAGGGCGTCTGCAGATAGATGAAATACAATAACTGCGACAGCGCCAGCGTGATCATCGAGAAATAGATGCCCTGGCGGCGAATGGCGACCACGCCGGTGATAACGCCAAGTGCCGCGGCGCCGGCGGTGCCGATCACAATTCCAAGTTCGGGCGCCACGCCCCAGACCTTCAGCGCATGCGCGGTGAAGTAGCCCCCGGTGCCCAGAAACATCGCGTGGCCGAACGACAACAGCCCGCCATAGCCGATCAGCAGGTTGAAGGCGCAGGCCAGCAGCGCAAAGCACAGCGCCTGCATGACGAAGAACGGATAGATGCCGGTCAGGGGGACGATCGCCAGCAGCGCGGCCATCGCGGCGAACACGATCATCTCATCGCGGATGGTGCGCGGGGTTATCGGTAAGGTGTCGTCGGTCAACGCAGTCATGTCAGGCAGCCCGTCCCGTCAGTCCCGAAGGCTTCACCAGCAGCACCAGCACCATCAGCACGAATACCACGGTGTTGGAGGCCTCAGGATAAAAATACTTGGTCAATCCCTCGATCACGCCGAGCGCAAAGCCGGTGATGATCGAGCCCATGATGGAACCCATGCCGCCGATCACCACCACCGCGAACACGACGATGATGAGGTCGGCGCCCATCAGCGGCCGCACCTGGTTGATCGGCGCCGACAGCACGCCGGCCAGCGCGGCAAGGCCGACGCCGAGCCCGTAGGTCAGCGTGATCATCCGGGGCACGTTGATGCCGAAGGCGCGAACCAGCGTCGGATTTTCAGTGGCGGCGCGCAGATTGGCGCCCAGCCGCGTTCGCTCGATCAGGTACCAGGTCCCAATGCAGACCACGAGTGAGAAGATCACTACCCAACCGCGGTAAATCGGCAGGAACATGAAACCGAGATTCATGCCGCCCTTCAATTCATCCGGGATCGCGTAAGGCAGGCCTGACGAGCCGAAATAATTCTGGAACACGCCCTGGATGATCAGCGCCATGCCGAAGGTCAGCAGCAGGCCGTAAAGATGGTCGAGGCCGGAAAGCCATTGCAGCATGGTCCGCTCCAGGATCATGCCGAAGATTCCGACCGCGATCGGGGCGAGGATCAGCGCGGGCCAATATCCGATGCCTGCCACATGCAGCAGGAAATAGGCGCAGAACGCGCCCATCATGTAGAGCGCGCCATGGGCGAAATTGATGATGTTGAGCATGCCGAAGATCACGGCGAGCCCAAGACTGAGCAGCGCGTAAAACGAGCCGTTGATCAATCCCACCAGAAGCTGCGCGTAGAGAGCCTGCATCGTTCGATCTTTCGCACTCAATCCCGTTGTAAACGCGTGACAGGCCGCCGGTGCCGGACCGGCGGGCCCATCTCGCCTATTTCTTTAGCAGCGGACACTTGCTCTCCGCGAGCGGCGTGAACGCCTGATCGCCGGGAACCGTGCCGACCAGCTTATAGAAATCCCACGGCCCTTTCGACTCCGACGGCTTCTTCACTTCGAACAGATAGGCCGAATGAATCGTGCGTCCGTTGGGCTGGATCTCACCCTTGCCGAACAAGGGATCGTCGGTCGGAATCGACTTCATCTTTTCCACGACCTTGACGCCATCGTGCGGATTGCCGCCGAGCGCCTCCAGCGCCTTGAAGTAGTGGATCAGCCCGGAATAGACGCCGGCCTGAACCATGGTCGGGGGCGCGCCGCTCTTCATCCGATCCGCGAACTTCTTGGAAAATGCCCGGGTCTGATCGTTCATGTCCCAATAGAAGGTTTCGGTGAAGTTCAGGCCCTGCGCGGTTTCGAGGCCGATCGCCTTGACGTCGGTCAGGAACAGCAGCAGCGCCGCGAGCTTCTGGCCGCCCTTGACGATGCCGAATTCGGCGGCCTGCTTGATCGAGTTGGTGGTGTCGCCACCGGCATTCGCCAGCCCGATGATCTTGGCCTTTGACGACTGCGCCTGCAGCAGGAACGACGAGAAGTCCGACGTGTTCAGAGGATGCTTGACGCCGCCGACGATCTTGCCGCCGTTCGCGGTAATGACCGACGTGGTGTCGCGTTCAAGGGCCGCGCCGAAGGCATAGTCCGCGGTGAGGAAAAACCAGGTGTCGCCGCCGGCCTTCACCAGCGCCTGCCCTGTGGTATGGGCCAGCATGTAGGTGTCGTAGGTCCAGTGCACGGTGTTGGGCGAACACTGCGCGTTGGAGAGATCGGAGGTCGCGGCGCCCGAATTGATGTAAACGCCGTTCTTCTCCTTGATCACGTTGTTGACGGCCAGCGCCACGCCGGAATTCGGCACGTCGACGATGATGTCGACCTTGTCGACGTCGAACCACTGCCGCGCGATGGTGGTGCCGATGTCGGGTTTGTTCTGGTGATCGCCGGAGATCAGGTCGACCTTCCAGCCCTTGGCCGCCAGGCCGGAATCCTCGATCGCCATCTGCGCCGCCAGGGTCGAGCCCGGCCCGCCGAGATCGGCATAGAGTCCGGATTGATCGGACAGCGCGCCGATCTTGACGGTCTTGTCCTGCGCCACCGCAAGACTCGCCGACGCCAGCGTCAGGGCGGTGCCGAGCCAAAACGACGAGATTATCTTGCTCTTCATGCGGTTTCCTTTTTGAATTTTCTCGTTGGTGTTCAGACGCCGAGATAGGTGTGAAGCTTGTCCATGTTGGACTGCAGCTCGGAATTGGCGAAACCATCGATGATCTTGCCGTGTTCGACGATGTAGAAGCGGTCCGCCACCGTCGAGGCGAAGCGGAAATTCTGTTCGACCAGAAGGATGGTGAAGCCTTCCTTCTTGAGCCGCGCGATGGTGTGGCCGATCTGCTGGATGATGACAGGGGCAAGGCCCTCCGTCGGCTCGTCCAGCATCAGGAACCGCGCGCCGGTCCGCAGGATTCGGGCGATCGCCAGCATCTGCTGTTCGCCGCCCGACAATTTGGTACCCTGGCTGTTGAGCCGCTCCTTGAGGTTGGGAAACAGCTCGAAGATCTGATCCAGCGACAAGCCGCCGCTGCGCACGATCGGCGGCAGCAGCAAGTTCTCACGCACGTCGAGGCTGGCGAAGATCCCGCGTTCCTCCGGACAAAAAGCGACGCCCAAACGCGCAATCTTGTCCGATGACGTGCGGATGATCTCCTGATCGTTGAAACGGATCGAGCCGGTGCGCTTGCCGATAATTCCCATCACCGATTTCAGCGTGGTGGTCTTGCCGGCACCGTTGCGACCGAGCAACGTGACCACCTCCCCGGCGTTCACATTGAAATTGATGCCGTGCAGGATGTGCGACTCGCCATACCAGGCTTCGAGATTTCTGAACCGACAGCACCGGCGCGTTTGCGCTCGATGTTGCGGTTGATTTGTTCGCGGCGGCGTCGGCCATTTTCAAATCAGGCATGACCGGCCCCCAGATAGGCTTCCTTGACACGCTCGTCCTTGGAGAGATCGCCGTAATTGCCCTCCGCGAGCACCCGGCCGCGCGTCAGCACGGTGATGATGTCGGAAAGGTTGGCCACCACATTCAGATTATGTTCGACCATCAGGATGGTGTACTTCGCGGAGATGCGCTTGATCAGCGCCGCGATCTTGTCGATGTCCTCATGTCCCATGCCGGCCATCGGCTCGTCGAGCAGCATCATTTCCGGATCGAGCGCCAGCGTGGTGGCGATTTCGAGCGCGCGTTTGCGCCCATAGGGCATCTCCACCGCCGGTGTCGTTGCGAACTCGCTCAGGCCGACATCGTCCAGCAACTCATGGGCGCGGTCGTTGAAGCGATCGAGCACCGTTTTCGAACGCCAGAAATCAAACGAGTTGCCGTGCTGGCGCTGCAGTGCGACCCGGACATTCTCCAGCGCCGTCAGATGCGGAAACACGGCCGAAATCTGGAACGAGCGCACCAGTCCAAGCCGCGCCACGTCGGCCGGCGCCATCGCCGTGATGTCCTGTCCCTTGTACAGAATCCGGCCGCTCGACGGCTTCAAGAACTTGGTCAGAAGATTAAAGCACGTCGTCTTGCCGGCCCCGTTCGGTCCGATCAACGCATGGATGCTGCCTCGGCGGACCCTGAGATCGACATCGCGAACGGCAAAGAAACCCGCGAATTCCTTGGTCAATCCGTGGGTCTCGAGAATGAACTCGTCAGCCAATCAATTTCCCCCATCGGTCATCTTCGCGATCGATTCGTCGCGCGTGGCCAATTCTTAAATGCCGGCAGGTTTCTCCTGGACGTCCTGGAAATCCCGTCCTGGAACCTGCCGCCTCCGGCCGGAATATGCCGTCAATGGTCGGGTCTGCGCAAGGCGGAAAGCAGAGCATACCGGGCGCGAGCAGGGAGAGACGGATTCGCCAATAGTCGAATTGCCCGAGGTCAGCATTAAACGGTTGCCCGCATGGTCCGGCGCCAACCAAGGTTGCACGGAAAGCCGTCAACAACGGTGTTTCGATACAACCTTACGGCGTCTCCGCTATCGATAACATCCATGAACGAACCGTCGCCCATGAGTGGATATCGCCACCGTTCTCGCACGGCGACAATATTACGCATGTCATCGCATCGCTGGCGACGACCGGGGAAAATGACGGTTTCTGAAATCGGGAATCCGATGCGGGGCAATGACACCTTGCCGATAGCGAAGCTTCGCGCCGCGATCGATCGCGATCTTTTCGACCGCTGCGATTGTTCTCTCGCAGAGGCGGACTGCCCAAACACGCAACCGAGCGAAAGATGGCCGGCGCGGTTGAACACCGTTTGCCAGCCGATCCCGTTGCCGCCAAGCCGCTGGAACCTTTGAACCAATCACAAACGCGCACCGCCCTCCCGAATCCGAAGATCACTTAACAGTTTAACTTGCAAGTTTGCCTGTTGATCCATATGTGAACGGCATGAATGACACTCTGGGCACCCCTGGACCGCCGGAAACCGCCGTTACGGAGCTTTCGCTCGCGATTGGACTGCTCGTGCGCCGCCTGCGCATGGAAGCCAATCCGGGCGAGCTGACCTGGTCGCAGATCGCGACGCTGGCCCGACTGGAGAAGACGGGCGCGATGACGACAGCGGAGCTCGCACGGTCGGAGCACGTGAAGCCGCAATCGATGGGCACCACGCTCGCTGATCTGGAGCAGGAGGGCCTGGTCCAGCGCCGTGCTCATCCAACCGACGGACGGCAAATCCTGTTCGCGCTCACCGCCGAGGGAATCGAGGCGCGACGCAAGCGCAGTATCGCCAAGCGCGAATGGCTGCTGGCTGCGATGGCGAAGCTGGACCCGGCAGAACAGCAAACCTTGATCGCCGCGGCCGCATTGATCAAGCGCCTGTCGGAGTCACGAATGTCGGACATCGCCAATTCTCCCGACTCGCGGGCGATCCGGTGAAGCGCACCTTTCGTTCGTTGAGCGGATTCAATTATCGGGTGTGGGCCTGCGGGGCGATCGTATCCAATGTGGGAACATGGATGCAGCGCATTGCCCAGGGCTGGCTCGTGCTCACCCAGCTGACCCACAACAATGCGACCGCGATGGGCGTGGTCATGGCGCTCCAGTTCGGTCCCCATCTGCTGCTGCTGCCTTTGACCGGTTTTGCCGCCGATCACCTCGATCGGCGAAAGCTCCTGATCGCCACGCAGGCGGGCATGGGCGCCCTCGCCCTCGGACTGGGCGTCCTCACCATCACCGGACTTATCCAGTTGTGGCAGGTGTACGTGTTTGCGTTTCTGCTGGGCTGCGTCACCGCGTTCGACTCGCCGGCGCGTCACACCTTCGTCGCTGAACTGGTCGGAGAAGCCGACCTCTCCAATGCCGTGGCGCTGAATTCCACATCGTTCAACGCCGCGCGGATGATCGGTCCCGCCATTGCCGGCACCCTGATCGCTTCCGTGGGATCCGGCTGGGTATTCCTGATCAACGCCGCGTCGTTTGTCGCGGTACTGTGCTCGCTTGCTCTGCTTCGCGTCAGCGAACTTCATGTGCAGAGCAGAGCTTTCCGGACCCGTGGCAGTTTTGCTGAAGGCTTCCGCTATGTGTGGAAACGGCCCGACCTCAAAGCCATTCTTCTCATGTTGTTCTTGATCGGGACGTTTGGGCTCAACTTCCAGATTTTCATTTCAACCATGTCCGTCACCGTCTTTCACGGCGGCGCGAGCCAATACGGGTTCTTGACCTCGATCATGGCCATCGGAACGATCGCCGGTGCACTCCTCGCCGCCGGGCGGGAAAGCCCGCGCTTCACGCTGCTGTGGGTGGGCGCGGCGATATTCGGCCTTGGCTGCGTGCTGGCGGCGGCCGCGCCCAACACCTGGCTGTTCGGCGGTGCTCTCGTCATGATCGGGGTGTCGGCTTTGACCTTCACGAACTCGACGAACAGTCTGATGCAGTTATCGACCGAGCCTGCGATGCGCGGCCGCGTCATGGCGCTCCGTCTCGCGATCGCCTTGGGCTGCACACCTATCGGCGCGCCGATCGTCGGTTGGGTTGCCGACCGGTTCGGCCCGCGCTGGGCGCTCGGTCTCGGCGCCGCCTCGGGCTTTGCCGCCGCGATCGTCGGCATCCACTATCTCGTGAAATACCGTCACCTCCGCGTGCGCATCGACGCCGGCCGTTTCCGGTTCAGCATCGATGATGGCAAGCCCGCGACCTTTTCAGATCAATCCCACCGCGCCACCGGGCAGGAGGCGGGATGAATCCGAAGATTTGTGAGCCCGGTGAAACCGGTTGCCGGTCTACCAAATCATGCTCCAGACTTGCCGCGCCGCGATCCGCCCGATGACGCCACTTCGCTGGCGTAGATGTCCGGCTTGAAGCCGACCAGCAATTTGCCGCCGAGATCGAGCACCGGCCGCTTGATCATCGATGGCTGCGCCAGCATCAACGCCAGCGCCTTGCGCTCGTTGAGGCCTTCTTTGTCGCCTTCGGGCAATTTGCGAAAGGTGGTGCCGGCGCGGTTCAGCAGGATTTCCCAGCCGATCTCGTCGGACCATTGCTTGAGCTTGTCCCTGGCGATGCCTTCGGTCTTGTAATCATGGAAGCTGTAAGCGACGCCGTGGCTGTCGAGCCAGGCGCGGGCTTTCTTCATGGTGTCGCAGTTCTTGATACCGTAGATGGTGATCGGCAACGTCAACTCCTCGCGCGAAATTTGCCGGGCATCATTAGCCTCGCAACGGCCACCGCGCCAGATGGACGTATTGGCTTCGACCGCGAAGGCTTTGAACCAGGACAAAATCGCGCACGGTCCACGGGATCGCATCGATGGAGCGCTCCGTCACCGTGCGATCGCTGTAGAGCAAGGTCATGTGCGGCGTAAACCGCGGCGCTATTTGGCGAAATCCAGCATGCGTCATTGCCGCGCCGAGCAAGCGATGGAAAGTGACCAGCGCCGCTTCGTCGCCGCTGCGCAATACAAGCGGCCGCACGCCGCGCTTCGAACCAAAGCTCATCGCACGATCCAGCACGATATCGAACGGCTTCGCCAAGACGGCCGCTCCGGCGTCCTTTGCGCGTTGAACCACAGCGCGGGGCAAACCATGGTAGGCGCCGATGCCGTGCAGCGAGATGTGGAGCAGCTTGGCCGCGACGCGATGCCCGCTCAATCCGCTTTCCGCACACAGGCGTTCGCGAAGCCGGACAATTTGCGAGGCATTTTCGGCCCCGAGCAGCAATGCGAAAAACACGAAATCCGTCGCCGGTTTGCATTCGAAACCGGGGAGGAAAAGCTGCTCAGCCATGGCACATACCGCAAAATCGCGGTAAGAACGTACCATGAACAGAATCTAACACAAGGTATTTGAGTGCTGCTGCGATCTTTATCTCGGATCGTAGCGGTCATCTCCGAACGCTCGACTGCGGCGGCGTCGGGGAATGACAAATCGAGGGATTAAGGAAACCGGCGCAACCCGGCGCTCACGACGGCTTGGGAATCTCAAGCCCGCGTTGCACCGCGGGTCGCGCCAGGCCGCGCGCCAGCCAGCCCGAGACATTGCCAAAGCTGTCGAACGCGACCAGCTCGCCCGCGCCGTAAAAGCCGATCAGATTGCGCACCCAGCCGAGCATCGAAATATCGGCGATGGTGTAGTCGTTATCCATGATCCATTGCCGTCCCGCCAGACGGATCTCCATCACCCCCAGCAGCCGTTTTGACTCGGCGACATAGCGCTCCAGCGGCCGCTTGTCCGCGATCTCCTTGCCGGCGAATTTATGGAAGAAGCCGACCTGACCGAACATCGGTCCGATCCCGCCCATCTGGAAGTGCACCCACTGGATGGTCTGATAGCGGCGCGCCGCGTCATCAGGCAGCAGCTTTCCGGTTTTCTCGGCGAGATACTGCAGGATCGCGCCGGATTCGAACAGCGGAAGCGGCTTGCCGCCGGGCCCATCCGGATCGAGGATCGCCGGGATCTTGCCGTTCGGATTGAGCGACAGGAACTCCGGCGTTTTCTGATCGTCCTTGTTGAAGTCGATGAGATGTCCTTCGTAGGGAAGCCCGATTTCCTCGAGCATGATCGAGACCTTGACGCCGTTTGGCGTCGGCCGCGAATAGAGCTGAAGCCGATCGGGATATGCCGCCGGCCAGCGCGCGGTGATCGGAAAGGCGGAGAGGTCGGTCATGTGCACCCGTTCTTTGCTTCGCTTCTGTCACGCGGCTCGGCAGGCTTTCATTGGAAAACGCTCCAATGTACGGCCGCAGCCGGGCGTGGCAAGAGACAAGGGCGCCCATAGATATCACCAAGCGCAACTGACAATCAGCTGCCTGCAGCCGGTGCCTTCGTCGGTCTCGCCCGCCAGGCGGCGTGTTGCCCTCGCCGATCGTCGCGGGCGGCCGAAGCGACCAATGTGCCATGGCTGTCCCCGCCGACAACGCCCCTACCCGCCTTTGGTCGAGCGATCGAGAGCCCAGCGCAATTGGCGGTCCGTGACGCGGAGCTTGATCTCGTCGGAGGCGAGCGCGGCGAGATTTGCCAGGATCTGCTTCTGGGTATCGTCGAGCGTGCGCGGCCGGGTGTCGATCACGCAGAGTGAACCCAACGTAAAGCCGTCCGGATCGGACACCGGACACCCGGCGTAGAATCGAAATCCGAGTTCGCCGGCGACGGCCGGATTCTCCGCGAAGCGCTCATCGGCCGCGAGATCCTCGGCGATCATGATACCCTTCTGCAGAATCGTGTGATTGCAGAACGCCCAACTGCGCGGCGTATCGGCCATATCGAGCCCGTAATGCGACTTGAACCATTGCCGGGTTGGGGTGAGCAAAGTGAGCAATGCGACCGGCGCGTCGAGGCTGCGCGCCGCCAGCCAGGTCAGGCGATCGAAGGAATCCTCAGGCGGCGTGTCGACAAGGCCGGACCGCTCGAGAGCGAGAAGCCGCTGGCCCTCATTGGCCGGAAAGGGAAAGGAAGCCGGGGTCTCGAAGGCGACAGGCTGCTCGGCGCTGCCCCGAAGGGCGGCTTCGACCGCCTCCGGCAATGCGGGCAATCCGTCGATGAACCGCGTCATGTCCGTGTCGAGACCGCCCGCGCCATTCCGAAGCTCCGGGGCCGAACCGCAGACAACCAGGATCCTGGTGCGCCCGAGCGCCGGATCGGACCGGAGGCTCTCCACAACGGCCAATCCATTGGTGCCTGATGGTTCGGCCTCGATCACGACGACGGCCGGCAACCGCGAGCCTATCGCGAGCATAGCCGCATAGATGTCCGTGTAGCTGTCGACGGTGCAGGAGTTCACCTGCGCCAGAACGCCTTCGTAGTCTGCCATCCGCTCCGCTCGCGCGATCAGGATGACCCGCGCGGAGGCAAATATCGGCGCCCGGCTGGTGCCCGAGATCACCGCGTGAACATCGCGGCGGTAAACCCGGCGATGGCCTCCCGGAGTCTTCCACGAAGGGATCGAGCCCCCCTCGATCAGAAGCTGGGCGGTGCGTACCGAGACCCCCAGAAGCTTTGCGGCCTCCGCCGTCGTCAAAATCTCCGTGTCCATGCCGTCCATCTCCGCCCGCGGCGAGGGGCGCCTGCCCGGTCCGATGCCTCACAATGTCGTCACATTGTCGTCCATTGACAAGAGGAAGGAAATCATTTTTGATAAATTTGATGATTTTAATAGATTTGATAAATTTGATACGGGCGGCTCGCACGGCTTGGCAGATGCGGCCGGCCTTTCCCCGTCCTTCTACAACTCGGAGGAGCCGACCGTTACGTAGCCCATCCCCCCATCTCGATCCGCTCAGCCGTCCGTTTCCAAAAGAAACGGACCGGCCAAAGCCTCGCGCACACGTCGCGTCCCATGACTGAGAGAGCACGCCTGCGCCCCTGCCGCAGGCTGCTGATGACTGGTTTTCACCCCCAACGGCGTCTGTCCGGGCATTGCGTCCCGGCACCCGCCAACTTGCCTGGAGCATCCCATGAATGACATTCTCCCCTCCGATCTTCCGGAGTTCGCGGATCAGGTTGCCGCCAATCAGCGTCGGCAACTCGAAAATCCCCGCAGCAGCTACGACTTCATCGTCTGCGGAGCCGGCAGTTCCGGCTCGGTCGTTGCGCGCCGTCTCGCCGAAAATCCGTCCGTCGAGGTTCTGCTGATCGAAGCCGGCGGCAGCGACGAGGTGCCGACTATCATGGAGCCGGCGGCGTGGCCCGCCAACCTCGGCAGCGCCACCGACTGGGCCTTCGCCGCGGAGCCCAACCCGCATCTGAACGGCCGCGCGCTTCCGATGTCGATGGGCAAGGTTCTGGGCGGCGGGTCGAGCATCAACGTGATGCTGTGGGCGCGCGGTCACCGCAGCGATTGGGATTTCTTCGCCAAGGAAACCGGCGATGAAAGCTGGGGCTACGATGCCGTCTCGAAGATCTTCCGCGAGATCGAGAACTGGCAAGGCACGCCCGATCCACGCCACCGCGGCACCGGCGGCCCCGTCTTCGTGCAGCCGTCGCCAGATCCCGGACCGGCGGCGATAGCGATGCTCGGCGCGGCGAAAGAGATCGGGATTCCGACTTTTGAAAGCCCGAACGGCGAGATGATGGAGGGCGAAGGCGGCTGCGCCGTCACGGATATCCTGGTCCGGAACGGCAAGCGCCACTCCATCTTCCGCGCCTACACTTATCCATTTCTCGACCGGCCCAATCTCACTCTGCTGACCGGCACGCAAGCGACCCGCATCCTCATCGAGGGCGGCAGGGCCGTCGGCATCGAGGCGGTGCGTGACGGCCGGACGCTACGGTTCAAGGCAGCCCGCGAGGTCGTGCTCTCGCTGGGGGCGATCCAGACGCCGGCGCTGCTGATGCGCTCGGGCATCGGCGATGAGAACGAACTTCGACCGCTCGATATCCCCGTGGTCCAGCACCTGCCGGGCGTCGGTCAGAACCTGCAGGATCACGTGTCGTTCGGATGCATCTGGGAGTATCGCGAGCCGATCTTGCCGCGCAACACCGGCAACGCGGCGACGCTCTACTGGAAATCCGATACGGCGCGCAAGACCCCCGACCTCTTGTTCTGCCAGGTCGAATTCCCGGTGCCGAGCCCCGAGACGGCAGGCCGGGCGCCGGCACATGGTTGGACGATGTTCGCCGGCCTTGCTTTGCCGAAGAGCCGAGGCAGGGTACGGCTTCGAAACGCCGAGCCGCTCGCGGCGCCGCGGATCGAAGCCAACATGCTGTCGCATCCCGACGATGTGAAGACGGCGATCGCCTGCGTCGACGTTTGCCGCGCACTCGGCAACACGCGCGCCTTCGAGCCGCTGATTTCGCGCGAGTCGCTGCCCGGCAATCTCGGCGCGGCCGAGATGGAGCGCTTCGTGCGCGACTCGGCCGTGACCTACTGGCATCAGACCTGTTCGGCGAAGATGGGAGTTGATGCGATGTCCGTGGTCGATAGCAAGCTCAAGGTCTATGGCATCGATCGGCTTCGCATCGCCGACGGCTCGGTGATGCCGCGGATCACCACGGGAAACACGATGGCGCCCTGCGTCATCATCGGCGAGAAAGCCGCCCGTGCGCTGCGCGAGGAACACGATATCTGAGGCTGCGCGACAAGCCGCGGTATCGAAAAGCCGGCGGCGGGACGAAATACCCGCCGCCGCATCGGGACGAGACCGCCCGACCCTTCAGGCCGAGCGATATATCGATCATTGCCCGTTGGTCGGTACCGATGGAAGCCCGGTCAGGCTGGATGAACAGTCAAATCCGTGCTTGCCGCTATTATGCTCGATCCAGGCCGCGACCCGGCCACCGCGAAATCCGTCAAGCCCGGATATTGGGGCACTTCCTCATAATACTTGCAAAATGAAAGTATCGTACCTAGTTACGGATGATGCAGCCCCGGAAGAAGCCTCGCTCGGAATGCCCGACGGCACGGACACTCGAATCCGTTGGCGAATGGTGGAGTATTTTGATCCTGCGCGACGCGTTCCAGGGCTCTACCCGCTTTGACGAATTCCAGCGAAGTCTGGGCATTGCCCCGAATATCCTGGCTCGCCGATTGAAGCATCTCACCGAGCAAGGCCTTTTCGAGCGCCGCCTCTATCACAAGAAGCCGAACTGGTACGAATACGTTCTCACCCCGAAAGGCCGCGACTTTTTTCCGGTCATTGTGGCGATGTTCGCCTGGGGCAACAAATATCTTTCGCCTCGCGGAGAGGCGCTGCTGATGGCGGACCGGGCGTCCACGCTCAGGGTTGACCCGATTGTGGTCGCTGCCGGCACGTTAGCGCCGATCACACCGGACAACGTGGTTCTCGTTCCGGGTCCGACGGCCAGCCGGGACATGCAACGGCGGTTGGGCGCGATGCGCGCGATGCGCCCGGATACAATCGCATAAGGGAGAGCAAATGCGCCGGATCGTCGTCACGGGTTTGGGAGCGGTGTCTCCATTGGGCTGCGGCGTGGAATTGATATGGTCGCGGCTGCTCGCCGGCCGATCGGGACTGCGCTCCCTCCCCGCCACCATCAGCGCCGATCTTGCCGCGAGAGTGGCGGGAATAGTTCCGGGCAAATCTGAAGACACCGAAGGCGGACTCGATCCCGACGCCGTCGTGGCGCGTAAGGACCAACGCAAGATGGATCGGTTCATTTTGTTCGCGATGGTCGCGGCGGCGGAGGCGATCGCGCAGGCCGGTTGGACACCGGCGGATGCGCAGTCGCTCGAACGAACCGCCACGGTCGTCGCTTCGGGGATCGGCGGATTTCCGGCGATTGTCGAGGCCGTCCGCACCGCGGATCAGCGCGGCGTTCGACGTCTTTCGCCATTCACGGTGCCATCGTTTCTGGTCAATCTCGCCGCCGGTCATATCTCCATTCGCTACGGGTACAAGGGCCCGATCGGCGCGCCGGTCACCGCCTGCGCGGCAAGCGTGCAGGCCATCGGCGATGCCGCGCGGCTGATCCGGACGGGTGAAGCGGACATCGCGATTTGCGGTGGCGCAGAAGCGTGTATCGATTTGGTCAGTCTTGGAGGCTTTGCCGCCGCCCGCGCGCTATCGACGAACTTCAACGACATGCCGACGCGCGCGTCCCGTCCATTCGATCGCGACCGCGACGGCTTCGTGATGGGAGAAGGCGCGGGAATTCTCGTCGTCGAGGAATTGCAGCACGCTCTGGCGCGCGGGGCAAAACCGATTGCCGAGCTTGTCGGCTATGGCACAACCGCCGACGCCTACCACCTGACGTCCGGCCCCGAAGACGGAGAAGGCGCCCGCCGCGCGATGCAACTGGCGCTGTGGGAAGCCGGACTTGCGCCCGGCGATGTCCAGCATCTCAATGCGCATTCCACGTCAACACCTGTCGGAGACAGCAGCGAGTTGGCGGCCATCAGGGCCGTGTTCGGCGATGATCGGCAAATTGCGGTCAGCGCGACAAAATCAGCCACGGGTCATCTGCTGGGCGCCGCCGGCGGGCTGGAGGCGATTTTCACCGTCCTCGCGCTTCGCGACCAGATGGCTCCGCCCACTCTCAACCTTGAAAATCCGGACGTTCTTGCGGAGGGCATCGATCTCGTCCATGGCGAAGCCCGGCGCATGCCGATCGCGCACGCGATATCGAACGGTTTCGGTTTCGGAGGCGTCAATGCGAGCATCGTGCTGCGTCGATGGTCGTGACAGGTGCATCGTTTTTGACAAACGCCTCCTCATTCCCACTCCATCATTCTGAGCCACATTAATGCGGGGATTCAGCGTGGTCGCGCCCCGTCGATCCCTGGGATGCCGCCGATCTGCGCAGCGAGGAAATCGACCAACAGTCGGACCCGCGCGATGCCCGCGCGCTCCGGGACAATCAGCATGCTCAGCGGCACCGGTGGCGGCAGATAGTCCGGCAGGATCGGCTTAAGCCGGCCGGCGCTGAGGAGATCGTCGACAAGCCAGTGATGGGCGGGTGCGATGCCGCGCCCGGCGATAAGGGCCTCGCGCGCGGCAAGTCCGTGGTCGATCCGCAAATGTCCCGCGAAGGGCACTGCATGTTGCTCGCCGCGCGGCCCCTGCAAAGCGAGGATATCGCTGCCTGCGATATTCGACATCCGGATGCCCTCATGGCCGGACAGGTCCTGCGGGACAGCAGGCGTGCCGCGCGCCGCCAGATAATCCGGTGCTGCCACCAACAAGCGCCGGCTTTGCCCGAGCGCGCGCAGTTTCATGGAACTGTCGGTAAGCGGCCCCAGGCGAAGCGCGATATCGACGCCCTCGCGCACAAGGTCGACGCGCTCATCCGTGAGGCTGAGGTCGACCCCGATGTCGGGATGCCGATCCTGAAACGCGAAGATCAGCCGGCTGACATGCAACACGCCGAAAGCCGCCGTGCAGGAGATCCGGATCGTGCCGGCCGTAGCACCACGCGTGCCCCGCGCCTCATCGACGGCCTGCTCGACAAGACGCAGGATCTGGATGCTGTTGGCATAATAGCGGCTGCCTTCGTCGGTCATCGTGACACGTCTCGTGGTCCTGCTGAGCAAGGGCACGCCAACGGCCTCTTCCAGCTCCCGCAGATGCCGCGTTACCGTTGACTGACCGACGCCGAGTTCGCGCGCAACCGCCGACAGGCTGCCGCGCTCGGCGACGCGGACGAAGGTGCGCATGCGCTCGAACGTGACGTCCGATCTATCCATTATTCGGCATTATCCTATGCATTACCCACATGTAGTGGATCGTCGCCGCATTGGCTACTTGAAGGGTCAATTTCCAGAGGGGATTGCTGACCCATGAAAGTCCTGCTTGTCTTCGCCCATCCCGAACCGCGCTCGTTCAACGGCGCGCTCCGCGACGTCGCCATCAAGGAGCTTCAAGACCAAGGCCACGAGGTGCGGATATCGGATCTCTACGCCATCAGCTGGAAATCCGAACTCGACCGCGCCGACTTTCCATGGCTGACGCCGGACGCACGGTTCAAACCGGCGGCGGCCTCCAAAAAAGCCTTCGAGGCCGACGCGCTGACCGACGATGTCAAAGCCGAGATCGAAAAACTGCTGTGGGCCGATGCTTTGATTCTCCAATTCCCGCTCTGGTGGTTCGCGATGCCGGCGATCCTCAAGGGCTGGGTCGATCGGGTATATGCCTATGGCTTCGCCTATGGCGTCGGCGAACACAGCGACAGGCGATGGGGCGACCGCTACGGCGAGGGGACCCTGGCGGGGAAACGCGCGATGTTGATCGTGACTGCCGGCGGCTGGGAGGAGCATTACGCCGCCCGCGGGATCAATGGGCCGATCGACGACCTCTTGTTCCCGATCAATCACGGCATCCTCTATTATCCCGGCTACGACGTGCTGCCGCCGTTCGTGGTCTACAGCCTCGACCGCCTCGATGAGGCCGGCTTCGAACCCGTTGCCGAGCGCCTGCGCGAACGGATGCGGACGCTCGCAACCACCCCGCCGATCCCCTATCGGAAGCAAAACGGCGGCGACTATCTGATCCCCGGCATGCAACTCCGCCCCGAACTGGGCGACCCCGGCGCGACCGGCTTTGCGCTTCACCTGAACGGCGCGGAAGCAAGCGTCGGCAACACCGTCCCATAGAGGCGACTAGAGACGACCGGCATCCTTCATTGTCCCATTGTTTGCCGCCACCACGCGCTCCAGCTCATAGACGATATTGGCGGGGATGGTGCCGAGCACCAGTGCGTCGTCCGGAATGATGTTCTCGGCCATGGCCCTCACTCAACAAAGCGGCGAGTCACGGCGCCCTCGGGCTTACTGTCGTCGAGACTCACGATCACCGCGGCATTGGCGATGATGATGGCATCGCCGCCCTGCTCGGCCGGAATTTCCAGACCGCCTTTAACCGCGGTGACGGTCACCGTGCCGTAAGGCAGCTCTTTGGCCACCGCTGACGTATCGACCGCGCCGGGGTCCGGCACGGCGATGGTGACATCGACGAACATGTCGTTTGCGGTCTTGCCCAGCATCCGGAAGAACCCAAGGCTGGAGTGGCGGATGGCGTCGGAGACCGCGCGCCTGGCGGCCTTGGTGGCGTCTTTGCCATGAACATCAACGCCCATGCCCATTTCGGTGATACAGCGCACGCGTGCCATCGGGTTCCTGCTTTTCGTTTGGGGGTGGGAGGAAACGGCTCATCTTCCGGGATTATCGAGGTGCCGGCCGAGGCTGGCATTACTATGCGGCGAAGCTCGGCGCATGACACACCTTAGCCGGGCGCTTCGATCACCGGCAATACCTTGCCGTCGATGATGCTGATGTCGAGGGCGAGCGCATCGAGACCCTCGACGCAGCCGAGATTGACACGGTAGCCGTCCCTGGCGTTCTCACCGTCGCCGATATACGTAAAGGTCCCGCAGCACTTGCAGAAATAGTTGCTCAGCACTTTTTCGTTCCAGCGGTACAGGCCGAGGTCGCCGGCATCGTGATGCGGCGTGAAGTCGGCGGCCGGAATATACGCCGACGACAGCACCGCGCCCCTGCGGACACAGAGGGAGCAGTTACAGCGCCTTCCGGTCTTGATCTCGGCACTGCGGAACGAGAAGCGGACGCGTCCGCAATGGCAGCGGGCCTTGTACTCCATGATCCACCTCCGCCGCGAGACTCGCCGAGCGGAGGCGCCGCGTCAAGGATCGCGCGACAGGCAGCCGCAGCTCGCACGAGGGAGGCTCGATACCGCTCGATTTGGCGAACGCCGGATCAGAACCGGCGGGCAGCGCTTCGCCGGCTGAAGACCAGCTTCAGCCAGGGCGCCGAATGGAAGGCACTCATCAGCAGGTACATCGGGACCATTCCGCTCAGCGATGAGCCCTCTTGTGCGGCCGAGCAGAACACCGCGGCCGGGCCACCGCCGAGGACACCGGTTAGCAGCGCCATGATGGCGAAGGTCGGCGACGCCGCGAGGGCCAGCCCGTCGACCGCCCTGAGCGCGGCCGCGTTCCGGCGGCTCGCGCCGCCGTCGAATCCGCCGGAACAGGCCTGGTTCATGGCTTGGTGCCCGCGGGCTGGTTCCGGAACGCGGCCTCTCCGGCGTCCGACACCTCGACCCACCTCCTGTCGGGTGCTGCGTTTGCGACGTAGCTGTCGTGCCAGTTCCACCACTTGTAGGTCGGGCTCTGCGGGTAGCCCTCCGGGGAGTCCTCCCACACTTCCTGACGCCCGAGCGGCGTGATGTCGAGATAGCTCCATGTGCCTCCCATCGCCTCGTCGCCGCGGTTGTTGATGAAGTAGGTGCGGAATACGTTGTCGCCGTTGCGGAAGAACACGTTGGTGCCGTGCCATTCATCCACGCCGAAGTCTTTGTCGAAGCCGTCCGTGATGCTGTACCACGGCATCTGCCAGCCCATCCGCGCCTTCAGGCGCGCGATGTCGGTCTGCGGCGCACGCGAGACAAACGCGAGCGTGGTATCGCGGGCGTTCAGATGGGCGACATGGGCGACCTGGTCGGCCACCATGGAGCAGCCGCGGCAGGCATGGTCGGGCCAGCCGAACACGCCGGGCTCGAAGAAGGCGCGGTAGACGATCAACTGGCGGCGGCCATCGAACAGGTCGAGCAGGCTCGCTCTGCCCTCGGGCCCGTCGAACACATAGTCCTTCGCTACGGCCAGCCACGGCATCCGCCGACGCTCGGCGGCCAGCGCGTCACGGGCGCGGGTCTGCGCCTTCTCCTTCACCAGCAGTTGCTCGTGCGCCGCCTTCCACTGCTGCGGCGACACGACCGGTGGTGTGTGCATGGCGGGCTGTCCGCCTTTCTGTTCGTTCTCGGGTGATGTAGTCATGGCTTTTTCAATCTCCGAATTTTGGGCGAATTTCCGCGCCTTGGCGCCGAAGCGCGATTGCATTTGCGGCTCATCGCTCGTTGCTGGTCGTGAGATAGACTAGGGCCGGATATCGACATGACGGGAGTGACAAGTGTGGCGGGATTTGAATGGACTCGCTGATCACGGCCGCGGCGCGCGCGCTCGCCGCCGGTGATCCCCTCGGCGCGCTGAACCGGGTCGCCTTGCGTGACGACGCGCCGGCGCTCGCGCTGCGCGGCATCGCGATGGCGCAGCTTGGCGATTTCGTTCGCGCGAAAACGCTGCTGCGACGCGCGGCGCGCGCCTTCGGCCCGAGAGAGGCCATGGCCCGCGCGCGCTGTGTCGTCGCCGAGGCCGAGATCGCGCTGGTCTCGCGCGACCTCGGCTTTCCTGCGAAGGCGCTCGACGCCGCACGGGCGACGCTCGACGCGCATGGCGACCTCGTGAACGCCGCGCATGCGGGGTATCTCGGGGTTCGGCGCCTGCTCCTGATCGGCCGCCTCGATGAAGCCGAGCATGTGCTGACCGGGCTCGACCCGGCGCCCTTGCCGCCCGCCTCGAGGGTCGCCCATGAGTTGGTCGTGGCGGGGATCGCGATGCGACGCCTGCGGACCAAGGCGGCGCGCGCAGCGCTCGCCCGGGCCGAGCGCGCCGCACGCGAGGCCGCGATCCCGGCGCTGACGGCGGAGGTTGAAAGCGCATCGCTTGTCCTCGACACACCAGCTGCGCGCCTGATCGCCCGTGGCGGGGAGCGGTTGCTCCGGCTGGACGAGGTGGAAGCGCTACTGGCCTCGAAGGCGCTGGTCGTGGATGCGTGCCGTTATGTCGTGCGTGACGCCCGCAGTGTGGTCTCGCTCGCCAGGCGTCCGGTGTTGTTCGCGCTCGCACGCGCGCTCGGCGAAGCCTGGCCCGGAGACGTGCCAAGGGGCACACTGATCGCACGCGCGTTCCGGGCGAAGACCGCCGATGAATCGCATCGCGCGCGGTTGCGCGTCGAAATCGGGCGGCTGCGCCGGATGCTGCGGACGCTGGCCGGCGTGAGCGCGACCGCCCAGGGATTTGCGCTGGTGCCGCACCACTCGCGCGAGGTCGTGGTGCTGGCGCGACCGGTCGAAGAGGCCCATGCGGCGGTGCTCGCCTTCCTCGCCGACGGTGAATCATGGTCGAGCTCGGCGCTGGCGCTGGCGCTCGGCGCCAGCCAGCGCACCGTGCAGCGGGCACTCGACCAGCTTGCGGCGCAAGGCAAGGCGCAGTCGTTCGGTCGCGGACGCGCGCGCCGCTGGATGACCCCGCCGGTGCCGGGATTCCCGACAACCTTGTTACTCCCCGCTCCGATGCCGAGCGGCTAGGCTGGGAGCATGTATCGAAGAACAGGGATGGAAGCATGAAGCGATCAGCGGCAGAAATCATCCGTGAGTATGGGCCCTTTGCGAGCGTCGAGAAGGTGCATGGACTCACCTATGACGGCCGGCACGTCTGGTTTGCTTCCGGAGACAGGCTCAACGCGCTGGATCCCGCCAGCGGGACAATCCTGCGCTCGATCGAGGTCCCCGCCCATGCCGGAACGGCGTTCGACGGCCAGCATCTGTTTCAGATCGCCGAGGATCGCATCCAGAAGATCGATCCGAAGACCGGCCGCGTGCTCGCCACCATCCCGGCGCCCGGCGGCGGCAGCGACTCCGGGCTGGCCTGGGCCGAAGGGACGCTGTGGGTGGGGCAGTATCGGGACCGCAAGATCCATCAGATCGATCCGCAAACCGGGAAGATTCTTCGCACCATCGAGTCCAATCGCTTCGTCACCGGCGTCACCTGGGTCGACGGCGAACTCTGGCACGGCACCTGGGAAGGTGACCAAAGCGAATTGCGGCGGATCGATCCTCGAACCGGAGAGGTGTTCGAGAGCGTCGAACTGCCGCCGGGCATCGGACTGTCCGGGCTCGAATCCGATGGCGGCGATCGGTTGTTCTGCGGCGGCGGAAACAGCGGCAAGGTGCGAGCCGTCCGCCGGCCCAAGCGAGGTTAACGGGGCGGTCTCCGCGCGCAGGTCATCCCGTAGCGGCAAGCCACCGCAGTTGACCGTCGCCTGGATCAAGCGACCGATGCGCTTTCTGCCTTCTGCTTGGACGCCTGGATCGGCATGGCGAAATCCAGAACCATGCGTCCCCTGATGGTGCCGGCCTTGAGCCTGGCAAAGATCGCGTTGATGTCGCTCAACGGCGCCCTGGTGATCTCCGCCTTGACCTTGCCTTCGGCCGCAAACGCGATGGCTTCATCGAGGTCGCGACGGGTCCCGACGATCGATCCACGCACCGTAATGCGCTTCAGCACCACGTCGAAGATCGGAGTCGGGAATTCCCCTGGCGGCAAGCCGACGAGGGCGACCGTACCCTTGCGCCGCACCATGTGAAGCGCCTGCGAAAAGGCCGGCGGTGAGACCGCCGTCACCAGAATGCCGTGCGCGCCGCCGCCCGTCGCCGCGAGGACTTCGGCCACGGCTTCCGGAGAGCGCGCATCGATCGCGATGTCGGCACCGGTCTCGCGCGCCAGCGCAAGCTTGTCCGGCGCGACATCGAGCGCCACGACCTTGAGGCCCATCGCCTTGGCGTATTGGATCGCGACCTGGCCGAGACCGCCGACGCCCGAAATCGCGACCCACTCGCCGGGCCGCGCCTCGGTTTCCTTCAATCCCTTATAGGTCGTGACTCCGGCGCACAGGATCGGCGCGATCTCCGCGAAATCGACATTGGCCGGAAGCCGCGCGGTGAAGGCCGCCGAGGCGACGACATATTCCGCAAAGCCGCCGTCGCAACTGTAGCCGGTATTATGCTGGTGCTCACACACGGTCTCCCATCCGGTCTCGCAATATTCGCACCGCAGGCACGCATCATGCAGCCACGCCACACCGACCGCATCGCCCTCCTTGAAGTCCGTCACGCCCGGCCCAAGTGCTGCGACGACGCCGGCAACTTCATGGCCCGGAATGAACGGCGGCGACGGCTTCACCGGCCAGTCGCCATCCGCGGCGTGGAGGTCGGTATGGCAGACGCCGCAGGCCATGACCTTGACGAGAAGCTCTCCGGGTCCGGGAACCGGCACGGGCACATCATCGATCACCAACGGCTGGCCGAACCGGTGCACGACCGCAGCTTTCATCGTCTTCGCCGTCATGGTCCGTCTCCTTCATTGATGCAATGAGATTAGGCGTGACGGCAACCTCCGTATTGAGAGAGATCAAGCTTCGATGCGCTGCCCGATCTACACGACGCGCTAACGTCCTTTTGCCTTGCTGGTCCTGCGCACCGCCGTCGCGCCGCTGCGGTCTTCATGGCCTTCTTCAATTGCTGCAAGATCGAGCGCCGAACGCAGCCGCCCGACGCCCCGCTGGTACAACATCGCGTGCCGTGCCGGCTCCAATAGATCGGCGCGCGGGCTGAACCCGGCAATCCTCTTGTTGAAAGCAATCGCGCCGCAGCCAGGCACCAGACATTCCTGCTTCTCCTTCGGACAAGCGTTGAACGAACAAAGCCGGCCGAGATAGCGGTCGCTGCCGGGCTCGATCAGGAAAATATCGAGTTGCTGGCTGACCACGCTGGTATCGGCGCCGCTTTCAAAGGCCGCGCGCAGCGCGAGCGCCGCGGCACGACGAAGCGAACCAAGCCGCTCCTGAGAGTTCGATCCAGAGCGCCAGGTCCAGATCGCGGCATTCATGCCAGACCTCGATTCCTGCGCGCCGGAAATCCGAGAACCGCGGAACCTCCTTCCATAACGTCTTGGCGACCGAACCGATCAACGCTATCGCCTGTACTTCCGGGAACCCTGTCCACGCATCGGTCACGACATCGGCGGCGACCCTGAACTGTCGCTGCTGACGCAACATCAATCGGTTCTGTTCCTCGATCTCGGAGCGCTTCACGATCTCACCCCAACAGCTTCATGAAATTCCGCTTGCGGCCATGCCGTGCCTTGAGGTTCGCGACAAAGGTCACCTGCTCGCCCGCACTTCGCAACTGTGCCATCCGGGCGATCAGCTTGACGGCCTCCGCATACCCTCCACTATTGGCAAGCTGCTCGACTTGCGCAGCGTAGAATTCGAGTGCCTCACGCGGATATTTGACGTCAGTAGCCTCGACGAGAGCCTGCTTTGTATACACCGAGACGCCACATTTGTGCACGGTCGACCACGCCGCGTCGAAGCGTTTTTCGTGCATGAGTATTTCCACGAGAAGGTCGGCACGATTGTGCCCGGACCCGCGCCCATTGTTGGTCAGCCGGGAATTCAGGAACGCCAGCGCGCGCGCCGCAGCCGGTTCCCCGCCCAGCTTGCCAAGCTTCTTGTAGAGCTCGAGGGTAGGCGATTTCTCGAAAGCCCGCTGCAGATGCGTCTCCGCGTCCCCGTTTCGGCCGGCCTTGGACAACAGTCCGGCGGCGAACAGGACCAGCCGCTCGTCCGGGCGCTGATCCTCGAACATCCATAGGCCCTCCTCCGCGCGGCGAAGCGCTTCTTCCTCGCGTCCGTGCGAAAGACAGAACTCGGCGAGTTGCAGATAGCTCCACTGCGAGGAGAGAGTCCGTGCGCGTAGCGCGATCCGGCTGTCGACGTCGCCGGCGCGTTCGGCGAAGAAATCGAGAATGCCCATCAATCGATCCTGATTGTCGACGAATTCCTCTTCCTCCTCTTCCTCCCGCTGCATCCGGCCACGGGTAGACCGGGAAATCTTCTCCCAGGCTTCGCTGGCGAGGCGGTAATATTCGGCGAGCCCGGTCTCGCCAAGCGCATCGCCATAGAGCACGACGGCGCCTCCGAACGTCCCATATTCGTCCTTCATCTCGCGGGCGAAGAGATCGCGCGCGAGCCGGATCGGTTCGGGCCGCACCTCGTGGATGGCCGCGAGATGGATGTCGCGCGCCTGCTCCAGCAGCATGCTGCAATAGCCCTCGGAATCATCGATGCCCTCGACCGCCTGCTCGATCCGGTCGATCGCGTACTCGGCAAGCTCAACTGCGAGGCCGGCGCGAGCCCCGGATGCGAGGCCGGCAATGCCTTCAAGCACGGAATCCACCTTGGCCGCCCAGCCGGACGCTTCATCGTAATCAACCAGGTCCCCGGTGCGGGTCGCACTGTCGATCATCCTGCGCAGGCGCGCCGCGAGCGTCTTGTCATCCTCGTGGATCGACGCCGCGGCGGCATCGAGCTTGCGGAACAGGGCCAGGTCGCGCTCGACCATATCCAGGATCATCTCGACCAGAGCATCGACACTTTTTTCCTTCAGGTGATCGCGAATGCGGTCAAGCGCGCCGGAAGCGTCGCCCTCGCCGGCAGGGATGTCATTCGCCGCCAGTCCGGTTGCCACCATATGCTTGCAAAAGCCGAAATCCTCGAACGCCCGACAGGAACATTTGCCGTCAATCTTCTTGCCGTCGCCCCGCAGCTCTGTCCGGTAGTCTTCCGTGCCCTCGACCTGAGCCAGCACGCGCCCCGGCCTGATGGAAAGAATCTCGACCTGGCCGTCACGATGATAGGCTACGCCGCGCGCGAACACTTTCGCGCCGGCCAGCTCACGCAAGGCGTCGACGTCGAAGCGGAGGCGGTCCCGGGCGCTCATGAATTCGGCTGCAGCAACGGTTCGGTTTCGATCAGGTGCAGCGCTTCGTCGAGCGTGACCGACGAATGCGCGCGCCAATATTGTCCATTATGCCTGCGCCACATCAGGTCAAACCGGATTTCCTGGATCCGTTCCTCGACATGGTCGAGGCGCGTAAACACCGCATCGAATTCTTCGCCCTCGTTGTCGGAAAAGCCGGACCGGTAGCGCGTGAAGAAGCTGTACTTGCTTCCCCGCCACTTACCTGAAATGTCCACGGGGTAGTTGAATTCGGTTCGACGGATTTTCGGCAAGAAGCGGGGCTTCAAGACCTCCGCGATGAAGCGGTCGCATCTGGCGGCGATCGCCACCTTTTCCTCCGCGGCAAGGGTTCTGACCCTCACCCACCTTCTTTCCTGCTTCGCCACTTGCAGACTCTCTCTTGAACCAGCTGAAGATTAACATCTTCAATGAGCCGAACAAGTGCGCGCGGTCGGTCCCGCGGCGCGAGACGCCCGGGCTGTGCTTGAACCTTGTCCCTCCGAAGACAGAGGGCGCAGGGAAAGCCGGGTGCGCGCTGCACCCGCGGTCTCGCGTGCAAAATGCGTGTAGAAATGCGCACACGAGCATACAGGTTCAGCGGAAGCATTCCGGCCTTCCCTGCGCAATGGTTTTACGGCTTACTTCGTGCTCTCCCCGGTGAACGGCTTTCTTGCCACCGTCATCCCTGAGAAACCTGTTTCTCAAGAACTTGACGCCAGCACCGCGGCGTCAGGACCACACGACTTCGCCGTCCGCGTCACGCGCCTTCGTCTTGTGCGCATTCCGCGTCCACCGCATCTCACCGCAACGTTCGTGACGATCGCGACCCGCCCCTCATCTGCGGTGAGACGCGCAAAGCAAGAGCACTGATTTGCCCGACGCGTTAAGCGGAATATTTTTGGGCGAAGGGGTGGACAGAGTTTTGGTGATTTGCCCGTCGTGTTGATTTGTCGTTGTCATTCCGGGGCGATGCGCAGCATCGAGCCCGGAATCCATGGGGCGGCGGAGCATGCGGCCTGATGGATTCCGGGTTCGCGCTTCGCGCGCCCCGGAATGACGGAGAGAGGGTACGCAAGAACGCAACGCTTCACGCCGGCGCCGGCACGGGACGCGCCATCGGCATCGGCCGGAACGTCAAGGCGATCAGGAAAGCGCCCAATCCCATGATCCATGAGCCGATATAGAGCCAAGCGTAGCTCGCAAAGGTGTCGTAGATCAAACCTCCGGCCAGCGGTCCCGTCGCCATGCCGAGGCTGCCGGCCATGGCGATGCCGCCGATCACGGTGCCCATCATCCGCAGCGGAAAGTTTTCGCGGGCAAGAACCGCATAGAGCGGCATGGTGCCGGCATAGATGAAGCCAAACAGCGCCGCGACCGCGTAGAACGCGGCGAGTTCGCGCACGAAAACGTAACCGAGCGCACCGAACGCCTGCGCGAGCAAGCCAAACACCAGCACCCGCCTGGCGCCGAAGCGGTCGCCGAGCAGGCCGAAGGCGATGCGTCCGCCCAACCCGGCCAGTCCCTCCACGCTGTAGATGGTGACGGCCGCGATCAACGGGATGCCGCAACTGACGGCGTAGCTGACGGTGTGGATGATCGGCCCCGAATGCGTGGCGCAGCAGAAGAAGTTCGTCGCGAGCAGGATGATGAATTGCGGCGAGCGCAGCGCCTGCGCCAGCGACATCTCCGGCGGCGCCGGCTCGCCGGATGGCGCGGAAGGCGCACGCTCAAGCGCCGGCGCGCGGCGCACCAGCAGCGAAACCGGAATCATGATCGCGGCGACGACCAAGGCCACGATCTGCATCGAGGTGCGCCAGTCGTGATTTGAGACCAGCCAGGCGGCGAGCGGCGCCATGGTCATCGGCGCCATGCCCATGCCTGCCGAAACCAGCGACACCGCAAGGCTGCGATGGGTGTCGAACCAGCCGGTCACGCAGGCCATCATCGGCGCAAAGATCGCGGCGCAGGCGGCGCCGACCATCAGCCCGAAGATGAACTGAAACGCGACCAGCGATGTCGCAAAACTTGCCAGCCCGAGACTGACCGCGAGCACGACCGAGCCGATGAGCACCACCGGCAACGGTCCCAACCGGTCGGACAGCGTGCCCCAGATCATGCTGGTGAGCGCCATCGCAAGGAAGCCGATGGTCATGGCGCTGGACACCCCGGTGACCGACCAGCCGGTATCCCGCGCGATCGGCTGCAGAAACACCGGCAACGAAAACATGCCGCCGATCGCGACACAGCCAAGCAAGCCCCCGGCCGCGACAATCACCCAGCGATAGTGAGAGTTTTTCATTCCTGATCTCCAATACAGCTTTCTCTAGGTGGAAGACGAACGGGAGGGGTGGGAACCGACAGTTGGTAAGTCGCTGGGTCGCTTTCATCGATGAGGCGCCCCGGGCCAGCAGGGCGGAGGCACCTTGACTTGACCTCATCTGAGGCATATCTTTGCCTCGAATGATGCAGAGGGCTTCATGAGCTACCGGGCTGCGACCGCCGCCGAACTTCTCGGCGTCAAACCGAAGAACACCGAAACGATGCTCACGCTGGCCTATTCCATCCAGAAGGGCCTGCCGGTCTCGGCGCTGGACAAATTCGCGGGCCGTGTCAGCCCGAACGATGTCCGCCGCTTCACCTATCGGGTCGTGCCTAAGCCGACGCTCGAGCGGCGGCGCAAGCAGAAGCAGCTTTTGTCCTCCGAGGAAAGCGACCGCCTCGCGCGCGTCGCCAAGGTGTTCGCCTTCGGGATCGATATCTTCCGTGACGAGGCCAAGGTACGGGCTTTTCTCGAGCGGCCGCACCCGATGCTGGACGACAAGGCTCCGCTCGAAGTGGCCCTGGCGACCGGCCCCGGCGCCGATGCGGTGATCAACCTGATGGGCCGCGCGGCGTATAGCGGCGGCGTATGAGCGTTCAGAAGACCGACCGGGTCCTGAAATGCTATCGCATCGGGGATCCGGACGGCGCCTTCCCGATCTATGATTGCGAAGGTGCCCGGCTGTATCCCGGACGCTGGAACACGCATACGAGCCCGGTCATCTACACCTCCGAGCACTATTCCACAGCGCTGCTGGAAAAGCTGGTTCACGCCAATCTGGTGATGCCCGCCAATCAGCACTTCATCGAAATCACGATCCCAAACGGCGTCTCGTATGAAATTTTCCAGACCGCGGCGCATCCCGGCTGGGATTCACGAAACGAGACGATCTGCAAGACTTTCGGCCAGGAATGGTACCAGGAGAAGCGTTCGGGGCTCTTGATCGTCCCCTCGATCCCGGCGCGGCTGGAACGCAACTTTCTGATCAACCCAACTCACGCCGACGCCAAGGGCATCGCGCACACTTTGCCCGAGCCAGTGTGGTGGGACGAACGGCTTTACGGGCGGTGAGTAGCTCGTGGGGTTCGCGATAGCGAGGCGTATTGTGTCGGCCATATCCGATAGGCGGGCGCGACCGCGCATTTTCTCCGGAGCCGCGACCGCTTGACCCGGCCCCTCTCATGTAATATCAATAGTTACATGAAGCGAGACAGTCGATTATCGGGCGTGCTGCATGTCCTGCTCCATATGGCCGAGCGGGATGCTCCGGCGACTTCCGAGGTGCTGGCAAAGGCCATGGACACCAACCCGGTCGTGATCCGGCGGATCATGGCCGGGCTGCGCGACCAGGGTTACGTGCGATCCGAGAAGGGGCATGGCGGCGGATGGAGCCTCGCCCGCGACCTCGCGACGATATCGCTGCGGGACATCTATCAGGCGCTCGGCCAGCCCTCGCTGTTCGCCCTCGGCAACAGGACCGAAGCACCGGGCTGTCTGGTCGAGCAGGCCGTGAACGCCGCGCTCGACCAGGCGTTCGACGATGCGGAGGCGCTGCTGCTGTCGCGACTGGGCGACGTGACGCTGGCGATGTTGAGCGCCGACTTTCAAAAGCGCCTGGGTGACCGGCGCAACCGCCATCGTCTGGAGACCGCCCATGCATGATGCGGCAGCCAGGGAAATGCTGGCCCACTTCTCCAACCCCGAGGCCGTGACGCGCTATGCCGAAGGGCCGCCGCGCTTCGTGCCCGGCTTTACGGACCTTCACCGCATGACCAGCATCCTGCTTGCGGAACGGGCCGCGCCAGACGCGCGCGTGCTGGTGCTTGGCGCCGGCGGTGGCCTGGAGTTGAAGGCATTGGCGGAGGCAGAGCCCCGCTGGCGTTTCGTTGGCGTCGATCCCGCCGCAGCGATGCTGAAACTGGCCGAGAGGACGCTCGGACTTTTCAATGCGCGCGTGCAATTGCAGCAGGGTTATATCGACGATGCCCCCGACGGGCCGTTCGATGCCGCCACGTGCCTGCTGACACTGCATTTCCTCGATGCCGACGAACGGCGGCGGACCGCACGGGAAATCCACCGCCGCCTTCGGCCCGGCGCGCCGTTCGTCGCTGCCCATTCCAGTTTTCCGCAAGCGGAAGGCGAGCGCGCGCGATGGCTATCGCGCTATGCCGCCTTTGCAATCGCGTCCGGGGCCGATCCGGACCAGGCCAACAACGCGCGTGCTGCCGTCGCGGCTCACCTGAGTCTGTTCAGCCCGGAACAGGACGCGGAAATCCTGCGCGAGGCCGGCTTCCGCGATGTCGAGCTGTTCTACGCCGCCTTCACCTGGCGCGGCTGGATTGGCTACGCCTGACGCGAGGCTTGGTCACGAAACGCAGCCCTGGGTCATCGCACTCAGATCAGTGCACCGTCACCACAATTCCCAAGCCTGCTTTTGTCATTCCGGGACGTGCGAAGCACGAACTATGAATTCTTGACCTCCGTCACCTTTAGATATACATTTTAAGTCGTGTATATCCGACGGACGGAGAGCTGGCATGCAGGTCGCCAAATGGGGGAACAGCCTCGCGGTTCGCCTTCCCGCCATCGTGGTTGAAGCGCTCGGACTTAAGGAAGGCGATGAAATCGAAATCCACGTCGCTGACAGGCGACAGTTTGGTGTGGCGCGCAAGCCCGGGCGTGACGAACTATTGAAACGCCTTCGCGCCTTCCGCGGCCGTCTCCCTGCCGATTTCAAATTCGACAGAGACGAGGCGAATGCCCGGTAGTTTTTTCGATACCAATATCCTCGTCTCCCTCGCGTCCGGCAATACCTCAAAGGCCGATCGGGCGGAGGCAGCCATCGCCGGCGGCGGTTCAATCAGCGTGCAAGTCCTGAACGAACTTGCCAACGTCGCGCGCCGGAAAATGCAGATGTCCTGGGACGATACGCATGCGTTCCTGAATGTGTTGCGCGGCCTGCTGACGGTCCATCCCATCACCGCCGAGACCCACGAAGCCGGACTCCGGCTCGCCGAACGGTTCGGCCTTTCAATCTATGACTCGATGATTGCCGCCTCGGCACTGGAGGCCGGTTGCGACACACTTTGGTCGGAGGACATGCAGCACGGCATGAAACTCGACGCGGGGTTGCGCATCGCCAATCCGTTTCGTGACGTGTAACGAATTGGCGGATACGCTTGGCTGATCCGGCCTGCGGGCGGCATGCGACAGAGATCATGACCATCCACCCCATCGTCCGTTATCCCGACCCCCGGCTTGCGCTCCCGGCGCAGCCCGTGACCGTGTTTGACGATGCGCTGCGCGAGCTTGCCAAGGACCTGCTCGAGACAATGCACGCCGCGCCGGGCATCGGGATCACAGCACCTCATATCGGCATCTTGCTCCGGGTCGTGGTGCTCGACCTCGACCCCATCGATGGCGCGCGGATCTATGTCAATCCGGAGATCATCTGGGCTTCGCCCGAGATGATCACACATCAGGAAGGCAGCGTCTCGATGCCCGGTGTCAACGACGAGCTGACGCGACATGCGCGCGTCCGGATCGGCTATCATGACGTCCACGGCAAGGCGCAGACCGAGCAATCGGAGGGACTGCGCGCGGTCTGCCACCAGCACGAGATCGACCAGCTGAACGGCGTGTTCTGGATCCAGCGGCTGTCCCGTCTCAAGCGCGAGCGGCTGATCAAGCGGTTCGCGAAAGTGTCGCGGAATTGAGGCGCGGAATCGATGGCGCACCGCCGCGGGTGAAATTGAGAACCGCGATGTAATTGTCATATTTATCAATTTGCGGTAGGCACCGACGCAACAATCAGTGAAAGGGAGAGCATGGCGCGCAACATTCTGATCCTTGGAGCCTCGTACGGTTCATTGCTGGCGACAAAGCTGCTGATGGCGGGCCACAACGTGACCCTGGTTTGCCGGAAGAAGACCGCGGAACTCATCAACCGCGACGGCACCGAAGTTCGCATCAAGCTGCGTGACGAGGCCGTGCACCGGGCGATCTTCTCGCGCGATCTGCCGGGAAAGCTGGACGCGGCCACGCCGGCCGACGTCGACCTTTCGCGCTACGATCTGGTCGGTCTTGCGATGCAGGAACCGCAATACACCAACCATACGATCCGGGTTCTGATGATCAAGATCGCCGAGGCGAAGCTGCCTTGTCTTTCGATCATGAACATGCCGCCGCTGCCCTATCTCAAGCGCATCCCGGCACTGGCTGAAATGGACCTCGAGGAGGCCTATACCAACGCCCAGGTATGGGAACGGTTCGAACCGGGACTGGTGACGCTCTGCTCGCCCGATCCGCAGGCCTTCCGTCCGCCGGAAGAGGCGGCGAATGTGCTTCATGTCGGCCTGCCGACCAACTTCAAGGCCGCGGCATTCGCAGACGAGAAACACAACCGCTTGCTGCGCGAACTGGAGGCGGACATCGACGCGGTGACGCTGGATGGCAAGGACGTTCCGGTGAAGCTCAAGGTGTTCGACTCGCTGTTCGTGCCTTTGGCAAAATGGTCGATGCTGCTGACCGGAAATTATCGCTGCATCACGCTGCACGAGCCGCAGGCGATCCGCGACGCCGTGCACGGCGATCTGAAACTCTCGCAGTCGATCTACGACCACGTCGACGCCATCGCCCGGCGGCTTGGCGCCGACCCGGAGGACCAGGTGCCTTTCGCCAAATATGCCAAGGCGGCGGAAAGCCTGCTCAAGCCCTCATCGGCGGCCCGCGCGGTGGCCAGCGGGGCGCCCTTCATCGAGCGGGTCGATCTACTGGTGAAGCTGATCTCACATCAACTTGGCCTGCCCAGCGGCGAGATCGATCGCACGGTCGAGATCGTCGATCAGAAACTGAATGAGAAGATCGTGGCGGGTGGCTCCGGCTCGGCGTGAGGTTGCTCGGAGCGCTATCCGGACTGCCCTGAACGATCCGGCGATCCGGGTCGCGCAGGATCGTCCCGCTGTCCGATACCGCCGTCTACGACATGGCGCTCATCGGCCCCCGAAAACGCGAGGCCTATGAAGCTTTCGAAAAGCGTCGCCACGTCCAGCGGATCGTTTCGAGCGAAGAGATTATTCCAAAGCGCGCCGATGATCACCGGCGAGGCGAACAGAACCGGCAGGCGGATCAGGGAATCCGATCGCAGCTCGCCGCGCCGTTCGGCACGGGCAAGGTAGACGTGGCCGCCAAGGGCGAGTTGAACGTGCTTGCCGGAGGAGACCCCTCGGCCATCGAAGCGATGCGTCCCTTGCTCGATGTCATTGGTGGCAGGATCTGGGACATGGGGACGGAGGCGCCCACCGCCAACGCCGCGAAGATCGCATGCAACATGATGATCACGATGGCGATCGAAGCGATGGCCGAAGCCATGGTTCTTACCGAAGCCAACGGTCTGGCGCGCGACCGCTTCTTTGAGCTGATTCTCGGAACGCTCTTCGGCAGTCGCTCCTATCAGGTGTATTCAGCCAATATCGCCAGGGGCGATTACGAGCCCGGCTTCAAGGCGGTCCTCGGTCTGAAGGATCTGCGTCTGGCGGCCGAGGCCGCCGAGCAAGCCGGCCGCTCGCTGCCAATGCTTCGCGCAGTTCATTCGCGCATGTCGGAAACCGTGGACGCTGGAATGGGCGAAAGAGACTGGTCGGCCATGGCCGAGTTCACGATTACCTCGTCGAAATAAGGCGAGGTGGCTGCCATGGTTCGTTGCGGGGCTGCCGCCCGAGGACTGTCGCCCGAGCGCCTCATATAGTGAAATGGCGCGGCCGCGATGAAGGGTATCCCGATCATCGGGTAGGCAACTTGCCGTCACGGTACAGGATCATGCCCCCATGATGCAGAACGCCGTCGATGAAATCGCCGTCGGCGGAAAAGCCGGTGTCGTCCCAATAGTCGATATGGCCTCCCCTTACCTCATAGCGCCCCCGATAGGCGCTTTCACGGTTTCCCCGCGCCTCGTCGTAACGGCCGCCCGGCAGCAGATTGTGGCGGATATGGCCGTCGGCAGTGATCCACATGCCGACATACGGATGGTCCTGGGAAGTTGTCATGCGCTCAGCCTTCATTTGAGCAAAACCTGTCTGCATGGGCGGGATGGCCGCGATCACGATGAGCGCGAACGCGGCACGCACCAAAGCGTATCTCAAGGCCGTTTCTCAGGGTTGGTGGCAGGGCCGGCGCGACGCTCGGCGAAAAGCGCGGAGAGCGCTTGAGACGCCGATATCGCGCGGGGGAAGCCGGCCGACACCGTCACCATATAGATGACTTCCTTCAGTTCATCCTCGGAGACGCCGATATTGAGCGCGTAACCGGCATAAATCTTCATATAGGGAGTCTCGCCCAACGCCGCGAACACGGCGACGGCGGCCAGTTGGCGCGTCCGGCTGTCCAGTCCCGGCCGAGACCAGACATCGCCCAGCGCGTAGCCCTGGGTGGCCTCCGCCAGGAACGGAAATTCCCCCCGCATACGTTCCAGCGTCGGCTGCGTGGCACCGTTGTTGAGGCTGCGAACAACGTCGTCTCCGCGTTGCAGACGCTGTTCGGTTGACTGGGCGCCGACGGGGACGGATTGCGCGACCAGCAGGAACGTCAGGGCGATCAGGGAAAGACGAGACATCATCACAAACTCCTCGGTTGCGTCGATCGGGTGGCCTAGCCGTCAGTTGGCGGCGGTGGGGCGGATCACGAGTTCATTGACATCCACATCGTCCGGCTGGGCGATGACGTATCGCACCGCGCGGCCGATGGCGTCGGGTTGCAGCGCGATCGCGCGGTAGGTGCGCATCGCCTCCACTGCCACCGGATCGGTGATGCTGCCGGCGAGTTCGCTTTCAACCACGCCGGGATGGATGCAGGTGACGCGGATCTTGTTGTTCTCCTGGCGCAGGCCGTCGGAAATCGCCCGCACCGCGTATTTGGTCGCGCAGTAGACCGCGGCCATCGGGAAAACCGAAAGCGCGCCGATCGAGGCGATGTTGATGATATGGCCGCTGCCGCGCGCAGTCATCTCAGGCAGAACGGCGGCGATGCCGTAGAGCACGCCCTTGATGTTGACGTCCACCATCCGCTCCCACTCATCCACCTTCAGCGAGGTCATCAACGAAAGCGGCATGACGCCGGCATTGTTGACGATGACGTCGACACGGCCGAAGGCCTGCCGCGCCGCGTCGGCAAAAGCGGCAACATCCGCGCGGTCGGTGACGTCGAGACGACGCGTGAGCGCCTCACCGCCGTTTTTCCTGATCTCGTCGGCGAGCGCCTCCAGTCGGTCGGTACGGCGCGCACCGAGCACAACCTTGGCGCCAGCGCCGCCGAGCTCGCGGGCGATCGCGGCGCCGATGCCGCTCGAGGCGCCAGTTATGAGAACGACCTTGGTCTCGGGGGTATTGGGCATATCGGGCTCCTTTTCACGATTGATCTCCGATCCGCGGGTGCGGCGGTTGCCCGGAAGATAGAACTGCCTCATTGTCGCGATAAGACGATCAGTTGTTCACACCATGGGAAGCTATACTAACCAATGGAACCCGACCTGAATGCGCTCGCCGTGTTCGCGCTGGTCGCCGAGGAGCGAAGCTTTCGCGCGGCGGCCGACAAAATAGGAGTCACGCGCTCGGCCGTCAGCCAGACCATCCGCCGGCTGGAACAGACGCTCGGCATTGCACTGGTCCAGCGCACGACACGCAGCGTCAGCCTGAGCGAGGCCGGCGAACGGCTCTATGCCGAAGTGGCTCCCGCCATGGCCGATATGCGCGCCGCCATCGAGGCGACCGGGAACATGCGCGGACGACCACGCGGGCAGTTGCGGCTCGCGGTCTCGTCGATCGCGGAGGGTTTTCTTTCAGGTCCGCTTCTGGCGAGCTTTGCCGAGGCCAATCCGGAGGTTCAGATCGATATCACCGTGACGGATGAGCATTTCGACATCGTTGCCGAAGGCTATGATGCCGGTGTCAGGCTTGGCGAGGTTATCGAACAGGACATGATTGCGGTACCCGTCGCCGGCGACGAGCGGCAGCTCGCCGTTTGCGCACCGGCGTACCGAGATCGGTTTGGAACACCGTCGCATCCAAGCGAACTGGTCGCCCATCGCTGCATCGGCTGGCGTCCCGCACCGAAGCTCGCGCCCTATCGGTGGGAGTTCGCCGAGCACGGCAAGGAATTCAGCGTCGCGGTCGCGCCGGAGATCACGACCAACGACATGGCGTTGATGATCAAGCTCGCCATCGCCGGCGCCGGCATCACCTTCGGGATGGAGGAAAGTTTTCGGCCCTGGATTGCGCGGGGCGAACTGATGTACGTTCTTGAAGACTATTGCCCGAGCTTTGCCGGCTTCTATCTCTATTATCCGAGCCGCCGCCATCTGGCGCCGAAGCTGCGTGCTCTGATCGACCACCTGCAGCTCTCCAGGTGACGCCACGGCGGCACCGCTCATGGCGCTCTGGATCAACCAGGCCGGTTCGACGCCGCAGGAGCAAAGGCTTTTAAACGGCGGCTACGGAGCGATAGTCCATCCTCTCGAGGTCGGCGATGAGCCCGGGCCCGGTCGGCTGCCAGCCGAGCTGCTCACGCGTCCATTTGCTCGAGGCCGGGAGATCGAGCCCCGCGAACATCGCAAGCCAGCCAAAGTAATCGGCCGCCTGTTCCGGCGAAATCGACCTGGCCGGCACGCCGAGTCCGGCGCCAATCGTCTCGGCGATCTCGCGGGCCGGCACGCCCTCCTCGGCAACCGCGTGATAGCGCGCGCCCGCCTCGTGTCGATCGAGCGCAAGCCGGTAGAGCCGCGCGACATCGGTGACGTGCGCCGCCGGCCAACGGTTGGCGCCGTCGCCGAGATAGGCGCAAACGCCCTTTTGGCGGGCGATGGCTATGAGCGGCGTGATCAGCCCTTGCCTGACGGTGTCGTGCACCTGCGGAAGGCGAACCACCGCCACGGATACGCCGTTGGCGACAGCCTCCGCGCCTGCCCGCTCGGAAGCGATACGGGGATTGGGATGGTGCCAGTCGACCGCCTCCTCCATCGCCGGCCGGCCGACCCCGGTGCTTCCCATGCCCGTCGCGGAGGTGATGATGAGCGGCCGTTCCGAGCCGGCGAGCGCTGTGGCCATCGCCCCGATCACGCGGCGATCCTTTTCGCAGTTCTCGACGAACCGCGAAAAGTCGTGATCGAAAGCGGTATGGATCACCGCATCCGCCTGCGCCGCACCGCGGGCGACGCGGTCGGGATCCTCGATCGTACCGCGGTGCGCCTCGGCGCCGGCCTCCGTAAGCCACCGCGCACCCGCGTCCGAGCGCGTGAGACCGAGCACCTGATGACCCGCCCCGATGAGTTCGGGCACGATATGAGAACCAATGAAGCCGGTCGCGCCGGTCAGGAATACACGCATGCAAAACCTCCGAATTGTTCGGAGATGACACTCGCGCTACATTCAAACCTGTTAAAGTAGTGATCTTATCATGGTATAATTGTAAACAGGATCGCGCTGTGCCCGCCAATCCCCTCGGAACGTTCCTCCGCGACCGCCGAACCCGGCTCGATCCGGCGGCCTTCGGCTTCTCTGTCGGACGCCGGCGGACCGCGGGACTGCGGCGTGAGGAGGTCGCCCAGCGCGCCAACATCAGTCCGACCTGGTACACTTGGCTGGAACAGGGGCGCGGCGGCGCGCCGTCGGCGGACGTGCTCGACCGGATCGCCAAGGGCCTGATGCTCACCGAGCCCGAGCGCGAGCACTTGTTCCTGCTCGGCCTCGGCCGCCCGCCCGAGATCCGCTACAAGCCGGTGGATGGCGTGACGCCACGCCTCCAGCGTGTGCTCGACGCGCTGGAAGTCAGCCCGGCGATCATCAAGACCGCGACCTGGGACGTCGTCGCGTGGAACCGCGCTGCCGCCGCGCTGCTGACCGACTATTCCAAGTTGCCGCGAGAACAACGCAACATCCTGCGCCTGATGTTCGGCAGTTCGCGCGTGCGGGCCAAACAGGAGGATTGGCAGAGCGTCGCCCGCTTTGTGGTGGGCGCTTTCCGCGCCGACGTCGCGCGCGCCGGCGTTGGCGCGGGCGAGGAAGTTTCGCGATTGGTGGAAGAGTTGTCGCGCACGAGTCCGGAGTTCGCGGCGCTGTGGCGCGACAATGACGTGGTCGCAGCCGGCGAAGGCATTAAGCGCGTCCGCCACCCGGTAGCCGGCCTGATCGAGCTGGAGTTCTCCGCCTTCGCCGTCGACGGCCGGCCGGAGCTGGGCATGGTCGTTTATAATCCGGTCTCGCTGTCGGACGCCGATCGCATCCGAACCCTGATAGCTGCCAGGTCGGACTAAGGGGCGTGGCATTGGCCGTCAGGCGACCGAAGCCGCTCCCTGCGCCGGCCTGTGCGAATAACCTGCTTCATCGCCTCGTCTTCAGATTACGCCACCATTCGCGCGCACGACCTGGCCGTTGACCCAGCCGCCATCCGGCCCGACCAGCAGCGACACCACGCTGGCGATGTCATCGACCTCGCCCAGGCGGCCGAGCGGGATCGTCTGCTTGATGCGATCGATCGCGGCCTGGTCCTTGCCATCGAGGAAAAGCGCGGTGGCGACAGGACCCGGAGCGATGGCGTTGACGGTGATCCGTCGCGATCCGAGTTCCTTCGCGAGGATGTGCGTCAGGGCTTCGACCGCGGCCTTGGTGGCCGCATAAACGCCATAGCTCGGCTGATAGAGGCCGACCACGCTCGACGAGAAGCTCACGATCCTGCCGCCGTCGCGCAACCGCCTGGCCGCCTCGCGCAGACCGTTGAAGGTGCCTTTGAGGTTAATCGCGATCGTTTGGTCGAATGTCGCGTCGTCGGTCTGGCCGACCGGCGCCAGCTTCATGATGCCGGCGTTGTTCACCAGCACGTCGACGCCGCCATAGGCAGCTTCGGCGGAATCGAACATCCGTTTCACGGCCAGCGGGTCGCTGACATCGGCCTGCGCCGAGATGGCTCGCCCGCCGGCCTTTTCAATCTCGTCAACCAGCTCGGCGGCCGCTTTGGTGCTGCCCGCATAGTTGACGATGACCGTGAACCCGTCGGCGGCGAGGCGCCGGGCGATGGCGGCCCCGATGCCGCGGGACGCGCCCGTGACGATCGCGACCTTGTTCTGTGAAGTGCTCATGGGATTTACTCCTGAAACTTGCCGCTGGTGGGAATGGTGACGTGGGCTCTCGCCCATGCCGAAGCGTCAGCCGGGGCTCTGCTTCCTCGCCTGCATCTTGGCGATGGTGAGCGTCTCGTCGGCACGGCCCCAGCCGCCATCGGCGACTTCATCGACCAGGACCATGGTGTAGGGGCGGACGCCCTCGCCGAAATATTCGACGAACAGCGCCGTTGTCCTATGGATGATTTCTTCCTTCTGCTCCGCGTTGAGCGTGCCTTGCGGAAACTTGAAATTTGCGAACGGCATGGTTGCATTCCTTCTTGATGGTTCGTGATTGACGTTTGGGATCGAGTTCGAAACTCACGGGTGATACGGGGCGCAGCGACGCGCTCAGAGTTCACTCCCGATACGCCGATCGACCGAATAGGCGCCGCCGCCGTGGATGGAGATCAGCAAGGCCACGAATCCCAGCATCAGCGGATACTCGATGCCGCGGTCGATCCACGGATATGTCGGGCCAAGCGCCAGGCTGATGAAGACCATCTGCACGGCAAGCATCGGTGCAAAGAGTCGCGTGCCCAGGCCGATCGCCACCGCGAGCCCGCCGAACGTCTCAAGCAGGGCGACCAACCCCGCGAGCTGCGGCGCGAAAGGGAGATTCAGGGTGTTCGCGATCAGGTTGATCGATCCGGCCATCGGATCGGCCATCGAGCCATGCGCGGTGCGCAGAAGCTTCGGGACACCATGCGTGATGACGGTCAGGCCAAAGGCCGTTCGAAGCGCGGCATAGCTAAGCGGTTTGGAGCGCTCGTAGAACGGCGCCAGCGCCGGGATAAGGAGGCGCACGCCGCCCTTGGGAGCCGCCGCGCCAACCGCCTCTGCTTTATTCGACATTTGAGCTTCCCTTTGTTGCCGATCTCGATGTCGCCGATCTCGATGGGGAAGCTAGACGTTTCGAATTTAAGCGCTAGGAAGCCATTTTTAACATCACCATTTCAAAAAACATAACAATCTGCTAGCGAGCGGCATGGATCGTATCGGCGTCATGCGGCTGTTCGTCAGGATCGTCGAACGTGGAAGCTTCGCTGAGGCCGCGAGGGACCTCCGGGTGCCGCGACCGACGGCGACCCACGCCATACAGCGCCTGGAGGCCGAACTCGGCGTGCGCCTTCTCGAAAGGACCACGCGAAAGGTTCGGCCGACGCTCGATGGCGCGCTCTACCATCAACGCTGCATCCGGCTTCTGGCCGACCTCGACGAAGTAGAGAACGTGTTTCGCAACGCGGAGCCGCGAGGCCCGATGCGTGTCGACATGCAGGGAACGCTGGCGCGCTTCTTTGTCCTGCCGGCGCTGCCGGAATTCATCGCGCGCTACCCGGACATCTCGCTGAATTTGAGTGAAGGGGACCGGATGGTCGACCTCGTCACGGAAGGCGTGGATTGCGTTCTCCGTGCAGGCGAACTGTCGGACTCGTCCCTGATCGGGCGGCGGATCGCGACGTTCCGGCAATTGACCCTTGCAAGTCCCGCCTATCTGGAAAGCTTCGGAGTACCTCGGTCGCCGGACGATCTCGTCGGGCACCGCATGATTGCCTATACGGCATCGACGACGGGCCAGCCCTACCCGCTGGAATTTGCGACGGACGCGCGCCAATGGGAGGTCCCGTTGCCCTATGACGTCGTCGTCCGTGGCGCGGAGATCTACACCGCGTCCGCGCTCGCCGGGTTGGGATTGATCCAGGTCCCGCGTTATCGCGTTCGGCAGCAGATCGCGGCCGGCCAGCTCGTCTCGCTGATGGAGGATTTCCCGCCGCCCCCGATGCCGGTGTCGGTTCTCTATCCGCAAAGCCGGCACCTGTCTTCGCGCGTCAGGGAATTCATCGACTGGCTCACGGACCTGTTTCGATCGGCCCAAGCGCAGGAAGGATGATCGCAACAGCGTACCGGAAGCGGAGAGCTAAGTCGGTTCGGCCAGGACCCGCTATATTGCAAGGGGGGAACGCTTCGTGGCCCGGGACGGTGGCGATCAGGTCGTAGCAACCCGCCGGTTTGGCCGGTACCTGGCTTCCCAGTCAGCGATCAGGACGCAAAGCAGCTTCGACGACGCAGCGTCCAAAGCTCGCGAGGACAATGAGGTCCATCGGCATCAGACGCTCGGCGTGCCGGCCGTGACGCCCAGCTCTGTCTCGAACATGGAAAGCGCGCCGCCATAGGTTCCCGCCTGCACTTCCCGTTGCGTGATCGCGCAAACGGCGCGGGGCTTCTTGCCGACAATGGCCGCCATCTGCGCAAAAGTACTTTCACTCCCGCTACCGCCGAGGCTGCAAAAGAATGCGACATCCGGCAGTTGAGCTGCGGTCGCCATCAGGTAGGCCCGAACCGGAGAGCTGAGACACGAGCCCCAGACCGGAGTGCCGACGATGACCAGATCATATGAAGAAACGTCGCGCCGATTGGGCGCGATGGCTGAAGGGCGCCTCCATAAGGCTTCCATTAGCGACCGCACGTAGCCGAGCGCGCCGGTTCTGGATTTGGATTCAGTGATTTCGTCAACGTCGCAGCGCAGCGTTTCCGCCAGCGCTTGCGCGATCCTGCGTGTCGTCCCGGACCGCGAATAGAATACGACGAGGATTTTCAAGGCAGCCATCGGTCTAGCCGTCGTCCTGGGTGACGTTATGGCCACGTTTGGCAGCCGCTATCGCCAAGTACCGGTCCATGTGGTCGAGCACGCGCCTGTGGTCAGTCCGATAGCCGCCACCGGATTCGCCCGCTTCGATCGGCCGACCATTCAGCCGCAACACCGTGAAAACGAGACTTGATACCCATTCTGGCGCTGCAATCGTGAGAAGACATTGTCATGATCGCCAAAAGCGGTCAATTGCGTTTGAGCTTGCGGTGCCGTCACGATCCGACTGGCGGCGTCGGGGCTTATGCCTTCCGCCCCGTCACGATAAACGCCTTCGTAGGCAGGCGGATAATTCCGTCGCCGCTTGCATAGCCTTGAAACGCGGCCTGCAACGATTTGCGCAGCGTCTCGGCCTCGTCCGCGCTCAACGCGGCATAGCCCGGAAAACTCCTGAACATCGGGTCGCACTCGCTCACCACGTCGGCCGACGAGAACGGGCTCCAAGCTTCTTCCGCAACACGAACCTCGACGTCAGCGCAGCCCGCATCGCCAACGCTGGACTGCAACGACTTCTCGGAGAAGATCGGGAACATGTTGCTCGGCCAAAGCTCGCGACCGGGGAACAGCTCATTGAACACCCTTCTCATCAAATGAGCGGGAGAGCAGTCGTCACGGTGGGTCCACATGGCAAGAACGATCCGGCCCCCTGCCCGGGTAACGCGGGTCATCTCGGCAAGGCCCTGCTGCCACGGGGAATAGGCAAGCACGCCGAAATTCGACAGCGCGATATCGAAGCTCGCGTCGGGCACGTCCAGCGCACGAAAATCCATCACTTCTGCCCGGCATGAATTGAACGGACGCAGGCGCTCGCTGGTGCGCTCTACCATGGCCGGACTCACGTCCGTCGCCAGAACCCGCGCCCCACGCTCCGCGGCAACAACGGCCAGACCGCCCGTGCCGGCAGCGACGTCGATCATGGACAGGCCGTCGACCGCACTCAGCCCATCCAGGATTTGCAGGGCAAAGGGTTGCGTGGTCCGCTCTCCCATCCGTTCGTAAAGACCGATCGGACTACCGATTGTTTTATCAGGCTTGTTCATGGCATCGGCCTTTCAGTCGTCGGATCACCGCGAACAAGCGGCGTTTTCTCAGCCAAAAAATTTCTCAACCAAAAACAGACGCCCCGCTAACGGATGACCGCTTTCAGGGCGAGACGATGTTGACGGGATGACCGGAAATGGATCGAGAGTGGCGCAACCTAACCGAGAAACGACTCCACTCTGTTGGCGCGCGACGCGGAATCACTTTTTGGAAGAGTCGCAACGAACCCGCAACTCCGCCGTTTCCGTGTCCGTGCGCCACAACAGGATGGCCACACTTCCGTTGTTGTCGTGCCCTGATTTCTTTCTATTCCGCGAGTTCGTCTTGCTCGGCGTCCGTTCAGCCAGGACCAGCCTTCGCGGAGATGCTCGCGCCAAAGCGCAGGCCATCGACCAGCAGGGCAATCATTCGGCGCGCCTGCGCAACTTCGCCATTGCTCGCCGGCGCAGCGAGACGCAGGGCCGCCAGGACCAGTTCGCGGGCGTCCACGTCCGCACGTATCGCACCCGCCGTCGCCGCGGCGTCGAGCAGACGGCGCAACGCCGGCGTGAGCTGGCCGAGAACATAATCCGGAAGCGCCTGGTAAGCCGGGTCTCCCGAGTGGAGCGCAGGCCCCAGGCCGCGCTTGGTCGCGACCAGATCCACGAGACGGAGTAGCCACAACGCAAGTGCCTCGCTCGGCGGCTGCGTCGTGCCCAACGTCGCGGCAGCCTCAACGCAGGCGTCGACCTCGCGCTGGATGATGGCCTTGATGAGGTCCGAGCGCTGCGGGAAGTGACGATACAAGGTCCCGACGCCGACGCCGGCTTCGGCCGCGATCGTCCGCATCGGCGCATCCACTCCCGCCCCGGCGAACACGGTTAGGGCTGCACGAAGAAGAGCATCGACGTTGCGGCGCGCATCCGCCCGCGGCGGCCGGCTCCGCCCGCCCTGCTCCTCCGATGGATCGACATCCCTTTTCAAGGCCCGTTCTCACCCTCTTACCAAACGGAAACATCGTTCCGTATAAAGCGGACGTTAGTTCCGTTTATGTTCTTAGGCGGTTTGCCGAAACTCCGCCAGCCCCTCATCCAGGAGATCAACATGCACCATCGCCCGCTCGGCCGAACCGGCATCAAGGTCAGCCCTTATTGCCTGGGCGCGATGATGTTCGGGAAGATCGCCAATTCCGATCATGACGAATGCGTCCGTATGGTGCACAGGGCTCTCGATGCCGGCATCAACTTCATCGACAGCGCCGACGCCTATAGTCAAGGCGAGTCCGAGGAGATCGTCGGTAAAGCGCTCAAGGAGAGACGGGACGACATCGTGCTCGCCACCAAGGCATTTCAACCCATGGGGGACGATCCGAACCGGCGCGGCAGTTCGCGGCGCTGGCTCACTTGCGCGGTCGAGGGCTCGCTTCGACGACTCCAGATCGACTATATCGACCTCTACCAGGTCCATCGGCCGGCACCGGACACCGATGTCGAGGAGACGTTGTCGGTGCTCACCGATCTCATGCGGGAGGGCAAGGTCCGCGCGATCGGCGCATCGACCTATCCTGCGTCCGACATCGTGGAAGCGCAGTGGGTCGCGGAGCGCCGCGCTCTGGCCCGCTTCCGGACCGAACAGCCGCTTGGTCACAAGTTCGGCCAGGGTCTGGCGTTCCTGCTTCCATGCGGGTTGGCCGGGCCGCGTGCGCCAGGATTCGCTGAGCGGGCTGTTATCGACGGTATCGAAACCGAACTGGTCGTACAGTCGCTTCACGAGCTTCACGGCCTCCGGAAAGTCACTCGAGGCCGCCGGCGCCAGACGTTCGGGAGAGCCGGATGGCCTGCCCCAGCTGACGATCCGGGGGGCCTGGATGTGCGTGAAGGCCTTGACCACTTTCGATGCCGGAAGCTGCTGCTGGCGCAATTCATGTTCGGTCTTCTCGCCTGACTCGACGATCGGGTAATGCCCGTCACGCCAGGCCATGTAGTTATTGGTGTCGAGCACGACCTTGCCGGCAAGCCCGTCCACGGGCAGGTCATTGACCAGTTTGAGAGGGACGGCCACGACGACGAAGTCGCCCGCCGCGGCGGCGCCGGCAGCCGTTGCGGCGCGCGCCGGCGGCCCCAGCTCTTCGATGAGGCCGCGCAACGTCTCGGGTCCTCGCGAATTGGCGATGACGACCTCATAGCCGCTTGCGATGGCCGCGCGTGCGATATGGCTGCCGACCTCGCCTGCGCCGATGATGCCAATGATGGTCATGGGTGTGTAACGCCTCTCAGTCTGATGCGATGATGGTGGGCGGGCTTCGTCACTCCACCCGTTCGATGCTCACGCAGCGCCGACCATTTCCTCGCTCTTGGCCCAGAGCTGCCGGGCCTTGTCAGCATCAAGCGCATAGGATCTCACGCCATCGGCGAACGGGTTAGGCGTGTCATCGACCGGAGCGACCGCGACATCTTCGAGATACTTTCCGCCGATCTCGTCTTTGTCGGCCACGACCGCGGCCCAGACCGACGTCGCGGCTGCCTGCGAGATTTCCTTCAGTTCGGCCGGCGGAAGGCCGGCTTCGGCGCGAGCCTTGCCGACAGTGGCGAAAAGACCCTGCAGTTCCGCCTGCGAGAAATGGCGGGGAAGATCGGTAAGGCTGTTCCCAGGCATTACCGAGGCAGCTCGAATCCCTCGATCCCGATGGCGACGGTCGAATTCTACGGCAAAGAGCGAGTTGGCCGTCTTCGACCGCCCGTAGGCCACGAAAGGCTCATAGGCCTGGTGCTCGAAATTCGGATCCTCCAGATCAACATCGGCGACGCGATGCGCCTGGGACGACAGCACCACCAGGCGCCCGCCGTCGGCGAGCAGAGGCTCGATCCGATTGATCAGAGCGAAGTGCCCCAGATGGTTGGTCCCGAATTGGAGTTCGAAGCCGTCGCTTGTCCGACCGAACGGCGGCGCCATGACGCCTGCGTTGGCAATGATGGCATCGAAAGGCCTGCCGTCAGCCAACAGTTTCCCGGCACTGGCCCGAACGCTCCGCAGGGACGCGAGATCAAGCTCGACCAATTCCAGGCTGCCACCTCCTTGCGACGCGGCGTCGCGGACCGATGCCGTGGCCGATTCAGCTTTCGCGAGGTCCCTGACCGCGCCGTCCACGCTGGCGCCGTGAGCAACCAGTGCGCGGGCTGTTTCGAGCCCAATGCCCGAAGAGGCGCCGGTAACGAGGAATCGCTTTCCGATGAGATCGACGCCGGAAAGAACTTCGTCGGCGGTCGATTTCGCACCAAACTTATCGCTCATTTTCGCTTCCTAACTTGTTGATATGAAAAACTCGATCGCATTAAGCCTGACCTTGACCCGACATGCGGATGCCGGCGGCTTCGCCGCATGAAACCAAGATCCGGATATTGTCCCCGACCGGCGGCGCGGTCCCGAACAGCGCAAGTCGGAATGCTTGGCTGAAACGCTGCCGCGCTCGGCAAAGTCTTCAGATGCCGAGGCCGCCGGCCACATCGATCACGCCGCCGGTGATGTAGCCGGCGCTCGGCCCTGCCAGAAAACAGACGAGCGCCGACACTTCCTCGAGTGTTGCGATCCGGCGAATGGGGTGGAGATCCAGGAACGCATCTGGCGCAACCGTGCCGCCGAAGACCTCCGCCATCATGTCGGTCGGCATGGCGCCCGGCTGGACGACGTTGACCGTGATGTTGCGTCTACCTAGATCGCGGGCGACACCCTTCGCATAGCCGTTGATGGCGGCCTTGGTTCCCGCATAGTCCGCGACACCGGAGACCAGCGCGCGGGTGCCGTTGAGAGAGCCGATGAAGACGATCCTGCCGCCGTCGGAGAGCACCGGTGCTACCGCGCGCGTGGTTGCCACCGCGCCCATGACGTTGACCTGCCACTGACGGTCGAGAGCGACGGTGTCGAGCGCGGGATCGTCGACGGTCTGGCCCTTGGCGACGATCGCCGCGTTGTTGACGAGGATGTCGAGCTTGCCGAAGTGCGCCACCACCTTCTCGATCAGCGGCTTGGCCGCAGCCGTGTCGGCCTGATCGCTCTGGATCGCGAGCGCGCGAACGCCCCTCGCCTTCAGCTTCGCGACCACGGCTGCGGCCTTTTCGGCCGAGGAGACATAGCTGATCGCGACATCCGCACCCTGGTCGGCAAGCGCCCCGGCCGTGACGGCACCTAGCCCGCGCGAGCCGCCGGTAACGAGCGCGACCTTGCCCTGCAAATTCTTCGACATGGGAATCCTTTTCTGGCCGATCGGGGCGTCAGCCCAGGCCATTGCCCGGGCAGCGCCTCATTTCGTAACGATCATTACGATAATGCTTGATAGGAAATCTGGACAGGGGCTGTCAACCGGTTTAATAATGATCATTATGAAAAAAGCCGAGCCGATCTAATGGGCCGCCATCGCGAATTTGACGTGGAAAAGGTGCTCGACGCCGCGCTGTGCGTGTTCTGGCGCAAGGGCTACGAAGGAGCCTCCTACGCCGATCTGGTCGAGGCCGCCGGCGTAGAGAGGCCTGCCCTCTATGCTGCATTCGGCAACAAGGAAGCGCTCTTCCGCCAGGCCCTGGACCGCTACTATGAGCGATACTTGGATTTCATTCCCGAGGCGCTGAAGCTTCCCTCCGCGCGCGAAGTCGCCGCGCACATTCTATACAACGCAGCCGACCTCAATACGCGTTATCCCGACCATACGGGATGTCTCGGCATCAACGGAGCGCTGGCGGTGTCGGACGAAGCGGAAGCTGTGCGACGGGCGGTGGCGGAAAGCCGCGCCGCCGGCGAGGCGCTGGTACGCCAACGCTTCGACCGGGCGAAGGCCGAGGGCGACTTGCCGGAGACCGCGAAACCCGCTGTCCTCGCGGCCTTCCTGATGGCCGTCACTCACGGCATGGCCGTACAGGCCAAAGCCGGTTTCAGCCGCGACATGCTGGAGGCAGTGGCGGAGCAAGCGCTCTCCACCTGGCCCGCAGGGAGTAACTCTCCCGCCCGCAGAATTCGGAGGACGGGCGTGCGCCGCCCTTAGTCGGCAGGCAATGTTCTACCGGGGCATCCGTGCGACGCCCTGACCGTCAAAAAGTTACGCTTCTGATTTTAGGGCGCGAAATTTTTTTGGGTTTCGTCAACTCTCCGTACGCCTCGCACGATTTTGCGAGTGCGTCTCACGCAACTCATAGAAGATCGGATCGACCCTGTCGGCGATCTCGCCCGCCTTTTTCAACTGCTTCCGGCTCGCGGGATCAGCCATCATGGCAACCGTCCAGCTTCGGATAGTCCGTGTATCCCTTCGGGCCGGAGCCGTAGAAGGTCGAGTAGTCTCCCTCGTTCAGCGGCGCGGCCTCGGCGAAGCGGCGAGGTAAATCAGGATTGGCGATGAACTTGGAGCCGAAAGAGACGAGGTCAGCCGTTCCAGCCTGCAAAATGGCCTCGCCTCTGTCCTTGTCATAGCCACCGTTGGTGATGACGGTCCCGCAGAACACCTGGCGCATGGCCTGCATCGGCTGCTCGATGACCTTTCCCGTCTTCAAGTCATCGGGGTTAGGCTCGACATGGATGTACCCGACGGCGAGGCCGTTCAGAGCATTCGCAACATGGCTGTACGTTCCCAGCGCATCGCTGTCCCATATACGGCCTACCTATTTCGCGGAGTGGCTCCTCTACCTTGCCCCGATGATCCGTCAGGGGGTCATGTTCGCACCGTTCACCACAGGACGGCACGCACCGATCGCGGGCGAAGATCAGGCCCGCGTCATCGCGGGTATCCTGGAAAATCCAGATGAGCACCGCGGACAGGTTTATCCGCTGTATGGCCCGGTCGAACTCACCCACGACGAGATTGCCGGGATAGTCGGGCGAGTGCTGGGCAAGACGATCACCTATCAGTCAATGCCGATCGAGAAATGGGGCGAGATGATCGCCGGCGCCTCGACGGGCGGTGCGCCGCGTAACGACGCCGCGTCGATGTATGCGGAGGCCGATCGGATCACGGGCCGGCCCGGCAGCGAATTCCTCCTGCAGCATCTGCGCGAAGTTGCGATCGACCACACCAACGGCGTCTTCGCAGGAACCAACGATCTGGTCGAGAAGATCGGAGGACGGCCGCCGCTTACCGTCGAGGCGTTCGTCTCGAAACATCGCGACGCCTTCGTCTGAGCCGAGGGTTGCCAAGGGGATACTGCCGGATGGGCGAAAATCATTCCCGCTCGATGGTCCCCGGCGGCTTGCTCGTGATGTCATAGACCACGCGGTTGAGGCCCTTGACCTCGTTGATCATGCGCGTCGCGGTCTCGCCGAGGAACGACATGTCGAACGCGTGACCGGGACACGATGCAGCATGTTCTGATTCAGATTTTCAAACAGCACGAGGGCATGGATCCGCATTCTCGCGGCGTGAGGCGCCCGAGCTTTGCGTCATCTTGGACCCTCTTTCATCAGCAGAGGGCGCAGGGAAAGCCGGGTGCGCGCTGCACCCGCGGTCTCGCGTGCAAATATGCAACAAGAAATGCGCACACGAGCATACAGGTTCAGCGGAGAGCATCCGGCCTTCCCTGCGCAGTGGTTTTACGGCTTACTTCGTGCTCTCCCCGGTGAACGGCTTTCTTGCCACCGTCGCCTGCGGTTACCACCGCAGGCTTGACGCCAGCACCGCGGCGTCAGGACCACACGACTTCGCCGTCCGCGACAGGCCACGCTCGTCAGTCGTAGCTTCCGCGTCCACCGCATCTCACCGCAACGTTCGTGACGATCGCGACCCGCCCCTCATCTGCCGTGAGACGCGCGGAGTTGAAGCAGTGATTTGCCCGACGGGGCGAGCGGAATATTTTTCGGTGAAGGGCTGGACAGACTTTTGGTGATTTGCCCGTCGTGTTGTTTTGTCGCACTCGTTGCCTCGACATTTTCATTGCGAGCCAACGGATCGCGCGAATGCACGCCCGGCGTCAGCCGCCCGCCATCAGGTCCTTCGCCAGCGCCATGTAAGCCGGCAACGTCACCGGGTCGTTGGCGGCGTTACCCGCGGCCGGATGCGAGGCATAGCGAGCGATCACCATCTCGGCCTTCGGATCGATATAGATGCCCTGCCCGTGAACGCCGCGCGCCATGTAGGCGCCGTGCGCATTGTGCGTGATCCACCATTGATTGCAATACGACGCGCCGGGCAAAGTCGTATAGCCGGCCGGCTTGAATTTGGCGGGATCGCCGCCGCGGGCGATGTCTTCCACCACGGAAGACGGCACGATCTGGCGGCCGTTGAAGCGGCCGTGATTGCGGATCGTTTCGCCGAAACGGGCGAGATCGCGCAAGCTGGTCGAAAGGCCGCCGCCGCCGCTTTCGGTGCCGATACGGTCGACGTGATAATGCGCGTCCTCTTCCGCGCCCATCGGAATCCAGATGCGCTCCGAGAGCAGATCGGACAGCGTCATGCCGCTCGCCCGCCGGCAGATCCAGGCCAGCACATCGGAATTGACGGTCTTGTAGGAAAACGCTTTGCCGTGCTCGCCCTGCTTCTTCTGCGCGCACAGGAAATCGAAAATGTTGGTCGCGCCTTCATAGCCCGGCTCGATCGGCGCCATGCCGTTCGCCCGCCGCAGCCCGAACACGCCGGAATTCCTGTCGGTATAGACCTCGGTGTATTCGAGGCCCGTGGTCATATCCATGGCCTCTTGCACGCGTGCGTCGCCGAACGCGCTGGCTTTGAACTCGGGAACATAGTCGGTGATCGGCGCCTGAGGATCGATCCTGCTCTCCGCCACCAGAATGCCGGCGAGCGTGCCGGTGAACGATTTCGTCACCGACATCGCGATATGCGGCTTGTGCGGCTTCAGCGCGCCGAAATAACGCTCGTAGATCAGCTTGCCCCGGTGCAGCACGGCGATGCCGTCGGCATAGGTCTCCTCGAGCATGCGCGCAAACGTCATCGGCCGCCCGTCCATGGTGACCGACGCGGACGCGCCGATATCGTGCTCTTCGCGCGGCAGCACTGATGCGGGTCCCGCCCCACGCCAGACATTTACCGTCGGCACCAGTTGGCGGATATTGCTCCATGCCCAGCGCAGTTCGGGGAAGCTGCGGAACGAGCCGTGGTGGAAGGTGATGGTCTTGTCCGGCGGCGGCGGAAAGCCCTGCATCCAGCCTAGCGCTTGCGGATCCGTCTCGGCGGCGGTGGCGCTCGGGCTGGAGGCGGTCGCGACGAACATGAAGGGTGGCTCCGGAAGGGTTACCCGGAGTCGTAACATGAGCGCGCGTGAGGTGCAGCCGGCATTTTCAGCGGGGGAGATCGGCGCGGCGAGCAGATGTTGGCGGCTTTGACGTCACGTCACCACCCCGCTCACAACCTTTACATCGTTAGTGATGCGCGTCGTGGTCTCGCCGAGGAATTTCATGTCGAAGGGGCGGGGTCGGCGGTCATGCCGACGGTCTTCACCGGTAGACCTGTAGCCCGCATGAGCGCAGCGATATGCGGGGAGAGTGATCCCGGTATCGCTGCGTTCACCCGGGCTACGCCCGCTGAAGAGCTGATCGACGCTACCTTTCGTGGGACAGGCATCGAAACCCCCTTTACAAAGGCAACCCCTACGAGTTGTGTTGATCCCAGAGAAAATCTGGGGGTGAACATGACTGCAAAACTGCGGATCAAAGCCAAGGGTATCGAGATCGAATGGGAGGGCGAGGTCGACTATCTGAAGAACGATTTACCTGATCTCATCGCCGCAATCGTCGCCGCGCTGGGAATTACCGGCGGAGAAGACGATGAGGAAAACGAGGCAGCGGCTCCGCTCAATCCTGACATGAAATTCACGACTGCAGCGCTCGCTGCGAAAGTCCAACCGAAATCAGCCAGCGAGCTTTTCAAAGTCGCCCTCGCGAAACTACAACTCAGCGACAAAATTGAACCCGCTGAGCGTGCGCAGGTTCATAATGAAATGAAAAACGCTCCGAAATTTTACAAGCCTTCCATGCGGAACAATATGGGCAATATCATTGATGGTCTCCTTACCTCTAACGAGATCAACGAACCCGCTAAAGGCAAATTTGCCCTTACGGCAAAAGCCCAAGGGGAAATTCAAGCAAAGATATAATTCGTGACCGCACTTCGCGATGCGCTAACGCGCAAAGACATCACCAAGACGGACAAGTATCTGCTCATCATCGGCCATCATGATGGACCGGTGCAGAACGCAGGGATAAAGCTGATTGCGAAAGAGAACGGCTGGAAGGACGGCGCAAGCTCTTCGCCTCGCTCTTTCCTGTCCAAGACCGCCCACGCTCTGCTACTCCCCAAGGGCTGGACACTGACAGGTCCCGGCCGGACTTCGCTTGAAGACCGCGGCCTGATATCAAAGATTGGCGTCCTAACGCCCGTCACCCAGACCTTGGAAAAATATATTCTAGACCTTCACGATCCGGATAAGGCCCGATTTGTCGAAGAAGCCATCATCTGCCTCCGTAACAAGTCCTATCGCGCGGCGATCGTGCTGAGTTGGGTCGGGCTCTCTATCTGCTCTATGCCTTCGTCGTCCGCGAAAAGCTGACCCTATTTAATGCGGAGGTACATCGACGTTTCCCCAAGAGCAAGAATTCCGTCGATGTTGATGATTTAGCTAGCGTTGTGAAGGAGGCTGAATTTTTGAACATCCTCGAGCACATCGGAGTAATCACCAAAGGCGAGAACAAAGAACTCACAGGCTGCTTGGATCGACGCAACACAGCTGGGCATCCGAATTCACATACATTTACCGAAGTCGGAGTAGGCAATCACATCGAGACACTAATAAATGGTGTTTATCGCCGTTATTAGCGGCAAACTCTCCGCGCAATCGCAAGAAAGGACTCCTACGAATGACGAGCGCCTTATGAGCTACCTTGATGCCTGCTACAAGATGCTGCAGGACGCTATTTCAGACGGCGGTCTCGCAGCACGGAACCGCGTTGAAGCTGAGGCGCGCGCTGCGGATGAGCTGGAGATCACCTTCCCGACCTATGCGGCGCTAGCGACCTGGGGACGAGAGGGTCTCGATCTCATCGTTAAAATCGCCATCGATGGTCACACCGTAAAGAGCAAGTCCGCAGCTCTCACTCTTTTCACCGTGCTAGCCACATCAGGACAACTTTCGACCGACCAGCTTTTAATGATCAATCCGACTTTCGCGGCGCTCGTAAATAAAAATATTGACACGGCGACAACGAAGTTGGCTGCACGCCACGCGTTGCGATTGCTCATCATGTCGCTTCCCACTGACGACCTACTCACGCCACTGAGCCAGTCGTTGCTACACCTGCACCTGCAGATGCAGGCGCAGGTGTCGTCCCCAGAACTCGTCCAGCAACTTGTCGCCGCCATCAGTACCAAATGGCTTCGATTTGGACCGCCTGCACTTGATAAATACGCGCTGATGCTCACGGAGCACGCAAATGACGAGCCCGCCTTCCAAGCGTTCTTTTGCTCATTCCCTCAGCTTCTAGACCCGATGGCGATCCAAGCATGGAGTCAGCCGGACTTCCATGGTGCAGCAGAGCCTGACTTTGTCATCCGGAGAGCGGATGACAGCTATCTGGTGGTGGAAATCGAATGCCCCGGAAAGATGCTCCTGACAAAGAGCGGCCAGCTCAGCCGCGATTCAGTCCATGCCGAAAAACAGGCGTTGGACTATGAGAGTTTCCTATCCGAACGCATTTCCGAAGCGCGGGTGCACTTTCCGAACTATCGTCGAGCCGACTGTCTCGCGGTAATTGGTTTAGAGACATCGCTCACGGCCGAGCAACGGCAAAACCTAGACCGCGCGAATGGCCGCCGACAAAACTTGAAAGTAGTGGGTTTCGACTGGCTTCTCGAACGCGCTAGGACGGTGATCAGCAACGTCGGCGAGGGAGAAATCGAAGTGGTCAAGCGGCACCGCATCGTCTGATGCGTTACCACCCTCACTCCTACTCGATTGTCCTGAAGCATCACAACGTATTGTTCTATCGAGGCAAATCTTTCCGCGAACGATGAAGAACCGTATCCTGGATCCGTCAGAAATTCTCGCTCTTGAATTCAAAGAAGAATTTCGGCGATCCGCGATTTGCTCGGTTTCACAGACTATCGATATCGATTGGTCGATTTTCCTCGGAGTTCTCCGCAAAAGCGGCGTCTCCAGCTTGTCCAAAAAGACCTTCAGCGATGGTGAAGTCCGTCGTCCGTCAGTAGTGTATCCCTCGGGCCGGTTGCGATACGGCGCAACATTCGCGGATTGAACGACGCCGCTTCAAGCGATCGCAGCTCGGCTTCCGACCGGATTACGGCAAGCGTCGCCGGCGACCTGCCGCGCGTCAGTCGCGCGAGATGGACAGCGCGTAGGGCGGGTTAGCGAAAGCGTAGCCCGCCACCGCGAGTACAACTCGACGAGAAGATGTGGTGGATTACGCCTCCGGCTAATCCACCCTACGAACTGAATGTCTGCTCGTTAGCAGGAAGTTTAAGAAGCGGTCATGTGCCGCTCAACGGAGCGTATCCGCGATCCGTAGCAGCATCGCAGCTACCGCCTGGGGATCGAGAGGGGCCGAAGCGTTCCGTACACGCGCTTCCGCATCGGCCACGATCCCGGAGGCCGCTTCCAGTGCTCGACGACCTCTCGCCGTCAGTTCGGTCGTTTGAACACGCCCGTGTTCGGGATGGGGTGTCCGCGCGATGAAGCCTGAGCGCTCGAGTGTCACCAGAATTGCCTGCATCGTCTGTGGAGTCACAAAGGCGCGGCGCGCGAGCGCGGCGTTCGAAGCACCCGGTTCGGCCCCCAGGAAGGCGAGGACTGCATACTGGGGCGTGGTTAGCCCGATCTCCCGCAATCCAGAGTCCAGGTAGGTGCGCAGCGCCTGTTGAGCCTGCTTCAATGCGAATCCGATCGTCGCGTACGGGTCGCCCATCCGCGAGCCAGCCTTCAGACTTGACATATAAGGGGCCTTATATAATATCAGCCTCCTGATACTAACGATTTGCGCAGCAAAGGAAAGCCCAGCCATGCCCCATCTGATCGGACCCGATTTCATCGGAATTCAAGCCGAAGATCTCGATGCTGCACGGACGTTCTACACAGAGGTCGTCGGGCTGAAGGTCGCCGCCAATAGCCCGCCGGGCGCCGTCGTGTTCGACACCAGGCCGGTCCCGTTCGCCGTTCGCAAACCCCTGGCCGACCTCAACGAAACGGACAGGCTCGGCTGGGGCGTCGCGATCTGGTTCGGCTGCGATGACGCCGACGCGCTGCATGACCATCTGATCGAGCACGGGACGCCGATCGTCTTCGCGCCGAAAGACGGCCCGTTTGGCCGTTACTTCGCGTTCCGCGACCCGTTTGGCTATACGATTACGCCCCACACGGTCGCGCAGTCCTGACCGTCGGGTGACTGATGAAGGTTGGATGCAGATCGCCGTTGCAAATTCAACAAGGAGGTCTGTGCGGTTTAGCGAATAGCGGGAAGACATCGATCTACAACTGGCCGGCAGCCAAAGTTGCGGCCGAGATTGGCCGCGCCAACTACTACCCCTCACTCCCACTCGATGATTTTAGATCATGGTAACGCGCTGATTTTTCAGCGCAAAGATTTTATCGCATCGAAAACTTCCGTCCGTCAAACCGTCAGATGCATGCGGCTCTTGATTTTGAATAGGAATTTGACTGTCAAAGGAATTCCTCGCTTTCAGGGACTATCGACATCGGACGACCGGCCCTTGAATTCACTATCGGAATGGCACATTCCGACTTGCTGGAAGAAATACCGTCGGCATTGCAAGAAACCCTTCAAAGCGGGCAGCTAACGTAGAGGTTCGGTTCCGGTCGCCTATAGTCCGCCTGGAAGCTTGGACCGCATCATCTCTTTTCGGTCCATCTTGCGCCCATCGACGATAAAGGTGCCGTCGCCGACTGCATGGATCATTCTTTTCTCCTTGCGGGCGCTGTCGAAATATGCGGCGACGCCTTTGAGCACGACGATGCTGTGTCGATCGATGATGTCGACAACCCGGCACTCGATATTGGCGAGGCACTCCTTGATGAGCGGCGCCCGGACATGCCTGGCTTTGATGGCGGTAAGACCGAACTTTTCAAACTTGTCCGTGTCCTCGCCGGAGCATGTTCCCACGCCGACGGCGGCGTCAATCAGGTCAACCGCGGGGATTGAAATGACGCACTCCTTCGAATCCCGAAGTGCGGCATAGGAATAGTTCCAGGGGCCGGTCGTAATGGCGAATTCAGCGGAAAAACCCAACACCATGGTCCACGTGATGGTCATCACGTTGTCTTTTTGACGATCATTTGTCGTAACCAGGACAACCGGTCCCGGCTCAATCAGCGTGAACGCTTTGCTAAGCTGCAGACTTTGCATGCCTGTCTTCATCCTGTGTAAGCCGACCAAACACATCGTCGCTGGTTCATGTTCTCAATCAACCGTCTCCACTTGCGCCACCGCTCCGCATCGAGGTTGCTACACGGACAAATGACTGGGAGTGGTCATGAGTGAAAACCTTTCCTTCGGTCCCAAAATGGCAGCGCGGGTGCTGGAAAAGACCGTCACACCCAGCGATTCAAGCTGACAGTAGTTCTTGGTTGTTCTTTTTGATTCAAAAACTATTCTTCTCCAATGCCCTCCAGAGTATCCTACTCCCACTCGATCGTCCCCGGCGGCTTGCTGGTCACGTCATACACCACCCGGTTGACGCCCTTCACCTCGTTGATGATCCGCGTCGCGGTTTCGCCGAGGAATTTCATGTCGAACGAATAAAAGTCCGCTGTCATGCCGTCGGTGGAGGTCACTGCGCGCAGGCCGACGACGTATTCGTAAGTCCGCCCGTCGCCCATCACGCCCACGGTCTTCACCGGCAGCAGCACGGCAAAGGCCTGCCAGATCTGGTCGTAGAGGCCGGCTTTGCGGATCTGGTCGATATAGACGGCATCGGCGTTGCGGAGGATGTCGAGTTTTTCCTTCGTGATCTCGCCGGGGCAGCGGATCGCAAGGCCCGGACCGGGGAATGGATGCCGGCCGACAAAAATTTCCGGCAGGCCCAGTTCGCGGCCGAGCACGCGGACCTCGTCCTTGAACAATTCGCGCAGGGGCTCGACCAGCTTCATGTTCATGCGTGCCGGAAGGCCGCCGACATTGTGGTGCGACTTGATCGTCACCGAGGGGCCGCCGGTGAAGGAGACGCTCTCGATCACGTCGGGATAGAGCGTGCCCTGCGCGAGGAAATCGGCGCCGCCGATTTTCTTGGCTTCCGCGTCGAACACGTCGATGAACAGGCGGCCGATGGTCTTGCGCTTGATTTCGGGGTCGGTAACGCCTGCCAGTTCGCCGAGGAATTGTTTTGAGGCGTCCACATGCACCAGCGGGATGTTGTAGTGATGCCGGAACAGGTCGACCACGGTCTTGGCCTCGTCGAGCCGCAGCATGCCGTGATCGACGAACACGCAGGTGAGCTGATCGCCGACCGCCTCGTGGATCAGCACCGCGGCCACCGCAGAGTCGACGCCGCCGGACAGGCCGCAGATCACCCTGCCCGAGCCTACCTGGGCGCGGATTTTTTCGATCGCCTCTTCACGAAACGCGCGCATGGTCCAGTCGCCGGTGAGGCCAGCGACCTTGCGGACGAAATTGCGGATCAGCTTGGCGCCGTCGGGCGTGTGCACCACTTCGGGGTGGAACATCAGGCCATAATATTTGCGCTTCTCGTCCTGGATCACGGCGAACGGCGCATTGGGCGAGACGCCGGCGACGACAAAACCCGGCGGCATCTTTGTGATGCGGTCGCCATGGCTCATCCACACCGGATGGCGCTCGCCCATGCCCCAGGTGTCGTCGAACAGACGGCTCGCGGCCTTGACCTCGACATCGGCGCGGCCGAATTCGCGGTGATGGCCGCCTTCGACATCGCCGCCGAGCTGGGCGGCCATGGTCATCTGGCCGTAGCAGATGCCGAGCACGGGCACGCCGGAATCGAAGATCAGTTGCGGCGCGCGCGGCGAGCCTTCCTCGTGCACCGATTCCGGGCCGCCGGAGAGTATCACCGCTTTCGGCTTCATCTCCTTGAAGGCGGCTTCTGCCTTCTGGAACGGCACGATCTCGGAATAGACGCCCTCCTCGCGCACCCTTCGCGCGATCAGTTGCGTCACCTGGCTGCCGAAATCGACGATCAGAATCTTGTCGTGCGCCGAGGCCACCGTGGGCTTCAACTCGCGGGCTGGCTGTGCTGCTGTCATGGCAAGCAGATACGCGACGGAGCCCACGCTCGCAACCGCACAACACCGCTGGCCCACATTCTTCTGCAGGCATGGACGAATTCATATATGTCAGCTATGCTGACCTATATGAACGCAGGCTCCTTCGCGCAAAAATCCGCCGGGGCGCCTGAGCTCAATGAAAACTCCCAGCGATCCCCACGATCTGACCATCGATGCCGTTGAAGCCGTGATAGGCCCGCGCCTCGCAGGCGTCGCCTTGGTTGACCCCGCCGCTGACCCACTTCACCCGGGCATGGCCGGCCGACCACTTGATGAAGGGCTCGACGCCGGCCGGCAATGTCGCCCGGCAGCCATCCTGGCTGTGATGGATCACAAGCGTGCGCGGCAACGATGCCGGCGAGCCCAGGATCGACATGACATTCTGGCCGCTGCCGGACTCGGCGCTGAGAAACCCCGACGTCAGCACCAGCGCGTCGGGCCGGGCGCCGTGCGCGATCCCCTCGGCGGCGCGCAGCGTGCCGCGGCTGGTGCCGATCACCGTGACCGGCCGCTTGATCGCAGCCATGTATTGCACCGCAGCGTCGAGCGGCGTGCCGGCATCGACCACCAGCACCGCAAGCCCCCGCGCCGCATAGGCCTGTCGGGTGCGGACCAGCTGGTTGAATTTGAGCCCGTTGATGTCGCCGTGATCGCCCGCCCTGATCGCACCGTCACCGCCCGGGATCAGGATCACGCTGGCACGCGGCGCATTCGGTTTTATCAATACAGCGCGGGAGCCGCCGATGCTGACGGTCTCGTCGGCAAGCGCCGGACCACCGGCAAGGCCGACAAATATTAGCGCGCCGAAAAGACTGATCCATGGGTGTCGCTTCATGATGCTCCCTTTTTCAATCTGAATTTGGTCAGTATGAATCTTTGACGAACGCTGCAGCCTAAGCCGCGGCGCGATTTCTGGCTTGGACAAAAACGAACTGATCTGAGCACCAAACCTCGCGGTAAGCGCCTGACACATCTTCCAGTTCAGTGGCTTCATCCTTCGAGACGCATCGCTTCGCGATGCTCCTCAGGATGAGGTCGGAGACCCTCATGGTGAGGAGCACGGCACCGCCGTGCGTCTCGAACCATGAGGCCACCGGTGCGCGAACTTGTGCCCGCCCCAACTGGAAAACGCTTTCAGGACGACGGCTGCTTCTTCAGCACCGCAACGAAAAACCCGTCGGTCCCGGTGCGGCGCGGGGTCATCAGCAGGCCTTCCGCCGATTGCAGCACCGCCGCGGCGAAATCCTCGACCTTGTCCCACAACACGCCGGCGGTCTGCGACGGCGGCACCACGGCGAAATCCGGGTGGCGGGCGACAAAGGCGCGGATCTGGTCGCCGTTCTCCGGCGGCAATACCGAGCAGGTGATGTAGGCGATCCGTCCGCCCGGTTTTACCAGTGCCGCGGCGCGGTCGAGCACGGTCGCCTGGTCCTTCAACCGCACCTCCAGCGCACCGGGGCGCATCCGCCATTTGGCATCCGGGTTGCGCCGCCAGGTACCGGTGCCGGTGCAGGGCGCATCGATCAGCACCAGATCGGCGGAGGCGTGAATGTCGCTCAGCGTATCGCCGTCGCCCTTCGGGGTGCGGATGTCGCAATTATGCACGCCGGCGCGGGACAGCCGTTCATAGATCGGCGCAAGCTGCCGCTTGTCGTGATCGGTGGCGATCAGCCGGCCCTTGCCCTGCATCATCGCCGCCAGCGCCAGCGTCTTGCCGCCGGCCCCGGCGCAGAGATCGATCACCTGCTCGCCGGGCTTGGCGGCCGAGAGCAAGGCCGCGAGCTGCGAGCCCTCGTCCTGGACTTCGATCGCGCCCTTGATGAAATCCTCCTCGGCATGAATGCCGGGATTGCGCGCGTCGGCGCCAAGCTCGATGCGCAGGCCAATCGGCGACCACGGCGTCGGTTTTGCACCGAGATGGGCGAGCGAGGGCAGGATCTTTTCGCGCTTGGCCTTCAACGTGTTGACGCGCAGGTCGAGCGGCGCCCGGCTCGCCATCGCGGTCGCCTCCGCGACGCGATCATCGCCGAACACCTGCGTCAGGTACCCGTCGAGCCATTCCGGGTAATCGCCGGCGATGTGCGACGGCGCTTCCGCCAGCGACCGCGTCGTCAGCGCGGCGCGCTCGCGCGCGCTCAGCGGCTCCGGCGCAAAACGGCCGCCGTCGCATAAAGCGGCGATGGCATCGGTATCCATCCCGCGCTCGAGCTTCAGCATGCCCAGCACGCGCGCCCGCGGCGTGGCCTCGTCCATGATCCATGCGCTGGAGGACTGCCGGCGCAGCACGTCCCAGATCAGGCCGGAAATCGCGGCGCGATCGCCCGAACCGGCGTAGCGGTGCGCGGTGCCCCACTCCTTCAGCGCCTTCGCCGCCGGAACGCGCTGGGTGTCGATGGTGTCGATCAGTTCGATGGCGGCCGAGAGCCGCGCGGCGGGAGTCATTCAAGGCTTTCGGTTCGAGTGAAACGCGATCAGATCAGCAGGAGAATCTTCAGCGCGAAGTAGAGCCACATGGCCAGCAGCACCAGGACCCCGGCGAACCATACCTGCGAGCGCTGCCGGACATTGTCGGAGGTCACGAAAATCCCGGCATGGGCAAACCGGGTGACGACGAACACCCATGACAGCAGCACGATCACGAGGTCGGCATGGCGCAGCGGCAGCGCCAGCGCGATCAGGGCATAGAACAACAGCGGCAGCTCGAACTGGTCCTCGAAGCAATCGCCGATCTTTGTGGCGCGGCTCGGCCAGTTCGTCTGCTCCGAGGTATTCCTGGCACCGGCGTCCCGGCCGGCGGCCATCCCCAGCAGCAGCGCGAAAGCGAGCGCCACCAGCACAAAGACCGGCAGCAAAACCATTTGAACGGACATCAGAATCTCCCCCGACCGGCGTGTGAGCCCCCGCTATACCGGCCGCGCTCCCCTCTGACAATAAATCCTCAACGCCGCGTTGAACCACAATCGCCGCTCCCGCGACCAACCGACGACAGTTCCAGTGATTCCGGTCTCGAACCGGCTCCGGGCGCTTGGGATACTGCGATGAATATCACCTCCCCCTTGCTCAAAGGCGCAGCCCACGCGGCCGAACTGCCCGGCAATTCCGTGACCTCGTTTCTCAGGATGGCCGCCAATAATGCGGGCTTTTTCGCCGATGACAGCCCGAACGGCTGGCTCGGCATGCTGATGTCGGGGCTCGCCGGCGTCGCAGCCGCGCTCGCGGTCGCCATCATGCTGACGGTCTATTTCCGCGGCGGGCGGCGCAGCGCACGGGATATCTTCAGGCACGGCCTCGCCGCCGCGGTGGCGCTGGCGCTGCTGGCGTTTGTCGTCTCCGACATGCGGCATGCCGCGCTGGCCTATCTCGGCATCAACGCCTCCAAACCGGCGGTCGAGTTCGAAATCCGGCTGCCCAGGGCGGCGGCGGCCGCGGCGGCCGATACCCAGGTCGAACTGCACACCGACCGCAATCAGAAGCTCGCCCAGGTGCAGGGTACGCTTGCGACCGACAGTGACGGCCGCAGCGTGCTGCGGGGTTCGGTGGCGCTCGATTATCGGACCAGGGACCGCGTCGTGATCCTGTATCTGCCGGGCCGGGCGCAGTGCGAGTTCAAGCTGCGCCTCGCCGCCAGCCCCACGCGATCCGATCAGTTCGGGCCCTGGCATCTGGCCGATCGCGTCGCCGCGCCGGACGGGGCCCCGGAAACCCGCACCGAGCAGAACGACGCCTTCGCGATCCGCTATCGGGTGCTGTAGCGCGAACAAATGACACCGCCGTCATACTCCGCCACCGGGTCTCGCCTTCGGCGAGCCCGATGACAGGCTCCTGCGGGGTATCCAGTACGCCGAGGCGTATCGATTCAATCACTGACAGTTCTGGGATACTGGATCATCCGCATTCGCGGATGATGACGACCTGTGTTGCGTGGAAAATTTCATCGTTCTGACTTACGGCAAAAGGTATGATCGAGCCGGAAGGAATGAAGGAATATCGCATGCCCGGATTTCGGCTGACCCAGATTTCCGACACCCACCTCGCCCGCCGCCTCCCGACCCTGACCGATAATTTTCATCGCGTCAGCGAATACATCGATGCGACGCGTCCCGATCTCGTCGTCAACAGCGGCGATCTCGCCTTCGACGGCCCGACCAGCCGGGACGACCTCGAATTTGCCAAAACGCTGCACCGCGCCCTGCCCGTCGGCTGCCGCTATCTGCCCGGCAATCACGACATCGGCGACAACCCGACCAAGGTCGGCCCCGTCCCGTCGCAACCGGCCACGGAAGGCGACCGGCAGACTTTTCTCTCGATCTTCGGCGAAGACCGCTGGCGTTTCGAGGCCGCCGGCTGGTGTTTCATCGGCCTCAATTCGCTGATCATGAACACCGGTCTGGCGAGCGAAACCGAGCAGCACGAATGGCTTGCGTCAGAACTCTCCAGCACGAACGGCAAGCCAGTAGCGCTGTTTCTTCACAAACCGCTTTACCTGAATTCGCCCTTTGATCCCGAGCTTCCGGCAACCTCGATACGCTACGTCCCGATGCCGGTACGCAGCCGCCTGGTCGAGATGCTCGGTTCGGTCGATCTGCGGCTGGTCGCCAGCGGCCACGTGCACCAGCGCCGGGATTTTACGTATCGTCACACCAGGCAGGTCTGGGCGCCGTCGGCCGGCTTCATCATTTCCGACAAGATGCAGGAAGTGATCGGCACCAAGGAGGTCGGGCTGGTGGAATATCGCTTCCAGCCCGACAGCTTTGAAGTTCGCCACGTCAAGGCGCCGGGCCAGCTCGATATCAATCTGGATTCATTGCTGGGCGTGATTTCGAAAAGTTAGCAGCACGGCATGCTGACGCGGATAGAGGCTCTTGCCTGGCGTCTTAATTGCTCGGCCTGTTGCTTCCGGTCACCATCGGTCTCGTGCTTCCGGTGACCACCGGATCGGACGCCGGCCGAAGCAGCTTTTGTCGCTCCACCCTGGAAATCCGCTTGCGCGGCCGCTCCTGCGTGAGGCCGGTGGTCACGAGATCGACTTTCTCCGCCGGAGCAATCTTCGGCGGCTCCTGCTGAGATCGCTGCTCCGGGGCCTGCGCCGGCACGGGCCCCCGCTCGCGTTCGATGACCTCGCGGCACTGCATCGGAAACACCATATCGCCCCGCGCGGTCAGGCCGATCGGCATGCATCCGCCGGGAGGTACCGCGTCGGTCTTCTGAGGTTCGGCCTGCGCGGTGCGAAATTCCGTCGCGGTTGCCGGCCTGTTATCCGACTGCGCAAACGCTGCGGTGGCGAGCAACGCGGCAAAGCCTGCAAGCAACACCTTCATCAACGTTTCCCCCCAGCCTCAAGCGGCACTCCCGTAACACGGCACCGATGGAACTTTCAATCGCCGAATGCCTGAAATATGAGCATCCCCGCGCTTACCCTGGCAACAGTGTGCAATCCGCAACAACACCACGACCGCCGCGAGGCCTTGCCGCAAGCGTCCGCGACGCGAATGAGCTTGCGCGAATGCCGGGCGCTCACGCCTTGTCCGGCCCGACCCGCACCAATTGCTTGCCGAAATTGGCGCCCTTCAGAAGCCCCATGAACGCCGCCGGCGCGCTGTCGAGACCTTCGGTGACGAACTCCTTGTGCTTGATCTTGCCTTCGCGAAACCATTGCGACATGTCGCGCAGGAAATCGCCGTGACGCGCGGCGAAATCGCCGACGATGAAGCCTCTGATCGTCAAGCGCTTGGTCAATACCGCGCGCATCAGGGACGGCGCCCATTTCGGCGCGGTCGCTTCGGTGTCGTTGTAATGCGCGACCAGGCCGCATACCGGCATGCGCGCGAACGGATTGAGCAGCGGAAATACCGCCTCGAACACCGCGCCGCCGACATTTTCGAAATAGACGTCGATGCCTTTCGGACAGGCCTCTTTCAGCTTGGCCGCGAGATCGGGATCGCGATGATCGAGGCAATCGTCGAAGCCGAGCTCCTTCTTCACATAGTCGCATTTGTCCTTGCCGCCCGCGATGCCGACGGCGCGCGCGCCCTTGATGCGGGCGATCTGGCCGACCGCCGAGCCGACCGCGCCGGATGCCGCCGCGACCACGACGGTTTCGCCCGGCTGCGGCTTGCCGATATCGAGCAGGCCGGTATAGGCGGTCATGCCGGGCATGCCGAGCACGCCCACCGCCGTCGAGACCGGCCCGAGTTTCGGATCGACCTTGCTCAGTCCCTTGCCGTCGGAGATCGCATGGGTCTGCCAGCCGGCGCGCGACATCACAATGTCACCCTTGGCAAAGCCCGGATTGTCAGAGGCGATCACCTCGCTCACGGTGCCGCCCTCCATCACGCCGCCGATCGGCACCGGCGCCGCATAGGACGGGCCGTCGCTCATGCGCCCGCGCATATAGGGATCGAGCGACAGCCAGATCGTGCGCAGCAGGACCTGGCCGGGGCCGGGCGTCGGCACCGCGTAATCCTCGATGCGGAAGTTCGACGCCTTGGGCTCGCCGACGGGACGAGAAACGAGGACGACGCGCCTTGCGGATTGGGACATGGTTGTTTCCTCTATTTTTTTGGTTTTCGTCTTTGCGAGCCAACGGATAGCGCGAATGCGCTCCCGATGATAAACTCCGCGAAACAATCCAGATACCGTCATTCCGGGATGGTGCGTTAGCACCAGACCCGGAATCTCGAGATTCCGGGTTCGATGCTTCGCATCGCCCCGGAACGGAGTTTATCATCGGGCGCGCGCTCGTGCGACCCGTTGGCTCCCAACGACGGTTTAAATTGATGCAGTCCGGATTTCGAATTGTCAGGCCGTAATCTTCGCCAGTGCCGCGTCGAACGCCGCGGCGGCGCTCGGCAAATCCTTGAACGTGAGCCCGCTGTCGGCGGACTGCTTCTGCGCTTCCGTCGCGGTGGGGCGGATCTCGGCCACCGGCTTTGCGCCATCGAGCAAGGCTTTCGGGGCGATCACGTGAAACTCGTGGGCTTCGATCGGCTGGTCCTTGAGCAGGAACACGCTGAGCGAGACGATGTCCTTGCCGCGCCGATATGAAATATAGCGGTCGACCGCGACCGAGCCGTCGCGTTGCATGCCGCCGAGTTTCGCGTAGCCCTTGGCGTCCAGCAGCTTGTGCGCCTTGAAGCCTTTGACGCCCACGGAGTTCGCTTTCGCGGTGTCTTCGGAGAGATCGTATTTCCCGGCCATCTCCTTGCCGACAGCGGCGAGCTGCCCGGACATGTCGTGCTCAAATTCCTTCAATTCGGTGCGCGGCTTCGATGCCTTGCGGGGCTTCAAGGCGTCGCGCTTTTCCATCTCGGCCTTGCATTGCGCGATGACTTCCACGACGGCTTTGCGCTCCGCATTGGCCAGCAGATTCTTCAGATCCTGATCTGAAAGGGCCGCAATCCTGTCGTCCGACCAATCGACCATAATGTGCAACTTCTCTTTTTGAATGATGTTGAGATGAATCTCTGGAAAGCCGCGGTGCAATCGCGAGCGTCGATTCCGGGCAGCGCGCGGCAATCCACGGCGCCGACAATACCGCGTTTCGCACGCCTTGTGGTGGTCAATTTGGCCCGGAACTAGTACCTCGACTGACAAATCGGTAGCGGCCCATCCTTCGAGACGGCCGCTTCGCGGCCTCCTCAGGATGAGGTCTGCATTTGTTGCAACACAACAGCCTCATGCTGAGGAGCGAGCGACGCGAGCGTCTCGAAGCATGGGCAGCAAGCGACTCACCGATCTTTAGTAGGTACTAGGCCCCGCCGGGGTAATTTGGGCTTTCCCGGGTGATGGTGACGTCGTGGACGTGGCTTTCGCGCAGGCCCGCGCCGGTGATGCGCACGAATTGCGCCTTCTCATGGAATTCGGCGAGGTTTCTGGCGCCGACATATCCCATCGCCGCGCGCAAGCCGCCGGCGAGCTGGTGCATGACGTTGCCGACCGGGCCCTTGTAGGGCACCTGCCCCTCGATCCCCTCCGGCACCAGCTTGAGCGTGTCCTTGATGTCCTGCTGGAAGTAGCGGTCGGCGGAGCCGCGCGCCATCGCCCCCACCGAACCCATGCCGCGATAGGCCTTGTAGGAGCGGCCCTGCCACAGGAACACTTCGCCCGGGGTCTCGTCGGTGCCGGCCAGCAGCGAGCCGACCATGGCGATATCGGCACCGGCGGCCAGCGCCTTGGCGAGATCGCCGGAATATTTGATGCCGCCGTCCGCGATCACGGGCACGTTGGCCTTCTTCGCCGCTTCCACCGCATCCATGATCGCGGTGAGCTGCGGGACGCCGACGCCGGCGACGATGCGGGTGGTGCAGATCGACCCCGGACCGATGCCGACCTTGATCGCGTCGGCGCCGGCATCGATCAGCGCCTGCGCGCCTTCCATGGTGGCGATGTTGCCGGCGATGACCTGCACGGCATTGGAGAGCCGCTTGATGCGGTTGACGGCGGCCAGCACCCGCGAGGAATGGCCGTGCGCGGTATCGACCACGATCAGGTCGACGCCGGCGTCGATCAGCCGCTCGGTCCGCTCAAAGCCGTCCTCGCCGACGGTGGTCGCGGCGGCGACCCGCAGCCGGCCCTGCGCATCCTTGCAGGCCAAGGGATGCGCGACCGCCTTCTCCATGTCCTTTACGGTGATGAGGCCGACGCAGCGGTACTGATCATCGACCACCAATAGTTTTTCGATGCGATGCTTGTGCAGCATCCGCTTCGCCTCGTCCTGGCTGACGCCTTCGCGCACGGTGACGAGATTTTCGTGCGTCATCAGCTCCGAGATTTTCTGGCGCGGGTCGGTCGCAAACCGCACGTCGCGGTTGGTGAGAATGCCGACCAGCTTGCCCGGCACGCCCTTGGCCGCGCCGGTGACCACGGGAATGCCGGAGAAACCGTGATCGTTCATCAGCGTTAGCGCGTCCGACAGCATCGCCTCGGGTCCGATGGTCAGGGGATTGACCACCATTCCGGATTCGAACTTCTTGACCTGCCGCACCTGGGCGGCCTGGCCATCGACATCGAAATTGCGATGGATGACGCCGATGCCGCCCGCCTGCGCCATGGCGATCGCCATGCGCGCTTCGGTGACGGTATCCATGGCGGACGCGATGATCGGGATGTTGAGCGGGATGGCGCGGGTGACGTGGGAGCGGATATCGGCCTCCGAGGGCAGGATATCCGACAGGCCGGGTTTCAGAAGCACATCGTCGAACGTATAGGCTTCGCGAATCCCCTGAAGTCCCTGCACCAGTGCCATTACCAACTCCATTCGGCGGCCCGTTTGCCGCGATGTGACCTAAGGGATGAACAGCACCGCCGGCGAAGCAATTGGCATCGCCGTCGAATCGAAGCCCATCGGTAGGGTTGGCGGTGGTCGATAGCATGGCGGCCCGCCGAATCAAAGGGTTTGCCGGCCATGCACAGGCTTTTCGTGAACCAGCCCGCGTTTCCTGCGCGTTAACGCGAATAAACCGGTTTCCGCGGGGTCAGCGCGGATAACCCGGTTTCCGCCGCGTCAGCGCGGATAACCCCGCGGCGGGCCGTATCGGCGGATCGCCTCGACCACCTCCCGGTGCCGCCGCTGTTCCCGCTTCGTATAGACGGCGATCAGCGCATGCGCCGACGGGACCAGCAGCAGGACGTGAAAAAACAGCCCGAAAATGGCGCAAAACACGATCAGGAACAGATTGAACAGGGCCGAAAACGGCTGCCCGTTCAACAGGAGCCCGATCGGCGGCAACAGAGCGGACAGGACATAGATCATCGTCGGGTCTCCGGCGGCGGCGTCCCGCAGGATTTAGGCGGTATTCCGCTTTGGGCAATACCCTGGTCTCGGTTACATTTCCAAAAAAGGCGCCAATGCCCTGAGTTATCTGATGTTATTCGATCAGAAGGTCGATCGGCACGCCCAAGGCGCGGGCGAATTTCTTTTGCAATTCGGCCGGCCCTTTGCGCCGGCCGGTTTCGATCTCGGACAGGTAGTTCTGGCTGATGCCGACCGCCACGGCGAGTTCGCCCTGAATCATATCGCGCCATTCGCGGATGACGCGCACCGCATTGTCGCCGTTTGCGAGGCGATCGGCCACGGCTTTTGGCAGCACGACCTCGCGACCCTCTTTGAGAGCGCGCGTGGAATTGCGGACGATCCGGCTCCCGGCGGCATCTTCATGCGCCTCGGCGGCGAGGGCGACCAACCGATCATATTCGATGCGCGGCAGTACGGCGAGATCGTCGCCACCGGGCGTGTGAATGAACTGGACGTTGCTTTTTACGGTGCCGGTTTTCGCCATCGTGTCCTCTCAGTCGTAGATATCGCGGCGGTGTCCGACCGCGTGAATTGTGATGGTGTTGGCTTTGATCGTGAACACGACGCGCCAGTCACCGGAGCGCAACCGCATTCCGGCGCCGCCTTTGAGTGCTTTCACATCGCCGGTGCCGGTTTCCGCGAACGCCTTCAACCTGAGGTCGATCTGCGCCCGCGTAGCAGCGGTAAGTTTGCGCCATTGGCGAACGGCGGCGGACGTGAAGGCGATCTCTTTCACGCGAGATTAATCGCATAATGCGATATAAAAATCAAACATAAAGTCGCATAATGCGATATATCGATGGGGGCTGAACGCTCATTTCGGCAACGAGGGCGCGGGGCCCATCGGAGCGGCGGCGTCACGCGGGATTTAGGCGGTATTCGGGGTTCCGCAATAGCCTCCGGGGCAACGGGGTGATACAGCCCCCTTGCCCGCCTTGTCCTTTTCCCTCCCCTGATATCGATGACCAAAGAACGCCTGATCCCGCTCATCGTGGCCACTGCCCTGTTCATGGAGAACATGGATTCGACCGTGATCGCGACTTCGCTGCCGGCGATCGCAGCCGATATCGGCACCAGCCCGCTGACATTGAAGCTCGCCATCACCTCCTATCTTCTGTCGCTCGCGGTCTTCATTCCGGCCAGCGGCTGGACCGCGGATCGCTTCGGCGCGCGCATGGTGTTCTCAATCGCGATCGCCGTCTTCATGGTGGGTTCGGTCGGCTGCGCGCTGTCCACTTCCGTCACCGATTTCGTGATCGCGCGTATCCTGCAGGGGGTCGGCGGCGCGATGATGACGCCGGTCGGACGATTGGTGCTGCTGCGCTCGATCGACAAGAGCGCGCTGGTCAATGCGATGGCCTGGGTCACGGTGCCGGCGCTGATCGGTCCGGTGATCGGTCCGCCGCTTGGCGGCTTCATCACCACCTATTTCTCCTGGCACTGGATCTTCCTGATCAACATCCCGATCGGCCTGCTCGGCATCTTCATGGCGATGCGCTACATCGACCCGATCCGTGCCGAAGACCCCGAGCGCCTGGATATCTACGGGCTGGTGCTGGCCGGAACAGGCCTCGGCGGTATCGCCTTCGGACTTTCGGTCGCCGGCCTCAATCTGCTGCCGTGGACCGTCGTCGCCGCCCTGGTGGCGATCGGGTCGATTTCGATGACACTCTATGTGATGCACGCCAGGCGGACCGGATCGCCGGTGCTGGATTTTTCGCTGCTGCGGCTGACGACCCTGCGCGCCAGCATCATCGGCGGCTTCCTGTTCCGGCTCGGCATCGGCGCATTGCCGTTCCTGCTGCCTCTGTTGATGCAGGTCGGCTTCGGCCTGTCGCCGTTCCGGTCCGGCCTCGTGACCTTTGCCTCCGCGGTCGGCGCCATGGGCATGAAGACGCTGGCCGCGCGCGTCATCCGGACCTTCGGCTTCCGCAACTTGATGACCGTCAATGCCGTCGTCAGTTCGGTCTTCCTCGCCGCCTGCGCCCTGTTCACGGCGGCGACGCCGCTGTTGCTGATCATGATCATTCTGGTGGTCGGCGGCTTCTTCCGCTCGCTGCAATTCACCGCGATCAACACCGTCGCCTATGCCGAAGTCGAGCCGGCGCAGATGAGCCGCGCCACCACGCTGGTCAGCGTCAACCAGCAACTGGCGATTTCGGCCGGCGTCGCGGTCGGCGCGTTCTCGGTGGAATCCACCATGCTGATGCGTCACGTCAGCGAGCTGAGCGCGGCCGATTTCGCGCCGGCGTTCATCGTGGTCTCGATCATCTCGGCGGTGTCGGCCTATTTCTTCTGGCAGATGCCGGACGATGCCGGCCACGAAATCTCCGGCCGCAAGGCGATCGAGATTTCCAGCCGCAAGGGCGCGGCCAAGGCGGTGGCAAAGGCCGCCAGCGAAACCACCGAAGACGCCCGGGATCAGCGGTTGGGCTAGATTGCCCGAGGGATTTGGCGTCCGTCGTTGCGCGCCAGGCGATCGGCGCAAAGCGCCCCTCCCCGCATGACGGAATTGGCCGCTCCACAAGATTGATCAAGGCCGGTGATCCGTTCGATCGAATTGTGCTAGGGTACGGCCGTGGTCATTGGTGAGGGCGCGGGATGCACCTTGCAAGAGTGCGGATCTTCCTGCCGATTGCAGGTGCCCTCGTCATGGGAGTCCCCTTGGCGACCTGGGCTCAGCCTGCCCAAAACGCGCCCCCGGCGGTGGGAATTGTCGAAGCGGTCAAGCGACCGATTACCGAAACCAGCGAATTTCTCGGAAGGATCGAAGCGGTCAATCGCGTCAACGTGGTGGCGCGCGTCACCGCGTTTCTGGAAAAGCGGCTGTTCGAGGAAGGCGCCGAGATCAAGGCGGGCGATGAGCTCTATCGCCTCGAGCGCGGTCCGTTCGAGGCCGACCTTGCGGCGAAGCAGGCGGTGGTGGCGCAATTGCAGGCGACGCTTGAAAACGCCAAATTGACGACCGAGCGGGCGCGCACCCTGCTCGGCGGGCCGGCCGGTCAGCAATCGAGCTACGACGCCGCGCTCGCCAATCAGCGCAGCCTGGAGGCGCAGGTGCAGGCTGCCAAGGCCCAGGTGCAATCGTCCCAGATCAACCTCGATTATACCGATATCCGCTCGCCCATCGACGGCAAGATCGGCCGGACCGCGGTGACCGAAGGCAACGTGGTCGGTCCGGGGTCGGGCGTGCTGACGACCATCATCAGCCAGGATCCGATGTACGTGCTTTTTCCGGTCTCGGTACGCGCCGGGCTGGAACTGCGCGAGCGTTACGCGACGCGGGGCGGCTTCAACGCGGTCGTGATCAGGCTGCGGCTGCCGGACGGTCGCCTTTATGGCCCGACCGGCCAAGTGAACTTCATCGACAACACCGTCGCGCAAAGCACCGACACCATCACGGTCCGCGGCGCCATCCCCAATTCGCCGCTGCATGACCCTGCCAAGACGGGCGGCGCGGTGCGCGAATTGACCGACGGCGAATTCGTCACCGTGATGCTGGAGGGCGTGCAGCCGGTCGAGGTGCTGGCGATCCCGCGCTCCGCCGTGCTGTCCGACCAGCAGGGCGATTATGTCTTCACGGTCGGCGCCGACAACAAGGCCGAGCAGCGCCGGATCCAGCTCGGGCAGTCGACCCCCACCGTTGCTTCCGTCATCAACGGGCTTGCGCTGGGCGACAAGGTGATCGTCGAAGGCCTGCAGCGGGTGCGTCCCGGCCAGCCGGTCTCGCCCGGGCCGGCGAGCGCGCTGATCCAGTCCAGCATGAAGGCCGCCGCCGGCGACGGCGGCACGCAAATAGACGGCAGCAGCGCCGGCGGGCCGAAACCAGCGGGCAAGAGCCCATGATTTCCGCTGTTTTCGTCGACCGTCCCCGTCTCGCGATCGTAATTGCGTTCGTCATCACCATCGCGGGCGGGCTCGCGCTGCTGCAGATTCCCGTGGCGCAATTTCCCGACATCGTGCCGCCGCAGGTCACGGTGTCCGGCGTATTCCCCGGCGCCTCCGCCGAAGTGGTCGAGAGCAGCGTCGCCCAGCCGCTCGAGGCGCAGGTGGTCGGAGTCGACCGCTCGCTCTACATGAAGTCGACCAGCGGCAATGACGGCACCTACACGCTCACCGTTTCGTTCGCGCTCGGCACCAATCCCGACATCAATACCGTCAACGTCAACAACCGCGTGCAGACCGCGCTGTCGCAACTGCCCCCCGAGGTGCAGCAGCAGGGCCTGACGGTGCAGAAGAAGTCCTCCGCGATCCTGCAGTTCATCGTGCTCTACAGCGCCAATGGCGAGCAGGACCCGCTGTTCATCACCAACTATGCCATCATCAACGTGCTCGACGCGATTTCCCGCACCCCGGGCGTCGGCCAGGCCAGCCTGTTCGCGAAACTGAATTACTCGATGCGGATCTGGTTCGATACGCAGCGGCTCACCAGCCTCAACCTTGCGCCCTCGGACGTGGTCGCCGCGATCCGGACCCAGAGCGTGCAGGCGCCGGTCGGCCGCATCGGCGCGCGGCCGATCAGCGACGAGCAGCAGTTCCAGTTCAACGTGCAGACCCAGGGCAGGCTGACCACGACGGAGCAGTTCGGCAACATCGTGCTGCGGGCGAACCCGGACGGCTCGGTACTGCGGATCAGCGACGTCGCCCGCGTCGAGATCGGCGCGCAGAATCTCGACAGCGAGTCGCGGATCGACGGCCGCGCCGGGGTGCCGATCGGCATTTATCTTGCGCCCGGCGCCAATGCCGTGACGACGGCGAAGGCGGTGCAGGCGACATTGCAGAAACTGTCGGCGCGGTTTCCGACGGGCCTGACCTATCTGGTCCAGTACGATTCCACGACTTTCGTGACCGACACCATCGCCGAGGTGCTGAAGACGCTCGGCGAAGCCTTCATCCTCGTCGTGATCGTGGTGTTCCTGTTCCTCGGTAATTTGCGCGCCACCGTGATCCCGGCCGTGGCGGTTCCCGTCAGCCTGATCGGCACCTTCGCGGTGCTGCTGACGCTCGGCTATTCCGCCAACACGGTGTCGCTGCTGGCCATGGTGCTCGCAATCGGCATCGTGGTCGACGACGCCATCGTGGTGGTTGAAAACGTCGAGCGCGTGATGGAGGAAGAACCGGACGCTGTCGCCCGCCGAAGCCACCAAGAAGGCCATGGCGCAGATCACCGCGCCGATCATCGCGATCACGCTGGTGCTGCTGTCGGTATTCGTGCCGATTGCCTTCATTCCCGGAATTTCCGGCGCGCTGTTCCGCCAGTTCGCGGTGACCATCAGCGCGGCGATGTTGATCTCGGCCTTGAATGCGCTGACCTTGTCGCCCGCGCTGTGCGCGGTGTTCCTGCGTCACACCGGACCGCGGCACGGCATCATGGGGCGCGTGCTCGGCGGCATCGACTGGGTTCGCGACCGCTACGCCGGCGGCGTGCGCCGGCTGCTGCGAAGGGCTGTGCTGTCTCTGGTGCTTGTGCTGGTCTTTGCCGGTGGCATCTTCGGGGTGTCGCTTTTGACGCCGACCGGGTTCCTGCCGGAAGAGGACCAGGGCGCCTTCTTCATATCGGTGCAATTGCCGGATGGCGCCTCGGTGGCGCGCACCAGCGAGGTGACCAAGCAGGTTGAAGCCCTGCTGAAGCAGATGCCGGCCGTCGAGCACACGCTCTCGATCATCGGCTTTTCGCTGCTCGACGGGGCATCCGAACCCAACAACGCCTTCATGGTGGCGCGGCTGAAGCCGTTCGCGGACCGCAAGGCGGCGGCGGATTCCGTGCAGGCGCTGATCCGGCGCACCTTCGCCGCGGGCTCGCAGATCCGGCAGGCCAACGTGCTGCCGTTCAATCTGCCGCCGATCATCGGGCTATCGACCAGCGGCGGCTTCGAGTATCAGCTCGAAGCCCTGGAGGGACAGGATCCGGCCGCGATGGGCAGCGTCGCCGGCGGCCTGATCGCCGCCGCCAACCGCGACCCGCGGCTCGCGCGCGTGTTCACGACCTTCACGGCGACCAATCCTTCGATCTATCTCGACATCGACCGCGCCAAGGCGCAGACGCTCGGTCTCAACATCAGCGACGTCTTCACCGCGCTGCAGGCGACACTGGGCGGCATCTACGTCAACAACTTCAATCTCTATGGCCGCACCTGGCAAGTCAACGTTCAGGGCGAGGCAGCCGACCGCAGCGACATTTCCGACATCTGGCGCATCTATGTGCGCAACAGCGGCGGTCAGATGGTGCCGATCCGCTCCATCGCCGGCCTCAAGATCGTGACCGGACCTCAGGTCATCACCCGCTACAACAACTACCCGCTCGGTCACCGTGAACGGCGGCCCGGCGCCCGGCGTCTCGTCGGGAACGGCGCTCGCCGCCATGGCAGAGATTTCCGCTGCGACGCTGCCTTCCGGCTACAGTTTCGAATGGACCGGCACCGCCTATCAGGAGCAGCAGGCCTCCGGCCAGACCGGCATCATTCTCGCGCTTGCCGTGCTGTTCGCCTATCTGTTCCTGGTGGCGCTGTATGAGAGCTGGACAATCCCGATTCCGGTGCTGTTGTCGGTGGTGGTCGGCGTGCTCGGCTCCTATGTCGCCATCAAGCTTGCCGGACTGAACCTCGATCTTTACGGCCAGATCGGGCTTGTGGTGCTGATCGCGCTCGCCGCCAAGAATGGCATTCTCATTGTCGAATTTGCGAAGGAGCAGCGCGAAGCCGGGGTGGCGATCGAGGAGGCCGCGGCGCTGGGCGCCCAGATGCGCTTCCGCGCGGTCATGATGACCTCGATCGCGTTCATTCTCGGCTTGCTCCCGCTGGTGATCGCGACCGGCGCCGCGGAGATCAGCCGCAGGGCCGTCGGCACCGCCGTGTTCGGCGGCATGCTGGCTGCAAGCACGATCGGGATCTTCATGGTGCCGATGCTCTATGTCACGTTCCAGCGATTGCGAGAAGGCGTGAAGAGCCGCTTTGGCGGCTCCGGTAAAGCGCATCCGCCGGCCAGCCCGCCCAGGACGGGCGCCTGACGGCGCCCAAATCGGCAGGCGGCTTTCCTTTGCGGCCTGAACCGGGGGCGCTCGCCTCTAAGTCGCCCGAATCACAACCGCACTTTGCATTCGCCGATACGCTTCGTCGGTGACAGGATCCTGACTAGCCCCATCCCGGTATTCCCAGTCCCGGGATGGGGCGAATGCCCCTCAACGGAGCTTCATGAAGGGTTCGCCGGCTCGCCGCGAAATCCCATCGCCAGCACGTAGCGTTCGGACGAATCCTTGCGGCTCGACGCCGGTTTGACATGCTTGACGGTCGCAAAATCGCGTTTGAGCTGCGTCATCAGCGCGGCATCGGCGCCGCTTTGAAACACCTTGGCGACGAAGGTGCCGCCGGGATTGAGCACATCGGCGGCAAACGCGGCGGCGCCTTCCACCAGGCCCAGGATGCGCAACTGGTCGGTCTTGCGATGGCCCGTGGTGTTGGAGGCCATGTCCGACAGCACCACGTCGGCGCGGCCGCCCATCATGGCAAGCAATTTTTCCACAGCGTGGGGTTCGAGAAAATCGAGCTGCGCAAAATCGACGCCGGCGATCTCCGGCATTTCCAGAAGATCGATCGCGACCACCTTGCCCTTGCCGTCGGCCGCGCCGACGCGTTTGGCGGCGATCTGGCTCCAGCCGCCGGGCGCCGCGCCCAGGTCCACCACGGTGATGCCGCGCCTGAGAAAATGATGCTTGTCGTCGATCTCGATCAGTTTGTAGGCCGCGCGCGAGCGCAAGCCGTCCCGCTTGGCCTGCGCCACATAGGGATCGTTGAGCTGGCGTTCGAGCCAGAGTTTCGAGGACAGCTTGCGCTTGCCGCCGGTTTTGACCGTGACGTGCAGCCGCCCGGTTGTGTCTTTCGCCATCATTCAGGCTCTAGCACAATGCTTGTCCGCGCGGCTATCGGCATCCGCCGAGGACGCCGTCCTCGCGCATCATTTCGACCAGCATGCCTTCGCGCAGGCCGCGATCGGCGACCCGCAACCGCGGCAGCGGAAATGCATGGCGGATCGCATCGAGAATGGCGCAGCCCGCCAGCACCAGATCGGCGCGCTCCGCGCTGACGCAATTGTTGGCGGCCCGTTCCTGATAGCTCATGCCGAGCAGGCGCGAGATCGTGGCGGTGACATCCGCATCGCTCATCCAGACGCCGTCGATCCGGCGGCGATCGTATCGCACGAGGTTGAGATGGATCCCGGCCAGGGTGGTCACGGTGCCGGAGGTGCCGAGCAAATGCATGTCGCCGAGATCGGCGCCATGTTCGGCCGCGAACGGCGAAACATGTTGCGCGACTTCCCGCACCATCGACGCATAGGATTGCGGCGTGACATCCCGGCCGCCGAAATGCTCGGCCAGGGTGACAACCCCGAGCGGGATCGACATCCAGGCCCTGATGTGCGGCACGGCGTTTTGCTGGTCCGGATCGCGCTCGATCCGCACCAGTTCGGTCGAGCCGCCGCCGATATCGAACAGAATGGCGCCGCGCCCGTTCGGATCGAGCAAGGGCGAACAGCCGATCACGGCAAGCGCCGCCTCGGTCTCGCGATCGATCACCTCCAGCCGGATGCCGGTCTCGGCGGCGACCCGATCGCAGAACCCGTCGGCATTGGACGCCGCGCGGCAGGCTTCGGTGGCGATCAGCCGCAGCCGCCCGGCCCTCTTGGACTGGATCTTGTCGCGGCAAATGCTCAATGCCGCGATGGCGCGTTCGGTCGCGGCGTCGCTGATCGTGCCGGTGGCCGAAATGCCCTCCCCCAACCGGATGATTCGCGAGAATGAATCGACCACCCGGAACCCGTCGCCGGTCGGACAGGCGATCAGCAGCCGGCAATTGTTGGTGCCGAGGTCGAGCGCAGCATAGACGCCCGAACCCGAAGCCGGCTCCGCTTGCGTGCGGTCACCCGCCGCAGCCAGTCCTGCCGGGCTTGCGCGCGGCCCAGGGCCGTCGCGAAGCCGCGCATCATCGTTCATCAAGAATGTCTTTCCGCGGCCGCCTGCGGCCGACGAGGAATTTCCGTTCACGGAAACTTTAGCAGCGCGCGGCGACGGCGCAACAGCCGTTCACATGGGACCATGCCCAATCAGGCGTTGTCGTTCAGGGATGGGTGCGTTATCTGAGGTTAGCCCCCCAAAATCGCGCCAAAACCGGCTTTTCAGGTATCATTCCATGCAAGATCAACCGTCTTCAACCGCTCTGGAAAACGCTATCGCACTGCAAAAATTCGGTGTCGGGCAGCCGGTCCGCCGCAAGGAGGACGACACGCTGGTGCGCGGCAAGGGCAAATACACCGACGATTTCAACCTGCCCCGCCAGGCCTATGCGTGGATCGTCCGCTCCAGCCACGCCCATGGGATCATCCGCGGCATCGATACCTCGGCGGCCAGGGCGATGCCCGGCGTGCTCGGCGTCTGGACCGGGACCGATCTCGCCGCCGCCGATTATGGTCCCTATACCTGCGGCCTGCCGCTGAAGAGCCGCGACGGCACCCCGCTGTTGCAGACCAACCGTACCGCGCTGATGACCGACAAGGTGCGCTATGTCGGCGACCCCGTGGCGTTCGTAGTGGCCGAGACCCTCGCGCAGGCGCGTGACGCCGGTGAAGCCGTGGTGCTCGATATCGAACCCTTGCCGGCCGTGACCAGCGCCGAGGAAGCCGCCAAACCGGGCGCTCCGCAGCTTTACGATCACATCCCCAACAATGTGGCGCTGGATTACCACTACGGCGACGCCGCCAAGGTCGAAGCCGCTTTCGCCGGCGCCGCCCACGTCACCAAACTCGACATCGCCAACACCCGCGTCGCCGTGGTGGCGATGGAGCCGCGCGCGGCGCTGGCCTCCTACGACAAGGCCAGCGAGCGCTACACCATCCAGGTTCCGACCCAGGGCGTCGCCGGCAACCGGACGACGCTGGCCAAGAACATCCTGAAAGTTCCGAACGAGAAGGTGCACCTCCTGACCGCCAATGTCGGCGGCTCCTTCGGCATGAAGAACATCAACTATCCCGAATATGTCTGCATCCTGCACGCGGCGAAGGCGCTGGGCCGTCCGGTGAAATGGACCGACGAGCGCTCGACCAGTTTTCTGTCCGACAGCCATGGCCGCGCCCAGCAGATCCACTGCGAACTCGCGCTCGACGGCGAAGGCAAGTTCCTCGCCGTCAAGGTCTCGGGCTACGGCAATCTCGGCGCCTATATCACCGGCGTGGCGCCAAGCCCGCTCTCGCTCAATATCGGCAAGAACCTCGCCAGCGTCTATCGCACGCCGCTGATGACCGTCGACATCAAGACCGTGCTGACCAACACCACGCTGATGGGCGCCTATCGCGGCGCCGGACGCCCCGAGGCCAACTACTTCATGGAGCGGCTGATCGATCGCGCCGCCGACGAGATGGGCATCAACCGGCTGACGCTGCGCAAGCGCAATTTCATCAAGCCGGCGCAGATGCCGTTCGCGGCGTCGTCGGGCGTCACCTATGACAGCGGCGATTTCCAGGGCGTGTTCAGCAAGGCGCTCGAAATCTCCGACCATGAGGGCTTTGCCAAACGCAAAAAGGAAAGCCGCAAGCGCGGCAGGCTGCGCGGCATCGCCGTCGGCTCCTACCTCGAAGTCACCGCCCCTCCCGGCGCCGAGCTCGGCAAGATCGTGTTCGAGGACGACGGTTCGGTGAAGCTGGTCACCGGCACGCTCGACTATGGCCAGGGCCATGCGACGCCGTTCGCGCAGGTGCTGTCCGCGCAGCTCGGCGTCCCCTTCGAGCGCGTCAAGCTGGAACAGGGCGACAGCGACATCGTGCATTCGGGCAACGGCACGGGCGGCTCGCGCTCCATCACCGCCAGCGGCATGGCGATCGTCGAGGCGTCGAAACTGATCATCGAGAAAGGCAAGCGCGCGGCCGCGCATCTGATGGAAGCCGCGGAAGCCGACATCGAATTCGGCAACGGCCGCTTCACCATCGCCGGCACCGATCGCAGCATCGACATCATCGAACTGGCGAAGCGCCTGCGCGAAGGCAAGATGCCGGAGGGCGTGCCGTCGTCGCTCGATGTCGATCATACCACCGAACCGGTGCCATCGACCTTTCCCAATGGCTGCCATGTCGCGGAAGTCGAGATCGATCCCGAAACCGGGATCGTGCAGATCGTGCGCTACACCGGCGTCAATGACTTCGGCACCATCGTCAACCCGATGCTGGTCGCGGGCCAGCTGCATGGCGGCGTCGCGCAAGGCATCGGCCAGGCGCTGATGGAATGCGTCAGCTATGATTCAAGCGGCCAGCCCATCACCGGCTCGTTCATGGATTATGCGATGCCGCGCGCGGAAGATATTCCGCAGATGGCGGTCGGCGATCATCCGGTGCCCGCCAAGTCCAATCCGCTGGGTACCAAAGGCTGCGGCGAAGCCGGCTGCGCCGGCAGCCTCTCCACCATCGTCAACGCGGTTGTCAATGCGCTCTCCGAATACGGCATCACGCATATCGACATGCCGCTGACGCCGGAACGGGTCTGGCGCGCGATCGAGGACGCGAAGGCGAAGGTGGCGTGAGGGCATAAGGGCAGCGCGGCACACCAATACTCGTCATACGCGGGCTTGACCCACGGCTGTCCGGTTTAGATTTAGCATATAGGGAGGCTCATCTGTCGTTGATCTTGAATGATCTGGGGCGGTGGGTGGAGCAAATTATCGATGGCTCGGCGGTGCATGAGGTTGGCACGGACCAACCTGGCGAAGACGATCGGGCTTGGAACGGCTTTCTGGGTGGCTTGGGCAAGGCGCAACAGCAGGAAGGCGATCAGTGCGACCGCGATCTGGATGCGTACGGCATTCTCGGAAGTGCCGACAAAGCGGGTGATCTTGAGGGTCTGCTTGACCCAGCGGAAGAACAGCTCAATGGCCCAGCGGCGACGATAGAGATCGGCGATTTCCTGGGCGCTGGCATCGAGATCGTTCGACAAGATGCGCAGTACCTTGCCGGTGTCGTTGGTAACCCGAACTTCGCGCACCGCGTGCTGCATTGGGTTGTGCCGGCTTCTGGCCTGACGTGCAGGAAGAAAGCCGATGCGATCGGAAAGGATGTTGCCGTGCGGCGAGACCAACAGCTCTTCCACCACCTCGATCGGTGTGTTGGACTTGAACCGGGTGACGATCCGGCAGCCGACGGCATCGAGTTCCGCCCACCAGGCATAATCGTAATAGCCGAGATCAAAGACATAGGTAGCGCCCGGCTCGACCGGCATTTGCCGGGCCGCGGTGATGTCGTTGACATTGGCCGCGCTGACCGCGGCATAGACCGGGCGGTCGGCATCGGCATCATAGATCACGTGCACCTTGGCACCGCAGACCCCGGCCGAGAACCTCGCCCACCCGGCGCTACGCTCGTTCAAGCGCGCGCTCGTGGCGTCCATCAGGTAGGTCGTCTCGGCGAGCTTGCGGCGCAGCCCGCGATGGGCCTGCTTCATCATCATCGCCAACAACTCGGTAAACACCGCCACGGGCCGCTGGGCGTTCGCATCCGACAAGGTCGATCGTCGAACTGGCTCCGCGCCCAGATGGTAGAGCCGGGCCGCGTGGCTCGAAAGCCCCGACACGATCTCGCGCATACTCGTTGCAGCCGAGAATTGGCCGTAAAGCAGCGCCACCAGCTGGCTCCTGGTCGAGAGCCGGCGCACCCGCGCATCGGCCCCATGGCCTTCCACAAGTCTGTCGAACTGATGCCATGGAACATGCTTCAGAAGTCCATGGAATACGCTATTCTGGTGCCGCATGGCTTGATCCTTCTCCGTGTCCCAAAACGTCGCCAAACGCTTGGTGCACAGAAGAATCAATGCCATGCGCCTTGTCCACAAAATTTGAACCGGACAGCCGTGGGCTTGACCCGCGTATCCATCAAACTTCGCGAGAGTCTTGCGAAGAAGATGGATTGCCGGGTCATCTTGCGCGGAGACGCGCTTCGCGCTTTCGCCCGGCAATGACGAGTCGAGATATTGCGCGGCTGCCCCGCGCGTCAGCCCTTCTCGACCGCGCCGCCGCTGTCGGCCCAGCCCTTGAAACCGCCGAGGTTGCGCACGTCCTTGTAGCCGAGATCCTGCAGGGTCTTGCCTGCGAGCGCGGATCGGCCGCCGGAAGCGCAATACACGATCACGGTTTTGTCGCGATCGAACGCCTTGTCGTAATAGGGGCTTTCCGGATCGGCGCGAAACTCGAGCATGCCGCGCGCGACGTGCTTGGCGCCCTGCACCTTGCCGGTGCCCTGGATCTCGAGGCCGTCGCGCACATCGACCACAAGGGCCTCGCCGCGCTCGATCAGGGCTTTCGCATCCTGCGGGCTGATGGCTGGAACCGAAGCGTTGGCCGCTGCCAGCATCTCTTTTACGGAACTCGACATGATAGTCTCCTGTTTACTGTTGCTACGATCAGGTGCGGATCATGCTGCGCCTTGTGGCGAAGCTCATCGGACTCGTCGAAGGCAAGACCCGGGTGCGAAGCATGACGACTGAATGTGTGTGTGTAATGTGCACTGCTCGCGCCAACCGCAATTCGTCATACGCGGGCTTGACCCGCGTATCCATCAAATCTTCATAAGAGTCTTGCGAAGAGGATGGGTGGCCGGGTCAAGCCCGGCCATGACGAGTTGGGTTGGCGCGCGACGCCGTGCCCTTGCTCACGCCGCGGCCTGTTCGCGCGGCTGGTAGATCGCGGTGTGCTGGCAATGCGCCAGCGGGGTGCGGCCATTGGCGACAACGAGCGCGTCGAGCTCGACGAAGCGGTGGCCCTTCTTCTCATAATTGCCGGTCACCTTGGCGCGCGCGGTCAGTTCGTCGCCACGCTTCGCCGCCGAAACAAGCTGCATCCGGCTGCCGACATGAATCCACGGGCCCAGGATGGCGTTATCGACCAGCACCTTGTTCATGACCCGCTGCAGCAGGCCGGGATGGCCTAATCCTTCGGCTGCGTAAATCGGGTCGCGCTCGCGTATATCGGTGAGATATTCCTGTGCCGCAGCGCCGGCCCATGCCCGCGGCAGCGTGCCCAGCCATTTCCCGACCTGATAGGACGAGGTATCCACCGGCCTGCGCTCGGTCGCCGCAGCGGTCTCGGTGAAATCAGCGATGGAAATCGACGGCGCCGCTGCGGGCAGCGATGCCGCGCCGGTGGCACAAAGCTGTCCCCGGCTGTTGACCTCGATCGCAAGCACGCCGTTACGCTCCTCGCCGGTGACATCGGCGTTTTCGCCATCATAGACCGGCTTGACGAAGCGCGCCTCGATCAGCCCGCGCTCCAGAAAGGCCCGGCCCCATTTCGCCACGGGCAGGTGCATCATATAGGCCATCACATCGACGCCGGGAACGAGGCCGCCGCTGAAACCGAACCGGCGCGCCACGGCGTCGTCATGGATCTTGTTTTCGGATTGCCTGGAGGTGTTGTAGGCTGAGACGCAATACGGCTCGATGCGGCTGGACATGCCCGTTTCCTGCTATTTTATTGGCTTTTCTGGCGTAAATGGTACGCGAACAAATTGCCGTGGCAAGCGCGTTCCGCCAGCTGTTTCCCTCGCAATTCCGCCTCCGATGGGCTACCACGCGCATCCGGGAGTACGTGAACGCGTTCCCCGCCCTAATCCCAACCCGATGACGCCAATTTTGAACCCACCCCGCATCTATGTCGACGCCGACGCCTGCCCGGTCAAAGACGAAATCTACCGCGTCGCCGCCCGCCACGGGCTGCCGGTCAGCGTGGTCGCGGGCCAGTTCATTCGGGTGCCGCCGGATCCGCTGATCGAGCGCATCGCGGCAGGTTCCGGGATGGACGCCGCCGACGACTGGATTGCGGAACGCGCCGGCAAGGGCGATATCGTCGTTACCGCGGATATTCCGCTGGCGAGCCGCTGCGTCAAAGCCGGCGCCGAGGTGATCGCGCCGAACGGCAAGCCGTTCACCGAGCAGTCGATCGGGATGACGCTGGCGGTACGCAACCTGATGACCGATCTGCGTTCGTCCGGCGAAGTGACCGGCGGGCCCAGATCGTTCGCGCCACGCGACCGTTCGGCCTTCCTGTCGGCGCTCGACCAGACCATCCGCCGCATCCAGCGCCAGCGCGCGGAGCCATCGGCACAGAAGCAGAGTTGAATCGAACAGCATGGCGCCTCCCCTGATCCAGTTGAAAGACATCAAGCTGACCTTCGGCGGCACGCCGCTGTTGTCGGGCGTCGAACTGTCGGTGTCGCAATCCGAGCGCGTCTGCCTGATCGGCCGCAACGGCTCCGGCAAATCGACATTGCTGAAGATCGCAGCCGGCCTGGTCGAACCCGACAGCGGCAGCCGCTTCGTGCAGCCCGGCGCCACCATCCGCTATCTGCCGCAGGAGCCGGACTTTGCCGGTTTTGCCACTACGCTGGCCTATGTCGAGGCCGGCCTCGGCCCCGGCGACGACCACTACCAGGCCCGCTACATCCTGGAGCAGCTCGGGCTGCATGGCGATGAAGACCCCGCGCATGTTTCCGGCGGCGAAGCCCGCCGCACGGCGCTGGCGCGGGTGCTGGCGCCCTCGCCCGATATCCTGCTTCTGGACGAGCCGACCAACCATCTCGATCTCACCACCATCGAATGGCTGGAAGGCGAACTCGGCAGCCGCCGCAGCGCGCTGGTCATGATCAGCCATGACCGGCGCTTTCTCTCCAACCTGTCGCGCTCCACGGCGTGGCTCGATCGCGGCCAGATCCGCCAGATCGATCGCGGCTTCAGCGCCTTCGAGGCCTGGCGCGACGAGGTGCTGGCGGAAGAAGAGCGCGACCAGCACAAGCTCGACCGCAAAATCGTCAACGAGGAGCACTGGCTGCGCTACGGCGTTTCCGGCCGCCGCAAGCGCAACGTCAAGCGGCTCGGCAATCTCTATACCTTGCGCGAGCAGCGGCGTGACTATCGCGGCGCCGCCGGCAATGCCAACCTCGCGGCATCGGAAGCGGACAAATCCGGCAAGCTGGTGATCGAGGCCAAGGGCATCAGCCGGACCTATGGCGACCGCAAAATCGTCGACGACTTCTCGATCCGGGTGCAGCGCGGCGACCGTATCGGCATTGTCGGCCCGAACGGCGCCGGCAAGACCACGCTGATCGAGATGCTAACCGGCGCCAGTCCGCCGGATGCCGGCACCATCCGGTTCGGCGCCAATATCGAAATGGCGACGCTCGACCAGCATCGCGAAAGCCTCGACCCGAAATCGACGCTGGCCGACGCGCTCACCGGCGGCGGCAGCGACAATGTGATGGTCGGCGGCAAGCCGAAGCACGTCGTCAGCTACATGAAGGACTTCCTGTTCGCGCAGGAGCAGATGCGAACGCCGCTGGAGGTGCTATCGGGCGGCGAGCGCGGCCGCTTGATGCTGGCGCGCGCGCTGGCAAAACCTTCCAACCTGCTGGTGCTGGACGAGCCGACCAACGATCTCGATCTCGAAACCCTCGACGTGCTGGAGGAAATGCTCGGCGACTACGAAGGCACCGTGATCCTGATCAGCCACGACCGCGACTTTCTCGATCGCGTCGTGACCGCGGTGATCGCGCCGGAAGGCGACGGCCGCTGGATCGAATATGCCGGCGGCTACACCGACATGCTGGCACAGCGCGGCGCCGATCTGAAGCGCGAGGCGGTGAAGGCCGCGGCCGAAGAAAGAAGGGACTCGAAAGCCGGCGCGCCTTCGGGCGGCGCAAAACGCCGGCTCAATTTCAACGAAAAGCATGCGCTGGAAACGCTGCCCAAGACCATCGCCGGACTGCAAGCCGAAATCGCCAAACAACAGCGCCATCTTGACGATCCCAATCTCTACAACAAGAACCGCAAGAAGTTCGATCAAGCCTCTGATGCCCTTACCAAAGCGCAAAAGGAACTGCAGGAAGCCGAAGACAAATGGCTGGAACTTGAAGTGTTGCGTGAAGAGATAGAACAGGCCTGAACCAATGACCACGCCCCTTGCCGCCAAAATCGCCCGCGAATACGGCACGCCCGCCGCCGTCATCGACATGGACCGCGTCGAGCGCAACATCGCGCGCATCCAGGCTGCCTGCGATGCCGCCGGCGTTGCCAACCGCCCGCACATCAAGACCCACAAGAGCCCGGTGCTGGCGAAGCTGCAGATCGAAGCCGGCGCCAAAGGCATCACCTGCCAGAAGCTCGGCGAAGCCGAGGTGATGGCAGACGCCGGCATCGACAACATCCTGATCAGCTACAACCTGATCGGCGAAGAGAAAATGGCGCGGCTCGGCGCGCTGCAGGCCAAAGCCAACATGACCGTCGCCGCCGACAATTCGGTTGTCATCGCAGGCCTGCCGCAGGCGGCGGCGGCTTCCGGCCGCCCGCTCTCGGTCGTGGTCGAGTGCGACACCGGCCGCAAGCGCGCCGGCGTGGAGACCCCCGCGGAAGCAATCGCTTTGGCGCGCGAGATCTCGGCCTCCAAGGGGTTGGTATTCGCGGGCTTCATGCTGTATCCGACCGAGACCGGCTGGGGCGATGCGCAAAAATTCTTCGACGAGGCGTTGGCCGGCGTGCGCGAACACGGGCTGGATGCGGCGATCGTCTCCACCGGCGGCACGCCGAACCTGAAGAACGTCGGAAAACTCAGGGGCGCCACCGAGCATCGGCCCGGCACCTATATCTACAACGACCGCATGCAGGTCGCGGCCGGTGTCGCCACCTGGGACGATTGCGCGCTGAGCATTTATTCCACGGTGGTGAGCCGCGCTGGTCCGGACCGCGGCATTCTCGATGCCGGCTCAAAGACGTTGACCTCCGACACCGGCGGCGGGCTGGAGGGCCACGGTCTGATCCTCGAGCATCCCGAAGCGAAAATCGCGCGCTTTGCCGAGGAGCATGGCTTCCTCGATCTCGCGCGCAGCAACACCCGCCCCAATGTCGGCGACGTCGTGCGGATCGTGCCCAATCATGTCTGCGTCGTCGTCAACATGATGGACGAGGTGGTGATGGTGCGCGGCGACGAGATCATCGGCACCCTGCCGGTCGCGGCTAGAGGGAAGCTGCGGTGAGCGTCGTTACCACGTCATTGCGAGGAGCGCCGATGTAGGGTGGGCAAAGGCGCGCTTGCGCCGTGCCCACCATCTATATCGAGGTTGCATCATGGTGGGCACGCTTCGCTTTGCCCACCCTTCTGTAACGGGCCTCGATTAGTCAATCCCTTTTGCGTTTGTCCGCTCGCCGGGTCTCGCTTCTGTACGGGGTCGGCGCAACGGCCGCCGCCTGATGGGGTTGGAAGAGGATAGGTCGACCAATCTACATTCGCGTGCTCACGAAGCGACCTGGTGGGCAACGGCCTGACCTGATCCATCGTCCCGGCGAAGGGACTTCGCTTCGAGAAGGCCTGGTGTCGTGACCCGCCCGAAAACTGTTGTGGCTCTCCTGGTTAGGTTACCGCAGCGGCGGCGTTGAAGGGGGTTGCGTCGGCAAGCATGCGATGCAGGATCACCGCGAGCCTGCGCGCCAGCGCCACCTTGGCCTTGCTCATGCCGGCGCGCCTGGCGATTCGCATCGCCCAGCTCTTCAGTTGCGAACAGCCCTTGACCGGCTTCGTCAGCATGACGTGGGCGGCCTCGTAAAGCGCGGTGCGCACCGAACTGTCGCCGATCTTGCTGATCCGACCGGTGTAGTCGGTCTGGCCGGATTGATACTTCTTCGGGGTCAACCCGAAATGGGCTCCCGCCTGCTTCGACGATTTAAACCGCGCGGGATCGTCGATCGCGCTGGCATAGGTCAGCGCCACGATCGGGCCGACCGCCGGCGTCGACATCAGCAGCCGTGTCCGCATGTCGGAGCGCGCCAGCTTGCGTACCTGCTTCTCGAAAGCTGCAAACTCGGTCCGCAGCACCGCCCGCACCGCCAGCAGCGCCTTGGCGATCACTTGAAGATGCGGATGGCCCGCCACCAGTTCCTCGATCCGTCCCGCGAACTTACGTTCCGTCGTCTTGCCAACCTTCAGCCCAAAGCCGCGCAGGATCCCGCGTAGGCTGTTCTCGACGTCGTGAAGCTTTGATTGCACCAGCTTGCGCGCAGTCAGCAGCGTTCGGGTCTCTTGCGCGCTCATCGATTTGCAATGCACCGGCCGGAACCAGCCCAGCCGCATCAGTTGCGCAATCCCGCGCGCATCGTTGCGGTCCGATTTTACCGGCATCGCCTCGAATGCCTTGCGCACGTGCCGCGTCTCCAGCAGTTCGACTGTCAGCCCCGCTTCCCGCATCGCCGCAAACAGCCATTGCGACAGGGGGCCGGCTTCCAGCCCGATCCGTTCAAGGTCGAAACCGGACGAACGGAACCAGGCGATCAGTGCCTCCGGCTCGGTGGCCACCCTGGCCTCGCGCAAAATCTTACCGTTTGCGTCAACAACACACACGCTCGAGCATTCCAATGACACGTCAATTCCGGCATACTTGTTCATGGTCGTCTCTCCTTGATGTTTGGAGCGAGGCTCATCCCCCAACTCCGTCACACCATCCATGTGAGGGACGACCGCCCGCCCTCCAAGCAAGCCGCGCGCAGCGCGCCATCAATAGCGCCGTAGCAAGCGCGGCTTGCTTGGAGGGCAGACCGCGGCCCGTTACCCCATCTACGATTTAGCGCGCGAGCCATTTCAATACACCCCTTCCCGCCGTAGCTCCGGTCGCGAATGAGGCCTGCAGCAGATAGCCGCCGGTCGGGGCTTCCCAATCGAGCATTTCGCCGGCGGCGAAGACGCCCGGCAGGCGACGGATCATGAAGTCGGCGTCGAGTTCGTCGAACGAGATTCCGCCCGCGGTCGAGATCGCGCGCGTGATCGGGGCTGTGCCATTGAGCTTGATCGGAACGTCATTGATCAAACGAGCAATACTTATCCGCGCCAACGATGACAGCTTCACGCCTGGCGCGAAGGCGGCTTCGTGCAGCAGGCCGACGGCAACCGGCGAAAGATGCAGTGCCTTGCGTATCCAGTTCGAAACCGACTGTTTGCCTTTCGGCAGCGACAGCCTTGTCATGAGGTCGCTGAATTCGATATCGGGCCGCAGTGCGATGTGCAATATTGCCTGCCGGGATTCAGCGATCGCCTCGCGCAGGTCAGCCGAGAGTGCATAGATCGGGCCGCCTTCGATTCCGGTTTTGGTGATCATTGTTTCTCCGCGCACGGAGTGCGCGCCGAACGACAGCGCAACGCCCTTGAGCGGATGCCCCTCAAATTTGTCGCGAAAAATATCGGACCAGGCGACGGTGAAGCCGCAATTGGCCGATCTGAGCGGTGATATCGTCACGCCTTTCGCGGCAAGCGTTTGCACCCACCCGCCGTCCGATCCCATCCGCGGCCAGCTGGCGCCGCCGAGCGCCAGCACGGTCGCCCGGGCATCGACCGCACGCTTTCCATCCGGCGTTCGAAACGAAAGATGGCTGTCGTCGTCCCAGCCGATCCAGCGGTGTCGCAGCGCGAATTGGACGCCCATCGAATCCAGCCGCCGCAGCCACGCGCGCAGCAACGGCGACGCCTTGAACGCTTCGGGAAAAACCCGGCCGCTGGAGCCTACCAAGGTCGGCTGCCCCAGCGCCTCGCTCCATTCGCGCAGAGCCGCCGGCGGAAACGCGTCGATGGCAGGCGCGAGCTGTGGCATCGCTTTGCCGTAGCGTGACAGAAATTGCGGCAGCGGCTCGCTGTGCGTGAGGTTGAGTCCGCCCCGCCCCGCCATCAGGAACTTGCGGCCCGCCGACGGCATCGCGTCATAGACCGTGACGCCGGCGCCACCTTGCGCCAGCACCTCGGCCGCCATCAGCCCGGCGGGACCGGCGCCGATGACGGCAACTTTCTTTGTGGGGAGTGGAGCCATGCTGCGAGTGTAGGCCGGATTCGCTCGCCGCGAGAGAGCGTCATTCCGGGATGGTGCGCAAGCACCAGACCCGGAATCTCGAGATTCCGGGTTCGATGCTTCGCATCGCCCCGGAATGACGTCAGAGCTTGATCCCCGCCCGCGCTGCGGCCTGCGCAACATATTTCTGGGTCTGCTCGAACGCGCCCTGCAGCGCTTTGGCCTTTGACATGTCGCTGATCTCGGCGAAATGCGCGGCGACCGCGTCGGGGGTCCAGTCCGATGGGGCCAGGTTGACGCCCTCGGTTTCCAGTATCCTGATCACGGCGAAGGAGCCAGCGCCCGCGCCCATGATGGTGCGGGTCGGCGCGTCCTCGCTGAGCAGGAATTCCACCGCCGGCGTGATCGATTCCGGTCTCATCAGCGCCAGCGCCTGCGGCGGCAGCAGTTCCTCGGTCATCCGGGTCGCCGCCGTCGGCGAGATCGTGTTGACGCGGATGTTGTTCTTGCGACCTTCCTCGGCCAGCACATTCATCAGACCGACCATGCCGGTTTTCGCCGCGCCGTAATTGGCCTGGCCGAAATTGCCGAACAGGCCCGACGACGAAGTCGTCACGACGATGCGGCCGTAATTGCGCTCGCGCATGCCGTCCCACACCGCCTTGCAGCAATAGAACGTGCCGGTGAGATGGACGTCGATCACCTTGGCGAAATCGGCGACTTCCATCTTGCCAAACGACTTGTCGCGCAGGATGCCGGCATTGGCGCAGAGCAGGTCGACGCTGCCCCACTCCCGGGTGGCGCGCTCCACCATCGCCGTGACCTGCTCGAAATTCGAGACATCGGCGCCGTCCGCCATCGCCACCCCGCCGGCCTTGCGGATTTCCTCGACCACCGTTTCGGCCGGGCTCAGCGACCCGCCGGTGCCGTCGCGCGCGCCGCCGAAATCATTGACCACGACTTTCGCGCCGCGGCTGGCCAGCCCCAGCGCATGGGCGCGGCCCAGACCATTACCCGCGCCGGTGACGATGGCGACGCGGCCGTCAAATCTGATTGTCATGCGTGGATTCCCTGGTTCTTCTTCCTTCTCCCCTTGTGGGAGAAGGTGGCGCGGATGCAATCCGCGCCGGATGAGGGGTCTATCGCCGCGGAGAGAGACCCCTCACCCGGCTTCATCTCGCTTCGCTCGATTTCGCCACCCTCTCCCACAAGGGGAGAGGGTACAAAAGCGCCGCAAAAGATCGGACGCTTTTGAACAAGGATGGATTGCCGGGTCAAGCCCTGCAATGGCCGTTGGACGTTCAAGCAAAATAGATCAGGCCGAGCCAGTCGGCGACCAGAGCGGGCTTCCCCTCGCCCTCGATCTCGACGACGACATGGGTGCGCGACTGCAGCTCCTTCGGCTTTCGCAGCTTCGCTTCCACGAGCGTAAACCGCCCGCGCACCCGCGAGCCCGCGCGCACCGGCGACATGAAGCGCAGCCTGTCGAAACCGTAATTCACCCCCATCGTCGTGCCCTCGATGACCGGCATCACTTCGTAGGACATGATGCTGAGCAGCGACATCGTCAGGAAACCGTGCGCCACGGTATTGCCGAACGAGGTTTCGCGTTTGGCGCGTTCGGGATCGACATGGATGAACTGGTGGTCTTCGACGACATCGGCATAGACGTCGATCCGGTTTTGATCGACCAGATGCCAAGACGAGACGCCGACCTCGTAGCCGACCATTTTCTGATAGGCATCGAGTGAAATCGGCGGCTTCTTCCAGACTTCATTCATGCGTCAACTCTCCGCTGTTCCGGCCGACCGCAGCTTTTGCAGTTCGGGGAACTCCTCTTCGCGGAATTCGTCGCCACGCAGCGGATCGGCGAAATCATTGTCATGCTCCAGCCGGCGCAGCTGCACGCGGCGGATCTTGCCGGAAATCGTCTTCGGCAATTCGGCCACGAGCTCGATCCGGCGGATGCGCTTGAAGGGAGCGAGCCGCGTGTGCAGGTGTTGAAAGATCGACAGCGCGGTTGCCGGCGAACGCGCCACCCCCGACACCAGCAATATATAGGCCTTGGGGATCGCGAGGCGAATGGGATCGGGACTGGGAACCACCGCGGCTTCGGCGACCGCCTCATGCTCGAGCAGGATGCTCTCCAGCTCGAACGGGCTGATGCGGTAGTCGGACGATTTGAAGACGTCGTCGGAGCGGCCGACAAAAGTGAGATAGCCCTCGTCGTCGGCGAACACCACGTCGCCGCTGCGATAGAGATCACCGTCGGCGCCGCTCAGTTTGCCGTCCTCGCCCTGATAACCCTGCATCAGTCCCGCCGGCCGCTCAGCGCCGAGCAACAGGCTGACCTCGCCCTCCTTGGTCACCTGGCCGTCGATATCGGTGATCTGCACGCGATATCCGGGCAGCGGGCGGCCCATCGATCCGACCTTGACCTTCTGCCCCGGCGAATTTCCCGCCAACGCCGTGGTCTCGGTCTGGCCGTAGCCGTCGCGGATGGTCAGGCCCCACGCCCCCCTCACCTGATCGATGATCTCGGGGTTGAGCGGCTCGCCGGCGCCGCAGACCTCGCGCAACGATACCTTGAAAGACGCGAGCTTCTCCTGGATGAACAGCCGCCACACCGTCGGCGGCGCGCAAAGTGTCGTCACCCCGCACTGCCCGATGATGGCGAGCAATCCCTTGGCGTCGAAGCGCGGCTGATTGACCACGAACACCGTGGCGCCGGCATTCCAGGGGGCGAAGAAGCAGCTCCAGGCGTGCTTGGCCCAGCCCGGCGAGGAAATATTCAGATGGATGTCGCCGGGCTGCAATCCGAGCCAGTACATCGTCGACAACCCGCCGATGGGGTAGCTGCGCTGGCTGTGCCGCACCAGCTTCGGTTTCGCCGTGGTGCCGGAGGTGAAATAAAGCAGCATCGGGTCGTCGGCGTTGGTGGGCCCGTCCGGCTTGAAGATTTCCGGCGCACCCTCGGCCCGCTCGAACGGCAGCCACCCCTCATGCTTCGACGACGCGCCGACAACGATGCGAATCAGGTGCTCGCCGCCGAGGCCCTTGAATTTGGCGACCTGGTCCTCGGAGGCCACCACGACCTTGGCCCGGCCGCGATCGAGCCGGTCGCGCAGTTCGTCCGGCGTCAACAGCGTGGTCGCGGGAATCACGACCATCCCGAGTTTCATCGCCGCCAGCATGGTCTCCCAGAGCGGAACCACATTGCCGAGCAGCAGCAACAGATGGTCGCCGCGCTTTAGGCCCTGCGCGCGCAGCAAATTCGCAACCTGATTGGATCGGCGCGACAGCGCCTCGAACGACAGCTTGGTCTCCCGGTTGCTGGCGGCATCGACGATCCACAGCGCCGGACGATCCTTGCTGGCGGCATCGCGGGCGAGCTCCGCGTCGAACCAGTCCAGCGCCCAGTTGAACGGCACCGGCTCGGGCCAGCGGAAATCCTTCACCGCCGCATCGTAGTCGGTGCGATGTTCGAGGAGAAAGGCGCGGGCTTCCTGAAAGGTGGTCATGTCTAGCCTGCCTAACAATCCCTGGTCATTGCCGGGCTTGACCCGGCAATCCATCATCCTCGATTGACTTCTTTAGATGGATGCGCGGGTCAAGCCCGCGCATGACGACCATGTTTGCTGCAACGTTCATCACTTTCCGGCCAGTTCCCGAACGTGCCGGATAATCCCGGAGAAATCCACCCCGCCATGCCCCGCGGCATCGAACGCCTTGTAGATCTCCTGAGCATGCTTTCCAAGTGGTGTCGCGGCGCCACTGGCCTTGGCGGCGTCCTGCGCCAGCGTGAGGTCCTTCACCATCAGGGCCGACGCGAAACCCGGCCTGTATTCATTGTTGGCGGGCGAGGCCGGCACCGGACCCGGCACCGGGCAATAGCTCGTCAGCGACCAGCATTGTCCTGACGAGGTCGAGGCGACGTCGAACAGCGCCTGATGCGATAACCCGAGCTTCTCGGCCAGCGCAAAGGCCTCGCTGACCGCGATCATGGACACGCCCAGGATCATGTTGTTGCAGATTTTTGCGGCCTGGCCCGCGCCGGCGCCGCCGCAATGCACGATCTTCTTGCCCATGTTTTCCAGCACGGGCTTTGCCGCGGCAAAGGCCTTTTCCTCGCCGCCGGCCATGAAGGTCAGCGTCGCGCCCCTGGCGCCGCCGGTGCCGCCGGACACCGGCGCATCGACCGAGGCGATGCCGTGCTTTGCCGCCAGCGCATGGGCCTGCTTGGCGCTTTCGACGTCGATGGTCGAGCAATCGATGATCAGCGCGCCTTTTGGCATCGAGGGCACCACATCGGTCCAGACCGAAACGACATGCTTGCCCGCGGGCAACATGGTGATCACGATATCGGCGCCCTTTGCCGAGCCCGCCGCGCTATCGGCGATCACAGCGCCATCGGCCTTGGCCTGGTTGCGCGAGGCGTCCATCAGATCGAACGCAACCACCTTGTGGCCGGCCTTGACCAGATTGGCCGCCATCGGCCCGCCCATGTTGCCCAGGCCGATGAATGCGATGCTTGCCATGTCTGTTTTCCTCCGCTTCGGCGTTTCTATTTTGCTTGGTCAAATACGAGTTCGTCGGCGCCGATTTCCGCGAAGTAAGGCGCCACCATCGCGGGTGTCACGTCCTCAATCCGCGCCGGCGACCAGCGCGGATTGCGATCCTTGTCGATCACGGCCGCGCGCACGCCTTCGCGAAAATCGTCGCTTCGAAATACTTCCAGCGCGGCGCGATATTCCCGCACCAGGCATTGCTCCAGCGAGGACGATGCGCGCGCCAGCCGCAGCAGTTTCAAGGTGACCGCCATGCCGCGCGGCGACTTCTCGTTCAATGTCTTCAGCGTCGATAGCGCCGGTTCCGAACCGTCCTTCTGTAACGCCGCGACGATATCCTGCATCCGGTCATGGGCGAACCAGCCGTCGATACGCGATTGCATCGCAGCCACGGGGCCCGATGTCTCGCCGGTCGCGAAGCCGTCGATGATGGTTTTGACGGTATCGGATGTCGCGCCGGCGGCAACCCCGGTGAGCGCCTCGCGCAAGGCGGCGAGTTTACCCGAGGGCACGACCGCGTCGGCGAACCGGGCATGGATCGCATCGGGGCCGTTCATGGTTTGGCCGGTCAGTCCGAAATAAGTGCCGAGTTCGCCCGGGGAACGCGACAACAGCCAGGTGCCGCCGACATCGGGAAAGAAGCCGAGGCCGACTTCCGGCATCGCGAGCCTGGTGCGCTCGGTGACGACGCGGTGGCGGCCGTGCGCGGAGAGTCCGACGCCGCCGCCCATCACGATGCCGTCCATGAAGGCGACATAGGGTTTTTTAAAGCTGGCGATGCGCGCGTTGAGAATGTACTCCTCGCGCCACAGAATCTTGCCGAGATCGCCTTGAACCTTCGAGCTTTCATACAGCGTCCGAATATCGCCGCCGGCGCAAAGCCCGCGCTCGCCCGCGCCCTCCAGCACGATCACGCTGACCGCCGGATCGGCCTCGAACGTATCAAGCGCCCTGTCGATGTCGCGAAACATCTCCAGCGTCACGGCATTGATCGCCTTCGGGCGGTTGAGCCGGATGATTCCGGCCGCGCCTTCGCGCCGCGCGATCAGGTCGGGCTCGGCGCCCGCCGCGGCCGAAACAGATGCCGTCATCGCGCCCCCTCGATCAGCTTGCGCGAAACGATCAGCCGCATGATTTCGTTGGTGCCTTCGAGGATCTGGTGCACCCGCAGGTCGCGCACGATCTTTTCGATGCCGTATTCGCTGAGGTAGCCGTAACCGCCGTGCAATTGCAGCGCCTGATTGGCGACCTCGAAACCGACATCGGTGCCGAAGCGTTTCGCCATTGCGCACAGCATGGTGGCGTCGGCGTCTTTTCGATCAAGCGCCGCCGCCGCGCGCCAGACAAAGGTGCGCGCCGCTTCCAGTTCGGTCGCCATGTCGGCGAGGCGAAACTGCAAGGCCTGGAATTCATCGAGGCGTTTTCCGAACGCCTTGCGTTCCTTCATGTAGGCCAGCGACTTGTCGAGGGCATTTTGCGCGCCGCCGAGCGAACAGGCCGCGATATTGATGCGGCCGCCGTCGAGCCCGGCCATCGCGATCTTGAAGCCGATGCCCTCGTCGCCGAGGCGATTGGCGACCGGCACCCGCGCATTCTCGAAGATCACCGCGCGGGTCGGCTGCGCGTTCCAGCCCATCTTGCGCTCATTGGCCCCGAACGAAAGGCCCGGGGTATCGCCAGGGATCACCAGGGTCGAGATGCCGCCGGGTCCGTCGCCGCCGGTCCGCACCATCACCACATAGAGATCGCCCTTGCCGGCGCCGGAAATGAACTGCTTCTGGCCGTTGAGCACATAATGCTCGCCGTCGCGCACCGCGCGGGTGCGCAACGCCGCCGCGTCCGATCCGGAACCCGGCTCGGTCAGGCAATAGCTGGCCAGCAATTCCATGGTGCAGAGCTTTGGCAGCCATTGCTGCCGTTGCGCGTCGTTGCCAAAGGCATCGATCATCCAGGATGCCATGTTGTGGATCGAGATGAACGCCGACACCGTCGGACAACCCTGCGCCAGCGCCTCGAAGATCAGCGCCGCATCGAACCGGGTCAGCGCCGAGCCGCCGACATCGTCGCGGATGTAGATGCCGCCGATGCCGAGCTTTGCCGCCTCGCGCATCACATCGACAGGGAAATGCTTTTCCTCGTCCCAACGGATCGCATGCGGCGCGATCTTTTCCGCGGCGAATTCCCGCGCCATGTCGCGAACCGCAATCTGGTCCTCGTTGAGAGCGAATTGCATCTGGGATCAGTGCCTACCTAGTACAGCGTTTCCATCGTTTCGCATCATATCGATACCATTTCTCAACCTCATCCTGAGGAGCATCGCGTAGCGATGCGTCTCGAAGGATGGCCGCAGGCAACAACCGTGCAAGCCGCCATCCTTCGAGACGCGCGCAAAAGCGCGCTCCTCAGGATGAGGTCTGTGAGTGGAACCGATCCACGAGACCACGCGCGGTCAATTCATCGTCGGTATCGAGAACTCCGCGCCTTCCTTGACGCCGGAGGGCCAGCGCGCCGTCACCGTCTTGGTCTTGGTATAGAAGCGGATCGAATCCGGGCCATGCTGGTTGAGGTCGCCGAAGCCGGATTTCTTCCAGCCGCCGAAGGTGTAATAGGCGATCGGCACCGGGATCGGCACGTTGATGCCGACCATGCCGACATTGACCTTGGCGGCGAAATCCCGCGCGGCGTCGCCGTCGCGGGTGAAGATCGCGACGCCATTGCCGTAGTCGTGGTCGGACGGCAGAGCGAGCGCCTCGTTGTAGTCGTGGGCACGCACCACCGAGAGCACGGGGCCGAAAATCTCTTCCTTGTAGATCCGCATGTCCTTGGTGACGTTGTCGAACAGGCAGCCGCCCATATAGAAGCCGTTCTCATAGCCCTGCATCTTGAAGCCGCGGCCGTCGACCGCGAGCTTGGCGCCTTCCTTGATGCCGATATCGACATAGTTCCTGACGCGATTGAGCGCCTCCCTGGTCACCAGCGGACCGTAATCCGCCGAAGGATCGATCGAGGTGCCGATCTTCAGGCTTTCCACGCGGGGGATCAGTTTTTCCATCAGCCGGTCGGCCGTGGTCTTGCCGACGGGCACCGCGACCGAGATCGCCATGCAACGTTCGCCGGCCGAGCCGTAGCCCGCGCCGATCAGGGCATCGACGGTCTGGTCCAAGTCGGCGTCCGGCATGACGATGGCGTGGTTCTTGGCCCCGCCGAAACATTGCGCGCGCTTGCCGGTGGCGGCGGCGCGCTCATAGATATATTGCGCGATCGGCGAGGAGCCGACGAAGCCGACGGCGCGGATATCGGGATCGTCGAGGATGGCGTCGACCGCCTCCTTGTCGCCGTTGACGACATTGAGGATGCCCGGCGGCAGACCGGCTTCGATCATCAGCGCCGCCAGCGCCATCGGCACCCCGGGATCGCGCTCCGACGGCTTGAGCACGAAGGCGTTGCCGCAGGCGATCGCGGGCGCGAATTTCCACATCGGGATCATGGCCGGGAAATTGAACGGCGTGATGCCGGCGACGACGCCCAGGGGTTGCCGCATCGAATAGATGTCGATGCCGGGCCCGGCGCCCTCGGTATATTCGCCCTTCATCAGATGCGGAATGCCGCAGGCGAACTCAACCACTTCGAGGCCGCGCTGGATATCGCCCCTGGCGTCGGGAACGGTCTTGCCGTGCTCGCGCGCCAGGAGATCGGCGAGCTTGTCGTAATCGCGCTGCGCCAGTTCGAGGAATTTCATCATCACCCGCGCCCGGCGCTGCGGATTGGTGGCGCCCCATTCCGGCTGCGCGGCCTTGGCGTTCTCGACCGCCGCGCGCAGTTCGGCCTTGGAGGCCAGCGCCACCTTGGCCTGGATGTCGCCGGTCATCGGCTCGAAAACGTCCGCGAACCGCCCCGAAGTGCCCGCAACCTCGCGGCCGCCGATGAAATGTCCGATAGAGCGCATGAATATTCTCCCTGGGGATCCCGTCCGGATCGCTTTACAAGCTTTTGATCTGCATTTTATAGGATACAAGCCCGATAAATTGCACCATAGATGTGCGGAAATGCTTGATCAAGGTGGCGGCGCGATCGATTGGGACGACTTCCGTTTCGTGCTGGCCATCGTGCGCGGCGGAACGGTCTCGGCCGCGGCCAAGCAGCTCGGCGTCGATCATGCCACGGTGATCCGGCGTGTCGACCGGCTGGAGCGGCACCTCTCCGCAAAACTATTTGAGCGCCGCAAGACCGGATACCTCTTGACCGAAGCGGGCCAGCGCGTTGCCGACAGTGCGGAAGCGATGGAATCGACAATCGTCGCCAATCAGGAGGCGGTCGGCGGATCGCGCGCCCTCCTGACCGGCACGGTGCGGATCGGCGCACCCGACGGCTTCGGCAGCCATTTCCTGGCCTCCCGCCTGGTGAAATTCGCCGAGCGTTATCCCGATCTCGATCTTCAGCTCATCGCAACCGCCCGGCTGTTCAGCCTGTCCAAACGCGAGGCCGACATCGCGATCAGCCTGTCGATGCCCAAGGAGGGACGGATCGTCGGGCGCAAGCTGCTGGACTACCGCCTGGGACTTTATGCGGCGTCGGCCTATCTCGACCACGCTCCCAGGATCGTGGCGCGCAGCGACCTGCCCGGACACCGTTTCGTCGGCTACATCGACGAACTGCTGTTCACGCCCGAACTGGATTATCTGCCGCAGGTCTCGCCGAAAATCTCCGCGAAATTCCGCAGCGCCAACCTGATCGCGCAGCTCAACGCCACCATCGCGGGCTTCGGCATCGCCGTGCTGCCGCACTTCATGGCGACGGCGCATCCCGAACTGCGCCCGGTGCTGCCAAGCGAGATCGCGATCTCGCGCACCTTCTGGCTGTTGATGCATGCCGACAGCAAGGATCTGGCGCGCATCCGCGCCGTCGCCGATTACATCTACCAGACGGTGGAAAACGAACGCTCGCTGTTTAGCGGGCCGTGAATCGCAGGGTGGGCAAAGCGCAGCGTGCCCACCATCTCTACGGCGTTCGTTTTGAATGGTGGGCACGCTTCGCTTTGCCCACCCTCATATGAGGGCGTTTGAGTCAAGCGTTCCGACCGAGGGTTGGGTGTGGTTTTTTGCATCTGGCGTAGCGGCGGCGCGCGGAGCCATGCGTAGCGCAGCGTGCCGCCGCGGTCGGTGCGCTCAGGGACTGGCTTCCGGCGATTTATGCAGCAACTCACTGCATCACCTCATATCCGGTCGGACGTTGGTCCGTACCCACATTCCGCATGCTTGCGGCGAGGAAGCCATGATGATGGGACCCATCTACGAAACAGCCTGTTTGTTGGCCCAAGGGTGGCACGGTCACCATCCATCCCGCGCTGACCGCGGCAGATGCCGCGACGCTGACGCGTTGGTTGAAGCGTTTACGCCTTCGCGGTCTTGAGCACCGCCCCCTCGGGCACCAGCCCGGTGGTAAGGTAGCGCCAGAGTGCCACGATCAGCTTGCGCGCCAGGGCTACGATGGCGGTGCGCTTGATGCGCTTGCAGGCGTTGAGCGTGCGCTGCCGGAACCATTGAGTGAGCGCACTGTCCGGCTGATGCCGCAGCCACAGCCAGGCCAGTTCGATCGCGGCACAGCGGGCGCGCGGATTGCCCGCCTTGCTGATGCCCTGGTCGCGGTCGATCCCGCCGCTCCGCCACGGACTGGGCGTCAGCCCGAAATAGCTCGCGACCTCACGCCGATTGCGGAAATCCTTGTAGAACACCTCGCTGGTCAGTGTGGTCGCGAACGCCGGACCGAGGCATTTGAGCCGGAGCAACAGCTCGCTGCGCTCGCTCATCTGAACCGCCGCAGGTGCCGGATCCGCTTCAGCAGATGCCTGCGCGAGCGCCTCAAGCTGTTCGCGCACCAGCATCAGCCGCGCGTGCTCGTGCCTGATCTCACTCAGCATCCATGGCGGCACCCCCTGGCCTTGCCAATCCCGCTGCGCCGCCAGCCAACTCAGCCAGTCGCGTCGGCGCGGATTGCCGACCGCCATGCCCAACAGCCGCAGCAACGCCTTGATCCGGGTGGTGTGAGCCGTCTGTTCCTTGATCAGCCGGCCGCGTTCGCGGCTGGCGCGGCGGGCGTCCTCCTGTTCGACCGCAGGCACCCGCACGATCCGCACCACGCGCGGTTCACCACGCAGATAGGCCATCAGCGTCCGTAACATCCGCTCGCCGTCGATCCGGTCGGTCTTCACCCGCCGGGCCCGCTGATCCACCGCAATGCTGGAGGGGTCAAAGACGTAGTTCGTGATTCCTGCTGCCAGCAGAAGCCGGTGCAGCCAAAAACCGTCGTAGCCTGCCTCGTAGCAACTCGCCACCGCGGGTGCCCCTCCCGCCGTCCGGCTCGCCCGCTCACGCTCCCGATCGATCAGCGCCAGCAGCCCGGCATGATCGCCACCTTCCAGCTTGTGGCGCGATATCCTGTCCCGACCTGGGCTGTGCAGCGTCACAAGCCAGCTCCGCTGGCTCAGTTCGATGGCAACGAAAATTGTGCCACAATGCTCAACGGTGGGCGTGGCTATGCTGGATGCTTGCATCTGACTCTCCGAGGGTTCGAGTGTGGAAACCCAAACCTATCGGAAAGGCCACGCTCACCGCCCCATGGAATCTACGTGCTTTCAATGCGGCCGCGCGCGGGTTTTCTTCGCCGTGGACTTCGCCGCTGCCGGACGGCCCAGCACGGCCTCGCGCCCGGCGCCGAGAATCTCGTCGGAAAAGTCGCCATTGCCGGCAACACGCGCCAGCACCATGGTTCCCATCATGGTCGCGATCGCCGCCATCGCCTGTTTGCGCGCGGCCTTACGTGGAACATCGGGGATCTGCTCGGCCAGCATGTCGACCATCTGCTCCAGCTTGGCCGAGAATGCCCTGCGGGTCTTCGGGCTCTCGCGGGCGATTTCCGCACCCAGCGTCGGCACGGCGCAGCCGTGGCCGGGATTGTCGCGATGCAGCGGCGTCAGGTAGGAATTCACGATCGTCGCCAGGCGCTTTTCCGGCGGCGTCGCCTCCACGAGCCCGCGCCAGCGCTCCCTCGCGCGGTCCATCGCATAGGCAAAGGCCTCGATCACCAGCGCTTCGCGCGAATCGAAATGCGCGTAGAAGCCGCCATGGGTCAGCCCGGCCTCCTTCATCAGGTCGGCGACGCCGACGCCATGCGCGCCTTTTTCACGAAGCCGCACCGAGGCCTTCTTCACGATCCGCGCGTGGGTTTCGAGCTTGTGTTCCTTGGAGTAGCGCATCGGCAATCCTATTGCATGTTTTCAATCATATAATAGCAGTTGCCGGCAGGAAAAGCTGCATCTATTTCGATCGCGGGGGCTCACCGACCATCGAGAAGGTCGCGGTGGCGTGAACCGCAAGATTTCCCGACCCGTCGCGGACAAAGCCTTCGGCGTAACTGGTCCGGCGACCGAGCTTGATGAGCTTCCCCTCCGCCGAAATCGTGCCCGACTTCACCGACAGCGGCCATAGATAGCTCAGTTTGAGATCGAGCGTGACCGCGCCCCGCCCGGCCGGCAGCATGGTCAAAATCGCGCAGCCCATGGCGGTGTCGAGCAGGGCCGCGGCGGTGGCGCCGTGGAGCAATCCGATGGTGTTTTCCAGTCCCTCATGCGGCTCGAGTTCCATCACGATCCGTCCGGGCTCGGCCACCCGCAGGCGGAAATTGATCAGCCGCGCTATCGGCGGCTCCGGCAGGATGCCGTCGCGGATCGCGCGCATGGCATCAAGCCCAGACATCGCGGCAGCAGCTTCGGCGATGGGCGCCGGCGCCTGCCAGTCGACCACCCGCTCGCGCCGCGCCGCGGGTGAGAACAGCTCGGCGGTATCGATAGTCGTCATCGCCATTTCCCTTATAGATGATGGTCATCATATTAATACAGCGTCGGCCCCCGCTTCGCAACGCAGCACCTCGCGGCCCTTGACAAGGCCTTGATTTGGCCGGGAAGTGCCGCGGTCCGCCATCTCAGCCCGGGACCGTCTCATGGAAATGCTCAATCCCCATTGCGGCATCGATCGCGACCCGCGCGGCGTGGTCCGTCTGACCATCTGCAACGCCGGCACGCTCAATATCCTCGGCTCGGCGGCCATCCATGGCGTTCGCGAGGGGTTGGAGAGCCTTGCGGCGGACCGGGCAATCCGTGTGCTGGTGATCGCCGGCCAAAGCGAAAAGAGCATGATCGGCGGGGCCGACATCAAGGAAATGGCGAGGCTCGACCAGGCCTCCGCCGAGAAATTCATCACCGGCCTGCGCGACCTCTGCGAGGCGGCGCGCGCGTTTCCGGCGCCGGTGATCGCCCGGATGCCCGGCTGGTGCCTCGGCGGCGGCCTCGAATTCGCCGCCGCCTGCGATTTCCGGATCGCCGCTGCATGACGCCCGGTTCGGCATGCCCGAGGTCAGGGTCGGCATTCCCTCCGTCATCCATGCAGCGCTGCTGCCGCGGCTGATCGGCTGGGGCCGCGCCCGCTGGCTGGTGATGACGGCGGAGAATATCGACGCACCCACGGCGCTTGCCTGGGGGCTGGTCGACGTGGTCGCGCCGCGAGGCGGCCTCGATGCGGCGGTCGAGAAGACGGCGGCGGCGCTGCTGGAATGCGGTCCGGAAGCCCTGCGCGCGCAAAAGGCGCTGCTGCGGCAATGGGAAGAACTGCCGCTGAAGCAATCCGTCGACCTCAGCATCGGCGTGTTCGGCCAAGCGTTCCTGACCGGCGAGCCGCAGCGGCTGATGCAGGGGTTTATCGACCGGAAACGTAAGATCCCGAGACACGGTAGCCCGCAAGCGAGACAATAAAGCCGTCATGCTTCCGCCATCCCGGATCATCGGCCTTCCGGCGACGGCCTGGCCCGCTTCACGAGAATCATGGCATCCGGCAGGCATTGCAATTTTTGCGGCGCATCATATGATGAACGTCATGTAACTTTCCTCCGCCTTATGTCAGGAGCCCGCCATGGCCTCAGCTTCCGATCCGGTCGTCATCGTTTCCGCCGCCCGCACCCCGCTTGGCCGGTTCATGGGCGATCTCTCGCCCTTCAGCGCGCATCAAGCTCGGCTCCCATGTGATCGGCGCCGCCCTCGAACGCGCCAAACTCCCGCCCGACCGCATCGACGAAGTGTTCATGGGCTGCGTGCTGCCGGCCGGACAGGGCCAGGCGCCGGCGCGGCAGGCCGCGCGCGGCGCCAAGCTGCCGGACGCGACCGGCGCCACCACCATCAACAAGGTTTGCGGTTCCGGCATGAAGGCGACGATGCTGGCGCATGACATCATCAATGCCGGCTCCGCCGAGATCGTCGTCTCCGGCGGCATGGAGAGCATGACCAACGCGCCCTATCTGCTGGCGAAGGCGCGCGGCGGCTATCGCGTCGGTCACGACCGCATCATCGACCACATGCTGATGGACGGCCTCGAAGACGCCTACGAGACCGGGCGCTCGATGGGCGATTTCGGCGAAGCCACCGCCGAGGCCTATCAGTTCACCCGCGCGGCGCAGGACGCCTATGCCATGGAGACGCTGACCCGCGCCCGCAAGGCGGTGGAAGGCGGCGCGTTCAAGGCCGAGATCGTGCCGATCACCGTGAAGGAAAAGGCCGGTCCGCGCGAGATCGCCAATGACGAGCATCCGCTCAAGGTCGATCCCGCCAAGATCCCGGGCTGAAGCCGGCGTTCCGCGCCAACGGCACGATTACGCCGGCAGCCTCCTCGGCGAATGCCGACGGCGCGGCGGCGCTGATCCTGGCAAAACGATCGCTCGCGGACCGCGACGGCCTGCCGGCACTGGCCGAGATCAAAGGTCACGCCACCCACAGCCAGGAACCGCAATGGTTCACCACCGCGCCGATTCCGGCGATCCGCAAGCTGCTCGACAAGGTCGGCTGGAGCGTCGGCGATGTCGACCTGTTCGAGATCAACGAGGCGTTCGCGGTGGTGGCGATGGCGGCGCAGCGCGACCTCGGGATTCCCAGAGAGAAACTGAACATCAACGGCGGCGCCTGCGCGCTCGGGCATCCGATCGGCGCCACCGGCGCGCGCCTGATCGTGACGCTGCTGCATGCGCTCGAAGCGCAAAACCTCAAGCGCGGCGTCGCGGCACTCTGCATCGGCGGCGGCGAAGCCACCGCGATCGCCGTGGAGCGCCTGGTTCACTGACGCTCGCACCGTCCCATCATCACCTGCTATTGTCATCCGGATTCCGGACAGGAGCCTTATGATCTCGAATTGGCTGTCAGCCGCCCTCGCCCGCCGCAACATCCACTATGGCTGGGCGATGGTCGGTGTGACCTTTCTCACCGCGCTGATCAGCGCCGGCACGGTCGGGGCGCCCGGCGTGTTCATCGTGCCGCTGCAAAAAGAGTTCGGCTGGACCACCGCGGAGATTTCCTCGGCACTGTCGATCCGTTTCATCCTGTTCGGACTGATGGCGCCGTTCGCGGCGGCGCTGATGAACCGCTACGGCCTGCGCAATGTGACGCTCTCCGCATTGCTGGTGGTGGCCTCCGGCCTGGTGATGTCGCTGGCGATGACCAAGGTCTGGCAATTGATGTTGCTGTGGGGCGTCGTGATCGGCATCGGCACCGGCATGACCGCGCTGGTGCTCGGCGCCACCATCGCGGCGCGCTGGTTCGCGGCGCGGCGGGGGCTGGTGGTTGGAATTCTCACTGCGAGCGTGGCCACGGGACAACTGGTGTTCCTGCCGCTGCTGGCGAGCCTTACCGAACGCCTGGGCTGGCGGGTCGCGCTGGGGCTGATCTGTGCGATGCTCGGAGTCGCGGCTTTTGCGGTCCTCATGATCATGCGCGATCGTCCCAGCGACGTCGGCCTGCGGCCGTTCGGCGACGAAGGCAAGCAACCCCTGCCCGCGCCGCCTCCGAACAACGCTCCGATCATGGCGGCGGCGCTCGGCGCGCTGCGCGATGCGGCGAAGACACGGGTGTTCTGGATCCTGTTCGCGACCTTCTTCATCTGCGGCGCCAGCACCAACGGCCTGATCCAGGTGCATCTGATTCCGATGTGCCTCGACTACGGCATTCCGCAGATTCAGGCCGCGAGCCTGCTCGCCGCCATGGGCGTGTTCGACTTCGTCGGCACCATCCTGTCGGGCTGGCTGTCCGACCGTTACGATAATCGACGGCTGTTGTTCTGGTATTACGGCCTGCGCGGCCTTTCCCTGCTGTTTCTGCCCTACACCGATTTCTCGTTTTATGGCCTGTCGCTGTTTGCGATGTTCTACGGCCTCGACTGGATCGCCACGGTGCCGCCGACGGTGCGTCTTACTGCGCAACGTTTCGGACCGGAGCGCGCCAATCTGGTGTTCGGCTGGATTTTTGCGGGTCATCAACTGGGCGCGGGCACGGCGGCGTTCGGTGCCGGCCTGTCGCGCACCCTGCTCGCCAGCTATCTGCCGGCATTCTTCGTCGCCGGCGCGCTGTGCATCGTCGCAGCCCTGATCACGCTTTCGATCTCGCGGGTCCCGAAGCCGGTGGTGGCATAGAGCCGGGATGCCTCCCGGTGGGGACCGGCCGCCTGGCCGCATCTCGAAGGATGGGCGGGTGTGGCATTTCATGGTTCGGGACGGCGCGAGAGCGCCTCCTCATCATGAGAGGCTGACGATTACGGCCTGATCGTCATGTTGGTTGCAAGCCCGGGCGTGCGGATCGGCTCGGCCAGCCGCGCGAATTCGCACAGCAGCGAACGGGTCTTGCGCGGATCGATGATCTCCTCGACCCAGAATCTTTCGGCGGAACGAAACGGCGAGCGCAGCTTGTTGAGGCGATCCTCGATCTCGTGCAACTTGGCTTTCGGATCGTCCGCGGCATCGATATCGGCGCGATAGGCCGCCTCGATGCCGCCTTCCAGCGGCAGCGACCCCCAATAGGCCGACGGCCAGGCATAGCGCATCGAGAACCGGTCCGCCGGCTGGTGCACCACGCCCGCAACACCAAACGCGTTGCGCACGATGATGGTGCACCAGGGAACGGTGGTCTGGTTGACCGCGGCCATCGCCCGCACGCCGTGGCGGATGGTCGCCGCCTTCTCGGCATCGAGCCCGATCATGAAGCCCGGACAATCCATCAGGTAGACCACCGGCAGATGAAAGGTCTCGGCAAAATCAGCGTAGCGCACCACCTTCTGGCAGGCTTCCGCCGTCCATGAGCCGCCATAGTGAAAGGGATCGCTGGCCAGCAGCAGCACGGCGCGCCCTTCCAGCCGCGCCAGCCCGGCGATGATCGAGCGGCCGAAATTCGCGCTCATTTCAAAGAACGAGCCCTTGTCGACGACGGCGTCGATAATGGGGCGCATTTTATAGACCTGGCGACGGTTGCGCGGCACCGCCTTGATCAGGGATTCCTCGGCGCGCTCCGGATCGTCGGCGCAGGCAAGCGTCGGCGGCAGTTGATAGACCGATGACGGCAGGTAAGAGAGGAACCGCCGGGCGCAGGCAAAGGCCTCTTCCTCGGTATCGACGGCATGATCGACCCCGCCGGCGCGAGTCTGGATGTCGGCGCCACCGAGCTCCTGCTTGCTGAGATCCTGGCCAAGGCGCTTCACGACCGGCGGACCCGCGACGAACATCGCCGAGTCCTTGGTCATGACCGAATAATGGCTGGCCGCCAGCCGCGCCGCGCCCAATCCCGCGACCGAACCGAGCCCCAGGCCCACCACCGGCACCCGGGCCATGTTCGCCGTCGTGTACCAGTAGGCGCGGGTGCCGCCGATGCCGCCGGGCAGATTGGCGGCCCCCTTGGTCTCGATGGTTTTCACCGAGCCGCCGCCGCCGGAGCCTTCGATGATGCGGATGATCGGCAGCCGGAAGTCATGCGCCATCTCCTCGGCCATCAGCGGCTTGGCGGAGATCGAGGCATCGGCGGAACCGCCACGCACGGTGAAATCGTCGCCGACCACCACCACCGTCCGGCCGTCGATCCTGCCGCGGCCGAACACGCAATTCGCCGGCGTCAGATTCTTGAGTTCGCCGCGCTCGTCATATTCGGCGCTTCCGGAAACCGCGCCGACCTCGTGGAAGCTGTTGTCATCGACCAGTTTGTCGATGCGCTCGCGAACGGTGAGCCGGCCCTGGTCGCGCTGCCGCTTGACCTTGTCAACGCCCCCCATCTCCCGCGCGAATGCTTCGCGCCGGGCGAGGTCGTCGAGCTCCGGCTTCCAGGTCATTCGTGTCCTCCGTCTTGATGAGCTTGTTATTATGGGCCGCAGCCGGAAGCGGCTTCCTGTCCAGCCGGTTGGTGAAGAGCTCTCCGTCGGCGCCCTCCAGCAAGCCGCCGATCGCGGCGCCCAGTTCCCGCATCCGCGGGGCGACTTCCCGATGCAGGCGTTTCTCGTCGAACATCGCGGAGAGCAGTCCGATCGTGACCACGACGAAGGTTTGATATTGCGGCGACCACAGCGGCACCGCGAGACCGTTGATATGGGGGCTCCACAGGCCGCAGACCACGACATAACCCTGTTCGCGCAGCGAGCGGCGGTTGGCCTCGATACGGGGCCGCAGCATTTTGGCGCCGTCGGGACTCTCGCGTTCCATTTCCGCCAGCAGCGCGTCGCCGATATCCTGGTCGAGCGCGGCGGTGTAGGCGTGGCCCGCGGCGGTGCTCGCCATGGCGATGCGGCTGCCGGTGCTTTCATGCAGACCGAGCGCATTGGCCGCACGAGCAAATTCGAGATAGACCAGATGAAAGCGATCCGGAATGACGAAGCCCACGGTCCCCGGCAATCGCTCGGCGACATCCTGCAGCCGCAGCCGGATCAGGTTGCGCAATTGCAGCCCGCGCATCATCGAGGTGCTCATCGCCACCGCGCTCGGGCCGATGCGATATTTCTGGTCGCGCGGCAGATAGACCAGCTGGCCCATCCGGGTCAGCGTATGGGTCAGGCGCGACACCGTCGATCGCGGCAGGCCGCAGCGACTGGAAATTTCCAGATTGCCGAGCCGCGTCTCGTGGCCTTCGAAGCAGCGCAGGACATCGAACGCCCGCGACACCACCTGGATAACGTCGCCTTCCCCTGCAAGATCGCTGGCAAGCATTCCCTGTTTGCTGAGCCGCTCCGAGCGTCGTCCCATGTGGTGCCCCGCCCTAATTTCGTTTTGCGGAATAAAATTCCACTTGCAGACCAAGCTACCTCAGGCAATCTGCGGCTACAAGCCAAGGGCGCCCGCCCTTCATCCTCGCGTATTGCAACCCGACATGCGCGCGGCCGGCTGTCCCGGAGAACGGAATGCCAGACATCAAGATTGTGACCGAGGTTGCCGGGCGCGTGTGCGCGCTTCCCGTCGCGGTCGGAGCGAGCGTCGGCGACGGCGACGACATTGCGTTCGTCGAAGCCATGAAAATGGAAATCCCGGTCGCGGCGCCGGTCGCAGGGATGATTAAATTGATTCTCGTCAGCCTCGACGACGTCGTGGCCGAAGGCCAGGTGCTCGCCATCCTCGAGACCTGATGCCGGCGCGGGATCGATACGGCTCCGCGACAATCTGTCCTGTACGGCAACGACCAAGTACGGCAACTACCAACATGATAAATCGCGCGGACGTTGCCATCGTCATCAGGCGATGACATGATCCCGCCAATAGTTTCGCGCAGCGAAGCAACTTGGAGTGGAAACATGATTCGTCGACTGCTGGCGCTCGCGCCAGTCGCTCTTGCAGGCATCCCGTTGCTGACCTTGCCGGCGGCTCACGCCGGAGATTTCAAACTGCCGCCGAGCATGGCGTTTACGGCCTACGACACCGGCACCGCCGGCTTCAATATCGCCGTCGCCGTCGGCAAAATGATGAAGGACAAGTACAGCACCGACGTTCGCGTTCTGCCGGCCGGCAACGACGTCGCGCGCCTGGCGCCGCTGCGCGCAGGCCGGGCGATCATGTCGGCGATGGGATCCGGCTCCTACTTTGCGCAAGAAGGTGTTTTCGAATTCGGCGCCAGGGAATGGGGACCGCAACCGGTTCAGATCGTGCTTTCCACCACCGATTGCAACGGTCAATCGCTGGGCGTGGCGCGCGATGCCGGCGTCAACCAAATCAAGGACCTGCGCGGCAAGCGCGTGGGCTTTGTGGTCGGATCGCCGGCGCTCAACCAGAACGCGCTCGCCATCCTGGCGTTCGCCGGCCTTACCCAGAAGGACGTCAAGGTCGTCGAATTCGCAAGCTACGGCGCGATGTGGAAAGGCATCGTCAACAACGATGCCGATGCCGGTTTTGCCACGACGATCACAGGACCGGCGCGCGAACTGGAAAGTTCGCCACGCGGCATCATCTGGCCGCCAATGCCGCACAACGACGAGGCAGGCTGGGCACGCGTGCAAAAGGTCGGCGCGTTCTTCACGAAACTGACCGCGACCTGCGGCGCCGCGCTCTCCCCCGAAAAGCCGGTCCAAATGGGCACCTATCCCTACCCGAATTTCGTGGCCTATGCCTCGAAATCAAGCGACGACGTCTACGCCGTCACCAAGGCCATGATCGATGGCTACGATGGCTTCAAGGACGGCGCCCCGGGCGCGGTCGGCCTCGGGGTGAAGCGCCAGACCATGAAATGGGTCGTCCCATTTCACGCCGGCGCGGTGAAGGCCCTCAAGGAAGCCGGCAACTGGAGCGACGCCGATCAGGCCCACAATGATGGCCTGATCAAGCGCCAGGGCGTTCTGGCGGCCGCATGGGCCGACTACAGCAAAGCCAACCCGCCATCGGATGACGCCGCGTTCCTGTCGGGTTGGATGACAGCACGCGCCGCCGCGCTGGCAAAGGCCAACATGCCGAACGGCTTCGAATAGAACCATCCCGGAAAACACCCAAAAATCGACCTTCAGAGTCGGTCTCCAGCGAACACCACATGGGATGGGATTCGATGTCAGCGTCTTTGCCCAACTATTCTGCCGCGCCCAAAAGGGTCGAATTCGAAGATCCTCACGCCGGCATCGGCAACCTGCAAGAAGCCGAGGTCTCCCGCGTTCGAATCCTGCGCGGGGGATGGCGCTGGGCCCTTATCGTCGCAACGGCAGCGACGATCCTGCTGTGCATCAATCAGCAGTTTTCGTTGCGGTTTTTCATCGATTACACGCAGCTCAATACCGAATACTTCTATCTGCTGATCGCACTGATGCTGCCATTCACGTTCCTGATCTTTCCAGGCACCGAAACGGCCGCTCTCGACCGCATCCCCTGGTACGACATCCTTCTGTTCGCCCTGACCTTCGGAGCCGCGATCTGGCTGATGCTCAACATCCGAAAGGCGGCGCTGTCGGGATGGGAGTCCGATGGCGCGCCCAAAAACGTCATCGCCGCCGGCCTCGTGATGTGGTTCGTGCTGATGGAGGCGCTGCGGCGCACCGGAGGGTGGAGCCTGCTGCTGAGCGTGCTGCCGTTTACCGTCTACCCGCTGTTCGCGGAAGCAAGCTGGCTCGGACCCTTCAGGGGGTCGCAACTTACCCTTGAGCAGACCACCGCCTATCACACGCTGTCAGGCGAGAGCCTGCTCGGCATCCCGATCCAGGCGTTTGCCGACACCGTGATCGGCTTTCTGGTGTTCGGGACCGCGCTGATGATGACCGGCGCCGGCAAGTTCTTCATCAACATCGCGTTCGCATTATGCGGCACGTTTCGCGGCGGCGCCGCCAAGGTCTGCATCTTCGCCAGCGGCCTGCTTGGCATGATGTCCGGTTCGATCATTTCCAACGTGCTGACCGCCGGTACCATGACTATTCCCGTCATGAAGAAAAGCGGCTTCCGCGCCTCCTATGCCGGCGCCATCGAGGCCTGTGCGTCCACCGGCGCGGTGCTGGCGCCGCCGGTGATGGGCGCGACAGCGTTCGTGATCGCGCAGTTCCTCAATGTCAGCTACGCCGATGTCGCGATCGCCGCGATCATTCCAGCCGTGCTGTATTATATCGGGCTCTTCATGCAGGTGGATTCATACGCCGCACGGCACGGCCTCAAGGGCATCCCGCGGGCTGAATTGCCGAAGATCATGGATACGATCAAGGACGGCTGGTACTACATCTTCGTCATCGCCTTGCTGATCATCATGCTGTTGTATTTCAAGCGCGAGAGCCATGCGCCGTTTTACGCGACCGCCCTGCTTCTGGTTCTCAACCAGCTATTCTCCAGAGAGACCCGCTGGACGCTGACAACGATTAACAAGTTCCTTGAAGTCAACGGCCGCACCTTTGTCGAACTGGTCGGCATTCTCGCGGGCTGCGGCCTCCTGATCGGCGCGTTTTCGATGACCGGCGTGGTCTCCAGCCTCGCCAACGATCTCTTGCGAATTGCCGGTGACAACCCGTTCCTGCTGCTCGGGATGTGCGCTTTCACCAGCCTCGTTCTCGGTCTCGGGCTGACGACGACGGCCTGTTACATCTTCCTCGCCATCCTGGTGGCGCCGGCGCTCGAAAAGGTCGGCCTCAACCGCATGGCCGTACACATGTTCATCTTCTACTGGGGCATGCTGTCGTCGATCACGCCGCCGGTGGCCATCGCCTCATTCGCGGCCGCCGGGATCGCCGGCTCGCCGGCGATGAAGACCGGATGGGAATCGATGTGGGTCGGCAGCATCATCTATTTCATCCCGTTCTTCTTCGTGTTGAATCCGGCGCTGGTGCTGCAGGGCGACAGTCCCTACTTCGCCGGGCTCGGCCTGATGGGATTGGCGGCTTTCGGCACCTTGTTCATCTGCGGCGGCATCCAGGGCTATCAGGCCTTTGTCGGCGACCTCCGCGGCGCCGGCGCCCTGGAATGGCCGCTGAGGGTTCTGCTGGTGATCGGCGGCTTCGTGATCGCGACCCCCGGCGGCGGCATCATGCCGATCTCGCAGTGGCAGGTCACCGCTCTCGGCCTGGCCATCCTGGTTCCGACAGTATTGGTCGCCCTGATGCTGATACGCCGGCAGGCGTTGGTGCCTAGCCAGTTGCGCGCGCCCTGATTGCGCGGCAAAACGGGAGGCGATGAAACCAGCGCCCTCCGCATCGACAGCCAACGCCGCGGCCTGGACCGGGTCCAAACCGCCTTTGCTGCGATTTCTCAGCGCCTGCCACGCGGATTTTTCCGCGGACACTGGCGGCGCGGTGGCCGACTATATCCCTGAACTCGGCAAGGCCGATCCGGATCATTTCGGCATCAGCCTCGCTACCCTCGACGGATACGTCTACGAGGTCGGCGACACCCGGATTCCCTTCACGATCCAGTCGATGTCGAAGCCGTTCGTGTTCGCGCTGGCGCTGGATACGCTAGGCGCGGCGCGGGTGGAGGGCGCCATCGGCGTCGAGCCTTCCGGCGATCCCTTCAACTCGATCCGCCTCAATGCCGACAACCATCCCTTCAATCCGATGGTCAATGCCGGCGCCATCGCCTGCTCCGGGCTGATCCATGAGGCCAAAGGCGGCGACGCCTTCGAATATATCCGCCAGGCGCTGGGCCGGTTTGCCGGGCGTGAACTCGATATCGATGAAGCCGTCTTTGCCTCCGAAAGCGCGACCGGCGACCGCAACCGCGCGATCGGCTATCTCTTGCGCACCTCCGCCGTGGTCAAGGATGACGTCGGCGCGGTGCTGGAGGTCTATTTCCGGCAATGCTCCATTCTCGTGACCGCGCGCGATGCCGCCGTGATGGCCGCGACATTGGCCAATCGCGGCGTCAATCCCGTGACCGGCGAGCAGGTCGTGACGCCCTACGCCATCTCGCGGACGCTTTCGGTGATGACCAGCTCCGGCATGTACGATTACGCCGGCGAATGGATCTATCGCGTCGGCATTCCCGCCAAGAGCGGCGTCGGCGGCGGCATCCTGGCGGCGCTGCCGGCGCGGCTCGGGCTCGGCAGCTACTCGCCCCGCCTCGACAAGCACGGCAACAGCGTGCGCGGCATCAAGGTCTGCGAGGCGCTGTCGCGGCACTACGATCTGCACATGCTCAACCGCAGCGACGACGCGCGCAACAGCATCATCGCCGACTACGATATCGGCCAGAATCCGTCGCGGCGCAGCCGTCGGGCGCATGAACAAAAAATCCTCGCCGCCCATCATCAGGACGTTCGGGTCATCGAACTGGTAGGCACGCTGTCGTTTTCCAACGTCGATTACGTTTCGCGCCAGCTCGCGGCCAGGCCGCGCCCGCAATTCGTCATTTTCGACCTGCGCCGGGTCGCCGCCATGACGCGCGCGGGCGCCCGGCTGCTGGCGGAAGAATTTCACGAACTGGCCGCCTATCATGTCACCGTGATCCTGTCCGGCATCAAGCGTTCCTCGGCGGACTGGAAGACGATCGGGCAATGGACCGAAGGCCTCTCGAACATACGCAATTATTTCCTGCTCGACGCCGCCATCGAATGGGCGGAGGACCAGGTGGTTTACCGTCACGGCGGCGCCATCGATTTTCACGAGAGCTCCGGATTGTCCGAACAGCCGCTGCTGGCAGGACTGACGACGGAGGAACTGGCGGACCTTGCTTCGCTGGCAGCCATCAGGAATTACCGATCGGGCGAGAAGATCGTCGCGGCCGGAGATCCCGCCGCCTCGATGTTCTTCCTGCGAAGCGGCGTGGTCCACGTCACCCTGCCCGACGGCATCAGGCTCGCGACGCTGACGGGGGGAATGGCGTTTGGAGAAATGGCGCTGCTGGAGGAACCACACCGTTCCGCCGATGTGACGGCGGATATGGCCGCTACCGCCTATGAAATACCGCTCCGCGACTTTGAACGCTTCCGCAGGCAGCATCCGCGGGGGGCCGAACAGGTCATGCGCAATCTCGCGCAATTGCTCGCCGACCGCCTCACCGTGGCCAATACCAAGCTGAACCTGCTCACAACGAGCTGAAGATCTACAACCGCGTCATATCAGCTTCGGATTTCCCGCGATCGGCCGCTGCGGGATGAGCGTTCGTCCTTACGCAGCGCCGGCGGCGCCGTCTTGGTCCGGCCCGCGCTTTCAATCCGTTGCGCCTCGGCAATGTCGGCAAACGCGCGGTCGAATTCGTGCATGCGATAGAACACGATGCCGCGATCGATGTAGGCTTCGGCAAAGCCGGGATCATGCTTGATCGCCAGATCGAAGTCGGCGATCGCACGGTACAGGTCGCCGTCGCGGTACGCGAATATCCCCCGCTCCCGATAGGATTTGGCGTCCTTGACCGGGGGGTCGGAAGCCGGGGCAGCCTTGGCAACGGCCTGGGCGCTGCCGGTGGTCACAGCGGCCGCACCGGCGCCCGGCGCATCGGGAGCCGGGACGGCGGTACTGGCAACAGCCAGCGCGCTACCTCTGCTCAGCGCGACGCCGTTGGGTGCGATCGCCTCGTCAGGGATCCCCGCACTCTCCGGCAGGTCGCGTGGTTCATCCCGGACGTTGGAATCTGCCGGAAGGTCGGGAGCCGTACCGGCATTGGCAACATCCTGGGCGCCGGCGGCATTCGCGGCGGGTGCAACAGCACCGGCCACTATCGCCCCATTGGCAACCCCTGCCCACTTGAACAGCTCGCCCGGCTCGCCGCGGGCGCTCGTATCGGGTTGCGCCGCCGGTGCGACGGCAGCGACCTCGGCCGGTCCGCGGGCAGCGACTTCAACCATTTTTGCCGGCCGGCCGGGTTCCGTCGAAAGGCCCTCGAACACGATGTACCCACCGATCGAGACCGCCGATAGAAACGCAACCGCCATCGCGTCGGAGACGATCTTTCGGATCGAGCGGGAGCTTTTGGCGCGCTTTGTGTTCGCAGCCGCCTGCCGGAGCGCGAGCACCAGCAGCCGATCATAGGTCGCCCGCTGCTGCGCATCGCCAAGGATGGCGTTGGCCCGAACAACCTGCCGGAACCTCAGCAGAGCATCGGGATCGCCGACATTCATGTCAGGATGATTGGCTTTGACAGCGTTACGGAATGCTGTCCTGAGGCTTTCGGCATCATCGTCCGGAAGCGCTCCGAGCAGATCGTAGAGAGTCTTCATATCGAACAACTACTCTCGCGGCCGCTCCTTCCTGTTGGGGAGCCGCCAGCTGGCAAGGTCATCATGTGCTCAAACAGACATAACCGACAAAAGCTCATGTTTCACTATGGCCAAAGCATAACTCGCCAGAGCATTATAATACCATAGGCTTCGAAATCGGGGGTTTAGAGGCCGATTCCGGGGGTTTTCAGCCAATTCTAGCTCTGGGACAGGTAAAAAAGCACCGCAACCTTGAAGGGTCGGGTAACCATCGGAGACAGAATTGGAAGCAGTTGGGGACTTCCGCCGGGCGGCAGCCCGATTTCACCGGACCAGCGAGCGCCGGGCAGGCTGAATCTCGCACCTGCTCGATGCCTGGAGCTGCCGGAGACGGTCGCGCGCGATCTTCTCCGCGCGCTGGTAGCATTGCCGCTCATAATCAAGCCTCAGGCGCGCCCATTCCACCGGGTCCACGGTGTGGCGGTCGGGTCCCCTGAATTCGCAGTCGGGCGCAGGCTGCGAGGCGAGCAGCGCGCGGGCAGGTCTTCGAACTCGCACTTCAGGGTATGCACGGACCGGCGCGGTAAAGCGGATGGGTTCTGCCGCGGCTTCAGGCGGAGCCGTATTTCGGGCGCAACCCGCAACCGCTATCGCACATGACAGGACGGAGACAGTCAAAAGCTTCGGGAGGAGCGTCGGCAAAGCTCCGGCGCTGATACTTCTCAATTTAAAACGACGCACGTTGGCTGCCTGTCTCGTACAACGCTCATCGCAACGCCAGTCACGCGCGCAATAACGCCTGGCCCCCTGGCCAATCGCGGCGATCATGAATGGAAAATTTAAATCTCATTCTAAAAATTACGATGAATCAAATGTAAATCGGCGTTTTCGGGCAGACGCGGTCACGCAGGCAAAAACAGGGAATGCGGCGCGGCGAATGCGTCGCGCACGCCGCGCCAATTGCCTGATGCGACCATGCAAGGCCAGAACGGCCAATGGCAGCGCTGCGATGGCTTGGCCAGGCGCGCCAGCTGCCGCGTCGGAAACGCGATCGCGCCTCAGACCACCTCCGTCACCGGCTGCAAATCGATGCCGAAGGTTTCCAGAAATTTCGAGGTCATGATGTAGAAGCCTACGGAGAGTTGCAACTCGACCAGCGCCGCCGGTGTCAGTTTCGCGGCGATGGCATTGAAGGTCGCGTCGGTCGGACGCTGCAGCCTGACGATTTCATCGGTGAAGGCCAGCGCGGCGCGCTGCACCTCGTTGAAGCAGGTCGCGGATTTCCAGTCTTCCAGGGCTTCGTTTTGCTCGTCGGTGACGCCGACGCCGTTGCCGATGCGTTTGTGCGCGACGATCTCGTAAGGCGCCTCGCAGAGGATCCCGGTACGCGTGATCGCGAGTTCGCGCACCACGGGATCGAGTTCGCCCTTGTGCCGGATCGCGCCGCCGAGCCGGCAATATTGCTCGAAATAGCTCGGCGAGTGCGCCATCATCCGGAAGATGTTGGCGTTGCGGTTTTTGCCCAGGATTTCCCGGGTGCGTTCGTTGGCTTTGGCGGGATCCGAATATTCGATACGGGCCATGCTTCACCCCCGGGGTTTCCTGTTTGTGGCTGGCTGCTCTGTCGATTGGCGGCTCATTCGAAAGCCTATCCGGCGGCCCACGCCGGAGCAACAGCCCGCGCCGTCCGGCATTTCCACCGCGCGGCGGAGCCGGCGCCGCCATTTCATCGGCGGAATGTTCGCAAATCTCGACACGCCCGAGTCAAATTGCCGCCGCATTGCTATTCGATCTTGCAACTGTCGATATTCGCTGAGTGGGGACTCGTTATAGCGAATACTCGTCGCGGGGTGTTCCGAGTAAAAATATTTGAGCCGTCAGGCCATCGCAGGCAACGATGACTCGTGCCCAGGTCTAGGGAGTAAGGCATGAAGGAAGCCACAAGGAAGTCGGCATCGGAGGCGCTCGCGCAAACACTGGCGGTGACGGCAATGCTCGTCATCGCCAGCTTCATCTTCTATTCGCGGTAAGGATTTCGCTGACCTTGATCGTTTCGAAAACCGACAATCCGCTAACCACCTTCTCCTGCAGGGGGGAGAGTCGGTGAGCATCACGCCAGACGTGATGTGAGACGGGGTGGGGTGAATTGAGTATCGAGTTCTCACCCTACCCCGGTCATCGGCCGATATTCGGCGCCGTAAATCCGGACCATCCTGACGCGCCTCGTGTTTGCCATAAGCCGTCAGTCCGACGCTGGTGATGAACTCATGGCTGCGAGACTTCGTTTGATGTCGTCATTCCGGGATGGTCCGAAGGACCAGACCTCAGATGTGCAATTGCACATCGGGGAATCTCGAGATTCCGGGTTCGCCGCTGCGCGGCGCCCCGGAATGACGGAGTGAGAATTTCAGCCGCCATTCCGATCAACCCCTTCAATACGACTTCGGCAAGCCCAGCACCTTCTCGGCGATAAAACTGAGAATGAGCTGCGGGCTGATCGGGGCGATGCGCGGGATCAGGGATTCGCGCAGGTAACGCTCGACATGAAATTCCTTGGCGTAGCCGAAGCCGCCATGGGTCATGACCGCCTGCTCGCAGGCCTGGAAGCCGGCTTCGGCGGCGAGATATTTCGCGGCGTTGGCCGCCGGGCCGCATGGCAGGCCCTGGTCGTATTGCCAGCCCGCCGAGAGCACCATCAGCCAGGCGGCTTCGAGCTCCATCCAGTTCTTTGCCAGCGGATGCTGGATCGCCTGGTTCTTGCCGATCGGACGGTTGAACACGATGCGGCTCTTGGCGTAGCCGGTCGCCCGCGACAGCGCCACCTTGCCGAGCCCGACCGCCTCCGCCGCGATCAGGATGCGCTCCGGGTTCATGCCGTGCAGGATATATTCGAAGCCGCGGCCTTCCTCGCCGAGACGATCCTCAACGGGGATTTCGAAATTCTCGAAGAACAACTCGTTGGAATCGACGGCCTTGCGGCCCATCTTTTCGATCTCGTGCACGGCGACGCGCTTGCGATCGAAATCGGTATAAAACAGGCTGAGGCCGTGGGTCGGGCTCTTCACTTCCTCCAGCGGCGTGGTGCGCGCCAGCAGCAGAATCTTCTCGGCGACCTGCGCCGTGGAAATCCAGACCTTCTGGCCGTTGACGACATATCTGTCGCCGGTCCGGACCGCGCGGATTTTCAGCTGGGTGGTGTTGAGCCCGGTGTTCGGCTCGGTGACGGCGAAGCAGGATTTTTCGCTGCCGGCCGCGATCGGCGGCAACATCCGCCGGCGCTGCTCGTCATTGCCGAACACCACCACCGGATTTAATCCGAACACGTTCATATGGACCGCTGAAGCCCCGGACATGCCGGCGCCGGATTCCGAAATCGTCCGCATCATGATCGCGGCATCGGTGATGCCCAGCCCCGAGCCGCCAAATTCCTCGGGGATGCAGATGCCGAGCCAGCCGGCGTCCGCCAGCGCTTTATGAAAGTCGGCAGGGAAACCGCCTTCCTTGTCCTTCTTCAGCCAAAAGGCATCGTCGAAGCGGGCGCAGATTTTTGCAACGGCGTCGCGGATCGATTCCTGGTTGGCGGAGAGTGCGAAATCCATCGGATCAGTCCTTCGGCATGCCAACCGTTTTGGTGACGCCATCGCGCAGCAATGCCGCGATCTCATCCCCGGAGAAACCGGCTTCGCGCAAAATGTCTTCGCCGTGTTCGCCAAGGCGCGGCGCCAGCCGCGCCGGCTGCGCCGGCGTATCCGACCATGTCGCCGCGACCTTCATGCTGCGAATGCGGCCCTCGGTCGGATGATCGACCACCGGAAAGAAATTGGTCGCGACGATATGCGGATCGTGCAGCAGGCTCTCGAGATCGTGCATCGGCATCACTGGCACGTCGGCTTTTTCCAGAATTTCGGTCCACTCAGCGGTGGTCCTGGTTTCCAGGATGCGGGCCAGTTCGGCATAGACGGTGTCGATGTTGGTCGCGCGCCCGGCAAAGGTCGCGAATTTGGGATGGCTGCGAAGATCGTCGCGCCCGGTCGCCTTGAAGAAATTTTCCCACTGTTTGTCGTTGTAGACGATCACGCAGATGTAGCCGTCGGACGTCTTGTAGGGCCGCCGGTCCGGCGACAGATGCCGCGCATAGCCGCCTCTATCGAGCGGCGGCTCGTAGGTGAGGCCGCCCATGTGATCTCCCATGACGAAACCTGCCATGGTCTCGAACATCGGAATATCGACGCGCTGGCCGCGCCCGGTGCGGTCGCGATCGACGAGGCTGGCGCAGATCGCACCGACGGCCGTCAGTCCGACAATGCGATCGACCAGCGCATTGGGCACATAACGCGGAACGCCGTCGCCGGTCTGCGCCATCAGCGCGGGCAGCGCCGTGGCGCCCTGGATCAGATCGTCATAAGCGGGCTTGGCGGCATAGGGCCCGTCCTGGCCGAACCCGAACACGCCGGCATAGATCAGGCGCGGATTGATCTGCGAGACCACGTCATAGCCGAGTTGCAGCCGCGCCATCGCCTGCGGCCGCACATTGTAGACCAGCACATCGGCCGCCGCGATCAGCCGCAGCACCGCGTCGCGCCCGGCCGGCTTCTTCAGATCGAGGCAGATCGAGCGCTTGCTGCGGTTGGTGTTGAGGAACACCGGGCCCATGCCGGGATGACGGGTCGGCCCGATCTGCCGCGTCACGTCACCGTCGAGCGTTTCGACCTTGATGACGTCGGCGCCGTAGTCGCCGAGCATCTGGGTGGCATAGGGCCCCATCAGCACGGTCGTCATGTCCACGACCTTGATGCCCTGCAGTGGTCCCATGGCCTGGTTCGCTCCCGGTGACAGGCGTATGGCGCTGTGATCCGCGCCCTTTTCCAAGGCCAAGTAACGGCAGGTCGTCGCCAAGATCAAGGCGTCCTGCGGGTATGGGCGTATGCGTGGATGCTCCATGCTCGGCGTCGTCCCGGCCTTGAGCCGGGCCCCCTACGTCGTGTCCTATCATTGCGGCACGGAGTTAGAGACCTTCCATAACAACCGACGCCGGTGGTTATGGGTCCCTGCTTTCGCAGGGACGACGTGGGAGGGTTCGATTGTCAAACAGCCAATTGCAGAACCGTCGTGTGCTGCCCGTACAACGCCGTCATACCCCGCGCATGCGGGGTATCCAGTACGCCGCGACCTCTCGATTCCATCATCAGCGTCTCTGGAATACTGGATCGCCCGCCTTCGCGGGCGATGACGAGTGAGAATAACTTCGCGTTCTCGCGGCGCGATGCGCCCGAGCCTTTGCATTAATTCTCGCCCATGAGAGGGCGTGGGGAATGCCGGGTGCACGATGCACCCGCAGCCTCGTGTGCGAAATGGTATTCGAGAAAGCACACGAGTATTCACAGCGGTCGCACCGAAATCGCCCGGCATTCCCGCACGCAATGGTTTTAACGGCTTCCTTCGTGCTCTCCCCGGCGATCGGGCTCTTTTGCCACCGTCGCCTTGCGGATTGAAGGTTTTGTCCGGCCCGGTTGAGCCGAACGAGCCTCCGCAAGACTTGACGCCAGCGTCGAGGCGTCAGCTCTGTAGGGTGGGCAAAGCGAAGCGTGCCCACCAACGTTTTTCGCGAAGGCATGGTGGGCACGGCGCAAGGGCGCCTTTGCCCACCCTACGGAATGCAGCCAGCGTCGGCTTACTTCGCAGGCTCCAGCAGCGAGACGTAATTCGCGACCGCCGCGCCGCCCATGTTGAAGATGCCGGCCAGCTTGGCGTCCTTGATCTGCATGCCTTCGGGCGCCTGACCCAAAAGCTGCATCGCCGTCAACACATGCATGGAGACGCCGGTGGCGCCGATCGGGTGGCCCTTGGCTTTCAGGCCGCCAGACGGATTGATCGGCAGCTTGCCGTCCTTCTGGGTCCAGCCTTCCTTGATGGCGCGGGCGCCCTGCCCGCGCGGCGTCAGTCCCATCGCTTCATATTCGATCAGTTCGGCGACGGTGAAGCAGTCGTGGGTCTCCACGAAAGAGAGATCGGAGAGCTGCACGCCGGCCGATAGCAGCGCGCGCTGCCATGCCACGCTGCAGCCTTCGAACTGCAGGATGTCGCGCTTCGACATCGGCAGGAAATCCTGGGCATGCGCGGTGGCGCGGATGTTGACCGCCTTGCCCATGGTCTTGGCGGTCTCGGCATCGGTCAATACCAGCGCCGCGGCGCCGTCCGACACTAGCGAGCAATCGGTGCGCTTCAAGGGTCCTGCCACGAACGGATTCTTCTCGCTCTCGGAGCGGCAGAACTCGTAGCCGAAATCCTTGCGCATCTGCGCATAGGGATTGGCGACGCCGTTCTTGTGGTTCTTGGCGGCGATCATCGCCAGCGCATCGGACTGGTCGCCATATTTCTGGAAATAGGCCTGCGCGATCTTGCCGAACACGCCGGCGAAGCCGCCGGGGGTATCGCCGTCCTCGGGCAGATACGAGGCGCGCAGCAGGTTGCGGCCGATCTCGGCCGGCGGCGTCCGGGTCATCTGCTCGACGCCGACCACCAGCACGATCTTCGCAGCACCCGCCGCAATCGCCCGGATGCCCTGATGCACCGCGGCCGATCCGGTCGCGCAGGCATTCTCGACCCGGGTCGCCGGCTTGAAGCGCAATTGCGGGTCGGCCTGCAGCACCAACGACGCGGTAAAATCCTGCGGCGAGAAGCCGGCATTGAAATGCCCGAGCACGATTTCGTCGACATCGGCTGCGGAAATGCCGGCGTCAGCCATCGCATCGGTGGCGACGCGGACCACCAGGCTCTCGACGGTCTCGGTATCGAACTTGCCGAACGGCGTATGCGCCCACCCGACGATGCTGGCTGTCATGGTCATTCTCCCTGAAAATCGACAAACGGATCAAGCCGCGAACTTACCACCAAGTTCGTCCTCGACGTGAATCCGGATAATGTCGTCGAAGGTCTTTTCGGCGGTGGTAAACCCGAGCTTCACGGCCCGCCTGGCGTCGAAATTGCGCGGCCAGCCGTCGACGATGCCCATGATGAACGGATCGGGCTCGCGCTTGATCCGCGCCGCCACCTTGTCTCCCGCCACCCGCTTCAGCGCCGCGATCTCCTCGCCGACGGTCGCGGAAAGGCCGGGCATGGTGAGGTTGCGGCGGGCGCCGGCCGCCGCGGTATCCATGGTCGCGGCATGGATCAGGAACCCGACCGCCGAGCGCGGCGAGGCATGCCAGTGCCTGATATCCTCGGAGACCGGCAGCACCGCTTCCTTGCCGGCAAGCGGTTCGCGCAGGATGTTGGAAAAGAACCCCGAAGCCGCCTTGTTGGGCAGGCCCGGACGGATGCAAATGGTCGGCAGCCGGATGCCGATGCCGTCCATGAAGCCGCGGCGCGAATAATCCGCCAGCAGCAGTTCGCCGATCGCCTTCTGGGTGCCGTAGCTCAATAGCGGCGTCTGAAAGAACTCGTCCCCGATGGCCTCGGGAAACGGCGCGCCAAATACCGCGATCGAGGAGGTGAAGACAAGGCGGGGCTTGTAGCCGCCGCCGATCAGCCTGATGGCATCCAGCAGCATGCGGGTGCCGTCGAGGTTGATGCGATAGCCCTTGTCGAAATCGAGTTCGGCTTCGCCGGAGACGATCGCGGCGAGATGGAAGATCACATCGGGACGCTCCGCGACCAGTTTTTCGGCAGCGCCCGGTACCGCGAAATCGCAGGTCACGGTATCGACCGGAAAGCCCGCTTGGTCGGGTTTGGCCGGCGCGACCACGTCCTGCAGCGTCATGCGGGTGATGTCGGCCTTGCCGAGACGACCATCGCGCAACAGCCGCTCGGTCAATTTGCGGCCGACCATGCCGGCGGCGCCCAGAACCAGAATATGCAAGACCCAACTCCTTTTTATTGTTGTTGTTGTATCGCGTTTTCGAGCGGGGTGGAAACCGGTTCGCGTCAAGAAAATACGTCAGGGGTACCGCTGGATTCGGGCCGCTGGTTCACTCCTTCACCGCTCCGGTCATCGCCGACACATAGTGCTCGACAAAGAACGCGTAGAGAATGACCAGCGGCAGCGAGCCTGCGAGCGCCCCCGCCATCAGCGATCCCCAGCGATAGATGTCGCCGTCGACGAACTCGTTGACGATCGCGACCGGCACCGTCTTGTTCTGGGTCGATTGCAGGAAGGTCAGCGCGTAGATGAATTCGTTCCAGCACAGCGTAAAGCAGAAGATGAAGGCGGAGATCAAGCCGGGGATCGCCAGCGGCAGCACGATCTTGACCAGGATCTGCCAGCGGCTGGCGCCGTCGATCAGCGCGCATTCCTCCAGCTCGAACGGGATGGTCTTGAAATAGCCCATCAGCAGCCAGGTCGAGAACGGGATCAGGATGGTCGGATAGGTCAGGATCAGCGCCATCGGCGAGTCGAACAGCCCGTACTGAAACACGACGGTCGCCAGCGGAATGAACAGGATCGACGGCGGCACCAGATAGGAAAGGAAGATCAGGCCGCCGACCCAATGCGCGCCGCGATAGCGCAGACGGACGATGGCATAGGCCGCCAGCACGCTGGCGATGATCGACAGGATGGTGGCGCAGACCGCCACATACATCGTGTTCCAGAGCCAGTGCGGATAATAGCTTTGGAACAACAGCTTGTAGATGTGCTTGAAGGTCGGATTCCAGGTCCAGAACGGATTGTAGCGGTCGAGATCGAGCAGCTGCTCGTCCGGTTTGATCGCCGTCAGTCCCATCCAGTAGAACGGAAACAGCAGGATGACCACGATGATCGAGAGCGGCAGATAAAGCGTCACGATGCGGCGCGGCACCGACTGCAGATAGCTCATGCCCTCGCTGTGATCGTCCATGGCGACGGTCGGCGACGAGCCGGTCAGCACGGATTTGAGATCGATCCTCGAGGTCGGAAGATCAGTCATTCGACTCTCCCTGCTGCCACTTGCGACGCTGCAATCCGAACCAGGAGACCATGATCGCGGCCAGCAGGAACGGGATCATCGCGCTGGAGATCGCGGCGCCCTCGCCGAGCTGTCCGGCGATGATGGCGCGCTGATACGACAAGGTCGCCATCAGATGGGTGGCGTTGACCGGGCCGCCGCGCGTCATCGCCCAGATCAACTGGAAGTCGGTGAAGGTGAACAGCACCGAGAACGTCATCACGACCGCGATGATCGGCGTCAGCAACGGATAGGTGATGAAGCGGAACATCTCCCACTTGCTGGCGCCGTCGAGTGTCGCGGCCTCATAGAGCGAAGGCTGCACGGTCTGCAGACCGGCCAGCAGCGTGATCGCCACAAAGGGAACGCCGCGCCAGATATTGGCGAAGATGACGCAGATCCGCGCCCAGGTGGGGTCGCCGAGGAAATTGATGTTCTGGCTGATGAGGCCGAGATGTTTCAGCGACCACGAGATGATCGAGAATTGCGAATCGAAGATCCACCAGAATGCCAGTGCCGACAGCACCGTGGGCACGATGAAGGGGATCAGCACCAGCGCGCGCAGCATGGCCTTGAACGGCATGTTCTCGTTCAACAGCAGCGCCAGATAAAGCCCGACGGCGAATTTTATCGCGCTGGCGACCGTGGTGTAGAGCAGCGTGTTGAACACCGACAGCCAGAAGATCGAATCCCCCGACAGCCACTCGTAATTCTCGATCCCGATGAACTGGCCCGGCCGTCCGATCTTGGCGTCGGTGAATGAAATCCAGATTCCGAGGCCGAGCGGATAGGCGAGGAAAAATACCAGGAACCCCAGCGCCGGCAGCATGAACCAGAAGCCGAGCCAGTTCCTGTTGGTCCTGAGCTGGTCCCACGCGGTGGCCTCGCGGATCTGCGGCTTGGCTACCCGGGGTTGGAGTGCGATGTCAGCCATTGGCGAAATCCCGCTTTATGCCGGCGATGTTGCCGTCTCGTCCGCATCACGAAATGAGGCGATGGAGCGGACGGCGATAGCCTGCCGCCCGCTCCATGTCGTCAGCGATAGATCCGCTTCAATTGCCGCTCGGCCTCCGCCATGGCGGTCTTGCCGTCCTTGGCGCCGGTGCAGTAATTGGCGAACATGTCGACCACCAGGAAGTCGGCGATCGCGGTCGCCGCCTTCTCGCCGGGGGTGCCGATGCCGGAAGCCGGCAGCGCCCGCTTGCTGGCCTGGCTGAACACCTGGTTCTTCGGATCGGCGGTCCACACCGGCGCCGCGTCATAGGCATTCAGGGTGTGGGTGAGATAGCCCCGCGCGCCCGATAGCCACTTCTCGAAGTTTTCCTTTTCCAGCATGAAGGCGATGAAGGCCTTCGACGCATTCGGATACTTGGTGAAGTTGAAGGCCAGGATCGGAACCGCGAGCTGCAGTTCGGTCGGCTTGCCGCTGGCACCGACCGGCCACAGCGCGTGATAGGTGTCTTCGGCGAGATCCTTCTTGGCCGGATCGTCCTTGGCCGCGACATAGATCGAGATGCCGTTCGAGGTCAGGTAAAGCTCGCCGGACAGGAACGCCTTGTTGTTGGAGGAATCGTTCCACGAGGCGACGCCGGGAATGAAGGTGTCGGACAATGCCTTGGCGTATTCCAGCGCCTTCATCGTTTCCGGAGAATTGATGATGACCTTGTCGTCCTTGTCGACCGTGTAGGCGCCGTGGCCCCAGAGGATGTTGTGCACCCAGGCGTTGGCATCGCCGGTCGCATGTCCGAGCGCAAAGCCGGCCGGCGTGTTATTCGCCTTCAGCGCCTTGCACAGTTCGAGATAGGCCGGGAAGTCCGTCGGGATTCCCTTGAAGCCCGCCTTATCGACGGCGGACTTGCGATAGGTCAGATAGCCGCCGATGGTCGCAACGGGGATGCCGAGCCAGTCGTTGCCCTGCTTGCAGGTCTTGGCGGCGGCCTCGGTCCATCCGCCATACTTGTTGCCGAGGTAGTCGGCGACATCGTTCATCTTCAGGACTTTGGTCGGGAACAGCTGGGGCAGCGTATGCAGGCCCCAGGCCAGATCGAGTCCCGAGCCGGTATTGGCCGCGACCGATGCTTTGGGCTGCACGTCCTCAAAGGACTCGCTGAACACGTTCATTTCGGTGCCGGTCGCGGTCTTGAAGGCCGCCACCATCGCATTGAATGCGTCGTCCTCAGCCGGCACGAAGCGCTTCCAGCGCATCACGGTGAGCTTGGCGCCCGGTTCGGCCTTCCAGGGCGCCGTTTGCGCCCAGGCCTTGGCAAAGTCCAGCAGCGCCGGTCCCGTGAGGGCGCCAGCCGCCGCTAACGCCGTGCCGCCTTGAAGAACGGTGCGGCGGGTAAAGTCGTGCATCGTCGATCCTCCCTTTGAAAATTTGTTTTATGTTTTTTTAGGCGTCTATTTTTTTAGTTTTTTAGGCGTTCAGCCGCTTGCCCGTCGTCTCGTCAAAAAGATGCACCAGCGCGGGATCTGGTTTCAGCCGGACCTTGTCGCCCGGATTGAATTGATGCCGTTCGCGAAACACCGCGACGACCTGCTCGCCGCCCAGTTTGGCGAACACCTGGGTTTCCGACCCGGTCGGCTCGACCACCACGATCTCGGCCTCGGCGCCGTCATCGGCGATGGTGAAATGCTCGGGCCGGACGCCGTAGACCGCGGGCCGCCCTTCCGAATTGGCCGGCGCCGTTGCCAGCGGCAGCTTGACGCCGTTCGGGCCTTCGAAACTGGCGCTGCCGTTCGACTTCACCTTGCCCTTGAGGAAATTCATCGCCGGCGATCCGATGAAGCCGGCGACAAACTGGTTGTCCGGCTTGTCATAAAGTTCGAGCGGCGAGCCGATCTGCTCGACGATGCCGTCATGCATCACCACGATCTTGTCGGCCATGGTCATGGCTTCGATCTGGTCGTGGGTGACGTAGACGGTGGTGGTCTTCAGCCGCTGATGCAGCTCCTTGATCTCGGTGCGCATCGCCACCCGCAGTTTGGCGTCGAGATTGGACAGCGGCTCGTCGAACAGGAACACCTGCGGATCGCGCACGATGGCTCGACCCATCGCGACGCGCTGGCGCTGCCCGCCGGACAATTGCCGGGGATAACGATCCAATAGCGGCGTCAGCGCGAGGATTTCCGCGGCGCGACTGACGCCCTTGTTGATTTCGTCCGCGCGGGCGCCGCGCAGCTTGAGCGAAAACCCCATATTGTCGGCGACCGTCATATGCGGATAGAGCGCATAATTCTGGAACACCATCGCGATGTCGCGTTCTTTGGGCTGGACGTTGTTGACCACGCGGTCGCCGATCGAGATCGTGCCGGAGGTGATGTTTTCGAGCCCCGCGAGCATCCGCAGCAAGGTCGATTTGCCGCAACCGGAAGGGCCGACCAGCACAACAAAGGCGCCATCCTCGATCGGGACGCTCACGCCATGCAGGACTTCAAAGCCGCCAAACGATTTCCGAACGTCGCGAATCTGGACCGACGCCATTCATTCCCTCCAATTATGTGCGGCTTGACGGGCTTGGCCCCGCAGCCGCTCTTTTGATTGGGATGGGTCTTAGCAGAATTTTTTGCTGATGTCCTTGGATCAAAGTCGTAGGGAGGTTACCGTTCCCGCCGGCGTTGCGGAGGGGGCATCGGCATGCAAACATCCGCCGCCAACACGAACATTACGCACAAGAATAAGGCGTGTGCGCTGCGGGAGAAAACATGAACAAGCCGCTTACCGGCGTCACCAGGCGCAAACTCCGTTCCAGCGAGTGGTTTAACAACCCGCACAACCCGGGGATGACCGCGCTCTATCTCGAGCGCTACCTCAATTACGGCCTGACCCGCCATGAACTGCAATCCGGCAAGCCGATTATCGGCATCGCGCAAACCGGCAACGACCTTTCGCCATGCAATCGCCATCACCTGGATCTGGCCCATCGGGTCCGGGAAGGCATCCGCGCCGCCGGCGGCATCGCCATGGAATTCCCGATGCACCCGATCCAGGAAACCGGCAAGCGCCCGACCGCGGCGCTCGACCGCAACCTCGCCTATCTTGGACTGGTCGAAATCCTGTTCGGCTATCCGCTGGACGGCGTGGTGCTGACCACCGGCTGCGACAAGACCACCCCGGCCTGCCTGATGGCGGCGGCGACCGTCAACCTGCCGGCGATCGTGCTGTCCGGCGGGCCGATGCTCAACGGATGGCACAATGGCGAGCGCACCGGCTCCGGCACCGTGGTCTGGAAAGCGCGCGAACGCATGGCCGCCGGCGAGATCGACTACGAGGAGTTCATGAATATCGTGGCCTCCTCGGCGCCGTCGGTCGGCCACTGCAACACCATGGGCACCGCCTCCACCATGAATTCGCTGGCCGAGGCGCTGGGCATGTCGCTGCCGGGCTGTGCCGCGATCCCGGCGCCCTACCGCGAGCGCGGCCAGATCGCCTATGAGACCGGGACGCGCATTGTCGGGATGGTCTGGGAAGACTTGAAACCGTCCGACATCCTGACGCGAAAGGCGTTCGAGAACTGCATCGTCGTCAATTCGGCGATCGGCGGCTCGACCAACGCCCCGATCCACATCAACGCGCTGGCTCGCCATATCGGCGTGGAGTTGTCGATCGAAGACTGGCAGAAATTCGGCCACGATGTTCCGCTGCTGGTGAACATGCAGCCGGCCGGCTTCTATCTCGGCGAGGAATATCATCGCGCCGGCGGCGTGCCTTCGGTGGTGCGCGAATTGATGGCGCACCAGCGCATCCATGAAGACGCCATGACCGTCAACGGCCACACCATGGGCGACAACTGCCGCGAAGCCCCAAAACCCGATGGCGACGTGATCTGGAGCTACGACAAGCCGCTTGGTGAAGGACGCCGGATTCCTGGTGCTGCGCGGCAATCTGTTCGATTCCGCGATCATGAAGACCAGCGTGATATCAGGGGAATTCCGCGACCGCTATCTGGTCAATCCCAAGGACCCGAACGCGTTCGAGGGACGCGCCATCGTGTTCGAGGGGCCGGAGGATTACCACCACCGGATCGACGATCCCCTGCTCAATATCGACGAGCACTGCATCCTGTTCGTGCGCGGCACCGGCCCGATCGGCTATCCCGGCGGCGCCGAAGTCGTGAACATGCAGCCGCCCGCCGCGCTGATCAAACGCGGCATCCTGTCCCTGCCCTGCATCGGCGATGGCCGCCAGTCCGGCACCTCGGGCTCGCCGTCGATCCTGAACGCCACGCCGGAAGCCGCCGCCGATGGCGGGCTTGCGATCCTCAGGACCGGCGACATGGTCCGCATCGATCTGAACAAGGGCAGCGCCAACATCCTGATCTCCGATGAAGAGCTTGGGAATCGCCGCGCCGAACTGAAAGCCAAAGGCGGCTTCCCCTACCCGGCCAACCAGACGCCGTGGCAGGAGCTCTATCGCTCCACTGTCGGCCAGCAGGCCACCGGCGCCTGCATGGAGTTCGCCACCCGCTATCACGACATCGCCGGCAAGGTCGGCGTCGCGCGCGATAATCATTAGAACCGATCCCAATCGTCGTTGCCGGGCTTGACCCGGCAACCCATCCTTCTTCAAAAAGATGGATACGCGGGTCAAGCCCGCGTATGACGCAGCAAAAATCACCGATAGATCCAGGGAGAACAACATGTCAGACCGCCTCAAGGGCAAGCGCGCGTTCGTGACCGCTGGCGCGGTGGGGATCGGGCGCGCCTGCGCCTTGGCCTTTGCGCGCGAAGGCGCGAGCGTGTTTGCGACCGACATCGACGAAAAGGGCCTTGCCCTGCTCGGCAAGGATGGCGTTTCGGAAGTGGCGCGGCTCGACGTGCGCGACAGCGCCGCTGTCGCCGCGATGGCCAAGCGCGTCGGCAAGGTCGACATCCTGCTCAACGCCGCCGGCTTCGTGCATCACGGCACCGTGCTGGAATGCTCCGACGAGGAATGGGATTTTTCATTCGACCTCAACGTCAAATCGATGCACCGGACCATCCGGGCCTTCCTGCCGGACATGCTGGCCTCCGGCCACGGCTCGATCGTGAACATCTCGTCCGCCGCCGGCGTGTTCAAGGCCGCGCCCAATCGCTACGTCTACGGCGCCACCAAGGCCGCCGTCGCGGCGCTGACCCGCGCGGTCGCGACCGATTTCATCACCAAGGGCATCCGCTGCAACTGCATCTGCCCCGGCACCATCGAGACGCCGTCGATGCTCAACCGCGCCGCCGCCGCAGGCCCCGGGGGCCGCGAGATGTTCGTGAGCCGGCAGCCGATGGGACGGCTCGGCACTGCCGAGGAAATCGCGTCGCTGGCGGTCTATCTCGCCAGCGACGAAAGCTCGTTCACGACCGGCGTCGCCCATATCATCGACGGCGGCTGGACGCTGTAAACAGACCTCATCCTGAGGAGCGGCGCCTTCGCCGCGTCTCGAAGGATGAGGGACGCGTTGCACTCATGGTTCGAGACGCGCGCAAGAGCGCGCTCCTCACCATGAGGACCATCACACGAAAGGATTTTCACATGAACAAGATCGACTTGAACGGCCGCTGCGCCGTCGTCACGGGCGGCGCGCAGGGATTTGGGCGCGCCATCACCGAACGCTTCGTCGCCTCCGGCGCCAGGGTCGCGATCTGGGATCACGACCAGCCGTTCGCCGAGAAGACCGCCAGGGAAATCGGATCGGGCGTCACGGCATTCAAGGTCGACGTGTCGGATCTCGCCGCCGTGGAAAAGACGCGCGACGCCACCTTGGCGGCGCTCGGCAAGATCGACATTCTCGTCAACAATGCCGGCATCGCCGGCGTGAACAAGACGGTGTGGGAAACCGACCTCGAGGAATGGCGCAAGGTGTTGCGCATCAATCTCGACGGACCCTTCATCTGCTGCAAGGCCCTCGTGCCCGGCATGGTCAAGCAGAACTACGGCCGCATCGTCAACATCGCCTCGATCGCCGGCAAGGAAGGCAACCCGAACGCGGCGCACTACTCGGCGTCGAAGGCCGGCCTGATCGCGCTGACGAAATCGCTAGGCAAGGAACTCGCCGGTTACGAAATCGCCGTCAACGCGGTGACGCCGGCGGCGGCCAAGACCGCGATCTTCGACCAGATGACGCAGCAGCATATCGACTTCATGCTTTCGAAGATTCCGAAGGGACGCTTCGTTCTGGTGGAAGAACTCGCGGCGATGGTGGCGTGGCTGGCGTCGGAAGACTGCGCATTTTCGACCGGCGCGGTGTTCGATATTTCCGGAGGCCGCGCGACTTACTGAGCAAGGCTACCCGTTAAGGCGGGATGCGGCAATTTATGCTAGCGTCGGTACTTATCCGCTGAAGCGGTCAGGACATCCAATTGAACATCTCATTGTACGACATCTCGGTGTGGGTATTGCCGCTCGTGATCGCCATTACGTTTCATGAGGCGGCGCACGGTTTCGTCGCGCGCCACTTCGGCGACAACACGGCTTCCGAACAAGGCCGCGTCAGTTTCAATCCGCTCCGGCATATCGATCCGTTCGGTACGCTGCTGCTGCCCGGTATCCTGCTGCTGTCCCACTCGCCGTTCCTGTTCGGCTACGCGAAGCCCGTGCCGGTCAACTTCCGCGCACTGCGCAACCCGCGACTCGATATGGTGTGGGTGGCGCTGGCCGGGCCGGCCACCAACATCGCCCTTGCGTTGCTCGCGGCGGCGGCGTTTCATGGCTTGACGTTCGTACCTGTGAATGCCGCACAATGGGTTGCCGACAACCTCAAAAATGCGTTCGTGATCAATGTCGTTCTGGCGGTTTTCAATATGCTTCCGATCCCGCCGCTGGACGGCGGCCGGGTCGCGGTAGGATTGCTGCCCAGGGCGCTGGCTTCACCGCTGTCGCGGCTGGAACCCTACGGGATGTTGATCCTGATCGGATTTCTGATCGTTGTTCCCTTGGTGGGTGCCCAGTTCGGTCTAAATCTTGATGTTATTTCCGCGATACTGCGGACATCTGTCGGTTTTGTGATGCGTTTACTTCTTGCATTAACCTGGAACGCGTAATCAAGTCCCGTAAATAGGCCGAAAAGGCCCGAGGCCATTTTGATCAAAGCTGCCGACATGATGATCGCGCGACGCGCCGATACCAAGGCCCGCGCCGATTTCGCGACCTGGAAGATGATGGCCAAGCTGAACGGCGCTTCCGCGCTGCCCAAGGAAGCCCAAGGCTTTCTTGCCAGCTATCAGGCGCTCCTCAATCAGATGCCGGAGGGTGAAGCAACCGACGCCACCATCAATCTGATCTACAGGAGCTATTACGCAGAAATGGGTGGCATTGGCGTACCGCCCGACGTCAAGGCGCATTCGCCCGAGCCGGTGAAGGATAATGTCACCGCCTTCAAGCGGCCGCCGGCGAAGCGCCAGAAGTCGGCGAACTCCGGCGGACCCAATGCAAAGCCTCGGCTTCCGGTTGCCTTGATATTTGCCTGCCTCGTCGTGGTGTATGTCGGGATTCGATATTATTTGCGGTGAAGAAACGGCGTCAGATTCTAATTTGAACCGTTTCTGACGCGAACCCGATTCCGCCCGGCCTACTCGCCCGCCGGGCGTTTTCTGGCTTGCCCGCCGACCCGGATTGAGGCGGCTGATCTCACTTTTTGCGTTCGCTTCGCTCGTTGAAAATCACGTCGAGATCGTATTTCAACGATAGATCGGCCTGCTCGGGCGGGGGCCTCGGCACCGGATCGGATCGGCGGATCATCGCAACCGCGGCTTCGTCGAATGTCGGATCGCCGGATGATTGCACCACCGCCACCGACAGCACATGGCCGACGCGATCGATCTCGAAACTGACCCTGACTTTGGCGTTCTTGGTGGTCTGCACCTTCGGATAGCGTTTGTGACGCTCGAAATAGGCGCTCAACTGGCGGCTCCATTCAGCCGCGAGCTTCCTGGCCTCCTTACCTATTCCCTTTTGAACGGCGGTCGACTTCTTGTCTTCCCGCGCATCGTCCAGGGTCTGTTGGGCGGTGGCTTCGGCGGCGACCGACTCCGTTGACGCGCTGGTCTGCACCGCGGCCTTCTCGGGCTCTTCTTCCTTTGGCTTTTTCGAATCGTTTTCAGTCACGACCCGATCCGGATTTTCAGTCTCGGTCGGCGTATCCTTGGGAAGATCGGTCTCCTTGACGACCGCCTTCTGTTCGGCGAGCGCGGGCGAAGCCACCGAGGCATCGGTATCGGGTCCCGGCGGAAGATCGCTCTCCTCGACATGCGACGATGCCATTTCCAGCCCGATTTCGATCCCGGACGCGCCCAGGCCTTCATCGGAATCGTCGGTTCGCAGGTGCGCAATCGCCAGCGCGGCGCCGCCGATATGGATCGCGAGCGCGGCGAGCGCCGCAAACACCCAGAGCCGCCGCGACGGCTTTTGCTCGGCCAGGAAATCAGACATGGTTCAAGGCTTCGGGTTGCCCGATAGCGGGGCGGCTTGCGCGGCCTCCGGAACGCCTTCGAGCGTTACCAGCTTCATTCTATAGTTCCCCTTGCGCAGGATTTCCAGCACATCCATCAAATCGCCGTAGGGGACGGCGCGATCGGCACGGAGAAAAACCAGACGTTCCTTGTCCGGTCCGCCCGCCGCGTCCAGGGTAGAGACCAGATCCACCCGCTTGACCATGTTTTCACCGATCGCCACAGCGAGATCGGCCTTGATGGTCACGAAGGTCGGCTTGTCCGGTTTCTTTTGCGGCGTCGCCGTCGATGTCGGCAAATCGACCGGAAGGTCGACGGTCGACAGCGGCGCGGCCACCATGAAGATGATCAGGAGAACCAGAATGACGTCGATGAACGGCGTGACGTTGATCTCGTGGGTTTCCCCGAAATCGTCGTCGTCGTCGAGATTGCCTTCCGCGATCGAAGCGCCCATCGCCTACTCCGCTGCGTGCGAATGCGTACTGCCGTGGGTGCGATCGAGATCGCGCGACAGCAATCGCCCGGCCGCGCCCGACGCCCGGCTGACCAGTTCGAGGTAGCCTTTGGTGATGCGTGCAAAATGATTGTAGATGATGACGGCCGGAATCGCCGCGACCAGGCCGATCGCAGTTGCGAGCAGCGCTTCGGCGATGCCGGGCGCGACCACCGCCAGATTGGTGGTCTGCGATTTCGAAATGCCGATGAAGCTGTTCATGATGCCCCACACGGTACCGAACAGCCCGACGAACGGCGATGTCGCGCCGATGGTCGCCAACAGCCCCATGCCGATCCGTACCCGGCGGGCTTCGGCCCGCACGATCTCGGCAAAGCTCGAGGCGGCCCGCTCCTTGATGCCGCTGTCGCTGGAAATTCCCGCCGACAGCCGCGCCTCGCGCATCGCCGCGGCCAGCAACGCCGACAACACGTTTTCCTTGGCACCCAGCGCGAATTGCGCTTCCGCCAGCGACCGCGCATCGCCGATCTTGCGAAGCGCCCCGCGCAGCTTGCGCTGGATCACCGAGAGCTCGATCATCTTGGCGATGAAGATGGTCCAGGTCACCAGCGAGGCGAACGCCAGGCCGATCATGACCGCCTTGACCACGATATCCGCCGACAGGAACATCGACCACGGCGACAACTCGCGCAGCGCCACGGTCGTGGATTTGAGCAGCTTGCTGCCGCCGTCCGCCGGCGTTGCCACAGCATCCGAACCGTCGGGCGTTACCGCCGATGGCGGCGGAGCCTGCACCGGCGGAGCCGTCTGCGCCGGGACCGCCGCCGGCAGCGGCGGAGAAATCGCGGGAGCTTGTTGCGACGCGGGAGCCTTCTGCTGCGGTTGCTGCGCCGATGACGGCGACAGCAGCGACAGCATCACCAGCGCGGAAACCACCGCAAACATCGCTCGATAGCGTGACATGTTCATACTTCGGCCCAGTAGCGAATAAGGTTATGATAGATTCCGGTCAATTTGACCGTTTCAGGGTCGTCTCGCCCCAGGCGCTCGACCAAAGCCTGAATCGCGGTGTCGAGATCGAAAATCAGGCTACGGGCGTGGGCATCTCGTACCATGCTCTGCAACCAGAAAAAAGACGCCACGCGCATACCTCGTGTGACCGGCGTGACCATATGCAAACTAGACGCAGGATAAAGTACGAGATCGCCGGCCGGCAGCTTGACTTCGTGGGAACCGTAATTGTCCTCCACCACCAGTTCGCCGCCCTCATATTCGTCGGGCTCCGCCAGGAACAGCGTCACCGACAGATCGGTCCGGATGCGCAAGCCGGTCAGGTGGTCGCCGCGAACCGCGTTGTCGACGTGGATGCCGAAATGGTGCTCGTTGGCCGCCGCGTAGCGATTGAACAGCGGCGGAAAGATCTGCAGCGGAATCGCGGCCGAGATGAACCGCGGATTTGCCGTCAAGGCCGACACCACGCGATGGCCGAGCTTGCGCGATACCTCGCTGTCGGGCGGCAATTGTTCGTTCTTCTTCACCAGCGCCGATTGCGCGCCGGCGGTGGAGCGGCCGTCCTCCCACGCAGCAGCGTCCATGATGCGGCGGAAATCCGCCACATCGGCCTTGCTCAACACATTGGGGATGCAGATCAGCATGCCATTTGCATCCCCAAATGCTCGGCTAGAACCGTGCCGACATCACCAGGCTCGCACTGCGGCCCGGCGCCACGAACACGAACGGGGTCGCGCTCTGGTACAGTGCGTCGTAGTACAGCTTGTTGGTGATGTTGTTGACGAACAGCTTCGCGGTCCAGTTCTTGTCGATCTTCGCTTCCGCGAACACATCGAAACGCCAGAAGCTCGGAATCGACGTGCCCTGGTTCGCGGCGAGCAACGTGCCGCCATACATCTGCGAGCGGTACACCGCCTGCCCGCCAATTTCCCAGATATCGGTGAGCTGGTATTTGCTCAACATGCTGAACGACTGGTGCGCGACGTTGGCAAGCTTGAGCCCGACATTGGTCGGAAACAGCGCCGGCTGCGGAGATAGAGCGAGCGATTTCGTCACCTCCGACTGCATCAGCACAAGGCCGCCGAACACGCTCCATTTGTCGGTGATCTTGCCGCCGACGCCGAGATCGATGCCCCGGATGCGATAGGCCGCGCCCGCGAGGATGCAGGATACGTTGCCCGATCCCGCCGGCAAGTTATACGAGCAGCCCGGAAGCGCTGCCGCAGCGGTGCTGCTGTTGACGTTCTGAGACTCGCGGGCGTTTTCCTTTTCGGTCTGGAACAATGCCGCCGTCACCAGCAAACGCCGGTCAAACAGCTCCCATTTGGTACCGACCTCGATGGCCTTGTTCTTCTCCGGCCCGAAAATCTGAGTGGGATTACCATTGAGCGCGGGAGCGATGCCGCCATACGCCGAGCTGGTACCATCGAATTCCGCGCCCACCGGATTAGATGAAGTCGCATAGGCAACGTAGACGCTGCCATTCGGCCTCGGCTTGAGGGTAAGGCCGAGGTTGAAATTCGGCAATCCGAACTGCTGCGCCTGCGTGCCGAAACTGTTCGGGACGTTATTTTGCGTACCGAAACCGCTGACCTTGATGCCATAATCGTCATAGCGAATGCCGCCGTTGAGGATGACGAGATCGTTGTAGTTGGCGGTATCGATCAAATAAACGCTCTTGGTATCGATGGCGATCTTGGTCGGCAGGCCGGCCCATGTCGGATTGGGGCTGATGTTCGAAAATGTGAACTGCGGATTATAGATATTCACGCCGGTTACACTTCCGCCCGGCGTTCCGAAGCCCGGCAGCGCCTCGGAGCTGAGACCCGCATATTTGTCGATGCTCGCAATTTCGCGCGAGATTTCGACGCCGCCCAAGGCCGTATTCTTCCAGCCCGCAACGTCGAACTTGTAGGTCGCCTCGGTCTGGTTGGCGACGTTCTGGGTCACTTGATAACGGCTCTGCGGATTGGCGCTGAGCGTCCCCATCGCGGGGTTTCCAGGCGTTGTGATCGGATTTTCCGGAAGCGTTCCGATGTAGTCAAGCACCGAGCGTTGCAGCCGGGTCTTGTTGCTCAACGTCAGGTCCGGGGTAATCGAAACTTCACCGCCGACCGTTCCGATGTCCTGCTTGATGCTGTAATAGTCGCGATTGACGAAGCCGTAGAAAGTGTTGCGGTTGACGCCGAAATCCGGGAACGGGCCGCCGGCAGTGCTGGTGAAACCGGTCGGGGGCGCGGGAGAGCCGGGCCGGTAATACGGCACACCAAAGTCCGGCAGACCATGCAGGTTGGTGTGGATGTAGTTCGCGTACAGCTTCACGGTGTCGAGCGGCGTCCACTTCGCCGCGATGAAACCGCCATCGCGGTCGTCCTTGATAAAGTCGCGCCCGGCAACCCCGGCATCCTGAAAAAGTCCGCCGGCGCGAACCGCCAGGGTCGGGCTGATCACCTGGTTGACGTCGAGCACCACCCGCTTGGTGCGGTCGGTGCCGAATGTGGTGTCCATGTTGTAGAAACTGTTCTCGGTCGTCGCCTGCTTGGTGACGATATTGATCGCGCCGCCGGTGGTGCCGCGGCCGGCAAACGAGGATCCCGGACCGCGCAGGATTTCGACCTGCTCGGTGAAGAAATTCTCGCGAACGCTGACGCCGGCATCGCGCATGCCGTCGAGGAAGATGTCGTTGCGGGCATCGAAGCCGCGAATGAAAAAGCGGTCGCCGAAGGCGTTGCCGCCCTCGCCGGTTCCGAGCGTCACGCCGGCCGTGTTCAGCACGGCCGACTTCAGGGTGGTCGAATTCTGGTCCGCCAGGACGTCCTTGGTCAGCACGGTGATCGTTTTTGGCGTGTTGAGGATCGGCTCGGGAAATTTTCCCGATGCCTGCACCCGGGTGGCCATGTAGGGCGCTTCCGGGTTTGCGTAGGGGTCGCGGTCGGCGTTGAGCCCGCCGGCGTTGGGAAACGGCACCGCCGCGACCGGTGTCGGCTGCGAGCGGCGCGCGGCGCGCCGCAGCGCGGTGCGGGCGCGAAGCTGATCCGGCGAAGGTCTCGACGCAGCAGGACGCGGGCGAGCGACCGGGGCATCGACCGTCACCGGCGGGATGGGAGCTTGCTGCGCTTCGGCGCCCGAGAACGAGGCGACCGCGATCAATCCCGCGACCGCGGAAACCTTTCGTCCGGAATTGTTGTTTTCGTCGACCGAGTTGACCGTCGCGATTGAACGCAACGACCTCGGTGCTTTTATTTTCCCCATGACCGCCCCTGATTGAAGTGGAGTCCGTTCACATTGTCACATGCGACGAACTGTCTCAGGGCTTGGTATCGGGCGAAAAAACTCCGGTCAATGCGAATACGGCAACACGCCTGCTGAATCCGCCCAGATCAAAACGATTCTAAACTCCAGTTTGAAACCGTTCTAAAACAAATTTTGAAACGTTCTAGAATGCAAACTCACTAAGGCGCAGCCATAGCCTGATTGCTGCAGCAAGTTGAATGAAGGCAAGGTAGTTGGCGGCCAGCCTGTCGTAGCGCGTCGCCACCCGACGGCATTGTTTTATCCTGTTGAAGAACCGCTCGACCCGGTTGCGAGCACGGTGGAGATACGGGCTAAAGCAGATCCGATCGCTGCGATTGCTTTTCGGCGAGATGTGACCTTCCCATCGATTCGCGCAGGTTCCTTGTGATGCAGGCTCCTGCCGATACACGCGGACAATCGAAGTGTCGATCCCCTAGGTCACCTTTGAAATGACGAGTAGTCCCTTTCGACAATCTGGCACCCCCCTGCGGGTTCAAATACAGTCATGCCTCTCACCATCATCCACTCTTTCACGTAGGAATGATCGCCATGCGCGCATTATCCCCCGCAACTATTCGTCCCCCTCTGGCGCGGTATAGCCACGGCCTCGCCGTACCAGCCAACCATCGGTTGGTCATCACAGCGGGGCAGCTTGGCATCGATCTAGAAGACAAAATTCCTGCGGACAGCGAAGGACAAGCCGAGATTTGCTTTGCGAATATTGCCGCCATCTTGGCCGAAGACGGCATGACGATGGAGAACGTCATCCGCCTTAGCGTCTACGTGACAGCCCGTGAGCACATGGAAGGCTACAGGCGCGCACGGGACCGGCGCTTCCCCGGGACGCCCCCGACTACCACGCTGATAATGGTGGCTGGCTTAGTGAGGCCCGAATTCGTGATAGAGATCGAGGCCATTGCGGCCGCAGCCCCCTGAATTCAGCGTAGCTACCGCACGACGCCGCCCTAGTCGGTGGCATCGTGTTTCAGATCATGCTCGCGAGATACCTTAAGGGTCTCCGACCGCCGCCTTGAGACTTGGCAGCGCGGCCAGCTCTTAGCCCATCGCGACATTTGCCGCGGTCCCACGAAGGCAGCCGGCATCAGAGCTAAGCAGGCATCGACGAAGATTTATGAGTACGCACCCTAGATCGAAGCGAGAAAATTCACATAAAGTGGGGCTTCTGCGCGCGATCGCGAACTATCGATCAGTCTGTGCTCGGCGGCTTCATCAGCGAAAACAGCTCGTCGACAGTCCGCTGCGCGCTCAGCCGCACGCGATCGGTGTTGTCCATTCCCGCGATGTTGACGCCTTTGACCACCGCTTTGATTTCATCGCGGAAGTCGGTGAGAAATCGCAGCGGGTCGGGCGAATTGTTGGCGACGCGCGCAATCAGCCCGGTAATCAGTATCTGGCACGCGATCATGCGTCCGTTCAATTCATCCATCGTGCACTCCTCCAGTTGCGAGCTTGCTGATCAGGCGCGCCGCCCGCATGCGCCGTGATATGAACGACGTCAATCGCGGTGACAACCTGGCCGCAAGGCAACGCGATTTTGAAGAATGCAAAAATGCGGAGTCGCCAATCCGCTGCACGTGCCGGCGATTGCGGTCACATGGATTTAGTTGGCTGCAATCACTTGGCTGCAACTACTTGGCTGCGACGCTGCCGGGAGGTTCGACAAAACCCTTGATCCGGTCCTTGATGTCTCTGAGCGTCCCCAGGCTGGTTTCGATGGCGGTGTCCGGTATGTCCTGCAGCACATCCGTTGCGATGGCGTCGCGCAGGCTGTCGAGATCATCGACCAATTGACGGCCGGCCGCGGTGAGAAACAGGCGGTTGGCGCGGCGATCCCGGGGATCGGGGCGGCGCTCCAGCAAGCCATGTTCGACCAGACGGTCGAGCAGGCGCACCAGCGAGATCGGCTGCAATTCCAGCACGTCCGCCAGATCGACCTGCGATAATCCCTCCTGCTGCCGCAACCGGAACAACACGATCCACTGCGCCCGCGTGGTGCCGCGCTCCTTGGCGCGATGGTCGATGTAGTTGCGCAGAAGGCGGGAGCTTTCAACGAGCTGCGCGATCAACTGGCGTTTCAGGTCGAGCGACATGGGCAAGCAGTCCTGGGAAAGCTTTCCAAAAGTTTAGGATTCTTCAAGCCATAGTGTGTGTACACATTAAGTGCACGCATATTATATCTTTTATCAGTGGGAACCGTTTTAAAGACCCATTACTTACTTTTGAACGAGCGAGCCCACATGGCGAAGTCGCGGACCATTCGATGGATTTTGCCTATCGTCGCGCTGGTCGCGGCGGGGTATTTCGGCTGGCAGCGATGGCACGGTCCAACCCAGGCCGAAACCGCTCAAAAATCAGCCGCCGCCTCCCGCAGCCCCGCCGTCCCCGTCACCATCGCGCCGGCCGTGAAGGCCGATTTTCCGGTCTATCTGACCGGGCTCGGTACCGTGCAGGGCTTCAATACCGTGGTGGTGCGAACCCGGGTCGACGGCCAGATCGACAAGATCGCCTTCAAGGAGGGCCAGTTGGTCAACCAGGGCGACCTGCTGGTGCAGATCGACCCCCGGCCGTTCCAGGCGGCCCTCGATCAGGCCAAGGCCAAGAAGGCCCAGGATGAGGCCAACCTCGCCAACGCCAACCTCGATCTGCAGCGCTTCACCAAACTCGGCGAATTCGCAACCCGGCAGCAGACCGACACCCAGCGCTCCACCGTTGCTCAATTGACGGCGCAGCTCGCCGCCGACGACGCCGCCATCGCCAACGCACAGACGCAACTCGACTACACCACCGTCAAGGCGCCGATCTCAGGCGTCGCCGGCCTCCGTCTGGTCGACCAAGGCAATATCGTCAATGCATCGACGCAAACCGGAATCGTGACGATTGCGCAGATCGAGCCCATCGCCGTGATCTTCACCGCGCCGGAAGACCAGTTGCCCCACATCAACGACGCGCAGTCGGCGCAGCCGCTGAAGGTGATCGCGCTGACCACCGACGGCAAGAAGACGTTGTCGGACGGAACCTTGTCCGTGGTCAACAACCAGGTCGATACCACCAGCGGAACTATTCGGCTCAAGGCGGTGTTCGACAACAAGGACCATGCGCTGTGGCCGGGGCAGTCGGTTTCGACGCGGCTGCTCGTCACCACGCTGAAGGATGCCACCGTGATCCCCGACGACGCGGTTCAACGCGGCGCCAACGGTCTCTACGCATTTTCGGTCAATCAGGACAACAAGGCCGAGCTGCGCCAGATCAAGGTGACAAAATCGATCGATGGCCGGTCGGTGGTCGATGAAGGCCTGTCGCCGGGACAGCAAGTGATCACGGCCGGGCAATACAGGGTGCAGCCTGGCGCCCTGGTCTCTACGGCGGTGGCAAGTTCGGCTCCCGCCCAAACCAAGGTCAAGCCGGAATGAGCGAGGGCATTTCCGCACCCTTCATCCGCTATCCCATCGGCACCTCGCTGATGATGGCGGGTATTCTGTTCGTCGGACTGGTCGCCTACCCGCTGCTGCCGGTGGCGCCGCTGCCGCAGGTGGATTTTCCCACCATTCAGGTCACCGCCAACCTGCCGGGCGCGAGCCCGGAAACCATGGCATCGTCGGTGGCGCAGCCGCTCGAGCGCCAGTTCGCGCAGATTCCCGGCATCGCCCAGATGACCTCGACGAGCTATCTCGGAACAGCCGCGGTCACGATCCAGTTCGACCTCAACCGCAGCATCGACGGCGCCGCCAATGACGTGCAGGCCGCGATCAACGCCGCCAGCGGCCAACTGCCGAAGAACCTCCCTTCCCCGCCGACCTATCGCAAGGTCAACCCGGCGGATTCGCCGATCCTGCTATTGTCGGCGACTTCGGATACCCTGCCTCTGACCGAAGTCAGCGACAGCGTCGACGCCCAGCTCGCGCAGCAGATCAGCCAGATTTCCGGCGTCGCGCAGGTCACCATCGGCGGCCAGCAGAAGCCGGCGATCCGCATCCAGATCGACCCGGCCAAGCTGGTCGCCAAGGGCCTGTCCCTGGAGGATGTCCGCAGCCAGATCACGATCACCACGGTCGACAGCCCGAAGGGAAATATCGACGGCGCGACCCGCGCCTATACGATCTATGCCAACGACCAGATGCTGAATGCCAAGGACTGGAACGACGTCATCATCGCCTACCGCAACGGCGGCCCGCTACGGATTCGCGACATCGGGCAGGCGGTGACGGGCCCGGAAGACGCCAAGCAGGCGGCGTGGGCAAACGGCAAACGCGGCGTGTTCCTCGTGGTCTTCAAGCAGCCCGGCGCCAACGTCATCGAGACCGTCGACAAGATCAAGGCGCTGCTGCCAAGGCTGGTCGCCGCAATCCCGCCCGCGATCAAGGTCGGCGTCATCAGCGACCGTACCGAGACCATTCGCGCTGCCGTGGAGGACGTGCAGTTCACCCTGCTGCTGACCATCGCGCTGGTGGTCATGGTCATCTTCGTATTCCTGCGCAGTTTCTGGGCGACGGTCATTCCCACCATCACCGTGCCGCTGGCACTGCTCGGCGCCTGCGCGCTGATGTGGGTGTTCGGCTATACGCTCGATAACCTGTCGCTGATGGCGCTGACCATTGCCGTCGGCTTCGTGGTCGACGACGCCATCGTGATGCTGGAAAACATCACCCGCTATATCGAAGAGGGCGAAAAGCCGATGGCCGCGGCGCTCAAGGGCGCCAGCGAGATCGGATTCACGATCGTATCGATCAGCATCTCGCTGGTGGCGGTGCTGATTCCGCTGCTGCTGATGGGCGGCATCATCGGGCGGCTGTTCCGCGAATTCGCGGTGACGCTGACGATGACGATCTTCGTCTCGATGGTGGTGTCGCTGACGCTGACGCCGATGATGGCGTCGCGCTTCCTGCGTTCGCACGGCGAGACGCAGCACGGCCGCCTCTATCAATTGAGCGAGCGCGCGTTCGACGCCATGCTTCGCGGTTACGAGCGCGGGCTGGACCTGGCCTTGCGCTGGCGATTGACGACGCTGGCGATTTTCTTCGCGACGCTGGGACTGTCGGTCTACCTGTTCGTCGTCATCCCCAAGGGCTTCTTTCCCCAACAGGACGTCGGGCTGATCACGGCCACCTCGGAGGCGGGCCAGGACATTTCCTTTGCCGACATGAAGCGGCACCAGGAGGAACTCGGCAAGGTGGTGATGGCCGACCCTGACGTCGCGACCGTGGCCATGAATATCGGCGGCAGCGGCAGGGCCGGCAACAACGGCAACATGTTCATCACGCTGAAGCCGCGCAGTGAACGCAGCGCGAGCGCGCAGCAGATCATCGCCCGCTTGCGGCCCAAACTGGAGAAGGTCGAGGGCGCCCGGCTGTATATGCAGGCGGCGCAGGACGTCCGGCTCGGCGGGCGGCCGACCCGGACGCAATTCGAATTCACGCTGCAGGATGCCAACCTCGGCGAATTGAACGAATGGGCGCCGAAGATCCTGACCAAGATGCAGACCCTGCCGGAACTGCGCGACGTCGCGACCGACCAGCAGACCAACGGCACCACCCTTGAGCTGAAAATCAACCGCGACACCGCATCGCGCTACGGCATCCAGCCGCAACTGATCGACGATACGCTGTACGACGCGTTCGGCCAGCGGCAGGTGACGCAGTATTTCACGCAGCTCAACAGCTATCACGTGATCCTCGAAGTGCTGCCCGAATTGCAAGGCAGCTTCGATACCCTGAGCAAGATCTATATCAAGTCGCCGACGACGGGCGATCAGGTGCCGCTATCGACATTTGCGACCTGGACCAGCGTACCGGTGCGGCCGCTGTCGATCAGCCACCAGGGTCAGTTTCCCGCAATCACGATCAGCTTCAATCTGGCGCAGGGGGTGGCGCTGGGTCAGGCGACCACCGCGGTTCAGCGGGCGATGGTCGAACTGGGCGCGCCGGCCACCTTGAACTCCAGCTTCCAGGGCACCGCGCAGGCGTTCCAGCAGTCGCTCGGCACCGTTCCGCTGCTGATCATGGCGGCGCTGGTCGTGGTCTATTTGATTCTCGGCATCCTCTACGAAAGCTACATTCACCCGCTGACGATCCTGTCCACGCTGCCTTCGGCCGGCGTCGGCGCGCTCGCGATCCTGATGCTGTTTGGATACGACTTCAGCCTGATCGCCTTGATCGGCATCATTCTTCTGATCGGCATCGTCAAGAAGAACGGCATCATGATGGTCGACTTCGCGATTTCGGCCGAACGCGACGAGCATCTGTCCCCGGAAGAATCGATCCGGAAGGCCGCGCTGCTGCGGTTTCGCCCGATCATGATGACGACGATGGCGGCGATGCTCGGCGGCGTGCCGCTGATGCTGGGTACCGGCACCGGGTCGGAAATCCGTCAGCCGCTCGGCTACGCCATGGTCGGCGGCCTGATCGTCAGCCAGGCGCTGACGCTGTTCACGACGCCGGTGGTGTATCTCTATCTCGACAAGCTCTCGAACGCGTTCTCCGGGTGGGGACGATCGCCGAATGCCGATCGCGACCCGACCGCGGGCGATCACGACTCCATCAAGCAGGCCGCCGAGTGACTTGATTCGCCTGAGCGGCGGAAGACCTCAGCCGGTGCCGAGATAGGCCTTCTGCACCTGCGGGTCTTGGGCCAGCGCCGCCGCGGTGCCGGACAATACGCTTTTGCCGACCTGCAGCACGGTGGCAAAATCCGAAACCTCGAGCGCAAGCTCGATGGATTGCTCGGCGAGCAGGATCGTCAGCCCCTCGCGGTGCAGCCGGCCGAAGGTCTCGTACATCAACTCGACCACGGCCGGCGCCAGGCCCAGCGACGGCTCGTCCAGCATCAAAAGCTTGGGATCGCTCATCAAGGCGCGGCCGACCGCCAGCATCTGCCGCTCGCCGCCGGACATGGTCCCTGCCCGCTGGCTGCGCCGCTCCTTGAGCTTCGGAAAGATCTCGTAGACGCGATCGAGCAGCGTCGCGGTGCGCGACCTGTCGCGCAGCGGGGTGGCGCCCAGCAGGAGATTGTTCTCGACACTTTGCTGCACGAACAGCCGCCAGCCTTCCGGCGACAGAGCGAGGCCCTTGCGCACGATCGAAAACGCACTTTGGCCGCCGATCGGCTCGCCCCGGAGCGCGATCGATCCGGCATGCACGGGAATGAGACCGGCGACGGCGTTGAGAACCGTAGTCTTGCCGCCGCCATTGGAGCCGAGCAGCGCCACCACGCTGCCCTCGGGGACCTCGAGCGAAACGTCGGACACGCCGATCAGGTCGCCGTAACGAACCTCCAGATGCTCGATCTTGAGCAAAGGCGCGGTCATGTCGCGGGTCCGCCCATCAGCTCGATCGGCGTGTGGCCGGCAGCGGCCTTGGCGGCACGCTTGCCCAGATAGGCTTCGATCACGGCCGGGTTGCCGGTGACCTCGCGCGGGCTGCCGCGCGCGATCTCCTTGCCCTGGTGGAACACCACCACGCGCGTCGCCAGCGACATGATGACTTCCATGATGTGCTCGACGATGACAAGCGCAATGCCGGAGCGGTGGATGTCGCGCACCAGATCGATGGCGAGCTGCACCTCGCGCTGGGTCAGGCCCGCCATCGCCTCGTCGAGCAGCAGGACCTTGGGCTCGGTGGCAAGCGCGCGGGCAATCTCGAGCCGCTTGCGGCCGGGGGTGCCGAGCGAGCGCGCCGGCGCATCCGCGAGCTTGCTCATGCCGACGCGCTCCAGCACCACGCGGGCACGGGCTTCGGCCTCGGCGCGATGCGGGGTGCGCAGAAACGCGCCGATCATCACGTTCTCCAGAACCGACATGCCCTCGAAGGTCTGCGGCACCTGGAACGTGCGCGCGAGTCCCAATCGCGCGCGGGCTTCCGGCGTCATGCCGGAGATGTCATGGCCATCGAACAAAACCTTGCCGGATGTCTGCAGGAGGTCGCCGGTCAGGCAATTGAAGAAGGTGGATTTGCCGGCCCCGTTCGGCCCGATCAGGCCGAGAATATCGCCCTGCTCTAGCGTCACCGAGGCCGCATCGACGGCCTTGAAGCTGCCAAAGGCCTTAGTCACGTTGCGGGCTTCAAGGAGCATGGGTTGCTGCCGCCGCGACGGATGTTTCCGGTGTCTTGCGCCGCCGCGCCCAGAGCCGGTTGATCAGGGTCAGGATGCCGCCGGGCTGAAAGCGCGCGATCAGAACGATGATCGCGCCATACAGGACGAACGTCAGGCCGGCGCCCTTGCCGCCAAGCAGGTTGTTGGAGATTTCCTCCAGCGGCACCAGGATCGCCGCGCCTACCAGCGGTCCGAACAGCAGGCCGGCGCCGCCCAGCGCCGCCATGATCAGCATCTTCACGGAGATCAAAATGCCGAGCCCGGACTCCGGATCGACGAAGCCGAACATCATCGCATAGAGCGCGCCGGCAACGCTGGTCAGCCCGGCGCTCAGCATGAACGCATAGAGCTTGGTGCGGCTTGCGGGCGCCCCGAGCGAGCGCGCCGCGCGTTCGGAATCCTTGATGGCGCGCAGATAGAAACCCATCCGGCTGTTGGTCATCCACCAGGTGATGCCGAGCGTGATCAGGAGAACCGACAGGAACAGATAATAGTAAGGCAGCGCCGATATGAAACTGAGATCGAAGACGTTGCGCGGCACGGTCGGGCCGCTGAGGCCGACCGCGGCCCCGAGATAGTCGGTATTGGTCACGATCAGCCTGACGAGTTCGGCGACCGCGATCGTGGCCATGCTGAAATAGTGGCCGGACAGCCGCAGCGTCGGCACGCCGACGACGGCGGCAATCGCAACGCTGGCGACGATGCCAACGGGAATCCCGACCAGCGGCGACAACGCGAAATGCGCGTAGGCGCCCATCGCGGCATAGGCCCCGCAGCCGAAGAATACGACATGGCCCACCGACACCTGGCCGGCATAACCGCCGACGATGTTCCAGGCCGATGCCGCGATCGCATAGAGCAGCACCAGCGCGCCGAGCCGTTGTTGGAATGGCGTCGAGAACAACAGCGGGTACGCGATGACCAGCGCGAGCGCCACCGAAGGCCAGAGCAGGCGCCGCATCACGTCTTGCCCATCAGGCCCTGCGGCCGGAACCAGAGAAAGCCGAGGAACAAGGAATACACCACCATGTCCTTGTACACGGCGCCGATCAGATATCCCGACAGGGATTCGATGACGCCGATCAGGAGTTCCGCGACCAGCGCGCCCGGCACGCTGCCGAACCCGCCGAGCGACACCGTGACAAAAGCGACGATCCCCAGGGTCTCGCCGACAGTCGGCACGATGTAGAAGAAAGTCGCGATCAGCGCGCCCGCGAGGCCGGTAGCGCCCGCCGCGATCGCCCAGGCGATCGCCTGCATGCTATCGGGCCGGATGCCCATCAGCTGCGCCGCGGTGGAATCCTCCGCGACCGCCAGCATCTTCGAGCCGAGCGAGGTGCGCGTCAGCAAAAGGTGCAGGCCGAGCGTCACCAATAGCGCGACCACACCCGCCAGCAGGCGCGAGGCCTGGATCCGCAGACCCAGGATATCAAAGGTGCCGCCGACAATGTTTTCCGGCAAGGTCTGGAAATTGGCGCCGAACCACCAGAACACCGAATAGCGCAGCAACAGCGCGAGCCCGAAGGTGCCGAGAATCTGGGCCAGCATCGGGCCCTTCATGATGTCACGGATCAATCCGAAATAGACGATGACACCGAGCGTCGCGAGCACCAGTGCGGCGAGCGGCGCGCCCAGCAGAGGACCGGCGCCGAGCAGCGTCCAGACCATGAACGCCACATACATGCCGAGCATGACGAAATCGCCATGGGCGAAGTTGACGATGTTCATCATGCCCCAGACCAGCGTCAGCCCTGAGGAAAACAGCGCATAGACGGCGCCCAATAGAAGGCCGCCGACAATCACCTGAAGGAGAACCGTGGACATGAGCCGCGCGTCTTTTCGGTTGAGCGGTAAAAGGGCGAGGCTCAAGCCCCGCCCTCAAGACGTCACCAGCCTTTATAGGGCGTGACAGGCGCTTTTTCGGCGCTCGCCTTGGGCCAGACGGCGACATAGTTCTCGCCATCCTGCAACTGGATGATGAGGCCGGCGGCCAGCGCGTTCTGGCCCTTGTCGTCGAACTTGACGCCTTTGTAACCCATGATCAACTGATCGGGCTTGAGGTCCGTCGCTTTCAGTGCGGCCTGGATCTTGGCCGGGTCGGTCGAGCCGGCGCGGTCGATCGCTTCCACCAGCACGAAGAAGCCCTGCATTTGACGGGCAGCGGTATCGTCCATCTCGTCGCCGCTCTTCTTCTTGTACATCTCGGCGATGAGCGCGGTCGGCGAACCCGGCGCGCCGACGCTCCATGACGAACGATTGAAGGCGCCTTGCGAGATCTTGCCGACCGCCTTGATGAACGACGGATCGGAATATCCGAAATCGTCGGCGATGATCATCGGAGGCTTGTAGTCGAGCGCCTGCATGGTCTTGGCGTAAAGGATCGCGTCCGGGGCGTAGGCGACCATGATCACGACGTCGGGCTTCTTCTCCTTGAGCTGCAGGACCTGGCTCTGCACGTCGGTCGCATTGACCGCATAGGCGATATCGAGGGCGATGGCCTGGCCCTTTTCCTTGAACGCACTGGTGATCACGCTCGCGACCGAGGTGCCGTATTCGGTATTGTCATGCACCAGCGCCACGCTGTCGGTCTTGACACCCGCTGCCTTCATATCGGTGAGGAAGTCGTGGTAGATCCTGGCGAAGTCCGACGCCACCGGCGTGACGCGGAAGAACCACTTGAAGCCGCGTTCGGTGAGGTTGGCGGCCACCAACTCGCCGTTGACGAATGGAATGCCGTACTTCTCGGCAATCGCGCTCGCCGTCAGCGTGATCCCCGACTGATAGGCGCCGGTAAGCGCGACCACTTTCTCTTCCGTGATCAGCCGCAATGTCTGGTTCTGTCCGGTCGCCGGGCTGCCCTGGTTATCGGCGAAGACCACCTCGACCTTGGCGCCGCCCAATCCCGCAAGCCCGGCGTTCCTGGCCAGCGGCAAATTGCCGAGCTCGGGATGCGCGTTGTTGATGATATCGATCGCGACCTCGATCGCGGCCTTGGCATGGACGCCCGCGCTGGCGGCGTTGCCGCTCAACGGAAAGATCCCGCCGATCTTGACGGTCTTGTCTTGCGCCGAGACGTTGCCCGCCGACATAAACGAAATCGAGATAACGGAAATCGAGGCGGCACAAAGCAGCCCGAGAATATGCTTGAATTTCATGCTTAAAGTCTCCGAGACGTACCACCCGATGCCAGGCTCTAAGGCCGGGATGTACGGGCTTCGCCCGCAGCTTCCCTTATTGTTGGCATGTCAACATTGCATGCCCTGTGGGCGGGGGCAAGTTACGGCCGCGCGTTCCATCCAAGCCGCGTCAATCGGCGGCTGGCGCCGGCGCGGTGATCGCCTCGCGGACAGGTAAATCCGCCTTGACCCCGACATAGACGGTATTGCTGGCGTCGTGATCGCCCTGCCAATTGTCGAAGGTCACGACATGCGCAGCAGAGGTTGCGAAGGCGCCGGCCATCGCTCGCTCGAACGTATCGTCGGGCGCGTCGTTCGACCACAACGCGAAGACGCCGCCGGGATGCAGATGCGCGGCAAGGCTGGCGAGCCCCTCCGGCTGGTACAGCGCGGCGTGGCGCGGATGCAGCCAGTTTGTCGGCGAGTGATCGATGTCCACCAGCACCGCATCGAAGCGGCGGCGTGGTGTGTCCGGATCGAATCCATCTACGGAATGCGACATCGCGAAGAAGTCGCCGTTGACGAGGCGGCAACGCGGATCATCCGTCAGGTGCTTGCCGTGCGGAAGCAGGCCCTGCCGGTGCCATTCGATCACCTCGGCCAGCGCATCGACCACGATCAACGATCGCACGCTCGAATGTTCGAGAACCGCCTGCGCGGTGTAGCCGAGGCCCAATCCGCCGACGACGACATCGAGATCGGGGCGCGCGAGAGCCTTTTCCGTTCCGATTGAATCGGAACGGGGCTCTGTTTCTTTTTTTGACGCGTTTTCTTCACGCGAACCGGTATCCACTTCGCTTGAAAACGCTCTGGCCGCCAATCCGAGCCGCGCCAGTTCGATCTCGGCCGCGGTAAACAGGCTCGACATCAAAAACTCGTCGCCGAGTTTGATTTCGTAGATGTCGATGCCCGTGGCGAGATGCCGGCGGCGGCGCAGCGTGAGCACGCCCATCGGCGTCGGGCGGAAATCCAGTTCCTCGAAATAAACGCTCATGCCGGCCGCCCTGACTGCGGCGCGACCGGCGGCGCAAATCGCGACCGATCGGCCGCGCTCTCTTTGACAAGAAGCCATTGTCCCGCGCTTGCCAAGCGCCGGGAGCGAACGAGCAGAACAGCGCAACTCCTGACCGGACCTGCCAGAGTTCTCGCGGGAGCTTAAGAAGATATCATAAGTATTTGGATTTAATAGATATTATTCGGCCGTACTGCAATCGTAGCCTGGCGGTTTCTGGGCAAATCAGGCCGTCTCCACACTGGCGGATCTGGTTTCATTCGGCGTTCCGACCGCCGCTTCCGGAAAGCGCAAACTAGCGGTGGTCCCGCCGCCCGGGGTGGAGGTGATGATGAACTCCCCGCCATGGGCCGCCATGATCTCCTGGACGATCGAGAGGCCGAGGCCCGCGCCGTCTTCCGCGGTGTTGCCGGTCTGGAAGGGCTCGATCAACTTGCGCTCATCGCCCGGAGAGATTCCAATTCCGTCATCGCTGATCGACACGCTGCCGCGGCCGAGCGTCGCCGTAATGCGCTTGGCGCCCCCCGCGTGGATCAACGCATTGCCGACCAGATTGGCCAAGGCGCTGCGGACGGCTGCCTCCACACCCTGCACGACCGCGGCATCCTCCTCGGCCTGCTCTAACGACAATTCGATCCCTGCATCCAGCGCCGACGGGCTGAAATCGGCAAGCACGTCCCGTGTCACGACCGCAAGATCAATCGGCCCTTTTTCAATCGCATGATTTTGCAGCCGTGCCAGATCCAGCATGGCCGAGACCAGCGACGTCAGCCGACGCATATCGCGCACAAGCGCGATCTTCAATTGGGGTTCGGCCACATCCTCGATCCTGGCACGCAGCAGCGTCAGCGGCGTCCGCAGCTGGTGGGCTGCATTGCCGAGGAAACGGCGCTGCATCTTGATGTAGGCGTTGATCTCGTCGAAGGCGCGGTTCAGCGCCTCGACCAAAGCCTTCAGCTCGATCGGGACCTCGTCAAGCGAAATCGATCCCTGCGGCGCCGCGGGGTCGATCGCGAGCGCGCGCCGCGTCACGCGATCGATGCCACGCGCCACGAAACGCCCCGACAACCATGCACCGATCATCACCATCAACGCGAAGGCAAAGGCCACAAGAGAAAGCGCGAAGATATTGCGACCAACGAACGACCTCAGAACCTGGCCGAAGCGGACTTGCGCCCCTCCGATCATCATCACCAGATCGGACGGACCCCATGGGATGACGGCCAGGCAGAACGTAGAGTTCTGATCCAGCGTATTGAGGATCGAGAAACCGATCGGCCCGCTATAGGGAAGCGAGAACGGCAAGGCCGGCCTGTGCTCACCCCCGAACTCGGTGATCAACTTCTCGTGGGACACGACGTACCACAGGTTTGGGCTGAAGGATTTCAGCTCCTCTACGCGGCGCGTCGAGTGGATGGTCAGCGCGCGGCCGGGATCGACGACCGCGGCGTCGTAGAGAATGCCTGCGGCAACGTGGCACACGACCGGCTCGTATTCGCGCAGTTGGGACTGCCAGACGGCAATGGTGATCATGGCGAGAAAGATGGCCGTTGCGGCGAGGCCGAGCGAAAGCGCAAACGTCCGGGCGATCGACTTCATCGGCTCTGCGCCATTCTGAGCATATAGCCGATGCCGCGCATGCTGTGAATCTCGACATTGCCGCCAAGCTCGCTCAGCTTCTTGCGCAGCCGCGAGACCTGCGCCTCCAGCGTGTTGGATTCGATCTCGTCATCGAAGCCATAGATCTCCTCGATCAAGGCAGCGCGGGTGACGACGCGGTCGCGCCGCGTCAACAATGCGCCCAGGATCAGGGCTTCGCGCCGCCGCAGCAAGACCTTGTTGTCGGCCACGACGGCCTCGTTGCTGCCGAGGTGCAGCTCGACGTTTCCGAACGCCAACACCGGCTGAACGAGGAGCCGCGGCCGCCGCAGCACTGCGCGCACGCGGGCGATGAATTCATCCGGCTCGAACGGCTTGCCGAGATAGTCGTCCGCTCCGCCGTTGAGGCCTTCGATCACGTCTTCCTTGGTATCTTTTGCGGTGAGCATGATGATAGCCGGCCGTTCCGGTAACTGGCTCAACGCCATCACGATCGCAAGTGCGTCGCCATCGGGCAACATGCGGTCGACGATCGCCAGATCGTATTTGAAGTTTTTCAGCGCGTGCCGCGCGTCCGAAACCGATTCGACCGTATCGACCACACCGTGCAATTGCGCCAGCAAGCGACTGAGATAGGCGCCGATCTGCGGTTCATCTTCAATCACGAGGGAGCGCACAAGTGTCTTCCTTGCAGCAGGCGGCCAATAAAGCCAGGGATCGTGACACTCCCTCTTTGGCCCGATTGTGGCGCTTCGGGCTAGGCGGATACCTTCCCTTACGGCAGGCGGACTGGCGAAGGCAAGCTACGAGCAGACTGGGCATCTCCCGGTCGCGCCTAAAGAAAGCCGATCGGCCTTGGCTCAGGCAATGTTCGGGCAATGTTTGGCTACGGCTCGATTGCGTCATCATTGGACATCGCGGGCGGCAATCTTGGGGCAATGTTGGCCAGCGATTTGGAGCGAGCTCGAATCTACACCAGCCGGCCTGACAAAGAGGCCCGCCGTCAGAGGTCCTACAATGAAGCATGCCATCGCAGCCGCTCTCCGCTTTCGCACAAGCGGCGGGCACCGAACTCTTTTCGCTGCAACGCTCGCAGCCTTCAGCGCGACGGTAGCCGTCTTCGACCGCGCGTCAGCCCAGACTGCATTCACCTTGCCAGCGCCCCCTTTTGAGCTGCCTTTGCTGCCACCGGTGTCCGGCAACTGGACCGTCATGATCGGCGCAGAGGGCCGATACAAGCCGGCTTTTGAAGGAGCAAACCACAGCTTGTTCAGCCCGATCCCGATCTTCTCCATCCGGCGCGCCGGCTCGGTGGATCAGTTTCGCAGCCCGCGTGACAATGCAAGCATCGCGCTGATCGATTTCGGCGATCTGCGCGCGGGTCCTGCGGGCAAGTTCGTGTCGTCGCGAAAGGCAAGCAGCTATTCCGAGCTCAACGGTCTCGGCGACGTCAAGGCTGCGTTCGAGCTCGGCGGCTTTATCGAATATTTTCCTGTCGACTGGTTTCGCATGCGCAACGAGACCCGAGGGGGCTTTGGCGGCCATCAGGGCGTCGTCTCCGACTTCTCGGCGGATTTCATCGTGCCGGTGACGCGGGCGATCACTGTTTCGGCGGGCCCGCGCTTCACATGGGAAAGCACGAAGGCCGTCTCGCCCTATTTCAACATCGATGCCGTTCAAGCGATGGCGACGGGGCTTCCGGCGTTCGAGGCCAAGGGCGGTGCACACACGGCCGGCGCGGGCGTGCAGGTGAAGTATCGGATCAATCCGCAATGGGAGGTGCATTCCTACGTCGAATACGATCGGCTGCTCGGCGACGCGGCAAAAAGCCCGCTCGTGGCCGCGCGCGGGTCGGTGAACCAGACGACGGTCGGCATCGGCGCGTCCTACTCCTTCGACTTCAAGATCCGGTAGGAAACGCGATGCGCACAGCCAGTCGATACGCTCGGATTGCAATGGCCATCCTCTTTTGGATTGCGATAGCCATCCTTCTTGTCCTGAGCAGCGGCGCTTATGCGTTGTTCGAGACCCGCGACGCAAAGCTCAAGTCGGTCAAGACCGTCGGCATCGTTTCGGCGATCGGCGATCAATTCACCTTGGTAAAGGCGGGGCTCACCGGTCTCAACAACAGCCCTCGAAGCAGGTCGGTCGCCTCCTGGGGTCTCGACGACCTGATCGTGCAGCAGGTGGCGGAGGCACTGAGCATCCGCTTCCAGGTGCAGCCGGTCACCTATCCACGCGCCACCTTCGCGACGGCCCAGGAATCGGCGATCACCGCCGTCAATCTCGTTCGCGGCGATCCGTTCAAGAAGCTCGTTCAGACCGAAGTGTCCCCGCAAGGGCTCGACGCCTACATCGTCATTACCAAGGCCAAAGCCTATTTCGGCGGCGGCAACCGAAAGGTGGAAGGCGTGGGCCTGATCACTTACAGCACGGTTCTGGAATCATTCGGCCTGCTCCATGCGCTTTACGAGATCAGAGTTGTCGACGGCAAGACGTTCGACATCATCGAAAAACTGGCCGCCGGGCCACCCGACGACGCATCGAGCGTCCGGCTCCCCGGCCCTAACCTGGTGATCGACGCGAGTTTCGATGAGCGAGACGAGAACCTGCGTCGAGCGATCGTTGACCTCGTCATCCGCAGCCTTCCGAACACGCTGAGCGATCTGCATCTGGTCAATCAGAAGCAGTAACAGCAAAAAAGGGCCTGGATGCCAATGACGGCCCTGTCACGCGCGTTTATGCGCTTTTCTTCTGCCGCGTGCTCGCCAGCAGCACCAGCATGAAGGAGGCCGCAGTCATCAGCGTGCTGATCGCGGCAATGGTCGGATCGATCTCGTCGCGCAGCGAGGTGAACATCCGCTTGGTCAACGGCTGGTACTGGCCGCCGGAAATGAACAATCCGACAACCGTCTCATCGAGCGCCGAGATAAACGCAAAGATGGCTCCCGTCAGCACACTGGCCTTGATCTGCGGGAGTGTAACGGCAAGAAAGCTGCGGAACCGGTTCATCCCGAGGCTACGGGCCACCATCTCCTGAGTCGCATCGAAACTCCGGAACCCCGCCACCACCGAGGTGATGACATAGGGCAAGGCCAGCATGACATTGGCCAGTACCAGTCCCGGCATGGTCGCGATCAGCCCGACCCTGGCGTAGACGAAAAATATGCCCACGGCGACAATGATGATCGGCACGACCAGCGGCAGCATCAACGTCAGATGGATCCAACGCATGATACGCAGGGACGAGCTGTTGATGGCATAGGCCGCGGCGACACCCAGCGGCGTTGCGATCAGCACCGTCAGCCCGGCGACGGTCAGCGTCACGCGCGTCGCCTGCATCCAGCCCGCGTTGCCGAGAAATTCCTGATACCAGCGCAGCGACAGCGAGGGCGGCGGAAAACTCAGGAAGCGCGCGCTCGAAAACGACATCGGCACGATGATCAGCACCGGCAGGATCAGGAACAGAAGCACAAGGCCGCAAAAGATGCCGAAGGCGATGCGGCCGGGCGAAAACATCTTCATTTTTGCCCCAATATGCGATCGAGCGGAATGAAGCGGCTGACGACGAGAAAGATCGCGAACACGCCGGCCAGCAGCACCACGCCGACGGCACTGGCCGCGCCCCACTGATCGTAGAGCTCGACGTTCCGGCTCACCAGCATCGAGACCATGATGGTGCGGCCACCGCCGAGCAGTTCCGGCGTGATGTAGAAACCCAGGCACAGCACGAACACCAAAGTCGTGCCGGCGAGAACACCGGGCAGCGACAGCGGCAGGAAAATCCGCCAGAAGGTGTGGAACGGGCTGCCGCCGAGACTGGCCCCGGCCTGAAGCAGGTCGTTCGGGATCTTCTGCATGGTCGCATACAACGGCAGCACCATGAAAGGCAGCAGGATATGCACGGTGGCGATGACCGTACCGAGCGTGTTGTGGACCAGCGCCAGCGGCTCGTCGATCAGCCCGAGATACTGCAGCAACTGATTGACGACACCCGTTCTCTGCAACAGCGCGAGCCAAGCATAGGCGCGTACCAGCACGCTGGTCCAGAACGGCAGGATCACCAGCGCCAGGATCAGGACGCTCCAGCCCTTCGACACCGACGCTGCGGCGTAGGCCACCGGGTAGCCAAGCAGCAGCGCCAGCAATGTCACGAGCAGGCTGATCCTGAAGGTCAACAGGAAGCTGCGCCAGTAGATATCCTCGCTGAAAATACGCCGGTAGTTCTCAATGGTGAATCCGTCATGATAGACCGATTGCCACATCAGCCAGCCGACCGGCAGCACCACCAGCGCCAGAATCACCAGCAGCGCCGGCGAAGCAAGCGCCAGCAACAGGCCTTGCTCCCGGCGCTGGTAGCGCAGTGACGGATCGCGTGCTTGCGGGTTCAATGACGTGGCTATTTCTGCATGAAGGAGACCCAGCGCTTCTCCGCCGCCTCGCCTTCCGGCGACGACCACCAAGCATAGGACATCAGCGCCTGCTTGCGGGCGTTCTCCGGTCCGCTCGGCAATTGCACCACGCGCTCCGGCTTGATCACGCCGGTATCGAAGGCTTTCGGGTTGGCCGGGCCGTAGTCGATGTGCAGCGGCAGGTTGGCCTGATGGACGGGATCGAGCGCTTCGTTGAGGAAACTGATGGCAGTCGCGCGATTCGGCGCGCCCTTCAGCACGCACAGCGACGTGCTCTGCAGAATGCCCTGATTGTAGGTATAGGCGACCTTGGCGCCTTCGCTGGCGAGCGCGCTGACCCGGCCGTTCCAGGCCATCACCATATCGACTTCGCCGTCGTTCAGAAGCTGGGCCGATTGCGCCCCCGATGTCCACCAGACGGTGATGCTGGGCTTGATCTCCTCGAGCTTCCTGAAGGCGCGATCGACATCGAGCGGATAGAGCTTGTCCGGCGCCACCCCGTCGGCCATCAACGCCGCTTCAAGCGTCGCGATCGGATGGTTGCGCAGCGCGCGCCGGCCCGGAAACTTCTTCACATCCCAGAAATCGGCCCAGCTGTTGGGCGTGGCGCCTTCCGGATATTTCTTCTGGCTGTAGGCGAGAACGCTCGAATAGAATTCGTAGGCGACCGAATACGGGCTGCGGTAGGCCTCCGGCATCGCGGCGGCATTGGGGATTTTGGCGAAGTCGAGCTTTTCGACCAGGCCCTGATCGCCGCCGCGCAGGCAATAACCGGTCGGCACGTCTACCACGTCCCAGGTCGGCTTGCCGGTGGCGACCTGCGTCTTCATTACCGGCCATGCATCGGGAGAGCTGTCCTGGTTGACGGTGATGCCAAGCTTTTTGGCCGCAGGATCGAGGATCGCGATGGTCTGCGCCTTCTGATAGGCGCCGCCCTGCGACACAAAGGTGATTTGTTCGGCCGCGTCAGCCGAAATACTCGCCAAACCGAAAACAACGATCGAGACGCCGAGCAACGCGCGCCCGGCAAATCCTGAATTGAATGCAACGGCCATGTTTATTTCCCTCTTGTTGAAACCGGGTCTGCGGCTCTCATCGCCCGATCGCGTCCAGAAACTGGTACCAACCGGCAACCATTCGGATGGCCGGTTCGCGCAGCGGATAAAACGGTATGGATTTGAGACGGCTGGCATCGAGCAGCCCGACATCGGGTGCCTCTCCGCGCACGAAGCACGCGAGATAGCGGCCCATCAGGCTGGACATCGCCACGCCTGCGCCATTGTAGCCCATCGAGAACAACGTGCGGTCGTCGAGGCGGCCGATATGCGGCACTGAATCGAGCGTCATGCCGACAAGGCCCGACCATTTGAAAGCCAAGGGAATGCCGGCCAATTCGGGAAAGATGCCGATCATGGCTTTGCGCAGCGCGTCGAACGCGGCTTCTGAATCCTGTTTGCCGAAGGCGCCGCGGCCGCCGAACACGACGCGATCGTCCACCATGCGAAACCAGCGCATCATGCGCTTGGTTTCGGTATAGGTTCGGCCGGTCGGCATCAGGTAACCGGCGAGGTTGCGCGGCAGCTTGTCCGTGGCAATGATGGCGCTGCGGAACGGGACCAGCGTGCGCTGCATGTGGCGCGTCGCTTCGGTCAGGTCCGAATAGCTGTTGGTGGCGATGATCGCCTGCCGCGCGCGCACCGCGCCATGCGGCGTCTCGATGACGACGCCATTGGCTTCGCGCCGCAGCCGCAGCGCCGGGCTTTCCTGATAGATGGCGACGCCCCGCGCCGCGAGACCATTGGCGAGGCCGTGCAGATAGTTCAGCGGATGGATGCCGCCGGAACCCGGGTTGAGCACGCCGCCGACGAATACCCGCGAACCGGTTTCTTCGCGCACTTGTTGGGCATCGAGGATCCGGACATCCGCATCGCCCATCTCGCGCTTCATCCAATCGGCTTCGTCGATGGCGGATTGAAGCGTCGCGTGATTATGCGCGGCCTTGACCTGTCCGCTTCGCGTCAACCGGGCGCCGGTAATGCCGAATTCGGAAACCAGTTCCTCGACCATCTCCACCAATTCATGCGCGATTTCGTACATCCGCCTGGCCATCGCACGACCATGGGCCGCGTCGATGCCGCGGAAGGAGAACCGGAACTTCGCGGTGATGACGCCGCCGTTGCGGCCGCTGGCGCCCCAGCCCGGCTGATGGGCTTCCAGCACCAGCGGCTTCAGGCCGCTTTTGGCGATGTGATGCGCGGCCGAGAGCCCGGTGTAGCCGGCGCCGATGATGGCGACATCGGCCTGAACCTCGCCGGACAGAGAAGGAAAGGCGCGCAAGGGCTCGGCCGTGCTCGCCCACAGCGAGACGACCGGCGCCATTGGGGTTCTGACCTCTGTCATGGCCACGCCCCTGCCCCGCTCAGTGCCCGACCGCGGCGTCGGCGAAGGCCTTCATGGTGGCAAAATGGAAATCGGGCTTGGTCAATTCCGGCACTTCGGGCGTGCCGCCAAATCCCGCCATGCCCTGGCGGCGCTCGATCCAGCAAACCCTGTAGCCGAGCCTGCGCGCGATCCCGATATCGTGGTGCTGGCTTTGCGCCACATGCAGGATATCGGACTGCTTGTAGCCGAAGGCCGATTGCCGCCCCTTGTTATAGGCGAAGAATTCGGGGTTCGGCTTGGCGACGCCGGTCTCGTCGGCACAGACGCTGTCGTCAAAGGGGTCGCCGAGCGCATGCGCGTAGCAGGAAAGCGCGACACGGTCGGCATTGGTCATCGCAACCAGCCGGAACTTCGTGCGCAGGCGCTTCAACGCCTCGACCGAATCCGAAAACGGTTGCCAGCGCAGCACCGCAAGCTGGAAGGCGTCGCACGCCTGATCGTCGGCGGGAAAACCAAGCTCCTTTGCCAGGAAGCGGTAGACATGAAACATCACTTCGCTCGACCGCTCAGGGTGCGCATCGCGGCCGCGCTTGTAGGCGGCGAAGATCCGGTCGTCGGTCAGCTCCGCTCGGCTCTTCCCCGAAATCCTGCGAACCGCGTCAAGAACGCCGGTTTCGAAGTCGATCAAAGTGCCGACGACGTCGAATGTGAGAACCTTGAAATTGTTGAACGACATGGGAGCTTCTTCTCTGGTGTTGGGACTTTGTGGGTGATGGGCGTTCATTCGGACAGCTTCGGCACGATGATGGTGTCCTCCGGATGCAGGGTCACGGTGAGGCTGCCGCCGACCGGAGGAATGCGGCGATAGGCTTCATGATGGCTCGGCTGGCGCAAACTCAGCGCGGTGCCGTCCGGCAGCGCGAGAAAAATGCGCAGGCTTTCGCCCTGGTAGACGATATCCGTGACGGTGCCGGTCAGGCGGTTGCGCGCGGTGTCGCCGGCGCCATCGTCGATCAGCAGTTTCTCGCTGTGCACCGCCAGCATCAGCGCGTCGCCGTTCGGAATGATCCGCGCGCTGCGCAGGATGACGGGGCCCAGCGCGACACTGCCGGCGTCGATGCGACGGACGGGCAGCAGGCTCGCCTCACCGATGAAGCTCGCGACAAAGGAATTCGCCGGATAATCGTGCAGGCGCGCCGGCCGGTCGATCTGGACCAGCCGCCCGTCCTTCAGGATCGCGACCCGGTCGCTCATCGTCAGCGCTTCACGCTGGTCATGCGTGACGTAGATGATGGTGGCGCCGATGCGCTTGTGCAGTTCGCGAAGTTCGATCTGCATGGACTCGCGCAGCTGCTTGTCGAGTGCGGACAGCGGCTCGTCCATCAGGATCAGGCGGGGCTCGAAGATCATCGCACGCGCCAGCGCGACGCGCTGGCGCTGTCCACCCGATAATTGCGAGATGCTTCGCCCCTCGTAACCGGCAAGGCCGACCATATCGAGCGCGCGCCGCACTTTTTCCGCCCAACCCGCCTTCGCAAGATGACGCGCCCGCAGCGCAAAAGCGGCGTTTTCGCCCACGCTCATATGCGGAAACAACGCGTAATTCTGGAAAACGACACCGATGTCGCGCTTGTGCGGCGGCACGAATGTTACATCGCGACCGCCGAAATGGATCGAGCCGGAGGACGGCTGGATGAAGCCCCCAAGGATGCCAAGAAGGGTGGTTTTGCCCGACCCCGACGGGCCGAGCAGAGACACAAATTCTCGCGGCGCGACGTTCAGCGTGACGGCATCGAGCGCAAGCACCGCCCCGTAGCTTTTGCTCGCGGACCTGATTTCGACGCTCTCACCGCCGTTTTCCAATGATCTGCCTTCCGCCCCGGCGCTTGGCGCGTCGGCTTGAGCGCCGGCGCACACCATGACTAGCATGCCAACAGGCAAGCAGGCCTGAATTGGCATAATCTCGCTTTATGCTCCGGGCAGTATCCGCGTCGCCGAAGGCGCCCGGCTCTCACACTGGTTTTGGTCCGGACGGCATCTATGTCCGCATGCAATCAAAGGGACGCCATCGAGGCAATTGCCAAATTGTCAGCTTTGGCATAACTTCATGTAATGACCGAACTTCGTCGCATGCTCCCGTCCGGCAACGCGCTTTTTGTGTTCGAAGCGGCCGCGCGCAACGGCAGTTTTACAGCCGCCGCGGCCGAATTGAATGTGACACAACCTGCCGTCAGCCGCATGCTCGCGCGTTTCGAGCAATATCTTGGCGTGCGACTATTCGACCGGACAGCCGCTGGCGCCACTCTGACGGAGGAAGGCGATTTGCTGTTTCGGCGCATCGTCGACGGGTTTCGCAGCATCGAAACGGGCCTGCGCGAGATCGAGAAACGGCGCAGCGGCACGGAGACCGTGACACTTTCGGTATCGACAGCCTTCACCACCCATTGGCTGATGCCGCGAATCGACAAGCTGCAACGCCAGTTTCCCAACGTCGATTTGCGCTTCCAATTGATTTCCGGATCGCTGCGCGGACCGGTCGAAAACGTCGACCTGGGAATGCGCTTCAGCGACCAGAACGACCCCGAGCCGAATGGAACCCTGGTGATGAAAGAAGTGATGGTGCCGATTTGCAGCCCGGCCTATCGCCAGCTCGATGCAGGCACGAAGGGACAAGCTAACAGCAACACCATTATTCATCTCGCTGACACACCGGCGGACTGGGCGTCGCAGTATGCCGATTTTCTTACCAACCGCGCCGGTCCGAGCAAGGTACTGAGCTTCTCGGATTATGCGATTGTGGTACAGGCAGCGTTGCTGGGTCAGGGCATCGCTCTGGGCTGGCTGACTGTCGCCTCGCATTGGCTAGTGACCGGTGCGCTTGTGCCCGCGTCGGAAAGACTTACGACAACCGGGCGGCTGTGCAAACTCTTATATCCACGCAATCGTTCTGTTCGCCCCGTTGTCGCGGAAATACGGGATTGGATAATCGGTCAGGTCCAAAGTGATCTTCAGGGGGTTGACCGCTTGTATCCAAAACTCGGCCTTCTGGCCGCAAGCTATTGAAGGCGGGGTGGGCCCCGGAGCGATATCGCGTCCCAAGAACGCCAGCGCCCGCGGACTTCCAATAGCGCACCACCGTCCTGTCTTCGTTTCTGTTGCACTCCTTCAGAATCTTCTCCAGAGGCGCGACGACCTCCTCACGCGGCGCGACTGCGTCCAGGCGATTGCGCGCGCGACGGCATCGACAAACCTGCCCCGCCTGCTCCGCATCCCATTTCCCCAGAATTGCAGTCCGGGACCGGCTGCGTCCGCTTCGGAGCCGCAGATGAAAAATACCCGTCGATCGTGTTTATCGGCTTGAGATCGCGAGCCGGCCTCGTGGCGGCGGCCGGCGTGCTGAACGTCGAGCGTCTAGAATACGCCGTCGTATTCCAAGGTGACCCGATGGATACGGCGCGGAGCCTGGCCGTAGTCGCGAAGCGCATAGTGCTGGACCTGCCTGTTGTCCCAGATGGCGATGTCACCCTCCTGCCACTCGAAGCGAGCCTGCACTTCGGGCGTCTTGATAAGATCATACAGATAGTTCAGCAGGCTCTGGCTGGCGGTCTTGGAGACGCCGAGCAGATGGCTGGTGTGCGCCTCGTTGACGAAGATCAATTTGCGGCCGGTCTCCGGATGCGTCTTGATGACCGGCACTTCGATCGGCGGAAACTTGACGGTGGCGTCCTTGACCCGTGCCTGCCCCTCTTCAGCCGTCTCCTGCCCCCCTGCCGCATAGCCCGAGAGAAGATCCGAGAGCGCGGCCTTCTTTGGCGAGGCCAGAAACGTGTTGACCGCGGTCAATTTCTCGAAATAGCGGGCGAGGTCGGGATCGAGCAGATCATAGACCGCGGTCGAAGAGGCCCAGATGGTATCGCCGCCGCCGCCGGGTGGGACCTGCTTGATATGCAGCACCGTCGCCTTGGGCGGTTCGCGCTGCCATGAAACGTCGACGTGCCAGTTATCGGTGCCGCCCGATTTGGTGTGCTCATCATGAGCGATGACCTCGATCTCGGGAAACTCGCTCACCGACGGCAGATAGATGTTCTTGCGAACGGGATTGCCGAAGATACGCGCGAGCTCGACATGCTGCGCGAAATTCAGCGCCTGATTGCGGATGAAAATGACGCCATATTCGATCAATGCACGATTTAGATCGCGCTTGTTGCGATCGCTGAGCGGCTTTGTCAGATCGACGTTCTCGATCAGTGCTCCGACCAATGGCTTGTAACGGCGGACGGTGAGATCCTGATGCGAAGGATCCTGATGTGGTTGTGTTATCTCGAAAGGGGACTCCTTCAGCGCAATGCTCATCTTGACGATCCTTCCAAAACAGTTGCGACAATCAAATCGTTGATCCGCGCGCGCTCGTGGTCAAGTCTGTCCGGAAAATAACGACATTCCGTTCGCGAAAGGCCGATGAACATCCGATCCACGTTTTCTTTCGGGAAAGAAGCGAACGCTTTCAGCTATGGAGCCTTGGCGCATGCGACCGGCTCTTGCGATAATACGATAATGTCGCTGCGAAGGATCTGCGATGTCCATGCGCCACTGGCGGCGCTGCTGCGGTCCGGCTATTTTATTGTGGGAAATCCAAGCTCGGCGGCTTCGCGCTCGTAGTCAGCCAAACGTTCGTAGGCGGCAACATCGGGCACGGAAAGACCGCTGAGTGCAAGCGCCTCACGTATATGAGCCGTCCGTGGATCATTCATGATCTCGTATAGTGTCTGAACAAGAGCGACCGCATCGGATTCCGTCGCACGCGCCGACGTAACAAATGGCAGCGATGGGCTGGATACGGTTTCGTCGAGTATGCGGTATCGTACGGCCGCAAAAGGACGGAATTTCTTGAAAAATCCCCACGTCACGTTGTCGATCGAGCAAATATCGATGCTGCCTTCATCGAGGCGCTCGAGACTGGCGACATGTGCGCCCGTCATGACGACGGAGGAAAAGAAGGGCTTGCCGCCGGCAATCCGGGCCAGCGATAACCGCGGCAGATTCATTCCGGAGTTCGACAACAGGCTGTTGCAGCCGAAGGTCCCCCCGCGCAGATCTTCCAGGCGCCGAGCTGGGTCATTGGCGCGGACCATGAAGAAAGCTCGATGGCTGGATCCCACGCATCCAGACATCGCGTAGTGCGGCGTGGCAAGCATAAGATATTGATCGCGGTAGTGCTTGAACAGCGGATAACCGCAAACCTGGGTAAAGTGAATTCCCGGATCGATGCTGTCGGGTAGCGCGCCGTGGCTGCTATTCAACCTGATTCCCGCCGTATCAATGCCCTTGGCCCGAAGCCGTCGCAGCAACGCGGCCAGGAAGGCGGAATTTGCCGCTTCCATCTCGGGAAGAGCGTACATCGGCAGGCTTGCCGTCTGCGTCATTTCGACATTCATATTCGATTTTGACCGGTCAAGCACGTCGGAACAGTCCTCGAATTGCAGCCGTGAGTAAAGTTGAGTGCAGTTGCGTCAGGATGCCGAATCCCCGCCGGCGAAGCTGGGTGGATGAACCGGAATGAAATTCGGCGTCACGAGCCATCGCCGCGCGATCTCGCCGTAACCTCGAAACACGAACCCGCCATTGTGCGCCTGGATGCGCTCGCGATGTTGCCGCCATACGCGAGGAACTTTCCACCACGGCAGCGTCGGGAAGACGTGGTGAACGACGTGAAGGTTATTCCATAGAAATAGCAGACCGAACACCCAGTTCGAATTCGACAACCGCGGTGCGTTCGCCGGGCCGCTCAGCCCAACGGTGCTCCGTAAAACTGCGCATCATGCCCAGGATCAGCGCGGGGTAGACGAACTCCGCAAGGTACTGCAGAGCGGACATCTCAAATATCGCCATCACGAGGAGCAAGGTCAACGCCACGCCGATGAGGTGGCGAACCCAAATGCCGAGATTTGCACGGTCGCCAGCGATTATTTTGCCGACTTCCTTGATGAAAAAGTAAGGCGTGCGCAGGAACGGGCCGATAAACAGGCGGCCCAGGAATGTCTGGTTGACGATGAGAAGCCCTCTCGACAGATCGCCGTAGTCCTCCCAGTCTTCCTCCTCATGATAGTACGATTCCGTATCCTCTCCCGGATAGGTAAGGTAGCTGTTGCGATGGTGCTGCGAATGCGATCGGCGATATAGCTCGAAGGGAAACCAGATGCCGATCGGCGGCCAGACAAGCGCGCGCCGCAGCCATTTCGGTACTCCCCGCATGCTGTGAATCGCCTCATGCTGCAATGAGAAATGCCATTGCACGACGTACCCCGCCAGCGGCGCCGTGATCCACCACGGGACGTCGCGATGCGAAGCGAGCAGGAATAGCCAGCTCAGGTAGATCGCGATCGCAACAAGAAGTGTGGGCCCGTCATGCCGCTCGAACCAGGATTCAGATGGCGGCTCGCCGACGAGGGCAAACATCGAGCGCTCCGAGCCAGCGGATCCGGCATTGTCGGTGCCGCAATTGTCCGGAATGAAGCTTAAATCGCCCGATGACATAAGTCCTCCGTCAAGGTCACGACAAACTGTGCGTGGGCCGCGCAGGCCCCGCGTCGACATCGTCGCCAATTGATTGCCGCGCACGCCCCCGGAAAACGCTGAACGCAATCGCGACCATGAAGCCCGAATTCGATGGGGTCAACAAAATGAAATTTTGAATCGAGGAGGCGAAAGAGAAGCTCGCTTCACGGGTGAAGTCGCTTCCAGTCGTTCATTTGCGCGCAGGAACATATCTGTCGCGAAACCGATGAATCGGAAAATAGGTTTCTCGTCATGTTTTGGTCCTGCGAAAGCGCGAGCCGAGTGTGCGCGTGCCGCCGCGGCCCCAACAGCCGATCGCGATCGTAACCGCCCGATCGACATCCCACGATGAGAGCTTTGTTCTCGTATGCCAGCATGGGAGAGAAAGCTCTTCGCTGCAGGGCAAGCCAATCGAAAGAGCATTCGTTTGACTGGGAGAATAATTCCTCGCCAGTATCGATGGGCGATGCCTCTGTCCGGGAAACCAGAACGGCCGTCATCCGGAAGAAAGAGCGAGCATGTCGACCGAATTTCCATTCGCCAAAAGAACGATGCTTTTACGCCGGGCAATCCTGATGTGGTCTCTCCTGTTGTCGGTCGCAACGATCGCTTCGGGCCCGGCTTGGGGACAAACGGGGCCGCAATCACGCGTTCCCTCTGGCACGAAACTCGTCGTCGCCGACCAGAATGAAGTGCTGCAAACGTTGGTATCGGATGCCAATCGCGCATTTGGCGTCGGCTTCTCCGGGACGATTGGATTCTTCCGAAGAGTGGAAATCTTCGGCAATCACGCTTCCCCACCTGACCGACAGGTCGCAAGCTCTTCGCGCTCTCAATGAGCGATCAGTAACGGAACGACGGCGTCTCGCAGCAACCGCCGGGTCACGCCGCCAAAGATCATTTCGGCCGTTCGAGCATGGCTATAAGCGCCGACAATAATCAGATCATTGTTGTGGCGCTTCGCAAAACCAAGAATGACGTCGGCGACCGGCTCGCCATTGGATTGGACCTGTTCGACGACCACCTTGGCTCCGTGACGTGACAAATAGAGAGCGACGTCGGCGCCGGGTTCCTCGCCATGACGGGAATTCTTCTGCGGATCCACCACCAGAATTGTAACGGAAAGCGCCTCAACGAGGAGCGGAAGCGCGTCAGCGATCGCGCGTCGTGCCTCGCGGCTGGCGTTCCATGCGACGATAACGTGCTTGGCGGCGGGCCCAGTCCAATGCTCCGGCAGGATAAGAAAGGGCACGCCGGTGGCAAGCAGAAGTGCTTCCGCCGACTGGTAGCGCGGCAATCCATCCGATCCTGGACCACCGACGATCACCAGATCGGAATGCAGCGCATTCAGCGCCGCTGCCTCATTGGCACCACCATGGCGAAAGAAGCGGAACTCGAAGCTGATATCTTCGCGGCCCGAAACCGTCGAAAAGCTCTGGCTGGCAGCGTTCGTCGCGGCCAATTCACTTGCTCCATGATGTTCAATGAGCTCCCGGATCGCCGCCTGCCCTCGAACGAAGGATTCCGACGGGTTACCATCCCAACCCAACGGCACCGCAAAGATCCCGATAAGATGGGCTCGGTGGCGGAACGCCAATTTGACGGCGTACTCGGTACGGGCTTCGCCAACAGCTGACGGATCAATGAACACAGCTATGGTTTTTAGCGGCATGGACAATTCTCTCTTGGCACTGCATATCCCGACCGCGTTTATTATCACCGCGGCCCTTTCCTCTTCGGCCTACCGCCCGCGAAGCCTGCCGGCATTTCGCCCAATGCTCTGAGCTTCTCTCGACCGCCGCATCGATATCTAATGTTCTGACGCTCTACGAAAGCCACAACATGCTTGTTTTCATCAATTAGCGCCCTGTGGCTCGGCGTCGTTGATCCTAATCAAGCCAATCGACGATGGGCGGAGTTGGTTATACGTTGTATTGCGATGGAAACAGGAAGTCGGCAAGCCGCGTTCGACTTCGCGTGGGACACCCGTCAGAACATCCCTCGCCCGATACATACCCGCCGGCCGGTGCTTATTCGTTGAATCTGACCGGCAGGCGAAGTGTGACGTTGCCGCCGCCAACATCGGGCGGAGGAGACGGAACAGGACTGGCACGCTGCGCCAGGGTGACGGCTTCGTGATCGAGCGCAGCATCGCCGGAGCTTCCAATCAATCGGGCCGAGAGAACGCGCCCGGCGCGATCGATGGTGAAAGCGACCTCGGACACGCCCCGGCTCCCGCCTGCCGGAAATCGTTTGTGACGGTTGAGGTGCGCGATGACGGCGCTGCGCCAGGTCGCAGGCGACAACGAAGAGGATGCACCTGCCGTTGGGGCAGCGTTGGCGCTCGCGCGCGGTGCATTGACCGGTTGCGGGGCAGCGGTTGCCGGCGCGTTCGGCGTAGCGCGATCCTGTGGCTTCTTCCGCTCGACCTTCTTCGGCTTCGCAGGCTTGCGATCCTTCTCGTCGGACCTCTCCGCGTGCGGCGGAGGCGGAACCTGAGGAGACAGCACAGCGACCGCGCTCGCAATCTCGGGCAATGGCGGAACAACCATCGCCGTCCTGATCTCGGCCTCCGGCTCCTTGATGGATTGAACCGTCTCAGGCGGCACTTGCGGCGGGGGTTCTTCCTGTTCGACCGGCTTGTCCTTGCTCTCGATCGGAGTGGTCGCTTCCGAGATGACCATCTGCGGACCGATAGCGATTTGATTCGGTGGTGTTTCCGGCGCCACCGGCAGCGGCGCGAGTTCGATCATGACGGCGGCGGGAGGGTCGCCAACCGCATCCGGCGGACGCGGCCAATTCAGCGCGGCCCAGGCCAGGCCACCATGCGCGGCGGCGATGCAGACGCCGACCGCCGTCCAGCGCATCAACGCTTGCAGGAGCCCTTCGTCGTCACGGTGATAGACTGCTGCGACCAGGATCATGGCTCTTTGGGAGTTGGCGCGGTGAATGGACTGGATGACGGCGGTGCCGACAATGTTCCAACATCAGCGTCGGCGCCCTCGAGCCCGACAAGAGCAATCTTCAGATAACCCGCCCCGCGCAGAAGGTTCATGACCTCCATCAGGTCGCCATAGGCCACGGCCTTGTCGGCACGCAGGAACACCCGTTCGTCGGCATTGCCCTTGGTCTTGCTGTCGAGCGCGGCTTTCAGGGCGTTCCGAGGCACGGGATCATTGCCGAAGGCGAGCGACAGGTCGTTCTTCAAGGTCAGGAACACCGGCTCGCTCGGACGCGGCTGCGGCTGCGCGTTGGAGGTCGGCAAATCGACCGCGACGTCGACGGTGGACAGAGGGGCGGCCACCATGAAGACGATCAACAGCACCAGCATGACGTCGATAAACGGCGTGACATTGATCTCATGGTTCTCGACCAGATCGTCGTTCCCCGCGCTCGGTCTCAGGCTTCCGGCCATGAAATTACTCCGCAGCCAGGGCGCGCAAGGGGGCATCCGGTCTGGATGCCGACGGGATCCTGCGGAAATCGAGTTCGCGGCTGACAAGGCGCTCGACACCCGCGGACGCCTCGGCGAGGAGCTGCCGATAGCCCGTGATCGAACGGGCGAAGACGTTATAGACGATCACCGCCGGGATGGCGGCAACCAGCCCGAGCGCGGTGGCGAGCAGCGCCTCGGCGATGCCGGGCGCGACCACGGCGAGATTGGTGGTCTGCGCATGACTGATGCCGATAAAGGAATTCATGATACCCCATACCGTGCCGAACAGGCCGACAAAGGGAGCCGTCGCGCCGATCGTGGCGAGCACACCGGTGCCGCGCGTCATTCGCCGTCCGGCCATTATTTCGATCCGCGACAGGCGCGATGTGACGCGCTCCTTCACGCCGCTGCCATCGGCGTAATCGAGCGCAGGGGCCGAAATCCGCGTCTCATCGGCGGCTTCCCGAACCAGCACGGTGCTGGTATCCCCGAACTGTTCGAGTTTCTTCACGGCCTCGCCAAGACTGTCCGCCGTCGCCAACAACGGGATGGCGCGGCGCAACCGGCGCTTGGCGCCCGCGAGCTCGATTGCCTTCACCACCCACACGGTCCAGGTGACGATCGAAGCAAATGCCAGGCCGCTCATCACGGCCTTGACGACGATGTCGGCCGCCAGAAACATCCCCCATGGCGACAGATCGTGCGGCAGGGTCTTGGCCGGCATCGATACTGCCAAATCCGGCCATGTCGGCGATGCCCCGGCCGGTATCGCCGGCGGCGTCGGCGTCTGTGTATTCACTTCTGCCGGAGGCTGAGGCTCCGCACTTGTCTGCATCTGTGCGAAGGCTATCCCTGCCGCCGAAGACACCAGGATCATCGCCAACAATACGATGAGCAGCCCTCCTCCGGTGAGGCGGATATGCCGTCGAATTTGTCCCAGCGATCGCATCGTTATTGTTCCTTCTTCGTTACAAAGGACCGCGTCATCGATCTCTATGACAGACCGCCGACCGGATGGCGGATCGCCAGGCACCGGCTGGCCCGCGATCCACCACCCCCACAGGGGAAACATATGGGTGACACATCTGCTGACAGCTTGGAGGCGTCCCTGCAGCCATCTGAAGTTTGGCGATTCCGGTTTCAACGTGAGGGTCGCGCCAGCCGACATCGCCACAAAGAACAGCGCATTCTCCAAAATTTGCAGGAACGTTGCCGTCATCTCGCAGTCTCCCTTGGTTACTCCGCTTTGGGCGATGCCGGCGCCAAGACCTCATAGGACTGAACGGGGAGGAAGCGCTCCACCAGCGCGCGGATGCGGGCGAATGCATCCTTTGCGCCGCCCATCGCGCGCGCCTCCTCTTCCGGGGAAAGCACGACCGCATCAAGCGCGCCTGTGAATCGCCGCCAATGAAGCGCGCGACCTTCCGGATGGCCCGCCAGATGCCGAGCCCCGCAGCGCTCGTCGAGATCGAGCTTAGCGGCTTCCCTCAACAGGAAAGCCGCGCCAAGATTGGAGCCTTCCGCCACATAGAGCCAACCCAGCGCCACCGGGACGTCGACGTCGGTGCCTAAAGCCGGGGCGTCGTCAGCCACTGGGATAGACATCCCGAGATCGGCGAGATCCTGTTCGATCAGTCCGAGCCTGCGCCGACTGGCGAGATCGGGCAGCAATGCACAGAGCCGGTCATCGCCATAAAGCGCGTCGATATCGCGGTGAAACCGGCATTGCACCATGAGGAAGAGCGCGTATCGCTCGCGTCTTGAAAACGGGTCTGCCGTCATGATCCGCCTGTCCAGGCGCTCATGCGCGCCGTGGGTTGCTTCCTTCAAACGCTTGACGCGGCTTTCTTCCTTTGCCGTTCTCAATTCCAATACATTCATTCTCTGGCTCTTTCGTTGTTATCGGCGGTCGTGCGTTATTGCTCTCGGAACGCACGATTGATCTGGTCCATCAGCGGCTTCACGAGATAGGAGAGGACGGTGCGCTCACCCGTTTGAATAAAGGCTTCCGCCGGCATGCCGGAGACCAGCGCGAGTTCGCCGAGGCGAGCAAGCTCCTGCGGCGGCACCGCGATGCGCATGACATAATAAGTTGTACCGGTCTTCTGATCCTGCGTCAGGTCGGCTGCCACGCGGCTGACCTCTCCGTTCAGTTCAGGTGTGGTCCGCTGATTGAACGCAGACATGCGCAAAACCACCCGCTGACCAAGCTGTATCTGGTCAATGTCCTGCGGCGTGATCTGTGCTTCCAGCGCCAGCCTGTCGCGGTCGGGCACGATCAGCATGATGGTATCAGCGGTCGAGATCACACCCCCGACGGTATGAACGGCAAGCTCGTGCACCACGCCATCCTGCGGCGCGACGATGTCGATGCGTTTGAGCTGGTCTTCCGCGGAAACCTTGCGTTCCACATATTCCGCCGTCTGCCCCTCGATATCGCGCAGGCTACTTGCGACCTCGCTGCGCAGGTCCTGGTCGATCTGAATGATCTGGAGCCGGGTCTCCGAGATCTTGCCGCCGGATTGCGCCTGCGCCTCGACAAGCCGGCCGCGTTCGCCGTCCAGGTTGGTACCTTCGCGTTCCAGCGCCATCATGCGCTGGATCGGGACCAGCCCCTTCTCCCACAGCTCGCGGACTCCTTTCAGTTCGCGTTCGATCAGGGCAATGCCCCGCACCTTCGCCTCTTCCTGAGCCACCAGACCGCGCACTTCCTTTTCGTATTGCAGGACGCGTTCACGAAGCTGCGCTTTCTGGCCGACGCGGGCCTCACGGCGAAGTTCGAACAGCTTGCGCTCACCCGCCACGATCTGCGCTATTTCCGGATCGTCCGCGCGCGCCGTCAGTTCGGAAGAAAATGAGATCGTTTCAGCCTCGTCGCGTTCGGCCTGAAGCCGCGCCTTTCGCGCAGCGAATTCATCCAGCCTTTTGGTCACTATGGCGAGATTTGCCTTGGTCTGCGTCGCATCCAGACGCATGACCACGTCGCCGGCCCTCACGCGCTGGCCCTCGCGCACGAGGATTTGGCCGACCACCCCACCCGTCGGATGCTGGACCTTCTTCACATAGGAATCGACGACGAAATGTCCGGGCGCAACGACCGCGCCGGCCAAATTGGTCCCGGCAGCCCATCCGCCGATGCCACCCGCGAGCACCAGGCTCGCGAGGCCGCCGATCAGGAGGTGACGACGGATGGACCGTGACACGATCGCTGCATCAATGTGTGACATCGACCTCGTCCGTATCCTTGCCGGCCCCTATGATTGGATCCGGCTCAATGACGGGATTCGCGATAACGCGAAGCGGTGCCACGGCCCGGCCTGCAGCCGAATGGCCCTGAGGCGTGGTCCCTTGCGAAGGCGACGGGCTCCGCGCCTTCAGCACTCTGGAAAGAACCTCATCGCGCGGCCCGAACGCCTTGGCGCGTCCGGCCTCCATCACCAGCACAAAGTCCACGGCGCCAAGCACACTTGGGCGGTGCGCGATCACGATGGCGAGGCCTCTGCGTTCACGCACTGACGCGATAGCCTTGATGACGGCTGTCTCCCCCTCCATGTCGAGATTGGCGTTGGGCTCGTCGAGAACGATGAGGAACGGGTCGCCATAAAGCGCCCGGGCAAGACCGATGCGCTGGCGTTGCCCGGCGGACAAAGCGGAGCCCGCCTCGCCGATACGGGTTTCATAACCCTGTTCCAGGCGCAGAATAAGATCGTGCATGCCCGCACCTTTGGCGGCGGCGACGATGGTCTGCGCATCGGCTCCCGGTTCAAAGCGCGCGATATTTTCTGCAATGGTGCCGTCAAAGAGTTCGACGCCTTGCGGCAGATAGCCGATATGGCCGCCAAGCGCTGCGCGGTCCCATTGGTCGAAGCTTGCGCCGTCGAGCCGAACCTTGCCGCTCGCGGGCGTCCATACGCCAACAAGCGCACGGGCGAGCGTGGATTTCCCGCTTCCGCTCGAGCCAATGATACCGAGCGCGCTTCCTGCCGGAACGGTGAAGCTGACCCCCGTGACCGTCGGTCTTTTTTCTCCGGGCGGCACGATCGTGACGGATTCAATGCGCAGTTCGGTTTCAGGCCTCGGGAGAGCCATCACCTTGGCGGTCTCAGGCATCAGGGCCAGCAACTCCTTGAGACGCGCCCAGCTCTGGCGCGCCATCAGGAACGGCTTCCAGCTTGCGATAGCGAGATCGACGGGAGCAAGCGCCCGCCCCATCATGATCGAACTTGCGATCATCACGCCCGCGCTGGTTTCCTGCTTGATGACGAGGTAGGCCCCGACTCCGAGCATTGTCGATTGCAGCATCATGCGCAGCGACCTGGAGACGCCGCCGAGCCCGCCCGCGACATCGCCGGTGCGGCGGTTCGAGGCAAGATAATTCGCGTTGGCGCTCTGCCAGCGTGCAGCGATACGATCGCCGAGGCCCATGGCACGGACCACTTCGGCGTTGCGTCGACCGGCCTCCATCAAGGCATTGCGGGCCATCCCGTGCTGGATGGCGTCGCGTGTGGGACCGCGGGACATCGCATCGGTGATGATGGTGAGGGAAACCAGCACAATCGCGCCGGCCAACGCCGTCATCCCGATCCAGAAATGAAGCAGAAAGCAGATCCCGAGATAGAGCGGCATCCATGGCAGGTCGAAGAAGGCGGTCGGACCCTGCCCCGACAGGAAGCCGCGGACATTGTCCAGGTCGCGCAGCGGCTGGAGGCCGTCGCCCGGCATCCGGGCTTCGAGCGGGAGACGAATGATGGCTTCATGGACACGGCCGGAGAGCTGATGGTCAAATCGCTCGCCAATACGCAACAGCACGCGCGTCCGGATCACGTCGAGCATCGATTGAAACGCATAAAGCGCGGCCGCAAGGACGGCGAGACCGACCAGCGTGGCGACGCTTCGGCTTGCAAGCACGCGATCATACACCTGCAACATGAACAGCGGAGCCGTCAGCGCCAACACGTTCACGACGCCGCTGATCACGGCGATCCCAACAATGGCCGGCCGGAGCTGCGAAACAACCGCCGCAGCCAAGGGCTGCGGCGGTCTTTGAACCGATGATGGGCGCCTCATCGCCGGTTCGATCAAGCAAAGTCGAAGTCGTTCACATCGAACGTCGTCGAGAAGGTCGAGTAGGCGTGACCTGCCAGAACAATCGAGTTGCCGGAGCCCCAGGAAATCTGGGCATTGCCCGAGCCATCATCGGAAAGATGATTGTTGACCAGGTCGGTGAAGTCCGTGATCGATGCCACGGCACTGAGGTCGATGATATCCTCGTTGACGGCGAAATCGTCGATCTCGTCCGCGCCATTGCCGCTCGCCGCAAACACGAACGTGTCGGTCGCGTCGAAACCATAGAGGAAATCAGCGCCGGTGGTGCTGTGCTGCACCGTTCCGGCCTGGTCGAAGTAAGCCTCCAGATATGACGTGGTACCGGTCTGAAGGCCGTAGATGGCGAAGTTGAACGTGTTGTCGGCCGCAACCCCTCCGAGATCAAGCGTGAGCTGGACATCGTCGATGCTGAAATTGCTTCCGGCCGCGGTGCCGGACAGTCCATCGCCGAACGTCAGCGTGTCAACGGTGCCGGTGAATCCGCCGAACGCCGGGTATTGGAAGTTGCTGCCATCCAGAACAACGGCATTGGTGGTGCCGCCGGGTTCATCGCCACCAGCCCATTGCGTGTTTGCCGTATTGAATTCTCCGTGGTTCGTGATCGGTTGCGGCGGACCGACCCAATCCGCCAGATAGGCCAGAAGGTCACTTCCAGGATCGGCGAACGTGATGTTGACTGCTGTCATATCAGTAGCTCCTAGTTTGCGCTTCAGGATTTGTCCGTCATCTGACGAACGTCGGATCCGCGGCTCCACGCTGCGGAAATCTGTCGAATTCGAAATTCAAACGCGGCCGCTCGTCGCGAACTGGCGGTACCGATCGATGAAACTTGTTCAGCAAGCGCTTCACGGCATGCTCCTTCGTGAGATATCCGTGTGCCGATGACGTCGTCAGAAGTGATAGTTCAGACCGAGTTTCACGGTATGCAGGCTGGCCTCGTTGAACGCTTCGCGGCCGTTGATGATGTTGGAACTGCCTGGTCTCGTTGCTGCTGTTCTGCCGGCAATCGCCACCCCGGCGCGCGCGTTCGGAAACTCGAACGCCTCGCGACCGAACTGGACACGGAGATATTCGGCCTTCAGCGACCAGTTGCTGCCGAAAGCATATTCGCCACCGGCACCGAGCGCCCACCCGATCCGGGTCGCATCCGTGCGCTCGATGAACCAGGGCTTGGTCGTCGTACCGATCGGAGTTCGACGGAGTGTTGGATGTTGTCACGAACTGGGTTCGGGTCTCGTTTTCTTTCAGAAAGGCCACGCCGCCGGTGCCGTAGACCAGCAGACGATGGAAAGCGAAACCGGCGCGGCCACGCAACGTGGCCAGCCAGTCGAACCCGTAATCGGTGGTCGCCTGGAATTGGTTGTTTCGCGCAAAAGCCGGGGCTTCTGTCGCGATCGTCTCAACATGGCTGCCAAGCCTGGTCCAGGAAAAATCACCTTCGACGCCGAGCACGAGCCGGTTGACAAACTGATAGTTGAATCCGGCCTGCGCGCCGCCGAGCAAATTCCGGGGGGTCTGATGCACGGATTCGGTGGCGGGGATGCCGCCGGCCGCGCCGTTCGCCGCGGTGGTTACGCCGTCGATCGCGCCGAAGCCATAACCGAAATGGCCGCCGGCATAGAAGCCGGTCCAGTCCGCGCCCGGAGAACTCCAGGCTGTCCGCCCCAGCGGCAAGCCCGGGAGCGGCGCCGATCCGCCGAATTTTCCGGTCAGACCCAGGCGGACGGTTCGTCCCGGTGCAGGCATATCGGTTCTGTTGAGCGCATCGACATAGTAGCGATCGAGCAGATTCTCGACGCTGACATCGAACGTGACGTCATCGCTCACCTTCCATTGGGCGAATGCGTCGACGACCGTATAGGGAGCCCAAGGCATGGTCGCGAAAGGATATAGCGGGTCAGGCACAATTCGAGTTACGCGCTCGCCGACATAATTGACGCGCCCGCCGATCGTCAGCTTCTCGTCAAGAAAGCGGGCACCAAGCGTCGTCGACGCGGTAAATCGCGGCGGGGCGTAATTCGTGAGGTAGTCGGTTTGCAGCGTGTAATCGACGCAACTGCCGCCGACGAAGCAAGGCTTGAAATCGGTGTAGTAGTTGAAGGCGAAATCGACAAACGCCTTCCCTGCGTCGTAACCGCCGGAAAGCTCGAAACCCTTCACCACCACCTTGTCATAGTTGAAGAGGCCGAGCACCCCGCTGCTGATCGATCTGCGGCCGATATAGTCGTCGGTGATGTTGTCGAAATAAGCGAGCTTCAACCGCGCCTTGTCGCCGGAAAGGAACAGATCGTTTTTCAGATAATTGGTGCCGAACTCCCAATTTCGCGCCCGCTCTGCCTTCAGATTTGGATTGAAGACCAGGACCGACGCGGTATAGGTCGATTCGCGCAGACTGGGCGGACGGATGCCGGTCGCATGCCTGGCGAAGATCTGCCAGCCCTCGATCGGCGTCACCGTAACGCCGAAACTCGGGCTCACACCGTCGCCGCTGTAATCCGCGTAAGGCGGGTAGGTAGGACGGGACGTATAGCTTATGTCGGGCGTTCCACGGTAGTGAGTCCGGTAGGTCAGATAGGTCGCGCCGGCATCGAAAGCGAGCCAGGGGACCGGCTCCCACTTTCCATTGGCGAAGACGGTGCTGATCCGCCGCGTGCCGTCAGCCGGCTGAAAATCGGCGACAGTGCTCGTCGTCGTCACCTCACGCGGCGCGGCGTCCTCGAGCTTGAGCGACCCGCCATATCGGAGAGAGAACGCGGTCGAACCGATGTCGAAGCGCGAGGTATTCGCGGCATCGACTCCGTAATTCTTTGAGCGTGTATCCCGGTAGAACGAATCCTTGTTCACGGAATAGACCGTGTCGTCGTCGATGTTGGACATCGAGGCGTTCAGCTTGAAATCAATCAGATTGGTTTCAGGCTTCCAATTGTAACGGGCCGTCATCTGGTCCACGACGGTCCTGCTTAACGGCACCTGTCGAGCCAGGGTGCTGGTGGATGCGAGGATGGTCGGCGTCACCTCGCCATATATGTTGTCATAATGCAGGTAGCCGAGCTTGAGCTCATGGCCGTCCGCCGGCCGCAGCGTGGCCTTCAACAGCGCCGATGTTACGTCCTGGGACGTGTTGAGAACTTCGTCGCCATATTTGTAGGGCGACAGCGGCTTGGGTCCCAGAACGGAGCCGCCCAGCGCATTCTGCCCGTTGTCCACGGCAAGCGGCCCCTGCGTGCCGGCGAAATAATTGCCGGACTTCCGCCTGACATAGGCGCTAACGACATCAGCGCTTTCCTGCGTAGCGGCGACGGCAGCACTGACCGAGCCATTCTTGATGTCGAAGACCGACGGCGCGTCATGACGCCAGGTGGTGGCGCCGATATCCGGGGAAACGCCATTGGAGTTGCCGCTAATCTTGACGCGCGTCCCGTAGGTTTCGCCTGGCTTCAAGATGTCGGAGACATTCAGCGTCTCCATCGCGACCGTGCCGCCGATCGCGCCGGCCGAGCCGCCATCCGGTCCCTTGGTGATGGTCACGCCGCCGATCATGTCCGGATCGACATAGGTGCGGTTATCGACGCCGACATAGCCGCGCCAGGTCGACGTCGACTGCTCGGAACCGTCGATGGTCGCGGCCACCCGGTTCATGCCCTGCAGGCCACGAATATTCACATCGATCGCAGCACCGTTGCGGTTCGTTCCGGAGATCACACCGGGCGTGCCGGTGAACATGTCGCCGGTCGACGTGCCGCGAAAACGCTGGATTGCCTGCTCGGAAATATAACTGACCGAGCCGGGAGTCTGGTACGGCAGATCTTCCGGCCTGCCTCGCCCGCCCGACACATTGATCGGATCAAGCTGGATCTCGCCCGCAGAGGCGCCGCCTGCTGCCATCGTCCCCGGAGGGTCGATGATCACCGTGTTCGCGTTGGTGAATTGGTAGTTCAATCCGGTGCCCGCCAGCAACTGGCCGAGCGCCGCCGACGGCGCGACCGCGCCGTTCACTCCGGGCGATTGCTTGCCCGACGCCAATGCCGAAATCGAAGAAGATTTCGATACGAGTCTGACGCGAGAAGGTGACGAGCGCGTTCGCCAACGGTTGCGGCGGAATATTGAGATTTTGCGGACCGTTTGCCGCGCCTGCTCGCGCGGGCTGGACTCCTTGGGCGCTGGCGGCATCGGGCGCCATCATCGACGCAAGGGCGGTTCCCATCATAAGCAGGGACAAAAACCCGACTGATCGCCCGCTGCTGCCGTCATTCCTCATGTACAAGAGCCCCACCCTTCAACACACTCGTCTGGAAATCGGGCATATGGCTCGACCTCCAGTGTTGAAGACGACGGGACTCGGAAAAGTAGCTAGCGGCTCGCGAAACTTTTTCGCTGCTGTCAGTTTGGAGCGACTATAATCAGCAGGCCGGTCGCGCGATAGATTTGCAACGACAGGGATTGGGCAATCGTATCGAGCGCCGCATCGGTGCGACGGGCATCGAAGACTGCGGTTACTCGTCTCTGTCCCAGAGACTTGTCCAGCAGAGTGATATGGCCGTAGCGGTAACGTTGAAGCTCGGCGAGAACATCGTTGAGCGGGACGTCCCGGAAGACGAGTTGATCCTGCCGCCATGCCTGGATGGTGTCGAGATCGGCCGCGGTCACAGCCGAAATGCCTGTTGCGTCATAGTAAACCGCGCGCCCCTCGGTGAGGCTCACCGGCTGACTTGCGGTGGTGCCGACTTGAACGGTGTGCTCCGCGACCGCAACCGTCACTCCATCCCTGATCTTGACGTCGAATGCCGTGCCGAGAACCTTCACTTCGCCGTTCCTGGCAGCGACAACAAAGGGTCGTTTTGGGTCCTTCGTTACGGTAAAGAACGCCTCTCCGGCGAGCAACTTGATCCGACGCTCTCGCTCGCTGAAAACGACATCGACTGCCGCCGCTGTTCCAAGCTCGATCTGAGAGCCATCTTGCAGGGTGACCGTTCGTCGTTCCCCGACGGCGGTTCGGTAGTCCGCGAACATCCCGATCGGCATGATGTGCCAGCCGATGCCGAGCGTCACCAGCAGCACGGCCGCGGCGGCCATGGCTTTCCAACCGGGCACGTAGCGGCCCGGCCGCGCTTCGCGTAGCGATGCTATGCTGCCTGTGGTTTCAAGATGCAGATTGGCAGGTTTTATGCCGACGCTCCTTGAAGCGACCGCATCGAGGCCGCCCCACATGCGTTCGGTCGAGCGCCAGGCGGCTTCATGGGACGGGTCGGCAGCAAACCAGCGCGCGAAATCGTTGCGGTCTTCCTCCGTCACCTCATCGTCGCGCAGGACCACGAACCATTTGACCGCCTGGTCAGCCACGGATTGTGCGTCGTCCCTGTCCATACGGCCTCAGGCTGTCCGACGATGTGGCCGAGGTTTCTTCATGCCGCTCTTCATGCCGCCAAAAACGCTCCTCCGGAGGCCCAATCTCCACCGAGATTCGACCACCGTTGGTTATAAGACGCTGCTCGGGGAAAAACCAATTAGTCGGCTTGCGAAGAAATCTCGCAGAACCGGCATTTGAGGCGGCCGACCGCGGTCACCATATGGGCCATGACGGTATTTTTGGCGATCCCGAGACGGTCGGCGATCTCCGAATAACTCAAGCCTTCGAACTTATGAAGAATCAGCACCTCGCGACATCGAGGTGGCAGCTCTGCAAGCGCTTCTTTCAAAGCCTGAGCTTCCTCCCTTGAGATCAGCGCCGCATCGGGCAATGGCGCAGGGTCGGCAACCGTCTCATCCAGCACCGCGGCGTTGACGATCGCAGCACCCCGGCGTCGCTGACGCGCATTGTCGATGGCCAGATTGCCTGTGGTGCGGAAGAGATAACTGCGAAGGTCACGCACCTCGCCGCTGGGAACGCAGAGCAGGCGCAGAAACGCATCCTGGACAAGATCCGCCGCCGCCGCCGCTGACATGCCACGCCGCATCAGAAAGCGATGAAGTCGTCCATGCTCGTCGGCGTAGAGTGTCGCCAGGCTGTTTGTCAGGTCGCTCATGAGAAACAGGGCACCAGGATGGAGGCAGAAGCCGCCACTCCAAGACGGCAGATCACCACGGCTACCCATAATTGACATGCATTTCTCCTGCAATGTCAGTTATTTAGACCACCTCTAAGCTGCGGGCCACACCGTCCTGCATTCCCGATGGGCGATGCTTTATCGCGTTGAAATGATGTTCGTTTCAGGGAGCCTTGCATTTTTGCGCCGGTCGCATGCGTTACGCGCTGAGGCGGCCGTCGATCCCTTCAATGGCCGGTTTAGCTCCGCGGTAGAGCAGCGGTTTTGTAAACCGCAGGTCAACGATCGTTACCGGAATGGGCGGAGACACCGGCCAGCGGTGGCTCCGGTCGCGGATCTATGCCCGAGACTAGAGCGTGACGACCGAAGGGCCGGCCGCCCAAACATCCTTTCTCAGTTTGCCCCAACAGCAGACATCTGGAGGACTAAAGCGGAGTTCCGAAAAGTGCCAACAGCCGACCTACTTTGATCCCAATAGCGGGCTTATCACGCCAGCGTCTGTGACGCCGAGCATCTGCCCCAGTTTCAGCGCGCGCGGCAAAACCCAAAACGGAGAGTTGGGATCAAACGGCGCTGGCTCATGGGTGATGTTGTAGAGCGTCTTGGCGCAAATCTCTTCGAAGGCGTATTGAGCCACAGCTAGCTGATCATTGCGTCTTTCTGCCGCTAGCGTCTTGTTTCTGATCTCGCAGAACAAGGCATGCGCTTGCTTGCGGCGGGACTTATCATTCGCCAGCGTGATCAGTTTTCGAAGTGTTTCCTTGTCTTCGCACCGTCCCTCAAAGAACGTAAGCGGTGCTAGCATGGCTGTGATGATGTCTCCATTCATGCGGAGACCCTAACGCATTCATCAGATGTCTCCAACGGGTCAAAGTGAGACCGCCGCACTCGATCTTGGGGTGGCCGGTTCTACCCTGAAACCGGACATCCCGGCCCCTGGAGAAAAGGGGCTTGACCATGCAATTCGGATGGCGGGTCTCACGAAGCCAACGCAATAGGTGAAAGCTGCCGCTGTATCGGCATGGCCTCTTCGAAGGCGGCCGCAGCTTGCAAGACCTCGAGGTCGTTGAAACGCCGGCTTACAATCTGCAACCCGACGGGAAGCCCCGCAGCGGTGATGCCGCATGGAATGCTGGCGGCAGGATGGGTCGACATGTTGAATGGATAGAGAAACTCAGACCATGCGAGCCAATCCCACGAATGCTCCGGCCAGTGCTCCGGCCGCACGCGTTCGACGGGGAACGCCGCCACCGATGCAACAGGAGTGATGAGATAATCCCAATCTTCGAGGAACGCCGAGATGCTGGCCACATAAGCCAGCTTCCGCTCTCGCATGTGGAGGTAGTCAATTGCTTTGACATCGGCTCCCGCGCGCATGCAGGCTACCAGGTCCGGGCTCATTTTGTCTTCCCAGTCAGCCAACAGCCTGGCGTGGCGCGCCGAATAGGTACTCCAGAAGAAGCGCCCGAGATCAGGTCCGAGCGGGCCCCATTCCGGGCTTACTTCCTCGACATCGGCCTGAAGCGTGACCGCGAACGTCCGCGCAGCATTCCGGACGATATCGGCGATCTCGTCGTCGACCCGGGCGTGCCCAAGATCGGGGCTGAAAGCGATCCGCTTGCCCTTCATCGATCTTTTCAACTTCGCAAGATAGGAATCCGGCGGGGACTCACACGAGGTATGATCGAGAAAGTGCGGACCCGCCATCGTCTCAAGCATCAGCGCAGCATCTGCTACCGTGCGGGCCATCGGCCCCGTACAGGTTGCATAGTCGTTATTGGAAACCGGAACAAAGGGCACGCGCCCGTAGGTCGGTTTCAATCCGAATATCCCGCAGAAATGCGATGGCATGCGGATCGAGCCAGCGCCATCCGAGCCCAGGTGCAGCGGCCCGAAGCCGGCGGCCGCCGCCGCGCCCGCGCCTGCCGAGGAGGCCCCGGCATTCAACCCATACCCCCACGGGTTGTGGGTAATCCCAGTCCTGGGATTGCGGCTTATGCCCGACCAGGCGAATTCGGACATCGTTGTCTTGCCAATGACCACCGCGCCAGCCTTGCGCAGGCGCTCTACCACGACGTTATCGCGGGTCGCGACCGGCGCCTCCAAGGCATAGGAACCCATCGATGTCTCGTAGCCCGCGATGTCGAAGGCATCCTTGATTGTTACTGGTATTCCTTCCAACGGGCCTGCTTGGCGGTTGTTCAGACGCTGTTCCGATTGCTTCGCCGAAGCCATTGCCTCCTCGCGCATGATCACGGAGAAGGCGTTGACCTTGGGGTTGACCGCATCGATCCGCTCGAGGACTCCTCTTACGACTTCGGTCGGGCTGACATCGCCGCGCGCATAGCTTTGCTTGAGTTCGATCGCCGTCGCGTATCCGATATCACCTCGAAGATGGGTCATCGTTTGTCCTTCAATTATATGGCCGTAGGTGCGGGCGAGCGGCGGGTTGCCCTTCACCTCGCAGCTTGAGACGTTGCGGCTAGTGAATCCCGAGATATCGCTCGATGCGTTCCGGATGGTTCCGGCTTTCGGTCGCGCTCAGGCGATCGACGACCGTGCCATTTTCCATCACCACGACCCGGTCCGCGAGCGAAAGCGCAAAACCGATATTCTGCTCGACGAGAACGACCGATAGATCCTCGCGGCGCAATGCAGCCAGCGTTTCACCGACTTTCTTGACAATAACCGGCGCGAGCCCCTGAGACGGCTCGTCGAGCAGCAACAATCGCGGACCCGGCGCCAAGCCCCTGCCGATCACCATCATCTGCTGTTGTCCACCGGACAGTTCCGCCCCTCGACGCTTGAGCAGGCCGGCAAGATCGGGAAACCATTCGATGATACGAGACAGGCCATAGGGCGAGCCGCGGCGATGCCCCAGCATGATGTTTTCTTCGACCGTCAAAAGTGAAAACGGATCGCGGGTCTCGGGTACGTAACTGATTCCGGACCGCGCGATCTGGTGCGACTTCAACTTGTCGATCCGGCTTGAATCGAAAGAGATCGCACCGCTCCTGATTCTGTTGAGGCCCATGATCGCCCGCAGCGTCGTGGTCTTTCCGGCGCCGTTCCGACCGACAATCGCGACAACTTCCCGGCGACCGACCTCAAAATTCACGCCGAAAAGGGCCTGGCTTCGACCATAATAGGCGTCGATACCTTCGACATGCAGCAGGGCCTTTTCAACTGCCAAAATAAGCCTCCTGAACATCCCTGTTGTCGCGAATTTCGGAGGGCTTGCCGTGGGCAACGACCCCGCCTCTGTTCATCACGGTGATCTCGTCTGAAAGATCCATGACGATACCCACATTGTGTTCGATCATGACAATGCTGAACTCCCCCTTCAGGGACATGATCACTCGCTTCACGCGATCGCTCTCCTTGCTTGAAAGCCCGGCGGTCGGCTCGTCGAGAAGAATGATCCTGGGCGCGCAAGCCAGGGTGACGGCAAGTTCAAGGAGGCGTTGATCGCCATAGGAAAGCTCCCGCACCGGCAGATCCGCGATCCCCAGCAATCCAAGCCGCTCGAGACAGACAGAGGCCCACGCCGCGGTCTCCCGGAAGCGCGCCACGCCGCGCCAAAATACAAAAGGATTGCCGCCGCGGGCACGATAGGCCGCGGTCCAGACATTCTCCCGCACGCTCATGTCCAGATAGACGCTTGATATCTGATAGGAGCGGGCCACGCCCATTCTCGCGACCTGATCCGGCGTCGAACCCGTGATGTCGGCGGCTCCAAGCCGAATTGTGCCGGAATCCGGAGCAAGGTCCCTGGTCAAAAGGTTGAACAGCGTGGTCTTACCCGCACCGTTCGGTCCAAGAATGCTATGCAGACGTCCCTTGGTGAAGGCGATACTGACACGATCCACCACGGTGTTTCCGCCGAACCGCTTGGACAATCCTTCTGCCGCCAACACGATTTGATCCTGCCCGGTCATGATCTTTGCCCGCGCCATCTGGCCGTCCAACTCGAAACCTTGGAGAACAGACCGACCAATCCATCGGGCAGATAGATCATGATTATGATGACGAACAATCCCAGCAGCAGCGGCCATCGGGTCCAGACCAGGCTGAACAGACCTTGCAACCATATGAACACGGCTGCGCCGATCACCGGGCCAAGCATGCTTTTCTGTCCGCCGATAATGACCATGAACACGACGTAGGCCGACGCCGCCCAATGTATGGAATCAACCGGCATGATCCGGTACAACATCCCAAACAGCGCGCCTGCCACGCCCGATATGGCGCCCGCGATCACGAAAGCGACAAGCTGGAGCGTGGCGACCGGATATCCCAGCGAGATCGTGCGACGGCTGTTCTGGCGGCTCGCCGCGAGCACGATACCGAACGGGCTGTTCACCATCCGCATGAGAACGATCATCGCGGCAAGGAAGAGAACGGCCGCAAGTCCGTAGAAACTTCTGTTGTCGTCGAAACCGAACGATCCGATAAAAGGCAATTCAAGGATCGGACGCTGGATACCCACCAGGCCATCCTCCCCGCCCGTCACCGAGCGCCAGGAATATATGATGTAGTAGACCAACTGATTGAACGCAAAGGTGAGCATCATGAAATAGACGCCAAGCCTGCGGATGCTCAGAACGCCGACTGCCGCGGCCACAAGCCCGCCGCTTCCGCAAGCGACCATCAAGGCCAGCGGCAACGACGTCCAACCATGCGCCAGAGCGTATCCTGCCGCGTAGCCGCCTGCTCCGAAGAAGGCGGCCTGTCCAAAGGAATAAAGGCCGGCCGTCCCGATCAGCAGGTTAGTCGCCATCGCGAAAATTCCGAAGATCAGAATTTCCGTCGCGATATTGATCGGCAAAACCAGCGGCAGAATCAAAAGTGCGGCGACTATTCCGATGCCTTGGACCAGGCTTGCAACCGGCAATCCCGACCTTGCGCTAACAGCCTTGCCGTGCACTTCAGCAGATTGTTCGAGATTCTTCACCAGGACCGTTCCGTTGTCGCCAAAATGTCTGCATCGCCAATGCCTCGAAAAACGGGCCGTACCGTCAACGCTCACCAAACAGCCCCTGCGGACGAAAGAGCAGGATACCGATCATCACAGCGTAGATGATCGCCGTGCTGGCGGCAGGAGCCGCGATCGCCATGAGGCTCTGCACCACTCCAACCACAACCCCCGCCGCGACTGAGCCGTAGAGCGATCCGAGCCCTCCAATGACGAGCACGACAAAAGCAATGCCCAGCATATCGCCGCCCATGGTCGATGTTGCCCCGACCAACGGCAGCGCCAGGCCGCCCGCCAGCCCTGCCAATCCGGCGCCAAGCATCATTCCTGCAGAAAGCAGGAGATCCACGTCGATCCCCAGGGCCCGAGTTGTGTCAGGTCGTTCGATTCCGGCCCTGACATAGGCACCGAATTTTGTACGTTCGATCAGCAGCCAAACGGCGCTGATGACCAAGGCGGAGAAGATGCTGGCAAACGCTATGTATCTTGGAACTACCGTGAAGCCGAGTTCGAATGCCCCTCGCAGGATGAGCGGCGGCGAATAGCTGAGGCCAACCGTACCCCACCCGATCAGGAGGAGCTGCTCGATGATGAGTGCGGCACCGAACAGGGTGATCAGTTGCGGCAGATATCCGTTTTCGCCAACCGGCCTGATCGCAAGGCGGTCCAGCGCGAGGCCGGCAAGCCCGGCAGCCAGAAATGCAGCGAGCAATCCGACGGCGAATGGCATCCCAGCTGACGAGACCGAATAACACACATAGGCACCGAGCGCATAAAGAGCGCCGTGAGCGAAATTCGGAATATTCAGCAGGCCCTTGATGATGGAAAGGCCCAACGACATGAGGGCGTAGATCATGCCGATGGCGATGCCGTTAACGAGTTGTGCCGAAATCAACCAAAGCATCGACCGCCCTTCCCGCGCGCGCGCCAAGTCAGCCGGTTACAGCGCGGACATCTGCTTGCATTCGTTCAATTCAGATGGCTGAGGCTTGTCACCTCTGGCCACCAACTCGGCGAAGTCCGCGGGATGGCGCATATCGGATGCTGGTTTGCAGCGTACGACAAAGTAGGGCCGAATGAGCTGGTGCGTCTTCGGGTCGATTGACATTCGGCCAAGCACACCCTCCCACGACATTTGCTCGAGGGCCCCGATGACGCCCGGAACCTCGATGCTGTTCGCCTTCTCCATGGCCATGAGGATCGTCCGGACCGCGTCATACGCATAGGCTGAGGAATATCCGGGAAGCGCCGAGAACTTCTTGGTATAGGCGCCGACAAACTCCTTATTGGCCGGCGTATCGATATCGGGATAGTAGTTCTGGCCAAGGATCAGGCCCGACCGCATTTCCGGTGCAAGCTCAGCGAGCTGGTCGACCTCCAGTGTCCACGGACCAACGACCGCGATGTTCTGCGTACCGAAATTTGCGAACTGGCGGATCGCCGTGACGGCATCAGCTCCCGCGGTATTCATGAGCAGGATATCCGGCTTCGCTGCGATCGCTTTGGTGAGGTATTGAGTATATTGACGCTCGCCGGAGGGGTGGTTGTCATTGCCAACCAGCTCAAAGCCGAGTTCCGCTGCCACGATCTTGGTATATTTAAGAAGCGCGTGCCCAAAGACGTAGTCGGCGGTCAAGGTGTAGATCGTCTTCTTTTGCGGAAACGTCTTTTTCACATGTTCGAGCGTGGCGCGCATCGCGGTGTAGGGATGAGCCGACCATTGAAACGTATAGCGTCCGCAGCGGGCACCGGTGAAATCCTCGGATCCGCCCGCGGCGAACTGCAGCAGCTTTTCGCGCTGGGCGACCTCCAATTCGGCAAGCCCGACAGCGCTGGAATAGGCGCCGATGAAGTATCGCATCCCGTCGGAGATTGCCGCCTCCTGAACCCGACGAACGCCGGATGCCGGCTTGCCTTCATCGTCCCGGATCAGCAGCCGCACGGCATTGCCAATGACGCTGCTGCCGTGCATTTCCAGTGCCAACGAGGCGCCGCGCGCCACGAGATCTCCGGCATATGCGAAAGTGCCGGTCGTGGGCGTCAGGACGCCCATGGTCACCCCGCCGGCTTTTTGTCCCCATGCGGGAAAAGCGGGAGCCGCCGCGAATGCCACGGCTGACAACAGAATATCACGACGCGTTTGTGCAAAAGGCATGAATATCCGCTCCTTGGTTAGGTGGATTTGTCCAGGTCACATCCGGGCTGTTAGGTTCTCGAATTCGAAAAGGCTCTCTCCCAGTCTGTCCATCAGCTCGGCTATGTGATCCGACGTTACGATGAGAGGTGGCGCCACAATGATCGCGTTGTTGAGCGGTGGAATGCCGGCTGGGTAGACGACGAGCCCACGATCACGACAGATCGAAACCAACGCGCCGGCTGCATTCTCTCGGGCCTCAAAGGGAAGGCGCGTTGCCCGATCGCGAACGAGTTCGAATCCCCACAAAAGGCCGCGACCTCTGACGTCGACCATGCAGGGATGTCGCTGCGACAGGGCACCGAGCGCCGCCTGCAATTCCTCTCCGCGTTCGCGCGCGTTACGCAATAGGTCATTCTGCTCGACGTAATCGAGAACGAACAGGCATATCGCGGCACTTAGCGGATTGGCGCTGAAGGTGTGACCGAAGGGAACGATGCCGCTGCCATCGGCAATGGCCTTCACGATCTTCTGCCGAAGCAGGATCGCGGCCATCGGCGTGTATCCCGCGCTTAATCCCTTTGCGAGGAGGATGATGTCGGGAACAACCAGCTCCTGTTCCGATGCGAACCAGGCGCCGGTACGGCCCGCGGCGGTGATTACTTCGTCGGCGATGAGCAGGATGTCATGACGATCGCAGATTTCCCGCAACCGGCGGAAATAGCCGGGTGGCGGCGGAAGAACTCCTCCCGCGGCACCGACGATCGGCTCGGCAATGACCGCCGCTACCGTAGCGGGCCCCTGGGCCAGGATCTCTGTCTCCCAGGCATCTGCGCATTCCATCGCGCAATGATCGGGGCGAAGTCCGAACGGACACCGATAGCAGTACGCCGGCGGAACGTTGGCGAACGGATGCAGCAGCGGACCGTAGTCCGGCCGGCGTCCCGAATGGCCCGAAATCGAAAGGGCCCCCATGGTCATTCCGTGATAGCTGGTGGCACGGCCGAGGATCTTGGTCTTGTGGGGCTGGCCACATTCCTTCCAATAGTGCAGCGACATGCGGATCGCGTATTCGGAAGCCTCCGAACCGCTGTTCACGAAGAATGCGCGGCAGATATCTCCGGGTGCTAACTCGCAGAGTTTGTGGGCCAGCCGTTCTGCGGGCTCGTTGCTGAACTGATTTCGGAAGGTAAAAGCGACAGTTTCAGCCTGTTTCGCCATGACCTCGCCGATCCCGCGCAGGCCATGACCCAGGTTTGCGGTCATTGCGCCGCTGGATCCATCGAAATAACGTCGTCCCTCGCTATCGAATAGATAGGGCCCCTCGCCGCGAATGGCTGTGGGATAATGGGCTGCCAGATTCGGCTTGAGCAGAGGGCTGCCGTCCAATCCACCAGTGCGCCATCCATCGATCGTTCGGGAAATTTCCATGCCCTCGAAATCTTAAAAAAGAGACTGGCGTCTTGGCCTGATCACATAATTACAATACGAACCGTTGCGTATGTCAATAGGAGCCATCATGCAAAAGAAGGCCGATGCCCGTTTGGGGCGCCCCCGGGACGAAAATGTTCACCGCGCCATTCTCGAGGCAGCCAGAGATCTTATTCGGGTTGAGGGCTATGCTTCGTTCTCGATCGAAGGCGTCGCGTCCCGAGCGGGGGTCGCCAAGCAATCCATTTATCGACGGTGGTCGTCCAAGGGCGCGCTGCTGATCGACCTGTACATGGATGGACTGGAGCGCCCGGCCCCGATGCCAGCACGCGGCCTTGCAAACGATCTCCTTGCCGTTCTCCTGCAGACGACGAAGCGCGTGCAGGATCCAACCTACGAAAATATCCTGAAGAGCGTGGTGGTCGAAGCGCAAAATGACCCCGACATGCGAAAGCTCGTTCTCCAAAGGATTGTCCAGCCCCGTCGAGATGCAGCGAAGGCAGTCATCAAGCGGGCCATCGAGTCAGGCGACCTGCCACGCACAACTGATCCGGAGATGATTGTGGACTTCGTGTTCGGTGCGATCTGGTTCAACTTGCTGCTGGGCGACGCCAATCTCACCAGCAAACTCGCACACCGGATCGTCAAAATGATCGAACTGCTGGGAGCCAAGCAGGCGCCGTAACCGTCGTGCAGTTGGTGGTGATCCCATGCCAGCCAACCAAAATTGCGGATGCTCTGTCTGTGAGATTTGGTGGGCGATTCCTCTTGCTGGACGGCCTTTCAGTGAAGTGAACCGCGATTTATGCCTAGGCATTACGTCTCCACCCCGGCCCGATCGCTCATGACGGTCTGGTTGCAGGTCCAAATCCTGCCGGACCCACCACATTGATGTAGTCCGTTCGCGCCAGAATCTTGTCATTCGACAACCGATAAGCTTTGTATAATTTCCTTATCACTTGATCGACCAACTCCATTGTCAGCCAGCGCTGGTGCTAATCGACTTCCAAGGCGTCTCAACATTTGCACCCAATGTCTTTTTGATCACTTGCTGTCAATTTTCGCGGCTGCGGTATGCAAACTAACTCCGCTAAGGCCAGCCCTCAACATCGTGATCACCAAGGCCACGATTGCGTCGGCAGCGTCCGCGACTGCAAGGCCACGATCTCTGATATTGGATATGCAATTGCGCCGCGAATCGAGAGTTCCTGCTTCCGGTCGATAAGTCAGGTAAGCGCCGAGGCTGTCCGCCGCGGACAATCCAGGGCGTTCACCGATCAGCATGATCGAAACACGGGCCTTCAGCAGCTCGCCTATGGGATCCCCCAAAGCCACGCGGGCCTGAGCGGCCAGGACCACCGAGCCAACCGAGATTCCGGCTGCGCCGAGCCGCTGGACGATGGCGCGTGTCAGGAGCGCGCCGTTGACGGTGACCGCACTGGCCGACAGACCATCCGCGAGGACAATCACGACGTCCCGCTGCCGCGGCAGAAGCTCGAGACGATTAACACTTTTTGTAGATAATTTCCGACCGAGATCCGGTCGTCGCACGAACACCGCGCGGTTCTCGGCCATACTCTCTACGTCAGCAACAGCGACACTTAGGTCACACAATTCCTGGCGGAGCGCGACCCAGTCGACTTCAGACCACACCGCCTGCCGGGCGCGAGCGTGATCGAGTTGAAACGACTGCACCGCCTTCGTCGGAAGTCCTGCACCAAATCGGCCGAGCAGGACCCGTGCTTGCGTCAACTGCCGCAAATCCGGCAACTCCCGCTTAGGCCGATCGAGGTCGACTTTCGTCATTTGGCGCTTCCCGCCAGCAACGGGACACTTGCCATGCCGGAGACAAGCTGCGGAGGCGGCGGCAACAACTTTCCCGAACGATCGGTCAGACCGACATCAATCAGCCATTGCTCGAATTCGGGCGAAGGACGCCGATTGAGCGTCTCACGGCAATAGATCGCGTCATGATGCGCGAGTGATTGATAGTTCAGCATGATATCGTCGGAGCCCGGCACGGTGATGACGAAATTGACATTTGCCGCGCACAGCAACGTCAATAACGCATCCATATCTTCCTGATCCGCGTCGGCATGATTGGTGTAGCAGACGTCGACGCCCATTGGCAGGCCAAGAAGCTTTCCGCAGAAATGATCTTCCAGTCCGGCACGAATGATCTGCTTGCCATTGAACAGATATTCAGGTCCGATAAACCCGACGACGGTGTTCACGAGCAACGGGCTGAATTCGCGCGCAACGGCGTAGGCGCGGGCTTCCATGGTCTGTTGATCAACCCCGAAATGGGCATCCGCCGACAGGGCCGCGCCCTGACCTGTCTCGAAATACATCAAGTTCGCGTCGACCGGGCCGCGCCCCAAGGTGCGAACGGCATCGTGCGCCTCCTGCAGCATCGCAAGGCTGATGCCGAAATCCCTCATTGGCCTTCTGTGATCCGGCGATGGATTGAAACACCAGATCGACCGGGGCTCTGGCCGCGATCGCCGCGATCGCCGTCGTCACGTGGCCAAGACAGCAGGTCTGTGTCGGAATTGACAGCCGCGTCCTGAGATCGTCGAGCAGTTCCACGATCCGGATGTAATCGGCAAGGCTGTCCGTTGCGGGATTGACGCCGATCACAGCATCTCCCGATCCCAGAAGAAGGCCATCGATCGCCGAAGCAAAAACGCCCGCGGAGTCGTCAGTCGGGTGGTTCGGTTGGTTTCGCGTCGAGAGCCGGCCGCGAAGTCCGATGGTCGAGCGGAACCGGGTCACCACTTCGCGCTTCGCTGACACCGCAATGAGGTCCTGTGTCCGCATAAGCTTCGAGACGGCTGCGACCATCTCGGGCGTCAGACCAAACGTCACGGCTTCGAGCTCCGCCTGCCCCGTTTCATGTTTCAGCAGCCACTCGCGAAACTCCCCGACCGTCTGCGACGCAACAGGGGCAAATGCACGCGCGTCATGGCGTTCCGCGATCAGGCGCGAGACCTCGTCGCTCTCAGACGGAATGAGTTCGTCGGAAAGAAACGTCTTGAGTGGCAGATCAGCCAGCGCCATCTGAGCCGCCAGCCGCTCGACAGGGCCGTCGGCAGCCAAGCCCGCAAGCTCGTCGCCGGACCGCTGCGGGGTCGCCTTGGCCAAAAGCTCCTTCAGGTCCGAGAAGCGATAGACCGTCTGCTCGACAGTTTTGGCGTACGCCATAACACCGCCTATCGGTTGATCAGAGCCAGCGCTTCGTCGTGAAGGGACGGTGTCGCCGATGCCAGGACGTGTCCGCCGGACTCCGCCGACAGCGGCAGGCCGCGCCAATCCGTAATGCACCCCCCCGCCCCCTCTACGACCGGGACGAGCGCCATATAGTCATAGGGCTGCAAGCCGGCTTCCAGCACCAGATCGCAATGACCCGATGCAAGCAGCCCATATATGTAACAGTCGCCGCCGAACCGGCGCAATCGCGAAGCTCCCGATAGCCGCTCAAAGCGTTCTCGATCTTCTCTCGCGAAGGTGTCCGGCGACGTCGTGTAAAAGCGAGCATCTGCAACGCGCCGACAATTGCTCACGCGAGAGCGGCGACCCGCAAACGTGGAGGATCCCGGACGCGCCATCCACCGCTCGCCTGTTACCGGAATGTCGATGAGGCCACAGAATGGCAGCTGGTTGTGCGTCAGCGCAATCAGCGTACCGAAGAGCGGAAAGCCCGTGATAAAACTCTTGGTGCCGTCTATTGGATCGATAACCCAGGTGAATGCGTCGCCCGCCTTGACGCCCATTTCCTCCCCGTAGATGCCGTGCGAGGGAAAGCGCGCGGAGATCCGTTCGCGGAGCCGAGCCTCGATCAACCGGTCCGCCACCGTGACCGGGCTTTCGTCATCTTTCGAAATGACCTGCATCGGCGTCCGGAAATATGACAGCGCGAGCGGCCGGACGTCATCTGCAAGTTCAGCCGCGAACGAAAGGTACAATTCGGCTTCATCGTTTGCGATATCGAAAACGGCCATCACAGCGCCTTAAGAAACAACGGCCAGCGCGGATCGTAGATGATTGAGCGGGCGCGCATGTGCTTCCATATCCCATATTTGTAGAAATCGAAATCAAGCGTAGATATCCGGTTTTGCACCATTGCCCAGGTGCTCCATTTGATATCAGCCAGAGCCTTGTGGACAATGAAGCGCGCGTGCGCGCGCCGGTCGTAATGACCAAGATACTCCTCGATAATTTCCCTTTCGATATCCTCCGAAAAGAAGTGCTCGCTGCTCCATATCGCTAAATCGTAGAGTCGATCATTGTTCGACGCATATTCAAAATCGATCAGCATGATCGATTTGTCCGCGCCGAGAAGGAAATTTCCAGGCATCGGATCGTTGAAGCACGGCACGAGATCGAGGCCGGACGCTTCGAGCGCGGCGCGCGCCTGCCGATATTGCCATGTCAGCCAATCGTCATCTTCCGGCCTGAAACCCTTGAGCTCCCTGACCTGGTCATAGTGCTCGTCGATCATGTCGAACACGGTTTTTGTCAACGGAAGGCGCGGCGCCTGGTGAAGCAGCCGGTAGAGACGAACGGTCTCGGCCCGGACCACCGGGTCGATAAAGTCGAGATGCGTCGAGGGGCGACGATCTTCGATGAATTCGGCGATCTCGATTCCCACATGGTTGAGATAGTCGAACGTCTTGGGCCCCACACCGATGATCTCGGCTTGCCGGCTCGCGGCACATGCGGCCTTGCGGTCGATGAACATCTCGGTTCCACGACCGGGAATCTTGACGAAAAAATCATGCGACGTATCTGCGACCTCAACACGAAAATTCGTGTTGCTGATGCCACCCGATACGGGACGATAGCGCATGGCCCGGTCCTTCCAGGCATCGACTTGGGCGACAGCTGCTTCGAGCTGACGTTCGGCGACGTCGCGAGCCGTTCCTATCTCTCTCATCTGTGGGCCCGTCCTAGAGTGATCGCAAGCGCTCTTCAAAACCCGGCTGTCCAAGCAACATCCGGCATCGCAAGAAGCGCCACGCTGCGTATTTGAGAAATTCGACGCCTTGCAGTTGCGAACGGGCGGCCAGCAGGAGGCTACGCAGCGCCCAATAGAAATCATCCGCTGCGGCGTATATGCGACAGCGGCTGAACACCGATTCGTCGTACCGGCCATCGTGCATCTCGAGCATCGGCTTCATCTGGCTCTCGAACTGATACAGCTCGTTCATCTGCGCACCGAGCTGATAGTAGGGATCGATATCTCCCGCCATGTCGAAATCGACCAGCGCCAACTGGCCGTTCGGCCCGAGCATGACATTCGACGAGTGCGGGTCGCCATGCGCCGGTCGGTGATCGACGCCTGCGGCCTCGATCGCGGCCCTCATTCTCCTCGTCCAGCCGAGCATCCAATCCGTGTCACCTGGCAATGGCGTGCCTGTCTTTGGCAGGAGCGACCATACGGCCTCGATACCGTCGAACACCGACCATGTTTTGCCGAGAGCATCCCCTGCCGCGATTGCCTTCTGCATCGCGATCAAACGCGCTACGCTGTCGCGTCCGATAAGATCGTCGATCTTCGCGACCTTCCATCCCTCATCAAGCCGGTTAAAAAGTACCGCTCGTTCGCTTGCATCGGAGCCGATAACTTTGGGGGCGAGACCGAGCTGCGCGACGCGGCTGGCCGCCGCGAGGGCGATCCCGTGATCGACCAGTTCCATCACCTCCGCCGCACCGAGACGAAGAAACAGCGTCATATCAGCTCCATGCGGAGCAACATGAAACGAGATGGACTCTACGGCCTGATAGGATGGAGAGGCGACCGGGGACGCCGCGACTTCGAACGCCGATTTGCCCGCTTCATCAGACAATATGCTTCGGAGAGCGCGTTCGGCACGAAATTCGTCGGCGGTTTGAGCCTCTCCCAATGCCTTCATCGGGCTGATCCCTGCGAAGTAATCACTTTCAGTCCGTTACGCGCGAGCGCGTACAGCATGTCAGCAAGGATCTGGGTGCCCGCGGCATGATCTTCGGGGCTGGTGTACTCCGTCGGGTGGTGGATCACGCCGTCCTTTGACCGAACCGCCATGACGATCGACGGGCACACCTCGGACATCGCCACCGCGTCGTGACCGCCGATCGTATCGAGATGCCGCGCGGTCTCGCCCCTGCTTTTTGCAACCTGTTCAGCCAACTTGACAAGCCCCGGCGCGAAGCCGCCGGCTCGGCGACGATCGATTGATCGCACCTCATAGCCGGTGCCGGCCTTCGCGGCAGCAGCTTCGATTTGCGACTTCATCTTGCTCTCGGCTTGCGCGAGAATCTCGGCGGAACCCGACCGCAACTCGATGAACAGCACCGCTTCGGACGGCACCGTATTCGGCGAGTTCGGAAAGACCTCAAGTCGGCCAACCGAGGTGTGAAGATCCAGACCGTACTCACCCGCGAGCTGTTTGAGATCGGAGATAAGATAGGCGGCGGCGAGCACGGCATCCTTCCGCTGCGCCATCGGCGTCGGTCCGGTATGGGCCTGCTGCCCGAGGAACGCGAGCCGGTATTTGATGGCGCCCCAAAACCGCGTGAAGACGCCAAAGACCTCATTCGCCTCGAAAAGCCGGCCGTCACCCTCGATATGCAACTCGATCAACGCATCGGGACGCGGGACCGTGGCGGTTCCCGCATAGCCGATCTCGGCAAGAGACTGGCGGACGGTGATGCCGTCGCCGTCTGCCCTATCCAGCGCCCAGTCCAATTCTGCCGCTCCGGCGAAGACGCTGCTCCCCAGCAAGCTCGGCTGAAAGCGGGCTCCCTCCTCGTTTGTCCAATTCGCCACCTGGAAATTGCACGCCGCCAGCCTGCCCTCCGCTTTGAGCCGTTCGGACACCGCCAGCACAGCCTCACAGGCGGAGACGACACCGAGTGCGCCGTCAAACCGGCCACCATTCGGCTGGCTGTCGATATGCGATCCGACCATGACGACCGGCGCATTGGCGCCTGCAAGCGACAGCTTGCCGAATTGATTGCCGATGGCGTCGATCTGCTGCTCAAGTTGATGTTCCTTGAACCATTCCCCGAGCCAGTCGCGCGCAAGCCCGTCTGTCTTCGACAACGTCAGCCGCGTCATGGCTCCATCCGGCTTGCCGCCGAACGTCGACACCTTTTCCATCATGGCCTGAAGGCGAGTTGAATTGATCGGAGCAGCGGCCTCAGGCATGGATAACGTCCACTTTCAATTGACGGAATTGGTTGGCGAATTCCGGAGCAAGCGTGCCGCCGGTGATAACAGCGTCGATATCGCCCAGTCCGAATGTGTGAATCGACCCCAGTCGGCCGAACTTGGAGCTATCGGCGACAATGACGGACCGTTTCGCTTGCGCGCGCGCGGCGCGGCGCATGATGGCTTCGTCCTCGCCATAATCCATGAAACCGCGCTCTGCATGAACGGCGCTGATCGCAATGATCGCGAGATCGAAAAAATGCTCTTTGATTGCCGCAACTGCTTCGGGACCGAAAGTGGCCTGATAGACCGGCCGTAACCGTCCGCCCAGAACCCGCACATTGGTTGTCGCCTGATAGAAAAAGTGCGAGGCCACCGCGAGCGAGTTCGTGACGATGGTCACGTCCTTGCGCGTCTCGATGTATTTCAAGCAGGCCAGAGCCGTGGTTCCCTCATCCACGAAGATCTTCATGCCGTCCTTGACCAGCGCGCCCGCCGCCTCGCCGATCCGCATTTTTTCCCGCCCGCCGACGCGCAAGCGCTCGGCGAAGGGCTGATCGCTCTCCTGGCGATCGATCACAGCGCCGCCGTAGACGCGCCGGGCGAACCCCTGCGTTTCCAGCTCGCGCAAATCGCGTCTGATCAATTCCTGGCTGACGTTCAATTGCTCGACCAGATCCTTGACGTGAACCCGCTGCTGCTGCCGCAGCAGGGTGCGTATCATCTCGAGCCGGCTCTCGGTGAAGCTCATGACAAATGGCTTTCCGTCGACGCCGTACCCCCGGGCGCCGTCCGGCCGACAAGATGGCAGGCGGCAAAGTCCTGCTCGTCGCGGACGGTGAGCGTCGGGTGCACGCCGTTGCAGATCTCCATCGCGTGCGGGCACCGGGACCTAAAGCTGCAGCCGCTGGGAATGGCGAGCGGACTTGGCGGCTCGCCCTCGAGTAGACAGTCTTCCGGCTTGAACCGCTTATCTTCCAGGGTCGGCATCGCGCTCAATAACGCCATAGTATAGGGATGCCCGGGATCGAAGAACAGACGCTCGTTCTCCGCAAGTTCGAACACCTCGCCGAGATACATCACGGCGACCCGATTGCAGACTTTTCTCACCATAGCGAGGTCATGCGAGATGAATATGTAAGTGAGATTGTACTCCCGCTGCAGTTTCTGGAAGAGATCGAGCAGCTTGAACTGCTCTGCTTGATCGAGCGCAGACAACGTCTCGTCCATGATCAGGATCGTCGGCTCCAGCACGAGTGCGCGCGCGACGTTGACGCGCTGGCGCTGCCCGGCGCTGAGCCCGAGCGGCAGCTCATTGTAGAGTTCGGCCGCGAGCCCGACCTCGCCCATCACCTTCAGGACGCGGGTGCGCAGTTTTGCCTTGTCGCGCCATCCGTGCGCCCGGAGCGGTTCTTCGATCATTCGCCCAATCGATGTCCGTGGCGGCAACGATCCGAAGGGGTCCTGAAGCACCATTTGCAGCCGCGCACGAAACGCCAACAGCTGGCGGCCCCTGAGCTGGGCAATATCCTTTCCTTCGCAGAGGATCTGTCCCGAACTTGGCAACTCCAGCCGCGACAATAGACGCATCAACGTCGATTTGCCGCAACCGAACTCTCCGACAATGGCAAAGCTGTCACCACGGCGGACGTCGAATGTCACGTCGCGGACGGCGCGAACCAAATCGACGCCGCCGAACCCGCTCCTCTTCTTGACCTTGTAGGTCTGCGATGCGTCGCGCAAGCTCAGCACGACCTCGCGATCCACAGGTAACGCCGGCAACGCCTTGGTGCCGAGCCAGATCTTCGGCGTTTGCGAAACCAGCTCTCGCGTATAGGGATGGATGGGCGTTGCGACCAGCGCCTCGGTCGCCTGCTCCTCGACAATACGGCCGCGATCTATGACCAGCGTTCGGGAGCTTGCTTCGCGCACCATGGGAAGCGAGGACGAAATGAACAGCACGGCCGTGTTGAATTGCTCCGTGAGCTCCTTGATCAGACGTATGACCTGGGCCGCGACGGTGACATCGAGCGGCTGGGTGACGTTGTCGGCCACCAAAAGCGCCGGATTGGTGACGAGGGCGTCAACGATGAGCGCGCGCTGCATCATGCCGCCGGAGAATTGCGACGGGTAATCGTGAAATCGGCTCCTGGCTGAAGGTATCCGCACCGCGTCCAGAAGCTCGATCACGCGAGCCTCCGCCTGCCTGCGCGACGTTCCCGGCACGACCGCGCGCATCTTTTCAACGATCTGGGCTCCGACCGTCAGCGTAGGATCGAGCGCGCCCATCGGGTTGGCACCTACGTAAGACACACGCTGCCGCAGGGTGCGCATCTCGCCTTCTTTCAAGGCATAGATGTCGCGCCCCTCGAATAAGACAGTTCCCTCCCGACGGAAGAGCGGCGGCTCGAGCCAGTTGACTGCGGCGCGCGACAAGACGGTCTTTCCCGCAGCGCTGGCGCCCACGACACCGACGATTTCCCTCGGCGCCAGCGAGAACGAAACATTGTCGAGAATGACCTTCGCGGCTTCGGAGCGACCGACCGCCACCGTCATGTTCCTCAGTTCGAGAAGCGGCGCCATCACTCGCCTCCCGTGTGAATGGTGTCGCGCGCTCTTTCGAGAGCAGCGCCCATCAGGTTGATGCTGGTCAAGGTAAAGCCGAGGAACAGTCCCGGCATCGTCGCGATCCACCACGCGTTGAGCAGATATTTCCGGCCATCAGCGATGATGTTGCCAAAAGTCGGCGTCGGTGGTTGAACGCCGAGACCAAGGAATCCAAGCGTCGATTCGAAGATCATCATCCTGGCCACGTCGAGCACCGATGTAAACAGCACCGACGGCAGCAGAAGCGGCAGAAGCAACGTCAGAATGATCCTCAGATCGGTTGAACCACCGATCTTCGCCGCCCGAACGAATTCGCGTTGCCGCTCGGTCATGACCACGCTGCGCATGACGCGTGCATAGACGGGCCAGTTCGACATTCCGAGCACCAGTATGATCGCGGGAATCGTCGGCCGCGATACACCGAGCACCGCGATCGCAAGAATGATCATCGGAATCGATAGCTGCGCATCCGTCAGGCGCATGATGATCGCGTCTGTCCGTCCGCCAAAATAGCCCGCTATCGTCCCCAGCGCGCAACCGATGATGAGCATCACCACGACGGACGCTATTCCGATCAAAAAGGAATATCGCAGCCCTACCAGCGAACGTACGAGCATATCGCGGCCGATCTGGTCCGTGCCGAGCGGGTGTGCCCAGCTCCAATTGATCCCGCCCAGGAGCGGCGGCAGCAGCCGGGCCTTCACGTCCATCTTCGTCGGATCGATGCCGCTCAGTTCGGGATACAGCGCCGTCGCAACCGCAAGAACAATGAATATGCCGAGGCCGGCGCGAAATCCCGGCGTCGCGACCGCCTTGTCGAATACACGGCGCGCAACGGAGCGGATCGCGAGCGGCATCGGAGAAGGCGGGGCTATGATCGACGTGACCGACATCAGAATGGAAACCTCGAACGACGACGCAGCTCAGTACTCGAGCCTGGGATCGATCGTCGTGGCGACGAGATCGACGATGATGTTGATCAAGACGAAGATCGCGCTGGTGACGATCGCAATCCCCTGGATCAGCGGAAAGTCTCGCTGCAGAACGGCATTGATGGTGAGCAGCCCCAAACCGGGATAGTCGAAGATGTATTCGACGATGATCACGCCGCCGAGCAGGCTGGAAAATTGGATGCCAAGCAGATTCAAAAGCGGCACCGACGCATTGCGCAGCACATGGTTGGCCACGATGCGCGTGCGGCCCAGACCGCGCACGCGTCCTACCGAGACGTATGCCTCGGTCATCTGCCCGGAAACGGAACCAACCAGCGCGCGAATCAAGACCGGCGACAATTCCACCGCGAGGACGATGGCGGGCAGGATCGTGTAGGCGAAACCGTTGTAGCCGATCGCCGGCAACCAGCCGAGCTTGACCGACAGCAGCAGCGCGAGCACGATTCCAAGCCAGAAGTTCGGGAGCGAGATGAAGATCGACGATATGTAAAACGCGAGCTTGTCGGGCCAGCGGCCGGGATTGAGTCCGCCGGCTATCCCGACGATTGCCGAAAAGATGAGCGTGATCACGAGCGTGACGGCCGCTAGCTGCAGCGTCATCGGCAATGTCTCGAGGATGAGTGCGAGAACCTTCGCGCGCTCGCCGCGGGTCGTGTCATTGAAGTTCGATCCGCCGGTCGACGCGCCGTTTGCCGGCCGCACGAAGGATTGGCCGAGATCTCCGCGCAAAACCGAACTCATGTAGCGGCCGAACTGCACGATGATCGGGTCCCTCAGACCCATGTCTTTCGCAATCTTCTCGATCAGCGCCTCGGGCGCCATGCCGCCCGCCATCAGCCGGACGGGATCGCCCGGCACCACGCGCAGGAGGGTGAAGATCAGCAGCGAAACCAGGCCGATGATGACGACGCCCTGGGCGAGGCGCCGGATCAGGAAATTCAACGTGAACATTCGTCAGCTCTACCGCGGAGAGGGAGCTACACCTCCAGGGGAGGTGCAGCTTGGCGCATGTCAGGCCGCACTTTTCGAAGCGTCCATCGACCCGTCCGGGTAAATGAAGAGGCCGGCGAAATCCTTCTGCATCGCGTGGATCATGACCGAGGTAAACAGCGCCAGGGCCGGCATCTTGGACGCAATGAGCGGCATCGTCTCAGTCTGGAGGATTTTCTTGCGATCTTCCAGCGTCGGCGCGCTCCGCTCCTTGTCGAGCGACGCATCGATCGCCGGATCCTCGATCCCACAGATGCGGTGGGAGGTCGAATGGAAGTGCGTGCGCAGGATTAGATCGGGCTCCGGCGAGCCGGTCGACCAGCCGCAATCCACCATATGACCGGGACCGCCGCCAGGACGGTGATACAGCCGCTCGTTCCATGCAGCGGGCTCGAGTACGGTCAGGCTCACATTGAAGCCCTGCTCGTTGAGCATTGCCGTGAGAACTTCGCCGTATTCCTTGGTCTTCGGATAGAAGCCGACCGAAGTAATGTACTCGAGCGGCGGCAGTCCCTTCCCCTTGGGGAAGCCGGCTTCGGCAAGCAACGCCTGGCACTTTGCGGGATCGAACTTCGGGTACATCGGCAGATCGACATACCCGAACTTCACCGGCGAGATGAAGTTGGACGACGCATGGCCCGCGCTTCCGAGAACCTCGAGAATGACGTCGCGGTTGATGGCGTGACAGGCCGCAAGACGGAGGCGAACATCGTTGAATGGCGGTTTGGAGCAGCGGAACCAAAGATATTTGTTCTCGACCGAAACGACTTGGTTGATGTGGATATTCGGGTTGGCCTTGACGGTATCGACCTGCTCGGGCTCCAGCCGCTCGACAATCGAAGCCTGGCCGTTCATCAGTGAAAGCATGCGCGTGGTGGAATCGCCGACGAAGGTGAAGTTGATGCCGGCGATCACCGGCTTTCCTTTGAAGTAGCCGTCGTTGACGGTCATCACCGTCGTATTGCCGCGCTGTTCCACGAACTTGAACGGACCAGTGCCATTGAGGCGCTGGGACAGCACACCGCCGGGACCGGCTGCAATGTCTTTGGCCGACATCATAGGCAGAAACGAAGCCAGGAAGATGAAAAGGTGGGCCGGATAGCCGCCCTTGGAGGTATCGACGATCACGGTGTAGTCGTCGGGCGTTTCGATCTTCAGGGTCTCGGTCGGGCCTGGATACCATTGCGCCGGGCGGTCAGCCCGCGAGCCGTATTCGAACGTCGCCTTGACGTCCTCGGCCTTGAAGGGCTTGCCGTCGTGGAAGGTGACGCCCTGACGCAGCTTGATCTGCAGACGGTTGGGATCGAGCAGCTTGATCTCGGTCGCGAGTTCATAGACGACCTCGTCGGGCTTCTCGAGCTTCATCGGCGTGCGCGTTAAGAAGCCCATCACAAAACCCTGGATGTTGTTTTGCGAGAGGGTGGTGTGGGCGGTCGGATCCCAATTGCCGGTGATGTTTTCCGCCGACAGAAATGTCAGCGTCTTTCCGGCTTGGGCGTGAGCCTTGGAAATGAAGAAGTCCGGATCGACCTGCATGTAACCCGCTGCAGCGGCCGCCGCGGCACCTTGCAGAAAGTGACGACGGCTAAGTTCTGAACGCATTGAACATCCCCTTTTTCACGGAAGGAAAATCAAATTACCGGTCAAAACAGTCATGCAGACTGCGTGCCATCACAAAAAACATAATAAATTCAATGAGTAACGACCGCATAAATTTGTGGTTTTTGACCGATTTAGAGGCGACTGGCGCCCTACCGGGCAGTTTCCTGCCTTTTCCGCAGGCCTGCGGCTGGGGCTCCTCAGTCCACGATCATGTCGCGAACCCCACCTGACACCGGCTCCAGCAGGTCGTCTTTTCAGGCCGATCGGTCCGTCACGCGAGTGCCGATCTGCCGGCAGTCGCAGGCATGCACCGGCTTATGCCGCCAAGCTTGCTATATATCTCGGTATCCTCGGCGGCTGAGGTCTTTCGAAAGCGTGCTGCGACGCGCGGTCACGTCGTCTTACACGCCTAGCAGCGCATCTTCCCAACGCGGCGACGACATTTGCGCACGAACACGCATCATGAGCAGCTCGGAATATTTGGCAAAATCGAACGGAATGGTCGAGATTTTGCCCTGCAAGGCGGCCCAAAACCCCCAGGTCAGAAGTCCAACACCGCCGTAGAGAGAAACGCGCGCGGCCGCTTTCGGTGTCCATACCCCGTCGTGGACTTCGATCAACTCCTCAAGCGCGCGGCCGTCGAGGAAGGTCTCTCCCGCGAACATCGCCAGATCCCAATAGGGATCGTTGTTCGAGGCATATTCCCAATCAATGATCCTGACGTTGCGATCGGAATCGATCATGTAATTGGTGACGTAGGCGTCATTGAAACACATGCAGAGGTTCATGCCGGCGGCCTTGATCGCCTGCTCGGCGCGATCGGATTGCCAAAGCAGATAATCAAGATCCCGAGGAAGGCGCCCTCCGTACTGTCGGACCTGCGCAAGCCTCTCCCGAAGCTGCTCGAAGCCGGTCTTGGTTCGTGACAGGCTTTGCGTGGAATGAATTGCGCGATAAGCCTCGGCAATGTTTCTTCTCACCTCGCCGTCCAGGAGATCGCCGACGTTGCAGCTTCGAAAACCTTCCAGCACCTCATGCACCTCGACGGCCCCGTCGGGAGCAATGTAGACAATTCCGGGCGCATACCCAGTATCGGCGGCCTTCCTTGCGGCTTCATGAGCGAGGGCCCGCTCGATAAAGACGTCCGTGTTTGGTCCGGGCATCTTGGCGAAATAGCGCTTGCCTTCGCCTTCAAACGTCACGAACCAGTTCAGATTGGTGATACCGGCGTGAATGCGATCGAACTTCTTGGCTCGACCGCGCCAGGCGGGGATCGCGTCGAGTTGACGCGCAAGCTCGACTTCCGGACCTGTGAGAGATGTCTCGCTCATGAATGGCTCACATTTGCCGTGCCAAGGCGTCGGCGTCCCAACGTGAAAGCCAGTATCTGCTGCGCAGGAACCGGTTCTGAGCGTACTTGTAGAATTCGACCGAACCGCTCCGCGGCGACGAAAAATGACCGATGGCGGCCCAACAGCCCCACAAAAAATCATCCACGACCATATAGAGGCACACCCGCGCGGAGACGGCATCATCAGGTGCGCCGAGATACAGCTCCACGATGCGATCGACGTCGTCTCTGAAGCTGCATAGTTCAAGACAAATCCCGGCCAGATCGTAATGCGGATCAGCATTCACCGACCGATCGAAATCGACCAGTTTTACGTGCCCCGAACCATCGAGCATGATGTTGGACAGCGTGTTCTCGCCATGTATCGGACCGCTATCCGTTCCTACCGCGGCAAAGGCTGCCCTGAACCGGTCGATCCACGGTCGAAGCTCGCGCACGATCCGCAGTTCCGATAGTGATTGCCCGTCCGGAAGGCGAATGCCTTCCATGGCGTCGAGATACGATGAAATCGTCTCGAACGGGCTGCGCTCGCGAGACAGCTTTTGGCTTCTATTCCATGATCGCTTGGCGCCGATGACGGACGAAAGAACGCCCTCGTCATCGAGGTCCTGCCTGAGCGTCATGCGCCATTCGCTTGGAGGCAGCCACGAATAGAGCAGCGCCCCCGAGGCTTCGTCGCTATCGAGCAGAGCCGGCCCTAGTTTCAGCTCGGCAGCCTGCCGGCTCGCGGCAACAGTAGCGACAAAGTCGACAAACACTGCTGTTTCCGTCTCGTAGACCTTCAGAAAACCAAATGGCTCTTCCGCATCGGCAAGCGCGACAGCGCAAGGCTCGGCATCGAGCGCCAGATGCAGCGGCATCGCAATGCTCGACGCAATCCGCCTTGCTGTCAGCGGCGCGCCGCGCCGCATGCCCATCACATTGAGGGCAGCACCGATCCGCTCTTCCGTGGTTTGAAGCAGCTGCATATGCGCTCCATTTCCGACGAACCCAATTTCGTCAGAAGTGCTCAAATGCACAAGACGACAATTTCATCTGTCGTTGTGCACAATATGATCAAGAGCTCATTTGCAGAGGGTTTTGCAAGAGCCTATGCTGCCCCGAATATGCACATTTCCCCAATATCTGGAATTGTCTCTTATGATCGCTCGTGGCAACGCCGGTCAGCCGTCGGGTCTCTGCTCGCTTTCAGCCTCTCAGTTGGTCAATGGCTACTCCCGGCGCGAGTTCGCGCCGATTGATGTGATAGAGGCCGTTCTGGATCGGACAGCGCGGCTCAATCCGGCGATCAACGCCTTCTTCTACATCGATGCCGAAGGCGCACTGGCCGCTGCGCGCCGATCGACCGAACGATGGAGCCGTGGAACGCCCCAAGGGCCGCTTGATGGAGTTCCCGTCTCGATCAAGGACAGTATTGCGATTGCCGGCACGCCCATGTACCGCGGCGCGGCACCCTTCAGGACTCGCGGGCCATCGGCATCGAATGCCCCGCCGGCCGCACGCCTCCTCGAGAGCGGCGCCATTCTGTTTGCCAAGACGACGATGCCGGATCTCGGGATGCTCGCTGCAGGGGTGAGCAGTGCCCATGGCGTGACGCGCAATCCGTGGAATCTCGACTTCAACACCGGCGGCTCATCGAGCGGTGGAGCGGCAGCACTCGCCGCGCGTCTCGGACCTCTGACCGTGGGAAGCGACCTTGGAGGCTCCGTACGCATCCCAGCCGCGCTTTGCGGATTGACTGCGCTCAAACCGACACAAGGGCGCATTCCGCATCTGCCACCGAGCCCCTATCGAAGTGCCGGCCCGATGGCGCGTTCAATGGACGATCTGGCGCTTCTCTTCGACGTACTTTCGCTGCCTGACGGCCGCGACTACGGCTCGTTACCCGCTCCAAGTGCGGGCGACAAGACCTCGGCAACGCATGATGTGAAGGGCTGGCGTATCGGCATTCTTGAGTTCGATGGGGTTTGGACCCCCGGCGGAAGAACCGATCCTTCGCGCGGTCCGCAACGTGGCGGCGATTCTCGGGGACGCCGGCGCCGAAATATCTCAAATCGGTCCTCTGGTGGATTTCGACCCCACGGCCGCGTTCGAGACCGTGTTTGGACCCCGCGCCTTTCATGAGGTGGCCCATCTCGCCCCCGAAGAGCGCAGGCAGATTCATCCTGCGCTTCATGCACTCATTGCGAGCGGTGAGCGCGTCGATGTCGAGCGATTGTTGAAAGCAAACGACGAGCTGGATCGCGCGAAAGCCTCTGTGATCGAACGAACGTTATCGTTTGACCTCGTTGTCGCCCCTGCGACGCCGATAGTGGGATTCCCCGCGGATCAGGCCGCACCCGACGAGCGAAAGCTCCTGGACATCACGACCTATACCGCCATGTTCAATCAGACGGGCCAGCCGGCGGCCGTGATTTGTGGCGGCTTTGCCGAGAGCGGCCTCCCCGTTGGCGTCCAGCTGATTGGTCGACGGCATGAAGATCGCAGGGTTTTAAATGCCGCCACCCGATGTGAAGGCGCATTGGCGCTGACGATGGATTGGCCGATGTAAGCGGACGGATCGGGCGGCGAACAGTTGGCCGGTCGACAATTTGGGGTGACTGATAAGCTTTGCGACCAACGCTTATCAGTCGGAAAACTAGCTCCACTTGTGGCGAACGCCTTTCAGTTAGCGGCCATACTCTCTTTTTGCGACAACCCTTGTCCTGCGCCTTGTTGCATGGACTTCCCGACCTCATCAAACGCGACGAACGCACGGGCATCAAGTTGATTGAAATCGAAAGTCGCCCCTCTCTCAGGATCTGGATCACCACCAAGGCCGACTCGTCGCCGAGCGTTCCTGCGGCGGCGTTTATCAAATTGCTGCGGTCGAGGAGGCGCGCCTGGTTACTTCCGGCGACGTGCCAATTCCGTCCCCGCGGCTGCGGCTGCGGCTGCGTGAAACGCCACCTCCAGACCGCGGATCAATTCACCGCCCCCGGGGGCGAGGATGCGCATCACGAGACCGGCCTCGTTGGGGGCAGCGGACGCGCCCGCAAGACAACCAGTTTCCATTACCCGCTGCTCAAGCACTCTGGGATCAGGCAGCAAGAGTGGTCGACCGACGACGGTGACGGACGCCGTCGCGCTGTAGCCGCCGAGCGGCCCGCATGGTTGGCGTATATTCTCGCCGAACAATTCGCCGACGTCCGACAACAGGAGCTGGCCGTCGGGTCTGAACACCTGTAGCGAGCTTGCGTAACTTGCAAAGAACTCGCCGCGCCGGCCGGGATCGTGACAGGTCAGGCCCTCAATGAAGATCAGGACACCGTCATCGGCCACCGAAGCATGGGTCTTGACGGTCAGTTGTGCCCCCGGGAAAAGTACATAGGGATCACAAACCAACGCACAGAATGCACCCGCGCCGATCTCGACGTTCTGTCGCTGAACCGCGCCGACGCCCTTGCCGTGATGCACCACCGTAGACGCCTGCGTCGTCAGGCACAGCGCCCCGCCGTCCGCCACAGATACGTCGAGTTGCAAGCGATCGCCGGCGTAGAGCCCGCCCGATGCCGACTGAAGATAGAGCGTCAAGAGGTCGGGCCGCCCACTGTCGAGATAAAACCCGCGCGTCACATGCAAGGGATAGCCGACGTGCTGGCGCCGGATCATCGTACGGCCGCCGGCGACGTCGACCCCGACCCAGGCTCTCGCCTCACGTCCGGGGCTTTGGATCGAAAAGGACGGCGGCGATAATTGCATCAGCAACGGCCTCTACTCCCAGACCTGCCCGGGCGTTGGTTGCAATCACGGCGCGCTGATTGCGAACCGCACGCGCTTCCGCCAGCATTCCGTCGAGATTGACCCCGACATAAGGCGCAAGATCGACCTTGTTGACCACGAGCAGATCGCTTCGCAGCAGGCCGGGACCGCGCTTGCGCGGGATATCGTCGCCACCCGCCACGTCGATCACGAACATCCACCAGTCGACGAGATCGAGCGAGAACGTCGATGCCAGATTGTCGCCGCCGGATTCGAACAGGATCAGTTCGAGTCCCGGATACGCCGCCTCCAGATCATCGCCAGCCGCGATATTGAGGGTCGGATCCTCGCGGATGACCGTATGAGGGCACGCGCCGGCTTCAACGGCAGAGACGCGCGCGGGATCGATCAGGCCGGATCGCCTCAGCCGCTCGGCATCTTCCTTGGTCACGAGATCGTTGGTGACGACGGCAAAATCGATACCACGACGCTGCAACACGGGAATCAAGGCCTCGATCAGCGCTGTCTTGCCCGAGCCCACCGGCCCGCCGATGCCCACCCGCGCCGCCGATGTGGCAGTCGGGATTTCCATCGGCGCCATTCCCGGAACCGCCCTCATCGCAGCATGTAACGGCGAGCGAGCGGCAATTCCCGCGCCGGCTCACAGGTTGCGAGTTCACCGTTGACGAAGACATCAAAGGTCTCCGGATCAACCCTGATGTTCGGACAATAGTCGTTCCAGAGCATGTCGCGCTTGGTCAGCTTGCGTGTTCCGCCGACCGGGAGCAGCGACTTCGACAGTCCGAGCGAATGTCCGAGTTGCGCCTCGATCGCCAAGGGGTGCACAAAGCACGACGAAAGCGCCGATGGCGCGCGGCCGAACGACCCCCATTGCGGGCGCATCAGAATGGGCTCGCAAGTCATGAGAGAGGCGGCGCTGTCGCCCATCGCCCCCCAGGCAATGAAGCCGCCCTTGATCACCAGTTCCGGCTTGATACCGAAAAATGCCGGACGCCACACCACGATGTCCGCGATCTTGCCGTCCTCCAGCGAGCCGACGTGGTCGGCGATTCCGAACGTCCTCGCAGCGTTGATGGTGTACTTCGCGATATAACGCCGGATACGCGCATTGTCACCGAGGCCGCGCTGATCTTCCGGCAGCAGGCCCCGCTGATCCTTCATCTTGGATGCCAACTGCCAGGTCCGGCAGATGACCTCGTGTATCCTTCCCATCCCCTGGCTGTCCGAACCGAGCATCGAAATCGCGCCGATATCGTGCAGCACATCCTCGGCCGCGATCGTCTGGGCGCGAATGCGGCTTTCCGCAAAAGCCACGTCCTCCGGAATAGCGGGATTGAGGTGATGACACACCATCGTCATGTCGAGGTGTTCGTCGAACGTGTTGATGGTGTAGGGGTTGGTCGGATTGGTCGATGACGGCAGGCAGTTCATCTCGCCCGCGACACGGATGATGTCCGGCGCATGACCGCCGCCGGCGCCTTCGGTGTGATACATGTGAATCGTGCGTTCGCCGATCGCCTCCAGCGTGTTCTCGACGAAGCCGGATTCGTTCAATGTGTCGGTATGAATCTGAACCTGGAAATCATGCTTGTCGGCAACACTCAGGCAAGCATCGATCGCAGCCGGCATCGATCCCCAGTCTTCGTGCAACTTCAGCCCCATCACACCGGTCTCGAGTTGCTCGACCATCGGCGCTTCGCGATGCGAATTGCCTCGCCCGAGGAACCCGAAATTCATCGGCCATGCCTCGGCGGCCTGCAGCATCTTGCCGGTGTTGAACGGACCGCCGGAGTTGATGCCGACCGTGATCGGCCCGAGCGAGCCTCCGATCATCGTGGTAATGCCGCTCGCAAGCGCGTGCTCGACTAGGCCGGCGCTGTCGAAATGGACGTGAACGTCGATCGCGCCCGGCGTGGCGATCAAGCCCTCGCAATCCCGCACCGTCGTGCCGGTCGAGACGATTAGCCGGGGATCGACATTGTCCATGATCGCGGGGTTGCCGGCCTTGCCAAACCCGAGAACGCGGCCGTGACGAATGCCCAGGTCGCCCTTGACGATCCCGACCACGGGATCAATCAGCAGCACGTTGCAGAGCAGGAAATCCAGCGCACCTTCCGCGCTGGTAATGCCCGCCATGCCAATTCCGTCGCGTAGCGTCTTGCCGCCGCCGTGAAGGCACTCGTCGCCATAGACGCCGAAATCCTTTTCGACCACCGCGACAAGCGACGTGTCGCCAAGCCGCACCGCGTCCCCCGTTGTCGGCCCGTAGAGTGCAGCGTAGTCCTTCCGATCGATCATGACCATGTCAGGCGCCCTTGAATCCGCGCGCCTTCGCAGCCGCGATGGCGGCGTCACGAACCACGGGGTCCGTCGCTGCTCCGTTGGTCAGATTGTTGAGACCGGAAAGGTGCCGGTCGCCGCCGAACGACACCAGCGTCACATCCTTTGAGATACCCGGCTCAAAGCGCACTGCCGTGCCCGCAGGAATATCCAGCCGCCTACCGAACGCTGCCGCCCGGTCGAAATCCATCGATTTATTGACTTCGAAGAAATGGTAGTGTGACCCGATCTGCACCGGCCGATCGCCGGTGTTGGTGGCGGTAAGCGTCACGCGATCGCGTCCGGCATTGAGTTCTAGCTGGCCCGGCCTGGCGGTGACCTCGCCGGGATGCTCGAGGTCGGCATCCGCGTCCTTCGGCGGACGAATGGGCTCATGGACCGTAACGAGTTTCGTGCCGTCGGGAAACACTCCCTCCACCTGGATAATATGCATCATCGCTGCAATCCCCGGCAGCACGTCAGCGGTCGACAGGATCGTCGATCCATAGCCGATCAAGTCGGCGACCGAGCGGCCTTCGCGCGCGCCTTCGAGGATGTCATCGGTAATGATGGCGACCGCCTCCGGGTAGTTCAGTTTTAACCCCTTGCTGCGACGCCGCCGCGATAGCTCGGCAGCGGTGAAAATCGTCAGACGCTCCATTTCGGTTGGCGTGAGAAGCATGATTGAACTCCGTCAATTGGCAAACAGCCGCAAGCTCGCCTGCGCCTGCCGTGCCGATGCGATGTCGAGAAAGGGAACAAAGCTCGACAGGTTTGCGTCACCCGGAACATCGCGCGCAACGAGCCTCTCGATCAACGGTAGAACTTCGCTGATGACGCCCTGCGCCTGCATCGCCCCGACGACGCCGAGCCGTACCGCCGCCGAGGCAATTCCGCTTGCGGTCATGTACGCGGAGGCAAATTGAACCATCCGCTCATCCATTCCCAAGGTCGGCCATACTGCCCCCTGCATTACCGAGATGTGGCCAAAGCATTCCCTGCGCCGAACGGAAAGTCGCAGCGCCGTAGCCGCGTCGCTACCCAGCGCACTGTGCGACGCCAGAAAGGATCCGCCGTTCCTGCGCGATCCTGAGCGCATCGAGTTCCCAAACGTGCCGGCTTCCACATCGTGATCGATGCGGGCAATCTTCGCAATGTCGGTATGCACCCTGAAGGCGCGCAATAGCGCCACACGGTCAAAAGTCGCCCATCGCAGCTGCAGGATGGTCGTTACCAGCGACAGCAGCGATGGCTTGTCCTTGACGGCTCCGAGCTCCGCAACACCCTCGACGCCATATGAAAATGCGAACGACCCACTGGGAAACGTCCCGTCGGACTGCCAGATGGTCTGAAGCAGAGCCAGCACCCCTACTCGTCTCCCTTGCCGTAATGATGATGATGATCCGCGTGTGCATGCCCGTGGTGGCCCGCCGCCGCGCCTGCGCTTGCTTCTGCCTGCACGATGCTCATCTGGATGCGGCCGCTCGAAAGCAGATCTTCCAGACGAGCGGCGTAGTCTTCCGGTCTGCCCTCGAGCGGGACCAGCAAAACCTCACCGTCGAATCGAACTCGCCAATGCAGATTGCCGGCTTGGTAGCCCAATTCGATGGCATCAGCGATCGAGCGCGGCTTCAGTCGCAACCAGCGCTCGGCCTCGGCGCGAACGATGATCGCGTGAAATTCATCGAGGACGAGAACCGCACCGTCGAAAAGACGCTCCTCGCGAGGCAATGCGATGGCCAGTTGGACGCCTTTGCGGGTGGTCGTCAGAAGCCGGCGCCGCGCGAGGTCCGCCTGGGGAATGATGACCAAATCCACGGCGCCATGATGTTCGAGCGCATGAATTCGGTCATGAAACACCGGATCCAACCAGCCCCCCAGAACGTGACCGACCCGTACGGTGTCACCGGTAGCCGCCGGCATCATCGGTTCCAGTATCGGTGTGAGCGGCGGATCGCCGACGTGGGCCTTGTGCTCATGGTTCACGGAGCCATGCGATTTTTGTACCACTTTTCTTCCACTCCGGCCTCGTATCAGTCAGCTGGCATAATTGGTACCTTTCCGGCAAGTTGCGGCAGGCGTTCCGCCGCAACGGCCTTCTCGTCGTCACTCATGTCCTGCAGGAGGCTTTTCAGATCGGTCGTCGCCCGGTTGACGCCATGCCGGCTGGCTGACGAAAGCCAGACGAATGCCTCGACCCGATCTACAGCGGTACCGATGCCCTTGGCATAGCAGCGCCCCAACTGCGCCTGCGACATGTAATGGCCGGCTTCCGAGGCTCGCCGGAACCACCTAAGCGCCTCCGGCAAATCGACCGGGACGCCCATTCCCTTGCTCAGGGCCGTCGCGTAGTTGAATTGTGCGAAGACATCGCCTTCGTGGGCGGTCCGACTGAACCACGCGCTGGCCTGCCCCGGATCCGCCGCCACGCCCTCGCCGCGCCAGTACATCACCGCGACGTTGTTCGCCGCGAGAAGATTGCCGCCCTCGGCGGCCTCCAGATAGTACTTGAATGCGGTTGCCGCGTCGGCTTCCACGCCAAGACCGTTCGCATACAACGACCCGAGCCACGCGCTTGCTGAGGCGTCGCCGCTTCGCACAAGCCCGGACCAGATCGCTTTCGCGTGCGCGTAGTCGCGTTGGAGAAATGCCGTTTCAGCTTCAGCCAGGGTGCTCATGCTACTGCCGCGTATGTTCGTTGATCTTGTAGATATAGACGCAGTCGAAATCTTCCGATTCGGTGTCCGGTGCCTGTCCCTTTGTCTTGAGATGCGCCACGAAATAGGCCTGCACGGTTCGCGCTGCGCGCAAAGTCAGCAGCTGCTTGTAGAGCCAGGGATCGTCCGCGTCACGGACGGCATGGGTTTCGAACAGCGCGCGTTTGGGATCGTCGGAGACGCCGACATACCAATTGCCAAAACTCGGGTCGAACTCCTTGATGTAGGCAAGGAGTTCATATTTCACCTGCTGGACGCTCAGGATCATCATCTCGCCATCAGGGTTGCGTCGACGAGCGGTGCATTCCAGTAGCTTGCATGGCGCCGCGTGATGTGCTCGACGATCTCTTGATTGAAACGCCAGCCTGCGCGGCTGGTCTCGGTAATGTCGTCGGTCGAGGCCAACTCGACCTCGCTCTGGTGCGCTTCCGCACGTTCCGCGGCGCGATCGATCAGCCTCGCCAGCTTGCCGCGCATCGCCTCGACGTTGGACGGGGTCGGCGACGTAAAGAACGAAACTCGCCAGAGGGTCTGATCCATCGCCGTCGGCTGCAGAACGACGGATGCCATCACGTTCCGCGAGCTGATCCGCACCAGATTTGGAAAGTGCCATTCCGCTTCGACGTGACTGAACGCGCCGTTGCGCGAATCCGTACGTGCAACATCCACTAGGCTCGCAGCCGCAAGTTTCCAATTCGATCGGTGCGTACGCCATTCCCCCTCGCGACGTTCGGAGACTCCATTCGTCAACATCAGCGGCGGCTCGACCACGCTGTCCAGCGTTGGATCGATGTTCGCAAAGATATGTCCGGCGACCACGCGAATCCGAACCGGAAGCAGCCGCTCCGGTATTCCGCCGAGATACTGGCCCATCAAGGCCGCCGTCTCACCGAGTTCGCCGCCCGGAATGACTTTTCGATCGCGGCTGTGTCCGCAGGAGGTATATGAGCATTTTGTTTTCCTGCCGGTACGGCATTGCGCGGGCACCGCGCGGCAACCGCCATGTTGCGCCTTGTTGAAGCGCCCGATCAAGCCGCCATCGATCTGACGTTGGACGTGAATCGCATGCTGCCCGATCGTATACGGCAGCAGGTCGTCAGCGTTGGCGTATTTCATGAACAGAGCCGATGCAGACCCAGGCACGGCTCCAGACTTTCTCGTTCTCGAGATCCTGGAAGACCTCCGACGTGTAGGCCTGTCGCGGCAAGGTCGTTGCAAGGCCGAACGACAGCCGGCACGCCGCGTAAAGTTCCGCCGCCTGAAGGTCGATATTGGCGTCCATGAAGCCGAAATCGGGGTGAGTTAGCACGATGCCTTATCCAAGCGAAAAACGGCGCCCGCGTCTGCACGCGGGCGCCGGTCCACGTTACTTGCGCGCCTTGTTCATCGGCTGGTCGTAATCCGCACGCCCGCGATGCATGATCGGCATCGGCCGGCGGCGGCGGCAGCGGGCCATCCTTCATGAAGCGGTTGAGCACGTTGCCGACCAGCTTCGAGATGTTGTTGTCGCCGTTGTTCCAGGGCAGCGAGCCGCAGAACGCGATCGACGAGAACGCAAAGGACGCCGCCGCCGTTCGGCGTTTCGTGGTAGGCGATATCCGAACGCACGCGCGGATGCTGCGTGCCGTCGAGGCCCTGCTGGTTGAAGCCGTAATCCTCCATCACCAGCAGATAGCCTTCGGTGTGACGGCCGGCCGAGGTCGCCACCACGAGCGTGTGCGGCGGACTGCCAAGCATGGTATCGACGATGTCGAGCTCGGTGCCGGCTGCGCCGCCGCCGACAAGACCGAAATTGCCGAGCTTCTCGTCGTAAGTCGATGCCCTCGAACGCCCAGGCGACACGCGGCATCGTTGCTCTCCGGCGTGCGCGAGTAGTAGGTCGAGATATCGAAGCCTTCCGACGACATGCCGGTGCCGGCGATGGTGTGCAGATAGCGGCCGCGGAAGCGCCACATGCCGCCGAGTTCGCCGGTGCCCTGGTGATAGTATTCGCCGGGATCGGCGCGCCAGGTGCGGATGCCGGATTCGCAGCGCCGCATCTCCGTGACGACGCCGCGGCCGCATGCCGTCATAGGCCGGATGATAGGAGTGAACCCAGTACCAGCCGTCGGCGCCCATATACATGAAGCGGCCGCCGCGCTGCATGTAGTTGTGCAGCGCATCGAGCTGCGGTCCGGTATTGTGCTCGGGATGCGAGCCGGTGATGATCGACGTTGTAGTTTTCCAGCCGGGCGAGACCGTCATAGGTGACGTCCTCGTCGGTGATCACGTCGTACTCGTAGCCCATCTTCTCGAGCCAGTAGATCATGTGCAGATCGGCCGGATACTGCCACGGCGCCTGCGCCAGGAAGTGATCGTATTTCGGCCGGATGCTCAGGATCGGGCGCAACCGCGACGACAGGCAGAGGCCGCTGCCGTCGGTGTGGGTATCGTAGATCGAGCCGCCATACTCGCGGTGCTCCGACAGGAACATGTTCTGCTGCTGCATGATCGGAACGCGATAGACCAGAAGCTCGGCGCCGCCGGCGTTGTTCGCCAGATGCTCGTTGGCATAGGCCATGTAGCTGATCGTCGGCACCATGAAGGCGATCTTCGCGGCTTCCTCGCCGACATGCGGCACGACCCAGAACGGAATGTAATCTTCGTCGCCATCCTTGGAGGTCAGCTTGGCGGCATAGAACTTGCTGCTGGTGCCCTTCGGCACCTTCCATTCGAAGCTCGTCGCCCAGCGCGCGTCGTCGATATCGTCGTCGTGGAAGTGGATCGCGCCATACTGCTGCGGCGCGTTCTTCCAGTCGAAGATCTGTCCCTGCCAGTTGTATCCGGTCATGGCGCGGGTCGGGCAGTTCACGATGCTGGCATCGAAACAGATAAGGACCCTTGTCCTTGCCGAACATCGTGTTGATGCCGTCGCCAAAATCCCACGATGCCACGATCGCCTCGGATAGCTTGCCGGTCGGGCCGGAGTTGCGGCGTTCGGACAGACCGGGCTGCGCGCCCAGCTTCATGGTTTCGATCTCGAGCCGGCTCAGCGCGCGATTGCAGACGCGCGGACTAATCGATCTTGCCGTTGTAGTGACCCTTGATCAGAACGCCGGGAGGCACCGAAGCCTTGGCCAGCGGCGGCGTCTGCTGATGCCACCGCAATAGCCGGCGATCACCGTCGGGGCTCCGGGCACGTAGGACAGCTTGCCGGCGAGCTTCTTGGTCACCGGGGCGATCTCCGGGTCGAGCGCATAGACGACCTGCGGTTCGTGATAGAGCGTCGCCTCGCCGGTCGCGGCATCGAAGGATGGCCGCGATGAAGTGCCAGGCATGGTCGCGCACCGGCGCCCGGTGCGTGATCGTCTGGCCGTTGATCCGGAACTCGATGCAGCCGTCTTCGTTGAGGAACAGGCCGTAGCCCTTGCCGTCGCACCACTTGGTCACCAGCCCCTGCGCGCCGTGCTTCCAGTATTTCGGATGGGTCTTCGGCGTGGTCGGCCAGATCCAGCACTGCAGCGTGACGCTCTCGACGCTGAAACTGCGGCTTGTCGGCCACAAAGCCGTAGGAGCCGCTGTAGATCACCTGCTTGACGCCCTTGTAGGTCCCGTTGCAATCCGCCTTGATCGGCTCTTCGATGAAGCCGGGGCCACGCGGATTGGTATCGCCGTGGATCATCTTGACGATTTCGGCCTTGTATTCGGCGGGACCGTCGCAATTCACGAAGAACTTGATTGTGTCGCCGGGATGCACGCCGAACTTGTCGGCGTATCCGGTAATCTTCATCCAACACATGGTATCGATCTCCTCGAGCAATGTCGGCACGGACGCGGCGATCAGGTCACGGTCCAGTTGTCGTCGCGGCGCTTCCAGCCTTCGCGGAAATGCTCCGGGAAACCGTCGGTCTCCGGCATCTCGTCGAGCCGCATCAGAAAGATGTCGTGCTGCGGGTCCTGCTCGTTGTCGTAGACCTTCTCGGTGACGAACTCCGGCGGCACGCCGCGAATGCCGGACAGGCGTGCGATCCGCCATTCCTTCTCGACCTTGGTGCAGATCACGACGAGCTTGCCCTTTGCCGGCATCGCGCGCATCCGCAGCAGCACGCGATTAAGCTGGAGATCTTCATGGATGCCGCCCGGTCACCGTGGTCGTGTCGCCGGGCGTCGCGCATTTCAGAATACGTGCTGCCGGCGACGCCCTTCATGGAATCGATGCACTCCTTGTGCTCCTTGATCATGCGCTGCGCGTCGGGGGTCGATTTTCGGGGAATGGGAATCATCGTCGCGTCTCCGTGCTGGCGTTGGGTTTCTGGGTCAGATCGTCAGGTGCTTGCTGGATCAATGTCGTCATCGAGCGCGTCAATCGGGCCGGCTGCTGCGACGACGCGACCGTTGTCCACCATCATGAAGTCGTCGCCGAGTGGCTTCGCGACCTTGATGTGCTGTTCGGTCAGCAGCAGCGTGATGCCGAGTTCCTTGTTCAGCATCGACAGCGTTTCGCCGATCTCGCTGAACGATGTTCGGCTGGATGCCCTCGGTCGGCTCGTCGAGCAGCAGAACCTTTGGGACCGACCGCGAGCGCGCGCGCGATAGCGAGCTGCTGCTTCTGGCCGCCGGACAGCAGCCCGGCCCGGCGATCGAGATTGGCCTTGAGATAGGGAAACAGCCGCAGGCAGATCTCGGGAATCTCGCGGCCGCCGTCCGTCTCGCGCGAACGTGCCGAGCAGGATGTTCTCGCGCACCGTGAACTCGGAAAGGATGCCGCGTCCCTGCGGCACGTATCCGATACCGAGTTTGGCTCGCTCGTAGGTCGGCGGCGTCGCTGATCTGCCGGCCGTTGATCTCGATGTTGCCGCTGGAACGGTCGGTCAGCCCCATGATCGTACGCATCAGCGTCGTCTTGCCGACCCCGTTGCGGCCGAGCACGCAGAGGCACTTGCCTTGCTCGAGTTCGAAGGATGAAATCCTTCAGGATCGGCGTCTTGCCGTAGTAGGATGTCACGCTGTCCATCGACGAGCAGCATGCGTCATGCTTCCGCCTCGCCGAGGTAGACTTCGCGGACCCGTTCGTTCGCGCTCGATCTCGCCGATCGGTCCCTGCGCCAGCAGGCTTCCCATGTGCATGACCGTGACGATGTCGGCGATCTCGCGCACGAAGCCCATGTCGTGCTCGACCACGACGAGCGTGTTGGTCTTCTTCAGATCGTTGAAGATCCTGGCGGTCTTCTCGATCTCGGCCTCGGTCATGCCGGCGATCGGCTCGTCCAGCAGCAGCAGCCGCGGGTTCTGCATCAGCACCATGCCGATCTCCAGCCACTGCGTCTCGCCGTGCGAAAGGATTCCGGCCTCCGTGTTCAAGCCGCTCCGTCAGGCCGCTGAGCGTGAGCCACTTCGTCGAGCTTCTCGGCGAAGCCCGGCGCCTTGAACCGAAAGAAGTTCCTGATCGGATTGGTGCTGCGGCTGTAGGCGACCTCCAGGTTCTGTCGCACCGACAGATCCCGGAACACCGCCGGCACCTGGAATTTGCGACCGATGCCGCGGCGGGCGATCTCGTGCTCATCGAGCCCCGTGATATCCTCATCGCAAAACAGAACCTGGCCGGACGTCGGCTTCTGCCGTCCGGTGATCAGATCCATCGTCGTCGTCTTGCCGGCGCCGTTGGGGCCGACAAGGCAACACAAGGTTGCTTCGACGATCTCGACGCTGAAAATCGTTGATGACGGCGACCGTGTCGAAGCTCTTGCACAGGTTCTTGATCTCGAGAAAGCCCATGCCGCGTCCTTACTCACCCGCCTGTGGGAACATCGCAGCGGCCGGAACTCCGCGATCGCCGTTGCTCTTCTTCGGACCCGACGGGAAAGCGTGCGAGCAGGCTCTCGACCAGTCCGACCAGGCCCTTCGGAAGGAAGCGCACGACCAGGATGAAGAACCCGCCGAGAACCAGCAGCCAGGTCGTTGAGCAACGCATCGCCGAGATAGCTCTGGGCGCCCATGATGATGAATGCGCCGATGATCGACCCGATCAGCGACAATCGCCCGCCGACGCCGGCCCAGATGACCATCGACAAACTGAAGGTCGTGTCGAACTGCGCGGGCGACACGTATTGCGTCAGCGTCACCCAGCAGCAGCCCGCGACCGCGGCGATCAGACCCGAAATCGTGTAGATCAGCGGTTTCGTAGCCGGCGACGTTGTAGCCGAGGAAGCGCACTCGTTCGGCGTCGCCTCGCACCGCCTGGACGACAAGCCCGAAGCGGCTGAGCGTCATCAGCTTGGCAGCAACCGTGGCCAGCAGAAGCAGCGCGAACACGGTCCAGTAGGCCTCGGGACTGTAGGGGTCGACGAGTAATCCCCGAACTTGAATGGCGCACGGCGGCGTGATGCCGTTCACGCCGTTGGTATAGGGCTGCATGTCGAGGATAAGGGTGTACCAAGGCGCTCAGCATCGCCAGCGTCATGATCGCGAAGAACGGTCCGGAAACGCGGGCACGGAACATCAACCCGCCAAACACGATGCAGAACAGCGTCGGCACGATCAAGGCCAGCGCGATACCGATGGCGGTGTTCCTGAACGGCGCCCACAGCATCGGCAGGTGATCCAGGCTGTTGTTCAGCATGAACGGCGGAATCGGATTCGAGGCGTCCTGGGACTGCATCTGCATGGTCATCGCCATGCCGTAGGCGCCGAGCCCGAAGGGAATGCCCTGGCCGAGATTGAGAATGCCGCCGAACCCCCAGCAAAGGCTGATGGCCAGCGCCAGCATGCCGTAAACACCATAGGTCGGACAACTGGTTCAGCAGGAAACTGTCGTTGACGAAAATCGGAACCACGCCGAGCGCAACGAAAAACACCAGATAGGCCAGCCATTGCGCCTTGACGTTGTGAAAGAGGTTCATGTCCTCAAAAACCTCGTGTCCTGCATGACCGCGCTCATCGGCGCGCTGCCGAGGGCGCGAACAGACCTTGCGGCCGAATGCGCAGGAAGACGACGATCAGCACGAAGAGGACGAAGCGCGCGAACGTATCGTTGGTGAAGTAGGCGAAGATCGACTGCAGCTCGCCGGTCGCGGCCGCCCGCGACGACGCTGCCGGCCAGGGTGCCGCCGCCCACCACGACGACCAGAAACGCCTGCACGACATAGCTCGCGCCCATGGTCGGCAGCACGATGTTCAGGACCCCGAACAGCGAGCCGGCAAGCCCGGCGAGCCCGGCACCGAGCGCAAATGTCAGCATGTAGACCCTGTCGGAATTGATGCCGAACGAGGCCGCCATCTCCTTGTTCTGCATGACGGCGCGAACCTGAACGCCGAACCTCGTCCGGTAGAACAGCGCCCACAGGGCCACCACCGGCACCGATCGTGACCGCCAGGACAACGACCCGGAAAATCGAGATATTGACGAACCCCAACTGCATGTTGCTCTGGAAGATCTGGCGGCACCGCGAGATACTTGGGATCGCTGCCAAATATCAGCCGCACTCCCTGCATCAGCACAAGGGAGACACCGAATGTCGCCAGCAACGTGTCGAGCGGTCGTTTGTACAGATAGCGGATCAGGCCCCGTTCCAGGATCAGGCCTACGACCGCGACGATCACGAATGACGCAGGCACGCACAGCAAGAAACGGCAGCCCGAGATAACTTTGCAGATGTACGAGCTGTACGCACCCAGCATGATGAATTCGCCATGCGCCATGTTGATCACGCCGGCCGTTCCGTAAATGATCGTCAGCCCGAGCGCCGCGATCAGCCAGATGCTCGCAATGCTGATGCCAAGAATGAGGGCATTGAGAAACGAGCTGAGCTCGAATGAGCCGAAGAATGAGCCGACGGGCCATGAGCAGCTCCATCATACAGCTGCAGGATCGTACGCAACCGGACACGACCTCGCTCCGTAGCTTCGCCGCGCCCAACGCGGCGGGCCATCGCCTGCGAATCTTCAGATGACGCTCTTGCGAACCTTGCCGTCGGCAGCCATCAGGCCGTCGGCGGTGCATTTGCCGCTGTCCGGATAGATCGAGTACGGATCGGGAGCGACGTGCTGATCGGACGTCTTGACGATCTTGAAGCTGCCGTCTGCCTGGCACTGGCCGATCTTCGGCTTGAGCCAGGTGTTGAAGTTCTTGTCGTCGATCCAGATCAGGCCTTCCGGCGAGACTGCTGTCCTCGACCTTGATGCCGCCGGAGTGGTCACGGATCGCACGCGGCGTCACGGCCGTCATATCCGACGGCGGCAAGCGCCTTCTCAAGGCCATACTTGAACACATAGGCCGAGAGATAGGTTTCCTCCATGTTGTAGTGGGTAGTTCCGTTCTTGCCGTACTTGCTCTTCAGGAAGCCCTCGACGAACTTGTGGTTGGTCGGATTGTCCAGTCGTCTGGAAGTAAGGCGCGGACAGGAAGTGACCGGCGCCGAACTCGTTGCCCATCGCGCGGGTCTCGATCTCGCCCGTGGTGAGCGAGGCGATCGGCATGGAGTCGACCTTGAAGCCTTCCTGCTTGAACTGCTTGTGGAATGCGATATCGGAGGCACCCACAACGGTCGAGAAGATGAAATTCGGCTTGGCTTCGCGGATCTTGTTGAGCACCGGACCGAACTCGGAGATGCCGAGCGGAATGTATTCTTCGCCGAGCAGTTCGCCGCCGGCCTGCTGCAGCCAGATCTTGGCGTTCTTGTTGGATTCCTTCGGCCAGACGTAGTTGGAGCCGACGAAAAACACCTTCTTGCCGAACTTTTCGACCATGAAGGGGATCAGGTCCTTCGAGTGCTGGTTGGCGAGCGGACCGGTGCAGATCGTATTCTGGGTGCACTCCGCCCCTTCGTAGCAGGTCGGATAGTAGAGCAGATGGTTCTGCGCCATCACGGTCGGCAGGATCGCCTTGCGGCTCGCCGACGTGTAGCAGCCGAACAGCGCAACGACCTTGTTGCGAAGGATCAACTCCTTCGTCTTCTCCGAATAGACCGTAAAATCCGACTTGGCGTCGACGATCACAGGCTCGATCGGCGAGCCGTCGATGCCGCCGGCCTTGTTGATCTCGTCGATCGCGTACTGCATGACGAGCGTGGAGTCCTCTTCCGGCACAGCGAGCGCGCCCGATAAGCGAGAACAGCAGACCGATCTTGATCGGCTGGCCTTTCTTCACCCAGGACTCGGCGCCCCAGGCCTGATCGATGTTGCGAACAAAGCCATACGGCGCCGCGGCAAGTGCGCCGCCTGCCAAAGCGGTCTTCTTCAGAAAGTCGCGACGATTGGTCCCCATCGATAGCCCCTGTGTTTCTTAAGAAGAAATCTATTTGCTAACGTATCGTTGCAAACTGTTTTCTCAAGAGTAAATATTATGCACTCAGGGTAATGTATCGTGCATCCGAAATGCTCGTCTCATCGTCTATCGACGGCAAAGTTGTGAAGTGCCTGCGAAATGTTGAGCAATTGCACGAGACGGCAGCTATGAAGGGATCCCCGGTGCCGGATTTTTCGCTGTGGTTTCGATTGTGCCTTCCCACACGATTTCGCTGTCTAAAATTTCGAAGCGGCGATTTCTCGGGACATGCTAACTTTCAAAGATTGAAGCAGGATCGTAGCGATGCCTAAAAAGGCGCAACTTAAAAGAGTGGATTTGGACCCGGCAAACTTCACCACGGGCTCGAATGCGCCGGCTGAACCGAGAACACTGGAGCGCGCACTCGGCGCCCGTATCCGATCGATCCGCCGAGAGAGAGATCTTTCGGTCATCGATCTCGCGAGTGCATCAAGGATTTCCGCCGGGATGCTGTCGAAAATCGAGAACGGCCAGATATCGCCGTCTCTTTCGACGTTGCAGTCGCTTGCGAGCGCCTTGACGGTCTCGCTCAGCATGCTGTTCGCCGCGACCGAGGAACGACGCGATTGCTCGTTCGTACGAGCCAAGCAAGGCGTCACCATCGAACGCCGTGGCACCAAAGTCGGCCACGTCTACCAGTTGCTGGGACACGTGATCGGCGGCGATGTCGTCGTCGAACCGTACCTGATCACCCTGAAGGAGGAGGCCGAAGCCTTCACGGGATTTCAGCATGCCGGCATCGAGTTCATCTACATGCTGACCGGCGAGGTGCTCTATCGCCACGGCGAAAAGAGATACCGGCTTCGTCCCGGAGACTTCGATCCTGTTCGACTCCGGCGCACTTCATGGCCCCGAGACATTGGTCAAGCGGCCGATGACCTACCTGTCGATTATCGTCTACCCGAGAAAACCCTGAAACTTCGGCCGGTCAGATATCGAGCGTGGTGTCCCGCTCCCACTGCGTGAGGCAGCGGCTGTATTCGTTCCACTCGATCGTCTTCAGCTTCAGGAAGCCATCGACGAGTTCGTCGCCCAGCGACTTTCTCAGGATGCTGGACTTCTCAAGGGCACGCAACGCATCCAGCAAATTGAGCGGAAGACGCTTGGCGTCCTTTACCGTATGCCCGTCGGTGTACATGTTGATGTCGAGCCGCTTGCCCGGGTCCCGGGCGTTCGAAATGCCGTCCAGTCCGGCAGCCAACACCGAGGCAGGCAACAAGTAGGGGTTGGCCGCGCCGTCTGCCAGGCGAAACTCGAATCGGCCGGGATCCGGGATGCGGATCATGTGGGTGCGATTGTTGCCGGTGTATGTCACCGTGTTCGGTGCCCAGGTCGCCCCGGAGATCGTGCGCGGTGCGTTGATGCGCTTGTAGGAGTTGACCGTCGGATTGGTTATGGCACAAAGGGCATCGGCATTGTGGATCACACCACCGATGAATTTGTAGCCGAGTTGCGACAGGCCGAGTTCGTCGGCAGCGTCGGCGAACACGTTCTTGCCGTTCTTCCACATCGACACATGCATGTGACAGCCTGAACCGGTGAGGTTCAGGAACGGCTTCGGCATGAAGGTCGCCCGGAGCCCATGCTGCTCGGCTATGGTGCGGACCATGAACTTGAAGAATGCGTGACGATCGGCCGTGATCAGGGCGTTATCGTAATCCCAGTTCATTTCAAACTGGCCGTTGGCATCTTCATGGTCGTTCTGATAGGCACCCCAGCCCAGCTTCAGCATGGCGTCGCAGATATCGCGGATCACCGCAAAGCGACGCATCAGCGCGGATTGATCGTAGCAGGGCTTGATCGCGTTGTCCGCGCCATCGCTGATCTGCGACCCGTCGGCACTGATCAGAAAATACTCGCACTCGACGCCGGTCTTCATGGTGAGGCCGAGCTGGTTGGACTCGGCCATCATTCGCTTCAGGACGTTCCGTGGCGCCTGCGCGACCGGCTGGCCATTCATGTGGAGATCGGATGCCAGCCAGCCCACTTCCGGCTTCCAGGGCAGCTGGATCAAGGTAGCCGGGTCGGGCACCGCGAACAGATCCGGATCCGCGGGCGTCATGTCGAGCCAGGTGGCGAAGCCCGCAAAACCCGCACCGCTCTTTGCCATTCCGTTAATGGCCGACGCCGGCACCAGCTTGGCGCGCGATGCGCCGAACAGGTCGACATAGGAGACCAGGAAATACTTGATGCCGCGCTGCGCGGCGATCGCAGCCAGATCCGTCGAGCCCTTCGCCGCCGTGCGTTTCTTGGAGGTGCGGGCCAGTTCGGCTACTTGCGACATGTGTTTGCCTCGGGTGAACTCAAAGCGATCAAAAACGTTGTCCGGGAATCCAGTCGGTGCCGGCGAGCGGGACGCGCGCCATCGCTGCCGCCTCGACCGTCAGCGCAACGAGGTCTTCCGGTTCGAGATTGTGGATGTGGTTTTTCCCGCAGGCGCGCGCGATGGTCTGGGTTTCCAGCGTGAGTACGGCGAGATAATTGGCGAGCCGGCGACCGGCCTTGACCGGATCCAGGCGACTGGCCAGTTCCGGATCCTGCGTCGTGATCCCTGCGGGGTCGCGTCCCTCGTGCCAATCGTCATACGATCCGGCGGTGGTGCCCAGCGCCTGATACTCCGCCTCATGGACCGGATCATTGTCGCCGAGCGCGGCCAGCGCCGCGCTGCCGATGGCGACGGCGTCGGCCCCCAGCGCGAGCGCCTTGGCGACGTCGGCGCCGTTGCGGATTCCGCCAGAGACAATCAACTGCACCTTGCGATGCATGCCGAGGTCCTGCAACGCCTGTACCGCGGGCCGGATCGCAGCGAGGATCGGCAGGCCGACGTTCTCGATGAAGACTTCCTGGGTGGCGGCTGTTCCGCCCTGCATTCCATCCAGCACCACCACATCGGCACCGGCTTTCACGGCGAGCGCCGTATCGTAATACGGCCGCGCTGCACCGACCTTGATATAGATCGGAACCTGCCAGTCCGTGATCTCGCGAAGCTCGATGATCTTGATCTCGAGATCGTCGGGGCCGGTCCAGTCCGGATGGCGGCAGGCCGACCGCTGATCGATACCCTTGGGCAGATTTCGCATCGCGGCGACCCGATCGGAAATCTTCTGGCCGAGCAGCATGCCGCCGCCGCCGGGCTTGGCGCCCTGCCCGATCACGATCTCGATCGCATCGGCCTTGCGAAGGTCGACGGGGTTCATGCCGTAGCGGGAGGGCAGATATTGATAGACCAGGATCGACGACTGCCCGCGCTCCTCGGCAGTCATGCCGCCGTCACCTGTCGTGGTCGATGTGCCCATCGCCGACGCGCCGCGGCCGAGCGCTTCCTTGGCAGGGCTGGAGAGCGCCCCGAAGCTCATTCCGGCGATCGTCACGGGAATCTTCAGATGTATCGGCTTCTTGGCGAAACGCGAGCCCAGCACAACGTCGGTGCCACAACGCTCCCGATAACCTTCGAGCGGATAGCGCGATATCGAGGCGCCGAGAAAAAGCAGATCGTCGAAATGCGGAAGCTTGCGTTTGGCGCCGCCTCCCCGAATATCGTAAATCCCGGTCGCCGCAGCCCGCCTGATCTCGGCGAGCGACGCCTGATCGAACGTCGCGGAGGCGCGAGGGGGCGTGTGGAAAGGGCTATTGCCGGCCTGGCTTGACATTACTCTTTGGGCCTCAGTAGGCGTCGACGTTGTCGACGTGGAAATTATAGAGGCGGCGCGCCGAGCCGTACCGCCTGAATTCTGCGACATCGACCTCGCCGCCGATTCCGGCGGCTTGCAGTTTCGCGAACAGTTGCGCCTTGTCCTTGTCGGCCATCGCCTTTTCAATGCAGTCGGCCCCGAGGCTGGCGACGCTGCCGCGCACGAACAACCGGGCCTCGTAGATGGAGTCGCCGAGCGCCTCGCCGGCATTACCAAGCACGATCAACGAGCCGGACTGCCCCATGAACGCGCTCATGTGGCCGATGTTGCCCTTGACGACGATATCGACGCCTTTCATGGAAATTCCGCAGCGGGCCGATGCATTGCCGTCCACGATCAGGCAGCCCCCGTGCGCGGTGGCACCGGCGGCTTGGCTTGCGTCGCCTTTCACGTGAACCAGTCCGGACATCATGTTCTCGGCAATGCCGACACCGGCATTGCCGTGCACGATCACCGATGCTTCCTGGTTCATTCCGGCGCAGTAGTAGCCGACATGGCCGTCGATCTCGATGGTGATCGGTGCGGCGACTGCGGCGGCGATCGCATGGGCGCCGTCGGGATTGAGAATTCGCCAATGGCGCGCGTTGCTTGCCTCCGTGAGGTCGTGCAGCGACTGATTGAGTTCGCGGAGCGTGCCTTTGCGAAGATCGTAATTGAATTCCGCCGGACTCATGCCGCACGGTCCCAGAAGTAGACGGTCGAGGGTTCGGGCTCCCACACCCTGGCGTTGGCGACGCCCGGCAGGTTGATCAGCGCACGGTATTCGGAACCGAAGGCGACATACTTGTCCGTCTCAGCCATCACGGCCGGTTTGCAGGCGATCGGATCGCGCAGAACGCCGAATCCGGACTCGGTCCCCACCACGAAGGTATAAAACCCGTCCAGATCGCTTAATCCCGCTTCCAGCGCCTCGCCCAGCGACTTTCCCTGCGTCATTCTCCAGGTCAGATAGCCGGCGGCGACTTCCGAATCGTTTTCCGTTGCGAAAGTTAGGCCCTCACGCCTGAGCATGCGCCGCAGGCCGGCGTGGTTCGAGAGCGATCCGTTATGAACCAGGCATTGATCGCGGCCGGTCGAGAACGGATGCGCTCCATCGGTCGTCACGGCCAATTCCGTCGCCATGCGAGTATGGCCGATTCCATGCGTGCCGGTCATGCGCGGCAAATCAAAACGTTTCGAAACATCCGCGGGTAGACCGACTTCCTTGAAGATCTCCATCCGCGTCCCGGTGCCGACCACCGCGAGTTCCGGAAAGCGCTCGGCAATCGCCTTGCGCACTTCGATTTCGCGATCGGCCGCGACGTCGAGCACCGCGTGGGTGGCGCGCTGCTTCACCAGCGGCCTTTCGCCGGCGGCATTCTTCAGCGCATCAGCCAACGCCTCGCCGTCGAAATCACGCGCGATCCGCAAGGAAACCTTCACACGGCTCGCATCGCCGCTGCCGTAGATGGCGAAGCCTGCGCTGTCGGGCCCGCGATCGGTCAGAACGCAGAGCATCGACGACAGCATGCTGCCCAGTTTCGGTTCAAGTTTCGTATCCTTCAGGAAAAGTCCGACAATTCCGCACATCCGGCCATCTCCAGCAGGCGTCGTCTCGATATGTGACAACCGCCGCTCATCAATAGTCGATAGACGCGAACCCCCACTCCGTCAACAGAGAAGAACAAAATTTTCCTGCTAGGAATTTGTGCGTTGTGCTGAAGTTTGCGCCTTATGGCCACGCCGTGTTGCTTGGCTGTGCGCCGGAGGCGTTCAGATCGTGTGGCGCTGGAGCCGTTCGTCACGCGGCGGATGGCCGAATTTGCGCGCGTAGGCGCGAGAAAAGTGACTGACCGAGACAAATCCGCTCGCCATCGCAACCTCGACGACGGGAAGCGACGTCTGCTGCAGCAACGCCTGCGCGCGATCAAGACGCAGAGCAAGGTAGTATCGCATCGGAGATTCCGGCAGCGAGGCGGCAAACAGCCGCTCGAGCTGGCGCGGCGTAACTCCGGCCTCGCGCGCCAGTCTGAGCAGCGACATCGGCTCTTCGATGTTTGCCTCCATCAGGGAAAGCACGCGGATCAGCCGCTCGCTGCTGATGCCATGCCGCTCACGAAGCGCCATGCGCTGTGACCCGCTGCCGGAACGCGGCTGTGTTCGCAGATACCATTCGCTGATCGACGCAGCGAGTTCGGCGCCGTGTTCACGGCCAATCAACTCCAGCATCATGTCCAGGGAGGATATTCCACCTGCGCAGGTAATCCGATCGCGATCGATCTCGTACAGCGTTCGGCGAATGTCCAGATCGGGAAAGTCCTCCACGAAGGCCGGGATGTGCTCCCAATGAATGGTGCAACGATAACCGTTCAGCACCCCCGCGCGTGCCAAAATATAGGAGCCACCGGACATCCCGGCAAGCGCAACTCCGGTCCGGGCGACCGCGCGAAGCCATTGAAGAGTCGCGCGGTGCCTGAATTTCGCGGGGTTGCCGCCGGCGCAGACGAACAGCGTGTCCAGCGACACCGCCTTGCCAATGCGCTCGTCCGCCACGATGCCGACGCCCGTCGAGGCCTTGACGGGTGCGCCGTCGATCGAGATATGCCGCCAGGAATAAAGCAACTTGCCCGACAAATGATTGGCCGCGCGCAACGGCTCGACGGCCGAGGCGTAAGACATCAGCGGAAAACCGGGAAGCAGCAGGAAGCCGAACCGCCGCAAAGGCACGGATGCAGCAAAAGGTGTGAGCGGTAGCGGTCTCTTCAGGACATCCTCCTCGGTACGCGCCGGCCTGATTCTCCGCCGATGTCGGAAAAAGGCAAAAGAATGTCGCATTGGAGCACGATGGCTGCAAGCGGCGAGCGCATCCAGTAATCTCCTCACCGGCGGGATGCAGTCGATGCGTTACTCATTCCTATCAGTGGCGGCGCAGGCCCTGCGCGGCGTCGGATCGCTGACTCCAGCCTGGCGGCAGGCCGAGCCGAAGCCAACGTATGACGTCATCATCGTCGGCGGTGGCGGGCACGGACTGGCGACGGCTTATTACCTGGCGAAAGAGCACGGCATTCGCAACATCGCGGTCATCGAGAAGGGCTGGATCGGCTCCGGCAACTCCGGACGCAACACGACCATTATCCGCTCGAATTACCTGCTGCCGGGCAATCAGCCGTTCTACGAATGGTCAATGAAACTTTGGGAAGGGCTCGAACGGGAACTCAACTACAATACCATGGTCAGCCAGCGCGGCGTGCTGAACCTCTATCATTCCGACGCGCAGCGCGATGCCTATGCGCGACGCGGAAATGCCATGCGGCTCGCCGGCGCCGATTCCGAACTGCTCGACCAGGCCGAGGTCCGCGCCATGTATCCTTTTCTCGATTACGAGAACGCCCGCTTTCCGATCCAGGGCGGGCTGCTGCAGCGGCGCGGCGGCACGGCGCGGCATGACGCCGTCGTCTGGGGATACGCGCGGGCCGCCGATCGGCTGGGGGTCGACATCATCCAGAACTCCGAGGTCACTGGCTTTCTGCGCGACGGCAACGACGTCGTCGGGGTCAAGACCTCGCGCGGCGATATTCGCGCCGGCAAGGTCGGGCTTGCGGTCGCCGGCAGCACATCGCGCCTGACGCAATTCGCCGGCATGCAATTGCCAATCGAGAGCTATGTCCTGCAAGCGCTCGTCTCCGAAGGGATCAAGCCGCTGATCGACGGCGTCATTACCTTCGGCGCCGGCCATTTCTACATCAGCCAGTCCGACAAGGGCGGCCTCGTGTTCGGCGGAGATATCGATGGCTACGCGTCCTATGCCCAGCGCGGCAACCTGCCTACCATCGAGGACGTCTGCGAAGGCGGCATGGCACTGATGCCGATGATCGGCCGGCTGCGCATCCTGCGTCACTGGGCCGGCATCGCAGACATGTCGATGGACGGCTCGCCGATCATCGACCGCACACCCCTGCCCGGCCTCTATCTCAATGCCGCCTGGAACTACGGAGGCTTCAAGGCAACCCCGGCCTCCGGATGGTGCTTCGCCTGGCTGCTGGCAAAGGACCAGCCGCACGAGGTCGCGGCCGCTTTCCGCCTCGATCGCTTCATGAGCGGACACGTCATCGACGAAAAGGGAGTCGGCGCGCAGCCGAACCTGCATTAATCATGCGCATCGCCTGTCCTTATTGCGGTCCACGCGAAGTCCTCGAATTCGCCGTGCTCGGCGATGCTTCGCCCCAGCGACCGGACCCCGCCGCCGACGGTGCAGCGCGGGCATTCCACGACTACCTCTACCTGCGCCGCAATCCCGCCGGAGAAAGCCGTGAACTCTGGTACCACGCGACCGGCTGCCGCCGCTGGCTGGTCGTCACCCGCGATACGCGCACGCACCAGATTGCGAACGTCTCCTACGCCGGTAGCGACGGAGTGCGGTCATGAGCCGCCTCAAGACGGGGGGATTGATCGACCGTTCGAGCCCACTCGGATTCGAGTTCGACGGCCGCCGCTACCAGGGTTTCGCCGGCGACACGCTGGCCTCCGCACTGCTCGCCAACGACGTCACGATGGTGGGCCGGTCGTTCAAATACCACCGTGCCCGCGGCATCTACAGCGACGGCTCGGACGAGCCGAATGCGCTGATGGAATTGCGGGATGGTGCAAGGCGGGAGCCCAACACGCGCGCGACCACCATCGAACTGTTCGACGGGCTATCGGCGAAATCGCAGAACCGCTGGCCGTCGCTGGCATTCGACCTGCTGTCGGTCAATCGCCTCGCAGCCCCGCTGCTCGGCGCGGGCTTCTACTACAAAACGTTCATGTGGCCGGCGAAGGCGTGGGAGAAGCTATATGAACCCGCGATCCGCCGGGCCGCGGGCCTCGGCCGGGCGTCGCGCGAGACCGATCCCGACAGCTACGAGAAGGGGCACCTGTTTTGCGATCTGCTGGTGATCGGTTCGGGTCCGGCCGGCCTGATGGCGGCCCTGACCGCGGCGCGTTCCGGCGCGCGCGTATTGCTGGCCGAAGAAGACTTCCGGATGGGCGGCCGGCTCAATTCCGAATCCGCGGAGATCGACGGCGCAACCGGGGCGGCCTTCGTCGCCACGACGCTGGCTGAGCTCGCCGCGATGCCGAACGTTGTCTTGAAGCCGCGGACCACGGTGTTCGGAGCCTACGACTCCGGCACCTATGGCGCGATCGAACGCGTCAGCGACCATGTCGCCGTGCCCGCGGCATTTCAACCGCGGCAACGGATGTGGAAAATTTTCACCGCGCGCAGCGTGCTCGCTGCCGGCGCGCTCGACCGGCCCGTCGTATTCGGCGGCAACGACCGCCCCGGCGTGATGAGCGCGCGCGCTTGGCAGACTTATGTCAATCGCTTCTCGGTCGCACCGGCGCCGCGCGCGGCGTTCTTCGTCAACAACGATGCTGCGTGGCGCGCCGCTATCGACTGCGCGCGGGCCGGAGCTGCCGTCGAGACTATCATCGACATCCGAACCGACGTGACCGCCGACCTGCTCGCGCACGCCAAGGGCCATGGAATCCGCGTCATCACCGGCGGGCGCGTCGTCGGCACATCCGGCAGGCGGTTGCGCACCATCAACGTGAAATTCGAAGGCGGCAGCGAAACGCTCGCCGTCCCCGGCCTCGCGGTTTCCGGCGGACTTTCTCCCAACATCAATCTGACCTGCCATCACGGCGGCCGCCCGCGCTGGGACGCCAATCTGGCGGCGTTCGTGCCGGACGCATTGCCACCGGGCATGTCGGTCGCCGGTGCTGCCGCCGGACATTTCGGGCTGGCGGCCAGCCTTGCCGATGGCTGCGCGAGAGGCATGGACGCCGTCGCGTCCCTCGGCCGCAGGTCGCCGCCATCAAGGGCCCCAAGCGCCGTGGACGCGCCGCAGGCCATCAAGCCGTTCTGGCATGTTGCGGATTCGCGCGGCGCAGCCTTCGTCGATTTTCAGAACGACGTAACCGCCAAGGATATCGCTATCGCCCACGCCGAGGGTTTCCGGTCCGTCGAGCACCTCAAGCGGTACACGACGCTGGGGATGGCGACGGATCAGGGCAAGTCGTCGAACGTGACCGGGATCGCCATCATGGCGTCGCTGTCGGGACAAAGCATCGAGGCCACAGGCACGACGGTGTTCCGGCCGCCCCATACGCCGGTCGCGATCGGTGCCGTTGCGGGACAGCATCGCGGAAAGGACTTTCGTCCGACCCGCCCCACACCGACGCACGACTGGGCCGAAGAACAGGGCGCCGTGTTCGTCGAGACCGGGCAATGGCTCCGCGCCCAGTACTTTCCGCGGAGCGGAGAAAAGGACTGGCTGGAAACCGTCAATCGCGAAGTCAATGCCGTGCGCTCCGGCGCGGGGCTGATCGACGTCTCGACCTTCGGCAAGATCGACATTCAGGGACCGGATTCGGCGGCGCTGCTGGACTTCGTCTACATCAACATGCTCTCGACCCTGGCTATCGGGCGTGCGCGATACGGTGTGATGCTGCGCGAGGACGGTATCGTCATGGACGACGGCACGGTCGCGCGACTTGGCGAACATCACTATGTGATGACAACCACGACCGCGAACGCCGGCAAGGTGTTCCAGCATCTCGAATTCTGCCTGCAGGTGCTGCGCCTCGATCTCGATGTTCAACTCACTTCGGTGAGCGAACAGTGGGCACAAATCGCGATCGCGGGTCCATTGACGCGGCAGATCCTGGCCGGAGTTGTCGACGGTTCCGACGTGTCCAATGAGGCACTCCCCTATATGGGAGTGCTGCAGACCACGGTGCTCGGCGGTATTGCCGCGCGCGTGTTCCGGCTTTCGTTCTCCGGTGAACTCGGATTCGAAATCGCCGTACCGCGGAGCCATGGTGATCGGCTCGTGCGCGCGTTGATGACGGCCGGCAAGTCGGCAAACATCACGCCCTATGGAACGGAAGCGCTCGGCGTGATGCGGATCGAGAAGGGGCATGTCTCCGGCAACGAGCTGAACGGCCAAACCTCGGCGCATGATCTTGGATTGCAGCGGATGGCCTCGACCAAAAAGGACCATGTCGGTCAGGTAATGTCGCAGCGTCCGGCCTTTCTCTCCGCGGATCGGCAGGCCCTTGCAGGCTTCCGACCGGTCGACCCGGGCGTGCGGCTTCGTGCGGGGGCGCATTTCCTGACGAAAGGCAGCCCCGCGGAAACCCGGTTCGACGAAGGCTACATGACTTCCGTTGCGTTCTCGCCTTCACTCGGACACTGGATTGGTCTGGGCATGCTGCGTGGCGGATCCGACCGCATTGGCGAGCGCATCCGGGCCTATGATCCGGTGCGGGGCGGCGATGCCGAGGTCGAGGTCTGCGCTCCCACATTCATTGATCCCGATGGAGTACGTTTGCGTGGCTGAGTTTCTTGCAAATCTGCCGCTGACGCGTCTGCAGCCCAAGGGACATTATGGCGCAAGCGCCGACGGCATCCGCATTCGCGTTCTCGACAAGCTGTCGCTGGCCTCCGTTTCCGCCACGCGACACGGAATGAACGCGGTTGTTAAGGCGTGCCAAGCACATTTTGGTGTCGCGCTTGTCGACAAGCCGTGCATCAGCGATGGCGATGGCGTGTCGTTCCTCGGCATGGGCCCCGGCCGCTGGCTCGCCGTCGGAAGCGCCACCGGCTTTCTTGTCTCCGAATTGACCCAAGCCTTGGGGGACAGCGCCGCCGTTTGCGATCAATCGGACGCCTACACGGTCATTGCACTCGACGGTGCCGCCGCTCGGGCCTGCCTCGCCAAGGGTCCTGCCATCGATTTCGATCCTTCTGTCTTCAAGCCGGGCGATGTCGCCACCACGTCCATGGGCCATATCGGGCTCACGATCTGGAATACCGGCGATGCGAATGCCTACCGGATCGCCATCCCACGCAGCTTCGCTCCGAGTTTTCTGCGACTGCAGCTGGCCAATGCCGCCGAGTTCGGAATTGATTTCTCCTGACCCACCCGGCGCAACGGGCCACCTGAAATAGCCCGAGAGAAACGCAACGTAGACGGCTATCCCGAAATGTCGGCTTCCCTCGAAGGTTTAGCTTGTCTTCGCGTCAGCCATAATCTTCGCAGCATTATTGTAACAAATGTCGGCGGCAACATCCGCAGTTAAGCCGGAAATCACCGGCAGCGCTTTGTCACCCAGCGGATCGCCGATCTCGAATGGGAAGTCCGAACCGAACACGACCTGCTGATGGCCTACCAGTTCGATCAGATAGCGCGAGCGTCGCGGGATGGGCGACCACGGTGTCGAAGAATATCTGCTTCAGATACGAACTCGGCGGCCGCGAGATGTGCTTGCGGCAATCCGGATTGGCCTCGTAGGTCGAAGCCTCATAAGCGAGATCGATGCGGCCGGCGAGCATCGCCAGCGTACCGCCGCCATGAGCCAGCACCAGCTTCAGACCGGGATGCCGCTCGAACACGCCGGCGAAAATCAGGCGCGACACGCACAGCGCCGTCTCCGACGGCCAACCCACCAGTTGCAGCATGGTGTACTGGCCGAAAGCCGGCGCGCTCGACGCCGGTGGTCGGATGCATGAACACGATGACGCCGCGGCGCGCGCATTCGGCGAACAGCGGTTCAAAGGCGGCATCGTCGAGCGGGCGGCCGGCTGCCGAGGTCGGCAGCGCCACGCCGGTGAGGCCGTCTTCATCGAGGGCGCGGCTAGACTTCGGCAACGGCGAATTCAGGTTCAGTCAGCGAAGGCACCGCAAGGCCGCCATGGCGGCTGCCGGCCTGCTTCACGAAATCTGCGGTCTGCTTGTTCAGCCGGCGCGCGAAGGCGCGGTCGGCGGCCCAGTCCGGCATGGCTGACGATGCGCGGCGGCGGTGACACCAGCTGCAAGGTGATGTCGCGGGCGGCCAGGCTCTGCGACGGCGCCCTCGACATCGAACAATAGCGGATCGAGCGGACCATAGCCGCCGAAACCGAAGCCATCGCCTCTGGCTTCGATGCCGAACGCGTTCTCACGCGCTAGTTCGCCGAGGAACGCGCGCGTGAGGGCATGGGCATGAACGTCGATGATCATTCGAACGGCTTGCGCGGATAGCGGATCGCCGCCGCCGCGATTTCCGTCGGGTAGACCGGGATGGCCTTGCCGCCCTGGACCTGCGAGATGACCGCCGACGCCTTGGTGTCGACGCCGGTCTGGTCGAAATGGAAGTGGCCGAAGAAGGTCTCGACGTCGAGCTTCAGCATGGCGTCGCGAACCTGCACCGGATCGAGCGAGCCGGCCTTCTCGATCGCCAGCTGCAATGCCAAGCGCACCGGCCGTACCGGAGGCGGTGATGTAGTTCGGCTTGCGAGCCAAACGTCTTTTCATAACCGGTCAGGTAGGCTCGCGGCGTCGGCGATCAGCGGGCCCTTGTACTTCACGGCGGAATCCCAGATCTGCACGCCGATCAGAGTCCTCCGACGCCGGGCCGAGCGCGCTCAGCACGTCGGGAATACCGACGGCAAAGGCAAAGCCGATCATCTTCGGATTGACCTTCAGCGACTGCAGCGCCTTCACCAGCTGGATCGAGTCCTGCACATAGCCGGTGAGGATCAGCACTTCGGGATTGGCGTCCTTCAGCGCGGTGGCGACCGACGACAGGTCGACCGAGCCCTTCGGATACTTGTTGTTGTAGACGATCTTCAGGCCGAGCGCCTCGGCCTTCTTCTGCGCCGCGCCGGCGAACACGTTCGGGAAACAGGTCGTCCGGGCCGGCAATCGCGACCGTGGTCGGCGGATTCGGTAGCTTCTTGATCAACTCGAGCATCGGATCGAGCGTAGTCGAGGCCAGCGGCGCCGGGCAGAAGATGAACTTGTAGCCGCGCTGATACAGGCTGTCGGCGGTCGCCATCGGCGTCATGGTAACGACCTTATACTTCTCGCTGATCGCCGCCGTCGCGGTTGCGATGCCGGACGAGTACGGCCCGAGGATGAACTTGACGTTATCTTCGGTGATCAGCTTCTCGGTCAGGCGCGCGGAGCTCTGCGGCTTGCTCTCGTCGTCGTAATAGATGACCTCGACCTTGGTCTTCTTGCCGGCAACATCGATGCCGCCAGCCTCGTTGATCAGCTTCTCCCAATAGGCGTAGCCGTTCTTGAGCAAGTTGCCTTCGCGAGCGAAATTGCCGGTCAGGCTGACCGCCGCACCAATCTTGACGGTTTCCTGGGCGCTGGCGCCGCTCATGAAAACCAGGCTGGTCGCAAGCGCGCCGGCCAGAAACGAAAAGCGACTCATAGTCATGGGTACGTCCTTCAGGTTGCGGGAGTGGGAATTGGAACTGGCCAGCGGCGGTGCCGGGCGTGAACTTGCCGTACCCGGGCGAGCCGACAACCTTGCCGTCCTGCATCACCACCGTGCCGCGCACGACGCCGTAGGTGGCGGCGCCCTTGGTGCGCATCCCGACCCAGCTGGTATGGGCGGACTTAGTCAGCATGTCCTCATGCCGGAACTCGCCCTCGACGATTCATATCGATGATGGTGAAGTCCGCGTCGGAGCCGACCTGGATCACGCCTTTCTTCGGATAGATACCGAACGTGCGTGCCGGTGCCTCGGCGGCCTTCTGGGCGACTTGGTGCAGCGTCAGCTTGCCTTCATTGACGGCGTTGATCATCAGCGGAATGAACTCCTGCGCGCCGGTCATGCCGAGCGGCACCGAGAACATGTCCTTCCAGCCGGGCTCGACGTCCTCGCGGGTATGCGGCGCGTGTTCGAGCACGATGAAATCGGCGACGCCGTTCTCGATCGCCTTCCAGCCATGCTCCGGCGCGTAGCCCCAATTATAGGTGTAGGGCCCGACCTTCTCCATCTGCTCCTTGGTCATGAACAGCGTGCCAAGCTCGAGTTCGGCGGTGACGTCCTGGCCGAGTTCGAACTTGGCGTGGCGGATCATCTCGTTGGCGCCGTGCGGCATCACGCCGAGATGCAGCACATGCAGGCGCACGCCGGCGATGCGCGCGTAGTACAGCGACGACGCGAGGCCCGCGACCATGCCGTGGCCATACATGTAGCCCTTGGAAAAACTCTCCTGATACGACATCGCGTCGTTGCGGCCCTTATCGATATAGTCGCGGAAGGTCAGCCGCTTGCACCATTCGGGATCGTCATGATGCACCGAAGCGACGAGGCCGACATCGCGGGTCGCCTCGTAGAGTTCGTACAGAATGCCGTGGTCGAGCACGCCCGAGCTCGGAGATATAGGGATAGACTTCCTTGATGTGCCGTGTGTTGAAGATCTTGATGCCGATCGCGCCGGCCTTGGCCAGCGCCTCCACGGTGCGCGGATAGAGCCCACCGCCATACAGCGCGTAATCGACATGCGCCTTCGGCGCCACCAGCGCCTTCTTCTCCTCGAAATGCTCGAGGCTGGTCGGGTGCGGCGTGTTATTGGTCATGTCGATCGTGAAGGTGACGCCGCCGGCCGCAGCCGCGGCGGCCGACCCGGTCTGGAAGTCTTCCTTGTAGGTGTGACCCGGTTCGCGGAAATGGCAGTGGACATGCCAGATACCCGGCATCACTTGCTGGCCACGCGCGTCGATGCGCCGGGACGCGGCCGGAAATGGCCCGCCGATGGCGACGATCTTGCCGGCCCGCACCGCAACATCGGCCTTGTAGGCCGAGGTCGGCGACCAGATGGTGCCGTTCTCGATCACCAGATCATAAAGCTCAGTCAAGTCCGTCTCCCGGTTGTCTAGTGCAGACCCAGATAGGCCGCGCGGATGTCGTCGCGGAGCAGCAGCTCATCGGACGGGCCGTCTATGATGATGCGGCCGGTGTCGAGCACGTAGCCGCGGGTGGCGACTTCGAGCGCGAGGCCGACGTCCTGCTCCACGAGCAGGATGCTGACGCCGCGGTCGCGGTTGATGGTGCGGATCACGCCGGCGATGCGCTCGACAATGACAGGCGCGAGGCCGAGCGACATCTCGTCGATCAGCAGCATGGTGGGCCGTGCCATCAATGCTCGACCGATCGCGCACATCTGCTGCTCGCCGCCGGACAGCAGGCCGGACAGCCGGCCTTGCAATCGCACCAGTTCAGGAAACAGCGCGAGTACGAAGTCCACGTCCTCGCCCTTGTGCGACTGGTCCGGCGCCGCGCGGCTGCCGAGTTCGAGATTCTGTCGCACAGTGAGCCCCTGAAACAGCCGTCGGCCTTCGGGCACCATGGCAAGTCCGAGCCGCGCACGCTCATATGGCGGGACGTCGAGGATGGGACGTCCGGCAAAGGTCACCGAGCCGGAGCGCGGCTCGACGAGGCCGGTCAGCGTGCGCAGCAGCGTGGTCTTGCCGGCGCCATTGGCGCCGACCAGCGCGACGATTTCGCCCTGCTGGAGATCGAAGCCGACGCCGGTGAGGACTTCGCTGTCGCCATAACTGACCACGAGTTTGTCAACCGAAAGCAGGCTCATGCGGCGCTCCCTGCACGCGACCTGGCGAAGCGGGTGCCGAGATAGGCCTCGACCACGGCCGGTTCATTGATCACGTCGTGGGGCTTTCCTTCGGTCAGCTTGTGGCCGAAGTTCAGCACCATGGCGCGGTCGCACAGCGCCAGCACGGCCTTCATGACGTGTTCGATCACGATCACGGTGATGCCGGAGGCGGCGATCTCGCGCACCAGCTCGATGGTGCGTTCGATTTCCGTGAGATTGAGCCCGGCCATCACCTCGTCGAGCAGAAGCAGCCGCGGCTTCATCGCCAGCGCACGCGCCACTTCGAGCCGCTTGCGGTCTGACAGCGTCAGGTGCGGCGGCATGAACTGCGCCTTCGCGATCAGGCCGACGCGTCGCAGCGCTTCATCCGCCGCTTCGAGATACTCGCCGCGCCGGCGCAGTTGCGCATGGCCGTACATGGCGCCGACCGCGACGTTTTCGCGCACCGTCATGTGACTGAACGGCTGCACGATCTGGAAGGTGCGGGCGACACCCATGCGCGACAGCCGATGCGATGGCAAGTTGGTCACATCGGCGCCGTCGAAGGTCAGACGGCCGGCGTCGAGCCTGTAGACCGACGAAATTGCGTTCAGCAGCGTGGTCTTGCCGGCGCCATTGGGGCCGATCACGCCGAGGATTTCACCGGGCTGGACGTCGAAGCTGATCGAATCGATCGCCAGCACGCCGCCGAAGCGGATCGTGAGGTCGCGGGCTTCAAGCAGCGCCATGACGCGACCTCCAGGAGCGGGCCACGCGCGCGCCGGCCTCGATGATCCCGTTGGGAGCGACAAGGCAGATGACGATGATGAGCAGGCCGAGGATCAACTGGTGGGCCTGCAGAAAGCGGCCCCACACCAGGGTGGAGACGATCTCCATCACGAAGGCGCCGACCACGGGGCCGAGAATGCTGCCCATGCCGCCGATGATCAGCATGATGTAGGCCTTGACGCCGACGCCGGGATCGAACGCGCTGGAGGGTTCGATGAAGGTGATCCAGTAGGCCCACACACCACCGGCGAAACCGGTGAGGCCGGCGCTGATTGCCCAGGCATAAACCTTGGCCCGAGTGGTATCGATGCCCATCACCGCGGCGGCACGCTCGCTGTCGCGGATCGCGCGCAGCGCAAAGCCGAGCGGCATCCTGAGCAGAAGCGCGACGATCGCGGTAGAAGTCACCGCACCGGCGAGCATGAGATAGTAGATCGCGACATAGAGCGGCTTCGGCTCCCAGGTGGAGAGCGGCAGCGCCAGCCCCTGCGCGCCGCCGGTAATGCCACCGATCTTGATGATGATCTGGATCGCCGCGAGGTTGAGCGCGACTGTGGCGATCGCGAAATAATGCCCCTTCAGCCGCAGGATTGGCCCGCCGAGGATCAGCGCGCAGAGCGCGGAAATCGCGATGGCGGCGATCACACCGACTGCGAAAGGCATGCCGGCGGCCATGCAGGATCCACAGGCATAAGCACCGATGCCGAAGAACACACCGTTGCCGAACGCATGATACCCCGTGATGCCGACGATAACGTTCAGACCCTGGGTAATAATCACATACATCAGCACCGTGGTCAGGACCCGCAGCCAGTACGGACTGATACCGAGCGGCGCCACGCACAGCACCAGCAGTCCAAGCATGATGGCGCCCCATAAGGCAGGACGAGACACCAGCATTTTGGTCGGCGCGACGATGACCGCGTCGCTCATGCGTGTTCTCCGAAGAAGGCGCGGCCGAACAGGCCTTGCGGACGAACCACCAGCACGGCGAGGAACAGCGCGAAGGCGACGATCTCCTGATAGCTGGTGCCGAGGAAATACGCGGCCCAGGCCTGCACCAGGCCATAGAGGAAGCCGGCAACGATGCAGCCTTCGACACTGCCGATGCCGCCCAGCACGGTGATCACGAATACCGCGGCGATAAAACTGACGCCCATGGTGGGCGACACCGGGAACAGCATGCTCGAGAGCGATCCTGCCGCGCCCGCCAGTGCGGCGCCGGTGCCCGCTGTCAATGCGAACACTTTCTGCGGATTAATGCCCATCAGGTTCGACATTTCGCGATCGAGCGCAGTGGCGAGGATCGCCTGGCCGAGACTGGCGCGGCGCAGAAACACAAAGAAGGCGATGCCGATCACCAGCGACAGACCGGCGGCGAGCAGCCGGACCAGCGGCACCAGCGTGCCGAACAGCGGTACGGACGTGCCGGCGTAGGCAGCGTTGACCGAGCGCATATCCGAGGTGAAGGCGAGAATGGTGGCGTCGGTCAGGACCAAGTCGATGCCGAATGTCACCACCAGGGACAGCAGCAGGCTGGTGCGGATCACCCGGTTCAGGATGAAGCGCTGGATACCGTAGCCGAGCACGAACATCGCCCCCATCGCGAACGGCATCGAGATAATCGGGTCCATCCCGAGTTTCTCGAACAGGAAATAGGTGATGTAGGCGCCGAGCATGATGAAGGAGGTATGGGCGAGGTTAATGACCCCCATCACGCCCCACACCATGGAGAACCCGACGGTCGCCAAGCCGTACAGTCCGCCAAGCAAAATACCGTTTACCGTTGCTTGTGCGAGCATGATAAGACTTTGCGAATGAGGAATTGCAATCCGTGCATACACAAAATATACACAAACTTCAGGAAGCCGCAATGAGCAAAAAGGCAGCACGTCGCTCAAATGTTAAGGCGTCGAAAGGCGCGAGCAGCGAGCACGCCTATCGTGCGCTGATGCAGGAGATCGTTTCCTTCACCCTGGTGCCGGGCGAAGATCTCGACGAAGCCACCCTGGTTGGCCGCCTCGGCGTGTCGCGCACGCCGGTGCGCGAAGCGTTGGTCCGGCTCGCTGCGGAGGGCCTGGTGCAACTGGTGCCGAACCGCGGCGCCCGCGTGGCGCCGATGGGCTGGAATGACATCCGCGAACACCTCGAAGCCTTCGATGTCTCGCAGCGTCTTGTCACGCGATGGGCCGCCGTTCGCCGCACCGACGAGCAGATCGCGATGATGGAGACCGAGCGGCTGGCTTTCGAAGCCGCCTTCGCGCAGGACGATCCGGTGGCGATGCTGGACGCGAATTTCCGGTTTCACGCCGCCATCGGCGGTGCTTGCAGGAATTCGCTGCTGCAGCGCTTCTACATGCAGCAACTGACGGCCGACCTGCGCGTTGCCCGGCTCGCCATGACTAATGAATGTTTTCCCAGCGAACAGACCTATCGCGATCACGTCGGCGCCATCGTACGCGAGCATCGCGAACTGGTCGACGCGATCCGTGATCGCAATGCCGACCGCGCCGAGGAATTGGCGCGGTCGCATGCGGATCTCGCCCGCAAGCGGGTGTCAGAGAGCCTGACCCAGACCATTACTCCGGCCATGAATGTCCGGCTCAGCGAGCAGACGGTGGCTGGGGATGTGTGAAGTCTGTGCGATCTTTGGAGCCGGCGAACATTGGAGCGACTTCGGCCGCTTGCGCGACGAGAAGTTTCCGTTCGACGACATCCAGCACTACCGCGACGAGCGCAAGCGCCGGATCGGCTTGTTGAACATGGTGCTCGCCGAATTTGATGTAAGCTGCGAGGACTGGGACGGCGAGGCCTTGATGTTGTTCGACAAGGCCGGACGCTCGAAACTGGCGCCGACCCTGAACGACGTCTGGCCGGCCGCCGAATACTTGTCCGGGCGCCTGATTGATCCGCTCAACCCCTCCTTCGCCGCCGGAGGCTCGACATGCCTGATCGGCTGCCGCTGTTTATCGTCACCGGCTTCCTCGGCAGCGGCAAGACCACGCTGGTGCAGCGCTTCCTGCGCGAGCCCGGCGGCCAGGGCACCGGCGTGGTGGTCAACGAATTCGGCGAGACCGGGCTCGATCACCGGCTGATGGTGCATGCCGCGGAAAATGTCGAACTTGTCGGCAACGGCTGCATGTGCTGCGCGCGCCGCGAGGACGTCGGCCGCGCGCTCTACGACCTGGTCAAAATGTCACGCGTCGCCGGGCAGCCGCGATTTTCGCGCGCCATCATCGAGACCTCAGGACTTGCCGATCCGGCGCCGATCGTCGGCACCATCGCGCGCGATCCGTGGCTGCGCCAACACGTAGAACTTGTCAGCGTGATCGCAGTGATCGACGCCGTCGCAGGCTTGCGCAACCTGCAGGATTTCGAGGAAGCGCGGCGGCAGATCGCGATCTCAGATGCGCTGGTCGTGACCAAGACCGACATGCGCGCCGCTGGCGACGCCCGCGACATCGTCGGCGCGGCGCGGCGCATCGCGCCGGATCTGCAGGCCCACGATGCACAGGATCCGGATTTCAGCCTCGTCAGGCTGTTCGACCGGACCGAGGGACAGATGCTGACGCGACGGGGCACGGGTCCGTTCGCAGCGACCGAGGTGCTGGATCACGATGTCGCCGTAGGCTCGTTCACGCTGTCGCTGCCCACGCGGATTGACTGGCCAGCCTTTACTCTGTGGCTATCGGCGGTGCTGCATCGCCACGGCGACCGCATCCTCCGTGTCAAGGGGCTGGTCCGCACTTCGGCCGGCGCCAATCCGATCGTGATTCACGGTGTGCAGCATTCGATGCATCCGCCGGTGCATCTGGTCGGCAAGGACAACGGGCAGGAATCGTTTCTGGTGTTCATCACCCGCGGGCTGGACCGCGCAGCCCTTGAAAGCAGCCTGACGCGCTTTCGGAGTATGACGGAAGCAAGCAACAAACCGGCGAACGCCTAGCGCGCGCTGGGGGCGATGGCTCGCTGATACACCTGAAGGCCACGTCATCTGTCGCCGCTGGCAGGAATGGGTTGGCGCTCAGGTCAATAAATACGATTGGGACATCGATCCTGACGACGCCGACCATCCGACCATTCACGGGCTGCGCGGGACCGGAATCCTGGCCCGTGCCGAGCAGGGCTATGAGGTCGACCGGATCGCCGACGATATCGGCATGTCACGCCAGAACGTCGAGCATTACATGCGATTCCGCGACCAGATAAAGGTCGGCGCCGACGGCCAAAAGCGGCTTCGCCTCGTCAAGGGGGAGACTAGACCGCGAACGCCTGGTCGGCTATTAGGGGCACTGCAAATCGCAGGTTTGCAAAACTCCTGACAAGGATTGCAAAACTTCCGGAAAAAGCGCTGTTAAATCAACGCTTTCGGTGGGGAATGGTGTAACGGTAGCCTAGCGGTTTCTGGGCTAACTCGCTGATTTCTCTCAGCTGGTTTTGCAATCCAACCCTATTTTGGTCCGGCCAAATCCGAGCACTTCTGAGACGTTTGCAAAACTCTCGAGGGTGTGGGTTTGCGTCGTTGTGGGCGAAAAAGCCATCGCAGCCAAAGCAATTCTGTTGGCTACCACGCTCGCAATCGGTGTGGTTGCATCTGCTTCGCTGACGGGCTCAATCTAACGGTGTGTGTACCGAAAAACCTAAACCCGGACGTAGTGGCGATTAAGTCCGCCAAGGAGTTTGAGGTGAAAGGCCGGCCGGGCATCTTACGCCGCAGAACGATGAACTGATGTCGGAGCGCAGCATTCTCAGCCTCATGCCGGCTCTTCGACTTGAATGGCGAGGCCAGGACGGCCAGAACGAAACAGAACAGTCCGATCATTCCGCCAGCTTAGGCAATTCCATCACGTCATCAACTCGGATAGGGTTTTCGGTACACACAGGTGTGGCGCGGGCCGGGACGGCCAAAGATTGGTGGACCACTGAGTCGGCCTCTTATGCCAATGCCGAGGATCCGATGCTCTCCGTTACACGGCCGAATTGCAAAGTGATCCGGCGATCGGCAACATCGTAGTACCTGTCATCGTGCGAAATCACGATTAGGGTTTTGCCTTGCCGCTTCAGCTCGGGGAGCAACTCCGTATAGAAGATGCGCCTAAACGTGGGATCCTGCTCAGCGGCCCATTCGTCAAACATCAGTACGGGTCGTCCTTCCAGATACACTTGAATGAGCGCCAAACGCTTGCGTTGTCCGGCGGACAAATCAACCGTGGAAAATGCGCCGTCCAAGATCTTCACCTTATGGGCAAGCTCCAATTTCTCGAGATATTCCTCGGCCGCGTCGAGCCGCAGGTCGATACCCGCGACCAGGTCCGCAAACAGCTGATAGTCGAAGAACACAGCAGAGAAGAGCTGGCGATAGTCGTCCAACGTCTCGTCGGCGATCGGCTGGCCATCGAGCAGGATGATCCCTTGCGATGGCCGATACAGACCGAGCAGCAACTTGATAAGCGTGGTCTTGCCGCAGCCGTTTTCGCCTGTGATGAATAAGATTTCGCCGCGTTGGATGGTTAGGTCAATCGGCCCTAGTTCAAACGCGCGTCCATAATCGGGTGCTGGAAAGACGTACCTCACGTCGCGCAACTCGATCGTATCGATTGAGCGGTATGGGCCGGGCCGGTCATCGGTGGCGATGTGAGGTTCCTGCTGGGTAAAGCGGGCCGAAAGTTCAGCCACCTTGCTGAATGACACTTGGGCGCGACTGATGATCGGCAATGCACCAACGAGCTGTTGTAGCGGCCCCTTCATGAACAATAGCACCAGCACAAAACCCGTAATAAGCGACTTGTCATCCGCGACGGCTCCGTGGATCGCCAGCATCAGGCCAATAATCATCAGGTAGAGCAGAGAACCGAAGGCGTTTGCACTGCAGAAAATTGCGGTACCCCGCATTCGAAGGTCGCGGATACGTTCGATTGTAAAGCCGATGTGCTCGTTGAGCACTCGGAAGCGCCGCGGCCGACTTAACCTCAGTTCTTTAGCGCCTTCAGTGATGACGCGATAATGCTGCTGCAATTCATCGGTCGCGTCTCGGGACGCCATCAGGGCGACGATTTCCCGGCTGCGCGCGGCATAGTGAATGGCGGCTCCGGCAATCAGCGCAACGATCGCCGCCAAGGACATAAGCGGCGACAAGATCACAAGGTAGACCATGCACCCGGTGGTCACCGCAGCGGCGATCGCAACACTTGAGAACAAGAACGAGAACTGGCTGATCGTCTCAATGTCTTCATTGAGGGTAACGAGCAACCGTTCGGTGCGAAACTGCTCGATTTGCACTATCGGCGCCGACAGTATCTTCGCGCATAGATCTTTACGTAACGCTGCAATCATGCGCTGGCCGACCAAATTCGTGCCGATGTCCGAAACCACTTCTCCAAAGAGAGTAACAACGCAAAGGCCGCCGAATGCCAGCAAGAGACCTGCGGTGGCGCCATGCTCCGATTGTAGCGCCCGGTTGGTCGTCGCGATGAGCGTTACGACCGTGACGCCGCTCAGAGCGCCCATGGCGATCGAGAATACCGTCAGAGGCCAAAATGGCCGAAGTAGCTTCAGGAGGTTAGTCACCATACTGGCGGACTTTGTTGCAATTCACGACGGGCGAGAGCGGCAAATATGCGGGTGACGCTCCTCCCAGGCGCAAAGACGAGATCACCGACGTCAACCTTAGCTTCGAGAGTCCCCTCGATCAACAGCGAGCACCGCGGCGCCACTCTTCAACGACAGGTGCTCGAAAAAATGTGCGCGCATCCCGGCGAGAAAGGCTGGGTGACTGATAATGTCGGCATGATCGGCGTCGACATAATCGACGACCTCCACGTCGCCCGTGGTAAACGCTGCCCATCGAGCATCCGGGCCGCCCCGTGCCAGTCGGCGTTGCGCCCACCAAGCGCTCAATCCAACCGCCAATTTCTCAGGTAAGCGGTAGCGCCGGAAAAGTGACCGGTGGAGGCGACCGATCGCAACCACACGACCGGCCGTCATGGCGCGTTCGGCCGACATCAAAGGATAATCAGGAATTCGACGCGCGAGTTCATCCAGCACGGCGGCAACCTCCATCTCCTCGCTCATTGGAACCATGTCGGCAGGCTCGACAACCCCTGACGGCAGCGCATCTACCAGACCCACGAACGTCACCAACTCTCCCGCTTGAGTCAGAGCGTCGGCCATCGCGATCGCGATCAGACCGCCGAGCGACCAGCCAAGCAACCGGTATGGTCCGTCGGGTTGCACCCTGCGAACACGCCTCACATACTCCCGCGCAAGTGCTTCCAGGTTTTCAGGGCACCAATCGGGCTCTGCAAACCCGGGTGACTGAACACCGTAGACCTTAGCAATGCCGTCCAAGGCCAGTGCTAAGGGGCGATACTCGCTCACCAAGCCGTATGCCGGGTGAACGCAGAAGATCGCGGTATCTGCCGCAGCCGGCGAGTTCAGCAGCAGGATGTTCGCGGGATAGTCGCCGGGGGCGCTATCGATGACAGTCGCCAACGCTTCAATCGTTCGGTGCGCGAACAATGCCTCGAGCGAGAAGCGGTGGAGGCCGGCCTTACGCGCCAGCGCGGCGACGCCGAGGGCGCTCAAGGAGTTGCCGCCGCGCTCGAAGAAGTCGTCGGTCACACCGATGTCGTCATGCTTGAGAACGGTTCGACAAATTTCCGCCAACCGCGCTTCGGTCGCCGTGCGCGGTGCGATGTGCTGGCGCGGCGTATCGTCGAGATCAACCGCCGGCAGCGCGTTGCGATCGATCTTGCCGTTAGGCATCACTGGCAGCGCATCCAGCCGCACGAGGCGCGTCGGCACCATGTAGGCCGGCAGCCGGCGACCCAGCGCCTCCGACAACGCCGTCAGATCGCTCTCTCCAACAACAAACCCGACCAAGCGGGCCGCCGGGCCCGCACCTTGCAACGCCACCACCGCGTCACACACGCCGGCGCAATTGCGCAGCGCCGCCTCGATCTCGCCCAGTTCGATCCGGTAACCGCGCAGCTTCACCTGCTGGTCCAGACGGCCCAGATACTCCACTGTCCCGTCCACGCGTTCACGACACAGGTCCCCGGTCCGGTACAGCCGACTGCCAGGCGCGCCATACGGATCCGGCACGAACCGCTCCGCCGTCAGGCCAGGTCGGCCCAAATAGCCACGCGCCAGGCTAACTCCACCGACGCAGAGTTCGCCCAGCCCACCCGCTGGAACCCGGTTACCGTCCGCATCGATCACTGCTGCGCTACGCCCCGGATAGGGCAACCCAATCGGTACGATCCCCTGCTCGGCATCCATCGCTCTCGTGCGATGGAACAATGATGCCACCGTCGTTTCCGTCGGACCGTAGAGATTGTCCAGCCGGATCGTGGACAGCGAACCGGCCTGCCAGCGCTTGAGAGCAACACCAGGCAGCGCTTCACCTCCCACCGTCACTTGCCGCAACGCTGGCAGCGAATCCGGCAGCGCGCCCAACCATTGCTGCCATAGTGCCGTCGGAATCCGCGCAAACGTCACCGCTTCACGCAACAGCACACCGTTCAGGCTTTCCAGGTCCCACGCTTGCGGACCGCGCATCACCACCCGGCCACCCATTATCAGTGCCGGCAGAAGCTCATGCAGGGCCACATCGAAGTTCACTGTCGATGATTGCAACACCCGGTCCGTCGCTGCGATCGCGTATGTTCCGATGAAGTCCTCCATGTGCAGGCTCAGCGCCCGGTGGCTGATTGCTACCCCCTTCGGCCGGCCCGTCGACCCCGAGGTGTAGATCACATAGGCAAGCTGATCGGGATGCAGCGACTCTGTCCATCCCGCATCCGGCTCATCCGACACATCCGACACGATCACCACTGCGCAGCCGGACAGCACCGCAGACAGCCGCACAGCGCTCACTGCGTCCGCCACCACATGCCGAACGCCGGCGTCCTCGATCATCTCGCGCAGCCGCGCCTCAGGGTAGGACGGGTCCAGCGGTACGAACGCTCCGCCGGACTTCAGAACCCCGATCAAGCCGGCCGCCAGCCCGACTGAGCGCTCCACGCACAGTCCGACGCGGACATCACCCGACACACCAAGCCGCTTCAATCGCCGCCCGATCCGGTTCGACCACGCATCGAGCCCGGCGTAGCTCACCCGATCTTCGCCGCAGCTCACCGCTTCGACCTCGGCCTGCGCTGCCGCCTGGGCTGCGAGCCGTTCCGGCACCGGCACAAAGGCATACGTCACCGGCCTCGCAGGCGCCCCCACGTCAAGACCGATTGCCCCCAGCCGAACCCCGTCCCCCGCTCGCGAAAGCGCTTCCAGAATCTCAACATAATGATCCGACAAACGCTCGACCGCCTCCCGCGCGACCCGCTCGCCGTCCCAATCCCACTCCAGCTCAAGCCCGGTACGCGGCAGCACCGTGAGGGACAATGGATAATGAGTCCGGTCAGTCAACTCAACGCCGATGATCTGGACTGTGCTGGATTGCCCCTCCGGGACCGTCTCGACCGGATAGTTTTCGAACACGAAAAGCGTGTCGAACAGCGCATCGCCCGACAGACCGGCCCAGTGCTGCAATTCAGATAGCGAGGTATGCTCATATTGGCGCAACGCGCTGTTTTTATCCTGCAGTGCCGACAGCCAATCATCGAGAACGGCATGACCCGGGACATCCACCCATAGGGGCAAAGTGTTGATGAAGAGCCCGATCACTCGATCCGCGCCCACGAGTTCCGCAGGACGTCCCGAGACAGTTACGCCGAACACCACTTGGCGACGGCCGCCGTAACGTGCAATCAACAGAGCCCAACCCGCCTGCATGATAGTGTTCAAAGTCACGCGATACCTTTGCGCCGTACTTTGCAGCCGCTCCACGAACGAAACGTCAAAAGCCCTGTGGAGCTGGTGCGGTCCGGCTTCTATCCGCAACGGTTGTCCTAGGCTGGCAACCGGCATGGCAGGCTCGAACACTGCAGCCAGTTGTTCCCGCCACCACGGCTCTGCATTGGGCTGGTGCGCCAACCAGGCGAAATAGTCTCGGTATTGCGCCTGTACAGGCAGCGCCGCGACCGTGCCGCGTACGCGCGCCTCGTAGTCGGCAATGATCTCGCGCAAGAGTTGGGCGGTGCTCCAGCCGTCGGTCAGTACGTGATGATTGGTCCAGATCAGCTCATGCAAACCATCGTGGCGCGCGATCAGCGCGAGCCGCATCAGCGGCGCGTCCGCCAGGTCGAAACCGCGGGCGACGTCCTCGGTCATCCAGGCAGACAGCCGAACTCTCCACTCGGGCGTCGCGGACCAGTCGTGCTCGACGTAGGGCAACGGCACGGAGCGGCGTACGACCTGGAGCGCTGCACGACCGTGGCGCCACTCGAAGGAGGTTCGCAGCACCGCATGCCGTTCGATCGCTGCCTGCCATGCGCCCTTCAATGCGACGCGGTCCAGGGTGCCTGACAACGTCAGGCGTAGTTGGTTGACGTACACGCCCCGGCCCGACTGCAGCAGGCTATGGAACAGCAGACCTTGCTGGAGCGGTGTTGCCGGATAGATGTCCTCGATATCTCCCCAAGGCAGGTCAAGTTGCTCGATATCGTCCTGTACCAATCCCGACAGAGGAAAATCCGATGCGGTAGCGCCCGGCTCGGCCGCCAAGCAATACTCGACAAGCGCCTTAAGCCGGCTCTCGAACAACTCGACCAACGCGCGGACCGTCGCCTCGTTAAGTTCACCGGGGCTGTAGCGCCAGCTAAGCGAGAGAGAGCCTTCGACGATGTGCCCCGTCACATCGAGGATATGTACCGCGTGCCCTTCACCAGAAACCGAACGGCCCGCAAACTCTGGCGCGAAGGAGAAGCCATCGCTGGGCGCTGGTGTCGAGACAAATTGACCAAGATAATTGAAGCTCACGGTCGGGCGCGGCAAACGCCGTATCAACTCGCGGACCTCTGTGTCTTCATGATAGTCGAGCATGCCCCAATGCAGACCGCGGACTGGAACGGTACGCAGCCGCTCCTTTACGCTCTTCAAAGCGGCTGCCGCGTCAGACACGGCTGACACCCAGACAGGATACCGGGTGGTGAACCAGCCCAACGTGCGACTAAGATCAAGTCCTGGGATTATGTCTTCGCGGCCGTGCCCTTCGAGTTCTAAAAGCACACCATTACGACCGCTCCAGGCGCTTACGGCTTGAACCAGCGCGGTCAGTAAGATTTCGTCGATGCGCATCCGGTAGGGACGTGGAGCCTCGCGGAGCAGCCGGGACGTTGCTGCGTCATCAAGACGCCACACGATGGAACGGGTCATAGCGAGACGACGATCACCGTCCCCATCGACGGGCAAGCTGGGGTCGGCCTCAGCCAACGCGCTTTGCCACCAGGTGACCTCCGTCAAGGGCTTGACCGCCGCATAGCTGCGTTGCCGCTCGACCCAGCCGCTCCACGAGAGGCCAACCCTTGGGAGCGTAATGACCTCTCCACGGATCGCTTGCTGATAGGCTTGCTGGAGATCCTCCAGGAGCACGCGCCACGATATTCCGTCCACGGCCAGGTGGTGGATTGAGATCAGAAGTCGACCGTCGCCATGCGGGCAGCGGAAGTATCCGACCTTAAGCAAGCGGCCGCTCGAAAGATCGAGACTTGTCTGGAGGCGTGTCCCTTCGTTTTCCAAGTCCCCCACCCAGTCGGAAGCGCCGGTAAGGTCAACGATCTCGAGTATGTCGTCTTGCGCAATTGGAGCGACCTGCTGCCGCCACACGCCATCCTGCTGCGTAAAATGCAGCCGCAAGGCATCGTGGCGCGCCACCAATGCCCGCAGAACCTCCTTGAGCGCCGCCATATCGAGGCGTTCGGTGACCTTCAAAAGCACCGACTGGTTCCAATGTGACGGAGCATCGGGATTACGCTCAAAGAACCAGGCCTGGATGGGGGTCAGTGGTAGAGGCTCTGTAATCTCCTTGTCGCGCGCAGCGTCGACTGTCAGTGCGGCCTGAACGAGCTGCGCGATCGTCGGACGCTCGAACAGTAGCCGCGGGGTGAGATACAGACCTGCGGCACGCGCTCGCGCAATCACTTGGAGACTGAGGATCGAGTCGCCACCAAGCGCAAAAAAATTGTCAGCGACGCCAATATCCAGCCGGCCGAGAACCGATTGCCAGATTTCGACGAGGCACGCCTCTGCCGGTGTTCTCGGTGCGATACAGTCCCGTCGTCTCGTCTCTGAGGGGACCGACAATGCCGAGAGCGCGGCGCGATCGAGCTTGCCGTTCACGGTCAGCGGCAGCGTCTCGACAGAGACGAAGCCGGCCGGCACCATGTAGCTTGGCAATGCCTCGCTCAGTCTCGTGCGCAAGACCTCCGCATCGGCATCGCCGACCACATAGGCCACCAGGCGACCGGCCACCGCCAGCACCGCGGCCGCATGTACGCCATCGATCGCCAGCAGCTGCACCTCGATCTCGCCGAGCTCGATCCGGTGCCCGCGCAGCTTCACCTGCTGGTCGCCCCGGCCCAGATACTCCACATCGCCAGCCAGCCGCCGCGCCAGATCGCCCGAACGATACAGCCGGCTTCCCGGCACGCCATGCGGATCCGGCACGAACCGCTCCGCCGTCAAGGCAGGTCGCCCCAGATAGCCACGCGCCAGGCCCGCGCCGCCGACATGGATCTCGCCGATCCCACCCTCCGGGACCGGGTGCAGCCCGCCGTCCAACACCTGCAGCGACAGGTCCGGGATCGGCTCGCCGATCAGGCTGCGCGCCGCACCTTGCGTGTCAGCGAACACTAACGGCCGATAGCTCACATGCACCGTCGTCTCGGTGATCCCGTACATGTTGATCAGCCGCGGCGCTTTCTCTCCGCGCCATCCGAGCCAGCCGGCCAGCCGCGATGGTTCGAGCTTCTCGCCACCGAAGATCACCGCCCGCAGGCTCTCGACCGGAGCCCCCGACGCCTGCTCCGCCGCCATCAGCGGCTCAAAGGCCGACGGCGTCTGGTTCAGCACCGTCACTTCTTCCCGGCGCAGCAGATCGACGAACGCCTCCGAATGGCGCGCCGTCCAGTACGGCACCACCACCAGGCGGCCACCATGCGTCAGACCGCCGAACAGTTCCCAGACCGAGAAGTCGAATGCATGGGAGTGGAACAGTGTCCACACATCGTCGGTGCCGAACCGGTACCAGTCCGCCGTCGCATCGAGCAGCCGCGACAGATTCGCGTGCGTGACTCCCACTCCCTTCGGCCGGCCGGTCGATCCCGAGGTGTAGATCACATAGGCCAGTTGATCGGGATGCAGCGGCTCCGACCAGTCGTCTGCGGCCTCGTCGTCCACCTCGGACACCACCACCACGCGGCAATCCGCCAGCAGCGACCTCACCCGCTCGGCGTTCGCACTATCCGTGACCACCCAGCGCAGGCCGGCATCCGCCGCCGTCTCGCGCAGCCGCGCCTCGGGATAGGACGGGTCCAGCGGAACGTAAGCGCCGCCCGCCTTCAGCACGCCCAGCAGGCCCGCCACCAGGCCGGTCGAACGCTCCACACAGAGCCCGACCCGCGCCTCGTCCGACACGCCGAGCCGCTTCAGACGACGGCCGATCCGGTTCGACCATTCCGCCAGCGCCGCGTAACTCAGCCGCTCTTCGCCACAGCTGACCGCTTCCGCCTCAGCCCGTCTTGCGGCCTGCTCCGCAATCCGCTCCAGCACCGAGCGGAACGGGTAGGTCATCAAGGGAGCCAGAGGCGCTTCGACGGTCAGGAGCACCTCATCGATCCGGATGTCACCATCGAGCTGCTGCAGGAGCTCCACATAATGATCGGCGACCTGTTCGATCGTCGTCGCATCGAACAGGTCGCGGGCGTAGCGGAACGACAAACGCAATGCGTCCGCCTCTTCCGCTACGTCCAGGATCAGATCGAATTGCGTCGTGCTGCCCTCCAGCTCGACGGCCGAGACCATCATCCCCGTGTCATCAGGCTCGGAAAGATCATCATGCTGCAGGTTGAACAGTGTCTGGAACAGCGGCGTGTGCCGCACGTCCCGTTCTGGCTGGAGTTCGGCGACGAGTTTTTCGAACGGGATGTCCTGGTTGTCGTGGGCCTCGATCATGCGGCTTCGGACCTGGGCGAGCAGGGTCTTGAAGCTGTGGGCTCCCGACAGTTCGGTGCGGATCACCAGCGTGTTGACGAGGAAGCCGATCAGTCCCTCGGTCTCCAGCCGGTCCCGGTTCGCGACCGGCACGCCGACGCGCAGGTCGGCCTGGCCGCTGTAGCGGTACAGCAGCACGTCGTAGGCCGCCAGCAGCGTCATGAACAAGGTCGCGCCCTGCGCCTGCGACAGCTGCTTCAACCGTGCCGTCACCTCGGCCGGCAACTGCCGCACCACCCGGCCACCGGCTGCGCTGCGCGCGCCCGTCCGCATCCGATCGGCCGGCAACTCCAGCACTGGATGCTCCTCGCCCAGCCGCCCGCGCCAGTAGTCCAGCTGCGCTGCGGAGACGCCGCTGTCCAGCCGCTGGCGCTGCCACAACGCATAGTCCGCATACTGGATCGGCAGCGCCGGCAACGCCGCCGCGCCGCCATGCCGCGCCGCGTCGTACAGCGCCACCAGTTCACGAACCAGGACCGAGGCCGACCAGCCGTCCGACACGATGTGGTGCATCGTAAGGCCCAGCACATGCACGTCCGCGGCCTGACGTGCCAGCACCAGCCGCAGCAGCGGCCCCTGCTCCAGGTCGAACGGCGCCGCCGCACAGTCGCGCAGGCACGCATCTAGCGCCGATGCCGGTGCGCTGCGCAGATCGTGCTCGATCCATCCGTAGCGGGGATCGGCCTCGATCTCCTGCCAGGCGATGCCATCGCTCTCGCCAAAGCGCGTGCGCAGACTCTCGTGCCGCTCGACCAGACCACGCAGCGCCGCCTTCAAGGCATCGACGTCCAGCATCCCCTCCAACCGGATCGCACCCGCGACGTTGTAGGCTGCGCTTGACGGGTCGAGCCGCCACAGGAACCAGAGCCGTTCCTGCCCAGGCGACAGCGCCACACGCGTCATCCCGTCAGGACGCGGCCTGATCGCGACTGCTGTCTCGGGACTCGCCTCCGACAACGCCGACGCCAGCGAGGCCACCACCGGATGTTCGAACAATAGCGACAACGGCACCTCGCGCTGCAGAGCGGACCGGATCCGCGACACCGCCCGCACGGCCAGCAGCGAGTGCCCGCCCAGCGCGAAGAAGTCGTCCGACGCCCCGACCCGCTCCACGCCCAGCACCTCGGCGAAGATCTCGCACAACCGCGCTTCAGTCGCCGTGCGCGGTGCGATGTGCTGGCGCGGCGTATCGTCGAGATCAACCGCCGGCAGCGCGTTGCGATCGATCTTGCCGTTAGGCATCACTGGCAGCGCATCCAGCCGCACGAGGCGCGTCGGCACCATGTAGGCCGGCAGCCGGCGACCCAGCGCCTCCGACAACGCCGTCAGATCGCTCTCTCCAACAACAAACCCGACCAAGCGGGCCGCCGGGCCCGCACCTTGCAACGCCACCACCGCGTCACACACGCCGGCGCAATTGCGCAGCGCCGCCTCGATCTCGCCCAGTTCGATCCGGTAACCGCGCAGCTTCACCTGCTGGTCCAGACGGCCCAGATACTCCACTGTCCCGTCCACGCGTTCACGACACAGGTCCCCGGTCCGGTACAGCCGACTGCCAGGCGCGCCATACGGATCCGGCACGAACCGCTCCGCCGTCAGGCCAGGTCGGCCCAAATAGCCACGCGCCAGGCTAACTCCACCGACGCAGAGTTCGCCCAGCCCACCCGCTGGAACCCGGTTACCGTCCGCATCGATCACTGCTGCGCTACGCCCCGGATAGGGCAACCCAATCGGTACGATCCCCTGCTCGGCATCCATCGCTCTCGTGCGATGGAACAATGATGCCACCGTCGTTTCCGTCGGACCGTAGAGATTGTCCAGCCGGATCGTGGACAGCGAACCGGCCTGCCAGCGCTTGAGAGCAACACCAGGCAGCGCTTCACCTCCCACCGTCACTTGCCGCAACGCTGGCAGCGAATCCGGCAGCGCGCCCAACCATTGCTGCCATAGTGCCGTCGGAATCCGCGCAAACGTCACCGCTTCACGCAACAGCACACCGTTCAGGCTTTCCAGGTCCCACGCTTGCGGACCGCGCATCACCACCCGGCCACCCATTATCAGTGCCGGCAGAAGCTCATGCAGGGCCACATCGAAGTTCACTGTCGATGATTGCAACACCCGGTCCGTCGCTGCGATCGCGTATGTTCCGATGAAGTCCTCCATGTGCAGGCTCAGCGCCCGGTGGCTGATTGCTACCCCCTTCGGCCGGCCCGTCGACCCCGAGGTGTAGATCACATAGGCAAGCTGATCGGGATGCAGCGACTCTGTCCATCCCGCATCCGGCTCATCCGACACATCCGACACGATCACCACTGCGCAGCCGGACAGCACCGCAGACAGCCGCACAGCGCTCACTGCGTCCGCCACCACATGCCGAACGCCGGCGTCCTCGATCATCTCGCGCAGCCGCGCCTCAGGGTAGGACGGGTCCAGCGGTACGAACGCTCCGCCGGACTTCAGAACCCCGATCAAGCCGGCCGCCAGCCCGACTGAGCGCTCCACGCACAGTCCGACGCGGACATCACCCGACACACCAAGCCGCTTCAATCGCCGCCCGATCCGGTTCGACCACGCATCGAGCCCGGCGTAGCTCACCCGATCTTCGCCGCAGCTCACCGCTTCGACCTCGGCCTGCGCTGCCGCCTGGGCTGCGAGCCGTTCCGGCACCGGCACAAAGGCATACGTCACCGGCCTCGCAGGCGCCCCCACGTCAAGACCGATTGCCCCCAGCCGAACCCCGTCCCCCGCTCGCGAAAGCGCTTCCAGAATCTCAACATAATGATCCGACAAACGCTCGACCGTGGCTGAATCAAACAGGTCGCAGGCATAACCGAACGAAATGTCCAACAGCCCTGCTTGCTCGACCGCATCGACTGTCAGGTCGAACTGGGTCGTACCGCTGTCCTCAATGATCGGCGCCACCGTGAGATTGGCAACTGTCGTCAGCGGCGGTGCATCCACATGCTGCAGGCCAAATAGCACGTCGAAGAACGGCGTGCGGCCGGATTGTCGCTCCGGCTTCAGCGCGGCGACGAGCTTCTCAAACGGTATGTCTTGATTCGCCTGTGCCTCAAGAACGCGCTCGCGAATTTGCGCGAGCAGCGAGTTGAAAGGAATCGAGCCTGACAACTCCGCACGAATTACCAGTGTATTGACAAAGAAGCCGATTAACCCATCGGTTTCCTGGCGCCGGCGGTTAGCCGCCGGAATTCCGACCCGTACGTCCATCTGACCGGTGTATCGGAACAACAGCACATCAAAAACAGCAAGCAATAACATGAATAGCGTAGCGCCGTTCGATCGGGCCAGCGAACGCAGTCGTTCGGCAACATCCCGTGTTATCGTGCGCGCCACACGCGCGCCAATCGGACTACGCAGCGCCGGGCGCGGCCGGTCCAATGGCAGCTCGGGGGCTGTGTAAGCAGAACCCAGCCGCACGCGCCAATAGTCCAGCTGTCGCTCAAGTGCGACCTCGTCCTGCCATTCGCGCTGCCATATGGCGTAATCGCGATATTGGATCGGCAGTGGAGGCAACGGCGGCGAACCGGAGGTGCTATCGTAAAGCCGCACCAACTCTTGCATCAGGATCAATACCGACCGCCCGTCGGATACGATGTGATGCACCGTCAAAGCCAGGACATGCTCGTGTTCGCCCGCACGCAGTAGCACTACACGAAACAGCGGTCCGCGCTCGAGGTGGAACGGGGTTGTAAACGCGTGGCGGAGCCGACTGCGCAGCTCCGCTTCGCCGCCTTCGACAATTCCTGTAAGCCAGTCGTAAGATGGAGCGTCGTCGATCAGTTGATGGGGCACACCGTCAATTTCGACGAAGCGGGTCCGCAGGACCTCATGGCGTAACATCAGCGCGTCCAACGCTCCGCGCAGCGCCTCGACGTTCAGCCTACCGGTCAAGCGAACGGCACCCGATACGTTGTACGCTGCACTTGATGAATCCAATCGCCACAAGAACCAGAGTCGCTCCTGAGAATAGGACAATGGAATTGCCGTGCTGTCCTCGGCAAGTCGCACGATCGGCAATCGCGAAACGTCAAATCTGCTCGCCGCCAAGCGCGCTTTAAATGCCCTCCTCAGATCCGGTGACAGCCCCGCATAGCGTTGCGAAATCTGCAGCAGCTCGTGGGCCTCGGTCATACTCGGTTTCCTGCCGTCTCGGGCCGTTCGCCGATCGTCAACCCATCGAGCCAGTTGTTCAGGGTCATCGCCGTTGGCTCAGCGGAATCACCCAGGCGGTCCATATAATCCGCGAACGCGCTCACCGAAGGGTGGCGGAACAAAGCCACCAATTCGACCCGCCGTCCCATGATATCTGACAGCCGCGACACCGCCCGCACGGCCAGCAGCGAGTGCCCGCCCAGCGCGAAGAAGTCGTCCGACGCCCCGACCCGCTCCACGCCCAGCACCTCGGCGAAGATCTCGCACAACCGCGCTTCGGTCGCCGTGCGCGGTGCGATGTAGTCCGCTGAGGGGACCGACAATGCCGAGAGCGCGGCGCGATCGAGCTTGCCGTTCACGGTCAGCGGCAGCATCTCGACCGACACGAAGCCGGCCGGCACCATGTAGCTTGGCAATGCCTCGCTCAGTCTCGTGCGCAAGACCTCCGCATCGGCATCGCCGACCACATAGGCCACCAGGCGACCGGCCACCGCCAGCACCGCGGCCGCATGTACGCCATCGATCGCCAGCAGCTGCACCTCGATCTCGCCGAGCTCGATCCGGTGCCCGCGCAGCTTCACCTGCTGGTCGCCCCGGCCCAGATACTCCACATCGCCAGCCAGCCACCGCGCCAGATCGCCCGAACGATACAGCCGGCTTCCCGGCACGCCATGCGGATCCGGCACGAACCGCTCCGCCGTCAGCCCGGGCCGTCCCAGATAGCCACGCGCCAGGCCCGCGCCGCCGACATGGATCTCGCCGATCCCACCCTCCGGGACCGGGTGCAGCCCGCCGTCCAACACCTGCAGCGACAGGTCCGGGATCGGCTCGCCGATCAGGCTGCGCGCCGCACCTTGCGTGTCAGCGAACACTAACGGCCGATAGCTCACATGCACCGTCGTCTCGGTGATCCCGTACATGTTGATCAGCCGCGGCGCTTTCTCTCCGCGCCATCCGAGCCAGCCGGCCAGCCGCGATGGTTCGAGCTTCTCGCCACCGAAGATCACCGCCCGCAGGCTCTCGACCGGAGCCCCCGACGCCTGCTCCGCCGCCATCAGCGGCTCAAAGGCCGACGGCGTCTGGTTCAGCACCGTCACTTCTTCCCGGCGCAGCAGATCGACGAACGCCTCCGAATGGCGCGCCGTCCAGTACGGCACCACCACCAGGCGGCCACCATGCGTCAGACCGCCGAACAGTTCCCAGACCGAGAAGTCGAATGCATGGGAGTGGAACAGTGTCCACACATCGTCGGTGCCGAACCGGTACCAGTCCGCCGTCGCATCGAGCAGCCGCGACAGATTCGCGTGCGTAACTCCCACTCCCTTCGGCCGGCCGGTCGATCCCGAGGTGTAGATCACATAGGCCAGTTGATCGGGATGCAGCGGCTCCGACCAGTCGTCTGCGGCCTCGTCGTCCACCTCGGACACCACCACCACGCGGCAATCCGCCAGCAGCGACCTCACCCGCTCGGCGTTCGCACTATCCGTGACCACCCAGCGCAGGCCGGCATCCGCCGCCGTCTCGCGCAGCCGCGCCTCGGGATAGGACGGGTCCAGCGGAACGTAAGCGCCGCCCGCCTTCAGCACGCCCAGCAGGCCCGCCACCAGGCCGGTCGAACGCTCCACACAGAGCCCGACCCGCGCCTCGTCCGACACGCCGAGCCGCTTCAGACGACGGCCGATCCGGTTCGACCATTCCGCCAGCGCCGCGTAGCTCAGCCGCTCTTCGCCGCAGCTCACCGCTTCCGCCTCGGCCCGTCTTGCGGCCTGCTCCGCAATCCGATCGAGCACCGAGCGGAACGGGCATGTCATCGATGGCACCAGAGGCGCTTCGACGTTCAACTGGATGTCGGCCAGCCGGACCGCATCATCCGCCGATGCCAGTTGATCGAGCACCGTTGCAAGATCCCGTGACAGCCGCTCGACCGCCGAGCGCTCCAGCCGTTCGCCGTCCCAGATCCACCGAAGTTCGAGCTTGGGTTCTTGAATCGCAATAAGCATCAAGGGGTATTAAGTCCTGCCGACCCCGTCAGCGTCGACAATCCGTAACCCTGCCGGACCTTGCCGAACCGCGTCTTCGATCGGGTAGTTTTGAAACAACAGCAGGTTGTCGAACAGCGCGTCACCCGAGCGCCCTGCCCATTGCTGCAGCTCCGACAGCGCGGTGTGCTCGTGCTCGCGCAGCTCGATGTTGTGCGCCTGCAACTCTGCCAGCCACGGCCCCAACGCCGACGCGCTCGGCACCGTCACCCACAATGGCAGGCTGTTGATGAACAGTCCCACCGTGCGCTCCGCCTCCGGCAGCTCCGCGGGACGACCCGAGACCGTCACTCCGAACGCCACCTGATCGCGGCCGCCGTAGCGCGCCAGCACCAGCGCCCAGGCGCCCTGCAACATCGTGTTCAGCGTCACGCCGCGGCGTCGCGTCGCCTGCTGCAGCCGCGTCGTCAGCGCCTCGTCCAGCGTCTGCACCAGCCGATGCGCGCCCGGCTCGGCTTGCGCCGGACGGCCGAGTGCCTGCGTTATCGTCGCCGGGTCGTCCACCTTCGCCAATTGCGCGCGCCACCACGCCGCGTCGTCCGGACGAGCCGCAAGCCATGTCACATAGTCGCGATAACGCCCTGCCGCCGGCAGCACCGCCGTGCCGCCCGCAATCCGCGCCGCGTAGTCCTGCACGATCTCGCTCAATAGCTGCGCCGTGCTCCAGCCGTCGGTCAGCACGTGATGGCTGGTCCAGATCACGTCATGGCCGCCATCCGGTCGCGCAAACACCGCCACCCGCATCAAGGGCGCCACCGCCACGTCAAAGCCAGCTGCCGCATCTTCCGCACGCCATGCCGCCAGCCCCGCCTCGTAGTCCTCCGCATCCGACCAATCCTGCTCAACGAACGGAAGCGTCACTGCACGCTCGACGACCTGCAGGAGGTGCTCATCCTGCGACAGGAACCGGGTGCGCAGCACCGCGTGACGCGACACCGCGGCATCCCATGCCGCACGCAAGGCGACCCGATCCAGCGGACCGAACAGCGTCAGGCGCAACTGACCGACATAGAAACCCAGGTCCGGCCGCAACTGGCTGTGGAACAGCATGCCTTGTTGCAGCGGGGTCGCGGGATAGATGTCTTCGGTTGTGGAGGCAGTAAGTCCAAGCCGGACGAGGCTCTCGTGATCGAGCGGACGTTCGGCAATCTGCGGCGCCGGCTCAGCAGCACTATCGCCAAGCGATGCCAATCCACCAATCGTCGGATGATAGAATAGCTGCTTCGGGGTTAGCATCAAGCCAGCGCGACGGGCCCCGGCGACAATCTGCAAACCACGAATCGAATCTCCGCCAAGCGCGAAGAAGTTATCTGTGACACCAAAATCTTCGCGCTTTAGGATTTGCTGCCAGATCCTTAGCAGCGTCGCTTCCACGTCGCTGCGTGGAGCAACTCTTTCCAGCCGCGTTGCGACTTCGGGATCTGGTAATGCTTTGCGATCGACCTTTCCGTTCGGCGTCAAGGGCAGAGCATCAAGCACTGTGAATGCCGCCGGCAGCATGTAATCTGGCAGACTCTCCGCCAGCGCATTGCGCAGCGTCACCGGGTCCAGATCAATACCGCACACATATGCGAGCAATCGCAATTGGCCTTCGGTATCCGTACGGGCAATCACGCTCGCCGCGCGGACGCCAGCAAGGGCACGCAGCCGGCCGGCGACTTCCTCCGGCTCAACACGATAGCCGCGGATCTTGACCTGATCGTCGAACCTGCCCAGAAATTCGACATCGCCGCCCGGCGCGCTACGCGCCTTATCGCCGGTTCGGTACAATCGCGCGCCCGGCGGTCCAGAAGGGTCGGGCACGAAGCGTTCCGCGGTCAACCCAGGTCGGCCCAGATAGCCACGCGCCAGACCCGCGCCCCCAATGCAGATCTCACCTGCAACGCCCGCCGGCGCCGGCTTGGCGTTGGCATCGAGAACGAGCACGCGGCCATGTGGCAAGGCGCGGCCCAGCGGCAGAATCGGGTTCGATGCGTCGGCACCCTCGCGCGTCAGCATGCCGACGGTCAATTCTGTCGGACCGTAATGATTGATAACGCGGCAATGGGGCTTGAGCCGCGCGATTTCCATGGCCAGCTTGGTGCTCATTGCCTCACCGCCGACCATCAGGACACGTTCAGGCAGTACATCCGACGGATGGGCGGTCTGCAGCAACGCACCGAGGTGACTGGGCACCAGCTTGAAGAAATCGATGCGATGGGCGTGCAAATATTCGGCGAAGCTTTCGGGATCCAAGGCGCACTCTGCCGAGACCAAATGTAATTTCCAGCCCGCCCACAGCGCGCCGAAAAGCACGGTGTGACCGAGATCAGCAGCCGGCGTCGACAAATAGGCGGCGCTGGTGATGCCGTCAGGCAAGCGATTGAGAACGGCCTCGACATAAGCGTATAGCGCATGATGACCAACCATCACGCCCTTGGGGCGTCCGGTAGATCCGGACGTGTAAATTACATAGGAGACCTGATCTGGATACGGGACTATCGGCTCGGGCGGAATACCTGCGCCGTTGATAGGATCGATCCACGTCACGTCGCTACCGCGCCACTCGGCCGGATCGATTGAGATAAGCCAGCGTGCTCCGCAGTCTGCGATTTGCCATGCCGAGCGCTCGGATGGTGCGCCAGGATCAAGCGGTACATAGGCCCCGCCCGCGCGCCAAATCGCGAGAATGCTGGCGACCAGGGCGCGGCCTCGAGGCAAGCTAACGGCGACGAGAGTCTCCCGATCGACCCCGAAGTCCCGCAAGCATCCGGCAAGGCGACCTGACCACGCCCATAGATCGGTCCAATTCAGGGTGCCTTCTTCATCAACCAGGGCGATATCCGTCCCGCGCTCTTGCGCCAGCGCGGCGACGCGTGCCAACAGCCCGGTGCCAAATTGCTCCGCATGAGGCGCAGCAGTCGTGCCCGAGGACAGATCGATCTCGCCAATGCGAACATCCGGATTATCCGCGATTGAGGCTAGCAGCTCTTCATAATGCGCCGATAGCTGCTGCGCGAAGCTTCGGCTGAAAAGATCGGTCGCATAGGTGAAGTGGCATTCAAGCCCACCGGCTCTATCAACAACGTCAAGCGCGAGATCGAAATGCGCCACGTCATGCGCTACCGAAAGAGGCGTGCATTTAAGATCAGCAAGCGCCTCAGGCTCTGTCTCGTTCGCCTGCACGAGGAACTTGACCTGGAATAGTGGATTGCGATTTGGATCCCGTTCTGGCTGGAGTTCGGCGACGAGTTTTTCGAACGGGATATCCTGGTTGTCGTGGGCCTCGATCATGCGGCTTCGGACCTGGGCGAGCAGGGTCTTGAAGCTGTGGGCTCCCGACAGTTCGGTGCGGATCACCAGCGTGTTGACGAGGAAGCCGATCAGTCCCTCGGTCTCCAGCCGGTCCCGGTTCGCGACCGGCACGCCGACGCGCAGGTCGGCCTGGCCGCTGTAGCGGTACAGCAGCACGTCGTAGGCCGCCAGCAGCGTCATGAACAAGGTCGCGCCCTGCGCCTGCGACAGCTGCTTCAACCGTGCCGTCACCTCGGCCGGCAACTGCCGCATCACCCGGCCACCGGCTGCGCTGCGCGCACCCGTCCGCACCCGATCGGCCGGCAACTCCAGCACAGGATGCTCGTCGCCCAGCCGCCCGCGCCAGTAATCCAGCTGCGCTGCGTAGACGCCGCTGTCCAGCCGCTGGCGCTGCCACAACGCATAGTCCGCATACTGGATCGGCAGCGCCGGCAACGCCGCCGCGCCGCCATGCCGCGCCGCGTCGTACAGCGCCACCAGTTCACGAACCAGCACCGAGGCCGACCAGCCGTCCGACACGATGTGGTGCATCGTAAGGCCCAGCACATGCACGTCCGCGGCCTGACGTGCCAGCACCAGCCGCAGCAGCGGCCCCTGCTCCAGGTCGAACGGCGCCGCAGCACAGTCGCGCAGGCACGCATCCAGCGCCGACGCCGGTGCGCTGCGCAGATCGTGCTCGATCCATCCGTAGCGGGGATCGGCCTCGATCTCCTGCCAGGCGATGCCATCGCTCTCGCCAAAGCGCGTGCGCAAACTCTCGTGCCGCTCAACCAGACCACGCAGCGCCGCCTTCAAGGCATCGACGTCCAGCATCCCCTCCAACCGGATCGCTCCCGCGACGTTGTAGGCTGCGCTTGACGGATCGAGCCGCCACAGGAACCAGAGCCGTTCCTGCCCAGGCGACAGCGCCACACGCGTCATCCCGTCAGGACGCGGCCTGATCGCGACTGCTGTCCCGGGCCTCGCATCCGACAACGCCGATGCCAGCGAAGCCACCACCGGATGTTCGAACAACAGCGACAGAGGCGCGTCACGCTCCAGAGCGGAGCGGATCCGCGACACCGCCCGCACGGCCAGCAGCGAGTGCCCGCCCAGCGCGAAGAAGTCGTCCGACGCCCCGACCCGCGCCACGCCCAGCACCTCGGCGAAGATCTCGCACAACCGCGCTTCGGTCGCCGTGCGCGGTGCGATGTAGTCCGCGGACGGGACCGCCAGTGCCGAGAGCGCCGCGCGGTCGAGCTTGCCGTTCACGGTCAGCGGCAGCGTCTCGACCGACACGAAGCCGGTCGGCACCATATAGCTTGGCAATGCCTCGCTCAGTCTCGTGCGCAAGACGTCCGCATCGGCATCACCGACCACATAGGCCACCAGGCGCCCGGCCGTCGCCAGCACCGCGGCCGCATATACGCCCTCGATTGCCAGCAATTGCGCCTCGATCTCGCCGAGCTCGATCCGGTGCCCGCGCAGCTTCACCTGCTGGTCGCCCCGGCCCAGATACTCCACATCGCTTGCCAGCCGGCGCGCCAGATCGCCCGAACGATACAGCCGGCTTCCCGGTACGCCATGCGGATCCGGCACGAACCGCTCCGCCGTCAGCCCGGGCCGTCCCAGATAGCCACGCGCCAGGCCCGCGCCGCCGACATGGATCTCGCCGATCCCGCCCTCCGGCACCAGCTGCAGCCCGCCGTCCAACACCTGCAGCGACAGGTCCGGGATCGGCTCGCCGATCAGGCTGCGCGCCGCACCTTGCGTGTCGGCAAAGGCCAAAGGCCGGTAGCTCACATGCACCGTCGTCTCGGTGATCCCGTACATGTTGATCAGCCGCGGCGCTTTCTCTCCGCGCCATCCGAGCCAGCCGGCCAGCCGCGATGGTTCGAGCTTCTCACCGGCGAAGATCACCGCCCGCAGGCTCTCGACCGGTGCGCCGGACGCCTGCTCCGCCGCCATCAGCGGCTCGAAGGCCGACGGCGTCTGGTTCAGCACCGTCACGCGCTCGCGCCGCAGCAGCTCCACACAGGCATCGGGCGTCCGCGCCGTCCAATACGGCACCACGACGAGCCGGCCGCCATAAACCAGCGCGCTGAACAGCTCCCACACCGAGACGTCGAACGCATAGGAGTGGAACAGCGGCCACACATCGTCGGTGCCGAACCGGTACCAGTCCGCGGTCGCATCGAGCAGCCGCGACAGGTTCATATGCGTGACCCCCACCCCCTTCGGCCGGCCGGTCGATCCCGAGGTGTAGATCACATAGGCCAGCTGATCGGGATGGACCGGCTCCAACCAGTCGTCCGCAGCCTCGTCGTCCACCTCGGACACCACCACCACGCGGCAGTCCGCCAGCGACCTCACCCGCTCGGCGTTCGCACTATCCGTGACCACCCAGCGCAGGCCGGCATCCGCCGCCGTCTCGCGCAGCCGCGCCTCGGGATAGGACGGGTCCAGCGGAACGTAAGCGCCGCCCGCCTTCAGCACGCCCAGCAGGCCCGCCACCAGGCCGGTCGAACGCTCCACACAGAGCCCGACCCGCGCCTCGTCCGACACGCCGAGCCGCTTCAGACGACGGCCGATCCGGTTCGACCATTCCGCCAGCGCCGCGTAGCTCAGCCGCTCTTCGCCGCAGCTCACCGCTTCCGCCTCGGCCCGTCTTGCGGCCTGCTCCGCAATCCGATCGAGCACCGAGCGGAACGGGCATGTCATCGATGGCACCAGAGGCGCTTCGACGTTCAACTGGATGTCGGCCAGCCGGACCGCATCATCCGCCGATGCCAGTTGATCGAGCACCGTTGCAAGATCCCGCGACAGCTGCTCGACCGCCGATCGATCCAGCCGTTCGCCGTCCCAATCCCAGTGCACGGTCAGCATGGGCTCTGGCATCACCGCCAGGTTCAACGGGTAGTGCGTGCGCTCCACCATCTCGGCGGCCATCACCTGCAGTCCGCCCGTACCGTCCCGCAAGGCCGCATCCACCGGATAGTTCTCGAACGCCAGCAGGCTGTCGAACAGCGCATCGCCCGACCGCCCTGCCCATTGCTGCAGATCCGACAGCGCGGTGTGTTCGTGCTCGCGCAGCTCGATGTTGTGCGCCTGCAGCTCTGCCAGCCACGGCCCCAACGCCGATGCGCTCGGCACCCTCACCCACAATGGCAGGCTGTTGATGAACAGTCCCACCGTGCGCTCCGCACCCGGCAGCTCCGCCGGACGGCCCGAGACCGTCACCCCGAACGCCACCTGATCGCGGCCGCCGTAACGCGCCAGCACCAGCGCCCAGGCGCCCTGCAACATCGTGTTCAGCGTCACGCCGCGCTGCCGCGTCGCCTGCTGCAAACGCTGCGTCAGCGCCTCGTCCAGCGTCTGCACCAGCCGATGCGCGCCCGGCTCGGCTTGCGCCGGACGGCCGAGTGCCTGCGTTATCGTCGCCGGGTCGTCCACCTTCGCCAGCTGCGCGCGCCACCACGCCGCGTCGTCCGGACGGGCCGCAAGCCATGTCACATAGTCGCGATAACGCCCTGCCGCCGGCAGCACCGCCATGCCGCCCGCAATCCGCGCCGCGTAGTCCTGCACGATCTCGCTCAACAGCTGCGCCGTGCTCCAGCCGTCGGTCAGCACGTGATGGCTGGTCCAGATCACATCATGGCCGCCATCCGGTCGCGCAAACACCGCCACCCGCATCAAGGGCGCCACCGCCACGTCAAAGCCAGCTGCCGTATCTTCCGCGCGCCATGCCGCCAGCCGCGCCTCGTAGGCCTCCGCATCCGACCAATCGTGCTCAACGAACGGAAGCGTCACCCCACGCTCGACGACCTGCAGGAGGTGCTCATCCTGCGACAGGAACCGGGTGCGCAACACCGCGTGACGCGACACCGCCGTATCCCACGCCGCACGCAAGGCGTCGTGGTGCAACGGCCCGGCCAAGGTCAGCCGCAGCTGGCTCACATAATGCTCGGACCGCAGCTGGCTGTGGAACAGCATGCCTTGCTGCAGCGAAGTTGCCGGATAGATGTCGTCGACGTTGTCGAGTTGCAGGTCGAAGGCCTCCAGACCTGCCTGATCCAGTCCGGACAGCGGGAAGTCCGACGCCGTCGCGCTCGCCGGCATCGACGTGCAATGCGCGATCAACGCCTCCAGCCGCGTCGCAAACGACGCCACCAGATCTTCCACAATTGCTGCGGGAACGACCGCGGGACTGAAGCGCCATTCGAACGACAGCGCGCCGGCCAGCACCAGACCGTTCAGGTCGAGCACATGCGCAAGCTGGCTCGCGCCGGATACCGACAGGCCTGTTCCCTCCTGCGTCAGAGCGAACCCTGCCGCTCCACCCTCGCCTTCGAACCGGCCAAGGTAGTTGAAGCTCACCGCCGCGCTTGGCAGCGCATCGATCGCAGCCCGGATGTCCGCATCCGCATGATGCGCCAGCATGCCAAAGTGCAGCCCACGCCCCGGCACGCCTCGCAGCGTCTCCTTCACCTGCTTGAGTGCTGCGCCCGGTTCGTGCGATGCCGACAGCCATACCGGATAGCGCGTCGTGAACCAGCCCACGGTCCGGCTGAGGTCGATCCCCTCGACCACGTCCTCGCGGCCATGGCCTTCAAGCGAGACCAGCACCCGGCCGTCGCCGCGCCAGGCTCCCAGGGTCTGCGCCAGCGCCGTCAACACCACTTCGTCAAGACGCATTCGATAGGCCCGGGACGCTTCCCGCAACAACCGCGCTGTCGCAGCTTCATCGAGCCGCCATGTCACGCTGCGGCTCTCGGACACCCGTCGGTCGCCGCCAGGCTGCACAGGCAGCGTGCCGTCCGCTCCGCCCAGCGCCGATCGCCACCACTCCAGCTCCGACTGCACCGCTGCGCCTGCCGCGTATCGCGCATGCTCGATCGTCCACCGGCTCCACGGTGTGCCGGTCGCAGGCAGTGACGGCACCGAACCCCCCGCTGCCTGCGCATATGCGGACGCCAGGTCCTCAAGCAGCACGCGCCACGACACACCGTCAACGGCCAGATGATGGATCGTCACCAGCAGCCGGTCGTTCTCTCCGCCTCGCCGGAAGTATGCCGCGCGCAGCAGCGGACCGCGCGCCAGATCCAGACTCTCCTGTACGCGCGCCTGAGCCGTGGCGACGTCCTCGTCCACGATCTCGAGCAGCGCGTCCGCCGGCGGCGCCGCTCCAAGCTGCTGCCGCCAAACCCCGTCGCGCTGTTCGAACCGCAGTCGCAGCGCATCGTGCCGCGCTGCCAGCGCCGCCAACGCCGTGCTCAACGCAGACGGATCCAGCGCAACTGGCACCCGCAGCATCACCGTTTGATTCCAATGCGCCGGGCCGTCCGGATGTAGGGCAAAAAAACTCGCCTGGATCGGCGTCAACGGAAGATCGCCCGTCACCTCCGTGATCTCGACCGACACTCCGCTTGCGCAAACCGCCGCCAGACCCGCAATCGTCGGATGCTCGAACACCTGACGCGGCGTCAACACCAGGCCGGCCGACCGCGCACGCGCGATCACCTGCAGACTCAAAATCGAATCGCCACCCAGTGCGAAGAAGTTGTCGGTCACGCCGATCTCCGGCGCCTTCAGCACCGCCCGCCAGATCGATACCAGTTGGGCCTCGACCGCCGTCCGCGGCAACACACGTCCACTTACCTTCTGGATCGGATCCGGCAGGCTCCCGCGATCGACCTTGCCGTTCGGCAGCAACGGCAATGACGCCAGCACCATCACCGCCGATGGCACCATGTAGGCCGGAAGCCGCTGCGACAGCGCTTCCGTAATCGCCTCACCGTCGACCGCACCCACGACATAGCCCACCAGCCGGCGGTTCTCGCTTGTCCCTCGGATCGCCGCCAGCGCAGCTGTCACGCCATCGCAACCGCGCAGCGCAGCTTCGATCTCGCCGAGTTCAATCCGGTAGCCACGGAGCTTTACCTGCTGGTCCGCTCGGCCGACATAGCTCACGACCCCATCGGCAAGCCCGCGGCACACATCTCCCGTACGATACAGCCGGCTCCCCGGTATGCCCCACGGATCCGGCACGAACCGCTCCGCCGTCAGGCCGGGCCGTCCCAGATAACCGCGCGCCAGGCTCGCTCCGCCAATGCACAGCTCGCCGACACCGCCCTCGGGAACGAGATTGCCGTCAAGGTCGAGAACCCGCGACGTCCGCGCCGGCAACGATCGGCCGATCGGAACGCTCGCTCCACACTCATCTTCCTGGCACGTTCGGTGCGACGACGTCGTGATCGTCGCTTCCGTCGGACCGTAGGTGTTGTCCAGCGGGATCGAACCCAGCGTGCTTGCCCGCCACCGCACAACCGCATCGCGCGATACCGCCTCGCCACCAATCGCCATCCGCCGCAACGCAGGCAAACCGGCTGGAAGATCGTGCAGCCATTGCTGCCAATAGCCGGTCGGCAGGTACGCCACCGTCACCGCTTCATCGACGAGGCGGCGGTTCAGCGTCGAGGTATCCCACGCCGCCTCCTCCCGCATCACCACCCGGCCGCCGACGCACAGAATCGGCAGCAATTGCTCCATCGCCGCGTCGAAGTTGATGGTGGAGAACTGCAGCACCCGGTCCGACGCCGTCAGCGCAAAGTGCTCCACGAAGTCCGCGACATGCAGCGCCAGCGCGCGGTGGCTGATACCCACCGCCTTGGGACGCCCGGTCGATCCCGAGGTATAAATTGCGTAGGCCAGCTGTTCGGGATGCACCGCCTCGCGCCAGTCGTCCGCCGGCTCGTCCTCCACGTCGCCGACATCGACAACCGCGCAGCCCGCAAGGACGTCCGACAGCCGCGCCGCACTCTCCGCGTCCGCCACGACATGCCGGATGCCGGCGTCCGCCACCATCGCCCGCAGCCGGGCCTCGGGATAACCCGGATCCAACGGCAAAAACGCCCCGCCCGACTTCAGTATCCCCAGCAGCCCCGCCACCAGACCGGTCGAACGCTCCACGCACAGCCCGACACGGACATCGCCCGATACCCCCAGACGCTGCAGCCGCCGCCCGATCCGGCTCGACCAGCCCGCAAGCGCCGAATAACTCAACCGCTCGCCCCCGCACCCAACCGCTACCGCATCGCCCAACACCGCCGCAGTCCTCGCCTGCCGGTCCAATACCGACTCAAACAGACGGGACAGCCCCGACAGGAGATGTAACGGCTCTGCATGCTGAATGGCGCCCAGCTTAAGTGATTGCAGGGATGACAACTGCCGCAAGGCGTTCACGAACTCAGCTGATAGATGATCTATGCTCGCCGCATCAAGCCGCGCGCCATCCCAAGACCACCTCAATCCGAGCTGGATGTTCGGAATGACGGCGAGCGTCAACAGATAGTGGGTCCGCTCGAAGGCTTCGACGCGAGACACCTGAATGTCATCGGAAGCCTCTCGCACAGCATCGTCGATAGGATAGTTCTCAAACACGAGCAGACTGTCGAACAGCGCGTCACCCGGCCGTCCCGCCCAGCGCTGAATATCGGATAGACTGGTGTGCTCATGCTCGCGCAACGTACCGCTATCATCTTGGATAGCTGTGAGCCACTCTCCCACCTCGGCGTCACCCGGGACCGAAACAAATACCGGCAAGCTGTTGATGAACAGGCCAACGGTGCGATCGGCGCCGGGAAGCCCGGCAGGACGGCCGGAGGTCGTCGTCCCAAAGACCACGTCACGTCGGTGGCCACGGCGCGACAACACCAGTGCCCACGCCCCTTGGACCAGCGTGTTGACCGTCACACGATGGTATTGAGCTGCTTGTCGAATGCGATCGCCTAGCGCCTTATCAAGCGAATGAACGAGTTGCCGCGCTCCGCTCTCGGTCGCGTGCTGATGCTCAACGCCGTCGGCAAGGGTTGCGGGAATATCGACCTTGGCAAATTGCGCTCGCCACCACGATTCGGCACTCGGCTGGCTTGACAGCCAACCGACATAGTTCCGATAGCTGCCGGGTGGGGGTAACGCCGCTCTCCCGCCTCGCATGCGCGCTTGATAGTCGCGAACGATTTCGGACATCAGCTGTGCCGTGCTCCAGCCGTCGAGCAAGGCGTGATGATTGGTCCAGACCAGATCGTAGGCGCCGTCCGGACTGATGAACAGCGCAAGCCGCATCAGCGGCGCTTGGCCGATGTCAAAACCTTGGGCGATGTCCGAAGACCGCCAGGCCGACAATCGCTGCTCGTATTCCATCGCCGCGGCCCAGTCGTATTCGATCCATGGCAGCTCCACTTTGCGATGAACGACTTGCAACGTTGCGCGGCCATGGCGCGATTCGAAATGCGTTCGCAGCACGTCGTGCCGTTCGACAGCCGCCGCCCATGCATCGCGAAGCGCTGTTTTATTGAGACTGCCGCTCAGGGTTAGACGCAACTGGTTGACGTAGACCCCGTCCTCCGCCACCGCGCTGTGGAAAAGCAGGCCCTGCTGAAGTGGCGTGGCGGGATAGATGTCGGCGATCGAGCCGAGCGGCAGGTCGAGCGCTTGAAGTTCGGCCTGAGTCAAGCCACACAGCGGAAAGTCCGACGCCGTTGCGGTCGGCGCGGCAGCCTCGCAATGCGTGAGCAGCACCGCCACCCGCCGCTCAAATTCGCTGGCGAGCGCCTGGACAGTGGTCGAATGGAGCACTGCTGGGCTGAAGCGCCAATTCACTGTCAGGACGCCCTTGAAGACGATTGCGCTCAGATCGAGCAAGTGGCTCATCGCGCCGTCGCCCGCCGTCCCCTGCCCGACCGTCTCATCGGTCAATTGGAACAGATCGTCGCCGGATACATCCTGGTCGATGCGGCCGAGATAATTGAAACTGACGCCAGCACGTGGCAGCGCGCGTGCGGCATCGCGTACGATCGGTTCGGCATGATGTAGTAGCATGCCCCAATGCAGTCCCTTTGCCGGAACCGAGCGGAGACGTTCCTTTACCACCTTAAGTGCCATATCGTTGTTGCCGGATGCCTCGAGCCACACCGGATGGCGTGTCGTGAACCAACCCACAGTCCGAGCGAGATCGACCGTGTCGATCGCATCAGTGCGACCATGTCCTTCGATGTCGATCAGCACACCGCGTCCGCCGCGCCACTCTGTCAACGTCTGCGCCAACGCAGTGAGAAGCACATCGTCCAGCCGCATGCGATAGATCGAGATGGCGGCTTCCGACAAACGCTGCGTCCGGTCGCGGTCCCATCGGCAAGTCACGACCTGACTCGCGCCCAGGCTGCGATCACCATCACCGTCGAGCGAGAGATTTCCGGGCGCCGACGCTAGCTCTGCTTGCCACCACGCCAACTCGGCGGCGACCTCAGCGCGCGCGGCATAATCACGCTGCGCGAGCGCCCATCGGCTCCAGGGTGTGCCATCTGTGAGCAGCCTCACGGGGCCGCCATTCACGGCCTGCGCATAGGCATGGCGCAGATCGTCGAGCAGAGTCCGCCAAGAGACTACGTCCACGGCCAAGTGGTGGATTGCGAGCAGGAGCCGCGCATCGCCCGTGCCTCGGCGGAGGTAGCCCGCCTTGAAGAGACGGCCGTCGGCGAGTGACAGACTGGCTTGGACTTGGGTCGCCGCGTTTTCGAGCGCTGCGGACGCTGGTAAATCTACTACTTCGAGCACGGTCTCGGCGACGGCCATTGCGGGCACGACGCGGGCCGCCCAAGCGCCCGATGCATCGCGCGCGAAGCGCAGCCGCAGCGCGTCGTGGCGGGCGATCAGGGCGCAGACAGCGCGCGTCAGCACGGCCGTATCAAGATCAGGCGGTACGCGCAGCATCACCGACTGATTCCAGTGCGACGGCGCGTCGGGATGCTGCTCGAAGAACCACGCCTGGATCGGCGTCAGCGGGACCGGACCGGACACTTCGACCTTGTTGATCGTCGTAGGCGCCCCGATGAGTGCGGCGAGCGCGGAAACGGTCGGATTCCCGAACAGCTGCTTGGGCATCAGCATCAATCCCGCGGTGCGGGCGCGGGCGACGACCTGCAGGCTCAGGATCGAGTCGCCGCCAAGGGCGAAGAAATTGTCCGTCACACCGATGTCCTTGCGGCCGAGCACAGTGCGCCAGACATCAAGAAGGACAAGCTCGTTCGGCGTCCTCGGCTCCACCCGCGCCGTCGGCGAAGATTCCGGCGTCGGAAGGGCCGAGCGGTCGATCTTGCCGTTCGGCATCGTCGGCAACACTTCGAGGATTACGATAGCAGATGGCACCATATACTCGGGCAGGCGTGCCGCCAGTGCGGCGCGCAAGAACTCGGGGTCCGCCTCGCCCACCGCATAACCGATCAATCGCCGGCTGGCCTCGCCACCCTGCACGACAACTGCTGCGGCCCGGATGCCGACGCAGTCGCGCAACGCCGCCTCGATCTCGCCCAGCTCGATCCGGTAGCCGCGGAGCTTCACCTGCTGATCCAGACGTCCCAGATACTCCACTGTGTCGTCCGCGCGTTTGCGGCACAAATCCCCGGTCCGGTACAGCCGACCGCCGGGCACGCCCCACGGATCCGGGACGAACCGCTCCGCCGTCAGTCCAGGCTGGTTGAGATAACCTCGTGCAAGGGTCGCGCCGCCGACACAGAGTTCACCGAGTTCCGCCATCCGGCACTGCGTTGCCGTCGTGATCGCGCAGCGACATTCCGCAGGTCGGGTAAGGCAGACCGATCGGCACCACGGCACGCTCGGCGTCGGCGGCATCCGTTCGTTGATACATCACCGACACGGTCGCCTCGGTCGGGCCATAGCGGTTGTCGAAACGTATGTGACCGAGCGGACCCGCACGCCAGCGCGCCAGCGCATCGCCGGGCAGCGCTTCCCCGCCCACCGTCATCCAGCGCAACGCCGGCAACGCCGGCGGCAGATCGTGCAGCCATTGTTGCCAGTAGGCGGTTGGCAGATCCGCGACCGTGACCGCGTCCTCGATCAAGCATCGATTGAGCTGCGAAAAGTCCCACGCTCCGGGACCGCGCATCACGACCGTCGCGCCGACTGCCAAGCTCGGAAACAGTTGCTCGACCGCGGCGTCGAAATTGATGGTCGAGAACTGCAGCACCCGATCCGCGGCACTAATGCCGAAGGCTGTAACGAAATCGTCGATATGCAGGCTCAGCGCCCGGTGGCTGACCCCCACTCCCTTCGGCCGGCCGGTCGATCCCGAGGTGTAGATCACATAGGCCAGCTGATCGGGATGGATCGGCTGCAGCCAATTGTCCGCAGCCTCGTCGTCCACATCAGACACCACCACCACGTGGCAATCCGCCAGCAGCGACCTCACCCGCTCGAAGTTCACGCTATCCGTGACCACCCAGCGCAGGCCGGCATCCGCCGCCGTCTCGCGCAGCCGCGCCTCGGGGTAGGACGGGTCCAGCGGCACATAGGCGGCACCGCTACGCAAGATGCCGAGCATACCTGCAATCAAAGCGGGCGAACGGTCGACATACAGGCCAACCCGCGCGTCGGCTGCGACGCCGTTTCGGCGCAACCGGCAAGCAATTCGATTCGCCAGAGCAATGAGCGCGCCGTAGCTAATGGCGAAGCCGTCGCATCGGACAGCCTCGACCTCCGGATGTTTTGACGCCTGCGCCGCGATGCGCTCGAATACATCGTGATAGGGCCGGTCGACAGCTACGGGTTCGACGGGCACGGCGCCAAGCGCAATCGCTCCGAGGTATCCTTCGCAGCCATCACATAGTTGGAGCAAAACGTCCTGATAGTCGCGCGACAGCCGCTCGACGGTTGCTCGATCAAGACGTCTGCCGTCCCAGCCCCAGCTCAATGTCAGGCTGGGGCGCGGTATCACGGCGATCGTCAAAGGGTAATGCGCGCGATCGATCGTGGAGGCTGCGCTCACGCATAAATCGTGCGCATCGTCTTCGATGGCGCTGTCGACTGGATAATTCTCGAACGCAAACAGGGTGTCGAAAAGGGCGTCGCCGGATCGAGCGGCCCAGCGTTGAATGTCCGCCAGCGCGGTATGCTCATGCTGGCGCAGTGCGCTGTTCTGTGCCTGCAATTCCTGCAGCCAGTCCGCGACCAGAGCATCGCCGGCGGCATTGACCCACAAGGGCAAGCTGTTGATAAACAACCCAACCGTTCGCTCGGTGTCCGGTATTTCCGCAGGACGTCCAGAAACCGTAACCCCGAACGCCACCTGGGGGCGATTGCCGTAACGTGCCAGCATGATCGCCCATCCCCCTTGCATCAGGCCATTCAGGGTAACCTTCAAGCGTTGGGCGGTCTGCCGAAGGCGCCGGTCCAGAGCGGCATCCAGCACCTCAATCCTCTGATGCGATCCCGGCTCGGGGATCGCTGGACGGTCCAAAGCCGCGGTCAGCGTGACCGGCTCGTCGATCCGCGTGAGCTGCGCGCGCCACCATGACTCAGCACTCGGCCGACGCGCGAGCCACCCGACGTGGTCGCGATAATCTCTGGCCTTTGGAAAGACGGCTGTTCCGCCGGCATGCCGCGCGCGGTAGTCCTGCAGGACTTCCGAGACCAATTGTGCCGTGCTCCAGCCGTCAACCACCGCGTGGTGGAATGTCCAAATCAGGTCGTGATCTCCGTCCGGCCTAGTGAAGAGCGCAAGCCGCATCAGCGGCAGGATGGCGGCGTCGAAGCCGCGCGCAACGTCCCGCGCACGCCACGCCTCCAGTTGCTGTTCATAACCGGCGGCGTTCGACCAATCGTGCACCTCATAGGGCAGCGCCATCGCGCGATGGATGACCTGCAGTGTCGGGCCACCGTGACGCGCCTCAAATCGGGTTCGCAGCGCGGGGTGACGGGCTACGGCGCCTTCCAAGGCTGCACGCAGCGCAGCATGATCCAGCGTACCCGAGAGGGTCAGGCGCAGCTGGTTGGTGTACAGGCCGCGGTCCCTGTCGATTGCGCTATGGAACAGCAATCCCTGCTGGAGCGCAGTCGCCGGATAGATGTCCTCGACCGCATCCAGCGGCAGCGACAAGAGTGAAAATTCGGCTTGGCTCAGGCCCGCCAGCGGAAAATCCGACGCAGTCGCTCGCGGTGTTGCGGTCTCACAGCAGATAATCAGCGCCGCCAAGCGCGCGACGAAGGCAGCCAGAAGTGCTGCGACGGTGGCGTCGGACAATACGCCGGGACTGTACCGCCAGTTCAGCAACAGTTCGCCATTGGCAATCAGGCCGTCAATCGCAAGAGCGTGGTGCAACGCACTCTCCGGATCCATCGGCTCGCCGGTGTCTTCGGTGGAAAGGCGGAACGGCACCGTGTCCTCTTGGCCCAACTCGAAATGGCCAAGATAGTTGAAGCCAATCTGCGGCCGTGGCAGCGCGCGCGCAGCAACGCGAAGAACCGCGTCGTCATGATGGACAAGCAGACCCCACGTCAACCCTTTCGCTCGCGCCGAGCGAAGCTGCTCCTTGACGTCCACCAGCGCGGCCTCGGCATCGCTTGGCGCCTTCAGCCAAACTGGATACCTTGTCGTGAACCACCCAACGGTGCGGCTGAGATCAATCCCGGCAACTACGTCCTCGCGGCCGTGGCCCTCGACTTCGATCAACGCGCCGGGTACGCCGCGCCATGCGCTCACCGCTTGAGCCAGCGCGGTCAGCAGGAGTTCGTCGACACCCAGGCGAAAGGCCCGCGGCGCCGCGTGCAACAACTGTTGGGTCGAGTCGCGATCAAGCTGCCATCGCAGCACGCGGCTTGCGCCGAACCGGCGGTCGCCCTCACCTTCCAACGGCATCGCGGCGTCCGCGGCCGCCGATCGATCCCGCCACCAATCCAGCACATGCGCATCGACGCCGGCGGCGTAGTCCCGCTGCACAAGCGTCCAGGCGCTCCAGGGCGTGATTGGGGCGGGCAGATCGACCGCATCACCGCGTGCTGCCGCGTCGTAGGCGTGCTGCATATCCTCCAGCAGCACGCGCCACGAGACGCCATCGACTGCCAAGTGATGGATCACGAGCAGCAGCCGCGCCTCACCGTCATCAAGTCGGAACAGGCCCGCCCGGAGCAACGGCCCGCGCGTGAGGTCGAGGCGCATCTGGAAGCGTGTGCATTCTGCCCGTAGGCGTATCGACTGGTTGAGTGCGCCGCGCAGGTCGAAAATCTCAAGGACCGCGTCCGCCGAGTCCGAGGTGATCTGCTGGCGCCATGCCCCATCGACCTTGTCGAAGCGCAGCCGCAGCGCGTCGTGGCGGGCGATCAGGGCGCAGAGAGCGCGCGTCAGCACGGCCGTATCAAGATCAGGCGGTACGCGCAGCATCACCGACTGATTCCAGTGCGACGGCGCGTCGGGATGCTGCTCGAAGAACCACGCCTGGATCGGCGTCAGCGGCAGTACACCGCTAACTTCGGCCTGCGCTGCTGGCCGATCAAGTACCCCGCTCTGAGCAAGGCGCTCGACAGTTGGCTGTTCGAACATTTGCTTGAGGGTCAGCATCAATCCCGCGGTGCGGGCGCGGGCGACGACCTGCAGGCTCAGGATCGAGTCGCCGCCAAGGGCGAAGAAATTATCCGTCACGCCGATGTCCTTGCGGCCGAGCACAGCGCGCCAGACATCGAGAAGGACGAGTTCGTTTGGCGTCCTCGGCTCCACCCGCGCCGTCGGCATAGCTTCCGGCGCCGGAAGGGCCGAGCGGTCGATCTTGCCGTTCGGCATCGTCGGCAACGCTTCGAGGATTACGATAGCAGATGGCACCATGTACTCGGGCAGGCGTGCCGCCAGTGCGGCTCGCAACAACTCAGGGTCCGCCTCGCCCACCGCGTAGCCGATCAATCGCCGGCTGGCCTCGCTACCCTGCACGACAACTGCTGCGGTCCGGATGCCGACGCAGTCGCGCAACGCCGCCTCGATCTCGCCCAACTCGATCCGGTAGCCGCGGAGCTTCACCTGCTGATCCAGACGTCCCAGATACTCCACTGTGTCGTCCGCGCGTTTGCGGCACAAATCCCCGGTCCGGTACAGCCGACCGCCGGGCACGCCCCACGGATCCGGCACGAACCGCTCCGCCGTCAGCCCAGGCTGGTTGAGATAACCGCGTGCAAGGGTCGCGCCCCCGACACACAGTTCACCAAGTCCGCCATCCGGCACTGCGTTGCCGTCGTGATCGCGCAGCGACATTCCGCAGGTCGGGTAAGGCAGACCGATCGGCACCACGGCACGCTCGGCGTCGGCGGCATCCGTTCGTTGATACAGCACCGACACGGTCGCCTCGGTCGGGCCATAGCGGTTGTCGAAACGTATGTGACCGAGCGGACCCGCACGCCAGCGCGCCAGCGCATCGCCGGGCAGCGCTTCCCCGCCCACCGTCATCCAGCGCAACGCCGGCAACGCCGGCGGCAGATCGTGCAGCCATTGTTGCCAGTAGGCGGTTGGCAGGTCCGCGACCGTGACCGCGTCCTCGATCAAGCATCGATTGAGCTGCGAAAAGTCCCACGCTCCGGGACCGCGCATCACGACCGTCGCGCCGACTGCCAAGCTCGGAAACAGTTGCTCGACCGCGGCGTCGAAATTGATGGTCGAGAACTGCAGCACCCGATCCGCGGCACTAATGCCGAAGGCTGTAACGAAATCGTCGATATGCAGGCTCAATGCCCGGTGGCTGACCCCCACTCCCTTCGGCCGGCCGGTCGATCCCGAGGTGTAGATCACATAGGCCAGCTGATCGGGATGGATCGGCTGCAGCCAATTGTCCGCAGCCTCGTCGTCCACATCAGACACCACCACCACGTGGCAATCCGCCAGCAGCGACCTCACCCGCTCGGCGTTCACGCTATCCGTGACCACCCAGCGCAGGCCGGCATCCGCCGCCGTCTCGCGCAGCCGCGCCTCGGGATAGGACGGGTCCAGCGGAACGTAAGCGCCGCCCGCCTTCAGCACGCCCAGCAGGCCCGCCACCAGGCCGGTCGAGCGCTCCACACAAAGCCCGACCCGCGCCTCGTCCGACACGCCGAGCCGCTTCAGACGACGGCCGATCCGGTTCGACCATCCCGCCAGCGCCGCGTAACTCAGCCGCTCTTCGCCGCAGCTCACCGCTTCCGCCTCGGCCCGTCTTGCGGCCTGCTCTGCAATCCGCTCCAGCACCGAGCGGAACGGGTAGGTCATCAAGGGAGCCAGAGGCGCTTCGACGGTCAGGAGCACCTCATCGATCCGGATGTCACCATCGAGCTGCTGCAGGAGCTCCACATAATGATCGGCGACCTGTTCGATCGTCGTCGCATCGAACAGGTCGCGGGCGTAGCGGAACGACAAACGCAATGCGTCCGCCTCTTCCGCTACGTCCAGGATCAGATCGAATTGCGTCGTGCTGCCCTCCAGCTCGACGGCCGAGACCATCATCCCCGTGTCATCAGGCTCGGAAAGATCATCATGCTGCAGGTTGAACAGTGTCTGGAACAGCGGCGTGTGCCGCACGTCCCGTTCTGGCTGGAGTTCGGCGACGAGTTTTTCGAACGGGATATCCTGGTTGTCGTGGGCCTCGATCATGCGGCTTCGGACCTGGGCGAGCAGGGTCTTGAAGCTGTGGGCTCCCGACAGTTCGGTGCGGATCACCAGCGTGTTGACGAGGAAGCCGATCAGTCCCTCGGTCTCCAGCCGGTCCCGGTTCGCGACCGGCACGCCGACGCGCAGGTCGGCCTGGCCGCTGTAGCGGTACAGCAGCACGTCGTAGGCCGCCAGCAGCGTCATGAACAAGGTCGCGCCCTGCGCCTGCGACAGCTGCTTCAACCGTGCCGTCACCTCGGCCGGCAACTGCCGCATCACCCGGCCACCGGCTGCGCTGCGCGCACCCGTCCGCACCCGATCGGCCGGCAACTCCAGCACAGGATGCTCGTCGCCCAGCCGCCCGCGCCAGTAATCCAGCTGCGCTGCGTAGACGCCGCTGTCCAGCCGCTGGCGCTGCCACAACGCATAGTCCGCATACTGGATCGGCAGCGCCGGCAACGCCGCCGCGCCGCCATGCCGCGCCGCGTCGTACAGCGCCACCAGTTCACGAACCAGCACCGAGGCCGACCAGCCGTCCGACACGATGTGGTGCATCGTAAGGCCCAGCACATGCACGTCCGCGGCCTGACGTGCCAGCACCAGCCGCAGCAGCGGCCCCTGCTCCAGGTCGAACGGCGCCGCAGCACAGTCGCGCAGGCACGCATCCAGCGCCGACGCCGGTGCGCTGCGCAGATCGTGCTCGATCCATCCGTAGCGGGGATCGGCCTCGATCTCCTGCCAGGCGATGCCATCGCTCTCGCCAAAGCGCGTGCGCAAACTCTCGTGCCGCTCAACCAGACCACGCAGCGCCGCCTTCAAGGCATCGACGTCCAGCATCCCCTCCAACCGGATCGCTCCCGCGACGTTGTAGGCTGCGCTTGACGGATCGAGCCGCCACAGGAACCAGAGCCGTTCCTGCCCAGGCGACAGCGCCACACGCGTCATCCCGTCAGGACGCGGCCTGATCGCGACTGCTGTCCCGGGCCTCGCATCCGACAACGCCGATGCCAGCGAAGCCACCACCGGATGTTCGAACAACAGCGACAGAGGCGCGTCACGCTCCAGAGCGGAGCGGATCCGCGACACCGCCCGCACGGCCAGCAGCGAGTGCCCGCCCAGCGCGAAGAAGTCGTCCGACGCCCCGACCCGCGCCACGCCCAGCACCTCGGCGAAGATCTCGCACAACCGCGCTTCGGTCGCCGTGCGCGGTGCGATGTAGTCCGCGGACGGGACCGCCAGTGCCGAGAGCGCCGCGCGGTCGAGCTTGCCGTTCACGGTCAGCGGCAGCGTCTCGACCGACACGAAGCCGGTCGGCACCATATAGCTTGGCAATGCCTCGCTCAGTCTCGTGCGCAAGACGTCCGCATCGGCATCACCGACCACATAGGCCACCAGGCGCCCGGCCGTCGCCAGCACCGCGGCCGCATATACGCCCTCGATTGCCAGCAATTGCGCCTCGATCTCGCCGAGCTCGATCCGGTGCCCGCGCAGCTTCACCTGCTGGTCGCCCCGGCCCAGATACTCCACATCGCTTGCCAGCCGGCGCGCCAGATCGCCCGAACGATACAGCCGGCTTCCCGGTACGCCATGCGGATCCGGCACGAACCGCTCCGCCGTCAGCCCGGGCCGTCCCAGATAGCCACGCGCCAGGCCCGCGCCGCCGACATGGATCTCGCCGATCCCGCCCTCCGGCACCAGCTGCAGCCCGCCGTCCAACACCTGCAGCGACAGGTCCGGGATCGGCTCGCCGATCAGGCTGCGCGCCGCACCTTGCGTGTCGGCAAAGGCCAAAGGCCGGTAGCTCACATGCACCGTCGTCTCGGTGATCCCGTACATGTTGATCAGCCGCGGCGCTTTCTCTCCGCGCCATCCGAGCCAGCCGGCCAGCCGCGATGGTTCGAGCTTCTCACCGGCGAAGATCACCGCCCGCAGGCTCTCGACCGGTGCGCCGGACGCCTGCTCCGCCGCCATCAGCGGCTCGAAGGCCGACGGCGTCTGGTTCAGCACCGTCACGCGCTCGCGCCGCAGCAGCTCCACACAGGCATCGGGCGTCCGCGCCGTCCAATACGGCACCACGACGAGCCGGCCGCCATAAACCAGCGCGCTGAACAGCTCCCACACCGAGACGTCGAACGCATAGGAGTGGAACAGCGGCCACACATCGTCGGTGCCGAACCGGTACCAGTCCGCGGTCGCATCGAGCAGCCGCGACAGGTTCATATGCGTGACCCCCACCCCCTTCGGCCGGCCGGTCGATCCCGAGGTGTAGATCACATAGGCCAGCTGATCGGGATGGACCGGCTCCAACCAGTCGTCCGCAGCCTCGTCGTCCACCTCGGACACCACCACCACGCGGCAGTCCGCCAGCGACCTCACCCGCTCGGCGTTCGCACTATCCGTGACCACCCAGCGCAGGCCGGCATCCGCCGCCGTCTCGCGCAGCCGCGCCTCGGGATAGGACGGGTCCAGCGGAACGTAAGCGCCGCCCGCCTTCAGCACGCCCAGCAGGCCCGCCACCAGGCCGGTCGAACGCTCCACACAGAGCCCGACCCGCGCCTCGTCCGACACGCCGAGCCGCTTCAGACGACGGCCGATCCGGTTCGACCATTCCGCCAGCGCCGCGTAGCTCAGCCGCTCTTCGCCGCAGCTCACCGCTTCCGCCTCGGCCCGTCTTGCGGCCTGCTCCGCAATCCGATCGAGCACCGAGCGGAACGGGCATGTCATCGATGGCACCAGAGGCGCTTCGACGTTCAACTGGATGTCGGCCAGCCGGACCGCATCATCCGCCGATGCCAGTTGATCGAGCACCGTTGCAAGATCCCGCGACAGCTGCTCGACCGCCGATCGATCCAGCCGTTCGCCGTCCCAATCCCAGTGCACGGTCAGCATGGGCTCTGGCATCACCGCCAGGTTCAACGGGTAGTGCGTGCGCTCCACCATCTCGGCGGCCATCACCTGCAGTCCGCCCGTACCGTCCCGCAAGGCCGCATCCACCGGATAGTTCTCGAACGCCAGCAGGCTGTCGAACAGCGCATCGCCCGACCGCCCTGCCCATTGCTGCAGATCCGACAGCGCGGTGTGTTCGTGCTCGCGCAGCTCGATGTTGTGCGCCTGCAGCTCTGCCAGCCACGGCCCCAACGCCGATGCGCTCGGCACCCTCACCCACAATGGCAGGCTGTTGATGAACAGTCCCACCGTGCGCTCCGCACCCGGCAGCTCCGCCGGACGGCCCGAGACCGTCACCCCGAACGCCACCTGATCGCGGCCGCCGTAACGCGCCAGCACCAGCGCCCAGGCGCCCTGCAACATCGTGTTCAGCGTCACGCCGCGCTGCCGCGTCGCCTGCTGCAAACGCTGCGTCAGCGCCTCGTCCAGCGTCTGCACCAGCCGATGCGCGCCCGGCTCGGCTTGCGCCGGACGGCCGAGTGCCTGCGTTATCGTCGCCGGGTCGTCCACCTTCGCCAGCTGCGCGCGCCACCACGCCGCGTCGTCCGGACGGGCCGCAAGCCATGTCACATAGTCGCGATAACGCCCTGCCGCCGGCAGCACCGCCATGCCGCCCGCAATCCGCGCCGCGTAGTCCTGCACGATCTCGCTCAACAGCTGCGCCGTGCTCCAGCCGTCGGTCAGCACGTGATGGCTGGTCCAGATCACATCATGGCCGCCATCCGGTCGCGCAAACACCGCCACCCGCATCAAGGGCGCCACCGCCACGTCAAAGCCAGCTGCCGTATCTTCCGCGCGCCATGCCGCCAGCCGCGCCTCGTAGGCCTCCGCATCCGACCAATCGTGCTCAACGAACGGAAGCGTCACCCCACGCTCGACGACCTGCAGGAGGTGCTCATCCTGCGACAGGAACCGGGTGCGCAACACCGCGTGACGCGACACCGCCGTATCCCACGCCGCACGCAAGGCGTCGTGGTGCAACGGCCCGGCCAAGGTCAGCCGCAGCTGGCTCACATAATGCTCGGACCGCAGCTGGCTGTGGAACAGCATGCCTTGCTGCAGCGAAGTTGCCGGATAGATGTCGTCGACGTTGTCGAGTTGCAGGTCGAAGGCCTCCAGACCTGCCTGATCCAGTCCGGACAGCGGGAAGTCCGACGCCGTCGCGCTCGCCGGCATCGACGTGCAATGCGCGATCAACGCCTCCAGCCGCGTCGCAAACGACGCCACCAGATCTTCCACAATTGCTGCGGGAACGACCGCGGGACTGAAGCGCCATTCGAACGACAGCGCGCCGGCCAGCACCAGACCGTTCAGGTCGAGCACATGCGCAAGCTGGCTCGCGCCGGATACCGACAGGCCTGTTCCCTCCTGCGTCAGAGCGAACCCTGCCGCTCCACCCTCGCCTTCGAACCGGCCAAGGTAGTTGAAGCTCACCGCCGCGCTTGGCAGCGCATCGATCGCAGCCCGGATGTCCGCATCCGCATGATGCGCCAGCATGCCAAAGTGCAGCCCACGCCCCGGCACGCCTCGCAGCGTCTCCTTCACCTGCTTGAGTGCTGCGCCCGGTTCGTGCGATGCCGACAGCCATACCGGATAGCGCGTCGTGAACCAGCCCACGGTCCGGCTGAGGTCGATCCCCTCGACCACGTCCTCGCGGCCATGGCCTTCAAGCGAGACCAGCACCCGGCCGTCGCCGCGCCAGGCTCCCAGGGTCTGCGCCAGCGCCGTCAACACCACTTCGTCAAGACGCATTCGATAGGCCCGGGACGCTTCCCGCAACAACCGCGCTGTCGCAGCTTCATCGAGCCGCCATGTCACGCTGCGGCTCTCGGACACCCGTCGGTCGCCGCCAGGCTGCACAGGCAGCGTGCCGTCCGCTCCGCCCAGCGCCGATCGCCACCACTCCAGCTCCGACTGCACCGCTGCGCCTGCCGCGTATCGCGCATGCTCGATCGTCCACCGGCTCCACGGTGTGCCGGTCGCAGGCAGTGACGGCACCGAACCCCCCGCTGCCTGCGCATATGCGGACGCCAGGTCCTCAAGCAGCACGCGCCACGACACACCGTCAACGGCCAGATGATGGATCGTCACCAGCAGCCGGTCGTTCTCTCCGCCTCGCCGGAAGTATGCCGCGCGCAGCAGCGGACCGCGCGCCAGATCCAAACTCTCCTGTACGCGCGCCTGAGCCGTGGCGACGTCCTCGTCCACGATCTCGAGCAGCGCGTCCGCCGGCGGCGCCGCTCCAAGCTGCTGCCGCCAAACCCCGTCGCGCTGTTCGAACCGCAGTCGCAGCGCATCGTGCCGCGCTGCCAGCGCCGCCAACGCCGTGCTCAACGCAGACGGATCCAGCGCAACTGGCACCCGCAGCATCACCGTTTGATTCCAATGCGCCGGGCCGTCCGGATGTAGGGCAAAAAAACTCGCCTGGATCGGCGTCAACGGAAGATCGCCCGTCACCTCCGTGATCTCGACCGACACTCCGCTTGCGCAAACCGCCGCCAGACCCGCAATCGTCGGATGCTCGAACACCTGACGCGGCGTCAACACCAGGCCGGCCGACCGCGCACGCGCGATCACCTGCAGACTCAAAATCGAATCGCCACCCAGTGCGAAGAAGTTGTCGGTCACGCCGATCTCCGGCGCCTTCAGCACCGCCCGCCAGATCGATACCAGTTGGGCCTCGACCGCCGTCCGCGGCAACACACGTCCACTTACCTTCTGGATCGGATCCGGCAGGCTCCCGCGATCGACCTTGCCGTTCGGCAGCAACGGCAATGACGCCAGCACCATCACCGCCGATGGCACCATGTAGGCCGGAAGCCGCTGCGACAGCGCTTCCGTAATCGCCTCACCGTCGACCGCACCCACGACATAGCCCACCAGCCGGCGGTTCTCGCTTGTCCCTCGGATCGCCGCCAGCGCAGCTGTCACGCCATCGCAACCGCGCAGCGCAGCTTCGATCTCGCCGAGTTCAATCCGGTAGCCACGGAGCTTTACCTGCTGGTCCGCTCGGCCGACATAGCTCACGACCCCATCGGCAAGCCCGCGGCACACATCTCCCGTACGATACAGCCGGCTCCCCGGTATGCCCCACGGATCCGGCACGAACCGCTCCGCCGTCAGGCCAGGCCGTCCCAGATAACCGCGCGCCAGGCTCGCTCCGCCAATGCACAGCTCGCCGACACCGCCCTCGGGAACGAGATTGCCGTCAAGGTCGAGAACCCGCGACGTCCGCGCCGGCAACGATCGGCCGATCGGAACGCTCGCTCCACACTCATCTTCCTGGCACGTTCGGTGCGACGACGTCGTGATCGTCGCTTCCGTCGGACCGTAGGTGTTGTCCAGCGGGATCGAACCCAGCGTGCTTGCCCGCCACCGCACAACCGCATCGCGCGATACCGCCTCGCCACCAATCGCCATCCGCCGCAACGCAGGCAAACCGGCTGGAAGATCGTGCAGCCATTGCTGCCAATAGCCGGTCGGCAGGTACGCCACCGTCACCGCTTCATCGACGAGGCGGCGGTTCAGCGTCGAGGTATCCCACGCCGCCTCCTCCCGCATCACCACCCGGCCGCCGACGCACAGAATCGGCAGCAATTGCTCCATCGCCGCGTCGAAGTTGATGGTGGAGAACTGCAGCACCCGGTCCGACGCCGTCAGCGCAAAGTGCTCCACGAAGTCCGCGACATGCAGCGCCAGCGCGCGGTGGCTGATACCCACCGCCTTGGGACGCCCGGTCGATCCCGAGGTATAAATTGCGTAGGCCAGCTGTTCGGGATGCACCGCCTCGCGCCAGTCGTCCGCCGGCTCGTCCTCCACGTCGCCGACATCGACAACCGCGCAGCCCGCAAGGACGTCCGACAGCCGCGCCGCACTCTCCGCGTCCGCCACGACATGCCGGATGCCGGCGTCCGCCACCATCGCCCGCAGCCGGGCCTCGGGATAACCCGGATCCAACGGCAAAAACGCCCCGCCCGACTTCAGTATCCCCAGCAGCCCCGCCACCAGACCGGTCGAACGCTCCACGCACAGCCCGACACGGACATCGCCCGATACCCCCAGACGCTGCAGCCGCCGCCCGATCCGGCTCGACCAGCCCGCAAGCGCCGAATAACTCAACCGCTCGCCCCCGCACCCAACCGCTACCGCATCGCTATGCTCCGCTACCGACGCTGCGAGCCGGTCAAGAACAGACTCAAACGGACGGGAATGAGCTGAGATCTCCGGTCTCACATCAAGAGAAATATCGGCTATCCGACCATCAACGCCGGCGCCTAGCCAAGCGAGGATATCCCCATAGTGCCGCAATAGACGCTCGATGGTCGCGACGTTGAACAGCTCGCTCCCATAGTTGAGGGCAATACGCAGACCGTCCTCGGCATTGACCACTTGCATCGCCAGATCGAACTGAACAGTTTCCGGATCGATCTCGCCGATTTCGACAGACAGGTCCGGCAGGTTACGCCGTCCGCTACGGGGGTCCTCCCGAAAATTGAACATCGTCTGGCACAACGACGTCGCGTCGCCAACCCGTTCCGGCTGCAATGCACTGACTACGGCGTGGAACGGGATATCTTGGTTTTCTTGGGCTTCCAGGACGCGTTCGCGAACCTGCTGGAGTAGTGTCGAGAACTGTGTCGAACCGGTGAGCTCGGTACGGATCACAACAGTGTTCAGCAGGCAACCGACCAGATTCTCCACTTCTGCTCGATTGCGCAAACTCACCGGCACGCCGATCTGCTGCACCGTTTGTCCACCGTAGCGGTACAACAGCGTATCGAAAGCCGCGAGCATCAGCATGAATAGTGTAGCACCGCGTTCGCGCGCTATTTCGCGCAGCGCCTTGGCAACTGACGGCACCAAAATCGTCGCCACACGTCCGCCGCGTCGTGATGGTGCCGCGGAGCGCGGATAGTCGAGGGGCACTTGCACACCGGCGTCCGCCTGCAGGCTCTGACGCCAGTAATCGAGCTGCAGAGCGAGCTCAATCGCATTCGGTCGACCGCTCTGCCAGACGGCATAGTCGCGGAACTGCAGTGCTGGTGGCGGCGGTACTGAACCTCCTTCGCGTTTCGATCGATACAGTACAAGTAAATCGTCGACCAGATAAGTCATCGCCTGGCCATCGGCCACAATGTGATGAACAGAAAGCAGCAGGACATGATCGTCAGGCGCGCGCGTCGCAAGCACGCCTCGCATCATCGGTCCGGCTTTCAGATTAAACGGTTTAGCGGCAACCGCTTTGAAATGCCTATTCAAGCCCTTTTCGCGCTCTCCGGACGGCGTGTCGCTTAGATCGACCTCCATCCAGTCTCCTGCTGGCCGATCCGCAGCCACTAACAACGGCTTACCGTCTTGCTCGCCTAAGTCACTCCGCAGAACGTCGTGCCGCAAGACCAGTTCATTCAGTGCCGCAGCGAGTGCCTGACGATCGAGTGCGCCACGAAACCGTAACGTGACGGCGATATTGTAAGCGTCGCTTTCGGGATCCCGCTGCCACAGGAACCACAGACCTTCCTGGCTACGCGCCAACGGGATCGGTCCCGACGTTTTGTCGGGCAGGATCGGGTGGTGTGGCGTCGCATCGTGAGATGTTTCGTTCTCCAGCCAGCGTGCCTGTGCAGTGATCGTGCTGGCATCGAACACGAAACGAATGTGCAGTTCCTTACCGTGGATATCGGAGATTTGCGCGACCAGGGCAGCAGCTACCAGCGATTGACCGCCAAGATCGAAGAAATCATCTTCGACGCCAATAGGCCCGCCGTTGAACACCGTCTCCCATACCGCAGCTAGTTTATGCTCCAGCGCCGAACGCGGCGCGACATATGGTGTCCGGCGCAAGGCCGCAGGATTCAGGCCGGCCGAACGCCGATGCACCGCCACCGGCGCGAAGGTGCCCTCCCGCCACCCACTCTCGCATGACGACCGTCGCAGTTTACCGCTAGAAGTACGAGGCAAATCGCCCGGTTCGAGCAGAAGGATTAAGCTCGGCGGCTCCTGGTGCGCAGCAGCGACGGCGCGGCCAATGTCGCGGAACAGATCGTCGACCGAGACGCGCTTGAACGTCGCGCGGGCGACTTCGGCCGCGATGCCGATCCCCTCAACGCCATCGACGATCGTTGGAAACGCCGCAATTCGTCCCTTTCGCAAACCCTTAACACTGTCAGTGACACTAAGCTCGACATCCTGTGGATAGCAGTTCTGACCTCGCAGGATAATCAGATCCTTGAGCCGACCAGCCACAAACAGATTTCCGTTGCGCATGAAACCGAGATCGCCGGTTCGCAGATAGTCACCGCAGCCATCCGCGAGCACCGCGCCAAAGGTCTCACGCGTGGCTCGTTGATTCTGCCAATAGCCAACCGTCACGCTCGGACCGCATACCCATATTTCGCCGATCCGACCTTCGACACACGGTTCGTGCGTCTCCGGATCGACGACAATCAACGTGTGGCCAGGTGGCGCCACGCCGCAACTTAACAGCGGCGTTCCGTCAGCGCGTGGCAACGCGTTGCCACGGGCGAGCTCCAGCGGATCGAAATGGAAAGACTCCCAGCCGGTTCCTGCTTCGCACCCAGAGACAATCAGCGTCGCTTCCGCCAGACCGTAACACGGATAGAGTGCGGTGCGCGGCAAACCGAAAGCAGAGAACCGTTCCGCGAACGCTGCCATCGTACGCTCGCGGATTGGCTCAGCTCCACACCAGGCGAGCCGCCAACGGCTCAGGTCGACACCACTTAGCTGAGCGTCACCGATCCGATCCAGGCAAAGCTGGAAGGCAAAGTCGGGCGCACCGCCAATAGTGCCACCAAAGCGCGCGATCGCACGCAACCATCGTGCCGGGCTGCCAAGGAAGTGCTGGGTCGAAAGCAGGACGATCGGCATACCAGCTTTCATCGGCGCTAATACGCAGGCGATTAGGCCCATATCATGGTACAGCGGCAGCCACGTGACCATCACGTCGTCGGGGGCGTAGGCCATCGAGCGCGCAAGCGCGGTGCAGTTGGCCTGCAAATTGGCGTGTGTGACCATCACTCCTTTGGGAGTGGCTGTCGATCCAGACGTGTACTGAAGGAAGGCGATATCTTCTGACTGTTGCGGCGATGGATGCCAGTCGTCAGCCGAAGACTCGCTACGCCGCACGGTGAACACCGTGTCAACTCCGACGGTGCTTTCGTCGCAAAGACGACGCGCCAGATCGTGATGTAGCTCGTCAGTCAACAGCAGACGTGGCATACAATCGCGAAGTATTGCCTGCAATCGCGCCGTGTGCACTGCATGCGCTGAGTTGTCGGGAAAAGCCGGCACCGCGATGATACCGGCGTATAAGCAAGCGAAAAACGAAACGACGTAGTCGAGTCCCGTGGGCAGCAGAAGGACGGCGCGATCACCCGGCATGGCCCGCCGCTGCAGCACGACGGCAAGATCGCGCGCCTCACGATCGAGAGCAGCGTAAGTCAGCGTTGCTTCCCCGAGCTCGCCGTCGATCAGGAAGCGCAGAGCTATTGCATCCGGCTTCGATGCCGCATGACGCCTTAGCACGGCGCCAAAATCGTCGACATCAAGGCTCCTGCGCGCCAGAAAGGGGCATGCGTTGCTCTCAGCCGCGCTATCGTCGGGCAAAAAGTATTGCTTCCACTCCCGGTTCTCGGGCTCTCCGTAGACGCCTAGGTCAGGATGCGCCGGCACACGATCCCACGCCAGTAAGCGGCGGCGCACTTCGTCGCGCGCCTGAGGGCCGATTGCGCGCTGTGTAATCGCATCGACGAACACGCTTCGCGGCTGAAAGAGCATGATCATGCCCGGGCCGAGATTCCTGCTGCGCCGCAGCTTGTAGGACGGCGCGCAGCAAACGACGAACATCTGAACTCCGGCGAACTCGAATTCCCAATCTGGATGTTCCGGATTCAGCACAACAGACGACTCCGCCGTCAGAGCGCTATCATGATCATGAAGATATTGAAGCACATTCCAAAAATGATCTTGATAGCGATCGTGTGTGACCGGCGCCGATTCCGGTTCAAAGAACAGAGCGAAATTATTCTTCTCGTCTGCACGGTTTGCGGAAAGCTCGGCGAACTTTACCATGGTCGTCGGTAGATGCGTTAAGTCTCCGCCCGAGACGAACGAGTAAAACATCTCCCCGCGGCGCTCGGCTTGGGTCCCAAAAAAACAGGGAAACTGCGGATGCTCGACGTGCGTGCGGAATTCCGCATACGACGCGATCAGCCATGCAGGCAAATCGACGTCACCAACTCGATTCCCCAATATCACGCGGCGCCACCAATCAAGAGCAGCGCTTCTATCAATATTGACGCCCGGCGTGTCGTCCATCTTTGATCCTTCCGAATGGAGTCCCTGGCGCCGCGCTACGCCTAGTTGGCTATGCTTTGCGTATTGAGATCGTTAACCAGCGGTTCTATCCATTCGGGCGGAATGATCGGCTGATGATAGATGCATTCATCGGACTCGATCGAAGAGCCATGCAGCCGCCCTTTCGGTACAAGAACCATTTCGCCGGGCTTCATCCGAAGCGTCATGCCGAGATTGGCCCAGAACACCATGTCTCCGCTCTCGATCACAACCAGACGGTGATCGTTGTGAACGTGAGTGGTCGAACACATCTCTTTGGGCTCGACGAAGGTCTCACGATCAATGTCTGGTCGTTCAGTCTCGATCCGCCGGCTGATGGTCTGAGCAATGTCCTGGTATCGATCGACCGCGGAAATCCAGCGCATCTGTTCCAGGATGTCGCTCCAGGCGCAGGCGTTCAACCGCTTGGCGGCGACGAACCCTTGGGCGACTTCGGCTAAGCCAAGCTCACCATGTCCTCGGTGAACACTCTGGAGAGCCCGACGAAATCTTCCAAGAATGTCGTCAAGCAAAGGGATCGCGGCAGGCGCATCTACGTTGGCCTCGCGGAGGCCCAATTCGCGAAGACCTTGCCCAACAAGACAGCAGAACCCGATCAACTCGACCTCGGCAGCGAACGCGGCCCCGATAAGTGCAAACGCACGATCTGGCCGCGCAGCGAATGCGTGCAAGAGATTACTTTGACCGAGACTGGTCGAAAGATAGAACTGCCAATATGAGTGCTCCCGCTTCGTGATTCCGACTTTTTCCGCCAACCTGCGGATCTTGTCGTCACCGAAGGCAGGAACCATCAACTGCGGGCGGCTGTTATCAGCAAGAGCGTCGAAGAAGCCGAGAGCATTTGCCTTCGAGAGCGCCGATCGCTTGGATGGCAACAGGCTCCATCGTTGAACCATGATGAAGCGAAGGCCTTCTTCGACATAGTCTCGGCACGCGAGAAGATCGAAGAGCCTGGACCATTCGAGGGCCTCCGCTTTCATCATCTCCCGGAGCTGCTCGACGTAACCTTCAATCGAAACGTATTCGGAGGGCTCAGCGAGATAGTTGAAGACGTAGCTCTCGAGGAATGGGCGGATTCGCGCAGCCAGCACCCGCCCCGCTCCGCCGTAATACCGATGAAATTCCCGGAAACTCTTGTCGCGGCCGTCTTTCGGCAACCTGGCGATATCCAGTTCGTTAATGCATAGCAGCATTCGCTGGCTCGCCAGCGAGGGAAGCAAGCTAATGCGGTCCGGCGTGACGGCCCGCTTGAACTTGATTGACGTCAAGTCCTCAGGCCGCAGAGGACGCCGGTAGAAATCTTCGTCGAGCTCCAACTCCTCCACCACCGCGCTGCGGAATGCCTCATGCTCCGCGAATTTCGCCACCAGCTCGCGATATGCTTCGGTATCAGCGCTAAAGAGTTCGAAATCGAAGATTTTCTCTGGTTGCCAACTCATCATGATACTCCTTTACGTTGATAATTTGGACGTGGCGCGGCGCACTTCGGCGGCGGCGTCACTGCGGATAAGTTTCGGCCATAGCTACGAGGACGCGCCTTGAACCTTTGAATGGTGCTCTTCCGTGCGAGACAAGCATGTTGTCGAGCATCATCACGTCGCCTTCCTGCCAAGGAAAAGCGAACAGACCATCCAGGTAAACGCCGCGCACTTCATCAAGGAGGCCGCCATCAATCGGCGAACCATCCGCGAAGTAGACGTTTCGTGGCAGATCGACCTCGTCAATCGTGTCGAGCAATGTCTCTCGTATGTCGGGCGCGAGCGCGGAGACGTGAAACAGATGAGCCTGATTGAACCACAAGTCTTCACCGGATCCGGGATGTCTGGCGACGGCTTGGCAGATTTGGCGAGTTCCGCAACCTTCCGTCGTCAAGCCATTCCCACGAAATGTCATGGCCACGGCAAAACTGTTCGACCGCTGCGCGGTCCTTGGTCTGAAAGACCTCCTCCCATGGCAGATCAAGTCCGTTGCCGTAGTTCCGGACGTACATGAGCCCCTTTGTCGTCAGGAGGTCCCTGATCCGGGCTGGAACTCTCCGGTAGACCTCACGACTGTCCATCACGGGAGTTTGCCCTCCCTGTGCGGCTGCGACGTCGCAGTAGAACCAAATCTTCATCGGCCAGTGCCGCGTATAGGCTTGCTCATTGTGTTGCGGGATCCACTGATGCGCGGGATATTCAGTTGAAGAGTATACGCCAACTGCGATCTTACGCCTGGGCGTCGATGCGAACTCATAGGAAACAAGCTCGTGGCCGAAGCTCCGCGCAAATGTGTAGAAACCACTCACGCCTGGCTTGCGGAAGCCGCGCAACAGGACTGCCCCCTCTTCTTTGATATGGGCTTGCGCAGAGGCGTTTATGTCGTGCGCGCTCGACTCGAGTATCGCACCTTCAACACCGTGAAACACGGCCACCTTGGTCCCCTTGTACTCCCAAGTCTCGGTGGCTGAAGCCAAAGCGCGACCAGGCTGCAGCTCAGAAACACTCAAAGCGGACATGTCCTGCTTTCCTTCATAAAATGCGCTCGCAAGTGCGCCTGGATGCTTAGAGCATGATGCGGCTGCAATTCTTCGGCGATATAGAAGTGAAGGGCTCTGGGTCGATAAGATGCGGCTAAAGCCAGAGCATATTTGTCAAGCACCCGGACCGGGGTGACGTACCAAGTATCCTCATCCTCGCCGTTAACTTGCGCGGAGAGCTCGCCATCAGCACCGACAATCGAAATTCGTGAAATCGTATCGTGGATGCCCTTGCCGATGCCCTTGAGAAGCGCCTCCTTGCACGTCCAGACGTCGAAAAATCTGGCGACTGAGTCGCATGGCGACGCTGCGACGAAGGCGTATTCGTCGTGATGGAAGGCAACGCTTGCGGGCTCGGACCAAGCATAACATGGGGTGACATGCTCGATATCGAGCCCGATCGGATGATCTCGCGTCAGCGCAAGTGCCCATGCCGAGCCGCTATGCGTCCAATTGACGGCAAGCGTCGGAATCTCCTTGAGACTCGGTTTACCGTAGGCGCCCAGCTCGAAGGCAATCTCACGAGGCGAGCAATCGACATAGGCGGCCAAGATACGGCGAATTGCAGCACGACCGACGATGAAGCTTCCCTGATCGACTGGCCGCGCGTAGCGTTCGGCTCTTTGGCGCTCTTCCGGAGAAAGTAACGCCCGGCACCCTCCTATGTCAGCGTTCACGCGATCGACTTTGAACATCCAGACGTCGACGTGCCCATGCGCAACATTTCTTCTGGGAGATCGACCGGTTTCCGCATGAGGGCGTCTGGCATCTGCGATCGGGAGAACGGCAGCGCGCTGCTCGAACGTTGGGAAATCGGTGGAAACCGGACAGTGACTGAACATCGACGGGAGTTCAGACATGCAGCGCTCTCCGGTCGCCCCGCACGGCCGTGAGGGCGTTAACAACGGAGGCTACCACCTCGTCGCGGCAGCAATTCAGGAAGAAATGTCCGGCATCGAGAAGCTCGACCTTGCATGGTCCGGTGGTCTCGATGGCCCAGTCGGTGAGATTTTCCGGCGGTTCGGATACATCTGTATCTGCGGTTCCGGAAAAAACGCTGATCGGGCAATTCAATGGCGGGCGATCACGACGTTCGTAAATCCCAGAGAGATGAAAATCGTGACGAAGTACAGGCAACACGACGTCAAGTAGTTCTCGATTTTGCAAGAGTTCCGGCGCGGTACCGCCGAGTCGGCGAAGCTCTGCTATGAACTCGTTCTCCGGACACTCGAGCCATTTTCGCTCGGCCTTGCGTCGCGAAGGCGCCCGGCAGCCAGCAGCACCGAACCACGCCGGCGGTTGGCCATGGCGCTTGCGCACGGCGTGCGCGAGTTCGAAGCCAACAAGTGCACCCATGCTATGGCCAAAAATCGCATAGGATGCTTCAAGCCTCCCTTTCATCTCGGCCATAATCCAGTCAGTAAGTTCGTCCCAATTGAGGATGCTCGTCTCCCCATGGCGACTTCCATGTCCTGGCAGATCGATTGCGTGGACTGAAATCCAATTCGGAACGAGCCGCGACCACCCCCGAAAGATCGACGAGGAGCCGCCGGCATAGGGCAAACAAAGCAAGGAAATACCCGACATCTGATCGCTACACTGCCTGCTTTGCAGTTACCTCGCGTTCCGCAAGCGCCTTTCGCAGGCTGAGCGGGCGCATATCGACCCACACTTCATCAATGTACGAGAGACACTCGGCTTTCTTTCCTGTCTTGCCCCCGGGCCGCCATCCGGCTGGGATAGGCTTGTAGCTCGGCCAGATCGAGTATTGCTCCTCGTGATTAACGACCACGGTAAAGTCTGTGTTGTCGTCTCCCCAGCTCATTGGTGCCTCCGCGCTTTCGTTTGTCTCTCAGATGCATGAGCGGCGCACTTTACTCGGTGCGCTTTCATGCCTCTGTCGAAACCCGGTCCGTTTGAATGGCCTTAAGACGAATGGGCCAAGCCGGATTTAAGGCGCGTTCGAAAAAAAATCGCTTGCCTTCCTTCGCTTCCGCACTATTCGGACCGCGAAGCAAAGAAATTTGCTAGTCACCTATTTAAAATGGCAATGCAGACTCGTCTTTAATGCGAGCGCATCAATTGATGCCGGGGCACGTGATGCCGGACACTGTTTCCACGCGCATCGCAAAGCACATGATCTGCTTAGTGGTTATGCGATTGGCCATAGTGACCATTTGCAGTCTGCGCGGCGATCTCAAAGACTGGAGGAGTGCAAGGATGCGCCTCGGGTGCCAACGATATCGGAGGATAGCCTATCGTTCCCTGGCGGACCGAACGATTGCTGGCAGCGTCCGGGCCCATGCGCGAGCTGATGCGCGCACATCCGCTCTCATCGCAAGGAAACGTGCCCGCACCAACGGGACTTTCAAACTTGGCCGCCATCGCTGCATGGCAGCAACACCTGCGCTCGGGATTGCGATATGACGGCGACAGGGCGCTGGATACTGCTAGCAATCCGCATTTCCTTGGCAAGATGAAGATCGCTTCCATGAGATGCACATTGCCATTCCGGAGAGCTGGATGCGACGGGCGCCACGCTGCTGCCCTCCCCGTAATGATCATTGGCTTCAACAAAAATGTCGCCTGGACGCCCCCGTATCGATTGGCCGCTGGCCAAGACTTCCGTCGCCACTCCGATGCGAACGCAGATACAATTTTCCGCGTGCACCTAGCGAAATCGTTCCCAACGTAGAGATGGTCGAGTGATCCTTCGCAAATGCAGACCACACCAAGTAACACTATGAAGAGCGCGCTTGTCGTAATAGTCACCAGGCTTTGATCACAGGTCCCGGCGACTCCTTTCAAGGACAGCTGGAAGAAGGCGATGAAGCAAGGCAAGTTTTCGAAAGGCCATTGCACGAATGGGCTTGTCCGCAAGCCACACTTCGAGTTCGCACCAGGTACCGATGTCGTCCGGGTGCGTCTGTAGGCGCTGGACCCAATCGAGCGCGCGGTTCCAATCCTCGTCGCTGAGTTCCACCAACTTCATCCCGATACCACAAGAACAAGCCCAGCCAAAAGCTCGCCATATGCTATCCCATCACGCCGGCTCGGACTTAATTACTTATAAAAACTTTTTTGGGCGTAATCGATCTCACCTGCCGAAAGAGCACCCATTTTAGAGCGGGGCTGGGTCCGCAAGGCGTCTTGCACACTGCAAGAGGGCCGCCCTGACGATCTGATCCGTGCGGGCGACTGAGATACCCAGGGCCACGGCAATTTCTCGTAAACTGCGATCTTGCAAGTATCTCATCTCGAGTGCCAATCGAGAGCGTTCCGATAACTCGGCAAGCGCTTCTCTCAAGGGCTCTTGCATCTGCGCCAGGAGAATATCGTCCTCCGGACTGCGTGGCAACGCGGAAGGGACGACTACAAATTCCAGGGTCTTTGTGCCGTTTCTTTCCGAGCGAAGCTGACGCAGACGATCGAGCGAGAGGTTGCGAACGACCCTGAAGATGTAGCTGACAACGTCCTTTATTTCGGGCCGGAAAAATTCCGATTCAGCGCACCTGTTTGAGAGTCGGACATAGGCATCCTGGACCACATCCTCGGCCCAAAGGTCAGATTTCAGAATCCCCGCCGCGAAAGCGACCAGTGCCTGCCGGTGTGTGAGAAAAATATCCAAGGGTTCTGGTTCGCAACGCACGCTCCAGCACTCCACACCGCCACCAAGGCTGTACATTCAAAATCGACATATTTCGCAAGAGCCGCGAAGCCATTGCATCGTTAGTCTAGGACAACCTTCGGAATTATGGTATCACAAAACAACTTAGAATTATCGTAAGGTCACGCACTCCTTAGCGAAGAATGTCCACTTCAGATTTTCGCCGATTGTGGAGTCATAATCTATTTCAGTTACGTGAGCTTGTGGCTTCAAAACCACGTGGGTGTGTGTCGCAAATGTGCCCTCTGAATCTGATCCACGCCGTAAAGCTCTCGTCACGCGCTACGAGCTTTACGAATACGCCGCTCTGCTATGCGCCTATCATCTGTGGCCCACGCAACTCATCCCATGCGGGACTTCAAGTCGATCCGGTGCATTGCCGGCAACCGGTTGAAGCCCTCTTTCATTATGTTGAACCTCAGAAATTGACCACTGCCGTTGGCGCATAGCCGACCTTAGCGCTCGCTCCCTACTGCACGTATGTGCCCCGTAGAGTACGTTACCGCGCGGATTCAACTTTATATACGTTCTAAAATAGGACGAAGTTTTGGGCCGAAAGCCCTTTGCGTTGCGATGTTTCCGCAACATTCGAATGCGAAGTGAAAATTCTAGAACTGTTCTAGCACCGGCCTTGTTCTTCTACCTGAAATTTCATGCAACGAGAACGTGAGGTACTGCATACTTTTTGGGGGGTGATAGTGAGTGCATTGAATGGGCGTCATCGGCGCGTTTTGTGCCTGGGTGCGGTGAGCTATCTGACGCTTTCAGTTTCCTTCGTCGAGACGAACGCTCAATCATCTCTGCCGCCGGTCACGGTCGAGGCACCTCAAATACGCTCTCGTCCGGCTCCAGTCCGAGCTGCTCGGGTTGCGCCAAGGGCTGCGCCTCCGGCTCAAACAACGCGCCGCCCGCCATCGCAGACTGCAGCTCCCGTCACACCGAGCGCAAGACAGGGCTCGGGTGAGACAGCCTTCTCACCGATACAAGGTTATGTGGCGACGCGAAGCGCGTCAGGAACGAAGACGGATACGCCGATCATCGAAACCCCGCAGTCCATTTCCGTAGTCGCGCGGGATCAGATTGAGGCGCAGGGAGCGAAAACCGTCTCTCAGGCCCTCAATTACACATCAGGTGTGTTCGCCGAGCCTCGCGGATCGGTCAATGGATTGTATGAATTTCCAAATATCCGCGGCTTTAACCTGCCGAGCTTTCTTTACCAGGACGGAATGCAGCTGCTCGGGGCGGCTGCGGGTCAGCAGGTTGAGCCCTATGGGCTCGAGCGCATTGAGGTGATCAAGGGGCCTGCATCGGTTCTTTACGGCCAAGGTAGCCCCAGCGGCATCGTCAACCTAGTAACCAAGCGTCCTACCGATTTTCGGTTCAACGAGGTTCAGATCCTGGGCGGCGACTACAACCGCAAGCAAATCGCGGTGGACACCGGGGGGCCGATCGATGAGAAGGGACAGTTCCTGTATCGCTTCACCGGTTTGGCCCGCGAATCGGGTACCCAAGTCGATTTTACAAAGGATAATCGGTACTACGTTGCTCCAGCATTAACCTGGAGACCGACTGCCAACACCACGTGGACCGTTTTGTTCAACTATCAGAAGGCAAATTCCGGTTTCTTCAATTTTCTACCCGCCGCGGGCACCTTTCGGCCTAATCCGAACGGACAGATTTCAACGAGCTTCTACGCGGGAGACCCGAATTTTAATAAATCAACGATCGAAAATACATCGGTCACTTCGCTCTTTGAGCATCGCTTCAACGAGATACTGACATTCCGATCAAACTATCGGCACGGCGACCTTTCGGTCAATCAAGACGTGCTGACGACGGGAGCTCTCGCTGCCAACCAACGCACGCTTTCCCGCTCGACATTCCGCAACAATGACGAGTTCAAGACCGATACTACCGACAACCAACTTGAACTCAAATTCAATACGCTTGGGATTCAGCACACGACCGTAAGCGGTATCGACTACCAGAATAGCCACGAAGATCACAAGACTTGGAGCGGTGCGGCGCCTCCGATCGATCTGTTCGCGCCTGTATACTATCAATCTATAGCTGCGCCCACCATCAACGGTCTCAATGCCGATCAAACGATAGAACAGACGGGTGTGTACACCCAGCACCAAGCCAAGCTCGGCGGGTGGAATACGGTGCTGGGGGTGCGCAGAGATCAGGTGACTTCGAGCACCTACAATCTACTTAACCGGTCGACGACGAATACGTCTGACGAGGCGACCACCAAGAAGGCCGGATTGCTTTACTTGTTTGAGGTCGGCCTTGCGCCCTATATCAGTTATTCCGAGTCCTTCGCGCCAACTGCGGGTACTGATCGGTTAGGTTCGCCATTCAAACCGACAACCGGCCAACAAACAGAGATTGGCCTCAAGTATCAGCCGAAGGATTTTTCTGGTCTTTTTACATTCGCAGCGTTCGATCTCGTTCGGCAGAATATTAGTACGCCTGATCCGGCCGCTCCTACTCAATTTGCAGTGCAAACCGGCGAAGCCAGATCGCGGGGATTCGAGTTGGAAGGCAAGGTTAGCCTAAACCGCTCGCTCGACGTTATTGGCTCGTACACGTATCTCGACACTATCGTGACGAAGAGCAACACTTTAGATTTAAACAAAACTCCTATCGGAGTTCCGCACAATTTTGGCGGCCTGTGGGCTGATTACACTATACGAGGCGGCCATCTTTCCGGCCTCGGCTTTGCGGGAGGCGTACGCTATGTGGGTGAAACGTTCGCTGACACTCTCAATACGATCACCGTCCCCGCCTACACTTTGTTTGACGCCGCCATCCATTACGAATTTGGCGAACTGGATCCGCGCTTCAAGGGCTTGAGAATGCAGATTAACGCGACCAACCTGTTCGACAAAACGTATGTCGCCTCATGCCTCGCGGTGACCAATTGCTTTTATGGCTTGCGTCGAAATGTGATCGGAACACTTGCCTACAGGTGGTAATGTCAGAGTGACCGCAGCATCGATCAAGTGGTGGAGCGTCGTCCATACGTGGACCAGTTTGATATGCACGGTATTCTTGCTTCTCCTCTGCCTGTCCGGATTGCCCTTAATTTTTAAGGACGAGATCGACGGGTGGATTTATAACGAAGCCGAAGTTAGTCCGGCCGCCGAGGCTTCGGCGACCGTCCCACTTGATCGACTAGTAGAGACCGCGCAACGCCGATTTCCCGGCGAATTCATTCAGGTGTTTTTCTGGAGTCCCAACCAAGCAAACGCGCTCATTTTCGTTATGGGACCTGTCGCACGCGCCGTTAGTCCGGCGGGCATGCATGCCTTGGCCCTCGACACACAAACCGGTGAAATTATCAGCGAGCCCAAACCGCGGCGCGGCGTGACGTTTTATCTGCTGAAGTTGCATACGGATTTGTTTCTCGGGCTTCCCGGGACATTGTTTTTCGGCGCGATGGGAATCGTTTTCATCGTTTCGCTTGTCTCCGGGGCGGTACTCTACGCGCCGTTCGTTCGAAAGCTGGCATTTGGCGCGATCCGCCGCGCGAATGCACGCGCGAAGTGGCTTGATTTGCACAATTTGATCGGCATCGTAACCTTGGCCTGGATCAGCGTTATAGGCGCGACCGGCGTTTTGAACACGCTGGCGGCGCCCTTGTTCGACCTATGGCGCGCTCAAGAGCTGCCCAAGCTGATCCAAAGGTATCAGCACAGGCCTTTGCCGGCACAGCTTCACTCGGTTGATGACGCGGTGGCGCTGGCACGACAGGCAGGTCCGGGCATGACAATTGTCAGCGTCGTATTTCCTAATTCACGGTTCAGCAGCCCAAGGCATTATCTGGTCTGGACCAAGGGCACTACGCCGCTCACTGAGCATCTCTTCGTTCCAGTCTTAGTTGACGCAGAAACCGGCGAACTTACCGGCGCATTAAGCCTACCGTGGTATTTGCGTAGCCTTGAACTTTCGCGCCCCTTGCATTTTGGTAATTACGGCGGTTTGCCGCTTAAGTTCATCTGGGCAATCCTCGATATTGCCACCATCATCGTGCTCGGCAGCGGCCTTTATCTTTGGTTCCGACGAAGGCGACCGGCTTACAAAGTGCAGCACGTAGACCCCGACGAATTGACAGCCCCCCGACCAATGGGCGTGGCTCGACGAATTTCTGACAGCCGATCGCCGTGGAGAATACCTGTGCTTTTAGCCGGCGTGACGCTGATCGGCCTTGCGTCGGCTCTCCTTGAAGATGGCATTTGGGACTGGCTCTCATGGATACTGTTGAGCATTCTCATTGCGGTTCTTGTCCTAAAGACGCTGAAATCGCAACCCGCCTGATTGTTGGTGCCGGAGCGGAAACATATCGTCACAGTTGGAGCCGATGATTTCTTCAACCCCGAACAAAGCATCGATGCCTGCCGAACCTGCGACGCCGGCTGTCTAATCGGCCGTCGATTGTTCGAATTTGACTATAACGTCAATCCTTCCGACGCATTGGAGTAGTCAGCTATATCGCGGCCTCCACCTCCGTCCATGACATCATCGCCTGCCGGGGATTTCAACGTGTCATCGCTCACGCTGAGCGATCTGCACTGGTCAATCAGAAGCAGTAACAGGAGAAAAGGGCTTGGATGCCAATGACGGCCCTCTCACGTCTCGACCCAAATTGGAATATTCGGCCCTTCCGGTTCGGTGACGCGCCGGCGGCTCGGCGGCTCGTCCGTTTGGCATGAGCATTTTCATCGTCATCCTGATCCTTTCGTGCGGGAGTTCATCTATACGCGTCTGTCGGACATCGATGGTGCGCAAGCCGCATACGGCGGTCGGGCTTACTTTCTGTGCGCGGTTAGCGAAGCGAGATTGTCGGCACCGGCGCGATAAAGAGCCTCGATGATCGAGAATGAGAAATGGTCCGCATGTTTGTCGCTTCAGCTCACTGCCCGCGCGACTGTCACGCGCCAAACTCACCTCTCACGCCGCAGGCCCATATTGTACACTGTTCACTCCGGGAACAGTCCCGGCATAAGCCGCGGCGCGAGCGTCGCCGGAAAGGCTAGTCGCCATGGCGCGCGCGCGTTTTCTGAAACAATAATTCTATGCTCGGAAAGATCTGACGCGATCCGGCGTGCTTGGCGGTCGGTCACTCCCAGCAAGGTCGCAAGTTCAGCGCGGGGCAATTCGCCTCTATAGAGAACTGCCTCAAGTACTTGCGCAGCTTTCTGCGGCAGCGCCCCGATACGCATTTCTTCTTCTGCCCAGAGCATAAGGCGCGAGCGCAGCCGGTCCGGCTGCATAAGCTGCTCCATGAAGCTCACTTGATCGATGCAAATCTCCAGGAAGAACTTCGTGAATTCTACGAGCGCCTCCTCACTGAGATTGCCTCGGCCATCCAGGTCGTTGCGGCGTGTCATATCGCATGCCGCAAGATGTCGCTTATAATCGCCTTGGCGTCGCGCGAGCCCGCGTGCGATCGACCAAACGCCGCCCGTATCCAGCTGCTGCAGCAGCATCGCGTGCGACATCAGGCGCGCCACACGTCCGTTGCCGTCAGTGAAAGGATGTATCCATACAAAGCGGTGATGTGCTGCTGCTGCTGCTAATATGCCTTGGGTCGTTCCGAGCTTCGAATAGGCCTTCTCAAATCGTTCGAGAAAGCGGTGGACCGCGCCAGGGCTTACGGCAAGATGCGCTCCCACCACGACATCACGCGCCCTGATTTCGCCGGGGATCACGGGGATGAGTTCGCCCGTCGTAGGGTCTTTTACCGTCAGCAAGCTTTCGGGAAGATGCTCGCAAAAGCGCTTATGAACTTCGAGCAGACCTTCTAGTGAGGTTGCGCGTCCGATTAGGCCGCCTTCGTCGACCCAACGCTGCACGGCGATGTGCGCTTTGGCCTCGAGCTGCAGATCCCGCTTTTCGGGGTCGGCGCTATAGTCGTTGTTCAGCGCCTTCTCGATATCGACGGGATGAGTGTCGTGCCCTTCGATCAGATTGCTGTAGTAGCAGTTCATGTTGCGGACGGCGTCCGCGAGGGTAGAAAGCATCCCGTTCGGAAGGCTGCGCCTGAAGCCCGCCGCCTTTGCGGCAAGGTCCACGGCAAGGTCACTCAGAGCCGCCCGCCTCTTAACGTCGTCTCCAACAAGCACAGGTTCCATCAATGCGATGGATTCGCCACGGTCTGTCCCGCCAAGATGTCCGGCTCCCTGTCCGGAAATATCATTAGCTTTGTCGTTCATATTCAGCAGCTTACCTCAACTTAAGCCAGATTTATACCGCTCAAATGTCCGCTTTAATGTCCGATTGAACGTCCGGTCTAAGTGCCGATAAACGCTCGGTTTTGGGGGCTTTCCGCCGCCGAATTGGACGGTACTCCTTTCCCGAGCGCCTCACTTAGCCGCGGCCCTCAACTCTTCCGTCCGGCTAGACTAGCGGCCTCTCATCCGACCCTAGACTAGCGATAGCTGCTTTGGCCAATCGCCGCTGCAAGTGCCGCCAGCAGGCATTCCAGGTGCCGTCCGGTCTTGATACGGATTTGCTGACCAACGCCAGAACCGGCAACAGTTTCAACTTTGGCATAACTTCATGGTGTAATGACCGAACTTCGTCGCATAATCCCGTCCGGCAACGCGCTTTTTGTGTTCGAAGCGGCCGCGTGCAACGGTAGTTTTACAGCTGCCGCGGCCGAGTTGAATGTGACACAACCTGCCGTCAGCCACATGCTCGCGCGTTTCGAGCAATATCTTGGCGTGCGACTATTCGACCGGACAGCCGCTGGTGCCACTCTGACGGAGGAAGGCGATTTGCTGTTTCGGCGCATCGTCGACGGGTTTCGCAGCATCGAAACGGGCCTGCGCGAGATCGAGAAACGGCGCAGCGGCACGGAGACCGTGACACTTTCGGTATCGACAGCCTTCACCACCCATTGGCTGATGCCGCGAATTGACAAGCTGCAACGCCAGTTTCCCAACGTCGATTTGCGCTTCCAATTGATTTCCGGATCGCTGCGCGGACCGGTCGAAAACGTCGACATGGGAATGCGCTTCAGCGACCAGAACGACCCCGAGCCGAATGGAACCCTGGTGATGAAAGAAGTGATGGTGCCGATTTGCAGCCCGGCCTATCGCCAGCTCGATGCAGGCACGAAGGGACAAGCTAACAGCAACACCATTATTCATCTCGCTGACACACCGGCGGACTGGGCGTCGCAGTATACCGATTTTCTTACCAACCGCGCCGGTCCGAGCAAGGTACTGAGCTTCTCGGATTATGCGATTGTGGTACAGGCAGCGTTGCTGGGTCAGGGCATCGCTCTGGGCTGGCTGACTGTCGCCTCGCATTGGCTAGTGACCGGAGCGCTTGTGCCCGCGTCGGAAAGACTCACGACAACCGGGCGGCTGTGCAAACTCCTATACCCACGCAATCGTTCTATTCGCCCCGTTGTCGCAGAAATACGGGATTGGATAATCGGTCAGGTCCAAAGCGATCTTCAGAGAGTTGACTGCTTGTATCCAAAACTCGGCCTTCTGGCCGCAAGCTATTGAAGGCGGGGTGGCGCCGGAGCGACGTCGCGTCCCAAGAACGCCAGCGTCACCGGCCCTGCTGCTTTTTCTTCACTGAAGAAACTGCCGGTAAAGACATGCAGTCTCCCGAACGATCGGAGCTGACCGCGTGCAAACGGCCCTACCCCGAGGTTCGCCGACCGCACCGGTCTCGCACCAGAAACGACCCGCCGCACTTGATGCATTCTAGCGCCCGACTTCGGATCGGCCGCTTGGCACACATCTCGTGGCGTGAGTTCTATCAACAAACTTGTATGCTGAGTTGTGTACCGATGACCGCGCCAACGCGGTTAATTGTGAAAGCGACCATGATGGTGTCTGCCGACGCCGCGCCTCCGGGGAAACGCTTGTGCCGATTGAAATGCCCCATCAATGTCCCCGCCCACGAAACGGGCGACACTGAGGGGCCCAGGGGGCCGCAGATAACCGGCTTGCCGGTGTGGAGCAATCGGGCGCATTCTTGCCCAAGTAAACGCAACGCGGATGAAAAACACAACCCTCGGCCGGTGGTTCTTGTGTCATACCTACTCAGTAGCTAGAACCCCCTTCATGCAACTGGGGGATGCAGATGATGATTTGGGGGTTTTCCGTCGCCGTTTTGGCGGTGTCGTTTCTTACTGTCGGCAATGCCCGAGCCAATTCGCTTGAGGCTGACCGCGTTTTGGAAAAGATCGCCGCGTTAGAAGCTCGCATAGCGGCACTTGAAATCAAAAACAACGAGTATCGGCACGAAGCAGAAGAGGCCCGTGAGAAGGCCCGCGCTACGAAAGGCACACTCAGACCTACGGGTGCGACCACCATTCCGGACACGGTGGCGCCAGCGATGGCTCCTATCCGCTACTCCGCCAGCCCGACGACCTCCACTTGGACAGGAGCTTATTGGGGGGCAAGTGCGGGCGGTGCTGTGACGCGTTCGGATGTGACTTCATCTGACCGTTACACAAGTATGTCGGCAGGCCCGCCGCCTGCCAGTCTTGGGATCGATATGTCAGAAAACTCCCGGTCGCGCGGCGGTGGCGGTGCTGTAATAGACCTCTTCGCCGGATGGAACGAGCAGCTCTCAGGCGGTTTTGTTATCGGTGCGCAACTTGAAGCCTCTGCCGCCAATCTGAACTTCAGTTCGACGGGAACCAGAAGGTACGCGTACTTCGATACAAACGGACCAACCGGGCAAACTGCCATTAACGATTTTCGACCGCAAGTCGCGTCGCGATGGATGAGCACGGCGTTACTCCGTGGCGGCATTCTCCTAGACAATCAAACCTTGCTGTATGGACTAGGAGGATGGACGCTGGCACAATTTGAAGCCCGCAATCTTACAGACAATCCTTTCTTTCAACCGGTCGAAATGTTTCTAGCCAACGGGTGGACGGCTGGGGCTGGTATCGAGCGGAGACTGGATACGAATTGGAGCGTCAGAGCCGAGTATCGATACACGAATTTGGGTACGACGCGGACCAACGACAACTTCCTTTTCCAAAGCGGACTAGGCTCGCAGACATACGAACGCCAGACCGAATACGCTCAATCGATACAGTTCGGCCGGATCGGCTTTGCCTATTCCTTCAATCCATTGAAACAATGAGCGAGACCCGATGGCGCTGATGCGCAGTGCGTGGAAACACTATTTCGGGCCCCATCTGCGCCAATTTTGCAAGCTACCCGCGATTTGCAGGATCCGGATTTCAGTTGGTCAAACCGTTCGACAGAGCAGAACGACAAATGATTCGGCGAAGAGACGGTCCATTCGCAGCGACCGAGCGCTGGCGAAACAGCCAACGTCCGGCTTCGCCTCTAATGGGCAGTTTGGTCGTCTTGCCCGCTGTGGGGTTGTGGTGTTACTGCATCAGCGATGCGTACAGCCGCCGAATTCAATGCTTTTTATGCGTCGCCTGACCCGTGGCACATTTCGCGGGCTCGACTTCGCGATAAAGTCTTGCGCCGCTCGGTCTCTAAGTTTGTCGGCGGAAAGTACGTCCTGGAGCTCGGCTGTGGCGAAGGCCATCTCACTCAATCCATACCCGATCAGGCTCGAACGGTCACTGGAGTCGACATAAGCGAAGTTGCGATCGAACGAGCCAAGGCTCGCAATATTCAGAATTGCACGATTCGAAACCTCCGACTTTCTCGGAGTTTCGTTTGACGGATATGATGTAATTATAGCTATCGAATGCTTGTACTATCTCACGCCAGAAGACCAGGAAGCTTTCTTCGAGAAAATTGCCCGGGAACACAGCGGGAAGATTTTGATCTTGTCCGGCCCAATCATTGGCGAGAACAAACATCGCAAATATTTCACGCACCAAAGCTTGCTGGAAGCGTTCGGGCGTCACGGAATGGACGTGATGGAATTTCACAATTTGAACGTCTACCGCAGGACAGCTTTAGCGAATATCCCGGCGATTCTAGTGAGACTGCCTCTGGGTGATTGGCTGCTCGACCACTTACCAAACGCCATGGTCTACCAGCGCTGCTATGTAATCCGAATGATGTAATTGCAGACTCAACGAGCATTCCGGATCACTTTTGTATTTGCCCGGCACGTTTGTTTTTTGGAAATTTCAGCGCCTCATTAATCGTTTCTTTCTGGAAGGCGCGGCTCTTTCCGTATGTGTTTATCGTGTTTGATAACCCGATCAGTCCGGATGACGCCTTGCGTAGGTCGAAACCAAGCCACCTGAGGACCACGCAGGTTGGCGATTGGGTGTCGGCGAACGCCCGAACCTGCGACGCCAAATCGCGATATTGATTTTCGGCTTCCCGAAGCCTTTCGAAATTTCCTGGGGTCATGTCCCCCTCGCCCAAGGCCCATGTGCGACCGCTATCATGTTCTCTCCAACGCGCCGTGACGGTATCGTATAAAATCATGGCGCGCCTAACCTCGGTCCTCAAATCAAAGAACCTCAGCAAAGGCTTTCCGATCGTATTGAAAACGATCCAACTAACAAGAGCGACCGCGATCGGACCAAGATTGCTCATGCGCAGGCCATGTCACGCCGGGTTCAACTCTTCAACGAAGTCGGCGGCGTCAGCCGGCAAAAAATCCGAAGCCGATTATCTGAATCTATGCATCAAAGCTTTTCGAATAGCGCCAGCTGCGTGCCGCAAGGTTTCCGTCGCCTTGATCAACGACGGCGACAAAGCATCGACGGTATCGTGCAACACCTCGAAGAGATCGATCGCCTTGCCCTCTCCCTCCGTCAAAACATCACAAATGGATTTTACATTACGGCTCACACCAGACATTTCCCACTTTTAAAGAACCAAACCTCACCAAGTCGGAACCGTTCTTTTGAGATCGGTCGCCGCTCCTAACGAACCCATTACAATGCGCTAAGATCATCCGGCACGTCGCCGAACTTCTTGATCACTTCGGCATCGCTAAAATCGCCCGTAGCAGGGTCGCCGGTGCGGCTGAATGCAACCGCGCCGATGTGACATTCTTGGCGCGACAGCGCCTCGGCGCACACCACTGCCGCGACAGGATTGAAACACTCGGTTGGCTCACCAGCAGCGACGCCATCATCAGTGGCAACGAAGGGCAGTGCGACAAAGTATGTCACTCCGGTCATGGTCCTCAACTCCAAACTCAATCGTACAACCGCTATACGCCTTAAATCTTCGTCGCGCATAGGCGTGCGAGACAGCCTGCATCAATTCGCAAACTTCCGTTTCCGAGAACAATAGCGACGATCGACGCTTTCACGGCGTCACGAACGTTGCCGCCGCAGGCGGCGATGGCTTCATCGGTCGCCACTTCGAGTCGGTCACATCGCCTGTGCTTGCGGCGCCCTACGGCCCTGAACGGCTCCAAGTTTACGAGACACCACAATGTTCTCATTATGTTCTCGTTGAGTCAAGTGACCCTGACCACCTTTTCCGGACGTAATGACCGAACGGATCCTACCGAAACCGGCACGTAAACAATTTATCGCCTCTTCACTTTACGAACTTGATGCCGAGCGTTTTTCCGCGGCGCCAGACAATTTCACATTGTCTCGGATGGTGAGGCACGAGCGCTAGTCCAAAGCGGGTGCCGATTTCGGCTACCACGTCGATGACGATTTTTGCCCCGTTTTCGGAAACGTCAAAGACGCGACACTCATGCACGCTCGGCTTCCCGTCAAACGTGACCCACGCCCATTGATGACGGCGCCTGCGCACGTCGCGCTTCAGCCTGGGATTCGACAGGGGTCCGTCCATCCGCCAACTCTAGCGCCGTCGCGGTTAAGTTTCGTTCACTTCCATACCTCGATTTTTCTGCAAGGGACGGACGAAACTAGCGGGTCGGGTTGGTACCAACGCGGAGGCAACGTTTGGCTCTTGCCTTGAAGCGGTCTCGGGCGTTGAATGTCCGCCGGACGGGTAATGAGACCAAAGCAAGTACTACCCCCTGTGCCGAGCGGGAGCCGATCGATGGCCAACGCACTCGTAATTAAAAGCACTCAGCTTCCGAGACCAAAAAGGGATCTCAGCGCCGCACAGTATGTCCGCATGTCGACCGACCGCCAGCGATACTCCATCGAGAACCAGGCCGCCGTGATCGCGGCTTACGCGCAGGCGCATGACCTCTCGATCGTCCGCACCTACCGTGACGAAGGTGAGAGCGGACTTAAACTCAAGAACCGGCCTGGTCTGATCCAGTTGCTTGACGACGTCCGGTCCGATCGCGCCGACTTTGGTTACATTTTGGTCTACGACGTTAGCCGTTGGGGTCGTTTTCAGGACGTCGATGAGAGCGCGCACCACGAGTTCATCTGCAAGCAGGCCGGGATCAAGGTGGCGTATTGTGCAGAGCAGTTCGACAACGACGGCAGCATGGTGTCGAACATCGTCAAGAACATTAAGAGAGTGATGGCTGCTGAGCACAGTCGCGAACTCTCGGTAAAGGTTCACGCCGGCGCATGCCGGTTTGCACGCTTGGGCTTTCAACTGGGCGGTCCATGTCCCTATGCTCTGCAGCGGTTGCTGGTTGATGAAAGGTTACAGCCCAAGGGTCTTCTGAAGAAGGGTGATCGCAAGTATCTTCAAACCGATCACGTCCGGCTGCGGCCAGGGCCAGCAAACGAGGTCGAGGTCGTGAAGTGGATCTTCCACCGGTTTCTCAAAGTGCGTTCCGAGCAAGCTATAGCCCGCGAGCTTAATCGACACCGCATACCCACGAAGAATGGAGGGCGCTGGAGGGGGCCGTTAATAACTCGAATTTTGAAGAACGAGAATTACGTCGGAAACATGATCTACAATCGCCGGTCGACGAAGCTGAGAGGGAATCATGTGTACAATCCTCCTAACGTTTGGATCAGGAGCGAGGGCTGCATCGAACCGATCGTAGGACTTGATGTTTTCCGTGCTGCGAAGAAGATCATTGAAGAGCGTCGCGTCGACCTCTCCGAGCAAGATATGCTGGCCCGCCTGCGTCGGACGCTAATGAAAGAAGGTCAGCTAAGTCCGGCGATCATTAACAAGACCGTTGGCCTCCCCTGTCATAATGTCTACATTGCGCACTTTGGTAGCATTCGTAACGCTTACAGGCTGATCGGCTACACATCCAAACGAAACTGCGACTATATCGACACCCGACAGATTTGGGCCGCGGAGTTGGCCAAGCTCGCGTCGGAGGTCACCGCTATGATCGAAAAGATGGGTGGACGCGTTGCCCCCGGTGAACCGACCGAAGGCCTGCATGTAAACGGGATGGGGAATATCTTTTTTCGGGTTGCACGATGGATTGGCGGAGAGAAGGAGCAGTATGCGCGGCGTTGGATGATCCAACGCAGGCGCCTGCCTGATGGATTGATTGTCGTCATACGACTGGGTGAACGCAACCAGTCGATACTCGATTATCTGCTGTTCCCGACAGCCGATACGGACAGGGATACGATTAAATTCACGGAGAAAGATCGCAGCCGGCTTGGCATCGACCGTTTTGAAACCCCCGATGCGCTGGTTCGATCCGTCAGCCGGCGTGCGACCAAGCCAAGCCGAGCCTTCACAAACAAGCCAGCGCAGCCGACCAAGCAATCGAGATTACGCCAGTCCAAAAGAACGAATGGCCCCGCGCGGCGCTGATCGAAGGAAGATACAGAAAAGCTCCCATGAGCCTACCGTGGTTCTTTTTAAAACCACCGTTGAGATTCGATATCTCGACAAGTTCGATTGAGCAGCCATGATGGTCTCCCGGGCAAAACGCCAGGCACCCCCATAAATCACTGATTTGCCCGACCGGCGCCTCGGACGACGATCATCGAAAAGCTGGCGCCGGCGTCGTCGAAACTGCCCACGAGGTATTTTCGACCTCGAGTACGATTGTGACCGTGCAGGACTGAGCGTCTCTTGCGACGCCCTACAGGGCGGTTGCGGAGAGTTCTGGGATTACCCTTCTTGCAGCCTGACCGTTTTGCAAACCAACCGGTTTCTCCCAGACTTGAGCCGCTCTGAAAGAGGCGGCTCGTTCTTCCTGTAGGAAAAACTCGATAACCGCGGAACATCCGGAAAACTTCGTCGTCGGCCGTGTAGCAGCGGCTGACGCGCTAGATTCGGCTCAGCGCCCGGCGATCCTCTGCCGGTAAGAACTCGATCATCGCGGCCGGCACGTCAGCCGGATAGCAAAGCGGCGCCGCACCTCCCGGTCGTGAATACGCACTCCTGCCTCCGCACGCTCTGCCATTCCGCATCGTGTCGTCAGGGCAAGCACACGGCTTGCCGGTCGCGTGATACTGGTCGCGGCTTGCTTGAACGACGATTGCAGCGATAGCCGCGGCCGTCAGGGCGACTTCAACCTTCCGCTTACCATTCGACTTCGCCGATGGCTGGGGTGGCGTTGGCAGACCTGACGCGGAAGTCGGCTCAGTCGAAGGCGTTGGGGCCGCAGCCTCAATCGCGGTCGTGAATGCTGCCGGCCTCGCAATCTGCGACGGCGATGCGGAAACGTTGCTGGACGGCTTACTTGTGGACGCGTCCTGACGGCCCACGGAGTAGGCCGATAAGGCCGTAAAGCCCAAAAGAACGAGAACGGTCCCCCCGCGCATGGGCGTTATTCAATCCCAAACCGGAAGAGCGCGCAAGCTGTGTTCGCGGCAAATGCAGCCCTAGCGCATGTCGCTTTCACTGCACCGCAGCGCGTAGCTCCGATCAACTGCGTTAAGCCGTCGCAAGGATGACGTTAATTTCCTTCTTCAATCGACCCCAGGGAAAACGTAATGACTCAAAACTTAAGACAACCGGTAGCGTTCTAGATATCGTGTAGTTAATCCGCGATTCACGACTGCCTACCATCGAACGCGGCCATATAGTGATTGTTCGAAGCTCCTGCACCTCCGTTATTGCGGAGGCTGCGTCAACGGAGAGATTCGCGTTCAAGGGAGCAAGTTATCTCTCCCAGGAGGCGACCATCATGCACCTGACTACTGCTGACCACTCTGGCAATTTAGTTGAAGAGATCGCGGAGATGCATGGGACGTCCCGATCAGCGAACGCATGGAGATCGATGAATTCGATGCACTCTGTCCCCTCTCTCAAATCCAGTCAGCAAACGATGACCGTATCAGGGGCTGCGGGCACCTCTTCGGTCCATAGGCTCTGCGACAACTTTCCTGTATTGTTAGGTGGGCTCTCCTCTCCAGCCAGTCCCACGACCTGGAAAGCAGTCGTTTCGCATTCGACATCAATACTAACGCTCCGAAGGCTATTCATGGATTGGCCAGCGCAATATACGAACTTTTGCTGGCGTGATCGAGTTTGGATTGTCGCGACGTCTCACCAGCATTGTCACCATCACGGATGCCCGGATCGAATGGATCTTACGCCGCGCAGGATCGGTGCTAGGACAAATTAGCGAATCTCGGAAGCTCGGAAGTACCGGGGCAGTTGCCTTTATATCTTCAGGTTTCGGCAGAGAGCCCAACATGTGTTCGTAAGGCTGGAGATATTGAAATCCGGTATTGTGGCGCCTGTGACAGTGGCCACGTAGAATTGAGAAAGCCGGAATACAGCGCCAAACAATGCGGCGCCTTGCCGTAAACAGCTTTAGCCGCCGTCCTCCCGATCAGGCTCCATGGGAGCGGCATTGAGTCTTGAACTGTTCGAAACCGAGAATCCGAGCATGGACGACAACACATCCAAAGATATACCTCTCGGTGTCCAGGCATCTGCGATTGACCTGCAACATTTGCGATATACAGTGGCGGCGGCGGATCATGGTAGTTTTCGACGGGCAGCCGAGGCTTTGCTGCTGCGGCAATCTTCACTTAGCCGCCGCATCCGCCAACTCGAACATTCAGTCGGTACGGCCATCTTCGAACGATCAAGCGGCGGCGTACGGGCAACCGAGGCGGGGCACAATTTTCTGCGTCTCGCCAGATCGATCCTTGAACAGATGGACTCGCTTGTTACAACGGCACATAAGACCGGCCGCGGCGAAGCTGGTCGGCTTACGATCGGGTTCTACACGTCGCTCTCGGCGGGTAATTTACGCGCGACGCTGGTTGACTACGTGCAAAGATTTCCGGGGATCGAGATGGGCATGGTCGAGAGTTCGCGGGCACGACTTGTCACGGCTCTTCGCAATGGCGCGATAGACGTCGCGATCATCACCGGCGAGACGTCTCTCCTGGGCAACAGGTCAATGTCGCTTTGGAGCGAGCGCATTTTGGTGGCGCTACCGGAAGGCCATCGACTGAGCGCGAGCGGAAACATTTACTGGACAGATCTCAAGGGTGAGACGTTGTTGCTAAGCCAGCGCGACCCAGGATCGGATATACAGGATCTCCTGATTACGAAGCTTGCCTCACCCGCGGACCGGCCTAAAGTAGTGCGTCATGACGTAAGCCGCGAGAGCATCAACAGCCTCATTGGCGCCGGCTTTGGTATAGGGCTCATGATTGAGGCTTCGCTTGGTGCAGACTTTGCGGGAGTAGTCCACAAGGAAATCCGAGACGGGAATGGTCCAGCTCGAGTGAGCCACTCGGCGAACTGGCGGGAAAACAACGATAATCCCGCATTGGCAAGTCTGCTTAGTCTTCTCGGAGAGCGCTATCCATCGCCTTCGTCATGATACTTTCGCCGAGCTTTGCTGAACGCCCGATCGGTGGCCATGAAGCGCGACAGCATCGGCGCAACCAACTTCGACGCATCGGCGATTGACTGCCCGGTTTCGCGGGCGAGCGCATCTGCATATGCAACAAGATCGCGATGAACATTCGCTGGTAGCTCGATGGTTAGCCTCACGGGCTTATCGTCGGTAACAGCACCGAGCTTGAGTTTGTACATTTCGCCCCCTCAGCCTTTGTAGGGTTGCAGCACCAAGTCACGGCTGACAATCACACGTACCGGGAAGCCCGGGCGGATCGTCAACGTTGGTTGAATGTTGAGATTGCGCTGAACAACTTTCTGCCCGGTCTGATTCATACTTTCGCTGGACCCGCGGCGAAGCGCCCGAACGATATCGCCGTTGTTGCCGAGGTCGGCGCCAGCTTCCAGTTCACTGCCAACTCCAAGTAACGTGGAAAGAAGCGCTGCTCCGAACAAAGCACCCCAGTGATGGTCGACCTCATCATCGAGCCCCGCATAACCGGCGGTATCTGCCCCTGCCTGGCGCTCCAGTACGATCGAGCGACCGTTCGGCATGATCAGACGTGTCCAGACCAGAAGCAAACGCGATTGACCGAACGCGACCTGGCTGTCGTAGAGGCCTATCAATCGCGCCCCTTGTGGGATCAGGAGGAAATTTCCCCTTGGACTGTCATAGACGTTCTCGGTCACCTGAGCGGTGATCTGCCCGGGCAGATCCGAACGGATCCCCGTAATAAGAGACGCGGGGATGACACTACCTGCTTGCACCACATAGGGCGACGCTGGCTCGGCTAGGCGATCCGGGCTGGTGGTGCGACGATCGACTGCAGCGTTGACGAAGGCGATTTTTCGGTCCTGGCCGTTTTGCGTAAACGCCTCGTCGTCCGCTGGCCGAGCCGTTGGGGTCGGAACCGGCGGCGAAATTTCGGCTGGACTGGACTGCCCGGGAGACCGTGCCAATTCGCGAATATTGGTGGACGCAAACAGCCGGCTTAAGCGCGCCGCCTCTACTTCCTGGCTGACGCGTTGCTGTTCTGAATCAATCGCCAGTATCCTTGCCGACGGAGCATTTTCTGCACCCAGAATTGGCCGTCCGAGATCGCCGGGCAGCGCCGGTCCAAGCGGCGGCGCCTGGCGGGGAATGCCGCCATAGTCTCGCGGAAGACCGGTTAGACCGTCGGCGACATTATGATGGTCGGTCGTGTAGAGTTCGGCAGGCGCCGTCGAACGCGACCGGTTGCCTTGCAATGCCCACAGTACCGCACCTGATATCGCAGCTAATCCGATTGCAGCTCCGCCCGCGAGCACCTTGCGCGATAGCCTCGTCACACGCGGTTGTTTCGCGTGCAAACGCATCGACGCGGCCCGATCGAACTCGTCGTTGTGAACTGGGAGAATGTTGATCTCCGGCTGCGTGCTCATCGCGCTCTCACGTCGGTGCGACTGATACGGACGATCTGCTGTTGCTCACCACCCATACGCAGCTCGGCGGCGGCGAACAGTCGATCGACGATGTAGTAATTCCGCCGTACGCGATAATTGACGAGTTGACCGTCACCCTCCGGGCCGATGACGAACAGCGGTGGGGTCTCTCCTTGGGCGATACCACCGGGCATCTCGATATACACCTTGGACCCGTCATCGAACGCGGACACCGGGCGCCAGGACGGGTTGTCGCCTTCAATCGCGTAGCGGAACCGCAACCGCGAAATATCAATACCCTCGGCAACGGGCGTGGCGGCCTCGGCGCCCGCATTCTGGCGGCGCAGTGCGATCAACTGGTCCTGCGGATATTGCCATGAGACCGATGCCATGTAGGTCTTCTCAGCCGAGCGAAGTTCAAGAAGATAGGTGCGCCGGTCGGTATTGATCACGAGATTGGAGACGAGATCAGGCCGTGTGGGTTTGACCAGGATATGAATGCGCTTGGTCGGGCCTGCTCCACTCTCTGTGTCGCCGATAATCCAGCGCACGGTATCGCCGGCAGCAACCGGGCCGGAGCCGACCAGTTGCTCACCTTCCTGCAAGGCAACATCCGTCACCTGTCCTGGTGCGGCATAGACCTGATAGAGCGCGCCTTGTGAGAACGGATAGACCTGAACGGCATTGATGTAGCCATTGCGGGTTGGCTGCACGCGGGACGCCGCATTGGCTTTTTCGACACGTTTGCGGGGATCGCCAAACTCCGGCTTCAAAGGCGCTTCGTGCAGCGGCTTGAGCTGGCCGGGAAGCGGCAACAATTTCGGAAGCTCGACAACTTCCACCGGCTTCGGAGGGTCGCCCAGTTGCACGGCTGGTTGTGCCTCATCATCATAGGAAATATCCGGTGGAGGCTTCAGCGGCATGGAGCAGCCGGCAAGCGTGGAAACGGAAAGAAGTAGAACCAGCGATGCTGTTTTACCGATGGAAGATGGTTTCATTGCGCCAGTTCCTTCGACCAATTGATCGCGTTGACGTAGACCCCAAGAGGATTTTTACGCAGACGATCGGCATCGCGCGGCGATTCGATCACGACGGTGAGGATCGCAGTCCAGCGCTCGGTCGTGCTCAGGCTACCGTTCTCATAAGAACGCTGGATCCAGGCGACGCGGAAGGAGGTCGGCGAAGCGCGGATAACGCTGGAGACATCGACCGAGATCTGTAGCTTGCCCAGATTCGCAAACGGATCGCTGGTTCGCGCGTAGTCGTTGAGCGCAGCCGCGCCACGATCGGTGGTGAAATCATAGGCACGCAGCCAGTCTTGCCGCAGCACGATGCCGTCGGCTGGAAGTCCGCGCACGTCTTCGATGAAGCGCGCCAGATGAAATGCGATCTGTGGATCGCCGGGCTGATAGCTGCTGTCTGCCGGCGCGATGGCCTGGGCCTGGCCCAGGCGATCGACCTGCACTACCCACGGCGTCACCGTGCCGCGGACGGACTGCCAGACGAGACCGGAGGCAAGGCCGCCGGATAGCAGCAGAGAACCAAGGGCCATCAACCGCCAGTTCTTGGCTTGAGCCCTGGCCGAACCGATGCGCTCGTCCCAGACCTGCCCCGCCTTCTGAAACGGCGTCTCGGGTTTTGGCGTGCGGCCGTAACGCACGGAAGATCTCTTGAACATCAGCCTTCACTTTCGGAGAGATCGACAGACGCACCACTACCGGCATGATCGCCGGCCCGAACCACCTGTGCTGCAGCGGACGCGCCATGGCTCAGGGTTTGCGAACGCTTCATGCGCGCAGCCCAGGCGGGTGGCTCGCCAACGGATGATGAACCGGATGAAGCCGCGCTTTGACCTGCTTCCGTGGCATTCGATGCTGCCGCACCAGCGGACCGACGAAGTGAGCCTGTGATCCTTGAAGCGCCCGTTTGTGCGGGTCCTGCAATCCCGCCCGAGCGATATGCGGCAGAAGCACCGGCGGCAACCGAAGCGCCGCCTCGCGCTGCAGTGGCGAGCGTTCCGCCCACGACCCCCGTCCCCATGGCGGCACCTGCGGTTCCTGCGACAACGATGCCACCCGCAGCAACGCCGGTCCCAACGGCCGCGCCGGCCCCGAGCTGCGGACCTCCGGCGACAATGCCGTTGGCAATGCCGGGACCGAAGATGCCAAGTCCCAGCAGCGCGAGCGCCGCCAGCACCATGGACATGGCATCATCGATGGTCGGCTGGTTGCCGCCGAATCCGGAAGTAAACTGGGAGAATAAGGTCGAACCGATGCCGATGATGACGGCGAGCACGAGCACCTTGATGCCTGACGAGATCACGTTGCCAAGCACGCGCTCGGCGGCAAAGGCTGTCTTGCCGAACAGGCCAAATGGGATCAGCACGAATCCTGCCAGCGCCGTCAGCTTGAACTCGATAAGCGTCACAAAGAGCTGGATCGCCAGGATAAAGAAAGCCAGCAACACCACGATCCAGGCGAACATCAGAACCACAATCTGCACGAAATTCTCGAAAAAGCTGATGTAACCCATCAGCCCGGAGATCGACTCCAGGATTGGCCGGCCGGCATCGATACCGACTTGCGCCATGCGACCAGGACTTAGGAAATCAGCAGCGGTTAAGTTCGAACCGGACGCCTTCAGCCCCAGACCAGCGAAACTTTCGAAAATGATGCGAGCGAGGTTGTTCCAGTTGCCGATCAGGTAGGCGAACACGCCTACGAACAAGGTTTTCTTCGCTAGTCGAGCGATGATGTCTTCGTCAGCCGCCCAGCTCCAAAATATGGCTGCGAGCGTGATGTCGATGGCGGCCAACGTGGTGGCCAGGAATGCAACTTCTCCGCTGAGCAGACCAAAACCTGAATTGATGTAACGGGTAAAGACCTCCAGGAAACGGTCGATGACGCCGGTGCCGCCCATCATCTGACCCCGCTCTGCCGCTGTTCGGCCTCAAGCGGCGAGACCCTTTCCTCATTCTTCGCTGAACCGGTGGCGGCCGGAATCGGCTCGGCAGCCCCCGGAAACGTTTTGGTTCGCTTGAAGAATTGCCGACGATACTCTGCCCAAATCCGGCGACAGTTCTCGATCGGCGCAATCTGGTCCAATGTTACGGACCGGCAGCGCACGAGTTCCAAAGCACGCGCATCAGCCTCCTTGCGTTCTAGTGGCGCCACGATGGCGTCTTCACCGCGCTGGCTGCGGATGACATCCAGCGTGGCGATCAAGACAACGAAGCCGGCTGCCGATATCGATGCGACCTTCCGAGTGGTAAGATGCTGGTTCATCGGTGGAACATCTGAACATTGGTGGATTGATAACCGGCGCCCCGCGTGAGGAAGCGACGAAGTTGCTCCCGGCCCTGGTCTTGTGCAGCGATGCGTTGTGCAGCTTCCAGACTCTGCGCCCGCCCCTGAGCTGCAACGGTTGCCGTCAAATCGGCGAGTTGCTGGGCCTGAAGAGCGGCAAGTTGATTGCCGGCTTGGGTCGCCTGCAGCGCCCCGGTCGCGGACTGGCTCGACATCACCAGCGCCGACGCCTGGATACGATGGGTGTCGAGATTGCCGACTACACCGGCCTGTACCCTTAACGAATCCTGTAATGCCGCTACCGAGGTCTGCCAGCGTGCCTGCGCATTGGCGATCAGCGTCTGGCCGGATGCCTCCGAGGAAGCCGGAGCGTAGGTTGTCGAGAAGGCATGATCGATTTGCTGAACGTCGTAGGCAATGCGCTGCGCCTGGGTCAGGAGCTGTTGGGTACGCTGGATCGACGATTGAAGCTGTTGCAACGACGAATACGGCAGGCTTGCGAGATTCCTCGCCTGATTGATCAGCATCTGGGCTTGATTTTGCAGCAAGGTGATCTGGTTATTGATTTGCTGCAGCGCACGGGCGGCGGTCAGAACATTCTGCGCATGGTTGTTCGGATCAAAGACGACCACCTGCGCCGAAGATCGCGCGGCCGGGAAGGCGATCAGGAGGGCGACGACACTCGCCGCCGCAAGATCACGAATATGGATCATGTTGATGTTCCCCCGGTGGAGACATTGGGGATGAGCTCGGCCGCCCATCCGACACCGCAGTGGGTAAGCCAAGCGGCAACGAACCCATCGCGGCCATGTTTTGCGAGGATCCGCTCGATCGCGGCCTGGTCGGATCTGGCCGAGGCGGCAGTGAAAGCGAGCGCGACACTACCGAGACCGAGCTCGAACAACCGATTGCCGCGCCGGGACTGGCAGTAGTAGTCGCGCTTCGGTGTCGCCCGGGCGAGAATCTCGATCTGGCGGTCGTTGAGGCCGAAGCGGCGGTAGATCGCCGCGATCTGCGGCTCAATGGCCCGCGCGTTAGGCAGGAACAACCGCGTCGGGCAACTCTCGATAATGGCGGGCGCGATCGACGAGCCCTCGATGTCCGACAACGACTGGGTGGCGAAGATCACCGAGGCATTTTTCTTGCGCAGGGTTTTCAGCCATTGGCGAAGCTGTCCGGCAAAGCCCTCGTCGTCGAGCGTGAGCCAGCCTTCGTCGATGATCAACAATGTCGGACGGCCGTCGAGCCGCCTCTCGATACGGTGAAAGAGATAGGCCAGCACTGCCGGCGCGGCGCCGGTACCGATCAGGCCCTCGGTCTCGAAGACCTGAACTTCCCCGTCTCCGAGACGCTCGGCTTCCGCATCGAGCAGCCGGCCAAGGGGTCCGCCAACGCAATAGGGTTGCAGCGCACGCTTGAGGGCCTGCGACTGCATCAGCACCGACAGGCCGGTCAGCGTCCGCTCCGGCACCGGTGCAGACGCAAGCGAGGTCAGAGCCGACCAGAGGTGGTCCTTGGCTTCCGGCGTGATGACGATCCTTTCACGGGTAAGGATGTTCGCTATCCATTGCACCGCCCAGCCGCGTTCGGCGGCATCGTCGATCTTGGCCATGGGCTGAAGCGCCACCGGCTCGCTGGTATCTTCCGACAGTGCACCACCGAGATCATGCCAGTCACCGCCCATGGCGAGCGCCGCGGCACGGATCGAGCCGCCGAAGTCGAATGCGAAGACCTGCGATTTCGGATAGCGGCGGAACTGCAGAGACATCAGTGCGAGCAGCACCGATTTTCCGGCTCCCGTCGGACCGACTACCAGGGTATGGCCGACATCGCCGACATGCAGCGAAAACCGAAACGGCGTCGCCCCCGCGGTCCGCGCCAAGAACAATGCCGGCGCGCCAAGATGCTCGTCTCGCACCGGACCCGCCCAGATCGCCGACAATGGGATCATATGCGCAAGATTGAGCGTGGAGACCGGCGGCTGTCGGACATTGGCGTAGGCATGGCCGGGTAACGACCCCAGCCAGGCCTCCACCGCATTGACGCTCTCCGCCACGCAGGTGAAGTCGCGTCCCTGAATGACTTTCTCGACCAGCCGCAGCTTCTCATCGGCGACGCGCGGGTCGTCGTCCCACACCGCTACGGTGGCGGTAATGAAGGCTTGGCCGATTGCGTCGGATCCGAGTTCCTGCAGGGCAGCATCGGCATCCATTGCCTTGTTGTGGGCGTCGGTGTCGAGCAAGGTGGACGCCTCGTTGGTCATCACCTCCTTCAGGATCGCGGCAATCGACTTGCGCTTGGCAAACCACTGCCGACGGATTTTGGTGAGCAACTTGGTCGCATCTGCCTTGTCGAGCATGATCGCCCGCGTCGACCAGCGATAGGCAAAGGCGAGCCGGTTGAGTTCGTCCAGAATCCCGGGGGTCGTGACGGTCGGAAACCCGACCACGGTCAGCACCCGCAGGTGGGAATTCCCAAGCATCGGCTCCAGGCCGCCGATCAGAGGCTGGTCCGCCAGGACCACATCGAGATACATCGGTATCTCCGGCACGCGAACGCGCTGCCGCTTGGTCGAGACGGTCGCGTGCAGATAGGTCAGCGTTTCCTCGTCATTGAGCCATCCGATCTCGGGCATAAATCCCTCGACGAGCCCAAGCACGCGCTCCGTACGATCGACGAACCCGCGTTGAACTTCGCGAGCATCCGCATCTTCGTTGCGGTCGCCTCGCTCGTAGAGGAATCGCTCGGCGCGGGCGGTCTCTTCCGGAGGAGGCAAATAGAGAAAGGTGAGGAAATAGCTCAATTCATAGTGCGCCCCCGCCTGCTCAAATTCAGCCCGGCGCTCCACATCGACCAGGGCCGACGCCACGTCCGGGAAATGTCCTTCCGGATAGTTGATTGCGGGATGACGCTGCGCCTCGACAAAGACGGCCCAGCCCGAACCGAGCCGACGCAGCGCGTTGCTTAATCGACCGGCGAAGCCAACGAGCTCCGCCGGCACGGCGGAATCCAGGTCTGGCCCGCGAAACTTCGCGGTGCGCTGAAACGAGCCGTCCTTGTTGAGGACGATACCCTCGTCGACCAAAGCGGCCCAGGGCAGGAAATCTGCAAGCTGCGTGGTCGAACGCTGATATTCTGCGAGGTTCATCATCACTTAAACGCTCAAATGGCTGGAGATGCGCAAATGCCGCCGCACGACCTCGACGAATTGGGGATCGCGCTTCGCCGCCCACATTGCGGCGGCATGGCCGAGAATCCCGAGCAACAGACCGGCGAGCCACAGCCGCAGGCCGAGGCCCAGTGCAGCCGCCAGGGTGCCATTGAGAATCGCAACCGCGCGGGGAGCGCCACCCAACAGAATCGGATCGGTCAAAGAACGATGCACGGGTATCGCGAAGCCTGGGATGGATGAATCCGACTTGAAGACATCTGTGTCCGTCACACCAGCACTCCACCACCGAACGAAAAGAATGACAGGAAGAAGGAACTGGCCGCGAACGCGATCGAGAGGCCGAAGACAATCTGGATGAGTCTGCGAAATCCTCCCGAGGTGTCGCCAAAGGCGAGGGTCAATCCGGTAACAATGATGATGATCACCGCCAGGATCTTGGCGACCGGACCTTCGACCGATTGCAGAATCTGATTGAGCGGTTGCTCCCAGGGCATGTTCGAACCAGCGGCCCTGGCGGGAGCGGAAACCAGTATGTGAAGAACCGCCGCAGCGACCAACATCATGCGGCAATAAAATTGGAGACCTGATCGCGTCATGGCCGATCTCCTACGGGGTGAAGAACGTAGTCGCCATCAGAACCAACCCCCCCGACACGGGCAAGTTCGGTGAGCCGCCGATCGGATCCGCGGCCTGCCAGCACAGCGATGAACTGGATTGTCTCAGCGATCAAAGCGCGCGGGACCACGACGACGGCTTCCTGGATCAGCTGCTCCATTCTGCGAAGCGCGCCGATCGCTGAGCCCGCGTGAATGGTGCCGACGCCGCCGGGATGGCCAGTTCCCCAAGCTTTCAGCAGATCGAGCGCTTCCGCGCCGCGCACCTCACCAATGGGAATGCGATCCGGACGCAGCCGCAGCGAGGAGCGAACAAGATCTGAGAGCGAGGCAACGCCGTCCTTGGTTCGGAGCGCAACGAGATTCGAGGCCTTACATTGTAGTTCGCGGGTATCCTCGATGAGCACGACGCGATCGGCGGTCTTGGCGACCTCCGCCAACAACGCGTTGGTGAGCGTGGTCTTTCCGGTTGAGGTGCCGCCGGCGACGAGGATGTTATGGCGATCGGCGACCGCCAGGCGCAGTGTCGCGGCCTGCCCTGGCAGCATGATGCCGGCGACGACATAGTCGTCGAGGGTAAACACGGCGACGGCGGGTTTGCGGATCGCAAAGGCCGGCGCTGCGACGACTGGCGGCAGCAAACCTTCGAAGCGTTCTCCGGTTTCTGGCAATTCGGCTGAGACACGCGGGGACCCCCGATGCACCTCGGCGCCGACATGGTGCGCGACAAGCCGCACAATGCGTTCGCCGTCACTTGGTGACAGACGCTCACCGGTATCGACAAGCCCGCTTGCCAGTCGGTCGATCCAGAGGCGCCCGTCAGGATTGAGCATCACCTCGACGATGGAGGGGTCTTCAAGCCAGATTGCGATGGCGGGACCGAGCGCGGTGCGCAACATGCGTGCGCCACGCGAGGTCGCTTCCTGATTGAGATGGTGGATTGCCACTTGTGCCCCCCTCGTCGCGACCGCGGATTGCGGTCTTGATGTCGGGGAGGATAGAAAAGGCAGGATGTGTGATCGCGCAACAAGATGAGATCGGGCGTAGGGCTTTAGCGCAAAAAGAGAAAGAAGACGGCTTGATCGTTCAAGACGAGCCACCTGCTTTGTCCGCCGCCGCTTCTGTGGGAGCAACGTCTTGGGAAATTTCCTCGAACAGTCCCCGCCCGTTCGCCAACCGTCTCCCGAGCGCCTCGACAAAACCCTGATATCGCTCACGCCCTTTAGCTTGGGCTGCCGGCTGCGTGGCGTCCGGCAGCGGCGGCGTGACGGTGAGCCAGAAACGGACGAATAGCGCCAATGCTTCGCCCGAAATGATGATGTGCCGCTCTAGTCGCTCGACCTGCCTGGTGAGGCGATCGAGCCGGCGGCCAAGCGCCGCCTCCATCCGTTCCGAATTGTCCGGCGACAGATACGATGAAAGCGCCGTCTCGACGACCAGAGCCTGCGGCACGCGCTTCCGGCTGGCGTAATCGGCCAGCTGTCCGGCGAGATCTGGCGGCAGGCGAAAGGTGTGCTTGGTTCGCATATATCCTGCTTAGAGGTCGATGCCATCCCCGGGATCCATCGCGGCCTGGCGAGCGAGGCCACGGACCTGCAGGCGCAAGGCGCGGGCGCGTACCGCATCGTCATCCGAATCATCGTCCACAAAGCCGAATTCCTGTGCCTGCCTTACTTGTTCCGGCTCGATCTCCTCGTGTTCAGGAAGTTCCGGCTCCCGGCGGATTCCGGCGCTCGCTGGATCATCCACACGCGATTCGCTTGACGCTTTGACTTCCTGACCAGGAGTGTCAGCCGCGGGAACCGGCAACTGCCTCCAATCGTCCAACGGTGCTGCCCCACCTTGCCTGCCTGTCATCTCCGGTGGCGCGAGCACGCGCTCGATCAATCGCTGATCGTCAAAGTATCGTGCTTTTTTTGCGCGGATCGGTGGGACGCCGGAGATGAGCACTAATTCGTCGGCGGGCGGCAACTGCATCACCTCGCCGGGTGTGAGCAATGGTCGCGGCGTCTCCTGACGCGAGACCATCAGATGGCCGAGCCAAGGGCTCAGCCTGTGGCCGGCATAGTTCTTCATTGCCCGCATCTCGGTTGCGGTACCCAGCGTGTCCGAAACGCGTTTGGCAGTGCGCTCGTCGTTCGTGGCGAAAGACACGCGCACATGGCAGTTATCGAGGATGGAATTGTTGGCTCCATATGCCTTCTCGATCTGATTGAGCGATTGCGCGATCAGAAAGCTTTTCAAGCCATAGCCGGCCATGAACGCCAACGCTGACTCGAAAAAATCGAGCCGGCCGAGCGCTGGAAATTCGTCGAGCATTAGCAATAGCCGATGGTGCCGCCCCTTTGCGTGCAGATCCTCCGTCAGACGCCGGCCGATCTGATTAAGTATCAAGCGTACCAGTGGCTTGGTACGACTGATGTCGGATGGCGGCACGACGAGATAAAGAGAAGCAGGCCGGGCGCCCTCGACGAGATCGCGGATCCGCCAATCGCAATGGCGTGTCACCTTCGCCACAATGGGATCGCGATAGAGCCCCAGGAACGACATCGCGGTCGAAAGCACGCCGGAGCGTTCATTCTCGCTCTTGTTGAGAAGTTCCCGCGCCGCCGAGGCGATAACCGGGTGGGGCCCGGCCTGACCTAGATGCGCAGATGTCATCATGGCATGGAGCGTCACCTCAATCGGACGCTTCGGATCGGAGAGAAAGGCGGCAACTCCGGCGAGAGTTTTGTCTGGCTCAGCATAGAGGACATGAAGAATGGCTCCGACCAGCAAAGCGTGGCTGGTCTTCTCCCAGTGATTGCGGCGCTCGAGGGATCCCTCCGGGTCGACAAGCACGTCCGCCACATTTTGAACGTCACGCACCTCCGATTCACCGCGGCGAACTTCCAGCAACGGATTGTAGGCGGCTGATTTCGCGTTGGTCGGATCAAACAGCAACACGCGACCATGCCGAGCCCGAAAGCCTGACGTCAGGGCCCAGTTCTCTCCCTTGATATCGTGGACGATGCAACTGCCTGGCCAGGTCAACAGGGTCGGCACCACGAGGCCGACGCCCTTGCCGGACCGGGTCGGCGCAAAGCACAGCACATGCTCCGGTCCATCATGGCGGAGATAGTCGCGCTCGAACCGTCCGAGTACGACGCCATCTGGCCCGGCAAGGCCTGCAGCACGAACCTCGAGCGGAGTTGCCCAGCGGGCCGAGCCGTAAGTCGCGGCGGTCTTTGCTTCGCGTGCCCGCCAAACCGACATGCCGATGGCAACCGCAATCGAGATAAATCCTCCTGAGGCAGCAATGTAAGCACCCTCGACAAAGACCTGCGGCGCATAGGCGTCATAGGCGTACCACCACCAAAAGAACGCGGGCGGGAGATAGACCGGCGCGCCGGGTAGAACTTCAAACCAAGGTTGTCCGAGTTGGGGTTGGTAACCGAGCTTCCAGGCCACCCACTGCGTCGCCGCCCACATGGTCATCAGCACGACCATGCAAACAACAATGATCTGGCCCCAGAGAATCTTGGTTGCGGACATGATGACCAAGGATCAGGTGTCAGCTATCGCAACAGCAAGAGCCGTTTCCTGTCGGGCGTGCGGACGGCGGCGGTGGGCTATCATTCGGACGGTCGGGCGCCGAATACTGTCGAAGGTCGAAGGACAGGCCGCGGCAACGCAAACCAGACCCAAGCCACGATCTGGAGGACGAGATTGAGAGCAAAGGCGGTCTGATAGGCGATTTCGGGATAATGACCTGCTTGAGGCGTCCAAAGCTGAAGCACCACGCCGGTCGCATATTGCACAACGAACGCTGCAGCGATGTGGAAGAAATTCAGCGCCCCGTTGGCCCGCCCGGCCAACTCCTTGGGGAAATATTCTGCCAAAATCGCATAACTGAGCACGACAGCCGCACCGACCGCCGCCACAACGGCCCACAGGAAATAGGATGGTAACGGCAAGCGCAGGACCAACGCCAACTGAGCCGTGATGAAGACAGTTGCGACAAGCCCCAGGAGCATCTCTGGCCCGACACCACGCCGGCGCAGCCGATCGGCCGCGACGCCAAGTAGAACCGCACCCAGACTGAGCGCGACCGCCATGGCAAACAAATGAAGCACCACCGCTTTCCGATCGAGGCCATCAACGTCGGTGAGCCACTGCGCCGCCCAGAGTCCCTGCAGAGCCCAGGCCGTTCCGATGCAGGTTGCCGAGAGTGGTGCAAGACGCCAAAAGCGCGGATCAGCATAAATCCTTCTCAAACCGACCGACCCGGCTCCGCTTACGACCGGCGTAGCCTCGGGTACCACGAAATAGACCATAGCCGCGCAGGCGGCCGTTAGCGCAGCGAACAAACCAAAAAGTTCACGCCAGCCGATCCAGACGAGCAACAGGTCGGCCGGCACTGTCGCGGTCACTGCACCCAGCGCGCCAAGCATGACCATCAAACCGTTCAGGAGCGGCACGCGATCCCTGGGAAACCACAGCACGAGAGCCTTCAATCCCGCCGTCAAGGCAGCGGCGACGCCCAGACCGATCAGCGCGCGGCCAGTGAGCAGCAACAGAAAATGATTTGACACAGCGAACAGCGCTGCGCCGACCGCCGCTACAACCAATAATGCGCTCTGAATCCGCCGCGGACCATATCGGTCCAGGAGGATGCCGATCGGTATCTGAGCGGCGGCAAACGTCAGAAAGTAGACCGAAGTGAGGAGACCAAGATCCCCCGCGCCGAGCCGCAATTCCATCGCCAGTGGAGCTGCCATGACTGCATTGATGGTCCGGAAGAGATAGGCGAGGTAATAGCCGGCGACGAATGGCAGGAACACGCGCAGGATTAGAACCCGGTTTTCGACAACGTCTTTCGTCACCCGTCTCACTGCTGTTGGCGAGGTCCACGCAGATCGTTGCGGGGCGACCGCGGCCGCACCTCGATCACCGTCGGTGGCAGGTTCAGTGAAGGGGACGGCCGGTCCGCCCTGGAAAGCCGCCATTGCTGCCGTCCTCCCGGACGGCAGCGGAATGTTCTGATACATCGTCAAACGCCGTCGATCGCCGCTGGCTTGATTCGTAATTCGTCGATGGCGTTCGAGAGGGCTCTCCCTGCCCCAGGTCGCGTTCAGAGAGGACCAGCCTTGATGCGTCGAGACGGTCCATCGCCTCCCGCATGAGCGGCGTTCCCCGATCGAGACGGCGTCCCACTTGCGCGGCGAATTCATCAAAGCGCTCAGCCGCCAACGCGCATGCAGCACGCTGGGCCGCGGCCGGCATTGGTGGCGCAACTGCTAGGTGGAACCGCGCGTGATGAGCGACGGTCTCGTTCACGAGCCGCAGTCCGCGATCGAGGTTCTCGAGCTGACGGCTCAATCCGGCGAGGTGGCGCCCCACTGTGGTATCGTCAATGTCGTCCGAGCCAAGGAAGCGATCAAGGGCGGCTTCGACCAGCCCCGATTTTGTGACACCGGGACGCTTGGCTGCGGCCGCCAGCCGCGCAGCTATGTGTTGGCTCAGATAAACGCCAATTCTGGGTTTCATGAAGGAGACTCGCTGAAGACGCGATTAGACAGCCACTACTCGTGATGCAAACGACTGACGTCTGCATCGGCTCGTTCCTGACCGACAGAGATGAGCGAACGAGTTAAGGGTGCGCGGCGCTGCAATCCGGAATTTGAGGCAATATGGGACGTTGGATATCCGCGACGCCAGCTTCCGCGCTCGACAGCTCCTATGAAGCTTTCGATTTGAGCATTGAATGCCGACGGCTCTTCCAGATTGATCGCATGGCCCGTGTTGGGACATATCCAAAGGCCGGCATTGGGAAGCGCGGACTTTAGCATCAGGTTGGTTTCGAGGCAGGCCACGTCTTCGTCGCCCACGGCCAGCAACACTGGAATTGCCATCCCTGAGAGGCGATCACGTAAATCATGCAGTGACGGCCGCAGCGCCTGGCAGCGCGCAATCGTATTCGACATCCCCTGCGGTGAATGCTGACGCAGACGGTCCAGGAAATCCTGCCAGCTCTTTCGATCTTTGTATTTCAGCTGTGTGCGGGCCGGACCACACGCCATCCTCTCGGCCATGGCGCCCATGCCACGCTCGGTAAAGATCCGTGCGAGAACCGTTGTTTCCCTTAACCAGGCGTCACGCTGCGAAGGGAGAGAACCGGATCCCACTGCGGCTGCCACAATCGCGCTGGCCTTTTCCGGATACCGCAACCCAAACTGCAAGGCTGCATATCCACCCATGCTTGAGCCCACCACATGGGCACGCTCGATGTTAAGACCCCTCATCACAGCGGCGATGTCGTCCACCGCGAACTCCCAACCATATAACGCGGCATCTTCGGGAACGTCGCTGGGTAGGTATCCGCGGGCATTATAGGCGATGCAGCGGTAAGCACGGGAAAAATACCGAGCCTGGGTTTCCCATCCACGGATATCCGATCCGAATTCATGGATGAAGATGATCGGATACCCGTACCCGCTTTCCTCAACGTAAAGCCTTGCTCCGGTGGCATCGACATATGGCATCGCGTATCTTCCGTCCCCAACTTATGCGTTCGGGTGTAGAGACAGAAAGCTAGATCGAGATGCAATCGATCCGTCCAGTTGATCGCGTTATTGCGTAGGATTGCGCGGAATTACTGGGCTCGGTGGCAGACGCCCAAGACATGCTCCGCTGGCAGACGATGAATCGCTGGGTTTTAGTCGATAGGCTGCGACCAGGGATTTGAGTTTTGCCTATCTAACGGCGGAGCGCTACGCGATATACCGCCGCCAGCTAGACTAGCCGCCACCGGACACAGGATGACCATGCCAAAGTTTATGCAGCGATCCGCAAGATGGAGAAGGACGTCGTTCGGTCTATCGGAATCCTGATGAGCCTGCAGTGATCTAAGATCCGCGTCGGTACCTTGCGTGTCGGCAAGATCACTGCAGCTGTAGAAGCTGGCCAAGTTGGCGGCGGCATCCAGTTCGTGACCTTGTCCAGCAGGGCGCTCCGGGGTCTGCCGCCTCCGAACACTGGAGATACCCGACTCGCTGGATTCGGTTTTGCTTGGTGAGTATAGGCGGAAACCGTCCATCCATATTAGCGTATATCAAAATGATATCAGCTGGCTTGGTGGCTCTTGTGTGGACTGGCGCCTCACTGGATGCGGGATCGGTTGACGAACTGCCTCGAGCCGCTTGTCTACGACTACGCTGCGCCTGCGCTCATCGTCATGGCGCTGATTACTTGGCTGCGATTTGGATGAAGGCAAGTCAGCAACGAGGTAGGGAAATCGGCGTGGTCAGCCCTTGATCGCGGTGACCACCACTTCGATCAAGGCGCCGCCACCGAGATCGGCCACACCGACTGTAGCGCGTGACGGCAGGTCATCGCCGAAGAATTCGGTCCAGGCCGCATCCATCTCCTTTTTCTTGGAGAGATCCGTCACGAAAATCGAGGCGCTGACGACGCGCGATGGATCAGTTCCCGCCTCTTTCAGATAGCCGGCGATCTTGCAGAGAATGTTACGGGTCTGCTCGCCCATCGAGACGTTGGTGTCGTCAGCGATCGTGCCGCCGACGAAGATGAAGCCATTGGCCTCGACCGCGCGATGCATGATCGGGGTACGGATGTTACGGATGATGTTCATGATGTACTCATCTGGTTGTAGGGTGTGAAAGAATGAAAACGCTCGATGCTGAGATCGCCGATCCGTGTCTGGGTGCCGCCGTTGACGGTCAGCTCCGCCATCACCGCGCCCGCGCCGGGGCCGAGCTGGAAGCCATGCAGCGAAAAGCCAAACTGGTGGTAGAGACCCTTGTGACGGAAACTCGGCCCAAGGACGGGCAGTTCGTCTTTTGTGCGAGCCTCGATGCCGGCCCAGGCCCGCAAGATGGTGGCGCCGCGCATGACCGGAAACAGATCGAACACGGTCTGCGCACTCACCGCGAGGCTGCGCCAGTCCAGCACGGTCTCGTTGCGGTCCTGGTCCGGCGTCGCCAAGTGGCCACCGCCGATTAGCACCGTACCATTGGCGAATTGCTTGAAGGACAGTTTGCGGCCGCGCAGGATCACCACCGGATCGATGAAATGCGGCACGCGCGAGGTGATCATCAGCATCGGCGCCACGGTCTCGACCGGCACCGGCTCGTCAAGCGCCGCGGCGATGCGGCCGGCCCAAGCGCCTGCGGCGTTGACCAGCACCGGCGCGGCATAGCTATCGGCACCGACATCAACCCGCCACAGCCCGTCTTCCCTGCGAATGTTGGCAGCCGCCACGCCCTCGAGGACGGTGGCGCCGAGCGCGGCCGCCTTGCGGCGAAATGCGGTCGTGGTAGTGGCCGGATTGGCCGCGCCGTCGCGCCGCGACACCACCCCGCCAGGGCAGCTCTCTGCCACGGCCGGCACCAGCCGCCGCAGCTCCGGTCCATCGATGAGCTCCTCGTGGATGAAGCCGAGCGCGTTCAGCTCGGCGACCCGCGCGCGACAGGCATCGAATTCAACATCATTCTCGGCCACCAGCACCTGGCCGTGGCTCTCGAAGCCGCAAGCGTCGTCGACCAGCGCTTCGATCCGCTCCCAGATTCCCATCGAACGGATCGAGAGCGGGATTTCGGGGACGAGCCTTGCCAGTTGACGAACGCCGCCGGCATTGACGCCGGAGGCGTGGCGGCCGGCATAGTCCTTCTCGATCAATACCGGCTTCATTCCGGCGAGGCACATATGAAGCGCGGTCGAGCATCCATGGATGCCGCCGCCCACGACGATGGCATCCGCAAGCTTCGTCATCCGCGCACCACCGCCTGGACGTCGGCCTCTGTCTTCGGCACGGAAGCAAGCTCGGCCAGCGTGATCGGCTTCACCGGCGCCCGCAGCCGGTAGTAGCCGATCTCCTGAGGAGTCTTCCCGCGGGCTTGCGCCATCAGTTCGGTGACGGTCAGGCCGCAGAGCCGGCCCTGGCAAGGACCCATGCCGGTGCGGCGATAGGCCTTGAGCTGATTGGGCCCGGTCGCACCGATGGTGACGGCCTCGAGAATATCCTGGGCCGTGACCTCCTCGCAGCGGCAGACGATGGTATCGCCCGAAGGAATGCGAAACCGCGGCGCGGGGCGGAACAGCGTATCGAGAAAGGCACGGCCACGCTCGGCCTGCGCCAGGGATGCTCTGAACGTCGCCATGGAGGCGAGCCTTGTCGCGGCCGCCGGCGCCAGCGCCTCGACTGCGGCTCGCGCCGCGATCCGGCCGCGGACAATGGCGGCGGCCGCGCCGCCAATTCCGGCGCCATCGCCGGCGATAGCAATGCCCTCGACCGATGTGCTGCCGTCGTGATCGAGCACCGGCGACCAGCACAGCTGCCGGTCATCCCAGCGATGCTCGATCCCGGCCGCCATCGCGAGATTGACGTTGGGCACCACACCCTGGTGCAGCAGCAGCAGCTCGGCCGGAACCGTCTCGCGCCGGCGGCCGGCCGCATAGGTCACGGTCGCGAGCTGGCCGTCGCCGCCGGCCGCAAGTTCGCTCACGCCCGTCACCACCGGCGCTGTCGCCCGCACCTCCCGCATCATGGCGAGGCCCTTCGCAAAATAGAGCGAGGTCATGAAGGCGAAGGCGTGGGGCAGCGCGGCGAGGTAGTTCCTGCGCTCGGTGGTGTCGAGGATGCGGTCGATGCGACCGCCAAGGCGCAGGATCTGCGCCGCGAGCAGCCAAATCAGTGGGCCCTGCCCCGCGATCACCGTGGGCCCGTCCGGCACCAGGCCGGACGACTTCAGCATCGTCTGCGCAGCACCGGCGGTCATTACCCCCGGCAGCGTCCAGCCGGGAATCGGAAACGGCCGCTCCAGCGCGCCCGTCGCCAGAATCACGCGCCGTGCCCTGACGAAGGCGGAGATGCCGCCCGCGGAGATGCCGAGCTCGAGATTGCGGTCGAGGCTCCACACGGTCGCGCGCTGGATGATCTCGGCGCCGCTCGATCGAACCGCCTCGACAAGGTCCGCGCCCACCCAATAGTCGGTGCCCAAATGGCCGCGTTTCGTCACCCGAGTCGAGGCGATGGCGCGCCAGACCTGGCCGCCGGGACCGGCATTTTCGTCGAGCAGCAGCGTCGACAGGCCGGCTTCGGCCGCAGCCGCGGCGGCGGCAAGCCCGGCAGGCCCGGCCCCGATCACCGCAACATCGTAGCTATCGCGACTGGGAATCGCGTTCATCGGCCGATCTCCCGCTTGCCCTTCTAAATCTCGATCTGCATGCCCTCGGCGACGGGCACCAGGCAGCCCTGGCGATTGCCGACGCCATCGATGCTGACGAGGCAGTCGAAGCACACACCCATCATGCAATAGGGCAAGCGCAGCGCACCACTCACCGCGGTGGCGCGGCGCACGTCTCGGCCGCAGGCGAGCAATGCAGCGGAAACCGTATCGCCCTCGCGCAACTCGACGGCGGCCCCATCCACGAAGATGTGCACGGATCGTCTTTCGTCCTGATCGGATCGTTTGAACATTGGATACCTCTTGGCCCTTTCTCCGCCCGTTCGGGCCGTGTCGATGTGTCAGTAGTAGCCGCTGCTCGTCGCAGCCTGGTTCGTGTCGAAACGGCGGGCCGAGAACGCGCCGACGAGCTCGGGTTCGAGAGCGCCCGCCGCAACCATCCGGGCAATTTCGAAGGCGTGGTTGGAGGCGAGCGTCACGCCGGAATGACAGCAGGCGACGAACGCTCCGGGTTCGCGCGCCGACTGGTCGTAGATCGGGAAGCCATCCTGCGGCATCACGCGGATGCCGGCCCAGGTCCTGATCACATTGAGGCGCGCCAGATGCGGGAACATGCGCTGCGCCCGGTCCGCCATCACCGCGCTGACCGAATGGTTCAGCGCGCGGTCGTCAAGCTGGTCTTCCTTGCTGTCGCCGATCATCACCGTCCCCTCGTCGGTCTGGCGGATGGTGGTCAGCGGATGCGGCAGGAACGGCACGGTGCGCTCGGTCACCACGATCTGCCCGCGGGTCGGGCCCATCGGCGCCAACAGGCCGACCATCGGCGCCAATGCCTGGTTGGCGTTGCCGGCAGCGAGCACCACCTTCGCCGCGCGGATCTCGCCCTGCCCGGTCGACAGCCGGAATTCGCCGCCGCTGCGGGCGATCGCCGTAACCGGCCGCTCCGGGAAATAATCGACGCCGAACCATTTCAGCCCGGTGTGGAAGGCGCGGAAGGTACGCAGCGAATTCACATGCCCGTCCAGCGGACAGAAGCTGCCGCCCGACACCTCGGGGCCGATCAGCGGCAGCATCTTCTGGACGTCCGACGCCGACAGCATCTCCATCTGGTAGTCGGCGGCACCAACCTGGTTGTGCATGCGCGTGACGAGCTGGCCGCGCTGCGCGAACTCGTCGTCGCCGAGGGTCAGGTGGAAGCCGCCATTCTGCTGCAGCGCGACGTCGAACCCGGTCTGGTCTTTCAATTCGGCGGCGAGCCTGCCCCAGGCCTCGGACGCCCGCACCGTCCAGCCGGTGTAGGCCGGCATGCCCAGACCCTTGCTCTGTACCCAGATCAGCGCAAAGTTTGCCCGCGAGGCGCGCTTGGCGATGTCGCCCTCGTCGAGGACGACGACCGTCTTGCCGAGCCGGCCAAGTCCCCAGGCGATCGCGGAGCCGAGCAGTCCGCCGCCCACGACGGCGACGTCATAATCTTTTGACATAGGTTCTCCTATCGCCCCGGGTCGCTCTTGCCGGCGAGCACGCGGTCGAGCCCGTAGAAACGGTCGAGCAGAACAAGGGCGGTCATGGTGATCGCGATCACGCAGGCCGACACGGATGTCACCAGCGGATCGATGTTGTCCTGGATATAGAGGAACATGCGAACGGGCAGCGTCTCCGTACCGGGCGCGGCCAGGAAGACGGTCATGGTCAGGTCGTCGAAGGACTGGATGAAGGCGAGCGCCCAGCCGCTGATGACGCCGGGCAGGATCAGGGGCAAGGTCACGCGGCGGAACAGCGTCCAACCGCCGGCGCCGAGCGAGACCGCGGCCATCTCGACCGAGCGGTCCATGCCGGTCGCCGCCGCCAGCGTCAGCCGCAGTGCGAACGGAAACACCACCACCACATGAGCGACCAGCAGCGCCGGGAAGCTGCCGCCCATGCCGAGCGCCGTAAAAAAGCGCAGGAAAGCGATACCGAGCACGACATGCGGAATCATCAACGGCGACAGGAACAGCGCCGCAAGGGCGTCGCGGCCGCGGAAGCTATAGCGCGCGATGGCCAGTGCCGCCGGCACCGCAAACAGCAGCGCCACGAACGAGGACAGCGCCCCCAACCCGAGGCTCACCCAGAAGGCATGGACGAACTCCGGATAGTTCGCGATGGCCCTGAACCAGCGCAGCGAGAAATGCGTGGTCGGCAGCGACAAATAACCCTCGGGCGTGAAAGCGACGAGGCAGACCACCACGATCGGCGCCAGCATGGCGACGACGAAGATCGTATGAAAGAGAAGCGCGAGCGGGCCGTTCGTCCTCATTGGAACACCCCGGCATAGCGCCGCTCGATCAGCGCGTTGCTGCCGACGACGATCAGCACGAGCGCCAGCAGCAGCAGCACCGCCACCGCCGCGCCGAGCGGCCAGTTCAGCGTGTTGAGAAACTCGTCATAGGCGAGCGTCGACGCGACCTTGAGCCGGCGGCCGCCGATGATGGCAGGCGTCGCGAAAGCGCTCGCCGACAGCGAGAATACGATGATCGCGCCCGACAGCACGCCGGGCATGATCTGCGGCAGCAAGATGCGGCGAATGATGGTGAGCGAATTGGCGCCGAGCGACATGGCGGCGTTCTCGATCTGCGGGTCGACGCGCTGCAGCGCGGCCCAGACCGACAGCACCATGAACGGCATCAGCACATGCGCGAGTGCCACGACCATGCCGGTCTCGGTGAACATGAAGCGCAGCGGCGAGCCGATCAGCCCGATCGACATCAGGAGCTTGTTGACGAGGCCATTGTTGCCGCCGAACAGCAGCGCCCAGCCGAGCGTGCGCGCCACCACGGAGATCAGCAGCGGGCCGAGGATCACGAGCAGGAAGAAGCTCTTCCAGCGTCCGCTCATGCGGTTGAGGATATAGGCCTCCGGCGCGCCGAGCGCGGCCGTAATCAGCGTCACTAGCAGCGCGATGCGGAAGGTCCGCCAGAACATCTCGGCATAATAGGGATCGGTCACGACCTCGCGCCAGTTCTTCAGAATGAAAACCGGCTCGATGCCCTTGTACTGGCCCCAATCGTGGAACGAGAGCATCGCCGTCATGGCGAGCGGGATCACCAAGACCCCGAAGAACAACATCAGCGCCGGCGCGGACAGCGCCCACGCCGCGCGTGCATCGCGCGTATCCGCCGCCGGTGCTGCGCTCGCCGGAACGTGGTCGATGGCAGCGCTCATGCGGCGGCTCCGGCGCCACGCAGACTCATATCCTCCGGCCGCCAGGCGAGACGGACCGCCTCCCCCTCTGCGGGCTGCGGCTGGCCGTCGTTTTGGCGGATCACGATCGCGGGGCCGCATTCACTCTCGCACTGAAACAGCCAGTGATTGCCCTGAAAGATGCGGGTGACGATCTTCGCCGCGAGCCCCGTATCGCCGAAACCGATCCGCTCCGGGCGAATGCTGACGGTCACTGGACCCGCGAGGCCAGCCGGTGCAGGCGCGCTCCAGGAACCGGCGATCAGCCGCGCCGGAGCGACGCCGCCCCGGTCGATGATCGCGGCGAAATCGTTGGTCTTGCCCAGAAACTGCGCCACGAAGGCGGACGCCGGCCGCTCGTAGGTCTGCTGCGGCGTGCCGATCTGCTCGATGCGGCCCTGGCTCATGACCACGATGCGGTCGGACAGCGACATCGCCTCGTTCTGGTCGTGGGTGACGAGGATCGTCGTGGTGCCGAGATTGCGCTGGATCTGCCGTAGTTCGATCTGCATCTCCTCGCGCAGCTTGGCGTCGAGGTTCGACAGCGGTTCGTCGAGCAGCAGCACGCTCGGCTGGATCACGAGCGCCCGGGCCAGCGCGACGCGCTGCTGCTGGCCGCCCGACATCCGGCGCGGATAGCGCGCTTCGTAACCGGCGAGCCCAACCATGGCCAGCGTCGCGCGGACGCGCTCGGCGCGCTCGGTCCGCGGCACGCGCCGCATCTCGAGACCAAAGGAAACGTTCTCAGCCGCGGTCATATGCGGAAATAGCGCGTAGCTCTGGAATACGATGCCGAGGCCGCGCCTGGCCGGCGGCACCGCGGTCAGGTCACGTCCCTCGAGCCGGATCGCGCCGCGCGAGGGATCGAGGAAGCCCGCGATCATCTGCAGCGTCGTGGTCTTTCCGCAGCCGGACGGACCGAGGAAGGAGATGAACTCCCCCTTGCCGACCGCGAGGCTGATGTCATCGACGACTGTCTGCGGGCCGAACTGTTTCCCGACACGGTCGAGTTCGAGAAAGGGCATGGATATGCTTCTGGTTGCTGCGGTGGCAGGGGTCGATGGAGGGCTTGCGGCAGCGCGCGCAGACATCGCCGAAATCCCGTCCGCCGGTGCCGGGCCTCAAGCTCAGCGCTCGACCTCGCGATTCCACCGCTTGGTCCACTCCTCGCGCTTGTCGTTGATGATGCTCCAGTCGGCCGTATAGAGCTTCGCCGCGCGCTCGCCGATCGGCGCCATTTTGCCGAGCTCGGGCGGGACTACGACCGACTTCAGCACCGGTCCGTAGCCGTAATCCTTCAGCATCACGAGCTGTAGTTTCGGATCGAGCAGCGTCTTGGTGAAGGCCGAGGCGAGCGGCGATGCGTTGGGCTTGGCAATCGGACAGGCGGTCGTTAGCAATGTGGCCGCGCCTTCCTTGGGATAGACGAAGGCGACGGGAAAACCGGTGTTGGCAAAGCTCTGGACCCGGCCCGAGCCCCAGACGGCCAGCACCGCTTGGCCGGACTGGAACAGCTCGGTCATCTTGCCCGGCGAAGGCTCATAGGCCAGCACGTTTGGATTGACGTCATTCTTGAAGATCTTGAAGCCGGCATCGACGTCGGATTCGCTGCCACCGTTCATCCTAGCTAGCATTAGCAGCGCATGCAGACCGTAAGTGTTGTTGATGGGCGGGATGACCAGCTGCTTTTGGTACTTCGGATCCTTCAGATCGTTCCAGGAGGTCGGGGGCGCCCAACCCTTCTCCGCGAATACCTTGGTATTGTACATCAATCCGGTTGCGACCAGACCAGTGCCCACCGCGCGGTCGTCCTTGAAGCGCGCGATCTCGTAGAGATCGGCAGGCACACCTTCGATCTTGCCGCAGAAGCCGAGCTGGATCGCCTGGTACATCGGGCCGTCATCGACGATGGCCACATCGATCTGCTGGTTGCCCTTTTGGGCCTGCAACTTGGCCAGCGTGTCGGTCGAATTGCCGGCGACGTACTCGACCTTGACACCGTGGGCCTGCTCAAAAGCCGGGATCACCTCGTCGCGGATCGTCTTCTCGAAGGACCCGCCGTAACCCGCGACATAGAGCGTCTTCTGCTGCGCCAAAACCGCCGCCGGGGCCAAGGCGAGCGCCGCGACGCTGACCACTGCCGCAAGGCCGAGATGTTTCATATCGATCGATCTCCATACCGTTTGCACCCGAGCGTCTCCTTGGTCGGGCCCGCGCGAGACTTGCCCCGTACCTTCCGGCCGCCGCCGCTCAAAAAACGGGCTAAACCGAGCCTTGATGAAAAAGATGGCAGTTCACACTTTCGTCGTCCAATTAATAATGGCACCCTCTACATGTTGAAATGTTATGGATGGAACAGCAATGGCGCGGATCAATTCGCGGCAGGTCGAAGCCTTCCGCGCGATGATGCTGACAGGCAGCGTGACAGATGCGGCGAAGTTGATGGCTGTGACGCAGCCGGCCGTAAGCCGGTTGCTGCGCGACTTTCAGGCGCTGCTCAAAATGGAACTATTCGAGAGACGCGGCAGCGGCCTGATGCCGACGGCATCCGCAACAGCGCTTTACATGGAAGTCGAACGGTCCTTTGTCGGGCTCGAACGCATCACGGCGGCCGCCGAAGAGATCCGCGCCCGCCGAACCGGTACGCTGCGGATCGCTGCCCTGCCCGCGCTGTCCAACGGCTACCTGCCGCGGCTGGCAGGTGGTTTCCTGAAGGAGCGGCCGAACCTCAACCTGTCGTTTTTCGGCGTGATCTCACCGATTGTGGTCGACTGGGTGTTGAACAACCAATGTGACGTCGGCTTCGCCGAGGTGCCGATCGCCCATGCGGGCCTGTCGAGCGTGCGGTTGCCGGCGCCCGCTCGCGTAGCAATTATGCCCGCCGGACACCGGCTCGCCGTCAAGCCGGCGCTGCAACCGCGCGATTTCGAAGGCGAGACCTTCGTGTCCTTGACGGCTGGATCGACCGGCCGACATCTGATTGACCAAGCCTTCAATCGCGACGATGTCCGCCGGATTCTTCGGGTCGAGACCAGCCTGTCCGAAATTATGTGCGGGTTGGTGTCATCCGGACTCGGCGTGGCGATCTGCGACCCATTTACGGCACAGGAGTTCGAAGGTCGAGGCGTCATGGCGCGCCCTTTCTCACCGCGGATCGATTTCGAGTTCGCTGCGGTGTTTCCCCCGCAGCGCACTCCCTCCGCAGTGGCTTTGGACCTGGTGGAAGCCGTTCGGCACGCGCTGAGCGAGATGAATACCTCGGCAACAAAGGCTGATTAATGCGGTCTTATCCGGCAGCCTTCCCACCATCACCTTCTCCTTCGCCCGATGTAGCAGGGTCAAATCATCTGATCGCTGTGCCCGGGTCGATCTCGCGGTTGCAGCCATGACGGCTGCACCTAGCAACTTTCTGATCATTGTTTTTCCTTTTTGCCTTTGCAATCCGGCATCATTGCCGGACTACCCCAATAAACACCGACTGCGTCCAAGCGACGCACGAGATTAGAATGAACTTCCCGCGATTTCGCGCGATCCTCGGGGTTGGCCGAGCGTTCGGGGCCTCGCTAGCAGGGTCAATACGGGCGGCAACTATTCGCACCTTTCACAGCAGCACGCGAAGCGGCTGGCTGCTCGATAATCCGGAAGGGCTCGAATCACCGGGTCTCATGACTGGAATCTCCGGAATCGGATTCGGCTGCTGCGCGCGGCGGCCACCGCCACTATTCCGCAGCCTGCAACGTCTGCTTCTTTTCGCCGTTCAGCGAGATTGCGTGGCGCCGCGCCAACTCATCCGCCATATCAACGATGAATGCCGAATAGTGCTTCTCGATCATGGCGACCGACGTGTCATGAAGAGCCGCGACCAAACGCACGGGAAGGTTTGCCATCAAGCCGCGCACGATCGAGCTGTGACGCAATGCGTACATGATCGTATCGGTTGGGATGCCTGCAAGAGCGACCGTCTTTGCCCATAGTTCGTTGATCTCGTACGCGCGGCCCCACGCCTGCCGCTTGTCTTTCATCCAACTGCCAGGGCCGCCGATCTGGCGATAGCTCCAACGCACCAGCAGGGGTTCGTTTTCGCTACGCCCGTCGATGGCCGGAAGTAGGCGGCGCATCACGTCGAAGCTCGTGGGGACGGCGGCACGAGCGCGCAGACGCTAGCATACGGTTTAGACCCGCAACTGCACGTCCGCGGCGTTAATCACAATTGAGGCATCGCCGTACCCCAACACCGCCCTCCTTCGCGCCATGGCTTTCGTCGCGCTGCTTCCACGACGCTTCCACGAACGAATTTTTCCGTCGATCTAACCGCGGCAAAAGCCCTCGAACACGACGCGTTTTCAATGGCTTAAAAGTTGGTTGCGGGGACACGCAACCACCGATACCGACATTCGTTGATGGTGACCGTCTGAAGCGAACTGTCCCCTGTGTCCCGAACGCAAGGGTTATTTTCTAAGCTGTTGATTTTTCTCGTTGCAATAGACTTTTCCGTCTCGTTTTGTTCACGGTCGTTTCACCCAATTCGTTGCGATAGCGTCGATGGGTTATGGGAATACCAAGCTGGGCGGTTAAGCACATGCGGCTACCGGCCATTCTTCAGCCCCCGGGGTTTGCCGTCCATTTCGGGCTGCACCGGTTCGCGCAAGAAAATCGCAGATCCGTACAGCACTTGCAAAGCAGGCGTCATCACGACTGCGCAACTGCAGACGTAATCGTCCTCGTTTAGACTTAGAAGCTCAATTGCACAAACCGACGGATCGCCTCGCGGACCACCAGAGGCGGCATTCAAGACGCACGCTGACTGCAGAGAAGGCGGCCGGCGCGATTCGTTGCCGCTTGAGCCGTTAGCTGTTCAGCGCAGCACTCGATTCGGGAGCCTGAACCGGCGTCAGCTTGGGCAATCTCTCGCGCAAATATCCAATGAGCTGCTGCACGAGATGATCCCAGATTTCGATCTGTCCGCGCGGATGATCGGGAGCGACGCCGCCGATTGCGGAAACATCCTGTGTCAGCACCAAAAACAACTCACCGAGTTGCAGGCGCCCGAATCTGCTGGTCGCATTTCAGCGGTTGACGATCTCGAGCGGAAGATCGCCTTGAACTTGTACCGCCGCGACGAATGCCGCATCGACAAAATCGCCGCTATCGCCAAATCGATTACCTGGGCGAGCATCGAACACCACGCCGCCGGTTGCCGAACGCAAATGCGCTGCACCCGTAGCGGGATCACTCATGGTCTCGACCCGATAACCCGCCTGCTGGAGAATCTTGGTCAAATAATCGAGAGAATTTGGTGATGAGGGCGTCGGCCATAACCGTTTCCGCTTTCAGCTCGAAACAAGGACTGCGGTTATCTGGGCTTTCTCTCGATCAGGTTCGACAGCGCAAACTCGTTCAGGACCGGCGGATGCTGCCGCAGCAGTTCGCCAAGATAGGCCTGGCGCAGCGCCTTCGCGCGTTCGCCGCGGATCTGCTGAACTAGCTGGTCCCGCACCTCGGGCAGTGTACGTGTGTACGGTTCCTTGGTGTCCACCAGCTTGACGATCCGCCAGCCGTCCTCGAGCCGGATCGGCTCCGACATCGCATTCCTGGCGAGACCGGCGACACGGGCCTTAATCTCGGGGTTGATCTGGCCTTCAACAACCCAACCGAGATTGCCACCGTTCGGAGCGCCGTTTTCCGTTGCTATTGCGGCAAAGTCCGTGCCAACCACCTTCAGTTTACGCTGGATATCATCGATTTGCCCTTTTGCCTGCTCTCCAGTCGCCTTGTCGGCATCCTTCGGCACGCGGATCAGGATTTCCGCGAGTTGAAACTGGCGAGGCATCAGGAAAGCATTGCGGTTGCCATCATAGACTTTCTGCAGATCTTCCTCAGATGGAAAGTTTGCCGGCGGCGTCGAAGCCGCCTGCAGGTAGAGCTCGATCAGAGCGTTCTGACGCACGCGGTCGAGCTGCGCAACAACCTCCGCGCGTTGGTCCCATTTCTTGGCCTGCAGTTCCTGCAGCACAAGACGGTTGGTAAGCGTCAGACGAATTGCCTGGTTGAGCAGCGCCGGGTCCTGCGCCAGCGCAGCCCGTTCGCGATCGCCGAGGTCGGCGATATAGGCCCGCACATCATTGGCGGACAACGTGATGCTATCAATGCGCGCGACAACGTCATTATCGTCGATCTTGGGGACCGGCGAAGCCGGCTTTGCTGACTGAGGCACAGCCTTTGGCTTTGTGGGCACCTGAGCGAGCGCTGGAAGAGAAGCAAAAGTCAGCGCAGCAGCAACTCCTACCAGGAGGGCCTTTGGTGCTCCGATTGAATAACCCATGACACAACTCTTTACAGACATGCCACCAAACCGATCCGACCCTGTTGGGGCCACATGATGAGTTCTGAATACCGGAACACTGCAAGCGGTCAAGCCTTATATCCTATCGTATATATCGGATAGGACTTTTGATCCTAATCAACGGCTCCTTGTCGGGGAGATGCTGCCGATACTGTGGCAACCAAGGCAGCCCGCCCCATCGCAAACATTCTTGAGCAGTAACAAGTACCATGAACCTTGTCGTGATCCCCGGCCCGCCGTTCGCGCCGTACAACCGCGCGATCTCCCGATCGATCCACGACCAGCTGATCTTGCCCGTAAGCTGAACCAGATCGTTGTGCGTACTGAAAACTCAAGCTCGGGCGTAGTGGCGATGAAGTCCGCCCAGGATGGCGCGGGACCTGATCACACCGGTTCGCCGAACCGGCGAGAAACCGGCGCATCGTTCTTCAAGGATCGAACGGAGGACGAAAATCGTTCCCGCGAACGGATGGTGGCGAAGTTGTTCGCGCACGAGGGCGGCGAGACCCTCCCCTTTTGCAAAAGTCCACCGGCTTCGTCACGACCATGACCTTCACGCCTGCCGAAGCCACGATCATATTGCCGCCCTCATAGCCCACAGCACATCGCGCGGCCATGCTGGGTCGGCCCCGGCTGCCTCGCAAACCACCGCTCCGCCAATCTCGATGGCGTTGTCGAACTCCGTGTTACCGCTTCAGCGGCCGCCAGGCGGGACGCAGCTCCGTCGCCACCGGAACGAAGAGTGGCGCCTCGTTGGCCGCCAGGCCCAGCAAACCGGCATGCGCCGCTTTGCGCCAGACGAACAGGTGTTGCGGCGAAGTGCCGTGCCGGCGCGCCATCTCCGACACTGCTGCGCCCGGCATACAACTCCGCCACGATCCGCCCCTCGACATCGTCGCACCACTGAAGGCGACGTCCCGCACCAACCTGGATAGCCTCTAGTCACACGGTCACCTTGGAACTTGACGATCCAGTTTGAGCAGCAGCCCGAGGCCGTCCACCGCTGCATCTACAAGCGCACGTCACCCGCCTGCACGGAATAAAAATTCGTCGCGAAGTGGCTTGCGGTAAGAGCGTGCGTCGTCACAGCGGCCGCAGCGCGGTCTTCAATCGTCAGGCAATCCCACGAGCCCACCGGCGATGATGACCATGGCGTTTACGGGCATAGACCCAGGCAGTCCGTCGCGCGCACGGATGCCATCGATGGCGCTACCGACGGCGACCGCGTGGCCGCTGCCTTCCGTGCCGATAACCTCAAGCTCCGATGCGGCCATTCTAGTCCAGAACTACTCGCGGCGCATCCCGGTGGCTACCCACTGCGAGCAACTTCGATCAGCGCCTGAAATTCATCGATTGGACCGATCTCAGACCCAGTACATCCACCCCACCAGGCTTCGTTATCACGACCGCTTTCATGTAACTTTCTCGATTTGATGCATGAATGGTCCGGCAACGGACGCAACGAGGAAGCGACTTCCATCATCACGCCACGCTATGCATCGCGGCCTACGGATTCCTGATCGCCGAGCGCGCGACAATTCCCCCCTCAGGATCTCGTTCCGCCACGTCGTTTCAGGCACCTCGCTTACCCGACGATTATCGACCCAGAGGATCTGCCTTCCCGGCCTGAGCGTCACATCCCGAACTCGATCGCAACCGCGCGCGCGATTGATCCATGCGCTCATCAAAACCTTGCCACGCTTTCCCTGTTGCGGAGCCTCCGCAGCATCAAACCTACGACGCGCCTCATGACGCAGTAAGATTAGTCTGCCCTTTTCCTAACCGTCACTTTTCTTTGTTATCTGGTCTTGACCAAATCCTCCTTGGGCGCGGGCTTGGTCAAGCTCCCAAAGGTAACGGTCGACGCACTTATCCACCGCGAAACGTCGATAACTTCGATCGTGCCGAGCGTTGCGCGGACCCGTTGGTCACTCCTAAGGACGAGGTGAAAACCGATTGTGGCACGGTTGGATTAGGGCAGACCAAGGCTCCGCACATCACGTAACCGAGTAGCGAGGCCCAGCGGGGATGTGAACGGCGGGATCGCACTGCCGGCTCTTCCAACCGATCGTGAGTCTTTCCAACGCTTACGGGCGCCCCGGTGCCCAGACCAGCGCGAGACGCTGACCCTCGTGGATCTGCGCGGGCGACATCTTCGAGGCCACGGCGTTGCGCAGCCGCAGGAAGTAGTCGCGCTCGCGCCGCGAAGCGCGGGCAGCCGCCAGATTCAACCATTTATAAGCCAGCACGACATCCTGCCGAACGCCGTGGCCTTTGTCATACATCAGGCCCAGCATGCCCTGCCCGAATGCATTACCCTGGATCGCCGCATCAATGTATAGGTCAACCGCGGCGTCATAGGCCTGCGGCGCACCGTAGCCGTTTTCGTACATGAAGCCGAGGAAGGCCTGCGCATTGGCGTTGCCCTGCAGGGCGAGTGGCGTCAGCATCCGGACGGCGACGATGTAGTCGCCCCGTGAATAGGCCGCATTGGCGCGCGCCAGCGCATCGGCCAAGGCGGCCTTCAGCGGCAGGAAACAGCAGGCGAACAGAACAAGGCTCGTCACCCAGGCATTTCGCTGTGAAGGCTTTTGCCGGCGCGCCCTTGTATCAGTGAACGGTGCGAACCCGCAGGTCATCGATGCTCACTCCCACGCTGCCGCGCAGTTTCGACCGCAACTCCTCGGCGACGTGATGCGCATCGGCACCATCGCGGATGATCTGCGGGCGGATAAAGATGATCAATTCGGTGCGGGTGCCGTTCTTGTTCTGGTGCGAGAAGGCGTCGCCCAGCCCCTGAATTTCGTCAAGCAGCGGGATGCCGTTGCGCCCCCCGTTCTGCTGTTCGCTGATCAGCCCGGCCAGCAGCACGGTCTGACCGTTGGCAACCGAGATCGAGCTTTTCACCCGCCGCTCTGACACGGTCGGCGTCAGCGTCGACGTGGCGGTTGGCTGGACGCTGCTGATTTCCTGCTCGACCTCGAGCCGGACGTTGCCATTGACATTGATGCGCGGCGAGACGCGCAGAATGATGCCGGTGTTGCGATAGTCGATGCTGTTGACCACGTTGTTGTTGCCGTTGAGCACCGTGGCGGTCCCGGTCGAGACCGGTACCGTATCGCCGACCTGTAACGTCGCAGTCTGGTTGTTGATCACGACCAGCGAAGGGTTCGACAGCACCTTGACGCTGGTGACCGCATGCAGGGCATCGAGAATGACGGCCGGCTGCGCCTCCGAGCCGATCAGGAAATTGAATCCCGGAAAGGCGCGATTGATGAAGGCGTTGGCCACCGAGCCCGCCACCGCGGCCGGATCGGTCGCGCCGCCCGCCGGGGTGGCACCTGACTGCGTGTTGAGGATCGAACCCTGGTTCGCCTTCAGGCCGAGGTTCTTGCTGGTCAGATAGGACTGCACCCCGTAGCTTAGTTCGTTGGTGAGCGTCACCTCGGCGATCGTCGCGTCGATCGCCACTTGCAACTGCGGCTGATCGACCTGCTGCAGCGTCGCCTGGATGATCTTGTAGTTGGCCTGATCGGCGTAGACCAGCAGCGTGTTGTTGACGACGTCGGGAGTGATGCGCACCCCCTGCATCAGCGGCTGCCCATTGCCGCCGCGGCTGTCGAGCGCGCCACCGCCTGCGGACGTATTCGTGCCGGCCCCGGTGCCGCCGCTGGCCGTCGCCTGCTGGCCAACCCCCGAAGACCCGCCGCCGGCCCCGGCCATTCCGGATGGCGGGCGCGATCCAGAACTACCAGCCGATGATGACGAGTTCGTATTCCCCGACAGCCTGTCGACGCCCGAGGTCAGGGACGAGCCCGACCCCGGCGCGAGTTGATTGTCGGCGCTGTCGAGCGAGGATGACGATCCGCCAACGAACATCTCGGTGAGGATGCGCGAGATCTGCTTCGCCTCGCCATATTTCACCCGGTAGACATGCACGCTGGTGCGCGTGGTATCGGCGTGGTCTAGCCGCCGGATCCAGGTCGCGGCAGTATGCAGCAACGTCGGCTTGCGGCTGACGACAAGAATGGCGTTGAGCCGGCTTACCGGTTGGAACTTGACCACGCTGTGGCTGAGGCCGCTATCACCGGAATCCATGATCTTCTCCAATTCGGTGATGATGGGCTCCGGCGCACTGTTGCTGAGGGGATAGATGCCGACCGACTGGCCGCGCATCCAGTCAACGTCGAAGCTCATGGCGGTGTCGACCGCGGCGCGCCGCTCGACGCCGGTGCCCTGAATCAGCAGAAGGTTGCGGGTCGCGTCGGCGCGCACGCTGCCGGGCTTGGTTGCAAACGAGTCCATCAGCTTCAGCAGAGTATGTGCCGAAACATATTGCAGCGGCACGACGGAAACGCCGTAGCCGGGCTCCGTTGCTGTTGCAGAATCCACCCGCCCCGCCCCCACCGCCTCGCCACGCGGGGTCAGACGATAGCCGGTGCTGTCGCGCAACAATACCACGCCGGAAAGCCGCAGCGCGTTTTCCAACACGAACACGATGTCGGACTTCGGCACCGGCCGCACCGACACCAGGCTGACCGTCCCCTGCACCCGCGAATCAATGATGTAGCCCGTGTTGAGGATGTCGCCGATAATGACTTTCGCGACGGTGACGATCGGCGTGTTCTCGAAATTGAGGTCGTAGGCGCCGCCGCTGCCGCTCGCCGCTGGCTGGGGCCGTGCTTCCGCAACGTCGGGGATTTCGGTGCCCTCGAATACCGCAGCGCGGCCTCGCTCGCCGACATTTTTCTGCGCTGCATTCGCGCCTTGTACCTGGCGTGGCATGATGTCGAGCGAACGGACCTTGTCGAGCACGTCGATATCGCCGGGTGCCATGGCGCCAGTCGTCGCGTAGTTGCAGGAAGTCAGAAGATTGACAATGCAAAGTGCCAACGCGATAGCGCGAACGCTGCGAACAACTGTCCAGCACCGGACCTGATCGCTGACACGCGCCATACCTACGCCGGCCCAGCTCTGGCTAAGTACATCTCGGATCAGGCGCAAGGACCGATCCAAGGTAAGCCCCACAATGGCAAACAGTGAGAAATTTATCTAACGCCGGCTTCAGACGTATTGCTGAAAATCTTCCTTGGCATCGGTTTCCCTTTCCCGATCGAGGAGTTGTTGGTCATCACTTGCTACCCGTTTCTTGCTCATCAAGACTTGATGCGTTATATTCTTGTACATATAACGTACTCGCGCGAAGTGCCGAGAGTCAACTGGCAGTTGCTCGACGATGCGGCTAACCATGGTCGATCTCCGGGCGTTTCGCGACTGCCGTTGCGATGGAAGGACGCATGACTGGTTTTCAGCCGCTGCAATTCGTTGAGCATCTGCGCCGGAGCCGACACCTGAAAGCGACGGATGCGCTAGAGGTTACGTCCGGTGGTCCGGCGCAAGACGGCACCCAGCGCTCCGCGCCGGAAGCGCCGCACGCGAAGCTCTGGGAATCCACCAACCTGTCCGCAACCGAATTCGCCGCCGAAGCGGCGCACTTCTTCGGTCATCCCCGCGCCAGCCTGCAGGATATGCTCTCGGCAACGCCGCTGGTTTCGGCCTTCTCGCAGCGTTTCCTGCGCGAGACGCTGATGTTCCCCTACGAGGTGGCGGATCGCGGCATCCACCTCGCCGTCGCCGACCCGACCGACCTCGCGGCACGACGGGCGGCGGAAATCGTGCTCGGACCGGATATCGCGATCACCGTCGCCTCGTCCGAGGATCTCGCCGTTGCGCTGGACCAGCGGCTCGCCGACCATGGTCACGCCGCACACGCCGAAGCCGGCGGCGCGCCCGCGCTGCGCGAGGACGACGTCGAAAGCCTGCGCGACCTTGCGAGCGGCGCACCGGTGGTACGCGCCGTCAACGACCTCCTGGAAAAGGCCGTAGAACTGCGGGCCAGCGATATCCACATCGAACCGTTTCAGAGCGGGCTTGTGGTTCGTCTGCGGATCGACGGAATGCTGCGGCCGATCGCGTCACCCGCCGGCGTGCTGCCGCAGGCCGTGATCTCGCGCATCAAGATTATCGCGAGCCTCAACATCGCCGAACGCCGCCTGCCGCAGGACGGCGCGGCACGGCTGCACGCCGGCCGCACCGACATCGATATCCGCGTCGCCATCATGCCGACCCAGCACGGTAAATCCGCCGTCATCCGCATCCTGCCGAGGGACCGCGGCCTGCTCGTGGTCGAGAAGCTCGGTTTGGGGCAGGCCGACGAAACCAAGCTGCGGCGACTGCTAAAGCTGCCGCACGGCATGATCGTCATCACCGGACCGACCGGCAGCGGCAAAACCACGACGCTTGCAACCGTCCTGTCGATCCTGAACGAACCCGTGCGGAAGATCCTTACCGTCGAAGACCCGGTCGAGTACGAAATTCCCGGCATCAACCAATCGCAGATCAAGCCTGCGATCGGACTGACCTTTGCGAGTGCGCTGCGCTCCTTCGTGCGTCAGGACCCCGACGTCATCATGGTCGGCGAAGTGCGCGATGCCGAGACCGCGCATGTTGCCGTGCACGCCGCGCTGACCGGCCATCTCGTCCTCACCAGCCTGCACACCGAGACTGCGGCCGCCGCGCTGCCGCGCCTGCTCGATCTCGGCATCGAGGGATACCTGTTGCGCTCGACCTTACGAGCGGTGATCGCCCAGCGCCTAGTACGGCAGCTCTGCGAACGCTGCAGGTCGCAAAAGACCCTGACGGATGCGGACTTCACCGACGATCAGCGGCTTGTCACACTCGGTTTCCGGCCGGGCGAGACGGTGCATGTGCCTTGCGGATGCGAACGCTGCGGCGGCACCGGCTATCGCGGCCGGCTCGGCGTGTTCGAGGTGCTCGAGCTCGACAACAGCTTGCGCGATCTGATCGAGGAGAAGACCGACGGGCTGAAGGTCGATCAGGCCGCGATCCGCGGCGGCATGACCACGATGCTCGATGATGGCATCGCCAAATGCCGCGCCGGATTGACGAGCCCAGCGGAAATCCTCCGCGTCACGACTGCGCGATGAGGACAAGGTGATGCCGATTTTCCGCTACCGTGCACTGACGCAGAATGGCGAGATCGTGCACGGCACGCTGTCGGCGCCGACCGCGGCTGAGGTGGCGGTTAGGATCGAATATCTCCGCCTCCTGCCGATCGAGACGACCGAGGAAAAGCGTTCCGTCACGGCGTCCGACGGCTTTTCCCCATTCAGCCGGCCAAGCCCCGCTGAGGTGACGACCTTCACCCGCGACCTGGCGCTGCTCCTGAAAGCCAGCGCGCGGCTCGACGACGCACTTGAACTCTTGTCGAGCGACGCCGACGTAGGGCGGCTGCGCCCCGTGGTCGGCAAGTTGCGCGCAGCGTTGCTCGGCGGCGAGAGTTTTGCCGAGGCGGTCGCCGCGCATCCAATATTGTTTCCGCCGATGTACGTGGCTCTGGTGCGGGTCGGTGAAGTGTCCGGCACGCTGGACCAGGTGCTGGAGATGTTGGGCACGGAACGCGCCCGTGCCGAACAGATGCGCCGCAAGCTGACGGACGCGATGCAATATCCCCTGTTCGTGCTGATCGCCGCGGCTGGAGTCATGTTGTTCTTCATCTTGTTCGTGCTGCCGCAGTTTTCCGCGGTGCTGCAGGATTTCGGAGGAAAATCGGATTCCGCGCTCAACGTATTCCTGCGCCTTTCGGATTTCATGCGCGCCAATGCTACCATGCTCATGCTCGCGGCGGCCTGCCTGATTGGTGCGATCTGGTTTGCCTGGCGCAGATCCACCACGAGAGCGGCCGCAATCGGCGCAATGGCGCGACTGCCCGGCATCGCCGGCATCTTCCAGTTCTACCGGACCAGCCTGTTCTGTCGCAATCTCGGCGTCCTGCTCGGTAGCGGCGTCAGCCTGACCACCGCCTTGCGCATCCTGATCGACATCATGGCGGTCGCCGGCAATGCCGACGTCTGGACCGCCGCGACCGAACGCGTGCGGCACGGCGGCAAGCTGTCCGAAGCGCTGTCGACCTCGAGCAGCTTGCCGCCGATGGCGGTGCGGATGCTGCGGCTCGGCGAGGAAACCGGGCAACTGCCTGTGCTGGCCGGCCGCGTCGCCGAATTCTACGAGGCGAAGCTACAGCGCAGCCTCGATCGCGTCGTTAGCATCATCGGGCCGCTCGCGATCATCTCCATCAGCACTGTCGTCGGCGGGCTGATTGTCTCCGTCATGACCGCGCTGTTGTCAGTCACGCAACTTGTTGGATAGATAAAGGGATCAGACATGCCGAGAGCAATCTTCTCCGGATTTTTCAACCGTTCGCGTGTCACGACAGAAGCCACCGCGTACACCGAGCAGGGCTTTACCTTGGTCGAGATGCTGGTTGTCATCACCATCATCGGTCTGATCATGGGCCTGATCGGCCCGCGCGTGCTCAACTATCTGAGCGAGTCGAAGGTCAAGGCCGCGAAAATCCAGATGCAGAGTTTTTCCAGCGCGCTCGACCTGTTCAGCCTCGACGCCGGCCGCTACCCCTCGACCTCCGAGGGCCTCGCGGCGCTGGTTCGCCGCACGCCCGGGAGCGACGCCTGGAACGGGCCGTATCTGAAAGGCGGCAACGTTCCCAGAGATCCCTGGAACCATGACTATGTCTATAGCGCGCCGGGCGAGCACGGTGCCTACGACATCGTCTCTTACGGTTCCGACGGCCAGAACGGCGGCAGTGGCACCGCCGCCGACATCTCGCTCGACGCCTTGACGACCGCCAAGAACGAGTGACGCGCTTGAACGAGACGCACCAACAAGGATTTACGCTGCTGGAGATGGTTTGCGTCATCGCGCTCATCGCGCTGATCACTGCGGTGCTGCTGCCGTTCTGGCCGCAGCACACCTCGCGCGCGCGGCTGCAGGCCTATGCACTGGAAGCTGTGAACCTGCTGAAGACCGACCGCAATGCCGCCATCGGCCGCCGCATCGACGTCGCGACGCTGATCGACCCGCCCTCGCGCGCGATCCGTTCCGGCTCCACCGCGCAGCTCCTGCGTATTCCCGACGACGTGCGCTTCGATGCGCTGCTGCCGCAGACTTGCCGTCGCCACAGCGCGTTATCGACCATCAGCTTCTTCGCCGATGGCATGTCGTGCGGCGGCACGATCGCCCTCGCCCGGCTGGATACGGCCTACGAAATCCGCGTCAACTGGCTGACCGGAGGGATCGAAATTGTCGACCGCGCAACAAGCAGCAATTGATCGGGACGATGCCGGCTTCACGATCCTGGAGGTGCTTATCGCGCTGGCGATCGTTGCCGCTTCGATCGTTGCGATTGGAGCGGTGATGGCCACCAATACGCGGGGCGTGCGCAAGCTGGAAGAACATGTCGCCTCGATGGCGACCGCGCAGGCGGTGCTGGTGACCGCGATGCCGCCGCGCAAGGATCTGGCGGAGGGACGGCTTTCCGGCGAACTTCGCAACTATCGCTGGCAGGTCGACATCGGCCCGGTCGGCGGCGACTTCTTCGCCGATAATGAGGTCCCCTGGAATCCCGAACTGGTGAAGGTTCGAGTCCGCTCGCCTTCCGGCGCCACCGTCGAACTCTCGACCGTTCGCCTGATGCGCAAGGCAAGCAAACAATGACGAGCCGGAGCGAACCAGGCGGCGACGCAGGTTTTACGCTGATCGAGGCGCTGGTGGCGCTCGCGCTGACCGGGCTTTTGCTGTCGGCGCTCGCCACGCTGACAGCGCAATGGCTGCCGGGCTGGAATCGCGGGCTCGACCGCATTCAGAACAATGAGCAGATATCCATCGCCATGCAGCGGATCGCCGCCGACCTTTCCGCCGCCGAATATGTGTCGCCGAGCCGTGAGCAGACGAAGCCGTTGTTCGATGGCTCGGCGCTGTCAGTGACCTTCGTGCGGACGGCGCTCGGGCCCAACGCCGGTATCGGGCTCGACATCGTGCGCATCGGCGAGACCACGGACCGCGGCCATCTGGTCACGATCCGAACCCGTGCGACGTTCGCGCCGTTTCCACCCGGCGTCTCTCCATCGGAACAGATACATACGAGCGATCCGGTCGTGCTGCTGCGCGCTCCCTTGCGCCTGTCCTTTGCCTATGCCGGACCGGATCACATCTACCGCGACGACTGGCACGACCAAGACAAGTTACCGCGGGCAATCATGCTCACCCTGCGCGAGGCCACGAGCGATCGGGTGATGTCAGTTTCCTCCGTAACTCCGGTTCATGTCGATGTGGCGCCCGGCAAAGTCGGCAACGGATCGGGTAACGATGCAAAAGAGCGCGGCAAGAACGACAACAAGAATGGCAGCGAGGCACCGGACACTCCGAGGCAGGGCGGCCGATGACGACGGCACCGGATGACGAACCGTTTTCAGCTCGGCAGGAAGCCCGTCGCGGTTTCGTCATCGTCGCTGCGTTGTGGCTGCTCGCCGCGCTCGCGGCGCTGGTGACGATCTTCTCGGTCCATCTGTCGATCTCGGCGCGCGCATTGGCACTCAACGACACTCGCCTCAAGACCGAGGCGCTGGTCATGGCTGGCGTCGAACTGACCGTCTATAGGCTCTTGGGCGCGGAGAAGGACGCGGGTCCGCCGCGCGGTGCCTTTCATGTCCGGCTCGGCGGTGCGAGGCTCGGGGTATCCTATGTCTCGGAAACGGCGCGGGTCGACCTCAACGCCGCACCGAAGGAGTTCATTGCCGGCCTGTTGTCGGTGCTCGGCGCAAGCGAGGAGGATGCGAAAGCGGCCGCCGACCGCATCGCGGCTTGGCGCAGCCGCGCCACGGCCGCCGGCGCCGGCGACGAAGACGCACTCTACCGGGCGGCCGGAAAATCCTATTCGCCGCGTCAGGCGCCGTTTCCGCATGTCAACGAACTCGCCCTCGTACTCGGAATGACACCTGCTTTGGTCGAGCGCGCTTTGCCATTCGTTACCGTGTTCAACGGCACCCCCGGCGTCGACGCGTTGACGACGCCGCCGGAGGTGATCGCGGCATTGCCCGGCATGACGCCCCTGATTCTGAAGAATTTCCTGGACACCCGCGAGACCCTGCCGGACGACCCCGCCACGATCGCGGCGGCGCTGGGCACGGCAGGCACAAAAGCTGCGGCGGCCCAAAAGAGCAAGGCCTATCGCATCCTGATCCGCCTGCATCTTCCCGATGACCGCGAGGCCGCCTCGGAGGTCGTGATCTTGATGCGCGGCGGGGACGAACCCTATCAGGTGCTGTCCTGGCAGGACGCGGCCGTGCGCTGAAAAAAGAAGAATTTGAACGTATGATAGCCGAAGCAAAGAAATTGTTCGAGGGCTGGATCGGCGCTGTCGCCGTGGCGCAGCGCATGGCCGGCGCGCGCGTGACGCCGCGGCGGCGCATCCTGCTCGAGCAAAACGATGCCGGCGATTTTTCCGCGCGCGTCGTCTCGAATCAAAAAGGCGCAGCAACGTTGCAAACCACCTTCCGGCTCGGACAAGCAACGGTTCTGACGGAAGAATGGCGCGCTGCACTGCGCGGCAGTCAGCTTGAAATCCACATGCGGGCGGGCCAGGTGTGGTTTCGCGCCGTCGATTTCCCAAAACAGGCGGCGGATTTTCTCGACGGCATGGTCCGCGCCCAGATCGACCGCCTGACACCGTGGACAGCCGATGATGCCATGTACGGCCTAACCGCGCCAGTGCCGGCGGCGAATGAGCGGATCGCATTGACGCTTGCCGCGACATCGAGGCGGGCGGTTCAGCCGCTTTTGGACCTTGCGGTCGATCTCGGCGCAGCATCGGTCGAGGTGCTGGTCGAGCCGCCGGACACGGAGACCGCGTCTCAACCGATCAGGATATTCGAACAGAAACTGGAAAGCTCCACGAGGCTTGCGACCGACGTACCGCGACTGTTGCGACTGACGCTGCTCGGCGCCGGCGTGGGGGCGGCCGCGATGCTTGTCGTCTCCGCCTATCTCGGCGGCGCGTATGACGATCAGCGGCAGGAATTGCAGCAGCGCGTCAGTCAACGCCGTGCGGCGCTCCGCATCGACCAACCCGGCGGATCAGCGACGATCTTGCTTGCCAGGCGCAAGCAAACCTCGCCTTTCAGCGTCATGGTATTGGAAGCGATCTCGCGCGCACTGCCAGACACCACCTACGTTACGGAATTACGGATCGACGCCGACAAGATGCAGATCGTCGGCCTGACCCGGAACGCACCATCGCTGATCCGTCTCCTGGAGCAGTCGCCGCAATTTTCGCACGCCATTTTTTTTGCACCGACCACGCGCGATCAGAATGATCCGGGCGAACGCTTCCATATCCAGGCCCATGTCATGCCCTATTTCAGGATCGGATCATGACCCTCACTTCCATCTTGCGGAAACTGACGACCGCGCCACTGCCGGCGGCCATGATCTATCTTGGACTTCTGGTCTGTTTGTTGTTCATCATCGCAAGTTCGATATCCGATCTGCTCGGCAAACGCGCCGACGTGGCGGCCGTGCAAGCCATGCTCGACCAGTTCGAAGATCAACCCCCGACAACCGCGAAAACAAGACTTGCGGGCGCGCCCGCCGGCTCGCCATTCCTGGAAGGCGCAACCGTGACGGTTGCGGGCGCAGCGCTTCTGCAACGTGTCTCCTCCGCCGTCATCAAATTCGGCGGTAACGTGCTGTCGTCGCAAGTCGACCTACAGGGTGCGCAATCGAAGACCGGGTTCCTCACGATTATCGCAAGCTGCGATATCGAACAGACGGGCCTGCAACAACTGCTCTACAACACCGAGGCCGGCATGCCTTTCCTGTTCGTCGATCAACTCGTGGTGCAGACGCCCGCGGGTTTCGCCGCTTCCGGCGAGCGCAAGCTGCGCATCCTGCTCACGGTATCCGGACAATGGCGGGGCGCGAGATGAGACATCGATCGTTACGCAAAATTCCTGTGAGACTGGCGCTGCTCGTGCTAGCACTTGGTGTCCCGGCCTCGACCTTCGCGCTGCCGACCGATGCAGACGACATCAACTTGGATGCGCCACTCAGCGCTGGCGCGCCTTCGGCGCCCTCGCTCTGGGATCGGCCCGCCCCGCCGCCGCCGATCCTGGTGAGACCGCCGGCGCAAACCCCGCAACAAACGGACAAGGCCACGCCGAGCGCGAATCCGCTCTGGGCTATCCCGCTCGCGAAGCTGTCGAACACGCGCGAGCGGCCGATCTTCTCATCGTCGCGACGACCGCCTCCGGCCGCCGTCGCACCCGTGCCTGCCGCAAAAGTGCCGCCTCCACCACCACCGGGGGTCGAGCGCCCGCAATTGTCGTTGGTCGGCACCGTGGTCGGCGATGACGTAAGGTTCGGGGTTTTCATTGACCCCGCCACGCAAGCGGCCCTGCGCCTGAAGATCGGCGACGATTTTCAGGGCTGGAAGCTGCGTTCGGTGCAAGGCCGCGAGGTGACGTTGACGCATGACGAGCAGACCGCGACCCTGAGCCTGCCGCAACCGGACGCAACCAAAGCGATCGGGCCGGCGCCCAGGAGCGTCGATAACGCGGACACCCAGGAACACACCGACGACCACTCGCCGCCCCGGCGGAAAGGCGGACGCTAACGCGCGATAGCGATTCAATTTGAAGCCAACGCGCGTTAGCCTTTTGATGGGGGATGATCTTTTGGAAATCCGGTGTCCAATGTTTCGGATCGTGCCTAGCTAGCTAGTCGATTAAGCCCTTTTGCTGGAGCAGGATCACGGCGAGCAGGCCGAGTGCGAGAAACGGACCGAACGGCAATGCCGTTTGACGCGTCACCGTCCGCTTCGAAAGCTGCATAAACCCAGCCGCCACCAGCGCAGTGACAGAAGCGATAAGAAGCTGCATCGGTACGCCAGCAACGCCTATCCAGACGGCGGAAGCTGCGAGCAGCTTGACGTCGCCGAGCCCAAGTCCCTGGAACTTGCGCCACTTGAAATAAAGCCAACGCAATAGCCAGACTACCGCGCCGATGACGACGCCCTCGCAAAGCACAGCAACCGCCGGCGTCCAGCCCGCGAGCGCCGCCATCCGCACCACGCCGGTCGCGGCCACCAGCAGATTGAGCCAGTCGGAAATGATGCCGTCGCGGAGGTCGATCCATGCGAGCCAGACGCACGCAAGGCCGAGCAGGATCAGAGGCGCCGTCGCGATCATCCGTACCGGTTTAGCAGAAAAAGCATTGGGAGAAACAGGCTGCGTAACGGGGCAATCTGTTGGAATGGCCGCCTCGGGGAATCTTTTTCATGGGATATATTATCACGGCAACGCGATCCAAAGTTCAGACTGCCATCGCCCAGAGCCTTGGGTTACTCAGGCGGATCCGGCTTGCTGGTTATTTCTTTCTTCCATAACCGACGACGAGGGTGACGGTCATCTCGCGCGGCGGCGGTTCGTAGGGAGCGCAGGTGCGGGCAGTTGCGAGGGCGCTGGCGTCGAGCTTCGGCTGGCCGCTGCCGGTTGTGACCGTGAGGGTGCCGGGCTTGATCTGCCCGTCTGCGGCAAGCCGGAACGACACCGTCGCATTGCCGTGCAGGCCTGCGCTGCGTCCCTCATCCGGGTAGACGAGGTTGGCCTGCACCTTCTTGGTCAGACGTTTGACGTATTCGCGCAGGCGATCGGCCTCGATATCCTGCTCGGTTCTGAGGATCTGCGCCTTCCGTTGCTCGTCGGGATCCTGAACCTGGCGCGCTTGTGGAGGGACTGGCGGCTGTTGCGGTGATGGCGGCCGGGCGGCCGGCGGCTTGTCGCCATCCTCTTCCTGCGCCGCGGGTGGCGGCGGCGCAGGTTGTGGTTGCTGCGGCGATTGGTCTGGCATCTGCTGCGCGAACTCTCGCCTCGGCCTGCGCGTCGGACACCACGCCTTGCAGCTCGATCACCAGCGTCGGCAGATCGTCGGGCGGCGGCACGAGGGTGTTCACCACGAAAGGTAGCGTCAGCGCCGAATGCAGCGCCACCGAAGCTGCAAGGCCATGCCAGATGGTGAACTTCAGCGTTCGGTTCATGATGCGTCCTGCGGCACGCGAGGGTGGATCACCGCCACCGACCACTTTCATTTGCCCGTGTTCTGGGTCTGCACCGCGACCCTGGTGAACTTGAACTGCTTGAGCACGTCGGTGACGTCGACGAACTGCTGGAACTGGATGGCGCGATCGGCGCGGATCAAGAATGAGGTCTCTGGAGGCAACCCCCGCGCCTTCTCGGTGAGTGTATCCTTGGTGACCTGCTCGCCGTCGAAATAAATACCACCGCCGACGGTGAGCTCGATGGTCTTACCCCTCTGTTTGGCGGTCTCGGCATGCGCGGTCTGAGGCAGCGCCACCGGGATGCGGCCGGTGGCGATGAAGCTGGCGGTCGTCAGCACGATGGTGAGCAGCACCAGCATGATGTCGACGAACGGAATAACATTGAGGGTATCGATCGGCTCATCATTCATGAGCGATCTCCCATTCCAGCAGCAGCACCCTCGCCTTGCGTAGCAGCGCGTTGTAGATCACCACCGACACCAGCGCGACGATCAGGCCGGCGGCGGTGGCCTTCAGCGCCAGCGCCAGGCCGATCATGATCTTGCCGGTGTCGAGGGAGGTGTCGAGGCCAAGATTGTAGAAGGTCAGCATGATGCCGAGCACGGTGCCGAGTAGGCCAATATAGGGCGCGTTGGAGGCGACCGAGGCGACGACGAACAGCCGCCGGGTCAGTTGCAGCTCCAGCGCCTTGATGCTGGTGAAGCTCTTCGGGTCGATCGAGCGATAGAAGAAGATGCGCTCGAAGGCGATGGCGACCACGATGATGCTGAGCGCCAGCAGCAGCCCGATAACGCCAAAATCGATGGCTGATGACAGCCAGTCCATGCCCATGACCAATGTCCTTCAATCCCGTCGCCGGTCCGCCTTCGGCCACCGTCACGAGAGGAGCCCGCTGCTTAATACATCGGACTCCGGTCGATACCGCTACCAGCGTCAGAAGGTGAATCCAACCTGCAGCAACCCCTTGGTTTGCTTGTCGTAGCTCTGCGCTCCATCGTTGGAACCGTAGGTCCGCGCCACCTGCGCCTTAAGCAGCAACAGCCGCCCCGGCGAGTACTCGTAGGTGGCGTAATAGCCAAGGCCGACATCGTTGAGTTGGGTGTGAGGTCTCTGCGTGGTCGTATAGGACGGATCGGCGATCCATACCGCGCCGACATCGGTGAACAGGCCGAGCGAATGGCTGTAGCGAATGAATCCCGGCAGTGCGTATTTGAGCTCGGGCGTAACCAGGTAGCCGCTGTCGCCGGCCAGGCCCTCGTCGAAGGAGCGCACGCCCCAGAACCCCGTGAGGCCGAACTGCTCGCTGGAATCCAGATTGCCGGACAAGGTCTTCTGCGCCCGGATCGTCGTGGTGAGCGAGACCGCACCGGACAGGCCGATGGTCGAAGCCACCTGCAGGTTGAGCTTGGCGAAGTCCCCCACGGTGTTGACCCCGAGGCGATTGAGTGCCTGCTGCGCCGGATCCGGGAACTCCAACCGGCCCGCAGTGACCGACAGCGTGGCGCTGGTCAGCCAGGGCATGCCGACGAAGCTGCCCGTGGTCTCGCGGGTGACCGCCGCCGTCCCTTCATTGATGATCCGGTGCGCAAGGGAGACACCGGAGATGTCATCGTTGAGCGACTTGTAGGTGTAGTTGCCCGACAGATAGATGCTCTCGTCGCGCTGGCGCTTCAGCGCGTAGGTCAAGGTCCCGGCGACGCCGTCGGCGGTGCCGGTGGCGTCGAGCGCCTGGTAGGTGCCGCCCAGCACATAGGTGGTGCGGAAGGCGGCGAGCTCGGCGCGCAGCCCGTCATAGCCGATCGGCGCCGAGTAGGCGACGCGGCCGTTCTTGAGCCCGTCGTCCTCCGAGACGAGACCGTAGGCCGACAGCCGATCACCGAAGCCGAGCGGCGAGTTGAGGTTGAGGCCGCCGCTGACCCGGTTGCGGCCGGTATAGGGCGAGCCGTAATTGTCGCCGAGCAGATAACCGTCGAAGCGGCGGCTCTCCGGCACGGCGAGCACGAAGTCGGAGGTCTCCGGTGCCCGGCCGGGGCCGATCGCGATCCGCGGCACGCCCGTGCCGGCAAGGTCCGACATCAGCAGCATCGCACGCTCGAGCCGGTCCTTGTGGATATAGGTCTCCCCTTTGAGCGCCGTATCGAGCACGCCCTGCATCATGCTGTCGCGCACCAGCGATTCATTCTTCAGCGTCACCGCGCCGTACTTGCCCGGGACGATCTTGATCCGGAGCGTACCGCCTTTGGCGTCCTGCGCCGGCACATATGCCTTGGCGACGAGGTAGCCGGCGTTGCGATAGAGCGTGGTGATCTGGTCCGCCGCCTCGTAGATCTCGGCGATGGTCAGGCTGCGGCCCTCATAGGGTGCGAGCAGCGCATGGGCCTGCGCTTCGTCGATCAGCTGCGGGCCCGCCAGCTTGAAGCGGCGGACCAAGAACTTCTCCTTGTCCTTGAGGACGAACGGCGGTTCCACCAACGTTGGCAACACCGGGGTGCCCGTGCGCGGCTGCGGCGCGGCGCGGCGCGTCTCATCCGACTGGCGCACTGCGTCGCCAATATTATACGGCAGCGCCTGCGCAAACGCCTGCGAGGCGGCAAGCAATGTGACCGCTGTTAGTGCTGAAGCGCCGAGCCATGCCCGCTTCGACGACAGCCTGCCTAGTTTCGCCCATGACGGCGGCGTCGACCGTCCGGACCCCGTCACCGCCAGTACCATCGCTAAAGCCGCTTCGTACTCCGGTCCCCATGCTGAAGCGCGCTCTCGCCCCGCGCGGCGCATCACCAACTCACCCAGTCCCATCATTCAGCCTCTTCACCCGCCAGCACCGCCGGCGCATCAATCTTTTTATCGGCGCAGATGACGCGGCAGGCCGCTCGGCGCCTTACCGCGCGCCACTGTCCGGTGCGGGTGCGCCGCTGTTGTTGCCCGGCGCATTGTTGTTCTCCAGATCGAAGCGCTGGCCGTCGACGTTGATGCTACGGATGGTAGCGCCGTAGCCCGCACCGCCGCCTCCGCTGCCACGGTTGGCGCGAGCGGACGCCGCCTTGCGCTCGCGCTCGCGACGCCTGTCGTCATCCTTGACCTTCCGCTCCACCTGCTTAATGCCCTCACCGACCTCTTCAAGCTTCGCCGTGGTTTGCATCGCCGATATGGCCGCCGCGGTCGCCGGAGGCGCAGCGGACGACGACACGTCGGCGCCCGTCGTCGCAATCGTGCTGCCGGTGCGGGCGGCGGCTTGTCGGACGGCGGCTACCTGGGCCGCCGCAACGGCAGCTGCCTGGGCACGGCTGGTCGGCGTCGAAACTGAGCCGGTACCATTCGAATTGTTGACGGTGTTCGGATCCATATTATTGTTGTGGCCGAAGTCGGAACCTGTTGTGGCGTCGTCGTTACCGATCACGGTCGCGCTGGAGTGGGAATTATTGACGATCCCGCCAACCTGGTTGCTTTGCGAAGCGGCATTGTACCCGGCGATGCCGCCCACGTCGGTATTTCCGGTGACGGTGGTGCCGATTCCGCTGCTGCTGCCGTCCAATTTTCCGGCATTGTATCCTGCGATGCCACCAACCTCTCTATCGCCGGACACCGATCCGGAGAGAAAGGTCGAGTCTTTCACCGTTGCATAATTCACCGCATTGCCGGTGCTGTTGGTGCCGACAACTCCACCGACGCGCTTGATCCCGATGATGGTGCCGCTGGCGTTAGCGTGGTCCAGTCCCCCTCCAGCTGCGGGGCTGCCGGTGTTGTACCCGGCGACGCCGCCGACGGCCTCACGGCCCGTCACCGTGCCGCCGATGTATTGCGAGTCCTTGATCGATCCATCGTTCTTGCCGACGATGCCACCGACATTATCGCTGTTAGGCGCAAACACATCTCCGGTGGCGTAGGAGTTCGTGATTTTGCCCCCCAGAGCAGCAGAGAAGAAACTGTTCAAACCAACCAAACCGCCAATGTTGTTGGCACCCAGAGTGGTGCTGGTGACTATGCCCGTCGCGTAGGAGTGATCGATCCTGCCGTCCACATTTTGTCCGACCAGACCGCCCAGATTATTGCCCGCAGATGTCACCTTGCCGCTTGCCCAAGAATAGCTGATCGTTGAGGCTACGCCAGAGAAGCCCGCATTGTTGCCAACCAACCCCCCGACGTTGAAAAGATCGCTATTACCCTCCCAACTGTTGTTGATCGTTGTTCCGTTCGTTCGAGACGGTGACAGCACATCGCCGGTGGCGTAAGAGTTCTTGATGGTACTGGCAGAGTTCGTGCCGACCAAGCCGCCGAAGTTCGACCGCGCAGATGTGCCATTGGGATTGGCATTGACGGCGCCTTGGGCGTAAGAATTCAGAACGCTGGCGCTATTTCCATTGTAGCCGATCAATCCGCCGACGTCGCCGCGGCCCGTCACATCGACGTTGGCCCACGAGTTCGCGACCAGACCGCCATAACTGCCCCCGACGAGCCCGCCCACGTTCGAACCCGAAGCTGTTATCGATCCACCGCTGGCAAAGGCATTAACGATAGAACCCCCATTATTCTGCCCGACCAGTGCGCCGTCTGTGCCGGCACCCGCATTTATCGTGATGTTCACCACACCTACATTCCGGATGATGCCTCCGGCCGCCAATTGTTGGACCAGACCGTTGGTGCCATGGTTCGCTGTGGTGTCGTTAATCGTGACGCCGGTGACAGTGTGGCCAAGGCCATCCAGCCCAGCCAAGGAGACGTTGGCTACGGATCCGCTCAACGTATATGTCGAAGTCGTATCCGTTGTGGCGTGATTGAGGTCAGAACCCAACGCATAGAAACCGCCGGCCGTCGCTGCGGCGAGCGCATCCAGAGTGTCGACGACCGTGTAGACGTGGCCGCCCAGGTTCAGCGCGCCCTGAGCGGTGTTGGAGAAGTTCAATTTACCGACGAACGTGCCGTTATTGACGCCGTTGGTCTGGCCCATCGCCATGTAGATGCCATTCGGCGCTCCGTCCGCATTCGTCCCGCTGCCGTAAGTTGCGACCAAGCGCGCCGTTCCGGTGGCCGTCATCGCAGCATTAACGAAGATATTGCTGCCGGCATTCAACGCGAGCGTGCCGGAGGACCATGCGAGGACGTTGTTGATATTGACGTTATTGGCCGCGTTGAGTTCGAGTACGGTGCCATCTGGCAGATTGAGCGACGACGCGGTGACAGTGATATTACCCCCCGCGCTCAGTCTGAACGCGGGCGAGGAAACGGTGAGCGGTGACGTGATGTTGATGTCTCCGGTCGCTGTGGCCACCACTAGGCCGCCCGCCGAGGAGGCCGCGAGGCTACCGCCGACGTCGATCGTTCCATTGAACGGCAGGACGATGGTGGCGTCGTTGAGCCCGCTCAGGGCGAACGCACTCGAAGTCGCCACGCTTCCAGGCACGAACGACAGCGAATGACCAAAACCAGAAAAAGCGCCGATAAATTGATTCGTGGTCGTGAGGCCGAAGGGCTGGAAATCGCTGAGGCTGAGATTAGCGATATCGCTGCCGAGCATGTAATGTCCCGAGAGATTGCCGCTGACCGCGTCGAGCTGCGCCTGGTTGGTGATAACGGAATAGGTCACCCCGTTCAGGCTGACTGTCGCCGTATCCGGCAGATAGACCTTGTAGTATCCGGCTAGCCCGAGACCCATATGGAGCCCCATTGCGGTGCCGTCGACATTTACGCCGGTGCCGGAGGTCGCATTGAAACCTACGGTGCTGCCGGTCCCCGTCAAGTCGCCGTTGACATAGATGTTGTTTGCGGCGCTGAGGGTCAGCGTCCCTCCGGACCAGCTCAGCGGAGCGTTGATGGTGATATCCCGGGCGGCGGTCAGGGTCGGCGTCGCATTGTCCAGGCTCGCAGCTCCGTTGACCGTAATGCTGCCGGTTACGGCCTTGAGCGCGAGGCTGCCGCTGCCGGTCTGGGTCAGCGTGGCGGCGGTGGCCGTGGTGATGGACCCGGCGGATGCCGTGAATTGCACCGACGTTCCCGACCAGGTCACCGGAGCGTTGATGGAGATATTCCCGGTGGTGGCGGTCGCGTCCAGCGACGCGTTACCCAGCGCGAGCGCCCCGTTGAGAGTGATGGCAGGGATCCCGGCTGCGGTTGCAGCCTTGAGCGTGAGGCTGCCCCCGGTACCGGTCTGCGTCAGCGCGGCCGTGGTGATGGACCCGGCCTGCGCCTCGAATTTTACCGACGTTCCCGACCAGGTCACCGGAGCGCTGATGGCGATGTTCCCGGTCGTGGCGGCCGCGGTCAGCGACGCGTTGCCGAGGTTCAGAGCCCCCGTGAAGGTGATGCCCTTCGCGGTAAGCGCGAGGCTACCGTTGCCGATCTGGGTCAGTATGCCTGAGTTGTTGTTTGTTATGTTACCGCCGTTGGCGGTGAACGTCAGCGCGCTTCCTGACCATTTCAGCTCCTGACGGATATTGATATTCCCGGTCGTGCTGGTCGCGTCCAGCGAGGCGTTGCCGAGGTTCAGAGCCCCCATAAAGGTGATGCTGCCGGTTCCGGCATTGAGCGTGAGGCTGCCGTTGCCGGTCTGGGTCAGTATGCCTGTTGTGGCGGCATTCGTTATGGTGCCACCGCTGGTGGTGAGCGTTACCGCGCTTCCCGACCAATTCAGCGCCTGGTTGATGTTGATGTTGCCAATGGTGGCGGTGGTATTGGTTTTCGCGGTCAACGAAGCATTGCCGAGGTTTACAACTCCATTGAACGTGATGCTGTTCAAGGCATTGAGCGCGAGGCTGCCGTTGCCGGTCTGCGTCAGCGTGGTAGCGGTGATGGCCCCGGCTGTCGCCGTGAATTGCACCGACGTTCCGGACCAGGTTACCGGAGCGTTGATGGCGATGGCCCCGGTCGTGGTGGTCGCCGCCAGCGAGGCGTTGCCGAGGTTCAGAGCCGCGCCAAAGGTGATGCCTGTGGCGGCGTTGAGCACGAGACTGCCGCCCGTGCCGATCTGGGTCAATATGCCCGAGGCATTACTCGTTATATTGCCTCCGGCTTGGAGCGTCAGCGCGCTTCCCGACCAGGTCAGGGGCGCGTTGATGTTGATGTTGTTCGTCGCCGACAAGGTCAGGGAATGGGTCGACGATGACCAGTCCAAAGCCGAGCCGACCGTGATAGTGCCGGCGTCGGTGCCGGCGCCCGCGGTGCTGATCACGACATTTGCGTTGGCGAGCGCGGACAGAAGCGTAGCGGTATTGATGAACGAGGTGCCAGTGGCGGCATAGGTGTCCGTCGGCGTGCCACCGTCGAAGCCGCCGTTCGAATCGGCGGCGGCGCTGATCGTCACATTGTAGGGATCGAGCAGAAGCGTGCCAGCCGCGCCCTGCGCGCTCGAAAGATCAACGGGGCCTGTAAAGTTGAGCAGGCCGTGGCTCGACACCTCGGCGAAGCCGCCATTGCCGGCGCTACCGGCGCCCGTCGCGGAAATGCTGCCCGCATAATCCGTCTGCCCGTCCGACCAGACGACGACATTGCCGCCACTGCCGTTGCGGCCGTCGGCGGTGAGCGTTGCGCCCCGTGCGATCGTCGTGACCATCGCGTGGGCGACCGGCGTGCTCAGGAAATTCTCGCTCGCATCGCTGCCGCCGTGGCGGTCGCCCCCGACGAGGATCGTGCCGCCGGTCATGCCGCTCGCATCGACGGCGGCGGTTGTGGTCAGATCGACCGTCGCGCCGGTGACGACGACAGTGCCGCCGACGCCCTTTTCGGCTGCGGTCGTAAGCTTGCCCGAGACAGTCGTCGCGCCCCCGGTCGCGGCTACATTGATCGCACCGCCGTCGCCGCCTTTCGGCGCGGAGGCGTCGAGCTTGCCGAAAACGTTGACGGTGCCGCCGTCGGCCAAGAGCTTGATCTTGCCGATCTTCACCGTGCCGCCGGTCGACCCGCCCTTCAGCGCCGCCACGGTGCGCGCCTGCACGATGCCGCTGTTGTTGACCTGCGCGGAAAGCAGTTGGTCCGCTGCCTTCGCCGTCATGATCACTTGGCCGCCATCGGCCCGGATCGCGCGCTTGTTGGCCACCAGCGCGTTCAGCGTACCCTTGTCGATGGTCACGTCGAGCAGCGAGTTGCCTTCGAAGTTCAGCGTGATCTTCTCGCCCGCCGACATCGCCACCGTGCCGAGCCGCGCCGAGATCACCCCCTCGTTCGACACCGTCTTGCCGAGCAACGCGACGTACCCTCCTCCATGGGCGCGGATACGGCCCTGGTTGATCACCGAAGCATTCGAGGTGCCGGAGAAGGTGTAGTTCCGGGCCATGAAGTCGCTGTTGGAAATATCCAGCGTCGAGGCGACAAGGCCGCCGACATTAACCTGCGACCCCTTGCCGAACAACACGCCGTTGGAATTGACGATAAAGACCTGGCCGTTGGCGTTGATGGCACCGTTGATGACGCTGGTCTCGTTGCCGATGACGCGGTTGAGCGTCGCAGCCGAACTGTTCGGCTGGTTGAAATTGACCGTATTCTGCGCACCGACCGAGAAGCCCTGCCAGTTGATGATCGCCTTCTGCGAGGACTGGTTGATGTTGGTGACGCTGCCAGCCTGCGAGATGCTGGCCGTGCCCGTAACAACCGAGCCGCCGGTGGGGCTCTGTGCCAGCGCCGGCCGCTGGAAACTCATCAGCGCGGCCACGGCGGTCATCGTCATAAACGATTTTTGAAACATCCGTTGGTCATAGTGGGACACGTCACGGGAATCGGACTTGATAAGCGCGCATCGAGAAAACAAAACGTTCTCTGAGACTGACAACGGTACCCCCACCCCCTACACGCAATTGGCGTGCTTGACCGTTATATTTACCTGTATAGATCGACTAGTGGGAAACCGGCCTTAAGTCAACGGGCGCCGGCCTCGACGCTCTTCTCTCAAGTCGTCGCAGCGAAAGCAACTGCGCGTATCTGACGAAGTCGACGCCTTCGTCAGATACCAACACAGCGCCTTGCCTCATGCGGTGAAAGATGAAGGCGATACCTGCCAAACCAAATTCAGCTTATGGATATGTAGGATAGGGATCAGACGGCAGCGTGTATCCATAATACAGCAGCGTCTGGGTTCCGTTCGGGCTCACGGCGTTGTAGCTATAATCCTGGCCCGTCAGGAATTGGACAAAAGCGTCCAATTCAGTTTGCTCGGCGCCTGTTCGCAAACGGGCGACCTCGACGCCGCCTTGCAGGATCTCATCATAGGTCGAGGGTCCCGAGGCGATGACTTGATGACTGACACCGGTATACACGGGTGTCGTGTCGCACTGTGTGCAGACCTGCGACAACGCGACGAAGCCATACAGTTCGGGAGGTGGGCTGCCGTTCTGGACGGCATTGAAGGTGTTCGTGATGTTTGAGTATTGATCAACTTTCGCATCCGGCAACGAATGTATGCCATAGACACGATCCAGGACCTGTGCAGCGGCTTTCCCGTACGGCGCCGCCGAGGGAACGGCGATCGCAACCTTGGACCAGCCCGACGGCAGTCCGCTCGAAACATTCTGGCCGCTTGTATTGCTATAGAGGATGAGAGTCCCGATAGCGTAATTGATCAACGTTTTTCCGGAATCGTAGGAATACACCGTCCCGGAATAGTTATCGATCAGATCCTTCGGATGATCGACGTCCGCGGCGAGGTACAGATCATAGCCGGGCTGGTTCGGCGTACAACTCGTGCACGTGCCGTTGATTTGCGCTTCCAGCACTCCGGATAAATCATAGGTGGCAATAACGTCATAGCCCGGGTTGGCGGCTTTGAAGTTAGTGATGACGGTCGACAAGGGGATGGTAAGATTCGCCGCGGCAGCGACTTTAATGGTTGTGGTTGCATGTGCTGCGAATGAAGACATCGTCAGCACAGCTGCGATTCCAATTCCTCGGACAGTTCCGTAGAAAATTTTCCTTGGCATGGACTTTTCTTTCCCGATTGAGATGTTTCAGCGACTTGCTACCCGTTCCTCGCTCATCGAAGACCTGAGCCGACATCGAATTTGACGCGTTATATTCACGCGGATATAGCGTACTCGCGCGAAGTGTGGGAGTCAATCTGGAAGTTGTTATTCTACATTGGACAACCTTCGGGTATCCGATCGGAGTGATCTGAGGCCGCAAGCTGGATCGTTTTTGGATAGAGTTTTCCCACCTGATTCACAGGCAGGCCTCGAGTTTGGGGACGTCCAGGAGGCGTTCATATTGAAGCGGGGTGTCGAAGAGGTGCTGGTTGCAGACATCCGCCGCAAGGCGAAGTTCTCGCTCCGATCATAGCCGATGTAGGTCTCGGGCGATTTGACGTGATCGCTCTTGGAGGCGGCTTCCGCACCTGACGCGTTAGCCATGACGGTGCCGGACGGCACGCTCTTGCTGCCGGCCTCGGCGAGCAGAGTCTGGATGACGCGCTCCGACTCCGCATATTCCCCTTCGCCAAAATGGCGGTGACGGACCCTGCCGTTAGCATCGATGAAGTAATGCGCGGGCCAATATTGATTCTCGAAGGCTCGCCATATTCTGTAATCGTTATCGATCGCGGGGGGATAGTCTAGCCGATCCTCAGCGTCGCAACGGCATTCCTGACATTGTCGACATTGCGAAGGCGAACTCGGGGCATGAACGCTGATCACGACCAGCCCGCGGTCACGATATTTCTCCGCCCACGCGCCGGACGTACAAAATCGCGCGCAAGCAATTGATGCAGGAATAGGTCCAGCAGAAAATGCGCGCTCAGGACCGCCACGTGATCGCGGCGTTTCGGAGCGCGCACCGTCATTGCTGATCACCGACCACGGTGCGGAACCGCGAGACCTGCAGCAGCGCAGATCGCACGTTCGGTCGAGAACAGCAGCAGGCGGTAGCCATCCTCTTCGTACAAGGGATATTGGACGATGTCGTAGCGCTCAGGCACATACCGCAGCGCCGCGGCCGCTCCGGTCAGGCTCGCCGGCACTGTCTTGACGAGCCGAAGCGAGGCCTTCATCTCCGCACGACCGAGTAGTCCTTCTGCCTCGCAAAGATGAGCCAACTGGGCCTCCGGCGCGGCCCGCCTCCCCTTGCGCGCACGCCGGAGCTCCCGCTCGGCGGCATCCTGCTCGGCGAGCAAGCGCCGTAGCTCCTCGAAGTCCCGGCGGTGCCCTCGATAGCGGCGAGGATCGGGTCGGATGCCTCCGGGACAGGAACGCTGGCGGCCCGCGAGGCGGTGACGGCCGCGGCTAGGGCGACGGCGGCACCGTCGGGTGACGAACTGCCGACGCCGCAGGGCCAGACCGGCGGGAAGGATCGAACAACTCGTGGTATGGGCAAAATCAGCCTGAGACGTGGGCCACTCCATGTTGAGGGTTAGGCCCATGCAGGAGTGACCAGCAGCTGTGCGGGCTGCTCGTCTGGCCAGTGGCGGCCAGTGCCGCGAATCAAATCACGGCGGCTCCGCCCCGTCAATAGAAAGCGAGACGCTCCGGCAGCGGTCATGCATCGACGGCTTAACTCGTCGTCACCAGCACGCGGCCGATGATGCGCTCGGTGGCGTTCTCTCGATGTACGACGTAGCGGGCGGGATGCCGGGTCGAGTCCGCCTTGGGATCGCTGCCGACGATCAGGATCTTGTGACCCAGCTCCGCGAGTGCCGTCAGAGTGTTTTGCGAGGTCGTCGACTTGCCGATGCCGCCTTTACCGTAGAACGCCATTCGTCTCAGGCCCATATTGGACTCTTGGTAAAGCACTCGCCGCAGCCCGCCACCTTGGCCGCTCACTCATCGAAGGGCATCACACGACGAATTGCTGCGGGGCGCTAAAGCAAGACCGATACCAGATCGAAATGCCGGAAAACGAACACGCCACTAACAATTACGTTCCATCGTTATATCATTCTGAATATAAAATTTCATTTGGTTGTGAGGACTTCATCGAACGTCGCAGCCATCGCGGTCATGTCGATCTCCGCGATCATGGGAGCGAGGCTGTCGCTTCCCTTGATCCAGGCCGTACGCCTGTCTTCCGCGTCGAGTGCCAGAACGAGGCCATGATTGAGTTCATAGACACCCCAGGCAAGACCCGCCGCGCGCAATGCCGATTGCAGCGCGTTTTGGACAAGCCCCCGCAAATTCAGATGCGGCTCGGAAACGGATATTTCGACGTTTCGACCCGAGGCGGCGCGGGCGCAGGTCGTCGGGTCGAATGACGCATGTCCGCGGCAGGCGAGCGGGCGCACCGGATGGACGATACAGACGCCTCGCACAATGAAAGGGCAAGGTCGACGCAGGGCCATCCGCTGCTTTTCGCTGCACCCCTTGGTGGCGCGATTGGCCTGGGCAATTCGCTTTGGGAGGTTGATCGGCGCGCCGCCCGGTGATGCATCGATCAGACGGACATGGTGGGCAAGCTGAAATATCTCGGGCGCGGTTGCCACCACGCGCAGCGTGCAACATGGCGGGCAGCCCTTGTGGCAGGCGACGTCCGGCAGACCTTCGCTCTGGATTACAATATTGCTTTCGAAAAAATCAAAGGCCCGACTGGTAAGGAGATCACTCAAGACCTCGGGCTTGTGGCCGGCGGCCAGGATGCGCGCAAACGCGTCGTGCATGTTTCTGAAGAAGTCCAACGGGTCCATGTCGCGTCTCCGGCCGTTTGGTCCGCTTCAGATGCTTCCGGCCGCCCGCCTCTAAGGTTAAAGCCTCAGGTTTGTGCCGGGCAAGTATAAATCCAGGACCGCACCAGGATCGTTACGCAAATCCCGCTCTGTTTGAGATATTTAAGTAATGTCTGGAACCAGACAGGGATGTTGCCAAGCAGACATCGGGTTGTTGCTTTGATTTTAATGCCACAATACCTCGACATATAAACTGACTATATCATGACTGTTCCACCTGCGAGGAGTTGGGTCTCCCGCAGAAGCAACCATCGATACTCCAGCGACCGTGACCTGACCGGCCTTATGGACCAAGCTATCTGGGAAGCCGGCCTTGGAAGGAAGCTTTGCTGATGACAGCGCCAACAAAAATCGACGCGATGCTTGCGCTTCGGAGCAACGGACGGTTGCTGGTCGGGCGAGACCGCATCGCCATCCTCGAAGCGGTTGCGCAACATGGCAGTATCACCGAAGCGGCCAAATCCCTGGGCTTCAGTTACAAAGCCGCGTGGGATGCGGTCGCCGCGATCAATAATCTGATGCCGCGGCCGGTTCTGATCACCCAGGCTGGAGGGCGGCGTGGCGGCGGCGCCGTCGTCACCGAAGAAGGGCAGCGCCTTGTCACCGCGTTCCGACGTCTGGAGGAAAAGCTGGCCCGCATCTCCACTCTCATCGCAGAGGACGGGCTCGACAGCCACACCGATCTGCTGTTCTGGAGCGTCGCGATGAAAACGAGCGCGCGCAATGTATTCTACTGCACCGTCACCGAGGTCCGCCGTGCGCCGGTCAATGTCGAGGTTGTACTCAAGGTTTCGGATGCGCATTCCATCGTCGCCGTCATCACCAATGACAGCGCCGATGATCTCGGCATTGTCATCGGACGTCCAAGCGATGGGCGCTCGTGAAGGCCTCCTTTGTCATGCTGTCCCGGCTTGACGACCATGTGAGGATATCAACACCCAACCGAATCTCCGGCACTGTCCTGGAACGCACCGATGGCGGCGTCAATTCCGAGATCGCGCTGAACGTCGGTGACGGAAAGACTCTGATTTCAGTGATTACCCGCCTCAGCGCCGAGGAAATGGGGTTGAAAGCCGGCGAACGCGTCAGCGCCTTCTTCAACACCTCTCAAGTGATCCTCGCCGTCGATTGAGCGCTATTTTCGGCTGAGAACCCGCGATGGCCTGCCATCCGCTCCAATGAACGGAAACAATCCGCAGCGAAAGCTCTCGGTCATATGGGCCGCGCGTGCCTTGGCCTTTTTTGCGCAGGCAGCATGGAATCGGCAGCTTCGGTAAACAAAAGCCATCCAGCGGTCGAAATGCTTCAACTCGATGGGAAGATGCTGGTGAACGGGAAAAGCATGTAGCGCGCAGCGCCCAACAAGACGTGGGACCAGAAATCCGCCACCGTCTCCACGTGGGAATCCCAATCGGTGACCGCCACGGCGAAGACCGGCACCAAATTTTCGTCGGCGCGGGCCGCATCGTAAAATCGATGGACCAGGGCCGATATTTGCTCTTCCGTAACGTTCATCCTGGCTTCAAACCGCGCGTTCGCCTGAATTACTCTGGTGAAAGCGACCGCTTCACCCGCCGGGATCAAGCCGGTTCGCCGCAGGCTATTTCGCGCCTTGGCTCAAGATAGCCGCGAAGCGGCTGTGTGGGATACGAAAGAAGCCGCGTCCGCCTGCGAGCGCCTGGTAGTGCTCGGGGGCTGCTTCGCAAAGCCGATGAAACCAATCACGCGAGCTGAGGTGTTCCGGACGCCCGTCGATCGAAAAGACCTCGGCATTCGGATGAAAGCGGACGTGAACAAGAACTTCGTCGGGTTTCTCTTCACTCAGCGCGGTCGGCGGCTTGAGTTGGGCCAGCACAGTCATTTTCATTCTCCCATACGCTGTTCATCGAAAGTCCGGCAACGACATTCGTCATGTAATAAGATTACATAACGAGTTGCTCAACGTTGAGTGCAGCGGGCAATCCCTGCCTTGATCCAAATCAGTTTGGATCGGCCACCGCTCCTTTGTAAGAATGAATTCGGTGTCTTGCTGCCGCTGGCCGGTCGGGAGCGGTTCAATCATCCGCCGTCGGCGGAGCAGTCGTTGGATCGACCTTACAGGAGAGCGAGTTACGGCCGCCAAATTTGCGTGGCCGATTGACTAATCATTCGACTTCTTTCGGCGCTTTCCGATGTCCGATTGCAGCGCGACGAGATGCTTGCGGGCTGCGCTTGTCGCATCCCGCTCGATCATCCGGTAGCGGTCGACAAGGGACTTGCCGAATGGCGTCAATAACGCGCCGCCGCCATTCTTGCCGCCGGTTTGTCGCGCGACGGCGGCGTGGCCACAAATCCGGTTGATCTCATCGACCAGATCCCAAGCCCGCTTGTAGGACATATCCATGGCCCGGCCGGCCGCTGAAATTGACCCGCAGGTAGCGATGTTCTCGAGCAGTTGAATTTTTCCCGGGCCGATCCGACCTTCCGAGTCGAGATCGATACGAACACTTAGGGAAGGAATCGTTTTTATCGCAGATTTTGGCATGCCTCGATTAGATCACATCTGTTGTCAGAAAGGGAGATTAGCCGCTCCCAAGTCCCCGACAATCTCTTCTGAAACGCACCATCTGCCGCAAATCGGCCTGGAGCCCGATACCGGTGTTGTTGCGTGGCCCGCCGGTTGCGCTGGTCTGTCCTGGCGGATAACTGGCACGGCTGATTGCGATGAACGGACGGCTGCGACGGCTGGCCCGCAATTTTCGGAAGCGACTCAACGAAAATGGCTTCACGGCTTTCTCCGTGTTCGGGCGGCACAGAATGCAGGCGGCGGAGGCCTTCATCCCACCGGCAATAAACCAGGACGATACTGAGACGGAAAACGAGGAGCTGCCGCCCGAATCGGCATGGGTCGAGCTTCTCCCGCTCCTCCTGGCTTTGAATTTTCGGGTGTCCGCGAAGCTGGCCCGCATCTTGAATGGCGCATCGTGGACTTTCCGCGCCCATGGCCGGACTCGAAATTCTCGACGCGCCTAACGGTTAGACCATTATGCTGGTCGACTTGCTTGCGTCGGGGACACTGGCGGCGACGGCTCCCGGAGCCAGCTTTCGCTTATGGCGGACCACCGACGATCTGCGGGCCGGCATCGTATCGGGCAAGACCAAGCTGTTTTCCGGATCACGTCCGGAGCAGGCTTTTCGCTTGAAAACGCTCTAAGCGATCGCGGCGGCGTCCGAACGAATACGGACCTGCACGTCGCGCGGCTTGGCCAGATAGGGCGATGAAGTAACCAGAACATGGGCGCCCGCCAGAGCATAGGCGGCTGCATTGGCCGAATTGACCCCGCCGGCGACGGCGATCACCGGGCGGCATTGTGTGGCTCCCAACCGCTCAACGAGCATAGCGACGTCGGGCGGCGCAAACTTCTCCGTCTGGACCACATCGAATCCCGCCTCCGCTGCGGCGATAGCTGCCTCGACTGTCGTGACCTCGATCACCAGCTTCTTTTCCGGACTGCCACGCCGCAGCCGCTCGACAGTTGTCGCAAGCGGTTCGCTGCCCAGAAAGCCACGGTGTTCGGGAAACACGAGCACCGTCTCCGACAGACCCAGCCGGTGCATGACAGCGCCTCCGGCCTTGACAGCTGCGACCGCGAACCGCTTCGTGCCGGGCGTATTCTTGCGCGTGCATGCGACGACGATGTTGGGGGAAACAGCGGTAGCGACATCGACGATCTCGCGGGAGGCCGTGGCAACGCCCGACCAGATCTCGATCAGGGTTTGGGCGACTTTCCAGCCTTGCAACAACCCGGCCGCAGACCCGTGCGCTTTCAGGATTGGTATGCCAGGCTGGAGCGCGGTGCCGCTAGGCGCCAACAGTTCCGCACTGCACCCGCAAATCTCAATGATGGCAGCCGCGTCCTCGGCAAGGGCAAGCACCATCGAATCGCGGGCCGTGAACTCCATCGTGCCCGCTGCGCTGCCAATGCCCAGCACCTCGGTCGTAAGGTCGCCATACGGCACGTCGTCGATCAGCAGACACTCAAGTTCCGCGCGGGTAGAAACTGTCGGCATGAGACTCACCATTCCAATCGTGCAGCCGGATATGAGCCGTTCTGGCTTCGTCTTTCCATAGCGCTATGTCCGTTTGGATACACCGATGTCGGGGTTATGACAAAGGCCCGCGAGGAGTTGCGATTGTATCGCCCAAAATTCGCTGATTTCACGGGCAAGGGGCCGAGAAAGCTCCGGCACGGGGATTGCAAAACTCCGGGTGGGGTACCGGGCTGGCCTGCGATAAACATCAAAGGACGATCGCCATGACGCTTAACCTTGTGGATTTTGATCCGAACCGGTTGGCCGCGGTTATCTATCGGCCTGAGGACGACGTCGATACGCTGCTCGCCGATTTCGCCAGCAACCTATTGCAAGCCGGAGAGCGCATCGGCGGCGTCGTTCAACGAAATACCAAAGATGACAATGGCAAATTGGTCGGCATGCAGCTGGTTGACTTGATGAGCGGCCGGGAGATCGGCATCTTTCAATCGCTCGGTGCCGGCTCTGCCGCCTGCAAGCTGGATACCTCGGGTCTCGCCGAAGCGACGCGCGCCGTGACCAACGCAATCGCAGACGATGTCAGCCTAATCATCGTCAACAAGTTCTCCAAGCAGGAGGCCTCTGGCGGGGGGCTGCGCAGTGAACTTGCCGACGCCATCGTTGCCGGACGCGCGGTTCTGATCGCGGTGTCGGAGAAGTGTATCGATGCCTGGAAGGACTTCACCAGCGATCGCGGCACTACACTGCTTTGTGCGCGCCGCGTCGTCGATGGGTGGTGGCAGGGGATCTCTCACCGCGATGCGATCGTGCGCGGCATGCCGCCAATGCTGCGTGCAGCGTCTTCCGGCCGCGCCGAAATCACTTCCCGATCATGACATCCGAAGACTTGATCACGGCAGACACGCTATCCCCGATCTTGAGGGCGAGTTCGTCGACGGCCTCGTTGGTGATCGACGCCAGGACAGTCAGGCCTGAAGCGAGTTCGACCTTCACATGGGCGGTGGTCGCCCCCTTGGTAACGGCCACGACCTTGCCGGGAAGCATGTTGCGCGCGCTTAATTTCATCTGTTCGATCCTTCTTGTCCCAGGCAGCTTGATCTGCTCCGACAGAAATCAGGCCGTCCGAGTTGTTGTGTCGGGTTCTGCGGCACCGCGCCCAGCGGCAACACAGGCAATGGCCCGTTCTGTAAACGGCGCCGCTGCAATCACCCGGAGGTCACCATGACCGATACCCGTCTGACACCCCTAACATCGCATAGTCAACCGCCGATCGCGGTCATTCTCGGTACCAACGAGATCGCCTCGGCCGTGGCGGTCAATCTTGCCGCCGCGGATTATTCGGTCATTCTGAGCCACGATCCCTTTCCGCCGGTCATTCGCAGGGCGATGGCCTTTCACGACGCGTTGTTCGGCGATCGGGCGGTGGTCGAACAGGTCGAAGGTGAACGCGCGGAAACAGCAAAGGAGATCGCTGCTGTTCTGGCGATGCCCAACCGCGTCGCGGTGACGCAGTTGTACCTCACAGACCTCATCGCGCTGTTTTCCATCAAGGTTCTGGTCGACGCCCGCATGCAAAAACATCGAACCACCCCGGATTACAGGGGCATCGTCGATGTGACCGTGGGTTTGGGCCCTCACTTCGCGGTTGGCGTCAACTGCGACGTGGCCGTGGAGACCCGACCGGCGAGAAACGGTACCGTTGTCAGATTCGGGGAAACCGATCTGGCCGACGGTATTGCCCGACCGCTTGGCGGGGTCGGCGCGGAACGGTTCATCTACTCCGATCGTCAGGGCCGCTGGCATACGCCGCTTGAGATCGGGATGCGGATATTCAAGGATTACGTGGTCGGCCGTCTCGACGGTCAGCCAGTACCGGCGCCTATCGATGGCGTGCTTCGCGGACTGGTACGTGACTCGACGTCGGTACCGGCCGGTGTGAAGCTTCTCGAGATCGACGCGCGCGGAAAAACCGCGAAGTGGACCGGCACCGATGAACGGGGGCGCGCGATCGCCGAGGCCACCATGAAGGCGATCCGCGTGCGCGAACTCCGACCGGCGATGAGCGGCGTTGGCGCAGGCCTGTTCCTGATCTGAGCACAGCAAAAGGATCATCCAATTGGCGAAGGTGATTTTCTACGAAAAGCCGGGCTGTGGCGGCAATGCTCGCCAGAAAGCCCTGTTCATCGCATCGGGACATGAGATCGAAGCGCGAAACCTGCGAACCGAGCGCTGGACTGCCGCAACGCTTCGGCCGTTCTTTGGTTCGAAGCCAGTGCAGGACTGGTTCAATCCCTCTTCTCCCCGCATAAAGGCAGGTGAAGTCAAGACGGGTGAACCTTCGCCCGACGCGGCGCTGGCGATGATGATTGACGACCCGCTGCTGATCCGCCGACCGCTGATGCAGGTCGACGATCGTCGCGAATCCGGTTTCGATCAGACCCTGGTCGATAACTGGATCGGCCTGCGGAAGACCGCAAATCCCGTCACCGACACTTGCCTGAAAGAGCAATCTCCAGCGCTTAAAAGCGCATGTCGATCCGCAACGGACGCCTGAGGCGTCGCATCAGGCGCTTCCGAGCCCCGATCGACAGGGTGTCCATCGCGGATGGACATTTTCCATCTTGCGTTATCGATATATCCACCAGACTATAATGATAGTCGTTCTCACATCCGGATCAGCCATGCAGCGAAGAACTAATCTCTCGGCCTTGGCGACGGCGATCACGATTGCCGGGATCATGATTGCGATCCTGGTGGGCGTTTCGACGCCGCGACAGGCGCAAGCCGAGGAGGCGCCAGCGGTTCGCTTGCATGCGGCAGGAAGCCTGCGCGCCGCGATGACCGAAATCGCGAAGGCCTTCACCGCCGCCTATGGCATTCGGGTTGACACCGTATTTGGTCCCTCCGGTCTGTTGCGGGAGCGTTTCGAGAAGGGCGAGGCCGGCGACGTTTTCGCGTCGGCCGATATGGGAAATCCGCGGACACTGATGCAGGCGGGCAAGGCCGGCCCTGTCGTACGCTTCGCACGCAACCGGCTCTGCGCCATAGGGCGGCCGGGCCTTGCGCTGACACCCGATCAGGTGCTGACGGTGATGCTCGATCCGGCGGTGAAACTCGGGACATCGACGCCGGTCGCCGACCCCTCAGGCGATTATACCTGGGAGGTATTTCGCAAGGCCGATGCGCTCGAAGCCGGCAGCCGCGCGAAGCTCGAGGCCAAGGCATTGCAATTGTTCGGGGGGCCGAATTCGGCGCAACCGCCGGCAGGTGTCAATGTTTTGGCATGGCACATGAAGGAAGGGCGCGCCGATCTGTTTCTCGCCTATTGCACGGGCGGGTCCGAGGTCGAAGCGCAATTACCCGGCACCACCATCTCCGCACTGCCGCAGGCCTTGGCGACCGGCGCCGATTATGGCCTGACCGTGCTCAAGAACGGCGATGCCGGACGTGCGGGCCAGTTCGCCTTGTTCGTGCTCTCGCCGGATGGCCAGAAAATTCTGGCGCGGTACGGCTTCGACGCACCGCTGCTCTGATAACGCGCTCCGCTCGGAGAAAGGTCACGCCGATCAATGGGAGCACCACTGGATATATTCGGCCGGCCAGCGGCCCCGCGCCGTCTTCTGGTCTGCACGGGCCCCTGCTGCGATCGGTTCGGGCGCGCCTCGGCGTATCTTGCTGCCCTGCGCCAGCTTCTCCTCGAACGAGCCATAACAGATAGCAGCATCGGCAGCGCATCCTGCGTGCGCCGGTCCTGTTTCGGCAAATGCTCCAGCGAGCCGCTCGCGCATGTCCTGCCCGACGATATCTGGTATCGTGACCTGTCGAACGAAAATCTGTTGCGGATTTACCAGCAGCATGTCCTGAACCGCCAGCCGGTCGTTGAACTTGTTTTTGCCGAGGATGGCTGAAGGATCAGGTTGGATGCCGACGATCAGGATTTGCGCGGCGCCCGGTGGCGGCATCGGTCCGCTCAGCGGACCCTTCACGATCGAAAGCGATGAAGTCGATCCCGGGCGGCCGGTCGTTTCCGGTGTCGTCAATTCGGACGGTGGGTTATCGGCGGAATGTCTGCCTATGGAAACAAGGGCGGGACTGAAGCGTCAAGCCTTTTCAAATCCTTTGCAACCGAATGCTTCAACGAGCTTGCAAGCGAGCACCCTGAAGCAGCAGCCCATCTCACCGGTCTGGTCGTGATCTGCAACGAACTTCCGGCAAGTCTCAGGCACGATTACGCGTGGCGTCTGCATCGCGCCGTTCTTGCGACCCTGCCCGGCGTCAGCTTCATCGAATAGGTTCTTCGCACTCAAAAGGGCGTGAAACGGACTCCGGCGGCGCTTATAATTGGCCTAAGCGCATGAAGCCAAATCGCTTTCACCGTGGCTTCCGCAGTTGCGCGATCGCGTTCGTCGGTGCCAGTCCATTTCGCATTTTTTCCGCGGGTGTCGATTTCGAGAAGCTCCACGCCAGACGGCACCAAGGTCGAATCACGGACCAGCCCGCGCAGTACGCCGTCGATCGGCGCCGGCACCGGATGACCATCGAGATGGCCTACCACGAACCCCTTGAAGACCCGCGTTCCGATCTCGAGCGCGGTATGCCAGCGGCCCTGACGATCCGAATAAACCATCCGTTCCGCGCCAGTTCCGCCAAGCGGCTGCGCGACGCTGTCGGCTGCATCGGTCCGGCCAAACCTCACCACGGTTCCGCCCTTCGCGGGCCCGGTCTCCACCGCGATGTCGCAATTGACACCAACCGCGAAGTTTTGACCAAGACCTATCGTTGCATCGGCAATGCCGCGAAAATCGGGAATCGCCCGATGCTTTTGCAGCCGGGCATCGACCAGAACCTTGAAGGAAAGCAGCGCGATCAGGTCCGTCAGATGAAGCGGGGTTACGGCAACGTGGCCGGGTTTTGACAGAACAGTGGCGATCTCCACCGCCGTCTCCGCCCGCTCGCCCTGAATTTGGTCAATGACCGCACGGTCCTCGAACAGGGCATCATGGAACGTCATCGCCCGGCGTACGACCGGCGGAAATGGATCGTGGCTCAGGATAACCGAATAGCCGAAGGCCGTGAGATTGACGGCGACTGCCGAAGCGGTTTCGTTGGTGCCCAGGATGATGGCGAGCGGCAATTGCCTGAACCGCATCCAGGATGTCTGAGAAGCGTCCGTCAAACTTACCTCCGGGTGGCCTCAGCAGCTGGGACCACAACGATTGGCGCCAATTCGATCTTTGCGGCTCGCTTCATTATCAGGCCTGAAGCCGAAATATGATCATACCATTCATTCCTTGTAAGAAATCCATATCGCTATAGTCAATAAGATATAACGTTAAGTAGGGCTGCGGGGGACGCAGTCCGGGCAGCCTTAAGGGGTACCGAACCCCGTTTCTTTCAAAAATTGCGCTAGGCGATCGAGGTCAGGGCTGCCTTCCCCGCCGATATGGTCAGAGCCCCAAGAGACCGGGGGGCGCTGTGAGGTTTCAGGCCAGCAGCTTCAAGAACTCGTTGTGGTTCATGGGACGCGAAAACATTCCGAAGTTATGGGTCAGCGCCATGTCTTGCGCCTCCTGGCTCATCGTCGCCGTGCAATCCTTCAGCGTCACGACGTCGAAGCCGCGTTCGTAGGCGCTGCGCATGGTCGATTCCACGCAGCAGTTGGTGAGAAAGCCAGCCAGCACCACGGTCTGAATTCCCTTGCTTCGCAAAATGAAATCAAGGTTCGTGCTGGGAAAGGCGTCAAGGCCGCGCTTGCCTTCGACCAGGATGTCTCCCGGGGTGCGGCTTCAACACGTCGACGATTGCTGCGCCCCATGTCCCCTTGCGAAAGGCCTTGTTGTCGACAACACCCTTCAGGATTCCATAGGGATGGCTGGTCAGTTCACCGTAACCTTCGGCGAAGCTGATCGGCACATGCATGACAGTGGCGCCCGCAGCACGAGCCTTGCTCACGACATCAACGGTGTTGGCGAGCATGTTGTTCGCCTGCATGACGTCTTTGACACCGTCATGAAAGACGCCGCCCAGCGTCATAAAGTCGTTCTGATATTCGATCAGGACGATCGCTGTCGTCTCCGGATTCATCGGCTTTTCTCCCGTCGTTTCCTGCTTCTCTTCCCTCGTTGCGTGGGATCGGTCGAAGCGATACTTACCCCTGTTCAATATCGTATCGCACATCCTCGCATGGCGGGTAACAGCCCGTTGTTACGTTTCCGCCTAAGGCCGGATCCATGCCATCCCGCAGGCACCCGTCCCTACAGGCCCGGAGCGACCCGAGCAGGCGCGGACGGACCACGAATCGGCCGCTTGCTGAAAAGGGGTGACAGCGATTTCCCGCCCATAGTAGTTTATGGCGGTCTGCTCCACGCGCGTCATGCGGAGGTGCTTATGTGTAAGATCTTTATTAGCGCTGATCCGGCTTTCTACGAGACGACCACCCGGTCGGTACGGTTGCACGGGGTCGTGACCAGCATTCGGCTGGAGACGCTGTTCTGGAGCGTGCTGGCCGAGATCGGCCGGCGTGACGACATGAGCCTCAGCCAGCTGATCACCAAACTTTATGATGAAATCACCGAAGCCCGCGGCGAGGTTGAAAATTTCACCTCCTTCCTGCGCGTGTGCTGTTTGCGCTATCTTTCGCTGCAGATCTCTGGCGGCATCCCGGGTGACGTCTCGGTTCCGATCCGTACGTTGAACGCGGATGCGGTGCTCGCGCGGGAGCAAGCGTCTTACCGGTCCACCGTCCCGGCGATTTGAACGACCGCCGTGTCGACACCACCCGCGAACACCGTCAAATCGGGAAGACGCGTTGTCCCCGCTGCACCGTAAAAAGGGGGCCAAACACCACCTCCAGCCCGGTTGGTGGGCGCGCGCCCTGTGAGCCGAAGGGATCAGGCCGCGCGCGCCGGCGGGCCGGCCGCGTCCAGTTCGGCCACTTCCGCATCGGTGAACACCCGGCTGCGCGTCAAAAACCTCACGCCTTCCGGCGCTTCCGCCGAAAAGCCGGAACCGCGCCCGGGCACCACGTCGATGATGAGTTGGGTATGCTGCCAATATTCGAACTGCGCGGCGCCGATGTAGAACTGGCAGCCGGCAATCTCGCCCAGCAGCACGTCCTGCGGTCCAACGCGAAAGTCGCCGACCGGGTAGCACATCGGCGATGATCCGTCGCAGCAACCGCCGGACTGATGGAACATCAGAGCGGCGTGCTGGATCTTAAGGCGAGCCAGCACCTCGGCGGCCTTGTCCGTTATCTCGACCCGATCGACCATCGCGCAATCCCTCGTGGGCGAGCGCAGGCGCGGGTGATCTCCGCGCCTGAGTTCGTTATGAACTCTAGAAGAAGCCCAGCGCCTTGGTCGAATAGCTCACCAGGACGTTCTTCGTATTCTGATAGTGGTCGAGCATCATCTTGTGGTTCTCGCGGCCGATGCCGGACTGCTTATAGCCCCCAAACGCAGCATGCGCCGGATAGGCGTGATAGCAATTCGTCCACACGCGACCGGCCTGAATCTCGCGTCCGAACTTGTAGGCGCGATTGCCGTTTCGGGTCCACACGCCGGCGCCAAGGCCGTAGAGCGTATCGTTGGCGATTGCGAGCGCATCCGCGTCGTCCTTGAACTTCGTCACCGAAACAACGGGCCCGAAGATCTCTTCCTGGAAAACGCGCATCTTGTTATGGCCTTCGAAAATCGTCGGCTCCACGTAATAGCCTTCGGTGAGCTCGCCATCGAGTTTCGCGCGCTTGCCGCCGGTGAGCACCTTTGCGCCCTCCTGCTTGCCGATGTCGAAATAGGACAGAATTTTCTCGAGCTGGTCGTTGGATGCCTGGGCGCCGATCATGGTCGTAGCGTCGAGCGGATGGCCCTGCTTGACCTTCTTGGTACGTGCAATGGCTCGTTCCATGAATTTGTCATAGATCGATTCCTGCACGAGCGCACGGCTCGGGCAGGTGCAGACCTCGCCCTGGTTGAGGGCGAACATGGTAAAGCCTTCGAGCGCCTTGTCGAAGAAATCGTCATCGGCGTCCATGACGTCGGCAAAGAAGATGTTCGGCGACTTGCCGCCCAGCTCCAGCGTCACCGGAATGATGTTGTCCGAGGCGTACTGCATGATCATGCGCCCCGTCGTTGTCTCGCCGGTGAAGGCGATTTTCGCGATGCGTTTGTTCTGTGCCAGCGGCTTGCCGGCCTCGATGCCAAAGCCATTGACGACGTTGATGACGCCGGCGGGAAGGATGTCGGCGATCAATTCCATCACGACGAGAATGCCAAGCGGTGTCTGCTCGGCCGGCTTCAACACCACACAATTGCCGGCAGCGAGCGCAGGTGCGAGCTTCCACGTCGCCATCAGGATCGGGAAGTTCCACGGAATGATCTGACCGACAACGCCCAGCGGCTCGTGATAGTGGTAGGCCACGGTGTCGTGATCGATCTCGGATATGCCACCCTCCTGAGCTCGCACGACGCTGGCGAAATAGCGCCAGTGGTCGACCACAAGCGGCATGTCCGCATAAGTCGTCTCGCGGATCGGCTTGCCGTTGTCGAGCGTCTCGACGAGCGCGAGGAGATCCAGATTGGCTTCCAGCTTGTCCGCGATCTTGTTCAGAATGCGCGAGCGTTCGGTTACCGAAGTCTTGCCCCAGGCATCCCTGGCCTTGTGGGCGGCATCGAGCGCGAGTTCAATATCCGCTGCGGAAGAGCGTGGCACCGAGCAAAGTCTCTTCCCGGTAACCGGGCTCGGATTATCGAAGTACTTTCCTTCCGTAGGTGCTACCCACTTACCGCCGATGAAATTGTCGTATCGATCGCGGATGAGGAGCTGCTTGGAGACCTTGTCCAGAGCCTGTTGAAACATGGCACTTCTCCCTGATTGTTGCGCCTTTTGGCGTCGTAGAATTGGCTATTTCCGAACGGGTTTTGCTTAGGCCATGGCTTCGTTGCGAAGCCAACCACGGCCGGGCCAGTCCTCCCTCTTGAGGTCCCGAGACGTCGGGCGTCGCCGTCTTCAGATTTATTGCAAACGGAGCCGCCAGCGAGTGTGCTCCCGGCCAAATGCTCCGTCAACGTTATATTCCACGGAATATCTCGACCCGGAGTCAGAATTCCTCAAACGGCATCGAGGTCACAGAGTGCGTGATTCACACTGTGGCGTGGAAACAAGTTCCGGACAGCGGCCGCAACTCGCCGCGCTATCCGCTTCACTTGCGTGAACAATTCGCTAGAAATCCGATATCCGACGAGTTTGGAAAATATCCCGATTGCCGATTGCGGAAATGAAGCTTGCGATGCTTGCCTTTCGAAGTGGAATGAACGGCTTGTCTGCATCCCGGCAGCACTTCTTGATTAGTCCAACAGCGGAGTGACTGACGCAGTCGACAGGGAAGAAAGCAGCGTCGGCCCGGCTGATCAGTCCCGGCAGCGCGGCCAAATTCTCTTCAATGCCGCCATCATGCGAAAGTAGCGTCCCTCCCCTCCTCGTGATGACCGCCTTCAATTGATCGATCAATCCGGGGCGACCGCCAGCATAAAGCAGCGTGAGACCCTCCAGATCGTGGTTGACGCCAAGGCCGGGTTCGGCAGCTTCGTCGATCTTGAGTTCGGCTTCCAGCGCAATGACTTCACGCAGAAGCTGATCATTTTGCTTGTTCAGGGTGGCTGCAAATTTTTGCGCCTTTTTGACCTGGTCCTCCAGCTCCGCAACCCGCGCGGCCACTTGGCTCGAATGAGCTTTTTCCGTATCCAGCCGCTGTAGAAGCGCTGACGAGGTGAACGCACCCGTGGTCAATTCGGTCACCGTCCGCGCGGCTACATCGCGCCGGCGAACCTCCATTTCGAGGCCTTCGACCTTGCGTAAAAGCTCCGAGCGTTCACGGAAGCTCTCCGAGAGACGGGCTTCCTGGCGGGCAATCTTCTCGGCGCGTTCACCGAGTTCACGTTCGAGCGTCCGCAATCGGACGATATCTATCCGGTTGGAAGAGCCAACCATATGCGACAGCATATGCACCTGACCGAAAGCCTCTTCGACGAGGAGACGGTCGGTTGCAGGGTGAGTCAGAACGGCCCAGTAGCCGCCGGGAATGCCGCCTTGTTCGAACGCCTCAAGCCAGAGATCCCGCACCTGCGCCGTGCTCGACGCTTTCGCGAAGCGCCGGATCGACGCCTCATGACGGTTGTCCAGCGCCTTGTTCAGTAACTTTCCGAGAAGATCATGCTTTCCAGCAGCGTTAACGCCGTAACTGTGCAGCACATGATCTGACGCGGTTTTGGCCGTGGCATCGCCCAGCTTGACGAAGAATTGCCGCAGCTCGGCGGCCGACAGGCAAGTCCCGATAATCGAGCAATGCAGCCAGGGCGCGATGTCCCAGATCTTGGATCGCCGGCCCTTTGCGTCAGTCGCCACGAGCGGCGGTGGGTCGTCTCGCCCGCGCAGCACAAGCGTGCTCATCGCACTTCGTTGATTTTGGTGAACAACGGATAAGTCTGCCACTGGATTTTCCGACACGATATAGTTATTCGAATATAACGCTATCCCGCATTCGGTTAACTGGCAATACGCATGGGGCCGATCCTTGGCTGTGGAAACTCTAAACACCGCCAAAAGCCAGCCGGATCAACTGGAAAGCGTGAGCGGCTTGATCAGCGGACGTTGAACTTTGGGGACCGGCTATGAGACCCAGACATGACCATGGCAGCGCCGGAGGCGCGCGAATTACTGACACGTCAGCCGCAGATAGCGTGCAACTCCAACGAACTGGACTTGGCTTCATAACGATGTGCGGCCGGCCGCCGCTTTACCTCGGCATGCAACTCGATATATTTACAAAGTTATAACGAATCCACGTGGCGAGTGAGCGAACCTCGGATAATTCGCCAAGCCCATCCGGACGGAACAGGAAACATGCCGAGCTTAAAGCCTGCCGCACGTGCGAAGAAAGCTGAGAAGATTCGTATCGCAGTCGCGAAAGCGGATAAGCACCTTGCGACGCAGAACGACAATGGCGACGAGACTCTTTATCCGGAGAAATGGGGCAGCTACTCGAAAGGATTGGCTCATGACGCCAAGGGTGACGTCAAGATCAGATCCTACAACAGCATGCTGCGTGCGTTAAGAACCGGTGCGGTAACCGATTTCGACAGGATTAGTCTTGGCGGAACCGTGCCGTTAACAGATCCGCAGGCGGGACTGGCTTTCACGCTGGAGGGCGGCGATCCCCAGTCCTTCGGAATTCCACCGGCTCCGCCGCTGGCTTCGGCGTGGCGCGCCGGCGAAGCTGTCGAAGCTTACTGGATGGCGTTGCTTCGGGACGTGCCATTTGGCGAATACGGCAGTCACCCGCTAGCCCAAGCCGCGATTGCGGATCTCAATAAGCTTTCGGATTTTCGCGGACCGAAGCAAGCCGGAACGGTCACCGCCAAGACATTGTTCAGAGGTTTCACGCCAGGCGATCTAGTGGGACCGTATCTGTCGCAATTTCTGTTAAAGCCGTTCGATTATGGCGCCTTGAAAATCGATCAGAGATTCCGGACCTACAGTCCGGAACTCGATTACATGACCGAATTCGCGGACTGGCTGGCCGTCCAAAACGGGCAAGCACGGGATCCATTGACGGCGCGGACGCGGCCATTCGGGGAAAACGTCGTCGGACCTGCGCGATATCTTCGTGACGGCCGTGGACTTTCTGCCTGCGTGCACGCCGACATTTCGTTTGAACCCTATTTGAATGCCTGCCTGATGCTGCTCACTCAGCAGCCGCCGGCATCCTATAGCGAGGGCAACCCCTACAGGGCGAGCACGACCCAGGCGGGATTCGTCACGTTTGGATCCGCTCATGCCACGACGCAAATTTCAATGGTTGCGGCGCTGGCGCTGAAAGCCGTCTGGTTCCAGAAATGGTTTGTGCACCGGGTATTACGACCGGAGGCCTATGGCGCGTTGGTGCATAAGACGATGCTGCCCGCTTCGCGCCGCCTGCACAAAATTTATCCTGTGCACACCGATGTACTGAATTCTGACGCAGCGCAGCAGGTGCTCTCCAAACATGGCAGCAGCTTGTTGCCTCAGGCTTTTCCGGAAGGATCGCCCTGCCATCCTTCCTACGGCCAGGGGCACGGCGCTGTTGCAGGCGCCTGCGCAACAATCTTAAAGGCGGTGTTCGACGAAAACGCTGTTATCGCCAACCCGAAAGTACCCAGCACGGAAGGTGGCTATTCGGACGCCGATGGGCTGGTGGATTACACCGGGTCTGACAAGGAACTACTGACAGTCGGAGGGGAAGCGAACAAGCTTGCGACAAATATCGCGCTGGGTCGGAACCACGCCGGAGTTAACTTCAGATCCGACTACGAACGATCCCTGATACTCGGAGAAGAGGTCGCTATCAGCCTGCTGCGCGATCAGAAGGCAACTTTGAACGAGAATGCTGGTTGGAGCTTTACGCGGTTCGACGGAACCCGGATGACAATCTAGCGCGTGTATTCGAGGTTATTTGGCAGCGGCTGGCCAACTGCCGGCTTGCGATGAATCGTGCCAGCAGCCGCGGGCCTCGTCTGTCTCGCGAAAGCCAGACATCGCGGGCAACCTGCTCGCCTTGGCGAACGTCACGCTTTCAAGTCTCGGAACAGTGGCCTAGAATTTATCATCGGGTTCAATCCGAGCTGCCATCGTTGGATGGCAGCCCTTCGCTGCGCTCTCGCGGCGCGGCGAACCGACGGCTGATGATGATCGGCCCCTGAGGCGTTGCCTCATTCCCCTCATGTCGATCAGGAATCTTAACCATGAAACAAGAACACAGCATTGCACTGTGCTCGCTCGCACAGGGAGATCTGCTCAAGAACCGTTGCGCGCGTGCGCTCGGCACCACCGGCCTGGCACTCTTGCTCGAGGTTGCATCAGGCGGCATCGCGCATGCCCAGACCGCGCCGGTCGGCGTTCCCGACAAGAGCTTTCCGGAAAGCGTGACGTCCACCAAGGACGGCACGCTTTATATCGGCAGCTTCAACCTCGGCGGCGTGACGAAAGTCGCGTCCGGCAAGGCCGAACAATTCATTAAGCCCGGCGCCGGCGACAGCCGTTCCACGCTCGGCGTGCTTGCCGACGAGAAAAACGGAATGCTGTATGTCTGTTCCAATGACCTCAGCGGCCTTGGCGTTCCCGGTCCCGGCGACGCCAAGGGCGCCTCGCTGAAAACCTTCGATCTCGCCAGCGGCGTATTGAAGGGCAGCGTCGCCCTGAAGGATCCGAAATCGCTGTGCAACGACATTGCCGTCGGCAGTGACGGGACCGCTTACATCACCAACTCGTTCACGCCGAATGTGTACAGCCTAAAGCCAGGCGGCACCGCGCTCGAGGTCTGGGCGACGGATCCGCTCTTGGCGCCGGCGAAGGATGGCGTCGGGCTCGACGGCATCGCCTTCGGGTCGGACGGCAATCTCTACGTCACGACGTATATTCCGGCCGCGTTGTTCAAGATCGCCGTCAAGGACGGCAAGGCCGGTGCAGTCACCGCACTGAAATCGTCGCACTCGCTGGACCATGCGGACGCGATGCGCACATTCGGTGACAGCCTGCTGCTGATCGAGGGGAACGGCAAGCTCGACAAGGTCACGGTCAAAGGCGACGAGGCCGAAATCGAGACCATCAAGGACGGCTTCACCGAGCCCGTCTCGGTGACGCAGGTCGGCGATACCGCCTGGGTCGCGGAAGGCAAGTTGTCCTACATCATCGGCGGCAACAAGGAGAAGGATCCGGGGCCATTTGCAATCAAGCCGGTCTCGTAGCCGAAGTAGGCACGCGTCACCAGCCGCGTCGCAGGCGCGGCTGGTTCGCTTTTATCACACTGAAACGCGGGCACGGACCCGCGTTTTTATTTCCGATCGGATAACCCTTGCGCGATGGCGTGACCCATCAAACGTTCAGGTTCATCCAGACCGCCTTCGGTTCGGTGAAGTTTTCGATCGCCGCGCTGCCATGTTCCCGGCCAAGGCCGGAATCGCGCTCACCGCCCCAGGGCAACCGCACGTCGGTATAGCCGTAGGTGTTGATCCAGACCGTGCCCGCTCGCGCTTTTTTCGCAAAACGCTGCACCCGTCCCATATCGCGGCTCCAGACACCCGCGGCCAGGCTGTAAGAGGTGCCGTTGGCGATGCGTATCGCGTCGGCTTCGTCGCGGAACTTGATGACGCTGACCACCGGACCAAACACCTCTTCCTGCGAGATTCGCATCTCATGCTTGACGTTGGCAAACACCGCCGGGCTGATGAAGTATCCGCGGTCTCCGACGCGCTGGCCACCGGTGGTGAGGAATGCACCCTCCTTCTGGCCAATATCGACGTATTCAAGGATGCTCTTCATCTGCCTTTCGGAAATGACCGGCCCCAGCACCGTGGCACGATCAATGGGGTCGCCGATGCGCAGCGCCTTCGCGCGCGCCGTCAGCCGCTCCACCACTTCGTCGTAAATTTTCTCTTGGACGAGCACGCGCGAACCGGCCGAGCACACTTGCCCTGCATTGAAGAAAATGCCGGCCGCAGCGGCCTTCGAAGCCGCATCGAGATCGGCATCGTCGAAGATGACATTGGCCGATTTGCCACCGAGCTCGAGCGACACGCGTTTGAAGTTGCCCGCCGCTCCACGCATGATGCTCCGGCCGACGCCGGGTGATCCGGTAAAGGTGACCTTGTCCACGTCGGGGTGATTGACAAGGGCGTCGCCGACGACGCGGCCGGGACCCGTGACGATATTGAGTACGCCGGGCGGCAGGCCCGCCTCAAGCGCGAGCTCCGCGATGCGCAGCGCCGACAGCGACGTCAGCTCGGCGGGCTTCATGACAACCGTGCAGCCGCAAGCCAGGGCCGGCGCGAGCTTCCACATCCCGATCATCAGCGGGAAGTTCCACGGCACGATCGCCGCGACCACGCCTACGGGTTCACGCACCGTGTAGGTCAGCGCGTCATCGCGCGTGGATACGACCTCGCCGTTGATCTTGTCGGCCCACCCCGCGTAGTAGGTCAGCGTATCGATCGCCGCGGGGAGATCCTGACGCAACACGGCCGCGATCGGCTTGCCGGCGTCGAGGCTTTCCAGTTCGGCGATTTCGCCAGCGTGCGTTTTCAGCAGGTCCGCCCATTTGAGCAGAATATGTCCGCGTTCGGCGGCGCGCATCGTGCGCCACCGCCCTTCGAAGGCACGACGCGCAGCGGCCACCGCGCGATCGACGTCGATCTCGTTGCCTTCCGCGATCGTCGCAATGATCTGTTCGGTCGCCGGATTCAGCGAGTCGAAGGTACGCCCGGAGGCGGAGGGAACGTGCTGGCCGTCAATCAGCAGCAGCTTGGCCTTGGCAACCGAAGTGGCGGGTGATCCCTCCCGAGAATAGTCATATGCAATCAACATCATATTTCCTCCCTTTCTTGTTAGTAAACGTAGGAGGATATTTCTCAGCGTAAATATGATATGAGTTGCCTATGGCTCACAATCGGTGGCGCAACTATATGAAGAAAACTTCATAATCTAGGTGCGCGATGCTGCGTATTGAAATCGAACCGGTCTGGCGTTTTCACAAGGAAGGCAGTCCGCACACCGCGGTCGTAATGCTCGCGGTCCTCAACGAGATCCGGAAAACCGGCAAACTTACCAGCGCAGCCGACCAAACCCATCTCTCATACCGTCACGTCTGGAATCTCGTCGAGCAATGGACCGAATTCTTCGGCGTGCCGTTGGTCGAAACCCACCGCGGCAAGGGCACGAAACTGACGCCCTTCGGCGAAAAGCTGGTCTGGGCAGGAGAGCGCATGCAGGCGCGCCTTGGCCCGCAACTGGAAAACCTGGCGCAGGAGCTTGTCACCGAAATCAAGCCGTTTCTGCATCAACGCCCCTCGGTCATTCGCGTTCACGCCAGTCATGGTTTCGCCGTCTCGAAACTGCGGGAATTGCTCGACCGCGAGCCCGGCATCGGCGTCGATCTGCGCTACGTCAGCAATCAGAATTCCCTGGTATCGCTGGCGCAGGGCGCATGCGACCTCTCGGGCGTGCATTTGCCACATGGCGAATTGCGCGCGCAGGGCGTTCAGGCCTGCAAGGAATGGCTCGATCCACGCGAGGACCGCGTCATCAGTTTCGTCACGCGCGAGATGGGCCTCATGGTCAAGCCCGGCAATCCGCTCAAGATCGCATCATTGCAAGACCTCGTCGACCGCAAGGCCCGCTTTGTCAATCGCGACTACGATTCCGGAACGCGGCTGCTGTTCGACCAGTTGCTCGTCTTGCACAGGATCGACGAAACCAGGATCAACGGCGCGCAGCAAATGGAGTTCACCCATGCCGCCGTCGCCGCTTACGTCGCCAGCGGCATGGCGGACGCGAGTTTCGGCGTCGAAGCCGCGGCGCGGCAGTTCGGGCTCGATTTCATCCGGATGCTGACGGAAGATTATTTCTTTGTCTGTAAACGCGCTTTTCTGGAAACGGAGCCGATGCAGCGCGTGGTCGACGTTATGAAAGGCCGCGAGTTTCATGAGGCCATCGCAGCCCTGCCCGGATACATCGCCGCCAATACCGGGACGGTCAGTACCGTAAAGGACTTTCTGGAAAGCATGAATGCAATAGAGGGCGGAGACTAGACGAGGCACGCGTTTTCATTATATTCTAATAAATATAACGTAGCTTTAGACATGAGTTCGCGCCCTATGGAGATCGAAAGCAGATCGCTGACAACCTGCGAGGTCACGCCGGACAGCAGTGCGATCCTTCTCGGCTTCGTGAATGCCGACGGTGAACCAGCCACGATCCGTCTGTCGCTGAATCAGGTTGGAGCGCTCGCCATGACCTTGCCGGAGCTGATCAGCAAGGCGCTCCGCTCGCGTTTCAACGATCAAAGCCTGCGCTATGCGTATCCGCTCGCGTCCTGGACGGTCGAACGGTCGTCTGACCCTGCGACCGGAATGGTTACGTTCAGCACGATAGATGGATTTACGGTCTGTTTCTCGATGCCACGTGAATTGCAAAGCGAACTGGGCGAGGCGCTGGTTACCGAACATGCGGTGAGAACCCCGGTGCTTGCGAACTAGCCTGCGACCCTGGCCTGGAGGGTTTTCACACGAGCAAAAAGTACCTTACCATTGTAGCGGAGCCCCGCCTGAATGATCCAATGTCGACGCTCTGCTGTCGCTCTCCGTCATGTGGCATTTGAAGATCTGGGCCTGCTCGCTCCCATCATGGAGCGCGAGGGCTGGAATGTTTCGTTCTGCGAAGCCGCCGTCGACGATTTGCTTCACAATTCGATCAGAAACGCCAACCTGTTGATTGTCCTGGGAGGCCCTATTGGCGCGTATGAGACCGATGCCTATCCGTTCCTGAAGTTCGAGATTGCCCTGATTGAGTACAGGCTGTCGCGGGATTTGCCTACCCTCGGAATCTGCCTCGGCAGCCAACTGATGGCGAAAGCGCTCGGAAGCCGCGTCTTTGCAGGCCATATCAAGGAGATCGGTTGGGGAAGCATCGAGCTAACCAACGAAGGTGTGTCATCGTGCCTGAACCCGCTTCAGGATGCGAATGCGGCGGTTCTTCATTGGCATGGCGATAGCTTCGACTTGCCCAAAGGCGCCCAAAGGCTGGCGTCGAACGCGCATTATGAGAACCAGGCATTCGCCTATGGGCGTAACGCGCTGGCCCTTCAGTTTCATCTGGAAGCCGATCCGCGCCAACTCGAGGAGTGGTACGTCGGTCACGCCGTCCAACTTGCCGCCGTGAAGGTTGCGGTCACCGAGTTGAGAGCGGCCACGTCGAAATTCGCGAACGGCCTTGCATCTCAAGCGGACCAGGTTTTCACGCGTTGGCTTCATGAGATGGGCCAGCCCGGTCAGAATTTCAGCCAAACGTAAACGCGTACGCCTGTATGCCGGGGTCGAGGAAACGGATTTCAAAAGTATGGTCCACAATCGCTCCGGGATTGCGAACAAGCTGATAAAGCCGCTGCGCCGTTACGACACCCTGCCCTTCTGAATCAACGTCAACGCCGCGTGAGGCGCCTGGCACCGCGCCATCTATCGTGATGCGAAACCGCACAGGACTGCCATCCGCAGCCGGACCGAGAACAAGATGCAGATCACGCGCGTGAAAGCGATAGACGATGCTGCCATCCTTTTCATCAAGCAGCGCGCGCTCCCCGCCGATCGTCCACGTTCCGACCAGTGCCCAGTCGTTCAACTGCAGCGAACCTGCGGTATAGACATGGCTTGTGTCCTGAACCACGCCTCCTGCCGAGACAAAATGATCGATCCGATTATAGCCGATATAGGTTTCGGGTGACTCAACGTCCGCCTTGGCCGAAGCGGCTTCCGCCCCCGATGCATTCACCGCGACAACGTCCGTAGGCACGTTGCCGTCGCCTGCTTCAGCAAGCAGCTTCTGGATGATGCGCTCGGATTCGTCGTATTCGCCTTCCCCGAAATGGTGATGACGGATCATTCCCTTCGCATCGATGAAATAATGTGCCGGCCAATATTCGTTCTCAAAGGCCCGCCAAACATTGTAGTCATTATCGATCGCGACCGGATACCCGATCGCGAGCGTCGAGATCGCCTTCTTCACATTATCGACGTTCCGTTCGAACGCAAATTCAGGCGCGTGAACGCCAATCACCACCAGGCCATGATCCCTGTATTTCTCGGCCCAGGCGCGAACGTAGGGAATAGCACGCAGACAGTTGATGCAGGAATAGGTCCAGAAATCCACCAGAACGACCTTTCCCTTCAGGTCTTCCGCCGTCAAAGGTTTTGAATTCAACCATTCGACGGCACCCGAAAGAGAAGGGAGCGGACCTTCGACCGGCAACTCATCGCTCTGCCCTGCCGGCTTTGCCCGCATCATCGAGGGACCGCCGGTCGTCGCGATGTTTTCACGCGGCCGCAATCGGTCGAGCAGACCCTGCTCCAGGGATGATGTGCTCGCGACCGAGAGGTTGGTCAGAAAGCCGGTGTCGAGCCCGAGCGCGATTGCCGCGATCGCCGCCAGCACCGCCGCACCCAGACCCCTTCGAACCCACTCGCCTGCCCCGATCGAGCGTTTCATCGCGGCAAAGAGCCGACCGCCGATCAGGAGGGCAAACGCCAGCGACGTTGCCGCTCCCGCGGCATAGGTCAGCAGCAACAGCGTGGTCTTGACGCTGGCGCCCTGCAACGCCGCGCCGGTCAGAATCAGGCCCAGAACCGGGCCGGCGCAGGGCGCCCAGAGAAAGCCTGACGCGACCCCGAGCAACAGCGGCGCAAGGACCGAACCGTCCGGCGTCTGGTCGGCCGACTGCGACAAACGAGCGCCCAGGACCACCAGCGGTCGCATCAGCCGATCGGCAAGTTCGGGAAACAGCAGCGTGATGCCGAAGATCGCCAACAACGACAAGGCAGCCATTCGGCCATATTGATTGGCCGAAACGACCCAGCCGCCGGCGACGGATGCCAGGGTGGCGACGACGGCAAACGCCAAGGCCATGCCGACCAGCATCGGCAGGCCGTTCCGCAAGAACGGACGGTCGGCCCGGGCCAGCACGAAAGGGAGCACCGGCAAAATGCAGGGGCTCACGATGGTCAGCACGCCACCGAGATAGGCCAACAGGAAAAGAACCATGGTCGGACGTTTCCGTCGTTATGAGGTTACGAAGCAGGATGCTGGGCTTACTGCGCTGAAATTCAAGATCGATGGCCGGTCTACGCCGCCAACCGAATCGTCCAGGCATCGTAGGCATAGAGCCAATCCGTGTCGGTCTTGTCCTTGAGCCAGGTATTCGTTCGTGATGTTTGCTGGACGCGCGTCGTCCGCTCCTTCCTGCTTGCCTCAAATCGGCGGAATGCATTTGCGACGCCTTCGCGCTCGACGCCGTCGAGGCAGCGTGAAAGCACCGCGGCGTCTTCGACCGCCATCGCGGCACCCTGCGCCATGTAAGGCGTCATCGGATGGCAGGCGTCGCCGAGCAGCGTCACGTTTCGGTCAGCCCAGTGATCGAGCAAATCGCGGTCGACGAGCGCCCATTTGTGCACATCCGGACAAGCGGCCAGTACATTTTCGACCTGCCGGTCGAAGCCCTCGAACGCCGGACGCAATTCCTTGACGTCTCCCTTTGCCGACCAGGATTCTATTCTGAAGTCCGGCTCCGGCTGGCTGGTGACGAAGTAAACCTCGCTTCGGTCCGGCTTGACGTAATAGATAACGATGTGCCGGTCTTCTCCCCACCACTTGGTACAATCATCGATCGTGTACCCGTTAAGAAGGGCCGCGGGGAACGTCGTTCGATACGCGATACGCCCGGTGAAGTTCAGCGGTGAGGCACCGAACAAGATGTCCTTTACCGCCGAGTGAACGCCGTCCGCGCCTATAACGGCATCGGCGACCGCAGTGGTGCCGTTAGCAAACGTAAGCCGAACGCCATCGTTGGTTTCATCCAGTCCGACCAACCTGTGCCCCAGTTTGATGTATTCGTCGGGCACTGCGCTGGCCAGAGCGGCGTGCAGATCTCCACGATGCGCGAGCAGATATGGCGCGCCGAACTTCCGTTCCGCCGCCTTGCCGAAAATCATGTCGAATTTGCCTTCGCCGGTTCGCCAATCCCTGTTGTTCCACGAGCGCGGGTAGAACGCCTGTTGGCGCAATTTCGACTCAAGCCCAAGCTCGCGCAGAACCTTCATGGCATTACAGCCAATCTGAATCCCCGCACCAAGCCGGCTGAATTTCGCGGCCTGCTCGTACACCGTGACATCGATACCTACGCGTCTCAGAGCTACCGCTGCAGCGAGACCGCCGATGCCGGCACCAATAACCGCAATCGATAACGAACTTGCCATCGATTTCAGGCCCTGTCCGCCCGGCTCGCTTTGCCGCTGCCTGAGACAATCACGTTCTTGATTCCGGCTCCTTCGTCAAAATCCGTGCAGCCACGCCGATCAAAATCCCGATATGCTGTGCGGCACGTAAGGCCGTTCGAGCGAGGCGATCTCGTCAGCCGTGAGATTTAACGAAAGCGCTGCAACCGCATCCTTCAAATGGTCGGCCTTCGATGCGCCGACGATAGGAGACGTCACGCCCTTTTTCTGGAGAAGCCAGGCCAGCGCGACCTGCGCGCGAGGCACGCTCCGGGCGGTCGCGACGGCGCTTACCTGATCGACAATGAAGCGATCGGACTCCGGGAATTGCGTGTAGAGCTTCTTGCCGAACTCGTCGGTTTCCTGACGCGAACTGGTTTCGTTCCAGGCGCGCGTCAGGCGTCCTCGTGCCAGCGGGCTCCACGGCATCACCGCGATGCCTTGATCGGCGCAGAGCGGGAGCATCTCGCGCTCCTCTTCGCGGTTCAGCAGGTTGATATGATTTTGCATGCTGACGAATTCGGTCCAGCCGCGCAGCCGCGACGTGTAGAGCGCCTTGGAAAACTGCCACGCATACATGCTCGAAGCGCCGATATATCGAACCTTGCCGGCCTTCACGAGGTCGTGGAGCGCTTCCATCGTCTCCTCGATCGGAACGGTCGGGTCCCACCGATGAATCTGATAGAGATCGACAAAATCGGTTCCGAGACGGCGCAGGCTGTTATGCAGTTCGCCGAAGATCGCCTTGCGAGATAGCCCCGCCCCGTTTGGCCCCGGCCGCATCCGGCCATTGACCTTGGTCGCGATCACAACGTCCTCGCGGCGCGTGAACTCCTTTAGCGCGCGGCCAAGAATTTCCTCGGACGTGCCGTCCGAATAGACATTGGCCGTATCAAAGAAATTGATCCCGAGCTCGACGGCCTGCTTGATCAGCGGCCGACTCTGTTCTTCGTCGAGTGTCCATGGGTGAGGCCCGCGGTTCGGGACGCCATAGGTCATGCAGCCGATGCATAGCCGCGACACGCCAAGACCGGTCTTGCCAAATTTTATATAGTCCATGTTTCTCTCCTCGAACCGGATATTTTTCGATTACCGCCAGGATCTGCGTCGAGCCTTCCCAACATCGTCTCCGTGGACCGCCGCAGCGCAAGCTGGCCACGACCCGCGAGCGCCTCGCCTATAGTTACCATAGATAGATCGCGCGAAACACGTCGCCGAACATCGTCTGGCCCGAGCACTTATTCGCTAACATACATTGACTTGGCGATTTTAGTACCTCTTTATATCCAAGTGACTATAACGCAACAAACGCGCAGCCTCACATCCCTCGTCTGGAATCGCCGCCTCGTTTGTATGTGCGCGAGAGATTGAGCTCCGAACAACAGCGCGATCTCCCCCGGTTCAACGATTCGTGAATAAGTGCGTCATGACAAATTATCCCGATATCGAGCTCTATCGGTGGCCATGCCAGAAGGGACCCGCGCCTTGAACTATCGCCAGAATGACGAGAACAATTGCGGTCGCCGGCCATGTAGGCCGGGCGATCGCGGGTACGGCCCGGGCGCGGGCGCAGGCGAAAGCTGGAGGTCGTCTAGCTCATACCGATGAGCTTGCGCGCGCCGCATCATCGCAAGATCGAGACATCTCGCCGCTTACAGCCGCGTTTGAAACAAACGCCATTCGGTCCGGCAACATCAGGTCCAGAACAACGTGCCAAGAACCACCACCCGGCCTCCGGCGCCGCCGCGATGTTCGGGCTCCGGTTGGCGGGGCGGAGAGACGGCCCCTTTGACGGAACAGAAAAACGATACCAGAGCCAAGTTCGGCCCGGTCCGAATCTGGTCCCCAACGTGCCAAACGAAAATTCTGCTCAATGGCCCCTCGACGCTACCCGCTGCCGCGCGTAGTTCTCGTGTGTCTCTGGTGGCCAAAGGCGTCTTATGGGTTGTGGTGAGAACGTGACGCTTCGACCAAGCCTTAAACCTTGCCGAGCCCCCCGCGGGCCGGTCGAGGCCGGTCAAGGCAGCAAGCCGCGAAGCGGGGGCGCGAACATCGCCGGATGGAGCCGTCTGGCCCCATGGCGACAAGCATGTGACGACACTGGGCCTCTTATATCCCCAGCCCCCGTTTCCTGCCGAAATTCCATTCGATGCCGCCGGCAGCGCGCACTGTGCCGGAGATATGCTGGCCGATGCGCGTATCGAGCAGGGGTTGCCACGGCACCAGTTGGAAGCTGATGCCATCATCGATCATGGCGAAGCGGCCGCTCGCAAGCCGGGCGGAGCCAACAAGTGTGCCGCTAATATATTCGCCGGTCTTGGCGGCGGTGAACGTCAGACCGCGTTCGGCAGCCATGGCCTTGCCGACGCGGGTCACCTCCGTACGCTCCAGATTGGTGACGAAATCCTTTGACACACGGGTATGGCCGTCCTCCAGCCGGACGGCGTGGCCCATGTTCACAAGGCTCTGCCTGCGGCGCTCCATGGCCTCAGTGACCTCGCGGCCGAAGCCGGTATTGGCAAGCGTGGTACGGCCGGGCGAGGCCAGTTCCCGGTCGAGCCAGGTCGCGCCGTCGCTTCGGATCTGCTGCTCAAGGCCGTCGTGAGACAGGACGCTTATTCGGATATTCGCACGGTCCCGCGCAAGATCGTAGGCTTGACCGCGCTCAGGAAGATCGGTGGGAATGCGCCAATGGTCAGCGTCGATCCGCTCGGCATGACCGGCCCGGCGCAGCGCCTCCAGCCGGCGAACGTGGGAGCGAACGAAGCCTTGCGGATCGCCGCCGATACGCTCGATGGCGGCTCGTGCCTGCTCCAGATGCTGGGACGGGCGATAGACGCCCCCTTTACTGGCTACGTCGATGATGTTGCGGTCCGCGGCGCGCGGACCGGGAGAGGCGGAGCCAGCCGCGACGATCATGCCTCGGCCGATCTCCTCGGCGCGGTCGGCATCCATCTCTATGTGATGCACGCGCCCGTCCACCCCGTCGATCACCAGCCGGACCCGTTCGCCCATTTCGTTGCCGCCAAGCCCCTTGTCGAGCACGCGGCCTGTGATGCGCTCGGTCGCGTTCTCCCGGTGCAGTACATAGCGCGCGGGATGGCGGTCCTCCGCCAGCCCTTCGCGCTCCAATGCCCGGTGCATGGCCTTGATGATGTCGCCGCGCTCCCCAAGCTCCCGCAGCACAGGCTCGGCCTTTGCCGATACAATCCATTTGCCGGCCTCAATCTCAGTCGCCAGCCCCATACGCTCCAGCTTGCGCGCGCGTTCGATCAGCAGTGCCCGGTTCTGGCGGAACGTGTCGCGCATGTCCTGGTCGGGGCGCAGGTCAGAAAACTCCCTCCCCCGCGGCTCGGCGATCAGCATCCGGTCGAGCCCGGTGAAGCGATCGGCGTCCACCTCCCGCTCAAGCTGCTTCGTCACCTCCAACTCGGTCTGCCAGCCCAGTTCCAGCGTAACAATCTCGCTGGCCCGTTCGCGGACACCGAAAGCGATATAGTCGCCGGCGATGTTCAGGGTCTTGCCGTCCTCGGTGATGCCGCGCACCAGGATATGGGTGTGCGGGTGTCCGGTGTTGTGGTGATCGACCGCGATCCAGTCGAGCTTCGTCCTGAGGTCCACTTCCATCTGCTGCATCAGGTCGCGCGTAGTGGTGCGCAGATCGGATAGCGCCGCGCCGTCCTCGGACGAGACGATGAAGCGGAACTGATGGCGGTCATCGCGGCCCCGGTCCAGCAAAGCGCGGCCATCCGCCACGTCGCGCTCGGCCGAATAGACCTGGCCCTTCGCACCATCCTTGGTCACGCCGTCCCGTTCGAGGTAACGCAGGTGCGCGTCCACCGACTTGGCGCTGACAAACTGCCGTCCGCGGGCGGCTCCCCGCTGCGGGTTGAGCTTCACGACGCGCGCCTTCACCGTCACCCGTCGCGCCCGCATGCGCGTCCCGCTTGCGTCCCGGCTCCACGCGCTCCGATCCCTGAGGCTCAGCGCCGTTGCGGCACCCCTGCCCCGCGCGTTGAACCGGCCGCCTCCCTTCCCGGCGCCGGGGTCCCGGTTCGGATTGCCGCCTGCGCGTCGGATCGCCCGATGGACCTCACCGACGAAGCTGGTCGGGCGTCCGCGCGCCGAGCCGATCCGGCGCGCGGTTATCTGCCCGCCACCACGATCGCGGACCTTGCCGGGACGGATACGAAAGTCGTCCTCGTTGCGCGCCATCAGGCGACGATTGAAAGTCGACCGTTATCGCGCAAGACCAGAAAAGCAGTCTGCGTGATTCAGCGCGGAAATACCTGCGCCGGCGAAGATACGGCGATCTCCGATCTGCAGCCTATCGCGGGCGACGGCTCTCGGAGCATTGAAAGAGAATGACAATCCGGAAAAACCGCCGCTCGCTCATCGCGACGGAAAGTTAGAGAACAACCTAAAACAATGTGCAGACAAACACTTAGGAACGAAGTTCCGGAAGCGGGGAAACCCGCTTTATCTTGCCGTCCGCTCTCGACTTCTGTAACCGTCCGAGTTCTGCACATCATTCTGATATTTTGTTCTCGTTCCATTTCAGCTTCTCTGCTGCGGTGGAGAATCTCCGATGGCGCCTCGTCGTTCCTGGGCAACGGCCGACAACCCGTTCTGGTCGAACCATGTTGCGGCCTGGTATCGAAGCGCGCTGGACGCGGAGCACTACTGCCGGAAACATGATCTTTCAACGGCAAGTTTGATGCGGTGGGCGCGCCATCTGGTGAGCGCGGAAGATCTGCGCAAGCATGCGGAACAGCTGCAGAAATTGCGCCGGAAAAAGCCGGGACGGCAGCCTAAGAACCGTTCGCCGAAGCCGCCGAAGAGGCCTCGGCGCAATCGCTACAGCGTGCGTACGGACAGCGGTCCGGTGGCTCTTCTGGCGTTCTGGGGCATGCATATCGAAGCGATGAACTGGAGCGGCATGGGGCACGCCGAGTATGCCGCAGCGCTCGGTTTGTCGCCGCATGCGTTGCGGATTTGGCGAGATCGGCTGGAACAATCCGGCAACGAAACGGACTGGCGAAGCCTGCTTCATCCGAGTGCCCGGGCTCAATTAAGCAGCGCTGCTAATTGCGCACGGCGCAAGTACCGCTTGACACCGGATGCGGCGGACGGCCGGTCGAACCGCCGTCGCTTCAGCGACGAGCAGAAGCGATCGATCGTGCAGGAGACGGAGAAGCCTGGTGCCAGCGTGGCGCAGATTTGCCGCCGCCATGGCGTCGCCACCAGCATGGTGTTCCGCTGGCGGGTCGACTTCGGCCTGAGCGCTCGAAAGGCTCCGCAAGTCGTAACGGTAGCGCTCTCCGAAGGCGCGGCGAATGAGCCGTCGGCGCTCGCCGTTTTACGCGATCTCGTGCGGCCGCCCGACGGTATGACGGCGATCGAACTGGATGATGGGCGGCGCGTCTTTGCGCCTGAAGGCAGCAACCCGGCTGCGGTGAAGCGGCAGCTCGCCAAAGGGAAGACATCACCATGATGGTTGTTGCAGCAGGCGTGAAGGTGCACCTCGCACTGGGCCACACCGACATGCGAAAAGGGCTCGATGGCCTCACGACATTGATCCAGGAGCATCTGAAGAAGGATCCATTCTCGGGTCATTTGTTCGTGTTCCGCGGCAAGAATGCTTCACTCCTGAAGATCCTGTTTTGGGATGGGACGGGGCTGTGCCTGTTCACCAAGCGCATCGACCGCGGAAACTTTTTCTGGCCGCGCCTGGCGGAGCCTGGCAGTTCGGTGACGCTGTCGCCGGCGCAACTCGCGATGCTGCTCGAAGGCATCGACTGGCGTACGCCGGCGCACTTCTGGCGACCGCTTCTCGCCGGCTGAATCACAAAAACCCCTATCAAATAAAGCTAAGTCCCTTCTTCGAATCAGCTGATTCGAGTAGAATCGGACATGCAGATCGATCTCCAAAATCTTCCGACAGACCCGGTACTTCTGCATCGTCTGGTGTGCGATATCGCCGCCACGATCGAACATCGCGACAGCGAAATTGACCGCCTGAAATCCATTATCAAGCAGTTGCAGCGCGCGCAGTTTGGCCGCCGTTCCGAGCGTCTCGATCCCGACCAACTCGCCCTCGGGCTTGAAGACCTCGACGGCGATCTCGCCCGTGCCCATGAGAGCGGTCCGCGGGTCGGGAACCAACCATCCAAACGGACCTCCCATCGCAAGCCGCTGCCCAACCATCTGCCACGTGACGATGTACGGCTCGATATCGACCATATGATCTGCGCCTGCTGCGGCGGTGCGCTGCATGTGATTGGGGAAAGCGTGAGCGAGATGCTGGACTGGGTTCCGGCGCAGCTGCGCGTGATCCGCACCACGCGTCCCAAATATGCCTGCCGGAGCTGTGAGACTGTGGTACAGGCGCCAGCTCCGGAGCGGGTGATCGCCGGCGGCCTGGCGACACCGGCGCTGCTCGCCCAGGTACTGGTCAGCAAATACTGCGATCACACGCCGCTTTATCGGCAGTCGCAGATCTTTGCCCGCCACGGCGTCGATCTCCCGCGCTCGACGCTCGCCGGATGGGTCGGCGGCGCCTGCTGGTGGCTTGAGGCGTTGCATGAGCGGCTGGCCAAAAACGTGTTTGCCTCCGACCATCTGTTTGCCGACGACACGCCGGTACCGGTGCTCGATCCCGGGCGCAGACGTACGAAGACCGGACGTCTCTGGGTCTATACCCGCGAGCAACGCGGCTGGAGTGGGCCGGAGCCGCCGGCCGCAGTCTTTGTGTTCGCGCCAGACCGCCGAGCTGAGCGTCCAGCTTCCCATCTGGAGAACTTCAAGGGCGTGCTCCATGTCGATGGCTATGCCGGCTTCGAATCCTTGACAAGCAAGGGCGACGTTGTGCTCGCCGCATGTTGGAGCCATACACGGCGCAAGTTCTACGAGGTAGCGCAGGCAACCAACGCGCCGATCGCGACCGAAGCGCTGGGCCAGATCGCCAAACTCTATGCCATTGAAGCCGACGTTCGCGGTCAATCGCCGGGGCACCGGCTCGCGGCTCGCCGAAATCGTTCCAAGCCCATCGTCGAGACGATGCGCCTGTGGTTTGAAGAGCAGCTTTCTCTTGTACCAGGCCGCAGCACGATTGCCGAAGCGATCCGCTACGCGCTCTCGCGCTGGGACGCTCTGACGCGATTCCTGCATGACGGCCGCATCGAACTCGATACCAACCCGGTTGAACGCGCAATCAGGCCTGTTGCACTCGGTCGCAAAAATCATCTCTTCGCCGGCAGCGATGGGGGCGGCCATCGATGGGCCGTTCTTTGTTCGTTGATTGAAACCTGCAAGCTTAACGACGTCGAGCCCTACGCCTATCTCCATGACGTGCTCTCGCGCATGATCAATCGGCACCCGGTCAATCGTCTCGACGAATTGCTGCCGTGGGCGTGGAAAGCCAGAAATCCTGTCAAGAGCTGAACGAGGTGCAAGCTTCGGACGCTTACCGACTTCTCGACTTCTCCCTGCGGTCTCCGGATCACTTCAGGACTTTGCAAAACCTCCGATGGCCAGTGAAAAGCGATTTCAATCATCGGGATCGCATGTCCTTTGATTGACGCACGAACAGGCCTCCGGCGTGCGGCGTCAGCAGGGAAGGACTCATTCCAGACTGCACTTCCGACGATGATTTCCCGGGCAAGTCGAATGGAGATCGGCGGTCACCCGGTAAGGCCTTGAGGTGCCCGACAAAGAGCGGAGCTTGCCACCAGAGAACGACGGGGTTAGTGGCGGAAGTCTTACCTTCCCGCGGTGCGGCATTAATGACAGGCTCGAGCGCAGCTACGTACGCCTGTGTTTCTGCTGGAAGCGCTCGACCTGTGGCGAGGTGCTGTTCATAACGCTCCGGACCCGCATTGTAGGCGGCGAGGAATCCAGGCGATCCGAAGCGGCCGTGCAGTTCGCGAAGGTACGCAGCGCCCGCCAGGATGTTGTCGCGTGGGTCAAAGGGATCGATACCCAACCCGTATCGGACGCTCAGTTCAACCCAGGTCCGTGGCATGATTTGCATCAGCCCAAGAGCGCCCTTCGGCGATATGGCTCGCTCGTCGCCTCCGCTCTCAAGCTGCATGACTGTGCAAATCCAATGCTCCGGGATCGCAAAGCGACGGGATGCTTCGGTGACAAAAGCGGCAAGGGATTCGACACGAAACGCGCGGGAGGAACGTGATCCAGGGGCCGTCGATTTAACACCGGCGATTGCGTCCGATAGCGACACGATTGTCAGAAGAACTCCGGAAAGACAGGCAGCCAACCAAAGAAGCCGGGAGCCTGCCATTGTGCTCACGGCCGTCCAGGGTGAAGCGCAGTTGCGCCGGCCTCGCGGCCGCCCTGGACCGCCGTTGCGCACGACGGCCGCCGCGAAGGTGGTCGGGACGGAGGAATGGTGCTGCGTTCGATCGGACAGAGGAATGACGACCCTTTCGGTGAGGGTACTCACAATCATTGCTCTCTGGTCCACACAGGTAACGCCTTGCCCATAACGGACGAGTGAGGGACAGGCCCAAAGTAACGGCCGTCCAGTGAGGCTTGCGATTGCCAGTTCATGAGAAAAAGCTCGTCCGTCCCAACGACGCGACATCCTTGCCAGGCCGGCAAGGAACGGCTGCGGCTGTCGCGCGACAGCGCTTCTCCGATGTCGATCCCATCGACCGAGATCGTCAGCCCTTTCCTGCAGACCGTCTGTCTCGGCAGCGCCAGCACCCGCTTCAGCATGGGAACGCCGATCGGCAGATAGCCGTTCAGATCGAGAAAGGTCGCAAGCGGCTCGGGCGGTCGTACGGCCACGAGTTCGGTGACGGCAAACCTGTTGACGGGCTGCAGCAGGTAGAGACCGACCGGAACGCTTTTCGAGGCGTTCCAGATGTAAGTCGGCGTTGCCTCTCCCATCGTCGACATGACAAGGGCCACAGCTCCGAACGTCATCACAATTGTCGCCAAGCGACCTCTCATGGCGCAATCCTTCGGCGGTGCAGCCAGGCATGGTGGCGCGCGCGTGTGTACGGCCGCGGCGTCTCGTTCACAGACAAGCGGTTGTGAACGTGATGCCAATAGTCCGGCGCGACGTCGGCCGGATGGATGTCGAGCACCTCCACTGCATCGATCAATTGCAGCACACGCTGGACTTTCGGCCAGCCGGTTAGCCGTAACAAACTGTCGCCACCAGGTTTGACCCAAGGCACCGTTGAATAGCGCTGCCCGGGCGACGCGGCGCGCAGAATGTCGACCCGCGAGATGACCGTGCCGAAGTCGTTTGACGCCCATCGTATGAACGCAAAGACCGCGCCGGGCGCGAATGACAGGATACGCCGGCGGCGATCGATGATCTGTTCCGCCACCGCGCGGCCGAATCGAATTCGATTCTCGATACGCTTTTCGAGCCACAAGAGCTCGACCGTCGTGAGATCCGTCACGTCGTCCTCCGAAATTTGTGGAGAGAAATTGTGGAAGGGCAGACTGCGACGCGCATCGGGACGATCGCGTCCGGGTGGCGTTGCCATCTTGCCGTTGGCGTATCCGTCGCGGCCGCGCGGTGGCGGTTGCTTTGGCTAAATCGCCGAGCGGGTGCGTGTGACTTCGCAGGCCACGCGCTATCCACAGTCTCCCAGGAGCGGTAATCCGTTAGAAGGAATCCGAAGGATTCCAGGTTAGGAAAGTTACGGAGCGAACTAGGTATTGAGCGCCAACGTGTTAGCTCCGCTTCCGGTCCCCGATAGCACGAGGATCGGGTCCCCGATGGCACGACAGTCGCGGTCCCCGATAGCACGAGATAATTCACAGGCTGTCCCCCGAAGGAGGAACGAGCCCACGTTGGCGCAACCGCGCCGCAAAGGCATCGATGGGAACAGGCGCGAAGTTCAGTCGCTCTGCCCCGCGCGGATCATGCGTGATGACCAATTGGTAGCCCGGCAGCGTCTGCCGGCGGACGATCTCGCGCAGGTCGTAGGCGAAATGCTTGAGCGGTGAGAGGCTGCCGGATTTGGCGTGGAGGTGCACAAGATCAAAGCTCCAGCCGCCCTCCTGGCGACCGCCATGCTTGCGCACCAGGCGGTAGAGCCAACGCTCCAGTCCCCCTGTCAGATCGAAGTACGCGCGGTCGATCGTAAGAACGAGTGCTTCGTTCAGCACGCCCGAATAGAACCAATCCGGCAGGATCAATTCGAGCCCTCTGGGTTGGCCGTGCACGTCGGCCGTCTCTTTCCATTCGTTGATCCAGGAAAAACGTTGCCGCCGCCGCTCCGTCGGCTGACGGATCGAGGTCATTACGGTGGTCGATTGCAGCCGATCGAGCGCAGCCTTAAGGCGATCGTAGTCCCTCACGCTGGTGCCCCGACCGACAAAGGTGAGGATTTCGTACGGCGTTGCTGCCATCAGCCGGGATGTCCTCAAGCCGGCGTCGCGCGCCTGCACGATTTGCGAGGCGGCCCAGATCAAAACGTCCGCGTCCCAGATCGTCGCCATGCCGTGCTCCGGCACGGCTTCGACACGAATGGCGATCGTCCCGGCGCGGAAATCGATCGGTGTGACGCGCTTGGACTTCGCCAGCGAAAAGAACGGATAAGCCATCAAATCCTGTGCATCGCGTGGCGCCAGGTCGCCCGGCAACGCGCGAAACAGGTCGAGTTGATCACGCTCTGATCGACGACTTCGCGCTGCCGACATATCGCACTCCGCTCGCATCAACGCCGCGTCTTGCCGGCATAGGGAATCGGGCTCGCGTGCCGTTTGGCCGGCAGTACTGTGCCGTTGCCCGGATCGGAGGTGGACGTCTTGGTGCCGCGATCGGCCCAAGCTTTCAGGTCATCGAGCGTGTAGACGACGCGACCGCCAATTTTTCGATAGGCGGGGCCTGTGCCGTAGGTCCGGTGCTTTTCCAGCGTCCGGCCCGAGAGACTGAGGAACCGGGCAGCTTCTGGCGTGCGCAGATAACGCGGCGGTAAGCCGGCGTTCGGATCGGGCATTGGAGAGGCTCCGTGATTGTCTGGAGCGCCGGCGGGGATGGCGGCGCGTTGGCGGCTATGATCGCGGAGAGGACCGGCAAACGGGGATGCCGAAGATGCGGCGTTACGTTTTCGATACCCTTTCTGGTTTCTATTTCTTGCGGGGTGGTGGACGCAGCAACGCGCGATAGCCGCCTCGCATCAAGGCGAAGCCATTTTGAACGAGTCTAATGGTTCGGTTACGAAGGTCGTGAGTTTTCCAGGCGCGTTCGGGAATCTGTCTGGCGCCAAACAGGACTTCCGCGATTTCGCGGTACGTACTGCCGTCCATCCGCGCATCGAGGGCGCGAAGCGCGAGCGCCAGACGGCGGCGGCGCTGCGCGGAAAACACGTGCAACGGCGGTCCGGGTGGACGGTCGTTCAGGGCTCGCCATAGTCGCCGGGCTGCGTGCGCACGAAATTCGAAGTCGCGGTCGAATTCAAGCTCGACCGCATAGGTTTCGGCGATGACGGGTGTTTCCTTCAGCCACACGCGGTGTTCGACGCCACGCAGATTCAGGACGGCGTACCAGCCGTCGGGTGCTTGCCGCAGCGCTCCCGCAGTCAATTCACCCAGCTTAAGACTGATCTGAGTGTCTGCGCTGAACGGCACCGCCGGACGAATTGGGATCACCGTCGGCAAGACCTCCGGTGCCCAAAACACCATCTGTTCAGAGAAAGATTGGTCGGGGTTAGCTGCGAAAACACAGCCCCCATCGTTGGCGAAACTCGTCGCTGACGGTGGATGTCGGGGAGATGCTGCGACGGTCGCGTTGATAATTCTGATTGCGACGCAGGCATTCCCAGGCAAATCCGGTGATCTCGGCGCCTTGAGCGCGATCGTAGCCACTCGCCGACTTCCAATCAAACCTGGACATTCGCGTTCCCACTTTGCACTGCAAGAATTGCGGCGCGATAATTCTGATCAACAGGGATTGTGGAAGTCCCCGATCCTGCATCACGTGATGCATCAGAACGATCTTCAGTGCTGGGAGCAGCTTTTTCCAACCGTTCTAAAAAGTAGGTGACTATCTTGAATTGGACGCACCACCCCGCAGCAAATGGCGATATCCATGCTCCGTCATCCATTTCGCGCGGGTCAGATGGCTATCGAATGCAGTTCTTGCCCGAGCAGGTTCAAGTTCTGGATCAATATGGAGCACAAGCTGCGCCACCTCACGCCAGTCCGCTCCTTCGGCGTCTGCATCAAGCAGCCGCAGATAGGTAATGATGTGCTCCTCGTCGTATGTGGTGAGCGCCGAATTTGCCGGCGCTACATCGGCAACGTCTGGGTCGAGTGGTGGCTTCTTCATAGGTCTCTACGCCTTAGTTCTGCCAATTTCTGGACCAGCGCCGGAGATTAACCGGACTTATATCAGCGCTCTCGAATGAAGCGTCTATGCGGCCGGGATGGACGTCGCGGATCCCCTTGCGCAAGCTTTTACGTATCGAGACAGCTGACCTTCTGGTCCATCCGCCCACGTTCCGTTAGAAAGCGAAAATCTCGGGGCCAGACCCGCTGCTAACGCAGGTCGCCCGAACAGAAGTATTACTTGCGTGAGGGCGCCAACGCTTCGGCGCTTGGCTGCCTTGGGCAGTTTTTGAAGAAAAAAGCCCCGCCCGAGGAACTCTCGGGCGGGGCGAATTCGCCTCAGTCGCCGTTCGGCTTGCGACTGCGGGACCAGATCAGGGTATAGGTCTCGGCGTCTTCGTCGTCGAAAAGGTTGGCGTAGATCGGAGCGTTGAAGCTCGGGTCGTCCAGCTTGACCGAGAGATAATCGCGGCCCTCGCCGGAGCGCTTCGACCAGGCGGCCCCGATCTCGGCGCGACCGACGTAGACCCGGTGGCTCGGAGCGTTGTCGTTGCTTCGGTCAGTCTCGGGGACGATGCGGACGCCCTTGGTCTGAAGGCTCAGGGTGATGATTTCGCCCTGGAATTCCTGGCCGGACTTCTTGAATGAGCCGATGTTAGCCATGTCACTTCTCCTTGCTGTTTTCGAGCTCCGCGACCACCGCGGCCTCGATGGCGATCTGGAAGCCGAAGGCGATCGACGCCGCACCCGTTTGGGCCGCAGCGAAGCGGAGGACGGCGGCGGTGAGACTTTCTTGCCTCGCGAGGAATGGGCGAAGCCCAGGGGAAGAAAGTCTCGCCGATGCCGTTGCGGTTCAGGCGATCGAGGCGCAGCCGGCCTTCGGCCAGATCAAGCCAATGAGAGGCCAGGTGCTCGCGTGCGCTGAACAGCATTTTGGAGACGTGCCAGCTAGCGATCGGCCCACGCAAGAGGCCCTGCCTTCCAGGCGAGGAAAAGAAAACCTGGCGTGCAGAAAGGTGGCCACTTGTCGCCGCACAGACGGAAGATAACGTACACCCAGCGACACACCGTATCGTAGTCTGCCAAGATCATTCTGCTCAATCGAAGTGCTCCGACGAGCCGCGATTATCTCTCGGTCAAGCCGGACGATCCAAGCTTCAACGCTCCAATCTAAGCCAACCGAGAGAGACGACAAACGCGCGCAGGCATCCGTCTGGGGTCGTGGCCCCACTCGGCGGCTGCATGGGGCTGAGTACAGCGCTCGGTCCGAGGGCGGGGTCGGCCTGCATTGACAGACGGGCCCAGGCGGTGCCTCCGACGATGATGGCACTGCCCACGGCGAACGCTTCTCGCCCCCATTCTTGGGGAATACCAAATTGTGTAAGGGCAAGGGTCACATCATAGCCAGCGTATGCCGCTGGAACAGCGAATAGTAGCCCAATGACAAGGCGAACGATCGGATGGCGCGCCGAGAAGGCGTACTGCCCGATCACGAGTGTGAAGCCGGCCGTAACGAAGCCGACGACGATGGCACCGAACGGACCTGCACCGGCTTGAAATGAATAAATCCCCACGGTCATGCCGACGAAGAACGGTAATGCATGGGTTGCGAGCGCGAACAGTGCCCAGCAGAAGATGCCGAGCTCGACGACATTGAGAGGAACGCCGATGATAAACATGGTGATGGTTCCCCTGACAAAGGGTTGGAAGGGTCGCGCCTTCTACCGCCACCACGGCGCGATCCTGGGAATAGCCGATCTCGTGGGCGTTTGGAATCCCTTGCGTCGAGCTGGCGAGCCACGTTTCAATTCGAGACAAAGCGGGGTGAGGACGGGCAATACTGCTGCAGAGCGGAGATCCGCTCTGCAGCGTCGACGGATAGCGGTCAATTGGGGCAACAGCGGCGCTTACGCGCCGCCCTTGCCGAATTTCCAGACGGGGATGCCGAGCTTCCGGGCCTTGTCAGCCAGGTTCTCCTGAATGCCGGTGCCGGGGAAGGCGATGACGCCGATCGGCAGCACGTCGAGCATCTGATCGTTGCGCTTGAACGGCGCTGCCTTGGCGTGTTTGGTCCAATCGGGTTTGAAGGCGATTTGTGGAACTTTGCGGTGATCGGCCCAGCGGGCGGCGATGCGCTCGGCACCCTTTGATGAACCGCCGTGCAAGAGAACCATGTCCGGATGCTTGGCATGGACCTGATCGAGCTTGTCCCAGATCAGGCGATGATCGTTGCAATCGAGGCCGCCGGTGAAGGCGATCTTCGGCCCGGGGGGCAATAGCACCTCGGTCTCGGCCCGGCGCTTGGCGGCGAGGAAGTCGCGACTGTCGATGACCGCCGAGGTCAGGGCGCGATGGTTCACCATCGAGCCGCTGCGCGGATGCCAGTGCGATCCGGTATGGCGAGCAAAGTGTTCGGCTGCCTGGTCGCGGAAATATTCCATGCTGTTGCGTCGCTCGATCAGTGTCATCCCCTCGGCAGTGAGGCGCTCGAGTTCGACCGAGCGGATTTCGGAGCCGTCCTGGTCGCGCTGGCTGCGCTTCTGCGCCTGCTCGTTGTCGTCGAGTTCGCGTTCGATGCGCTCGTTGGCGCGGTGGAAGAGATTGACGGCCGACCACAAGAGGTCATCCAGGTCGGGTTCGAGGCGGGTTTCGCTCAAGCTCGCGATCAGCGCGTCGAAGATGTCGGCGACGGCGGCAGCGACGTGACGTCCTTCGGGCAGCGGCCGCGGGTCGGGTTCGTCCTTGAAGGGGCGATAGCCGTGGAGCTGGAGTTCGGTAAGGACGTGATCGGTCGGAGATGTGGCGTATTGCTGCTCGTAGTCGGTCTCGGTGCGCTCGATCGTCATGGCGGCTTTCCCTCGGTCGGATTGGTCGCGCTCATCGCGGCCTTCATGGCGACGAAAGGCGGCGGGCGGACCGGACCTGCACCGCCGAGCGCAGCGACAGCGGCCGTAGCGAAGCGAAGGATGGTGGGAGCCGGCTATTTTGCCTCGCGATGTAAAGCGCCCTCTTCAGGGCGCGACGGAAAATAGTCGGCGGACGCCATTGCGTGGCCGGAACGCTTGCCGCAGGGTCGCCCTCTCAAGAAGGCCGTGAGCGCGGCCCTCTCCAACAGAAGAAGCCCCAAGGATTGATGGCGCACGATCAGTGCGGAATGCCTGCCTCATCCTCTACTTCCGTCGAAACCCTCATGCCGAAGAATCGGGCCACGTCTTCTGGGGCGAGCTGGATGCGCAATGCTTCACGCAGCGCGTTGATGTCGAAGTTCCGCAGATCCTCGTTGAAATCTTCACACTGCGGCGACAGCACCATCGCCTCGATCCCGGCCGACTGCGCCCGGTCGAATAATCCTGCCACCGCGCCATCGCCCGCCCTGTCGTCGTCACGGACGATATAGAGCCGGCGCAGCGTTGCTGGAAACAGGATTGCTGTAAGATGCGCGGCCGAGAGCGCTGCGACCATCGCCATGCTGGGTATAATGGAGCGGAGCGACAGCATGGTCTCGATGCCCTCGCCCGCCGCCATCACTTCGCTTGCTGCGCCGAAACGGACCGCGTGCCCGAGAAGATAGCCCATCGCCCGGCGTGGCGTGTCGACCGGTGCCTTGTCGCGCCCGGACGGATCGAGCCAGGTGCGGTGCGCGCCGGTGATGTGGCCCTTCAGATCGGTCACAGCGGCGATCATCGCGGGCCAGGTTTCGGTCGGGGAGTCTGCCTCGGGCCGATAGTAGCAGCGCGGATGGTACCGCAGACTGATAATGCCATGCAGCTCGGTGATGCCGCGTCTACGCAGATAGGTTTCCACGACCGTTCCCGCAATCGGCTGCGACATGGCGAACAGACGTCGCGCCGACGCCGGTGAGCCGGTCGCCGCTGGAGACCAACGAGGTCGACTGTCCCATTCCAGTTCGGATCGTGGCAGGCTCAGGAAGCGTCGTGCTTCCTCGGTGACATCGTGGAAATCGGCCAGGCCGCAACTTTCGCGAATCACGTCGAGCAGATCGCCGTGTTCGCCGGTTGCCGCGTCGGTCCATTTGCCGGCCGGGCGGCCACCGATGTCCCCGCCTTTCAGGCGGACGAACATCGATCGGCCCGCCGTGTTCCTGACGTCGCCGACCAGCCAGTAATTGCCGACGCGACGGCCGTTGGAAAGATAGTGACGGCACACCGCCTCGGCCTCGCGCGCGAGGCGATGCGCCAACTCCGCGGCATTGTGCGGCATCTCACACCACCGTCCGATCGGCGATGCGCGCAATCGGATAGCACTCCAGAACCTTGGCGAGGATCCCAGGACCGGTCGCGTCGACCGGGACAAAGAAACGCAACTTCCACGAAATGATCTCGCCGAACAGGCCGTAGGCGCGCAGCCGATCCCGCATCGTGTCGGTGAAGCCAGTCAATTCGATCCGGTTGATACCCATCACGCGGACGCGCCTGACCTGAAGTCCCTCGGCGAGATCGAGAATGGTCTTGCCATCGATCAGCGCGGTGAAGGCCGCGTCGGGGGAGAGACTCGACGTTCCAGCTTCCAGCGCACTGGCGACCCACGCGGGTGAGACCCTGCGGCCGATAATGCGCTCGCCGGCGTCGGTCTGCAGCCGATAGACCCTGGTCAACTCGTTCGGCAGGCGCTTCCAAATCGGCAACAGCAAACCAGCGACGATGTGGATCTCGCTGTCCGTGAACTCCGGAACCTCGGCAACTTCGGTCGCCCAGGCGCGGGCGAAGCTGTCGCGGTCAGCTTCCCGCCAATGGGTCTGCGGCATCATTGCCAGCGGTATAGTGGGATGCTCCATCGGGCGGATGAGGCGTACCCGGTGTTCGACTTCGCCGTCGTCAAGCATGAGGCTGCGGGCTGGGACCTGCACGGCGGCGCGGCCCGACTGGCTGTTAGTCAGAAGAACCGCGCGGGGATCTGAGAGACGCACCAGCGCTTCATCGAGCGTGACCGGACGATTTCGCTCGCGCTTGACGATCGTGAGCAAGCGGGTCTCGGCGGACGTGCCGGGATGGGTGTAAATCGTCTGCCGGTCGGCGACAACGAAGCTCTCGGCCGTCAACGTCTCCAGTCCGACATCATAGGTGCCGGACGCGATTGCGCCCTCGATCCGCGCGGTCAGCAACTGCTCGAACGCCGTAAAAAGGATGTTCTGGAGATCAATGGTCAGTGCTAGCAGGCGATTTAGGAATGTCGTGATCGGCGGCAACTCGTCCTTGATTCCATTGCTGTCGATAAGCTTCAACCCGGTCGCGTCCTCGAACGCCTGAAGCGAACAATCCGTGACCTTTCCAGTGACCAGCAGGACGTAGAGCTGGCGCAACGCATCGCGCGCGTAATGACTTTCGAGATTGTCCTCGGGCCGGAACAGGCCTTGCCCGCCGGTCTGGCGCTGTCCTTTGGTGATGGCGCCCAACGTGTCGAGACGCCGCGCGATAGTCGAGAGAAAGCGCTTCTCGGCCTTCACATTGGTGGCGATGGGCCGGAAAAGCGGCGGCTGCGCCTGGTTGGTCCGGTTGGTGCGGCCCAATCCCTGAATGGCAGCATCGGCCTTCCATCCGGCCTCCAGCAGATAATGTGTGCGCAAGCGCCGGTTCTTTGCAGAAAGCTCTGCGTGATAGGAACGCCCGGTACCGCCGGCATCGGAGAAGACGAGGATGCGTTTGACGTCATCCATGAACGCCTGGGTTTCGCCAAGATTGGCGGAGCCGGCGCGGTTCTCGACGGCGAGGCGGTCGAGGCCATCAGATCCAGACTTGCGAATGATGCGCCGCGATCGTCCAGTGACTTCCGCCACGATATCGGTGCCGAACCGCTGCACGATCTGATCGAGCGCGCCGTGAACCGGCGTCAACGACGCCAGCTTCTCGATCAAACAATCACGTCGCACGACGGCGTCCCGGCATTGCACCGGCTGGCCATCTCGGAAGGCCGGCCGCGACGACAGGTTACCTTCGCTATCGGTAAACGGCTCGAAGAGTTGGGTCGGGAAACTGTGCGCCAGATAATCCAGCACATATTCGCGCGGCGTAATGTCGATCTGGACGTCGCCCCATTCCTCGGTCGGGATTTCGGCAAGCCGGCGTTCCATCAACGCCTCGCCGGTCGAGACGATCTGGATCACTGCGGCATGGCCGTCCCTTAGATCGCGCTCGACTGACGCGATCAGCGACGGCGTCTTCATAGCCGTGATGAGATGATTGAAGAAGCGCTGTTTCGCCGATTCGAACGCTGATCTGGCGGCGGACTTGGCCTGCGCGTTCAGCGTGCCGGTCGCGCCGGTGATATTTGCCGCCCGCATGGCCGCAGCGAGATTGTTATGGATGATCGCAAAGGCGCCGGCATAGCTGTCATAGATGCGGACTTGCTCATCGCTGAGCTGGTGCTCGATCAGCTCATACTCGATGCCTTCGTAGGACAGCGACCGCGCTGCATAGAGACCGAGCGCCTTGAGATCGCGCGCCAGCACCTCCATCGCCGCGACGCCGCCCGCCTCGATGGCCTCGACGAACTCGCTGCGCGTCGCGAACGGAAAGTCCTCGCCGCCCCACAGCCCGAGGCGCTGGGCGTAGGCGAGGTTATGAACCGTGGTGGCGCCGGTCGCCGAGACATAGACGATGCGCGCGTTCGGCAGCGCATGCTGAAGGCGAAGCCCCGCGCGGCCCTGCTGCGACGCGGCATGGTCGCCGCGCTCGCCCTTGCCGCCTGCGGCATTCTGCATCGCGTGAGACTCGTCGAAGATGATGACACCGTCGAAGTCGACGCCCAACCATTCCACGATCTGTTTGACTCGCGAAGCCTTCTCGTCGCGCGCGTCGGATCGCAGCGTGGCGTAGGTAGTAAAAAGGATGCCCTGCTCCAGGCGGATCGGCGTGCCCTGGCGGAAGCGCGACAACGGCGTGACCAGCAGCCGTTCCATACCCAGCGCCGACCAGTCGCGTTGGGCGTCCTCGATCAGCTTTTCGGACTTGCTGATCCACACCGCACGGCGGCGGCCCTTTAGCCAGTTGTCGAGCAGGATGCCCGCGACCTGACGGCCCTTGCCCGCCCCGGTGCCGTCTCCCAAAAACCAGCCGCGGCGGAATTGCACGGCCCTATCCGCATCGTCGCGCGCCGCGCAGATGAGGTCATAAGTCTCGTCAACGGTCCATGATCCCGCAAGGAGCTGGAAATGCGCCTCGCCGGCATAAATGACGGACTCGAGCTGCGCGTCGGACAGCAAGCCATTGGTGATGATTTCAGGCGAAAGGTGCGGCCGATAGGACGGGATCGGAGGCGCCACCGACGCCATGGCGGCTGATTGGACCAGCCTGGTGGGATGTGGCTGAGAACCGGGAATACGGATCGATTGAAGTACATATCCTTCGTAAAGCGCCTCGGTGATCCGTCCACCCTCAGCCGGTGTCCAAACAACGGTCTCATAGGCAAGTTCAACCGCCGCCGGATGTGCTGTGGGAGTGGCGATACCGGAGGGTCGCGTCGCATAGGCGCGGACGGTTCGCGGAATGCCCGGACGAGCGTTGGGCGAAGCGGCGACCGCCATCGCGATCGGCTGTCGTGCCGGAACGCAGTCCGTGACCCATCCGAGCAGCGTGGCAACGTCCGGCGCCCGGCCTAGCGGCGACGGAAATGTCATCGCATCGACCGCAGGCAACCGGTCGATCACGGTCAGCCGCGTCTCGATAGTGGTACCGTGCTTCGCGAAGGCCCCACCAGCAATAGCGGCGGTGAAGACGACGCGCCCGCGTTCCTGCAACCGCACGAAGGCATCGCGCCAGACCGGATTGTCCGGGGAACAGCTTGCCCCGGTGATTGCGACCAGCCGACCGCCCTCGGGAAGCCGAGCCAAGGCCGACACGATATGTCGCAAGGCAGCGTCGGCCATGCGGCGATCGACGTTGGCGACGACCGAGAATGGAGGGTTCATCAGCACGACGCTTGGCTTGATGGCGGTGTCAAGATGATCGTCGAGATGTGCGGCGTCGAAGCGGGTGACGGCGATGCCGGGAAAGAGAAGTGAAAGAAGTCCAGCGCGGGCTTCGGCGAACTCGTTCAGAACGAGCGACGCACCTGAAAGCTCGGCCAGGATGGCGAGCAGGCCCGTGCCAGCCGAAGGTTCCAGCACGACATCGGTCGGCGTCATCGCCGCTGCGGTGCTCGCCGCGAAACCAAGCGCGATGGGCGTGCTAAACTGCTGAAGCGTCTCGCTCTCCTCCGAACGGCGGGTGTGGGTGGGAAGAAGGCCGGCGATCTTTGCCAGCATCGGCAGCATCGCGATGGGCGAATCCGCACGCGCGCGCATAGCCGGACCGAACTTGCGAAGGAACAGGACGGTGGCTGCCTCGCAGGCCTCGTACGCGGTCTTCCAGTCCCATCCACCATCGGCGTCGGAGGCGCCAAAGGCGTTTTCCATCGCTGTGCGCAACTTCGGCGCATCGATGCGCTGACCGAGCTCTAGATGCAGAAGAATATCTTTGGCGGCGACAGCGATCGGGCCGGCCTTGTTCGGAGAAGCGGGCGTAACGGGAAGCGGCGCGGCCGCAACAGCGGCCACGGATGCGGGAACGATCGTCATGGAGGAAGCCTCGGAGAGCGGGGAAAGGATCGAGCCGCAGGGCGCTCTCTCGACCGCGCCGGCTCAAACCCGTCCCGGCCCACCTCTCCCTCTTACGAGGACGCTGACTGACCGCCAGGAAATGCAGACCGAGCGGCTGCGGGCCATGGAAGTGAGGAAACAGCCCCCTTTCATCTCATGAATCGGCGCGCTATCTTTCTGCGCATCGAAAATCGCAACGAAGTGACGAGATGAACGACCAAAAGCTCAAACGACGATTCACCTCGCCAGCCGAACGAGAGGCGCTGAAAGTATTCGGGCAGGTCAAGACCGAGAAACCCGTGAGCGAGTACGAGAAGGTACATAAGGCGTTTCACGAGAATCGAGAGCGCTTGAAAGCATTGCGATTGGCGCGGGAAAACGCCGAAAAGGCAAATGGAACGTGACTCCCACGCTTTTTCCGTCAATTTTTACGATCGAGATCGGCGGCACACCAACGGTGACATTTGAAGCAAATAGCCTGCATGAGGCAAGCGAGATCTGTAACGCGCTGTGGCTACGAGACGATTTCACGTCAGCACATTCCAACGGCGCACCGTTGTGGGATGGCAAAGCTCCGCTGAGTGCACGCATGGGCTACGAGGGCGAGATTGCAACATTCGCCGATGCTTCCAAAGAAGCTCAACCATCTGATGGAATGTTGCTGGTCTATCTCGTCGAATTGGACGACGACGCAGAGAATTCAGAACCCATTTCATTTCCACAGTAGCGCTGAGAAGCGTTGGTAACAGATTCGTGCGAGCCGGATCGGGGACGGTCATGGCGTTTCGAAAAGAAAATGCCCGGCACGAAGTGCCGGGCTTGCGACGGAATAAGGATAAGAAGGTGCGGTTGGCCGGAGCCCCCACACCTGGGAGATTATTCTGCCGCAATGATGTGCGGCCGTTCATCGTCGGCCTCGGTGTCAGCTTCGTCCTCACCGACCGCGAGGAACTCCGGTAATGCCTCGGGATCTGTAGCCGGCTCTCCGACCGCACCCACCTCATCGAGGCGAAGTGGTTCAGGCAACCATCCGGTCCCCTCGAGCAGCCTCTCGGCCTCCCGCGCCATGTCGCCTTTCTTCAGATGGTCGATGAGTTGCACCGATTGCTCACCCTTTACCTCACGCACCGCTTCGAGAATGCGAGGTTTGGTGACCCGGCCGAGATAGTTGTCGACGGTCGGCTTCCAGCCCATCGCTGCCATGTCGAGACCGACGCGGCGGGCAAGAACGTTGGCGTGATCGAGCCTTCGGCGTACGCCGTGGGCGGAGACACGGCCCTCATTGTAGCGGTTGGTGGGCTCGTAGAGCGCATTGACCGCGGATGACGCGCAATGCGCGAACAACGCGGCCTGCTCTTTCCCGTCGAACGCTGTGAGTACGTCCCACAAAGCGGCTTCGTCCTTGGGCAGGCGGGCTTTCCATCCGGCATGACGCCCGTCGATAGCTTTCGCTGAGGCACTTTCCTTCAAGCCGGGCGCTTGAGCGGGGAACATCGGGGTCCGGATCGCAATTTCCAGGCAGCCGCTTGACGACGAGAAGCGGTAGAAGGTCGCCAACACAAAATTGTGCAGCACTGCCTGGAAGGCGACAGCCGGTTCGTTTGCCAACGCGTTGCGCAATGCCAGTGTGCGATGTGCGGTCAGCTCGGTGATAAGCCGATCCGGCAGCGGCTTGACCGTGTCGTCGTCCTGCTCCTCAACGGGTTCGGTCGGCGCACCGATCGTGATGACCGCGCGTTGGATCACACCATTGGTGGTTGGTTCGTCACCATTGGTCTCTCCGTCGCCCTGTACTTCGCGCTCGGGCTGGACGACGCCTAATGCCTCATCCTCCGGCCGCACGTAGCCACGGGCGATCGATAGCAAACCCTGGGCATCGATGCTGACGAAGACGCCGGCACGGGTGACTTCGGCCGGATCGTAGATGAGCGATCGACCTTCCAGGACGGACCGCGCCGCCTCGATCTCTCCGAGGCGCTGATCGATCTCATCTGGCAGTTCGTCGGCGTCCTGGTAATCCTCCTCGAGTCTTGGCGTACTCGGCGTTGAGGGCGTCAAGCGTCGCCCGCTCCTCCTCCGTCAGATCAACCGGTTCGCCCTCGAGCTCGCGCAGGCCGTCGGCGTGGCCGTAGGGGAAATCGACGGCCACTGCGATCCACTTCCAGCCTTCGGCCGCGATCGTCTCGGCCTCCGCCTTCAGCTTCTCGGTGACGAGACGATCGAGCAGCGGCACATCCTGCAACCAGCCGCCATCGTCGTGCGCGAACAGATCCCGCAGGATCGTGCCGCCGGCCTGCTCGTAGGCATCCAGTCCGACGAACTGGGCGCGACGGTCGGAAGCGCGCACCGTGTTCTCCGTCAGCATCCGCCGGATCTGATATGGCTCGTCGTTGCCCGATCTGCTGACATTGTCCCAGGCCTGCTCCTGACGCGCCTGGTCAGCCGTGACCGAGAAGGCCATCAATTGTTCAAGCGTCATGCCATCGTCGGCATACATGTCGTGCAACTTCGGCGACACTGACGCCAGACGCAGGCGCTGCTTGACGATCGCCGGCGAGACGAAGTGCCGCGCGGCGATATCCTCTTCACTCATGCCACCGTCACGCAGCAGCTTGAACGCGCGGAACTGATCGAGCGGATGCAGGCCGACCCGCTCGTCATTCTCGGCGAGGGAATCGTCCTCGGCGAGGCCGCCATCCCGGACCACGCAGGGAACAGGTTGCGTCTTCGCCATACGCTTCTGCTTGACCAGCAGTTCGAGCGCGCGGTATCGGCGTCCACCGGCGGGCACCTCGAACATGCCGGTTTCCTGGCCGTCGGCGTCTAAGACCGCGCGAACGCTCAGGCTTTGTAACAGCGTGCGCTGAGCGATGCTCTCCGCCAGTTGCTCGATCGAGACTCCGGCCTTCACGCGGCGGACGTTGGACTGACTCAAGACCAGCTTGTTGAAGGGAATATCGCGGGAGGGACTGAGTTTGATTTTCTGAACGCTTGCCATGTCGGATTCTCCTCGACGGGCGGCCGAAAGACTTCTCTCGACCTCCTACCCGTCACAGACAAGCCGGCGCGCCTCTCACTCTCTGACGCGCAGCGCCAACTGAAGGCTGAAACGGCGTGCTGATCCGTCACGCGGCCTCCTCGTTGCCCCCAACGACGGAATCGATCGTGGGCGGCAGAAAGGCGAGCAGGAAATCGGCCGCTTTCGATGCCGCGCTCGCGGCGCGCACGACGGCACGATTATCCTCGCGCAGCACCTCCAGCCAGGAACCGATGTAGTCGGCGTGGCGCACTGTCGGCACGATGCCGAGCGAGACGCAGACGAAAGCGCCCGCCATTTCCGCGACCAGTTCTTCGCGGGCGTATGATTTCGAGCCGGACGAGCCGGAATGATCACGCTTCAATCGGGCGGCAGCGCCGGTCCAATGACCCAGCTCATGAAACGCGGTGCGATGCCAGTTGATCGGCTCGAAATAGGCACCCGGCGGCGGCACCTGCACGAAGTCGTCGGTCGCATTATAATAGGCGCGCGCGCCGCCGATGCGGAAGTCCGCGCCGGTGGCGGCGATCAAGGCTTCGGCCTGCGGCGCGATCTGGCCGGGTGGTGGCGGAACGACCGAAGCGGCGATCTCCTCTGGTAACCCGTCACATTGGTCGGTGTTAAACACAGTAAAGCGCTTGAGGAACGGTATCGCGCCCGGCTGCTCCTCGGTCTCGGCGGCTCGGCGGCGTTCGTCTTCCGGCGTGAAGCGATTGGCATAGACCACGGCCGTGCCCCGCTCGCCCTTCCTGACATGACCGCCCAGTCCGAGCGCCTGGCGGAAGGTCAACCAGCATTGGCCGGCAAAGCCGTGTTCGATGACGGCGCTCCACAGGATCAGCACGTTGATTCCGGAATATCGACGCTGCGTGGTGGCGTTGCGCGGCAACGCCACCGGCGCCTTTATCGCCGCCGTGCCCCACGGCTGAACCCAGGGCACGCGCCCCATCTCCAGCTCTGCGACGATCTTGTCGGTGATTTCGTCGTAGAGGTTCGCCCGGTTCTCGCCGGCGCGCGCCCGAACTGCATGTCTCGACATCGCGGTTCTCCGCGACGGGCGCCGCGAGCTTCTCTCGCGACTTCATACCCGTCACAGCGAACCCGGCCCGCACTCTCACTCTCGATCGCGGTAGGGCCGCACCAACGCCGGGAATAGTGCCGACATCGCGCCGCATCTCTTGCGTCAGGGATGGTCCCCCGGAGGGTGAAGACCCGCAAAGCGGGGCTTCAGCGCAGCCTGCAGCCCGGTCCCGCAGGGACACGTCGATCCTGCTTTGGATAGACATCTGCTGTCGGCTTATTGACGACGTATCCACCGGGACCATGACGGAGCTAGCCTCCCTCGAGCAGCAGATTTTTCTTCAAGTTCTGACTGCAGCCGTGACCGCACTCCTATGCGCCGCGGCTTTCGAGAAGCGAGCGCTCGTGTTCGATGCGCGCTACGTTGCGAATCGTCTTCTACAACGCATTCGTACCTACGATTTTGGCGTTCTGGTTTTGGGCAAAAATCCTCACCCCCATTCCAGCCGCGACGGCGGGCTAATTTGTGCTGCTATCGCCAATTCCGGGGATCCTGCCCGGATCGCTGGTCTTGGGGGAAGCCGGGACACCGATGCTGATCGTCAGCGCGACATTAATCCTCGGCGGAGCCCTGCGCGCCTACATGAAGCCGAGTTGATCAGCTATCCGAGAAAGGTACCGAAGCGCGACCAAAGGTCTTCCCCGCGCTTCAACGTGGCATAAAGCTCATTCCTCCGCAGACGCGCCACAACGCCGGCGATCGCGCCGGCGACACTCATCATCGCAGTGTAGGAATCGAAGACCGACACGCTGGCGGTCTGAACCAGCAACCGGAACGTGGCGTGGGGCATGAGCGGCGACAGCGCGTTATCGGTCAACACCGCGACGTCGGCGCCGATCGAGCGAAAATACTGCGCCGCCCGCAAGCCATTCGGCGAATAGCGGCGAACGCTTACACAGATCAAGAGATCCCCCGCCCCTGCCCACAATAGCCGGTCTGCCACCATCGCCTCGCCGGTGTCGACGAGCACGACGTTGTCGAGGCAAATATTGAGATACGCCCAGATCAAGTAGGCGATCGGCCGGCTATTTTTCTCGCCTATAATGTAGATTTTGCCCTTGGTTGCCAGAATGCACGCAATCAGAGCTTCGAAGTTACCGGTATCGATCTGCTGGAATGTCGCCTTGATGTTGTCCACTTCCAAGGCGTGGAAGCGGGCGAGAAACGCCTCCGTCGAAGTAGCGTTGGTGTCCACAATGGCCATGCGGTCCATCGGTGAATTAAGCTTCAGCGCCACCTCGCGGCGGATCTCTTCCTGCGCTTCCGCGAAACTCTCATAGCCGAGCTTGGCAAAGAAGCGCACAACGGTCGCGGCGCTGATCTTGGTCGCCCGACCGATCGACGAGGCGGAGCCCAGGATCGCCTGCGGATAATGCGAGATCAGATATTGCGCAATCTGACGCTCGCTTGCCGTCAGATTCGCCTGTTCGACTTCCAGCCGCGCCAGAAGAGCCATCGCAACTTCCCCGGTTCCATTCAGCCGCACGCGGTGCTGGGCTGCTCACGAATGTGCCTGCGGAGCTTATGAAATGATCTTTACAGAAATCGCCGGACACGCAACACTAATTGCAGATGGTCCGGGCGTCACTGCCCGGTGACCGATGGGATCCTGATCGGGGATAAAGAGGGTCTGAACATCATGGCGAAACAGGATCTGCCGGTGGCGATTGTCACCGGGGCCGGGCGCGGCATCGGGCTCGCATCCGCGACCGAAATGGCGAAGCGCGGCTATCGCGTCGCGCTATCGGATCTCGGCAGCGAAGAACTCGAAGCCGCGACATCGGGGCTGGCGGCGCTCGGCGTCGCCACCATGAGCGTGCCAGGCGATGTCAGCGACCACGCCGCCGTCCAGGGACTTGCCGCTGCCGTGGTCGCGCGCTGGGGCCGGATCGACGTGCTGGTCAACAATGCCGGCGTGTCAGCGCCGAAACCCATCCTCGAGATTTCCGAGGCGGAATGGGACCGCACCATGGCGATCAACCTCAAGGGCTGCTTCAACTGGTGCAAGGCTGTTGCGCCCGGCATGGTCGAGCGCCGGCGCGGCCGTATCATCAACATCTCGTCCGTGAGCGCGACGACGGGTGGGGCGCCGTCCGCGGTGAGCAAATTCGCCTATTGCGCCTCCAAGGCCGGCATCCTCGGGCTAACGCGCGGCCTGGCCAAGGAGCTGGCGCCTTACGTGTCGGTCAACGCCGTCTGTCCAGGCTCGATCGAAACCCATCTGACCCGGGCGCTGATCACGGCGCATCGCGAGGCAATTACGGCGACGATTCCGCTCGGCCGGATCGGTACGCCGGAGGACATCGCCGTAGTGGTCGCCTTCCTGGCGACGGTCGAGCCGAACTTCATCACCGGCGAGGTGGTGGATATCGATGGCGGCCAGTGGATCAATTGAAGATGGGCCTCGCAGCCCGCAGACGAGGGACAGATGAACGAGATCGCCGATATGCAACCATGGGAATGGCCGGAGCCGCATTGGCGCGGGCTTGTGAACCAGGTGCGCGCAGGCCGACCATTGCGCCCCGCTACCTGGAAGAACGGCGCGCGCTGTGCCGTCGCGTTCTCGTTCGACAGCGACCATGAGACCAATGAGCTGCGGGAGGGCGGCAAATCCATCGGCCGCATGGCGTGGGGCGAATATGGCGCCCGCGTCGGGGTCCCGCGCATCTTGGCGTTGCTGGAGAAGCACGACGTGCCGGCGACCTTTTACGTGCCGGCCGTCGCGGCACTGCTGCATTCCGATGAGCAGCGCCGCGTCGTCGCCGAAGGCCACGAGATCGGTATCCATGGCTGGATCCACGAGCTCAATTCGGTACTGCCTTATGCCGTCGAACGCGACCTGATGTTCCGCGCGACCGACACGCTCGAACAAATCACCGGCGTGAGGCCGGTCGGTCTGCGCACGCCCTCCTGGGATTTCAGTCCCTCGACGCTGAAGATCGAAAAGGAACTCGGCCTGCTCTATGATTCATCCCTGATGGCGGACGAGGATTGCTACGAACTTCTGCTTGAAGGCGAGCCGACCGGCGTGGTCGAATTTCCGGTGGAGTGGGTGCGCGACGACGCGGTCTATTTCATGATGCATCGCTTCCAGTCGCTGCGGCCCCACACCCCGCCGACTGACGTGTTCGATATCTTCCGCCGCGAATTCGACGCCGCCTGGGAAGACGGCGGCGTGTTCCAGTTGACGATGCACCCGCATATTTCGGGCTATCGCTCGCGTATCTGGATTCTGGAAGAGTTGATCCGGCACGCCAAAGCCAAGGGGGACGTCTGGTTCGCGACCCATGCGCAGGTCGTCGAATGGGCGCGCGACCATGCGGCCTGACACCACGCCCAACGTCCCTCGGGACAAGCCGAATGACGGAAACGAAAACGGGACCAACGAATGGCGGTTGCGATTGCGGGCATGACGGACAAGATCGAGCGGCGCCCGCGGGGCCGCGTCGATCTCGCACGCGTGGCCGCGCTCATTGCCTTGCTGGCGCCGGCCGTTGCGCTGCTCGGGATCGGGCTGGTCTGGCCGTTCCTGATGATGCTGGGCATCTCGTTCCAGGATCGCTTTCCCGATCCTGCCGCCCTCACCTTCGCCAATTACGTAACCGCGCTGACCGATCCGTATTTCCTGCGGATCACCCTGCGCACCTTTTCGTTGGCGCTGGTCGTAACGCTGATCACGGCGGTGCTGAGCTATCCGGTAGCCTGGTTCCTGGCGCGGTCCAATTCGCGTTGGAAGCACCTGGTGTTCCTGGCGGTGATCTCGCCCTTGATGGTCAGCATCATCGTGCGCACGATCGGCTGGACCATCATCCTGGGCAATGAGGGCTTGATCAACGCGCTGTTGGTCGGGCTCGGAATCGTTACCGAGCCGCTGCGCCTGATGCAGAGTTTCTGGAGCGTCGTGGTCGGGATGGTCCATATCCTGATCCCGTTCATGGTGCTGTCGATCGCGACCGTGCTCGGCAAGATCGACCCTGGCTATGCCGAGGCCGCCGCCGTGCTCGGCGCCAACCCGGTGCGCAATTTTCTCAAGATCACGCTGCCGCTCTCGGTCCAGGGTATCGCCTCGGGCTCGGTCATCGTGTTCTGCCTCACGGTGGGGGCCTATGTGACCCCGGTCATGCTCGGGCGCGGACAGGTCGCCGTGCTCGCCGTCACCATTCACGAACAGATGGTCGTGCTGGTGGATTGGCCGACAGGCGCGGCGGTCGCGATGGTGTTGACCGGCGGCACGCTCATCGTGCTCCTGCTCTACGGCCTGTTCCTGCGCCGCCATTCGCGCCGTTGAGGGGAAGCATGGCATGAACCCGATACAGATACTCACCGGCGAGCGGGTTTTGAAGGCCTACGTCCTTTTGATCCTGCTCTTCCTCGCGTTGCCGATCGTCATCGTGGTGCCGCTCGCGTTCAGCAATGATGTCTCGCTCACCTTTCCGCCGCATGGCTTCTCGCTGCGCTGGTTCGGCAATATCCTGGCGCGACGGGAATTCGGCTCGGCCTTCCTTAACAGCGCGATGATCGCCTGCATCTCGACCGCGATCTCGACGGTGACAGGTATCCTGGCGGCGATCGGCTTCGTGCGCTTTCAGTTTCCCGGCCGCGAGACGCTGCTGCTGCTGTTCATGACGCCGCTGATCTTCCCTGCGATCGTGTTCGGCGCCGCCATGGCGTTGATGCTGAGCCCGCTCGGGCTATTGCGCAGCGTATGGGGCTTGGCGCTCGCCCATACGGTGCTGACCTTTCCGTACATACTGAGGACCTCGCTCGCGACCCTGTTTGAGATCGACAAGTCGCTGCACGAGGCGGCCTACACACTCGGCGCGAACCGCTGGCAGACCTTCCGCTACGTCATCCTTCCACTGCTTCGGCCCGGCCTTCTTGCCGGCGCGACGTTCTCGCTGATCATCTCGTTCGACGAGTTCACGGTCTCGATGTTCCTGGTCGGGCCCGGGCTGATGACGCTGCCGCTCGAGATGTACAATTATAGCGAGTTCAGCCTCGACCCGACCATCGCGGCCATCTCGACGGTGCTGCTCGTCATCACCTCGATCGCAATCCTGATCATCGAAAAGCTCGTCGGGCTGGGGAAGCAATTCTCCTGACCCGAACCACGTCCTTCGACCTGAAACAAAGGGGATTTCCATGAGCCAAGATGAAACCGACAACATTCTGCGCGCCTTCGACCGCCATGCCAACCGCCGTTCGGTGCTGCGCGGCCTGGTCGCGATGGGCGCGGGCGGCCTTGCCTTCGGGCAGTTCGCCGAGGCGCTCGCCCAAGCGACCAGCGACGAGGTCGCCCAACTCACCATCCTGTCCCAGCCGGGCGTGGTGCCGGAGATCCTCAAGGACGTGACGCTGCCGCTGTTCAAGAAGACGCATCCGAAGACCGAGATCGCGTTCGAGGCCGCCTCGAACGCCGTCGCCTATCCGAAAATGCTGGCCCAGCGCAGCAATCCGGTGGTCAGCGGCGCCATGGTGAACGACCTGTTCGCGCAGCGCGGCATCAACGACAAGATGTGGGACCGTTTCGACCCCGCCTTCGTCCCCAATGCTTTCGGTGCTGCCGGCCGGCTTCACCACGCCGGGCGGCTTCGGCATCCCATTCCACCTGTCTCCGTGGGGGATCATGTACAACCCGGACAAGGTCGAGGAGCCGAAATCCTGGACCGAACTCTGGAACCCGAAATACAAGGGCCGCGTGTCGATGTGGGACGTCTATTACGACGCCTACATCATGGCCGGAGTCGTGACCGGCAAGGGGCCGGATATTGAGGCCGGCATCAAGGCGTGGGCGCCCTACAAGGAGAATATCGGCGCCTGGGTGAACTCGCCCACAGCGGAGGAAGACCTCGTCAGCCGCGGCGAGATGTGGCTTGCGCCGCATTGGGGCTCCTGGACCGCCATGGCCAAATCGCAGGGCAAGAATGTCGCCTTCACAATCCCGAAGGAGGGCGGCGTGCAATGGACCGGCCACATGCAGGTCTGCGCCGGCTTCTCGCCGAAGGTGAGCGAGTTGACGCAGCGCTATCTCAACACCTGGCTGTCGGACGAGTGCCAACTCGCCTGGGTCGAGCGCGGCTTCTACTCGCCTGCCAGCACGCGGGTGAAGGTGCCCGAGGCGCTGAAGTCGAACCCCGCCATCGTCTCGTCCGAGGACGCGTTGACCAAGCTCGTCCATCCCGACTTCGTCAAAATGGGGGCCGAGATGCCCCGTCTGAAGTCGATGATCGACCGAACCCTCAAGTCTTGATGGCCAGCGTCAGATGAGCATGTCTACCGCCGCCGACACCGCGGGCGTACGCCTCGCCGGTGTGAAGAAATGGTACGGCCAGGTGCCGGCGGTGCGAAATGTCTCGCTGGCGGTCGAACCCGGCGAAATGGTGTGTCTCCTCGGGCCGAGCGGCTGCGGGAAGACCACCACGCTGCGCATGGTCGCAGGGCTCGAAAATCCCGATGCGGGCGAGATCCGCATCGGCTCGACGCTGGTCAACGGCCTGGCGCCGTGGAAGCGCAATCTCGGCATGGTATTCCAGAATTACGCCCTGTTTCCGCACATGACGGTTTTCGAGAACGTGGCCTTCGGCCTGAACATGCGTCGGCTTCCCGCCCCCGAGGTGCGCCGACAGGTCGATGCGGCGATGGCGCAGGTACGGCTTGCGGCGTTCGGAGATCGGCGCCCGTCCGAATTATCCGGCGGCCAGCGCCAGCGCATCGCGCTGGCGCGCGCCATCGTGACCAGGCCCAGCGTGCTACTGCTCGACGAGCCGCTGGCGGCGCTCGACAAGAAGCTGCGCGAGCAGATGCAGGTCGAGATCAAGCAGCTCCAGCGTCAGGTCGGCGTCACCACCATTTTTGTCACCCACGACCAGGAGGAAGCGCTGACGCTGTCCGACCGGATCGTCGTGATGGATGAGGGGCGGATCATCCAGATCGGCACGCCGTCCGAGGTTTATGAGCGCCCCCGCAGCCGCTTCGTCTCGGACTTCATCGGCTTCACCAATTCGGTGAGCGGCCGGGTGAATTCGATCGACGGCGCGCTCACGCGCGTGACGATCGCCTCGGGCCACGTCGTGACGGTGCCGAGCGGCGCCGGAATCGCGGCCGGTGACGCCGTCGATCTGGTCATCCGGCCCGAGAAGGTCGTGGTCGATCCCAAGGATCTGGTCGATCGCAGTGTTATCCCGGGCACGCTCGCCCACATGGTCTATACCGGAGCGGTTACCTACTATCATGTCGATATCGGCGGCGGCGCGATCCTGATCGCGATGGCGCCGAATCCGGACCTGCACGATTTGCCGGCGCTGGGATCTCCGGTCGCGCTCGGCTTCAAGCCCGACAATATGCTGATCTTCCCACGACGGGCGGAGAGCTGATCCGGAGAACGCCTCGGCGTCCCGCTCGCCGGCGCGCTACCCCTTGCGCGAGGCAAGTCGGTCCTGCAGCGCCATCCAGCCGACGACGGCGGGCATGAACCATGCCTTGCCGTTCAGGAGCGGCACGAATTTAGGCGGGCGGAAATCGAGTGCCGATTGGCCCGCCTGATCGCCGAGCACCTGCAAGGCGGCCTTGCGGCCGGCCCAGCGCGCCCAGACGACACCCGAGCCGCAATAACCCGCCGCATAGCGCAGGCCGCGCCGGCTGAAGATGCGCGGAACCATGTCGCGGTTCATCGCGACGTAGCCGAACCAACTATGGTCGAGCTCCACGCGCGCCAGCTCAGGGAAGATATCGACAAGCGCGGTCTTCAGATGCCTGGTCGGCCAATCCGCATCGCCTGCGATCGTGCCGTCGCGGCCTCCGAACAGGATGCGCGTGCCATCAGGCGAGGGGCGGTAATAGTAATGTAGCCGGCGCGTCTCGGTATACATCATGCGGGCGGGCATCAACTCGCCCATCAGATTGGCGGAGAGCGGCACTGTCGCGATGATGCGGCTGCGCACGGGCACAAGGCGTTGGCGCAGCCAGCGATCGGCGGCGTCGGTATAGCCGTTGGTGCCGACGATGACGTGGCCGGCATGCACGGTGCCGCGGGCGGTCGCGACCTCGTAGCCCGACCGCTCGGTGCGGATGCCGAGGATCGCCGTCTCGCCATGCACCTTCGCGCCCGCCGCAAGGGCGAGGCGCAGCATCTCGGCGTGAAATTTCGCCGGGTGCAGCCCGCCGATGTCCATGCGGACATTGCCGCCATGATAATAGTCGGTACCGATCAGTTCGCGCTGCTCGCCACGCTGGACCGCATAGGCTTCGATGCCGAGCGTCTTGTGCAGCAGATCGGCTTCACGCGCGAGGCCGTCATAATCACCCGGCGCGGCTGCGCCGGCAAAACGCCCGACCAGCTTGAAATCGCAATCGATCTTCTCCTCGGCGAGAAAGCGGTACAGGTCCTCGCGCGCGAGCTTGGCTTCGGCCAGGATCGCGGTCGCGCGGGCTTCCCCGAAACGCTTGCTCATCTCGGCGAAGCTCGGTCGCAGATTGCCGCTGGTGATGCCGCCATTGCGCGACGAGGCGCCCTCGCCCGGCTTTTGCCGGTCGAAGACCTGCACCGAGCGTCCGGCGCGCGCCAACGTGATCGCAGCCGACAGCCCAGTGTAGCCGGCCCCCATGATGGCCACGTCGCAACTGGTGTCGACGGGCTGCGGCACGGTCTGCGCCAGCGGTGCCCCGACCCACCAATAAGGATCCCGTTTGATCATGACGCTCATCTCCTCTGGGGGGACCGGTGCGGCGACGCTAGAGCGGGATGACTTTTCTTCGAATCGTCATCCCGCTCTATCGTTTTGTTTGAGCATAATCTTTTCGGAAAACCGGCATCCACTTTTCCGGATCATGCTCTAGAGACGACCGCCATCAACCGACAGGATCTGGCCGGTGATCCAGCCGGCCTGCTCGCTCGCCAGGAACAGGGCGGCCGATGCGACGTCCTCCGGCGCGCCGAGACGACGGGTATGCAGTGAATCCAATATGCGCTGTTGGCCTTCGGGGCCGTAGGCCGCCCATTGCGCGTGGGTCGCCGGATTGGTCAGGATCAAGCCCGGCGCGACCGCGTTCACGGTGGTGCCGTGCGGACCAAGTTCGAGCGAGAGCTGCCGCACGAGGCCGACAAGCGCATGCTTCGCCGCGGTATAAGCCTGGATGCCGGTCAGGCTCGGGCGCAGTCCGGCGCCGGACGCGATCGAAACGATCCGGCCCCAACCCGCCGCCTTGAAGTGCGGCGCGGCCGCCTGGGACAGCCAGAGCGCGGCCTCGACATTGGCCTCGAACAGCGCGCGCCAATCGCGTTCGGTGATCTCTTCGAGCGGCCGGCCGACCTGGCCGCGGACCCCGCCGGCAGCAAGCGCCAGGATATCGAGCCGACCCTCCCGGGCAATCACGTCGGTGACCAAGCGATGCGCCGCCTCGCGATCGGACAGGTCGCAGACATGGACCGGCGCCGACAGGCTGTCGCCTGCGGCCGCGAGGCCCACGGGATCGAGATCGGTCAGGTGAATGCGGGCACCGGCGGTGATGAAGGCGTGCGCCATGGCGCGGCCAATGCCCTGCGCGGCGCCCGACAGAATCACGACACGTCCGTCCAGCCGAAGATCCATCTTGATGTCCCTGTGTTGCCCGTCAGGCCTCGACGCCGATCGCATCGCGAAGCTGCAGCCACCAGCCATAGGAAGGCGGCCACTTGTTCCAGTCCGGATCGATGCCGAGCGCCTGCGCGGCGTGCAGTCCCCAATGCGGATCGGTTAGCGCCTCGCGCCCGATCGCGATCAGATCGGCCTGCCCGGCCTGGAGGATCGCCTCCGCCTGCGGCCCATCCAGGATCACGCCGACCGCCATGGTCGGGATGCCGACCTCGCGGCGGATCGCTTCGGCATAGGGCACCTGATGGCCGCGCTTCAGCTTGGTGCGCGTCTTCTTGTAATCCATCATCGAGTTCTCGGCGCGGATGCCGCCGGACGAACAATCGATCAAATCGACGCCGCGCGCCGCGAGTTCACGCGCCAGGACGAAGCTGTCCTCGATCGTCCAGCCGTCGGTGCGGTTGTCCAGATCCTTGCGCCAGTCGACGCAGGAGAGTCGGAAGAACAGCGGGGTGCCGTCCGGCAGATTCGCGCGCACGCTGGCCGCGATCTCGAGCGCGATCCGCATGCGGCCCTGCAGGTCGCCGCCATATTGGTCGTTGCGTTGGTTGGCGACGGGCGAGAGGAAGGAATGGATCAGGTAGCCATGCGCGGCGTGGATATCGATCACATCGAAGCCGGCCGCCATCGCCCGCCGCGCGCTCGCGCCATACGCAGCCACCAGCGTGTCGATCTCGGCGACCGACATCGCGCGGGGACGGTGCCAGCCGGCGACGCTGCTCGAATCGGTCGAACTCACGGGCTGCCACGGCGGCTCGCCCATCGCGGCCTCCGCCTCGCCGAGCGGACCGAGTCCTTCCCATGGGCGTTGCCGCGACGATTTCGGGCCGGCATGGTGGAGCTGCGCTGCCGCCACGACGCCCTGCTGGTGCAGGAAATCGGTGATCCGGCGCAGCGGCGCGACGTGCTGGTCGGACCAGATGCCGAGGTCGCCATAGGTGTTGCGGCCGATCGGATCAACGATCAGCCCTTCCGTCATCACCGTGCCGGCGCCGCCGATCGCGTATTTCGCGAGGTGCTGGAAATGCCAGTCGGTCGCCAAACCGTCCGGCGCCGATTTATACATCTGCATCGGGGCGATCACGATCCGGTTCGGGAAGGTGACGGCGCGCAGCCGAAACGGGCTGAACAGCAGAGACTCGATCATCGCAACACTCATTCCTGTCTCATGAAGGAGAAGCCGCCCCACCGCGCGCTATTCGGCCGCTACCGCGGCGCGCATGCCCTCGTCCGGCCGGATTCGCGGCAGGTCCTCGAAACGCGCGACGATCGTCTCGTAGGCGCGGTAGACATCGGCAGCGCCACCGTCGGGCGGCGCGATCTGGCCCTTGAGCGCGCCGAACACGCCGTGCTTGACGAAGAAGCGCCAGGTCACCGGCACCTCGCTCAGGATACGGGTGAGCGCGGAGTAGCGCTGCTGCGTCCAGACGCGCTCGAAAGCGACGCGCCCCTCGCCATGGCCGAATTCGGCGATGACGCGCTGGCGCGACATGTCCCCGCGCAGCTGCGCCGTCGCGGCCGCGTCAATGACGAGATCCTCGCCGATGACCACGCCGTAATCCGATTTCGCCCGCGCTGCGGAGACGAAGCCGCGGCGGACATCGGTCAGCACATCGTCGGCCGGCCGATCAAGCGGGTCGCCGTAGCCGCCGGCGCCGGGTCCCTGGATCAGGATGATGTCGCCGGGATCGCAGGGCACGATGTCGATCGAGCCGAGCTCGACGCAATGATCGGTGTCCGGGTTCTTGGCGAAAGCGCGAGGTCCGGCCCGGCATGCCGCCGCGCAAACCCCAGGCCGAGAAGATCGAGCGGTCGCGGTTGCGCGCCGTCACCATGGATTGCGGCGCGAAGAGCTGGAATTCCATCTCCAGCGCCGAGCCGCCGCGCCAGCGCCCGGCGCCGCCCGAATCCGGCACCAGGCCGTAGCGCAGGATGCGCACCGGCACCTCGGCCTCGTTGATCTCGACCGGCGTGTTCTTGAGATACGACATGTTGGCGCCGCAGCCCTCGGCCCCGTCGGCATAGGGGCCGCCGCCGGCGCCGCCGCCGACCGGTCCGATCGACGCCATCACGGAGCGCCCGCCCCGCGTCGATGGTCTTGACGTTCATCAGGCTCATGCCACTGCCCGGCGAGGCCGGCATGCGGTCGGGCAAGGCGCGGCAGAAGGCGCCGATCACGGCGGTTTGGGCGAGATTGCTCATCAGGCTGCGCATGCCGACTGCGGCCGGCATGACCGCGTTCATCACCGAGCCCTCGGGCAGGATCGCGCGCGCCGGACGCACGAAACCGGCATTGAGCATCGCGGTCGGGTCGAGGCAGTAGAGCGCATAGACCACACCCACCATGGCAAGCGAATGCCGCTCCTTGCCGCCGGTCGGCATGTTGAGCGAGGAGACCAGTTGCGGGTCGCTGCCGGTATAATCGATCGTCAGCGTGTCGCCGTGGATCTTCAGCGTCACCGCAATGCGCACAGGATAGCCGCCGGCCTGATCCTCGTCGGCGTAATCGGCGAAGAAATACTCGCCGTCGGGGATGTCGCGGATCACCGCGCGCGCCTGGTTCTCGGCATAATCGAGCAGACCGCCGAGCCCGGCCTTGAACTCGTCCTTGCCGAAGCGGTCGAGGATCTCGTGCACCTTCCGCTCGCCGACATTGACGCAGGCGATCTGCGCGTTGAGGTCGCCCCAATTCTGTTCGGGCAGGCGCACATTGTTGGCGATCAGGCTCAGCAGATCCTGGTTCATGACGCCGTCGCGCATCAGGCGCATCGGCGGAATCCGCAGCCCCTCCTGGTGGATCTCGGTCAGGCTGCGCGACAAGGTCGCCGGCACCGCGCCGCCGACATCGGTGTTGTGGATGTGACAGCCGACGAAGCAGACGAGATCGCCGTCACGGAAGACCGGCTTCCAGATATGGACGTCGGGCGTGTGGGTCGCGACGAAGCCGGCATAGGGATCGCTGGTCAGGCAGATATCGCCTTCGCGATAGTCGAACAGCGGGATGACGCCGCCATAATCGAGCCCGGTGTACCAGGTGGCGCCGAAGGTCTTGGGCGACGCGACCGTCAGGCCTTCCGGCGTCAGCACCTGGCAGGAGAAATCCTCGGTCTCCTTGACGAAGGTCGAATGGGCGGTGCGCATCAGCGTCCAGCCCATGCTTTCGGCCGCGGCGGCGCAGTAATTCGCGAGAACCTGCAGCGTGGTCTTGTCGAGCTTCACTGTGCGGCCTCCCGCGTGATGCGCAAATTGGCGTATTCGTCGACCCGGGTGACGTAGCCCGGCGGCACCACGGTGGTGCAATCGTCCTGCGTCACGACCGCCGGTCCGGCGAAGGTCTGACCCGGGACCAGGTCGGCGCGGCGATAGAGGTCGATCTGGCGTTGCGCGCCGTCGAGCCAGACCTCGGCCTGGCGGATCGGCGGCGCCGGCGCCGGGCTGCGAGCTCATGACGCGGAAAGTCGGGCTTGGCCGTCTTGCCGCTGATGACGAGGCGTAGCGAGATCACCTGGATCGGCGGCGTGGGGATCGGCGTGGCCGTAGATGCGCTCGTGCTCGCGGTGGAACGACGCCGCCATCGCGGCGACGTCGCAGGCCTCGATCGTGTCCGGATCGAGCGCCGTGTCGATCTCGAAGGATTGGCCCCGATAGCGCAACTCGGCCGAATAGCTCAGCGCGTAGGCGCCGTCATAGCCTTGGTCGCGCCGCAGCCATTCGACCGCGCCGTCTTTCAGAATCGCGAACTCGGTCCGGATGACGGCGGCCGTCGCGACGTCGAGATCGGCATAGAGCGTCTTGATGAAGTCGCTCTTGAGGTCGGCGATCAGGCCGCCGAGCGCGCTCAGCACACCGGGCGTGGTCGGCACGACGACCTCCTGCATGCCGAGCTCGCGCGCCAGGAAACAGGCCATCATCGGGCCGGCGCCGCCGAAGGCGAGGCAGGAGAATTCACGCGGATCGATGCCCGAAGCGCGAGACCAGCGCGCTGACATCGGAATACATGCCCGATACGGCGATGCGAATGATCGCCTCGGCGGTCTGCTCGATCGTGCGCCCGAGCGCCTCGGCAAGCTCGCCGACGACGCGCCGCGCCGCCGCGCGATCGATCGTCACGGCCGAATAGCCGATCTCCGACAGGCCGACCAGGCCGAGCGCCGCGAAGGCGTCGGTGATCGTCGCCCGCGTCCCGCCGCGCCCGTAGCAGGCCGGGCCCTGGCCGCGAACCGGCGCTTTCCGGCCCGACCTTGAGCACGCCCTGGCCGTCGATCCAGGCGATCGAACCGCCGCCCTCCCCGATCGAGCTGACCGAGACCGACGGGATAAAGATCTGGAACTCGCCGATCTGCTCACCGACGCCATATTGCGGCTGGCCGCCGATGATGACCGCGACATCCGCGCTGGTGCCGCCGATATCGAGGCTCATGCAGCGCTCGATGCCGCAGATCTCGGCGACGTAGCTCGCGCCGATCACGCCCGAGGCCGTGCCCGACAGGATCATCTGGACGCATTGGTTCTTGCCCTGCTCGGCGGTCATCACACCGCCATTGGACTTGGTCAGGCGCGGATCGGCAGTGACGCCGACATCCTTCAGCGCCTGCTGCAGCGAGCCGAGATAATGCGCGACGCGCGGCTGCACATAGGCGCCGATCGCGGCCGTGATGGTGCGCTCGTATTCCCGGATGATCGGCCAGGTCTCGCTCGAACAGAACACCGGGATCTCGGGCGCGAGCCGCTCGACGATCGCCTTGGCGGCGAGCTCGTGCGCGGGATTGCGATAGGCATGCAGGAACGAGATCACGATCCCCTCGGCGCCCGCCGCGCGGGCGCCCTCGACCGCGCGCGCGACGCTCGCCTCGTCGAGTTCGTCCTGGACGCTGCCATCCGCCTTCAGGCGGCCGGTGACGCCGAAAACGAGATCACGCGTGATGAGCGGCGCGGCGCGCTTGGACAGCAGGTTGTACATGTCCGGGATCTTGAGGCGTGCGATCTCGAGCACGTCGCGGAAATGCTCCGTCGTGAACAGGGCCAGGCGCAACCCCTTGCGCTGGATGACCGTGTTGATGCCGACCGTGGTGCCATGGGTGAAATAGCTGATCTCCTCGGGCCGGATGCCGTAGCGCTCGCCGACCAGACGAACGCCCTCGAGCACCTCCGCGCCCGGCTCGTCGGGCCGCGAGAACACCTTCAGCGTCTTGAGACTTTGCGTCGCCTCGTCGAACAGCGCGAAATCCGTGAACGATCCGCCGATATCGACGCCTACCCGATAACCCATGACATTTTGTCTCCGCCGCGATCGTGAGAGGTGCCGGCCGTGTTTAGCGGCCGATCTCCTTGTTCCAGGTCTCGACCCAATCGGATTGATGCGGCACGATCTGCCGGTAGGGCGGGAACACGATGATCGAGGTGTCCGTGATCTCATGCTTGATCTTCGCGTCGAAGACCGCGTTCTTGTTGGTGACGCCGTAGCGCACCGCGCTGCCGAAGCAGGATTGGGCTTCCTTGCTGAGCGTGGTGTTGACGAAGTCGTAGCCGAGATCGGAGCTGTTCTTGATTTTCTGCACCCAGGTGAGGCCGACGCCGACCCCCGGTCCGGGCGAATAATATTTGAACTCGCCGTTGTTGTCGTCGATGAAGGCCCAGGCGCGGCCGTCCCAATACAGCGCCATATCGATATCGCCGCCCTTCAGGCCGTTCAGCACACTGTTCGGATCGGTCCAGAAGGCGAGATTGCCGCTCTTCTGCATCCGCTTGATCTGCGCCAGGCCGGGCGCGATGTTGTCGACGCCGCCGCCATACAGGTCGGCGAACAGCCAGACTGAAATCGCAAGACCGCCGCTCGGATAGTTCACGCCCGGCATGGAGGCCTTCCACTTGCCGGCAACGGTCCCGTCGACGAAGGCCTTCCAGTCCTTGGGCGGATCCTTGACCGTCTGGCCGTTATAGATGATCCCCATGGCGCCGTAATTATGCGGGACGCCATAGCCCTTTCCGAGATCCTTGAACTGCGGCAGGACGTCGGCGAAGTTCGGTACCTTCTCGGTCGTGAGCAGATCGACCAGCCCGCGATCGATCGCGTCATAGGCGATTTCGCTCGGATTGTAGATTACGTCGAGCGGCGGCTTGTTCGGGCTGGCGGCGATCTGGTTGAGCCATTGCACCGGCGCGCCGAGGACGACATCGACAGTCTTGCCGGTGCGCTTCTGGAACGGCTCCACGACGCATTTGCGCAGGCTCTGCTCCCAGATACCGCCGAAGGCGCCGACCGTCAGGTCCGCCGCCGATGCACTCGCGATGCCGGCAAATGCCATCACGCCCGCCAGAGAGCCCGCGTGTTTGTGTTCCGAATTGATATCGCATCACACACCCCTTCTTGCCGTTGACGTCCCAAGGACCTGCTGAAACATTCACTATCGTGAATGGCGACGCAACCCACGTTCAGTAAAATGTATGGTCAAAGCCGCAAAAAGCAGCATTTGCTTACAAAATGGCTGCAACCACTCCAGTTGACCCGCCGGCCGATTTGGCTCTTAGTTCATTTTATTGAGATTAGGACCTCGGAAGGTGACGCGCTGAATGACGGGAGTGCGAGCCATGCGGGCCTCATCGTCGGAGCTGGCGATCGGGGGCGCCTCGATCGAGCTGCCGTCGGTGGCCCGGGAGCATCGCGCGATGACGAGCGGAGTGCCGCTGCAACTGCTCGGAATCAGCAAGAGCTTCGGCTCGGTCCAGGCGCTTCGGCCGATGACGCAGACCATTGAAGGCGGCGAGATGCTGGCGCTGCTCGGGCCTTCCGGCTGCGGCAAGACCACCACGCTACGCATCATCGCCGGCTTCGAGACGCCCGACCATGGCAGCGTCGTCATTGGCACGCGCGACGTCACCGAATTGCCGCCGAACAAGCGCGGCCTCGGCATGGTGTTTCAGAGCTACAGCCTGTTCCCGCACATGACGGTCGGCGAGAACGTCGCCTTCGGGTTGAAGATGCAGGGCGTCTCGGCGTGCGGAACGGACCACGCGCATCCGCGAGATGCTGGCCCTGGTCCGGCTCACCCAGCATGAGGACCGGCAGGTCCACCAGCTTTCAGGCGGCCAGCAGCAGCGCATCGCACTGGCGCGGGCGCTGGTCACCAACCCTTCGACCTTGCTTCTCGACGAGCCGCTCGGCGCGCTCGACAAGAATTTGCGCGAGCGCATGCAGTTCGAGCTGCGCGAGATCCAGCACCGGCTCGGCATCACCTCGATCCTGGTCACGCATGACCAGGAGGAGGCGCTGACCATGAGCAACCGCGTCGCCGTCATGTCCGACGGGCAGGTCGTCCAGGTTGGCCGGCCGACCGACATCTATGAGCGGCCGCGCAACCGCTTCGTCGCCGAATTCCTTGGCACTGCCAATATCGTGGCCGGCACCGTGACCGGGCAGGCGTCGGAGCGATGCTGGCAAGTCGCGCTTGCGGGTGAGCCGAGAGCAAGTGCGTCGGTGCAGTCGGACATCCCGCTGGCACCGGGCAGCGCTATTCTGCTCGCCGTGCGGCCGGAGCGCATCGAAATCGGTCCGGTCGTCGCCGGCATGATGCAGGCGCTGGTCCAGGACGTCGTGTTCCGCGGCAGCTATTTTGCCTACGAGCTGCGCGTGCCTGGCCAAGACGCTCCGTTCTTCGTCTATAGCCAGAGCCGCAAGGATATCCCGGCTGACGGCATGGTCGGGCTCGGCTGGCGGCCGGACAACGCGATCATCCTGGAGGACACACCGTGACGGCCGGCAGCCCGCTGCCGGACATCGACGGCAAGGCGCGGCGCAGCCGTCCCTATCGGCTGGCCGGCCCGAGCTGGATCATCCCGGTCCTGCTGTTTCTCGGATTCTTCTTCGTGATCCCGCTCGGCGCCAATATCCTGCGCAGCCTGCAGACCGGGCAGGCGGCAACCAACGGCCCGCTCTTCTACTACATCAAGCTGCTGACCGACGCCTATTACGGCGGCGTCATCGTCGAGACCTTGAAGGTGGCGGCGATCTCGACGGTGCTGTGCCTCATCGTCGGCTATCCAGTCGCCTATTTCATGGTGCGCTTCGCCGGCCGCTGGAATGCCATCATCGTTTTCCTGCTCATCGCGCCGCTGTTGACCTCCATCATCATGCGCACGTTCGGCTGGCGCGTGCTGCTGGCGCGCCGCGGCCTGCTGACCACGCTGTTGGTCGACTGGGGCGTCATTCCGCGCCCCCTCAACCTCGCGGACGAACCGTTCGCGGTCTATCTCGGCCTCGTCCACGTGCTCGCACCTTTCATGATACTGTCGATCACCGCCGTCTTGCAGAAGGTGGACGTGCGGCTCGAGGAATCGGCGCGCGTACTGGGCGCAAGCGCGCTCGGCACGTTCTTCCGCATCACCCTGCCGCTCAGCCTCGACGGCATCGCGACCGGCTGTATCCTGGTCTTCGTGGTGACGAGCGGAAGCTTCCTGACGATGCTGCTGCTTGGCGGCGGCAAGGTAACGACCCTGTCGCTGCTGATCTATCAGCAATTCAACGTCACCCAGGATGTCGGCTTTGCCGCCGCGATGGGCAACATGCTGCTCTTCATCGGCCTGATCTGCCTGGCGCTCCAGGCCAGGTTCCTGCGCCGCACCGGAGTAAGGTCGTGACCGCGCTCGCCCCCGCCCTCCCCGTACGGCGGCGCCATCGTGTGCGCTATGGCGTGATCGCGCTGGCGCTCTATGTGCTCATGTTCCTCGGCTTCATCGCGGCACCAATCGTGTCGGTCGTCGCCGTATCGTTCTCGACCGCCTCCTTCATTGCCTTTCCGATCCCGGGTTTCACCCTGCGCTGGTATTGGCGCATCGTCGAATATAAGCCGTTCGTCGACGCGCTCATCGTCTCGGGCGAAGTGGCCCTGCTTTCAACCCTGTTCGGGACACTGCTCGGCGTACCAGCCGCGCTGGCGCTGGCCCGCTCGCGTGCGACGGCAGCCGCGATCGTGTCGAACTTCCTGCTCGCGCCGGTGACAGTGCCGGCGATCGTGCTCGGCCTGGCGCTGCTCTATTTCCTCAGTTCGCTCTCGCTAGGCATCTCGTTCACCGCGCTGCTGATCGCCCATACCGTGGCGGGCATCCCCTACATCGTTCGGACAGTGCTGTCGGTCTATCGCTCGATCCCGCCGGACCTCGAAGAGGCGGCCGCGATCCTGGGCGCCAGCCGCTGGCAAACGCTGGTCCATACGACCCTGCCGCTGGTACGGCCGGGCGTCTTTGCGGGCGGATTGTTCGCCATCCTGACCTCTCTCGACAATCTGCCGCTCTCCTTCTTTTTCGGCAGTGCGAATACGAACACGCTTCCGGTCGTGATGTTGAGCTACATGGAAAACCAGTTCGATCCGTCGATCGCGGCGATCAGCACGGTGCAGATGTTGATCGCTATCGTGGTTCTATTGATTGCCGACCGGGTTTATGGGATCGAAAAGCTTACCTCATGACCAACCAAGAAGGCCGGCCGCGAGTGCTTGATAGCGCGGCCAGCCTTCCCTCACCTCGGAGGTGCCTAGCCTCCTTCCACGGACGACAACGATGGCAAACGACGAAACCATGGCGCACCGCGCACCCGATAGTGAAATTGATGCCCTCGCAATGGGAGCACGGGTGCGTGCGATCCGGCAGATGCTGGGCCTCTCCTCGGCAGAACTCGCCCTGCGGGCCGGCCTGTCCGTCGGTGTGATCAGCCAGATCGAGCGCGGCCAGGCCAATCCGAGCCTGCGGACGCTGGAACGATTGCGCCTGGCGCTCGATGTCCCGCTGATGGTGCTGCTGGAAGGACCCGGTAGCGCCGGGAAAGAGCCGGCCTTCGTGCGCCGGCGCCATGCCCGCCCGCGGCTCATGGTCGGGAATATGGGCCTCAGCAAGGACATCCTGTCTCCGCCAGACAGCGAGGGACTTCGCTTCATGGTCATCACGCTGCCGCCGGGTGTCCAGAGCGAGGACGTGCTGACGGGTCCGGGTCAGAAGGCCGGCCTTGTACTCAAGGGACAGATCAGTCTCATGGTAAGCGATGAGCAGGTGCAGATTGCCGAGGGCGACAGCTTCCAGTTCCCGAGCGACGTGAAGCACGCCTTCGTCAACAATACCGAGCAGCCGGCCGAAGTGCTGTGGATTATGGTGGGACCGTCGTATGTTACGCCCGTCTGAGGCGGGACCAGGACCCAAACGCGACATGACCATGATAAAGCTGACCGATTACAAAGTGCTGACCTTCGATTGCTACGGCACCCTGATCGACTGGGAGGCCGGCATCTACGCGGCGCTGCAGCCGTTACTCGCCAAGGCGGCGACGCCGCCCTCAAAGGAAGCTGTGCTCGAGACCTTCGCCCGGCACGAATCCTCCCAGGAGGCGGAAACGCCCCAAATGATCTATTCTGACTTGCTGGCCGCGGTGCATCGGCGGCTGGCGCGTGAATGGGGCCTCGCGGCCAGCGATGCCGACCATCGGCGCTTCGGGAATTCAGTGCCGGATTGGCCGGCTTTCCCGGACTCCGCCGAGGCGCTCGCCTATCTCAAGCAACACTACACACTCGTAATCCTGTCGAATGTGGACCGTGCCAGCTTCGCCGGCAGCAATGCGCGACTCGGCGTGACCTTCGACGCCATCTACACGGCCCAGGATATCGGCTCCTACAAGCCGGACCTCGCCAATTTCCACTACATGCTCGATCATCTCGCCGAACTCGGCATCGCCAGATCCGACATCCTGCACACGGCGCAGAGCCTGTTCCACGATCATGCGCCGGCCAAGGCCGTCGGGCTCGCCTCGGCCTGGATCGACCGCCGCCACGCGACCGGCGGCTTAGGCGCTACAATGGCTCCGCCCGCGTCTGCCGGTTACGACGTCCGCTTCAACAGCATGGCCGATTTCGCGGCCGCGCATCGGACGGAACGAGCCCTCGGCTGAACCCCGCCGCAAGGCCGCGCGATCCGGAGTTTGCTTCGAGGCTCGACCCGCGATCGAGCACCTCAGGATGAGCGCGCGGTCGGCAGCAGCGGTTTCCCTGAAACCGCCGCCGGATGTGCAGGCGGCATTTGGGAGAAATTCGCGCGGACGGTGGCGGAAGCCTGGCCGACATCCGCCTGCTGCCCGGTCGTGCCCACATTTGTGCAGGTGGCTACTGCATAAAGGTCCGGTTTTTCGTTTCCGCTCCGGCGAGAAGCATGATCCGGGCCGGGCTATCGGTCAGCCGGCCCGCGCGCCCAGCGACTGTTCGATATCGGCGGCACAGACTTTTAGTCGATCGACGATCGACCTGACCCGCGGTGCCTGCATCCGCCGGGCAATGGCAGTCACGGTCAAAGTCGCGAGCGCCTCGTCATCGCGATTACCGAAGGCGATGGAAACAGCGCGCGTCCCCGGCACGATGCCGCGTTCCCGAAAGGCGTAGCCGAGTTTTCTGGCCGTTGCGGTGGCGAGGACAGCGCTTTCGACCGTCGCACCATTGGCGCGGAGGTGTAGGCGGTTTTGCACGGCGATGCGTCGCGCCGCGGCCGGCGACATACTGGCCAGCAGTGCGATCCCGGAGGCGCTGAAACCGATTGGCCGCCTCACGCCGGCGCCGAGCACCAGCACCTGGATCGGATAGCTGCCCAGGCGCCGCGCCACGCAGACGGTATCGAGTTCCGGCCCGCAGGGTAAGGAACAGCGTGTCGCCGATATCGTCGGCGGCCTCATCGAGATGCGGCGTCGCAGCACTGAGTAGCGGCGATGCCGAAGGCGTCAGCGCCGAGATCACCAGCGTCTTCGCCACCGAATAGCGCTGCGTCCGCGGACGCTGTTCAACCGCACCCTCGGCGACCAGCGCGCTGAGAAAGCGATGCGCGGTGGGACGCGCCAGACCCGTCGCCATCGCGATTTCGCTCAAGCCCAGCCCGCTGTCGCCGGCGGATGAAAGCACCCGGAGGATCAGGAACGCGCGGCGGATACTCTGAGTGCCGTGCGGCGGATCTCCGGCTTCAACCAGCGCGTCGATCCAGTTGGTGGGCTGCGGTAACGCCATATGCACACTCCCTGAGCCTCTCGCATTGAGTCCAATATGTGGAATTCGGCTCCAGTTAGCAATTGCGTTTCGGCCCTGCCACCACGACACTGAGGCACAAGATTAATCGAGCGCCACCAATGGCGCCGGTCGAGGAACGCCATCAATGGAGCAGCAAGGACGCGCATTGCGCCTTACCGCGGTAAGCCCCTAAAGCAATCGCTCTTTGCATCGGAGCTGCGCCCGCCGGGCGCATGTTACCGCTCCCCCCACATTGTGACGATCCGAGATCGCGACAAACCGCGCCCGCATCCCGGGCGTGTGGATCGAGGAAACGAATGAGCGATCTGAGTTCCAAAACGCTGGCAAACTTCAAGGCCACCAGTGCGGCCACGGTTTCCGGCCGCCTGTTCCGCCGCGGCTTCCGCAACGTACTACTGCGCAACGTCAGGCCACTTGGCGCCATGGAAACACCGATGGTCGGCCCGGCCTATACTTTGCGCTACATCGCGGCCCGCGAAGACCTCGATAGTTTTGGGATGAAGCCGGACGCCAACGAGGTTCAGCGCGAGGCGTTCGAGCTCACCCCCGCCGGGCATGTGCTGGTGATGGACTGCCGCGAGGAGACGCAGGCGGCGTGCTGCGGCGATATTCTGGTCACCCGCCTGATGGTGCGCGGTGGCGCCGGCGTGGTGTCCGACGGCGGGATCCGCGACTGGAGCGTCATTGCCAAGATGGACATTCCGGTGTTCGGCGCGGCGCCCAGCCCGCCCGTCAACCGGGTCGCGCATCACGCGCTGGAACATGGCCGTCCGATCACCTGCGGCGGCGTCGCGGTCTATCCCGGCGACATCGTGTTCGGCGATGCCGACGGCGTGTTGATCATCCCGCGCAACATCGCCGATGAAATCGCCGCCGAAGCCGTCGAACAGGAAGAGATGGAAGCCTGGCTCGCCAAGCGCGTGCTCGGCGGGGCGCCGCTGGCCGGCACTTTCCCGCCGAGTGCCGAGACGCTGGCGGAATACAACAACTGGGTTGCGCAGGGAAAGAAGTAACCGATGGCGATGCAGAAGGAAGAAATCCAGCAACTGGCAAGGCAGATCCAGCACGCCTACCAGGGGCGCGAATTGATGCGGCCTTTGACGCAGACCCGGCCCGGCATCACGCTGGAAGACTCCTACGCCATTCAGACCGCGTGGGTTGATCTCAAGGTCGCGGCGGGCAGTCGGGTGATCGGCCACAAGATCGGCCTGACCTCGAAGGCGATGCAGTCGACCTCGCTGGTCAATGAACCGGATTACGGCGCGCTGCTCGACGATACCCGCTACGAGGATGGCGTCGACATCCCATCCGGAACGTTTCTGTCGCCTCGGGTGGAAATCGAGCTGGCTTTCGTGATGCGCAGCGAATTGCGCGGACCCAATTGCACCATCTTCGATGTGCTCACCGCCACCGAATTCGTCACGCCGGCGATCGAAGTGCTGGACTCCCGGGTCGCGAAAGTCGATCCCGTCACCAACAAGGCCCGCACCATCGTCGACAGCATATGCGACAATGCCGGCTACGCCGCGCTGATCACCGGCGGCCGGCCGTTTCGTCCGACCGAGACCGACATGCGCTGGATCGCCGGCCTCTGTATGCGCAACGGTCAGATCGAAGAGACCGGCGTGTCGGCCGGCGTGCTCGGCCATCCCGCCAACGCCATCGCCTGGCTCGCCAACAAATTTGCCGCGCACGACACCGTCATGAAGGCCGGGGAAATCCTGCTCAGCGGTTCGTTCATCCGCCCGGTGCAGGCACATCCCGGCGACACCTTCCATGCCGACTTCGGCCTGTTCGGGTCGGTTTCCTGCCACTTCTCTTAAACGACAAGCGAAAGAAGAAAAATGTCTCAGCCCGGAAGCCAATACCTCCCGTTTGATCCGAACACCCGCACTCCGAAGGAAGCGCCGCCGCGCAACAGCTGCGACAGCCAGTTCCACATCAGCGGCGAGGGCTACAAGACCCGTCCCGGCGCCACCTATCATTCGTCCGGCGCGACCTATCAGGCCGCGCTTGCCATGCATAAGGCGCTCGGCATCGACCGCGGCGTCATCGTGCAATCGACGGTATATGCCACCGACCACACTATCGTGCTCGACGCGCTGGCTACACTTGGACCGCAGTACAAGGCAATCGGCGTCATCGACGACACCGTGAGCGACGCGGAGCTCGCCAAGCTGAAAAAGGCGGGCGTCTGCGGCGTGCGCTTTTCCTTCGGCAAGCGCCTCAATCTCATTCCGAGTCCGGAACTGTTCGCCCGTTCCGCCGCGCGCTGCAAGGAACTCGGCTGGGTTCTCAAGATCAACCTGCCGGAAGAAGGCCTTGCCCCGCTGGTCGCCACCGTCAAGGGTCTGAAGGATCAGCCCGTTGTGATCGATCACATGGCACGCGTGCGCGGCGTCGGCGACCCCAACATGGCGGCGATGTGCGATCTTTTGAAGCAGGGCAATGTCTGGCTGATGATGTCAAACGGCCATCGCGTCTCGACCCGGCCGAATTTCGACGAATGCGTCGGCGTCGGCAAGGAGTATATCAAGACCAACCCGGATCGCCTGATCTGGGGTTCCGACTGGCCGCATCCGCTGCACGACGAATTCATGCCGAACGACGCCGACCTGCTCGAACTGTTTTATCGCTACACCGACGATCCGGCGGTCCGCCGGAAGATTCTGGTCGACAATCCGGCCAAGCTGTTCGGTTTCTGAACCTAACGGAGTCGGACATGCGAAAAAGTATCGAAGTAGCCGGGTACAAGCACGGCAATCCGATTCCGGCGGCCAGCCGGATCGGCAATATCGTGATGACCGGTGTCATCAGCGCCAAGGACGCCCAGACCGGCAAATTGCCCGACGCGCTGGAGGCGCAATGCGCCGCGATGTTCAGGAATGTCCGCGACATCATCGAAGCGGCCGGAGGCAAGCCCGAGCACATCATCAAGATGACGGTGTGGCTGCGCAACCTCTCCGACCGCGAGGCGCTGAACGAGGAATGGGTGAAGATGTTTCCGGACCCGGGGTCCCGTCCGGCGCGGCACGCCTTGCTGCATCAGGGCGAGGGCGACTCGCTGATCCTGTGTGACTTCACAGCCGTCGTTGGCTGAGCACCGAAGGTGGCACGACATGGCCTTGATCGAAATCGACCCGGGAGCAGGAGGCGATGCGCGGGGACAACAAGCGATGAGTGACCGGCCGGCACCCGATCCGAAGGCAGGCGAGGCCCTGCCCTTCATTCAGGTCGAGAGCATCGCCAAGCGCTACGCCAGCCGCAGCGGCGAAAGCATCAACGCCATTGAGCAGATTTCGCTCGACGTGCCCCGCGGCGGCTTCATCTCGCTGGTCGGCCCCTCCGGCTGCGGCAAGAGCACGCTGCTTAAGATGATCGGCCGCCTGCTGCCGCCTTCGGCCGGCGTGATCCGCTACCGCAACATTCCGCAAGGCCAAGTGCGGCCGCGGCTCGGCGTGGTGTTTCAGGAATCCCTGCTGCTGCCCTGGCGCAATATTCTCGACAACATCATGCTGCCGATCGACGTGATGGGGCTCGATCGCAAGGCCGGCGCCGATCGCGCTCGCGAATTGATGAAGATGGTCGGTCTCGCCGGCTTCGAGAAGAAATATCCGTTCGAACTTTCGGGCGGCATGCAGCAGCGCGGGGCGATCGCGCGCGCGCTGGCGAGCGATCCCGAATTGCTGCTGATGGACGAACCGTTCGGCGCGCTGGACGCGCTGACCCGTGAGCAGATGGCCGGCGAGTTGCAGGCAATCTGGTCGCGCACGAAAAAGACCGTGGTGTTCGTCACTCATTCGATCAGCGAGGCGGTTTATTTGTCCGATCGCGTCGTGGTTCTCTCTGGCCGGCCGTCCCGCATCATGGACGACATTACCATCGATCTGCCGCGCCCGCGCTCGCTCGACATGATGAGCGATCCGGAGTTCGGACGCTATGCCTCGCATATCAGGCATCTGTTGCTCGCCAAGACGGAGATGTGAGATGGTCACGCAAACCGGCCTTCACGATGCGACGTTCTCCGCCCCCGAAGCGAAAGCCGCGCGCCCCGGCGGCGGGTTTCTCGACCGCGGCAATGTGCTGAGCGCTGTGATCCTGGTGTCGTTGCTGGTGGGGTGGGAACTGAGCGTCCGCGCCGGCGTGATGCCGGCCTTCCTGCTGCCGGCGCCGAGCAAGCTGATCGCCCAGTTCCTCGCCGACATCACGACGCCGGCGACCTTGCGCGAAGCGCTCTATACCTTCTCCGAAACCCTTTTCGGATTCACCGCAGGAGCCATAGCAGGGATCGGTTTGGGTGCCGCGATCGCGCTGGTGCCCACCATCGAAAAGATCGTCTGGCCCTATATCATCACGTTGCAGACCATCCCGAAGGTCGCCATCGCTCCGCTGTTGATCATCTGGTTCGGTTTCGGAATCGAATCCAAGATCCTGATCGTGGCGCTGATCTGCTTCTTTCCAATCCTGGTCAACGCGGTCGCCGGCTTCAAGGGCACCAACTCCCGCCAGGTGCTGTTGATGAGCGCGATGGACGCCACCACCTGGCAGGTATTCCGGATGGTGCGGCTGCCGAACGCCGTGCCGTTCCTGATTGCGGGTTTCCAGATTGCGGTGGTGCTGTCGGTGATCGGCGCGGTGATCGGCGAGTTCCTCGGCGCCTCGAACGGTCTCGGCGCCCTGATCGTGATCCGGCAGGCCAATATGGACGTGACCGGCGTGTTCTCGGTGCTGGCGATGCTTTCGATCATCGGCCTGTCGATGAATCTCGCCGTCACCATGCTCTCGCGCAAGCTCGCCTTCTGGTCCGACACCAGCGTCAAGATCTAGCTTATTCCGAAAGGACAGTATCATGTTCAAGAACGTCGTTATTGCCTCCTGCGTCGCCGCGAGCGCGCTATTGTGCGGGTTGGACCAGGCCGACGCCCGATCCAAATCACTGATCCTCCAGGTCGGATCGCAGGTGCCGTCGGTCTCGACGCTGTTGATCTACATCGCGGAAAAGGCCGGCTTTCTCGCCGAGGAGGATCTCGATTTCGACGTCCGTTACACCGCGAACGCGCCGACCGCGATGCAGCTGGTCGCCGCCGGCAATGCCGATATCGGCGTCATCACCAACGAGCCGCTGATCCTGGGCTATGACAAGGGCCTGCGCGGCCGGATGTTCTTCGTGCATCAGCGCCCGCTGAATTATTACATCGGCGTTCCCACCGATTCTCCGGTTCAGACCCTGGCCGACCTCAAGGGCAAGAATATCGGCGTGTCGAATATGGGCAGCGCTGCGGTGCCGGTCGTGAAATCGATGATGCAGACGGTGAATGCCGAGGCCGGCAAGGATTATAATTTCGTGCCGTCAGGCATCCTCGACCAGTCGGTCACCGCCCTGAAGTCGAACCGGGTCGCCGCCATCGCGCTGTGGGAATCGCAATATGCCGCATTCGCCCGGATCGGTTATCCGTTGCGTTTCTATCATCACCCCGTGCTTGGCAATTTCGGCAACAACGGACTGGTGGCCTCCGAGCAGACCATCAAGAACAAGCCGGAAGCGATGTGCTCGCTCGGCCGTTCCTTTATCCGGTCGATCATCTTCGTGCGGGAAAACCCGCAGGCGGCGCTGCGCATCTACTGGTCGGTCAATCCGGCCGCCAAGGATCCCGGGGATCCCGCCGCGGCCGAGGCCAGCGGCCTGCGCGAGATCGAGTACATCATGAAGGGCTATCAGGAATACAAGGACGGCCAGAAGGATTTCGGCCGCGTCGATGCCGAGGGCCTGCAGCGCTACGTGCAGATGTACAAGGACGAAGGCGTGTTGAAGGAAATGCCGCCGATCAAGGATCTCTACACCGACCAGTTCGTGGAATGCAGCAACAAGATCGACGCCTCCGCCGTCCGAAAGCTCGCCCGCGAGTGGAAGAGCTGAGTTTTTCCCTGAAGGGAGCTGGTGGCCTGACCCCGCCGCCAATCGTGGAATGATCGCCGTCCGCCGGGAGAATGACAGGTATCGCCCGTTCGATGGGATAGAGACGGGCGAGGACCGATTCGATCCATTGTGTCACACCGCCGAACAGGACTATACGGCGTGTCGGGCAGCTATTTTGGACGGCCGCGATACGCAACAAGCGCTTCCGCCTGTATTGCCAGAGTTTGAAGATCATGTTCAGGCAGAGCGCGACTCGCCGTGCGAAGCCGTTCAACAAGCGCGGCTCGATGGGAACCCTCCTTGCCGGCCTCCGAAAAGCCTAACAAGATATTCGGAGTCGTGGCTAGCACCTTGCAGATCCTCAGTAAGGTCGATAGGTCCGGCTCATGGTCCCCGGTGACGTAGAATCCGTACCGTCGTTCGCTTAAACCTGCGCGACGCGCCACCTCGGCATTTGAAAAACCGAGCTCTCGGGCGCGTAATCGCAGTCTCTGCCCTAATACCCGCATAGGAACAATCTGTTCCGATACGGCTTGTGTGGTCTATGTAGTAATTGTACTGTCTTAGGTACAAAACCTACCTATCTGCGTACAGGCACTATGAATTTCGGAGGTAATGTATGAACGCCAGTAACTTTCGGTCTCCGAATGAGGAGCAGGATCTCGGGAATGGAAATCAAGCTAGTCTGGGCACGATGCCTCAAATGCTCCCGGACAACTCCCCGCTTCTCGAACTAGACAAGCAATTTACCGCCCTAACGTCGGAGATTCTAGCGGTGGAGCGAGAATACAAGGAGTGCGTTCACCGCCGTTCGACAGCACTGGACGGGCGATACTCTGTGCACGTCCAGTTAGATGAGGAAACCGCTACCCAGCGAATTGAATCTGTCCTGAGCCGACTAGAACAAATCGAACGCAGAATCATGCTAACCTCTGCGCATACAATCGTGGGCCTGGGCGTAAAAGCGCGCCACGCTGCGTATGTCACATCAGAGTATTGGAGCGCGCCGATCGATCGAATGGACTGGGATATGCAAGCAATAAGGCTTCTTATAGAGGCAGTTTGCAAAATCGCACAGGTGCCGCTGCCGTTCCATGACCGTGAGGCTCGCTAATCCATCGATACTCTGAAATTTCGATTGCTGGGCTCGCAATGCTGCGGAGCAAATCCTAAGAGGTAAGAGTGGACTATTAAAGGTACGAGACCTCTGATCGTTCAGGGCGTCGATCCGCGCCGGATCCTATTGATGACGTTTTCACGGCGAGCCGCGTCCGAAATGACCAAGCGCGTCGAATGCATTGAGAACCGCGAGTCCGGCACTCTCCTCAAGGAGCAGGCCGTTCTGTTCGGACATCCAGCCACAGTGGCCCGCTTGAAATCGAGCTCACGCGTCGGAACATTCCCTTCGTGAAATTCGGCGGACTGAAATTTCTCGACGCCGCCCACATCAAGGACATGCTGGCGTTGCTGCGGTTCGTCGAAAACCCCCGCGACCGCGTTGCCGGATTCCGTCTGCTGCATCTGCTGCCCGGCATCGGCTCCGCCACCGCGCAGCGTGTGCTCGACCATATGGCGGAGGCCGCCGACCCGATCGCCGCGCTCGCCGGCATACCGACGCCGCCGCGCGCCGGCGACGACTGGAAAGGCTTCGTCGAGACCTTGGGCAACCTCCGGTATTCGGAATGGCCCGTCGACCTGGAGCGCGCTCGCCTCTGGTACGAACCGCATCTCGACCGCATTCACGAAGACGCCGAGACCCGGCGCGCAGACCTCCTCCAGCTCGAGCAAATCGCTTGCGCCTATTCTTCGCGCGAACGCTTCCTGACCGAACTCACGCTCGACCCGCCCGACGCGACCAGCGATCAGGCCGGCGTGCCGCTGCTTGATGAGGACTATCTGATCCTGTCCACGATTCACTCAGCCAAGGGCCAGGAGTGGAAGTCGGTCTATCTGCTCAACGTCGTCGACGGCTGCATGCCTTCCGACCTCGGCACCTGCACCTCGGCCGAGATCGAGGAGGAACGTCGACTGCTCTACGTTGCCATGACCCGCGCCAAGGACGGCCTTCATCTGGTCGTGCCGCAGCGGTTCTTCGTCCACGGCCAGCACGCGCAGGGCGATCGCCATCTCTATGCCTCCAGGACGCGCTTCATTCCCGAAAAGCTGCTGGGTTTGTTCGAGCGGACGGCCTGGCCGATTGTGCCTGCCGGTACTGCGGCGCGCAGCCCCGGCCAAGGGCCGAAGGTGGATATAGGCGCCCGCATGCGGGGAATGTGGCGGTAGCCGGGAGATACTGAAATGAGATTACTCACCGCAATGGTCGCCGCTTTTGTTTGTTCGCCAGCGATAGCGGCAGACTACCTGGGAGAGGTCTTAGCCGTGTCGGACGGAGACACCTTCACCATGGAAGCCGATGACGCCAAGATACGCGTGAGGATCTGCGGAATCGACGCCCCCGAACGCGGGCAAGCCGGCTACGGACAGGCCGCCGGCGTGCTGTCGAGCATGATCGAGGGCAAGATGGTCCATTGCCTTCAAGTGGGTGAAGGCACCGTCTGCGACGGGCGGTCCCGACCTACCAGTCGAGACCGCATCGTGGCACAGTGCTTCCTCGACAAGGTCGACATCGCGGAACAGATGACCAGTTCCGGCACCGCATGCGACTGGCCCAAATTTTCCGGCGGCAGGTACAAGATCAACGACACGACCTGCTCGCGCAAATAGGATTCGACGCCGTTCAAGGGCCGTTCGTGCGGCCGTCAAAACAGACGAGACCCCCGTGTGCAATCTCTACTCGATCACCACCAATCAGGCCGCCATCATCGCGCTGTTTCGGGTGATCAACCGGTATGTCGGCAATCTGGCGCCGATGCCCGGCGTGTTTCCCGACTACAAGGCACCGATCGTGCGCAACGGACCCGAGGGCCGCGAATTCACCACGGCGCGGTGGGGGATGCCATCGTCGTCGAAGGCGTTGATGGACGCCACCAAAAAACGAGCCGAAAAGCTGCAAGCCAAGGGCAAGCCGGTCGACTTCAAGGAATTGCTCCGGATGGAGCCGGACGGCGGAACGACCAACATCCGCAACGTGAAGAGCAAGCACTGGACACGATGGCTGGGAACCGAAAACCGCTGCGTGGTGCTGTTCAACTCCTTCAGCGAGTTTAACAAGACCGAAGGCGGCGACATCTGGTTCGCGCTCGACGAGACGCGCCCCCTTGCCTGCTTCGCCGGCATCTGGACTAACTGGACCTCCGTCCGCAAGGTCAAGGAAGGCGAGACGACCAACGATCTCTACGCGTTCCTCACGACCGAGCCGAACGCCGAGGTCGGCGCCATCCACCCCAAGGCGATGCCTGTGATCTTGACGACGCCGGACGAAGTCGAGACCTGGATGACGGCCCCTCCGGACGAGGTCTTGAAGCTGCAACGGCCGCTTTCGGACGGGTCGCTCAAAATCGTCGCGCGTGGCGTCAAGGAAGATCCGGCCGGACAGACAACGTGACCGCCGAGGACGATGACGACCAGGCAGTTCCGCCGGGCCGCCAGCGCAAGATCATCCACGTCGACATGGACGCCTTCTACGCGTCCGTCGAGCAACGGGATAATCCGGATCTCCGCGGTAAGCCGGTCGCCGTCGGCGGATCCCAGGAGCGGGGCGTCGTGGCGGCGGCGAGTTACGAAGCCCGCAATTTCGGCGTCAGGTCGGCGATGCCGTCGGTGACGGCGAAGCGGCAATGCCCGGACCTCATTTTCGTTAAGCCGCGCTTCGAGGTCTACAAGGCGGTCTCCCAGCAGATCCGCGAGATCTTCGCAGAGCACACCCCGATCATCGAGCCGCTGTCGCTAGACGAGGCCTACCTCGACGTGACCGAAAATCTGCAAAGCATTCCATTGGCGCGGGACGTGGCGTTCGCGATCCGTGCGAAGATCAAGGAGGTAACTGGCCTCAACGCTTCGGCCGGCATCTCCTACAACAAGTTTCTGGCGAAACTCGCCTCCGATCACCGCAAGCCTAACGGCCAGTACGTCATCACGCCGGAGATGGGCCTGGCGTTCGTCGAAGCCCTCCCCGTCGGCAAGTTCCACGGCATCGGCCCGGCGACCAGCGCCAAGATGAACTCGCTCGGCCTCTACACGGGGCTCGACATGCGTAACCAGTCACTCGAATTTATGCAAACCAATTTCGGCAAGGCCGGAAGCTATTACTATTGGATCTCGCGGGGCGTCGACAACCGTGAGGTCCGTGCCGACCGGATCCGAAAATCCGTCGGCGCCGAAAACACGTTCTCCATCGACCTCACCGAGTTCGAGGCCATGGTCGTCGAACTTGAGCCGCTCATCGACAAGGTCTGGCGATACTGCGAAGGCGCCGGTAATCGGGCACGCACGGTAACCCTTAAAATGAAGTTCAACGACTTCGAGATCATCACGCGCAGCAGATCCGTCCCTGTTGCGGTTTCGAGCCGCAGCGAGCTAGAACGCCTATCGGTCGCTTTGCTGCAGAACGAGATGCCGGTCCCCAAGCCGGTCCGGCTTTTAGGTGTCTCGCTTTCCTCGCTACAACGCGAAGTACAGGCGGAGCCTCAATTCAACCTGCCGCTCTGATGAGACCATGGTTCGGCTTGGTCGAAAGCCATTACGTCGGCCCATTCAAACCGGTGTCGCAAGCTCTAGGTATCTGCAAAATGCATTAGCCAGTTGCATCTGGCGAGGCGTCCGACATTCCGCTTCGAATAATCTAGGCGATGCAACGACAACGCAGACACACTTCGCACGCGACGTCGCAACGTTCAGGCGGTTAGCGCTGTAGAGAAACTCCATACCGCGCGGGGCGTCGGAGTGGCTCGATGTTGCCATCGAATAGATCACTATGGGCGCTTCCTGTCCTTGGAACTTATCCACGGTCCCGATGCGCGCACCTGGCAGTCGCTCCTGGAGTTCGAAAACCTGTGCGTTGTATGGAGCAATGATTAAGAAGTCGTCGAGCGCAATCGGGAACTCGGCACCAAGTCGATCGACCCACGTCGTGCCGGATCCCAATATCTCAGAAACAAGATCACGGACAGCATCGGCCTCCTCTGACGATGAGCTCTGATTGCCCGCGTGCTCGATCGGAAGGTATCGGAGCCCCGCACCTTTCAGTCTGCTGCTTGACTTAATCTCTTGGCGCTCCAGACCAGGCCGAGATTTCAAGCGGCCCTCGTAGAATAATTCCGAATTGAAAGCGCAAATGAGAGGATGCAGCCGCCAAGTCTCCTCAAGAAAAAGACCACGATCAGGCGGAACGGTAGCATGGGGTCCAAGAACATGATCCAAGGCCGAGACGCCTACGCCGTCGGGGTGGCTTCCCTGGATCGGCTGTTCTAGTTGCCGGGGATCTCCAAGAAGCACGATGCTTTTTGCCGCCTGAGAAACCGCTAACACGTCTGCAAGTGACATCTGCGCGGCTTCGTCAATAAACAGCACGTCGATGCATTGTCGAGCGTCGGGCCGAGCCCAGAAGAAGGACGTACCACCACCAACTGCACAGCTGCCACTTAGCGCATCGAGAGCAACTTCATTTTTTGTCGTGAATTGCAGAGTGGGAAGATCATTCTTCCTGTCGGTCACCTTCTGAATGCAGTGGATCCGCAAGCCCTCGTCGGCCGCCGCGACAATTACTTCGTCGAGAAGGTTGCGGATGACTTTGTGACTATTCGCCGTAACGCCGATCCGCTTACTGTCGCTGGCGAGTGCGCAGATCATGCGAGCGCCGGTGTATGTCTTCCCCGCTCCCGGTGGGCCCTGGACTGGAAAAACGCTATGGTCCAATTCGAGGGCGATCCGCACAGCAGCCGTCAGCGTCGGCTCGCCATCGCGTTGGAGCGTTTGTCCCCGAAGTCGCGGTGCGATTGCCATCAAGAGATCGCGCGCGGCGCGATGATCCCCTTCGCCTTCCAGCCCATTATCGGCAACGTATTCTCCGAGCCGAAAAAGCGACTCTGCCTGCTCATCATGGTCAAACGATTTATGGGTAAAGACGGCCTCCGCATGGAAATCGGCCGTGTCGCCGCGCTTCTTGATATCGATCGTCCGATCGTCGTGCGAAATGGCAACGACAGTTCCGTAGTGATCTCCTCCGATGCTCCGAAGTTTGCCCTCCGGTCGGATATCGGTATCCTGGAGCTCGAATTTGTAGCGATGGATGGGCGCCTTAGCGGTGCCACCGGCCTGCTCAAGGAGCACTAGTCCGGCGAGACCCGCACGTTCGTAGAGAAGATCGTCGTCGGAGAGATCGCGAAGCCGATAATATTCCCACCAAACGGCTTTCTTTTCACGGCCATGCCAATCCAGCATGAACGCTAGAAGCCAACGCGCGCGCTCTTCAACCGTCCGATCGGCGACGTCGTCGGGTATGCCGTTCGTGAGCCGGGCGATAAGGCCCTCTACCCTCTTCTGCCAATCGCTCAGCTTTTCGCTGATTTCCACGACCTTCGGAACGGGCCGATCGATGATTGCACCATTGGCAATAAGACTTCTTCGTACCCCTTCCAACCACATCTGAAGCTCAGAAGTGGAAGCGCAGTCATCCCGATTGTAACCCTTGATCGCGGTCCTATCTTCCTCTGGAATGCCCGACGAATCTGCCATTTCCAAGCGCGCCTGCGTCCTTGCCATTACACGGCCAACATCCTCCAGTGGCACGGTCCTTTCGAATGAGTAGAGCGGTTCGAGTTTCTTGATCGAATAGCTTTCGACGCTGGCACGGATACTGTGGCGGACGACCGCAAAAAGATCGACGAAGATCTCCGCACGCAACAGATTGTCTACCTCGTTTTCGCGCGTCGCGTAACGGCCCATCAGGCGCTTCAACGCTGCCGGTTCGTAGGGTGCGAAGTGGTAGACGTGTAAATCAGGATAAATCGCCAAGCGTCCGCTTACGAAGTCGATAAAGCGCTCGAATGCGGCTCTCTCGTCCTGCCGATTGGAGGCCCAATCTCCCGTGTATTGCGGGATGCCGTCAGAATCGAGGTAAAGATACCCGAAGAGAAATTCCAGCCCGCCATCTCCGACGAACGGGTCACCTTCGAAGTCGAAAAAGATGTCGCCTGCCGAGGGTTCAGGAAGGCGAGATAGTCCAAATCCTGCGATAGGAGGCAGGGTTTCGTACACGACCGCCCCCAGCGTCCGCCCCTCGACTTGAATCCTGGCCTGCTCACGGATCTTCTCGTAGCTTTGGGCGGCTCCCCGATCGGGCCTCCACTGGAGCGGCAGAGGCATGGTTGCGAGTGCAGCTGTGCTTCCGACGTCGTGTCTGACCAACTCTCCGATTTGGGATTTGCTGATGCCTGCGACGAGGGACAAATGATCGTCAGCTCGCCTCCGTTTATCGCAATGACGGCGCCATCGACAAATTTCGCAGTGCTCGACCGGTTCGGGATAGGCAGGATCGGCGAGTGTAACCGAGACCGAGCGCTCCAAGCTTCCCCTAACGTGCCGGTAGTAAGCAGCATAGTCGGCAGTCCGATAAGCTTCCGGAGTATAGTTAGTACCCGGCGTCACCACGTAGGCAGAGGTCGGCTGCACCCCTTGTTTTGCCGAAAGTAGGTCGGAATACAGGGATATCTGGAGGACCGTATTGCCCTTAGTTTCCCGAGCAAGCTTCGCGTCGATCACTTCGTACGACCACGCGCCGAAATGGCTGGGCGTTTCCACGCGGCGGAGAACATCGGTCCGCCCGCTCCACCGGCCTGCCTGAAGAGCACCTTGAACAATGATCGGATCGCCGCGGGCCATCGCATCGCCGGTCGCGGCGACCGACACGCTATCGACGCCAATTCCATTGATCACCGTTATGGCGATTCCGCCCGACTTAATGTGCTCGATGAAGCCCTCCTCGTGGAGCGCGCCACGCTCCGCAAGCAATTCGAGAACCGGGTCCCAGACCTTCGGCTTCTCCAGCTCACCGTTCGCAACCTTGAGATCGAGTTCGGTCAGGTAACGGCAATTCAGGTGCCCGACCAAGTCTCCCGAGCTGAAATTCAGCGTTGCCCCGATCTTCTGCATTTCCCACCCCATATCGACGATCCGCCGAGGTCGGCCGGCTCGGTTTCGCCATGTATGTTTATGCCATTTTCCCGAGTATCGCGTCTGGATTGCACTCGAAGTAGGCGAGCAATCTAGCCTATAGTCGACTTGGTGGAGCAAACAGGGGGCATTTGGTGCAGGTGGGTCTGGTCGAAAAAGCGCGTTGGCTACGTGACTTGCAGCGTTTCCTGCCTCTCCGGAGCCAATTCGTCCTTTCCGGCAATACGCGAGACCTGCAGATCCATGAACCGATCCCCGGAACCATCACCGCGGTGCCGCTCGCACGCGCTCTTCCGGACGCCTTGAAAGAGGCAGGATATCAGCGGATCGCCAGCTTCGACCTGCTTAACGGGTTCCGCGCTCTCGAACCGAGCGACGACAGTTTTCTCACACAGCTCGGCCTGACACCAGTGAATGGGGTCGCCGCAGGCGGCGTTGACCTCTTGTCCGCAACACTTGAACGACTCGTGGGTACTGACGGAACACCCGCGGTCCTGATTATCGACTTTGCCTCACGGCTGATCACGCGCAGCGAGGCGCTTTCGCCGGCAGAGCATCAATTGTTTTCGCGAGCATTGATCCTTTCGCATTCTGCGCGCCCGCGCCCCGCCGGCGATCGCCGCCTGCCATTTTTCAATGCAGCCATTTGGATCGTCGACAAAGAAGGCGATCTGCCAGACTGGTTTCTCATCGGCAATCCACGCGTTCGGCACATTCCTATCGGTAAACCCGACCATACAGCGCGGAGAAGCTTGGCCCGTTCCCTGATGCGAAGTCTTCCAGGCGCTCAAGCGGCCGCCGAAGCCGAGGTTGAAAAGTCCATCGAAGGCTTCGTCGATGAAACCGAAGGACTCCTGCTTGTCGATCTGAGCGCCGTCGCGCAGCTCGCTCGAAGCGAAAATGTCGCATTCGACAGAATCTCGGACGCAGTGCGACGCTTTAAGGTCGGCGTGACGGAGGATCCCTGGCGCAAGATCAGTCGCGACAAGATCAGTTCGGCAGAGGAGTTCGTGAAGAGGCGGGTAAAGGGTCAGGCCCATGCGGTCACCCACATGCTGGATATCGTCAAGCGCGCCGTCACTGGAATCGGCCAATCTCCGCGGGGCGGCCGGCCGAGGGGAGTCGCATTTCTCGCCGGGCCGACCGGTGTCGGCAAAACTGAGCTTGCGAAGACAATCACCAGCCTGCTGTTCGGAGACGATAGTGCTTACATCCGCTTCGACATGTCGGAATTCAGCGCAGAGCATTCCGATCAGCGCTTGATCGGCGCGCCTCCCGGCTACGTTGGATACGATGTGGGAGGCGAACTCACCAACGCCGTCCGGGAAAAGCCATTCAGCGTCCTTCTGTTCGACGAAATCGAAAAGGCGCACCCACGGATTCTCGACAAATTTCTCCAGGTCCTGGACGACGGCGTTCTAACCTCCGGTCGCGGCGACCGTGTCTACTTCTCCGAGACTTTCATCGTATTCACTTCCAACCTAGGGATTTACACACCCGGCCCGTCCGGCGTGCGCATCGCCAATGTCACACCCGACGAGACGTTCGATACCGTGAAGCGAAAAGTTCGAGGCGAAATCGAAAAGCATTTCAAATCCGTGCTCAATCGACCCGAGATACTGAACCGCATCGGAGAGAACGTAATCGTCTTTGACTTCATCCGTCCCGAAGTCGCAGACGAGATCTTCGATCAGATGGTCGACGCCCTACTCAACGATGTCGGATCGCTGGGTTACGATGTTTCCCTTTCCAAGAGCGCGAGAGCCACGCTCCGCGGTTTGTGCCTGGCCGACCTTTCGAACGGCGGCCGAGGCATCCGGAACCAGGTCGAAGCGCATCTCATCAATCCGCTTTCACGCGCCCTCTTCGACAGCGACGCGCAAACCGGACGCCGATATGAGGTCCGGGAGATCACAACCGGCGCATCGACTACGGTTACGTTCGCGGACGGCCCGGTCGCATGACCGCGAGCATCGCCTTGTCGCGAATCCATTTCCCCGTCACGACCTTGGGGCCGGGCCGGCGCATCGGCATCTGGTTTCAGGGATGCTCGATCCGCTGTCCCGGCTGCATCTCGATGGACACGTGGGCGCCGGGCCGCGGGTTCACGACCATTGACGAGGTTGTCAGCGCTATCGCCCAATGGATGCCGACCGCGGACGGCATCACCATATCCGGCGGCGAGCCGTTCGATCAGCCCGTCGCCCTGATGGATCTTCTGGGAAGGCTGCGTTCGCTCACCGAGGCAGACGTGCTCGTATTTACCGGGCATCCGTGGATTAAAGTCAGGGAAACGGTCGATGCGTCCCCCGGATTGATCGACGCGCTTGTTACAGGACCGTTCGATGTCAACCAGAGCCAAACGCTGGCCCTTCGCGGAAGCGACAACCAGGAACTCCACTTCCTGACTACATTGGGCCAAACTCGCTTTGGATCCTTCCAACGGCCGATCACCGAGGCGGAAAGAACCCTGGACGTCATGTTCGATGACCGCGGCGACGTCTGGTTCGCGGGCATACCGGGGCGGGACGATTTCCGGCGTTTGAGGGAAATGCTCGAGAACGCTGGCGCAAAACTCAGCACTTCGGATGACAAGCGGGCGTCAAGCGGCGGGATGTCCGCCCGATGATCAGGCTCTGCCCAAACTGCGACACGGAACGGCCACTCACCGAGATCTTCTGCGAAGGAACGGTGGACGCCCATAACTGCGGGTGGGATCTTTCGGCGGTCGATATCACGCCGCACGGAGGGCCGGCTCCGAAGCCTCAGCCCATACCGACAGCGGTACGCGGACCCGCCTGCAGAAACGGCCACGAGAACTCGCCCGGAGATCTTGTTTGCAACGTGTGCGGCGAGCCGGTTGATGAGCGGCCCGCCGACCCGACGCCGGCACCGGAGCCTTCACCCACGCCCGAGCCGGTTCCTGATCCCGTCGAGACGGCAATAGACGGTTGGCGCCTACAGGATCGGATGAGTTCATCGAGCACCGTCCGCGAGCGTTTCGCGGCCGTTCGCGAGTTCAGACGGCCTAAGGGGCGTACTTACCCTCTATGCGGCGGGATCCGAGCCGGACGGCGCAATCTACGACCTCCTGCGCAAACTTCCACGTGATCACGTGCCCGAGATATTCGCGACAGGACGATGGTGCGACCGCGCGTACGAGGTGGTCGAGGAATTTACCGGCGGGACGCTTGCAGATCTACCGCTAGAGGCGGATGGATCCGAAGCGATCCGGATCCTCGTTACCGAACTCGGCCAAGCGCTTCATTCCCTATCAGAGGCGGGTCTGAGACACCGCGATTTGCGCCCCTCAACGATTTTCTTACGCGCTCGGGATCCGTTGGATCTCGTGATCACCGGCTTCGGTTCAGCACGCCTTTCGGAATTCGACCTCGATATCGCCTCTCCCCTCGAGACCACACGCTACATGGCGCCCGAGGCGATTGCCGGCGGTGTCGCACCGGCCTCGGACTGGTGGAGTATGGGCATGATCCTTCTGGAGCGCGTCACGAGCGGCGCGTGCTTCGAGGGTATCAACGAGCAAGCCTTCCTGATCCATGTCCTCACCAACGGCGTTCCGCTTCCGGAAAATCTGAATGCCAATACCGAGCTGCTGCTTCGCGGCTTACTTGCCCGCGACCGTCGGCAACGGTGGCAGTGGAAGGAAGTCCAAGCCTGGCTTGCCGGTGAGCCGGTCGCAGCACCTGAAGCTGCCGCTCGCTCCGAGGATATCGATGGCCGCGCGGCGATTTCTTTGGGCGGCAAGCAATACCGCTCCCCGGGATCCTTTGCGCTGGCGGCGGCCGAAGCGGCCAACTGGGACGCCGCAAAAGACCTTCTATTGCGTGGCGCGGTGGCGACATGGGCGTCCGAGGCCGGTTTCGAGCCAAGAATTCCCTCCGCGCTTCGTCAGTTCGCCAGGGCAGAAGGCCTGACCGACGACTTGCGGCTTTCGATCGCCCTGAAGACCTTGAACCCGTCCATGCCCCTGATCGTCAGAGGCAACATCGTCACGCCGGGATGGCTCCTCGACCATCCGGGTGACGGATACAATCTGATCACCGGCCCGGCCCCGGATCTCATCCGGAAGGTCGATCCCGACGATTGGCTCTGGCGTCTCAAGCTGCGGGCCGAGACGGTCCGAAAACGCCTCCAGCAACTAGAGATCGGGGTCGACGAGGAAACACTTCGCGTCCATCTCCTTTCCACATCCATGGCCCGTCTGGCCGCACTCTGGGAAGAAAAGAGGAAACTGTTTCCCGACACGGACCATGCCGGCGTGGTTTCCCTGATCGAGCGTCGCCAGTCGGCCGAGGAGGATCTCGTTATCCTGCTCAGCGCATCGCCGGGCCAGTTCCGATCCGTCGCGGAGGTGGTCGACGAAGCCGCCAAGGAAGCTTCCACGGCAGGATTGACCGGATTTTCGCGCGATGCAGCCGCAGCACTTTTGATGCGGCCTCGACGCGAGATCTACCGAACGATCGACGATCGCATCGAGAACTTCGCAAGATGTGGCGTCTCGACCGTCGACGAGTGGGCGAACCAGTTCCGCCTGGACCGAAGGATGCCTATCGCGCGCGCGCTGGCGCTGCTTTCGGTCGCTTCGGAAACCTGGAAGCCCCTGCCGAAACAGGGTTATGTGTCCACGATATTGGATTTCTTCGCGAAGCGAATCTCCGGTGGCGTTTTGCGCGGACCGCTCACCCGCATGCTCATCGGAAAAACGGCGCGGGTGGATCTGACCGAACTCGATACGTCGAGGGTGCCGGCCGCGGAGATCCTCGAGCATCTACTTTCGCGCGGGACCCGAACGGTCAACATCGATCCAGCCGCATTCTCCGAGAAGGACGGATTGGAACGGAGGCTCCGTTCGCTGCATTCCCACGCGTTGCTGTACAGGCGCGATACCGGCATCGACGGCCTCTATATGGCCTTCCCGTTTCTATTGATGCGCGACGGCAGGCCGAACGCAAAGCCCCGCGTCGCTCCCGTGCTCCTGTGGCCGACGCGCGTCATTCCGGAAGTCGGAAATCGCGGACACGTCACGCTGGGATACGGGCGCGAGAGAAGCACCGACGCCGAAGCCGAATACGTTGTCGTCAATCCTGCCCTTGAAGGAATGGTCGGCATTCAAGAAGCCAAGAGGTGGCAGGAAGCCGCCCAAGAACTCCTTGCGCGCGCGACTTTCTCGGCGTTGGACGTGATGGACGCGTTCGGACATCTCGCAACGGCAGCCGGTAACACGCTGTCGCCCTTGCCTGGTAAGGACGTCAATGTCGGTGCCCAGGAACGGCAGATCTTTCCGTCCGCCGTCTTGTTCCATCTTGCCTTCATGGGTCAGGCCGTGATGAAGGATCTCGAATTGCTTCGAGGCCTGCCACCGAGCTCGACCGCGCTCGAAGCCGCACTTCGGCTTTCGGATCACAAGCCGGAAAGCGATGGCCCGGTCCCTGCTCGGGAGATCGAACGGTTTTTCACGGCGGACAGCGACCCTTCGCAGGAGGCGGCCGTCATGGAAGCTCGCCAAGCGCCGGGGCTTGTCGTCGAAGGCCCGCCAGGAACAGGGAAGAGCCAGACGATCGTCAACATGGTCGCCGATGCGATCGGTATGGGTAAAACTCTGCTGGTGATCTGCCAGAAACAAGCTGCGCTCGAGGTGGTCAGGAAACGTTTGGATAAGGAACGGCTGGGAAACCGTTTCGTGATGATCACCGATGTCAACAGTGATCGCGGGGCCATCATCGGATCGGTCCGGGAGCAGGTTGAGCGTTTGCATAGCCAACCTGCCGGCGGAGCTCCGGCCTGGAAGCGGGATCGCGAACGGTTGGCGGCGCGCATCGAATCGCTGGAAGCGGATCTCGATCGGCAGCAGACGGCGCTACATGCGGAGGACCCAAATACGGGGTTGACCTATCGCACGCTACTCGGAGAAGCTCTTGACCATCGAAGCAGCTCAGCCCAAGCCGATGGATCTTCCGTCGATCCGCCCGTCGCTCACGGATCTTCACCCCGCAGATGTCGTCACGCTCGAAGAAAATTGCGGACCGTTGGCAAGATTTTGGTTACCGGCAAGATTCGAAGGCAGCGCCCTCTCGGTACTCAAGCTTTTCAATCCCGATCGCGGCACCGCGGACACCTTGGTTGAGTCTTTACATGCATTCGCGCAAATCGATGCAAGGCGCGAGGAGGTTGATGCCGAGACATCGGACTCGCTGGACGTCGCCGACGCCGAGCGCTTGCGCACGTGGATGGCAGGAGCCGGTGATTTGCGCTCAATCGGCGACACCTTTTGCAGTAATTTGAGCCGTTGGCTTCCATTGTTTCGAAGTCCCGAGGGCAACGGTTCCCGGGGCACCAATATTCTTGCCGGACTTATCCAGCTCGAAGCAGGACTGTCCGCACTCAACGCCTCCCATCACCAGCCCGGGATTTCGGAAAAGCTTATTTCAAGTCGATCGGACGAACTGCGCAAAATTGGCGCCCTCGCCAAGGCGGTCCTTAGCCCCGCCGGCGGACTGGGACATATCAATCCCATGCGCTGGATCCGAAAGCGAAATCTGCAAAAACTGATGGTTGAAATGGAGCTTGTCCCGGACGATGACGGCGTTCAGTCGTTCGATAAGGCGATCGACCTGGAGATGGGCCTGCGCCCGTTAAGGCTCAAGCTTGCCGACTACGTAATGGCGCTCTTCAATCGCGCTCCGGACTCGAAGCTTCCACCGGCTCCCTTGGCTGCCCTCGCCGGCAATCTTCATTCCATCGTCACTCGCGCTCATGGCTTCGTGTCGCTTATCGACGAGTGCCCTCAGAAAGCCGAGCTAGATCAAGCCGCCATGACAGGCGCGGTGAAGGACCTGGATACTTTCTTCGAGCGTGCAGATCGTTCGCTTCAACGTCACGACGCGCGGGCGGTAAGCTCCCAGGCTCTAGAGCAGCTAAAACCATATCTCGATGAGCTTTGGATCGGGTTGCGGCGTTCGGCAATCCATGGCGGGCGCTCAAACGGAACCGCCATCAGTCTCATTCTCGAAGCTGCCCCGACACTCGCAAGCTTTCAGGAATTTCGGCTTCGTTCGGTGCGTCTTGGAGAGGTGGAACGCACGATCTTCCGGACCCTCAGGGCGAAGGAGACAGAACTGTCGGGGCTGCCAGTCTCCGATCTCGACGCCTGCGTTCGCGGCACAATCGCGCGCGAGGCCAGGATTGCATGGAAGGCCGCGATGGAAGCCTCCAATCCAGAGGTCCTTTTCGACGGTGATGCGAGCGACGTGAAGGTCAAGTCGCTTGCGGAAGCGGATAGACAAATCCGGAACTGCAACAGGGAGTTGCTCATCAATGACATCGATCCCCGTCGCGTCCGGCCGGTGTCTGATTGGGTGCCAATAACGAGACTAACCGGCCACAGGGCGCTGCGACTGCGCGAATTCATCGATCGCGGAAGCGCACTAGGGCTGCTCGCATTGAGGCCCGTTTGGCTCATGACGCCCGACGTGGCAAGCCGCGTACTTCAGCCGAAGCCCGGCCTCTTCGATACCGTCATATTCGACGAAGCCTCCCAGATGCCCGTCGAATATGCCCTGCCCTCTTTGTTTCGGAGCAAGATCGTCGTCGTGAGCGGGGACGAAAAGCAGATGCCACCGACCAGCTTCTTTGCGAGCAAGGTCGAGAACGATGAAGCGGCGATCTTCGATGGAGAAGAGCCCGAAGACGCGGCAAGCGAGGAAGAACGCGACGTCTTCACTGAAACCTGGAACCGACGTGAGATCAAGGACTGCCCCGATCTGCTCCAGCTCGCCCGATCGGTACTGAGGTCTCGGACCCTCCAGGTCCATTACCGGTCCCAGTATCGAGAGCTCATATCGTTCTCGAACGCTTCCTTCTACGGAAACCGGCTGAGCGTACCTGTCCGCCATCCCGACGAAATCATACGAAAAATGCGACCGATCGAGTTGATCCGGTCGGACGGCGTGTACAAGAACCAGACAAATCCGAAGGAAGCCGCCGACGTCGTCGAATACCTCAGCAATCTTTGGGAAGACGAGTCGCCTCCCTCGGTCGGGGTCGTCACATTCAACCGCAAGCAGGCGGATTTGATCGAAGATGCGCTCGAAGAGCGCGCCGAAGATGACGCATCCTTTCGCGACGCCCTGATGCGCGAGCGTGAACGGATCGAAGGCGGCGAAGACATGGGTTTCTTCGTCAAGAATGTCGAGAACGTGCAGGGAGACGAGCGGGACGTCATCATTTTCTCCACCACGTTCGGGCATAACGAGCATGGCGTTTTCCGGAAAAGCTTCGGCGCGCTGGGACAGGCCGGTGGTGAACGCCGCTTGAACGTGGCGGTGACGCGCGCTCGGAAAAAGGTCGTCATGATAACCTCGATGCCGATTTCGGAGATATCCGACCTATTGACCACACGTCGCGGCCCGCGAGTGCCGCGGGATTATCTTCAGGGCTATCTCGAATATGCCCGAACCGTCTCGGAGGGCGCCGGTGATTCAGGCAGGACACTTCTTGACCGGATGGTAACCGAGAAAAGCGCTAAACACGCTCTCGGGAATCACGACGAGGATGGCTTTACGAAGTCCGTGGAGAATTTCATGGAAGCGGAAGGATGGACGCCCGCAAAGGCACGCGACGGCGGAGCATTCAGCCTGGACTTCGCGATAACCGATCCCCGGACGGGACTCTATGCGATCGGCGTGGAGTGTGACGCCCCGCGTCACCGTCTTCTTGAAAGGGCACGAGCACGGGAGGTTTGGCGGCCGAACGTGCTGGGCAAGGCCGTACCTCACATTCACAGGGTTTCGTCTTACGCCTGGACGCATTCGGGGGACACCGAACGTCAACGCCTCAAGGAAGCGGTCGAGAATGCACTTCGAAGCGAAGGAGGAGTCCAATGAGCGGTCCCAAAGCTTTCCGTATCGTGACCCGCGCCGAAATTATGACGATCTGCCGACGAAGCCTCGCCCGGTTGGACGCCGCCATCGAGGACTGGATCTCTCGCGGCCAACGTAATGGCACGGTCGACAAAGCGGACATCGACAAAGTCATTGCGCGACGGGACGCACTTCGTGGTCTGCTGTCGGCAGATCAATTCGTCGAGCTTCAGAAACAGCTTCCGGCAGAAATATCCTACCTTCAGGCCGACGCCGAACGGCGCGCCGAGAAGGCCGCCGAGCTGGAAGCGCAATCGAAACGGGTCATGCGACGGATGAAGGGAACCGCCCAAGCGCTCCTCGCCAGCCTTGAGTCGTCTGGCAACCAGATCCCCCATGAAATTCGGGAGGGACTTGCGTCTTCGGGAACGCCCCCCGAACGACTGGAAGCAGTCATCAACAAGGCCTTCCTCATGCTTCATTCGGCGACCCCGACGAAAGGCGTTTCCGATCTGCAGCGCGACATCGCTGCCCGGCTTGGAGCAGGTGAAAGGCGTATGAGCTTGGAGGAATGGACGTCCCAGCAGCCCGGTGTGACGGAAGACAAGGCGCTGCTTCGGGTCGACAGATTTCTGGGAGAACTGAAAGGTCTCGGCATCGATCCAGGTCCATTCTCGGCCCGCATCTCATCTCTAGAACTGGAGTCCCCTACCCGACGGTCGCTGCTCGCCGATAGTCTGCTCCTCGACCTGGCAACAGCAGTCAAGAATGGGCGCGAGCACGCGCGCCTCCAAAGCGATCTCCGCGCGCGCCATGCCGAGCTTTCAGAAATGAAGTCTCCCGAGGCCGCTTCGCTCCGATCCGAAATTGGCCAAAGTCTTTCAATAGTTTCGGCCGGAAATGAGGCTGCGCTCATTCAGCGTGCGGACTTTCTCATCGAAGCAGAGGTTCAGGCGATCGCTGCGGAAGAGCGCCGGCGCGCCGTGCTCGAAGGCTTAGCAGGTCTGGGTTACGAAGTTTCGGAGGGAATGGCGACGGCCTGGGTCAATGGCGGCCGAGTTGTTCTTCGGAAGGCGGCCAATCCCGGATACGGCGTTGAGCTTTCGGGAGGATCGAAGTCCGACCTCCTTCAAGTCAGAGCGGTTGCGTTCGGCCATTCAACCGAAACGCGGGATACAAGCCGGGACCGTGACATCGAAACGATCTGGTGCGGAGAGTTTGAACGACTTCAATCTTTGATAGCCAAGGATGGCGGACACCTTGCAATTGAGCACGCGCGGCCGGTCGGACAATTCCCGCTCAAAGTTGTTGAAGACAAGGAAGGGACCGCTGGAGACAACGACGTAGTCAAGGTGGGCCGCCATCAGCTTCGGTGAACGTGCACGTCAGCGACGCCGTCTTGCGGCTGTGAGATGCAGCAAGAGTTCGGCTAATTGCTGACGTCCCGTCTTTGCAGTTTATAATCCGGAGCAAACGTCGCGGGCCTTAATCTGAACTTTCTGCTTCAAACCGAATAGGCCGTCGTCGTCCATGAGATTTCTTAGTCATAATTATATTTGATCAAGCTCGGCAACAATATGCAAGCCCGTTCGCGCCTTCATCTGCACCCACGCGAATTGCATCGGCACTGGGTTCCGGAAGATCAAATGCCCCTCAACGCGCGGCGTCTCGGACATACCAACATAGGCCTGCAATTTGGAAAGATGTTGTGTGATCAGACTGATCCTATCGAGATGCTTCCTTAGGTCGTCGCGCTTGCCTTCATCGTTTATCTCGCCCCGGTAATCCGAGAGTTGCTCGGCGATTTCGCCCTCTGTCTTGCGATATTGCAGGTCCTTGCACTCACAAAGCAGAAGACGACCCGTAGCGTCGTTCCAGGCAAGTACATCGACGTCGCCGTAGTCTCGATCGAAGCCAGTACGCAGAATTTCCGTGATTTTCTTTTCGACGACCGTCTTCCAACCAAGCTCGGTCAACCGCTCCGCGACTTTCTGGGCAAACGCACTGCCCATCTTGTGGCGGGAGGATCCAGCCCACGACCTCATTTTCGGCTTTAACTGCCAAGCGGGAAAGTCGCCGCGGTGATAATTGCCGAGCATGTAGACGACGGCTTCTCGCACGAGCCCTGGCGCCAGAATGAAGGCTGGATCGTCGGTGGCATCGATCTGAATCAATGGCCGTCGCAAAGGTGAAAGCCGCCGCCGAAAACGCCATGGAAACCGATCTTTTTCATTGAAACCGGCGGGTACGATGCGCCACTGCGGCCTACTGGCAAGGGTGAGATTCTCCACAATTCGGCCCGCGGTACTTGATGAAATGGCAGCCTCGCCGTTAAAGAACTCTAAGAGTTGGCTCTTCTTGATGGAGACTATCGCGCGCCTGGTTTTCAAAACGTTGTCCTCCAGAATATCGAGAAACTTGCGCATCTCATCAAACGTCCCGCCGGTCTCTTCCTCCCAAGCTTGCCAGAACGCGTCCGGCCACGGACTCGTGTCCGTCGGGACCGCTTCAATCTCTTCAAATCCCTCTGCGTATGAGTTGACGTCGTCGTCGACCCGCAAGTCGCTTGCTACACGGGCAAACGGTGCGAGGATTTCGTAATAAAAGGAAAAGTTTGCGTGGATATCGCCGAGAGGCGTCACGCGTAAGCGGGGCTCCATGCCGCCCCATCTAATCGCATCCGACCAGCCGCCGAGCCTTTGGATCATCATGATCTTTGCCATGAGGCTAGACAGATCAAGTTTGCCAATTCTTCGGCCGCCGGCCAACGGGCACTCGCAGATCGCAAATTCAATCAGAACGCGCGACGTCAGAAATACCGCACTGAGAACTCGATTCACGCTCGACCATCGTATCACGGGCCGCCGTCTTGTCGTTATGCAAGGCTAGGACCGCGGCGGCGGTGCGTTTCCAATTATCCCGATCCGCCGCCGCGCTTTCGTGGTTCATGAGAACGATTGAAAGCACCGAGCGACGATCGAGCTGGCGAAGTTCCTGGCAGACTTCATCTTCGAGTAGTTCGACGAGGGGATTGAGATAGGAGAGGCATTCCTGCGTTCCGACGATATCGCCACCCTGCGCTCGCGTACGCTGACGCCAACCAAGGCCGAGCTTGAGAAATGCGTCGTCGTCTTCATCGATCGTGACAGGGCCGGCCCAAATTGCATCCCGCACGTAATCCCGAAAGATGGCGGCGAGAAACGCGTGAGCCTGCCGTGCGTGGGCATCGGGCACGATCTCTTTAAGCAGCGTATCTCGCTCCGGATCGGTGAGATTTCGACCTGCTAGTGCCGCAAAACTTTCAAGAAGGCAGTCGACAAGAGCTCGTTCCGCAATGTTTTCGGGATGGAACAATGCCTCTTCGAAGCGGGGATCGATGGTGAGAGTGACGGTCGCGCTGTTGCGATTAGTGGACGCAGCGATTGCCGTCTTCGCGTCTTGGAATGTGAGGCGAACACGTTTGCCGCTTCCTTCCTTATCGCCGAGCTGTCCTTGAAATATACATTTGAGCGATAGAGGCCCGGCAGGTAATCCCGCAAAGGCCCGCTCCATGACCGGAACGCTCTTGCAGAGCCACGTTTGCAGCATTCTCATTCGATCGTAAGCGAATGGCCGCGCCGCTTCTTCGACAATCTCCATGTCGCACCACCAAACATGCGATGGCGATTCATACGCAGCCAGCGGGAAGCCACCGTCACCTCGGCAGTCGACTGCGTAATAGAAGGGCTCGCCGCTGTCCTCTTTAAAGATAGACCTGCCTTCTTTACGGAGCTTCAGCCATCGCCCATCCCTGGTTTGTGCGCAGTGAAGGTCGAAGAAATGCGGTACAGCCGCCCTGACACGCCGGAGAGCATTCTGTTCTATGAGAACCGTGACGCGTTGGCCGTTTTCGCCGAACTCGTCTGGAATGTCTCCATGCGGAACAAGATGACCCTCCAGCGAACGCGCCCAACCAACGAGATTGAGAAGGCCGTTCACGTTCTGAAGCGTGACGCCCAATTCGTCGAGACGCTTTTCGCTCTGCAGCAAGCGCCACAACGAAAGGGAATTGAAGTCGTTCAACCAGCACAATGTGTGCAGATCGGGGGCGCTAATGGCCTCGAAACTCCAGCCGAGCGGCAACTGCGGAACGGGAAACCGGATGGCTGCGCGACCGATGCCGCATCCGACGAGCAGGGTCATTCCCGCGCGATAGCCCGGCGAGGCACATGCCGGTCCGGTTGCGGACTTTATCCACTTTTCAACGTCTTTAGACAGTTTATCGAGGCCGGGTATTTCCCCGACTAGGCCGTCTTGCGCAAAGTCCTTCAGAGGATCGACAAAAAACACCACATTGATGAACAGTCCGGGGTCGACCTCCATCATCAAGCCGGCGAGAAGGCTATCTTCCGTTCGTTGAAATTCGATCGGAGCACCCCTGCGCTCGCCGAGCAACGGGACATCTCCGAAGAGATTGCCATATTCCATCGCCAGGAAGCCAATGAAGGCCTCTCGAAGATCGATGCTTTCCATCATCTCAGTGATGAATTGGCGAATGGCGGCACTGGTCGCCGTCGGCAGAAGGAGGCAGAACTCGCCATTGTGATGCACGATCGGAAATCGCTCCAAAGTAGAATTTCCGATCGCCTCGTGGGGCAACCTGGCCCGCTGATCCGCGGGAAATCCGAACGCCACCAGATGTTCAACGGCGATGCGGTGCTCTTTGAAGTCCGCCTCGGTAAATGAAACGATTTCGGCCCACGTACCGACTGTGTTCAACACCGAGGCGGGCAGCACCTCGGATCGTTTGTCACTGCCGAGCTGGTAACGGGCGAGGCCCGCTCGCTGGCAAACGACGTCTGACAAGCGCAACAACGCGTAGACGGGCTCACGAAGTTGATTGGCAAGGGCTCCCGCCGGCAGAAGCTCCAAGAGGTTGACAACTCGCTGAAGATAAAAGCCCGCAAACTCCCAAATTCCTTCGAGGACCCGGAAATCTCCGTGCGGGGTCACGATCAGGGTTACAAAGACATCTTCGGCCGGATCTTCCTTAAAGCCGAGCCTTCCATGTCCAGCCTCCTCAAAGAGGCGTCCTACGATCTTTCGGCTGGGTTTACTTCGACCGTCTCCTATGGCGAGCGTGAGATGCACGAGAGCTTCGAGGCGAAGACAGTTGCTTTGAAGCTCCGGCACCGTGAGCAACCCGCCGAACGCGGCCGCAAGCCGGAGCGGATCGAACGATTGAGTATCGCGTAGGCATGTCTCTAGCTCGGCAACAATGGCCTTCAGCTCGGTACGGCCGCCTATATCCGACATCATCGCCATCAAGTCTTCGGGGCCGAGAGAAGGCTTGTTCAATGGACACCTGCCCAAGAAGCGCGTTGAAATTTCGGCGGCGTGTTACGCGAATCGCAGAACGGGAGAATATCACAACCTGCAGAAATCACCGGTGAAGGTCTAACGCGCGTGGTAGGAAGGTCGTACGGTTCGTAGCGCGGCTTCTGGCGGTCGGTGTTGTCCGGCATGAGCACGAACTTCAAAGACGCGAAAGGCACGTCCATGAAGCAAGCCGCGCGATGGTGGCGCATAATCATTCCCCGACGCGGTCGGCTAAGCGAAGTCAGCCTATTCAACTGCGTGCTTGGTCGCATAGATCTTATCAAGAATACCCGCCTGGAGCGAGGCAGACCACGCCCAGCCCTCCGCAAACCTTTCGTTTCAATCCCGAGTTGCTACAACGGGAGCATAGCGTCAACCTTGTTGGCAATCCTATTGATTTCTGAGTGGGATATATACGCGATTGCTGTCCTTGTCGTAGAGCCAAGTTGAAACGAGAGATCCATCTGACGATGATATCTGCTCAACATCTGCGTTCATGAAGGAAGCTAGGTATTGCGCGTACCTTCTATGGTCCCAAGGGTCGAAAATTGGCTTGCCAGATAAGCCAGCCAAGGACATCTGCATAACGCGGTAGGTCTTTTTGTAATGTGAGGTGATGTACTTTGCCGTACGGTTGAACAAGGAGGCCTTATAGAAGATCTTGGCTCCAATTTCGTTGAATTGAACGGGATGCAGTTTAATTGCACCGTCCCGCTTCACGACTGAACCGATCTCCAAATCGAGGGCGCCGCCATCAGCTGTTGCGATGATTCCCCTATTGCCCAACTGCATGAAAACCGAGAGCGTGTTGATGTCGTCACGAAAGTGGAAACGGGCTGTCGGATCCGAATATTGCTTCAAGTTAAAGAGAAAAACCGTGCCAGGTATACGCAACTTACCCTCCGCCTCGAACTCAATTTTCAAATCCAATCCCTGAACAAAGAAGTGAGTCATCGCCAACGAATCCTTCATTTGAGCGGGAATTATCCGTCGCCCGGCTGGCTTTGATCGCTGCAACGGCAAAAGCCGCTCTGCATAAATAATCCCCAGTAGTATTTTCATCACCCAGATGAGGAGGTCAGCAGAGTGCTGCCGCGCGACACCGATAGGTTCAGAAAATAAGTACCGCTTAATGCGGTTCTCGAGTTTTGAGAGGTGAATTGTATTACAGGTCCGGCAGCAGGGAACCGTGAGTTTGGAGTATTGGATGGTCGTCCCATTTAGCAGATGGATTGTCTGATCCCAGAGGTTGAATTTCTCCTGGAGCCATTTTGGAAATACGTGCTCTTTTGAATTCTTGTTGCGGAGCAAATTTCCGCAATAGAAACAGCGATTGCGCGAATAAATTCGTCTATTGATCGGTCGGAAGGCCTTCGGCGTTTTCTTCTTGACGCTCATTTGGGGAGCCGCATCCATTTTGGGCGAAACCAACGCCAAGGCTGAGCGTTAGCTGGTATGAAACGAATTCACCAACTGAACATGCAGGTCCCGCACTTGCATCCGGGTTCTCCTGGGGCCCTGGCACATGGATGTACGTGCCCGCCCGCAGATCGTGGGATTGATCCGTCACGCCCGCATATATTTCGCGCAGACTGGAAATGTCCGTTACATGGTCCTCGCGCACTTCTTGATAAGGACGAACGAGCTGACGATAAAAATAGCAGCGCGCCGCTGCCTCAAAAACTAAACTAGTCCACGCCGTTGATCCAAATACAAAAAACTACCCCACGCGTGAACACGGGTATCCAGGGTTCTTTATCTGCTGATTAAAATATGTCCCGACGGAGGACGCGCCTAATAGTCCTTCGTAAACGTCGCGCGGAACACCGCTGTAGTGATACTCCGTTCCATTCAGAAACCTAACACCAAGCGTGCTCGTCGCATCGTCGTAAGCGACCGCAGCCACGTTTGACGATGTTACCGACTGATATTCCATCATCGTTTCGTCCCTTTTTATGTTGTTCGCTGCCGACGCCAATTCGTAACGGCAGAAATGTAATCCGGCGCTTTCTTGCTCCTATCACTCCAGAGCTTGGAAACCTCTGGATCACCACTGTTTGGGCGCGGCTCAATAAGTTGAACCCTAACACGGCTTGGGATCTGCGTCGCTTCTCCGGTAATAATTGCTTCGCCCGTGCGCAACGCCGGAAGTAAATCGACAAGCCCGGCCAGCTCATCGGGCACGGCACTCTTTACGCGTCCTTGATCTTGACCATTGGTCAGACGCAAAGCAACGAAAGTCCCGCACTGAGATAATAGAGTTTCGTCTAGCTCTGACGGTCGTTGACTGACGAGAAGGGCACCTAGTCCATACTTCCTTCCTTCTTTCAAGATTCGCTGGACTGATCTGCGAGCGTAACCCTGAATGAAAAAGCCCTCACCGCTTGGGAGATACCGGTGAGCTTCCTCGAACACCATCAGTACAGGACGCTGCTTGCCCATATCCGGAGAATCTCTTCCCCAAAACATGACTTCAAATAAAACCCGCGAAAGCAGGCCAACAACGAGATCGATGACTTCGGGAGGAACACCCGCGAGGTCGAATACGGTGATCGGCTGGTCGTGATTTATCCAGGTGTCAACGAGATCGCCCAAATCCTTCTTCACCCCGTCGTAGTCTCCAGGGTTCAGTAGAAAGTCATAACGTCGGTCACGTAGACGTTGCAGAATCTTATTCGTATATGACGCCATAACAGGCGGAGGCTGGGGCTTAAATGGCGCAGACGAGCCAGCACCGGCCGGTTTGAATTGAGCAGATCTCAGGGTCGTCGCATCCCCATCCGCAACAAGGTCCTCGCCGGTTCGAGTCATATCTTTATAGGTGACACGCTCCAAGCGGTCGAAGTGGTACCATAGTTTCTTCACATCAAACGGCAGTGGGGAGTCGACCGTGATTTCATCACTGGTCAGCTTGTTCTGCTTATTTCCCACCTTAGCAATCGCGGCTGCCTGCTGCCGCATCTCAAAGGTTTTGTCACGCAGATTGCCATCCTGCATGGTCTCTGACGCAGAACGGCGGTCGACCAGAAACCACCCAAGCTCGTCAAACGACAAACACCAATAGGGCAACAAAAAGGGATGGTCTTTGGCCCCAATACTGAAAACTCGACTGATCCCCTTGAAGGCCGCGCCATATTCACCGTGCGGGTCGATAACGATGACTTGAGCCTTTGGTAGGGAGCCGCTTGTGATCGCCTTTAGAATTGCCGCAACCGTGTTTGATTTGCCCGCGCCGGTCGATCCTAGGATAGCGCCGTGGCGCGTTACCAACTTGTCTAGATCAAGGGTAGCCGCCAAGCTTTCGGATGCTGAATGAGTTCCAATGCAAACCGCCGAAGATCCCGATGGCGCATAGATTTTTGCAAGATCGTCTTCGGTGACGACATGAACCTCATCATCCACGGTCGGATAGATACTCAAGCCGCGTTGAAATGGAGACCCCCGATATGCTTCGCCTATTAACTTGATCTCCAACGTACACTCGGCATTTGCCGCAACCGGCCCCAGTGCCGAGTCGCCGCGAACCTCTGCGGCACCAACCATCGACACGATTCCGTAGGCGTTCAAGAACCCCAAGGGAATTCGAACAAAGCTACCAATTTGGCCTACTCGATAAACGCGGCCATGCACGATAGGACTCGTCGAGGGAAGGTCGGGCGAAAGGGTGGCGTAAACTGTGGCCCCGATCACGCGACGGACTGTTCCTAGATAGGTTGCCTCGTCTTTCATGGTGTTACCACCGCTCCTAGGGGCGCTGGAGCTGCCGAAGTCGCGGGCACGGCGGACGAAACCACCGGTGCAGGCGATACGAATGTGAGCTGTCGGGCACCGATGAACTCTCGCAGGAAATTAGGAAAGTTCGCGAAGTTTCCTAAACCAAACGTACCGCTCGCGTCATCCCAAAACGGCCATTTGGTCATGCTTGCAGGGGGCTTCGCAGGAGCTGACCAATTGCCCAGAACGCCACCGACGAGAGCCATGTCCGGTCCGTAAACCGTAAGATTTCTGATACCTTGCGCTGGCTTGATCAAGTTCTCCTCGATGCCGGGGGTTTTAAGCGAGTCAAACGACAACACAGTTGCGGAAAAGCGGTTGTTGCTACGCAGATTGCCGAAAATAATATCGTTGATGTGCTGGTCCCCAAAAGAGTACCCGGCGATAAGGAGGAGGCATTCTCCAGAGGCCGTTAGACGGCGTAGCCGGTCCTGAAGCGCAACAAAAGGAAGCCGCCGAGAATTTAAATACTTCTCCCTTGAGGGGAAAATCATCAAGTCATCGTTAGTAGTCGGCGGAACAAGCGGAAGACGAAGTATCTTTTTTGTACCCGTCACGACCTCCGTTGCAGCTCGCCAACCAATCGAGCCATGAATTTTCCAAAGCCGCGCCCAAGATCGGGGAATGTGGACTTGATTATCGTTGTCATCTTTGAAATCTGCGGCAGCATCAGAGAAGTAAGGGTTGACCGTGCCGACAAATCCATCGAAGTACGGCACCATTGCGATCTCAAGTCCGCGCTCAATTAACAGATCATAGTTCGTCGTAAAAATTTCGACGGGCTTGGTCCGCTGAATGGAACTCAACCATGCTGCGAACTCCGCATGAAGTTGGAAGCCCTTGGGAGGATCGACCTTCACGCGATTATAAATGGCGCTACAAATCGCTCGATCTAGCTTTGTAGCGTCTTCGCCCTTGATCCCATCAGCTTCGACCGTCTTGCTGTCCCCAATCATTTCTCGGCAAAGGCGGACTCGGTTTAATACATGCTCTACGTGGGCTCCAGTACCAGATTGGCTGAGAAGTCTATCGTAATGAGCCCGCTGGTCCCCCTTTAGATCGCTCGCCACATTCTTGGTGAGCTGCACCACTCCGTCAATACCGACGGCCTGAGATGTGCCAGCACCAAAGAACACAAGTAATCGGCGCCGATCGGAACCTAACTGCTCGCGAAGCTCTTCCGCCTCGCGAACAGGGTCAAATGTTGTGGTCAAAGCTTGTCTCCCTAATTATTTTTTAGCGAAAAAGATTGTTGACGCGACGTTGTGTCACTCTCATCGTTAGCTTCAACGCCGTCGGAATCTTCTTTCGGAGGTTCGAGGAGTTGCTTATCCAACCCGTCGATTTCCTGAAGTGACTTACCTGCTATCCCTTGCAGATCGCCATACATACCAACCGTAGACTCGATTACGCCCCTAATTTGCGTTTCCCGTTTTGCCCAAAGGCGGATTGCCGCCTTCCGCTCCTTTTCGAGATCCGACTGCATGTCGGAGAACTTCTCGACGATCGCTTCAATGCGGTGACGGAAACGCGGTCCCGTCAGATATTGATAAACCAGCTCCATCTTGGTTTGTTGGCCTTCGCCTGCATGACGTGCGGCCGACAGAGAAATGAGTGATTGCCTGAGAGCTATCGCCACGGGAATGGCACAGCGAGAATCTGATACCCACACGCCGTCGATAAAATCAAAGGTTTCGACTCCACGCGGAAGTGTCTGAGACACTATTAGCGCCAGCTCAGCCTTAGCCGTGCGCTGATCGTCACGAAGTTTGGGGAGCCACGTATCGCTCCAATTTTTGGTGCGCTTCGATTCCCAAAGGATCGTGCCGCATTGTTGGCCCAACGGACCGATCACACGATGCAGTACGTCACCACCAAACTCACCTTTTGGCACCGGCTCAATCGAAGTCCTGCGGAAACTTAGCTCTAAGCAAAGTTTCCAATTCAATTTCCTGGACCTCACCCTGAAGCTGCTGCGAGCCTTGCTCGGCCCTCCGTCTTAGCTCCTCGATCTGGCGCTGCATCGAGGAAATTTGTTCTTCCTTTTCCAGCACCCGCAGCTTCAATCCCTCTTCGGCTTCTAGCTTGGCTCTATCGCGGACCGTCCCGAGCAACTCCTGAACCTTCTTTTCGATGGTCAGATCCATCTCTCGCTTGGCGTCATCAAGTTCGCGCTGTTTGCGGATGAGATCGGCTTGGGCCTGTTGGGCCTCCGCGAGTTTGCCATCGCGCTCTTTGAGAACCTGCTCAAGGTCGGCTATTTCTTTGGTCTTCTGCTCCAGGTCCGTCGCGGCGAGAAGCTTCGCTTTTTTGACTTCCTCAATCGTAATTCGGTCTCGCTCGACCTTAAGCCTGGCAGAAACCTGCTCGTCGATGGCTTCCTTCTCTTTGAGGAGATTTTCCTGCTGCTCACGGATCGCCGCTTCGCGCTTCGCAACGTCGGCGTCCTTCACGGCCATCTTCTGCTCATACTGCTGCCGCGTTGCCGCAATGAGCGGCGCAGCAAGCGACTCATTCAGCTTGAATTCGGTCTTGCAGTTCGGACAGACGATTGTTGGTTCGCTCATTTAGAATTCCAATTAATTTCCTATGCAGCCAACACAACTAATGCGAGCCGGACGATATGATTTCCACCATACATGATGTTTGCGAATCGTGCGCGGTGCCAGCATGGGTTTTCTATACTTCCACCCAATATTCTTCGGCGGGCACTATGTTGGTGGGCTTTGGTTTGGTGGGCGGGTTTGAGATAATAATAGCGTTCCCTGCCCCAGGGGCAAAGAATCATCAAAATGAGTGCCTGAGGAAAAGCGCGTTCAAAGTGGGGGTGCTCCCTTAAGTCGCCCGTCCATCAGTTCGACATGTTGGTGTCAAGGAGCGCCAGAAGTGAGCGCACCACTAGTAGTCGCCGACGTCCGATCGTTGTCGTGACGATACGCCCAGCTCCTATCAACTCGTAAAGCGTCGTGCGTCCCAAGCCGGTCACTTCGCATGCTTCGACAATCGTGCAGGTGAGCCGCTGGGCGAATGGCATCGTGCTCGGTTCCGCGGCTTTCGGAGCGGATAGACTGATTTGTGACTGTTGTCCCCCAGCTTTCTCTCGTCGATTATATCTCACGTGGCCCTCCTATTCGCACAAAGCTCGACAGGACGAGAGTCGAGTGTGCGACGAGCACCGTCAATGCGAACATCCGAGGGCGCTCGCGTACGACAGCGGATGTCAGCGGCGATTTGAATATTTCCGGACACCAAGGGCGACGAGGAAATTTTTCTCGAATGCGCCAGCAACAGTGAGGCATCGCGCCGAGGCTAGTCTGCTAATGTCGGCAGCAAATTCCCCAAGCGTTCGCCGCTGTTCACCAGCGTCTTATTCAACCATTATTCAACGAACGCGGCTGATGGCGACCTAAGTGCCTGAGTTTGCTGGCGCTCCCTAGGGGAATCGAACCCCTGTTTCAGCCTTGAGAGCGCCAAATCAATCGATTTGATGATCATCGCAAAGCGAGTTCGGCGATGGCAGACACTTTCACATTTGTCGCCCGCCTCCCTGAACGATCAACCGCGGGCGGCCCGAGTGCCCCCGCGCCGATCACATTGTAGAGAGCGGACGGTTCGACCGGCGCGCAAAAACACCGTTTGAAGAACCGTTTTAGTCAGCGCGTTTCAAACGGTGAAGCCGGCTAAGTGCTTGAAGGGCTTGGTGGGCGCACCAGGGCTCGAACCTGGGACCCGATGATTAAGAGTCAGCTGCTTCACCAGCGAGAGACCAGGATGCCACCCTGGCGTCTCAACATGAGAGAGGCGTTACCGCACCAGAAACGCACCAACCAAAGCGCAACGAACGCCATCGAATTCAAGCGAAAAGACGGCAAAATCAACGAAGCTGGTCGATATTCTGCCGCTTATAGCGATTGGTTGCGGGTTCGAGTGTTGTCCGAACCAACAACGAAATCAATAGCTGTTCAGAGCACCGCCCCTAACGGCGAAAAATTCGACAATCAAAAACCGGGCAGCGTCTCTCCTTTTTGTTCGCCGGGGCACCTGATCGTACGATGAGTTTATAGCCGCCGTTCCACTTTTGCCCTCGCCTGAGCATGGTGCTCGGAATGATCAACAAGTCCGACATTTTCTCGATTAGCGAAAACGCAAGTGCATGTACCTCCTCTTGTCGCAGGTGACCTGAGCGCGAACGCTGGGGATAACTCCTCGCCAAGTTCGCGATCTTCCACAGGGATGCCCTCCGGTAAGCTCGAATGACAGTGCGCAAGACGGACATCTTGCTTCGGGGCCATCGGACGCCGGCCTATGTCGACCGGAAAACCGGAGCGGCCGAATTGCTAATTTCGACAGACACCTGGGATCAATGGGTGAAGGAAGGCCGCCTGCCTCCATCGTGCGACACGTTCCCTTCGGGCACTCCCCGCTGGCGCTGGGAAGACGTAGACCGTAAACTGTCGGGCCGGACGGCATCGGACACCACCGATGCAGCCATGCGTGGAGCGTTGCGATTTGGCCAGAAAAAGGGAAACCGGCGTGGCGTTGCCTGAAGGGGTAGAGACCAAAACCATCCGCAAAAAAAGCGGAAAGGCCTACACCTACTATTATTGGAATCCCGGGCGAAACACCGACCGCGAGGGCGAGCGGATCAAATTGCCCGATGCGATCAAGCACCCAGCACGGTTTTTCGCCGAAGTCGAGCGGCGCCGGAATTCGACACCTACTAGTTACCCGGCCGGCTCGATCGGCGATCTCATCACCCGATACCGCGCAAGCGACGAATTCAAACGGCTCTCCGAAGGCACACAATCTAATTACGAAGTGCACATGCGCCGCTTCGAGGCGCACGATACTTGGGGCATGGTGGCGGTTCGCGACCTGGCGCCGATCACGGTCCAGACCGCACGCGACGCAATGAAAGAAACCGCGGTGATGGCAAACCAGATGCTGTCGGTCGGCCGCACTATCTGGGATTGGGCGATTCCGCTGGACCTCGCCAAATTCAACCCGTTCGACAAGGTGAGAGACTTCGATATCCCAGACCGCGGGCACGTGCCATGGCCGTCATGGGTGATCGACTATGTCCGAACGCACGCTTGGCCGGATCTGGTCCGCATGATGCGGCTTGGCGTGATGACCTGCCAGCGCGGCAGCGATCTCATCAGGATGGGCCCCGAGCACCGCGACCGCAATGGCCTCTGGTGTCGCCCGCTCAAGACCAGAAAGCGCCGCAGGTCCTTTCACATTCCCCTCGCGGCCGCCGACGCGCTCGAGATCGACCGGTGGGCCGAGACGCCGGTGACCTTCACGAATTCACGCTGGCTGAAGCCGATCGATCGCTTCCGCGAAGACCTCTACCTTTATTCGCCGAAGGGCGCGCAATACACCGCTGACGGCCTACGCGCGCGTTGGGGGCGCTGGCTTGCCGACACTCCGGAAGGCCGGGAGATATGTCGCCGCTGGAAAGAATGGATTGCCGCCCAGGTCAAGAAGTACGATTGGGACATCGAGCCCGACGACGCTTACCATCCGACCATCCACGGCCTGCGCGGCACCGGCATCCTGGCGCGTGCCGAGCAAGGCTACGAGGTCGACCAGCTCGCCAACGACATCGGCATGTCCAGGCAGAACGTCGAGCATTACATGCGCTTCAAGGATCAGATGCAGGTCGCGGTCCAAGGGCAAAAGCGGCTTCGGCTGGTTTCGAACGAGGACTAGACCGCGAACGTTTGGACGGCTATATCACGCTGCCAGAGGCCCCGATTTGGAAAACTCCTAGCCGATATTGGAAAACTTCTGGAAAAAGCGCTGTTAAATCAACGCTTTCGGTGGGGAATGGTGTAACGGTAGCACAACAGACTCTGACTCTGTTTGTCTAGGTTCGAATCCTAGTTCCCCAGCCAAGGCGCAATTAAAGCGCTTTCGACCAAACGCGAAACGTCTCGGTTTTCTGGACGCGCCTAGTCGCGCAGAACCTCGGGAATACCGGGATCAAAATTCAAAACGCCCTCGATCCACTTCGCCACGCGAAGCGTGCGATGATCTTCGCGGTAAGCGCCGACGACCTGAATGCCGAGCGGAAGACCCTTGCTGCCGAACCCGGCCGGCAGCGACAGCGCGGGGACGCCGAGCAGCGTCCAGGGCGCGCAGTATTCGGCGTCGCCGGTATAGCCCAGGCCTTCAGGCGCCTCGCTGAAGGCCGGCAGCGTCAGGATGGCGTCGAAGCCCGAGATTTGCTCGGTGAGAGAAGTCCGCAATTGTTCCTGTAGCGCCTTGGCGGAAAGATAGTCGTAAGCGGAGCAGGATTTTCCGGTCTGCACCAGCCGCTTCAAGGGATCGCTGGTCCGATCCGGGTAGCGTTCGACGAGATCGCCGAAGATCACCGCGGCTTCGCTGGCGAGAATCGTGTTGATCGCGTCCCAGTTGGTTCGATCGAGTTCGGCAAGCTCCAATTCCCCGGCAACCGCGCCTGCCCCGCGCAATTGTTCGATCGCCGTTTCAAAGATGTTCTGCTGACCGGACTCGGCCCGCGACCATTTTGCGAAACGCACGATGGCGAGCCGCGGCGCGGCCAGCGGCTGCAAGCCTTTGTCGATATCGACCTCGAACCTCGGGACGGGCCGGCCGTGAAGATCGCGGTCGCTGGTGCCCGCGAGCAGCGACAAGGCCAGGGCAACGTCGTCGACGCGTCGCGCAAAGAACCCGATATGGTCGAGCGATGGGCTGAGATGGTGCACGCCGCTGCGCGGGATCGCACCGAAACTCGGCTTGAATCCGACCACGCCATTGAAGGCCGCCGGGCGAATGACCGAGCCCAGCGTTTGCGTCCCCAATGCCAGCGGCACGATCCCCGCGGCGACGGAAGCCGCCGAGCCGGATGACGAGCCGCCCGGCGTATGTTTTCTGTTCCATGGATTGACGGTCGGTCCGGGATGACGCCAGGCGAATTCCGTTGATACGGTCTTGCCGAAAATCGTGGCGCCGAGGTTGCGAAGCTGCTCGACCACCCAGGCGTCGGCGGCGGGCACGTGATCCCGGTAAATCGGCGAGCCGTTGGTGGTTGGCATGTCAGCGGTGGCGATGATGTCCTTGATCGCCACCGGAATGCCCGACAGCGGTCCCGGCCTACGCGCGGTATCGACGGCGAGATATTCGAATGCCCGCAGCGCCGGTTCGATCGCGCGCGCCTTCTCCAGGCGGCCGGTCGCGTATTGGTCCGCGGCGGACTGGTCGCCTTTGAACAGGCGCAGCAATTCAAGAATCCCCGCGCCGGCGTCAACCGTGGAGTCTCCGTTCGGGAGGGTCATGTCGCAATTCACCAAACACCAGTTCGCAGGGTATGCGCCTCAACCTACTTCATCGTCAGCGCCGGTTCGATGAATTTCTTCACGACGATGGCTTTGCCGCCGGGGTGGGTGTCGGCCGCCGACAAACCAGATCGATCTCGATCAGCGCATCATAGGCCAGACCGGTGACGCCGACGCAGGTGCGGGCCGGCAGGCGGCCTTCCGCGAAGTAGCTGCGATAGGTCTCGTTCATTGCTTTATAATCCTGTTTGAAGCGCGTCAGATAAATTCGCGCCATCGCCACATGCTCGAAACCGAGGTCGAGTCCGGCCAGCACCAGCCGCAAATTCTCCATCACGGCGCGGGTCTGCGCTTCGATGCTGTCGGGCAATTGGCCCGGCGCATCCGGCGTATCCGGCATCTGTCCGGTGACGAAGACAAAACCGTCGGTTTCGACGGCGTGGCTGAACGGCGCGACCGGCTTTGGCCCGCCTGCAATCATGTGAAACTTCAACGGATACGACCCCTGTCAGTCATGATCGCGGGGCGTGTTCGAACAGGCGCTTGCTGAGGATGGCATGGACACCCCAATTGCCATCCACCACCTGCGTCACGCCGAAATCCACCGCGGCCGACATCAGCGCGATCGCCTCGTCCTCGCTCAGCCCTTTGATGTTCATCAGAAAACGACGCATCTTGCGGAACGCGTCCTTCATCGCAAGATCGAGCGACGACGTCGCATAGACCTCGCTCTGACCTTTGGCGCCGAACTCCGCCAGATAGTTAGGGTGGCTGAAACCGGTCAGCACCCAGTCGGTCTCGGTTTCGATCAAGGGATAGGTCAGGTCCGCGAAGACCCGGCCGGCCATATCGGCTTTCTTGTGCAGGATGAGCTGGAACGTCCCGGTCATCGAACATTCGATGGCGGTGCCGCCCAGTTCGCCGTCGCCCTGGGTCGCGTGCGGATCGCCCACCGAAAGCAACGCGCCCGGCACCGACACCGGCAGATAGACCGTCGATCCCTTGCCGAGCCGCCAATTATCGAGATTGCCGCCGAAATAGGACGGCGGAATCGAGTCGACGAAATCCACCTCGCGAGGCGCTACCGCGATCACCCCGAAATGCGGGCGCAGCGGGATGCGAATGCCGTCGAGCACGTTGTGCCTTCGCTTGACGGTATCGGGGCCGACCGGCACGCCGGGATAATCGTAGGTATTGTGAACCACGCCGAATGGATCGGTTTGCGGCTCCCAGCGATACGAATAAAGCGCGCGTGCGTAGTGGTCGACAATTTCGTAGATCGTCACGGCCTCGCGCGGTTTTCGCTCCGTGAGCAGTTCGTTGTAATGATAGCCCCACCAGGCCGCGACGCTGGAGCCGAACACCCGGCCTTCGAAGTCGGGGTTTCGGCACAAGCGCGGCACGACGTCGAGGATGCGGACTTCGAGCACGTCGCCGGGCTGCGCATCCTTCACAGCCACCGGACCGGTGCAGATGTGGACGCCGAACCCCTCGCCGGCGCCGCGGCCGTAGACCGATGCATCCATCGGCCCGGCGCCGCGCCGATCGACATTCTTGGCCTCAGGCGTCCAGCGAAACACGCTCTCGGCGCCGGCATCGCCCGTGATCATCCGCTCCGGATCGTCGGACGCATGCTGCGTCAGGGTCTCGATCGTGATCGTATCGCCGGAATCGATCTCGGTCTGCGGCGGCAGCGACCGGCTGAAATAACCCCAATGCACGCGCGCGGCTTCCACCGCCAGGTGATGGTGACGGTGCTCGCCCGCAGCACTCGGGGTCGTCAGGTCTGCCTGCGCCGGTGCCGCGCACTTTCGCGCGCTCGCCAACGGATGATGACTGCGCAACTGCGCCAGCGCCTGCTGCGGCCAGCCGCGCTGGCCGGCGGTTGCAGCGGAGGCTGCCATGCGCTCGATTTCGTGCTGGCGAAATTCGCGCGGCGACAGGCCGAATCGATGCCGGAACACCCGGCTGAAATGCGCGGAATCATTGAAGCCGTTGCGGTAAGCGATTTCCGAAATCGAATGATGCGCCTCCGCCGGACTGGACAGTTCCGCCGATGTCCGCTGCAACCGCCGCTCGCGCAGATAATGCGTGAAGCTGGTGCCCGAGCCTTCGAACAGCTTCTGCAGATAGCGCTCCGATATTCCCTCGATCTCCGCCACCCTCGCCGGCGTAAGATCGGGATCGTCGAGCTTGCGTTCGATGATCTCGCACAAACGGTGCAGGATCGCCGCCTGCGTCGCGGTGCCGCCTGCCTCGGTCGCCGTCACGCGCTGCCGCATGAAGGTCGGCAGCAGGTCGGCGAGGCCCTGCGCGATCGCCGCCCATTCGGGATCTGACAATGTCTCGAGATTTCGCGCCGCCGTCTCCAGCGTGCGCGAAAACACTTCCGTGAAGCCGCCCGGCGGCAACACCCGGACCTCGTCGAAGGCCGCCTTGCCGGCCTTGCGGCCATGAAACGCATCCGATGTCACCGACAAGACGACAGCGCGCATGTCGCGCTGGAAGGCCACGCTCCAACCGGCCTTGCGCGGCAACAACAGTAGCTGCCCGGTCGAAATGATCTGATGGCCGGCCTGTGTCCGCAGCGTAACGCCGTCCTCGATCGGCAACAGCACGATCGGCACGTCGTCGGCGAGACCTGACAATGGCGACACGGCCTGCGAGCCCGCCGACAATTTCGCCAGCACAATGCCCTCGGCATTGCGGCGCGAGGCCGTGGCATGCCCGGTCGGAACGCTCGAGGCCGCCGACGGCTGGAGACCGACCGCACTTAGAACATCCCGCCACGCCTCGGGCCGGGCGGCCTCGGAATAGGATTCACTCGTGAACGGACGAAAGCTCATGGATCGACCCCAAACACGGGAATCGAAGCAACCTCCGTGCCAGAACCGCGGCGCAGATTGCCGCGGCGGCCACCAGATGCAACCACCGGATATCTCCAGGGGGCCTGCAACCCGCGGATATGCCATTTCCTTAGAAGATCAGTCGCATCGGAACACGTTCTTCCGGATCGTGCCGTGGACGCCCCAATTGGCATCGACCACCTGCGTGACGCCGAAATCCGCCCCCACCGACATCAGCGAAATCGCCTCATCCTCGCTCATCCGATGCACCGTCATCAGGAACCTCCGCAGCTTGCGGAACGCATCGCGCATCGCGCGGTCGAGGCTCGAATGATTGGCGATCTCGGTTTGCGCATTGGCCCCGAGTTCGGCGAGGTAATTCGGATAGGTGAAACCGTAGACCGACCAGGCGCTGTCCGTCTCCAGCATCGGATGCGAAAGTCCCTCCAGTGCCGTGCCGCCGAGGTCGCGGTGCTTGTGCAGGATGAACTCGAAGTCGCCGGTCAGCGATGTCTCGATGGCGGTGCCGCCCAACTCGCTGTCGCCCTGGGCCGCGTGCGGGTCGCCGACCGAGAAAAATGCGCCCGGTACCGCGACCGGATAATACATCCGGGCGCCCTTACCGATCCGCCAGTCGTCGATGTTGCCGCCGGTGTAGCTCGGCGGGATCGAGCTGACGAAATCGGATTCCGACGGCGCCAGCCCCATGGTGCCGAAATGCAGCCGCGCCGGCACCTTGACATGGGAGAGGATATTCTCGCGCTTGCGGATGGTGGTGTGATCGACCCGCACGCCCGGATAATCGATCGTGGCGTGCACGATGCCGTCGGGATCGGTCTGCGGGGTCCAGACATAATTATAGACGGCTTTCGCGAACGGTTCGCCCGAGGTGTCGAGCTCGAAGATGGTGATGACCTCGCGGGGCTTCGGCTCCTCGATAAGGTCGTGATAGTGAAAGCCCCAATTCGCCGCGACATTGGAACCGAAACAACGCCCGGCATGGCAGGCGTGGCAACTCGGCCGCGGCCGGATGTCCAGGATGCGCACCTCCAGCACGTCGCCGGGTTCCGCATTCTCGATCGCAACCGGCCCGGTCAGAAGATGAACGCCGACGCCCTCGCCCGAGCCGCGAATGAACGGCCCTTCGGTGGGGCCGGCGCCGCGACGCGCCACCGCCTTGTGCTCGCGGGTCCAGTGGAACACGCTTTCGGCGCCGGGGTCGTTGGCGATCATGCGCTCGTAATCGTCATTGGCGTGGTGCGTCAATGTCTCGATGGTGGCGCGGTCGCCCGACCGCAGCGTCAGAGCGGGCACGACCTTCTTGCTGAAATATCCCCAGTGAACGGTGGCCGGCGATACCGGTAGCGTATGGTGCTTCATGCGAGGGCCTCTTCAGCAAGCAATCAGGAATGGACGGATCATGCGGTTTTCTCCGGCGCCTTCTCGGCCTCCATCACGCTGAGGAAGCGCGCCGTAACCGGGTTGCGGGGATTGGTGAGGACCTCATGCGCGGGTCCTTCTTCGATGATGGAACCGCCGCTGAGAAAGACCACGCGGTCCGCGACCTCGTCGGCGAAACGCAGTTGATGTGTCGAGATGATGATGGTCAGTCCGTCCTCGACCGCGAGCCGCCGGATCACTTCCAGCACTTCATTGACCAGTTCGGGATCGAGCGCCGAGGTCGGCTCGTCCAGCAGCAGCACGCTCGGATTGGGCGCGATCGCGCGCGCGATCGCGACGCGCTGCTGCTGGCCGCCGGACAAATGCCTCGGCAACGCATCGGCGCGATGGCTGAGGCCGACGCGGTCGAGCAATTCGCGCGCGCGTTGATCGGCATCCGCCCGCGAAACGCCGTGGACCCAGCGCAGCGGACCGGCGATGTTCTCCGCCGCCGTCAGGTGGCTGAAGAGATTGAATTGCTGGAACACCATGCCGACGCCGACGGTGGCGCGTTCGTTCGCCATGTCGCGCGGCGACAGCGGCTTGCCGTCTTCGCGAAAGCCGATCCGGCGACCGTCGATCTTGACGGTCCCGGCATCCCAGCCTTCCAGATGATTGATACAGCGCAACAGCGTGCTCTTGCCCGAACCGCTCGGACCCAGCAAGGCAACGACTTCGCCGACGCGTACCGTGATATCGACGCCGGCGAGCACCGGTTGGTTGTCATAGGCTTTGTACAATCCGTTGACGTCGACCACCACATCGTTGCGCGCGAGGGTGGCCGATCGTTTGGTGCGGTCCGCCCTCGATGCCTTGGCATCGCCTGACGGCGGCGCATAGGCGATGACTTCCGCGGATCTGGCGTCGGCCGGCGCTACCGGCTCCACGACGATCGGGGTCAACACCGACGGAGCGCGATACCAGGGCATGAAGCGGCTGAAACGGTTGGCCGTCGCGGGCCGGTCGAGATCGAGCGCCCGCTCCAGCAGCAACTGGATCACGCTGACGCCGGTGGTGAGCAGCAGATAGATCAGGCCGGAGGCGAAGAAGATCGAGAAGAAATCGAACGTCGAGGATGCAAGCTGCGTGCTTCGCAGCGTCAGCTCCTGCACCGAAATGACGCTTGCGAGCGATGAGTTTTTCAGGGCGCTGACGGTTTCATTGCCGAACGCCGGAACCATCATCCGGATCGCCTGCGGCGCGATGATCCGCCGCATCAGCAAAGACGGCGTCATCCCGAGCGCCTGGCCGGCCAGGATTTGCCCGCGGTCGATGCCGAGCACGCCGGCGCGCAGCATCTCGGCGATGAACGGCGCCTCGTTGGCGGCCAGCGCCAGGCCGGCCGCGCCGACCGCGCTCAGCTTCAGGCCGATATGCGGCAGCGCGTCATAGGCGAATACCATCTGCAGGATCAGCGGCGTGCCGCGGAAGATCACGGTATAGCCGCGGGCGAATGCGGCCAGCATCCAGAAGCGGCTGAGCTGCATCGCCGCCAGGATCAGGCCAAGGATCAGCCCGCCGGCCAGCCCGAGGGCGGTCACCGCGATGGTGAACCAGATGCCCTCGATCAGGTACGGCAGGCTGAGGTAGTGGACGAAGAGCGACATTACTTGCCGGAGAGCGGCGTTACTTGACGGAAAGGATGTCAGGCTCCTTGAAGTTGTTCACGTCGAGATTCCACTTCTTCAGCAGGTCCATGTGAATGCCGGCCTTCTGAACTTCGATCAGGGCGGCCATCACGGCGTCGCGGAACTCCGGCTTGTTCTTAGGAACGGCGATGCCGACCGAATAGGGAATGGTGACCGCGATCGCCTTTTCCAGCTTGTCGGGATAGGCCTTCACGGCCTGATCGACGGTGTTGACGTCGTTGACATAGGTGTCGGCGCGGCCGGCGAGGATCGCCTGGATGCAATTGGCGTTGTTGTCATAGAGCTGGATCGTCGGTTCCGGCTTGCCCTCGGCCTTGCACTGGGGCATCAGCGCCTGAATCAGCGGGACCTCGACATAGCCGGTGTTCTCGGCTGCCGCCGCGCCGCACATCGAGGTATTGATGCCGGTGATCTTCTTCGGATTGCCCTTGGCGACCAGCACGCCGTCGAACACCTTCGAATAGGTGATGAAGTCGGCCGCCTTGGCGCGCTCCTCGGTGGCATAGATGTCGGAGATCACGATGTCGGCCTGCCCGCTCGCCAGCGTCGTCAGCAGCGCCGCGAAAGTCACGGCCTTGTAGGTCAGCGTGAAGCCCAGGCACTCGCCGATCGCCTCGCCGAGATCGATGTCGAATCCGACATATTTGCTGGGGTCTTTCGGATCGATCGCCTCATAGCCCGGCGTGTGCGGGTTGATGGCGTTGACGAGTTTCTTGCCTTTCAGATCGGGATATTTCGTCTGCAACGCCGCGCAGCCCGCGGGCGCTGCGGCTTCGGCCGATATCGGCGCGCAAATGCCGGCGAACAGGAACGCGGCCAGTGCAGCATGGCGCAATCCGGCAACCGCGGCGGATGACGACCGCCGCGTCCGGCCTTCGGTGGAAAACCGCTTCAGCATCTGTTTTCTCCTTCGACGTTGTCATGGCAGTGCCATGTCTGGGTTCGAAGGCAGCCTACGGTCACTCGCCGGTTTGAGGCTTGTCTCGGGGCGCACAAAAAGTTGGATCAACCGATCCCAGGATTTAGGCAGACGCTGCGGAAATTATGGGCGGCGGGAGCAAAAGACGCGCACAGGTCCCGAATGCGCGTCTGTCGGCGCGCGACAAGCCATCCGTCGGCCTCATCCCTCGACCGGCGGCGCGCCCTGCCCCCTCTAAATCTGCAGCGTCCGCGTCAGATCGTCGAACAACTCCTCGACCCCGAAGGCACGGGGGATAAGCCCCTGCTGCACGGAATAGCCGACGATCATTTCCAGGGAACGGCGCATCCGGTCAACGCTCAGCCGAGGTGCGGCGGCGGCGGCCGACGCAAGCAGCCGATAGACTTCACGCACGGCTTCCGGGTGCTGCTCGGTCAGGGCCCTGCTGACCACCACCATATGGTTGATCGGCACCACGCCGTGCTTGGCAAACCATGAGAACTCTTCGCGGGCGGCATCCGGAAACAGCGGCTTCAGGCCCGGCCGCTGCACCTTTTCACCGAGCACCGCATCGAGATCGCCGTCGAGCAGCGTCTGGATGATCTGTTTGCCCGCGGGCGCACGCTCGGTGTTGTCCTGAAATTCCGCGACATGCGCATCCTCGAACGTGACCCAATAAATCGCATTAAGGTCGACGCCATAATCATTGGCGAGAATGCCTCGCAGCCACGCGCCGGTCGTAGTGGTGAACGAGCGGATGCCGACACGCTTGCCCTCGAGATCGCGCGGCTTCAGAGTTCCAAGCTCAGCCCGATAGAGGGCATAGGCGTGTTGAAACCGCGCCACCACCACGCTCGGCAGCAGTACCATCGGCTTGCCGAAACTCTTCGCCATCAGATAGGTGACAATGGCCATCTCCGAGACGTCGAAAGCCCCTTCGCGGACCATCGGCTTGAAGCCCTTGTTGATCGGCGAATATTGCACGAAATCCAGCGTGACCAAATCGGACTTGATCGAACCATTCTTCAGCGCGGCGGTGCAGAGATGGTCGCCAAGCAGTGTGCGCAGCCGGATCGTCATCTTAGTCGGTTTCGGGTTCGTCGATATAGACGAGACCCGCCTTCGCCAGCGGCTCGCGCATATTGTACATGTCGAGCCCGAGCACACCGGCAGCCAGTTGCTTGCGCTTGCCCTCCTCGTCCGCCTGGCGCTTTTCGCCCTTGGCGGCGACTTCGCCGGCATCTTTCGCGCGGACCACCACGATGCCGTCGTCATCGGCGATCACCGCGTCGCCGGGGTGAACATTGATCCCCGCGCACACCACGGGGACGTTGACGGCGCCTAGCGTCGCCTTGACCGTTCCTTTCGCGGAAATCGCCTTCGACCACACCGGAAAGCCCATCTCGCGCAGCGACTTCACATCGCGGCAGCCGGCGTCGATCACAAGGCCGGTGACGCCGCGCGCCTGCAGCGAGGTCGCGAGCAGATCGCCGAACATTCCGTCGGTATTGTCGGCGCTGCATCCGACCACCAGCAGGTCGCCGGGCCGGCATTGTTCGACCGCGACATGAATCATCCAGTTGTCGCCGGGATGCGCCAGCACGGTGACGGCGGTGCCCGCCGCCTCGCCGCCTGCCCAGGCCGGACGCAGATAGGGTTTCATCAGCCCGAAGCGGCCATAGGCTTCGTGGACGGTCGATGTACCGAGCGCGCCGAGCCGCTTGACGATCCCTGCGTCAGCCCTGACGATATTGCGGACCACGACCGTCTTCATAATACCAGTTCCTCCATCGCCATGGGAAACAGCCGCTGATAGGCCTCGCCATAGGTCATGGCCTTGCCGGAATTCCGCCCGCCCTGCATGCCCCGCTGCAGCGCCACCCGCTCGTAATACGCCCAAAGGTGTTTTTGCGCCGCAAGAATCTCGAAGGTCTTGCGCTTGATATCCCAGACCTCGTCGATGTTGAGAATGACCTGCGGCTTGAAATTGCATAATTCCGGCTGGTGCGGCTCGAACAGGAACATCGGCGGCGCGCTGTAGATGTAATCCGCCCGCGGCTTGTGGCCCATCGCCTGCGCGATGATGCGCGCCTCCTGCGCATAGGCCGCTGCCGCCGGATGATCGACATTGTAGGGGTCTTCCAGCGAATGCGTCAGCACAAAGCTCGGGTTGAGTTCGCGGTAGATATCGATCAGCCGGTCCATATGCGCCTCGGTGAGGCGCAGCGGATAGTCGCCGGCATCGAAGAACTCGATCTCGGCGCCGAGCGCGGCTGCGGCGCGTTCCGCCTCGTCGCGGCGGCCGGCCTTGACCTTGTCGAGCGTCATGTCAGGCTTCTTCCAGGCGAACTGGGATTCCCCGCGCTCGCCGAACGCCAGGCACACGATCTTGACCCGATAGCCCTTCCTGGCGTGCAGCGCGATCGCGCCGCCGGCCCGCCAGACGAAATCTCCCGGATGCGCTGAAACCACCAGAGCTGTCTTTGACATGGTATCCCCCTCGGATCGGCTTTGATGCTCAGCTATCTTCAGAAATCGAGCGAAGTTGTGAACCTAAGGCCGAGAATTTCCATCAAGTCGGCCCGTTAAGGGCGCGACTCGCCGGCGGGGATCAATGGTCCATGCGGCACGGTGACGGCGCCTGGCGCGCCACGCCGGCCAAGATCCGAGGGTCGAACAAGACCCGGCTCAAGCGGCGGACGCGACGGCGTCGGAACGGGCGACCAGGAGCTTTCGGATTTCGGTAGCCGAGATTGCCGGACTGAAAAGATATCCCTGCATCTCGGTGCAACCGAGCGCGCGCAGCATTTCCATCTGCATCTCCGTTTCCACGCCTTCCGCGGTTGTCGTCATGTTGCTCGCGGCGGCGATGTTCACGACCGCCTGAACGATCGATGACGATCCGGACGGACTGGCGATGTCTTTGACGAAGCAGCGATCGATCTTGATCTTGTCGAACGGAAACCGCTGCAGGTAGCTGAGCGAGGAATAACCGGTGCCAAAATCGTCCAGTGCAATCCGCACCCCCAATTCGCGCAATTGATGCAGCAGGGTGAGCGCCGCTTCGTCGTCGCGAATCAGCACCGCCTCGGTGATCTCGAGTTCCAGCCGGTCCGGCGACAGGCCCGAGACGGCGAGCGCCGAAGCCACGCTCAGCGCCAGGGTCTGGCTTTTGAACTGCACCGGCGAGACGTTGACCGAGACGCGGATCTGACCCGGCCAGCCCGCGGCTTCGACACATGCGGTGTTAAGCACCCAGTCGCCGAGCTGGTTGATCAGACCGGTCTCCTCCGCCACCGGGATGAATTCCGCCGGCGATATCATGCCGCGTTTGGGGTGACGCCAGCGCAAAAGCGCTTCGCAGCCGCTGATCTTGTTGGTTCCCAGATGCACCAGCGGCTGGTAGTAAACTTCGAACCCGCCCTCCACGATGGCCTGGCGCAGCTCCAGTTCCATGAGCCGTCGCGCCTTGACGCGCTCGTCCATCCCCACTTCGAAGAAGCGATGGGTGCGGCGTCCGTCGGCCTTGGCGCCATACATCGCCAGGTCGGCGTTCTTGAGCAGCTGGTCCAGATCGACACCGTCCTCCGGAGCGATGGCAATGCCGATGCTGGCGTCCGTGGTGATAAGATGACCGGCACAATCGAAGGGCTGCCGGATCGCCGCATAGATGCTTTCCACCAGATACATCGTTTCCGATTGACGCTTTACGCCGGTCTGGATGATGGCGAATTCGTCACCGCCCAACCGCGCGGCGACATCGTGTTTTTGCAGGCAGCCGCGCAGGCGGGCCGCCACCCCCTTCAAGAGCTCGTCGCCGACCGGATGTCCGAGCGCGTCATTGACGCCCTTGAACTCGTCGATGTCGATGTACAGAACAGCCAGACGCTCGCCGGACCGAACCTTCTTGAGAGCCTGTTCGAGTTGTTCTCGAAACAGCACCCGATTGGGCAAATCGGTAAGCGCGTCGTAATGCGCCAAACGGGCGACTTTTTCGGACGAACGCTCGCGCTCGGTGATATCCTCGATGGTGGACACCCACCCGCCCGCAGCCAAAGGCTGGTTTACAATCTCGATCGTTCGGCCGTCCGCCAGCTTTGTGACCTGATGGACGACTTTCCCGAGCGTCATATTGCGGATGAGGGAGGAGCAAAACTCCTCGACATCGCCGTCGAAAGAGCCGGTCTCTTTCCGATGCGCGACCAGATCCTGCATGGTGCAGCCCGGCCGGGCGACCTCCGGTGACAAATCGAACATCTCAATGTAGCGCTGGTTGCAAAGGGTAACCCGCCCCGCTGTGTCGTAAAGAACGAGACCCTGCGGAATATTGTTCACGGCGACGCTGAGCTGATGCCGTTCGATCACCAGCCTTCGATCGGTCCGCTGGCGTTGCTTCGACGACAGACGGCCCATCGACATGAGAATGAAGGCGGTCGCAAACAGACAAAGAACGACCACGCCGATCAGCAATTTGGCCGGCTGCCACCAAACGGCTGACGTCGAGGATATCGTATCCGGCACGAGAATCGCGGCGGAAAAAATGCCGCAAAAACTCAGCCACCGGATTGCCCGGGAGTTTTCCACGGTGATGACCTGATTGGATTTGCGATCGGCTTCGCCGCTTTGCAATCCATGGCCGCTGTTTGGAGCTGGTTCGTTCATGCCTCGCCCTGTTGCCGCAACGTAACCCGGTACAGGTGGAAACAACGTTAGGAGGCGCGGTTAGCAATCGGTTAATCCGGCTAATATTTTCATTGCTTGAGCGCGGACGGACCGGAAGCTTGCCCGCGGCGCTTTACGTTCATCGGTCTGCATTTCCGCAAAGAAAGCGGATTGCTGAACGGGCCTCCTCCAGCGTTGGTAAACCGGACATTAAGCCGGACGCGCCGCCGGCAGCGGCGGCCGGACCGCAAAAGCGGCTATTTTCCTGCACAAACCCGAGGTGATGGACGCCCCCGGGACGACGAAAAAAATCGCGATCCCGAACAAGATACGGCGGATTTGAAGAACCCGGTGGTTCCCGAGCTTAACCGTTTCTCCAATCCAAGCCTGCATAGTCCCGCGCAGACATACGACATACTGGGGCTGCGAACACTGTGACATCCTTCGGACGCGTGATTTCGGTGCGGGGCTCCCTCGCCAGGGTCGGACTGCTGGCGGTGGACAAGATGCCCGGTTCGGAAATAAGGGCGACCGTCGGCCGGTTCGTCAGCATCCGCTGCGCAAATTCGGTCATCGTCGCCATGATCACGGAAGTATCGTGCGAAGAACTGCCGGTATCCGACGTTTACATCGCCACCGCCTCGGTCGATCTGCTCGGCGAAATCTTTGGCGGACCGGACCGTCCCAAATTCCAGCGCGGCGTCACCAACTATCCAACCATCGGCGATACCGTCGAGTTGATCACCAATCAGGAAGCTCCGCACGGTCTACGCCCCGACGGGATCGGATCAGATCGATGTCGGCACCCTGCAGCAGGATCCCTCCGTCGTCGCCTATGTCGATGTCGAGGAGATGCTCTCCAAGCACTTCGCGGTGCTCGGATCCACCGGTGTCGGTAAATCGACCGGCGTCTCGCTGCTGCTGAACGAGATTCTCAAGGCGCGGCCGAGCCTGCGGGTTTTCCTGCTCGACGTTCACAACGAATATGGCCGCTGCTTCGGCGATCACGCGCTGGTGCTCAATCCGCGCAATCTGAAGCTGCCTTTCTGGCTGTTCAATTTCGAAGAAATCGTCGACGTGCTGTTCGCAGGCCGGCCCGGCGTGCCTGAGGAACTGGATATTCTCGCCGAAATCATTCCGATGGCGAAGGGACTCTATACCCAGTACCAGAACTCCGACCGGCTCGGGTTGAAGCGGGCCGATCCCAAGACGATCGCCTATACCGTCGATACGCCGGTTCCTTATCGCCTGGTCGACCTGATTTCGCTGATCGACGACCGGATGGGCAAGCTCGAGAACCGCTCATCGCGCATCATCTATCACAAGCTGATTTCGCGGATCGAGACCGTGCGCAACGATCCGCGTTACGCGTTCATGTTCGACAACGCCAATGTCGGCGGCGACACCATGGCGGAGGTGGTCAGCTATCTGTTCCGGCTCCCCGCCAATGGCAGGCCGATGACCATCATGCAGCTCGCCGGCTTCCCCGCCGAAGTCGTCGATTCCGTGGTGTCGGTGCTGTGCCGCATGGCGTTCGATTTCGGGCTGTGGAGCGACGGCGTTTCGCCGATGCTGTTCGTCTGCGAGGAGGCCCATCGCTACGCCTCGGCGGACCGCAATATCGGTTTCGGGCCGACGCGCAAGGCGATCTCGCGGATCGCCAAGGAAGGCCGCAAATACGGCGTCTATCTCGGCCTCGTCACCCAGCGCCCGGCTGAACTCGACGCCACCATCATTTCCCAGTGCAACACGCTGTTCGCGATGCGCCTAGCCAACGAGCGCGACCAGGCCCTGCTGCGCTCGGCGGTTTCGGATGCCGCGGCAAACCTGCTGTCGTTCGTGCCCTCGCTCGGTACCCGCGAAGTCCTGGCCTTCGGCGAGGGCGTGGCGCTGCCGACCCGGCTGCGCTTCAAGGAGGTGCCGTTGCATCAATTGCCGCGAAGCGAAGCGACGATCGCAAGCGTTTCGTCGGTCGCCGCCGGCCACGACATGCATTTCGTCAGCGCCGTGCTCGACCGCTGGCGCGGCGCCACCTCGCAACGCGACGTTCCCAACGATCCGGGCGGCGGCGAACGGCCAGCCGTGCGCGCGGTGGAGGCGCCGATGCTGCAGCCATCGATGGGTCTCGATCCCGACCGCTTTTCGCTGCTGAAAAAGCCGCTGCGCTGACGGCCTGGAGCCGCCCCGCAGCCCGCATGCCGGCACACCGTTCGGAAAAACCGATACCCCCTTTTCCGGATCATGCTCTATGATCCCGCGGATCATGCTCCTTGAGCTCGCGCCACCGCATCGCGCGGTGTGAAGCCGGAATCTCCCGATGACCCAGCCGATTGCGAAACGCTTTCCGACCCCTTCGATCGACAGCCTGCCGGACGACATCCGCACCCGCCTGCTTGCGGTGCAGGAAAAATCCGGCTTCGTTCCGAACGTGTTCCTGACGCTGGCCTATCGCCCCGATGAGTTTCGCGCGTTCTTCGCCTATCACGACGCCCTGATGGACAAGGACGGCGGGCTGAGCAAGGCCGAGCGCGAAATGATCGTGGTTGCGACCTCCAGCGCCAACCAGTGCCATTATTGCGTCATCGCGCACGGCGCCATCCTGCGTATCCGGGCGAAGAACCCGCAGATCTCGGATCAGATCGCGGTGAACTACCGCAAGGCGGATATCACTCCCCGGCAAAGAGCCATGCTCGACTTCGCGATGAAGGTGAGCGCCGAGGCGCACAAAATCTCCGAACAGGATTTTACGACGATCGCGGCCCACGGCTTCAGCGACGACGATATCTGGGATATCGCGGCAATCTCGGCATTCTTCGCGCTGTCGAACAGGATGGCGAACGTCACCGCCATGCGCCCGAACGATGAATTCTACCTGATGGGGCGTCTGCCGAAATAAGGCGGAACCGGAAGGAGGAGATCGCTGTGCCCGACTGGCTTGAAATTGTGATGCGTCTTGGCGCAGCGGCGCTCGCAGCCGGCCTGATCGGCCTTAATCGCGATCTTCACGGCAAGCCGATCGGATTGAAGACGCTCGCTTTGGTGGGGCTTGCCACCGCCATGGTCGTGATGATGGCCGATCCATCCGGCGACGTCACCAGGATTTCCGACGCCACCAGCCGCGTCATCCAGGGAATCCTCACCGGCATTGGTTTTCTCGGCGCCGGCGTCATCGTCCGCGCCGAACATCATTTCCGGGTTCGCGGGCTCACCAGCGCCGCCTGCACCTGGCTCGCGGCCTGCGTCGGCATTGCCTGCGGGGCCGGCCATTGGCGGATCGTCGCGGTCGCGCTCGCGATCACCTTCGCCATTCTGACCGCCGGCGGCCCGGCCGAGCGCTGGCTGCATCGCGCCCTCGGCGGAAAGCAGCCGGCACCGCCGGCACCGAAATCCGCCGGCACCGCGTTGCCAATCAATTCGCCGCCGGGCTGATCGTCCGACGCGGGCCCGCACCACCGCGGCAACCAGCTTCGTCTTTTTTCGTCAGGGCGAGCACCTTCCCGACGGCCGGCCTGGAACAGATTGCGACGGGTTCCATGAGATCGTTGAGGGATGGGTTATGGCATCGGTGCCATGCCAACATTATCTGTGAGAGGCGCCGCGCGCGTGCTAAATACTACCAGAGGATGTCCCGGAGCTGGCAGACGTGAAAACCCAGCAGCCCATCACTTCGGAAGAAGAACACCGCGTCCTCAAATTCCGGCCGCGCACCTTGGCGCGCCCGCCTGGCCAGCAGGGAGTGTCGGGCCGACCGCTCCCGTCGGAGGATGCCCGGCAAGAGCCGAACGATCTGTCGCGCTATGAGCACGACCGCGACGAGCCGGACGATTTTCGCCATCGCATGCTGGCAAACATTGCCGCCTTTGCTTTTACCGTCGCATTGACGGCGATCGGGATCTGGCTGGCCATGAGCATCGCGGATCTGCGCAAGACCCAGGATTGCGTGCTGATGGGACGGCGCGATTGCGCACAGATTTCCGCACCGCAAATCTAAAGCGTTTTCCGTTCCGATTGAATCGGAACGGGGGTCTATTTGTTGTTTTGACGCGTTTTCTTCGCGCAAATCGGTATCCGCCGAGCATCGAGCGCCGGGCAGCCTTTCGGTGGAAAACGCTCCGGCATCCCCGAAAAAACCAGCTCTTTGGCCCAATCCAATCCCACCCGCATCGGCCCGCCTCCATTGAACTCAGGGCGGCGCTCCGATATACGGGCATTCAACTCCGGATGGCGGATAGGGCGTTCTGGGGCGCCGCGCCCGCTCCCCCTGCCGTTCAGGAATTTATCTTCAATATATCAAAGGTTTAGTGATGTCCTCAACATTCGATCAGGTCGCCACGATTATCGCTGAAACCTGCGACATCCCGCGCGACACGATCACCCCGGAAAGCCACGCGATCGATGATCTGGGAATCGACAGCCTCGATTTTCTCGACATCGCGTTCGCGATCGACAAGGCGTTCGGGATCAAGCTGCCGCTGGAGAAGTGGACGCAGGAGGTCAATGACGGCAAGGCGACGACCGAGCAGTATTTCGTCCTGAAAAACCTCAGCGCGCGCATCGACGAACTGGTCGCCGCCAAGGGCGCTTAAGCGCCTGCCATGCAGCTCGAATATTTCAGTTTGATTGACCGCATCGTCGACCTCAATGTCGGCGACCGCACCATCGTGGCCGAGGCGCAGGTTCCCACGGAAAGCACGATCTTCGAAGGTCACTTTCCAGGCTACCCGATCATGCCGGGTGTGCTGCTGATCGAGGCGATGGCGCAGACGTCGGGCTGGCTCCTGATCGCGCTGACGAAATTCGAGCGCATGCCGTTTCTGGGCGCGGTGAAGGAAGCCAAGATGCGCGGCTTCGTCAACCCCGGGGAACTGCTCAAGATCGATGCCAGCGTCGTTCACGAAGGCTCCGGATTCGCCATGACCGCCGCCAAGGTCCGCGTCGGCGGCGAACTGCGAAGCAGCGCGACGCTCACTTTCCCTCATGTTCCCTTCCCACACCCCGATCTGCGCGGACACATGGACGCGATGGCCAAGCGTATCGGATTTCCGCAAGAATTGATGGCCCATGGCTGAAATGACATCGTCGAATTCAGGACCGGTGGAGGTCTGGATCACCGGCATCGGTCTGGCGACCTCGCTTGGCGAGGGGCTCGACACCAATTGGGACGCGTTGAATGCGCGGCGCGTCAATGTCGACGAGAAGAATTTCGCGCCCTATATCGTTCATCCCTTTGCGCCGGTAAATCTCGATACCCAGATCCCGAAAAAAGGCGACCAGCGCCAGATGGAAGCCTGGCAGCGCATCGGAACCTATGCGGCCGGGCTCGCGCTGGAGTCGGCCGGCGTCAAGGGCAACAAGGAAATCCTTGCGCGGATGGACATGGTGGTCGCCGCCGGTGGCGGCGAGCGCGATCTCGCGGTGGATTGCAGCATCCTGACCGCGGAATCCAAGGGAAACGCGGCGCCCGGATTCCTGAACGAACGGCTGATGAACGACCTGCGCCCGACGCTGTTTTTGGCGCAGCTCTCGAACCTGCTCGCCGGCAACATCGCCATCGTGCACGGCGTGACCGGCTCGTCGCGCACCTTCATGGGCGAGGAAGCCGCCGGCGTCGACGCGGCGCGGATCGCGCTCGCACGGATCGCCGCCGGCCAGAGCGACATCGCCCTGATCGGGGGTTCGCAAAACGGCGAGCGCAAGGACCTTCTGGTGCTCTACGAATTCGGCAACTTCAACCTCAGGGACAAATTCGAGCCGGTCTGGGCGCGGCAGAACAATGCCGGCTTCGCGCTTGGCTCCGCCGGTGCCTTCCTTGTCATCGAGTCCAAGGCGCATGCGCTGGCCCGCGGCGCGAAACCCTATGCGCGCCTGACCAATGTCGTCGCCGATCTTTCCCACCGCAAGCATCCTGGCGACGTGACGGCGACGCTGGAAAAGCTGTGGTCGAAGCTCGGCAAGCTTGAGAACAACGGCGTCATCATCACCGGCGCAACCGGCGCGGAGCCGGTCACGTCAGAGGAACGGAAATTCCTCGGCGAACATCCGGATTTCGCGGTGCGGGCGACCGGGACCAGTTTCGGACACACCATGGAAACCCAGTTTCCGCTCGGACTGAGCCTCGCGGCACTGGCGATCTCGCGCGGCGCGCTGTTTCCGGCCAACGATTCGTCCGGGCTGGAGATTGAAATGTCCGGGACGCCGACCCAGATTGTAGTCATCGGGGCCGGTCATTGGCGGGGCGAAGGCATGGCGCTGGTCGAAGCGATCAAGTGATCACGGGCGGCCGATGGGGAAAACATGACAGCTACGCGCGATAAATTCGGCAGGCCGATCGTCGTCGTCACCGGCATGGGCGTCGTGACGTCGCTCGGCTCCGGCAAGTCCGAGAACTGGGCAAAACTCACCGCCGGCAAATCCGGCATTCGCACCATTACGCGCTTTCCCACCGATGGCCTGAAGACCACGATGGCCGGAACCATCGACTTCGTGCCGGTCGAGCCGTTTTCGTCGACCGATCTTTCCGAGCGGTTGGCCGATCTCGCCACGGAAGAGGCCATCGCGCAATCGGCGATCGGCAGCAAAGGCGATTTTCCGGGGCCATTGTTTCTTGCTGTGGCGCCTGTCGAAGTCGAATGGCCGCAGCGGCTGGAACTTGGACACGCCTCCGGAGCCAAGGAATTCGATTACGACGTGCTGCTGCGCGCCAGCGGCGGCGGCAAGTTCGCGCAATATCACCGGCGTTTTCTGTTCGGTTCGGTGGCAGATCATCTGGCCGAGACCTTCGGCACCAAGGGATCGCCGATTTCGCTGTCGACGGCGTGCGCGTCCGGCGCCAGCGCCATTCAGCTCGGCGTCGAAGCCATTCGTCGCGGCGAGGCGGACGCCGCGCTGTGCGTGGCGACCGACGGATCGGTCAATCCGGAAGCGCTGATCCGGTTCTCGCTGCTGTCGGCGCTGTCGACCCAGAACGACCCGCCACAGGCGGCGGTGCGGCCATTTTCGAAGAACCGCGACGGTTTCGTAATGGCGGAGGGCGCCGGCGCACTGGTGCTGGAAAGCTATGAAGCCGCTACCGCCCGCGGCGCCGAAATCCTTGGCATCGTCGCCGGCTGCGGCGAGCTTGCGGATTCGTTCCACCGCACCCGGTCCAGCCCCGACGGCAAGCCGATCATCGGCTGCGTGCGCAACGCATTGTCCGATGCCGGCATCGGTGCCGAACAGATCGACTACATCAATGCCCACGGCACCGGCACGCCGGAAAACGACAAGATGGAATATCTGGGCATCTCGACGGTGTTCGGCGAGCGCGCCAGGCCAGATTCCGGTGTCCTCCAACAAGTCGATGGTCGGCCATACCCTGTCGGCGGCGGGCGCGGTCGAGGCGGTGTTTTCGCTGCTGACGCTGGAACACCAGCGGATTCCGCCGACCATCAACTACGATATACCGGACCCGGCGATACCGTTCGACGTCGTGCCCAACAAGGCGCGCGACGCTCGCGTCACCGCCGTGATGTCGAATTCGTTCGGCTTCGGCGGCCAGAATGCGTCGCTGATCCTGACCCGCGAACCGGTCTAAGCGGTTCCAGCCCTTCCAATGTCGGCGATTGACGCATCGTACCCACTGGCGATACGCACGCGACCGTCAATCCCTCGTCCTGCCGGAGACACGGCGTCATGCGCGCGCTCACTCTCGTTGCCGATCGTCAGCTCGTGATTACGGAGATGCCGGCGCCGCCGCCTCCGGACGCAGGCGAGGTGCAGATTCGCGTCAAGGCGGTGGCGCTCAATCACATCGACGTCTGGGGCTATCGCGGCATGGCGTTTGCCAAACGCAAGCTGCCGCTGGTGGTGGGCGCCGAAGCATCCGGCGAAATCGCGGCGGTGGGCGAAGGTGTCACGCGGTTCAAGCCGCGGCAGCCCGTGGTGATGTACGGCGCCCTGACCTGCGGAACCTGCCGCGCCTGCCAAGAGGGCCGCGACAATCTCTGCGAAAATGTCGCGGGGATCATGGGCTTCCATGTCGACGGTTTCGCCCGCGAACTGATCAACCTGGCCGGACAGGCTGGTAATTCCGGTACCGCGAGGCGTCAGCAGCCGCGACGCCGCCTGCGCGCCGATCGCGTTCTCGACCGTGCAGCACATGCTGTTCGACAACGCGAAACTGCAGCCCGGTGAAACCGTGCTGGTGCATGCCGGCGGCTCTGGCATCGGCACCGTCGCCATCATGATGGCCAAGGCGATCGGCTGCACCGTCATCACCACGGTCGGCGACGATTCCAAGATCGACGGCGTGAAGGCGCTGGGCGCCGATCACGTCATAAACTACCGCAAGGACCGGTTCGAGCACGAGACCCGCAAGATCACCAAGAAGAAGGGCGTCGACGTCGTGTTCGAACATGTCGGCGCCGATACCTTCAACGGCTCGTTGCTGTCCTTGAAGCGCGGCGGCCGGCTGGTGACCTGCGGCTCGACCTCCGGGCCGACCACCACGCTCAACCTGATGCAGTTGTTTCAGCAGCAGTATCGCATCTTCGGCTCGTTCGGCGCGACGATGCGCAATATCGCCGAGAGCCTCGACAAGATGGCCGGCGGCATGCATCCGATCATCGACACCGAGGTGCCGATCGAGGATGTTGCCACCGCGCTGAAACGCATGGAAAGCCGGCAGGTGTTCGGCAAGATCGTCGTTGGTTTCTGATGCACCCTCTCCTGCTTCGCACCAAGGCCCGCATTCGCAACGCCACCAAGCCGCTCGCCGAAGCCGCGGTGGGCGCGTTGACGGTCGGGATGCTGCGCGCCACCCGCTATTTCGACCCGATCAAGACCGCCAACCTGTTCGGCCGGATCGCCCGCACCATCGGCCCGCTGATGCGCGAGCAACGGATCGGCCGCGCCAACCTGACCGCCGCGTTCCCGGAGAAATCGCCGGAAGAGATCGAGACCATTCTCGCCGGCGTCTGGGACAATCTGGGGCGCGTCGGCGCCGAATTCGCGCATCTCGACCACATCTGGGAGCACGATCCCGCACATCCCGAGCAAAGCCGGATCGAGATCCAGACGCGCACGCATGAGCTTTTTGCGCAACTCAGGCTCGACGACAAACCGGCGCTGATCTTTGCAAGCCACCTCGGCAATTGGGAAATGCCGGCGCTCGCCGCGGTCGCGCATGGACTGGACGCCGCGATCCTGTATCGCCGGCCCAACATCGCCTCCGCCGACCGCATCATCCAGGATATGCGCTCCGTCAAGATGGGCACGCTGATTCCGGCCGGCCGCGATGCGCCGCTCAAGCTCGCGGAGGCCCTGCAACGAGGCCAGCATGTTGCGATGCTGGTCGATCAGTATCTTACCAACGGCGTCGAGGTGACGTTTTTCGGCCGCAAGACCAAAGCCAATCCGACGCTGGCGCGGCTGCTGCGCCAGATCGAATGCCCGATCCATGGCGTCCGCGTCATCCGCCTGCCCGGCCATCGCTTCCGCGCCGAAATATCGGAAGAAGTGAAGCCGGTGCGCGACGCCAACGGCCAAATCGACATTCAGGGAACCATGCAGGCGATGACGTCGGTGATCGAAGGCTGGATCCGCGAATATCCGGATCAATGGCTGTGGCTGCACCGCCGCTGGCGGTAGTGCTCTTCGGCAGAAGACTTCGTCTTCACCCGCGCAGGCGGGTGATCCAGTAAACGCCGCCGTTTCGGATCACATGAACGTCGTGGATACTGGATGCCCCGCCTTCGCGGGGCATGACGATCGGCTGAAAAGCTTCGCCCGCAATGACGGCCGGAAACTACCGCCCCGTCTTCACCCGGGTCCATAGCCGGTTGATGACGCGCTGGGTCGCCGGATCACGCGCGGTGATCACGAACAGCTTCGCGAGCGTCGCGTCATCGGGATAGATATTCCTGTCATTGAGGATTTTCGGATCGATCAGCTTCTGGCTGGCCAGATTGCCGTTGGCGTAGGACAGAAAGTCCGTATTCCTGGCGGCGACCTCGGGCCGGTAGAGATAGTTGATCAGCTCATAGGCCTCGGTGACGTTCTTCGCATCCGCCGGGATCGCCAGATTGTCGAAAAACATCTGGGCGCCTTCTTTCGGAATCGAATAGCCGATCTCGATGTCGTTTTTTGCCTCCGCGGCGCGGCTGCGCGCTTGCATGACGTCACCCGAGTAGCCGACCACGAAGCAGATCTCGCCGGTGGCCAAGGCGCTCAGATATTCCGATGAATGAAATTTTCGGACATAGGGCCTGATCTTGAGCAGGAGGTCGGCGGCCTTCTCCAGGTCGGCCTGTTTGGTCGAATTCGGATCGAGCCCGAGATAGCCGAGCGCCGCCGGCAAAATGTCGTCGGCGGAATCCACCATGTGAATTCCGCAATCCTTGAATTTGGCGAAGTTTTCCGGCTTGAAGACGATGTCCCAACTGTCGATTTTGGCATCGGGGCCGAGAATTTTTTGCACGGCCTTGATGTTGAAGCCGATGCCGGTCGTGCCCCACATGAAGTTGGCGCCGAAGCTGTTATCGGGATCGTAAACGGCGAGCTGCCTGGTCACGTTGGGCCAGGCATTGGCAAGGTTCGGTAATTTCGACTTGTCGAGCTTCTGGAAAATATTCGCCGAGATCTGGCGCTGCAGAAAATAAGCGGTGGGAACAACGACGTCGTAGCCCGACTTTCCGGCCAGCAGCCGGGTCTCCAGCGTCTCGTTGGCGTCGAAGGTGTCGTAGACGACCTTGATGCCGGTTTCCCGGGTAAAGTCCTCGAGCACGCCCGGCGCAATATAGTTCGACCAATTGTAGAAATTAACGGTGCGTTCTTCCGCCGTCGCCGGCGGCGACAGCAGCGCGAGCGCCGCGGCCATCGCGAAGACATACCGGATCTGAGGACGGCTCCAGTCGCGCATCGTTTACTACCTCTTTATCGGCGGTGTACCGCGTCCGACAGACGCTCCAGCGCGGTGTCGAGGGTCGCATCGTTTTTGGCGAAGCAAAAACGCACCACCGATGTCACCGCATCCGTTTCATAGAAGGCAGATACCGGGATTGCGGCGACTTTATAGTCCGTCACGATGCGCCTGCAGAACGCCTCGTCGGTCTCATTGAGACCGAGCGGCGAAAGGTCGACGGTCAGGAAATAGGTGCCCTGCGACTTGAGAACCGGAAAGCCGATGCTCTCCAGTCCCCGTGTCAAACGGTCGCGGCTCTGCGCCAGTTCCTTGCGCATCTGATGAAAATAATCCGCCGGCTTGCCGAGCCCGTAGGCGACCGCGACCTGAAGGTTGGGCGCTGTCGTGAAGGTGAGAAACTGGTGCACCTTCGCAGCGACCCGCAGCAGCGGCGGCGCGGCACAGACGAACCCGACTTTCCAGCCGGTCAGCGAAAAAATCTTGCCCGCGGAGCCTACCTTGATGGTCCGGTCGCGCATCCCCGGAATGGTCATCAGCGGAATATGCTCGCGGCCATCGAAGATCACATGTTCCCAGACTTCGTCGCAGATCGCGACCGTGTCGAATTCCTGGCAAAATCGCGCCAGCAATTCGAGGTCCTCGCGCGGATAGACCACCGCGGCGGGATTGAGCGGATTGTTGAACAGCACAGCCTTGGTCTTGTGGTTGAAGACGCCCTGTAGCGCCTCCTCGGTCAGCCGCCAATGCGGCGGCTCCAGCCGCACGAGGCGCGGGATGCCGCCGGCCTGGCGAATGATCGGCAAATAGGAATCGTATACCGGCTGGAACACGACCACCTCGTCGCCGGGCTCGACCACGGCGAGAATGGCCGACGTCAGCGCCTCGGTGCCGCCGGATGTCACCATCACCTCGGTCATGGGATCGAGCGCCAGGCCATGCCAGCGCCCGTAATGGGCCGAGATCGCCTGTCGCAATTCCGGAAGGCCCATCATCGGGGGATATTGGTTGTAGCCGTCCATGACGGCGTCCGCCGCCGCGCGGCGAATGTCTTCCGGCCCGGGATGATCGGGAAAACCCTGGCCGAGATTGATGGCGTTATTGTCGCGCGCAAGCTGCGACATTGCCTCGAAGATGGTAACGGGGAGGTCCGCGAAGACCTTGTTCATGGACGTCATGACAAGGTCAGCCGCCGGTCCTGGTCGGCAGTCCCGCGGCCTTCCAGCCCAATATGCCCCCTGCAAGATGCTTGTCATAGGCAAAGCCGGCGGCCTGGGCCGCCAGCGACGCCGTCACCGACCGCTTCCCGGAACGGCAGGCGAAAACCACCTGCTTGCCCTGGGGATCGGGAATATCCCGCGGGTCGAAAGCAGAAAGCGGCACCACGACCGCGCCCGGATAGGCTTCCACGGCAACTTCATTCGGCTCGCGGACATCGACGAGAAGATAGCGTCCGTCGTCCATTCCCTTCGATACGTCTTCCGGGGTCAAATCCTTGACCTGATGGTCCGCCACTCAAATCCTCCAACGATCCGCTGCGAGCGAACCAGGCCAATACCGGCTTCCGATGGCTCGCTCTTCCGCGCCAACCTCGCCCCTCGCGCGGCGAAAATCAAGCGCCGGAAGGGGTTTGGGAAGGCCCCTTTAGTTCAGATGGTCACCTGCGTACCTACCTCGACCACCCGTCCGCTGGGAATCTGGAAATAGTCGGTCGCATCATTGGCGGTGCGGCTCAGCGCGATGAACAGATGATCCTGCCAGCGCGGCATTCCGGAATGTGCCGCCGGCTTCAGCGCCCGGCGCGACAGGAAGAACGACGTCGACATGATGTCGAATTGCCAGCCGAGCTTTCGCGCGATCGCCAGCGCCTTCGGCACGTTGGGCAATTCCATGAACCCGAACCGCAGCGTTACCTTGGAGAAGGTCGCGCTGATCTGTTCCAGCTTGACGCGCTCGGCCGGATCGATCCGCGGCGTCGGCGCGGTCTCGATGGTGAGAATGACATTCTTCTCGTGCAGCACTTTGTAGTGTTTCAGACTATGCATCAGCGCGGTCGGCGCGCTGATGGGATCGCTGGTCAAGAACACCGCCGTGCCGGGCACCCGCTGCGGCGGCCGCTTTTCCAGCATCGCCACCAGATCAGCCAGCGGAAATTCCAGCTTGCGCGATTTCTCGAACAAGAGCCTGCTGCCGCGCCGCCAAGTGTACATCAGCAGCATCACCACGGCTCCCAGCGCCAAAGGCACCCAGCCGCCCTCGAACACCTTCAAAAGATTGGCCGCGAGAAAGGTGAGATCGAGAAACAGAAACGGCGCAATCAGCGCCGCGGCCGCCAACGGCGACCATCTCCAGACCCGCCAGATCACGACAAAGCCCATCATGGCGGTGACCACCATGGTTCCGGTCACGGAGATACCGTAGGCCGACGCCAGCGCGCTGGACGAACGGAACATCAACACCAGCAGGATCACGCTGATGAACAGCAGCATGTTGATGCGCGGGATGTAGATCTGGCCGGAATGGGATTCGGAGGTGTGGCGGATTTCAAACCGCGGCAGCAGGCCGAGCTGGATGGCCTGGCGTGTCAGCGAATAGGCCCCGGTGATCACGGCCTGGCTCGCGATCACGGTCGCCGCGGTGGCGAGACCGACCATCGGGATCAGGGCCCAGTCCGGAAACATCAGGAAGAACGGGTTCTCGATCGCCCCGGGATCGGCGATCACAAGCGCGCCCTGCCCCAGATAGTTCAGCGCCAGGGAGGGCAGCACAATGAAAAGCCAGGCGGTCTGGATCGGCCGTTTGCCGAAATGACCGAGGTCGGCATAAAGCGCCTCGGCGCCGGTGACGGCGAGAAACACCGCGCCGAGCGCGACGAAACCGATCACGCCGTGATGGATCATGAACGAGACGGCGTAGAGCGGATTTAGCGCCAGCAGGACTTCAGGATGCCGCATGACCTGCGGAATCGCGGCGACGGCGATGACGGCGAACCAGATACACATCACCGGCCCGAACAAAGCGGCGACGCGCGCGGTGCCGCGCGACTGAACCGCAAACAGCACCAGCAGAATGAGCACCGTCAGCGGCACGATATAGGGCTCGAATGTCACGGTAACGAGTTTGATGCCTTCGATCGCCGAAAGCACCGACAGCGCCGGCGTAATCACCGCGTCGCCATAGAACAGCGCGCCGCTGATGATCCCGAGCAGGACGATGGCGCCGGCCCCGCGGGTGGCGGCGCGTTGCGCCAGCGCCATCAGCGCCAGCGTCCCGCCCTCGCCGTTGTTGTCGGCGCGCAGCAGGATGAGGACGTATTTCAGCGTCACCACCACGATCAGCGCCCACAGGATCAACGACAGCACACCGAGCACCGCCTGTTGAGTGACGACGCCTGAGGGCCCGCCCGCCGCAACGACAGCCTCGCGGAACGCGTAAAGCGGGCTGGTGCCGATATCGCCATAGACGACCCCGATGCTGCCCAGCATCAGCGCCTTGAAGCCCGCGGTGGAATGGGCTTCTCCATGACCATTGGCCGCCGTGGCATCCACGGCGGGAATCGCAACATCGCTTGTCATTGGGGGCGCCTCAAATGCTTCACTGCACAAATAGTAAAGCGAGGCGGCTTATAGTCCCGCGCTCAGAGCATAGCCTACCCTGATTTCGGGCCTTGGTCATGCCAAAAACGCATGGCTTGTCAAATGGTGACCTGTGTTCCGACTTCCACCACCCGGCCGGTGGGGATCTGGAAGTAATCGGTGGCGTCGTTTGCCGAACGGCTCATCGCGATGAAGAGGTGATCCTGCCACTGCGGCATTCCCGATTGCGTCGACGGCTTCAGCGAGCGCCGGGACACGAAAAACGACGTCGCCATGATATCGAACTGCCAGCCGAGCTTGCGCGCGATCACCAGCGCCTTGGGCACGTTCGGAGATTCCATGAAGCCGAAGCGCAGCCGCACGGTCGCGAATTTGTCGCTGATGGTTTCCATCCGGACCCGCTCGGACGGGTCCACGCGCGGTGTCTGCGCGGTCTCGATGGTGAGGATTACGTTATGCTCGTGCAGCACCTTGTTGTGCTTCAGATTATGCAACAGCGCGGTCGGCACGAAAGCAGGATCGCTGGTCAGAAAAACCGCGGTACCCTTGACGATATGGGGCGGGCGCTTTTCGAGGCTCTTGATCAAATCCACCAGCGGCACTTCGATACGCCGGGTCTTCAGGATGAGAATCGACGCGCCCCGGCGCCAGGTCCAGATCATGACCGCCATCGCGAATCCGAACAGCAGCGGCACCCAGGCGCCTTCAAACAGTTTCAACAGATTGGCACTGAAGAAGGTCATGTCGACGACGACGAACGGAACGATCACCGCCGCCGCGGTGGCCGCGCGCCAGTTCCACAGCTTCCAGATCACGACGAAGCCCATGATGCCGTCGACGACCATGGTGGTGGAGACGGCGATGCCATAGGCGGAGGCCAATCCGCTCGAGCTTCCGGAACAGCAGCACCAGGAGCAGGACGCCGATCAGCAATAGCCGGTTCACCCGCGGCAGATAGATCTGCCCGGCATGGGTCTCCGAGGTGTAACGAACCTCGAAGCGCGGCAACAGGCCAAGCTGAACGGCCTGACGGGTCAGCGAATAGGCGCCGGTGATCACCGCCTGGCTCGCGATCACGGTCGCCGCGGTCGCCAGCACCACCAGCGGCAACAGCAGGATTTCCGGAACCATCCGGTAGAAGGAATTTTCGATGGCGGCGGGATTGGAAAGCACCAGCGCGCCCTGGCCGAAATAGTTGATCAGCAGCGCCGGCAGCACGAAATAGAGCCATCCGGCCTGGATCGGCTTGCGTCCGAAATGACCGAGGTCCGCATACAGCGCCTCGCCGCCGGTTACCGCGAGAAATACCGCGCCCAGCGTCACCAAACCGATGGTGCCGTGACTGAGCAGGAACTGGATGCCGTACCACGGATTGATCGCCGCCAGCACGGAGGGATCGTCGCTGATGTGAACGAGCCCCATCACCGCGAGCGTGGCGAACCAGACGATCATGACCGGCCCAAAGGCCGATGCGACGCGCGCGGTGCCGCTGCTCTGGACCGAGAACAGCACGACGAGAATGAAAACCGTCAGCGGCACCACATAATGCTCAAGCGCGGGAGCCGCGAGCTTGAGGCCTTCCACCGCCGACAGCACCGAAATCGCCGGCGTGATCATGGAATCGCCGATGAACATCGAAGCGCCGATGACGCCGAGCGCCAGCAAGGGCCAGCTTCTGCGGCCCAGCGCGCGCTGACCCAGCGCCATCAGCGAGAGCGTTCCGCCCTCGCCGTTGTTGTCGGCGCGAAGCAGCAGCAGGACGTATTTCGCGGTGACGACGACAAAAAGCGCCCACAGGATCAGCGACAAAACCCCGAGCACGATCACACGCGAGATCGGCTGCCCATGCGCGGCGCCGGCGACCGCTTCGCGAAACGCGTATAAGGGCGACGTCCCGATGTCGCCAAAGACAACACCGATGCTTCCCAGCGTCAGGGCCCAAAAACCGGTCGTGACCGGCCCCTCATGGGCTTCGGTTGATGTGACGCTGACAGCCATGTGGGTGGAAAACGCTCTATCGGTTGATTTGATCCCGGCCGCTATCGACGCTTCTGCACAGCCTGTCAACCAAGCGACCATAGCACCGCCGAGGTCAGCAGACCTGCCAGCAAAGCTTACCGTGCCACAAAAGTGGTATTATAGTAGCGCTAATAAGTTACGGCGTCAGGCCGGGCGGCAGCACCGGATCCTCGCGCATCAGCGTGATGGTGACGCGACGGTTCGCCGACAAAGTGGGATCGTCGGGAAACAGCGGCTGGCCGTCGGCCTTTCCCGAGACCGCGAAAATATGGGCCGATGGCAGCCCTTCCCGCTCGAGAATCTGGCGTATCGCATTGGCGCGATCAGCCGAAAGGTCGAACGCGTCGTAGTCGCTGCGCGTGGGCACGAAGCCTGCCGCGGTGTGACCGGTGATGGAGACCCGCAGCGGCGTCGCCTTGAGCGGCGCCGCCAGCTTCTCGATCAGCCGGCGCGTGCGGTCATACGGCACCTTGGAGCCGTCGGCGAACATCGAGCGGCCATCCTGGTCGATGATTTCAAGGTTGAGGCCCTGCTGGGTCTCCTCGAACATGACCTGTTTTGAAATTTCGGTCAGTTCCGGCATGTCCTGCAACGCCTGCCGCAATGATGCCGCGGCGAGCGCGAATTCGCGATCGATCTTCAGGCGGGCACCGGTCTGGCGGTTGCGCTCCTGCTCATCCGGGGTCGGCGTGTTGGACGCTTCGTCGGGGGGAATGTGCGCGGTGTTTTTCAGCTTCGGTCTGGTCGGCAGGCCGTCGGATTCGATGACTCCGGCATAACGCGCCTCGCGCACGCCGAACGCTTCGCGCATCGATCCGGCGACAATTTTGAGCTTGTTATTGTCCGTGGTGGAGAACGCGACGAGCATCACGAAGAAGCTCATCATCAGGCCCATGAGATCGGCAAAGGACACGTACCAGCCGTGCCCTCCGGCATGTGCAGCGCCACGTTTTTTCTTGGCCATCGCGTGCTTCCCGAGCCGCCGTTGTCAGCCGATCAGGCCGGCACCGGCTCGCCCTCTTCCTGGCGGTGTTTTTCCGGCAGGTAGGCCAGCAGCATTTCCCGCACCAGCGTCGGGCTCTTGGAATCCCGGATCATCAGGATGCCGTCGATGATCAGGGTGCGATTGGTCTCCTCGTCGAGCAGCTTGCCGTGCAGCTTGTCGGCAATCGGCAGGCAGAACAGGTTTGCGATCATCGCGCCGTAGAGCGTCGCCAGCAGCGCGGTCGCCATGAATGGACCGAGCTTCGAAGGATCGGTCATATTGGCAAACATCTGCACCATGCCGATCAATGTGCCGACCATTCCGAATGCCGGTGTGCAGTCGCCGATGGCGCGATAGATCTTGCCGCCTTCATCGAGATGCATCAGGAAATTGTCGCGATCTCGCTCCATATTGTCCCTGATGAATTCGAGATCATAGCCGTCGGCGACGTAACGAATTCCCTTGGCCAGGAAGGGCTCGTCGGTCTCGACTTTTTCCAGACCGACCGGCCCCTGCTTGCGCGCGATTTCGGCGATGCGGGCAAGTTCGTCGACCAGATCACGCGCCGACAGCCGGCTCATCGTGAAGGCGAATTTCGCGCCCAGCGGCAGACCATGCAGGATAGCGCTGAGCGGAAACCGGATCATGGTAGCGGCGATCGATCCGCCAACGACGATGATGACAGCATGTTCGCTGATGAACATGTGCAGATCGCCGCCCATGAGCATGATCACGGTCACGACAAGGATGCCGGACACGAGCCCAATGCTCGTCATGATATCCATGGGAAACTCCAACGCGTACACGGACGACCGGCCATCCTGGACGGTGGCACAGCCCGTGCCGGGCCGCGCCAGCTAACCCTACGGCTCGCCACTTAAAGAGGCGTAAAGGATAAACCGCCGGATGCCCGTAGTTTAGCCCACCGGCGCTGCTTTCGGCGCAAGGAGCAATCACGGTCGCGAAGGCGCCTCCAGCCCGGCACCTCCAGCGATCTCAACGTTTTGCTAACCATGATGCATTGGCCGCTTCGCAGCAGATGCGGGCGCAGTGAAGCGCCTCGCCTTCAGGGCGCCTGCGCGCCGATGCCGGCCGCCTTGATGATCGGCCACCATTTGTCGATCTCGGCTTTTTGGAACGCGGCCAGCCCTTCCGGCGTCTGCTGTTCGCGCGGCGCGACGTCGAGCCCCAATTCCATGAACCGCTTCTGGATGGCCGGGTCGGCAAGCGCTTCGACGGTCGCAGCGTTAAGCCTGGCGACGATGTCCTTTGGCGTGCCCTTCGGCGCGAACAAGCCGAACCAGCCCGACATGTAAAGTCCGGGCACGCCGGTCTCGTCCGCAGTCGGAATCTCCGGCATCGAGGCCGAGCGCTGCGGCGAGAGGTTGGCGAGCGCCTTGATCTTGCCGGCGCGGATTTGCGGCAGCGCCACCGCACCCTGCACGACAAGCAGGTCCACCGTGCCGGCAACCAGGTCGGTCATGGCCGGGCCGGCGCCGCGATACGGAATGAACTGCACTTTCTGTTTGGTGAGATTTTCGAACAGCACGCCGCTGACATTGGCCGCCGCGTTCTGATTGACGAAATTGATCTTGCCGGGGTTCGCCTTCATCCAGCTCACGAGTTCGGCAAGGTTATTCGCAGGAAGCTCGTTCTTGGCGACCATGAGCTGGGGATTGTTGGAGACCAAGCCGATCGGCTCGAAGTCCTTTTCGAGATCGTAATCGAGTTTGTAGATGATGCTGCCGACATGGGTGTCCCATTGTCCGATGTCGATCGTATAGCCATCGGGCGCTGCGCGCGCCACGCGGCCGACCGCGATGCTGCCGCCGGCGCCGCCGACATTCTCGATGACGATCGGCTGCCCAAGCGATGCACGCATGCGCTCGGCCATGATGCGGGCCGCCGCGTCGGTCGATCCGCCCGGCGGGAACGGAACCACCAGCGTTATCTGGCGCGAAGGATAGGTTTGCGCCTGCGAGCCGGAAATGCCCACAAGAGTGCCCAATACCAGCGCGACCAGAAGTCTTCCCATGACACCCTCTCCCCGCGAAGTGACAGCCTCTTTGCTCAGTGGATTTCGGCGGAGCGGGCCAGTGCCTCTTTCAGCTTGTCGAGCGTGAACGACGGGCTGCGCGCGATTTCGAGGATCGGCGTTTCGCGACGGCCGCAGAGCTCGGCGGCATCGGGCAGTTTCGCGGCGATATCGATCGGAATGACGATCGCGCCGTGACTGTCGGCGTGAATGAGATCGTCGGAACGCACGGTCATGCCGGCGACGCGGACTTCGCCGCCAAAGCTTTCGGCATGGACCCATGCATGCGACGGTCCGATCGAACCTGCGAGGGCCTGGAAACCCGGCGCCCATTGCGGAATGTCGCGGATCGATCCGTCGGTCACGACGCCGAGACAGCCGAGCGCCTTGTGGACCGAACTCTGGACCTCGCCCCAGAACGCGCCATACCCGACATCGGGGCCGTCGATATCCTGGATCACGGCGATGCGCGGACCGTGGCCAGTGCCGACATATTCATAATAGGCGGTGCGCCGCTTCTGCTGCTCGGCGGCCGGAAGGCCCGATGCGACGACCGAGCGGATCGTCACCGTGCGCGCATAGCCCACGATCGGCGGCAGGTTCGGGAAAGGACAGACCAGCGGCTTGGTCGTATAGCCGATCAGGCGGCGCTCCGGCGCGACGATTTCCATCGCATTGCAGATGGTCGGGGTGTCATAGCGCGCCAGCGCTTCAAGCACGGGAGCGGGCAGCGGCCCGGAAACGGATGTCGTCACGGCGTTCTCTCCTGATTTTTGCGGCCGGCTGTTTTTTGAAAGCCGTGCATCGATCAGTCATATAGCCGACATTGGGATTTCGCCCAACTCGGCGATCGCTCATGGCAGATATCGGGCGATGAATTGCCGGCGAGACGACGAGGCCTCAGTTCAACCGGGCCGGCCGACTGTCCTGGTCGCTTTCGGGGACCACCGACACCGGCGGCGCCGGACCGGGCGGGGCAGCCTCGGCCGGCGTTGCCGCTTGCGCCGAGGCGCTGCGCTGATGGTCGCGATACGATTTCCATCCGGCCGGCAGGCTCAAGAGATAAAGCACCGAGCCCGCCGACAGAATGTGCCAGGGATAGCCGATCAGCAGTGCCACAAAGAAAACCGTCGAGACGAACACCGGCAGCACCATTTCGGGCGGCACGCGCATCCGCACGGTCTTGCCCGAAAACACCGGCAACCGCGACACCATCAGAAACGCGATCAGCAGCGTATAGAACGCCGTCAGCATGGCCGGAGGCATCGGCAGCCCCAGGAACGCGAGGTAGATCGGCAGCAGCACGGTGATCGCGCCGGCCGGCGCCGGAACGCCGGTGAAATAATTCGCGGCAAATGCCGGCTTGTTCGGATCGTCCATGGTCGCGTTGAAGCGCGCCAGCCGCAGGCCGCCGCTGATCGCGAAAACCATCGCCGCGATCCAGCCGCCATTGTGCAGCTCGTGCAACTGCCAGAAATACAGGATCAGACCTGGTGCGACGCCGAAATTGACGAAGTCCGCGAGGCTATCGAGTTCGGCCCCGAATTTCGACTGGCCCTTGATCATGCGCGCGACGCGGCCGTCGAGGCCGTCGAGCACGGCCGCGAACACGATCGCCGCCACCGCCAATTCCATCCGTCCTTCGGTGGAGAGGCGAATAGCCGTCAATCCCGCGCAGATCGCCAGCAGGGTGATGACGTTGGGCACCAGCATCCGCACCGGGATCGGGCGAAACCGGCGGCGGCGTAATTCCGGATGTCTTGGATCTTCAGGCATCTGCATGGCTCACCGACATATAGCAATCGTCAGCCGGCTCCGCCATTGCCGCCCTCATCCGGCCGGCCTGGCCGCCGGCATAGTTAATCCGCCCGGTAGGTTCGGCCGCCGTCCCCCAGCCTGAAATCGGCCAGAACGGTCTCCCCGGCCACCGCGGTCTGGCCCGCGGAGACCAGCGATTTGGTGCCTTCGGGCAGGTACACGTCGAGACGGGACCCGAAGCGGATCAGCCCGAACCGCTCGCCGGCGCTGATCGACTGCCCTTCGCGCACGAATGAGACGATGCGCCGGGCCACCAGCCCCGCGATCTGGATCACGCCGATGCGGCCGTTCAGCGTCGAGATCACCAGCGAATTGCGCTCGTTGTCCTCGCTGGCCTTGTCCAGTTCGGCATTGATAAAGGCGCCCGGGCGATACGCGATCCGATCGATCCGCCCCGTCACCGGACTGCGGTTCACATGGCAGTTGAACACGCTCATGAAGATCGAGATGCGCGGCAGCGGCCTGTCGCCGAGACCGAGTTCGGCCGGCGGCAACACCTGCGTCACCATCGAGATGCGGCCGTCGGCCGGCGCCACCACGAGCCCCTCGCGCACCGGCGTCACCCGCACCGGATCGCGGAAGAACAGCGCGCACCAGACCGTCAGCAAGGTGCCGATCCAGCCCAGCGGCGTCCAGATCCAGAACAGAATCAGGCTCACCAGTGCGAAGCCGCCGATGAACGGATAGCCCTCGGGGTGAATGGGCGGAATTTGCGCACGGATGGAATTGGTGATGGACATCAGGGTTCACTGTTCAGTTGATGCCTCTCCCCTTGCGGGAGAGGGCATTACACTTCGATCATTCCGCAGCGGCGGGGGCAACCAGCGCGTCGTTGACCGGTGGCGGCGTCCGGTTCGGCGCCTCATTGTCGTCGGCGATTCGCGCCAGCCGCTCACGCGCCTCCTGGGCCTCGCGCTGCCTGTTCCACATACTGGCATAAAGTCCGCCCGATGCCAAAAGCTGCGAGTGGGTGCCGCGCTCGGCGATACGACCCTGATCCAGCACGATGATTTCATCGGCGCCGACGATGGTGGACAGCCGATGCGCGATCACCAGCGAGGTACGGTTGCGCGACACCCGCTCCAGCGCCTCCTGGATTTCGTGTTCGGTATGGCTGTCGAGGGCGGAGGTGGCCTCGTCGAGCACGAGGATCGGCGGCGCCTTGAGAATCGTGCGCGCGATCGCAACGCGCTGCTTCTCGCCGCCGGACAATTTCAGGCCGCGTTCGCCGACCTGGGTCTCGTACCCCTTCGGCGACATCCGGATGAAGCTGTCGATTTGCGCAAGCTGCGCCGCCTGCTCCACTTCGGCGTCATCCGCGTCCCAGCGGCCGTAACGGATGTTGTAGCGGATAGTATCGTTGAACAGCACCGTATCCTGCGGCACCATGCCGATCGCCGCCCGCAGCGACGCCTGGGTGACGTTCCGGATATCCTGGCCGTCGATCAGGATCTTGCCGCTGGAGACGTCATACAGCCGGAACAGCAGCCGCGAAATCGTCGATTTGCCGGCGCCGGACGGGCCGACGATCGCAACGGTCTTGCCGGCCGGCACCTCGAAGCTGAGACCCCTGAGAATCGGACGCTCGGGATCATAGGAAAACCGCACATCGTCGAAGCGAACGTGACCTGCTGTCACGATCAGCGGCTTCGCGCCCGGAACGTCCTTGATCTCCGGATTGCGCGACAGCACGTTGAACATCTTCTCGATGTCGATGACCGCCTGCTTGATCTCGCGATAGACCATGCCCATGAAATTCAAGGGCTGGTAAAGCTGGATCATCATGGCATTGACCATGACGAAGTCGCCGACCGTATTGGTTCCGCTGCGAACGCCGATCGCGCACATCAGCATGGTCGCGGTCAGTCCGGCGGTGAAAATGATCGCCTGTCCGGTATTGAGCACCGCCAGCGAGGTATAGGTTTTCACGCTGGAGCGCTCGTAGCGTTCCATCGAACGATCGTAGCGGGCGGCTTCGCGCGCCTCGGCCGTGAAATATTTGACGGTCTCGTAGTTAAGCAGCGAGTTGATCGCCTTGGTGTTCGCCTCGGTGTCGGACTCGTTCATCTTGCGGCGGATCTCGATCCGCCATTCGGTCGCGATGTAGGTGTAGTACATGAAGATCACGACGGTGATCAGGGTCACCAGCACGTAGCGCCAGTCGAACTGCCACAGCAGCACGCCCATCAGCAGCGCCACCTCGACGATGGTCGGCGCCAGTTGCAGGATCACCATCCGCACGATCACTTCGATGCCGAGCCGGCCGCGCTCCAGCACGCGCGTCAACCCGCCGGTCTTGCGCTCCAGGTGAAAGCGCAGCGACAGCTCATGCATGTGGATGAAGGTGAGATAAGCGAGCTTGCGCACCGCATGCATCGCCACCCCTGCGAAAATGCCGTCACGCCACTGCGTCAGAACCGCCATCAGCACGCGGATGGCGCCGTAACTCAAGGTCATGATCAAGGGCGACGCGATCAGCCACAACGTCCAGTTCGAGGGCTGCACGGGCGCGCTGCCTGTGCCGGTCAAGGCGTCGATCGCCCATTTGAACGTGAACGGCACCGACAGCGTCGCGAGCTTGGCGGCCAGCAGCAGCACCACCGACCAGACCACGCGCATCTTGAGATCGGCGCGATCGCCCGGCCAGATATACGGCCAAAGATGCGCCAGCGTCGCCATCAGGGACGCCTGCTCCAAGGCGGGGTCGGAAGAAGGCAACGCTTCGCCGGCGTCCGGGTGCGAATCAATATGGGCCATCAACGGGCGCCTGGGAAACGGGCGCCTGGGACAGAGCGAAGCGCCGGTTCGCGGTCGTGCGCGTTTTTGCTGTTTATCCGCATTCTGCCTGTCATATAGAGGGTTTAGATGCTGCGTGCACCCTCAGCCGGCGAATCTTTTCCGTCTTGCCAGACATTCGCAGATGGATTCTGCTACCTTTCGAAAGGACCGAGCCTTGACGCTTTCACGTTGCAGTGCCACATGGCCGTGATGAACGAAATTAAAACCGTCTGCGTCTATTGCGGCTCAGGCCCCGGCACCAATCCCCGCTTTGTTGAAGCTGCCACCGCCCTCGGAAAGATACTCGCGGAGAACGCCGTCAGTCTCGTCTATGGCGGCGGCTCGGTTGGCCTGATGGGCGCCGTTGCCAGATCCGTGCGGGACCATGGTGGTACCGTCATCGGCATCATTCCCGACTTTCTCGTCTCCCGCGAAAACGCCGTGGCGCGCGGTCAGGAACTGATCGTCACGCCGGATATGCACGAACGCAAACGGCTGATGTTCGAACGCTCCGACGCGTTCGTGGCGCTGCCGGGCGGGGTCGGCACGCTTGAGGAACTGGTGGAACAATTGACGTGGCAGCAACTGGGGCGCCACTCCAAGCCGGTACTGCTCGCGAACATCGAAGGGTTCTGGGAACCACTGCTCGCCCTGCTCGCGCACATGCGCGAGACGGAATTCATCCGGCCGACGATGACGGTCGATATTCTCAAGGCGGAGCGGGTCGAGGATATCTTGCCGCGGTTGCGGGCCGCCGCGGCCAGGGCACAGGACGGCAGGGAGCTTCCGCCGCATTTGGCGCGTCGGCTGTAGCCGCCGCGGCCGTCAGCCTGAACCGTCCGACGGATCCGACGGAAATGTCACGGCCTCGATGCGATTGCCGTCGGGATCGACGACGAACGCCGCATAGTAACGCACCCGATCATGCGGACGCAGGCCCGGCGCGCCATCGGAGCGGCCGCCTGCCTGCAGCGCCGCCGCATGGAACGCGTCGACCTCGCCGGCCGATCTCGCCCGCAGACAGATATGGCTGCCGCTTTCCGGCGCGACCGGCGCCATGGCGGCGCGCAGATTGATCCAGAATTCGGGATAGCTGTTGCCGAAACCGACCGTCGCCGGCCGCGTCACCAGCCGCGCAAACCCGAGCGGCGCCAGCGCCGCCTCATAAAACCGCGCGGCGCGTTCGAGGTCGCTGACGCCGACGGAAACGTGGTCGATCATGAGGGATGCATCCCGTGGCACAGCGAAGTAAGCAGCCCGATATTAGCCGGTCATTCCGGGGCGACGCGCAGCGTCGAACCCGGAATCTCGAGATTCCGGGTTCGCGTCTACGACGCGCCCCGGAATGACGGCGCTCATCACGCCGGCGCGCCGGATTTCACCAGTTTGTAGACCACCGAATCCATCAGCGCCTGGAACGATGCGTCGATGATGTTGGGCGAGACGCCGATCGTGGTCCAGCGCTCGCCGGCCTCGTCCTCACTCTCGATCAGCACCCGCGTCACCGCCTCGGTGCCGCCATTGAGGATGCGCACGCGATAGTCGACCAGTTTCAGCCCTTCGATGTATTTCTGGTATTTGCCGAGATCCTTGCGCAGCGCCACGTCGAACGCGTTGACCGGACCGTTGCCCTCGGCCGCCGAGATCAGGTGTTCGCCGTCGACATCGACCTTCACCACCGCCATCGCCACCGTGACGCGCTGGCCGTTAGCATTGTAGCGCTGCTCGACATTGACATCGAACTGCTCGACCCTGAAAAATTCCGGCACCCGGCCGAGCGTGCGCCGCGCCAGCAGATCGAACGAGGCGTCGGCGGATTCATAGGCATAGCCCGCGGCCTCGCGCTCCTTCAATTCCTCGACCAGACGCGCCAGCTTCGGATCGTTCTTCTCATAAGCGATGCCGGCGCGTTCCAGCTCGGCGATCACGTTCGAACGGCCGGCCTGGTCGGACACCAGCACCTTGCGATGATTGCCGACCGATTCCGGCGACACGTGTTCGTAGGTCTGCGGATCTTTCAGCACCGCCGAGGCGTGAATCCCCGTCTTGGTGACGAACGCGCTTTCGCCGACATAGGGCGCATGGCGGTTGGGCGCGCGGTTGAGCATGTCGTCCAGCATCCGCGAAACCTTCATCAAGGTCGCCATCTTGGCCGAGGACACGCCGATCTCGAACGCATCGGAGAATTCGCTTTTGAGCCGCAGCGTCGGGATCAGCGAACACAGATTGGCGTTGCCGCAACGCTCGCCCAGCCCATTCAGCGTGCCCTGGATCTGGCGCGCGCCGGCGCGCACCGCCGCCAGCGAATTGGCGACCGCCTGCTCGGTGTCGTTATGAGCGTGAATGCCGACATGATCGCCCGGAATGTGCCTTGTCACTTCACTGACGATGGTTTCGATCTCGTGCGGCATGGTGCCGCCATTGGTATCGCACAGCACCACCCAGCGCGCGCCGGACTCGTAAGCTGCTTTGGCGCAGGCCAGCGCGAATTCGGCGTTCTCTTTGTACCCGTCGAAGAAATGCTCGCAGTCGAGCATGACTTCGCGGCCGGCCGATTTCGCGGCCTTCACGCTGTCGCGGATCGAGGCCAGATTTTCCTCGTTGGTGGTCCCCAGCGCCACGCGCACCTGATAGGCTGAGGATTTCGCGACAAAGCAGATCGCATCGGCTTTCGCTTCCAAGAGCGCCGCCAGTCCCGGATCGTTCGAGGCCGAGCGGCCCGGACGCCGGGTCATGCCGAACGCCGTGAAGCGCGCATGGTCGAGATCGGGCTTGGTCGCAAAGAACTCGGTATCGGCGGGATTGGCCCCGGGATAGCCGCCCTCGACATAATCGATGCCGAGTTCGTCCAGCATCTTTGCGATCAGTTGCTTGTCGTGCAGCGTGAAATCGACGCCGTTGGTCTGCGCGCCGTCGCGCAGCGTGGTGTCGAACAGATAGAGGCGTTCGCGAGTTCATGTCGGAACTCCCGGTGAATTGCCGCCGGCCAGCGTCTTCTGCATCGTGGTGTTGGCGAGCCATTCGCCGTTCACCGTCACGGTGTTGCGCTGCTTGGGAACATAGCCGCGCTTGATGAAGAATTCTTGCGCGTTGTCGCTGGCATCGACCGTGAGGCTCTTCGCGCCACGCCCGCCGGCGAGTTTTTCCAGCGCGTCGCACAGCATCGACGCCACGCCCTGCCCGACCGCGCCGGGATGGACGTAGAGCAGGTCGATATGGTCGGCGCCTTTCAGCGAGGCGAAACCGACCGGCGAATTCTGCAGCGTGGCAATCAGCGTAAGCTCGCCCGCCAGACGCTTGCCGAATTGCTCCTCGTCATCGGCGGCGCTGGCCCATGCCTGCTGCTGCGCTTCGTTGTAGTCGTCGCCGGTCAATTGCTCGATGGCGGCGACGAAAATCTCCGCCAGCACGGGCGTATCCTCGCCAAGGAAGGGCCGCAGCGCGGGTTTGGGCAGCGTCTGTCCCATCGCCTCAAAATGCTCCGAACAGTTTTAAAGCCAGCACGACGGCGGCCGCGATCACGGCCCATTTGAGCACGATGTAATAGCGCCAGTGTTTCGGAAACGGCGTGTCGGGCTTGGTCATCGCGCGATCTCCCAGGTGGTGCCTTCCTTGGAATCCTTGATGATGACCCCCAAAGCGGCGAGTTCATCGCGGATGCGATCGGATTCCTTGAAATCTTTCCGCGCGCGCGCGGCGGTGCGGGCCGAAATCAAACCGTCGATCTGCGTCGCGTCGACGCCGCTCGCCTGCTGCTTTCGGTTTTTCCAATCCGCCGCGGTTTCGGACAAGAAACCAAGAAACCGCAGCGAAGCGGCAAACTCGCTGCGATCTCGTTCTTCACCAGAGGCTGCACGGTTGCGCAGGCCGTGCAACGAGGCGATCACCTGCGGCGTGTTCAGGTCGTCGGAGAGCGCATGGATAACGGCATCGGAGGGCCGTCCTTCCTTCAAATCCGCGGCGACCCAGTACCAGTCGTCCAGCGTCTTGGCGCTTTCTTCCAATCCCTTCAACGTCCAGTCGATCGGCGAGCGATAATGCGTCTTGAGCATGTTGAGGCGCAGCACTTCGCCCGGCCAGTCCGCCAGCAATTCCCTGATCGTGACGAAGTTGCCGAGGCTCTTCGACATTTTCTCGCCTTCGACCTGCAGGAAGCCGTTGTGCATCCAGTAGTTCGCCATCACGGATGTGCCGTGCGCGCAGCGCGATTGCGCCAGCTCATTTTCGTGATGCGGAAAGATCAGATCGAGGCCGCCGCCATGGATATCGAAGACGTCCCCGAGGTAGGCGGCGCTCATCGCCGAGCACTCGATGTGCCAGCCGGGGCGTCCCCTGCCCCACGGGCTTTCCCAGCCCGGCTCGTTTTCAGACGACTGCTTCCACAACACGAAGTCGGCCGGATTTTTCTTGTGGGCGTCGACGGCGACCCGCGCCCCGGCCAGTTGCTCGTCGAGTTTGCGCCCCGACAGCATTCCATAGTCCGGCATCGACGCCGTATCGAACAGCACCTCGCCGCCGGCTTCATAGGCATTGCCGCGCGCGATCAATTGCTTGATCAACGTCACCATGTCGGCCTTGCCGTCCGGACGCGGCAACACAAAATCGGTGGCGCGAGGCTCGAACGTCGGCGGGAGCGAACCCAGCGCCGCCGCATCGTCGTGAAACTGTTTTTCCGTGACTTCGGTGACCTTGCGGATCGCCGCGTTCAGCGGCAGGCCGGGGAAATCCCGCGCGGCGCGATCGTTGATCTTGTCGTCGACGTCGGTGATGTTGCGGACGTAGGTGACATGATCGGCGCCGTAGAGATGCCGCAGCAGCCGGAACAGCACGTCGAAAACGATGACCGGGCGCGCGTTGCCGATATGGGCGAAGTCATAGACCGTCGGTCCGCACACATACATGCGCACGTTGCGGGGATCGAGCGGCACGAAGGCGCGCTTTTCCTTGGTCAAGGTATCGGTAAGTCGTAATTCCATGGATATCCCGTCCCTTGCGGCCGGGCGTCCAGTGATCTCGTGTGAGAAAAGACGGCCTCAGCCAGCAAATCGCTAGCTCATAATCTCGCGGCAAATGCTGCAAATGGCGAGGAGACCGTTCATGCACAATACCATGGGGCTATCGGGGGGACGGCGTCAAGTGCCGTCAAAAAGCCGGTTTCGGGCATCAAGACGCCCGCCCCCACCATGGTTAATCATTCTTAACTCTTTGAGCTTATCGAATAAGGGGCGATCCCCTTCATTCATCGGTGCTGCATGCGATCCCTTCCCGCGCTTTTGGCCCTCATGTTCGTCTTCGCCGCCTCGGCGGCAGCGGCGGACAGCCGCGTTTTCATCGTCGCCAACCAGGCCGACGGCTACGGCGTCGATCAGTGCCTCGCCCGGGGCGACAAATGCGGCGCCCACGCCGCCCGTTCCTATTGCCAGTCGCGCGATTTCGCCCAGGCTTCGTCCTACCGGCGCGTCGATCCGGATGAAGTGACCGGAGCGGTTCCCAATGCCGACGGCGGCGGAAACTGCACCTATGCCGGCTGCACCGAATACGTCGCCATTACGTGCCAACGCTGACCGGCCGCCAGTGCGAATTCCGGTCCGCCACACCGGCGCCCCGGAAACGACGTGACGGTGCCCCGAGAAGCAGCTATGTGAAACGGCTCGTTGCGCCTTTTGCCTCACGGCGCGCGGAGTCGTTCCAGGGTATGATCCGGAGAAATGGAAGCCGAATTTCCGAAAAGATCATGCTAAAACAAAGGGATAAGATCGTGATCATCCAGCTGGACCATGATCTGATGGCCGGATATGCCTGAACGCCGATATGCCTGAAACGCTGAATGCCGGTTTTTCCAGATGGATTTTGGCCTGCGCCGCCCTGTTCGGCGCGGTTACGATTGGCGTTGACGCTTCGGCGCAAATGAATCCGGGGCCGCCGCCGCAGCAGCAGGGCGCCGCCGTCAATCCGATATGCCCGCGGCTGGAAGCGCAATTGGCGACGATCGACCGCGGCGGCGCCGGCGGGGATCCGGCCAAGGAAGAACAGATCCGCCGCTATCAGGATGCCGCGGCCAAGCAGCAAAGCGAACTCGACCGCGTCACCTCGCAGGCCAAGCGCATGGGCTGCGACAGTTCCGGATTCTTCTCGCTGTTCTCAGGCCAGTCGGCGCAATGCGGCCCGGTCAACAACCAGATCCAGCAGATGCGCGCCAATCTGGAGCAGATCACGACCAGCCTCGAGCGGCTGCGCAGCGGCGGCCTCGGCGGCTCCGAACGCGAAAATCAGCGCCGCTCGGTGCTGGCGGCGCTGGGGCAGAACAATTGCGGGCCGCAATATGCCAACGCCGCGCGGGGCCCGGGCAATTTCCTGGAAAATCTGTTCGGCACCAATAACAACAACAATAATCCAGTGCCGCCGCCGGGCGCGGATTTCGGTCCGCAATCCGGGACCTACCGCACGGTCTGCGTCCGCACCTGCGACGGTTTCTATTTCCCGATCTCATTCGCCACCGTCCCTGCCCGCTTTCCCGACGACGAAAAGACCTGCAAGAATCTCTGCCCGGCGTCCGAGGCGGCGCTGTACAGCTACCGCAATCCCGGCGAGGACATGAATCAGGCGGTGTCGATCAACGGCCAGTCCTATGCGTCGTCGCCGAACGCGTTTCGCTATCGCCAGGAATTCAATCCGTCCTGCGCCTGCAAGGCCGCCGGTCAGACCTGGTCCGACGCCCTGAAGACCATCGACGACAAGTCCGCCGCCGAGCAGCAAGGCGATATCATCGTCACCGAAGAAAGCGCGAAGAAGATGTCGCGCGCGCCGTCGTCGAAAGCGGCTGCTCCCGCGGCCGCCAAGAAGGGCGCTCCGCCGGCGGGCACCGCCGCCGCCCCGCTGCCTGAAGCCACCACGGCAGGTACCGCGCCCGCAACGCCCGCGCCTGCAACCGCCGCCGCGCCGGACAACAAGCAGATCCGCTCGGTCGGGCCGACCTTTATCCCGGCGCGCTGACTTACCCCTCCAAGGCCTCTTACCCCTCGAAGGCCTCCGCCGATCCGCGGCTCGCGCGCGAAACCAGTTTCTCGTCGGGTTCAGGCAGCGGCTTGCCCAGATCGCGAAACTTGTTGGTGATGGGATAGCGGCGGTCGCGGCCGAAATTCTTTTGCGTCACCTTGACGCCGGGCGCCGCCTGACGGCGCTTGTATTCGGCGATGTTGAGCAGCCGGTCGATCCGCGTCACCACATCGCGATCGAACCCGGCGGCGATGATCGAGGCCAGCGGCTCCTCGCGCTCGACCAGGCGTTCCAGGATCGCATCGAGCATGTCATAGGGCGGCAGCGAATCCTGATCGGTCTGGTTTTCGCGCAGTTCCGCCGTCGGCGGGCGGGTGATGATGTTGACCGGGATAACCTCGCCCGTTGGGCCGAGCGCGCCGTCGGGCTTCCATGAATTGCGCAAGGCCGAGAGCCGGAACACTTCGGTCTTGTAGATATCCTTGATCGGATTGAAGCCGCCATTCATGTCGCCATAGAGCGTGGCGTAGCCCACCGACATTTCCGACTTGTTGCCGGTCGTGACCACCATCGCGCCGGTCTTGTTGGAAATCGCCATCAAGAGCGTGCCGCGGGTGCGCGCCTGCAAATTCTCCTCGGTGATGTCGCGCGGCAGGCCGGCAAATATCCCGGACAGAATCTCTTCAAACCCGTTCACGGCCACAGCGATCGGCAGCACCTCATAGCGGATGCCGAGCGCTTTCGCGAGCAAGGCGGCGTCATCGAGAGATACCTGCGCGGTGAAACGAAACGGCAGCATGATGCCGCGGACACGGTCTGCGCCCAGCGCATCGACCGCGATTGCCGCGCACAGCGCCGAATCGATGCCGCCGGATATGCCCAGCAGCACGCCGGGAAATCCGTTCTTGCGGACATAGTCGCGCAGGCCGAGCACGCAGGCCGCGTAGTCGCCCTTGTCGCCCTCGACCACCGGCGCGATCGGCCCGGCGCAACGCCAGCCGGCTTCGCTTCGGGTCCAGCGCAAAGTGGTGATGTTCTCTTCGAAGGCCGGCAACTGCGCGGCCACCGAGAAATCGGCATTCAGCGCGAACGAGGCGCCGTCGAACACCAATTCGTCCTGTCCGCCGATCTGGTTGAGATAGATCAGCGGCAGCCCGCTTTCGGTGACCCGCGCCACCGCGATCGACAGCCGCAGATCGTTCTTGTCGCGGGCGTAAGGCGAGCCGTTCGGCACCACCAGGATTTCCGCGCCGGTCTCCGCGAGACATTCGACGACGTTCTCGTAATCCTCTGATTCCTCGAGCCAGATGTCCTCGCAAATGGGCACGCCGACCCGGATACCGCGGATGGTCACCGGGCCCGCGGCGGGCCCGCGCGCGAACAGGCGCTTTTCATCGAACACGCCGTAATTCGGCAAATTGGCCTTGAAGCGAAGTGCGGCGATGCGCCCCTCATCCAGCAGGGCGAAGGCGTTATAGAGCTTGCCGTCCTCGACCCAGGGACTGCCGATCAGGACCGCCGGCCCGCCATCGGCGGTCTCGCGCGCCAATTCCTCGATGGTGGCCCGGCAGGCGGCCTGGAACGCCGGTTTCAGCACCAGATCTTCCGGCGGATAGCCAGTGATGAACAATTCCGGAAACACCACCAGATCGGCGCCGTCGGTTTTGGCCTGCGCACGCGCGGCGCGGGCCTTGGCGGCATTGCCGGCGACATCGCCCACCGTCGGGTTCAACTGGGCCAGCGTGATGCTGAATTGGGAGCCTGGTTCGGTCATGGCGCGATGGTGCACTGCGTATGGATAAACTGCAATTGCATGCTTTAGAACGCGCCCATGCGCTCGGCGATGGCGAACAGCCAGAACAGGCCGGCCATGACCAGCGTCACGCCGACCGCGGCCGAGCCCATGTCCTTGACCCGCCCGATCTGGGGATCATGGTCGGTGGTCAGCCGGTCCGCGAGCTTCTCGATCGCGGTGTTGAGCAACTCGACCACCAGCACCAGAACCACGACGGCGATCAGCTCGATCCGCCGCATCGGGGTCACGCCGATCAGCCATGCCAGCGGCAGCGAGAGCGCCAGCGCCGCCAGCTCTTCGCGAATGGCCTGTTCCGAGCGAATAGCAAAGGCGAGGCCGTTGCGCGTGTTGATGGTGGCCCGCCAGAATCGCAGCAAGTCAGAGTCCCGCAGCCGCCGGCAGCGGCGTCACCCGGCCGCCGCCCTCCTGCTTGAGCAATTCCGCGATCAGGAACGCCATGTCGATCGACTGCTCGGCATTGAGGCGGGGATCGCAGACGGTGTGATAGCGATCGCTGAGATCCTCATGGGTGATGGCGCGCGCGCCGCCGATGCATTCGGTGACGTCCTGCCCGGTCATTTCCAGATGGACGCCGCCGGCATGGGTGCGCTCGGCGGCGTGAATGGTGAAGAACGACTTCACCTCCGACAGGATGCGGTCGAACGGACGGGTCTTGTAGCCGCTGTTCGACGAGATGGTGTTGCCATGCATGGGATCGCAGGACCACACCACCACGCGGCCTTCGCGCTGCACGGCGCGGATCAGTTGCGGCAGGTGATCGGCGATCTTGTCCGAACCGAAGCGGTTGATCAGCGTCAGCCGGCCGGGCTCATTGTCCGGGTTGAGCACGTCGATCAGCTTCAAGAGTTCGTCCGGCTTGAGCGAGGGGCCGCATTTCAACCCGATCGGATTCTTGATGCCGCGGAAATATTCGACATGGCCGTGATCGAGCTGGCGGGTGCGGTCGCCGATCCAGATCATGTGGCCTGAGGTCGCGTACCAGTCGCCGGTGGTGGAATCGACCCGGGTGAAGGCCTGCTCGTAGCCGAGCAGCAGCGCCTCGTGGCTGGTATAGAAATCGGTGGCGCGAAGTTCAGGGTGGCTCTCGAGATCGAGGCCGCAGGCGCGCATGAAATTCAGCGCGTCCGAGATCCGATCCGCCAGTTCCTTGTAACGGCGCGATTGCGGGGAATCCTTCAGGAAGCCGAGCATCCACTGGTGCACGCTACCGAGATTGGCAAAACCGCCGGTCGCGAACGCGCGCAGCAGATTGAGCGTCGCCGCGGACTGCCGATAGGCCATCAACTGGCGTTGCGGATCGGGGATGCGCGCTTGCGCCGTGAAAGCGATATCGTTGACGATGTCGCCGCGATAGCTCGGCAGTTCGACGCCGTCGATCGTCTCGGTCGGCGACGAGCGCGGCTTGGCGAATTGTCCGGCGATGCGGCCGACCTTCACCACCGGCAGCGCGCCGGCATAGGTCAGGACCACCGCCATCTGCAGCAGCACGCGGAAGAAATCGCGGATGTTGTTGGCGCCGTGCTCGGCAAAACTTTCGGCGCAGTCGCCGCCCTGCAGGAGGAAGGCCTCGCCCGCGGCGACCCGCGCCAGCGCCTTTTTCAGGTTGCGGGCCTCGCCTGCAAAAACCAGCGGCGGAAACGTCGCAAGCTGCGCCTCGACATCGGCCAATGCCTTCGCATCGGGATAATCCGGGACCTGCTTGACCGGCTTGGCGCGCCAGCTATCGGGTGTCCAGCGCTCGGACATGATCTTAACTCCTGAGCAAAAACCGCTACTTACCCGCCCTTGCTAAAGCTTCGGCGGACCAACACGAAAAGCCCGGCGAAGCTTGGCGTAGCCGGATCAAGCGGTCGTGAAGGGCCGGTTTATACACAGGCCGGTGGCGGACCGCCAGTTGGATTTGAGCTCGGCGAGCGAAGCCCTTGCGGCGAAAGCCGAATTCGCATTTGTTCTGCGGCTTGCGAAAGCTCGGGGATATCGCGGTGGCAGAGGCTGCGCTGGACGACGTTTTCATCGACGACATCAGTTTCCCCGCTACGGACGGATATTTGCTGGCCGCCACCCTGTTTCTGCCCCGCGGAGCAAGGCGTCATGCCGTCCTTATCAATTCCGCGACCGCGGTGCCGCGCAAGATCTACAAGGGTTTCGCCAGCTACCTGGCGCGGCGGGGCTGCGCGGTCCTGACCTATGACTATCGCGGCACCGGCGGCTCCCGGCAGAAACCGGCCGACGGCCAGCATCAACCGAAATCGCTGGCCGGCTTCAAGGCCTCGATGTCGGACTGGGCCGCGCTCGATGTCACCGCCGCGGTGACCTGGATGCGCGAGCGCTATCGCAGCCTGCCGCTGAATTATATCGGCCACTCCTTCGGCGGCCAGGCGCTGGGACTTCTGGCCAACAACAACGAGGTTTCGCGCGCGCTGCTGATCGCGGCGCAAGCCGGGTACTGGAAGCTGATGGCCTCGCCGGAGCGCTACCGTGTCTACGTCATGCTGAATTTCGTCGGCACTCCCCTCACCCGCCTGATGGGCTATGCGCCGGGCTGGGGCGGCCTTGGCCTCGATCTGCCGAAGGGCGTGTTCCTTGAATGGGTCGGCTGGGTCATGAACGAACGCTATCTGTTCGACGATCCCGCGCTCAAGGCCTTGGCGAATTTTTCGCGCTTTGAAGGGGCGATGTGCGCGCTGTGCTTTTCCGACGATCCTTGGGCCACCAAACCCGCGGTCGAACTGCTGTGTTCGGGTTTTACCTCGATCAAGCCGGAAATCCTGACCGTCGCGCCCGCCGATGTCGGCGCCACCAAGATCGGCCATTTCGGTTTTTTCCGTCCCGAACACCGCGACACGCTGTGGCGCGGCGCAGCGGAATGGATCCAGGCGGCGGAATCGAAGGAGTAGAGCGTATGTCGCTCGTGGTCCCGGCCTTGAGCCGGGACCCATACCGCGTGATCCATCGTTTTTGCGATGTGGTGGAAACCTTCCGCGACAATTGACGCCCGGGATTATGGGACCCGGCTCAAGGCCGGGACGACGCAGGTGTTGGTTCTGCAATTCGATTTCAGACACCCGAACCGTCATTTCGGATACGACTTCGTCCTCGCGGCGCGAGGCGCCCGAGTTGTGCATTTACTTCCGCCCCCTTGAGGGCGTGGGGAATGCCGGGTGCCCGTTGCACCCGCAGCCTCGTGTGCAAAGGTAGAAAGCACACGAGTAGTCACCACGGTCGCACCGGGATCACCCGGCATTCCCGCACGCAATGGTTTTAACGGCTTCTTTCGTGCTCTCCCCGGTGACCGGGCTCTTTTGCCACCGTCGCTCGCGGATATTGGCTGTCTCAGTTCGGTCGAACCGACATGCCTCCGCGAACTTGACGCCAGCGTCGGGGCGTCAGGACCACACGACTTCGCCGTCCACAGCAATCGTCTCTCGTCCGCGTGCTCTGTGCCGCTCACAGATCTTTCGACCTGCCCTGCAACCTTTCGCGCGCTCAACGCTGCCGCGTCCACCGCATCCCATCCCAACGTTCGTGACGATGGCCAACGCCCCTCTTCTTCAGGACGGGATGCGAAGAGTTCTAGATGTGATTTGGGGTAGCTGAAAACGGAAATATTTTTGCGAATGGGGATGGACAGGGCGATCAATAAACTGCCCGTCGGGCAAATCAGAGATGGACCGCGATGATCGATTAAGCCCCAACAGCAAGTAGTGCGCATGAGCGCAGCAGATCGTAGGATGGGTTGAGCCCCCCGCGAAACCCATTCTAGGCGCTAAATTCATTTTCACCGTTTAAACCGCAATAACAACGTGCTTGGGCTATAAGAAAAGAAGTCAGGAACAAATTTACCAACTAGAATTGCTGGAGCGGTGCGATATTCACGACAATCACCAAAGCTCTTGGATGACCAATAATCAAACGAGCACGCATAAAATTTAACCGCATCATTGCCTTTAAATATCCTAGCGTAGAGTTCGCAAACTGTATCCTTGGTCTTGGCGTTCTTAACTAAGATGCGAGCGTCATCTTGTTGGAACTTTGAGGAATACTTCTCAACGCTAATCGAATAATTTGTGACCGCGGGGACGGCATCTTCGTCCATGTTAGAGTAGTGAAAGTTATTACAAATATTCTTTACTTCATCGAGTCTGCTCGACTTTTTGAAATGTTCGGAAGCATCATAGAGCAGAATGTCCCATCGGGCGGCGTCATAAATGGACTTAACAAAGAAAACGTCCTTCGGACCTTTTTCAAGAATTTCAGAGATCAGAACTCTTTTTTAGAAACTCGCCACCGTATAATTGGGTTCGCTTTGACGACAAACGCACTAGCGCGAGTATCGCAGTCCGCATGCTCTGCGCGACGTCCTCCACTTCTTGTTTTGAATACTTTGCGTCGGGCATCGAAAGATATGGTGCGTGGAAACCAAGAACTCCTCCAGCGCTAAGTTTGCGCATTGGGCCAATCTGCTCGGGCATTACGCCCGCCATAAAGATTATTGCGCAAGCCGAATAACACTCCGAACCATACTCAATCACCGTCGATAAGCCCCGCCCGAAAACAACTTCTGCAACCCTTAGACCTTCTAAATAGGAACCCCCATTCGACTTCAAACAGATTGAGCTGGTTCTTTCATCATATCGATCGATGCGACTGCGGAAGATTGCATCCAATAGCTTATCGGAGTCGCCACTAACAATCGGACCCTCCAACTAAACGCGCAAAATTTGTTGCTAGTCTGCCGGATATCAGCCGAGAAAATCGCGCGATGAGCATCGACGAAGATGAAGATGAAGATGAAGATGATTAGCACAAATGCTTTTCTCACAACTCCAATAATTTTGCGCCACGCCATGCGTCCTATGACCTTTTCTCAGAGGCAGCTGTTTTGGTCTCATTTCACAAAAATGGTTGTATCAGAACTCTCCCTTCGCCTGCGCTCCGAAAACCGCAACATCAGCCTGGATCGTGGCCTACTAAGCCGGAGGCGGAACCCGCCTCTTTATCGCCGGTCGATGGTGGATACACTTCGCGCACCCACCTAGGTGCTGAAGTACACTGGTACGAGGCCGCCGGGATCGGACGCAAAGAATTCAAAATCAAGCACCTGCTGTGAAACCATGACAAAGACACAAGCAAAACAACTGGTCGTCTGCGTGGAAAACGACGCTATGCGGCCTCGCTAGAAGATCGCAAATCTACGTTGCGCTACGCGATGTCGCAGACGAGAAGCACAATATGCTGAGGATCGTCGATGAATCCGGCGAGGACTACCTCTATTTGAGGGCATTCTTCCGCGCGAACACTCTGCCGCACGCGTTCGGAAAGGCTGTGCTGGCGGCGTTGTGCGGAAGGGAATACGATAGGAGGACAGCGAACCTAATTCTCACCATGATGGTCGCTTTTGGAACCACGATCACCATGCCAACAGTGGCTCAGCAGTCGACCGCGCCTGGCCAACAGATGCAGCCGAGCCAACAGATGCAGGAGAATGCGGATAAAGGCATCGAGACCCGCAACTCCGGAGATTCGGGATATGTGGCGGATCAGGAAAACCCGGGTGCTTCCGCCCATCCTCCCGATCAACCGGATTCGAACAGCAGCACAACAATGGGTTCGAACAGCGGGACAAGTAGCGGCCGGGATTCGGAAACTGGCGGCAACCCCCGCTAGCTCTGCGTTCCAGCACACGACGGGACCCGCGCTTGAGCGATGGCTCGGACGTGGCTTTCGTCCGTCGAGACGGCCACCTCGCGGCCCCCGCTTCACGGCCGCGCGACGGCTTCCATGATTTCCTTCGGACGCCGCTTGATCGCCAGCAGATAGGCGGCCGCAGGGGCATCCGGCATGCGCCGTCCTTGCTCCCAGTTTTTCAGCGTGGGAAGCGGAATACGATACGCCGCCGCGAAGTGATGTTGCGACATCCGCAGGGAAAGACGGATGGCTCTGACGTCCGGCAACTCGACCTTGGACACGCGCAGGCCGCGCGTTTTCTTGCCGGCGGCATGCCTTGCCGCCTGTTGCATGCTCTCGATCAGTTCCTTTCCAAATTTTCCCATTTTTTGCTCCTTCCTTGTGCCCGTCTCTCAACTTTTCAAGATCGCTGCCAGCTTTCGAACGACCTTCTTTTCTTCCGCCGTGAGGTTCTCCTGACGCGCCTTCGCGTAGACCATCAGCAAATAGAGCGGGCGGTTGCCACTGTGATAAAAGTAGATCACCCGCGCGCCACCGCGTTTGCCGCTTCCGGGCCGGGCCCATCGAATTTTCCGCACACCGCCAGTTTCGGGAATCACATCCCCTTCTTCGGGATTCCGCGCGATGAACTCAATGAAGGCCTCCCGCTCGGCTTCGTCCCAGACATCCCGGGCTTGGCGGCTGAAGAGAAGCGTTTCCGCCACGGTGATGAATTGTCGTGCCACCGCGGCATCATACGCCATTGACGCCCAACGCTCCAGAGAAAAGACGCCATTGGCGCCCTGCTCGTGGGCGGGGTTGGCCAACGGGCGCGGCTTGGACCGATATTCGCCTTCACGTTCCGGCTGACACAAGCCGAAGCGATCGTTAGCCTGTCGGATGAATTTTCGACCAGCCGCGTCGCAGACCCCCTCGTCGCGTCCGTGCGCCTTGCGCGGCTCGTCGAATTACTGAAGAGTGGTTTTCGGGATCCTTTCGGGTCCTTGGAGACTACTCATGCGCTTTTTTGGCATCGTCACGTTTGCGGCGGCCGCGCTGAGCTGCAGCTCCGGCCTGGCGCAGGATTTGCCCGCAAAGTCCCCGGCGGGCGACTATCGAAAATTGAGCTGCTCTGAACTGGTGCTGGAAGGTCGTGCGATCTCAAAGAGGGGATTTGTGCTTTCCGGCCTGAAAGCGGGTCTGGGCGGCAGCGACGGCACCGAGACGGCGCCGGCGACCGTGATCGTCTGGCCGGCAACCTCGCCTGTCGGTGACAGGCAGCGATCGGAGAACCTCGCGCTGGCCCTTAAGCAAATGGAAGCGGTCGAGATGGTGACCATTGAAAACCAGTGCAGCATTCAATTTCAACGGCCGGCCGCAGGCTAGCCGTTGAGCGTAACCCGCCAGTTTATCGTCGGTGAACGGCGGATTACGCTTCGCTAATCCGCCTTGCGGGCGCGTCCACCCGGTTACGACGTAGTATTGGTCGCGAGCCAAAAAGCACTTATCGAGAAACAAACCGGGCGAAAGATCATGCGTTTCTTCGAGCGTCTCAAGACGGCAGCCGCCGCCGAGTGGCGGGCCTATACCGAGCACCCCTTCATGAACGCCTTGGCGGACGGTTCGCTGCCCGAAGCGGCGTTTCGGCACTACCTCGTTCAGGACTATTTGTTCCTGATCGAGTTTGCCCGCGCCTACGCGCTCGCCGTCTACAAGTCGCCCCGGCTCGCCGACATGCGCGAAGCGGCGGCCGGCCTCTCGGCCATTCTCGACGTCGAGATGGACCTGCACGTAAAACTCTGCGCCGGCTGGGGCCTGTTGCCCGGCGAGCTTGAACAAGCCCCCGCGGCGGCCGAGATGCTGGCCTATACCCGCTACGTGCTCGATGCCGGAATGCGCGGCGATCTGCTGGCGCTCAAGGTGGCGCTCGCGCCTTGCGTGATCGGCTACGCCGAGATCGCGACGCGGCTCGCCTCGCGGCCCGAGGCGCTTGCTGCAACCAACCCCTATCGCGTCTGGATCGCCGAATATGCCGGTGCGCCCTATCAGGAGGTCGCGGCGAACGCGCAGGCGCAGCTCGAAAGTCTCGCCGATCGCTACGCCACGCCTGCCCGCGAGGCAGAGCTGATCGCGATTTTCAAGGAAGCCACCCGGCTCGAAGCCGACTTCTGGGAAATGGGCTGGCGTGTTGAATAGTCACTGACCCCGTGCCCTCGGGTATTCGAGTTGCATGGCGACGAGGTCGGCTGTGCCCATTCCGTAGCGCGCCTCGATGCCTTGAAGGGCCTGGTCCAACGCCTTTGCCGGTTGCAGCTTCGCGATCGCCGGCAGCAATCGCTCCGCGGGCCAGCTCGCGGCGACCTGATGCGGGAAAATGCGCAGGCCGTGGCGGGTCTGTTGCCCGCCGGCCGTGCCGGCAAACGTCACCGCGCGGGAGCGATAGGTCCGCGACCAGGCGTCCGCAACCAGCGCCAGCGACACTTCGTCGACGCCGGGCGCAACTTCGATGCCGAGTTGCTCCTTGTTCCAAAAGGCGAGTGCGTTGCCGAGCGCCGTCAATGCAAACGGGCGCGTGAACCGGAACGCATCGCTGTCGTGACGCGCGTCCCAGTGGGCAAGGCCGATATCCCGGCCGACCGCCTCGGCTTTGTCCCGGCCGGCGATGGCTTCGACGAGGGTGAGCGACATCGGTATCGACGCGGTGATCCCCGTCGTCGTCGCAACGCCGCGGTCGACCACCAGCCGCCGGTCCCTGACATAGTGGATCGCGGGATGCCTGTCGCGCAGCTCCTTCAGGTAATACCAGTGGGTCGTCGCCCGCCTGCCGTCGAGCAGGCCGGTATTGCCGACGACCTTGGCTCCGGCGCAGATGCCGACGATGATCGCCCCCTTGGCCGCCTGGCTTGTGATCCATCGCAGCACCGCCGGATCGTCGTCGCGGCTCATGGCAGGGACGATGACATAGTCCGCGCCTTCCGGATGCTGCGCATCGAAGACCGCGACCGTCGCCTGCGGCTCGACCCTGAGCACCGGAAAAAGCGTCACCGGTCCCGGCTCCGTTGCCAGCGTCATCACATCGGCGACGTCGGCGCGCCGCAGGATGCCATAGGGCATCAGATAGTCGGTGATCTCGCTGCTGTCATTGACCCCGACGATCGCGATCAAGGGACGCCGGCGTTTCGGCGGCTTCAAGGCGGCGATCGTGGCGTCGGCCTCCTCCTTCGCGATCGGCGGCGCGGCGCCGACAGACGACGCGGGCGGCAGCGTGAGAATCCACGCGCCACCGACTGTCGCGACAAGCGCGGCGGCGCCCAAACCGATCCACAACACAAGCCGCCAATTCATGGTTACTTGCCTCAATGTCCACGGTTACACGGCCCGACGGGCAATCTACTGCGGTCATGGTCGGGCCGAAATGACGTAAATCGCGCAAAAACTGCCATGCGACGAGGGAGCGCCGTCGACATCTTCTGCGGATTTCAGTTGCCGGATACAGCCGCGCCCGAATCGAAAGCCGTGAAGCGGCTTAGCCGCAAGCGTAAGCGCATCTATGGCCGCTGAGTGGCGGATTGCGCTGTGCTAATCCGCCCTACGGACTGCGAAAACCCATCACGTCCAGAACCCAACACGTCCATAAGATGCAATTGATGGGTATCGCTTCGCTCCACCCATCCTACGCGGCTGGCGTGCGGGACAAGCGTATTAAAATAGTCGTTGACTGCGCACCTTGCGAAACATCGTTGCCAGCGTCTCGCGCGGAAGTTTAGTGGCGGTTTACGCGGCGCCGATCTGCCCCACGAGCCTTTATGGGCATGCCGATCCCGGCGGCTCAGAGTCAAAGGCGGCTAGTAGGGTCAGGGATCGTCATCGGAATCGGCTTTCTCGATGCCAGTGCTAGAGACTTGGATCGGTTCTCAATGAACCTTATTGCATCTTTGAGTTCGTGATCTTTCCAGACGGTGTAAGCATGCTCGATATTGAATACTTCGCCAGCAATTGGCGTTAAGGCCCTTACCGCCTCTTCGCCTTGGGCGCGCTCGGCATAAACGCGGCGAACATGCCATGCCAAGAGATCCGCCGCCTGGAGCGGCAAAATCTTTTTCTCGTCTCTGAAAGTCGGTGGGTCCCCGATGTATTCTTTGAGATGATCCGGAGCCAACTCCGCGAAGCGAGAAAATCCGTCGATGATTTCTGCAATCGGTTCGCCTCCCTCACTATCGAAAATACAGTCTATTTTTTCTTTGATTCCCTTTGCGTGCATATATTTGATAGCGTTCGATATGACACCGTGAAAGGCAAAGTAGTACGGACGATTATGGTAGGTTTTCTCCAGCCTACCTACAAAATGTTGTTTCCAAGATTTAACGGGAATCACCGAGACAACGGCAGCTAAAGCATGTTTATTAACGATGGGGGCCAAGAGCCTTAGCCGCGCGTCTCGATCTTCAGAATGCCATCCTTGGAATTCGCCGCGGCGCGCCCAAGCCTCCGACATCTTAAAATAATCGATGGCTTTTGGGGTGTCCAATCCAGTTTGCCATTCGGGCGTGAACTTTTTCCAATCCACAAAGCGACCGACATAGCCCGCCATCACGAAGACCGGTGAATTGCCCATCGAGCCGCTGGCGTCGAAATACGCCAACATCGCCGCTACTCCGCCGCCGCCCCGCGCACATGGCGCGCGGTCGGCGTCCGCATGGTCACAAGTTCTTCCGCCGCGGTCGGATGCAAGGCAAAGGTCGCGTCGAAATCGGCCTTGGTCGCCTTCATCTTCACCGCGATGGCGACGGCCTGGACGATTTCGGCGGCGGTGTCGCCGACGATATGGCAGCCGACCACGCGATCGGTGGTGCCGTCCACCACCAGCTTCATCAGGATGCGGGTATCGCGGCCGGACATGGTCGATTTGATCGGCCGGAAGTCGGCCTTGTAGATATCGACGTGGCTGAATTGCGCGCGCGCCTCGGCCTCGGTCAATCCGACCGTGCCGACCTCGGGCTGCGAAAATACCGCGGTCGGGATGTTGCTGTGATCGACCTGGACCGGGCGCTTGCCGAACACGGTGTCGGCGAAGGCGTGGCCCTCGCGGATCGCGACCGGCGTCAGATTGGTGCGATGGGTGACGTCGCCGATCGCGTAGATGTTCGGCACCGACGTCTTCGACCAGCCGTCGACGGCGATGCCGCCATTGTTCGGATTGATGGCGACGCCGGCCTTCTCCAGCCCGAGATTGGCGACATTCGGATGCCGCCCGATCGCGAACATCACCTTGTCGGAGGCGATGCTCGAACCGTTCGACAGATGCGTCGCGTACTCGTTGCCGTGCTGGTCGACCTTGTCGACGGTGCAACCGGTGAGGATGGTGATGCCTTGTTTCTCCATCTCGGCGCGCGCATGGGCGCGAACGTCCTCATCGAAGCCGCGCAGGATATTGTCGCCGCGATAGATCACCGTCACGTCGGAGCCGAAGCCCGCGAAGATGCCGGCAAACTCCAGCGCGATATAGCCGCCGCCCTGAATCACGATGCGCTTCGGCAGCTCGGTCAGGTGAAACACTTCGTTCGACGAGATCACGTGTTCGATGCCGGGAATAGCCAGCCCATGATTGGGAGCGCCGCCGGTCGCGATCAGCACATATTTCGCCTTCACGGCCTCGCCGGTCAGCAGGCGAAGCGTATGCGCGTCCTCGAACACGGCGCGGGTCTTGACGATCCGGGCGCCGGATTTTTCCACGTTGCTGGTGTAAATACCCTCGAGCCGCGCGATCTCCCTGTCCTTGTTGGCGACCAACGTCGGCCAGTCGAAGGTCACGGGCGGGATCGACCATCCAAAGCCGGCGGCGTCCTCGATCTCGTGGTGGATGTGCGATCCGATCACGAACAGCTTTTTCGGCACGCAGCCGCGGATGACGCAGGTGCCGCCCATCCGGTATTCTTCGGCAACCATCACCCGCGCGCCGTAGCCCGCGGCGATCCGGGCGGCGCGAACCCCGCCCGAACCTCCTCCGATGACAAACAGATCGACGTCGAACTCAGCCATCTCAACACCGCCCGAAATCGCTGGATTTCTCTATCAGACTTCCACCTGGAGCCTGGAATCACAAACCGGTATGGCAGCCCATCCTTCGAGACGGCCGCTTTGCGGCCTCCTCAGGATGAGGTCTCAACTTGTTGCAACATAACAGCCTCATGCTGAGGAGCGAGCGAAGCGAGCGTCTCGAAGCATGGCACCAAGCGACTCACCGACATCGTCAAAACGCTCCAGCTAAATCTCCTTGCCGCGCTTGCGCATCTCGGCGCGGAACTGGGCGTTCACGGTTTCGGCAAAGACCTGCGCCCACTGGTTCATATAGGACATGCTGAACTGAATCGCCCGGGGCTCGTTGGTGAGCAGCTTCTGGCCGAGCGGCGACTTGTAGAACGTCACCAGGTCCTTCAGTTCCTGCTCGGTAAACTCGTTGGCGTAGACCTGCGCCATGCCATCGCCGATTTCCTTTTCGCGGCCTGCCAGGGCCTTGGCGACGATGACGGCAACTTCATTGAGATCTTTTTGATAGTTGAGGTTGTTCTGCAGCAGCGCATTCTTGGTCTGCTCCACGATATTGGGCACGGCGCTGGCATACATCGCGCTGGCGTTCTTCATCGCCAGGATCTCCTTGGCCGCCGCGATGGCGGCAGGCGTCGCCGGCTTGAGCGGCGCGGTCTGTTGCTGCGCCCAGGCGGGAACGCCGGTCAGGGCCAGTCCCAGCGCGAGGGCCGCAGTCGGCAACATTCTAAAAAGGCGCTTCATTCCAAATTCTCCTCGATTTCGGCGTTACCGCCGTTCAACAACACGAATTCCCTGGGAGCCCGCCAGCAGCGCCGTGCTGGCAAGGCCGATGAACAGCCCATGCTCGACGACGCCCGGTATCGCGTTCAGCAACAGCGCCAGACGCGGGGCATCGCTTATTCGTTCGAGACGGGCATCGATAATCCAGTGGCCGCCATCGGTGACGAAAGCGTGACCGTCCTGGCTCTTTCGGAGCACCATTTGCCCGGAAACGCCGCTTTCCGCAAATGCCCTGCCGATGGCGCGTTGCGTCGCGGCCAGGCCGAACGGAATGACCTCTACCGGCAAGGGAAAGCGGCCGAGAACGTCGACCCATTTGGATTCGTCGGCGATCACGATCATGCGATCAGACGCCGCCGCCACGATCTTTTCGCGCAACAACGCGCCGCCGCCGCCCTTGATCAGATTGAGCGCCGAATCGATCTCGTCGGCGCCATCGACGGTCAGATCGAGCCGGTCGATGTCATCAAGCGTGGTGAGCGGAACGCCGCATCTGACGGCATCGGCGCGGGTTGCCTCCGATGTCGGCACGCCGATGACGTCAAGTCCGGCGCGCACCCGCTCGCCGAGAAGCTCGACAAAATGCTTCGCGGTCGAACCGGTGCCGAGTCCGAGCTTCATGCCGTCGCTCACCTGTTCCAGCGCGCGCGCCGCCGCCTGCCGTTTCAATCCGTCCATATTCACGTGCAAACCATGCCCAAGGAGCCGCCGACCCGGCCCCGCCGACCGTGCGGCGGGCGATATCGGCGGGGGCATATCTAGCGTCGTTTTACCGGGAGGAACAGCAGTATAAGAGGGTTCAAACAGCGTGAAACGGGGCTTTTTGACCGCGAATCGCGTGGCCTCATGGTTCGAGACGCGCGGCCTTGCCGCGCTCCTCACCATGAGGGTCCAAGCCCACCGCCCCACTTGCACGATGCCGCCGGGACCGATAGCGAATTTGCCATGAACTCTTCCCGCCTCGTTGTATTCGATCTGGACGGCACGCTTGTGGATACGGCGCCCGACCTGATCAGCGCGCTCAATCATGTCCTCGATCGCGAGGGCTTGCCGCCGGTCCCGCTGCATGCCGCGCGCACCATGATCGGCGCAGGCGCCCGCCGCCTGATCGAACGCGGTTTGGAACTGGAGGGCCGCACCGCCGGTCTTGACGACATCACCCGGCTCACCGGCGATTTCATCGATTACTACGCGGCGCACATCGCCGACGCCTCGCGCCCGTTCGATGGCCTGGAAAGCGCGCTCGATGATCTCACCGCGGGCGGCTATCGCTTTGCGGTTTGCACCAACAAGCTCGAATGGTTGTCGAAGCTGCTGCTCGATCGGCTCGGATTGAGCGCGCGATTTTCCGCGGTCTGCGGCGCGGACACTTTCGGCGTTTCAAAGCCTGACCCGGCGATCTTGCAGCAGACCGTCGCGCGCGCCGGTGGGCAGATCGCCTCGACGATCATGGTGGGCGATGCCGGCCCGGATATCGGCGTGGCCCGCCGCGCCGGGGTCCCCGTGATCGGCGTCGGTTTTGGCTACACCGACGTTCCCATCGCCGACCTCAAGCCGGATCGGCTGATCCATCACATGAGCGACCTGCCGGCTGCGGTCGAAAGCCTGATGTCGCAGCGGACTATCACATAACATGTTGATTTTGCTTTAGTATCAAAATCGCTGCATTTCGACATTAACCATTTTTTAACGATCGGGCTCCGCACGGTTGCGCCGCTGTTCTGCCGCACCTATGGTTGCCTCGCGGATTGTGGCGGCGGCCGCAGAAGAGCGCGATCGCTCTCCTCTTGTTTGAGCCGGAAAGACCGGCGCCCATCCCCGGCATCCAAGTCCGGGGCATGCCTTTCCCGATCAGGCTCTGAAGTGGCGGATTGACCATGCGTCGTACCCTCGTGATTGCCGCAGCCGGTATCAGTCTGGCTGGCTGTTCCTCTTTTTCGTGGGACGCCTTCAAGGCCACGCCGCCCACCGTGCAGGTCCAACTGGAGTCGACGCCGCCGGGCGCCGATGCCACCACGTCGCTGGGGCCGGCCTGCAAGACGCCCTGCTCGGTCGCCGTATCGGCGCCGGACAGCGGTTTCGCGGTCACCTACACGCTGAACAAGTTCCAGCCGGTGACCGTCCCGGTGCAGGTCATTCGCATCCCCGGAGACCCCTCTGCCCCCGCCTCGACGACGGTCGATCCCAATCCGGTTTTCGCGGAACTTCAGCCGGCGGGTCCGCCGCCGAAAGGGGCCCGCAAGCAAGTGCTGAGGCCGAAGCCACAACCGCCCAAGGCCGCGGCGGCGCCTGCTGAATTCGGCCTTTCCGGCGCCGACCCCCGCCAACCGCTGACGGCGTGCTTGCACTGTACCCCCGCAACGGAGCGGATTGTGCCGGGGCGATAACGTGCCTAGATTGGCGGTGTGCGGCGCCTCTATTATGCCGCGCCAAAAAAAGGCGCTTTTTGAATGAACGGACCGCCCCTTAGCCCCCTGACCTCCATTGCCCGTCCGATGACCGATCCATTCGGCCGGACCATCAGCTATCTGCGGGTGTCGGTCACGGATCGCTGCGATCTGCGCTGTTTTTATTGCATGTCGGAAGACATGACATTCCTGCCCAAGGCCGATCTTTTGACGCTCGAAGAACTCGACCGGCTGTGTTCGGCCTTCATCGCCAAGGGCGTGCGTAAACTGCGCTTGACCGGCGGGGAACCGCTGGTCCGGCGCAATGTGATGTCGCTGGTGCGCTCGCTGTCGCGCCATCTGAATACCGGCGCGCTCCGTGAACTGACGCTGACCACCAACGGCTCGCAACTGGCGCGCTTCGCCGGCGAGTTGGCCGACTGCGGCGTGCGCCGCATCAACGTCTCGCTGGATACGCTCGATCCGGCGAAATTCCGCGCCATCACCCGCTGGGGCGATCTCGACAAGGTGCTGGCCGGGATCGAGGCCGCGCGATCAGCGGGCCTTGCCGTCAAGATCAACGCGGTCGCCCTGAAGAACATGAACGAGGATGAAATCCCGGCGCTGATGGAATGGGCGCATGGCAAGGGCATGGCGCTGACGCTGATCGAGGTGATGCCGATGGGGGATATCGGCGAAGGCCGGATCGACCAATATGTGCCGCTGTCGCTGCTGCGCGCGCGTCTGGCCCAGCGCTACACCCTGACCGACCTCGACGACGACACCGGCGGCCCCGCTCGCTACGTTCGCGTCAGCGAGACCGGCGGCAAGCTCGGCTTCATCACGCCGATGACCCATAATTTCTGCGAGTCCTGCAACCGGGTGAGGATCACCTGCACCGGCACGCTGCATACCTGCCTCGGCCACGAGGACGCGTCCGATTTGCGCAAGCCGCTGCGGGCCTCCGCCACCGACGACCTGCTCAGCGCCACGATCGACCGCGCCATCGGCTTAAAGCCGAAGGGCCATGACTTCATCATCGATCGCCGGCACAACCGCCCGAGCGTCAGCCGCCATATGAGCGTCACCGGCGGCTGAGGCCTTCGGCTCCGGCGGTCATCCGCCAGATCAAATTCCCCTTCAATATCAACAAACTTCCAATTGACGGCGGCTTTGGGCGCTGGGATGGTGCGGCGGCTTTATGCTAGCCCGGCTGGATAAGCCCCTGCGCCTGACGGCGTGGCGAAGACGGCAGAGGCGAAACGGGAGGACCTGCGTTGCAATCGCTCTTGAAAATGAGCCGCGGAATAGACGTGTTCACGAGATGGGTGGGCAAACGCCTGGCATGGCTGATCCTGGTTGCCGTGGTGGTGTCTGCCCTCAACGCGATCGTCCGCAAGACATTCGATACCTCGTCCAATTCCTGGCTCGAACTTCAATGGCTGCTGTTCAGCGTCGTCTTCCTGATGTGCTCGTCCTGGACGCTGCTCGATAACGAGCACATCCGGATCGATATCGTGAACAGCATGCTGCCGAAGAAGCTGCGCGACAGCATCGATATTGTCGGGCACGCCTTTTTCCTGCTGCCGCTCTGCATCGTCATGATCATCACCGGCGTCCCGTTTTTCAGGCGCTCGATCGAGATCAACGAGCAATCGGGCAACGCCGGCGGCTTGCCGCAGTGGCCGGCCAAATCGCTGATCATGATCGGATTCGCCATGCTGCTGGTGCAGGGCATATCGGAACTGATCAAACGCATTGCCGTGATGCGCGGCCTTATTCCGGATCCACACGCATCGCAGGTGCCTGCTCTCGAGGCCGAGGTCGAACATCTCGTCGAAGCGATCAAAAAAGACTGATCGCCGGACGCGGTCGCAGGGGGACTAGATGGAAGCGTTTCTGATTGCCTATATGGCGCCGATCATGTTCGTGGCGCTGGTTGTGTTCTTGCTGGCCGGTTATCCGGCGGCATTCTCGCTCGGCGCGGTCGGCCTGATCTTCGCCTTTGTCGGCATCCAGCTCGGGGAATTCCGGCCGGACTTCCTGCAGGCGCTTCCCGAGCGCGTCTACGGCGTGATGAACAACGACACGCTGCTTGCGATTCCGTTCTTCACCTTCATGGGGCTGGTGCTGGAACGATCCGGCATGGCCGAGGATCTGCTCGACACCATCGGGCAGTTGTTCGGCACCATCCGCGGCGGCCTCGCCTACGCCGTCGTGTTCGTCGGCGCGCTGCTGGCTGCGACCACCGGCGTCGTCGCCGCTTCCGTGATTTCGATGGGCTTGATCTCGCTGCCGATCATGCTGCGTTATGGCTACGACCGCCGGGTAGCTACCGGCATCATCGCGGCCTCCGGCACGCTGGCGCAGATCATCCCGCCGTCGCTGGTGCTGATCGTGATGGCCGACCAGCTCGGCAAGTCGGTCGGCGACATGTACGAGGGCGCCTTCATTCCGGGACTGGTGCTGGCCGGTCTCTATGCTTTTTACGCATTCCTGGTCACGTTGATATTTCCCAAGGCAGCTCCGGGCTTGCCGGCCGAGGCGATCGGCTTTCGCGAGAAAGATGGCAGCCGCGGATTGGCTTCATTAGGCGTGCTGACGCTCGCCAGCGTCGTGTTCGGATGGTTCATGATGCGAAAATCCGAAACGCATGGCGCGGACTTCGTCGTGCTCAGCATGTTCTTCGGCATCCTGTTCGCGTTCTTTGTCGCCGTGCTGAACTGGATCCTCGACAGACTGACCGGTTTTCGTTTCCTGTCGGCGATGGCGCAACAGACCACGTTTGTGATGGTGCCGCCGCTGTTCCTGATCTTCCTGGTGCTGGGCACGATCTTCCTCGGCATCGCGACACCGACGGAAGGCGGCGCCATGGGCGCGGCCGGCGCGATCCTTCTCGGCGCTGCCAAACGCCGGCTGAGCTGGGATCTGATCCGGCAGGCCACGGAATCCACCGCCAAACTGTCGGCTTTCGTGGTTTTCATCCTGGTCGGCGCGCGCGTCTTCTCGCTCACCTTCTACGGCGTGAACGGTCACGTCTGGGTGGAGCACCTCCTGACCTCCCTGCCCGGCGGTCAGATCGGCTTCCTCATCTTCGTCAACGCCTTTGTGTTCGTGCTCGCTTTCTTCCTGGATTTTTTCGAACTGGCCTTCATCATCATTCCCCTGCTCGGGCCCGCCGCCGAAAAGCTCGGCATCGACCTGATCTGGTTCGGCGTGATCCTCGGCGTCAACATGCAGACCTCGTTCATGCATCCGCCGTTCGGATTCGCGCTGTTCTACCTGCGCTCGGTTGCGCCAAAGGAATCCTATATCGACCGAGTGACCGGCAAACGCATGGATCCGGTCACCACGGGTCAGATCTATTGGGGCGCGGTTCCGTTCGTGGTGATCCAGGTGATCATGGTGCTGCTGGTGATCATGTTCCCGGGGATGGTGATGCACTACAAGGGCGCGGCATCGACGATCGATCCCAACACCATCAAGATCGACATTCCGCAGATCGACCTGCCGCCACTCGATTTCGGTCCACCCAAACAGTAACGCTTTCCTTTCCGCAACAAAAAACCCGAAGCTCGTGCTTCGGGTTTTTTCGTTCGCATGATGCTGGAGGCAATCAGCTCTGTGAGCGGCGCGCCATGAAGCTGTCGTAACCGACCTCGGCGACCTGGAACCACTGATAGCCGTTGTTGGAGAACGCGGTCAGCGATTCGTAGGCTTTCTTGAAGTCGGCATTGGTCGCGGAAACCTCGTTGTGCAGCTCCCTGGCCGCCTTGAAACAGGCATCCATGATTGGCGGTGAGAACGCATGCAGCTTGGTGCCGTTCGCCAGCAGCTTGCGCAGGGCCTGAGGGTTGGCCTGATCATACTTCGCCATCATCCAGTTATTGGCGTAGTGACCGGCCTGCTCGAGGATGGCCTGGTAGTATTTCGGCAGCGCATTCCATTTGTCGAGATTGACGAACGAAAGCAGCATCGGACCGCCCTCCCACCATCCCGGATAGTAATAGTGAGGCGCGACCTTGTAGAAGCCGAGCTTTTCGTCGTCGTAAGGGCCGACCCATTCGGCGGCGTCGATCGTGCCTTTTTCAAGCGCGGGATAGATGTCGCCGCCGGCAATCTGCTGCGGCACCGCTCCGAGCTTCTGCAGCACGCGCCCGGCAAAACCGGCGATGCGGAATTTGAGCCCCTTGAGGTCGTCGGGGGTGTTGATCTCCTTGCGAAACCAGCCGCCCATCTGGCAGCCGGTGTTGCCGGCGAGCAGCGACGTAACGTTATACTTTTTGTAGAATTCGTTGAGCAGGTCCTTGCCGCCGCCCAGCATGTACCAGGCCTGGTTGATGCGCATGTTCGGTCCGAACGGCACCGCCGAACCGAAGGTGAAGGTCGGGTCCTTGCCGAAATAATAATACGAGGCGGTGTGGCCGATCTCGACGGTGCCGTTCTGTACGGCATCGAGAACCTGCAGTCCCGGCACGATTTCGCCCGCGGCGAATGTCTGAATTTGAAACTTGTTGTCGGTGGCTTCGCCGACGACCTTGGCCATCATTTCGGCTCCGCCATACAGCGTGTCGAGCGATTTCGGCCAGCTCGTCGGCATGCGCCATTTGATCTCCGGCATCGATTGGGCGATCGCCGGCGCCGCCATGGTTGCGGCGCCTGCGACGCCCATGCCGGTGACCTTGATGAAGTCTCGTCGCTTCATGGGTATTCCTCTCCCTGGTGATGTGTCGTTCAGCCTTCGTGTCGAGGCTTGTCACCAGCATGGAGCATCCGGGGTCCGATTTCCACGATCATCTCGTACCGCGACGCAAAAAGCCCGGCCTTCTCGCGGAGGCCGGACTTTCGAACTACGACTTTAACTACGACCTTAAGGTGTATCAGCCGCGCGTGCGCGACCGGATCATGAAGCTGTCGAAGGTATATTCCGCCACCTGCCACCACAGATACTGGTCGGAGCGGTAGGCCTGCATCGCGTCGATCGATTTCTTGAAGTCGGGATTTTTCGCGGAAATCTCGGTCCACAATTCGTTGGTCGCCTTCAGACAGGCTTCCAGTACTTCATTGGTGAAAGGACGAAGCTGGGTACCGCCGGCCACCAGACGCTTCAGCGCCGCCGGATTCTGCATGTCGTAGCGCGCCGCCATCCAGCTATTGGCATTCGCGGCCGCGTTGGCGATGATCGCCTGATAGCCCTTCGGCAGCTCATTCCACTTCTCGAGGTTTGCGAAGGCGTGAACGGTCGGACCGCCCTCCCAGAAACCGGGATAATAATAATATTTGGCGACCTTCTGGAATCCGAGCTTCTCGTCGTCATACGGCCCGACCCATTCGGCCGCATCGATGGTGCCCTTCTCGAGCGACGGATAGATATCGCCGCCTGCGAGCTGCTGCGGCACGACACCGACCTTCTGCAACACCTGGCCGGCGATGCCGCCGATGCGGAACTTGAGGCCGGAGAGATCGGCGACCGTCTTGATCTCCTTGCGAAACCAGCCGCCCATCTGCGTGCCGGTGTTGCCGCAAGGAAATCCGATCACGCCGGACTTCTTGAAGAACTCGTTGCCGATCTCCATGCCGCCGCCCTGGTACCACCAGGAATTCTGCTGACGCGCATTGAGGCCGAACGGCACCGAGGCGTAGATCGCGAAGGTCGGATCCTTGCCGACGTAGTAATACGAGACGGTGTGACACATTTCGACGGTGTTCTGCGCGGTCGCGTCCAGCGCCTGCAATCCCGGAACCAGTTCGCCCGCCTGGAAAACCTGAATCTGAAACTTGTTGTCGGTCATTTCCGCAACCTGTTTCGCGAAGTATTCAGCGCCGCCGTAAATCGTATCGAGCGACTTCGGGAAACTCGACGTCAAGCGCCACTTGATTTCGGGCGATGATTGCGCGATCGCCGGCGAGGCCACCGCGGTGGCAGCGGCACCGGCTGCTGAAACTTTCAAAAAATCACGACGCTTCATTCAGGCATCTCCTTGGTGGGCGTTTCCCAGATATCCGGGAGCATCTGTTTCGGCGAAGCAATTCGCGCATCTGCCGAAGGCGCTCTGGCGGGGGCGCTTTAACACGGAAGTTCGGCCGCGAAAACGCGACAAAGGCATGGCAGGACAGATTAAACGAAAGTCGCATGCGTCCGGCAGGCAGGCCGCTCAGGCCGCGGCGATCACGCCCTGGAGCTGATCGCGGACCTTGGCGCCGATCGCCCGGTAGATCGCCGCATGCGGGCCGTCCGGCTCGCTTTCCACCACCGGCGTCCCCGAATCGGAGGAGACGCGGATTGCCATGTGCAGCGGGATTTCGCCCAGAAACGGCACCCCGAGCCGCTCCGCCTCATGCCGCGCGCCGCCGTGACCGAAGATGTCCGACCGGGTTCCGCAATGCGGGCACTGGAAATAGCTCATGTTCTCGACAATGCCGAGCACGGGGACATTGACCTTCTTGAACATCGCGAGCCCGCGCCGCGCATCGATCAGGGAAAGATCCTGCGGCGTCGAAATAATGATCGCGCCCTTGAGCGGCACGTTCTGCGCCAGCGTCAATTGCGCATCGCCGGTACCGGGGGGCATATCGACCACCAGAACATCCAGGGTTCCCCAGGCGACATCCCGCAGCATCTGGGTGATCGCCGACATCACCATCGGTCCGCGCCAGATCATCGCGGTGTCCTCTTCGACCAGAAAACCGATCGACATGATGGCGAGGCCGAAACGCTGCAGCGGAATCATTTTCTTGTCGTCGTTGAGCTGCGGCTTCTCGTGAAGGCCGGTCAACCTCGGTACCGACGGCCCGTAAATATCGGCATCGAGCAGGCCGACCCGCAGGCCAAGATCGCGCAGCCCCAAGGCCAGATTGAGCGCCGTGGTCGATTTTCCGACCCCGCCCTTGCCCGAGGCCACCGCGATCACGGCGGCAATGCCGGGGATTTCCGACTGCTTCGACATCGGCGACGCCGGACTTTGCGGCGGCTTGTGCGCGGAGACATGCGGCACGCCCTGCGCATGGCGATGCGGCGGCGGTGGCGCCGCAGCGCCGGCCTTGCGCTCGGCCGTCAGCGCGATCATGGCGACGGTGACGCCGGGAATGGCGCGCACGGCCGCCTCAGCCTCCGCCCGAACGCTTTCCCAGGCGCGGGCTTCCGTGGCGTCGACATTGATCGAGAAGAAGACCTTGCCGTCATTCGCGGTGATGGCCGACAATACATTGGCGTTGGTCAAGGCGACGCCGCGCGGCGACCTCACTTTGGCCAGCGCATCCAGAACCTGCTGCTGCGTTACGCTCAAAACGCATCTCCAAATAATTTTCCGATGCGACCCATAGAGCGTTGCAGCCCAAAAGGCTACCTCGCCCCGATATCATCCGCGCGTTCGGTGGGCGCCAATTCGCCGCCTTCCTTGGCGGCCTCGTAATTCAATTCGATCATGACGCCATTGGGGTCGTTGACGAAGATCTGCCAGAGATCGCCGCCCGGAACCTGCCGCGCGTCGAATGCCATCCCCTTGGATTGCAGCCGCTGCTTCATGCCGGCGAAATCCCGGCTGACAAAGGCGACGTGATGGACCACACCGGAATCCGGCTTTTGCGGCTCGTCGGTCCTGGAAATATCGACCAGATGCACCACCGGCTTGCCCTCGCTGTACATCCACGCCCCGGGGAACGCGAAGTTCGGCCGGGCGCCTTTTTCCAGTCCCAGAATATCCTCGTAGAACCGGACCGTGTCGGCGAGCTTGCGGGTCCGGATGTTGAAATGATCGAGCACGCCTACGCTCATGCGATGTCACTCCCGTTGTGTTGAAATCCCTGTCCCCCAAGCCCCTACCCTAGCACAAAACCCGGCCCGCCCGCCAAACGAAGCCGTTGCCCTTCGCGGCGCAGGGTTTATGGTGCGGCTCCCTCCTGTAGAACACGGTCCGGCCTGCCCAATGCCGCCGGCAAAACCCCAAGGCAAGAAACAAGGTAGCACACATGGCTAAAGTCGCTTTTCTCGGTCTCGGCGTGATGGGTTTCCCGATGGCAGGACATCTGGTGAAAAAAGGTGGCCACGAGGTGACGGTATACAACCGGACCGCGGCGAAGGCGAAGGAGTGGACCGGCAAGTTCGGCGGGCGCACCGCGCCGACGCCGAAAGCCGCCGCTGAAGGTCAGGATTTCGTGATGTGCTGCGTCGGCAATGACAATGACCTGCGCTCCGTGACGCTGGGGGCCGACGGCGCGTTTGCCGGCATGAAAAAGGGCGCGACCTTTGTCGACCACACCACCGCGTCGGCCGAGGTCGCGCGCGAGCTCGACGCCGAGGCGACCAAGCTCGGCTTCAAATTCGTCGATGCGCCGGTATCCGGCGGACAAGCGGGGGCCGAAAACGGCGTTCTGACGGTGATGTGCGGCGGCACGGAAGACGCTTACACCGCCGCCGAACCTGTGATCGCGGCCTATGCGCGGATGTGCCGGCGGCTCGGGCCGGCGGGTTCGGGTCAGTTAACGAAGATGGTCAACCAGATCTGTATCGCGGGCCTGGTTCAGGGTCTTTCGGAAGGCATTCATTTCGCCAAGAAGTCGGGGCTCGACGTCGCGGCCGTGATCGACACCATCTCGAAGGGCGCCGCCCAGTCCTGGCAGATGGAGAACCGCTACAAGACCATGAACGAGGGCAAGTACGATTTTGGCTTCGCGGTGGAATGGATGCGCAAGGACCTGTCGATCTGCCTGGCCGAGGCGCGGCGCAACGGGGCGAGCCTTCCGGTTACCGCCCTGGTCGATGCGTTCTACTCCGAAGTCGAGAAGATGGGCGGTAAGCGCTGGGACACGTCCAGCCTGCTGGCGCGGCTGGAGCGCTGAGCTTCCGGAGCGCCGAACCGGGGTTGGGTTCAAACCGGTGGCTGGAACCCGAGAGTTGGTACTGCAGCCCATCCTTCGAGACGGTCACGGAGCCTGTCATCGGGCGCGCATTCGCGCGACCCGTTGGTGACCTCATCAGGATGAGGTCTGACTTGTTGAAGCACACAACCGCCTCATGCTGAGGAGCGAGCGACGCGAGCGTCTCGAAGCATCGGCCGCAAGCGACGAACCGATCTCTCAGGTCCGTAGTAACTGACGACGGAACGACCCTGCACGGCTATCGCGAGCGCGTTTCCGTTGAAGCACCGAATTTGAGGCAGCTAACTGATTTCTCCGTCGCGATTGCCGTCTTCCTCGAACAGCGTTCGCAGCAGCCGCCAGAGCTCGCGGTGCCCGGCCGTTTGACCGCCCTGGGTCAGATAGTCCGCAATGTCCATGGTGTCGGTTCGGTACTGCACGGCGCCGCCCGCCTTCGCGTCCAGATGCGCCACTTCACGTTCCACGTACAAGCTTTTGATATCCGTATCGAAAATGAGCGTGCAGCGATCCGCGTGGGTAATCTCCGGGCCGCTTACCTGACGATATAATTCCCGCTTTAGGAGAGCCATCTTCCGCTCCTGCCAGAATGCCGGTGACTGCCAGTATCCCCAATCTAAAGTCGGCGTCATTCTAGGCGTTTGCAGCGAGTGTGCGAAGGCAAAAGCGTTGGATGCCGGCCAAGATTTCGGCGGCGCCTTGGTCCAGCGGAACGGTTTGGGATCTGTATTGGTGGCGCCGATAAACGCGGCGGCAGTTTAAATTGCTGCCGCCGCATGTGTCGTTCGGCCTTCCAAGAGGCGGCCACGGAGCATCGCGGTGCGGCGCTTCCCGTGTTTCGGGATTACCCCCCAAAAAGCGGATTGACCGGCGCGAAGCCGAGAGCGTTCGCGCCGGCGCGGCCGTAGAACCGATCCTGGGCAAGTGCATGCTGCTTGGCGGCCTGCACGTCCCGCAGCCGCCGCTGCAGCGGCGAGCTGTTGAGGACCGAGGCGGATCCGCCCAACGCATAACATCCGCGCACCACGTCTCCGCAGGTCGAGTGGATCCAGGCGTTACCTTGCAGGCCCTCGGCAAAGTCGGCCGTACCATCCAGCGTGCCGGCCATCGCGCGCTCCCATTGCTGCGCGGCCTGAATCTGCATCAAGGCGCGGGCGGCACGTAACGAGGCCTGCAACTTGCCGAGCTCGTGCTGAAATACCGGGGAATCCCGCATATCGATCGAGGCAAAGAGCTGGCGACGTCCTTCTTCCGCCTGCGCAATGAGATCGGCGACCGCGCCGGCAGCGATGCCGACCGGCACTGCGGCATGAATGGCTGCGAGGAACGGGAAAAAGGAGCCGGCGAACGGGCTTCGAATGCTCGACGTATCACTCAGCAAATCCCACATCGAAGCGTTCGTGACATCCATGGAGTCGAGGACAATATGGTGACTGCCGCTGCCGGTCAGGCCCGACGCTTCCCATGTCTTCTCGATGCGCCACAATTCCGCCGGCAGCACCACGAATTTCGTCTTCGGCCCTTGCGCGGTCATCTCCGGGACGCCGTTTCTGGTAATGACGCAATGGCCGACGAGCCACGCTGCGTTCTGGCAGCCGCTTGCAAACGGCCATCGTCCGGAAATGCGGAAGCCGCTGTCGGTGACCTCCGCCCTGCCGACAGGCGTGCCGGCGCCGATCACCAGCGGATTGGTGCCGTTCCCATAGATCCGGTTGAAGGTCTCCGGCGCCAGCCGCATGCAGAACAGCTCGGACGCCGTGCCGATCATGGCCACCCAGCCGAGAGAGCTGTCCGCGGCCGACAGGGCTTCGATCATCGGGAGCACGTCGGGAACGCTGAGTTCCGACCCGCCATGGCTGCGCGGCACCAGAGCGCCAAAAAAGCCGGTCTGCTGCAGCCGGGCGGCTATATCGCCCGGGATTCGCCGGGCCGCCTCGATCTCCGCGCAACGTGCGGCAACCTCCGGCGCAAGATCGTGGATTGCTGCAAGCAGCCGCGTCGCCTCCTCCTTGCCGGGCCCATCCAGCGCCGGCGCATCGGTCTTGCTGCGCATCGATACAGATTGTGTTGTTGCCATCTCGTCCTCTCTGAAACCTCGCCGGCGTCGCGGTCGACGCCGTCTCAATCGGAGGTTCATACACGGCCAAAATTGCCTGAGGATGGCATGCGCGCGTCGAATGGTTACAGAGGTAATGTCGGGACGACCGAGTCAAGAACTCCTCACTCATTCATTGAGGTCGGATGCCCGCCGCTACAGCAGGCCGGCGCCGCAACGTCGCGGCCACGGCCGCCGAAGCAATACCTGGAACTCAGGAATGCCCGATAGCCAGCGTTCCTAGCTCAACAGGGTTCGCACCTTGGTGGCGGCGTCATAGATCTCGATCTGAAGCATCGGATAGGCCGATTTCAGTTTCCGGCCCGAAGCTTCGGCAGCCTCGGCCGTGCCAAATTCCGATTTGAAATGGCCGTCGACAATCACCACGAACCCTTCGGTAGGAGGCCGATCGGCGCGTGGTGCTTTCTTCGGCTCTGGCTCGTCAACCGAGCGACTTGGCTTTTTCATCGAAGGAGCCTTCAAATGGCTTCCTGCCTATCGTGATATTTTACGACAATCGCGATGGCGCTAGCCTTGATTTAGATCAGGCCCGCGCGGCTGCAATGCTACCCCTCGCGAACGCCACAAAGGTTAATTTAACCGCTCATTAAGGAGTTTCTTTAGCTCTTTAAGGCAGCTCTTAATGATTTAGCGCCAGAGATAGATAATGCAAAGCCCGCGTCGTTTGCGGGCAGGATTTGTGTTGTTTGATGAGTAAACCCGCCGATAAGCCCGAAGTCATCCAGCTTCCGGCCGAAACGCCTGTCGCTGCGCCGGCCAGTAATCGGCGGGCCGCCGCGCAACGGGTACGTGAGGCGCGCGACCGGTTAACGTCGACCAGTGGAACCCGCCCCGCCTTCGATCGCGAGCTGCTCCGGCAATATGCCCAGACGCGGATGTCGGCGTCCTACGTCGTGATGCTGCTGGTGGTAACCACCGGCCTGCTGTTCGGGTTCTGGATGCGACCGGTTTCGGCGGCGGCGTGGACCTCCGGCATGCTCTGCATTCATGTCGTCATCATCCGAAATTGCGGCCGGTTCCTCAGCGAGCCATCCTCGCTCACCGTCACCCGCAAATGGCAGACCCGATTCGTCCTGCTCGATCTCCTGTACGGCCTGTGCTGGACCGCGATCCTGATCCATCCCGCCGGTTTCGATGTGGTCTCCAACACGCTGATGATGTTCCTGATGCTGCTGGTGATCGCGGTATCGAGCATGCTCGCGGCAAGCCTGCCGATCGCAGCACTGGCGGCAACCGCCCCGGTCACGGCGGCGATCGCGCTGAACTTCGTGCTGAGCGCCACCTTCGACAATTACGTGCTCGCATTGCTGGCGCTCGCCGCCGAGGGCTATTTCGCGCTGCTCGCCCATCGCCTGCACTCGACGACGCTGGCGACGCTGGAGGCGCGCGCCGAAAAGGACGCACTGATCGGCGAGCTCGAACAGGCCAAATCGATATCCGACGAGGCGCGTCATCGCGCGGAATCGGCCAACGTCGCGAAGTCGCGGTTTCTGGCGCAGATGAGTCACGAGCTGCGAACGCCGCTGAATGCGATCCTCGGATTTTCCGAGGTGATGAAGAGCGAGATCTTCGGCCCCCACGCCGTGCCGGTCTACAAGGAATATTCGGCGGATATCCACAATTCCGGCGTGCATCTGCTCAATCTCATCAATGAAATTCTCGACCTGTCACGGATCGAAGCCGGAAGGTACGAGCTCAACGAAGAAGCCGTCTCGCTGGTGCATGTCGTCGCCGACTGCCATCATTTGCTGAAGTTGCGCGCGTCGAGCCGCGGCATCACCATTCACGAGGTGTTCGAGCAGGGCATGCCGCGGATCTGGGGCGATGAACGCGCGACGCGGCAGATCGTGCTCAACCTGCTGTCGAACTCCATCAAGTTCACCCCGCAGGGCGGCGAAATCTGGCTGAAGGTCGGATGGACGGCGTCGGGCGGGCAATATCTGAGCGTCAAGGACACCGGCTCCGGCATCGCGGAGGATGAAATCCCCATCGTGCTGGCCTCGTTCGGCCAAGGCTCCAACTCGATCAAATCGGCCGAACAGGGCGCGGGCCTCGGACTGCCGATCGCAAAGAGCCTGATCGATATGCATGGCGGCACGTTCACGCTGAAATCGAAGCTTCGCATCGGGACGGAAGTGATCGTCACCTTCCCGCCGGAGCGCGTGATGTCCGCGCTGGCGCCGATGACCGAGGAATCCCCTCCGCTGCAACCGGAAACCACCGGCCCCCTCACCATCGACGAGAAGCGCCGGGCCCGCCACAAGCCGATCATGAGCGCGGGGACCGGATTGTGACGGGAGCGCTTGCGCCGACCACCGAAACCATTTCACACTCCCTCGATGAGCAAAGAAACGCCGTGCATCGCAGTCTGTATGATCGATCCCAAAACCAGCCTCTGCTTCGGCTGCGGGCGCACCTTGCCGGAGATCGCACGCTGGCACCGGATGGAAACCGCGGAGCGCCATGCGGTGATGGCCGAGCTCGCCGCGCGCATGGCCGACGCCGGCCTGATCCGGCCGGAACCGGCGGCCGACCCAACGCCCGACTGATCCACCACCACAATTACACGGGAGGCGCGCTGTGAGCCGCGTTCTGCTGGTCATGGTCATGCTGGCGGCGACCGCCGGCGCCGTGGTCGCCTATGGCGATCCGGAACGGATTGCGCGGGCGAGCGACACCGTCTCCGAATTGATGCGCAAGCGGGCCGCATCGCCGACGCGCGCCGTGCAGATCCCGCGCGGGCAGTCCGGTGAATTCTCATTGCGCGCCAAAATCAACGGCGTCAGCGCGCCGATGGTGATCGACACCGGCGCGACATCGGTCGTGCTGACCTACGAGACCGCGAAGGCCGCCGGGCTGCCGCTGGAACTGCTCGAATACGACGTCGACGTCGAGACCGCCGGCGGGCGCACCAGGGCGGCGCGGCTGACGCTGGACCGTCTCTCCATCGGCAAGCTGGTCGAGCGTTCGGTGCCGGCGCTGGTGGTGCCGCGCGGGCAAATGAAAACCAATCTGCTCGGCATGAGTTTTCTGGATCGGCTGGAACGCTGGGAAGTGCGCGCCGACAGGCTGATGCTGCACGGCTATCCCTAAGCCGGGAATTACCAAATCGGTATTGCTGCCATCCTTCGAGACGCGGCGAAGACGCCGCTCCTCAGGATGAGGTCTGACTTTGTTGAAGCAGCTCAAACCTCATGCTGAGGAGCGAGCGACGCGAGCGTCTCGAAGCATGGGCCGCAGGCACCTGCCGAAATCGCTCATCGTCAGTGCCGGCGCATCATGCTATGCGGCGATCGGGACCGCCGCGCGGTCCTCGACCAGCGCGATCGCATCGCGCAGGACGTCGACGCCCGCCCCTGGCTTGACGCCGTTCTCGGCCAGATGGCGGCGAAACGCGCGCGCGCCCGGCACCCCGTGAAACGCGCCGACGAAATGCCTGACGATCGAATGCAGCCGGGTGCCCTGCGCGAGCTGGTCCTCGATGTAGGGCATGAGCGAATTAAACACCTCTTTCATCGTCGTGTGCGGGGCCGCCTCGCCGAACAGTTCGGGATCGGCCGCCAGCAATCGCCATGGCTCCTGATAGGCCGCCCGTCCCAGCATGACGCCATCGACGAAGCCGAGATGCTGCTTCGCCTCGGCGAGACCGGCGATGCCGCCATTGATGATGATGGGCACATCGGGCATCGATGCCTTCAGCCGATACACCCTGTCATAATCGAGCGGCGGGATGTTGCGATTTTCCTTGGGCGACAGTCCGTTGAGCCAGGCCTTGCGGGCGTGCACGATCAGCGCATCGGCGCCGGCGGCGACCACGCCGCGCGCCAGCGCATCGAGCGCGATTTCGGGATCCTGATCGTCGATGCCGATCCGGCACTTGACCGTGACGGGAATGCCGACCGCGCGCTTCATGGCCTCGACGCCGGTGGCGACAAGCGCCGGTTCCGCCATCAGGCAGGCGCCAAAGCGGCCGTCCTTCACCCGGTCCGACGGACATCCGACATTGAGATTGATTTCATCGTAGCCGAAATCCTCGCCGATCGACGCGGCGGTGGCGAGATCGCCCGGCTCGGAACCGCCAAGCTGCAGCGCCACCGGATGTTCGCCAGGATCGAAGCCAAGCAGACGCTGCCGGTCGCCATGAATGACGGCGCCGGTCGTCAGCATCTCCGTATAAAGCCGCGTCCGTCGCGTCATCCGGCGATGGAAGACGCGGCAATGCCGGTCGGTCCAGTCCATCATCGGGGCGACGGAAAATCTATGTGATTGATTTAGCTGCATTTTTCGAGTACATTCAAATCGTTAGGTCGCGTCGTGTGCACTCTATTTTACGCCATGACACGACGTTTTTTCCGGCTTTTCGACGCCTCAGTGCACACGGAGCGCACACGCGTGGCTACCTTTAGCAGATTAAAGTCAGGTTCGTGGCGTGCCCAGGTCCGGCGTAAAGGAAAATACGTCAATGAGACGTTCGTCCGCCATAAGGACGCCGAGGAATGGGCACTGGATATCGAGCGAAGAATTGATCGCCAGGAGCCCGCAACTTCGCGAGCTCGAGAGGCCAAGCTTTTTGGCGATCTCATCGCTCTTCACCGCCAAGACCTTGAAGAGGTCAGCAAGAAAATTGGGCGATCGAAGGACGCGAGTTTAACATTCCTTGACGAAAGGCTCGGACATCTCCGTTTGGGCGAACTCGATCGCGAGCGACTCATCAAGTTCGAAAAAGAGCGCGCGCAAGAGGGTGCCGGTCCCGTGACGGTCGGCATCGATTTGGGATACATCAAAACGATCCTCTCACATGCCGCCGCTGTGCACGGCGTGACCGTTTCGATCGAACCAATCGATCTCGCGCGTATTGCTCTTGGACGTCTTGGCCTTGTCGGCAAGGGCAACGAGCGCGACCGGCGCCCAACACAGAACGAGCTCGATCGAATTATCGCGGGTCTCGAAGCCAACGATCGGCAACAAATTCCTGTTGGCCGGATCATTCGATTTGCCGTCGCAACGGCAATGCGTCAGGACACGAGGTTCGGCTTTTCCGCGAGACGGTGAGATGCAGGCATCGCCACCAGCACCTTCTCGTGCCACAGCGGGATGACGTCATGCACCCGCGCGAAGGTGTCCGGTCGATGGCGAGACGTAGGTGCCGATCCTGAGCCAGCCTGCCTCTCCGCGTCCGGCGGCGTGTGCATTGTTCAGAACGGCGTTGAGATCGTCCAGAACCCGCCGGATCGACGTCAGGAACGCCTCCCCGGCAGCCGTCGGTCGGATGCCGTGGCGATGGCGTTCGAATACTTTGACGCCAACGAGGACTTCGAGATTCCTGACTCGGCGGCTGAGGGTCGAGTGACGGACGCCAAGCACCGCGCCCGCTTTATGAAAACTGCGTTGCTCGGCAGCGATCAGGATCTGCATCAAAGCGGCAAGTTCGATGTTCCTGATCATGTGCCGCTCTTACCGACTGAGGCAGCTTCGATCGGCACCGCCCGGATGGCGCCACCACGCGACGATCGTGCCCATGCGAACCAGCTCCCCTAGCGATGTCCGAGCGGCGGTGCGGGAACCACCCCCGGGCGATATGGAATGACGGAGTTTCCGAAGTTCTTGCCGTATTGCTGCTGCACACCGGGAATGTTCACGACTCCGGTCTTGGTGTCGGGCGAGCGCGCATCGAGCGGCGGGGTGTTGAGGACCGGATTGGTCTCATCGACTTTGCGCCTGAGCTGCTTGTTGAGTTGTTCGAGCGACCGCGCACCGTCGCCCTTGCCGCCTGCCTCGCTTTTGCCGGCTCCAGCGTCTTTGCGATCAAACTCGTCGTTGATCCTCGGAGGCCGTTGCGGCGGTGCGGTGACGGTGACCTCGGGCAATGTCGTCTGCGCTTCGGTGCGCACCGGCATCACGGCTATCACAGCCGCGCCGATCACGGCGCTGATCGCCACGCGCATCCCGACCCGCGTTCCGAAGATCCGACCTTTGGTGGACGTCTTCATCGCGTCGCCCTCACCTGCATCACGAGCGCGCTAAGCTTGGTGTTCAGCGCGGCCAGATTGACGCTGCCGATGCGCCCACTTCCGACGCACTTTCGCTTGCAACCGCCACTGCCAGCTTCGCCAAAGGTCGCGACCGGCACGTTGCCCGTGACGCGAAAGCCGCGGGCGCCGAGCTTGCTGCGAACCGCCAGACAGTAGTTGACCGAGAGGTACGAGAACCGGCTCTCGCCGTGACCGGCGCGGTATTTCATGACGGCGGTACAAAGGTCGCCGCCGGCGAGCTGCCACGCCCGCGCCAGATAGGTGACGCCGTAGCGGATGTTGGTTTCGGGCACCGCGAGATCAGCATTGCTTCCGACAAACCCCAGCATGCGCGCGGTCGACGGCAGGATCTGCATCAGGCCGATCTCGCCGACGCCGCCGATGGCGGCTGGATTGTAACCGCTCTCGACCGCCATCACCGCTTCGGCGATCTCCGGCGCGAGCCCGGTTCGTGCGGCCTCCTTCTGAATCAGGCTGCGATAGAGTGCGTGAGGATCACCCCCGCGCGGGGCCGATAACTCTCCCTTCGACCCACGGTCGCCGGGTGTGCTTTGGTCGGTCGTCGCAGCTACCGGGGCGACGTTTCCATCCTTTTCCGACGCAACAGCGGCAGAGCCCGCCTCCAATGAATTCGCAGATGTATCGGGGTCCGCGGACGCGAGCTTAGGGATCGCGAGACACATGACGAACCCAACGACAAACACCGACGCGCACCGCCTGGCCCTGCTCATCTGAAACCCTCGTGCCATGGGAGCCGCGTTCTTCATTCTACTGTCCCTGGCGGGGCTGATCTTGGGGCCGGAGCGACAGGCGCAGATGCAGCGGCTGGAGCATGTCTGGCGGCGGCGCACCGGCGTCAACGGTGGCCAGCAGTGCGCGCAGATTGACGACGACATCATCGTCATCCAGGCCATCGAACTCGATCTGCTCGACCTTGCCGCTCGGCAGAACCCAGGTCCGCACCACAAGCGCCAGTGGCGCTGCCTTTGCGTCGTGCGTGGCCATGAAATCCTGAAACTTGCGCGCACCGGCGTCGTCGGCCGCAAGCCGCTGCTGGAAGAGGCCTTGCAATTGCGTGGCGAATTCCCGCCAGGCGGCAGGCGCTGCCGCCGCTGAGCGGTAGTCCGCGCCCTGCGCGACTGCGGACGCCGGCCCCGTTCCCGCCGCACCGGAAAGCAGGCCCGTCGCTGCTCCAAGCGACCAGACCAGCCGTTGCCACCGTGCGGCGCGGCGCTTGTTAACGCTGACCACGCCGACGCTCATCTTCATCGCTTCCCTGAGTGCCGCCGAAGCCCAAGAATTCAACAACAATGATCGAGGGCCGGTCGTTGTTGTTTGACTGCCCCGGCAAACCTGACTGCTGTGTCGCCGCGGCCGTGTTGGAGGCTGACGTGAGCGCCAGCACCGGCGGTGCCGCCACCACCGGAACGCCGGTAGCCGCGCCGCCTATCTGGATGTTGAAGGCATTGAGCACCTGCAAGGCGACGATATTGAGATCGTTGGCACTGCGGACACCGGCGGCTCCGGCGTCGACGGTGCCGTGCGGCGCCGACAGCACCACGTTGCTTAACGTCGGGTCCTGCCCGGGAACGCTCAGGAGCGCGCCGACGCCTGCTCCCGTCACCAGGCCCGCCGGGCTGACCCGGCAATAGCCGTCGACGTCACACACCAGCCGCAGCGGCGGATAGGCCGAGGCGCTCTTCGGTCCCTTGCCGGCGTTCAGGTCGGCATTGGCCGAGAACAGTTCGACGTTGCCGCCCTGCTCAGTGAAGATGCGACTCTGATAGACCTGCACGCTGCCGTCAGTGTAGCTGCGAATGCTGCCGCCCTGCAGGGTCAGGACGCCCTGCTGGCTCGGCAGCAGCTTGTCGGCCGAGTTGCTGCCGACGAAAGCATTGCCGCCCGGCCCGAGGATGTTGATGTCGCCGCCGGTCTGGGTTTCGATCAGCGAATGCGCCATGCGCATATCGCCGGTATGCACCGTGACAGAGGCGCCGTTGCCGCCGCCGGTGTTGTTATCGGTATAGCCCAGCGAGGCCGGAAACAGGGTGGCGATGGTTTCGTAAGCCCGCGCGTACTGACCGTGATATGGGCTCGCGGCGTTGCCATAGTCGAGATTGACCTGCGTGAGGAAATCGAGGAAGGCGCGCTCGACGAGAAGTTTCTGGCGTGCGGGCGACAGCGTCTGGAAGGTCGCCCAGGCCTGGTCCTCGCTGACGCCGAGGATTTTCGCGATGTCAGGCAGGTACGAGATGCCTCCGGTGCCTGCCTTGGCCGGATCGATATAGTTGGCGATCGCTGCCGCGACATCGATGCCCGGCCCGACGCCGAACAGCGTGGTGATGTTGGCGCTCTGCACCGGCAGATAGGACAGCACGGCACCGCCGGAGTTGCTGCCGTCGCCGACCGCTAGAATGCCGCCGCCGGAGCCGCTGTTCAAGGTCAGGAATGGTCCGAGGTTACGCCCGGCCTCGACCAGGAAGTCGCCGGGCCCGTAGAGCTTCAGCAGGCTGCCGGTGTCCTGGATCTGTCCATTGGGATAGACGACCTGCCTGGCCAGGATATCGCGGCCGGCGATGATGCTGGTGATGTCGCCATCGTTGTTGTTCTGGCCGGTGAAGTTGACGTTGACGATATCGCGGCCCGCCTGCACCTTGGCCTGTTTGATCAAGACGAAATCTCTGGCGTTGCTGACGCCGCCGCCGATGATGTCTCGCCCGGCATAGAGGATCACTGGATTGGCGTCGTCGGCATGCACCGCGGATGCCAATGCCGTCGGGGTCGGCGCGCCGAGCATGTCATAGAGCGGGACAAAGTAGAGATTGGTGCCGATGGTACTCGATACGGTGTCGTCGAGCATCACGACGCTGTTGGTGACATAGCTCGCAGGATTGGCCGGGTTGACGGTGACGGTGGTGAGATCGCCGCCGGCGGCCAGGGTGACCGATCCGTTCGCCGATGGAATCACGTAGAGGCTGTTGGCGATGGTGATATCGCCGAGGATCGCTCTTACGTCCAGGGTCGACGGGGTGATGCCGAAATTGCTTCTACTGGAGTTGGGCGCACTGGCACCCTTGAAGAGCGTGTCGGTGATGCCGCTGCCGTTGAGGGTCGGCTTCAGGGCATCAATGATGATATTCCCGGCGAGACTGGTTAGCGCGACGCCGCTGGCCGGACCGTAGCTGTCAAAGCCAACGCCAAATCCGGCCGGCAGCATGGCGACCGTATCCTTGGCGGTGTCGACCGGAATGCGGGTCGGCTCGAAGATGCCGCCCAGCGTTATATCGCCCGGAGCCTGCACCGAGATGTAGCCATCCTGAACCCCCAACAGCAGCGGTACCGATGAGGTCTGCTGCTGTCCCCCGATGGTAGCGGACACCATTGTCGCCTTGCCAGTAACGGGATTGAGCGGATCGGCCACGACGTCGCCTCCGGCCACGATCCGTCCAGTGCCCCGCCCGACGTAGAAGACGCTGCTGTAGAGATCCCCGCCGGCCTGAACCAGTAGATTGCCGCCGCCATAGTAATGCGCGACCGCCGGACTGCCGGCCGATCGGCCGCCGGAGACCTGAATGGTCTCCGGCAGCGAGACCGAGACGTCGTAGATGTTGCGACCGGCCGTCAGCGTGATGTTGCCGCCGCCGAGCGCACCGACGCCCTGGAAGAAGGTGGCGTAGTTGATCCAGGCACTGTTTTGGATGCCGCCCGCATTGGAATCGAACGGCGCTGTGCTGCTGCCGGTCGATTTCCCGGCTGTGTAATACCAAGAACTCCAGAACTGGCCGGTCGAGAGCCCCACCCCGCCGGTCTGGCTTCCATCCCCGTCCACCGGCGTTTCGATGCCGACGATGTCGCGACCAACATTGATGGTGATATTGCCGCCGCCACTCGCCCAGACCGGCGTGCTGAGCAATCCGTTGGGATTGTCCGTGTAGGCCGCCGGGAGCACCGGCGCAGTGAAGCCGTCCGCATTGGCGGCAATTGTCCCCGCCGTATAGACCGCCCCTGGCGCGGTCTGGTCGAGCAGCATGAAGCTGCCGGCCGCCGCGATATCGATCGAGCCAGTGCCCGTACGCACCAATGTCGGGATGTTGATGGAGGGATGAACGCCGTTGTTGTTGGGGCTGATCGGGTCGCTGTAAGTGGTGTGGCCGTCGATGGTGACGTTGCCGGTCACCGTTGACGACAGCGACGACACCGCCACGACTGCGCTCGGATTGACGGATGACGCGCCGCTGGTCGGGAAATAGGCGCCGCCGACAATGTCATAGGAGAAGCTGCCATTGCCGCTCGCAGCTCCAGTCATCAGGTTTACCGCCGAGGTGGTGTTGTAGATATTAGCTCCGCTGTAGACCGACGGATTACTAGCGATCTGATCAGCGGGTGGCGGTGTCGGCGCAGGAGTTGGCACGTATCCAGACTGCAAATTAGTATAGGCTGGTGGAGCAAACGGCGGGGCGGCTACGAGATACGGCCCAATTGTTCCATTTTGATAGCCCTGAAGAACAGCATTTACAGTCTGCCGACCAAACGAGTCGGTCAGCGTTACGCCGTTTATTCCCCAGTAATTTGCATCCGCAACGTTCAGAAAATAATTCAAATACTTGGACGTGTAATCCGCACCTGACGCGGTCGCGCCAGTCGAAATATTATAATATAGATCGGTCAGTGCTGGCTTTGCAGGTATCGTTAGGTTGACAACCGAGCTCGGATCGGCACCCAACGCTGCCGTGAAATCCGGGTACGAATATATATTCTTAGCCTGTTCTGCGGTAACAAGCGACGAATAATAGATTTTAAACAAATTAACATACTGCAAGTAATACTGTTTGTATTGATCCACGATGTCGGAATTACCCGTAAGGACGAGCGGCCTTTGTAAAGTGAACTCCAACTGTCCAAATAATCCGTCTGCGATACCAAAGAACGCTCCATTCGCTGAGTAAGTGACACCTGCGCTGCCCGTTCCGTCATATATCAATGTACCGTTGTTGAAGTTCGCCAAGTAAGCCGCGTAACCTGCTGCTGCTGTTTCGGTATCATATGCGCTTTGCGCGACGTCTCCCCCGGCAGTGTAGACATTGAAGAATCCATCGGTGATGGTCGCATTGACCGCAACATTGTTGACTGCACGCAGTGCCAACGTTCCCGGCTCTCCGCCGTTGGCGGTGCGGTAAAGAAGACTGACGTTGCCTGACCCATCCATTATGCCCGCGCCAAAGTTCCAATTACTGGCGACCGTGATGTTACCGTTGTTGATGCTGGTCGTCGGATTGACGAGATCAATTTCAGGGCGGAGATGCAGCATCGACGATGACACCGTGGTGGTCGTCGAAGAACCCGGGATCTGGATCTTTGCATCAGCGAAATCTGCCGCAACCGCTGCGCTATTACCCTCGAACGGATCGTTGACAAAGTTCAGCAGCGTGGTCTGGTAGAATGCGACGTGCGGTAGATAGGCCCCGCTGGCCGGCGTATCCGCAGTCGAGGTCGGATAGAGTCCGTTCGTCGCTGAGATGATCTGCGTCCCTGCCGCGTTGAAGAAGCCGGCCGGATCGATGATGCCGTCGAAATGCTTGCTCGGGTCCGTTGATGCGTCCGTCGTGCTCCACACCGCGAAGGCGCTGGCAACGATGCCGTTGCCGCTGGGCGTGACACCGTCGGCCCTGGAGTTGGTGACGAGTGTGCCCTTGAAGCTGACGTTGATGTTGTGGTTGGTCAGGATCGGCGCACGGATGATGACGGAGCCGCCGGTGTTGTCGATATTACCAGTGGAGTCGCCCGGCCCCCCGGAGACGTCGAACACCGCGCCGGAGGCGACGGTGATGGCGCCGGAGCCTTGCACGTTCTGATAGCCGTAGGTGGCGTTCAGCGTGCCGTCCGGCGTGCCGGTGGTGCCGAGCGTGATGGTGCCGCCGCGCTGGACCAGCGCGGACGCGCCATTGGCATAGGCGGGATCGTTCGGGTCATCGGCCTGATAGCGCGCGTAGAGTTTGGCGGTCGAGCCGATAGTGACGCCGGTTGCGCCGGCCGTGCCTGCCGTATCGGTCGTCGTCCCCGTTCCGTATAACGCAATGGTGCCGCCGGAGGGACCGCTGGCGTCGATGGTGCCATCGACATTGACCGAGCCGTGATTGGCGACCAGCAATACATTCTGCGCCGTCAGCGTCTGACCGTTGGCGATCGTGATATCGCCATTGCCAAGGCTGACCGCGAAGCTGCCGGTGAAGGCGCCGAACGGCAGGCTGCCGACGAGCGTGTTGGCGGAGAGCGAGAAATTGCCGCCGAGATCGTTATAGGCGGCGTTGCCCTTCAGGTTCCCGCCCAGTGTTGCGGAGCCGTTCGTGGCCTGGATACCGAGTGAGCCGGCGTAGCCGTTGCCGGCGGCGGAGACGTCGACCAGCGTGTTGGCACCGAGCGTGACATTGCCGTTGTCCGAGATCAGCTTGACGGTGCCGCCGGGGGTATCCTCGGTGAGATCGAACAGCGAGATGCGGGTGCCGGTAGCGCGGATAGCGGCATTGCCATCGAGCGTAACATTGCCGGCGGTCGCTTCCAGCGTGAGCTTGCCGGCCTGGGCGATGATGGTGCCGCTGTCGAGAATGTTCGCGGCGGTCAGCGCGAGCGCGCCACCGATATTGGCCGGATCGAGCACGGGTACGGTGCCCGCTCCTTGCTGGATCGTGAGCGCGCCGGTGGTGACGAGCGACTGCGCGCTGCCGGCATTGGCGACCAGCGCCGGTGCCGTGAGGATCACATTGGCGCCCTTGGCATCGAGGCTGCCCGCGGCGGCGAAAAGAAGCTGTTGGCCCGCCGTAAAGTCGGCCTGGCTGAATCCATTCAGCGTCTTGGCGCCGGCACCGAAGGTCACAGCGCCGGTGGCATCGACGATCAGATGGCCGTTGCTGCCGGCGATCCCACCCGTGGTGTTGATATTGGCCTGGCTATTGGCGAACGCGACGTTGGTCGCGGCGATGGTGGTGACGCCGCCATCGCTGTAGAAGCCACTGCCATCGAAGGTCAGGGTGCCGATCGGCGCATCGGCATTGCCGACCGAAGCGTCGCCATAGACGTTGAACACGGAGCCGCTGCGCAGGCGCACCGTGTCGGCGCCCGCGAAGGTGGCGAGCAGTTGCTGCGACACTGTCAGGCCGGCCGTGTTGCTGGGCACGTTGCCGAGACTGACGACGCCGCCGGAGAGATCGTAGTTCTTCGCGGCCAGCACGGCATCTGCCGCAACGGTAGTGCTGCCGCTAGAGTCGAGCGTCAGCGCGTTGCCGCTGAGCGTGACGCCGCTGCCGATGCTGAGGCTGCCGCGTGCCGTGGTGGAGACCGGCCCGCTCGCGGTTGGGGTCGTGGCGGGTGGCGTGTAAGCGCCCGGCACGAAGTGCCTTGTCACGGACGCGATGCCGCCATTGGAGACGCGCAACAGCGAGCCGTCGCCACCGACACCATTAGTGTAGCCGGTCAGCGTACCCGTATTCGGGTTGAGTTGCGCGACGGGATCGACACCGAAGACAAGTGGATCGGCGGAAGTGGTAGATACGCCCCCCTTCGCAGTAATGGCGCTGCCGGAACCGACCACGAGTTCCCCTGCTGCCGTCGGCGCTGGTCGGCGCCAGCGAGACCAGCAGGAGGTCGGGCGCGCTCAGGGCATGGGCGGCGTCGGTATCGACTTCGAGGTTCTTCGCAGTGGCCGTGATCAGCGTGCCGGCGGCGGTCGCGGTGCGGGTGCCACCGATCAGCACGCTCTCAACGCCGAGATTGCTGATCATGTCGGCGTCGAGGAACAGATAGCCATTATAGGCGCTGTTGCTGGCAAAGCCGGCTCTGAGGTCGCTGGCGACCACCAGCATGTTGGTGCCGGCGATGTCGAGCTGGCCGCCGCGCCCGCCCGCGGCCGGCGCGAAGAGATTGCTGGCGTCGAGTGTCAGCGCGTTGGCGGCGGCAACCACCAACTGCCCGGCGTCGATCGCCAACCGCGGCGTCACCGTGCCGTTGGTCGCCGCCAATTTTGCGAAGTAGCTGTTGCCCGAGGCAATGTCGATCTCGGAGTACTTTGTCCATGTCGCACTGGATTGAATCTGCAACAGCGCGGTCTGTGAAGACCGACTGCCGCCGATCACATTGCCGAGTGTGCCGGTCATTGAGATCGTCCCGTCGGGACCGACGGAGTTGACGGGCGTGGTGCCGGCGTTCGTGGAGCTCACCACCACGCGATAGGCGCCCGGCAGAGTTGCATAGATCGCGGGCATCAGGACGTAAGTGCCCCCGGCGATGCCGTTGCCGCCGGCAAGCGTGACCGACATGCCAGGCACGACGGTGCTACCGAAGCTCGGGTCGTAGGCTGCAACCTTCGCTGCGTAGCTCGGCACCAGCGCAAAGGTGTTGGGTGTCGTCACCAGGTTGCGACTGCCACCGGTGCCGGGGACAAACTCGGTGGCGTAGACATCACCGCCGCCGCGCTCGTCAATCACCGCGCCTGACTGCGTGTTGACGCTGGCACCCCCCAGCACAATCAGCTTAGCGGGTGGACCATTTAGGACGAGTCCACCTTCGCTCCAGTTGACCCCATCGACGGTCGTACCGTAGGGAATGCTGAGCGCTGCTGCAGAAACGGACGTCACACTCTCCGACGTCAAAGTGACGTTTGCTGTGGCCACCGTGCGGGTGGTGGAGTCCACTGTGTTCGCGAGCGCCGCAAGGATCGCATTAAACGCACCAACATCCACGTTTCCTACCGGATCATAGGGATTGCTTCCCTTGTCGGCAGTGCTGCCAAGAAAGATCGCCGGCAAAGTCAGGCCCTGGCCGTAGCCAAGTTGAATAGTACCGAGCGGCGCATAGAGCGCGCCCCCTTGCACGATATTCTTCGCGTCGACCAGAATGGCGCCGTTCGCAGACAGCGGCGCAAAAGGCGTCGCACCATTGGAGGCGAAGGCAATGGTATTGTGGGTGCCCGTTGCCGTGCCGGGAGCAAGCCCGAGCGACATCAGCAGGAAGGCGGTATCAGTGGCAGGATAGATCTCGCGCGCTGTCAGCGTCAGATTATCGGCGACCAGCAGCGCGCCCGGTGATGGCAGACCCCCGTTGCCGTTGCTGGTCAGGGTGGTGCTGCTGGCTAAGCGGATGCCGACCAGATAAGCGCTGATATCGGGATCGGTCATGGGCAGGAAACGGATATCGCCGCCGCTGTTGAGATTGACCTGGCCGGCATTGGACACGCTGGCGACGCCGGCGAGATCAATCTGCGCGCTGGCGTTCAGTGTAAGCGTACCATCGGCCAGCGTCGGAGCCGTGACCGCTCCGCTCAGGAAACGAATATAGCCCGCATCGAGCTCCACGTTGGTGGCGCCGATGGTGTTGATGCCAGAGGACGTGACGGTCGACGCATAGGCAGACGCGTTCGAGGCCGGCGTGATACCCGCCGGCGCCAGCGTGATGCTGCCGTTGAGATAGAGCGCGCCGGGGACATTGAGGTTGACGTTGCCGCTGAACGTGATCGGACCGGTGAGCGACACCGAGTCCAGTCCGCTGTGGGCAGTGTTGATGCTGTCAGCGGTGATGAAGGCGGCCCCGGTGGCCACCGACTGCAATGCGTTGGCGAGATCCGCCGCCTTCGCCGGCGCGCTGGCACCGGCGAAGGCCGCGCTCATATCGCCGCTCTGGGCGATGACGATGTTGCCATAGGCGGCGGCGTTGGTCTGGGACGACGTGCCCGAGACGGTCGTAATGGTGGTTCCGATATTCAGGGTGCCGCCCGATGCCCGCGGCGCGCCGCCGGCCGCAACGATAGATCCCCCGAAATACAAATCCCTGCTGTAGAAGGTCAGTGCTCCGCCATCGCTCCACGCTTGCTGCTGGACGGTGCGCGGCCCGCTTGGGCCCGCGGCATTTGGCACGTCGATGGTGGCGCTGGCGCCGGAGATATCGAACACCGCCCCTCGCTGCACGACGATGGTGCCACCAATGCTTTCGACGGCAATCGAGCCGCCCGCGAGCACACTGCCCGTGGCATAGGTGCTGATCAGTGGGTTAGGCACGAACACGCCGCTGACATCGAGTACGGCGTTGGCGCCGATCCAGACGTCCTGTGCCGCGTTCGAGCCACCCTGCGTCCGTGTCTCGTCGTTGATGAGGCTGATGTTGCCGCCGGGCGCAATGATGCTGCCGAGCACGGTGACCGGTCCCCCGGCGGTAAGCGTGATCGCCGCCAGCGGATCGGCAACGATGCTGGCGCCGGTGTCGATCAGGATGCCGGCGCTAGTGCTGGCATCGGCGGCGGCGCTGTAGCTATACGGCTTCTCGGTGAGGGTCAGGTTGACCGGATGGCGCTGCCCGTCCGGCGCGAGGCCGAAGCTGGCGAAATCGCGGAGCGAAGCGCCCGTCGCCGGCAGCGCGGCGGCGCCGGACAGCAGATAGTTGTTCTGCCGCAGCACAACCGTGGTGCCCGATGTGACGGTGACACTGCCATAGGTGCTGGTCAGATTGTAGTTGGAGAAGCCGTTGCCGGCGAAGAACGACGCCGGCAACACCACGGTGCCAGCCTGCGCGCCCGAGGTTATGGATGTGATGTCCGTGGCGTTGCCGTCGATGGTGATGCCGGGCGCCTGCAGCGTGAAGGTGCCGCCGCTGGACAGGCCTCCGGCGTAGATGGTGCCGTCGATCGTCACCGTGGCGACGTTGGCCGTGACCGGGGCAAAGTTGCCCGAGAGGACATTTCCGGGAGGCAAGTGCGGGTTCTGCCAGGACCCCGCATAGGTGATGATCGAGACATTGCCGCCCTTGCCTTTCGGAAGGCCATCGGCACCCAATGCCAGCTTGCCGTTGGTGCCGACATAGCCGCCGCTGGAAACATCGACCACGCTGCCCGCGGCCAGCACAATCGACTGCGTCGCATCCTCCGCACTCACCAGCTGGGTCGCCGGGCTGTATGTGGGATTCTTGCTCAGCGCGTTGGTGGTGATCGTGACCGAGCCACCATTAATATAGGCCGAGCCCTGCATCGCCGCGGCGCCGGAATCGTTGACCCACAATCCGCTAACGTCGATCAGCGCATCGGTGCCGATGGTAAGCGGCGCATCGGTAACCAGCGGCAACGTCGTTTCGCTGCTTCGAACGATGCCGGTGATGGCAATGGTGCCGGCGTGGGCCGTGAGCGTACCGTCGATCGTGGTGGCATTTTGCAATTTGATGCTGCCGCCTGATAACACCGACAGGCTGGCGCCCTGCTTCATCTGCAGATCGCTGGCACCGGTAATGGTGATTGAGCCAAGCCCCATCGCCGACAACGCATCGGTCGAATAGGTGACGGTCGGCAAGCCATCGATCGTGGCCGGCAGCGACAGCGGCGAAGTCAGTGAGACGTTCGCTCCGAGCACGTCGGATGCTGTGGCCGCGAGCACGACAGCGTTCGGATTGCTGTTGCCGTCGGACGCCTTGAGATTGATGGTGAGCGCGGCACCGCTCGGCAGTTGGTCCGGCGTCGCCTGGGCACCGTTCGTGCCGGTACCGGTCTGGGAGAGCTGAAGCTGATGCAGGCCGGTGACGATGTCGCCGACGATATCGCCCTGCAGGATCGGGTTGACCGCGTTTACCGCGAGGCCGCCGGCGCTGACGCCGTCGATATAGCCGGGCTTGTAATAACCCTTGCCGCCCAACGCGTTGTTGTAGATTTCAGTGACGTTCCAGTGCGGATGATCGACGGCGAACCCATTGGCGATCCGGTTGACGATAAACGGATTGGCGCTGCCGATGTCGTAGAGGCGCCCGTCCGAACCGACCAGCCGCGTCGTGCTGATGGTGCTGCCGGCGTATTGAATCCAGCCGCCGGAGACGTTGACCACCGATCCCGACGCCGTGAGCGCATCGGTAAAGGCCGAGCCGGATCCGCCACCGATCGACAGCGAACCGCCCTTGGTCAGGAGCTGGTCGATCCTCTGCGCGATGTTGGAGAGGTAGCCCGCGCCCGAGGACGCGAACAGCGGCGAGCCGACCCAGGTCTGGCCGTCGGCGCGGGTGCCGGTCAGGCTGAGATCGATGGTCACGGTCTGGCCGATCAGGCTCTGCGCCAGCGGCGTGTCGGCGACGTCATTGGCCGTCACCTTGAACGTATACAACGTGTCGCTGACCGAGCGGGTGACGCCGGTCAGTCCGGCGAGATTGATCTCGCTGCCGGCCTCGAGCAACACCCGGCCGAGCGGCGGCGGCGTGGTGCCGTTGCTTATGACCGGCGCCGACGTCACCGACATGTTGGCGCCGGGCGCCAGGATCAGCGAACCGGATTTCATATCCAGATTGGTGGTCGCGATGTCGATATGCGGCGCCACGAAAGCGGCCAGCGAGGCAGCATCCGAGGGGATGGTCTCGCCGTTCTCGTCGGGCAGAATGGCTGTAATGCTGCCGGGTCCGAAGATGGTGTTGCCAAGGCCGGCGCTGCCCGCGCCGGTGGCCGTGATGGTGATCGAGCCGGCGCGGGTGATGCTGGTGGTCGCTTCAGCATAGCCAAGCTGCGCGACGCTGTCACCGACCAGGGTGATGTTGCCGCGCGTCGATGTTAAAGTACCCGTCACGTCATTGACGGCGAGCGCGCCGCCCGGCACCGATGGCGGCTGATAGACCAGGCCCTGGCCGAGAAGCGCATTGGTGACGGCGAAGCTCGTCTGCGTCGAGCCTGACGCCGGCGCCGTCAACAAGACATTGTTGCCCGCCGCCAGCACGATCTGTCCTGCTGCGGTCTCTATATTGCCGGCATTGTTCACCTGCGGCCCGACCAGCGCCACCAGGCCGCCATTGTCAAAGCCGCTGACATCGGTGGAGAGCACGGCGCCCGCTTGCACTTGGATCCCGGCATTGATACCAGCACCGCTGCCAGCGGAGAACACCAGGGTCCCGCCGCCATTGCTGGTGGTGGCGTTGGTGAACAGGCCACTGTTCAGGAACGCGGTATTGCCACTGTCCTCGTTCGACGGCGCCATGAAGTTGGCGCCGTTCACGGAGAATGATTTGTACGCCGCACCGCTCGCATTGAACACACCAGCATTGCCGGCCCCGTTGCCAGCGAAACTGTTGATGTCCATGGACGAGGCGATCAGCGAGTGCACGTTGATCTGGCTGGTGCCGGAGAAGATGATGCCGTTGGGATTGATGATCAACACCGTGCCCTCGGCCTTGATCTGGCCGAGGATCTGGCTCGGCGCACCCGTCGCGTCGATCCGGTTCAGCGCCACCCAGGAATTGCCGTTGGCGGAGTTGCCCCCGCGCTGGTCGTAATGGAGCGTGGTGTCCTTGCCGATATTGTACTGCTGCCAGGTCATGATCGCGCGCTGCGCGGTCTGCTCGACGGTGACGGTGGTCTGGCCGTTGCTCGTCGACTGCGTCGGCGCCTTGGCGTTAACCCACAGATTTGGGTCGTTTCCGATGCGGGGATCGACGATCAGGCCACCCGCCGACAGCCCGTTGGTGACGGTGGTCGATGCGGCCGCCGCCGCCGCGCGAGCCGCGGCCTGTACCGCCTGCAACGATTGCAGCGCCGTGGTGGCGCGCGACATCGCCTGCTGGGCATTCTTCGCCGCCTGCGCCGCTTGCTGCGCGGCTAATTGACTTGCATAGGCGGCCGCCGAGGTCGCGGACGTGCCCGCTCCGCCGCCGCTGCTGCCGACTGTGACCGCATGCGCGCTTGGCGTTCCCAGCACCAGTGCAAGGGCGCTCGTGCCTGCAAGCAGCATCTGTCGGGTCAGGCGCCGCGAAATCACCGGCATGGTCCACGACGCCGCCTTGTCGTGACGACGGGAATGGCGCGAGCGGGAGGTTTTGACGGGTGCGGCGGACATTGCAGGTCTCTTTCAGATCAAGCTATTTGGCAAACGAACGAGAATGATTTCAGAGTCCAGCGGGACGCCTACGCATTAGCCGGGGCCGCCTCGGTCGCGCGATCACGCTCCAACGGCAGTTGGTGCTGGCCGTTCGACGCAGCGCCGGGACTGGCCGCGGCGGCTTGGACCAGCTTGGGCAGTTCCTCGCGCAGATAGACGATGAGCTGCTGGATCAGGTGATCCCAGATCTCGACCTGGCCGCGCAGGTAGGCCGGCATCACACCGCCCGCGACCGAGACATCTAGCGAGAGCACCAGGAACGGCAGGCTGAGCTGCAAACGTGTAAAACGGCGCGTTGCATTCCAGCGATTGACCAGCTCGAGCGGCAAGTCGCCCTGCACCTGCAGCACCGCGGTGAATGCAGCGTCAACGAAACTTTCACCCCCTCCGACGAGCCGGTTACCGGGGCGGACGTCGAAGGCAAGACCGTTGGTCGCGGAGCGCAAATAGACAACGTTGGCAACCGGGTCCGTGACCGTCTCGACCCGGTAGCCGGCCTGCTGGAGAATTTCACGCAGGCTGTCGAGGGTCAGATGGGCGATGGTGGTGTCGGGCATAACGGGCTCCGTGAGAGATACAGTGGCGGTGATGGAAGAATTGGCGACCTGGGTCATGACTATTGGCTCTGCGCCGGCACGAGCGTGGCGGCGGCATCGTCCGTGCGTTGGGTGACGCATTCGTGTCGCTGCGACTGAGCGTCGGATTGCTGGATGGTCACGGGCGGCGCCTGCGGCGAGCGATACCGGATCGTTGTCTGCGCCTGGAGGACCATCCGGCGAATGGCGCTTGCCAGATCGGGCAGGATGTCATCCTTGAGCCAATCGCAGGCCGCGCGGGTGATCTGGATATGACGCGCAACCACCTCGGCCGAGTGGCCAAAGCACCCTGCCCCATCCGAGGCGACAAGACCGCTGCGGCCGGCGGCGAGATCACCAAAGAACCTTGCTTCGATGCGCATGACAGCAGCCGAACCAGGAGCCCCGCCCACGCGGGTCCTCCTGTTCTCAAACGACAGATCGCGTAGCGTCGCGCCGGCGTCCCCGATCAGCATGTGGAGGTGGCGGTAGACCTCGCCGCCATGCGTCAGAATATCGGCGAGACGGATATCACTTCCCAGGACCAGGTCGGCTTCGATCGCAAAGCAAAGCCGCTCCAGCCCCGCCTGTACATGAACCAGCCTGCGGATGTGCCAGCACGTGACGCCCGTGATGCGTTCGTCTCTGCCGTTGATCTGGATGCTGCACCGGACCGTCAAGCAGGCCGTCTCGTCACCGTTCATGGCGATCAAGTCGCCGAACTGCAGCGACACCGTGCAGCCGGGAGGCAGCGTACGGATGCCGGACAGCAAGGCGGTCGTGCAGCGATAGCCGCACGCCTCAAGCCCGGCACGAAGCCGCTCGTCGCTCAACCGGTCGCCGCTTTGGAGCGGCGCGGAATGCGAGGTTGGGATCGGCAGCGACATCGACATGGAACGATTACCTTGTGGCCCGGGGCTGCTCGCTGAGCACTTTCGACAGCGCGATTTCGTTGAGGACCGGCGGGTTCCGCTTGATGAGTTCGCCGAGATACGCCTGTCGCAGCATCTTCGAGCGCTCGGTCCGCATCTGCTGGACCAGTTGCTCGCGTACCTCAGGCAGCGTGCGGGTGTAGGATGCCTTGGTGTCGACCAGCTTGAGAATATGCCAGCCGTCGTCGAGCCGGATTGGCTCGGACACGGCGCTCTTGGCAAGTCCCATGACCTGGGTGCGAATTCCCGGCACGATCTGATTTTCCGCGACCCAGCCGAGATCACCGCCATTCTGGGAATCGTTCTCGTTGGCGATAGCGGCGAAGTCGGCCCCGGCCGCTTTCAGCTTGCGCTGAATGTCGTCGACGGCCTTCTTCGCCTTGTCCTCCGTGGCCTTTTCCGCGTCCTTCGGTGAGGCGACGAATATCTGCGCGAGCTGGAACTGCCGCGGCATCAACAGGGCGGCGCGGTTGGCGTCATAAACCTTCTGTAATTCATCGTCGGATGGGTAATTCGCCGGCGGCACCGAGGCCGCCTGCAGGTACAGTTCTACGAGCGCGTTTTCGCGAATGCGATCGAGTTGTGCCGCCACAACCGGTTGTTGATCCCACTTCTTTGCGACCACTTCCTGCAGCACCAGACGATTGGCGAGCATCATCCGCACCGCTTGGCTGAGCAGCGCCGGATCCTGTGCGACAGCGGCCTGCTCGCGTGGCCCGAGGGCTGCGACGTAGCCTCGGATATCATCCGCCGACAGATTGGCGCCCCCGACACGCGCGACGATATCGTCACTGCCGGATGCCTTGCCGATTGCCGCTCCTTGCGTGGCTGACGGGACCGCTGCCTGAATTGCGGGCGCCTGCGGCGGCGCCTTTGGCTTAGCGGGCGCCTGCACCGGGCGCGGTGCCGCTGGCGGCGTCTGGGCAAAACCAGCAGCGGGCACGCAAATCAGCGCTGCGGCAACGGCCGCGACGGAGGCCGGCGTTCTCGAATTGCGGATGATCGCGTTACTCATGGTGCTGCTCTCTGGTCGAGGAATTTGTCGTTGGTAGTTTGCAGATTGTTCTGGATTTCGACACGGCGCAGCCCAAGCACGGGCTCGCGCGCAACGATGGTATCGCCGATGGTGACGGTCTTGTATTCGTGCAAAAGTTCATTGCCGGCCTTGAACATCTTCTCGTTCTTGGCCACGCAGCTTTTGGCATTGGCCTTGTATGCGTTGGCCTGGCCTTCGAACTTGGCGCGCTCCGCGTCCTTGGTGCGCGCGACCGTGGCTGCCTCCTCATAGGCCGACTTCCACTTTTCCAGCGTCTCGTCGCGCTCGGCGAGGCGTTTGTTGAACTCATCGACCGCCTCGCGGTGCTGCTTCTGGATGTCGCGGACCTCCGCCTTGGCGGCGTCGACTTGGGCTTTCGCCGCGGCCTTCTCGCGGTCGATATCGGCGACACGGGCTTGAAGGGCCGTACGCTGGTCCTCCAACTGGCGGGTCTGCGCGGTGGCGCTGCGCAAGGCATCGCGCAGGCGATCGGTTTCATTGTCGGCGTAGGCCGCGCTCGATAGCGTTACCACCGAGAGCGATACAAACACTGCCAGACGAACGACTGGACTGATGATGCGCTTTGTCATGATCAGAACTTCGCGTTGAGGTCGACTTGGAGGACGTCGACGGCATAAGGCGAGCCAGCGACATTGGTGGCACTCATCCAGCGCAAGCTGGCCCAGACGCTATCGCTGAGCCCATAGTTGCCGCCAAGGAAGTAGCCCTTGAGGTTGGTGCCGCCGAGACCGAAATCGGAGTCCACGAAGGCATCGATGGTTGCATCCGATTCCAGATATTTGTAGCCGGCATGCACGTTCCAATCGCCAAGGTGCCTGATCTCTTTGTTGCCGACGGTGACGCGACCCATCCAGCCCTGGTTGCCGCCGTCGAAGATACCGGGGGGACCACCGTTCACCGTCGGTGCCTTGTTGTTGACCGCGGAAGCAATCAGGAGATTACGATCGAAGGCGGTGTTGATGACGTATTCGCCGTCGAGCACGATATGGGCCGGATGGAAGTGACCGAGATCGAGCTGGACACTGGCGACCACCGGGCGAAACTGGCTGGCCAGGCCGAAATATTGATACTGAACCGCGCCGTTGCCGTTTCCCGCCTCCGGAATGATATTGCGCAGCGTCATGTAGGTGTTGCCCTTCTGCGCAAACAGCGGGCGATTGATGTCGGTGTTGCAGACGTCTGCTGTCGACACCACAGTGCAGGGGCTGGAGAGGTGTCCCTGGACGTTGTCGAAATCGTAATAAGCGACGGCGACGCGGAGAGCGTATTCCGGATTGAACTTGTATCCGAAGCCGACCTGTCCACCGAACAGCCATTTATCGTTGCTATCGAATTTTGTTGGAGCACCTGTTGTCGGGCCGCCTGGAAGCGCGCCGGCGGAACCGAGATTGATGCCGGCATTGAAGTCGGTGTTGTAAATTGGGAACGCACCGCCGACGACGAAGGGCGTGAAACCTTCGAACACTTCGTGCTTGGCCTGTACCGCAACTCCGTCGAAACCGAGATCCTTGTACCAGACCAAATCTGTCGGCGACCAGAACGGATTGTCGAAGCGACCAACCGACACCGCGAAATCGTCATTCCAGGTTTGATATTTCACGAAGCCGCGGTCGAGCCACAGCGCATATTTGGAAAAATCGCCGCCATTGGCGCCGAAGGTCTGGTTTGTCGATACCGGCGAATTGTTCTCGCCGGTGGCAATGCGCATGCCTGCGGTGAACCCGTTGGACAGATCAGCATCGAAACCAAGGCGTGCGCGGAAGCGGAACTGCTCGCGGTTCTGCGCGGTATTGAAGCTCGGTGCAAAATATGGATTGCCACTGCCATTGTCGAACGGCGAGCCGTTGTTGATGGCGGCGAAGTTCGTCGCGCCGGTCGGATCGTTGCCGGTCGGAAAGAAGCTGCCCTGATAGCGTGCGCGCATGTCGCCATAGAAGCGAATGCGCTGCGCCCATTCCGGATAGGCACCGGGGGACGCCCAATTCTCTTTCTCCGCCTTTGCCATCACCTGTTGCTTAATCTCTTCACGTAACTGCCGTTTGACGATCTCCGGCACATAGGTGACATGCCGTGTGCCGGGCGGATTGGCGGCCGAGGCCGCCGCACTGGCTGCCTTCGCCGCCTCGTCGGCCTTGGCCGTGGCATCCTTCGCGGCCTGCCGCGACACATAGGCCTCGGTATCGGCCTGCTTGATCAGTGCCTGGGCTTCGTCCTCATTCAATAGACCGCGCCTGACCATCACATTGATGAGGTTGATCGCGACGTTCGGCGAAGTCGGTTTCGCCTGCGACACCGAGGGCTTCTTCGTGTCACCCTTCTTTGCTGGCGCCACCGTTTGATCGGAGGAACTCTGAGCAAATGCCGGACCGGCGCAGAGCAGTGCGCACAGCGACACTGCCAATGGAAGCTCGCGCCAGCGCGCATTCGAAGTCATGTCAAACATAGTCCCCAGTCCTCTACTCGTCGTATCGTTCGTTGAAATCATCACACGCAGTCTTAGCGCCTCAGCTTGGTCGACTCGCCGTTACGCGAGTGACCATCGGCATCGGCATGTCCTTGGGCGGCGGTTCGCGCAGCATCAGGCTGCCGAGCACCTCGTTGCGAATGGCCGCGTCCATTTCGGCGTCGCCGGTCGATGGCGTGACGACGACCCGGTTCACCCGGCCACTGCCGTCAGCCCACAACCGGATCTCGATGCGGGCGGCCATTCTGCGTGTCTTTGGATTGGACCGCAGGGCAAACTCGACCTGCGCGGTCACAATGGAGGTGTACCAACCCCACCGGCTGCCCCCGCCTCCGCCGCCATAGGGATTGCCACCCGGCTTGCCACCGAGATTGAACAGATCTCCAGGACCGACAGCTTTTGCATCGAGCGAGAGCGGTCCTGGCGGTTCGTTGTTCTTGGCGTCCTTGACCGGCTCGTCTTTCGGTTTTTCGAGGGGCTTGTCTTCCTTGAACTCCTGCTCCGCCATCTTCGGCTGCTCGATCATCTTCTGTTCGGGCATTTTTTGTGGCGGCGGAGGAGGTGGCGGCGGAACGATGTTGACGATGGTGAGCTCGCGCACCTGCCGCGGCGGCGGCATGTCGTCATGACCGATAAAGAGATAGCCGGCACCACCGAATAGCAGCATGATCACTGCCACGGCCGCCCCGTAAAGCAGGAACGAATTCGGCTCCCTACGCTGTTTGGCGTCTCTTGCCGCCGCACCCGGCGCGGCTGCCTCGGGCGCGTCCTGGATATCCTGATTTCGCGCGTGGAGATTCACGATGCGATCTCCAGAGCTGTCGCTTCGCTCAACCTGCCATCGATGTACTGGACGACGAATTGAACGAGCGTGTCGAAATCGATCGTTTCCAGGGTGATCGTCGTGTCGACGCTCACCCCGACTTCCATGTGATACGTCGACCGAGCGGGATTGAATTCGATATAGCTCGCGCCATCCAAGATCAGCCTCGACCGCGGGCCGCGCGCGATGTTCAAGACGAATGGATTGTGCCATCCCGCGCGATCCGCAACCCGGCGGCGCAATAATTCGGCGAGCTTCACCAGCAGAGCTTCACCGCGAATGGGGAACGGGAGCAGTATGGCACCTGGGATCGTGTTGTTGCCAGCCGCCTTCAGCGCAGCGTGATCGTGACCGCTCGATCGCTCGCCGCCAGCCACGTGGGCAGACGTAAACCAAGCGCGCAAGCGCAGCAGCAGTCCGACGCCTGCGGTTAAGGGATCATAAAAGTAGCGTGTGGATGCAAGTTGCGTCATGAGCCCCTCCCTTCGACAACGGCATCTCGCGGTATTCTGCCTTCGGCGTATGCACGCCAGAAGGCGCGCTCGCGACGATGGCTCTGGACGCCGCGAAGGCCGGCCAACGCAACCGCGATGGCGTTAATGACGACCCATATCTTGATCATGCGCACCTCGCCCCCGGGCCAATCGACACAGTCGACAGCATCACTGAACAAGACGAGACCCATGATCTGCTCACTTCACCAAGGGCTTGGTCGCGAGACCGACCTGATTGAGGCCGATGCGTCCCAGGAGATCGAGCACGTCCATCACGTTCTGGTATTGCGCCTGCGAGTCGCCGCGCAGCACCACCGGGAACTCCGGCGTCAGTGCCTTCTGCTGCACCAGGCGTTGCTCGAGTTCGGGCAGCGTCACCGGAATGGTGTCGAGGAACAGCTTGCCGTCATTGGCAACCGTGATCGCCTTGGTCGTTTGCGTCGCAAGGCTCGGCGCGGCGGATGCTTTCGGCAGATTGACCTTCTGTCCCTGCACCGTCGCCGTCGTCATGATGATGAAGATCACCAGCAGCACGTAGGCGAGATCGAGCATCGGCGTGATGTTGATGTCGTCGTATGGCTTGGAGTCGCTCTGGATCTGCATCGCGATCACTCCGCCGCGATGCGATGGTCGACCGGACCGGGACGGTCGGCGTCATAAAACTCCGCCATCTTGGTGACGAACTCATCGACGAATACCTGGATGTCGTTGCTCAGATCCTTGATGCGGGAGATCAGGTAGTTGTAGCCAAACAGCGCCGGGATCGCGACGCCAAGGCCGGCAACAGTTGCGACCAGGGCCGCCGCGATGCCCGGCGCGATGGCGTTGACGTTGACGTCGCCCGAGGCCGCGATCGCCGCGAACGTGATCATGACGCCGACCACGGTGCCGAGCAGGCCGAGGAACGGCCCGCCGGAGATCGCGATCGTCAGCACCACCATCAGGCGATTGAGCTTCTGCATCTCCTTGACCACGCCGCTGTCGAGCGAGGCACGGATCGCCGCGATCGAGGTGGCCGTTAGCACCGGCACGCGCGCTCCACTCAGGGCGAAGCGATGACGAATCTCTGACGCGCCGATGTGATAGACGCGATAAAGTGCCGAGGCGCGCATCATGTCCGCATCGTCGGCTCCGAGGCGACCACCGAGCGTGGCAATCTCGTCACTGTCGCCGCGATCGAGCATCGTCAGATCTGCGCCAACCTCCTTGAAGCTCTTCATGAAGCGTGCGTTGGCCTTGGCCTGCCTGCTGAGATAGCTGACGCGGTCATACATCACCATCCAGCTCACGACCGCCATGATCATCAGGATGCCGATCACGACCCAGCCATCGAGCGTGACGGATTTGAGGATCACCGCGAAGTAACCTGACAGCCAGCTCGCGGTTTCCTCATCGCCGCTGAAGGCAATGAGCTTAGCCGTCTCCGGCCCCTGCTCGATGGCTGCGAACTTGATGAAGCCCGCCGGCCGCGCGACCTTGTCGATGTGAAGTTCATCGACATCACCGACGAAACCTGCCATCGCCGCCGCGACGATGGGTGCCGCGGCGTCAGCCGCCGGCGGCGCGCCACCGTCCGCAGCCGGCACAGCGGGGGCTGAGGACTGCGCGGTTGCGGACGGGGCCGTCGCAGGGGCGACCGGAGATGCGCTGGAACTGGCCGTGTCGCCGCCGATCAGGGCGATTGTGTTCAGCGCTGGCAGGGATGCCGCCATCGAGGCATAGGGAGCGCCATCAAGAGACAGCGCGACCTGTCCGTTACTGGCGACGACAGCGAGATTGTGCCAGGTGCCCGCAGCGATCGGGGCGCCCGTGCCGCTGCGCTGAACGGTCCCGGCATTGGTCACCTCGACAAATGGCGCGCCATTGTCGAGGCCGATCACCAAGCCACTTCCGGTCGCAGCATCGCGGCGGCTGTAGAGCGCGGCATTCGGCTGCATCGCGGCCGGCTTGAGCCAGATCGACCACGCGAACGCCGCGTTGTTGGCCAGACCGAGTGACGGTGATGCCGGCAATGTCAGCGCAGTATTGCCGTCCAAACGAAGGCCGGTCCCGACGATCGAACCCTCGGCCGGCTGCGCCACGCTCTGGGCGTTATTGGCCCAAACCGACGAATCCAGCGCCGGCGTGCCGCGTTCGTTGAAGTGATACACAAGGAGCGTGTCAGTATCGTAGGTGCCCTTCGCATCACTGGTCGGGGCGGCCTTCTTGTTGCCGGAATAGAGCCAGATCTCCGTCTTGGCGCCTGCCTGCACGCTCGGTACCGACACCCAGACCAGCGCCTCGGCAAGCAGCGGATCGTATTTTTCGATGTGATGCTTGAGCGGCGTCTTGTCGTCGCCGGCGACGAAACGCAGATCGCTGCCGTCATCCTTCGCCGAGGCGAAGCGGAAGTTCCCCGTATGCAGCCGGATCAGGACTGGCACGGTGCCGATGGGATCGGTGATGTTGGCGCCCGAGGCGCTGGCGTCGATGGTGATCTTCTTGCGCAGCGACCAGTCGTCGTTCCACCACGCCTTCGCCGGCGACGGCGACAATGTCAGCGCGGCCACCAACCCGAACAGCCCGGCTGTCACAACATTCGCGGTCGCCCGCCGAAACCCCGATTTACGCGCGCGCATTCTACCCAATCCCATCGTCATCAGAACTCACCCCAAATGCGGAAATTGAAGCGCGGATCGCGCGCCTGCGTATATGTCTGGCTGATCATCGGCACTGAGTAAGCCAGCATGCCGTTCATGTAGTTGAACACCTTGAAGCGGGTGCCGACGCCGTAGCTCCACACGTCGAATTGCGATTGCTGATCCGGCAACGGCTTCAATACGGTTGCCCTGCCGGCGTCTGCGAAGGCGAAGAAACGCCACTCGTTGAAGGTCGTGAAACGCGGAGCGCCCTGCCCGTTCTCGTCCTTCATCTGCTTCTGCAGCATGGACCCGACATCGGGGCTGCGGAGTTCGAGGTTGCCGACGACGCCCTGATCGCCGAGCACTTCGGATTCCAGATAACCGCGCACGGTGTCGAGGCCGCCGATGCTGAGCTGTTCAGAGGACACCAGCGGCCCGTCCGCTACCTGGCCCAGCACCTTGCCCCAGAGCTGGAAGCCTTCGCCCAATTCCTGGGTATGCGAGAGATCCGCGTTGAAATGCGTAAAGCTCGGCGAAGCATAAAAACGCTTGGTGTCGAATTCGGCTGCGGTGCTGCTCAGCGTGCCGATATTGGACGTCACCGAGGCGTTGAACTGCGTAGTGAACTTATCGCCCTGGAAGGTCGCGCCGTAGCTGGCGACCATCGGATAATATGTCACCGGCGACGAGAACGCATCGGTCCCGAGTTGCACGGTCTGGTCGAAATGCTTGTAGTCGACGCCGGCTGACAGCGTGTGGAACAGGCCGTCCAGTGTCGGCAGCGTCATCACTGCACGCCCGCCGACAATCTGGCCCGGGCCGACGATGTTGGTACCGCCGACGCTGGCGACATTGCTGCTCGATTTGACGCCGTAGACCAGCACGTTCAGCCAGTCGACATTCGGGATGCGCGCCAGATACGAGCCCGAGAACACTTCTGCATCTTCGGGGCGCTGCGGTGCGACCTGGTAGGTAAAGCTCAGCGAATGGCCGAGTTGCCACAGATTATCGTAGTGCACCGTCGCATTCAGACGCGTATCGGTCGTGCTCGGTGACTTCCGATTGTTGTATTCCAGCGTACCGTGAATCGGCGCCGTGTCCTCGACGTTCAGATCGACGTCGACCGTACCGGGTGCAACGCCCGCCCGCAGCGCCGGCGTCACCCGCCGATCGGGCCATTGATTGAGCGCGACAATATCCTTGGTGACGTCATTGAAGTTGGGGACCGAGCCCTCTTTCAGCGAGCCGGCCCGGTTCTTGATGGTGTCGAGATCGAAGTAGCGCGAGTTCTTCACTCGCAACCGGCCGACCTTCAACTCGGTCACTTGCAGCGCGATGACCTTGCCTTGCGAATTCTGCTGTGGCACCGACACGCTGACGGTCTGAAAGCCCCTATCGTGATAGGCCTTCTCCAGCGCAGCACGCGCTTTTTCGACGTCAGCGTCGCTCTTGTTCGGCCCAAGAAACGGATAGATCGCCTCTTCGATGTCGATTTCCGGCAGCTTGTCCGCGCCGCGCACCGCGAAATCGTCGATATCGAAGCGCTGCGTTGGTGCGGGCTTTGGCTGCGCCGGCTTGGCCACAACTGTTTGCGCGGATGAGCCATTCGCGCCAGCCGGCGAGTTTCCAGCTTGCGCTGCGGCCGGCATAGATGCCGCCAGGCTGCCAGCCAGCGCCACGCCGGCAACCTTCAGGCAAAGCAATGCCCTGCACGCGGACGCATATCCGCGATTCTCGTAACCCTGTCGACTTTGCACGAACGCTCGCTCGCCTCCTGAAACGACACACGCCATCGCGGCGGAAACACCGCAATCACGACGCTTTAGTACAGAAGACGATTGAGCCCCTCCGGGACTGAATCAAAAAATTAAAGAAATCGGAACTAATTCTCGCCAGGAGAATCACGGCACTGATTTCAGTGCGGGCTGCGCTCTTGCGCGGGGCGAGTCCTCTCCCCGCCACCAACAAATCTGGCAATCGCAGGCCCAGTCAGAGAAATGAGGTTCAGGTCAGAATAACGACGCCGCCGGGGAGCGAACGCACAGTCGCACCGAACAGCCCGCGGGCCTGACCGATAAAATCGTCGAGATGGTCAAGATGGAATGTGCCGGTGACCATGCGCCGCCCGAGCTGCGCATCCATAACGACAATCTTGCCCGGGCGATAACGATTGATCTCGTCGACCACCCGGCTCAAAGGCCAGTCGCGGACGATCAAGAGGCCATCCTGCCACGCCAGCGCCTGCGCAGGATCGGCGGACGAGGGAATTCCCAAGCCTTCCGCAGCGGAATAAGACACTTGCTGGCCTTTGCCGACGCGAACAGCTTTTCCGTTCCAAGCAACGTCTAAACCACCGTCGGTGCAACTTACTGAGACTGCGCCATCCAGGCAGCGGACATTGAAGGATGCGCCGAGCGCCGTGATCCGGCCGGCTCCCGCATCAACAATGAGCGGCGCGGCCCCCGCGCGCTTCGAGACGATCGCCGCCTCCCCTGAAATGATTTCGATATGCGGCTCGCTCGCGGTCGATCGCACAGCGATGCTGGTCTGGGTGTTGAGCTTGAGCGAGACATTGTCAGCCAAAGTAATGTCGCGCCGCTCACCCTTTGCCGTTCGATAATCCGCCGACAATTCCTGAAGCGACGGCCACAAGCCCATCGGCGGCCGGACGACAACATATCCAGCGGCAACCGATGCGGCGAGCGCACCGCCGATCAGCCCGCGACGGCTGATGATGATCCTGCGAGCATCGCGCGAACCGGATGCCTGCGGAAGATTTTCCGTCTTTTCAGCGACAAGCCGGCGCGTCGCTTCGCCAAAAGTCCGCCACAGCTTGACGGCATCGCGAAACGCCGCTTCATGCTCCGGACTCCGGCGACGCCATTCCGCAACGGATTCCGCGTCGTCCGAGGTGGCGGCCCCAGAATGCAGCCGAATCACCCATGCGAGACCCTCTCGGTGCAAAGGGGCCAATTCGGTGGGGATATCGTCTGGCGCGGTCAAGACCCAATCGCTTCTTTGGTGATGCCGCCCTGGAATCGGCGGTCCTGCGGCAACAGCGCACTCTCCTGTATAGACGATTCACGGCGCGGGAGACTGAATCGAAAAAGCCGTGGCGCGGCGTTTTCCAACGCCTTTGCCGCCCTGATGCGATGTTTTCTGGGTGTTTTGGCGAAATGGGCTTTCAAGGCGTTGCTAACGATCGCGACGCAGCAGAGCCGGGTCGATTGGGGGGCAGACGCCGAGCCTGGCGTTGTGACCGGCGCCGACGGGAAAGGTCGGCAATCCTAGTCCGTAGGCACCGTCTTGGCGCGAGGGCCGAAGCGGCGAATAACCGTGCGTCCAAGGCGAAGACTGAGATGCTCCATGGCGTGCTGCAAGTCGAATTCGACGGTGCGGACGTTGATCCCGAAACGAGCAGCAATCTCGCTGTGGGGCAATTGTTCAATATGGGCCGCTATGAATACCTGCCGCCGGCGGGCTGGCAATTCTGTCAGCGCCTTATCCAGCTCCTTGACCTCAAGCCGGGCGCCAACGATCTCCGAGGGATCCGGGCCTTCATCGGGAATGTCGGTGATGGCAGCGATCTCGGCGGCACTGAGGAGATGGGCGTCGCTTCGGCGCCGGTCCTTCGCGACATTGATCGCGGTGCGAAAGAGATAGTCGGCAGGGCTGTGTACGGACACCGCCTCAGAGACGCGCTCGACGCGTAAAAACGTCTCATGCAGCGCTTCCCGGGCCAAATCCGATGAGCCCAAACACCGCGCCAAGCGGCTCGCAAGCCCCTCATAGTCGGCCGAGAGGGCTTCGCGCAACGCTTTGCGATTTGAATCCGGCACTATGCAACGCCCCTGACGCCATCTTTCCGTGTCCCCGGAATGACGGACCCCTACAGCCTACCTATCGGGTGCGAATGACAGCGACGTGACGCTGGCCCGATCATCCGCGGCGAACCTCCAATATGCCTGCTATGCGCACCTGCTATGGCAAATTGAATGCCACAGGCATTGAAATGTTGAGCTGATCAGGCAACTCGGAAGGAATTCTTGGCAGCGGCTGCGCATTACGGATCGTATCCACGGCAGCGAGATCTAGGGCATTGAAGCCGGAGCTGGCTTTAACCCAGACGTCCGTGACTATCCCGTCCCGGCGCATGGCAAAGACCAATTGGACGGTCCCCTGTGCCCGATCGCGACGAGCCTGATCTGGATACTTCCGGTATCGTGCGATGTGACTGAGCAGTGTCCTTTGGAATATTGCCGCCGTGGGGCTCGTTGGCGCGCGAATGGGCGCGGCGGATGATGCAGGCGCAGATGTGGTGACTGGCTGAGACGCCCGGCCCGGTTCGGATACGAGCGGCGCGATGGATTCTTCGGGGATCGAACGGTTCGGGTCATCGACCAGCGGTTCGGATGGCTTGGCTGGCGCGACGCTCGGCGGCAGTGAAGCGACGATCACGGGCTGGGGCGGCTCGGCGACGGTGATCAGCCGGACCTCGACGACCGAATCCGAGTCGCGCGGCCCCGTGCCGGCCGGAGCATGATGAAGCCACAAGACACCCGCGGCAAGGAGGAGCGGCATCAAAAGCGCCGCTCCGATAAACCACCGCAAGCCCAAGGTCGGCGTGGCCGCGTGCCAATCGATCGGCGGCGGGTCTTGGCCCACGATAAGCGACGGTATGCGGTCCGGCATGCGAAAAATCATTTCCTAGAGCGCCCGGATCGCAATCATAAACCAAATCGGCTGGGGCGTGTTCGCCGGCGCCTGTTGACTTAGGACCAGACCCTGCAACGCGCTGGCAATCGAGCTATCGCGGTCACGATCGCCGGTCGATCCATCAAGCTCGGCCCGTTGGATGGTTCGTGAGGGATCGATCCATAACCTGATGGCGACGCGATAATCACCTCGACGGGTTTTTGCAACCTTCTTGAGGGCACTCTGAATATCAGCCTGGACGACCCCGATATATTCGCCCAGCCGGCCGCGATCGCCGGGCTCGGGCGTCCCGCTGACCCGCAGCGTATCCAGCGCCAGATCGGCGGCGGCCAAGGGACGAGCGGGCGGTTCGTCAGGATTCGGTGCAGATGCCGGGGCAAGCGTGACAGCGCTGGTGCGGCTATATCGGATTCTCAGGTCGGTGTCGGCGAGTAGCTTGCGCAACGCAACTTCCGGCATGAGTTCGTCCTCCACGCTGGCAGAGCGGTAGCCCGCCGCCGAGGCTGTCTCGAACATGACTTGCACGCCGGTCTGCAGGCTATAGGCCTGAAGCGCATCGATAAGGGCTTGTGCGGGAATATTGAATTTTACGGGAGCGAAATTCCCGGCCGGCTCCTCGCCGAACGCCACTGCTGCGCAGACAATCGTGCCAACGAGAACCCCAGCCCAGCCCAACATCCGGAGCTGACCAGTGCCAAAGCAGCGACGGACAGCCAGCCAGCCCCCCAGTTGCACGAGCGATCGTCTCCGTTCTTGCGCCCGCAGGCTTGGAAGGGCGACATCACACTTGCTCATTCGCGGGATGCTCATTGTGAAAACTTCGAATCGAACTAACCGGCAATTTGATCTATCTGCGCCGGAGGCCGTTCCGATGTGAGGCACGGCTTGCACTCATCAACCCAGTGGCTGCACTCTATAACGCGGCCTGATGACAAGCAGTTATTGCAATCAACGCGGTCGAGCTGCCCCAACGCCCTTCCGGACACATCCGGCGCGGACCATGCCGGTCAATCCATGACAAATATGTGACAAATTCACTAAACCGCCTTTTCGTCTCCAATGTCATCCGCCGTTTCCGAACGAGGCTGATGCCAAATGTCGTCGGGAATCTCGTGCAGCAGTGTCTGTCCTTTGGCGAGCCGCCGGGCCAGCGCCTCGATAAAGTTTTCATAGCGTTCACGGCCTTTGGTCTGAGCGGCGGCTTGCGCATCAGCAGGCAGTGACGGCGCGACGGTCAGCCAGAAGCGAATAAAGAGCGCCAACGTCTCGGTCCCGATCGCGAGATCGCGTTCCAGCCGCTGCACCTGCCGCGTCAACCGATCGAGCCTGCGGGCGAAGGCGGCTTCCATGCGATCGGCGCCGTCCGCAGACAGAAAGCTTAGGAGCGCGGCGTCCGCGACCAAAGACCGGGAAATACCCTTGCGGTCGGAGCGATCAATCAGCGCCCGCAGCGCTTCCGGCGACAAATGCAGACTGGTTCGTATCTTCATCAACGTCTCCTCACAGCGCAACGCCGTCATCGGGGTCCATGGCCGCCTGCCGGGCGATACGTGGAGCGCGGCGACGCATTGCGTCGGATCGCACAACGCGAGCGTCCGCTTCATCCTCGACCACCGTGAACTCCGGCACGGACACAAATTCTTCGAGCGCGATGGCTTCGTGCTCGGGCAACGCCGGTTCGCGCCGGACGCCGCCATTCGCAAGGTCGTCGCTGGGGCCGGCTCCGGGGCTGTCCATCACCGCGCCTGCAGGGATCGGCAGCGCCGTCCACTCATCACCCGTGTGACTCTGACGACCATGTGGTGTCGTCGCGGCATTGTGCTTTTTCGGCGGCGGCCGCATGCGCTCAGTCAGCCGGCGATCTTCGAAATAACGCGCCTTGTTGGCGCGGATCGGCGGCGCTCCTGAGACCAGGACGACTTCGTCAGTCGGCGGCAGTTGCATCACCTCGCCCGCCGTAAGCAAAGGGCGAGCCGTCTCCTGGCGCGAGATCATGAGATGCCCGAGCCATGGCGAGAGCCGATGTCCGGCGTAATTCTTCATCGCCCGCAATTCCGTTGCGATCCCCAACGCATCGGAGACACGCTTGGCCGTGCGCTCGTCATTGGTGGCGAACGCGACGCGGACATGGCAGTTGTCGAGAATCGAATTGTTCTGCCCGTAGGCCTTCTCGATCTGGTTGAGGGATTGCGCGATTAAAAATGACTTCAATCCGTAACCTGCCATGAAGGCCAAGGCTGAACTCGAAGAAATCGAGACGCCCGAGTGCCGGAAACTCGTCGAGCATCAGCAGCAAGCGTCGGCGCTTCGACTTGGCCTGCAGATCTTCGGTCAGGCGCCGGCCGATTTGATTGAGGACAAGACGGATCAATGGCTTGGTCCGCGAGATGTCGGATGGTGGCACGACCAGATAGAGCGTCACAGGCACCTGTCCCTCCACGAGGTCGCCGATACGCCAATCGCAGCGGGCCGTTACCTTTGCGACCACCGGATCACGATAGAGGCCGAGGAATGACATTGCGGTGGACAACACACCGGATCGTTCGTTCTCACTCTTGTTAAGAAGCTCTCGCGCCGCGGATGCGACCACGGGATGCGGGCGATCACCGAGATGCAGCATGGTCATCATTGCGCGCAGCGTCGCTTCGATGGACCGCTTGGGATCGGAGAGGAAATTGGCGACGCCGGCGAGCGTCTTGTCTCGCTCGGCGTAGAGGACATGGAGAATGGCGCCGACCAGGAGTGCGTGACTGGTCTTTTCCCAATGATTGCGGCGCTCGAGCGCGCCTTCCGGATCGACCAGGATGTCGGCGATGTTCTGCACATCGCGTACCTCGCTGTCGCCGCGACGTACCTCGAGCAGAGGATTGTATGCGGACAACTCCGGATTGGTGGGATCGAACAGCAACACACGGCCAAAGCTCGCACGCCAGCCAGCCGTTATCTGCCAGTTCTCCCCCTTGATGTCGTGAACGATACAACTGCCCGGCCAGGTCAACAGCGTCGGAACGACGAGGCCGACGCCCTTGCCGCTGCGGGTCGGGGCAAAGCACAGCACATGCTCCGGTCCATCGTGTCGCAAGTATTGATGATCGATCCTGCCGAGCACGACGCCATCGGGATTGAAAAAGCCGGCGGCCCCGATCTCTTTGGTCGTTGCCCAGCGGGCCGATCCATAGGTCTGTGCTTCCTTCGCCTCGCGGGCGCGCCACACTGACATCGCGATCGCGACGGCGACCGAAGCAAGGTCACCAGATGCGGCGATCAACGCGCCTTCGACAAAGATACCGGGCGCGTAAGCATCAAAGGAGAACCACCACCAGAAGAACGCCGGCGGCAAATAGAACGGCAGGCCGCCGATATGTCCCCACGGCTGGCCAAGCTGAACTTGATAGCCGAGGCGCCACGCCGTCCATTGCGTTGCGCTCCAGGTCGTCGCCAGGACGATCATGCTGACGACGATTATCTGACCCCAGAGAATTTTGGTGGCGGGCACAATATCGCTCCTGATGGCGCGGTGACGCGATCAGAGAAACGATCAATTTCCTTCCAGGCAAGGCGCAGTGACGTGCAATCGTAAAAACGGCGGTCATGGCGTGCAAATAGTGGCGATGAGCTCTGTGGAAGGCGGCAGTTCTGCTCCCCGCTGCTAATCGCCAAGGAGGCTGAAAAGCCTTGTTCAGCGCGAAGGCCGTCGCGACACATGCCAGTCCGTGCAGTCGACTTCCGGACGCAGGGCGACAACGCGACACGTCTTACGGGATGGGTTGCAAGCCCTTCGCCCCAAACTCACCGGCAGCAGTCAAACCCAGTTGCCGAACACGGTCGGTGCGCTCCGCAGCGCGGAATTTCATTTCTTGCTCCATCGCGCGCGTGAGTTCTTGCTTCACATCGTCCATCCGACGATCGCGCGATAGTTGGGATTTCCGCGACGGTCGTGTCATGTCGGTTGCTCCGTCACTCTCAACTCTCGCCATGTTAGCATTCCAAACGCAGCGACGGAACCCTATCGCGCTTGCGGCTTGGGGCGAAACGGAGGTGTCATTCGTTACAATCCCAATCCGCGCTTGCGCCCGAAACTCCAGTCGATCCGGCCGCTGTCACGCACGACGCCGGTGATGTGCTGGCCGATCCGCTTATCCAGGACTGGTTGCCAAGGCACGAGGCTGAAGCCCAATTCGTCATCAATCATGGCGAAGCGTCCGCTACCTAGATTGGATATGCCGACCAGCGTCCCGCTGACAAAATCGCCAGTGCGCGGCTGCTGGAACGTGCGGCCGTGCATGCGGAGCGATAAATGGCGCGATGCCGAGACTCGAAAAGATAGAAGGACCGTTGTCGGAGATCCAAGCGCGCGAAGTCATGGTCGACTTCGCCTTCATGAACCTGAGCCTGAAGGAGCGCCCGCGCTTCTATACGGAGTGCGACATGAGGAACGAGACAATTACCGAGAAAGCCTGGATGCCTGAATATTTCGAGTTGGGTGAGCTCGACTTCGCGCTGCGAGGACGCATGCTGCGCGACTCGTTCGGCGACGGCGTGAAGCAGATACGGGTCGCAGGGAAAACACCGCAGGAGATCGAACAGGCGATCGACGGCGGACACTTCACTGTCTTGTTCGATGACACTGGCGCGTTCATCAAGCAGAGCTTTACGTCTGATACACCGTGAATGCCGTCCTGGTGTGACGATCCTTACACTAGCTTTTCGTGACGCTTACCGAATAGCACGGTACGGCGATGCGCCGGCTACGGAAGAGGCGTGTCGTCTTTGATGAATGCACCATAATCATCAAACAGGAATGTTGCCCGCCCCCCGATAACCATCGCCTCGAATTCCGCGTCGCTCCACTTGTAGGACTTTAGCTTGCCGAACATGCCGCGAAATATGTAGTGCATGAACTTGCCCCTAACAGCGTAGTCCAGCTCATTTAATTCGGGCAGAACAAACGTTCCTTTCATTTCGTGCCGCTCAAGTTGCAAATCGAAATGAGATTCGAGGTTTGGATGATCCTTGAGATGCATGTTGAGGAAGGCAAGTTCGGTTGCGAGTTCCCGAAGTTGAGCATCGGATACGGCACCCGTTATCCGCTCGAGTTTCTGCTTGAGGAACAAGCCGGCATTACCACCATCGTTAAAGCAAGCAATGAATGCCACGTCGCCGAGCCGTAACATCACAGCTTGCGCCTGATAGAGATCGCCGTAGTCGAACGCTTGCCCCGACGCGTCCTCTCGAACTTTGATTATAAAGAATGATCCGAGCGCATCGGGATATATGCCTGCACCTGTGGCGAAGCAGCGCACGAGCGTATGAAGGTAGTGCAGACCACGCCAATCGTACTGCAACTCCTCAGCAATGGGCACGTCACCTTTTCGAGCATCGAGATGCGCCCGAAGCAGCCGATCCTTAAGGTGCGTTTTTAGAAAAAGGAGACCAACCCAAACATATAGATTTAGAAGTCCGTGCTGCTCGCACCACGCCTGGACTGCATCGTAGCCGCCCTCGGTCAACGCGCTGGTGGATTGCTCGATAGCGCGTCCCATCAAGTCATTGCAGCCCACACAGCAGGGAACTGTATAGCGGTCGTAGCGCGTGGAAGCCCCATTAGGCAGGGTCAGGAAACGGTCAAAAAGGGCAAAGCGCCGGAGAATCCATTCGGGAATAACGTGCTCATTATTGAAAGGCACATCGGCGGGGCTTGCGCCACAGACAAAACAGCAATCGCCTAAAGCGATGTCCCGAACGAACCTTTCAAGGCTGAAATAAATCACCTTTCCGGCCTCGTCGAGGACCGAGTCGTCTTCGGTGCGCCTCCACATAGCCCGCGCCCTCTATTCTCTGTCGCATCGAAGGAGGCTGCCGAATTCACGAAGAGCGAGATTACGCATCCGCAAGTTCGACTTGTGCATCGGAGGCCTGAAACAGCTCGCCCTCGGCCGGCTTGATCAAATACCCGCTTCGATCCCGCGGCATTGGATAAAGGCGTCGGTTGCGCTCTTAAGCCCGCCCGCTTTGCTGCTCATCTAGGCTCTCTTCCTCCGAAATGGCGTCGGCAAGAATTTCTTCGTCAATCAGATCGAGGTTTCTGCCGACACGACGCAGGTCGCGAACGGCGGTACGGATCGTAGCTTCCGGCGTTCCGTCATCCTGAACGACAACGTCGGTCCCGACCTCGATCTTACGATCTGTATGGGTAAACTCCACCGCGCCCCAGGGCGTCTCGAACCGCCCCGGCGATCCGGTCGTCATGCAGGTCAGGGCGGTCGTAATCTGCGAAATGACCCCTGCCTCCGAAAGTTTGGATTCCAGGCTGACGTAGTTGATCTCACGCGGTCGCAGGAAGCGAAGGAGAGCGCGCCGAGCATCCGCCGGCCGCGACCGGGCATGGGGATTGACGTAGACGCCCCTCGCGGCGCGGATCAGCACCCCCTGGTCCGAGAGCCGCTTCATCATCAGCTTGAGGTAAGCTGGGTCGACGCCACCCATCAGCGTCGAAAAGCTGGCTGGCGTGAAAGCCCAGACGCCGGCAACATCGGCCTGGGCAAGCTTCTCGTTGAGGTCTCGTCGCTTCATAAGTCATATTATGGTTATCAAATTTGATAACTACAAGCCTACTTATGGCGGGATTCGACGGATCGGCGCCATCTAGCGACCCAAGCCTGCCTCTGCGGGAGCGCCTGCACCATGCGGCCTGACCGACAAGGATAAGCGCGGGGGGTGCCTCCCCATTCCAGGCCTCTCCACGGCGTAAAACACGTTCGATTGGTTCATATAGTGTAATAGCCCTTTAAGGGCATAATGACAATATAAAACAATCTATCGCTTGACACCTGGCGTCTCTATCGATTATTTTATATATCAAATTAGCCCTTAGACAGCCAAAATCAGATGGATACCAATCTACGTACCCTCGGCCCCGCTGAAGCGAAAGTGGTCCTGTCCCTCCGCGAACAGGGCCGCTCGGTCGTGCGCACATCCGATGTCCTGGCCGTCCTGGGATCGGACACCACTACGCGCAAAGTCATTCGCAACCTGGTCCGCAAAGGTTGGCTCTCCCGGATCGTCGGCGGCCGATACATGCTGCTGCCGCCCGAACATGGCCCTGAAAACCTCGGCGAGAACAACATCCTTGCGCTGGCCGCCGCGGCGGTCGAGCCATCCTATATCGGTTGGTGGTCGGCAGCGGCCTATCACGGGTTCACGACGCAAAAGCCAATGACGATCTTTGTCGCCGTCCTGCGGCAGACCGCTGCAAGAGTGATCGAGGGCAGCGACGTCCGTTTTGTCAAAGTCACGCCGCGCAAGTTCTTCGGTCACAACACTTATGACGTCTACGGCCGCACCGTCTCCATCTCCACGCCCGTCAAAACCCTAATCGACTGTCTGGACCGACCCGAACTCGCCGGCGGTCCGGCCGAGCTCACCCGCATCGTGCACAGCGGACTTGGCGAGATCGATCCGCAGGAATTGCTGGCCACCGCGACTGCAATGAAATCCCGCTCGGTGTTGCAGCGTCTGGGATTCATCGCCGATCTCGTCGGCCGGCCGCTGCCTGAAGAGGTCCGGACGACGATCCAACAGGCACGGCCAAAAACCTATCGGTCTCACTTCGGTCGCCCCTCCCGTCGCACCGACGATATCGGCTATGTTGCCGACTGGGGCCTCTTTGTGAATGCGCGTCGCGAAGAACTGCTGGCGGAGGTGCCGCGCATCAAGTTACCGGAGACAGGCTGATGTTGAGTATCAGCGACCTGCGCAAAGTTGCCGCTCGCTCGGGCGCGCGCGATATCGGCAATGTCGAGATCGACGTCATCCTGACGTACCTGCTCCAGCTTTTCTCCGACAAAGGCCTCACCGAACATCTCGCCTTCAAGGGCGGTACCATGCTGCGCAAGATGGTGTTCGGTCCGCGCGGCCGGCTTTCCACCGATCTTGATTTCACCCACCGCACCGACATCCACATCGACGAGTTGATGCTGCTGATGCTCGACGCACTCGCGCAGCCTTATCACGGGATCTCATTCCGCTTCGACAAGGACAAGGACTGGTATCTGACTGACGACGGCTGCGCCGCCAATCCCGTCTGCTTTCATGACGGCAATCCAAAGGGCGTGAAGATCAAGCTTCAGGTCAGCATGCGTGAAAGCCCGGTCATGCCCGTTACGCCGACAGCGCAACTCGAACAGGATTACTTCAAGCTCCTTGAATTTGCGCCGACCGCGATCCCTTCCCTCGCCTTCGAGGAAGCCGTCGCCGAAAAGCTCCGCGCCGCCAGCCAGCGTTCCAAAATCCGCGACCTGCACGATCTTTCGGAAATCGCCTCCCGCCCCCTTAACCGCGAACTGGTTCGATCTTTAGCGGTCCTGAAGCTCTGGAACAGCGGCGGTGCCGGTCTCGACTACGCACGCTTCAGCGAGCGGGTGAAAGGCGGCGCCGACTACGATCTGGCCGACCTCACCAATCTTTTGCGCAAGGACCAAAAGCCCGATCTCGACGGCATGATCCGGCGCGTCATCGAGGGCTATCGCTTCCTGGGCGATATGACCGCGACGGAACAATCGCTCGCTGCAGATGGCGCGCAGAAAAAACGCAACGAGGCGACAGCACTGATCGCCACGATCACGGCTGTGTAGCGACGCAGCGGTCATTTTGGCGGCGCCAGATCGTCGGGGTTCGCGGCATCTCCAGAAGCATTCGTCCCCGGAGCCTGAGCGTTCGGCTGCTGTTCTACGCGCAGCACGCTTTTGTCGAGCAGGCCCGCTTGGACAAAATGAATCTTGATCGGCGTGGAGAGAAAGCTGTCGAAGGCCCACCGCTTCAATATCTGTCCATCGATGCCCGCCTCGTGCAGCAACAGGGCGTGGTAGAGTACCGAGAGCGCTTCGCTTTTGATGTTGGCGTCGTTCAGAAACTCGGAATAGCTGGCATCGTGTCGCTCGCCGCCAAAATGCGAAATGTCGTTGCGCATTTTTGCACATGCTTGGCAAAATGCACGCAGCTTCTTCTCATGGAGGTCCAGCGACAATGCCTTGAAGATCTCGAACAGGCGCTGCTCAAGAGATGGCTCATGCGCGTGTTCAAGTCGCCCTGCCAACCAGCGCTTGTCGCCCGCATCATCGATCTTGTCGAGAATCCGCCTGACTTTTGCGGCGATGAAGTCCGAGCTAGCACCCCTCGTGCGGTGAAAGGCTTCGAGGCCCCAGATCAGGTTGACGAAGCGGTGCTCGATATACATGGCCATGCCGCGCCGCAGGCCGAGATAAAGGTAAAATCCCGGACCGAATTCGTCCCGCATGGCTTTCCAGCGCGACCAGATCGCGCCGAACCTATCGCGCAGTTCCGGAAAGACAGTGATGGTGTTGTAGTGCGAGGGTGCCTCGACGGCTTCCTTGTTCTTCATCCGCAGAAAATACCACCGGCATCGCGAGCCATCCGGCAGGTCCATAAACGGCCAGCCCAGTTCGTAGTCGGAGCCGGTCAGCAGCTTGAGAAGGTCTTCGAACATCCGGAACTGAAGCGCGAGATCGTTCAGGGTACTTGCGGTGTTGAGGTTTAGCTTCGCGTAGGCCGTTTGTTTGAGCGAGTAGGCGTGCGTACCGAGCATCCCGGCTGCATCGACCTCGATATCGAAGATGAGCGTCAGAATCCCGTCATCATCCGGGTAAGAGATGTCGTCGCGCGTCTCGTAGCTCACGGTGAGCGCGCCGGGTGCGTCCTCCACCTTGATCACCCCGAGCCGGAGCCAGTCCTCGAAGCCCGTCAGCGGAATGGTCAGTGTGGCAAACAGCGGTGCTTCCGCGCCAGTTGAGAAGGTGCTACGGCCGATCAGGCAATGAGCGGCGATGAATTTTTCATAGGAGATGCCGTTGGTCCTGAATCGCCCGCCGTTCCTATTCAGATCGCATAATAAAACACGTTCGCCGCTGCCTTTCAGAAGGCCCTGGATGCAGCGCGTGACTGGCTCGCGTACCATCGCCGCCATCGGACCATGCGGATTCGATAGATAACCATCAAGCTCGAGGACGGCGCGTCCATTCTCTTCAATTCGCAGCAGCCCGGCAACGTGCGCGTCGGGGGCGAGCAAGCCTTCGGCGATAGCCTCGTCATGCCACCAGAACACGCCGCGTTCTTCAAAGACGCTCATCGCAATCCCGCCTATGAATCTCAGGGCTCGACATGATCGTGGCCCCCTAGCGCATGCCATTGTGCGGTATCGAGCTGGCCATCCGGCTTCAGGAAATGAGCCCGGCGGGCTCGGAGGATTTCAAGCCCTTCAATCGCCTGTCCCGGATCATCCGCGATACAAGGGCCCTCATAAACGACACCGGCCAAAGACCACGAACGGAGCGCGCCTTGGATGACGGTCAGCATGATGCCACCGCTGATACCGCCGAAGTCGAAGTTTGGTGGCGGGGCGCCGCGGACTGGATCAGGCAGCCAGCAGGAACGGTCAAAGAGGCTGACCACGTCCCGGTCATTCACGCCGCTGGCGACGCCCGAACCACGCACGAGTCCGAAGGAGACGCCTTGCGCACCTATCGGCTGCGTTCCCGCCTGGGGGTAGCCCGCGTAATAGATCCCGCAATTCTCCGCCGGCGGTTTCGGTAGCCAATGGCGCTGATAGCCCGTCAGCACCGTCTTTCCCAACGCCACCACCTCCTGCTCCGACATGCGGAAGGTCGCTATATCGATTCCGGAATGCGCGGCGATCACCCGCTCGGCCCAATCGACCATGAGGGGATTGCCATTGGCGGCGAGGCACAACGGACCGGCGCCATCACGGCGCGCGCGCATCCAGCCATGCACCACGTGACAGGCTGTCACGCCGAAGACGCCCTGGCCGGCGTTCAGAAAGAATGCCGTGCCGTTTCGCACGATCGGACTGCCGTTGGGCAAACGTCCGACCACCCAGTAGAGCGGCGCGCAGAATGAACCAGCTAATTCCAGTTCGGCCTCGCCAAGGCCGCCCCGCATGATAGCGATCGCCTCCTCTTTGGAAAGTTGAGGCGAAATGTCATCCGTATCTTCAGTGGTGGCCGACATGACGGTGCTGGGCTAGTGTCCCGAGTCACAAGTTCGCAATCGTAAATTCGCGATAAATTCGCGTCGCTGTGCCAAGGATGGAGGCAGCAGCAGCGACGGAGGATCTGATGGCAGTCCAGCAACTTGCCTCCCTGACATTGAGCGATGAAGAGCGCGCCGAACTGAAGTCGCTGACAATGCGGCGGAAGACGGCGCAGGCGCTGGCTCTGAGAGCCCGGATCGTGCTGACCTGCGCGGAAGGCGGTCAGAACAAGGAAGTGGCGGCCAAGCTGGGCCTGGACCGATCGACGGTAGGCAAGTGGCGGCGGCGTTTTGTGGAGCGGCGCGTGGACGGGCTGCATGACGAGCCGCGCTCCGGGGCGCCCCGTACGGTTGAAGATGCTCGCATCGAAGCCGTGATCGTGAGGACGTTGGAGAGTTGCCCCGAGAACGCCACCCATTGGAGTTCCCGCGGCATGGCGAAGGCCAGCGGCCTGTCGGTGTCGACGGTGCAACGCATCTGGCGGGCCTTCGGGCTCCAGCCGCACCGGATGGAGACGTTCAAGCTCTCGACCGATCCAAACTTCGTGGCCAAAGTGCGCGATGTCGTGGGCCTTTACGTCTCGCCGCCGGAGCATGCCATCGTTCTATGTGTGGATGAGAAATCCCAAATCCAGGCGCTGGACCGCAGTCAGCCGATGCTGCCGATGCGTCCCGGCCAGCCGACCCGAAGAAGCCATGACTACACGAGGCACGGCACCACATCGCTGTTCGCCGCCCTCGACATTGCGAGTGGACGGGTCATCGGCAAGTGCTACGGACGCCACCGTGCTGCCGAGTTCCGCAAGTTCCTCGACGAGATCGAGGCGGCCGTGCCGCGTGAACTCGACGTCCATCTCGTCATGGACAATTACGCCACGCACAAGACCCCCTTGATCCAAAAATGGCTGGCTAAACGGCCGCGTTGGCACGTGCACCTGACCCCGACCAGTTCGTCATGGCTCAACCAGGTCGAGCGCTTCTTCGCGCTCCTCACCGATAAGAAGATCAGGCGCGGCATCTATCGCAGCGTCGCCGCTCTCAGGGCTGACATCACTTCGTTCATCGACCGACACAACGCCGATCCAAAACCGTTCCGATGGACAAAGTCCGCCGATGACATCCTTGCTTCCATCGAACGCTTCTGCCGATACAATGCCCCGGCAAAACACGACCCGATGTCGCGAACTTCTGGTTCAGGACACTAGAGGAACGGACGCAATGCATCTGCGCCGTTGCGAGCCCGCCGAACTGACTCGGCGCTCGTCGGCGGCAAGTATGCTGTGGTAAACCCGCCATCATCATCCCAGACGATGATCAGATACGGGCGCTTATCGCACGACCGGGCGAGAGTCTCAACGTCGAGATCAAGCGCTGGCTCGATCCGTCCGACGTCGCGGGAATCGCCAAGATCGTCAAGGCGACGTTCGCCTTGCGCAATCGTCGAGATCTTGGCCCAGCTTAGGTATGAAAACGAAATGACGGATTTGGCATAACGTTATCAGACAATTCCGTCATGATCTCTCCGACCTTCTTTGCGAACAGTAAGGTGACAGGTAGACGCGTGATGCCGTCGCTCGAATTCCAGTTCATTTTCGAGAGGGTCAGGATTTCCCTTGATCTTGCCTCGATGTCGGTCGGCCCTGCCGATCCGATCTGGATCGGCGCAGGGATGTGCGCACCGGGAAACTCATCCCACCACGGTACGTAACCGCTGGTGAAAAGATAGGAATCGCCTTCGATCTGACAAAGTGTCCCCCGCCAAGGTTCTTCCGATCCCTTCCGGACCAACCTGAACGGCGTCTGTCTCAGCCAGATGAGATCGCAACATGGGACAATGCCTTTCGTGCCTTCCCGGAATCCCTCCTCCTCCTCTGGCTGGTACATCGAAGTCTTGTGAACCACCACGCGCTTTGGTTTCACGCCGGTGCGCTTCTCGTAGCCATGTAGGATGTCGCGCATCATCGCGAACGCCTGGGACTTGTTCAGGTAGGGCTGACGATCCCGGCGTTGTTCGTGGTCGATATGAGCACCCTTCAGACAAAACGGCTCGTGATCCGAGGAAAAAGCTTGGGCTACACTCGCGTAGACGAGATGCCCTCCTCGCTTCTTGAGATGATGGAAGGACACACCGATGAAGCATACCCCCTCGGGTAGGTCGGCCGGCCGCCAGGGAAGCCCGCCGGCTTTGTAATAGAGCGCCGTCGTGAAATTCCAGGCTCGTGTCGCCTGGCTGTGCCCGGAGTTCCTCCGCCCGATCGATCGTTTCACGCCGCAGGACCTGGATCGGAACCGCGTTCTCGTATTTGTGGACCTTCGCCTTGAGCGCCCGATAGAAAGTCCGGAACAGGAGATCTTCTGCTGTTGTACGGAGCGCTTCGGCCTCGGCGAGATCCTCCTCCGAGGGTGCGAACAGATCGCCCTGAGCGCTCTCTTCTTCGCGCTTCAATATCTCAAGGGCTCTCCGTTCCTTGCCAGAAAGCTCGGGATTCTGCACACGAAGATCCCCGAGCGCATCCGGAATGCACACCACGATGCAATCCGGACGCAGGTCACCGAACATGCTGCTGATCGGTCCCTCGAACAGCTCTACGAGAGCATCAAAGTCTTCGCCGCTGATGCGTTCCCTGAACAATCGGCTGAATTGTGCCTTGTCAATCGTCCGGATGAAAGTTTGGTCGACCTCGAATTTTGCGCCAAGAGCCTTTTCCGCGCCGGGCCAATCCCGAAATCGACGCGCGTTGCGTTCGCGGGCGGGTTTGAAGCCATCCATGGCGTCTATCCAACCACGAGCTGCGGCGACTTCTTCGGCGAGACCCACCAAGCCTACGCGGATCGTCCGAAGGCCCCGGTGATCGGCTGGACCACCAGCCGACAGCGCGCGCCGCGGATCGAAGTCCCGCCGGCCATTGCTGAACTGCAGCTCCGGCTCAGGCAGACATTTTATCGTTATTGCCGGCGCCATCGATCAATCCTTCTTCGGGAACGTCCAGGGACATGAATGTGCCTTCAAGCAGGAGGTCCTCGACCGGTCCCTGCCCCAAGTTTACGATGGGCGCGCCTTGCGAAATGAAGCGCGCCCAAAACGTCAGATCGCTTTCGACGCTCTGGTTGCGGTCGAACTTCATCCGTCGGGTTGCCTTTGCGGTTCTGGCGTAACCCGGAAGCGGTGTCTGCGCGTCGGGGCCAGTGAACATGTAGAACGGCTTCACACGCACGCCCCAGATTGGTCCCAGTCGCGCGATTTCGTAAGCGATGCCTTCGTTCTCGAACCACACGCGGGGTGGATCGCCGCGCTGCTTCACGACCTCGCGCGGTATGCCACGGCGGCGGGGCGTGTCGTAGATCATCATCCGCGGCCCGCCCTTCTCCCCAACGAAGTAGGCACGGCGATTAGACTTGCGATCAGGCTCGATCATGAGGCCCCGCGCCCGCAGTCCGCGGAGTTGTCCTTCGAAGTGCTTCCGAAGCAGCCAGGACAACACGCGCGCGAGGTCCGAATCCGCCTCCAATTCTCCCCGGGGCGTCACTCGCACGTTGGCCTCTGTCATCACCGGCTTGAGAATGGCATAGAGAAACGCCGGTGGTGCGAAAGACCATAGTTCGCCTTCACGGATTAGCGCGGTGCCGATTTCGTTCAGAGGCACCTTCTTTGCGATCGCTTCCAGCGTTCCGGAAACGCGCACCCGCGACGCCGCTGCCGGCAAAGATGCAAATGGCATCAGGTTGACGATATAGGTGCCGATCGGTCGTGTATCCCGCGCGACTGACGACGATTTTCCGGACGTTGTGGGCTGGAATATCTCGGCCCTGAATTCGTCACTACCGGGCGGCAAGCTGAAGACCGCCGTTCCGTCCCCTTCTTTAGCGAAATTCAGTACGTCAGCTAGGCCCGTCCCTGCGCGTTCCATCGCGCTCATTCCATAGAAGATATCGCAAAGCGCGCGGTTGCGGGGAGAGGTCAATTCGCGGACCGGCTCGAACTGACCACGCGCGTCGAGCTTGAGCTTGGCCGCGACGCGTTCCTCGAGACGCCCCGGATTCAAAAATGCAATACCGCTGTTTCCCTGTGCTTCGATCGTCGCGGGACGCCCATCGGCATAGTCACGATGGACCAAGAGATTGATGCAAAGTTCGATCAGCGCGCGCTCATGATAGGCACGGCGCTCTTCGTGACGCCCGCGCACTTTCACCTTGAGTATCGGATTGACGTCTTCCTGCTCGGCCCAATCGAGCAAATCTTTCCGCTGTTTCAGCAGATTTCCCGTGATGACCTTGCGTTTCTTCCCATCGACTGTGACGGTCACGACGGCATGGGGGAGGAAACGCTGCGGGTCGCGCCCAAAAAGAAGTACGGCAGCGATACTGGGCTGATCGACGCCGCCCGCGTCGACCAACAGACCGAGCTCGCGCAGAAACACCCTCAATAAGGCCGCGGTCGGCTCCCGCAAGCCGAGCTTACGCGAATACTGATGAGCCGTGTGCAAGGCGAGATCAAGATCGAGATCGGCCAGCGTGGCGCCGTCCATGGCACGGTCGTCGAAATCGGGCTTGGCGTCCGCAACAGGTGCACCGAGATGCCTCTGCTGGCGTGCAAGCTCGCTATCGAGGTCGGCGAACAATTCGTCGAAGCCGTCGATCTCGCAGAGTTTGAAGTTGCTCCCCAACCTGTTCCTGAGCGACTCAACGTTCGGATGCAGATCACCACCGCGGTGGCACCAGAAAATTCCCTTCCTGAAAGCGAGATCGCCGGACTCGCCCAGGAGACTGGCCATGATCGACGGCTCAGCGCCACGATACCCGACCACGATCAGCGGCGTGGACTGGAGCAGAGGTAACAACGTTCCGACCAGCTTCGGATCGAGATTTGCGACCTCTTCGGCCAGGTTCTTATCGGTGTACTGTTCAGCTTTGCCGTGCAGCCAGACGATCTGGGCGCGATTGAAGATGTCGAATTCCCGGAAATCATCCGGGCCGCGATTCACTTCAGCCACGTGTCGGATGTGGGGGCGTTTGTCGTTGAGCGCCCGAGGAAGGCAAATGTCAAAATTCGTCGTGAGGATCGTTCCGACAAGGCCTCTCAGAACAAGCTCGGCGAGGTGGCGGTAGCCGCTGCCCATCTCGCCGTCCGGCGCGATCAGGTCGAGAAGCACTTTTTGGCGGTACGCTTGAGGCGTGAGCAGATGCTTGATCGCGAGCGGGAAGTTCTCCGGCAACTTGGCGGGATCCCGGACGAACCAATCCTGCTCGTTCAGCCATGCCATCCACTCGGACGTTTTGACCTGTTCGGGGAGGACGGTACCGCCGACGATCCTCTCTGCATAATACCGGCGCGCGATGCGCTTCACGCTTTCGTCGGCCAAGGGAACCCCAGACGAGAACGATGCACCCGCGCCCAACAATACAGTTGGACGGGCCTCGTTCTGGGGGTTGAGAATCGACGCAAGTTCACGGACAGTATCTAAGTGGCTCATGTGCGGATTCCGGTTCGGACCGAATCAGAACAATACAGGAACGCACGACTTTGCGCCGCTAGCAACCGGCACTTTTCAACCGAAATTCGATGGGAACCCGTAGGCCCGGGGCGACGGTTTCGGCCCCCAAAATAAGGGCTCACTCTGGCGCAAAAGCTTTGAACGGAGCTTTGCGCAGGCGCCCACTTGGACGCTGAATTGGGCGTTAGCGCCACTTGGTGGCGCGGACTTCATGTTGATCCTGGTCATCCGACCGGCTCGATCGGCGCCTCCGAGCCAGCAACTCACGTGTGCGCTCCACTTCTCCGGCCTGTCCTCCCGGATTAGAACTGGATGATCAGTCGTCCTCTCGTGCCACCAGCCTCCAGTCGGCGATGGGCTTCGGCCGCCCTCTCCGGCGGATAGACCTCCGCCACGCGAAGCGTGATTTTGCCGGCCTCGACCTGTTGCCGGAGCTGATCGAGCTTCTCGAACTCCTGTACGTAAGAGCGCACAAAGGTTGTCGTGAAGTGAACATCCCGCTGCGGGATGCCCTGGAAGCCTCGGATGGACGTGAAAGCGCCGCCGTCGCGAACGGCGGGGATGACGCGCTCATTGAGCACCGCTCCGTCCGCAAGTCCGTCGACTCCTTGAGGGAAGTGGTGGCGAATTCGCGACGCGACATCATCGCCCCGTCGAACGACAATGTCGGCGCCAAGCGACGCAACCAGCTTTTCGTCTCTCTCGGAGGCATCGGCGATGACCGTCAGACCTTCGGCTTTGGCGAGTTGGATGACGTAGCCGCCGTAAGCGCCCGCGGCGCCGGTCACGGCGATGACCTGACCCGGGGACAGCTTGAGCAGGTCCAGCGACAGGCGGGCCGTCAGCCCGTTCATCGGCAAGGTGGCGGCCTCGGCATAGGCCTTTCCGGCAGGGGCGCGCACGACCGATCGGGCATCGAGCACGATTTGCTCGCGATACGCGCCATGGCTGCCTTTCGGCACCACGATCGCCATGACGGCGTCGCCGACCTTGAGCCTGTCCGGAACCCCGCTTCCAACCTCCTCAACGATCCCCGCTACCTCCATTCCCGGCACGTAAGGCGGCGGATCGGCCTTCTGCTGTTCGGCGCGCGTGCCGTTGCGGACCCCGACGTCGGTTGGGTTTACCGTCGCTGCATGGACGCGGATCCGCACCTGTCCCGGGCCGGCGTGAACTTCAGGCAGTTCAACGACCTGGAGAACTTCAGGACCGCCATGAGTGATTAGTCCAACTGCGCGCATGGTTTCCTCCTTTGTCCGACAGCCAGTCCCCGTTTCTTCTCCTGGCCCCGATTATACCATGGACATTCGTCCGAGGGACAACCGACGCCTGTCAGACCGGCACCGCCATTTGATAAGGGAGCCGCTCACTGGCCGGCCCCTCGCGCGGCAGGAGACTACGTGCCGCTATCTTCTAAGGACCAGCAGATAGCTATACTAAGTGGTCCATGAATCTTTTCGTCAGCACAGAGCATCGGCGCTGTCGAAATTAAAGATGAGCGAGATTGATGGACAGTGCAGGTCGGACTCCGGAAAGAAGACGTCGCAGCGTGCCGATACTGACAATGGCAGCGCCAACCGGACAACGCTGGTCGCCACCCGACGACAGCGACGCCGGCTACGAGACTAAGATCGGCGGCAGCATCATCGATCAGTTCGTGCTCGGACACGACCCGACAGACGTACTGCGCGAGCTCGTGCAGAACGAGTTCGATGCCGATGGCGATGTCATGGCCGTGACGTTTGGAAACGATCAGCTGTCTATTACTGGCTCCGGCAGGCCCATCAACAAGAAGGGGTGGGAGCGCCTAGACGTGGTGATCGGCACGGGACGGGTTGCCGGCGACACGAGCGGTGCGGAGATCGAACCCAAGGAAAATGGAATTGGCTCGAAGAACTTCGGCCTTCGGTCCCTCTTCCTCTTTGGCGACCGGATCTACGTTCGCTCGAACGGTCGACGCGCCGTTCAGAATCTCATCCGCTTGGCCACAAAGATCGAAAGCGATGTAGGGTCGAAGGGGCAGCGCGGCGTCAGCATCCACGTCCCCTATCGCACACAAGCGTTCGCCAAACTGCAGCCATTCACCGCGGAACGTGAGGCCGAGACCTTCGGCAAGATGGCCAGCGGACTTCTCGCGACTATGGTCAAGCTCGCGCTCCCAGGCCGAAAGCGTGGAATCCGTGCGCTGACGCTGCGCTCGGACCGCCAAGGTCGAACATTGTCGTGGCGCCAAGACGTCGAGCGCGAGCCTTGCAAGGTGGTGGGCGTGAGCGCCCTTCGGCGGGTCGGCAGACTGACTGATCGGTCCGACGGAGATGCGAAGCCAGGAACCCGGCGGTTCGAGGAACTCGAGTTCACCCGCGCCGTGCCGGTGCCGGTGAAATTCGCCGACCAGCCTTTAGGACCCTATTACGCGGCGCCCGGCGGGACCGTCCGAATCGGCATTTCTCTTCCCATTCGTCTGAAGCGGCCTGACCTCACCATCACCGGTCGGTTTTTCTACCCGCTGCAAACGCCTAGCTCCGCTACCGGGTCGGCCGTGAGCGTCAGCGCTCCCTTCGATCTGGTAGCGGATCGCTCGGCCCTCCTGGAATGCGAGTGGAACACTTGGCTGATGGGTCAGGCGGCCGAGTTGACAGTGGCTTTGCTGACCGATGACTGGATTGCACGTTTCGGATCACACGCCTTTTTAGCCATCCGCAGTATGACCGAGGCGAAGCCGGCAGCCTTTGCGTCCGTCTTGAAGAAGCACCTCGAGGAAGCTGCATGCTGGCCGACCTCGTCGGCGGACACCCTCGCAAAGGCCGCCGACCTCGTCATTCCCGAGGATCCGACGTTTGCGGGTCTACTCTCGGCATCGCGGTATCTTCGGGCCGATTTGGCCGCCGCCCCAGAGCTGCGTGATTTCGTGCGGCAATGCGGGGCTAAACCCTTCACGCGCAACTCAATGATCCGACTGCGTTGCGCGGCCAAAGATGCGTCTGGACTGGCGACCAAGGTCCCCGAGGAGGACGCTGACCTTCATTTCTCAGACTATTCGGCTGCCCTTTCCGACCTGCACCGGCAGCGCACCATGGCCAACGCCATAGCCGCTGTAGGCAGGCGGCTTTCGAACGAAAACCGACGGGATCTAAGATTCACCAAATCGACCCTGGCCGCCGATGGGTCGTTGCAGGCGGCGGATACGCTGGTGGTGGTCGAGGACGATATCTGGGACGTCTGCCAGGCACCTCTTGCCACGCGATTGCACCGGTCCTTGAATGGCGAGAAGGCGCTGACCGATCTCTGCACGCCATTCGATCTCTACATTTGGGTGCGAGCCGCCGCCGAGCGGGCTCGGAACGGCACGATCGAAGACGATGAGCGCCAGAAGCTCTACAAGCACCTACTCTCCGATGATCTAGCCTTCAACCGGTCGATCATCGCGGCGGTCAGACCAAGCCCCGTACTCCGCGACCATCGTGGCGAATGGATAGCGCCCATCGACATGGTGCTCTTACCGTCCGCACAAGCACAGCTCCTCTCGCGAACTATCCACGCGCCGGCGCCGGCCGTGACTAAACGCCCAAAGCTGGTAGCTGCCCTTCGCTTGCGGGAGAAGCTAACCGGTGATGACCTCGTGGTCTTCGCCGAGCACCTCGTCAATGAACCCGAAAAGGCCTCGGCCTTTGAAGTCCTACTGAAAAACAACTTCCAATATCTCTCCCCTCGCGTGGTGAAACGATTGCGGGGAGTTCCATTTCTATCGGCTCGCTCTGGCGAGTTGGCGGCGCCACAGGATTTGTTCCTCGACAACGAGGTCAACCGCATCTGCGCGGCAAACGAGAGCCGGATCGTCGCAGGCCGGAATCTTGCGCTCTACGTGCGTCTAGGATGCCAGGAGCGCCCTTCGGTCGCCGTCATGCTTAAGGCGCTGGAGGAAATGAAGGAAGAGGGTCGGCCACCGGACGATGTCGCCACTTTCTACGCAGCTCTGGTCCAAGCGCTTCGAGCCGAAAAGACGGCCCCTGGCGACTTCGCCAATCGACCGATCCTTTGGTGTCGGGGTGCCTACCATATACCAAAGGATGTACTCGTAGGCGTTCGCATACCCGCGTGGTTCCAGAAAGCGACGCCGCACTTGCGCGCCCCCACAAGGATCGTTGACAGCTTCGAAGTCTTGGGTGCCGCAACGGCGCCGCTGGACCATCACTGGATCAAGCTCTTCCAATGGGCCGCAGATCAAGTGGCGGGGACGACCATCGCGGGTATCGAGGTCCGTCAAATCCTTCGCGAGGCCTATCACCGGCGTGGCTATTTGGGTCTGCCTGAAGCCCTCCCGGATGACACCCATTGCTTGCTTGGGCAGGACGGCCGCTTGTTCAGTCGTGCTGATATTCGCTCGGGCGACTTCGTCGAAGATGACTTCCCTGCCCTTGCCGCCGCTCTCGCGCAGGCCGGCGCCGCCACAGGGTTTGCCGCGATCACGGAAGAGTCCCGGCATTTTTTTGGAGCCCTGTCCCTACGTCGGCTTACCTCGATCTCCGGCGCGCCTAATCTCGCTGTCGGCCCTGAGAGCAAGCCCCCGCCCTGGTTCAAAGTTGGCCACTCGGACCGCATCCTGGCGCTTCTAGGGCGTGAGGATTTCCGCACCGCGGTCGACCTCTTGGTCTACGATTATCGGCGCGAGCACGGCAGCCTGCGCGTACTTCGGCGATCGGAAGTGACAAATCGCCTTGCGTCCATCGAGCGTGTCCTTTTTGTGACCGGCATTGATCGGCAATACAGCGTCGGCGACAAGATCGTCTTGATTACAACGGAGGCTGCGGCAGTCGACGGCGACATAGCGCTACGGCCGACGCGGACAAAGTTCGAGTTTGAGCAGAACTTGACCTACGCCTTGGCGGAACTTCTCGGCGCCACTCAGATGACCGACGCGCGCAGACTGTCAGTCGCGCTCCTGCCGCTCCTGATGTGCGAGTTTGGCGCGGATATGTACGCCTATCTCGAGCGCCAAGGTCTCCAGCCCCCAGCCTGGGTTGAGACGGCCATATACTCGGCGGAACCTGATGCGGACGACGAGTTCACCGCGTCGCCACAACAGGCGGTTATACAGTCACTTCTGACCGAGATGTTCGACCATGTGAAGGCCGCCGGTCCGGACGAACCACCGCCCTCGCCATCAACAGTGACACCACCGACGTCAGCGCCTTCAATTCCCGTGGTGCCAAGGCCCCAGTTTGCCTTGCCTGCCATTGAGACAGTGACCGCACACATCGAGCGCCCGAGCGATCACGCCATTGAGGCTAGACCGCGGCCGGGCGGCGGCGGCTGGTACTCGGGCGGCGCGAGCAACTGGCGCCCACCAGACGCTTACGATGTAGACAGGGATCAGAAGGTCGGGGCCCGCGGAGAAGAAATTGTCTACCTCGCGGAATTGGAGCGGGTGCGGCTGCTCGGCTATGAGGAACCCGAGAAGCACGTGATCTGGGTTTCGAAGACCCAGCCTGGTGCAGACCACGACATCCGATCCGTCGATAAAGAGGGAAAACCCCTCTGGCTCGAAGTGAAGTCGACGATGGGAGTCGACGGCCGCTTTGAATGGCCGCAGCGGGAGTTCGAAAAGGCGCTGCGTGAACGGGACCGATATACCCTGTGGCGCGTCTACGAAGCGCACACGACTCATCCAATCGCGAAGCCGTTTGCTAATCCTGCTGGCCTGCTGGAGCGCTCTATGTTGCGAGTGGAGCTGAGCGGACTGGTCGGTTTTGTCGAGCCCAAGTAACTCGACCTCACTCTCGCCCTCCCGCGACACAGACCTGGAGGTCGCGGGGCTCAGGCAGCCTTGCTGTTGGCTGCGCGGTAGACGCCATAGCCAACCTTCACCAGCAGGCCCTCTTCGCACATCCAGGCGAGGTAGTGTCTTGGGATACCGACGGCGGTGAAATCGCAGGTCCTCGCCGTGGCCCGTTCGCGAGCAAAGGCGTATGCTTTTTCCCGCAATGAAGGCTTCGGGCCGTCGGCTATAGCTGCCGTTGCGCCTGGCGCACTGGTTTCACCGTCACCACCCTGCGCCATCGAGCCAATGCCCGCTTGCGACTCGGAAGACATTCCACATCACCCCGCTGCGCGGACTTTCCGCATGAGTTCAAGCGATGGAAATAATGAGCTTGCCCGTGACGCGCCCCTCGGCGCTGATTTTCTGCGCTTGCGCGGTCTGCTCGAGCGGAAAAGTCTGCTCCAGATGCAAACGGAAAAGCCCCTCGGAGTAGAGCCGCGCCACGTCGGCGAAAATCAGCTCCGGATCTTTCGGAGGTCCGTGGGAAAACTTCGCACCATATTGCTCGGCCGAGAAATCGGCGACGGACAGGACATGCGAAGGATCACCGACGATCCCGATTAATTCCGGGATGACTCCCGAACCGGCGAGATCGAGGGCTGCATCCACGCCCTGTGGCGCAAGCTCCGCCACACGTTCCGCCAGGCCCGGTCCGTAGGTCGTCGGGATCGCGCCGAGGTCGCGCAGATAATCGTGCTTTGGCGCGCTCGCCGTGCCGATAACGGTGATCCCCCGCAGGCGCGCGAATTGGAGGACGGCCGAGCCGATCCCGCCCGCGGCGCCGCTCACCAACAGCGTCTCACCGGATTTCACGCCCACTTCATCAAGGGCACGCGTTGCGGTGTCGACGATCACCGGAAGGCCGCTGGCAACCTCGAACGTCACATTATCCGGTTTGTGAGCCCAGTGCGTGAGGACCGCATATTGGGCCATGGTGTTTTCGCCGAAGCCGAAGATCGCATCTCCCACCGAGACGTTGGAAACGTCCGGGCCGACTTCGTCCACAACGCCCGACGCCTCGACGCCAAAACCTGAGGGAAATGTCATCTCCTCGAACGCACGATATTGTCCCTCCCGACGTTTCCAATCGGAGGGATTCACGCCGGCTGCTCGGACGGTGATCCGCACTTGGCCGGGGCCAGCGTGCGGCGCATCGACCTCGACGACGTGAACAACCTCGGGGCCGCCATATTTACTGAACTGAACCGCTTTCATGCGCTTTTCTTTTCGGCCCGGAACCGCAAGCCGAGAACGACGGGGATCGCAATCGCGTTGACGACCACCGCCAGGAGCCAGATCGCGCCTGGCCATTGCTCCCGAACGACGAAGTAAAAGGTCGAGAACATGAGCGGCCCGACGATCGATGCGAGGCTGACGGCCGACGCCAGCACTCCCTGAAACTGACCCTGCCGGCTGTCATCGACGAGGCGCGTGGCAAGGGATTGCAACGCAGGCGCCCCTATGCCTGCGAGGGCAAAGACCGGCATGATCGCAAAGACCATCCAGCCCTGCTGGGCAAAAGCCATCACGACCAGCGCGACACAAGCTCCGACGAGACCGGTCAAGACCGCCCAGCGCTCTCCGAGTAGCTTGACGGCGGGTCCGGGCAGGAAGGCCTGCGCCAGGGACTGGCACACGCCAAAGGCGCCAAGCGACAGACCGATCCACAGGCCGTTCCACTGGAAGACGTCATTGCCCCACAGGGCCCAGCAGGTGCCGTACACTTCGCCCGTAGCGCTCAGGATGAAGAAGACGGTGACGATGGGCATCAGGGTCTTCATCGAGAACAGCCATCGCAGTGGGCGCAGCGGGTTGAGCGCCGCGAGGTCGATCTTCTCACGGCTCGGCGTTCGCGATTCCGGAAGGACGAACAAGGCGAGCAGCAGATTGCCCGCGTTTAGCGCCGCGGCAGCGATGAACGGGAGCTGCAGCGAACAGTCGCCGAGCACGCCGCCTAGAACCGGGCCGACGATGAAGCCGATACCGAACATGGCATTGAATAGGCCGAAGCGCCGCGCGCGGGTGTCCTCCGGCGTGATGTCGGTGATATAGGCCATCGCCACCGAAATGTTGGCGCTGGTCAGTCCGGCAATCGCGCGGCCGACAAGCAGCAGCCAGAGATATGGCGCGAACGCCATCGCCACATAGTTGATGGCCGCCCCGGCCAGCGAGATCAGCAGCACGGGGCGACGGCCAAGCCGGTCGCTCAATGCGCCGAGGACGGGCGCGAAGACGAACTGCATCGCCGCGTACAGCGCGGCCAGGATGCCGATATAGGCCGCGACGTTGTGGGTATGGGTCACGTTCTCGATCAGTCGCGGCAGGATGGGAAAGATCAGGCCGATCCCGACCGCGTCGAGACCGATGGCGGCGAAAATGACGATGAGCGGCTTGTTCATCGCGGAGAAGCGTTGCGGCAGCATGATCCTACCAGGGATTCGGCTGCGTGTTTCTTGCGCGAATGGCTTCTGCCGTTTTCGGGATAAGCACGTCCAAGGCCTTTACGGCGTTCGCTTGCACGTCTTCGATAAAGGGTCGGAAACTTTCGTTATAATCCTTGAATGCCAGTTCGAAGTTGTTGTGGTGTTTTCGAAACATGTCAGCCAATGCGGCAGCGCCAATTATTGCCAGCGACCCGCCCATGCCTGCGGCCGGAGAGGCGCAGTAGGCGGCATCGCCGACAAGTGCCACTCTGCCTTTTGTCCACGACGGCATTTTGATTTGATTGATCTTGTCGAAATAGAACATCTTCGATTTACGTACTTCTTCCAATAATTCCGGCGTTCTCCAGCCCTGTCCGGTGAACTGCTCGGAAATGATATTCCGTTGCTGCTCCTCGTCGCGATAATCGTAGGGAATCTCTTTCTCAGAGAAGAAGCAGAGAACGATGTCTGTTTTCTTGTTGTAGGCATTGAGCATCACCACTTTGCCCGGCGCATTGAACATTTGCGTCGTGTTTTCCCTGATCAACAGCTTGTCGACGATCGTTATGGAAAAATACTGGCCAAGGAAATATGCGTATTGAGTTTCGTCTCCGAACTGCAATTTTCGGACAAGCGAATGATTCCCGTCGCAGCCGAATACTAAAGCAAACGAACGCCGCGAGCCGTCTTTGAAGGAAACATGGATATCGTTTTCCGTTTCATCCAAGGCCGCGATGCTGTTGCTAAAAACGAACGCCACATCGTCTTTTACGGAAGCAAACATGATATCCAGAAGTGTATCGCGTTCGATCTCCCAGTCATCGTCAGCGCGCTCGCCATCCGGCTGCTGCCACATCGACCCCTCGGTCACATCATCGGCGTTCTTGAATTCCATCCCCTCCATCTTCAAGCGATTTGTTTGAACCGGCTCGGACAGGCCCATGCGCTTCAGGATGTCCTTGGTTTCCGCACCGATATTAACGGGCGTACCGCCCTTCTTGAGGCCCTTCGCAATCTCAACAACCGTCACTTTGTAGCCGAGTTTATTCAGACAATACGCGGTTGCCAGCCCGGCGAAACTTGCTCCGGAGACGAGTACATTTTTGTTTGGCGTGGCCAGCGCAGCACCATCGGTTTGCTTTTCCACTCATCTAGTCCCATTATGTACGAGAAACAAGAATATACTTCATAATATTATATACTCAGTACAATTACGGGAGCATTGGGAATTTGTCAATGTCGCTGGATCGCCGAACCCGTAAGCGCCTCGCCACGCGGCAAGGCATCTCCGACGCTGCCACGCGCCTGTTCATCGAGCGGGGATTCGATCAGGTGACGGTGGATGAGATTGCGGAGGCCGCCGACGTCGGGCGCATGACGGTGTTCAATCACTTCGCCCGCAAGGAGGACATGTTCTTCGACCGCGATGAGGAGGGCCGCGAGATGCTGCGGGACGCCTTGCGTGAGCGTGATCCCCTCATCGCTCCGATCGAGACATTACGTCGGCTCGCTCATCGGCTGATTGCGGAAAGGAGCCCAGCCGTCGAATTTTCTGCTCGGAGCCAAGGCTTCATCGAGGCGGTCGAGCGCAGCGAAACCCTCAAAGCTCGCGCCAGGGCGATACGTGACGAACTCGCGCAAGTGGTAGCCGCGGGGCTGGCCGAGTGCATAGGGCGAGAACCTACCGATCCCGACGCCTATCTGGCGGCGGGTCTTCTCCTGGCGACGTGGACCGCGGCCTTCATCCAGGCTCACCGGACGTTCCGAAAGACCCGAAAAGCAAAGGAAGCGAAGGACGTCTTTCTCGCTATCGTTGATAAGGGAACCGTCGGCCTGAACGCCGCAATGGCAGGCACACCTTACGTCTGAGCGATCAACTCCGGCCCAACGATGCTACCCGGAGGCCCCAAACAGCATCTCGTCGTGAAACTGAACGAATGGCGGATTTCAGGAGATTCTCGGATACATAATGAACGGCGCAGATGGGCGCTGAACCTTGTTCACTGCAGTCCATGGAGCGGGATCGCAGTCTCATCGACGCAGTTTGCGAAACGCCGATGAGTTGAGCGTGTTGGTGCTCCTTCGCGCATGATCGGTAGCGCTCCGGATAGAGCGGATTTCGACAGCGCGAGAGAGTGAGCGACCGGCGGCGGAAGAGGGCAACATCGTGAGAACGAATAGTAAAAAATCGTAGAACATTCGTGCACAGGATTTGCACACGCCCCCTATCTAACTATTTGATTTCAAAAAACTCTCGCCCAATCCATCATCGGGGCGACGGAAGATCGGTGAGCTAACATGTTGATTTATTTCGCCTTATCGGCCCATCTGGAATAGTCAATTTTTGGGCGGATCGAAATTCAGAGCTGACTATTGGGGCATTTTCCTTTCATTTCAAGTTCTTCGCCTGTTCGTCCCTCGATGACGTCGCAGCTTCTCCGGTACGGCATTCAACGACCCCTGCGTCCACATTTTTGAATGATACAGCCGGATTTCTACCATTTCAGTTTGACATGTCAGATTGCTTCGCTCTAGATCGATATTCCAACATCTTCGGGCATGCGGATGCTGTGTCGTTCAACGGGTCGCACTCGATAAATCCGATGGGCGCGCTCAAATTTCCGGCAAGGGGCTTTCGTGCGTATCTACTTCACGTTCACGCCCCCGTGAGCTACGATAAGACCCAAGAGGAATCGCCAGGTTTCCAGATACAGCAACCTGGGTTACCTACTAGGTCAAAGCTTACCCTCAGCGGACTGCAGTCAAATGCTGGATATAACAAGCGCCTCAGACAAGGAGTTGTCGGCGGCCGACGTTGCCTACAACGGTATCGTCGATCTGGTGCTCAACAACGAGTTGAGACCGGGCGAGAGGACTTCCGTCTACATTCTTGCCAGCCGGCTCGATATTGGACGAACCCCGGTCAAAGAAGCCATAACGAGGTTGCAGAACGAAGGAATTCTCTCCGTTACTGGACGGAGCGGGACGGTCGTCAACCAAATCGATCGGAAGCAAGCCGGGCAACTGCTGGCGCTTCGCCGGGCACTCGAAGAATTTGGCGCCGAGACAGCGGTGCAAAACGTAACCGATCAGGATATCCGGCATCTAAAAAAGTGCCTGGCGAAGCTTGGGAAGTCGGGCTCGAACTCGGAATTCGTGCGTACCAATACGGAGTTTCATTCTCGAATCGTGGAGATTGCGAAGAATCCGTTTCTCGTACGCTTTTACTCTCAGTTGCAGATCCAGATGCAGGTGGTGACATACCTGATGGAGCGTGGCGTCAATCCGAAGGAAGTCGCTGCCCGGCAAAAAGAGCACGTGGCAATTGTTTCCGCGCTGGAGAGCCGAGACGTCAGAGCGCTGAAGGCCGCGCTTCGCAGTCACATCTTGACGACAGAGCGCGCGCTCCTTTCCAGGTAACAAAGACCGGGCGCAGGCCTCGCGATACCGCGAACGAGCAGGTCGACGTCCGTGACCGTTGCGGAGCAAGAAGAGCGCATTCTTGTGCCCTGGCAGCGTTGCGCGCCGGACGCCAAATAGATTTCCGCTTGAAGTTCCCAGACCCGGACGAGACTGATCCAGCGATCGGTCGACACCAGCATTTCGTTAACGACAAACAGCAAGGGGCAATCACATGCGACTGAAAGGCAAGACAGCCATAATCACCGGCAGCGGTTCGGGAATTGGGCGCGCCACCGCATTACTTTTTGCGAGCGAGGGAGCCAAAGTCTGTGTCGCGGATCGAGATCCGGATAGAGCCAATGCCGTTGTGAAAGAAATCAAATCCGCGGGCGGCTGCGCTCTCGCGTCGGTTGTCGACGTTTCAATCTTCCGCCAAGTGGCGAGAATGACTACGGACGTATTCCAGGCTTGGAATCGGATAGATGTTTTGGTCAACAACGCGGGATACGGAATAGCCGGAAGCGTAACAGATACCGATGAGGCGGATTGGAACGCCTTAATGGCAACCAATGTCAACGGCGTCTTTTTTGGCTGCAAGGCGGTCCTACCGGTGATGATCGCCCAAGGCAGTGGATCGATTATCAATACCGCGTCGGCGGTATCGGTAGCCGGAATTGCCAATCGCGCCGCTTATGTCGCGTCAAAGGGAGCGGTTGCAGCGCTCACCAGAGCGATGGCGGTGGATCATGCAGGCCAAAATATCCGGGTCAACTGTGTGGGTGCCGGCGTGGTTGAGTCACCCTATTACGACAAGCTTTTCGCGGAAAGCGGCGATGCCAAGAGCTTCCGAGAAGAGTTGGAATCGCGAATGTTGTTCAACCGTTTAGGAAAGCCACATGAGATCGCGGCAGCCATGCTCTTCCTGGCCAGCGATGAATCCTCATTTTGCACCGGTTCAACTCTATTTGCCGACGGCGGTTGGACAGCGCGTTAAATGCAGCGGAAACGGCGATGGCATCGTCAGCAATCTGACATGTTAGATTGACATGTTCATTCAACCGGATTAACGACGGCGTACACCCCCGTAGCGTGGCGGCCATTGCGCCGAACCCTCACCGAATTGCTGTGAAACCCGTCCATAGGCGCATCATGGAATTTGCCGAAGCCCTCGAACTTCGCATGGATCAGATGGCGTCGGCGTGCACGGCGTGCGGAAAGTGTTTTACCGCCTGCCCCATGACAGAGGCGATCGGCATCGAGACAGCGGAGCCCACGGGCGTCTTGCGTGGAATGATCGATTTGCTTCGCGGTGGTCCGGGCACCGAAGAAGCGGTGCTCTGGGCATCCACATGTTCCAGTAGCGGGCTTTGCGCCGACGCGTGCGATTATGGCGTGGACCCGCGCATGCTCGTGCGTTTGGCAAACTACGGCAGCGTCAGGCGCCGCGACCAGGCCTCCGTCAAAGCCAATGCAATGAAATCATTTCGCGCGATGGCGAAAACCGTAAGGCTGGTATCGCGGCTTCAGTTACCTCAGGTCGAGATCGACCGGCTCCAGCCCCGCAAGCAGGCCACGACCGATCCTGCCCCGGACGTTGTCCTTTACACCGGCTGCAACATACATAAAACACCGCACATCCTTATACTTTGCCTTGATGTTCTTGAGCGCCTTGGCGCGTCTTACAGGGTTTTGGGCGGCACCGGAGCGTGTTGCGGCATCAATCAGTTTCGTGCCGGCGATGGAGACACATCCGGCAGAGCCGGTCTCAGCACGCTCAAGCAAATACAAGACGCAGGCGCGACAACCAAAGTTTCCTGGTGCCCGAGCTGCCAATCGCAATTCGACGAAATCATTATCCCGAACTACGAGATGATGACGAACGATACGAGCTTCAGCCTGACGCCGTTTTTCGTATATCTTGAAAGCCGTCTCGAAGAACTGAAGCCGCACTTCAAAAACGCCGTCAGAAAAACCGTGGCTTTGAATGAGCGTCCGGGCCTTCCGGAGGTGACGCATGCGGTGAAACGCATATTGAGGCAGATACCGGGGGTCGAGCTCGTCGAGCTAGACGTGCCCCGTGCCGGACTTATGTCGAACTATTTGACTGTAACGCCGCGCTTCAAAGATCGTCTACGTGAGCAGGAGTTCCGCGCCGCGGCCGACGCCGGGGTCACCACCCTGGCCACTGTTTTCCACGCGTGTCATCGAGAGCTTTGTCATCTTGAGAAAGACGTAACGTTCGAGATCATCAACGTAATGGAAATTATCGGCGAAAGCATGGGCCTTTACGCCGATGATATCTACAAGCGCCTCAAAATGATGCGCGACGTTGAGTCCATGTTAGCCGAATGTGGCGACCTCATCGCCCAACACGGTCTCGATCCGGAAGAAGTGCGGGTCACCCTTCTTGCAGATCAACTCGCAGCCAAGCCGGTCCAGGGCGCCGTGACTGAGCCTGCCTGGCCCGAACCTACTCAGTAGCATAATCGGAGTCCTCGCGTGCCACGCATTCTGTTCGTTTCCTTCAATGGCGATCGTCAAGACGTGGAGGTCGCTGATGGTCTTTCCGCGATGAGTGCCGCGCGTCTCAACAATATCGGCGGGATCGAAGCTGAATGCGGCGGTTCGCTATCCTGCGGTACCTGCCACGTCTACGTTAATACAGTAGACCTCGGAAAACTGCCGCCGCCAACGGAACAAGAAGAAGAGATGCTGGAGCTGGTCGCGTCCGGCCGCAAGCCGAACAGCCGCCTTAGCTGCCAGCTGCTCATCACCGAAGATCTCGACGGTATCGAGATTCAGATTCCAGAGTTGCAGTACTAATTCCTCCAAGAGTTGGCTTCCCCGACCCCCTGCTGGTAAGCGACGCGAGTGTCGACTGAAGTCGTTACTGAAATAACAATTTGAAAGATCGAAATTCGATGAGCAAGTTCAGGGGCGTCTTTCCCTATGTGGTGACTCCGGTCAGTCCAGATGGGACAGTCCGGACCGATGTGGTCGGACGTCTGTGCAATGACCTCATCGTAAAAGGCATTCATGGCCTCGCCGCGCTCGGATCGACGGGCGAATTTGCCTATTTAAATCGACATCAAAAAGATTCGGTGGTTCAAGCAACCGTCGAGGCGTCCAAAGGACGCGTGCCGGTAATTGCCGGGGTTTCTTCCACTTCGACCGCAGATGCCGTCGACCAGGCGACGCGATATCAGGCGATGGGCGCGCACGGTATAATTGCTGTTATCGACGCATATTTTCCTCTGAACCAGACACAAATCGAATCTTACTTTCTGAGCATCGCTGATGCCATCGATGTGCCATTGGTGATCTACACCAACCCAAACTTTCAGCGCGTCGACTTGACGCTCGATGTCATCGAACGCATAGCAAAGCACAAGCAGATTTAATATTTGAAGGACGCCTCTACGAATACCGGGCGATTGATGTCTGTTCTCAATCGTTGCCAAGGAAATTTAGAGGTCTTTGCCGCGTCTTCTCACGTTCCCGCGGCAGTGCTCTTGATGGGCGGCGCTGGCTGGATGGCAGGGCCGGCATGTGTCATTCCGAAGCAGAGCGTTGAGCTATACAATTTATGCGTCTCGCAAGAATGGGAAAAGGCGCTAGTCCTTCAGCGAAAACTTTGGAGTTTCAACGAGGCTTTCAACGGAACGAACCTGGCCGCGTGCATAAAAGCCGGCCTCACCCTCCAAGGATATGACGTCGGAGACCCGGTCCCGCCGCAGTCACCACTGACGAGCGATCAGACGAGATTTATCGAGAGGATACTAAGCGACTTTAATTAGCAGCCGCGCGAGCAATTGCACAAAAGATGATCGAAGCGAGGCTCAAAAAGTCGCCAATTTCCGCGTGGACATCTAATACGTTAGATTGACATGTCAGATTGTTGACAGCGCGAAATTTATCTCCCACGATGCCGGCGATGCTGGCACGACCCGTTGGTGACGTTGGCGTTCAGGCGATCAACGGCGACAGCGCCGAAGCGGCAATTGGGCACCTAGAAAGGGGAATTGTATGTCGAGCGCGGCTCTCGCAGACGAACTGCACACACACTCACCGGCGTCTTCAAGAACGCTGGTTGCGTTTTCCACGATGGTCGGGACGACCATCGAATGGTATGATTTTTTCATATTCGGAACAGCGAGCGCGCTCGTTTTCAGCAAAGCATTTTTTCCATCCTTCGACCCGGTTGTCGGGACTCTATTGGCGCTGACGACCTTTGCTGTGGGGTTATTCGCTCGCCCGATCGGCGCTGTTTTGTTCGGACACTTTGGCGACCGTATCGGACGCAAGAAGATGCTCATTACCGGCTTGCTGCTGATGGGTATTCCTACAGCTTTAATCGGCGTTCTGCCGACGTACGGCCAAATCGGAATCGCAGCTCCCATAGCGCTTCTTGTTATTCGCGTCTGCCAAGGAATTGCACTCGGCGGCGAATGGGGCGGAGCGGTTCTCATGGCGGTTGAGCACGCTCCCGCCCGTCGCAGCGGCCTGTTCGGCAGTTTGCCCCAAATGGGATGCCCGGCCGCCCTTATCCTCGCGAGCGTTGCCTTCTCGCTCACCGGTCTCATCCCTCAAGACCAGTTTATGGAATGGGGCTGGCGCCTGCCCTTCCTCGCAAGTTCAGTGCTCATCGTGGTCGGCTTCTTTATTCGCCGTAACGTCGCGGAATCTCCGAGCTTTCGCAAGTTGGGAGAGAGTGGCGGCATTGTGGATGTACCGATTGCCGCAGTCTTCAAGAAGCATCTGACGCCGGTCTTGCTCGGTGTGGGTGCCAAGCTTGGAGAAATCACCCTCTTCTGGTTGTTCGCCGTTTTCGTGTTGTCTTACGCGACGGGAAAGCTCGGACTTGCAAAAAACGATATACTTCTGGCCACGACCGTCGGCGCGGCATTGCAGCTTATTTTGATGCCGGTCTTCGGGTCGTTGAGCGATAAATATGGAAACCGCAGGATCTTTATTCTCGGCACCACCATGTTATTGCTGTCCGCATTGCCGATGTTTCTATTGATCGGCTCGGGGAATTTAACCTTTGTGGTTATGGCAATCGTCTGGGCACTTGGCGTGCTTTATCCGATTATGTATGCCCCGGAAGCTTCTCTGTTCGCTGAACTCTTCCCGGTCGAAGTGCGGTATACCGGTCTGTCGCTTGCCGCAAATATCGGCGGTGCAATTGGCGGCGGCGTCGCGCCTATCGCGGCTACCTGGTTATTGGGCAATTACGGGTCCGTGACTTCGGTCGGAATATATCTAGCAGTGATCGCTGCTGTGTCTTTGGCTTGCACCATGGCGATGAAGCGCAGGACAAGCTTGCTCGCAACGGCCTAATCGGGTTCTGAACCAAACGGCCCATCGGGCCGCTGGTTTTCTTGCACAGCTGCAGAGACGTCAATTCGGTTGTTGGAGAAATACAATGGCAGAAGAAGCTTGCAGGCGTTTGACCGAAGACGAAGTCGATCAGTTTTGGCGAGACGGTGTCATTGTCGTTCGGAATCTCTACAGCGAAAAATGGATTTCCGTATTGCGAGATTCTCTCGATGAACTTGCGGGATTGCAATCCGGCCCCAACGATATCAGCGAGAAGCGTTTTCGAGCCGACGCCTATACCTGGCACACAAACGATAGCGTAAGGGATTTTGCACTGTTTGGGCCATCGGCCGCGCTCGCGGCGCAGGTTTTGCGCTCGCAGCGCGTCAATTTCTTTTGCGACCAGATATTTGTCAAGCCAGCTCACAATGCCGAGCGAACGCCCTGGCATCACGATTTCACATTTTTCCCGCTTGCGGGAAATCAGATCGCAACAATCTGGACTTCCGTAGACCCCGTGAAGACGGAGGAGTTGGCTCTGGAGTTCGTGCGTGGCTCGCATCGTTGGCCGCAGAAATTCAGGCCGTTAGGCGTCGGCGGAATTGTAAAGTCTGTCGCCCCGTTGAACCCCACTCCGGATTTTGAAAAAGACCGGAGCCAATATGACATCTTGGGTTGGGACATGGAGCCCGGCGACGCGGTCATTTTTCATGCGTTGACATTGCATGGTTCGCGTGGCCGTCCGTCCGGGAACCTGAACCGCAGAGCGATTGCAACCCGATGGTGCGGCGAAGATGTGCTGTACGCTCCTACCGGGGCCGAACTGCAGATACCCTGGTCTCACGGGTTGGTTCCCGGCGATCGAATTGGCGGACCTGTGTTTCCGCAGGTCATTCCGGAATTAAATAGCTCTGAGATTGAACGGCGAATGACGGGCCCGATCGCTCCCGACCCAATCAAAGTCGCGGCCAATGTCGAACTTGCAAAGAGGTTCGTGAAAGTGCCGCTTGAATAATGCTCTCTCTTGCATTCAGGACAGCGCGGGTCTGGGAGGCGCGCTAGCGACACACCGGCACCTCTGAAGCTCCGCACACCATCAAGGTTCCAGCGGAATCGGTGATGCGAGCCTGCACGTTCGATCGAATGGCCACGGTGTCCCGAATCCGCGACATCGGCATCACGATGAACGCGGTCGAAAGCGCATCCGCTTCGGTGGCCGTTGGCGCAATGACGCTCACCGTGCTGTAGCGCGACGGACTGCGTCCCGTCGTCGGGTCGAACAGATGCGTGAACCGGCCTTTGGAATCAAACCGGAATCCCGCACCTGCCGACGTCGCGACAGCACGATCGACAAGGTCGACGGTTTCGGTGAGCACGCCCGGTCGCTCGGGATTGGCGAGACCGACACGCCAAGGCGTGCCCCCGGGTCTCGCTCCGATCGCCCGTATCTCGCCCATGTTGACCAGGGTGGTCGACAGGCCCGCCTTGCGCAGTCGCTCGACCACGCGGTCGGTGGCATAGCCCTGCGCGATGCCGTTCAGCGTGATCGCGGCGCCGTGCTTGACGAGAGCGACACGGTCCTCGTTCACAAGCAGGCCACGGTGCCCGACTTTTGTCAGGGCGTCCGCCAGCTTCTGCGGCGAAGGCCCTTCGGCGTCCGGCCGTTCGGACGCGAAATGATCCGCATAGAGCTGCCAGAGCGGCTGCACCGTCGGATCGAACGCGCCATCGGTGAGGCCAGCAAACAACAGCGAGGCGTTCAGCAGCGACACCATGTCCGCGTCGGGAGAAACCAGGATACCCGTACGGTTGAGGGTGGATATCGCCGAATCCGCCCGGTACAGGCTGAACTGCTGCTCCAGCCGCCGCACGTCAAGCACGCAGCGCTCGACCAGCCGTCCGGCCTCGGCCCGGTCGGGATGATAGATCTCGATCGAGACCTGCGCGCCGAGCGCCGATCCGTGCCACCGCACGGGATCGGCGGCCCGGGCCGTTCGGCCACCGGTCAGAAATGCCGACCCGGCTGCGCTCGCGGCAATGGCGATCATGCGCCGGCGGGTGAGACTTGGGTTGAGCATCGGCTGATCCTCGTCAGTTCGCGTCGGAGTGATCGGTCTGGTCGCCGGCGGCGTCACTGCCCAGCACATAGGCGCTGGGGATTTCCGCAAACGTCACAACCCGGCCGCCATTGGCCGCGGCGAACGCGTCGGCGGCCTCGCGATTTCCGAAGGGCACGGCCTCGGCCGCTCCCATTCCGCCCTGCTTGCGGCTTTCGATCACGAAGAACGCCTTGCGCGCGTCGATCCAGTTCGTGGCGCCCGGATCTTCCCAGCTTGGCGCGCGCGCCATATCCGAGACGTAGATCGCCCGGATGTCGCGGGGCTGGTCGGGCATCAGGGTGAAGGCCACGGTGTCGCGCACCGAGGTGAACCAGAACGGGTCGATCCTGCTCGCCGTGATAATCTGGCCTTTCGGACCGGGATGCTCCATGAGATTCATGCCGCAGAACACGCCCATCGCGCTGCTATTGAGAGCGACAGGCGGTGGCGCGACCGAATTGACCGCATCCTGATTGCATCCGGCCAGCAAGATGGCGACGAGCACGGCGCACAGGATTCGCGGAGTCATAATTCCCTCCGCGCAAAGAATGCGGTCGCCAGTCCGAGCGGCGCGGCGATCCACACCAGCAGACCCAGCAGCAGCGCGCCGATACCTACGCTGGCGGTCCCGGCCAACCCGGCCATGCCGGAAAACTGGCTGACATTGAATCCGGTCAGATTGGTCAGGCGGTAAAGGTCGGTGGGATTGAGAAACAGCAGCGCCTCGAGGACGGATGGCGAGATGACGCGCCCCTGATCGACCACCAGGATGCCTAGCAGCGCCATGTCGAACACAAGCACCATCAGCAGCCAGATGCCCACCGAGACGCCCGCCGCGGTGCCACGATCGCGGACCAGGCTGCTGACCAGATACCCCATCGCGACAAAGACCCCGCCGAGCAGGATCGAGGTTCCGAGCATCGAGGCGAAGGCATACCAGCTTGCCGCCAGCACCGAGGCGCCGGTGATGACGAGCGCGGCCGCCGCCGCGCCATAGCCGATGATGGTGGCGAACGCGAGGATCAGGACATGTCCGCAGAATTTCCCGAGAATCACCTGGTAACGGCCGACCGGGTAGCTAAGCAGCAGGATCATAGTGCCGCGCTCCATCTCGCCGACCACGGCGTCGTGAGAGATCAGCAGCGCAATCAGCGGCAGCAGAAAGATCGTAAGGCTGGAAAGGCTGACCACAACCACATCGAGCGCGCCGGCACCCACATTGCCGGTCGGCGCGCTGCCCAGGAACGTCAGGGACAGCGACAACGCGGCCAGCAGCAGCGTAGTCGCGAGAACCCAGCGGTTGCGTAAACCTTCCTTGATCTCCTTACCGGCGATGATGACGATGTTCCTCACCCGGCATTCTCCCGAAGAAAATGGGCATAGAGATCGTCAAGCGTCGGCGCCGCGATCTCGATATTGCGGACGCGGGGATCGCCGGCCGCAATGCGCAACAAATCCATCTTGCGGGCCTCATCGGGCACCAGCACGATGCGACCCTGCGGAGTCACGAGCGACTCCCCGGTCATCCACGCCGGGGGGGCACCATTGGCGCCGGTTGCGAGGTCGAGCGAGACCCGGATCGGCAGTTGCGAGATCGAGCGCAGTTCCGCCAGCGTACCCTGCGCGACCAGAAGCCCGCGATTCATGATCAGGACATGTTCGGCGCGATCCTCAAGCTCGTTGAGCGCGTGCGAAGAGATCAAAACGGTGGCGCCGTCGTCCCGCAGTTCGTTCAGGATTTCGTAGAAGGTCTGGCGCAGCGCGGGGTCCAGCCCGGTTGTCGGTTCGTCCAGCAGCAACACGCGCGGCCGCCCCAGCAGCGCCTGGGCCAGACCGAGGCGTTGCCGCATGCCCTTGGAATAGGTCCCGACCCTGCGATCGGCGGCATCCATCAGGCCGACGCGCTCGAGCAGCGGCCATGCCGAGGCCGGCTTGATCTGCTTCAGCCGCGCGTAGAAAGCCAGCGTTTCGCGCCCGGTCAGGGCGGCGTTGAACGCAACATTCTCCGGGAGATAACCGAGCTGCCGGCGCGCCGAAAATTCGCCGGCCGCCGGATCCTCGTCGAGCACACGGACCGCGCCGCGGTCGGCGTGAATGAGGCCCAGCATCAATTTAATCAGCGTGGTCTTGCCGGCGCCATTGTGGCCGACCAGCGCGCTCAGCCGCCCCTGAGTAAGGTCGAACGAGACATTGCGCAGCGCCTTTACCGCGCCATAACTCTTCTCCACGCCATTCACGGCCACAGTGACGCTCATCGCAGGCTCCGCCTGGCTGTTGGTTTCGGCGGCGGCGCGATCAACGGATGGGTATCGACGACGCCGCCGGGATAGAGCGCCGGAAACTGTGCCTGCGCCCAGCGCAGCACCTGCACCGCGGGACTGTTGATCAGTACCTTGGCCGACGGCGCGGTCCACAATACCCGGTCGACCAGATCGTTGGGGCGGTAGGCGGTGTCGGCGATGCCGTCGCCATTGAGATCGAATGCGGGATTATCGCTCCAGTAATTGCCGCGACCATCCTTCGACCAGTCGAGGTCGCGGGTGCCGACATATTTCACCTGGTTGCGGTTGCCGACAAAGGCGTTGCCGGTGATCTCGTTGCCCTCGGAGCCGGCGGTGAAATGCACGCCGATGCCGCAGCGCTCGAACCAGTTGTTGCGGAACTTGTTGTGGTTGGTGTTGTAGATGAAGACGCATTTTTCCGGCCCGGTGCGGAGGCCCGTTATTGGCTTTGCCTCCGGCACCATGCCGCGTTCTTCATCCGGCCCTTCGTCCCGGCTGCCCGCAATATTATCGAGCGAACCGCCGGCCACCCAATTGCCGTCGATGTCCGCGTAATTGGCGTAGTTGAACAGCATGCCATAGTCGCGGTCGCGATCCGAGATGTTGTTGCGGATAATCAGCCGGTTCGAATACATGATGGCGAAGCCGACGTGATTGCCGACGGAGACGTTGCCGCTCACCTCGCTGTCGTTGGTGTACATGTAGTGCACCGCGAACCGCACCTGCTCGAAGCGATTATCTAGGAAGCGGTCCTTGCGGCTGGAAATCGTGAAGATGCCGTCGCGGCCATAGCGAAAGGTATTCTCGGCGATGGTGACATCCGCCGCATTCCACAGCGACACCCCGTTGCCGGCCTCCTGGCGGCGGCCGCCCTGCACGCCGTCGACGATGTTGCGCAGCACGCGCGAGCCCGCCGCGCCATGGACATAGATCCCGAACAGATTGCCTTCGAAACGATTGTTTTCGACCAGCGCCCGTTCCGCGGTCTTTTCGAGAAATATGCCGGAATCCATGGTCTGCAGATCATGGCCCGAACCGCGGATGGTCACGCCACGGACCGTGACATCCGGCGCCGTCACCGTGATCACATTGCCGGTACCGCCGCCGTCGAGCACCGCGCCTGGCCGCCCGGTCAACACGACACGCCGGTCGATCCTGACCGCACCCTTGTATTCGCCCGGCGCGAGTTCGATGACGTCGCCGTCCTGCGCCCGGTCCAGCACCGCCTGCAGCGGCTGCTCCGGCGCAGCCTTCAGCGTCTCCGCGCCGGCGGAGCCCAAGGCTCCAGCGGCGAAGATCGCCGCTGGAATGATGCGCAAGAGCCGTAGCATGTGTCGTTCCCGTCTCAGGCCGACGGCTTGGGTTCGACCAGCATGCGGCCCTTCATTTCCATGTGCATGGCGTGACAGAACCACGAACAATAGTACCAGTAGACCCCCGCTTTATCCGCCGAGAACGATACCGAGGCCGTCGCCATCGGCGCGACTTCCATGTTGATGCCGTAGTTGACGATGCAGAAGCCGTGCGTCAGATCTTCCACCGCATCGATATTGGTGATGTAGACGGTGACCTGATCGCCCTGCTTGACCTGGAACTGCTCGAGACCGAACGCCGGAGCGGTGGACGTCATGTAGACCCGCACCTTGTTGCCGTCCCTGATCACCTTGGAGTCGGCTTCGAGATTGATCCCATCAGCCTTGGCCTGCTTGACTGCATCGGCAAACATAGGATCGGCACGATCCCAGATCGAAATCGGGTTGATCTTGGAACGGTGAACGATGGTGGCGTCATGGGGCTCGGCAAAGCTCGGGCCGTCATGAATGAGTACCATCTTGTCGCCGGAGATATCGATGAGCTGATCGTTCTCGGGCTTCAATGGGCCGACATTGAGGAACCGATCCTTGGAGAACTTGTTCAGCGAGATCAGCCACTTTCCATCGGCTTCCTTGGTCTGTCCCATCGAGGAATGGTTATGGCCGGGCTGATAGTGCACATCGAGTTTCTGGATGATCGGATTCACCTTTTCGCCTTTGAACGCACGCTTGGCGAGATCGATGTTCCATTTGCAGACCTGGCTGTCGAGGAACAGCGTCGTATAGGCGTTGCCCTTGCCGTCGTAGGCGGTATGCAGGGGCCCAAGACCAAGTTCGGGCTCGGCGACCACGACGTCACGCGGCTTGATCTTGTCGTCGAACAACTGGTCGAACAACCGGACGTCCATCACCGTGACCGTCGGCGATAGTTTGCCGGCCGCCACGATATGAATGCCATCCGGCGCGGTGTTCATGCCGTGCGGGCTGTTGGAGACCGGGACGTAGCGCGTATAGGGCGATCCCTTGCGGCCGTCGATCACGGGTACGCCGTTCATTTCCTTGAAGTCGCCCTTCTTCACCGCCTCTTCGATGCGCTTGATGTTGAAGATGGTGACCCAGTCCTGCTCGCTGGCGGTCATCTCGGTCAGGGTGACGCCCTCTTCCGAATTGTAGCAGGTTGCGAAGGCGTATTTGCCCTGGTAGTCGGCATCGACGTTGTCGAGGTTGCCGCTGACGATCACCTGCCACGCGACTTTCATGGTATCGCCATCGATCGCCGAGAAGATCGAGTGATACTGCTTCGGATCGTCGAGGATCTTGCCGTCGTTCGGCAACGGCACGCCATCCTCGCCATTGGCGAACACATAGCCGGTGCGCGGGTATTTCTGCACGCGCAGGCCATGCACCGTGTGCTGGTTCGGAAGCTCAATGATCTTGTCGCATTTCATGACGTCGAGACGCACCCGCGCGACGCGGGTATTGGCCTTGTCGTTCATGAAGGCGTAGCGGCCGTCATAGGTGCCGTCGGTGAAGGAGATGTGCGGGTGATGCAGATCGCCGTTCATGTAGGTGCCGCCGCGGGTCTTGAGGAATTCGCGGGTCTCGGGCAACAGCCCCTCGGTGAGCACCTTCAGGCTCTCGTTGGTAAGGCCCCAGCCGGTGGCGCTGCAGCGGTTGAACACGGGAACCCGCATCAACTCACGCATCGACGGAAGCCCGACGATGCGCATTTCGCCGGACTGGCCGCTGGAAAAGAAAGTGTAGTATTCGTCGAGTTCGCCGGGCGCCACTTCGGCCTTCTGCAGAACCGCGGGTCGCGCGGCCGCCCCCTTCGGCGCCGCGGTCTTGGTCTGCGCATCGGCAGCCGTGATGAAGCCCTTGCCATCGGTGCCAAGCGCAGCGCCGCCGGCAAGACCCACCCCCGCGGCCGCCGCGGTTGTTCCAAGCAAAGTGCGTCGGCTGACGCCTTTTCCGTTTTCGTTGTCGCTCATGATGGTCTCCTAGGCTTTCAGGTTGCAGATGGAATGATGGCATCGCCGGCCGGCAGCTTGACGGGCTTGCCGCCGGCGGTGATGATGGTGCCCGGCCCCTTGCCGCCGCCGCGCATCGAGGGCGACGACAGCGCATCGCGCTTCTCGCGCTTCAGCCGCACCTGAATCATGTGCGGGCAGCGATGGTCGTCGAAATACAATTCCTGGCAATGCATGCAGTAGATGCATTCGTTGACGTTGATGTGGCCCTCGGGGTGAATCGCCTGCACCGGACATTCCTTGGCGCAGCGCTGACAGGGCGTGCCGCATTCGGGCCAGCGGCGCAGCCATTCGAACATCCGGATGCGTCCGGGAATAGCGAGCGCGGCGCCAAGCGGGCAGATGTAGCGGCAGAAGAAGCGCTCGACGAACAGGCCGGCGGACAATGTCGTCACCGCGTAAATGACGTATGGCCATTCGCGCGCGAATTTCAGGACGATGGTGGTCTTGAAGGGCTCCACTTCGGCCAATTGTTCTGCAAGGGCGGTCGAGTACAGCGACATGCCGAACAGGCCGAGAAAGATGATGTACTTGATCGGCCACAGCCGCTCGTGCAGGCCCCATGGCAGCCTGTATTGCGGGATCTTCACCGCCTGGGCGATGTTGTTGAGCAATTCCTGCAGCGCCCCGAACGGACAGAGCCACCCGCAGAATGGCCCGCGCCCCCAGAACAGCAGGCCTGCGGCGATCGAGGCCCAAAGCAGGAAAATCAGCGGGGCCGACAGGAAGTATTCCCAGCTGAAGCCGGTCAGCAACGAATTGGCGAAGGTGAGGACGTTGACCACCGAAAGCTGGGCGTTCGCATACCAGCCGAGCCACACCAAAATGAACAACAAATAGCCGCGGCGAACCCACGTATAGAGGTTGGGACGGCGGACCAGGGAATTCTGGAAGAAGAAGATCAACGTGAGCGCGCCGAGTGCCGCAACCGTCGTGCCGATCTTGACGATGTTGCCGCGCCAGATCTTCATCCACAACGGTTCGTCTTCGCCGACAAAGGACGTCGGGGTCTCGCGCGACGCGGCGGCTGGCGCCGCGGGAAGCGCGGCTGCCTGCTGCCGCACCGGCGGTGCCGGCACAGGCTTCATGTAGCCATCCGGTAGCGCGTAGCCGAGATCGAAGGTGAGCCAGGCTTTTTCCCGGGTGGCGACCACGCGCTGGACCAGGAGCTGCAGCACCCACGGTTCGGTCGGATCGAAGGTGAATTCCGCAGGCAGGACGAACAGCGCAATTTCGGGAAAGTCCGGCGCGCCTGCGGCTGCGAGATTTCCCAACCGTGTGTGGTCACGGTCGCGGAAGCGAATGCTGTTGGTGTCCTGGATCAATTCGACGCGGTCGAATATCCCGCCGCGGACATAGGCGGCCCCCTTGAAGGAGTACCTTCCCGATCCCGCGACGACCAGCGCCTGCTGGCCGGGCTTGAGCCGACCGGCCAGCCGATTGAATCCGTCGTCGCCGAGAAGGCTGCGGCCGATGGTCGGCACGGCGACGTCCGCGACGTACAGATCGATGAAGGTGTCGCCGCCATCGCCCTCTTCCGGATGCGCCGCGGCGGCGGCATTGCCCGATTTCTCGAAGGCCTTGTTGACGTCATCAACGGAAAGGATCAAGCGGCGGACGGAGCCGTCGCCGACCAGGCTCTGCCAGTCGCGAATTTCGTTTTTCTCGGGATCGATCGCCTTCGAGGCTTGCGGCCCCGCGCCGGCGGCTACGCCGCCCTGACCGCCGAGCCGACCGCTCTTGATGAGCTTGGTCGCGGAGCGAACGATGCTGTCGCCGATCACCAGGACGGTGACTGTCGCGCCGCTGACGATATCTACCTGCGGGGCGGGCGCGGCTCCGCGCGCGACGCTGTCCATGTCGGCGCCGATCAACTTGTTGACGGCCTCCAGAATGCGTTTTTCCGGAATGCCCAGCAGCACGATGGGCTCTTTGTGCTCAACGAGCTTCAAGCCGGTCAGCACCCCTTTGGATGTGATCCCGACCAGAAGCTGGATCGGTTTGCCGGAATAGCCCGTCGCGTTGGCGAAGTCGGAGTTCAGGTAGACGAATCCGAGAAGCTGTTCGTCCTTGTAGGCCGCTACGATCGCCGGATCGCCCTGCGGCGGCCCAAAGCGATTCGCACCCGCAATCAGTTCGGCCGGCTCGGCTTTAGCAAGGTAATCGTTCAGCCGGCCAGCTGCGCCGGCCTCTCCAAGCAGCGCGATCCAGCCGAGAACGGCCAGAATTCCAAAAAGGACATAGATATTGACGGGTCTAGGCAAAAGACATGTTCCAGCATTCTTCGGCAGAACGCCGTTGTTCTGGATCGTAAGCTCGAGCGTTGGTAGACCACCCAACAAGATCGCCGGTTGCGCTGGATCAAACTGCGGCAAGTCTGATTGGGTCAAACTATCTTGAGAAAGAACCCGACATGCGCAAAGAGCAGCTTCTGACCGCAGTGCCGCCAGTCCCGGTTCGAAGCTTAAGCGAGCTTTATGCAATTGCGTTCGACCAGGCGCAAAAGGCCGCACGGCAATACGGCGCGCTTGCCATGCAGACGGATGAGCGCCTGCTGCCGGTGCGTCCCGTATTCGAGGTGCTTGCGACGCGCGAGCGCGATCGCTGTGACAGCCTGTCCGCAGCCTGCGTTGCCGCCTGCGGCAAGCGCCCTGATGCGTCCGATCTGCGCTGGGCGCCGATCGATCTGGTTCCGGCGGCGGAAGTCGCCGACATCGGGGATTCCAGCCTGTCGACGCCTTACGCAGCCTGGGCGCTCGCGGCTCGCCATCGCCAACGCGCCTTCGTGTTCTGGACCTACGTCATCGCGCTTGCCGAAGATCCATCGGTCCGCCTGACGGCGGAACGCTGGGCGCGCGAAGCGCTGTCCGACGGAAATCTGTTGCGCTACGAGCGTCGGCTGGCCTGGCGGGCTGAGCGGAAGATGACGACCGATGAGGCTGGGGCTGCCAACGGAACCGACGAAACCGCATCGGCGCCGCTTCTGGAGAGCCTTCTCCTCAGGGACATGGCTGCCTGGTCGCAGGGATTGACCCCCGCAGAACGCAACTCTGTTCTGGCCATGGATCCGTCCCGCCTGCCGCGGCATTTCCTGACGTCATCCGACACCGGCGGTGTGGATCCTGCGTCCGGAGACATCGAACAGATCAAGCGCCGTGCGCTGCGCCGGGCGGAGCAGTTGTCCAACATTTATCTCGACGAAGCCGATCGGGCAGCCGACCAAAGCAGCATGGAATTGGCGCAGAAACTCGCAGCGCAATCCATCTTGCGACTGGCGGGCCTGCGTCAGCTCGCTGCTGAATCCGGATTGCAGTAATCCGCCGGCCGCAGCGGATGCGGCCTCTCTATGACTGGCTGGCCGCGAATGATGAAGCGCGATAGTCGCGGCGCCACGCTACAGGTACGATAGCCTTGACCGTTATCGTCAGGCGGCACGTACCAGGCTCATGAACTTACCAACTTCGAGCTTCAGTCGGCTGCTTTCGTTGGATAGTGATTTTGCAGCCGTCAGGACCTGCGTCGAGGCCGAGCCGGTCTCGCTGGCGCCGCGCTGCACGTCGGTGATATTCGAAGCCACCTGAGAGGTGCCCTCCGCGGCACGCTGGACATTGCTGGATATTTGCTGCGTCGCGGTGCCCTGCTCTTCGACGGCTGCCGCGATGGCCGATGAAATCTCTGAGATCCGGCCAATGGTCACGCCGATTTCCTTGATCGCCATCACCAAATCCTGCGTCGCCGACTGGATGCCGGCAATTTGCTGACCGATTTCGCCGGTAGCTTTCGCCGTCTGCTCGGCCAGCGCCTTGACCTCCGCAGCCACGACGGCAAAGCCGCGGCCTGCTTCCCCGGCGCGGGCGGCCTCGATGGTGGCGTTAAGCGCCAGAAGGTTGGTTTGGCCGGCAATATTGTTGATCAGCTCGACCACATCACCGATGCGGCCCGCGGCTTCGGAAAGTTGAGTCATGCGCGCATCGGTCCTTTGCGCCTGCTTGACGGCTTCCTCGGCGATTCTTGCAAACTCTTGCACCCGGCTACTGATCTCGTTTACCGAGGATGACATTTCCTCGCTGGCGGCGGCAACCGTATGAACATTGGTCGACGCTTCCGCAGACGCCGCCGCAACCCTGTTCGTCAGCGTTTTGGCTTGTTCGGCGGTCCTGCTAAGGCTTTCCGCGGAGGCTTCGAGTTCGATGGATGCTCCGGACACGATCTCGATGATCTCTCCGACGGCTCCCTCAAACCCGTCGGCAAGCTGACTCATGTCCGCCTTGCGCCGCTGCTCCTGGCGCTTTTCCAGCTCCAGTTGCTCCGCACGCAGCCGTTCCGCCTCGATCATTGCCGACTTGAAGACCTGAACCGTCCGCGCCATTTCGCCAATCTCGTCGGGCCGATCGGTGGCTGAGACAGGCGTGTGCAGTTCGCCCGCACTCAGCCCCGCCATGCGGGCCTTAAGGACCGAAAGCGGCGTCACGACGCTCCTGGTGATACCCCAGGCGATAACGGCCGACAGTAGCATCAAAACGAAGGTGACCATGGCGGCGGTCCGGGTCATTGCCCAAAAAGTGGCATCGATGTCCGTCATATATTCGGCGCTGGCAATCGTCAGGTTCCAGGGCGCAAAACCCCTGACATAGGCCACCTTGTCCAGCGGCGTTTTGTCGACGCTTCCCCTTGGAAAGACATAGCGAACCGTGCCTTCACCCTGGCGCTTCGCAATATCGAGCATCGCCGCAAAGAACGCGAACCCGGTTGCATCCTTGAAGGCACGGATATCCTTGCCGAGAAGCGGCGGATTTCCGCTGTTCATGACGCAAATTCCGGTCTCGGTATCGAAGATGAAGACGTAATTCGTGAGACCTTCCCAGCGGATGGCGCCGGACGCTGCAAACAGACGCGCCTTCGCTTCGTCGGCGCTCATTTTACCGGCATCGGCCTCCCGCTTGAAGCTGTCCGCCATGTGCCAGACCGCGTCGACCATCGCATGTGCCTTTTCGGAGCGCTCCGTGATGAGCTCGGCGCGGGCAATCAGCAGCGCCGTGACGGCGATCAGAGCCATGAAGGCCGCCCCCGCGATGGCCATCGCGGCAAGCTTGGCAGCGATCGAGCGGTGCAAGAACAAGTTCAGCAGCTTACGCATGGTCATCGGTCTTTCGACAGGCGTGGCCACCATCGGTCACAGGTGCCAACATCGGACCACGAACGGGTTAAAAAGCGATTGAAGCTGCTGCTGGCGCGACTGCACATGATGCTGCTCGATCGCATCCGACCGCTTCAGCGGTACTATGTGGTGGAAAGTCTGGGGAGGAGCGGCTTCGCAATCGACATCAAGAGGTACGGCCGGCATACCCTGGGAACGGCCTGCACTCAGCAACCGCGGCAGATGTTCCCGATCGCCCGATCCACGGCAGCGTCTTCGGGGTCAAGCTTGAGCATGGAGTCAGGAAGCGAAGAAACATCGGCTGAGGTTGGCTGATGATGCGGTGGAACGGGCGCGCTCCCGATCAGGCGAGGATCCGGCGTCAGCGATGGCGGGACGGTTGGATCGGCTGGAGCCATCAGCCCGTGCATCCCGCCTCCGTGCATTCCGCCTCCATGCATTCCACCGCGGGCATAACTGGCAGATACGCCGGTAAGAACGACTACGGCCACGATGATGAGATTTCGCATCTTGCTCTCCTTGGAGACGTTGTAGCTACTGCGCCGTTGCCGCACGGCCTCATCTGAATTCGGCGCGGATGCACGAACACTTCAAATCCGCCGGCACGCGCGATGGCGGCGAGCGGGATACCCGCCGCATTCGTCTTGCAACAGCCAGCGCGGTCGGCGCCAAAACCGGCACCGGATGTGCCGATGAGCGAATTAAGCCGGCCTCATTATGCAACGCTCACGTCAAACGCACGGCGCCCGACAGGAAATTAATGTCGTGCCCGGACGTAGATATCTCAACTAAAAACAAGTTTATCTTCGGAGGTTTGATTGAGCGAGAGGCCAAACACAGCGGGAGAATGAAACCGATAGGCGCACTCCAAGCCGGCGATAAAGCACTATTCCTAAAACACTATTTAATGGCGCCGGTTGCCCCGCAATCCTACTGTTCAATCCAGCCACCCCGCGCTTCCGCCGAGGGACATGATGCGGCGGAGTAGACGGCGCAGGCCGCGCTCATGCCTTTCGAGTGAAACGGGCGGACGCCGCCGATTTGTTCCAAAGGGCTCACATCCCGGCGTAACCGCGGCAACTGTCGATCTTTGCGCAAGCTGCCTCTCAAGGTGTCGAATGAAGTCCAGACAAACCACAATCCTCGCGCGGACGCATTCGCTCTCCGGGCGGCTTCCTGATTTCATGCGCACCGCAACCTTCCGCTGGACCGCCGGCGCATTTGCGGCCTGCATCGTGTTGTTCTCGGCCTTCGTCTATTGTGAAGCGGCGAACTACATGTTGGCAAAAATGGATGCGGCGCTTACCGAGGCATGTCTCGCGATCGCGCGGAACTCGCCGGATCGGCAACTGACCGCCATCGACGATCGATTGAGCCAGGATCCGCGCCGCAAGCTGGCTGGCCTGTTTGGCCCGGATGGGCATCGAATCGCCGGCAACCTGAAGACCCTGCCGCGCGGTCTCAAGATTGATACCCCTGTCCAAAATGCCGAGGCAATCCGCGTCGACCAAAACAGCTCGGAGGAAATGACCGTTCGCGCGATCGCACGCAGCCTGCCGGACGGCAATGTGCTGGTGATCGCCGGCGACGTCGACGAACTGACGCAGCTTGCCGAAGTCGTGGCGCGCGCCTTGCTCCTCGGACTACCCCTCGCCCTTGGCTTGAGCCTGGTGATCGGGATGGTTCTGAGCGTTCGCGCCCAGAAGCGTGTGGAGGATTTCAACACACTGGTTCGTCGTATTGTCGCCGGCGACTTGCGGCAGCGTCTCGCCACGCAGGGCCTCGACCACCCGTTCGACAAGCTTGCCGAAACCGCAAACAGCATGCTGGATGAAATTGAGGCCGTCGTGCAGGAGATGGCCGGCGTTGGCAACGAAATCGCGCACGACCTGCGCACCCCCCTCACCCGGGTGCAACTCGCTCTCGAACGTGGGCGGGCACACGCAGTGACTCTCGACGAACTACAGGTGGCCACGGACCGGGCGATTGACGGCGTCGACCTGGCGTTGACGATCATCACCAAGCTGCTGCGTATCGCGGACATCGAGCATGGCGCCCGCCTGAAGGGGTTCGACAACGTCGCGCTGGCAGATCTCGTCAGGGAGGTCGGCGATCTGTATGAGCCGATTGCGGAAGAAAAGGGCGTCACCCTGCGCGTTGCCTCCGGCGATGGGGCGGTCGTGCGCGGCGATCGGGACCTGCTGGTGGAAGCCGTCGCTCATCTGGTCGACAATGCCGTGAAATTCACGCCCGCAGGAGGCCAGGTTGAACTTGCTCTCATCCACGGCAAGAAGGAAAACCTCATTCGCGTCTCGGACACGGGACCCGGCATTCAAGAAAATGAGCGGCAAGCCGTTACCAGACGTTTCTACCGCTCGGACAAGAGCCGGCACGGCTTCGGCGTCGGCCTTGGGCTGAGCCTGGTTTCGGCGATCGTCAAGCTGCACGGCTTTCATCTTACAATAGCCACCGGTCCAGGTTGCGTGGCCGAGATCGCATGCGCACTCTCGTCCGTTTGATCCAGTTCCTACCCGTCACGTGCTCGCCTTCCGCTGATTGAACGCGAATTTAGTGAAGACGAAAGCCAACCATCTCCATCTTCAGGTTATCGCGATGTTGGCCGGTCCCGTTTCGACCGCGCCAATGTCCGGCAGGTCCTGTGGCGGCGCCGCCGCCATTCCAATGGAGAGTATCATGAGAGGACGAATGATGATGATTCTGGCAAGCGCAGTGCTTGCCGGCAGCCTGCTGGCCACCGGCGCGCAAGCCCGCGGCGGCGGCGGAGGACACGGTGGCGGTGGCGGCCACATCGGCGGCTTTGGTGGAGGGCACGTGGGAGCCTTCGGCGGAGATCACTTTGGTGGAAGGCGTCGCCTCGGCGGCGGCTACTATGACTACGGCCTTGATTGTCCGTACTACGGATCATACGGCTGGTCCGACACCTGCGCCTACTGAAGCATAACAGCCGGCACACGAATCCCGCAGCCTAGGGCTCACCTGAAAACTCGCGAACCTTCGATCGCCAGAGCGGAATGACTTTTTTCGAATCGTCATCCCGCTCTATCTTTTTGTTCGAGCATGATCCCCTTCGGAAAATCGGTATCCACTTTCCGGATCATGGACGAGCTCGCATCCAAGGACGATCACACCGTCAGATCTTCATTGAATTCGAATTTAATGTCCTAAATCTCAATTTAATGGCCTCTCCGCCTGCAGTGCCTATCGTTTGATCGATCCGCTCGACGTCACAGCGGCAGCAGCAAACCACATTGCACCACGGAGCGACTGACATGAGCATAGAGCAACAGTTTGCAGGCCTTGCGGCTCGGGCCCGACGCGAGCCGGCGTCCGCTCGAGACGGAGGTGGCAAAGGTTATTTCCACGACATCCGGCGTTTCGCGGTACTCGAAAGGGACCATGAGTACGAGCTTGCCAAGCGTTGGCGCGAGCACCATGACCATGACGCCGCGAACCAGCTTGTCACAAGCCATCTGCGTCTCGCTGCCAAAGTCGCCATGGGGTATCGCGGCTACGGTCTGCCGATTTCGGAAATCGTCTCGGAGGGCAACGTCGGCCTGATGCAGGCACTAAACCAATTCGAGCCTGAAAAAGGCTTCCGCTTTTCCACTTACGCGATTTGGTGGATCAGGGCCGCCATCCAGGATTATATCCTGCGTTCATGGTCGCTTGTTAAAATCGGTACAACCATGAACCAGAAGAAGCTCTTCTTCAAACTCCGCTCGGCAAAGAGCAGGATCGCCGCGCTTGAAAGCGGTGACCTGCATCCCGATCAGGTGGCCTCGATCGCGAAAACCCTCCAGGTTTCTGATAAGGATGTGATCGACATGAACAGGCGCCTCGGCGGCGACGCATCGATCAATGCGCCGGTTCACGATGATGGTGAAGCCGGCGAATGGCAGGAATATCTCGTCGATCAGTCTCCCTCGCCGGAGGCCATTGTGGTCGAACAGGACACCAGAGAGCGTCAACGCAAGGCGTTAGCCGCAGCCATCGCTGTCCTGAACGATCGCGAGCGTCACATCTTCGAGGCGCGAAACCTCGTGGACGATCCGCTGACGCTTGAAGACCTCGCCGCGGAATTCAACGTGTCGCGTGAACGCATTCGGCAAATCGAAGCTGGCGCATTCGAGAAGGTCCGAAAAGCGGTCATGACCCACACCATGAAGCCGCCAGCCGCGGTAGCTGCCTAAACGCACCTGACTCGATATTTCAGGCGCAACCAAGCGCTAGCGTCCAGGCCGTTGAACCAAGAACCTTGCGAGCGAGCGAAATTCGCCCAAGTGAATTATTTTTGGCTTCTGAAGCCGAAGCAAGCACTCTTCCTATTCGAATCCAACGGCACGTAACGGGATCGCTTCAGTCCAGCGCCAAACAGTAAACCCGTATTTAATTGCACGGATCCGGCGGGACCGCCACCTCTTGTCCGAACACTGAACCAACGGCAGCGGGCATCGCCAACGCCGATCCCCGAACTAACCACGATTTGACGGACCGCTGCCGCAATCCGCGTTTCACGATCTCGCTTCAGACCGGCGATGCTGCTGTCTCGCTGGTCAAGCTGCGAAAGGAGAATTCCGATGAGGTTGTGGTTGATTGCTGCAGTGCTGCCCGCGCTCTTCACTTGCAACAGCGCCATCGCCCAGGTCGGCGCAATGCCGACAACGCCCATCGTTGAAGCGACCTCGCCGCTCGGACTGAGCCCCGGCACGTTGGTCGGACCGACCGGAATCCCGCTCGGTTCAACTGAGATCACCTCGCCAGGGCTCAGTCCGGCGCCCGCCGGCGTGACCGGCACGATTACGATTCCAAACACAGCCAGCGGCACCGCATGTTCAACCGTGGGGACTTCACCCTCGTCAATGTTCGGGTCGACCGCGAGCTTCGATGGCGGCGGAATGGCAATGGGAAACGGAGCGCTCAGCACTGCCGCCGGTGCGTCGATGTCGGGCGGCGCGGCGATGTCAGGGGCGTCGGGGATATCGACTTCGTCGGCCGTCCTCGGAACGTCGGGAGTTTCGACAACCTCGGGAACGCTGGAAACGGCGGGAATGTCGGGAATGTGCGGCTCCGGCTCGAGCAGCGTGGTATCTTCATCGGCTCCCACTTCATCGGCGGCTACGTCGACGGCGCCTATCGCACCCGGCGGTGTCGGCCGGACCGGAATTCCATTGGGTTCGATTGAGATCGGCAATCTCGGCGTCAGCGCCACGCCCGCGGTGCCGATGCCGACCTCATCGCCCATCGTGGGACCGGGTGCAGCGCTGCCAACAATCCCCACCATTGCAGCTCCGCCCGCGGCTCCGTCAGCGGCAACAAATCCCTTCCCGTGCCTTGCCACAGGCGCCACCACCCCTGGCTGCTAGAAAACATTCTTCATCCTCGAACGAGAACGGCCATGAATAAGAAAGTGTTTGTGCCCGCCGTCATGTTTACCGCTGTGCTTGCGGCCTGCGGTGTCTTGTACTTCACGCATATTCACGCGCTGCAAAAGGTCGCCGCAGCGCCCGCTCCTCCCACGGTGCCGATCGTCGCGACGACGGTTGCCCGGCATGACGTACCGATCTACCTCAGCGGTGTCGGCACCGTAATCGCGTACAACACCGACGTCGTGCGCGCCCAGATCCAGGGACAGATCGTCAGCATCAACTTCACCGAAGGCCAGACCGTACATGCCGGCGACCTGCTGGCGCAGATCGATCCGCGCCCCTACCAGGCCTTGATCGATCAGAACATCGGCACCCTGGAGCGCGATCAAGCGCAGCTCACCAACGCCCAGGCCAATCTCACCCGCTACACCACATTGGGGCAAAAGGGCTGGGCCACTCCGCAATTGCTCGAGACCCAGAAGGCGCAAGTGGGACAGCTGCAGGCGGCCATCAAGACCGACCAGGCACTGATTGAATCCGCGAAGGTCGAACTCAGCTTCACGCGCCTGACGTCGCCGATCGATGGCGTGGTCGGGATCCGTCAGATCGACGTCGGCAATATCATCAGTCCGTCAACCGCGAACGGCCTCGTCGTGGTCACGCAGCTCGACCCGATCTCACTGATCTTCACGCTTCCGGAGACGGTTCTGCCGCAGATCCAGCAGCAACAGCAGGCAACAAGGACGCCGCTCACGGTCATGGCCTACAATCAGGACGACACCACCCTGCTGGACCAGGGCGTGCTCGGCCTCGTCAACAATGAGATCCTGCAGACCACCGGCTCGATCCAGCTCAAGGCCAATTTTGCCAACACGTCGCGCAAGCTCTGGCCGGGTCAACTCGTCAACGCGCGCTTGCTGGTCGATACGCGCCACAACGGCCTGACCGTTCCCGCAGCGGTAGTGCAGCAAGGTCCGAACGGACCCTACGCCTATGTCGTCAATCCCGACGACACCGTGGGTATCCGGCAAATCAAGGTCGCGCAGATCAGCGACGGCCAGGCACTGATCGATTCCGGGCTCAAGCCCAATCAGCGGGTCGTGGTCGACGGACAATACAAGCTGCAGCCGGGCGCGCATGTCGCCATGCTGCATGGCAAGGCTGCACAGGAAGAAGCGGCGCAGGACGCCCTGCAGGCACCCATCCCATGAATATTTCCGCACCGTTTATCGAACGACCGATCGCCACCGCGCTGCTGATGCTGGGGCTGCTGGTATGCGGCCTTGTCGCTTATCCGCTGTTGCCGGTAGCGGCGCTGCCGAACGTCAACTATCCGACGCTTACCGTTACGGCGCAACTGCCTGGCGCCGACCCGCAGACGATGGCGTCCACGGTGGCTTCCCCGCTCGAACTGCAGTTCGGACAGATACCCGGCGCTCACCCAGATGACGTCCGCCAGCGCGCTCGGCTACACCCAGATCACCCTGCAGTTCGATTTGAACCGCCAGATCGACGGCGCGGTCAGCGACACGCTTTCGGCAATCAATGCCGCCAACGCTTACCTGCCGGCCGGCTTGCCTTATCCGCCGCTGATCCGAAAGGTCAACCCGGCCGACACGCCGATCCTCGTGCTTGGTATCACCTCGGACAGCCTGCCGCTGACCGTTGTCGACGCCTATGCGCAGAATATTCTGCTGCAAAAGATCTCGCAGATATCCGGTGTCGGCCTCGTCGGCATTGGAGGCACGCAGCAGCCGACCGTCCGCGTCCAGGTCGATCCGGAGGCGCTGGCGGCGCGCGGCATCAACCTCGAGGATGTGCGCACGGTGCTCGGACAGGCCAACGTCGACCTCCCGAAAGGTACGCTCAACAGCCCGCGCCAGACCTACACGCTCAATACCAACGATCAGCTGTTCAAGCCGGACCAATACGCCGATCTCGTCATCGCCTATCGCAACGGATCGCCGGTCCGCATCCGCGATATCGGCCGCGCCATCAGCGCGGGAGAGAATGAGCTGATCGCCGGCTGGTACAACAACAAGCGGGCAATCATCCTGGCGATCCAGCGCCAGCCCGGCGCCAACGTGATCGAGACCGTGAACCGGATCAAGGCGATGATGCCGGTGCTGCAGGCCTCGATTCCGGCCGCCGTCAAGGTGAATGTCATTTCCGATCGCACCGAGACCATCCGCGCATCGGTCAGCCGACGTGCAGTTCACGCTGCTGCTGACCGTTGCGCTCGTCGTCATGGTGATCTTCATATTCCTGCGCAGTTTCTGGGCAACCATCATCCCGGCCGTCACCGTGCCGCTGTCACTGATCGGCACCTTCGCGATCCTCTACGAAATGGGCTACAGCCTGGACAATCTCTCGCTGATGGCCTTGTCGATCGCGGTCGGATTCGTGGTCGACGACGCCGTCGTCGAGATCGAGAACATCACACGGCACATAGAGGAAGGGCTCTCGCCGTACGACGCGGCGATGAAGGGGTCGGGCGAGATCGGCTTCACCGTCATGGCGATCACGTTCTCGCTGATCGCCGTGTTCATTCCGCTGTTTCTGATGGGCGGCTATGTCGGATTGCTGTTCCGCGAATTCGCGATGACCGTGAGCGTGGCGCTCGTTCTCTCGCTGATAATCTCGCGGACGCTCACGCCGATGATGTGCGCATACCTGCTCAAGCCGGAGAGCGAGGAACACGGACGGCTCTACCGGATGTCCGAGCGCGGCTTCGATGGCCTGCTCCACGTCTATGAGGCGGGCCTCAAGATCGTGCTGCGGCATCAGCTTCATCACGCTGATGGTGATGTTCGGCACCATCGCGCTGACCGGATATCTCTACGTGGTCATTCCCAAGGGCTTCTTTCCGCAGCAGGACACCGGATTGATCATCGGCCAGTCCGAGGCGGCGCAGGACATTTCCTTCCCGGCGATGGAGCAGCGCCAGCAAGCCCTGCTCAACGCCATCATGCGGGATCCGGCCGTCGCGACGATCGGCTCGGCGGTGGGCGCCGGCGGCGGCACCACCACGCTCAACGACGGCCGCGTATTCATTCAGCTCAAGCCCGCCGAGCAGCGCGATTCGATCGACAAGGTGATCGCGCGGCTGCGGACCAACCTCGCCAAGATCCAGGGTATCACGCTGTATATGCAGGCCGCTCAGGACATTACGGTCGGCGCGCGGCTGAACAAGACCCAGTTTCAGTACACGCTGAACGATGCCGACCCCGGCGAACTCAGCCATTGGGCGGCCCTGTTCCTCGACAAGATCAAGGCCGTCCCGGGCATCACCGACGTCACCACCGATCAGCTCAATGCCGGGCCGCTGCTCGACATCACGATCAAGCGCGAAGTCGCCTCAAGCTACGGCATCCTGCCCTTCACGATCGACAACACCCTCGACGACGCCTTCGGCCAGCGCATCGTCTCGACCATGTACACCACCCTGCAGCAATACCACGTCATTCTGGAGGTGAACCCGAAGTTCCAGTACGGCCCCGAAGCGCTCAACGGCATCTACGTCAAATCATCGAGCGGGCAGCAGGTGCCGCTGTCGACACTGGTCGACTCGGTGGTGAAGGTCGCGCCGCTCGTGATCAACCACACCGGCCAGTTCCCGTCGGTGACGATCTCGTTCAATCTCGCGCCGGGCACCGCGATCGGTCAGGCCGTAAGCGCCATCCAGGCGGGCTGAAAAAGAGCTGCACCCGCCGCTCTCGCTCCAGACCAGCTTTCAGGGCAACGCCCAGGCATTCGGAGCATCGCTGTCGAGCACGCCGATCCTCATCGTCGCGTCGCTGTTCGTCATCTATTTGATCCTCGGCGTGCTCTATGAGAGCCTGATCCATCCGATCACCATCATCTCCACCCTGCCCTCGGCCGGCGTCGGCGCGCTGCTGCTGCTGATGGCGGTTCACTATCGATCTGAGCGTGATCGCGATCGTCGGCCTCATACTGCTGATCGGCATCGTCAAGAAGAACGGCATCATGCTGGTCGATTTTGCCCAGCAGGTCGAACAAAGCGAGGGCTTGTCAGCCGAGGAATCGATCTACCGGGCCTGCATCATGCGCTTCCGGCCGATCCTGATGACCACGATGGCGGCGCTGCTCGGCGGCGTGCCGATGATGGTGGGCACGGGAGTCGGCTCGGAGATCCGCCAGCCGCTCGGCTACGCCATCGTCGGCGGCCTCGCTCTGTCGCAGATTCTCACTCTCTATACGACACCGGTCGTCTATATCTATCTCGACCGGTTGCAGAGCTGGCTGTTCGGAGAGAAGAAGCGGCCGGCCGCCGGCAATGCTCAACCGATGCCCGCCGAATGAGGATTCCTGGCGAGCCCCTGCCCCACAGTTCGATCCATGGTTGCGGTCAAAGCAGGGCTGAAGCAGGCTGACCAGGAACAATCCCCGAATGAGCTGATATTCGACGAAGCCGCGCGGCGCGCCTTGCATTGATCTACATGGAGGGAGCTTCCATATAGATCAAGAACCGGAAAATATCTCCGTTTTCGTCATTCGCGTGGCCGGTCATTTCGAGCCGCTTCTGTCACGCAATCGGTTTCATTCGGGAGCTACCATGACCGCACTGTCTATCCTCGATCTTGTCCGCGTCACCGAAGATACCGATGCGCGCGGCGCGCTCGACAATGCCCGCGATCTCGCGGTCCATGCCGAGACCTGGGGCTATCGCCGCATCTGGGTGGCGGAACATCACAACATGCCGGGAATCGCCAGCGCCGCGACGGCGGTCGTGCTCGGCCATATCGCCGCTGGAACAAAAACCATCCGGGTCGGCGCAGGCGGCATCATGCTGCCTAACCATTCACCCTACGTCATCGCCGAACAGTTCGGGACGCTGGCGCGGCTGTTTCCAGGCCGCATCGACCTGGGGCTGGGGCGCGCCCCAGGCACCGACCAACTCACGTTGCGTGCCTTGCGTCGCACGCCCGAGGCGGCCGAGAACTTCCCGCAGGACGTTCTCGAACTGCAGGCTTTCCTGGCTCCGGCCGGTCCCGATCAGCGCATCCAGGCGGTGCCGGCGGCGGGCACGGAAGTGCCGCTGTGGATCCTCGGATCGAGCAATTTCGGCGCGATGCTCGCCGCCGAGCTCGGGCTTCCCTATGCCTTCGCCTCGCATTTCGCACCCGAGCTGCTGATCCCGGCGCTGCAGATCTACCGCAGCCGCTTCAAACCGTCCGAGCAGCTCGACCGTCCCTATGCGATGGTAGGTGTCAACATTATCGCGGCCAGCAGCGATGACGAAGCGCGCCGGCTGGCGACGACGCAGCAGATGTCCTTTGCGAATATCTTCCGCGGCGCGCGCGGACTGAGCCAGCCGCCGATCGACGATATCGAAAGCTACTGGTCGCCGACGGAAAAAATTCAGGCGACGAGGATGCTTGCCCGCTCCATCGTCGGATCGCCCGATACCGTCGGCGCCGGCATCGATGCGCTCGTTGCGGAAACCGGCGCAGACGAACTCATCATCGTATCAGATGTCTACGATCACCCGGCCCGGCTGCGCTCCTTCGAACTGATCGCCGGCGCCGCCGGAATTGGCCTCGAACGGAAGCCCGTTTTGACGCCGGCGTCATCGCGCAGGTGACCAGCCATTTCACGACGAAATGGTCGCGGTCCTGAGCGCCGGCGATTGCCTTCCTGTCCACGGGATCGTCAGGCAACGATAGCGAGATCGGCGCCGTGCAGAAGCTTGGTATCGAGCACCTTTGCCACCGGTCCGCGAAGCTCCAGCGACAACACGCCTTCGCCGCGCGCGGCGAGATGGCGGCGGGCATGATCGTTATCGGGCCCAACCAGCTCCAGCACTGTTTTCGTGAAACCTATCAGGGGGACTCCGGTGTCGGCACTCACGGCTTCCGGACCGGCGAGCGCCCGGTAACGTTCAGTGCTCGCGGCGACGTCCGCAACCAAAACCCGCACCCGCGAAATACCGGTCACCCGGTTGGCGTGATGGCGGATGCCACCCTCGGGAACCCGCAATTCGCGCGGCGTGACATCGCCACACCAGAACGGCAGATCGGTCGTCGCCGGCCGCACGATCTGCCAATCGAGCCGCGCGCCATCGGGGCGCAACCGGCCGCCGGGCGTAGGCCCCTCCAGGTTCAAGCCGCGCTCGCGCGCCGCCTCGAGATCTTTCCCGGTGTTTTCCGGCAGGATAGCGAAATCGACGATCCCCTCGCCCGCCGTCGTCAGAACGCGCCACCAGCGGTTGTCCGGTGCAGCCTCCCGATAGGCGATGATCTCGAAATAGGCGCCGTCGGCAAATACCACCAGCGCATTGTGCGACACGCCGCCATGGTGCACGCCCCCCGGATACACCGTGAAGCCAAGCGACTGATAATCGGCAACGGCCCGATCGAGGTCGTTAACGGCGATGACGATGTGATCGAGAGCGAAGGCCATGTTGCGTTCCGGATTATGAGGCGACGGGAGATGTCAGATGTGGGGAGCCTGCGCGATCACGCATCGACCAGATAGCTGGTCTCAATGAACTGAGGACACCTGCAGGCCATGGTTCTGACGCTTTTCACAATGTGTCAACGGGAATGTTCTCTCGTTGCAGGACCTGTTCGAGAAACATTTTTCCAGGCATCGAAAGCGCGCGCGGCTGGACAATCCGCGCTGGCTCTATATCGTCCGGGATATCAATCCCCGCGCGATGGGTCCGAAGGTCAAACGCTTCGTCTCGCCGCAGTCCCGGTTCGTCGATTTGACCCTCATCAGCGTGCAGTGAAATGAACGAAGTCGGCCGTATCGCCACAGATCCCTCCCTGCTCCCGGCGTCTGTCCTCGCACGGGAGATCGCCGCCAAGAGATTGTCGCCGGTCGATGTCGTCGATGCGCTGCTGGCGCGCATCGAGGCTTTGGAGCCCAAGCTGCACGCCTTCGTGGACGTCTACGGCCCAAACGCGCGTCTCGCAGCCGAGGCCGCGCACAAAGCCATTCGGTCGGGCCATGCGATCGGACCTTTGCATGGTGTCCCGATCGCGCTCAAGGACCTGATCGAACTTGAGGGACAGGTCACCACGGGCGGCTCTGCCAACTGGCGCAATCGCCGCTCGGTCGTGACGGCGACCATCGCCTGTCGCATGATCTCCGCCGGCATGATCGTCCTCGGCAAGACCCACACGGTCGAATTTGCGTTCGGCGGCTGGGGCACCAACCAGTATATGGGCACGCCCTGGAACCCGTGGGATGCGACCACGGCAACGACGCCGGGAGGCTCGAGCAGCGGGTCGGGCGTCGCCGTCGCAGCGCGCATGGCGCCATGGGCGATCGGCACCGATACCGGCGGGTCGGTGCGGCTGCCCGCGTCCTATTGCGGGCTGACCGGGCTGAAGGTCACGATCGGGCGCATCAGCACCCATGGCATTCTCCCGCTCAGCACCACGCTGGATACGCCGGGGCCGATGGCGCGTTCGGTCCTGGACACCGCCTTGCTCTACAATCTGTTGCAGGGCTCCGATCCGCTCGATCCGAATACGCGCGGCATCGTTCCAGCCGATCCGATGCCGACGCTGAACCGCGGCGTGCGTGGGCTTCGCCTCGGGCGCATGCCGGCGGCCGAGCGCGAGAGTGTCGCGGCCGACATGCTGGCCGCATATGATAGCTCTCTCGATGTCCTGGCAGGGTTGGGAGCCGAAATCGTCGACCTCACGCTTCCCTTCCGGTTCGCCGATTGCCTCAACGCCCAAGCGATCGTGCAGGCGGAAGCCTATTTCCACATGGGACATCTGGCCGAGAACCCGGCGCTTCAACTCGATGACGCGGTGCGTGGCCGCATCCTCGGCGGCGCCCGCGTGTCCGCGCAGGATTATCTCGCCACCCGCAAGCTGCAGCGCGACCTCAAGCAGGCGATGTACCAAGCGCTCGATGGCGTCGATGCCCTGCTGACGCCGACGACGGAGACGGCCGCCATCAGGCTGGATGATGTCGATCAGGACAAGATGCCGTCGCGTTTCACACGCTTCGGCAATCTGCTGGAGATGTGCGCGTTGGCGCTGCCAAACGGGGCCACGGCGGCCGGACTGCCGCTATCCCTCCAGATCGCGTGTCGCGGCTATGACGAAGCCGTGGCCTTGCGCATCGGTCATGCCTATCAGCAGGCCACCGATTGGCACCTGCGGGTACCGCCGACCTGAGCGGGTCTGCAAAACGAGGTTGAATGCCTCTTCCAGCAGTGGAACCCTCTAATTTGACACGTTATCAATGCGAGAGGATATTCGTCAGCGGCGCAGGCGCAGCAATGGTGGCGCGCATACATCCCACCCCGCTGGCAGCGACCGACTTTCGATATCCCAGGCTTTCGATATCCCAGGAATGTGTGACCGAGGAACGCGATGACGAAGGACCCCATCAACTGGATGCTTTCCGATGCCATCGCGACACTGGCGCGCGCCGAGCGTCTGCACCAGCAGTTCCTGAATCTGCAGCCGCCGGCTGGCTCGCGCGAGCCGAGCTGGGAGCCGCCGATCGACGTGTTGGAAACCGAACGCGAGGTACTGATCTTTATCGCCCTGCCCGGCGTCGATCCCGATGAGGTCGAAGCGGTGATCGATAACGGAATTCTGGTCGTCAGCGGACACCGGGTGTTGCCCCCGGAACTCCGCAACGCGCGAATCCTTCGCCTCGAGCTGCCGCAGGGGCGCTTCGAACGCCGCATCAAGTTGCCGCTCGGCCGCTACACCATCAGCCGTTTCGCCACCAATGGCTGCGTCGGTTTGCGCTTGGCCAAGTCCAGTTGAGGAATGTCCATGTCGTCGCTCAATGACACCACCACGTCGACGCCGCCCCCCGTCTCTTCCTCCGGGCAGTCGGTTTCGATTCCGGAAGATGCCCTCATCATCGTTCCGGTGCGCAATACCGTTCTGTTTCCGGGTGTGGTGTTCCCGATCACGATCGGCCGGCCGCAATCGATCGCCGCCGCCCAGCAGGCCGTACGCGAGCAGCGCCAGATCGGTCTTCTACTACAGCGCGATCCTGAAATGGCCGAGCCCGGACCCGACGATCTCTACCGTGTCGGCACCCTCGCCAATATCGTGCGCTACATCACCGCGCCCGACGACACCCATCATGTGATCTGCCAGGGCGTCCAGCGCATCCGGGTGCTGGATTTCCTGCCGGGGACGCCGTTCCTGGCCGCCCGCGTGCAGCAGATACCGGAGCCCACGACCAGTTCGCCGGAAATCGAGGCTCGTTTCCTGAATCTGCAGCGGCAGGCCATCGAAGCCGCGGAACTGTTGCCACAGGCACCGCAGGAATTGATCGCCGTCCTGCAAGGCACCACCTCGCCCTCGACACTGGCCGACCTTGCGACCTCCTACATGGATATCAAGCCGCAGGAGAAGCAGGAGATCCTCGAGACCGTTGACCTCTCGCTTCGCATGGACAAGGTTTCGCGGCATCTGGCCGAACGCATCGAGGTGCTGCGGCTCAGCAACGAAATTGGCAAGCAGACCAAGGCCACGTTTGACGAACGACAGCGCGAGGCGATCCTTCGCGAGCAGATGGCGACCATCCAGCGCCAGCTCGGCGAAGGCGACGGCAAGGCGCAGGAAGTAGCGGAACTGAACGAGGCCATCGCCAAGGCCAACATGCCGGCGGAGGCGGAAGGCCAGGCGCGAAAGGAAGTCCGGCGCTACGAGCGCATGCCGGAGGCGGCCGCCGACGCAGGCATGGTGCGCAGCTACCTCGACTGGTTGATTGAACTGCCCTGGAGCCTGCCGGAGGAAAAACCGATCGACATCGCCGAGGCGCGGCGCATCCTCGACGAGGATCACTACGGCCTCGAGAAGATCAAGAGCCGGATCATCGAATATCTCGCGGTCCGGAAACTGGCGCCGCAGGGCAAGGCGCCGATCCTCTGCTTCGTCGGCCCGCCCGGCGTCGGCAAGACGTCGCTGGGGCAATCCATCGCCCGGGCGATGGAGCGGCCGTTCGTGCGTGTCAGTCTCGGCGGCGTTCACGACGAAGCGGAAATCCGTGGCCACCGGCGCACCTATATCGGCGCGCTGCCCGGCAACATCATTCAGGCGATCAAGAAGGCCGGCGCGCGCAATTGCGTGATGATGCTCGACGAGATCGACAAGATGGGACGCGGAATTCAGGGCGATCCCTCGGCCGCGATGCTCGAGGTGCTCGACCCCGAGCAGAACGGGACCTTCCGCGACAACTACCTTGCGGTGCCATTCGACCTCTCCCGGGTCGTGTTCGTGGCCACCGCCAACATGCTCGACACGGTCCCGGGCCCGTTGCTGGACCGGATGGAGATCATCAGTCTCGCCGGGTACACCGAAGAGGAGAAACTGGAGATCGCGCGGCGCTATCTGGTCCGCCGCCAACTCGAAGCCAATGGGCTGAAGGCGGAGCAAGTGGAAATCGAGCGCGACGCGCTGAGGCTTATCGTCAGCGGGTACACGCGCGAAGCCGGCGTTCGCAATCTGGAGCGGGAGATCGGCAAGGTTTTCCGCAACGTGGCCGTCCAGATCGCCGAAGGCAGCACAAATCGCGTTGTTGTCACCACAAAGGAGATCGGAGTTGTCCTTGGGCAGCCCCGGTTCGAAAACGAGATCGCGATGCGTACCAGTGTTCCCGGGGTGGCAACGGGACTGGCCTGGACGCCGGTCGGCGGCGATATTCTCTTCATCGAAGCCACACGCACGCCCGGAAGGGGAACGCTGATCCTGACCGGCCAGCTTGGCGAGGTGATGCGCGAGAGCGTGCAGGCCGCCCTGACATTGGTGAAGAGCCGCGCCACTCAGCTCGGTATCGATCCCGCGATGTTCGAAAAAAGCGACATTCACGTCCATGTCCCGGCAGGCGCCACGCCAAAGGACGGACCGAGTGCCGGTGTCGCGATGTTTACAGCCCTGGTCTCGCTGCTGACGGATCGCACCGTCAGGAGCGACACCGCCATGACCGGGGAGATTTCACTGCGGGGCCTCGTGCTTCCGGTCGGCGGCATCAAGGAAAAGGTTGTCGCCGCCGCCGCGGCAGGCCTGACCCGCGTCATGCTGCCGGCGCGCAACCGGCGTGACTTTGATGAGATTCCGCAGAGCGCCCGCGACCGGCTGGAGTTCGTGTGGCTCGAGCGGGTTGATGACGCGATTGCGGCGGTTCTCGAAAAACCGGCCAGCACTGCCGCCGCGGAGTGATTGAAGCGATCAGATAAAAAACAAATCACTCGGACACCAGCCGCGCGGCGCTATCCGGTCGCGAACGCGACGGCGGCATGGTTACCGATGAAAATCCCTACCTGGGCGCCGATCGGCCATCGCGTCATTGCGTCGTGTTCCGTCGATCGCACCAATAGCCGGTCGCGCACCGATTCAGCGCAGTCGATGTAGAGATCGACGTGCCCGCCCTGGTAGACCTGTGCCGCGACCGTGCCGCTGGTGGCGCAAGGCTCGTCGGCGTCGACGATTTGCAACTGCTCGGGACGGACAAACAGATCGACCGGCGCAGATGCCGCGAGCCCGCACAAAGGGCTCGCCGGCACCCTGACCCGCGCGGCGCCCAAGACGACGACGGCATCGGCTCCGTTGAGGCCGTCGAGCCTTCCGCGCAGCACGTTGGCGTCGCCGACAAAGGACGCGACGAAGCGGTCGCAGGGCCGGCGATAGATTTCCTGGGGAGTACCGAGCTGGCGAATACGCCCTTCCGACATGACCGCGAGGCGGTCGGACAGGCTCAGGGCCTCGCCCTGGTCATGGGTGACAAAAATCGTCGTGACCTTGAGCTTGCGCTGGATCTCGCGAAGCTCCACCTGCATCGATGCGCGCAGATTCTTGTCGAGCGCCGAAAACGGTTCGTCGAGCAGCAGCACCGTCGGATTGATCACCAGCGCGCGCGCCAGCGCCACGCGTTGCTGCTGCCCGCCGGAGAGCTGGCGGGGCTTGCGGCCTTCGAGGCCGGTGAGCCGGACCAGCGCCAGCACCTCCTCGACGCGCCGGTCCCTCTCCCTCTTCGGAACGTGACGGACCTTCAGGCCGTAGGCGATGTTGTCGGCCAGCGACATATGCGGGAACAGCGCGTAGTTCTGAAACATCATGCCGATTTCGCGCTTGTAGGTCGGCACCTCGTTGACGCGTTCGCCGCCGATGCGGATGTCGCCGCCGTCCGGGCTGAAAAAGCCGGCGGCCAGATTGAGCAAAGTGGTCTTGCCGCATCCGGACGGGCCGAGCAACGTCATGAACTCGCCGCGCCGGACCGACAGCGAGACCTCGCGCAGCGCGACCGCTTCGCCGAAACGCTTGGTCACGGAATCGAAACGCACCGCAACCTCTTCGCCGGCGGCGAATCCGGTTGCCTGCACCACAGCGCCAGTGTCAGCGAGTATGTTCAATATTCAGCACCTTGCCGAGGCCCAGGAATGCGTTGGCGAAGATGATCAACGCGGCGGTGCCGGCGATGTACATCACCGACAGCGCCGCCATCGACGGATCGGCATATTCCCGCACATAGTTATACATGGCGACAGGCAGCGTCTGCGTCCGCTGCGCCGTGACGAACAGCGATGCCGTAAATTCGTTGAACGACAGGATCGCGGCGAACAGCCAACCGCTGACCAGGCCGGGCAGCAGCAGCGGCAGCGTAACCGTGAGCAGCACCCGCAGCGGCGCCGCGCCCAGGCTGGCGGCGGCGCGTTCATAGCTCTGATCCAGATTGCGCAACGACACGTAAACGCTGCGGATCACGAAGGGCAGCACCAGCACGACGTGGCAGAATACCACCACCGCGTAACCGCGGGTCCAGCCGATCTGCGCGGCGAGGATCAGGAAGCCGAGCCCGACGGTGAAATGCGGAATCACGAGCGGCGACAGCAGAATGGCTTCGATCAGCCTGCTGAAGCGAAAGCGATAGCGGTCGAGCGCGTAGGCAAACATCGCCCCGACCAGCAGCGCGATCGTCGAGCTCCACGCGGTGACGATCAGGCCGTTGCGAAAGCCGTCGCGAAAATCCTGGTAGGCGATGGCCTTGGCAAACCAGCGCAGCGACCATGCCTGCGGCGGAAACGACAGGATAGCCCTGTCGTTGAAAGCGGCGACGGTGACGACAGCCACCGGCAGTACGACAAAGCCGAGGATGAGCAGCACCACGAATTTGCCGAGGAAGCCGAGCCCGAGCTGGTAGGTCGAACGCGGCATCTCAATGCGCCCGAATATTGTCGAGCGGGCGCGCCGCCAGCCGCAGCATCGATAGCACCACGATAGTCAGCGCCAGTCCGGCCACGCAGAGGCTGGCTGCAAACGGGAAATTGAAGCTGGCGAAGCCGAGCTGGTACACGAGGTTGGAGATCATGTTGACCTTGCCGCCGCCGATCAGCTGCGGCGAGGCAAAGGCGCTGAAGGTCCAGGCGAAGGCGGTGGCGACGCCGGCAACGACGCCCGGCATCGACAATGGCAGGGTGATGGTGAGGAACGTTCGGACCGGGCCGGCGCCCAGGCTTTCGGCGGCCTTCTGGTAATCGCGATCGATATGCGACAGGCCGGCGGCGAGCATGATCACCATCACCGGCATGGTAACATGCACCAGCGCGACCACCACGCCGAAGGTGGTGAACATGAACTGGACCGGCTGCTTGACGATGCCGAGACTCATGAGCATCGAATTGATGAAGCCGTTGTTGCCGAGCACGATGATCCAGGAATAGGTGCGCACGACCTCGCCGAGGAACAGCGGCGTGACGACGATCACCAGCAGGGTCGATTTGAGGACGGCGTTCTGCGTTCGCACCAGCGCATAGGCCAGGGGATAACCGGCGACCAGCGTCGAGATCGCCGTCAGGAAGGAGATCCAGACGGTGTCAAGAAACACCCGGGCATAAAGCGGTTTCAGCAAGTCGGCAAAATTCGCCAGCGTGAATCCGCCGGGCTCCAGGGAGCCGGGCACATAGGCGCGAAAGCTGAACTGGAGTACCGCCGCCATCGCGGCCAGCAGGCCGGCCGTGCACAGCACGGCGGGCGCGGTGAACGGGCGGAGGAAGGGCTGCGGGTTCACGGCAACAAGCCGGCGCTCGCCATCAGTTCATGATGTTCTCGGCGAACCATTTGCGCCATTCCGCGGTTTTCTCGGCGCGCAGCTTGGCGTCGATGTTGATCTGCTGCTTCCATTGCGCGGCGGTGGTGAAGACGCCGGGCAGCTTCGCGGTTTCCGGATCGATCCTGGCGTTGAGCACCGCGGGGCTGCCCTTCTTGATCTTGGCGATTTCGGCCTGGATCTCGGGATCGTACAACGCGTTGATGAACTTGTAGGCCAGTTCGGATTTCTTCGAGCCCTTCATGATGGCCACGGTATCGACGCCGAGCACCGCGCCCTCCTTCGGGATCGCCAGCGTGATCGGCACGCCCTGCGAGATCATGTAATAGGCATTCATGGAGAGGACGACCTGGACCGGCGTTTCGCCTGACGCCAGCAGCTGCTGGCTGTTGGCGTCGTTGGTATAGAACGCCTTGAAGTTCGGCTTCAGCGCCTTCAGCTTGTCCTGTCCCTTTTCCCAATGCGCGGCATCGCCGCCAGACAGGATCGCCGAGATCGCGATGATGTGGCTCGGATCGAAGTCGGGTGCCGCGATCTTGCTTTTCAGCTCGGGCTTCCAGAGATCTTCCCAGCTCTCGAATTTCATGCCGCCGAGCAGGTCGGCGCGATAGCCGATGGTGTAGACATAGGCCCAGGCGCCGAGATGGAACGGGCTGATACGGGCTTCGTCGGCCAGGTTCTTGGCGTTTGGAATTTTCGTCGTATCGAGTTGTTCGAACAATCCGTCGGTGGCGTAGATCCAGCCGACATGCGAGGTGGTGAAGGTCAGGTCGCTCTCGGGATTGTCCTTGGCGAGCTTGGCCTTGTTGAGCCGGTCGATGGTGCCGCCGGTGATGAACTCCACCGGCACCCCGGTTTCCGCCGTGAATTTTTTGGCGACGGTTTCGGCCACGAGGTCGCGCCAGCTGCCGCCCCAGATGCTGACGACAAGCTTGTCCTGCGCATGCGCGGGCACGGCGGCGACAAGAACCAAGAGTGCGAGCAACCAGCGCTTCATGTTCAACTCCCTGTTGGCACCGCGGTGCCAGCTAACTCATAAACTGCCGCTGCAGTTGGGCGGCGGCAAAACCGGATCGACAACAGCACCGATCTTTTCTACGTTCGCTGCTGCCGGGTCGGAGATCGTGACTTCGCGCTTTCGGGGCATTGTTGATCGGCCGCAGCCTGCAGGAGATGGATGATTGATGGACACGTCCGGTGAACAGTCCGCCGCTTCGCACAGGCCCTCGGAAATCCTCGACACGCTGAAGCGTCTCGGCTTCGGTGCTGCAATTGCCGTGCCGGATAGCTGGCTCGGCGAGATCCTGGTGCGGATCGAAAAGGAACCGGGCATCCGTCTTGTCCGCGCGACCCATGAGGAGGAAGCGCTGGCGATCGCCTGCGGCAGCCGGCTGGGTGGCGTGCGCACGGCGATGTTCGTCCAGAATGCGGGCTTGCTCAGCATGGGCGCCGGCATGGTGTCGCTCGCCCAGCGCTACCAGTTTCCGCTTCTGATGCTGGTCTCCTATCGCGGAACGGTCGACGATCCCGTCTTCTATCACGTTCCCAAAGGGCGGGTGACGGAGCCCGTCCTCAGGGGCATCGGCCTTCCTTATGCCGTCGCGGACCGGAACCGACCGATCGGTGCCCAGGTCGAACGGGCCGCCATTTATGCGGAGGAAGCATCATGCCCGTTTGCGCTTCTTCTGTCGCAGGAGGACGTTCAATGGTGAGCGATTCCCGCCCGAGCAGGGCCGACTATTATCGGGCGCTCGCCAAAACGCTGCCGGCGGACGCCCTCGTCGTCACCTCGCTCGGCAACGCTTCCTACCTGTGGGCCGTCGTGCGTCACGCGCCGGAAAACTTCTATTTCGAGGATGCGATGGGCCTCGCGCTGCCATTGGCGCTCGGGCTTGCGATCGCGCAGCCAAAGCGGCGGGTTGTCGTGGTCGAGGGCGATGGCGCCCTGATGATGCATATGGGATCTCTGGTCACCGTCGGCGCGGTGGCGCCGAGCAATCTGACTGTGCTGCTGATTCAGAACGGTGTCCATGCCGCGTCGGGTGGGCAGGCATTGACGAACCCGGGGCTCGATCTCGCGCAACTTGCCCGCGCGGCCGGTATCGCCCGTGCAAAGAACGTGACGACGCCGGAGGCACTTGCCTCAGAAATGGGCACCGCTTCTGCCGACGGTTCGCAATTTCTGGTTCTTGCGACCAGGCCCGATGTCGAGGTCGTCCGGCCACCGATAGCGCTCGATCCAGTGATGACCAAACATCGCTTCATGTCGGCGATAGCGGCGCCACGCTACATCCCGACCATGTTCGGCGGCGGGCGGCTCGAACCCGCATAACGGCGATTTGAAACTACTTGAGCGCCCGGCAGCCGATGGCCGCGGAGCGTTGACAAACCTCGCCGCGGATTTGGGCCCTGTCCGCATCATCGTTGAATGCCGGTTATGGAGCCCGACATGGCGCGCGGGTCGCGCATGGGCCAGCGGCCGGCATCGACCTGGGCTATGAAGTCGCCGACGATGCTGTTGAACAGGGCCGGCGCTTCGAGATTGATGGTGTGCCCGCAATTCGGCATCACCGAAAGAGCCGCCGATGGAATGGTGCGCTTCATCAGCAAGCCGGGGGCCAGGCAGGGCCAGTCCTCGTCGCCGGTGAGGATCAGCGTCGGCACCGTGAGGCCGGCCATCTCGCTTTGCAGATCGTACAGCGACGGCCGCTCCTTTTGGCAGCCGAGCTGGGTGTTGGCGGCTCCCAGCACCGAATGCTCTGCCAGCGCTTCCTTGAAGACCGCGAAACCGCGCGGGTCTTTCGCTTCGAATTGCACGCGGGTCGGACCATAGGCATAACGCGAAGCAAAGGCGGCCATGCCGTCGGCCCGCAGCGACGCCACCACGGCGTCGGCTTCAGCGCGAAACTGATCGCGCATGGTCGGCTCGGCACCATAGCCGCAGCCGGCGACGCACAACGACAAGGCGCGAGTCGGATGGCGAAAGCCGAAATGCAGCGTCGCGAAACCACCCATCGAGAGGCCGCAGACATGCGCCTTCTGGATACCAAGGTGATCGAGCACCGCAAGAATGTCGTCGGCTGCGCGGTTCTGGCTATAGGACGCCGGATTCTCCGGTACGTCCGACGGCGGATAGCCGCGCGCGGCATAGGCGATGGCGCGGTAGCGCCGGCCAAAATGCTGAAGCTGCTGTTCCCAGCTGCGATGATCGCCGGCGAATTCATGGACGAAGATGATCGGCACACCGCTGCCGGTTTCCTCATAATACAGCCGTACGCCGTCATCCGTGGTGGCAAAAGCCATGGTCAGCTCCGTTTCAGCCGCGGGTCGATCGCGGATTGGTTGGGGTGTTGAGATAGGCGGCCAGACGTTTCATTCCGAGCCAACATCGGTGCCAAGCGCCGTCCGCAGACCGCGCGCGACCTCCGCAAAACCGTCGCTGCGGGGATCGCGCGGACGCGGCAGATCCACCGTCACGTCGGCTGACAGACGGCCGGGACGCGGGGTGAACACCAGAATGCGGTCGGCGAGGAATACCGCCTCATCGATGCTGTGCGTCACGAACAATACCGTGGTGCGCTGCGCCGCCCAGATATCGAGAAGCTCGGACTGCAGGCGGCCGCGCGTCTGGGCGTCCAGCGCGCCGAACGGCTCGTCCATCAGCAGCGCGCGCGGCCTTGTGGTCAGCGCTCGCGCAATGCCGACGCGCTGGCGCATGCCGCCGGACAGTTCGTGCGGATAGCGCGTCGCAAAAGCCGAAAGCCCCGTCAGCGCCAGCATCTCGTCAGCGCGCGTGCGCCGCTCGGCTGCGGCAACGCCGCGCGCCTTCATGTTGAATTCAACATTGGCGCGCACCGTCTGCCACGGGAACAAGCCATGATCCTGAAATACGATGCTGGTCGAACGCGACGGGCCATCCAATTCGCGTCCATCGACGATGATCTGCCCCGTGCTGGGCTCCTCCAGGCCCGCGATCATTTGCAGCAGCGTGCTCTTGCCACAGCCGGACAAGCCCAGCAGGCAGACGAATTCACCGGCCGCACAGGTGATCGAAATGCCGCGCAAGGCCTCCACATCGCCGGTGCGGCCCTGATAGATCTTGCTCACGTCGATGCATTCGATGAAACCGGTCAATTGGCGTTGGCCGTAAGCCCCTCCTGCCACGAACAGGCGCGCTGGCGCAGCTTGCGCACCGCGAAATCGCCCAGCAACCCGATGGCACCGATGACGAAAATCCCGGCAAATACCAGTTCGGCTCGAAACGTCATCTGCGCGTTCAAGATCATGTAGCCGAGACCTGACTTCACCGCGATCATTTCGGCGGTCACCACCGTAAGCCAGCCGCCGCCGACCGCCAACCGCAGGCCGGTGAAGATGTTGGGCAGAGCCGCCGGCCAGATGATGTCGCGCAGGATCAATGCCTCGCTGGCGCCGGCCGCGGTGGCTACCTTCAGCATCGTGCGCTCGATGCCGCGAACGCCGAAGATGGTGTTCAACAACAGCGGCCACAGGCCTGACAGGAAGATCAGCACGATGGCCGGGGTGTCGCCGATTCCAAAGAACAGCATCGCCATCGGGATCAGCGAGATCGGCGGCACCGAGCGGAAGGTCTGGATCGACCAGTCACACAGCCGGTCCAGCGCCGGATAGCGCCCGATCAGCAAACCCGCCGGCACGGCCACGCAAAATGCCAGGCCGATGCCGATCAGCACGCGGGTAATGCTCGCCAAAGTATTGGCAGCGATCGAGGGTCCATAGAGCGCAAAGGCTGCCGCCACCTTGGCCGGAGGAGGAAGCAGCACCGGCGGGTAGAGATGCATGGCCACGGCGACCTGCCACAACAGCAGGAATCCCAATAGCGGGATCAGGCCGACTAACGCGCCTAGCCGCATCAGATGAAACTGATGTTGATGAACTCATCCCATTTCGGCTCGGAATCGAGCATCTTGTTGGTCAGCATCATGCCGGCCAGCGCCTTCAGGCCGTCCTGGAAGACCGCACCGCTGTCGGCCGAGAAGAACAGGTTCTTCGTGCTCGCCTCGGCCACTTCCCGACTCATGTTGAACTGCTTGATGGTGGTCTCGACGGCGATTTTTGGATTGTCGCGCATCGTGTTGGTGGCCTTCACATGCGCCTGCACCAGCACTTTCGTCAGCGCCGGCTCTTTCTTGATGAACGGAATGCTGGCCACGAACCCCAGATTGGTTTTGCCCATGGGGGTATCGTACGGCACCCACAGCTTCTTGCCGAAGCCGTTCAGCTCGGCAAACGTAGCGTAGGGCTCGAAGCAGCAAATCGCGTCCACATCGCCGCGGGCAAGCGGCACCGGCATATCCTGGTTATCGAGGAAGAGGAGCTCGACTTTGTCGGTCAGGCCTTCGTGCTGGAGCTTCCAGTTCAGGCTGACCAACCCGATCGAGCCGTTCTGCACCGCGATTTTCTTGCCGGCAAGCTCCGCGAAACTGGTGATGGACGGCTTGGCAACCAGCATCCAGCCGCCGTCGCAGCCGTCGGCCAACACGGCCATCGGGAAGCCCTTGGTGGCGATCTGCATGGTGGCGGACAGCCCGCCATTGCCGACATCCACGGACCCGGACGCGACGGCCTGCATCCGCTGCACCAAACTCGGGAAGGTGATGATCTCGGCCTCGATGCCCTCCGGCTTCAGCAGGTCCGGCATCAGGAACATGGCATTGGTGGTGGTGGTGAAGGCGGTGCCCAACTTCACCTTGCGAAGTGTCTGGCCAAGCGATGTTCTGGTAACCAAAGCGGGTGTCGCCAGCGCGGCGGCTGCGAGCAAATTGCGACGGGTGAGCATGCAGGATTCCATATACTAGAGCGTTTTCGAGCGAAGCAGATACCGGTTCGCGTGAAGAAAACGCGTCAGGACAAGAAGCGAGAGCAAAAGGCTCTTGCGACCGCACTCACGGAGCAATGTTCATGCCATGGACGAAGCAGTTGCCATGCAATTGCAGCGCGTCGGTCCGCCAATCCAGATGGCCGAAGAGGGATGTATTGATCGTCTGCCCTCCGCCTGGTGCGCCGGCACGGCAGATCCTGCGGAGACCGGTGAACTGGATAGAGGCCGGCCTCTTTCTGGCGTCCCGTGTTTATCCCACAGCGCTCAATTAATGGGCAATTGACCGACCAAGCCGCCCGTTCATCCGCCAAGATAGGCCTTTCGCACATGCTCGTTCTGGATCATCTCGGCGCCGGGCCCGGAGAGAACGATGCGACCGCCTTCCAGCAGGTAGGCATGGTCGCACATCTCGAGCGCCGCAAACGCATTCTGCTCGACCAGCAGAACTGTCGTGCCTGCGTCGCGGATGCTGCGAATAATGGCGAAGGTCCGCTCGACGATGTTGGGGGCGAGCCCAAGCGAAGGTTCATCGAACATGATCAATCGCGGCCGCGACATCAGCGCCCGGCCGATTGCCAGCATTTGCTGTTCGCCGCCCGACAACGTGCCGGCAGCCTGCCGCTTGCGCTCGGCAAGGCGCGGAAACTCGCCGTAGATCCGATCGCGCTCCGCCGCGATCCCGGCGGTATCGGTGCGGAGATAGGCGCCCATGTCGAGATTTTCCTCGACTGTCATGTGCGGAAATACCCGTCGTCCTTCCGGACAATGCGCGATCCCGCAGGCAACCACACGCGGTGGCTTGGCGCCGGCGATATTCTTGCCCTCGAACAGCATCGATCCTGAACGCGGGGCGACGAGCCCGGAGATCGCGCGCAGCGTGGTGCTCTTGCCGGCGCCGTTGGCGCCGATCAAGGCCACGAGCTGCCCGGCCTTGACCTCCAGCGAAATGCCGCGCAGCGCCGTGACCCCGCCATAGCCGCACACCATGTCGCGGATCTCAAGCACGCGTTGCTCCCTGTCCGAGATAGGCTTCAATGACGGCCGGATCGTTCCGGATCACATCGGGCGAGCCTTCGGCAATGATGCGGCCGTAGTTCAGCACCACGATCCGGTCCGAGACGCTCATCACCATCGGCATGTCGTGCTCGACCAGCAGGATGGTGACGTCGCGATCGCGGATGTTGCGGATCAGTTGCACGAAGGTGTGGGTCTCGGAGGCATTCATCCCGGACACCGGCTCATCCAGCAGCAGCATCGACGGTTCCGCCGCCAGCGCCAGCGCCACGCCAACCAGCCGTTGCTCGCCATAGGACAGCGAACCCGCGGCATCATGGGCGCGGCGTTCGAGCCCGATCCACTCGATCAGTTCACGGGCGCGTTCCCGCAGCCTGCGCTCCGCCGCCCTTGCACGCGGCAGCCCCAGAATGGCCTCGACAAGCCCGACCCTGCCCTGCCGGTGCAGCCCGATCAGCACATTGTCGTAGACCGTGTCGTTAGGAAAAACGCTGGTACGCTGGAAAGTACGGATCAGTCCAAGGTCCGCGATCTGATGCGGCTTCAATCCATTCAGGGCGGTTCCGCGATAGCTCACGGCGCCGTGGGTCGGATCCAGAAATCCGGTCACGACGTTGAAGGCCGTCGTCTTTCCCGCCCCGTTGGGTCCGATCAGGCTGACGATCTCCCCCTCGCCCACCGTGAAACTCATGTCCGACAGCGCGACGACACCGCCGAAATGCACGCCGACCTGTTCGACAGCCAAGGCGGTCCCGGCCGACGCCATTACGCCGGCTCCTTGGCGCTACGCTCGGGAAAAACCACCGGCTCGACCACAGTTGCCTTGCTCAGGCGCTGCGCCAGCCGCTGTGCAAGCGACGGCACGATGCCACGCGGCAGTACAAACAGAATGGCGATCAGTACGCCGCCATAGGCAATCCATTGCGCTTCCGGCGCCATGATTGGGCGCAGGAACACCGGCATCAACCCGAAGATCACGCCGCCGACGATGGGCCCGGCCAGCGAACCTTTGCCGCCGCTGATGACCATGATCACCATGGTCACGGTGTTGATGAAGGCGAACACCTCGGGATCGATGATGCGGATGTAATGCGCATAGAGGCTGCCGGCGGCGCCGGCGATCGCGGCCGAGATCACCGCCGCCAAAGTCAGTGTCCTAGTCACGTCAATGCCGACCGAAATGGCCAGCGTTTCGTTCTCCATCAGCCCGCGCATGGCACGGCCGAAATGCGAATGGACGAGGCGCGCGATCAGGATATGGGCCAGCACGGCCACCACCAGCACGAGGTAGTAGTTCTGCAGCTTGGTGCGCAGGACCAGACTGCCGACGGCCGGCAGCCCTATCGAAATCGAGGGGATATTGGTCAGCGCCAGCGGACCTTGCGTAAGCTCGACCCAGTTGAGCGCGACCAGCCGGACCACTTCGGCAAAGGAAATCGTCACGATCACGAAATAGGCGCCACGCACGCGGAACGACAGCCGTCCGACGAAATAGCCGCACAATCCCGCGATCAGGATCGCCAGCGCAAAGCCCGCGATCGGCGGCCAGGGATCGTGAACAATGCGGAAGCCGCCGGGCAAGCCGACATCGAACCCAAGCGATGTCAATGCGCTGACATAGGCGCCGATGCCGAAGAATGCGATATGACCAAGACTGAGCTGGCCGGTGAAGCCGAGCAGCAGATTGAGGCTCATCGCCCCGATGATGAAGATGCCGGTCGTGATCAGGGCGTTCAGGAGATAGGGATCGCGCAGCCAGAGCGGCACCGAGGCAAATACCACTATGGTCAGAAACGGGACAACGAGCTTCATCCGACGCGCTCCGCGCGCGCGAACAACCCGGTCGGCTTGAAGATCAGGACCGCAATGATGATCAGAAAGCCCATCGCGTCGCGGTATCCCGACGACACGTAGCCGGCACCGAGCTCTTCCGCCAATGCCAGGATGAAACCGCCAACGACCGCTCCGGTGATGTTGCCCAGCCCTCCGAGGATCACGATCGCGAAGGCCTTCACCGCGGCGAGATCGCCCATCTGCGGGAAGACCACGTAGACAGGTCCAAGCAACGCCCCCGCCGCCGCGGCAAGGCTCGACCCAATCGCGAAGGTCGAGGTGTAGATGAGATCGACGTTGACGCCCATCAGCGAGGCGGTGTCCCGGTCCTGAAACGTGGCCCGCATCGCGCAGCCGAGTTTGGTGCGGTTGATCAGGAGGTAGGTGATGACGATCAGCAAGGCCGCCGCCGCCAGCACAAACAGCCGCAGCCAGGACACCGAGACCGGTCCGAGCACCAGCGGCGTCTCGGGAAACGGCGTCGGAATCGATTTCGCGACGCCGCCCCAGATCCACAATGCGCCGGACTGCATCGCGATCCAGGCGCCGATCATCACAAGCATGGTGGTGTCGATGTCGGAACCGCGCAGCGGGCGCAGCAACACAAGCTCGATCACCGCTCCAAGCAGCCAGCCGGCAACGACGGCCACCGGCAACGCCAGAAAGAAATTCATGCCGAGGTGCTGCACCACCATGAACATGACGTAAGCGCCGAAGGTGTAGAGCACGCCGTGCGTGAAGTTCACGACGTTCATGATGCCGAAGATCAATGTCAGCCCTATCCCCAGCAGGGCATAGGTGCCGCCGAGAACCAGCATGTTGACCAGATGTTGCAGAAATTCGCTCAAGGGCGTTACCGGATATCGGAGGTCAGAGAAGCCCGCGGCGATGGCGCGGGCCTCTCCAATCAGGAAAGCGACGTCAGAGCGTCTTCATGCCGACCTTGCCATCGCTGATTTCAATCAGATAGACATTGGGCTGGCTCTGACCGCTTTCCTTGCCTTCGGGACCGGACTTGCGGAACGCGATATCGCCGTTCAGGCCTTTCAGCTTGATGTCCCACAACGCGGCCTTGATCGCCGCCGGCTCCGCCTTGCCCGCCTTCTCGATCGCGGCTGCTATCGTGCGGATACCGTCATAGCCGCGGAAGCTCTCGGTACATCCGGCGAAGTCGAAGCCGCGCTTCTTCCATTCGGCGATGAAGTAGTTGGTTGCCTCCGGGTTCGGCGTCTTGTCGGGGAACCATGGCAGGAAGGTCGTCAGATGCATGGTGCCGTTGGCGGCCGCCCCTGCCTGCGCGATGATCTGGTCCGGATTCTGCGAGCCGCCGGTGGTGATGATGCGCTTCTTCAGGCCGAGCGCCGCCGCCTGCTTGAAGATCAGCGTGAGCTGGTCCACCGCGGTGGTGACGATGATGGTCTCGGAATCGGTGCCCTTGAGCTTGGAAAGCTGCGCGCTCATGTCCTGCGCACCCTGATCCATGGTCTCGACGGCGCCGACCGTGATGCCTTTTTCCTTCATCATCTTGCTGAAGTCTTCGGCAGTGCCGCGACCCCAGTCATTGTTGATGACCAGGAAATCCACTTTCTTCAACTCGAGCTTGTCGACGATCCCCTTGAAGGCCGCGGCTTCGACAGCCGACGGCGGCGAAATGCGGAAAATATAGGGATTGCCGGTCGTGGTGATCTTGCCGGACGAGGAGGTCTCGACCACCATCGGCGTTTCGTACTCGATGAGTTTCGGCATCACGGCGAGCGTCAGGCTCGAGCCCCACGCGCCCATCATGACCGGCGTCTTGTCGCTGGTGATCAGCTTTTCGGCGACCGCCGCCGCCTCGGTCGGATTGCTCTTGTTGTCCTCGATGACCAGCTCGATCTTCTTGCCGAGGATCCCGCCCTTGGCATTGATTTCGTCAGCGGCGATCTTGGCTCCGTTGACGACATAGGTACCTGAAGCCGCGAATGCGCCCGTGAGGGGCTCATTCACGCCGATCTTGATGGTTTGAGCTTGCGCCGCGCCGCCTAGAAAGGCGATCGCCAGCGCGATCGCCGGAACAATTCTGAAAGTTTGTGTCATTTGGTTCTCCAATCTCACGCTGTTCATCATCCGCTGTCCAAACGCCGCTCCGCATGGCGCGGAACGTCGAAACCATTCACGCCGCTCCGTCCTTGTCGGACGAGAAACGGCCAAACCAACGCGCGACCCGCGCGCGCAAGAGACCTAAAACCAGCGACACTCCGTTCAGGTCCGCCGCAACGGCGGCGTCCGGCGATGTCCCCGACAGGCGGCGGTCGAGATTGCCGGCAAATTCCGCGATCAGGCGCGCTGCGAGATCGCGCACCAGACCCGGCCGACCCACCTGCGCCAGCATTCCCGTAAGCGTATAGCCAATGGAAAGATCGACGCGCGTTGCGGCGCCCTGCTCGATCGGCACCAACCGATAGCGAATTTCGCCCTGGGTTGAAGACCGGCTGCGGCGGTCGTTGCCGATGCCGATGATGCGACCGGACAAATCGACCGGATTCCGTTCGAGCCGGGCGCTACCTGTGAATGTCGCGGCAATCGGTCCCATCCTGACCCGGATGGCACCTTCGACACGCTCCGGACTCGGCGGCGCCGTGAGCGACGCGCCGGGAAGGCAGGCCGCGACACTGGCGATGTCGTCGAACATCGCAAAAATCTGTTCGGGCGGGTGCGCGACGTTGAAGTGCTGGTTCAGAACGATGGCAGGGGTGAAGTCCGGAATCGAATCGACCGAAGAGGCCACGTCCGGCGGCGTTGGATCGCTTTCTACCAACCGCATGCGTTCGGCCTGATCCGCGCCGTTATGCACGCTTCGACCCGAGCCGACGGGTCCCAGCAGTTTCCGTCCTCCGTCCGGCTCCGGCGCGATCTTGCGCGCACGCCGCTGATCGATCACCGATTGAACCGCCCGGACAATGCCGACATAGCCGGTGCAGCGGCACAGATTGCCGCTCAATCCGACGCGGATCAGGCGCTCGTCGGCTTCCGGCAGGCGCAGTACCAGATCCCGCGCGGAGACCAGCATTCCCGGCGTGCAATAACCGCATTGCAACGCATGCTCGCGGGTGAAGGCGGAACGAAGTTCGACAACGACCTCGTCGACATCGAGACCTTCGATCGTGGTGACCTCCGCACCTTCGCATGCAACGGCATAGGTAATGCAGGAACGCGCCGGAGCGCCGTCGAGCAACACCGTACAGGCACCGCAGACGCCGTGTTCGCAACCAAGGTGCGTACCGGTGAGATCAAGCTTGTCGCGAACAAAATCGGCCAGGTTGGTGCGCGGCTCGGCTGACGCCTGCACCGCGCGCTGGTTCACCGTGAGCGCAATCATGCCCATGCGGCTGCCTCTCGGACCGCATGCTTCAGCACGTTGACATGGATATGACGATGAACCGCGTTTGCGACGCCGGCCTTGGCCAGGATGGCGTCGGCGACCCGCGCGTCGAAACGCGCCTTGTAGTCGCCGGCAACGCGTCCCCCGAACAGTTCCGCGGCATTGGTGATGACGATCGGCGCGGAATTGATCGCGCCGATCACGACGCGGGCCGTTGCGGCACTCGGGTCGATCAGGATCGCGCCGATCGCATGCGCGAACTCGCCTGTCTTGCGACAAGCCTTGACATAGCCCCAGTGCGCCGACGCCGGCATGGCCGGGACATGTATGGTTTCGACGATCTCGCCGGGCAGCAACGCGGATTCGAGCGCACCGACGATGAAATCCTGCATCGTGACCGTGCGCGGGCCCGCGCGGCTTCGCAACGTCAGTTTCGCATCCAGCGCCGAGAGCGCGGATACCCAGTCCGCCGAAGGGTCGGCATGGCTCAGCGATCCGCCCACGGTGCCGCGATTGCGAACGGCGCGATAGGCGATGTTGCCGGCGACGTCCCGCATGGCGCCGTGCGTGACGTCGGGAATCCGCCCGTCCTCGATATCGGCGTGGGTAATACAGGCGCCGAGGACGAGCTCGTCGCCGCGCCGCTCGGCCTGCTTGAGTTCGGCAAGCCCGGTGATGTCGACAATCAGCTCCGGCGCGACAAGCCGCAGGTTGAGCATGGGACCCAGCGATTGGCCGCCGGCGATGATCTTGGCGGAGCCGTCGGCCTCGGCCAGCACGGCAAGCGCCGCCTGCAAATCGCGGGGACGTTCGTAGCCGAAAGGTGCGGGCTTCATGCCGCCGGCCTTTCGGCATCGCGGGCAGCCAGAATCGCCTCGACGACACGGTACGGCGTAATCGGCGACTGCATCAGTTCGACGCCGAGCGGCCGCAATGCGTCGTTGACGGCGTTGGCGATCGCAGCAGGCGGAGCGATCGCGCCACCCTCGCCGATCCCCTTCACGCCGAACTGCGTATAGGGCGATGGCGTCTCCATATGATCGAGGCGCGGCATCGGCACCTCGGTCGGACCAGGCAGCAGATAGTCGGCAAGCGTGGTCGCGAGCGGCTGGCCGGCCGCATCGAACGGCATCTCTTCGTACAGCGCGGTGCCGATGCCCTGGGCCAGGCCACCATAGATCTGGCCGTCCACGACCATCGGATTGACGAGCACGCCGCCGTCCTCAACGATGACGTAGTCGAGGATCTCGATATTCCCGAGATCGGGATCGACGGCGACGACCACGGCATGCGCGGCATAGCTGAAGGTTCCGGAATCGCGCTGCGGCTTGTAGCCCGACGTCACCTCGAGCCCGCCCGGATCGACATCGGCCGGCAAATCCTGCGGACGGCGATACCAGGTGTGGGCGATTTCCTTCAAGGTGACGCTGCCGTTGACGCCGCGGACCTCTCCGTCCTGCAGCACCACCGAGGCCGGATCGTGCTGCAATAGCTTGGCACCGATGCGTTTGGCGCGTTCCCCCAGTTCGCGGCACGCGGTCGCGACCGCGCCGCCCGCCATCACCATCGAACGCGAGCCCCAGGTGCCGGTGGAATATGGCGTCATCGCCGTGTCGCCGTGTATGAGGTGCACCCTGGCGGCCTCGACGCCCAGCACCTCGTGCGCGACTTGGGCGAGCGTGGTTTCCATGCCCTGGCCGTGGGAATGAACGCCGACCCGAAGCTCGAGGCCGCCGTCCGGCGTCAGACGCGCGAACGCCTGTTCGTGGCCCGGCACCATCGGAATGCCCCAGCCGGCATATACCGATGTCCCGTGCGCGGCCTGCTCGCAATAGATCGAGACGCCGACACCGATCCGCCGTCCATCCGCTTCGCCCTTGCGCTGACGCGCCCGCACGCTGTCGACGTCGACGGCGGCCAGGGCGCGTCGCATCGCCTCGGGATAGTCGCCGCTGTCGAAGTGCTTGTTGGTGATGTTGTCGAACGGCATCTGCTCCGGCCGGACCAGATTGCGCAGACGCACCTCACCGGGCTCGAGTCCGGCCTCCGCCGCGACCAGATCAAGCATCAGTTCCAGCGCGAAGCAGACACCGGTGCGCGCGACCCCGCGATAAGGCAGGATCGGGCATTTGTTGGTGGCGACGGAAAACGTCCGGCAGCGATAGGCCGGCATCAAATAGGGGCCGGGCAGGATGCTGGCGACCTGGGCGGCTTCCAGGCACGCCGAGAACGGATAGGAAGAGTAAGCGCCGGAATCGACGGTGGCTTCGCAATCGATGCCCCGCAGCCGGCCGTCGCGATCGGCATAGACGGTGATATTGTAATGATGCTCGCGGCAGTTCGAGCTGGCGGTGAGATGCTCGCGGCGGTCTTCGGTCCAGCGCACCGGGTGCCCGCGCCGCATCGTCAGCCACGAGAGGCAGACTTCTTCCGGCAGCAAAATGCCCTTGTGGCCAAAGCCGCCGCCGACGTCGGGCGAAATGATACGAATTCTGCCCTGCTCCATGCCCAGGCAGTCGGAAAGACCGTTGCGGGTGATATGGGGCATCTGCGCGCCGGAATGGAGCGTAAGCTGATCGAGCCGGTGGTCGAATGTCGCAACGACGCCACGGCCCTCGAGCGGCGACATGCACTGCCGCGCGGTCGATATCTCCCGCGATATTTTGATCGGCGCGTCGAGTGCCGACGAAATGTCGACCTCGAAACTGGTTTCGAGAAAGATGTTGTCGCCCCAATGCTCGTGCACCAGGGCCGAGCCGGGTTGCCGCGCCTTCCGCATGTCATAGACGGCGGGAAGTTCCTCCAGATCGAGCGTGACGGCCGCAGCGATATCCTCGGCTTCGGCACGCGTCGGCGCTACGCACATGGCGACCAGTTCGCCGACCTGACGCACTTTACCGGTGGCGAGCACCGGCTGCTCGGAGATCTTGAAGCCCGGCAGCCCTGACACGGCGCGGATCGGTTTAACGCCGGCCAGATCCGCCGCCGTGAAGACGCTGTCGCGATGGCAATCCGGCACATCTATTGCGCGGATCAGCGCATGCGCCAGAGGACTGCGTACAAAAGCAACCTCCTGCAGTCCGGCGAGGCGGATATCAGCCACGAACTGTCCGCGGCCACGCATCAGGCGATCGTCCTCCTTGCGCGGCAGCCGAGCGCCGACGCCTTGTGCGGCACCCGCTCCGCCCGCGGAAGGAAAATCGCGCTCATTGCGCACTATTGCGTTCTCCTCGATCGAACTGACGCCGACCTCCCTACGCCGCTACGGCCTGCGGCAGAATCGATGCGATGGCGTCGTACCGGGTACCGGCACGGAGACAGAACGCGGGCTGCAGAAGACGTTCGGCAATGACCTGGTTGTTGTCATTATCGCGAAGCGCAAATCGTCCGGTCTGTTCTGCGATCACCGAGACATCGGCCTCCATGCCAACCTTGAGGGCTCCGATTTCGTCGGCACGACCAAGCATCCTGGCCGGATTCGACGTGACCATCGGCACCACCTGCTCAAGGGTGAGGCCAAGCGCCATCATCGAACTCATAGCCTGAACCAGGCTGAACTTGGCCTGGCCGGCGAAGGGATGATTCTCGTCGTCCTCATGCTGGTCGGGCGTGCCGGCAGGCGCAGGCACGTGCGTGTTGTAGCCATGAATGTCCGCGCCGAGCGTGGTGGGAATGATGCCGGCGGCGATCGCCTTCTTCGCGAGACGATAGGAGAAATGGCTGCCATGACCGACGTCGACCTTCAGCCCGCGATCGAGTGCGGCCCGAATGACCGGATGCACTTCGCCCTCACGGTTGACGAACCCTCCGGGATGCCGCGTGAACGGATGCGCCAAAATATCGCCTTCCCGCAGCAGAGGAATCACGCGCTCGAGAATCGTATCGACATCCTCGCCGTTGGTACCGGTCGCAGGCAGTCCCCACAACTGACCGAAGTGCACGTAAACCGGCAGATCGGCGCGGCGTCCGATCTCGGCCGCCATTTCCATGACCCGAATACCCCAGCGCGCAAAACCGCCGATCTCCGCATGGGCCTTGATGCCGCGAACGAGATCGAGATTGGACGTGGCCGACTTCACGGTAGCATCGATATCGACGCCATCCGGGCTGTAGAGACTGGGATAGTAATGGCCTTCGAGCCCGCCGACCAGGTAAGCTGACAGGAACGCGTAAACGCGCGTCTTCGCAGGCTCGGCAATGAAGTGCCGGAAGCCCGGCAGCGTCATGCAGGACGGACCGCCTTGATCGACCACACTGGTCACGCCGGACTGCACGCCCACCATGTCGGCATTCATGCCGAACCGGCCGCTGACATACTGGTAGACGTGTGCGTGCGTATCGATCAGTCCCGGCAATACCAGCTTGCCGGTCACGTCGATCACCTCCCTGGCGCTGGTTGGCAGGATGTCGGATTGCACGGCCGCGATCTTGCCGTTGCGAATTGCGACGTCCTTGATCCCGTCGATGCCCGACGCCGGACAGATCACCCGGCCCCCGCGCAGAAGCTGGTCGAAGGTGGCGCTGACAGCCATAGTGATCTCCTCTATTTCTTCGGCGGAGTTGTTTCTTCGGCGGAGTTGATCCCCGTTCTGCCGAGATACGAAGCGTACTTCGTATTTTACAAAAGCAAGGCCCGTGCCATGATCTGCTCGTGGTGCGGGCACTCGAATCGAGCTACGCGCGCCGGGTTCCGAAGCTTTGGAGAATGCGGTGCGGAAGGCAAAAAAGCGTGGCGGCGAGACCGAGCACCGTCCATGGCCTCTGTCGGAACGACCGGGATTTCTGATCCGCCGGCTGCATCAGATCCATGTCGCCCTGTTCCAGGAAGCATGCGGCGAGTTCGAGGTCACGCCGGTCCAATATAGCCTGCTTTCCGCGCTTGCCGCGCGGAAAACCGCTGATCAGACCACATTGGCGGCAGATATCGCCCTCGACAGGACCACGACAACCGGGGCGCTGAAGCGACTGGCCGCCCGCAATTTCGTCGAGAGAGCCGTGAACGGTGAAGACCGCCGCGCGCGGCTTTGCAGATTGACCCCGGCGGGAGCCGCACTGCTGGCAAAAATCGAGGCATCGGCACGGGCCGCGCACCGCGCCACGCTCGATAATTTAAGTGAACGGGAACAGGTTGCATTCGTCGACATGATGCAGCGCGTTGTCGCAGCAAACTCCAGTCGCGACAGTGCCGCTGCCGTATTCGATTGAGCACGATGGTGCCATTGCTGTCTTTTTAGTTCGATCTGCATAATTTGTAATCGTCGCGCCTCCCGCTGCGCGTGTGTCGCCGCGCCCGGCCGGGCCTTCACTCGAACTGAACCGGATCGGGTCCGGGATAAGCCAGTGCGACAAACTCGCAGAAAGCGCGTGCAGCGGGGGAAAGCCGGGCATTGCTCTTCCAGGCAAGGCCGACATCCATGGTGTGAACGTCGTCATCCAGCGTTTTGAGATCGATGCGATGTCCTTCGAGAGACCACGGCCGATAGACCATGTCGGACAGCACGGTAATCCCCATGCCGGTCGCCACCATGCTGCGAACGGCTTCAACGGAAAGAGTGCGGAAGATGACGTTGGGAACGTTCGGCGTACGTTGCCAATAACGCATGGCAGAGCGCTCCGCCTCGTCCACGGTCAGCATCAGAAAAGGCTCGCCGGCAAGATCGGCCAATCGAACGCTGGCCTTGTGCAACAACGGGTGATTTGCACAGGTCCAAAGGCGGCGCTGCGAGCGCAGCAAGAGACGCGAATGGATGGAGCCTCGGTCGTGCAGGTTGGAGACCAGCATGACCGCTGCATCGACACTGCCGCTGATGAGGCTTTGCTCGATGGCATCGCGCTGGAATTCGTGCAGCCGCACCGTGATGCCGGGAAACGCCCGCCAGAAACGCGACAGCAGTGGCGGCAGGAAGTAGCCGGCGACGGTGTAGCTGACGGCAACGTCGACGGTGCCGTCAACCTGAGTGCCCCAGCGATGCGGGCCACGCATCGCATCCGCGACACTGGCCTCGACGGCACGGGCTCGCTGCAGGAATTGCTGTCCGTCGAATGTGAGTGTGACGCCGTTCGAGTGGCGGTCGAAGAGCTTTCGTCCGAGTTCGGCTTCAAGGGCCTTGATCGACGCAGTGACGGCGGATTGCGTCACGTTGAGACCCGCCGCTGCCGCTGAAACCCTTCCGCTTTCGGCGGTGGCGATGAAGTGGCGCACCTGGCGGAAACTCAAGGCCATAAAAAATTCCGATATCAGCGAACGGTTTTTCGAATTTTACAATTGCTACTGCAACGCAAAAGATCAAGGCTTGGTTCGCGCTTGAAAAAAAGGCATCTTGATGACTTCCGGTGACTTGGACTTGGTCGCTCGCGATGTCAGCGTCCAGTTCGAGGGTTTGAGAGCCTTATCCAGCGTCACACTGGCCGTGACGCGGGGACGCATCACCGGACTGATCGGCCCCAACGGCGCCGGAAAAACCACGTTCATCAACGTCTTAACGGGATTCCAAAGCGTCGGCGCCGGCACCGTTGAGCTGGAAGGTGAAGCGGTCAACGGCATCGCGGCTCACAAGCTTCGACGCAAGGGCGTGGCCCGTACCTTTCAATCAGGCCGCCTTTTTCGCGACTTGCCGGTCGTCGACAACCTTGAGGTTACGGGCGTGGGCCTCGGCCAAACACGGCGCGTCGCGATCGCCGAGGCCGAGCGCGTGATGAACTGGCTGGGCATCTCGCACCTGGCCGGAGCCATCGCGGGCGCCCTGCCCTACACCGACGAGCGGAGGGTCGCGATTGGCCGGGCCATCATGTGCAATCCGCGCTATCTGCTGCTGGACGAACCCGCAGCAGGCATGTCCGAACACGAAAGCCACGATCTGGCGGCCATCATCAAGCGGATTGCCGGAGAACTCGGGGTCGGCGTGCTGCTGATCGAGCACAATATCGGTCTCGTGCTCGAACTGTGCGAACGCATCTTCGTGCTCGAACTCCGGCGAGATCATCGAAGTCGGTCCACCGCACCAGATCCGCAACAGCGATGCGGTCCGGCACGCCTATATGGGCACGCAACGGGACGAAATCATTCCCGCGCCCGCTTCCATAGAAGCTGTGGCGTCATGACATTGCTGGCCGTCGACGACATCACGGTACGCTACGGGCGCCTGACGGCTCTGCGCGGCATTAGCCTGAAGATCGCCGAAGGCGAGGTTCTGTTCGTGACCGGCCCCAATGGCGCCGGAAAGTCGACGCTGCTGAACGCGGTTGCCGGCGTCGTGCCGTCCATTTCAGGATCCATAACGATGGATGGCGCGGAGGTGACGGGCGCCCCACCCGAACAGATCGCCCGACGCGGATTTTCGCTCGTGCCCGAAGGGCGCAACGTCTTCGGTGCGTTGACCATCGAGGAGAATCTGAAGGTTGGCGCCGGCATGCGGGCCGACCGGTACAGAATCGCCGACGATCTTGAATCCGTCTATCGTGAATTCCCGATGCTGGCCGATCGGCGCCACACATCCGCCGGCATGCTTTCGGGTGGCCAACAGCAGATGCTCGTCATCGGCCGGGCCCTGATGACTTCGCCCCGGCTGATGGCGATCGACGAGCCGTCGCTCGGACTTGCACCCAAGATCATCGATCAAGTGTACGAAATCCTGGTGCGGTTGCGGGCGCAGCGCAAGCTGACATTGCTGATTGTCGAGCAAAGCTCAGCGCGCGCCATGATGACCGGCGGACGAATGATCCTCATGCGCGGCGGACGCATCGTGCTCGAGGGCGCGGCGGGCGACATGGTCAAGGACGAGCGCCTGAAGCAGGCCTATTTCGGCTTCGGAGACCATTGAGCATGACAGCGGTCCTGCAAATCGTCTTTGACGCGCTGAGCCTGGGCAGTCTCTATGCATTGGGAGCGCTGGGTATCGCGCTGATCTTCGGCGTGATGAGGCTGGTGAACTTCGCGCATGGCGATTTCATCGCCTTCTGCGTGTTCGCCATGCTGTGGCCGTCGATCAATGCGGCGGCCATCGTCTTCGCCGGTAACCTGCCGTTCTACTTTCTTATTCCGCTGTTGCTGCTCGTCGGGGCTGCCCTGTCGGTGTTGTCGGAGATCATCGTCTTCCGCCGCTTCCGCAACGCCAATCCGGCGACGATGATGATTGCATCTTTCGCCCTCGGCTTTGTTATCCGGCATCTCCTGTTGATGCTTTATTCGAGCCGGCCGAAGTCGATCACGCTATGGCCAAGTCTCGGCCTGCCGGTCGAACTCCTGGGTGCTCGGATCCCGATGCTGCAGGTCGTCACGATCATCATCACCTTGACCGTTCTCGCTGTCCTTACGCTGTTCCTCAAACGCACACGCTACGGTCTGGAGATGCGCGCCGCCGCCGACAACTTCACCATGGCGCGCATGCTCGGGGTGCGCGCCAACGCGGTCATTTTGCTGGCCTTTGCGATCAGCGGCATGCTGGCGGCCGCAATCGGGTTGATCCTGGCCACCAACTCCGGCACGGCGGATATCGGAATGGGCGCCAACGTCATGCTGATCGCCTTCATCGCCACGGTCATCGGCGGTCTCGGCAGCGTGCCGGGAGCCGTCGCCGCCGGCTTCCTGATCGGCGCCGCCAGCGTCGTATTTCAAGCGACCCTGCCGCACGATGCCCGGGTCTTCCGGGACGCCTTTGTCTATGGCGCCGTGATCGTGGTCCTGCTGGTGCGCCCGCAAGGGCTGTTCGCGCCCAAATCAGCCAAGCAGAGGGTCTGACAAATGTCGCGGCGACCGTCGGTCATTCTGCAAACGATCGTGACACCGGTCATCCTGGTCGTGGTGCTGCTCGCCATTGCCGCCCTGACCTATCAATTCGGCAGCCGGGCTTTCAATCGCACCGTGGTCGAGATGTTCATCAACATCATGGTGGTCGCCGGCCTCTACGTCTTCGTCGGCAATTCAGGCCTGCTGTCGTTCGGCCATATCAGTTTCATGTGCCTCGGCGCCTATATGACCGCCTGGCTCACCATGCCGCCCGTGATGAAATCGATAACGCTGAAAGGGCTGCCCGCGTGGTTGCTGCATACGCAGCTGCCGATGTGGATCGCCACGCCGATCTCGGGCGTGTTCGCGGCGCTGTTCGCACTGATCGTCGGGCGCGTCATCATGCGGTTGTCGGGCATCGCCGCTTCGATCGCCACCTTTGGGCTGCTCGGCGTCGTCAACAACGTCTATTCGAACTGGGATTCGGTGACGGGCGGACAAGGATCGATTGTCGGTACGCCGCCCACCATGAACGTCTGGATCGGATGGCTGGGTGCCGCAGTCGCCATCACGATCGCCTACCTGTACTCGATCTCCCGCTCCGGCCTGGCACTTCGCGCCACCCGCGACGAGGCGGTAGCAGCCAGCGCCTCCGGAATCGATATCGTCCGCGAGCGGCTGATCGCCTTTGTCGTCAGCGCCTTCGTCATCGGTCTCGCCGGTGCGCTCTATGCGCACTTCCTGAGCATCGTCAATCCGGGCTCGTTCTATCTGCGCACGACGTTCATCACCTTGTCGATGTTGGTGGTTGGCGGGATGTACAGCCTCAGCGGAGCCGTGGCCGGCGTCGTGGCAATTTCCTCACTCATCGAGATGTTTCGCAACCTGGAAAAAGGCGTCAGCCTCGGCGGCCTGACCGTTGCACTCCCGAACGGCGTTCAGGAGATCGCCATCGGCATCATCACGATCGTCATCCTGATGTACTTGCCAACCGGCCTCACCCGCAACCGGGAATTCTCCTGGAGAAGATGGCCGCTCGAACAGCGAATGCCGCGGCCTGTGCAGGCGGCCCTGAAGGAATTGAACTGAAGTCCGGCGAACAAAACGAAGGAGTGGTTAAATGCGTTTTGCGACAATACTGGGTACCGTCGGTGCGGCGACGGCGTTATGGTGTACGCCGGCCCTGGCAGCCGACGAGATCGTGGTCGGATTTGCCACGGCAGCATCCGGCTTCATGCAGGCTTATGACAAGCCGGCCCAGGACGCCGCGCTGATCCGCATCGACGAGATCAACAAGGCGGGCGGTCTGCTCGGCAAGAAGATCAAGGCCGCGTTCGCGGACACCAAGACCGATCAGGCCGAGGGCGCCAAGGCGGGCCTCGCGGTGCTCGATCAGGGCGCGGAGTTGGTGATCGTCTCGTGCGACTACGATTTCGGCGCGCCGGCGGCTCTGCAGGCACAGGCAGCCGGTAAGGTCTCTTTCTTCCTGTGCGCAGAGTCGATCAAGGCCGGCATCCCCGGCGTCGGCCCCTACTCATTCTCCGCCTCGGTGCTGGCGGCCGTACAGGGCGCGACCATGGCCGAATGGGCCTACAAGAAGAAGAATGCCCGCAGCTTCTACCGGCTGCTTGACAGCTGGACCGTCTATAACAAGGGCATCTGCGATGGCTTCGACTGGATGCTGCCGCGCCTGAAGGATGCGGCGCTCGCCGGCAGCGATACGTTCAAGAACGATGACGCCTCGATCGCGTCTCAGATCACGCGCATCAAGAGCCTGCCGAAGGAGCCCGACGCAATCATGCTCTGTACGATGATGCCGGGCGCCGTCTCCGCCATCAAGCAGATACGGGCCGCGGGCATCAAGTCGATGATCCTCAACGGCTCGGGCGTCGATGGCAGCTATTGGCTTAACGCCGTTCCCGACCTGTCGAACTTCTACGTGCCGGTCCAGGGCTCGATCTATGGCGACGATCCCAATCCGAAAGTCGCCGAGTTCAACAAGAAGTACAAGGAAACTACCGGCGGCGATCCTTCCAGCCAGTACGTCTATCCGGGATATGTCCTGATCGACGTATGGGCAAAGGCCGTCGAGCGCGCCAAGACAACGGATGCAGCCGCAGTGGTGGCGGAACTGGAGAAAATGACCGACGAGTCCACGCTGTTCGGGCCGCGCACCTTCAGCAAGGAGCCTCCATCATCAGAACCAGGGTCGGTACCTGATCGTCGACACCGAGGGAGGCAAGCCGAGCGTGGTCGATCAGTGGACGATTTCGGAGAAGATCCCGGTCGACTATCTGGTGTCCAAGTAATGGTGCGCCGCTGCAGGTTTCACGCCTGCCGCGGCCTTATCGCTACACGGGTCGTACGCCCATGAACTACGTCTGTCGAGATCGACAGGCGTTTCGTTCGGCGGGTCCGGGGTTGGTCTGCAAACGCTGCGACGGATGCAGCAGCTGGAAGGAAACGAGAGAATGGTTATCATCAATTGCGACATGGGCGAGGCCTTCGGTCTCTACAAGATGGGCGACGACGAAGGCCTGATGCCGCATATCGACGTGGCCAACGTGGCCTGCGGATTTCACGGCTCCGACTTCAATCACATGCGCAAGACCGTGCGCCTTGCCAAACAGCATGGCGTCAAGGTCGGCGCCCATCCCTCCCTGCCCGATTTGCAGGGGTTCGGACGCAGGGAGATGAAGATCGGCCGCGAAGAGCTGACGAACTGCCTCCTCTACCAGGTCGGTGCACTCAAGGCGTTCCTGGATGCCGAAGGCGTGGTCCTTAATCATATCAAGCCCCACGGCGCGCTGTACGGGATGGCCGCGCGCATGGAGGATGTCGCCGAGGCTGTGGCCGACACGGCCGACGTCTACAAGGTACCGCTGTTGGGCATGAAGGGGACGCTGCACGAGAAGGTCTATCGACGCCGCGGACATACCTTCATCGCCGAATACTACGCCGATCTCGACTACAATGCCGAAGGCGGCCTCATCATCACGCGCGAACACGATGCCAAGGATCCAACCGACGCGGCGGCACGGTGCCTGCGAGCCTTGACCGAAGGCCAGACGCGCACGGTGGCTGGAAACGACGTCCCCGTCGGCTCCGATGCCATCTGCGTCCACTCCGACACACCCAATGCCGTCGCCATCGCCCAGGCCGTTCGCGAGGCGGTCCGTCCTTATCTGACCGCGCACTAGGCGGAACGACTTTTCTTGGAATCGCATCCCGCTCCATCTTTTTGTTTGAAGCGATCAAACGATGAGGAACTCATGACCATACAGCAGATCTTTTCGCCTCTCCCCGGCATATTCTACCGCAAGCCGGCGCCGGACAAGCCGGTCTACAAATCGGACGGCGACACGATCACCCAGGACGACACGATCGGCCTCATCGAAGTCATGAAGTCATTCAACGAGGTAAAGGCGGGGGCGGCAGGCAAGATCATACGCTTCCTTACCGAGAATGAGGAGGCGGTGATGGCCGGTCAGCCGATTGCCGAGATCGAGGTTTGAGGCGCGCGAACCGTCCATGACGATCCATAAGCTCCTCATAGCCAATCGCGGCGAGATCGCCGTACGCATCATTCGCGCGGCGCGCGAATTGGGCTTGGCGACCGTGCAGGTTTACAGCACGGCCGACAGCGACTCGCTTGCCGTGAGGCTCGCCGACGAGTGCATCGAAATAGGTCCCCCGGCGGCGTCGAAATCCTATCTCAACCGCGACGCGATTCTCGCCGCGGCCAGGACAACGGGCGCCGACGCCATCCATCCCGGCTATGGATTTCTGGCCGAAAATGCCGAGTTCGCCGCCGCGGTCGAGGCGGCGGGACTCATCTTCGTCGGACCGACGGCCCAGTCCATCCGCCTGATGGGTGACAAGGTCGCGGCCCGGGAAGCCGCGGCGGCCGCAGGCGTTCCTACGGTTCCGGGCAGCCGCGGGCGCCTGGAGTCAGCCTGAGGCGGCCTTCGCCCTGGTGAATACGACCGGCTTTCCCGTGATGATCAAGGCGGCGGCCGGCGGCGGAGGCCGCGGCATCCGCATCGCGCGTTCGGCCGAGGAGTTTCATCACCTGATGCCGCAGGCGCAGGCCGAGGCGCTCGCGGCCTTTGGCGATGGCGGGCTGTATGTCGAGAAGCTGATCGAAGGTGCGCGGCATATCGAAGTGCAGGTGCTGGGCGACGGACAGGACGTCATCCACTGCTTCGAGCGCGAGTGCTCGCTGCAGCGCCGCCGTCAAAAAGTCTGGGAAGAAGCTCCCTCGCCGTCGCTGACACCGGCTATGCGCGAAAAACTCTGTTCATCCGCCGCCGCACTCGCCAAGGCGGTGCACTACCGCGGCGCGGGGACGCTGGAATATCTCTACGATGACCGCAGCCACGAATTCTATTTCCTTGAGATGAATACCCGCATCCAGGTCGAGCATCCGGTGACGGAAATGATCACCGGCATCGACCTGGTGCGCGAGATGATCCGGATCGCCGGCGGCGAACGCTTGCGGTTTACCCAGGATCAGGTGCGTATCAACGGCCACTCGATCGAGGTTCGCATCAACGCAGAGGATCCGGCCAAAGGCTTCATGCCGAATCCGGGCACGATCACCGCGCTCGACGTGCCCGGCGGCAACGGGGTGCGTTTCGACAGCATGCTCTATCCCGGCTGCACGGTGCCGCCATTCTATGACAGCTTGCTCGGCAAGCTGATCGTCCATGATGAAGATAGAGCGAGCGCGATCCGACGGCTCGATCGCGCGCTCGGTGAATTGAACGTCGAAGGGTTGGCGACGACCAAGCCGCTGCACCAGGCGCTCGCGCGCGATGCCGACGTGCAGGCCGGGCGCTTTCATACGGCCTGGCTCGAACCATGGCTGGCATCCCATGCTGCGGGGCTTGCCGCAGCAGAGGCGGTGCCGGCCGCGCAGATCACCCCGACGATCGCAAACGAATCCGTTCCGTGAGCAACAGGAGGCCACAGCCCCATGCAAACCCGATTTTCCTTTGGCGGCGATGAGCACATCTTCGCCGAGGTGGATGAGTCCATGTCGCTCGAGGCTTTTTTCAAGAGCCTCTTCATCACCAATGCGGTGCGCGACGCGAAGATCAGGGGCGTCACCGAAATCTGCCCGGCCAACGCCTCCTATCAGGTGAAGTTCGATCCGGATCTGATCAAGCCCGATGATATGCTCGCGGAACTGAAGCGGCTGGATTCGGCCGCCGGGAAGTCCGAGCCGGTGATCGCGACGCGGATCATCGAAATCCCCGTGCTCTACAACGATCCCTGGACGCACGAGACGCTGATGCGCTTCCGCGAGCGCCATCAGGACCCCAACGGCACCGATCTCGAATACGCGGCACGCATCAACAATCACGATGGCGTCGACGCGTTCATCAAGGCGCATTCAAGTGCACCCTGGTTCGTCTCGATGGTCGGCTTCGTCGCCGGCCTGCCTTTTCTCTATCAGATGGTCGAGCGCCAGCGACAGATTCAGGCGCCGAAATATCTGCGGCCGCGCACGGACACACCCAAGCTCACGGTCGGGCATGGCGGCTGTTTCAGCTGCATCTACTCGGTTCGGGGCGCGGGCGGCTACCAGATGTTCGGCATCACACCGATGCCGATCTACGATCCCAATCAGCAGATCAGCTATCTCCGTGATTTCATGTGCCTGTTCAAGCCGGGTGACATCGTGAAGTGGAAGCCGATCGATCGGCCGGCCTATGACGCGGCGGTCGCCGATGTCGAGGCAGGCCGCTTCTCGCCGGTCATTCGCAACGTGTCGTTCTCGCTCACCGAATTCAACCGCGACATCGATGGCTACAATCGCAAGCTCGAGGGGATCCTCCATGGCCATTAAAGTTCTGAAGCCTGGTCTCGCCACCACCGTCCAGGACCTCGGGCGTCCCGGCTACTATCACATCGGCATCCCGCTTTCGGGCGGAATGGACCGGCATGCGCTCGCGGCCGCCAACCTGCTGGTAGGCAATGCAGAGGGCGCTGCCGTTCTCGAGGCCGTATTCATGGGACCCGAGCTCGAGTTTACCGATGATGCCATGATCGCGGTCACGGGGGCGGAGCTGCCGCCCAAGCTCGATGGCGACCCTCGCGAGACATGGTCCTCCTTCAAGGTGAAGCGTGGCCAGAGGCTTTCCTTTGATTTCCTCAAGAAGGGTGCCCGCGCCTACATTGCGGTAGCGGGCGGCATCGATGTGCCCGTGGTTCTTGGCTCGCGCTCGACCTATGCGCTGGGCGCCCTCGGCGGCTTCAAGGGCCGAAAGCTCGAGGCAGGCGACGAGCTTCCGGTCGGTGCGGCCGCGGCATCGGTCAAGGAGGGCCGCATGATCGCGGACGAATTGCGTGGCCTGCCGACGGCAACGCCGGCGGAGTTGCGCGTGACGCCCGGACTTTACTGGCACCGCATCACCGATGCCGCCGGCCAGGGATTCTTCGCCGATACCTGGAAGGTCGCTCCGGAAGCCGATCGGATCGGCTACCGCTTCAAGGGCGGCAAGCCGCTGGAGTTCGTGCCGCGTGAGCCGCCGTTTGGCGCGGGCTCCGATCCCTCCAATATCACCGATGCCTGCTATCCCTATGGTTCGATCCAGGTGCCCGGTGGTACCGAGCCGATCGTGCTCCATCGCGACGCGGTTTCAGGCGGCGGCTATTTCATGGTCGGCACCGTCATTTCGGCCGATATGGATCTGATCGGCCAGCTTCAGCCCAATATGCCGGTGAGGTTCGTCAAGGTCGAAATGAACGAGGCGCTGGCGGCCCGCCACGCGCGTGCCGAGCTGCTGGCGAAGGTGCGCTCGTCCCTGAACGCATCCCCCTGAATTACCGGACGGGATTACGGCGCTGCGGCCTCGATGGCGCGGCAGACGTCCTTGTACGATCCCGTTTCGACTGAATCAGGAATGCGCGACAAGCGAAACACTTACGCGACCACCGTCGCTCGATCGCCCGCGGCTGGAGCGATGCTGACGCCTCGCAAACGAACGATCTCCGAATCGACGAGTTCCGAGACACGAACGCTACGTCACCAGGTGTTTACGGAATAATCTTCCTTTTTCGATCGTTACGCATTTCGTGTGCTACTGATGGCATGGAGGGTCCGATTTGCATGAGCCGATCCCCTGCGCGACACGCGATCATCATCGGCGGCGGCGCCAGCGGCGTCCTGCTCGCCTATCAGTTGCTGCACAATCCGGCCTCCGATTTTCGCGTGACGCTGATTGAAATGCGGCCCGATATCGGGCGCGGGCTGGCTTATCACACCGGTAATCCCGAACATTTGCTCAATGTGCGGGCAGCAAACATGAGCGCACTGCCGGACGAACCGGATCATTTCTGGCGTTGGCTTTCGGCGCGCGGGACGGACGCAGCGTTGTGTCCCGACCCTTATTGCTTCGTGCCGCGGCGCATCTATGGAGACTACATTGCGGGCCTGATCGAACCGCTGATGTCGAATGAGCGCGCGTCTCACAACCTCAGCGTGGTGCAAGGCACGTGTGTCGGCGTCAGCGAAAGCGCAGCAGACGTCACGGTGACGCTGGGCGACGGCAGGCGCTACGTTGGCGATGTCGGCATTCTCGCCACCGGGCACGACGCCGCCAGTCTCAGTTCGACCTGCCATGCCGATCCCTGGGCACCGCCGTCCGTCGCAGATATCGATGAGGATGCGACCGTGCTGATCCTTGGGGCCGGGCTCACCATGGTCGATTATGTCCTGTCGCTGCTGCTTGGCGGACACCGGGGACCGATCATCGCCATGTCGCGACGCGGCCTGCTATCGAAGGCCCATCGTCAGGTGGACCCGATGCGCATCGAGGAAGCGGAGGTTCCGTTCGGCGCCGCCGCCGGCCAGCTATTGCGCTGGTTCCGTCGTCGCATCGATGCCCATGTCGCAGAGGGCGGCGACTGGCGCAGCGTGCTCGACGCCATCAGGCCGTTCACCCAGCGGCTCTGGCGCGAGCTTTCGCTGGCGTCCAAACGTCGCTTCCTCGAGCACGCACGCGCCTGGTGGGACGTTCATCGCCACCGCATGGCGCCCGAGGTGGAAACGCGTATCACGCATGCGCTCGCCGCCGGGCGCCTGAGCCTGATGGCGGCCAAAGTGACCGGCATCGAGCCGAATAGCGGCGGCGCGCTCGTTCGCTACCGCCGGCGCGGCCACAGCGAAATCCTCGGTATCCAGGTCGGCAAGATCGTCGACTGCACGGGTATCGTCAGAGATCCCAGCGCGACCACCAATCCGGCCGTGCGCAGCCTGTTCGATCAGGGTCTGGCGCGCGCCGATCCGCTGCGTATCGGCATCGAGACCGGCGCCGATTGCGCGATCGTCAACCGCGACGGCGCGCATTCGCGGCGCCTGTTCGCCGTCGGTCCGCTCACGCGGGCGACCTTCTGGGAGATCATTGCCATTCCGGACATCCGCAATCAATGCGCCGAGCTCGCGACCCGGCTTGTCCGCCTCCGCAGCCAGCAGGCTACGGATGCGTAACCAGGCTAACTGTTGAACCCGGCCGGAATGAACGCCGGCAGCTTCTCCTCGATGAACTGCTTCACCTCGGGCGAATTGAACACCTGGATGAAAGCCTTCAGGCGCGGATCATCCTTCTTGTCCGCGCGTGCGGTGAAGCGCAGCACCAGGCCGTCATCGACGGTGCGGTCGATGATCAGCGCCGATTTCGGATCGCCGCCGGCCGGGATCAAATATGTGACGTTGACAAGCGCCAGCGAAACATCGTCCAGGGAGCGGTAAGTTTGCGCGGGGTCCAGTTCAACGATCTTCAGGTTCCTGGGATTCTCGATGATATCGAATTTGCTCACTGAAAAACCCTTGCCAGGCGCGAGCTTGATCAGACCGGCCCGTTCCAACAGGATCAAGCCCCGCGCGCCGTTGAGCGGCTCGTTCGGAATGGCAACGCTATCGCCGGACTTGATTTCCTCGAGCTTCTTGATCCTTTTCGAGAACAATCCCACGGGTGCGATGACGCCGACCTTGTCGACCTGAACGAGGTTGAAGCCGCGCTGCTTGTTCTGAAGGGCCAGATAGGTCGCGTGCTGGAACAGATTGGCATCGACGTCGCCGCTGTTGACCACTTCGTTGAGCGCAACCCAATCGCCCAGCTCCACGATCTTGACATCGAGGCCCTTTTCCTTGGCGAGCTTGGCCGCGTAGGAGGCCAACTGTCCGACCGGGCCGGCGCTTGTGGCGATCTTCAGCGGTTCGTCGGCATCCGCAGCCGTCATCAATGCCAGCAGCAGGCCGGCGGCCTGCGCCATCCGAAGCAGTGTCTTCATTGTCGTATGTCCATCTCTTCCAAAGGTGTTGTTCAGGCCGCCTTGCGGGCACTGTCACCGCCCGCTTCGGCCTTGGCGAGCGCCTGGGTGAGATCAGCCAGGATATCGTCGGGATGCTCGATGCCGACCGAAAGCCGCACATAGCCGGGCGTCACGCCGGCGGCGAGCTGCTCCTCCGGACTCAATTGCTGATGCGTGGTCGAGGCTGGGTGGATCGCCAGCGAGCGCGCGTCACCGATATTGGCGACATGATAGAAAAGCTGAAGCGCATCGATGAACCGGCGGCCGGCCTCGACGCCGCCCTTCAGTTCGAATCCCACCAGCGCGCCGTAACCGCCCTTCAAATAAGTATCGGCGCGGCGCCGGTTCTCGCCGCTCTGCAGGCCCGGAAAGATCACATGCGAAATCGACGGATGCCTGGCGAGGAAGTTGGCGACCTTGATTGCGTTTTCGTTGTGCTGCCGCAGCCGCAACGGCAGCGTCTCGATCCCCTGGATGAACTGGAACGCGTTTTGCGGCGCGATCGCGGCCCCGAGATCGCGCAGCAGTTTTACACGCGCGCGCAGGATATAGGCGATCGGGCCGAAAGGCTTTGCCGCCTCGGTCCAGATCGCGCCGTGATAGGCCGCGTCCGGTTGGGTCAGCAGCGGGAAACGTGCCGCATGCGCCTCCCAGTCGAAATTGCCGCCATCGACGATCGCCCCGCCGATCGAGGTGCCGTGTCCGCCAATGTATTTGGTGGTCGAGTAGACGACGACCGCCGCACCATGCTCGAACGGCCGCGCAATGATCGGCGCGGCTGTATTGTCGAGGATCAGCGGGACGCCGAGAGAACGCCCGATATCCGCGACCTCCTGGATCGGAAACACGTTGAGCTTCGGGTTCGGCAGCGTCTCGGCATAATAGGCACGGGTTTTATCGTCGGTGGCGCGGCGGAAATTCTCGGGATCCGCGGGATCGACAAAGCGGACTTCGATGCCGAACTGTTTCAGCGTCTGCGAGAATAACGTCCAGGTACCCCCATAGAGATCGGTCGACGACACGATATTGTCGCCGGCCTGCGCGAGGTTGAAGATGGCGAATGCCGATGCCGTCTGCCCCGACGCCACGGCGAGCGCGCCGACGCCGCCCTCGAGCGCCGCGAGCCTTTCTTCAAAAGCGTCCTGGGTGGGATTCTTGATGCGGGTATAGATTTGCCCGAGCTCTTCCAGAGCAAACAGCCGCGAGGCATGGTCGGCGTTCTGGAATTGATAGGACGTCGTTTGATAGATCGGCACGGCCACGGCGCCGGTCGCGGGATCCGAACGGTAGGAACCACCGTGCAACGCAAGCGTCTCGACGTTCTTGGTTTCGACCGGCATTGAAGTCTCCCTTAAGCTCCAGAACTTCGCATCACCACTGCAGAAATGATGCGTGGCGATTTCAGCGCTGTCGAGACGTCGGGGAAAATAGCGATGCCCGTGCTGCAGTCCCGCCAAAAGGCGGCGGTATTCTTTCCGAGCGCTCAGCCGTCAGAGTTTATTCTTCGCCGAACTGCTGCTCGCTCACCGCTCCCGTGAAAGGAACGTCAGGCGTCCTGCCCGTACTGACGCCAACGGCGGTTCCGGTTTGATCCATGCTCCGTCCCCCATCACGAAACGCGACAGAGCGAAACAATGCTAGATCCCAATTCGATCGCAGCACGATTTGCATTCCTGTGGTTCGAATTGAAAACAAAGTCGTCGGGATAAAGTGATAAGCAAGTCGAGCTGAGATACAGCCCAGCATTGCCCGGGGACAGATCGATGGCCAGATCACGAGAACTCCGCTTCAACGCGTTCAACATGACCGCCCCGAGCCATAACTGGGCTGGCCTGTGGTCGCATCCACGCGATGCGTCGATCAACTACAATACGCTTGACTACTGGGTCGACTACGCCAGGACGGCGGAGCGCGGCCTGCTCGACGGCATCTTCCTGGCCGATGTCTTCGGCACCTATGACGTCTATGGCAACAGTCCAGATACGGCGGTGACCCACGCGGTCCAACTACCCAACGCGGAACCGACGTTGCTCGTCTCCGCCATGGCGCTGGTCACCAAACATCTCGGGTTTGGTATTACCTCCAACCTCACGTTTGAGCACCCCTATCAGTTCGCCCGCCGCTTTTCGACGCTCGATCATCTGACGAACGGGCGGATCGGCTGGAACATCGTGACCGGCTATCTCGACAGCGGCGCGCGTGGCATGGGGTTGCCCACCGCACGCGCCCATGACGAGCGCTATGAGGCCGCGGAGGATTTTCTCGAAGCGGTCTACAAATTGTGGGAGGCTAGCTGGGAAGACGATGCAGTCCGCCGCGACCGCAATTCGCGAATCTTCGCTGACCCGACCAGGGTTCATCCGGTGCGGCATGAGGGATCCCACTATCGCGTCAACGGCATCCATCTGGCCGAGCCGTCGCCCCAGCGCACGCCGTTGTTGTACCAGGCCGGGACCTCCAGCCGCGGCCGTGCCTTCGCCGCCAGGCACGCGGAGGCGATCTTCCTCAACGGCCAGACCAGGCCGATCCTCGCACGCGCCGTTCGCGAGATCAGGAGCGCGGCAAAGGAGTTCGGCCGCGATCCCTACGATATCCGCCTGTTCGCCGGCGCAACCGTGATCGTCGCGCCGACGCGCGCGGAAGCCAACGATATCCTCGACGACTATGCGCGGCATGTCGATCAGGCCGGACAGCTCGCGCTGCTTTCCGGCTGGACCGGCGTCGATTTCTCGACCTATGGTCCCGACCAGGCCGTGCAATATGTCGAGAGCAACGCAATCCAGTCGATGGTTGAGAATTTCACGCTCCGGAGCGACCGGCCGGTCAAGATCGGGGATCTCGCGACCCTCAGCCGCGTCGGCGCGCGTTCGCCCTTCGTGGTGGGATCCCCGCAGGACGTGGCGGACGAGTTGATCGCCTGGGCGGAAGAAACCGATGTCGACGGCTTCAACCTCTTCCGCCTCGTGGTGCCGGAATCGCTGAACGCGTTCGTGGACCTGGTGGTGCCGGAATTGCAATCCCGGGGCGTCTACAAAACGGCCTATCGCGAGGGCACCCTGCGCGAAAAGCTGTTTCCGGGGCGCGGCCCGCGCCTCGATGGGACACACCCGGGCGCCGGTTTTCGCCGCTCCGCCGCACCAGCGGCGAGCCGTCTGCGATCCGACGCCGCCGAATAGCGCGGCCGGGTACGATGCGGCGAAGCCGGACCGCCCGGCCCTACCACGTGGCGATATAGGTACCCTTGAAGCGCTTCTCGAGGAACGCCTTCACCTCATCGGAATGATAGGCTTCGACGAGCTGCTTCACCCACGGCTTGTCCTTGTCCTCTTCGCGCACCGCGATGATGTTGACCCATGGACCATCCACAGCCTCGCGGGCGATCGCGTCGACCGCGGGATTGAGGCCGGCCTGGACCGCATAATTGTTGTTGATCGACACCACATCGACATCCTGCAGCGAGCGCGGGAGCTGCGCGGCGTCGAGTTCGACGAAACGCAATTTCTTCGGATTGTCGGCAATGTCGGCGACGGTCGAGGCGACGTTGTTCGGATCTTTCAATTTGATCACATCGTGAAGGGCAAGGATCATCAGGCCCCGTGCGCCATTCGACGGGTCGTTGGCGATCGCCACCCGCGCGCCCTCCGGCAAGTCGGCAAGCTTCTTGTATTTCAGCGAATAGATGCCCTGCGGCGAGGCGATGGTATTGGCTACCTTCACGATCTTCCAGCCGGTCTTCGATATCTGGTTTTTCAGATAAGGCTCGTGCTGGAACGAATTCGCTTCGAGGTCCTTCAGCGCCAGGGCCTGGTTCGGAATAACGTAATCAGTGAACTCGACGACCTTGATATCGAGCCCGCGCTCGGCGGCCACCTTCTTCACCACATCCGTGACCTCGGCATGTGGTCCCGCGGTGACGCCGACCCGAATGGTCTCGGCGCTCGCGGCACCCACCCACAGGGTCCCGATCGCAATGATGGCAGTAAGCGTGCGCATGAAGCTCTCCCGAATATCAAACAACAGATGCTTGGCTGGCACTAGCGCCGAACATTTACGGGTTCAATGACCTGCGCGACAAAACGACGAAACGGTTGCGCATGCTCTGCGCCAAGATAAAATATTCGCCACGCACCCGCGACACGGTGTTTCCGTTCTCCGCAAGACCACGGCGTCCGTCGCAGGGGAACCGCGGAGAGCCGGCGGAGCCAGGCCGGCACAAGCCCGTTCGGAATGTCATTCTCATGACGGCATCCACCGGAGAATTTTGTACCAAATCCGGTGAATTCTCCGCGATTGCCACCGGTGCGCGATTGACTGCAAATGACGCAGGCGGGGCACGCCGGCCGAACCGTTCAGCTTGGGATCGCCCCGATTTCTTCAGCTCGGAAACGACAGACATCATGCTCTCTTGCAACACGCCTATCCGAACGTCTGCTGCGTGGCGGATCAAATCCGTCAAGCGTCACCTCTCCCTCGGCATCATCGGGTTGCTCGCGCTGGCCGCGCTGGTGCAGCCCGCCGTCTCCGAGGAAATTCGGATCGGCTATCAGAAATCCTCGACGCTCACGGCGATCCTGAAGACCAATGGCGAGCTTGAGAAAGCGCTGGCCCCGCTCGGCGTCACCATTTCCTGGCACGAGTTCACCAGCGGATTACCGCTGCTGGAGGCCATCAATATCGGCAGCGTCGATTTCGGCGCCGACGTGGCCGACACCGTGCCGATCTTCGCGCAGGCCGCCGGAGCCAAGCTCGCTTACGTCGCCGAGGAAGCGGCGTCGCCCTCGGCACAGGCGATCCTGGTCCCGCGGGATTCGCCGGCGAAATCGGCCGCTGACCTCAAGGGCAAGAAGGTCGCGGTCACCAAGGGCGCGGGCAGCCATTTTCTGCTGCTTGCGGCGCTGTCGAAGGCCGGTCTGAGTTTCAAGGACATCACGCCCGCCTACCTCACCCCCGCCGATGGCAGGGCCGCCTTCGTCAGTGGCAATGTCGACGCGTGGGTCGCGTGGGATCCCTTCCTCACCAGCGCCAGCCGCCAGTCCGGCGGGCGGATCCTGGCCGACGGCAGCAACGGCCTTGCGAGCTATAAGCGCTATTACGTGTCGTCAGCCGCCTTTGCGGATCGGCGCGACGATGTGCTGAATGTCATCTTCAGCAAACTTGCCGACACCGGTAAATGGGTCAAGAGCCACCCGAAGGACGCAGCGACCCTGCTCGCCGCGCTCTGGGGTATCGATGCTTCGACGGTTGAGGAGGCCAATAGCCATCGCTCCTATCAGGTCGGCGCTGTCACGGTACCCGGCCTGTCGGAGCAGCAACGCATCGCGGACGCTTTCCTGGCAGAAGGACTGATCCCCAAGAAGGTCGATACATCGAGCGTTAAAATCTGGACACCCAAGGGATCGTAACATGGGGATCGTGACATCCGGGTCGTGAGGTCGGAATCACCAAACCGGCACGAAGAAGCGGCCGTACTTCCCGATAATATAATCCTTGACCTGCTGCGAGCGGTAGATCGAAACGAACCGGAGCAAGCGCGGATCGTCCTTCTTGTCGGTCCGCGCCACGAATTGCAGCGCATAGCGCGGATCGCCGAATCCATCCGCCGCCAGCAAACTCTCGGGATTGCCCCCGGATGCGATCAGATAGCTGATGCTGACCTGCGCCAGTTCGACGTCATCGAGCACCCTCGGAAGCTGCGCCGCTTCGATCTCGAGAAATTTGAGCTTCTTGGGATTTTCCACGATGTCGCGGACATTGGCCTTTTCTCCCGCACCTTCGCGCAGCTTGATCAAGCCAGCCTTCTCGAACAGCAACAGCCCTCGCGCCTCGTTGACCGGATCACTGGCAACCGCCGCCGTCGATCCCTGATGGACTTCGTCCAGCTTCGCGATCTTCTTCGAATAGAGACCGACCGGAAGCACATAGGTCGACGCGATCGGCGTGAACTTGTAGCCGCGCGCTTCAATTGCGTTGTTGAGGAACGGGATGTGCTGAAAGAGGTTGGCATCGATATCACCGCTTTGTAAGGCTTCGTTGGGAGTCACCCAATCCGAGAACTCGACGATTTTGACATCGAGACCCTGTTCCTTGGCCCGTGCCGCTGCAAACTGGATGATATCGGCGATCGGACCGCCCGACGTGCCGACTTTCAGCGGCTCCGCAGCGATGGCCGGCGAAGCCATCCCGTGACCGACCACGGACAAAAGGCTCGCCATCGCCACCCAAAGCAGGCGGCGCCGGTGGTAGCTGGTTCCGATATTCCCGCTCATCTCGATTTCCTTCCAGCTTCCATTTTCGAAAGCATCACCCGTTTGAATTTCTGGTTACGAAACTGCCGCCGGCGCGGACGCCTGGGCGGGCATATCGTCTTTCGTCCTTCGGTAGCGGAAAGACGCGCCGACATGAGAATCCTGCAGGCGGCCTGACGCGCCTCCGAGCAGCTTTTGCCGCAGCGTTCCCTCGCGATAGGCGGTCTTGTAGACACCGCGTTCCTGCAGGATCGGCACCACCAGGTCGACGAAATCCTCAAGACCTTCCGGCGTTACCACGCGGCTCAGATTGAAGCCATCGACGCCGGTCTCCTCGACCCAACCCTGCATCTCATCGGCAACCTCTTCCGCTGAACCGACAAAGGGCATGGCGCGGCTGCCGAGCCCCATCTGGCCAAGCAATTTCCGCAGCGTCCACTGCTCGGTGCTGCGCGTCGTCAGCGCTTCCAGGATCGATTGCATCGAGTTGGAGTGCTCGTGGCGCAGCGGCGCATCGAGATCTTCCTTTGCGTAATCGATACCCACCGAGCTTGCGAAATGCGCCAGCGCGCCTTCGACGCTGCCATAGGCCCTGTAATCGGCGAACCTCTCTTCCGCCTCCTTGCGCGTCCGGCCGACGACGAAGGAGCGGCTGAGAAAAATGACGAGGTCCTCGGCGCCGCGGCCGTTCCTGACCGCCTGCGCCCTGACATCCCTGGCGATGGCGCGGACGTTTTCCTTGGTCGAGGTCGCAAAGAACACGCATTCCGCATGCTTCGCAGCGAATGCCCGCCCGCGGGTCGATACCCCGGCCTGAAACAGCACCGGCGTCCGCTGCGGCGAGGGCTCGCTGAGGTGGATGGCGTTGACCCGGTGCCGGCGGCCGATATGATTGATCGCGTGTATTTTTGCGGGGTCCGCATAGAGCCGGTTGTTGCGGTCCGCAACGACGGCGCCGTCCTCCCAGCTTCCCTCAAGCAGCTTGTAGATGACTTCCATATATTCGTCCGCGAGGTCGTAGCGGTCGTCGTGCTCGATCTGCCGGTCGAGTCCCATCGCGCGGGCGGCGCTGTCGAGATAGCCGGTCACAATGTTCCAGCCGACACGTCCTCGGGTGAGATGATCGAGCGTGGATAGCCGGCGGGCAAAGAGATACGGCGCCTCATAGGTTGCATTCGAGGTAACGCCGAAGCCGATGTTCTTTGTCACCGCGGCCATCACGGGCACGACCAGCAGCGGATCGTTGATGGGTATCTGCACTGCATTTCGGATGGAGGCGGCGGGCGATCCACCGTAGACATCGTAGACGCCGATGATGTCGGCGAGGAAAATCGCATCAAACAGGCCGCGCTCGGCGGTCCGTGCGAGATGCTGCCAGTATTCGATCTCGGTGTAGCGCGGAGACTGATCGCGCGGGTGCGCCCACACGCCATGCTGGATGTGGCCGACACTGTTCATGTCGAAGGCGTTGAGGCGAATCTCTCTGGGCATGACGATCTCAGCGATGCCGCAGGCGGCGGTTGACGCGGCGCGCCAGATAGTCGCCGGCGGTCTGCACGGTCTGCACCAGCGCGATCAGCACCACCACCACGGCGAGCATCATGTCCGGCATGAAGCGCTGGTAGCCATAGCGGATGCCGAGATCGCCCAGCCCACCCCCGCCGACGGCGCCGACCATGGCCGAGTAACCGAGCAAGCTCACCACCGCGAGGGTCAGTGCCAGAACCAGCCCAGGCAGCGCTTCGGGAATCAGGACCTTGAGCACCACCTGCAGCGGCGTGGCGCCAAACGACGACGCCGTCTCGATCAATCCGGAATCGACTTCGCGGATCGCGCCCTCGACCAGCCGCGCAATGAACGGTGTCGCGGCAATGGTGAGCGGAACGATCGCAGCGCCCGAGCCGATCGAGGTGCCCGCGACCAGCCGCGTGAACGGAATGATGGCCACCACCAGGATGATAAAGGGCGTCGATCGGGTTGCATTGACGACGACCCCGAGAACGGCGTTGGCCGCCGGCGCGGCGAACAACTCGCCCTTGCGGCTGGTCGCGAGGAAAATGCCGATCGGCAAGCCGAACAGCGTCCCGAGCGAGGCCGCGACCGCGACCATGAACAGGCTTTCGCCCGTCGCCTGGATGATGAGGTCGATGAGATCACGCGACATAGCCGAGACGCTCCACGGAGAACCGATGATGTGAAAGAAAAGACAAGACTTTCGTAGCCCCAGCCTCATCGCCGGGCACGCCGAGCGTCAGCGAACCGATGTGCTGGCCTCCGATCTCGTCGATACGCGCCGACAGCAGCGCCACGTCGATCGCGAGTTCGCGCGAAAGCCGGGTCACCAGCGTATCGCCGCCGTTACCCTGGATGAGCACGCGGATCACGGTCTGGCTACCGGGACCTGGATGCTGTTGCAAACGGCTGGACAACGAGACCGGAACCGCGTCCCCGACGACCTCGGAGAGGAAACTCTGCGTGATCGCATGCCGCGGATGGGTGAATATGTCGGCGACAGGCCCCTGCTCGATGATATGTCCGGCATCGAGCACGGTCACCTCTTTCGCGAGCTGCCTGACGACGGACATCTCATGCGTGATCAGGACGATGGTCACCCCGAGTTCACGATTGATGTTGGCCAGCAAATCCAGGATCGAGCGCGTCGTCTGCGGATCGAGCGCCGAGGTGGCCTCGTCCGACAACAATACGCTCGGCCGCGTTGCCAGGGCGCGGGCGATGCCGATCCGCTGCTTCTGGCCGCCGGAAAGCTCGGAGGGATAGCGATGGCGCTTGTCGGCGATATCGACGAGATCCAGCAGTTTCGAAACCCGCGCCGCGATATCGGACTTCGACCAGCCCGCGATTTCAAGCGGCAAGGCGATATTGTCCGCCGCCGTGCGCGATGACAGCAGGTTGAAGTGCTGGAAGATCATACCGATCGAACGCTGCGCCAGCCGCAGCTCGCGACCGGCGAGCGCGGAAATATTACGCCCATCGACGACCACGCGCCCGGTCGTCGGCTTCTCCAGTCCGTTGATCAGGCGGACTAGGCTCGACTTGCCCGCCCCGGAGCGGCCGATGACGCCGCTGATCGAACCGCGGGGAATCGCAAAGTCGATACTCTCCAGGGCCTGCACGCTCGGCTTGCCGCGATAGGCGGGATAGGTTTTCGAGACCGCCTCGAACCGGACCATGGCGTCCAGCGTCGTAGGGCCGGGCGCACGCGGCGGAAACGAACTCGATCGGTTGTGCTACCGCCAGGGATTGATGCACATTCATTCAGGTATTCCTGTCCTTCGAAGGGCCGCTGGCTCCGAGCGGTGTGTAGTGAGCGGGTTTCAGTGGCCGAACAGCAAATAGCTGCGATCGATGCCGCGACGCTCCCGGGTTTCCTTGGTCCAGCCGACCGACCGGCGGTAACTGCCCATCAGCGTGCCTTGTTTAAGGGCAACGAGGTCGACATCCTGCGGCGCATCCGCGAACGGCGACACGAACAGCGCGTCCTCCGGACAATAGAGCTCGCAGAGGAAACAGGTCTGGCAGTCGCCCTGACGCGCAATCACCGGAACGCCATCCGTCTTGTCGAACACGTTGGTCGGACAAACGTTCACGCAAATGTCGCAGGACGTGCAGCGCTCGGAATCGACGATCTCGATCATTCCGCGGCCTCGGCATAGGTCGTCGCGGCATGCGGACGGACCGAGGTCCAGACCTCGTCCAGCCCGCCTGTCGTGACGTAGTAGCGCTGGCGGTCGTCCTGATCGGGGAAATCGTCGCGGCGGTGCATGCCGCGGCTTTCTTTCCGCGCAAGTCCGCTGCGGTACATCCATCGCGCCGTCGCCAGCATGGCCGCGCTCTCCCGCGCACGCTGCAGGTCGGATTCGGCTGCAGCGTCCGCTTGAGAGGCTTCGGCCCAGAGCGCGTCGAGCCGTTGCAGCGACCGGCCGAGGCGACCGGCCTCCCGGAAGTAATTCAGGTCATAAGGATATACTTCGTCCTGAACGGCTCTCGTCAACCCCGCCGGGCTGAACGCTCTATTGGCGCGCTCGCGCAGGCCGACCGTACCGGCACACGAGACCGATCGCGTCGCTGCCGAACCGAGTTGTTCGGCATAGCCGGCAGCACCCTGCCCCGCCCACGCCCCCGACGACATCGCCCAGGCGGCATTGTGGCTGCCGCCCCCGGTGAATCCGCCGCAGATCAGTTCACGGGTGGCGGCATCGCCTGCGGCGTAAAGGCCGGGAACGCTGGTCGCGCAAGTGTCGTCGACGATCCGGAGGCCGCCGGTACCGCGCACCGTGCCCTCGAGCCGCAAGGTGACCGGGAAGCGATCCGAAAACGGATCGATGCCGGTTCGATCGAACGGCAAAAAGAAATTCGGCTGCGACGCGCGCATGTGGCGCTGCACCTCGCCGTCGGCCTTGTCGAGTTTGGCGTAGACCGGCCCCTGCACCAGCGCACGGGCGATGGCCGACCGACCGCCCTTCGAGGCCGCGCCGGGCACGACGCTGCCGTCTTCGTAAGTGAAGGTTGCCCAGCCGTAGAACAGGGTTTTTGTCACCGAGCCGAAGGCGGCCGAAATCGCGTAAGGGTTCGAAAACTCCATGCTGGTCAGTTCGGCACCGGCCTCCGCCGCCATCAGGTAGCCGTCGCCCGTCAATACGTTCGAGCCCAGGGTCTTGCTGAGAAAGGCGCAGCCGCCGGTTGCGATCACCACCGCCCTGGCGCGCACGGTCCATCGGTCGCCCTTCTGGCGGCGCAGGCCGGTGGCGCCCGCGACCGCGCCAGCCTCGTCCACGAGCAATTCCAGCGCGGGGCTGTGATCGAGAATGGTCACGCCGGCCTGCTTGGTGCGTTTGCGCATCAGCCGCATGTATTCCGGGCCCTGCAGCGAATTGCGCCGGGATTTCCCGTCGTCATCGACCGGATAGGGATAACCCCAATCGGCCAGGCGGTTGCTTTGCGCGTAGGTGAGATCGAGTACCCGCTCCATCCAGCGGCGGTCCTGCAGATAGCCGCCCATCTTCTCGCGATCGGCCATCGCCGCTTCGCGGAGCAACGGATCCGGATCGACGTACCAGACGCCGGTTCCAGCCGCCGCCGTGGCACCGGAGGTGCCGCAAAATCCCTTGTCCGCAAGCACCACGCGAGCGCCGCGTTCCGCCGCGCTGACGGCCGCCCAGGTGCCGGCCGGACCACCGCCGATCACCAGAACATCCACGTCGAATTCAACGGAACCGGTCGCCACCGGTTTCCTTTCGGCGCGGTCGGATCGAATGGTCATGGATTACTTCCCTGTGGAGCACCACTGACGACGCTGGCATCGCACCGCACCAACATCGTCGCGCGAGCCGGCGCTGCTGGCAATTTCAGATATTCGCGGAGAGTTGGGCTAAGCTTTCCCTACAACAGCCCGCCGAAGAAAATTCATGTGGTGGCGCACACGACATTTCTTCTTCAAGCCCAACGCGACGCACGATCACGCGTTTGCGAGGGCAACAGAGATGAACATTTCTTTTTGCATCTGCCGGCTCATCGTTTGTTTCTTTAACGGCCGCAACGCGATATCCCGCCGGTGGTATCCATTGAAACTGGCCCGTCATGTCGCTCCGTCAACTGCATCTCAACGTCAATCTGCTGCATTCCGGCGTCTACGCATCGGCATGGCGGCTGCCCGAAAGCGATCCCCGCGCCTGTTTCGACGTCGGCCACTACGTCCGCGTCGCGCAGATCGCGGAGCGCGGCAAGCTGGACGCGATCTTTCTCGCCGATACCCCGGCGGTCACCGACCGCATCGATTATCGGCCGTTTCTCTCGATGGAACCGACGATCGTGCTGGCCACGGTCGCAGCCTTCACCAGCCATATCGGGCTGATCGCCACCGCCTCAACGACCTATAATGAGCCGTACAACATCGCCCGTCGGTTCGCGACGCTCGATCTTGCGAGCGGGGGCCGCGCCGGCTGGAACGCGGTCACCACGGCGGATGCTGCGGCGAGCCGCAATTTCGGCCTGCCCGCCGTGCTCGAGCACAAGGCGCGCTACGACCGCGCCAAGGAGTTTGCCGAAGTCGTGCACGCGCTCTGGGATAGCTGGGAGGACGAGGCTTTCGTCGGCGACAAGGCGACGGCAAGGTTTGTCGACACGGCCAAAGTCCATCCGATCGCGCATCGCGGAACGTATTATTCGGTTGCGGGGCCACTGAACGTGCCGCGCTCGCCGCAGGGGCGTCCCGTCACCTTGCAGGCCGGTGGATCGAACGACGGCCGCGATCTTGCGGCCGCGCAGGCGGAAGCGGTTTTCACGCTGGCCCAGACGATCGAGGAAGGCGCAGCCTATGCGCGCGACCTGCGAGCCCGGGCGGTCGCCTATGGCCGGTCGGGCGAGTCCATTGTGATCTTGCCCGGGCTAGCCACGGTGATCGGCAGCACCGAAGCGGAGGCGAAACGGCGGCAGGACGAACTCTGGGAACTGGTCCCCATCGAGTACAGCCTCGCGCGCCTGGCCGGCACGCTGCAGATCGATCCTGCGCTCCTCGAACTCGACAAGCCGCTGCCCGATCCGTTGCCGTTGCCCGCCAACGCCAATCACACCATGTTCCAAGGCACCGTCAATCTGGCCCGCCGCGGAAATCTCACCGTGCGTCAGCTTCTTCGGGCGCTCGGTGGCGGCGTCGGCCATCGCATCATCGTTGGAACGCCGGAACAGGTCGCCGACGATATCGAGGCCTGGTTCAGGGCCGGTGCCGCCGATGGTTTCAACCTGATGCCCGACGTGTTGCCGGACGGTCTGCAGGTTTTCGTCGACACCGTGGTGCCGATCCTGCAAAGACGCGGCCTGTTCCGCACAGAATACAGCGGCACGACCTTGCGTGACCATTTCGGCTTGCCGCGTCCGCCGAGCCGCTTTGCCAGGCAAGCCCGGGCCGCGGCTTCCGCCTAGCGATTGTTCACCAGCGCTAAGCCTGCGATCCCGCCAGCCGCGGCGATTTGTCGACGAGGGGTCCGGACTGCCGCACCCGCGGAATCACTTCCTCCGCAAAACGCAGCATCTCCGCCTCGAACGGCTGGAATTGCAGCATGAACAATTCGATCCCGGCCGCATGGAACGCGCGAATACGCTCCGCCACCTCATCGTAGCTGCCGACCAGCCCGGCCGCCGTTCCGCCATTGCTGCCGACGCGCGGTGTCTTCTGCATGGTCTGCATCATCACGACCTTCGGATCGGTATTCTGCTTCTGGATCGCCTTCATCGGCGCATCCTTTGCCGCCAGTTGCAGCAGCCGCTGGTGGGCGGCCTCGGCCTGTTCGCTGGTTTCACGCGCGATCACAAACGCCGAAAGGCCAAACCGCAACGGCGGGGCCGACCGCGGCCGCGCGGCGACGTCGGCGATCAGCGCGGCGACGTCCTCCAGAGGCTGGCCATTGATGAACCACACGTCGCCATGATCGGCGACCAGCGCGCGCGCCGGCTCGGACTCTCCGCCGACATAGATCAGCGGGCGCTGACGGTAGAGGTCCTTGGGTCGCAGCGCATATTCGCGCACGTCGAAATGTTCGCCCTTGTATGTGAGGCGTTCGCCCTGCATCAGCCGCGATACCACCGAAATCCATTCCCGGCCGTAGGCATAGCGCGCGTCGTGCTCCGGGAAACCGATACCGGCCTTTTCGAGTTCCGGACGGTTCCAGGCGTTGACGAGATTGATCGCAAACCGCCCGCGGCTGATGTTCTCGATCTGCAGCGCCATCTTGGCGAGAACCACCGGATGGTACAGATACGGCTTGATCGCCGCGATGATCTCGATGCGGCTCGTCAACGCCGCAAGCGCAGCCGCCGAACTCCAGGCCTCGAGCTGGTCGAGATCCTCCTGATGCGGATTGACCGTGTGCTGCGCCACCAGCGTCGAGTTGTAGCCGAGCCGTTCCGCCGCCAGCACCAGATCGCGATTGCGTTCCCATGACGCGTCATAGGGTTCCTCGGGATCCTGGTGCGCAGCGCGCGGTCCGTGGACCAGGGCCCATATGCCGAAACGAGGCGGTCGTGCCGTCATTTGTGATCTCTCTTCGATTATTCGCATCATCTCGGCGCGCGAAGGCGGGTCAGTTTTCGCCAAAGCCAGTCAGGAGATCAAGCAACAAAACGCTGAAAGATAATCTTTACCGTCTCGCGCGCGCAAAGAAATCAGAAAACTCCGGAACGAGCAACAATTGAAATACCGCTCTATTTCTGTCGGGCCGAATTCGTGGGACAGTTTGTGGCGTGTGAACCAGGCTCCCACTCGTGACGCGATACGTCGTCGATTGCGAGTTTGCGCCGCGCGCAGCGTTATCATGTTCGTTGCTCCGCGCACCGCGCTGTACGGCACGACCAATCGAGGACTCCGGCTGTTGAGCAACATCGAACAGACTGCCGCCCAGGTCGAATTCAATCGGCTCCAGCGCGACGACGGCCGTTCTTCGCCGGCCCGCAAGCCGGCTTTCAAGATCGGCAGACGCGGCTTGCAGCTTCTCTCCTGGCTCGCGCCGGTTACGCTTGTCGTCGTATGGGAATTGCTGGCGCAGGCCGGGTGGCTGTCGCCGCAAGTATTGCCTGCTCCCAGCAAGATCGTCAGAACGGCAATCAAGCTCGTGGCCTCGGGAAGCCTGCTGAACGACCTCGGGGTCAGCCTGCTGCGGGCCGGGGCCGGTTTTGCGATTGGCGGCAGCGTGGGTTTTGCACTCGGCATCCTGGTTGGGTTTTCGCGCGTTGCGGAAGCCGCGATCGACCGCAGTGTGCAGATGATCCGCGCGATCCCGTTTCTGGCGCTGCTGCCGCTGGTGATCGTATGGCTCGGCGTCGGCGAAGCGGAAAAGATATTTCTGGTCGCGCTCGGCGTCACCTTTCCGATCTACATCAACACCACGCTGGGCATTCGGCAAGTCGATCCGAAGCTGATCGAACTCGGACGCGTCCAGGGCCTGAGTTCGCTGCAGCTCATACGGCGGATCATCTTCCCGGGCGCCTTGCCATCGATCCTCACCGGCGTTCGCTATTCGCTGGCGACGGCATGGCTCGCGCTCGTCGTCGCCGAAACCATCGGCGCGCAGTCAGGCATCGGCTTTCTGGCCATGGACGCACGCGAATTCCTTCGAACCGACGTGATCGTGCTGACGATCGTGATCTACGCATTGATCGGCGTCGCCGCTGACGCGATTGCACGCTGGCTCGAACGACGTCTCCTTGCCTGGCATCCGAACTATGGAGACGCGCAATGAGCCTCCATGTCTTCCCACCCTTGTCGTCGCCGACGAACCCCTCGCCTGCCGTCACCGTAACCAATCTCCGGCGCGCCTACGGCGATCGGGTCGTCATCGACAAGCTCAATCTTGTCATCGAGCGCGGAGAGTTCGTCGCCCTGCTCGGTGAAAGCGGATGCGGAAAGACCACGCTGTTGCGGGCGCTGGCCGGGCTCGATCCGGTCCAGGGCGGGCGCATTGTGGCGCCACGCCGGCCGGCCGTCGTCTTCCAGGAACATCGGCTGCTGCCATGGGAAAGCCTTTGGCGCAACGTGTCCCTTGGCCTTGTGGCCGCGGACGCGCGCGAGCGCGCCGGCGCGGCACTGGCCGAGGTCGGGCTCGGCGACCGCCTCGATGACTGGCCGCGCAATCTGTCAGGTGGGCAGGCCCAGCGCGTCGCCTTGGCGCGCGCGCTGGTACAGCAGCCCGAGCTCATGCTTCTGGACGAACCGTTCGCAGCCCTCGATGCCCTGACCCGCATCCGCATGCATGCCCTGGTCCGCGAGTTGGTCGCAAACCATCGGCCGGGCGTCCTGCTCGTGACGCACGACGTCGACGAAGCAATCGCGCTGGCCGATCGCATCCTGGTGATGCGCGAGGGCTCGATCGCCTTCGAGCATCGGACCGACGGACACGGCTCGACCCCGATCGCACGCGCTGACCTGCTGGCGGAACTCGGCGTCTTTACATCTCGCTCCGCTTAAGTCTCTCGGAAGGATCCGTTCATGCCTGACTCCTCTTTCAACAAGCCATCGCGCCGGCGTTTCCTCGGGTCGGCCGCATTTGGCATCGGTGCCCTCGCCGGTTTCGATTTCAGCGAAACCGCATGGTCAGCCACCGGCCGCACCACCGATACCGTTCGCCTGACCTGGGGCCTCAGCGGTCTCAACCTGATCGCCAAGGAGCGCGGCGAATTCGAAAAGGTTTTGGCCAAGGACGGCATCAAGGTCGAATGGCTCGGTCCGTTCCCGAACCACGCGCCCACGTTGCAAGCCGTGACCGGCGGCAGCGCAGACTTCAGTTTCGGTGGCAGCACCACGCCGGCGCTTGCCGCCATCATCGCCGGTTCGCCGCTGGTATTCACCCAATTTGTCGTCTACGAACCGCGTACCACCTCGATCATCGCGAAGGATGATTCCGGTATCCAGAAGATCGAGGATCTGGTGGGAAAATCGGTCGCGGTGAACCGCTCCGGGCTCGGCGAGTTCCTGCTGGTGGCGGCGCTGGAGAAACACAAGATCGACCGCTCGGCGGTGAAGTTCGTCTATCTCAACCCGCCCGACGCCGCGCCCGCGCTCGCGTCCGGAAAGGTCGATGCCTGGTCGATGTGGAGCCCCGGCGTCGATATCGCGCGGCTGGAATACAAGGCGCATGATCTGTTCGTCGAAGGCCGCGATCTGGATTTTCAGATCGACTACACGTCCTATTTGACCACCCGCAAGTTCGCGACCGACAACCCTGCCCTGGTTCGCGCCGTCAATGATGCGTTCCGCGCCGAGGGAAAGTGGATTTCTGAAAACAGCAAGGACGCCGAATACATCGCGCAGAAAGCAGGCAAGTACAGCGATCAGGTCCGCGACCGGTTCATCGCGATGAATCGCAAATATCGCTACTTCCCGGTGAACGACGAGAAATTCATCGCCGAACTGCAAACGGCCGCGGACTGGCTGGTAGCGCGAAAAGTCTTGCCGGAGCCGGTCAAGGTCACCGACCATCTGGCACAGCTGTGAGAACAACCAACCGATTAAACCTTATCCGGATCAAACAATGAACAAGCCTGTATCCGCTCTCTCGCTGCAGCCCTCTCGTCATCTCGATCCCGGTTCGCCGGATCTCGAGGCGTTGCTCACCCAGATCGCCGAAGACGCGAGCGAACGCGAGCGCGAACGTATTCTTCCGTTTGAGGCGATCGATCAAATTCGCCAAGCAAGGCTTGGGGCATTGCGGCTGCCTACGGAAGCCGGTGGCGCCGGCAGTTCGATTCGAGAATTGTTAGAGATCGTCATCCGCCTCGGCGAGGCCGATGCCAATGTCGCGCATATCCTCCGTAATCATTTCAGCGTGGTCGAGCGGCTGGCGCGGCGCCCCCGCGACGATCAGCACCGCCAATGGCAGAAGGCCGTCGCCGATGGCGCGATCATCGGCCTCGCGGCGACCGAGCTGGAAACGCCAAAGGTGGGGGACGTCAGGCCCAACACCACGCTGACACCCGATGGCGACGACTATTTGCTGAACGGCACGAAATACTACAGCACCGGGACGCTGTACTCGGACTATGTCCTGGTCCGCACCGCCGACCCCTCCGGCGCGAACGCGGCAACGCTGATCCCGGTCAAGCGTGAGGGCATCGAACTGCTCGACGACTGGGATGGACTGGGCCAGCGGCTGACGGCAACCGGAACGACCCATTTCCGCAACGTCCGGGTCAAGCGTCAGGAAGTCGTGTTCGACGCTCCCGATGTCGATTATGGCATCCCCTATGCCAACACCTTTGCCCAGCTTTTCCTGACCGCCATCAATGCCGGCATTGCGCGGGCGATCCTGCGTGACGCCACGGCACTGGTCCGCTCGCGAAAGCGGACGTTCTACTACGCGCCGACCGAGACCCCCACCGACGATCCTCTGCTTCAACAGACCGTCGGCCAGATCGCCAGCGGGGCCTTTGCGGCCGAAACCGTCGTACTTGCGGCGGCCGAGGCGCTCGACGTCGCCACCGATGCTTTCGATGGGGGCGCGGAAAATGCCCTCGAAGCAGCGCACACGGCCGCGCTGCTGTCGGCCAAGGCCAAGATCGTCGCGGATGAATTTGCCATCCGCGGCGGCAGCCTGCTGTTCGACGTCGGCGGCGCCTCGGCCACCAAGAAGGTCACCAATTTCGATCGACACTGGCGCAATGCGCGGACTTTGTCCTCCCACAATCCGACGACCTACAAGGCGCGCTCGATCGGACAATTCGAAATCAGCGGCACACCGCTGCCGGCAAAGGGTTTCTTCTAACCGAAGAGACATCCGGCGGCGCTTGGCAAAGGAAGAGAACGATGAGCAAGCCGGATATTCATCTCGTCGACCAAGCCCACGAGATCGAACGCCAGTTCCGTGCCGTCATGCGCCGCCTTGCCGGCGGCGTGTGCATCGTCACTGCCGGGCGCGACGACGATATCACCGGCATGACGGTTACGGCGCTGACGTCGCTCAGCGCGGATCCTCCCCGACTGCTGGTGAGCATCAACAGGCAGGCTTCGTCCTTTGCCTTGATCGAACGCAATCGGCTGTTCGGGGTCAATATCCTCGGATCAGACCAGCAAGAGCTGGCCGAGCGCTTCAGCAATGGCAGCCTGAAAGGCAAGCAGCGCTTCGAAGGCGCGTCATGGTTCGCAGGTTCGTCCGGCGTTCCGCTGCTGGCCAAATCCGTCGCCGCAGTCGAATGCCGGGTCGAAGAAATCATCGAGCGCCATTCTCACGCGATTATCGTCGGCCGCTTGCTGAGCATGGATCTGCCGCACCGGTTATCGGGCCTGGTATACTGGAACGGCCAATATATCGAGATCGACCACGATACCGATCTGGATCGCCTCGCCGAGGTGAGCATCCCCCTGGCGCATGTACGATGACGACAGCAGGCGCGCGGCGGAACCAAGGAGACACACATGAAGCGCGAAACTCCGCCGGTTTCCTCGGTCGCGGCGAGCCAGGGCGGCGCTTCGCAGGCACGCTGGCAGCTCGACCGGATCGTCGCCGAACTGCGAACTTCACGGGAAGAAACCCATAGCATCCGGCGCGACGGAGAGGCACGTCGCGCCCCCTCCCGCGACGCAGTGAAGAATATCCTGAACGGTCTGACCGAGGCATTGTTTCCGCGACATTACGGGCAATTCGATCTCGACGGCGAAAACATCGACTATTTCGTCGGCAACGCGCTGAGCATCGCGCTTGATTCCCTCTGCGAACAGATCCATCGCTGCGCATTGTTCGTGGGTGACGAGCTGCTGCCGGGATTTCGCCAAGACGACGCGATCGAGCTGACGCGCACCTTCGCGTCGCAACTGTCGGATGTGCGGGGACTTCTCATCAGCGATTTGCGGGCCGCTTTCGTTGGCGATCCCGCGGCGAGGAATTTTCCGGAGATCCTGATCGGCTATCCCGGCATGGCGGCGATCATCCATCATCGCCTTGGCCACATCCTCCATCGCCTCGGCGCGAGACTGGTCGCCCGCCTGATTGCCGAGAGCGCCCATGCGAGGACCGGCATCGACATCCACCCCGGGGCCAGCATCGGATCCGGCTTCTTCATCGATCACGGCACCGGCGTCGTGATCGGCGAGACCGCCGTGATCGGAGACAATGTGCGCATCTACCAGGCTGTCACGCTCGGCGCCCGGCATTTCCCTACCGACGATGAAGGCAACGTGATCAAGGGCGATGCCCGTCACCCGATCGTGGAGGACGACGTCGTCATTTACGCAGGCGCCACCATCCTCGGCCGGATCACGATCGGCCGGGGATCGACGATCGGCGGCAACGTCTGGCTCACCAAGGATGTTCCGCCAAACAGCGTGGTGACGCAGGCGACTGCCCGAAACACGCCCGGCATCCCCTAAACCATGTCCCCGCCTCACGCCGCAGGCGAAGCCTTCCAGCGCATGAAATGCCGCTCCAGCGCCTCGAGGACGACATTGAAGACAAGGCCGATGGCTGTGATCCCCAGAATGCCGAAATACATCTGCGGGATCAGGAAACTATATTGGCTGTAAATGATCAGATAGCCGAGACCCGCTTTGGCGCCCACCATTTCGGACGCGACCAGCACCAGCATTGCCGAGGCGCTGGCAAGACGTATCCCGACAAAGATCGTAGGAAGCGAGGCCGGCAGGATTACCTTCCGGAATAGCTGTTGCGGCGTGGCGCCCATCGTGCGGGCCGATTTGATCAACAACGGATCGACCTGTTTGACGGCTGCGATGGTATTGAGGAGCAACGGCCACGCGCAGCTATAGATCACCATGGTGACTTTCGATGTCTCGCCGATTCCCAATAGGAGAATAAACACCGGCAGCAACGCCAGCGGCGCGGTGTTGCGGCAGATTTCGATGAACTGATTGAGCAGATCGCCAAGTCGGCTGTACCAGCCAACGGCCAGCCCCAGCGGGACCACCAAGACGACCGCGATCAGAAATCCGCTCAAGGCGCGTAACAGGCTGGCTGCCACGTCATCATAGAGCTCACCGCTTTGCGCGAGCTGCCAGCCTGCGCTCATTACCTCTGAAAACGGCGGCAGGAATGCCGGGTCGGTCAGTCCCAGCCGAGGAACGACCTCCCATATCGCCAACAAGGCGACCACTAACAACGACCGTCGCCCGAATGCTCCGAGCCGCCGGATAACGGGGCGGAGCGCCCCGGTTACCGCAGAGGCCTGGCTACCGGTTCCGGCCGGAGTTGCCGGCCTCCCCTCTGCGAGTTCCAACAGCGCCAACATCTCCAGGCTAGACATGAGCGGTATCCTCCACGGAGCGGGCCGCGCGAAGCGCGACCGGATCTTCGGCCAACTGTTCTTGCTGGGTTCTCAGCACTTCTTCGCGCAACAGTGTCCACACTTCATGGCGGACACTTCCAAACGCCGGCAGCGACCGTACGTCCTCCGCCTCGTTGCGAAGCAGTTCGGGAACGTCGACAATATGTTTGATACGACCCGGACGCGACGTCATCACCACGACCCGCTGGCCGAGAACGATGGCCTCATCGATCCCATGCGTGATGAAAACGATGGTTTTCCCGGTGTGTCGCCAGATACGCAGAAGCTCGCCTTGCAGCGTCTCGCGCGTCTGGGCATGGAGCGCCGCGAAAGGCTCGTCCATCAGCAGGACCTCGGGATCGTAAGCCAGGCTGCGCGCGATCGCGACGCGCTGTTTCATGCCTCCGGACAATTCGTGCGGATACCGGTCGGCGAAGGCCAACAGGCCGACCAGTTCAAGATAATGCCGCGCTTTTACGCGACGTTCCTTCGCCCTGAGACCTGCGATATCGAGTCCGAACTCGACGTTCTGAGCTGCCGTGCGCCAGGGGAACAACGCATATTGCTGAAACACGATGCCGCGATCGCGCGCCGGTCCGGAAATGGGCCGCCCGTCAAGCAGGATGCGACCGCTGGTGGGGGCCGTTAGTCCGCCCAGCAGATCGAGCAACGTCGATTTCCCGCAGCCGCTTGGGCCAACAAGGGTCAGGAATTCGCCGGACCCGACGTCGAGCGTAATATCGTCCAGAGCTGTGAAGCGCCGTGCGGGCCCTCCGGTCTCGCCGCGGACAGGGAATTCCTTGCGGACCTGCTCGAAACGGATTTTGATCGCGCTCATTTGGCGTCCGCCGTCTTGTTCGGACGATAGTAATTCAACGCGTTGGTATAGATATCCGCCGCCTTGAACTGGTCGGGCCTGAGCAGGCCGTCCTTCACCAGCCAATCGACCCACACCTGCAATTCCTGATCGCCTATCAGCCCGCCCTTCGACGCGACACCGGTGCTCTTCCAGTATTTGATCGATGAGGCGTCTTCGTTTCGCTTGCGCTCGGCGATGATCTTCTCGAACCGGGCCCGCACCTCCACCGGAGGAGTCGTCTGGGCCCATTCGATGGCGCGCGAAATCCCTTCGACCAGCTTGCGGGCGGTGTTGGGATTATCCTTGATGAACTTGTCGCGGAGAACGTAGGCGCCGCCGGTGAAGTTGCCGAACAGGTCGGTGTCGGCAAAGAGCTTGCGCAGTCCTCCGCGCTCGAGCGCCTTGTCGCGCAGGACGCCGTTAAGCGCCGTCACCTCGACCTGTCCCTGGCGCACCGCCTGCTCGCCCGTGACCGGCGGCACCGCGACCAGCGTGACCTGCTTCGTTTCGGCGGCGCCGAGGCCGCCGCGCGACAGATACTCACGCAGCACAAATTCCAGATGAGCACCCAACGTATTGACCGCGACCTTCTTGCCGATCAGGTCGCGCGCCGTCCGGATCGGACTGTCCTCCTTCACGTAATAGCCATAATACGTGTCGGCATCGGATCCGTAATAGCCGACCACCGCCTTGATCGGCGCCTTTGCCGCAATCAGCTTGATGATCGCGCCATAGAACGCGCCGCCAATATCGACGTCGCCAGTGACGACCGTCTGGATATCCTGCGGCCCGCTGATGGTATTGCCCACCCATTTGAGCTTGAGCGGCGCCAGATAGCCGAGGTCTTCGGCCAGTTCCGGGAATGTCACCTGGCTCGTCCAGCCCTGATAACGCACCTCGGTCTTCTCCAGCGGCTCGGCCATGGCCTGACCTATAAAGCAGGCCGCCATGAGCGACGCCCAAAACAGGCGCCATGCCTTTCCGGCGCTTTGAGGTCCGGAAACTGCGGTTGCCGGGCGCGCGGCCCGAAATGGATATTTCATTTGCTGAATTCCCGGGATCTGAGAGTGATGCATCAGGCCGCTTTGGCGGCCGGCTGCCTGGTGGTCTTGACGCGCGTTGCGCTTCGTCGACCATCAACGCTGACCGGGACGTCGCCATCGATGGTGGCGCGGTGGACGACGCGGTGCTGGTCGCCATAATCGTTGACTGCATAATGCTGGGTGGCGCGGTTGTCCCAGATCGCCACATCGCCGGCGTTCCAGTTCCACCGCACGGTGTTTTCAGGCGCGGTGATATGCGACTGGAACAGGTCGAACAGCTTCTGGCCGTCATATTTCGGCAGGCCGACGAAGCGCTGCACGAAATTGCCGAGCACCAGCGTCCGCTCACCGGTTTCGGGATGAACGCGAACGACGGGATGTTCGGTCTCATAGATCGTTCCGGTGAACACCTCATCGAAGTGTTTTCGGTCCGCCTCGGTGGCACGCGACTTCACCGCGTAATCATAGGCGTTGCTGTGGACCGCCCAGAGCTCGTCGGCAAGACGCTGTAAAGGCGGAGGCAAATCGAGATAGGCTGCTGCCGTATTCGACCAGATCGTGTCGCCCCCGAATGGTGGAATCACGACGCCACGCAGCACGGATATCTTTGGATAGGCGTCGACAAAGGTGACGTCGGTGTGCCACTGATCCGCTCGTCCCCCGCCCCTTCCGGAGTTGAGTTCAAGAATCGACGAAGTTCCCTTGCTGGCGCCGACGGTCGGATGCGGCACCAGCTTGCCCAGCCGAAACGCGAAGCGCTCCTGCTCGGCATCGTCGAGATGACCCTGGTCGCGGAAAAATATGACCTTATGCTCAAGCAGAAGCTTGTTGATCGCCAAGATCGTCTCGTCGGACAGGTCACCCGACAGCTTGATGTTCCTGATTTCTGCGCCGAGCCGCGCAGCACGTCTGACGATATCCGCGCGCGGGATGACGTTATCGATGGTGGCCGTTTGAGTCATGGTCGTTCACCGCCGCGATCCTTGCCAGACAATGCTCCGCCATACGCCGGTCGCAGTAACGACGGCGGAGATGAAACGAAGTGGTTTCGCGGCCGGTTCCGACACCCAGGCGGCTCCGCCATTTATTCGGCCGCGATATTTTGCGGCGATCGCCAGACCGCGGACGCATAGAGATCGGCCGTAAAATCCTCCGCAACCGGTCCGTTGATGCGCGCCTCATGCGATGCAAGGTCGGCCAGGAAAAGATCGCGGCTGATCCGCGCCACGATGGCCGGGATGTCGCGCTTGAAGCTCGGAACATCTCCAACCGGCAGGCCGAAGCTGACAAAGGCCGCCGGATTGAAGACGTGAATGTCCTTCAGAAAAGGCGCCCGGCCGGGCTCTCTTTCCAGATATTCATGCCCCGATCCCAGATAGGGATAGGCCGCCAGGTTGTCGTCCCGCTCGTCGTCCGGTGGCGTGAAACGATCGCGCCAGAGCAGGATCTCGTCGGCGAAATCGCGCAATTGCGGCTGCGCGGCGAGATCGACCGCGTAGCCGGTGCCGGCAATCGCGAAGTCGAAAGCGATCTCCCCCTGTGGCGTGCTCGCAACCAGCCTCGACCCGACAGCTTTTGCAGCGGTCCATGGCGATGCCAGATGCAGATGAAAATTGGGAAATTGCACGGCGCGGGAGATCGCGTCGGGCGGCGGCGTCGAACCGGCGCGCCGGAAGCGAATCGCCTGGTGCCACCGCACGGCGTCCGGCAGCGAACCGTAATTGTCATAGGCGCCGGGATAGCCGCGGATCCGGATGACCGGCAGCGAAGCAAGGCTGTCGCGGCGGGCGAACAGATGAACCTCTCTCGCTCCGGCCTCCAGCGCGACGGCGGCGGCATCGAATGCCGACGCGGCGCTTCCCAGCACGGCGAGCGAGTTGCCGCGCAACGCCTCGAAATCGATCGGCTCCGACGTGTGCGCGTAGACGCTTTTCGGTAAATTCCGCACCAGCACATCGGGCACGTCGGGGCCGCCATTGCCGGCAAAGCCGGTGGCGAGAACGAGCTTCCTTGTGGTCTCGACCCTGGTCGCGCCACCCTCCTCCAGATGAAGCCGCAAATGACCGGACGCCGGCTCGATGCGAATGAGCCGGGTGCGATAACGGACGGAAATGCCGACCAGCTTGCGGTACCAGTCGAGATAGGCCGCCCAATCCAGACGGGGAATGCGGTCGAGTGCGTCGTAGGCCGCAGCGCCATGGCGCGCTTCGTACCACGCCTGGAAGCTCAAGCCGGGCAAACCCAGCTCCGGACCCGGGAGATTCTTGGGCGTGCGTAATTTGTGCATGCGCGCACTGGTCAGCCACACGCCGGCCCTGGCGCCGTCCGGCGCCGCATCTATCACCGAGACCTTGCCGATCCCGGCTCGCCGCAGCGCGAATGCAAATGCGCCTCCGGATTGTCCGCCGCCGATGACCGTAACGTTGTGATCGATGCCATCACGGTCGGGAACCCAGTTCTGCGGATCAGGCCCGATCAAACGGAGGGTTTCGCGGGCAACGCTGTCGGGATCGGATTGCGGCATGATGATCGACCTCGCTTAATCGTGGGCAAATCGTAGAAGCGAACGGGCAGCAGTCAATGAAATGAAACCAGCGTTGTTTGCGAGGACCGGCAACGATCGCGTCGCCAGCAATGCAGGTGCTGAAATATTTGCAGCGATGGCGGTCTTATGAATCAGGAAGGCACGCATCGCGGACCGAAATTGAACGCAGCGAGACCCAATTTCCTCTGCGGTCAGACATCGGCAAGCGCGTCGCGATGCACACTCACTCCGATTTCCAATCAATTCATACAATTCATGCTCGCGTCCGGCACAACAATGTAAATTCATTTCATCGACATCATCGCGGTCGGAGACGTAGAGTTGCGCGCTCGCTGCTTGAACGCGAGCATCTGGCGCAACGGCGATGGATAATAGATTGTCACAGCTTGGTAGAACGATCAGCCTTGAACGGGATACTCCCGAGCTTGCCAGCAACTACGAACAAGCCGGCATCGTTCAATTCCATCACGGCAAGTTGCTGATCGGTCCCTTGGCGCTGAAGGCGGGCGATCATGTGCTTGACATCGGCACCGGCACAGGACGGCTCGCCGAATTCGTCGCCGGCCTGGTTGGCCCGCAAGGCCGCGTGATCGGAATTGACCCGCTGGAAAGCCGCGTCGACATCGCGCGCCTGCGGCAGTCGAACACGCTGACTTTCGCGACGGGCCGCGCGGAGGATCTGTCCCGTTTTGGGGATCGTCAGTTCGATGCGGTCTACCTCAACAGCGTGTTCCACTGGATCGCGGAGAAGGGTCGCGCCTTGCGGGAAATCCACCGCGTGCTCAAGCCGGGCGGCAGCATCGGACTGAACGTCCAGGACCTTACAAGACCTCACGAATCCCGCATTTTCCTTCGCACGGCGATTTTGCAGTCCGGCCTTGGCGACCGGCATCCGCAATCCCATCCTGTTCTCGGTGCGACCGACGAAGAGCTCAAGGCGCTGTTCGCGACGGCTGGCTTCATCGACTACCGCAGCGATCTGCGATCCCTGGTCGATGTGCACAGCGACGCCAACTCACTGCTGAAATGGTCGGAAGCGAGCGCCTTCGGCAATTTTCTGGACGGATTCACAAGATCCGAAAGCGATCAGATACGTATTGCTTTCGCCCGGCTGGTCGAGGCCAAACGCACCCCTGAAGGGCTCAGGCTGGAACGTTATTTGCGCTTTGCGTTCGCGCACAAAGCTCCCCTCCCCACCAACGCGCGCGGGTCTCACGCATGAGCGATCGACGGCAGCTTGTCCTCAACCTCTTCATCTATCCCGGCGGCCACCACGAGGCCGCATGGCGCTATAAGGGCTCCGCGGCGGACCGCATTCTCGATGTCAGCTATTATCAGGAGCTGGCCCAGCGCGCGGAAGCGCACAAGTTCGACGCGGTCTTCTTCGCCGACGGACCGGCGCTGGCCGACAACATACGCTATGCCCAGCGCTTCCGGCTCGAGCCGATCACCTGGCTTTCGGCGATTGCCGCTGCCACCCAACGCATCGGGCTGATCGCAACCGCGTCGACGACCTATATGGAGCCCTACAATCTGGCACGGTTGTTCGCCTCGCTCGATCACATCAGCGGCGGCCGCGCCGGCTGGAATATCGTCACGACCAGCGCACCGCAGGCGGCGCAGAATTTCGGTCTGCCCGAACATCCACCGCATGGCGAGCGGTATGAGCGCGCCCGGGAGTTCTTGGACGTCGTCACGAGACTATGGGATAGCTGGGAGGACGACGCGCTCGTCAACGATCCTATGTCAGGCATTTTCGCCGATACCGGCAAGGTTCATACGATCGATCACGTCGGAAAGCATTTTCGGGTTCGGGGACCGCTGAATATCTCGCGGCCGCCGCAAGGCAGGCCGGTCTATGTGCAGGCCGGCTCGTCCGAGGACGGTCGCGCATTTGCGGCGCGCTTTGCGGAAGCCATCTTCACCGCGCATCAGACGCTGGCGAGCGCACAGGAATTCTATGCCGACATCAAGCGGCAGGCCCGAACTTTCGACCGCAGCCCGGACCAGATCAAGATCCTGCCCGGTATCAGTCCGTTCATCGCCAGCACGCAAGCCGAGGCCGATCACCTGCAGGACGAATTCAACGAATTGATCCAGCCCGAATACTCGCTGACCCAGCTCCGCCAGATGATCGGCCTCGATCTCTCGGGCTTCGACCTCGACGGGCCGTTTCCGCGACATCTAATCGATACGGAGAGCGCCCGCGGCGTGGCCAGCCGCTTCAAGCTGGTGGTCGACATCGTCGATCGCGAGCGACCGACCATCCGGCAACTGGTGCAGCGCCTGGCGGGGGCGCGCGGTCATTGGGTGATCGCAGGACCGCCGGAAAAGATCGCGGACAACATCCAGACCTGGTTCGAGAACGGCGCCGCCGACGGCTTCAACGTAATGCCGCCGTGGCTGCCGGGCGGAATTCGACGTGTTCGCCGAGCAGGTCGTACCGATCCTGCGCAGGCGCGGCCTGTTTCGTGACGAGTACACCGGCAAGACGTTGCGCGACCATTACGGCTTGACCAGGCCCGCGAGCATCTTCGCCGACGCCATCCAGGCGATCGCATGACCATCCGAATGTTCTGAAATCCATCGTCCCGTTCCGCGGACGTTCCTGCCGGTCGCCTGCGGCATCATCCAACTCCGAGACAACAATGAAGATCACGCGATACCTGCTCCTGTCGGCTTTCCTGATCGCCGGCGCCCTTGCAAACGCACATTCCCACGCGCAGGAGACGCCCAAGGCCGAGCTCAAGGTCGGCTTCGTTCCGGGCCCCTATATCGATGAATTCAAGGTCGGCGTTGCGCCTGAGCTGCAGAAAAAAGGCTATCGCCTTCGCTACGTCGAATTCTCCACCGGGCTCGAAGCCAACAACGCCGTGTTCAAGGGCGAGATCGACGCCAATGTCATGCAGCACACGGTGTTCCTGAATTCCTACAACGAGCGCCAGAAGACCGATCTCATCGGCATCGTCCATGTGCCGACGCCGCCGATGGGGCTCTATTCGAAAAAGCATCCACCGGGGACACCGATAAAACCCGGCGCGACGGTGGCGGTCCCGAACGATCCCGTCAATCTTCAGCGCGCCCTGTGGATTTTGCGCGACCTCGGCTTGATCGAAATTCGCGACAGCAAGCCGGTCGACGTCACCGAGCTCGACGTCATCAAGAATCCCGGCGGAATCAAGATCGTGCCTCTGGAGGCAGCGCAAGCGCCTCGGGCGATTGAGGATGTCGATTTCGCCGCCATCCAGGGCAATTTCGCGATCTACAGCGGGCTTAAACTGACGAACGCTTTTGCGCTGGAGAAGATGACCACGCCCTATATCAACGTGGTGGCAGTGAAGCGCGGCAATGCGGACAGCCAGTGGGCTCAGGACATCGTCGCCGGCTACAAGTCTCAAGCTTTCAAAACGGCGATTCTCTCGGACCGGTTCTACGACGGCTTTGCCCTGCCGGACTACCTGAAGTGATCAACCCTCAAGGGACAGCGGCCCCGAGCACCGTCGGAATTTTTGCGACCGGTGCTTGATGCATCAGTGGACGGAGGGCCCAGCCCAACGCCCGAATACCCCTCTTCCCACCGTCGTCCTTTCGTGTTTGACGGTCTTGTCAGAATGCAGCGGCGAACCTTGGGTCGCTCGCAAGGTGATGTCGTGCATCGAGCACCGCTCGCTCGGCCTCGCGCACGGAACGAAACTCGCGGCCTTCCAGGCTGTCGAAAGCGCGTTCGGAGGAGAAGAAGCAGAATCCGCGCTCGTTGCCTGCGACGATTCCGGCAGTCCGGTTGCGGACTTCGATGATATAGGCTTGGGGCATGCGTGCTCATCCGCCGGAATGCCGGCGCTCCCGTCTGATTCATAGTGTGGTCCGTTGGCTCGTACCGTTCCGGAATCAGCGACAGGCACCGGTTGCCGCAGAGACGCAACGGCGGGTCATGCGCTTGCGCATATCCCCCACCACTGGCCTGTCATTCGATCTCATGCGGTGACCCTCGGCAGCGCAATCTGCCGGAATGAATATCCGGCACTCCGGCTAATTGGTCAATGAAATGGGTATCCAATTTTTCCGGAGAGACGCATCTGCTTTTCTATGCGGGGCACAAAGAACGATCAGATCGATCTGACTATCGATGCGCACCGAAGAACGAGATCGCCCGTGCTGCCACGGATCTGGGCACCGGACCGTATCAAAAGAAAATGAACCCGTGAGCCCCGGCGACCGCTCCGGTTGCGGTGATCGTCGCAAGCAACAGGAGGAATTGATGAAGACGGCTCATGCGGCCGAACATGGTGGCCGGGTCCGAACGCACGCGCTTCTCAAAGCTCGCATGGAAAAGCGGCTCGATCACGAACAGCATAAGCATGAAGACGAGCCACAGGCCCAGCATGGCCGTCATCCACCAGAAGTCCGGATCGACAAAACGACTCCAAAGCTCCAGCCGATAGGTCATCCAGAATCCCGTCACACCCACGAGCGGAACGGAGATGCGGACCTGCGCCGAAAAGCGACGCTCCACGCTTTCGAATAGCGCCAAAGCATCTTCCGCCGCCCGGCGCGATCTGGCTAGCGGGAGCACGATCAGCGTTACAAAGGACAGCCCGCCGATCCAGTGGATCACGGCAAGGACGTGCAGTGCGCGAGCCAGTATCACATCGTTCATCGCTCACCTCTCGGGCATCGGCCGCGGCCTCCGCGCCGAGCCCGGAAGTTCAATCTTGCGCGCAAACCCTGCTGAAAATTCGTGGAATGCCACGGCCGACGCGCTCGCCAGCACGCTTTCGATTGCAACGACGATCAAAGCGCGTGATGGTTGATTTTCGTCTAACAGGCTCTCCCACGACATGCAATTAATGCCTCGCCGGGCATACGAAGTGCCGTTCTCAGCGCTCCGATTCGCCGGAAACCGGCATTGCCGCGGCAACTCTTGAAGTTGGCACACGGCTTGCAGCATTGACGTTGGCAAATCGGCGTAGGACATTCAATCCAGCCGCGAGCGATCGGGACCCGGATGGACGTCTACCATTTTAAAAACTTCGAAATGCTCGATCCCGAGGCCGGGGAATTGCGCGGCGGCTACGAACTGATCGTCGAGGGCGATACGATCCGGGAAGTCTCGGCCCAGCCGATCAAGCTTGCGGAGGCGAGCGTCGTCGACTGCGGCGGGCGTACGCTGATGCCCGGCCTGATCGACAGCCATGTGCATGTGGTGCTGTCCGAGGTCGTGATCCGCAACATGGAAAGCGTGCCGTTGACGCTGATGACCGCACGCGCCGCCCACCTGATGCGCAAAATGCTCGACCGCGGCTTCACCAGCGTGCGGGACACCGGTGGCGCCGATTGGGGCCTGAAGGAAGCGACGGACAAATGGCTGTTGCCGGGGCCGCGGCTGTTCATCGCCGGGCGCGCGATCGGCCCCACCGGCGGCCATAGCGACGGCCGCCGCCGCACGGACTTGGGTGCACGCTGTCAATGCTGCAACGCCTTGTCGTTTTCCATGGGCATCGCGGATGGCGTTTCCGAGGTCCGCCGCGCGGTGCGCGAGGAAATGCGCCAGGGCTGCGACCAGGTGAAGATCATGATGTCCGGCGGCGTCGCCTCGCCCTACGATCCGCTCGACAGCCTGCAGTTCTCGGTGGACGAGGTGGAGGCCGCCGTGCAGGAGGCGCAGGCCTTTGGCCGCTATGTCTGTGCTCACGCCTATACGCCGGAGGCCATAACGCGCGCGGCCAAGGCCGGCGTTCGCACCATCGAGCACGGCAATCTCATCGACGATGCCTCCGCAAAGCTGATGGCCGAAAAGGGCATGTTCCTCGTCGCCAATCTCGTTACTTATTTCGAGATGAAGAAGCACGCCGCCGAATACGGCATGAGTTCGGACATGCTGGCCAAGAACGAACTCGTCATCGAGGGCGCCTTGAAGTCGCTCGAAATCTGCAAGCGTCACCGCATCCCCGTCGCATATGGCACCGATCTGCTCGGCCAGTTGCAGGTGGCGCAGTCGGAGGAGTTCACGCTCCGCGCCGAGGTGCTGTCGCCGGCCGAGATCATCCGTTCAGCCACCACGATCGGGGCCCAGGTCGTACGCATGGAGGGCAAGATCGGCTGCCTGAAGCCGGGCGCCTTTGCCGATCTGCTGGTCGTCGACGGCAACCCGCTCAAGAATCTGAAACTGTTTCAGGAGCAAGGCCAACACCTTTCGGTCATCATGAAGGGCGGGCGCTTTCACAAGAACCGGCTGCAGTGATGATGCCTGTCGGAAGTTTCCGCGCCGCACGCGCCTCGAAGCCCGCTCGCATGGCCGGCGGCGGGCGTCTCACGCGGCGGCGGAGGTCTTTCATGCGATCGACCAAGACGGCCACCCCGAACCGCCTGCCCTGAGCCCGCCGATGTCCCAACAAATCCTGTTCAGGAATTTCCAATTGCTGGAACCTTCGTTCGGCGAGCTCCGTGGCGGATATGAGCTGCTTGTCGAGGGCGATACGGTCAAGGAACTCAGCGAGACCCCGGTCAGGGCGGCCGAAGCGACGGTGATCGACTGCGGCAAACGGACATTGATGCCGGGACTGATCGACTGCCATGTGCATGCCATCCACAGCGAGGTCAATGTTCGCTTCATGGAGGCGATGCCGCTGACCCTGATCGCCGCGCGCGCAGCGTCGCGATTGCGCGCCATGCTCGACCGCGGCTTCACGACCGTGCGCGACACCGGCGGAGCCGACTGGGGCATCAAGACAGCCATCGAAACCGGACATATCATCGGTCCACGGCTTTATATCGCCGGCCAATCGATCGGCCCCACCGGCGGCCACTCGGATTCGCGCCGGCGCACCAACCGCGGCGGCGAGTGCGTCTGTTGTAACGGCCTGCAATTCAAATCCGCCATCACCGATGGCGTTGATGAAGTCCGCAAGTCCGCGCGCGAGCAGATGCGCCAGGGCGCTGACCATGTGAAGATCATGATGTCCGGCGGCGTCGCATCGCCCTACGATCCGCTCGACAGCCTGCAATTCTCGGATGGCGAGGTCAGTGCGGCGGTGGAAGAGGCAACCGCCTTCGGGCGCTACGTCTGCGCCCATGCCTACTCGGCGGAGGCCATCACCCGCGCCGCGCGGCTGGGCGTCCGCACCATCGAACACGGCAATCTCATCGACGACGCCAGCGCCGAGGCCATGGCGGGAAAAGGAATGTACCTCGTTGCGAACCTCGTCACCTACTACGCCATGAAAGAGCGCGCCGCCCAGTGGGGCATGATCGGCGAAAGCCTCGCCAAGAACGAAATCGTGCTGCAGGGCGGCCTGAAGTCGCTGGAGATCTGCAAGCGCCACGGCATTCCAGTCGCCTACGGCAGCGATCTGCTGGGCGAATTGCATTGGGACCAGTCGAAGGAATTCACCATCCGCCAGGAGGTGGTCTCGCCTATCGAGATCATCCGCTCGGCGACCACGATCGGCGCCGAGGTCCTGCGCATGCCGGGCAAAGTGGGTACCTTGCAACCGGGCGCCTTCTCCGACGCCATCGTCGTTGACGGCAATCCGCTCAAAGACCTTGCGCTGCTTGGCGATCAGGGCAAACATCTCTCGATGATCATGAAGGCAGGTCACTTGCACAAGAACCGGCTGAATTGATCGCAGATGCTTGTAGAGAAACGATCTTGACCGTCATATCCGGATGGGCCTCGTCACGCGTCGTCGGGCGCATGGCGCTTCGAACAGCGGCCGGCGCGTCGCTTGCGTATATCCTGCTGCCGATGTTCTTCGTGATCTGGCTGGCGTTCTTCGCGCAGGAAATTCCGTCGTTCCCCCCGGAGGGCTATTCGCTGAAATGGTTCCGCGCCATTCCCGGCAACGACAGGTTCGTCACAGGATTTCTGCTCAGCCTGCAGGTCGCCGTGGTCTCGACGTCGATCGGCCTGGCCATCGGTGTTCCCGCCGCCGTTTGCCTGGTGCGAGGGCGCTTCATCGGACGTGAGGCGGTGAACAACCTCTTATTGCTGCCGCTGATCGTGCCGGGCATCGTGCTCGGCATCGCGCTGTATGTCTTCCATGTCGAAGCCGAGATCGCGACGGGCTGGCCCATCCTTGGTTCGCTTGGCGGTCTGGTCGCCGGTCACATCTTGATAGCCATACCCTGGACGGTACGGCTCATCACCGCCAGCCTCGCTGGCATGGATCGCGCGGTCGAGGAAGCGGCGCAAAGCCTGGGCGCGAATCGCCTGACCACGTTCCGGCGCATCACCCTGCCCGCCATTTTGCCGGGCATCGTCGCGGCAGCCTTGTTTGGCTTCATCGCCTCGTTCGGGAATCTGGAAATGAGTCTGTTTCTGGTCGGTCCCGGCCGCACGACCCTGCCGATCGCGATCCTCCAATACCTCGAATGGAAGATCGACCCGACCATCGCGGCAGTGTCGGTTCTGCAGATCCTCTTTATCGGCGGGGCCATGCTGTTGACCGATCGCTTCGTCAACATCGGCCGCGTGGTCTGACGATGGCGCGCCTGCAGTTGAGCGGCATCACCAAGCTCTATGGTGACTTCAAGGCCGCCGATGACGTTTCACTCGATATTGCCGACGGCGAGTTTCTCGTCCTCCTCGGCCCCTCCGGCTGCGGCAAGACGACGACCTTGCGCATCGTTGCCGGCTTCATCGAGCCGACGTCCGGCAGCGTGCGGCTGGGCCAACGCGACATTACCGCGCTCCCGCCTTGGCAGCGCAACGCCGGCCTGGTGTTCCAGAGCTATGCGCTGTTTCCGCACATGACGGTGGCCGAGAACGTGGCGTTCGGCCTCGAGATGCGCAAGATACCGAAGGCGGATATGGCGCCGAAGATCGTGGAAGCATTGCGCCTGGTGCGGCTCGATCATCTCAGCGACCGGCTGCCGCGACAATTGTCCGGCGGCCAGCAGCAGCGTGTGGCGCTGGCCCGCGCGCTGGTTTTCCGGCCCGATGTGCTGCTGCTCGATGAGCCGCTGTCCAATCTCGACGCCAAGCTGCGCCTGGACGTGCGCGTTGAAATCCGCGAACTGCAGCGCAAACTCGGATTGACGACCGTGATGGTTACCCACGACCAGGAGGAGGCACTGACCATGGCCGACCGCCTCGTCGTCATGAGCGAGGGCCGTATTCGCCAGATCGGGTCACAACAGGATCTCTACGAACGCCCTTCGGAAAAATTCGTCGCGGATTTCGTCGGCCGCTCCACGTTCATCGATGGCCGCATGGATGGCCCCGGGCGTTTCGTCTCGGCCGGCGGCCTCGTCGTCGCCTGCGAAGGGACCGGCGCCGGCAGCGCCTCGCTCGCGCTGCGTCCCGAGCGTCTTGCGCTGACGACGGCCGCGGCGCCGGGGATGGACAACAGCTTTCGCGGCGCGGTGGAATTCATCTCCTATCTCGGATCGCAAGTCGATCTGCACGTACGCCTGTCGCCGCTGGAACGGGTCATCGTGCAAATTCAGAACCGGCCGGAACAGCCCCTGCCGGTGATCGGAGAACAGGTCCACATCGGCTGGAGCAAATCGACAGGCCGCGTATTCCCATCATGACTTCTCCGCCAACCCACGCCCCGGAGGCACCAACCATGACCAGATCGAAATCCCGCCGCGAAGTCCTGCTCGGTGCCGCGGCACTGGCCGGCACGGCCAGCCTGCCCCGCTCGGCATCGGCGCAGGCAAAGGGCCGCATCGTCGTCGGCACCTGGGGCGGCGACTATGCCCGGCTGCTCAACAAGAATGTCGAGGTGCCGATCCTGATCAAGGACGGCTGGGAGGTGGTGCAGGATCAGGCCGGCGATCCCGAGCGGCGCTCGAAAATGCTCGCCGAGCAGCGGCTGCCGCGCGGCACTTCGGATGTGCAAGGTCTTTCGGCTCTCAACATGTTCCAGATGCAGGACGCCGGCACCGTCTTGCCGATCGACTACGGCAAGCTCAGGAATGCCGGCAATCTGCTGCCGTCGATGAAGTATCCCTACGGGGTCGGCCATATCTATTCGGGCAAGGTCGGCGTCTACAATCCGAAGATCATCGCGACAGCGCCCGTCAGCTACAAGGACGTATTCGATCCCAGGCACGGCAACAAACTCGGCATCATCGACATCCAGTACCAATACACGCTGGTTTGCGCGGCGCTCGCCGCCGGCGGCAAGGTCAACGATATTGAGCCCGGCAAGAAGCTGCTGCTGGAATGCAAGAATGCCGGCATGCGGATTTATCCGACCAACGAGGCGTTCGCTCAGGGCCTGAAGTCCGAGGAATTCGGCCTCGGCGTCATGTGGAAGGCCCGCGTCGTCCAGTGGCAGAACGCGGGTATCCCCGTGACCGCCGTCGTCCCCTCGGAAGGTGCGCTCGCCTACATCTCGGGCTTTGTCGTCCCGAAGAACGCGCCGAGCAAGGACGGCGCCTACGCCTATCTGGACGCCATGCTGGAAAAGAGCGCTCAAGAGGCGTTTGCGGTGGACATGGGCTACAATCCCACCGTCACCAACGCCGCGGTCGCGCCCGATCTCAACAAACGCATCGGCTTCACCCCCGACGAGGTCAAGAAGCTCGTCGATCTCGACTACGACTACATGAACAGGAACGACGTCGCGCTCAAGGAATGGTGGGACAAGGTGCTAAAGAGCTGAGCGGCCCCCTATCTCGCTCCGCCCGCCCGAAACCCAGCCCACCGGAAAAAATTCACTCCTCCCTTCGAGGGGAACGAACAAATTGGCGAAACAAGCGATGGCCGCGGCCGCTCCAACACCATTCCAGTCAGACGAGACGCCGACCTCGTTGCTCTCGGCCTCGATGCTGGTCGGGCCGGCCACGGTGTTCGTCGCCGCCGGTCTGCTGGGGCCGCTGGCGATCCTGTTCCGCTACAGCTTCAATCGATTCGAGCCGCGGCGCATGATGGTGGAGACGTTCTCGCTCGACAACTACGTAAAGTTTTTCGCCGACCCCTACTACACCGGCGTGTTGTGGACGACATTGCGGGTGGCCGCCCTTTGCACCGTCGCCTGCCTTGTGCTGGGTTTGCCGCTCGCCTACGTGCTGGCCCGCACCCGGTCCCGGTTCAAGAATGTGCTGATCATGCTGGTGGTGCTGCCGCTGTTCGTCGGCAACGCCGTGCGCGCGGCCGGATGGATGACCCTGTTCGGCTCCAAGGGCTTTCTCAACGTGACCTTAATGCAGTTCGGCGTCATCACCGACCCGCTGCAGATCATGTATACCGAGAGCGCCGTCATTGCCGGCATCATTGCCGTCAATCTGCCCTACATGGTGCTGACGTTGCAGAGCGTGATCGAAGGCATAAACCGCAATGTCGAGGAGGCCGCCTTCAGCCTCGGCGCCGGGCCGATGACGATGTTTCGTCGCGTGCTGCTGCCGCTGTCGCTGCCGGGCATCCTCACCGGCACCATCCTGACCTTCATCCTCGGCATGAACGCCTATGCGACGCCGGTACTGCTCGGCGGCCCCAAATTCAAGATGATGGGGCCCCTGATCTACGGACAGTTTCAGCTCAACAACTGGCCGTTCGGCGCTTCGGTCGCGTTCGTCCTGATGGCCGCAACGCTCGGGTTGACGGCGACGGCAAATATACTGGTGCAGCGCCGGTTTCGGCGATGACAATTGAAAGGGCTTGTTATGACGGTTGGGGTCGGTGGATCGACTGCGGAGGCGGAACTCGCCGCCATGAAGAACATGCGCGGCGATGTACCGCCCATCGGCGTCGATGAGCGCCTGCGGCGCATCGCCCGCGCCCAGGCGATCATGCGCGAGAAGGGCATCGACGCGCTCTATCTCGATGTCTCCTCGAGCATGACCTATTTTACCGGATTGAAATTCCGCCGCACCGAACGCATGCACAGTGCGGTTCTGCCGGCCAAAGGCGAGATCGTCTATGTCTCGCCGGCATTCGAGGTCGAGAAACTCAGGACCATGATCTCGTTCGGCGACAAGATCGCCGTATGGGAAGAGGACGAGGATCCTACCGCAACCGTGACCGAGACCGTGCGCGCCCTCGGCTATCCCAGCGGCACGATCGCTGTCGATGAAGCCACGCCGTTTTTTACTTTCGACGGACTGCGCCGGGCCGGCAACGCCTATACCTTCATCAACTCGATCGACGTAACTGCCGGCTGCCGCATGATCAAGTCCGAGCACGAACTCGCGCTGATGCAGACCGCCAAGAACATCACGCTCGAAGCGCACAAGGCCGCCGCCCGCATCATGCGCGAAGGCATCACCACCACTGAAGTGCAGGCATTCATCACCGCTGCGCACCGCAAACTCGGTTCGGAAGGCGATCCGCCTTTCAACGCCGTACTGTTCGGCGAGGCGTCGGCGTATCCGCACGGCGTGCCCTATCCGCAGACGCTGAAGGACGGCGACATGATCCTGATCGATACCGGTGCGCCGGTCGATGGCTATCTCTCCGATATCACACGCTCCTACGTCTTCGGCGAACCGACCAGGCGCCAGCGCGACGTCTGGAACCTGGAGAAAGCGGCGCAGGCCGCGGGCTTCGCCGCCGCCAAACCCGGCAACCGCTGCGAGGATATCGACATCGCCGCGCGCGGGGTCATCAATGGCGCCGGTTTCGGGCCAGGCTATGCAACACCCGGCCTGCCGCACCGCACCGGCCACGGCATCGGCCTCGACGTGCACGAATGGCCCTATCTCGTGAAGGGCGACAAGACCGTGCTGAAGCCCGGCATGACCTTCTCGAACGAGCCGACCATCTGCATCTACGGCGAATTCGGTGTGCGCCTCGAGGATCACATGGTCATCACCGAAACCGGCGCCCGATGGTTTACCCAGCCGGCCCATTCGGTCGACGATCCCTTCGGCCTGGAGAAGTAGCGCTGCGCGAGCCGCAATCGGCCGCCATATCGAGGTCACCGGTTTGTTGGAGACCGCGTTTTCCTGTCGTCGGGCGGCTTAACCGGCCAACAGGAGGCGCGCTCTGCGCGCCGCCTCGCAGGACTAAGCCACCGAACCGGAAAATGCTCCAAGCGGCGAATCGATGCAGCATGCAACTCGCGTCGCCTCGTGCGATCGTATCCACAAGCTTATGCCGGTTTCGGCTGCATCGACTCCCGCCATATCGTGAGGCTGACGCCGCCGACGATAAGTATTGTCGCGACGATGCCCGAAACATTGAGGGGTTCGCCTCGGATCATCACACCTGCGGCGGTTGCCACCAACGGCACAAGCATCAACGACTGCGAGGCGACCGTGGAGGTGATGCCGCACAGGGCGTGGTGCCAGGCTACATAGGCCAGGCCTGTCGCCACGACCCAGTTGAAGAGCACCACGGCGCCGAGCGATGGCGTGAGATCAAGGGGCTGGCCGCTGGGATTTAGAACACATAGCACCCCCAGAGTGAGGCCCGATGCCAATAGCTGCCAGATCGTCTGGCTCCAGATATCCGCCTTGTAGCGACGGAAACGATAGAGCCGGATTCCGATGGCCCAACTGACAGCGGCCGCGATCATGAGGGCCACCCCCAACAGGCCGGCGCTACCGGCAAGTCCTGAGCCGCCCTGATGGAGAACGAAGAGCCCGCCGGCAATCATCGCCACGGCAAGCACGCCAAGCCGGCTGAAACTGGAAACGCCGCTTGAAGTTTCGATCAAGAACAACCAGACCGGCATCGAATAGAACAGCACGGCGCCGTGGCCAACGGGAAGATACTGAAGAGCCATGAGACTAAGGCCCAATCCGCCGCTCATCTGAAACAAACCGACCAGCGCGAGAGGTATCATTTCTTCAGCTGGCACATAGACCCCGTTTCCCATTGCTTTGCGGGCTACCGCGATCAGCAGGGCACCCCCCAAAAGGCGGCACGTCGTAAACTCAAGGGGCGCCACCGCATCGAGAGCATCCTTGATAAGAACCCAATTTGACCCCCATGCCAGGACAGCGAAAGCAAGGGCGCCAATGGCGTTGGTGGGTAGACCGCGCAGCACCATACCTCACTCCACCGGTTCGATCTGCGCAATGCTCGACCGTGAGCGGACGACATCAATGGCATTGCGAACACGCCTGAGATTTTCCTCCGGTGTATAAGAAGAGGTCACGCGCGGCAGCGGCCCCGTCGACTGGCTGTTGATCTTGCACGTGATGAAAGCCGGACCGCTTCGCTGGAAGCAATGCCTAAGCGCCCGGCCAAACGCTTCGGCATCGCGGCACAAGAACGTTTCGCGATATCCGCACGCAGCCGCGACCTGTGCAAGCTCCGTTCCGGCCGACGTCGTTGGCTGATCACCGGTCGATGCATAACCTTCGTTGTCCAGCACCACATGGATCAAGTTTGGCGGCGCCATATGACCGATGGTCGACAGCACACCCAGATGCATGAGCGCCGCACCGTCGCCGTCGATCACGACGACGTGGGCGAGTTCGTCGGCCGCCGTGGCCACGCCAAGCGCGAACGCGGCGGCGTGCCCCATGGATCCCTGCATGTAGAAATTCCCAGGCCGGTCCTTCTGGCGGAAAAGCTCTCGCGAGATATAGCCGGTGGTGGCGACGACGATGTCCTGCTCGCCGAGCCCGGATCCAATCAGATCGACCGCCTGTGTTCGCGATAGCGGATATCCGGCATTCGAGCGCCTGACCCGCGTATCCACATTTGCATCCGTATCCTGCAACCGGCCCCGGCGCACAAGGATGGCGAACGGCCGCCCGTGAAGAAGCTCAACCTCGGCGACCTCGAGCAGTGCCGGAAGCGAATCGGGGTCGTCGGTCAGTTCGGCGCTGGCGATCTGCATCGCGTCAAGGAGCGAACGTGTTGTCGCCCCCATCACCCGATGCTGTGGCTCGTCCGGCGGATCCAACGGGTCGCCCCTCACCGACAGCAGCAGCAACACCGGAATCTGATTGATCTGAATGAGAGACGTTAGCGGATTGACGATATTGCCCAGCCCGGAGTTCTGGATCACAACCGTCGCCTTCCGACCGGCGGCGGCAGCGCCTGCGGCAATCGCAAGCGCAGCGCCTTCGTTGGCCGAAGCGATATAGATTGCTTCTTCAGCGAGCCGGGATGGCAGGTCTCCGAACACCGAGCAGGGAACACCCGAGAAAAAATCAAAACCGTTCGAAACGAGGTGATGCGTCAAGTACTGAGTTGAGATTGGCATGGCTATTCTCCTGAACCCGGCACGCCACTGGCGCCGCGGGCTCGCGAGCCCCACCCGTATCGGGCAGGGAGTGGTTGCTAGGACAAATGGGGAAATGGCGTCAGGACGATCGCTTCCTGGCCGTCAGCAGGCTGCGATTGCAGATGGAGCGCCGGTAGTCCACTTCGATGAAGCCCGCCTTTGCGAACATCTCTTCCATATCGCTGACGCTGTAGCAGAGCCCTTCATACGACGCCGTGAGCAGCACCGAGTATTCAGCCTCTTTCGCAGGCGCCGGACGGCCGTTGCGATCGTCCGGATGGCAGCTATAGACGGCGACGCGGCCGCCGGCAGGCAAGTACTGGTGGGACTTGTGCAGCAGGCGCTGGACCTTCTCCGGGCTCCAATTGTGCAGGACGTGAGAGTAGAGATGCAGGCTGGCACTGTCTGGAAACGGATCGACAAACATGTCGCCGGCGACGACCGACGCGCGTTTTCCGAGCATACCTCGCTGCTTAAGACTGCTCCGCGCGAGTTCATCCACCGGCGGTCGTTCGATGACGATGGCTTCAAGCGACGGAAATCGCGCCAGCAGGTGTGCGGAATACACTCCCGACCCGCCGCCGATGTCGAGCAATTGCCGATCCGCCGAACAGTCCAGCAGTTCCGCGAGACTTGGCGCAAAGATACGCCCGCGTTCTTCCATGCCTTGTGTATTCAGGTTCGCGAAATCATCGGTCTGCATGAGGTCATCCCACGACGTCGTATCGGTCCGTTCCACATGCCAGGTATCGGACTGGCCGTGGTGCAGGACGTCGTGCATCTCGCGCACCGACGATTTGTATTTCATGGTGGCGATGTAGCTCACCACGTTTTCATCCGAGCGCCGGCTGAGATAACGTCGCGCCTGAGGTGTGACACTGTATCGATCCCCGGACCGGGCGAGCAATTGCCATGACTCGAACAGTCGCAGCATGGTTCTCGCGGGCCGCTGCTGCAAATCGAAGGCGGCACAAATATCCGGCAGGCTTGCCGGCCGCTCGTCGAGTGTTGTGAACAGGTCAAGCCACGACACCGCGGCGATGTAGAGGTCGCGGGCACAGGAGCTGTCGCGCAGTTCCAGTACGGTGGCAATTTCGGGTCCGCTCTGTGGAAACGTTTCTTGTCTCATGGCTGTCCATCACCTTTCGCGTATCGAAACATTGCAAATCAAGGGTCAAGAATGTGTCGGCAGATACAATCCCTCGGCCGCCGCGAGTTCATCGTAGTCGATAAGCCCGAACACCTCGTCGAGGGTCGCCACGTCGTCCTCGACGCCGGCGATACCCTCCTCGTCGCGGATCCGCCGGCAGACGTTGCGCATGGCGGCCACTGCCGCGCGCATGTTGTGATTGGCCCAGATCACGGTTGAGAGACCTGCATCCCGATAGACCGAAGTCGGCGTCTTGAAGTACCGCGTCGGCACGATCACCACCGGCAATCGGTTTTGCCAGGCGCGGGTGAATTCCAGAATTTCATCTGCCGTTGATTTCCGGGAGTGAATCAGAATCGCGTCGGCGCCTGCGTCGGAATAGGCATGCGCGCGTTCGAGCGCCTCTTCCTGGCCATGGCCGGCAATCAATGCTTCGAGCCGGGCAACCAGCACGAAATTCGGATCGGGCACGTGGTCCTTCACGGCCTTGAGCCGTCCGCAGAACTCTTTCACCTCGGCAAGCGGATGCCTGTCGCCGACAAAGGAGTTCATCTTCGGGAAACCCTTGTCCTCGAGGCACAGTCCGGCCGCGCCGCGCTGCCAAAGTTTCAAGGCCGCGAGACGGGCGTTATTGAAGTTGCCGAAGCCTGAATCGCCGTCGACCAGTATGGGCATGGCGGTCGCGTCAGCCATGCGCTCGACGGTGTCCACCACCTGCGTCCAGGATGCCTCGTTGGCATCGCGATAGCCGAGCGTAGACGCGATGGAGAGCCCGGATGCCCACAGGCCTTCGAAGCCGGCATGCTCGGCGATCGCGGCCGAGAGCGCATCATGCGCCTCCATCAGGAATGATAGTTCACCGCTGTCGCAAACGAGGGTACGAAGCGGGCTTGGAATTTTGGTCGCCCGGTGGGCAGCAGCCTGGCTACCGGACATGGTGGAAAGTGAAGGACGCATTGTCACTCCTTGGTGGTTCGATGCTGGCCGCCCGGGGAAGTTGCAGGGCAAAGAGGCTTCGACCGGTAGGGTTACACCACTCAAGGTAGAACTCCGGATATTAGATAGTCAATATCTAATCTTGGTAGTTTTCTTCTAACTATAGTTGTCATAGGCGGGGCCTTCAGAGAGAGGCGTATTGGCAAATAGCCACCCCGCACGCAGCGATCGGTCGTTTCGGCGTTACGAGGATCACGAAAATCTGAACGCGGAGGGCGCGCCAGCCGTCATAAAAGCGTCTTGGTCAAATTCGTTCATCCCCATCCGGCGGGGTGGACGAACTCAGTGTGGAATACGGGCCATGACCACAGTTGTCTTCGATGATGCGGGCCGTGGTTGGGACGAGAAATCGCTCGAGCTTCGCCGCGAGATCCGCTGCCGCCGTCCGGACTTCGACCTCACCACATATCTGATCGACAACCTCGGATTTGTCGCGCTGTCATGGAAACTGCGCAGCGCCTGCACTATCCGTTTGCGTCCCGCACTCGTCTCCCCGACTGGCCTTGCGGCTGCGCTGTACGCCCTCGCCGACCTCGCACCCAGGCGCATTGTGATCTCGTATCCGTCCGAAGCCTGCGGTGACGAGTTGTTTGCGGATCTCGGGCGCGCGATCGCACGTATCGAGGAACTGGTGGCCGCCGCCCGGGAGCCGACCGTCCCTCCGGCGTTTCTCAAACGAGAGCTGGCCTTGAATGCGCTGTTGCAGAGCGGCGGGCCGCTTTCAACGCTGCTTCAGCGTTGGGTCGACGCAGACATGGCTTATGACCCGGCGAAGCATCGTGAGCTTCTTTACGGCGCGCTTCAGGGCCGCTTCATGGTGGTAGAGCCCAATGGCGATTGTCACCGTCTCATCATCGCGGACATTGGGCCGGGCTTCGTTGTGTACGATGAGGCGTGGCTGCGCATCGCACGCGGCCTCCCGGTTGAGCACCAGCCCGATTATGCATATGGCTGCTGGGCGCGCGACGTATTTGAACGGGTTCTGGAGAGCGAGCGGCCATGCGTTGATGATATCGATGCGATGATTGCACGACCCCGCCTCAACGATCACGTCCGCGCCCGCTACCGACGGCTTATGCTTCCCTATCGCCGTGGTCCGTCAGGCACGCCGTGCCTTCTCAGCGCTTCCATCGTGGATGTCGGGATCGATCTGCGCGGCATCGCCGTCAGAGAGCGTGCGTAGGCCTTCGCGGGCTGTCGCGTCTGCTAGAATTGCCGCGAGGTCGGCCAAATTCTCCACGGTCGCCATCGAGACCAGCGCCAGGCGCAGCGTACCAGCCGGCGAATTTAAGAGTTCAACCGAGGCCGGCTCGATATTGGTGTACCCGCAACGCTCCGCCATGCCGCCCGCCAGTACGGCATCCGCGAACATGCTGATCGTGCAGTCGCTGTGCCATCGCGTGTAGGCATAGGCTCGCGAAATGCGCGGCAGGATCGTGGCGAGGCCCTTGCCGCGGTAATCTGGCCGATACCAGCCGGCGCCAGAGAACACAACTCGCCCGGAGATCACTTTGGCCGAAGCCGCGGAGACAGCGCAACCCTCGCCGCGCGCAAGAGCTACGGCTGGATCCGCGTAGAACATCCGCAGCGAAATGGCCTCGTCGTGAAAGCATGTCGTCGGCCACTCGTAGAGCCGGGCCGCCTGGGTGGCAACAACCTCCCCGGCGTCGTTCCGGCCCAGCAATGCGAAGCCGGTTTGCGCGTCGATGCCGCCCACAACCGGATCAAAGAGCGGAACCAGCGGACGCCACGTAGTGGAATTTATCCGATTGACCGCGGCGAGTTCCTCGAGCGACGCAAAGGACAAGGTGACGCCCCTGTCACGCGCTTCGCCGTCAGCCCAGAGAAAGAAACGTCCCAGAAGATCGACCGGACCGTGAACGATTTGGAGAGCCGCTGGCAATCGACCAGAGGCGGGACAGGGGCGAAACGATTCCAAAGCACACTCTCCTTCAAAATAAGAATGTGCAAACTGTATGCGAAGAATTTTTACTCTTTGCGACACTAAGCCTAGTTGATATACAGCTGAGGCAATCCACTTTCTCAACCTTGAGTGTCATGTCCAAAAAGCCCCCCCACCGTTCCAGGACCTCATCCGCGGCGGGCCGCGCAGCGGCGGAGAAATCTGCCTCTGGCTCAAAGCCAGGTCAGAAACTGACGGGCGGAGCTCTCTCCAAAAAGCCGAACCGCGTCGACCAGCACGTCGCTCGGCGGATGCGATTGCGGCGAGTTCTGTTGGGCATGAGCCAGGACGAACTGGCCCAGCGGCTCGGAGGAAGCCCTCAGCAGGTGCAGAAGTACGAGGCGGGCGAGACCCGGATCAGCGCCTCTCGCCTGTACGAGATCGGACAGCAATTGGGCGTGCCGATCACGTGGTTTTTCGCCGACCTCGATGACGATGCGCGCGGTTTGGAAATGGTTGTGACAGGACAGACGCCAGGATCCTCCGGAAAACAACAGCGGCATCTCGCCGAGCTGATGGCGAGCCGAGAGGCACGCGATCTCGTCACGACCTACTTTGGCATTTCAGATCCGCGCCTCCGCAAGAAGGTGCTCGAGATGGCCGGCCTACTGTCGTAAGATGAACTCGAAAAATTTGGTTGGACCAGAGTCCAATCAACCGCCGCTTCGGGGAACAATGGAAAATGGGAGCGGCGGTGCCGGCTATTGACTGGCGCACGGAGGCAGCAGGGCTACCACTTCCTTCACCAGGATCGGCATGGTTTCCTCGGCAGTGCGTCGACGGGTGATGAGGTATTCCGTGTTGGTCTTTATCACCTCAATGATTTTCAGCGAGTTGTCGCCGGGGAAGGAAGCCCATTCGGTCAGGACGGGAAGTTGGTCGATGCTGGTTTTGTGGTTGGGATTCCTGTCGTAGAAATTGCCAAGCATGTCGCTCGTCTTCACCGCAATCTCATTGCCAGGCATATAGCCGGTCAAGTTCACCATCTGGGTTTGTCCGACCGGCCCGGTGACGAATTTAATATATTCCCAAGCTGCCCGCTGCCGATCGCTGTCGCTCGCAAACATCATGGCCATATTGCCGCCGGCGGGAAGGCGACCGTCCGCAGCGGCCAGCGGAAAAGGCACCGTCCTGAATTTGAAGCGGCCGCCGATCTGGCGATCGGCGGCGGCAACGTAGGAGGTGGAATCGGCCAGAACGGCTACGCTGCCGGCCACGAAAGACTGGCGCGCCTGCGCCAGCCCCAGATTGGGCATGCCCGACTTGCCGAAGGATTCGAGCGTTTTGAGAGCCCACATTCCGGCATCGTCGTTGAAAGCGATGTTGCACCCGCCGGCCTTGAAAATGTGCCCGCCCTTGCTCGTCACCAATGACTGCACCAGCCAATTGCCGGTCTGCTCCCACTGGAAGTAAAGGCCCGTGACGCCGGAGCTGCCTGCCGCTTCCACCTTCTTGCCGAAGCTGAGCAATTCGGGCCAGGAACGCGGCAGGTCGTCGACATTGCCGCCAGCCTTCTCCACAAGATCGGCATTGACGTAGAGCACCGGCGTGGAGACGGCGAACGGCAATCCATACGTCTTGCCTTTCCATTTGCCGAGTGCCGCGAGCGTCGGGTAATAGCCCAGCTTGGCCGTGCCGCCATCCCGGGCGATGAAATCGTCGAGCGGTGCACCGAGTCCACGATCGACGAACAACCCGATCTGGTTGATGCCGTTGAAGGCAACATCGGGAAGCCGGCCCGTAAGCTGGTCGCGCAGGATCTGCTGGGCCGCCTCCTCATAGCCGGCGACGGGATTGCGGAATTTGATTTTGATGTCCGGATGCAACTCGGTAAATCGCTTTGCCAGGTCCTGCTGCAGCGTATTGAAAGTGCCTGGCGTGGTGTAGAGCACATCGAGTGTGATCTCGGCGGAAGCCGGTGCCGCAACGCCAATCATCCCAAGCGTCGACGCCAGCAAACAAAGCAATGAACGTTTTACCTGATACGACATGGAGGATTCTTCCGGGTTGGGTTCAGTTACTCGCGGTGAAGGAAATGCTGTCGATGAAGCGTTGCTGGGCGAACAGGAAGGCGAGGATCAGCGGCGCCACGATGATGACCGCACCCGCCATCAGGGGACCGGTGAATTGGCCGGCTTCGTCGTCTCGAAACAACAGCATGCCAAGGGCGGGAGTCGACAAGTCCTCGCTGCGTATGGCGATAAGCGGCCAGAACAGATCGTTCCAGTGTGCAACCACGGAGAATATGCCGAATGCCGTCAGCGCCGGCACCGCGACGGGGAGCATTATCCGCCAGATGATTTCGAACTCGCCGAGCCCGTCGAGGCGCGCTGCATCGATCAATTCGTCCGGTATCGCGCGGAAAAACTGGCGCATCAGGAAGATGCCGAGCGTGGAGATCATCCATGGCAGTATCAGCGAGGCATAGGTATCGAGCAATCCAAATATATGCAGCAGCACGAAATGCGGGATGGCGAGCGCCTGCGGCGGGATGAGAAGGCCGAGCAGCACGACAGAGAACAACGTATCGCGCCCTCGAAAACGCAGCTTTGCCAGCGCATAAGCGCAGGGTACGCAAACCAGCATTTGAAGGAAAAAGATCGCGCCACAAACGAACAGGCCGTTGAGCAGGAAACGGTACATCGGCGCTGCCGTGACCGCGATGCGGTAGTTGTCGAAACCGTGGAAAGTCTGCGGCAACAGGTGGAACGCGGGCTGGAATATCTCTTCCGGAGGTTTCAGCGACAGGCTGACCATCCAAACGAAAGGCAGCAGCGCGAAAACCGTGGTGAGGAGCAGCGCCCCGTGGCGCGCGAGCCCTTCCAAAGAAAGGCGCGGGCTCACTGCAGATCGATGCCTGGTGAATCGAGGTTTGGAGGATGTCATGTGTAATGCACCCGCCGGTCAAGTATTCGCGCTTGCGCCCGCGTCAGCAGCATGACGACGGCGAGATAGACGATGGTGAGGGCCGCACCGTAGCCGGTGCGGAGAAAATCGAAGCTTTCGGTATAGAGACGATGCAGCAAAACGTCCGAGGCGAAGTTCGGGCCGCCCTTGGTGAGCACCCGTACGGTGTCGAACACTTCGAAAGCGCGTTTCGCGGTGAGGATCAGCACGAACATCGTCACCGGACCGAGCATGGGCAGCGTCACGGTTCGGAGCCGTTCCAGCAACCCGTCCGCTCCGTCAATGGCAGCGGCGTCGTAAAGAGATTGCGGGATCGATTTCAGGCCGGCGACGAACAGCACCATGGCAAAGCCGAAACTCTGCCAGATACCGATGACGGCAAGCGCGGGCAGCACGGTGCGTTCATCCCGTAACCAGTTCACGCCGGATACGCCGAACTCGGCGAGCAAGCGGTTCACCAGCCCGATGGTCGGATGAAGCATCGTGCTCCACACGATCGCCATCGCCGCCATGGTCGACATCACGGGCAGGAAATGGGCGGCTCGGTAGAAGCCGCGAAACGCCGGGCGTGCCTCGATCAGCAATGCGACCACAAGCCCGAGGATCACCGTGCCCGGCACCACAATGGCGACATAGAGAGCGGTATTGGCCAGGGCTTTCCAGAACACGCCGTCAGCGAACAGTGCGCGGTAATTGTCGAGACCGAGGAAGCGCAGCGACGATGAGCCGATCTGCCAGTCAGTGAACGAGAACATGGCCACGGCGAGTATGGGCCCGAACAGCAACAGGACCAACAACGCGACCGCGGGTGCTATGGCCAGCCACGCCACACCGTGCTCGTGCCGGCGGCGCCCGGCGACTGGAAGCATCGGCTCGCCTTTCGACGCGGGAAGAGCAAGACTCATGCTGCGACGTTCTCCCGCCCCTGCGCCCGCAGACGACGACCCGATGCGGCGAACTGAACGATCCGCGTGGGATCCGGGCAGATGCCTACAGCATCGCCGATCGTGAAACGGCCTGATGACGGCTTGACGCGAACGATTATCGGCAGGGTCGCGCCCACCCCCGTCACGGCAACCTGGATGAAGATGTCCGAGCCATGATTCTCAACGGCGGCGATCCGGCCCGACAATAATGCGGTGGCCGGTGGAGCCAGTTCGGCCGCTTCCGGCCGGAACGCCAGCGTCGTCGCGCCGGGAAAGACGGCGCATGTGTTACGCCCTTCCCCGACCAGCGCTTCCACCGGCACGACATTGATCTTGGGGCTGCCTATGAACTCGGCGACGCGCAGGTCATCCGGATCGTGATAGAGTTCTTCAGGCGCGCCGACCTGGATCAGTTCGCCGCCCATCATGACGGCGACACGATCCGACATTGTCATTGCCTCCCCCTGATCGTGGGTGACGAAGAGAAAGGTGCTTTTCAGGCGCCTGTGCAGGCCGGATATCTCGGTGCGCATCTGCACCCTGAGCTTGGCATCCAGATTGGAGAGCGGCTCGTCCATGAGAAACACGGCCGGATGGCGCACCAAGGCGCGGCCGAGTGCCGCGCGCTGCCGCTGCCCGCCGGATAATTGACCCGGCTTTCGTCCCAGAAGATGTGAGATATCGAGTGTGGCGGCGGTTTCTTCCACCTCGCAACGGATGTTGCTCTCGATAGCCCGCCGGCCCGGCATCAGGCCCCCGAGCAGCGGCATGCGCTGCAGGCCGCTGAGCCGCCGAACGCGCAGCGGCAAGGCAATATTGTCGAAAACCGAGAGATGCGGATACAGCGCGTAGGATTGAAACACCATGGCCACATCGCGGTCCTTGGGGCGCAGACCGTCCACGCTCCGTCCAGCGATCATCACCTCGCCGCTATCCTGCATGTCGAGGCCGGCGATGATGCGCAGCAGCGTCGACTTGCCGCATCCCGACGGTCCGACCAGGGTCAGGAATTCTCCATCGCGGATGTCGAGCGAAATTCCCCGCAGAATGAGCGCTTCGCCGTGGCGCTTGACGACGCTCTTCAGACAGACGTCTGACATAGGAGCCCTTCCATTGCGGGCGCGCGGTCCGGACGTTGCAAAGTGTGTCCGTCCATGCCCGAGCGGGGTATGCCGAGGTGGGCGAGCACCGTCGGCGCGATGTCGACAACGCACGCCGCTTCCCCCCGCGCCGAGCCCGGAACAAAGCCGTTACCGGAGACAAACAGGAACGGGGCCTGTTCGAATGCGGCGAGGCCTCCATGTTGACCACAACCCAGGCGATCCGCCTTGCCCGACGCGGGCTTGGCGACGAGGCTCGTGCCAGGCACGCCATAGGCGTTTGGTTCGTTGCTGGCGCGCATGGAGATCGCAAAAGCGAGACCGTGATGCGGCGCCTGTCCGATCAGGCCGAGGGTTTCGGCCGGTACAACACGACCAGCCCAATCGACGCGCTCCAGATGCGCACGGAGCGCCGGGATGCGTTCGGAAAAGTCCGGGTGCACGTAGACCAAAGCCGACGTTCCGTTCGAAACCGCCACCACGTCACCTGAGTTTTCCGAGTCCTTGAGGCCGGCAGAGATGAAGTCACGCTCGATGTCGATGACGCCCGTCACGGTCTGATGACCATGATCGGAGCCGACCATGAGCAGGATATCCTCGCCCGCCGCCCGACAGGTTTGAACGGCCTCGATCACCTCTCGCGCACGCAAATCCGACTGCTTCAAAGCTTCAAGATTTTCGGCTGAACCCAGCGGATAGTTATGCTGCGTCGCATCGGGATCTCCGAGCCACAGCACACCCAGCGCGGGGCGCCGCTCGAATACCACCTCGCAGATGAACCGCTCCGTCATCTTGCGGTCGCCGCTCAGGTCCGGCTTGACGCATAATTGCTCCGCGTCCGGAACCGGAACCCGGCCCGGACCGAACGAACCCGCGCGGTGATAGACATGCCCATAACCATCGGGATCATGGGCATAGGCGGCGCCTGGCGAGACATTGCTGAAGATAATTGCACCACCGACGTCAGCCAGACGTTGGGCCAACGTCGGGACCGCCAGCGATCGGCCCGTCGCCCGGCGCTTGCGCTGAAGAAAATCGGGATGACCGGCATCGTGCGGAACGAGCACACCGTTCTCCAACAGTGCCAGCGAATTGCCCTGCAATTCATGCCGGGCGGGATAGCATCCCGTGGCGACGCTTGCGGAAACCACGCGCGTGCAGGACGGAAATACGGTTCGGTAGTCGGAAAATGTTTCCGCGCACTCGGCGAAGGCGACCAGATTTGGCGTCGTCTCCGAGGAAATCAGGTCGCGTCTCAATCCATCGAGGATAACAAGAATTGCGCGCCGCATGGTGTCAGGCCCTCACGCAATTCAGGGCGACGGCGAAGATATCGAAATTGCGCAGCGGCGCCGCGCCAAGCTCAGCCCAATTTTGTAGCGTGATGGGATGGGACAGCAGGAACGGCACTTCCTGCTCTGCAAGTCCGCCATGGGACCGCAATCGCTCGCCGGCAAGTTGCGACAAGTCGTGATCCTCAGCCCGGGCCCCGATGGCTATTCCTTTCTCCGCGATAACCACCAGGTCGCCCTCCCGGTCCTCGGGAAGCTCAAAGCGTTCGCATGCCTGGTCGCGAGACAGAGCGAGCGCGACACCTGGAAGAGATCGAACAAAAGAAGTTACCGCATCGAGATCAAGATTCGGCGCAAACAGGTGCACGCGCACGAAGCCACCCATCGCTCCATGATGCCGGACAAAGGGATCGGTAATCGGACAGACCACGCGGGTTGCACCCGGCCCGTATTTGGCATCGAGAACGTCGCCCAGATAGAGAACATGGGGGGCCCCACCAACCCCCGCCATATCGTTCATGCCGTGATCCGCGACGATTCCAACGACCGCATCAAGCGCCATCAGCCGCTGAATTCGCTGGTCGACCTCGCGCATGAAGGCGATCGCTTCTGGCTCATCCGGCGCATATTTGTGCTGGACGTAATCCGAAAGCGACAGGTACATCAGATCGACCGGCTGCGTTTCGAGTAATCGGATGCCGGCATCGAGCACGAACAGCGACAGGTCAGCCGAATAGAGGTTAGGAGTTTCGCGCCCGACAAGGCCTGTCACGTCTTCGATGCCGTTCTCCGCCAGCGTGCAAGAATCGGCTTTCTCCGCGGAAAACGCGATGCCGCGGAGCTGGTGGCCCAGCGCCTTGCGCAACTTGTCCTTGGCGGTGATAGCCACGACTTTGGCACCCGCCTCTGCGAAACTCGCAAGAATTGTCGGCGCGCGCATCGGCGAGGCATCGACCATCATGATTTCCTCGCCGGTCGCCCGGTCAAGAAAAAAGTTCCCCGAGACCCCATGAACCGACGGCGGGGCGCCGCAGACGATGGAAACATTGTTCGGATTCGTGAAGGTCGGCATCGCGGCAAGCGCCACGGTTGCGAAGCCGTCCAATACCATTCGATCGATGGCCGGGATCGCATTCACGGCACGAGCGGCATGAAGATAGGCAGGGTCGCACCCGTCGAAGCAAATCACCACCGTCGTTCGCGAGGGCCAAAAATAATCGCGGCCGTTCACGGCGAGGGGAAATGACGGGCGCTCGATTTCATTGATCATGCTCTATGCTTTCACCGTGAGTGTTTGATGGTCGGAAGATGCCACGGCCTCGAGCCAACCCGAGATGCGCAGCAGGTCAGCATCGCGACCGTGAGGGCCGATCAACTGCACTCCGATTGGAAGGCCTCGATCGCCCGTCAGGAGCGGCAACGACACCGTCGGCAAGCCGCAGAGACTCCAGGGCATCGACATGGCGCCGGAGCCCGGCCCATCTTCGAGTTGGGTTGCCTCTCCGGGCGCGGACAAGGTGATCAATGCGTCGAGTTCATCGAACAAAGAGCAAGCGCGTTCAACAAGGCGGTCGGCCAGCGCGTCGAGGGCCAGATAGCGCGCGGTATCGATGGAACGTCCTGCTTCGATCCCCTCCTGCAGCGGACGGCAGTAGCGGCGCATGGTTTCATCGGGCGCGGAGCCGAAACGATAGGCCAAATGCGCGTTGAGCAATCCAATCGTAATGTCCAGCGCGTCATCGAACTCGCCGGGCAGATCGACAGCCACGATGGTGGTCGGCAAGGCCTCAAGCAAGGCTTCGAAGGCGGTGCGAGCATCGCTGTCGGCCATCGCCCAGGCAGGTCCTCGCACGAAACCAAGCCGGGGCGGTCGGACTGCGGGCAAAACGTCAGCCAGAGCGGGATCAAAAGCACTGGCGAACAGACTTAGATCCGAGGTGGATCGTGCCAGCAAGCCGACATGCGCCAAACGTGGCACCAGAACATTCGATCCCGCCATTGACGTGAAGCCGAGCGAGGGCTTGAACGCGAACGCGCCGCAAAACGAGGCGGGAAGCGTCGTCGACGCCGTATGTTGCGTGCCGAGCCCCAACGGCACCATTTGGTCGACAACGGCGGCCGCCGATCCCGACGAAGACACGCCCGGCGAACGGAGCAGATCGAGCGGGTTGCGGGTCGGGCTTGGATGGTACATTCCGAATTCGGATGTGGCGGTCTTGCCGATGACGATCGCGCCGGCACTGCGCAGGATCGAGATCGCGTCGGCATCCACCGACGGCTGGCGGCCTCGAAGCGTTTCGCTGCCGTATTCGGACGGCATGTCGGCCGTGTCGAACACGTCCTTCACGCCGACAGGCAACCCGTGCAGCGGACCGAGCGGCGAACCCGATGCGTGCCAGGCGTCTGCCATTTTCGCACTTTCGCGCGCTCGTTCCGTATCGAGGAAGGCCCACGCCTTCACCTCCGGCTCGCGCGCCGCGATCCGCTCAAGGCAGGCATCCATCAGATCCGAAGAGCTTATCCGGCCATCCCGGAGAGCGGCCGCAAGAGCGCGAGCGGCCATTCCGTTCGGAGCCGGGTCGGTGGTAGCGTGAATTTCCTGATCGTGCGTCATCTTCAAGGACCTGTCGCCGGTACTTCTTCCAGGGCGATCGGCGAAAGCCGACCCATGCGGCGTCGGATGGATTCCAGAGCGAGTTGTGCCCGAACAACCAATCCGTCGCGAAACATCAGAACGCAGATGATGAACACCAGCCCCTGGATCACCTGCACCCATGCGCCAAAGGGCGCGAGAAATTGTTGCATCGTGACGAGCACGGCAGCGCCGACGAGGGGACCGGCGAAGGTCCCGATACCGCCAATGAGGGCCATGAGCACCGCCTCTCCCGACAGATGCCATTGGGCGCCGGACAAGGTGGCGAGTTGGAAAACGACGGCGCTCAACGATCCGGCGAGGCCGGCGCAAAACGCGGCTACGCCAAAGGCAGCGAGTTTGTAGCCGTTCACGGCGTATCCGAGCGAGAGTGCCCGCCGCTCATTGTCGCGAATCGCAACCAGAAGCATGCCGAAGGGAGAGGACAGCAGGCGCCGAAGACCGAGGAAAACCGCGAACATCGCGCCGGCGCAGACCCAATAGACGTTCATATCGTCGCGGAGATCGATCAAGCCGAACAATAGCCCGCGCGGCACCGACTGGATACCGTCCTCGCCATGGGTGAAAGGCGCCTGGACGTAGCAGAAATATACCATCTGCGCGATGGCGAGCGTGATCATTGCCTGATAGATGCCGCGACGGCGGATCGCAAGCGCGCCCATTGCCAAACCGAGTACAAGCGCAGCACCGACGCCGACGGCGATCGCCATTTCCGGCGCAAGCAACCATTCCTTGGCCGCGTAGGCCGTGAGATAGGCCGCAGTTCCGAACATCGCCGCCTGCCCGAACGAGACCAGGCCGGCAAAGCCGAGCAGAAAATTGAACGACGCGGCAAAGATCGCAAAGCAGAATATCTTCATCAGATAGAATGGATAGAAGATGGTCGGCAGCAAGACGATCGCGGCGGCGGCCAAAAGCGGAACGAATGCGATCCTTAATTGGGTTACGACACGATCATCGTCGTGCGACCTCACCCAAGGCAAGCGGGCGGCGGGAAATTCGTGACTGCGAACCGCCACGATGCCGAACAGGCCTTGCGGCCTGATGAGCAAGACCAGGCACATGAAAACGAAGATCACCAGGCTGGATGCTTGCGGGACCAGGGCCTGCGTGAAGCTTTCGATCATGGCAAGGATGTAGCTCGACGCGATGGTTCCGCCGATCGATCCCATGCCGCCGATGACGATGATCGCGAAAACGACCAGCAGGACATCCACCCCCATCAGCGGGCTCACTTGATAGATTGGGCCGGCAAGCGCGCCGGCGAGACCGGCAAGCCCCGCGCCAAGGGCAAAGGTTCCGGTGAAGACGCGCGGCACGCGTATCCCGAGGGCTCCCGTGATTGCCGCGTTCTCCGATGATGCGCGCAGGATGAATCCGGCGCGCGTCCGGCTGATGAAGAGCCAGACCAGCGCGCATGCCGCGAGCGCCACGCCAACGACCCACAAACGGTAGGCTGGAAAGAACAGGAAGCCGAGGTCAAACCCGCCCGAGAGCCAGTCGGGTGCTGCGAATGGAAGGCCGGTAGAGCCGAACTTGGCCTGGAAGCCGCCCTGAATGACCGTTGCGCAACCGAAGGTCAGCATGAATCCGTAGAGCGGATCGAGGCCATAGGTTCGGCGGAGGAGAAATCGCTCCAGCAGCATCCCGAAGCTCGCAACCGACAAGGCCGCCAGCGCAAGGCTGAACAGATAGCTCAGACCGAGATGCTTTGCTGCGGCCCAGGCGACGAAAGCGCCCATCATGTAGAAGGCGCCATGCGTCATATTGAGAATATTGAGCTGACCGAAAATAAGGGCGAGTCCCAGGCTGAGGAGCGCATAGAACGACCCATTGACGACGCCAATCGTAAGATAACCAAGGATCAATTCGATCATCATACGCTCATAGGGCCAGATGGCCGGCAAGACGGGTTCGGACTTCGCGTTCAGTTCTCGCGGAGAGATTCTCCACGATGACACCGTCCTCAACGGCGACTACGCGATCGGCGAGATGGAGCACAAAATCGAGGTTCTGCTCGACCAGCAGAATGGTGTAGCCACGACGCTTCAGTTCGATGAGGGCGCTTTCGATCTGTCTGATGATGATGGGAGCCAGTCCTTCGGTGGGCTCGTCCAGAAGCAGCGTGCGTGCCCCCGAGCGTAAAATGCGTGCGATGGCCAGCATCTGCTGCTCGCCACCACTCAATTGGCCGCCGAGATGGCGACAGCGGGTACGGAGATTTGGAAACAGCGAAAAAATATCGTCTTCCGCCATACCCTGACCGCGAATGGAAGGTGGAAGTCGAAGATTCTCGGCAACTGTCAGGCTTGCGAAAATCGCGCGCTCTTCGGGACAGTAGCCTATGCCGAGACGCACGCGATCGTAGGCGGGCATTTTCGATGCGTTGCGTCCGCTAAGATAGATCGTTCCGCTTTGCCGGGGCAGCAGGCCCATGATGGCGCGGAGAATCGTCGTCTTGCCTGCGCCGTTGCGACCGACGAGTCCGACAACCTCGCCGGCGTGCAATTCGAACGCGGCTCCGAACAGCGCCTGCGAGTCGCCATACCAGGCACAGACATTGGCGAGGCTGACGATGGCCTCTGCAGAAGCGACGGGTGATGGGGCCATCTCATGCATCGCGAGGAGCCCCGATATAGGCGGCGATCACCCGTGCATCGCGCGCGACCTCGCGATACGGGCCTTCGCAGAGGACCGCGCCTTCGGCGAGCACCGTGACCCGGGTCGCCAGGCTTTCGACCACATTGAGATTATGCTCGACCAGCAGCACGCCACAGTGCGCGGCGACCTTCCGGACCAGGGCGATGACGGGCGCCACGTCTTCGCGTGCAAGGCCGGCGGTCGGTTCATCGAGCAGCAGCAGCTTGGGCTCCGCGGCGATGGTGGTGATGATCTCGAGGAGCCGGCGGCGTCCATATGAAAGGTCCGCGGCCCAGCGCTCGCATTCGTTCTCAAGGCCCGCCTGATGAAGCAAGCGCTGCACCCGGGTGTCGAGGGCGTCTGCCCGTGTCCGGCGGCTGAGAAGCTGCAAGCTGCCGTGGTTGCGCGTCAACGCCACGCGGATATTGTCGCCAACCGTCAAGTTGGGAAATATCGAGCATATCTGAAACGACCGGGCGAGCCCGAGGCGCGCCAGGCGGTCCGGTGCAAAATGGGTCACATCGGCGCCCGAGAGAACAATGCTGCCCCGCGTCGGCTTCACAAACCCGCTGATCGCGTTGAACAAGGTGGTCTTGCCAGCGCCGTTGGGACCGATCACCGCGTGGATGGCTCGTGAACCAAGTGCCACCGAAACACCGCGCACCGCTTCGAAATCGCCGAAACGCACGGCGAGATCGATTGTCTCGAGCAGAGGCGCTGCGTCCCCTGCCCGGTCATCGACGAAGGCTTCATTCATCAACGATAGAGCCCTGACACAAGAGGAAGCGATTCACTGGGACGCCGTCGTGGGGCATCCGGACGCTGCGGTCGATCGAAAAGCGGTCGCGGCAGGAACTGACGCGATGCGCTCGTAATAGTCCCATGGCTGCCGGCTCTCGGCGGGCGACTTCACACGATAGACGCCGAGGTCGTAAGTGACGCGCCCGCTTTGCTCGATGCGCGCTTCACGACCGAACTTGTCGACCGGCAGCCGGCGCATCTCCGCATTGACGATCCCGGCATCGTCGCTCTTCGAGCTTTTGGCCGCCTTGAGAAAATGCAGGACGCCGGTATAGACGCCGGCCTGCTCACGGGTCGGCATTCGTCCATGCTGCTTGAGGAAGCGCGCGGCGAAGTTGCGCGTCCCCTCGCTGTCATCCCAATAAAACCCGGTGGTGATGATCAGGCCCTGCGCCGCTTCCAGTCCAAGACTGTTCACGTCCGTGATAAAGGCATGAAGCGCGGCAACCATTTGCGTACGCATGATTCCGAACTGGCCGGCCTGCTTGATCGCATTGACGGTGTCGGCGCCCGCGCTTGCAAGCGCCACGACTTGCGCTTGCGAGGCCCGCGCGCGCAGCAAAAGCGCGGAGAAATCAGCCGTACTCAGCGGATGACGCGCGCTGCCCAGCACCCTGCCGCCCCGCTCCTCGACAACGGACGTAGCGTCCTTTTCGAGGTCATGACCGAATGCGTAGTCAGCCGTGAGAAAGAACCAGGATTTCTTGCCTTGCTCCGTCAGGGCGGCGGCGGTGCCGCGAGCCAGCGAATAGGTATCGTCAGTCCAGTGGGTCACGTAGGGAGAACAGCGGGAGCCGGTGATTTCGGCGCTGGCGGCGCCCGAAACCATAAGTGATCGCTTTTTCTCGGTTGCAATCGCCATCAAGCCGAAGACGACGCCGGAATGCGGCAGGTCGACGATGACATCGACACCCTGGCGATCGAACCACTCGCGGGCGATTGCGGACGCCACATCCGGCTTGTTCTGATGATCCGCGGTAATGACCTCGACAGGGACGCCATCGACCGAGCCGCCGAAGTCCGCGACAGCCATGCGAGCGGCCACGATCGAGCCCGGGCCGCCGACGTCCGCGACCACTCCGCTTTGATCACCCATTACACCAACGACGATCTTGTTGTCGGAGAATTGGGCCAGCGCCGACGTGGCTGATAAGCAGGTAAGCGCAAGTGATATAAGGACTTTTCGGCGCATATGAGCGTCTCCATGTTCGGCAGGCATGGCATAGCAAGGCTGCACGACACATATGTGACATCAACGACCCATATGTACCGACTGCTGTGGACACGGTGAAACCGCGTGCAGGCGGGGCCTATCGCGCGATGGAGGAAAAGGTGAACGTTCTGAAATTGATCGACCTCGAAAGCGGGGATGCGCAGGTCGACGCGGCGTTGGCGACCAGAATCTGCTGGCATTATTTCAAGGAAGGCCAAACCCAGGACGTCATCGCGCAGCGACTGAAGATCACACGAAAGCGCGTCAATCGAATCCTTGGCGAGGCGCGCGAAAGCGGCCTGGTCCAGATAACGATCGCAGGCACGACCGGACCCTGCTGCGAACTGGAAGCTCGCCTGGTGGAAAAATTTCATCTGCGTGGCGCAGTGGTCGTGCCCGCCCCGTTGGGGGACAATGACGTGCGCGACCTGATTGGCGCTGCGGCGGGTCACTACATTTCCGAGCACCTGCCCCCGGCCGGCACGCTTGGCATCACCTGGGGCGGAACGATCAAAGTGGCGGCGCAAAATCTTCGGCGGCGTGCCGGCGACGAAAGCCGCGTTGTTCTGCTATGCGGCGGGCTGGCGGAAAGCACTGCCATCAATCCCTATGACAATGCGGCGATGATGGCGCGCGCTTTGGGCGCACGATGCTACTACGTGACCGCGCCGATGTTTGCGCAAACCGAGGAGCTCCGCAATGCGCTGGTTTCGAGCGAACCTGTCCGTTCCGTGCTGGCCATGGTGGCCGAGCTTGATATCGCACTGTTCAGCGCAATCGATTTGTCTGAAGAGTTGAAGGCACTCGAATATGGCGTAATCTCCCGTGAGACTTGGCGATCGCTGCGTGATGCCGGAGCTGTCGGAGACATTTGTGGTCACTACCTGGACCTTGACGGGCAACCGGTGGCACACTCGCTGACAAAGCGCGTGATCCACCCGGCAATGAGCAGTTTGCTAAAGGTCCCCGAGCGTGTTCTCGCTGCCGGGGGCCTCCAGAAAATTCCGATTATTAGAGCGGCGATACACGCAAGGCTCGCCGATGTGCTGATCACCGACGAAAAGGCCGCGCTCGGTCTTTTGGGATAAGCGATCGGCCGCGGCCGTTGTCATCACAGCTTGCTCAGGCCGCACCAATTGGCGACGAACAAAGCGATGCTCAGCGTCGTCTTGCGAACGCTTTCCAGTTCGACGCGCTCGTCAAACGCATGCGGCCCGATGCCGTAGGGACCATAGCACAGGGCCGGAATGCCGTAATCCACGCTATAGTATCGGGTATCATTCACAGCCGTGGAGAGCCGTTCCGCAAGCGGAGCCTGAAAGGCGGTCCGATGCGCCGCGCCGAGCGCCGCTTCCGCCGCGTTGCCCGGTTCGCAAACTGCCGGGTCCGCCTGGAAGCCGCTCCATACCAGTTCGGCCGGATTCTCGGCCAGGAAACTGTCACTTCTCTGCGCTTCGGCAAGACACTGCTCGACACCGCGCATCGCCTGTTGCGGCGTCTCGCCGGGTAACAAGCCGATGCGGCAATCGAGGTCGCACCACGCGGCGGTGGAGCTTGCCCAATCGCCGCCCTTGATGATGCCGACATTGAACTTGATCGGATCCTTCGTGTTGCCGAACCAGCGATGATGAACCGCATTGGCGTTGAGCTGCTTGGTGTAATCCTGGAAGGCGCGCGCCAGATGCATTGCCGAGAGGATGGCGCTGGTGCCTGTGTCGGAATAGGCGACATGCACCGGCGTACCGCGCACCCGCAGCCGGAACCAGATTGCGCCGACCTGCGCCCGCGTCAGCGTGTGTCCAGTCGGCTCTGGAATCAGGCAAGCGTCCGCACGATAGCCGCGCAGCAAGGTGGACAGCGCGCCGTTGCCGGTGCTCTCCTCCTCGGTCACTGTCTGCAGATGAACCCGCGCATCGGGCGCATAGCCGGCGGCGCGGATGGCATCGAGCGCAAAGATCATCGCCGAAACGCCGGCCTTCATGTCCTGGGCGCCGCGGCCGATCATCCAGCCGTCACGCACGGTCGCGGCATAGGGCGGATCGCTCCACAGGTCGACCGGGCCCTCCGGCACGACGTCGATATGGCCCTGCAGGATGAGACTGCGTCCCTTGCGTTTTCGATCATAGGTCGCAACCACCTGTTTCGAGCCGGCGAGATCGATGCCATCCATCGGCGCCGCCTTGGGATGACTGGCGAGATTCACGTCCGCCAAACTGAAGGCATCGACGTCATAGCCGCGCTCGGCGAACTGCTGCGCCAGCCACTGCTGCTGCGGCGCCTCCTGTCCACGCAGGCTGCGGAACTGCACCATGCGCGCCAGAAATGCGACCTGTTCGTCGAAGTTGCGATCGACCGCGGCGCGCAGGCTCTCGGTGAGATGATCCGGTTTCGCCAGTGTATCCGTAGCCACGTGTCGCTCTCCTCAAATCTGAAAACCATCACGCTCTCGCCGGGCGATCACGTCACCGGTCGAGCCCGCCAAGGAGAATATATTTGATGTCGACATATTCCTCGATCCCGTGGCGCGACCCTTCGCGGCCGAGGCCGGACTCCTTGACGCCGCCGAACGGCACCACGTCGGCGCCGAGCAGCGCCGAGTTGACGCCCACCATGCCCGACTCCAGCGCCTCCGCGACCCGGAACACGCGGCCCAGATCGCGGGCATAGAAATACGCGGCGAGCCCGAACGGCGAGGCATTGGCCTGCGCGATCACGTCGGCTTCGTCAGCGAAGCGATAGACCGGGGCCACCGGCCCGAAGGTTTCCTCCTGGGTGATGACCATGTCAGTGGTCACGCCGGAAAGCACCGTCGGGACGAAGAACGTGCCGCCGAGCGCATGGCGCTTGCCGCCGAGCACGACCTTGGCCCCCTTGGCGATCGCATCCGCCAGATGCCTCTCGACCTTGTCGATCGCATCCATCGTGATCAGCGGTCCCTGGGTCACGCCGGCATCGAGGCCATTGCCGACTGTCAGCGTTGCGACCTTTTGCGCGAGCTTCTGCACGAATGCGTCGTAGATACCGTCCTGGGCGTAGATCCGGTTGGCGCAGACGCAGGTCTGCCCCATATTCCTGAACTTCGACACCATCGCGCCCTCGACCGCGGCGTCGAGGTCGGCATCGTCGAACACGATAAAGGGGGCGTTGCCGCCGAGCTCGAGCCCGACCTTTTTCACGGTCGAAGCCGCCTGGCGCATCAGAATCTTGCCGACCTCGGTCGAGCCGGTGAAACTGATCGCCCGCACCATCGGATGCTCGGTCAGCACCTTGCCGATGGCCGGCGCATCGCCGGTGATGATGTTGAGCACGCCCGCCGGAATGCCTGCGCGTTGCGCCAGCACCCCCAGCGCCAGCGCCGTGAGCGGCGTTTCCGGCGCGGGCTTGACCACCACGGTGCATCCCACGGCGAGCGCGGGCGCGACCTTGCGGGTGATCATGGCCGCCGGAAAATTCCACGGCGTGATAGCGGCGACGACGCCCACCGGCTGCTTGATCACAAGCGTCCGTAAATCCGCGCGATGGGTCGGGATCGTCTCACCATAGATGCGCCGGCCCTCTTCGGCATAGAACTCCACAAACGAGGCCGCATACTCGATTTCGCCTTTGGCTTCCGCCAGCGGTTTGCCCTGCTCCGACGTCAGCAGCAGCGCCAGATCGTCGCTATTGGCAAGGATCAGATCGAACCAGCGCCGCAGCAACACCGAACGGTCTTTCGCCAGCAGCTTCGACCACTTCGGGAAAGCCGTGCCGGCCGCCCGCACCGCCGCGAGCGCCTCGCCCTCGCCGAAGCGCGGAACCGCGCCGATGCGATCGCCCGTGGCCGGGTTGTGCACGGCATCGACAGGTGTACCGCTCCACTCGCCGCCGATCAGGCAACGTTCGGCCAGCAGGGCTGGATCAGACAGCGTAACCATATTATTTCCCCCCAATTTATTCACTCCGATGTTGCGGCCCGATGCTTCACGCCGCGAGATTTCTCACGCCGCCAGACAGCGCTCCAGGATGGCAAGTCCCTCGTCGACGATCGCATCCGACGCCGTCAGCGGCACCAAAATGCGGATGGTGTTGGCAGCGGTGCCGCACGACAGCAGGATCAGGCCATTCTGATGCGCCAGCTGGGTGATGCGCCGGGTGGCTTCGGCGTCGGGCTCGTTGCTGCCGCGCTGCTTGAGAATGTCGAAGGCGACCATCGCGCCCGGACCGCGGGCCGCCGACATCGGCACCAATGTGTTGGCGCGCGAGAAGCGGTCGATCGCCGCCCGCAGCCGGTCTCCAATGGCGTTGGCCCGGTTGAGCAGATCCTCGCGTTCGAAGATGTCGAGCACGGCGAGCGCCGCGGCGCATGCCAGCGGATGGCCGCCATAGGTGCCCCCCAGACCACCGGGTTCAGCGGCGTCCATGATGGCGGCGCGTCCGATGACACCTGACAACGGCATGCCGCCGGCAAGGCTTTTCGCCACGCAGATGATGTCCGGCTGCACGTCATAATGCTCCATCGCGAACATCTTGCCGGTGCGGCCGAATCCGGTCTGCACTTCGTCGGCGATCAGCACGATGCCGTTTTCGTCGCAGATCCGCCGCAGGCCGCGCATCAATTCGGGAGGCGCCTGATGAAAGCCACCCTCCCCCTGCACCGGCTCGATGATGATCGCGGCCACCTGCGAGGCATCGGCGTCCGCCTTGAAAATGAAGGCGATGTAGCGCAGCGCGTCATCCACCGTGACTTCGCCGCCGGCCACCGGAAACGGCACATGCCACACCCCCGGCATCGGAGGCCCCAGCCCTTTCTTGTAGGGAATGACCTTGCCCGTCATCGCCGATGCGAGCGCCGTGCGCCCATGGAAGCTGCCGGTGAACGCGATCACGCCGCTGCGGCCGGTCGCCGCGCGGGCGATCTTGACCGCATTTTCGGTGGCCTCCGCACCGGTGCTGAGCAGGATCGATTTGAGCGGTCCGTTGATCGGCGCCAGCGCGTTCAGCCGCTCGGCGAGTTCGATGTAGGATTCGTATGGCATCACCTGGAAACAGGTGTGGGTGAACCGGTCAAGCTGCTCGCGGATCGCCTGCATGATATGAGGGTGGCAGTGACCGGTGTTGAGCACAGCGATGCCGCCGGCAAAATCAACGTAGCGTTTGCCTTCGACATCCCAGATTTCACTGTTCAGCGCCCGTTCGGCGAAAATCGGCGTGGCATGGCTCACGCCACGGACAACCGCAGCCTGCCGGCGCGCCAAAAGACCCGCATTCGTTATCATCGATTTCCTCCCGAAAGCGGCGCCAGCGTAGATTGCCCCCGAAAGCGAACAATCAGCTTTTAAAATCGCTCTGGTGACTTTCATGCACCAATCGGCAGACGGTGGAAGAAGGATAGCGGCGTGCTGCGGAGAAGCCCGGCACTGATACCGGAAACCTATGCACCTGCCAGCACCCGCTTCAGCCAGTCGCGCAGCGTAACGATCGCCACGTCATTCCAGCGTTCCTTCAGCGCCACCAGTTGATAGGTTTCCATATAGACCGAGGACGGGATCACCTCGACCAGGGCCCCGGAGCGCAGATCATCCTCGACCAGCACATCGTTGCCGAGCGCTATTCCCTGGCCGAGCCGCGCGGCTTCGATGGCGAGATGGGCATGCCAGAGCCGCTGGCCGCGTAGCGGCGGCAGACCGGTGACGCCCGCGCGTTCAAGCCAACGCTCCCACTGCTCGGTCAATTCTTCATGGATCAGCGCGCTGCTCGACAGATCGGCAAGCCTTTCGATTGCCGGATAGCGCGCAAGGTAGGCGGGACTCGCTACCGGAAACACCCGCGGCCGTACCAGCGCCTCGGCCATCAGCGTACCACGGGAATCCACCTCATCGGCGTAGACGATTTCCGCGTCAGCCTCCGCACGCACCAGATCCGGATGCGACAGAGTTGGCTGCATGTTGACCTCCCAGTTGCGCGGCGGACCGGTCAATTCCGGGAGTCGGGAGAGCAGACGGCGATTGGCGATCCCCGGAATGCACCAGATGTTCAGCATCGGCCGGGGCGCCGGCCGGACCGACGCGGTGGCGCGGGCGATGATATCGAACGCCTGAGTGATCTGCGCGTGGAACGCGAGGCCCGCCGGGGTCAGCGTTACGCCGCGCCCTTCGCCGCGCACCAGCACGACGCCGAGACTTTTCTGCAGATTCTGCAAATGGCGCGACACCACGGTATGGCTGACGGCGAGTTCATCGCCCGCGGCTCGCACGCTTCCGGTACGACCAACGGCTTCGAACGCGCGCAACGCTATCAGGGACGGCAGGCGTGGCGGGGTCATGGCCGCGTCATTGCAAACTCAGTTCCAGGATCGCATCCTCGCACATCGTTTCCCTGCATCCGCCATGGCGTTTCGCGCAACGCGTCGCCCGTGCGCCATCGGCAAATCGGTCAGATGGCGACGCCCTGCCCTTTTCGCATGCCTGCGCGCAGGCCACAAATGCTTCGCACGCTCATGTTGCGGTTCAGGTCTGCACCGACTACACGCCATCCCGAGCAGGGCTGCACGCCCGAGCAGTTGGCCATCGGGAGACGGGCTGGATCTCGCGTCGGGCCTCAGGCGCGGCCGGCGGCCTGGACGACACGCAGATCCGATAGCGGGATAGCTTGTGTCGCCTTTGCCAGCGCGGCCTGAAGGGCTTCGACATCCCCCGGCGGATACGGCTGCCAGCCACAAAGACACGCCCCATCAGGGCGGTGCTCGTCGGCAACCTCCCTGTAGATCGAACCGACGACGGCAGCGGCGAAACTCATCACCGTCATCGGCGGAAGCCGCGTTGCGTGTAGAACCCTGCAGAAGGCTGCCATGATCGATCGATGGAGTTCGGCACCGGCAGCTTCGTTTTCCGGATCAGGCGGCATGACTGCTTGTGTCCTTTTTCTCCGTCCGATGCATGGATGCTCGCGGTTGAGCAGGCTTCTGCAACGCAGCTAAGCGAAGGATTTTTCTGCGATCGAACTCCTGAGGGCGTTCCGGATAGTTACGCCGGGATGCCACGCTCATCAAGCTATTGTCGGTGGCGAATAATTGAATAATTCGAAACTGGCAAACCTTGCCGGCAGCGCGCGAGCGGTCGCTCAATGAAGCAGAGACGTCGCGGCGAGGCGGCACCGCCCTCTACGCCGCGGGCACATCGCGATCGAGAGACATCGGCAATTATCGAGAATGTCGAGCCTAGCTGCGCGAACTGGCGATCGGTTTCGATTTCCATGCCGATCCCGTTCAAGGACGGCACAGAATATTCCCGGCGCATTCAGGGTTTTATCACCGCCAATACCGCGATGACGACGATGCAGCCCAGAACGATCGGGGACGAACGCAGCGATGGAACGGCCGTTCCGCCGGCCAGCCGGCGCAAGCGGCCAGACTGGACGCCATGAATCCCGGACAGAACGAGCACGAAAGCAAGCTTGGCCTGGAGCCAAAATCCGGAGAACCAATGCCCGGTAATCGCGAGCGTGAGACCGAACGCCCACACCAGCAGCATCGCCGGCGTCGTTACCGCCTGATCCCAGCGGCGCACGGTGCGAGCAAAGGACGACGAGTTCTGCAAGTCGGCCGGCGCCGCCGCGAGGAACACCGACACAGCGAGCACACCGCCGGCGAAGACGACCGCGGAAGCGACATGCAACGCCTTCAACCAAGGGTAAAGCGCGGCGAGAACTCACACCGGCAAGACCACGGCGCGCTGCTCGGCCGCTTTGCGGAACAGGAACGGGAGATTGAAGAAGCCGCCGAACGGCACGAACGCGACAATGAACAACCGGGCGATCTCGGCGCGGCTCCAACCGCCGCCGGCTATTGTCTGCACCGCCATCCAGATATAGGCGAGGAAGGCCAAGCCGTGGACCGGCCCCATCGCCCGAACGCCGATATCCCAGCCGCCGAGATGCTTGAGCGGAACGGCCAAGCCGACCAGCAACAGCAGCGTGGCGGCCTCGGCACAGGAGGCGATTTCGAGCCGGCGCAGTTGCGCGAGCTCTGTCTGGGCGGTCTGGTCTTCGATCGTGCCGAGGGTCGGCGCTTTTACGCCGGCGGTCGGGGTCTGGTGGGACATCGGATGTCTCCTGATGGAACGGCGCCACGCTTCTAGGGTCTCCGGGGTGGAGACGTGAGCGGCTGGAATGCCAATATCCGCTCATTTACTGCCAGCCGTCATTTTGCTATCGAAATCCGGTCTTGACCGTCCGTCAGCGTGGGAGTGCGCCGTGCACGACGTCGCCGTCCTTGCCATGCATGGCTTTGTGCCATTCGACCTCAGTATCCCCTGCGAGGTGTTTGGCCGCGTTCGTTTGTCCGGCGGGAAGCCGGCCTATCGTGTCCGGGTGTGTGGCGAGGCAAACCTGGTGCGGACGGAAGCCTTCAGCGTTCGTGCCCCATCAAAGCTGGATCACCTTGCCTCGGCCGATACGGTGATCATTCCCGGCGTCGAAGATCCGGCGCGACCGGTGCGGCCAGCGGTTCTGGCGGCGATCCGCGCTGCCTGGCGGAACGGCGCGCGAATTGCGTCCATCTGCTCCGGCGCATTCGTGCTGGCGGCGACGGGGCTGCTCGACGGGCGCCGTGCGACCACGCATTGGATCGGCGCCGCCGAACTGGCGCGCCGCTTCCCTCGCATCGCGGTCGACGCGCAAGTGCTGTTCGTCGACGAAGGCCGCATCATCACCTCGGCTGGAGCCGCGGCGGGCCTCGACATGTGCCTTCATCTGGTGCGGCGGGACCACGGCCAGTCAATCGCCGCCGACGCGGCACGGCTCGCGGTCGCGCCGCTCGACCGCGATGGTGGCCAGGCACAATTCATTCGGCATGAACCGCCCGGTTCGAACGCGAACCTCGCGCCTTTGCTGGACTGGATGCGGCAGAACGTCCACCGATCTCTCGACGTCGCGACTTTGGCAGCTCGGGCTCGCGTCAGCCCGCGCACATTCGCACGCCGCTTCCGTGTGCAGACCGGGACCACGCCGCTGCAATGGCTATTGAGAGCCCGAATAATGCTGGCGCGAGAGCTGCTGGAAACGACATCGAGCTCTATCGACGAAATCGCGACGGCGTCCGGATTCGACGCGCCCGTGACGTTCCGTACCCGCTTTCACCGGATGGTCGGGGTGAGCCCCAGCGCCTATCGGCAGCGGTTCAACGCAAGCGGCGGCCCTGCGAAAAGCGTGTAAGCGCTTCGCAGCACGACGCTAGGAGACCTCATCGTTCAAGAGCGTCCGAACTTGCAGCGCCGGAAACGGCCCCATGCCAAAGTTCTTGCGTCGTGTTCTCGCGGGCCCCAAGAACCAGCTTTCCTCCCGCGCGATTGCCGCTACTTCCGGAAGGATCGAGGCCTCGATCGCGGGCAAATAAACGGCGGAATACTCCACCTTCGGAACCTCAGGCTGTTCGACGAATATCTTCAAGACGCCTGCCTCGAGATCGCCGGCAAAAAGGTCGGGCGGCAGCAGACTGACGCCGACGCCCCGACGCACCAGCAGGGCCACCACGCTGAAGCTGTTGCAACAATGCATAAGGCCCGGACTGACCCCGGCCTCTTCGAACCAGTTGATGATGGAATGATAGGCATTGGCATCCTGCGGCATGCCGATGATCGGCAGTTCGGCGAGATCCGCCGCCTTCATTTCACGACCCTTCGGGCACAGCTGCGGATGACCCAACCACTTCATGACGCAGTCGCCGAGCGGCACGCGTACGACGCCCGGCAGTTGCACGGGACCGGGCAACAAGGCGATGTCGATCTGATGCCTGGCAAGCTTGGTGATCAATCGGTTCGATAGATCGACGTCGATCTCCATCTGGACCTTGGGATATCGTCCCTCGATCCGGGCGAGAAAATTTTGAAACCAGGTCAGCGCAATGCTTTCGACCACTCCGACCCGGATGGTGCCGACGGCTGATTTGCCGCTCGCCGCAACCCGCATGGTCGCGACTTCCGACAGGATACGCTCGGCGCTGCCAAGGCAGGTCTGACCAACCGCCGTGGGCACCACATTCCGTCCCTGGCGGCGCAGCACTTTGGCGCCGAGCTCTCGCTCCAGCTCCTGAATGCGGCGGGTCACGGCCGGCTGGGTAAGATTGAGATGCTGCGCTGCAGCGCCAATCCCGCCCAGCCTGGCAACCCATAACAGCGTTTCGAGATGCCGGGAATCCATTCCCATATAATGCATATGCATGAGTTGAATGTCTATAATTCATTTGTAATGGGCCAATTCCGCCGAAATAATCCCGAATTGACCGGGTCTATCCAAGAGAACGGAAACGAAATACATGCGCAACGTTTATAAATTTTTCTTGCAGGCGACCGCCTGTCTGGCTCTTCTAGCCGTTAGTGCGTTGTGCAGCGCGAGAGCCGAGGACGCATCCTGCGAACCGGCAAAACTCGCGACCAAGTATCCCGGCCTCGCCGGCAAAACGATCAAGATCGGCCAGGATGGCGAGAGCGTGCCGTTCAGCATGCGCGACCCCAAGGACTTCACGAAGCTGATCGGACTCGACGCCGATCTTGCCCGGGCAACGTTCGCCTGCATCGGGGTGCCCATGCAGTTCACGATCGGAACGTGGTCGGGACTGATTCCGGCAGCGATGTCGGGCCAGATCGACGTGATGTGGGACACCCTGCTCTACACGCCGGAGCGGGCAAAGAAACTTGATTTCGTGGTCTATATGAATGCCGCCACCGGGATGCTCGTCGCCAAGGGCAATCCAAAGAACATCCACGCGCTGGGTGATCTGTGCGGCCTGACCGGCACCACGGCGCTCGGGACCACGCAGGAAGCCATGTTGCGCGAGGCCAGCAGCAAATGCACAGCCGGCGGCAAGCCCGCGATCAACATCATCACCTCCACCGACATGCCAAGCGGCCTGCGCCTGGTGCAGAACGCGCGCGCGGACCTGGTGGCGGTCAACAAGTTCGTGGGCGAAAGCATGATTGCGGCCAATCCCACCACGGTCGAGAGCGCGTTCGACGTCATCACCGGCGCCAAGATCGCGGTCGGCACCGCAAAGGGCAATCCGGATCTGGTCAAGGCGCTACGCGACGGCCTCACGGCGGTCCGCGCCAGCGGCGCCGAGAAGGAGATCTATGAGCGCTACCACGTCGATTATAGCCTCACCGTGGAGCCCGTGATCCTGACCGAATGAGCGCGATGAAGGCGATCGCACGACACCCAGAGTGACTGCGGCCATGACGGCGCAAGCGCAAGCCGTCGGCAATGCGTACCGGAGAAAAAAGCCATGACCACCGAACTGTCCGGCGTGCCGCAGCACGTCGAAGCCGCGCGCGTGCTCGAAATCGAGCAGGCGTTGCTCCGCATCCCAAGTTCCGCGTTCCAGGAGCAACAGATCGCCGATCATCTGGCCGAACGGATGGATGAGATCGGGCTCGACGTGACCATGATGGACGTCGTGCATCCCTTCGATCCGACCATTACCAGCCGCCAGCCGGTCGGCATTCTGCGCGGTACCGGTGAGGGTCCGAGCCTGATGCTGAACGGTCATATGGATCCCGGAGTCGAAATGCCGGGATGGTCGGTGGACCCCTATGGCGCCAAATTCGAGGACGGCTGGGTTTGGGGCATGGGCGCTCACGACGACAAGGGCGGCCTCGCCGCTGCCTTCTGCGCCGTGGAAGCCATCATTCGTTCGGGCAATCGGCTCAAAGGCGACGTGTTGCTATGTCCCGTGATCGCGCACAAGCTCGGCGGGGCCGGCACCAGGGCGCTGTTGCGCAGCGGCGTGCGCGCCGACCTGTGCATCAACATGGAGCACTCCAACAACACCATCGCCAATGTCTGCGTCGGCATCGTAATGGTGCGTATCCGGGTCGAGGCGCCGGAACTGTTCTTCCGCTACAGCGCCGAAGCCAAGGCCGCCTACTGGAATCCTATCGAACAGCTTTGCGAGGTCGTTCGCCGGATCGGGCCGAGCCTTGATCCGATTCCGGAAGGAAGCTGGATGACCTTCGACTCCCATCCGGAGTTGCCCGGTTTCCCGACGCATACCTTCGACACCTTCCATAAGGAGCACTACTATCAAAAGAATTATACCGGCCTGCACAGCAAGCAGGCCGAGCTGTTGCTGCAGTTCCGCACCGTGCCGGGACAAACGATGCAAAGCTTGAAAGCGGACGTCAGCGCCTTGCTGGAGGGCATCCGGCGCGACCATCCTGCCTTCAACTACAGCTTCGAATTGCCGGCCAAGGGCACCGAGGAAGGATGGTGCCAGGAGCCGATGGCCTGCGCCGCGAATCATGCGCTGGTGGCGGCCCTGGCAGCGGGCCAGGAATTGGCATCGGGCACGCAAGCCGTCGTCGGCGGCTGGGGGCGGCTCGGCAATGTCGGCGACGGCAACATTATCGCAGCGCATGGGATTCCCACGGTGCAATATGGCCCGGGCGACATTCGCATCTACAAGGAATGGCCGACCGCCGATGAGCGCGTGCGGCTCTCCGATCTGGTCACCGCCGCACGGGCGGTGGCGCATGCAACCGTAAGATTGTGTGGCTGACCATGGGCGAAACGGGGACGGAAATCGCGACTGCGGCACGCACCGGCGGATTGCCTGGACGTGCCTTGTGGGGCGGCGGCGCCGCCCTGGTCGTGGTGATCGCCGCGGCCTTCGGGTGGCGGTCCAGCCTGATCCCCGAGCCGTTCATGGAGGTCCTCACCTACGCCTCTTCCTCCTTCCTGCTGGATGGCGCGCTGACCGCGGTGGAGATCGCCGCGCTGGCGATGGTGGGTGGCGTCATACTGGGTCTGGTGCTGGCGCTGATGCGCCTCTCCGCACTGCCGCCGCTGGTTGGAACGGCCTGGTTCTACATCTGGTTTATGCGCGGCACGCCCCTCATCCTGCAACTCGTCTTTCTCTACGACGCGCTGCCGATCGTCGGGATCCGGCTCGATAGTTTCACGACGGCCGTCGTCGGCTTCATGCTGAACGAGGCCGCGTTCAGCGCCGAGATCATCCGCGGCGGCATTCTTTCCGTGGATCGCAAGCAAGGCCTCGCCGCGGCTTCCTTCGGCATGGGGCCGTTCCTGACGCTTCGGCGCATCATTCTGCCTCAAGCGATGCGGGCGATTTTGCCCGGCATGGCCAACCAGACCATCTCGATGATCAAGGGGACATCGATCGCCTCGGTGATCTTTGTCAACGAGCTCACTTTCCGCTCCCAGCAGATCGTGGGCCAGAACTTCAAGTTTTTTACGGTGTTTGCCGCCGCCGGCATCCTCTATTTGCTGCTGACCAGCGCGGTCGCCGTGGCGCAATTCTACCTGGAAAAATACTATAGCCTCGAGGCCTCGAAGAAGCTGCGTGCCAAAACCATTCCGGCTGGCGGCGTCATCCCGGCAAACGCTCCAAGCACGCCGGCGCCCTCACCGGCCGCCTGGATGGACAGTCTCCAGACGAGCCGCACGGAAGGCTCGAAGCCCGACCAGCCCTTCGTGGTCTGCCGAAACGTCCAGAAATCCTACGGCGACAGGGAAATCCTGCGCGGCATCGACCTCTCCGTCCAACGCGGTGAAGTCGTCGTGCTGATGGGCCCGAGCGGTTCCGGCAAGAGTACCCTGCTGCGGCTGGTCAACCATTTGGAGCCGCTGGACTGGGGCGAGATCACGGTCGACGGCAAATATGTCGGATACCAGAATCAGATTGGGGGCGGACTGAAGCCAATCCGCAATGTCGCCAAGGCTCGCGCCGATGCGCGCATCGGCATGGTGTTCCAGCATTTCAATTTGTTCGATCATCTCACCGCGCTTGAAAACATCATGGAAGCGCCTATCCATGTGCATGGCGAAGCGACCGAGAAGATGCGCGCACTGGCGATGAACTTGCTGCGCATGGTTGGCCTCGTCAACCATGCCGACCATCTCCCGCACCGCCTCTCCGGCGGCCAGCAGCAGCGCGTGGCGATCGCCCGCGCGCTGGCGATCTCGCCGCGCCTGATGCTTTTCGACGAACCCACTTCGGCGCTCGACCCCGAACTGGTCGGCGAGGTCCTGGCTGTGATCCGCCGCCTCGCCGAAGCCGGCATGACCATGATCGTGGTGACCCATGAAGTGCGGTTCGCGCGCGAGGTCGCCGATCGCGTGGTCTTCATGGATGACGGTCTTATCGTCGAACAGGGCCCTCCCGAAGACGTGCTGGATCATCCGAAACACGAACGGACCCAGCGTTTCCTCCGAATGGTCGAACAGCAGGCAGAGTAGATCCCGCCCGCCGCGCTCGCGGCGGTGACACCACTAAAATCCGATGTTGGAGAATAGACGACATGAAAGCAGCGGTTTCCGATTTTGTGCAGACTAAACGCCTCGCCCAACAAATGGATGAACATGGCCTCGACGCCATCGTGGCGCGCGCCGGCATCAACTTCACTTACCTGTCCGGCCTGGTCTATCCGGGCACGCTGGCGCGCCACCTGGATCTCGCCGACTCCCCGAGAGCGGTCTATCTGGTTTGGCCCCGCACGGGTGAACCCCGCATGGTGGTCAATGCGATCGCCGAAGGACTTGCGGTACGGGATTCGTTCATCGAACATTTCGACGTCTATGAGGGTTATTCCGAACCGCCGATCGAGCGGCTCGCCAAGGTCATTGCCGACATGGGACTGGCCGAATCGAAGATCGGTTTCGAGACCAACTTCATCAATGCCGCCGATTGGGAGATCCTGCGAAGCCGTCTGCCGAAAATGCGAGGCGCCGATTCCGTGCAGCTGATGGATACGGTGCGCGCGGTGAAGACGCCTTCCGAGCTCCGCCGCCTGAAACATGGCGCCGACCTTCTTGATGAGGCCTACCTCACCCACTTTCCAACCGTGCGGCCCGGCATGCGCGAGCGCGACCTGCATGCCGCGCTGGTGGCGCATTGCCTGGCCGGCGGGTCGGAATTCACCCATGGCATTCTCAACTCGGAGCGCAACACGGTTCCCTATGCCGGAGAAAGCGATTTTCCATTTGCGGCGGGCGACGCGATCCGCACCGACTATGTGGCCTATGTGCGCGGCTATCCCGGCCATCAATCGCGCTGCGCCGTGGTGGGCACGCCGAGCGCGGAGCAGAACCGCCAATACGCGGTCATTCGCGACATCTACCGGGCAGCCAATGACCAATTGATGCCGGGCCGCACCGCCGGCGAGGTTTACCAGTTCGTGGTCGAGCGCTTCGCCGCGGCGGGCATGGCCTACAAGTCCATGCTGGCCGGTCACAGCGTCGGCGCCTGGTGGCACCAGCAGGAGCCGGTGATCTCACGCGACAATCCGCGACGGCTGGAGGAAGGAATGGTGATCGCCATGGAACCCCATGTCAATCATTGGCACATCCAGGACATGTTCGTGATCCGTGCCGGCGGACCGGAATTGATCTCGGATAAATTCCCGACCGAGACGATTTTTGCCTGTGGTTGAGGATCGCCGGCGTTGGCCCCGATCTTCTACAGATGGCGCAGGACATTGCACCGGAACGAGTCGATATGGGCACGCATCGCGTTCTCGGCAGCCTCGACGTCACGGTGGCTGATCGCCTGAAAAATCCTGTGGTGCTGATCGTTGACGCTGCCCTGATGATCCGGCGCGGCCAGCGAAATGAACCACAGCCGCAATGAGCGTTCGTGAAGCTTCAACAGAATATCCGCAAGCACCGTGTTGTGCGCCGCGCGCGCGATCAGCCGGTGAAACTCCCGGTCCAGCAACATCATGGTCTCGACCTTGCCGGCCGCCACCGCGTCGCCTGCTTTCGCCAGGACGCTGCGTATCGCCATGATCTCGGCGGAGCTGGCCCGCTCCGCCGCAAGGCGAACCGCGAAGGTCTCGTTGAGAAGCCGAATCTCGATGATTTCGATGACTTCGTCGAGATGAATGGGCCGAACCACAACGCCCTTGCGCGGCTGAACGTCGACCAGACCTTCCGTGTTCAGCCGATCGAATGCCTGGTGAACCGGCGTCCTGCCGATGCCGAGAAGACTGGCGACCGCGTTTTCGCTCAGTTCCTGCCCCGGCTTGAAGGCACAGGTGATGATGCGATGCTTGATTGCCTCATAGGCCTGGTCCTTCAGCGACTCTGCCGGAACCGGCTCCGCCGCACGCTCCCTGCGCAACCGCGTGCTCTGGTTCATCAGCCGCCCTCAACCCGCGATCGGCAGAGACAGGATATCATAGCCATGGCTGATCCTGCGGCCAATGACGTCATCGACGATCTCGAAATCGAAACGCGGAGCAGGCCGAATACCGCCGATGGCGCTGAACGTTCCACCGAACAATATCGTCCCTTCGGCCAGATTGTCACCGCCTGAATAGCGGCGAATCAGGTCCTTCGGCGCCAGCATCTTGTCCAGCGTGCCTTCCTGGTAGAGCCGCCTGTTGCCGTCGGTGGAAATGAAAGAGCGGAGAATCAACTTATCCCAGTGGTCCGCGACGTCTTCGAACGCCCAGAACTGCGGCGCGATCGGCTTGTCGCACATCTGCTTCGATACGGTAACACCGTAGGTTTCCACTTCACGGTCGGTATGATCCGAGCCGACGCCGACCCAGAGCTTGCCGCGATATTGCAGCAGGACATATTCAACCTCGCCGCTCGACGCGTTGCCGACAGCCTCGATCTGATCGGTGATCAGCAGCCGCTGCTTGCTTGCCCGATAGAAAATCGGTGTCGACGCCGGCCTCTTCACGCCCAGCGCCTCCAGTTCGACGATATGCTTTTCGAGCGCAACCGCATCGCGGCCGGTCCAGCCCGCAATGACGCACGCCTCGATCGGTGCGACAACGGACTCTTCCGCGCTGCGGCTGGCGAGAGAAAGCGAGAGAGAATGAGTGGACATGTCTTTTCCTGTGGGTTTTCGCTGGAGCGATTGATTTCAGCCGAGTTCGCCGGCGCGTCGCAAGCTCGCTATCATTGAAACGCGCTCGAGGTAGGTCTTGCGCGCGGCGGGATCCGCCGCGATCCGCCTGAGACGATCGCGAAACTCGACCTGGCTTTTCTCGTCTTTAGCCTCGAGGTCGCGCTTGTTCTGAATGGTCTGGGTCTGAACGCTCTCCAGCGTCACCAGCCGGCGCTGGGCGTCGTAACGATCGAGATCATTGTCCGTGGACGCTCCGCCATAGACCGCGGCCAGCCGCTGCGTCAGGTTCACGGCGTCATGGATGCCGCCGTTCATCCCCATGCCGCCGAGCGGATTATTGATGTGCGCGGCGTCGCCGGCCAGGAACACCCGCCCTCTTCTGAATTGCTTGGCGACGCGCTGGTGCACCCGATAGAGCGTCGTGTGCCGGACATCGAACGTCTTGATACCGGGCACGACGCGCGCCAGCAGCGATTGTCCGAACTCGGCAGTCAACGCCGCTTCATCACCGACATCCTGCGGGATCGGAAACATCACCCGCCACATGCCGGGAATACGCAGCAAAAACTGCCAGCATTCGGGATCGGCGACATAATTGACCGAAACAAGGTCGGGAATAACCGCATCGAAATCGAACGGCGTGCTCAACACCAGAAAGCGCTCCGGCCAGGTGAAGCCTTCGAATTCGACGCCAAGAGAACGGCGAACTTCGCTCTTTGCGCCATCGGCGCCGATCAGCCAGCGGCCGGACCGGATATGCTCGCTGTCATTGACCCGCACCGACACCTGCACGCCGTCGTTATCCTGAACAACATTCTCGAGCCGCGCCCCGAACTCGATTCTGAAATTGCTGTCGTTGCGCAGCTTCGCCAGCAATATCCGCGTCAGCTTGAATTGCTCGCTTTGCACCCGGTAGGGATGCCCGGTCCGATCCGCGATCTCGGTGAAATCGAACTGCGCAATCACGCCGTCCTTTTTCGATCGGTATTGGAGCTTCGGAGCCTTCAGCCCCTCGTCGATGAGCTGACGTGCTACGCCAAGCTCCTCGAGCATGTCGAGGGTCGGGGGATGGAATGTCGATGCCCTCGATTCGACGCTGAGATCGTCGCCGGCCTCGAGCACCGTGACGGGAATTCCCTTGCGCACCAGTTGAGCTGCGGCAACGAGACCAACGGGCCCTGCTCCCGCGATCAACACGCGATCTTCGATCATATCTTGTCTCTTGTCATTTCATATACAGAGGTTGTCATCAGCCGGGTCGCGCCCCCGCAACAATGAGGGAGCGGACTTCATTCTTGATCCGATCGGATACCGCGCGATCCTCCCACGCCTGCGGAGGAACGGCGATTTCCGCCATCAACCGCGCCGGCGCGCCAAACACCAGGATCCGGTTGGCAAGAAAGATCGCTTCATCGATGCTATGGGTAACGATCAGAAACGTGGTCTGCTGCGAGTGCGCCAACGTCTTGAAATCCAGCCGCAGCCGCGAAGCGGTAACGTCGTCGAGGGCGCTGAAAGCTTCGTCCAGCAGGACCAGCTCCGGATTGGGCGCGAAAGCGCGCGCGATGTTGACGCGCTGTCGCATGCCACCGGATAGCTCCCTCGGCAAGGCATCCTTGAAGGCGGATAATCCGACCGCATCCAGCCAACGCGCCGCCTGCTCGCGGCGCTCGGCTTGCGCAACGCCCTGGATCTGCAGGCCGAACGCGGCGTTGTCGGTCGCCGACAGCCAGGGCAGCAGCCTGTCTTCCTGGAATATCCGGGTGATGTGGCCTTTCTTGTCCCGAACGAAATTTTCGACTGGAAGCCCATCGATGCGAATTTGACCCGCGTCCAGATGTTTCAGCCCGAGCAAACAGTCGAGCAGAACCGACTTGCCCGCGCCGGTCGGCCCGACGATCGCGACATACTCACCGCTTTTCACCGAAAAACTGAGATCCGCGATCGCCGAAACCTCGGCGCCGCTGTCCTGACGAAAACTTTTGCGGGCTCGCTCGACGAGCAGCTTTGGCGACCTCGCCGGTGCGCTCACGACATCCACGTCCATGTCAGTTTCTGCCATGGCTCTCTCCGCGCCAGCGCAGCATGCTCCGTTCGGCGTATTCGATGCCTTGAGTCATGATCAGCGCCATCATGACCAGGAAGATGGTCCACGCCAGCACCGTCGGCATATCAAACACGTTCTTGGCGAGATCGAGTTCCTTGCCGATACCGAGCGGAGCGCCGACCAGTTCGGCGACGATCACGGTCCGCACCGCATTGCCGACATTGAGCTTGGCCGCCGTAAACGCGGATGCCTGCACATAGGGCCACAACAGAAGGCGGATATGTTGAAACGGATTCGCGCCGAATGCCAGCACCATGTCGGTCAGTTTTCGATCGATCGAACGCACGCCGTCATAGACGCAGAACACCGTGACGGGCGTGCACAACACGATCAACACGAAGCCGATCCGCAATTCCGTGGTCGAAAACCAGATGATGACGATGATGACCCAGTTCAGGGCCGGAACTCCCATGATGAATTTCACCACCGGGCGAAGAAATTCATCGCATGTGGCGGACAGCCCCATGGCGAGGCCAATGGGAATGCCGATGACCAGCGACGCGCTGACCGCAACCAGCAATCGCAGCCAAGTCACGAGGCCTTGCGACAGCAGGTCCCAGTTCGTCAGGATAGTCCAGAAGCTCTTCGCGATGCTTCCGAGCCCCGGAAACAAATAAGGCTTGGTGAAGAGCGACGCCGTCTGCCACAACGCGGCGATGACGAGAAATGGCAGGATCGCCCTGAAGGTGCGCGACAGCAGGCTGCGCCCGCGCGGCGGCCTTTCGGAAACGGCATCATAGGCAACGCCGCCGATGGCGGCGATCGTGACGACATCACGCCCGGCGTCGCCCGCTGCCTGCATGGTGTCAGGCTCCGCCGAGCCGTCCTGCGCGGCAACGCCGCTCAAGATTTCCTGGTCCAGGGATAATAGATGCCGGCGTCCGGCACGTCGGACAGGAAGCCGACATCCTTGAAGCCGCCGAACAGGGCATCCAGATTGCTTTTTTCGGCAATCGCCGGCGTCACCTTGAACTGGGTGATATTGAGCTTGCGGCTGAGTGTCAGGGCTTCCACCGAGACTTTGGTAAATTCGGAGATCAGCTTGTCAGCCTCGGCGGCATTTTCATTGTAGAAGGCGGCTGCGTCCTGCCACATCTTCAAGGTCGCCGCGACCCGCTTCGGATCGCTCTCGATCCAATCCTTGTGGCCGTAACAGCCGAGATACCAGACATTGGCATCGGGCTGCATCTTCAACGCGGCGCGTATCCCGGCGTTCATGTCGCCGACGAGGTGATAACCCTGCGACAGGATATTCGACAAAGCGGGATCGAACAGCAATCCCGCATCGACCTTCTCGGCCAGCAACTGCGTCTGCACGGACGAAGGCGGCGAGTTGATGATGTTCAGGTTCTTGCGGGGATCGAGCCCGTTCTGTTTGAGGAACAGTACCGCCATTCCGTAGAAACCGGAACTCGTGGTCGCGGCGATGGTCTTGTCCCTGAGATCGCCGGCGCCTTTGATTTCCGGGTTCTTGGAGACAAATGCGTGATTGGCGGTCGAGATCGTGAACAGCAATTGCAGCGGCACGCTGCGCACGTAAAAGTTGGCGCAGTTGTAGATCGCGCCGAAGACGTGGCTGGTTCGGCTTGCCGCGAGATCGGAATAAAGCGTGCTCGGGTCGCTGTAGAGGTTGATGTCGAAATCGAGACCGTTCTTCTTGTCGAGTTCAAGCTTGCGGATGATCGGCACCAGAAACGAGCCGTTCGATGGCGGGGCAAGGCCGCCCGCGCCCGACTTGTTCACCTGCGCCCAGGATTGCTGAGACCGCAGAATGGCGGGCGACAGGACCGCTCCAACACCCAGGGCGCGAACAACCGTACGCCGGGACCATCGGGGGGAACTCATCGCCTCTCCTTTTCACCACTGATATTTCAGATACAGAAGCAAAAACGATCCAGCAAGCCTATTTTATCGACACTAAATGCCCTCGATCTGTGCGCACGCACAAGAAGTCGAGATCTGATATTTTAGCATCTGGAGGATGCCGCCGCGCCCTCGCCGCGCGCCGGCTATTCCTGGAACACCTCGGTTCGCCGCTTTCCGATCGATGGCATGGCGATGGAGATGAGCAACGCCGCGCTCAGCACCAGTAGCGTCAGGCTGATCGGACGCTGCAGAAAAATCATCGGATCGCCGTGCGAGGTGATCAGACTACGCCGAAAGTTCTCCTCGACCATCGGGCCGAGAACAAATCCCATCAGCAACGGCGCCGGCTCTGCATCCAGTTTGCGCAGGATATATCCAAGCAGCGTGAAGCCGATGGTCATGTAGACGTCGAAGCTGGAATTGTTGACCGAGAACACTCCGATTGCGCAAATGACAACGATGGCGAGAAAGAGAATCCGGTAGGGCACGGCGAGCAGGCGCACCCAGATGCCGATCATCGGAAGATTGATGATCACCAGCATCGCGTTGCCCAGAAACATGCTCGCGATCAACCCCCAGAACAAATCGGGCTGGCGCGAGATGATCATCGGCCCCGGCGCGATGCCGTGCAATGTCAGCGCGCCGACCATCAGCGCCATCGTCGCGCTGGTTGGGATTCCCATCGTCAGGAGCGGCACGAATGAAGTCTGCGCGGCGGCATTATTGGCCGCCTCCGGCGCGGCGACGCCTTCGATCGCCCCATTGCCGAAGCGCGACGGATCGCGCGCGATGCGCTTTTCGAGCGCATAGGCAGAAAACGACGCGATCGTGGCGCCGCCTCCCGGCAGAATTCCGAAGATCGTGCCAACCAGTGTCCCTCGCGTCACCGCGCCCCACGCGCCCCTGAGGACCTTGAAGTTTGGCCAGATGCTGCCGATGCGGGAATGATTGACGATACGAACGGAGACATCTTCGAGATTGGCAATGACCTCGGCTACACCGAACAATCCCATCACCAGCGCGACAAAATTGATGCCGTCGGACAATTCGACGAGACCGAACGTCATCCGGGCTTCGCCGGTGTTGATGTCCATGCCGACCATGCCGAGCAGCAAGCCAAGCAGGATCATCGAGATGGCGCGGAATACCGAACTGTTCGCCAGCACAACAGCCGAAACCAGTCCCAGCACCATCAACGAGAAATAATCCGGCGACGCGAACTTCTGGGTCATCAGCGCCAGCGGCGGGCCGGCGACTGCGATCACCAATGTACCGATGCAACCGGCGATGAAGGATCCGATGGCCGCGATCACCAGGGCTTCGCCGGCCCGGCCCTGCTGCGCCATCTTGTAGCCGTCGATCGCCGTGACGACGGAGGTGGATTCCCCGGGAATGTTGACGAGAATAGCCGTGGTCGACCCGCCATATTGCGCGCCGTAGTAGATGCCGGAGAGCATGATAATGGCAGCGAGAGGATCAAGCGCAAACGTCGCAGGCAGCAGCAGCGATATGGTGGCGACAGGGCCCAGTCCGGGAAGCACGCCTATCAGGGTGCCGCAGAGCGCGCCTATCAGGCAGAAGAACAGATTAGCCGGGGTCGCAGCAACGACGAAACCATGACCGAGCAGCGAGAAAACGTCCATCATGGCAACAGGCCCACCGGAATCCGAAGCAGCCAGACGAACAGTACGGATGACGCGGCCGCCAATGCGGCGCCGGTCACGAGGCTTTCGCGAAAAGAGGTTTCACTGGAGGCATAATGCGCCACGGCGACCTGCGCGAGAACGGCAAGAATGAGTTCCGGCGCGCTCGATCAGAACGCCGAATGCGGCAAAGGACAGCAGCACGAAAACGAGCGGCCGCAAGTGAAACTGGCCGACCGGCGATCCGCCGACCACGACGCCCTTCACCATCAGGCACAGCCCCATGCCGAGCAAAACCAGCGCCAGCCCGAACGGAAAATATCCGGGCCCCATCTGCAGCACGGTTCCGATCACGAGGCTTCGGATATAGATCAATGCAACGGCAGCGATAGCCACCAGCAGCACGCCGGAATAGAAGTCGACATTTCCGCGCCACGCCATTGATTTCATGATGATGCTTCCGGCGCGGTCAAACCGGGTACGTTCCCCGGACCGACGGTTCGCCCCTCATATTTGCAAAGAAAAGCCGTCTGGATGCAGCAGGTCACAGCATGCATTCGCCTTCATGAAGGGCTCCCACCAATTTCAGGTTTTCTTGTCGGCGATTTCCTTGAGCAGGCTTTTCCACTGCTCGACTTCCTGACCGATCCTGACCTTGTATTCCTCGGGCGTCGTGAAGACGGTGGAGGCTCCAGCCATCGCCATGCTTTTCTGTACCTCGGGATCGGCAGCCATCTTCTTGAGAACATCGGAAAGCTTGATGATGATCGCGTCAGGCGTGGCAGGAGGAGCCATGATCCCGTTCCAGGATTCCGCGCTGTAACCGGGCAACATCGCCTCGGCGATGGTCGGCAGCTTCGGCGTGAACGGGCTTCGCTCCGTCGAAGTGACGGCAAGCGCGCGGACGGTGTTGGCCTCCATTTGCGGCAGTGCATCGGTCATGTTGGTGAATGCGAAGTCGACTTCCCCCGAAACAACCGCGGCTGTTGCGGGTGCCCCGCCCTTGAAGGGCACGTGAGTCATCCTTGTCCCGGTACGGGCCTCGAACAGCGCCACTGAAAAATACATCAAGCCGCCAGCTCCACTGGAACCGTAGTTCAGTTTGCCGGGATTGGCCTTGGCATACGCCACCAATTCCTGCATCGAATTCACCGGAAGGGCTGGCTTGACGATCACCGTCTGCGGAATCGTGCTGACCAGACTGACCGGCTTGAAGCTGGTGATGGGGTCGTATTGAACCGACTGGGCGACCGGAGCGATCGAAACGGCGCCGACACTGCAAACGCAGAACGTGTAGCCGTCGCCGGGGGATTTGGACACAAGGTCGGTCCCGACAATGCCGCCGCCACCGGCACGATTTTCGACGATGACGGTCTGTCCCAGCGCCTTCTCGACATAGCGCGCGGTAATTCTTCCGACGGAATCAGTGTAGCCGCCGGGCGCATAGGGCACCACGAACTTGATGGTCTTTGTCGGCCACTCGGTCTGGGCCGAGGCAGCGGTGCCGCCCAGGATCATCCATAACGAAAACAGCGTTCCGACAACTCTCTTCATGGCGTGGTATCCTCTGAACTTGCGACGGCCACCGGCAGGACGATCGCGCCAAGATGCAATATCGGCTGCGTTAGATTTTTGATGCAAGATCCATTCCCGACAGTCCCAACGCCTTCATCGCGGCTTCCTTGTCCGACTCGAAAGCGTCGACATTGACCGCAGTAGGCGCAAACTCAACGCGCCGGAATTTCTTCTGGTCCTCGAAGGGAACCGTGGCGTCGATTCCCAATTTTGTGCGTATTCCATCCTTGCTGACGCGAACATATTCGTGCCCCCGCGCTCCCGGAATGAGCACAAGATCGGATGAGGCTTCCATGCGGGTGGCAACGGCATATTCGACATCCGCCGGATCGCGGATATCGATATCGTCGTCAACAACAGTGACGAGATCGAGGTCCTTGAGAGCGCCGAATGCCGCCATCATCGCATTCCGCTGCAAACCGTTATGCTGGCTGCTTTGCTTCCTGACCTGGATGATGGCATGAAATCGATGCAATCCGCCGGCAGTCATTTCCGCGTCGGTCACGATCGGAACCGCCGATTGCAGTACTTTAAGAAGGCTGGCTTCGAGAACGTATTTGCGCAGCATGATGGTCTCACGACCGAAGCCGTTGATGACGTGATAGATCGGACGCCTGCGGCTTGTGACGGCGGTAATCTGTAAAACCGGCGCATCCGCCGCCGGCGCGGCAAAGCCGACAAACTCCCCGAACGGCCCCTCCGGCGCAACTTCGTCGGCGAGGATCTTTCCTTCAAGGACGAACTCGCCCTCGGCAGGCACGAGAATATCCTGCGATACCGCGCATGCGACCTTGAGCGCCCTGCCGGCCAAACCGCCGGCAACGGCCAGTTCGTCGGCGCTTTCGGGCATTTGCGATCCCATCGTCGCCGCGGTGAAATGCAGTGCCAGATCGGTGCCGATGCAGACCGCGACGGCAAGCGCCTCGCCTTTCTCCTTGGCACGCTCGAAGGCAAGCCGCAGATGGCGGCCGAAATCGAGCTTGATGGCGACGCGGTCCGGCCCCAATAGCTGCAGCCGGTGATAGGACGCGTTGTAGATTCCGGTGACTGGATCTCTCACCACGACGATGCCGGCAGTGATGTAGCGGCCGGCATCGCCGGGGGCGTGGAACAGCGCCGGCAGCAGTTTTCCGATATCAATGTTCGCCGTCTCAATCACTTCCTGAACCGGCGCATCGGCAACGAGCTCCGGCGCCAGCGGCGCGCCCATCGCGCGCTGCACCAGGCTGCGTATTCCGTTGAAATCGGTGCCGAAGGCGGCTTCGCAGTTTTCCCTGGAACTCAGGAGATTGCCGACGACAGGGGTGTCGTAGCCTTTGACCGAGGGAAACAGCAGCACCTTGTCGCCGTCCAGCTTCTTCAGGATCGCGGCGACTTCCAGATGCGGATCCGCCACACCGTTGAAGGTGAGGATCCTGCCGTTGTGCGACAGACGCGACAGCGCCGAACGGAAGCGAGTGTCCAGAACCTGTAACTTCGACATGGCCCAGCTGCTCGGGTTCATCGCGGTCCGGATCGGAGAACTCTGCGCCGGTCCGGCCACCGCACGACAAATTTTATCCAAAAAGAATAGCTATGCTACAAAGCTAGTCAAGCCTGCTAAATGAGCATCGAACGATCAAACCCTTCGCATGCCGACGGATCACCCGATACCTTCAATCGGCCGGCTATCGGCGCCAAGCCGGCTCGCCGCTTCGGCAATCTCGTCGATATCAGATAAATGCGCGACAATGTGACCGCCATCCGTCAATGCCAGCATGACGACGCTGCGGAGCACAGCGCGAACATCTTCACGCGTGGCCGGCCGGCGCTGCGGCGCTTTCAGCCGCAGATAATCCGCCAGCAGGTCATTCTGGATTCGCTCTGCGGATAGTTCGCTGGCCTTGATTTTCGACCTCAGGCGCTCCGTCGCCTGATTGGGCGCCGGCGAAGGCCCCGACTTCAGCGCCACGCGAAACGCCCGGAGCGGTCGGACGACCTGCTCCCGCCATGCAAAGCAGATGGTGTCCATCTCCGCGAGATCGGATGGCTCGAACAGAACATGATGTCTGACCGCAGCAAACGCCGCGAACAGAAGAATGATGACGTCCACACCCGCCTCGGCCTGAAGAGCCAGGCAACATTGCGCAACCCGCGGCCGTTCGTAAAGCTCAAGCGCGAAGGCCCAGCTCTCGGTATCGACGCCGCGGCGAGATCGCTTCATGGCCGACATTCCGACATCCAAATCCGATATCTCCTATGATGCGCACAGCCCGCACCCGGCAGCGATCAAGCCGGATCGAAGTAATGGATCTCCATCAGCACACAACCTGTTTCCGACTTGAACGGACCATGAAATACGCCCGGCGGCCGACAGGCATAGGTGTTCGGCTTGAACGCTTCACCGCCCTTGCCATGCTCATCGTTGCCAACGGTCAGGTCTCCGGAAAACAGAAAGACCTCTTCCCAATATTCGTGAACGAACGGCGCTGTCGTATAGACGCCGGGCGCAAAGCGCAGCAGCCGGGTCCGACTGCCGCGCTTGTTGGTCTCGTCGAGCGCGCCGGACAGTATCTTCTGCTGAATGCCCGCGGGATAGCCGGTGGGAGTTTCCCATCCCTTCGACATGTCGAGCGTATGGAATTCGTCATGGGCCTTGTTGATAGCCATTTTGGATTTCTCCTGGGAGGGTTAGGCGACCGCTCGGGTCGGGGAAGTCAGGTCGATCTTTGCACCGGTCTCGTCGGCCAGATCGTAACTGGACAGCATCCGGTCGAGCAACGACGTTGCCGTATTCCAGTCATACGTGCGGAAGGCATGTCCCTTGGTAACAAAGGTCGCACCCGCGTAGAACATCTCGTACTGCGCATGGCGCGACGCGAATTCCGAGCCGACCGCGTCCCACGCCAGCTTGTAAAACTTCACCTTGTCGATCGCGCCGGCCGCGGGCGATTGCTGGGTCTTTCCGATCAGTCGCGCGACCTCCGGATTGTTGAAATCCTTCACCGACGACGGCAGCATGATCATGCCGCCTCCGGCCAGTTCGCGCAATGTGTTGATGACCTTGGCATAGAGTTGCTGCGTCAGGGTCTGCGCAGCATAAAGCATTCGCCGGTCGGGCACGAAATAGGCGCCGCGTTGCTGCCCGTTGGTCTCCATCGCCACGACAAACGCATCGACCATGCTGGCTTCGGCGGACAATTGCCCCAACGTCTCGCGCACCTGGGGAAATCCGGTGATGCCGTTGGTTTCAGCGGTGCGGTGCGCGATGCCAAGAAGAAAACGAAGCTTGATCGAAAGCCGGATCATGGCCTGATAGTTCTGGTAGACGTGGGCGGGGGTCGCATGAAACTGCTTCTGGCACATCTCGATGCTGTCGACGATGAACACCCGCTCCCAGGGGACCTTGACGTCGTCGAAATAGAGGACGGCGTCGTTCTCATCGAACCGGCTCGCCAATGGATTGTCGAATACGGACGGCGCGGCAGCCTCATAGGACTTCCGCGACAGAATCTTCAATCCCCTGGCGTTCATGGGAATAGCGAACGAGATGGCGTATTTCTCGTCTCCCGGCTGCAGCGGCTGGATGCAGGTCACGAAGACCTCATTTGCCAGAATGCCGCCGGTCGCAAGCATTTTCGCCCCCCGCACCGTGATGCCGTCCTGATCGCGATCGACAACCCCTGCCGACAGAAACGGATCGGCTTGCTGGGCGGCGCTCTTGGAACGGTCGGCCTGCGGATTGATGATCACGTAAGTGAGGTAAAGATCGTTGTCGCGCGCGTAGCGGTAATAGTCGGCAAGCGCTTTGGCGCGTGCCAGATCATAGGCCTCGAAAACCTCGCCGCCCATATACATCCCGGAGATGCAGGACGCGACATGATCGGGAGCCCGCCCCATGAAGCCTGCATGCAATTCGGTCCACGCCTCGAGACCTTTGCGGCGGGTCACCAGGTCATCGTAGCTCACGGGAAGTTGCCAGATCCGATTGGCCCGCGTACCCGTCTCGGTCTCGAACGTCATCAATTCGCGATTTTCGGGCGCGCTCTGAAAATCGAACATCCGCCCGATCGAGGCGACCGCACCTCGATAGGCCGGATGGGTCGTGACGTCGTCGACGAGCTCACCATCGAGATAGATCTCCCGGCCATCGCGCAAGCTCGCAATATGCTGTTCGCCACTCTTGATCATCACAACCCTCGATCGGCTTCGTTCATTGACAGTTCAATAGTGCATCGGAAGCGGCCATTCGGGGCTGCGCTCGTTACCGGCGAGACTTCGATAGGCACCGCGAAAGAAAATCAGCGGCTCGTTCCGCGGATAGACGACGAACCTCTCAACCCGGCCAACGAAGATTACGTGGTCGCCGCCATTGTGGTGCGCATAAGGGGTGCATTCAAAATGCGCAAGGGCGCCGGTGATCAGCGGCGCCGCATTGTCCCCGAGCGTGTGTTCGACCGCCGTCCATTTGTCGCCAAGCGCCTTTGCGAACTTGTCGGACAGATGCTCCTGGTCGCGCCCCAATATGTTCACGGCATATCCTTTGGCCTCGATCATGGCATTGAGACTGAACGACTTGCGATCGATCGAGAACAGAATGAGCGGTGGATCGACGGAAACGGAATTGAATGAACTCATGGTCAGGCCCACGGCGCTGCCATCGGCGGCCTCGGCGGTGATGATGGCCACGCCGGTGGCGAATTGACCGAGCGCCTGCCGGAAGGCCCGCGGATCCAAGTCGAGCGCAACGCCCATCTTCGCTATTTACCTTTGTTACAAAGCTATATGATCGAAGGCGCGGGTGTCAAGAACTGTGGTTGCCGGACTAGCCCGGGAGCCGTTGTCTCGAACCGGCCGATCTTGTTGTCGGGGCGATCGGTCGTTATAGAACTGCAAACGATATGCGGAGCACGAATGGCCACGAAAACCAGATCCCGAAAAGTCACGATCGAAGCCACGGTGACGCGGCCCGAGCTGCTGGTCGAGGGATCGGACCGGGCCTTTCGCCAGTTCGTTCACGACACGCTGGCCTTTTCCGCACGCCTGCAGCAGGTGCGGGCCCAGCTTGGGCAAGTCATCGGCCTCTCCGGAACGCAATACACGGTGTTGATCGCCATCGCCCATCTGTGCGCAACGGATGAAAGAGTCGGGGTCAACCTCGTGGCCGACCATTTGCATTTCAGCGGGGCTTTCACCACCATCGAGATCAACAAGCTTGTCGCCGCCGGGCTGGTCGAGAAGGAAACCGATTCCGAAGACCGCCGGCGGGTTGTCCTCGGCATAACGCCGAAAGCCCGGGCGCTGCTCAACGAGCTCGCGCCGGTACAACGGCCGGCCAATGACCTGTTGTTCAGCTGTCTGTCCGCCAAGGATTTCAGCAAGATCCGGAAACTGATGTCCGACCTGGTAGAAACCGCGGATCAGGCTATTCGGATGTTGGAATATACGACCCCGATCGCGGCGGCACGGGCGGCAAAATAGCTCGCTGGCGCGGTGCGTCCCCCGGGCCGCTCTGCGGAAACAGCGATGTTGCGAACCTTCAGGCTTTCGCATGGCGGGCCTCGCTCGCGCCGGCGCCGAGGAACGCCTCGGAGACAATGGAATCCCGCGCAAGCTCGGCCGCCGTTCCGGATGTCACCATGCGACCGGTCTCGATCAGATAGGCCCGGTCGGCGAATTTGAGCGTTTGCCGGGCCTTCTGCTCGATCAACATGATCGTCAAGCCTTCCGAGCGGAGTTCGCCGATCATGCCAAAAACATGCTCCGTCATTTTTGGCGCCAGTCCCAGCGAAGGCTCATCCAGCAACAGCAGCCGGGGCTTGGAAAGGCAGGCCCGTGCGATCGCCAGCAATTGCTGCTCCCCGCCGCTGAGAAGGCTGGCCATCCGATGGCGCCGCTGCTCCAGGATCGGGAACCGGGCGAACATCCGCTTGACGTCCGCCATCGCATCCCGCTTGTCCGGACGACAGTAGATGCCCATGAGCAGGTTCTCATCGACCGTCATGCGGGCAAGAATGCCCCGCCCCTCCGGCACCAGGGAGATGCCGGCTCTCAGGTTTCGTTCGGCGGCGTTAGGCTTCAGCAGCCGGTCCTCGAAACGGATCTCGCCCTGAAACGGCAGCAATCCCGCGATCGCCCGTGCGATGGTCGTCTTGCCGGCCCCGTTGGCGCCCAGCAACGCGACGATTTCACCCGCATTGATGTCGAGATCGATTCCCCGGACCGCGGCCACGGAACCGTAGTTGACCTTGAGGCCGCGGACCGACAGCATCATGCGTCCGCCCCGAGATAGGCGTCCATGACGACCGGATTGGTTCGCACTTGATCCGGAAGTCCCTCGGCAATCAAAACGCCGAAATCGAGCACGTAAAGATAATCACAGAGGTTCATGACAAAACTCATGTCGTGCTCGATCAGGAGTATGGTCAGGCCGCCATCGCGCAAGCGCAGCATCAAGTGACGGATTTCTTCCGCCTCGTCGTGATTCATTCCCGCCACCGGTTCATCGAGCAGCAAGACCTTCGGTCCAGCCGTCAATGCCCGCGCCATCTCGACTTTCCTCTGGGTGCCATACGACAACGAGCGCGCGCTCAGGTGACGCACGCTTTCGAGCCCGAAAAACGCGAGAACCTCCTCAGCACGCGCGATAGCGGCGCGATCGGCCCAGCGCGTCGGCAGCGCCCGGCGCAATAGCGAACCTTGGGTCGGCTGCGCCACCAGCAGGTGCTGCCAGACCGTCATGCTTCCGAACAACCGGATGTTCTGGAACGTGCGCACGACGCCCGCCCGGGCGATGCGATAGGAACGCCATTGCGTAATCGGCGAATTGTCGAGATACACCTCCCCGCCATTGGCACGATAAGCACCGGTGATGACGTTGAAAAGCGTCGTCTTGCCCGCGCCGTTCGGACCGATGACACCGACGATCCGCCCTTGCGGCACTTCGCAGGACAGCCCGGACAGAGCCGTGATTCCACCAAAGGACTTGGTGACGTCGCTCAACTGCAGCAGAGGCCTGCTCATGCCGTACGCCTTCGGAACGTCATCCGCCCGAGCAGATTACGATCGAGAATACCCTGGCGCCGGACCAGCAACACCACGATCAGAAGAGCGCCGAACGCCGCGAGCCGCCAGTCGGCAAACGCACGAAGCTGCTCCGGCAACAGGATCAGCAACGCCGCTCCGACCAGCGAACCCACTCCAATCGTCGATCCGCCAAGAATGACAGCCAGAACGAAATCGATCGATCGCTCGAAGCCGAAATTGCCGGGTTCGATATAAACATGATGATGGGCGAACAGGCCGCCCGAGATCGCAGCGATAGCGGCGCTCAATCCGAATGCGCCCACCTTCGTCATCGTGGTGTTGAGGCCGATCAGGCTCGCCGCGGTCTCATCATCGGCGATGGCCCGCATTTCCAGCCAGAGCCGGGACGACTCCATCAGCCAGACCAGAAGCAGGATCAGCCCCACCCAGATCCAGATGTAGGCGACCGATACGTGCGCCATGCCATGGAATCCTTCCGCGCCGCCGGTGGCGGCGAGATTGAGGAACAGGCTGCGCATCATCTCCCCGAAACCAAGCGTGGCCATGGCGAGAAACAGCCCTTTCAGGCGCAGCGCGGGAAAGCCGATCAATACGCCAATCGCTCCCGACGTGAGCGCCGCGATCAAAAGCGCGGGCGTCAGCGCAATGCCGCCCCTGACCGTCAGGTAGGATGTCAGATAGGCCCCGATCGCCATGAATCCCGCATTGCCCAGCGACAACTGGCCGGTCGCAAGGATGACGTAAACGCTGAGCGCGCCCAATGTGAGGATGCCGACATCCGCCAGAAGACTCGCGTAATAGGTCGACATTACACACGCTGCCCCTGGTCGGCGCCACTTCCGCCCAGCAGCCCTTGCGGCCGAAACAGCAGAATCAGGATCATGAAGCCGTAGACCACGAAGTCTCGGACCTGCGACCCGCCATAGGCCACCGTCAGCACCTCCGCGATACCGATCAGCGGCCCGGCGATCAGGGCGCCCCAGATCCGGCTGGTTCCGCCGATCACCATGACGGCGATGGCCTTTAATCCAATCTCGACGCCGACATAGGGCGTGATCACCGCGTAATGCAGCGCGATCAACACCCCGGCGGCGCCGGCCAGCGCGCCCGACATCACAAACGCGATCAAAGTAACGCGGCTTCCGGACACGCCGAGCAGCCGTGCGACGTCGCGATTTTCGGCCGTGGCGCGCAAGGCGCGTCCGATCGAGGTTCGCTGCACGATATAGGCGATGATCGCAACCAGTCCGACGGTGGCGCCAAGGACGACAAGCTGGATGTTGCCAACGCTTACCGGGCCCAACGTGATGCGGCCGACCAGCAGCTCGTCCGGCAGTTGCAAGGGATCGGATCCCCAGACGTTGGTAGCGACGTTCTGAAGAATGATGGAGAATCCGAGCGTGCTCAGCATCGGCGTCACCGCGGGCGCATCGCGCAACGGCTCGTAGCCGACCTTCTCGATCACCACCGATATCAGTGCCGCCCCCGCCATTCCAGCGGCGACCGCCAGCGGCCATGGCAAATGCGCGGCGATGACCGCAAAACCCAGATAGCCTCCGATCATGAACAACTCGGCGATCGCCAGATTGAGAATGCCGAGGATTCCCATCACGATCGAGAATGACAATGCGAGCAGCGTATAAACCGCTCCCAATGTCACACCATTCACAAGCTGCTGCAGAAACATCGATTTTCCATCGCTATTGCCGAGACGCCGCACGTCCGCAAGCAACGTTCCCGCGTATCGTGGATTCGACGAACCGGCGGTTATGTCGGATCAGCAGGCGGTGTGACCGGGCGCCGAACTGCAGCCGTGAACCTTAGTCGACCACGCGCCGCCCTGCCCTTGCAATACGTAGAACGATTTGACGGCGTCGCCGTCGTCGTTGAAACTGATCGGGCCGCCCAGCCCCTGGAAATCCTGAAGCTTGACCAGATAGTCACGAATCTTGACGCGATCAGCTTCAATATCCTCGCGCTTGCCCGTTACGCCGGCCTTCTTTGCCGCATCCACATACATGCTGACGATCTCGTAAATGTTGGCGTCATACATGCTTGGCTCGATTTCCGCCGGCAGGCCGGATTCCTTGCGCAACCGCGGCTGAAGCTCGGCGACGAACGCAGCCGGACGGTCTCCCTGCATCGAAGCAAAGAACGTGGCGGGCGCGACGATCGGCAACTCCGGAGCGGCCTTGAGAATCGCCGACGAGATCAACTGGGTTGCGCCCACGACCGGCTTGATGAATCCCTGCCGCTTCATCTCACGAAGCACCGTCACGGCCTGGCTGTAGTCCGCGCTGAGCACCACGCCATCCGGATTGAGCGATTTCATTTTGGTCACCTGGGCGCTGACGTCCAGATCGCCCGTGTTGAAAGAAAGCGGATCGTTCTCGTTCGTGATCGTAATGCCATTTTCCTTCATCAGCCCCGGCATGATCTTGGTGCCCACCGTGGCGGCCGTGGCGTCCTTTGCGTCGAAGATGATCGCGACCGACTTGATATCGAACGTCTTCTTGAAATAGGGAACCGTGGTTTTGGCGAGAATCCCCTCGTCAATGGTATTGCGGAACGCCCAGGGGCGGTTTGCCTTGGCAACGCCGGGCTTCGAGGACGCCTGCGACATGGCGACAACCTTCATCTCGTTCGCGACCGGGAAAGTTACCTCCGCGGCGCTGCTGGTCAGCGGGCCGGCAACGGCAAGGACATTCTCGTCGCCCGCCAGCTTGCGCAGCGAACTGGCGGCCTGAGCCGGCTTGGTTGCGTCGTCCAGGATGACGAGCTTGAGCTTGGCGCCGTTCACGCCGCCGGCCTTGTTGACCTGCTGCTCCAGCATCTTGAGGGTCACGGTGTTGGTGCGCCCCCATTCCGCGAACGGTCCGCTGCTCGGCACAATCGCACCGATTGCGATTTCGCGACCGGCGAGACTCTGCGCCTGGGCCGGGCCAATCGCGGCGGATGAAACCTGAATGATGATTGCGGCAAAAAGTCCGCCAAATTTGGCGCCCGTCGATATCATTGAGTGTACTCCTCGAATTGGGATCGGCGCATCGATGCCCGGCTCGCGCGCCCTGTCACTGCCTGCACAAGCCATGCCACCGCCCTGTGGCAACCGGATGATTCCTCAAAATATGCCGAATGACAAACAAATTATAAACAGCTTTTAAACAAAGGTTTTAGCAGAAGCTATCTGGACCGGATCGGCCTTTCCCGCTGCCGTCTTGATCGAGGGACGCCCTGCCCTGCTGCAAAAAGCAGCCGATGGCGCTCAGTTGTTGGGCGGCCGGATCCGCGCCGGCTCACTTGGTCTTTCGAGGCGCTCGCTGGCGGCGGCCAAGTTCGGCGACGATCGGCTTCGCGTTCAGATCCGACAGATATCGTTGCAGGGCCATTGCCTGCTCGCTTGACTTGACCAGCCGTTCGACCATATCGGCCAGCAGCGCAAATTCCTTCGCCGTGAGACAGCCGAACTGGACGTCGTTGACCTGCGTCTGAACCGGCGCGAGACGTTCGAGCATATCCCTGCCGCGCGGCGTCACGGTCAGACACAGGCGGCGCTTGTCCACGGGATGTCCGGCTTTCTCGATCAATCTTTTGCTCAGAAGCTTGTTGGTGATGACGGTGGTGAAGGCGCCGCTGAGATGGAGATGGTCGGCGACATCCTTGACGCTGACGTCGCCTGCCGCGGCAAGGTGTCCAATCGAGATCAGCATCGTATATTCAATGCCGGCCAGACCGATGACCGCGCCGTGGCCCTCGCGAATGGCGGAATGGCGGGCGAGAAAGCCGAATAGATTATGGACTAGGCCTCGAAATTTCTGGTCGGAGCCCGCGACCAGAAGCTCCGGCTTGGAAATCGTCAAAGCCGCCCGCCTCAGAGGCTTGAGCGCGACCGGCTTGCCCGACATTGGGGCGACGTTACGTTTCCGTTCCATTGCATTTCCATAGCAAAATGAGTTTCGCGAAGCGCACCTTGGCGGGTTCGATCCAGGGTTACAATGACCTCGTGAGGCAATTAGTGAGCGGCCCCGGAGAAATCCCGCGGCAACCCGCAATGGGCGACCCGCACGTTTCGTATCGATGCCGGCGTATTCCGGCTGCGACCGACAAATCGCGGAACGCCATCTGTGAACACCGCTGCGACCGCGGGAACGTCGCCGTTGCGCAAAGCGGACAATGCATCGGGTTGCGAGCCGCCGGCGCAGGCATCGATCAGCACGACATCGGCGTCCTTGCCGACCTGAAGCATTCCCGAGTTGAGCCGATAAGCCCTGGCGTTATTTCCGGTCGCAGCCGCGATCGCCTGTTCCGGCGGCATGCCGCCCAGACTGGCGAGATGGCTGATGGTGTAGAACATCCCCAACGGCATGATGCCGCTTCCGGTCGGCGTATCGGTCGCGATCAGTAATCGCTCCGGCTGGCCTGCGTCGTCCAGCAGCTTTGCGGTCAGCAATGCGGTTCGCAAATTTCCGGCCGTGCAAAGCTGCAGCGCGATATCGCTTTCATTGACGAGCCGCGCGAAGCCCGGCTCGGGCATGGCGACCGGACCGCCATTGACGTGGAACGACACGCTCGGATTGGAGGCCAGCACGTGCTCGGCCCATATTCCGGACGAGCCCGGAATTGACGAGCCGCCCGTATGCATGGTGGTGATCATGCCGAGCCGGCGAGCAGCCTGCATTAAAGGGGCATATTCGAACGGCGTCTCGAACGCGCCGAAGCCCGCTTTTGCCAGCCACAATCCTTGCGCGACCAGATCCTCAAGGTCGACCTCCGTCAGTCCAGGCTCCAGAATGATCGAGCCGGCATGGACGCGCATCCCGCCCGGCCGATAGCCGAGAAAGCAGGCCCGTGCGGCGAGGGCGAGCGCCTTGACACCCGCCGGATCTTTCGGTCGGCCGGGCACATGCACCTCGGACGCCGTGATGGCGGTCGTGGTGCCGCCGTGCAGATAGCTATCGAGATAGCCGACCGTGCGCTGGCGCGGCGTGTAATCTCCGAAGGTGATATGGACATGGCTGTCGATCAGGCCGGGAATGGCCGTCGTGCCGGCGGCATCCACCACCACATCGCACGCGGCGACCTTGTCGGACGACAACGTACCGATCTCGGAGATCACGCCATTTTCGAGCAGGATATCGCTGCCGGAACTGAACGGCGATTTCAGATCGCCCGTAACGATGACGCCAATGTTGACAACAGCCGTGCGCAAACCATCCCCCTTCTACCGCAGCCCATCCTTGCCGACGATATCCTTTGCCGCGAGGCCACCGACCCGCGCGTTGAGCCGCCCCCGGTTTGCCAGGCAAACGATGAGCGCGACCTCGTCAGCCGCGGGCGCGTCCGACGGCAATGCAACCGATACGCCATCATAGTGCGACCTGACGTAAAGAGCGTCCTTGTGTGCGAGCGGCACATCGATCGCACTGCCCGGCGATGCGAGTTTCGTGAAGGACGGGATCCAGGCCGCGGCGCCTCCCACCGCTTCGCGCAGCGGTGCCGCGAAGACGGTCGTCAGCATGGCATTCGCATGCTCCAGTTCGCCGCCGAGGCCGACGACCCCACCCTTCCCATAACTCTCGATATGGTACGGCCCCATTAATTCGACCGCCAGTTTCGCCAGAATGCGGCCGACCTCGGCGCTGGCCTCGACCGCTTCACTTAAATCCTCGACATAACCTCCGGCATAGGGATTGCCCACCACCGCGACCGATGCGACGCGGCGCAGCGGCAGCGCATGCCGATGGCCGGCCTCGACTTCCCTGTGATCGCAAAACGACAGCAGACGGCGGATATCAAGTTTCATAAAGGACCTCTGAGGATCAGGCACCAGTTTGTAGCGAGCTTATCGAGCATTCAACGCAACGGAGGTACGGACGGACAGGCCGTGACCATCAGGCTGTATGTCGAGCGATATGTTCGGCACTTTGCTTCGCCCCGTCCAAATCGTAGCCCTCCATGATCTGTGTTGCCATCGCTGTCGCGCGATCCCAATCATAGGTACGATAGCTGTGACCTCGGGTCACGAACTGGGCACCGGCATAAAACATTTCGTATTGCAGGTGGCGGGACGCGAATTCCGAGCCAACGGCGTCCCAGGTCAACTTCAGTAGCTTGACGCGGTCCTGACCGCTCATGACCGGCGACACCTGCGTCAGCGAAATCATGCGGGCGATCTCCGGATTATCAAAATCGGCTGCAGACGACGGCAGCATCATGAGTGCCCCGCCCGCCAACTCCCTGATCGTGCCGATGACGACCGGATACATCTCCTGTGACTGAACCTGCGCCGCATAGAGCAGTGCCCTGTTCGGCAGAAAATATTCGCCGCGCATGGCGCCTCCAGCTTCCATGCCGAGCACCATGCCTTCGATCAGCGATGCCTGCGACGCCAGCTTGCCCAGGACATCGACGACCGGCGGGAAATTTATCGTGCCGATGGTACGCGCAATACCTCTCGCAAGACCCACCAGGAATCGCAGCTTGACCGATAGGCGAATCTGGGCCTGATAGTTCTGGTAGACATGCGCCGGCGTGTCATGAAGTTGAGCGCGGCACATATCGGTGTTCCGCAGCACGAACACGCGCTCCCAGGGAACCTTGACGTCATCGAAAAACACCAGCGCGTCGTTTTCATCGAAACGGAACGACAACGGATTATCGTATTCGCTGACGGCATTTTCCTCGAAAGATTTGCGCGACAGCAGATTGATGCCCTTGGTCCCCATCGGCAACGCACACGAGAAGGCCAGATGTTCCTCGCCCGGCTTCAGCGGCTGACCGGAGCCGACGAAGATCTCATTCGCCATGATCGCGCTGGTAGCGAACAGCTTGGCGCCGCGAATCGTGATTCCGGACGCATCCTCATCGACGATACGTGCGACCATGTCTTCCGCGTTCTTGCCTTGATCGCCGAATGCCTTGGACCGGTCGCCCTGTACGTTGTTGATCACGTAGGTCAGAAACAGATCGTGTTTTCGCGCATGATCGTACCAGTCACGAAAGGCGCGGCCGCGCTTCTCGTCGTAATTGTCGAACACCTCGATGCCCATCATCATGCCGGACATCGAGGAGGCCACATGATCCGGAGAGCGCCCCAAAAATCCGCATGAGACTTCGGCCCATTCCACCAGCGCCTGGCGGCGCTCGACCAGTTCGGCGTAACTGCGAGGCAGTTGCCAGCACCGATTGACGCGGCGGCCGCCGCCAAGGTCGAAGGTCATGCGCTCGACATTCTCCGTCCTTGACTGATAGTCATAAAGCGCCCCTGCCGACGCCACCGCGTTCCGATAGGCGGGATGCACAGAAACGTCGTGAACGAGCTTTCCGTTCAAGTAGACCGCACGACCGTCGCGAACGCTTTCAATGTGTTCCGCGCCGTTTTTCACCTGGCGCGACTGCGGCGATCCTGGACTGGTCATGCGACGGCTTCTCTTGTGCTGCCTGCGAGATGCTGAACCATCAATACGTTTAGTATAATAGCTACTATACGAAGCTATTTCAATCGTGAATAATCCGCCGCGGGATTCGGTGCTGACGGACAGCGTCGGGCCGTTGCCCGCATTGGCGGGTCCGCACGTGATCACCGATTCAACTGGCACGGTCGTTGCATCGCCGGCATCGCGGAAGCGGGCGGCGCCAGCGGCGAGCCGGTTCGCAGTGCTGGAATGCCCTGACCGGCCTTCCGCCCATCGATGCGCGCATTGTACAAGACGCCGATGCGAACGAGCGATTGACAAGAAGCTGGAACGATCATGACTCCTGCTGGAAGCAACGGCGCCGCGGCGATGCCGACGCATATCGAGACCGATGTTCTCGTGATCGGAGCCGGCGGCGCCGGCATGTACGCGGCGCTCGAAGCCGCGCGGGCCGGCGCCACGGTCGTTCTCGCAGACCGCAGCCTGATCGGGCGTGGCGGCGCCACGGTGATGGCGCAAATGACGGTGGCAGCGGCGCTCGGCGAGCAGACGCCGGATCATTGGGAGCATCACCTCTCCGATACGCTCGCGGCTGGACGCGGTCTCTGCGACGAGCGCCTTGCCGCCCTCTTGTGCGAGGATGGACCGCGGCGGCTGCGCGAGATGGACGGTTGGAAGGTCGGCTGGGCTCGCGAAGACGGCCATATCAAGCAGGTGCAGGCACCCGGCCACGATCGTCCCCGCTGCGCCTATGTCGATTTTCTCTCCACCGGCCCCGCGGTGTCGCGCACGCTACGCTCGCAGCTCAACACCGCGAACGGCGTGCGCCGCATCGGCGAGCTTGTGATCGTCGATATCGCGGTTCGTGGCGGCGAAGCCTGCGGCGCGACGGCCCTGCATCTGCCGACCGGACAGGCCGTCACGTTCGGCGCCAAGGCGGTGATCGTTGCAACCGGCGGACTGACGGGGCTTTATCGCCGCAACAGCGCATCTTCCAACATGGGTGGCGATGGCTATGCGCTGGCTCTGCGCGCCGGCGCCGAGCTCATCGATATGGAGTTCGTTCAGTTCTTCCCCATCGGCCACCTTGCGCCGCGACTTGTCGGCATGGACCCGATTATGTGGGATCCGTTCCGCTACAAGCTGGGTGGCAAGCTGCTCAACTCCGAAATGCGGGAATTCGAGCAGGACTATGCGACGCAGGACAGCCGCAGTGACGGCCGTTACGTGTTGACGCGCGATCTCGCGACCTACGCCATCACCAGGGAAGTCGAGGCCGGCCGTGGCAGCCCTGCCGGCGGCGCCTATCTGAGTTTCCAGCATGTTCCCGAGGCGGAGATTCGCAGCGCCTTCGGGCCGGTGGTGGATCGGCTTGCCGCCAACGGCATCGATCTTGCCAAACGTCCCGTCGAAGTCGCGCCGATCGCGCATTACCACATGGGCGGCATACGGGTGGACGAAACGCTGCAGACACGTGTGCCCGGCCTTTATGCGTGCGGCGAGGCCGTCGGCGGAGCCAGCGGCGCCAACCGCCTGTCGGGCAATGCGATCACCGAAGCCTTTGTGTTCGGCGCCCGCGCCGGTCGCAATGCCGCGCGGCACGTGTTGCAAAGCTCCTCGCTCTGGTCGCCGGAGGCGGCGCGTCCCGCGCTCGATCTGCTGCGCAGCGCGCAGAAGCGCGACGCCCCCAATCCGGCGGCGGTCATGGTGGAATTGAAGGCATTGATGGCCGATATGGTCGGGCCGTTCCGCACCGAACAGAAGTTGCGTTCGGCCGTGCAGACCCTTGAGCGATTGAAAACCGAAATCGGCGAGACCCCGTTGTCGTCCGCAGCGACGTTCGATCCCGTGCTGGTCGACTGGCTGGACCTGCGCAACATGCTGCTGGTCGCACTATCGGTCACGTTGCCGGCGCAAGCGCGCACCGAGAGCCGCGGCGCCCATCAGCGGGAAGATCATCCGGGTCTCGATGACAATTGGTGCGTCAATCAACTTGTAGCCTTTTCGCGCGGCGAGATCCGGCTCAGCCGCAGCGCCCCATTGACCCGGAGAGCCGCGGCATGAAGGCGACGCTCGCCATCCAGCGCGGCACGCCCGGCGAGCCGCCGCGCGTCGAAAGCTTCGAGGTCGCGTTCGAGCACGGCCAGTCCGTGCTCGACGGCTTACGCTTGCTTCGGTGCGAGACCGATTCGTCGCTGGCGTTTCGGTTCTCCTGCATCAATGCCAACGCCTGCAAGGAATGCATGATGCTGATCGACGGCAGGGTCGACTACGCCTGCACGGTCCGGCTGAAGGAAGGCGTGACCGCCCTTGCGCCGTTGCCGAAGAAAGCCTGGATCCGGGATCTCGTTACCGAGATCGCGCCGCCAGACGAGCGGCTGTTTCCAGGAATGCGGTGAGTACCGCTGTTCGTTCGCGCCAATTTCGCCTTGATGGGCTCGCCCGCCAAGGCCGATCACCGCAGGCTAAGTCACAATATCCGCCGGTCCAGGGGCAATACGCTTGGACGGGAACATTCACGCTTTCGATCCCTCGAGCGTCTGGCCCTTGTACCAATCGAGAATCTGCTCGCCGTTCCAGTGCACGACGCCGTCGAACTTGTTCACATAGTCGTAGATCGCCTCGAGATATTTGATCCGGAACGGCTGTCCGCTGATGTAGGGGTGGATCGCAACCGACAGGATCTTCGGCCGATCCCTGCTCTCTTCATACAGTCGGTCAAAACTGTCGATGGTGCGCTTGAGCAGATGGTCGCTCTCATGGTGCTGCACCAGCATCATCGGAATGTCGTTCAACTCCATTGTATAGGGCAGTGTCACCAGCGGCCCGTTGGCGGTGCGGATCACGGTCGGCTCATCGTCATAGACCCAGTCGCCGATATATTTGACGCCGGCTTCGGCGAGAAGATCGGGGGTCTCCAATGTCTGCGTCAGACCAGGTCCAAGCCAGCCCACCGGCCGCTTGCCGGTGAATTTCTCAATCACCCTCATTGCACGATCGATCATCGCCTTCTGGTCCGGCTCCTTGTGAATCGGCCCCTGCTCATAGGCGTGGCCCATGAATTCCCAGCCAGCGTCCTTGGCCTGTTGTGCGACGCGCGGATAATCCTCGCAAACCCGCGCATTGATGGAGAGCGTGGGCGCTATACCGAGCCGCTTGTAGAGTTTGAAGAAACGCCACACGCCGACACGCATGCCGTATTCATGCCAGCTCCAGTTCGGCACATCCGGGAGCAGCGGAATGCCGGTTGGCGCCGGCAGCACCTGCCGTGCCATGGGCTTGCCGATATCCCAGACCTCGAGATTGACGATGGTCCAGATCACGATGCGGGCGCCGTCCGGCAACTTCAGCGCCGGACGGTCGACGATGGCGGAATAGTCGCAGCGGTCGCGCGGGATCATGGGGCCGGTCATGGTCAATCACTCTGCTCGATTGGGAACGTGAGCGATCATGCCGCACTGTTCCGGCACGGAGCAAGCCCGTCGAGCGCCATCACCGTGTCGGCACCCCATCGCTGAAGGAATAGCCCAATCCTGGATGGCGTCTCGATTTGTGCTAAGTCCAACGCGAACCGCCGCCGGGCGCAAGCTGGCGGCAAGACAATGGGACGGGAAAGCTCGCATGGCGAAAGGCAAGCCCGGATCGGATGGCGATGCGACGGCCCGCCGTGGCAGGCCCCGTTCGGCGGAAACCACGACGGCAATTCTTGAAAGTGCGTACACCCTGATGGCAACCACGGGACTGGCCGCCACCAGCATCGATGCGGTTGCACGGCACTCGAACGTTTCGAAGATGACCATCTACAAGTGGTGGCCTTCGAGGGAAGCTCTCCTGATCGACGCGTTCCTGAATCAAGCTTCGCTGATGCTGCCGCTGTCAGGCGCCGGAAATCCGGCGGCTCGCGTGAGACGGCACGCCGCAGCCTATACCGAGGCGCTGCAGGGTGAGTTCGGCAGGGTGCAGCTCGCGGTGATCTCCGAATGCATTTCGAAGACCGGATCCGCGAAAATTTTCTACCAGCGCTATCTCAGCTTTCGACGAAAACCGATGCTCGAACTGATCGCCGCCGGTCAACGGGACGGAAGCATCCGCTCAACCGGCGCACCCGGGGATCTGTACGATGCGATCTATGGCAGCCTGTTCTATCGCTACGTCTTCGGGATCAAGCCACTGTCGCCGGCCTATGCCCGCAGCCTTGTCGAGATCCTGCTGACGACGGACGGCGACGCCAATACGAAACCCCGGTGAGGGCCGATGACCCGGTGTCTCGCCCTAGTGTTCATGGCTCCTGGGTTCTTGTGTATCGCCCGCGAAACCAGCCCCATGTCTCTCGCGTCACGGCGCTGTAGCTCCGGCCCCGAAAAGCGATCCGGTCGGCGACAATCCGGTTCAACTTCGGCAGCGCATGAAAGGGAACCGAGGGGTAGGCATGGTGCTCGACGTGATAGGGCATATTCCATGCGAACCACTTCACGACCATGCCTGTGTAAGTGGTGCGGGTATTGTCGAAGGCGCTGCGGGTCCGTTCGCACCCGGTGTGTTCCGAGTAAAGGTAAGGCCGCAGGATCAACTGGCCGACGAGAAGCGGGATGACCCAAACCCAGAGCAGGATTGCCGTGGAAAGCGCGAGTGAGATGGCGAGCAGCAGCGAATAGGTCGCGACATAGAGGCGCGCTTCCCTTACGACGGTGCCGCGCTTGTGCTCGGGAATCCAGGGAACGGAGACTTTGCCGGTAAAGGCGTGAACAAGCATCAGCCGCACGCGGCCGGCGACCTGCAGAAGACCGGTATAGGCGATCGCCAGTTGCGTATCCGAGGACGGGGTAATGCCGACCACCAGTTCCGGATCCTTGTCGGGATCCTGCGTGTAGCGGTGATGGTCCCAGTGAAAGAGGCAGTAATACTCATAGGGTAGCGCGATCGCAAAAGCTGACAGATGGCCCACGGCGAGGTTGAGCGCACGATTCTGAAAGGCCGTCTTGTGGGCGGTCTCGTGGACCGCCATGAACAGGAACGCCACGAAGTAGCCTTGCAGGACGATGATCGGCAAGGCCCAGGCGATTCCGTAGGTCGAGGAGACCAGCCAGATAACGGCACCGAGGATCGCAACTACACCATAGTGACTGGCCGTGCGCACGGCGCCCTGAAGGTTGGAACGAACCGACAGCTCGCGCAGCATGGCCGGACTCAATGGCTTGGGCCTGTCGTTCACATCGGGAATGACCGCGCCGCTCATGATTACCGTCGCCTTCCGACACGTCCGATCAGGTCTGCAGCAATGCCGATTATCTCAATCCGACCGATTGATCCGCGCCTCAATAACTGGACTAATCGTACATTAATTTGGCACGATGCGCAAGTTGCTGCAGTGGGCGCCGCCTAACGCGGATCATCGGGCGAACCCGGCTTCCGGCAGCGCTTCAAGATGACACGCCACCCACTGACCGCCTCCGCTGGTCCGAAGCTCCGGCTCCTCGGTCCGGCAACGATCGAACACGAACGGGCACCTGGTGTGGAAGCGGCATCCGCTGGGCGGATTGATCGGGCTCGGCACGTCGCCCTTCAGGATGATCGGGTTGCGGGCAGCCCCCGGCTCCGGCACCGGCACCGCCGAGAGCAGCGCCCTGGTGTAGGGATGCCTCGGCGCGGTGAATATTTGTTGCCTCGGCGCCATCTCGACGATCTTGCCGAGATACATGACGGCGACACGGTGCGTCATGTGCTCGACGATCGCCAGATCGTGGCTGATGAAGAGCAGCGCGAGGCCGAACTTCTGCTGCAGATCCTGCAGCAGGTTGACGATCTGCGCCTTGACCGAGACGTCGAGAGCCGAGACCGCCTCGTCGCAGACGATCAGTTCAGGTTCAGCCGCGAGCGCGCGGGCGATGCCGATGCGCTGGCGCTGACCGCCCGAGAATTCGTGAGGCCGGCGGTTCAGCGCGTCGCGTGGCAGGCTCACGGTGTCCATCAGCGCCGCGACCTTCGCCTGGAGTTCGGCGGAAGACCTGGCGAGGCCGAAATTGCGGATGGGCTCGGCCAGAATGTCGCGCACGCGCATGCGCGGATTGAGACTGGAGAACGGATCCTGAAATACCACCTGCACGCGGCGGCGCATGCTGCGCAGCCCTTCGGGCGAAAGATCGTCAATTCGCCGGCCGTCCAGCACCACCTGGCCGGCGGTGATGTCGAACAGCCGCAGGATCGCCCGGCCGACCGTTGACTTGCCGCAGCCCGACTCGCCTACGAGAGACAGGGTCTCGCCACGCTCGACCTCAAAGGACACGCCATCCACGGCATAGACCCAGTTGGACGTGCGGCTGAACAGGCCGCCGCGGACCGGAAAATGCTTCTTGAGGTCGTTGACCTGGAGCAGCGGAGCACTCATGCCGCAGCCGCCTCCTTGCGCGCGTAATGGCAGGCGGCGGTGTGGCGGGGCCCCTTCTCTTCCAGACCCGGCGCGAACTCACGACAGAGATCGGTAGCCAGGGAACACCGCCCGGCAAAGACGCAGCCCTCGATCCGCTTCTTGAGACTGGGCACTTGTCCGGGGATCTCGGCGAGGCGCCGCGCCGCGCCGGTGAGGGAGGAGCCGAGCCTGGGCACCGCGCCGAGCAGTCCCTGGGTATAGGGATGACGGGGAGAGCGGAACAGTTCGGCCACCGGCGCCTCCTCAACCTTGCGGCCGGCATACATGACCATGACGCGCTCGGCGATCTCAGCGACCACGCCGAGATCGTGGGTGATCAGAACGATCGCCGCGCCGACGCGGCGCTTGAGGTCCAGCATCAAGTGCAGGATCTGCGCCTGGATCGTCACGTCCAGCGCCGTCGTCGGCTCGTCGGCGATCAGGAGCTTGGGGTTGCAGGCGAGCGCCATCGCGATCATCACGCGCTGGCGCATGCCGCCGGAGAGCTGATGCGGATATTCGTGCACGCGCCGCACCGGCTCCGGGATACCCACCAATGTCAGCATCTCGATGGCACGCGCCAGCGCGGCGTGCTTGTCCAGCCCCTGATGCATCCGCAGCGTCTCGCCGATCTGACGACCGACGGTCAGCACCGGATTGAGACTCGTCATCGGCTCCTGGAAGATCATCGAAATGTCGTTGCCACGAATGGCCCGCATCTCGCGGTCGGAGAGTTGCAAGAGATCCTTTCCCTGCAAGCGCACGGAGCCCGCGATCTTGCCCGGGGGCTCGGGGATGAGCCGCATAAGCGACATGGCGGTAACCGACTTGCCGCAGCCGGATTTACCGACAATGGCCAGCGTCTCGCCTTGGTTCACGTGGAAGGAAACGCCATCGACAGCGCGGTTGATACCCTCAGGGGTACGGAAATGGGCCTGCAGATTCTCGACTTCGAGCAATGCCATCGGATCAGAACCTCATTCCTGGAGTTACTCTTGTGCCATCGCATGTTTGACGGCGAACCGGATCCAATTCGCTTGAAAGTGCCTATAGGCTTTTGGCCATTCGCGGATCGAGCGCATCACGCAGGCCGTCGCCAAGCAGGTTGACGGCGAGCACGGTCACGGAGAGGAACGCGGCGGGAAAGAACACGATGTAGGGTTTGACCTGCCACAGCGCCCTGCCCTCGGCCATGATGTTGCCCCAGGACGGAATGGTGGGCGGCGTGCCGGCGCCGATGAAGGAGAGGATGGACTCCACGATCATGGCGCTGGCGCAGATATAGGTTGCCTGGACCATCATCGGCGCCAGCGTGTTGGGCAGGATGTGGCGCAGGATGATCATCGGCGTTCGCGTGCCGGAGGCTGTGGCGGCGTCCACATAGGGCTGTTCGCGCAGCGACAGCACCACGCTGCGCACCAGACGGGTCACGCGCGGAATTTCGGCCACGGTGATGGCCAGGATGACGTTGCCGACACTGCCGCGCGTCAACGCCATCAGCGCGACGGCGAGCAGGATCGGCGGTATCGACATCAGCCCGTCGATGAACCGCATCAGGATGCCGTCCGCCCATCGCACGAAACCCGAGACCAGGCCGATGGCGAGACCTGCGAGCGAGGCGAGCAGCGCCACCGAAAGGCCTACGGTGAGTGAGACCCGCGCTCCGTAGAGCACGCGTGAATAGATGTCGCGGCCCAGCATGTCGGTGCCGAACCAAAAATCCGCCGAGGGCGCGCGTGTGCGCTTGGCGGGCGCCAGCGCGGTCGGGTCGACGGTCCCGAGATAGGGTGCGAAGATCCCGGCCAATACGAGGCAGAGCAGCAAGGCGCCGCCGATCGCGACGGTGGGATGATTGCGCAGGAAGCCAAGGACACCGCGACGGATTTTCACCGGCAGCAGCAGATCCGGCAGTTGCGGCGCGATGACGAGCCCCGGCGGCAGCGGCGCAGTGCTGGTGGTCGAGACGGTCAATAGCGGATCCTCGGATCGACCAGGGTATAGGTGACGTCGACCATCAGATTGACCAGCACATAGAGGAAACTGAACAGCAGGACGATGCCCTGGATGACCGGGTAGTCGCGGCGCAGGATCGCGTCGATCGTCAGACGGCCGAGACCCGGAATCGCGAACACACTTTCGGTCACCACCGCGCCGCCGATCAGCAGGGCGATACCGATACCGATGACCGTGATGATCGGAACGGCCGCGTTTTTCAGTGCATGAACGAACAGGATACTGCGCTGATCCAGGCCCTTGGCGCGGGCGGTGCGGATATAATCCTGCTGCAGCACTTCAAGCATGGAGGCGCGGGTAATGCGCGCGATCAGCGCGATGTAGACGCCGCCGAGCGCTATGGCCGGAAGGATCAGGTTCTGCAGCCATGGCCAGAAGCCTTCGGCCAGCGGCGTGTAGCCCTGCACCGGAAGCCAATCGAGCTGCAGCGCGAATACATAGGCGAGAACATATCCGACGACAAAGACGGGAAGCGAGAAGGCGAATACGGCAAATGCCATGATGGTGCGGTCCACCCAGCTTCCCGCCTTCCACGCCGCCACCACGCCGAGTGGCACCGCGATAAGAAGGGTCATGATGAGCGTCAACGTCATCAGCGAAAGCGTCGGCTCGATGCGCTGCGCGATCAGCGAGGAAACCGGCAGGTTGGTGAAGATCGAGGTGCCGAGATCGCCGTGCAGGATGTGCCAGAGCCAGGACCCGAACTGGACCAGAAACGGCCGGTCGAGGCCGAGGCCCTGGCGAATACGCTCGATGTCGGCGGCGCTCGCCTGATCGCCCGCGATCACCGCCGCCGGATCGCCCGGCGCGATGTAGAGCAGACTGAAGACGAACAGCGCGACGATCGCCATTACGGGCAGCGTCGCGAGAATGCGCCGGAGGATATACGAGAGCATGTCGTTTCACCGCACCGTCATGCGGTCTTCGACACGCCCCAGAAAAAGGGCAGCGGTCCCTTGGCGATGCCGGAGATGTTCTTGCGCCACGCCGTGTAGCCCAGGAAGAAGCCGGTCGGCGCATAAATGACATCCTCCAACGCCGCCTTGTTGAGGTGACCGACCGCAGCCTTCTCCTCATCGAGAACTCTTGGCGTCGAACCATGCCGTGACTTCCTTTTCCACGGCCGGACTGGTTGGCCAGCCCCACCACGCCTTGTCGCCATTGCCGCGAATGCCCGCATAGGCGGCGGGGTTGAGACAATCCGCGCCGGCATGCCAGGTGTGAAACATATGCCAGCCGCCCTGGGCCGGAGGCGTCTTCAGAGCGCGGCGGGAACCGACCGTGCCCCAATCGGTCGCGACGAAATCGACATTCATGCCCAGTTGTTTGAGTAGCTCCGCGGTGACGTCGCCCTGCGCTTTGGTGATCGGTTGATCCTGCGCCACCACGCAGGTGATCGGCTCGCCCGAATAACCTGCCTCGGCCAAGAGCTTCTTGGCCGCTGCGAAATCGCGCTTGCCTTTCAGGATCTCGCCGCCCTCCTCGGTGTAGAGCGGCGTATCCGGCGTGAAGAAACCCGGCAGCGGCTTCCATAGCGCGGTATCGTCTCCGACCAGCGCACGCATATAGTCCTCCTGGTTGAGGACCGCGAGCACGGCACGTCGCGCCTTCACATTGTTGAAGGGCGGGTGCAGGTGATTCATCCGGAACGAACCGATGTTGCCGAGCGGATCGGCGATGTCGACGGCGATGTTGCGATTCTTCTTGAGCAGCGGCACCAGATCGGAGATCGGATTCTCCCACCAATCCACTTCGCCGTTCTGCAGCGCGGCCGCAGCCGTAGCGGGATCCGGGATCACCACCCACTCCACGCGATCGATCAGCATCTGCTTGCCGCCGGCCAGCCAGGACCCCTTCTCCTGCCGCGGCACATAATCGGTAAATTTCTCAAACACCGCCTTGGCGCCGGGTACCCACTCGCTCTTGGCGAATTTCATCGGGCCCGAGCCCACATAATCGGTGATCTGCTTGAATGGATCGGTCTGGGCGATGCGTTCGGGCATGATAAAGGCGCAGGGCGAATTGTTCTTGGCCAGCGCCAGAAGCATTTTCGGATAAGGCTGCTTCAGCGACCATTTGAAAGTCTTGTCGTCGACCGCGGTCAATTCGTTCTGGATCGCCTTGATCATCAGCCCCATGGGATCGCGGGCCGACCAACGCGTCAGGCTGGCCACGACATCCTTGCTCCGCACCGGCTCGCCGTCGTGGAACTTCAATCCCGGCCGAAGGCGAAACGTCCAGGTCAGACCGTCATCGGAGACCTCTTCGGATTCGACCATCTGGCGCTGCGGCTGCAGCTTGGCGTCGATGCCGTAGAGGGTGTCCCACACCAGTGCGGCGGCGTTGCGGACGACATACTGGGTCCCCCATATCGGATCGAAATTCGCAAGATTGGCCTGGGGCACAAACCGCAAGGTACGCGCCGCGGCGCCTTGGGAGAGCGCCGGCGCCGAAAGGCCGCCCGTCGCTGCCAGGCTGCCGACCCCGGCCAATCCTTTCAACACAGTCCTGCGATCCATAAAGCTCTCCCGGTCTCGCGTTGTTACAGGGTTCCGCCCATTTCATTGGCCGAGGGTTCGGCGCCAAATGAGGTGAAACGGGCCAGTCAGAACGATGGCGATCAGCCTGCTTTTTGCTTGCAAGCGGTATGCCAGCGCGCCAGTTCGCGGCCGCCACCAGGATCCCGGCCGGCCCAAGGCGGACGGCATTCTCCAGCGATCACATTTTCGAGCGATCACATCAGCCTGCGGCCCGGCTTTCGGCAGCGAACGGCTTGAATTTCGACGACTGCTCCGGGTGCCACCAACGGCCGCCAATGACGACGCCTTCGGAAACGATCTTGCGGTCGCCTATTAGGTGCTCGCCGACGACGTCGACGTAGTCGAACTGGCCTTGCGCGATCGAGATCAGGGTGGCGTCCCCGACGCTTCCGGGCTTGAGGCTGCCGAGCTCGGGACGCCGCAGCGCCATCGCCGCATTGACCGTAGACGCGGCGACCACATCGGGCAGCGGCATGCCCATGCACAGGAACTTGGACATGGTCGTCACCTGATCGAAAGCTGGGCCGTCGATGCACAGGACATGGACGTCCGAGGAGATGGTGTCCGGATAGAAGCCGTTGGCCAGCATCGCCCGCGCGGTCTTGAAGGCGAATGAGCCTTTACCGTGGCCGATGTCGAATAACACGCCGCGTTCGCGCGCCTCCAGCACCACCTTTTTCACCGTGCCCTGCGCGGTGGCGGGCGTGTTGGGAAACGGCCGGAATGCGTGGGTGAGAACGTCGCCCGGACGCAGGCGCGCGACCACCTCCTCGTAGCTCGGCGGCGGATGGTCGATATGCACCATCAGCGGCATGCCGACCTGCTCGGCGACCTCAAGCGCGATTTCGAGCGGCACGATTCCCGAGGTGCCGGAAGAGTTGCGGCCTACGCGCACCTTGATGCCGACGATGAGATCGCGGTTGAGCTCCGCCACGCTGGCGGCGTCGATCGGATTCATCAGCCGGATCTCTTCACTCTCGCCGACCATGATCCGATGCGAGAAGCCGAAGATGCCGGCATGCGAGACATGCAGATAGGCGAGAATGCGAACCTGGCTCGGCTCGATCACGTGCTTGCGGAAGCCCGCGAAATTACCCGGGCCAGCGCTGCCGGTGTCGACCGCCGTGGTGACGCCGGAGGTGCGGCAGAACTCCTCGGCGTCGATGCCGATCGAAGTGCCGCCCCAATAGACGTGGGTATGCAGATCGATAAGACCCGGGGTGACGATGTAACCCGACACGTCGCGGATTTCGGTTCCCGGATCGACCTTGAGCCCATTTCCGACCGTCGCCACCTTGCCGCCGGCGAAGGCGACGTCCGCCACGGCGTCGAGCTTCTGGGAGGGGTCGATCACGCGACCGCCGCGCAGAACCAAATCGAAAGGCATTGTAATCTCCTGATATTGAGAGTGAAGGAAGCGGCGGAAGCAGGTCAGTCGGCCAGGATCACGCGCTGCGGCACTAAGCGCATCAGATCCAGCATGTGCGGGACGACACTCGCGCGATCGCCGCTCCGTTGAATCGATCCGAGCCGGACGGCACCGATGGCAAGAATGCGGCTCATGCGTCCATCTGTTTGGGGAATGAACATTTCGACGTCTCTCTCGGCCGCATCGCTATCCGGAAGCCGGGCGCGCACAGCCGAAGATATTCGGTGTTAGCAAGTTTCGCGCCACAGGCTGAGAACTGGGGACGCCGAGATGCATGTGCGCTTTGCGCGAAAAGCTGCTGCTGCTGAACGGTCGGATTTTACGCATCTATACCGTCGGCCGGGACACCCAAGAGACCACGGCGTGCGCCGATGGTGGCATGAACTCTGCATAGGCTGGACTGACCGGGTATTCCTCATCAAAGTAGGTTACCATGCTCGTTACGCTTGTCGCCATTCTCTGCAACAGCCAGCTATGCCTGGAGAAAATCGTTACCACCAGCGAGCAGTCGGGCATCACCATGACTGCCTGTCAGGTAAACGCGCAAATTGGTATTGCCGAGTGGCTCGCTAATGGTCCGTACCATGAGTGGAGGTTACAGAGTTACAAGTGCGTCATGGGCAAATACAATCCCAAGAGCGAAGCATGACGTGCCCGCCAACTCTCTTATGAGAGGCCGGTTTTGGTCTTGAAAACGCGGTCATCCATTGAAGGCTGCGTGCGCTTCCGGCAAATCCCAGATTTTGCCGATCGCCGCTGACGCCGCCGACATAATCGCGGTCTCGTCACCGTGAATATACCGGCCGGCATCGATCAGCACACGCCCGTCGACGATGACCTGGTCGATGTTGGCGCGATTCCCAAGCGCAACCAGTCCGCGTCGCGGATCGAACAGCGGCTGCAGGTGCGGATGTGTCAAGTCGACGACGGTGAGATCGGCGGTTGCGCCCGGCGCGATCACTCCGAGGTCCGGCCGCTTGATGACCGCGGCCGCGGTTGCCGTGACCGACTCAATCAGGTCCGGCGCACATGCCACGTCCGCGCGACCGGACACGATCTTCGAGATCATCGACGCGGCGTTGAGTTCGCCGAGAAGATCCATGTTGTAGCCGTCGGTTCCGACCACCGTTCTGACGCCGTGCCCGGCAAACCGGCTGAACGCCGCCGTGACGCCTGAGCGCGCAAACACGCGCGGGCAGTTCAGCACCGTAGCGCCTCTCGCCGCCATCAGCTTCAGATCGGCATCGGAACTCGCGATGCAGTGCGCAGCCAGAAGATCCGGCGCCAGCAGGCCCAGCCAGTCGAGATATTCAGCCGGCGTGCGGCCGCCGTGCCGCTGTCCTATCGTTGCGACTTCGACCTCGCTCTGCGCGAGGTGGGTGGTGATCGGAATGTCGAGTTCGCGCGCGCGGGCGGCACACGCCCGCAGCAGGTCGGGACCACAGGTGTCGGTCGCGTGCGGACTCATCGCGAGGCCAATCCGGCCATCGCCATGTCCATTCCAGCGTCGGTACAGCGCGTTCCAGATGTCGAGATCGGCTTGACCATCATCGCCGGCATAGCGCACCACGCCATCCGGACCGGCCTTGGCATCCGACGTAGAGAACAGGTAGGGAGCGCCATAGAAGCGGATGCCCATTTCCTCGGCGGCATCGAACATCTCAGGGATGGTATTGCGGAACGGCTCCATCACCGTGGTGGCTCCGCCCTTCAACAGTTGCAGGATCCCGAGCCGCGCGATGGCGAGTTGCTCCGACGGCGCCAGCAGGCCGGCGCCGCGCTTGGTCAGCGGCAGGAGCACCGTATAAACAATGCTCTGGTTGTTGCGACGGCCATTGCCATCCTCCGTGTGCGTCCGGGCGACGGCTTCGCTGAAGCAATGGTTGTGCAGGTTCAGAAGGCCGGGCAGCACAAAGCGGCCCGGTCTGTCGAAGACCTCGGTGGCGGACGGCCGGTCGCGCGTCACAGTGGCGATCCGCCTGCCCTCCAGCAACACCCAATGATCGCGCAGCACCTCCTGCGCACCATCCCTGCGCGACAACACATAGCTGCCGAAGATCGCGATCGATTTCATGCCGCTCTCACGTTCCAGAAGACGGCCGTACCGTCGAGGATACCGGTAACGCTGGTGCGGTAGGCGGTCGGTTGTTTGTATTGACCGATCGGGAAATAAGGAATTTCCTCGAACGACAACGCCTGGATATCGCGGCAGATGCGCTGTTGCTCGGCAAGATTGGCGGCGGAAAGCCACTGGTTTCGCAACGCCGCCATCTTCTCGCTTTTGTACCAGCCGGGAGCTTTGCTGTCGCCGCGCAGATTCGAATTGCCGGCCGGATTCAGCCAATCGATGCCTTGCCAGTTGCCGACGCCGGCGCTCCAGCCGCCCTGGGCGACGGGATCCTTTTTCAACTGCCGCTGCAACACCACGCCGAAGTCCAGTCCCGCATATTCGACGTCCATGCCGGCCTGCTGCAGCATGTCGGCCGCCACGTCGCCGAGCGGCTTCTGGGCCAGCGAATTGGCGGGAACGAGCAACACCACCTTCTCGCCGTTGTAACCGGCCGCCTTCAGATCCGCCCTGACCTTCGCCATGTCGCGCGGCCCGCGAAACACATCGAGGCCGACATCGCTCGCCATCGGTGTGCCCGGCGCGAAGAAGCCGATCGGCGAGGATTGAAAAGCCGGATCGTCGCCCGCAACCGCCGTCATGAAAGCGGATTGATCGATCGCCCCCAACAGCGCCCGGCGGATGGCAGGATTGTCGAACGGCGGCTGCAGATGATTCACGCGCAGCATGCAGGTGTAGCCGCGCGGATCGAGAATCCGCGTGGTGATGCCGCCGGCGCGTTTCAGTACCGGCAAAAGGTCATGCGGCGTCGTTTCCTGCCAGTCCTGCTCGCCCTTTTGCAGCGCGGCCACGCCTGTCGCCGCATCCGGCATTGTCGTCCAGACCACGCGATCATAGTGAACGATCTTGGGACCGGCGGTCCAATCAGGTTTGCCGTCCTGACGGGGCCGATAGCGATCGAAGCGGGCATATACATTGCGCGCGCCCTGGACCCGCTCGTCCGCAACGAAGCGGAATGGGCCGCTGCCTACGACCTCGGCGAGCGCCTTGAAAGCATCCTGGCTCGCCAGCCGTTCGGGCATCATGAACGGCGCCTGGATCGCGGATTTGCCCAGGGCCGCGGGCAACAGGGGAAATGGTTGTTTCAGCCGGAAGCGAATGGTGCGGTCGTCCGGCGCCGACAGTTCGTCCGTCGCCGCCATCAGCTCGGCGCCGAACCCGTCGCGAGCCGCCCACCTTCGAATGCTCGCGACGCAGTCGCGCGCCAGCACGCGTTCGCCGTCATGCCATAATAGACCATCGCGCAAGGTGAGGTCCCATTGCCGATCGTCGTTGGAGACCACATGTCCGGACACCATCTGAGGCGACACCTCAAGAGCCGAGTTCATGCCGTAGAGCGTGTCGTAGACCATGAAGCCATGGTTTCGAGAGACCTGCGCCGTGGAGAAGATCGGATCGACGAAGGTCAGATCGATCACGGGAATGAAACGCAGCGTGGTCTGCGACTGAGCCCGCAGGATTCCCGGTAGTGAAAACGCCGGCGCCGCGGCGGCGGCCTTAATCAATGAACGACGGGAAACCAGCATCGAAGACTCCTGGGATGAGAAGTGCTCATCGGGCCGTGCGATCGCCGCGGCCGGCGGATTCGTGGTGCAGAAAATTCGCCGCGATCGCCTCTCCGGTTGCGATCCACAGATCGGAGCACGATTTGGCATAAGTGAGAAATTCCCGCAGCAGACGAAGCCGCATCGGACGACCGCTGCATTGCGGATGCAGCACGGTCGTCACCATCGCGCCCCAGTCCCGAACCTCATCGAGCTCGTCCTTCCAGATCGAGAGCACATGCTCCTTTGGAAAAATCGGCCGCGGGCTGAAGCGGGCGGACAGCCCGTGCATCCAGTCGTCGTAGCTCGCGGTTACCGGAAGCTCGATCGTGCCCGGCCGGCCATCCGCGAGGCGATGGCGATAGGGCCGTACATCGTCCCGAAAGGACGAGGTGTAGACGATGCCGTGGCGGACCAACGCCGCGCGCAGCTCTTCGGTGAATTCGCCGTAAGGCGCGCGATAGCCGGTTGGCTTGACGCCCAGCCGACGCTTCAGCGCCTCGAAGCCGCGCTCAAGTTCCTCCTCGATCCAGGGATCGCCCGGATCGGGCAGCAGATGGTGATAACCGTGATGGCCGATCTCGTGGCCGGCCTTGAGAATGGCCTCAGCCATCGCCGGATGCGCGTCCGCCGACCAGCCGGTGATGAAGAACGTAGCCTTGAGATCAAGTCGGTCGAGCAGTTCCAGCAGTTTCGGCGTGCCGACGCGCGCCTCGTAGCCGCCATAACTCATCGTGATGAGACGCTGGGCGTGCAGCGCATCCTTGCTGGTCCAGGCGCTCTCCGCGTCCACGTCAAATGAGAGGAACATCGCAGCGGTATAGGGTTTGGGCCAGGGATACTCCGGGGCCGGCGGCGCGGTATTCGCCGGAACCAGCGGGATGCTCGCAAGTGCCTTACTGTCCAGCATTGATCATAGCCTTTTCAACTCCGTATTCGGTCAATTTCCACTTCGCGAGCAAGGCGCGGTAGGAGCCGTCCGCGACCAAGGCATCGAAAGCCTCCGCGACCGCCTGTTGAAGCGCCTTCTCCTTCACCGGCAGGGCGAGTCCCGTAAACTGGACTGCGAAAACATCGCCGATCGGGATATAAGCGCCCGGGTCGAGATCCATCATGTAGGGAAGCGTCTCGCCGCCCTGGACGGCAGCGTCGAGCCGTCCCTGTTTGAGCTGCGACCGGGCATCGCCGGACCCCTCCGTGCCGATGAAATTAATCGGGTCAGAGCCACAATGTGCATCGCTCCAGGCAGCGATCAGTTTCGGAAACGACGTGCGCCGGCTGGCACCCACTTTTTTCCCGCAAAGCGCCATCATGTCCTTGAACTCCGCCGCGCGGGATTGCTGGACGAAGAATCGGGGGCCATTGCGGAGGTAGTCGACAAAGGTCGCCGTGTCCTGCCGGCTCGCTAGGTCCGTCATTCCGGACAGGATCGCATCCACCCTCCCCGTCGCGATCGCGGGCATCATCTGATCGAAACTGGTTTCCTGCCAGACGATCTTGACGCCGAGCTTGCGGCCGAGCGCCTCGCCGAGCTCGACATCGAAGCCCGTCAGCGCATTGGTGGCCGGGTCACGGAATTCCATGGGCGGATAGTTCGGCACGATGGCGATCCTGATACTGCCCTGCTTCACGATTTCCGGAGGCAGTTCGACCGCCACGGCCGAAGCGGTAGCGCCGCATATAAGAGCGGCCGCAAGAACAAGCTTCATCACGAGAACCACCTCATCAAATCACCGCAGAGAGAAACGACCGAGTGCGCGCTTCACGGGGTGCACCGAGAACGTCCGCCGCAAGGCCCAACTCCACGATTGCGCCATGGTCCATATAAACCACGGTGTCCGCGACCTCGCGCGCGAAGCCGAGTTCGTGGGTCACCACGATCATCGTCATGCCGCTGCGGGCAAGCTCCTTCATGACCGAGAGCACTTCCCCGACCAGTTCGGGATCGAGCGCACTCGTCGGTTCGTCGAACAGCATCAGCATCGGCTTCATCGCGAGCGCGCGAGCGATCGCGACCCGCTGCTGCTGTCCCCCCGAGAGCTGCGCGGGATAAGCATCGGCTTTCGCCGTCAGTCCGACGCGCCGCAGAAGCTCCATCGCTTCAGCCCGGACGTCCTCCCGCTTGCGGCCCTGGACCTGCACCGGACCTTCGGTGATATTTTCCAGCGCCGTCTTATGGGGGAAGAGATTAAATCGTTGAAATACCATGCCGGTCTTCAAACGCTGCCGTGCGATCTGCTGCGGGGTCAAGCGATGCAACCGCCCGCCCTCTTCGCGCAAGCCCAGCAACTCGCCATCCAGCCAGATGCCGCCGCTGTCGATAGGCGTAAGCTGATTGATGCCACGCAGAAGCGTCGTCTTGCCGGACCCCGATGCCCCGATCAGGCAGAGCACCTCGCCCGCCCGGACGTCCAGCGAGACCCGCTTGAGAGCCTGAAACTCCCCGAAAGTCTTGCTGACGGAACGGATCGCGACGACGGGGCGGGTCATCTGGCGATCTGCAATGCGCCGCGCGCGAAGCGTCGTTCGAGCAGCATTTGCAGAGGCGTCAAAATCGATACGACGAGCAGATACCAGAAACCGGCGACGATCAGGAGTTCGATCACGCGCGAATTCGCGTAGTAAATATTTTCGGCGTTGTGCAGCAGCTCCGGATACTGAATGACGCTTGCGAGCGACGTGGCCTTCACCATGCCGATGAATTCATTGCCGAGCGGCGGGATCACCACCCGCATCGCCTGAGGCAGGATGATCCGGCGCAGCGCGCGCAGCCGACCCATGCCGATCGCTTGCGCGGCCTCATATTGTCCGGCGTCGACCGAGAGCATGCCCGCCCGCATCACTTCGGAGGTATACGCGCCCTGGTTAATGCCGAGGCCGAGAAGCGCGGACAGAAACGGCGTCATGACGTCGACCGCACGCGCCGACCACAGGCCCGGAATGCCGATAGTCGGAAACACCAGCGCGAGGTTGAACCACAACAGCAGTTGCAGGATCAGCGGCGTGCCGCGGAACAGCCAAGTATAGCCGGCGGCGACCGACCTGAGCACCGGATTGGGCGAGAGCCTCATGATCGCGACGACGATGCCCAGGACAATGCCGAGAGCCATGGCGAGCACCGCCATCACCATGGTGTTGGCGATGCCTTCCAGGATCACTTTCGCGGTCAGGAAGCGGCCGACATAAGTCCATTCGATCTGGCCGTTGGCAAAGGCCCGCCCGATCGCGGCCAGCACGACGACAATCGCGGCCGCGGTAAGCCATCGCCGCCAATGAGTCCGACGCGCGACCGTCATCGTCGAGATATCGGGGAAGCCTTCCGCAAGCGTGGGCGCCGCTCTCATTGCGTGGCCGCATTCATCATCGGTTGCGCAACCGCGTTCGCACCCAGCCCGTATTTGTCGAGAATGGCCTTGTAGGAGCCGTCAGCGATCATGGCGGCGAGATGTTGCGTCACAACTTCGCGGAGCGCCGCATCCTCCTTCCGGAACATGATGCCTTGATAACCGGTCGAGAACGGCTCTCCGACGACGCGATACTTCCCTGGTTCTTGCTGCTGGGCATAGGGCAACGTCTCGCTGCCCTGTACCGCGGCGTCGATGCGGCCTTGCTTGAGCTGGTTGCGGACGTCGATGCTGTTCTCGCCCGGAATATATTGCACGGCGGGATCTCCGCCGGCCTCGCAATTCTGCTTGCTCCATTTCTCGATCTCGACGGGGAAGCTGGTGCTGCGCGTGGTCCCGACCTTCTTGCCGCAGAGATCGGTGGCGGACTTCGCCGCATGCTCCGCGAGAACGAAGAACTGCGGACCTGTGGTCAGATAGTCGACGAAGTCAGCCGTCTCGCGCCGCGAGATACGGTCCGAAATTCCGCTGATAATGAAATCGGCCCGCTTGGTCTGCAATGACGGGATTAGTTCGGCAAAAGGCGTTTCGCTCCAGACGAGTTTCACGGCCAGCCTTTTCGCGATCTCGCTGGCGAGATCGATATCGAGCCCGACCAGCTGGTTCGTCGCCGGATCGCGATACTCCATGGGGGCGTAGGTCGCGTTGACGGTAAGCCGCAACGTGCCCGCCTGCCGGATCAACTCCGGCAGTTCGACGGCCTGTGCAGGTGCAACAGCGACCAGCGCGGCAAAACCAACGGAGAACGACAGGCGTGTCATATCAGCTCCTTCGGCACCGCCGCGACCAGCCGCGTCACGTCAAATCGCATCGAGAACAGCCGGCTCGATGACGCCCGCGCGGTCCGTGATGACAGTGTATTGCTCCGGCCGCCGATGCGCGGCGAAATTGAACATCTTGTCCTTACCCTGGCGGCAGAGATCGAGATCGAGGTCGGCGACGACAACTTCATCCGCGAGCGTCTGCGTTTCGGCGACGATCCGGCCGTTGGGATCCACGATGCAGGAGCCACCGATTAGTCCGGAGCCGTCCTCGTCGCCCGCCTTTGCGACCGCGATCGCCCAGGTGGCGTTCATATAGGCGTTGGCCTGAGTCACCAGCTTCGAATGGAAGGTGCGCAGCGCCGCATCTTCGGTGACGCCGCCGTTTGGGTCGTACGCCGCGGAATTGTAGCCGATGCAGACCAACTCAACGCCCTGCAAGCCCAGAACGCGCCAGGCTTCCGGCCAGCGGCGATCATTGCAGATCATCATGCCCATGATCGCGTGGCGCCAGGCGGGACCTGCCCGGAAAGCGGGAAATCCCAGGTCGCCATATTCGAAATAACGTTTTTCAAGCTGCTGGTAGCGCGCGCCGGCACGCGGCTCGACCGAACCCGGCAGATGCACCTTGCGATAGCGTCCGAAAATTTTGCCGTCGCCGTCGACCAGGATCGAGCCGTTGAAGTGCCGACCATCCGATGTCAGTTCGGCGTAACCGACATAGAAGCCGACGCGGAGCGCCCGGGCGCGATCGAACAACGGCTGCACGGCCGGATTCGGCATGCCGCGCTCGTAGTAATGATCGAGCGCCTCACCCTCGATGAACCACCGCGGGAAAAAGGTCGTGAAGGCCAGCTCGGGAAATACCACCAGTTTCGCGCCCCGCGCAGCCGCTTCCTCCAGGAGCTTCAGCATGCGACCAAGGGTGTGCTCGCGTGAGTCCGCTTTTTGCGTCGGCCCCATCTGAGCGGCGGCGGCGCGGAGAACACGGGCCAACATTGCCTCCAATCTGTGCGGACTGCTTACTGAAGAGGCGGATGAATCCGCGTTCTCTTGCGTCCATCATTACGGGAAATAGCGGCGCCAATTGCAATCATTGGTGCTATGATATTTGCGCGGAGACAATAACCGGTGATTATATGAAACTGCGCCAATTGGAAATTCTGCGTGCCGTCATCCGCCATCGGACCACGGTCGCAGCAGCGGACGAACTGGCGCTGTCGCAACCGGCGATCAGCAACGCGTTGAAGGCGATGGAGGCGCAGGCGGGCTTCGCGCTGTTCGAGCGCGTCAACAACCGGCTGTTCCCGACCGCCGAGGCGATGGAGCTCTACAAGGAAAGCGAAGCGATCTTCGCGCTCCACGCCAAACTCGAAAATCGCGTGCGCGACCTGAGGGAGTGTCGCTCGGGACATCTGTCGATCGTGGCGACGCCGCCCCTCGCCTACAGCATTGTTCCGCCTGCACTGTCAGAGTTCCTGCGCCGCCGTCAGCAGACGCGTGTCTTCTTCGATGTACGGCGCTACGAAGGAATCATTGAGGGCGTACAAAGCAGGGTCGCGGAGCTCGGCTTTGCGCTCGGTCTGTCGCATCATCCCGGCATTGCGCACGAGGTGGTTCATACCGGCGAAATGGTCTGCGTCCTGCCGCCGAAGCATCCGCTGGCGGAACGGTCGATCATTTCCGCCTCGGATCTTGTCGGCTCCCCCTTCATCGGACTGGAGCGCGGAACGCGATTGGGCGAAGCCGTGCGCGACAGCTTCGCGCAAGCCGGCGCGCCGTTCCAGCCAACCGTCGAGGTGCGATACTGCAATACGGCCTGCGTGCTCGCGGCCGCCGGCGTGGGTGCCGCCGTCGTCGATCCGTTCTCGCCACGCCAGGGCGGCAGCCACGACCTTATCGTCCGGCCTTTCACCCCCAAAACACCGGCCGTGGCCTTTATGCTGTGGTCGGAAGCCGAGCCCTTATCGCGCTTGGCCAAGGCATTCCTGGACGAAGTCCGCCAGGCGAGTCGTCTCCTGGCCTAGGACGGCTCGCAGTCCAGGCTAGCCTTTTGCGCGCTGCGTTTTCCGATTTCTGAGATCCGGAGCAACCCGCGTCAGGGCGGTGGCGCATCGACCCACACATCGCTTTGCTTGATGCGCTTGATGAGCGCCTGCGGATCGAATTTTTGGAAGCCCGGCGGGATTTCGAATAGATGCTCCGGCTGTGGTTCCTCGTGAATGTTCTCGAGAGCGATTGTCGTGCCGTCTTGCATTCGGATTCTGAGCGGGAATTTAAGGTTCGGATCGATCCAGCCAAGGATATCCCCGCCAGGAGATGACATCGCCCGGAAGCCGACGACACCGCGCCCGCCGACCAACTCCTCTCCGACACGCTCGCACCGCCAAGCCTCGTTCCGCCAAGGCTCGTTGCGCCAAGTTTCGCTCGGACCGGTGGCGTCGGCGAGCTTTGCCATGTCCTGCCATTGCGGGCATGGAGCGCTCGGGTCGACCGGAACAAACAACTGGGTCAGCCGGCTCGACTGGCGGGCGTCCATGAAAACACGTTGACCGGGCCGTGCAAAATAGGCGGTGCGGTTGGCGCCGTCGGTCAGGAAGAACCCGCCCGGAAAATCCGGGGTTTCGATACGGACCTTGTCATTGAAGACACGGAGCCTGCCGAAAGAGGCCGCCGCCCCGGCCCCCGCGGTGCGGACGAGATCGGCCGAGAATTGCTGCGCCAGCGCCGGAGCCGGAGCGCAACTCGAGGCAAGAGCACCGATGACGCCGAGCAGGCTCAACCATGATGACGCAGCGATCATGACACCCTTGGACATTGCATGAATCCATTGCGCGGGGGCGAAACAAAGAAGCGGCGCCGATCGAGCCGTAAAGCCCGATCGGCGCCACGCAACAAAGTCAGATCACATGATACGCCGTGATCGTCATTACGCTCACTCGGTGTAGGCCTGAACGACCGGATGATCGAAGTCGAAGCTATCGAACAGGTCGGACAGCGCCGGGCTATTGGTCGGCACGTACGGATTGTTCTTCGCTGTTTTCGGGTTGGGAAGATTGTCGCGGCTGCGGTTCGTGAGCGGCTGGAGCTTCCAGTTGCGCTCGATGAACTTCAGCAGCGAGACGTGATCGCCGTAACCGTGGTATATTTTTCCGCCCGTCGAATAGTTGCGAAAGAATCAGCAGCGGCATACGCGGTCCGTCGCCGAAGAAGTCGAGCGGCTGGACGAATCCCGAATCCCAGTAGCCACCGGCCTCATCCCAGGTGACGAATACGACCGTCTCCGATTTGAGCTTCGGATTGTCATCGAGGGCGCCGAGCAAATTGAGCACGTAAGCCTCGAACAGATCGACCTTCGAGCTCTGCGGATGACCGTCGAGCAGACCATCCGGCTTTCCGAACGACACCGAAGGCAAGGTGTTGTTCTTGATGGCAGCGATCAGGTCGGCGGTGTCCTTTATATGCGCCGTCCGAACCGCGGGGTCGGCCATGATCGATTTGGCATACTGGAACGGATTGCAGATCTGGCAATAGGCGACGCCGAGGGCATGTGCCGGATCGGTGAGAGCCGCCGCGCTCAGGTTCGGGTTGGTCGGGTTTGCCGCAACTGCTGCGTTCGACAGCGCAACGGCGTCGTTATAGGCGCCGCCGTAGAAAGCCCACGAGATTTTCTTGTCGATCAGGGCATCGCCGATGGTCCGGACGGTCTGCGGCGGCAAGGTCGTTCCGCCCGCCAGAGCGCCGTTCGGCAGGAATCCCGGGTTGACGTTGTTGAGCATGTAATAGTGGCGCTGCTTGCAGTTCGGTTCCGCAGCGTAGGGCAAATGCGCCAGATAGCTCACGATCGGCTGGACGCCAGGCTGGAAGACATCGGCGCATGCGCTGAAATTGCCGTCGACCGTGTACTGGTTGACCGTACCCGGCTTCGGATTCGGATTCGCGATCGCTACGTTGGCAGGCGGGGCAATGGCGTTGCCGTTGCCGTCGCTCCAGATAACCGGCGTCGCCGGTGCCGAGCATGAAGTGATTGGCACCGGTGCCGCCCTGGAACGACTGGTGGAAATTGTCGCTCAGTGTGAAGCGGTCCGCCAGCATCTTCAGAATGGGAGCCTGCTCCTGCTCCGCATTGTAGAACCCCATGGAGTTGCCCTGGCTCTTGTTGGTCGCCGAATAGGACGCCATCACGAACGGAAACAGATCGCTGATGCAGCCGGTGGGATTTTCCTTGGTCGCGCTGGCAAGGCTGCAATTCTGCTGCTGCCAGGCCTGGTAGAAGCGGTGCGTCGTGTCGCCTGTATAGTCGTCATCGGTGATATGGGGACCCTGCAACGGATAGGGACCCGCCAGCGTGCCGGCGCCGGGAACACGCGTATCCAGCGAATTGGTCGGCAAGTTGCTCGCACCTGTCGTCAAAATGTCGAGGTCGGACGGATCGATGTCCTTTTCGACGCTGGCCTCGGCAACCGTCTTGAACGGAGGCGCCGTGTCGCTGGAAACCGTTGGTGTTCCCGCGGTGTTGGGCTGGGGCATCGCGTTGGAGGCGTTGTAGGGGAATTTCGCAATTTTGGGAGCGCCAACATAATAAGACGGTTGAGCCGCAACCGAGTACTGCTGCGCCAGCGCGAAGTTCGGCCCGGGTGTTCCGTTCTCGTTGACGATGCCCTTGGACAGCAGGTTGGAGATCGTCTGGCCTTTGCCCTTCGGTCGGTACACACCGAAGGTATGGTCGAGCCCGCGGTTCTCACCGATCAGGATGATCACATGCTTGATCGGGCTTTCGGTGCTTGCGCTGCCGTGACCATTGCCGTGATTGTCGTGGTCATTGTCGTGACCGTGGTCATTGTTGTCGCCGTGATCATGGTCGTGGTTGTTGCCGTTGTCCTGACCGCTGTGGTGATGCGGGTTGTGTTTGCGCTTGTCCCAATTGCTGCGGCCCCATTCAGCACCGTAACTCGCGGTAACAATCGCCAGTGTCGACACGACACATAACGCGGTCGTGGCACGCCATCTATTTCTCAAATCGAAAGATAGTTTCATCGTCGACTCCAAGGTTAAGGTTCGCATCAGCGTGCTTAGTGATCGAACATGACGCTCGCGTTTCGGAGTCATGAAGCACGGGAAAAAAATTAGAATGATCCCAAAAACCAACGCAGAAAAAAGCGCAGACGTTCGCGTGTGCCATCGCATGCGCGACGGCCTCTCGCAGAGAGACGGTGTCTTGCAGAGATCAACAATCAACGCACAGCGATCAGCGCGCCGTGCGCTTTATCTCCATGACCTGCCGCAGCGCCGCGTAGTGCGCATCGTGGACAGCGGGATTGAACAGCGACCATGGCTCCGCGCTCACAAGCAGCGACGGCACCGCGGCGACCATCAGATAGCGATAGTTCTTGTATTCGGCCGCGGCTTCGGAAAAGCGGCCCGCGGCCGCGGCAACATCGATGCGGCGCAGGGTGAGGACCAGTTCCTTGAGGGCAACACGCGCGAGCCCGCGTTCCTGCTGGCCGCCCGATACGCTGGTGTTCTTTCGATCGGGATAGCGTTCGGTCAGCTCGCGCAATTCGCTGCCGATGGTATCGACCGCGAGCGCGATTATCTCCTTGTCATTTGCCGGAATGGCAGTGCCAAGGACGGTAGCAAAATCGTTGATCTCCTTGAGCACGGCGCCGGCCCCGTCACGCTCATAGGGCAGGACACCGTCGCCGACCGCGGTGAGATAGGCGACCAGATCGCGCCGATCCTGTGTCGACAGACCGAGATCGAACACGCGGTCGAAATGCGCCACCACCTGATCGTAATTGTCATAGCGGCCATCATGGAAATACGGCGCGTTGAAATCGGCGTTGCGCAACGTCGGCGTCTTGAACAGGCCGCCCGAGCCGACATCGTGCTGCTGGTGATCGACGAAAGCGGCCGAGGGGACGTGACAGCCGGCGCAGCTCAGGCTCGAATCGTGCGGGAAAGGCTTGAGAAACAGCGCCTCGCCGCGTCGCTCGGCATCGTTGACCTGCCCCGTCAACCGCCCGCCGGGCCCAAGCGCGGGATTGGGCAGGAAATCGATGTCGTGGATATAGGCGACGATGGCGTCGAGAATGACCGGCGACGGTTCGGTGCCCGCAAACTCGTTGACGATGACGTTGCGGATGAAATCACGCAGCGACGACATCCGGCCATCATGGCCGTAGGGAGCGAGATAGCGCGCGCCGCGCAGGCTCGGGATCCGGATCGGATCGAGCACGAAATTGTCGGCTTTCGGATTGAACAGCGGGCCCGTGGTGTCGAAATTGCCGGAGCGCGTCGACATTTTCGGCATGAAGAACCTGGCGTTGCCCGCCCCGTTGACGTGACAGGTGCCGCAGCTCACGCCGGCCTGCCGCGCCACCCCGCCGAGAATGCCGGGCGAACTGAACGCCAGATTGCCGAGATTGATCATATACGACTTGCCGCCCGCGGCTTCAGACCTGAACACCTCGCGCGGTTTGTCGAGCGCATCCTCGTTGAGCTCGGTTTTCGGAGGCAACGCCGCCTGATCCCCGTCGATGGGAAAGGCTCCGGCGCGCCCATGTCCCGCAACGAGACATCCGAGCGCCACGGCAACGATGCACAGGCCTCGGGCGGTCATCGCGCCGCCGCCTCCAGCGTCGGCCGTCGCAGCCCGAGCTTGGCCGACGCGCTTTGCAGCGCGACCACAAGTTCCTCGCTCACACGGCGCAGTTTCGGAATATCGACGCCCCTTAGATCGCGCACCATCAGAAGCGTCTCGAGTTCCTCGAGCTTTCCGCTCACCGCATCTGCAAGCTTGCGGTCGCTCGACCTGAGTTCGCTCACGAAAATCGTGCGATAGGCGAACTGGAGGCCCGAGACATTGTTGCGCATATCATCGAGCGACGTGCCGCTGATGCGGGATTCGCCGCCATCGGACTTGCTCTCGCCGACCTCGTAGGCGAGCCGCACGGTGCCATCCAGCAACCCCTGCGGCGTCAGCTGAATGTCGCGAAGCTTGCCATGAAGATCATTCAGATGATCCACAAGGACATCGGTCTCGTTCTCGACATCGATGCTGTTTGCTCCAAACAGCTTCGCCTCGATCGCATGGAAGCCCGTTACGGCGTTCGGCCAGGCGTCGATTTGCGCGTCAAGCTCCGGAACGAATCCGGCGGTAAAGACTTCCGAACGTTCCCAGCCGGCGCGCGCCGCGATCCATGCCTTCTTGGCTCCTGCGAGATCGTTGGCGACGATTCGTCCGCGCAATTCGCGTACGCCTGCCAAGGCCTGCCCGATGCCCTCGGTCATATAGGGCCGGTAGCGCTCGGCGGCTTCGTCAAGCGGCGCCGCATTCGCACATCGCACTGCCGCTGCCGACACAACCGACAGAAAACAAATCACGGCCAACGGACGGCGTGGGTGCCGCCTCAGCGCTGGCAACGCGGCGACAAGATTCAGAGAACGATCGGTCATGTCTGAGATTCCTGCGTCGCGACGTCGCGGCGACCATATGCCGCGAGTAGCGCAATATTATCCGATCAGTTTGCTGTTTTGTGACGAGATCGGGTGGCGCCGCGATTTTCCGACCTACTCCGAATCTTTTTGTGTGCACGGACGACTGAGCTGAGGCCGCAATGCACGCCTGCTTTCTCGCTCACTTGAAACCGGCCGCGCTTGTCGATCGCTCACAGATTCGAACGAGATGCCGGAAGCCAATAAAATCAGGTGTCACAAATTCTTCGTCAGTTTGTGACCCAGCTCTGACAGAGACTCGGGCTGCCATAGCGGATAAAGGCAAGGATTCATTCCCCGCCCGCCCATCGGATACGCCCCGGCATGGCCGTCGACATCGGATTCTTTGCGCTGCTCTGTTTGCTGAGTGGCGTGCTTGCATGGATCGATATTCACCATGGAATCATTCCCGACTGGCTGAACGCGACCATCGCCGGTCTGGGACTGTCGAAGGCCGTGGTCGGCGGTGGTGTACTCGCGGGTCTGGACGCCACATGCGAGGGCGCGGCTATCGGCGTGGTGTTCTGGCTGCTCCGACGGCTGTATTTCGCTTTCAGGAAAAACCAGGGCCTCGGTCTGGGCGACGTCAAATTCCTGGCCGCCGCCGGACTATGGATCGGCATCGCGGGCCTTCCGATACTTCTGATGGTCGCGGCGCTGACCGCGCTGGCCTGCGCAGGCGTGATGCAATTGGCCGGACGTCGATTGACCGGTCAGACGTCGATATCGTTCGGGCCGTTTTTGGCGATCGGCCTGTTGTTCACGTGGGGTCTTCAACAACACTGGCCGTGTTGTTGAACGAGCCGCAGATCACAGGACATCAGGGCCGCGGCTGCGGCGTCACGGAAAACAGTTTTGCGTTCTCCGGTGGCGGGGGGACCTCAATGGCCTCCTGCCCCACACTGGGCTGCGGTAACGCAAGGGGGACAACCCGTTGATCCTTTTCCAGGGTCGTTTCCCGGCCCTGAACCGATCGCAGCTTCCAGCCTTGATAGTCCTCGCCGACCCTCAGCCGGAAGACTGCGTTGGTCGATTGATCGAGAAATATCCCGAATCCCTCATCGTCGCTTGCCACGGTGCCGACCAAAGTAAGCTGCGGACTCTCAGGCTCCCTTGGTATGGGAACAACGGCTACTTTCGGGACCTCGGCGGGTGTAACCGCGGCAGGCGGCGGCCGCCGGGAGGGTGAAAAGATCGGCCGGTCGCGCGTAGCGGATAATTGAGCGAGCGGAATCGCCCACAACGGATTGGCGCTTAACGCCCGCTCCGATACTGGTACCGGCGCGCGTGGAGCGACGATCTGCACCGCGGCAACGGGATTTGTCTCGGCCGCTAATGCCGGCGGTCCCGCCTGCGTACCGCGATCGGCGCCCCACGAATCGTTGGAAACAGCCGGCATCGATGCGGGTGCGCCGCCGTGCACCGACAACGCCAGAGCTGTGATCGCGATCGCAAGCCTGCGCTTCATTTCATGCCCTGCCATTGCCCCGACACAGCCAGCAGGATTTGTAATTTCCCCTCGCCGGACGAGATGGCCGGGGCTTGAACCGCGAGTTGATCGACGAACAAAAACGGCATGCCGGCTTCAAGATCGTAGATCAGCGGCTGTAATGAAGGCTGATCGATTTCGCAGCTCGCGACCATGCTGACAAATCCCGCCTTCGATTGCGTGCCCTGCAGATCGAGCTGGGAAGACAAGACATTGCCGCCGAGTTTCGTTACCGCGCCGGCGACGCGTTGAAGCAAGGCCGCTCCCGCGATGGTGACCGTCGCCCCTTCCAGAAACGCCGAGCCCGACGGCATCGGCGCGCCGGTGGATCGACCGCCGACAACCTTGCGGCCCTCGAGTTGCTCCAGCATAGCCGCCGATGATGCCACCGCGGCGCGCTGGTCGAGAATGTCGACCACGCAGGAGACAACCATGGTCAACAGCGTCAATACGATCGCGGCGTAAGCCGCCGCCGCCAGAATGGGCGAGGCTGTGAACGATTTTTTTAACGTTGCCGTGAGGTTCATGTGCCCGATCCGAAAGACGGCGTGATGTGGGCCTCGATGTGGAAACGCTCCCCCGGGTCATTCTGCGCGCGGGTAGTGGGCGCAAAAAACGTGGCTCGGGCGAATTGCGGCGACCTCTCCATCAATCGAATCAAAGACGGCGCATCCTGGGTCATACCGACGACCTGAACCTTGTCGCCTTCGATCCTCAACTCGGTCACGTAGGTGCTATCGGGCAACGCCTGCGAAAGGGCTTCAAGCACCATGACGCTCGATGGAGTTGTTTGCTTGCGCTTCGCCAGCAAATTCAGAGCCGACCCGCCGGCGGCATTGGCGTCGAGCCGCAGCGACGCGCGTCGCTGCGAGATTCGGCGCTGCAATTGTTGCTGCTCGGAATCCAGCGTATTTCCGATGTAAGCCGCTGTCATCAACGAGGCGACGGCCGCAAGAGCGGCGGACAGCAAAACCACGCGCAGAATACGCGGCACATCTCCCACTCCCCCGATGATGCCCTGCAGCTTCTTGTCGAAGACCTTGATCTTCACCGGCGCCCCCTCGGCGGCCGGAAGCGCGGCGAAAGCGGCAACGGATGCAGCTCCCAGACCGGTCGCAAGCTCAACGAGGGGCTGGATGTCATGCTTCGACATCGCGGCCAGCGTCAGCTCGACCCGCTCATTCGCAATCGTCGACGGCGGGCTCCAGCCGAAAACCACGTCATCCGCCGCCCAGGGCATCAGACGGTCGATCTGGGCACGGATCATGCCATCGAGAAAATCCACCGCCTGCCTTGGAAAGTCGAGCGACCGAAACAGCACCTGGCCGGACGTCAGCAGCACCTCAACGCGGCTGCCGCGAAGGATCGGCTGCCAATCGGCGGGCAACGCGGGAGTGGGCCGGCCATGCGAGAGGCGAAACGAAACGTCGGGCAGAGCGGGGCCTTTTCGCGCCGCTATGACCTTGGCCGTGAATGTGTTGTCACCGTCTTCGCTGAGCAGGACCCGACGCCGGCGCACAAGCCGACCGGTCAGGGAATCGACCGCCGCGGCAACAGCCGCGATCCATTCACCGAACAACGCCTTGAGTTCAGAGACCATCGCCATCAACCACTCGCCAGTTTCCGCGGCCGACGGCCCGCCTCCACGTCATCCTGCCACGACAGCACGCGGCAAGGATCCTTGTTCCCTCCCAGCGCGATCACGACCTCCGAAGCAGTTCGGCGGCCATTGTCGAACTGGACCGTCGTCAGGATACGAAAGGATGTGCTTTTGGGATTCGCCGCGGCGGCCCGCGCCGGGCCCAGCGCGGTTGCGATCGCAGACTGGTCTTTCGACAACGCCGGCCGGAGGCCCAGGAAATCCTTCAGAGCGGATGGCGTCATGCCGGGCAAGGCGGCAATGATCTCCGGCGGCGCGATCAGAACATCGACATTGGATGATCCGTTAAAGACCGTCACAAACGGTAAAACGCGCTCGACCAATACCGGCGGCAGGCCCAGAACGAGACTGAGCTCATTGACATGAGTAAAGAACGACTGTCGCGGAGCATAGCTGAGGCCCGCGGCGGCGTAGAGCGCCTCTTCTTCATTGGCCGCATTGGCCGTGGGACGCGCCCGCCACCCGACGATCCGGTCGGCATACGCCTTGGCCGCCTGCTGATCGGCGCCGAGAACGGTGAAGAGACCGGCCAGCATCTCTTTGGAAGCAAAGTTCAGGTCGATGCGGGCGGCCTCCGAGGTAAAGGAGACGAGAACGTCCGCATTGTCCAAGCGGAAGTTAAACGACCCCAGCGCGGGACGCGCCTCGTCGCCCGCCAGCAGCAATTGATAGGCCGTGAGTTCGAGGCTGGCCGACACCAGCGCCTCCGCCTTCAGTCCGGTATCATTGACGGCCAGCGCCTGGGCCGAATTGGACAGATAGACCGAAAAGATAACGGCCAGTGCCGACAAGGCCGCCAGAATCCAGAGCACGGCGACGATCACGAACCCGCGCTCCGAGGGTGTTGCAGCCGCGTGCCGAAGTTCTCGCGTCACCGCGACCCTCCTGCGGCGGTGCCGGCTTGCGAATTTCCTTGCAGATTTCCTTCGGGCCTTGCTTGGGCATTGCTCGGAGCGGCCGACTTGCCGTCACAGCCACCGCCCGCCGGCGCGCAATCGCCTTGTGCCGACGACTGGACGTGAACCGGCGCCACCGTCGAAATCGAGAGGATTCGTTCGCTCGCCGCGTCGCGCACGGTCAGCTTGATGATCGCCGGCAGCTTGTCGGAGTCGTGCCAGCTGCTTTTCCAGACCCGGTCCTCATCCGCATAGGCGAATGACAGCCGAAAGGGCGCACGCAGCAGCAAGACCGGCTCGCCGAGATGAATTTGCTCCGACAGCGACGATCCCAGCGGCAACGGCCGGAAGGGCGCGCGCGAACGGACCGTCACGAAGCCCTGACGATCGGTGGTTTCGCCGACCTGAACCACATCCAGCCCGACCCCGGCGTTCGGACCCAACGCGGTCCGCACGAATGTTACCGACAGTTCCGAGCCATCGAACAGCGGATGGCCCGCGTCGCGGTTGGCCCACACATATTCGGCGGCCGCAAGGTCGGCGCCGATCCGCTGCAGCGCGACCCCGATCAATTCGCTGCGCTGGATGCGCTCAAGACCGCGATTCCAGTTCGGAAGCCATTGCGCAGTGATATTTGCCAGCGCCGAGAGCACCAGGCCCATCAACGCCATGGCCACGAGAGTTCTCGATCAGCGTAAACCCGCCCTCGCCGGCCTGTTGCTTCGCAAGCGAAGTGCTCATGGCGCAGGCCTGCGCATCAGGCGAACGGTGCGAAGGTCGGACACCGCGCCGGTGGGCGATTGGACGTGAATTCTGACAAGCGCTGGAATCCAGGCAACGTCCGCGCCTGGCACATCCCAGCCCTCGCCCATCGGCGCCACGTCGACGGTCCATTTGTAGTCGTCGATCTGTCCGGACAGCACGCCAGGGCCAAGATCTGCGCGCGGCGGGATACCGGCGGTCATAACCGTGCGCGCCGTCTGCATCAATGTCACGTGCTGCTCGAGCAAGCGCACGCCGCGCACGTTTGTGGACATCACCGATCCGATCGCCACGATGGAGACGGCAACGACCGCCAGCGCGATCAGCACTTCGATGATCGTGAAGCCGGCCTCGCGACCGTCAATTGATGGCGGAGCTGCGCGAGACAATTTCAATCCTTCCGGTCAGCCAGTTGACGCGGATTTCGTAGCCGGCATCGAGCCGCGTCAGCGCAATGGAACCGCCGCACGACATGCCGCTGGCAAAAAAGCTGATGGTCGACAGGGCCGCGCGCCGGTTGCAGGTTTGCGGCAATAACGCATCGAAGCGGACGTCGTCGGGAATACGGATCATGTCCCGCGTCGCGCCCGACCGGATCGAGCGCGTTCCGGCATCGACCAGCGTCGCGACGTCCTCGCCGCGCCGGATCGCCGCGTTGCGGTCCGCCTTCAGCAGCGTCGCAGTCTGCAGCGCATAAGCCTGCAGGCGGGATCGGGACGTGTTATGTGGAATGAGCGGCAGCAGCACGGCCGCCATGATGGCGATGAGCGCGAGCACGCACACCATCTCCAGCAACGTGAAGCCGCGTTCGGCGCCGTCACTCATTTTTCGCACTGGTCAGGTTTTCGATGGAAATGTCGGCCGCAAGACCGCTGCCGCCTTCCTGTCCATCCGACCCGTGGGACTGAATGTCGTAAGGGCCGCGGTCTCCGGGCGAACGATATACGTAGGCGTTGTTCCAGGGATCGCTGGGGACGTTACCGCCTTTGAGATACGGTCCGTTCCAGGCAGCCACGCCCGGCGTCCGGCGCACCAGCGCCGCGAGGCCCTCCGCTGTCGAAGGAAACCGGCCCGCATCGAGATAGAACAGGTCTAGCGCGCTGCCGAAGCTCTGCAGCTGAATCTTCGCGGCCTTGACTTTCGATTCGCTGAGATAATTGAGAACACGCGGGCCGATCAGCCCCATGATGAGACCGATGATGGCGATCACCACCAGCATCTCGACCAGCGTGAAGCCCTGCTCGCCCCGACGGGGCCCGCCACCTGCATGCCCAGCGGACAACCTGCCAACGCGTGTTCCCGGCCTCATGATGAACCAACCCTTGCTCTATCCGACAAGTTGCGTAACCGACAGAAGCGCGGTCATGACCGATACGATCAGCCCACCGACGACCGTACTGATGGCGACGATGGCCAATGGCCCGATGATGCCGACAATACGATCAAGGCTGCGCTGTAGTTTCGCCTCGTAAAATTCGGCGACCCGGCCCGCCAGCGCGGGCAGCTGCCCGGTTTCCTCACCCAACCGCAGCATGCGGATCGCCATCGGCGGCATGTTGCTTGACGCGAGGAGAGCGTCCGAAAGCTTGCCGCCATGACGGACGCGATCGGCGGCCGTCACCCAGGCCGTCACGCTTCCGGTGACTGCCATGATGTCGACCAGGATGCGCAAGGTGGCCGTGAGATTGACGCCGCTGCCGAGCAGAACGCCGAGATTGCGGCAAAACAGACTGGTGCGGTAAAATTGAAAGACCCCGGCGATGCCGGGAATGCCGGAGACCGCGGTCATGATCGCGGCGCCCGCGCCCGGCCGGCGCAGCAGCCACCAGCCACCGGCCAGCAACGCAGCGGCGGCAACCATGACGACGGCCGCGTTCGCCCGAAGAAAGTCCGACAGTCTGATGAAGACGCTGAGCGCGGAGTCTGATTTTGCGCCGAAGTCCTGCAGCACCGCAGAAAACTGCGGCAGCACGAACAGAATAAAAAACAGCATGACGCAGGCCGCAGCGACCAGGACGAAGGCCGGGTACTGCATCGCATCCGTGAGTTTGCGGCGCATCAGCTCGGCCCGCGCCCGTTCCGCTCCCAGCATCTCGAGCACTTGATCGAGCGTGCCCGATACCTCGCCGACGCGAACCAGTGCGACATACATGGCGGGAAACAAAGCCGGGTGATCCCCGACCGCACCGGCGAAACTTTCTCCGCTTAAAAGTGCAGCCCGCAGTTTCCCGACCACCGGACGAAGCCGGCCGACATCGGTGTCACCGGCGAGCAATTCGAGGGCGTCGTCGAGGCGCGCTCCCGCCTTCAAAAGCAGGGCCAGGTCCCTGGTGAAGGTTGTGACTTCCGCCGGGCTCGGCCTGCCGAAAAAGCCGAAACCGGATCCCGACGCGGCAACGGTTGCCTTATCCTCGATGGTTTCGATCGGCAGCAGCCGAAGATACTCGATGCGGTGCGCAACTTCCGCCGCCGTCGGTGCCGACAGCGTGCCATGCACGATCTCTCCGTTTTGTGTCAGGGCCCGGTAGCGGAAATTCGGCACGAGTTCCCTCACCGCGCAATCGTCACGCGGAGTATTTCCGCGGGCGAAGTCAGGCCGGCGCGGCATTTCGCAACGCCATCGTCGAGCATCGTCGTCATTCCGCCGCGGATCGCCGTCTGATCGATTTTCAATCCGTCGGTCTTTTCCCCGATCAGCTCGCGAATCTCGTCGGCGAGTTCAAGGATCTCAAACACGCCGAGCCGGCCGCGATAGCCTGTGCCGCCGCAGCGTTCGCAACCGCAAGGCCCCTGAATCGTTTCGCCGCTGCGAAAGCCGAGCGCACCGAGCCGGGGGTCTTCGGCGAGATCAGCCCCGGTGAGCGTCTTTGGCACTTTGCAGCGATCGCACAACTGGCGAACCAGCCGCTGCGCGACCACGGCTCTCAAGGTAGACCGCAGCAGATATCCCTCGACGCCGAGATCGAGAAGCCGGGGCACCGCGGCGGCGGCCGATTCGGTGTGCAGCGTCGTCAGAACGAGGTGACCGGTGAGCGCGGCATGAACGGCAACATGCGCGGTCTCGGAATCGCGCACCTCGCCAACCATGATGACGTCGGGATCCTGGCGCACGAACGAACGCAGCGCCGCCGCGAATGTCAGCCCGATCGCCGGCTTGATCTGCGCCTGATTGACCCCGGGGATGTCGTATTCCACGGGATCCTCGACCGTGAGGATCTTTCGGCCCGGTTCATTCAGGATCGACAGGATCGTCGCCAGCGTCGTGGTTTTTCCGCTTCCGGTCGGACCGGTGATGACGATCAAGCCGTGGGGCAGCTTCAGCAATCGTCGGAGCGTGGCGTCGTCGGGCTGCGAAAACCCCAATTTTTCGACAACGAGCAATCCGCGATCCTTTGGCAGGATGCGTATGACCGCGGATTCCCCATGCTGCATCGGCATGATCGCGACACGGATGTCGATATCGGTACGTCCGGCCCGCAGCCGGGCGGCGCCATCCTGCGGAAGCCGACGCTCGGCGATGTTGAGATTGGCGACAATCTTGATGCGCGAAATGACGGCTTGCGGCAACACGCCGGCCGGCGCCGCCACCGGCCGCAGCAGGCCGTCGACCCGCATCCGGACCACCAGCCCGGTGTGAAAGGGCTCGATGTGAATGTCACTCGCCCGCAGTTCTACGGCTTTCTCCAGGAGATCGTTGACGGCGCGAACCACGGGCGCGCCGCTGGCAAGATCCCGCAAACTTTCGATATCGTCTTCGCGCGGCTGCTGCGGCTCGCTGCCGCCTCTCAACTCGGGATCGTCGCCGCCCAGACGCTGATCGAGCGCAATCGTCAGATCCTCGACCGACGCCACTTTGATCGCGACGTCCGCCCTGAGCACGATCTCCGCGGCGCGCCGCGCGGCCGTATCGGTCGGATCGGCGACCGCCAGCACGGCGCCGCCGTCGGCGGATCGATATGGAAACACCATCATTTCCCGCAGAAAACGCGGCGAGAAGGATGCGCACAACGGAGGGGCCGACAGCATGTCCTGCAGCGTCACCCGATCGAGATCGGTGAAGCGGGCCGCCTCGTCTGCGAACTCGCTGGCCGAAAGGTCGGCAAGCTCCCAAAGCCTGCCTTGCGGACGTTCGCCACTGCTCTGCTCCGCGCGGTCGCCGTTGGCGGCGGCCTTCGTCAAGCGGTTGTTCTGACGAAGATGTTCCACGAATTGCAGGGATTCGTCGCCGATCATCGGTTTCTTCCAGCCACGCCGTTTTTCTTCAGGCCGATCAATGGTGCACGGCGCATCGGCCCGCCGTCGACCCGTTGTCGGCTGCAGTGTGGTTATTGATCCGAAACATGACAGCTGTACGAAGCGCGCCGGGGATCGGCTTCACAAAAACATTGGCTGTGGCCGGTTCGTCGGCCGGCCGCCGTGAGGCATGCCGCGCAAGTGGGAATTATGCCGCACATGGCTGCTGATCGCCCGGTGATCCGCACCGGCAAACTATAACTGTCATATTCCGCCGCTAACTATGCCGACCAGTTTGGATTATCTCCCAATGATCCCCAAGAGCCCGAACATAAAGCTGGAACGGCGGAATTATGGTACGCGTCGCCAACCCAGGCTGGTCCTCGCCAGTCGGTCGCAGTATTTTTATTGCCTTCATGTTGTCGTCCGCAGGCCTGCTGGCATCCTGCAATCCGGTGACCGTAAGTTCCGGCGGCGGCTCGGATATCGATGTGATGGACAAGGTCCGCTCGCTGGACACCTTGCCTCGTTATCCGCAGCAGGCCAATGCGGCCCAGGCCAATGCCGGCCAGCGAAGCCGGCCGGTGATGTTCGAAGGCGCCGAGGTAACCGACGTCTCCGAGGCGCGCCCGCAACCGGTGGCAACCGGCAACGGCTTTGAACTCAATTTCGAGAACACACCTGTCTCCACCGTCGCCAAAGTGGTGCTGGGCGATATTCTGCAAACGGGTTACACGATCGATCCGCGGGTACAGGGCACCGTCAGCCTCGTCTCCGTCAGGCCGGTGGCCAAGTCGGACATCGTCTTCGTGCTCGAAAATGCCTTGCGGCTGAGCGGGGTCGTGCTGGTTCGCGATACCGCCGGCTACCGTTTGACCCCGCTTGGCGACGCGGTCGGCGGAGGCCGGATCGATGCGGCGGCCTCCAGCCCCGAACCCGGCTACGGCGTCTCGGTGGTGCCCTTGCAATACGTGTCCGCGCAAACGCTGCTGAAGCTGATGGACAGCTTCGCGACCAAGGCGGGAATGGTCCGCGCCGACACCGGGCGAAACCTGCTGCTCATCCAAGGCAGCGGCGCGGAGCGCCGCACGGCGGTCGATACCGCGTTGAGTTTCGACGTCGACTGGATGCGGGGTCAGTCGGTCGGTATTTTTCCCATCACCAACAGCGCTCCGGAAGCGATGATCGCGGAACTGGAAAAGATCGTGGATTCCGGCGAGAACGGTCTCAGCCAGAACCTGGTCAAGTTTCACGCCGTCGGCCGCCTCAACGCCATCATGGTGGTGAGCAAGAAGCCGGCGCTGCTGCAAACCGCCGCGACCTGGATCAAGCGGCTCGATCATGCCGACACTGCGAGAACCAGCGTCCACGTCTACCGGGTGAAATATGGAGAGGCGCGCCAGATCGCGCGCGTGCTCAACGACATGTTCACCGGCGGATCATCCTCGAGCCTGCTGGACAATGCCGATAGCCAGATCGCGCCGGGGTCCGGAACATATGCGACAGCCAGCGGCGATCGCCTCTCCTCGAGCAACAATTCTGCGTCGTCCATGTCATCGAACGGCTTCGGCTCGCGGACACAATCCGGAACCAACAGCGGCGGCAGCCCCGGTTTCGGCGTACAGCCGGCCGCCGCCGCGGCAGGCGCAAACCCATCGGATGCCGGAACGCTCGACAGCAAAAGCACCGGCTCCGGCGGCCAGCCGATGTTGAAGGGCATCCGGATCACCGCCGATGCCGTCAACAACTCCCTGCTGATCTATGCCGATCAGGAAAATTACCGGATCATCGCATCGACATTGCAGCAAGTCGATCAGCCGCAGCTCCAGGTCGCGATCGACGCGACCATTGCCGAGGTCACGCTCAACAACGAGCTGAGCTACGGCGTCCAGGCCTACCTCACCAGTCACAATCTGGGATTAAGGCCCGACCAGGGTTCGCTCCTCAACACCCAGTCGACGGCTGCGCCGGCGGCGGCCGCCGCCGGCACGGTCGCCAACGCCTTCATCAATCGCGCTTTCCCCGGATTCAATTTCCTGGTCGGATCGGAGAGCCAGCCGAGCGCCATCCTCGACGCCCTGCATACCGTCACCGGTGTCAAGGTGCTGTCCAACCCGTCTTTGGTTGTGATCAACAATCAGGCGGCAACGCTTCAGGTCGGCGACGTGGTGCCGGTCTCCACCGGCAGCGCGACGGTGCTGACGACGAACAACACGGTCGTCAACACCATCGATTATCGCAACACCGGCATCATCCTGCGGGTCTCTCCGCGCATCAACGTCAACGGCAATGTCAGGCTCGATGTCGAACAGGAAATCAGCAATGTCTCGCCGACCACCGCCGCGAGCTTGACCCCGACCGTTTCGGAACGAAAGGTCAGGAGTTCGATTTCCGTGGCCACCGGCCAGACCGTGCTATTGGCCGGATTGATCAGCGAACAGCAAAACAACACGCGAAACGGCATCCCCCTGCTCGATGAGATTCCGGGTCTGGGCGATGCCTTCTCTCATCAGGGCAGAAAGACGGCCCGTACCGAGTTGATCATCTTCATCCGCCCGCAGATTATCCGCGACAGCATGGATGCTCATATGGTTGCCGAAGAACTTCGGTCGAAACTCCGTGGAAATATTAACACCAGCGTAGCAAATGACACACGAATTCAAGGCGTTCGCTGATGGCGGGACGCGAGTGCCGGGCTATGCCGCACTGGGCCCTGGCTCAGCACCCATGAACGCTGCCACGGTGGGACGGACCATGCCGGCGATCCTGTTCTTCGTCTTGCTGTTCGGCGCAGCAACGATGCAGAGCGTCCTTGCCGACGGGCTGACGCACGGGACTGCAGCCTATGCCAGGGGCGATTATGTGCGGGCGGTCGCCGCATTGTCCGGCCCGGCTTTGCGCGGGAACGCCCGGGCGCAGGGGCTACTGGGATTCATGTATGAAAACGGCTTCGGTGTACCGCAGGCCTACGATGCCGCTGCCGACCTCTACCAGAGAGCGGCCATTCAGGGCGATCCCTTTGCCCAGAGCCGGCTCGGTTTGATCTATGACAAGGGCCACGGCGTGCCACAAGACGTCGTGCTTTCCTATAAATGGCTCAACCTCGCCGCAGCACAGGCCGCCAAACGCGAGCGAGACTATTATCTCAGGCTCCGCAATGCGGTGGCATCGAAAATGTCGTCCGATCAGATCGTTGAAGGCCAGCGGCTCGCTTTGTGCTGGGCACCCGGGCGCTGGTGATCTGGTCGGGCCGCCGCTTCCGGCTAGAAAAAACGCCTTAACGATCGCGTTGGGCGGCGACCCGGTTTGAAGTAGAGCGACATCGGTCTCGAAGCAGCAACGTCTCAGAGGGTTGGGGACGGCGGCGCGGGAACACCGCGATACTTGTGCTCCGGCGACAAGACCAACCGATATGCTTTCATCTTGGGCTCTTGCCAAGATTCCATAAGGCAGCCGCAAACCGCGCATTCGGCACGGCCCGGGCTGCCTTCCGCCCACATCGACTCGGCGACTTCATAAGCCGAGTCGCAGGACGGGCAAGAAAAGTCAGATATCTTCATAGCATCACTCTAAGCGCCCGATGGCGACAAGCGCATTGTTCTAGGTCAATGCGGCACGAACAAGGAGGCAACCTAGTGCCGGCTTCGTTTTTGAGCGGCGTCACAATGAGACTGCGATCGCCAGCTCGCTATCTCGGCAAGTTCTGCCTCGGGTCGCAACGCGACAATCTCGCGCCGTTCCAGGTAAATGTTGCCATTGTCGCCGTCGATCGTGACCCAATCGGCTCCCGAGATCGTTGTGCCTGCAAGCTGCGCCCGATCGGCTGGAACGTCGATCGTCATCGTGCTGCATCCGACGACGCAGGGTTTTCCCATCTGGCGTGCGACCAGCGCGGCATGGGCCGTGCGGGCGCCGACGGACGTCACGATACCCGCAGCGACCGCAAAGCCGGCAACGTCGGCGGTGCTGGTATCGGGGCGCATCAGGATCACCGGGTCACCCGCGGCCGCCAGGCGTTGAGCGCTTTCGGAAGAGAACGCCGCACGTCCCACCGCGATGCCGCCTGACGCGCCGATTCCGGCGATGATCGGATCGTTGGTCAAGACCAGTGAGGTCTGAACAAGCGAGCCGAGATCGATATCGGCGATCCGCTGCAGCGCTTCCTGCCGCGTGATAAGTTCTTCATGCACGAGGTCGATTGCGATTCGGAGTGCGGCGCGCGGCGTCCGCTTCGCGGACCGGGTCTGGAGAATCCGCAATTTGCCGTCCTCGATGGTAAACTCAACATCCTGAACGTCGCCGAATTCCCTTTCCAGCCGCTTTAGAATATCGCCGAGCTCTACCGCGATGGTCGGCAGCGCGCGGGCGATGGTCTCTTCGGTATCGGGCGTTCGCCGGCCCGAGACCACATCTTCGCCCTGGGCGTCGAGCACGAGATCGATCATCGGCTGAGCCTTACCGGTTGAGGGATCTCGCGAAAACGCCACTCCGGCTCCGGATGACAGCCCGCCATTGCCGAATACCATGGCCTGAACCGTGACTGCGGTGCCGCGCAGATGATCGAGCTTCTCAATATGGCGGTAGGCTTGCGCCCGCTCGCTCATCCATGACCGATAGACAGCCCGTGCCGCGCTGTCGAGTTGCACGGCCGCGTCCTCCAGCCAGTCGTCATCACGATCCTCGATCAACGCCTGCCCGTCCGCGGCAAGACGTTCGAGCGCCTCACTGTCCAGCTCGCGATCACTGGCGACACCTTCGCTGATGGTCAATTCCGCAAGCCGCGCTGCGAACGGCGCGGGATCGAGGCCCAGCACCGCCTCGGAATAGCTCTCGAGAAAGCGCCGCCGGCAATCCCAAGCCAGCCGCGGCCGGCCGGTGGTTCGGATCAAACCCTGCACCCCGGCCAATGTGCAACCGACGTTGAGTACCGTGTCCAGCATGCCCGGCATCGACCGCGCGGCGCCCGACCGAACCGATACCAGCAGCGGCCGCCGGCGGTCGCCGAAGCACTTTCCGGTGGCACTCTCCAGAAACTCGATGCCTTCCTTGAGACCGTCGCGCAGGTGGCGTTCGGCGTGCGCATCGCCCTCGATGATCGCGGCGCAAAGTTTGACCGGGAGCACGAAAGCCGGCGGCACCGGCAAACCCATGGCCGCCATCCGCGCCAGATTCGCAGCTTTGGCGCCGATGGCGTCGGCGGAACGTTGCTCGGTGGATCCACCGCCGATACGCACGATATGCATGAGCTCGGTCCTTCCTAAGCCGCCAGATCGGTCATGATGTGCCGCCGCAGCAAATGCCCGAAGCCCGCCAACCGGTCGGTTGCGCGCTCGATGGCGCGGGCCAGTTCAAGAACGGAGAGCGACGTCGCCACATTAAAGCCGCTGGCAAACACCTGCGCCGTGACATCGCGCTCCCGCGAATCCGCGGCGTGTTCGGCATCAATCAGCCGGATGACAGCGGCGAGCGCGTCTTCGGAGTCGGCCCGGCGTCCCTCCGGAACTTCGACCGCGGCGGCCAGCCCCGAAGCTGCGGCTTCTGTCGCCGTCGTGGCGATTGCGCACAATTCGGCGAGTGCCGCCAGCAGCGCCGGATCGATCCCGACTGGTGCCAGCGAGGCGATGAACGCGGCCTGCTCCAGTTCATCGACGGATTCCTCAACGCGGTCCACCAGCTGTTCAATGACCCGGCTGGCGTTGAGACGGCTCGCTTCCTTGCGGGCTTCGAGGGCGATGCGATCGCCCTTGCGTTCGATCTGGCCGGCGCGGGCGGCGAGCAGCTTGCCGTCGACCGGGCGGCCGGCCTGCAGCGCGGCAATATGATGGGCGATAGCAGCGGTAATATCGTGTGCCAGTCCGACCTGACGAAGGACGATCGCTAGCAGCGCGCTGTCAACGCGCTCCAGACGCCTGACCAGATCGGCCTCGATCTGGTCGCGCACCAGCCTGACCGACTGTCCCGAAACCAGCGCTTCGGTCGAAACCCGCATCGCGGTCTTGAGGAAATCAACCGCGGCGCTGCGCCCGAGCGCCTGATCCAACCGCTCGCCGAAGCCTATCCGTGTCGGGGCGGCATTACGCACCGCGGCGCCGAGCAATTCATTGCCGCCGAGTTCAAGGAAGGCACGGTGACCAAATCTCTGCCGGGCAGCCCATTCGAGAATGCGCGTGGCATCATCCTTTGTCACCCAACTGCGCAACAGCTTGCGCGCCTTGTTCCAGTCGATCAGGAAAACCAGCGCGGCGCCGATCGAAGCCAGGAAGGCGTTACGATCCTCGGCGCTGTCGGCCTGGTACTCCCCGGTGACGAGGAAGAAGGTGTTGTCTTCACCGAGACCCGCCGCGGTATGGCGATCAAGCCCGCTCCATTTCGCCTCAAATTTATCGAACAAGGCGACAAAGAATTTTGCGCGGGCCCGGTGCACATCCGTGTAGGTAACTGTCACGGAATTCTTCTTGACCGCGACGACCACCACATGGGCGTCGGTGGTCCCGATATCGTTCTGAATCAATAGCCGCCCGCCCGACCGGGTCGCCATCGTATCGAGACCAGGATGGTTGAACTTCAGGGCGCGGGTCTCGTCGAGCCCCTTCATGAAACTTTCCACCGGCCCGCGGTCTTCGGGGTGCAAGCCGAAGACATGGGCGCCCGCCAGGATCTCCTCGGAGCAATCCGCGGCCAGCCGGTTGAGCGCCTTGTGCAGATCCATCACCAGCCGATGCAGGCTATCGGCGCCGTCCTGCGCTACGCCGGTCAATTTGCCGACACGGGCGACTTCGATTTCGTTCGAAGCCTCCAGCGAACCGTCGGTGCGGATCGCGGCGAACCGCGCATTCACGGTTTCGCCCTCGGATGGACGGCCGGCGCTGACAGCTCGGATCATCGCCGCCGCGTCGTCGTGGATTTCCTTCATTAACCCGGCGAGATTCGGCGCCGCCATTCGGCCGTCACCGGCGAGATGGGCGCCGCCGATCAGCGTCGCGAGCGCGGCAGGGACAACTCCGGCGGCGCGACATTCGGTCTGCAAATCGGTGGCCGGCAGATTGGGCTGCTGCGCGTGATGCGCGGCAGCCTGCAGCGCGCTCATGCGAACCTTGATGCGATCATTAGCCGCCAACCCTTCCGCCACAAGCGACGGCAACAGAATGTCGGCTTGGCCGAGCTGCTCGATAATTTGAGATTTCATGACCTGCCAACCGAAGGGAACGACACATATATGCCCTGCATTGGCGACGGTTTCATTGCGCTAGATCATTCATAAAAACTTCATATTCGACCAAGCGGCTCCCTCGCCTCTAGAAGGCTCCGACAACCGTCAGTCTGATCGCAAACCGCTCGGCCGGATGCACGACGGCGCGGCAGTCAAACCTCTGTCACAAATCCTGAGATAGTTGACGCCGAGCTGGCGAGTTGATGTTGACTGCATTGCGCGCCGACCCGGCGAGCGAGGAATAAGACACATCATGCAATCCGATCCGGACGGCCGCACCATCGACGCCGGCGATGGCTTCGCCTCGAAAGCCGCAACAGCCGATGGCGCGCTTTCGACACACGTTCGACAGGCTATTTCCAGCTGGACGTTGATGCCGATCGTTGCGGCGTCCGGTTTTGCCGGCCTCGGCTACGAGATCGTGTGGACACGCCAGTTAAGCCTCGTGCTCGGCAGCGAAATGATGGCGGTCCTCGGCGCCGTCGCCGGGTTTTTCGCCGGGCTGGCGCTGGGAGCCTTTGTCCTCGACCGGCCGATCCGGCGCGCCAAGTCACCACGAGCGGTGTACGCCGCACTGGAGGCTGTCATCGGGCTTTGGGGCTTGATCTGCGTCTGGCTGCTGCCCGTCGCCGGCCGGACCTTAGCGCCCCTGCTCGGCACCGAACCGGCGCCGGTGCTGCTTTGGGCCGCCAGCTTTGCGCTGCCGACGCTGGTGCTGCTGCCGGCGACCGTGGCAATGGGCGGTACGTTGACCGCGCTTGAACGGATCGTGAGGAAAGCGCGCGGCAATTCCCGCGTCAGCGCCGGCGTCTACGGTGCGAATACGCTCGGCGCCGTCGTCGGCACCTTGATTTCGACTTTCCTGCTGCTGCCTGCATGGGGACTCTCCGGCACGCTCGTTTGTCTTGCCGGCGTGAACGCCGTATGCGCGCTTGGAATGCTCGCGCTGGGACCGGCGGCTGGCCACGCGCCAAAGGAAGCCAACGAAGCAGCGGTCCAGACTGGAGGATCGCGCCTGGCCATCACCCTGTTCGCCACCGGTCTGCTTGGAATCGCGTTCGAGGTCCTTATCGTCCGGCTCGCGGCGCAGGTGATGCAGGACACGATCTACACCTTCGCCGCGCTGCTGGCGGCGTATCTGCTCGGCACGGCGGCGGGAGGCCTCGCCTGGCAGCGCGCCGGACGCCGGGCCCGGGATGCGAGCCTGGGCGGGCTGCTCGCAGGAGCAGCTTTCGCCTGTCTGACCACGGCCTTTCTCACACCTGATATCGCCCGCATCGCCCAAACCGCAACCGAGGGAGGGATTGCCGGAGAACTGGCGGTCGCGATGGCGCTGTTCCTGGTGCCGTCGGCCGCCATGGGAGCGCTGTTCGGCCATCTGGCGCAGCGGACGCGCGACCAGCGTGGATCGCTCGGATGGGCGGTTGGCATCAACAGCATCGGCGCCTCGATGGCGCCGCTACTGACGGCACTGTTCCTCATTCCGGCCTTTGGCGCATGGACGGCGATAATTCCAGTCGCGCTGGGCTACCTGTTGTTGATTCCGCTGCGCCGAACGGCACTCGTCTGGTCCGCAGCACCGGCCCTCGTCGCCCTTGTCCTGTGGGTGCGCCCTGCTCCCTCTTTGATAGCGGTGCCGCCCGGCGGCGCACTGCTCGCCGTCCGCGAAGGACCAATGGTGACAGCAAGCGTTGTCGATGACGCTTCCGGTGCGCGGTATCTGGAGGTCAACGGCCGCTTCCGCATGGGCGGCACAAGTTCGGCGCGATCCGACTTTCGGCAGGCGATGCTGCCGCTGCTGCTGCATCCGGCACCGCATCAGGCTTTATTCCTGGGAATCGGAACCGGGGCCACCCTGGTCGGTGGCTCGCAGATGCCGGGAGTGACGGTGCATGGCGTCGAACTGTCGCGCGAAGTGGTGGAGTTGCTGCCCTGGTTTATGAATCCCGGCGCGACCGCCACGACGCCTCGGGTGACCGTGGCCGATGCGCGCCGATACGTTGCTGCGGACACCACGCAATACGACGTGATCATCGCCGATCTGTTTCATCCGGCGCTGGACGGAAGTGGCTCACTCTATACCACCGACCATTTCGAGGCGGTGCGAAGACGATTGGCCCCGGGCGGCGTGTTTTGCCAATGGCTGCCCCTCTATCAGCTTGATCAGCCATCGTTGCGCGCGATCATCCGCGGATTTCTGGAGATCTATCCCGGCGGTTCGGCCTGGCTCAATCATTACAGCGTCCGCACGCCGATGCTGGCTTTGATCGGGCCCCGCGACGGCGTCTACCTCGATTTGGACGCGCTGGGCGCGCGGCTTCGCGATCCGGCTGTCAGACCTGTCGCGCGGCGGATCGGATTCGAGACACCGATGGATCTGCTAGGACAATATCTGGGAGGACCGCGTGCCCTGTCCGCCTTTGCCGGCCAAGGACCGTCCAACACCGACGACTTTCCCTTCGTGACTTTCGATGCGCGGCGCAATGTTCAGGCATTGACGGCGCCGCCGTGGTCCCTGCTCCGCGCGGTCACGCAGGCGTTGCGGCCCGATCCGGCCGAGCTGCTGGCGGAACCCACGCGCGACGCAATGCGGGAGCGCCTGATCGCCTATTGGCACGCACGCGACCGCTTTCTGGAGGCGGGCGCGGCGCTGCCGGGCGATCCGCGCGGCAGCGCGCTGATCGAGGCGGCGGCTCCCGGGCTGCTCGATGCGCTCCGTCTTAGCTCAGAGTTCGATCCGGCCTATGGACCGCTGATCGGCATGGCCAAGTCGTTGATGACGTCGGACCGGGCGGCGGCCTCGCGTTTGCTGCACGCGATCAACGACGCGGCGCCGGCCCGAGACGAAGCCCGGCAGCTGTTGTCACGAGAACTCGGCGAATGATTCCGCAGAACGCCCGGCGCAACTCGGCTCAGGGAGCGAAGCTGATCCTGTAGCCCCAGCAATCCAGACTGTCCGGAATGGCGTTGAAGGCAATCGTGATCCTCTGGTCACCCTGATTTCTGGGCACTTCGTGATAGAGGTAGCTGGGGAACAGCACGAGATCTCCCGGTTCGGCCTCCGGCAGCACGTATTTGCCCGCGTTGAAAGGTCCCATCGCGGCAGTTTTTGTGTGATGGCGAAAGGAAAAATCAGAACCGCCGAGCGGCCGCATGAACACCGTCTTGCACGCCTGATGCGAAGGCGTCAGATAGATGATGCCGGAGACAAAACTATTGGCATGGGCGTGCAGCGTCTGGCTCCCTCCCTTTTCGAGCATGTTGGTCCACATCTCCTTGACGGTCCAGCGCAACTTTTCACCGAACAGGAGAAGCCCGAAGTCGACGAGTTTCGGGACAGCCAGTTCGGCGATCTCCTGAAACAGCTTGTTGTCCTTTGGATCGGCGACTTCGGTGTGAAAGAGCTGATCCGAACGCAGATTGTTCTCGATCCGGGCGGTACGGATCGCCGCCACGGCGGCCTCATTGAGCGCCGGACCAAGCAGCCCGGGCGAGCGCAGCAGAGGGATCGGGAATAGCGGCTCGATCTGGTCCATGTCTCGAAGTCCACATTTTTTGAAACGCGCCGGACAATGCCCGCGCCGGAGTGATCCTGCAACGATCGCGAACAACAATCACGATGAGAGCGTTGAAATTCCGGCCCCCCACCGATTTCTGCATCACGACAAGGATCGCTTCCGCCGCACGGACTATTCGTCGGCCTGCAGGACCTTCAGCTTCTCGCCGGGTTGCAACGTGTGGCGTCGTTCCTTTATTTCTTCCGTTGCGCGCGCCGTCATTTCCAGACAATCGTCAAACTCACCGTTACCAGCCTCGATCATTGCCTGGTGCAGATCCCGCTCGGCAAAATAACGGGACAGATCGTCTGCCGGCAAGGCCGCCGCCAAGGAGCGCGTCTGCACCACCGCGGCTTCGCAACTTTCGCTGGTTGGTTCGATCGACGAGGGATTGGCACTACAAGGCGTCACCGCACCGCAGGTAAGGCCGACCAAAAGGCATGCGTTCAAACAATTCATTCGACGCAGACGCACCCATTCGATGAGGCCCGGCGGAACTGCAACACCCGCATGCTCCATCGGAGTGAAGGGTTGGCGGTGCGGGACTATCCCGCACCGCCAGACGTTCCTGGATATCAAAACCAGTCGTGTCCGTCATGATCATGTCCACCATGATCGTGATGGTCATGATGGCCGTGATGATCGTGACCGTCATGATCGTTGTCGGGCCAGTGACCGCCGGCAAGTCGCCGCGCGAGATCCGCATTCTTTTCGACCAGCAGCTTCGGCGAGCCTTCCGGCCGGATGAAGATCGGGTTCGCATAGAACCAGACGTTCGAATAGGCCTGAACGTCATAGGTCACTTTCTTGACGCCGTTGACGGCCGCCAGATGCGTCGGGCATGCGGGGTCGGTGCAACTGACCAGCGCATTGTTGACGTCGAGCAGCGGGTTGCCGGCGGTGTCGCTGACGTTCGGCGTTGCGAGCGGAATATTGGTGCCGCGCGCGCGAATATAGCTGGGCGTGTTGCCAGCGGTGAACGTGGTCGTGAATGTCAGCTCCATGGAGCCGTCCTTCAGCCGCTTGCTCCTCATGTTTTTGGAGTGGATCTGCTGCGAAATCGTCGTTGTCGGGTTGTAGACGATCGCCGCACCGGCGACGCCGCCGGCATTTGTCACCGCATAGCCCGGGCCGCCGGGAGGAATCGCGCCGGTGATTTTTCCGGTGATGAGGTCGACGTGGTCGAGCGATGGCTTGTTCAACGGCTGCTTGATGCCGATCTGCTGCAACAGCGGATTGTTGAAGCTGTAGGGGCTGTTGTTCTTGGCCGGAATGGTCATGGTCATCTCGACCGTGATCCTTTCGCCGGGCCTTGCGACCAGCGTTTCGCCCATCGTCTTCCAGTCATCGTCGCGTCCTCTGGCGCGGAACACGAGATCCGGCCCGATGATGTCGGCATTGACCGAATACGAGTTGCCCGAACGCATCCCGTCGATGATCGATTGCGCGCGGAAATGTTCGGTGTTGGGGACGTAGAGCTTGGTGTATTCGCCCGGGATGAAGTCGCTGGTCGTAAAGGCATCGCGTGCGCCGGCTGCCCCGCGGTTGTGCCAGTCGGAACTGACATAGATGAAGAAATTGCGGCCTTCGCCGAGCAAGCCGTCCCACAGCCCGCCGACCTTCGCCGTATAGACGCCGCTAAACCCATAGGTGCCGCCGCCGACCGCGCCGGTCCCATACGAGCCCGAGCCGCCGGAGATCGAACCCTGGGCCATATGGCCCGGCGATTCGATGCCGAACGCCACGGTCGGCCCCGCATTGTTGAAGTCGCGGAAATGCTCGATATTGTAACCGGCGCTGGAGCTTGGATTGAATGTGCCCGCGCGTTCGGTGTGGGTCGGAATGGCGTAGGATTGCAGCGGATAATGCGTCTGCAGCCATGTCACGCCGGACACCGCCTTTTGGTGGCCTGCCGTGCCGCTGTTGTTGACGTTGTCCTTGCCCGGCCAAACCTGCTTGTTCTTGCTATCCAGCAAGCCGATCGCATCGGTATCGGCGCGGTCGAAGCGGAACTCGTACTCCGCCATTTTGTCGGCGTTGCCGTAGCCGCGCGGGTTCTGGCCGGCAATCACCGCGACGTCGGTATGCTCGTGGCCGGGAACGATCCATTCAAGCCCTTCGACAAGCACCTTGTTGTAGATTGGCGTACGGTTGACGATGATCGGATATTCAACTTCCTTGATCGACTGCCAGCGCCACATCGTGGCGCTGCTGCCCGTGCCATTCGGCGTGCCCTTCAGGCTGGTGATCGTGATGCCGTCGATGGTCTTTCCAAGCGTCTGGCTCCATGTGGTCGTTGGATCGCCCGGCAGGTTGGCGCTGTTGTCGCTGAAGCGGCAGTCGCGATTGCCGGAACCGCCATGGTTGCCGAGGGTGAACCAATCGAGATCGAAATTGGCGCCGCCACCGGCGGTAACGCCGGTCGCGACCGAGCGGTCGATCGAATAGCCGGCCGAAACAGAACCGTCGGTGCAGGTGTTGTGATTGTGCATATCGCCCGCGACATACGGGTTGGCCTTGGGCTTATCTCCGCCTCGATCGTTCGCCGTGGCGTTGTTCGTCAAAGCCAGCGAAACCGAAGCCGCGGTCAACAAAATTGTTTTGGCAGATGGAAACATTTGATCGCCCCCTTAGCGATTTCGATGCGCGCCAATTGAAAAAAGAAACCCCTCGCGAGGCGCGATACGCGAAATTCCCTATGGCTCACGAAAATCAGAATTCGGAGACAGTTTGGTGAAGGTTTTATTTTGGAAAAGAACAGTTCCCAAAAAAACAGCGGACACCCGGTTTTTCGATTTTGAAATTTTTTCATGAGCTGCTCGATTCGCCAGTGACAGACTGACGGCGCCGTTGCATAAGCCTGCGCGCACGCCATGCCGTGAAAAGATTGTGAACGAGATATGACAACGCCAGCGCTGCCGACCGATCAAACCTTTCGGATATCGCCCAACGAAAATTCCGAACGCGGCGGCACTGATCCGGCAAATCGCCTGGTACGTTCGTTGCGATCGATTGTATCTGCCGCGGCGCGTTTTCTGTGGCGCGAGCCGTTGGTGCATTTTGTTCTGCTCGGTGCGCTGATCTTTGGCGCCGACGCGTTTCTGCATCCGCCGCCAAAAGATGAAAAAGTCATCACCGTGACCAAGGCGATGCGCCAATCCTTCATCGAGAATTTCGACGAAGACAAATCGCGCTCGCCCTCCGATGCCGAGATGGAGAAGATGGTCGAGAGCTGGGTCGCGAGCGAGATTCTGTACCGCGAGGGAAAAGCGCTCGGCGTCGACCGGGGCGACGACATGATCCGCGATCGCATCGCCTTCAAACTGCAGTTGCTGATCTTCGACCAGATCCGCGTTGCGCAGCCAACCCAGGATCAGCTTCGAACATGGTTTGCGGACAATCACGGGCGGTTTGACGAGCAGGAGAGTGTCGGGTTTTACCTCACGCCGCCGACCGACGAGGCGACGGCGCGGCGCGAACTCGCGGAAATCGAGGCGCAGCACGAATCCGAGGATCTCCAGAGGCAGACCCGCGCCATTCTCGGACGGCCGGTCGCAAGCATGGCCGCATCCTTTGGCGAAAGCTTCCGCGATGCGCTTCTGGCGTTGCCACAGGGACAATGGAAAGTGCTTCAGTCCAAGGACGGCTGGCACGTCGTTCGGCTGGATTCCCGGCGTCCGGGAGTGCTTGCCAGTCTCGATGACGTACGGGACGAAGCCGTCCGGCTGTGGCTGACCGACGAGACCCGCAAACGCGCCTGGGAAGCGGTGGGCCGCCTGAAGACGGCCTATACGATAAGGTACGAGCAATGACGGCGCTCCGACCGGTGCGGGCCGCCCTGCTGCTCCTGATTGCAACGATCCTGGCGACGATCCTGCCGCGTGAGCTATGCGCGCACGAAGCCACGCTGGGCGTGATCGAATTCCGCGAGGTTCGGCCCGGCGCCTTCGTTGGCCGCTGGACCATGGAGCCCGCGATCGGCGCCGCACGCGTCGACCTGCGGGTGCCGCCGCACTGTTTCCTGCGCTTGCCGGAGATGAATTGCGGCGAGAAGGGATTGGTCGGGCCGATTACGATCACCAATCTCGGCGCCGACATGTCGGCGGTGCTGATCAAGATCATTCCGATCGCGGACGAGCCGCGCAGCTATACGATCTCGACCGCAAACCCGGTCGTTTCGCTGCTCGGCAGCGGGGCCCCGACGCTGCAGACCTGGATCGAACTGGCCAGGACCTATGTAAATTACGGGATCGACCACATTCTGCTGGGCGCCGATCATCTGTTATTCGTGCTGGGCTTGATCTGGATCGTGGGCGGCGGGTGGCGGCTGGTCAAGACGATCACGGCCTTCACGATCGGGCACAGCGCCTCCCTCGCCGCCGCGGCCTTCGGCCTGATCGGCGTGCCGGAACGCCCGCTTAACGCCTGCATCGCACTGAGCATCGTGTTTTTGGGCGTTGAAATCGTGAAGCAGCAGCGTGGAGAAACCGGACTGACCGCCCGCTATCCGTGGGCCGTCGCATTCACCTTCGGCCTGGTTCACGGCATCGGCTTCGCGAGCGCGTTGGCGGGACTGGGTCTCGAACGTCGCCTGCTGCCGGCTGCCCTGCTGTTCTTCAACATCGGCGTGGAGATCGGACAACTGGCTTTTGTGCTTTTGGTGCTGGCCCTGATCTGGGCGCATCGTCGCCTCGACGCCGTCTTGCCGCGATGGGGCAACGCCCTACCGGCTTACGCGATCGGTTCGGTGTCGATGTTCTGGTTTTTAGGTCGCCTGCTACGCGTTCTCGCCACCACTTGACAGGAAACGGTCGAACCATGTCCCTGCATGTTTCTCTGCGTCTCGCGGTTGCTTTGGCAGCTCTCGTGCTGGCGCAACCGGCGTGGGCGCACGAGCAAGCCGGCGTTGCCGGCGGCCTCGCCAGCGGCCTGCTGCATCCGATCACCGGGATCGATCATTTGATTGCGATGGTCGCGGTCGGAATCTGGGGAGCGCAGCTTGGAGCCCCGGCGATCTGGGTGCTGCCAATCACCTTTCCGCTGGTGATGGCTTTTGGCGGCGTCCTGGGCGTGCTGCGCATTCCTCTGCCGATGCCGGAGGTCGTAATCGCACTGTCGGCCCTGCTCCTGGGTGCGGCGGTCGCCCTGCGCCTGCGTGTGCCATTCGCAGCCGCTGCGATCGTCGTCGCCGTGTTTGCGGTTTTTCACGGACACGCGCATGGCGCCGAGCTCCCGGGCTCCGCCAATCCGCTGGCCTATGGCGTCGGCTTTGTCGTCGCCACCGGCCTGCTGCATCTATGCGGCATCACGATCGGCACGCTGACGCGCTGGCCGGCAGGAGGGCAATTGATACAGGGGCTCGGCGTGGTGATCGCTGCGCTCGGCTGCTATTTCCTCGCGCAAAGTCTCGGTGCGGTCGCATGAAATACTGGCTCGCATTTACATCGATCGCAACCGCGACGCTGGTTGCTTCGGCGCAAGCGGCCGACGCCCACATCGTCGCCTCGCGCCTCGGCGACTTCTACACCGGCGCCGTGCATCCATTGACCGACCTGCAGGATCTCATCCTGTGGGCCGCCATGGGCGTGCTGGCGGGTTCGCTTGGAGCTTCAAGGGGGCGCTGGCTCGTGCTGGTATTCCCGCTCGGGCTTTTGGCTGGTCTGGGCTTGACGCGAGCGACCGGTTTCGTTTCGGCGGGCCCGGCAGCGGACGCGGGCATGATTCTTATGCTGGGCTTGCTGCTGGCGGCGGCGGTGCGAATTCCAATGGCGTTGCTCTGCGCGATCGCTTTCGGATTGGCCGTGATGCGCGGAGCGGCGAATGCGGGCGATCTCGGGCCCGAGACCAATCGGCTGCTGTTCGCGGCAGGGTTAGCCTGCTCCGGCTACGCCGCGATCACGCTCACCATGGCCGCAACGCTGGTTCTCCGCCGGCCGGAGGCCGGAACCTCAACGGCTTGGCGAGGGATCGCCATCCGCGCTTTCGGCGGCTGGATCGCCGCGATCGGGCTGATGATGGCCGGATTCGCTTACGCCTCCTGAGGTTCGCGGCTTATTCGACGGCCATCCCGTACTGACCAACCGGCAGCGGGATGGCGGAGCAGAAAACGTCGGCCGGATCGTATTGCCGCTTGGCCTTGATGAGCCGTTCGGCATTGCGTCCATAGCTTTCCGCTGCGCGCTCCGGATTTCCGCCGGCGAGAAGGTTCGGGTATCCGCCCGGAAGCGCCAGGGCATCAAAGGTCCGCAGGGTGGCTTCGGCCCACTGCCGATGTCGTTGCTCGTCAAGCACCTCGGAACGATCGGCAAACGTGGCGAGAATCTCAACCAGCACATGGTCGCGGCGAAGGCCGAAAGCGGTCGCTCCCGTCGGCACGCGTGAGGCGGCGCCTCGGAACTCGTGGGTGACGATGGCGCAGCCGGGCGAGACTGCAGTCGCCATCGCCTGGATGAAGGCGTCGATGCCATCACCATCGAACGCCGGGAGCCAGCACGTCTCCATGAACACGCGTTGTCCGGTGACGAGAAACGGATCGAATACCGCGAGCGAGGCGCCGTAGGGCATCGTATCCACGGCGCCGGCGACCAGGGTTCCTAGCCGGAAGAACGGCGCCAAGCGTGTCTCACCTTGCTCCGGCACGCCGCACCATGTCGGCACGATCATGGCGAGCGGCGCGCCGTCGGGACCACCAACGAGCCCGAGCTGAACCGTCAGTTCCTCGGGTGCGGAACTCATGATGTCGGCACATCCTTGGAGCACGGCCTTGGCCTCGCTGGACGGGAAAAGCAGCATGCCTGAGCGAACGCTGGGCAGATCGTGCACCCGGTGCCGCATCGCCGTAACGACGCCGAAGTTTCCGCCGCCGCCGCGCAACGCCCAGAACAATTCATCTTCGTTATCGTGACTGGCACTAACGATGCGCCCATCCGCGAGAACAACCTCCGCGGCGAGCAGATTATCGAGCGCAAGTCCAAAGCGACCGATGAGCGATCCATAGCCCCCACCCAATGTGAGTCCTGTCATCCCCACAGAACTGCACGAACCCGCTGCCACCGCGAGGCCGAGCGGATCGGTCACGGCGAGAACATCCGAAGCGCGGGCGCCTCCCGAAATTCGTGCGATATGATCGTCGGAGCCGACGGTCACGCCGTTCATTCCGCTGAGGTCGATAACGATCCCGCCGCAAAGGGCACGACCGGCCCAGTCATGGCCGCCGCCGCGCACCGACAGCGGAAGATGACAATCGCGTGCGGCCCGAACGGCCGACTGAACGTCTTGAGCGGTCCGACAGTGGGCGACGGCGCGCGGCATCGGGCCGACGGGCTTTGCCCAGATCGCCGTTGCGGCGGCGTAGCGGTCATCGCCCGGTCTCGATAATCCGCCGGGCAGCTGCGCGCCGAGCCGATGCAAAGGTCTTTCGATCAGATCCGTCATTGCCGATTCTCCTGGTCCGGTGGCGGGAACGCGAGGGTTCCGTGCCTCATGGACTGCGATTTACGGAGAAGGGAGCGACGGGTCGTGAAGATTCCTGCTGTTTGGTCGCGGTCAGGCGATCAGCTGTGTGAGGGAGGCGCCGTGAACGCGCCGGGCCCAGCGCGACAAATGGCTCTGGTCGGCGAAGCCCGTGCGCGCCGCGATTTCAGCCAGGCCGCATCGGCCATCGCGAACCAGCGCGATGGCACGTTGCAATCGCAGATGCACGACGTAACGGTGCGGACTGACGCCAACGGAGCGGGTGAAGACGCGGGTGAAGTGGAATGGGCTGCGCCCCGCTATCTTCGCCAGCGTGGATACTTCGATGGGTTCATCGAGGTGGTCGACCACATAATCTCTAATCCGCTTGAGCACGTCCCTACCCAACCTACCCCGTGCCCGGTGATCGAGTTTTAAAGTGTGGCGAGCAACCAATCCGTCGATGAAAGTGCTTGCGGCCTCGTTCCAGAAAAACGGCCCATTCGGATAATCGTTCGCACTCTCCAAGGCAAGGCTGCGGGCAAGATCGAGAAGAGCCTGATCGTAGCCTGATAGGCGCTCGATCAACTGCGCTTCAAGCGCGGCATCCTCCGCGGCTGCGAACGCGAACTGGCCGGGATCGATCGAGACCAGAATGGCATCGACGCTTTTTTCCGTATCGCCAACGGCATCGATTCCAGCAGGACAGATAGCCAGCGATCCTGCCGGCGCCTCGTGCCGAAGCGCCCGCCCGGCCATGCGGCAATCAATGCGCACCTGGGATACAAAGCAAACCAGGTGTCGTTGCGTTGTGACGCTGAAATGTGCGCGGCCTCGAAACCGCACCCTGAGAATCGAAAGGCCGCTTTCGCCTGCCGCGCTTCCGGCGGCCAATGTTGCCGGCAGGTCGCCATTCTCCTGCATCAGGCGAAATTCGCCAGTCCCCGGCATCAGGCTTGTCCTTTCAATAGCTGGGTGGGTTGATCGTCTTAACACTTTCCAGCAGTGGTGAGCCAACATTGAGGCAGCCCAACTTTTATGCAACCGACTCCCAGGTTGGAAAAGCACGAAGCGATTTCGATTCGAGCTTATCGGGCTGCAATCGGAGTCCGATAAGCGCGGTGGCGGTGTCGGAGGACTAGCGGCGGCCGACGCGCCGAAGAGGTTGAGTAACCGCCGGCGCGTCGTCTCCAAGCGAGAGTTGGCTGACGATCCGAAGCACCGTGGACCGGGTGTCGATCCTGCCGAACTCGTCAGCCATTGCGGCCGCGCGCCGACGATAGTCGGGTTTGTCGAGCACGGTGCGAATGGCTTCGCGCAACGCCTGCGGCGTCGGCTCGTTGGTCGCAAGATCGATCCCTACGCCGGACCACGCGACGCGCGCGTTCACGTCGGCCTTGTCTTCAGTGAGCCCCGCCGTGACCAAGGGAATTCCAAAACTCATCGCCTGGTTGACGCTGCCATAACCGCCATTGGTGACAAACACATCGACCTCGGGCAGCACCCGTTCGAACGGCAGATATTGGGCGAGGCGCGCGTTGGCTGGAATTGGGCCGGGTATGGCGTCGATCGGGCGGCCACCCGCAGTGGCGACGACCAGCAGATCGGGCTCGTTCGCAAGTGCCGCCAGCGTGGGGCCGATCAGCAGGCCGAAATTGTGATTGGCCAGCGTACCCTGCGTAACCAGGACAACCTTGCGCGCGCCCTCCAGTTCATGCGCCCAGGACGGCAGCGGCGCCTGATCCGGAATCATCGGAGGCGTGCCGACGAAATGGACCGAGGGTGGAAAATCGCGTGGAAACTCAAAGCCTGGAACTGTCAACTGTAGATAGGCATCTGCGAGTTCAACCACGGAATCGAACAGCGTCATCGACAGCGGCCCGACGCCCATGTTCTGCAGGTATCGATTGAGGCGATCGGCCGCGGGCTGATAGATCAGCCTGTCATGTTCGCAGCGGATCTCCGCATACTCGTCGCGCTGGGCCTTCGTGGTCGCGGGCGGCAAGCCTACAAAATGCGGGCCTCCGTCCTCACGCTGGCAGTGCAAAAACGATGTGCCGCAAAGCACGACCGGAGGCCGGTTCGACCGCGGTCCCAGCAGCATCGGCACCACTCCGAACAGCATGTCGTCGCCGATGACGATATCAGCCGCGAAGGTCCGTATCGCCTGCTGCAAGCCCTCATGCTGAGCAGGGACGGCGTCGACAAACACACGCTCCATGGCGACGCGCAACCAATCCGGCCCCGGGGGGATGGTTTTCAGTTCGGGAGCCACCGAATCGAAGTCGCGCAGATCGAAGTCTGCCCCCGCCGGCAAGGCGTAGAATGTTGCCCCGATACTTTCGATGCGGCTGCGCAAGACCGTGCCCGACAGAAAGGCGACCTCGTGGCCTTCGGCCATCAAGATGCGCGCAATCGCAAGCAGCGGATTGAGATGGCCCGTGGCGGGCGTCGAAGCGATGAGGATTCTCATGGGATCAGTCACTCCGGTTGTTGAAGAAGAGCTCGATCCGGACAGTTGTCCGACTGTCGGCTCAAGCAGAGAACAGGCTGGAGGATCACGGTTACGCCCCGGCTTCGAAGCCACGCGAAATGGTTACGGCTGCAACATGCGATGGCCTCGCGAAGGCGCGATCATGGAAACCTGAAGAGCGAACGACATGCGGGAGCCGGCAATGGCCGCAACAGGCTTCATGGTGCGGCCGCGACCCGCAAGCCCGCAGCGCGGAGTGAACGTGCCCCTCCCCCCGCTCACTCCTGCGTGACCACGCGCTCGGCCGGACGGGCAAGCAGCAGATAGGAGGCCAAAGCGGCAAGCGAGCACACCGCCATGACAGCGGTCATCGAGAGCGCCGAGCGTTCGTCATAGAGCGTCGCGACCAGCCCGCTGACAACGGCACCTGTCGCCATCTGGATGGAAGCAGGCGGAACACGCACGAGCAGGATGTCCTGTGGTGGGAGCGACGCTCGCATACCTTCGATGCGGCTGCGCAGAACGCCGTCCAATAGAAAGGCAGCCTCGCCGCCGTCGGCGATAAAGATTGACGATCGATGGGGAATCGCGGTTACAACTCCGACTTCAAAAAGCAGCGCAAAAGGTTACGGTTGCAATGCTTGGCGTGGCTTTGCGAAGAAGCCGAGGCCGGGATCCCACCCGCATGGCGTTCACTATTCGCAGCCAGCGATCACCTCAACAGCCGCGGCAGATATTGAGCTTGCGATCGACTGCGGCGTCCTCGGGAATGATGTGATCGAGATCGCCGGGATTCTCTGACGGTACGTCGCTCGCGCGTGGCTGGCGGTGGCCGGCCGGCGCGCTGCCGACCAATCGCGTGTCCTGCTCCTGCGTCAACGACAAGGACACGGTCGGACGTGCGGGCCCAGCCGCCGATCTTCCTACGGTCTGCGCACTCGCTACCGGACGGCCGAGCAGCGTCAGCAAGGCTGCCATCGTAATCAATTTTTGCATGACTGGATCTCCAGAGATTGGCGCACGTCGTTATTTCCGGGCGCGGGCCCGACGGTTGATGTCGCCGGTACCCGCCGTTTCGTTCACGCGGGGTTTTGCGTGGAAACGCTCTACCTCTTGCCGGCGACACGCCGGGCCGGCCGCTCGTCGCGTTGGTTCGGCAGCAAGGGTACAGCTTCGGTCCGCGGACGGCCGGCCCGGTCGGCCTTGACCGCCATGGCTTGCAACATGTTGCGATCGACCTTGCTCAACGCGTTGCGGGGCAATTCGTCGAGTATCTCGAGACGCTCAGGAACCTTGTAGGACGCAAGCCGCGTCGCGACGCGCTGGAGGACCTCGGAAACGACCGTATCCGCCGTCCATTTCGCAAGCTTCACGAAACCGAACACACGTTGACCGAGCACGGCATCCGGTATGCCCACTACCGCAGCCTCCTCGACCGCGGGATGGGAGGCGACCAGCGCCTGCTCTACCTCGACAGGCGAGATGTTGGTGCCACCGCGAATGATGATGTCTTTCTTGCGGGATACGAACCAGAGTTCATCTCCCTCGCCGCGCCGCATCAGATCGCCAGTATGATACCAGCCGGCCTTCAAGGCCTCCTCCGTCGCCCGCGGGTCGTTCCAGTAGCCGTCGAAAACGTTGGCTCCGCGGATCAGGAGCTCGCCGGCCTCGCCGTCAGCGACATCGGCGCCATCTTCGTCGACCAACCTGATCCGCGCGCCCTTCACGATCCGCACGACCGGTCCGTGTTGCAGACCGAAGGTCAGGGATCCAACGGTTTCCGTCGCACCCCAGACGTTTTGGAGAGGTGCGCCAAAGATCGAAGTGACCCGCTCCTGCAGATCGATCGGGCAGACATCCGCTCCGGTCAGGCAGAGCCGCAAGGACTCCAGATTTCGTGGCCGGGCTCGCTGGCATTCGAGCAGCGCCGCATACTGCGCCGGGAAACCAATACACCAGGTGCAACGATAACGCTCGATGGTGTCGAGGACCGTGTCGGCGTCAAAACCCTCGAGCAGGACGAAAGGCACGCCGAATTGAATAAAGCACAGAAAAGTGAGGATCCCGCTCATATGCGCCATGGGCAAAGGCTCGACCATGACGTCGTCGCTGGACAATCCCCAATGTCGGATAACCAGGTCTATCGTTTCAGATAGCGTTGCCGGCGTATGAACGACGAATTTGGGCTCGCCGGTTGTCCCGGAAGTGATGATCAGAACTGCGGGCTTGTAGGGAGCGGGCGGGACCGGCAAATTCGCGTCATCAGCCCCGTCGAACAGCATTTCCCAGGGCTGGACGCCGTGGTCTTCGAATGTTCCATTGACGATAAAGCGCTTGTTGAGCGGAAGGATCGAAGCGTCGACCGGAGCCACATTCTCGTAGAGGTCCATATCACCAATATAAAGCGCGGGTTTCAGTCGCCGCAGAATGGGACCGAGTTCCGCGAACTTGAATGCGGTTCGCAATGGCGCCGCGATCGCCCCCAGCCTGAGGCAGGCGTAGTTGGCGACGACCATTTCGGGCCGGTTCATCATATGAAGGGCGACGCGATCGCCCGGTCCGACGCCGCGCGCCGTCAGGCCACGCGCAAGGCGTTCGGCTTCGGTAGCAAGCCGTTCGTAGCTCCAAATCTCTTCGTGAAACACGAACGCCGTGCTTTGTGGCCGAGTTTGCGCCTGACGCATCAAGGCATCTGCTGGGGTCATTTTCATTGGCTCATCTCCCGTTGCTGATAGGCGTCACCCAAATTGCGCGTGCTGCGCTACGGCGCTATTTCAGTTTCGGGAAAACGGTTACGACCGTAGGCAAGCAATACAACACATGGCAAAGGCCAAACGCAGCGCTGCTTTCTGCTCAGTTCCGCTCAGCAGCTGACGTCGCGGACCGAGAGTCGACCTCATTCCGGGAAAGGCCGAGAGCATTTCGAATGATGTTTCGAATACCCGCACCGACGCCGGCTCTCACTTGCGCGCCGATCACGGAGCCATCCGCGTCGAACAGGTCGTGATGATCGGGAGATGCCGGCGCAGCATGACGCAAGAACTCGGCCGCGTGAGTGCCATCGAGACGATCCCGCGGGAACAACTAACCTTGCGCCACTGCGCCGCGCTCTTGCCACTCAAATAAATTATGAATTATTCCGAGCGCAATCTCCCGCTCTCCCATGATGACAATATCAGCACCCAACGTCCTTAGGTGCTCGACTTCAGCGTCTGAATGAGCACGTGCGATGATCTGGATGCCCGGATTGGCGGCGCGAGCCTGTTGCACGATCTGTCCTGCTTCGAATGCTTCCGGTATCGCAATCAGCAGATACCGGGCGCCGCCGAGATTGGCGGATTTCAATACGTCGGAACGTGCGGCATTTCCAACGATGGCCTCGACATTACTCTCTCGAAGCTTCGCAGCGACACTGTCTGCATCCTCGATTATGAGGAACGGCTGGCTGCTCTTCTTCAAGGCCTCGGCAACAATGCCGCCAACGCGACCATAGCCGACAAGTATTGTATGGTCTTTCAAACGCGTGGCGCCGGCGGCTCCGGATGACTTTGCATGCGTCGCGGCCTGTCCTGTCTGTACGCCGGAGCCGGAAACATCGACAACACGGGCGGGCGGACGTTCGAGACGCTGAGACAACCAATCAATCGCAGCGAAGATCAGGGGATTGAGCATGATGGAAAGGATCGCGCCGGCCAGGATAAGGTCGCGCCCTGCCGTGGGCAACAGATTCAGTTTCACCCCAAGTTCAGCCAGAATGAACGAGAATTCCCCGATCTGAGCGAGACTGGCCGAAATTGTTAATGCGGTTCCGAGCGGATGGCGGAAAGCAAGCACAATAAGGAACGCGGCCACCGATTTGCCGACGATTATGATGAAGAGCGTGGCGAGCAACGGCCACGGCTCGCGCAGCAGGCTCGCCGGATCGAACAGCATGCCCACGGAGACAAAGAACAACACGGCGAAGGCGTCGCGCAACGGCAACGACTCCTGGGCCGCACGCTGGCTGAGCGGAGATTCGCTGAGGATCATTCCCGCGAAAAATGCGCCGAGTGCGAGGGAAACGCCGAACAGCCTGGCCGCCCCGAACGCCACCGTCAAAGCGAGCGCCAGAACGGCGAGACGAAACAACTCCCGCGAACCGGTGTGCGCAATATAGTGAAGCACCCAGGGAATGATGCGCCGTCCGACAATCAGCATAAGGCCGACAAAGACGCCGACCTTTGCAAAGGTCAGCAGCAGCACACCGCCAAGACCCAACCCGAGACGAGACGCGAGCGGATCCGCAACCAGCGCGTCGCCGTTCGCGCCTAGCATGTTTGCCAATGCCGGCAGAAAAACCAGCGCCAGCACCATTGCGAGGTCTTCCACGATCAACCAACCGACCGCGATGCGCCCCCGTTCCGTTTCCATTAACCGGCGTTCCTGGATGGCCCGGAGCAAAACCACGGTGCTTGCGACCGACAGGGCGAGTCCGAAGACGAAACCGGCGCCAATCGTCCATCCCATGAACAGCGCAAGGCCGAGACCCATCAGGCTGGCCACTGCGATCTGGACGAGAGCGCCGGGTAACGCAATCGCGCGCACCGAAAGCAGATCGTTGAGCGAAAAATGAAGCCCAACCCCGAACATCAGAAGAATGACTCCGATTTCCGCCAGTTCGGTCGCCAGAGCCTGATCCGCGACGAAGCCCGGCGTAAAGGGTCCGGCTGCGACGCCCGCCAGCAGATAGCCAACCAGTGGTGGAATTCGAAGGCGTTGAGCAAGTGCGCCGAACACAAAGGCCAGTCCCAGGCCCGCAACGATTGTGGCGATAAGAGGTGTGTCGTGATTTATTCCGTGATCCCGCAGTTCCAACTTGGCCCGCAGTTTGCCATGGGCGCGCCTCTACTCCCTGCGACCAAATGAGGCGGGACGCAGCCTGGGCTGGCTGAAGATTTCTGGAAAGTGGATTGAGGCTGATTGCGACCGAGGCGCGTTCCAGCACTATCGTCTCAACGTCTTTCCGTCGCGCTTCTTCCCACGGGCTTCCGGCATTGCAACCGCGCCCGGGATCCGTTCGCGTCTCGTGAACCAAATCTCAAGTTACTCGGCAATACCGTCCGGCGCGCCGTCGAGACGCTTGAGCGCCGCTTCGCCGGCGTTGCGGACATAAATCGCGAGGGCCTGCGCGGCACTCTCGGCATCGCGGCGCTCAATGGCATCCATGACGATGGCGAGTTCGCTGGCGCTTTGCTCGAGGCGGCCCGGAACGGAAATCGCGAGCACGCGCGAGACGCTAATCCGGGCGATGAGCTTTTGATGGATGTCATTGATCAACTCGTGATTGATGACTTTCATCATGTGCTCGCTGAATTGCCGTGTGGTGTTGACGATGGCCGAGACATCCTCCTGTCGGCGCGCGACACTCAGCTCTTCATAGATGCGGCGCAGTTCAGATATCTCTTCGTGGCTCGCTTCGAGCGCGAAGCGGCGCACCACCGCAGTCTCCAACAGCGCGCGGACTTCGTAGATTTCCGCAACCTGTTTGCGGGTCAGTCGCGCAACCACAGGACCTCGCCGCGGCTCGACCTCAATAAGCTGTTCCGCTTCGAGACGCCTGAGGACTTCGCGGATGGAGGTCCGGCTCACGCCCATGGCCTCGCAAAGCTCGCGTTCGATCAAGCGCGCCCCGGGAGCGAAATGGCCCGTAATGATGGCGTCCCGCAGCCGATCGAATGCCTGATCGCGGCGCAACGGCGGATGCTCGGTCAGTCGCAGAACATTGGTCGTCATGGCGTGTTTCTAGTCCCTATCGGTTGACATCTTGTCATACAGCAGTTTATCATACAGGTAGCCTAGTAAATGTGCAATAGCCAGCCTACGAAATGTGCAGCAGGCTAGAAATCGGGTGATTGATGGTGAATCCGGCTATTTTGAACGAGGTATCGGCGGATCGGATACGGGGTCACATCGAGAAAATCGTTCATGAAATTCCACATCGGGCTGCCGGCAGCGCCAACGGCAAACGGATGGCGGAGTACAGCCGCGATGCCATGAAGGCGAACGGGCTTACCGATGTCGCGATTCACGAACTCCCGGCGATCGTGTCGTTCCCCGAGCATGCGGAGTTTCGGGTCGAGTACCCCACCGAGATTTCGATCCAGGCAAACACGCTGGGGCACAGCCTGAAGACGACCGAGGAAGGCATTCGGGCGGAGATCATCGACGTCGGCGGCGGCGCATTCTCGGACTACGCCGGAAAAGACGCGCGCGGCAAAATTATTCTCACGGAACTGTCCTACTCGCCTGCCCGGCATGAAAAGCAGCGGATCGCAGGCATCAAGGGCGCCATTGGGGCCGTCATGATGAATTGGGGGCCGCCGGAAAACGAGGCGGTGCCTTTCGGTTCGGTCAAGCCGGTTTGGGGTAATCCCACTCCGGAAAACGCCAAAACCGAAATGCCGACCATTCCCTGCATCGGGATTGCGCGCACGGCGGGACTCAAGCTGCGCGAGATGGCGAAGAAGGGGCCCGTCGGCGTCTGGTTCCGCACTCGCGTCGAGAACGGCTGGCACCCCGTGCAGATCACGATCGCCAGGATGTCGCCGGCTTCGACGTCGCCTGAGTCGGATGATTTCGTGCTGGTCGGCGGCCATCAGGATAGCTGGCCTGGCGAAGCAGCAACCGACAACGCCGCCGGCAATGCGTGCAAGATGGAACTGGCGCGCGTGTTCATGCAGCATCGCGACAAACTTCGGCGCGGGTTGACCTTCGGCTTCTGGACCGCGCACGAAACCGGCACCATGGCAGGATCGGCGTGGTACGCCGACCGGAACTGGGATGATCTGCGACGCCACTGTGTGGCCTATCTTCAGATCGATCAACCCGCTTTCATCGGCACCACGGAGTGGGAAAGCCATTCGAACGCAGAGCTCAAGACGTTCCACACCGAGATCGAGTCCCGGCTTCTGTCCAAGAAAATCAAATGGAAGCGTTCGATCAAGTCGGGGACTCGAGTTTCTTTGGTCTCGGCATCCCGATGTTTGCGGGACAAGGCGCATTTACCAGCGACGAGTTGAAGGCTACCGCCAACGCGACGCTCGGCTGGTGGCATCATTCGATCGAGAACCGGCTCGACAAGATGGATTGGGGACTTATGCAGGAACATATTCGTATGTATGCGGCATATCTCTGGGAGCTCACGACTGCGCCAGTGCTTCCGTTTCGCTTTGCGCCCGTTGCCGAGCAGGTCATCGCGCGGCTCGAAGAATTCAAGGAGCCTGGCCGCTCGGTCGGACTTGATGGCGCGCAGGCCATTGCACTGAAATTCGCCGACGCGGCAGCAAAAATCGACAGCGCTGCCGCCGCAGAAGCCGAACGTTTCAAGGCTGGCCGCGGGTCAGAGCAGGCCGCCCTGCTGCTGAACAAAGCAATAAAGCGGTTGTCACGTATTCTCGTACCATTGCAGTCGACCGCGATCGGTACCTATGGACATGATCCATACGGCTACACGCCGCAAACGACAATGATTCCCTGCCTATATGAACTCAATGAACTGTCCGGGCTTGCCGACAATGAGCAGCGCTGGATGCTCGAAACCAAGATGGTGCGCGCCCGCAACCGGGTTGCCGACGCGCTCCAGGATTCGACTGCCATCATTGATGATGCCATCGCTCAACTGAAATAGGGATAGGTCGATGGCAAGCCGTCGCCGCATCGTTTACCAACTGGTCGCGCCGATCGAAAAGACGCTTGGGCCGGCGGAAATCGACCGGCGGCGAGGTTACCTGCAGGATCATGCCGCGGCCGACACCGAGATCAAGGTGCAAAGCGTACCATCGGGTTATCCCTCGATCGAGAGTGAACGGGATGTCGTGGTGGTGGCGCCGCATCTGTTGAGCGGAATGCAAAAGGCCGAAGCCGAAGGTGCCAGCGCCGGCATCATTGGCTGCTTTTCGGATCCCGGCCTAGATGCGATGCGCGAGACAATCAAGATGCCGGTAGTCGGGCCATGTCAGTCGGCATTGGCTTTGGCCATGCAACTTGGCGAGAGTTATTCGATCATGTCGCCGCTCGATAGCGGCGCCAAACGCGCGCTTCCCCGGCTCCGCGGGCAAGGCCTGACGGAGCGGCTCGCGAGTATTCGCGGCGTCGGCATCTCGGTCGTCGGTCTGGCGCAGGGCGACAACGCCGCCTGGGAGCGCATAATCGAGACAGGGCGACGCTGTATCGACGATGGCGCGGATGTCCTGGTCATGGGCTGCATGAGCATGGCCTTCATGGGCATCGAGAGCGAATTGTCGGACCGGCTGGCGATACCCGTCGTTAGTCCGGTACTGGCCGCGCTGAAGACAGCCGAGATGTTGCTCGATCTCAATCTTTTCCACTCCCGCGCAGCTTGGCCGTCTCCGCCCGATAAAACCTACATCGTGTGATTGCGGCTCTCGGAGTGATCGTAGAAAACGGAGGACTCTGATGAAACGCAGAACATTCCTGATGGGTAGCGGCGCTACCCTGTCCGCAGCCGTCATGGGTGCTCCGGTCGCGCTGGCCCAGCACCGGCCTAACGAGCTGGTCTGGGCCGACAGTCTTCCCGGCAGTCTCGATCCGCACGCGTTGTCCGATGTGCCCATGCAGGGCTACATGATCAATGTCTACGATACGTTGTACGTCAATCAGGATAATCCACCGAAGCTCGTTCCCTGGCTGGCGACCGGGCATACCACCAGCGACGACGGGCTGACCGTCACGTTCAAACTGCGTGACGGTGTAAAATTCCATGACGGCAGCGCCCTAAGCGCGGAGGATGTGGTCTGGAGTTTCCATCGCCTGCTTAGCATCAAGAAGGGACCGGCCGCGGCATTTCTGGCTATTCTCGGCCCGGACAATATCACGGCGCCGGATCCGGCCACGGTAGTGTTCAAACTGAAGCAGCCTTACGCGCCGTTCGTATCGGCGACCCCCCTGGTAGCGATTATCAACCGCCGGGCGATCGAACCCCAGATCAAGGATAATGACTGGGGACAAGCGTGGCTGGCGTCGAACTCGGCAGGATCCGGAGCTTATGTCCTCGATCCCAGCACCTACCAGCCGGTGCAACAGATCGACATGAAGCGCAATCCGAACCACTTCATGGGTTGGGATCACAACAAGTCGCCCATCGAGATCGTGCGGCGGCGCGACATTCTCGAGACGACGACACGCGTCAACGCGCTGATCAAGGGAGATGTCGACTGCACCGACAGCTATCTGCCGCCCGATCAGGTCGACCGTGTGCTGGCATCGAAGACAGCGACGGTTTCGAAAGATCAATCGATGCGGGTCATGGTGCTGCGGATGAACAACCGCAAGGCTCCATTCGACAACCTCAATTTTCGTCGCGCGATGAGCCATGCATTCAACTACAAGGGATTCATCGACGGCGTGCTGAAGGGCTACGCGGTTCGAAATGCCGGACCGATTCCGGTCAGCCTGTGGGGATCACCGAAAGACTTGCCACCCTATGAATTCAATCTCGACCAGGCAAAAGAGTTCCTGGCGAGAGCCAAGGCGGAAGGCGCCCCGGTCGACCGGGAGATCGAGATTCATATCCAGCAGCATCTCGCCCAAACCACGCAGGCCGCGCAGATTCTGCAGCAGGGCCTGCGCAAGATCGGCGTCAATCTGAAGATCGTGCCCAACCTTTGGCCACAACTGGTGTCATCGATGACAAAAATTGACACGACGCCCGACATGTGGGCGCATTGGGTGTCATCATATTTCATCGATCCGGAGAACTGGATTGGCCAGATGTACGACAGCCAGTTCCACGGTACCTGGAAGGCGTCGTGCTGGTACAGCAACCCAAAAGTCGATTCTCTCCTGCGCGACGCACGCCGGCTCGACGACCGGGCCAAACGGCAACCGCTCTATGAAGAGGCGTCACGTCTTGTCGTGGCCGACGCGGCGGATATCTGGATTTACAATGCAATCGAGTTGCGCGGCCTGAGTAATCGCCTGCACGGCTTCCGGTTCACGCCGATCGGATCCGGCGCGGATTTCCGCATCATGTCGCTGACGGGTTGATACACGCCGGAGGCTCTCCAAAGGGGAACAATGACCCGTTTCATTCTGCAACGGCTTCTACTGACATTGCCTGCGCTCTTTGGCCTGCTGGTCCTGACCTTTATCATGCTGCGGGTGCTGCCAAACGACCCTTCAGCGGCGCTCGCAGGTGAAAATGCGACACCTGCTCAAATCGCCTCCATACGAAAGGCCTATGGATTTGATGAACCGCTATGGAAGCAGTTCGTCATCTATGTCGGGCAGGTCGGACGCGGCGATCTCGGCAACTCGATCATCTCGAATCGACCTGTTGTCAGCGACATCGCCGGACGCCTCCCTGCGACCATCGAACTTACCTTTGTCTCGTTGTTGTTCGCGGCATGCGTGGGCGTACCGCTCGGGACCATGGCGGCGGTCTGGTACAATTCGGTATTCGATCACACCATGCGCGTGGTGACGGTGGCGGGGCTGGCAATTGCCTCGTTCTGGTTCGCGATCATTCTACAAATGATTTTCTCCATGGAACTCGACTGGCTGCCGTTGCGGGGACGTCTTCCGGTGGGACTGCCGCCTCCCCTGCACATTACCGGTCTTTATCTGATCGATAGTCTGCTCACCCTGCGTTTTGATCTGTTCGGTCAGGCGTTTTCCCATATTTTGATGCCGGCGTTCACGCTCTCGCTGGGTGGCCTGGCATCCATTGCGCGTTTCACGCGCGCCGGCGTGCTGGAAACCCTGCAGAAGGAATTCGTGCACTATGCCGAGGCCGCCGGCTATACGCGGCGTCGCATCATCTGGGTCTACGTGCTGCGCAATTCCGTGGTCGGGGCCACGACGCAGATCGGATTGCTTTTCGGAGGGCTGATTTCCAGTGCGGTCGCGGTAGAATCGATTTTTGACTGGCCTGGTGTTGGATCCTACGCCGTACATGCGATTCTGACTTCCGACTACAAGGCTATTCTGGCGGTGACGCTGGTCATCGGCCTGATCTATTCCATCGTCAACATCCTTGTCGACGTCATACATGCCTGGCTTGACCCTCGCGTCGCTGAAACGCTCTGAGGCACCTCGGCAATGTTGATTCTGAAGAAGTTTCTACGAGATGTTCCAGCGGTTCTCGGTCTACTCATTATCTTGGCCGTGTGCCTGATTGCGATCTTCTCGCGGTTGATCGTGCCTGATCTCGATACGGTTTACGACGGTGATCTGATCTCGCGGCTGAAGCCGCCATCCGCGGAATTCTGGTTTGGAACCGACAGTCTTGGGCGCGATGTTTTTGCACGGCTGATTATGGGAACCCGCGGAGCGCTGCAAGTAGCGCTGACCGTCGTCTCGCTTGCTATCGCCATCGGAGTGCCTGCCGGCCTTTACGCAGGCTATACGAACGGCTGGGGAAGCGAGATCGTCATGCGCATGACGGACGTGTTTCTGGCTGTGCCTCAACTCATTCTTGCGCTTGCAATCGCGCAACTCATGGGGCGGGGCTTGGAGAGTGCCATGATTGCGCTGGCGCTGACCTACTGGCCGTTCTTCTGCCGCACCGTGTATGCGGAGGTTCGGCGCCTGCGCGGTGCGCTGTTCATCGAGGCGCAACAGGGCCTCGGTGCTTCGACCGCGCGTATCCTCTTTATTCATATGCTGCCGAATGTCGCTTCGTCCGTCATTGTGCGCGCGACCATCGGTATGGGTTTTACGATCATGACGACAGCCGTTCTAGGTTTCCTCGGAATCGGCGCCTCGCCGCCCAATCCCGATTGGGGTCTGGCTATCGCCGAAGGCCGCGAATACCTGCCGCAGTCCTGGTGGGTGGTGACCTTTCCCGGTCTTGGTATTTTTATCACGGTTCTCGGCTTCAATCTTTTTGGGGACGGATTGCGGGATCTGCTCGATCCCCGCTTGAGGCGTTCGCGATGATGCAAGCCTCCGTGAAGCCGCTGCTTGAAGTTCGCAACCTCTCGGTCTCGGTAGCTACCGACGAGGGTGACGCAAGGATACTGGATCGGGCCAGTCTGGCGTTGATGCCGGGGTCGATTCACGGCGTGGTGGGAGAGTCGGGTTGCGGCAAATCGACCCTGATGCGCTCGATCCTTGGCATTCTGCCCAAGCGCGGACGGGCCACGGAGGGAAGCATCCTGTTGGGCGGCCGCGATCTTCTGTCGTTGCCGGCAGCGGTTCTTCAGAGCGAGGTCCGTGGAGGGCAAATCGGATTCATTCCGCAGGATCCGTATCAGGCCTTCAATCCGGTTTTTCGGGTTGGCACGCAATTGCTGGAAACATCCCGCTCCAGATCCGGCAAAGCCGGGCGCAACGATGAAAAGGCCAACATCATCTCGTTGCTGAGATCCGTCCAACTTGCAGATCCCGAACGTGCGCTTGATCGTTATCCGCACCAATTCTCCGGCGGTCAACGGCAGCGGCTCCTGATAGCCGCCGCACTTACATCCTCGCCTGCGATCGTCCTTGCCGATGAGCCCACGACCGCGCTTGACGTGACGACGCAATTGCAGATTCTCAAGTTGCTGCGCGGGCTCACCCAAGAGCGCGGTCTTTCGATGCTGTTTGTGACGCACGACTTTGGCGTGGTCGCCCAACTTTGCGATACGGTGACGGTCATGTATGCGGGTCAGACGGTCGAATCCGGTCCGGTCGCACAAATACTTGCTGCGCCGCTTCATCCCTACACCCGGATGCTGCTGGCCTGTCACCCCGACCGCGGCGCCGCGCTGGCGGGGATACCCGGGGCTGTTTCCTCGCCATTGCGTCCACCATCCGGCTGCCGCTTTAATCCGCGGTGTCCGAGCGCACGCCCCCAATGCAGCGCCGCTATTCCTCTGCGCACCGAACACGCCGGCAAGCAGGATGTTCAATGCGTCTTGTATGGCGCAGAGGCGGCGGCATGAACTCAGGGGCGATCGCTGCTTGAAATCGAGGATGTGGTCACCCTGTACGGAGGGAGCAAGAGGCTGCTGCGAAAGCCCCGTCCGGTGGTGCGCGGCGTCGATGGCGTGAGCCTGACGCTCGAAGCCGGTAAGGCGCTTGGATTGGTTGGAGAGTCCGGTTGCGGAAAGACAACTCTCGCCAAAACAATTCTCGGACTCATCCGCGAAACGTCGGGAACAATTCTTCTGAACGGGCAAGTGGTGTCGGGCCTGCCGGTCCAACAGGCCCGGACCGCGCGCCTCACGATTCAGTACGTGCACCAGGACCCGGGCGCAGCGCTTGATCCGTGGTGGAGCATCGGTCACGCCCTCGACGAGGCGCTGCGTATTCACGGTGTGACCGGCCGAGACGAGCGCCGGCGGCGTGTCGACGAAATGCTAAATGCGGTCGGACTGGATCCGACGTTCCGGACCCGTTATCCGCACGAGCTTTCCGGCGGGCAGCAACGACGGGTCGGACTTGCGCGTATTCTGGTGTTAAGCCCGCGTATCGTCATCCTGGACGAGCCGACCTCGGGACTCGATCTTTCGGTCCAGGCCACGGTGCTCGGCGTGCTCGACGACCTGCGCAAGCGGCTTGGGCTTACTTATATGTTCGTCAGTCACGATTTGTCGGTCGTGAAGCGGATGTGCGAGCAAGTGGCCATCATGTATCTCGGCCGCATCGTCGAAATCGGCCCGACTGAAGCGATATTCGCGCGACCGCAACATCCATATACGCGCGCGCTCCTGGCTGCAGTACCCCGGCTCGAGCCCGGATCGTTGCATGATACGGCGGCACTGCCTGGAGATCCGCCCTCGGCGTCGGCCGTCACGGCCGGTTGTGTTTTCCAGACGCGTTGCTCGTTCGCGGTCTCGAAATGCTCGGAGACAAGGCCGCCCTTGGCTTCCGTGAGCAACGGACATATGGCCGCGTGCGTGCGGCTGAACGAAATCGGAACTGCCGCACATGCGTGAGAACGGAGAGTGGCCATGGCGCGTATAGCCGTCGGGGGATTTCACCACGAGACCAATACCTTCGTTGAGACGCCAACCGATTTCGCCTACTTCGCCAGCCACCGTGATCGACCCCCATTGGTCCGCCGCGGCGACGTCCTGAAATGGCTCAATGGAGTTTCTTTCGCACTGTCCGGATTTCTGCAAATCATGGCCAGCGAGCATGACATTGTCCCGCTGCTGTGGACCAGCGGAGGGGCCGGCGGAATGGTGACGAGAGATGCCTACGAGCGTATTTCCGCCGAGTTGATCGCGGAGCTTTCGCAGCAGATGCCGGTTGATGCGATCTATCTTGATCTGCACGGCGCCATGGTGACGGAGGATTTTGAGGATGGCGAAGGCGAGTTGCTCAGGCGCATCCGGGCCTGCGTCGGGCCGGAGATGCCCATCGCCATCAGCCTGGACTACCACGCCAACGTTACGCCGGATATTACCGGCTATGTGGACGCCATTTCGGGGTATCTGACCTACCCTCATGTGGATCGGCCGGAAACCGGCATGCGCGCCGCGCGCGCCATGCAGCATCTCCTCAAGCATGGCCGCACACCTGGGCGCGCATTGAGGAAGATGCCGTTTCTCATCCCGCTGCATAGCCAGTGCACGATGGTTCAACCTTCACGCGGCATCATCGACCTCGCGCAGTCGCTGGAGAGCGCGGATGTCCTGACCTTGTCGTATCTGGCGGGCTTTCCACCATCGGACATATTTCATTGCGGCCCATCGGTGGTGGTACACGCCACGACACAAGAGGCGGCGGATCGCGCAGCGGATGAGGTCGCGCGTTTTGTTGCACTGAAGGAAAGCGAGTTCGCGATTCCAGTGCTTTCGCCGGCCGAAGCGGTTGTGCGCGCCAAAACGATTGCGGCCGGCGCCGACCGGCCGGTTATTATCGCCGACACGCAGGACAATCCGGGCGCAGGGGGCAGTTCGGACACGACGGGTCTGTTGTTTGCCCTGGTTGAAGGCGGCGCGGAAGGCGCGGCGCTGGGCTATTTGTGCGACGAGCAGGCCGTAAAGGCAGCGCACACCGCGGGTAAAGGCGCCAGCATTACGATAGACCTCGGCGGACGCAATGGTCCCGAGGGAGTCGTACCTTTCCGGGGCACGTTTGAGGTCAAGGGGCTTGGCGATGGAAAAATCCGCACCACCGGCCCGGTCTCCGGCAATCGCGATATCGACCTTGGCCCCGTAGCGTTGCTTCAAACAGGGGGTGTGAAGATCGCGGTAACGACGAAGCGTATGCAGGCACTCGATCAGGCGCCATTTCGACATTTGGGGATTGAGCCGAAAGAACAGCAAATCCTGGCCCTGAAGAGCACCGTACATTTTCGCGGCGATTTTCAACCGATCGCCGAAGACGTTCTGGTCGCGATCGCGCCTGGGCAACACCTCGCCGATTCTTCGAAGTATCCCTACAGGCGGCTTCGCCGGGGTCTGCGTCTGATGCCACTCGGTCCGGAGTCGCAGGTTTAATCAGCAATCAGAAGCCTATTCCGCCCGGCAACCGGCACGACGCGTTATAACGCCAGACCGGGCAGATCGAGCCCATTGGCATGAGCACATGCAATCGCACTTTCATAGCCCGCGTCGGCATGGCGCATGACCCCGGTCGCCGGATCGTTCCACAGCACCCGCTCCAGGCGGCGCGCAGCCTCTCGCGTTCCATCGGCGACAATCACCATGCCGGCATGCTGCGAATAGCCTATGCCGACGCCGCCGCCGTGATGCAGCGAGACCCACGTGGCCCCGCTGGCACAGTTGAGCAGCGCATTGAGCAGCGGCCAGTCGGACACGGCGTCCGAGCCGTCGCGCATCGCTTCGGTTTCGCGGTTCGGGCTTGCAACCGAGCCGCTGTCGAGATGATCGCGACCGATGACGATCGGCGCCTTCAGTTCGCCGCTCGCCACCATTTCATTGAACGCCAGGCCCAGCCGGTGGCGATCGCCAAGGCCTACCCAGCAGATCCGCGCCGGCAGCCCCTGGAACCTGATCCGCGCTTTCGCCATGTCGAGCCAGTTGTGAAGATGCTTGTCGTCCGGCATCAGCTCCTTGACCTTGGCGTCGGTGCGGAAGATATCTTCTGGATCTCCCGATAGCGCCGCCCACCGAAATGGCCCGATGCCACGGCAGAACAGCGGACGGATGTAGGCTGGCACGAAGCCGGGGAAATCGAACGCGTTTTTCAATCCCATGTCCTTCGCCATCTGGCGGATGTTGTTGCCATAGTCGAGGGTGGGAATGCCCCGGGCGTGGAAATCCAGCATGGCCTGGACATGCCCGACCATGGAGGTCTTGGCCGCGGCTTCGACCGCTTTCGGATCGGCGCTGCGTTTTGCCTCCCACTCGGCGAGCGTCCATCCCTTCGGCAGGTAACCGTTGATCGGATCGTGCGCGCTGGTCTGGTCGGTCACAATGTCGGGCCGCACGCCGCGGCGCACCAGCTCGGGAAAAATATCGGCGGCATTGCCGAGCAGGCCGACCGAGACCGGTTTCCGGCTCTGCGCCGCCTGCGCCATGATCGCGAGCGCCTCGTCGAGCGTGCTGGCCTGCCGGTCGAGATAGCCCGTGCGCAACCGCATCTCGATACGGCTCGGCTGGCATTCGATCGCGAGCATCGACGCCCCGGCCATCGTCGCGGCGAGCGGCTGGGCGCCGCCCATACCGCCCAGACCCGCGGTCAGGATCCACTTGCCGGCGAGGCTGCCGCCGTAATGGCGCCGTCCAACCTCGACAAACGTTTCATATGTCCCCTGCACGATGCCCTGGCTGCCGATATAGATCCACGATCCGGCCGTCATCTGACCGAACATCATCAGCCCGAGCCTGTCGAGTTCGTTGAAATGATCGAGCGTGGCCCAGTGCGGCACCAGGTTGGAATTCGCGATCAGCACACGCGGTGCATCGGGGTGGGTACGGAAAATTCCGACCGGCTTGCCTGACTGGACGACCAGCGTCTGGTCGCCCTCGAGCTTGCGCAGTGAGGCAACAATCCGATCGAAACTATCCCAGTCGCGGGCTGCACGGCCAATTCCGCCATAGACGACAAGTTCGCTCGGCCGTTCGGCAACATCAGGATCGAGATTGTTCATCAGCATTCGGAGCGGCGCTTCTGTCAACCAGCTCTTGGCGCTGATCGCGGGCCCGCGGGGGGCTCGGATCGTACGGTCGTTGTCCAGTCGGCGGTTCATGACAAATGACCTCTCTCGGCAAGTCTGGGAAACGGGTTGTTCTCAAGCACCGAAATCACGGTGGCCGGCAATGTGCCGGCTTCGACCAGCGCTGTTGCCTTTGCGAGATCGTCGGCCATGTAGCGGTCGTTACCCAACGGCGGCACCTGCTCGCGCAGCACCGCAATCACCGCCGCAAGCGCGGGGCTGGTCGAATGCGGCAAACGCAGCTCGATGCCTTGCGCCGCAACCAGCAGTTCGATGCCCAGAATGGTGGCAAGATTGTCCGCCATGTCAGATAATCGGCGTGCCGCGTGCGCGGCCATCGACACATGATCTTCCTGGTTGGCGCTGGTCGGCGTCGAATCGATCGAGCAGGCCGAGGCGCGTTGCTTGTTCTCGGCATAGAGCGCGGCCGCCGTCACTTCGGCGATCATGAAGCCGGAGTTGATGCCCGGCTCGGGGGTCAAGAACGGCGGCAGGCCGAAGTTCAGCGCGGGGTCGACCAGCGTGGCGATGCGCCGCTCGCTGATCGCGCCGATCTCCGACAATGCCAACGCGATCTGGTCAGCGGCAAATGCGACCGGCTCGGCGTGAAAATTTCCACCCGAAACGATCTCTCCGGTCTCGACCAGCACCAGCGGATTGTCGGTGACGGCGTTGGCTTCGATCGTCAAGGTGCGGGCGGCTTGCGTCAAAAGGTCAAGCGTGGCGCCGGCCACCTGCGGCTGGCAGCGCAGGCAATAGGGATCCTGCACGCGCTCATCGCCTTCGAGATGAGAGTTACGAATATCGCTGCCTTCCAGCAACGCGGTCAAGGCCGCGCCGGCTGCAATTTGTCCGGCGTGTCCGCGCAGTTGCTGGATCTCCGGACGGAACGGCGCCGTCGAGGCCATGGCCGCATCGACCGACAAGGCGCCTGTCACCAGCGTCGCGCAGGCCAGGTCATGGGCGCGCAACAAACCGGAAATGGCGTAGGCGCTCGAAAACTGCGTACCGTTGATCAGCGCGAGGCCTTCCTTCGGTCCGAGCGTCAACGGCGCGAGATTGGCGGCGGCCAGTGCATCGAGGCTCGGCACGACCTTGCCGTCGACAAGCGCCTGACCTTCGCCGATCATGACGGCGGTCATATGGGCCAGCGGCGCCAGATCACCGGACGCGCCCACCGATCCCTGCTGCGGCACCAGCGGATAGATGCCGCGCGCCAGCATGGCCTGCAGTTGCTCGATGATTTCACGGCGAACGCCCGACGCTCCTCGCCCCAATGAAACGATCTTGAGCGCCATCATCAGACGCACGATCGGTTCGGGCGTCGGCGGCCCTACCCCGCAGCAATGCGACACGATGAGATTGCGCTGCAGCAGCGCCGTCCGGTCAGGCGGAATCCGTTTCGATGCCAGTTTTCCGAACCCTGTATTGATACCGTAAACCGGCACTTGTGAACCCGCGGCCTTCGCAACGATGGCCGATGCGGCCTCGACGCGCGGCCAGAATGACGGGTCGAGCACGACGGCCGCACCTGCAAGCACTTGCGCGAGATCGTCGAGACTGACGCTTCCGGGCGATACGACAATGTCCCGCTCGCTCATTGTCCTCTCCACACCCGGCGGTGGAGCGGGTTGAAGCCCATCCGGTAGACAAGCTCGGCCGGCCGGTCGATATCCCAGATCGCGAGATCGCACCATTTGCCGGCCTCGAGCGTACCGGTCTCGCCGAGAATACCCAGCGCGCGCGCACCTTCCCGCGTCACGCCGGCGAGGCATTCGGCAACGGTCAGCCGGAACAGCGTCGCGCCCATATTCATGGCCAGCAGAAGCGACGTCAGCGGCGAGCTGCCGGGATTGCAGTCGGTAGCCAGCGCCATGTTCACGCCATGGGCGCGGAACAGCTCGACCGGCGGCTTCGTCGTCTCGCGAATGAAATAGAACGCGCCCGGCAGAAGCACGGCTACCGTCCCTGCCCGAGCCATGGCCGCGACGCCAGCCTGATCGGTGTGCTCCAGATGATCGGCGGACAAGGCAGAAAACTCCGAAGCAAGTACAGCTCCGCCGAGGTTCGACAACTGATCCGCGTGCAACTTGACCGGCAGTCCAAGCGCCTTTGCAGTTCTGAATACCCGCGCCGTTTGATCTCCAGAGAAAGCGATGCCTTCCATGAAGGCATCTACGGCGTCGGCCAATCCGGCTTGCGCCACCGCCGGCAACATCTCGCGGCAAACCAGATCGATGTATCGATCCTTGTCGCCATCAGCCTCCGGCGGAGTTGCGTGGGCGCCAAGAAACGTCGTCCGGACGCTGACCGGCCGGTTGCGGCCGAGCGCACGCGCGGCTGACAGCTGCCGCATCTCGGTTTCAGTGTTGAGTCCATAGCCGGATTTGATCTCCAGCGTTGTCACGCCCTCGCCGACCAGGGCGTCGAGCCTCGGCAGCGCGCTGGCAACAAGTTCGGCTTCGCTGGACGCCCGCGTTGCCGCAACCGTCGAGACAATGCCGCCGCCGGCACGCGCGATCTCTTCGTAGCTTGCTCCCTGCAGCCGCAGCTCGAACTCGTGTGCGCGATTGCCGCCGAAAACCAGGTGGGTATGACAATCCACCAGTCCGGGCGTGATCCATCGTCCCGCGCAGTCGATCCGTTCGGCCGCATCGGCATCCGTTAGAAAGTCGGAGCGGCTGCCGGCGAAGACGATGCGGCCATCGCGTGCCGCGATCACGCCGCGCTCGATCACGCCGAGGTCGGGCAGATCCGCCCGAACAGTAGCGAGCCGCGCGTCGTGCCAGATTCGATCAAAGCGCTCGGCCATGCAGCATCCCTCAATGGCAGAAGCTTGACGGGAATATCGATATGTCTATACATATTAGCGTGATGCCGTTCTGTCCAGCCGGTTTCGAAACATGTCCACTCTGCATTTCGCATCCGCACTGCTTCCCTCCGGATGGGCCGATGATGTGCAGGTGGTGGTGACCGACGGGATCATCACGAAAGTCGTGACCGGCACCGCGCCGGGAACCCACGATGAACGCCACCAGCTGGCGATCCCCGGAATAGCGAGCCTGCATAGTCACGCGTTCCAGCGCGGCATGGCGGGCCTTGCCGAAACCCGCGGCAACACCGCGGATACGTTCTGGACATGGCGCGAAACGATGTACCGCTTTGCGCTGGCCATGACTCCCGAAGACACGGAAGCTGTCGCGACATTGCTCTATGTCGAGATGCTCGAGCAAGGCTACACGCGCGTCGGGGAATTCCACTATCTCCATCACGACCATGACGGCACGCCCTACGCCAACCCTGCGGAAATGGCGACGCGAATTGTGCGAGCCGCCGAGACCACCGGTATCGGCCTCACGCTGCTGCCGAGTTTCTACGCGCACGGCTCGTTTGGTGGCGCCGCGCCACATGCCGGGCAGCGCCGCTTCATCTGCTCGATCGACCAGTTTACCAAACTGACTGCCGCTGCACGGATCGCCGTCCGCGCGTTGCCCGGAGCCAATGTCGGTATCGCGCCACACAGTCTGCGGGCCGTGACGCCGGACGAATTGGCGGCGATCGTGCCACTGGCCGAAGCCGGGCCGGTGCATATCCACGCCGCCGAACAGACCAGGGAAGTCGAGGAATGCATCGCCTGGTCGGGCCGGCGACCGGTGGAGTGGCTGCTCGAACATGCGCCCGTCGATCGGCGCTGGTGCCTGATCCACGCGACGCATACAACAGCTATGGAAATCGCCTTGCTTGCCAACAGCGGCGCCGTCGCCGGACTCTGTCCGGTCACCGAGGCAAGCCTCGGCGACGGCATTTTTCCGGCCCGCGAATTCCTTAACGCAAGCGGCCGGTTCGGCGTCGGCACGGATTCCAATGTCCTGGTCGGCGTCGCCGACGAACTGCGTCAGCTCGAATACGGCCAGCGGTTGAAACACCGGGAGCGCAATGTGCTGTCCGGCGGTCCCGGCGTCTCGACCGGCCGCACGCTATTCGACGCCGCGCTGACCGGCGGCGCCCAGGCGCTGGCGCAGCCGACCGTCGGGCTCCAGGCAGGTGCACGCGCCGACATCGTAACCCTCGACACCACGCACCCCTCGCTCGCCGGGCGCAGCAGGGATGCCGTGCTCGACGGCTGGATTTTCGCAGCGGGCGCGGGCGCCGTCGCTTGTGTCTGGGCAGGCGGCAATAAGGTCGTCGAGGGTGGCCGTCACCGGCTCCGCCAGAAGGCGCGGGACACATTCAACGCAGCCGTGCGGAGGCTCGTGGCATGAGCCTGGCCACAGATCGCGGCAAACTCGGGGCCGCCGACAAGCCGACGCTGTACAAGCAGATCCGGCTCGACATCGAGCGCCGGATCCTGACCGGCGAATGGCCGCCGGGTCACCGCATTCCGTTCGAGCATCAGCTCATGGCGCGCTATGGCTGCTCGCGAATGACCGTGAGCAAGGCGCTGTCCGAACTGGCGCAAGCGGATCTTATCGAGCGGCGGCGGCGCGCCGGCACCTTTGTGCGCCGTCCCAAATTCCTCTCGGCGGTCCTGACGATCCCCGACATCCGCGCGGAGATCGGCGCTCTCGCCCGCAGCTACGGCTACGAGCTGATCCGGTGCGCGCGCCGTGCCGCGAATGCCGCTGATTGCGCTCGTCTTGGGGTACGGAAGACCGGCAAGGTGATCGCGATTGCCTGCCGCCACTGCGCCGATGACGTGCCGTTCGCCATCGAGGACAGACTGATCGATCTCGACGCCGTACCCGAAGCTGCCACGGCGGATTTTGCGATCGAACCGCCCGGCTCGTGGCTGCTACACCATGTCCCATGGACAGAGGCCGAACATTCGATCAGCGCCATCGTGGCCGACGACCGGACCGCGGCGGCGCTGGACATAGCGATCGGCGCGCCCTGCCTCGTGATCGACCGGCACACTTGGCGCAGCGGCCGGACCCTGACGGCTGTGCGCCTGCTCTATCCAGGCAAGTCCCACAAACTGATTGCCCGCTTCAAAGGCGGCTAAGAGGGATATCAATGCACATGAGATCTGGCACAGCCTATGCAACAGCTTTGCCACACGGGAGAGGAACAGGACGCAATCCATGAACCAGCAAAGGGGTATAGTCATGCGTAATTTTGGGATACTGGCGGCAGCCGCCGCTTTCCTGGTGTCCGCACCGGCCGTCGCCGACGACGTCAAGGTCGCGATCGGCATCTCGGGATGGACCGGCTTTGCGCCGCTCACGCTCGCAAACCAGGCGGGCATCTTCAAGAAGAACGGCCTCGACGTGACGATCAAGAAGATCCCGCAGAAGGACCGGCATCTGGCCGTCGCCTCGGGTGACATCCAGTGCGCCGCGACCACGGTCGAAACCTGGATTTCCTGGAATGCCAATGGCGTTGCGACCAAGCAGATCTTCCAGCTCGACAAGAGCTACGGCGCCGACGGCATGGCAACGCGAAATGACGTCGCCTCCATCAAGGATCTGAAGGGCAAGACGATCGCTGCGTCCGCGCCCGGCACCTCTCCCTACTTCGCCCTGGCCTGGATGCTCAAGAAAAACGGCCTCTCGCTCAAGGACGTTACGGTGGTGAACCTGGAGCCGGCCGCGGCCGCGCAGGCCTTCGTGGCCGGTCAGAACGATGCAGCCATGACTTACGAGCCTTACCTCTCGACGGTGCGCGCCGCGCCGGACAAGGGCAAGATCATCGCCACCACGCTCGACTACCCGATGGTCATGGACACGTTCGGCTGCACGCCGAAATTTTTGACCGACAATCCGAAGGCCGCGAAAGCGCTGGCCGACAGCTATTTCGAGGCGCTCGCCATGATCGAAAAGGATCAGGCAAAATCCTATGAGATCATGGGCGCCGATGTAAAGCAGTCCGGCGAGCAGTTCGGCAATTCGGCAAAATATCTGCGCTGGCAGGACAAGGCCGCGAACCAGAAGTTCTTCACGGGCGAATTCCTGGCCTTCAACAAGGAAGCTGCGGAGCTGTTGCTCGACGTCGGCGTCATCAAATCAATTCCGAACATCGACGACCTCTTTGACGCGAGCTTCATCAAGTAGATTCGTTCGGCGCCACGCCAGTCCCGCTTCACGGATGTGAAAGCGGGACTTTTCGCGATCAGCGCTCCGATGCGAGGAACATGACCTTTGATGCGTCCGCTGGATCCCGTGACCTCGAAGCAGCGCGCGGCCTATGGCTTTGCGTTCTTCGTCCTGTTCGTTGCCGTTTGGGCATGGGCCACCTTCGGCGGCCACGTCTCGAAAACCTTTCTCGCCAACCCGCTGACCATGCTGCAGGAAGGCTGGGAACTGCTGACCAAGCACGGTTTCCTGTTCGATATCGGCATGACGATCTGGCGGGTCATCGGCGGCTTCGTGCTGGCAGCCACCATCGCCGTGCCGCTCGGCGTCCTGATGGGCGCTTACAAGCCGATCGAAGCCTTCCTGGAACCGTTCGTCTCGTTTGCCCGCTATCTGCCCGCCTCGGCCTTCATCCCGCTGTTGATCCTGTGGGCGGGTATCGGCGAACTGCAGAAGCTGCTGGTCATTTTCATCGGCGCGGTGTTCCAGATTATCTTGATGATCGCCGTAACTGTCGGGAACACAAGGCGGGACCTTGTTGAAGCCGCGTACACGCTGGGCGCCGGCGACAGCGGCGTTATCCGCCGCGTGCTGCTGCCGTCGTCTGCCCCCGAGATCGCGGAAATCCTGCGGCTCGTTCTGGGGTGGGCATGGACCTACGTCATCGTCGCCGAACTGATCGGCTCGTCGTCCGGCATCGGCCACATGATCACCGACAGCCAGGCCCTGCTGAACACCGGCCAGATCATCTTCGGCATCATCGTGATCGGCCTGATCGGCCTCGTGTCGGACTTCCTGTTCAAGGCCTTCAACGCCTGGCTGTTTCCGTGGAAACTGGCATGACCGAGCTGAAGATCGAGCAGGTCTCTCGCACCTTCGCAGCGCGCCAGGGCCATGCGCCGACGCGAGCTCTGGAACCGACCGATCTCAGCGTCGGCAACAATGACTTCGTTACCATCCTCGGCCCCTCAGGCTGCGGAAAATCCACGCTGCTGCGCATCATCGCCGGGCTCGACCGGCCGACCAGCGGCCGCGTCATTCTGGACGGCCATGAGGTAGCGGGACCCGGCGCAGATCGCGGCATGGTGTTTCAGTCGTACACCCTGTTCCCATGGCTGACCGTCCGCGAAAACATCGCGTTCGGCCTGCGCGAGCGCGGAGTTTCCGAAGCGGATCGCGGCAAGATCGCCGATGGGTTCATCCAGCGGATCGGTCTGTCGGGCTTCGAGAACCACTGGCCGAAGCAGCTCTCCGGCGGCATGCAGCAACGCACGGCTATCGCCCGCGCCCTTGCCAACGATCCCAAGATCCTGTTGCTCGACGAGCCGTTCGGTGCGCTGGATAATCAGACCCGCATGCTGATGCAGGAAATGCTGCTCGGCATTTGGGAACGCGACCAGAAAACCGTGCTGTTCGTGACCCATGATATCGAAGAAGCCATCTTCCTCGGCAGCCGCGTCATCGTCATGAGCGCCCGTCCCGGCCGCATCAAGGCCGAGATCGCGGTCGACCTGCCCCACCCGCGATCCTACAAGATCAAGACCGCGCCCGAATTCGTCAGGCTGAAAGAACGACTGGTGGAAGAGATCCGCGCCGAGGCATTGAAGGTTGCGATTGACGCCTGACAATCGCTTGCGCGCCGATGCGCGCGACAACGTCCTCGATCAATTGGCCATGCAAATTCTTGATTGGGACTGGTCGGTAGCCAAAGGAGAAACTGCTCGGATTCGATTGAGAATGACGGCTCAGCTTCGCGAAATCTCAATTTCTTCCTTGGTCCTCGTCACCGCGTCGTAGATTTTGACCCGCAGCATCGGAAAACGTCGTTTTAGCTCCTGAGCGCCCATTCGCGCTCCGTCCTTTGTCTTGAATTCGGTCTTCATGCGGCCATCGACTTCGAGCGTATAGCCGGCGGCTGGTAGTTCACGGACGGCTGCGACCATGATGCTCATCTCCAATTTTGAAATTGTTCCTTGGGAGATTATTTAGCGTGAGTCTCCCGAACTGCACCAGCGGAACTGCACTTGTGTCCAAACATTGCACGCCCCCCTGCCGACGCCACACACATCTTTCCGATATTGATTTTCCGCTCTTGACACCGAGTTGAGAGACTCGCCCTGGACCCTCCCCGGCTGCCGGATCAGGTTAACGGCAGAGCCGCTACTGGCTGTCATTCAAAAGCGACTACGCCTTCAATGGATTGGCGTGTGACGAACCAATTCCTTGGCCTGTCGCACAAACCATCGCCACATCCTGTACAGAACTCCGCCGCTCATATCAGCCTTCATCGCGCGTTCTCCAGCCGATGTGAGTAGACGCCTCGATACTAATGCCGCGGGACCGAGTCCGAGCGCCGAAATAAATTGCCTTCAGTGAGACAAAAATAATCAGATTCTGACGCATCTTGACCGGCAACCCGTTTCGGCGGGTCAGAGATGGCTTTCCGGAAGGGTATCCCCGCCGGGGCTCCTTCTGCTGATCAATATGATGGCTAGGAATAACGCCTTGTCGCGGTACTGCGTTCCTGCACCCACTCCATTATTGCGAACATAAGGATGACGACCAGGAGCACGACAACCGACGCCGCAGCAATGATCGGATTAACCTGAAGGAGAATTCCATCCCACATCTGCTTGGGCAGCGTCGTCTTCAATCCCCCGCCAACGAACAACGCAACCGTCAATTCCTCAAAGGATTGAAGAAACCCTGTTACGAAACCAATGGCAAATCCGCCTTTGACAAGCGGGAACGTCACGCGCCGGAACGTCTGGGCCCGACTGGCCCCGAGCGTCAACGCCGCCGCATCGAGCCGCCAGTCATGTCCCTTGAAAGTGGCCAGCAGGATGACGAACACCACCGGCGTGGCGATGACCGTATGCCCGATGATGATCCCGAGGTCCGTCGCCACCAGAGATAGCTGAGCAAACAGGTAAAACAGCGCGATCGCGATGACAATCGATGGGATGACCATCGGGGTCAGGAACAGCAGGAATACGGCGCCGGCCAGTCGGCTGCGGCTGCGAGCCAAGCCCAGCGCGGCCAACGACGCCATGAGCACCGTGATTGCCGCCGTCGCGAGGCCGATGCCGAAGGATCGGATCATGGCGCCAAGCCACAAGGGCGACTCCACGAACTGCTCGAACCACTGAAGACTGAAACCCTGAGGCGGAAACGACAGAAACGTGGATTTGGTGAACGCCATCGGGACAAAGGCGACGATCGGCACGAGCAGTACGGCGATCACGATCCAGGCGTAGATCGACAGAATTGCGCTGCCGCGAAGGCCACGAATATTGCGCTTCCAGAGTTCCTCGATGGCACCGAACACCAGTCCGGCGAACCGTGCCGCGGCAAGGCCCGCAAGTCGCGCGCGACCGCCGGGAGAGGTCTGCCGCTCGCCGCCCTCGGCCGCCGACGACAAGCCGAAGATGCGATCATAAACCACGCACATCGCGATCGCCGAGACGAGCAGGATCGCCGCAAGGGCGCTGCCAAGCTGCCAGTTCTGCAACTCGTTGATCTGCAGGATGATCAATTGGCCGATCATGGTCTCCCGCGGCCCACCCAGCAGCGCGGGGGTAATGAAGAAGCCAAGCGACGCGACAAAGACAAGGAGTTCCCGCCGCCGCCACGCCGCGCGTCGAGAGCTGATAGAAAATCTGCCAGAAGGCCTGTGCGCCGCTGGCCCCCAGCGTCGCCGCCGCCATCGGCAGGCGCCGATCGATCTGGTTCATGACCGGAAGCATGGTAACGACGGCGAGCGGCAGCAGCGTATGCGTCATCGCAAAGACAACGGTGGTGCGGCTGAACAGCAACTGGTCTCCACCCGCCATCCCGGCGGTCGCCATGATCTTGGCCATGATTCCGTTCCGCCCGAGCAGAACCATCCAGGAAAAATTCTTGATCAGCGCGCTGGTCCAGAATGGCAGCAGGACAAACAGCATGGCAATGCGCTGCTGACGCGGCGACTTGCAGCACAACCAATAGGCCAGCGGGTAGCCCAGCGTCAGACACAGCACGGTGGTCCAGAAGGCAACGGAGAACGTCGTCGACAGGACCGCAAGATATGGCCCGCCATTCCAGATCCTTGCAAAGGGCGCAAGGGTTGGCGCTCCCGTTTTGTCGAACAGGCTCATCGACAACATTTGCGCTGTCGGCAAGAGCAGAAACAGGACCAGGAACACGATTCCGGGAAGAGCGAGCCAAAGCGGCTCGATCTTCAGCTTCCGCCGCCGAGGCAGCGCCACGATCGCAAGAGAGACGCTATCCGTCATTGACCTGGTATCTTGGCGGGAGATTATCGAGCGGCATGACTTAAGGCGCGTTTTGCGTTGGATGCGGCACGCGCCTCGGACACATGGCGATTCTCGGGACGCTTCAATCCCAAGTGATCGCGCAACGTGCGGCCGGTATAGTCGATACGGAACAGCCCGCGGCGCTGAAGCTCCGGCACCACCTTATCGACGAAGTCGTGGAGGCTGCTTGGCAATGCCAGGAAAGAGATCATGAAGCCGTCGCAAGCATCCGCCTCCATCCAGGCCTCCATATGGTCGGCCACCTGCAGCGCGGTGCCACAGAACGTGGCCTTGCTGCGATTGTAGCGCATGGACATTTCGCGCAGCGTCATTCGTTCGCGGATCATGCCGACGATCTGGTCGAAATACGCCTTGTGGAAATTGGACGACTGCGGAATCCGATGCTCGGGAACAGGCTCGTCCAGCGGCAAATCAGACAGATCGGTTTCGAGATCCTGTCCGAGACGCAACACGCCGACATCGGAATGGATAAGATTTTGCCAGCTCTGGAGTTTGTCGCGGGCTTCCTGTTCGCTCTCTCCTATCACCACCGAGATGCCGGTCGCGACTTTCAACTCGTCCGGCTGACGGCCGAATTTTCCCATCCGCCCCTTGAGATCGCGGTAGAAAGCCTTTGCCTCGTCCAGCGAGGAGCCGGACCCGAATACGACTTCGGCTGTTTCTGCCGCGAAATCCCGGCCGGTATCGGACGCGCCGGCCTGGATGATGACGGGCCGGCCCTGCGGCGACCGCTCCAGGTTGAGCGCACCCTGCACCGTGAAGTATTTGCCCTTGTGCTCGAGCGCGTGGAATTTTTCGGGCAGAAAGCTTAGACATGTTTCCGGGTCATAGACGAATGCGCCCTCCTCCCAGGTATCCCACAACGCCTCGACGACCTCGACGAATTCACGCGCCTTGGCGTAACGCTCGCTATGAGGAGGCAAGCGGTCGAGCCCGAAATTGCGCGCGGCATAGTCATTGGCCGACGTCACCACGTTCCAGGCGGCGCGACCATGTGAAATATGGTCCAGCGAAGCAAATTGCCGGGCCAGATTGTAGGGCTCGAAAAAGCTGGTCGATGCCGTCGCGCCAAGGCCGATATGCGTGGTCGCGCCTGCCACCGCGGACAGCAGCGTGATCGGCTCCAGCACGTTCATGAACAAAGGCGACCTGCTCCAGACCCGAAGATTTTCGGTACGTGCGGCCGGCGTATCGGCGATGAAGAAGAAATCGAACTTTCCCCGTTCCGCCAATTGGGCGATGCCGCGGTAGTAATCGATGTCGGTCGACGCATGGGGCTGCGCTTCCTGCAACAGCCAGGAGGCCGGATGAGATCCGTTAGCGTGGATCAACGCACCGATAGCCATCTGCTTTTTTTTGCTCATCGTCATCCCTCGAAATTTTCTCGATTGCTGCGCGGCTTATGGACACGCTGTCTGGGGTTTTCCAGCCGAAGCAGGCGTCAGCGACGTCCACCCATCAGCAGCCATTCCTGAAAGCGATCGGACACCGCTGCGAAGTTTTTTCCCCAAAAGGCAAAATCACGTTCGGTAAGGCCTTTGAGATTTTCGGGATAAGTCGGCAGCACCTTGGCGCGGGCCGGAGCAATGAAATTATAGGCCTTCAGATTGCTGGGGCCGTTCGCGACAATACTCGAATATGCCCCCTGCCGTTCGGGATGCATGCAGAACCGCACGAACTCGCGCGCCTGCTTCAACTTGGGAGTTCCAAGCGGAATGGACCAGCCGTCGATCGAGTAAAGACCGTTCCAGACGATGTTGACCGGAGCGCCTGAATCGATCGCCGCGAAAGCGCGCGCCGACCAGGTATCCGACATGTCGATTTCACCGCTCTGGAGGATCTGTGTGTTCTGCGCACCGCTGGTCCACCACACCGCGACCTGAGACCGCACCTTGTCGAGCACGGTAAAAGCCCGATCGACGTCCAGGGGGTAAAGGTCTTTCGGCGCCACGCCATCGGCCAGCAGCGCGGCTTCCAGAACGCCTTTCGGATTCCGATACAAGCCGCGGCGCCCGGGAAACTTGGTCGTGTTCCAGAAATCAGCCCAGCTCTTCGGCGCTTCGTTCTTATAAACGTCGCTGCGATAGGCCATGACGATCGCATAAACCGAAAAGCCGAGCCAGTTCGGCTTGAGCGCACCCGGTATCAGATCCTGGCCTTCGCCTTGTGCGATATCCAAGGGTTCGAGATAGTTCTTTTCGGCGGTCAGGCGCGCCACGTCGTCCGGCGTGACCATGCAGACGTCCCAGATCTTGCTGCCGGTGTCGACGACCAGCTTGAACTGGGTCACCGGGTCGGATTCGTGCGCGACGTTGATGACGCGGATCCCGGTTTCCTTCTCGAAAGGATCGTAGAAGCCCGCCCGCAGCGCGGGAGCGGTGGCGCCGCCCACGTCGGCAACCGTGATCTGTTCGGCGGCGCGCGCCCTCTCGGTCCAGATGGCCGGCATCGCGACGCCGGCCGCAGCGACGCCCGCGGTTTTCAGAAGCTTGCGCCGTGTGATCGTTTCAAAAATCGACATCCTGTTCTCCTTAATTCGCCTGGATTGAACCGTCTTTGCGCGCCAGCTTCTGCCGCCCCGCACACGAGGATGATCTCTGCAAGGTCAGTTTTCCCGAAGGACCAACGGAACACGTATTCATGCGGTCATCGAAGCCGATCCGCTCTCCAAAAGCCGCGCCTGTTGCTTGTCCCATCGGATGGAGACGTGCTCTCCGATCGCCACGCCTGGCAAACCCGCCTGTCGTCGCACGGTGATCAGCGTGCCGCTAGCCAGCCGCACCAGCAGCTTGGTCTCCGATCCCGCATAAATGGTTTCCTCGACGCGCCCGGAGACGAACGCTTCATCGACGGCGCACAGGAACATCTTCTCGGGACGGACGATCAGCGCAGCATCCTGGCCGCTCCGCGCCTCGCAGCCGTCAGGGAGCGGGAGATTTCCGTCGTCGGTCCGGATCATTCCGCCGGACCGGATCCTGCCGCGCATGACATTCGAAATGCCGATGAAATCGGCAACAAAAGCACTCCGAGGCTGTTCATACATGTCCTCGGGCGTGCCCAATTGTTCGATCCGCCCTTCATTCATCAGGCAGATGCGATCCGCCAACGCCAACGCTTCCTCCTGATCGTGGGTTACGAAGATGATTGTTGCGCCGGTCTCGCGATGCAGCCGCTTGATTTCGATCTGCATGTTCTCCCGCAGTTTACGATCGAGCGCAGAAAGCGACTCGTCCATCAGGATCAGCGAGGGCTGATAAACCAGGCAGCGGGCGAGCGCCACGCGCTGCTGCTGGCCTCCCGACAGCTCCCGCGGAAAGCGGTTGCCGAAATCGGACAAGCCGACCGTAGCGAGTGTCGCTTCAACTTTTTCCCGGAGATCTGCCGCCGCGACTTTCCGCATCTGCAGGGGAAACGATACGTTTTCCTGCACAGTGAGATGGGGAAACAATGCGTAATTCTGGAACACAACGCCGATGTCGCGCTTGTTGACCGGCTTGCTCGTCTCGTCGCGGCCGTCGATGATCAGACGCCCGCCGGTCGGTTCGACCAGACCACAGATAACTTGCAACAGTGTGGTCTTCCCTGACCCGGAAGGCCCCAAAAGCGCCAGCAGTTCCCCCGAATAGACCTTCAATTCCAGGGGCTGCAGTGCCACGGAGGCCCCGTAAGCTTTGGATAGACCCTGCGCGTGCAATTTTATCCGAGACCGCTCTCGTCCTTCGGAAGTCCGTCTGGCCGACCTGGCCTCCTGTCTCTCCACGACAACCTGTTGCTCGTCTTCGTTTCGCGTAAACACCCACGGTAGTCGAAATACCGCCGCGCGGCGGCGAGTTCGAAGCGACGAGAGGGCACCAATCACTTGCATTGCAGTCCTGCAAAAATCACGTCTTCAGAGTAAGCGGCGCGGTCCAAGGCATGTAAATTACGAAATCCGAGCCCTTTGATTAGACCCTGCCTAATCGAAGGCAGTATCCAATCAAGGCGGGACGCATCAAATCTCAACGCAATTATTGTGCCGGATGATCGCTGTTTGAGCCTCATCGAGAGGTAACAGGACCGGTGCCTTGGTATGTTCGCCATCAGGATCTGGCAATTCCATCGATAAGCCGTTCCAGGAACCGGTCGCAGTCCAAGAGCTGTGCCGTCTCGACGAACTCGTCTGCTTTATGCCCCTGCTCCATCGAGCCCGGACCGCACACGATCGCAGGCACACCGAGCCGCTCATGGAACAGCCCCGCCTCCGTGCCGAAGGCAACCTTGATAGTTCCTGTCTTGCCGAGAATGGCCTGCAGCCAGTTCACCACGTCGCAATCCTCCGGCATATCCAGGCCCGGATAGCGATTGTGGATTTCGACGTCGATCGCCGCATCGGGAAACCGAGATGCATGCGGCGCGACGATAGCCGCCGCCTTATGCCCAACGGCGTGCACAATTGCCCCGGCATCGTCGCCTGCGAGATGTCGAATCTCAAAATCAAGCGTGGCCCGATCCGGAACAATGTTAAGCGCCGTACCGCCCCTGATCGTGCCGACATGGACCGTGGTGTAGGGCACGTCAAAGCCCGGATCGCGTGCGCCTGCCGCCTCGATTTGCGCTTGTATATCCCTGATGCCGACGACCAGATCCGACGCAAGCTGGATAGCGTTGAGCGCCAGGGGTGCCGTTGCCGAATGAGCGGAAACGCCGCGACAGACGGCACGCAGCGCAAGCTTACCTTTGTGCCCGGTCGCAATGCGCATCGTTGTCGGCTCACCGATCAAACAAAAGCGCGGCTTTAAACCGGTCTTGACGAGTTCATCCAGCATGGGGCGTACACCCACGCAGCCGACCTCCTCGTCATAGGATATCGCAAGCTGCAGCGGGGCCGAAAGCGGGCGGTGCCGGGTGCGGATAGCCGCGCTCAACATCGAGGCCAGGAAACCCTTCATGTCCGCAGACCCGCGCGCGTAAAGCCGCCCGCCGCGCTCCGTCAGACGGAACGGGTCGGAAGCCCAGGCCTGGCCTTCGACCGGCACGACGTCGGAATGCGCCGAAAGCAGCAGACCCGGCATGTCGCTTGGCCCGAGCGAAGCGAACAGCGCGGACTTTCGGCCCGTGGCATCCGCAAAACGGCGGCACTGAAAGCCTGCTTCCTGAAGAACGGCGTCAATGAACGCGATGAGTTCAAGATTGCTGGCCGCGCTGACCGTCGGAAAGGCAACCAGCCGTTCCAGGATCTCGACTGTCTGCAATGCCGATCGCTCCTTGTCCGTTACGCACGGCGGGATCATGAAACACGGCAGACCGTGAGGAAATTCGGCTTTTCCGTGCCCCTCCTTTCGAGAATCGAAAGCCCGTGCGGAGCATCCGCCCCCGAACGGTCGCGTCATAGTCTCCGACTAACCAGCCGCCATGATTTTCATATTTTACAACCCGCCAAGGCTCCTTAACACAAGGCTCCCTAAGCACGAGACTTCCTGAATACGAGGCCTCCTGAACAAGGGGTCCGCTTTCCGGGACGCCAAATGGATCAAACGACTTCCATGAATGAGCACAAGCTTCGTGTCGATCTCGCCGCCGCATTCCGCATCATCGCCAAGCTTGGACTGCACGAAGCCGTCGCCAACCATTTCAGCGCCGCGGTATCGCCGGACGGGCGCAAATTCCTGATAAATCCCAAATGGCGCCACTTCTCACGCATCCAGGCGAGCGACCTCGTCCTGTTCGATGCCGACACCCCGGAGGACGCGAAAGAGCGCCCGGACGTCGATCCGACGGCATGGGCAATCCACGGCCAGATGCACAAGCTGTTGCCGCAGGCGCGGGTCGTCATGCATCTTCATCCTCCCTTCACGACCACAGTCGCTGCGCTTGCCGACCCGCAAATCAAGCCGATCGACCAGAACACCGCCCGCTATTTCAACCGGCTTGCCGTGGACGGCAGTTACGGAGGGATGGCTGACAGCGCCCAGGAAGGCGCCCGGTTGGCCGGGCTGCTCGGCAACAAGTCGCGGCTGCTGATGGGCAATCACGGCGTTCTCGTCATCGCCAACACGGTCGGCGAGGCGTTCGACGACATCTACACCATCGAGCGCGCCTGCCAGGTCCTGGTGCAGGCTTATTCGACCGGTCAGCCTCTCAATGTGCTGCCCGACGACATCGCCGAGAAAACCGCGCAGGACTGGGAGCAGATCACGGATTTTTCCATTGCCCATTTCCAGGAGATGAAGCGCATTCTGGACGCGGAAGACCCCTCCTATTCACACTGAGAGCGCACGATATCGATACTGCTTTCGATATCGGATCCAGTGCGACGGTTGCGGCGTCGGCACCAGGCAGCCTTGACCGTCATTTTCGCGTGCAGCATCACCGCACCGCCGCGCTCTTCGGCCACAACAGCTGTGGATCGGACACGGCTAAGCAAAGCGCCGGAAACTCCTATTTTTCAACAAAAAGGCAATGCGCAATAGTCTCCAGGAACCAAGGGCCCAGGGAAAACTGCACAGGAGCGGAAATGATACGAACCGGCGAAAACTACAAAGCCTCCATCCGGGAAAGCCGCGACGTTTACATGAATGGCGAGCGCGTCAAGGACGTCACCACGCATCCGATGTTCAAGCCGCTGGTTGATATCCGCGCTCGCATCTACGATCTGCAGCACGATCCGCAGACCCGTCACCTGATGACCTATCAGGAAGACGGCGAGATTCATGCGATCAACAACAAGCTTCCCATCAGTCAGCAGGACTGGTGGGACAAACGCCGGGCGACCGATACGATCCTGGAGGATATCGGCGGCGTGGTGACGCGCGTCGGAGACGAGACGGTCGGGGAAATGTGGTCGCTGTTCGACGGGCAGGACGTGCTCAACGAGGTCGATCCGCAATTTTCGAAGAACATCCGCGAACATATCTTCAAGGTACTGCACACGGATCCGTTCCATGTCTCGGCGAACACCGATCCCAAGGGCGATCGCTCGAAGGCGCCGCAGGATCAGGATCCCGACATGCTTCTGCATGTCGTCCGAGAGACGGATGCCGGCATCATCGTGCGCGGCGCGAAATACGAAACCGCTGCGGCCTATGCAAACCAGGCATTCACCAAGCCAACGATCGCAAACTGGGGCGATTCCGCCTATTCCGACTATGCGGTGGGATTCATCTGCGATCTCAGTACACCCGGGCTCAAATTCATTTGCCGTACCGGCTTTTCAGGCCGTGCACCTCTCGATGATTATCCGTTGTCCAACAGGTTCGACGAAATCGATACCCTGGTTATCTTCGACGACGTCCTGATTCCGTGGGAAAACGTGCTGTTCTATCGGCACACCAAGGCTGCGGTATACATCCGTGCCACGCTGCATCGCTATTCGGCCTTTGCCTTTGTCCAGCGCAGCCTGAAATTCGCCGACATGATGATCGGCGCTGCGCTGTTCAACGTCCGCCAGACCGGCCTGGAAAAGCAGCAGGCCGTACAGGAGAAACTGTCCCAGCTCGCTTGCTATCGCGAAGGCATCAACGCCCACCTGACGGCGGCCATTGCCTTGCCGGAACGCAGCCCTGGCGGCCTCATGATGCCCAACCAGTCCCTGCTTTATACCGGGCGGGTGCTCGCCGGCTCGCAGCTGCCCCAGATGATGCATCTCGCGCGGGAGCTTTGCGGCGGCCAGATCTGCGTCACACCCGATAAAGCGTCGTTCGACAGCGCGGAAACCAAGCCGTGGCTTGAAAAATTCTACACCATCAACGACGACTGGGTTGCCGATGACCGGCGGCGCCTGCTCGCCTTTGCGCGCGATTTGCTGAACTCGGACTATGCCGGCCATCGGCTCACCTTCCAGCTATTCGCGCAGTCTCCCCCGTTCGCCAATCTCGCAGCAGTCTATCGGAACTTCGAATGGGGTGGACCGCTCGACTTCGTCCGCAAATCCGCCGGCCTATCCGAAAAAACCATCGGCAAAACACCGCGATCCGCCGGCGACCGCGCCGTCAATCAGTGGTTCGCCGTCAGGCGCATGCAGGACGCTGCCGAATAGCACGCAGATTGACACCCTTCGCCAGGAGACAGGAGCACTCGATGCCAGACATCGGCGTTCGGGAGGACGTGCCGGATATCCGTGCGCGCTTCATCGACGGCATGAGCCGAGCGGCAACCAGCGTCAACGTGGTGACGACGGACGGCCCCGCCGGCCGCTTCGGGGTTACGGTGTCCGCGATGTCGTCGATATCGGCCGACGGAGAGCACCCGACGGTATTGATTTGCGTCCACCACCAAAGCCGATCAGCCGCCGCCATCATCAAGAATGGCGCGTTCTGCATCAACGTCCTGCGCGACGACCAATCCGGCATCGCCGACTGCTTCGCCGACCGGATTCGCCGGGCCGACGGCGACAAATTCGGCTGCGCGCGCTGGGTTCGGGAAAGCACGGGCGCGCCGCGCCTGGCCGATCCGCTCGCGGCGTTCGACTGCCGCGTGTTGTCGGCTGAACGGATCGGCACCCATCATATCTTCATCGGTGCGGTGGAAACCGTTGTCACCGCGGGCTCGGGCGCGGCGCTGATTTATGCCGACCGGGCGTATGGCACGACGCGGCGGATAGCAGCGCCACGACGGAAGGCCGCCGGCGTCAGACCCCAACTGACGATCGGATGCAATCAGGTTTTCGCGCCTTACGTGATGCCCGAGCTTCTGACACGCATGTCCGCCTCGCATCCGGACGGCGTGGCCAGTCTCGTGGACGGCGACCAGCGGCGCATCCTTGAAAGCTTGAAATCGGGCGAAACCGACATCGCGCTGCTGTTTGATTTCGAACTCGAAGCTGGGATCGCAACCACGATGCAGGCTGAATGGCAGCCTTACGTCTTGCTGCCAAGGGCCCATGTGCTGGCGAACCGGCGCGCCCTCGCCCTCCTCGATCTCGTTACCGAACCGCTGATTGCACTTGATTCATATCCGAGCGCCACATACTGCCGAACTTTGTTCGAGGCCGCCGGATTGTCGCCCCGGCTTGGAATCACCGCCCAATCTCCTGACATGGTGCGAAGACTGGTGGCTCACGGCTTCGGATACAGCCTTCTGTCGATAAAGTCGCCGGAGGTTCTGGCGCAGGACGCACCGGCGCTGGCTGTCCTTCCGCTTTCGACGCCCGTCGCACCGTGCCGGCTGGTGCTTTGCAGCCGAGCCGGCGACGAGGAGTTCAATCCGCTGGCCCAGACGTTCCGCGACATCTGCCGATCCTATTTCGCCTGAGGCTTCCAGCAAGGACCATTGTGCATGAACTCATATCCGCATCCGAAAATTCAATACCAAGGAAACCTATCCCGAACAGAGCCTCGACAACGATTTGTGCCAGACCGTGGTGGCGAAAGGCAGCATGGTGTTCGTCCGCGGCCAGGTGGGCCAGGATCTCGACACCTCCAACAGCATTTCGATCGGCGACGCGGCTGGCCAGGCCGAACAAGCCATGTCCAACATCAAGACCCTTCTCGAAGAGGCCGGCGCCAAGCTGGAGCACATCTGCAAGATCACCATCTACATCATCGATCCGCGCTACCGCGAGCCGGTCTATCGTACGGTCGGCGCATGGCTTAAGGGCGTCTTTCCGGTATCGACGGGCTTGGTGGTTTCGGCACTCGCGCGCCCGGAATGGCTGGTGGAAATCGACGCCATCGCCGTGATTCCCGATGAACGGTGAGAGGACGGCATGACCTTCTCCCTGACCGCTCGCTGCCCCAAAACCGGCATGTTCGGGATCGCGATCTCCTCGTCCTCGCCCGCGGTTGCGGCACGCTGCGTGCACGCCCGCCCCGCGGTCGGCGCTATCGCCAGCCAGAACATCACCGATCCGGGATTGGGACAGATCGGCCTCGATCTGCTGGCGCGCGGCTTCAATGCCGAAGAGGTGCGTGCTGCGCTCGTGGCCTCCGGCCGCTTCATTGCATACCGCCAGCTCGCGATCGTGGACCAGACGGGCGGGACGGCATCCTATTCCGGCAGCGGTACACTCGGCATCCATGCCACCTGCACGGGAGACGGCGCGGTGGCAGCCGGCAATCTTCTTGCGACCAAGCAAGTTCCTGCGGCCATGATCGCGGCCTATCAAGCCGCTTCCGGCATGCTGGCGGAGCGGCTATTGTCGGGCCTGCAGGCTGGCCTGGATCAGGGCGGAGAGGCCGGGCCAGTTCATTCCGCCGGCCTCTATGTGGTGCGGGATGTGTCCTGGCCGATCGTGGATTTGCGGGTCGATTGGAGCGATCGCCCGATCGCAGCGCTGCACGAACTCTGGGCCGTTTACGCGCCGCAGATTGAAGACTACGTTCGGCGTGCGCGGCAGCCCGTCGACGCTCCCGGTTTCGGGGTGGCGGGCGACTCGTAGAGCGGGTGCGGATGTGCTCTCGCCAGGCCTGCCGGAAAGTCACGCTTGATTCCGGATTGTCCCTCCTCGTTCCGGGAATCGACGCATGAGATATACGCTGCGCCAGATTGAGTATTTCATCGCGACGGCCGAAACCGGCAGCATTACTCTGGCATCGGAAAGGGTCAATATATCCCAGCCATCGATATCGACTGCGATCGCTCATCTCGAAGAAGAACTCGAAACCCAATTATTCGTCCGGCGCCACGCCCAGGGGCTCTCGCTCACCTCCGCGGGCCGTGTGCTTCTGGTCGAAGCCAAGCGGCTCGTCGAGCAGGCGGAGCACATGTATTCCATCGCCTCCGAAGTGGGGGAACGGATTCGCGGCCAATTATCGCTGGGCTGCCTGGTGACACTCGCGCCCATGGTCATGCCGGAGCTTTCGCATTCATTCACGTCTACATATGCCGAAACACGCATCGCCCACATGGTCGGCGACCACGAACAATTGTTGGAGCGACTTCAGCATGCTGAAATCGATGTCGCAATTACCTACAATCTCCTAATCCCCGAAGGCTTCGAATTCCTGCCATTGGCGAGCCTGCCGCCCCATGTGGTGGTCAGCGAGGCCGGTCCGCTGGCGCGTCATTCGGCCGTCAGTCTGCAGGAACTCGTCAGCGAGCCGCTTATCCTGCTCGATTTGCCGATCAGCCGGGAGTATCTGCTGGGCCTGTTCATGAAACAGGGGCTCGAGCCCCATGTGGCTACGCGCTCGACGCATCCCGACGTGATCCGGACCATGGTCGCCAACGGTTATGGTTACACGCTGGCGAACGTCCGCCCGAGATGCGAGGTCGCGCTTGATGGACGACGTGTCGTCAGGGTCCGCCTGTCAGGTGAGCACAGGCCAATGACGATCGGCGTTCTCACGTTGAAGCAGGCGAGGAAATATCGCCTTGTGGAATTCTTCCAGCAGCATTGCCGCAGATTCGTTTCCGACGCCTACATACCCGGCATGGTCGCCCCGGCGCTGGAGCGTCGGACTTTCCTGGGTCAAACCGCCGCCGAGGTAACACCGCCCGCCGATCCGATCGACGGCGCCCCTCCTGCCCCGACCTGACCGGCATTTGACGGGCTGGAATCAATTTGGTCTATCGGTAATGGGCCGATCCGCACTTGAACATCGCGGGGTCGCGCCAGATACGGTGACGAAGTCACCACCACGTCGGCCCCGGCGTGCGCATAGGCCGCGACATTTCCGGCATGAATGCCGCCGGCAGCCGCGACGACCGGCCGCGATCGCGCGGACGCCATCGCCACACGCGAAACAAGCGAGGCAATTTCGGCTGGCGCAAATTTCTCGGCCTGAATCACGTCGAAGCCAACCGCAGCCGCAACGATCGCCTGCTCAAGCGTGGTCACTTCGATGACCAATCTCTTTTCCGGCGCGGATCGCCGCAACCGCTCGACCAATCCCACGAACGGCTCGTTACCCAGAAATGCCTGATGCTCCGGAAAAACCAGCACCGTCTCCGACAGCCCGAGGCGATGCATGATGGCACCGCCCGCCTTCACCGCCGCGACCGCGAAAGGCTTCGTGCCGGGAACATTCTTGCGCGTGCAGGCAACCGCGATCTGGGGCGCGACAGCCGTTGCCGCATCGACGATCGCGCGCGCATCGGTCGCAACCCCGGACCAGACTTCGATCAGGGTCTGCGCCACTTTCCAACTGCGCAGCAGCGCCGAGGCTGGACCGTGCGCGGTCAGAATCGGCGATCCCCGCTCAAGCACGGCGCCCGAGGATGCGAACAGCTCCACCCGGCAGCCGGCAAGTTCAATGATAGCGGCCGCGTCCTCGGCCAGCGCCAGTACCATCGTGTCGCGGGCCGTGAATTCCATCGTGCCGGGTACGCCGCCGATACCCAGCGCTTCAGTCGTCAGATCGCCATAGGGAACGTCGTCGGCGAGAAGCCGCTCAAGTTCGGGACGGGATGCGACTGTCGGTATCAAACCTGTCCGCTGCAGTTGTGATCGCGATGACCGCGTCTCCACCAGAGACGGCTGTGCCTGCGAAGGGATTTGGCGAAGCATCGCAGCGGCTGTTCCCGCGTCATGTCCGGTTGAAGACAACATTGTAGTAACTCCGACAAAGACAAGCGGACTTGGCCGGGCTATTTGCGAAAACAGCCCGTTGCCTCGGCAGATAAGCAATCCCCGGACCAACCTGAATGCGGCATGCGGCTTGCTGAGATCACGATATCGGGGCGGTCTACAAGCCCGCCGAAGCAGAACGAGGAGCACAGGATGAGATTTACCAGATCAGTTCGACTCGCGGCCGGTATCGCACTTTGCTTTCTAACATCCGGCAATTTGTTCGCGGCGCAGACCAACGTGGCGGTCGCCGCCAACTTCACCGAGGCGGCCAAGGAGATCGCCGCCGCCTTCAAGGCCAAAACCGGCCACGAGGCCGTGCTGAGCTTTGGCGCCAGCGGCCAGTTCTATACCCAGATCACGCAAGGCGCGCCGTTTCAGATTTTCCTTTCAGCCGACGACGCCCGTCCGAAGAAGCTGGTCGATGACGGATTGGCGGTGCCGGACAGCCGCTTCACCTATGCGATCGGCAAGCTCGTGCTCTGGAGCAAGACGCCCAACCTCGTGAAGGGCGAAGAGACGCTCAAGACTGCGTCGTTTGCAAAATTGTCGATCTGCAATCCGGTGGCGGCGCCTTACGGTGCAGCGGCCATAGAGACGATGAAATCGCTCAAGCTCTTTGAATCGCTGCAGCCGAAGCTGGTAGAGGGCGCCACCATCACCCAGGCCTACCAGTTCGTCGAAACCGGCAACGCCGAACTTGGCTTCGTCGCGCTGTCGCAGCTTACTGGACCCGAGACCGGGTCGCGCTGGCTGGTCCCGCAGGAACTCTATTCGCCGATCCGCCAGGATGTCGTGCTCTTGAAAACCGGGGCTTCCAATGAGGCGGCGACCGGGTTCATTACCTTCCTCAAGAGTCCGGAAGCGCGCGTCATCATCGAAAAATACGGCTATGTCCTCGGCGGACAAAGCTGAACAACATGGGTGACCTGCCTGCCGATCTCTGGCAATCGGTCTGGCTCACCATCGAGCTTGCGGCGATCACCACCGTCATCCTGCTGGTGGTCGGCACGCCGCTGGCGTGGTGGCTGTCGCGCTCGACCGCGTGGTGGGCGGAGGCCGTGGCGACAATTGTCGCGTTACCGCTGGTGCTGCCGCCGACCGTTCTCGGCTTCTACCTGCTGGTAACGCTCGGCCCCAACGGGCCGGGCGGATTGATTGCCGGTCTCTGGGGTGGACGCACCCTCGCCTTCACCTTCGGAGGCCTGGTGATCGGGTCGGTGCTCTACTCCTTGCCGTTCGTGGTGCAGCCGATCCGAAATGCATTCGCAGCCATCGGCGATCGGCCGCTGGAGGTTGCAGCGACCCTGCGCGCATCGCCCCGGCGTGCATTCTGGACCGTGGCGGTGCCACTGGCGCGACCGGGCTTTTTGACCGGCGCCGTGCTCGGATTCGCGCACACCGTCGGGGAATTCGGCCTGGTGCTGATGATCGGCGGCAATATCCCCGGCCGCACCAAGGTGCTGTCGGTCGCGATCTTCGATTATGTCGAGGCCTCGCGGTGGCGCGAGGCCAACATCCTGGCGGGAGGCATGGTGATCTTCGCCTTCGCCGTGATCCTGACGATGACCCTGATTGACAAGCGCAGCATGCGGGTTCGCCCATGACCACCAGCAAGCCCGGTGAAATTCGGGTCGCGTTCCGTGGCATGATCGGAGAATTTTCGCTCGACGCCAGCTTCTCCGCGCCAGCCACGGGGGTCACCGCCATTTTCGGACCTTCCGGCTGCGGCAAGACGACGGTGGCGCGCTGCCTCGCCGGCCTGCAATACCTGCCCGGCAGCTTCTGCGCCATCGATGGCGAGGTGTGGCAAGACCGATCGACCTTTCGGGCGGCCCACCAGCGGCCGATCGGCTACGTGTTCCAGGAAGCCAGCCTTTTCCCGCATCTTTCGGTCAGAAAGAATCTGCTTTACGGCGCACCGCGCAAGATAGCGGCATCGGCAGCTGACTGCGTCGGCTTCGATGAGGTGATCGAGCTGCTTGGCTTAACCGAACTGCTGGACCGGTCGCCACTGAACCTCTCCGGCGGAGAACGGCAGCGCGCAGCCATCGGCCGCGCCTTGCTGTCGCAACCAAAACTGCTGATTATGGACGAGCCGCTTTCGGCGCTCGACCGCCTGACCAAAAGCGAGATTCTGCCTTTCCTCGAGCGATTGCACGGGCGGCTTTCGCTGCCGGTGATCTACATCAGCCACGACATGTCGGAGATCGAACGGCTGGCCGATCACCTGATTCTCATGCAGCACGGCAAGGTCATCGGAGCAGGACCGCTGCAGGTCCTGCAAAGCGACCCCTCGCTGCCTCTCGCCGGCGCCCGCGAAGCGGCGATCAGCCTGGATGCGGCGATTGAGGCCTACGACACCACCTATGGACTGCTGGCGTTGCAAGTCGATGGCGGCCGGCTGCTGGTGCCTGCGCCACCCCTCGCCTTGGGCAAAAGGCAACGGCTGCGGATAGCTGCTAGCGATGTCAGTATCGCCCGCACCGCCCCGCAGGCAAGCTCAATCCTCAACGTCTTGCCCGCACGCATCGTTTCCAAATCCGTACTCGGTCATGGCGAAGTCATCGTTGTCCTTGCCCTGGGAGCTGACGGCCGCGGCACGCAACTGTTGGCGCGGATCACGCGTCGATCCTGGGATCTGCTCGGGCTTGCCGAAGCCATGAATGTTTTTGCGCAGGTCAAGGGCGTTTCACTGGTATCCGGACCGAACGGCAGCAATGCCGGGCCGGAAATCCCCGAAGGAAGGTCCATCGAGACCGCCGCGCCGCCCGATATCGGCACGCCAATTGCTGGAACAGATTGCCGGAAGATTGTCAGCAGAACGGACGATGCCATGACAGCAGAGTTTCACGATATCAATCCGAACCATCTGGCCGCAATTCTCTATCGACCCGAAGACGATGTCGATGCGCTGCTCGCCGGCTTCGCGAGCGCCCTGCTGCGCGACGGCGAGCGCATCGGCGGGATTGTGCAGCGAAACCTCAAGGATGCTGCCGGCCGGCCGAATGGCATGGAGGTCATCGACCTGATGACCGGCCGGGAGATATCGATCTGCCAGCCGCTCGGGCGCGGCGCCACCGCCTGCAAGCTCGACCCCGCCGGTCTTGCCGAAGCATCCCTCGCCGTCTCCGGCGCCATTGCCAAGGACGTTGCACTCATTATCGTCAACAAGTTCTCGAAGCAGGAGGCGGCCGGACACGGTCTGCGCAGCGAACTCGCCGAGGCGATCATCGCGGGCGGGCCGGTGCTGACCGCGGTTCCCGAAAAATGCTTCGATGCGTGGAAGGATTTTACCGGCGATCGCGGCACCACCCTGCTCTGCGCCCGGCACGTCGTCGACGAATGGTGGCGCGAGGTTTCCTTTCGACGGGCCAGCGCTCGAGCCGCCATGCAGGCCGCTGTTCCGTCAGCGCCTATTTTCCGATCATCACATCGGACGATTTGATCACGGCCGAGACGCTGTCGCCGACCTTGAGGGCAAGCTCATCGACCGCCTCGTTGGTAATCGACGACGTGACGGTCAGCCCTGAGGCGAGTTCGACCTTTACATGCGCGGTAGTCGCTCCCTTGGTCAACGCCACGACCTTGCCGGGAAGAATATTGCGCGCGCTGAGCTTCATTTTGCAGCCTCTTTCTCGATCGCCGTTGCGATGAAACGTACCGTTCTTTTATTGCGGATGGCTCAATCGGTCCAATGGATTTAAGCGCCATGCCGCGACGTCTGCGCGAGCAGGCGATTGTCGTGTTTCCGACATCCCTGCCTGGCGTACCAATCCCGGCTGGCATATCGCTTGCTTCGCAAGAGCCATGGCGATGCCACAATCAAATCTCGCCAAGATCAGATCCACTGGAGTTCGAAGATGCTCGGAATTGGAGACAAGCTACCGTCATTCAGCGTTGTCGGGGTAAAGCCCGGCTTTCATCTACAGGAAGAAAAGGGACAAAGCGCCTTCGAGACACTGACGGAAGGCAGTTTCCCCGGAAAGTGGAAGATCATCTTCTTCTATCCGAAAGATTTCACCTTCGTGTGCCCGACCGAGATCGCCGAGTTCGCGCGGTTGTCGAAGGATTTCGCCGACCGCGACGCGGTCGTGCTCGGCGGCTCCACTGACAACGAATTCTGCAAGCTCGCCTGGCGGCGCGAGCACAAGGACCTGCATCATTTGCCGATCTGGCAGTTCGCCGACAGCAAGGGTTCGCTGGTGGACGGACTCGGCGTGCGCTCGCCGGACGGCGTCGCCTATCGCTACACCTTCATTACCGATGCCGACAACGTGATCCAGCACGTCTACGCCACCAACCTCAACGTCGGTCGTAGCCCCAAGGACACCCTGCGCGTGCTCGACGCCTTGCAGACCGACGAGCTGTGCCCCTGCAACCGCGAAGTCGGCGGTGCAACCCTCAAGGTCGCGTGAGGTTCATGTCGATAGGACAATTGAAAGACAGGATTCCGGACTTCGCCAAGGACGTCAGGCTCAACCTGACGTCAATGGCATCGGATGAGACCCTGGGCGCGCAGACCAAATACGGGCTTTTCCTCGCCTGTGCGATCGCGACGCGAAATCCCGTCGTGATCGGCGCGATGGAAGCGGAGGCGGCCGCCAACCTCAAGCCGGAAGCGGCGGCGGCTGCGAAGTCAGCCGCGTCCGTGATGGCGATGAACAACATCTACTACCGCTTCGTGCATCTCGCCTCGAACAAGGAATATGCCACGATGCCGGCGCGGCTCCGTATGAACGTGATCGGCAATCCCGGCGTCGACAAGGCGGATTTCGAGCTGTGGTCGCTGGCGGTTTCGGCGATCAACGGTTGCGGCGCCTGCATCGATGCCCACGAAAAGGCGCTGCATGAGGCTGGCGTTTCGTCGGCGTCCATTCAGACCGCGGTTCGCTTCGCCGCCATTATCCAGTCGGTGGCCGTGGCAATCGAGGCCGGCTCGCTGCCGCAGGCAGCGGAGTAGAGACGAATGGTCCCATGCCGCACAGCGGCATGGGACCTTCCGTCAGCCGAACTTGAACAGCACGCCGTATCCGCCGCGCGGATAGCTCCATTCGATATCGCCGCTGGGCTCGCCGATCACCCGGCAGGTGCCGCACTCCACACAGCCGTCGACGGTGACCTCTACCTGTCCCTTGTCGTTCAGCTCGTAGCAGCGCGCCGGACAAACCTTGAGCAGGGTGAGCAGCGCCGGCGACGGCACCGTGTGCGGACGTACCTTGATGTGGGCGCGGCCGGCATCGACGAGATAGCGATTGTAGAACAGCTTGTCCTCGACACGCACGGCGAGTTCAGTCGTCATGTTCGATCTCCATCGTTGGGCTCGCGTTCAGAAATCCGCCTTGCCGTTATCGCCATGCCCGGGCGAGGCGGAACGCATCGCCGAACAAGCCCGTCCATGACCGCGCCTTTGACGAACGATCGCAGCGTGGTCTTCTCCTTCTCCACCTTGGGCGTGCCGTCGACCCGCACGAAATTCTGCATCGCCTTCGAGACGAGCTGCGGATAGGTGAGGAAGAAATTCTGTGACTGGATATGCATCAGTTGCGGCATATCCTTGTACTTCTTGAGATCCTTGATGACGAAGGAGTCGTCGAGCATCTTCTTGTAGAGTGAAAGGTTCTGCGCCGTCATCGGATCCTTGCGCGACTTGACCTGGAAGATCGCCTCCGCGGCGATGCGGCCGGAGGTCATGGCGAGGTTCGAGCCCTCGCGGTGAATGGCATTGTTGAGCTGGGCGGCGTCGCCGACCACGACCCAGCCCTCGCCATAGAGCTGCGGAATCGCGTTGTAGCCGCCCTCGGGAATGAGGTGAGCGGAATATTCCTTCACCTCGGAGCCCTCGATCAGCGGCGCCACCGAGGGATGGCGCTTGAACCGCTCCAGCAGCCCGTAAGGCGTCTCGCCGGTCTTCTGGAAATCGGCGACCAGGCATCCGATGCCGAGCGATACGCATTCCTTGTTGGCGTAGATGAAACCCATGCCGGTCATGCCGCGCGAAATGGTGCCGGCCGCCTCGATCACGGTGCCTTCATCGCCCTTGAGATTGAAGCGAGCTTCGATGGTCTCGCGCGGCAGGAAATGCATTTCCTTGACCGCGAGCGCGACATTGTCGGGCTTCGGGATGTCGCGCAGATCGGCCCGCGTGCCAAGCAGGCCGTTGACGCCCTCGGCCAGCACGACGACGTCGGCATGCACCTCGCCGTCATGGCGGTCGGTGCGCACGCCGATCACCCGGCCGTAGGCGTCCTGCGCCAGCTCGGTCACGGTGGTCTCGCACAGCACCGTCGCGCCGGCCTCCCGCACCTTGTGACGAGAACCACTTGTCGAACTGGGCGCGGATGATGGTGTAGCGGTTGGGGCGCTCCTCGTTGAAATCGTCGGAGCGATAATGCAGCCCGACATGGGCGCGGTCATCCATCATCCAGAACCGCTGCTCGACCAGATGCCGCTCGAGCGGCGCATCCTCGCGAAAATCCGGGATCAGCTTCTCCAGCATGTCGGCGTAGAGGATCGCGCCCTGCACGTTCTTCGAGCCGGAATATTCGCCGCGCTCGAGCTGCAGAACCTTCAGCCCGCGCTGGGCCAGGGTCAGCGCGGCGGCATTGCCGGCCATCCCGGCGCCGACGACGATCGCATCGAATCTTTCCTCGATCATGGCACGCTCCTCTAGCTGGCGATCCGGTCGCGCGAATGCGGTGACAGCCGCGCGCGGAACGCTTCGGTCAGCGCCGGCAGCAGCCGGATCGCGTCGGTGACGATTCCGACATGGGCGAAGTCGAAAATCGGCGCGTTCTTGTCGGTATTGATCGCGACGATGAGATCGGCGCCTTCCACCCCGACCCGGTGCTGGATCGCCCCGGAAATTCCGGCGGCGATATATAGTTTGGGCCGGATGGTCTTGCCGGTCTGGCCGATCTGCCGGTCGGATGTAACCCAGCCCTTCTGCACCAGCGGGCGCGAACAGCCATATTCCGCGCCGAGCACGGAAGCGAGCTGACGCACCAGCTGGAAATTCTCCGGCGATCCCAGCCCAAGGCCGCCGGCGACCACGACATCGGCATAGGCAAGGTTGGACTTGGCGGATTCGCGATCCGGCAGGAACGACAGCACCTTGGTGACGATATCGTCCTCGACCAGGCCGAGCGGATGATTGACGATCCGTCCCGCCGCGCGCTCGACGCGCTCGCGGCATCTGCATCACGCGCGGGCGCACCGTCGCCATCTGCGGCCGGTAGTTGAGCGTGTAGATCGTGCACATCAGCGATCCGCCGAAGGTCGGGCGGGTCGCCGCCAGCGAGCCGTCGGCATCGACGTCGAGCGCGGTGCAGTCGGCGGTCAGCCCGGTCAGCAGCGTGGTCGCCACCGAGCCGGCAAGATCGCGGCCGAGCGTGGTGGCGCCGAGCAGCAGGATCTCCGGCTTGTAGGTATTGACGACATCGGTCAGCGCCTTGGTGTAGGATTCGTTGCGATAGTCGGCGAGCAGGTTGTCGGCGACCACATAAACGAGATCGGCGCCGTAGCAGAACGCCTCGGCGGCAGCCTGTCGGCTCGCCTCCCCTTCGGGCCCGATCACCACGGCGGCAAGTTCGACCTTGAGCTTGTCGGCGAGCTTGCCGGCCGGCGCCCATCAACTCCCACGACACCGGGTGCACCTGGCCCCGCTCCTGCTCGATGAACACCCAGACGTGCTTGTAGCCCTTGAAGTGCTCCGGCAGTTCCTTCTTGGTCGCTGGCTCGGCCTCGGGGCTGGCTTGGTCGGTTCGCTCATCGTTCGCTCCTTCCCTCTCAGAAACCGCGCGCCAGCGCGATCAGTTCCGCCTCGAGCTTGGGCTGCCGTTTGAAGATGTCGTCGATCAGCGCTTCGGCCGGCGGCCGGTTGCCGAAATCGATCATTGTCGCCTTCTCGGCGCGCGGCGGCGGCGCGAACACCGTCTTGACGATGGTCGGCGAACCCCGCAGCCCGCATTTCGAGATATCTTCGACGCCGGCATCCTGCGCGCTCCATTTGACGATCGTCGCACGCGCGGCGCGCAAGGCGTCGGCCATGGCGCCACGCCGGATCTCGTTGGTCGCCTCCAGCATGGTGATCAGGCAGGGCAGCCTGGTCCGCAGCAACTGCACGCCGCCTTCCGAGCGCCGCTCGGCCTCGATGGTGCGTCCGGCGAGATCGACCGCACCGATCTTGGCGACATAGGTGAGCTGCAGCAGGCCGAGGCGCTTGGCGATGCCGGGACCGACCTGGGCGGTGTCGCCGTCGATCGTCTGCTTGCCGGTGAAGATGATATCCGGCGGCGCCGTAGGTCTCGCCGATCTTGCGGATCGCGGTCGCCAGCGCATAGGTCGTCGCCAGCGTGTCGGCGCCGGCGAAGAAGCGATCCGTCAGCAGCACCGCGCGATCGGCGCCAAAGGTCAGCGCCTTGCGCAGACTGTCCTCGGCCGATGGCGGCCCCATGGTCAGCACGGTGACCTCGCCGCCGAGCTTGTCGCGCAGTTCGAGCGCAGCCTCCAGCGCAAACAGGTCGTAGGGGTTGATGATGGTCGGCACCCCCTGGCGCATGATCGTGTTGGTCACCGGATGAACGCGGATCTGCGCCGAGTCTGGAACTTGCTTGATGCAGACGACGATATGCATGCGGTTGCTCCGAGGCTGCGAAATGAGCCTGACATCAGACTTAGCAAGTGTCGTACCAACCGCGTCCAGACCAAAAACGCAGGCGTTGACAACGGTTTGCAAGCATAAGCGGAGACAAAGCACGACTCCGGATTCGTCGCCGACACGACCAATTGCGACACGTCGGAAATACGACAGCGGGATCCCGAGGCCTTCGGCCGATAGGGCCGGACCGGGGCTGCGGCTAGCCGTCATGGCTGGCCCGCCAACCCGGCGTCGCCGATCTATTTCAGCGTCGTCAGCGGCACGAAGCTCGGAGGCTTCGGTGGCGCGACCGCGTCCTTCAGCACCTTGAAGACGCGCTGGTCGAGCGGCGAAGAGGCGAGGAAATCGGCATAGGCTTGCTCGAGCACCGCCTTGCACCGTTCCGCCACTTCAGCATCGGGCATTCCCGCAAAATCCTCGCTGACGAGGTATTGACCCATGCGGCGGAGAATATGCAGCCGCACCACGTTGACGTGTTTGGGATCATAGTCGACGCCGAGCAGTGCGAAAAAATCCTCGGCGGAGGATGCCTTGCCCAATTGCGCGAGCACGCCCTCGGGGGCGTTACCGGCTGCCGTGGAACCACTCATTGCCAATCTCCTTCAAGCTCGCAATTCGGTGCAGGTACCGGCGGCTACGTCCTTGCGTATCCGTCACCGGCCCATGGCCGTCGCGCAAACGCTTCTGCAGATGCGCCAGGCGCGCCTCGAGAAACTCGATCCGGTCCAGCATGACGGAGATGGCTTCTCCGACCGGATCGGGCATCAAATGGTGGTCGAGATCGATGCGCCCGACGACGCGGCGATGGCTCAATTGCGGTCGCACTACCCTGGCGGGGATGCCGACCACGGTCACCTCGGGCGGCGTGCTTTCGATCACCACGGAATTCGCACCTACCCGGGTGCCTCGACCGACGGTGATGGGCCCGAGAATTTTCGCGCCGGCGCCGACGATCACGCCGTCCTCCAGGGTCGGATGCCGCTTGCCGGGAGACCACGACGTCCCGCCCAGCGTGACGCCATGATACAGCGTGACATCATTGCCGACTTCGGCGGTTTCGCCGATGACGACGCCGGCGCCATGATCGATGAAGAAGCGGCTGCCGATCTTTGCGCCCGGATGGATATCGACATTGGAGAGGAAGCGACCGAGCCACGACAGCAGCCGCGCCGGAAACCTCCAGCCAGCCCCCCATAGACCGGTGCGCGATGCGATGCCAGATCAGGGCATGAACGCCGGGATAGGTCAGGAGGGTTTCCAGCTCGCTGCGGGCGGCTGGGTCTCGCAGACGAACGCAGCCGACGTCCTCCTTGATCAATTGCAGCAGCGAAGGAAGCCGCAGACTGGACCGCCGCTATCGGATCGCCTGCCGGGACATGCGATGGCATCGGACATGGCGGCCTCACGCACAATTGGGGAGCCGGGGATCGCAAATCTCGCGCCAGATCCGCTTCACGGTCTCGCGCGCGACCGGGCCCTTGTTATGGACCGCGTGCTCGCGAACACGGGCGAGAATCGCCGCGCAATTCGTCGGAATTCGCCGGCAACTGTAGATCGGAGAGCAGTGAGGTGATCGCCGACAGACCGGAGTGCTTGCCGATGACGATGCGATTGGCCCGGCCGAACAGCATCGGATCCAGCGACTGGTAGGTGCGCTGATCCTTCAGCAATCCATCGACATGGATACCCGATTCATGGGTGAAGACATGCTCGCCCACGATGGCCTTGTTGAGCGGAATACTGCGCGCGGCGGCCGCGGCGACCACAGCGGCGACATTGCCAAGCTCCGAAAGCACGATACCGGTCTCATGCCCGTACAACTGCCTGAGGGCGACCGCCACTTCTTCAAGCGGCGCGTTGCCGGCGCGCTCGCCCAGCCCGATCACGGTGACCGAGGCATGCGTGGCGCCGGCCTTGATCGCCGCAAGGGTATTGGCGGTGGCAAGTCCGAGATCGTCGTGGCCGTGGAACTCCAGCTCGATATCGGTCGTCGCGCGTAACGCGGCCATCAGCGCGTAACTCGAATCCGGATCGAGCACGCTGAGCGTATCGGCGACGCGAAACCGCCGCGCACCGGCGGCCTTTGCGGTGGCGATGACCTGGATAAGAAAATCGACATCGGCACGAGATGAATCCTCTCCGCCGACGGCCACGGTGAGACCCTTCGCCCGCGCGTATCCGACCACATCCTTGATCATGTCGATAGCGTTCGAGCGCTTGCCGCCAAGCTTGGCCGCGATCTGCACATCGGAAACCGGTACGGACACATTGACCATCGATACGCCGGCCGCGATGGCGGCGTCGACATCGTCTGTCCGCATGCGACACCAGGCGATGGTCGTCAGCGGCAACTGCGCTTCGACGATGGCCCGGATCGCCATGATTTCCTCGCGTCCCATCGCCGGCGTGCCTGCCTCCAGTTCCGGGACGCCCGCGCGCGCCAGGGCGGATGCGATGGCAACTTTTTCGGCGGTCGTGAACGCCACACCGGGGGCCTGCTCGCCGTCGCGCAATGTCGTGTCATTGAGAACGACCGGCGGGAGCTTCGCCGCATCAACCGCGAACCGATTGGGGAGGTCTCTGCGGTATCTGGCATAATCGGAGGTTGGCTGCTCGCTCATTTGATCCTCACCACGGTGGTGGCTTCACTGGGGACGGCGATCCCTCAGGCAAAGCGATGCATCGCCTCGCATCCCATGCAGAGCAACCGGCGTGCCATCGTTCGATGTCGGCATAAGCCAATGATAAATATAGACATTTCCTGCAACGCCGATTGTCGGAATAGCGACAGCGTCGCAAACACGACGCGCCGATCAGGCCTGCTTTCGGCGCAGATGGATGACGATGTCGATTGCCGAGATGTCGTAGCCCGGCAGAGGCTGCGGCAGCGTGTCGATCAAGACGCCCGGTTCCGGAACGTCGAGCAGCCTGTCTTCTTGATCGACGAAGAAATGGTGATGTCTGGCCGGGTTGGTGTCGAAATACGATTTCGATCCGTCGACGCCTATCTGGCGCAGCAGGCCGGCATCGGTAAACTGGTTCAACGTATTGTAGACCGTCGCCAGCGACATGGGGATCGCGGCCGAGGTTACCTCGGCATGAAGCATCTCCGCGGTGACATGACGGCCGCCGTTCGAGAACAGAAGCCCGCCAAGCGCCAGGCGCTGCCGCGTCGGCCTCAAACCGGCCTGACGCAGCAAATCCCCACAGTCGCGAAAGATGTTCTCCTCGCTTGCCGCGAAGACGAATTCGGCCGCGACCTCTATCTCCGCGCCGACGATCGGCGGCAAAGCAGCTTCGGACCGAGGTATTGTCATGGTCGCGTCCATTGCGCGCTACTCCTGTGACCAAGTGGATGAGGCGAGCGGTACGGACGCTGCCGTCGCCTGCAACGACAATTCGCGGCGCCGATCTGCCATCCGGCTTTCGCCGCTCTCGTCGCCGAAACAGAGATCGAAATCCCGGCACTGGGTGCAAACCGGCGTGGTGCACATCACGAAGCCATCATCCTCGCAGAGCATCCGGTAGAAAAATCGCTTCCAACGCATGTTTTTGGTGTTGCGTGACGCCAGCGGCGCGAAGTGACGCGCGAGCAGCCGTGTCAATTCGGAGCGCTCGCGCAGGCCAAGATCTTCCCACAGATGGTTCGGCTCCATCGCACGCCGTGCGATCATCGCAGCAAGCCAGCGGCTCGTATCGTGCTCGCTGGAGCGGTGGACAAGCAGGAGATCGCGTACCATTGCGACCTCTTCATCGTCGGCCTCTGCATGTTTTTCGTATCGGCCGCCCCCAATGCCGCAGGCCGCCGGAAACCATTGCGTCATGAGGCGGGCAAGGTCGGCCGGCGCGAGCCCGGCACGCTCGGCCACCGCACCGTTCTCCATCGCCGCTACCGCCAGGATCGAGGCCAGCACATGCCTGTCGAAACTGATATCATCATCGATCATGGCGTCTGCCGGGTGACAGCCGGTCAGCATCCGATAGGCCGCGGTTCCGATATGCTCGCGATCATGCGGCGGGTCCGGCTGCCGCAACGCGGGGAGCGTTGTGGCCGGAACGATCGAAGTTTCATGCACCGCCGCTTTCAACACAAACCGCTCCAAAGCCGGTTGTTCTGCCCCGATTGTCTTGCGCGTTTCGTCCGGTCACCGCTTTTTCAATCGCATCCGGTCGAGCGGATGCTGTTGGTGGTCCCGGCCCCTTGTGAGGGGCCGAGTCGCGTCGAATGAAAGATCTCAGGCCGCTGACATCGCCGCTTCGGCGGCAAGCTCGGCCGCGGTCTTGCCGACGACGGATTCGTCGACCGGCTTCATGATGCCGTGCTCCATCAGCATGTCCTCGAGCTCGTCCATGGTGATCGGGGTCGGGATGATGCCCTTGCCGCCATTGGCGTGGATCTTCTCGGCCAGCTGACCGGTAGTGACCGGCCTGGACCGAGTCCGGGGCATATTCCAGCACCGTCATGCGGCGCAGTTCGGCGTGCTGCACGATGTTGTCGCGCGGCACGAAGTAGATCAGGTGGGTGCCGAGCTTCTTGGCCATCGCTTCGGCCAGTTCCAGCTCCTTGTCGGTCTGGCGCTCGTTGCAGACCAGACCGCCGAGCCGGACGCCGCCCGAATTGGCGTACTTCAGAATGCCCTTGGAGATGTTGTTGGCGGCGTACATCGCCATCATCTCGCCGGACATCACGATGTAGATTTCCTGCGCCTTGTTCTCGCGGATCGGCATCGCGAAGCCGCCGCAGACGACGTCGCCGAGCACGTCGTAGGACACGTAGTCGATATCCTCATAGGCGCCATTCTCCTCGAGGAAGTTGATCGAGGTGATGACGCCGCGGCCGGCGCAGCCGACGCCGGGCTCCGGACCACCGGAACTCGACGCATTTGATGTTCTGGTAGCCGATCTTCATGACCTCTTCGATTTCGAGGTCCTCGACGCTGCCGGCCGCAGCCGCCAGGCTGAGGATGGTGTCCTGCGCCTTGGCATGCAGGATCAGGCGGGTCGAATCCGCCTTGGGATCGCAGCCGACGATCAGGATCCTGTGACCCATCTGCGCGAGCGCCGCCAGGGTGTTTTGCGACGTCGTCGACTTGCCGATGCCGCCTTTGCCGTAAAACGCGATTTGTCGTAGTGCAGCCATTTTGCTCTCCATGAACCGATTGCCAATGTGTCCGCGCGTCGGCGCGAGACTGTTTCCGTTACAGAACCGGGCACATGGGTTACGGGAAGGAGCGCATCACTCGTCAAAAGCGTCTGCGTGCACTCAGCCCTCACTCCTTGTTCCGCCCACTCAATAGCAACCCGCGTGCCACTCGCTTAAGTTCATGATTCATCTTCCAAAACGCTCGCCGCTCGAAGCCCGCGCGAGATGTTTCGAACCTGACAGCGGGCCGCCCGGCTGTACGGCCTCTGTTGGAAATCGGACAAGGAACGAAAGTCGATCCACCTTGGCACCTTGGTTTTCCGCGTTATCGCCGTGGCGTTAAGCCAACGTCGATCAAGATCGGTCGGAATGGAAATTGCTAGTGCCTCCAAAGGGCCCCATGGCGGAACATGGGCCCGCAGGCATCAGGAGGCTAAAATGCAGATCGGCGTCGAAACATCGAAAGCGGTCGACCAGCGGCGTGTGTTCGTCATCGACGAGGATGAAATCACCCGTGCCGCATTGCAGTTTATGCTGCACGATGAAATCGAAACCCACGAGCTGGTCAGCCCCGAAGAGGCCTATGCAAAGGGCACCGACTGGCTCAAGCCTCATGTCGTGCTGCTTGGTGTTTCCTTCCTGAAGCAGCGGGGCGCGGCGCTGATCGGTGAAATCGTGACCAAATTTTCCGGGGTCCGCATCCTGATCGTTACCGACAAATCCGATGAGGCGACCGCACTGGAAGGATTGAGGGCCGGCGCCCATGGCGCGCTGGTCAAGCCGCTGACATTGGAATCGGTACGCAAGAAGGTGGATACGATCCTGGGCCGGGGTGGCGCCGCGCCGCTGATCCAGCTCAGCGTCCTCAAATAGGCCTGCAGCCTTGGCCCTCATCACATTCTATCAAAAGCCGGGCTGTCAGACCAATGCCCGTCAGAAGCGGCTGCTCGAGGCCGCGGGCCATACCGTGATCGCCGGCAACCTGCTCACGGAGCCATGGACCGCCGCGCGCCTGCGCGGATTTTTCGGCTCGACGCCGGTGGCCTCGTGGTTCAATCCGGCCGCCCCGCGCATCAAGGCCGGCGAGATCGATCCCGCCGCCATCGATGCCGATGCGGCGCTCGCGATCATGCTCGACGATCCCTTGCTGATCCGGCGACCGCTCGTGGAGACGGATGGCTTAAGATGCGCGGGCTTCGACCGCGAACCCGTTACGTCCCTGCTTGGCGGTTCGGCGAACGGCGACGTCGAAGCTTGCAGCCGGCCCCACGCCTCCGCGCCCTGCCCTGATCCGCAGCGGCTACCGGACTCGGGCCTGCCATGAACATCGCGGCCACAAAAACCCTGGGCGCAGCCGACATTGTTCTCGGCTACCACGCGCGGACCAAACACAGGCTTGGGAACTACGCCGCCGGACCCGAGACCCTCGACTGGGACACGCAACCCAATCCGTTCCGGGAATTCGCGGGCTGCGAGCGGACCGCGCTTGAACCCGACGCCAGTCAGCTTGGCACAAGCTTCGCCGAGGCGTGCACGCCCGGCGCCGTAGCGCCGGCTGCGCTCACCATCGAATCGGTGAGCCGGCTGCTGCAGCTCTCGATGGGCCTTTCGGCATGGAAGGAATATGGACCGGACCGTTGGGCGCTGCGCTGCAATCCATCGAGCGGCAATCTTCATCCGACCGAAGCCTACATTTTCTTGAGGAACGTTCCGGGCCTCGACGATGGACTGCATCACTATCTGAGCCGCGACCATGCGCTGGAGCTGCGGTGCCGTCATGGCGTTCGCTCCGAGGCGCCGCCGCGAATTTGGATCGGCCTCTCTTCGGTGCATTGGCGCGAAGCCTGGAAATATGGCGAGCGCGCCTTCCGCTATTGTCAGCTCGACATCGGCCATGCGCTGGGTGCCATCCGCTATGCCGCCGGCGTGCTTGGATGGCGCGCGACGCTGGTCGAAAACCTGGCGACCGCCGAGCTTGCTTCCTTGATGGGTCTCGATCGCGCCGAAGATTTTTCCGGCGTGGAAGGTGAAGACGCCGATCTCCTGATTGCGATCGAAGCTGCCCGAGAAACGAACTACGCAAGAGAGCATCACCCGCCGCATCCCCGGGAGAGCGAATGGGCAGGACGCGCGAACTTGCTCGATCCGCGTCCGCTTTATCGCTGGCCTGCGATCGAGCAAGTGAGCCACGCGACACAAGGGCGCGACGCCGGTTTGCGATCAAACTCCCCGAACTATCCACGGCTTCATCCGACATCCGAGGCTCGTGCCGCCGAAATCATTCTCGGCCGCCGCAGTGCGCAGCGTTTCGACAGCAAATTCAAGATGAGCGTGGATGTCTTTTATCGGATGCTGGATAGCCTGCTCGATCGACCGATGGCCCCCTGGGATGTCTGGAATTTTGCGCCCCGCCTGCATCCGATCTTCTTCGTTCATCGGGTCGACGGCCTCGACCCCGGCGTCTATGCGCTGCCGCGCCACCCGGAAGCAGCGCACGCGCTTCGCGGGCAATTGCGCGGGGATTTCGAATGGCAGAGGCCGGAGAACACTCCGGCGCATCTGCCCTTTTTCAGGCTATTGCGAACCGACTGCCGGATCATCGCGCGGACCATCAACTGCCACCAGGGGATCGCCAGCGACAGCTGCTTCTCGCTCAGCATGCTGAGCGAGTTCGCCTCCATCGTCAGCGCCAATCCCTGGAGCTATCGCCAGTTGCACTGGGAGGCGGGACTGCTGGGGCACGCTCTCTATCTGCAGGCCGAAACCGCCGGGCTTCGCGGCACCGGCATCGGCTGCTTTTTCGACGATTCCCTGCATGAGGTGCTTGGCCTGACCACGACCGAATTTCAGGCGCTCTATCATTTCACCGTCGGGCGTCCGTTGACGGACGACCGCATCTCGACATCGCCTGCCTATCCCGGCCGGGGCGTACTGTCGAAGGAAACACCGGCATGAGGCAGCGCAACCCCTTCCAGCGCATCGATTGCGATCAGGCCGAGCTGGTGTTCGGACGCAGCGATCTGCTTCTACTCGATGCGCGCGATGCCGGCTCGTTCGCCTCGTCGCACATCGAGGGGGCTGAACCACTTTCATCCGCCAATTTGTCACGCTATCTCGGCGACAGCGTCAAGAACCGACCGGTCCTGATCTATTGCTATCACGGCAATGCCAGCCGCGACTATGCGCAGATGTTTTCGGATTTTGCCTTCACCGAGGTCTATAGCCTCGATGGCGGGTATGAGGCCTGGCGGATCCGTCCCACCAGCAACGCAAGCCCACCGCTCGATGCGAGATTGCGGCAATGGCTGCTCGCACACGGATTTCCGAAAACTGATATCAACGCTGTCATCGCCAACGCGACGACACCGCTGATGAAGGCCTCCCACAGCGGCGACGGCGACATCGTCGGGCTGCTGATCGCGGCCGGCGCAAACCTGAATGCGCGCAACGCCGATGGCAACAACGCATTGTGGCTGGCCTGCGTCGGCAGCCAGCTCGACATGATCGACCTGCTGGTCGACGCCGGGATCGACATCGACAACCGCAATGACAATGGCGCGACGCCGTTGATGTACGCCGCCTCATCCGGCAAGGCCGATGTGGTCGAACGGTTGCTGGCAAAGGGAGCCGACGTCACGCCGGAAACGCTGGACGGCTTCTCGGCGCTGGACTTGGCCGGCACAATCGAATGTCTGGCGCTGCTGCGACCTGCGCGCAGGCAACCAGGCGTGCTTCAATCCGACCTGTTCCGGAAAGATTCGCCGAACCCCTGACGCGCTCGACGTCGGCAGGCTCGGCGCAAGGCAGCTTTCTCAGCTCTTGGTCAGGACCACGGCAAGACGGTCGACACGCTTGCCGCCCTTGAAATGGGATTCGACGATTTCATCGATATCCTCGGCCGTGGCCGGCCGATACCAGACGCCCTCGGGATACACCACCATCAGCGGGCCCGCCTTGCAGAAGCCGAGACAGCCCGAAGCGGTGAAGCCGATGTCGGCAAGTCTGTCTTTCTCGATGGCCTTTCCCAGCCGGTCCCACAGCGGCTGGGCGCCGGCCGAGCCGCAGCTTCCGCGCGGATGTCCGGGCGGGCGCTGCGTATAACAAGCAAAGGCGTGATGCCGGTAGACCTGCGGCAGCTCGAACTCGGTATCCTCAACGATATCGGTCATGTCGCAGCGCTCAGGATTCCCTTGTCGCTCAGCAGCGTCCTGAGTTCACCTGCCTGAAACATCTCCCGAACGATGTCGGCGCCGCCCAGGAACTCGCCCTTGACATAGAGCTGCGGGATCGTCGGCCAGCTCGAAAATTCCTTGATGCCCTCCCGGACCTGGGGATCGGAAAGCACGTCCACGCCCGCGAACGGCACCTTGAGTCCGGACAGGATCTGCACCACGGAAGCGGAGAAACCGCATTGCGGCGAGGCAGGCACGCCCTTCATGAAAAGCACCACATCGCTGCTCGATATGATCTGATTGATGCGCTCGGCCGTTGCGTTTGTCATCTATTGTTCCTCAGAGATCGAATGGTTTACCCGTCACGATGCAAAAGCCGGTCCACTCACTTCGGCACCGCGGTTTCGAGCGCGAGCGCATGAAGGGCGCCACCCATCTGCCCCTGCAACGCGTCGTAAACCATCTTGTGTTGCTGTATCCGGCTCTTGCCCAAAAATGCTCCTGAGGTGACTCGCGCCCCGAAATGGTCGCCGTCGCCTTTCAGATCCACGATGACGACCTGTGCATCCGGGAAGGCGCGTTTGATCAAGCGCTCGATTTCAACTCCATCCATTGCCATCGCAGTCTCTCCTGATGCCGCTCTCGCCGCCATGCAAGGTCCAAACCAACTCGTAAGGATGCCGCGAGCCGCCATCGCAGCCGCCCAGGAACGCGGAAATGAATTGCATTTCGCTATTGCAGCAAATAGGCACCCCGTTGATGTCGGGTTTCCGACATGCCGAACGTACACTGTTCCGGATGCGACCTTGTCCTGATCGGTCCTCGTCCTGCGGCTTGATTTTCCTGCAGTTTCTCACCCGTCTCGCACGGCCCGGCTCTTGCTTTCCAGGGCTGGCCATCAACCAGGAGAGACGCAGGATATGGGGGCTAACCTATCATACCGTTTCGCGGTGATCCTCGGCACCAATGAGATCGCTTCCGCGGTCGCCGTACGGCTGCACCGCGACGGCTACAGGGTTGTACTGTCGCACGATCCATTGCCGCCCGTGATCAGGCGGAAGATGGCTTTCCATGACGCCCTGTTTGACGATGCCGTTACGGTCGGCGGCATCGCGGCGAAGCGGGTGGACAGCAGCCTGGAAATTCGCGCCGGCCATGCGCAGGCATCCGGCGTCCTCATCACGGAAGCTCGGGCTGCTCGACCTCATCGTCGTTCGGGCGATCGACGTGCTGGTGGATGCGAGAATGCAGAAATACCTCGCGACACCCGATTTGCGGCGGCTCGCCCGCCTGGCGATCGGTCTCGGTCCCGGCTTTGCCGGGGACGTCAATTGCGACATCGCAGTCGAGACGCGGCCGGGCAAGGCCGGGCAGATCGTTCGAGAGGGCTACGCGGACCAGCCCGATGGCATGTCGCGCCGCCTCGGCAGTCACTATGGCGAACGTTTCCTGCGAGCGGAATTCGCCGGCCGGTGGAATACCGCGATCGAGATCGGCACCCGCGTCTTCAAGGATTTCGTCGTCGGCCATTTGGGAAACACCCCGGTGCGCGCGCCATTTGACGGAGTGTTGCGTGGCGTCGTCCGCGACGGCACCGAAGTGCCGGCCGGCGTGAAGCTACTTGAGATCAACTCACGCGGGCGAAGAGCGAGCTGGACCGGGACCGACGATCGCGGCCGGCTGATTGCCAACGCCGTGACCGAAGCCATTTCGCTTCACGAGAAGCAACGCTCGAGCACGGCCGGGAACGCCCTTCATCTCGTCAAGTGAACGACAGGCACACCATGCCAGCCCAGATCCATCAAGGCATCGCACGCGGCATGTTCGGAGAAAGCAACTCTATCAATTTTGGAGACCTGCCGGAAGAAATCGACGCGCTGCTTCAGCAGGGCGTCGCGGCCTATCGCCATGACCGGTCGCACGCGGATCGGTTGTTCCGGCAAGCCCTCGCAGCGGCGCCGATGCAGCTTCCGATCTATTTTTGCCTCTACAAGATCCACACCTATCAAGGCAATCTCGACGAGGCGCAGACCGCCGCCGAGAACGGTCTGAAGGAAGCGGCCGGCCAGGCGGGATGGCCGCTAGATTGGCGGCAATGGCGGCCTCAACCGGTATTGCCCGATGGCGCCGGCCGCTTTGCGCTCTACACCTTGAAGGCGCTCGCCTTCATCCATCTCAGGCAAAACGAGCCGCATCGGGCGCATGAGATCATCGAAGCGTTGCAAGAACTCGATCCCACCGGCGCGGTCGGATGGCCGGTGGTCGCAGCGTTGGCCGAGGGCGTGAGCTAAGCCGTCGCCGTACTGGCATCGCCCTTGCACAAGCCTTTACAGGGCCGCTTGTGCCTGCCGGATCATCGCTCCGATCTGTACAATCGATCGTCGGAAGTCTGACATGGGTCAGGATATTCACAATCTCAATGCGCCGACGTCGGAAACTGCCGGCGATGCCGAAGCTTCCGCTACGGACCCCGCGAATACGCTGGTCGACCGCATCGTCGCAGCGCTGCGCACGGTGCACGATCCCGAGATACCTGTGAACATCTACGATCTCGGCCTGATCTATCGCATAGAACCGAAAGACACGGGCTCGGTCGAAATCGAAATGACGCTGACGGCACCGGGCTGCCCTGTCGCCGGCGAGATGCTGAAATGGGTGGAGACGGCGGTAGCCGGGGTCGAGGGAATCGACAGCGTAAAGGTCAATCTGGTGTTCGATCCACCGTGGGACAAATCAAGGATGTCGGAAGACGTCCTGCTGGAGCTTGGCTTGGTGTAGCCCGTGTCGGCTTCAAAACAATTTAGCGTCGCGAGGCGTAGCTGCCGGATCACCGGGCTGCGATTCCCGCTTTTGCCGCGTAAAGACCGGCTTCCCGGGGTGCTCAGGGCGACCTTCCGGATCCGCCAACTGGCACCCAATCTGCATAAGTCGATAGACAGAGGGCAAAGCAACCCGTGACTGCCCGAGCTCAGGAATCGAGGATGCCATGATGGAGCTGACCACAGGCGATGGAAACACGTTCTCGGCCTATCGCGCCGATCCCGCCGGCACGCCCAAAGGCGCGGTCGTGGTCCTGCAAGAGATATTCGGCGTCAACGCCCATATCCGTGCCATCACCGACGCCTTCGCCGCGAAGGGTTATCTTGCGATAGCGCCGTCGCTGTTCGATTCCGTCAAGACAGGCGTCGAACTCGGCTATGACGACGCCGCCGTTGCGGAAGGCATGGATCTGTTGAAGCAGTTAGGCAACGAGCGTGCGCTGAGCGAGATCCAGGCCACCGTCGACGCGGCCAGGAGCGCTGGCAAGGTGGCCGTTGTCGGATATTGCTGGGGCGGTTATCTCGCCTACGCCGCCGCCAACCGCGTCAGCGGCCTGGCCTGCGCGGTCGGATATTACGGGGGAGGAATCGTCGATGATTACGGCCAGAAGCGCAAAGTCCCGACCCTGCTCCATTTCGGCGAGAACGATCCGCTGATTCCATTCGAGGCGATGAGCCAGTTTCGCGCCCACCGTCCCGATGTCAGCGTGTTCTCCTACCCGGGAGCGGCGCATGGCTTCAACTGCGATCAGCGGGACAGCTATCAGGCCGACGCAGCGCATCAGGCGCTCGAACGAACCCTGTTCTGGGTTTCGCAATATGTGGAAGGGCAGCCCCCCATCGCCTTGAAGAATTCAGGCGCCTATGCACAGGCCAAGGTCGACAAGAAAAAGAAGAAGAAGGAAGCGGCCGACGATCTTGGTCCGCCGATGGACTGATTGCGATCGATGAGGAGATGACGCCGGGCCATGACCATCATCAAACACGATTTTGGCTTCGCGAACCGCAACGAGGCTCGGCGCTTGCGCACGCTTCTGAAACTGAACGCCTTGCACGAGGCGAACGTGCGCACCAACCCCATCCCCTATCTCGAACGGGCGAGCGAACGGATCTATCAGCTCGAAAAGGTTCTATTTGAGGCGCTTGAGGCCGCCTACTCCTCGAAGGCTGCGGCCGTGCCGGAAATGATCAGCGTGAGCCGCGATGAATATCAGCGTCTGCTGGCCTGCCAAACGATCGTCGAAAACGGCTTCGAAGAACTGGTTTCGGGCGAAGAGGAACGCTAGTTCTGTTGCAGTGAAAACCACGCACGACCTCTGTCGGTCGCGGAGAACCGGGATTCCTTGATGCTCCGAAACGCTTTGAAGTGCGCCCCTAAGCCGCCGGCGAAGGTTTCCACTTGTAGAGCTCGCCGCCCTCGTGTTCCGCCGCCGCTTCATGCGTGAAGCCGAGCGCCCTCAGTCCCTCGGCGAGGCCGAGCTTCTCGCCGCTTCTGACCTTGGCCAACACCGGTACGCCGCGTTGCTGGACTTCCCCGACCAATGCCCGCAGCACGTCCTGATTCCGATAATCCGGCGCTATCGCCGCATAGGGCATTTGCACCGCGCCGCCGTTGCGAAGACCCCAGTCGTATTCATCGCGTTTTATGAGTACCGCGCCGACAACCGTCTTGTCCTCTCCGACCGCGACCGTCGACAAGCCCGATGTGCAACACATCATCAATTCGCTCAACGCGCTTTCCTGCGCCGTTTCGTTCTCCAGTTCGAGCGGGATATCGGCCGCGACCAGCCGCATCAAACCCCAGATGCTCTTGAGATCGCCGAGCGATGCCGGGCGTTGCGTCAATTCAGCCATAATTCATATCCCCCAAAGAATGTTATTGCGAACAGCATATAGCCAGTGGCGAACAAGATTCAATTTCTTGGCTGTCGAATTTTCCGACAGCGATGATTTTGTTTCGAGACCCACAATGACTGCGAACGTTGTTCGATATGCGACATTCGGGATGCAAAAATCTCCGGGACCGCGCGCGGCAGGATTTTTGCTCTGCAAGCATGATCGCCGCTTGGCTGCGAGCCGGTGGTCAATTTTTACGCAGCGGAGATGATCGATGTCGACGGCAACAACGGGCTTTTTTGTGGACTGGGATGGCAATGCGCGCAGCACGCTCGATCCGGGCGGCGGCTATCTGTGCGAGACCGACCCGGTGGCGCGCTACGTGGCAGTCACCACAAAAGGCGGGACGCTGGTGCACGAAGGCACCTTCTACAAGAGCATGGCGGACATCGAGAAGGCTGGCATCAAGGCTTCCCTCGTCACCGGCGCCCATCCCTGGGGCCGACGGGAAGACGGGTTCTAAGATCGAGACCAGAAAGGAGTGCGACGATGCTTCCGACCACCATCCTGATCGACGAGGCGCCACGGTGCGTGGTGCGTCCGACCGACACCAAGGACCTCAACCGCTTCATTCGGAACGGCAAGGCTTACCTGCTCGCCGAAAAACCCGATGGCAAGATTACCCATCGCAATGCCGAGGAGGCGGAAGCCGTGAAATGGCGCAGCGCGCTGGCGCTGCACCAGGCCTGGGGCGGCGCCGATGAAGAGTTTTTCGGAACCCCGCTTTGACGGAGGAGGCAGATGCGGATTCCCGCATCGGTCCTCGCGCAAGCTAGGGCCGCGCCGTTCCCGCGTCATGGGGATTGCCGGCCTGGTTGCGCATCCAGTCCGCGAGCTTGGTCAGCGCGGCATCCAGCTCCTGCCGGGCGCCAACATCCGCGACCGTCTCCTCGAGCGCCTCACGCATGCACTTAAGCCAGGCATCGCGCTCGGCATTGCCGATCGAAAATCCCATGTGCCGCTGGCGCAAGCGCGGATGACCCTTCTCAGGCGAATACAGCTTCGGGCCGCCGGTCCATTCGCTGAGATAGCGCTTGAGCACATTCTTGACCGGTCCGAGATCCGGCGCGTGCATGGCGCGAATGACCGTCGCTTCGGGCAGTTCGTCCATCCTTTTGTAGAACGCCTCCACCAGCCGGTCGATGACGGCCGCCCCGCCGATCCGTTCGAACATGGATATTGTCACTTCAACGTCCGACATCCCTGGTCTCCAGACTATTCATCCATGCTGGGCAACAGAATAACTTCGGCCGGAGCGCCCGGCCCCATATCCTCGACGAAATCGAGCGCATCGACCCGCGACAGCCCGCCGCCGCTTTCGATCAGTACCACAGCCTCTTGCGGCATCTTGCCTAGCAACTCAAGCAGTTGCGCAACCGTCATGGCCGGATTTGTCCCACAGCTTGCTTCATCATGTGTCCGAAACCGGCGATCCCGTTTCATCGAAGCTCAGCGCCGCCGGCGCCTCGTCGAGCATGACGATTTCCGCGCGTCTCAACCGGCCATTGTCGTGATATTCGTAGCGGTGCGAAAGTTCAACCTCGCCATAGACGACCTTGTCGAAACCGTTCAGCGTTCCCGCTTTGTCGAAATATGCGCGGATGAAGGTATTGCGGTTCGAAAGCGCTGCCGGCTCGATCGCATTCACGAGATTGAATGGCAGCCTCACCCCGCTATACGAGACAAAAAACCGGCATTCGTGGCTGGCTTCGTCGGTCATTCCATCAATCCGGATGAATCATGATTTCCATGGTGTCGTCACCGTCGTCGAACGGATCGGGAAATCCGCTTTCCTCCAGCTCGACGCCGCAGATGCAGACTTCCCCATCGACGACGGCGAGTGCGACCGGCTCCAGGCTCTTGTCCTTGCAGGGGCCGTCGATGCACAGCCCGGAATCGATCTCGAACACCGAGCCGTGCCGGCCGCATTTGAGGAACCCGCGGTCCGGCGTGAAGAAATTCCCCTCCCCGAAATTCAACCAGATGCCCTGATGCGGACAGGCGTTGACGTAGCCGAAATAGTCGTTGCCGTGGGTTCGGACGATCACGATCGGAAACGGCCGGCCTTCGCCGGTCTCGTCGATACGCGACAGGCTGAAAGCCCTCGCGCTGCCCTGCTCGATGGTGTCGGCAGCGCAGATCACGAAGACCTCGACCGGCTCTGATGACATCTTCTCACCTTTGCATTCGCGACGCCTGCCAGTGCGGGCAACTGGAGTGAACCCGCCCGTCCTTTCAGAGCGCTGAAAGCGTTCGCGCGCCTTTAAGCGTTGGAAAATTCTCGCGGAGGATTTTCGCGATCTTGTTGCACAGGTTCTTGTCCGACGCGGCTCCCGGACCGACGAAATCCGTTCCCTGGTCCCAGATCTCGAAAAAGCAATGCAGCGCTTCTTCATAGGCCGCATCCGGCACCTCGGTGAGATCGTGCAGTCCGGCGATCCCGTCAGCCGATACTTCGAGGCGCCAGCTCCGGTCGTCCTGGACCGAAGCGAGCAGCGCGCTGACTTCCGCTTCGGAAAATTCCCGTTTGAGATCGATTGCCATGCCTGCTCCTGTCGCGAACACGACGTTGCTGTCGGACTCGCTACCTTGGGTAAGCTCATCACACCGTTGACCCGATATTTGCATGAAGCATGCCGCGCGCCGCGGAGGCGCCGATGACGCAGCCCATATCGAGGAGCAATTATGGCGGCGATGAAGCTCTACATGACGCCCGGATCATGCTCGACCGGCATCCACATCATCCTGGAAGAGCTGGAAGAAGTATTCGAGGCCTATATCGTCAACCTGCCCGCCGGCGATCATTTCAAGCCGGACTATGTCGCGATCAATCCAAAATCGACAATTCCGACACTGGTTCGCCGCGACGGCTCCTCGCTCACGGAAGTGCCCGCCATCGCCTACTGGCTCGCGCGCAGCTCACCGCGCCGCATGCTGTGGCCCGATGACGCCGAAAGCCAATGCCGTCTGGTCGAAGCCATGAGCTACATCGTGGGGACCATCCACGGACAGGGTTTCGCGCGCATTTTCGCTACCAACACGTTCGCCCGAAATCCGGCGGACCATGTTGAGGTGCAGGAGCTCGGCCGCAGCATCGTTGCCAAGGGATTTGCGATCCTAAACGACACGCTCGGGAGCCGCGCCTATCTCGCAGGCGAATTCTCAGTCGCCGATCCCCTGCTGTTTTACGTGGAATTCTGGGCCGACAAGACCGGCATTGCGCTGCCTGACAATCTGGCCGCGCATTACCGGCGCATGCTGACCCGATCGGCGGTCCAGCGCGTGCTGCGCGAGGAAGGCTACGATCCGGCGGCGCTCGGCAGGTTCCTGCCTCGCCAGGGCCCGATCGCCGCGGGAGTTCCGGGCTGACGCACAATTCTTGCATGGTGGCAATCGGACCAGCCTGTCAGCTCCAGCCGAGGCAACGACGATGACTGCAATGATCGTGGTGGAAGACCGGAACCAGGACGACCTGTCACGCAAGGCCGGATGCTATCTCTATGCCGACACCCGGCTCTGGCTTGAGGACGATCTCGTGCATCGCGGCGACGGGCCGGCGGTGATATCACCCGACGGCGTCGAGCGCTGGTACATCAGGGGCAAGGAAGTGACGCGCGACGTCAACAACTTCTTCTTTCAAAACAAATGGCCGACGCGGCGGGGATTGGATACCGCGGAAAAGATGGCCTTGTTCCAGGCGAAGTTTCTGAAGTGAAAGGTCGCCGGCCAGCAGCCGCAAGAGGCTGATGGCCGGGACATTCGGCCCGATGAACTCGTCCCCGCGCCGAGCAGACCCTGCCCTCACGCCGCCGTCGGCGTGCACTCCGCCTTGAATGATTCGACCTGGTCGGCGGTCAGCCGGAACAGGCCGCGACCGCCGGACAACGGCTGATAGGCGGTGCCCGCCTTGTCGCACAAGCAATTGTACCACTCCTGCGGGCTCATCGGCTTCGGCCGCTGGCTGATCTCGACCACCGTGCCATTTGGGGCGAAGCGCACGTGAATCAGAACTTTCTGGGCTTCCATCGTGATCTCCCTAGCCGCCGGAGCCGAAGCCCAGCAATTCGATGGTGACGTTTTCGGTACCGAGCACCTTCGTCTGGCAGGCAAGGCGCGACTTCGAGCCGACGCCCACGATGGCATCGAGCCGTTCATTCTCCTCTCGAGCCACCTTGGAAACGCCCTTCCGCCCCTCCAGAACAAAGATATGGCAGCTGCCGCACTTGGCCTGCCCCTCGCACTTGTGGGGGATAGCAATTTCCGCGCCGAGCAGCGCTGCGAGAAGCGTCGTTCCCTCGGTCACCTCAAACGATTGGCCTGACGGCATCACAGTAAGTATCGACATGTTTCGTTCCTCGTCTTGCTACAGGGGTTAGTAGATCGCAGCACCGGCCCCGACGTTGATCGAGGCTTCCTTCATCGTCTCGACGATGAAGGAAATCTGATCCTCGGTGAGATGGGTGTGAAATGGCAGCGCGACGGCGCGATCCGCCACCTTTTCGGTGACGAGATAGTCGCCGCGCCGACAGCCCAGATCGAAGTAGTGCCGCTGCAGGTGCAGCGGATTGCAGTAGGCCGCGGCCTCCACCTGCTCGACCTTCAGGTCCTCCACGATGGCGTCGCGGCTGGAGCGAGAGAAGCGCGTGCCGAGATGAACCAGATAGAGAAACCAGTTCACCTCGGTCACACCGGGCCCCACATAGGGATCCTTGATGCCTTCAAAGGACTGCACGTATTTGTAATAGAGATGCTCGATCAGTCGGCGCCGCTCGAGAATCTCGTCGAGCCGGCGCAGTTGCGCGAGCCCGAGCGTGGCCGCGATGTTGCTCATGCCGGCCTGGTAGGGCGGCGTGCCGGTAACCACCACCGAACCGCGTTCGTCGATTCGGTGGGAGCGGTGACGACGCAGCGCCACCGCAACATCGACGTCGTCGGTCACCACCATGCCGCCCTCGCCGCAAGTCAAGGCGCAAGGCTGCGAAAAATCGAACACCGCGGTGTCGCCAAATGTTCCGACCAGCGCACCCTCGAATCTCGAGCCGATCGCCTCGGTGGAATCTTCCAGCAGCACCAGACCGTGCCGTTTCGCCACCGCGCGCAATTCCGACCATGACGCCGGATGTCCGTTGTTGTTGCATGCGACGATGGCGCGGGTGTTTGCGGTGATACGGGCCTCGACCTTCGCCGGCACCAGCGTGCCGGCCCAATAGTCGATATCGGAGAAAACCGGCTTGGCGCCGGCAATGCTGATGGCGTGCGCGGTCTCGCGAAACGAATAAGGCGAAGCGATCACCTCTTGTCCCGGACCGATATCATAGGCTTTCAGCGCGAGCAGAAGTCCCATGGTCCCGCTGGGAACGGCGACCGCGTATTTGCGGCCGAGATAGGCGGCGAAAGCCGCCTCGAACACCTCGACCACCGGACCGTTCGAGAGCCGTGGTGAACGCATGATCGAATCCACCGCCTCGATCTCGGCCAGCGTGATATCCGGATCGGACAGTGCAATGACGCCCTCATCGACATCGTCGGCAACGGCGTCGTCGACAGCGCGATCGGCATCCTGCACGGCGAGCTCGGTCATGACGCAATATTCCGTTTCGCCAGGACGATACCCGTCGCGCGCGCGGGATCGGCCGTGATCTGCACGCAATGATCGGTGCGGTCCACCAAATGAAGTTCAAATCGCGAATAACTCCGGAACGGTTCTTCCGTCACATCGGAAGCATCGCATCTGGTCCATGACAGATGCGGGAACCGACCGCGCAGTTCGGCGAATACATCGGCGCCGGCCGCGGAAAGCACCTGGTCGATCTCCATCAACTCGTTCGGATCTAACGCCATTGTCGACCACTCGGTGTTCGAGGACTGCGAGTTTGAATATGCAATTTCATTGCCAGAACGTTCGCTCGGGATCGGCATTCAGCCGATCCAGTGCCTCCAGCAGGCGGCCGTAGGTGGAATGCAACTCCCATGCTCCCTGCTCATGGTTCTTCCGAAACAACTGCCACGACTGGTGACCGGCATCGTGCAGCACAAGCGCGACGTCGATGACCCCGCCTTCGGGATCGATGTTGCGTGAACAACACGGGCTCTCGATGCGGTAGCCGTTGCTGACCGCGACCACGTTCGGCGACACATAGCGGTAGCGCTTGCGCCGCTTCAGCGACCGCTCGATCCGCTTTCGATCGAAATCGTTCGGATGAGCCGAAAAGCCGGTTATTGCTGGATCCAGAGCTGCCAAAGGCATGGCACCTGTACTCCCTCTAGAGCGGAACGATCTCTTCTTCGAGACAACCAACCACCAGGCGCTCGCCGAATTCGACCAGATAGATCGGCAGATTTGCTTCGGTATGCGTACCGACCTGGACGATTTCTCCGGTATCCCCGACACGAACGAGAAGGGCTTCGAGCGGCGTGTCCGGAAATGTCCCGTCATTGTGCAGGTCGATCAGGGCTTTGACGCGCTGGCCCCATTGAAAGCGTGGCAGCCTGGGTTCGATCATGACGGCGCTCCCTCCGGCAGCGGCAAATCCGCCATCTCGTCGCGGGCAACCACCGGATCGAGTTCCTTGCGCTTCATGCCGACGCGATTGCCGCTTTCCAGGAACTCGACGCCGTAAATATAGAATTGCTGCAGGAAGGTGCCGATGCTGACGACGTATCCCTCCTCGCCTTTCTTCGCCAGGATCTCCCCGATCTCCTTGCCGGCGTAGGTGCCGTCATTGCGGATCGTCCGCTTCGCCTTCACTTTCTCGCCGAAGGCAAAGACCGGCGGCGCGGAAATCTCCACCACATCGCTGTCGCGAACGATATTGCTCATGCCGGATGCTCCCCCGATCGCTCCCACCTGCCGACGGTGCGCGAGCGCGCCATGTCCTGCACAAAGCCATCGCTGTCTTCGGTGAGTTCGCCGATCTCACCGACCGCGATCCGGCTTGCCACTGCATAACGCACGCGCCAGTCTGGATCGTAGCGAAGCCGGGAAACCAGATCGGGCGGAAGACGCTGCGCGACCTCCAGCCTTACCGCTGCATCCTCATCGCTGGCCATGCGAAGCAGCCAATCTCGCGGGATGCGCTGCGCCACAACGCGGCGGACCTCGGACTCGGCATCGCTCGATCATTTCCGCGAGCAGCGAAGGCACGATGCGACGCGCGATCACCAGCCGCACGTAATAATCCGGATCGTTCATCATCGGTATCAATTCGGCATCATCGAGCACCGAGACGATGCGAATTCTCACCTCGCGATGAACATCCGTCCTTAGCCGCAGCACCAGCCGCTTGGGCAAACGTCGGGCCGCATTCCAGCGCACCGTCTCCTCGGGATCGTCGAGCAGCGGCGGCAGCAGGAATATGCTGGCATGCTTGGCGGCGATCGCGCGAACCTCGAAATGCGGATGCGCGATGTAGGAATTGGCCAGTTCCGGATTCCAGTTGAAGAAGCGATCAATGCGACGCGCATAGCGGTCATGGACACAGGCATGCTTGAGCCGGCAACGCCCGGCCGCCTTGACGTCCTGATGCACGCAAGCGCCGCAATCAACCTCATGACCTTGCCAGTCCATGGCCTCGTCGATGTCATCCGTCATCGTCGATCCCCATTCGGTCGAGAACCTCGAGCAATACGCGGGCGCCGACCTTGTCGCTCGGATCAAGCTCCAGCAGCTTCATGACTGCCGCCCGGCCTTCGTCGAGATTGCCGAGCCGCATCTGCAGATAGGCGTATCCCTTCAGGGTGAAGAGATAGAAGCGCGGCAGAATATTCTCGTAATGGCCGAACGCGGCATCGCCAGCCGCGACATCCTGCCATTCCGCGGCCAGCTTGTTTTCCCGCGCCGCCTTCTCGAGACAGAGTTTCGCGACCGTCAGCGCATCGGCCAGGCGGCCCTTGTAGAAGTAAAACCGGTAGAGGCCGATCAGCACCGCGGCGTGCCCCGGCGCCAGCGCCTGCGCCTCGCGCAGGTGCTGCTCGGCGACGTCGTCCAGATGGTAGGAAAGCCCGGCTTCCCACAAATGGAACTCGGCTTCCGGCGGCAGTCCGCCGCCGAGAAGCGCGCTTGCCAGGACCGCAGCGTCCGTGACGGATTGCGGCTCACCTCGCTCCGCGGATCCAATCATTGGCGTCTCCCCGAGGATTTGACTTAATGGCTCGAGCAGGAAACCTGCTTCGGATCCTTGAACACCAGTCCGGTCTGCGAGGGCGTATCGGCAAAGTCGATGGTGACCCCATCCAGCAGGATGCGGCTTTCCGCGGGCAGAAACAGCTTCACGCCATTGCGTTCGACGACCGCCTCGCCGGCCGCGGGCTCCGGCCGGACGCTGATATCGGCGGCGAGCCCCGAGCAGCCGCCTGGGGTGACGGCGAGCCGGAAGCCACTGGTTGCAGCGCCATCGGCGCGGATCATGAGGCGGATGAATTTCTCCGCCGCCGGCGTAATCGTGAAGTTCATCGCACAGTCTCCTTAGGCCGGAACCTGATAACGCGGGTAGGACGTGTCGATGACGCAGGTATCATCGACCGGGCACACGGCGGTGCATTGCGGCGAGTCGAAATGACCGATGCATTCGGTGCACTTCTTCGGATCGATCACGAATGTCCCGTTCTTCTCGGTGATTGCCACGTTGGGACATTCGGGTTCGCAGGCCGAACAGCTCGTGCATTGTGAGGCTATAATCTTCAGCGCCATCGCTTAACTCCTGAGAGCTTAATCAAGTTTGGTGAATTCAGGCCGCCGAGATCAGCGCACCCTGGCGGATTTCGGCATCGCCGCGTTCGACGTGCTCGATCTCGCCGCTCTTGACCTTGTCGAGATAGGTTTTGAACCAGGCGATGGCCGATTTCTCGATGAACTCATGGGCGAACTGATCGACCGGCTCGATTCCCGCCTTCTGCAAGTCGGCCTTGGGGCATCCGCCGATCTTGGCCACGAACACCGCATGGCAGTCGTTGATGGCGCGGATCACGGTCTCGAGATTGTCCTCGTCGCCATACCCGCCCTGGCAGTAAAGATCGACCCGGCGATGGCCGACAAATTTGGCGCCTGCCGTCGAAAGCTCGTAGACTTGAAACTCCTTGGCGTGGCCGAAGTGCTCGTTGATCAGCCCCGAACCCTTGGTCGCGACCGAAACCAGCAGCTTGATATCGCTCATCTCGCCGGCCAGCGTTTCCAGCTCTTCCTGCTTGGCCGCCACCTTGGCGACGCGCTCGTCCTCGACCTTGGCCTGGTAGGCCTTGCGACTGTCGAGGTCGTAGTTCACTTCCATCGCCATGATCTTGTCGGTGGTGAACTCGGCGCTGCGGTCTTCGCCCAGCAGACCCACCGCGTCGGCGCGGCACTGGCGGCAGTGACGCATCATGTTCATCTCGCCCTCGCAGCTATCCTGCAGCGCCTTGAGCTCCTGGGCGGTCGGTCCGCGCTGGCCGGTGAGACCGAATACGGTGCCATGCTCCGGCGCGGAGATCAGCGGCATGATGTTGTGCAGGAACGCGCCGCGCGATTTCACCGCCTTGTTGACTTCGACCAGGTGCTTGTCGTTGACCCCGGGGATCATCACCGAATTGACTTTGCAGAGAATGCCGCGCTCGGTGAGCATTTCGAGGCCCTGCAACTGGCGGTCGGTCAGGAGCTTCGCGGCCTCGACACCGGTGTAGCGCTTGTGTTTCCAGAACACCCAGGGATAGATCTTGGCACCGATCTCCGGGTCGACCATGTTGATGGTGATGGTGACATGATCGACGTTGAAGCCGGCGATGGTGTCGACGTGATCCGGCAGCGCCAGTCCATTGGTCGAAAGACACAGTTTGATGTCCGGCGCGGTCTTCGCGATCAGTTCGAAGGTCTTGAAGGTCTTCTCGGGGTTGGCGAGCGGATCGCCCGGGCCGGCGATACCAAGCACGGTCATCTGCGGAATGGTTGAGGCGACCGCCAGCACTTTCTTGGCCGCCTGCTCCGGCGTCAGCTTCTCGCTGACCACGCCCGGACGGGATTCGTTGGCGCAATCATATTTTCGGTTGCAGTAATTGCACTGGATGTTGCAGGCCGGCGCCACGGCGACGTGCATGCGCGCATAGTGATGGTGCGCCTCCTCGCTGTAGCAGGGATGGTTCTTCACCTTCTCCCAGATCTCGGTCGGGAGATCGCCCTGCCCCGCCGCCGAACCGCAGCTCGCCTTGCCGCTACCGCCGGTCGTGCCGCAGCCCTTGTGATCGGCAATCTCCTGCATCACCCCTTCAAGCTTTGCGATGCTGACGGGCGCGGGTGCTGCTTCGTGCTGTGTGATCGCTTGCATGTCGTTCCTCGTTCCTGGCTGATCTGATCCAACGCCTGAAAGTCTTGAGGGTAAGGATAGCAACTCGCGTGCCATCGACGGCCAATCGCCATTTTGACGCCAGATCAACAGGTTATCGAAAGAACCCAAGCTGTCGCTTTGCTAACAGCGGCCGCCGACATTGCTTCGCGCGATGTTAGAAACGTTACAGAAGTCGTGGTTTCCGGCCGGCCTCAATCAATCTGGCTCAGGCAGCGATCCGGGACGCGGCGCATTACCGCGCCACGCGAGCCGTTCGCAGCGGACCGGTTCAGGCTCGAGCGAGCAGGATTTCAACCGCGCGATCGAGGGGCATGGCAATCGGTGTCAGGCCCTGGCCGACAAGAAACCGGAGTTCATTCTTGGAGAGCGCATCGGGCTCGACGATCGCGTAATGCAGCGCCGAAGATCGCTTGGTGACCTGCCGCGCGTAGGTCCGAAGCAGCTGGTCGTTGAAGCGGCAGCCGATGAAAACGAAACTCCGCTCGGTGCGCCGGTCCTTGACCGCGTCGGGGATCGGCGTCTGGATGTCGATCTCCGTCAGCACCTCGACATAATCGGCGTCGGAAATCAGGAAGTTCTTGGCCGGCGCGACGCTGCCATGCGGCTTGTACAGCAGCGTGGTCCAGCTGTTGGCCGCCGAGCGATCTGCTTCGACGCCGGCCGCATCGTAAAAGCGATACCAGCGGTCTTCGCCGATACCGGCACGCGTAATACCCTGCACTTCTCCCCAGTCGCTGCGCTGATCCAGCGCGGCGCGCATCGCGCCATCGTACCAGGTGTCGACGATCATCGGCAGGCGCAATGACGCAAGGTAATGATGCAGCGGTGTCGGCTGAACCGGCGTCGCAAACGCCTCGTTCATTAGCGCCGTCACCGTCGAGCGGTGCTTCATGCTTTCGATATGCTGCGCGGAAGCCCACGCGTTGCCCTTGGCACGCCGCGGCAGCGCGACCTTGGTGCCGAAGAAGGCCGCCAGCGCTTCCGGATTCATGGGGACGCCGGGCTTGGCCAGTTCAGCCAGACCGGGACCGAGATAAGGCACCATCGTTCCGGCGCGCAGCCGGGCCGCGACATCGGCCAGCGACGCCTCGGCATCGCCTTGCTTGATGAAATCAATCGGCGGAATGGGAGCGTTCATGCGTCATCCCCCTGTTGTCCCTCTTGGCCGCGCTTGCGGGCGTTGACCGTGATCGGAAGCGAGGTTCCCGCCGCCATCTCGGGCAGATCGAGCACCCAGCCATTGGCGATGCGGATCCAGCCGCCCCACAGCGACTCGTGTTCAGATTCCACGATCGGTTCCTCGAGATCCTTTTTGGGGACGTAAATCGAAAGCCCGGTCTCGGGAGAGCGGCGAATCATGACTTTCATACGGTCAGCTCCGTGGATCGGCCTGGATTAGCCGCAAATTCGGCGCGCTCCGGCGACGGAGCTGACAAGGACCTGAGCCTTGCGACGATCTCCGGCAGTACCTGCAGGACCCGATCGATTTCGTCGACCGTGTTGTCGCGCGACAGTGAAAACCGGATGGCGCCGCGCAGCGCCGTCGGCGGCACCTTCATCGCCAGCAGCACGTGCGACGGCTCCATCGATCCGGAGGCACAGGCCGACCCCAGCGAAGCGGCAATGCCGGCCTTGTTGAGGTGATGAATGATCGCCTCGCCCTCCAGATGCTCGAATGCGATATTGGAGGTGTTCGGCAGCCGGTTGTGTTCGTCGCCAAGCGCAAAGCAATCTCCGAGCCGGAGCATGCCCTGCTCGAACCGATCCCGGATGGCGCGAACGCGGGTCTGCTCTTCGTCGAGCCGGGCGCTCGCCAGTTCGGCCGCTTTCCCGAGGCCGACAATACCAGGCACATTCTCGGTGCCGCCGCGGCGCCGCCGCTCCTGCGGTCCACCGCGAATAAGCGGATTGAAGCGCGTGCCCTTGCGCAGATAGAGCGCGCCGATGCCCTTGGGCCCGTGCAGCTTGTGTCCCGACAAGGACAGCATGTCGATCTGGTTCGATTTCAGGTCGATCGGAATCTTGCCGACCGCCTGCACCGCATCGGTATGAAACAGCGCACCGGCACCATGCGCCATCTCGGCAAGCTGCTCGACCGGAAACAGCGTTCCAGTCTCGTTGTTGGCCCACATCACCGAGGCAATGGCGGTACGCGGACCAAGGGCGCGCCGGTAGGCTTCGATATCCAGCCGGCCATGCGGATCAACTCCGACAAAATGCGTCCTGATCCCGCGCGACGCCGCGAGGTGTTCAACCAGCGTCAGGACCGCGGGATGTTCAACCGCCGTGGTGACGATTTCGTCGCGACCTTCCGGGTTGTCCAAGGCCGAGAGGATGGCGCTGTTGTCGGATTCGGTCCCACCCGACGTGAACACGATTTCGTGGTCGAACGCGGCTCCTAGCAACGCCTGCAGGCTCTTGCGGGCCTGCTTTACAGCGCCCGCAACCTCGCTGCCGAAGGCATGGCTCGAGGACGCATTGCCGAACTGATCGGAGAAATACGGCAACATCGCCGCGACGACGGCCGGATCCGCGCGCGTCGTCGCATTGTTGTCGAGATAAATTGGCCGCACGGAACGCCTCTTTCAGTGCCGCGCCTTCGCAGCTCCAGCGACCGGGATAATACGAACTAGTTCGCCAAGCCGCTCCACCACCTTGGCCTGAATGCCCTCCAGCGTGGCGCTGCTCAGCTTGCAGAACACGCAGGCGCCGGTGAGCCTGACCATGATCTTGTTGCCGTCGATCTCGATCAACTCGCAGTCGCCGCCGTCGCGCTTCAGGTTCGGGCGGATCTCATCGATCACCGCGCGGATGATCCGGGCACGCTCGGTATCACGTTCGGTTTCCGGTGACGGCAATTGCTTCGCGAGCTCAGATTCAACCAGCATGATTTGATTTCTTTCCGTAAGTTTCACTCACCCTGCCGAAGCCTTGACCTTGCGTCGCGCGCCTCGGCATGCCCGGCAGCATTTGCGTATCTCTTCAAGCGAAAGACTTGCCGCAGCCGCAGCTCGCTTTCGCGTTCGGGTTTTCGAACGTGAAGCCCGATCCTTCCAGCGCAACCACGAAGTCGATCGTCGTGCCGGCGAGAAATTCATGGCTTTTCATGTCGACGAACACCCGCACGCCTTCGCGTTCGATCACGGTGTCGTCGGGGTCGATCTCGTCGACCAGACCCAGATTGTATTTGAAGCCGGCGCATCCGCCCGCTTCGACCATGATCCGCAGGCCGTCGACGGGTTTGTCCGCCGCGGAGATTGCGTTGCGCACCGCGTTCAATGCGCTGTCGGTCAGATTGATCATTGCTCGCCCTTCATTTGACGGAACCGTTGACATGAACTGGCAAGACTTATGCCACGCATCAAAACGTTGATAATATTGGATTTTGGGCCAGACCCTGTCTCCTTTGCGACGGTTGTCGGCTTTCCGACAAGACGCCTTGGCACCCGCGAGCCGTACTCAGGCGGAGATCGCGGGGCGAAGATCGATGCCGCGAAATATCGCGCAACGCTCGAACACGTCGAGCGTCGGCGCCACCTTCCTGTGATGGCAGTATTTGGCGACCAGCTTGGCCAACCCCTTGATGTCGCGGCCCGACGTCGCCGGGAAGGTCCCGACCAGCGTGTCGAGCAGGGGCGCATCGACCGCCAGCCCGAACTGCTCGGTCATGACCGCCCAGATCTTCCGCCGCGCCTCGTCGTTTGGCGGATGGAACTTGATGAGCGCAATGCAGCGCGACACGATCGCCTCATCGATATCGTCGATGCGGTTGGTGGTCAGGAACAGCAACCCGTTGAAATATTCCAGCACGCGCAGGAACACGCCCACCACGGCGTTCATGGTGATGTCGTCATCGCGGCGCTTGATATAGACGTCGGCCTCGTCGATCAGCATGACCGCACCCCAGCGCTGGGCGCGCATCAGCGCGTCCTTGAGCGCGCTCTCCATCGCAGCGACGCTCAAGCCGAGTTGGCCCGAATGAACGCGGTATAGCGGCCGCTGAATGATTTCGGCGTAGACCTCGGCCGTCAGCGTCTTGCCGACGCCCGGCGGCCCGGCACACAGCACCGTGGTGCCTCCGGATTTTCCGGCCACGATGTCGTCCATCAAGACGTCCATCTCGGCGGTGAGGATGTCGATCAGGTCGGTTTGCTCCTCCGGCAGGATCAGCTTCTGCTTCAGGTCGGGCTGATAGGCATAAGGCTTCATGTCGCCGACATGCACCCAGACATGGTGGTGCAGTTCGAGATGGAACATCAGCACATAAGGATGCACCGGAATCCGGCAGAACAGGCCCTTCGGAATCGAGGCCTTGGATTCCTCCACCTCGGCTTCGGCATCATAAAGATTGCTCTTGGCCGCTTTCCGCAAATACTGGCCAAGGATATCGCCGGTCACCTCGAGCGTCAGCGCGCGGGTGCTCAAAATAGCTTCATCATTGACAAGACGCGCGGCGCCCCCGCCCGACGACAGCACCACCACGTCCTTGCGCGACCAGTCGGAATCCCGATGCGATGAATTGGGATCCTCGCTGAAGAAGCCGGTGCCCTGGCCGGAAAACTGCCGGCCGTATTGACCGCGCCACTCGAAATAGCGCGCCTCGGTATCGTCATAGGCCGCGATCAGTTCGGGCGTCTCCTTCAGAAATCCCTTGGCCGCGAAGATTTCGGGCACCGTCCTTCCGACAATGTCGCCTGCGGAAATCCGCAACGTCGCCGAGGTGATCGCGCCCTTGGCGTTGGCCTTCAATTCGATGAAGACCCGGCCGGTCTCGTCATTCGAGGGCGGGGTATAATCGAGCCGGGTGACGACATAGGGCAGCGGCCGGCTGGCGGCGCTCGCGGTGAACATCCAGCCCCGGATCGCATCGCCGGTGAGATAACGCGCAATCGCCGGCAGGACGGATTCCAGATCCGTTGCGCTGAACCTGATGCCCTTTTGGCTGAACGCCCGCTGCAGGGTGACGATCTGCGCCGAGCGAACCTGCATGTCGGGTCCGGCCTGGCGATAAAGCTTTTCCAGAAAGCCCAGTTCGGCGTCGGAAAGCTGCCCGAGCGCCACCTCCACCTTGTCGCCGAAACGCAGTTGTTCCCCGAGCGAGGCCAGAGCCGGAAAGCTCGTCAGCATCGCTTCGAAATAAGGGCGCTCAATCTGAAGCTTCATCGCCGTCTACCGATTTAAGGAGGCCCGAACCGGAGACTTCGATGCATAGCTAGCCGGCCACGACACAGGGTCCGGCCTCGAACGCAACCGATCGGGCACTCATGCCCGGGTTAAGCAAAAACCCTGCCGAAGCCGAAAGCGGCGCCCTTGCCGCGGTTTCCAGGCGGCCAAAAGCTCCACGAGGAGCGGCTAGTTGCGTTCCTGGACCCCGTCATGAACCGCAAACTGGACTTTGCCCTGGCGCCAGGAGAACGGACCATCCGGATTGCTGACGTCAATGCTGCCCGGGATAAGCCGGTCGCAAAGCATGACCATAATATCCTGCAACGGCGCGCTGGTGTCATTCTCCTCGGTCATGCGATCGATCGAGATTTCTCCTCCTTCCATGCCGTCCGCCTCAATATGAACGATAAAAATTTCCTCGTGCCCGGCGATCCCGTGCGCCGTCACTCGGAAGGTCTCCCCTTTGTATTCAAATTCCCTAACCACGCTGCTTCCTCCGGTCTCGTTGTTCTCGTTGGCGTTGCAAGTCAAAATCAAGAGTCAAGTTTATACCCCCGGACGCCGCAGGGCGTCCGGGAAGGAACAAGATGTCGGCTCCCTTATCGTCAAGCTTTGCGCCAGGTCAAATCGGCAGACATTTTGCATGGCGGGGGCGAGCGGCGCCAGGCCGCCGGAATTTGTATGAAATCGGAGAATGTTGTGATGACGACAATCGAGACGACCGCGCCGACGATCGAAAAGACCGCCCTTGGCCGGCTCGATCGCGAGGGACGCCTGCTCAACGCCGTGCTCAAGAGCCCGACCAAGAAGCCCGGCCGATTTGGCTTCCGGGGCGACATCGCGCTCAAGTTCCAGACCCAGCTCGCCGACGAAAAGCGTCCGCCAGAATTCTCGATCGAGCAGGTTCTTACCATCGCGCAGGAAGGCGAAAGCACCGTCCCGATCCTCGTCGGCTATCTGCATTCCTTTGCCTATCTGGAGGTGGCGTCCGAGGTGCTGGACGGCCTGCTCAGGCCGAGCGGGACCTACTTCATGTTCTGCAACAATATCGATCTGCTGGCGAAATACTGCGTGACCCTTCGCGGCATCACCTTCCATATCCTGCCCTGCGATGAATCGACGGTGTGGAAGGAAATGATGGATCTGATGAGCATCGACAAGAACGACGTCAAGAAGCTCGATACGGCAGGAAAGCTCGACTACCTGCTCGATGCCGCAACCGGCTTCGATGGAAAGTACGACGTCATCAGCTTCGAGGAAGGCGTGGCCCGGATGGAGCCGGTCAAGAACCGCAACGAAAATCGTCCGGTCTGAGAGTTCGGCCCGCTCCGTCAAGCTTGCTCTTCGTCGGGAAGCAACCTCCTCGTCTTCGACCAGGGTCACGCCGGTCACGCAGATGTCGTCATCGAGGACGGTCAGCGCGACCGGCGTGAGGCTGCGGCCCTTGCAGGGGCCGTCGACGCAGTTGCCGGTCCCGAGCTCGAACAAGGCGCCGTGCTTGCCGCACATCAGCCTGAGGCCGTTGGGATCCAGAAACTGGTTGCGCTCCCAATCCAGATTAACGCCATCATGCGGGCATTTGTTGACGTAGCCGAACACCTGCCGGCCCCACCGGACCACAATGATGGGAAACGGCTTTTGCCTGCCGTCCTCATCCACGATCATCAGCTGAAATCCCCTCGCCTTCTGGCTCGGAATTTCGTTCATCCTGCAGATCGCATAGGCCACGTGTTCTTCCATCTTGCCCTCGTTCATGACGAAACAACTTTTGGTTTGCCAGCCGGCGGGCGGCGCTCGCCGGCGTTCGCCTTGGCCAGCAGCAGCCGGTTGGCGGATAGTGAAAACTCCTGCCACGCGGCGGCAATGTCGCGCAGGATCACCTGTTTGTAGTGCCCGGACAAATGATGCTCATCCGGAAAATTCGACAGCGCGCACGAGGTCCGGTTGAAAGCAATGACATCGTCGAGAATGGACTGCATAAGACTCGCCGAACGGCTGCTGCACTTCCGGCGTCAGCGACGATCGGCCGCGCTCGACCGTCGACTGCGCTCATATCGAACATCGACACCATCCAGCACAGCGAGCGCCTTGCCGAAAATCTCTTCCATCAATTCGAGAATGGCCCGCTGCGTGAGCTGATCGCTTTGCTGGGCCGCAAGGCTGCGGTTGAGACGATGGCGATAGTCGTCAAACACCGCATCGCTCTGGGCGGCGACCCATAAGCTAAAGCGGGCGAGGCTCGCGGCATTGGTCGGAAGCGGCATCGCGCCCCGATCGCGGCGACCTCCGGTATGAACGCCTCCGCCATCGGCCATGCACGCGCATCAGCGCACGCTCAATTCGCCCCGCCGCCTCGAGCGCGCCTTCGAGGTAACCGGCGCCGCGCGCCGCGGTTTCGGAGCCGCCAAGATACAGCTTTCCATTCCATTGCGCCCGGCGCAGCATCGGATTGGCACCGTCGGCATGTTCGGCGCGCGGCGAGGAGCGGTCGAGTGCACTGCAGGTATAAGGGTTCCGTCGCCCAATCCAGGTAATGCTGCTCACCCTGTTCGAGCGTGGCGCCGAATACCTGCTGCATCTGGTTGTCCATCAGCACCGGCAACCCGACGCTGAAGCTTTCGCGCAGTTCGGGCGACAATGCGAGAAATCCGCCAAGCGCGGCCTTTGCCGGATCGTCCTCGCAGGCATCGAATATTTCACCGATCACCGCCTGTTCATGGGTGACAAAGGCGTTGCCGGATTGACCGGCCTCGCGCCAGAACGGCGCGATCGTAGGCGATAACCACCTTGGCCTGCGCCGCCATCCAGGTCCCGGCGCCGCGCATGGCTTCCAGCGTCGCCTCATCAAGTTCCGGTTCAAAGCGGACCTGCTCGGCCAGCAACCGGGGCGGAACGGCGAGCACGACATGCCGTGCGCTGGTACGCGACAATGTCGTCGCCCGCGGCAAATGTCAGAGCGACATGGTCGCCGCGATCGCCGACACCGGTCAGGACGTGGTTGAGATGGACGAGGTTCGGCGGCAAATCGGCAGCGAGCACATCGACGAGCTGCGCCATGCCACCCTTGACGCGATGCGCGCCTTCATGAACTTTTTTTCCTTCGATGCGCTCCGGCAATCTTGTCGGGATCCTTCAGATGCAGCATCGAGCCGTCGTCATGCTGGGGAATGCCGACAAGCCCTAGTTCGGCGATCAGACCCTTTAGAAGCGGCTGGGTATCCGGCCAGAACCAGGTGGGGCCGAGATCGATCGCAACGCCCGATCCCGCGCCGACAGCGGACAGGATGCGTCCGCCCAGCCGTTGGCGCGCCTCGAACAGCGCGACCTCCCTGCCCTGCCGGCGCAGGCGTCTGGCCAGCACGACGCCGCATAATCCGCCACCAACGATCGCCGTGTCCAGCATCGACCAGCTCACATGTTTCGCCGACCCGGACGGCTTTGCAAGATTTCGCGCAACCTTCGATCGGGCCTCAATAAACCGGACGATCCCGCGTCAATTGGCACAAAACTTGATATTCCCACCCCAACCCATGTGCGTATGGAGATCGACATGAATGTCACGCAGGATTTTGCCGCGTGTTCGCTGGATGAACTGAAAGGGTTAATGGATGGCGGAACGCTGACCGTCTACTCGGTGGCAAGACCCATCACCGCGGATCGGCCGGTCGAGCGCAGCGGGGTGCTGGCGACCTTCACCTTCGCCTCGCCCGCCTTCGGCGCCGCATCCGATGGCATCGAAGCCCCCCTCTTCGCCGCCAATCCAGTGCCGGCCAGCTAGCGTCGGTACGCCGGGCTTCGCACGCGCCCGCAAAGCCGATGGCACCGTTATTGCCGATTTTTCCGCGGGCCCCGGGGATCGCGAAATCAAATTCAGCGAAGTTTCCTTCTCGCAGGGCGCGCCGGTGAAGCTGACACTGTTCAAATTCATCGCCGAAGGAGGATGGCCGGAGCAGCCGGAATATTACGACACCAGGCCGCGCACCGGCTACCCGATGCCCACGACGTAACAAAGGGCTGCGGCCCGGCCGCATTCGCGGCGGCCGGGAGGGTGTCGCCTTGGCGACAGTTGTCGGCTTTCTGACACGGAGATCTCGCAGATATGACCTATGCAAATCCAGAAGCGCTGGTCAGCACCGAATGGCTGGCGGCGCATCTTTCGGATCCGGATCTCCGGATCCTCGATTGCACCTGGCATCACACCAGCACCAATCTCGACGGGCGCACGCAGTACCGCGGGCGCCATCTTCCCGGCTCGGTGCATTTTGACATCGACCATGTCGCCGACAAGTCGAACCCGCTTCCGCACATGCTGCCCAACGCCGCCGACTTCGCCAAGAAGGTCGGACTGCTCGGGATCGGCGATGGCGACCGGATCGTGGTTTATGACCGGTTATACGGCGGCGCCGCCGCGGCGCGGGCCTGGTGGATGTTCCGAGTGTTCGGTTACGACAAGGTGGCCATGCTTGAAGGCGGCTATGGCAAATGGACCAAGGAGAAGCTGCCGAGCGACATGAAGATGGTACGTCCGGAGCCACGGTCGTTTTCGGCAACCTACAATCCGGCTTTGGTCCGCGGCTTGCGCGACATGAAGGAAAACGTCGCCACCGCCGCGGCGCAAGTGATCGACGCGCGCGGGCCTGCCAAATTCGACGGCACCCAGGAAGACGTGTTTCCGTTCAGGAAGCTCGGCCATATCCCTGACGCCATCAACATTCCCTGGGCCGATCTTATTCATCCCGATACCGGCGCCTTCATCGCGCCGGATGCGCTTGCCAATCGGTTCGCGGCGGCCGGGATCGATCTGACGCGCCCGATCGTGACGACCTGCGCCTCCGGCATCACCTCCTGCGTGGTGGCGCTCGGTCTCTATCTGCTCGGCCACAAGAATGCGGCGGTCTATGACGGGTCCTGGGCGGAGTGGGGACTGGACGAGGATACGCCGGCAGTCGCGGCCTGAATCTCCGATCGAAAGGTGCGCTCATGAGTGAAGGACAAGCAGTCAGCCTCATTGCCGAAGGCAAGGAGTATGAGCTTCTGGGCACTGAAGACGGCGCCGCTTTCATCCTGCGCTCGAAGGCCGATTTCTTCGTCGCCCATTTGCAGGGCGAAGATGCGGCGCGATTTCGCGCCGACTATGAAACGATCCAGCGCCAGTTCCCGGCCTGGAAGCCGGACCAGACGCTGGCGCAGCTCTGGGACCAAGGCGGCTATAGCTGGCTCGCCGCGCAAGAAGGAGAGTGACCATGGCAACCCCGATCAAGACCACGCAGGATGGACGGAAGCTCGAAGTCGTCGGGCCTCGCGATCTGTCTCGACGGCGAACTAGAGGCCTTCGAGCTGATCGAGGTGAAGCTGCATCCCAACCGGCGCGCGATCTGGACCGTGTTGCCAGAGGCGACGCACATGGCGGGCCGGGTAGCCCTGACACGCGAAGAGGCCGAACTCGTCGTCAATGCCTTCAAGGAAGCCGAAGCCCAGATCCTGGCCAGCCCCGCCGCCATCAATGAGCGGTTCCGGATCGCGGCGATGTGGAAGGCCCGCGAACAGGGCATTGAATAACCCTGCCATCGGCCGGATGTCGGCGCCGGCGGCTTGCCCCATTGCGAATTGCGTTAGTTGATCCTCGCATTGCGCCAGCGATAGCCGCCAGCTTCATCGCGCTCGAACATATCGTCGATTTGCGGATGGCCGACCGGCTCGTCGGAGGTGTCCGCCAACAGGTTCTGCTCCGAGACGTAGGCGATATAGGGCGTCTGGTTGCTCTCAGCGAACAGATAGTAAAACGGTTGATCCTTGCTGAGCCGGCCTTCGATCAGCTGAACCGTCTCATACGAGATCTCGCCATCGGCAAATTTCGAATCGACGTCGAACACCACGCCGCGGAACGCATGCACGCGGTGGCGGGTAACCTGACCGATCTTGAACTTGGCAACGGAGGTTTTGCTCATGACGAAACGGCGCTGCCCTCCGCACCCTGCCCCCTGCGCATCGGCCTGGCCTCACTCCGCGGCGGCATGGGTCTGGCAGTTGGTCGGGCAGACCCGGGCGCAGGCGCCGCAACCGATGCAGGCTCCCTGGTCGTTCATCACCATGATCTTCTTTTCGACCTCGTCGTCATCATCATCGTCTAGATCGACGAACTCACCTTCGTCGGTAAGGCCCTTCAGCGTCATCACCTCGCGGCCGCACACCTTGTAGCAACGGCCGCAACCGATGCATTTCTTTTCGTCGATGGCGAGCAGAAATTCGGGTCGCCAGTCGCGGCCGTCCCGGGTGACGTTGGTCATGTTGAATGCCCCTGCGTTAGGCGGATTCGAGAGTTCTTGAGGGCCGCTCGTTTCTGTTCCAGCTCCGCGAAGGCGTCATGCGCCCGCTGCGCGACTGTGAGGATTGATTGCCATTCCAGCGGAAGCTCTTCGGAAAGATCGTGCAGATCCATCTTGGCCTGCGTCGCCTTCGCGGACAGCTTCTTGATTTCGGCTTTCAGCGTTTCGACATCACTCATGGGTCCCTCAATAATCCGCAACAGCCCGGAACTTCTCGATCATCTCGACGCCGGCCTTGACGTATTTGTCGCCTTCCTCCGCGAGCTTGCCGAGGTTATCGAAGCCGAAGCGGTGAACGTCGCGCAACTGCTTGTTGACGACGATCAGCCGGCCTCCGATCAGGACCATGCGGCCAAAACCCTCATGGCTCATCTTCAGCATCGGCGAAATCATGACGCCGGTGGCACGCTCGATCGACAACGCCACGGCATTGAAGAACAGCTCCATCCGCCAGATGGTTTCGGGATCGGGATCGCCGATGATCGGCAGCGCCCTACGCGCCTCCTTGTCCAGGATATACGGCTCAATCAAGGTGAGATCGCTCTTGCCCTCCCAGGCGCCATGGCTGTCCTGAGCCCGCCAGATCTTGATCAGCTCCTTGACGAAAGGCGCTTCGGCGGCGGGGTTGGGTTCGAGGACGGTAGCAAGCTCGGTCATGATCTTCCCTATTCTTCAAAATCGAGGGTTCGGTCCTGGCTCTTCGATAGCGCCTTGCGCAGCCAGGGCGGCGGCGTGCCCTTCAGGACGTCCTCCAGCTTGACCAGGAGATCGGTGATCTCCTCCGGCTGATTGACCTTCATGGGATGGATGTTGTTGGCGACCACCCGCGCCGCGCCGGAGCCGCCGATCGCTGCGACGTACAGAATGGCGCAATCCTTGATCGCCTCGATCTTGGGCGCGAGCTTGTCTTCGTTGCCGTCTTCCTTGAGATCGCCGTCGAACTGGATGGCCTCGAGGAAGCGGTGGCCTTGCGGGCCGATTTCATAGATCGCAATGTTCTTGGCCCAGCCGAAATGCGCATCGACGCGCTTCAGATCCTGGGTCGCGAAGGCGATTTTCATAAGGTCTTCCTTCCTCTGGTGTTGCGTCAGTGCAGCGACGCCACCGGACCGCCGCCATCGGCCACGGCGCTGTCGATCCGCCACGTATCGGGCGTCGGCTGCCGATTGTCTTCGTGGTCCGCGATAATCAGGTTGCTGATCCGGAAGATCAGATCTCTGGTGCCGCGGTAGCCAACCGAAAGCTCATGTCCCGCGCCCAGCCGGTCGAACATCGGAAAGCCGGCGCGATGAGAACGGAATCTTCAGCCGTTCCGCGGCCTGGCGGCCATGCGAATGGGTAATGAGAAGATCGCAATCCCTGGCTTTTGCGAGATTCTCGAGATCCTCGAGATCTCCGATCAGGACGTCATCGGTCCGTGACACGCTCCAGCACGGGAGACTGGGTCGTGGTCACCGCCACCGTCACCTTTGCGCCCATCTCGTGCAGCATGCTCGATAGATCGAACAGGAGATCCGGCTCGGCGCCAATGGCGAGCTTACGGCCGCCGATATGAAAATGCGCGTCCAGCATCGCGTCGGCCAATTGGCCACGCTGACGCCGGTATTTCAGCGGTACCGGGCGTCCGCTGATCTCGCTCAGAAACGCGAAGAGCTCGTCATTCGGGAGCAGGCCACACAGGCGCTCGAACAGCTTGAAAGGCGTTCCCGTCTTCTTCTCCATGGCCTCCGCCGCGCGCCGCATCTGCGCGCCAACGGCAATGGTCCAGGCGGCCTGCCCCATCGATCGCGACCTCGTCCACCCCGATGCCGCCGATCGTGGTTGGCACGAACTCGTCGGGTATATGTCCATCGAGCGAGCCCGCGAGATCAGGCAGGAAGGACGGTTCAAGCCCGAAATCTTCCAGAATGGTGCGTAGCTCGTCGAGATCGCCGGGGGTCAGGTGACAACCGGGGAGCACGTTGACGCGGCTGGGATCGCGGCGAGCGGCGTTCTTCGGGGTCTCGACCAGCACTTCGATCATTCGCGCCACGGTCTTTTCCCAGCCGTCCTGGAACGCATCCTTGAAGTCGGGCGTGGGGACATAGACCATCGGGAAAGCCGCGAGTTGCGGATGCTTCTCACGGATCAGCCGCAGGTAACCCTCGACGTCGTCGCCCTTGGTCTCGGTCACGCCGGTCGAACAGATTCCGATGATCTCCGGCTTGGTCCGGTTATAGATATTGAGCACGGCCTGTTCGACATTTTCATAGCCGCCGAGCACGGTCGCAACTTCGCTCATCGCCGTCGTCTGCAGCGGGACCGCTTCCTTGAAATGCCGCACGAACAGCGTCAGCCCAAAGGACGTGCATCCCTGCGAGCCGTGCAGCAGCGGCATCGACCCTCGCAATCCCATGAAGGCGAACGCGCCGCCGATCGGCTGGCTCATCTTCAGCGGATTGACCGCGCAGGCTTTCTTCCCGACGGTAACGGTCGCCATGACGCGCCCTACTCCGCCGCCTGGAGGACAGGAACCGCCGAGATGATCGGCGCCGGCAACGCCGCCAGAATATCCTCGATCCTTCCGGCGCAGGCGCCGCATCCGCCGGAAGCGTTGGTGTGTTGCTTGACGCCGTCCACTTGTCGTCAAACCGTGGGCGTGAATGGCGTCCTCGATGGTCCCGAGGTCGACCGTCTTGCAATTGCAGATCTTCTTGGCGCGGCGGGCTTTTTCAGCCGCTTCGGGATCGGCCGCCAGAGCGGCGGCTTCCGCGTCCATTTGCGCGATCGCCCTGGCCTGCCAGTTCTTCGCGCCCTTCTCCCACGGCGCAGGCTGGCGGAGCTGCTCCCACACCGGATTGAAAAGCGCCTTGTCGATTTCCTCGACCAGCTTCACCATGCCGACATAGCCCATATAGGCGTGGCTGCGCTCCTGGTTGATGTCGAGCCAGGGCATCGCCGCCTTCAAGGCGACGAATTGCGATTTGCCGCCCGAGAGCATGATGTCCGCCTTCGCGTCCTTGAGCATCTTGTACATTTCGCGCGGCGTCATATCGTCGATCATGTGGGCATCCTGGCCCATCAGCTCCTTGATGCGCTCCTTGTCCTCCTTGGTCGATTTCTTGACGCTGGTGCCGACCAGTTCAAGGCCGGCTTCCTGCAGGGCGGCGACCACCGACCAGGACTTGACCCCGCCGGTGATGAGCAGGACCTTCTTGCCATTGAAGCGCGGCTTGTAAGGCTCGATCGCAGCCCATGCGCGCGCTTCCTCGCGCGCGATCACGGCCTCGGTCCTGGCCATGAGTTCGTCGGGGGCTCCGCGCTCGATCAGAAGCCGCGCGATCTCGCGCAGCGAGTCGCTGGAATCCTGGATGCCGTAAAACGATCCTTCGAAGAACGGGATGCCGTAACGCTCCTCCATCTTGCGCGCCACGTTGATCATGGCCTTGGAACAGACCATCATCGCCGCGCGCGCGCGGTGCGAATAGGCGACTTCGCGGTACTTGCCGTCACCGGAGATGCAGGAGAAAATACGGATGCCCAGTTCGTCGAGCAGCGGCTTCACCTGCCACAATTCGCCGGAGAGATTGTATTCCCCGATGATGTTGAGGTCGTAGGGCGTGGTGTAGTCCGGCTCTTCCGTGCCGATCACATGTTCGAGCAGCGCTTCTCCGGCCAGCTTATTGCCGAGGTTCTTCGGCCCGACGAAGCCGGGGGAATTGACGGGAATGACGGGCTTGCCGAATTTCTGCGCTGGCCGCCTTGCAGACCGCGTTGATGTCGTCGCCGATCATGGCGGGGACGCAGGTCTGATAGACGAAGACCGCCGGCGGATCGTACTTTTCGATGATCTCCTTGACCGCCTTGTAGAGCCGCTTCTCGCCGCCGAACACGACGTCGGTTTCGTTGATGTCGGTGGTGAATCCCGTCCGCCAGATATTCGAGCCCGAGGATTTGGCGCCGCGATTGTCCCAGGAATTTCCCTCGCAGGCGATCGGGCCGTGAACCAGATGGGCGACATCGGTCAGCGGCTGCAGCGCGATCTTGGCACCGTCAAAGGCGCAACCGCCGGCGGCGCCGCCGGGTTGAAGCTGCTTGGTGCAGCCCTTCTTTCGCTCGGCTTCCGATTTGTTCGCATTCTTGCCGCAGCCCGGCTCATTGAAAACGTCCTGGATGGTGGCCGACAGCGAGCTCATACGTCTCTCCTAAGGATAGCGATACCCGCGGATGCGGAGCGTAACTCTTCGGATCGTCTTGGCGTCTTGCCTTGCGTCGTCTTGCCTTGGGTCGTCTTATCTGGCCGCCGCTCCGGCATGCCGGAACGGCGGATTGTGCGCGATCAGCTCAGCGAATGATGTCGAAGCTGAAGTCGGTCTTGGCCGGAACGTTGGTGTTGCTGGTCGATCTCGTCAAAGATCTTGTCGAGGATCCGGACCAGCACGTTCATTCCGCCCTGATATCCCCACACCGGGTAGCGGTGATGGTGATGACGATCGAAGATCGGGAAGCCGATCCGGATCAGCGGCGTCCCGGTGTCGCGCTCCAGATACTTGCCGTAGGTGTTGCCGATCAGGAAATCGACCGGCTCGGTGAACAGCAGCGAGCGCATATGCCAGAGATCCTTGCCGGGATAGACATGGCAGTTCTGGCCGAACGGCGAGCTGTCGAACACCGCCTGGACTTTCTCCGCCCAATGCTTGTTGCCATTGGTGGCCAGCACGTGGGTCGGCTCGGCGCCGAGTTCGAGCAGGAACGCCGCGAGCCCGAGGCAGAGATCCGGATCGCCGTAAATCGCGAATTTCTTGCCGTGGATATGGGCGCTGGAATCGGCCATCGCATCGACCAGCCGGCCGCGCTCAAGCGACAACTCCTCGGGGATCTCCTTGCCGCTGATCCGCGACAATGCCATCAGGAACTCGTCGGTGGCAGAGACCCCGACCGGATGATTGAACGCAACCACTTCCTGGCCGTGGCCGGCGATGAACGGCAGCGTCTTTTCGGTGCAATATTGCTGCATCGAGATCGTCGCCTTGGCGTGGACCGCGTTAGCCGCATCCACCAGCGTGGTGCCGCCGTCATACATGCGGAACTCACCATCGGTCGGGCGTATCGAACACGTCGCTGTTGTCGGCGATAATGGTGTGCTCGATACCCATCAGATTGAGGATGCGCTTGATTTCGCGGGTGTTGCCGACGGTGTAGCCGTCGAAGCCGCCGATGAAGTTGATCTTCTCGTTGGGCTCGCGCTCGAGCTTCGGCGCGGTGCCGGCCTTGCCGTCCCAGAAATGCTCCAAGATGCCCTTCAGGGCATTGTCGTAGCCGGTGACATGGCTGCCGACGAAGGCGGGCGTATGTGCGAACGGGACGTCGTATTCTGCTGGCACTGAACCCTTCTCCTTCGCCGTCTTGATGAACGCATTGAGGTCGTCACCGATCACTTCCGCCATGCAGGTCGTGGAGACGGCGATCATCTTCGGCTTGTACATGGCGTGGGTATTGGCGAGCCCGTCGATCATGTTGTTGAGACCGCCGAACACCGCGGCATCTTCCGTCATCGACGACGAAACGCAGGAACTCGGCTCCTTGAAGTGCCGCGATAGATGGCTGCGGTAGTAGGCAACGCAGCCCTGCGAGCCGTGAACGAAGGGAATGGTTCCTTCGAAGCCGACCGCGGCGAACACCGCGCCGAGCGGCTGGCAGGCCTTGGCGGGATTAACCGTCAGCGCTTCGCGCGCGAAATTCTTTTCCCGATATTCGGGGGTCTTGGCCCACTCGCGGATACGCTCGACTTCAGCGGGATCGCGGGGATTCTCGAACATCTTCTTCTTGTTCGCCAGCATCTGCTGGTATTCCGGACCGCGGAACAGCTCGAAATGATCGAGCACATGTTCGGCATTCTGCGTCATGGTGGCACCCTTTATTTTCAAATATCCTGTGTCGATCCCCGCGCCGCTCTCTCCCGAACGGGAGAGAGCGGCGCGAAGCGTTTATTCCGCGGCCATCAGCGTGGGCTTCGGCGTCGCCTTCCATGGCGCCTTGGCTTTCTTCCAGATCGGCGAATTGATAGCCATGTCCATGTCGCGCGCGAAGATCGCGAAGCCGTCATAGCCATGGTACGGACCGGAGTAGTCCCAGGAATGCATCTGCCGGAACGGCACACCCATCTTCTGGAACACATACTTCTCCTTGATGCCCGAGCCGACCAGGTCGGGCTGGACCTTCTCGACGAACTTCTCGAACTCGTAGCCGGTCACGTCGTCATAGATCAGCGTGCCGTCCTTGACGTAGTGCTGCGCGGTTCGCTGATAGTCGTCATTATGGCCGAACTCGTAGCCGGTGCCGACCACCTCCATGCCAAGGTCTTCATAGGCGCCGATGACGTGGCGCGGGCGAAGGCCGCCGACGAACAGCATCACCGTCTTGCCCTCGAGCCGCGGCCGGTACCTTGCGATCACCGCATCCATCAGCGGCTGATATTTGGCGATGACGCGCTCGGCGCCTTCCTTGATCTTGTCGTCGAAGAAACCGGCGATCTTGCGCAGCAACTCGGCGATCTTGCTGGGTCCGAAGAAATTGTATTCGCACCACGGAATCCCGTACTTCTCTTCCATATGGCGCGAGATGTAGTTCATCGAGCGGTAGCAGTGCAGCACGTTGAGCTTCGCCTTCGGCGTCGCCTCCAGCTCGGCGAGGCTGCCGTCGCCCGACCACTGCGCGATCACCCGCAGTCCCATTTCCTCGAGCAGAATGCGGGACGACCAGGCGTCACCGCCGATGTTGTAGTCGCCGATGATCGCCACATCGTAAGGCGACTGCTCGAACTTGGCCGGTGCGTCCGGCGCGATCTTGTCGAATACCCAGTCCCGGATCGAGTCGTTGGCGATGTGGTGGCCGAGCGACTGCGACACGCCGCGAAAGCCCTCGCAGCGGACGGGAACGATGGTCTTGCCTTCGTATTCCTTCGACTTCTGCTTGGAGACCGCTTCGATATCGTCTCCGATCAGGCCGATCGGGCATTCCGACTGCACCGTGATGCCATTGTTGAGCGGGAACAGCTCCTGGATTTCGTCCATGATCTTGGCGAGCTTCTTGTCGCCGCCGAACACGATGTCCTTCTCCTGGAAATCGGAGGTGAACTGCATGGTCACGAAGGTGTCGATACCGGTCGTGCCGATGTAGTAGTTGCGCCGGGCGGCCCAGGAATATTGGCCGCAACCGACCGGGCCGTGGCTGATGTGGATCATGTCCTTGATTGGACCCCAGACCACGCCCTTCGAGCCGGCATAGGCGCAGCCCCGGATCGTCATCACGCCAGGAACCGATTTGAGGTTCGACTTGACCCCGCAATCGGACTTGCCGGCTTCGTGCACGTTCAAATGCTTGGCACGGCGCTTGGCGGTCTTTTCCGGATAGACCGCCAGGACTTCCTGGATCAATTCCTTGTTGCGAGCCTTGATCTCTGCAACGCTCTGCGTCTGCGCTAAACTCATTTGGTTTTCCTCGCTATCCCATTTGCGGTGTCGGGTCCCGGCCCCCTTACGAGGGGCCGGGTGGTGTCGAATGAAAGATCTCAGGCCGCTGACATCGCCGCTTCGGCGGCAAGCTCGGCCGCGGTCTTGCCGACGACGGATTCGTCGACCGGCTTCATGATGCCGTGCTCCATCAGCATGTCCTCGAGCTCGTCCATGGTGATCGGGGTCGGGATGATGCCCTTGCCGCCATTGGCGTGGATCTTCTCGGCCAGCGACCGGTAGTGACCGGCCTGGACCGAGTCCGGGGCATATTCCAGCACCGTCATGCGGCGCAGTTCGGCGTGCTGCACGATGTTGTCGCGCGGCACGAAGTAGATCAGGTGGGTGCCGAGCTTCTTGGCCATCGCTTCGGCCAGTTCCAGCTCCTTGTCGGTCTGGCGCTCGTTGCAGACCAGACCGCCGAGCCGGACGCCGCCCGAATTGGCGTACTTCAGAATGCCCTTGGAGATGTTGTTGGCGGCGTACATCGCCATCATCTCGCCGGACATCACGATGTAGATTTCCTGCGCCTTGTTCTCGCGGATCGGCATCGCGAAGCCGCCGCACACGACGTCGCCGAGCACGTCGTAGGACACATAGTCGATATCCTCATAGGCGCCGTTCTCCTCGAGGAAGTTGATCGAGGTGATGACGCCGCGGCCGGCGCAGCCGACGCCGGGCTCCGGACCGCCGGACTCGACGCATTTGATATTCTGAAAGCCGATCTTCATGACCTCTTCGATCTCGAGGTCCTCGACGCTGCCCGCCGCAGCCGCGAGGCTGAGGATGGTGTCCTGCGCCTTGGCATGCAGGATCAGCCGGGTCGAATCCGCCTTGGGATCGCAGCCCACAATCAGGATCCTGTGACCCATCTGCGCGAGCGCTGCCAGCGTGTTTTGCGACGTCGTCGACTTGCCGATGCCGCCTTTGCCGTAAAACGCGATTTGTCGTAGTGCCGCCATCTTGCTCTCCTTGAAACCGTTAATTGCCGTTACACGCGAGCCACGCAGCCTGACCCCGATAGATCCTCGTACGCGGCGCGGTTACGGACTTTTTCCGTTTCGAGGGCCAGCAGCCAGCAACCTTCGCCTTGCGCAAAGAGGGTTTGCAACGACTGTGCCAGCGCGTGAACGCGTCTAAAATTTCATTGATTCTAAATACATACCGGCATCGAACGGGCCAGGGCGCGCTTGTTGCAAACCCGACATCGCTGCGCGTCACCCGACGTAGCCAGATGCGGCTGTCTCAAACAAAACAACCCGGCCGCCAGCTTTAAACCGGTTCAGATGCCGGAAAAAGTCCCGAAACGAGCACCGTAACCGGTCGCGGTATGGCGTTTGCTTGATGCAGCAAGGAGATCAGCGAGGACGACACCATGCCCATTGATTTAGAGCCCCTCCTCACGGAGAAAAGCGGCACCATTTTCGTGGTGGAGCGCGACGAAGTCATTCGATCGGCGCTGCACTTCATCCTGGACGACCAGAATCAGACCTACTCTTTTTCGGGCGTCGATCCGGCATGCGCCAAAGGCCGGATCGTGGCGCCAGATCTGGTGCTGCTCGGGATCGATTTTTTTCGGAGCGACGGCGAGCGCGTCCTGGCCATCATCAAAAGGGCGTTGCCCGGTGCGAAGATCCTGATGGTGGCGAATTCCGAAAATGACCCGCTCGCCCGCGCCAGCCTGGCATGCGGGAGCTCACGATGTGCTGGGTAAGCCGATCACGTTCGACGCCGTGCGTTGCAAGGTTGACGCCCTGCTCGGCCGTCCCGCCATTTCCCCGGCCTTGCTCGGACTGCTGCCCCTGTCGGCGGCGTGGTGAGGCATGGTCATGCAAAGTTTGGCTAGCGAGCAAGGGTTGCTGCATCAGATGGACCATTCGCTAAATATTCCGGCCATCGAGGAGATCATCGATAATTTCTCGTTACTGGACGAGTGGGACGACCGATATCGCTATGTCATTGAACTCGGCCGCCGCATGGGCCCGCTGCCCGAGGTTCACCGGACCGAGGCCAATAAGGTTCAGGGCTGCGCCAGTCAGGTCTGGCTTGCCACGACGGCCTGGGTTGACAATGATCGGCCTGTGCTCAACTTCCATGGCGACAGCGACGCTCATATCGTGCGCGGCCTCGTTGCCATTTTGCTCTCGGTCGTCTCCGGCAAGCAGGCCAGCGAGATTCTGGCGGCCGACCCGATTGCGTTGTTCGATCGCCTGGGCTTGCGCGAACATCTCACACCGCAGCGCTCGAACGGGTTTCGCTCCATGGTCGGGCGTATTCGCGCGGATGCCCAGCAGGCGCTTGCGGCGAGGCCATGACCTTCCGCTTCCAGGCAATCAGAATTTTACGGCGACGGCTTCCCGCAGCGCGGCGCTCGCCATCTCCCGGCCCCGCATGATGACCACGGCGGCGCGGCCGGCAAATTCGACGGTGTAGTAAGCGTCGCCCAGAAAGCTCCATCGTTCGCGAACGATGCCGGCATCCCCCGGGTGCACAAGAATCTCGCCGATATCCTTGTGGGGGTAGATTCCGTCGTTCTTGACCTGGGTCCGCGAGTGTACGGCGTCACCTTGTTTGAATTCGCTTTTGTCGGCAACACCCGGACCGCGCCCGGCGCGCCGGCGACGCGCATCACAGACGACACGGGCGATGGTTACAGGTCTGGGGTTGGGGTTCTGCCGGCTCATGCGAAGAATTCCTGCGCCTTTGTCAAGGCTCGTGCCAGGACATCGATTTCGTCGTGCGTATTATAAAGCGCAAACGATGCCCGGCAGGTGGCCGTGACGCCGAAGCGCTCCAGCAACGGCATCGCACAATGCGTTCCAGCCCGTACCGCGATGCCCGCGCGATCGATCACGGTCGCAAAGTCGTGCGCGTGAGCGCTCTTCATTTCGAACGATACGATGGCGCCCTTCTCGGCCGCAGTGCCGATGATACGCAACGAATTGATCTCGCGCAGCTTCTCCTGCGCATAGGCGAGCAGCGAGCTTTCATGGGCCCTGATCCGGCTCTTGCCGATGGAGTTGATGTAATCGATGGCGGCGCCAAGTCCGATCGCCTGCACGATCGGAGGCGTCCCCGCCTCGAACCTGTGCGGCGGATGACCATAGGTCACCGCGTCCTTTGTGACTTCGCGAATCATCTCGCCGCCGCCGTTGAATGGCGGCATCGCCGCGAGGTGCTCGTGCTTGCCATAGAGCGCGCCGATGCCGGTCGGTCCGTACAATTTGTGACCGGTGATGACGTAGAAATCGCAATCGATATCGCGGACGTCGACATCCAGATGAACGGAGGACTGCGCACCGTCGACAAGCACCGGGATCCCCCGCGCATGGGCGATCCGAACCACCTCCTTGACCGGCACCACGGTGCCCAACACGTTCGACATCTGCGTGATGGCGATCATTTTGGTGCGGTCGGTGAGCAGCTTTTCGAACTCGTCGATCAGAAAATTTCCCTGGTCATCGACAGGAGCCCACTTGATCACCGCGCCCTGACGTTCCCGCAAGAAATGCCAGGGGACGATATTGGCGTGGTGCTCCATGATGGAAAGCACGATTTCGTCCCCGGGCCCGATCCGCTCGCGCCCGAATGTCTGCGCGACGAGATTGATCGCCTCGGTCGCACCCCGGGTGAAGACGATTTCATCGGTGCGCCCGGCGTTCAGAAAGCCGGCAACCTTTTCGCGGGCGCCCTCGTAGCCTTCGGTCGCGGCATTGGCGAGATAGTGCAGTCCGCGGTGGACGTTCGAATATTCGGAAGTGTAGGCCCGTGTCAGGCGATCCAGAACCGCCTTAGGCTTCTGGGCCGAAGCAGCATTGTCGAGATAGACCAGAGGCTTGCCGTGGATCTGCATTCCAAGGATCGGAAAATCCTCACGGACGCGACCGACGTCATAGCTGCCATTGCTTACTGCGGGATGCATCGCGTCATCCTCGTTGTCCGAGCCTGGCCACCGTGGCATCGATCAGTGCGTCGCGGATGCCCAGATGCTCCACGGCCTCCACCACTTCGGCGGCGAACGCCTGGATCAGCAGGGCCTCCGCCTCTTTCTCTGGAATGCCGCGCGCCATCAAATAGAATTTGAGCTGGTCGTCGAGGCTGCCCGTGGTCGCGCCGTGACCGCATTGGACGTCGTCGGCAAAGATCTCCAGTTCCGGCTTGCCGTCGGCCTCCGCATCGTCGGACAGCAGCAGTGCACGCGCCATCATCTTGGCATCCGTCTTCTGCGCAACCTGCCGAACCCGGATCTTGCCCTGAAACACCGCGCGGGCCGAATCATCGACGACCGATTTGTACACTTCGCGGCTCTGACAGGCTGGAGCGGCATGTTCGACAGCGAGCGTGGTGTCCGCATGTTGTCGCCCGCCAAGCAGGCTAAGCCCACGAAGGTTCACGACGGTGTCGCGACCCGCCAGCAGCACAAAAAGCTGGTTCCGTACCACCGCGCCGGCCGTGGTAAAACCACATTGATTGAAGGTCGCGCGCGCGCCGACATTGGCGAGAAGACTGCCGACATGGATCGCGGCATTGCCCTCGCTTGTTATCTTGACATGATCGACCCGCGCCTCGTCGCCAATGACGAGCTGAAGCGCGGTATTGACCTGATATTCGGATCGGTCGGGACCTTCATGGCTCTCGATCACAGTGGCGCGGGCACCACCGCCGACCACGACCAGCGACCGCGTCACCATGGCGGCCGGCTTTGCGCCGCTGGCGACGAAAACCAGGTGAATCGGCCGGTCGATGGTCGCCTCCGGAGAGACCGTGATGACGACGCCGTCGCCGGCAAGCGCCGTGTTAAGCGCGAGCGCCGGATCGTCGGCGGGAACCATGGTACCGAGCCCCTGCGACAGCAGGGGTTCGTCCAGCGACAGCGCCTGTTTCATCGAACGAACGACAAGTCCGGGCTCGAGACCGGCGAGATCGGAAAGTTCGGGCACGAACGATCCGTCGACGATCACGAGACGGCGGAAGCCGAGACCCGCCAGCAATGCTCCCGCATCCTTTGCCCGCGCCTTTGCCACGGCGTCGGGCGGCGGCGCCAGCGGCTTGGCGTCCCGCATCAGCCGCCGCAGGTCGGTATATTTCCAGCTTTCGACGCGTGGATGCGGCAATCCCGCGAGGACAAAGTGGTTGAAGGCGGCGGCGCGCGCCGCGGCGATATCTTCGCCTCCGGGCAGCGCGTGCCGCGAGGCGTTGTAAACATCGGTCAGACCGAGCTCGGCCTGGGTTCTGGATGGGCGAATTCCCGCGTTCATGACCGTCAAGCCGCTTCGTTCTGGTATTGCGCGTAGCCGGTTGCTTCAAGTTCCAGCGCAAGGTCTTTGCCGCCGGTCCGCACGATCCGGCCGGCGGAAAGCACATGGACGACATCGGGCACGATGTAATCCAGGAGGCGCTGGTAATGCGTGATCACAATCATGCCGCGCTCCGCCGACCGCAACTGGTTGACCCCGTTGGCGACAACTTTCAACGCGTCAATGTCGAGGCCCGAATCGGTCTCGTCGAGGACGCAGAGCAGCGGCTCAAGGAGTGCCATCTGAAGCGTCTCGTTGCGTTTTTTCTCGCCGCCGGAGAACCCGACATTGAGCGGCCGCCGCAACATCTCGGCGTCGATACCGAGCTTCCTGGCGATCTCGCGCACCCGCTTGAGCAGATCGGGCGATGACAACTCTTCCTCGCCGCGCTTGCGGCGCTGGGCGTTCAACGCGGTGCGCAGGAACGTGATGGTGGCGACGCCCGGGATCTCCAGCGGATACTGGAACGCCAGGAACAGACCTTTGGCAGCCCGCTCATCCGGAGCCATCGCCAGCAGGTCCTCGCCCTTGAAAAGGACTTCGCCACCCGTGATCTCGTAACCCGGTTTACCCGCCAGAACATAGGACAGCGTCGACTTGCCCGCCCCGTTGGGGCCCATGATGGCGTGGATCTCGCCCGCATTCACGGCGAGGTCGAGACCGTTGAGGATTTTCCGGCCACCGATTTCGGCCTCAAGGTTGCGGATTTCGAGGAGCGCCGTCATCGCGAATTCCTTCTCTGAGCTGTTTGATCCGGCACCATCATCCGACGCTGCCTTCAAGGCTGATCGAGATCAGCTTCTGGGCCTCGACCGCGAATTCCATCGGCAGTTGCTGCAGCACGTCCTTGACAAAGCCGTTGACCACCAGGCCGACGGCTTCTTCCTGGGACAGCCCGCGCTGTATGCAGTAGAACAGCACATCCTCCGAGATCTTCGACGTCGTCGCCTCGTGCTCGAACAGCGCCGAGGAATTCTTGGCCTCGATATAGGGCACGGTGTGCGCGCCGCATTTGTCGCCGATCAGCAGCGAGTCGCAGGCGGTGAAGTTGCGCGCGCCGGTGGCCTTGCGGTGCGCGGTGACGAGGCCCCGATAGGTGTTCTGCGAAACCCCGGCGGCGATGCCCTTGGAGATGATCCGGCTCGTCGTGTTCTTGCCGAGATGAATCATCTTGGTGCCGCTATCGACCTGCTGGTGGCCGTTGGAGATCGCGATCGAATAGAACTCGCCGCGCGAATTGTCGCCGCGCAGGATGCAGCTCGGATATTTCCAGGTGATGGCCGAGCCAGTCTCGACCTGGGTCCAGGAGATCTTGGAATTGTTGCCGCGGCAGTCGCCGCGCTTGGTGACGAAATTGTAGATGCCGCCCACCCCTTCGGAATTGCCGGGGTACCAGTTCTGCACCGTCGAATATTTGATCTCGGCATCGTCGAGCGTGACCAGTTCGACCACCGCGGCGTGCAACTGGTTTTCATCGCGCTGCGGCGCGGTGCAGCCTTCGAGGTAGCTGACATAGGCGCCCTTGTCGGCGATGATCAGGGTGCGCTCGAACTGGCCGGTGTTGCGCTCATTGATGCGGAAATAAGTCGACAGTTCCATCGGGCAGCGCACGCCCGGCGGCACGTAGACGAACGAGCCGTCGGAAAACACCGCGGAGTTCAAGGTCGCAAAATAATTGTCCGAGGTCGGCACCACAGTGCCGAGATATTTCTTCACCAGTTCGGGATGCTCGCGGATCGCCTCCGAGATCGGCATGAAGATCACGCCGGCCTGCTTCAGCTCCTTCTGGAACGTGGTTGCCACCGACACCGAATCGAACACGGCATCGACCGCGATCCTGCGCTCGCCTTCCGGGGGCACCACGCCTTCGAGCACTTCCACCTCGCGCAGGGGGATGCCGAGCTTCTCATAGGTCTTCAGGATTTCCGGATCGACTTCGTCGAGCGAGCCAATCGTCTTCTTCGGCTTCGGCGCCGAATAATAATACAGATCCTGATAATCGATTTTGGGATAGTTGACGCGGGCCCATGTCGGCTCGGTCATGGTCAGCCAGCGGCGATAGGCCTCCAGACGCCATTCCAGCATCCAGGCCGGTTCGTTCTTTTTCGCTGAGATGAAGCGGACGGTATCTTCCGAGAGCCCCTTCGGGGCCTTGTCGGATTCGATAAGCGTCTCAAATCCATACTTGTATTGCTCGACTTCAATACTACGGACACGCTCGACGGTTTCTTGCACGGCTGCCATTCGTCACTCCACTGGCGGATGTGTTGTTCGATCGTGTCGACTATGCCAGCGCGCCTTCGATTGCGCCCCGTGATCTGCATCCGCCCATATCACCGCGCTCGCGATAACGTGGCGAACCCGCAAATCCTCGCCGGCGACCAGCGCCAAGAACAGTCGGCTCAGCCGGGCCATGATCCCGTCCGGCGCTCGACTGTTGCCCTTGCCGATTGCCATTGCAGCCATCCCTTAAGCAGGCACGCAGGTGTTTTCGACAGGGCACACCACGGCACATTGCGGCGTATCGAAATGCCCGACGCATTCGGTGCATTTCTTGGGATCGATGATGTACATATCGTTCTTGAGGCGAATAGCGGCGTTAGGACATTCGAATTCGCACGCGCCGCATACCGTGCATTGTGAGGCGATGATTTTGTAGGCCATCTCATGACTCCGAAAGCGCGTGCGATGCCACTCGACATCCCTTTTCAAGCGCCGTGCCAGAAGTCAAAGTCTTGATTTAAATGATCATTTTGTGGAGCTTGGCGGTCAGCATGCTGTCGCGCCCACGACAGGGTGTCGCAAGTACGACAGGCCGTGTTAGATATGCTTGATCTCGATGCCGTGCTTTTTCAGCGCATAGCCGATCTGGCGCGGCGTCAATCCAAGGATGCGGGCAGCCTTGGCTTGCACCCAGCCCGACTTTTCCATCGCCTCTATGAAACGGTCGCGATCCGGCATCGATCCACGGTTCGCTACCGCCGAGCCGGCAGGCATCGGAATCGGAATCGGCCGCAGGCTGACCCGCCGATGCGCCCGCGCCGGTCGTTCCGCTCGCGGACGCGGGGGGCAACACCGGCAGCGAAACCGCCGGCCGCAACCGCTGCGGCAGCATCTCCGAATGGCTCTTCCACAGCATGGCGGACAGGCATTCGTTCCGGCGGCAGGCAAAGTCGTCCATCACGATCGATGGGCCATGGGCCAAGGTCGCCGTCCGTTGAACGCAGTTCTCGAGTTCGCGCACATTGCCCGGGAAGCCGCAGCCCATCAGAACCTCCACCGCGCTCGCATCGAGCGACAAAGCACGGCCGTTCTCTTCATTGAAGCGCTTGAGAAATTCACCCGCGAGCGGCGGGATGTCGCTCCGGCGGTCGCGCAACGGCGGCATCAACATCGGCACAACGCTGATGCGATAGTAAAGATCGGCGCGGAACTCGTTGCGAGCAACCGCTTCTTCGAGATTCCTGTTGGTCGCGGTGACCACGCGCACATCGACCTTGATGGTGTGATTGCCGCCGACGCGCTCGAATTCCTGTTCCTGCAATACGCGTAAAAGCTTGGCCTGGAAGGCGGGAGAAATTTCGCCGATCTCGTCGAGAAAAATCGTACCCTTGTCGGCCAGTTCGAAACGCCCCTTCCGTGCGTTGATGGCGCCGGTAAATGCCCCCTTTTCATGGCCGAACAGCTCGGACTCAAGAACCGATTCCGGCAATGCCGCACAGTTGATCTTGACAAACGGGCCCTTGGCGCGGGGCGACAGTTCGTGAATGGCCTTGGCGATCAGCTCCTTGCCAGTGCCGGATTTACCGCGCAACAGCACCGTGGAATTGGATTTGGCGACGATCATGATCTTTTCGAGCAGCGAGCGGAGTGCCGGGCTATCTCCGATAATACCCTTGATAAGGACCTTTTTTCGCTCCCGTACCGGCTTAAGCTCCGACAATTCCTTCTGCAGACGATGGCTCTCGGCCATAAGCCGGTCGCGGTCACGCGAGACGACGCGGTAGAGCTGCACGGTCTGGCCGATCAGATTCGCGATCATCGTGAGAAACCGCACGTCGCTGTCGAGCCGAAACACCGACCGACCGTCCCAGATGCGATCGATGGTCAGCGTCCCGATGACTTTCGCGCCGATACGAATCGGAACTCCGATGAACGATACCCTGACGTCCTCGACCGCTCCGAGCGCGGTCGCATCCGTGGTGAACAGCGGATGCGTGGCGACGTCTTCTGCAACCAATGGAACCGCGGTCGCCACGATCTGCCCGATAGCCGTTTCCGGCAGGCGAGCCCGATAGCGCTCGTCGGTTCCCTCGTTCCAGCCGATGCCGACCGTGATGTCGGGAATGTCGTCGTCCGCCAACAGCGAAATGACGCCATGTCGCATTTGCAGGAACGACGAAAGTACATTGAGAACGTTAGAAAGCGTGGTCTCCAGCCTGTTCGGCGCGTTGAGGATCTTCGAAATTTCGTAGATCCCCGTGAGCGCGATCTCACTCAGCGGAAGTGGCGGCGGGCTCGGTAGCGTTTCCAGGCTTTCGGTCTCGGACGCATCAGCATGGGCCATGGCGATCTCTCCATCGTCCTGGACTTCCCCCACCAAACTTTTTGAATAATTCTTGATATTCTGTTCCATCTTCCCGCAAATGTCGTGCCTAACTTAACCGCATCGACGCTAAATATGAGGGCGGGATTGCCCACGCATTCCCGGTTCCGCGCCCCGGTTGAACCCGGTTGTTATGCCCGCCGGACGCTGGTTCATCGATGTCTTGACCTGAATCAAACTGGCCCGACTAAATTCACGGCAACCGGCGCTCAACCATTTAACGCTTGTCCCCTTCTTCGGATTGGACGGTTCAGACGTGCTGTCCGCCATTGATCTTGATTTCTTCACCCGTCACATAGCTTGCCGCGTCCGAGCATAAGAAGAAGATCACCTTGGCGACCTCGTCTGGCGTGCCTATCCGGCCCATCGGGATGACCGGAGCAAACAGCGCTTCGGTTTCCGGCGACAGAATATCGGTCTTGATCTCGCCCGGCGCTATCGCGTTCACGCGGATGCCATGGGGCGCGAAGTCGTGCGCCATCTCCCGCGTAAGGCAGGCCAGTGCGGCTTTCGACGTCGCGTACGCCGTGCCGGCGAAGGGGTGCACCCGCGAACCGACGATCGACGTTATATTGACGACGGTGCCGGATCCGTCCCTCAACTCGTCGAACAGGCCGCGAGCCAGAAGGATCGGCGCAAGGAAATTGATGTGAAAGACATTCATCCACATCTCGACCGGTGTCGTCAGCGACGTGAGACGGCCGCCTTCGCCATTCTTCGGCGAGAACCCGGCGTTGTTGACCAGCGCATGAAGCGGCATGCCGCCAAGACGCGCCTTGATGTCGGCAAGCGCGCGCGGCATGGCGCGGTGGTCGCCGAGGTCCACCTCGACGTGATCGCTCGATCCCGCATCCCAGGGGCAAAGCTCGCCATCGAAGGGCTGACGCGAACAGGTGATAATCCGCCAGCCTGCTTCGGAGAACAGCTTTACGGTTGCGTGCCCGATGCCGCGCGAGGCTCCAGTCAATACCATGTTTTTTTGCTCGGCCGAGGGCCGCTCAATATTTGAAGGCGCGCTGGTGTGCGGACAGAGCAACGGTTTTCTCCAGCGCCGATCCGCACGCGGACCACCGTTCGGGTTCGTCATCGGGCATTTAAACGATCTGGACGGCTACACCGCCCGCGCGCGTCATGTCGGAAGTTTTCCACCACACGAAGATTTGCACGATCCGGGCCAACCCATCAAAATTCGATTTCGGGGCGAAGTAATCCGATCGATGGAGGCTGAACGGCTTTTTTTGAGAGCGGAAACAATAAAATGTCTATTTTCCGACACGCCCCGTCGCATTCGAAACAAAGCGGACGCCCGCGGCATCCACCGGCGATCGAAAGTAACGTGGCAGCCTCTCGTCAAGCGTCTGGCGAACTCCCGATCCCGGTTGCGACGCCGGGATAGCAACGCCTTGCCTTGGTCCGGTTCCTGCACCAGAGCCCGCAAGAGATTCTTCGGGTTGAACAGACAATCTCCAAGCGAGGCCACCGCGTCGACGATTGGGTCGAAAGATCCCAAAAGGAGCGGTCCCAGCGCGGCGGAACGGGAGGCGCAGTCATGCCCCTTTATGGTTATCATTGCGGGAAATGCGACAAGGACATGGAGTTGCTGATCGGCTCTGCCGATACGCCCACCTGTCCCAACTGCGGCAGCGAGGACCTGGAGCGCCTGGTGTCGCTCACGGCGCCGCACGGCAAGAGCCGTGACCTGGTGAAAGCCGGGCGGGCGCAGGCGGCCCGCGCGGGACATTTGAGCAACTATAGTCGCTCCGAACGGCGGCGCTGACGATTTGGCCTTCACGGGGTGCGGCACGCAGCAACCGCCGCAGGCCGCTATCCCGCAGGTATCCCAGGACGCAACAACGGAATCGGTTCAGCGCGGCTTTCTATCGCGTCGGCCCGTTGGGGGTCGATGCCGGATTCGAATGTCGGCTCGAGTTGAACACCACCGGGGAAACCCGAGGGCGCGTACACCTTTGCGGTCTACGACGCGATGAAGAAATAGCTTTCAGCGGAGGGACCGGGTTTCCGTCCCGTCCTGCCGGCTCAATGGCCCTGCCGGCTCAATGGCAAGGCCTGATAGACTAGCAATTGGCGCATATTCTAAGTTGCCGTCTCAGCTTCGCGTCGGCTGCATCTGCGGCCCGTTCCTCCGACCACCGATCGGACGGCGCCGCGTCGTCGTTCAGCATCTCACGGCTGCGGCGCGAATTTTGTTTCCGCTTGGATTCGTCGACGTTCTCCGTTGGCGCCGGACCCAAGCCGTCCCAGGCAATTGGCGCCGCCGGCGGCGGCGTATTGCAGCCGTTTCCCGACAGACAGCACCCTGCGAGCGCGACCGCGGCGAACAGAAAGGCAATGCATTTCGATATCATCACGGCGTCCGTTTTAAGCTGTTGCGCAACCTATGCCCCAGTGAGGTGCCAACTCAAGCCCAACGCGTCGCCATGCTGCTGCAAAAGTGTACGGAAGGAGCTGCATTTTCGCGCCTGGGAAAGACGAGGCCCGATCGTGATACGGTTGCCACCCCCGCCGGAATCGGGCGCGGTGCGGAACGGGACCTCATCGAGCCGCCGCAACGGAGCGGTTAGCACGCTCCGTATGCGTTCAGGAGCAAACCCAAATAATCGCAACCGCCATCGGCAGGCCGGCGGCGAAGGCGCCGGCAATCATCAAGGTGAATGCGAGTAACGGATTTGGCTTAGAGCGCACGTTGTCTATCGACATGCCGCTTACTCCACCAATCGGATAATGTTTTTGAAAAAGCCGCCACCTGGGGCGAATGCGGAACGCGCGCTTGCGTGTCCAGTCAACGATCTCGAATGATGCCATGAAATGGTTAACACGCGGTTAATACCAATTGGCCATCGCCCTTCCCTTATCGAGCCGGCCCCGCGGGGGAGTTCGAAAGCGGCGCTTCTCCTGTTTGGAGTTGGCGGTCAGCCTTCCCTTCCGAATCTCCCAGCGGCGCGGCGACCTCGTGGCAAACCATGTCCGCCGTAACCCGAGCGCAGCAGCCATTCGGCACATCCTGGGTCGATAGCGATGGAACGCCTTGGTGCGATTCTTGCTTAGTTTTATTCTTGCTCGTTTTCACCTCGGGAAATATTTTCGGAAGCGAGGGGACGTCATGACGAATTCGGAACTGCGGGCCGACATTCACAGCATCGAGCCCATTCCCGATGCCGACCGGGACTCGACCGGACCACAGCAGATGTGGATATGGGCCGGCGCCAACATCGCGCCGGTCAACTGGGCGCTCGGCGCGCTCGGTATCGTCCTCAAGCTTGGCCTGTGGGAGACCATCGCGGTGATCGTCGTGGGCAACCTGTTCGGTTGCGCCATCTTCGCCGCCTTCACGGTGATGGGCCATAAAACCGGCGTCAACCAGATGGTGCTTAGCCGTTCCGCCTTCGGGCGCCGCGGAGCCTATCTGCCGAGCGCGCTGATGTTCCTGATGACGCTCGGCTGGATCGGCGTGAACACCTATTTTCCGGTCAAGATCGCCATGGCCATCCTGGGCCAGTTTGGAATCCCCGACACGCTGGTGGCAACGCTCGTCGTCATCACCATCGTGATGGTGGTGCAGGTCGTGATCGGAATCTATGGCTTCTACGCGATCCGCACCTTTGAAAAGTACACCGTGCCGGTGACGGTCGCGATCATGGTGCTGATGAGCGTTCTCGCCTGGAGTCAGCCGGGTGTCGTCAATTGGAACCTGACCAGCACGCTTCCGCCCGGCGCTCGTCTGGCGATGTTGACGCTGCTGATGTCGGCGATCGGGGTGGGCTGGGGAATTTCCTGGGTCACATGGGCCTCGGACTATTCGCGCTTCGTGCCCCGCAGCGTCTCCTCGAAATCGGTCTTCTGGTATAGCTATGTCGGCATGTTCGTACCGTCGGTATGGCTCGCCATCCTCGGGGCGACCATCGCCAGCGTTACGCTGGACACCGACCCGGCAAAGATGGTCAGCGCCGTGTTCGGCGGTGTTGCCAGCCTGCTGGTGCTGCTGATGGTGCTGCACGGCCCGATCGCGACCAATATCCTGAACGTATATTCGGCGGCGCTTGCGGCGCTGAGCATGGGCGTCCGCTTGTCGCGGACCGCACTGGCCTTGATCGTCGGCATCGCCGGTTACCTGGTCACGATCTACTTCATCTTCGCGCCTTCGTTCGCCAAGGCCTTCGACAATTGGATGATCAGCCTGCTGCTGTGGATGAGCCCCTGGGCCGGCGTCGTGATGGCCGACTTCTTTATCAAGCGAAAGCGCCAGATCGATGTCGCAGAACTTTACCGTTCGCCGGAAACAAGCATCTATGGTGACATCAACTGGAGCGGCCTGATCGCCTTTTTTGCGGGGCTTATCGCCGGCTGGTCGGTGCAGGATGGGCTCGTTCCCGCGCTCCAGGGACCGATTTCCATTGGGCTGTTGGGCGGTGCGGACCTCAGTTGGCTGTTCGGGATCGTCGTTTCCGGCGCTATGTACCTGGCGCTCGATCGGCGAAGCCTGGCCGCACCGGCGGTCGCCGCCACCGGCAGCGCTGGCAAATAGAGCCGGCTCCGAGACGTGGTCACGAAGTTCCGCGGTAGAGTCGCGACCTGTCCCCGGCCAAGCGGCACGCCTATCGGCTCCTTGTCGGCAGCTTGAAGCATCGTGAGAGGTCGAACCGACTTCAACCTCCCGTTTCCACACCATGCGCAACGCCGCGCAGCCGGTGTTGGTGATGTGGTTGACGGTTTGGGGTAGGAGTCCGCTCTACGGACAGCGGCCTTGGATCGCCCACATTCGACGCAGGCGGTGACCTTCTGCGTCGACGGCTCGCCGAAATGATTGAGCCTATAGTTAACCGCCGCCGGCACGTCGTGAATTGTCCGCGCTCGTTGCGGCAGCGGGTAATGACCTCCGTCGTAGCCATCTCAGCGGGGCTTCGCTCCGGTTGGATTTGAAGAAACGGCCCAATTCATTGAGGAGTTGCTTTGCTTGTTCGCGCCGCAGCCCGCAAACGCCTGTGCGCACTTCGCGCGGGTCGTCACGCGCATCTGTTCTTCTTTGCGATCTACTTCGCGATCATCGCGCAACGCGTGCTTCGCTTCGTCGCGATGCGATCACCATTTCAATTTCCCAATTGTAGTGTAAGATAACTTCGTGCGTGCCGAGTCCCGGCTTGCACATCCACTGATGTTATCATTCAGAACTGATGGAGGGCCACATGGCCAAGAAAGCAAAGAAGGCTAAGAAGGCTAAGAAGACTACCAAGAAGAAAAAGAAGTAACGCCGCCAACCTCAGCAATTCCGACCGCTATATGCGCAGCTGCTGCGCTTGAATAATTGCTGCGGTTGTCGGGTGAGCTTCTGCGGTCGCCACAGCGCGACACGGGCCCCTGGGTGGATGATATCTGCACGGGGGTTCGTGGCGTGCCTCGCGATACGCGCCAACCAAGACGGACGCTGTTTTGCGGACGGATGACGTCTAGGGCATGACCCGCAAAATGGATAGCGGCTTCCCTTCGCGACAACGCGAAGCGTTTGCGCGGAGACCAATGCTCAAACAAAACATGGAACGGGATGACGACTCGAAGATAAAGTCATCCCGCTCCAGGAAGACGCGTCCCTGCTTCTGCAGGCTGACGACCGCATCGAGTTCACCGATCGCATCAGGATGTCTGCGAAGTGACGGCCGCCCAGCCTTTCGCGGAGTTGCTCATTCGACCGGCGGTAACACACCGCGGTACTTTCTCAACTCGTTCCCCCAGTCAAACCAATCGTCTGCATTTCTGCCGCTCGTTTTCACACGGAGCAGAGCGCTGCTCGCAACGGATGGAATGGACCGCGAGCAGGGGTCGACCAGGCGCGGCCCTCTTCGTCTCCGCTCTGGCGCAATCACGACGACATCTCCGGCAGACGCAACGTGAAATTCTGCGTCGATACGTCGTGGCCGTCGGGATCGTAAGCTCTCCCGATCGCACCGGCCATTTGGACGCAAGGTCGTCCACGATTGCGCGGCGGACAGGTGGAAACATAAACCGCCGCAAACGCCCGACAGACTCTGCTCTCAGCGACCGAACATTCCGGCTGGCGAGAATATGCACGTATCAGGACATTTCAGCACATACACACAACCGATTTAGACAAGATCCCGCCTCAATTCCGTCAAGGTTTGGACTTTATACCGTCAATGAGTGGTTGTATCATACCTTGACAGCTTCCAACTCGCGAAGTGGGGCCATTTTTCGCGGTCGTTCAAGGTGGACATTTGCCGAGGGGATTGGGCAATGGAAACGGCATGGACGACGCGATTGCGAGATATGTCTCGGCGACGGGCACAGATTACGTCGCGCGGTGCTGATCTCGAATCCAGCGTCTCGATTCAAACTTCCAACCAAATCTGGCGCCTCGTTCGGGCCGGCTGCGGGGTCTTGCGTACCGCACGGCCCATTTGCCGGGCTGCCGAGTTTCGGAGGATCCTTGCGTCAATCCCAACCATCCAGCCTGTGACGCGCGAAGGGTCCGAAGCGCGGCTTCAGCAATTTGTGCAGCAAAAACCTGCGCCACCCCCGGCACTTTAAAATTGGGCAATGCACACCCCGACGTGGAGAAAACGACGATGTCAAACCTGACCTTGATCTTGGGGAGCCTGCGATGACCCTTCGTTGGATGGTCGTACTGGGTACCTTGCTTGCCGGCGCTGCGGGTGCGGAGGCCGCCGGTGACAAGACCAACATTGTACGCGACCTCGCAGGCCGCGTCGGACCGGTTGTCGGTTCAGCGCTGGCGTGCCGTGACATCGCGCGGCCCCGGATTCAGTTTATCGTCGACAAGTTCGTGGCGGTGATCACGGAAGCCTCGACCAACGAAGCTCAGCGCTCCGACCTTACCGATCAGTTCGACCGCAGTGTCGCGGAGGGCCGTACCGCGGTGACAGCGGGCAGGATGGATTGCGGATCGGCAGACCGCCAGCTCGCCGATCTCGAACGCTCGATCGCCCGGCCAAGTCTATCCGCTGCGATCGCGCCGTCTTCCGCCGTCGCCGCCACGGCACCGACCGCACCGGTCGCCGTCGGACCTGGGGTCCGCGGCGTAACCGATCGAGAAATCCGGCTCGGAATTGCAGCGCCGTTTACCGGAGCTTCAAAAGAGCTTGGGCGCCAGATGAAGCTCGGAATCGATACCGCTTTCAACCGGACCAACGACGCCGGGGGCGTGGAAGGCCGGATGCTCAGGCTGATCGCGGCCGACGACGCCTTTACCCCGTCCCGTACCATCGAGGCGATGAAGCAGCTTTACGAGAAGGAGCAGGTATTCGCGGTTATCGGAAATGTCGGGACGTCCACCGCAGCCGTCGCCTTGCCTTATGTGCTCGAGCGCCGGATGCTGTACTTCGGCGGCTTCACCGGCGCGAATGTGCTCCGCAACGATCCTCCGGATCGCTATGTATTCAATTATCGGGCGAGCTACACCGAAGAGACCGACGCGGCCGTGCGCTATTTCGTCAAAATACGACGGGTATCGCCCAAACAGATCGCCGTTTTTGCGCCCCAGCAGGATCCCGGCGGCGACGCGGGGTTCGCCGGCGTCGCAAAGGCATTTCGTTCGCTCGGCGTCAGCGACGCCGGCATTCTGCGGCTCGAATACAAGCGAAACACCGTGGACGTCGAGGAGGCCGTCAACCTGTTGAAGGCCCAGAGGATCCCCATCAAAGCAGTGGTCATGATTGCGTCTTATCGGGCGGCGGCGAGATTCATCGAGAAGACGCGCGATCTCTATCCCGACATGCTCTACAGCAATACATCATTCGTCGGCAGCACCGCCCTTGCCGACGAATTGAAGTTGTTGGGACCGCGCTATACCAGCGGCTCAATCGTGACCCAGGTTGTGCCGGCGGTTTCCGGTTATTCCAGTGCGGTTCTTGAATACAAGAATGCGTTGGCCAAATATTTTCCCGGCGAGGCGCCGGATTACGTGTCGCTCGAGGGCTACATTGCCGCCAACGTCCTGATCCACGCCCTTAAACGGGTGGGACCGCAACTCGATACCGAGAAGGTCATCGACGTGCTGGAGAATACGCGCAATCTCGACCTTGGCCTTGGGACGCAACTCAGTTTCGGCCGCGCCGAACACCAGGCCTCGCACAAGATCTGGGGAACGGCGCTCGATGAAAGCGGGAAGTACCAGGCCATCGAACTTGAATAATATCGATGCCTCGCCCGGAACGGGTTGCTGGCCACAGCAACGCGTTCGCTGAAACCAGCACGCGGCTACGATATTCCGTTGCCGCTATCGACTGCCTCGCCGCTCTTCTCGACGCGTTGCGCGCTGTCGACGAGATCGACGGCCTGATCGCGCAGTTCTCGCTTAAGCACCTTGCCGAGCGAATTTCGCGGTAGCGCGTCAACGATGAAAACGTATTTGGGCTTCTTGTAGCCGGCCACCAGGCTGCGGACATGGTCGACAACCGAGGCAGGCGTTGGAGCGCTTCCCTGCTCCCGCTCGATAAAGGCGGCGACAGCCTCTCCGAACACGGCATCGGGCACCCCGACCACCGCGGCGTCGGCGATGTCGGGATTTTGAAGAAGGGCCTGTTCGACCTCTTTGGTGTAGATATTGAAGCCGCCGCTGAGCACCATGTCCTTCTTGCGATCGACGATATAGAGGTAGCCGTCTTCATCGGCCTTGGCGACATCGCCGGTATGTATCCATCCATCCTCGATGGTCTTCGCGGTCTCCTCGGGCCGATTATAGTAGCCGCGCATCACTGAATAGCGGCCGGGCTGCCCCACCCGCACCAGCAGTTCCCCCGGCTCGCCTGTCTTCACCTCGGTGCCGGCATCATCGACGATCCGGATCTCGACACCGGGCGTCGGCCGGCCGATCGAGGAGGCGTGGTCAAACTGCTCCTCGTGCGAAAGCGAGGTCACGCCCCCTACTTCGGTCATCGCAAAGAACGACACCAGCCGCACGTTCGGAAGCAGCGCGAGGAACTGCCGCTTCAGTTCGACCGGGAACGCCTCACCCGTGACGACGATGCGGCGAAGCGACGCGCAGCGCGAGGGATCGGCCTTTATTTCGGGAAGCAGCATGCGGCATACCGTCGGGACCATGCCGACGACGGTGATCTTTTCCTTCGCGATCGTCTCGACGGTCTCGCGCGGATCGAACTTCTTCATGACGACGAGCGTTCCGCCGAGCGTCAGCGAATTGGCAAGCCGGGCGAAGCCGGTCCGATGGGCAAGCGGCGTCGTCACAAGATAACGGTCTTCACTCGAAATTCCCCACTCGACGGCGTTCACGAAGCAATGCTGAATGACGACATTGGCGTGCGTTATGATCGCCCCTTTCGGTTTGCCCGTCGTGCCCGACGTGTACATGATAATGGCGTCGTCCAACTCGATCGACAGGGCCGGCAGCGGAGCGGGATCCGCTTTCCGAAGCTCGGCATATTCGACGGCGCCTTTCACCTTCGTGCTCGTCGTGATCCGGACCGCATCGGAATTTGCCTGGAGAACTTCGGCAATCGAGCTCCCGTCCCCTTCGAACACGATTGCGCGGGGCTGACTGTCCGCACAGATATGTTGCAGTTCGTGCGGTGTGAGCCGCGTCGTGACCGGGATCACGATCGCGCCCACCGAGAATGCCGCATAGAAGAGTTCGACGACCTCGACGCCGTTGGACAGGAATACAACGATCCGGTCTCCGGGACCGACGCCATGCATTTTTAGCCCGTTCGCGACGCGCTGGATCGTCCGGTCGAGATCGCGATAGACAACCCGTTCGCCGCCGCAGATCAACGCGATCTTGTCGGGGTGACGCACGGCTTGCGCACGCAGAATGGTTTCCAGGCGCATGTCGAATTCCTCAAACGACGTTGAAAGCCGGGTACTGCACGTCGTCGGAAAGACGGTCCCACGCGACTTCGACACGCTGCCCGATCTTCACCGTATCAGGGTCCTTGTTCAGGATGTTGCCAAGGATACGCACGCCCTCGTCGAGCTCGACGGTTGCGACCGAAAGAGGAAGCCGGCCGTCGAGGCCGGGCCCGGGAACGCGAATCACCGTGCAGGCGTAAATCGTGCCCTTGCCGGAGACTTCCCGCCATTCCAGATTCCGGCTGCCGGTGAAGATACTGACCGGACGCGGATAGTGCTGAAACTGGCCGGTGTCCTTGCAAAACTGCAGCACCAGCTTGCCGGCCTTGGCACCGTCCCAAAACGGCTTGGTGTCAACGTAAACCGAGGGCTTCGGGACCGGACGTCCCGCCTTCTCATCAGCCATTTCATGCCTCCAGGATCATGGCGGCGCTGGTACCCCAGTTCCGCGCGTAGGGAATAACGCCAATGCCGGTCACCAGCGCGTTCTTCGGATTATCGACCTGGCGTCCCCCGCCCTCGCCGAACATCTGACGCACGGCTTCCGCGAGGTTCAATCCTCCGCTCGCCAGTCCCGGCTGGCCGGCCGAGATCTGGCCTCCCCCCGTGTTCAGCGGCAGCGTGCCCTTGTACGAGAGATCGGTATCGAGCGTGAAATCGCTACCTTGCCCGCGCTTGCAAAAGCCGAAGTCCTCGAACTTCATCATGACGGCGATCGTGAAGTCGTCATAAGGCTGGAACATGCGAATGTCTTTCGGCGTCAACCCCGATTGCTTAAAGACTTTCGGAGCAATCTTCGAAAATCCGGTCTCCGTGATTTCCGCAAGCGGCTTGTTGCCGTTTAAGTTGGTTACCTCGGCATAGGCCGTCGGAAACACCATTTTGTCGATCCCGAGACTGCGAGCCCGCTGTTCTGTGGTGACGAGAAAGGCGTTGGCGCCGTCGCAGAACATGACGCAATCGAGCAGGCGCAACGGATCGGCAATGACGCGCGACTTCTCATAGTCCGCCATCGTGATCGGGGTCCTGAATTTGGCGTAGGCATTCTCGTTGTGCAGGGCATGCTCACGCTGTGTAATGGCAATCTTCCCAAGCGCTTCGGACTTGATCCCGAACTGATGGTTATATCGGCTCATCAGCAATCCAAAGGTCGCCGGCGGCCCCTGAACGCCGGGCGGATCCTGGAATTCGGAACGGTAGGCCCCATAATTGGCGCGCCATGCGGTGCTGGGGGCGTCGGCCGACAGCACGACGGCGACCTCGCAATAGCCGTCGCGAATGGCGGAAGCCGCGCGTGCGATGCCGCCCGTTGCCGAGCATCCCCCGGTTCCACCGTAATTGAGCCAGGTTGGCGTGAGGCCCAGGGCTTCGGTCATGTACACCGCGAAAAACGGATTGGGACACTCGCTGAGCGGCGTCGTCACCGACAGGCCGTCGATGGCATCCTTCGGAATGCCGGTTGCGGCGAGAAGCTTGGCCAGGGCCTCGCCGCCCAGATCGTACGCGCTGCGTCCGGTCTTGAAGTCGATGGCCGTCTCCGCGTAGCCGGCGATGGCGATGTCGCGTTTCTTTGCAGTCATTTTCACTCTCCGCGGAATTCCGGCGACCGCTTTTCACGGAAGGCCTTCAGCCCTTCGTCGCGATCCCTGGTGAAATAAAGCAGGAAGGAGGCATCGCCCTCGGCGTCGAAGCCGTCCGCGAGCGACATATCGACGCCGCGATCGATAACGGACTTCGTCATCATCACCGGGATCGGCGCGTTGTCGCTGATGCTCTTGGCGATCTCGCGGGCCTTCTCCAGCGCCTTGCCCTGCTCGGTGACATGATTGAGGATACGATAGCGCTCCGCCTCCGCCGCGGTGATCCGCCGGCCGGTCCACATCAATTCCTTTGCCAGCGGCTTGCCGATCAGCCTGGGAAGCGTCTGAGTGCCTCCCCCGCCCGGCATCATGCCCAGCTTGATCTCGGGCAGGCCGAACTTCGCGTTGGCGCCGGCCACGATGATGTCACCGACAAGCGCCAGTTCAAGGCCGCCGCCGAGCGCGAACCCCTCAATGGCCGAAATCAGCGGCTTGGTGAAACCCCCGATCTCCTTGAACAGGCGATTGACCTTCCGGCTCCTCTTGCGGAACCGGTAGAAATCAAAATAGCCATTTTCCTGGATCTGGAATTCGCTGGTGTCGATGCCCGTGCAAAATGCCTTCTCGCTGCCGAGCAAAATGACCGCCCGCACCGTCCTGTCGTGCTCGACGTCATTCAGGATCCCAAGGATCTCGTCGGCGGTCTGTTCCCGCAGCGAATTCAGCTTCTCGGGCCGGTTGATCGTGATTTCGACCCACCCGTTCTCTCGATGGAGGATCACGTCCTGATAATTCATGTCTCTATGGTCTCCAATGATTTCAATGTTCGAGTTGGGATTCTCCGCCCATGGCGGATGCAATCTGGGCGTGGAGATCCGCGATCGTGCCCGGATTCGACCGCGCCTCGTCGCTGATCCGGACTTCGAGAGCCACCTTGGCCGGAACGCTCAATACCAGCGCGCGGTCAGCCATCTCGATCGCGTCATCGATCCGGTGGGTAATCAGCAAACAGGTTTTTTGAAATTCGCGCGCGATCTGAAGAAAGTCCCGCCGCAAGGACTTTGATGTGACGTGGTCGAGCTGACTGAAGGACTCGTCGAGAAAGACAATCTCGGGATCGATGGCAAGTGCGCGGGCCAGCGACACGCGCTGCCGCATGCCTCCCGAGAGCTCATGGACGTATTTGTTGTCGGCGCCTTCGAGATGGACGCGCGCCAGCCATTCCTTGGCATGCGCCCGCGCCTGTGACTTGGATTTCCCGAGAATGAGAAGTCCCAGTTCGACGTTTTCGACCGCCGTGCGCCACGGCAACAACCTGTCGGTCTGGAAACTGACCGACAGCCGTCCTTTCAGGGCCTTGAAGGATGCATAGGGATCGAAGCCGGCGACCCGGATCTGGCCGGAATCCGGACAGGTCGTGCCCATGATCAGATTAAGCACCGTGCTTTTCCCGGCGCCGGTTTGCCCGAGCAGAACCACGATCTCCCCGCGGCGGACACTCATCGAGAGATTATCGACCGCCAGATTGGCGCCGAACGTCTTGGTGACTTCGCGAACCTCGATAAGATTTTGCTCGGTCATCTTACCGTCGCCTCCGCGCGCCACTTCAGAGAAATCTTCTCCAGACCGTTCACGAAGGCCTGAAGCAGCAGATTCAGGATTACGAGGAAGAACGTCCATGCCAGCACCTGATCGATCCGGAAGGTCGATTGGGCGAGGTTCATGCGTGCGCCGATGCCGACCGCGGACGCGACGAGCTCGGCGAAGATCACCATCCGGATCGCGTAACCGATCACCGATTTGGTGGTCAGGAAGATGTAGGCCACGATATGCGGAAGGATGAGATAGCGCAGCACCTGCCATCGCGACGGCCGGAAGCTCTCGATCATGTCGACCAGCTCTTTCGGCAGCGCCCGCACGCCCTCGTAAACGTTGAGGGCATAGAACGGCAGCAGGATCACCAGCAGAATGAAGAATATCCGGGACTCCGGATTCTTGAACCAGAACACCGCGATCAACATCCACGACAGCGCCGGAATCCCGGTATCGATGACGACGATCGCCTTCAGATAGGGCCGTACCGAGGGAAACATCCCCATCGCCAGGCCAACCAGCACGCCCGCGGTCATCGCGATCGTCACGGAGACGGCGAGACGCACAAGCGTCACCGCGACGTGGTAGGGATCGGAAAAGAACAGCTCCCGCGCGGCATTCCAGACGGCCACCGGCGACGGCATGATGTAGTCGGGAACGAAGCGGCTGGTGACTTCCATCGCCGCAAGAAGCAAAATCACGACGACGCAGGTCGCAACGATATCGCGTCGAGCCTCGGGATTCTTCCGATCCGCGATCGTTCCGGTCAGCGGCTTGACAAGCGCCGCGGCGGCGGGGCGCTGCGCGCCCGATGTTCGGCCGGCGTCGGCCGCAATGGAAATCGGTCCTTCCGTCATGATCTGTCAGACGGCAAAGAAGTTCTGATCGACGGGCTTGGTCAAAAGGCCGTTGCGCGCCAGAAACTCGCTCGCCAGCAATATCGACGATCGGGAAAGCTCATCGCTCATGGGCCGGTAGTTGAACGTCAGACGTTTGGAGCCCATCGCCTGCTTCAGCGTGTCGGTTCGAATGCCGGTCTTGACGCCGAACAGATCGGCCGCCTTGGCCGTGTCGGCATTGATGCCGCCAAGGCACTCTTCAAAGACCTTCCCGATTTTTGCTGCGATACCAGGATTGGCGTCGGCCAGTTCCTTCCGGATCGCGACACCGAAGTAGGGCAGATCTAATCCGCCCGAAAGTCGTTTGTAGACGTCGCCCGCCTTCAGAAGCACGCGCAGGTCAGGTTTTCTCATCAGGCCCGTCGTGATGTTCGGCTCCCATGACAGGGCCGCATCGGCGCGATCCGCCATCAGCAGCGTGACCGAGGCTGCGGGATTATCGACGTTCTGGATCGTCGCATCCTTTTCGATGTCGAAACCGTACGCTTCCTTGATCAGGGCTCGGACGATCCGATACGTGCCGGTCGACTGCAGGGCGGCGATCGTCTTGCCTTTGAGCCCCGATACATCGTCGACGCCGGCCTTGGGCGCCAACAGCGCGATCATGTTCGCGTCGGTGATCGTACAGAGATATTTGATGGGCACGCCGGCCTGATAGCGGGCGGCGAAGGTGTCCCAGCTGCCGATACAGACGTCGTAGTTTCCGGCCACGAAATCGTTGTAGTAGGTCGACACCGCCGTATATGGCGCAGGATCGGGAAAAGCGACGCCGTTCTGGCGGCCGAGATTGTTGGCGAGGATGTACTGAACCGGCAGCACCGTAAATCCCGGCTCCAGCGATGCCCAGCGCACCGGAATATCCGCAGCCGCGAATGCCTGTCGGAGGGTCGATGGCAGCGCGAAAGAACTCACCGCCGCAGCCGCCAGGAAGTTCCGTCTTGTGGAATCCGTCATTTTCACCTCCCGATATCCGTGCAGCACGCGTCTTTTTTCTTGCTTCTGGCTTCCCACGGTGCGGGCCGAAAGATCACGCCGATACAACTGCAGGTTTGCACCCTAAACTTGCCAAACCCGGGACGATAGCGCATTTTTACTTCCTCACCGTTCCATAAATGGGACGATCAGTTGGCCAATGCGTCCCGGACGGGCTGGGATAGAGGAAGACTGTGACAAGAAAACTGGACCTCAATGCGCTACTGTTGTTTTTCGAAGTCGTCAACGCGCGCAGCATCGGCAGTGCTTCGAAGAAGCTCGATATTCCAAAGTCCACCGTCAGCCGCAAGCTGATGTTTCTCGAAGATCAGCTCGGCGCCGTCCTGTTCAAAAAAGGCGGCCGCAAGCTTGCCGTCACCGACATCGGTCAAGTCCTTTACGAGCACTGCGAACGCATCGCCGCGGAAATAGAGGAAGCGGGCCTCGGCACGACGCGCATGCAGACCGAGCTGCGGGGAATGCTCCGCGTCAGCATGCCCGTAGACTTCGGCACCGGTTGGCTCAGCAGCGCGATCGCCGCGTTCGCCGTCAGTTATCCCGACATCCATCTCGTGATCGACGCGAACAGCCGCTGGATCGATGTATCGGTCGAACCGTACGACGTTGCGGTTCAACTGGGCACCCTTCCCGAAACGCATGGCGGCGTCCGCCGCCTGGCCAGCATTACGCGAGGCGTTTATGCGAGCCCGGCGTTCCTGCAAAGAAAGGGTGTGCCCGTCAGCGTGGACGATTTCGAACATTTCGATTGCGTCGTGACCGAACATCAGCGCGCCGAAGGCGTCTGGAATTTTCGCAGCGGACATGGCGTCAAGGTCATCGACGTGACCGGACGAATTACCGTAAATCACATCGGCGTCGCCCGCGAGCTTGTGATCGGCGGCGTCGGTCTTGGCATTCTCCCCAACATCATGTGTCAGAACGATATCAAGACCAAACGGCTGATCCGCGTACTTACCGACTGGGAAAGCCCGTCGCTTCAAGTCAGCGCGACGTTCCTCGGCAAGCGCAAGGAATCGCGGCGGCTTCGCGCGTTCCTCGACTTCATGGAACGAAAGCTGAAGATCGAAGGAAGCGCCGGCCATTCCTTGCCGGCGATGCAGAACGCGGCTGGAGTGGCGAGCACTCAATGATACCCTTTGCGTGCGCACTCCCACCCGGCGCATCGAACCCTCCGCTTGCGGCGTAGTCACCCGGCACTTTCCCCGTTTGAGGGGTCAATGCTGGATGCGGTACGTTGTCACACGCCGTCGATGAGATCGAGAGCCGATATCGGCGTCATGCACTGACGGCCCCTCGATCAAATCCGGCGCCAGGGTGCGATCAATGAAAATTGCCCCTGGTTTCCGAGATGGTCAGCGCGCCGATCAGGTAGATCACGAAAATCGCCGCTGAGAATATCGCAAGCGACATCGGGATTTGCGCCGTGCCGGCGCTTGCCAGCGAAACGAAGGTGGGCATCATGCCGCCCAACGCAAAGCCGATGTTCCAGGACAAACCGGTGCCGCTGGCACGCAATGCGGTCGGAAATCTCTCGTTCAGGAATATCAGGACCGGCGCATAGCCGGCATTGCCGATGAAGGCGATCGTCAGTGCATAGAACGTCACCTGCGCCGTGCCCGCGGCCCCGGCCAGGCCGAGATAACACAGTGGCAACAGCACCAGTGCACATACGCCGACGGCGAGAAATGTCGGCTTGCGGCCGATCCTCTCGCTCAGCTCCCCGATCAGGACCGCGGAGATGAATGCGGTGACGCTCGCCCCCATCAAGATCAGCGACGAGACGTTGTTCGGGACGCCGTTGACCACCTTCAGGAACGTCGGAAGATAGCCTGATGTCAGGTAGTAACCGGCGCCGCCACCGAATGTAATCAGAAGGTTAATCAGCAGCACGGAACGGTATCCGCTCGAAAACAGCGTCCTGAGCGGCGACGGTGCCGCCGTCGCCTTGCGCGCGGCCTTTTGCTGCTGCAGCTCGTTGAAGAACGGCAACTCTTCAAGGTTCTTGAAAATGAACCAACCGAGCAGGGAACTCAAAAGGCCCGAGAAGAACATGAACCTCCATCCCCATTGCGCAAAGGCTTCGCCCGGAAAAACCGTTGAAGTGATCAGGAACACCAAGGATGCCAACAACGCGCCGATCCCCGCTCCTCCCCCGCCGACCAGACCGGACATCGCTCCGCGCCACTTCGCCGGAACCAATTCAGTGCCGATGGTATGCGTGGATGCGACAACCCCGCCGACGAACACACCCTGGACCAGCCGCAGGACCAGGAAGAGGATCGGTGCGGCTATCCCGGCCTGTGCGATGGTCGGCAATGCGCCGAAGGCCGCCGTGCTGATGCCGACGCCGACGATCGCAACCAGCATGGCGCCCTTTCGGCCATAGACGTCGGCATAATGCCCGAATACCGCGGAGCCGATCGGGCGCATCAGCAACGTCACGGCGAACGATGCATAGACCGCGGCAAGCGAGAAAGTCGCGTTGGTCGAGGGAAAAAACAGCGCGCCGATGACCGGCGCTACATAGAGCAGAATGAACAGATCGAACAGATCGAGCGACCAGCCCAGCACCGATGCGATTATCGCGTTGATCATTTGCCGATTGCCGGCGGTTGCCTGCGCATCGACCGACGTGCTTGCTATTGTCATTTTCGAATTCTCCCCGTTATGATTTTTGAAAATTCAGCCGATTGGGCGCTGCGCCCGCCGGCCAATCCGGACCGAGCCGGCGCGTGCGCGCGCCGGCTCTCATCCAACGTCGGCTACAGTCCCGTAAACTTCGGAGCGCGCTTGGCGTTGAAGGCCTCGACACCTTCCTTGAAATCCGCCGATTGGCGCAGGCGGCTATAGCAATGGCCCTCGAGCTCGATCGCGATTGCGAGCGTCGAGTCCTCGGTATCGTTCAAGAGTTTCTTGGCCGTGCGCTGGGCCAGCGGCGAGAAGGTGCGTAGTTCATCTACAAGCTTGTCGGTGGCCTTTTCGAGCTCGGCATCGGGCACACACTCGGTCGCGATGCCCCATTCCTGGGCCTGCTTGCCGGGAATCCGCTTCGAACGCATCACGATGTCCTTGGTGCGGGTAATGCCGATCATCTTCTGCAGCCGCGCGGAGCCGCCGGATCCAGGGATTTGGCCGAGTTTTTGTTCCGGCAACGCATAGAACGTCGTCTCCGACGCGATCCGGAAATCGCAGGCAAGCGACAATTCGAAGCCGACGCCAAAGCAATAGCCGCGATTGGCGACGATCACGGGCTTGGCACAACGCGCGGGCGACGCGATATTCCAGGCGAGCTTCGACACATGCTCCGGCGTGGCTTCCATGAAGCCCCCGATATTGCCGCCGCTGGAAAAATGCTCACCTATCGAGCGCACGACGATGATCCTGACGCGCGGGTCCTCGTCCAGGGTTTCGAACACCAGCCGGAGTTGGTCGCGCTGCGGCATCGATACGATGTTGTAGGGGGGACGGTTGAGGATGATATCGGCCCGCTCGTGAGCCTCGTCGATTTCCACCTGGAAACCGTCGAGCTTTGCAAGGCGCGGGTCGGCAAAATTGAACGATGTTGGCACTTGGCTTTCCTTCCTTTTTAAAAGATCGGGATCTATGCGGCGTCAGATGGCGGCTGGCGCTCGGCGTCATATTCGCCCGCGACCAGCAACCTGCGCAGCAGCTTGCCGACGGGTGATTTCGGGATCGCATCGACGAAGACAAACCTTCGCGGGCGCTTGAAATTCGCAAGACCGGAATCGCGGCAGAACGCTTCCAGCTCGGCCTCGCTGACATATGCGCGGCGCTTGACGAAGGCGGCGACGATCTTGCCCCATCTTTCGTCGGCAAGCCCGACAACCGCGACTTCCAACACAGCGGGGTGCAGCGAAAGGCAGCTTTCGATCTCCACCGGCGATACGTTCTCGCCGCCGGTGATGATCATGTCGTCGGTCCGGCCCGTGACGAACAGGTCGCCGTCCTTGTCCACAAAGCCCGTATCGCCGGTGAAGTACCAGCCATCGCGCAGCGACTTGGCGTCGGCTTCAGGGCGCTTCCAATAGCCTTCGAACAATTCGTCGCCTGCCAGCAGCGCGATGATCTCGCCCTCCTCGCCGCTTGAGGCGAGGTCCGATGCCGAGCCTGCGGCGAGCTTCACGACCCTGACGAGCTGGTTGATCCCGGCCTTGCCCGCCGAACCCGGCTTTGCGATCGCGCTCTGATCGACCGTAAAAGTGTAGATCTCGGAACTGCCATAGTGGTTGACGAACAGATCGGGCTTGAAGGATAAATCCAGCTTTTGCAGCAAGCCGTCGGTCATCGACGCTCCGGCGAACCCAAGCTTTCGCACGCTGGATATATTGGTCGTTTTAAAGTCGGGATGATGAACCAGATCGTGGTAAAGTGTCGGGACCAGATAAAGGTTGGTGACTTTTTCGGCCTCGATGGCGGCAAGCGCCTGGCGCGGGTCGAAGCGCGGCAGACATACAAACCTGCCGCCGATCAGAGACATGGCGATCAGCGATCGTACGCCCATGGTGTGATAGAGCGGCATCACGCCGAGAGTACACTCCCCCCGACCATAGAGATTTTGTGCGACGTGGGCCACGCCCGCCGCGCGTTCGGCCCTGTGGCGGCGCGGCACGCCTTTCGGCTTCGATGTTGTTCCCGAAGTGTAGAGCATCAAGGACCATGCGTCGGCTCCAACTCGCGGCTGGACGTCCGGCGCAGCCACCCGGAGCATTTCTGCAAACGACAATATGGCTTTCGACGATGGCGTGTCCGTCACGGATATCCGCCAGATGGCACGCGCCGGTGCGGAACTGTTCACCGCATCGGCGGACGCCGTCTCGTAGACGATGGCCTTGGATTCCGAAATCACGGATGCAAAAATCCAGTTCGTCGGACTTGGCCCGCCAGTTGATCGGCGTGATTACGATGCCCGCGAACTGGCAGGCCCAATGGATTGTCGCGGCTTCCCATCTGTTCTGCAGTACGGTGACGATGTGGTCGCCCGGCTTCAATCCGATATCGTCCAATGCCGCGACGACGGAAGAAATTCGTGCATACCATTGCCGGTAGGTCAACCGCTGGCCGGCATCGACGATCGCGATGGCGTCCGGATCCCGCGCGACGCTCGCGATGAAACTGGTACCGAGATCAAGCATCTGTCTTCTCTGCGCTGTGATGTGTTGCAAGCAAACTCGCGGCGTCGAGCGCGGCGTGAATGATCGGGGTGTAGCCGGTGCACCGGCACAGATGGCCGCTGAGCATGTCGCGCAGTTCATCTTCCGTCGGCCTCGGCCGTTCGCGGAGGTAATGATCGAGCGACATCAGGATCCCGGCGGTGCAGAAGCCGCATTGCAGTGCGTGGTGGCGCTTGAAAGCGTCTTGCAGAATGCCGAGGCGATCGGGCGCGGGCGCGAGACCCTCCACCGTGCGGACATCGCTGCCGTCGACCTGTACCGCGAGCGTGAGGCAGGCGCGGGTGATCATCCCGTCCACGGTTACGGTGCAGGCACCGCAGACACCGTGCTCGCATCCGACGTGAGTGCCGGTCGCGCCGATCTGTTGACGCAGAAAATCCGTCAGCAGCATGCGCGGCTGAGCCTCGCCGTGGACGGCTCTCCCGTTCAGCTTGAAGCTGACCCGGTGCCGCTGGTTTGACCTCAGGCGCGTCATTGCAGCACCTCCCCGACGAGGTCGCGGCCGATCAGCCGGACCAGATCGCGGCGATAGCGCGCCGTCGCGTGAACGTCGTCGCGCGCATCGAGCTCATGGGCGAAGGCATTCAACGCATCGTCGAGCGCGCTGCCGTCGAGGCGCGGCCAGTCGCGCACCGCGGCCACGTCCGCCACGCCGCCGACGGCGAAGCGGACGCCTTCCTTGCTGGCGACCGCCGCGCAGGCGACGATGGCAAAGTCGCCGTGGCGCCGCGCAACTTCACGGAAAGCGCATCTTGCGCCGCCACCGGACGGAAACGACACCGCTTCGATCATTTCGTCGTCGGCGCGGGCGGTGGACATCATGCCGGTGAAGAAGGCGCCGGCCGCCACCTTTCGGCGCTTCTTGGCCGTGCGCAGATGCACGTCGCCTCCAAGGGCCAGCAGCGCCAACGGCATTTCCGCGCTCGGGTCCGCGTGCGCGATCGAGCCGCATATCGTCCCGCGACTGCGGGTCTGAACGTGCCCGGTCCAGGGCAAAGCAGCCGCGACCAGCTTCAGTTTCCCGGCAAGCGAGGGCCAGGCAAGCAGCGCCTGCTGTCTGACCCCCGCGCCGACTGTCACGGTGTCCGCCGTCGCATCGATGCGGTCCAGTTCCTTTAGCCGCATGATGTCGATCAGGACCTTCGGCTTCGCCAGCCGCGTGTTCAGCATCGCCATCAGCGACTGGCCGCCGGCGATGATCCGCGCGTCGCCGCCTTCCGCGGCCAGAACCGCGAGCGCTTCGTCGAGCGTTTCCGCGCGGACATAATCGAAGGGCGCCGGCTTCATGACGGCCTCCCGAACAGGGCGCGCAGCCTGCCGATCAGCGACGGCCCGGCTTGCGCCGACGCGCCGCCGGCCTGACGGGCCAGGGCCGAAAAGAACTGTCCGATGATGACGCGCGCCGCGCCATCCAGCAGGCGGCCACCGATGCTCGCGACCTTGCCCCCGATGGCGGCGTCATACTCATAATGCACGACCGTGCCGTTGTTTTCGGGTGTCAGCGTGATGCGGCCTTCGCCGTTACCGAATCCAAGAGCCCCTTCCGCGAAGCCGCCCAACGTCACGGCGCGCGGCGCATCCAGGTTCGACAGCTTGACTTCGGCGCGATAGCGGCCCTTGACCGGCCCGATCCCGATCGTGACATCGGCGCGAAAATGCGTATCGGAAACTCTCTCGACGCCGTGACAACCGGGGATGACGGCTTGAAGCGTCGCCGGATCGAGCAGCATGGTCCAGACCGTCTCGGGAGACGCGGCCACCGCAGCGCTGCCTTCGCCGCGGAGCTGGCGCCCAGCCTTGGCGGATTTCGCCGGATCGGTACGACGCCCGGCAGGCGGCGGCGGTTCGGCGCCGCGGACGATGTCGGCCAGTTTGGCAGGAACCAGCGGAAGCTCGACATCCTTCATGCCGAGCGCGTCGGCGACCGCGTTGGCGATGCAGACCGGCGTCGACATGCAATTGCCCTCCCCGACGCCCTTCGCCCCCAGCGGCGTGAACGGCGACGGCGTCTCCATGTGAAGGATGACGGGATCCGCGACTTCGGCCGTGGTCGGCAGCAGGTAATCGGCGAAGGTGCCGGTCAGAAAGCTGCCGTCCGCGGCGTAGGCGTATTCTTCATAGAGTGCGGCGCCCAAAGCCTGCGCGAACCCGCCGCGGATTTGGCCATCGACCATTCCAGGGTGCAGGATGGTGCCGCAATCGTGCATCGTCACGTAGCGGTCTATGCGCGTCATCAGCGTCGTGCGATCGATCTCAACGCCGCAGAAGTCGAAGATGAAGCCGTAGCAAAGCGACGAGTTGACCCGGTCCTTGTCGTCGGGCGGCGTGAGCTCGGGCGGCGTCCAGAACACCGTCTCGCGGATGGTTTGCTGGACATCGTCGGGCAAGGTGCCCGGCGCCCAATGGCTCAGCGCGGCCAGCCGCGAGAACGCGACGCGATTGTCCGGGTTTCGCCGTGAACTGACGGCGCCGTTCGCGAACACGATGTCGTCCGCATCGGTATTGAACTGACTGGCCGCAATGCGCGCCAGGCGCGCGGCAATGCGCTCGGCCGCAAGCTTCGCCGTCCCGGCGACCGCCGCGGCGAAGCGGCTTGCATAATTGCCGGACGCGATCGACCAAGCGTCCTTGGCGGTATCGATCTCGGTATTGACCCTGATATCCGCGGGCGTGAGGCCGAAGACGTCGGCCACCACCTGCGCCAGCACGGTCCGATGCCCCTGACCCTGCGGGACCGACGCGACGTGGACGGAGACGCTTCCGACGGGGTCGAGCGCCACGGTCGCCGTAGCCTGCGCCCCATTTTTTGGCCCGGCTTTTTTTCGCTCGGCCGCCGTCAATACGGTCGTGATGTAACCCATGTTCGAGACGCTGGGCTCGACAACCGCCGCATAGCCAATTCCGTAGAGCCTGCCTTCGGCCCGGGCGGCATCCCGCCGCGCCTTGAGTTCTTCGAGCGCGCCGCCCTCGACGCCGCGCGCAATCGCCTCCTGGTAATCTCCGGAATCGAGCAGCGCGCCGGTCGCCGTCCGGTAGGGAAACCTGTCGGCTGGGACGAGGTTTCGCCTGATCACATCCAATGGATCGAGCTTGAGCTCGATCGCGATGCGCTGCATCAGCCGCTCCAGCGCGAAATAGACCTGCGGTCCGCCAAACCCGCGGTTCAGGCCCGTGGGCGTCTTGTTGGTGACGACGACCCGATTCCGGACCGCCACGTTCGCGATGTCGTAAGCGCCGGTCAGATTGCCGTGCATGCGGTAAAGCGTGGCGGGCTCCGGCGCGCGCAGATGCGCGCCGCAATCTTCCACCTGATCCCAGTCGAGTGCCGAGATCCTGCCGTCGGCAGCGACTGCGGCCGAGAGCGTGGTCGCACGGTTGGTCGCCGATACCGAGGCGGTGAGGTGCTCGAGACGATCTTCAATCCACTTGACCGGGCGTCCAACCGCCCGCGATGCGGCGGCAAGCAGCACGATGTAAGGAAATATGCCCTGCTTGACGCCGAAGCTGCCGCCCGAATCCGGCGGCGTGCGCAGCCGGACGCGATTTCCCGGAACTTTCAGCGCCCGGGAAATCACGGCGTGAATGCTGAACGGACCCTGGAAATTCGCGATAATATCGAAAGCGTCTTCGGACGCATCGTAGTCGGCAACGACACCGTAGGTTTCAATCGGGGTGCAGGAATTACGCGGATACCGGATGTCGATCGAAACCCGGTGTGCTGCTTCGGCGAATGCGCGCTCCGGATCGCCGTAGCGGAAGGTGCGGTCGCTGGCGACGTTACCGCCGAAGCCCTCGTGAAGAACCGGCGTATCGGGAGACAGCGCCTTGAGTGGATCGATATTGGCCGGCAGCGCGGCATATCGGACCTCGATCAAATCGACCGCGTCCTCAGCCAGGTATCTGTCGGCCGCGACGACGACGGCAACCGGTTCGCCCAGATACCGCACCCGCCCGACCGCGATCGGCCAGCATTCGACCGGCGCCTTCACTCCCACGACGAGGCTGGTTGTAAGGGCTTTGATGTCGTCGCCGGTCAGGACCGCGACAACGCCGTCGGCGCGGCGGGCGGCCTCGGAATCGATCGAGACGATCTGTGCATGCGCATGCGGCGAACGCAGGATCGCGGCGTATAGCGTGCCGGGACGGACGCCGAGGTCATCGATGAAGCGGCCGCGTCCCGTCAGCAGCGCCGCATCCTCGACGCGCGGGATCGATCGGCCGACCCACGGGCCTGCCGCATTGCTGTCGGCTATTGCGGAACCCGCGGCACGCGACATTCGATGAATATCCTCCCAATCACGCCTTGCAGGCGCCTTGGGGAACTGTCGTCAGCAAAGTCGAACGGCGGCCATACCCTGCGCTCTCGCGACTTGCCAATTCGTCTCATTCTTGAAATTGCACTGCAGCATCAGCTCGCAAGCCGCGAAACCTGCCGAAATTCGCTCGGCGAAACGCCGGCGTTGTTGCGGAAGAAGCGGGTGAAGTGGGCCGGATCGGAAAATCCCAGCCGTGTCCCGATTTCCCCGACGGGGCAATCGTCATGCAGAACCGCCTCCACCGCCTGCTCCATCCGCACCACATTCAGATAGACCTTCGGCGGCAGGCCGATGGACGACTGGAACAGCCGGAAGAAATGCGGCCGGGAAAGGCCCGCTTCCTTCGCCAGCGTCTCAACGTCGGCGACGCCGCCGGCGTTGAAGCGGATATATTGCATCGCACGCCTGATCCGGCGATCGCATCCTGTCACGTTCATTTCGCGGATCGATTTCGGAAAGCTCTTCCAGGGCGTAAACCGCTCGATGACGGCGATCATCAGTTCCGACAACAATACTTCATGTTCGTCCCGACATTCGGGCCGCGCCATCATGTCGGCGGCGAGATCCATCGTCAGTTGCCGGATGCGTGGCGACACCTCTCCGTGAGGATGTCCAAAAAATCCCGGCGCGCCGCTCGCTGCCCATCCGGGGCGAAAGGCCTTCAACCAGGCGGGCTCGATATACAGGGCCAGGATCAGCGTTCGCGGCCGCGCTGGATCATGAACATAGGAATGCGGCTGCCACCCGTCGACAAGGACGGCGACGGAATCGGTAAGCGGATGGACACGGTCGCCAACGACGAACTGGGTATCCGCGCCTTCCACCTTGAGAAGGACATGGCAATGCGGATGGGCATGGCGGACCAGCGAGCAGTCCATATCGAGCAGCGCGACCCTGCCGAAATCGCCGTACGCGATACGCAGAGCGTTCGACATTCAAACCTCCCGGTCAGGTGCTGGACTTCCAGGGAATGAGCCTTCGTTCGATCTCATCGAGCACCACCGAAAAAATGAAGCCCAGGACCGCAATTACCAGCAGTCCGACATACATCGTGTCAACCGTCAGCACCTGCCAGGCGTTCCAGATCATAAATCCGATTCCGTCATTGGCCGCGACCATTTCGGAGATCGCGATCAGGATCAGCCCCATCCCGACCGCCAACTTTACGCCCGCCATGATCGAGGGCAGCGCGCCCGGCAGGGCGATGGTCCGGAATACCTGCCATTTGCCGGCGCGAAAATTATGTCCGACATCGAGGTAGATCCGGTCGAGATTGACGACGCCGAGAACGGTATTGATGAGAATGGGATAGAAGGCTCCCAGCGCCACCATCACGACCTTGGACATCTCGCCGAGACCGAAGATGAGCAGAACCAACGGGAGAATGGCACTTTTCGGGATCGGATAGGTCGCCGAAATCAAAGGATCGATCGCCGCCCGCAACGGCCGCGAGATTCCCATGGCTAGGCCGAGCAAAAGCGCCGGAACGCCGCCCAGCAGCATGCCGAGCGCCAGGCGCCGGAGGCTCGCGAGCGTGTTCGCTGCGAGTTCGCCGGAAGCAGAGAGAACGGCGATCTGGTGCGCGATGCGGCTCGGCGGCGGGAAAAAGCGCACGTCGATGAGGCCGAAATCGCCCGCAAGCTCCCAGGCAAGCAGAAGCAGCAGCGGCGTGGCGATGCCGATCAGGCGATGCGGCGCTCCGGTTGCGTCGTTCATGATTCCCTGCCGCTTTCCAATTCGCGGGCGCGGAGCACCTCGTCCCGCAATTGCTCCCAGATGTGAACCACGAGGTCGCCGAACACGGGATTCTGCCGCAGCTCGAGCACGTTGCGCGGGCGCGCCAGAGGCACATCGATCACAGCCTTGGCTCGCCCCGGATTTGCGGTCATGACCATGATGCGATCGCCGAGCGTCACCGCCTCTTCGACGCTGTGGGTGATGAATACCACCGTTTTCTTGGTGGCCTCCCATATCCGCAGCAACTCCTCATGAAGGAGCACCCTGTTCTGCTCGTCGAGCGCGGAAAACGGCTCGTCCATCAGCAGGATTTCCGGATCGTTGGCGAAGGCGCGGACGATCGAAACGCGCTGGCGCATTCCGCCCGACAATTGGTGCGGATAGAGATCGCGAAACCGCCAGAGCCCAATCCGCTCCAGCCAGACGCGAACGGTCTCGGCGATCTCGGCCTTGTTGACATGCCGCATCCGCAGCCCGTAGGCGGCGTTGTCGTAGACCGACATCCAGGGAAAAAGCGAGTCACCCTGGAAGATCATCGAATTGGCCGGCCGCAGCCGCTCAAACTGCTGAATGTCGATGTGGCCTTCGCTCTGGCGTTCGAGCCCGGCAAGCATCCGCAACAAAGTGGTCTTGCCGCAGCCGCTCGGGCCGACAATGACGAAGAACTGGCCTTTCGGAATGTCGATGGATATTCCGTCCACCGCGACGAAACCCGAACGTCCGAAATATTTTCGGACGTCCGACAGCGATATCTGGACATCCTGCCGCGACGGCGCCGGTGTCTCTCTTACCACGTGAATGGCCGGCATCGCTTTTTCCTGCATCTCAACGCGCCGGCTCGTATGAGCCGAGCTGCTTCACGGCATTTTCCGCAAACGACATGTCGACGACATCGGCCGCACTGACCGGCTTTTCGATCTGCCCCTGGGCCTGAAAGAAACGAAGATCGTCGGTCAGGCTGGTCATGTTCACCTTGCCGTCCGGCGATATTCCGTTCGGGACCATCGTCTTGAACATCGCACGGTCGGTCAATCCCGTGGTTTTCATGATCAGATCGATCACCCGATCGGCGCCGGGACCGTCGAAACGACCTCCCTGCGTCGCGTCGTTGTAGACACGCGCGGCCTTTACATAGGCATTCATGAAACGCTGCCCGACCGCGCGACGCGTGGTCAGCAGCGCATCGCCGTACAGAAGGGCTGCGACCTGCTGGCCCGGATAGAGACTGTCGTCGGACAACCGCACCGCCACTCCGCTTGCGATCGCGTTGGACGCCGACGGTTCGGTGGTGATCGAGCCGTCGATCGCCTTCGACGTCAGAGCGGCAACTTGCTGCGGATAGCTGAGATTGACCTCAACCGCGTCCTTTTGCTGCAGACCGCCCTTCGTCAAGACCAGGCTGAGCTTGGCGTTGGTGGCCGAACCCGGACCCGCGGCAGCGAGTTTCAGGCCTTTCAGATCGGCAAAGGATTTTACCCTGCCGGAATCGACGAGGTCCTTGCGGACGATCAGCGGCATGTAATCGTAGCCCGGCGGGGTGGACCCCTTGTCCGCCACGATCTTCACGATGATTCCGCGGGAGACGGCGTTGTAAAGGCCGGCAGAGGATGCGCCGGCTCCGACATCGATTTGCCCGGCTCCCAACGGCGCAATCATCCGCGGCCCCGAATCGAACGATATCAGTTCCACCTTCAGCTTCTGTTCCGCGAAAAATCCCCGCTCTTCCGCGATATAGAAAACGATGTCGCTGATGACCTTGTTGACGCCGACCTTGACGGTTTCCGTCCCCTGGGCCCGTCCGGCGCCGGGCGCGAACGCGACGGCCCCGATCGCAATCGAGATCAGCGCATTGAACATCCTGCGCATTGTCGTACCTCCGGTTTGAACTCGGCAGCCGCGGAGCAACATTTTCCGAGTAGCTTTCATCGGCCTTTCTAGCCAGGGCCTACCGACCCGGCAATCGTCCTCGCAAAGGCCGCATTGGAATCGCCCTGAAGCACGCTCGCCAGGTCGACATCCTCCAGGCCTTTGACATGGATGCGCTTGAATTTCATCACTTCCGCTTCCACCGGCTTGGTCGCGTCGATCCCCATCTTTGCGCTGATGCCCTCCTGGCTCGACGGATCGAGTTTGGAGCCCTGGGCACCGGATACGACAAGCAGGTCGCGGTCCGCCTGAAAGCGGGTGGCGACCGCCCATTCGATCTCATGCGGGTCGTCGATGTCGACGTCGAGATCGACCACGGTCACCTGTTTGAGATCGTAGTGTCCCGCGAATGCCCCCATGATGATATTCTTGGGTTCGCCGTTGCTGCGCTTGTCGATCTTGACGACGAGATGATAGCGGCATGTTCCGCCCCGGGTCAGCCGCACATCCTGCACGCTCGGAAAACTTCTCTGAAGATGCTCGAGCAAGGTCGCCTCGCGGGGAATTTCGCCCAGCACCAGATGCTCCATGCCCCCGCCCACGATGGTATGGAAGATCGCATTGCGGCGATGCGTCACGGCGTCGACATGAATGACTTCACGATTGGCGCGGGGACCGTAATACTGCGGAAACTCGCCGAAGGGACCCTCGGGCTCCCGAACCCCAGGCAAGATCCGCCCTTCGATCACGATCTCGGCGTGGGCCGGCACCCGAACCTGGTTGGTCCTGCACTTCACCATCTCCACCGGGGCGCCCATCAGCGCGCCGGCGATTTCCATTTCGTCCTCGTCGAGGGCGGCGATCGCCTGCGATGCCAGGATGCACGCAGGGTGGACGCCGATCACGAGCGCGATTTCGAGCGCCTCTCCGGCTTCTTCCGCCATCCTGAAATAGTGGTGGGTGTGCCTCGGGAGCAGAAGAACGCCGATCCTGTCCGGTCCGCTGACCTGACAGCGGTGGATCGATACGTTCTGGATTCCGGTTTTCGGATTGCGCGCGATCAGCAGCGCCGCCGTGATGTATGGGCCGCTATCGTGTTCGTTGTGTTTCGGAATGGGCAGAAGCTTCAGGAGATCGACGTCGCGATGGATCACTTCCTGCGCCGCTGCATCCTTGACTTCGGTCCATGGCAGCGGCCGCCGCACGGCTTGCTGGAACCGCGTCAGCAAATTCTCGGTGGGCACGCCGATCGAATCCGCGACCCAGCTTCGATCGACGAAAAGGTTGGAAACGACGGCCATCGCGTGGCCGCCCGCCTGCGGAAACATGACCGCGCGCTCAAGCTCGAGCTTCTTGGACACCGCCGCCAGTTCGTCGATCAGCGAGATGCCGTTTCGCGCCACCGCAAGTCTGCCGGTCGCGGCGAGACGCTGCAGCCAGCTTCTCAGATCGGGAGACGCATTATGGCCCACCACGGCGGGCGCACTCTCAATGTTCTTCATCGGGAATCCTCTGGTCTGACGCCGCTCACGTCTGCCGCTTCGCCGCGGGCCGGCGCCGCAAATCTTCCTGCTCGCCCCAACGATGCGCCACGCCGACGTCGATATCGAACAAATCCAGGGCGCGGCCGACGGTGTGATCGACCATGTCTTCAAGTGTATCCGGCTTGGCGTAAAACGCGGGAACGGGAGGCGCGATGATCGCTCCCATTTCCGAGAGCGCGGTCATGCTCCTGAGATGGCCGGTATGCAGCGGCGTCTCCCGGACCAGCAAAACCAGCTTCCGCCGCTCCTTCAAGGTCACGTCGGCTGCGCGCGTCAACAATGTCGTCGTTACGCCGGATGAGATTTCCGACATCGAACGCACCGAACAGGGTGCTACGATCATCCCCATGGTACGGAACGAGCCGCTCGAGATGGAAGCCGCCATATCGTCGATGGCGTGGGTCGTGTGGGCCAGCGCCTTGACGTCTGCGATCTTGAGCGTTGTCTCGTAAGCGAAGGTGAGCTCGGCCGACTTCGACATCACCAGATGCGTCTGAACCCCCGCATTGCGGAGGAGCTCGAGCAGACGGACACCATAGGTCACTCCCGACGCGCCGGAAATTCCGACAATCAGGCGTCGTTGCGATGGCTCCATGACAGGATTCCGTGGTTCCAGACGTGTCGGAAGCGGTAGCCCGCTCCGCTGCCGGGACACGATACGGACGCTTTACAATCAGAACAAATAATAGATATTGATATGTTCGATCATTCTTATTGATATATTACGACGGATTCCCCGCCATGGATCTAAAGCAGCTGAACTACTTTCTCTGCCTCGCCCGCGAGGGCAACATGACGCGGGCGGCGCGCCAGCTCAACATCGTTCAGCCGGCCCTGAGCATGCAGATCGCCAAGCTCGAAAAGGCTTTCGGAAAGCAGCTTTTCGATCGCGCCGCGCATGGCGTGTCGTTGACGCCGGCGGGAGAGACCCTGGTGCTGCTCGCCGGAACCATCGTGAAGGAAGTCGATCACGCCAAGGAGGAAATGGCACGCCTCGACGGCAAGATATCGGGCCGCGTGAGCATCGGCATGATAACCTCCGCGGCTCAAAGCACGCTCGCAGCGTCGTCCGCAAAGATCGCGGCAAGATATCCGGAAATCCAGCTTCTGATTTGCGAAGGTTATACCGACACGCTGATCGACTGGGTCGTATCGGGCGAGCTGGACGTCGCCATCATCAACATGCCGTTGCGGAAGATTCCGCTGACCGCGCATCGCATCCTCGACGAAGAGATGATGCTGGCGCGCAGGACCGACAGCGCCGCGCAAACTGGCAAGACCGTTTCGTTCAAGCGGCTTGAAGGCCTGGATCTGGTGATCCCATCGCGACGCCACGGGCTCCGCATGATTCTGGACGACGCCGCGGCCACGGCCGGCTTCATTCTCAAGCCCAGACTGGAGGTCGATACGCTGTCGGCGGTCTGCGAAATCGTCGCGACAACGGAGATGGTGACCGTCCTGCCCGGCATCGCCCTCACCCCCCTGCTTTCGGCGCGACGAATCCGCACCCAGATTATCGGCCGGCCAGCCATTTCACGCTCCGTGAGCTGGGTGACAAGCCCCAGACGTGTCGTATCGGGCGCGGCAGCAGCCGTTGTGGAGATCATTTCCAATGATCTCGCGCGCGCCGCAAAGGCGGCTTCCCGTCTGGTGGGCGGCTAACGCATCCACGCCGCATGTCGCCGGTCAGGGCTGCAGCCGGCCAGTACCGGGCAGATGATCGCGTTCGGCCGCTTCGCGCATGCGGAGGTTATTCATCATTTCTAAGTAGTTCGCGGTTATATCGTACCGGCTACAATTCGACATCGAGACCCGCATGAATTTGCTCAGCCGCTTCAAGATCAGCACCAAGCTCGCCGGCATGCTGGCGTTATCGGCTTTGGCAGTGTGCGCGAATATCGCGCTGTCGACTTCGCTGAGCCAGAAACGAATGATGGATGACCGGGTGACGCAGTTGCGTACGGCGGTAGACATCGTGGTCGGGATGGCCCAGTCGATGCAGGAGGAAATAGCGGCAGGCAAGCTGACGATGGCCGACGCGGAAAGCCAGCTCCGTACCCGCTGCAGGCACATGATGTTCGACAACGGACAAGGCTACCCGGCCGCATACCGCGCCGACGCAACCGTGGTGATGAACGCGGCCAATCCCAAGATTGAAAACAAAATCAGCACCACCAAAGATTCGAATGGCGTGCCGATCGTGGCAACCATCCTGGAAGCCGCCAATCGCAACCCCAACGGCGCCCTCACCACCTATACCTATGCAAGGCCCGGCGAAACCACGCCGCTGCCGAAATTGGTTTTCGTCCGCAAATTCGAACCATGGAACATGGTCTTCGCCGTCGGCCTGTATGTGGATGATATCGATGCCGACATCAACAAGCTGCTGTTGCGCCTGGCGGCGACCGGCGCGGCGGTGATGGTGTTGATGGGCCTGCTGTCCTGGCTGATCGCTCGCGATATTCTCGGCGCGATGAAGCGTCAGCAAAACCGGATGCAGCGTATCGCCACGGGCCAGCTCGACGAGCCGGTCGGAGAAACGCAGCGCGGCGACGAGATCGGCCGCATGGCGGAAACGCTGGAGATGCTGCGCCAGACCGCGCTGACGGCGCGGACGCTGGAAGCGGAGCGGGCAAAGCTGAAGATGCATGGCGAGCATGAGAAACGCGAAGCGCTGATTACGCTCGCCAATCGCTTCGACGCTTCGGTCGGGCAGCTCGTCGGAATGATGGCGTCGGGCTCGACCGAACTGGAGTCCACCGCGCAATCCATGACCGGCACCGCGGACCGCACCAACAAGCAGGCGACGGTGGTTTCCTCCGCAGCGGCGGAGGCCAGCACACGCGTGCAGACAGTCGCGGCGGCCGCGGAGGAATTGAGCACCGCGATCGGCGAGATCAGCCGTCAAGTCGTACAATCAGCCACGATCACCGATCGCGCGGTGGAGAATGCGCGCCGGACCGACACCATCGTGCGCGCGCTCGCCGCCGGCGCGCAGGAGATCGAGCACGTGGCGGAGCTGATTTCGAGTATTGCGGGACAGACCAATCTGCTCGCACTCAATGCGACCATCGAAGCCGCTCGCGCGGGTGAAGCCGGCAGAGGCTTCGCGGTCGTCGCATCCGAAGTGAAAAGTCTTGCAAGCCAGACCGCGGACGCCACCAAGGAGATCGGCACCCGCATCGCCCAGATCCAGGGCGCGACCAAGGAAGCCGTGCAGGCGATCCAGGGCATCACCGCCACCATCGAAGAGGTCAGCGCGATCGCGGCGACGATTGCTTCCTCCATCGAGGAACAGGGTGTCGCAACGGCCGAAATCGCGCGCAACGTCAGCCAGACGGCAGAGGCGACGCAGGAGGTGACAACAAACATTGGCGGTGTCAGCGCCGCCGCCAATGAGACCGGGGCCGCCGCCGACCTCGTGCTCAGCGCAGCCTCCAATCTGTCGAAGCAGGCCGAACAGCTTTCCAGCGAAGTCACCACCTTCCTGGCCGGAGTGCGCGCCGCCTGAACCTTTCGATCTCACGACCGGCGCCGGCCGCCTCGCGCGTCGATCGTCCGACGTCCATCGCAGACGCAGCAATTCTCATCCGCGCCGGTCATCGATTGCCTTTTCGTTTCAATGGAATCGAAACACGGCTCTCAATTCTTGATTTGACGCGTTTTCTTGACGCAAATCGGCCTCCCCTTCGCTTGAAACGCGCTATCCACAGGGATTAACAGCCGCACACATCACTTCACTTGCTTCCGCGAAACGTTTTTGTTGGAGTGTCGGAGGGCCTGAGGTGATGTGATGGAATGGGTGAAAGAGCGCGATCTGTTAATTGCGCAAACGCTGGCGTTCGTTCAATCCGTCAACGCCAGGAAAGCCGACATCAAGAGATCGGACAGGAAGCTTGACCTAAGGCTCCGGATCGATACCGCGCCGATCGATGCCACAAGAATCATCGAGCCGCCTGCAAGCGCCCCGATTTCAACCGTGCCCATTTCAAGTGTCCCGATTTCAAGCGTCCCGGTTTCGCGGAAGGTTGTGTCCAGCGATTTCCGAGCCGAGGTGCAGGCCCGGGTGGCCAGCTTTCGCGCCCATCAAGAGCAATTCAATCGCGAGCGCGAAGAATATTTCAGCACAACCTTGGCCAAGGTCCGCGCGGCCCTCGGCGAGGACTTCGCGCCGGCGCCGCTGCGAAAATAGCCCCTTCCAGGAACTCCACCTGCTGTATTGCGCTGAGGCGAGTTGGTATTCCTGGTTATGCCAGCCCGACGCCGGCGACGACTTGCCATGCCGGGGCATATCGAGGACGCGGGGATGGCGCGTGACGCGCACATCGTCCATCAGCGCGCGGTATCGACGTCCGCCGGCGCCGGCTAGAGCCAGGCGCATACCAGCGCCAGGTTCGCCGCGCATGCCGCCAGCAGCACGACGGACAGCGTGATGTGCAGGCCTTCGCAGGAGGTTTGCAGGAAGATTCTCATGACCCACGAAACATCGGGCAATTCTAGCCGGGGAGTCTCGGGGATTATTTTTCGGGGGATTCAGGACTCGTTTACAACTCAGCTATCCGCCCAAAAATGGCCACCGAGCAGGCGTCCTGCTTGCCCTCACTTGCGTGTGACCCGCCAATCTTCGCCGGCCTGAAACCCTATCCAGTCAGGCGCGTTGGGGTGGTTTGATGGAGTATCCGATGCCCTATGCTCTGTTTTGTAACGAGGCCAAGCTCAGCAAGGCCTATCCAACCGAAGCCGATGTCTGGAAGCTTGCCCGGCAAAGCGGGCTGGTGGTCGACGCCGTATCGGAAGAAGAAAAGCAGGCGCCGCGGCCGGTGCTGGACAACGATTATGAAATCCGGGCCTGCCGGCCGGACCCGCACGAAGACCCCGCGCAAAACCAGGCCGACGCCGACCGCGAAGCCGCCGCGGAATTCCAGCTCAGTTCATGAGCGCCGCCACGGGGCCGGGTTCGGCGCGCTCCTGAAATGACATCAGGAGATTTGAAGGTCAGCCTACGGCGTGGCTACCGCCAGGGACGCCTGTTCGGCCGCGAGGGTGACGCAGGCCTTGCGCCGATGCAGGCCCCTTATCGCACCGGTGACCTTAAGCACCTTCCCGACCGGACATGACTGGTCCTGGACGAAGGCGATCTCATAAGGGGCAAGCATGAGGGGTTCGGATTTGAGCACCGTCTGTGCGGCGCACGGCAAAGAAACGGCCAGTAAAATCAACCCCAACGCCAGAATACGCATGTCCATTGTCCACCCCCACGGCAACCATAATAGCCGATCGGATGCGAAAGTTCCGTGCACTGCAAAAATTATTTTCGGCGAGCTCATGGCCCGAAAATGGATGCCGGTTTTCCGAAAGATCATGCTGAAACAAAAAGATAGAGCGGGATAACGGCTCGAAGAAAGTCTCGACGCGTCATCGCCTGCGCCGGCCCACAGGCTTTGGCCCAACCGCTTTCGCAATAAAAAGGCCGGCACAGGGCCGGCCTTTTCTCCGTAGCGGAAGCAGCTTCCCTCAGTATTTCGCCGCGACAGGGCCACCCCAACCAAACCGGTAGTTGATACCGGCTTTGATGGTGTGCTCGTCATTGCGGAATCGGGTCCCGGTGATGTCGGTAGGCCCGGTCGTGAAACTGGTATTGCCGAAATTGTAGTACTGGTATTCGGCTTTGGCAGACCAGTTGGGCGCGAACAGATATTCGAGACCGGCGCCGACGGTATAACCGTCCTTGTGGCTGCCATTGGCGGTAAAGGCCGCCGGCGCCCCGGCGACGGTCACGCCGATGTTGTTATTGTCGCGCCACGCGTAGCCGCCCTTGGCGTACAGCAGCGCCGGACCCCACGTGTAGCCGATCCGGCCGGTTGCCGAGCCGAGCTGGTCATTATTCGTGGTCACCAGCGTGCCGCCGGGGAAAAGCACGCCATTATTATTGTTGTTGGCCAGCCAGCTGTATTGGGCTTCGGCACCGACCACCCAATTCGGGGCGAATTGATAGTCGAAGCCACCCTGCACGCCGCCGAAGAACCGACCGCCGTTCCCCTCCAGGCTGTTATCGCCTGCGAACGCACCGCCGAGATGGCCGCCGACATAGAAACCGGTCCAGTTGTAGACCACCTGGGGTGCCGTATAGGCGGGAGCCTTCGTATAGGGGCGCGGGGACAAATCAGCCGCGAATGCGGGAGCCGCAAAGGCGACAATGGCGGCGGCGCCGAGCAAAGCTTTTTTCATCAGGAATTCCCCGTTATTGGCGTTGCGACCCTCATCAAACAACGTGGCCTCAATTTGGTTGCTTGGCGGCAAGGCTCGGAGAACCGATCGCGGCCAACTGTCACGTAGGGGCAACAGCGCCTTTTTGTTCCACTCCGATCCGGTTTTTTTGAACAGCCGCCCGGTCACTCTAGGGCTATGTTCTAGGTCGGCGATGGCAATGGTTTGGTTCAACCCTCGCTGAAAAGTGATCGAAATCTCGGGAAATGACCTCGGAATCCTCGCCATACCGCGATCAACGCTTGCTCGGTTGAGGCGCTAGCGCGTCAGCTTTTCCAGGTCCGGGAAAGGCGCATAGACCGCGCCGGCGCAGATTTCGCCGGCATTCTCGACCACGCGGTCGAGCCGGCCATCGACATAGAGAATCGCGCGTTCGCGGGCCTCGCGATACGAGCCGTCGGATTCGCGCGGCGCAAAACGCAGACAACTCACATAGCGCAACCGGCCGCCGACGGTCCGCTGCACCGGCTCCGCCATCACAGCGTCATGCACGCCGACGGGATTGTTGAGATAGGTTTTCATGAACGCCAGCGCCTCGCCGCGATAGTTGTTCGGATAGGGCTGGTTGGCGACGCCGCGATCATCGGTGTAGCTGATGCTCCTGCTATCGTCGCTGCCCGCGCAGGCCGCGAGCACGACCGGCAGCAACAGGATCGCCGCGCGCTTTGCTGATTTCCCCAAGTTGCGGCCCGTTCTTCGTGGTTTGCCCTGCCGCGCGACCCGCCGGCGCATACCCCCGGGGGCGCCCCCAGAGAGGCGAGCGGGCCGGACAGATCATGTGCGCTTTCAATCCTTTAGAGCGAGATCTTGAAACAACGCAAGATGTTTGCCGATCACGTTCCGGCGAATCCTAAACCGTCCGGTGATGAAAGGGAATTCGCATCGCGGCGATCGGAGAGATCGGGATTTGCCGGGACAAAGATAGCACCGGCCCGCGGCCATTGGGGAAGCAATGGCGTGCAGGCCGGGCCTGATGACCGCGGGGAGCGGCGGGGGCAATGCTGATCAAACCGCGCGTGCCCCGCGGATCAGCTTCAGCCGCGCCTGGTGGCGGGCGCAACGTGCGTCCTCACCTTCGAGAAATGCGGCTTCTTCAGCACGCCCATGTGCTTGTGGAAGTGACGATGGCTGTAGTGCCTGTGATGATGGCGGCCCATCCTGGCATTGGCGTTCAGCACGTTCGGCTTCATATGCTCGGACTTGATAACCGGCGCTTGCGTCGTCCGGCCGGGTGCCGCGGCAAGGGCGGGCGCGGCGAGAACGGAAACTGCGAGCAATGCCGCGGAAATGGTCTTCAACATGGTCGTCTCCTCTTTCAGCTGAGATGACGAGGTGGGCGGTCGGAATCGGCCGGTCCCGTCGATCACGCTGGCGACATTGCGGGCCGGGCGCTGAACCCCGGCTGAAGCGCAACGATGGACTTCATTCATCTGGATGACATGTTCGTCATGTTCGGCTTCGTCATGTTTCGGACAGCGCACAGCCCCATGCGCTTCACCAAAACTCCCTCAAAATGAGACGATTGGCTGGGAATGTTGATCGCCCGCCGGTGTTCAAATCTGCGGGCTTCCGTGTAGGATGACGAACTTGAAATCAGGAGAGACGAATGAACAAGCTTGCGATCAGGTTTTTGACGGCGATGTACGCGATGGCGCTGATCGCAGTACCTTTGGCGACGACCGCCCATGCCGCGGGCAGTGACACCCCGTCACCGCCGGCGTCGGACACCAAGAAGGAAAAAAAGAAGCACGACAAGAATTCCAGCATCGACGATCCCCGATTTCTCGAGCGTTATCGCGCGGCCTACGCCACCATTTACGACCGCAACGATTACGCCTCGGCCATCGAGCAGTTGAAGGCGCTCGGTCAGGATGAGCGCGCCGACGTCGCCAATCTGATCGGCTATTCCTATCGCAAGCTCGGCGACTACAAGGTTTCGCAGATCTGGTATGAACGCGCCTTGAAGGCCGATCCCGACCATGTGCGGACCTGGCAGTATTACGGACTGTTGCAGGTCGAACAGGGCAACCGCGATCAGGCGCAATTTCACCTGAACCGGATCGCCGCCCTGACCGGCACCGGCAGCGACGAATACCGCTCGCTGGCTGCGGCCCTGGAAAAGCCGCCGGGCACCGGCCTCGTCTACTGATGTTCTCGTAGTCAGGTTTCCCGGCCTTCCAGAAATCAGTTCTGATCTTCTGGAAGGCCGGGTTTCCCGATGAAGTCGGGTTTCCGATCTTCACGACATCAAAGGAGAGAGACATGAGCAAATTTGCGATCAGGCTTTTAACGCTGGCTATGTTCTCGATGGCGGTGGTCGCCGCACCCTTGGTCACCAAAGCTTATGCCGCGCCCGACAATGACGCGCCGCCGCCCTCCACCACCAAGTCCAAGAAAAAGAAGACCAGCGAAGTCAGCCCCGGCATCGAGGACGCGGCATTCGCCAAGGGGTATCGCACAGCCTACGCCACGATCTATGACCGCAACGATTACGCCGCAGCGATCGGGCAGTTGAAGGCGCTCGGCCATGACGACATCGCCGCCGTCGCCAATCTGATCGGCTATTCCTATCGCAAGCTCGGCGACTACAAGGTCTCGCAGATCTGGTATGAGCGCGCGCTGAAGGCCGATCCGGATCACGTCAAGACCTGGCAGTATTACGGGCTGTTGCAGGTCGAACAGGGCAACCGCGATCAGGCGCAATATCACCTGAACCGGATCGCCGCCCTGACCGGCACCGACAGCGAGGAATACCGCTCGCTGGCCGCGGCCCTCGAAAAGCCGCCCGGCACCGGCCTCGTCTACTGATTGCTCTATCGACGTCATTGCGAGCCAGCGGATCGCAATGACGCAGACGACCTTCACTTCATCAACGCCTCGACCTCGCCCCGGAAAGCCTGGCGCGAGGCGTCGCGTGAATAGAACATGTGGCCGCCCGGATAGACCACGAGCTTCACCCGGTCGGGCGACGCATAGGCCGGCAGTTGATCGAGCTGGATCTGCGAGCCGAAATACGGCGTGGCCAGATCGAACAGCCCGTGCGCCACCAACAGCTTCAGTTTCGGATCGAGCGCGAGAATCTGCCTGAGCTGGGAAATGGACTCGGCGGGCTTGAGGCCGCGGCCGAAATCCCAGGCCTTGTTTACCGCGCCATTCAACAACTGGTAGGAGCCATCCGGCCGCCAGTTGAGCTTGCGCGTGGTGAGGTCGACCGCGGCGCTGGTCAGCGGGGCGACCAACGGATCACTCGACGGGTCGCCGAAATGATAGGAGCTGGAATCCGGATAGGGATCGAAGCCCGAGACCGACGCGTCGTAGCGGCCCGTCACCCTGCCATTTTTGCGGTCGAATTCGCGACGGAACTCGCCGACCTCGAAACGCCCGGCCAGTCTGCGGCTGACGGCCTGATCGATCCCCGTCAGCGCCGCGACCTTGTCGGCGACGCGTGTGGTGGCCTCGGTGTCGGCCTCTCCCTTGACGAGATCGCTCAGGAAATCGCCGCGCGCATAGCGTTCGACCTCGGCCAGGTCGGCTCGGGTGATCGAGCCCTTTGCCTCGCTCGCCACGGCCGCCATGGTGGGAAGGCTCGCGACATATTGCAGGATGCTGGAGCCTGAATATTCGCGGAAGTCGAGCACCGGCGAGACCAGGATGAGACCCTTCACGCCGACGCCCTGCTGGGTCTGCAGTTCGCGAACGATCTTCGGTCCGCGGATGCCGCCATAACTTTCGCCTGCGACGAATTTCGGCGACAGCAGGCGGTCGTATTTTTCCAGCCAGCGGCGGATCGTCACCGCGATCGAGTTGACGTCGCCGTCGATCGAAAAGAACCGCTTGCGCACGTCATCGCCGGTCGCGACGAAGCGGCTATATCCGGTGCCGACCGGATCGATGAAGACGAGATCGGTAAAGTCGAGCCAGGTCTCGGCATTGGGCACGAGATCGGGCGACGCCGAGGAAGTCACCGCCTCGGCGTTGATCGCCAGCCGCCAGGGACCGGTAGCGCCGAGCTGCAGCCAGGCGGAGGCCGAACCCGGCCCGCCATTGAAAAGAAAGGTCACCGGCCGGGTGCGCGGATCGGCGCCATCGAGCCGGTAGGCGGTGTAGGCGATATCGGCTTGCGGCTCGCCCTTGTCGTCGAACAGGCGGATCGAACCCGCCGTGGCGGCGAAGTCGAGCGTGCGCCCGGGCAGCGCCAGCGTCTGGTGGGTCGTCGAATCCGGCGGCAGGCGATGCTGCTCGGCCACCGCCGGCGAACCTGGAGTATTGGCAGCGCGCCCGCCCCCTCCGCCCGCCTTCTGCCCCGACGGCGTTGCGGCCGGCTGTTGCTGGGGCGGCGGCGCATCCTCGGCGCGCACGCCGACCGCCGTCGAGCACACGAGAAGCGTCATTGCGAAGCACGCATGACGCAGGACGGCGCGGCTAGCCATGTTCGTTCCTCTTCCTGCTGCGCGCGGGCCGCCCGGCACGGGCACATGCATCGCGCGACGCGAGGTTTACCAGATCGAGGCGGCTTTATAGCTCAAATTTGCGACACCCGGACCAGTTCGCAAGCTCGCCGTCATCGGGTCATATATTCAATCGCATTAACCGATCTAGTGACATTCCCTGACGGCTGGCCTATCTCGACAAGGCTGGCCGACGTATAGACGGCCATCCGCGTCTGCCTGCATCAGCGCCAACCAGAGTCCGTTCGTCCCATGACCAGCCCCAAGCGATATGACCGGATCGCCTTCGTCGCGAGCCCCGGCGCGGAGGCCCAGCAGGCGCTGGCGCAGCTCGTGGAGCTCTACGGCAATCACGAACCGGATGATGCCGATGTCGTGGTGGCGCTCGGCGGCGACGGCTTGATGCTGCAAACGCTGCATCAGAACATGCGCTCGGGCAAGCCGATCTACGGCATGCACCGTGGCACCGTCGGCTTTCTGATGAACGAGTTCAGTGCGCCCGATTTGCATGCGCGGCTGGCCGCGGCGCGGGAATCCCTGATCCATCCGCTGCTGATGCGCGCCACCGACGTGCATGGCGCGGTGCATCTGCATCACGCCATCAACGAAGTCGCGCTGTTTCGCCAGACCCATCAGGCCGCGCGCCTGCGCATCCTGATCGACGAGCGCGAGCGCATGGCGGAGTTGATCGCCGACGGCATCCTGGTGGCGACGCCTGCCGGCTCCACCGCCTATAATCTTTCCGCGCAAGGGCCCATCCTCCCGATCAACGCGGCGCTGCTGGCGCTGACCCCGATCAGCGCCTTCCGGCCACGGCGCTGGCGCGGCGCCCTGCTCCCCAACACCGCCTATGTCGTCATCGAAGTGCTCGAGGGCGACAAGCGGCCGGTCGCGGCGGTCGCCGATCACGATGAGGCGCGCGATGTCCGCCGTGTCGAGGTGCTTTCCGACAAGACCATCTCGATGCGGATGCTGTTCGACCCCGGCCACAGCCTGGAAGAGCGCATCCTGAGCGAACAATTCAGCTACTGATTTCGCCTCGCCGTTCCGCGCAGCGCAATCGCAACCATTCGTTAACCGGCGTCGCGATATGGTTAACGGCGGTATATCGTTCCGCCGCCATGCCTTCAGGGCCGGACCATGTTTCGCATCGACTTCAACAAGCTGCGCTTTCTCGTCTGCGACGACAATCCGCACATGCGCCGCATCCTGCGGACGCTGCTGCATTCGTTCGGCGCGCGCGAAGTCTATGAATCCGAGGACGGCGCCACCGCGCTCGAAATGTACAGCCACTACGTTCCCGATATCGTCATCACCGACTGGTCGATGCCGATTTTCGACGGCCTCGAACTCGCGCAGATGATCCGGCAGCCGGAATCCAAGGGCAATCCCTACGCGCCCATCATCATGCTGACCGGCCATTCCGAGAAGCGGCGGGTCACGGTGGCGCGCGATGCCGGCGTGACCGAATTCCTCGCCAAGCCGATTTCGGCCAAGGGACTCTATCAGCGCATCCTGAACGTCGTCGCCAATCCCCGCCCCTTCATCAAGACCAAGACCTATTTCGGTCCGGATCGCCGGCGCAATACTACCAACACCTATATCGGGCCCGAGCGCCGCATCGGCGGCGAGGCCGAAGTCCTGCAACAGCCATCGCTGCTCGACAAGGCCCGGACCACCGTCTAGCGCGGGACCAAGGACACCATCATGAAAGACAAGCCCGCAACGGTCCAGATCGAGGCCTTCGCCGACCATCACGTGATCACGCAGCCCAATCCGCTGCGCAGGGTGCTGCGGCATGTCGCCGAAAAGGATCTCGACGATCCGGTGGCGCGTGCGGAGAAGGCGTTGGCCCGCCTGTCGGGCGAATTCAAGAACTGGATGGAGGCCGAAGCCGACCGGCTCTCGGCGGCCCACGCCGCCGTCATCAAGGACGGTTTCACCAAAGCCACCCGAGAAGAGTTGTTCCGCGCCGCCCACGACATCAAGGGCGACGCCGCCACCTTCGGGTTTCCCTCCGCCGGCGTCGCGGCCGATAGCCTGTGCCGGATCATCGAACATGCGCCCGATCTCGACGAGGTGCCGTCCGACCTGATCGCCCATCACGTCGACGCCATTCAGGCCATCGTCGGCGAACGCACCAAGCTGGATACCGTCACCACGGCCAGCGAGTTGAGCCGGCAACTGCGCGGCGTCGCCGACGAATACCTCGCCGACGCCAATCGCAACCGTCCCGAACACCTCGAAGCGATTCTTGCGCCGAGCATCGTGCCGGCGGCGGAGTAGCATAAGGTTCTTTCTTTGCGTCGCGACGCGAGAACCCATCGTGTGGCGCATTTGCATTCGCCCCACTCTTTCGTCGTCCCTGCGAAAGCAGGGACCCATAATCACCGGCGTTCGTTGTTATGGAAGGTCTCTGACACCGTGCCGCAACGAGATGGCACGGCGTATGGGTCCCTGCTTTCGCAGGGACGACGTGGAAGGATTCAAATTTCAAAGAACCGAGAGAGTTTTGGTGTAGCACCGTCATTGCAGGTGTGCTGCTCGCACAACGCCGTCTTACCCCGCGCAGGCGGGGTATCCAGTACGCCGCGGCCTCTCGGTTCAATCATCAGCAGCTCTGGAATACTGGATCGCCCGCCTTCGCGGGCGATGACGAGTGGGAAATAACTTCTCGTTCTCGCGGCGCGATGCGCCCGAGTTGCTGCATTTATCTCTCGCCCTTTAGAGGGCGTGGGGAACGCCGGATGCCCGCTGCACCCGCAGCCTCGTGTGCAATTTGTATTGGTAGAACGCACACGAGTATTCACAACGAGTCCACCGGAACACCCGGCATTCCCGCACGCAATGGTTTTAACGGTTTCCTTCGCGCTCTCCCCGGTGACCGGGCTCTTTTGCCACCGTCATTTGCGGATTAAGGTTTTATCTGCGCCCGGTAGGGCCGACAAAACCTCCGCAAACTTGACGCCAGCGTCGGGGCGTCAGGACCACACGACTTCGCCGTCCGCTGCAATCGTCTCTCGTCCGCGTGCCGTTGATCGCTCACGGATTCAAGAATCCGCCCTGCAATTCCGTTGCACGCAAGACGCTGCCGCGTCCACCGCATCCCTCCCCGCGTTCGTGACGATGGCCAACGCCCCTCGTGTGAGGTGGGATGCGAAAAGTTCTAGATGTGATTTGGGGGGCGTGAAAACCGAAATATTTTTGCAAAGAGGGATGGACACCTTGTTCGACAAACCGCCCGCCGGGCAAATCACGGCAGAAATCGTAGGGTGGGCAAAGGCGCTTGCGCCGTGCCCACCATGCATCCAAGTCGTGATCTTGAATGGTGGGCACGCTTCGCTTTGCCCACCCTACAATTCCGGCGTTCGATCCGATCCGATCACGCCGCGAGATCGTGTGGGGCGATGGCTTCTTCGGCCAGCAGTTCGTCGCAGAACATGCGGGCTTCTTCGCGGGCCGATTCCGTTGCGAAGCGCCGCAGCAGGATCAGTAGCGGCTCGGCGGCCTGGCGGTCGGTTTCGCAATGCGTCAGCACGCGCTCCACCATCTGGCGGCGCAATCTTGCAGCACCGCCGAGCGTGTCGACAAATCCGGTTTCATGGCTGACTTCGAGCGCCGCGCGGAACGCCGCGAAGGTCGACTTCGGCAAGCCGGCGCGCCGCAGCAGCGCCTGCAGGCTGGCGCCGCCACGGTCGTGCAGCAGCGCCGAGACCCGCGCCTGCGGCAGACCGGACAATTCCGCCAGCGCGGCTTCGAACAGTTCGAGATTGCCCGACAACAGCGCGCGCAGGATCAATCCGGCGGTAAGCTGGCCGCCGGCGCACAGATGCCGCACCAGGCCGCGCATGTCGTCGCCGTCCGAGCGCGCCGCGATATTCACGGTGGAGCGCTCGCGCGCCTCGCTGGCGATCCGCCCCGCCCGGTCGGCGCTCAGCCAGTTGCGGGCGACGATGAACTGCGCCAGCGTGTCCGACAGCTTGGCAACCAGCGCGGCCCGCGTCGCGGCCGGCAGATCTTCCAGCACCAGCATCGATTCCCGGATCGCGGCCAAATGGCCGTGACGCTCGACGATACGGTCCCATGAAAACGGCGCCAGTTCGGCGTTGGCATTTTCGATCAGCTCCAGCGCCGCCGCCGCGCTGCCGACTTCGGCGATCGCGGCGCAGACCGAGGCCGGCAGATGGACGCGGCGGGCGACGGCGCATTGCATTTCGCAATTGCCGGTCGCGACGATGTCGACCAGATCGGCATCGATCAGAAGCGGCGAATGTTCGAGCACCGGAAGCGCGATCGACGCCTGGTCGAGCGATAGCGCCTGCACGATGGCGGCGGGCGCGTCGGCGCTGCGCGCGAACACTTCCGCCATGGCCTGGCGCACCAGCGGGGAAGTGTCGTCGAGCAGCATCAGCAGCGCGCCCTCGGCGGCGATGCGATCCTCCTCCGACAAATCCGAAATCAACCAGGCCCGCGCCAAAGCCCGCGTGGCCTCTGCCCGCTCGCCTGCCGGAGCGGTCCTAATCCAACTGATGAACTGCCGAACGATCATTGACCTGCCGGGTTACGCAACCTGAAACGACACCGTGACGCGGTGCCACACCAACAGAAAATAAACCACGACGCTTAACAAAGCGTTCACCATAAGCGGCTGGTTTTATTGACGTTTTATTAAGGTGCGGAGGTAGTACGGAGGCCATGTTGCAATCACCGATGCCGACGATGAGGGATCGGCGAGTTGCTTGCTGCCCATGCTTGGAGACGCTCGCGTCGCTCGCTCCTCAGCATGAGGTTGTCGGGTTTCAACAAAGTCAGATCTCATGCTGAGGAGGCCGCTCCGCGGCCGTCTCGAAGCATGGCTGCAATACCGGTTTGTGCTTTTGGGTATTAGCCGCTGAAGGTGCCGTTGCGATCGCTGAAGAGATCGAGCGGTTGCGGCGCGCGGACTTCGGGTGTGCGTCCCGCGAATGGCGTCGCCGAACTTGTGGGCGCGACCGAGGTTGCTGGCGCGACCGAGCTCAGCGACGAAGAATTGCCCCACAATTCGTGAACCGCCGGCGAGAGCGGCTGAGATCGTTCGCCGCCCTGGAACAGCGAGCGGAAGATCGGCTCGTTCTGCTGCAACGAAGCGGTGTTCAGCGAAGACTGCGACGAAGCAGCGACTGGGGCAACGGGAAAGCTCGACAGATAGGCCGCGTTGTCGACCGGCGCTGTGGCGGATACCGCGTCGGCAAACGCCGCACGCGCCGACGGCGCCCCTCCCACCGAGGCCATCGCGGTTCGCGTCGCCGGTGAATTGGCGGCGCCGGCATAGCGCGAGGTCAGCACCGAATAGACGTCGGAGACGCTGCGCGCGCTGCCGCTGCGGTCATAGAAAATCGAGCGGTTGGCCGCCGCGGCGTTCGGAAACAGTTGCGCGCCGGAGGCGTTCGGGTTGTCCTCGGCGTTGGTGATCAGCTTGGCCGCGCCGCCGACGCCCATGAAATGCGCCATATAGAGTTCGCCGTCGGTCGGGCGGCGGCCGATCTGGCCGGTGAGCTTGAAACTGTTGGACTGGGTCAGAACGGCCGCCATCGACGAGGCGGCGCTCGGATCGTCGCGCAGTTTCAGGATCGCATCGCGCGCGGCGGGATCGCTGACCGAATAGGTGCCGGACGGAGACCGGGTAATGGCGTCGGCGTATTTGCCGTAGCCGAGCTGCGTGCCCGCTTCCTTCACGGTGCCAAGCCAGGTCTGGTCGATGAATTGAAAAAGCCCGCGCGCCGACGAGGTCGAGGCGGCGGCCTTCGGATCGAAATTGGATTCCATCTTCGCGGTGGCGAGCAAATATTCGAAGCTGGTGCCGGTGGTGCGGGCGGCCTGCTTGATCGCGCCGGCAATCCGCACGCGCGACGGGTCGACACCTGCCGTTGCCGTGGCGTTTGATGGATCGACCGACATCTGTTGGTGCCCCGCTCCTCGCGAAACGACCGCCCGGCCTTACTGAGCGCTCAGGCATGATCCCGAAAAGTGGAAGCCGGTTTTCGGAAAAAGATCATGCCTCTTAGAATAACGCTCATGCCCGCCGTCACACTGGCGCGGTCATGGTTAATGATGGGTTAACGCGCCAGGAACGGCGTCACACGGCGCGTCGCAACGGCTCAGGGCTGGGCTTCGTAATAGCGCGCCACTGCGTCGATTTCCCCCGGCGTCATGTTGCGGGCGATGTTGCGCATCTGCTGGCTGATGTCGTTGCGTCTTGCGCCGGAGGCGAACGCCCGCAGTTGCGCCTTGATATAGACGGCGGACTGACCGCCGAGCCAGGGGCTGCCGGCCTTATTGTCGATGTCGCCGTGACAGGCGCCGCAGGGCGCGATGTTGCGCATCGGCGCACCCGTCGTCACAATCGGCGGTGCCGGAACGCTGGCATCGACATTGGGGGCCGGCACCCGCGGCAGATAGGCGTAATAGGCCGCGAGATCCAGCATGTCCTGGTTGCTCATATTGACTACGAACGGACTCATGACGGCGTTGACCCGCGCGCCGGTCTTGAAATCGTTTAATTCCTTGTAGGTTACGGCGGCATATTGCCCTGCCAGATTAGGCGAATTGGCATCGCTGACGCCCTGCGGCCCATGACAGATCGCGCAGCGCTGCGCCAGCGTCGCGCCGCGCCCGATCGAGACCTGATTGGGCCGCCGCAACATCTCCGGCGTCATCACCACGTTCGAGGTCTTGAAGTCCGGCTGCAGGGTGTCCGCCTGGGGCGTGGCGCGCGGAACGCCCGCGGCGCTGCAGATGGCATCCCATATCCCGCCGAGCTTGAGGTCGGGCTGCGCCAGCGGCAGCCAGATCAGGCCGGCCAGCGCCGACAGCACGGCGATGACGACCGTAATCCCGACGCTGGTGGCGAACCAGGGATTCCGCGGCGAGAACAGCGGCTGCTCGCTCATCGCCCGGCTCCGACATAGACCGCGGGCACGTTGGTTTCGCCAAGCGCCATCAGCTGCGCGATCGGATAACCGTAATTCACGACGGTCAGGCCAATCATCAGCGCCAGCCAAAGCCCAAAACTGTTCAGCGCGACCGGAATTCGCGAGGGCATATGCACCGCCACGGCGAAGCGATAGGCGCCCTCCTCGCGCCTTGGCGCCATCTGTCCCCGGACCAGCACCACCAGAAACAGGATGCCGGATGCCAGCAGGATCAGTCCGCCGATCACCGACATCGAAACCGAAAACGCCTGCGGCGAGACCGCGGGATTGGCGTAGTCGTAGAACGCCATGCGGCGCGGCATGCCGAGAATGCCGACATAGTGCCACGGGAAGGTGGTCACGATCATGCCGATGAACCACAGCCAGAGCTGGGTTCGCATCAGCCCGAAACTCTCCAGCGCCCGGCCGGTCAAATGCGGCCACAGATCGTAGGCGATCGCGAAATACATGATCACGATGGCGCCGCCGAAGATCAGGTGAAAGTGCCCGGTGATCCACTGCGTATTGTGGATGCTGGAATCGAGCTGATAGCTCATATTGATCAGCCCGCCGGCGCCGCCGAACCCGAGCATGACAAGCGACAGCGCGGTCGCCAGCATGATCGGATTGCCCCAGGGCAGCGCGCCGACCCAGCCGAACGCGCCGCGGCCGCCGCGCAGGCGGCTTGCGATCTCCGCCGAGGCGCAGATCGTGAACACCGTGAGCAGGGTCGGAAGCGCGACCAGCCCGGTGAACACCGAATGCATGAACTTGAAGCCGGCGCCGACCTGCGGATCGGCAAACAGATGATGCACGCCGATCGGCATCGCCACCACCACGAACAGAATGAAGGCGATCCGCCCCATGGCGTCGCTATAGAGGCGCCCGCCGATCGCGCGCGGGAAGATCGTGTAATAGGCGATGTAGGTCGGGATCAGCCAGAAATAGACGATCGCATGCAGCGTCCATGAAAAGAACACCCGCGCCAGCCCGGCGTCGATGGTGGAGCGAAGGCCAAGCGCCACCGGCAATATCTGGAAGATGATCTCGAGCGCGGCGCCGACCGCGGTCCAGCCCCAGAGATAGGCGCCCGCGACATTGGCGAACATCGCCAGCGGCACCGGTTTGTCCGGATTGTCGCGCTTCCAGGCCGCCATGTTGATCGGCATCAGCGCGGCCCATATCCATGAGCCGACAACGACCATGACGACGCCGATGTAATAGAAGGGATTGCCGACCATCGGCGGATAGAACGTGTAGAGCACCGAGGCAAAGCCCAGCGAGACCGGGATCATCGCCACCACGGCGCCGACCGCCACCAGCAGGAAGCCCGCCCACGCCCAGCGCCGGCCGACCAGCGGCCTTTCCAGCGACGCCTCCGAAATGGCGTAGCCAAACCCCATCGCGACCAGGGTCGGGAACACATAGCCCATCACCGAGCCGTGCGCGGTGACCGAGCGGTAATAGAATTCCGGATTGAAGTGCCAGGCGTTGAGAGGGCTGCGAACGAACATCTGCCAGGCGCCGAGCACCAGCGCGAGGCCGAACAAAGCAAAGGCCAGCCAGAAATGCGCCAATATCAGGCGTTTGCTAGTCAACACAGGTCAGCCTCCGCCGTGCTTTGACCATCTCGAGAAAGGCCGTCTTGTCGATCACCTTGACCTTGCCCCACATCCCCTGATGGCCGATGCCGCAGAATTCCTGGCAAGGCATCACGTGGTCGGCCGCCGCCTTGAAACTGATCGGCAGCACCGAGACATAACCGGGCACCAGCATGGTGTTGATGTTGGTGCCCTCGATCAACAGTCCATGAACCACGTCGGCGCTGGTGGCGCGGAACGTCACCGGCGTATCCGCGGGCACCACGACGCATTGCGGCGTGAATGAATATTGCTGTCCGATCGCGCGCACCGTCACCGAACCATCCGGCTCGATCGCGCTGCCGAGATTGCTTTCGACGAATTCGCCGGACAGATGCAGCGTCGTGGGATCGGCGGTCTCCACATGTCCTTGCGGCATCGTGGCCTGATGAATTCCGATAAAGCCGGCCATGCCGACCAGGAGGCCGACGATGACAATCGACAGCGTGGCCCATCGCCGCTCGACGCGCGCCGCAACGGCCTCGCCGGCGCTGTGATCGGGCTCCAGGGTCATCGCGCGTCACGCTTTCGCATCAGCCGGCGCTCCGGGGCAGGAATACCAGCAGGTAAAACCCAAACCACAATGCGATCACGATCGCGGTCGCGATGCCCGCCACCGCGATCGCGCCATGCGGACCCGAACGGACGATGGCGTCGACGGTTTCGTCTTCGGAACCCGAGACGGCGGCTTGCGGCGAAGATGAGTTGATCATGGCGTCGCCTCAGTTCAGCGTTGCGGAGCGCAGCTCATTGGCCTGCCGCGCCGAGACCGGCTCGCCACGGTTGCCCCAGGAGGTCCTGATATAGGTGACGACGGCCGCGACCTCGTCGTCCGACAGCCGGTGCGCGAAGGGCGGCATCCCGTACGGCATCGGATTTCCGGCCGTCCCCGGCGCGTAGCCGCCATTGAGCACCATCCGGATCGCATTGACCGCCGAGACCATCTGGATCGACTGGTTGCCTGCGAGCGGCGGATAATGCGGCGGCATCCCGAGGCCGGCCGCGCCGTGACAGCTTGCGCATTCGCGGTCGTAGATCGATTTTCCGAGACTCGAACAGAAGACTACTCTCGGCCGACGGCAATGGCGACGAAGGCTTTTCCGGCGACGTTCCCTGCGCGAGAGACTTCAGATAGACCGCCATCGCCCGGACGTCGTCGTCATTCAAATATTGCAGGCTGTTGTAGACCACCTCGGCCATCGGCCCGTAAACCGCGCCGCGCCTGGAGACGCCGGTGCGCAGATAATCGGTGATCTCCTCGATGCTCCAGTCGCCGAGCCCCGCTTCCTTGTTGGAGGTGAGCGACGGCGCGTACCAGTTCTGCATCGGAATCAGGCCGCCCTCGAAGGCCTGCAAGTCCGAACTGCCGCCGAGCGCGTTGATCGCGGTGTGACACATCCCGCAATGGCCGAGGCCCTCGACCAGATAGGCGCCGCGATTCCAGTCCGCCGACTTGGTGGTGTCGGGCTTGTACTCGCCTTCCCGAAAGAAAAGCGTGCGCCATCCGATGATCAGGGAGCGGTTGCTGTAGGGAAACCGCAGATCGTGCGGGCGGTTGAGCTGCTTCACCGGCGGGATCGAACGCAGATAGGCGTAGATCGCGTCGCTGTCGGCGCGCGTCACCTTGGTATAGGAGGCAAACGGCATCGCCGGATAGACCAGCCCGCCATCCGGGAAACGCCCGTTGTGCATCATCTGGTAGAACTGATCGGAGGTCCAGGTGCCGATCCCGGTTTGCGGATCGGGCGTGATGTTCGAGGTATAGAGCGTGCCGAACGGGGTCTTCATCGCCAGACCGCCGGCAAAGGTCTTGCCTTCGCGCGCGGTATGACAGGCGATGCAGTCGCCGGCGCGCGCCAGATATTCGCCCTTGGCGATCACCGCGGCGCTGTCCGTCGCCGGCTGCGCGATCGCTGCGATCGGCGAGGCGCCGAGCCACAGGCACGAGAAAACCAATACCGGGAGCAGAGCTTTCAAGGTTCGCAGCATGTGCACGATCCTCATCAGTTCGGCTCGCTGCCGCAGGCCAGCGGCATCGGCAGGCTGCCGCGCGCCGCGAACGACGGATCCGATGGCGCCGGGCGCGATGATAGCCATGCGGCGACCGCTTTCACATCGTCTTCCGTCAGGAGGCTGGCCACGAGTTGCATGCAATCGGGCGCCGCCGCCGTCCGCGTGCCGTAACGCCAGGCTCCGAGCTGCGCGCTGATGTAGCTGGCGCGCAGGCCGAGCAGACCGGGAATGGCGGGCTCCATGCCGGTGAAGGCCGGCCCGTGGCAACCCGAACAGGCGGGAACGCCGCGTTGCGGGTCGCCACGCGTGACCAGGGCTTCTCCCCGCGCCAGGATTTCATTGCTGACGACGGGGATCGCGGGCGCCGGGAACGGCGGCCGCAGCGACGCAAAATGTTCCGCAATCTGCTTCAGATAGGCGTCCGGCAGAAATTCCAGCAGATAATTCATCGGCGGATATTTGCGGCGCGCATCCTTGAACGCGATGAGCTGGTTGTAGAGATAGCCGGCGGGCTTTCCCGCCAGCCGCGGGAAATATTCGTCGCTGGTGCCCTCGCCCTGCGCGCCATGACACGAGGCGCAGGCGAGCACACGCGCCGCCATGGTGTCAGGGGCGCGATCGGCGGGCTGCGCCTGCGCGGCTTCAAAGGGAAGCGCGATCAGGGCAAGGAAGATCAGTACAGATTGAAATCGTGCCGCCACCGTTGCAATCCCACCTCGACGACGTCACCGCGAACGTCGCATATCGTGCGCGCGGGATCAACGAAATCGAACGGGTTGAAGCCGCGCTATTCAGGCACGGATCGCAGTCGAATCAAGAACGGTAGACCTTGGCCGGATCGAACAGCCTGTCCGCATCCACGAACGACAATTTGGTCTCGCCCTCGCCGGCATCGACCTTGCGGTAGAAGCAGGAGCGGCGGCCGGTGTGGCACGCGGCTCCGGTCTGCTCGACCCGGATCCAGACCGCGTCCTGATCGCAATCCAGGCGCATCTCGACCACGCGCTGGACGTGACCGGAGGTTTCGCCCTTGCGCCACAGCGCGTTGCGGGAGCGGCTGAAGTACCACGCCTCCCCGCTCGCGACGGTCTTGCGCAGGGCTTCGTCGTTCATATGCGCGACCATCAGCACGTCGCCGGTCGCGACGTCCGTGGCGACGCAGGTCACGAGGCCCGCGGCGTCGAATTTGGGGCGGAATGCCAGCCCCTCCTCGAGGTCATCGCTATTTTGTGATGCTGATACGGGTGATGTGGACACGGGCAGTCCCTCGCAAAAATAAGACCGAGGGGTTAGCGCTGCATCCCTCGCACCATCGACATGAAACGCGCCTGCTCGGCCGGATTGTCGCGGAACATGCCGGTAAAGCGGCTGGTGAACGTCGTCGCGCCGTGCTTGGCGACGCCGCGCACCGACATGCAGGTATGCTCCGCCTCGATCATCACCGCAACGCCGCGCGGCTTGAGAACCTCGTCGATCGCGGCCGCGATCTGGGCGGTCAGATGCTCCTGGGTCTGCAAGCGCCGCCCAAAGATATCGACCAGGCGCGCCAGTTTCGACAATCCCACCACCCGCTCGACCGGCGTATAGGCGATATGCGCGTGGCCGTAGAAGGGCATCATGTGATGCTCGCATTGCGAGGTGAATTCGATGTCGCGAACCAGCACGAAATCGTCATAGCCGGCGGTTTCGCCGAAGGTGCGGTTGAGCACCTCGGCCGGGCACTGGTGATAGCCCTGATAGAGCTCGTCGAAGGCTTCGACCACCCGGCGCGGCGTATCCAGCAGGCCCTCGCGGGCGGGATTTTCACCGATGTAGCCGAGCAGGGTTTCCACCGCATGCTCGGCCTCGGCGCGCGACGGACGCGGCTGGTCCGCGCGTACGGCAGCAGCCAGGAATTCGGCAGGGTCCAGTTCGCCCGGACGGGCTTCCGCCTTCAACTCCGACGGCTTTGCGTCGGAAGCCCTCGAGTCTGAAGGCTTTAGGTCTGAAGGCTTGCCCGGGCGTATCGATTTGATCAAGGCGTCCATGTCAACTCCGTTCGACCGGCCCCTGCGAGAGGCCGGAGTGTCACCGGGCAGACGGGGCGGCTTGCCGCCGGACGCCTGAGTCCCACCATAAAATAACACCACGGCGGCCGAATTAGCTTCTATTCCGGCGGGCCACGGCGAAACGGCCGGACTGTATTTCCGCCGTTTCCGTTCATATATAAGAGCCTGAACCGCGGTCGCCAAGGGCGAACGCGCCGGCAGCCCGGGACCCCAATCTTATGCTGAATGACATCTACAACAAGCGCATCATCGAATTGGCCGGCAATATCCCCCGGCTCGGACGACTGGCCGCACCCGATGCCAGCGCCACCGCCCATTCCAAGCTGTGCGGCTCGACCGTCAAGGTCGACCTCAAGATGGACGGCCCCGTGGTCACCGACTTCGCCCATGACGTGAAGGCCTGTGCGCTCGGCCAGGCCTCGTCCTCGATCATGGCCAGCCATGTCGTGGGCTCCACTGCGAGCGAACTGCGCGAATTGCGCGAGACCGTGCGCAAGATGCTGAAGGAAAACGGCAGCCCGCCGCAAGGCAAGTGGGCCGATATCGCGCTGCTCGAGCCGGTGCGCGACTACAAGGCCCGCCATGCCTCGACGCTGCTGACCTTCGATGCCGTGGTCGATGCGATCGGCCAGATCGAGGCCAAAGCCAAACAGCCGGCCGCCGCGCAGGGGTGAAGCCCGCTCGTCATTCCGGGGCGCGCGTCAGCGCGAACCCGGAATCCAGAGATTGCTGCGCGAGATTCCGGGTTCGCGCTTTGCGCGCCTCGGAATGACGGCTGTGATTTACCGCGACTACTTCGCCGGAGCGGCCAGCGCGGAGACGCCGCCGGTTGCCTCCGCCGTCTTGGTCGATTTCGCCGTGGCCTGGCTTGCCTCGGCCGGCGCCGTGGTGCTCACGAAACGATCCTGCACGGGTTTGAGCTCGGCCATCGGCGCGTTGGCGCCGGTCATCGGCGGCAGCACCTCGGCCACGGCATCGGTGGTGACGAGATTGGTCAGCCGCAATTCCGCCCGCGACAGCTCGTGGAGATCCTCCCACGGCGGCACGTTCAGCGACAGCGACAGCAGGTCGCCCGTACCGCCCATCTCGAAGGTGTATTTGGCCAGACGCCCGATGTCGCGCTCGACGATCATCAGATCCTGCGCGGTATAACTCGCCGCCCTGGCGTCCTCGGCGCGGTCGCCCATCCAGATCTGGTGCACCCTGATATGCGCCGCGTCGGGCACATAGCGCGTCTTGCCCGACAGCAGCAGGAACACGCACATCAACTCGCAATAGGCTTCCGGCACGACGCTCGCGCGATCGCCCTGCGCGGTGCGGGTCTGGGCGCTGATGCCGACCGTGGTCAGCGCGCCGAGATTGCGCCAGCGCCGTCCGAGCGCGATGGAGTCGTTGACCGAACCGCCGCTGGAATCCAGCACGATGGTGGCGCCGCCGAGCTGGCGGCCGCGCGCGAATTCATCGAAATCCCGGGGGCTGTCAGCGGTCACGATGCCGACGGCGCTGACCCAGCCCGAGTTCCCGCCCTTGCAATTCGGCTGGCAGGCGACCCAGCTGAAACGCATCGGCAATTTGCGCTCTTCCAGGGCGACGCCGGCATGCGCCAAACCGCCCGGCGTCGTCCCCGCGCCCGGCAACAGGATGGTAAGGGCGGCGGCGCCGAACAGTGCCCAGCCGCGAAGAGTAAAAGACCTCGAAAGCCTCAAATCGGTTCCTTCCCCAAGCCCGGATAGAGCAGTGGCAATGGCCCCCGTTCAACGCCATATGATTCTGTCACACGGGCGTTATGAAAAGCGTAACCGTGACAGCCGAAATCGTCCATAGAACCTTTGCTGCACTGCCACCCAAAACACGCGAAATTTCCACAGTGTGACGCAAATATCCGCGAGCGCCGGTTCCGTGCCTGGGAACCCGGCAAACCTGAGCATATGATTGCAGCATGCCGCCCATGAAGCATTCATCGTTGCATTCATCGCTTTGCCCGGACTGCGCCGCCACGATTGCGCGCTTGCCGCGCAATGCGGGGCGCGCGGTGATCTGGATTTACCGGCACACGCTGTCGCCGCTGGTCGGATACAACTGCCGTCACCTGCCGACCTGCTCGGTCTATGGCGACGAGGCGATCGAGCGCTTCGGGTTATGGGGCGGCGGATGGATGACGATGGCGCGGCTGTTGCGCTGCCAGCCCTGGGGCACCTCCGGGATCGACAACGTGCCCGAGACCAAACCGCCGGGCGCGCGGTGGTATCTGCCTTGGCGGTTCGGCCGATGGCGCGGCGTCAACGCCCCCTGAGATACGTTGCCGCGCTGCTTTGCTGCGCTGCTTCCAAGCGCGTCGCGCATGGCTGCCTCACCGGGAACCGCGCGATCCCAAAGGCATTGATGTGTTGCTTCCCTTCGGGAGGAAATAATCAATGCGCTGGAAAATCAGCCACCGCGGTCACGATCCCCGCTACATCGATCTGGTGGCCGCGCTCGCACTTCTCATCGTCATCGTCGCGGCATTTCGATTTCTGAGCGGCGGCGCCGAGCCGCCCAGCACCGCCAGCTTCATCGTGCCCAGCCAAAGCGTCCACTGGTGAACGCGCGGAGTTCGAGGAACTAGCGCGAAAACCATGGCAAGGGGCGCCCAAAAAAAGTCGGCGGACGAGGCGCTCGGGGCCGGGGCTGGGTTTGCCGTGGCGGTTCGGCCGGTGGCGCGGTGTCGACGCTCCCTGAACCATCCGCGGGAAGTTTGACCGACAGCAGCAGGTTCGATTCATGCGTTCGCCAGCGATAGCCGATGCCAAAATCCATCGGCTGGCTTCGTCGAAACAGCTCGGCGTATTTCGGCTGATATGCTGCGGGAAATTTGGCAATCGGGCCGGCGTAGCGGCCGAACGGAAAAAATCGCCATTGCTTCGGATCGTAACCGGCCAGCGGAATTCCGGAATCGTCCTGGATGATCGTCGTGCTGTTGGCGAGCAGAAAATCCCGCACCGTGGTGAAGTTTCTGGAGTGCAGCAGATAGGATGCGCTCTTGATCAGGCTGTTGCCGGGCGCCAGCGTTTCGCAAAACTTCAGGAAACCGGAGCTCCTGACCCCGCTGTTGGAGAGATCGGTTGAAAAATAATACAGCGTCTTCGGCGCGCCGTCGCTGCCCGCGTAGATGATCCGCACGCCCCGCGTCGCGTTGCCGCCGGGATTTTCATTGGCGAAATATGCCGCCCCCTTGTCGTCGAGCGCAACCGGACCGACCTCGCGGATGGTCTTTCCCGAGCGCGCCAGGAAGACATACAATAGCGGCAGCGTGCCGCTGACCTGCCCGGCCCGCAGATCGGCCTTCATTTCCTTGGTGATGAAAAAGCTGAAACTCAGGATCGAACCGAGCGATTGCTCGACATGATAGAGCGCAGCGCCAATGCCGCCGCGCGGCAATGTCGTCAGGTCCGGCACCGACCCGACCGGCTCCAGCGCGCTCAGCACATAGGTCGTGGCCTTCTGATAGAACGCGTCGGCGTAGAGGAAGTCCGGGCCGCTGAACATATAAAACATCGTCGGCCGCGGCGCGGCCAGATTGACATCCCCCCAGGCGCGGATTTTCGAGAGCTGGCGCTGCTCGAGCTGGCCGAATGCGTAGTCGAAGAATTTGGCGTGCTGCTGCCATGACGGGTCTTTGGTCAACGGTGTCAGCGGTGAAGCGGCCGATGGCGGCATCCCCGCGAGAAAGCGCGCGGTATCGTCAGCGGTCGCGGCGTCGGCGGCGCGCGCGGGGATCGCGGCTGCGAACAACATGGCTGCCGCCGCAGCCGCCATTTTTATTCGCTGCCACATCGCTATTCACGGGGGAACGCGGTCGCGGAGCCCGGCTCGGTCCGCTTGCGGAAAACGGCGTAAATCAGCAGGCCCGAGATCATCATCAGCACACCGAGGGACGACTGCAGCGGCCGCTCCCTCAAAAGATAGTACATCATGAAAGCGGTCACGAGCAGGAAAACCACAGGCGTTACCGGGTACCCCCAGGTGCGATAGGGGCGTGGCAGATCGGGCTGGGTGATGCGCAGCTTGATGACACCGAGCACCGTGAAGAACGAGCAGAACAGCAGCGCGAACTGGATGAAATCGAGCACGGCCTCGAAGCTGCGGGTAAACAGCATCAGGCTTGCGACCGCGAGCTGGAACAGGATGGCGTAGGCCGGCGCGCCGTTACCGGATTTGCGGGCAAACACCCGAAGCGCCGGAATGTCCTCCCCCATCGTCATCATGACGCGCGGGCCGATCCACATCATCGCGCTGATCGAGGACACCAGCCCGATACAGATCATGGCGCCGACGATGCGGCCGCCGATCTCGCCGAAGATGTGACTGCCGGCGATCCGCGCCACATCGATTTGCCCGGACAGCTTGTCGATCGGCGTGGTGTACAGGAACACCGCATTGAGCGCGACATACAGCACCATCACGATCAGCGTCCCCGCCAGCAGCGCGCGCGGCAGGCTTTGCTGCGGCGCGTGCATTTCGCCGATGATGTAGGTCGCGGCATTCCAGCCCGAAAACGAATACATCACGAACACAAGCCCGATGGCGAACGGCGCGCTGGCAATATGGGCGAAGTCGCTGACCGCAGGCGTGAACGAGATCGGCTGCGGCGTACCGACGACAAATCCCGCGACCAGGAAGGCCAGGATCAGCACGACTTTCAGGATCGTCGCGATCAATTGAAAACTGCTCGAGTGCCTGACGCCGCCGAGCTGAACGATCGACACCAGCCAGACCACCCCGATCGCAAGCGCCAGCGGCGGCGCGCCCGGAAGCACCGATTTGCCGTATTCCCCGAACGCCATCGCGGCCAGCGCAACCGGCGCTGCAAAGCCGACCGTCGCCGACACCCAGCCCGCCAGAAACCCGAACGCCGGATGAAAGGCGCGCGCCAGGAAATTGTATTCGCCGCTCGAGCGCGGAAACATGGTGCCGAGTTCGCTGTAGGAAAACACGCCGCACAGCGCGACCAGGCCGCCAACGGTCCATAGCAACAGGATCGAAAAGCCGGATGGGATGTCCTTGACCTGAAAGCCCAGGCTGGTGAAAACGCCGACGCCAATCATGTCGGCCACGACGATGGCGGTAGCGACCGTGATCGAGACCGTGGACCCGACACCCGAGAGCGGGCCGGCCCACGCCGCGCTTCCCGTTCCTGATGCCGCCATGCCGGTCTAAGCCTTACAGGTCACATCCCTGATTTTTCATCGTGCAGGCTGACAGGCGCTAATTCAAGCAATGTTAACAACGATTTAAATTCAGACCCGAATTGGTGTCAAATTACCTCGAAACGACGGGACGTGGCCACGGACATTGCGAAAAGAAAGTGACCGGCCCACAATCGGGACACGATTTTGTGGCTGTTTGGGCATTCCGGGCGCGGGGAGTTTTCCCGGAAACTTCAGGTCACCTCAACGCTAGCGAGTTGAGATACACCGATTGCCGGTGGGGTATGGGGCAAAGGGGTGGATGGTCGGGGCCAAACCGAAATTCCGGACGCTTGATCTCGTGAGCCAGGTGATTCCGCCCGGCCCACTATCGCGCGCGCGGGCGCTGGCCAAGCAGACCCGCACCGGCGCTCGTCGATGGCACTGGATTGCCCTTTTCGCCGCGCTGCTGCCGCTGTCGTTCGTTCTCATTCAATGCGGCAGGGCGCCGAACGCCGCAATGCTGGCCGCCAATTCGCAAGCTTCCAATCAAGCCTCATCTCAGATGTCGTTCGACGACCGCTTCCCTGCGCCTCAGTTCGGCGATGGTTTCCCGGCGGAGAATGAGAGTTCGGCGCTGCGTGACGCGACCCGCAAACGCATGGCGGACCCCGCCCCCTACCGGGTCGCCTCGCTGGCGCCAACGCTCCCGTACCAACGTCCGGCCCGGGAGGAACAGACCACGCTGGTCGGCCTGAAATCCTCGGCATTCCCCTATCTCGGCAACAATCCGCGCACCGACCGGCCGTTCCTGGACATTTCCAAAGCCGATCGCCGCGGCCACCGCAGTTTTAGCGGCCGGGTTTACTGGCAGGACGAGACCTACAGCGACAATCGCGTCCTGATGCATGTCCCGGAGAATTTCGACGTCCGCAAACCCGGCGTGATCGTCGTGTTCTTCCACGGCAACGGCGCCACGCTGGAGCGCGACGTGCGCGACCGGCAATTGGTGCCGCGACAGATTTCGGATTCCGGCGTCAATGCGGTGCTGCTGGCGCCTCAACTGGCGGTCGACGCCGCCGATTCCAGCGCCGGCAAGTTCTGGCAGCCGGGCGGGCTCAAGCGCTTCATCGAGGAATCTTCCGAGCACCTCGCCCGCCTCTCGGGCGATCCGGGCGCCGCCAAGGCGTTCGTCGACATGCCCGTGGTCATCGTCGGCTACAGCGGCGGCTTCATGCCGGCGGCGTGGAGCCTGGACGTCGGCGGCCTCGGCAGCCGCGTGCGCGGCGTATTCCTGCTCGATGCGGTGTATGGCGAACTCGACAAGTTCGCATCCTGGATCGCCAATAACCGATCCGGCTTCTTCGTCAGTGCCTACACCCGCTACACCAGGCGGCACGACAAAGAGCTGATGCAGATGCTGAAGGAAAAAGGCATCTCGATCTCGGAGGATATCGATGGTCCGCTGCGGCCCGGCAGCGTGGTATTCGTCGAGAGCCAGGAAGGGGTGACGCATCGCGACTATGTCACCCGCGCCTGGACCGAAAACCCGGTCAAGGAAGTGCTGGTCAAGATGGCGGCGACGCCGGACCTGACGAGAGTGGCGGCAGGCCCGCCCGCGCGCCGTTAATCGGGTGCTCACGCCTTTCGAAGGCGGTCCTGACGCGCATCAGCGATTGAGCCGGCATTGACGATGAGAGATCGGCGCTTGCTGCCCATGCTTCGAGACGCTCGCGGCGCTCGCTCCTCAGCATGAGGTTGTTTGTGTTGCAGCAAAGTCAGACCTCATCCTGAGGAGGCCACGCAAGTGGCCGTCTCGAAGGATGGCTGCAATACCGATTTGTCATAGATACCGGCATCGCTTCATTGAAACGATGCGGCCTATTGCGGGAGTTTGGGAATCTTCTCGGCGAACCCGTTAAAACACGTCAGCCGCTCGTCCTCTTCCTTGGTGAAACGGCAATCCGCGACCGCTTTCGCGGCAGGCGCCTTCGGGTTTGGTTTGGGCGCAAAGATGGCGTCGTAGCAATTCAGCCGTTCCTTGGTCGCATCGTCGATTTCAAGGCAGGCTTGCAACTTCATGGCGGTGGATTGGGGCTTGGCCGGCGCGGCCGCGCCGCGCGGCTTCACCTGCACCAGCGGCTTTCCTCCGACCATCGGCGGGCTACCCTGGGCCATCGCGGCGGCTGAAGACAAAACCAAAACGAGGGCGAGTGTTTTTCTCATGCCAACTTACCTTAGGTGTCCACGACCGCCCTTTACAGATTCTTGCAGGCAAAGAAAAGCATGCGACGAAAATCTTGTCGATGCCCTCCCGCAGGACCGGTCCGATCAGTCAGGTCGACGCGGCAGCCCCTCCCCGAGGCCTGGTCAGGGTCACGACGAAAAGCGCCAGCCCGATGAAGGCCACCGCGGCGTATCCGGCGCCAAACAGCAGATCGCGCCCGAACAGCGCGCCGCCGATGGCCGAACCGATCGCCTGACCGATATAGAGCACCGACGTGTTGAGCGATACCGATGCCGGCGCGAGCGCGGGCGCGGTGCCGACCAGACGCACCTGCTGCATCGAGTTGGTCGAGGCGAAGCCAAGACCCCAGATCGCGACCGAGCATGCCATCAGCGGGTAACTGCCGGCGCCGATGGCCCATCCGGCCACGCCTATGAGCATCAGGACCGTGAATAACAGCGAGGTTTTGTAGGCGCCCCAGGAATCGACGATGCGGGTCGCAACCGCGATCCCGACAAAGCCGAACAAGCCATAAAGCGCGAATACCAGCCCGACTGCCTCCGGACCGGCATTGGTCAGCTTGGCCAGCAGCGGCCCCATGAACGTGAAGACCACGAACTGGCCGGACATCTGCAACACCGTGATCGAGAGCAGCAAAACGATCATCCGGTTACGACCGACATCGGCCCAGGTCTTGAGATACACCGGCGCGCCGGTCAATCCACCGGGGAGACGCCATGCCAGCAACAGGAAACTGAGAAAGCCGACCGCGCCGATGCCGCCATAGGCGGTGCGCCAGCCATAGCGGCTCGCGATAAACGCAATCAGCGGCAGGCCTATCGCGGCGGCGAGCGACCAACCGAGAAAGATGAAGGCAATGGTGCTGCCGCGCTTCTCGGCCGGCACGATGAGGGCGGCGGTGCCGGCCGCCTGCGGCGTGTAGAGCGCCCCGACCGCCAGCATGACCAGACGGATGATCAGCAGGCTCACATAATCGGGCGCGAAAGCCGATGCGGCATTGCCGAGCGCGAGCACTGCAAGTGTCGCCGTGAGCAAGGTGCGGCGCTCGATCCGGCTGGTCAGCCAGGCCGTAACCGGCGAGCCGATGCACAGCACGACCGCGCCGAACGTGATCAGCAATCCCGCGCCGCGAATGCTGACGTCGAGTCCCCCGGACAATTCGCTCAACATGCCCGCCGGCGCCAGCACCGAGCAGCCGGTGACGATATTTCCGAGCATCAATGCGGTGGGGGCGAACCGGCGTTCGGTATGGGTAGGAACAGGCACGGGCACATTTTTCATGCAAGTGCATGTAGAACAGATTCCGGCCGAATGAAAGGATGCGGCCGGTTGTTTCGCAAGATGGGTTCCGGTGAAATCGAATTGGGGCAAACATGGCGCCGCCAAATTTCGCAGATATCCGGATTGCGCCGCCCGAATCCCCTGCTATACCGCTGCTTCCCGCTTACCTGCGCTCGTTCGCAGGAGTGAGCATCAGGAGAGACCTATGCCCGACAAGAATACGCCCGCCCCAGGATTCCAGTACAGCCTCTCGAACCTGAAGCCCGTCGAATCCACCAAGGTCACCCTCACCTTCCCCGACGGCGCCAAACGCGAATTCAATAAAAACATCACCGGCCTCGATATCGCGAAGGGTATTTCGCCCTCGCTGGCCAAGCGCACGGTGGCGATGGCGCTGGACGGCGTGGTCTCCGATCTCGCCGACCCGATCGAGCATGACGCGAGGATCGAATTCATCGCCCGCGACGATCCCCGGGCGCTGGAGCTGATCCGGCACGACGCCGCGCATGTGCTGGCGGAGGCGGTGCAGTCGCTGTGGCCGGGCACGCAGGTCACGATCGGCCCGGTGATCGAAAACGGCTTCTATTACGATTTCTTCCGCAACGAGCCGTTCACGCCGGAAGATTTCGCCGCGATCGAGAAGAAGATGCGCGAGATCATCGCGCGCGACAAACCGTTCACCAAGGAAATCTGGACGCGCGAGCAGACCAAGCAGGTGTTCCGCGACAACGGCGAGGCATTCAAGGTCGAGCTGGTCGACGCGATCCCGGCCGACCAGACCATCAAGATCTACAAGCAGGGCGACTGGTTCGATCTCTGCCGTGGGCCGCATATGACGTCCACCGGCAAGATCGGCAATGCGTTCAAGCTGATGAAAGTCGCGGGCGCCTATTGGCGCGGCGACAGCAACAATCCGATGCTGACGCGGATCTACGGCACGGCCTTTGCGAAGCAGGAAGAGCTCGATGCCTATCTGAAGCAGATCGAGGAAGCCGAGAAGCGCGACCATCGCAAGCTCGGCCGCGAACTCGATCTGTTTCACTTCCAGGAGGAAGGCCCGGGCGTGGTGTTCTGGCACCCGAAGGGATGGACGATCTTCCAGGCCCTGATCGCCTATATGCGCCGCCGGCTGACGGGCGACTACCACGAGGTCAACGCGCCGCAGATTCTCGACAAGTCGCTGTGGGAAACCTCCGGCCATTGGGACTGGTATCGCGAGAACATGTTCGCTGCCCAATCCGCCGGCGACGAGGCCGAGGACAAGCGCTGGTTTGCGCTGAAGCCGATGAACTGTCCCGGCCATGTGCAGATCTTCAAGCACGGCCTGAAAAGCTACCGCGACCTGCCGCTACGGCTGGCCGAATTTGGCGTGGTGCATCGCTACGAGCCGTCCGGCGCGATGCACGGGCTGATGCGCGTGCGCGGCTTCACCCAGGACGACGCCCATGTGTTCTGCACCGAGCAACAGCTCGCCGACGAATGCCTCAAGATCAACGACCTGATCCTGTCGACCTATGCGGATTTCGGCTTTACCGGCGATCTCACGGTGAAACTTTCGACGCGGCCGGAAAAGCGCGTCGGCACCGACGAGATGTGGGACCACGCCGAACGCGTGATGGCGACGGTGCTGCAGGAGATCAAGGCGCGGAGCCACAACCAGAACATCAAGACGGAGATCAATCCCGGCGAAGGCGCGTTCTATGGCCCGAAGTTCGAATATGTGCTGCGCGACGCCATCGGCCGCGACTGGCAGTGCGGCACCACGCAGGTGGACTTCAACCTGCCTGAAAGATTCGGTGCGTTCTATATCGATGCCGACGGCTCCAAGAAGGCACCGGTCATGGTCCACCGCGCGATCTGCGGCTCGATGGAGCGCTTCATCGGCATCCTGATCGAACACTTCGCCGGCAATTTCCCGCTCTGGCTGGCGCCGGTGCAGGCCGTCGTCACCACCATCACCTCGGAAGGCGATGAATACGCCAAGGTTGTCGCGGCCGCGGCCCGCCGTGCCGGCCTGCGGGTCGAGATCGACCTGCGCAACGAGAAGATCAACTACAAGGTCCGCGAGCATTCGCTGGCGAAAATCCCGGCGCTGCTGGTGGTCGGCAAGAAGGAAGCCGAAACCCACTCGGTTTCGGTTCGCCGTCTCGGCAGCGACGGGCAGACGGTGGTGCCGACCGCCGAAGCGCTTGCCGCGCTAGTCGATGAAGCGACACCGCCGGACGTGAAGCGGGCGCGGCAGGAGACCTGATCCGGGATCTGCCTCGTTTTTTCGGCGCTATCGTTTGGGCAGGTCGATGCGCACGTCCACGAATTCGGGCGGCCCGTCCGTGAGCCGGTGAATGCGCCGTTCCCGTTCTTCCTTGGGCGTCCCGGGATCGATAAACTGACTGATCTCGCTCACGGCCAGTTCCTCGACGGCAACGGCGTCCCGCCGCGAGACCCGCATCGCGGTTGCCGCCGGTCCTGAGTTCAGGCCAAGCTCGATCAGACGGCGAATGGCCTCCGAACGATTGACGGCATGAACGCTGGCCCAGGCATCGACGTCAGCGGTAAGATCCGCGGGCAGCTTGACCGCACTGACTGGATTTTGGTCGACAGGGTAACCCGAGGCCACAAGGCGCCCCGAAATCGCATTCTGATCGGTCTTTTTCGATTCCGACATAGGTCAGCGGCCCGAAAGTAAATTTATGAAACGATACGGATAGTTCTGCCGGGGTTCTTTGACCGGGATCAAACAGGCGCCACAAGATCCGAACAGCCGCACTCTCCGGGCTCGGCGAACCATACTTGCGCGACGAAATCCGATACAATCGATCTAAACGGGCTTCAACTACCGCATTGCGTAGCTATCTCCGTGATATGGGTCCGATCCAGCAACTAGATGAAAGAATCGCAGTGCCCGACGCCATCGAACTGCTCAAAATCCGCCGCTCCGTCAAACCGCGCGAGATGGCCGCTCCCGGTCCCTCGCCCGCCGAACTTGAAACCATTCTTACCATCGGCGCGCGGGTGCCCGATCACGGCAAGCTGACGCCGTGGCGCTTTATTGTGTTCGAGGGCGAGGCGCGCGTTCGCGCCGGCGAAGTGATCGCTCAAGTGTTCGCGCGGAAAAACCCGCAAGCCGCGGCGGCCGAGATCGATATCGAGAAGCGCCGCCTCACCGATGCGCCGCTGGTGATCGCCGTGGTCAGCCAGACAAAACCGCACCCGAAGGTGCCGCCCTGGGAGCAGGAATTATCGGCCGGCGCGAGCGCGATGAACATCGTCACCGCGGCGACGGCGCTCGGTTACGGTGCCTGCTGGCTGACCGGCTGGTCCGCGTTCGACCGCGACGTGCTCGATGGATTGGGATTGAAGGCCGACGAAAAACTCGCCGGCTTCATCCATATCGGCACGCCGTCGAAGCCGAGCGAAGACCGGCCGCGACCGGCGCTTGCGGATATCGTCACGCGGTTTTAGGAAGCGCTTCTAACGCGCGATGACCTCGACCTCGGCATCGACGCCGTTGACGACGTTGAAGCCGCGCTCGAACACCTTGCCCTCGTTCTTGGCGATGGCGCGATACTCGCCTTCCGACAGCACGACGCGGGGAAAGGCGCCGATCGATTCCTTGATGATGTCGCCGCCCGGCGTGATCACCGACCAGGCGGTGTTCGCCAGCGCCTCGCCGCCCTTGTCGCTGACCAGCTTCAGCGTGATCATGGCGGCGCGATGGCTGACGATCACGTCGGTCAGCTTGCCGGCCTGCACGCGAATGTCCGAACGCACCACCGAATTGGCGTCGCCGTAGTTGGAAACGATGTAATAGGTTCCCTCCGGCAACAGCGCGACATCGCTGGCGGCGACGTTCGGCACCAGCGGCGCGCGCTCGCCGAGTTCGAACTGGCTGCCCTTGTAGATCGAAAACGAGATCTGGTTCTGTGGAATCTTCGAGCTGCCGACGCGGCCTTCGATGCGCAGGCCGCCGGCCGGAAGCATGAAGGATTCGCGGTCGGTTTCGGACTTCAGCGTCACCGGCCGCACCGCGCTGACCAGCCCAAAGCTGACATGGACGACATAGCCGCCCGGCGGCAGCACGATGTTGGGCGTCGCGCCGCGCTCCTCGCGGATCAGTTTGAAGGTGCCGGTCTCGTCGGGCCGATCCGAGAACACCCGCCATACCAGCCCGTTGTTGATGACCGGCAGGTCCTTGCCATAGCGCGCCGTCAGCGACAGCACGGCCTGCCCGGGGGCCGGCGCGGACGGAGACACCGCAAGCGGCGGCACGACGGCGATCGAGGGCTGCGTCAACGGCGCCGGCAGGCTGGGAACCGATGCCGCCCCCGACGGCGGGGCCAGGTTCAGCGCCGGTGCCGAAGCCGGTTCGGGAACCGATGCCGGGGGCACCGGCGGCGGCTGATCGGTGAACATCTGCGCTGTGGCCGGCGCTGCGATCGCAAAGGCCAGCGTACCCGCGAGCGCAAGCGCGGACAGCAGGCGTCCGCCCCGCCGGGACCGATCGAAGTCGTTACCCGCAGATGTCATGCGCATGCTTTTCACTGAAAACGCGGCAAATTCAAGCCTCCAGGCACCCGACATGGCGGCCATGGGCTGCCCTGTGGAACCGGTCGGAAACGATCATGTTATTCGGGAGTCGCGCTCCAGTCACAATCCTTGCCTAGGCCGATGCCGACTGCGGCATAAACCATGCTTGTGGTCGATACTGGCGGGGTCCAGCCGTAGCGGTTACCTAATGCCCCCAGGAGATGTGCGTTGCTGGAAAATTTGATCGGACGCGGCCAGAACGGTGACAAGGTGGGGCTGGGCAGCATCAGGCGGCCGGTAATCGGGCTTGCGCTGGGCGGCGGCGCCGCGCGCGGCTTTGCCCATATCGGCATCGTGAGGACGCTGATCGCCCACGGGATCGTCCCCAACGTCGTGGTCGGCACCTCGATCGGCGCGGTGGTGGGCGGCGCCTATGCCGCCGGCCATCTCGATACGCTGGAGGAATGGGCGCGCAGCCTGCAGCCGCGAAACATCCTGGGCTATCTCGACATCCGTCTCAACGGTTCGGGCCTGATCGGCGGCGACAAGCTGGCGGCCCAGCTCGAATCGGCGATGGGCCAGATCCTGATCGAGGAATTGCCGCTGAAATTCGCCTCCGTCGCCACCGAGGTCCGCACCGGCCACGAGATCTGGCTGACCCACGGCCGCGTCGTCGATGCGATGCGGGCCTCCTACGCCCTGCCCGGCATATTTTCCCCGGTGCTGGTCGGCGACCGCTGGCTGGTCGACGGTGCGCTGGTCAATCCGGTGCCGGTGTCGGCGGCGCGCGCGCTGGGCGCGGAAATCGTGATCGCCGCCAACCTCTCAAGCGATATCTTTACCCACTCCACGACGATCTACGCTCACGGTCCGTCGGCCCAGGAACGGGAAGATGGCGAGCCGGCAGCGGCGGCGGTCGAGCCTGCTCCGCCCAAACGCGGCTTCGGCAAGCTGTTTTCGCTCGAGCGCTCGATGAAGCGCGAGTTTTTCGGCAGCGGCGGCCGGCCGGGTATCTCCACGGTCATGGTCGACGCCTTCAACATCATGCAGGACCGCATCACCCGCGCGCGGCTGGCCGGCGATCCCCCGGATATGCTGATTTCGCCCCGTGTCGGTCAGATCGGCTGGTTCGATTTCCACCGCGCTTCCGATTTGATCGCGTATGGCGCGCGCGCCGCGGAACGCGCCATCGACTCGATCCAGGAAGCGATCCACATTCTCGCACCGGGGGCTGCGCGCACGCCCGTCGCACCGGTCGAGAAGAACGCGATCGAGAAAGACTGAGTGATCGAGAAGGACTGAGCGAACGAGCTTTCGCTCAGGCGGTCTTGATGTAGTCGCGCAGCGCTTCCTGTTCGTTCTCGAATTCCCGGACCCGCCACTTGACGACGTCGCCGATCGAGATCAGGCCGACGATCATGCCTTCTTCGACCACCGGCAGATGCCGGAATTTTCCCAGCGTCATCATCTCCATGATCGAGGCGACGGTGTCGGACTGCCTGCAACTGACGACCTTGCGCGTCATGACCGCGCTGACCGGTTCGTCGAGCACCCTGGCGCCGCGTTCGCCCAGCACGCGCACGATGTCGCGCTCCGACAGGATGCCTTCGATGCGGCCATGGTTCATCACCAGCACGGCGCCGATCTTGCGTTCCGCCAGAAGCTTGATCGCAGCCGCAAGCGTTACGTCCGGCTCGACGCTCTGGATGTGATGGCCTTTGGAATCGAGAATTGCACGTACCGTCATTGTCGTCTCCCTGAAGCCGATCGCGCCCCTGGACGAGCGCGGTCTTTATTCGCGTGAGTTTTCAATCAACAGTCTGGCGCCGGTTTCGTTGCAGGCGCAGCGGCAGCCGCGCTCGCTCGCGGGCTTATGCCTTGGGCCGGCATGATGGATGAAATCGCCTGGTGCCGCAAGCGACGATCAGCGGCGTTCCGAAACATCTGAGGACGCATCTGCAGCATCGGGCGCGGCGCGGGGAACCGGATCGAACAGGGCAAACAACAGCAGGCCCGCGACGAACCCGCCGATATGCGCCTGCCAGGCGACGCTGGCGCCGTCCGCGCCGATCGAAATCGATCCGACGCCGAAGATGATGTTGACGCCGAACCAGACCGCGAGAAAGGCCAGCACGCGCCCATTGCGCAAGGCGCGCATCAGCGACAGCGCCGGCACCTTTGCCGCGGCATCGGCATCGCCGCGGCTGAAGGACAGGAAGCTGCCGCGCACGAAGGCGAAGCGCATCGCCGCCGCCATCGTGCCGGATACCGACGCCGAGGCGCCGATCATCGGCGCCACCGCGTGCTCATGGGTGACCAGATGCGCCAGCGCGCCGGCCACGGCGGTCACCGCCATGAAGGCGAAAAACCGGACCGCGCCAAAGCGGCGCGCCAGCGCGCTGCCGAACGGCAGCAGCCACAGCACGTTGAAGCCGATATGGGCGATATTGGCGTGCAGCAGCGAATAGGTCACAAAGGTCCAGACCTTGGCGCCGGTGCCGCCGGGAAAATCGATCGCCAGCAAGGTCGAATCGTAGCGCTTTGGAATGAAGCCGAACATCTGGATGACGGTGTCGTCGATGTCGTACGGCAACAGCATCCGCACCCCATGGATCGCCGCCAGCAGCAGGACATAGGCGGTCAGGGCGCCGGGCAGCGTCAGGATCGGCTCGCGCGGGGCCTCCGGCAACACGTCTGGCGCGGATTCGGGTGGAGATTCCAAGGGGGCGAAGACCTGAACGAGGCTCACGCGAGCGATTGGGCCCAATTAGGCGGCCTGACGCTGCGGCGCAAGGGCGTAAACGCCGGTCCGAGGCATGCGCGCCGGCCGGGCGGGGCCGCCACGTCGGTTCGGTGCACACCGGAGCATCGAAGCGAACGCGCGTGCCATCCTCCCGGAGGTTCGCCATCGGGGCGACCGCAATCAGTACCGACGGAGAGAGACGATGAATTCGACCGGTTCCAGCCAAGGTTTCGTCATTACCGCGTTTTGGGAAACCAATCCGGGCGAAGAGGATGCCGTTGCCGCCTTGTTGCGGCAATTCCTTCCGGAGGCGCAGAAGGAAGACGGCGTGAAGGACTTCCGGATTCATCAAAACGTAGCGAAACCGCGGGAGTTCTTCTTCTACGAGGTGTTCTCCGGGGAAGCCGGGTTCGCCGCCCACCAGCAGACGGCGCATTTCAAGCGGCTTATCCTGACGGAGGCCATTCCGAAACTGGCGAAGCGCGAGCGGTCGCAGTTTCAATTCATCTGAGCGCGGGATCGAGCCGGATTCCGAACTTGTCGCGGTAGATCCTCAGGCCTTTCGGCGTCACCTGCAGCGCGCGCGTGCCGTCGATCCGCCTGACCAGGCCTTCCGCCAGGCTGTGGGCGCAAAGCGCAGCGCCGACCGCGCCCGCGAGATGCGGCCGCCGCTCGCTCCAGTCGAGACAGGGCCGGCACAACAGCCGTCCCGATTTCGTCATGGTCCGCTGCCGCATCGCCGAAACGTCGATCCCGACTCGCTCGAGAAAGGCCAGGCCGCGCCCGGTGATCACGCCCGATTCATCCGAAAGCTCGGCATATCCGGCCGAGGTCAGGGCATCGGAAAGGCAAACGCCGAGACGACCGGCCAGATGGTCGTAGCAGGTTCGCGCATGGCGCAACGCCATGTCGCGCGGGCCGACCGAAAGCTGCCTGGATGGCGGCCGTAGTTCGGAGGCCACCCGCATGATCCCCTCGATCATGTGGGCAACGCCCGGCGACGCCAGCCGGTGATAGCGGTGCCGTCCTTGTCTGGCGACGGCCAAAAGACCGGTCTCCGTCATGCGCGCCAGATGCCCGCTGGCGGTCTGCGGCGCGATCCCGGCCAGGCGCGCGAGTTCGGAGGCCGTCAAGGCGCGGCCTTGCATCAGGGCGTGAAGCATCGCGGCGCGCGCCGGATCGCCCGCCAACGCCGCGACTTCGGCAAAAGCCGCTGTGCTTGCCATCGTGCCGATTCCTCCTCCGCTTGGAAGGAGATCATAGCGCGCCGCTTGGCGGCGATGCTTCGGCCGCCGCCGTAGCATCCTTGCAGGCCCTGCCGGTATGGCGGTGGCGCACGGACGATCCTGCGCGGTCGCCGGACCACAGAGAGGCGGACAGGCGATGGCGACATTGACGGCTTCCGGAACATTCCAGGGTTGGCGGATCGTCGGCGCGGCTTTTGTGCTGGCCGTGTTCGGCTGGGGCCTCGGGTTCTACGGTCCGCCGATCTATCTGCAGGCGGTTCGCGATCTCAGAGGCTGGCCGCTGCCGCTGGTGTCGGCAGGCGTCACCGTCCATTTCCTGTTCGGGGCGCTCGTCGTCGCCCGGCTGCCGAAACTCTACCTGCGTTACGGCCTTCCGAAGGTGACCAAGGCGGGCGCGCTCGCGCTGGCCGCCGGGATTACCGGTTGGGCGGCGGCGGCCGAGCCGTGGCAGTTGTTCGCGGCGGCGCTTCTCAGCGGCGCCGGTTGGGTGGCGATGGGCGCTGCCGCCATCAACGCGATCATCGCGCCGTGGTTCATACGAACGCGGCCTGCGGCCCTTGCCATGGCCTATAACGGCGCCAGCATCGGCGGCGTGGTGTTCTCGCCGCTTTGGGTCGCGGCCATCGGCACCTGGGGTTTTCTGGCGGCAGCAATGGTCGTCGGCGCGGTCGTGATGATCGCTGTCTTTATCCTCGCCGACGTCTATTTCTCCACAACGCCGCAGCAGATGGGATTGTCGCCCGACGGCGATGTCCCCGGGGTCGCGGCAGTTGCCGGCGCATCGGCGGCGGCCAGATCGCTTTGCGGCACGAGCCTCTGGAAGGACCGCCGGTTTGTCACCCTGGCGGCCGGCACGGCGCTGAGTTTGTTTGCGCAGATCGGCCTGCTCGCCCACCTGTTTTCATTGCTCGTCCCGGCGGTCGGCGCCCAAGTGGCGGGCCTTGCGATAAGCGCCGCAACGATCGCCGCCATCGCAGGGCGCACCCTCGTCGGCTGGTTGATGCCTGTGGGCGCCGACCGCCGTCTGGTGGCCTGCGGCAGCTTTGCCGTCCAGATCGCGGGCTCCATCGCATTCCTGATGGCGGGCGGCGTCAATATTCCCTTGCTTGTCGGTGGAGTCATCCTGTTCGGGGCCGGCATCGGCAACGCCACCTCGCTGCCGCCGCTGATCGCCCAAGCCGAATTCGCAACGGAGGATATCGGCCGGGTCGTCGCCCTGAACGTTGCGATCTCGCAAGGAACCTACGCGTTCGCACCGGCCGCCTTCGGATTGATCCGGGAGTTTGCCCCGCAGTCGGTCGTCATCGCGGGCGCGGCCGCGCCATATCTGTTCGTCGCCGCGGCGCTGATCCAGGCGGCGGCGGCCGCCACCCTTCTCGTGGGTCGCCGGCGACCGGCCGTGCGGTAATTCTAGCGCCCATGAAGGATGTTCACGGGGTTCTCCCTATTACCAATTTTTCGATTTCGATCGCGGCTCTGTCGTGATTGCCTTTGGAGAAGCGCGTTCTTTTGCGCGCGGCCTTCACATCCTGCAACGAGTCCAACCCCGACAGTTCCCGTTGCTGCACCTCATCCATCGCTCTCACCAGCGCGGCGCTGATACTGTTCTTGCACACGAACCTTCCGCAGCTTTTCAGTTCGTCGATCGAGTGGTCGTTGATGCAACCCGTCTGCAATAGCTCGATCGCGCGGGTCTTGATTTCGTCGTAGCAGGGCGATTTTTTCATGATTGTTCTCCGCCGCCTTCATGGGCTCTCCCGAATACGCCGCAGGCAGTGATCCGTCGGACGTGCCGCTCCCCCCGACCATGCCGGGGGGAGTCAAAGTGGTTGTATTTTTATTTAAAACAATCCTTGCGCGATTAAAAATATTCCGGGGTAGCCCGAAAACGTCGCCGTGGCGGGTTTTGCTCGGTGAACGGCGGTCCAGGCGGTCTCGATCCGCTACCGCCCCAGGATCGTCTGTAAACTGGTTGCGTCAGGTGCAACCTGTTATTTTGATGGGAAGGCTTTTATCGCCCTTTAAAAGCTCAACAATACTCCTACGGACGAAATCCTGATCAGCCCCAAGTTGACTGTGGGCATTGGGAAAATAGAATCAATTCATTTGCGCGACGTTGAATTGATAACCAACTCTTGAACCAATCAAAGCGAGCAGTTTGACGAACAAATCGATCCGTTTCTGTCCCCACGATGGATTACCTGCTGGCTCGGTAGTTAAATGCAAAAAGTATTCTTCCCATGCGTCCCTCACCGGTTTGTCTTTGTAGAAATCAATCGGAACCGCGTTGAGTGCTTCGACATGATTGGGGCTCAAGTTTATGGCGCGCGTTGCCATCAATGTGCGAAAAATAGTTAGGCGACGTGCTTTCTTCTCGCGAAAACCTTCGATCCATTTCTGTGCTTGAACCGCAAGCACTGGCCCGAGAAGCGTACAGCCTGCGATCACCCAATCAGACAGTCTCAGTGCCTCGACCGGCTCCACCATTTTCCGCTACCTCCAGATGTAGGACTAACAACGCTGACACGATCACTGTCCATACAGCTTGATCACGACGAGCGAAGTCAGCAGCATGGCGAGCGCGGCTAAACCGGCATAGATGGCCAACGGGCCTCTCGCCGTAATGACGAAGACCCAGGCCTTCACCATTAGGTCCGGTTTGACCTCCGGCAGGTCATGCTGGCTCATCGCTCTTAATTCCCTTGTGTGTTGCCGAATCAGCATCAGGTCATGGGACAATTGGACACTCGGAGGATGGTCCTACGCAATCCGCAAGGGTGAGTCTTGCGCCGGCAATCGCGCGGAAACAGGCCACATTCGCCAGATTTGCTGTGATTCCTGAAAATGTATCCGCGCAGCAACACACAGAACCGAGTTGGCTGGGAGACCCGAGATGGTCAAAAATAGATTGGCTTATAACGAACGCATCAAGTGGATCACCAACATCTGCGGCAGCCTTGCTGCCGCTTCTATCGTGGTCGGGTTGCTAACGCCGATCCTTGTGAAGACAGTAACCTACTGGTTCTCGGTTCCGGTCTCGCTGATCGTTACCGGCAGCCTTCTGTGTTTCTCGATGTGGTTGCTGGGCGATTTACTTCCTGACGATACGAACTGAAGGGGCGCTTAGAGTGAAGTATCCGACTGACGGGTGATCCATCATAAGAACAGCCAGCCTCTGGATGCTTGCGCTCTGTTTGTTCAATTTGGTCCCTGAACGTTTTCGAGGATCAGGCAATGGCTGCCCCCCTTCGCTGGTACAATGATAATGCAGTCGATAGTCCACCATGGATCAAAGCCCTGGCGGAGGTTCGGCGGTTAGCGCCGCGCGAAGGTTAGCGTTACGCTCATGTGCAAGCCATCATCGTTGCGATCGACCAGTACGCTGAAGTAGCGCTCGGCAACCGCGATTATTTTCTCAACAAGCCTTACCTGCAGTGTTCGGTCCATCGGCAAACCAGGCCCCACCCATGATGTCGCTCCAACGCCTTTCAACGGTGGTGGTCTTGACCGCTATCGCTTCTCGTAACGCGGCTGCGAATATCTTTGTCGGCTGTGCGATTAGGCCCAAAGGAACTGATTCTATGTCGCGAAATTTTGTCAGGTGACAAGTTCAAAAGCCGGGTCGCGCGGGACACAATGTCCTTTACACAAAATGTGAAGTACACGTAGGGTGTACTCGATTCAGGCGGCAAAGGTCAGGCTCCCTGAAGACAAAGACCGCCCCGGACGGGAAAATCCGGAGCGGCCTTCGCTGGGCGCGCCAGCTAGTGCAAGGCGAGGGTCGGTTTACTTTTCGAGGGCGAACCGACCCGCGCCACCTAGCCTGTCACTCATGGGGCATTTGTCTGTTGGGTCGCAAGAGTTCAGGCTCATCTCGTACCCACAATAATGTGCTTGCCTGTGTGTCCCGACTCACATTAGGCGGCGTTGGAAAATTGCGCCCGCGTGTCTCGGGTGGAAAAAGGAAGCCCCAGCAGCTGGGCTGCCGGGGGAAATAATCCGAAAATGAAAAGGCTTTAGTCAGCTTCCTCGATGTAAGTCGGCCGACGTTTCATTTTGACATCGTCGTAACCCGAGGCCTCAAGCCATAGCTTACAGGCTGTTGCAAGCAGAAGTAGCGCCCCGATTTCGTGCGGATCGAACGGAACCGTTTTCTTAATCTGCTCAGCGCTCGTGCGAAGGTCGCTGGCGAGGGTTTCGAAACGGTGGGCATCGCTGGCCCTCTTCTTCGCAATATATCTGGTTAGCTCTCCCGGCTTTTTTACGACGTTGGTTTTCAGTCCGCGCCGCTCCGCGATCTTCAGAGCCTGCACAGACGCGTGCTTAAACCCCGCATCCGAGATGTCGGTGATGGTTGCGCCTCTCGGCGGGACAGAAGCTTGATGAGCTTCTCATGGAGGGGGTTCGGCTTCCGGGCCTTGATGACTTTTACAACGACCGGCTTCTTGGGGGTGGATTTCTTCGACATGTTCGCTCTCTTGGAATATTCTACTTAAAGTTGCGTAAGGCGACATGAAAAACAGCGAGCGAGGACAGGTGCCGGGATGGGAGCCGTCTCTACATAAGCTAAAAAATTGTAATTATATCAGCTGCTTAACGAAAAAGGAGGGCTCTGAGAAAGCCCTCCCTCGTCCGTGCTGATCTTCTCGCGCCAGGCCCAGGGGATATCCCCACCCCTCCCCGCGCGACGACCAAACTGTTTGATGCCGCCTGTGTATCAACCTCGCGGATCCCTGAAGAAAAACCGGCGAGCTCGTGTGCGCGGACACTAGCAGCCCCGCACCGATCCCCAAGGCGATAGTTAATTTAACCTTAACGCGACAAAGGGGCCGTAGGCCGGCCGATAACGCGTCAGCGGCATGGACGCTGCAAAGCCGGTCTTGCACAACAAGCAAGGGAAGGCGCGTGGGCGAAAGCGGGACAGATATGTCCCACCGAGCCGGACGCGGGACGAGGTCGAGCCATGAAACATCCGTCAAGCCGCGAGTTCTTCGCGTATTGGGACGAGAAGCGCGGCGACGCGCGTGCACCCGAACGCAGCGAGATCGAGCCGGGCGCGGTGCGCGAACTGCTCGGCGATATCTTCGTGCTGTCCTGCGACAGCGCCGCCGGCTATCCGTTTCGCGTCGCCGGAACGCGCGTTTGCGCCCTGCTCGGCCGCGACCTGAAGGATCGGAGCTTTTCGGCGCTGTTTGCGCCGGAAGCACGCCGCGAGATCGAGGAAATCATCGCCGTGGTATCGGAGGAAATGCTGGCCGCCGTCGCCGGCATCGCGGCGACCGCGCAAAACGGCGCAAAGGCGCATCTGGAATTGCTGCTGCTGCCGTTCAACGCCCGCCCCCATACGCCGATCAGCCTGACCGGATCCCTCGCGCCGTTCGAGGATGACATGGGCGTGCTGACCGACTTCCAACTGACATCATGGCGCTATCTCGGCCACAAACCGGAAAAACTCGTTCCGCGCGCGTTGCGGAAACTGGCGATCGCGCGCGGCTTCATGGTCTATGAAGGCGCGGGCTAGCACGCCGATCGATCCAATTCCGTTGCCGGCGCTATGCACTGAAGCGAGATACGCCAGCCTGCCTTGAGTCCGCTGTTTCCGACTGCCTATCAATGGATCGCCGTGCACACAATAAGACCACGCGCGGTCACTTTAGATATGTAAAACTGTCTTTAGGTCGGAACGTGCCGGAGGCGATGATGGCGATCGATTTCACGCTGACATCATATCAGCGGCGCCTGCAACGGATCGCCCGCGAGTTCGCCAACGAAGTCCTCGCTCCCCTCGTCCGCGCCGCCGATGAGGATCCCGATCCGCAAAAGGCTTTCCAGGCGGTTCGAGGCGCCTATGTCGAAAGCTACAAGCTGGGATTTGCCACCGGCTTCATTCCCAAGAAATACGGCGGGGGCGGGATTTCCAACGTCGACCTCCAGATCGTGGCCGAGGAGATCTGCGCCATCGATCCCGGCTTCGCCACTATCCTCCTCGTCAACGGACTGGCCTTGATGCCGCTGGTCTGGTTCGCCTCCGAACAGCAGAAGCAGAAGTGGCTGGTGCCCGCGACGAGCGATCCGCGCGGCGAGTATCTGGCGGGATGGACCGTGAGCGAAGCGGCCGGAAGTCCCGGCGGGACGGCCAATTTCGACGGCGCGGCGCCCTATCCGGCCGGCATCGGCCTCACCGCCATCCACGACAGGAAAAACGGCGAATACGTTCTGAACGGACGCAAGTACTGGCCGGTGAATGCCGGGGGCTGGGATCTGCAGGGCGCGGACGTCAATGTTTGCATCGTTCGGACCGATCCGGAGGCCGAAGGCTCGCGCGGTCTCAGCGCCATCATCGTCCCGCGCGGTACGCCCGGCATCTCCTACGAGCGGCCGATCGTGAAGCTCGGTCACCGCATCTGCCAGAACAACTCCATGGTGTTTTCGGATTGCCGCGTGCCCGAGGAGAACGCATTCGCGGTCGGCGACGGCGATCTCGTCGTCAACAAGGCATTCACCTGGTCGGGGCCGGTCGCCGCGATCGCCTCCGTCGGCGTGACCCGGTCGGCCTATGAATACGCGCTGGCATGGGCGAAGAAATATACCGGCGGCGGCGACACGCCGATCATCAATCACCAGATCGTCGCCTACACGCTGGCGGAAGTCGCGATGAAGGTCGAGGCCGGACGCGCATTCGCATGGAAGGCCGCCCATTATCACGATCTTCACAACGCGGACGGCCACGCGATCGGCCCGATGGCGAAGGTGTTCTGCAGCGAGATGCTGTTTACGGCGGTATTCCAGGCGATGAAGGTGGTCGGCGTGAACGCGCTCGACAAATCCCATCCGCTCGAGCGTTATCTCCGGGAGGCGTCGGTATTCCCGCTGTATGACGCCGGCAACATCGGGATGCAGATGCGGAAGATCTGCGCGGTGATGGCCGCCCCCGATTTCGACCCGCGCGCGATCGCGAGCTCGGTCGCAACGCCGTTCGGAAAGAAGGCGCCCCGGCCCGAACTTCAGGCCGTCGGCAGGAACCTGAAACGGCAGGCCTGACCGCCGCGCTGCATGCACTCCTGATGCTCGATCGGCGCGCCCATCAGGCCGGACAGAAACCCGAGATCGAACTGGCAGACTTCGATGTAATCCTTTGAGAGATCATGAAAGACGCAATTCTTGCACTCGATGCGGGGCAGCTTTTCGCCTTTTCCCGGCGGCGTCACCCGCGCGGCGAATCCCGTCTCGTTCATGATCTTGACGATCTCGACGACGCGCTCGACCCGGGTCTTGCCCACCAGCCGGGGGATCGCGGCTGCCGACATGTCGATCCCGAGTTCGTACATATAGGCGCCGAACTTCGAGGCGCCGATCTTCTTGCGCAGGCTCTCGAACATCACGCGCGAGAACCACGAATAGCGCTTCGGGAACAGGTCGATTCCGCTCTCGGTGAGCGTGTACAGAAAGCGCGGCCGGCCGCCGCTCTTCGACGAGGTATGCTGCACGTAGCCCGAGCGTTCCATGCCCGACAGATGCTGCTTCACCGCGCTGCGCGTGATGTCGATCTCGCCCGCCAGTTCGTCGACCGTCAAGCCGGCCTTCGCTTCCAGAAGTTTGGCCAGCAGCTTTTGCTGGGTGTCGCCGACGATCACGTAAAGCCTCCGAACGGGTTCCCGCGTCACATGTATCCGAAGATACGCGCCCACGCTGCGTCAATTTCAGCCACATCCTGCCCAAAGCTCCGACAGATTGCACGCTCTAAGAGCTGTTTTAAGTCTTTAAACAGTTAAAACTGCCTAAAGTATTTTCTTGTCGTTTGCGGTCATGCGCCGATGATGCGCGCGTTGAAGCAAGTCGGCCGGCTTCTCGCTTGCAACGATCCGTAGCAGCATCAATGGAGACTGGAATGGCGATCGATTTCACGATGTCCGCAGAACAGCGGAAAATTCAGAAGATGGCGCGAGACTTTTCGGAAGGGATTCTGGCCCCGGTCATCCCGGCGGCCGACAAGGAGCCGGATCCCATGCTGGCGTACCAGAAGACCAAGGGCGCCTATATCGAGGCCTACAAGGCCGGCATCGCCATGGCGATGCTGCCGAAGGAATATGGCGGCGGCGGCCTGTCCTGTCTCGACTTCGTCATCGCCGCCGAGGAGATCTGCGCCGTCGATCCCGGATTCGCCTGCACCGTGCTGTGCAACGGCCTCGGCCTGATGCCCGTCTCCTGGTACGGCAGCGAGGAACAGAAGAAGCGCTTCATCGGCGCTGCGACCTCCGACCCGACCGGCACCTATCTCAGCGCCTGGACCGCCGGCGAACCGCCGGGCGGCACCGGAGGCACGGCGAACTTCGACAGCCCGCTGCCCAAGGCCGGCATCGGCATGACCGCCGTGCGCGACGGCGACCACTTCATCCTCAACGGCAAGAAGAAATGGTCGTCATCGGCCGGCTGGGACGGCCTCGGCACCAATACCCAGACCGCCATCATCCGCACCGACACCAGCGTCGGAGGCACCGAGGGACTGTCGGCCATCGTCATCGAACGCGGCACGCCGGGCATCACCTGGACCTTCCTGGACAAGGAAGGCCATCGCACCACCTCGAATGCGTTCATCGTATTCAAGGACGCCCGGGTGCCGGTCGACAATCTATTGCCCGGCGCCAAGGGCAACGGCGACTTCGTGATCAATCGCAACTTCGCCTGGTCGGGTCCGGTTGCCGCCATCGCCGCGGTCGGCGTGGCGCGATCGGCCTATGAGGATGCGCTCAAATTCCTCAAGACCAACACGGCCGGATCCCTCACGCCGATCATCCGCTTCCAGAATGCCGGCTACATCATGGGCGACGTCGCGGCCAAGATCGAATCCGCCCGCTATTTCTCCTGGCGCGCGGCTGATTATCTCGACAAGCACTCGCAGCATGCCGAACTGCTCGGCGCGATGTGCAAGATCAACGTCACCGAAGCCATGGTCGACTGCGTCTACAAGTGCATGCAGATCGTCGGCGTCAACAGCCTCAGCACCGAACACAAGTTCGGCAAGTATCTGCGCGAGGCCGCGGTGCTGCCGATCTATGACGGCGGCAATATGGGCATGCAGCGCCGCCGCGTGCACGGCATCATCGCCGAGGAGAACTTCAATCCCCGCGCGATCATGGATGACGACTTCGTCAAGTTCGAAAAGTCGATGGAGGCGATCGGCACCGTCGCCGATCCGCTGCCGAAGTCCCGCGGGATCATGCAGGCCGCGGAATAATGCGAGGGGACCGGTCGGCAAGACCGGTCGGCAAGACCGGTCCCCTTTTTCCCCAGCCGTAAGCTCGCGCGCGCGCCAGGATCACTCCACAAGTTCCGGCCACGGCACGATGGTCGATTTCACCGTCTTCATCGCCATCGCGTCCGCGACCGCGCGGCCGATCCCCTCCTCGGTTAACGGATAGATCGTCTGCATTTCGAGCCAGGGATATTTGCCGCGGGTGCGATAGAGCATGTCGACGCCGAGCGGCAGGTCGTTGCCGGTAAAGCCCCACGAACCGAGAACGTTGAGGTCCTTGGTGCAGATGCGGTGCCAGGACGTTTCGATCGAACCGGCGTCGGTAAACTGGCCCATCTCGACATAAGTGCCACCGTCGCGCAGCATTTCGATGCCTTCCGGACCCGCGCTCGGATGGCCCGAGCAATCCATCACCAGATCGGCGCCGAAGCCGCCGACGATGTCGCGCACTTGTCTGATGCGCGCTTCCGGCGTTTTGAGTTCCTCAATATTCACCGTCGCTTCCGCGCCGAATTTGCGCGCCAGCTTCAGCCGCGGCTCTTCCGGCGCGCCGACGCAGATCACCCGCCCCGCGCCCATTTCCTGCGCGGCGGCGACCGCCAGGATTCCGATCGGGCCGGAGCCCTGGATCACGACGGTGTCGCCCCATTTGAATCCGCCGGCCCGCGTGGCGCGGTTGAAGGCGCGGATGCAGGACGTCAAAGGCTCCGACAGCGCGCCGAGCCGCAGCGACATGTCGTCGGGCAATTTGTAGATCTTGGTGCCCGGCAGCATCTCGAGATCGACATAGACATATTCGGCCCAGCCGCCCCACAGATGCGGCGCCTTGTCGAAGCCCAGATAGCGGCCGTAATACACTGGCGTCAGGCATTTGTTGGCGCTTTCGGGATAATGAATGCAGTAATAGCACTGGCCGCACGGCATCAGCGGCGGGATCATCACCTTCGATCCGACGCCAAGCTTCCTGCTCATGAAATCTTCGGTGAATTCCGAGCCGACCTCGACCAGCACGCCGCCGATCTCATGACCGAGCGTGAACGGCCACGGCAGTTGCTTCGGCCAGTGGCCTTTGAGGATATGCAGGTCGGTACCGCAGACGCCGCAGGCGCCGACCTTGATCAATGCCGCCTTCTTCGGGATCTTCGGCCACGGCACGGTGCGAATGACCGGCTGCGCGCCGGGTCCGTCATAGGTGCAGACGCGAATGGGTTCCATGTGGTTTCCTCCGGCCCTTCGGTGATTGTTGATTGCAGTGCGTGGGCGGAACGAGCCTAGGCGAAGCAGGCAAAGTTGCAAATCAGGATCGCGGCGTTCGATTTCGGCACCGCCGCCTGGACAAGGCGGCGTAATATTTATGTCCCGCTATCGCCGCTAACCCCGCATTAACCGTGATGGTCATAGGGTCGGACGAAGCCGGTTGTCGGGTGGCGAAAAATGGCGTTAGCGCACAAGAAATCAATTCTCCCCGCGACTGAGGAGCGACGGCGTTTTCAGCGCGTGAAGGTTCATCTGCTCGGCCGCTATATGCTGCCGGACCGGCGCGAATTTCCATGCCAGATCATCAATATGTCGCCGGGCGGATTGGCCCTGCTGGCGCCCGGCATCGGCAATGTCGGCGACCGCGTGATCGCCTATCTCGACCATATCGGCCGGGTCGAGGGCAAGATCACCCGCATCATCGACAACGGTTTCGCCATGACCGTGGGCGCGACCGCGCGCAAGCGCGACAAGCTCGCCGCCCAGCTGACCTGGCTCGCCAACCGCGACATCCTCAACCTGCCGGAAGACCGCCGCCACGACCGTATCATCCCGCGCAACCCGATTGCGCTGATGACGCTCGAGGACGGCACCAAGATGACCTGCCGGATCATCGACATGTCGCTGTCCGGCGCCGCCATCGCCGCCGAAAACCGGCCGCCGCTGAAATCCCTGGTATTGCTCGGCAAGGTGCAGGCCCGCGTCGTGCGAAATCTCGAGGAAGGCTTCGCGCTCGAATTCGTCCACGAGCAATTGGCCGAGGCTCTCGAAGAGAGCGTTACCGCGCGGTAAAGCCGATCCCGCCATATTCCTCGTTTTCCAGAACCTGAAGGCGGGATCCGCAGTGCCGGATCCCGCCTTCAGCCGTTTGGCGCCGGCCGCTTTCAAGGTTAACGCGACAGCTCGCGGCCCCTGTCACCGCCCAATTGACGGGCCTGCCCGCGTTAATACCTAAAATTTGAATCGATTTGAGTTCTGTAAAATTTTAAGCGAATTTGATTCAAGTATAGATCGAATTAGCCGCAGCTTTTACTTGTATTCGCTTCAATTGTACTTGGCTTACTTAGCGGCGGCGCAAAACCTTTGTGCGAAACGTGGTCCCAACAAAAAACGGGGGCCACAATGTTTGGTTTCAGGGGACAGGGGATGGGATTGGCGGTCGTCGCCATCCTGTTGGGATTGAATGCGCCGGCGCGGGCCGGAGACGAGCGGGCTCTGTATGCCAGTCTTGGCGACACCGCGCGTTCGCCGATCGGCTGGGTCGAATTCTGCGCCGACAATCAAGGCGAGTGCCGCGGTGGCACGTCCCAGCCGCGCGATATCGTGATGTCGCAGACGGCATGGCGGGATCTGCTGCGGGTCAACCGCTGGGTCAACGAGTTGGTCAAGCCGATGACCGACATGGAGCATTGGGGTGTGGTCGAGAAATGGTCGTTGCCCACGGACGGCTACGGCGACTGCGAAGACTACGTGCTGCTGAAGCGCAAGATGCTGGTCGACGCCGGCTGGCCGCGCGAGGCGCTGCTGATCACGGTGGTGCGCGACAAGAACGGCGAAGGCCATGCCGTGCTGACCGTGAAAACCGACAAGGGCGAGTTCGTCCTCGACAACCAGAACGAAAACGTCGTGGCCTGGACCGAGACCGGATACCGCTTCGTCAAACGTCAGTCGCAGAGCGATCCGAACGTATGGGTCTCGCTTGGCGACGGTCGTCCCGCGGTCGCCACTGCCAGCGCCCGCTAACGCAACAGGAATAACAGGACACGCGACCCGGTCACATCCCCACCCCTCCCCGTCCCAGACCGGATCGCGCGCGGCCAGCTCTCCCCCAAGAGCTGGCCGCAACTTTTTTGGGGCCGCGCGATTTTTTTGCCGACTGTGAACTGGATCACATTTGCTCACGATAATCCGGGGCATTGTTGGCTCTACCGGGCGGCGCGAGCCGATTTCAATGTCCGGGGCTGGCAAGGCCGTTGGCGTTATACTGCGCCGGACGGCCTTGTTTTTTTGGGGGCCGTAATGCCCGACGGCCCTCCGCCGGCGATTTCCGCCATATCCTCGCAGGCTGGTGACTTGCGTTCCGCGGCGATTGCCTGCTGAATGCGGCCTCCCACGCATCACCTTGCAGTGTCCTCCTGTCGTGTTGCGGCCTCGGATTGAAAATAGCTGGGAAATCCATGATTCCGGTGTATTTTTGACCTTGAAGCGCTCCGAAACGGACGGCTGCTGTTCGAGCGACGTCTCCACCGCCCTACTGCCAGAGGAAATCAACCATGAGCGCCGATCCCATGCTGACGTCCGATGTCATCGGACTGACGAAAGTCGCGCCGTTTTCGCGCCGCGGCTTCATGACCGCGAGTGCGGCCGTCACGGCCGGCTATACGCTGGCCGCCGGCCCGGTGCGCGCCGACGTCATCAAGACCGACACCGGCGGTCTCACCGCGGGCGATGCCAAAATAAAAGTGGCTGACGGCGAAATGCCGGTCTACTTCGCGCGCCCCACCGGCGTCAGCAATCCGCCGGTGGTGCTGGTGGCGATGGAGATTTTCGGCCTGCACGAATATATCAAGGATGTGACACGGCGGCTTGCCAAGCTCGGCGCGTTCGCCGTCGCGCCGGATTATTATTTCCGCAAGGGCGATCTCACCAAGATTACCGAAATGCCGCAATTGCTGCCGCTGGTGAATTCCAAGCCGGACGCCGAACTTTTGTCCGATCTCGACAGCACCGTTGCCTGGGCCAAGTCGCAGGGCGGCGACACCGGCCGGCTCGGCATCATCGGCTTCTGCCGCGGCGGACGCACGGTTTGGGAATATGCCGCGCATTCGGGCGCGCTGAAGGCCGGCGTCGCGTTCTACGGACCCCCGGTCGATCCGCCGAACCCGCTCTGGCCGAAGAGCCCGACCCAGCTCGCGCCTGAGATGAAGGCGCCGGTGCTGGGCCTGTATGGCGAGGCCGACACCGGTATTCCAGTGGCCGCGGTCGAGGCGCTGAAGGCAGCCCTTGCGGAAGCCAAGAAGACCGCCGAGTTCAAGATCTATCCGGGCGCGCCGCACGGCTTCCATGCCGATTACCGCGCCAGCTACCGCAAGGAAGCCGCCGAGGATGCGTGGAGCCAGATGCAGGCCTGGTTCAAGAAGTACAAAGTGCTGGGCTGACGGCCACGGCGCTGAAGCACGGGCGGCCAAGACATGAAAAAGCGGCCCCGGTGAAAACGCACCGGGGCCGCACCAATCTCACTTCAGCTGAACGGCTTTAGCGATCATCCCGCCGCCGACAGCGGCGCCAAATCAGTTGCAGACCTCGACCGGGCGGAGACGCCAGCCATACCGCGTGTGAATGCGCCGCTGCACCACATAGCAGCCGCCATCGTAGGAATTGTCGTAGGCGTAATCAGGATAGCCGTAATCATAATAAAACGGGTCGTAGAGACCGTATCCTACTCCGCCGGCAAACGCGGCGAACGGAAAACCGCGACGGTGGAAACCGTGGTGGAAACCTCGGCCGCCGAAACCACGGCCCGCGAAGGCTCCGTTACGAAATCCGGACCCGCCGATCGCCGCTGAACGGAAGCCGCCGCCTCCGATGGCTGCGGATCGGAAACCGCCGCCGCCGATCGCGGCCGAACGAAAGCCGCCGCCCATTCCTCCACCGCGGAAACCGCCGCCACCGAACCCGCCGCGGAAGCCTCCGCCACCGCCGTGAAAGCCTCCTCCACCACCGCCGTGGAAGCCTCCGCCGCCGCCTCCAAAACCGCCCCGGGCCGAGGCGACATCCGGCGCCAGCAGGCCGACCGTGGCGATCGTGAACAAGGCGATCATCGTTTTCCGCAACATGACAGCTCCCTCCATTACAAAACCGCTCCTGACTCTTTCAGAGCGAAAGCGTTTCAGGCATTTAAGTCGGGTTTAGGCACGCGCGAGAGGCGTTCGCTCAATTCTCCGCGACCGAAAACCGTTCAGAACCCTGCCCGATCGAAACTAGACTAGCAGCCGCGGCAAATGCTGTTCAGCTTGCGATCGATCGCCTTGTCTTCGGCATTGATCGCCGCATCCGATGGATTGGTGGCGGAAGCGCCGCCCGCGTTCGACCGCGCCGAGCCGGTCGTCGTTGACGATCCGACCGTGCCGGAACTTCCTGACGAACTGGCGGTGCCGGCGCTGTTGGTGCCCGGCGGCGGAGGCGAAGCAACCTTGGCGGAATTGCCCGCGCCGCTCGGATCGTTGCCGGAGTTATTGAGGCCGCCGGCGCTGGCTGGGCCGGATGGCACGCCGCTTGTGCCGGCCGTACCGGCACCCGGCGAACCGGCGCTCGGCGAGCCCGCGGCGCTGCCGCTGCTTTGAGCCAGCGAGATTGCCGGACCGGTCAGAATGGCGATTGCGACGATTGACGCCGTCATGGATATTTTGGTCATCGGGAAATCTCCTTTATAGTCCAACGACAGCGCGTGCCGCCGGTTCCGCGCCGGAACGATTTCGATCGGGGGCGATTAGACCGGCATCTGTTTGCGCCGCAAAAGGCAGCTCCGATCGTGCGCAAGTTGATCGAGTTCGACGACGATACCTTCGACAAGCTCAAGCAGCTTGGGCGCGACCGGATGGCGACCATGCAGGAGCTCGCGGACGAAGCCTTCGCCGATCTGCTCAGGAAGCACGGCGTTCCCGTCGACCTGAAGGACGCGCTTCGCAAAAGCGCGGGACTGTCGAAAAAATCCGGGCAACCGGCCCCCTCGAGGAAAGCGAAATCATGACAACCGATCCCGATCCATTCGAACAAGGCGAGCGTGCCGCGCGGCAGAACATTCCGGCGGAAGCCAATCCATATCGCGACGGCAGTGAGGAGCATTCGCTCTGGGCCGCCGGCCACGAAAGAGTTGCCGGCGCGACCGAGGCCAATGAATCCGAAGGGACTTGAAGCGCTCGCGCGACCCGCGCGGACTAGTCTAGCCGTGCGCAGGCTCGCGGGACCGCTTTAATTCGTCAGCCGCTTTAATTCGTCAGCCTCGCTCGAACCGGCGGCCGCTGCGAGGAGGTTGCGCCTGTTTCTGTAACGTCCAGAACATCCACACAAAAGCCGTGCCAAGGCAAACGACCGTGCCCAAGAACATCAATGTCATTTCCGGAACCGTCATCATCGTCAGCATGAGCTGAACAAAGCAAACCGCGTGCCCTGGATTCTGCGCAAAAATGCATGGCTGCACCTCTACGGCGTGAGGCGCCTCCCGTTACGGAACGACCGTTTTGCTTCTCGCGTGCGTGCGCATCAGCCGACCTTCTTCAGGCCCTTCTTGAATCGCGGCCCGTTGGCGACGTAGAATTTTGCGGCACTTCCCATTTTCGCGACCTGCTCGGGATCGAGGGTGCGGACCACCCGCGCCGGCGATCCGATGATCAGGGAGTGCTCGGGAAACTGCTTGCCTTCCGTGATCACCGACCCCGCCCCGACAATGCTGCCGCGGCCGATCCGTGCGCCGTTCATGACGATCGAACCCATCCCGACCAGCGCGCCATCCTCCAGCGTGCAGCCGTGCAGGATGACGTTGTGACCGACCGTGCAATTCTTCCCGATCGTCAGCGGAAAACCCATATCGGTGTGGCAGGTCGAATTGTCCTGCACGTTGGAGTTTTCGCCGATCTCGATCCACTCATTGTCGCCGCGCAATACCGCGCCGAACCATACGGTGGCCGAACTGTGCAAGCGCACCTTGCCGATCACGGTGGCGGTGTCGGCGATGAAATAATTGCCATCGGAGGGAAGTTCGGGCGCCTGCCCGTCGAGTTCGTAGATCGCCATGCCCTGATCCATCTCCTGTTTCGCGGAGACTTTGGCATGGCCGCCGGAGCGTTTACAAGCGAAGCCTGCCCCGCACCCGGATAGCGGGCGGGTATCGGTTCGCGTCAGGAACTCGCGTCAAAATAAAAGAAATAGAGTTCAGGCCAGCACGCCGGCGGCACGCAGCGTCATGACGAAAAACGTGCCGGACATCAGGCTCCAGAATCCGGCGAGCACGGTCGCCATCATCACGAATTCGAAGCGGCGGCGTTCGATCTTGGCGCCACGCAGCGTGTTGCGCATGATGATGAAGGGGGCGGCGAACACCAGGAACGGCACCGCCGCGAACGCCTTCGGCGCCACGCCCTCCTGCAGCAGCCCAAAACCCGCGGGCCTCTGCACCAGCGCCTGATATCCGCTGGCAAGCGCGCCCGCGAACGCAAAGCCTATGCACAGCGATAACAGGGAATTCAACGTATCAGGCGACATCGGAGTCTTCCGCTACTCGAGGAACTCCCCTGCTTCGCAAAATTGGCCGGCCGCCGCCAGAGTATCCTTAAGGAACGGTTAACGGCGGTCCGAGCGGAACCGGCGTCTTGCCCATGGCGGGCGTCACCTCGGCGAGCGAAATGGTACGGAAACCAAATAGCGCGTGGCATATTCTGAACTGATTCGGCCGACCGCCGGATGTCCCTACCGATGGCTGCCTTCATGACCTTGTTTTCGACGGCCCAGCACCTCGCGCACCGTTCGCGCGGCTATCGCCGCCACCACATGATCCCGATCGTGCTGGCGAGCAGCGCCATTGCCGCCGGGGCGATCGCGCTGATCGGCTATCTGCTGTGGCCGACCTGGGGACCGGATAAGTCAGACGGTCCGGCGCGATTGCCGGTGAGCATTGGCGCCACGATCTTCAACGTGCCGACCATGGCCATTCGCATGAAGATCCAGCGCCACTCCGGGCCGCAGGAGCGGGTCGATCTCAACTTCATGTACCCGTCGCTCGCGGCTCCCGATGCGCCGAAGCATGTCAGCGCCGATACCGTGGAAGAAGCGATGCAGCCGATCGACCGGCTGTTCCTGTCGATCGCGGCGCATCGCGACACGCTTGCGCCGGAGACCCGCGTGCGAACGATCTACCCGCGCTACCTCGAACAGGCTTCGACGCCCGGGCCGGACGGCCTGACCAAAGCCGCGTTTCGGGAGGGCACGCCTTACGGCGGTGAGGATCTGTTTATTGCGATGGCGCCAGGCTTCAGCGCGCGCTGCACGCGCGACGCCGCGACCCCCGGCATGTGCCTGAGCGATCGCCGCATCGACGGCGCCGACCTGACGTTTCGTTTTCCAAGGAGCTGGCTTGCGCAATGGCGCGACGTCGCGGGTGCGATGGACCGCCTGGCCGTGCAGCTGCGCGGGCCGAATTGATAACCGCCTTCAGTCCTGCTCGACCAGATCGTCTTCGAGGATCGCCATCTGGAACTGAAATGAGCGATCGTCATCTTCGTCGTCGACGAACAGCACGCCGATGAATTCCTCGCCGATATAGACTTCCGCCGAATCATCCTTCTTCGGCCGCGGCACCACGCGAATCTTGGGGTTGCCGAACAGGCGTTTAAGATAGGCGTCGAGTTTCCTGACTTCCTGAACGTCCACGGCGGTCTCCAATACGATTAGGATTTACGAGGTTCTAGGACGGTACGAAGCGAACTGCTAGCCCAACTTGCAGGGAACGTACACCCGGTTCGAACGGCAATTTGCGCATATTCCAATCGCAAAACCGCAACACGCCGGATCGACTTCGAGGGCATGTGTTTGCGGCTACAAATACCTGGGAATTAGAGTCCGATCGCGTTGATCATCTGATCCATGGTTCGTGACGGTTCGGCGCAGCCGGCCTCGCCGACAACCTTGGCGGGAACCCCCGCTACGGTGACGTTGTGAGGCACGGGCTTCACGACCACCGAACCGGCGGCGATGCGGGCGCAATGACCGATCTCGATATTGCCGAGAATTTTCGCGCCGGCGCCGATCAAGACGCCATGGCGGATTTTGGGATGTCGGTCCTCGTTCTCCTTGCCGGTGCCGCCGAGCGTAACGTCGTGCAGAATCGAAACGTCGTCTTCGATCACCGCGGTCTCGCCGCACACGAAGCCGGTGGCGTGATCGAGGAAGATGCCGCGGCCGATCCGGGCGGCCGGGTTGATGTCGGTCTGGAATACCGCCGACGAGCGGCTCTGCAGATAATAGGCGAAATCCTTGCGGCCCTTTTGATAGAGCCAGTGCGCCAGCCGGTGGGTCTGCAGCGCGTGGAAACCCTTGAAGTAGAGCAGCGGATCGATGAAACGCGAGGTCGCGGGATCGCGGTCATAGACCGCCACCATGTCGGCGCGGAAAGCATTGCCGAGATCGGGATCGTCGCGCAACGCTTCGTCGAAGGTCTGGCGGATCAGATCGCCCGACAGCGCCGAATGGTCGAGCCGCTCGGCGATGCGATGCACCACCGAGGCTTCCAGACGATCATGATGCAGCACGGTCGAATAGATGAACGAGGCGAGCTCCGGCTCGCGGCGAACGATATCTTCCGCCTCGGTGCGCACGCGATTCCAGATCGGATCGAGCGACGCCAGTTTCGCACCCGGCGGATTGATCTGATGCATTGCCATGGCTGCTCTCGCAAATTGGATCGTTTCACTGTGCATTATAGCACGACGCAAATACGGCTGTACCAGAGGCCTTTGGTAAAGTGAACATCGGCTTTAGCTTCAAATCCGCTTTAAGTCATTGAAACCGCGGCTTTCTTCATGCCGCCAAAGGCCGCCTTCCCGCCAGGCATCAGCTCAAGGTGGGTCGAAAATCCCGCCAATTCAAGCCGCCGATCATGGGCGACGGGACAAAAATTCCAGCACGCCGGTCTTGTAGACCTTGTCGCCGACTGCCCGCATGTGGTCGCGGTTGGGAATGTCGAGCACCTCGGCGCCCGGAATGATCTTTCCAAGGGCTGTGGCTGAGCCCGCGATTTCGTCCGATGTGCCGACCGCGATCAGCACCGGCACGGCGATGCCGGCGGCCTCATCCCTGGTCATCAAGCGCCGCGAGCCGCGAAGGCAGGCCGCCAGCGCCAGGCGATCGGAGCGGGTCTGGTCCGCGAACGCCCGGAATGTCCGCCCCACCGGATCGGTCACGTCCTCCAGCGACGGCGCCTCCAGCGCTGTCGCGACATTCTCGCCGGGGCCGCCGCCCTCGACCAGGCCGATCCCGATGCCACCGAAAATCGCCGAACGCAGCCGCTCCGGCCGGCTTTGCGTGAGAACGGCCGTCATGCGCGCGCCGAGCGAATAGCCCATGATGTCGGCGCGTTCGATGTCCAGGTGATCCATCAGCGCGCCGATATCGCCGGCCATGATGCCGATGTCATACGCCGCCGCGTCGTAGAGCTTGGAGGAATCGCCGTGGCCGCGATTGTCGAATGCGATGACGCGGCGGCCGTTCTTCTTCAGTTCGGAAACCCAGGTGGGATATACCCAGTTCACATTCTTGGTCGAGGCGAAGCCGTGCACCAGCAGAATCGGATCGCCCTCGCCTTCGTCGAGGTAGGCAATTTCAACAGAGCCGTTATGAAAACTCGGCATGCATCGTTCCATGATGGTGGGAGGGATCAGCGGATGAAAGGTCGCAATCCCTAGCCGTGCGCTACCGCACCGGCCAGGGTAGGCGGCGCCGCGGCGGCCGCCATCTGCTTTCGCAATCGCCGCGCCTTCTTGCGATTAAGCCACGACTGGGTCAGACGTTCCGTGGTGGCCTTGATCGACGACAGGAAGCCGAACAGCGCCAGCAGCGCGCCGAACACCCAAAGCGTGAGATTGAACGCGCCGGCCGCCAGCAGCAAGGCACCGCGGCCCAGCACTTTCAGGATGGCGCGGGTCTGGCCGCCCTTGGCCTCCGCGAGCCGCGCGGCGCGCGCGACATCCTTCGGACCCTCGGCGATGCGCAGCGTCTCCAGCGCGCCGCGCGCGCCGGCCTTTTCGCTGACGCGTCCGACGTCCTTGGCAAGACGAACCAGCGCGCCGGCTTTCTCGGCGCGAAACGCGGCCTTGATCGCGGTCATGGTCGACCCCGGCCGCAACACCGAGCCGGACGCGACCGCCTGCTGCAGCATCGGCGCGTCGACCACCTCGCGTGCCGAGCGGCCGGCCCATTGCGTCAGTCCCTCGCCCAGCCGCCCGACCTTGCGGGCGTCCTTGACCAGCGTGAGCCCGGCGCGCACCGGCGCCGCGCCGCCGACCGAGACATAGGTCGCCGCCGTCACCGCGAGGCCCACGGTGGCGAGGCCCAGCACCAGACGGTCGGTGTCCTCGCCCATGGCGAGGTGCTTGCTTTCGCGCACCACGTCGCGGATGTCGCCGAACACGAACAGGTCGCCGGCGACCGTGCCCGACAGGCTTGCGAAATCATCGGCGTTGCCGGTCACCAGTCCGGTGGCGAAGCGCTTTGCCCGATGCGACGACGAATTCTCTTCCGTAACGGCATCGCTGACACGACGCGACAGATCGTCGGCAACGGGAACGCCCTTTTCCCTGGCGAGGTCGACAAAGCTGTTGGCGAGATCGGCGTCGTTCGCGGCCAGCGCGGCCTCGATATTCTCCGCGACCAGCGTCCGGTTATTCTGCAGAACAGAATTGAGCTGGAGATCGGAAAGAACTGCCGGATCGTCCTGCGCCGCGAGGATCGCGCCGGCCTCGCGGGCATGCGGCCACAGCAGCACGCACGCCGCCGCGCACACCGCCATACCAGCCACCGCCATGCCGGTCACTGCCATGCCGGTCACTGCCGTTCCGAGCCGCGCCCGCCTCATCCGGGAACTCCGATGTTAAAACTCCACTTCAGATGGTATGCCCTTTTTAAGACACAACCGCCCCGACGAAAGAAGGGCTTTTCTCGAGGGCAACATTGTGTCGAATTTACATGAGGAAATGAGCGGCCGGGGCTCCGAGAATCAATTACACCCGACGGCGTGATGCGTGGCCTTATCAAGCCTGTCGCGTTCCGTTGATTGCGTCCGCCTCCGTTGCCATTCAGGGTGAATAAGATGTCCGATCATGTCGTTCCGCACTTTCACAACGATGCCGGCGTTGCCGTCATTGAGATCGGCTCGCAGGAATTCATGTGTGTGGGCGCCAATCCTCCGTTCGATCATCCGCATGTTTTCCTCGATCTCGGCAATGACAACGAGATCATCTGCCCCTATTGCTCGACCCTGTACCGTTTCGCCGCCGACCTCAAAGCCGGCGAAGCCCGGCCGCCCGAATGCGTGCTGAAAGATAAAGTCGCCTGATCGGTCCGTGGCTGCGTCACGCACCATCGTCGTCGCTGGTGCGGGGATCGGAGGATTGACGGCGTCGCTGGCGCTGGCGCGACAGGGTTTTCGCGTCGTCATCCTCGAAAAGGCCGAGCGCCTTGAGGAAGCCGGCGCCGGCCTGCAGCTTTCGCCCAACGCCAGCCGCGTGCTGATCGATCTGGGCTTGCAGGCCCGGCTTGCCGCGCGCGCCGTGACGCCCGAGGCCATCAGCATCATGAGCGCACGTGATGGCGGGGAAATCATCCGCCTGCCGCTTGGGGAAGCCGCCTCCTTGCGCGCCGGCGCGCCCTATTGGGTGGTGCACCGCGCCGACCTGCAGGCGGCGCTGCAAGCGCAAGTCAACGACAATCCCGACATCGAGTTGCGGCTCGGTTGCCAGTTCGAAGACGTCGGCACCCATGCCAAGGGGCTGACCGTGGTCCAGCGCAGCGGCACGACCCGACATCAGGAGGTGGCGGCCGCGCTGATCGGCGCCGACGGAATCTGGTCGACGGTGCGCCAGCATTTGTTTCCGCGGGTGCAACCGCAATTCTCCGGGCTGATTGCCTGGCGCGGAACGCTCGAGACCACCCAGCTTCCGCGCGAATATGCCTCGTGCCGGGTCCAGCTCTGGATGGGCCCGGACGCGCATCTGGTGGCCTATCCGATCTCGGGCGCGCGCAAGATGAACGTCGTCGCCTTCGTGCCGGGAACCTGGAACAGGCCCGGCTGGAGCGCGCCCGGCGAGGTCAACCAGATCAGAAGTGCGTTCGCTTCGGTGAAGTGGCCGGCAACCGCGCGGATGATCGTCGGCGCGGTCGACGAATGGCGGAAATGGGCGCTGTTCACGATCCCCGACGGCGGCGAATGGACCGATGGCCCGGTGACGCTGCTGGGGGACGCCGCCCATGCCATGCTGCCGTTCGTCGCGCAGGGCGCGGGAATGGCGATCGAAGATGCGATGGTGCTGGCGAAATGTCTCGGTGAAGGTGCCGGAGAAGGCGGCATCGGCGTGCAGGCGGCGCTGAAACAGTATGCCCGCCTGCGCCGCTCGCGGGTGATGCGGGTACAGCGGACCTCGCGGCAATCGGGACAAATCTATCACCTGCTGGGTGCCGCGGCTTACGCGCGCGACCTTTACATCAAGACAATGGGAGCTAGGCGCATGCTGGCGCGACACGATTGGATTTACGACTGGCGCGCCTGAAGAAAGCCTCGCGACCGGCAAGACGACCGACGATTATCGTTATTGAATCGCGCTGCCGGACCGCGCCGGCGACTTCGCCCGTTTGGCGGTGACGGACGGGGCGGCCGGCGCTGCCGGGTCGCTGGCAGCGGTCGGCGGGGACGCATGGCACTTGTTGCGTTGCCAGGCTTCCTCGGCCAATTTGGTTTGCCCGCGATTGGCGATGTAATCGTTGCGATAGGCGACTTCGGCCACCACGGAGCCGGCGACGCCGGTCTCGGCCTTCGCCATCAGGCCCTGCAGTTCGGCGCCTTTGGTGGCGAGGACCTTGCGTTCGGCCTCCAGTTGCTTGCAATCGTACAGATCGTATTTGCCGGGATCCGCGAAGGCCGGAGACACCGTGTCGCTCATGCCGGCGCAGCCGGCGAGCGCGATGCCGAGCCCAAGCAACGCCGTTGCCGTAACGGCGCGCGGCAACGATCGGAAAAAGCCAATGCGAGCAATCATACAACCTACGTAGATGGACAATGTTGAGGTTGCGTAAAGCAGGCGCAGGTGTCCGCATTGAGGCTTTGCGTGGCGGCCCGCGCGCTCCCGTTGAAGCGGCGCGCCTGCTGCCCCAAAGCTAATTTTATCCCTCCAGGAAATGCTACAAGTATCTGATCTGACAAACGAATTTGACGCGCCAAATCGGCAGACGCAAGCGATTTAATTCGCTGGGCGGAAGTTTGCCAGCGGTCTCGAATCAAGCCGACCACACACGCAACCTTGGGACTACGGACGCCAAGGCATCCGTAATCCCTCGGCAACCAACGAAAGCCTAATGACTTCCGACGGTCTTGCCTGCTCCAAGATTCTGCGCCATCTCCAGATGATGCCGCAACGCCGGAAGGGTCTTGGCCGCCCAACTTTTCAGTTTCGCGTTCTCGCCGCCGTTGGCATACCGCTCAAACAGCGACACGGCGTCCTTGTGGCCACTCACTTGATCGCTGTCATAGCGTGAACTGAAATCCGCTCCCTTGAGCGACTTCAGTTTATCCAGCGAACTCTGGTGGGAGCTGTCGAGCGCGGTCGGCAATTCCGCCTTTACATCGCCGCTTGAAACCATCGATTTCAAATCTTCCGAAGTCTTTTGGTGATCCTTGATCATCGCGGCCGCAAACGGTTTCTCCGAGGCGTTTCCACGCTCCTGCGCGAGCTGGCTGGACTGGATCTCAAACATATCGCTGACCGCCGCCTCCTTTACGAAGTCCGCCGTCGTTGGAGCCACGCCCAAGACGGAATTTACCCCGGACTTTTCCCCGACCGACTGAGCCATTGCCGGCGTCGCCAGGAGGACGAGCGCAAGGCCGGAAGCCAGATATCTCATGATCGAACCCTTTCCTGTTTGGGTGAATGTCCCGAACCAATCGATGATGCTTCCGATCGTTCCTCGGTTCCTTAACCGGGAGTGCGCCAGGAACGGGTCAACCGTTCCCTTCAAGTCGACCGGCTTTCCCTTCCGTCCAAGCTCCTTTGCCCCATATGAATCGGCGCCCCACTTGCATGAAAAGGACCGCGGCCTTGGCCGAGCAGCTTCCGCTATTTGCCGACGTGTCCCCCGCGCCCGAGGGCCTGCGTTACGCCACCGAATTCATTTCGCCGGCGGCGGAACGGGATTTGATCGAACGCGTTGCGGCGCTTCCGCTGCAACCATTTCAGTTCGGTCAATTCGAGGGCAAGCGGCGCGTGGCATCGTTCGGCTTGCGCTATGACTACACGCTGCGCCGTTTGCAGCAGGCCGATCCGATCCCGCCATGGATCGCGTCGCTGATCGAGCGTGTCGAAGGGTTCGGCGGCCCGGGCACCAAAATCGCCCAGGTTCTCTGTACCGAATACGACACCGGCGTCGGCATCGGCTGGCACCGCGATAAAGTGCAGTTCGACAGAATATTCGGGCTGTCGCTGGGTTCGCCGTGCAAATTCCGCTTTCGGCGCGCCGCCAGCGACAAATGGGAACGCTTTGCGCTGGATGCGGCGCCACGGTCGATTTACATGATGGCGGGTGCGGCCCGACGGGACTGGGAACACAGTATTCCCGCGGTGGAGGCTCCCCGCCATTCGATAACCTTTCGGACCATGGTAGAGCGATCCTGACCACGCGGGGACATGGCCAGTGTACTCCTCAGCGCATTCGGGCCTGACGGTATTGACGCAAGCATCGCACGCGTTAGAGCCCCGGATCGGTGTGAGGTTTGCATATGATCCACAGCACCCGGGCCGTCCCGTGATGAGAATTATGGAACCGGTGCGGAAGCATGCTATCGAATTGAAAGCTGTCGCCAGGGCGCAAGTCGAAACTCGCGCCATCGATCGAAAGCTGCAAGAAACCTTCGAGCACGAGCCCGGCCTTTTCGCCCTTGTAATTGTAAGGCTGCTCTCCCGAACCGCCATCCGGCGGAATAACCAGGACCATCATCTGCACAAGACCGGAGATATCGGGCGAGAGCATCTCCTTGACGAGGCGATGGGGCCCAAGGTCGAGTTTGCGGCGCGCCTCGTGTCGCTGGATGAAGCAACTCTCGGCCAGAGCGGAGCTATCTTCTTTCTCGAACAGCGCGCCCAGCGGCACCCCCAGCGCATGCCGCAGTTTCGTAAGGGTGCGCAAGGACGGGCTCGATGTGCCCCGTTCGATTTGGCTTAAAAGCCCGGCCGAGACGTCCGCCAGGGTCGAGAAGGCCTGGATCGACAGCCCCTTGTTGCGGCGCAGGCGGCGGAGTTCTCGACCGAGCGCGCTCGTCTGCTCCGTCAGTAACTCGGTCGGCGGGGCCGAGGGCCCCTTGTTCGATCGCGCGCTCACGCCACTGCCTCCCCGCTCGCGCCTTGAGTCGGCGCAATATAGCTCATACCAAAAAAATGAATGACATTGCCAATAATATTCATTATTCTGTCGCCATAATCAGTGGAGATACCGGATGCAGACAACGGTTGGGCGGCGCGGCTTCCTCCTCCTTGGTGCGGCAGCCGTGGCGACGCCCTGGACCTTCAGCGCAGCCCAGCAACCCCGGCGCGGGGCGACGCTGCAGATCGTGACCACACCGGAACCCACCATCCTGACCAACGCTTTGAGCTCGGCGCCGACGACGGCCGAGGTGGCAACCAAGGTCTTCGACGGGCTGCTCGAATACGACATGGATATGCGTCCGATCCCTTCCCTGGCCGAATCCTGGGACATCAGCGGCGACGGGACCAGCATCACCTTCCATCTGCGCCAAGGCGTCACGTGGCATGACGGCAAGCCGTTCACCAGCGACGACGTCCGCTTCGCACTTCTTGAAGTGGTGAAAAAGTACCACCCTCGCGGCCCCAGTAACTTTGGCCCGCTGCAGGCCATCGAGAACTCCGGACCCTTTCACGGCCGTGTTCCGGCTGGCGCACGCCTATCCTCCGATGATGAAGGGGCTTTCGAGCCTGGAGGGCCCTATTCTGCCTCGTCATCTTTATGAAGGCACGGACTTCCGGAACAACCCCAACAACAACCGCCCGATCGGCACCGGGCCGTTCAAGTTTCAGTCCTGGGATCGCGGGACCGCCATTACGCTGGTCCGCAACCCGACTTACTGGCGCCCCGGCAAGCCGCTGATGGATCGCATCATCTTCCGCTTCATCGGCGACGCCGCCACACGAGCGGCGGCGCTGGAGAGCGGAGAAGTAGACATCGCGACCTTCGGATCGATCACTCCGGCGGAAATGCGACGCCTGGCGAAGCTGCCGACGATCCAGATCGCGGAGCATGGTTATGAGGCGCTGGCGCCGACAATGCTGCTGGAGCTGCAATACAAAGAAGAAGCCGCTGGACGATAAGCGGGTGCGCCAGGCGCTGGCCTATTCGATCGACCGGCAGTTCATCGTCGACACGATCTGGTACGGCTTCGGCAGGCCTGCCGTTGGCCCGATCTCATCGGTGTTCAAGCCGGACGGATTTTTCACCGACGACGTGCGCAAGTTCAATGTTCCGGACCGGATCGAACAGGCCAAGGCACTTCTGGACGAGGCCGGCTATAAGCCCAATTCGTCCGGTGTCCGCTTCACCTTGACCCATGACATCGGACCATACGGTGAAGACTATCAGCGGATGGGAGAATATCTGCGACAAGCCTTCATGAAGGTCGGGATACGTCTCGAACTGCGCAACGAGGAGCCCGCGGCCTTTGTCCGGCGCGTCTACAACAACTACGATTTCGACATGACATCCGGCTGGTATATCGGCATGGGCGACCCGACCTTGGGTGTGCAGCGCCAATACCTGACCAGCAATATCAACCCCGCGATCGCGTTCAACAATGTCTCCCGCTACAGCAATCCGGAGGTCGATCGGCTTTGGGCCAGCGAGGCCGCCGAACTCGATCCAGCCAAACGAGCCGCGCTGTTTCACCAGATTCAAAAGCAGCTGGTGGAGGACAGCCCGATTATCTGGATCATGGAGATGGATCTGGTGGCGCTGGAAAACAAGCGTGTTCATGACCTGATCACGTCGCCTCTCGGCGTTCGCGGTGGCCTTTACGACGCTTGGGTCAGCGCGTAGGCAGTCGTGGCCGCTCCCGCCCCCACCGCAACCGGAACCGCACGCGGACCCCACCTGCGGTTCCTGTTGCGCCGGCTGCGCGCGGGAGTTCCGGTCGTGCTGCTCATTGTGACCTTCAACTTCTTTATGCTGCACCTGGCACCCGGCGACCCGGCATCGGTGCTGGCGGGTGAATCGGGAGCGGCCAGCCCCGAATATATCGCTCAGTTACGCGCGCAGTTCGGCCTCGATCGTTCGTTGCCGGTGCAGTACTTCTCGTATCTCTCCCACATCCTGCGCTTCGACCTCGGCTACTCGTTCCGGTACGGAGCCAGCAATCTGTCGTTGATCCTCGACCGGCTGGCCGCGACCCTGCTGCTCATGGTGAGTTCGACGGTGCTGGCGGTGAGCGTCGGTGCGGCTCTCGGCGTCTATGTCGCGGCCCGACGACAAAGCGTAGCTGCGCGGGTAATGTTGGTGCTGGCGGTGCTGGCTTATGCGGCCCCGGTTTACTGGCTGGGCCTCATGCTGATCGTCGCCTTCTCGATTGAGCTTCGGCTGCTGCCGACCAGCGGCATGTGGACGGTCGGCGCGGAATACCAGGGCCTGCGTTACGGCCTGGATGTCGCGCAGCATCTCTTGCTCCCCGCGCTCACGCTGTCGTTCTTCTACATGGCCCTCTACATGCGATTGATGAGGACCTCCGTTCTGGACACGCTTGGACGGGATTTCATCACGACGGCCCGCGCAAAGGGAGTACGGCCGGGCCGCATCCTGCGCCGTCACGTGTTGCGCAACGCGATCGTTCCGGTGCTGACCATGGCCGGCGTCCAGGTCAGCGGCATGCTCGGAGGCGCGGTCGTCGTCGAATCGGTCTTTGGCTGGCCGGGCCTCGGCCAGCTCGCCTTCGAGGCGCTGCGCTCGCGCGATCTCAACCTCTTGCTTGGTATCCTGATCCTGAGCTCCCTGCTGGTGATTATCGTCAACACGGTGGTCGACCTCCTTCACGCGCGGATCGACCCGCGCATCGAGCTTGGTTGAGATGAGCCGGGTCGTCATTCACATGATACGCGATCCGGCGACCGCCTTCGGTTTGTTGCTTCTCGCCGCGGTCGCACTGCTCGCGGTCTTTGCGGGGCAGATCGCGCCGGGCGATCCGTTCGAGATCGTTGGCCGACCCTATCAGCCGCCCTTTGGGATCTACCTGCTCGGCACGGACACACTGGGGCGCAGCCTCGCCACCGGGCTGGTGCATGGCGCCCGCGCTTCGTTGCTGATCGGACTTGCCGCCGCTTTTATTATCACCCTGATCGGGGTCACCGTGGGCGCGATCGGCGGATATGTGGGCGGCCGGACGGACGCAGTGTTCATGAGGCTGACCGAAACCTTCCAGACCATACCGTCCTTCCTGTTCGCGATTGTGCTGGTGGCCGTGCTGCAGCCGGCGCTATCGACCATGATTCTCGTGATCGGACTCGTGTCCTGGCCGCCCTTGGCGCGGCTGGTGCGCGCGGAAGTGGCTGCCTTGCGACGTCGCGAGTTCGTGCAGGGCTGCACCGCTCTCGGTATGCGCAACAGCGAAATCCTGCTTTTGCAGGTCCTCCCCAACGCCCTGCCCGTCATCGTCGTCTCGACCTCTACACTTGTGGCAACGGCGATCCTGTTTGAATCAGGTCTGTCCTTCCTCGGATTGGGCGACCCAAACGTGATGAGTTGGGGCTTGATGATCGGCGTGGGCCGCGCCGCAATTCGCACGGCCTGGTGGATGTCGGCAATTCCAGGGCTTGCCATCCTGTTGACGGTGCTCGCCATCAATCTCGTTGGCGACGGCCTCAATGATGCACTCGACCCGCGGCGGATGCAGCGGTGAACGCGCCTCTTCTTGCACTTGAAGGCCTGACAGCCGTCTTTGATACGAAAGCCGGCCAGGTGCGGGCCGTCGACGGCATAGATCTGGTGCTTCAGCGCGGGACGACGGTGGCACTGGTCGGCGAATCCGGTTCGGGGAAGAGCGCGCTCGCGCTGGCCATCCTGCAGTTGCTCCGCCCTCCAGGGCGCATCCTGAGCGGCGGCGTCCGGCTCGCAGGCCGCGACCTGATGAGACTCTCCGAGCACGAGATGCGCGAGGTCCGTGGCAAGGAGATCGGGATCATTTTCCAGGAGCCGGCGACCAGTCTCAACCCGCTGATGCCGGTCGGGCGCCAGATTGCGGAGGCCATCACCGAGCATGAGGACGTTGCCCGCGAAACCGCGGATTCCCGCGCGGTCGCCCTGCTGCGCCATGTCGGCATTCCGGCGCCCGAACAGCGGTTTCGCGATTATCCGCATCAGCTCTCCGGCGGCATGCGCCAGCGGATCGCAATTGCGATGGCGATAGCGTGCCGTCCCGCCGTCCTGCTCGCGGACGAGCCAACCACCGCATTGGACGTAACGGTCCAGGCCCAGGTGCTCGCTTTGCTTGACCTGCTGAAGGCAGAATTCGGATTGGGCGTGTTGCTCATCACGCACGATCTCGGGGTCGTCGCCGACCATGCCCAATCGGTCGCTGTCATGTATGCCGGACGCATCGTCGAGCAGGGCACGACCGATCAGGTCATCGGCAATCCGATGCATCCCTATACGCAGGGGCTGCTCGCCTGCCGCCCCCGGTTCGGCGGGACCGAGGCGGGTCGCCCGCTTCCCGAGATCGCCGGAACCGTGCCTCCACTACACGCCCTGCCCCCCGGTTGCGCCTTCGCCGCGCGGTGCGCCAAAGCCGAACCGGCGTGCCGAGAGACGCGGCCGCTGCTTTTGCCGATCGAGGGCCGGCGCGTGGCCTGCCTTGTCGCCCAAAGGGACATCGTATGACGCCGGTTCTCTCGGTGCGTGACATCGTCAAGCGACATCGCACGCCCGCCGGCACGGTGCATGCGGTCGAGAACGTCTCCTTCGATCTCTCATCGGGCGAAGTGCTGGGCCTCGTGGGCGAATCCGGTTGCGGCAAATCCACGCTGGGGCGTGCGATCCTGCGCCTGGACGAACCGGATTCAGGCTCAGTGACCCTGGCCGGCGTGCCGATAACGGGGATGCCCCAGCGGAGCTTTCGCCCGCTCCGCCGCGAACTTCAAATGGTGTTTCAGGATCCCTTCGCTTCCCTCAATCCCCGTAAGACCATTGGCGCGTTGCTGGCGGAGCCGTTCCGCGTGCACGGGGTCGGCAGCCGGGCCGACAGGAACGACCGCGTCGTTGCTCTGCTTCGCATGGTGGGCCTGAGCCCCGAGCACGCAGCAAGACACCCTCACCAATTTTCCGGCGGGCAGCGGCAACGCATAGCGATCGCCCGCGCCATGGCCCTGCGGCCGAAGGTCGTCGTGTGCGACGAGGCCGTGTCCGCGCTCGATGTGTCGATCCAGGCGCAGATACTGAATCTGCTGATGACCTTGCGGCGCGAGGTCGGCGCGGCATATCTCTTCATTTCCCACGATCTCTCGGTGGTCGGACACATCTCGGACCGGATTGCCGTGATGTATCTCGGCCGCATCGTCGAGATTGGAAGCCGGGATGCAGTGTTGAATCAGGCCGCTCACCCCTATTCCCGCACGCTCTTCTCCGCCATTCCCGGCAGAGCAGCCCGGCAGAACATCGCCCTGACCGGAGAGCCTCCAAGCCCGCTCGCGCCGCCCTCCGGCTGCCCGTTCCATCCGCGCTGCCCGAATGCTGTCGATCGATGTGCCCGCGAGCTTCCAGCTTTGCGCCGGATCGGTGCCGACCATGAAGCGGCCTGCCATATGGTCAACACGTGAAACAGGATGCGCGGCGCGGGATATTCCGGACACGAACCGGGAAATCCCGAGCATGGCGGCGCGGCGCAACATCCGCCGATAGTTGCAAACGAGGAGGTGTGATACATGGCGATGATCCGCACAAAGCTCCGCGTTAACGGACAGACGGTCGAAGCCGATCTCGATTCGCGCATCACCCTGCTCGACTTCCTGCGCGAGGTGCGACGGCTGACCGGCGCGAAGAAGGGTTGCGACCAGGGTCAGTGCGGCGCATGCACCGTCCTCGTCGACGGGCGTCGCACGCTGTCCTGCCTCCGCCTGGTGGCTTCGCTCGAAGGCCGGTCGGTCACGACGATCGAAGGCATCGGAACAGCGGCCGCGCTGCATCCCTTGCAAGCCGCGTTCGTCCGGCACGACGCGTTGCAGTGCGGCTTTTGCACCCCGGGGCAAATCATGTCCGGGCTCGACCTCCTGAACGACCCCGCCGTGAAAACGGCCGCGGATGTCCGCGAACAAATGAGCGGCAATATATGCCGGTGCGGTGCGTATCCGAACATCGTTGCCGCGATTCTTGATGTCAAAGACCATGCGGCCCTTTGAATTTTTTCGGGCGACCGATGTTTCGGACGCGTTGAGGCTGCTCGGCCGTCCCGGGGTTCAGGTCATGGCCGGCGGCACGACATTGATCGATCTGATGAAGCTCGACGTCGAGACCCCGCAGACGATTATCGATATCAGCGCCCTGCCGCTGGCGGACATCTCGGTCGAACGTGGCATGCTGCGTATCGGCGCATTGGTCAGCAATGCGGATGCGGCATCCAATTTGCTCGTCCGGCGTCACGCTCCCGCGCTCTCGGCTGCGATCCTGTCCGGAGCTTCCGGTCAGATTCGGAACGCGGCGACGATGGGCGGCAACCTGCTTCAGCGAACCCGTTGCGGCTATTTTCGCTCGGCGGATTGGCCGTGCAACAAGCGGCAGCCGGGCACGGGATGTGCTGCAAAGGACGGCATCAACGCCAGCCACGCCGTGCTTGGCACAAGCGAAGCCTGCATCGCCGTGAACCCGTCCGATCTCGCGGTTGCGCTGCTGGCGACGGATGCGCAAGTGATCCTGCGCAGCGCGGCGCGAGAACGCGTCGTTCCGCTCGCGGATTTCTATCGTCTGCCAGGAGCGACGCCGCATATCGAGACCGCAATGAACAACGACGAGCTCATCACACGGATCGATGTTCCCGTAACACAGCTCAATTCGACGAGCCGTTACCTGAAATTGCGAGGCAGGGCGTCCTACGAATTCGCCAGCGCCTCGGTGGCATCAGCGGTGATTGTCGATGACGACGAGATCGTCCGCGAGGTTGCGATCGCGATCGGCGGCCTCGGAGTCAAGCCGTGGCGCGATCCCGATGCCGAGAGACGGCTTCTCGGCGAGCCGTTGACGGAGGCCGCAATCGCGCGCTTTTGCGATGCCCTGTTGGGCTGTGCGAACCCCCTCCCGGCCAATGGCTACAAACTCTCATTGGCCAGAGGCGCAATCCAGCGTGTTCTAAGCCGGGGGTATTTATGCGCAGCCCAATAGGTATTCCGACCGAGCGGGTCGATGGCATCGCCAAGGTCACGGGACAGGCCATCTATGCCGCCGACGTCCAGTTGCCGGAGCAGCTCTATTCGCTGGCGTTGCGCAGTCCGGTGGCGGCCGGGACCATAGCCGATATCGACGTAACTGCCGCCAGATCGGTCGACAAGGTCGTGGCCGTCTATACGCATGAAAACGCCTTCTACGAATTGGGCTGGCGTCTTTCGAAAGAACTGCTCGCCCTCGGCGCCGAGGGGCTGGGGCGGTCGGCATTGCCGGCGTCTGCCACGCCCATGCCGGACGGCTATCTGCCGCTGGTCTCGCCGCAGATTCATTTTGCCGGTCAATGGGTGGCAGTCGTCGTCGCTCAGTCGATCGAGGCGGCGCAGGAGGCCCTGGCGCTGGTGCACGTCAAATACATTTCGACCCGGCCCTTGATCGAACTCGGGAGTGGCGAGCCGGCATTCAGACCGGGCTTTTTCTTCGGGGCCGAAATGCAGGTCGCTCGCGGAGCGGCACCGGGTCCCGTCGCCGGAGACCACGTCCTGTCGGAACATTATACGACCGCCATGCAGCTTCATCAGCCGATGGAGCCTTCCGTGACCGTGGCCCAATGGAGCGGAGGCAACGTCGTCCTGCATGACTCCACTCAAGGCGTGCTTGCCAGCCGGGACTACGTGGCGTCGTCGCTTGGCGTGCCGAGCGATCGCGTGCGTGTGATTTCGACTTATGTCGGTGGAGGGTTCGGCTCGAAGAACCAGATGTGGCCGCACCAGGCATTGGCGGCGCACATGGCGCGCGCGCTGCAGCGTCCGGTCCGGATGCAGTTGACCCGCGCCGACATGGCCGTCGCTTCCGGTCACCGGTCGTTTACCGAGCAGGCCGTGATATTACATGCCAACGCACGAGGCGAACTGCGCAACGTGCGTCATGTGTCGCACGTGCCGACCTCTAAACAGGGGGCCTTCTTCGAGCCTTGCGGCCTCAACACGCCCCTGCTCTATCGCAGCGACGCAGTCGACGTTCAGCACCATGTCTATCGCAGGAACATCGCGACGCCGACGCCGTTCCGGGCACCCGGGGAAACGCCGGGTTCGTTCGCGTTGGAGACGGCATTGGACGAGCTTGCCTACCGGATGGGTATCGATCCGCTGGAAATACGGCATCGGAGTTTCGCTGACCATGACGCCCATCATCGGCGCGAGTGGTCCTCAAACCATCTTCTTGAATGCTATCGAATGGGAGCCGCCGCCTTCGGTTGGGAAGCCGGACCGGTCGTGCCGCGCGCCAGGCGAGATGGCGACGATCTCTTGGGCTTCGGTCTCGCAACGACCGCGTATCCGGCGCCGGCATTGACTGCGACGGTCAGGCTGCGGCTCCAGCGAAGCGGACGAGTTATCGTCGAGACGTCCGCGACCGACATCGGCACCGGCATGTCGACTATCCTCGCGCAGGCTGTCGCCGCAGACCTCGACATCCCTATCGACGATGTGGAGGTGCGGCTCGGCGATTCCGCACTGCCACACGCGCCCACCGCGGGGCGTTCGAAGTCGACCGCCAGCGTGCTCCCGGCTGCTCGCCACGCCTGCCGTGTCATGTTGGAGAAGCTCGCAGTCCCCGCGTCGGAGGTGTCGCCAGGCAGCAATAGTTCCCTTGCGCAGCGTTTGGAAGCGGCCGGCGCCCAGGAGATGGTGTCGGAAGGCACCTCCGTTGACATGCCCCAGGCCGAGAACCTCAGTTTCTATTCGTTCGGAGTTCATTTTGTCGAAGTACGGATCGACGAGATGCTGGGAAGGATCAGAGTGTCACGGGTGGTGAGCGCGCTCGACTGCGGTCGCATTATCAATCCGACCACGGCAGCCAGCCAGATCAAGGGAGGAATCATCTTCGGGATCGGCATGGCGCTTATGGAGAAGGCAGAATTCGACCCGGTTCATGCCCGCCTCGTCAACGACAATCTCGGCGATTACCATGTGCCGGTGAGCGCGGACGTTCCAGATATCAAAACCCTGTTCGTGGATAAACCGGACTTTCGATTCAACGAATTCGGCGCTCGCGGTCTTGGTGAAATCGGCGTGCCTGGCGTTGCCGCGGCAATCGGCAACGCCATGTTCAGCGCGACAGGGCGCAGAGTCAGGGGCCTGCCAATCCCGATGGATGCGATCCTCGCGCCGTCACGCTGAACGGCATTCGGTTCTATCGCAAACGCCCTCCGCCGCACCGTTGAACCGGACCCGGCATTTTCCGGCCGAGCAACGTCAAAGCTGTTTCAGGGCCACCTTGGCCGCCTGCTGGATATGGTGCATCGACACCTCAAAAGCGGCGTCCGCATCCCTCCGCTTGATGGCCGAAAGCAGGTTGCGGATTTCGCGGATGCTCTGCTTCGCCCGCTGCGGCGAGGACAAGGTGACGCGCCGCAAAAGGGTGATCCGGTCGTTCAAGGACCGCAGCATCGAGGCGATCACGTTGTTGCCCGTCCCTTCGATCAGCACGTCATAGAAGACCTGTTTGGCCGCGAGGATCCGCTCCACTTCCAGCGTCTCGTAAGCCCGGGCAAGCGTCTCCACCGCTACGCTCAGTCGATCCAGCTGTGCATCGGACGCGCATTCCACGAACAGCCGCGCGGCAAGCGCTTCCAACGCGGCCCGTACCTGGTAGACGCTGGCCGCGTCCGCCGCCGTCAGGCGCTTTACCGAAGTTCCCTTGTTGGGGGTGATCTCGATCAGCCCTTCGCCTTCCAGCTCCCTCAGGGCCTCGCGCACCGAGGGACGGCTGACCCCCAGCAGTTCGCATAGATCCTTTTCCACCAGATGCTGGCCCGGCGCGAACCGTCCGCTGGTGATCGCACCGCGCAGCACTTTCGCCACCTGCCGGCGCACCGGAGCCGCGACATTTGTGACCCGCATCGACAAGTCGTTCGCTGTATCTGTCATTATACCGTCCTACACCTGCCACCACCCATAAGACGATTCACTCAGCTTTGCATGCCCCAGCGGCGGATCGTCCTTTGTTCGAGCGTGCGGAACACAAAATTGTCGACCGCCAAGCCGATAATGATGACCATCAGCAGGCCTGCGAAGACACTGGGTATATCCAGTTGGTTCTTGTTTTGAAAGATGAACCAGCCGAGACCGCCACCGCTGGAGCTGGCGCCGAACACCAGTTCAGCCGCGATCAGCGTGCGCCAGGCGAAAGCCCAGCCGATCTTGAGCCCGGTGAGAATGCTCGGCAACGCTCCCGGGATGAGAATCTTGGTGACGTAGGCGATCCTGGAGAGTCCGTAATTCTGCCCAACCATGCGCCAGGTGGGGCTCACCGAGCGAAAGCCGGCATGGGTGTTCAGCGCCACCGACCACAACACCGCATGCACCAGCACGAAGATGATGCTGCCATTGCCGAGTCCGAACCAAATCATGGCGAGCGGCAGCAGGGCGATGGACGGCAAGGGGTTGAACATCGAGGTCAGCGTGTCGAGCAGATCAGCGCCGATGCGGGTGGCGGTGGCGAACGCCGTCGCGAGCGCCGCCAGCAGGATGCCGAGCGCGTAACCTTCCAGCAGCGTGCCGACCGAGCGCGCGGTCGCGGCGATCAGTTCGCCCGAACGGACCGAGCCGAAAAAGGCTTCGACCGTTTCGGAGAGCGTGGGAAACAGCAGGGAATTGTTCAGCCACCGCGCATAGATCTCCCAGATCAGCGCCAAGCCTATCAGCAGCAGGCCCTTGCGCACCGCGCCGTTGTCGAAGACCCGCTCCCAAAGGCTCAGCGGCTTTTCCACCACGCCGAACCCGGCCGGCAGATCGTCGTTGACGAAGTCCGGCCGCGCCGGTTCGAGGATCTGCACGTCAGCCATGTGCGCTGCTCCGATGGATGGGCTGCTCGTCGAACAGCAGCGTTTCAATGCGGGATGAAAGTGTGTGTCCGCCCTCCCCGACCAGGTCGACGCCGGTGCTGCCCAGCTCCGCCCGGACCCGGCCGGGATGAGGGGTGAGCAGGAGAATGCGGTTGCCGATGCGCACCGCTTCGGAAATGGAATGGGTCACGAATAGCAGCGTGACCTTGGTGTCCTCCCACAACTGGAGCAACTCTTCCTGCATCTTGCCGCGCGTGAGCGCGTCCAATGCGGCGAACGGCTCGTCCATCAGCAGGATCTCCGGCTCCATCGCCATGCCGCGGGCGATGGCCACGCGCTGCTTCATGCCGCCGGAGAGCATATGGGGATAGCTATCCGTGAACTTGGTGAGATTGACCTTGGCGATGTAATGGTTCGCCCGCTCGAGCGCCTCGCGTCCCCTCAGGCGGCCGCTCGCCGTGAGCGCGAACAGCACATTCTCCTTCACCGTCTTCCAGGGAAGGAGCTGGTCGAATTCCTGGAACACCAGCACGCGGTCGGGGCCAGGCTTGGTGATCTGCTTGCCGTTGAGGGTGATCGAACCTTCGACCGGCTTGATATAGCCCCCCACCGCCTTGAGCAGCGTAGACTTGCCGCAGCCGGAGGGGCCAAGGATCACGTAACGGTCGGATTTGCGAACGTTGAAGCTGACCCGATACGTGGCCGTAACGAGATGCTCCTTGGTCCGATATTGCAGCGTCAGTCCTTCGACCGCCAGTAATGGCTTCAGAATTTCCTGTGACATGGCGTTAGCCGCTCCCTTTGCCCGTGCCTGCGCGCCACTCATGGCCGCGCCGGAATAATCCGCGCCGGGCCGTTCCTTGCTGTGCACCGCCTAGTTGCCGTCGGCGACTTCCGGCGTATCGAAGAACAGATCCAAGATGGATGTCGGCTTGTTCTTGAGTGAGCCGATTTCGTTCATGAAGATTCCGTATTTAAGAACGTGCTCCGGCTTCGTCGTATATTTGGTGCTGGGATCATTGAGGATCTCCACCAACTCGTCGATGCTCCATCCCTTGCCGCCCATGGATTCCAGCAGCACCGAGGCGGCGTTGCGCTTGTCCTCGGCGATCATCTTCTGCGCCTGCTTCAGCGCCTTGAGAACGGCGGCGGTCACCTTGGGATTTTCGGTCTGGAACCTGGTGGTGGTGGACATCATGGTGAAGGTGGTCGAGCCGCCCATGACATCATCGGAATTCATGATCGTGTGCATCGCAGGGTCTTTCAGTTCGCGCTGATCGTAGGGCGCGGAGGCCCAATGACCGACCATGGCGCTATTGCCCGATGTCAGTGCGATCAGTGCGTCCGGATGGGCCATGGTGACCGTGTTGGGATCAAAGCGGAACACCTGATCCCGGCCGTATTTCTTCTCCGCATACATCTGCATGATGATGGAGGGGATCGACACCTTGATGGAGGTGACCGCGATCTTCTGACCGCCGGCAATGTCGTCCAGCGACTTCAACTGCGAGACGCGGGCGTTGAGGCGCATCGGCATCGAGCTGATGGCGGCGATGGACTTTACGCCCACATTGCTGCGGGTGCGGTCCCACAATGTAAGAAAGGCCGGCGGCCCCGCCGAAATGAAGTGCGCAGATCCCGACAAAAGCGCGTCGTTCATTACCGCGGGTCCGCCGATATTGGGCCAGGCGACCGTGACCTTGAGGCCCGCTTCTTCCGCGCACTTCTCGATCAGATTGTATTTCTGCATGATGTTCAGCGGCAGGAAACCGAACCCGCCGGCGCCGAGCGGAATGCGCAGCTCGTTCACTTCCGCGCGCGCGACGGCCGGGGCGATCGCGATCATGAGCGCCGCGGTCAATGCTTGCCATATCCTCACGTTAACCTCCCGTAGTCCGTTCGGCGTTTTGCCGTCGTTTTGTCCCTGCGCGGCCGAGCGGTTGCACTCACCCCGTCTCAATAACCGTCGGCGATCCCGGGGCTATCGAAGAACACATCGGTGATCGATGTCGTATTGTTTTTCAATGAGCCGATTTGGTGCATGAACTTCCCGTATTTAAGAACGTTTTCCGGCTTCAACGTGTACTGAGTATTGGGGTCGTTCAGGATCTCGATCAACTTGTCGATGCTCCATCCCTTGCCGCCCATGGATTCCAGCAGAATCTCCGCGGAATTCCGCTTGTCTTCCATGATCATCTGCTGGGCCTTTTCGAGCGCTTTCAGGAAGGCAGCATAGACCTTGGGGTTTTCATCCCGGAACTTGGTCGTGGTGGCGATCAGCGTCGAGGTGGTCGCTCCGCCCATGACCTCGTACGAGGTCATGAGCGTGCGGATGCCCGGGTCTTCCAGTTCCCGCTGGTCATAAGGTGCGGACGCCCAATGGCCGACGATGCCGCTGCCGCCGGAAAGCAGCGCGATCGCCGCGTCCGGATGCGCCATGGTGACGGTATTGGGATCGAAGCGGAACACCTGATCCTTGCCGTATTTCTGCAGCGCGTACATCTGCATGATGATGGACGGGATGGAAACCTTGATCCCGGTGACGGCGATCTTCTGGCCTTCCGTGATATCATCCAGTGACTTCAACTGAGATACCCGCGCCGTGAGAGAGTGCGGCATGGCGTTCATGGCGGCCACCGCCTTCACGCCGATGCCGCTCCGCGTCCGGTCCCAAAGCGTCAGGAAGGCGGGTGGACCGGTAGAGATGAAATGCGCGGAGCCGGACAATAGCGCATCGTTCATGACCGCTGGACCGCCGAAATTGGCCCAGTCGATGGTGACCTTGACGCCCTCTTCCTCGGCAAACTTTTCGATCAGCTTGTACTTCTGCATCACATTGAGCGGAAGAAAGCCGAACCCGCCGGCGCCCAGGGGAATCCTCAGCTCCGTGACCTCCGCCTTGGCGGCAACGGAACTGACGGCAATCAAGGCCGCGGTTACAAGTATCCTCAGGATCCTCATAATCTCCTCCATTTACTTCGCTTTTGGAATGCAGTGGGCGATCAGCGGCGCGACGTCGCTCAATTCCTCGATGCGCCAGCAGGCCGCAATGGCGGCGTCCATCTGCGCGGGGGAAATCACATGGGCCTGGTCGCGGAACTTGGCTTCGAGCTGCGCATCGCTGAGCGGTCGCTTCAAATTTCCCAGCGAACCTTCCAGCTTCATTCCCACCGCCCGGCCGTCCTTGAGGCGCACCGTCACCACCACGCTGTCTTCGCTCACTTCGGGATCGCCCAGTGCCTCGGTGACCTCGCGCAGGCGCTTCAGCGCGGGATCGTTGACCGTCGCGTCGGTGAACTCGGCGAGCCCGCCTTTACCGCGGCCGAGGCCGATGGCGGCGGCGTGATAGATCGAGAACTTGCCTTCCAGGCCCGTGCTGATGGCTTTCTGATTGCAAAGGTCCTTCACCAGCGGCGCGACCCGCAATTCCACTGCCGCGATCTGTTCGGCGGTCAGATCGTGCTTTTCGCGCAGTTGGATGCAGGCATCGATGGTGGGGTGAATCACGATGCCGCTCGGGAACGGCTTGTAGGCGTTGTCCCGCAGTTCGAAATCGACGCCCAACCGATCGATGATCTTGTTCAGATCGTACTTTGCGGACGTCACCGCCGCGAAGCCACGCGGGCCTTCGAGAGGAAGGCGTCCGGTGGTGAAGCCCTTCTGGGCCAGCAGCGCCGCCATATAGCCGCTCTGCGCCGACCGGCCGGGGTGGAAACCCTTGGCCATGGAGCCGAACATTTCGCGGATGCCGGCCGCCTGCGTCGCCGCAAGGCCGACGGCATAGGTCATGCGCTCAGCATCGAGGCCCAGAAGCTTGCCGACGGCCACCGCGGCGCCAAACACGCCGATCGAACCGGTGCTGTGCCAGCCCGCATCGTAATGGGCGGGATAAGTGGCATTGCCGATGCGCGAGACCACCTCGAAGCCGAGGATGAGGGCGTGCAGGAAGTCGGGGCCGCTCACTTTGTTGACGCTGGCATAGGCGAACAGGGCCGAGGCCACCGGCGAGGTGGCATGGATATAATTCTTCGGCAGCGTGTCGTCGTAATCGTGGACGTGCGAGCTGATGCCGTTCAGGAGCGAAGCGAACAGCGGATCGAAGCGTTCCGCGCGGCCGAGCACGCTGGAAGTGGCGGGGCCGGTATAGGGGCCGAGCGCCGCGATCGCGATATCCATCGCCGGATGCTCGGCGCCGCCGAGGGCGCAGCCGACGATGTTCACCAGGGCGCGCTTCGCTTCGTGGTGCACATCCTCCGGAACGCGGTCGAGGCTGCTTTCGAGGATGTAATTCACCAATTTCGCGGTGTATGTCATGTGCACAAATCTCCTTCCCTGGACCCTTTCGGGCCGGCGCCGCCGCGATCCGGGGTCGCCGTGCGCTTTGTTGTCGTTGTTGTCGATTTTTCCATCCGAACGGCGCCTGCCCTTCGGATGGGTTCTTCAGTTCTTGCTGTTGAGTTCGAGGCCCGCGAGCTTTTCGCTCAATTGGGCAACGGCGGTATGATCGATGCGCGGGCCGAGCATGGCGGATGCACCCGCCCATAATTCGCGGCACAAGGCGGAAAAGGGCGCATTCACCCCGCCGCTCCGCGCCACTTCGAGCGCGATGCTCAGGTCCTTCACCATCAACTCGATGGCGAAACCGGAATCGAAGCTGCGGGACAGAACGTACTGCTTGAACTTCTTCTGGGTGCTGTTGTTGACGCCGGTCGAGACGTTCAGGATATCGACCATGGTCCCGGCCTCGATGCCGAACTTGGCGCCGATCAGCAGAGCCTCGATACCGATCAGAAACCCGCCGGCGGATACCAGATTATTCAGCGCCTTCATGGCATGACCGCTGCCGATCTTGCCGGTGCGAATGACCGAGCCCATGGCCTGCATGACCGGCATCGATGCATCGATGGCAGCCGCGTCGCCGCCGGCCATGATGGTCAACTGCCCGCTCTTGGCCCGCGGCACGCCTCCCGACACCGGGGCATCGAACAGGGTGACGCCCTGTTTCGCCAGCTTCTCGGCGAAGCCGATGGTCTCGTCGGGGATGCCCGAGGTCATATCGATGACAACCGCGCCCTTGCGCAAGGTGCCCGCGATGCCGTCCGGTGCAAACAAAACCTTCTCGACAATGGCGCTGGTGGGCAGGATCGAGACCACCACGTCGGACATTCGCCCCAGTTCCGCGAGCGAGGCGACGCGTTCACCGCCCACTTCGGAGAGGAACTTGCCGAGATGCTCGGCACGCACATCGTAGGGGACGACAGAATATCCCGCCTTCATCAGGCAGCTTGCCATCGGCCACCCCATGGCGCCCAGACCGATGAAACCGATTCGCGGCTTTTCCGAACTCGTCATTGGCATCTCCTCCCAGAGTCATCACGTGACCCTGCCTTATTCTTCGGCACTTCCATCGCTGCCCTCGTCGAGGCCGGCGAGCACGCCGCGATAGATCGCGACCTGCATCATCGCCTCGTGCCGTGTTGCCGAGGCGGCGACGACCGCTATGCCATACAGTCAGATTGCCTGTCAATCCGTCAATCGCTGCCTCGGAGCCTGGTGATCGGCCCCGCCGCCGATGTTCCTTCCCCCAACGACGCGGGCGACGGCACAAAGATCATGCGTGAGCCGGCGATCGTACTTCGGGGCGACCCAGCCGCGATCGCCGGGCCTGTTCCGTGTTTTGCCCGGCTACCGCCCACGGCTGCGGTTCGCGACAATCGGCTCCCGCGGGTTCGCCACCATCGACAACGCCTCAATAAAGATCGGCTCCCACGCCCTGATATGACGCCGGAGAAGATTTGTGAGGGCTTCTTCCTCGCCGGCCGTCACGAGTTCGATGATCCGATAGTGCTCTGCGGTGGATTCGTTCTGGCGGGCGAGACCTGCGCGCGACTTGATGCCGTAGAGTCGCATTTGGTCGCGCAATCCCATCACCATCTCGGTGAGGCGCGCATTGTCCGCCGCCGCCGTCAGCAAGCGATGAAAGCTTCGATCGGATTCGAGATAAAGCCTGATATCTTCCGTTCTCACCGCGCGGGCGATGTCATCGGCAAGACGGGAAAGTCCTTTGAGATTCTTCCTCGGTTTGCGCGCAACGATCGCCGCGGCATGGAGCTCCAGGACTTCGCGGAGATCGAACAGGTTGCGGAGTTCGGTCAAGGTCGGCTCGACCACCTTGAATCCTCGATTGCGCATCGGCTCGATCAGTCCGCTGCGGGTCAGTTCCAGCAACGCCTCCCGCACCGGAGTCGTCGACACGCCGAGGCTCGCGGCAAGGGTGGGCACGGAATACATCGACCCTGGCATGCTCTGACCGGAGATGATCTCCGCGCGTACCTGCTGCAGCACCTGCTCGCGCAAACTCAGCTCCATCGTCCCCTCCCGCTCCGTCGGCTTCAGAGTCGTTCCAGTTTATCGTCAACGCAGCACAATAAATGCGCTTGACGGTAGGTAGCCCGCGGACAATGTTATATAAAGTTTTACTGTAGCGCGCTACTGATGACACATCGATGAACGGGCCTCCCCTGGCGCAGCGCATCCCCGGCTATTGCACGCTCTGCCGATCACGGTGCGGCTCGACCGCGGTCGTCGAGAATGGCCGGCTGATCGGGGTCGAGAATCTGCCCGGGCATCCGACCGGCGGAGCGCTATGTGCGAAAGGCCGCGCCGCACCTGAGATGGTGCATAGTCCGCGCCGCCTGACCAAGCCGCTTCGTCGAACGGCGCCCCGGGAAGCCGCCGATCCCGGTTGGACCGAGATCTCCTGGGACGAGGCCCTGGACGAAATCGCCCAAAGGCTCGGTGGCATCCGCAAGACCGCCGGTGCGGAAGCGGTGGCGTTCGCCGTCACCACGCCAAGCGGCACGCCAATGGTCGACAGCTTCGAATGGGTCGAACGCTTCATCAGGTGCTTCGGCAGCCCAAACCTGATCTACGCGGTCGAGGTCTGTGGCTGGCACAAGGACTATGCCCATGCCCTGACGTTCGGCCGTGGCATCGGCTTTCCCGATTATGAGCGCGCCGACGCGATCGTATTGTGGGGACATAATCCGGCCCGGACCTGGCTTGCGCAGGCCACGCGCGTCGCCGATGCGCGACGGCGCGGCGCGCGGGTCGCAGTCGTCGATCCCAAGCCGGACGGATCGGGGCAACAGGCCGACCTCTGGCTGCGCATCCGACCCGGCGCGGACGGCGCCCTCGCCATGGGCGCGATCCGGCATCTCATCGCGACCAAGTCCTTCGATGCGGGCTTTGTGACATGCTGGACCAACGCTCCGTTGCTGGTCGACACCGACACAGGCCGCTTCGTCCGCGCGGGCGATCTGTGGGCGGATCAACCGCCGGAAGCTTTCGTCGTGCTGGACCAGTCCGGAGCAGCGCAGCCCTATGACCCGCGCTTCGCAACGCTCGATCCGGCTTGCTGTACCCTGGACGGCCGGACCACGCTCGTCGCGCGGAACGACCATACGATCGTCGCCGCGACGGCTTTCCGTTTGCTGGCCATCGAGGCGGCCCCTTACACGATCGCGCGCGTTGCCGAGCTGACCTGGCTCGACGAGAGCAAGATCGCCGCCTTCTACACCCTGTTCGAGAACAGCCCCCGGCTCGCCTATCATTCCTGGACCGGTGTCGGCCAGCACACCAACGCGACAATGACCGAGCGGGCCATTGCGACGCTTTACGCACTTACCGGCGCCTGCGATCGCCCCGGCGGGAATGTCTGGCCGGTGCCGCCGCCGACACGCTCCGTCAACGACTATGCCTTGTTGCCGGCAGAGCAGAAGGCCAAGGCGCTCGGCATCGGCGAATTGCCGCTCGGACCGCCAAGCCGGGGATGGATCACGGCACGGGATTTCAGCCGCGCCGTCCTTGCCGGCGAGCCCTACCGGGTCCAGGCGCTGATGAGCTTCGGAACCAACCTCGTGGTGTCGCAGGGCCATTCCTCCCGCAATCGCGAAGCGCTACGCGCGCTCGACTTCCACGTCCACGTCGACATGTTCATGAATCCGATGGCCGAGAATGCCGACATCATCCTGCCGGCCAATATGCCGTGGGAGCGGGATGGCCTGAAGATCGGTTTCGAGATCACGCAGGCTGCCGTCGAGACAATACAATTCCGTCCGCAGATGCTGCCGCGGCTGGGTGATTGCAAGGCAGACTATGAAATCGCAGCCGAGCTCGCAGTCAGGCTGGGCCTGGCGAACGAGTTTTTCGGCGGCGACATCCACGCCGGCTGGAACTATCAGCTCGCACCGCTTGGCGTGACGGTCGACGAACTGCGCCGGCATCCCGAGGGCCTTCGTTTCCCGCAAGCCTTTCGTCACGAGAAATACGCGCTGCCGCAGCAGGACGCCAAGATCGCGGGCTTTACCACCCCCACCCGCCGCGTCGAGATCTATTCGGAATTGATGCTCGAACATGGCTACGCACCGCTGCCGGGCCATATCGAGCCTGCAGAAAGCCCGCTTGCGGACTCCGTCGACAGTCGTTTTCCAGTGGTGCTTACGACAGCCAAGAGCGGCTGGTTCGTACACAGTTCGCATCGCCACATCGCCTCGCTTCGCAGAAAGACGCCCGATCCGGCGATCGAGATCAACGGAACGCTCGCAGCGCGGCGCGGCCTGCAGGACGGTGACTGGGCAATTGTCGAGACGTCCACGGGACAGGTGCGACTGCGCGTGCGCCTGAACGAAGCTCTCGACGATCGCGTCGCCATCGCCGAGTTCGGCTGGTGGGAGGATTGTCCGCCGCTGGGGCGCGACATGATCCGGCCCGTTGGATTTCCGACCTCGAACATCAACGATGCCTTGAGCGATGCAACACGCGATCCGGTGAGCGGCTCGGTGCCACTGCGCGCGATACGTTGCGAAATTCGCAAGGACGAAGCCGCGAGCCGCGGTCGCTGGGCCGGCAAGCGAACCTTCTCGGTCGCCGCCGTTCACAAGGAGGCCGACGATGTCGTGGCGCTGCAGCTCGCTCCCGGCGACGGCGGCGCGCTCCCTGCATTCCGCCCGGGACAACACATCATGCTGAGCCTGCCGGGAATCGAAGCCGCGCGCGCTTATTCAATGACCGGCCGCGACGGCCAGGACGTGCTGTCGATCGCGATCAGGAAACGGCGTTCCGCCGATTTAGGCGTTACCGACAATGCGGTTCACCTGTCCGACCGTATCCATGATCTGACGGTCGGCGACGAAGTTCACATGGAGGCACCGAGAGGCATCTTCACCCCGCCGCTGCAGGGGCGCCGGCCTCTCATTTTTGTCGCGGCCGGAATTGGCATTACGCCTTTTATCGGTCATCTCGAGGCGCTGGCGAGACGCGAGCCGGCCCAACGCGTCGCCAAGGTGCTTCTGCTCTATGGTTGCCGCCACGGCGGCGAGCATCCTTTTGCCCGGCGGTTGCGGGAGCTCGCGGAGCTGCTGCCGGAGCTGGATCTTGTGACGGCGTTCTCGGCGCCGCGCGCGCAAGATCGCCACCCCAAGGACTACGATTATGCGGGGCGGCTGGACCTGTCGGCAATTGATCCGCTGCTGCCGCTAAGGCCTCTTGCCTATCTCTGCGGTTCGCCTGACTTCACGGCATCGATGACGGTGCGGCTGGTCGAACGGGGTATGCCGCGCTTCGACGTGTTCACGGAGGCTTTTGCCTCCCCGCCGGTCGTGCCGCGGACGCTGAAACCGCAGACGGTCCACATCGCCGGTACCGACAATAGTTTCATCTGGTCGCCCGAGCTCGGCACCTTGCTCGACGCCGCCCAGGCCGCCGGCCTCTCTCTTCCCAGCGGCTGCCGTGTCGGGCAGTGCGAGAGCTGCGCCATGCGCATTGTCGAAGGCAATGTCGCGCAGCTCGGCGGTGACGACAGCGCGACAGACCGGTGCCTGACCTGTCAGGCCGTTCCGCTCTCGAAACTCACACTCGCGCTCTAATGGCGATGAAAACGAAAGCAACACCAACGACAACGGGGGCGACCATGACCGACACCACGCATAAAACTATCGTTCCGGAGAAAATGCCGACCCAAGCCAATCTGCTTGCAAGGTTCTCGCAGCATATGGTCAGCTTCGCTGAGCGCTGGTTCCCGGACGCTTATGTGTTCGTTCTGATCGCCGTGGTCGTGATCGCGCTCGGCACCATCGTCCATGGCGGCTCACCGCTGGCGGTCAGCCGCGCCTTTGGCGACGGCTTCTGGAATCTCATCCCGTTCACGATGCAGATGGCCTTGGTCGCAATCGGAGGCTATGTGGTCGCGCTGTCACCGCCGGTCGCGGCGGTGCTGCGGCGGCTGGCCGGCGTACCCTCCACCGCGCGCGGCGCCGTGGTCTTCGTCGGTGTGCTCAGCATCGTGCTGTCGCTGCTGAACTGGGGTCTCAGCCTGATTTTTTCCGGTTTGCTGGTGCGCGAAATCGCGCGCCGCAAGGACATCAAGCTGGACTATCGCGCGGCCGGTGCGGCCGGCTACCTGGGACTGGGCTGCGGTTTCACGCTCGGCATCACCTCGTCCGCCGCCCAGCTCCAGGCCAATGCGGCAAGCATTCCAAGCTCGCTGCTGCCGATCACCGGCGTGATCGGTTTCTCCGAAACGATCCTGACGTGGCAGAATCTGGTTACGACGCTGGCGGTGACCGCGCTATCCGCGGCAATCTGTTATCTGACTGCGCCAAATCCGATGCTGACAAGGACCGCCGAGGATCTCGGCGTGTCTCTCGACGATGACCGGATCGAGCCGAAGAAGCCGACACGGCCTGGCGACTTTCTCGAGTTCAGTCCCATTCTGACCATCTTGATTGTGGTGCTGGCGCTGGGCTGGCTCTGGCAAACCTTTCAATCCGGCAATCCGCTGATCACCCTGTCGGGCCTGAACACCTATAATTTCGTGTTTCTGGTGCTTGGCATCCTCCTGCATTGGCGCCCGCGCAGCTTGCTCGAGGCTTTTTCCAAGGCGATGCCGAGCGTTTCGGGCGTGCTGTTGCAGTTTCCTTTCTATGCCGGTATCGCGCAGATGCTGACCAAGGTGCCGAATAGCAGCGGCGTGACGCTGTCCGACACCGTCGCGCATTGGTTCGTGGACGCTTCGGCCAACTCCACCGTTTTCTCGTTCCTGGTGGGCATCTATTCCGCCGTGCTTGGCTTCTTCATCCCGTCGGCCGGCGGCAAATGGATCATCGAGGCGCCTTACATCATGAAGGCAGCCAGCGAGATCGGGGCTCATCTCGGCTGGACCGTCATGGTCTACAACATCGCGGAGACGCTGCCGAACTTCATCAATCCGTTCTGGATGCTGCCGCTGCTCGGCATACTCCGCCTGAAATCAAAAGACCTGATCGGCTACACCTCGGTGCAATTCTTCGTCCACTTCCCGATCGTCATGATCCTGGCCGCAATCCTGATGACCACGTTCACCTACCACCCGCCAATTCTTCCCTGATCGATCGTCGAACCTGGAATGTCTGGCTGCTGGCCGGCCCCTCACAAAACTGGACGGGCCGGTCGGCGCGGTGGCAGCGGCGCCGAGCTGCGAACGCAGCGATGATTGTCGGTCATCGCGACAACCCCGTGCCAACTTCAGCCAGTCGCGGAGGATCGGCGCCGGCGCGCCCGCACGTGATAGCCGCGCAAGCCGACGCAAACGAAAGCGCCCGACGCAGCTCGTCGGCATTCAATTGCGACAGCGGTCCGGTCCTGATGCGTCCGATGGACCGCAAGGCAACCAAAAGCGCGGCCTGAAAGCTGTCGCCTGCCCCGATGGTATCGACGACATCTATCGTGGGGGCATCGACCTCAACGAGACCCGTCTCTCGGTGCCACGCCTGAGCCCCCTTGCCGCCCCGGGTGACGACGACCAGGCTTGTACCCGCCGCAATGAACGATTTCGCCCTCGCCGCATAGTCGCCGCCGCCATAGAGAAACTCAAAATCGGCATCCGACATCCGGACGATATCGGCGGAGGCGGCAAACGCATTCATCCGATCGACATAGCGGGCCTTGTGCCTGACCAGATTTGGCCTGCAGTTTGGATCGAAGGAGACGGTGGTTGATCCGCCCGCATCTTCGATCATCGCCAGCGCGGCGGCCGCACCCTCGTCGTTGGCAAGCGTCGTCGATCCGACATGGATCGCTTCGATCGCATCGAAGGGGATGGAGCCGCGCCGATAGGTCCAGTTTCGGGACGCCGTGCCCTCGTCATAGAAAGCATATTGCGGCTCGCCGCCGACGTGGCGGACGAAGGCGAGCGTGGTCTGATGCTCGCTGCGCGTCGCGTAGCGAAGTTCGACCTGCGAGGCGAGTGCGTGGTCTGCGACCATGCGTCCGAAAAGATCGGTCGAGATTCCGCCCACGAAGCCGGCCGGCGCGCCCAACCTCGCGATGCCGACAGCGATGTTGAGGCAGGACCCTCCCGCGACCGGTACGGCCGCATCGCGCCCATCCACCGATTTGACCGGCAGGAAATCAACCAGCGCATCCCCGCAACTCAGCAGCATGGCTCTAGCTCTTCGTGTCAACTCTGGCGATGGATTGGATCCGCTGCATCGTGTCACGGCTTTCCCGGTCCAGCTTTTGCATCAACCCGTGAACCCGCCGCTTTGCGCGGTGGAAGTCCGCCATGCCCGGCATCGTCGCTTCGGTCAGCCGGCCGATCGCCGACATCGAGGCCATCGCCTCGCCGAGCGATCCGCAAGACCGCGCCGCGACTGCACCCAGCATCGCGGCTCCCAGCAGCACGGGTTCCTGCGTTTCGGGCACCGCAACGGTAAGGCCCGTCGTATCCGCCATGATCTGGCGTACCAGCGAACTTCGCCCCGCGCCGCCGCTGATCACCATCAAATCACTGTTGACGCCGTGCGATCGAAACGCTTCGACGACATCGGCGAGGCCATAGGAAAGCCCGCACAGCCCGGCCACGAACAGTCGCTCCATCGATGCGACGTCGACGTCGAGATCCATCCCCGCCACGATCGCGCGAGAGTCGGGATCGGCGAACGGCGATCGGTTGCCGAGAAATTCGGGCAGAACGTGGACGTCACGGGCCAGCAATGCCGCCTCGCCAAGGCTTCCCGCGCGCGAAATGATACGCCGCTCGAGATATTCCAGAATTTCCATGCCGGCAGCCTGCGCCGCCGCCACGATCTCATTATACGCAGGATGGGACCTGATGAGATGATCGATCGCGGCGCCTGCCGCGGACTGACCGCCCTCGTTGAGCCAGAACCCCGGAACCATCCCCGAATAATACGGACCCCAGACACCCGGGACGAAGCAAGGCTCGGACGTCGTCGCCATGATGCAGGCCGAAGTTCCCATGATATAGGCAAGGCGGCGACAGACATCGACCTCATCACCCGACTTGCCGCGCCCGCCGATCGTCCCCACGCCTCCGGCGTGCGCGTCGATCAGCGACGCTCCAACCGGCGTCCCTTCCAGCAGGCCGAAATCCTGCGCGGCAGATTTCGTCAGGCCGCTTCCCACAGGCGTGCCGGGCGCGACGATCTCCTTTCCGATCCTCTGGTATTTATCCGAGGCAAGATCGCCAAGACCGATGCGCTCGAAATAGCTCTCGCTCCAGCGCCGCTCATGCGCCAGAAAATTCCATTTACAGGCGAGCGTGCAGATTGAACGCGCTGTGGACCCGGTGGCGCGAAACGAGAGATAGTCGGCAAGATCAAAGAAATGGCCGGCGGCGCCATAAGTCGACGGCAGGTGCCGCTTCAGCCATAGCAGCTTGGGAATCTCCATTTCGGGCGAGATCGAGCCGCCGACATAGCGGAGAACGTCGTCCTGCGTTTCGTTGATCCGGCGGGCTTCGGCGGTGGCGCGATGGTCCATCCAGACGATGACGTTGCGCCGCTCGTCGCCGGAGCTGCTTACCGTCAGCGGCGTGGCGCCGGCGTCGAGCACCACGAGCGAGCAGGTCGCATCGAAACCCACGCCCTTGACCGCGGAAGGCGCAATTGCAGCTTCCTCCATCGCGGCCCGGACCGAAGCGGCGCAAGCCGCCCAAATTTCGGCCGAGGACTGTTCGACGACGCTGCCCGCTTCGTGCCAAACCGTAATCGGATGCCGGGCGGTCGCCAGCAGGTTTCCCTTCTCGTCGAATACTCCGGCGCGCGCACTCGATGTTCCGACGTCGACGCCGATGAAAGCCTGCCTCATTGCAACCCCGCCTCAAATCAGCGCCGGCTCACCAGCACGTATAGCCGCCGTCGACAAGAACGACGCTCCCGGTCATCAGGCTTGCGGCGCCGGACGCCAGAAACAGGACGACGGAGGCGATTTCGTCGACCTCCCCCATCCGGGCCATCGGTGTACCCCCGATCCAGGCATCGTACATCCTCGGGTTGCTTTTGACGAATGCGTTGAGCGGAGTGGTGATGTAGGTTGGCGCCACCGCATTGACGCGCACGCCGCGGGCGCCCCACTCGGCGGCAAGCGACTTGGTCAGATGGTGCACCGCGGCCTTCGAGGCGTTGTAGTAGCACTGCTCCTGCGGCTTGTTGACGATGAAGCCGGACATCGACCCGATGTTGACAATGGAACCCGACTTGGCGTCGAGCATATGTTTGCCGAAAGCACGGCAGCACCAGAATGTACCGTTGAGATTGACGTCGATGACGTTAAGCCAGTGTTCGTCAGTTACGTTTTCAGCCGGTGTCTCGCTCCGCGCAATGCCCGCATTATTGACGAGGATGTCGATCCCGCCGTAGCGGGACGCCAACTGGTCGGCGACCTCGGCAACGCGACCGGAGTCCGTTACATCCATGATGACGGTCTCGACGTTCAAGCCCTTTGCTTTCAGGCTCGCGCGACCGGCCTCGGCAAGCCTGGGATCGAGGTCCGCGATCACGACCATGGCTCCCGCCTCGGCCAACGCCTCCGCGCAGGCAAGTCCAATTCCCTGTCCGGCGCCGGTTACAACGGCCGTTTTTCGGTCCAGCCTGAATTTTTCCAGATACATCTCTTGTTCTTCCTGTTGCTTGGCCGCGGTTGGCGGCGTTACGCCGCCAGCTCATGTCCTGATGACTTCACCGTCCTTGTCGAAGCGGTGCAGGCGGGCCGGATCGGGCGAAAGCCAGACACGATCGCCGGCTTTCAGGTTGAATTCTCCAATGCATCGAGCCGTCAGCGTCCCGAGTTTTCCGGCGTCGACATAGAGGAACGTGTCGCTGCCCAGGTGCTCGGCGACCGATACCGTCCCAGGCCACCCCTCGCCCTCCTTGCCGATCTTCAGATGCTCGGGCCTGACGCCGAGCGTGGCCACGCCGGGTTCGCCGGCCGCCTCCCCCGGTACAAAATTCATCTTGGGCGATCCGATAAAACCCGCGACGAACAGGTTCGCCGGATGCTCGTACAATTCCAGCGGCGAGCCGTATTGCTCGATATTGCCGGCGTTGAGCACGACGATCTTGTCGGCCATCGTCATGGCCTCGACCTGGTCATGCGTGACGTAGACGGCGGTGGTCCCGAGCTGCTTCTGCAGTTTGGTGACCTCCATCCGCATCTGAACCCGGAGCGCAGCGTCCAGATTCGACAGAGGCTCGTCGAACAGAAACGCCTTCGGCTCACGCACGATCGCGCGTCCGATGGCGACGCGCTGGCGCTGCCCGCCGGAAAGGTCCCGCGGCTTTCTATCGAGATAGGGGGTCAGGTTCAGCGTGGCGGCCGCGGCCTCAACCTTGCGGTCTATCTCCGGGCGCGGCAGGCCCGCCATTTTCAGGCCGAAGGCAATGTTGCCGCGGACACTCATATGCGGATAGAGCGCATAGGACTGGAACACCATCGACAGACCGCGCTTGGCCGGCGGCACGTCCACCACGTTCTTGCCGTCGATCAGGATTTGTCCACCGCTGACGTCCTCCAGTCCGGCGATCAGGCGCAGCAGCGTGGTCTTGCCACAGCCGGACGGCCCGACAAAGACCACGAAGGAGCCGTTCTCAATATCAAGGTTGGCTTCCTTGATGATGTTGACCGGCCCGAACGACTTTCGGACTCCCTGCAGTGTGATCTGGCCCATGATCGCTGTCCCCCTGCTATTTGACGGCGCCGAACGTCAGTCCGCGGACGAGCTGCCGCTGGGTGAACCATCCGAGTATGATGATCGGGGCAATCGCGAGCGTCGAGGCAGCCGACAGCTTCGCCCAGAACAGGCCCTCGGGACTTGAATAGGATGCGATGAACACCGTGAGCGGTGCCGCCTCCAGCGTCGAAAGGTTCAGCGTCCAGAACGCCTCGTTCCACGCCAGAATGAAATTGAGTAGAAGCGTCGACGCGAGACCCGGAATGGCCATCGGCGTCAGCACATAGATGAGTTCGCGTCCGATGGTCGCGCCATCCATCCGCGCCGCCTCAAGGATGTCCCTGGGAATCTCCTTGAAATAGGTGAAGAGCATCCAGACGACGATCGGCAGATTGCCGAGACAGAGGATGAAAACCAGGCCTGCGCGGGTATCGAGCAACCCGAAATCCCGGTAGATCAGATAGATCGGAACCAGAACGCCGACGGGCGGCATCATCTTGGTCGAGAGCATCCAGAGCAGGACATCCTTGGTCCGCTTGGTCGGCGCGAACGCCATCGACCATGCGGCCGGAACGGCAATCAGCATGGCGATCAGCGTCGATCCGCCGGCGACGATAATCGAATTGAGCGCGTGATGAAGGTAATCGCTGCGCTGCTGCACCGTCGCGTAGTTCTCCGTGGTCCAGTGGAAGAACAGGAATTTGGGCGGCATGGCGAATGCGTCGAGCTCGGTCTTGAAGCTGGTCAGGACCATCCACAGGATCGGCAGGAAAATCAAAAATCCGAAAAGCCATGCCGCGGCCGTCGACACCCACACGCGTCTCGAAGTTACCTTGCGTGCCATCGCTATGCCTCCAGATTCCGGCCGATGATCCGCACCAGGAAGAAGGCCACGATATTGGCGATCACCACTGCAACCAGTCCGCCGGCAGAGGCGTTGCCGACATCGAACTGAATCAGCGCCTGCGCGTAGATCAGGAACGCGATGTTGGTGGTCTGCAGGCCCGGGCCGCCGCCGGTGGTGACGAAAATCTCGGCAAACACCGTCAGCAGGAATATCGTTTCGATCAGGATGACCACCGTGATCGGCCGCGCGAGGTGCGGCAATGTGAGATAGATGAACTTCGAAAGCGCGCTTGCGCCGTCCATCTCGGCCGCTTCCTTTTGCTCCTCGTCCTGGGACTGCAGCGCCGTGAGCAGGATGAGGGTCGCAAAGGGCAGCCATTCCCAGGAGACGATCAGGATCACCGCGAACATCGGCACATCGGTGAACCAGTCGATCGGCGTCATTCCGAGCGAGGTCGCGATCCAGGCAAACAGCCCCGAGACCGGATGCATCAGCAGGTTCTTCCAGACCAGCGCGCTGACGGTCGGCATCACGAAAAACGGCGCGATCACCATCAACCGGACGACGCTGCGCCCGATCACGGGCTGGTCAAGCAACAGCGCGAGCGGCGTGCCGAGCAGGATGGTGATGGCCAGCACCGAACCGACCAGCACGAGGGTATTTTTCAGCGCGGTCAGAAACGCAGGGTCGGTGAGAAAATATCGAAAATTCTCCAGCCCCACAAAGCTCCAGTTTTCCGAATCGAGCAGGCTGTAATGGAGCGTCGCAAAATAGATCGTCATCGCCAGCGGGACGATCATCCAGATGAACAGCAATACGACAGCCGGGGTCAGCAAGGCCCGTCCAAGAACCTGCGTCTGCTGGGTTGCCATCGCCGCCTCCTGAAGAAACTCGATGAGGGCTGCCGTCCGGTCATTCACCGGACCGGATGGCAGCCAATCTGCGGCTGGTCGGGAGGACGTCGCCGCGGGGATCGACGCGATCGGGCTACTTGATATAGCCGGCGCGTTTCATTTCGCGCTCGGTAGAGGATTGCGCCGCTGCGAGCGCGGCATCGACGGTCGATGAGCCGGCCAGCGCGGCGGAAAATTGCTGGCCGACGGTGGTCCCGATGCCCTGGAATTCCGGGATCGCGGCGTATTGAACCCCGACGTAAGGCACCGGCTGCACGGTCGGCTTGTTCGGATCGGCAGCGTCGATCGACGCCAGCGTCAGTTTTGCGAACGGCGCGACCTTCAGGTACTCCGGATTCTGATAGAGCGAGATGCGCGTGCCGGGCGGAACGTTGGCCCATCCTTCTTTCGCCGCAACCAGCTTGGTGTAGTCCTTGCTCGTGGCCCATGCGATGAATTTTTCGGCGGCGGCGACCTTCTTCGAACCCGCTGGAATGGCGAGGTTCCACGCCCACAGCCAATTGGCGTTCTTGCCGAGCCCCGCATTTGGCGCCAGCGCAAAGCCAACCTTGTCGGCAACCTTGGAATCCTTGGGGTTGGTCACGAAAGAGGCCGCTACCGTGGCATCGATCCACATCCCGCACTTGCCGGAATTGAACAATGCCAGGTTTTCGTTGAAGCCGTTCGAGCTTGCGCCGGGTGGGCCCGCAACCTTCATCAGATCGACATAGGTCGTGAGAGTCTTCTTCCACTCCGGCTTGTCGAACTGCGGCTGCCACTTCTCGTCGAACCAGCGCGCGCCGAACGAGTTGGACATCGCGGTCAGCAGAGCCATGTTCTCGCCCCAGCCCGCCTTGCCCCTCAGGCAGATTCCGTAGACGCCGCTCTCCTTGTCGGTGAGTTTCTTTGCCGCATCGACCACGAAATCCCAGGTCGGTTTTTCCGGCATCGTCAATCCGGCTTTCTGGAACAGGTCGGTGCGGTACATCACCATCGAACTCTCGCCATAGAACGGCGCCGCATAAAGCTTGCCCAGGACCGAAACCGCGTCGCGGATCCGTGGCAGCAGGTCGGCAGTGTCGTAATCGGATCCGAGATTATCGAGCGGCACGAGCCAGTTCTTCTTGGCCCAGATCGGGACTTCGTAAGTGCCGATGGTGAGCACGTCGAACTGCCCGCCCTTGGTCGCGATATCGGTTGTGACGCGCTGGCGCAGGACGTTTTCTTCGAGCGTCACCCATTTGACGGTCACGTCGGGATTTTTGGCGGTGAAATCACTCGTCAGCGCCTGCATCCTGATCATGTCGCCGTTGTTCACGGTGGCGATGGTCAGGGTTGTCTGTGCGATGGAGGGGGCTGAGCCCAACAGGGTAGCCGCGCCCAGCAGGGCGCTGAGGACGTGTTTCACGGTAACCTCCCTTAATTGGCGATGAGCATATGCCCACACCTTGCATTTATGTTCACATTGTCCATGGTGCCTGTCAAGATCGAGCGGGCTTGGCTGCCGATAAGACGCTGCTCTCGACCTTCAGGCCTCCCCGTCGGCCGGACGGTCTCATGACTTTCGGGTTGTTGCCCAATTAATGAGTAGATATTCTTTCCATGAGGATGTGAGTGTGGAGGGCGTTTCATGACTGACCCCGATCTCATCATCTTCGATTGCGACGGCGTGCTGGTCGATAGCGAGGTGTTGAGTTGCCGTTGTCTTTCGGAGGTTTTAGCCGGCCACGGTATCGATCTTGGTCTGGATCAGGCGCTCGATCTGTTCCTTGGACGAAGTGTGACGGCCGTCCGCGAGCACTACGAAGCATTAGGGCGCCGGATTCCGGAGCAGTTTTCAGCCGAATTGAAGACAGGCGTTCGTGCTGCGTTTTCGTCCGGGCTCTGCCCGATTGAAGGCGTAAAACCGGTGCTGGAGGACTTGCATATTCCTTGCTGCGTGGCCTCGTCGAGCGATGTGGATCGCGTATCCTTTTCGCTTTCCCTGACCGGTCTCGCGTCGCATTTCGACGGACGGCTGTACACCTCGCAAATGGTGGAACGTGGAAAGCCCGCGCCCGATCTCTTCCTTCATGCGGCCGAAAGGATGCGAACAGATCCGCGCCGCACTCTGGTGATCGAGGACAGCGTCAGCGGCGTGACGGCAGCCAAGGCCGCCGGCATGACCGTCTGGGGATTTGTCGGCGGCAGCCACTATCGATCGCGGGACGGCAACACGATCCTCGCCGCGGCGGGGGCCGATCGCGTGTTTGCGCGAATGGCGGATTTCTGGCGAATGGACGGCAGGCTCTGATGGCAGCGTCCGACACCGAGAAATCGCGCCTGGACGAAGCCGCGCGTGCCGGCTGGCTGTACTTCATTGCCGGCCACACGCAGGACGAAATCGCCAGGATGCTTCAGGTCTCGCGCGCCTCGGCCCAACGCCTTGTCTCGCTGTGTCTCGCCGAGCGCCTGATTACATTCCGGCTCGAACATCCGATCGCGGCGTGCATGGAGTTAGCCGCGCGTCTGAAGGACCTGTTTCAGCTCGTCTACTGCGAAGTGGTTCCGACCGATCCGGCTGCGCCACTCTCGGCCGCCGGGATTGCGGAGCGTGCCGCCAACATCCTGGAATCGACGTTGCGCACCGAGAAGCCCACCGTCGTGGGACTGGGCACGGGCAGAGCCGTGCGTGCGGCCGTCGAGCGCGTTTCGCCGATCGACTGCCCCAACCACCAGATCGTGTCGTTGGTCGGAAACATCTCGGCCGACGGCTCGGCGAGCTTCTTCGACACCGTCGGTCGGCTCGCAGATCGCACCAAGGCCCGTCACTATCCCATGCCGCTGCCGTTTCTGATGTCGTCCGAGCGCGAACGTGACCAGATGCTGCGGATTGATCCGATTGCCAAGGTGCGGGCCGTCGCTGCCAAGGCCGACCTGCGGCTTGTCGGAATCGGGCAGATGGATCAGCGCGCGCAGGTGCATGTCGACGGCTTTGTCACCCGCGAGGAACTGCTTGAAATGATGCGGCTCGGCGCCGTTGGCGAACTGACCGGTTGGGCGTTTGACGCGCGGGGCAACATCATCAAGGGAGGGACAAACGCCCGCCTGACCAGTATTCCGCCGCTGGTCCCTGCCGAGGCACTGACCATCGGCGCAGCTGTCGGTCCTGCGAAGGTCGCGGCGATCAGGGCGGCGTTGACGGGCCGCCTGGTCAACGGGTTGATCACCGACGAGACGACGGCAGATGCTATCCTCCGGCCGTAGCGCAAAACGGGCGGGCCAAGGGATGGTTCAGCGGATGGTTAAGCGAGAGATTCAGCAGACATCCATTCAGGTGGGTGTCGGCCACATCGCGCAGCAACGATCAGACGCAGCAAAGCGCACGCGCAGCCGCAATGGTGCCCTGCCCTAGCGAGATTCCCGCATCGTTGGCGGGCAGACGCCGAGGACTCAGCACTCTCAGGTCATGCGCCTCAAGATTGGACGTGACGGCTTCGAGCAAGATCCGGTTCTGGAACACGCCTCCACCGAGGACAACGGTGTCGGTACCGCGATTGCCTGCAACGCGCACCGCCAGGGATGAGAGGGTCAGCGCAAGCCCCGCATGGAACCGCGAAGCGATGCGGGCCACCTCGACCCCCAGCGCCAGATCGGCGAGCAGGGCGCGCCACATCGGCTCCCAAGAGATGAGCTCGATCCGTCCAGGCACGATCGCGCCCAGATAGTCCTGACCCGGCTCGCCTGCTGTCCTCGCCGCCAGCGCTTCCAGGCCGATTGCCGCCTGCCCTTCATAGGAACAGGTCTCGGGCGAAACGCCGAGCACGGCCGCGACGGCATCGAACAGCCGCCCGGCCGAAGAAGCCGGTGGCGCATTGGGCCCGCTTTCCATCATGGCCCGCAAAATCGCGACAGGTTTTGCCGAGAGCCGTCGCGTGATCGCGAGATCGGGATATCGGCTGCAAACATTATCCCAGCCGATGAACTGCGAAAGGTGCGCGAAGGCATTGCGCCAGGGCTCGCGCATGGCGCACGCGCCCCCGAGCAGCGGCACCGGCGCGAAGCTCGCAAGACGTTCGGCCGAAACATAATCCGCAAGCAAAATCTCGCCGCCCCACAGCGTCCCGTCCTCGCCCAGCCCAAGTCCATCGAGGACGATCGCCAGCACCGGCGGCGCGTCGAGCGCGACGCCGTGCTCGGCGAGACAGCTAGCAACGTGGGCGTGATGATGGGGGATGCTGGAGAGCAGCAGGCCGTCCTGGCGGGCGCAGGTCCGGCCCCATTGCGTCGAGAGATAGTCCGGGTGCGCATCCACGGCGACCAGCGCGGGCGAAAAGCAGTTCAGCTCGCGGTAGTGCGACAACACCCGGCGATAGTCAGCGTGGGTCGCGGCGTCCTCGAGGTCGCCGATATGCTGCGAGACGATTGCGCTGCCCTCGCGCACGAGACAGATGGTCGATTTCAGTTCCGCCCCCATCGCCATCACCGGCGGCGCGTCGGCAAAGCCCTCGCCGAGCTGAATGGGTTCGGGTGCATAGCCACGGGCTCGGCGCAACAATCGAGGTACGCCGGACATCGAACGCACGACGGAATCGTCGAGGCGGCTGACGATATCGCGGTCGTTCAGGAGCCAGAGATCGGCGATGCCGGCAAGACTCTTGAGCGCATCGTCGTTGGCGATCGCCTGAGGCTCGTCGCTGCGATTGCCCGACGTGAGCACGATCGGAGCATCGAGGTCGGACATCAGCAGGTGATGCAACGGCGAATAAGCGAGCATGAATCCGAGGTTCGGGTCGCCTGGCGCGATCGACGGAGCCAGCCGGCCCGCATCGTCGCGTGCACCGAGGATAACAATCGGCGCCGCTGCGCTCGCCAGCGTGGCGTGTTCGTCATCCGAAACGCGGGCATATTGCCTGACCATGTCGATGTCGCCCGCCATGAGGGCAAAAGGTTTGGCGTAACGGCGCTTGCGGGCCCTCAGCCTCGCGACAGCATCTTCGTTGGTGGCATCGCAAGCCAGGTGAAACCCGCCGATGCCCTTGATCGCGACGATGCGTCCCTCGCGAATGGCGGCAGCCGCAGCCTGAATGGGATCGTCCGGCGGTGAAGGTTGCAATTTTCGGCCTTGTCCGTCCGCAAGCCAGATGCGTGGCCCACAATCGGGACAGGCATTCGGTTGCGCGTGGAAGCGCCGGTCATTCGGATTTTCGTATTCGGCCAGACAGGCGGGGCACATGGCAAAGACGGCCATCGACGTGGTGGCGCGATCGTAGGGAATTGCGCGGACGATCGAGAGCCGCGGACCGCAATGCGTGCAATTGGTGAAGGGGTAACGATGGCGGCGGTCTGTCGGATCGAAGATTTCCTCGATGCATTCGGGACAGGTTGCGGCATCCGGGACGACGCCGGTGCGCACCGAACCCGCGCGGCTTTCGACGATGCGGAAGTCCTTGCGCTCCGCGCCGTCCGGCAACGGTTGGCGCACGATGGCGTCGATACGTGCAAGCCGGGGGGCATCACGCCGCAATGCATGACAGAAGCGATCGAGCGCATCAGACGGGCCCCAGGCGCGGATCAGAACGCCCTCGCCGTCGTTCAGCACCTCGCCACGAAGCCCGAGCGAGGTCGCAAGCCGCCAGACCGTCGGGCGAAACCCGACACCCTGCACGAGACCCCGAACGCGATAAGAAGCGCCTACGGTCGCTGACGACCCTGATTGCGCCCCGGTCATCAGTGCACCGTACAGACCATGCAGGGGTCGAACGAGCGGACGATATGCTGCACGGCGACCGGCTCGATCTCTCCGTCGCGCACGGGAGCGTCGACGAGCGCCTGCTCGCAGACACCGGGAATTCCGTTCTGGTCGCGGGGCGAAAAATTCCAGGTGGTCGGCGCGACGATCTGGTAGTTGACGATACGCCCGTCGCGCACCTGCATCCAATGGCCGAGTGCGCCCCGCGCCGCCTCGACCAGCCCCTCGCACTCGCCCTCCCCAGGCATCGCGGCGTGGGCGCAAAACGGCTCGCGCGGACGGATCGCGCGCACCCACGCTTCCATCAGCGGCACGATGCGGGCGATCTCCAGCATGCGGGCGATGATGCGGGTGCGGGCATTGCCCCCGCCCCGCGCGACGAGATCGACGATCAGCGGATGACCATCGACGATCTGTCGGGCCAGCGCGCCGACCTCGGCCACCGCGCCGGCCAGTCGTGGCGCCTTGCACCAGGTGTAGCCGCCTGGCGCGTCGGGTTCCGGCAGCGTGACGCCGTGGGAAGGATGCGCGGGAACAGCGGGCCGCGCCAGCCAGGACGAGGCGTGGTCCTCCGATATCTCCGCGGAATGAAAGGCGCGCGCGCGGCCCGCATCGACCACGCCGCGCCCGAAAGCATATCCGCCATTCATGGCATAGGCGCCGTAGCTCAGATAGCGCCCGGTGCCGCGGCCGAGTTTGTCGAGCCCGAGAGCCTTGGACACGACCAGAAAATGGCGGAGGTCGCCCCGATCGGGCGCGGCCGCATCCATCCACGCATCAAGGGCGGCCTCGCTATCGAGCGATGCTATCCGCTCAAGCGTATCGGCGAACAGCGAGACCTCGAGAAACCTGCGCAAGGAAGCAACGGTCGCGAGCAGGCGCGCCTGTTCGCTGGCACCGACGGCCCGCGTCGTTCCGCCGGGCTGAAGCCCCAGCGTATGCGGCCAGCGTCCGGCGAGAATCCCCATCAAATGCAGAAACTCGGCCCGGGCCGGCAACACCTCGCGCGCGGCCGTGCCGCGCATCGCCTTGAAGCGGTTTTCAGCCGCCTCGAACCATCGCTCGGCCTGATATACGGGCCTGGCGAAATCCGGCATGAAAAACAAATAGAAATGCGTCAGGTGATCGGCGGCATTTTCGGCCGCCATCACCAGATTCTGGACCAGCGCGCCGTTGTCCGGCGTCGCGACGCCCTGCATCGCCGCGAGCGCCGTGGCGGCGGCCATCGATTGCGACACCGAGCAGATGCCGCAAATTCGAGGCGTATAGACGAGCGCGTCGCTCGGATCCTTGCCGACCAGTATCTGCTCGAAGCCGCGAAACAATGGCGAGTTGATGAAGGCCGCGCGCACCGCACCACCGTCGATGTCGAGCTTGATCTCGAGATCGCCCTCCACCCGGTTGAAAGGCCCGACGACACGGCGGGTCATTTGAGGGGTTTTCTGGGCCCGACCGGCGGCACCACGATGTGATCGGCGACAGCATTCTTTCGAAGCCGTTCGGGGGTTGCGGCCTTGGACAGCGAGGCGAGCGCCACGAACCAGGCCTTGGGCATGTCGGTCGGAAGGCCGACCGGGATGCCGGCGCGCTTCGGGGTCACCGTGAAGGGATGATCCAGTTCCTCGAATCCCGGCTCGGTGCAACCGATGCAGGGGTAGCCGCCACGCGTGCACGAGCCCTCACCGTTCCAGAGCCGGATGTTGCAGTCGGCATGAACCTGCGTGCCCATGCAGCCGAGATGCTCCATCATGCAGCCCAGCTCGCACAGGTTCTGCGCGCTCGCCTTGAACTCGTAATATTCATTGCGCGTGCAGCCGTGATGGACGAGATGATCGGCATAGAAACGCGGCCGGCCGATCCCGTCGAGCTCGGTTTCGGTCAATGTGCCGCCGGCGATCTGCAGGAAAGTCTCGACCACCCATCCGGGATGGACGGGGCAACCGGAAACATTGATCACCGGCAGGCCGGATCTGGTGCGAAAGCCCGGCCCGAGCAGCCCGCCAGGCTCGCGCCCGTCATAGACCAGCCCGCAGGCCTCCGAGGGATTGTCGCCCGCCGCCGTAATCCCGCCGAAAGCAGCGCAGGTTCCGACCGCGACGACGTTGCGCGCCAGCGGCGCGAGGTCCGCGATCAGATCCTTCATCGGCCGGTCGCTTCCCGACAGCATGTGGAAGCGCCCGGTCCCGCACGGGCCCTGGATCACCGAGCCTTCGAGGCAGAGAATATCGAGCGGCATCTCGCCCGAGGTCAGCCGCGCGAGCAGGTCGTGAAACTCAAATCCGGTTGCCTCGCTGAGCGACGGATGCCACGCCAGATCGATGCCCGCGATATCGAGCACGGTGACGAGATCAGGAGATTCGGCGCCGATCAGCGAGAGCGTGCAGCCGCCGCAGCCGCCCGATTGCAGCCACAGAAGATTCATGCGGCGAGGTTTACCGGACTGCATCGGGCACCTCCTGCGCCGGCAAACGCAAGGTGAAGACCGCGCCACCTTCCGGGTGATTGGCGCCGTCGAGGTGCCCGCCCAATTCCTCCGCCAGGCCATAGCTGACATAGAGGCCGAGCCCGGTTCCCTTGCCGATCGGCTTGGTCGTGAAAAACGGCTCGAACAGCCGCTTCATCGCGGTGGCCGACATGCCGGGACCGGCGTCGCGCACGCGGACCACGACCCATTGCCCCTCGCGGGCGCCGCTGATGATCAGCTTCGGCTCCGGCAGTTCCGCCATGACGTCGACGGCGTTTTGCACGAGGTTGACCATGATCTGATGAACCGGTCCGCGCCGGCCGACGACCTCGAGCCGATCCGGCAAATCAAGCACGACCTCCGGCTTGATCCGCGTCGTCTTCACCACCCAGCTGATCGCCGTGCGAACCACGCGGCTTATATTGAAGCTTTCCAGCGGCTCGGTCTGGGAGCTGGAGAACCGGCGCAGATCCTGGACGATTTCGCTGACACGCTCGGCCCCTTCGAGGGTGCCTTCCACCAACGGACCGACGTCGAGCAGGATGCGATCGATCTTCAAGGTGTTGCGCAATTCAAGCAGCCGGTCGGGGCTTTCGCCCCGGTCGATCGCCTGGAGATATTTGGTGAGCCGCCCGCCATAGCGCTTCAGCGCGTGCATATTGCCGAACACGAAACTGATGGGGTTGTTGAGTTCGTGGGCGACGCCGGCGACGAGACGGCCCAGTGCTGCCATCTTCTCGGAGAACACCATCTGCTTCTGCGCCTGACGCAGATCCTGGTGCGCGGCGGCGAGTTCGGTATAGGCGCGGCGCAACTCGCCGACCGGACGGCCGATCAGCACGAGACCGACGAAGCGTCCCTTGTGATCGCATCGTGACGAGCAGCTCATCGACAGCAGCGTCGGCGTTCCGGTGCTGTCGATGAACGAGATTTCGCAATCGCCGAGGCTCATGCCGCCGTGCAGCTTGGCGCGCAGCCCGTCGAACAGCGGCTCCTGTCCCGGAGCCAGCAGCACCTGCAGCGGTTCGCCGGCAAGCGACTTGCCGCTTTGCCCGGTGAGCCGCTCCAGCGCCCGATTAACCTGCTCGATGCGACCCGACCGGTCGCAGACGATCAGCACATCGGTCATGGCGGCGACCACGCTGTCGATGAATTGCCGCGCCTCCTCCAGCTCGAGATTTTTCTGCTCAAGCTCGACCTGGGATTGAACGAGTTCGGAATAGACCTCGTCCATCTTGCGGATCACATCGATCCAGGCGTCCTCCGACTCGGGCGACAGCGCAATGACCTCGGCCACGCCGGCCCGCTCGATCAGACCCGACGGCGCGTCCTTGTCATACGGTGTCGACATCGCCAAGTTTCGATACTCCTATGCCGCGCCGGAAGCAGCCTTGCCGCGGGCGTGCTGATCGATCGGCTCGATCTTTTCCAGCCCGTAACGCTCAAGCTTGGCCCGAAGCCCGACGCGAGACAAGCCAAGTTCCTTGGCTGCCCGGCTCTTGTTCCATTTGTGGCGGATCAGCGTTTCCTTCAGGATGCGGGCCTCGAGCTGCTCGATACGCTCTTTCAGTGGGCCATCGAGGCCAACCAGCATCGCGACATCCTCGGCCTCATCCTCGGGAGCCGCGCGCAGGATTCTGCGGGACAATAGCTCGGCACCGAGCAGCCCGTTCTCCGGGCCCATGACCAGCAGGTGCTGGATCTCGTTCTGCAGCTCCCGGACATTGCCCGGCCAATGATAGGCCTCCATGCAGGCGATCGCCTCATCGGTGAGACCTTCGACATGCTTGCCAAATTGCTTCTGCGCCTTCTCGAGCAGCATCCGCGCGATGATCGGGATGTCCATGGGGCGGTCGCGCAGCGCCGGAACGTGAATGGTGACGGCCGCCAGACGGTAATAGAGATCCTCACGGAAATGGCCCGCGCGCACTTCCTGCTTCAGAACGCGATTGGTGGCGGCGATCACGCGAACATCGACCTTGCGCGACGCGCCGCGGCCGACGGGACGGATCTCGCCTTCCTGCAGCACGCGCAGCAGCTTGGCCTGGAATGCCGGCGAGATCTCGCCGATCTCGTCGAGGAACACGGTGCCGCCGTCGGCACGCTCGAATAGTCCGGTGTGGTCTTCGACGGCACCCGTGAACGCGCCACGCTTGTGACCGAACAGCTCGCTTTCGAGCAGTTCATCCGGCATGGCAGCGCAATTCTCGACCACGAACGGCTTGTTCCAGCGCAGGCTGTTGTAGTGCAAGGCACGGGCGACCAATTCCTTGCCGGTGCCGGATTCGCCTGATACCAGCACCGAAACATCGAAGGGCGCGACGCGCAACAACCGCGCGCATACCTCGTTCAACGGACTGTCGGTGGCCCGAACGATACCATCGTCGCTATGATATTGCTGTTTCAACTCCTGCCGGCGCGCCGCGACGACCCTTTCGGCCCGGGTCGCCGACATCTTCAATTCAACGGCCAGCAACTCGTTCTCGCGCTGCAGGCGGTAGAGACGAACCGCATTCTGGATGGTGAGAATCAGGGCCTCGGGCTGCCAGGGCTTGGTCACATACTGGTAGATGCCGGCGTCGTTGATGCCGCTGATGATGTCGTCGGCATCGGTATAGCCCGAGATGATCATGCGCACGGTGTCGGGCCAGCGCGTGCGCACGGTTTTGAGAAACTCCACACCGGTCATGTCCGGCATGCGCTGATCGCACAGCACCACCTCGACAACTTCGTTTTCCAGGATCTTTTCAGCGTCATGGACGGTGACGGCGGTGCGGATGTCGAAGTCCTCCTCGAGGATGCGCTGCAGCGCCTCGACACTGCGCAACTCGTCGTCGACGACCAGGACCGTCGGCAATCGGGTCATGACGCCATCCCCCCAGGAAACGCACTGCGCCGCGCACATCGCGCGATGACGCCACCGGGACGGATCGGCCGCCGCGCGAGGCGTTCAAAGGTGAAACTGCGGGGCATCGCACACATGGCGTCAGCAGATCCTTGGCAGTTGTTCGCCGGCGAGCCAGTCGACCATGCGCGACCCGCCCAACGCGGTCCGCATCTGGACGAAAGCGAGATCGTCGGCAACCGCCTCGCCGATGACAGCCGTCTCCCGCCCAAGGGGGTGCGTGCGCATCACGGCCAGCAGTCGATCCGCATCCGCCGGCGCGCAGATGGCGATGAGCTTGCCTTCGTTGGCGATATAGAGCGGATCGAGGCCGAGAAGCTCGCATGCCGCGCGGACATCGGCCTTCATCGGGATCGCCGTCTCCTCCAGCCGCAACCCGACCCGCGACTGCTGGGCGATTTCGTTCAGCGTGGAGGCGAGCCCGCCCCGCGTCGGGTCCCGCAACACGCGGATGCCCGGCACCGCGGCCACCATGTCGGCAACCAGTTCATGCAGGGCCGCGCTGTCCGATTGGATCTCGGTGTCGAAGGCCAGGTTCTCGCGCTTCGACAGGATGGCGATGCCATGATCGCCGATACTGCCGCTGAGCAGAATGACATCGCCCGGCCGCGCCTTGTCGCCGGAAACATCGACGCCCTCGGGAACGACGCCGACCCCGGTCGTGGTGATGAACACCCCGTCGCCCTTGCCGCGCTCGACCACCTTGGTATCGCCGGTGACGATCGGCACGCCGGCGAGCCGCGATGCGGCCGCCATCGAGACGACGATGCGCTCGAGGTCAAGGAGAGGAAAGCCCTGCTCCAGAATGAAGGCGGCCGACAGATAGAGCGGCCGGGCGCCGGCCATGGCGACGTCGTTGATGGTGCCGTGCACGGCGAGCGAGCCGATATCCCCGCCCGGAAAGAACAGCGGCGATACGACGTGAGCGTCGGTGCTGATCACGAGACGGCCGGCCGGCGGCCGAAATGCCGCCTGGTCGTTGCCGGCGCTGAGCATAGGATTGTCGAAGTGCCGCACGAACAAGGTTCGCACAAGCTCCGCCGTGGCCCGGCCGCCACTGCCATGCATCATGTCGACCGATCCCGAGAGCGGGATGGCACCGCCGGCAAAACGGGTGTCGTGCGCGGTCATGCGGCAACCTCCGCGGAAGCGGCCGGCTTGCGGAAGCGGCCATAGGTCCAGTAAGCGGCGCAGGCGCCTTCGGACGAAACCATGCACGAGCCGATCGGGCTCTCCGGCGTGCAGACCGTCCCGAACAGCTTGCAATCGGTCGGCTTCTTGGCGCCGCGCAGGATCGAGGGGCACTCGCAGCTCTTGGCGTCGCGCGCCGGTTTGGTCGTTATGCCGAACCGTTGCTCCGCGTCGAATGCGGCGAACTGCGGCCGAATCCGCAACGCGCTGTTTGGGATGCTTCCGAGACCGCGCCATTCAAACGAAGGTCGCGGCTCGAATATTTCGGCGACCAGCGCCTGGGCCTTGAGATTACCCGCGCGGGTCACGACGCGGGTATACTGGTTCTCGACCTCGTGGCGCCCCTCATTGAGCTGGCGGATCACCATCAGCGTGGATTGCATCACGTCGAGCGGCTCGAAGCCCGCGATCACGACCGGGCGCCGATATTTCTGCGCGAAAAATTCGTAAGGCTGGCTGCCAATCACGGAGCTGACATGCGAGGGCCCGAGGAAGCCGTCGATCGCCACCGTGCCGCTGTCGTTCACCTCGGGGCTTTCGAGGATCTGCGTGATCGCCGCCGGCGTCAGCACATGGTTGCAGAACACCGAGAAATTCTTCAGCCCCATCGCGGCGGCCTGCTTCAGCGCGACCGCGGTCGGCGGCGTGGTGGTTTCAAAACCGATGGCGAACAGAACCACCTCGCGGTCGGGGTTCTCGGCCGCGATGCGAAGCGCATCCTGGGTCGAATAGATCATCCTGACGTCGGCGCCGTCGGCCTTGGCCTTGAGCAGGCTGCGGCGGCCGGTGGCCGGCACCCGCATCATGTCGCCATAGGTGCACAAGGTCACCCTGGGATCGGCGACGAGTTCGAGCGCATTGTCGACGCGCCCGATCGGCAGCACGCAGACTGGACAGCCCGGACCATGCACGAAGCGAAGATTGGCCGGCATCAAGTCCTGCACGCCGTAGCGGAAGATCGCGTGGGTATGCCCGCCGCAGAACTCCATGACGTTGTAGGTGCGGGATGGATCGGCCTCGCGGGCGATGGCCTGGGCCAGCCCGCGCGCGAGATCGCCGGCGCGGAATTCGTCGACATATTTCATGGCGTGTCCTCCCCGGCGAACTCGAGTTCGGGATTTTCTCCCGCTTCGCGCATCAGGCTCAGCGTGCGCTCCGCCTCCTCCGGCGACAGCCGATGCAGCGCAAAGCCGACATGGACCAACACGAAATCACCGACCGCGACATCGTCGAGCAGCGCGATGGAGATTTCCTTCTTGACCGGCCCCAACGCGACCACGGCCGTCTCGCGGCTTCGGTCGATCGAGACGATCTCGGCAGGCAATGCGAGGCACATGCGTCAACTCCCTATCGGCTCGCCGCCATGACCTCGGTATTGGGAAAGGCGAGCGTCCGCGCCGCCTGCAGCCAGGCGATCCACGCTGCCATGCCTGTCCCGGTCCTGGCCGAGACCTCGATCACCTTGATCCGGGGATTGACCCTGCGGGCGTTGGCCACGCACGCCTTGGCATCGAAATCGATATGCGGCAGCAGATCGACCTTCGACAGCAGCATCAGATCGGCGGATGCGAACATGTCGGGATATTTCAGCGGCTTGTCCTCGCCTTCCGTCACCGACAACACGACGACGCGGTGGGCCTCGCCGAGATCGAACGCCGCCGGACAAACCAGATTACCGACATTTTCGATGAACAGCACCGCCCCCTCGGCGGGCTTCAAGGTCTCGATCGCATCGCCGACCATGTGAGCGTCGAGATGACAGCCTTTTCCGGTGTTGATCTGGAGCGCCGGCACGCCTGTGGCCCTGATCCGTTCGGCATCGTTGCTGGTCTGCTGGTCTCCCTCGATCACGGCGACCGGCGCCTGAGCCTTGAGCCGTTCGATGGTGGCGACCAGCAGCGTGGTCTTGCCCGAGCCCGGACTGGAAACGAGATTCAAGGCCAGGATGCCGCCGGCATCGAAACGCGCCCGGTTGGCGACGGCATAGGCGTCGTTCTTCGCCAGGATGTCCTGCTCGATCTGCACCATGCGGGTCTGGCTGAGACCAGGCGCATGGGCCCGCGCCGGCCCCGCGCCGAAATCGATCACCGCAGGCCCGTGGTCGTGGTGCGGGTGCTGATGGCTATGATCGTGATGATGATGGTCGTGATGATGGCCGTGATCATGATCATCGTGGTCATGATGATGCCCGTCATGATGTGCATGGCGATGTACGGTTCCATCGGCGTGGGTGTGCTCGTGGGCGCCGCCCTTGGCCGCGCCTTCAATCGTGGTCTCGCCCGTGGCGCATCCGCAAACCGTACACATCAGTCGACCTCCAGCTCCTTGATCCTCAGTTCTTCCCCCGAGGTGATCTGCAATTGATAGCCGCCGCAGTCCGGGCAGCTATCGAAGCGCTGCGCGACCGCCACGCTCTTGGAGCATGACAGGCACCAGGCCAGCGCGGGGCTGGTCTCGATCTCGAGCCGCGCGCCATCCGCCAGCGTTCCCTTGACCACGACGTCGAACGAGAAACGCAGCGATTGCTCCTCGACGCTGGCCATCGGCCCGATCTCCAGCCAGACCGTCTTCACCCGCGTGTAGTCATGGCGGCGGGCCTGCTCCTGCAGGGTGGTCAGAATGCTTTCGGCCAGCGCCATCTCGTGCATCAGTGCACCGCAAGACTGTAATCGACGCAAGGATCGAAGGCCGTAATCATCAGGTCGGCCAGGCCGCGCGCATCGCTCCGGCCGCTGCCGGCGATCAGCGCGAGTGCCCGGGCCGCTGCACCCTCGGGGTGAAAATTCCACTCGGTGGGCGCTACAATAAGATAGCGCTCAACCAATCCGTTCTGAATCTCGACGCCGTGGATCAGCCGACCGCGCGCCGCTTCGCTGCGCGCGATCCCGATTCCCTCTCCGCAGGGTTCGGCCGCTTCGTCAGCTTCGCCCGTGCTCATCGCCAGGGCCGCGATCCTGTCCGGCAGGCCGGCCAGTTCGACGAGGCGCGCGACGAGGCGTCCGCCGATGCCATACCGTTGCTCGTCGCCGAGCGCCTGGATCAAGGGATGGCGGGCATGCCGCGACAGTGCCGTGGTTTCCCGCGGGCGTCCCTTCCAGGTCGGCAACGCGATGAACTGTTCGGCCTCGTTGCCAAACAGCAGCCCGGCGAGTTCCGCGTCTTCCATGTCCGGCACGGCATCGATGGACACACCACCGATCTGCAGCGCGTCGGCGCGGAGGATTTGCTGCAACAGAAGCTGGGCAGGCAGCTTGCCCGCTTGGAGCCAGTCTCCGAGATCCGAAAGCGTGCTCCGCGCCAGCCAGATCCGCGCCGGTTCATCGAACACCGCCGTCTCCAGGAGATCGCCGAGATCGGCGGCCACCTTTTCGATGGCCGCGATATCGCAAATGATCGCGCCGCCGGGCTCGAACGCTCCTCCTCCGCCGGTCGTCGCCCGACGGAAGCGCTGGTCGAGCGCCATCACCTGACGCAGCGTCGCCGGATCGGCCGCCATCGCCATACAGCGCGGCCAATCCATCACCACCCGCAACAGATGTTCGCGGGCGGTTTCCGCCAGCATGAGAATATCGCGGATCCGCCGGGTTTCGGAGATTGTCGCGATGCCGAGCGCGCGTTCGCATGCCGTTGCCGCCGCGGCCCCCTGCGCCATCCCGCACACGCTGAACACCAGCGGCACAAGGCTGGCGACTTCGGCCGGCCGGCGGCCGCGGAACATCCGCGTGACGCCGTGCGGCCGGCGCGATGCGATGCGAGCCATGGCGGATGGTCCGGGACGGCAGGTCAAATCGATGTCCAAGCGCCCCGCGATCGTCATGGCTCGACAGCTTCGCTTGCAGGATTGCGGCCGAACAATAGCCCGCGCCGCGATAGCTTCCCAGCCTGCGCCGGCAAGCTTCCCGGGCTGCGTGCTCCGTCCACGCCCTCGGATGTCGCCTCGGCCGCCTGCGGCGCATCCGGCGCCAGACGCGCATCGAACAGCACCGTGATTGCCGCTTCCGCGGTGATCAGCGCGGCGCCATGGCTTTCGAACTCCAGCACCGGCGAGAACAGCGAGCACATCTGGTAGCGGCCGAGATCACCTTCCTCGCCGACGATGAACTCGAAGCATCCGGACGGAAAGCCATGGACGACCGTGCTGCCGAGCCGCAGCTTGCGATAGTCTTGCGCCTGCTCCGGCGTCCGCGGCAGCAGCATCAGATTGATGAACCACGGCGTCACCAGCGCGGTGAGCCAGCCTGCCTCAACCTCCCGCGTCCCGACCGCCTTGACCGCGAGCGCGGGGTTGAGAATGGGCACGTCTTGCATCCGCTCGCGGTGCACCCGCGCGAACGCCGCCTCAAGCCTTTCGGCGACCGCTTGCGGCTCGACGATATCCGTCGGCGCCGCCGCAGGCGCGAGATCAGCCACGAGGTCAGCCATGGGTTTCATCGTCGAGCAAGAGAAAGCCTTCCTTGGCACCGTCGCAATTCGGGCAGGTCCAGTGCTCCGGCAATTCGGCGAATGGCGTGCCGGCCGGGATCTGCCAGTAGGTATCGCCTTCAGCCGGATCGTAGACATGCCAGCAAATCTTGCACTCCAGCCGCGAAGCGCTGTTGATCTTGGTCATGTCGCCCCCGAACGAGCCCGCAAAAAAATGGTCGTTCACTGGTAGACGCCCAGGATTTCGCCGAGCCGCTGCGCGCTGTCTTCGAGATCCTCCGGCGCAGCACAAGCTACGCTCGGGATATCCGTGATCTCGATGGTGTTGAGAATGACGGCCTCGCGGGAGTTGAAGTAGCGCACATACCAGCCGTTCCGCGTCCCCGTGGACGAGATGCGGCAATTGCCATAGCCGCGCGACAGGATGGTCACCGAGCCCAGCCCAAGCCGGGCATCGAGAAAACTGACGTCCTCGTCGCTGAGCGGCAGCAAGCTCAAATTGATCACATGCGCCGCGGCGCCCGGTTGCCAGGCCGCCAGCCGGTCGGCCATTTCCGTGACCAGCGCCGGCGCGTTGTACACCATGGCCGGCAGCGGCCCGTGATGCGGAGTCAAAGCCGGCACCGCGACCTGCTGAGCCACCCGCAGCACCCGGTCGGGAAAGCTGCTGACCTCGATCGTGTCCTTGCGCAGACGTCCTGCCGCATCCAGTTCGTGAACCCGCCACACGCCCGCCAGCACCGATTCCTGGGCCTGAATGGTCGCGCCCGCGACGATGCTGACTTCGCCCTCGCCGAGGATCTGATCGACGAAGGCGCGATTCTGCCGATCGAGATCGCCGAGATCGAAGCTCGCAGGCTCGCCATCGGCAAGCCGGTCACGCACCCCGGTCAGAAGGGCGAGCGCCGCCGTGACGTCCTCGACCTCATCCGGTTCAGGCACCGCCGGCATCGCGTAGGTGCGCATGCTCTTCGGCATTTCCATATAGTCGAGTTCGGCGCCGTCCTCGTCGCGCGGCTGGGTTCCGGGTCCGACCAGACCTGACATGGCTCCGCTCATGCGACCTCTCCCGAATGATCGTGGTTATCCGAACCGGCGCTGCGCAGGCGCGCGGCGAGCGCTTCCGGGAGTTCGAAGGGCGGCGGCTCGCTCGGATCGCGCGCCAGAATGGCGTCGATCTCGGCGAAATAATCCTGCCAGTCGAGCAGGCCGGTAATCGCGCCGAGATAGCCCCGGCGGCGAAGAAAGACGAAGGCCGGAAAGCTCTTGAAGCGGAAGCGCCGTTGCAAGGGACGCTCCGATGCCTGCGCAACCAGGGCCGGCGCCACGCGGCCGCCGAGCGACTTCATCAACTCGGCGACGATGATGGCGGCATCGTTGCTCTCGACCAGACGATCGGGATCGCCCGGAAAGAACAGCAGCGAATGTTCGTGGGCGTCGAGAAAGGCGTCCAGATTCGCCTCGCCGACCAGGCCGAAGCCATGCCGCTCGACCAGCGCGTCAATCAGGGGTGAAGACATCGGCAAAATCCTTTCAGGACGACGGCAGTTGGCTCTTGAGATGGGGCGGAAGTTCCGGCTCGCGGCCGGCAAGATCTGGAAACAGCGCGTCGATGCCGTCGGTCTGGCCGCTGATCGCGATCCTGAGCGCGTCGAGCGCGCTGCCGATCAACTTCGCCTGCTCCGGTGTCACCACCTCGCGCGCGGCGTCGAGGAACACCAGGACCCAGGCGCCTTCGGGCTGGTCGCCGACCAGCCGCATGTCGATCTCGCGAAGTTCATCACCGGCCGCGCACACGGCGTAACCCGGTCCCGGCCTGATCACCTGCATGGGCACGCCGATGCACATCAGCGAACTCCGGACGACGACGGCTGATCCGCGGCGGTGTCATGGACCTGCTCGGCCATGACCAGCACGCGCGGATCGCCGAACCGACATGCCTCCTCCGCGGAGGGCCGCTGCGCCTCGTATCGCGACATCACCATGTGTTCGCAAGCGAGCGTCTCGGCTTCCGGCAGCGGCGTCTCACGCAGCCGGCCGCCGATTCCAAAGCGAGCGAGAAAATCGATCGCGTGCTGGATGGCCGGACCGATGCGCGCCTTCATCTCGTCGCGCAGCGAGCCTCCGAAATCGTCAAGCTCGACCGGCTGCACGCCAATCAAATACAGGTGCTCGGTCGCGCCGCCCAGAAGCTCGGCCGTGGCCAGCACCTCCTGAAATCCGGTCTGGTGCAGGCTGATCTTCTTGGCGCCGAGAAACTTCGGCACCTCGTCACCCTCGACCAGCTTGATGGTGCCGGGCGGTAGCCCATAGTCGACCGCATCGAATACGATCAGGATGTCGGCCTCGCGCACGTGCTGCACGAGATAGAGGCCCTGCGTGCCGCCATCCATCAGGCGAACATTGCCGGGCCATTCATAAAGGCGGTGCATGGCCTCGACGGCGCGCACACCAAAACCCTCATCGGCCCACAACAGATTCCCGATCCCGATGATCAGGACCCTTGGCGCTTCCATCGCACGCCTCCCCGGTTCTTGATTGTTCAAGCGTTGAACAACCGTTAGCAAAGCTCGGGCCATCGAGCGGAATGGCAATGACAACAAGGAGTTAACTTATAAACGTTCTAGTGAAGGCAACCGCCGATGGAAGCTGAATTGTCGGATACTACCCAAATCTGGAAGCCCTCCTTCCAGTCGACCAGCTTTAGCTCGGCTGATTGCCGCCGGACTTTCCCGTTGCGGCTGAACCTGATCAGGCCGCTTCCAGTCACCCGCCGCCAGGGTGCCTCGCGCTGACACCCCGGTAAACGTAATCGGGGCGCGTCAGACGCGCCCCGAGCCTCCCCCGAACTCCAGAGAATGTGCGTCCGCCGGCGATGCCCGCTCAGTGGCGATCATCTGGCGGCCGCGTGTCCTTGAACGTCCGCCAACCCGAGATCATCGTGCTGACGATGCTCTGCCGCGACATGATGTCTTCGCGGACCGCCGCATAGACGTGAACGATCACGAAGCAGACGATGGCCCACATGCCGAGGTGATGAAAGGTATGGACGTTCTGACTGTTGCCGAAGGCGGCAATGATCCAGCTTGAGAACCAGCGATATTGCCAGGAGCCCATGCCTTCGCCCTCGCCGTAGAGCGCCAGGCCCGTTCCCATCATGAACACGAGCCCCCACACGAACACGAAATGCATCACGAGGGCGGCGAGCGGATTATGGCCTTCGTACTTCCGCGGCTCCTTGGCGATGAACATGTACCATTTGAACTCGTGGATGACTTCTCCCCACCAGCGCGGGCTGAACAGCGCCGGCAGGAAAATCTCGCGGGCATGAGAATTGCCGACGAATGCCCAGTACACGCGAAGCAGGAAGCCCGCGATCAGCACATAGCCGGCAGCAAAATGGGCGAACCGGATATAGCCCATCAGGAAATGATCGCTGGCTTCGCCCGATAGCGTCGGCAAGGGCGAGCCGATGAAATATCCCGATAGCGCCAGCACGACGATGGCGAGGGCATTGACCCAATGCCACAGCCGAACCGGTCCCTCATAGACGTAGATCGCCTGCTGGAGCGTCGCGCCCGAATCGATCGACATGGCGTTCTCCCTACAATGTCGCGACGAGATAGGCGCCGGTGGCCACGATCCCGGCCCCGAGCACGCGCGATGCAAGCGGCGCGACCGCGATGGTCCTGCCGAGCAGGATACCAATCGTGTGCAGCGCCGCGGTCGTGACCGCGAAGCCGGCCATATAGCCGAGCACCGGCCCGGTCGCCTCGATGCCATGCGCATAACCATGGAACACGGCGAACAGCGCCACCAGCGCGGCGCCGGCCCCGACCGGCAGATTGACGCCGGCGGCGATCAATCCGCCGAGCGCGACCACCGAGATCGCGATCGCGGTTTCGGCCGCGGGCAGCGCGATGCCGGACTGCGCCAGGCCGGCTCCCGCCAGCATCGCGGCCACGAAGATCGCCGGGACGATCCAGACCCGGCGACCAGCCGCGAGCGCCGACCAGATGCCGACCGCGATCATGGCAAGCAGATGGTCGAGCCCGCCCAGCGGGTGGATCAGTCCGGCCACGAAGCCATGGACATGCGGCTCGGGCCCGGCATGCGCGAAAGCGGGTGTTGCCAGCGCTGCCAGGACGGTTGCCAAGCCGATGCGAACGATCATTCTCATTGTGTTGTCCTCCCTTACCGCACCGTGACCTTGGCCAGTTCGCGTCCATCCTCGCTCATGACGTGGGTCGAGCAGGCCAGGCACGGATCGAAGCTGTGAATCGTGCGCAGGATCTCGACCGGCTCGTCGGCGCGTTCGACCTTGCTATTCATCAGCGAAGCCTCGAAGGCGCCGATATTGCCTTCATTGTCGCGCGGGCTGCCGTTCCAGGTGGTCGGCACGACGCATTGGTAATTGTCGATTTTGGCGTCCTTGATCTTGATCCAGTGCGCCAGCGCGCCGCGCGGCGCCTCGGAGAAGCCGACGCCCTTGACCTCGGCCGGCCAGGTCTTGGGATCCCAGCTTTCGACGTTCGCGGTCGAGCTGTCGCCGGCCTTGATGGTGGCGATCAGCTTGTCCATGAAATGACGCTGCTTGTTGCAGCACCATTCCGCCTCGAGCGCGCGCGCCGCGGTACGCCCCAGCGTCGAGAACAAGGCGCTCACGGGCACGTCGAGCGTCTTCAGCACGAAGTTGATCTGCTCGGTGATTTCCTTGTCGCCCTTGGCGTAGCCGACGACATAGCGGGCCAGCGGCCCGACCTCCATGGCGTGACCCTTCCAGCGCGGCGCCTTGATCCAGGAGTATTTTCCGCCCTCGTCGATCTCCTCGATATTGGTCTTGGTGCCCTTGGCGTTGGGGCCGAGCACATAGTTCGGCTCGGTGACGCCGTCCCAGGGGTGCAAGCCCTTCTTCTCGTCCGGATATTTGTACCAGGAGTGCGGGACGAATTCCTGGATCTGCGAGGGATCGCGCAAATCGACCGGGTGCACTTCCCTGAGGTTGCCGTTGATGATCGCGCCCGACGGCATCAGGAGGTTGGAGGGCGAATAATCGTTGGCATGTTCGGGAATGTCGCCGTAGGCGAGCACGCTCTTGCCCGACAGGCCGCCGCCATAAAGCCAGCCCTTGTAGAAGCTGGCGATGGCCAGAATGTCGGGAATGTAGACGTTCTTGATGAACGTCGTGGTCTGGTCGATGATCGACGAGACCAAGTTGAGGCGCTCCATGTTGATGGCGCCGACCGCGCCCTCGCCGTCGATATTGATGGCGCAGGGAACGCCGCCGACCAGCCAGTTCGGATGCGGATCCTTGCCGCCGAAGACGACGCGCGTCTTCATGATCTGCGACTGGAAGTCGAGCGCCTCCAGATAATGCGTCACCGCCATCAGGCTGGCTTCGGGCGGCAACAGATAGGCGGGATTGTCCCAATAGCCGTTCTTGAACGGGCCGAGCTGACCGCTTTCGACGAACTTCTTCAGCCGGTTCTGCACGTCGCGGAAATAGCCTGGCGACGACTTCGGGTGATTGGGCCCGGTCGCCATCTGCAATTCGCTGGTCGCCTTCGGATCGGCCTTCAGCGCATGAACCGGATTGACCCAGTCGAGCGCGTGCAGGTGATAGAAATGCACGAGATGGTCGTGGATCTGCAGCGAGAGCTGCATGATGTTGCGGATCGAGTTCGCGTTCTCCGGAATCTTGATCTTCAGTGCGTCCTCGACGGCGCGCACCGAGGTCAGCGCGTGAGTGCCGGTGCAGACGCCGCAAATGCGCTGGGTGAATGCCCAGGCGTCGCGGGGATCGCGGCCCTTGAGAATGACCTCGAGACCGCGCCACATCGTTCCCGTGGATACCGCGTTGGTGATCATGTTGTTGGCGTCGACGTTGACCTCGCAACGCATGTGGCCTTCGATCCGGGTCAGCGGATCGACGACAACGCGCTTGCCGCCGGTGTCGAGGGTGAAGCCATTCGGCGTTTGAACGTTCATGGTTATTTTCCTTCCGTGCTCGTCGGCGTCTTGTTGCCGGCGCGCTTGATGGCGCTGACGGCGGCGTGCGCGGCGGCGGCCGCGCCGATGGTGGCGACGGCGGCGGTGCCGATCGTGTCGGCGTTCGCCTCGATGCCGAACTGATGGATGTCGGAGAGCCGGTTGTAGAACGACCCGTTATCCCAGAAGCCGTCCTCGGAGCAGCCGATGCAGCCGTGTCCGGACTGGATCGGGAACGACAGGCCGCCCATCCAGCGCGTGGTCGAACAGGCGTTGTAGGTGGTGGGGCCCTTGCAGCCCATCTTGTAGAGGCAATGCCCCTTGCGGGCGCCGTCGTCGTCCCAATGCTCGACAAACTGACCGCTATCGAAATGCGGGCGGCGATAGCATTTGTCGTGGATGCGCTGCGAATAGAACATTTTCGGCCGCCCCTGGCGGTCGAGTTCGGGAATCCGGTCGAACGTCATCATGTAGGTGACGACCGCGGTCATCACTTCCGGAATCGGCGGACAGCCCGGCACCTTGATGATCGGCTTGTCGCGGATCACCTTGTGGACCGGAACCGCCTGGGTGGGGTTCGGCCGCGCCGCCTGCACGCAGCCCCACGAGGCGCAGCTGCCCCACGAGATGACGGCCTTGCAATCCTTTGCCGCGTATTTCAACTGCTCGACGAACGGCTTTCCACCGATGATGCAGTACATGCCGTCTTCGTTGAGCGGCGGATTGCCCTCGACGGCGAGAATGTAGTTGCCCTTGTGCTTCGTCACCACCTCTTCGATGATCGCCTCGGCCTGATGCCCGGCCGCCGCCATGATGGTGTCGTCGTAGTCGAGCGAGAGCATCGACAGGATGACGTCGGACGCCAGCGGATGCGAGGATCGAATGAAGGCCTCCGAGCAGCAGGTGCATTCGAGACCGTGCAGCCACAAAACCGGCGTCCGCGGCTTGGTCTCGAGCGCCTGCGCCATGGTCGGCGCAAATTCGGGCCCGAGCCCGAGCGATGCCGCCGTCAGCGAACAGAATTTGAGAAAGCTGCGGCGCGAGATGCCTTGACGCCTGAGCACGTCGTAGAATGTTTCCGTCATCGGCGCCGTTCCTCCATTTTATGTCGGCCGCTTGTCTGACGCGGCCGTCGCTGGAGGCAGAATTGCAAACGCCGAGCCAATTGGAATGAGTCTAAAATTTCAACGGGTTAGAAATAAACGACCACGCGAGCAGCGGATGCGCGCTTAGCAACTCCGTCATCAAGTGGTAAGCGCGTGACCACGCCGCTGCCGACAGCTGACGTAGCACAGCGCTTGTGCTGCGCCTTTAGGCTGCGCGCGTCGGAAGCCGGGGAAGGATGACGAAATCAGTCCTCGCCGGCGATGTGCTTTTGACGGATGCGCCGCACCGTCCACCAGATCGAAAGCGCTGCGATCGGCACGAAGACCGCGGTCACGATGCCCGGCTCCGCCGCCATCAGACCGCTCTCATGGGCGGCCTTCACGAGATAACCGAACAGCCCGACGACGTAGTAGGTGATGGCCGCAACCGAGAGCCCTTCGACGGTGGACTGCAGCCGAAGCTGCAGCCGCGTCCGCGCGTTCATCGACTTCAGCAATTCCTGGTTCTGCTGCTCCAGCTCGACGTCGACCCGGGTACGCAGCAGGTCGGCGGCCCGCGCCAGCTTCTGCGAAAGCGTCGCCTGCCGGTTCTCGATGGTGACGCAGGTGCGCAATGCCGGTTTCATCCGCCGGGCCAGGAACGAACTCCAGGTCGGCAGCCCGCCGACCTTGCGCTCGCCGATGGTCTGCAATCGCTGCTCGACGATTTCGCCGTAGGCGCGGCTGGCCCCGAAACGGAATACGCTCGCGGCCGCGCCCGCTTCGACCTCCGCCGCCAGCGCCGTCAGCTCGTCGAGCAGTTTGTGATTGCTGGCGAGATCGCCGGCGCGACGCATTTCTTCAGTCACCTCGGCGAGCCGCCGCTCGGAGGCTGCAATCGACGGCGCGAGGCGTTGCGCTTCCGGCAGGCCGAGCAGCGCCAGCGTGCGATAGGTTTCGACCTCGATCACCCGTTGCACCAGCGCGCCGGCACGTTCCTCAGGCATGTTGCGATCGGCGACGAGAACCCGCACGAAACCCGACGGCCCCGGCTGGAAATCGGTGGCATAGAGCGCCGCACCGTCGGAATTCTCCGCGACCGCGAGGCTGGCGCGATCGAACAAGCGCTCGGGCGCGGTGCGCTGGGCATCTTCCGCCAGGAGATGCAGATCGATCGCCACCAGCAGCGGACCCGGTTGCGGCAGCAGACGCATGGGGGCCGCAAGCGTTGCCGCGTCCGGAAAAAATGGCGCGCCGCCGGGATCGGCCGGAATCTCCCAGGTGTAGGTGGTAAATTCCGAATGCTGCTCCCAGCGCAGGATGGTGGTGCCGAACGGCGCGCGATGATGCTTTTTGTCCATCGCCGGCGGCGTGAGACCGCGCGCCGTGCAGAATGCCACCAAATTTTGGCGGTCAATCTGCGCCAGCGCCCCTGACGTGTCGAAGGCAAAATGCAGAATGCGGGACGGCACCGGCAGCGGCGTGAACGGCCGGGCATGCAGTTCGCCGAGAATCGCCGCGCGCAACGGATGCGGCTTGAGCCGCGCCGCATCGCCGTCGCCGATCAGAACATCCGCATCCATGGTCGTGTCCAAGCTGGGGCCTTCACAGGTGTCACGCATTCACTGACGCGACGGCTCGGACGCTCTCTTTCATCTCTGCGGCGAGTTCGTCAAGGGGGGTTCCGAACCAACCGCGCGTGCCGCCGTGGCGCTTGAAGCGCGGGAGAGCGACGCGTATTGCGGCTTCTGCGTCATGAGGATCGACGCCGAATCAGCGCTCGTCGATGGCGAAGTCGTGTTGCCGGCGGCACGGTGGCCGCCCGCCCCAGCTACACCGGAATACAAAGCGCGTTCGGCACCAGCAGATTGTCGTAGACGCAACGGCGCTCGGCGAGCCTGAGGCCGTCAGCGGTACGATGAAACTTGTCATAATAGGTGCCGACCTGATGGAGGGTCGCGTCGGGACGGTCGAACAGCACTTGCAGGATCACGTAATTGGCGCGCGCCGTAATCGTGCCGTCGCTCGCGTCCTCACGGACGCTGAGATTCGCGATCATGTGCCGCAGGTAACGCGGCGCAAACATCGCGGTCTCCTTCAGCGCAAAGGCACGATCGCGGATCATGCCTTTGTTCTCGCAATAGATCAGCCCAACCGGCAGGCTGCGCTCGAAATTCTCCCGCGACAGAACCACGTAGAGTGCATCGTCCGTGAACAGCTCAACCCAGTCCATCAACCGCTGTTCGTCGAGGGTCGCGGCATAGGCGGTATTGAACGTCTCGATCTCGTGGCGCAGCAGCACGGCCTCGAGCCGGGTATCGGCAACGACAGGGGTGGAAAGCGGACGTGTCATGACAAGCTCTCCATCGCTAGAGTCCCATTTCCTGCCGCCAGTGCTGATACATCGCGCGGATCGCGGCCTCGGAAATCAGCGTGTCCGACGTTCCCATCTCCACCGCCGGATCGAGCTCGATGAGATGATTGCCGTTGGGCACGTGCTGCATGCCGTCCTGCACGAACTTGATGGCCTCGTTGTCCTCCAGCCCGAGAAACCCGGCCGGCCCCATCAGGTTGCCTTGCCGCAGCCTGTGGCGCGTCATCTCCTCATCGTCGCCCTCGAACCCGAACATCGTCCATTTCATGATGAACTCGTGCGGACCGGTCGGCACGATCTGACGCACGCCGAGCGTGTTCATCTCACGCTGAACGATCAGGTTTGGCCAGATCGTCGCCATGGTGACGGACCAGGGACTGTCGAACTCCTCGATGAAATTCATGAACCGCGGTTCGGCCAGCTCCATGCCTTCGCGATAGGCCCGCATCTCCTTCTTGCTATCGCTGCTGACCGACTTGTCGGACTTGGCCGACGCCATCACGCCATGACGTCCGCTCGCGTCGGCGAGCATCAGGGACTTGTTGCCGGCGACCAGCAGGCCGAAGCTCACAAGGAACGTATGCAGCAGGGTCGCGTGATAAGGATCCTTCAGATTCTCGTGGTAGAGCTTCCAGTTGCCCGGCAGCGAGTGACGATAATGGCCGAGTAGCCGCGGCTTCCGGCCGTCGAAGGTCGCCTCGAATTCGGCAAGGATCTCGGGCCCGAGATACTCCTGCAGCGTTTCCATGTCCGGCCGGTACGACGCGAACACCACGCCGCGATGGGTCGTGACATTGAGCCGTCGCAGCCCGTGATCGGCGTTGCGGAAATCGTTCGGCATGCCGCCCTTGCCGTTGACGCCGCGACGAAACGGAACGCCCGCCAGATTTCCCTTCAGGTCATAGGACCACTGGTGGTAGGGACAAACGAACTCCTTGGCGTTGCCGCTCAGCTCGCGGCAGAATTCCGCGGCGCGGTGCGCGCAGCGATTTTCGAACACGTGGATGCTGCCGTCCTCGGCCCGCGATACCACCACCGGCGTCGGACCGACATTGGACCGGATGAAATCTCCGGCATTGGGCACTTCGCATTCGAGCGCCACGTAATTCCAGGTACGACCGTGAAAGATGCGTTCGATCTCGCGCTCGTAGATGGTCTGGTCGGTGTAGACCCAGTCGGGAATTCGCCGCAGGCCTTCCTTCGGCCATACGTAGCGAGTGGTGATCGAGAGCGGGGGATTTGCGTTCATGTCGCTGACCTCCAGGTTGATTTCGTCGCTCTGCGGAAGCGCATTCAATAGCTGCGCTCCGGCCATCGCAAGATCGAACGGACCTTCCTGTTCGAGCTCGGCCCGGGCTTCCCGAATGGCCCTGGCGTTCGCAAAGGCTACCGCCCCGGTCAGGCGCCCGCTGTTGCGGTCGATGGTGCGGTAGACCGCTCCCGGGGCGGCGCCCGGCGGCCCGGAATGGGCGACGAGATCGCCGGCGCCGACAAGCCCGAGCATCTGGATATTGAGACCGAATTGATCGGTCCAGAACCAGGGCGCCTTGTGCGGCGTCGCCGCGGCTCCGGCAATCGAACGGCCGGCGGCGGCGCCCTGCTCTTCGGCATTGTGCCAGCTCTCGAGCCGAAGCGCGCGGTCGCCCCTCGTGATGTGATGCAACGCACAATCGCCGGCTGCCCAGATGCCAAGTACGCTGGTGCGCCCGTCGGCATCCACCACGATGCCGTTGCCGCACTGGCAGCCGGCGGTTCGCGCAAGGTCAAGTTCGGGCTCAAGCCCTATGCCCACCAGCACCAGATCGGCTTCGATGATCTCGCCGCCTGCCTCGATGCCGAGACGGTTGCCGCGTTCCACGATCGCACGCACATCGGCGTTGAGCCGCACGTCCACATGGTGCTGTTGTGCCAGTGTCCTGAACACGCCGCCCAGCGGCTCCGGCAACAGCCGCGACATGATCTCCGCTTCGCGCTCCAGCAAGGTCACGGCAAGCCCGCGCGCGGATGCGGCCGATGCGAGTTCGAGGCCGATGAAACCGCCCCCGACGATACAGACATGGGACGCGTCGGCGAATGCTCGATCGATCGCCGCGGCATCCTCGATCGTGCGAAGGTGGAGCACGTTTCGCAGATGGCTGCCGGGCACGGCGAGGCGGCGCGCGCGACCGCCGGTCGCCAGCAAGAGCGCGCCGTATGAGAGCACCGTGCCGTCGTTGAGCCGGACCGTTTGCGCGGCGCTGTCAACGGCCGCGGCACGAATCCCAAGATGCAGGTTCACATTGTGCCGTGCCGTGTCTTCTTCAGTAAGGCGGTATCGAGGGCCTCCGCCTTGCCCCGAGAGCATCTCCTTCGACAAGGGCGGCCGTTCGTAAGGCAGATGCGTTTCATCGCCGATCAGGTCGATCGTGCCGCCAAATCCGGCTTCGCGCATGGCGATGATGGCAGCGGCCGCGGCCTGCCCGGCTCCGATGATCACGACGCTGCCAGATCCTGCATCTTCCGGCGCACGCTCCTCGGGGCGCTTTTCGGGGCGCTTTTCATCTGTCTCGCCGGCCGGCCGGTCCAGCGCAACGAGGACTTCGCCGCCTTCGACCTTCACCGCGATCGTCTGCAGATCCCTGGTGAGCGGCGCGCATAATGCCTTGCCGCTGCGGATGTCGAACACACCCTGGTGCAGCGGGCATTCGATCTTGCCATCCTCGACAAAGCCTTCGGCGAGAAACGCCAGCGCATGTGTACACACGCCGTGGGTCGCATAGATTTCGTCGGTCAGGCGATAAAGTGCAATCGGCGTTCCCGCGACATCAACTCCGAGCACTCCGCCCTCGGGGATCAATTCCAGTGATGCTGCCCGCTGCCATGCCATGCGCGACAAATCTCGATTGCGTCCGGGCCAAAACGCAGCGACCGCAAAACGCGATCTCGGATTGCCTAACGCATTTCATCAGTATAACCTCATATTTGGTCCACGCACAATACGGCGTCTTGGACCGGGTCAGAACAGCCCCACCGGAAAGGACGTGACATGGCTCAGGAACCGCTCGCCACCAAGGGAAACTTCCTGCACATCTACGATTTTCGGGTGAAGGCCGGCCATGAAGCCGAATTCATCGCGTCGTTCGAGAAGTTCGACTATTCCGACGGCAACCCGATGCACAAATCGCCGGCACAGGTAAAGGACGGCGTTCTGTGCCGCGACACCGAGGATCCGCAACAATTCTTCCTGATCGCGGAATGGGCCGATATCGAGGAACACGCCAAGATCCGCAAGATCCTCGCCAATGAGATCAAGCCGGAATTCATCAAGTATATCGAGGGCGGCAAGTTCGTGCCGAAATATGTCGAGGTGGTCTCCTCAACGCCGGACGAGATTCTTCAGAAGGCGGCAGGCTGAGGACCGCGGCAGCGCGCGCTGTCGCGGCCGACGAAGCCCTAACTTGGATTATAAATCGTGCGGCCGAGATGGTTGTTACCCTCGATGAGCCGCAGCAGCGTCTCGATGAAGGCCTTGCGCTCGTTGGGAGACAGCGGCGCCAGCAGCCTGTTTTGAGCGCGCTGCATGGCCGCATACATCTTGTCGGTGATGCGCTGCCCCTCCGGCGTCAAACGCGCCAGCACCATGCGCTTGTCCGCCTTGCTGCGATGACGCTCCAGCAACCCGCGCCGGGCAAGGCGTGCCAGCACGTCGGCGACATTGGTGCGATCGATGCCGAGTTCGCGGCCGATCGAGTTCTGGTCAAGGTCGGGGTTGAGTGAAAGCGTGGTCAGGAGTCCGTACTGCACCGGCGTGATGTCGAATTCGTCGCACTCCTCAAAGAACAGCGCATAGTGAATTTGGTGCAGTCGGCGCAGCAGATAACCCGGACGCGCCCATAGCGGCATGGCCGGCGACTTTGCCCGGCCGACGTCGCGGGCCTGCGCAGCGGAAAACGCTCGCTTCTTCCCGGGCTCGACGGCCCGTGATTTGGTCGCTGTGTTGCGGCGTGGTGTCATTGTCCTTCATCCGATCTTCTTGTGCGTCGGCGCGCGCACTACCCCAAGCTGTTCTTTCAATTCGGCCGAAAAGTACAGCGGATTTACGCCCCGCAGGGATGCGGCTTCTTAGAATATCTCGCTGCCCGCGACAAATTCGTCAGTACACCTTCCTATCTTGCGCAGCCCGAGACAAACCTGTTAGCCTCCGGCGCGCCGGGCCACTGAACCCTCGAGGTTTCCATGCTTCGCTTGCGCCACTTGTCTCGCACGTTCATCGCATTTCTTGCGCTGCCGCTGCTTGCCACCGACGTCACCGCCGCCGATGCGATCAGGGTACGGCTCGACTGGACCCCCTGGGGCGTCCAGGCGCCATTCCACCTCGCGCAGGAAAGCGGGTTGTTCAAGAAATACGGCCTCGACGTCAGCATCGATGACGGCAACGGCTCGGTGGCGACGGTGCAGATCGTCGGCAATGGCGAGTACGATGTCGGCCACGCCTCGCTGGCGCCGATGGCGATCGCGCGCTCGAAGGGTCTGCCGGTCAAGGCCATCGCCGGCTTTATCCAGCAAAACGATATCGGCGTTCTGGTGCCGAAGGAAGCCGGCATCAGGACTGCGGCGGACCTCAAAGGCAAGAAGATCGTGTTTACCGCCGGTTCGCTCGAGGCGCCGTTCATCGATCGCTTTCTCGCCACCGGCAAGCTGAAGCGCAGCGATGTCGAGCTGCTCGCCGTCGACGCGGCCGCCAAGGCCGGTATGTACATGACGGGCAATGCCGATGCGGGATTTTCCTCGGTGCCGTTCTTCCTGGCTGTGGTCGAGGCCAAGCGGCCGTCGAGCGCGGTGCGGTTTGTCGACGCCGGATTGCAATTTCCCAGCTTCGGACTGTTTGCGACCGAGAAAACCATCGCCGCCAAAGGCGATGCGCTGAAGCGCTTCACCAGCGTCGTGGCTGGATGCTGGGCCTACATCTTCAACGGCCACGAGGACGAAGGCGTAAAGGCGATCATGGCCGCCCGGCCGCAGGCCAAGCTCGACCCCAAAGTGCTGCGCCAGCAGATCGATACGCTAAAGGACTACGCCTTGACGGATGCTGTCCGCTCGCTTCCGTTCGGAAGCATGGCGCCATCGGACTGGCAGCAGGCGGTGACAACCCTTTCGGACGGCGGACTGCTGGGCGAGGTCGTAAATCCGCGCGACCTCTACACCAACGACATGATCGATCCGAAGATCGTCGCCGACGTCAGCACGGCCTTGAAGTAAGGCGCGGCGTGTGATCATAGCAACGGACGTCGGCAAGCGGTTTGGCGATGCCGGCGATGGCCTCACCGCGATCGCAAACCTGTCGATGAACATCGCCGAGGGCGAGTTCGTCAGCCTGCTTGGGCCCAGCGGCTGCGGCAAGAGCACGTTCCTCCGCTGCCTCGCCGGGCTCGAGCATACCACCAGCGGCACACTGCTGATTAACGGCAAGCCGATCGACGGACCGCCCGACCGGCTCGGCATGGCGTTCCAGCGCGACGCCTTGCTGGACTGGATGAACGTGCTCGACAACGTGCTCTTGCCGGCCGATTTCAGCGGCGGGCGCAAGCGCGACTTCGAGCCCCGCGCGCGTGAGCTGCTCAAGATGTCAGGGCTTTCCGGCTTCCTGCAGGCCTATCCACGCACGCTGTCGGGAGGCATGCGGCAGCGCGTCGCGATGTGCCGGTCCTTGTTGCTGGAGCCGCGGCTATTGCTGATGGACGAGCCGTTCGGCGCGCTGGACGCGCTGACGCGCGACCAGCTCAATGTCGACCTTCACCGGCTCTGGAAGCAGCTGCGGATGACTGTGGTCTTTGTCACCCACAGCATTTCGGAGGCGATCTTCCTGTCGACCCGCGTCGTCGTGTTCAGCCCCCGACCGGGCACCGTCATCGAGGACATCCCGATCGAACTGCCGGATGAACGCAGGCTTGCCGTGCGCGAGACGGAGCCGTTTGGACGCTACTCGCGCCACGTCCGCGGCCTGTTCGAGAACATGGGGCTGCTGCATGACTGAGAGGTCCCGCAGCTACGCCGTAGCGCTCCGCCGCAAGGCACTGCCCGTGGTGGGCGCGGCCGGATTCCTGCTGTTGTGGGAACTGTTCTGCCGCGTCTACCAGGTTCGCCCGGTACTGCTGCCGCCCCCCTCGCTGATCTTCGCCGAGCTGGCGCAGTCGCCGCTGTGGTTCGCACAGCAGACCGGCTATACGCTTGGCATCACGCTGGCGGGATTCATGGTGGCGGCCATACTCGGCGTGCTGTTCGCGGTGATCATCACCGAATGGAAACTGCTCGACCAGCTGCTGTTCCCGCTGTTCGTCGCACTCAACAGCGTGCCGAAGGTCGCGATTGCCCCGCTTTGCATCATCTGGTTCGGGACCGGCGCCGAGCCGAAGATTGCGATCGCGTTTCTGATCGCGGTGTTCGCGGTGGTGATCGACACCATCCTGGGCCTGCGCTCGGTGCCTCCCGACATTCTCGACCTCGCGCGCTCGTTGCGCGGCTCACGCTGGAAGGTGCTCACACGCATCAAGCTCCGCAGTGCGCTGCCGCATCTGTTCGCGGGACTGAAGGTCGCGATGTCACTGGCACTGGTCGGGGCGATCGTCGGCGAGTTCGTGTCCTCGCAACGCGGCCTCGGCTACGTCATCCTGAGCGCGCAAGGCATGTTCGACACCCCGCGCGTGTTCGCGGCCATCGCCATCCTGGCCGTGCTTGGCGTGGTCCTGATCCAGTTGCTGGATTTCATCGAGCGGCTTGCATTGCCATGGCATCACAGTACCGGGCGGGCCACGCACTAATTCCTGCCGGCCAACTCCGGGATTGCTCAAGCAGCGGGGCGCGCGCCGGCCGCTTTGCAAACGCTTTGATCATTTGTGCGGCGCCAATCGCAGGCAATACGCCGAATCTTTGCTCATGACGCCGCGACATCCGTCGCGTTTCGCGTTTGACAGCTTTCGGAAACTTCATCAGTATACCATCATATTTCTGATGGTTTCGTGTTGATGCGTTGGACGGGGGAATACAACGATGGCTGTGCGAGTCAACAATGACACTGCGCCTGGAAAGAGCATCGCGATGAAGAGGCGCACCTTCCTGAGCCAGGCGGCCGGGGCCGCCGCCGTCGCCATCGCTACTCCGGCCATCGCGCAATCAGGCCAGGTCCGGTGGCGCATGACCACAAGCTGGCCGAAGAGCCTCGACACCATCCAGGGCTCGGCAGAGTTGATGACCCAGCGTATTGCCCAGCTCACCGAAGGCAAGTTTCAGGTCGGCCTGTTCGCGGCCGGCGAAATCGTTCCCGGCACCCAGGTCTTCGACGCGGTCGCAAACAGCACGGTGGAATGCGGCCATACCTTGACCGCGTTCTATGTGGGCAAAAATCCGGTCTATGCATTCGACTCCGGCATCGCCTTCGGAGCCAATTCGCGCCAGCAGGCGGCGTGGCTCTACTATGGCGGGGGCCTTGAGTTGTTGCGCGAGATTTTCCGCAAACAAGGCTTGCTCAACTTTCCCTGCGGTAACACCGGCGTGCAAATGGGCGGCTGGTTTCGCAAGGAGATCAAGTCGGTCGAGGATCTCAAAGGCCTGCGGATGCGGATCGGCGGACTAGGCGGGACCGTGCTCTCACGGCTCGGAGCCGTGCCGACGCAAATCCCCGCCGGCGATATCTATCCGTCCCTCGAGCGCGGCACCATCGACGCAGCCGAGTGGATCGGGCCGTATGACGACGAAAAGCTCGGCTTCGGCAAGGTCGCGAAATACTATTATACGCCTGGATGGTGGGAGGGCTCGGCGATGATCAGCACCCTGGTCAACGCCGCGGCCTGGGAGGCGCTCCCGGCGCAGTTCAAGATCGCGTTCGAGACGGCCGCCAACGAGCAGAACCTGCTGATGCAGGCCAAATACGATGCGCGAAACCCGGATGCGCTGAAGCGGCTGATCGCGGGCGGGACCGAGCTACGGTCGTTTCCGCAACCCGTGCTCGAAGCCTGCCATAAGGCCGCGGTCGAGACCTTCGACGACATCGCCGGCAAGAACGACGACTTCAAAAAGGTGTATGAGCACTGGAAGGCCTTCATGAACCAGTCCAACAGCTGGTTCCGCGTGGCCGAGTACCGGCTCGACGCCTTCCGCTACGGCGCCGCCGCCTGGTAAACCGGCCGAGCGCCGGCGCGCCAACACGCCGGGTTCGACGACTGCGAGAGGCAGCAAAGGGATGAAGCATCAGGGCATCGGCGCACGGGTGCCGCGCAAAGAGGATGCGCGCTTCCTGCATGGCCGCGGTCAGTATGTCTCGGACATCATTCTTCCAGGCCAGAGCGAGGTCGCGTTCCTGCGCAGCCCGGCGGCGCACGCGGTACTGCGCGGGATTACCAAGCCGCCCGGGCGGGAGTCCGTCGTGTTCACCGCCGCCGATCTCACCGGCATTCGGCCGATTGCCCCAACCTGCACCGTGCCCGGCTACAAAGTGTCGGTGCAACATCCGCTTGCCAAGGGCAAGGTGCGCTATGCCGGCGAACTGGTGGCGATGGCCATAGCCCCCACCCGCGCGGTTGCCGAGGATATCGCCGAGCAAATCGAGATCGATCTCGATGAGCTTCCGGTGCTGATCGATGCCGATGCGGCGCGTGCGACGGCAACGCCACGGGTGCACGAGGAGTGGGAAGACAACCTGTTTCTCACCCTCAATTACGAAAACGATTTTGAAGAGCAGGCGAGCAAGGCGTCCGTCGTCGTCGAGCGCGAAGTATCGATGGCGCGGCAGGCGATGGTCCCGCTCGAAGGCAAGGCCATCGTGGCCGACTGGGATTTCCGCGCCGATCAACTCATCGTTTATACCTCGACGCAGGTGCCTCATGTGATCCGGATCGGTCTCGCCGAATGTCTCGGGCTGGAGGAGGCGCGCATCCGCGTGATCGCGCCCGATGTCGGCGGCGGCTTTGGATACAAATGCGTGCTGCAGCCTGAGGAGATCTGCGTCGCCTGGCTGGCGCTGACCCACAAACGTCCGTTCCGATACGTCGAAGACCGCCGCGAACATCTGATTGCCGGCGCCAACTGCCGACAGCACCATTACCGGTTGCGCGCCCATGCGGACGAGCGCGGGCGGCTGTTGGCGCTCGACGCCGAGGTGACGATCGACGGGGGCGCCTACTCGAACTGGCCGTTCACGGTGGCGCTCGAGCCCGGTCAGGCCACCGGCAACCTGCCCGGCCCTTACGACATCAAGGGTTACCGCTGCAAAACCTATTGCGTCGCCACCAACAAGCCTGGCTTCCTGCCGTATCGCGGGGTGGCTCGCACCAGCGTCTGCTTCGCGATCGAGCTCCTGATGGATGCGATCGCGCGAAAGGTCGGCCGGGAACCATGGGAAGTCCGCCGCGAGAACCTGGTGACCGCGCAGGCGATGCCCTACACCAACGTGACGCGCAAGCATTATGACAGCGGAGACTATCCGAAGAGCCTGGACACGGTGCGACAGGCGATCGATCTCGACAGCTGGCGGGCGCGCCAGATCCGCGGCGAGCCGGACCGGCGGCGCATCGGGATCGGTTTCGCCAGCTATTGCGAGCAATCCGCGCACGGCACCAGCGTGTTCGCGGCCTGGGGATTGCCGCTCATCCCGGGCTACGATCAGGCGACGGTTCGCGTGGTCGCGGATGGCAGCCTGGAGGTTCGCACCGGTGTTCACTCCCATGGCCAGGGTATGGAGACTACCCTGGCGCAGATCGCGCACGAGGTGCTCGGCACCGACATCGCCAACATACGCGTGATCCTAGGCGACACCGGAACGACGCCGTTCTCGACCGGCACCTACGCCTCGCGCAGTATCGTCATGGCGGGCGGCGCCGTGGCGAGGAGCTGCGAGGCGCTGATACCGCGGCTGCTGGCGATCGGCGCGCACCTGATGCAATGCGCCGGCAATACCGTGCAGTACATGCCCGGCCGCGTCGTCGGTCCGCAATCGTCGGTCACGGTCAGGGAGATCGCGCAGGCCTGGTATCGGCAGCCGCAGCTGCTGCCCCCCGACGTCGACGTCAACGGACTGGAAGCGACGATCGGCTATAAGCCGCAGGTCGACACCGGCGCGTTCAGCTACGCATCGCATGCCGCCGTGGTGGCGGTGGACGTCGACATGGGCAGCGTCGAAATCCTCGATTATGTCATCGCCGAGGATTGCGGACGCATGGTCAATCCGATGGTCGTCGACGGCCAGACGATGGGCGGCGCGGCCCAGGGCATCGGGACGGCGCTGTTCGAGGAAAGCCCCTATGACGTCAACGGCCAGCCGCTGGCGTCGACCTTCATGGATTATCTGCTGCCCGGCGCCACGGAAGTTCCGAAATTCCGCATCTTCCATACCGAGACGCTGTCGCCCTACACCGCGTTCGGCATCAAGGGCATGGGAGAAGGCGGCGCAATTGCTCCGCCGGCCGTGCTGTTCAATGCGGTCAACGATGCGCTGCGCGGGCTCAATGTCGAGGTGTCGGAGACGCCGCTGACACCCCGGCGCCTGCTTGCGGCGATCGAGCGCGCTTCGTCGCAGCGCTCGCCCGCGTCGGCCGGGAGTGCGAAGGTATGAAAGCGGCGGCATTTGAATATATGCGCCCGCGCGATCTCGCCGATGTCCTCGATATGCTTCGCAAAAACGCCGGCGCCAAGCTGATCGCCGGCGGCCAATCGCTATTGCCGCTGCTCAATCTGCGGCTGGCCCGACCGACGCTGCTGATCGACATCGGCCGTACCGAGGCGTTGCGCGCGATCGAGGATCGCGGGACCCATTTCCGGATCGGCGCGGCGGTCACCCATGCCGAGCTCGAAGATCGCTCGATCCCCGATTGTCCGTTGTTGCGCAGCGTTGCCGGCGGGATCGCCTATCGCGCCATACGCAACCGCGGAACTGTGGGCGGAAGCCTCGCGCATGCGGATCCCGCAGCCGACTGGCCGCTGGCATTGGCTGCCCTTGGTGCTACCGTGATCGTTGAAGGCAAGGCTGGCCACCGTCAGCTGCCGGCCGACGGCTTCATGCTCGGCGCATTCCAGACCCGCCTCGAAGAGGACGAATTGGTCGTCGCGGTTGACGTCCCGAAATTGTCGCCACAGGCCCGCTACGGCTATTACAAATTCTGCCGGAAACCCGGCGAGTTTCCGGAAGCCAGCGCCGCGGCGGTATTCGATCCCTTGTCGCGGGCCGCGCGGATTTATCTGGGAGCCCTTTCGGGCGCGCCGCAACCGCTCCACGGGCTGGCGGCAACAATCGCGCGTCAAGGCCTTGCTGCCATCACCGACGCCGGGATCGCCGACGCCGTCGACACGGTTGCGCCGGGTGACGCCATTGAACGCAGGATGCGTTGTGCCGCAGTGACGCGTGCCCTGAAGGAGGTGTTCGCGGAATGACGACCCTCGCCTTTACCCTGAACGGCGCCGCTGTCTCGGCGGACGTGCTGCCGCGCACCCATCTCGGCGATTTCCTTCGAGACGGCCAGCGCCTGTCGGGCACCCATCTCGGCTGCGAGCACGGCGTGTGCGGCGCCTGCACGGTGCAGCTCAACGGTGCGCCGGCGCGATCGTGCCTGACCCTCGCGGTTGCCTGCGGCGGCGCCGAAGTGACGACCATCGAGGGCTTCGACCATGATCCGCTGATGGCCGATTTGCGCCAGGCTTTCACGATCCATCATGGCCTCCAGTGCGGCTTCTGCACCCCGGGCATGCTGATTGCGGCGCGCGACATCGTGCTGCGGGTGGCGGATGCCGACGAGAAGACGATCAGGCGAGAGCTCGCCGGCAATCTGTGCCGCTGCACCGGCTATGTCGGCATCGTCAATGCCATCGCATCGGTGATCGAGAAGCGCAACGAGCGGACAGAGGCGGCACAGGCTGCGGCTCCGCGAACCGCGGTCGCCTTTGCGACGTTTGAGCCTATGGCGCCCTCCCCGACCGCCGGCCGGTCGCCATCGAAGGCAGAGACGCCGATCCCCGCGCGCGAGGCGTCGCTGCGGCCCGGCTGGACGCGTTTCGACGAGAGCTTCGTGATCCACCAGCCTCGCGCGGCCGTATGGGAGCTGTTTGGCGACGTCCGGCGGGTGGCCGCGTGCCTGCCCGGCGCGGAGGTCACATCGAGCGACGACACGTCCGTGAAGGGCCGCATGGTGACGAAACTCGGCCCGATCGCGGCAAGCTTCGCCGGCTCGGCACTGATCACGCGCGATCCGGCAAACTGGAGCGGCACCATCGTCGGTGCCGGGACCGACAGCGGCTCGGGCTCTCGAACCAAGGGAGAGATCGTCTACCGGCTCGAATCCGCCGATCAGGATCAGGCGACGCGGGTCGATCTGACCGTGCTTTACAATCTGCAGGGCTCGCTCGCCCAATTCTCGCGGTCGGGGCTGGCGCAGGAATTCGCCCGGCAACTGGTTGCGAGGTTCGCCGCAAATTGCGGCTCCCAGCTCGGCAGTGGCCCGCCGGTCGTTTCCAACAGTCAGTCACTCGAGGTGGGCCGGATGCTGTGGCTTGCAAGCGTCGCATGGTTGAAGCGGATCTTTCGACGCTCCAGCTGAAATTGACACCGTGCGTCGTACGCATCGCTCATCGCGCCTTGTCGGCTGATGGTAAAATGGCCGAGAGCCGACCACCTTAGCCGATCGTCGTCTCCAGTACCGACAGCCAGTTTTCTGACGCGATCCGCTTCAACAACGTCTCATCGTACCCGTGCTTTTGCAGAACTTCAAAGAAGCCGGGCAAGCCTCGGACATCGCCGATCGCCGCAGGAATGACCGCTCCATCGAAATCCGAGCCGAGACCCACAGCGTTTTCACCGAGTTTTTCGATCAATGCATCAAGATGGCGGACCATCCACTCGACGTCGGTATCGGCGCGCATCTGCCCATCTGACCGCAAATAGGACGTGGCGAAGTTGAGCCCGACGAAGCCCTTGCTTTCGCGGATGGCGTCAAGCTGACGATCGGTGAGATTGCGAGGCGTGGGGCAAATCGCGTGCACGTTGGAATGCGTTGCGACCAGGGGAGCATCGGAAAATTTGGCGACGTCCCAGAATCCCTTCTCATTGAGGTGAGAAAGATCGATGAGCACGCCGAGGCGGTTGCAGGCGCGGACCAGATCGCGCCCCGGTTCACTCAGGCCCTCACCCGTGTCGGGCGATGAGGGAAACTTCAGCGGCACGCCATGGCCAAAGTGATTTGGTCGGCTCCAGACGGGGCCAAGCGAACGCAACCCTGCGGCGTAGAGCACGTCAAGCGCGGCAAGCTCGCTATCGATAGCGCAGGCACCTTCCATGTGCAGCACGACCGCCAGCTTGCGCTGCTGCATGGCCTGGCGAATCTGAGATACATCGCGGCAGACGATGACGTCACCATGGGACTCCGCCTCCAGGCGGAACAGCAGCGAAATCTGTTTGAACGCTGAAGCCTGTGCTGTCGCCAAATCCAATGCCGAGGGCAATGGGAGGTCGTAGCTTGCTCCCTGCAGCGCCTTCAGATCGAACGGTTCGCGCGACGGGGAAAAGACTGCGAACATGCCACCAAACAGTCCGGCCTCACGTGCCTGCGGAAGATTGATGTGCCCCTTAGCGCTGCCATCGAGAAATTTGGCAATCGGGTCGCCGTCCTTGTCGAGGTAAAAGCGAAGCAAAACATCGTTATGGCCGTCAAAAAAATCCACGGGCTGGCTCATTGTTCTACTTTAATGGAAGTTTATTGGAAGGAGTGCCATGCAGCGCGGCTGGCATCGCACTGCCTTTTGATTCTAGTAGAACGCGACAGATATTCAACCGATGTTTCATGCACCGCTGCGAGCAACGAGATGCATTTCCGTGATCGATTTTCCACACGGCGCGATCGAGCGACTGGCCGTCGACGGTGAAATGGCCCGATATGATAGCAACGAGTCGGAACGCATATGGGCACCCACGACACCTGGCACGCCGGGGCCGAGAGAACATCAGCAGGGATCAGCGACCGTCCGGACAAGGCGTGAACAGGTTTGTAGCCCAAACGGAAACCCAAGGGCTGGATTGGAAAACATTTGCCGGCCTGGGACGAAAAAGCTATGGAAATCAAACATGCGGACGTGGCGGAACTGGTAGACGCAAGGGACTTAAAATCCCTCGATGGCAACATCGTGTGGGTTCGACTCCCACCGCCCGCACCACGCTTCGCCCTGACGGGCTACGCGTGGCGCAGCCATCCCGGACCGTCAGGGCGAAGCGTGGAAATGGCCCTGCCTGAAAGGCCGCTCAGCTTCTGGCGAACACCACCACGGCATTCGCCGGGATCACGATCGCAGCCGACGCCGCAAACCCGTGCAGCGCCCTGCCTTCCGCTGTGACGCCGCCGCCATTGCCGGCGACCTGCGGATTTACCCAAAGATCATAGAGGTCGCTGTTGAAGCGCTCTTTCCAGAAGCCACGCGAGGGAAATCCGATCTCGTAATTGCTCCATGTCGTTTCCGAGAAAGAGGCGACCACGACGACGTCGTCGCCGGTTGCTTCGCGCCAGCGGTGATAGGCAATCACCCTGTCCTTGTCGGATTGATAGAACGCGTGGACGTTGTCGCCCCTCAGCGCCGGCAGGTCGCGGCGAAGGCGGATGAGGTCGCGCGAGAAACGCAGATGATCCCGCATGGTGGAATCCGACGGCAGGTCGAGGCCGTTCCACGACAGCAGGTTCGGCCCGCGCGGATCGACGTCCCAGGGCCTGTCCTCCAGAAACTCCTGGCCCATGAAGATTTGCGGAATGCCGGGCGCCGTCAGGAGTATCGCGGTCGCGACCCGGCTTCGGCTTCGCGCGTACCAGGAACGATGGTCGGACGGGTCGGCCAGTGCCGGCAGCCGCGGATCGCGACCGGCCAGCACGAGATCATGGTTCTCGACGCAGGTGACGGCACGCCAGGCGTGGTCGAAACCGGGCGGGTCCAGCGCGGCTGATATCGCCGACATCGATAGGCCGGCATCGGCTCCGCCGGAGGCCGCGCCCACGGCGCCGCGCAGCGCGTGGCGCAGACCATCGTGCTGCACCACGTCGAATCCCATGCCGCCCGCCGCCGCCGGCGCGAACACCGGAAGCACGGATGCCGGAATATCCGAAAAACGCCCGGGCCAGAACTCGGCGTTTTGCAGGATGCGGTCGCGCAAGCCCCGGAGATTCGAAGTCAGCGCGCGGCAAAATTCCCATCCGCTGCCCTGCCCGGTCGAGATCAGCGTGCTGATCTCGTCGTAGCGGAAACCATCGGCGTGCAATTCCTCGAGATAATAGCGCGCATTGTCGATGAGAAATTTCGAGACGTCGTCGTTCCACAGCGCAAAGGCGAGCCCGCCGGTGCCGCGATCCTGATCGGTGAAGTAGAGGCTGTCGTTGTTGTCGCCGCGATTGACGCGGCGATCCATGTAATACAGGCAATTATCGTCGAGCTGACCGGCGACCGAAAAGCCGCCGGCGTGGTTGTAGACCACGTCGAAGATGACGGCGATGCCGTAGACATGGCAGAGGTCGACCAGCGCCTTGAGCTGTCCGGGGCCGGACTGGATATCTCCCAGCGTGATCGGCGATCGCTGCCTTGCGGCGTAGAGCGCGTTGAGTTCGGCCAGAATGAACGGCAGGTCCTCGACCGCGACATAGGGGAAGTCGGGCGAGAACAGGTCCGCGCCGCTATAGCCCATGTTGGGATTGGCTTCCTGCTCGTCGACCGGCAGCGGTTGCAGGACGTTGATGCCGAGATCGGCGAGATAGGGAATCTTGCGCGCGAGGTCGAGGAAGTTCGAGGCAACGCCCGGCTTTCGGATCGCGTAAGTGCCGACATGAAGCTGGTAGATGACCATGTCCGAAAAATCGGGTGTCACGAAATCCTGGTCGTGCCAGGGAAAGCCGTCGCCGGCGCGCAGGATGCCGAAACAGTTCGGAAAGTTTTCGGGATCAAGCTCGCGCGCATAGGGATCGCGCTTGTAGCCGCTCGATCCCGCGCCCTGAACCCAGAACCGGTAAAGGTCGCCGTCGCGGGCGCCTTCCTGATATCCGCTCCAGTAGCCGCGGCCGTCTTTCTTGAGCAGGCGATCGTCGCCGAGTTGATCGAATACCCGCGCCCCGAATTTGCCGTGCAGGTACACCGCACCGGCTTGCGGCGCCCAGACCCGAAAGGTGGCGCCCTCCGATCGAAGCGTCGCGCCCGTCGGCGTCTGCGGAGAAATGTGCTGCTGCGAGAGCACCGTATTCTCCCCTGCAATATCGTCGTCGAAGCTTTCGCTTCGCTGCGTCGGCGATGCGAAGGGTGCAGCATCGCACGACCAGGGACGGCATGCCAAGCCGCGTCTGCCGCGGCTCGATTCGCCAACGGTGACCGGAGCCATCCTTTACGTTCAGCCCAAATTTCCCTAATGCGGAATCCGTCTCGCCACCGCGGCGGCCATCGTCGCGGGGATGTTCAATAACTGGAGCGCCGCCGCAACGTCGGCCCGCCAAGTCGGGGACAGGCTGCCGGTGGCGAAATCGTCCGCGCCGGAGAGCAGGTTGCGCGCCACGTGAAAGCCGAGCGACCGGTAGGCTTCGAATTGCTCCTCGCTGAAGAACTGGTCGAGGGTGGTTTCGTGCGGAAAGCTCGGGTTGCGGCGCTTGTAATCGAGGACGTAGTCGTTTTCATCGCCGCTCAGGGACGATTTGAGATAGATCAGCACGCCGGTTTCGGTGTCGCTATAGCGGATGATGCCGATCGCCCCATGCGGCCCGTTCGGACCCGGCAGCGCATCCGGCCCGTACAGTCTGCTGGCGGTCACCTCCAGCGCCGTCTGCTGCAATCGCTGCCACGGCAATTCGATCCGCACCCCCAGATCAATTCGCGCCATCACCTGCAGGCTCACCAGCGACGGGAATGTCATGTCGGGATCGGCCTCGGCATCGACGGCAAGGATCACCTTGCAGCGGCGGCGGAGCAGTTCGTAGATGCCCAGATTCTCGATGTGTCCGCCGTCCGTGAGATAGACGTTGAGCTGATTTTCATCGAGCCGGCCCGCGGTCTCGGCGGCGAAGTAGAGCGTGCCGATATTGGCGCGCCAACGCGTGAGACGGCTGCGTAGATCGGCAAGCCGCTTCGGGTTGGCAAGCCAGTAGCCGAGCCGGATATTGAGCACCGACAGGCTGAAGGTCAAAAGCTTGATGGTATTGACGCCCATGTTCGCGGACGCCGCCGCGCCTGACGTCGCCATCGCCGTAGCCAGCGTCAAATCGCTGACTCTGGATTCCATGTCCGCCGTTTCCACATAGCCGGTGGCGCGGCTGCCGACATGGAGCGGGCTGAAGATAAAGGTGTCGGCGTTGCGGCCTCGCTTGTTAAGCTCGCGAGACGCTTCGAGGTTGATCGCCGTGTTCACCAGGAGATACGGCGCATAGGCCGCAACCGGCGTCCAATCGCGCTTCACCGCGCCGGCAGGCGCGGCTCCCGCGACGGCAAAAGGCTTCAGCGCGGAAAATTTGAAGCTGTCGGGCTCCGCAACCCGGACCGGTTGTCCAGCCGGCGACCTGGCGAACAGGAATGCCCGGCTGAGACGATCGCGATAGAGCCGGTGCAGGGAATTGGAGTTCGGCCCGATCAGAAGGCAAATCAAACCCAGCACGAACGCGCAGAGCAGATAACACATTGCGACGAGACCCAGCCGCGAAACCAGATAAACATAGATGCTTTCCGCAAGACCGCTTCGCAACGCGGCCGGCTGCGGCAAGAACCCGGATGCGTTCTGCAGCCAGTATGGCGTGGACGGTCCGAACGGATCATCGCGGGAGAGCCTGATCGCCCAGTAGCTCAGATAGATATACACGATCCAAAGCAGCAACGGCACGATAAGGGCCGCACAATAGAGCAACAGCCGGCTGCCGTGGTTCTTCAGGTACGATGTCCACGTCGCCTCGCCCAGCGAGGCCTTGGCGAGATTGGCGAGTTTTTGCGCGATCGAAATCAGGAACAGCGCGGCAGGCGCCAGCACGCCGGCAAGTGCGGGAAGCCATCCCGCAAACGCGGCAAACGCCTCCCGTGGCGCGCCGCCCGGCAGGCCGCTCAGATCTGGCGCCTTCGAATATGAAAACAACCCGGCAAGAATGAACGGCTGAAGTTCGAGCAGGAAACAGACAAATACCAGAATCAGGAGAGAACTGAGCGCGCGGCCGAGCCTCCCGCGTCGCCAGCGTGCCTCGTCGAAAAGTAAGAGACGTATATAACGCGCTGGCAAACATCAGTACCGCCGTAAGGATGGCGACGTTCAAGGTCAGGGTAAAAGGTTCAAGGCCGGAAATCCTGACATGGTAGATCTTCGAGGCGCTGTAGCCAAAGACGTCGGGTATCGCGAGGTTCGCGACGGTCGGATTGGCGGCGACCGTGACGACAGCAAGGATCAAGAGCACGGGCAGGACGATGACGGCATTCACCAGCAGCCCGCGCAGCACCAGTGCCGCGCTGACGAGATAATCGAGCATCCCGGTCGGGGCCAGAAAGTTCGAATAGTCGCGGAGATGTTGCGTCTCCGGCGTTTCCTGCTCGTCGAACCGGCTGTCGAACGGAAACGAATAATCCGGCTGCATCATGCCCGAGATCAAGGAGGTTCCGATATAGCCGCCGCCCGACACCGTGGAGAGATAATCGACGGCATCGAGGACGTGGGGCTCGTCATGGTTGGACAGCGAATCGAGCGCCTGCAGCACGCCAAGACAAAACGATGCCGAGCGTATGCCGCCGCCCGACAGCGCAACGCCGGTCAGGTCGTCGTCGCCGGACAGCCGGCTGGTTCCGCGCACCTCGGCTTTGACATCGTCATCCTGCTGAATGAGCTGCTTCCGATCCGTCATGTAATGCCGCGACGTCTCCGAACGATCGTCGGCCTGCCCGGGTTTTGCCGTGCGGGCGCTCGCTACGCGCCCTTCCTTGATGGCCTGGCGACGGAAATTGATGACGTCGAGTTCGGCGTTGAATATCTGCGTGAATGAAAGCGTCATATGTTCGGCCCGCGCCATGGCGGTTGCCACCGCCGCCAACCAGGTTTCCAAATCTCTATCGATCGAATGAACTCGATGTCGCAATCTCGATGCTGCAATGCAGGTATAGTCTCAGAAATCTAATGGGCTTTCAAAAGTCCGGAGCGACGCCCGATAACCGTTTAAAACAACATCTTGTGATTGATTAGTTTAGGCACAATTCGTGTCCTGGATTGCAAGACGAGATTGCGGGACCGAGATTGCAGGACTGCGACGTCCCGCAAGGCTCGTGATGACCAATTCAAAAATTAACATCGCTCGCGACGCGAGCGCAGCCAGCGGCCATGTGTCCGACACTTTGCCACGCAATCCTCCGCCGTGACCGCGCGTCGTCATGCCACTTCAGTCCGTGCGCAGGGTAAACGTGGAGGTCAGTTTGTCGTCGGAGACTTTCTAATCCGCCATCTGCGGCTGCATCTTGAAGTTTGAATCGGTGGCCGGCAGCAGCCAATTGACACCCGTATAAAGCGCTTGCTATCGTTAAATCTCTGGTTGAGTCGATCTCATGCAACACGCATAGGTCATTGCTGACAGAACAAATTCCAAGGGCCACAATTATTCATGATGCCGTTCGTTCATCGCAGAGGGTTGCTAGTCATCGTCCTCCTCGTAACTCCGATTGTTTTGGGGCCGTTTCTATTCAGGTGGTTCACCAACCCTGACGCCTTGTGGAAAATCGTTAGTCAGCAATGTCTCCCCAATCAGCAGGCATCGCAAAGTCCAGCGCCTTGCGCGAAAATTGATGAAGCAGCGCGATTTGTGGTGATGAAAGACAGGATCGGCCGGCTGCAATATTTGCTCATGCCGATCGATAAAATCACAGGTGTTGAAGACCCCGTTTTGCTGTCTCCCAACACGCCGAATTTTTTTGCGCTGGCTTGGCAAGAGCGGCACTTCATGGCTAGTCGGCTGGGCAAGCCGATAGCCGATGTTGATATTTCCCTGGCGGTCAACTCAAAATATGGCCGTTCACAAAACCAATTGCATATCCATGTTTCATGCATTCGACCCGACGTCAGAAGTCGCTTGTCTGAGCTTCGCCCCACAGCTGCCGAGCGCTGGATCCATTTGCCGGGGGGCCTGTCGGGACATGATTATTTGGTGCGCCACACTAGCGAAGCGGAATTGCAGCAGCGGGGAGCGTTTCAGTTGTTAGCCGATGAAGTTGATGGGACTCGCGAGAATATGGCGAATTTCGGTTTGGCCATGACCTCTCTGCCGAATGGCGGGCTTCTGCTGTTGGCTACTGAATTCGCCCCTTTGAGGTTGAACTTCGCTTCAGCTGAAGAGTTACAGGACCATAAGTGCGACGTTCTTACCCCAACTAACAATTCATGACCGATATCGTCCCGTCCGACCGTATGCTCCGGATCGGAATGGGGGTTCTGGGGCCGTCCAAGATATCGCTGAGCGCGGTCTAGTCATTGCGAGGAGCAACGGGGCGCGCATTCGCGCGACCCGTTGGTTCGCAATCACGAACAGGCTGGCGCAGTTTCACTCCGACTTGTCGATATTCCAGAAGATCGGCGTGGCCGGACCGTCCAGCACGCCCGTGAGCGATTTCCGCCACCCGCTCGGGATCAGATACTGGCCAAGTGGGACATAAATCACCTGATCATAGGCTTCCTTCTGGATCTCGGCCGCGAACTTCTTCTGCTCTTCCGGCGTGGAAGCGCGCGCGAACTTGTCGCGAAGTTGTTCGATCTTGGCGTCTTCGGCCCAGCCAAACCAGCCGCCGTTCTTGCCGCGGCCGCTGACGGAAGCGTTCACCACGGGGTTGGCGACGTCGGCGGCGACCCAGTTGGTGAAGAACATGTTCCAGCCGCCTTCCTTCGGTGGCTTCTGGCTGGCGCGGCGGGTCACCACCGTCTGCCAGTCGGTGGCCTGCAGATCGACCTTGAAGCCTGCTTCGCGCAGCAATTGCGCGGACACGATCGGCTGCGCTTTCAGCGTCGTGACATCGCCGGGCGCCATGATCACGATCGGGGTGCCGTCATAGCCGCTCTCCGCGAGCAGCTTCTTGGCCTCCGCCATGCCATTACCCTTCACGAGGCTCTCGGCACCGATCTCGGTCTCGAGCGGCGTGCCGCATACGAAGAACGCGCCGCAGATTTTTTGATATTTGGCATTGCCGACCAGCGCATCGAGCACGTCCTTCTGGTTCATCGCCAGGAAGGCGGCACGGCGCACCTTGACGTTGTCAAAGGGCGGATGAAGGAAGTTCATGCGACCGAGCGTCTGGAAGCCGAACTTGTTCAGCACCTCGACCTTGAGATCCTTGTTCGCCTCCAGCACCGGCAGCAGGTCGAACGGCAAATTTTCCACGAAGTCGATGTCGCCGGACTGCAGCGCATTCACCGCGGTCTGCGCGTCCGCCATGGTGATCCACTCGACGCGATCGACCTTCACCACCTTGCCGCCCGAGGTCCAGTTTGCCGGCTCCTTGCGCGGCACATAGTCGGTGTTCTTCTCATAGACCGCCTTCACGCCCGGCTGGAATTCCGCCTGCACGAACTTGAAGGGTCCGGATCCGATCTGCTCCTTGATCTGCTGGCCGGCCGGCGTTTCAGCCAACCGCTTGGGCATCATGAACGGCGTATACGAGGACGGTTTTCCGATGGACTCCAGCACCAGGCCGTAGGGCTCTTTCAATTTCAGCGTGATGGTCTTGGGATCGGTGGCCTCGATGCTGGCGGTGAAGTCCATCAGCTTCTGGCCCATATTGTCGTTCCTGCCCCAGCGCTTCAGCGAGGCCACGCAATCCTCCGCCGTGACCGGCGCGCCGTCATGCCACTTCAATCCCTCGCGCAAAGTGAAGGTGTAAGTCAGCTTGTCGTCGGAGACTTTCCAGTCCGCCATCTGGGGCTGGATCTTGAAACTGGAATCGGTCGCCAGCAGCGTGTCGTAAACCATGTAGCCATGGTCGCGGGTGATGTAGGCCGTGGTGAAGCCGGGATCGATCACGCGCAAATCCGAATGCATCACGGCGGTGATGGTCTTGCCAGCCGCCATCGCCTGCGAGGCCAGCGCGGCCGAGAGTGCGAGAACCGACAGCGTGACGTTCGACGCGTGGCGTCTCCAGCGCGAGATGTGCAACATTCGTTCGTCTCCTGGCGTGAAACTGGTCAAAACCCGATCATTAGTTATGCATGCGGTACGTTATTTAGGCGTACTAACACGCTGTAACTTCATGACATTTGAGACTTGCACCAAGCACGTTGCGCGTCAACGGGGTTTTGGTTTATGGCCCGACCGCGAACGTCGGCGTAACGCTCCCGCAGCTTTCGCTTTACAAATTCGTCGCCGATCATTCTCGTAGGCATCGGTCGATGCCGCGTCGATCGATCCCGCCAGGAACTTTAAGAGAGCCCGATGAACCCAGCCAACCTTCCGTTTGACACCGAAGCCATGTTGCAAGGCCTGCGCGGCTGGGTGGAATGCGAAAGTCCCACCTGGGATGCGAGCGCGGTCGAACGCATGCTCGACCTCGCCGCGCGCGAGATGGCGATCATGGGTGCGTCAATCGAACGCATCGCCGGACGGCAAGGTTTTGCCGGCTGCGTCCGCGCACGCTTCCCGCATCCCAAACAAGGCCAGCCCGGGATTTTGATCGCCGGGCATCTCGATACCGTGCATCCCGTCGGCACCCTGGAAAAATTGCAGTGGCGGCGCGAAGGCAATAAATGTTTCGGGCCCGGGATCTTCGACATGAAGGGCGGCAATTACCTCACGCTGGAAGCGATCCGGCAATTGGCGCGCGCCGCGTTCACGACGCCGCTGCCGGTCACGGTGCTGTTCACACCCGACGAAGAAGTCGGCACGCCTTCCACCCGCGACATCATCGAAGCCGAGGCCGCACGCAATAAATACGTGCTGGTGCCCGAACCGGGCCGGCTCAACAACGGCGTCGTCACCGGCCGTTATGCGATCGCACGGTTCAATCTGGAAGCGACGGGCAAACCAAGTCATGCCGGCGCTACGCTCTCTTCGGGCCGCTCGGCCATTCGCGAGATGGCGCGCCAGATCATCGCCATCGACAACATGACCACGGAGGATTGCACCTTCAGCGTCGGCATCGTGCATGGCGGCCAATGGGTCAACTGCGTCGCCACCACCTGCACCGGCGAGGCGCTGAGCATGGCCAAGCGTCAGGCCGATCTCGATCGCGGCGTCGAACGGATGCTGGCGCTTGCCGGCTCCGCCAACGACGTGGCCTTTAAAGTAACGCGTGGCGTGACGCGGCCGGTGTGGGAGCCGGACGCAGGCACCATGGCGCTCTATGAAAAGGCGCGCAGTCTGGCAACAGCCATGGGCGTCGAGCTTCCGCATGGCAGCGCCGGCGGCGGCTCCGACGGCAACTTCACCGGCGCGATGGGAATCCCCACCCTCGATGGCCTCGGCGTCCGCGGCGCCGATGCGCATACGCTCAATGAACATATCGAGGTCGACAGCCTCGCCGAGCGCGGCCGGCTGATGGCGGGATTATTGGCAACGCTGGAATAAGGCAGGCTTGGTCCCGGTACTATGGCACGGGATTTGCTAAAACTTGCATTGGGGCAGCAGAGTGCGAGAGTGGCGTCATGATGGATTTCCGCGGCATTCCGCAACCTTTATCGGTCGCCCCTGCGCAAGCCGGGACCCGTAACCCCCGGCCTGCGTTGCCGTTCCCAACCCTTGCTCCAGCATTCCATCGAGACTTCCCGGCGTATCGGTCCCTGCTTTCGCAAGGGCCACGGAATGGGTACGCCTGATGGCTCTATATCTGCTTCGTCGCATCCTCGCCGCGGTTCCCGTCATGGGTGTGGTGGCGCTGTTTGTGTTTCTGCTATTGCGGCTGACGCCGGGCGATCCCGCCGCCATTCTGGCCGGCGACAATGCGACGCCCGAGCAGCTTGAGCGCATTCGCACCTCGCTCGGATTAAACGAACCGCTTTATGCCCAATTCTTCACCTGGCTCGGCAAACTGCTGCATGGCGATCTCGGCGTGTCCCTGATATCGAACGTGCCGGTGCTGAAAATGATCAGCCAGCGCGTCGAGCCCTCGATCTCGATTGCGATATCGACCATCATCCTCGCCATCGTCGTCGCCGTGCCGCTCGGGGTGATCGCGGCGTGGAAACACGGCACCTGGATCGACCGCTTTGTGATGGGATTGTCGGTGATCGGCTTCTCGGTCCCGGTCTTCGTGATCGGCTATGTGCTGATCCAGATCTTCGCGATCGAGCTGCGCTGGCTGCCGGTGCAGGGCTTTCGCAGCATCACCGCCGGCTTCTCGCCGTTCCTCGAACGCATCGTGCTGCCGACCTGCACGCTGTCCTTCATCTATGTCGCGCTGATCGCACGCATGACGCGCGCGGCGATGCTGGATGTGCTGGGCGAGGATTATGTCCGCACCGCGCGCGCCAAGGGCATCAACGAGAGCGCGGTGCTGCTGCGCCACGCGCTGCGCAACGCCGCGGTGCCCGTCATCACCGTGATCGGGACCGGTTTCGCATTGTTGATCTCCGGCGTCGTCGTCACCGAGAGCGTGTTCAACCTGCCCGGAATCGGACGCCTCACCGTCGATGCCGTGCTGGCGCGCGACTATCCTGTAATCCAGGCCATGATCCTTCTGACATCGGGCATCTATGTCGCGGTCAATCTTTTGATCGATGTCGCCTACACGCTGCTTGATCCGAGGATTCGTTACTGATGGCGATCGAAACCCTCCCCGAGCCGTCGATCCCGATCACCACGCCGTTCCGGCCGACGCTCGGATTCCTCACGGCGACGCCGATCATCGCCGCGGCCACGATCTGCCTCGCGCTGGTGATCCTGTCCGCGGTCCTTGCACCCTGGCTTTCGCCGCACGATCCGCTGCTGCTGGCGCCGGCGCAGCGCCTGAAGCCCGCGAGCGCGCAGTTCCTGCTCGGCACCGACGGCTATGGCCGCGATGTGCTGTCGCGGATTCTCTATGGCGGGCGGATTTCGCTGTTGATCGGTCTCGGCGCCGCCGTGTTCTCGATCGGCATCGGACTTGTGATCGGCCTCGTCTCCGGCTTCTTCAAATGGGTCGATGCCGTGATGATGCGGATCATGGATGGCCTGATGGCGATCCCGAGCATCCTGCTCGCCATCGCCGTGGTGTCGCTGTCAGGCGCGAGTTTAACGACGGTTCTGGTCGCGATCACGATTCCTGAAATTCCGCGGGTGGCGCGGCTGGTGCGCTCGGTCGTGCTGTCGGCGCGCGAGGAGCCTTATGTCGAGGCCGCGATCTCGGTCGGCTCCAGCCTGCCGAAGATCATGTGGCGGCACCTGATGCCCAACACGATCGCGCCATTGATCGTGCAAGGTACGTATGTCTGCGCTTCCGCCGTTCTCACCGAGGCGATCCTGTCGTTCCTCGGCGCCGGCATCAACCCGGAGACGCCGACCTGGGGCAACATCATGGCCGAAGGCCGCGCCTATTTTCAGATCAAGCCGTCGCTGATCTTCTGGCCGGGCCTGCTGCTGTCGATCGCCATCCTCAGCGTCAACCTGATCGGCGACGCCGCCCGCGACGCGCTCGATCCCCGCATGAAGCAGCGGGAGGGCGGCAAGTGAGTCAGATACCCAACTCGAACGCCGTCGTTCTCGACATCAACGATCTCGTGGTCGGCCTCGGCAAGGATGCGCGGGGCACGCGCATTCTCGACGGCGTCTCCTTGCAGGTGCGCGAGGGCGAAACGCTGTGCGTGGTCGGCGAAAGCGGATCGGGCAAGTCGGTCACGTCGCTGACGGTGATGGGATTGCTGCAAAAGGGCTCGCTGGTGCCCTCCGGCGGCAGCGTCAAACTGGTTGGCGAAGAACTGCTGACCGCCAGCGACCGCCGCTTGAGGCAGTTGCGCGCCACCACCATGGCGATGATCTTTCAGGAGCCGATGACAGCGCTCAATCCGGTGGTTCCGGTCGGCCGCCAGATCGACGAGGTGCTGCGCGTCCACACCGACCTCGATGCGCGGGCGCGGCGCCGGCGCATCCTGGCAATGATGGAACAGGTGCGGCTGCCGGATGTCAAACGCATCTTCGCGTCCTACCCGCACCGGCTGTCGGGCGGCCAGCGCCAGCGCATCATGATCGCGATGGCGCTGGTGCTGGAACCGAAGCTGCTGATCGCGGACGAGCCGACCACCGCGCTCGACGTCACCACGCAAAAACAGATCCTGACACTGATCCGCGACCTGCAACGCGATCACGGCACCGCGGTGTTGTTCATCACCCATGACATGGGCGTGGTCGCCGAGATCGCCGATCGCGTCGCGGTGATGCGTCACGGCCGGCTGGTCGAGACCGGGCCGCTCGACACCATCCTGCGCAACCCGACCATGGAGTACACCCGCAACCTGCTGTCGGCGGTGCCGAGCCTGGTGCCGCGGCCGCCGCGCGCGGATGCTTCCACCCCGATGGTGGTGCTGGAGGCCAACGAACTCGGCAAGGTCTATCGCGAACGCTCGTTCTTCGGCGGCGTCCGCGAAGTGGCGGCGGCCCAGGATGTCACGCTGACCCTGCGCAAGGGCCGCACGCTGGGGATCGTCGGCGAAAGCGGCTCCGGCAAATCGACGGTGGCGCGCTGCATCGTGCGGCTGATCGACCCGACCTCCGGCGGGATTCGGCTGGCCGGACGCGAAATCTCCGAACTGTCGCGCCGCCTGCTGCAGCCGCACCGCAAACGCATCCAGATCATCTTCCAGGATCCCTATCGCTCGCTCAATCCGCGCATCACCGTCGGCGAGACCATCGCGGAGGGGCCGATCAATTACGGCATGCCGCACGCCGACGCGCTCGCCAAGGCGCGCGACCTGCTCGAACTGGTCGATCTGCCTCCCGATGCCATCTCGCGCTATCCGCACCAGTTCTCCGGCGGCCAGCGCCAGCGCATCGCCATTGCCCGCGCGCTGGCGCTCGACCCCGACGTGCTGGTGGCGGACGAAGCGGTCTCAGCGCTGGATGTCTCAGTGCAGGCGCAGGTGCTGGAACTGCTCGACGAAATCCAGACCCGGCTCGGCATCGCGCTGCTGTTCATCACCCACGACCTGCGCGTCGCGGCGCAAATCTGCGACGATGTCGCCGTGATGCAGCATGGCCGCATCGTCGAACAGGGCCCTGCCGCGCAAGTCCTGACCCATCCGCAACAGGCCTATACGCGGCAGCTGCTTGAAGCCGCCCCCGGGCGCGGCTGGGATTTTGCGAATTTCCGCCCAGTTGTGACGGCTGCGGAGTAGAAATCTCAGTGTCATTCCGGGGCGCGAAGCGAACCCGGAATCTCGAGATTCCGGGTCTGGTGCTAACGCACCATCCCCGAATGACGGAGTCCGGATTGCTTCGTCGCGGAGCCTGTCATCGGGCTCGCCAAAGGCGAGACCCGTTGGCTCCTCGCAATGACGGTACGCCCACGCGGCATGCAAAACTGGATTGCTTCGTCGCTTGCGCTTCTCGCAATGACAAGTCTAACGTCCAGCACAATCACTGGACGAGACAGAATTGATGACCCGTATCGCCGTTGGCGGCTTCCTGCACGAAACCAACACCTTCGCGCCGACCAGGGCGACCTATGACGATTTCGTGCATGGCGGCGGCTGGCCGGGAATGGCGCAAGGTGCCGACGTGCTCAAGGTCATGCGCGATATCAATGTGGGTCTTGCCGGCTTTGTCGAGCAGGCCGAAGCCCGCGGATGGGAAATGGTGCCGACCATCTCGTGCGGCGCCAGCCCTTCGGCGCATGTCACCAGGGATGCCTTCGAACGCATCGTCAAGGCGATGATAGACGGCATCGCCGAGGCGGGGCCGCTCGATGCCGTCTATCTCGATCTGCACGGCGCCATGGTCACCGAACATCTCGACGACGGCGAAGGCGAAATCCTGGCGCGCGTGCGCCGGGTGATCGGCAACGACATGCCGCTCGTCGCCAGTCTCGATCTGCACGCTAACGTCACGCCGCAAATGATGGAGCAAGCGGATGCGCTGATCGCATACCGCACCTATCCGCATGTCGACATGGCCGACACCGGTCGCGCCGCCGCCCAACATCTGGCGTTGCTGCTGGGCACGAAGCAGCGCTTCGCCAAGGCGTTCCGTCAATTGCCGTTCCTGATTCCGATCAGCTGGCAATGCACCAACGATCAGCCGACCAAAGGCATCTACCAAAAGCTTGAGGCGCTGGAGAGCGACGCGGTGCCGACGCTGTCGTTTGCGCCGGGCTTTCCGGCGGCGGATTTTGTCCATTGCGGCCCGAGCGTATTCGCCTATGGCAGGACGCAAGCCGACGCCGACGCCGCAGCCGACAAGATCACGGCGATCGTCGCCGGCCACGAGGATGATTTCGACGGCCGCATCTACACGCCCGATGAAGGCGTGCGTTACGCCATGGAACTGGCGGTGGGCGCGAGCAAGCCCATCATCATCGCCGACACCCAGGACAATCCGGGCGCCGGCGGCGACTCCGACACCACCGGCATGCTGCGGGCGCTGGTCCGCAACAAGGCCGGCCGCGCGGCCATCGGCGTGATCTACGATCCGGCCTCCGCACAGGCCGCACATGAAGCGGGCGTTGGCGCAACCGTCGCGCTCGCGCTCGGCGGCAAGTCCGGAATACCGGGCGACGCTCCGTATCAAGAGAGCTTCACCGTCGAGACATTGTCGGACGGACAATTCGTGGCACCCGGCCCTTATTATGGCGGCCGCGACATGGATATGGGACCGTCGGCGTGCCTGCGGATCGGTGACATCAGGGTGGTCGTCTCATCGCACAAGGCACAACTCGCTGATCAGGCGATGTATCGCTATGTCGGGATCGAGCCGACCCAACAGTCCATTCTGGTCAACAAGAGCTCGGTGCATTTCCGCGCCGACTTCGAACCGATAGCCGAAAAGCTTCTGATCTGCGCCGCGCCCGGCGCGATGCCCGCCGACACCGCCACCTTGCCATGGACCCGGCTGCGGCCGGGCATCCGGATCAAGCCGAACGGCATTCCATTTTCTCCCGCAACCCCCTCCCCCGCGAAAGCGCCGGCCAACGGATAAAGCCATGCCCAATATCGACCGCATCGACGGCTATGCCGAAGAACTCACCGCGATCCGCCGGGATCTGCACGCCCATCCCGAGATCGGCTTCGAGGAAGTCCGCACCTCCGGCATCGTCGCCGACAAGCTGACGCAGTGGGGCATCGAGGTGCACCGCGGGCTCGGCGGCACCGGCGTGGTCGGCGTGCTCAAGGGCAAAGGCAGCGGCGGCAAGCGCATCGGCTTGCGCGCCGACATGGACGCGCTGCCGATGGAGGAGAATACCAACCTGCGCTGGCGCTCGACCATTCCCGGCCGTTTCCACGGCTGCGGCCATGACGGCCACACCACCATGCTGCTGGGAACCGCGCGCTACCTCGCCGAAACCCGGAATTTCGACGGCACCGTGCATTTCATCTTCCAGCCCGCTGAAGAAGGCCTCGGCGGCGCCCGCGCCATGATCAAGGACGGGCTGTTCGAGAAATTTCCCTGCGACGAGGTCTACGGACTGCACAATGCGCCCGACCTGAACCATGGCGAGATCGCCATCCTGCCGGGGCCGGCGATGGCCGGCGCCGACTTCTTCGACATCACCATCAACGGCTACGGCGCCCATGGCGCGATGCCGGAGCGCTCAAAGGATCCGGTGGTGATCGCGATGACGCTCGGGCAGGCGCTGCAGACCATCGTCAGCCGCAACGTCGATCCGCTCAAATCCGCGGTGCTGTCGATCACCCAGATTCACTCGGGCTCCGCCTACAACGTGATCCCCGGCGAAGCAAAACTCTGCGGCACCGTTCGCGCGTTCTCCGATGAGGTGCGCGCGCTGATCCGCGAGCGCATGCGCGCGCTCTGCGCCGGCATCGCCAGCGCCTTCGATGTCGAGATCGTTGCCGACATCCGCGATACTTTCAGCGTGCTGGTGAACCAGGAGGAGCAATCCCGCGTGGTCGAGGCGGTGGCGCGCACGGTGGTGGACCCCTCGAAGGTCCTCACCCGCTCGCAGCCGAAGATGGGCAGCGAGGACTTCGCCGACATGATGCAGGCCATACCCGGCGCCTATTTCTGGATCGGTCATGACGGATCGGTGCCCGTGCACAATCCCGGCTACTTTCTCGACGACAAGATTTTGCCGATCGGGGCCAGCATGTTCGCGCGCATCATCGAAACCCGACTGCCGGCAGGCGCCCATGCATGAGCAGGCATCGCAGGAAGCCGTCACGTCGCTGCACGATCTCAGCGCCGTCGACCTGATCGCAGGATATCGCGCCAAGCAGTTCTCGCCGTCGGAAGTGCTGGAAGACGTGCTGGCGCATGTCGCGGTGTGGGAGCCGCACATCAAGGCGCTCTACGCCTTCGATCCCGATGGCGCGCGGACGCTTGCGAAAGCCTCGACCGAACGCTGGAACACGGGCGAGCCGACAGGTCTGCTGGACGGCGTCCCCGTCACCATCAAGGAGAACATCGCCAGCAAGGGTGTGCCGGTGCCGCTCGGCGCCGCCAGCGTCAAGCTGGTGCCCTCGCCCGTGGATGCCCCGCCGGCGGCGCGCTTGCGCGAAGCGGGCGCGGTGATTTTCTCCAAGACCACCATGCCGGATTACGGCATGCTGTCGTCCGGCCTGTCGAGCTTCCATCCCCTCACCCGCAATCCCTGGGACCTCAGCAAGAACCCCGGCGGCTCCAGCTCCGGCGCGGGCGCGGCAAGTGCCGCCGGTTACGGCCCGCTGCATCTCGGCACCGATATCGGCGGCTCGGTGCGATTGCCGGCGTGCTGGTGCGGCCTCGTGGCGCTGAAGCCGAGCTTTGGACAAATCCCGGTCGACCCGCCTTATGTGGGCCGCGTTGCGGGACCGATGACGCGCACCGTCGATGACGCGGCCTTGATGATGAGCGTGCTGTCGCGCCCCGATCGCCGCGACGGCATGAGCCTGCCGCCGAACGACATCAACTGGAAGGCGCTCGACAAGTCGCCGCGCAAATTGCGCATCGGCCTGATGCTCGACCTCGGCGTCGGCCAGGCGCTGGAGCGGGATGTGCGCGAGGTCGCCACCAAGGCGGCGAAGGCCTTTGAATCCGCCGGCGCCGTTGTCACCGAAGTCGGGGGCGTGCTGACCCGCGAGATGCTCGACGGGCTCGACAATTTCTGGCGCGCGCGGATGTGGGACGACCTTTCCAAGCTGACGCCGGCCGAGCGCGCCAAGACGCTGCCCTATATCCTCAGATGGGCGGAAGCCGGCGCGAAGCTCTCGGGCGTCGATGTCATCAGGGGCTTCAACGCCACCATGGCGATTCGATCAGCGGTGGCAAAGCTGTTCTGCGATCTCGACTATGTAATCTCGCCGGTATCGCCGGTGGTGAATTTCGCAGCCGAGTTCGCTGCGCCGATCAACGATCCCGACAAGCCGTTCGAGCACATCTGCTACACCGTGCCGTGGAACATGTCGGAAAACCCGGCCGCCTCGATCAACGGCGGCTATGACAACAACGGTTTCCCGATCGGCGTCCAGATCGTCGGCCGCCGCTTCGACGACATCGGCGTGCTCGGCATGGCCAAGGCGTTCGAGGGCCTGCGCGGCGCGCAGAGGCCGTGGCCGAGCCCGCCGACGAAGAGCTAGCACGACGCAGTGCACGCGATCGTCATGCGCGGGCCTGACCCGCGCATCCATCCTCTTCATGAGATGGATTGCCGGGTCAAGCCCGGCAATGACAAGATGAAAATCAAGAAAACAAACCGAGAGGAAACCCCCGATGGCTTACGAAACCATCACCTATGAGGTCGCCGAGCAGATTCTCACCATCACGCTGAACCGGCCCGACAAGCTCAACGCCTTCAACGGCACCATGCAGAAGGAGCTGATCGAGGCGTTCGATGCGGCCGACAAGGACGACGACATCCGCGCCATTATCGTCACCGGCGCGGGGCGCGGGTTCTGCGCCGGCGCCGATCTTTCCTCCGGCGCCGACACCTTCGATCGCGACGCCCGGCGCGGACCGGTCAAACGGCTGGCCAGCGGCAAGGTCGATTACAGCGACCCGAATGTGCGCGACGGCGGCGGTCAGGTCACCCTGCGCATCTTCAAATGCCTGAAGCCGGTGATCGCCGCGGTGAACGGCCCGGCGGTCGGCATCGGCGTCACCATGCTGCTTGCAATGGACATCCGCATCGCATCCGAGAACGCCCGGTTCGGTTTCGTGTTCTCCCAGCGCGGCATCGTGCCGGAGGCGGCCTCGAGCTGGTTCCTGCCGCGCATCGTCGGCATCGCCCAGGCGCTGGAGTGGTGTTACACCGGCCGGGTGTTTGCGGCGCAGGAGGCGCTGGCTGGCCGCCTCGTCAGCAAGGTGGTCCCCGCAGACGAGCTGCTGCCGGCTGCTCGCGCGCTGGCGCGCGAAATCGCTGCCAGGACCGCGCCGGTGTCGGTGGCGCTGATCCGGCAGATGATGTGGCGCATGTTGGGCGCCGACGATCCGATGGAAGCGCACAAGATCGACAGCCGCGGCATTTACGCGCGCGGGCGCTCCGAGGACGTGAAGGAAGGCGTGGTATCGTTCCTGGAAAAGCGCCCGGCGCAATTCAAGAACAAGGTCTCCACCGACATGCCCGACTATTTCCCCTGGTGGGAAGAACGGGAGTATGAGTGAATTCACCCGCGCAGCCTGTAGGGTGGGCAAAGCGAAGCGTGCCCACCATGCCACAGCGTAACATCATCGTTGGTGGGCACGGCGCGAAGCGCGCCTTTGCCCCCTACGGCTTCATCATCAGCCAACCGTTCTTCACAAGTGTGCATGGTGGGCACGCTTCGCTTTGCCCACCCTACGGCAGCTACTTCATCGTCAGCGCTACGCGGCCGATGGCTTTGCGATCGACCAAAAGCCGCATCGCCTGCGCGAAGTCTTGCAGCGGCAGGCGGTGCGAGACGTTGGGCCGGATTTTTCCGGCTTCCGCCCACTCCGTCAACGCCCTTCGCCGCGCTTCGCCGAGCACGGGATTTCTGCGCACCGCCTCGCCGGCGCGGACGCCGAGCACGCTGGCGCCCTTGATCAGCAACAGATTGGTACGGGCGAGCCCGATGCCGCCGGTGAATCCGATGACGAGAATGCGTGCGCCCCAGGCGATGCAGCGCACGCTGTTTTCGAAAATCTCGCCGCCGACGGGATCGAACACCACGTCCGCGCCGCGGCCATCGGTGATGCGCTTGACGGCGTCGCGAAAGGGTTCGCGGCCATAGAGCACCAGGTGATCCGCGCCCCTCGCCTGCGCGGCCGCGAGCTTCTCTTCCGACGAGGCCGCCGCGATTACGGTCGCGCCGAGCATCTTGCCGATCTCGACCGCGGCCAAGCCGACACCGCCACCGGCGCCGTGCACCAGCAGCACCTCGCCGTGCCTGACCTGACCGCGATCGATCAGCGCGTGATACGCGGTGCCGTGGGCGGCGAGAAACGTCGCGCCCTCGGCGTAATCGAAAGTCGACGGCAACGGCGTCAGCTGCGATGTCTCCACGACGGCCTCGTCGGCATAGGCCCCGTGCCGCATCTTGACGATCACCCGGTCGCCGACCGCGAAGCCCTTGGCCGCGACGCCAACCTCGACGACGTCCCCCGCCGCCTCGACACCGGGCGTGAACGGCAATGGCGGCTTGAGCTGGTACTCGCCGGCCACCATCAGAATATCTGGAAAGTTGATTCCGGCGGCACGAATGGCGACGCGCACCTGCCCCTCGGCCAGCGGCGCCGAGGCAAAATTTTCCAGATGCAATCGCTCGGGCGGGCCGAGCGCGCGGCAGACGACGGCCTTCGGCATCAGGCCGCCCGCGCCTTGAGGCGCAGCAAGGCCTCGCGGATCAGCGGCATGCGGTCATTGCCGAAATACATGTCGGTCTTGTCGAGAAAAATCGTCGGCGAGCCGAACCCGCCGCGCGCCATCACTTCATCGGTATTGGCCTTGAGCTGATCCTTGATCGCCTGTTCGCCGATGCCGGCAAAAAACTTCGCAGGGTCCACGCCGGCGCTGTTGCAGATGCCGGTCAGCACGTCGTCCTTTGAGATGTCCTTGTCAGCGCCCCAATAGGCTTCGAACACCGCGCGCGCGAACGGCACCATCTCCTTGCCCAGCCAGATGCAGCCGCGCATCGCCTTCACGCTGTTCACCGGAAACACCGTCGGCGGCATCTTGATCGCAAGGCCCGCGGAGCGCGCCCAGTCGGCGAGGTCCTTTTTCATGTAGCGCGCCTTCAGCGGCACCGGCGCCTCCCGCGACGCATAGACGCTGGGATTGACGGTGTTGAAGATGCCGCCGACCAGGATCGGCCGCCACGAAATCTCCGCGCCAAGCTCCTTGGCCAGCGGCTGGATGTTGTGGAAGGCGAGATAGGTCCAGGGGCTGGAACAGTCGAAGAAGAATTCGATCATGGTGCGTTTCCCTGTTGCGATGCCGCATTCACGGCGTTGTTTCTTGGCGCGACGGCGTCGGCGCGGGATGCTGGACGACCATGGGATCATCCGTGGCGGGAGATCCTCATCATCCTATTCCCTGCTTTCGTCGCATTCTACCCCGGCCCTCACCTGTACGCCGCGGCCGGGACATGGCAGATAGTCCGTCCAATCGAGAAACCCTCAGGACACGCCCCATGCTGTTTCCAACCACGATCGCCGGTTCCTTGCCGAAACCGGAATGGCTCGCCGAACCCAATACGCTGTGGGCCCCCTGGAAGTCGTCAGGCGAGGTGCTGGCGCGGGCCAAGCGCGACGCCACCCTGCTGGCGGTGAAGCTGCAGGAAGACGCCGGCATCGACATCGTCACCGAGGGCGAGCAGGCCCGTCAGCATTTCGTCCACGGCTTTCTGGAAAAGGTCGAGGGCATCGATTTCGCCCACAAGGTCGAGATGGGAATCCGCAAGGATCGCTATAAAGCGATGGTGCCGCAGGTGGTGGCGCCGTTGCGGCTGAAAGGCCGCGTCCATGCCCTTGAGGCCCGCGTCGCCCGCACCCACACCACGCACAAGTTGAAATTCACCCTGCCCGGCCCGATGACCATCATCGACACCATCGCCGACCAGTATTACGGCGACCGCGTCAAGATGGCGTTCGCCTTTGCCGAACTGCTCAACGAGGAAGCCAGGGCGCTGCAGGCCGACGGCGTCGACGTGATCCAGTTCGATGAGCCCGCCTTCAACGTCTACATGGACGAGGTGAGCGACTGGGGCATCAAGGCGCTGGAGCGCGCCGCCGAAGGCCTGACCTGCGCCACCGCCGTGCACATCTGTTACGGCTACGGCATCAAGGCCAATACCGACTGGAAGGAGACGCTGGGCAGCGAGTGGCGGCAGTATGAGGATATCTTCCCGGCGATCGCCAAAAGCCCGATCCAGCAGGTCGCGATCGAATGCCGCAATTCGAAGGTGCCGCTGGAACTGCTCGCTCTGCTCACGGGCAAGATCGTGCAGGCCGGCGTCATCGACGTCGCCAGCGACACGGTGGAAACCGCAGAGGATGTCGTCCAGGTGATCGACGCCGTCTCGAAATTCGTGCCCAGGAGCAACATCGTCGCCACAACCAATTGCGGCATGGCGCCGATGCATCGCGACATCGCGGAAGCGAAACTGATGGCGCTCGGCGCCGGCGCGAAGCTGGCAAGGGAGAGGTTGGGGTAATTCCCCCGTCATTGCGAGCGTAGCGAAGAAATCCATGCCGCGACAAAAAGAAAAAGGGTGGACTGCTTCGTCGCGGAGCCTGTCATCGGGCTCGCCGAAGGCGAGACCCGTTGGCTCCTCGCAATGACGGGCTGAGGGATCTAGGCCGTCGCCCCCATCGCGCTCCGATGCAGCACCGGGCGATATCCCGCTTCCAGCGCCCGCAACGTCGAGGGCGGCGTCAGCAGCATGGCGTCGTTGAGCGCGCGAGAGGCTTCGCGGTAGCCGCCCGGCGACCACAGCATCGCCCGGCCCTGCGCGATCAGAAAACTCTCGTCTCCCGCCTGCAGCATCGCACCGTCAGGCAATTTTTCCGGCGGCAGGGCGAGCGCGTGCAGCCGTTTGCGGCCGCCCTCCAGCCTCTCACGGTGCAGCACGGCGTCGATCTCGCGCGCGAGAACATTTTTGACGCCGTTGCCCTCCTCCCACGCCGCGCGAAACCGGTTGGCGTCGGCGCGGCGGCAGAAGAAACACGGGCGATGCCCCGCCGCGAGCGCCGTGGCCTCGTCGAGAAAGAACAGCTCGGTCCAGCTACGTCCTCCCATCACCTCGCGCCGCCGCCCCCTGAATTCGCAGACGCAGGTGAGCCACGCCTGGCTCGCCCAGCGCCGCGTCAGGGTTTTCGTTGCGGGATCGTGGATGATGCCGCGGTTGCCGGTGAACAGGCCGCGATGCGGCGTGGCGATGATTTCGCCTGACGGCGTAACGCGGTTTTGCAGCGGCATGCGATGCCCGTGTATTCGCTACAAGCGTCATTGCGAGGAGCATCAGCGACGAAGCAATCCAGATTTCGTCATTCCGGGATGGTGCGTTAGCACCAGACCCGGAATCTCGAGATTCCGGGTTCGATGCTTCGCATCGCCCCGGAATGACGTCCAATCACGCCGCGCCGTCGCGGATCGGCGGCTGGAACGAGAGCGCGGTATCCCAGGGAAAGAAGATCCAGGTGTCCTGCGATACTTCGGTAATGAACGTGTCGACCAGCGGACGCCCCATCGGCTTGGCATAGACGGTTGCGAAATGCGCGTCGGGCAGCATGTCGCGCACCAGCCGGGCGGTCTTGCCGGTATCGACGAGGTCATCGACGATCAACAGTCCCTTGCCGGTCCCGCCGCCCAGTTTCGCGGTATCGGCCGAAATGCCCTTGAGAACCTTCAGCTCGGCCTGTCTGGTGTGATCGTAGCTGGCGATGCACACGGTATCGATGACGCGGACGCCGAGTTCGCGCGCCACGATCGCCGCCGGCACCAGGCCGCCGCGGGTGATCGCGACCACGGCATGAAACGGGCCGACTTCATTCAGCCGCCAGGTCAGTGCCCGGCAATCCCTGTGAAACTGATCCCACGAGACGGGAAAGGCCTTGCCCGCCCGCTCCTGCGCGCTCAGTTCCGGAGTTTCTCCTGCCACGACGCTTCCCCTACCTGACCACATTCAATTCCGCCAGCATCTCCTTTACCGCGTTCATCGCGGCAGTGAGCTTCTCCGGATCGCGCGAGCGGACGACGAGATTGGTGTTCGGCTTGCTGTCTTCGTCCTGAAACGGATAGCTGCCGATGATGGTGTCCGGATGCGCATTGGCGATCTCGCGCAACGGCCCGCCGATATCGCCTTCCCTGGCATTGGCGCGGACCGATTCCGACAGCATCCGGACGCCCGATTTAAGCTTGGGCGCGACGATGTCCATCATCGCCTGCATGATCGAGGGGATGCCGGCCATCACGATGACATTGCCGAGCTTGAAGCCGGGCGCGAGGATGGTCGCGCTCTGGATCAGTTCGGCGCCGTCGGGAATGCGGGCCATGCGCAACCGCGCATCGTTCAGATCCTGCCCGCTCCAGCGTTCGCGGAACCGTGCCACCACTTCGGGGTGATGGTCGATGCCGACGCCGAACGCCTTCGCGACGCTGTCGGCGGTGATGTCGTCATGGGTCGGCCCGATGCCCCCGGTGGTAAACACGTAGTTGTAGCGATGACGCAGCGCGTCGAGCGCCGCGATGATATCGGCCTCGTCGTCGGCGACGACGCGGACCTCCTTGAGATCGATCCCGATATTGGTCAGGTATTCCGCGATAAAGCCGATGTTCTTGTCCTTGGTCCGCCCGGACAGGATCTCGTCGCCGATCACCAGAATGCCCGCGGTGACGATATCGTTCATGACCTCTCCTCGCCGTCTCGCCCATATTCCTGCAAAGGTGCGCCAAGGCATATTTGCGCCAGCAACCCCTTGAAGTCATGGGTCTTTGCTGCCGAAATAAGCACCTCGCAGCCGGTTTTTCGGGCAACATCGCGGTCATCCATAGCAAATGCCGCCGCTGAATGCATATCCCGCTGGCCCGGGCCTTGCTACCATGCCTTTCAGTCATGCACTGTCCCGCGTGGCCTCGAAAAGCAGTCGGTATCAATGGCAGTGGCCTTCGATGAAATGAACGGGCCCAATGGCGACCTCCGCCCGGCCTACCAGGAGCTCTCCCGCTGGCTGAAGGAGACGCCGCCGGACGCGCTGGAATATCGCCGTCAGGAAGCCGAGCTCCTGTTCCGCCGGATCGGCATCACCTTCGCCGTCTATGGCGATGCCGAAGCCCAGGAGCGGCTGATTCCGTTCGATGTGATCCCACGGATCATGTCGGGCAAGGAATGGACCGTCCTCGAAAAGGGCCTGAAGCAGCGGGTCCGCGCGCTCAACATGTTCCTGCGCGATATCTATCACGGCCGGGATATCCTGCGCGCCAACATCATTCCCGACGATCTGATTTTCCAGAATCCGGTATTCCGCCCCGAGATGAACGGCCAGGACGTGCCGCACGACGTCTACGTCCACATCGCCGGCATCGATATCGTCCGCATCAATCCGGAAGAATTTTACGTGCTGGAGGACAATGCGCGGACGCCGTCCGGCGTGTCCTACATGCTGGAAAACCGCGAAATCATGATGCGGCTGTTTCCGGACCTGTTTGCCCGCCACCGCGTCGCGCCGGTGGAACGGTATCCGGACGAATTGCTGTCGGCGCTGCGATCGGTGGCGCCGCTCGGCGCCACGGCCGAGCCGACGGTGGCGCTGATGACGCCCGGCGTCTACAATTCGGCCTATTACGAACACTCGTTTCTGGCCGACAAGCTCGGCATCGAACTGGTCGAGGGCCGCGACCTCATCGTCAAGAACGACGAGGTGTTCATGCGCACCACCGAAGGCTTGAAGCGCGTCGACGTGATCTACCGGCGGGTCGATGACGATTTCCTCGACCCCCTGACCTTCCGCCCGGATTCGGCGCTCGGCGTGCCCGGGCTGATGTCGGCCTATGCGGCCGGCAACATCACCTTGGCCAACGCGGTCGGAACCGGCATCGCCGACGACAAGGCGGTCTATTCCTACATGCCGGAGATCGTGAAATTCTATCTTGGGGAAGAGCCGATCCTGAAGAACGTGCCGACCTGGCGCTGCCGCGAGCCCAAGGATCTGGCCTACGTGCTCGACAATTTGAGCGAGCTGGTGGTGAAGGAAGTCCACGGCTCCGGCGGCTACGGCATGCTGATCGGCCCGGCCGCCACCAAGGCCACCATCGAAGCGTTTCGCGACAAGCTCAAGCGCGAGCCCGAGGGTTTCATCGCCCAGCCGACGCTGGCGCTGTCGACCTGCCCGACCTGCACGGAGTCCGGTTTGGCGCCGCGCCATGTCGACCTGCGGCCGTTCGTGCTGACCGGAAGCCATCACGTCACCATCGTGCCGGGCGGGCTGACCCGGGTGGCGCTGAAGGAAGGCTCGCTGGTGGTCAATTCAAGCCAGGGCGGAGGCACCAAGGACACCTGGATTCTGGACGAATAGGCTTGGATTCCGGACGAGTAGATTCGAATTTCGAACGAGTAGATTAGGCCTCAAGAGAGCAAATTCCCTGCATGCTGTCGCGCACCGCTGAAAATCTGTACTGGCTGGCCCGCTATGTCGAGCGCGCGGAATATCTGGCACGCACCATCGAGGCGACGCTGCGCGTCACCGCGCTTCCCAATACCTATATCGGCCAGACCAACGAATGGGATTCGGCGCTGCTGACCGCGGGCGTCAGCGGGAGCTTTTACGAGACTTACCAGGAAGCCAACGAGCACAATGTCGTCGAGTATCTGTCGTTCTCGCCCGGCAATCCGTCCTCGATCCGCAACTGCATCGAAAATGCGCGGCTGAATTCGCGCTCGGTCCGCACCGCGCTGACCAGCGAGATGTGGGACACCATCAACTCCGCCTGGATCGACCTTCAGGAGGTCTGGGGCAAGGGCGCCAAGACCCGCGAAGAACTGGCGAAGTTCCTGCGCTTCGTGCAGGAAACCTCGCTGCGGTTCGACGGCTCGGCCTACCGCACCATGCTGCGCAACGACGCCTACTGGTTTTCGCGGCTAGGACTGCATCTGGAGCGCGCCGACAACACCGCCCGCATCCTCGACGTGAAGTATCACGTGCTGTTGCCCGAGGAGGAGCATGTCGGCGGGCCGCTCGACTATTATCAATGGACCTCGATCCTGCGCTCGGTGTCCGCCCTCACCGCCTATCACTGGGTCTATCGCGAAACCCTCAAACCATGGCTGATCGCGGATCTGTTGATCCTGAACGATTCACTGCCGCGTTCGCTGGCGAGCTGTTACGGCAATCTGGTGCGCAATCTCGACCAGATCGGGGTCGCCTATGGCCGCCAGGGCGCCGCCCAGCGCCACGCCCGCGGCGTCCGCAACCGCCTGGAGCACAGCCACATGGACGATATCTTCCAGCACGGCGTGCATGAATTCATCCAGGAATTCATTATGGATAATGCAAGGCTTGGCGAAATCATCACCAAGCAATATCTGATCTAACACCAGCCTTCGCGGCTCACCCCAGATTCGGAAATTCCTTGGTCATGCGCCTGCGAATTGCCCATTCCACCAGCTATCGCTACGAACCGCCGGCCACCGGCGTCATTCAGATCCTGCGGATGACACCCGGCAGCCATGACGGCCAGTACGTCGCGGAATGGCAGATCGACGTCTCCACGGATTCGCGGCTGGACGTGCATCAGGACGCATTCGGCAATGTCACGCATGTGCTGACCCACGGGCCGATCGCCGATCTCACCATCACCGTCGGAGGCCTGATCGAGACCCACGATACCGGCGGCGTGCTCAGGGGCACCGACGAGCGCTTTCCGCCGAGCCTGTTCCTGCGTTCCACCCCGCTGACCGAAGTCAATCCGGCGATGGCGACGTTTGTGCGCGAACTGCGCGCGGAGTCGGAAGACGACGTGCTCGGATTCCTGCATGCGCTGATGGTGCAGATCAACGAGCACATGACCTTCGACGAGGATCCCACCAACAGCGGCACCTCGGCGGTGGAAGCGTTCGGGCTGAAGCGCGGGGTCTGCCAGGACTACGCCCACATCTTCATCGCCTGCGCGCGCTCCGGCGGCGTGCCGGCGCGGTTCGTCGCCGGGCATTTCCTGCGTTCCGACGGGATGGTCAATCAGCAGGCCGGCCATGCCTGGGCGGAGGCGTTCGTGCCGGATCTCGGCTGGGTCGGATTCGACCCCGCGAACGGCATCTGCACCACCGACGCGCATGCCCGCGTCGCCATCGGCCTCGATTATCTCGGCGCAGCCCCGGTGCGCGGCACCCGCTATGGCGGCGGCATGGAGACGCTGTCGGTCGCGGTCAAGGTCGATCAGGCCGGACGGCAGGGCCAATCGCAGTCGCAATCCTGACCCCCCATCATCGCCGAATCGGAGGTTGCGAATCAGCGCATTGCACGGACTGCGAGCAGTTTGAAGGGCCGGGCCGGTGGCCGCGGCTTCGATTTAACGCGGTAAACGCGCGTTATCTTGCGCGTTAAGAACTCGTTAACCTTATTATCGTCCCCTGACGGAGGGCTGTGGGCATGTAGATGGAGTAGCGCGCAAATGGGACGCAATTCACCTCCCACCCCGATTTCCTACGCTTCGCGCCGCCGCCTTGCGCGGTGGCTGGTCGGTTCGCCCCTTCGGGCGATCGAGCAGGACCTGGTTCTGGAAACGCTGGCCAATACCCGAGGCAACCGGACCACGTCGGCGCGGCTGCTTGGCGTCTCGGTGCGGACGTTGCGAAACAAGATCAACGAGTATGCCTCACGGGGTGTTGACGTCCCGCGCCATGAAACGCGCGACGACGTCTTGAGCCGCGACGGCCTTCAGGGATCGCCTGTCGGCGATGAGATCGGTCTTTCAGACACGCCCATCGGCATGCCCGAAATGACGGCCTGACGGTCTTCGCCGCTTCGTTGATTCAACGCCTCGCAGGCCTGCGCCATCTCGCGGGCCTGCAAGCCATCGCCACCGCCAGAGACCGCCATGCCGTCTTGCGAGGAGCCAGCAGGGGCGCCCGCCGGGAATAGGCGGAAAATTGTCCAACCGGCGGATATCTGCGGCGTCCCGCCAAATCGCTCCGAACACCGGCAGCAGGGCCCGAATGGGGTTGGAGGCCCCTCCAAAATTGGCTAGTAAGTCCGCGCCGCCATGCGTACGGGGACCAGGAATGACCTATTGCTGCGGAGTGCTGGTGCGGGACGGGCTGGTCATGATCGCGGATACCCGCACCAATGCCGGCCTCGACAACGTCTCGACCTTTCGCAAGCTTCACATCTTCAGCAAACCCGGCGAGCGCATCATGGCGATCGCCAGCGCCGGCAATCTGGCGATCAGCCAGTCGGTGCTGTCCACCCTCACCGAGGGCATGGAAGACCCCCACTCCGGGGAGATCGAGACGCTGTTGAATGCGCCGACCATGTTCCAGGCGGCGCAGCGTATCGGCCGGGCGATCCGCGCCGTCCACGCCACCGAGGGCGTCGCGCTGCAGTCCGAGGACATCAATTTCGACGTCTCGTTCCTGTTCGGCGGCCAGATCAAGGGCTCGCGGATGCGGCTGTTCATGGTCTATCCGGCCGGCAATTTCATCGAATGCACCACCGACACGCCTTATCTGCAGATCGGCGAGCACAAATACGGCAAGCCGGTGCTCGATCGCGCCATGCATTACGACGTCGAATTGTATGAGGCGCTGAAGACCAGCCTGATCTCGATGGATTCCACGATGCGTTCCAATATCGGCGTCGGTCTGCCGATCGACGTGCTGGTGGTGCGCGCCGACGTCTGCGACGCCGATCTCAATCACCGCATCGAGGCCGGCGAGCCATATTTCCACGATCTGCGTTCGCGCTGGTCGGCGGCGCTGCGCGCGGCGCATCAGAATATTCCAAGACCACCCTACAAGAGCGAAACAGAAACAAAAACATAAAGGCGGGAAGCACATGGCCGAGGCAGGAAACAAGATCGCAGTGGTGACGGGCGCAGGCACCGGTGTCGGTCGCGCGGCAGCGCTGGCGCTGATGAACGCCGGATTTACCGTGGTGCTGGCCGGACGCCGGATCGAGATGCTGCAGGAGACCCAGAAGCTCGGCGACAATGTCGGCAAGAGCCTTCCGGTTTCCGCCGACATGACCGATCCCGGATCGATCGCGGCGCTGTTCGCCAAGGTGATGGACGTCTATGGCCGGCTCGATGTGCTGTTCAACAATGCCGGCATGGGCGCACCGCCGGTGAATTTCGAGGATCTCAGTCTCGAACAGTGGCAGGCCGTGGTGAACACCAACCTGACCGGACCGTTTCTGTGCACCCAGCACGCGTTCCGGATCATGAAGGACCAGACCCCGCGCGGCGGCCGCATCATCAACAACGGCTCGATCTCGGCGCATGCGCCGCGGCCGTTCTCCGCAGCCTACACCTCTACCAAACATGCCATCACCGGCCTGACCAAGGCCAGCAACCTCGACGGCCGCGCCTATGACATCGCGGTCGGACAGGTCGACATCGGCAATGCCGCAACTCCGATGACGGATCGCATGGTCGCCGGCGTATTGCAGCCCGACGGCCGCAAGATCCCGGAGCCGCGCATGGACGCCAAGGCGGTCGGCGACGCCGTCGCCTACATGGCGGGCCTGCCGCTCGACGCCAACGTGCTGTTCATGACGGTGATGGCCAGCAAGATGCCGTTCGTCGGGCGGGGGTGAGCTCTCGTGCCCCGGACGCGATTCGGTTGAACCTCAGCCGTCGTACCCCGCGAAAGCGGGGTATCCAGTACGCCGCGGCTTCTCGATTGGTCGCTGACGTCTCTGGAATACTGGGTCGCCCGGTCAAGCCGGGCGATGACGCCGAATGCGCGACGAAGCGACAGGTCCTGCGCACTGCCAATTTGCGTCTCGCCCTACTCCAGCCGCTCCACATTGCGCAATGTCGGGAACAGCTTCATCCACAATAGCGCAATTGCGATCGTTCCCACGCCGCCCAGCACGGCCGCCGGCATCGCGCCGAACAAGGCGGCGGTGACGCCGCTTTCAAACTGGCCGAGTTGGTTGGAAGCGTTGATGAACAGGAAGTTGACGGCGCCGACCCGGCCGCGCATTTCGTCAGGCGTGCCAAGCTGGACCAGCGAGAAGCGGATCACCACGCTGACGATATCGGCCGCCCCAAGGGTCGCCAGCGCCACCACCGAGAGCCACATCCACTGCGAAACGGCGAACACCACCGTCGCCGCACCGAACACGATCACGGCCTGAAACATCCGCTCGCCGACGCGGCGGTTGATGGTATGGCGCGCCAGCACCGCGGTCATCATGAGCGCGCCGATCGCCGGCGCGGCACGCAGGATGCCGAGGCCCCAGGGCCCGGTCTGCAGGATATCGCGCGCATAGATCGGCAGCAGCGCCGTCGCTCCGCCCAGCAGCACCGCGAACAGATCCAGCGAGATCGTACCCAGGATGGCCGGGTTGTCGCGGACGAATTGGACGCCCGCGAACAGGTCGGCCGGCGTCGCGGAATCCCTCACGGCGGCGGCTTGCGCCAGCACGATCGCGCCGCTGAAGCCCGCCCCCAACAGCCAGAACACAGCCATCATGCCGTAGGGCACGCTGGGCGCGACGGCATAGGCGAGGCCGCCCAGCGCGGGCCCGATGATCGTGGCGATTTGCGCCGAGCCGCTGGACAGCGCGGTGGCGCGTTGCAGCGAACCCGCGGGAACGATCAGCGGCAACAGCGCCGCCACCGCGGGGCTTTCGAACGCGGTGGCTGTCCCGAGCACGCCGGTGCCGATAAAAATCTGCAATGCCGTCAGCGAGCCCGCATAAGCCCCCCATACGAAAAATAGCGCTGTTGCCGCCTGGGCGAACTGGCACATCTGCACGACGCGCTTGCGCTCGTAGCGGTCGGCGGCGTGGCCGGCCACGAAAACCAATAGCGCGGTGGGAAGAAACTGCACCAGTCCCACCATCCCGAGATCGAACGCGCTGCCGGTGAGATCGTAGATCTGCCAGCCGATCGCCACCGCGGCGACCTGGCTGGAGAACCGCGAGAAACTTCGCGCAAGCAGAAACAGCAGAAAGGACCGGTGCCTGAGCAGCGCGGTTAAGTCGGCTGTTAATATGGACGACATGGTCTTGCGGCTTCTGCCCGGTTTCGAATTGTGCGCAGTCGCCCGCCGCACGGCTGGTGCGACGCGTGGCTGACCGCGGAGCGGTTGTCAATGTCCGGCGCGCGGCCACCTTGCGACCTCAAACGCATGGCATTTGCGCTTCGCGGCGCGTCGCCGCCATAATCGTTTGGGCGTGGGGGACTTTATGTTGCAAATGCAATCGGCTTTCGGGGTAATCGCATTGCTTGGCATCGCATGGGGGCTCAGCGAAAGCCGCCGCGCGGTATCGCTCCGGCAGGCCGCGATCGGGCTTTTCGTCACCGTTCTCATCGCGGCGGTATTGATAAAACTGCCCGTGGTCGCGCACGCCTTCGGCGCCATCAATGACGCGGTCGGCGTGATCTCGGCCGCCTCGCGCGCGGGCACCGCGTTCGTATTCGGCTATCTCGGCGGCGGTGGGCTGCCGTTCGATCTGAAAGCGCCGGGCGCCGACTTCATTCTGGCGTTTCAGGCGCTGCCCGTGGTGCTTGTCATGAGCGTGCTCACGACGCTGTTGTTCTATTGGCGCATCCTGCCGCCGATCGTGCGCGGCATGGCGTGGCTGCTGGAGCGCACGCTCGGCGTCGGCGGTGCGGTCGGGCTGTCCACGGCGGCCAATGTTTTTCTGGGCATGGTGGAAGCGCCCCTGTTCATCCGGCCTTATCTCGCGCAACTGACGCGAAGCGAATTGTTCCTGGTCATGACCGGCGGCATGGCGGGTATCGCCGGCACCGTGCTGGTGCTCTACGCCACGCTGCTGGCGCCGCTCGTTCCCGATTCCGGCGCGCATTTCGTGATCGCATCGGTGCTCGGCGCGCCCGCGGCGATCCTGGTCAGCCTGATCATGGTGCCGGAGACCAATGACAAACACACCGACGGCGCGCTTGTCGATCCCCGGGTCGCCCTTCGCGATCCCGACATGCATGCAGCCTCCGCCATGGATGCGATCGTCAAGGGCACCACGGCCGGGCTGGAACTGCTGCTCAATATCATCGCGATGCTGATCGTGCTGGTGGCGCTGGTCTATCTCGTCAACGCGATCCTCGGGCTGCTGCCGAATGTCGGCGGCGCGGCGATCTCGATGCAGCGGATGCTGGGCTATGCGATGGCGCCGGTGTGCTGGCTGATGGGCCTGCCCTGGCCGCAAGCGGTCTCCGCCGGCGGCCTGATGGGCATCAAGACGGTGCTCAACGAACTGATCGCCTATGTGGAATTATCAAAGCTCGGTGCCGATGTGCTCGACCCGCGCTCGCGGCTGATCATGCTCTATGCGATGTGCGGCTTTGCCAATTTCGGCAGCCTCGGCATCATGATCGGCGGCCTCGGCACCATGGCGCCCGAGCGCCGCGACGAGATCAATTCGCTCGGGCTGAAATCGATCGTCTCGGGCACGCTGACGACGTGTTTAATGGGCGCGATTGTGGGGGTGTTGAATTAACGGATTAGCGTCATTCCGGGGCGTGTCGAAGACACGAACCCGGAATTTCGAGATTCCGGGTTCAGCCCTTGCGGGCTGCCCCGGAATGACGGGTCATAAGTCACGTCGTCAGTTCAATCGTCTTGAACTCGGCCGGCAGGATTACTTCCAGCAATTCGACGTCGTCGGAATAATCCATGATGAGATGCCTGATGCGCGGCGGTTGCGTCCATGCGCTGCCTTGCTTCATCAAGGTCTCGCCCTGCCCTTCCAGGTAGGTCTTCACCCAGCCCTTCAGCACGTAGACCATCTGGAATTCGACATCGTGGAAGTGCAGCTTTGAGACTTCCTCCGGATTACACGGGCCGACCAGGCGGATCACATGCGCCTGCGCAAGGCCATGGCTGGCTTCGGCGATACCGAGGTCGCGGTACATGGCATACGTCCGCAAGCCGTCGGCTTTAAAATCTTCTTCGCGATGATGACTGATGGCGATGCGCTGCTTGGGCCGCGCCTTCGGCTTTGCGGCCGGCGACGCGCGCTTGGCCTCGATCGGCTTACGCGCGCTGGATTTGGCGGTCTTGCGCGCAGGCGATTTTTTCTGCGCCGCGGTGCGGGCCGCAGCCCGCGATGTCGGCTTCTTCCTGGCCATCGACATTCTCCCATTTCCGTTCAATGCGGAAAGGGTAGCACAGTTCGTCGTTTGTAGGGTGGGCTAAGCGCAAGCGAGCCCACCGAACTCTACACCGGGGGTGAATCGGGGTGGGCACGCTTCGCTCTGCGCACCCTACAAGAATCCCGTCTCAATGCAGCCGGAACACGCCATCGACGGCGCGCAGTTCGGCGGGCTTGATCAGCTTGGAATGCGCGACGGTGACGGCGAATAACGGGCCCTCGAGCTTTTGCTGCCAGAACGAAAGGAAATCCTTCAGTGCAGGAAAATTCGGAAACAGATCGTAATTCTGCCAGACGTAGGTTTGCAGCAACGACGGGTGATCCGGCATCCGATACAGGATTTGCGCCGTCGTCAGCCCGTAACCCAACACCTGTTTCCGAAAATCTTCGGAAACCCCAACCCGCGAGACCATGCCAACCTCCATTTAAGGAGCGCATTTTCCGAAGTGGCCGCCGACCGGGAGCCACCCGGTGGAGATGCGCTCACATGAGAGAAATGTGACGCACGATACCAACCCATCACAAGCCTAAATGTTTAACGATCTGTTGAAAAATCTCGCGTTAGCAGCAGCTTACCGCACCTGCTAATATGGCGACTTAGGCCCCGGCCCGCCGGATTAATCATGATGAATGAATTTGGCAGCCGTCATATTTGAGTGCCAATTTTTCTGCTAGAGACCCTTGTTCCCCCGACAAGACTGGCCTATGTCCTGTCCAGCCACGCTGGCACTCGCCGGTGCGGACTGCCAAAATTCAAAAACTCGACAACATCTTCAAAAGCTTAGGAGGACTGCATGAAATTCCGTCCGCTTCACGACCGCGTTGTGGTCAAGCGTATCGACGCCGAAGAGAAGACAGCAGGCGGCATCATCATCCCGGATAGCGCCAAGGAAAAGCCCTCGCAGGGCGAAATCACCGCGGTCGGTCCGGGCGGCCGTGACGAAGCCGGCAAGCTGATCCCGATCGATCTCAAGGTCGGCGATCGCGTGTTGTTCGGCAAGTGGTCGGGCACCGAGGTCAAGCTCGACGGCGAGGAGCTCCTGATCATGAAGGAGAGCGACATCATGGGCGTTCTCACCGACGTCCCCTCCGCCAAGAAGAAGGCCGCTTAAGCACGAAGCCCGTTTCCTCATCCTGAGGAGCCGGCGCAGCCGGCCTCTCGAAGGATGAGGCCGCAAGCTCAAATCATCTCATCCTTCGAGACGCCCGCTCTAAGGGCGGGCTCCTCAGGACGAGGACCCAGTTTCAAACGGAGATCCAATAAATGTCAGCCAAAGAAGTCAAATTCGGCGTCGACGCCCGCGATCGCATGCTGCGCGGCGTTGATATCCTCGCCAACGCGGTGAAGGTGACGCTCGGTCCGAAGGGCCGCAACGTCGTGCTCGACAAGTCGTTCGGCGCCCCCCGCATTACCAAGGACGGCGTCACCGTCGCCAAGGAAATCGAGCTTGAGGACAAGTTCGAGAACATGGGCGCCCAGATGGTGCGCGAAGTCGCCTCCAAGTCGGCCGACGCGGCCGGCGACGGCACCACCACCGCGACCGTGCTGGCCGCGGCGATCGTCCGTGAGGGCGCCAAGGCGGTTGCTGCCGGCATGAACCCGATGGACCTGAAGCGCGGTATCGACCTGGCGGTGGAAGCCGTGGTCGCCGACCTCGTCAAGAACTCCAAGAAGGTCACCTCGAACGAGGAAATCGCCCAGGTCGGCACCATCTCCGCCAACGGCGACTCCGAAATCGGCAAGTTCCTCGCCGACGCCATGAAGAAGGTCGGCAACGAGGGCGTCATCACGGTTGAAGAAGCCAAGTCGCTCGAGACCGAACTCGACGTCGTCGAAGGCATGCAGTTCGACCGCGGCTACATCTCGCCCTACTTCGTCACCAACGCCGACAAGATGCGCGTCGAATTCGATGACGCCTACATCCTGATCAACGAGAAGAAGCTCTCCAACCTGAACGAACTGCTTCCGCTCCTGGAAGCCGTGGTGCAGACCGGCAAGCCGCTCGTCATCGTCGCGGAAGACGTCGAAGGCGAAGCCCTCGCCACCCTGGTCGTCAACCGTCTGCGCGGCGGCCTCAAGGTTGCCGCCGTCAAGGCTCCGGGCTTCGGCGATCGCCGCAAGGCCATGCTGCAGGACATCGCAGTCCTGACCGGCGGCCAGGCGATCTCGGAAGATCTCGGCATCAAGATGGAGAACGTGACGCTCGCCATGCTCGGTCGCGCCAAGAAGGTGATGATCGACAAGGAGAACACCACCATCGTCAACGGCTCCGGCAAGAAGGCCGACATCGAGGCGCGCGTTTCGCAGATCAAGGCGCAGATCGAGGAAACCACCTCGGACTACGACCGTGAGAAGCTGCAGGAGCGTCTGGCCAAGCTCGCGGGCGGCGTCGCGGTGATCCGCGTCGGCGGCGCGACCGAAATCGAAGTCAAGGAGCGCAAGGATCGCGTTGATGACGCGATGCATGCGACCCGCGCGGCGGTTGAAGAAGGCATCGTACCGGGCGGCGGCGTCGCCCTGCTGCGTGCTTCCGAGCAGCTCAAGAAGATCCGGACCCAGAACGACGACCAGAAGACCGGCGTCGAGATCGTCCGCAAGGCGCTGTCCTGGCCGGCACGCCAGATCGCGATCAACGCGGGCGAGGACGGCTCCGTCATCGTCGGCAAGATCCTCGAAAAGGACCAGTACTCGTACGGCTTCAACTCGCAGTCGGGTGAGTATGTCAACCTGATCAGCAAGGGCATCATCGACCCGACCAAGGTCGTTCGCGCGGCGATCCAGAACGCAGCCTCCGTGGCAGCACTCCTGATCACCACCGAAGCCATGGTGGCCGAACTGCCGAAGAAGAACGCCGGCGGCGGCGGCATGCCCCCGGGCGGCGGCGGCATGGGCGGCATGGATTTCTGATCCAGCCTCTCAGGCAAGCTCAACAATGCAAAACCCCGGCAGCGATGCCGGGGTTTTTGTTTTGCCGTTCGTTGTCGTCGAAACCTCAGGTCACCAGCGCCCGGCCGCCCTGCTCGTACTGGCTTTTGCAGATCTCGAAAATGAAGTACGGCATCGTGCCGGAGGACTCCCGGGTAAAAAGCCCGCTACGCCTGACGCCACCGATCTTGGTCATCGCGCCCTGGGAGCGCCAGTTCTCCTCGCCCACCCAGAAAATCGCGGTATCGACGAAGGTGAAGGCGTGATCGAGCATGAGGCGTTTGACTTCGCGGTTGGTCGCTCCGCCCCAATGGCTGCGCGCGATGAACGTCCAGCCGATCTCGATTTCACGGCGCTCAGCGTCATAGCCATGATAGCGGCTCGAGCCGATCAGGCGGCTGGTCGAGCGGTCGACGAACACAAAACCCATTTTCGACGCCACCGCCCCGTCGAAGAATTTCCTGAATGCCGGCTCGGTGTAGCGGTCCGGAGAGGGATGCACCTTCCAGATCTCGGGATCGGAGCCGGCCTCGAACAGTTCCGTCCAATCACCGGCCACCACAGGCCGTATGATGACGGTCGGGCCGGTTAATATCGGTTGGAAGTCAGGCTGGGACATATCGGGGGTGATAGCGTTCTTCGATCCGGGTGGGCAAGCGCCGCTGGGCCAAAAAGAACAAAGGGCCGCCCGTAGGCGACCCTTCTGCTCATGCGCTCTCCGCGGACTTCAGGCGAACAAGCCTGTTGAGCAGCGCGTCGAGGCGGCAGGGAGCACCGGCTCTCGGTCATCAATCCTTGAACGGATCGAATTCATGTTCTCCCGCCATCGCCACCGCGAACGGACGTAACGTGTGCAACACTTTGATCGAGCCAGAATGCTCGGCAAGAACTTCCGGCAAGCGACGATAGGCCATCGGACTTTCGTCGAGATCCGCGCCAACCAGCGTGACGCCACGCGAGTGCAACCACAAATCCATCTGCGCACGTGTAAACCTTCGCTTGGCTTCTCTGCGTCCGAACAATCGTCCGGCACCGTGGATGGTCGAGTAAAGCGAGGCCTTTGCTTCCGGACTGTCGATACCCTCGACAATCACGGCATCGTCACCCATCGATCCGCCGACGAAACCACGCTGACCAGGGAAAGCCGGCGTCGCGCCCTTGCGCACCACCCACAAATCCCTGCCGCCGTGGTTCTCTCGCCAGGCATAGTTGTGGTGGTTGTGCACCATGTCCGTAACATTGCCGCCGATGATCTTGCGCACACGTTCGATCACCCACTCACGGCCGGCATAGGAATAGCGGCCGGCCAATTGCATCGCCGCGATATAGCGTCGTCCGATCTCGCTGTCCTCGTCGATGACGGCGGGCGGCACGTTCATGCCGTCCTTGCCGCCGGCAGCCTTGAGATATCGGGTCGCGCTGGTGTGCCCGAGACCGCGGCTGCCAAAGTGAACACCGATCCAGACAAAACCATCTTCATCGCGCATCAAGTCGACGTAATGGTTACCTGACCCCACCGTGCCGAGTTGCGAGACCGCCTTCTGCCGGTATTCACCCATGTCGGATTCGCGCCAGGCATCGCTGTCGTCGAATAGCTCGTGCTCAACGCGCTCGCCGTTGCTGCGCCCAACGCCAAACGAAATCACCTTGTGCACGTCCTTGATGATGGCGCCGACATTGCTCTCGACCTGGCTGAAGGATGTATCGAGGCGCACCGCCATATTGCCGCAGCCGATGTCAAAGCCGACGCCGGAGATCGAGATTTGCTTTTCATACGCGATCACGCCGCCAACCGGCTGCGCATATCCCAAGTGACCATCCGCGCAGATTGCACCGGCCACGACGTTGCCGACCGACATGCAGTTGCGCATCTGCGCGATCGTGGCGTCATCATGCGGCCCGAAAACCTTGAGCGGACTGTTCTGGTATTGCGCGGCCTGCGGCTGGATCGCGATATCGGCGGCAACGGCTTCCGCCTCCCGCGCAAGATGCTCCTTGCGGGCCGCATCGCGGAACGTGCACCATGTCGGCATCGGCCGTTGACCCGGACGATCGATTTTCGCGTCGGGATCAAGCCCGGCTTCGACAGCCAACGCCCGCGCACGCTCCTGATAGGGGTCCGATCGCATACGATCCTCCTTCGTCGCCTAACTCGCTTCGATCTGGGAAACCCATCATGGGCGGCACCAGACAATGGGCATACTCATCCGCGAAGTATGCCGGTTTCGCTTTTGTAGGCAGGGAGGTGTTGTGGAGATGCAAACTGCCGGTAAAGGCATCTTGCGGGTTTTTCTCTCTGCCGAAGCGGCAGAAGGAGAACCCGCTGCTGCTTTACTTTGCCAGTCTGCGCCCCGTGGGGCACGTAATCATTGAGAAGACATCAAGCGCGCACGCCGAATGCCGACCTTGCCGGATGGACGGCAGGCCTGCTTCGAGTGTCGGGCGGGTGTCTGAATGTTTCATCGTATTCTCGTCAGCGGAGTTTCCGCGTGCGCGTGACATACATCAATTTTAGCGTTTGTAAATACACTTGCGCGCGCCAGAGATCATCACGGCTTAAGTACCTCCGTGAACGGACAGGCCCCATTCGTTCAAACGAACGCCTAGCGAGCTGCGCCTCAACCTAATCCGCGGGGTTCGCCGGGATCGCTTCATCCGGGCCAAGGCGTGGCGTTTGCCCCGCTCAGTCCACCTTCGCGACGACGGCCAGCCGTTTGATCTTGCCGCTGCGGTAGGCCTGCAGGAAGGCGTCATAGTCCTTGAACGACACGCAACCGTTGGAATCGCCGTTGGGGCCGAGCATGTAGGTGTGCGCGAGCAGGCCCGACCTTCCGAACACCGCTTCCTCGCCGCCGATGGGCTTCAACCGCAACGCCGGCACACCGTGAAACAGCGCCTCGCGCGGCTCCAGGTCATAGACATGCGGCGGTGTTGCGCCCTGCATTCTGACATGGACGTATTTGGGATCGTCGAGCCGGGAGCCGAGGCCGGAATGGGCTTCGAGCTTGGATCCGTCGGGCATGTAAACCATGTGGGCGGAAATGTCGTACACGGCGGTCGAGCGGTCGTAAGGAACCGAACCGCCGAGCGCGCTGTTCTGGATCGGTCCGAGGCTTCCGGTCGCGCTGGCGTCCGCGGACGCGAAGGCGAGCGAGGGCCCCGCCGACTTCAACGAGCCAAACAGCTTCTCGAAGATCGTCGGCTTTTCCTCGACCGCCGCCAGCACGGCCGCCTTGGCGCCCTGCGTGATGTCGCGGACCCGTTCGCGAGCCGTTTGCGACGCGCGAACCGCCGCGGGCCGCGGCGCCGGCATCGGCGCAATTGCAGCGAGCTGACGGTTCGGCTCTGGCGGAAGTTCCAGCTTCGCCACTTCGACCGGCCTCGGCGGCTCGCCCTGCCGTGCGGCCGCGCCGAAGCGGTCATCGAACGAAAGCAACGGGCCTGCCGGCAAATTGACCGGCGCCGAAATCAGCGGTGCGGGCTCGGAAAGAGAGGCAAAAACCTCGTCGAAGGCCGGCGCCGCGTGGCGCACCGCAGGCGGGGATGTCCGTTTGATCACCGCGACGTCAAAGTTCTCGCTGGCCGCGGTCGGATAGACGCTGGCGCCGAAAACATTGGCATAGACCGTCAAACCGCAAGCCATCACCACGCCGACAACGGACACGCCGAAGCACATCGCATAGGGGCTGACTTTTTTAGACGAGCTTCCGCGGCGGCGAGCCGCGAAATCGGAAGACGCACGCGTACTGTAACTCATTCGCCCCGCATCCAGACTATTCCCACCGTTTTCCCCTTGGCAGGGCCCGATGCTGGCCTGCCCTAGACGTATTCGAACGCAACCCCGCGCCCAACTCGTCGTCGTGTAGAAATCCCCACCTCTGGTTTCGCAGAGGAGCGGAGCGTCATTAAGGCAACATTTCGTTAAATGCGAATTAAGTGTCGGGGGGTGTGGGACACGTCAAGACCGGGGAACCGGACATTTAAGAAACGACCGCAAGCAAGGCTGTTTAGTATTGTATTTTCAATATCTTAGATAGGGATACCAAGTCATTTCCCGATCTTTCGGCGTGACGTCGCGGAGGGTTCAGCGTGGCATCAATCGGGCGCGCCGCAGGCTCTGGAACGGGATCTGACAACGCGCCGCTGCATCTCATTGCCCCCAAAAAGCCTTATTGTGACCCCGCCGCCGTCCCTGGTCAGCGCGCGATCGTCGCGGCTGAATTCGCCTGAGATATCAGAGAACAACGGGAGGTAGTGGCGCCGCCTACTCCAGTTCCGGCGGCGGCGATCGGTCGAGCACGTCGCCCCTGGCGCCTTCGAGCAGGTCGAGCGCGTAGGTTTCCACTGTGAGCGGCCCACGCTTGCGCGTGAGTTCCGCGACCCTTTCGATCCGCGCAAACGCATCCTTCAGATAGGGCCGCCCGCCGGGCCGGACCTCGTCGACATATAACAGTTTGCCGGCAAGCTGCGCCGGATCGGGCTCGGGCATGTTGACCCAGCGGATGCGCTGCGTCGGCTGCACCACGCAGGTGCCTTTCGGCAAATAGAAGGCGAGCCAGCCGGTGGTGCCGTAATCCGGCGCCAGCACGCAACTCGCACCGACGCCGGCGCGAACGGTTTCGATCTCGCCGGCGAGTGCGCGCCAGCCGACGCCGACGCTGCGCACGGTGGCGTCGCGGCGATAGCCCGACAGCGCGCCGGTATTGGCCTGCACGATCAACAGCGCGAACATCGCGATGCCGGTTGGAGCCGCCCAGCGCCGGCAAAAATCGGCGACGCGCTGCGGACGAGCGCCCCATGGCACGAGGGTGGCAGCGACCGCGGCGGCGATCGCGAATGCCGGATAGACCGGGGCGAACCAGTTGGCTTCGACGCGGGCGTGCAGCGAATGCCAGACGAAATAAGCGACGATGGTCCAGTACGCCGCGTTGATCAGCACACGCGCCGCCGGCGCGCCGGCCTTGCGCGCAGCCAGCGCGTAGAGCCCCATCGCGCCAAGGATGAATACCAGGGGGGTTGCGAACGCGATCTGGGTCGGAATCAATTCGCCGATGAACACCGGCCTGAAATCCTCGATCCGGGCGCGGCCGAACTGCTTGATGAAGGAGACCCATTGGTGGTCGGCATTCCAGAGGATGACCGGCGCGAATATCGCAAGCGCGACCAGGCCGCCGAGATAGAGCCATGGCGAGATCAGCCAGCGCCGCAACTTCGGGATCGCCACCAGCCAGATCAGGATCGCCGGACCGAAAAACAACGATGTGTATTTCGACAGCAACGCCGCGCCGGCCGCGGCGCCGACCGCGAGCCACCACACGCCGCGCCCGGTCTCCCACAGCTTCGCCAGATAAAACAGCACAAAGCTGGAGGCCACCAGCAGCGGCGCATCCGGCGTGACGATCAGGGTGCCGACCGCCGCCATCAGGGTGACGTTGAGCAGCAGGGCCGCGCTCGCGGCCACGCGCACGCCGCCGAACAGGATCGCAGCGGTGCGATACACCGCCCAGCTCATCGGCAGCGCCAAGAGGATCGACACCAGCCGCACGCCGAGTTCGGTGTCGCCGGCGATCATGGTGCCCAACCGGATCACCACCGCGACCACGGGCGGATGATCGTAATAGCCGCCGGCGAGATGCTTCGACCACATCCAGTAATAGGCTTCGTCGAAAGTCAGCGGCGTCCACGCCGCGGCGGCGAGCCGCAGCGCCACCAAGACCAGCAGCGTGAGCGCCGTGTTGCGAACGAGCCGGCGGTCGTTCGGGCTCATGGCGGAGTCAGGACTTGCAGGTTCAGGAGCAGGCGAATTCATCGCTTGCGCCAGACGAACAGTCCGGACATCGCGTAATTCCACACCACGCCCATCAGCGCACCCGCCGCACCGGCCAGCCACCAGATCGGTTCCTGATCGTAGACCGAGAACGCGACGCCGACATTGGCGAACAGGCCGACGCTGCAGACGAGGTAGAACAGCAACAGGCCGCGCAGGATCGCAAAGCCCTTCAGCCGCTGGTCGCGATAGGTGAGAAAATTGTTCAGGATGAAATTGCTGGTCATCGCGACCAGGGCTCCTGCGGCCTGCGCTTCCGGAAACGGCGCATTGAAAACATCGAGTGCCACGAACAGCGTGGCAAGATGCACGAACAGGCCGATCGAGCCGACCATCGCGAACAACAGGAAGCGCAGCGACACCACATCATGCGTGAGCTTCGCCAGCACCAACCCCAGGAAATCCAGCGCCACCATCGAATTGAGTTTGCTCTCGCCATGCAGGCGCGAGCCGAATGTGTAGGGAACCTCCACGATGCGCAGCTCACCGCGCGCGGTGGCGACGACATCGAGCAGGATCTTGAAGCCCTGCGTCGAAAGCTGCGGCGCCAATTGCTCGAAGCGATCCCTGCGGATCATGAAGAAGCCGCTCATGGGATCGGCGATCTTGACCCGCAGCACGCGCTTGGCGACTTCGGTTGCGAGCGCGCTGGCCCCTGCCCGCTGCCGGTTAAAACTGTCGGCGCTGCCGCCTTCGATATAGCGGCTGCCGACCACAAGCTCGGCCTCGCCGCCCTGCAGCAGCGCCAGCATTTTGGCCAGTTGCGTCTCGTCGTGCTGCAGATCGGCATCGATCACGGCCGCGTACGGGGCGCTCGAAGCCAGGATGCCCTCGATGCAGGCGCCGGACAGGCCGCGGCGCCCGATCCGCCGGATGCAGCGAACGCGGTTATCCGCCCGCGCCAGGCCCCGCACCACATCCCAGGTTTCGTCAGGGGAATTGTCATCGACGAAGATGACTTCCCAGGCGACGCCGGCGAGCGCCGTCTCAAGCCGCCGAAGCAGCGTGGTGACGTTATCGCGCTCATTGAAGGTGGGGACGACGACCGAAAGCTGAGGCCCAGCGGCCGCCTGCGGGTTTACGGGGCCCGGTCTGATGGCTTCATTCATGCCGCCAGCGTATATCCGCAGCGTCAGGGGAAGCCAAGGCGCGGGCCCTTAGACGCCAGTGGGCAAGAATCCGCTACGAAAGAAGATCGACGGACGGGGAGAGAGCGTCAAACGGGGAAAACAGGCCCTAAAATGCCAACGACCACGAACAACAGGCGCGCGTACATCCGGCGCAGCCGAGCTATTCAGTGGTCGTCCCAGCGCCGGAGCTATGAAGCGTCAACGTCGCCGTTAGAAACAAGATAGGGAGGATCGAGCCATTTCGCAAGGGGTCTTGAAAGGGGCGGATTGCGCCCTGCTTACTGAGGCACTTCCCGGACCACCGGTCCCCGGATCGGCGGCACGATCAGCGGCTCCTTCGGTTGCTCGATCTTTTGAACAGATTTTGGAGGATTTCCGAGTTGTCCGATCGGGCCATAGGCGACCGCAACGGCCAGAACGGCCGTTCCGACAATGGCGCCCAACACTCCGCCTACCGTTTCCGAAGTCATCCCGATTCCCCGACTGCTTGTTACCGATATCACGAAACCCGCATCGCGGGAATTGGGCCGCACGGCACGCATCGCGAGCGTCCACCAAAACGATGGGGCTGGCTGCTACACCGATTGCCGCAACGGAGTACCGAATTCTTGATACCAACACACCAGCGCCGCCTAAGGAACATGTCAAAGCCGCGATTTCTGCGCAGCTATGGCGGATTCTCGCCCTTAAGTAGCGAACAGCGGAGATAGGGGATGTCGGGCTCAAACCAGAAAAAACCGGGTGGGAAGAAGCCCGGCAAGCCAAATCGCAAGCCGGAGCAACCGCAAAGTCCGAAGCCGGAGCAGGTGCTCAGCCCGAAACCGGAACGACCGCAGAGCCCGAAGCCGGAGCGGCTGCGGAGCCCGAAACCAGCGCAACTGCAAAGCCCTGAGCCGGAGCAATTGCCGAGTCCGGCGCCGGAGCAATCGCCGAGCCCCGAGCCAGCGCAACCGCCGGGTCTCGAGCTGCAAGACAGCAAAAAACAGGCCGACACAGCAATGGCGTTGTCGAACAACCCCTCGATCGACTTTCAAACGCTCGCGAGCGCCTACGGCAACTACACCAAGAAGTCTTTTGAAGAAACCAAAGCCTTTGTCGAAAAGCTCTCGGGCGCCCGGTCCGTCGACAAGGCTGTCGAGATCCAGATCGAATTCGCCAAACAGGCTTACGAGACCTTCGTTACCGAGTTCGCAGAAGATTCGCGCCGTCTATAGCGGTCTTGCCAAGCAGACGCTCAAACCTTACGAGGGCTTCGTTGCCAGGAAGCCCCGCGATACGCACTAGATCTTGACCAAGCGACCCCCGGCCCGCCGGTCCTGCTGCCAGCGTGTGCAAACCGCGGAGGCCAGCTACTTCGGCCCGCCCCTGCGCTTGGCGAATGTCGCCGCGATATCCCTTTGCGCCAGCGCGATGGCGTTGTTGGCGGTGGTCATATGGGCTCCCGCATCGGCCTTCGGAAATTGCATCGACAGGTAATCCACCAGCGTCACCCGAAAATTCTGCCGTTCGGAAGGACATACGCTCGCAATGTGGCGCGTGAAATCCTCTCCCGACATGTCCTTGTTGCTGTCCCTGGCATATTCCTGAGCGAGGCAATTCCAGTAGGAGTCGCGTCCCGATATGGCCAGCCGGTGCGCATCGTCGATCTCGCCGGCCATCGCAACCGAACTCGTCATCGCGACCGCAACCACAATGCTTATTCGCATCCTGTTCTCCCTTTTTCGTCAAGCTGGCTTGAACGCCGGGCGAGGGTAAGCGCGGCGCATCGTTTTCATCGGCTGGCCAATCACGATCGATTTGACTAGACTCCCTTCATCAGACCTTGTTCCTCTTTCGCGACGAGACCGGCCGGTGAGCAAGCCCCCGCAAACCCATTCGAAACATTCAGGCAAGATCTACATCGGCATCGGCGGCTGGACCTTCGCGCCGTGGCGCGGGGTGTTTTATCCGGAGAAGCTGACGCAGGCAAAGGAGCTGGAATACGCGGCTTCGAAGCTGACCTCGATCGAGATCAACGGCACCTATTACGGATCGCAGAAGCCGGAGAGCTTTCGCAAATGGGCGCGCGAGGTGCCCGACGGGTTCGTGTTTTCGCTGAAGGGTCCGCGCTTCGCCACCAATCGCCGGGTGCTGGCGGAAGCCGGCGATTCCGTGAAACGGTTTTATGACTCCGGCGTGCTGGAGCTCGGCGACCGGCTGGGTCCGGTGCTGTGGCAGTTCGCGCCGACCAAGAAGTTCGACCAAGCCGACTTCGGCAAGTTTCTCGAGCTGCTGCCGCGCAAGCTCGAAGGGCGCGCGCTGCGCCATGTGGTCGAAGTGCGCCATGACAGTTTCTGCGTGCCTGATTTCGTCGCGCTGTTGCGCCAATTCGAAACCCCCGTGGTATTCGCCGAGCACGGCAAGTATCCGGCGATCGCCGACATCGCCGCCGATTTCGTCTATGCGCGGCTGCAGAAGGGCAACGACGAACTCAAGACCTGCTATCCGCCGAAGCAACTTGACGCCTGGGCGAAGCGGTTTCAAACTTGGGCCGGGGGCGGCGAGCCGGACGACCTGCCGCGCGTCGATGAGGCAAAGCCGAAGAAAACGCCGCGCGACGTGTTCGCCTATGTGATCCACGAAGGCAAGGTGCGCGCGCCCGCCGGCGCGATGGAATTGATCGAACGCGTGAAGTAAGCCGGAGCGCAAATGGCCAAAGCCAAAAAGCTCTTCACCATCGGCTATGAACAGACGCCGGCCAAGGCCGTGCTCGACGAACTCGAACAGGCCGGCGTCAAGCTGCTGGTGGACGTGCGCGCGGTCGCCTCCTCGCGCCGGCCCGGCTTTTCGAAGAGCCAGCTGGCGGCAGGCCTCGACGAGCGCGGCATTTCGTATCTGCATCTGCGCGGGCTCGGCACGCCAAAGGACGGCCGCGAGGCGGCGCGCAGCGGCCAATTCGATGCGCTGCACAAGATCTATGCCAAGCACCTGAAGACGCCGCAGGCCAAAGAAGAACTCGACGAGCTGTCGTCGCTGGTCAAGAAAGCCGGGCCGGTCTGCATCCTCTGCTACGAGCGCGATCATCAGCATTGCCACCGGCAGTGGATCGCGGAGATCATCGAGGACCGCGACGGGGTGAAGGTGGAAAATCTGGTCGCGCCGCAGATTTAGAGAAGTCGTCACCGTCATTCCGGGATGGTGCGCCAGCACCGGACCCGGAATCTCGAGATTCCGGGCTCGCGCTTCGCGCGCCCCGGAATGACGATCTTTGCACGCCCCTACCCCTCGCCCGCCAGCCGAAACGTCCCTTCCATCATTGGCACGCAGCGTCCGCCGACATGGGCGGACACGACCGAGCCGCCCGCCTTGCGAACCCGCGTCAGCAACAGACTCGGCCGCCCCATGTCGACGCCCTGCCCGATGCGCAGCTTCAATTCGCCGTCGCGTTCGCTCGCGAGATCGGCGAGCAGCGCCGCCGCGGCGACGGTGGCGCTGCCGGTGGCGGGATCTTCCGAGAGGCCGCTCGATCCCGGATGGAACATCCGGGCCTGCAAGTCGCAGGCCTCGGACGGCGGCACGTCGCGGGTATAGAAATAAACCGCATCGCTGCCGTCGCATGGAAACGTGCTGGCGAATGCGGCGGCGTCGGGCCTGGCCCGCCGCAGCGCCTCGCGCGAGGCGACCTCCACGACCAGAAACGGCAGACCCACCGAGACAATTTGCGGCGGATGACGGTCACTCCTGATGTCGGCTGATGTCAGCGACAGGCAGGCCGCGGCCTGCCCGGCGCCGAGTTGCGTGAGCTTGCCGAGCGGCTGCGGCGCGGTCAGTTCGGCGCCGACGGCCCTGCCCCCATCGATGAGGATCTCGACCGGCACCAGGCCCGCTTTCTCCTCGAACTTCAGCCGCGCCGGCGGCTTCACTGCCTGGGTCGCCAGCACGAAGGCGGTGCCGACATTGGGGTGGCCCGCGAACGGGATCTCGGAGCGAACCGTGAAGATGCGAACCTGCGCGTCGTTGGCACGGTCGCTCGGCGGCAGCACAAAGGTCGTCTCGGAATAATTGAACTCCGACGCGATGGCCTGCATCTGCGCGGTCGAGAGCCCGCCGGCGTCGAGCACCACGGCCAGCGGATTGCCGCCAAAGGCGCGATCGGTGAACACGTCGACAGTGATGTAACGGCGTTGCATTTTCTTACCTTCTCATCCCAGTTGCCACACGGCCATCGGCCGCTCGTAGCCGCGTACCTCGACATCGCCGAGCGAAACGGCGTCGCGACATTCCTCCCCGAGCGCATCGCGAACCGCCTCCGAGATCAGGAACTGCGAATTGAAGTCCTTGTTGAGCGCTTCCAACCGCGAAGCGAAGTTCACGGTGTCGCCGATCACGGTGTATTCCTTGCGCCGCGGCGAGCCGATATTGCCGGCGACCACCTCGCCGAGGTGAATGCCGATGCCGATCCGCAGCGGCCAGCTCGTCGTCTCGTTGATCCGCACGTTCGCTTCCAGCATCTCGCGCGCCGCGGCAACCGCCCGGTGCGCGGGGTCCAGCGCCTCCAGCGGCGCGCCGAACAGCGCCAGAAATCCGTCGCCCAAAAACTTGTTCACGATGCCGCCGTGGCGATCGAGAATGTCCACCAGCACGGCGAACGCGCCATCGAGACGATCAACCACTTCCTGCGGCGTGCGCGTACGCGCGCCTGCAGTGAAGCTGCGGAAATCGACGAACATGACGGCGACGCGGCGGATATCGCTTCCGGTGCCGGCGCCCTCGGCGATCAATCGCTCGACCACCTGCGGCGAGACGTGCTGGCCGAACAGGTTGGTGATGCGGTCGCGCGCGGTCGCCGCCGTGATGCTGGCCTCGAACTGGCGACGCAACTGGACGCCGACCGCTCCCGCCAGCATGCCGCAGATCAGCACGATCAGGCTGCGGGCGGCGTTATAATAGAGGTCGGGCGCGGGATCGGCGGGATGATAGAACATCGCCATGTAGAACAACGCCGTCGCGGCGACGAAGCCGGTAAAGGTCGAGAGCCAGAAATCCAGCCGCAGCGTCGAGAGGATGATGAAAATGAAATAGGTCATCGGCGCGACGAAGCCAAGCGCCTGCACCGACCCCATGCTGTCGATGTGCATCGCCAGCGCGATCGTCGGCATCGAGGTCTCGATCAACGCCCCGACATAGCGCCGGATCACGGGGATATCGCGTCCCTGCTGCAAATGCCGGCTGATGACCCCATGGACCCACAATTCGAACAGGACAAACGGGACGATGACTGCATAAAGATAGGCCGGCCTGAGATTGCCGTGCCAGACGCGGCTCACCGCTTCGGGAGCGAGGAAGTAGACGGCGAGCAGGATGACGACGAGCAGAGCGGTCGTCGCGATCAGCGCCTTGATCCGGAGCAGCTCGGTGCGCAGCACCTCCTGCATCAACGCGTGCCGGAAATCGGCCGATACCGCCGGCCGCTGCGCGCCTTTATCGCCCCATAATCCCAGCATCGCTTTTCCAAATTATTCCGGATGGCAAGTCATTCCGGGATGGTCGGAACCGGTTCCAAATACAGTCGCAGATCGAGGTTGGCTCGTTTCAATTTCGCCCCGGCATGAGGGTGAGATACGCGATGCACATCCTGTGTCAATCGAGGGTACGGCGGAAGCTGACGATCTCTATACATGCGTATAAATCTCGCGGCGCAGGGCGCCCGAGGTTTGCATTTATCTCCCGCCCCGAAGAGGGCGTGGGGAATGCCGGGTGCCCGCTGCACCCATAGCCCCGCGTGCGAAGGTGGTAGTGCACACGGGTCGTCGCCACAGGTCCACCGGGATCACCCGGCATTCCCGCACGCAATGGTTTTAACGGCTTATTTCGCGCTCTCCCCGGTGACCGGGCTCTTTTGCCACCGTCGCTTGCGGATATGGTTTTGTCTAAGCCCGGTAGGGCCGACTCACCTCCGCGAACTTGACGCCAGCGTCGGGGCGTCAGGACCACACGACTTCGCCGTCCGCTGCAATCGTCTCTCGTCCGCGTGCTCCGTGTCGCTCACGGATTCAAAAGAATCCGCCCTGCGACCTTTCGCGCGCAAAACGCTGCCGCGTCCACCGCATCCCGCCCCGCGTTCGTGACGATCATGATACGCCCCTCTTGTGGGGTGGGATGCGAAAAGTTCTAGATGTGATTTGGGGTAGGCGGAAACAAAAATATTTTTGCAAAGGAGGATGGACAGAGCGTTCAACAAACTGCCTGCCGGGCAAATCAAGCGCGAAGGCGGCGCGTAACCCGCCTCGCTAACTGTGAAACTTCAAGCCGTCGACGATCTTGTCGATCACCTTGCGCTCGGCGCGCATCGCAAGCCCCACCAGATTGAGTTCGGCGCGGATCACCGCCCGCACCGCTTCGCGGTTGGCGGCATCATGCGTGGTCTTGAACATGTCCTCGGTGTAGACCGCAGGCTTCACGCTGCGCGCCAGCGCCCGCTCCAGCGCGCGGGTCAGCGCCGGGCGGTCGGCGCCATAGATCAGGATCGGCTGGCCGATCAGCGACAGATATTGCGTGCCGGAACCATCTTGATAGGGCTCGCCGATGCATTCCGGAAACGCCGCGGCGATGCCGCTGGTGAGAAACGACGCGACGTTCAGCTTCTGCCACGCTTCAAGGTCGGTCCGGATGACGACCGCGATCTTGGTATCGAATTGCATGAGGTTCTCCGGTCAAACAGCGTCATTCCGGGGCGCGTCGAAGACGCGAACCCGGAATCTCGAGATTCCGGGTTCGATGCTTCGCATCGCCCCGGAATGACGATGGTGCAATCTATCCCTTGGCGTCGCAAGCCCAGGCGCGGATCACGCATTCCTTGCCGCCGAATTCGTAGCACTTGCGGGTCGCCTCGTTGAGCGAACTGGAAATCTTCGGCTTCACCGCGTAGCCGTGGGCGCCGCAGGGATTGGCCATGTCGATCGCGAATGCGGCGCAGGCACGGTTCATCGTCACCGTGGTACACGCGCCCTTGCACTGCCTGATGGCCTCGGCGCGGGCCTTGGCCTCGCCGGCATAATCATAAGCCTGGCCATAGGCCCCGCATTTGCCGATCGCGAATGCACCTGCCGCGAATGATTCGGTTACGAAGCGTGACCCGGCCAATATCAAAGTCAAAGCAAGAACAAATATCGCGCGGCGTTGCGCGTTCTTAAAAAACATCAAAATCTCCTCCCCCGAGGTCAGCCGGCGCGAATCTGACTTGGGGGATATTTCGACTTGGTGAACGAGATGCTTGGCAGGGTGGGCAAAGGCGCTCTACGCGCCGTGCCCACCATGGTTGCTGGTGGCAACGTGGTGGGCACGCTTCGCTTTGCCCACCCTTCTGTAACGGGCCTCGATTAGTCAATCCCTTTTGCGTTTGTCCGCTCGCCGGGTCTCGCTTCTGTACGGGGTCGGCGCAACGGCCGCCGCCTGATGGGGTTGGAAGAGGATAGGTCGACCAATCTACATTCGCGTGCTCACGAAGCGACCTGGTGGGCAACGGCCTGACCTGATCCATCGTCCCGGCGAAGGGACTTCGCTTCGAGAAGGCCTGGTGTCGTGACCCGCCCGAAAACTGTTGTGGCTCTCCTGGTTAGGTTACCGCAGCGGCGGCGTTGAAGGGGGTTGCGTCGGCAAGCATGCGATGCAGGATCACCGCGAGCCTGCGCGCCAGCGCCACCTTGGCCTTGCTCATGCCGGCGCGCCTGGCGATTCGCATCGCCCAGCTCTTCAGTTGCGAACAGCCCTTGACCGGCTTCGTCAGCATGACGTGGGCGGCCTCGTAAAGCGCGGTGCGCACCGAACTGTCGCCGATCTTGCTGATCCGACCGGTGTAGTCGGTCTGGCCGGATTGATACTTCTTCGGGGTCAACCCGAAATGGGCTCCCGCCTGCTTCGACGATTTAAACCGCGCGGGATCGTCGATCGCGCTGGCATAGGTCAGCGCCACGATCGGGCCGACCGCCGGCGTCGACATCAGCAGCCGTGTCCGCATGTCGGAGCGCGCCAGCTTGCGTACCTGCTTCTCGAAAGCTGCAAACTCGGTCCGCAGCACCGCCCGCACCGCCAGCAGCGCCTTGGCGATCACTTGAAGATGCGGATGGCCCGCCACCAGTTCCTCGATCCGTCCCGCGAACTTACGTTCCGTCGTCTTGCCAACCTTCAGCCCAAAGCCGCGCAGGATCCCGCGTAGGCTGTTCTCGACGTCGTGAAGCTTTGATTGCACCAGCTTGCGCGCAGTCAGCAGCGTTCGGGTCTCTTGCGCGCTCATCGATTTGCAATGCACCGGCCGGAACCAGCCCAGCCGCATCAGTTGCGCAATCCCGCGCGCATCGTTGCGGTCCGATTTTACCGGCATCGCCTCGAATGCCTTGCGCACGTGCCGCGTCTCCAGCAGTTCGACTGTCAGCCCCGCTTCCCGCATCGCCGCAAACAGCCATTGCGACAGGGGGCCGGCTTCCAGCCCGATCCGTTCAAGGTCGAAACCGGACGAACGGAACCAGGCGATCAGTGCCTCCGGCTCGGTGGCCACCCTGGCCTCGCGCAAAATCTTACCGTTTGCGTCAACAACACACACGCTCGAGCATTCCAATGACACGTCAATTCCGGCATACTTGTTCATGGTCGTCTCTCCTTGATGTTTGGAGCGAGGCTCATCCCCCAACTCCGTCACACCATCCATGTGAGGGACGACCGCCCGCCCTCCAAGCAAGCCGCGCGCAGCGCGCCATCAATAGCGCCGTAGCAAGCGCGGCTTGCTTGGAGGGCAGACCGCGGCCCGTTACCCCATCTACGATCTACGATCATCTACAAATCTACGACCTGTGTTCACGCGCGCTGCGCGGCCTCGAGCGCCTGCGGGGTGTCGATATCGAGGAAGGCGCCACGGCCCTCGACCGGGACTTCGGCCACCGCCTCGCTGTGTTTGGCGATCAAATGCCGGGCGCCGATATCGCCGTCGAGCGTCATCAATTCGTTGAAGAAGCGGCGCGACCATAATACCGGGTTACCGCGCCGGTTATCGCTGACGGGCACGGCGATCAGATTGCCGCGGTCCGGCGCAAAGGCTTCGATCAGCCGGTCGATCAGATGCGCATCGATCAGCGGCATGTCCCCGAGACAGATCACCGCGCCGTCGACCCCTTGAGGCACCGCGGCGACGCCGGCCTTGACGGAACTGGCGAGCCCGGCGGCGAAATCCGGATTGCGCACGAATTTCACCTTGAGGCCTTGCAGCGCCTGCTCGACCTGCTCGGCCTGATGGCCGGTGACGACAATCACGCCTTGGGCCTTCGAGGCCAGCGCCTGTTCGGTCACGATCCGCACCAGCGGCTTGCCGCCGAGTTCCGCCAGCAGCTTGTTGGGACCGCCCATCCGGGTCGAGCGCCCGGCGGCGAGGATGATCGCGGCCACGTTGCGGTTGCCGTCGGCGCCGAGATTTTCCCGCGGCTGCGGCCGGGTCACGATTTCCATCAGCAATCCCCCAACGCCCATGCCGGTGAGCTCGGCGCGGGTCACCTTCAGCCCGGCCAACAGGCGCATCAGCACCCAGTCAAAGCCGTTCTCCACTGGCGAGCGCGCGCAGCCGGGCGCGCCCAGCACCGGCACGCCGCCGGCGCTGCCGATCAAGAGCAGATTGCCGGGATCGACCGGCATGCCGAAATGCTCGATGGCGCCGCCGATACTCGATATCGCCGCCGGAATCACGTCGCGCCGGTCGGCGATCGCGGACGCCCCGAACACGATCACCAGTTCGGCGCCGAGGCCGAGCAATTCCTTGATCGAGGCCGCCAGCGCCGCTTCGTCATGCGGCACCCGTCGCTCGGCGATGATGGCGGCGGCGGCGGGCGCCAGCCGATCCGCGGTGACCCGCAGGGTCTTCTCGACCACCTTCGGCGCCAGCCCGGGGAGCAAGGTCGAGACGATGCCGACACGCTTGATGGTGTAGGGCGCGATCCGCAATGCGCCGCCGCTGGCCGCCGCCACGGCAGCATCCCGCAGCCTGGCCTCGACCCCGAACGGGATGAGCTTGACGGTGGCGACCATCTCGCCTTCGACCACCGGCTTGTAGGCGGCGAGCGTCGCAAAGGTGATGGCTTCGTCGACGCCGTTGATGCGGTCGACCGCGGCGCGATCCACCACCAGCACGCCCGCTTTGGCGGCGAACAGATTGGCGCGGCCGGTAAAGGCGCGCTCGACATTTATGCCGTCGCCGGCAACCGCCTGCGCGATGCCGGCGGCGGCGACGTCTTCGGAGACGTCGCCCTCTTCAAGCCGCACCACGACGATTTCCTTGACGCCGGCGCGCCGGAGCGACTCGACCTCGGCGGGACCGATCATGGTGCCCTTCTTCAGTACCAGCGATCCCTGACGCAAGGTGTGAACGGTAACGCCGCCGACCGCGTCGGCCGGGCTGGCGGGACCGAATTTCATGCCGCGGCTTCTTTTTCTTTCGGAGGCAGCCGCAGCTGCGCCGTGATCTCGGCCATGATCGCGACCGCGATCTCCGACGGCGACACCGCCCCGATCGGCAGGCCGATCGGGGCGTGAATGCGCGCGATATCGCTATCCCGCGCGCCCTGCGCCCTCAGCCGTTCGCCGCGCTTGGCGTGAGTCTTCCGCGAACCCAGCGCGCCGATATAGAAACAGTCGCGCTCGAATGCGTGCAGCAGTGCCGGGTCGTCGATCTTGGGATCGTGCGTCAGCGCGACGAAAGCGGTGTAGGAATCGACGTTGAGCGGCGGCAGCGCCACGTCGGGCCATTCGGCGATCAGCGGCACATCCGGAAACCGTTCGGGGCTGGCAAAGGCGGTGCGCGGGTCCACCACCGTCACGTCGTAATCCAGCGAGCGCGCCAGCGGCGCCAGCGCCTGGCTGATATGGACCGCACCGACAATGACGAGTTTGGCGGTCGGCGCATAGACATTGAGGAACAGTTTCTTGCCGCCGGCCTCGATCATGCCGCTCTTGCCCATGCGCAATTGTTTGGCGAGATCGGTGCGCAAGGGATCGGCGGCGATATCCTCGGCCTTGACCAGCCGCTGCTCGCCATTGGCGGTATCGGTGACGACAATGACCGGCCGCCGCGCGGCACGCTCGATATTGAGCTGGCTGAGCGTTTCGAGCTTCACGACTGGCCGACCTTCTCGACGAAGACCCGGATGGTGCCGCCGCAGGACAGGCCGACGTTCCACGCGGTCTCGTCGGCGACGCCGAATTCCAGCATTTTCGGCTGGCCGGAGGCGATCACATCAAGCGCCTCGGTGACCACCGCCCCCTCGACGCAGCCGCCGGAGACCGATCCCAGAAACGTGCCGTCGTCGTTGATGACGAGGCTCGAGCCCGCCGGCCGCGGCGCGGAACCCCAGGTCTCGACCACGGTGGCCAGCGCGACACCATGACCGGCCTTCTGCCAGTCCTCAGCCGCCTTGAGAATATCCTGATCGCGATTGAGCATGGGAGCCTCTTTCAAGCTGCGGGGCGGATCTGGCTGATGCGGTGCGGCGGCGGCGCCGACGAAAGTGCTGCGATCAGCCCCTCGATTGAACTCAAATTATGCACGGGCCGGAATTCGTCAACGTGCGGCAGCATCATTTTGATGCCCTGCGCCTTGGCTTCGAAGCCGCCGAACCGCAACAGCGGGTTGAGCCAGATCAGCCGGCGGCAGGAGCGGTGCAGCCGGTCCATCTCGAACGCCAGTTTGTCGTCGGCTTCGCGCTCCAGCCCGTCGGAAATCAGCAGCACGATGGCGCCCTGCCCCAGCACGCGCCGGCCCCACAATTTGTTGAACGTATGCAGCGAGGTGGCGATGCGGGTACCGCCGGCCCAGTCCTCCACGCTCTGCGAACAGCTCGCCAGTGCCTGGTCGGGATCGCGCGCCCGCAACGCCCGCGTCACGTTGGTCAGGCGGGTGCCGAACAGGAACACCGAGACACGCTTGCGCGCATCGGTGATGGCATGCAGGAAATGCAGGAACAGCCTTGTATATTCGCTCATCGAGCCGGAGATATCGAGCAGCGCCACGATCGGCGCCGGCTTGTCGATCTTCCCCAGCCGATGGATATCGATGATGTCGCCGCCGGTGCGCAAGGACCCGCGCAAGGTGCGGCGCATGTCGAGGCGCAGGCCCCGCGCGTCCGGCTGGTAGCGGCGGGTGCGCAATTCGGCCTGCGGCAATTTCATCCCGGCGATGGCGCGGGTGACCTGCGCGATCTCGGCTGCGCTCATCTGCGCGAAATCCTTTTTCTGCAGCACCTCCTTGTCGGAGACCGAGAGCCGGAGCTCCTGCTCCTGGGCCTGCGGCGTTTCGCTCATGTGGGGCTGCGACAGCGCCTCCTGGACCCGGCGCGAGGCCGGCGGCGGCTTTTTCCTGGCCTGGTCCGGCAGCGGCACCGAATCCAGCATGTGCTTCCAGTCCTCGGCGGCGCGAAAGAACAGGTCGAACGCCTGCGCGAAAACAAGCGCATGCTCGTGGCGCTTGACGAAGATCGCCTCCAGCGTGGTGAAGACATCGCCGCGGTTGCCGATCTCGATCACCTGCAGCGCGTTCAGCGCATCGATCACCGCGCCCGGCCCGACCGGAATCCCGGCGGCGCGCAGCGCGCGGGCAAAGCCCACGACATTGTCGGCCATTTGCCCGGTCGGGGGATTGAGGTGATCGATGGCCATCGGACTATCCACTTCCGTCATTCCGGGGCGACGCGTCAGCGTCGAACCCGGAATCTCGAGATTCCGGGTCTGGTCCTTCGGACCATCCCGGAATGACGCCTAGTCGCTCGTCGCTTCCTTCAAAACCTTCTGCAGCGTGTCGCCCTGCATCCGCGCAATGTCGTCCTGGTATTTCAACAGCGCGCCGAGCGTGTCGCCGACCACCTGCGGGGTCAGCGAGCGGGCGTCGAGTTCGGTCAGCGCGGTGGCCCAGTCGATGGTTTCGGCAACGCCCGGCGACTTGTAGAAATCCTGCTCGCGCAGCGCCTGCACGAAGCCGACGACCTGCTGCGACAATTTCGCGGAAATGCCCGGCACGCGCGATTTGACGATCGCGAGCTCGCGCTCGGCCGAGGGATAGTCCACCCAGTGATAAAGACAGCGGCGCTTCAGCGCGTCGTGGATCTCGCGGGTGCGGTTCGAGGTGACGATGACGATCGGCGGCTGCGGCGCTTTCACAGTGCCGAACTCCGGAATCGTCACCTGGAAGTCGCTGAGAATTTCCAAAAGATAGGCCTCGAACGCCTCATCGGCGCGATCGAGCTCGTCGATCAGCAGCACCGGCGCTCCCGCCACATCCGGTTCCAGCGCCTGCAGCAGCGGCCGTTTGATCAGATAGCGCTCGGCGAAAATATCCGAGGATAACTGGTCGCGATCGGCATCTCCCGCCGCTTCGGCAAGCCGGATCGCGATCATTTGCGCGGCGCTGTTCCACTCATAGACCGCGGAGGCGACGTCCAGCCCTTCGTAGCACTGCAGCCGAATCAGCTTTCGCCCCAGCGCCGCCGACAGCACCTTGGCGATCTCGGTCTTGCCGACGCCGGCCTCGCCTTCCAGAAACAGCGGCCGGCCCATGCGCAGCGACAGGTACGTCACCGTCGCCAGCGAGCGCTCTGCGAGATAGCCGCGCGAGGTCAGGAGTTCGAGCATCGCATCGACGGAAGCAGGTAGCGCCGATGCACTCGCCGATGCACTCATGGGAAAACCAGTCCTGGTCGGGCAAACCGCGGCAATGTCAGGCTTTGGCGGTCGCGGCGTCGACGGCGCGGCGCGCCAGCACCGCGATCAGATGGGCGCGGTATTCGGCACTGCCATGCAGATCGCTGTTCAAGCCTTCAGCGGGTACCGACATGCCTTCGAGCGCCTTGGGCGAGAACCGCTTCTTCAACGCTTCCTCGAACGCAGCGACGCGGAACACGCCTTCGGAGCCGGCGCCGGTGACGGCGACCCGCACATCCGACGGACGCTTGGCGACGAACACCCCGACCAGCGCGTAACGCGAGGCCTGGTTGCGGAATTTGATATAGGCGGCCTTCTTCGGCACCGGGAACATCACCTTGGTGATGATCTCGTCGATCTCCAGCGACGTCGTGAACAGTCCCTGGAAGAACTCCTCCGGCTTGAGCCGGCGCTTGTTGGTAACGATGGTGGCGCCAAGCGCGAGACAGGCCGCCGGATAATCGGCGGTGGGGTCGTTGTTGGCGAGCGAGCCGCCGATGGTGCCCTTGTGGCGCACCGCGGGATCGCCGATCAATCCGGCCAGTTCGGCCAGCGCCGGGATCGCCTCGCCGACGATGGCCGAGGTTGCGACGGCGGCGTGTTTCGCGGTGGCGCCGATCACCAGCGAACGGCCTTTCATCTCGATGCCGTCGAGGCCCTCGATGTGGGAGAGGTCGACCAGATGCGGCGGGCTGGCGAGCCGCTGCTTCATCACCGGCAGCAGCGTGTGCCCGCCGGCGATGACCTTGGCGTCTTCGTTCTTGATCAAGAGATTGGCGGCCTGCCGCACGGTCGCCGGACGATGATATTTGAATTCGTACATGAGGGATTCCTGAACGCCGTGCGCTGATGGCTGTTATGCGAGGTCGGAGTTCGCCATCGCCTTGGCGCCCGCCGCGATCGATTGAACGATGTTCTGGTAGCCGGTGCAGCGGCAGAGATTGCCTTCGAGCTCTTCGCGAATGGTGTGGTCGGAAAGATCATGGCCCTTGCGGTGCACGATATCGACCGCGGTCATGATCATGCCGGGGGTGCAGAAGCCGCATTGCAGGCCGTGATGCTCGCGAAACGCTTCCTGCATCGGATGCAGCGGCGCGCCGTCGGCGGCGAGGCCCTCGATGGTCTTGACCTCGTGCCCGTCAGCCATGACCGCAAGCGTGGTGCAGGCCTTGACCGCCTTGCCGTCGAGATGGACCACGCAGGCGCCGCATTGCGAGGTGTCGCACCCCACATGGGTACCGGTCAGCCGCAGATTTTCGCGTAGAAACTGCACCAGCAGGGTGCGGGGGTCGACATTGGCGTTGACGGGATTGCCGTTCACGATCAGGGAAATCTTGGCCATTCAGCACTCTCTTTAGCTGCGCCGCCGCATTGCACCGCAGCACAGTCATTAAAATCATTCCAAAGCCATAATATGGGCCATCCCGGCAATGAGCAACCTCACCTTGGGCCAAGCCTGTTATGACATGGGAGAACTTGCGGTATCCGCCTCGCCGGTGAACTAAGCGCTTTTGGGCTGGTACTGAACATGTGAGATCGTGAGTCGCTTGCTGCCCATGCTTCGAGACGCTCGCGTCGCTCGCTCCTCAGCATGAGGTTGTTGTGTTTCAACAAGTTAGACCTCATCCTGAGGAGGCCGCGACGCGGCCGTCTCGAAGGATGGACTGCAATACCGATTTACGATTCCAGATAACCAGCCTTCGTCGCTTAGCCCTGCACCGCCTTGGCGAAATTCGCAAAGAACTCGTCGGCCAGCTTCTTGGCCGACCCGTTGATCAGCCGCTGTCCGAGCTGGGCCAGCTTGCCGCCGATCTGCGCCTCGACATTATAGGTCAACAGCGTACCGCCATCCTTGTCGGCCAGCCCGACGGTGGCGCCGCCCTTGGCGAAGCCGGCGACGCCGCCCTCGCCTTCGCCCGATATCTTGTAGCCGTTCGGCGGATCCAGATCGCTCAGCGTCACCCGTCCCTTGAAGCGGGCCGACACCGGTCCGACCTTCATCTTGGCGACCGCGCGAAAACCGTTATCCTCGGTTTTCTCCAGTTCCTCGCATCCGGGGATGCAGGCCTTGAGCACTTCCGGATCGTTCAATTTGGCCCACACGGCCTCACGCGGCGCCGCAAGCTGGACCTCGCCGTTCATTGTCATGGCCATCGTGGGACTCCTGGCTCGTTCACTGTCTTGACCCCAAGTACTGTCTTGACCCCAAGTAAAGCACGCCAGCCCCAAAAGGAAGGGGATGAGGGGATGACGAGCGATGCATATTCGAGGTGCAACAGACCCGCGAACGGTTTGGTATCCCTCAAGCTTTGGGATTGGCAGCGGCCGGCGGGGATGGTTAGGTCGCGCGC
>CAWBYU010000005.1:0-282432 GCA_963793165.1 uncultured Alphaproteobacteria bacterium
AACGCGTGAGGCTGTCGTTGCGCCGTACCGCCAGCGGCCGTCCGCGGCTGTCGGTGTTCCGTTCGTCGAAGCACATCTATGCGCAGGTGATCGACGACCTGAAGGGCGAGACGCTGGCCTCGGCATCTTCGCTGGAGAAGGCGATGCGCGAGACCGGCAATACCGGCGCCAACATCGACGCGGCCAAGGCGGTCGGCAAGCTGCTGGCGGAACGCGCCGTCAAGAACGGCGTCAAGGAAGTGGTGTTCGATCGCGGCGGCTATCTCTATCACGGCCGCGTCAAGGCACTGGCGGACGCGGCGCGTGAAAGCGGATTGAGTTTCTAACGGAATTGAACGGATACAGGCAGGGGCGCGAGCCTCTCGAGCCAAGTCTTTTAAGGATCGGAAAACACCATGGCAGGTGAACGCGAACGCGGTGGCGGCCACAGGGGCGGCCGGGAAGAACGCGACAGCGAGTTCGTCGACAAGCTCGTTCACATCAATCGTGTGGCGAAGGTCGTCAAGGGCGGCAAGCGCTTCGGTTTTGCGGCGCTGGTCGTGATCGGCGATCAGAAGGGCCGGGTCGGATTCGGCCACGGCAAGGCGCGCGAAGTGCCCGAGGCGATCCGCAAGGCGACCGAGTCGGCCAAGCGCAACCTGACGCGCGTCGCGCTGCGCGAGGGCCGCACGCTGCATCACGACATCGCGGGCCGTCACGGCGCCGGCCGGGTCTATCTGCGCGCGGCGCCGGCGGGTACCGGCATCATCGCCGGCGGTCCGATGCGCGCGGTGTTCGAGACGCTCGGCATTCAGGACGTGGTGGCGAAGTCGATCGGCTCGTCGAACCCCTACAACATGGTTCGCGCCACCTTCGACGCGCTGAAGCATCAGGATTCGCCGCGTTCGGTGGCGGCGCGCCGCAACATCAAGGTGTCCACGCTGCAGTCCCGCCGTGTCGGCGGCGATGCTGAAGTGGTGGCGGAATAACCAAAAACGCGCTCAGGCGCTTTCGGAGTTTTTGACGATGGCCAAGGCCGCAAAGATGATCAAGGTCGAGCAGACCGGCAGCGCGATCCGCCGCCATCACTCGCAGCGTGAAACGCTGATCGGCCTCAAGCTCAACAAGATCGGCCGCGTCACCGAGCTGCAGGATACGCCTGCCATTCGCGGCATGATCGCCAAGGTTCAACACCTCGTCCGCGTCGTCGACGAGAAGTAGGATAGGAGCGTGATCCCGAAAGCCGGGCGCCGGTTTTCGGTCAAGATCATGCTTCGAGGATAAGGAAGCGAACGATGAAGCTCAGCGATATCGCCGACAATGCCGGCTCGCGCAAGAAGCGCATGCGGGTCGGCCGTGGCATCGGCTCAGGCAAGGGCAAGACCGCCGGCCGCGGCGGCAAGGGCCAGACCGCGCGCTCAGGCGTGCGCATCAAGGGCTTCGAGGGCGGCCAGATGCCGCTGCATCGGCGCCTGCCGAAGCGCGGCTTCAACAACATCTTCCGGCTCGAATTCGCCGAGATCAACCTCGACCGCATTCAGCAGGCGATCGACGCCAAGCTGCTCGACGCCAAGGACACCATCAACGCCGAATCGCTGGTGAAATCGCGGGTCATCCGGCGCGCCAGGGATGGCGTGCGGCTGCTCGGCCGCGGCGAGCTCAAGGCCAAGCTGACTGTCGAGGTACACGGCGCCTCCAAATCCGCCATCGCGGCGGTCGAGAAGGCGGGCGGCACGGTGAAGATCCTGGCGCCGGCGAAGAAGGACGAAGGCGAGGCGGCGTAACATCTGCGTCATCGCCCGGCCCGAAACGGGCGTCCGGACGACCGGATGATGGACTTATCGAAGCCGAGCACCAAATAATGTCCGGCGTCAGCCAAGTGTCCCGCCGTCCGGGGCATGACAGCGAAAACGGCGCGGGAGAAAGCCAAACATGGTCTCAGCAGCGGAACAACTGGCGGCAAACCTCAATTTCGGAGCGCTGGCGAAAGCCGACGAGCTGAAGAAGCGCATCTGGTTCACGCTGGGGGCGCTGCTGGTTTATCGGCTCGGCACCTACATTCCGCTGCCCGGCATCGACCCCAATATCTGGGAACAGGTGTTCCGCTCGCAGGCCGGCGGCATTCTCGGCATGTTCAACATGTTCGCGGGCGGCGGCATCCACCGCATGGCGATCTTCGCGCTGAACATCATGCCGTATATTTCGGCCTCGATCATCATCCAGTTGTTGACGACCGTGTCGCCGCAGCTCGAAGCCCTGAAGAAGGAAGGCGAGGCCGGCCGCAAGACCCTCAATCAATACACCCGCTATCTCACCGTGATCCTGGCCGCGTTCCAGTCCTACGGCATCGCGGTCGGGCTGGAAGGCGCCGGCAATGTCGTCAGCGATCCCGGCCTGTTCTTCCGTCTGTCGACCGCGATCACGCTGACCGGCGGCACCATGTTCCTGATGTGGCTCGGCGAGCAGATCACCTCGCGCGGAATCGGCAACGGCATTTCGCTGATTATTCTGGCCGGCATCGTCGCGGAACTGCCCTCGGCGCTGGTCAGCATGCTGGAACTCGGCCGCCAGGGCGCGCTGTCCACCGGCTTGATCCTGGTCGTGATCGTGATGGCGGTCGCCGTGATCGCCTTCATCGTGTTCATGGAGCGGGCGCAGCGGCGGCTGCTGATCCAGTATCCGAAGCGCCAGGTCGGCAACAAGATGTTCGAGGGCCAGTCCTCGCATCTGCCGCTCAAGCTCAATACCTCAGGCGTGATCCCGCCGATCTTCGCGTCCTCGCTGCTGCTGCTGCCGACCACCGTTGCCAACTTCAATGCCGGCAAGGGGCCGGAATGGTTTCAGTGGATCAATACCCAGCTCAGCCACGGCCGCCCGCTGTTCTTGATTCTCTATCTGGCGCTGATCGTGTTTTTCGCGTTCTTCTACACCGCGATCGTGTTCAACCCGACCGAAACCGCCGACAACCTCAAGAAGCATGGCGGCTTTATTCCGGGCATCCGTCCGGGCGAGCGCACCGCCGAATATATCGATTACGTGCTGTCGCGCATCACGGTGCTGGGCGCGGTTTATCTTGCGATCGTCTGCCTGATCCCCGAAATTCTGATCTCCTACGCCTCGGTGCCGTTTTACTTCGGCGGAACCTCGCTGTTGATCGTGGTCAGCGTGACCATGGATACGGTGGCGCAGGTGCAGGGTTATCTGCTCGCCCATCAATATGAAGGCTTGATCAGGAAGTCGAAATTGCGGGGGCGTCGCCGCTGACGCTTGACTGACGTTGCATCGCTTTCGCCATCTGCGCTCGGCGCCGATCGTGGCTGGCGCTGATTGTGGATTTTGAAACACAGGTGCGCGTGCGATCGCTCACCGAGCCGGGGGGCGTATATTCATGAGATTGATTCTTCTCGGGCCGCCGGGGGCGGGCAAGGGAACCCAGGCGCAGCGGCTGGTGCAGCGGTACGGTATCGTCCAGCTTTCGACCGGCGAAATGCTTCGCGCGGCGGTGGCGGCGGAAACCCCCGTCGGGCTGAAGGCCAAGGACGTCATGGCCAGCGGCGGGCTGGTGCCGGACGATATCGTGATCGGAATCATTTCCGACCGGCTGGATCAGCCGGACATGAAGAACGGCTTCATCCTCGACGGCTTTCCGCGCACGGTGCCGCAGGCGGAAGCGCTCGACGATCTCCTCAAGAAAAAGCACATCAGATTGGATGCCGTGGTCGAGTTGCGCGTCAATGAAAGCGCGCTGCTGAACCGCGTGGAGACGCGGGTCGCCGAGATGCGGGCGCGCGGCGAGGACGTCCGTATCGACGATACCCCGGAAGTGCTTTCGAAGCGGCTGGCGAGCTACCGGGCGATGACCGAGCCGCTGATTTACTATTATTCGGAGCGGCGCAAGCTGCTCACGGTCGATGGCATGATGACCATCGAGCACGTGACGCGGGAAATTAACCGCATCCTGGCCGCGATCGGGGCCGTGGAGGCCAAGGCATCCCAGAAAGCCGCGGCCAAGCGGTCCGCCGGCAGCGCCAAACGAGGCTCCAAACCGGTGGCCAGAACAGCCTCCAAACCCGCCGGTAAGCGCGCCGCTGCCTCCGGGAAGGCCGTCAAATCCGCCCGGAAGGCCGGGAAACCAGCCTCCAAAGGCGCCTTGAAAGCCGCGAAAAAGTCGTCCCGCCGGGCGCCTGCGAGTTCCAGGCCCCGGGGCGCCAAGAAGGTCGGGAAAAGCGCCAAAAAGGTCACGAAAAAGCGAGCTAAAGCGTAGAGACGGTTGACGAAACCAAGTTGAATCCTTTAATAAGTCCCGTATCCAAGTCGGATAGTTTTCAAACGATGCCGGGCCCCGGGACAACCAAGGGGAGGGCGTCGTGTTCGCGTTTGTGAACGCCTGCCCGAAATAGATAAAACAACCGGTCCGCGAGGGACCGGCGACAGGAGAGAAGTCCGTGGCCCGTATTGCCGGCGTGAATATTCCGACCAACAAGCGCGTGCTGATCGCGCTCCAGTACATCCATGGCATCGGCCAGAAGAATGCGGCCGATATCCTGGAGAAGGTCAAGATTCCCGATGACCGTCGCGTCAATCAGCTCAGCGATCAGGAAGTGCTGCAGATCCGCGAAGTGATCGACCGCGACTACATGGTCGAAGGCGATCTGCGTCGCGAGACCGGCATGAACATCAAGCGTTTGATGGATCTCGGCTGCTATCGCGGCCTGCGCCATCGCCGCGGATTGCCGGTGCGTGGTCAGCGCACCCATACCAACGCGCGCACGCGCAAGGGGCCGGCCAAGTCGATCGCCGGCAAGAAGAAGTAAATTGGCGAAGTGCGAATAGGGAGTGGCGAATATTTCTATTCGCTGCTCGCTGTCAGCTACTCGCTCGTCAGGTGTAGCCGCTGGCATTACGGCGGCGTTTGAGATCGTAGGAAAGGTTCTGGAATGGGCAAGGAAGCCACCCGCGTACGCCGCCGTGAGCGCAAGAACATTGCATCCGGCGTTGCGCACGTGAATTCGTCGTTCAACAACACGACCATCACCATTACCGACGCGCAGGGCAACACCATTGCCTGGTCGTCGGCGGGAACGATGGGATTTAAAGGTTCGCGAAAATCGACGCCCTATGCGGCGCAGGTCGCGGCGGAGGACGTCTCCAAGAAGGCGCAGGAACACGGCATGCGCACGCTGGAGGTCGAGGTTGCCGGTCCGGGTTCGGGCCGTGAATTGGCGCTTCGTGCGCTGCAGGCTGCGGGCTTCACCGTCACCTCGATCCGCGACGTGACGACGATCCCGCACAATGGCTGCCGTCCGCGCAAGCGTCGGCGGGTCTGATTTTTTTCGACCGCGGGCGGCCCGGCCGCCGGCGGTGACTTCAAGATGGTTGTGACGCGGACTGATCCGCGATCTCCAACGCCAGTGATTTAGATGGCAAATTGACTGGCTTGCATGGGTGAAACAGTGACGATTCAGAAAAATTGGCAAGAACTTATCCGGCCGAACAAGCTCCAGGTGACGCCGGGCACCGACTCGAACCGCTTTGCGACGTTGGTCGCCGAGCCGCTCGAGCGCGGCTTCGGACAGACCCTCGGCAACGCATTGCGCCGCATCCTGCTGTCGTCGTTGCAGGGCGCCGCGGTGCAGTCGGTGCATATCGACGGCGTGCTGCACGAGTTCTCCTCGATCGCGGGCGTTCGCGAGGACGTCACCGACATCGTGCTGAACATCAAGGACATCTCGATCAAGATGCAGGGCGAAGGCCCCAAGCGCATGGTCGTGAAGAAGCAGGGCCCGGGTGTCGTCACCGCCGGCGATATCCAGACCGTCGGCGATGTCGTGGTGCTCAACCCGGATCTGCAGATATGCACGCTCGACGAGGGCGCGGAGATCCGCATGGAATTCACGGTCGCCGCCGGCAAGGGCTACGTCGCCGCCGAGCGCAACCGTCCCGAGGACGCGCCGATCGGCCTGATCCCGGTCGACAGCCTGTTCTCCCCGGTGCGCAAGGTCTCCTACAAGGTCGAGAACACCCGCGAGGGCCAGATCCTCGACTACGACAAGCTGACCATGACCATCGAAACCAACGGCGCGATCTCGCCGGATGACGCGGTGGCCTATGCCGCGCGCATCCTGCAGGATCAGCTCAACGTGTTCGTGAACTTCGAAGAGCCGCGCAAGGAAGTGGCGCAGGAGATCATTCCGGATCTCGCGTTCAACCCGGCGTTCCTCAAGAAGGTCGACGAACTCGAATTGTCGGTGCGTTCGGCGAACTGCCTGAAGAACGACAACATCGTCTACATCGGCGACCTCGTGCAGAAGTCGGAAGCGGAAATGCTCCGCACCCCGAACTTCGGCCGCAAGTCGCTGAACGAGATCAAGGAAGTGCTGGCCCAGATGGGTCTGCATCTCGGCATGGAAGTGCCGGGCTGGCCGCCGGAGAATATCGACGAACTGGCCAAGCGCTTCGAAGATCACTACTAAGCATTCGTCATTCCGGACGTCGCGAAGCGGCGATCCGGAATCTCGAGATTCCGGGTTCGCGCTAGCGCGCGCCCCGGAATGACCGGGGCGAACGCAGGCAGCCCACCTGAGCAACAAGTCCGGCGAACCGTCGCGACGAATAAAATTCAAGGAATACAAAAATGCGTCACGGCAAGGTTCATCGCAAGCTCAATCGCACCGCCGAGCATCGCAAGGCGATGTTTGCCAATATGTGCGCGGCGCTGATCAAGCACGAGCAGATCGTCACCACGCTGCCAAAGGCCAAGGAGCTTCGCCCGATCGTGGAGAAGCTCGTCACGCTCGGCAAGAAGGGCGGTCTGGCGATGCGCCGTCAGGCGATCTCCGAGATGCGCGATCTCGACCAGACCAGGAAATTGTTCGACGTTCTCGCGGCCCGCTACAAGGACCGCCAGGGCGGCTATACCCGTATCATCAAAGCCGGCTTCCGCTACGGCGACAACGCGCCGATGGCGGTGATCGAATTCGTCGACCGCGACGTCGACGCCAAGGGCCTCGATTCCGGCCCGGTGCAGGAGAAGGCCGCGGAAGCGGCGTAAGCTTTTCAAGCGCCGTCCTCCCGGCCTTCGCCGGGACGACCTCTGGATAAGCAATAAAATGGCGGCGCCTTTGAGCGCCGCTTTTTTGCTGAATCGCACTGGCCTGCGCATCAGCTACGCGCTGGCCCCGATTGCGATGCCGCTGGTCGTGTACGATATCTCCGTCATCAGCAACGGAGACATTCTATGAAAATTGATCTTTCGGGGAAGACCGCCCTGGTCACGGGCTCTACCACCGGCATCGGACACGCGATCGCCGCAGGCCTCGCGGCGGCAGGCGCCGATGTGGTGATCAACGGGCGCACGAAAGCCAAGGTTGATGCCGCAGTCGCGAAGCTGGCGCAGGCCTCCGGCGGCAAGGTCAGCGGTATCGCCGCCGACGTCTCGACGGCCGCGGGCTGCAAGGCCCTGACGGCGGCGCTGCCGGAGGTCGATATCCTCATCAACAATGCCGGCATCTTCGAGCCCAAGGGTTTTTTCGATATCCCCGATGAGGACTGGAGCCGCTTCTTCGAGGTCAACGTGATGTCGGGCGTCCGGCTGTCGCGCGCCTATATGCCGGGGATGCTGAAGCGCAATTGGGGCCGCATTGTCTTTATCTCCTCCGAGTCGGCGCTGAATATTCCGACCGAGATGATCCATTACGGAACGACCAAGACCGCGCAGCTCGCGATCTCGCGCGGACTTGCCGAAATGACCCGCGGCACCGCGGTGACCGTCAATTCGGTGTTGCCGGGCCCGACGCTGTCGGAGGGCGTCGAGGCCTTCGTCAAGGATCTGGCCAAGCAGAACGGCCAGTCGGTGGAGGAGGCGGCCGCGAACTTCGTCAAGCAGCACCGTCCCACCTCGCTGCTGCAGCGCTTCGCCAGCGTCGAGGAGATCGCCAACATGGTGGTCTATGTTTCCTCGAAAGAGGCCTCGGTGACCAACGGCGCGGCGCTCCGCGCCGAAGGCGGTATCGTCCAGACCATTGCGTGAGGTGAGGTGAGGTGATCGTAGGGTGGGCAAAGCGAAGCGTGCCCACCATTTAGAACAGCGATGGATCAGATAGATGGTGGGCACGGCGCTGCGCGCCTTTGCCCACCCTACGCGTTGCGTCGCAAAATTCTACCAGCCCTCCAGCACGATCTTGCCGCGGGATTTGCCGCTTTCCAATAGCGCGTGGGCGCGTTTGAGATTCTTGGCGTTGATGGTCCCAAAGGTCTGGTCGAGCGTGGTGCGCAGCACGCCCTTGTCGATGAGGTCGGCGACATCGTTGAGCAAAGCGTGCTGGCCGATCATGTCCGGTGTCTGGAACGAGGAGCGCGTGAACATCGACTCCCAGTGAACGGAAACCGCCTTGCCCTTGAAAACGCCGACGTTGAATTCGACGGGATCGTCGATCAATCCGAATTTGCCCTGCGGCGCGATGAAGTCGGCGATCGCCTTGTAATGCTGGTCGGTGAAGGTGAGGCTGGCAACCAGCCCGACCGGCGGCACTTTCAGCTGCTCGATCTGCTCCTTCATCGGTTTTGAATGATCGACCACCGCATGCGCGCCGAGATCGAGGCACCATTTCTGCGATTCCGGCCGCGTCGCTGACGCAACCACGGTCAAGCCGGTGAGACGCCGCGCCAGCTGGATCAGGATCGAGCCGACGCCGCCGGCGCCGCCCATGATCAGCAGCGTGCGGGGATCGACGCTTTTGCCGGGCACCGCGCCGAGGCGGTCGAACAGCAATTCCCATGCGGTGATCGAGGTGAGGGGAAGCGCCGCGGATTGCGCGAATGACAGCGTCTTCGGCCTGGCGCCGACGATGCGCTCATCGACCAGATGGAATTCCGAATTGGTGCCCTGGCGCAGGATCGAGCCGGCATAGAAAACCTCGTCGCCGGCCTTGAACAGCGTGACATCGGGGCCGACGGCATCGACGATCCCGGCGGCGTCATAGCCCAGGATCTTGGTTTCGCCCTCCGGCGGCGCGGCGCGCTTGCGAACCTTGTAATCGACCGGATTGGCGGAAATCGCCTTCACGGCGACACGGATGTCGCGGCCTTTCGGTTCCGGTTTGGCGGCCTCGAAATCGATCAGCGAGTCCGCGTCGTCAATGGGAAGCGACTTCTTGTATCCGACGGCCTTCATCTGGCGTTTCTCCTGGGTTCGGCGGCCGGTTGCCGCGCTGTGGCTATTACGTGCGAATTCCTCATGAAATTGCAAGTATTTGGAGGCGGAGCGAGCGGCCCGCCGGTAGCTCGCGGTTGGCCGAGACACTTCTATTCGCGCTGCCGGAAGCCTATATTCGCGCTATCAATCCCTGGGAATCTTTTCATGATGGTTGCTCGCATTTTTATGGCGTTGCTGGTTTCATGGGCCGCGATGGCCCCGGCGATGTCACAGGACCGGCGCCTGCCGGCGTCACCGGCGGAGCTGAAGCTGTCCTACGCGCCGATCGTGCAGCGCGTGCAACCGGCGGTGGTCAACGTCTATGCCGCCAAGGTGGTGCAGAACCGCAACCCTTTGCTCGACGATCCGATCTTCCGGCGCTTCTTCGGGGTACCGGGCCAGCAGCCGGAACAGATGCAGCGTTCGCTGGGTTCCGGCGTAATGGTCGATCCGTCCGGCCTGGTCGTGACCAACAACCACGTCATCGAAGGCGCCGATCAGGTCAAGGTGTCGCTTTCGGACAAGCGCGAATTCGAGGCCGAGATCGTGCTCAAGGACAGCCGCACCGATCTGGCCGTGCTGCGCCTGAAAGATGCGAAAGAGAAGTTTCCGACGCTTGATTTCGCCAATTCCGATGAATTGCTGGTGGGCGACGTGGTGCTCGCGATCGGCAATCCCTTCGGGGTCGGGCAGACCGTCACCCACGGCATCATCTCGGCGCTGGCGCGCACGCAGGTCGGCATCACCGATTACCAGTTCTTCATTCAGACCGACGCCGCGATCAATCCCGGCAATTCCGGCGGCGCGCTGGTCGACATGACCGGCAGGCTCGCCGGCGTCAATACCGCGATCTTCTCGCGCTCGGGCGGATCGCAGGGCATCGGCTTTGCCATTCCGGCCAACATGGTGCGGGTCGTGGTGGCCTCCGCCAAGAGCGGCGGCAAGGCGGTCAAGCGGCCCTGGCTTGGCGCGCGCCTGCAGGCGGTGACGCCGGAAATCGCCGAGACGTTGGGGCTTCGCGTTCCCTCCGGCGCGCTGGTGGCCAACGTGGTTGCGAACAGTCCGGCGGGGCGGGCAGGACTGAAACTCTCCGACCTGATCGTCGCGATCGACGGCCAGACCGTCGACGATCCCAACGGCTTTGATTACCGCTTCGCCACCCGCCCGCTCGGCGGCACCTCGCAGATCGACGTGCAGCGCGCCGGCAAGACCGTAAAGCTGACGGTCCCGCTTGAAACCGCGCCGGATACCGGCCGCAACGAAATCGTCCTGACCGGGCGCTCGCCGTTCCAGGGCGCGAAGGTTGCGAATATCTCGCCCGCTGTCGCCGATGAACTGCGTCTGGATGCGGACACCGAAGGGGTCGTCGTCACCGAACTGACGGATGACGGAACCGCCGCCAGCGTCGGATTCCAGAAGGGCGACATCATCCTGGCGGTGAACAATCAGAAGATCGCCAAGACCAGCGATCTCGAAAAGGCGACGCGCGAGACGGTCCGGCTCTGGCGCATCACCGTGGTCCGCGGCGGCCAGCAGATCAACGTTACGCTGGGCGGATGAGTCCGAAGCGACCACGCGAAGCTGCAAACCTGTTCGCCGCCGCAGGGATGGAGCAGGATGCGCCGCATCCGCTTCCGGATAGACTGCGTCCGCGCGCATTGTCCGATGTCGTGGGGCAGGACCATATCCTTGGGCCGGACGGCGCGCTGACGCGGATGCTGGCGACGCGGACGCTGGGTTCGCTCATCTTCTGGGGACCGCCGGGCACCGGCAAGACCACGGTGGCGCGGTTGCTGGCGGACGCCACCGAACTGCATTTCGAGCAGATTTCCGCGGTATTTTCCGGCGTCGCCGACCTGAAGAAGGTTTTCGATGCGGCGCGGGCGCGGCGCGAAATGGGCAAGGGCACGCTGTTGTTCGTCGACGAGGTGCATCGCTTCAACCGCGCCCAGCAGGATTCGTTTCTGCCCGTGATGGAGGACGGCACCGTGGTGCTGGTCGGCGCCACCACCGAAAATCCCTCGTTCGAACTCAACGCCGCGTTGCTGTCGCGGGCACGGGTGCTGGTGTTTCATTCGCTCGACCCGGTCGCGGTCGAAAAGCTGTTCGCCCATGCAGAGAAAATCGAAGGCAAGAAACTGCCGCTCGATGCCGAGGCGCGCGCCGTGCTGGTGCGGATGGCCGATGGCGACGGGCGTGCCGCGCTGACGCTTGCCGAAGAGGTCTGGCGCGCCGCGCGCCAAAGCGAGACCTTCAACGCCGCGCAATTGCAGGACATCCTGCAGCGCCGCGCGCCGATCTACGATAAATCCGCCGACGGGCATTACAACCTGATCTCGGCGCTGCACAAATCGGTGCGCGGCTCCGATCCCGACGCCGCGCTGTATTATCTCGCGCGCATGATGGACGCCGGCGAAGACCCGTTGTTCCTGGCGCGGCGCGTGGTCCGCATGGCGGTCGAGGATATCGGGCTTGCCGATCCGCAGGCGCTGGCGATCTGCAACGCCGCCAAGGACGCCTATGATTTCCTGGGCTCTCCCGAAGGTGAACTCGCCATCGCGCAGGCGGTGATCTATCTCGCCACCGCGCCGAAGTCGAACGCCGCCTACAAGGCGTTCGGCGCGGCGATGCGCGCGGCGAAGGAGGGCGGTTCGCTGCTGCCGCCAAAACACATCCTGAATTCGCCGACCAAATTGATGAAGTCGGAAGGCTACGGCTCGGGCTACGAATACGACCACGACGCGCCGGATGCGTTCTCGGGCCAGGACTATTTTCCGGAAGCGCTCGGCCGCCAGACTTTCTACGATCCGCCCGATCGCGGCTTCGAGCGCGAGATCCGCAAGCGGCTGGACTACTGGGCGAAACTGCGCCGGGAGCGGGAGTAACCATCGCCCATAACTGAAAACCCCGCGTCCGGGGCACGAGGTCACCTGACCGGTCCCGATCTTTCGGCCGCGTTCCGGCATGATTTACTATTTACGTAAGTCGTAATTGTTGATGCTTTCCCATAGAATGATCGTCAGCTATCGGGACAAGGCTACCGCGCGATTTTCCTCCGGACAACGTGTCAAGGAATTCTCGGGCTTCGCACGGCAGGCCGAGATGCGTCTTGATCGGCTTGATGCAGCGACGAGCCTTGCCGATCTGGCTGCATTACCGGGCAACCGGCTGGAAGCACTCAAAGGCGATCGTGCCGGGCAATTTTCGATTCGCATCAACGATCAATGGCGATTTGTTTTGCGTGGCCTGAGGGATCACCGGGCCCTGTCGATGTCGAGATCGTCGATTATCGCTGAAGGAAAGACTATTGTGCCTCGCACCCCCATCCACCCCGGCGAACATCTTGCTGAAGAATTGCGCGAGCTTGGCGTCAGCGCTGCCGAGCTTTCGCGCCAGATCGATGTGCCCGTGAATCGGATTACGGGCATCATTCACGGCCAGCGCGGCATCACCGCCGATACGGCGTTGCGTCTTGGGCACTGGTTCGGCACCAGTCCGCAATTCTGGATGAATCTGCAGCAGCTTCACGAACTGCGTCTCGCCGAAAGCGAGATTGGCGCCAAGATCGCAGCGTTGCCGCGCCGTGCGGGCCGGCCGGCTTCGCGACAAATTCGGAGCTAGACCAGGCACCCGTCGGGCGACCGCCCAAAGGGCGACGGCGGAAGAGGGCGGTTCGCTGCTGTCGCCTAAGCGCAATTTGGATTCTCCGACTAACTTGATGAAGCCGGAAGGCTACGGCGGCGGCCACAAATATAATCACGACGAGCCGAGCGAAATGCCTTGCAAAAATGTGCCAAAAATGGCACATTTGGCTGGCCGGATGATTGACCGCACGAAAAAACTCCCCGTACGGTTCTATGTCAGCCCGACGGGCCGCAATCCGGTCCGCGAATGGATATTGGAGTTACCTTCCGAAGACCGCCAAACGGTAGGGAAGGACATTCAGAAAGTTGAGTTTGGCTGGCCAATCGGGCGTCCGCATTGTGCTCCGCTTGGGCAGGGCTTGTGGGAGGTACGAAGCGATCTTGATAGCAACCGGATTGCGCGGGTGATCTTCTGCATGGGCGATGGCCATATGATCCTTTTGCACGGCTTCATCAAGAAGACGCAGAAGACGCCGCAGCAGGAGATCGATCTTGCGCTGAAACGCAAACGAGAGGTGACATAATGGCGAAGAAGCGGAAGGGACGTGTGAGTGAAGAAACATTTGATGAATTCCTTGCCGAACAAGGAACGCTTGGGACATGCGAAGATCGCGCCCTCAAGGAAATCATCGCTGCGCAATTGGCGGAAGCGATGAAGACTCAGGGCATCACCAAGAGTGCGATGGCGGAGCGCATGAAAACCAGCCGCCGCCAGCTCGATCGGCTTCTCGATCCGGCAACGCCTTCCGTGACGCTTGATACCTTGCGCCGTGCTGCGAACGCCGTGGGTCGCACTTTGCGTGTTGAGCTGGCCTGACGAAGTCCAGATCGCGTCTTGTCATCGCGCCGACGGCCAGCCGCATTTTACGCTACGAACAGTTTTACATTTGGAGCCGAAAATAATCATGAGCCGTCGCGTCAAAAGACCGCTTGCGAAGTCGCGCGCGCCGGGCGATCGCCCGAAGGGCGCGCGTCCATTTCGCGGCTCGCAGGCCGAGCGGCCGCCGGCGCACCGTCCGGGCGGCAAGCCGCCGGCGCGGTTCGCGGCCTCGGCGCCGCGCGCGCCAAAGCCCTTCATTCCCGAGCCCGAGAAGGTCGCCGTCGAAGCACCGCCGCTGCCCACCAAGGTTCAGACCGTCGTCGTCACCGCGGATGAAAACAACATGCGGGTCGATCGTTTTCTGGAGGCGCGTTTTCCCGGGCTGTCGTTCTCCCACATCCAGCGCATCGTTCGCAAAGGCGAACTGCGCGTCAACGGCAAGCGCGCCGATTTAAAGGACCGGCTGGAGGAAGGGCAGAGCGTCCGCATTCCGCCGCTGAAACTCGATGCGCCCAAGGTGGCGGGGAGCCTGTCGGAAGCGGCAACGAAAACGCTTCAAGCCCTCAAGGACATGATCCTGTACGAGGACGCCGATGTCATGGTGCTGAACAAGCCCGCGGGCCTCGCCGTGCAGGGCGGTTCGGGCACCACGCGGCATGTCGACCAGATGCTGGAAGTGATGCGGGATGCGAAAGGCCAGAAGCCGCGGCTGGTGCACCGGCTCGACAAGGAGACCGCCGGCTGTCTCCTGATCGCGAAAACACGGTTCGCCGCAACGGCTCTTACCGGATCGTTCCGCCATCGTTCGGCGCGCAAGATCTATTGGGCGCTGGTTGCGGGCGTCCCGAAGCCGAAACAGGGCCGCATCTCGACCTATCTCGCCAAGGAAGAGAGCGAGGACGATACCATCATGCGCGTCGCGGCCCATGGCGACGAGGGCGCCAGCCACGCCGTGACCTATTATGCTGTCGTGGAGACCTCGGCGCAGAAACTCGCCTGGGTCTCGCTGAAGCCGGTGACCGGGCGGACCCATCAATTGCGCGCGCACATGGCGCATATCGATCATGCCATCGTCGGGGATCCCAAATATTTCAACAAGGAAAACTGGCAACTGCCGGGAGGCTTGCAGAAACGGCTGCATCTTCTGGCGCGCCGGATCGTGATTCCGCATCCCCGCGGCGGGCTTATCGACGCCACCGCGCCGCTGCCCCCGCATATGCTGCAATCATGGAACCTGCTGGGACTCGAGGCCGACAGGTTCGATCCGATCGAAAACGCGCCCGAAGAATAATCCAGCTTGCGGATTTGCGGGAGGATCACGACATGCCTTCCATGAAGCATCTATCGATCGTCCTCTGCGTGATCACAGCGGCGCTGGTCGCCGGAAATGCCGCGTCGGGGCAGCAACTGTTCCCGCCGGGCGGCTCGCAATTCAATCCGCCGCCACCTCCAGCACCGCCGCCACCCAGAATCGAGGTGCCGGCGATCCCGCAGATGGATGCGCCCATTCGCCAGAACTACCAGTCTGCGCCGCGTCCTTCTTTCGGCGATCGGATCAACGCCTGTCTCGACGAAGCCGCCGCAGCCGGAGTCCGGCCGAGCCGGCGCGCGGCCTATTCACGCGCCTGCGCCAATCGATAATGAGTACGAGAAACATGGGCAGCGGGCGATGCGGGCTCTCGACGTCTGCCATCGCGGCCTCGCTTTATTTGCAGCCATGACTATCGTAGGCTGACGCGTAAATTACCACCGACGGAAAGAAGCCGACAACCGAATGCGCGAATTGTTCGACGAAGTGGCGGGCAAATCTCCGCTCGATCCGGAGGAGGCGGTGCGGCGCACGACGCGCGGGCCACGGCGGAAGCGTTTTTACAAGAACGCCGGTGTCATCGGCACGCCCGATGCTTTTGCGGTCACGCTGGACGAGAAACCGATCCGCACGCCTTCCGGCCGGCAGGTGGTCGCGCCCGTCAGGGAAATTGCCGAGGCGATGGCGGCGGAGTGGAATGCCCAGCAGGAGACCATCGACCCCCTGACCATGCCGTTGACGCGCTTTGCCAACAGCGTCGTCGATGCCGTGGTCGACCGGGTCGACGCGGTCACCGACGACGTCGCCAAATATCTCGGCTCCGATCTGCTGTTCTATCGCGCCGGCCATCCGGAAGCGCTGGTCGCGCGCGAGGCCGCGCATTGGGATCCCGTGGTGTTTTGGGCGGCGGATACGCTGGGCGCGCATTTTATTCTGGCTGAAGGGATCGTGCATGTCCGCCAGCCCGATTCCGCGATCGCGGCGGCGCGCACCGCGTTGCCGGCCGATGCATGGTCGATCGCAGCCCTGCATGTGGTGACGACCTTGACGGGTTCGGCGCTGCTCGCATTGACGCTGCTGCGCGGCTTCCTCGATCAGGATCAGGTCTGGGCCGCCGCCCATGTCGATGAGGACTGGAACATCGAAAAATGGGGCGTGGATGAGGAAGTCGCGGCGCGCCGCGCGGCGCGGCTGGTCGATTTCCGGGCCGCCGCAAGCATACTCCGGGCGCTGAATCCCGCGATCGGCTAACGCATCTTCCGACGCGGTCCAGCGCCGGACCTCAGACGCCGCCCGGCGCCACGTAGCAATACACAAAGTCGCCGGCGCTCAGGAAAAGGATTCCGTGCCCGGTCGGATTCGATTGGTCGTATTTCAGCTTGTGGTTCGGGATCACAAACCGTGTTCCGACATCGACGTGCTTGCGGCGCAGCGGCCCGTCGGGTCGGGAGTCGGTAACGATGGCGACGTATCTATCGCCCTCGACCTCGAACAAATCAGCCCAATAAGCGTCGGCCTCGCCGCAACACGACACGGCCGGATTGTCCGGCTGCATCAGGGCTTGATACCATTCGCGTATTTTTGGATCTAGCGATTCCCATTGCCCGAAGTCGCGGGCACTGGCGACGCTCATTAAACTACCGAACGCTGCACCAAGGACGAGGCGATTCATTGCCGCACTCCCAAGTTTCCAGTCGGATTGTTCAAAGCAATGTTCGTGCCGCGAATCAGCGCAGCGTGACGATCTTACGACAAAAATATATCGACGCGATGCGGCGCAACTAAGTCATCAAGGATTTGGGCGCCGTGTTGCCGTGTCCGAAGCACATGAAGTACCCGCCTGTTCTTAATGGCGGTCACAGGCATTATATTAACGAGAGGTTTACGACGCCAGGGTAGTGTTGGCAGCCCAGCGAGGCTGCATAATGCCGATCTCCGTCAATCCGATCGTTCCGGTCACCGCCGCCCAAACTGTGGCGCCCGATCTCGTGCTGCGGCCGGGAACGGTGGTCGACGCCCAGGTGCTAAAACTTCTCTCCGAGAATCTGGTGCGAATCGCGATCGAAAATCTGTCGATCGATGTGCTCTCGGAAGTTCCGCTTGTTGCCGGCCAGACCCTGCAGCTTGCGGTATCGCGGACGGAGGGCGGGGTCAGGCTGGCGGTGGTTGGACCGGGCGCCGGCGCGGCGGCCGGATTGCCTTTCGACAGCGTAACGCTCGGGCCCGAGGCGCTGGCCGATGCCGTGGCGAATATGCCAATTGTTGCCCTGCAACCGAAGGGTGTATTGACGCCGCTTGAAAGAGCGGCCGTCGCCGCGGCGGCGCAGACCGCGGCCACGCAGCAGGACAGTCTGGCGCTGTTATTTGCAAATCTCGGCGCCGTCGCGGGGGCGAACAGCCTGCCGCCAAAACTGCAGCAGGCGGTGATGCAATTACTGGCACAGCAGACCAGCCTCGACCAGAATCTGACCGGCAGCGCGATCAAGAATGCCTTTCAGAACTCCGGACTGTTTCTCGAGGCATCGCTGGCGTCGGGATCTTTTTCGCAGGCGTCCGCCGTCCCCGATCTCAAGGCCGCGCTGATCGTGCTTCGTCAAGCGCTGCTGTCATCGCTCGGTACAACGGCAAGTCCGGCCTCGGGAACCGATGCCGCTTCTCCGTTGCCTGCCACGGCGAGCCCGGCGCTCGCTCCATCGCTGGCCGCCGACGCCGGCCCGCAGGAAGCCCTTCAGCAGGCGCGCGCGCTGATCGCGGACGGCGCCTTGGAGACGGATCTTGGCGGCCGGATCGTTCTCACTGCATCTCCGCTGGATGCCAAGTCCACCGCGGGCGCGGTTTTGAATCTGCTGCAGGAGGCGGTGCAGGACATTCCCCCGCAACCCGGTCATCCACTATTGGCAACGGCAACGTCGAGGGATCTGCGCAACGGCGACGTCGCGGTCCATACCAACACGCCGCCGCCGCCATTTCGCGGCGCGCAGCCGTCGGCGCAACCCATTGCCGCGCCATCGATCGCCGCCGACGCGCCGCTGGCAACCAGCGCGCATCATCTGCTCGGCGATACCGAGGCTGCGATCGCGCGCCAGACATTGCTGCAGGTGGCCTCGCTGCCGGACCGCGTCGAGCCGTCCGGCGTGCGGCTGGATACCCCGGCGCCGCGATGGAATTTCGAAATCCCGTTTGCGACGCCGCAGGGGACGGCGATGGCGCAGTTCGAAATTTCCGGCGACGGCGGCGGCCGCGACGTCGAAGCAGCCAAGCGCGTTTGGCGGGCGCGGTTCTCGCTCGACGTCGAGCCCGCCGGTCCGATCCATGCGCTGGTCTCGCTCAGCGGCGAGCGGACATCGGTGCGGATGTGGGCGGAGCGGTCCGCGACGGCGGCGCAGTTGCGCGACGGCGCAGCCCAGCTGAGCCAGGCGCTGAGCAAGGCCGAGCTTCAGCCCGGCGATATCGTGATCCGGGATGGCACGCCGCCCCAATCGGAACCCGCGCCGGTCGGCCATTTTCTGGACCGCGCGCTATGAAGGTGGCCGAGGTAAAACGCCAGCTCGCGGTCGCGCTGCATTACGACCGGACTGGCGCGCCACGGGTCGTCGCCAAGGGCAGGGGCGCCATCGGTGCGAAAATCATCGAGGTCGCCAAGTCGCACGACATCCCGATCGAGGAGAACGAGGTGCTGGCCGGCGCGCTTTCGAATGTCGAGCTCGGCGACGAAATTCCGCAGGAGCTTTACAAGGCGGTCGCGGAGGTGCTGATTTTCGTGCTGCGGCTGTCGGGACGAATCCGCTAATTACCTTTCCCGATTGTCATCGTTTCACCACGATGTCGTCGGCACGCTTTCCGCTGTCTTTTGGCTATATCGGATATTGCCTTGATCCTTCGCCGCCATGTCCTCGGTCTGCTGGCCGCCGCGAGCCTGTTGCCGTCGCGCGCCCTTGCCAATGTCGCGTCCCAGCGCAGCGAGATTCGCGAGGCGCTCGCCAGGCATTTTACCGAGACGGGGACGGTCGGCACGTTCGTCGGCTACAAGGTCGACGATTACCTGATCATCGCCAGCGACAAGGATCGTTCGGGCGAAGCCAGGCTGCCGGCCTCGACCTTCAAGATTCCGAATTCGCTGATCGCGCTGGAGACCGGCGTGGTGGAAGATCCCGACAAGGATGTGTTCAAGTGGGACGGCGTCGTCAGAAGCATCGAAGGCTGGAACCGCGACCACACCCTGCGCACGGCGATCGCGGCCTCCGCGGTGCCGGTCTATCAGGAGATCGCGCGGCGCATCGGTGCGGAACGGATGCAGAAATATCTCGATCTGTTCGAATATGGCAACCGCGACATCGGCGGCGGCATCGACCAGTTCTGGCTGTCTGGCAATCTGCGCATCGACCCGGTGCAGCAGGTCGATTTCATCGATCGTCTGCGGCGCGGCGTGCTGCCGGTATCGAAACGTGCCCAGGAGCTGGTTCGCGATATCCTGCCGGTCACCAAGGCGGGAGATTCCATCATCCGCGCCAAGACCGGGCTGTTGGGCGCCGAGCTCGGCAAGCCGTCGCTCGGCTGGGTGGTCGGCTGGGCCGAGAAGGGCACGACGCAGACGGTGTTCGCCCTGAACATGGATTGTCCCGAGCCTCGCCTTGTTGCCGACCGTATCAAACTCGCGCAGCAATGCCTGACCGATATCGGCGGGATTTGAACTGCCGCCGTCGATACGGGCCGCTCTTGGCAGAGGGAAAATGGCGATGACCGATTTGCCTCCTGGTCCGGTCCCGCGATCGACCGACGAGATCGCAAGCTTCCACGCCCACGTCTACTATGATCCCGCGACGACGAGGCCGGAGGCCGAGCGGCTGCGAACGTGGATCGACGAACGTTTTTCCGTCACTTTGGGCCGCTGGCATGACGTGAAAGTCGGCCCGCACGATCAAGCCATGTTTCAGGTGGCCTTTGCCGCGGACGTATTTCCTGCGCTGGTGCCATGGCTGATGCTCAACCATGGACGCTTGAGCATTCTGGTCCATCCGAACACGACAAATCCGCGCCGGGATCATCTTGCGGATCCGCTCTGGATTGGAGCGCCTCTTGCCGTGCATGGCGAGAAGCTGCCGGAACAAGCCGCCACCGAACCGGCGCCGGTGCCCAATACGCACCCGGTTCTCGATCCGTAATTTCGCCGTTGCGTGCCACGCAGGCCCGACCGATTTTGATGCGTCGTTGCTGATCTGCGCCATTCGGCTGGCGCGCGCCGCGGCGCTGCATTAGCCTTTGCCCCGCCAACAAAAACAAAACGGAGGAAATCATGCAGTCAGCTTCAGTCTGGATATCGTCGCTCGCGGTCGCTGCCGCGGGCGGCTGGTTCGCGGCCACGATGTTCACATCACCCGCGACCAGCAAGGAGCCGCGCTTTCCGCAGCTCACCATGGACCAGCTCAACGAAGCGCAAAAGCCGCTCGGCGAGCAGATCATGAAGGTCTCGAGCGTCGGGCTCGGCGGCCCCTATAATCCGATGATCCGCAGCCCGGTGCTGGGCCAGCGGCTGTATGACCTGTTTTATTATCTGCGCTGGCAGACCTCGGTGCCGACCAAGCTCAATGAGTTCGCGATCCTGATCATCGGGCGGCAATGGCGCTCCCAGGTCGAGTGGTTCGCCCATGCGCCGCTGGCCGCGAAGGCGGGATTGTCGCCCGAGATCATCGCCGAGTTGAAAGCCGGCAAGCGTCCCTCCAGCATGGCGGAGGATGAGGCGCTGGTGTACGATTTCGTCACCGAACTCACCACCACGCAAAAGGTCTCCGACGAGACCTATGCGCGGGCGAAGAAGGTGTTCAACGATCAGCAGATCGTGGATTTGACGGCGGTCGCCGGTAACTACGTCATGGTGGCGATGTTGCTGGCGATGGCGGAGGAAACCACGCCTCCGGGCAAGGAGCCGCCGTTCAAGGACGGGGAGAAGTAGCCGTCGCAGCATCAACCATCCTGGCCGCATCCTTGCCGATGCGGCCGAGATGGGTGAAGCCGAATCCGATCGCGTATTTCAAGCCGTAGCCGAGTGCGCGGTCGATGCCGATATGCGCCAGCCAGATCATCGCGATCGAAAGCACCAGCGGCGAGCCGGTAGCGAATCCGGCCACCATCAGGGCCATCGGCGCCATGTAGCTGTGCGCGGCGTTATAGACGATGGCGCCGACCCGCGGGCCGGCGAGATAGGCCGCGAAGCTCAGATCGGGCGCCAGGAACAGGATGGCGTAGACCCACCACGACCCGTCCCAGACCCCGTAAAGCAGGGTCATGCCCGCAAACAGCGTCAGTCCCTCCAGCCGGAGCATGGTTCGCAATCCGCCGGTCACGACGCCTGCCGTTTCCGGGCCTGAGATATCCGTCATGAATGCCGCCTCCGTTGGGCCCCGGATATATTGCGTGTCGGGCTGCGGTACCAGATGCTGGGAAGGTGTTTCCCGCCCGCGAAAGGCCGTGTTAGAACGCCCGTAAATCCTGCGGCCAATACGGGCGGAACTGATGAAAGACATCCTGGACACCCTTGAGGAACGACGCGCCGGCGCCAAGCTCGGCGGCGGCGAAAAGCGCATCGAGGCGCAGCACGCCCGCGGCAAGCTGACCGCGCGGGAGCGCATCGAATTGCTGCTCGACAAGGGCTCGTTCGAGGAATTCGACATGTTCGTCGAGCACCGCTCGGTCGAATTCGGCATGGAAAAGACCAAGGTGCCCGGCGACGGCGTCGTCACCGGCTGGGGCACGGTCAACGGCCGCAAGACGTTTGTGTTCGCCAAGGATTTTACGGTGTTCGGAGGCTCGCTGTCCGAAACCCACGCCCAGAAGATCGTCAAGATCCAGGATATGGCGATGAAGGCGAGGGCGCCGATCATCGGGCTCTACGACGCCGGCGGTGCGCGTATCCAGGAAGGCGTCGCCGCGCTCGCCGGCTATTCCTACGTGTTCCGCCGCAACGTCATCGCCTCGGGTGTGATTCCGCAGATCTCGGTGATCATGGGGCCCTGCGCCGGCGGCGACGTCTATTCGCCCGCCATGACCGATTTCATCTTCATGGTGAAGAACACCAGCTACATGTTCGTGACCGGCCCCGACGTGGTGAAGACCGTCACCAACGAGGTCGTCACCGCCGAAGAACTCGGCGGCGCCAGCGTGCACGCGACGCGCTCTTCAATTGCCGATGGCGCGTTCGAGAACGACGTCGAGACGCTGCTGCAGATGCGGCGGCTGATCGACTTCCTGCCCGCCAACAACACCGACGGCGTGCCGGAATGGCCGAGTTTCGACGACATCGAGCGCGTCGACATGTCGCTGGATACGCTGATCCCCGACAATCCGAACAAGCCCTACGACATGAAGGAGCTGATCCTGAAGGTCGTGGACGAGGGCGACTTCTTCGAAATCTCCGAGACCTTTGCGAAAAACATCGTCACTGGTTTCGGACGCATCGCCGGGCGCACCGTGGGCTTCGTCGCCAACCAGCCGATGGTGCTGGCGGGTGTGCTCGATAGCGACGCCTCGCGCAAGGCCGCGCGCTTCGTCCGTTTCTGCGACGCGTTCAACATTCCGATCGTGACCTTTGTCGATGTGCCGGGCTTCCTGCCGGGCACCGCGCAGGAATATGGCGGACTGATCAAGCACGGCGCGAAACTGCTGTTCGCCTATTCGCAATGTACGGTACCGCTGGTGACGGTGATCACGCGCAAGGCCTATGGCGGCGCGTTCGACGTGATGGCGTCCAAGGAGATCGGCGCCGACCTGAACTACGCCTGGCCGACCGCGCAGATCGCGGTGATGGGCGCCAAGGGCGCGGTGGAGATCATTTTCCGCTCCGATATCGGCGACACCGAAGCCATCGCCGCGCGCACCAAAGAATACGAAGACCGCTTCCTGTCGCCGTTCATCGCCGCCGAGCGCGGCTATATCGACGACGTCATCATGCCGCACTCGACGCGGCGCCGCATCGCCCGCGCGCTGGCGATGCTAAGGGACAAGCATGTCGAGATCCCGATGAAGAAGCACGACAATCTGCCGCTATAGCGCAGCAAAAGTTGCTGATCTGGCACAGAAAATCACGTGGCATCATGAGCCCGAGTCGATTATATTGCTTCCATGACCGATGCGCTGAAAAAGCTTCTTGAAGCCGCCAAGACCGCCAAGCCGACTCCCGAACAGCGGGAGCAGCAACGGCGGAGCTTTGTCTACGGCAACACGCATTTCGAAAACGAGCTGATTACACGCGAAATGGTCGATCGCGAGGCCGAGAAGTTGGCCAAGGACAAAAAATGACGGGTGAGGAGCGCGACCGGCGGGATAGCCGGGCGCTTGAGCCCGAATTGATCACAGATCCTCAAGCGAAAGCCGCTGCCGAAGCAAGAAACGGCTTCCGGCAATATGACGCCGCCATCGGCGCAATCCACAATGCGCTGGATCGGGGATCGTTCAAGCTTCGGCCTTCGCTTATTCTCGGTTTGCAGCGAGAAGCGCTTGCGGGAATCAGCTCCTACGCGGGGAACTATCGTCCGGGTGGCGTCGCGATTGCAGGCAGCGAGCATGAACCTGTCGGCGCACATCTCGTTCCTGAACTGGTCGAGGATATGTGCGACTACGTCAACGACCATTGGGAAAATAGCACGCCGATTCATCTCGCGGCTTACCTGATGTGGCGATTGAATTGGATTCATCCATTTGCCGATGGCAATGGTCGGACGTCGCGGATCATCTCCTACGTTGTGCTTTCCATTCGTGCAGGTTCGCTTTTACCTGGTGCGCCCACGATTCCAGACCAAATTGTCGACAACCGTAGGCCATACTTTGATGCTCTTGATGCCGCGGACTTGGCGTTTCGTAACGGCAGAATCGACGTTTCGAAAATGGAAGAGCTCTTGGGTTCCCTTCTCGCGAACCAGCTTGCCCAATTTTATAAGTCTGTCGGCGGCAGGCTGCCAGGCTAGCTGGCGAGAGCCACACAGTGTCCACGCTGGACAACTTTACGCTTGTGTCTGTGGTTGCTATCGCTCAGCCCGTAGGGCGGGTTAGCGCAGCGTAACTCGCCACAGTATCCGCCGATCATGACCTTTCGGCGGGTTACGGCTTCGCCTAACCCACCCTACGTTCTTGCTTGCCGCTGGCGTCGTGCCCGTAAAACGCGCGCTCAGAACGGGCGGCAGCGGCCGTAGCGCCAGACGAAACCGCGGGGGCAGACGCGGGCGCGCGGCACCACCACGACCCGGGGAGCGACGACGACGGCGCGGCTGTTGACACGACAGCCGCCGTAAGGGCCGCGATGGAAACCAGGACCGCATCCGCCGGCGGCGTTTGCCGCACCGAAGCTCACGAAGGTGCCGGCAAGCAGGACTGCTGCGAAAAGGGTCTTCATATTTTCTCCATCTTTCGTTGGGCGCGCATCGCGGCGGGCGACCATCATTCAAGCCGTGTGATTCGACAACGTCTGATATCTGCAACCCGTCGAACGTCGATGAGCCTAAAGCGAGCGTCCTGAACACGCAATGAATGCGGCGGCAGTTTGCGGCGAATCGGCGCACGCGTACGTCCCGTCCAATCCCGCCGGCGTTTCTTAAGGGCTTGCACGCGCTTGCGCGCCGCCTACTATTTGCAAAAAAAAGAAGTCCGCGACGTCGACAATGAAAATGTTCGATCCGGAGGAAGCCCATGCCTGCAGCCTATTTTGTCGTCCGCGCCACCGTCACCGATCCCGCCAAGCGTCGCGTTCGATGAGTGGTACCGGAAGGAGCATCTGCCGGATGCCGCCAAGGCATTCGGCGTCACCAGGGCATGGCGGTTCTGGAGCGTGAACGATCCCGCGCTGCATCAGGCGATGTACCAATTCGCCGATCAGGCCGCGCTCGATCGCGCCACCAGCGGTGCGGCGATGAAGACGCTGGTCGCCGAATTCAACCGCTGCTGGCCCGACGTGACGCGCAGCCGCGAGATTCTGGTACTGGCGGAGGAATTCGGCGGGGCGTGAGGCGGCGTCGTGCGACAGGGGCGTCCCGGCGAAAGCCGGGACCCATACTCTGTGCCGGTGCGATTTGAAAACGGTGTGGAAACGTCTTGCTTTATTTAGGAACGCCGGTGGCTATGGGTCCCCGCTTTCGCGGGACGACGATCGAAATTGATGAATGCGCGCGGTAACTATTTGTTGCAGTTCAGCGACCGTTCATCTCGGCGCGTTCAAATTCTCTTCGCATCACTGGACGGATATGAAGAGGAGGACGTCATGGAACGCCGCCACTTTCTGAAACTCGCCTTTGGATTTACCGCCGGCGCCGCCGTGCTGGCCGCAAGCGCGCATGCGGCGCCGCTCGCGCCGCATCCGCTTCCGGCGGACGGGCGGTTGCCGCCTTCGAACGAGGACGCGCGTCCCGCCGACATCAGTGAAGATGAAGCCAAGCGTCTCAAGCCCGAAGAGGTGCGTTGGGGCCATGGACACGGGCACGGCCATCACGGCGGCTGGCATCGCGGCCGTCACCACGGCTGGCACCGGCGTCACCATGGCTGGCATCATCGCCGGCACTGGCGCCGCCGTCACTGGTAAGCGGCCCCAGGTTACCTCGCCAAAGCCGGGGACCGCGCTGGCGGTTCCCGGCTCGACCGGCGGTGAAATTATTTTGTCAGAAAGGTGAGCATCAGCTCGTTGAATTTTACGGGCGCTTCGAGAAACACCAGGTGCCCGGTGTCGGGAATAATTTCGGCTTTGGCGTCAACCATGCGGGCCGCCAGCGCCTTGGCGAGCTCGGCGTTCTGCCCCATCTTCGGCCGCAGCGCCTCCGGCGCATTCGGCTTGCCCGGCGCGTTGTGATCGTCGGCGCCCATGATGAACAGGGTCGGCTGCGCAATCAGCGGAATTTCATGCACCACCGGCTCGCGGTAGATCAATTGCGCCGAGTTGACGAAGGCGCGCAGCCAGCGGGGATATTCCGAACTGCCCTTGATATTGAAGCGCGCCTCGATGAAGGGGGTGACCTGATCGGGCGGCAGCTTCAACGAATAATTGGTCTCGAGCTGCTTGCGGTAGCCTTCCGCGGTGAGCTTGTCCTCGTTCTCCAGAATCTTCTCGGTCGGCGTCGGCGGCACATAAAGCCGGTAATCCTCAAGGCCGATCGGCGCCACCAGCAGCAGACGCCCGATGCGATCCGGATAGGCGCGCGCGATACGCACGCCGAGCATGCCGCCCAGCGAATGCGCGACGATATCGGCCTTGGCGATCTGCAGATGGTCGAGCAGCGCCATGGTATTGCGCGCCAGCGTGTCGAAATGCAGGTCGGCTGACGGCTTGGAGGATTTGCCGAATCCGATCTGGTCCGGCACCACCACGCGGTAGCCGGCCTCATTCAGCGTCCGGATCACCAGCGCCCAGTAGCTCGACGGAAAATTCCGGCCGTGCAGCAGCACCACAACGCGGCCGTTCGGCTGCGCGGGCGCTGCGTCCATATAGGCCATCCGGACCTGCTCGCCGTCATTGACCAGCGGCAGCATGTTGACCGGGTAGGGATAGGCAAAACCTTCGAGGCCAATGCCATAGGGTTCGCGCTGGGTGGCCTCCGCGGCATTGGCGGTGGTCAACGCCAGGACGGCGAGCGCAGCAACAGAGATCAGGCCACAGAAAATTCGTCGCATCGAAGACTCCCAGGGAAACGGCTGGATGCTGTATAACGGTCATCGCCCACCGATTTGAAGACGGCCGGCTTCACGACTTCTTGTCCGCGTTTGAGGCGCGGCGTGCTGCTATTCACCGTTCCCGAACAGCTCGGCAAACCGCTTCTCGCCGTTGCGGCTGAAATTGACGACGCGGCTGCCGGGGGTGGAATCGCGCGCGGCCCATTTCAGTTCGGTGAACCGCGTCATGACCGCGGCGCCCAAAGTTCCCGCCAGATGATGGCGCCGCTCGCTCCAGTCGAGGCAAGCCTTGCATACCGGGCGGCGCGGATGCGCCAGCGTTTCCGCATCGATCTGCAACGCCTTGTCCATGAACCGCTTGCCCTCGGCGGTGAGCTTCGATCGCCTGCCTGGTCTGGCGTACCAGCCGCTGTTTTTTCATGCTGTCGAGCATCTGCACGCCGAGATCGCCCGCGAGGTGATCGTAGCAGATCCGCGCGCGGCGCAGGGCGGGATCCTTTGGCCCGGTGCGAACGCGCATGTGACCGGCGCGCGCCGCCAGACCGGCGAGCCCTTCGATCACGCCGGCGACGTCGGGGCCGGTGAGTCGGTAATAACGGTGACGGCCCTGTTTTTCCAGCTCGACCAGGCCGCCGGCTTCGAGCTTCGCCAGATGTGAACTCGCGGTCTGCGGCATGACGCCGGCCTGGTGCGCCAGTTCGCTTGCCGTCAGCGCGCGCCCGGTCATCAGCGCCGTCAGCATGTTGGCGCGCGCGGGATCGCCGAGCAGCGCGGCGACCATGGCGATATCGGGGCCAGCTTTCATAGTTCGATGATAGCCGAAGCATTGACGTCGTTCAAGCGGCTATTCTCGAAGCTTGAAGTTGGCTCCGTCATTGCGACGAGCGCAGCGACGAAGCAATCCACTTCTCCGCGATTGCTTCGCTTACGCTCGCAATGACGGTGCAGAAACACCGGAGATACGCATGGCCATCACCGTTTTCATCCGCTACCAGCTCGATCCGTTCAAGCGGGCGATGTTCGAGGAATATGCCAGGGCCTGGCTTACGATCATTCCGAAATGCGGCGGAGAATGTTTGGGCTACTGGATGCCGCATGAGGGCACCAACAACATCGCCTTCGGGCTGCTCGCTTTTCCTGGTCTGGCGGAGTACGAAAGCTACCGCGCGCGGCTGCGCGCCGACAAGGAAGGCATGGCGAATTTTGGTTTCGCCGAGGAAAACAAACTCATCCTTGCCGAGGAGCGGACATTTCTGCGTCCGGTAACGCTGTAGGCCGTGCCAACGCGCCGAGGAGATGCCAATGATCGCCGTGATCTTCGAAGTCTGGCCAAAGCCGGAGCACAAAAAGGAATATCTCGATCTCGCGGCCGAGCTGAGGCCGATTCTGGAAAGCATCGACGGCTTCATCTCGGTCGAACGGTTCGAGAGCCTGACCGAGAAAGGCAAGATATTGTCGCTGTCGTTCTTCCGCGACGAGGAGGCGGTCGCGGCATGGCGCAACATTCCCCAGCATCGCAAGACCCAGGCCAAGGGTCGCGCCACGATTTTCGATGATTACCGGCTGCGCATTGCCGGGGTCATCCGCGACTATGGCATGAACGATCGCGCGCAGGCGCCCAAGGACAGCCGGACCACCCATGACGCGCAGTAGTAGCTGGGTCAGATCGGTGTTGCAGCCCATCCTTCGAGACGCCGCGCAAAAAGCGCGGCTCCTCAGGATGAGGTCGAGCTTGTTGCAACACCACAAACCTCATGCTGAGGAGCGAGCACCGCGAGCGTCTCGAAGCATGGCAGCAAGCGACCGACCGAATTCACAGTCAATACTGGCGCAACGTGCGCCCGGCGATTATCGTGACGTAACCAAGCATAACAGCGGGGAGAGACCATGCCGGCAGCAACGACTGACAAGCGCGCCATATTCCGCAAAATGCACGCATCGGGTTGTTTCGCGATTCCCAATCCTTACGACGTAGGCAGTGCGCTGGCGCTGCAGCATCTGGGATTCAAGGCGCTGGCTTCCACCAGCGCCGGCTTTGCGTGGTCGATCGGAAAGGCCGACAATCGCGTGACGCTCGATGAAGTCTGCCAGCACCTCACCGCGCTGTGCGCGGCGGTCGATCTGCCCGTCAATGCCGATTTCGAGGGCGGCTTTGCCCACAAGCCGGAAAAGGTCGCCGCCCATGTCGCGCGGGCCGTCACGACCGGCGTGGCCGGTCTGTCGATCGAGGATTCCACCGGCGATGCCGCCAACCCGCTTTACGAGCGCGCCCAGGCGATCGAACGCATCAAGGCTGCGCGCGCGGCGATCGATGCCGACGACAGCGGCGTCCTGCTGACCGGACGCTGCGAGGCGTTTCTGGTCGGGCAGGCCGATCTCGATTTGGTGATCGATCGGCTGAAGGCCTATTCGGAAGCGGGCGCGGACTGCCTCTATGCGCCGGGCATCAAGACCAAAGAGCAGATCGTGGCGGTGGTGAAGGCCGTGCATCCAAAGCCGGTCAATCTCCTGATCGGCGCATCCGGGCTCTCGATTTCCGAGGCCGCCGATCTCGGCGTCCGCCGCATCAGCGTCGGCGGTTCGCTGGCCCGGATGGCTTGGGCCGGCTTCATGAAGGCCGCGCGCGAAATCGCGGACCAGGGAACGTTCACTGAATTGGGCAACGGCTATCCCGGCGGCGAGTTGAACAAGATGTTCAAGTAACCGCCGCAAACAAAAGCGCAGCAGGCGATCGATGCCTGCTGCGCAGAGGGTTTGTTCTCACTCGTTCTTATCGGTTGTCGTTGGCCTGCTTGGGGCCGTTACTTGCTGGCCGCCGGCGGGGTGGCCGGACTGTTCATGTCCGTCGGGGCCGGCGCCGGACGCGCCGGAGCAGCGCCGGTGGTCATCCCGGGTTCGGTGTTGGCGCGAGGCGTCACATCGCGCATGCCTGAAGGCGCCGCGGGAGGCGAGGATTGCGAGGTGTTCTGGGCGGTCGGCGAAGTTCCGGCCTGATTGATCGAGGTGTTGTTCAGGCCGTAAAAGACCGCACCAAGCACCAGCGCGATGGCGATGGCGTACATCGCAACTTTGCCGCCCCTGGCCGGACCCTCCGCGAGTTCGGGATCGGGCTGCAACTCGGTGTCGAGCCGCGCCTGACGCCGCATTCCTTCGTCGGTAAGATTGGAACGATAGGGATCGTCAGCGGAACGATAGGGTTCGTTCGGGTTGCGTTCATTGGCCATGGATAATTCCTTTCCTTATTGATGCGGGGGACAACCGTCGGGCGGCGCCGGGGTTCCGGGAACAACGCCCTTTCCCCGTTCAGGACGGAACCTCGACCTAGTTCCATGTCGTTCCTCACCCTCTGGGTCTGAGGCTATGGCCCTTTCCTCGCCTTTGCCACCTGAGGCGGCGTTACCGCCGGCGCGGCATTGCCCCAGGAATTGCGGATATAGGTCGTCACGTCGGCGATCTCCTGATCGGATAATTTCGGGTAGGCCGGCATCGAACCGATATTCGGCGCGCGCGGGGTCGTCACCGTCTGCGCGCCGTCGAGGATGATACGGAGCGCGCTGGAAGGATCGGCCGACTGCAGATTGGCATTGCCGGGCAGCGGCGGATAAATCCGCGGCGCGCCGCTGCCGTCGATTTCATGGCAGGCGATGCAGGCACCATTGTAGATTTTTTCCCCGGCGGCCATTTGCGCCCGCGGCGGCGGAGCAACCTCCGGCTCCGGCGCGCCGGCCGGAAGATCCTTCAGATAGACGGCGATGGCGCGGACGTCGGAGTAGCTCAACTTTGAAGTCGAATTGACCACGACTTCGGCCATCAGGCCGTCGGCATGGCTGCGGCCGTTGCGGCCGCTTTGCAGATATTCGACGATGTCATCGACACTCCAGGATTTCAGCCCGCTGCGCGCGGCGCCGTCGAGCCGCGGCGCGAACCAGCCCTGCACCAGCCCACCGCCAAAGGCACGCCCGCGCTTGTCCGCGCCGAACATGTTCTTCGGCGTGTGACAGGTGCCGCAATGCCCGACACCCTGCACCAGATAGCCGCCGCGATTCCATTCCGCGCTCTTCTGCTGGTCGGGCTCGAAGATGCCCGGCCGAAAGAACAGATAATTCCAGACCCGCATCACCGCCCGGTAGTTCAGCGGCCAGCGCAATTCCGGCCTTGGCGGCGTGTTGCGGATCGGCGTCAGCGTCGCGAGATAGGCGCGGATCGCCAGGATGTCGTCCCGGGTGAGTTTGGTGAAATTCGGGTAGGGGAATGCCGGATAATAACGCGAGCCGTCGGGTGCCACGCCCTCGCGCAGCGCGCGGCGAAAGTCCTCGTCACCCCATGCGCCGATCCCGGTATCGCGATCCGGGGTCAGGTTCGGCGAATAGATGCCGCCAAAAGGGGTATCGATGCGCTTCCCCCCGGCGAATGGTTTTGCCGGATCGGCGGTGTGGCAGCTTCCGCAGTCGCCGGCCTCCGTCAGTGCCTTGCCGCGCGCGATCGTCTCCGCCGAAGGCTCGGACCTCGCAGCGCCGGTGGCGAGCGCACTGCACAACAGCAGGACCGCGAGAATCGCTCGGATGGCGCAGAATGGTCCCGGCACCGTTTGTCTCCCCTTGGCGCTTATAGCGCGAAACCGGGACGGCGGCAGCGTCACGTCGTTTCGCGGCAAGCCCGCGCCGGGACATAAAGAGACAACGGCCGCGGCCATTTCGCGCATGAAGTTGCGATTTGGCAAAGCGGGGCTCGGTTGCGGAGATTTGTGGTGCGCCGGCGGCGAAAAGCGACATAGACTGATTCCAGTCTTGTTCCAATTGGTTGAATGGCTAGGTAAAAAAGAGCCGCCGCGGCCACGGGCCGTCTGTCGCGCAAGAGGGTGGAATGGGAATCAACCAGGGTCCGATCAGCCTCGATCAAAAATACACCCAGAGCTCCGGCCACATCTTCCTGACCGGCATCCAGGCGCTGGTCCGGCTGCCGATGGCGCAGATCCGGCGCGACCGCGCCATGGGCCTCAACACCGCGGGCTTTGTCACGGGATATCGCGGGTCGCCGCTCGGCGGTTACGACCAGCAATTGTTCGCCGCGCGAAAACACCTCGAACAGTACAACATCAAGTTCCAGCCCGGCGTGAATGAAGACCTCGCGGCCACCGCGATCTGGGGCTCGCAGCAGCTCAATCTGTCGCCCGGCGCCCGGCACGACGGCGTGGTCGGCATCTGGTACGGCAAGGGCCCCGGCGTCGACCGCTGCGGCGACGTGTTCCGCCACGGCAACGCGGCCGGCTCGGCCAAAAACGGCGGCGTGCTTTGTCTCGCCGGCGACGATCACGGCGCGAAATCCTCCACCGTGCCGCATCAGTCCGACCACGCCTTCATCTCGGCGCTGATGCCCTACCTTTATCCCTCCAGCATCCACGAAATGATCGAGATGGGCCTGCTGGGGATCGCGATGTCGCGTTATTCCGGCTGCTGGGTCGGCATGAAGGTGATCACCGAGACCGTGGAGACCACGGCCGAGATCGACCTCACCGACGAGATGAAGCCCTTCATCATCCCGACCGATTTCGAGATGCCCCCCGGCGGGCTCAATCTGCGCTGGCCCGACGACCGCTACGACCAGGACCGGCGGCTGCAGGACTACAAGGGATTCGCGGCGATCGCGTTCGCGCGTGCCAACAAGGTCAACCGCGTCACCATGGACTCGCCGAATGCGCGGTTCGGCATCATGGCCTCGGGCAAGAGCTACGAGGATATCCGTCAGGCGCTGCGCGAACTCGGGATCACCGAGGAGGTCGCCGCCAAGATCGGGCTTCGGCTTTACAAGATCGGCATGCCCTGGCCGCTGGAGCCGGAAGGGGTCCGGCAATTCGCGGTCGGGCTCGAGGAAATCTTCATCATCGAAGAGCGCCGCGAGATCGTCGAAAATCAAGTCAAGCAGGAGCTGTTCAACTGGCGCGACGACGTCCGCCCGCGCATCATCGGCAAGATGGACGACCACGACAAGCGGTTCCTGCCATTCGCCCAGGAACTCAGCGTCGCATCGCTGGCAAGCTCGCTCACCGAGCGGCTGCTGCGGCTCAATCTCAATCCCGAAATCGCCGCCATGCTGCGCGCCAAGGCCGACTGGTTCAACGGGCGGCAGGCGAGCCAGATGCAGGCGGTGGCGCCGATTACCCGCACGCCGTATTTCTGCTCGGGCTGTCCGCACAATACCTCGACCAAGGTGCCCGAGGGCAGCCGCGCCTTTGCCGGCATCGGCTGCCACTTCATGGCGCTGTGGATGGATCGCAACACCGAAACCTTCACCCATATGGGTGGCGAGGGGGTGCCCTGGGTCGGCGTTGCGCCCTTCACCGACGAAAAACACGTGTTCGCCAATCTCGGCGACGGAACTTATTTCCACTCCGGCAGCCTCGCGATCCGTCAGGCCGTCGCGTCCGGCGCCAACATCACCTACAAGATCCTCTATAATGATGCGACCGCGATGACCGGCGGCCAGCATGTCGACGGCGAATTGTCGCCGCAGCAGATCACCTTCCAGCTCCATTCCGAAGGCATCCGCGAGATCTATCTGGTGTCGGAAAATCCCGACGCCTATTCGGCTTCCGAGATCGCGCCGGGCACCAAAACCGCGCATCGCGACCAGCTCGATACCGTCATGAAGACGCTGCGCGAAGTGAAGGGCGCCTCGGCCATCGTGTTCGTGCAGACCTGCGCGGCCGAAAAGCGCCGCCGCCGCAAACGCGGCACGCTGGAGGATCCGGCGCGGCGCGTGCTGATCAATCCCGCCGTCTGTGAGGGTTGCGGCGATTGTTCGGTGCAGTCAAACTGCATTTCGGTGGAGCCGCTGGAGACCGAACTGGGGCGCAAGCGCACCATCAACCAGTCAACCTGCAACAAGGACTATTCCTGCCTGAAGGGCTTCTGTCCGTCCTTTGTCACCGTGGACGGGGGCAAGTTGCGCAAGCGCGCCCCGGCCGACCTCGGCAATATCGGCGATCTGCCCGAACCTTCGTCGCGGCCATCGCTCGATCGGCCCTATAACGTGGCGGTCGGCGGTGTCGGCGGCACCGGCGTGCTGACGATCGGCGCGCTGCTCGGCATGGCCGCCCACATCGAGGGCAAGGCCAGCATGATCCTCGACATGTCCGGCCTCGCGCAAAAGGGCGGCGCGGTGCTGAGCCACGTCCGGCTGTCGGAACATACCGCTGACGTCACCTGTTCGCGGATCGTCACCGGCACCGCCGATCTCGTGCTTGCCGCCGACGAAGTGGTCGCGGTCGCCAAGGAAACCATCACGCTGTGCAAATCCAGCCGCACCACCGGCATCATCAACACCCATCTCATTCCAATCGCGGATTTCATCCTCAACCGCGATTTCAATTTCCAGAGCCGCAAGGTCAATCATGTGCTGGAAACGGCACTGCGCAAGGATTCGTCGTTCTTCGATTTCACCAAGCCGGCCGAGATCCTGCTCGGCAATTCCATCGCCACCAACATGATGATGATGGGCTATGCCTATCAGAAGGGCCTGCTGCCGCTCTCGGCCAAGGCGATCGAACAGGCGATCGAGGTCAACGGCGTCGCGATCAAGATGAACACCCAGGCGTTCCAGCTCGGGCGGTTGGCGGCGGTCGATCCGGCGCGTCTCGTCGCGATGATGAAGGGCCAGGACGACAGCGTTGCGCCGAAGACGCTGGATGAGATGTCGCTCGACGAGATCATCGCGCATCGCAGCGCGCTGTTGACGGATTATCAGAACGCCGCGCTTGCCGGGCGTTACCGCAGCCTGGTGACGCAGGTGCGGGACGCCGCTTTCAACGGCGGCTTCGGCGACGCGCTGCCGCGCGCGGTCGCGATCAATTATGCAAAACTGCTCGCCTACAAGGACGAGTACGAAGTGGCGCGGCTCTACACCGATGGCAGGTTCGAGAAGCAGCTCCGCGACCAGTTCGACGGCGATTTCAAGATCAGTTTCAACCTCGCGCCGCCGTTCCTGTCGCGCGGGGTCGATGCCCTGGGCCGGCCGGGCAAGCGCGCCTTCGGCGCCTGGATGCTGCCGCTGTTCAAGATACTCGCCAGGATGCGCGGCCTGCGCGGCACGGCCTTCGATATCTTCGGACAAACCGCTGACCGCAAGCTTGAGCGTGATCTGATCGCGGGTTACGAAAAGGACGTCGCCACCGTGCTCGGCCTGTTGTCGCCGGTGACGCTGGATACCGCGGTCGAACTGCTGTCGCTGCCCGACCGCATCCGCGGCTATGGGCCGGTGAAGGAAAAAGCGGTGCAGGATGCCAAGGCGCGCTACGCGCAACTCGCCGCCGATCTCGCCAACCCGCCCCCGGCGCCCAGACAGATCGCCGCGGAGTAGGGCGAGGCTCTCACATCCCGTCGTCCCGGGCCTTGAGCCGGGACCCATAACCACAGGCGTTCGTGGTTATAGCAAGGTGGTTGCTCCAGCTTTCGCCAAACAAAGATCGGTGGTTATGGGTCCCGGCTCAAGGCCGGGACGACGAGGGGAATTGCCTCACGCCGTCTCGCCTGACGGAATATTTCCGCGCTTGCCAAGGCCGCGCTGACAGGCCAGAAAAATAGCTGGGAAGAACACCAGCGGAGAGTTTTTTGACCATCAAGGGCAAGGCCTATATTGCCGGGATCTACGAGCATCCAACCCGGCACGCACCCGATAAATCCACCGCGCAGCTCCATGCCGAGGTCGCCAAGGGCGCGATCGAAGACGCCGGGCTGACCAACGCCGATATCGACGGCTATTTCTGCGCCGGCGACGCCCCCGGCGGCGCCTGGCCGATGGTGGATTATCTCGGCCTCAAGGTGCGCCACATCGATTCCACCGAGACCGGCGGTTGTTCCTATTTGATCCATCTCGGTCATGCCGCCGAAGCGATCGCGGCCGGCAAATGCTCGATCGCCCTGATCACGCTGGCGGGCAAGCCGCGCACCGGTCCGCTGCCGCCGCGGGCCGCCGGCGCCGAGGTCGATTTCGAGGCCGCCTATGGCGCCACCACCCATAACGCCTACGGCATGTGTGCCATGCGCCACATGCACGACTACGGCACCACCAGCGAGCAACTTGCCTGGATCAAGGTCGCGGCCTCCCATCATGCCCAGTACAATCCGCACGCGATGCTGAAGGAGGTCGTCACCGTCGAGGACGTGCTCAACTCGCCGATGATATCGGACCCGCTGCATCGGATGGATTGCTGCGTCGTCACCGACGGCGGCGGCGCGCTGATCGTGACCACGCCGGAAATCGCCAAAAGCCTGAAGAAGCCGCTGGTGCGGCTGATCGGAAACGGCGAAGCAATGAAGGGACCGCGCGGCGGCAAGGATCTCGATCTCACTTACTCGGCCGGCGTCTGGTCGGGTCCCCGCGCGTTCGAGGAAGCCGGCGTCACGCCAAAGGATATCAAATACGCCTCGATCTATGACAGCTTCACCATCACGGTGCTGATGCAACTCGAGGACCTCGGCTTCTGCAAGAAAGGCGAGGGCGGCAAGTTCGTCGCCGACGGCAATCTGATTTCCGGCGTCGGCAAGCTGCCGTTCAATACCGATGGCGGCGGGCTCTGCAGCAATCATCCGGTCAACCGCGGCGGCATGACCAAGATCATCGAAGCGGTGCGCCAGTTGCGCGGCGAGGCCCATCCGAAAGTGCAGGTGCCGAATTGCGATCTCGCCGTCGCCCACGGCACCGGCGGACTCCTTGGCGTGCGCCACGCCGCCTCAACCTGCATTCTGGAGCGTGCGTGATGGCAGAAGCCAAGAAATACCCGGCGCCGGTGACCAATCCCGAAACCGCGCAATTCTGGGAAGCGGCCAAGCAGGGCAAGTTCATGATCAAGCGCTGCACCGCCTGCGGCGAGCCGCATTATTTTCCGCGCTCGATCTGCCCGTTCTGTTTCTCCGACAAGACGGTGTGGGAGGAAAGCTCGGGCGAGGCCACGATCTACACCTACAGCCTGATGCGGAAATCGCCGACGGGTCCCTATGCGATCGCCTACGTGACGCTGAAGGAAGGTCCCTCGCTGCAGACCAACATCGTCGACTGCGATCTGGAAAAGCTGAAGATCGGCCAGAAGGTCAAGGTGGTGTTCAAGCCGACCGACGGCGCGCCGCTGCCGTTCTTCACGCCGGCGTAGTGAGATTGCGGGCGGCGCCTGCCAAGCAAAAAGTCGTCATCCCCGCGAAAGCGGGGATCCAGTAAACGCCGGTGGCTACTGGATGCCCGCCTTCGCGGGCATGACGAGCATAAAAACGTTGAGAGGAAATACTCAAAATGCCGATCAAGTACGACGAACTGATGGCGCTGAAAAACCTCGGCCAGAAATACGCCTATAGCGATCGCGAGGTCATGCTCTACGCCTACGGCATCGGCATGGGGGCCGACCCCTTGGACGAGAGCGAGCTCGCGTTCGTCAACGAGGCCGTCGTCACGCCGCGCGCGCTGAAGGTGGTGCCGACTTTTGCATCCGTGGCGGCGTGGGGTGCCGGACCCGGCGAAATGAATCTCAACCGCGTGATGGTGGTCGATGGCGAGCGCGACATCACCTTCCACAAGCCGCTGGCGGTCGCCGCCCATATCACCGCCGACTCCAGCGTGCTCGACGTCTTCGACAAGGGCAAGGACAAGGGCGCCGTGATCCGCCACAAGACGGTTTTGAAGGACGAGAAGGGCGAACCGCTGGCGACGCTGGTCGCCTCGCGTTTCGCGCGCGGCGACGGCGGTTTCGGCGGGCCTTCGGAAGGCCAGCCCGAGCCGCACAAGGTGCCGACGCGCAGCCCCGACAAATCAATCGATATCTCGACCCGTCCGGATCAGGCGCTGGTCTATCGGCTCTGCGGCGACCGCAATCCGCTGCATTCCGATCCCGAATTCGCCAAGCGTGCCGGCTTCGCCAAGCCGATCCTGCACGGCATGTGCACCTACGGCATCACCTGCCGCGGCGTGCTGCAGACCTATGCCGATTATGACCCGGGCGCGTTCAGGCAGCACGCCGCGCGGTTTTCCTCGCCGGTCTATCCCGGCGAGACCGTGACCATGGACCTGTGGAAGGACGGCAATGTGATTTCATTCGAAGCCAAAGTGAAGGCGCGCAACGTCGCCGTCATCAAGAGCGGCAAGACCGTGCTGGGGTAATTTTTCCGTCATTCCGGGATGGTCCGAAGGACCAGACCCGGAATCTCGAGATTCCGGGTTCGCTGCGCGCCCCGGAATGACGGCAACTAACAGGGAGAAACGACCATGGCACTACTCGACGGCAAAGTCGCGCTGATCACCGGCGCGGGGGGCGGGCTTGGTGAGGCCTACGCAAAGCTGTTCGCGCGCGAGGGCGCGGCCGTCGTGGTCAACGATCTCGGCGGGCCGCGCGACGGCAGCGGCGGTGACACGTCGATGGCACAGAAGGTTGTCGATGCGATCAAGGCCGAGGGTGGCCGCGCCGTTGCCAATGGCGCCGATATCTCCACCATGGCCGGCGGGCAGTCGGTGTTCGACGACGCCATCAAGCATTTCGGCCGCGCCGATATCCTGGTCAACAATGCCGGCATCCTGCTCGACCAGACCTTTGCCAAGGCCACCGAAGCCGCCTGGGACAAGGTTCTGAAGGTGCATCTGAAGGGCACCTTCTGCGTCACCCAGCCGGTGTTCCGCTGGATGCGGGAGAACGGCGGCGGCGTCATCGTCAATACGTCGTCGACGTCGGGCCTGATCGGCAATTTCGGCCAGAGCAATTACGGCGCCGCCAAGGGCGGTATCTGGGGCCTGTCGAACGTGCTGGCGATCGAGGGCCGCAAATACAACATCCGGATCTGGACGCTGGCGCCGGGCGCGCTGACCCGGATGACCGCGGATCTGCCGCGCTATATCGAGAACCCCGGCCTAGCGCTCGGACCGGACGGCATCGCGCCGGCCGTGCTATACATGGTCAGCGATCTCTCCGGCGACCAGACCGGCAAGGTGCTCGGCGTCTCCGGCCCGCGCGGCGTCCGCGAGATGCGGATGATGGAAATGGAAGGCTGGAAGCCGCCGCCTAGCGGGTGGAAGGCGCAGGATATCGTGGAACATGCCAAGGACATCTTCTTCACCGAAGAGCAGGTCAAGATGGGCGCGCGGCGGTTCTGATAATGGTCGTCATTCCGGGATGGTCCGCAGGACCAGACCCGGAATCTCGAGGTTCCGGGTTCGATGCTGCGCATCGCCCCGGAACGACGGAAGAAAGGATAAAGGCACCACATGACAAAACTCACCGCCAAGGCCGCAGGCACCTTCGCGATCGCGCCGACGCCGTTCCACGATGACGGGCGGATCGATGAAAAATCCATCGACCGGCTGACCGATTTCTACGCCGAAGTCGGCTGCGACGGCGTCACCGTGCTCGGCATCCTGGGCGAAGCGCCCAAGCTGGATGCGGCGGAAGCCGAGCAGGTCGCGATCCGCTTTGTGAAGCGCGCCAAAAATCTGCAGATCATCGTCGGCGTTTCCGCGCCGGGGTTTGCCACGATGCGTTCGCTGGCGCTGAAATCGATGGATGCCGGCGCTGCCGGGGTGATGATCGCGCCGCCGCCGCATCTGCGCACCGACGATCAGATCACAGGCTATTTCAAGCAGGCGCAGGAAGCGATCGGCGACGATATTCCCTGGGTGCTGCAGGATTATCCGCTGACGCTGACCGTGGTGTTCACGCCGGCGGTGATCCGCAGGATCGTGATGGACTCGCCGTCCTGCGTGATGCTCAAGCACGAGGACTGGCCGGGACTGGAAAAGATATCGACGCTTCGCAACTTCCAGAAGGACGGTTCGCTGCGGCCGTTGTCCATTCTGGTCGGCAATGGCGGCTTGTTCCTCGATTTCGAGATGGAGCGCGGCGCCGACGGCGCCATGACCGGCTACGCTTTTCCGGAGTTGCTGATCGACGTCGTAAAACTGTCCAAGGCCGGCCAGCGCGACGCCGCGCATGATCTGTTCGACGCCCATCTGCCGCTGATCCGATATGAGCAGCAGCCGGGCGCCGGGCTGGCGGTGCGGAAATATGTGCTGCAGAAGCGCGGCGTGATTGCGTCCAGCGCGCAACGCAAGCCGGGTGCCGTGATCACGGCGCAGGCCAGGGCCGAAGTCGATTACCTGCTGTCGCGGGTGGCGCGGGTCGACAAGCGCGCCAATCTGCAGCCGCAATCCAGCGCGGCGGGCTAGAAGTTTCCTCATGGTGAGGAGCGCGTCTTCGCGCGTCTCGAACCATGAGAGCAACATAGCCGATCCTTCGAGACGCGGCCCAAGGGGCCGCTCCTCAGGATGAGGAGAGAGGGAGTGAAATTCATGGCTGAAACCGTCAACCCGCGTCCCGCGTCCACCATCCTGCTGCTGCGCGACAGCGCCGCCACCAGGGGCGAAATCGAGGTCTTCATGATGGTGCGCCATTATGAGATCGACTTTAACTCCGGCGCGCTGGTGTTTCCGGGCGGCAGTGTCGACAAGGGCGATCAGGAGATCATCGCCACACCGGAGCTCTATTCCGGTGCCGAGGGGCTCGACGCGGCCGCGTTGAGTTTCCGGATCGCCGCGATCCGCGAAACCTTCGAGGAAAGCGGCATCCTGCTGGCGCGTCCCCGCGGATCGCAGGCGCTGGTCGATGCCAGGCGTGCCGGCGAAATCGAAGCCGCCCACCGCACAGCCCTGTGCGACAGCAAGATCAGCTTCCTGAAAGTGCTCGCCGACAACGGCATGGTGCTGGCGCTCGACGAACTCGTGCCCTATGCGCACTGGATCACGCCGGAGGGCATGCCGAAACGCTTCGATACCTGGTTCTTTCTCGCCGCCGCGCCGCCGGAGCAGCTCGGCGCCCATGACGGCAAGGAATCAACGGATTCGATCTGGGTGTCGCCGCGCGAGGCGCTGGAAGGCGGCGAGAACGGGCGGTTCAAGCTGCCGTTTCCGACCACGCGCAACCTGATCCGGCTCGGCAAGCAGGCCGGCGTCAAGGCCGCGCTCGACGATATCAGGGGCAAACAGATCGTGACCGTGATGCCGGTGATGACCAAACTCAACGGCGGCCGTCAGCTCCGGATTCCGCTGGAAGCCGGCTACGACGGCGAGGTGTTCGAAGTCGGCGCGGTGTAAATCACCCTTCGACTTTGTGAAATACCGCTCTCTCATCCGTCGTGCCGGGACAAGCCCGGCCATGGCGCGGATAGTCTGGAGCTAACCCGCCTTCGCCTGCGCGGGTGCGCTGTCTTCCGCATGCAGCCGGCGCAGTTCGCGCTTCAGCACCTTGCCGGCGCCGGAGAGCGGAAACGGTTCGCTTCTTATATCGACGCTGCGCGGGCATTTGTAGCCCGCGATTCTCTCCTTGCAGAAGGCGATGATCTCCGCGGGATTCACATTCGTGCCGGCTTTCGGAATGACAAAAGCGTGGACGGTCTCGCCCCATTGCTCGCTGGGAATGCCGATCACGGCGCATTGCGACACCGCCGGATGCTGCGCGATGGCGTTTTCGACCTCCATCGAATAGACGTTCTCGCCGCCGGAAATGATCATGTCTTTGACGCGGTCGACCAGATAGACATAGCCTTCCTCATCCATGTAGCCGCCGTCGCCGGTGTGCATCCAGCCGTCGATGACGGCCCTGGCGGTTTCTTCCGGCCGCTCCCAATAGCCCATCATCACGTTCTGGCCGCGCACCGCGACTTCGCCGACCACGCCCGACGCGACCGGCTTGCAGTCGGGGGCGACGATCCTGACCTCGCAGCCGATCGCGGCGCGGCCGCAGGCGCGCTGGCGGTTCTTCTTCGCCGCCGCTTCGCCGGTGTGCTGGTCCCACGGCAGATGCGTCGCCAGCGGCGACAGTTCGGTCATGCCATAAAGCTGATGGAAGGCGGTGCCGGGCAGGCCCGCCATCGCGCGGTTCAGCAACGCCTCGGAGATCGGCGAGGCGCCGTACATGATGCGCTTCAGCGATGACAGGTCGGCGGTCTCGAAGGCGGGATGGTCGGTCAGCATCTGGATCATGGTCGGCACGATCAGGGTGGCCGTGACTTTTTCCTTCTCGATCGCCGCCATCACCGCTTCCGGATTGAACGTCCTGACGATCACGTTGGTGCCGCCGCCGATCAGCGAGGCGAACATGGCGCCGCCATTGGCGAGGTGAAACATCGGCGCCGCGTTGAGATAAATCGTGCCGTCCGGCAACAGGCCTTCGCTCAGCATGTGCAGCGCATTGCTGACGATGTTGGCGTGGCTCAGCATTACGCCCTTGGAGCGGCCGGTGGTGCCGCCGGTATAGAAGATGCCGGCGAGATCCTCGCGCGCGGACATCGCATCGGGCACGGGCTTGCTCGCGGCGATCAGTTTCTCGTAGTCCTGCGCCTCACTCGGCCCGGAATCATCATCGGCATGGATCAGCTTGAGCGAAACCGCCCTGGCGAGTTCGACGCCCATTCCGGCAAAGGCGCGGTCCACGACCAGAACCGAGGCGCGGCAGTCGTGCAGCGAGTCCTCGATCTCGGCGTGGCTCCAGCGGATGTTGGTCGGTACGATCACCGCGCCGGCCCAGGCGATGCCGAGATACAGTTCGAGATAGCGGTCGGAGTTGAGCATCAGCACCGCGACCCGGTCGCCGCGCCGGACGCCGAGCGCTTGCAGCCCGCCTGCAAGCCGGGCGACGCGTTCGCCGATCTCGCGCCAGCTACGGCGGCGGTCGCCATCGGCAGTCGCAATCCCCTCCGGGTTGGTCTGCAGCACTCGTCGCAGGCCCTGAGTCACGTTCATGAATCTCTCCCTGATATCGGCGGGCGCTTGATGCGCCTCTGGCTTCGATCATAGCGATGGGAAGTGAGGTCGCAAGCGCCACACTGGGTGCAGCGCAATCTCCGCCGCAGGGGAGGCGGTTTTCGTTTGCCATGACATGTCAAATGGCGGAAGATTCAGCCAGAGCCTTGGGCATCCGGGCGACGACAATTGAATGCAAGCTTGAAGGCGCCGCGTCAGGGACCGGGCAATCCGGCTGCTCCGTCCTGGCCGTTCTGCCGGACGAGGGAGCAAACAATGACAGGGATCACCAGACGTCGAGCCATCGGAGCCATGGGAGCCGCGGCGGCATTCGCAGCGGGTCTCCGGCGTCCGGTCTTCGCTGAGACCGCAGCGGGGGCGGCCGGCATCGATCAGGCGCTGACCGAAGCCGTCAAATCCGGGAGGGTGCCCGGCGTTGTGGCGCTGGCGGCCAACGATAAAGGCACGATCTATTCGGGCGCGTTCGGCCTGCGCAGCCTCGCTCAATCCCAGGCAATGACCGTCGATTCGGTGTTCTGGATCGCCTCCATGACCAAGGCCGTGACGACAGCCGCGGCGATGCAGATGGTGGAGCAGGGGAAGCTGAAGCTCGATCAGCCCGCCGGCGAGATCCTGCCGGATTTGGCGTCGGCGCAGGTGCTGGAGGGGTTCAACGCGGCGGGTACACCCCAGCTCCGCCCGGCCAGGCGGCCAATCACGCTGCGGCACTTGCTGACGCATACCGCGGGATACACCTACGACATCTGGAACGAGAATACCGGCCACTACGAGAAACAGGCCGGCCTGCCGGCACTCATTACCTGCAAGGATGATGCGCTCAAGACACCCTTGGCTTTCGACCCCGGCGATCGCTGGGAATACGGCATCAATATCGATTTTGCGGGCAAGATGGTCGAAAAGGTGAGCGGCGAGCGGCTCGAAAGCTATTTCCACGAGCACATCTTCGGTCCTCTCGGCATGGCCGATACAAGCTTCAAGCTCAGCCCGTCGCAACGCGAGCGGCTTGTGGCCATGCATGCGCGAGGCGCCGACGGCTCATTGAAACCGATCGAATTTGAAATGCCGCAAGAGCCGGAATTTTTCATGGGCGGCGGCGGTCTCTACTCGACGGGACCCGACTACTTGAAGTTCGTGCGCATGTTCCTCAACCGCGGCAGCCTAGACGGCAAGACGGTGCTGCGCCCGGAGACGGTGGCCATGATGGGGCAGAACCAGATCGGCGACATCAACGTCGTCGCGCTGAAGACCGTTCAGCCCGACAGTTCGCTCGACGCCGAATTCTTCCCGGGCATGGTCAAGAAATGGGGGCTCGGCTTCATGATCAACACCGCGACCGCGCCGACCGGCCGCAGCGCCGGCAGTCTCGCCTGGGCCGGCCTCGCCAATACCTATTTCTGGATCGATCCGACCAAGAACATCGCCGGCGTCATCCTCATGCAGCTCTTGCCATTTGTCGATCCGGGGGCGTTGCAGACCTTTGCCGAGTTCGAAAGCCGCGTTTACAGGGTGGCCTGAACATGATCCGGAAAAAGCCTGCCCCGCACTTGATGCGGGGAGGACGCCGGTTTGCCCTCACGACACACGCGAAGCATTGGTGCGGAAATACGCTCAAACAAAAAGATGGAGCGGGATGAACCGGAGAGAAGTCATCACGCTCTAAATCTCGATGGTGCGCCACGCCGGCCACCGGTGCTGAAAGAAAATTAGCAAACTTCCACGTCGCGGATCGAACGGTTCAGTCAGGCGATTTGCCCGACGGGCGTTTTGTTGACAGACGTGTCGAGTCCCATTTGCAAAAATATTTTTGTTTCCGCTTACCCCAAATCACATCTAGAACTTTTCGCATCCCACCCCACAAGAGGGGCGTATCATGATCGTCACGAACGCGGGGCGGGATGCGGTGGACGCGGCAGCGTTTTGCGCGCGAAAGGTCGCAGGGCGGATTCTTTTAAATCCGTGAGCGACACGGAGCACGCGGACGAGAGACGATTGCTGCGGACGGCGAAGTCGTGTGGTCCTGACGCCCCGACGCTGGCGTCAAGTTCGCGGAGGCAAGTCGGTCCTACCGGGCTTAAACTCGCGATATCCGCAAGCGACGGTGGCAAACAAGCCCGGTCACCGGGGAGAGCGCGAAAGAAGCCGTTAAAACCATTGCGTGCGGGAATGCCGGGTGATCCCGGTGGACCTGTGGCGACGACCCGTGTGCACTACCACCTTCGCACGCGGGGCTATGGGTGCAGCGGGCACCCGGCATTCCCCACGCCCTCTTTGGGGCGAGAGATAAATGTACAACCCGGGCGCGTCGCGCCGCGGGCGCGAACGCGCGTTTGGAATTGGTGCATCGATCGTGCCGGCAGGAGCGGGGAACCCGCGCTGTGGGCGAAAGGTCGTCAAAGATGGCGATGAAGGCGCGAAGCCGTCGCTCAGGCGAGGTTCGACCTGCGAGCACCCGCCAATCCGTGTGACGCTCCCGCCTTGCGCCGCCCCGGAAACCGCGATCGGAGCGCCAAATATCTGCGGCGGGACGTCAAGTTGCCCGGTGTCTCCAGGGGAAGGCATGTTCCCCCTGACACCAAATACGTCGTATATTGCGCCTGTTTGGAGCCGGTCTTAATAAGATGCATTCTGGATTGCCACCGACATTGCACGACAAACGATCGTTTTCGCTCTCGATCGGACAGCTGACATTCGGCAGTTTCCTGCTGGTGCTGGCGGTGATCATGATTACCAGCATCGCCAGCATCGTCGCCATCCGCCACATCGACGCGACCTTTGCCGAGCTGCAGCGGCTGCAGAGTGTCGGCGACCTCGCCGAGGACATCGACCGGCGGATGAACGAATTGCGGCTTGCCGCCCGCGATTTCGTCACCGACCCGGGCGCGCAATCCAACCAGGTCGGCGAGGCCGCCGCCTCGCTGAACGAGATCCTGAAGAAGACCCGGCTGGAGCTCGCGCCCGAACAGCGGGACATGATCGATGGCGTCACCGCGCGGTTGTCGACCTATCGCAGCGGCATCGACCGCATTTCGGCGCTGATCACCCGCCGCGCCGAACTGATCGTCGCGCTGCCGCCGCGGCGCGAGCAATTCGACGCGGCGGTCGCGGAGATGTCCGACCCGGTGCTGGCCGCGACATTGTTTCAGACGCAAAGCCGTATCGCCTCGGCCCTGCTGGCGCATAATCCGTCCGCGGCCGAGCAGGCTGCGCAAAGCATGCGCAGCCTGACGATACCCAATCCCGGGCTGCGCGCGGCCGTCGACAATTATGCCGAAGCGATCATCGCGATATCGGTCCGCGAACGCCAGATCGCCGATATCGACCGGGAGGTGCTCGGCTCCGAAGGGCGCCTGATCGGGCGCGTCACTGAACTGTTGCGGCAGGTCAGCTCGCGCCGCGGTCATGTGCTGTCCCGTGATTTCGCCAGGACGCTGACGGAAGCTAGATGGCAAAGCATCGTGCTCGGCACCGCCGGGGTGCTGATCGGACTTTTTGCGGCGCTGCTGGTGGTGCGGCGGACCGTCCGCCCGCTGGCGTCGATCGCGGCCTCGATCCGGGCGCTGGCGGGCGGCCAGAAGAACATGGCGATCCCCGCGACCGATGTGAACAACGAGATCGGCGATATCGCGCGAGCCGCCGAAGTGTTCCGCCGCACGCTGGTCGATGCCGATGCGGCGCGCGAGGCGGCGGTGCACGCTTTGGCCGAGCAGCGCCTCGCCGAGGAAAGCTACCGCAAGCTGTTCGAGGGCTCGGTCGACGGGATCTATGTCACGACGCCGGGCGGCGCGCTGCTGAACGCCAATCCGGCGCTGGCGTGGATCATGGGATACGAGACGCCGCAGGCGCTGATCAGCGGCATCGGCGACATCGCCGATACGATCTACGTTCACAAGGCGGCGCGCGCGGAGTATCAGGCGCTGATGGTGCGCGACGGCATGGTTCGCGAGTTCGAATATCAGGTCCGCGCGCGCGACGGCGCCGTGCTTTGGCTGTCGGACAGCGCCACCGTGGTCCGCAACGAGGCCGGCGAGGTCATTCGCTACGAAGGCACGGTGCGCGACATCACGGATCAGAAGCGCGCCGAGGACGCGGTCGCCGAAGGCCGGCGGTTGCTGCAGCAGGTGATCGACACCGTGCCGGCGGTGATCAACGTCAAGGACAAGCAGCTCCATTACGTGCTGATGAACCGCTATATGTCCGGCATCTTCGGGGTCGAACCCGGCGATGCGATCGGCCGCACCACCAGCGAACTGATGTCGCGCTACGGCGCGCAAAAGACCGACGAAAACGACAAGCGGGTGCTGGCGGCGGGCAGCGGCCTCGGATTCTACGAAGAGGAATACCAGGATTTCTCCGGCACGATGCGGCAATGGCTGGTGAACAAGCTTCCGCTGCTCGACGCCGATGGCGAAGTCGAAAACATCGTCACCGTCGCGCTCGACATCGGCGAACGCAAGCGTGGCGAGCAGGAGATGCGCAAGGCCAAGGACGCCGCCGAAGCGGCATTGCGTAACCTGCGGGAGACCCAGAACTCGCTGATCGAGGCGGAAAAGCTCGCAGCGCTCGGCCGGCTGGTGGCGGGCGTCGCCCACGAGGTCAACAACCCCGTCGGCATCAGCCTGACGGTGGCCTCGTCGCTGGAGCGCAAGACCGCCTTGTTCACCGACGAGGTCGCGCGCGGCAATCTCAAGCGCTCCAGCCTGAATGAATTTCTCGAAAACAGCCGCGATGCGTCCTCGCAACTGGTGGCCAATCTCAATCGCGCGGCCGAACTGATTCAGTCCTTCAAGCAGGTCGCCGCCGACCGGAATTATTCGGATCAGCGCATCTTCGATCTCGGCGATCTGACCGAGCAGGTGGTGATGAGCCTGCGGCCGGGATTGCGGAAGCACCATCTGACGCTCAACGTCGACTGCCAGCCCAATCTCAGCATGAACTCCTATCCCGGGCCCTACGGGCAGGTGCTCACCAATCTGTTCCTCAATTCGGTGGCGCACGCCTTTCCGGACGGCAGGCCCGGCACCGTCGATATCCAGGTGCGGGAATCCGGCAAGGACAATGTCGAGATCCTTTTTTCCGACAATGGATGCGGCATGAGCCTCGACGTCCGCCGGCGCGCGTTCGATCCGTTCTTCACCACGCGCCGCGACCAGGGCGGCACCGGGCTTGGCCTGCATATCGTCTACAGCATCGTGACCAACCGTCTGGGCGGCCGGCTCGATCTCGATTCCGAGCCCGGAGGCGGCACGCAAATCCAGATCATCCTGCCCCGGGTCGCGCCGCTGGAGCAGGCGGCGGAGTAGTGTCAGTCGTCGGCCAGCTTGCGCAGCGTCGCCTTGAAGATCTGGCTGGCCTTGCCCACCAGCGCCGTTCCGTCCATCACGGCGGCGGTGTCGGTGAAGGTACCGGAGACGCCGATGCCGACCGGGCTTGGGCCGCCGAACAACGGATTGACGTCGGGACTGCTGGTATGACGCTGGACCAGAACCTCGCCCTTGAAGGTATTCCCCTTCGACGTGTAGCTGCCGGTGTAAAAAAGGTAGGCATCGCCACCAAGGATCCTGCCATCCCGGAACAGGATCACGCCGCTGCCTTTGCCGGACCGACCGTCCTGCAGGCTGACGTGGATCGAATACAGACCATTTTTCATGATGCCCCGGGGACGACAGCGCGTGCCAGGCGGTGTCGAGGCTTTGTTATGCCAAAGCGGGGCACGCAGCGTCAACGCGGCAGGTTGACCGTCAACATCGCATCGTGCGCGAACGCGGCGCGCTTGGCCGAACGGTATGATGGGAAGATGGCAGAACGGCAGGCAGGGGGAGAGCAGGCCGCTGAATTACGGGTTCAGGTGGTCGCGACGGCCGGCGCTGCGCGTGCCAGTTTTTCAGGCATACTTCTTGTCACGTTCCAGAAGCTCGACCGAGATGCCTTGCGGCCCGCGGATGAAGCAGATGCGCACGCCCGGCCGGATGGTGGTCGGCTCCTTGGTGAATTCCACCCCCTTGGCCTTGATCTCGGCGGCCACCGCATCGATGTCCTTTACCGAAAGCCCGAAATGATCCAGCCCCTGATAGGGCGTCGCCGGCGGCGTGTTGACGCCGTCTCCTGCCGCGACCGGCGCGATAAAGACATTGGCGCCGCCGAGCTTGACGTCGATCCGCCCGGGGCCGCGGATGATCTCGCCACCGAGGATATCGGCAAGCCAGGCCGCGGTGGCCTCCGGATCGGGACTGCGCAAATGGACATGATCCCAGGCGACGATCGGCATGGTTGGCTCCCCTTGGCTTGTTACCCGCCGCCTGCCGTGACGCAGGCGTTTTGGTCACGGCGAAACCGCGACGCGGTGATTCTAGCGGTCACCTTGCCGCATGGCCATCCCCTGGGTCGCCCCGACGGGGCCGGATCGCGTCCAATGGTTGCATTTGGATGGAACTTGTTCGGGCGTTGCCGATGGACCGGGCTCGGCGAGCCTCGCGATCGACGGCTCCTTACTGTGCGGTGCAATAGACATATGACCATGGATACCGGGCTGTATCGCATCGAACTGACAGGGACCGGCCGGCTTGGGAGGCTCGCCCGGATCAGCGGCGGGTTTTCGGGTGAGCCCGAGAAAGCTGGGCCGAGCAAAGCAGTCAGCCAGCCGCGTCTAGCGCCGTTGCCGGCCGGGGCCGGTAACCATGCGCGGTAACATCGGCGTTACGCGGGCGCGGCAGCCCTTGGAACCAATCGGCCCGTGCCTAGTTACCAACCAGTCGGGTTACTAGTTAAGGGTGTGGTCTGCGCGATCGCGCGGATGGAGCGATACTGAAATGCCTGTTGCGCGATATTTTTTGTTTGTTGGCGGGGTTCTGCTGGCGCTGTTGTTCATTGCCGATGCCTACGCGCCGACGGTGCCCATGGTGAACGCGACAGAGACCGGCAATGTGACGGCCGGCGTCGATAAATCCGTGATCCGGATTCGCTCCGACCGAAAATGGCCGGAGCGCGTGGTTTTCGATACCAACCTCCCGACGATCGTCCCTGTCCAGGCGGCTGAGACAACGGGCGCCGTTCCAGTCCCCCCGACCACTGTTGCCGAGATATCGGCGAAGACCCGCGCGCGTAACTCCTATGCCGAGCTCAAGCCGGCCGAACCCAGGAAGCTGGAATCGAAGCCGCAACACAAGCGCAAGGTCGCAAAGACCCGCACGGCTCCCCCGCCGGTGATGATGGTGGCGCAGCAACCGCGGTTTGGCTTTTTCAATACCTGGTAGCGGTACGCCGAACGATCCCGGCCTTCATGGTCAATTCCTTCGTGTTGAAGTCCGTGAAAGCGAGCGGCCTTCAATCGGTCACGCCCGCCAGCGCCGACAATGGGGCGTCCACCAAGGCTCGCTCGATGGGACGTTCCAATTGGGGGCCGGTGATGAGCCCACAGGAGAAGAAGGAGGTGGCGAGAACGAAGCCGCTCTTGCCGAATCACTGGACTTTGCGTCGGAACAACCACGTGGCTGCGGTGAGCGTGACGCCAGCGATCGCCGCCATCGGCCAGATACGCTCGGCGACCAGCCAGAACGGCATATCGCGCAGGAACACGCCGCGCAGGATGACCATGAAATGAGCCAGCGGATTGATCATTGCCACAGGCTGTAACCATCCCGGCATGTTCTGGATCGGGGATGCAAATCCCGACAGCATCATCGCCGGCATCATAAAGACCATGATCCCCATCATCGCCTGTTGCTGGTTCGAGACCAGCGAAGAGATGAACAGAGCAACGCCGATGACGGCCAGCAGAAACACGACGAGGCTGGCAAACAAAACCGGCGCTGAGCCGGTGAGCTCGATGCCGAAACCGAATATGGTGATCAGCGCAATGAGTAGGCCCTGTGCGAAACCAACGATCAGGCCGGGCACTGCCTTGCCGACAATGATCTCGAACGGCTGTAGGGGCGAAACCAGGAGCTGCTCGAAGGTGCCGAGCTCGCGCTCGCGCGCTACCGACATCCCGACGATCATCAGCACGCTTGACATCGTAAGCGACCCGATCAAGGTCGGGATCATGGCCGTCTGGTAGACGCGATTTGGATTGTACCAGCTGCGATCGACGATCTCGCTGGTATGGCTCGTGGCTGCGCCCGCGTTGTAGTCCGCGCCGAACTGGGTGATGATCGTGTTGACGTAGCCATTGACGATCTGGGCGCTGTTGGATTTGCGGCCGTCCAGCAGCACCTGGATCGTCGGGGTCTCGCCAGCGGCCAATTTGCGCGAGAAATCCTGTCCGATCTGCACCACCACCATCACGTCTTGCCGATCAATCGCAGCCTGGGCCTCGTCGACACTGGCGTAGCGGCGGATATCGGAAAAGGCTGAGGCCTGTTCGAAACGTGCGACCAGTTGTGTCGATGCAACGCCCCAGTCCTGATTGAGAATACCGATCGGCACGTTGCTGACTTCGAGCGTCGCCGCAAAGGCAAACAGAAGGAATTGCAACAACGGTGGCACGAGCAACGCGATCCGCGAGCGCGGGTCGCGAAAGGCTGCAAGCAGCTCCTTGATGATCAGGGCCGAAAGCCGTGTCCAAACCATGGGCGTAACCTTCCGTTCAGTCCAGCCGCTGGCGTGTATTGCGCGCCGTCAATGCAAACAAAACGGTGCCCATCAGGATCAGGATCAGCGTACACGGCACCAGAACAGCCGCGAGATCGCCCACCAGAAAGATCGTCTGCAAGCCGCGAACGAAATATTTGGCCGGTACGATGGTTGAGAACACGCGTAACGGTCGGGGCATGCTCGCCACTTCGAACAAGAAACCGGAGAAATAGAGGCTCGGCAGGAACGCGACAAGCAGCGCCATTTGGCTGGCAAGAAATTGAGTCCGCGCCACCGTCGAGATGAGCAATCCGATGCCAAGCGCCACGATCAGGAATACCGACGTAAATCCGATCAGCGTCGGCAGAGAGCCGCGTAGAGGAATGTGGAACACAAACAGCGCGGCCAGGATACAAACCGCCATCGCGCACAATCCCAACAGAAAGTTCGGCACGAGTTTGCCGATAATGAATTCGGCGATGCCGACCGGCGTGGCGAGCAATGCCTCGATCGTGCCGCGTTCCCACTCGCGCGACACGACGAGCGCCGTCAGGAGCGAGCCGATCATCATCATGATCAGAGCAATTGAACCAGGCACCAGGAATCGGCGGCTCTCCAGTTCCGGATTGAACCAAAAGCGCGGCTCGATCGCGATCAATGCCGTGGCGTTCTGGCCGCTCGTCATCGCGCGCTGCCGCTGCCAGGAATCCCAGGCGCCCTGGACGTAGCCGCTGATGAGGTTGGCGGTATTGGGATCGCTGCCGTCGGTAATGACCTGGATGCCGGCGGTGTCGCCGCGCGCCAGCCGCTCGGTGAAGTCACCCGACAGGGCGATGAGCCCATTCAGCCGCCCGGCCGCCAAGTCGTCAAACAGCGCCCGGCGATCGCTGACCTGGTGTACGTCGAAGAATGGCGTGTTCGACAGCGAAGCCGAAAACCACGCGGTGTCGGGCGATGGCTCTTCGATCACCAGCCCGACCCTGACGCGCGTCGCATCGAACGAGATACCGAAGCCGAACAGCAACAGCAGTATGATGGGCAACAAAAATCCCACGACCAGGCTGCTCGGGTCTCTGATCAGCTGCCGCGACTTTTTGTTGATGAGAGCCATCACGCGTCGTAAGCGGCCGCCACCTTGGCCCTGCGCGCTCACGCGGCGACTCCATCATATTCATGCTTTTCGACGAGGCCGATGAAGGCGTCCTCCAATGTTGGATGGGGCAGGTCGGTGGTCCTGACCGATTCCTGCAACTGCTCCGGGGTGCCGATTGCGATGCTCTTGCCGCGATAGATGAGAGCCACCCGGTCGCAATATTCAGCCTCGTCCATGAAGTGGGTGGTCACCATCACCGTGACGCCGCGTGCGACCATGGCGTTGATGAAGCTCCAGAATTCGCGCCGCGTTAGCGGATCGACGCCGGACGTCGGTTCATCGAGAAACAATACCGGCGGCTCGTGCATGATGGCGCATGCGAGCGCCAGCCGTTGCTTGAAACCCAGCGGCAAAGCGCCCGCATTGGTATTGAAATGCGGCGCGAGGTCGAAAGCCGCGTTCACTCGATCGATAGCCGCGCGTCGCTTCAACCCCGAAAGTCCGTAGGCTCCGGCGAAAAAATCGAGATTTTGGCGTACGCTCAAATCGCCGTACAGCGAAAACTTCTGCGCCATATAGCCAAGCCGGGCACGGGCTTCTGACGGAGACTTGGAGAGATCGAGTCCGTCTACCAGCGCTGCGCCGCCGGTTGGCCGCAGCAGTCCGCACATCATCTTGAAGACGGTCGATTTGCCGGCGCCATTGGGGCCGAGCAGGCCGAAGATCTCACCGCGTTTGATGGTGAAGGAAATTTGGTCGGCCGCCGTGAAGCCGCCGAAACGCCTGGTCAGTCCTTTCGCTTCGACCGGGGGCGTTGCGTCATTTCGCGGCTGCAGCCGTGTCTCCAGCGCCAGCGTCCGCTTCTGCTGGCCGCCGAGCAGGGCCACAAAGGCATCCTCGAAGCGCGGGGGCATATCTACGATATTCGCCGTATCCGGTGCGCCGAGATCTGCCTTGTCGGGAAGGATGTGTCCCTCTCCGACCACCAATCGCACCGCCGCGCCTTGTAAGACGCCGTCGACGATTTCCGGACGCTTGAGGGCTTGCGTCAACAATGCTCGCTTGTCGCCGATCTTGCCGCGGACCTGGAACACGCGTCCGGCAATGCTCGCCGTCATTGCCTTGGGATCGCCTTGGAACAGGACGCGGCCCTCGTTGAGTACAATAACTTCCTTGCAGTTCTCCGCCTCATCGAGATACGCGGTGCTCCACACCACGCCCACTCCGTCTTCGATCAGCGTGTACACCATCTTCCACAGCTCCCGCCGCGAGATAGGGTCGACGCCGACGCTCGGTTCGTCGAGCAGGAGCAGCCTGGGTGATTTCAGCATCGCGCAGGCGAGTCCGAGCTTCTGCTTCATGCCCCCCGACAACGCGCCTGCGAGGCGGGCCTGGAAGCGCGCCAGATCCGTAAACGTCAAGAGCTTCGCGAAAGTTTGGGTACGGGCCTGGCCGACAACTCCGCGCAAATCCGCATAGAGAGTGAGGTTTTCGATAACGCTGAGATCCTCGTAGAGACCGAAGCGCTGCGGCATATAGCCGATGTTTTCACGCACATCGTTCAACTCGCGGACCGTATCGAAACCGCAAACCGTGATGTGTCCCGAGGTTGGAACCATGAGGCCGGCCATCAGCCGCATCAATGTCGTCTTGCCTGCGCCATCAGGGCCCACAAGTCCGGTGACCTGTCCGCGCCGGAGAGCCGCCGTCAGGCTCCCGATTGCCGCAGCTCCCTCGGGTACAAAGCGTTTGGTCAATCGATCGATGGTGACGATAGCCTCGGTCATTGGAATTGCGCGCCGGCGTCGGTGCCTTCCCTCGGCTTTAACACCGAGACGGTCATGGGCATGCCCTGGCGCAGTTTTCCGTTGGGATCCTCAACCACGATCCTCAGCCGGTAGACGAGGGCGGTGCGCAGCTCTCTCGTCTCGACGGTCTTGGGGGTGAATTCCGCCGTCGTCGAGATGAATCCAATGCGCCCTTTCAGTGCCGGCAAGCCTGCCGCGTCGGTCTTGACCTCGACCTCCATGCCCGGCTTGATGCGCGGCAGTTCGGTCTCTGCGACATAGGTGCGAACCCAAACCGGGGATGTCAGGCTGAGCACGTACACTGTCTCGCCCGCGTTCACGATCGCGCCTTTCTCGCGTACGCGGCTCAGCACGGTGCCCGCGTTCGGCGCCACCAGGTCGGCATCAGCCAACTGACGCTGAGAGGTCTGAATCAAGGCTTCCTTTTCTTCCAGCTGAGCCCGGGCCGTATCAATATCCTCTTTGCGGGGGCCGATTTCCATCAGGTGCAAGGCCTGGCGCGCCGAATTGAGTTGTGCATCCGCGGAGCGCTGTGCAGCCAGCGCATCATCATAGTTCTTGATGGTTCCAGCACCGGTCATCTTCAATTGCTCGGCCCGGTCCATGGTGATCTTGGCGTTTGCCAATGTCGCTTCGCGCTCGGCCACCAGCGCTCTGGCTTGTGCGATGTCCTCAGGCCGATTGCCCGCTTTCAGCTTGGCGTAATTAGCGGCCTGTTGATCACGTTGGGCTTTCATCTGAGCGAGGCTCTCTTCGAAATAAACCTTCTCCAGAGAACCGAGCCTTTGCCCCTCGGTCACATTCATCCCCTCGTCGACGACAAGGTCTTCGATGCGACCGGCGACCTTGAAACCGAGATTGACCTGACGGACCTCGACATTGCCTTGCAGAACAAGCGGCCACTCGGGACCGACGTTCCGGCTCTTCCACCAGGAATAACCGCCGATCGCCGAGCCAAGCAGCGCTAACAGGCCGAGCACCATGACCGTTCTGCGCCTGCCGGTCGTTGGCGTCGCAGCGGCAGGTTCCTCCGAATTTTCCGTCCCGGTGGTTTTGGCGGTGGCGACACGCGCGTCAGCCGTTTCGATGGTCATTGGCTCGCTTTCCTGTCTGCCGGTGCACCGGCGAGGAATTTGCGATGCGTCGCCAGCAGACCCTCCACGTCCAGCGGTTCGAATTTTGAGAACAGGCCATCCCAGAGCAGCGTCAACAGCAGCGGCGCGAACACAAGATGCGGAAAACGCTCAAGGCCGTTTGCTGGAATCTCTCCCCGGGCCACGCCGCGTTGCGCGACGCGCTTGATCAGCTCAAGCCCTTTGGCGATGACTTCTCGGTGGTAAAAAGCAGCGACTTTCGGAAAGCGGGCGCCCTCCGTCAGAACAAGACGCACGACCAGTCTGCGATCTGTTTCGAGAATCTCATTTCGAAATAACTGGAATAGCATCGCGAGCAGCTTGTCGGTCGGCAAGTCGGGCATGGCCACCACGCCCTCAAACCTTGCCAGAACAGGTGCAACTGCATCCTGAATGATTTGCTCGAACAAATTCTGCTTATCATCGAAGTAGAGATAGATCGTCCCCTTGGCGATGCCCGCTTTGGTCGCGACATCCTCCAGTTTCGCAGCGGCGAATCCGTCCGCGGCGAACACCGCCAGGCCGGCGCGCAGAATGGCCTTGCGTCGCTTTTCCGGGGCTATCCGGCGGCGGAGTTTTTTCGGCGCGAACGCAGCGGTACCAGTCACTCTTTGGACCCTTCATGTGCATGTAGTCGAGGCTCAAAATGACTGACCTGACAGTCATCATAGATAACAAATGACTATCTGGTCAGTCAATTGTTAGTGAGCGAGCGAAGAATCTTGGACGCAACCTCGCGGTGGCGAAGCCGGCGGTCGTTGGGTTGCACGCCGATCAATTTCGATCGTTTGTCTGGCTTAAATGGTTTTCCAGGCATGCCGCCAAGCTTCTGCTGCTTCGGCATACCCGTGACAATTAGATACAGGTTGCTGCCGCAGGGGCATTCGGGGTCGACAGAAAGATAGTTCTTAGCCGTGATCTCGGGCTTCCAGTTGGAAGCTCCGTGGGAGTTTCGAATTCCTTTCCCTCGCGCGAAATTGCGCTTCGGCGCTACCGAGATTCTAACTCGGATCGAGGGACAGCTAAGGGCGGTCCGGTGGAAGAAGACCGGTGACGGCTCGGGACGGTCGGCGACCGCTATTGCTGAAGCAAGTCGTTGTTTAAACGATGTTTCTTGCGGTCATGATGGCGGGCAATGCTTGGCGAAAGTGGCTCTGGCGCGCTCGGAGAGATTCGAACTCCCGACCCTCGGAATCGAAATCCGATGCTCTATCCAGCTGAGCTACGAGCGCCTGCGGGGGTTCGATTACCAGACTTGGCGGGGCAGGGCCAGCGGCGCCGACGGCCGTTTCATCGCGCCTTGCAGGCCTCTTCGCCGCCATCAAACCCCGCCCGGCAACTTGGCGCCGGGCTGTCAATAGCAGGGGTGGAGGCGGCGGTCCTGGCCGATATAGGTGGCCGCGCCCTGCCGGCAGGCATTGGTCGAAGGACCGTCATAATAGGCGAACGTGCCGGGTTGGATGCCCGGCCCATAATTGTGGTTGTAGCTGATCGCGTAGGGCAGGCCATCAGCGCGGACATGGCGGTGGTGGGACCGCGCCTCCGCCAGGCCTGGGGCCGCTGCGAGGGCCGACAGGATTGCAACAGTCGTGAAGAGCTTCAATCGGGTCATCTGGAATCTCCGGCATATGCGCTGTAAGGAAGACATTCTAGGGCAGTCCCGGTTCCCATCGAGAGCAGAATAGCCGAACCGGCGCAGAAAACTGGTGGCAAGCGGGGTTTTTGGTCGTTCCGAAATGCTTAACCAAATTCCAACACAGTATGGCCAGAGTTGTGCCGTCTGTTCCGCCTAGGGACCGCCTTGCCGCCGTCCCGACAGGTGTTATCCGGTCCCGATCGATCCATGCGCATCACGCCTCTGATTCTGCCGTTTCTCGCGCTGCTGGCGGTGACGCCGGCGCGCGCCGATCTGCGTATCACGCGCGACCACGGCGGCTATGTCACCGAATACAAGGCGAAATACGAGCGCGTCCGCGACCGCAGGGAGCGCGTGATCATCGATGGCATCTGCAATTCGGCCTGTACGCTGGTGTTCGGCATCGTCCCGATGAACAAGATATGCGTGACGCCGCGCGCCAGCCTGGGCTTCCACCAGGCCTATTACGACAAGGCGTTTACCTTCGGCATCAAGGTCACCAGCGCGGAGGGGACGTCGGACCTGATGTCCTATTACCCCCAACCGGTGAAGGACTGGATCCGCCGCAATGGCGGGCTGACCACCGAGATGAAGAAGATCAAGAACGGCACCGATCTCTGGAAGATCGTCGATCCCTGTCCGGAAGATTTTTAGAGGCCGGCAGTCGGGGCTCCAGAGAGCCACAACGTCCGACCGTGATCATCCGCGGATGATCAGTATTCCAAAATCCCGCGATTTCAACCGAAGGGCCGCAGCGTACTTACTCCGCTGGAGCCTGTCATCGAGTTCGTCGAGGGCGAGACCCGGTGACGGAGGATGACGATCACGGCGCCCATGCCGGCTCTTTTCCCTGTTCTCGTCATGTCATATCGCGCGAGCGGACCCTCGCGATCGGTCATTGCCGCATGGCATCCGATCGGGCACTGAGGCGGCATATGAATTATGACTTTGAAAAACTTGCCGCGCGCGCGGCGCCGGCGATTTTTGTCGTGCTCTGGAGCACCGGCTTTATCGGCACCAAATATGCGCTCAACAGCGCCGAGCCGCTGACCTATCTCGCGATCCGGATGGCGCTGGTGGTGGGGCTGATGGCGATCATTGTCGCGTTCGCCCGGCCGCAATGGCCTGACCGTGCAGGCATTGGCCACAGCATCGTCGCGGGCATTCTGGTGCATGGGATCTATCTGGGCGGGACCGCGATCGCGATCGCGCATTCGATTCCCGCCGGGCTGTCGGCACTGATTCCCGGTCTGCAGCCGATCCTGACCTCGACGCTGGCGAATCGCTGGCTCGGCGAACGGGTCACGCCGCTGCAATGGAGCGGGCTGCTGCTCGGGCTCGGCGGCGTGGTGCTGATTCTGCACGGTCGGCCGTTCACCGGGCAGGCGGGGTGGGGCTGGCTGGCCTCGTGCGTCTCGCTGGTCAGTATCACCCTGGGCACGCTTTACCAGCGGCGCTATTGCGGCGGGATCGACTGGCGCTCGGGCAATCTCGTGCAGTTCATCGCGGTTACGATTATCTTCGCCGCGGCGGCGGCGCTGTTCGAGACCAACGTGGTGCGCTGGACCGACGAGTTCGTGCTGTCGCTGATATGGCTTGCGGTGGTGCTGTCGATCGGGTCGATCGGGCTGTTGTACTGGCTGATCCGGCACTCGGCCGCGACCGCGGTGGCAAGCCTGTTCTATCTGGTGCCGGCGGTGACCGCTGTCATGGCCTATGCGCTGTTCGGCGAACGGCTCGATCGAATAGCGATAGCGGGCATGGTAGCTTGCGCGGCCGCGGTGTTTTTGGTCAACCGGCGCGCCCCGGCCTGACGTTTAAAACATTGGCGCTTGAAACATTGGCGCTTGAAACAAAAGCCTCCGGGTTTTCACCCGAAGGCTCTCGCGAAAACTTACGAAGCAACTGGTTCAGCGCTTCGATTTTTTTGCTTTCTTTTTCTTCTTGGCGGCTTTCTTCGCGGTCTTCTTGCCGGTTTTTTTCGCTGACTTGGCCGCTGGTTTCTTGCCCGCCTTCTTGGCCTTCTTGGCCTTTTTGGATTTCTTCGCCGCTTTCTTTTTCGGCGTTACTTTTTTCGCGACCTTCTTGGCGGCCTTTCTGACCTTCTTGACCGCGGACTTGGCGGCCTCCTTGGTCGCGTCGGCGGCGCTGCTCAGCGCATCCGTCATCTGCTCCAGAACAGGTTTGTCGTCGTCCATCTCGTCCCCCATGGTTGTCGAGACGTCAACGATAGCGGAATTCATCAAGGTGTTAAAGAGACGCGCGCGAGGTTATGCGCGGCGCACCTTCGCATAGGCTTCGAGCGCACGCTCGCGTCCTTTCCTGTGATCGACGATCGGCGCCGGATATGTCTTGCCGAGTTCCACGCGCGCGCCTGCAAGCTCAAGCGGCGCCGCGGTCCAGGGCCGGTGGATCACGCCGTCCGGCAATTGCGCGAGTTCAGGCACCCAGCGCCGGACATAGCCGCCCTCGGAATCGAACTTCTCGCCCTGCAGGATCGGATTGAACACGCGGAAAAAAGGTGCGGCGTCGGCGCCGGAACCGGCGACCCATTGCCAATTGGCGGGATTGCTCCCGGGGTCGGCATCGACCAGCGTGTCCCAAAACCATTGCTCGCCGCAGCGCCAGTCGATCAGGAGATGCTTGACCAGGAACGAGGCCACCACCATCCGGACCCGGTTGTGCATGACGCCGGTGTGCCAGAGTTCGCGCATGCCGGCATCGACGATGGGGTAGCCGGTCTGGCCGCGCTGCCACGCCCGCAGCGCCTTCTCGTCATGCCGCCAGGGAAACGCGTCGAACGAAGGCTGCAGATTGCGTTGCGCGAGGTCCGGCACGTCGTACAACAGATGGCGGCAGAATTCGCGCCAGCCCAGTTCGCTCAGGAACTTGTCGATATCGCCCGATCGGGCAGGGCGCTCCGCCACTGCGAAGCGCGCGGCGTGCCAGACCTGCCGCGGGCTGATCTCGCCGAAGCGCAGATGCGGCGACAGTCCCGATGTTCCCCGACGATCGGGACGGTCGCGACCGGTGGTGTAGCCGGCCACGCCGTCTTCAAGAAATGCATTGAGCCTGGCGTGCGCCGACGTCTCGCCGGGCTGCCAGGTTTCGCGTAAGCCGCCAGCCCAGTCGGGATGCCGGGGTTCGAGATGCCAGTTCTCGATCGCATCGCTTGCCACGTTCGGACCGGGGCGCAGCGTCTTCGGCGCGGGCAGCGGCGTTGGCGGATCGCCGAGCGCCTGCACCCGTCGCCAGAACGGGGTGAAGACCCGCAAGCCCCGGCCTTCCTGGTTCCGAACGGCGCTGGGGGCCGCCAGCAGATCGCTTGGGAAGCTTTGCGAACCGACGCCGATCTCCGCCAGCGCAGCAGTGACCTGATCGGCTGTGGCCTGATGCGGCGCCTGCGTGATGTCGTTCCAAAGCACCGTCTGCGCGTCAATCTCGCGCGCCAGGGCGGCGATGACCTTTGCCGCAGGTCCTTGCCGCAGCACCAGTGCGGTGCCCGCCGATTTGAGGCTTTGCTGGAAGGTCCGGAGCGACTGCGCCAGCCACCAACGCGCCGCGCCGCCCAGCGGACGGTCGCCTGACCCTCGCGGTGCATCGCCCTGTTTGTCGGCTACGTAAAGACCGATCACCGGCCCGCCCGCCTTCGACGCAGCATGCAAAGCGGGATGATCGGAGAGGCGAAGATCGTCGCGAAACCAGACGATACAGGGGCGGGCGGAGGTGCTGGCCATCACCCTTAACTCGGATGGCGGGCGTTAGGTTCACCCGCGAACAGGGCCTATACGTATGCCGGCCCTGATATCTACCTCAAGGCAGGGCTCCGCGACGAACGCCAACATTGCGAGGGGCGTAGCGATGAAGCAATCCAAAGGCTCCGTCATTCCGGGATGGTCCGAAGGACCAGACCCGGAATCTCGAGATTCCGGGTTCGATGCTTCGCATCGCCCCGGAATGACAGTTCACGTTCGCAATGACGATGCCGTTACTTCGGCTGCGGCACGATGCGGATGTAGGGCTTCGGTGATTTCCAGCCCTGCGGATAGATGGTCTTGGCCTCGTCGTCGGTGACCGAGCCGGCGATGATGACGTCTTCGCCCTGTTTCCAGTCGGCCGGCGTCGCGACGCGATGCTTCGAGGTCAGCTGCAGCGAATCGATCACCCGCAGTATTTCCTGGAAATTGCGCCCGGTCGTCATCGGATAGACCAGCACCAGCTTGATCTTCTTGTCAGGCCCGATGACGAAGACGTTGCGAACGGTCTGGTTGTCGGCGGCGGTACGCGCGGCGACGTCGCCGGAGGTGGAGGCCGGCAGCATGTCGTAGAGCTTCGATACGTTGAAGTCGGTATCGCCGATCAGCGGATAATTCGGTGCCGCGCCCTGAGTTTCCTTGATGTCTTCCGACCATTTCGAGTGCTTGTCGACGGGATCGACGCTAAGCCCAATCAGCTTGACGCCGCGCTTGTCGAATTCCGGCTTCAGCTTGGCCAGCGCGCCGAGCTCGGTGGTGCACACCGGGGTGAAATCCTTCGGGTGCGAGAACAACAGCGCCCAGCTGTTGCCGATCCAGTCATGGAATTTGATCTTGCCTTCGGTGGTTTCAGCCTCGAAATCCGGGGCCACAACGCCAATCTGAAGAGCCATAATACGACCTCATGTCATGTGAGTTTGTGATTTAGATGGCCGTTGAGTCAGGGGATGCCCGAGCTTTGATCGCTCACGTATCGTTGCCCGCTGCAAAGTTAGCCATTCGTAAACATTATACGCAGCATGGCCGCTAATGGAACCGCCTGCAACAAAACTTAACTTCTCCGGTTCAGCGAGTCCGTAGCATCGCCTTCTAAGTTCCCCCACTGCGGCGGGATAATCACAATCTCTTCAAAACCATGGTCATCGCACTATTGCCACTTGCGCGCCGCGCCACCGCCGTTAGAGGTTGTGGCATCCCCCCAACCGTGATGGCTATCACAGCGACCAATCGGCAACTGTTTATAAAAGAGGTGATGCGAGTTTCGAATCGTTAACCGCTCGTTCATACCCGGCATGGGACTTGCTAGGGTCCAAGATTGCTAGGGTCCAAGATTGCTGGGGTCCAAAAAGGAAAAAGAGAAATACCAATGTCTGCCTCTACGCGAAGGGTTGTCGAGCCGGTCGGCACTCTCAAACCATCTGACATCGCCTGCCGCAATACTGCGGCGCAAGCTCTTGCAGTCGTGCGCGACGGCGTGATCACCGGCGAAGGCCCGACCACCAAGGGCCGCGTTCATTTTTCCCGTGCGCTGGACGCCGATGACGCCGCCTGGTGCGCGCGCATCCTGACCGCGACGGCGGTCGAACATCAGCCGGTAAGCCGGGCGGAAGCCGAGGCGCTGTTCGAGATCAACGATGCCGCCGCCGAGCGCAGCGACGACGGCGTTTTCGACGATCTGCTGGCCAAGGCGGTCGTGCATCACGCGGCCTCGGCGTCCGGCCTGCCGGTGCCCTCGCGCACCGTTGCGCTGTCGCCGGATACCGCGATCGAAAGCTGGGCGCCCACGCAGGCGGCAGCCGTCGATGTCGAAGTGCTCGAATGGATCGCCAGCCAGATGCGCGGCAAGCGTCGCAGCAACCGCACCTTGATGAGAATGGTCGCCACCATCATTGGCGCGGCGGCGCTGCCGCTCTCGCAGCTGCCGAACGTGTTCGACATCGGGATGTAATTTGGCCCCCTGGGGCGAGTTCGTACGGCGGGGGTTATTTCCCCGCCGTTTTTATTTGCCTCTTGCATTGTTCCCGTTTTGGGAACATGCTCGCGTCCATGAGAATTATAGCTTGGAGCGTGCTTTCGGCTTATGCGGAACGGCATCCCGAGACAAAGGTCCCGCTTCAGCGTTGGAGGACATTGGTCAAGTCTGCCAACTGGAGTTCGATGGATGATGTTCGGCTAGCCGCTCCAAATGCAAAAATTCTGAATGGTGATCGCGCGCGGTTCGAAATCGCAGGCGGTAATTTTCGGATGATTGTTGCTTTCGATTTTGGCATGCGTATCGCATTTATCAAGTTTGTCGGAACGCACGCTGAGTACGATGGATCGATGCCTTGACCGTCGCGAGATTCTGAAGGAGCGCACGATGGAAATTCATCCCATTAGAAACGATGACGATCACGCTGCGGCGATCCTGGAGATTGAAAAGCTCTGGGGGGCTGCGGCCGGAACCGAGGAGGGCGATAAGCTCGACATCCTCTCAACGCTCGTCGAGAAATATGAGGATAGCCGCTGGCCAAATGTCGATATCTCAGATCCCATCGACTTGCTGAATTATGCAATCGAAGAACTCGGACATTCGCAAGCCGAACTTGCCGATCTGCTTGGCTCTCGGTCACGCGCGTCTGAGTTGCTCAATCGCCGCCGCGCGCTGACGGTCGAGATGATTCACAAGATCAATGAAGCATGGAAAATCCCAGCCGATCTGCTCGTGAAACCCAGTCGCGCAGCGGCATGACAGGCGGGGGTTATTTCCCCGCCGTTTTTTGTTTACCGTCGTCCGCGTCGAGCCCGACGGTGCGGCCCGGAAATCCCGCCGCGTCGAAATAGCGCTGCGTCAGCACGCGCTGGAAATTCAGCACGGTGCGCAGGCCATGGGCGGCGGGTTGCGACTTGACGGTGCCGGAAAACGCCTTTGGCGTCGCGCCGTTCGGCATCGTCTCCGTCATCACCCGGCCGATCAGGTCGCCCTTGGGCTTTTGCGTCAGGCCCAGGAGACGCGCCGCGGTGGCGCCGACGTCGGCATTGCTGACGGGCAGGGCATCGACATAGCCGGCTTTGAAATCCGGTCCGATCGCCGCCATGAAGTTCATGGTGTCGCCGCGGCCGAAACTGCCATGCATGCCCTGGCCTTGCCGCAGCACCGTATCGGCGACTTCGACGGAACAGTTGGTCGGCTCGTCGCACCCGGTCGCGTAGGAGCGGAAATTGACCACGATCGTCGGCGTTGGCGTCGCCGCCTTGCCCTTCAGCCCGAGCTGCGACATCGGCAACGTGCCCGGGAAACGTCCGAGATCGTCGTCGACGAACAGCCCGCTGACATAATCTTGTTCGAGCAGCGCCTTGATCGTGCGCTGCGCCAGCTTGCGATCCTTGCCCGGCAGGTAGATCAGGTCCGATCCGCCGTTGGTCGCGACCACCAGGTCGGGCTTCGCGGGATTCTTGCCAAGCACGCCGTTTCCGACCTTGGGATGAGCGTTATCGGCCACGCGCGCGTTCTTGTCGTTCGGGTCGAACAGCGGCAGGTCAAGCGCCTTGGCGAGGTCGATCGCGAGAAAACCCATCGGCAGGAAATCCTTTGGCGTATCCTCGTAGCTCATTTTCGCCGAGGGGCTGGTCTTGCTCTTCTTCGAGATGGTCGAGAAGCCGTGATCGGCCGCGATCATGACGTTGGTGGTGGCGGACAGGCCGAGATCGTCGAGGGCTTTGCGCAATTGCGCCAGATTGTTATCGGCATTCTTGATGCCGGCGAGTGAAGTGGGGCCGTTGATACCGGGGATCACCGTGTTGAGGCTGTCGCCGGTGTTGTGCTGGCTGCCGTCGGGATCGCGGGACCAGAACACCAGCACGAACGGCTTCGCGCGCTCCTTGAACATCGGCAGCACGATTTTGCTGGCGACGTCGGCGAAATAGGCCTGCTGCGCGGTATTCGGCACAATGGTGCCCGGGGTCTTGGCATCGCCGGCCTTGCTGTTGTCGCCGCGCGAGGGTGTCGCCAGCGGAAGATCGGCTTTCGTCAGCGCCGCTTTCATCTCCTCCGAGAGCGGCACGCCGGTCTTGCCGCCGGTGGAGTCGTCGATCACGATCGAATGCAGGCCGGGACGGTCGGCACGATCGGTGTGGTCGAACAGAAGCGTCGGGCCGACCTTGCCGATCGCCGCGGTGCTGAAGCCCTGCGCGCGCGCCATCTTCAAAAGCGTTTCTTCGTTCAGATAATCGCCGCCGAAATGCTCATCGACGTCGCCCAGCACCGCATCGTTCTCGATGAAGGGGACGACGGTATCGCCGGCGGGCGCGGATGTATAACCGGTATAGATCGTGTTGCTGAAGGTTCCGCTATCGCCGAGATAATGCCCGGTCGCCATCGCCGATCCGTTCGCCATGGTGAAGGTCGGAAACAGCGAATGCGGATTTTTGAAATTGACGCCCTTGTCGCGAATTTCCGCCATCGCGGGTGCGGTTTCGGGCGTGACCTTCAGTGCGCGCAATCCGTCCGGTATGAAGAGGACCAGGTTGCGGGGAGGGCTATTTTGCGCGAAGGCCGTGGTGACGGACAGCACGGTCAGGCCGGCAGACAGCAACAGGGCAGACGGCAACAGGCCGGACAGCAACGGGATCGAGCGGCGCATCAATATCTCCCCCTTGAGATTCGGGCTTCCGGCATATCGGCCGGCGCCTCTGTTTAGTTTTGCTGTACGACGGAATTGTTACATGCGCCGGCGGGTGCTTGCCCGGCAATTATAGGCCTTTCGAAATCCCGCGGCCTGGGCATCTTCCTCGGAACAGAACCAGCGATCCGGCTCGGTCAGCCCGGGGTAACTGCGGCAGCCCTGCAGGTGATAGACGCCCACATTCCCGGTGAACCGGGCGCGCGCGGCAAACTTGCCTTTGATGGCGCAGCCCGGCGGCATGGCGGCATCTTCGGGGAATAGTACCCCGCGGATTTCGCGATCCTTGTCGGTCCTGCACGATCCGCCCAGCAAGACGCCGTCCTTTCGCCCGCGGCGGAATTCCTGCGGCGCGACGAAGCAGCCTTTCCAGAGCCCGCGCCGATCGGCCTTTGCGCCGGCTTCGTCCTCCTTGAACCGCGCTTTGGCGGCGGGCTCCAGGTTCAACGCAAAGCCCTGGCGGACAAGGGACTGGTTCAAGCTGACGGTTTCACCTTCGACGGTGCAGATGCCGAGATGCCGCTTGTTGTAGCCTGGGTCGGCGCCGAGATCCTCGCAGCGGACCTCGCGGCGGTCGATCAGCTTGGCGAGCTGATCGCGGGCCTCGACGCCGCAGGTCCATGGGTCGGCGTGTTCGTTGATGCACATCTGATCGAACGCCGGCGCATCTACGCCATCGAGCCTGTAGATTACATCGGCCAGTTGAAGGGTGCCTGCATCCTTCACGGTCGGGCTGGCGGCCCAGCCCTGGCTCGCCGGGAGCGTTGCCAGTATCAGGATGAGAGCGCGCACGGACGATATCGTCATCGCGGAGGGAAAATCTCGTAATCGCATTTGTCGCATATCAAAACTGTTTGGTGTCACTCCAAGTTTCCTAGCACAGCCCGGCGTCTCGGTCGCTCATGATGGATAAGTCATGAAATAAGGTCCTTGGCCGGCCCGGGCCGGCCGGCCCCCCGGTGCCGCGCGGGCATCGGCGGCGCCGGCCCGGAATTCAGGTCGCAAATCCGCTCTAGACCGTTGCGTCTGCTTGGTTTTGCTGTACGACGGAAGCGCTACGTCCGCCCCCGCGTGTCAGATTGCGGGCTCCGTATCCCGCCCAAAGGTCCCAGTAAGAAGCATATGTTCAAACGAATTCTGATCGCCAACCGTGGCGAGATCGCCTGCCGGGTCATCAAGACGGCCCGCCGCATGGGAATTGAGACGGTCGCGGTTTATTCCGAAGCGGACCGCGACGCGCTCCATGTCGAGATGGCCGATGAGGCGGTGTTGATCGGACCGCCGGCCGCCGCGGAAAGCTATCTTTTGATCGACAAGATCGTCGAGGCCTGCCGCAAGACCGGCGCGCAGGCGGTGCATCCGGGCTACGGATTCCTGTCCGAGCGCGAAGCGTTTCCACGCGCGCTGGACGAGGCCGGCATCGTCTTCATCGGACCCAATCCCGGCGCCATCGCCGCGATGGGCGACAAGATCGAGTCCAAGAAGGCCGCGGCCAAGGCAAAAGTCTCGACGGTGCCGGGTCACCTGGGCGTCATCGAGGACGAGAAACATGCGGTGAAGATCGCCGACGAGATCGGCTATCCCGTGATGATCAAGGCCTCCGCCGGCGGCGGCGGCAAAGGCATGCGGATCGCCAATTCGAAATCCGAAGTTGCCGAAGGCTTCAACCTCGCCAAGGCCGAAGCCAAGTCGTCGTTCGGCGACGATCGGGTGTTCATCGAGAAATTCATCGTCGATCCCCGCCACATCGAAATCCAGGTGCTCGGCGACAAGCATGGCAACGTGATTTACCTGGGCGAGCGTGAATGCTCGATCCAGCGGCGCAATCAGAAGGTGATCGAGGAAGCGCCGTCGCCGCTGCTCGACGAGACCACCCGCCGCAAGATGGGCGAGCAGGCGGTGGCGCTCGCCAAAGCCGTGAAATACGATTCCGCCGGCACCGTCGAATTCGTCGCCGGCCAGGACAAGAGTTTTTACTTTTTGGAGATGAACACGCGGCTGCAGGTCGAACATCCCGTTACCGAATTGATCACCGGCATCGACCTCGTCGAGCAGATGATCCGCGTTGCGGCTGGCGAAAAACTTTCGCTGGCGCAGAAGGACGTCACGCTGACCGGATGGGCGGTGGAGTCGCGGGTCTATGCGGAAGATCCGTTCCGCAACTTCCTGCCTTCGATCGGGCGGCTGGTGAAATACCGCCCGCCGGCCGAGAGCAGCCTCGACGGCATCACCGTGCGCAACGACACCGGCGTGGAGGAAGGCGGCGAGATCTCGATCTACTACGATCCGATGATCGCCAAGCTCGTGACCCATGCGCCGTCGCGTGCGGCTGCGATCGAGGCGCAGTCCACCGCGCTCGATTCATTCTACATCGACGGCATCCGCCACAACATTCCGTTCCTGTCGGCGCTGATGAATCATCCGCGCTGGCGCGGCGGCAATCTTTCCACCGGCTTCATCGCGGAGGAATTTCCGAAAGGCTTCGCGGTTCGCGTGCCCGAAGGCGAAATCGCCCGCCGGCTGGCGGCGGTCGGGTCCGCGATCGATCATGTGCTCGGCGAACGCAAGCGGCAGATATCCGGCCAGTTGATCGGCCGTGCCGTGCAGCGCGAGCGCCGTCGCGCGGTGTGGCTGGACCGCAACGAAATCGGGCTCGATATCGCGCGTGAAAGTGACGGCATCGCCGTGCGCTTCGTCGGCGCCGACGGCGCGCTCGGCAAGCCGCATCGACTGGTCTCGAGCTGGACGCCGGGCGAGCCGGTCTGGCAGGGCACTATCGACGGTCATTTGGCGGCGATGCAGGTGCGTCCGATCGCCAATGGCTTCCGCCTCGCGCATCAGGGCTTTGAGGTGGCGGTCAGCGTCTTCACCGAATCCGAGGCGACCGCGGCGCGGCTGATGCCGGTTTCGACCGCGGCCGATACCGGCAAGAAGCTGCTGTGCCCGATGCCGGGCCTTGTGGTGTCGATCGCGGTCACCGAAGGCCAGGAGGTCAAATCAGGCGAGACGCTGGCGGTGGTCGAGGCGATGAAGATGCAGAACGTGCTGCGCGCCGAACGCGACGGCACCGTCAAGAAGATCCATGCCGCCGCCGGCGCCACACTGGCGGTGGACGCGCTGATTCTCGAATTCGCTTAAGTGAAGGGTTTGCCCGATGGCTTTTCGGAAGCGCCGCGAAGCGTTGCGTTCGATCCTCTCGGGATCGTCATGCATTCGGCCGGGATCGGTCTATGACGCGATTTCGATCCGTGTCGCCGAGGATCTCGGCTTTGAGCTTGGCATGTTCGGCGGGTCGGTGGCCTCGCTCGCGGTATTGGGTGATCCCGATGCCGCGCTGATCACGCTGACCGAGCTTGCCGAACAGATGCGCCGGATGTCGCGCGCCGCATCGTTGCCGGTCTTGGTCGATGCCGACCACGGCTATGGCAATGCGCTCAATGTCCGCCGCACGGTGCAGGAACTGGAAACCGCCGGCGCCGCCGGGCTCACCATCGAGGATACGCTGCTGCCGCAGGCTTACGGCCAGAGCAAACCGCAACTGATTTCGCTTCAGGAGGGCGTCGGCAAGATGAAAGCCGCGCTGGATGGCCGCGGCGATCCGTCGCTGGCGATCATGGCGCGCACCGGCGCCGCCTCGATCACCTCGCTCGACGATGCCATCGCGCGCGCCAGGGCTTACGACGCCACCGGCGTCGATGCCTTGTTCTTCACGGGTCTGAAAAACCGTGATGAACTGGAAGCCGTTGCCGCAGCGACCAAGCTGCCGATCGTGCTCGGCGGGTTTCCCGAGGACATGATCGCTCCGGATTATCTGGCGAGCCAGCGGGTGAGGATTGCGCTGCAGGGGCACGCCCCGTTCGCCGCGGCCACCCAAGCGGTCTACGAGACGCTCAAGGCGCTGCGCGATGGCCAGCCGTTGAAGAATGTGAAGGGGCTGGCGTCATCGGAACTCACCGGCCGAGTCACGCGCGATGCCGAGGTGAAGACGCGCAGCGCCGAGTTTCTCGGACTCAAGCGATAGATGGGCAGTGCGATCCGCCGGGTGACGATCCGGGGCCGGGTGCAGGGCGTCGGTTATCGCGCCTGGGTCGAACACCAGGCGAGGGCGCATGCGCTCGAGGGCTGGGTGCGCAACCGCCGCGACGGCAGCGTCGAGGCGCTGTTTTCAGGGCCGGAGGGCGTAGTTGCGAACATGGTGGCGTCGTGCCGGCACGGTCCGTCATCGGCGCGGGTCAGCGCCGTCCAGGAAGAACCCGGTCATCCCGATGCGCTGAATTTGCGGCCGGCAGGCGAGCGGTTCTCGGTGCTGCCGACGATCTAGGGTGGGGAAATTGGCCGGCTTAAGTTCACAAGTGGACAGACCTCGCCACGATTTGGGGTCAGTTTTGGCCATCACCGTGCGGTTCGTGGCTTTCACCGGTGACAGAGAGACACGCATACAGCGCTCCCGCCGTGTCACAGGGAGACCGGCCATGACCGATCTGCACAAGCAAATAGAAGATCTGGAAAGGCGCGCCGCGGAAAGCGCGCTCATCGCGGGCCTTGCGACCGATCCGGAGGCACGGCTCTACAACACGAGCCTCGCCAGCGAGCTTCGCGGAATCGCAGCCAAACTGCGAGAGCGGCTGGTTCAGGACGCCGCTTGAGGGCGGTGCTGAGCGGCAAAGTTGATGGTCAAACCGTCGCCTCGGGCAGACGCGCCTTCACCGGGCCAAGCACCTCTTCAAATACCTGCCGGAGCGCGATGTCGACATCTTCCATGGTCACGGGATGGCCGAGGTCGACCAGGCTGGTGACGCCATAGCGCGGGTCCGTCACGCCGCAGGGCACGATCGCCTCGAAATGCGTCAGATCCGGTTCCACATTGATGGAGATGCCGTGGAACGACACCCAGCGCCGCAGCCGTACGCCGATCGCCGCGATCTTGTCCTCACAGCCCGGACCTTTGTCCGGCCGGTTCACCCAGACGCCGACCCGGTCCTCGCGCCGCTCGCCGCGCACATTGAAGGCCGCCAGCGTGCGGATGATCCAGTGCTCCAGCCCCGCCACATAGGCCCGCACGTCGGGCTGCCGCCGCTTGAGGTCGAGCATTACATAGGCCACACGCTGGCCGGGTCCGTGATAGGTGAGCTGACCGCCGCGGCCGGTCGTAAACAGCGGAAAGCGCGGATCGAGCAGGTCTGAAGCGCTTCCGCTGGTGCCGGAGGTGTAGAGCGGGGGGTGCTCCAGCAGCCAGACCAGCTCGGGCGCCTCGCGGGCCGCGATCGCAGCAACCCGCGCCTCCATGGCTGTCACGGCCTCGAGATAGGGGACCGGCGAGTCGGATATCCGCCATTCGACGCCTCCGCCAGCGGCGGGGTGCGCGAAGGTCGTCAAATCCAGGCTTTGGCGGTCATTAACCATTGGCTAACCATAACGTGGTGATCTCGAATTACGCAATTTCGCGTTCTTCCGGATGGGTCGCTTCGCCAGTGCCAACCCTCGATAAAGTCAGTGTCGACCTCATGGTGGTCCTTGGGACCACGACGATGCCCATCCATCAGGTAATGCGCCTGAGCCGCGGCGCCATCATCGAACTCGATGCCACCGAGGCCGACGAGGTCAAGATCCTCGCCAACAACCTGCCGATCGCCAGCGGCGTGGTGCTGGTCGACCGCAACCGTATCGCGGTCGAAGTCAAGCAAATGCTGCCGAAATCGCCGGGTACAAGGTAACAACCGCTGCGCCGGCAGGTCTTGTCCCCCCATCCCTGATTTGTTACATCGGCGCCGTTGATCCGGACCTGGTCCGGTCCGAGGCGGGGTGCAAACCCCGCGCCGATCCTGAAAAGCGCTCGTGGCGGAATTGGTAGACGCGCTGCCTTGAGGTGGCAGTGAGTAAAATCGTGGGGGTTCGAGTCCCTCCGAGCGCACCACGCCCACACCTGGCGTTGAAATCTCAGGATTTTTTTCCGCCAGTTAAACGACCACCCGCAAACATTGCCCTCATGGGAGACGTTATCAGGCTCGCGCTGTATTCGCGCCCAACAGCCACGGTGCGGCGAGAGCGATAGCGTGGGCGGGTTGAAGGAGAACGTGATACCCGACCCCAGCAAACGAAGTGGAACCACCACCCGATACTGCCCAACCCAGAATGGCCGCGAGAAGCGCTGCGGCTAGCCCCGAGCCGCCGACGATGGCGCCGCCGGCAGCCGCTATCAAGTTGATAACAAGCGTGCCGATTGCCGCGAGGATCAGGAGAATCGGGAACTCAACAACGATCCGCACCAGAAGGCGATCGATCGTTCCGCCGGCAAGCAGCGCGAGTAAAAAAGCCGCCCCTCCGAAGAGCACGATAGATTTGCCCGTGTTGGGAACAACCTGGGGAAATAGGAGCATAGTACTCGAATAAACACCGCTTCTTGTGATTCAATTAATGGGCGGGTTAGCCCGCCTTTGGGCATCGCTGTCCCGAAGTCTGCTTTCATCGAACTCGAAACCGGCTGACCATCAGACCCGGCCATTCTCGGTCGCGAGGGTCAAGTTGTTCAACCGGCAGGCCGAGTTGTCTGCCGATCGCCGCAGCAATTCGGTTTATCCCGGTCGCGACGCTGTGAGATACGGAGCGTCGCGACGTGTGCCTGTCGGCGGGATCAGTTCGGCCAAAGCTTGATGGACAACTCGACGTCCTCGCTGAATGGCGTGGACATGTATCCTCCTGCCGGCGAGCGTACCCGTTCCAGGTATTGGGGGCAGAAATCGGCGTTGTCGGCGACGATGATCGCGCCGGGCCGCAGGCGGCTTTCGACCAGGTTCAGGATATCCGGATAGAGGGCCTTGGCGCCGTCGAGCAGGAGCAGGTCGATCGTGTCTGGCAGGTCGGTGCTTAGCGTCTGCAGGGCGTCGCCTTCCCGGATCTCCACAAGATCGATAAGAGCGCCGGCCGTCAGGTTTTCGCGCGCTCGCGCTACCTTTGAGCGCTCGAATTCGCTGGTGATCAGGTGGCCGCCCCCGTTGTCCCGCAGGGCCGCCGCTAGGTGCAAGGTCGAGATGCCGAACGAGGTCCCGAATTCGACGATAGAGCGCGCGTTACAGCTTCGGGCTAGCATGTGGAGCAGCGTGCCGGTCTCGCGCGAGACGGCGAGCGGAATATCTTTCATGCGTCCGTAGAAGTCGAGGTAGTCGGTCTTGCTCCGCACCAGGCGCGTTTTGTCTTCATCGGAGAGACTGCCCCAATATTCAGATACTGAAGGAGTTGTGGCCGGCGATGCCGCCTCGGCCTCCTCGAACAAACGATCCAGCAGGGGCGCAACCGGGGCGCTAAACAGCGTCGAAATCTGAGGGGACATGGATTGTTACCTTTGGGCTTGATTGGATAATTGGACTGCATCTAAAATACGACGAATCATTCGTATTTACTAATCGCATTCTGGGCACTCCCTATGGCCGAACGTCCAACCCCCCGGATTTCCACGCGAAAAGAGCCAAAACAGGCTCGGTCGGCAGGCCTCGTGGCGGACATTCTCCAGGCTGCTCATCAGGTTTTGGCGGAGGTTGGAGCGCAGCGATTTACGACCGCTCGCGTTGCCGAAAGGGCGGGTGTGAGCGTCGGCTCGCTCTACCAGTACTTCCCGAACAAGGCGGCGATCCTCTTCCGGCTGCAGTCCGAGGAATGGAAAAACACGACGGCGCTGCTGCGCGGCATCCTGGAGGACAACACCAAGCCGCCGTTGGAGCGCCTGCGGGCCGTGGTTCACGCGTTCGTCCGGTCGGAATGCGAGGAGGCGGCGATGCGGTTGGCGCTCGGCGATGCTGCCCCGCTCTACCGTGACGCTCCCGAAGCCGAGGAGCCGAGAGTCGCCGGGACACGCATTATCCAGACGTTCCTGCGAGAGATGCTCCCTGACGTGCCGCCGGCGACGCTCACGCTCGCCGGCGACCTGATTGCGATGTCGCTCAGCGAGGTCGGGGAATGCATCTCCGAAAAACCTCGGACGGATGAGGAGGTGTACGCTTACGCCAACGCCCTTGCCGACATGTTCTGTGCCTATCTCGAGCACCTCGGTCGGACGCAATCCTCGTAGCGGTTTGGCCCGCACAAGACGGCGAGGCGCCTCATCGTTGCTTGAAAGGCCAGCTTGCGCAAAGCAGCCCCGCTACGTGGAAGAAAAACGCGGTTCCATTGTCGGCGTGTTGAACCGTCGCATCCACTTCGAAACATTCGACGTTCGAGTCCGCTCGTTCGCAGCGGCGAGCGTGCGACCCGGCTACAATTGTAACGCGGATTTCCAGGAGCAGACCATATCAGCGGTTTGCAGATACCGGCGCCTGCGGTGCTGCGGCATGATCGCACGCCGCGTGCAATGAAAGCTTAACTTGCAGAGAAGTACCGTCGCTGCTCTCTCTCATGAAGGCGCTCATCATGCGACATCTTACTGTCTACAATCGGTTTGCGATGATCATCGCGGTTTTGACCGTGGTCTTCGTCGCCGCGCTGGCCGCTCAAGTGATGGTGCTTCGCAATACCGTGATCGAGGAACGTCGGACCAAGGTGTTCGATCTGGTCGAGGCCGCGAAGAAGATCCTGTCGAATTACGATGAGAAAGCCAAAGCCGGCAAGATCGCGGCGGACGAAGCCCGGCGGCTTGCTTTCGATGCGATCGGCGCCATGCGCTGGGGCGCATCCGCAGATTATCTCGGAATCTACGGCGCCGGCAGCACCAATGCGGGCGTGACCTATGTCCACGCCAACCCGAAATACATCAATGTCAACCGCTGGGACTACAAGGACAATCAGGGCCAGCTGTTGATTTAGAATATCGTCGGCAAAGCCCGCGCCGGCGGCGGTTACCTCGAATATCAGGTGCCGAAAGCGGCGGGCGGTCCCGAGCTGCCCAAGCTCACCTATGCCGGCGGGTATGGCGAGGGCGACAAGCTGATCGCCATCCAGGCAGGCGTCTATACCGACGATATCGACGCCGTGGTATTCGGCCGCGCCATCTGGATCGCCGCGGGCGGTCTGGCGGGGCTGCTCATCGCGGGATTGGTCGCATTCGCTCTCGGTCGCGGCCTGGTTCGTCCGCTCGGGGCGATATGCGGCGTGATGGACGATCTGGCGAAGGGCAATTTGAACGTTGAGGTCCCGTTCGTGGAGCGTCGTAACGAGATCGGCCATATCTCGCGCAGCCTGGCGGTTTTCAAGGATCGCCTGATTGACGCCGAACGTCTCCGTGCGGAGCGGGAGGAGGCAACGGCCCGCGCCGTGGCGGAACGGAAATCGGTGATGAACCGGATCGCGGGCGAATTCGAGAAAAGTGTCGGCGGGATTGTCGACGGGGCCGCTTCGGCAGCCACCGAAATGGAGCGCTCGGCGCAATCGCTGTCCGCCATCGCGAAGGAGACGACGCGGCAGAGCACCACCGTCGCCGTAGCCGCGCAACAGACCACGGCGAACGTGCAGACCGTGGCTGCCGCAGCGGAGGAACTTTCGACCTCGGGGCAGGAAATCTCCCGTCAGATTGCTCACTCGGCATCGATCGCGCAAAGCGCCGTTGCGCAGGCCGACCGCACCAATGCGATGGTGGAAGGGTTGCTAGAGGCGACACAGAAGATCGGCGAGGTGATGGAACTCATTCAAAACATCGCCGCGCAGACCAACCTCCTGGCCTTGAACGCGACCATCGAGGCCGCGCGCGCCGGCGAGGCCGGCAAGGGCTTTGCCGTGGTGGCAAGCGAAGTGAAGGCGCTGTCGACCCAGACCGCGAAGGCGACGGAGGAGATCACCGATCAGATCCAGGCGATCCGCGACGCTACTGGGGCAACCGCCGGGGCTATTCGCGAGATCGGCGCCACCATCGGCCAGATCGACGAGATCGCGACGACGATCGCTGCCGCGGTGGAGCAGCAGGGTGGATCGACCCAGGAAATTGCCCGCAGCGTGCAGCAGGCCGCGCAGGGCACGCAGGGGGTCATGCAAAACATTGCCGGCGTGACGCAGGCATCGGGCCAGGTGGGAACTGCCGCTGAACTGGTTCTCGGTTCGGCCGGCGAACTCGCAAAGCAGTCGGAACGCCTCAAGCAGGAGGTCGAGAGTTTTCTCGCGACAGTTCGGGCGGCGTAGCCGCTGCGCCCGCGAACAGCTTCAGGTGAGGAGGGGTTACGGATGGTCGGTGGTGCCGGCCGCCAGCGGGCGCATCGCCTGTGGCAGCAGGAACGGCGTTCCATCGTCGGTATATTGGATCGTCGCATCCACCTCGAAGATTCGCCGGATGATTTCGGCGGTCACGGTGTCGCGGGGGCCGCCGTCGATGGCCAGACTGCCGCGGTGAAGCAGGACGATCCGGTCCGCGAAGCGAATCGCAAGATTGAGATCATGAAGAATCGCAATGACGGCGGTGCCGTTGCGCGCGCGCTGCCGTGCGGTCTCCACCAGGTCGATCTGGTGACGCAGATCCAGGCTCGAGGTCGGCTCGTCCAGCAGCAGAAGCCCGGGGCCGTGAATCGCTTCTCCGCAGGCGAGCTGGACCAGGACGCGCGCGAAATGCGCGCGCTGCTGCTCGCCGCCGGACAGCGTCGGCAATTCGCGATGGCGAAAATCGGACAGTCCGACCTCGTGCAGCGCCGCATCGGCCAGCCGCCGCGCCGCGGCGCGACCGTGGTCGCCTGCGCCCATGTGGACGATCTCCTCGACCGTAAACGGGAAGGTGACGTTGACGTGCTGGGACAGCATCGCGCGATGCAAGGCGAGTTGGCGCGGCGGGTAGGCGCGGAGTTCGCGCGCCTTGAGCCGGACCTCGCCGCGGGTGGCGCGGAGATCGCCGGATAGCAGCCGCAGCAGCGTCGATTTGCCGGCGCCGTTCGGCCCGACAATGGCGACCATCTCGCCGCCATCGACGCGCAGGTCGATGCCGTCGACCAGCGTGGCGCCGCCGATCGCCATCGATACCGAGCGGGCTTCGAGCATCGCGGTCACAGGCTGACCAGGCTGCGTTGGCGGAGCAGCATTGCGAGAAAGAACGGCGCGCCGACCGCGGCGGTCAGAATGCCGATCGGCATTTCGGCCGGTGCCACGATGGTCCGCGCCAGCGTGTCCGCGCCGACCAGCAGGGTAGCGCCGAGAAGGGCCGACGCGGGCAGCAGCAATCGGTGCGCGGGCCCGATCACCAGCCGCAGCAGATGCGGAACCACGATGCCGACAAATCCGACGACGCCGCAGATCGAGACCGCGACCCCCGTCATGGCCGACACCAGCACGATCGAGATGCGTTTCAGCCGTTCGACGTCGACCCCGCTGTGAAAGGCCTCGGCCTCGCCGAGCACCAGCACATCGAGCCCGCGCGCAATCCAAAGGCACGCCGCCAGGCCTGCCGCCAGCACCGGCGCGATGGTTGCGGTCTTGGCCCAGGTCGCGCCGCTCAACGATCCCAGAAGCCAGAACGTGATATCCCGCAACTGGCGATCGTCCGCCATGAACACCAGAAACCCGATACCGGCATTGGCGATGGCTGCGATCGCAAGACCCGCCAGCAGGAAGATGGCGATGGAGGTGCGGCCGGCGCGGCTTGCGATTCCATAGAGGATGACGGTCGTCGCCAGCGAGCCCACGAATGCCGAAAGCGGCAGCAATTCATTTTGCATGAAGCGAAGACTCTCGCCGAGCTTGCTGTCGGTGACGACGATCGCGGTGGCGGCCGCGAAGGCGCCGCCGCTGGAAACGCCGACCAAAGCAGGGTCGGCGAGGGGGTTTCGAAACAGGCCCTGCATGATGGCTCCGGAGACGGCAAGCAGGCTTCCGACCACGGCCGCCGCGGCTATTCTCGGAATGCGGATCGACCACAGCACGAGTTGATCCCGCGCCGTCAGCGGATCGACGGGGTATTCCGGCCAGTAGCCCATCGCGGCGGGAAGCCGCGCGAGCGGAATTCCGGCGGCGCCCATCGTCAGCGCGACGATCGCCGCGCCGACCAGCGCCAGCAGCAGGCCAATGATGGTCAGGGAGGCGGAGCTGCGCATCGAACGCCCGGCATGAGCTGTTGTCCCGTCGAGCCCGGCCTCGGCGGTCATTGTCGGCAATTTGCCGTGAGCGCGGCCGGCGAGAATTTCTCGGCTTGCGGTGCGAGCGAAGGATAGAGCTTGATCGAAAGATCGCGCGCGGCGGCGGCGGTGCGCGGCCCAAAGCCCAGAAGATAAAGTCCTTCCATCGAGATGAAGGTCTTGTTGGCGGCGACCGGCGTCATCGCGAAGGCCGGATGGGCGTAGATGGTCTCCGCATCGAGCGAATCGCGGCTGCGCTGGATCGAGAGCACGACATCGGGCCTGGCCGCGACGATCGCTTCGTCGTTGATCATCTTGTAACCCTCGTACCCGTCGATCGCATTGACGCCGCCGGACAGCGTGATGATTTCATTGGCGGCGGTCTTTTGGCCGGCGACCATGGCGCGGCCGCCGAGAAGCGACATCACGAACATCACGCGCACGGGCTTTGTCACCTTGGCCCGGAGTTCGCGCAATTGCGTCAGATCGTTGCCGACGGCCGTTATCAGGCACGCCGCCCGCGCATCCACACCCATCGCGTGACCGACAAGCCTGACCTTATCGAGCAGTCCATCCTCCGAGTGGATTTCCGGCACCAGAACAAGCGGCACCTTGGCTGCCTCCAGCACGTCCATGGTCTCCTTCGGCCCGGATCCCTGCATGGCGAAGACAAGCGAGGGATTGAGCCCGAGGACGCCTTCGGCCGAAAGCTGGCGCATGTAGCCGACGTTCGGTTTGTCCCGGAGCGCGGTTGCGGGATACACGCTCGTCGTGTCGACGCCGACGATTCGGTCTTCAAGGCCCAACGCGTAGAGAATCTCGGTGAGGGCGCCGCCGATCGAGACGATCCGCGACGGGTTTTCAATCACCACTTCGCGGCCGCGCGCGTCCCGCACCACGATGCCGCCCGCCAGCGCCGCGCCATCGACCGCAAGACACGCCGCGACGGCGAATGCGAGCATCGCCCGGCTGCGACGGAAAATCATGGCACGCATCATTTCGTCAGAATCAGCTTGTTTTGGGATGTGAGCCGTAAGCGATACGCCTCCTCGCCATGTGAGATGATGATTTCGCGCACGCTGGAAAACAGATCGCGGCTGTCGATTCGATTTCCGCTTATGATCAGAGATCGGGCAGAAGCTGCTTCGGAAGGTTTCCCGGCGCTTCCCGTATCGTCTCCAGAAGCTGCGGACATTGCGGTGGTTGCGCCAGATTATTGAACGATAGTGCCTTTATAGGTCGCTCGAAGGACAATCCAACCGGTCGCAATTTACAATCCATATAAAGTGCGCGGCGTTGTTCTTGACCCCTCCGGGGTCGCGACGTACCCAAGAGTGGCGGGATGTGGGCAATCGCCGGCATCTTGAAATTGGTAGCCAGCAAGCCCTTGCACAAGCCCTTGGCATTCGTGCAGCGCCAGCCAGCCGAGCCCAAAGAACATTATCAGGGTTGGGGTTAAAATGGCTGACGGGGCTAGGCGTTCGCGCGCCTTGATTTTGTGCGCGGTGTTTTCAACGGCGTTGGGATATTCAGGTCTGGGTTTTGCGCAGACCGGCGAGGCTGAAGCCGTCGTCCGGTCTGCGGAGCGGCAGAAACAAAAGCAATCCAAACGTAAGCCCGCGAAGCCGCAAGATCAGGCCGCGGCAGCGCCGGTCCTCAATGCGCGGGCGCAGATCGGTGCCGGGCCGGTGCAGTCGCTCGATACCATCACGGTGGCCGCATCGAAAACCGAGGAGCGCGCCATCGATGCGCTCGCGCCGGTCAGCGTCGTGACGCTGGAGCAGATCCAGGGGCGCCAGGCCAGTACGCTCGGCGGTCTTCTCTACAATATCCCCGGGGTCTGGGTGCAGGATCGCGGCGACGAGCCGTCGACCTCGATCAATATTCGCGGCCTGCAGGATTTCGGCCGCGTCGCCGTGGTGGTCGACGGCGCCCGGCAGAATTATCAGCGCACCGGCCACTTCGCGAACGGCTCTTTCTTCCTCAATCCCGAACTGATCGGCGGAATCGACATCGTGCGCGGTCCGACCGCGAACATCTACGGCTCCGGTGCGATCGGCGGCGTGGCTTCGTTCCGCACCAAGGACATCGAAGACGTCGTGCGCGCGGGCGAGCGTTGGGGTGTGGACGCCAAAACCATTCTCGGAACGAATTATGGCCGCGCGCTGGGGTCGGTCTTCGGCGGCGTTCATGTCAACCCGGACGTCGATGTGTTTGCCGGCGGCACCTACAGCACGCAGGAGAACTACAAGGACGGCACGGGCTATGAGGTTGCCAATACCGGAAACCGGCTCACCGCCGGCGTTGCCAAGCTCACGGTACGGCCGGCGGACGGCCATGAGGTCAAGCTCGGGACCGTATTCCAGGAAGATATCTACAGCGTAGGCCAGCCGCCGCGGCGCGCCGGTGATCCCAATTCGACCAATGCGAACGGGACCAACAACCTTGGCGGCACGTCGATCTATGCAAGCGATGTGAAGAATTACACGACCACGCTCGGCTGGAAATATTCGCAGCCGGACGACAAGTGGTTCGACTGGGATGCGAAGGTCTACTGGAATCGGACGGACAACGACCAGATCAAGACCGGGCATACCAGCACCAGTCCGTCGGTTTATTGCGGCGGCGTGCCCGGCAATGCCGTCTCGGGCTGCATCGGCAGCAACCGCGGATATCAGCTCGATACGGTTGGTGTCGACGTCTACAACACAACGCGCTTTGAGACCGCCGACTGGCGTCATGCGGTCACCTATGGGCTGGATGCATTCCAGGATAAGGTGGCGACCGACGATACGCGCGGAACCTCCGAGGTAACGACCCCGGGCGGCAAGCGCACGGTGTCCGGCGGGTTCGTGCAGTGGAAGGCCAATTACACCTCGATGCTCGAGGTGATAGGCGCGCTGCGTTACGACAACTACAAACTGGAATCGGCGACGACATCCTCCAGCGGCGATCGCCTGTCGCCGAAGATTACGGTCGGGCTGATGCCCACGGCCATGCTTACACCTTATGCCAGCTATGCCGAAGGTTACCGTGCACCATCGATCACGGAGACTCTTGTGAGCGGGCCGCACGCCGGCGCCACCACCAATGACTCGTTCTTTTTCTGCCCCTCGGGCACTTCAGGAGCCGGCGCCGATTCGACATTCTGCTTTGTTCCCAACCCGAACCTGCGACCCGAAATCGGCAAGAACAAGGAGATCGGCTTCAACCTGAAGAAGAACGACTTGTTCACGCCCGGCGATAGCATCCGCGGCAAGTTCAACGTGTTCCGCAACGACATCACTGATTTCATCGACCAGGTTGCTTTCGGGCCGCCGCTCACGGTGCCGACCGGGCCGCCGCCTGCGCCAAGCATCACCGTTCTGCCGTTCCTGCAGTACCAGAACATCGCTTCGGCAAGAATCCAGGGCTTCGAGGCCGAGACGATGTATGACGCCGATCTCTGGTTCGTTGGTGTTGCCGGCACGTACCAGCAGGGTAAGAACCTGGAGACCGGCTTTGGGCTGTACAGCATCCCACCGCAAAAGGTCACGACGACGGCCGGCGTTCGGTTGCTCGACAGAACGCTCGTGCTTTCCGTGATGTGGACGTCGGCGCTTGCGAACAAGGACATTCCGCCGACCTATACGCCGGCAACGTCATACGACCTCGTCAATCTGTATCTTCAGTACCAGCCGACGCGGGATCTTACGCTCAATTTCTCGGTCGAGAATATTCTCAATCAGTACTACCGTTCTTACGCCATTCCGGTCGGTAGCACGGGAGATACGCAGAACGATGTGAAATGGGCCAGTGCCGGACCCGGTATCATTTTCAAGGGTGGTCTCAAATATCACTTCGGAGGTACCTGAACCGGAAACAAGAAAGGTGGTCTTGACGTAGAGACCGCCGCCATCAAACCTCCTGGCCGCGCTGATGTCCCCAGCGCGGCTTAGGTGCGTTTCTGCTTTCACCCAACAATCGACGGGTTCGGTCCCGTTAATGACGTCCCACAACAGGAGATTTTGAATGTTTATCGCGATGAACAGGTTTCAGGTGAAGATCGGCTCGGAAAAGGCGTTCGAGACGGTCTGGGCGACGCGGGAGTCTTACCTCGGCAATATGGCCGGCTTTGTCGAATTTCACCTGCTGAAGGGACCGGTGGCGGACGATCACACGCTGTATTCGTCGCACACCACCTGGGTCGACAAGGCGGCATTCGAGGCCTGGACCCGGTCGGAAGAATTCCGCCGCGCCCACGCCCGCGCCGACAACAAGACCGGCGAAAGCCTCTATCTCGGCCATCCCAAGTTCGAGGGTTTTGAAGTGATCCAGAGCGAGGGCAAGTCGAGCGCGGCGGCTTAGGCCGCCCGCCTGATTTTAGACCAGCACAGGAGCTGACCATGTTGAGTACGGACCTCGCCGATCTCCGGGCCCATATGGCGCAAAATCCGGGCGCGGTGATCGAGGACGTGGCGCGGGAGCGGAAGGTCTCGCCGCGCGCCGTGATCGAGGCGCTGCCTGCGGAAATGGTGCGGATCGGCCGCGGCGACGCCTTCGCCGCGGCGATGGCCGACATCGCGCAGTGGGGCGAGGTCACGCTGATCGTTCATACCGATGACGCGATCTTCGAATTCACCGGCGCGATCCCGGCCGGCGAGATCGGCCGCGGCTATTTCAATCTCATGCAGCCAAAGGGATTGCACGGCCATCTCCGGCACGAGCGCTGCGCGGCGATCGCCTTTGTCGAACGGCCCTTCATGGGAAAATCGTCGGCATTCATCGCGTTCCTCAACGTCGATGGCGGCATCATGTTCAAGGTGTTCGTCGGCCGCGACGAGGCGCGGGCGCTGCGGCCGGATCAGCTCGAACGGTTCAACGCTCTTGCCGACAAGATCGGCGTGGCCGGCGCAGCCTAGCGAAGAGGGCAACGCATTCTCGAAAACACGACGGGCAGCAAGCCATGAGTGCCAGGAATTTTCATCGGAAGATCGTCGCCGCGGCCGCTTTGTGGATGACGTCGTGGCCGGCAGCGGGTTTTGCAGCCACCGATGCCGCATTGCTGCCGCGCAATCTGTCGCCGTGGGGCATGTTCGTGAACGCCGATATCGTGGTGCAGGCGGTCATGGCCGGTCTCGCCCTTGCCTCGCTGGTGACGTGGACGGTGTGGCTGGCCAAGACCATCGAGCTCAGCCGCGCGTCGCGGGCGGCCAGGGGCCGCCTTGGCCTGCTCGAGAGCGATACCACGCTGTCGCGCGTCGAGCATGACAGCCGCGACGGCCGCGACGCGGTCGCGCAGATGATCCAGTCCGCCGCACGCGAGAAGAGCCTGTCGCATGACGTCGTCGATGACGGTCTCAAGGAGCGTACCGCGCTGCGGCTGGAACGGGTCGAGGCCGCGATGTCGCGGCAGATCGCGCGCGGCACCGGTGTGCTCGCCACCATCGGCGCCACCGCGCCGTTCGTCGGACTGTTCGGCACGGTGTGGGGCATCATGAATTCCTTCATCGGGATATCCGAAGCCCATACCACCAACCTCGCCGTGGTCGCGCCGGGGATTGCGGAAGCCCTGCTGGCGACCGCGCTGGGCCTGATCGCGGCGATCCCGGCGGTCGTGATCTACAATCACCTGGCGCGTTCGATCGCGGGTTACCGCGCGCTGCTCGGCGACGCCTCGGCGCAGGTGTTGCTCCTGATCAGCCGCGAGGGCGGCCGCGGCGGGTTCAGGATGGGGCGGGCGGCGGAGTAGGCAATGGGCGCGAAGCTCGGTACAGGATCTCTCGGACGTTCGCGGGCCGCCGACGACCTCGTCGAGGTCCACGAGATCAACGTCACGCCGTTCATCGACGTGATGCTGGTGCTGCTGATCATCTTCATGGTGGCGGCGCCGCTGGCCACCGTGGATCTCGGCGTCGATCTGCCGGCCAGCGCGGTCGAACCGCAGCCGCGACCGGACAAGCCGGTTTTCGTCACGGTAAAGCCGGACCTGTCGGTCGCGGTCGGCGAGGACGTCATTGCGCGCGACGCGCTGACCGGAACGCTCGACACCGCCACCCAGGGAAAAAAGGACGAGCGCATCTATCTCCGCGCCGACAAGGCGGTCAGCTATGGCGACCTGATGGAAGTGATGAACCTGTTGCGCAACGCCGGCTATCTCAAGATCGCACTGGTCGGCCTCGACGGGCGAAGCTGATTGCCATGAACGCCTTCGTTCTGCACGACACCCACGAGCAGACCGGGGTTTTCCGTTGGGGAACCTCCGCTGCGGCCATTGTCGCCGTCCATGCCGGACTGATCGCGCTGGGCCTGGCCTGGTACACCCAGCGACCGCCACCGGGCGTCACGATGCCGGCGATCATGGTGGATATGGCTCCGGCCTCGTCGGCGCCCCGACCGACGCCGATGGACCTTGCTCCGGGACCGCAGATGCAACAGGCCGACGCACCGCCGCCGCCCGAGTTGGCGAAGCCGGAGCCGGTCGAGGAACAGATCGCGCCGACGCCGCCGCAGCAAAAGCCTGACGTCGAGGCGCCGCCGGAGCAGAAAATGCCGCCGGCGCCGCCCAAGCACCTGACGAACATCGTTCCGGATCATCCAAAACCGGTGCCTGTGAAACCAAGGCCAGTTCGCGCCGCCGCCAAAAATCCATCCGAAACCACGCCGGCGCCTCGGACTACCGCACCTCACAGAGCCGAACGCGAGGCCGCCGCGGCGTCCGCCATCAGCGCGGGAGCCGCGGTTGCCGCCATTGCTTCATACAACCAGCTCGTGGCGGCGCATTTGCAGCGCTTCAAGCAGTATCCGCCGGGAGCGAAGGCCGCCGGCGAGCAGGGAGTTGCAAGGCTGAGCTTCAGTCTCGGCCGCGGCGGTCAGGTGCTGTCGAGCCGGCTCGCGGGATCGTCGGGACACGCCGCGCTGGACGGCGAGACGTTGGCGATGGTCCGCCGAGCCCAGCCGTTTCCTTCCTTTCCACCGGAAATGAAGCAGGGCTCCATGAGCTTCAATGTCCCGGTGCAGTTTTCGATCAGGTAGCGCCAGTTCATTAGGCGCCGTTGGCGCTCCTTCAATCCGCTCCGTTTGCTTTGCTGTAACCACACTAAGATACCTCGATAGACGCCGGGCTCCGGCAGGTGATACCAACCTGCCGACCGGAATCCTTCGAATCGCGCCCGACCACGACCAGAGCTTTCCCGCGAAAGCCTGCTCCGGACGCGATCCGAAGGTGGATATCGGTTCACATGAACAAAATGCGCCAAAACAAGAAACAGAGTTCCGTTCCGATTCACTCGGAACGGAAAAGGCTTTGGCCGGCTGACCATCGCTCGGAGCAGATGCATGACCTTCCTGGGCTACGCCTATCGGTTTCTCTCCAATTTCGTTTTTCTGGCGCTGGTCTATTACAGCCTGAACAACATTGAGAGATACCCGCAACGCGCGTTCCTCGCGATGCTGGTGCTGATCTACGCCTTGATGCGCTCTGCGATGGCGCTGCGTTCGTTTTATTTCTTCCAGCGCATCGAGCGGCTCGAGCTTGAGGCGCGCCGTCTTGCGGGCCTGACGGGGGATGGCCCGGCGGCGGCTGCCTTGCGCCGGCAAATCATCGGCGAGGTCGGAGGTCTGCGCCGGGACGGAGAAATGAAATCCTATATGGATCTGCTGTTTCTCGCCTTGGTCGTGCTGCTGTGCATCTCAAGGATCATAACGAACTGAGCTGCCCGACTTTCGCGGTGCGAATTCAATGCGCCGGGGCGTTGCGGCCGGCACGCGTTGCGAGCCGCTTTCAGCGACCGGCTGTATGGGAACCGCGGGGCTGCCGGGCGTTTGCCACATCGGCTTGCGGGAGATCGGGCGCGGCGAAGCGTCCGCGCGCGCCGACATCGCGCTGAGGCGATCTGCCTCGCGCCCGGCCGGAACCGTTTGCTCGGCGCGGCGTGACAACAGGGCGGCGTCTTGCGCGGCCGCGCGCGACTTTTCCTGAATCTCAAACACGCTCGGCGCCGGCACCGGCAGCATGATGGCGGCGCTATCCGGCGGCAGCGGCGATTGCCTCGGCCACGGCGCTTGCCGCGGCAACGGAACGCCGCGCGCGCGTCGGGTGGTGCGATCGAACGGCTCCGCGACGGGCACGAGCTGTCCGTCGTGCCACCCCGAATCCTGCAACGCGGGGGCGGGGAGCGTGCCGGCATCGGCGAAAACGAAATTGGGAATTTTCGGCCAACGCGAAATCGCCACCGTTTGCGACGGCTGCCGCGACTGCCATTGCGGCGGTTCGGTCGGCGTGTTCGGCTGTTGCGGCGTCGCCGGCACGACGTGGACGATGCGATAGCCGCGGGCCTTCATCTCGTGCAGGATCCGCGGCAAAGCCGCGACCGTTCGCGCCTGGATGTCGTGCAGCAGCAGGATGCCTTTTCCCTTGGCTTCGAGCCGTTTCATCGCGAGTTCATAGACGCGCGACGCCGAAATAGACCGCCAGTCGTCAGCCGGAAAATCCGCGCTCCAGGTCTGGATGCCCAGCGATGCCAGATAGTCCTCGACGGGTCCGGAGCGGCGCAAGCCAGGCATCCGGAAGAACGGCGCAAGTCCACCGCCATCGCCGAGTGCTGCCGTCACCGCCGCGATGGCGTCGTCGATCTCGGGCTTGGCGCGCTCGATCGGAAACTTGTCGAATCCCAGCGGGTGATTCTGCGTGTGGGTGCCGATGCTGTGGCCGGCATCGCGGAGCTTGCGGACGCCTTCGGGAAAGCTGCGGGCCATGCGGCCGACGGTGAAGAAGGTCGCCTTCACGCATTGCGAGGCGAGAATTTCCAGAATCCGGTCGCTATTGTGCGGCAGCGGGCCGTCATCGAAGGTCAGCACCACCTCGTGGTCTCGAAGCGGCAGAGTCTCGGCATATTGCATCGTTCCGATCCGGGGATGCTGCCTTGGATCGACCACCAGGGTGCGCGAGGTGCCGAGCGCGTCGGGATGGCCCGGACAATCGGCGGCCAACGCCATTTGCGCGCTGGCGCAGGTCAGCAGTCCCAGCGCGAGAGCCGCCCATCGCCCCGACCGAACCTTCGCCAACACCTTACCGGTCATGAAACACCGTCGCGCATCCCTGTTGTGTAAGACCGTTACCGGCACCCGCGATGCCATAAATGCAGCCTAGACTGCCTTGCAAAGCACGCCTTCGGGCCCGATCCAAGGCTGGAATAAGGTTGACGTGTCACTTTCTTTTCATGACGGCACGGCTTGCCAGCGGGCCAGCCGCCGATTGAATTGCCACTCAGGGCGCGACTGCGGCGTGGGTCCCCGGCGCGGCCGGAACCAGATGCACCACGCGATAGTGATGATCCCGGAGATAGCGCAGAAAATCCGGCAGCATGGCGGCGGTCTGTGTCCTTGGATCATGCAGCAGGATGATCCCCTTGTGGACGGCTTCGAGCCGATCGGTCAGCAGCTTCAACTGCTGCTGCGGCTTCATCGGCTCCCAGTCGCTGGCCCAAAGGTCGGCGCCAAATACCATGATGCCGCGCGATTGCAGCGTGTCGAGCGTCGCCGGTGTCGACTCAAAGCCGGGAAAACGGAAAAACGGCGTGCTCGGCGTGCTGGTCGCTTTGCCGTGAAGCGCCATTTCGACGGCGGCGATGCCCCGGTTGATTTCCTCGTCGGTCTCGCCGGGCGGGATCTGCGACAGGCTGCGGTGCAGCCAGGTGTGATGTCCGACGGTATGGCCCTCGGCTGCGATCTTCCGCACCAGATCCGGCTGCTCCGACGCGGGCTTGCCGATCAGGAAGAAGGTGGCGCGGACGCACTCCTGGGCCAGCGTCGCCAGCACCCGCAGCGTCGTGGGCCGCGACGGGCCGTCGTCGAATGTCAGCACCACCTCGTGATCCTCGAGCGGCAATGTCTGCGGAAAGCTCTTCAATCCCACCCGCGGCGTGGTCGCAGCGTCGACGGCCAGAATGCGCGAGGTGCCGAGCGTTCCCTGGCGCGGACAGGTTGCCGCCTGCGCCGCCGCGGTCCACGCGATCAACGCCGCCAGGGCGGCCGCTGGCACATTCATGAACTTTCGAACCCGTTTTAGCCTGAGGATATTTGTCATTGCGCTAGGTGTTGCCCATTGGGTAATGCCTGAGGCGATACTCAGACGAGTTCAGCAGTTCTGTCAAACTGGCGAGGCGCGGCATGGCCGATGATGTGGACGTTGCCCATTCCGCCGGTGCCCCGGTGCTGGACCGTCTGTCGATGCGCGACCAATCCGGTGAGATTCGGCCCCAATTCGTCGAGACGATCACGCGCGCCGTCCACGATGCCGATGCCGGGTTGTTGCGCGAGGTGGTGGCCGAACTACATGAAGCCGACCTCGGCGATCTGATCGAGGCGCTTGATCCCGACGATCGCGTCAGGCTTGTGGAACTCACCGGCGCGGATTTCGACTTTTCGGCGCTCAACGAAGTCGACAACTTCGTCCGCGAGGAAATCCTCGAAGAACTCGAACCGGAGACGGTCGCGGAGGGGGTTCGCGAGCTGGAATCCGACGACGCCGTCGAATTGCTCGAGGGCCTCGACGAAGCGGACCAGGAAGAGATCCTGGAAAAACTGCCGCCGACCGAGCGCGTCGCGCTCGAGCGCAGCCTGCTTTACCCGGAAAATTCCGCCGGCCGCCGGATGCAGACCGAGTTCATCGCGGTGCCGCCGGACTGGACCGTGGGGCAGGCGATCGACTACATGCGCGACACGCCGGACTTGCCGGACCGGTTTTACGAAATCTACGCGGTCGACAACGCCCAGCATTGGCAGGGCGCGGTGGCGCTGGATGTGTTGCTGCGTTCGCGCCGGCCGGTGCCGCTGGCCGACCTGATCGATGAAGACCGCCGCCGTGTCTCGGTACTTGACGACCAGGCGGAAGTCGCGCGGATGTTCGGCAAATACAATCTGGTCGCAGCCCCCGTCGTCGATACCACAAACCGGCTGGTCGGCGTCGTCACCATCGACGACGTCGTCGACGTCATCGAGGAAGAGGCCGATGAAGACCTGAAGGCGCTCGGCGGCGTCACCAGCGACGAAGACTTGTCCGACACCGTCTGGACGATCGCGCGCGGTCGTTTCAACTGGCTGCTGGTCAATCTCGCCACCGCGTTTCTCGCGTCCTCCGTGCTCGGCCTGTTCGAGGGCCAGCTCGAGAAGATGGTGGCGCTTGCGGTGCTGGCGCCGATCGTTGCGAGCCAGGGCGGCAATGCCGCGACCCAGACCATGACGGTGGCGGTGCGCGCTTTGGCCACCCGCGAACTCGGCTCCAATAACGCGCTTCGCGTGGTGATGCGCGAGGGCCTGGTCGGCCTCGTCAACGGGCTTGCCTTTGCCGTGATCACCGGGATTGCCGCGGTGGCCTGGTTCAAGATCCCCGGCCTTGGGGTCGTGATCGGCCTTGCGATGGTGTGCAATCTGATCGCGGGCGCGCTTGGCGGCATCCTGGTTCCGATGGTGCTGGAACGGGTGCGGGCCGATCCGGCGGTGGCGTCGGGCACCTTCGTCACGACGATCACCGACGTGGTCGGCTTCTTTTCGTTTCTCGGAATCGCGACGCTCTGGTTCGGTCTGCAATAGGCCGCGCCGCTTCGGGCCGCGCATCGTTAATCCGACCTTAACGCGCATCGCCGATTATCCGGTGACGGAGCAGGGCATGCAGCGCTTGCGGCTGAAAGCGGACGGACGGATCGTCGAATTGCGGGACGGGCAGGAGTTTCCGCTCGCGCCGGCAACCGCTTTCGCCGCACCGGTGACGGCTTTCGCCGCACCGGAGACGGTTTCCGCCGCATCGCCGGGGATCGAGCCGGTGCCGGCGGTGCGCGACCTTCGCCGCCGCGCGCGCCTGACGCAGCTCGAATTCGCCGCACGGTTAGGCGTGCCGGTCGAGACCATCCGGAACTGGGAGCAGGGCAAACGCATGCCGCGCGGACCGGCGCGGGCGCTGCTCGCCGTGATCGCCCATGCCCCGGAGACGGTGTTTGCCGCCTTGGCGTCCGATCCATCGCCCGTGTGACGCGAAATCGTCGCAGCGATGTTGGCAGCGCGATCGCCCCGCGACATAATGGGCTTATCCTTTCGAGTACCCGCGATGCAATTCGTTGAAGCCAACGGCGCGAAAATCCCGGCGATCGGGTTGGGTACCTCGGAGCTGCGCGGGCGAACCTGCGCACGCCTGGTCGAGCAGGCGGTGAGGCTCGGCTATCGTCACATCGACACTGCGCAGGCCTATGATAACGAACGCGAGGTCGGCGATGGTCTGCGGGCTTCGGGGGTGAAGCGGGACGACATGTTCGTGACGACCAAAGTCTGGACCACTCATTTCGCCCCGAACGATCTTGAGCGATCCGTCAAGGAGAGCCTCGCCAAGCTGCATCTGTCCGAAGTCGATCTGCTGCTGCTGCACTGGCCCAATCCGCGGGTGCCGCTGGCGGAGACGCTGGGCGCGCTGGCCCATGCCAAGCAACTCGGCATGGCCAGGCACATCGGCGTCTCGAACTTCACGGTGGCGCTGATCGAGGAGGCGGTCGCCGCGTGCTCCGAGCCCCTGGTGTGCGATCAGGTCGAATACCATCCCTATCTCGACCAGGCCAAAGTCAGGGCGGCATGCGCAGGTCACGGCATGGCAGTTCTCGCCTATAGTCCGATCGCGAAAGGCCGCATCAAGAGCGACCAGACGCTGGCGCGGATCGGGCAAACCCACGGCAAGTCGGCCGCGCAGGTGTGCCTGCGCTGGCTGGTGCAGCAGAATGTCGCCGCGATACCGCGGACGTCGCGGATCGAGCGGCTGTCGGAAAACATCGACATTTTCGACTTCACGCTGTCCGACGACGAGATGCGCCTGATATTCCAGATGGGCAGCAGCAGGGGCCGGCTTACGGATTTCGGTTTCGCGCCGAAATGGGATTGAGCCGCGGCGCCGTTGCCCGCTATGCTGGCGAAGAGGCGGCTTCGAAACATTGATCGAGCACGGTGGAATTCCGGCGGTACATTGACTCAGCCATCGCGTGCTCGGGCATCGCGGTGTCGGCGCTTGTCCATCTGTCCATTGTGGCGATGGTCCTGATCTTCGCCGAGGTGCATCCGTTCGGTTCGGTGACGGCGGAACCGATCGCGGTCGATATCGTGACCTCCGAAGAGGCGGCGCAGGTTCCGGAAAAGCCGGAGCCGCCGAAGTCTGAACCTTCGGACGCCTTCGACCTTTCTTCGCAATCCGCGCCTGCCGAGACGCCGGCGCCGGCCCCCCAGCCGGCGCCACCGGCCGAGACCGCGGAGGCGGCGCCATCTTCACAGCCTCCCGATTCACAGCCTCCCGATCCGCAAGAGGCCGCTGCCCAGCCGCAGGCGCCGTCGACATCTCCGGTTCCCGCCTATGTTCCAGCGCAACCCGATCTGTCCATCAAATATCAGGTCCTGCTTGGCCTGCCGCCGGATTTGCCCCCGAGCTTGCCCCAGGCCAGATCCGGCGAGGCCTTCGATGGTCCGGCGTCGACGGCAGCCGACGTGGCATCCAGTGTCGTCGGGGAGTTTCGGCGCCATCTGAAGACATGTTCGAAGCTGCCGCCGTCGATCGCGTCTTCCGACAAGGTCAAGATCGTGCTGCGGGTGTTCATGACCCCTGAGGCGAAGCTTGCGGCCGAGCCGGTCCTGATCGAGGCCAGCGCATCCGCCAAGGGACCCTTGCTGATGCAGGGGGCGATGAAAGCGCTGGCGGCCTGCCAGCCCTATGCGATGCTGCCGGCGGACAGATACGGCGAATGGAAAGTGCTCGACCTCAGCTTCACGCCGCAGGATTTTGGGGGAGCCTCCTAGAAGGCGCTCTAACTCCCATCGCGCGCCAGGCGTTTGATGGAAATTGTCTGCGCCGATCGCCATCGCCGTCGTGACGAGCAGGATCAGGTGACTGACGTCTCGGGGGTGTCGCGCTGTGTGGCCGGCGGCATCGCCCGCTGACCGATCGCGGCAACCGGCGATGGCGTGTGCGGGTTGAACGCGCGCCGGGGGCCATGGCAGGATGAGCGCCGAACAGGGATTTTGCGCATGGCTTTGACGCTCGTGATCGGCAACAAGAACTATTCCTCGTGGTCGATGCGGCCGTGGCTGGCGCTCCGCGCCAACGATATCGCCTTTGATGAAGTGTTCATCCCGCTCTATACGGGCGCCGCCGACAAGGAGCGGATTCTTGGCTTCACGCATTCGGGCAAGGTGCCGGCACTGATCGACGGCGACGTCACGATCTGGGATTCGCTGGCCATCATCGAATACCTCGCCGAAAAATTTCCGCAGGCACGGCTGTGGCCGGAGGACCGCGCCCGCCGGGCGCATGCCCGATCGATCTCGGCGGAGATGCATTCGGGCTTTGTGCCGCTGCGCAGCGAATGCGGCATGAACCTGCACCGGCCGGTCCGCGCCATCGCGTTGTCGGCCGATGCGCGCGACAACGTCGCCCGCATTCAGCAGATCTGGATCGAATGCCGGCAACGCTATCGCGAATTCGGGCCGTTCCTGTTCGGAGCCTTTGGCGGCGCGGACGCTATGTTCGCGCCGGTGGTGCATCGCTTTCGCACCTATGCGATCGAGGTTTTGCCCGAGGCGCGGGACTACATGGATACGATGATGTCGCTGCCGGCTTTTCAGGACTGGACCCGCGCCGGTCTTGCCGAAACTCTCCTGATCGAGAGATTCGAGACGGTGTGAGCACGCCTGACGTCGCCCGGAAGCAGGCCCGGGGAGCGGTTCCGACCAACGCAGGACGGTTCCGCCGCGACCGCAAAAAAGGTATTTATCGCACTGAAAAACCTGCAAAATTCTCGTATTTGGTATGTCCCGATGTAACTGGTCAACGCGTCCGGCCACGTGATATAGGCCGAGCCGGGGTTTTCAGTCGGCCAAAAAGCCAGTGGGACCATAAGCACGGCCGGCGTTCTGCCTGATGGAGAGGGCGTTGAAGCATAAATATACCGTTGGAGAGACTGTCTACTTTACTGCCAGCAACGTGGCGCGCCCGGGCGCCAGCGGCACCTATGAAGTCATCCGGCTGCTTCCGACCGATGGCGACGACTGCCAGTATCGGATCAAAAACTCGACCGAGGCTTTCGAGCGGGTGGCCAAGGAAAGTCAGCTCGACATCTCCTGAAGAATCGCGTGCATGGCCGGGATGGCGCGGTTCTTGTTCCGGTCGCCGTCAAAAGGCCGGGTTTTTCAGGCGCATTCGGTGTGCGGAGCTGAGTGCATATCGGCATTCGCTTCCGCCGGGCGCCTTCGATGCTGGCGTTGAGGGATATCGCGCATGAACTGGGCCTGGACTACTTCGCTGGAACAGCTCTGGCATTCGCCGAACCCGCCATGGCTGCCCTTGGCCGCCGCGGGATTCTTCGGGTTCATCCTTCTGATCGTTCTGCTGCGTGCCCAGAAATCCGTCGCCAACGTCGCGCTGGTGCTGATCACGCTGGCGTCGATCGGCGGCGCGGTCGCCGTCACCATGCGCGGGCTCGGTCCGGATGGCCGCGGTGGGGCCGGTGAGAGCCGGCTGGCCCCGCAGGCGACGGCGGCACTTCCGGCGTTGTCGTGTATCGACGATCTGGCCGGAGAAACCGTCCTGACGGCGTGCGAAAAGGCGCTGTTCGGTTCGGCCGACGCCGCCGCGGCCGCGGTGTCCTACGGGGCCGCGCAGCTTAGCCGGCTGGTCGCGTTCGGCGATGTCGCCGCCGCCAACAGGAAATTGTCCTACGAACTGCTGACGCTGCGCCGCGCGGTCGAGCGCGACCGCTATGGCGTGATGGCGCAAGTGCTGGTGACGCGGGACCAGTGCACGCCGACGCAATGCGCGGCCTTCCGGGCGCTGACCGATTCCCGCCAGATCATGGCCAATATGACGGAGCGGACCTTTGATGGCCTGATCGGGCGTTATGCGCCGTCGTGGAACGCGCCGGCAGCGGGGCCGCTGGCGGCGCTCGGCTCGTCGGTACCCACCGGCAAACCCACCAACGCGGATTTTCCAACGGCTGCCTCGACGCCGCCTGTGAACATCATGGGCCCCGAGCCCGGCACGGCACCCGCGCCGTCGCGCACGCCCGCGACGTCGACGAACGCGGCGGCCGCCGCGACCGGCGCGCCGGCGACGGCTGCGAACGCTTTGCTTTCACCGCGATCGACATCGAGCGCGGCTCCGGCCGCGCTGACGACCGCCAAAAAGCCGGCGCCGAAGCCGCGTTCGTCAGCCCCGGTTCAGCTTGCGCCGGCAGCGCCGGCCGCTGCGACCGCCAACGAATGACGCTTTCAAAAGCCGTCGCCGATCGCTAATTTCAAAAGCCATGCCGCTTCATCTCATCAAGCTCGCCGTCGGCTGCGAATCCGTCAAGGAACTCAAAAGCTGGGTCGCCCAGCGCATGCTGATCGCCCGGCAAAAGGGCCTGCCGCGCCACCATATCCACATCACCCGGATGACGCCGAAGCGCGTCGAGGAATTGATGGCGGGCGGCTCGCTCTATTGGGTGATCCGCGGCGAGATCGCGGCCCGCGAGAAACTCATCGCGATCGAGCCGTTCCGTGATCGTGACGGCATCGGACGGTGCCGGCTGGTGATGCAGCCCAAGGTGATTGCGGTGGCGCCACGGCCGATGCGGCCGTTTCAGGGCTGGCGCTATTTTACCGAGGATGCCGTGCCGCCGGATCTCGGCAAGGCCGCCGCCAGCATCGCGGCGATGCCGGAACCGCTGCGCCGCGAGTTGCGCGATCTCGGGCTGCTCTAAGCGCTGCGGCTGTTTTGATGCCGGGGCTGCCTAGACCCCGATATTGTCGATCAGGCGTGTCTTGCCGAGTTTTGCCGCCACCAGAATTCGCACCGGTCCGTCCTTCACCGAGGCGATCGGCGCCAGGGTGTCGGCGCGCCGCGCCTCGAAATAGTCGAGGATGAAACCGGCATTGGTGACAAGCTCGGCGCCGCCGGCGATCACGGCCGCGATGTCGTCGCCGGCACGCAACCGCGCGGCGCTTTGCTTTAAGGCCCGGTACAGCGCCGGCGCCGTGGCGCGCTCTTCCGCCGACAGATAGACGTTCCGCGACGACATCGCGAGGCCGTCGCGCTCCCGAACCGTGCGCGAGCCGACTACCTTGACGCCGAGGTCGAGATCCGCGGCCATCCGGGTCACGACCCGCAACTGCTGAAAATCCTTTTCGCCGAAGACAGCGAAATCCGGCCGGCACTGCGTGAACAGCTTGCCGACGACGGTGGTGACGCCGCCAAAGAAATGCGGCCGGAAGCGATCTTCCAGACCCGCGGTGGCCGGCCCATCCGTCAGTATCCGGGTGGCGAAGCCGTCCGGATACATGGCCTTGACGTCCGGATTCCAGATCAGGTCGACATCCTCGGCGGCGAGCCTGGCGACATCGGCTTTCCAGGTCCGCGGATAGGAACCGAAATCCTCGGTCGGTGCGAACTGGGTGGGATTGACGAAGATCGAAACGATGACCTTTTTCGCGCGACGCTTTGCCAGCCGAACCAGCGACACATGGCCGTCATGGAGCGCTCCCATGGTCGGCACCAGTGCGGTCGTGGCCTTCCTGGCGCGAAAACCATCGAGCGCGCGACGCAGCGCAGGGACCGTACGGACGATCATGGGGCTTCGCGACATCTGGTCTCGATCATCTGTGCAGTCGGAAAGCCGGCAGCTTCCAACCTTGTGGCGGGAACGCGATCTTATCAAGGCCGGCGCTTCGCCGCAAAGCGGTCGCTCGACGCTCGCACTTGCGATCCGGCCGAGCATGCGTGGAAATTGCGTCGGACCAGCCGCGCTACCGCATCGCTGCTCGCGATTAATCATGAAAGCACACCGCGAATGTTTCTATTGCGTGCTTGCGCATTTCACTTGACCGCGGTCTCGCGTGGTTCAAGATATTCGCAGGGGTCACACCAATGTTGATGCAGACTAGTCAGGGGCAATCCGGCTCCGCTCATGTCGTTGTGCTGGGCAATGAAAAGGGCGGCTCGGGAAAATCCACCACCGCCTTGCACATTGCGGTGGCCTTGTTGAAAGCGGGCCAGCGCGTCGCCACCATCGATCTCGATTGCCGCCAGCAGAGTTTCACCCGCTATATCAACAACCGGCGCGCCTGGGCGCAGCGCACCGGCCTCGATCTCGAACTTCCGGTGCATTGCTGCATCAAACTCGGCGAGACCATGCAGATCGCCGACAACAAATCATCCGAGTTCCAGCAGTTCATGGAAGCCGTGGGCGCGGTCGAGCGTACCTTCGATTTCATCGTGATCGATACCCCCGGATCCGACAGTTATCTGATGCGCCTGGCGCACTCGATGGCCGATACGCTGGTGACGCCGATCAACGACAGCTTCCTCGATTTCGATGTGCTGGGAACCGTTGACCCCGCCACCTATTCCGTGACCGGCGAAAGCCACTATGCGGAGATGGTGCGCGACTCAAGGCGCACGCGCCGCCAGTTCGACGGTTCCTCTACCGACTGGGTCGTGGTCCGCAACCGGCTGTCGATGCTGGGATCGCGCAACAAGCAACTCGTCGCCGCCGGCCTCAACGACCTGTCATTCAGGCTTGGCTTCCGCTCGATCGACGGGTTCGCCGAACGCGTGGTTTACCGCGAGTTTTTTCCGCGCGGGCTGACCGCGCTCGACGATCTCGACGAGGCCACCCTCGGCACGCGTCCGAACATGGGTCATGTCACGGCGCGGGAGGAAGTCACAAGCCTGTTGCGCCAGTTGAAATTGCCGCTCGACGAACGCGGCCGCCGCCGCGCCGCGAACCGGGCCGAGTGGTTCGTCCAGGTCGACAAGCCCCTGGAAGTTCACGACATCCTTGGCGTGTAATGTCGATTACCAGTATTACGGTAAGCGATTACTAGAGCTTCACGGAACAATTTTAAGTTAGACCGGTTTTTTTACCAGTCTTTTAGCCAATGCCTGAACTAGACCGTGGTTTGTGCCGTCCTGCCGTGGACACGGACGGCGGGTTCCTTCCTTGTGCGACTGCTCAATAAGGGTGCGTCGCACAATGAAGAGGCTACGAATTCACAATATTTACTCTTCCAGTCACGTCGCCGTGACATATATCATGGACAAGGGACCGCAGAGTCCTGAGCATAGGAACATGGGCCCCGATTGTTGCCGGGGTGGATACGCCAAGGATGAAACATGAAACGTGGAATTGCCATTCTGCTTTCGCTCTCCGCGCTGGTGACTGTCGCGTATTTTACCGCGAGCAAGTGGGCGATCCGCCACGAGACCCTGACGTTCAACGACCCGGCCCGCGATAACCGCCCGGTCGCGGTCGACATCGCCATCAGGCGTGACAAGGAGATGCAGGCGAACGCCGGCATGATCACGCTGCCGGTAGCGATCCTCAACCACGGCAACACCGTCAAATTCACCGAGTACTCTTTCCTGGCCAACGCGTTTGCCGCGCGCGGCTATATCGCGATCAGCATCCAGCACGACCTGCCGACCGATCCGCCGATGGTGACGAAGGTGGGCGAACTCTATGTCGGCCGCTTGCCCCAGATCGAGCGCGGCATTGCCAACATCCGCTTTGCGGTCGAGGAGATGAGGAAGATCCGGCCGAACGCGGACTTCGATCGCATGACCATCGTTGGACATTCGATGGGCGGAGACATCTCGATGTACTTCGCCAAGATGTATCCCGACCAGACCAAGAAGGTCGTGACGCTCGACAATCTGCGCGTGCCGTTCATGACCGATGGCAAATTCAAGATCCTCTCATTCCGCTCCAAGGATCCGGTGTTCAAGTCCGATCCCGGCGTCGTTCCCGCGGACGAAGTGTGCGAGAAGTCCGGCATCACGGTTGTTCAAACCGGCTTCCAGCATAATGATATGCGCGATACGGGTCCTGACGCGGCAAAGGCCTCGATCCAGGGCATGCTCGACAAATTCCTCGATGACGACAGTCCTTTGAAGCCGGTCGACACCAACGCGCCAAAGATCGTCGAGCCGGGCCCGGTGGCGCTCTACGCGCCGATCAAGAACTGACGCGGAACCGACTGACCTACTCGGTATCCGCCCGATCCAAAAATCGCATCGGCGACGCCCTGACCGCATTCAGCGTCATCCCCGCGCATTGACCGCTCTGTGGTCCCGGCCCACATAGGACTTGCTGCAATTGGCGAGTGCTTATGTCCCGCGAACCCACTCAACCGAAATCCCCAGGCGCGGTGCCCTCGGCGCAAAAGTCCGCGACCGGCAAAGCTGAAGGGCTGCCCGAGGCAACGTCATCCGCTTCGGCGGACATCGCCGCCTTTGTCGCCAAGGCGCGGGCGATGTCGCCCCATGCCGCGGGCGCGAGGGGGCGGTTGGTTTTCGCGCTCGACGCCACCATGAGCCGGCAGCCGACCTGGGACATGGCGTGTGCGCTGCAGGCCGATATGTTTCGCGAGGCGGCCGCGCTCGGCAGTCTCGATATCCGCCTGGTGTATTATCGCGGCCTCAACGAGTGCCGCGCCACCGGCTGGATTTCCGACAGCGCGCAACTGGCCGCCTTGATGGGCAAGATCGACTGCCGGGGCGGCAATACCCAGATCGGCAAGGTGTTGTCGGAAGCGCGCCGGGAAGCCGTGGCTTCCGCCGTGCGCGCGGTGGTGTTCGTCGGCGACGCCATGGAAGAAAAGGTCGACGACCTCTGCGCCAAAGCGGGCGAACTCGGCCTGCTCAAGGTGCCGGTGTTCATGTTCCAGGAGGGAAATGACGCCGTCGCGGAGCAGGCGTTCCGCGAAATCGCGCGCCTGACCGGCGGCGCGTGGTGCCGGTTCGACCCCGGCGCCGCGGCGCAATTGCGCGAGTTGCTGCGCGCGGCGGCCGCTTATGCCGCCGGCGGCCGCGAGGCGCTGCTGCGGCTCTCGAAAACCGCGAGCGGCGCGGCCAAATTGCTCGGCCAGATGAAGTGAAGCCGATTCTGCCCGGAGCGTTTTCCAGCGAAAGCCGAAGCAGGGGCCTGTTCCGGTTCAATCGGAACGGAAATGAGTTCGTTCGGGAGATGCCAACAAACCTCTCTTCGCTCCTTCCGGGCGGCAGCAGCGGCATGCATTTTGTGCCTGATCGGACTATATTGCGTTCATGCCAACCCTGATCGCCGGCGTCGTCGCCGTTATCCTTCTATATTCGCTGCTGCAGATGTTTCGCGCGGCCAATCCGGTTGTGCTGGCCCGCGCGATCAAGATCGGCGGTGGCGTCGTGGCGCTCGCGGTCGCCGCCTTTACCGGCATCAAGGGCGAACTCGCGGTTGCGATCCCGCTCGGGATTTTTGGCGCGGGGCTGCTCGGCTGGTCGCCTTTCGGGGCATCGGGGTTCAGCACGATCGGCGGAATGTTCGGCGGCGCAAATGCGCGGCGCTCGCCGGGACAGACCTCACAGGTCCGCTCGCAATTTCTGGATATGAGGCTCGACCACGACAGCGGCGAACTCTCGGGACAGATCGTGGCCGGCCCGAACGCCGGTCATTCGCTGGACGAGTTCGACCTGCCGCAGCTTGCGGCCATGATGTCGGGCTTCGATGCCGAAAGCGTGTCGCTACTCGAAAGCTATCTGGACCGCAGGTTTCCCGCCTGGCGTCAGGACGCGCAGGGAAACGCGGCAGGGCGGCAGAGCCGCCCGGCGGCGAGCGGCAAAATGACGAACGAGGAGGCCTATCAAATCCTTGGCCTGCAGCCGGGAGCGGGGCGCGACGAAATCGGGCGCGCGCACCGTGCCCTCATGAAGAAACTGCATCCCGACCAGGGGGGCTCGACGTACCTCGCCGCCCGTGTAAACGAGGCCAAGGATACTTTGCTTCGCACGCATCACAGCTAACTCCGGCACCGCTACCAAACGCTACGAACCGCGAGTTGCAGCTGTCTTCTCTGGCTGACACCCGGTTACCGCCCGCCGTTGTCCGGCGTGGTCGATCATTCGTGCTGTAGTCTTAGCCGCAAAGTCTTGACGAGAAGTTTGCATCGTTGAGGTTGGTGACGATCACATCTGCGTCACGCATACCGGGCCTGCTGCGCGCGACCCTACGATCCCCCTCCAGGCCGGATGTGCCGATACCGGGCGTGGATCAGTTCCGGATGGTGATGCAGGAGATGTCGGAACGCTTCAAGGCCCGGCATACCGCCTCGGCCTGATCGCGATCGAGGCCGGCAAAGCGCGCCCGGAACAGCTTCTTATCTCCCTTGGCCACCACCGGCTCGGTGAACGGATCGGCCTTGGTGAGCAGTCCGCGGGCCTGGCTGCGCGCGGCTTCGATGCGCTGCTGCGCTTCGCTTTCGCTATCCAGCGCGCCGACCTGAACGATCCAGCCGGTGTGCGCCGCGGCCGGCTTGATGGCGCCGTTCTGCTGAACGGTCTGCGGCTGCGCCGGGGCGCTGGGGGCGGGATCGGCGTAGGCCAAGGCCTGCGATGCGGAAGCCGGCTGCTGAAGGCTCGAAGCCGGCAGTACGCCGAGGATGCCGTTTCCGGTGCCGTGGTTCGCCGGCTGCGGCGGCATGTCGAGCCTGGCCGGTTCAGACTTGACGATCTCGGATCTGGCGGCCTCGGCCTTGTTGCTTTCGGCCTTCGCCGCGAGGGCGCGGGCCATCTCCTGCACATCGGGCCGTGCCGGCGCGATGGCGTTGGTGACCGATGTGGCCGGCGGCGCCGGGTTGGCCGAGGCGAGTTTGATTTGTCCGGCCTTGACCTGCACCGTCTTCACCTTGACCGGCTTCATCGGTTCGGACGAACCTGGAATCGCCGAAAGCTGCTGGGATTGGATCACTCCATTGGTAAGCGGCGCGGGCTCGGCCTTGGTTTGGTCGGTCTTGATTTGGTCGGTCTTGGCTTGCGGCGGCGGCAAGGCGGCGGCTGCGTTGGCGATGATCGATCGCGAAGCCGGCGCGCTCGAACGCATCGGCGGCGCGGCGCCGGGCTCAGCCGACGCGACCTGCACGGCGCCCTGGACCTGAACCGTCTGCGTCGGCCGCGATGCGGCCTCGGCTTCGGCGACGTCCGCATTCGCATCGGTGGAATTGCGCTCGGTGATCGCGGCAACGGTGCGCTTGGTCGCGGCTTTTTCGAGGTTTTCAGCAAGCAGTCCGCGCATGATGGCGTCCCGCGAACCGCCGCTGCGGCCTCCCATCACCACGCCGACCAGATGCCGGTTGCCGCGGCGCATCGAGGTCACGAGATTGAAACCCGATGCACGGGTGTAGCCGGTCTTGATGCCGTCGACGCCTTCGACGCTGCCGAGCAGGCGATTGTGATTGCGGATCGAATGGCCGTGATAGTTGAACGCCGCGGTGGAGAAATAGCGGTAATAGCGCGGGAACCGGTCCTGGATGGCGCGGCCAAGGGTGGATTGATCCCGCGCCGTCGTTACCTGATCGTCGTCGGGCAGGCCGGAAGCGTTGCGATAAACGGTTTTGGTCATGCCGAGCGCGCGCGCCTTGCGGGTCATCAGCTTGGCGAAATCGCCTTCGTCGCCGGCGATGGCTTCCGCGATCACGACGGCGGCGTCGTTGGCGGAACGCGTCACCAGTCCCTTGATCGCATCTTCGACGGCAAGGGTCTGGCCCGGGCGCAGACCGAGTTTGGTCGGAGCCTGCTCGGAGGCGTGCTCGGATACGTTCATTTCGGTGTCGAGCTTCATCTTGCCGGCGTCGAGGCGCTCGAACAGCAGATAAAGCGTCATGATCTTGGTCAGCGAAGCCGGATGGCGGCTGGCATCGGGATTGTTGGCGGTGAGGATGGCGCCGGAATTGCCGTCGACGATGATGGAAGAGAACGCCGGGCTGTAGCTCGTGCGCGCCTCGTGATGCTGGCGGTGCGCGTGATGCCGGTGCCTGGAGCGACGCGCATCGGCGGTGTCGTTGGTGAAGATGAGCGCGGCGGTGGTCGTCACCAGCCCGAAAATGCAAGCCCGCAAAACACGCGAGGAAGCCAAGGTTGTGCGAAGCATGAACTTCCCCGTCCCGATCTCTGCCTTAATCACCGGCTCGTGAGGCCAAATTACGACCAACGGCCGGCACATTTGTCTGCTCGAAATGCCCGTTCGGGCACGGATTTCCGCCCGAATCGCCGATCAGGTCGCCGATCCAGCCGACATTTGAGCTAAGATGCTGTCCACAAACAATTTTTGTTTGTCCGGAGCCCAAGCATATCCGGCGATCAGGTTAGGTCGCGGGGGTTTCCAAAAGATTAAGCAACCGTTGCGGGAGAGGGCGGTATTTGATGCATGCCTGCTATTGTGCGTCGCACAATATTCTTGACTTTCGTTGTGCGTTGCAGTATGGCCACAGTGTCAGGGAGGTTGGGTCTTCCGACATCAAGATACACATCAGCCCGGGAAGGGACTCCAAGATGGTCAAGGTTGAAGACATTCAGCAGTACGGAAAAGAGCAGCTCGAAACGGTCGTTGCCTCCGCGACCAACCTGCAGAACGGCTTTCAGGCGATCGCAAGCGCCTATGGCGACTACACCAAGAAGTCCTACGAAGACACCAAGTCGTTTGTCGAGAAGCTGTCCGGCGTGAAGTCGCTGGACAAGGCGCTCGAAGCCCAGACCGAATACGCCCGTTCAGCCTACGAGACCTTCGTCGCCGAGTCGCAGAAGATCGCGGGGCTCTATACCGATCTCGCCAAGCAGTCCTTCAAGCCGATCGAAGGCCTGGTTGCGAAGTTCGCGCCGGCCGCTCACTAGCGCCGACACTGATATCCAGATCAAAAAAGCCCGGCCGATCTGGCCGGGCTTTTTCTTGTTCGGATGTCGCTGATTATTTGGCGACGCGCAGCTTCGCCAGCGAAGTTCCGATCGAGGTGAAAACCGAGAGCGTCTCTTTTGGGTCCGTGATCAGGTAAAAGTTGTTCGGTCCGGAAGCGCAATTTCTCATCACCGCTTGCGTCGCATCATGACCGGTATTGACCTGGATGGTGTAGATCGTGATGCCGGCGGCCTTGGCGTTGGTACACAGGATGGCCTGACGGTCGTCGATTTGCGATGCAGTCTTGCTATACCGGTTTTGCGTGTTCATACCGTCGGATAGCAGGATGATGGCGTCAATATAGGTGTAGTTCACGTCCTTGAGGGGGGCGTTGAACGGCAGGCCGGCGCCCAGCGTCATCCAGGCCCACGCCATTCCGATGCCCTGGTTGGTGTTGCCGGTCGGTTGCATGTCGTTGGTCCGCTTCTTGAGCACATCCCACTTGTTGCTCAGCGGCAAGATCGGCTGCAGGTAGGGGTTATTGCCCACCCTGCAGTATTGTTCCTTGTTGTCGTCGGACACATATTCCTCGGCCGGAAACAGGGTATTGAGAGCCGCCGGCGGCGTATTCGTGGTGTCATTGTCCTTGGTGCGGTCGGTGAAGCAGCCGGTCCAGTTGCTGTGGGCGCTCGGCGTCCAGGTCTTGCCTTTGCTCACACAGTCACTTTTCGATTTGTACGACGAGTTGCTGCAGGTGCCGTTGGCAGCCTCCCACAGGCTCCAGTCGATCCAGGGCTGGTTGACGTTGCTGTTGCCCGCGGCGTCTTTGGCGAAGTTCACGTCCTTGGCGAAGGGAATGATCGAAATGTAGATATCGTCCGGATCCTTGGACAGTTTGGAAAGTTGATCGATTATGCCGTCTTTTCCGGCGACGGCGGTTTTCAGCGCCCCGATCTTGTCGTAGTCTTCCATCGATCCGGTGTTGTCGAGGGCCATCGCTACGCGCATCCGCACGTTGCCCCATGCCGAGGTCGAACCGGCGTTGAAACCGAGGGTCGGGAAGCCCGCGACCTGCATGAAGTCGGACACGATAAAGCCGGATCCGGTGAGCTCGATGGTCGAGCCCTTGGTGGTGCTGGCCGTATAGGTTGCGTGGATGGGATCAACCATCTTGGCGTCCTTATTGGTGTAGAGCGCCTTGAAGTAGGCCTGGGCCTTTGTTGTGATGTCGTTAGTCGATATGGTGCCCTGGGAAAGGTCCTTCGAAAGCATCAATGCGGTGGAGTCGAGCGCGGCCTGCATCGACGAGCGCGCGGCATTGGCGCGGCTATAGTCGATCGCCGCGCCGATGAAGCTGATGAGCGGCACCATTGCGACGGCAAAGATCACCGCGATATTGCCCTGGTTGGCCCCGGCGAAGCGCTTGGCCGCCGCGCGGACATGACGGGTCACGGATGTATCGAGCATGATTTGTCACCGAAGTTGGGTTCCTGCGCCCATTACGGTCCCGGCCACTGAACAGGTGGTAAATTCGCGCTGAGAAAACTGGGTCAATAGCTGTGCAAGTTCCGAGCAGGCAGCCAAAAGCGGGGGCCATCGTCAACGGCGGCTAAACGGCAGGCGGCCCGGCTTTGTCAAATCCGATGGAATTGATTAACCTTGGGCGATCGCCGGGCCGGAATCGGGCCCGCCACGGGGCGCGTCCCGACCAGGATTTGCGCGCTTGCGGCGAGCCGGAGACAGACCCATATTCTGAACTGATCGATCCGGTTGACGGGGTCGGCCGGTCGGGAGCGGCCATCCGGGAATTGCGTCTGGGAACTCAATGGTGGCTCCGGCAGGAGAGCATCGCCCGGCCGCTGTCCGGTTTCCTGTGGGGATTTCGAACGCCTGTGCCATGCTGCAATTAACTTCCAAATTTGAATCGTTCGGGCCGCCCGCCGCCGCTGCATCCGCTCCCCGAATGGGCAATGACGACAATCGCGGCGGTGGGGGGACCGGCGGTCCCGCCACGTCGGTCATCGCCAAGGTCAAGCCGAAGACCAAGCGCCCGAATCTGTACCGCGTACTGATCCTGAACGACGACTACACGCCGATGGAATTTGTCGTTCACGTTTTAGAGAAGTTCTTCCAGAAGGACGTTGAAGCCGCGACCAAGATCATGCTCCACGTCCATCATCATGGGATCGGGGAGTGCGGGGTGTTCACCTACGAAATCGCCGAGACCAAGGTGACGCAAGTGATGGATTTCGCGCGCAAGCATCAACATCCCCTGCAATGCGTGATGGAAAAGAAGTAGCATCGCGCGAAATCCGGCAAAACAGGAACGGGTTTTGCATCGGAAATACGGTAGAGAAATGCGGTGGATCGGACCTGCGTAGGCCTTTTCGGGTAAGGGGGCACATTTTCCACAGCCGCGGATGGAGTTTAAACCTGTCGTGGAAGCCGGTCTTTCGCCACGATCCGTTGTAACTATATGAAGATGACAAAGGTTGTTGTTGCCTGACCGGGCAACGGCGATCATGATGGCGGGGGCCACAGAGGACGCGAATGCCGACTTTTTCTCAAAGCCTTGAACAATCCCTGCATCGCGCGCTGGCGATAGCAAACGAGCGTCATCATCAATATGCGACGCTGGAACACCTTCTGCTGTCGCTGATCGATGACAGCGATGCAGCCGCGGTCATGCGCGCCTGCAGCGTTGATCTCGACAAGCTGCGCGCCAGTCTCGTCAACTATCTCGAGACCGAGTTTGAAAATCTGGTGACCGATGGCGCCGACGACGCCAAGCCGACCGCGGGCTTCCAGCGCGTGATCCAGCGCGCCGTGATCCACGTGCAGTCATCCGGCCGCGAGGAAGTCACCGGCGCCAATGTGCTGATCGCGATCTTCGCGGAGCGCGAAAGCCATGCGGCGTATTTCCTGCAGGAACAGGACATGACCCGCTACGACGCGGTCAACTACATCAGCCACGGTATCGCCAAGCGCCCCGGCGTGTCGGAAGCGCGCCCGGTGCGCGGGGTCGACGAGGAAACCGAGGCCAAGGGCAACGAGGATTCCAAGAAAAAGGGCGAGGCGCTCGATACTTACTGCGTGAACCTCAACAAGAAGGCGCGCGACGGCAAGATCGATCCGGTGATCGGGCGAAATTCCGAGATCAACCGCGCCATCCAGGTATTGTGCCGCCGGCAAAAGAACAATCCGCTGTTCGTCGGCGAAGCCGGCGTCGGCAAGACCGCGATCGCCGAAGGCCTCGCCAAACGCATCGTCGACAGCGAAGTGCCGGAAGTTTTGGCCGCGGCGACGGTGTTCTCGCTCGACATGGGCACGCTGCTCGCGGGCACGCGCTATCGCGGCGACTTCGAGGAGCGGCTGAAGCAGGTTCTCAAGGAACTCGAGGCGCATCCGAACGCGATCCTGTTCATCGATGAAATCCACACCGTGATCGGCGCGGGAGCCACCTCCGGCGGCGCGATGGATGCCTCCAATCTGCTGAAACCGGCGCTGGCGTCGGGTACGATCCGCTGCATGGGATCAACCACTTACAAGGAATATCGCCAGCATTTTGAGAAGGACCGCGCACTGGTGCGCCGGTTCCAGAAGATCGACGTCAACGAGCCGACGGTGGAAGATGCGATCGCGATCCTCAAGGGCCTGAAACCCTATTTCGAGGATTACCACCGGCTGAAATATACCAACGAGGCGATCGAGGCGGCGGTGCAATTGTCGTCGCGCTACATCCATGACCGCAAGCTGCCGGACAAGGCGATCGACGTGATCGACGAATCCGGCGCCGCGCAGATGCTGGTCGCCGAGAACAAGCGCAAGAAGACCATCGGCATCAAGGAAATCGAGACCACGATCGCGACCATGGCGCGGATACCGCCCAAGAGCGTGTCAAAGGACGATGCCGAAGTTCTCAAGCATCTCGAACAGACGTTGAAGCGCGTGGTGTTCGGCCAGGACAAGGCGATCGACGCCTTGTCGGCCTCGATCAAATTGGCGCGGGCGGGGTTGCGAGAACCGGAAAAGCCGATCGGCTCGTACCTGTTCTCGGGTCCGACCGGCGTCGGCAAGACCGAGGTGGCAAAGCAGCTCGCCGCCTCCCTTGGCGTCGAACTGATCCGGTTCGACATGTCGGAATATATGGAGCGGCACACGGTGTCGCGCCTGATCGGCGCGCCCCCGGGCTATGTCGGATTCGACCAGGGCGGCCTGTTGACGGATGGCGTCGATCAGCATCCGCATTGCGTGGTGTTGCTCGACGAAATCGAGAAGGCGCACCCGGATCTGTACAACGTGCTGCTGCAGATCATGGATCATGGAAGGCTGACCGACCACAACGGCAAGCAGGTCAATTTCCGCAACGTGATCCTGATCATGACCACCAATGCGGGCGCCGCCGACCTGGCGCGCCAGGCCTTCGGTTTCACGCGCAACAAGCGGGAAGGCGACGACCACGAAGCGATCAACCGCCAGTTCGCGCCGGAATTCCGCAACCGGCTCGATGCGATCGTCTCGTTCGCGCATCTCAATGCCGATGTGATCGGCATGGTGGTGGAGAAGTTCGTGCTGCAGCTCGAGGCGCAACTCGCCGACCGCGACGTCACCATCGAGCTGTCGGAGACGGCCAAGGCATGGCTGGTGCAGCATGGCTATGATGAGCAGATGGGCGCGCGGCCGATGGCGCGCGTGATCCAGGAGCACATCAAGAAGCCGCTGGCGGACGAGGTGCTGTTCGGCAAGCTCAAGGGCGGCGGGCACGTGCGCGTCGTGCTGGTAAAGGACGAGGAAGCAACCGATCCCGAGCAGCAAAAGATCGGCTTCGAGTTCGTCGAAGGTCCGGTCACGCCGAAGCCGGAAAAACTCCCCGGCGCGCGAAAGCGCACCGCGGCGCGCAAACCGAAATCCGGCGGATCCAATGGCGGCGGGTCCAAGGGCCCGGCCTCACGCGGTCCCCTGGTCAAGGTGTAAGCGGCCGATACTGCGAATTGAGAAGCCGGCGTGTCGCAAGACCGCCGGCTTTTTTAATTGGCGATGATTTTGCCGTTGCTCAAAGTCGTCGCACGGCGCCGGCAGCGCTCCGGCGCGCATCAAAGTGCGGGCAGGCTTTTCCGGATCATACTCTAACGCGAACGACCGAGATTCGACTCTGAGCGCGCCAGCCCGTGATCGAGCCGCGCAGGGCCCTGCCCGGACAGGGACTCGCGCTCACCGGTTTCGTTTGCGTGGCGCCATTGCCGAAGTTTCGCGGCGATGCCGCGGATGCTGAAGGTGATCAGCGTTTCATGATGCTTCAGGCCGCGGCCACCCTTCACCAGCCCCTGGTCTCGTATCAGGCAATATTCGCCGTTGCTCATGCGCGCGAGCCGGCAATTCCTGAAGTAATTCCTGACGTGAGACAGCATTCGCACTCCCGGTTCTCGGGAGCTTGCATGGCCATACGATTCCGTCAATTCTTGACAAGCCGCGAACTTGTCGGTGCGGTTACCCGCGCACCGCGCCGGTTGCCGCTCGTTTTCAGTCCCTGCCGATCAGGTCATTGATCTGGCGCTGAAGCTTCCGTTTCTTCTGCTCGCTCTTGCGCAGCCGCTCCTCGAGATCGGACACCGGCAGCTCGAAGGGGGACGCTCCGCTGAATGCAACGCCGACGAAATTGTCGCGCCACCAGATGACCCTGGCGAGGAAGGACCGGCCTTTTCGTGCGATGGTCAGCGAGATCTGCTCTTTGGGCGACCTGGCGGCGTTCCTGAATTCGAGGCTGGCGCCCGTCTTGGAGATGTTGCGAACCACGCAATCCCGGGATGAGCCGTCTTCGCCGATTTCTGCGATACCACTATAAACAACCTGGTCGCGCGGGCTCTCGCGTCGGTCCAACATCGATTTCACTCCCCCATGAAAGTCGGGGGACCATACGCCGCTTCGCCGCGAGCGAAAGGCCGCGACCGGCAAAATGCTACGTTAACCTAAACCCGTCGCATTTGAAGCAGCGCGGAATTTCGGGATTCCAGGCCATGATTGCGAAAAAGATCATGCCCGGAGCAGGGGGCGTCAGGCCGCGCTCTCGCGGATGCCGCGCGCGATCTCCTTTTGCGCATCGAATTCGCGGCGGCGGCGCGCCAGCTCCTCGGCGCTGAGCAGGGCGACATTGTTGTAGTCGCGCTTCCACGAAGCGTCCGCGCTCCAGCGCAGCGGCGACTGCACCGTGGTCTGCGGGCCCGGCGCTGCTTCCAGCAGGCGCAGCGCGAGTTCGAGCGTAAAGGCTTGCGAATCCGGATCGTGCGGCTTGCCGGCCGAATTTCCCAACGGAAAATCGCTGAACAGAAAGCGCGGCACCGCGGCGTGTTCGATGATGTCTTTGGCGCATCCCGTCACCACCGTGGAGATGCCGTTGGCCTCCAGATGCCGCGCCACCAGGCTGATGGTCTGGTGGCATACCGGGCAGTTCGGCACCAGCACCGCGGCATCCACGCCGTCTTTGCGGCAGCGCGCGAGAATTTCCGGCGCATCGGTCTCGATGGTGACGCGAAGGCTGCGGTTGGTCGGCGCGCCGAAGAAATGCGGCGCGACTTCGCCGATCCGGCCCGATGCCGCCAGCCGGCGCAGTTGCGGCAACGGAAACCAGGTGCCGCTGTCATCGGCCGAGGTGTGCACGCGGTCGTAGGCGATGTGTGAAATCCGCAGATCATGTGGTTTCGAAGTGTCGCCGTCGTACACGGAGTAGAATTTGGCGCCGCCATTGTATTTGGCGCCCGGGCCCTGGTCGCCCTTCAAGGGATCGAACGGCGCCGCGGTCGTGACGATGGCGATGCGAGACCGATCGAGAGGCTTTCGAAGGGGCTGGAACGGCGCATCGACATAATGCGCCCAGCGATAGGGCGTGGCGTAGCCGATCGCCTGATAATATTCGCGGGTCCGCGCCATGTAGGGAATCGGCGCATCGTCGTCCGGCGCGAAACCAAGCGGGTCGTCGGGCGTTGCGGTCATGCCTTGTACTCCCACGCACGCGGCCTCATGTTTGAATAGCTAAACAGTCGGTTTTCGGTGTCAAGCTCGGTCTTCCAAGCTCGTCTTGCGGCAAACAGAACCACCCAGACCTGCCATGCGAACTGTCATCCTTCTTTGGGCCGCGCTTTGCGCCGGGCTTGTGATGTCGCGGGCGGCGCCGGCCATTGCGGAGGATGCGGCGCCCGCCGCGACAGGCGTTGCAAGACCCAGCGTCGAGGAACTTGCCATCCCGCTGGATGAGGCCAGGGATGGATCCCGGAAATCCGCTGACGCGGCCGGGGATAGCGATACCCGCGAGGCGATCTGCCTGATGATCGAGTCGGCCGCCCGGGCCAACGATTTGCCGCTCGAGTTCTTTGCGCGCGTGATCTGGCAGGAGAGCCGCTTTCAATCCGACGCCGTCGGACCGGTCACGCGCCGCGGCCAGCGCGCGCAGGGCATCGCGCAGTTCATGCCGGGCACCGCCAGCGAGCGAAGTCTGCTCGATCCGTTCGATCCCGTGCAGGCGCTGCCGAAATCCGCGGAATTCCTGAGTGAGCTGCGCAGCCAGTTCGGCAATCTCGGGCTTGCCGCCGCGGCCTATAATGCCGGCCCGCGGCGGGTGCAGGATTGGCTCGCAGGCACAGGCTATATGCCCCAGGAGACCCGCAGCTATGTGAGCGCCATAACCGGCACCTCGGTCGATGACTGGGCCACCGCCAGCAAGAATGGCGGCAAGACCGCCAAGCCGCCCGAGCGCGTGCCGGCCACAAGCTGCCGCGAATTGATGGCCTTGCTCAAACGCGCGCCCAATCCCTTCATCACCCAGCTCGAACAGCATGTGAAGCTGGGGGCCGACCGGTTGTGGGGCGTGCAACTCGCCGCCGGCTTCAATCGCGACCAGGCGCTGGCGATGTATGCCCGCGCCATGAAGCGGTTGAGCGCCGTGATCGGCGATCAGGACCCGAGCCTGCTGGGCACCACCTTGCGCAGCCGCGGCACCCGTACCTTTTACCAGGTCCGCATCGGCACCGACACGCGCCCCGCCGCCGACGATCTTTGCAGCCGCATCCGCCGCGCCGGCGGGGCGTGTTTCGTGTTGCGTAACATGCGATTGAGGGGGTGAGCGGTCGTGCGGGGAGCCGGCGGCAACAAGGCTTAGACACATCGACGGCGTGGTGTATGGAATGGTCATGGGCAAAGACCATTTCGATACGCTCCCCGCGGCGCGCCGTGAGGCGGCCCGCTCAGCGCTCGCGGCCACCTTTGGCTCCGCTCCGGTCGGCGCAATCGTGCCGATGACGGGCGGGGCTTCGACGGCATCGACCTTTCGCCTCGAGGTCGGCCGCCGGCGTTATATGCTGCGGGTGGAGGGAGAGCCGAGCCCGCTACGCAATCCGCACCAATATATCTCGATGCGCATCGCGGCGGAGGCGGGGATTGCCCCTGCTATCCACCATATCGATGAGGCCGCCCGCGTCGCGGTGATCGACTTCATCGAACAGCAACCGCTGACGGCCTATCCGGGCGGACCGCGCGCGCTCGCGGAAGCGCTGGGAGAGTTGCTTTCGCGCGTTCAGGCCACGCCGGTGTTTCCGGCCTTCGTGAATTATCCGGACATTGTCGCACGACTGTTCGCGCATGTGCGCCGAACCGGTCTTTTTGCGGCCGGCCTGCTTGATGCGCATGTGGAACGCCTTGAGCTGGTTCGCGAAGCCTATAACGCGGGTTCGACAAGGTTGGTCTCCAGCCACAATGATTGCATACCGAGCAACATCCTGTTCGACGGCGAACGCCTCTGGCTGATTGATTGGGAATCGGCCTATCGCAATGATCCCCTCGTCGACGTGGCGATCGTGCTCGACAGTCTCGCGCTTTCGCCTGAGTTGAAGGAGGTGTTGCTGCAGGCCTGGCTCGGCCGTGCACCCGATGAGGCCGTTCGCGCCCGGCTCGAACTGATCCGTGCGCTCACGCGGCTCTATTATGCGGGCGTCCTGCTCAGCGCTTCCGCGGCGGCCTCGTGGGTGACGGTCGACACCGATCTTTCGGCCCCGACGCAGCAGCAGTTCCGGCTCGCGATCCACCAAAGGCGCCTCCAGCCCGGCGCGCCGGCGACCAAGCACATCCTGGGCAAGATGTTCCTTGCCTCGTTTTTCTCCGGCGTCGCGCCTCCCGGATTCGACGCCGCCGTTTGACAAGGTTGACGCGTTCTGGATGGCTGGTCTGCCTGTGGTTCGCTTGACGCAGGTCGCTTTCGTCAGCGTTATGCGCGGCACGACTCACATCGCCCGGACACCCTTGGCCCTTCCTGCTCTCGATTCACCCCAATGGCACAGCTCGCTCGGCGCGTTCGCGTGGGGAATGCGGTCGGTTGCCTCGACGGTGCTCACGCTGGTGCTGTTTGCGACCTATCTCGGCATCGGCGCGCTCGCGCATGATACGCATTTCAGCCTGGCCTGGGCGCTGGCGAGCACGGCCTTTGTCTGGGCGGGGCCTGCGCAAATCATCCTGATTTCGACGCTCGGCTCCGGTGCGACGGTGGTGCAGGCGGCGATCGCCGTGACCGTCAGCGCCATCCGGCTGTTTCCGATGGTGGTCTCCGTACTGCCGATGATGCGCACGCCACAGACAAAGCGGCGGCACCTGATTCTGGTGGCCCATCTCACCGCCGTCACCCTGTGGGTCGAATGCTTTCGCTTTCTTCCGCACGTGCCGCGCGAACGGCGGATCGCGTTCATCCATGGGCTCGGCGGCGGTCTGGTGTCCGTCTGTCTGGTGGCGACGACGATCGGCTACGGTCTTGCGGCCAATCTCTCGCAATTGCTCGCCGCGGGGATACTGATGTTGACGCCGCTGGCATTTCTGTTCTCCACCGCCCGCAACTGCCGGGAGGTCGCCGACGTCGTCGCGCTGGTGCTGGGACTGGCGCTGTTTCCGCTGGCGACGATGCTGGACAGCGGCGTCGATATCCTGGTGAGCGGCGTGGCCGCGGGGACCATCGCCTATGGCGTGCACCGCTGGCGCGCCCGCGCATGAGCGATTTCATCGGCGACTGGCATGCGTTGGTCATCCTGCTGGTTGCGGGCGTCATCCCCAATCAGATCTGGCGCATGCTCGGACTTTGGTTCGGCGGCGGCATCGACGAAGGCTCGGAACTGCTGGTGTGGGTGAGGGCGGTAGCGACCGCTATTCTCGCGGGCGTTATCGCGCAGATCGTGGTGCAACCCCCGGGCGCTCTGGCGAGCGTGCCCGGCTGGTTGCGCTATAGCGCGGTGGCCGTGGGATTTGCCGTCTTCATGGCGACGCGACGATCGATCTTCGCCGGCGTGATCTGCGGCGAGATCGTCATGCTGGCAGGCAAATGGTGGCTTGGGTGAGACGCGCTCAATCGGTCGGGCGGTTTGCTCAGACCTCTGCGTCAGGTAAGATCGGGCCAACCAAATAAATCGCAAAATACCTCACTGGATTGAAACATGGTTCGAGAGAGTGAAATCCGCGAAGGCGAACTCGCCGTCGAAATGCCGCCGGCACGCGACGCCGGCCTGGTCTTCATCGGCCGCATCCGCACGCCGTGGACCTCGCGCCTCGATACGCCGCGGCAGGGCCGTCACGACGGCCCGGTCTGCCGGCTGGAGATTTTCGAGCCATGGGTGCCGGCGCTGAAGGGGGTCGATTTCTACTCCAATCTCGAAGTGATCTACTGGCTGCATCAGTCGCGCCGCAACCTGGTGCTGCAAAGCCCGAAGAACGACAAATCGACCCGCGGCACGTTTTCGCTGCGCTCGCCGGTGCGGCCGAACCCGATCGGCACATCGATCGTCAAGCTGGTCGGTATCGAGGCGAATGTGGTGCTGGTGCGTGGCCTCGATTGCCTCGACGAAACGCCGCTATTGGATATCAAGCCTGACAGGTGCGAGTTCACGCCGCTGGCGCAGCCCCAGGCCGGCGATTTCGAGACGGAATAATTTTCGTCATTCCGGGGCGATGCGAAGCATCGAACCCGGAATCTCGAGATTCCCCGATGTGCAATTGCACATCTGAGGTCTGGTCCCGCGGACCATCCCGGAATGACGCCGCTTCACCCACCCTTCAGCGCCGCGATCAACTTGGTGGCATTGTCTTCCAGCACCTTCACATCTTCGATGCGGCTGGCCGGCGGCAATAGCGCGACGCCGTCGTGGCGCGGCATCACATGCATGTGCAGGTGAAACACCACTTGCCCGCCGGCGGCTTCGTTGAACTGCTGCACGGTGATGCCGTCGGCCTGGAAGGCTTTCATCGCCGCGGCCGCGATCCGGTGGGCGCCGCGCGCGACATGGGCGAAATCCTCCGGGGTAATATCGAGGATGCTGCGCGCCGGCGCCTTCGGGATCACCAGCGTGTGGCCGGGCGAGCGCGGCATGATGTCCAGAAAGGCCAGCACGTGGTCGTTTTCATAAATCTTGTGGCAGGAGAATTCACCGCGCAGGATTTTCGCGAAGATGTTGTTGGGGTCGTACGCAGTCATGGCGGCCTCCTGATCTAATCGAAATTTCAATATCCGCTCGGCGGTCAAGACGGCTCGTCGGCGGGTTTCCGAAACGGCCCGGCCTCGGCGAGTTCGCGCGATGCCTCGGCCACGTAGGCGCGCTCGTGCCGGAGATAGTCCGAGATCGCGCGGCGCAAATCGGGGTCGGCGATGTAATGCGCGGAATAGGTGGTCTGCGGCAGATATCCGCGGGCGATCTTGTGCTCGCCCTGCGCGCCGGCCTCGACGGTCTTCAGGCCGCGCCGGATCGCAAAATCGATCGCCTGATAATAGCAGACCTCGAAATGCAGGAATGGATGATGTTCGATCGCGCCCCAGTTGCGGCCGAACAGGGTATCGGAGCCGATGAAGTTGATGGCGCCGGCGATCCAGCGCCCCTCGCGTTTGGCCATCACCAGCAGCACGTCCTTGGCCATGCTCTCGCCGACCAGCGAAAAGAACGCGCGGGTGAGATAAGGCCGGCCCCATTTGCGCGAGCCGGTCTCCATGTAGAAATCGAAGAAGGCGTCCCACGCGTCTTCGGTGATGTCGCTGCCGGTCAGCGCGTGTATCGTCAGCCCGCTGGCGACGGCTTCGCGGCGTTCGCGCTTGATCGCCTTGCGATGGCGCGAATTGAGCGAGCCCAGAAAATCCTCGAAACAGCCATAGCCCTGGTTGTGCCAGTGGAACTGCTGGTCGTTGCGCTGCAGGAACCCCTGTGTGGCGAGAAACTTCCATTCGGCTTCGCGCGCGAAGGTGACGTGAACCGAGGAGGCCTTGCTGATCCCGCACAGCGCCATCAGGCCGCTCGCCAGCGCGGTGCCGATGCGGTCGGTATCGACGCCGTCCCGGATCATCAGGCGCGGGCCGGTCGCCGGCGTGAAGGGAACCGAGGCCTGCAGCTTCGGATAGTAACGGCCGCCGGCGCGCTCATAGGCATCGGCCCAGCCGCGGTCGAACACGTATTCGCCTTGCGAATGCGATTTCAGATAGCACGGCACGATGCCGGCAATGGCGCCGTCGAGCCGCGCGATCAGGTGGCGCGGTCCCCAGCCGGTCCGCACGCAGGCCGATCCGGACGCTTCCAGCGCTGAGAAAAACGCATGTGAAACAAATGGGTTATAGCTGGATATTGAACCGACGCAGGAGTCGCCGATGGTATTGAGGGACGCCAGCGGGTCGAGGCCGTGGAGGCTTGCTCGGCCAGCCGATGGATTGGCGCAGGCATCCCAATCCGCAGCCGGAATCTGGCTGACGGACGGGACGGCTTCGAGCACTATTTCGGATGACGCCATCGACGATTTTGAACCGGTCACGCGTTACGATCAGCCATCGTACATGGTGACCACCCCGCAAAGATCGGACATCGCGGCCGCGACTTCAAGGGCAGCGAGCGAGCATCAGGTTCCCGGCCGAAACCCTTCGAATATCATCTGATCGGCATATCGGGCGGCGCGTTCGCGTTGCTCCGGGGTGCGCACCGTCCAGGCCAATAGCGGCAGGCCGAAGATGTTTCGGGCAATCCAGGGCGCCGGCGCCGGCAACTGGTTGACCCAGAAGGCTACGAAATGCGGCCGGGTACGGAATGCATGGCGCAGATAGAGCATGCTCCGGCGCTGCTCCGGCGTCAGTTTCGTCCAGTAGTCGTCATCGTAATCGCGCTGCGCGATGATGCCGCGCGGAAGCCGCGGCATGGTTTCGCGCAGAGCCAGGACCTGATCCGGGTCGAACGACATTCCCACCGCAGGCCCGGAATAGGAAGCGAGCACTTCCGCCATCCGCGCCACCAGCTTTCGGTCGCCGTCGAAATGGCTCTTCACCTCGATCACCAGCGGCACGCGGCCCCGCACCAGCGCGCAGAGATCGCCGAGCGACATCATCCGCTCGGAGGTGTCCTTGAATTTCACCGCCGTGAGCTGGCCCGCGGTCATGCCGAGCAGCGCGCCGGAGCCTTCGGTGAGGCGGCCGAGCGCGTCGTCATGATGCACCATCGCCTCGCCATCGGCGGTGAGCTGCAGATCGCATTCGATGCTGAAATTTCCATCGATCGCGGCCTGCACCGCGCCCGGCATGTTCTCGACGATGCCGCGCGAAAGGTCGTGCAGCCCGCGATGGGCCACCGGCCGCGCCGTCAGCCAATCAGGGGCACGCACGGGGACTGCTCCGGTTATGAGACCTCGAAGATCCCCTCGACTTCCACGGCGGCGTCGGCCGGAAGCGAGGCGACGCCGACGGTGGTGCGGGCATGGCGGCCCTTGTCGCCGAAGGCCAGGACCATCAGGTCGGAAGCGCCGTTCAGCACCTTCGGCCCGTCGAGGAAATCCGGCGCCGAATTGACGAAGCCGCCGAGCCGGACCACGCGGACCACCTTGTCGAGGTCGCCGAGCGCGGCCTTGATCTGCGCCAGCAGGTTGATGGCGCAACCGCGCGCGGCGGCATTGCCTTGCTCGACGGTGACGCCGGCGCCCAGCTTGCCCTTGGCGATCAGCTTGCCTTCCGGGTTGAAGCAAACCTGCCCGGAAACGAACAGCAGGTTTCCGGTGCGCACAAAACCGACGTAATTGGCCACCGGGCTTGCGGGCTCGTGCAAGACCACGCCCTGCGCCGCAAGTTTCTGCTCGACCGTACCAGCCATATTTCGTCCCCGTTTGATTGAAACCGCCCCCGATCATATCAGATCGGGCGCTTTGTTTCGCGCATCGCGCAGCCACATGCAAGCCAGCGCCGGTCAGTGCCGAAATGTGGAAAAACATGGCGGTTCGGTTGGTGATTCGTACTTTTTCGTGAAGCGGCCCTAGTTGCGGCGCAATAGGGCGATCAGTAGAGTGACGAATCCAACGCCTGAGGAAAACATATGGCTGGCTTGTTCGGGAATGCGCCGCGTGATGTCAGGTCCATCGTGCTGGCGGCCGCCGCCCTCGGCTTCGGATCGGGTTTCGCGGGCGGGCCGGCGGTTGCCGCGGCAAGCGGTCCGTTCCTGGCGCATCAGGCGCTTTATGAGCTCAGCCTGGTCAAGTCGCGAGGGTCCAACTCGATCAACGGCGCGCGGGGACGCATTCTCTATAATTTCTCCGGCAGCGCCTGCGAAGGCTACACCTCGGAATTCCGCCAGGTGTCGGAGCTCGACAGCGGCGAGGGCAAGGTTACGCTCAGCGATCTGCGCTCGACCTCCTGGGAGGACGGCGCCGGCAAAAGCTATCGTTTCAAGATCGATACCCGGATGAACGACGCCAACTCCAGCCCCGTCGACGGCGTGGCGGAGCGGGCCGGCGATCATATCAATGTCAAATTGAAACAGCCGGTATCCAAGACCTTCACCCTCGATGGCTCCACGGTGTTCCCGACCGAACAGATCCAGCACATCATCGCCGCCGCGCGCGAGGGAAAAACCGTGCTCGAACTGACGGTCTATGACGGGTCGGACAATGGCGAGAAGGTCTACAACACGCTGTCCGTGATCGGGCAGCCGATCCCCGGCAGCCGGACCATCGCGGCGCCGGATCCGTCGACGGCAAGCGACGTGATGAAATCGCTGACGCGGTGGCCGGTCACGGTGAGCTATTACGACCGCGAAGCCAAGGCCAAGGACGGCGAGCAGACGCCGGTCTACGCGATGTCGTTCGAGCTTTACGAGAACGGCGTCTCGCGGGCGCTGGTGCTCGACTACAATGATTTTGTGATTTCCGGCGCGATGGGCAAATTCGACGTCAAGGATTCGAAGCCGTGCAACTGAGGCTTCGGAAATCGTAGGGTGGGCAAAGGCGCGCCTGCGCCGGGCCCACCGTTCTTAACTGAAGCTGGTGGGCACGCTTCGCTTTGCCCACCCATCGTCATTGCCGGGCTTGACCCGGCAATCCATCCGTTTCGAAGAATTCTTTGAAGAGAGATGGATGCGCGGGTCAAGTCCGCGCATGACGGCCAGGGCGTGCAGCCGATGGTTGGTTTGCCGCTATCCCGCCTTCTCCGGCCCGTCATAGGCGATGCCCCTGATCACCGCGGCACTGCCGAATTTCTTGCGCAGGTCGTCGATCGCGCGTTCGGCATGCGCGGAGCGGCGGTCGAGCATGTCGGTGTCGTCGGCCAGCGATCCCGGGCGCAGCGCGCTGACGCCGGTGCCCATTAGCCGGAACGCGGTGCCGTCGATTTCCTTTGCCAGCATCTCCCGGGAGATGGCGAAGATCTTCGCCGCCAGTTGCGTCGGCGCATGAATCGATTGCGAGCGGGTGCGCTGCCTGAAATCGGCGGTCTTCAATTTCAGCGTGATGGTCAGCCCTGACAGATCGCTGCCCTTGAGGCGCGAGGAGACCTTCTCCGACAGCCGCCACAGCGTTTTTTCCAGCGTCGCGAAATCGCGAATATCGGTCTCGAACGTGGTCTCGTTGGAAATCGTCTTGGCGCCGCGATCGGGCACCACGGGGCGATCGTCGATGCCGCGCGCAAGCCGCCACAGCCGGCGGCCCTCGCCGGAGAACTGCTTCATCAATTCGATTTCGTCGGCGCGCTGCAGATCGGCGATGATGCGAAAGCCGCGCTGCGACAGCCGCTCCTGGGTCGCGGGCCCGACGCCGAAAATGAATCCGACCGGTTTTTCCGCCAGCATGGCGCGGGCCGCGTCCTGGTCGAGCGCGGCAAAGCCGCGCGGCTTGTCCATGTCGGAGGCGATCTTGGCCAGGAACTTGTTGCAGGACAGCCCCACAGACACGGTAATGCCGATGTCGCGCTCGACCTTTTGCGCGAAGCGCGCCAGCACTTTCGCCGGGATCATGCCGTGCACGCGCTGGGTGCCGGCAAGATCCAGGAACGCCTCGTCGATCGAAAGCGGCTCCACCAGCGGCGTCAGCGCCTGCATGGCGTGGCGCACCTCGCGGCCGATCCTGACATACTTCGCCATGTCGGGCCGGATCACGATCGCCTGCGGGCACAGCGCCAGCGCCTTGAACATCGGCATCGCCGAGCGCACGCCGAAGGTCCGTGCGATGTAGCAGGCCGCGGAGACTACGCCGCGCTTGCCGCCGCCGATGATGACCGGCTTGTCGGCGATCTCGGGATTGTCGCGTTTCTCGACCGTCGCGTAGAACGCATCGCAATCGATATGGGCCAGCGTCAGCGAGGGCAGCGCGTGGTGGCGAACCAGGCGAGGCGAACCGCACGCACTGCATCGCCGGGCCGTGATATCGAGGTCGCCGAGGCAGTCCCGGCAGAAGCAGGTGGGTTCGCGAAGCTCCTGCGCGACAGCGCTCACGGCACCTCGCGCTCCCAATCGGGATCGCCCAGCGCCTGGCGGGCCGCGGCAATGTTGGTGGGATGGAGTTGCGAGGCGCTGGCGAATGCCTTCACGGTAGCATCATCCCGCATCACGAAGTCCAGCACATGCGCCAGAAACTTCGGGTCGGCGGCGGCCGTGCGCAGGGTCTCCGGGCCGATCCCGGTTTCGGCCAGGAACAGTCCCAGGCGCTCGGGGTGGCCGGCAACGAAGGAAAGTGCCTGAATCGCAACGATTTCAGCCACTTCGCGAGGATTGTGAGCAGGCTTTCTCAACTGAAATGTTTGCCTTTCCGTAACTTATGGTCTCTATTTTGGAACCATCATGCCCGAGTCTGCGGAACGTGTTCAAGCGAGCGAAACCACTTCGCATCAATTCGCATAAACACGGCCCTCGGACTTAACGGGTTGGAGCGAATCTGCCGCTAGTTTGAATTCACTTTTCGACACGCCGGCAACAGTGCCTGACGCTTGGATTAGGAGGGACGGGATGGCAAAAACCGTCCTGATCGTGGAGGACAACGAGCTGAATATGAAGCTCTTTCGCGATCTGTTGGAAGCGCATGGCTATCAAACCTCCGGCACCAGCAACGGTTTCGAGGCGCTCGATCTCGTCCGCACCACGCGTCCCGATCTCATCCTGATGGATATCCAGCTTCCGCAAGTTTCCGGTCTCGAGGTGACGCGCTGGATCAAGGACGATCCCGAGCTGCGCTCGATCCCGGTGGTTGCGGTGACGGCCTTTGCCATGAAGGGCGACGAGGAACGTATCCGCGAAGGCGGCTGCGAGGCCTATTTATCGAAGCCGATCTCGGTCGGCAAATTTATTGAGACCGTCCGACGGTTTATCGGATAGGAGAGTTTTTCGATGTCCGCGCGCATTCTGGTCGTCGATGACGTCCCCGCCAACGTCAAGCTTTTGGAAGCACGGCTGTCGGCCGAGTATTTCGATGTCCTGACCGCATCCAACGGCACCGAGGCGCTCGAGGTCTGCGCGCGCGCCGAATGCGACATCATCCTGCTCGACGTGATGATGCCCGACATCGACGGTTTCGAGGTGTGCCGGCGGTTGAAGTCCAACCCGGCCACGCATTTCATTCCAGTGGTCATCGTGACGGCGCTGGATAGCCCGGCCGATCGCGTCCGCGGTCTTGAGGCCGGCGCCGACGATTTCCTGACCAAGCCGGTGTCCGACATCGTGCTGATCGCGCGGGTGCGTTCGCTGACGCGCCTGAAGATGATGACCGATGAACTGCGGATGCGCGCCATCACCTCGCTCGAGATCGGCGTGCAGGCGCCGGAGCGAAGTGCGTTGGCCGACAGCGGCAAGGGCGGCCGCATCCTGCTGGTCGACGACCGGCCTTCGTCCTACGAGAAGCTGGCGCCGGTGCTGAGCGCCGAGCATAGCGTCGATGTCGAAACCAATCCGGCCGAAGCGCTGTTTCATGCCGCCGAGGGAAATTACGATCTTCTGATCGTTTCGCTTGGTCTCGATAATTTCGACGGCTTGCGGCTCTGCAGCCAGGCCCGCTCGCTGGAGCGGACCCGACAGGTGCCGATCCTCGCCATTGCCGACGCCGATAACAATACCCGGCTGCTGCGCGGGCTTGAGATCGGCGTCAACGATTACCTGCTGCGTCCGGTCGACAAGAACGAATTGCTGGCGCGGACCCGCACCCAGATCCGCAAACGGCGCTACACCGACCATCTGCGCGACAACGTGCAGAACTCGATCGAAATGGCGATCACCGACGCGCTGACCGGCCTGCATAACCGCCGCTACATGGAAAGCCATCTGGGAACGCTGGCCGAGCAGGCCTTGACCCGCGGCAAGCCATTGGCGCTGATGATGCTCGACATCGATTTTTTCAAATCGATCAACGACACTTACGGCCACGACGCCGGCGACGACGTGTTGCGCGAATTCGCGGTCCGCATGCGCAAGTCGATCCGCGGCATCGATCTCGCCTGCCGCTATGGCGGCGAGGAGTTTGTGATCGTGATGCCGGAGACCGATCTTCATGTCGCGGGCGTGGTGGCCGAACGGCTGCGCCGTTCGATCGCCGGCGAGCCCTTCGCGGTCAACAAAGGCACCAATCGCATCGAGGTTACGATCTCGGTCGGGCTGTCGACCCTGGAGCTGAAGGGCGAGCCCGTCGCCGACGTGCTCAAGCGCGCCGACACCGCGCTCTACCGCGCCAAGAACGACGGCCGCAACCGCGTGGTCGCGGCCGCGGCTTGATCCCAAGCTGTCGTCATTGATCTGCCATCCCAAACTGTCGTCCCTGCGAAAGCAGGGACCCATACGCCGTGACAGTACGGTGTAAAACAGGTCGATGTCGCACGATCTCTTTGCACCCATAACCGGCGGTGGTTATGGGTCCCTGCTTTCGCAGGGACGACAATCGGTGGACACACGCTACCTCACAACATCCGCCGTCGTGCCCCGCGAAATGGCGCGAGCAGCAACCGTGGATTATGCCGCCGGGCGTATCGTATCGAGGAATTTGCCGACTTCGAGCTTGAGCCGGTTGCTGTCGGAGGACAGCGACTGGGCCGACGACAGCACCTGCGATGACGCCGCGCCGGTCTCGCTGGCCCCGCGGCTGACCTCGCTGATATTGGTCGCCACCCTGGCGGTAGCGCCGGCCACCTCCTGGGCGTTGCGCGAGATTTCCTTGGTCGCGGCATTCTGTTGTTCGACCGCGGCGGCAATGGTGGCGCCGATCTCGGAAATCCGTCTGATGGTGGTGCCGATCTTCCTGATCGCCGTTACCGAAGCCTCTGTCGCCGTCTGAATACCCTCGATGTGCTGACTGATATCGCCGGTGGCCTTGGCGGTCTGGCCGGCGAGCGCCTTGACCTCGGAGGCGACCACCGCGAAGCCGCGGCCGGCGTCGCCCGCGCGCGCGGCTTCGATGGTGGCATTCAGGGCCAGGAGATTGGTTTGCTCGGCGATGGAGGTGATGAGCTTGAGGACGTCGCCGATGCGCTCGGCCGTGCGCGACAGTTCGCTGATGCCGGCATCGGTCTGCTCGGCCTGAAGCACCGCTTCTTCGGCGATGGCGGCCGACTCTGTCACCCGACGCCCGATTTCGTACACCGACGATGTCAATTGTTCGGTCGCCGATGCCACCGACTGGACATTGGCGGAGGCTTCATCCGAGGCGGATGCAACCGTGGCCGAAAGCTGCTCGGTCATCTCGGCCGTTCGGGTCAGGCCGCCCGCGGATGCTTCCAGCTCGTTCGAAGCGGAGGAAACCGTGTTGATGATTTCGCCGACGGCTGAATTGAAATCGTCGGCCAGCTTTCGCATCGCGGTCTGCTGCTGTTGTTTGCCCGCTTCGAGGTAGACCGCGACCGCCAGATCCATGTCCAGCATCGCGGCGCGGGTCATGGCGCTTTGCAACGCGGCTCGTTTTTCCCGGGATGCGCTGCCTGCGAACCAGCCTTGCGCGACTCGGGCTCCGATTTCCTGCAGCAGGCCGTTCACGACCATGCTGTAGCCCGCGATATACCAGTGCGGTTCAAGACCGAGCCGATTGTGGGTTTCGCCGATCCGCGTCACCGATTGCACATAGTGACTGTCGAAAGAAGCCCCGGAGATCATCATCCAGTGCTTGATCTGGGCTTCCTTGGCGTGGCGGATAATCGCCTCGTTCGGGAAAAGTCTGGCGACCTCCGGATGCTTCATGATGTGGAGGTAGAAGCGATCGAGAATTCCCGGCAATGCGGCCGCGATCAGTGGCTGCAGTTCGCGCAGTGACGCTCGCGTTGCCTGATCGATGCCGATGAAATCGAGACGCGATTGGATTGATCGTTCGTTGTGCATCGTCTTTTCCAGTTAAGCAAAGCAAGCAGGCCCATAAGCGGGTCGACGCAACTCTTTCGCTTGAAAAGATGGACAAGGTTTTAAGGGGATTTGTCCGCTATCGGACATACGTGCGCAATATTCTTAAATCTTCAATTTGGGATGATGCACAGTCGAAAATACAATCGGATTTTTATCGTGCCGACATGGATGCGCGATTGAGCGCGCGCGAACGCGTGAGAAACGCGCGGAGAATGAAAATTCCGCCGTCGCGGATTTTTCATTCAGTCGTGCCGACGTGAGGTTCTTTCGGGAAATAATGTTCGCCAATCCTGACGCCGGCATTCTCGACAAGCAGCATCGGTGCGTCGTTGTAACCGTGCGCCCAGCGATGCACCGAGAAGGAGGTTGCACCGCATCCGGCGCATGGATGCAGGCGATCGCCAAAATAAAAACGCGCCAAAATAAAAACGGGGCCGCGAGGCCCCGTCGAAGTCAGTAGTGTCCCGCGATCTTACTTGATCTTGGACTCGCGGAATTCGACGTGCTTGCGCGCGACCGGGTCGTACTTCTTCTTGACCAGCTTGTCGGTCATGGTGCGCGAATTCTTCTTTGCGACGTAATAGAAGCCGGTATCCGCCGAGGAAACGAGCTTGACCTTGATGGTGACCGCTTTGGCCATGTTCAGAACCTCTGATATCCGGGAATCGGAAGCCGGCCGCTTGGGCCCGCATTTGCCGGGCAACCTAGCTTCTGACAGCCCAAAGTCAAGGATTTCAGGGCCGGATCCCGGCCGGATTGATGGGATTAACCCTCGAAAAACCGGTTTTTCGGCCGCGGCAGGCCGAGATTTTCCCGCAGCGTCCGGCCCTCATATTCGCGCCTGAAGATCCCGCGCCGCTGCAGTTCCGGCACCACCTTGTCGACGAAATCGCCGAGGCCGGCGGGTAGATACGGGAACATGATGTTGAACCCGTCGGACCCGAAACCCGTCAGCCATTCCTCCATCTGGTCGGCGATGACTTTGGGCGTGCCGACAAAGGACAGCCCGCCATAGCCGCCGACGCGCTGCGCGAGCTGGCGAACGGTGAGCTTGTCGCGCGCGGCGACATCGACCAGCCGCTGCCGGCCGCTCTTGGAGGCATTGGTCTCGGGGATCGGCGGCAATTGCCCATCGGGATCGAAGCCGGATGCGTCGGTCCCCAGCTGGACCGACAGCGAGGCAATGGCGCTGTCGTAATGCACCAGGCTGTCGAGTTTTGCCCGTTTCTCTTTTGCCTCTTCCACGCTGTCGCCGACCACGACGAACGCGCCCGGCAATATCTTCAGGTGCTCGCGGTCGCGGCCAAGCTTGTCCATGCGGCCCTTGATGTCGGCATAAAGCTTTTGCCCGTCGCTGAGGCTGCCGCCGCCGGTGAACACGGCCTCGGCGGTCTCCGCCGCCAGTTGCCTGCCGTCCTCGGACGCGCCGGCCTGCACGATCACCGGCCAGCCCTGCACCGGGCGGGCGATGTTGAGGGGCCCCCGAACCGAGAGATATTTGCCCTTGTGATTGAGCACATGCATTCGGGCCGGATCGAAATAAAGACCGCTCTCGACGTCGCGCACGAAGGCGTCGTCGGCGAAGGAATCCCACAGCCCGGTGACGACGTCGTAGAATTCGCGCGCCCGCTTGTAGCGCTCGGCGTGCTCCATGTGGTCGTCAAGCCCGAAATTCAGCGCCGCGTCCGGATTGGACGTGGTGACGATATTCCAGCCGGCGCGGCCGCCGCTGATATGATCGAGCGAGGCGAAGCGGCGGGCGACATGGTAGGGCTCGTCGAAGGTGGTCGAACCGGTCGCGATCAGGCCGATATTTTCGGTGGCGCCGGCCAGCGCCGACAGCAGCGTGAACGGCTCGAACGAGGTCACGGTGTGGCTGCGCTTCAAGGCATTGATCGGCATGTTGAGCACGGCCAGATGGTCGGCCATGAAGAAGGCGTCGAATTTTCCGGCCTCGAGTTTTTGAATCAGCTGCTTGATGCGGGGGAAATTGAAGTTGGCATCGGGCCACGCGCCCGGATAGCGCCAGGCCCCGGTGTGAATAGAGACCGGCCGCATGAACGCGCCGAGCTTGAGTTGCCGCTGTGCCATTGCCCCGTTTCCGTGCTGGTTTGTCGTTCGTCAGGAGATAGGGACGGGATGGAATTGCGCCATCGTGCGGGCGCAGAAGATTATTTTGTTTTTCGGTAGGTATCCAATGCAACTGTCATTCCGGGGCGCGCGAAGCGCGAGCCCGGAATCCAGAAGTTGCGGCACGAGATTCCGGGTTCATCGCTGCGCGATGCCCCGGAATGACGGTGGGAACGCTAGGCCCCCAAAACATCCTTGTGCATCTTGCCGCCGTAGAAATGGAAGAACGGCACTTCGGCATCGTGGCTCAGCGGGCCGGTGGCGAGGCGTTTTTCGAGTTCGTTGAGAACCTTCCGGGTCATGGGATGCAGATCGGCCAGCGGCTGCGATCCGATCTCGACCCAGACCAATTCGACCAGTTCGGCATCGGCATGGATCACGCCCTCGACGCGATGGGCGATGGTCGAGGCGTCGGCCGTGAAAAACCGGGTGTCGAAGCGCCGCACACGGCCGGGCGGGGTGATCGCACGCGCAATCAGGAACAGTCCGGACGGATCGGGCAACAATCCGGCCTCGGTGAAAGGCTTCCAGGCGCCTTCCAGCGCCGGCGCGGCGCCGTTGCTTTTGCGCCCCAGGCAGAGACCGGTTTCCTCGCAGGCCTCGCGGATCGCGGCGATCGCGAGCGCGCGCGCGCGCGACGGGGTGATCTTCGGACTGCCCTTGAGAAGATTGGCTTCGAGCGCTTTCGAAATCGGCGCAGCCACCGGCACGCGGTTGTCCGATTTGTCGACGCGGCCGCCGGGAAAGACGAATTTGCCGGGCATGAACACCACCTTGTCGTGGCGCTTGCCGACCAGGACTTTCGGGGTGGCGACGGTGCGATCGACCAGGATCAGCGTGGCGGCGTCCCTGGGGCGGAAGTAGGGATGATGATCGGCTTCCTTTTCCGCCTTTGCCGTCTCGCTCATTTCACTCCCGCCGCCCGTTTTGTTTTTTTAATTGTTTCGTGAAGCCGCCGGTTTATTTCTCCGGATTTTGCTCGTCAAATCCATGCATGCGCAACGCCCATTGCACACCCACCACGGCGCCCTTGACCGGTTGCAGCAACAGCAACGACATGATCAGCGTCAACGGCAGATAGATCGAGAGCTGCAGCGGCACCGACGGCGCATAGTCGGTTTCGATCCACAGAATCATCGGTACCACGATATGGCCGACAATGACGATGACGAGATAGGCCGGCAGGTCGTCGGCGCGGTGCGGCGTGAAATCCTGGCCGCAGACCGAACAGTGATCGTCGACCTTCAGGAAGGCGCGAAACAGCTTGCCTTCGCCGCAGCGGGGGCAGCGGCCGCGCAATCCGCGTTTCAGCGCGCTCCACACGTCGCGCTTCGCAGCCGGCGCGGAATCCCTGGTCCAGACCTTGGTCTCTGTGCTCATGGTGTCCATGACTTGCCTTTCTGCGATTTGCCGGACGTGCCTTTGCCAGACCTGCCTTTGTCAGATTTGCCTTTGCCGGGCCCGGCTTTGCCCGGTTTGCGATCTTTCTTGCGCGGGCTGCGGCCCGGATGGGCGTTGGCCTGCGTCCTCGCGGCATCGCGCCCGCCACCATCCCGCCCGCCGTCGCGCTTGCGACCGCGCGGTATCGCGCGGCCTTCCGACAGCAGTTCGAACCGCAACGCGCCGGCTACCGGTGCCGCTTCTACCAGACGGACGTCGACGACGTCACCCAGCCGGTGCATGGCACCGCTGCGAGAGCCGATCAGCGCGTGGCGGGTCTCGTCATAGTTGAAATATTCGGTGCCCAGGGTGCGGATCGGGATCAGGCCATCGGCGCCGGTATCGGAGAGCTTGACGAACAATCCGGCGCGGGTGACGCCGGAAATGCGGCCCTGAAAGCTGGCGCCGATGCGGTCGGCGAGAAAATGCGCGATCAGGCGGTCGGCGGTTTCGCGTTCCGCCTTCATGGCGCGACGCTCGGTGACGGATATTTGCGCCGCGACCTCGGTTAGCGTTTCCACCGTTTCGGTTTCCGGCAAGGCGCCTTCGCCAAGCCCGAGCGCGCGGATCAAGGCGCGGTGAACGATCAGGTCGGCGTATCGCCTGATCGGGGACGTGAAATGCGCATAGCGTCGGAGGTTCAGGCCGAAATGGCCGTAGTTTTCCGATGAATATTCGGCCTGGGCTTGCGAGCGCAATACCACTTCATTCACCAGCGGTTCGGAATCATGGCCTTTGACCTGGGCCAGCACGCGATTGAACAATGCGGGACGCAAGGCGCCGCTTTTGGCAAACGGCAGATCCAGCGTTTTCAGGAATTCCTGCAGGTTATGAACCTTCTCAAGCGTCGGTTCATCGTGCACCCGATAGATAAGCGGCAGCGCCTTCTTTTCAAGCATTTCGGCCGCGGCGACGTTGGCCAGGATCATGAACTCTTCGATCAATTTATGCGCGTCCAGCCGCTCCGGCACGATGACGCGATCCACCGTGCCGTCGGGCTTCAGCAGGATCTTGCGTTCGGGAATGTCGAGATCGAGCGGATCGCGCTCGTCGCGCGCGCGCTTCACGGTGGCATAGGCGTCGTACAGCGGTTTCAGGATCGGATCGAGCAGGGGGCCTGTGGTGTCGTCGGGCCGTCCGTCGATCGCCGCCTGCGCCTGCGCGTAATTCAGTTTCGCCGCCGAGCGCATCAGGATGCGATGGAAACTGTGCGAGCGCTTGCGGCCGTCATTGCCGATCACCATCCGCACCGCGAGCGCGCCACGCGGCTCGCCCGGCACCAGCGAGCACAGATCGTTGGAAATGCGCTCCGGCAGCATCGGCACCACGCGGTCCGGGAAGTACACCGAATTGCCCCGCGTCAGCGCATCGCGGTCCAGCGCCGAACCCGGCCGCACGTAGAACGCGACATCGGCAATGGCGACCGTGACGATGTGGCCGCCTTTGTTGTTCGGATCGGCATCCGGTTCGGCGTGAACGGCGTCGTCGTGGTCCTTGGCGTCGGGGGGATCGATCGTGACCAGCGGCAGGTCGCGCCAGTCTTCGCGCCCCGCAAGCGTCGCAGGTCTCGCGGCCTCGGCTTCGCGCAGCGCCGCCGGCGAGAAGGCTTGCGGAATTTCGTGCGAATGAATGGCGATCAGGCTGACGGCCTTTTCGCTCGCGAGCGAGCCGAGCCGCTCCTTCACCTTGCCGGAGGCCAGCCCAAAACCGCGCGAGCGCACCAGGTCGACGCTGACGAGATCGCCATCCTCGGCGCCGCCGGTGTCGGCTGTCGCGATGTTCAATTCACGGCCGGCCTGCTTCTTGTCGACCGGGATCAGTCGTCCGCCGCCGACGGGCAGCGCGCGGAAGATTCCCAGCACGCGGGTCCTGGCGTGATCGATGACCTTGATGACGCGGCCGCGATAGACCGCGCCTTCGCCGTCGTCGGGCTTCTCGATCCGCAACAGCGCGCGGTCGCCGACGCCGGCCGCCGTGCCCGGCTGCGGGCGTCGGGGAATATGGATGCGGATCTTCGGCGGCTCGCCGCTTTCCACCTCATCCCATTCGGTGGGCGTCGCGATCAATTCGCCGTCGCTGTCGCGTCCGGTGATGTCGGCCATCAATGTCGCCGGCAGCGCCGCGGGCTCGGCTATTTTCTTGCCGCGCTTCTCAATCGTGCCGTCTTCGGCCAGTTCGCGCAGGATGCGTTTCAGCTCGACGCGGTCGGCGTTTTTCAGGCCGAACTCCCGCGCGATCTCGCGGGTGCCGACTTGCCCCGGATGCGCGCGGATGAAAGCGACAATGGCGTCCCGCTCGGGAAAGACCTTGTCGCGCTGTTTGGCCACTTATCCGCTGGCCTTGCCGGCGCTCTTCTTGGCGACCGGCTTTGTGGGTTTGGCGGGCGACGTCTTGGCCGTTACCGGCGCGCGCGCCTTGCTGACGGCATCCGATTTGGGTTTCGCGGCCGATTTCGTGGCGGCCTTCTTGGCCGGGGCTTTCTTGGCGGGCTTCGGCGGCTTCGCCTCTGCTTCCGCCTTGGCAGGCTTGGCGGCAGGCTTGGCTGTCTTGGCGGCGGGCTTGGCCTTCTTGGCGCCGCGCTTCGGTTTGCCACCGCCCTTGGCCACGCGTTCGTCGATCAGCGCGATGGCTTCCGCAAGCGTAATGGTCTCCTGCGTCTTGTCGCTGGGAATGGTGGCGTTGACGCCGCCGGCGGTGACATAGGCGCCGTAGCGGCCGCCCTTGACCGCGACGCCGCCAAGGGTCGGATGGTCGCCCAGCGGCTTGCCGGGATCGGCCCCGAAGCGGCGGCCGCTCGGGCCTTTGGCAATTTTCTCGGCGATCAGCGTCACGGCACGATTGAGCCCGATGTCGAACACCTCGTCGCCGGCCTCCAGGCTGGCATAGGTCTTCTCGTGGCGCACGAACGGGCCGAAGCGGCCGAGGCCTGCGATGATCGGCTCGCCGGTCTCCGGATGCTTGCCGATCTCGCGCGGCAGCGACAACAATTTCAGCGCCAGCTCAAGCTCGATGTCGGACGGCGACATGTTCTTGGGAATGCCGGCGCGCTTCGGCTTTTCGCCTTCCGCATAATCCTTCGGCTCGCCGAGCTGGATATAGGGGCCGAACCGTCCGGCCTTCACCACGACGTCGAGCCCCGAGACCGGATCCTTGCCGAGGATGCGGTCGGCGCTGGCTTCGCTGTCGGCCGCGAGCGGCCGGGTGTAGCGGCACTCCGGATAATTGGTGCAGCCGACAAAAGCGCCGAACTTTCCGGCCTTGAGGTTGAGCTTGCCGGTGCCGCAGGTCGGGCACTGCCGGGGATCGCCGCCGTCCTCGCGCGGCGCATAGATGTGCGGGCCCAGCATGTCGTCGAGCGCATCCAGCACCTGGGTGACGCGCAGATCCTTGATCTCGTTGACGGCGCCGATGAAGTCGACCCAGAAATCCTTCAGCACCTGCTGCCAGGAAATCTCGTTGTTGGAGATGCGGTCGAGCTGCTCTTCCAGTGCGGCGGTGAAATCATATTCGACGTAGCGCGCGAAGAAGTTCTCCAGGAACGCCACCACGACGCGGCCCTTGTCCTCGCCATGCAGGCGCTTCTTCTCGAGCTTCACATAGCCGCGGTCCTTCAATACCTGCAGGATCGAGGCATAGGTGGAGGGGCGGCCGATGCCGAGCTCTTCCATGCGCTTGACCAGTGAGGCTTCGGAAAAGCGCGGCGGCGGTTCGGTAAAATGCTGGGTGACGGCGAGATCCCTGCGCTTGAGCGCTTCGCCTTCGCTCATGGCGGGCAGGCGGCGGCTGTCCTCGTCGTCGCCGTCGTCGTCGCGGCCTTCCTGATAGAGTGCCAGAAAGCCGTCGAATTTTACCACCTGGCCGGTGGCGCGCAGTTCCAGCAGCCGCGCGCCGGCCTTGGCGGCGATATCGACGGTGGTGCGTTCCAGTTCGGCGGATTCCATCTGGCTGGCGATGGTGCGAATCCAGATCAGTTCATACAGCCGCGCCTGATCGGTATCGAGACGGCTGCGCATTTCGGCCGGGCGTCGCGACAGATCGGTCGGGCGGATGGCTTCGTGCGCTTCCTGCGCGTTCTTGGCCTTGGTCTGGTACTGGCGCGGCGCCTCTGGCACATAGGCGTTGCCGTAATCCTCGCCGATCACCTGGCGCGCCTGCGTGATCGCCGAATTGTCGATCTGCACGCCGTCGGTTCGCATATAGGTAATGAGGCCGGTGGTCTCGCCGCCGATATCGATGCCCTCGTAAAGCCGCTGCGCGATCCGCATGGTATGGGCGGGCGCAAAGCCCAGCTTGCGGCTGGCTTCCTGCTGCAGGGTCGAGGTGGTGAACGGCGCCTGCGGATTGCGCCGCGCCGGTTTGGCCTCCACCGTGCTGACGGTAAAATTGGCGGCCTCGATGGCGCGCTTGAAATCTTCGGCCTCGGCGCCGGTGCCGATGTCGAGCCGCTGGATCTTCTTGCCGTCGGCGCCGACCAGCCGCGCTTCGAAGGCGTCGCCGCGCGGTGTGGTCAAGGTCGCGACCAGCGACCAGTATTCCCGCGGCACGAATTTCTCGATCTCGAGTTCGCGGTCGCATACCAGCCGCAGCGCCACCGACTGCACGCGGCCCGCCGAACGCGCGCCCGGCAGTTTGCGCCACAGCACCGGCGACAGCGTGAAGCCGACCAGATAATCCAGCGCGCGGCGCGCCATATAGGCGTCCACCAGCGCGCCATCGATCTGGCGCGGGTTCTTCATCGCGTCCGTCACCGCCTGCTTGGTGATGGCGTTGAACACCACGCGTTCGATCTTGTGATCCTTGATCGCGCGCTTCTCCTTGAGGACCTCCAGCACGTGCCATGAGATCGCTTCGCCCTCGCGATCGGGGTCGGTTGCGAGAATCAGCCGGTCGGCTCCCTTCAGCGCGCGGGCGATGTCGTTCAGCCGGCCTGCCGCCTTGGGATCGACCTCCCAGATCATCTGGAAGTTGGCCTCCGGATCGACCGATCCGTTCTTGGCCGGGAGATCGCGGACATGGCCGAAAGAGGCCAGAACCTCGTAGGACGAGCCCAAATACTTATTGATCGTCTTGGCCTTCGCCGGCAACTCGACAATGACGATATTCATGTCATTCCAATGGCTTACGGGGAAAATAAGAGGCCGGTTCCGCGAGATTTCGCGTCGGCCGTTTCACTGGGAACATGGGTGCAGCAGAGGCCCCTGTCAAATCGACAGATGTTGAAGGGGCGTCTCATGCTTCCAAAGTCCTATCCCAAAAGTTGTGAAATACGTCCTAGAGTTGCGCTCTCAGAGAGCGTATTTGTCGGAAATACGCGCTGTATTGGGGTGAATTTTAGTGACGCGGCATTGGGTGTGACTTTTTTGACCAAAACCGGACGCCGGCGGACGTCCTCATCTCGGGGCCGAGATGAGGGTCCGCGAACCGATGATCCGCCCGGAGAGGGCGGGCCGGAAGAAGCCGTGGCATTCATCGCGGAGAGCCTGGTCGACCTCGCCAGGATGGCGCGGCAGCACAAGCTCGATATGCTGGTTCGCCTGCTCGAGATGACCCAGATGGAAGCGCAGGAACACCTCCGGCTGCGCGGCAAGCGCAAGCTGTCGTGAGATTTAAGGTCTTGATCCGGCGCCGCTTCGCTCAGGCCGAGACGCGCCGGCGGTATTTGGCGCGGGGATTGGGGCTCATTTCGGTGTCGCCCAGCTGGAGCAACCGGCCGTCCTCCGAGCGGAGTTCGAGCTTCCGCACCGGCCGGCCTGTGCCGCGATCGACAAGAATCGTGGGAAATCCCTCCGGCTCGCCGGAAAATTCCTCGCTCCATTGCCGCAGCGCGACCAGGATCGGAAATACCCCGCGGCCCTTCGGGGTCAGCACATATTCCTGATAGGCGCTGCCGTCCGACGCGGGCGCCGTGGTCAGAATGCCCTGGTCCACCAACGCGCGTAGCCGCACGGTCAGGATGTTCTTGGCCAGTCCGATGCTCTTCTGGAACTCGCCGAAACGGCGAATACCCAGAAACGCATCGCGAACGATCAGCAATGACCACCAGTCGCCAAGCACATCCAGCGATCGCGCGATCGGGCATTCGGCTTTTTCAAGGCTTGTACGTTTCACCAGGGTGTTCTCCGGACTGACGGCGATTGTCGGCGATCAAAGCATTTTGTGGTTGCATTATGAAACCATCTGCCCTAGATAGCAACTAGGTTTAATTATGCAACCACTGGAGGCGACCGTGCGACTGAAGAACAAGACGGCATTGATTACAGGCGGAAACGGCGGCATCGGGCTGGCGACGGCGAGGCTGTTCGTGGCGGAGGGTGCGCGGGTCGCCATCACCGGACGGAACCAGGCGACGCTGGAGGCGGCTGCGAAGGAATTGGGGCCGAACGCGCTCGCGATCGTGGCCGACGCGACCGACATCGCGGCGACCGAAAAGGCGATCGATCAGGCCGTCGCGAAGTTCGGCAGGCTGGACATTGTCTTCGCCAATGCCGGCATCTCCGGCCACACACCGGTCGGCGGCACCACGCTCGCGGCATTCGAAAACGTCATCCGGACCAACATCACTTCGGTATTCTTCACCGTGCAGGCGGCGGCGCCGCATCTCAACGATGGTGCATCGATCATCCTGAACGGATCGGTGATTTCCGTGCTCGGCAGCCCCGGCTATTCCGCCTATGCGGCCAGCAAAGCCGGCGTGCGGGCGATGACGCGGGTAATGGCCTCGGAACTTTCGCCGCGCGGGATCAGGGTCAACGTGGTTTCGCCCGGCGCCGCGCGCACGCCGATCTGGAACCGTGTTGCTCCGACCGCTGAAGCGTACGCGGCCTTGGATAAGCGACTTTCCCAGAGCATCCCGCTCGGACGTCTCGGTGAGGCCGAGGAAGTTGCGAAGACGGTGCTGTTCCTCGCTTCCGACGATGCTTCCAACGTCCAGGCCGCGGAAATCTTCGTCGACGGCGGCGCGACGGGTTCGCCCTCGGGCGCGCCGATCTATCGCTGATCGTTGCGCGCTTGGCGCCGCCGGCCCGCCGCCGACGATGGACGGCGGCGGGTCGTCTCCGCTTTGTTGTTACGCCGCGTAAAGATTGGTCGCCGCCTGCAGGGCCCCGGCGATCGCCTTCTCGCGATGTTCGGGCCCGACCTGGATTCCGTCAGCGGAAATGAATTCCGGATTTGCGATGCCCATGAATCCGAACACCCAGCGCAAATAGGTTTCGAGATGTTCGCCCGCCGCCGCGGGCGTGCCGGCGCCATAAAATCCGCCGCGCGAGATCGCGATGATGACGCGCTTGTTGCCGGCCAGCCCTTCGGCGCCTCCCGCGCCGTATTTGAAGGTCTTGCCCGCCACCAAAATGCGGTCGATCCAGGCTTTGAGCTGGCTCGGAAGGGTGAAGTTGTACATCGGGGCGCCCAGCACCACGATGTCGGCGGCCAGAAACTCCTCGAGCACGGCCTGGCCGGCGGCGAGGTCCGGCTGCAGCGCGGCCTCCGGAACCGCCCCCTGCGAGACGGCGAGATGCGAGCCCGACAGATGCGCCAGCGGCGTCAGCGTGAGGTCGCGGTAGGTTACCTCGATACCGGGCGTGGCCTTGCGCAAACGGTCCACGGCCGCGGCGGAAACCTGGCGGCTGACGGAGTGGGGGCCCAGCACGCTGGAATCGATGTGAAGAAGTTTCATGGATGTCACCCTTGGTATAAGTTTGTAACTGAGACTATATGAGTGCCTGTCCGCAAACCCCGCAAGAACGCACATTTTTGAAACCCGAGCACACCGATGAAACCTGAGCACACCAATGTGCCTGTCCTGCCGCCGAACGCGCATCTCGACAGCGACTGCCGGGGCGTGGCCTCGATCCTGGCGCGGGTCGGCGACAAATGGAGCGTGTTCGTCATCATGCTGCTCGGCAACGGTCCGCGGCGCTTCAACGAGATCAAGCGCATGGTCGGCGGCATCTCCCAGCGGATGCTGACTCTGACGCTGCGCGGACTGGAGCGGGACGGGCTGGTGACGCGCACGGTATTCCCGACCATTCCGCCGCGGGTCGATTACGAACTGACCGATCTCGGGCGCGGGCTGTCGAAGCCGGTGGAATCGCTGGGCAAGTGGGCTGCGGATCATCAAGCGGAGATCGAGGACGCGCGGGTGCGGTTCGATGGGCGCAACGATTGATCGCGAGTCAGATCAGCGACACCAGCCCGCCGCCATGGCGCTCGAGCCTGCCTGCGAGTTCAAGCTCGAGCAGCACGGTGCGCACGATCGCCGGCGAAGCTCCGGCCATCCGGATGAGATCGTCGAGCAAAATCGGCGTCGGTCCCAGGAGATCGACAATGCGCGCGCGATCGCCCGCATCGGGTTCAGACGCCAGCGGATCATCGTCAGGCTCGCGCAGTTCGATCGGCCGTCCCATGATCGGTTCGACGGCATTGATGACGTCGGATGCTTCGGTGGTCAGTGTCGCGCCCTGCTTGATCAGATCGTTGGTGCCGGCGGCGCGCGGATCGAGCGGCGAGCCGGGTACTGCGAACACTTCGCGGCCCTGTTCGGCGGCGATGCGCGCGGTGATCAGCGATCCCGAACGATGCGCGGCCTCGACCACGACGACGCCGAGGGCTGCCCCCGAAATCAGCCGGTTGCGCCGTGGAAAATCGCGGGCGCGGGGCACATGGCCGAGCGGCATTTCGGAAATCGCGCCGCCGCTGTCCAGCAGCGCCGCCAGCAGATCCTCATGCTCCGGCGGATAGATCCGGTCATGACCGCCGGCCAGCACCGCCACGGTGCCGCCATGGATACTGGCACGATGCGCCGCCTGATCGATGCCGCGCGCCAGCCCCGATACGATGACAAAGCCGGCCTCGCCGAGATCGTGCGCCAGCGTCTGCGCGAATTTCAGCCCGGCGCCGGAGGCGTTGCGCGAGCCGACGATCGCGATCATCGGCCGCATCAGCGCATCCTGCGCGCCGCGTACGCCGAGCAGGGGCGGCGCATCGTCGAGCGTTGCCAGCCGCGGCGGATAGCCGGCTTCGCCCGGCGCCACCAGGCTGACGCCATGTCGCTTGCTGGCGGCAAGCTCGGCGAGGGCGTCCTGCTCGCTGCAGATCCGGCCCGCGCGCGCCGCGCCGCCGCGTCGCGCCAGATCGGGCAGCCGCTCCAGCGCGGTGCGGGCGCTGCCGAAATGATTGATCAGCGAACGAAAGGTGCGCGGCCCGACATTGTCGGAACGGATCAGCCGCAGCCAGTCGATACGCTGCGCGTCGGTGAGATGGGTGGTGCTTGATATCTGAATGTCCATGCGGCCCCTGCGCGACAGCTTCGCCCAACTGGAGGGTGTGATCAACTCCTCCTGTCATTCCGGGACACGCGTCTTCGCGTGGACCCGGAATCTCGAGATTCCGGGTTCGATGCTTCGCATCGCCCCGGAATGACGGCCTGCTGATTGCTCCGATCGGCTTGCCCGATCCCCACGCGCTCCGTAAAAGCGGTCCGTCGCAGCCGGGAAATGCCAATGATCTCACTCGCCCAACTCCAGCGCCGGATCGAACAAGGCGAGCTTTCGGCCGATGCCGCGATCGCCCGGTCGCGTGAGGCGATCGCCGCACATGACAAAACCATCGGGGCGTTCGTGTGCAACTCCGATGCCGTCCAGACGGCGAGTGCCGGCCCGCTGCGCGGCATCGCCGTCGGCATCAAGGACATCATCGATACATCGGAGCTTCCGACCGAGATGGGCTCGGCGATCTACAAAGGCTGGCGGCCGCGCGCGGACGCGCCTGTCGTGGCGATGCTGAAAGAGATGGGCGCGAGTATCGTCGGCAAGACCACGACGACGGCGTTTGCGGCCAACGATCCGACGGCGACGCTCAATCCGCGCAACCATGGTCATACGCCGGGCGGATCGTCATCGGGCTCCGCGGCCGCGGTCGCCGCCGGAATGATCCCGCTGGCGCTGGGGACGCAGACCGGCGGTTCGGTGATCCGCCCGGCTTCGTTCTGTGGCGTGGCCGCGATCAAACCGTCGTTCCGGCTGCTGCCGACGGTCGGCGTGAAGTGTTTTTCATGGACACTGGACACCGTCGGGCTGTTCGCGGCCGGCGTCGAAGATCTGGCATACGGGCTTTCGGCGATGACCAACCGGGGCGAATTGCTGCCGGCGGCTGCGATCGGGACGCCGCGCATCGGCGTCGTCACCCAGGATTTTGCCGGCGCGCCGGAAGCCGCAGGCGGGGAGGCGCTGCGGATCGCGACATCGGCGGCGGAACGTGCCGGCGCCTCGGTCCGCGCGCTCAGCCTGCCGGAGGCCCTGGCCGAGGCGTGGCGGATCCATCCGACGGTGCAGCAATTCGAGGCGCATCAGGCGCTGGCCTGGGAATACCGCACGCATTACGACGCGATGCCGCCGCTGCTGCGTGCAAGGCTCGACGAAAGCGCGGGCACGACGCCCGCCGCCTATGACGACGCGCGCCGGATCGCGAACCAGGCCCGACGCTCGCTGATGAAGGTTTTCGATGAAGTCGACGCGATCCTGACATTTGCAGCGCCGGGCGCCGCGCCGAAGGGGCTGGCTTCGACCGGCGACGCCCGTTTCAACCGGCTCTGGACATTGATGGGGGTCCCCTGCGTCAATGTTCCCGCTTATGTGGCCGAGGGTGGATTGCCCGTGGGCGTGCAGGTCGTCGCCCGGTTTGGCGACGACGCCGGCGCGCTCGGGGCCGCACGCTTCGTCGAAGACGCGCTGGCGCGGCGCTGACGGAGCCGCAACGCCCGAGATAGACGAAGACTTGACCGGATGAAGATCCGGGATCGTTTATTTTATCTGGTTGTTGAGTGCGGTGAGCTTCTCGGCAATGTTGATGCCGAGGGCGTTGACCAGTGCGATAATGGCCAGCGAAATGAACGCCGCGAGCAGGCAGTATTCAATCGCCGTGGCGCCGGATTCATCAGCCAGGAATTCAAGAAAAATTCGCTTCAATGTCGCATCCTTTCGGGTTGCGCGGCAATTCCCCATGCATGCCTTCTAAAAACCTAAGGTTGCGTAAATTTCAGCCGGTGAATTGCACGACAAAGCGATGCAGAGAGGAGGGAGACTGTCATTCCACGAGTGTACAATTGCGCATCATGGACGCGCGCCTTCGCCTGGACCCAGTCGGTCCGGCGCTTCGCCGCGCGCGCACCACGCCCTGACAGTGGCGGAAAACAGCTCCGGTCGTTCGCCGTTCCAGGCGTGCCCCACGCCTTCGACGAGGCGCGCCTGCGAAGCCGGAAGCACGGCACGAAGTTGCTCCATGGAAGCACGAATCAGCGGGTGTTCGTGTTCACCGGCGATCAGCAGCGTCGGCGTTCGGATGTCCGCTATATTGGCCGGAATGACAAAGCCACTGGCGTCGTGGCTGGCGGCAACAAAACTGCGGAGCGACAGTTCGCGAAGCGATTGGCGATAGCCGTCGAACTGGTCCGCTGGAATCTTCAGCGCGCGGGCGTTGAGACCTGCACCCCATCGGGTCTTGAGCAGCGGCGCGATCGCGTAGGCGGCTGCGTCGATCAACCATCTCTGCGGAAGCGGCAGGATATGATGCCGCTCAACATCGCGCGTTCGACCACATCGGGATGCCGCGACAGCAGCGATAGTCCGACATAGGATCCAAGCGAGAGACCGACGATATGCGAACGGCCGGATGGGATCTTGTCGCGGATGATCTCGGCGATCATGTCCGCGGTTTGCTCGAACGAGCGCCATGGCACCGTGCGGCTTTGCCCGTGGCCGGGCAGATCCGGAGCGAGGCAGGCAAAGTCTGTCAACTGCCGTAATTGTTGTTGCCACATCCAGCCGCTGGTTCCGATCGCGTGCAGGAAAACAATGCAAGGGCCGTTCGATAGGTCCGAGCGGCGGAGAGAAAGCACTGCGGCAATCCTTTGCGACTGACAGTGAAACCCCGCGGACCCCTACTTCTGCCCGATCCGTCCCTCGGTGCCTGCCTGCAACCGCTTGATGTTTTCGCGGTGCATATAGAACAAAAGCATGGTCAGCACGGCGAACAGCGAGGCGAGGGCGGGATGGCCGAACCACCACAGGAAGATCGGCGTCACGAAACTCGCGACCAGCGCTGCCAGCGATGAGTAGCGCGAGGTTGCGGCGGTCGCAAGCCACAGCACGCAAAACACCGCGGCCGCCGGCCAGAACAGCCCGATCAGGACGCCGATATAGACCGCGACGCCTTTGCCCCCTTTGAACCTGAGCCACACCGGAAACAGATGGCCGAGAAAGGCGCCGAGCGCCGCGAGCATCGCGGCGTTGGGGCCGCCATAATAGCCCGCGATCACAACCGCGACCGTGCCCTTGAGCATGTCGCACAGCAAGGTCGCGGCGGCGAGGCCCTTGCGCCCGGTGCGCAGCACGTTGGTGGCGCCGATATTGCCGGAGCCGACCGAACGGAGATCCTGCGTGCCGCCGAGCTTTGTCAGGATCAGCCCGAACGGGATCGAGCCGAGCAGATAGCCCAGGATGAAAGCCACCGGCAGCCATGTTTCAGGAGACATCGGCGTTGCTCCCGTCGCGGCAAATGTTCCACATATCAGACATGCTCGTACACCGTCCGTCCGCCGACGATGGTGCGGACCACGCGGCCCGAGAACCGCGCTTCGTCGAACGGCGTGTTCTTGCATTGCGATTTGAGATCGGCGGGGTCCAGCACCCAGGGCGTGTCGGCATCGATTACGATCACGTCCGCCGGCGAGCCCGCGCGCAGCGATCCGCCCGGCAATCCCAACAGCTCGGCGGGGCGTGTCGACATCGCGCGGATCAGCGTCTTGAAGTCCATCTCGCCGTTGTGAATCAGCCTCAAGCCGGCCGGCAGCATGGTCTGCAGCCCGATCGCGCCCGAGGCGGCTTCCGCGAACGGCAAGCGCTTCACCTCGACGTCCTGCGGATTGTGATCGGACATGACGACGTCGATCAGCCCGGAGGCGACCGCCGCGACCAACGCAAGGCGGTCGTCCTCGGTGCGCAGCGGCGGCGAGAGCTTCAGGAAGGTCCGGTAGGGGCCGATGTCGTTTTCGTTCAGCGTCAGGTGATTGATCGAGACCGAGGCGGAGACCGCCAGCCCGGCCTCGCGCGCGCGCTTGAGGATTTCGAGCGACTCGATGCAGCTCAGCGAGGCCGCGTGATAGCGGCCGCCGGTCAGGGCGACCAGGCGCATGTCGCGCTCCAGCATCACGGCCTCGGCGGCGTTCGGAATGCCGAACAGCCCCAGCCGGGTCGCGAACTCGCCTTCGTTCATGACGCCTTCGCCGACCAGATTGGGATCCTCGGTGTGGTGCACGATCAGCGCGTCGAAATCCCGCGCATAGGTCAGCGCCCGCCGCATCACCTGGGCATTGGTGACGCTCCTGTCGCCATCGGTGAACGCCACCGCGCCGGCGGCTTTCAACAGGCCGATCTCGGTCATCTCCTCGCCGCCCATGCCTTTGGTCAAGGCGGCCATCGGGTGAATGTTGACGATCGCGGTGTCGCGCGCGCGGCGCAGGACAAAATCCACCGTGGCCGAATTGTCGATCACCGGCGAGGTATCGGGCTGGCAGATGATGGTGGTGATGCCGCCGGTCGCCGCCGCCTGACTGGCCGAGGCAAAGGTTTCGCGGTGGCTGGCGCCGGGCTCGCCGACAAAGGCGCGCATGTCGATCAGCCCGGGGGCTATGATCATGCCGGCGCAATTGACGATGTCGGTGCCTTCCGGCACGCCCGCAGCCCCGATGCCGCGCCTGCTATCGCGGATCGTGCCGTCGGCGATCAGGACGTCGCCGGGTCCATCGAAGTCGCGCGACGGGTCGACGACGCGGGCGTTGGCGAGCAGGATCGGGCGGCGGTCTCTCAACATGATGTCACGCGTTCGGCAGGTTGCGGGCGAGCGCCTCGAGTACCGCCATCCGCACCGCCACTCCCATTTCCACCTGTTCGCGGATCAGCGACTGCGCGCCGTCGGCCACGATCGAGTCGATCTCGACGCCCCGATTCATCGGGCCCGGATGCATCACCAGCGCATCGGGCTTGGCGTAAGCGAGCTTCTTCTGGTCGAGGCCGAAATAGTGGAAGTATTCCTGGCTCGACGGCACGAACGAACCGTTCATGCGCTCGCGCTGCAGCCGCAGCATCATCACGATGTCGGCACCGTTGAGGCCCTCGCGCATGTCGCGGGCGACCTCGACGCCCATCCGTTCGATGCCGCGCGGCAACAGCGTGGAGGGCGCGACCACGCGGACGCGGGCGCCCATGGCGTTGAGCAACAGGATATTGGAGCGCGCCACCCGCGAATGCATGACGTCGCCGCAGATCGCGATCACCAGGCCCTCGAGCCGGCCTTTGTTGCGGCGGATGGTCAGCGCATCGAGCAGCGCCTGGGTCGGATGCTCATGGGCGCCGTCGCCGGCATTGATCACGGAGCCGTCGACCTTGCGCGCCAGCAGTTCCACCGCGCCCGAGGCGTGATGCCGCACCACCAGGATGTCCGGGTGCATGGCGTTCAGCGTCACTGCCGTGTCCATCAGCGTCTCGCCCTTGCGGATCGAGGACGACGACACCGACATGTTCATGACGTCGGCGCCGAGGCGCTTGCCGGCAAGCTCGAACGAGGATTGGGTGCGGGTCGAGGCCTCGAAGAACAGGTTGACCTGGGTTCGGCCGCGCAGACTGGTGCGCTTCTTGTCGACTTGGCGGTTGAGCTCGACATATTCCTCGGAGAGGTCGAGCAGGCCGGTAATATCGGCAGCGGAAAGGCCCTCGATTCCCAGCAGGTGCCGGTGACCGAGGACGAAGGTCGATTTCGATGCAGGGGTCATTAAAACGAGAGCTATAGGCAGAGATTCCGCGCGGGGCAAGGCCGAATAAGACACTTGCGAGTTATCCCCCGGTCTGTCCCGCGCCAGGGTAAAGAGGGGGTGCCGCAATGTCGCCGGGTTCGGCGCGCGGAAAAGCATAGATGCGGAAATTCAAGCCGATTGGCGGAACCTGTCGGTTGCCGCCATGGCGCGGCAAGGCTTTGTTAATTACGCCAGGTAAGCCAGTCCGCGTGAATTTGGGTGTATTCCGGCGTAAACTGATTCCCGAAATCTCCGACCATCAGGAACAGCCATGACGCAGGCCTCCTTCGCGACCCACGAGGTGTTCAACCAGTCGCCGCCGCTGGAAGATGTCGATCTGTTCGCGCTCGACCGGCCGCTGGCGGAAGCGGTCGCGGCCAACGGGGGCGCTTCGGCCGAAAAGGAATTGTCCGAATTCGGGCAGCACTGGGGGTCGGCGGCGATGGCGGCGCGCGGCCGCGTCGCCAACGAGAATACGCCGAAACTGCGGACGTTCGATTCCAAGGGCAATAGGCGCGACGAGGTCGAGTTTCATCCCGCCTATCACGAACTGATGGCGCGCAGCGCCCATGCCGGCGTGCACAATTCGACCTGGACCTTGGAGGGCAAACCGGCCGGAGGCGCCGCCGAGGTCGTGCGCGCGGCAAAGTTCTATATGGCGGCCCAGGTCGAGACCGGTCATCTGTGCCCGATCACCATGACCCGCGCCTCGGTGGCGGCGCTTGCGGCGCAACCGGATCTGCTGGCGAAGACCATGCCGGTCATCGGCACACGCGCCTACGATCCGGCCTTCGCGCCATGGCCGACAAAACGCGGCATGACGCTGGGCATGGGCATGACCGAGAAGCAGGGCGGCACCGACGTGCGCTCGAACATGACGCGCGCGACCCGCGACGGCGACGCCTATCGCATCACCGGCCATAAATGGTTCATGTCGGCGCCGATGTGCGACGCGTTTTTGGTGCTGGCGCAGGCTGACGAGGGGCTGACATGCTTTTTCATGCCGCGCTTTGCGCCGGACGGGTCGGTCAACGCCATCCAGTTCCAGCGCCTGAAGGACAAGCTCGGCAACCGTTCCAATGCGTCGTCGGAGGTGGAATTCGTCGGGGCCTATGCCGAGCGGGTCGGCGACGAGGGCAAGGGCATCCGCACCATCATCCAGATGGTGCAACTGACGCGGCAGGATTGCGCGATCGCTTCTGCCGGCCTGATGCGGTCGGGGCTCGCGCACGCGCTGCATCACGCGCGGCATCGCAGCGTGTTCCAGAAGCATCTCGCCGATCAGCCGCTGATGCAGGCGGTACTCTCCGACATGGCGCTGCATGTGGAAGCCTCGATCGCGCTGGTGATGCGGCTGTGCCGTTCGTTCGACCGCGCGCCGGATGATGCCGACGAAGCCGCGTTCATGCGGCTACTGACGCCGGCGATCAAATACTGGGTCTGCAAAAGCGCGCCGGGATTTCTCTACGAGGCGATGGAGTGCCTCGGCGGCAACGGCTATGTCGAGGAAGGCATATTGGCGCGGCATTATCGGGAATCCCCCGTCAATGCGATCTGGGAAGGTTCCGGCAACGTGATGTGCCTGGACGTGCTGCGGGCGCTGTCGCGTGAAGCGGATGCGGCCTCAGCCGTGTTGCAGGGTTTGGCCGGGGAGAGCAGGGGTCTGACCGGCGCAGCCGACGCGGTCGCGTTCATCGGCAAGGCGTTCCGCCGCCCGGATAGCGAGCGCGTGGCGCGGCTCGCCGTCGAGAGACTGGCGCTGCTTGCCGCGGCGGCGGCGCTGAACCAGGTATCGCCCCGTCAAGCGGAACTGTTCGCGGCGACCCGTCTTGCCGGCAATCACGCCAGCATGTACGGCGCCGTCGATCTCGCCAACGACGATATCCGTAGCCTGCTGGAGCGGGCGCTGCCGTGACGATCTCGTCATGGCCGGGACAAGCCCGGGCACGACGGCCTAAAATCTGAAAGTCTTCTGATGGATTCACTTGAAAGCACTGCAATTCCCGTCGCGCCGATTCCGGTTATCCGCACCCAACGCCCACCCCGAATCTGGAAATTCTGGGGAACGGCGCTGTGGGGCCTGTTCATCTTCGCCGCGATGTTCGTGGGTCAGCTCGCGGTGGTGGGCTGGCTGGTGCTGCGGCAGGGCGGGCCGTTCGATATTGCCGCCGCGATCCATGTGGTCGGCGGCGGTTTGACGATCTCGCTGTCCGTGATCACGGGTCTGCCGGCCGTGCTCGCCGCGCTGTGGGTCGCGATCCGCATTTCCCGCACCGCGTTTACGGATTATCTCGCGCTGCGCTGGACCTCATGGACCAATGTTCTGATCGGCGTCGTCGCCTTGGTCGTGCTGGTGATGGGGTGGGACCTGCTGTCGCGCGCGACCGGCCGCGAGGTCGAGCCCGGATTCATGGGAGACGTGCTGAAATCGGCGCGGGCGGATGGCGCACTCTGGTTGCTGGTGATCGCGTTCTGCGTTGCCGCTCCGATCTCGGAGGAATTGTTCGCGCGCGGTTTTCTCTACCGCGGCTGGTCGGAATCGTTCCTGCGGGTCCCGGGCGCCATCGTGCTGTCGTCGCTGGTGTGGACGGCGCTGCATCTGCAGTATGATCTGTTCTTTCTCGGCGAAGTGTTTTCGATCGGGCTCCTGCTCGGCTATCTCCGCTATCGCAGCCAATCGACCTGGCTGACGATCGTGCTGCACGGCCTCAACAATCTCGCGGCGACGCTGCAGACCATCTGGCTCGCGGGGCAGGGGTAAGGGACCGGGCTGTTGTTCTCGTCACTGCGAGGAACGAAACGACTGGCGCCGCAACCGCCATCCCCATCGTCAGGGATTCCGGCGCGTTTCGCGCAGTTTCGTCAACCGGTCGAGCGCGCCCTGCAGGATGAAGATCGCGGCGTGCTCGTCGATCACTTCGGCGCGGCGGGCGCGGCTCATGTCCATGCCGATCAATTCGCGCTCGACGGCCACGGTGGACAGCCGCTCGTCCCACAGCGCGATCGGCAGATCGGTGAGCCTGGAAAAATTGCGGGCGAACGCCCGGGTCGATTGCGCGCGCGGACCCTCGCTGGCGTCCATGTTGATGGGCAGGCCGAGCACGAAGCCCACGGCGTTGCGTTCGCCTGATATCGCCAGCAGCCGCGCGGCGTCAGCCTTGAAGGCCTTGCGCTGGATGGTCTCGACCCCGGTCGCAAGCCGGCGATCGGGATCGGAGGCGGCGACGCCGATGGTCTTGGTGCCCAGATCGAGGCCAATCAGCGCGCCGCGCTCAGGCCAGTGCGCGGTCGCGTCGATCAGCGGCAGAATGAGGGCAGGCATCGCTTCGCATAACACGCGGCTGGCCGGTCACGCAAAGCACTTGCTTCACCTCTCCCATCGGGAGAGGTGAACGCCGGTTTCGCTGCTCCAGTCAGCGGATCGCGACGGGGTTGATCATGCTCTGCACGCCGCCGCGGAAGCGCGGCTGGCCCAGGACGAACAGGAACTCGTAGGCCTTGTCCCTGGCCAGTTCGGCGGTGTCCATGTTTTCGAGGATATAGGTCCCGTTCATCGGCAGCAGGATCTGATGCACCTCGAACACGTTGTTCGATTCAAACGGGATCGCTTCGACCGCCCAGGTATCGGCCCCGACCGCGACGACGCCCTTGCCGGTGAGGTATTTGGCGCCTTCGACGCCGACGCCGGGTTCGCCGGCCGAGTAGCGCTTGTCGTCCTTGCCGATCAGGCTGAGCCAGCCGGTGTGGAAGATCACGACGTCGCCCTGACGAATTTCGACACCCTGCTTCTTCGCGACCTCCTCGATCTCCTTGACGTTGAAGGCGGTGCCTTCCTTGACCACGTCGGTGTTGTAATAGGCCGCCATGTCGAGCAACACGCCGCGCGTCACCATCGGCGGGATTTTCTCGATGCCGAGCTTCTTCAAGCCGGTGGGATCGGCGAATTCGAGCAACTTGTTGCCGTTGTAATAGACGTGCTCGACGCCGATATGGCCGAGGCCGTCGAGCTGGCTGCCGATTCCGACCCAGCCGTCGATGATGTCGTCGTTATAAGTGGTCTTGCTGGGTCCGAGGCCCGGAATGCCCGCCTGTCCCGGCTGGACGATCGTGATCTTGAAGGAGCGCGGCGGGTAGGCCGGCGTCTTGGAGTCGACGGGAATGCCGAGCGCATAGGTCTTGCCGGTTTTAACGAGGGACGCGGCTTTGACGACAAGCTCCGGCGTCATGTAATTGGCGGCACCGATCTCGTCGTTCGGGCCCCATTTCGATTTAGTCCAGTCCTGTGCGCTTGCCGATCCGACCGTACCCAACAAGGCGACAGAACAGCTCAAGACGAATGCCTTGCGCATCGCAGTTCCTCCCGGATGTTGCTGTTATGGTTTTTGGTAGCGAGCGCCACATCCTAACGTAGCAGCGCAACCCGATCCATTTTTTTTGAAGCCGCGGACGTAAAGCCGCACATCCGACTGTGCTGCACCGAAGCATTTTGTTACAAAAATATGGCGGCGAAATTTCGGGTAGCGGAAAGAGCGGCACCCACGAACGCTCAAACAAGGTTATTCGCATGCGTGAGCGACGGTTCGAAATGACGAGACCATGCCATGGATGCCCTTAGCCTGTTCGGTTTGTTCGCCGTTACCGCCATGCTCATATGCTACGCGCTGGAGGATCGCAGCCATTGGCTCATCCTCGCATTCGCGGTGGCGTGCGCGCTTGGTTCGGCCTACGGATTTTTGCAGGGCGCGTGGCCGTTCGGGCTTGTCGAGGCCGTCTGGGCCGTCGTTGCGCTGCGGCGCTGGAGCCTCAGGCGGCCATCCAATGCCTAGATCGGGGCTTTCAGGCGGCGACGGCCCGACTATTCTTCTGCCGGCAGGAGTTGGAGCCACTCTTCCCAGGCATTACATGTCTAATTCCCAATGGCCGCGATGAAGCGTCCCGCCCGAAACCCCTTTTCACCGGAATGAGCAGATCATGTGGCCCGACCGCCGACTTCTAGATCTCTTCAAGACCGAATTTCCCATCGTGCTCGCACCGATGGCGGGCATCATGGATGCCGATCTCGTGATCGCTGCTGCGCAGGGCGGCGCGCTGGGATCGCTGCCATGCGCGTTGATCCCGGTGGAGAAGGCGCGTGAGCAGGTCAACATCATCCGCCAGCGGGTGTCGGCGCCGGTCAACATGAACTTCTTCTGCCACCAGGCTGAAGATGCTGATCCCGGGCGCGAGGCGGGGTGGAAACAGCGGCTTGCGCCTTACTATCACGAGTTGGGGATTGATCCGGCGGCGCCCTTCACCGCCGCCAATCGCGCGCCGTTCGACGCGGCGATGTGCGAACTGGTCGAGGAGCTGAAGCCTGAAGTGGTGAGCTTCCATTTCGGCCTGCCGGAGCCGGCGCTGCTCCGGCGCGTCAAGGCTGCCGGCTGTCTCGTGATTTCGTCCGCGACCATCGTGCGCGAGGCGATCTGGCTGGAGCAGAACGGCGTCGACGCCATCATTGCGCAAGGCGCCGAGGCCGGCGGCCATCGCGGCATGTTCCTCACCGACAATATCGCCGAGCAGCCCGGCACCTTTGCGCTGGTGCCGCAGGTGGTCGACGCCGTGAAGGTCCCGGTGATCGCCGCCGGCGGCATCGCCGACGGGCGCGGCATCGCGGCGGCGTTCGCGCTGGGTGCGGCCGGCGTGCAGATCGGCAGCGCCTATCTGCGCTGTCCGGAGTCCAAAGTGATCGCGCCGGCGCGGGTGGCGCTCGCCCAGGCGCTGGACGAATCCACCGTCATCACCAACGTGATGACCGGCCGCCCGGCGCGCGGGGTCGCCAACCGCGTGATGCGCGAAGTCGGCCCGATTTCGCCCGATGCGCCGGCCTTCCCGCATTCCGCCACCGCGCTGGGGCCATTGAAGGCGGCGGCGGAAAAGCTCGGAAAAGTCGATTTCACCAATCTGTGGGCCGGGCAGGCGGTCCGATTGGGCCGCGAAATGCCGGCGGCGGAGCTGACCCGGGCGCTGGCCGGTGCGGCGCTGGCGCGGCTCAGCCAAATGGCCGGCTGATAGCCAGCGGCGCTGTTGCGGCGCAAAAGGGCCCTCTGCTATACGGCAGGCTGATTTTGCCGCTCAGGGGCCTTATATAATGTCGGTCGACGCCGCTACCGTTCGCCGTATCGCGCATCTCGCGCGGATCGCGGTCGCTGAAACAGAGGTTCCGCATCTGCAGGGCGAGCTGAACGCGATGCTGGCGTTTGTGGAACACCTATCGGAGGTCGATGTCGATGGCGTCGAGCCGATGACCTCGGTCATGCCGATGGAGATGAAGAAGCGCCCGGACGTGGTCAATGACGGCGAGATCGCGGACGACGTGATCAGCAATGCGCCGGCGGCGGAAAATCATTTCTTTCTGGTGCCGAAAGTCGTCGAATAGCCACGGCGTTTTCGCGCGAGGAAAACGCGTTAGACAAAGGGTAGCGTTTTCACGGCAAGTGGATGCCGGTTCGGGAAACACGTTGAACCTTAACCAAAAGAGTCTTCGAGACGGGAAATCCGATGTGTCTGCTCTGCGACGATGAAAAGGCCTATGCGGCCTATATGAACTATCTCGACGCGATGGAACGTCAGGGCAAGGCCGCCGACCCTGACAAGGCGATGGATGCCGTGCTCGATCAGCTCGAAGCCGCCGACAAGGCCAGGAATAAAAGCGACGATCCGGCCAACGACAAGACGCTGTCTCCGTTCTTCTGCAGCCCGGTTGATAAATGACCGATTTGACATCGCTGACGCTCGCCGAGGCCCGTGAGGGTCTGGCGAGCAAATCTTTCACGTCGCTTGAATTGACCGACGCGCACCTCAAGGCGATCGAGGCGGCGCGCGCGCTCAATGCCTTTGTGATGGAGACGCCGGATCAGGCCCGCGCCATGGCGCGCGCGGTCGATGCCAGGATCGCCAGGGGCGAGGGCGGCCCGCTGGCCGGCATTCCGCTCGGCATCAAGGACCTGTTCGCGACAAAGGACGTGCGCACCACCGCCTGCTCGAAGATCCTCGGCAATTTCGTGCCGACCTATGAATTCACCGTGACCTCGCAGCTCTGGCGCGACGGCGCGGTGATGCTCGGCAAGCTCAACAACGACGAATTCGCGATGGGCTCGTCGAACGAGACCTCGTGCTTCGGTCCGGTGGTCAATCCGTGGCGGCGCGACGGCGCCAATACCGCCCTGGTGCCGGGCGGTTCGTCCGGCGGCTCGGCGTCGGCGGTGGCGGCGCTGTTGTGCATGGGTGCTACCGCGACCGACACCGGCGGCTCGATCCGCCAGCCGGCGGCCTTCACCGCGACCGTCGGCCTGAAGCCGACCTATGGCCGCTGCTCGCGCTGGGGCGTCGTCGCGTTCGCATCCTCGCTGGATCAGGCCGGGCCGATCGCGCGGACCGTGCGGGATGCGGCGATACTTCTTCGCTCGATGGCCGGTTACGATCCCAAGGACACCACATCGGTCGATCGCGAAGTGCCGGATTACGAGGCCGCGATCGGGAAGTCCGTCAAGGGCATGAAGATCGGCATACCCAGGGAGTATCGCCTCGACGGCATGCCCGCCGAAATCGAAAAGCTCTGGAGTGAGGGCGCGGCCTGGCTGAAGGCCGCCGGCGCGGAACTGGTCGACGTGTCGCTGCCGCACACCAAATACGCGCTGCCGGCGTATTATATCGTCGCGCCCGCCGAGGCGTCGTCGAACCTCGCGCGCTATGATGGCGTGCGCTACGGCCTGCGCGTGCCCGGCCGCTCCATTGGCGAGATGTATGAGAACACGCGCGCCGAAGGTTTCGGCGCCGAAGTCCGGCGCCGGGTCATGATCGGCACCTACGTGCTCTCGGCCGGCTATTACGACGCCTATTATCTGCGCGCGCAGAAAGTCCGCACCCTGATCAAGAAGGACTTCGAGGACTGTTTCGCCAAGGGCGTCAACGCGATCCTGACGCCGGCGACGCCATCGGCGGCGTTCGGCATCGGCGAAAAGGGCGCCGACCCCGTGGAGATGTATCTCAACGACATCTTCACCGTGACCGTGAACATGGCCGGGCTGCCGGCGATCGCCGTTCCCGCCGGCAAGGATGCACAGGCCTTGCCGCTCGGGCTGCAACTGATCGGCAGTGCGTTCGATGAAGCGACGCTGTTCTCGCTCGGCGAGGTGATCGAGCAGGCGGCGGGGCGGTTTACACCGGCGAGGTGGTGGTGAGCGTGGCGGATTTCAAAGCCAGTCTCACGGGCGCGGCACCTGCGCCCGATCTCGACGCGCCGCTGGCCGCGCTGTGGTGGGCCGCCAAAGGCCAGTGGGACCAGGCGCACAGGATCGCGCAGGATCAGGACACCGCCGCTTCGGCCTGGGTCCATGCCTATCTGCACCGGGTCGAAGGCGATCTCGGCAACGCCGGCTATTGGTACCGGCAGGCGGGCAGGCCGGTGGCGAAAGATTCGCTGGAAGCCGAATGGGAGCGGATTGCCTCCGAGCTGCTTGGGAGTGGAAGAGCATGAGCGCGACCGACAGCAAGCTGATCCAGGGCTGGGAAATGGTGATCGGGCTGGAGGTTCATGCCCAGGTCACCTCCAAGTCAAAACTGTTTTCCGGCGCCTCGACCGAATTCGGCGGCGAGCCGAACACCCATGTCTCGCTGGTCGATGCGGCGATGCCGGGCATGCTGCCGGTCATCAACGAGGAGTGCGTGCGGCAGGCGGTGCGTACCGGACTTGGCCTGAACGCGCAGATCAACCGGCGCTCGGTGTTCGACCGCAAGAACTATTTCTATGCGGATTCGCCGCAAGGTTACCAGATCAGCCAGTACAAGTCGCCGATCGTGGGCGAGGGCGAGGTCGTGGTCGAACTGGACGGCGGCAAGACCGCGACGATCGGGATCGAGCGGCTGCATCTGGAGCAGGATGCCGGCAAGTTGTTGCACGACCAATCTCCGACCATGTCCTATGTCGACCTCAACCGGTGCGGCGTGGCGCTGATGGAGATCGTGTCCAAGCCGGATATCCGCTCGTCCGAGCAGGCCAAGGCCTATGTCGCCAAATTGCGCTCGATCCTGCGCTATCTCGGCACCTGCGATGGCGACATGGAGAAGGGGTCCTTGCGCGCCGACGTCAACGTCTCCGTGCGCAAGCCCGGCGGTCCGCTCGGCACCCGCTGCGAGATCAAGAACATGAACTCGATCAGCTTCATCGGCGACGCCATCGAATACGAGGCGCGGCGGCAGATCGAAATCCTCGAAGACGGCGGCGCCATCGATCAGGAAACCCGGCTCTACGACCCGAACAAGCGCGAGACCCGCTCGATGCGCTCCAAGGAAGAGGCGCATGACTACCGCTATTTCCCGGATCCGGACCTGCTGCCGCTGGAGTTCAGCGAGGCCTATGTCGCCGATCTCAGGGCCGGCTTGCCGGAACTGCCGGACCAGAAGCGAGCCCGCTTCATCGCCGAGTTCGGGCTCTCGCCCTACGACGCCAGCGTGCTGGTGGCCGAACGCGAGAGCGCGGACTTTTATGAAACCGTGCTGGCAAAACTCGCCGACAAGGCCCGCGACGGCAAGCTCGCCGCCAACTGGGTGATCAACGAGCTGTTCGGGCGGCTCAACAAGGAAGGCCGTGAAATTACGGGCTCGCCCGTGTCGGCCATCCAGCTCGCCGCCATTGTCGATCTGATCGGCGAGGGCACCATCTCCGGGAAAATTGCAAAAGATCTGTTCGAGATCGTCTGGACCGAGGGCGGCGATCCTCGCGCGCTGGTGGAAGCGCGCGGCATGAAGCAGGTCACCGATCTCGGCGCGATCGAGAAGGTGGTCGACGACATCATCGCCGCCAATCCTGACAAGGTGACGCAGGCCCGCGCGAAGCCGCAGCTGATGGGCTGGTTCGTCGGCCAGGTGATGAAGTCGTCCGGCGGCAAAGCCAATCCGCAAACCGTCAACGATCTGCTCAAGAGCAAACTCGGAATCTGAATGTCGCGTGACGCGGCGCCGGCATCGTCCACGCGTCGTGTCGATCGCGCTCATGCACCAAATCGTTCACCATAAGCGGCGCGCTGGAAGAAATGGCGACGCCGAATTGGTCGCCGCGATTCGCTCGAAAAACCGGTTTTGGCGAGCGCCGATTGGGCGCGAAGCCGCTCAGCGCAAAAATTTTTTCATTGCCAAAAACCGCGACTCAGAGTCCGCGTGGCCGCCTTTCAGCCACTATTGACCGGCCGCTACGATGTCGATCGCGCGTCGATCGCTTGATGAATGAATGCAGGAAATACCTGCGGCGCAGTTGTTTCTTGCAATTTCGAAAATCGCCGCGGCAATTTTTCGAGCGCTGTTCGCATCGTGGTGTGAATGGATTGTCGTGTCGTCGATCGGCGCGCGCAGCGCGCGCTCGCATCGCGGCGTCAACACTTCCTTAAGCGGGACGCTGTTTTTTTGGGTGCGTTGGTGTATTCGGGATGTAGTGCATCTCGATTCCCGAGTGCACGCAGCGATTAAGCCATCTCACTTACATTAGGAGGGCAACATGGCCAAGAAAGCTAAGAAGGCAAAGAAGGCGAAGAGCGCAGTGAAGAAGACTGCGAAGAAGACCCGCAAGGTCGCCAAGAAGAAGAAGTAACTCTCGCTTCTGAAAGATTGCCGGCGGCTTGATGCCGGCACGTCATTAGAGCCTTCAGAACGATCTGCCTCACAAAGCGGATTTCAACCCTGATAGCTCTGGTCGACGAAAGAGGGTGTCGGCGAGACATCAGGTCAAACGGCTGGATCGCATTTTCGAAGGGCTCGCTCTTGCGAAAAACGGTCCGGCAGAAGAAACAGGTTTTCTTCGTTCGGTGCGGATCTCAAAGATCCGCAATTTCACCGGCTTCCAAGCCTGACGTGAAATCTGGTCCTGACGTGTTCGCCGACGCCCTCGTTCAATCTGCCGCGCCGATGGCGCCCGGCGTTCTAATTTCCAAATCCTCGAAACGATTGTCCTGATTGTCCACGGCCCGATGGCCGGGGCGCTTTGGCATGAGCCGTGGCAGGCTGTTTTCAACAAACCAGCCGTCACTGGATACCCGACCGGCCTGTCATCGCTTGCCGACGGCGGGACCCGGCGACGGGGTATGGCGGAGGGACGCATTGCGCCGATGGTTATCATTCCGCCAAATGCCAGGGTAAACAGAATTCAGCAAAGCAGTGAAAATCCCTGCGGCACAGGCGTTTCTGCAATTTCGCCGCCACTGCCGCCGGCCGGGCGTTTACGCCCCGTTCATCGCGATACTTAAACTGCTCTTCAAATTTGATCGGTCATGATGATCCCAACAAGCCGGCAAACGGCGTGGGGAATAACGGGACGTTTTTTACAGTTGGACAGGGGCCGCGCTCGGAGCAGGGCGGCCAAAAACAAAAAGGAGACGACAGATGTTTCAGGGGCAGATCGATCAGGAGTCAGCTACGCTGTTGGAAGGGAGTGCCATTCCCGACATGCTGTTCGAGCGCGGCCTGTACTGGGCCAGCGGCCGTTCCGGCGTGGTCAACCTCGTCGCCGCGCATAAATGGTTCAACCTCGCCGCCCTGAAGGGCCGCGCTGACGCCATTTCGATGCGCCGTGAAGTCGCCGAGATGATGTCCGAGGTCGAGATCGCGACGGCTCAGCGCGAAGCCCGGGCCTGGATGACGGCGCACTAGATGCGTTTTCCGGCAACGGCCCGGCCGGTCATACCGACGGCCAGGTCCAGTCCGGTGGCGTGTTGTCCTTGGCGACGGTTTCGCCGAAATGCTTCTCCAGCACGATCTGCCGGTAATCGACATTGGCGTCGAGCGCGGCGACCAGCGAGGGGGCGTGCGTCACCACCACGGCCTGCGACCGCTTCGATACCTGGGCGATCAGGCGCGCCAGCGGCGGCAGCAAAGCCGGGTGCAGGCTGGTTTCGGGCTCGTTGAGGATCATCAGCGCCGGCGGCCGCGGCGACAGCAGGGCCGCGACGAGCAGCAGATAGCGCAGCGTGCCGTCCGACAGCTCGGAGGCCTTGAGCGGCCGAAGCAGGCCGTGCTGGTGCATTTCGAGGTCGAAATATCCGTTGGTGCTGATCACCTCGACGCGCGCGCCGGGAAAGGCATCGGCGATGGCCGCGTCCATTTCGTCGGCGGCTCCGACTTCCCGGATGGTTTGCACCGCCGCCGCCAGATCCGATCCGTCAGCCGCCAGCACCGGCGTATAGGTGCCGACTTGCGGTTTGCGCGAGGGCGCATCGAGATCGGTCCGCAAATGATCGTAAAACCGCCAGTTCCGCATCTTCTCGCGCAACAGCAGGAGTTCGACGGCCTGCTGCGGGTCGGCGCAATGCGTCATCATGCTGTCGAATGAATCGAGGTGCTGATGGGCCTGCCGCCATCCTCCCTCGCCGTTCATAACGCGGACGCTGGGGCCGACGCGGATGGCGAATGCATTGGTCCGGTCCAGCCGTTCGCCCGCCCATTGGCTTTCGATCTTGATTTCCGGATCGCTCGAGAATTTCGTGCGCGCGTCCGGCAGCGGGAGCCCGAGATCGATGGCATAGCCGTAATCCTTGCCCGAAAATCCGAGCTTCAGGCTGATCGGAGCCTTGCGCACCAGGCCCTGCACCGGCGCGGCGCCGTTTTTCATCGCCCGGGAAATGGCTTCGGGACCGGCCCACAATGTCGACTGCAGTCCGCCCTCGGCGGCCAGCGATTGGATGATGCGGCCCTGCGCGATGTCCGCCAAGAGGTTCAGCGCGCGGTAAAGGCTGGACTTGCCGCTGCCATTGGCTCCGGTCACGACGTTGAGGGCGCCAAGCGTTACCCTGATGTCGCGCAAGGATCGATAGCCGGAAATCGCAAGTCTGGTTATCATGGCTACCCGAACCGAGGCGCTGAGGTTGATTATCCTGTCTCGCGTCTCATGGATAGAGAGCAAAACGAGGGCATCGGTCGATCCGGAACGGGTGGCGAGGCGATCGGCAAACGTTCGAACCGGTCCGCCGCCGCCGCTTCGCAGCGATGGCGCGGTCGAGCCGGCGCCGCAACGGCCCGCCGGTCGGCGGGTTCAGGCTTGAGGCCCCATCAGCCGCTGGGCCCGCTCCGCGCATAGAATATGATGGTGGAGGTTGGCGATCCATTGCCGGCCGGCAGCGGTCATGTTCAGATATTTTATGCCGTCGTCGAGGTGCATCGAGACGCTGTTCCAGAAAAAGCTCGGGTACTTTTCCGTAATGTCGGCGGGCGACGAGTACCCCAGTTGCCGGTTGGTGCCGACCTCTTCGAATTCATAATAGAGCGCATTGGCTTTGCGTGAGTACAGGGGATCGCCGAGTTGTCCTATGAAGTCGGCCGCCTGGACCAGTCTCGGCTCCAGACCGTCCGCTTCCCTGGGGTTTGGCGGAATTGGAAAGCGCGTCATCTCGATGGCCGCTGCGACCCGTGCGGCGTCGAGGTTCGGCACCTTTTCAAGTCGTTCAAAGGCAAATATTTTCGACCGGTCGACGTGATACGGCATCAGCGCGGCGTCCGATGCGCCGCGAGGAAGCGTGATCGTGTTGCCGCTGCCGTCGATGACGAATTCAGTGTCGCTATCGCCGTTCAGGACCCCGCGCACATAGCCGATGTCGTGCAGCAGGCAGGCGGCGATCAGATGGCTATAGTCGGAGGGTTCTATCCGCTGATGCACCATCATTCCCTGCAGAATGTCCCGCCCGACGATCGTGACCTGCAGCGTGTGTTCGTAATTGTGATAAAGGGCGTCGCTTTTGGCCAGGCATTCGATGGTGCTCCGCGCCGCCGACCCCAGTCGTTCCGCGATATCATCATGGGCCGAGCCGAAAATACGGCGAAAATCCCTCGTCAGAAAATTTCCGAGCTTGTTGGCCGCGATGGCCGTGATTGTTTTCATCGGCGTTCTCCGAATGATGCCGCATCGTTTCGAAGCCCATGCAGTATAGCCGTTTCTGCGCTCCCCGAATGTGCGGCGCCGTATTCCCCGGTCAGCCGATCGGGAAGGCCGCGGGCATCAAACAGGACTCAGTTTCCGCTCAGAACCAGCGCCCTTGACCGGAAGCAACAGCGCCTGGATTTGTAACGGCATCGGGTCCACGGCGCCGCCGTGCAGCTCGCCACGAAGCTATCGGCATAGATCGCTCAAGGCCGGACAAACATTGATTGGCGGAGACGGAGGGATTCGAACCCTCGATAGGGCTTTACAACCCTATAACGGTTTAGCAAACCGCCGCCTTCAGCCACTCGGCCACATCTCCGGTAGCGCGGATATGCCCGACGCCGGGGCGAGCCGCAAGCGGCAGATTTAAGGCCGCGGTTTTCCGGGCGATCGGGGGCCCGTGCCGGGTCATCAAACCAATCCTGAACGCGGAGGAGACGTGCGCATCTGGTGTGGGGGACGGCAAGGAGCCCTTTTGGATCCGTCCCGGCGCCGGTTCGAGCGTTGGCGTGCGACGCCGGGCATTATCGGGTCCGGGTGTCGCCCGCGGTGGCACGGCAAACCCTGAAGGCTGTCGCGGGTGCCGCCCCCTGCGGATACTTTATATTGGCGCGGTCTTTTTGGCGGCCTCGAAACCTCGCGGGGAGGCGCGGCTCCAACTGAAGACGCCGCCGTTTCAGTTGCGAGAATGTGATCGTCAAAGGGCTTGCGATTCGCCGGCTTCAGCGCACGGGAGCGGATTCGGTGGAGCGAACGCTCGAGCGGTGATTGCGGTTCCAAATGGAACTTATCTAAAAGACAAGTGGAAACAATGACTTGCAAAGAAAGATCAATCACGAACGCGTGTTAATTGTGCAACACCCATCCAAAAACGGCCGAACTCGGGCCGTTTTTGGAGGTTCCTTTATTGCGTGTGCAGGGGTGTTCGGTAATTGTGTCGGTGCGACGGAGGGGGGCATCCCGAGGTCGTCCCGTTAGGTGGTTCGCTTAAGTCCCTCGCGTTGAGCGGGAGTGTCCGAAGGCGCGAAGCGACTAAGCGGGTTTTAAGGGACAAGGGAACCAACCTCTTAGGGTGTTTCACCCAGCGGATCCGGAACCTTCCCTACAGAGCAACTGGAGGTTAATATGAAGATGGTTAAGAGCCTAATCCTCGGCTCAGCGGCGGGTCTTCTCGCCATGAGCGGGGCGCAGGCAGCTGATCTTCCCGTCAAGGCCAAAGCGGTCGAGTACGTGAGGATCTGCTCCCTGTATGGTGCCGGTTTCTTCTACATCCCGGGCACCGACACCTGCATCAAGCTGGGTGGTTATCTGCGCGTCGACACCACGTTCAACGGCAGCGGCACCCAGGACGCGCCGGCTTGGAACGGCGATCCCGGTCAAGGCAACCGTTACCGCGACTACTTCACGACCCGTTCGCGTATGGCGCTGACGATCGATACCCGTACCGCCACCGAATACGGCGTCGTCCGCACCTTCGGTCAGGGCGACTTCCAGTTCGACACGCTCGGTGGTGCTACCTACAACCCGGGTTCGATCAACAGCAGCTCGCCGGTCGGCGGTGCCAACCTGCTCAATTCGGCAGGCGGCGGCTATGTCGCGGTCGAGTACGTGTTCCTGCAGTTCGCTGGGTTCACCTTCGGTAAATCTTCCTCGGCCTTCGCAACGCCCTGGAACGGTTATCCGGGCAACAACAGCTCGAACTTGCTCGGCGGCCACGATACCGTCACCGGTGTCAGCAACATCCAGTACACCGCGCAGTTCGGCAACGGCGTGTCCGGCACCATCGGTCTCGACGATCCGACCGTGTTCAACCGTACCCAGGTTGCCAACCTGTCGCTCCCGCTCAGTGCGACCCTGGGTGCTGCCAACGCCTACGCCGGCGTGCATTCTCCCGACATCGTCGGCAACATCCGCGTCGATCAGGCCTGGGGTCTGTTCCAGGTGTCGGGTGCGCTTCACGAAGTCAGCGGCTCCTACAACGTCCTGAACAGCGTTGCGGTTCCTGCCGGCGCCACGGGTCTTGCAGGCGCAGCTCCGACTGCTCTGTCGGAAATCAGCGGCCATCCCAGCACCAAGTGGGGCGGCGCGGTCTCGGCTGCCTTGCAGATCAAGAACATCCCGACCGGTCCCGGCGACGACATCAAGATCGACGCCACCTGGTCCAAGGGTGACACCAAGCAGGTGATCTCCACCAGCGGAGCCTCGCCGAGCTTTGCGATGTTCGGCGGCAGCGGCAACGGCGCTTATCAGAGCCTCGGCGTTGGTTTGACGACCGATGCGGTCTGGACTCCTGTCGGCGTCAACGGCAGCACCGACGGTGGTCTGCACCTGACGGAAGCCTACGGTGTCCGTGGTGCGTTCAACCACAACTGGGATCCGTACTGGTCGTCCAGCCTGTTCGGCAGCTATTCGGCTGTTCGTTATGACAGCACCGCAAAGGCTGGTATCTGTGCGAACTACGTCACGGCCGGCAAGGCAGTGGGTGGCGCGATTGCCTTCACCTGCAACCCGGACTTCAACGTCTCGCAGCTCGGCGCGATCACCCGCTGGACCCCCATCAAGAACCTGACGTTCTCGGCCGAAGTCTTGTGGACCCATCTCGACCAGAAGTTCGCTGGTGTTGCGACCTTGGGCCCGACGGCTCCGAAGCCCTCGGCCGTCTACGAGTTCAAGGACCAGGACACCGTGTCCTTCAACATTCGCGCTCAGCGTAACTTCTGATCCCGAACGTCTGAACTACTTTCTAAAGAACTCCCGGCAGGTAACTGCCGGGAGTTTTTCTTTGTCTTGCCCGTAGCGCACGGCTCTGTTGCCGGCCGGCGGCACCGGCAACATCGTCCCGAGAGCCGACATGGGGGATATCCAGGTTTCGAGAGTGGGCCCGGCTGGCGAAGCGAACGGTGCGTCTACGCCGTCCTCTGGCCTTCCACAACGCCGGACGGCTGATCGCTGAGCCAGCGATAGAGGACGCCGCCGAGAACGCCGCCGATCAACGGGGCGACCCAAAACAACCAGAGCTGCGCCAGCGCCCATCCGCCGACGAACAAGGCCGGACCCGTGCTGCGCGCGGGGTTGACCGACGTGTTGGTGACGGGAATGGAGACCAGATGGATCATGGTCAAAGCGAGCCCGATGGCCAGGGGCGCGAAGCCCACCGGGGCCCTGCCGTGGGTGGCACCCATGATGATGAAGAGAAACATCATGGTCATCGTGACCTCCATGATGAAGCACGCGACCAGGCTGTATTTGCCCGGCGAATGCTCAGCGAAACCGTTGGAGGCAAAGCCCTTGCTGACATCGAAACCGGCGGCTCCGCTCGCGATCACATACAGCAGCGCCGCAGCGGCAACGGCGCCGATCACCTGCGCGATCACATAGGGCGCAATGAGTTCCCGCCGGAAACCGTCCTCCCGCGGCGAGGCCCGCCGTCACGGCGGGATTGAGATGGCAGCCGGAGACGTGCCCGATCGCGTAGGCCATGGTCACGACGCTCAATCCGAAAGCCAGGGAAACGCCGACCAGGCCGATGCCGACCTGCGGAAACGCGGCGGCGATCACCGCGCTGCCGCAGCCTGCAAATGTAAGCCAGAATGTGCCGATCGCCTCGGCGGCATATTTCTTCCCATTCATTTCGAATCTCCCTGATTTCAAGAATGAAGTCGCAAGAATGAAGTCGAATGACGAGGTTGGTACGCATCACCGGTACTGAATTGCCCTCCCGATGCTGGAACAGCTCGCGCTATTTTTTGCTGAAGCTGATGATTCCATCGAAGGTCTCGGGCGGCGGCTCGAGCAAGAACCCGACAACGCGATCGAGATAAATTCCGGCCAGCACATCGTCGGGATATTCATCGGCGAACCCCTCCAGGGCCTCCAACGTGCGCAGCCAGTCCCGGCTGGCATACATATCATAGACCGAGTTCCAGTCCTGGACGAGCTTGGCCATCGCCGGCGTAACCCGAAACTCGCCCGCGCCCTCGACCGTCCCGAGCAGTTCGAAGATATCGAGCGGGTGGCCGACGCCCTTCGGCTGGCTGCGGTCAACGCGGCGGAACAGGAATTCATCTGAGCAGACGGCCGCAATCTGTCCGCTGACGAGGATACTGCTGCCGTAATATTTGTTCAGTCCTTCGAGGCGAGCCGCGATGTTCACGGTGTCGCCCATTGCCGTGTAGTCGATCCGGTCGGACGATCCGACATTGCCCAGCACGGCGTCACCGACATGAACCCCGAAACGCGTGTGCCATGGAGGCAAGCCCTTGTCGGCCCATCGCATATTCAGCCGCCTCAATGCGGCGCGGCATTCAAGTGTGGTGGCGCAAGCGGCATGTTCGTGGCGCGGAACCGCAAGCGGCGCATTCCAAAAAGCAAAGATGGCGTCGCCGATGAATTTGTCGACCGTGCCGTCTTCCCGGAGGATCAACGAGGCGAGCTCCTCGAAATATTCCGACAGGTTCACCATGAGATCTTCCGCCGGGATGCCTTCGGCAATCGGCGTGAAATCCTTGACGTCGGTGAACAATATGCTGACGCGGCGGATCTCGCCGCCGACAGCGACCTTGCCGCCGCTTTCGAGAATGTCCCTGACCAGCGCCTTCGGAACAAACTTCGATACTTCGCGAAGTGTCCCCTTCATGCCCGACATCGATCCGATCAGCGTACTGATTTCATGCACGTATGAGTGCAATTTGATCGGATCGTCGAGCTGGAACGACCGTATCAATTCCGCCTCGCTGGAAAGCCTGGCGAGGGGTTTCGAAATCGACCGGGCGAGATAGATGATCGCGGGCAGGGTGATGAGAAAGACGCCGAATGCGACGGGGATGCTGCGCCCGGCGGCATCAGCCAGCGTGCCCTGGAAGTCGGAAAGCGGCGCCGCGTAGAGCTGGAAGAAGTCGCCGCCATCCCTTGTGGCTTGGCGGTCCACGGTGGCGAGATAGTCGGTGCCCGCGACCGAAAAATCCGCCAAACGATAGGGGCCGCTGCGCGTGAATATCGCCAACGCCTCCCGAACCACGGGATCCCTGATGTCCGCAGTGGTCGCGAGTTCAATCGTTTGGGTTTCGCCGGCGCCGGTGCGCTTGAACAATTGATCGGGGTCGAAATGCGCCAGCAGGCGATTTTCGTCATCGAAAGCCACGAAGCGATGCGCTTCATTGGCCCGGACCGAGCGAACATAGACCATCAACCGGTCGAGCGTGATATCGACCCCGACAACGCCGCCGGGAAACGCCTTCGCCAAGGTCATTCCGACTTGCGACGTGGTCGCGAACAGATAGGGCAATGTCCGGATAAGGGTGTTTGGATTTGCCATGGCATCGCGATACCAGCCACGGCGGCGAGGATCATAGGTCGGCGATTGCTCGGTAAGCGTCGCGATCTGACGGTGGTCGCTGTCGAGAAACTGCCAGGTCTCGCTGCGAACGCCGTTATCGTCGAGGCGAATTTCCTGAACGGCGAACCGGCTGTGCGGCGGGCCGCCCAATTGTTCGACGAACGCCTTTTCGGATTCGGTGATCGACAGGATCTGAAAGTAATTCCCGTTCTCGTAGCCGACATAAACCGCGGATATCTGCGGATTCGGTTCAAAACTGGCCAGGACCAGTTGCCGTGCGCCGTCCTTTGATCCATCCGCCGCTTGAAGCGAAGGCGCGTTGCGCAGAAGTTCGGTTACCAGGAAAGCGGGTGCAAAGAACGCCAGGCGTTTCTCATTGATCCGGTCGATGGTCGCGTGAAACGTGTCGGCCGCGACGCTGATGGCTGTCCGGCGGGTCTGAACATAGTTGGTAATCGTGACGGCGGTTCCCACCAGCAACGCGACAACCAGGAACAGCGACAGCACTGTCGCGAACAGGGTGAGGCGCGGTTTGCGAGACGGGGAGGCGTCCATGTGAGCTGCCGCTTCGGCCGGGTTCTCATTGTATGGATAGGTCGATGATCCGCTTCGACAGATGGTCGACCCAGTGCCGCAGCAACGGATCGGCCTGCTCCAGCTTTTGCAGCAGCTTGGCCTCGCTCACCGCAAGAAGTTCGCAGCCGTGCATGGTCATTGCGGAGACGGCGCGCTGCGCGTCAGCCGCAAGCGCCTGCACGCCGAACATTTGCCCGGGCTCCAACTTCGTCACGGTGCGCTGACGGCCGGTTCCAAATCCGATGAAAACCGTAACGTCGCCGCGGAGCAGGATATAGGCGATTGTCCCGGCTTCGGCGAAGATAGCAGCCCCGGCGGCAAACACCCGGCGGCTCAAATCTTTCCGCACCGATTGAACGGACGTGCCAGACGTTCCCGGCTCATAGGACATGGCGAGATCTCCGCCTCGATACCTGAGGTTGTAAGCCCTCTTTCTCTATTAAGCATGCCCAATTTGCTGTATTTGAGCTTGGGGGTATCCGGACTTCCCGCCGCGGTCACTTCCGCGTCGTCTTGCCTGCGCCGGCTAGCGAGGCCCCGTCATGTGGTGTTTCGTACCGCTACCCCCTATCGCGAGAGCTGTCGCGCGGCGGGTGTTACTGGCCATCGCACTCGTTGCAACATTTGGCGCGCTTGGCTGCGGCGCTTATGCGCAGCCCGATCCGCTGCCGTCGTGGAACGACGGTACGGCGAAGCAGGCGATCGCGGATTTCGTCAGCCGCGTCACCAGGGAAGGCGGGCCCGATTTCGTAGCGGTGCCGGAGCGCATCGCGACCTTCGACAATGACGGCACGCTCTGGACCGAGCAGCCTTATTATTTCCAGCTCGCCTTCGCGCTCGATCGCATCAAGGCGATGGCGCCGCAGCATCCGGAATGGAAGACCACGCAACCCTTCAAGGCTTTGCTGGAAGGCGACAAGAACGCGCTGGCGGCGGCGGGCAAGGATGGCCTCTTGCAAATTATCGCGGTCACCCATACGGGAATGACCGTCGAAGCGTTTTCCAGCATCGTTATCGGTTGGACCGCGACCGCGCGACATCCGAAGTTCAATCGACCCTACACCGAACTGATCTTTCAGCCGATGCTCGAACTGCTGGCCTATCTTCGCGCCAACGGTTTCAAGACTTTTATCGTCTCCGGCGGCGGCGTCGAGTTCATGCGGCCGTGGACCGACCGGGTCTATGGCATTCCGCCCGAACAGGTCGTCGGTTCGTCCGGCGTGGTCAAGTTCGAGATTACGCCTGATGGCAAGACGTCGCTGTCAAAGCTGCCGAAGATCGAATTCATCGACGATGGCCCGGGCAAGCCGGTCGGCATCAACAGGTTCATCGGGCGCAGGCCGATCTTCGCGTTCGGCAATTCCGATGGCGACCTGCAGATGCTGCAATACACGGCCTCGGGAAGCGGCGCGCGCTTCGTGGGTATCGTGCACCACACCGATGCCGAGCGTGAATATGCCTACGACCGCCGGTCCAGTATCGGCAAGCTCGACAAGGCGCTCGACGAAGCGGCAAAGCGGGGCTGGACAATCGTCGACATGAAACAGGATTGGAAAACAGTTTTTCCACCCGTGAAGTGACGCATCTCGGAACCGTCACCTCTTCCGGCTATTCGACGCTGGCGCCGCGATGCAGGTCGGCTTCGATCTGCAGCCGCGTGCCGCCGCCGAACCGCGCGCGATAGACCTGTAAATTCTCCATGATCCGCTGCACGTAATTGCGCGTCTCGGAGAACGGGATCAGTTCGACCCAGTCGACCGCGTCGACCTTGGGATCGCGCGGATCGCCGTAGCGGTCGATCCATTTCTTGACGCTGCCGCGGCCGGCATTGTAAGCCGCAAACGTCATGATGTAGGAGCCGCGATAATCCTCGATCAGCCCGCCGAGCTCGGCAGCGCCGAGCGCGGCATTGTAGACAGGATCGTTCTTCAGCCGGCCGAGGTCGAAATTGGCGCCGTATTTCTTGCAGACATATTTGCCGGCATCCGGCGTCACCTGCATCAGCCCATAGGCTTGCGCCGGAGACACCACCGCCGGGTTGAAAGCGCTCTCCTGCCGCGCGATCGCGAACACGATGCTCTGCTCGACTTCCGGGCCGATCGACTTGAACGGCGGAATCCCGGCCACCGGATAGGCGTAGAAATCGAACGGCAGTCCGCGGTTGAGCGCGGCCTTGCCGAGCAGCAGCATGCCGCGGGCGTCGCTGTTGCGGGAGGCCAGTTCGCCGAGCCCGACCAGCGCGTCGGGATCGCCGTTCTCGCCCATATCGCCGAAAATCGGGATGGCGATTTCGCGTTCGTCGAGCGCGTAGAGCAATTGCACCGCGCGGACGATCTCCAATCGTTCGATGCCGCGTCCGCGCGCGGCGGGCACGCCGTTCAATTGGATCTGCGGCAATCCGAGTTTCGCGCGCGCGAGCTGGCCGTAGTAACTGGTCGAATGCGCCGCAGCCGCGGTGTAGGCGGCGCGGGCATCCTGGGCGCGGCCGGCGGTCTCCGCGGCGCGGCCCTGCCAATAGCCGGCCCGCGCCAGCGCGGTCGGGTTGACGCTGCCGACGCCGATGCGGGCAAAATGCTGCGCGGCGGTCGCCGGGTCGGTCAGGAAGCGCAGCGCGATCCAGCCCGCGGTGAATTCCTGTTCGGTCTTGTAGATGTCGCGCGCGGGCAGGGCGGCGTCGCGGGCGATCAGGTAGGCGGTGCGGCGTTCGCCGACGTCGAGCATCTTGCGGGACAACAGCCGCCGTTCGATCCACCATTCGTCGAGGTTGTATAGCCGCCCGGGCTCCTTTGGCGCGCTCAGCATGAGCTGCGCGGCTTCCACGAATTTTTCTTCGCGGCGCAGCAATTGGATCTTGCTGAACAGATAGCCGGGATCGCCATGCAGTTCGCGCGGCACCGCATCGAGCAGCGCCCTGGTATTCGGTGCCTTCTTGTAGGCCGCGATGCGAGCCTTGGCCAAAGCGACATGACTGGCGCCGAGCCGCTTCGCGGCGCGCAAGGCGGCGTCATGGTCGCTGCCATAAAGCATCAAGTCCATCCGCGCCTTCTGGTCGCCCGGCGCCAGCAGCGCGCCGAGCAGATCCAGTGCCGTGTTCTCGGTGTCCTCCGACATGGAGTCGCTTCGCCAGGCGTCGCGCACCAGACGCTCCGCATTGGCCCGGTCGCCGCGGGCGATCATCACCCGCGCCAGCGCGAATTTGCCCTTGGCCGACAGCGGCGATTCATTTTCGAACCAGGACCACACCGTGGCATCGTCGCGATGGTCGTCCCACAGGGCTGCTTCGAGGCGCCGGCGCAGGAAGGTCTGCGACGGCCAGCTCGGATTGGCCGAGAGGAAGGCGCGATAGCGCTCGACCGACGCGCCATTGTCGTCGCTGCGCAGGATGATCCACTCGGCGAGTTTCCTGGCGACCGGATCGGAAATGGCGGCCTGGGCCTGGGTGGCGTCGGCGGGCTTGTGCTTGCGCACGAGATCGATGACGTTTTCCAGCGCGTCAGTATCGCCCTGCGAGGTCGATGCCGTTGTCGCAACGGCCGCGGGTGCGACCGGCTTGCGCGCCGGCGGTGGCAAGGCCGCGTGCTGGCGCGTCGCCGGCGCCAAAGCAGGGGCGGCGGCGGTCGGCGCCGGGGAGGTGTTCCTGGCAGCGGCGGGGTTTGCGGCCGGGGCGGTATTTTTGGCGGGATTGGACACGACGTTGCGTGCGATCGGCCGCGGCTTGGGCAGTGGAACCGTCGATTTGGCCCAGGCCTCCGCCGCAGCCAGTTCCATGGCCAGCACGAGGCCCGTAGCGAGGGCCATCGATCGCAACGCGGCTGCGCTGGCGGATGGGGTCACGGCGTTCCTTCGCGGCGAATCACTCAATCGCTAAGCCCTAGCTCTATTTAATTGAATATGTGGACAAAATACTAAATACGCTGGAACCACGATATCTGCGCCGCTACCGCGGCAAAATCGCGGCTAAGACCGGGAGGCGGGCCTTTCGCCCGATCCCCGGACCCGGTATAAATCGGCCTTCAAAGCCGGTCCAGACGGCAGCTGGCGTGCGTTCGGGAGGAAGTCCATGGCAGCCAAGACGAATTTCCGGGGCTCATTCACCGCTCTGGTGACGCCGTTCAAGAACGGCTCGCTGGACGAGGCGGCTTTTCGGGCGCTGGTGAATTGGCAAATCGCCGAAGGCACCCATGGCCTGGTGCCGGTCGGCACGACAGGCGAAAGCCCCACCGTCAACCATGACGAGCACAAGCGCGTGGTCGAATGGTGCATCGACGAAGCCAAGGGCCGGGTGCCCGTGGTCGCCGGCGCCGGCTCCAATTCGACCAAGGAAGCGGTCGAACTCGCCGAGCATGCCGAGAAGGCGGGCGCCAATGCCGTGCTGGTGGTGACGCCGTATTACAACAAGCCGACCCAGGAAGGCATGTACCAGCACTTCAAGGCGATCAACGATGCGATCGGCATTCCGATCATCATCTACAACATTCCGCCGCGCTCGGTGGTCGACATGTCGGTCGACACCATGGCCCGGCTGTTCGAACTCAAGAACATCGCGGGCGTAAAGGACGCGACCGCGAGCATGGTGCGGGTGTCGCAGCAGCGCGCGGCGATGGGCGAGGATTTCAACCAGTTGTCCGGCGAGGATGCCACCGTGCTCGGTTATATGGCCCATGGCGGCCATGGCTGCATTTCCGTCACCGCCAACGTGGCGCCGCGGCTGTGCTCGGAATTCCACGTCGCCTGGCAGAAGGGCGATCTCAAGACCGCGTTGAAGCTGCACGACAAGCTGATGCCGCTGCACACCAATCTCTTCATCGAATCCAATCCGGCGCCGGTCAAATACGCGCTGTCGCTGCTCGGCAAGATGGAGGAAAAGCTGCGGCTGCCGATGGTGCCGGTGTCCGAGCCGACACGCGTGGCGGTGCGCAGCGCCATGGTGCATGCGGGCCTGATCAACTAAGCGTCGACGGACCGGTCTTGAACAGTCCGGCAGGCAACGTCGAAGAAAAGGGACTGCGGATGCTCAAGGAATTTCGCGAATTCGCGATGAAGGGCAATGTGGTCGACCTCGCCGTCGGCGTCATCATCGGTGCGGCGTTTGGCGGCATCGTCGCGTCGCTGGTCGGTGACATCATCATGCCCATCGTCGGCGCCATCACCGGCGGCCTCGACTTCTCCAATTACTACACGGGACTGTCGAAGTCGGTTACGGCATCAAATCTGGCCGACGCCAAAAAGCAGGGCGCGGTACTGGCTTGGGGCAATTTCCTGACGCTCACGATCAACTTCATCATCATCGCCTTTGTGCTGTTCCTGGTCATTCGTCTCATGAACCAGCTCAAGCGCCGGGATGAAGCCGCGCCCGCGCCGCCGAAGCCTTCCCGCGAAGAAGAACTGCTGACTGAAATCCGCGACCTGCTCAAAAAATCTTGACGTGCCGGCACGCCAATCGGGTGCTATCCGTCTCCACTTCCTGAGATGATTTTATAATGGCCGAAAAGAACGAGCGCGCGATCAAGGTCGTGGCCGAAAATCGCAAGGCCCGGTTCAATTATGCCATCGAGGACACGGTCGAGGCCGGCATTGCGCTGACCGGGACCGAGGTCAAGTCGATCCGCAACGGCAAGACCACGATCGCGGAATCCTATGCCGATACCAAGGACGGCGAGGTCTGGCTGATCAATGCCAACATTCCGGAATACCTGCAGGCCAACCGCTTCAACCACGAGCCGAAGCGGCCGCGCAAGCTGCTGCTGCACAGAAAGCAGATCAACAAGCTGATGGGCGCGGTCGAACGCGAAGGCATGACGCTGATTCCGCTCAAGCTTTATTTCAACGAGCGCGGCCGTGCCAAGCTCTTGCTGGCGGTGGCAAAGGGCAAGAAGCTGCACGACAAGCGCGAGACCGAGAAGAAGCGCGACTGGGGCAGGGAGAAGGGCCGCCTGCTGCGGGCGCGGGGATAGAAGTCCGGTCCGCATCCTGAGGAGCGCGTCGTCGCGCGTCTCGAAGGATGAGATGGGGGGCTTCATGGTTCGAGACGGCGCATGCGCGCCTCCTCACCATGAGGTCGGGATGTGTTGGATGCCGAGGGAAGATGCGATGAACCAGAAAAGCCTGCTCGACGTCGACTGGAGCAAGATTCCGGCGCCGACCGATGACGGTGCGGCGGCGCATCTTGTGGGCATGACGGTGCCGCCGGTCAGCCTGGTTGCGACCGACGATACCTCGGTGACGTTGTCGGCGCTGCCGGGGCGCAGCGTGGTGTTCGCCTATCCGAGGACCGGCGAGCCCGGCAAGATCAGCCTGGTCGATGATTGGGACATGATCCCGGGCGCGCGCGGCTGCACGCCGCATGCCTGTTCGTTCCGCGACCTGTTCGCGGAGCTGAAAGCCGCCGGGGCCAGGCAGGTGTTCGGCCTGTCGACGCAAAGCAACGCCTACCAGACTGAAATGGCCTCGCGGCTGCATCTGCCGTTTGCGGTGCTGTCGGACGAGAAGCTGGCGCTGACCCGGGCGCTGAACCTCCCGACCATGCAGGTCGCCGGCCTGACCATGATCAAGCGATTGGCGCTGATCGTCGACGATGCGCGCATTACGCACGTGTTCTATCCGGTGTTTCCGCCCGACCGAAATGCCGGCGATGTGCTGGCATGGCTAAAGGAAAACCGGGTCTAGTTCGTAGTCCGTAGGGTGGGCAAAGCGCAGCGTGCCCACCATCTTTGGATCAACGTGAAATCGTAACGGTGGGCACGCTTCGCTTTGCCCACCCTCATATGAGGGCGTTTGAGTCAAGCGTTCCGACCGAGGGTTGGGTGTGGTTTTTTGCATCTGGCGTAGCGGCGGCGCGCGGAGCCATGCGTAGCGCAGCGTGCCGCCGCGGTCGGTGCGCTCAGGGACTGGCTTCCGGCGATTTATGCAGCGTCTCACTGCATCACCTCATATCCGGTCGGACGTTGGTCCGTACCCACATTCCGCATGCTTGCGGCGAAGAAGCCATGATGATGGGACCCATCTACGAAACAGCCTGTTTGTTGGCCCAAGGGTGGCACGGTCACCATCCATCCCGCGCTGACCGCGGCAGATGCCGCGACGCTGACGCGTTGGTTGAAGCGTTTACGCCTTCGCGGTCTTGAGCACCGCCCCCTCGGGCACCAGCCCGGTGGTAAGGTAGCGCCAGAGTGCCACGATCAGCTTGCGCGCCAGGGCTACGATGGCGGTGCGCTTGATGCGCTTGCCGGCGTTGAGCGTGCGCTGCCGGAACCATTGAGTGAGCGCACTGTCCGGCTGATGCCGCAGCCACAGCCAGGCCAGTTCGATCGCGGCACAGCGGGCGCGCGGATTGCCCGCCTTGCTGATGCCCTGGTCGCGGTCGATCCCGCCGCTCCGCCACGGACTGGGCGTCAGCCCGAAATAGCTCGCGACCTCACGCCGATTGCGGAAATCCTTGTAGAACACCTCGCTGGTCAGTGTGGTCGCGAACGCCGGACCGAGGCATTTGAGCCGGAGCAACAGCTCGCTGCGCTCGCTCATCTGAACCGCCGCAGGTGCCGGATCCGCTTCAGCAGATGCCTGCGCGAGCGCCTCAAGCTGTTCGCGCACCAGCATCAGCCGCGCGTGCTCGTGCCTGATCTCACTCAGCATCCATGGCGGCACCCCCTGGCCTTGCCAATCCCGCTGCGCCGCCAGCCAACTCAGCCAGTCGCGTCGGCGCGGATTGCCGACCGCCATGCCCAACAGCCGCAGCAACGCCTTGATCCGGGTGGTGTGAGCGGTTTGTTCCTTGATCAGCCGGCCGCGTTCGCGGCTGGCGCGGCGGGCGTCCTCCTGTTCGACCGCAGGCACCCGCACGATCCGCACCACGCGCGGTTCACCACGCAGATAGGCCATCAGCGTCCGTAACATCCGCTCGCCGTCGATCCGGTCGGTCTTCACCCGCCGGGCCCGCTGATCCACCGCAATGCTGGAGGGGTCAAAGACGTAGTTCGTGATTCCTGCTGCCAGCAGAAGCCGGTGCAGCCAAAAACCGTCGTAGCCTGCCTCGTAGCAACTCGCCACCGCGGGTGCCCCTCCCGCCGTCCGGCTCGCCCGCTCACGCTCCCGATCGATCAGCGCCAGCAGCCCGGCATGATCGCCACCTTCCAGCTTGTGGCGCGATATCCTGTCCCGACCTGGGCTGTGCAGCGTCACAAGCCAGCTCCGCTGGCTCAGTTCGATTGCAACGAAAATTGTGCCACAATGCTCAACGGTGGGCGTGGCTATGCTGGATGCTTGCATCTGACTCTCCGAGGGTTCGAGTGTGGAAACCCAAACCTATCGGAAAGGCCACGCTCACCGCCCCATGGAATCTACAAATCCTCATCCCAAATCCGCTCTTACCTTCGCGAATACGCTGCGAAACATCTCGGGCGTCAGCACGCGCGTGTTGGTGTTGTAGCGCGAGCAGTGATAGCTGTCGTAAAGTCTTGCGGCGCCGGCCTGATGCATCGCGCCGTGCGCGAACGGCGCGGCGGCGGCGCGAAGGCCCAAGGTTTTCACGGTCGATTCATGCGCCACCCGGCCGAGCGCTACGATCGCGCACAGCCTCGGCATTGCCGCGATGGTTGCTGCGAGAAATTGCCGGCAGGTGTTGATTTCAGCGGGCAGGGGCTTGTTCTGCGGCGGGACGCAGTGCACCGCGTTGCCGATCCGGCAATCCACCAGCGTCAGCCCGTCGTCGGGCCGCGCCAGATATTTGCCTTTGGCAAAACCGTATTCCAGCAGTGTCGCATACAGCAGGTCGCCGGCATAATCGCCGGTGAAGGGCCGGCCGGTGCGATTGGCGCCTTGCATGCCCGGCGCGAGGCCGACAATCAGCAGCCGTCCGTTCGGATCGCCGAACGCCGGCACCGGCGAGTTGAACCATCCCGGCTCGCGGGCACGAGTCTCCTCACGGAAGGCCACGAGCCTCGGACAGAGCGGACAATTACGGTCAGGTGCGACGGGAGGCCGCGCGGCGCCGGCCGGCGCCGGCTGGCCGCGCGCCGGACTATTTTCAATCGTCGAAATCTTCGTCCTCGCCCCTTGGCGCCATCGTGGTCGCGCGCTGCAGGAATTGCGGCGCGTGATGACGTGGCTCGCGCGGGGGCGGACGCTCGGAGGGATCGCGGCCGAGCTTGGACTGCAGTTCCACCAGATCGGTGAAGACGTCGGCCTGGCGCCGCAGTTCGTCGGCGATCATCGGCGGCTGGCTCGAGATGGTGGAGATTACCGTCACCCGGACGCCGCGGCGCTGCACCGCTTCGACCAGCGAGCGGAAATCGCCGTCGCCGGAGAACAGCACGATCTGATCGACATGTTCGGCGAGTTCCATGGCGTCGACCGCGAGTTCGATATCCATGTTGCCTTTCACCTTGCGGCGGCCGCTGGCGTCGATGAATTCCTTGGTCGCCTTGGTGACGACGGTATAGCCGTTGTAATCGAGCCAATCGATCAAGGGACGGATCGATGAATACTCCTGATCCTCAATAATGGCGGTATAATAGAACGCCCGCAGCAGCGTCCCGCGGCTCTGGAATTCCTTCAGCAGGCGCTTGTAGTCGATATCGAAACCAAGCGTTTTGGCAGTGGCGTAAAGGTTGGCGCCATCGATGAAGAGCGCGATCTTGTTGGAAGGAGGGGACATGATTTCTCGCGTGGTTGTGTTGTTGGTAACATTTTTTGGCGCGACAGGCAGCGAACCGCGCATTTTAAAGAACCATTACTGCCAAAGGCCGGCGGATCAGTTCGGACATACGCCACCGCAATTTAAGGGAAGCAAGGCCAATAGATGCATACTTTTGGCAACGCAATGAAGCGTTTTCTTGTCCGAGTGGCTGTTTATGAGGGCTCCGACGCTCCGGCAGGCGGGGCCGCCCGCTCGGGTTAGCAGGGCAGCCTATCGCCGCCAAATCACAAATTGACCTTGCGGAAACCCGTTGGCCTCTATAACTAACGGGAATAACCAACATATTTGACCCCATTTAACGGAGCGACAGTCGATGGCGCGCGTCACGGTAGAAGATTGCATCGATAAAGTAGACAACCGGTTTGATCTGGTTCTGTTGGCGGCGCACCGCGCCCGAATGATCTCGTCGGGCTCACAACTCACGGTTGATCGCGACAACGACAAGAACCCGGTTGTGTCGTTGCGCGAAATCGCCGATTCAACGATCTCTCCCGAAGATCTGCGGGAAGAACTGGTGCACTCGCTGCAGAAGTTCGTCGAGGTCGACGAGCCCGAGCCCGATACCGTGCCCTTGATCGGATCGGCCGGCGCCAGCGTCGATGCCGACGACACCGAAGTCGCCGTCGAACGTATGACCGAGGAAGAACTTCTGAAAGGTCTTGAAGGCCTGGCGCCTCCGGAAGAGCAGCCGGAAGAGGACGAATAAGAGTCCGCCCGCTTCGGATAGCCGGAGTAACTCGACGATCTCGTTACAAAAGGCCCGGACCCGTGTCCGGGCCTTTGCTTTTGTTGAGGTTTTCATGGTTACCTGCGTCGATTACCGGCGCGGTGAGTTTCGCGAAGATGCCTCACGATTTGATCGTGGGATGGGCGATTTGCGGGTTACACTATGTCCGGAATCCGAAGTCGAGCGTTGCCCCACCGGGTACCGGTCCGTTCGTGGTTGTATGATTGAGTGGTCACACCTCTTACTTGAAGGCGGCGATCGGGATGACGTACACGCGCCGCGGCGCATGGCAGATGCAGGCCGCGGCCGATACGGTCGCCGTGGCGCCGTCGCCGCCTGCGGCTGCGAAACCGGTCAAGTCGCCGCGCCCGCGCATGATGCGGCAATACGATCTGGTCGAGCGCGTCCGGTCGTATAATCCCGACACCAACGAAGACCTGCTGAACCGCGCCTACGTCTACGCCATGAAGGCGCACGGCACGCAGACCCGCGCCTCCGGCGATCCGTATTTCTCGCATCCGCTCGAGGTCGCCGCGATCCTCACCGACCTCAAGCTCGACGACGCCACCATCGTCGCGGCGCTGCTGCACGACACCATCGAGGATACCGAGGCCACCCGCGCCGAAATCGATCACATCTTCGGGCACGAGATCGGCGCGCTGGTGGAGGGGCTCACCAAGCTGAAGCGGCTGGAGCTGGTGTCGCGCGAGGCCAAGCAGGCCGAGAACCTGCGCAAGCTGCTGCTGGCGATCGCCGACGATGTCCGTGTCCTCCTGATCAAGCTCGCCGACCGTTTGCACAACATGCGGACGCTGGAATTCGTGCCGCCCACGTCGCGCCAGCGGATCGCCGAGGAGACGCTCGACATCTATGCGCCGCTCGCCGGCCGCATGGGCATGCAGGAGATGCGCGAGGAGCTGGAAGATCTTTCGTTCCGCTCGCTCGATCCCGAAGCCTATGCGGTGGTGAAGCAGCGGCTGGATTCGCTGGAGGAACGCAACCGCAACCTGATCGGCGAAATCGAGAGCCAGCTTTCCAAGAACCTGCAAAAGAACGGCGTGGCCGCGCATGTCTTTGGCCGGCGCAAGCGGCCGTTTTCGATCTGGACCAAGATGGAGCGCAAGTCGATCGGCTTCGAACAACTGTCGGATATCTTCGGATTCCGCGTGGTGATGAACGACGTCGAGGCCTGCTACCGCGCGCTCGGCGTCGTGCACACGACATGGCCCGTCGTGCCCGGCCGATTCAAGGATTACATCTCGACGCCGAAGCAGAACGATTACCGGTCGATCCACACCACCGTGATCGGTCCCGGCAATCAGCGCGTCGAACTGCAGATCCGCACCAAGGAGATGGACCAGATCGCGGAACTGGGTATCGCCGCGCATGCCTTCTACAAGGACGGGGTCGGTTCGCCGACCGAATTGCTGAAGCGCGAATCCAACGCCTTCGCGTGGCTGCGCCACACCATCGGGATTTTGTCGGAGAGCGCCAATCCGGAAGAGTTCCTGGAGCATACCAAGCTGGAGCTGTTTCACGACCAGGTGTTCTGCTTTACCCCGAAGGGAAAGCTGATCGCGCTGCCGCGCCAGGCCAATGTGATCGACTTCGCCTATGCCGTGCATACCGATGTCGGCAACAGCGCGGTCGGCTGCAAGATCAACGGCAAGTTCGCGCCGCTGTCTTCCGAACTGCAAAACGGCGACGAGGTCGAGGTCCTGACCTCGGCCGCCCAGGCGGCGCCGCCATCGGCCTGGGAGTCGCTGGCGGTCACCGGCAAGGCGCGGGCGGCGATCCGGCGCGCGACCCGCACCGCGGTCCGCGATCAATATGCCGGCCTCGGCCGCCGCATCGTCGAGCGGCTGTTCATGCGCGCCAAAATCGAATACGCCGACGACAAATTGAAGGGCGCGCTGCCGCGGCTGGCGCGCGCCTCGATCGACGACGTGATGGCGGCGGTGGGACGCGGCGAGATGAAGGCCTCCGACGTCGCGCGCGCGATGTACCCCGATTACAAGGAAGAGCGCATCGGGCGGTTCGGCGCCAAAAAGAGCCTCGCGGTAAAGCTGAAGCTGAAATCGCCGCCGGACCCCGCGCGCATCCCCTCCGCAATTCCGATCCGCGGCATCAACTCCGACCTGCCGGTCAAATTCGCGCCGAACGGCGGCGCGGTGCCGGGCGACCGCATCGTCGGCATCGTGTCGCCGGGCGAGGGCATCACGATCTACCCGATCCAGTCGCCGGCGCTGAAGGACTTCGAAGAGGAGCCGGAGCGCTGGCTCGACGTGCGCTGGGATGTCGACGAATCGACGCCGCAGCGGTTTCCGGCCCGCATCAGGGTCGACAATGTCAACGAGCCCGGAAGCCTCGCCCAGGTCGCCACCGTGATCGCCGAGCATGACGGCAACATCGACAACATCAACATGTCCAGGCGCTCGCCGGATTTCACCGAACTCACTATCGATCTTGAGGTCTATGACCTGAAGCATCTCAGCGCTATCATCGCCCAGTTGCGCGCCAAGGCCGTGGTCGCACGGGTCGAGCGCGTCAATGGGTAGTCCAGTTCGTCATTGCCGGGCTTGACCCGGCAACCCATTCTTTTCAAGAAGATGGATGCGCGGGTCGAGCCCGCGCATGACGGCCGGGATATCCCGGTCGCTTTCTGAATGCTTGTGCGAGTCCGTTATGCCGAAAGCTGTCCCGCTGCGTCTCGGAGTCAATGTCGATCACATAGCCACCCTGCGCAACGCGCGGGCCGGCCATAATCCCGATCCGGTGCGCGCCGCACTGGTCGCGATCGCGGCCGGCGCCGACGGCATCACCGCGCATCTGCGCGAGGACCGCCGCCACATCCGCGACGACGACATGGCGCGGCTGAAGGCCGAAATCTCCAAGCCCTTGAATTTCGAGATGGCGGCGACCGAGGACATGCTGCGGATCGCGCTTGCGACCAGGCCTCACGCGGTGTGCCTGGTGCCGGAGCGCCGCGAAGAGCTCACCACCGAAGGCGGCCTCGATGTGGTCGGCCAGCACAACGCGCTGGCGCCGTTCATCGCCAAATTGAACGATGCCGGGGTGCGGGTGTCGCTGTTCATCGCCGCCGACCCGCGGCAGATCGAAATGGCAGCGAAGCTGCGCGCCCCGGTGATCGAAATCCATACCGGCGCCTGGTGCGATGCCGTGGTCGACGGCCATGCGGCCAAGGCCGAGGCGGAATGGCAGCGGATTGTCGCCGGCGCAGCACTGGCGCGGTCGGCCGGGCTGGAAGTCCATGCCGGTCACGGGCTCGATTATGCGACCGCCGAGAAGATCGCAGGCCTTGCCGAGATCGCCGAGCTGAACATCGGCTACTACATGATCGGTGAAGCCCTGTTCGTCGGCCTGGCCGAGACGGTGCGCACGATGCGGGCGGCGATGGATCGGGGCCGCAACAGCCTGTCGGGCCAGACATGATCATCGGCATCGGTTCCGATCTGATCGATATCCGTCGGGTCGCCAAGGTCATCGAACGTCATGGCGACCGCTTCCTCGACCGGATTTTCACCGACGCCGAGCGCGCCAGGGCGGAGCGCCGGTCCAAGAACGAAAAGATGGTGGTGGCGACCTACGCCAAGCGGTTCGCCGCCAAGGAGGCCTGCTCCAAGGCACTCGGCACCGGCATCCGGCGCGGCGTCTGGTGGCGGGATATGGGGGTGGTGAACCTGCCGGGCGGCCGCCCGACCATGCAATTGAGCGGCGGGGCGCTGGCCCGGCTCGAACAGTTGACGCCGCCGGGCCTGGAGGCGCGGATCGATCTCAGCATTACCGATGATTGGCCGCTGGCGCAGGCCTTTGTCATAATTTCGACGGTCAATCCGGGCAAACCCTGACCCGCCGGGGACGTCGTGTCCGGGCCTGCCGCAAACTAAAAATCTTCGCACTATCAATGGATTAGCAAGTTTTGATGCGACCGTTGATTGCGCGGCTGCGAACAACGGGATAAAACACACGCGGTCTTGAATGCGAAGTTCGCTTGAATTGCGGCCCCCGCGAAAGCGAACTTCGGATCCAAACGACAGCGGAAAACTGTGATTCTGGCGTGGTTTAGGCTCGAATTCTCCTGAAGGCCCTCCCTCGAGGGGCGTGGAGCTTCCGAACCGCCGCACCAGGGGAACATCAAATCGGGCGGATTCGGGCTTGCGCCGGAATTCGTCCTCAATATCAAGAATCAAGACCATCTTGTTGACGCGAAACCAGGGGCGATTCGCGCAAGCCGGATGTTCTGCCACCGTGCGGCGGTCGCGAAGGGAATTGAGAAGGCGATGAGCGTGACATCCGGGACAAAATCTGAGAGCGGCTTGGGTGAAACCATCCGCGTTGTCATCCACGCTCTGCTGATCGCGCTCGTGATCCGCACCTTCCTGTTCCAGCCCTTCAACATCCCCTCGGGATCGATGAAGGCGACGCTTCTGGTCGGCGACTATCTGTTCGTCTCGAAATATTCCTACGGTTACAGCCACTATTCGATCCCGCTGTCGCCGCCGCTGTTTTCGGGACGTATCTTCGGCTCCGAGCCGAACCGGGGCGACATCGTCGTGTTCCGCCTGCCGAAAGACGACACCACCGACTACATCAAGCGCGTGATCGGGCTGCCCGGCGACCGCATCCAGATGAAGGAGGGGCTGCTCCACATCAACGACAGGCCGGTGACCCGCGAACGCCTCGGCGATTTCATCGGCGAGGACCCCTGCGGCTCCGACGCCACCGCGCGGGTGAAGCGGTGGAAGGAGACGCTGCCGAACGGCGTCAGCTATCAGTCGCTGGATTGCGTCGACAACGGCTTCTATGACAACACCAATGTCTACACCGTGCCGCCCGGACATTACTTCATGATGGGCGACAACCGGGACAATTCCACCGACAGCCGGGTGCTGTCGGCGGTGGGCTACGTGCCGTTCGAGAATATCGTCGGCCGCGCCCAGATGATTTTCTTCTCGATTGCCGAGGGCGAACATGCCTGGATGTTCTGGCGCTGGCCGACCGCGGTGCGCTGGAATCGCATATTCTCAATCGTGCGATGAACGACGAAACGCCGGATATCCAGATCTTATCGTCATCGGGCGAAGCCAGCCATCAGCCTGACACCGCCCGCGAACCCGTGGCAGCGAAGAAGAAGCGCAGCAAGGTCAGCGCCAAGGCCGCCACCGCGGCGATCGAGGCGCGCATCGGGCACAAATTCGCCGATCCGGCGCTGCTGGCGACGGCCTTCACGCATGTTTCCGCGCTGAAGTCAGCGCGCAAGCGCGGCGACAGCTACCAGCGTCTGGAATTTCTCGGCGACCACGTGCTCGGGCTGATCGTGTCCGACATGCTGTATCGTGCGTTCCCCAATGCCGACGAAGGCGAATTGTCGAAGCGGCTCGCCGATCTCGTGCGCAAGGAGAGTTGCGCCGATGTGGCGAAGTCGCTCGGCCTGCTCGACGACATCAAGCTCGGCGCGGTCGGCGCAGGCGCAGGCGCGCGCTTGCGTAAATCCGTGCTTGGCGACATCTGCGAGGCGGTGATTGGTGCTGTGTTTCTCGACGGCGGCTATGCCGCCGCGGCGCAGTTCGTCGAGCGCAACTGGACCGAGCGGATGCGCAAGCCGCGACGGCCGCTGCGCGATCCCAAGACGGTGCTGCAGGAATGGGCGCAGGGCAAGGGACTGCCGACGCCGGTCTATCGCGAGATCGAGCGCACCGGGCCGCACCACGATCCGCAGTTCCGCGTCGCGGTGGATCTGCCGGGACTGGCGCCGGCCGAAGGCGTCGGCGGCAGCAAGCGCGCCGCCGAAAAGGTCGCGGCTTCCGTGATGATCGAACGCGAAGGCGTCGCCGGCGGTCACAATGACGGATGAAACCCCGGAAGCTGCCGCACCCAGCGCGACGCGCTGCGGCTTCGTCGCGCTGATCGGCGCCCCCAATGTCGGCAAGTCCACACTGGTCAACGCGCTGGTCGGCTCCAAGGTCACCATCGTATCGCGCAAGGTGCAGACCACGCGCGCGCTGATCCGCGGCATTGTGATCGAGAACAACGCCCAGATCATTCTGGTCGACACCCCCGGGATTTTCCTGCCGAAGCGGCGATTGGACCGCGCCATGGTATCGACGGCCTGGAGCGGCGCCCATGACGCCGATCTGGTCTGCGTGCTGCTCGACGCCCGCGAGGGCATCGATGAGGAAGCCGATGCGATCTTCACCAAGCTTGCGACCGTTCGCCACCCGAAAATCCTGGTGCTGAACAAGATCGATCTGGTCGCCCGCGAAAAGCTGCTGGCGCTGGCCAAGGCCGCCAATGACCGGCTGGCTTTCGAAAATACCTTCATGGTCTCGGCGCTGTCGGGCGATGGCGTCGAGGATCTCAGGCGCACGCTGGCGGCGATGGTGCCGCCGGGGCCGTTCCATTACCCCGAGGACCAGATGTCGGACGCGCCGATGCGGCATCTGGCGGCTGAAATCACCCGGGAAAAGATTTTCCGCCAGTTGCACCAGGAACTGCCGTATCAATCCACCGTGGAGACCGACACCTGGACCGAGCGCAAGGATAAATCCGTCCGTATCGAGCAGACGATCTTTGTCGAGCGCGAGAGCCAGCGCAAGATCGTGCTCGGCAAGGGCGGCGCCACCATCAAGTCGATCGGCGCGGATTCGCGCAAGGAACTCGCCGAAATCGTCGGCGCGCCCGTCCATCTGTTCTTGTTCGTGAAGGTGCGCGAGAACTGGGGCGACGACCCCAATCGCTACCGTGAAATGGGACTTGAATTCCCCAAGGAATAACAAGGAATAACCGGCGTCCGATGAACGTACCCAGGAACGTGTTGTGGTTTGAAGTGCTGCTGTATCTGTCGCTGACGCTCGATGCGTTGTCGGTGGCGTTCCAGGACCGGACGCCCACCGCCGACATGACCGAACAGATGATCATGGTGGCGACCGTGATGGCGGCGTGCCTGATCCTGTTGCTGGTCTATTTCGTCTGGCTCGCCGCGAAGCGGCGGAAAAACTGGCCGCGCTGGGCGCTGGCCGCAGCCCTGGTGCTTTCCGTGATCTCGCTGCTGCAGATCATCGGCGAGAGCGGCGTGCAGCTCGACAGCGGCATCGAGATCGTGTCCTGCATCCTGACCGCCGCCGGATTGTATTTTTCCTTCACCGGCGACGCCCAGGGCTGGTTCAACGCGTAGCTGCCGTCATTCCGGGGCGATGCGAAGCATCGAACCCGGATATCGAGCTGTGTAGGGTGGGCAAAGCGTAGCGTGCCCACCACGACAATGTTACGGTGTTTGTTGATCGCTCGGTGGGCACGCTACGCTTTGCCCACCCTACGTGATACGATTAACCCCATGGAATGGACCGACGAAGGCATCGTGCTGGGGGTGCGGCGGCATGGCGAATCCTCCGCCATTGTCGAACTGCTGACGCGCGGCCATGGCCGCCATCTCGGCCTGGTGCGCGGCGGCGCCGGCTCGCGGATGCGGCCCTTGCTGCAGCCCGGCAACAGCGTCGGCGCGGTATGGCGGGCACGGCTCGACGAGCATCTCGGCTATTACCAGATCGAAGGCACCAGGCTGCGCGCGGCCACCCTGCTGGCGTCGTCGCACGCGGTCTATGGCGTGACGCATCTGTCCTCGCTGGCGCGGCTGTTGCCGGAGCGCGATCCGCACGAGGACATCTACGAAATGCTCGAGCGCACGCTGGACGATTTCGACGACATCGGCGAGGCCGCGGTTCATCTGGTGAAATTCGAACTGGCGATGCTGGCCGAACTCGGTTTCGGGCTGGACCTGGAAAACTGCGCCGCCACCGGCGAGACCTCCGACCTGATTTATGTCTCGCCGAAATCCGGCGGCGCGGTGTCGCGGGCCGCCGGCGATCCCTGGCGCGACCGCCTGCTGCGGCTGCCGGCCTTTTTGCGCCAGGACGGCGGCGGCCCCAACGGCTGGTCCGACCAGGACCTGCAGGACGGTTTTCGGCTCACCGGATTGTTCCTGCTGCGCCACGTGCTGGAGCCGCGCGGGCAGGGCCATTCCGACGCCCGCGACGGCTTCATCAACGCGGTGACCAGGCATCGGGCCAGGCTCAGTTCTATTTCACGATAGCGCGTCGTCCGGCGAATGCCGGAACCCATACGCGGTGTCGTTTCGTTCGGGCGAGGCAGAAGATCCGGTTGCCGGTGAGGGTACCGTGAGCTCATCCAGCAGCGCTTGCGCCAGACCTTTCTGCTGGGCGGGCAATCCACGGGATCGGGCGGCCTGTTCAAGGGCGAGCGTCGCTTCCATGTGGATGCGAAAGTGCGCCGGATTTTGATCGACTCCGCCGGCCTGGGATTCCTGGTCGAAGACGACTTGGCGGCAGCGAGCGACGGAGGTCGAGGTAAAGGCTCGGCAGGACAAGGGCCGCACATCATAGACAGAACACTGATCGCGCTCGTCGAGGAGCGGGCATCTCAGCCGCAGCCGGAGCGGATTCTCCGCGGCATTCGCTGCGGCGGCTGCTTCCACCAGCCTGGCGCGCAGCTTTTCGCGCTCGATGGCTGTGAACGTCCTCTCTATATGTTCGGCGATGACCGCAGCAACGCCCGGCGGAACGGCGACATAAAGGTGACAGCACGCGTTGCAGCCGTTCTTGCAGTCGTAGATGGGCTGGTTGGGATAGCTCTCCCGGAAGGTCGCGGCGGCCGCATCCGCAAAAGCAATCGCATCCCGGGCGGCGTCAGCCATGGTCTCGGATCGATCGAGGCTAGCGCCCAACTCCGATCGGAGCAGCGCAAATACTCCCTCGTAGCGCCCGGCGAGCGACCGGATCAGCGCGCCGACCTCGGATATTTCGGCCGAGACGCGATCAATGCCGTGTTGCAGATCCATACGAAATCACCATTTGCCTTGGCCGACGTCTCAACGACGCTGGTAAGCGTCTTCAAGTAGAGGCCCGAATCTTCCGGCGATGGCCAGCGTCGCTTGAAGAGCCGGCAGCGCCGGCGAAGCATATAGAGACTACCCGCAACTAGCCGATCCGCCTCCAGCCGAAGCATCGTGTCCTTTTGCTCAAGCACGTCGAAGGACGGAGCCACCAACGATACGGTTTGCGCATGAAGCTCGCAACGGATTTCGATGAGGGTGGAAATTGATGGCAACCTCGTGCGTTTCAGGCCGCGAGATCGCGAAGTCGTGTTTGCGAATGCGCGGTGTTTGAAAATGCAAGTCGCGGCTTTCGCAACGTCGTCGTTCCGGCGAATGCCGGAACCCATACACCGCGGCCCATCATTTTGGCACGGCGGCCTGAGCCATTTTCCTTACAAGCGCCTGTGATTATGGGCCCCGGCGTTCCCCGGGGCGACAGGTAGAGAGACTTTAGCTACGGCGAACGAACTGGAGCGCAAACTCAATGGCACGCAGCCAAATGCGGATTGATGCAAGCTTGACGAAGGCCAGATCGTTGGCCGCGAGCTTGTCATATCGGGTTGCGACACGCCCTGATGGCAGCCCATCAAAATCCCTGAGTTCATCCCGCATGATTCGAGGCTTCGTTCGGGGGCTCCATCACATCCAAAGCGATGCCTTCACCCGGCAAAACCGGACAACCGGCATTTCCGAGATGATCCCTAACCGGACAAGACGCGGACATGCCAAAATCGACGCAAATGGTCCGGAGCAGACTTGCGTCAAACCCGCCGAGCCACGTCGTGATGGCGTGCCTCGACATGTCCGGCAGTATGCGACCTCAGTTGGCGTTCGCCTAATGTGACCGCCGGTTTTCATCCTCAAAAGGCGGCCGGTTCAAATATCTGTTAAGGCGCCCATAACCTCCCCAGCCACGCCGGCTGGCTATGGGAATGCCTGCTGCAAGAATCAAAATCAGTACAATCAGGCCGACATAAAGATATATGCCAAAAAGCATCCAAAGGCCCGCCCAAAGAAATACCGCGAGTATCCAGAGGTAGCCGACGCGTTGTCTAAACATGACATCATCATAGCTTGGAGGCAGCCACGGTTGGCGGTCTCTTTCATTTTAGTCCGAGCGCCCAATTACGCCTGCCGCATTTCAAAGGGCGCGCTAACGAACATTTAGCACTTCTTCGGTCACATCCGGAATTAAATACAACCGGAGGTTAATAGATGGCTATCGCCTTGGCGGTGGTGGGAACAATGGCGGCAAGTTTCGCCGTCGATTTGCTGCGAATTCCAAAGGGCTACCGGCAAGCCCTACGCGTAATTGTCATGATGATCGGTCTGCGGTGTGCGGTTAAGCTGCGTCATGGGTTCGGTTAGATCGATGGAGGGACTACCTTCGACGCCCCCAATGTGGCTAGCACTCGCGGCTATGTGCCATGACGGTCAGTGAGTCGCTCGTATTGGGTTCTCTTGCTGTGCTGGGTGCGTCCGTGTTCATAGTGCTCAGCCCAGTGCGGTTCTTCGGTCGAAAATTGTCGTTGGAGGAAGTGCTCTCGGTCTGCTGGGTGGCTTGGTCGATCTACATGGCCGCGTTCGTGGTCTTCATTGGACTAAAGTTTCCATTGAGCCTTTCGCAAGCGGCGAATGCTCCGGCTGTCGGGACGGCCGTTTGCATATCGGTAATTGCGGTACTTTGCTTGGCTCGGATTCCCACCGACTGGAGGAGCGCGGTGACGAAATCTATTTTTGGTCTCTTTACACTCACCATTGGGGTGGTCGGGGCTATCTATTTCTTCCGTTGAGCGCCTTCACGGGCGCCTTGGCGGCGTGACGGACGATCGTCCAGCATCAGAAGGTGCTATCTAGAAATGACAACTCGTTCGAACAACAAACACCGACCGTACTTCCGTTGTTGGCACAAAACGGGCATGGCGCGATTTCCGACTTGAGTCCGCTATGCGCTCCAAAGCGGACGCCCGCCGATCACTCTGAATTCATCGGTTCACGCCATGGCTACTCATCCGCGCTGCAATCCTGTTGCCTGACGGGCCGCCGATTTTGCCCGACGGGCAAATCACCCATTAGTCTGTCCAGCCCTTCGCGCAAAAAGATTCCAGTTCACGCCCGACCCAAATCAAATCTATATCCAATCTCGTCCCGGCCCGAGAGAGGGGCGTTTCGCGATCGTCACAGACGTTGGGCAGGGATGCGGTGGACGCTGATAGTGCCGACGACGAACGGCGCGAGAGCGGACGGCGAAGTCGTGTGGTCCTGACACCCCGACGCTGGTGTCAAGTTCCTGAGAAGCTAACGCTTCTTGGGGATGACGGTGGCAAAAGAGCCCGGTCACCGGGGAGAGCACGAAGGAAACCGTAAAACCATTGCGCGGGGAATGCCGGGCGTTTTCCGGTGTGACCGTGGTGACTAACGCGCGTGTTTACTACCCACCACGCGCGGCTGCGGGCGCATCGGGCGCCCGGCATTCCCTGCGCCCTCAAATTGGAGGGTAAGGAATTTCCAGCAAGCCTCGGGCGTCTCGGGCCGCGAGATCGCGAAGCCGTGTTTGGGAATACGCGGTGTTTGAAAATGCATGTCGCGGCTTACTCACCATCCTCGTTCCGGCGAACGCCGGAACCCATACGCCGCGGCCCATCATGTTGGCACGGCGGCCCGAGCTATTTTCCCCACAAACACCTGTGGTTATGGGTTTCACCGTTCGCGGGCCCGACAAATCGCCCTGATTCGCGGCTTGCCCGATTCATTCTCACGGTTTAACCCGTCCCCATGGGAAAAAGACTGATTCCGCCTGAACCGGCCGAGGTTCACGAGGTGATGCTGCGCGATGCGCTCGAGGAGCGCTATCTCGCTTACGCGCTATCGACCATCATGCACCGTGCGCTGCCGGACGCCCGCGACGGCCTGAAGCCGGTGCATCGGCGCATCCTCTATGGCATGCGGCTGTTGCGGCTCGATCCGGGCACGCCGTTCAAGAAATCCGCCAAGATCGTCGGCGACGTGATGGGCTCGTTCCATCCCCATGGCGACCAGTCGATTTACGACGCGCTGGTGCGGCTGGCGCAGGATTTCTCCTCGCGCTACCCGCTGGTCGACGGCCAGGGCAATTTCGGCAATATCGACGGCGATAATCCCGCCGCCTATCGTTACACCGAAGCGCGCATGACCGATGTCGCGCGTCTCTTGCTCGACGGCATCGACGAGGACGGCGTCGAATTCCGCCCCAATTACGATGGCCAGTCGAAAGAGCCGATCGTGCTGCCCGGCGGATTTCCGAACCTGCTCGCCAACGGCGCGCAGGGCATCGCGGTCGGCATGGCGACCTCGATCCCGCCGCACAACGCGGCCGAGCTTTGCGACGCCGCCCTGCACCTGATCGAGAAACCCGACGCGAAGTCGAAGGCGCTCCTGAAGTGGGTCAAGGGTCCGGATTTCCCGACCGGCGGCATCATCGTCGATTCCAAGGAGAGCATCACCGAGGCCTACATGACCGGGCGCGGCGCGTTCCGCACCCGCGCGAGGTGGAGCCAGGAAGAGGGCGCGCGCGGCACCTGGGTCATCGTCATCACCGAAATTCCGTGGCTGGTGCAGAAATCCCGGCTGGTCGAGAAGATCGCCGAGCTGCTCAACGAAAAGAAGCTGCCGCTGGTCGGCGACGTCCGCGATGAATCCGCCGAAGACATTCGCCTCGTGATCGAGCCGAAATCCCGCGCGGTCGATCCGGAACTGCTGATGGAATCGCTGTTCCGGCTGACCGAGCTGGAAAGCCGGATTTCGCTGAACCTCAACGTGCTGGTAAAGGGCCGCATCCCCAAGGTGCTCGGCCTTGCCGAGTGCCTGCGCGAATGGCTCGACCATCTGCGCGACGTGCTGCTGCGGCGCTCCAACTACCGCAAGGGACAGATCGAGCATCGGTTGGAGATACTCGGCGGTTATCTGATCGCCTATCTGAACATCGACAAGGTGATCAAGATCATCCGCACCGAGGATGAGCCGAAACCGGTGCTGATCAAGACCTTCAAGCTCACGGAGGTCCAGGCCGAGGCCATCCTCAACATGCGGCTGCGCAATTTGCGCAAGCTCGAGGAATTCGAGATCCGCACCGAGGACAAGAACCTTCGCGCCGAGTTGAAAGGCATCAAGGCGCTGCTTGCCTCCGAGACCGAGCAATGGGCCAAGGTCGCCGAACAGGTCCGCAAGGTTCGCGACATGTTCGGACCGAAGACGCCGCTCGGCAAGCGCCGCACCACCTTCGCCGATGCGCCGGAGCACGATCTCGCCGCGATCGAGGAAGCGTTCGTCGAGCGCGAGCCGGTCACCGTCGTCGTGTCCGACAAGGGCTGGGTGCGTACGCTGAAGGGCCATGTCGCCGATCTCTCGGGATTGACGTTCAAGACCGACGACCAGCTCGATCAGGCATTCTTTGCGGAGACCACCTCGAAACTGCTGCTGTTTGCGACCAACGGACGATTCTATTCGCTCGATGTCGCCAAGCTGCCGGGCGGGCGCGGCCATGGCGAGCCGATCCGGATGTTCGTCGACATGGATCAGGACGCCGCGATCGTGTCGCTGTTCGTCAACAAGGGCGGCCGCAAATTCCTGGTCGCGAGCCATGAAGGGCAGGGCTTCATCGTCAACGAGGACGATTGCGTCGGCAACACCCGCAAGGGCAAGCAGGTGCTCAATGTCGAGATGCCGAATGAAGCCCGCGCGATCGCGACCGTCACCGGCGACACCGTTGCCGTCATCGGCACCAACCACAAGATGGTGATCTTCCCGATCGATCAGGTGCCTGAAATGGCGCGGGGCCGTGGCGTGCGGCTGCAGAAATACACAGGCTCCGCGCTGTCCGATGTCGCCACGTTCGATTCCAAGGCGGGCCTGACCTGGAAGGATTCGGCGGGCCGCGACCAGAGCCTGAGCTTGAAGGAACTGTCCGACTGGCGCGGCAACCGCGCCGACGCCGGCCGTCTCGCCCATGGCTTGCCGAAGTCGAACAAATTCCGGCGCGGCGTGGAATAGGCCGTCTGTCGTCGGGCCGGTCGGCGCCGGCAGGCCCGCCCTTCGATGTCTGCCGGTTTCAAATCACCCCTGCCAGCCGCAGCGCGACGCCCGCTGCGCACGATCCCGCCAGCACCGTCAGCATGCCCATGTCGAAGCGGAAGATCGCGGTCGCAGCGGCGATGGCCAGAACGAGCGCCGGAAAATCCACGCTGGATAAAACCGGCATGTCGAACGACAGGCCGAACGACCGGACCGGCGAGGTTTCCCGGAACACGGTGTGCAGCGCGAACCAGATCGAGAGATTGAGGATCACACCGACCACGGCGGCAGTGATCGCGGTCAGCGCGCCGGCCAGCCCCTTGTTGCCGCGCAGGGTCTCGACGAACGGCGCGCCGAGAAAGATCCAGAGGAAGCAGGGCGTGAAGGTCACCCAGGTCGCCAGCAGCCCGCCCAGCGTGGCCGCCAGCATCGGCGGCAGCGTGCCGGGATCGCGATACGCGGCCATGAAGCCGACGAATTGCAGCACCATGATCAGCGGGCCCGGCGTGGTCTCGGCCATTCCCAGCCCGTCCAGCATTTCGCGGGGGCGCACCCAGTGATAATGCTCGACCGCCTGCTGCGCGACATAGGCCAGCACCGCATAGGCGCCGCCGAACGTCACCATCGCCATCTTGCTGAAGAACAATGCGATCTGGCTGAACACATTGGCCTGGCCGAACGCGATCAGCAGCGCGCATACCGGCACCAGCCACAAGAGCAGCCAGATCGCGCTTACTCTCAGGGCGCGCGGAATGCTCGGGCGCACATGGTCGGGCAATTCGTCGCCGAACAGGCTGTCCACGGCCGCGTCGCTTTTGCCGCCGCCGTGCCCGACGGCGGCGAATTCCGGCCGGCCGCTTCTGGCGCCGAGATATCCGATCACGCCGGCGGCAATGATGATGATCGGGAACGGCGCGTTGAAAAAGAAGATCGCGATGAAGGCGATTGCCGCAAGCGCGATCATGAGCCGGTTGCGCAACGCGCGCTTTCCCAAGCGCACCACCGCCTGGATCACGATGGCCAGCACCGCGGCTTTCAACCCGAAGAACAGCGCCTCGATGAAGCCGACATTGCCGAAGGCGGCGTAGACATAGCTCAAGCCCATGATGGCGATGATGCCGGGCAGAATAAACAGCCCGCCGGCCATGATGCCGCCGGCGGTGCGATGCAGCAGCCAGCCGATATAGGTGGCAAGCTGCTGCGCCTCCGGCCCCGGCAGCAGCATGCAATAATTGAGCGCGTGCAGGAATCGGCCCTCCGAAATCCAGTTCTTTTCCTCGACCAGAATCCGATGCATCACCGCGATCTGTCCGGCCGGGCCGCCGAAACTCAACACGGCGACCCGCAGCCAGACCTTGAAGGCTTCACCGAAACTGATGCCGTGACCGGCATCGGCTTCGGCAGGTTTCTCGTTCGCAGTAATATCGATCACGGCTTCGCCTTGTTGGTCGGCCAGTTGTGGGTTTCGCCGGTAGCATCCCGGCACCAGCGCATCACGTCGAAGGTGCAGCGTTCGCCGCGATGGCTCCAGAACACGTTTTCGATGTCGAAGGCAACGATCAGGGCAGGGGTCTTCGCCGTGCCGATCAGGCGTGCAAGCTTGTCTGGAGATATCGATGTATGGGATGACATGAATGCGCCCTCGTAAAAAGAAACGGGACGCGATACTTGGGCATGTCGCCTCGTGGGGAGATCGCAGAACCCCCAGAGCGCCATTACAGCGAAACCGGCGAGGGCTGTCAATGTGCTCTTAGGCTTCGTCCAGCTTCGGCTCGATCGCCGTAATAGTATCCACTCACCGGCGAACGCTATAATCGCGAGCGATCGAAACGATTCCGTCCGAAATAACCGCAAGCGCCATGGCCCATCATCACGATCATCACGACCATTCGTACGGGACCAGCCATGCCGGGCACAGCCATGCGCCGGACAATTTTGGATTTGCGTTTGCCGCGGGTGTTACGCTCAACACGGTATTCGTCATTGCGGAACTCGTCTTCGGCTATGCCGCGAATTCGCTGGCGTTGATTTCCGACGCCGTCCATAATTTTTCCGACGTGATCGCGCTGCTGCTGGCCTGGGGCGCGGCATGGCTGGCGCGCAAGCAGCCGACCGAGCAGCACACCTATGGCTACCGGCGGGCTTCGATCCTGGCGGCGCTGATCAATGCCGGCCTTCTGCTGATGGCGGTCGGCGGTATCGCCGTCGAGGCGATCAACCGGATTCAGGAGCCCGCCGCCGTGGCAGGCTGGACCGTCGTCTGGGTCGCGGCGCTCGGCATTATCGTCAACGGCGGCACGGCGCTGCTGTTCATGCGCGGCCGGCACGGCGACCTCAATATCCGCGGGGCCTATCTGCACATGGCGGCGGATGCGGGCGTTTCGTTCGGCGTGGTGGTCGCGGCGTCGGTGATCATGTTCACGGGATGGCTGTGGGTTGATCCCGCGATCAGCCTGTGCATCGCCGCCGTCGTGCTCGTGAGCGGCTGGGGCCTGGCCCGCGACAGCGTCAATCTGGCGCTCGACGGCGTGCCGAAAGGCATCGGGCTGGCGGACGTGAAGGATTATCTGGGCCGGCTCGATGGCGTCACCGACGTGCACGATCTGCACGTCTGGGCCATGAGCACCAACGAAACCGCGCTGACGGCGCATCTGGTGCGCCCCGGCGGCTACGATGACACATTTCTCCATCACGTCTGCGAGGAACTCTCGCACCGGTTCAATATTCATCATGCCACGCTGCAGATCGAGGCGGCCGGCGATGCCTGCAGGCTTGCCCCGGCCGAGGTGGTGTAACCGCGCCCGACGACGTCCGGAATTTCCTGCTCCGATCGACGTCCCGATCATATCGAACTTTAATCCGCACGACATATATTCGGGGCAGGATTGCGCACCTCGAAGGACGAACCGATGCATTCACACTCTCTGGACCAATGGACGCACGACCACGTGTTTCTCGGTACGAAGCACGCCCATAACGAGCGGCGGACCTGGTTCGTGGTCGCGTTGACGGCGGTGATGATGGTCGGCGAGATCGTCGCGGGGTCGCTGTTCGGATCGATGGCGCTGCTGGCCGACGGCTGGCACATGGCCACCCACGCCGCCGCGCTCGGGATCGCGGCCGCGGCCTATCTGTTTGCGCGGCAGCATGCGCGCAATTCCCATTTTGCCTTCGGCACCGGCAAATTCGGCGATCTCGCCGCCTTTTCCAGCGCGATCATTCTTTGCCTGATCGCGGTTCAGATCGCTTATGAAAGCGCGCTGCGGCTGGTGCATCCGGTTCCGATCGAATATGGCGAGGCGATCGCGGTCGCGGTGCTCGGTCTCGTGGTCAATCTCACTTGCGCCTGGCTGCTTCGCGACGATCATGACCACGACCATCATGCCCACGGCGATCACGGCCACTCGCATGGCGATTCCCATGGTCACCGCCACCACGACAACAACCTTCGCGCCGCCTACATCCATGTGCTGGCCGACGCCGCCACTTCGGTTCTCGCGATCGCAGCACTCGTGATCGCGATGTATTCGCGATGGGTCTGGACCGATCCGCTGGTCGGGATCATGGGCAGCGTGGTCATTGCCAGTTGGGCGTTCGGGCTGATCCGCGCTTCCGGCGCCGTGCTGCTCGACGTCAGTGTCGACAAGAACCTCGAAACCGTGATCCGCGACCGGCTGGAAACCCGGGGTGACAAGGTCACCGACCTGCATCTGTGGCAGGTCGGCCCCGGGCATCGCGCCGCGGTGATCTCGGTCGTATCCGATCATCCGTTGCCGCCGGCGACCTACAAGCGCCGCCTGCAGGGCTTGCGCGGCCTCAGCCATTTGACAGTCGAGGTGGAGCTTTGCCCGCATCCGCCGACGGCGGCGCAGCACTGAGACCCGGACTGCCGGTAGGCCGCGATCGCCGCTTCGCGCAATCGTCATTTGGAGAGCGGATTTGGCGGGGATTAGTATCCCGAGCTGGGGCTGGAAATGCCGGGTCTGCTGACAAGGGAGAAACGATGTGAACCGACTACGTGGTCTGGTGGCGGTGCTTTTCGCAATGGTTCTTCCCGTCGAGTTCGCCCTTGCGCAAACAGGCAAGCCCGGTGTCGAGAAACTCTACGTTCTCAATTGCGGTGAGGGCGTCGCCGGCGATATCTCGCGCTGGTCTCCCGGCATCAACGAAGGCAAGTCGATGGACTTTGTCGACAATTGCTATCTGATCAAACACGGGCAAGGCTGGTTCCTGTGGGACACCGGAATCTCGGATGCGGTCGCGGCGATGCCGAACGGCCTTGCGCCAGCCGATCCAAAGGCGGTGTTCTGGCGCCGCCCCAAAACCCTGGCGGCGCAGCTTGAGCAACTCGGCGTCGCGCCGTCCGACATCAAGGCGATGGCGGTCTCGCACACGCACCCAGATCACATCGGAAATGTCGAGATGTTTCCGGCCGCAATGCTCTACGTTCAAAAAGCCGAATACGAATGGCCCGGCGCCAATAACGAACCCCGGTTCAAGCCGGGGCATCCCGTCACAAAACTGGAAGGGGACCGTGACGTTTTCGGCGACGGCAGCGTCACCATCCTCTCCACCCCCGGACACACGCCGGGTCATCAATCCCTGCTGGTGAAGCTGCCCCACACCGGCGCGGTCGTTCTGTCCGGCGATGCCGTCCATTTCAAGGCTAATTGGGATAACCGCGGAGTTCCCGCTGTCAATTTCAACAAAGAGCAGACGCTGGCCTCGATGCAGAAGATATCGGACACGCTGACGAAAGAGAAAGCCCAGCTCTGGATCAACCACGACAAAGCACAGCGTGACGGCCTCAAGATGTCTCCCGAGTTCTACGACTAAGAGTCCGCCTCGAGTGCCAGCCGATTTCTAAATTATCGCGACGACGGGCGTCAGGAAGCCACCATGCGCTGGTCTTTTTCGGCGGTCCTCAGGGTGACGAGATCCGTCACGCCGTTCGGCTTTCGCCGAGCAAAGGCTCCATCAGCCGTCGCTCGTCACGGCCATGCGACCATTGTGCGAGTTTGACTTCCGGAGAGTCGGCGGTGTTGCCTTCTTCGGATTGAAAGGCGATTTTCTGGTTGGCCTGGACCTGGTATTTTGCGGCCTGCGCGAGCCAGTACCATCTTTTCTCAGGTTCACTCCCCGCGCGCTGACGGCACTCGGCTTCCAATTCGTGCAAGCGGGCAGCTTCGTTCATGGCAAATTCCACAGCCTGGAAGTCCGAACCTAGCGGAGCCTTGATCCACCGGCAAACCGGTTTCCGGTTATCCTATCGTCATGACGAAAAGTTCTTAGCGGCGAGCTATGGAGGTAAACGGCAATTTACTGAAATTATGCAACAGATTGATGCGATAATGAGTGCGTGCGATCAGGGCGGCGCCGGATGCCCGGATCAAGTCCTGGCATGACGGACGGGGGTGGCGGCCATCAGTTGCGCGGCGCGGATATCGGGGGCGGACCCAGGCCGACCGCCTTCTTCGGCTTCAGCGTTCCCACATAGAACGACAATCCCGCGACCAGGAAAAGAGCGATGAGATAGGCGGCGTAGGATTGCGGCGGCGTGATCACCCACCGCGCAAAACTTCGGATCGCTGCCGCCGGACCAGTCTCGTTTTCCATCCCGGGGTTTTGCTTGAAACGGCGCGGAATTGAAAGGGGCAATGCATTCACGATCAGGGCGCCGCCGGCTCCTTGCGCAGCAGGAACAGCGCCAGCAGGGCCGAGAGGCTGAGCGCCGAGGAGACGATCAGCACGCGGCTGCCCATCGCATCGATCAACAGACCGAACGCAAGCGGGGCTGCGGCCTGCGCCATCCGCGCCGGCGCGCCGATAATGCCGAGGCGATAGCCATAATTCCGGGGACCAAAGATCGCCAGCGGCAGGGTGCCGCGCGCGATGGTCAGGATGCCGTTGCCGGCGCCGTGAAAAAGAGCGAACACGCTGGCCGCGGCGCCTCCGGCCACCGCGAGGATAACGGCGCCGATCGGATGCGTCAGGCAGGCGAGCCGGGTCGACAGCAGCGGATGATAGCGGCTGAAAAAACTCGCCTCGACGAGGCGGGCAAATACCTGCGCGGGGCCGATCAGCGCGCCGGCCGACACCGCCTGCAGGGAGGTCGCGCCCGCGGCTTCAAGAATGCGCGGCAGATGCGCCGCCATCGCGCCGGTGACGCTCCAGGTCGCGGCAAAAGCAAACGCCAGCAGGATCATGGTCCGGTCGATCGGGATGTGCGGCTTGATGGCCTGTGCCGCAGCCGTCTTCGCGCCCTTCACCGGCGGCAGCATGAAAAAATTGAGCGGCAGGCCGATCAGGATGTGCGCGGCCGCCCATGCAAAGCAGGTGTTGCGCCACCCGAGGTTGTCCAGCCCCAGCGCTGTCAGCGGCCATCCGATAGTTGAGGCAAAACCCGCCATCAGGGTGATACCGGTGATCGAACGGCGCGCCGCGTCGCCATAGATCCGCCCCAGCGCGGCGAAGGCGGCATCGTACAGCCCAAATCCCATGCCGACGCCGAGCAGAAGCCAGGCGACCGCCATGACCGGAATGGAATAGCTGCAGCCGAGCAGCGCCAGCCCCGCGGCCAGCATCAGATTGGAGGAAGACAGCACGGTCCGGCCGCCGGCCAGATCGATCTGGCGGCCGACGCGTGGGCCCAGCAGCGCCGATATCACCAGCGCGGCGGAGAAGGCGGCGAAGATCCAGTTCGAGGAGACGCCGAGGTCGCGCGCGATCGGATCGGCCAGAATGGCCGGCAGATAATAGCTCGATGCCCATGCCAGTGTCTGTGTCGTGCCAAGCGCCAGAACGATCGGAAGCTGGCGCCGGCTCATGGCTTGCATGCCATCATTGATCTAGCATTATCCGCATCCGCATCCGGTTTTGCCTTGTTGTTTGGCATTTGCATCCGCCACGCAACAGGCGTCAACATCGGATAATGCCGGCGCGCCACAGCAATCGCTCGCCGCCGGTCCGGCCGATCGATTGCAGACGCCGGTTTCCGGCAGCACCAGTTCGACGCGCTCGGCGGCCTCGCGATCGCCGGCGATATCGGCCGCAATCGAGCGGACCTGCTCGTATCCCGTGAGCATCAGAAAAGTCGGCGCGCGTCCGTATGATTTCATGCCGGCGAAATAGAAGCCCGGTTCATTCTGCGCCAGTTCCCGCGCACCGTGAGGCCGCACCGTGCCGCAGCTATGTTCGTTCGGATCGATCAACGGCGCCAGCGCCACTGGGCATTCGATCGCCGGGTCGAGCTGAATGCGAAGTTCGCGCAGGAAATCCAGGTCGGGCCGGAAGCCCGTTGCAACAATCAGTTCGTCGACCACAACATACCGTCCACAGCAGGCAGCGCCGCTGCCGACAACAAGGCGAGGACCGTCGGCGCTTACGTGCGAAACGCGAAATTCGCTCTCAACCTTGATCCGGCCCGCCGCGACCAATGCGGCGAAGGCGGCGCCAAGTTCGCCGCGCGCGGCGAGCGCGTCATTGGCGCCGCCGCCGAAAGCCTTTGCCGGATCGTTGCCGCGCAACAGCCAGACCGGTTTGGTCTCCGGCGATTGCGCGGCCAGTTTTGTGAGGTCGGTGAGGGTGCCGATCGCCGAATGTCCGGCGCCCAGCACCGCGATGGTTTTGCCGGCATAGCGTGCGCGGTCTTTCCCCAGTACGTCCGGCATGCCGTAAGCAATCTTGTGCGCGGCTTGCCTTTCGCCGATGGCGTGAAGGCCATTGGCGCCCGCCGGGTTCGGCGAATGCCAGGTGCCGGAAGCGTCGATGACGGCATCGGCTCTTGCGACTTTCGGTCCTTGCCCATTTTGATAACGAATTTCGAAAGGGGCGGACTCCCGGCCCTTGGTCTTGAGCTTGTCGAAACCGGCGCGGCTGATGTCGGTGACGCGGCTGGAGGTATGAATATGCGTCGCGAGAAGCGTTTTGGTGGCGAGCGGCTCGAGATAGCGCTCCAGCAATTCAGCGCCGGTCGGATATTGGTCCGGCTCGGGAGAATTCCAGCCGGTTGCCGCGAGCAGGCGTTCCGACGCGCGATCGATATTGTATTCCCAAGGCGAGAACAATTGCACGTGGCCCCACTGGCGCACGGCCTGCCCGATGCCTGGACCGGCTTCCAGCACGATCGGCCTGAGGCCGCGTTCCAGAACATGCGCGGCGGCGGCGAGGCCGACCGGGCCGGCTCCAATGATGGCGACAGTCTTTGCTTCACTCATGGTATTCTCCGATCAATCTAGAAATACCGAAATTCAAGTCCGAAAAGAAATCATGCGGCCGTCTTGGCGTCCTTGCCCTCGGTGCTCTCTGTGCAGCATTCGGCGACCAGAAAATCCACCAAACCCCGCATCACATCGTAATTGGCATGACAAACCAGAGTGGTTGCATCCCGCACCTGATTGATCAGGCCAACCACCACCAGCGCCTTGATGTGATGAGAGAGCGTCGAGGGCGCGATCTTCAACTTGTCCTGCAAGCGGCCGACCGACAGCCCGGCATCTCCGGCGCGAACCAGCGCGCGGTAGATCTTGAGCCGGGTGGGATTGCCCAGGGCTTCGAGATGTGCGGCAGCGTCATCCAGTTTCATGACGGCATCGTTTCAGAAGCGCGGGCTGTCGTCAACCATATTTCTAGTATTATCGAAATAGCAGGTGCTTGACAGCAATCCATATATCCATTTATCTGGATATATGGAATCAGAAGCCACCATTCTTGCGCTCGCGGCGCTGGCCCAGTCGACCCGGCTGGATGTGTTTCGGCTGCTGGTGAGGCACGAGCCGGAGGGACTCGCGGCCGGCGACATCGCCAAGGCCCTTGCGGTGCCGCAAAACACCATGTCCTCGCATCTTTCGGTCCTGTCCCGCGCCGGTTTGGTGACGGCGCAGCGGTTGGGCCGCTCGATTGTCTATCGGGCCGATCTGAGGCGGCTGCAGGCCGTCGTGCTGTTCATGCTCAGGGATTGCTGCGACGGGCGGCCGGAAATATGCGCGCCGCTGATCGAGGCTCTCAAACCCTGTTGTCCGCCGAAGCCGAGGAGGAAAGCCCATGTCTGAGCACATCTACAATGTTCTCTTCCTGTGCACCGGAAACAGTGCCCGCTCGATCATAGCCGAATCGATCCTGCGGAAAGACGGTCACCACCGCTTCCGCGCGTTCTCCGCCGGTAGTCAGCCAAAGGGGAAGGTGAATCCATTCGCGATTAAAGTTCTCAAGAGCCTCGATTATCCCACGGACGATCTACGCTCGAAGAGTTGGGAGGAGTTTGCGCGTCCCGACGCGCCCGTGATGGATTTCGTTTTCACGGTTTGCGACAATGCGGCCGGCGAGTCCTGCCCGGTATGGCCCGGCCAACCGATGTCGGCGCATTGGGGCATCGAAGACCCTGCCGAAGTCGAGGGCACGGACCTTCAAAAGGAAGCCGCGTTCGTCGCAGCGCTCCGCTATCTCAAGAATCGGATCGCGGTCTTCACCAGTCTGCCGCTGGGGAGCATCGATAAGCTGTCGCTGGGAACGAAGCTGCGCGATATCGGTCGGGGGGAGGGCGCCACCACGTCGCGCCCGGATGTGGCGTAATCGCTATGAACCTGTTCGAACGTTATCTCTCATTGTGGGTGGCACTGTGCATTGTCGCCGGTGTCGCGCTCGGGCATCTTCTGCCGGGCCTGTTCGCATCCATTGCGAGCGCGGAGATTGCGCGTGTCAATCTGCCGGTGGCCGGCCTGGTATGGCTGATGATCATCCCGATGCTGCTGAAGATCGACTTCGGAGCTCTCGGCCAGGTGCGTGAACACTGGCGCGGCGTCGGCGTCACCCTGTTCATCAACTGGGCGGTGAAACCGTTCTCGATGGCGTTGCTGGGGTCGCTGTTCATCGGCCATCTGTTCGCGCCATGGCTGCCGTCGGCGCAGATCCCGTCCTATATTGCCGGCCTCATTCTGCTGGCGGCGGCGCCGTGCACGGCGATGGTGTTCGTGTGGTCGAACCTGTGCGAGGGTGAGCCGCATTACACCGTGAGCCAGGTCGCGCTCAACGACGTTATCATGATATTTGCGTTCGCGCCGCTGGTCGGCCTGCTGCTCGGCGTCGCCTCGATCGCCGTGCCCTGGGCGACCCTCCTGATCTCGGTGGTGTTGTATATTGTGGTGCCCGTCATCATCGCGCAACTATGGCGGCGGGCGCTGCTGGTCGCGGGGCCGGCGGCGCTGGAACGGACACTCCATGTGCTGCAACCGGTATCGCTGGTTGCGCTCCTGACCACGTTGGTGCTGCTGTTCGGCTTCCAGGGCGAGCAGATCATCGCACAGCCGCTGGTGATCGTGCTGCTGGCAGTGCCGATCCTGATCCAGGTCTACCTCAATGCGGGACTTGCGTATTGGCTGAGCCGGCGCTTCGGCGTGGCCTGGTGCGTCGCAGCACCCGCGGCGCTGATCGGCGCCAGCAACTTTTTCGAACTCGCGGTTGCCGCCGCCATCAGCCTGTTCGGCCTCAACTCCGGGGCGGCGCTGGCCACGGTGGTCGGAGTGCTCGTCGAAGTGCCCGTCATGCTCTCGGTGGTCTATCTGGTGAAGGCGTCGCGCGGATGGTACGAGGCAGGCGCCGAGCCTACCGTGGCCGTCAACAAGGAAGCGCGGACATGAGCGTGACGATCTATCATAATCCGGCCTGCGGCACCTCGCGCAACACGCTGGCGATGATCCGGCAAAGCGGTGAGGCGCCCGAGGTGATCGAGTATCTGAAAAACCCGCCAAGCCGTGCGCGGCTGGTCGAACTGATCAAGGCAATGGGAATTCCGGTTCGCGCGCTGCTGCGCGAAAAGGGGACGCCCTATGCGGAACTGGGGCTGGCCGATCCCAAATGGAGCGACGACGAGCTGATCGATTCCATGCTGGCGCATCCGATCCTGATCAACCGGCCGATCGTGGTGACGCCGAAGGGCGTCAAATTGTGCCGGCCGTCGGAAGCGGTATTGGACTTGCTCGATCATCCCGCGGCTTCCTTCGTGAAGGAAGATGGCGAGATCGTCACACGGGCGAAATCGTAGACGCCTGTTTTTCTTTCCTCATGCCCGGCCTCGTGCCGGGCATCCACGTCTTGGCTTGATTTGAGCAAGAAGACGTGGACGGCCGGGACAAGCCCGGCCATGACGAGCGTTGCGCCCGCAGGTCTTCCGCTCGAGAGGTTTGCGCGGCATAATAGCGTATGGAACTCACGCCCCGCTTGCGCCTGATGAGCTGGCTGGTCAATCAGGGACTGACCGGTCTGCCCGAGAACGATCTGCTTCGCGGCTTCTGCGAGCGCTGCCGGGCGGGTGGGCTCGATGTGTCGCGCGGCCTCGTGTTCATCGACACGCTGCACCCGATTTTCGAGGGTCGCGGGTTTCGCTGGAACGACAGTGAGACCAACGAGAGCGATGCCTTCGAATATGGATCGACCAGCGTGGGCGACGCCGGGCAGGCCTGGCGGCGTTCAACCTTCTTTCACATGCTCGAACAGGGTGACGACGAGATGGTCATCGATCTCGACAATTGTGCATCGCTCGATTTCTCGATGATCAACGAACTCGCGGACAAAGGGCACAAGCATTTCGCGGCTTTCGTTCACCGGTTTGGAGAAACCGGCACGATAGGGCAGATGGACTGTTTCTACTCTTACTGGACGACCCGTCGCGCCGAGGGCTTTGGCGAACACGACATGGCGGCCTTGCGCGACCTGGTGCCGGTGCTGGGGCTTGCGATCAAGTCCGCGGCCCAGGTCGAGATCGCGCGAACGCTGGGCAGGGTCTATCTCGGGCGCGATGCGTCGGAACAGGTGCTGCGCGGAAAGATCTCGCGCGGCGTCACCGAGCGCATCAACGCGGTGCTGTGGTTCTCCGATCTGCGCGGTTCGACCGCGATCAGCGAAAGCATCGGGCCCGACGAGATCATTCCGTTTCTCAACGATTATGCACAGGCCGCCATCGACGCCATCCATGACGCCGGCGGCGACGTGCTCAAATTGATCGGCGACGGCGTGCTCGCGATGTTCACCCATCAGGACATCACGGCCGCCAGGCGCGCCGCGTTGCGGGCCGAGCATCGGTTCAGGCGCAACATGTCGGCATTGAATGCGCGCCGCTCCGGCGAGGGCCGGCCGGTGACGACGGCCTATGTCGGCCTCCACGTCGGCGAGGTGTTTTACGGCAATATCGGCAGCGAGGACCGGCTCGATTTCACCGCGGTGGGGCCGGCGGTCAATGAAGTCAGCCGCATCGCGTCGATGTGCGGGTCGGTCGATCGCGAATTGCTGGTATCGGCGGAGTTCCGGGCCGGCCTCGATGCCGCCGGCCGGCAACATCTGGTTTCCACCGGCCGCTTTGCGTTGCGCGGCATCGGCCGGGCGCAGGATCTCTTTACCCTCGATCCCGACATTGCCTCCGATGAAGCCGTGACCGGGCGATACCAGCGATATCTGGCGAGTTAGCTCGCCTTCTTGCGCTGCGTGTAGAGCGCAACGGCCAGCAGCGACGCCGCTGTCAGCACCACGCCGAGCGCCAACATGGCCTCATGCGAAACCGTCGCCGCCAGCCAGACCCCGATCGCGGCCCCCATCATCTGCCAGAAACCGATCAGCGCCGACGCCGCACCAGCCTTCGCACCGAACGGGGAGAGCGCCTGCGCCGTGCCCAGCGGATTGACGATGCCCATGCCGAGCAGGAACACACTCATGGCCGCGAGGAACGGCAGGAAGGTGGGGCTAAAGAGGGAGACCAGCAGGATCGCGATGCTGCCGGCTGCGGCCGCGAGCAGGCCGCCCCGGATCGAACGGTCCAGTCCGAACCGCGGCGCCAGTCTGGTTGCCAGCATTCCCGCCGCGAATACGATCATGACCGTGCCCGCGAAAAACAAGCCAAGCTGGATCGGCGTGAAGTGCAGGCCTTCGATCAAGACCCTGGGCGCGGCCGAGAACATCGCGAACAGTCCACCCATGATCAGGCTGACGGTTGCGGCCGGAATCAGAAAACGACGGTCGGCGATCAGGCCGACATAGTTCCTGGCAATCGCGAGCGGATTGAGCGGGATCCGCGTCGAGTTGTGGGTCTCGCCGAGCACGGTGGCATAGGCGGTCGCAGCAATGGCCGCGAACACGCCGACGAAAACGAATTCCGAACGCCAGCCAAAATAATGATCGAGCGCGCCGCCGAGCAGCGGCGAGAAGCCGGGTGCTGCCGCCATGGCGATCATGATCAGCGCCATCGCGCGCGCCAGCGCCGCGCCGCTGAAGAGATCGCGGGCGATGGCGCGCGACAGCACCGAGGTCGAACACGCGCCGGCGGCCTGGATGACGCGGCCGATCAGCAGGCCCGGCAGGTCGGTGGCCAGCGCGCACCAGAGGCTTCCGGCGAGGAACACCGCAAAGCCTGTCAGTACCGGCCAGCGCCGGCCGTAGCGATCCGAGATCGGGCCGACCACGAGCTGGCCGAGCGCGAACACCGCGAGGAACACGGTGATCGACGACGTCACCGCCGCGGTCGAGACATGGAGCGACGCCGCCATCTGCGGCAGCGAGGGCAGCAGGATATTGGTGGCCAGCGTCCCCGTCGCCGCCAATGCAGCCAGCACTGCGATCTGCAGGAAGGTCGAGGAGACTTCCGGGAGGGGCGCGGTGTCGATCGTTGCAGCGGTCTGGTCGGCCATGGAAGCTCCCGATGGGATATGAAATTATATGTATCATATAATTTGAGGCGGAAAAGCTCAAATGGGCGTAGCACGGCTGCTAAAAAAGGAAAAAAGCCGTCATTGCGAGGAGCGAAGCGACGAAGCAATCCATTCTTTCTTTGCGCGGTGAGATGGATTGTTTCGCGGAGCCTGTCATCGGGCGCGCATTCGCGCGACCCGTTGGCTCGCAATGACGAAAGGCGGCGCTCTCAGCAGGCCCGCAGGACTTTCGGAGCGTCGCCGACCATCTCCGGCTGCCGCGCCAGCGAGACCGCCGGGGACATCAGAATCACCAGCGCCTGGGCGCCGAAGATCGCGACGGCCAGATAAAGGCAGGCTTCCGCGCCATAAAATCCGCCGACGATGGCGCCGAGCGCGGAACCGAGCGGACGCGCGCCATAGCTCATGATGTTGATCGCCGACACCCGGCCGAGCAGGCTCGGCGGCGTCACCGATTGCCGCAGCGTGGTGGTGCTGATCACCCACAGGATCGGGCCGACCCCGAGCAGGAAGAAGCTCAAGCCGGCCAATAGCGGCGTGGCGAGCACGGTGGTGAGCGCCATCACCGCGGCGGCAACAAAACCGGTCACCGGCCCGAGCCCGATCACGGTGCCGAAGGCGAACTTCCGCATCGCCCGCGTCGCCAAGAGCGCGCCGACGACCATGCCGACGCCGTACATCGCCAGCGTGGTGCCGACGCCGGTGGCCGACAATCCGAGACGGCGCACCGCATAGGGCACGAACACCGCCAGCAGCAGGAACGAGGCGGTGTTGAAGATGAACTGCGTGATGAACACCGGCCGCAGCAGCGGATGATGCAGCACGAAGCTGGCGCCCTCCTTGATCTCCTGCAGCGGATGGCGTCGCGGCGCTCGCGCGCGGACCGGCTCATGGATGCCCGACAGCAGCACCACGGCGACCACGGAGAGCGCCGCCGCAACGCCAAACGCCGGGGCGGCGCCGACCCATCCCACCAGCACGCCGCCCAAGGCGGGTCCGCTGGCAAAGGCGACGGTGCGCGCCAGCTCGATCCGCGCATTGGCCGCGGGCAGCAGTCCCGGCGGCACCAGCGACGGCACCAGTGCGGGCGCCGCCACGCTGTAGGCGACGGTTCCACAGACCGCGGCAAAGCCGAGCAGCGCCAGCAGCGGCAGCGTCAACAAATCGAGCCCGATCAGCAGCAGGATGGCGATCAGTGCGGCGGCGCGCAGCGCCTCCGCGCCGGTCATCACCCAGCGCCGCGAGATGCGATCGGCGAGCAGGCCCGCGGGGATCGCGAACAGGATGAAGGGCAGCGTCAGCGCGGTCTGCAACAGTCCGGTCTGGCCTTCGCCGACGCCGAGCAGCAGCACCGCGACGATTGGTGCTGCGGCCAGCGCGACCTGCTCGGCCGATTGCGCCGCGAGGTTGGACCAGGCCAGCCGGTTGAAGGTCGGCGGCAGCGTGTTATCGATCGAGGACATGATCGGCTTTCCTTGCATTGTCTTGCAGCCGGCAATGTCGCTCGCCGATGACCGCGAAGCCACCCGCTTTCCGATGTGGCTTGCTTGCGATTTTGGCGGGTTGGAGTTCGAGCGCGAACGGATCGAGAGCCGCGCGGGGAAGGGCGCACGGGCAAAAGCGCAGGCTCAAACACGCCGAGATCGTGATCCCGATTTAATCCATGGTCACGATCCGGCGCGCTATTCCGGAAAAGCCATTCCCCAGTGGCTCGGCAGCGTGCGAAAGGCCAGATGCAGGCCGTCGTTCAATGCGACGGTCCTGTAGCCGTGACGGGCCCAGACAGCCGTCAGCGCATGCTTGGTAAAAAGCGAGATATGGCCATTGCGCGGCCCGGCATACCACCAGGAGAGACCGTGTTTATCGAAGTCGGCCGGTTGTGTGAGCGTGGAATACAAGACCGCTCCGGGTTCCGCGACGCATCCCGCGATCTGGGCAATGCCGGCAACCGGGTCGGGCAGGTGCTCGAGGGTCTCGAAACACGTCACCAGATCGAATTTTCCCTGCGGCGGCGCGGCGTGTTCCGGCACCATCGGATCGTAAGTAATCGCCTCGGGAAAACCGTTGGCACGAAGGGCGGAGCAAAATACATCGTTGCCGCCGCCAAAATCGAGCACCCTCATGCCGGTTTTATGCGCGCCCCAAATGTTGGTCACGAAACCGGCGCTGCCGGTTGGGCGCACCGTTCGATAATCCGGATCGACGGCGTGGTAGCCGTCATTGTAGATGTGCGTCTTGAACTGATTTTCGCTCCAGTCGTCGAACGCATCGGTGAACAGAAAACCGCACGCCGCGCAGCGGCGATAATAGATCGGCACGCCCGAAAGGGGCAGATGAAAGCCGCGCAGTTCCTCGCAGGATTTATGGAAATCGACGACGCCGTAAAGCCCCGCCGGCGTATCGCAGATCTTGCAAGCCGAAGGAGCCGGGGATACCGGCTTGAGCGCAAATTGAACCGATGACATCGTAACTCCGTAAGGCGCGAGGGTGTCCCGACGGCGACTCGATCCAGTTCAGCCTTGCACGCCGCGCTTCATCAAAGATCCGTTAAGGCTAATTTTCCGTTAACTTCAGATACCGTTTCGTCCGGCCCCACGGTCCGGACTTGGGACGCCCGGCCCCGTCCGGTTTCCGACGGCGCCGCGAACACGGAAATGCCCCCACGCGCGTGAACGCGAGGAGCATTTTTGTTTGGCTGGCACCTTAGGGAGGAGGCGATTTTCCGTCGAGCGCGGACTTGCCCGGCGTTGGGTTGCTCGGACGCAAGGTTGAAACGCCGTCCGGTGCCGCGGGCGGTCCGACGGAATTGGCGGACTGCTGCGCGGCCAGGGCATTGGTGAGGGTGCTCAGAGCGTCAGGCCCGGCCGCGAAACCAGCCTCGGCGAGGATCTTGTCGACGATAGGCTTGAACGCCGAGACCGACAGCAACTGGCTGGCAAGGCCGTCGCCGAGACCGAGATTTCCACCGGCGCCGCCGGCCATGCTGCCGCGGCCCATCAGGCTGCCGGTGTCGAAGATCCTGATGTCGGAGATTTTCTCGATCGGCTTGACCGCCTGGGCGAGGGCGTCGGGAATGATGTTGATGCGGGCGAGATTGAGATCGTAATCGATCATCGTGGAGCTGAGCTTGTTGCGGGCTTCGGCTTTCAGCGTCGCCACTTCGGCCTCGGCCTGGCCGAGTGCCTTGACGCCGGCGGCCCTGGTGGTTGCGGCATTGGCATCGGCTTTGGCCAGCACGTTGGTGGCTTCGGCCTTGTTGGCGGCGGCCTGCTTTTCGGCCTCCGCCATCACCGTAATCGGCATCGCATCGGTCTCGGCCGCCTTTCGCGCCGCGATCACGTTGATGGTCTTGTCGCGCTCGGCGATTTCGGTGGCTCGCGCGGTCGTGACCTTTTCCTCAGCCGCAATGGCAAGGGCGCGCGCGGTCTCGGCGATCGTCTGCGCTTCGGATTGCTCCTTGCTCTTGGTGGCGACGATGATCGCGGCCTCTTGCGCCACGATCTGCAGTTCACGGTCCACCTCGGTGGTGCGGCGCTTGACCGCGAGATCGGCCTCGATCTTCCGGGTATCGCGGGCCTGATTGGCTTCGGTCTGTTTGTTGGCGACGGCGAGTTCCTGCTGGATGCGATATTCGGCTTCGTTCTGGACGGCCGTCTGCTCGACCTGCGCGGTCTGCGCGCGCATCGCGGCGGTCTTGTTGGCGATGTCGCGCTGCTGCGCCAGCTCCGCCTCCCGCTTGGTGCTTTCGATCGTCAGCGTGGTCTGCCGCGCCACCAGATCCTGTTGCGCGATATTGACCTCGGTGGTGCGGACGATCTGGTTGCGCTCCTGCTCGCGTTCCTTGGTTATCCTTGTCAGCGTGGTCAGACCATGCGCGTCGAAGAAGTTGCTCGGATTGAAATGCTTGATGTCGCTCTGGTCGAGCCGGGTCAACGATACCGATTCAAGCTCGAGGCCGTTGTTCTGGATGTCGGCTCCGACCGCGTCCTGCACCGCCTTGACGAAGGTCGCGCGCTGTTCCTGAAGTTCTTCCAGGTTCATGGTAGCGGCGACCGAGCGCAGGCCATCGACGAATTTGGCTTCCACCAGTTCGCGCAGCTCGGCGGCGTCGTTGGTGCGGTTGCCCAGCGTCTGTGCGGCCAGCGCAATCGAGGAACTGTCGGGTTTGACGCGCAGATAGAATTCGGCGCCGATGTCGACGCGCATGCGGTCCTTGGTGATCAGCGAATCCGGTCCGCCGCGGGCGACTTCCAGCCGCAGCGTCTTCAGGTTTACCGCGGCCGTCGAATGGAAAACCGGCAGCACCAGCGAGCCGCCGTCGAGCACGACTTTCTGGCCGCCGAGGCCGGTGCGGACATAGGCTTCATCCCGCGTCGAGCGCCGGTAGAGCCTTGCGAACAGCAGGCCAATGACAAAAACGGCAGCTACGCCGATGGCAACGGGTACAGCAAGTTCCCACATATTTATGCCCTGTCTGATGATTATGGTTGTGCAATGAGGTCGGCGGGAGCGGAAATGGCGATGAAGCTCTTGGCGTCGCGGTCGACCAGCAACACACTGGCGCCGACCGGAAGCACTTCCGAATCGGAACTGGCGCGTGCCGCTACCGTGTGCCAGTTGCCGAAGACATCCTTGAGACGGACGCGTCCCGGCAGCCCCTGGTCGAGCGGTCCGACCGAAACCAGTGCGACCTTGCCGACGAAATCGGCCTCCGAGACCGCGTAGGTTTCGTCGCGCGGGATGATGCGGGCGAGCCCGCGGCTGGTGCTCCTGATCAGGGGTATGCTGCCGGCAGCGGCCACAGCGGCTGCTACTCCGACCGGCACGGCGGTGCCGACCGAATGTGCGATGCCCTGGAGCAGGAATCCTGCGATCGAGAACATGCCGAGTGCGAGGATAATCAGGATCAACAGCGGCAAACGCCCGGCGTTGATCCAGAAAAACAGGCCGTCGAGCCCGTGATGGCTATCGGCTTCAACCGAGGCGTCCTGGCCAACGAGGTCGCCGATCGAGAAACCAACCAGGGTCGTCATTAGTTCGATGCCGCCGAGAGCGACCATCATCGCGGCCGCCACCGCGAACGGCCGCACGTCTGGGGCGAGCAGAATGTCGCCAACTGCACTCATTGTTGCGATTTGATCCTTTCAAGCCGCGCCGCGATTTCCTTTTCGCGGTGCAGGCGGTCAAGTTCGTCGAGTTCCTTGTCGCCGAGCACGCTGGAGGCGGGAACGCCGGTCACCCGTGCGATCGCCGCCATGGCCCTGTCGGCACTCATGGTGTTAGTCGCCGAAGGGCCGCGATTGGTTTCGGTTAACGCCTGCTGCACGAGGCTGGCCTGGAGATCGGCGAGACGGCTTTCGGCTTCACGTCGCGCACCAAGCATCGCCTGCAAGGCCTTGGTCTGCTCGTCGATTTCGAGTTCGATGAAATCGGTGGCGCGCTCGAGCGCGATGCCCTGGGATTCCAGATCAATTTGCCGTGCGACGCCGGCGCGCGCGAGGTCTTCGCGGTTTTCCGCAAGGGCGAGACGGATCTTTTCCGTCAGCTTCACGGTTTCACCGTCGAGCTCCTCACGCCGCCGCTTGAGACGGAATTCCTCGGCACGCGATTTGCCGAGCGCATAGCGGGCTTCTTCGGCGCCGGCATCGATTTCGCGGATCGCCTGTTTGACCAGCGCGACCTTGTTGCCGCTCTCGGCATTATCGATGGTTTGGCTGGCGATGGCGGCAAGAAGCCGCCCCATACGCGCAAGGATGCCTTCGTGAAGCATGGTCTTCTCCTCCGGTTGCGTTGATTTCGATTTGACGGCGATGTGGATTTCGTAAGCGTGCCCGTCTGAGACCAAGTAAGCCGGAAAGGGACTTTCCCAGCCGGCAAGATAGCCCGGTACATCGAACGCAACCAAGACGCGTCCGCTGACAGTGCTAATGGTCAGTGAAGTCGGTCCCTTGATAGCGAACAACTTCTCGTCGAGCGGAATCCGGCGGACCGCGGCGCCGGCGGCATAGCCGGCACGGTCGCGCAGACCGAGCGTCACCAGGCGTGCGGGGAGGCCGGTCTCGACGCGGATTTTTTCGTAGGCCTGGGCATGAAGGGAGACGAGGTTGGCACCGACCGGTGCGACTTCGGCGAGGATGGTCATCATTTGGTCATAGGCAGCAAACGTCGCTTCGATCGCCTGAACCCCCGCTTCGTCGGGGGAGAGGGCGTAGCGCAGCGTTGCGGCAGGCGTCTCGACCGGTAATCTGATCATGCCTTAACGTAAAGCACTTCCTCAGTGCTTTACAAGATCCGGAACCGGTATTCTTTTCTGCCAGATGCAGTTGCAAATGAGTTGCATTAAGATCCGAAATCAGCCATCCTTGGGAAATGGACGCACGATCATCCGTTTTACCCCCCAAATCCCAGCCAAAGGTATTTTCGAACGCCGGAGGTTGGCGTGCTGACGCCAGTGCGGGTGCGCAGCTCAGCCTGCCCGAGGTAAACGCGACCATTGCGGTTCCGATCGGCGGCCATTGGGCCCGCCGCCTGCTGGCCTTTGCCGGCCCGGGCTACATGGTGTCGGTCGGCTACATGGATCCGGGCAACTGGGCGACCGATCTCGCCGGTGGTTCGAGGTTCGGCTACACGCTGCTGTCGGTCATCCTGTTGTCGAACCTGATGGCGATCCTGCTGCAGGCGCTGGCCGCGCGCCTTGGCATCGTCACCGATCGCGATCTCGCGCAGGCCTGCCGCGCCACCTATTCGCGGCCCGTCAATTTCATGCTCTGGCTCGCCTGCGAGGCCGCGATCATCGCCTGCGATCTGGCCGAGGTCATCGGCACGGCGATTGCGCTGAAACTGCTGTTCGGCATCCCGCTGGTCGGCGGGGCGCTGCTGGCGGCGCTGGATGCCTTCCTGCTGCTGCTGTTGATGAACAAGGGGTTTCGCTTCCTCGAAGCTTTCGTCATTGCGCTCCTGATCGTCATCGCGGTGTGCTTCGCCATTCAGATCGCCGCCGCCGCGCCGCCGCTCGCCGCGATGCTGCAGGGTTTCGTGCCGTCGCCCGAGATCGTCACCAATCCGGAGATGCTCTACATCGCGATCGGCATCATCGGGGCAACGGTGATGCCGCATAATCTCTATCTGCACTCCGCGATCGTGCAGACCCGCGCCTATCAACGCTCCGACGAGGGCCGCCGGGATGCGATCAAATGGGCGACGACAGATTCGACCATCGCGCTGATGCTGGCTCTGTTCATCAATGCCGCCATTCTCGTCGTGGCCGCTGCGACGTTCCACAAGAGCGGTCACGCCGACGTCGCCGAAATCGGGCAGGCCTACGAGCTGCTGTCCCCGCTGCTGGGCCTTGGCATCGCATCGACGCTGTTTGCGGTTGCGTTGCTCGCCTCCGGCCTCAACTCGACCGTGACGGCGACGCTGGCAGGCCAGATCGTGATGGAAGGTTTCCTGGACCTGCGGCTGCCGAGCTGGGCGCGGCGGCTTCTCACCCGCGGCATCGCCATCGTCCCGGTCGTCATCGTCACCGCGCTCTATGGCGAGCGTGGCACCGGGCAATTGCTGGTGTTCAGTCAGGTCGTGCTGTCGATGCAATTGCCGTTCGCGGTCATTCCGCTGGTGCGGTTCGTGTCCGACCGGCGAAAGATGGGCCATTTTGCCATCGCCCGTCCCGTCGCCGCCCTGGCGTGGATCGTTGCCGGGATCATCGTCGTTCTGAACCTGAAGCTGCTGTTCGATACGTTGTTCGGGTGAATTTGCGGCGGGATGCGCGAAGCCCGCGCCACCCACTATTGTCATCGCCCGGTCGAGCCGGGTGACGGCATCAGGAGCTAATCCTGCGGCTCCGACGGCACCTCGGCTGAGGCATCGATCCGCAGCCAGCCGCTCGGTGCCAGCCGCTGCTGCGGCAGGAAGCGGCTTTTGTAGTCCATCTTCTTGGAGCCCTCGATCCAGTAGCCGAGATAGACGTAGGGCAGCCCCTGCCGTCTGGCGCGCGCGATGTGGTCGAGGATCATGAAGGTGCCGAGCGAGCGGCTTTCCTCCGACGGTTCGAAGAACGAATAGACCATCGACAGCCCGTCGCTGAGCACGTCGGTCAGCGCGACCGCCAGCAGGTCCTCGCCGCGGCCGGTGATGCCGGTATCGATGTTCCGCCTGCGATATTCGATGATGCGGGTTTCGACGTGGCTGTCCTCCACCATCATGGCGTAATCGAGCACGGTCATGTCGGCCATGCCGCCATGGCGATGGCGCCGGTCGAGATAGGCGCGAAACACCGAATATTGTTCCGAGGTCGGCACCGCGCTGCGCTGCTCGCCGACGATATCGGCGTTGCGGGCCATGATTTTCCTGAAATTGCGCGAGATCCGGAACTCGTTGGCGATGACGCGCACCGAAACGCAGGCGCGGCACTGGTCGCAGGCCGGTCGATAGGCGATCGACTGGCTGCGCCGGAACCCGCCATGGGTGAGCAGGTCGTTGAGATCGCCGGCCTTGTCGCCGACGAGGTGTGTAAACACCTTCCGCTCATGGCGGCCGGCCAGATAGGGACAGGGCGAGGGCGCCGTCAGGTAGAATTGCGGGGTATCACGCGAGTGCTGGGTCACAGGGTCTCGTCCGCCTCCAGAAGCGAAGCAATGGCCAGCATCGCGCCGTGGAGGCCGACGGTCAATTGGTTTGCCCAAAGCTCGAACGAGTTTAACGGGGGCAGATTAACGACGTCAAAATGTTCGCGCCGGTTGCGCTGCCTGCGTGCGCACCGAACTGTTGATGACCACGGTTCCCAGAACGATGTCGTGCAACAGCCGCCGCCGGCCGTTGAACAGGCCGACCAGCAGGACCAGCGGCGTCAGGAACGATATCGATACCCAGAACAGCACCGCGTGGGTGGCGCCGAGCACGAAATAGCTCGGCGCGCCGTACCAGGTGCGCAATTCCAGATCCATCGCCCGCATGCCCAGGGTGGCCGAATGCGGGCCGCCGAGCGATGAGCCGTAATAAACCAGCGCCCAGATCACCGAAGCCGGCCACACCAGCCAGAACAACAGCCAGCCCAGCCCCAGGGTGATCAGGCCGAATACGGCGATGAACACGTAAGCCAGCACGACCGGGATCGCGAGCACTACGAGATCGATCAGGAACGCGAACACCCGCCGCGTCAGCAGGCCGCGAAACAATTCCGGCTGCAGCATGGGATCGAAGGCATGCGGCGGCACCCCGCCGTCGCCGCGCCAGGCGCCGCCCTCTTTGCTGTTACCCGAACCGCTGTAAGACATGAACCAGTCCTCCCGACCGCGCATTCCCGCTCAGCAGATGGGAATAGGTGCTTCGCGACGCAAGAGGATATCCCGCATCATTGCAGGACAACTGCGGCCACTGCAGTGAGCGCCTTTTGAACTCCCGTCATTCTGGGGCGCGTCGAAGACGCGAACCCGGAATCTCGAGATTCCCCGATGTGCAATTGCACATCTGAGGTCTGGTCCTTCGGACCATCCCGGAATGACGAATTCCGGCAATCGAAGGATCAGACGGCGAATAACCAGTAACGAATGGGGAACCGCCATTCGTCATTCGCCATTCGCTACTTCCTCACCGCTCCATCTTCAGCTTTTCCGCGGCCTGCGGCGCGAAATAGGTGAGGATGCCGTCGGCGCCGGCGCGCTTGAAGGCCACGAGGCTTTCCATCATCGCCCGCTCGCCGTCGATCCAGCCATTGCCGCTGGCGGCCGCGATCATCGCGTATTCGCCGGACACCTGATAGACGAAAGTCGGCATCGCGAAGGTGTCTTTGACGCGCCGCACGATGTCCAGATAGGGCATGCCCGGCTTCACCATCACCATGTCGGCGCCCTCGGCGATGTCGAGTTCGACCTCGCGGAGCGCCTCGTCGGAATTGGCGCTGTCCATCTGATAGGTGCGCTTGTCGCCGGTCAGCGTCTTCGCCGAGCCGATGGCGTCGCGGAACGGGCCGTAGAAGGCGGAGGCATATTTCGCCGCATAGGCCATGATCTGCACGTCGAGAAATCCGGCCCGGTCGAGGCCCTCGCGGATGGCGCCGACGCGGCCGTCCATCATGTCCGAGGGTGCGATGATGTCGCAGCCGGCTTCGGCCTGCACCAGCGCCTGCCGCACCAGCACCGCCACCGTCTCGTCGTTGAGGATCCGGCCGTCCTCGATCAATCCGTCATGGCCATGGCTGGTGAAGGGATCGAGCGCCACGTCGCAGAGCACGCCGAGACCGGGAAATTCCTTCTTGATCGCGCGCACCGATCTGCACACGAGGTTGTCGCAGTTCACGGCCTCCGAGCCGTGCTCGTCGCGCAGGCTGGGATCGGTATAGGGAAACAGCGCGATGCAGGGGATATTCAACTCCACCGCCCGTTCGGCGTCGCGCACCGCCTGGTCGACGCTGAGCCGGTCGACGCCGGGCATCGAGGCTATGCCCGCGCGCTTGTTGTGGCCGTCGATCACGAACAGCGGCCAGATCAGATCGTCCGTGGTGAGGACGTTTTCGCGTACCAGCCGCCGCGCCCATTCCGCCTTGCGGTTGCGGCGCGGTCGAACCACGAGATCGAGCGGAGGGGCGAGGGCGGTCTTCTGCCGCGGCGCGTCGCGCATTTCGATCGGACGGCCAAATTTGATCGCCATGTGATGGTCTCTCCTCAGATGCCCGGCTTGCCCAAGATGCCGGGTGCCCAAACGGCCAGGTGGGTTGGATCGGCCTGGTTTCGATCTGTTCTAATTCTAGCACCTTGCTTTGCTCTCGTCACCGCGGCCTTGACCTGCCGCAAGTGTGGCCAAACCCGGGAAAATGACGCCGCCCATGGCCATGAGCAGATTGATTTTGCAGCGCCAAGAGGCCATGAGTGCTTCGATGAAGGCGCCCTCCCGGTCACGAGCTCCAACCCAATTGTCTGAAATCCCCTCGGGGGATCAGTCCCACGACAAAGCCATGTCGGTGGGGGCGATTTCGTCTGAAAGAATCGAGACCGACGACAATGCGTGGACAAGGCGGCTGGTGTTGTTCCTGCGCATCATGGCCGTGGTCTCGGTGGCCAAGGGTCTCTATCACTGGGCGCAGGTGACGGGCTTTATCGGCGGCGAGGAAGACGCGTTCGAGAATCAGGCGATGGCGTGGCAGACGGCCACGGTATATTTCGCGGTGATCGAACTCGTCGCCGCGGTCGGCTTATGGCTGGCGACGCCGTGGGGCGCGGTGGTGTGGCTGACCACCGTCGTGTCGATGGCGGTGATCGAATTGATGTTTCCGGGAATCTACGGCGGCAGCCTCACGGTGGTGGGCATGGAAGCGGTGATGCTGGCGGCGTATCTCGCGCTCGCCTGGATGGCCGCGCGCGAACGGCCGCCATAGGCGGGAAGTTTCGCGCGTACACAAAATCGCGCGCAGTCGTATAAATGTTTCGAGATTTTTGGCGGTAACTTTTGAGTCACCCTAACGCCCCGGTTACACCTGTTACGGGGACGTTTCCAATTTGAACGAAGCTGTATCCTTCTGCGACAGAGGATGCAGACGAAGCGTGAACAAGACCGCTCCACCGTCAATGAAAGGTTGCGAAAAGTCCTTTATTCATGGGCTTAATCGACGATTTACTGTCTTAAATTCATGATCTCTTTATTCTCTTATTTAAGCTGATCTTCAAATCGGCCCCTTAAGTTGTGGCTATCAGGCGGGACAAAAGTTTCGTCGAATAAGTCGATAAAACGACGACAGGGGAAGTGTCATGATGAAAGCCGTTGCAACGGCGGTGGAGACCGCTGAGCGCGCGCCGGGCCAGCCGGTACAGCCGCTCTATCTGGAAGCGCTGACGTTGGTGGAGCGGCTGCATCGCCGCCTGCTCGATGTCATCAAGGACGAATTCGATCGCCGCGGCCGCGCCGATATCAATTCGGTGCAGGCGCTCCTGCTCTATAATATCGGCGACAAGGAGCTGACCGCGGGCGAATTGCGCACGCGCGGTTACTATCTCGGCTCCAACGTCTCCTACAATCTGAAGAAGCTGGTCGAACTCGGCTTCCTCGACCACCAGCGTTCGCGCGTCGATCGCCGCTCGGTGCGCATCCGCCTGACCACGCAGGGCCAGGAAATCCGCCGCATCGTCGACGCGCTCTATCAGAAGCACGTCAAGACGGTGGAGCAGGTCGGAGGCATCTCGAACGAGGAGTTCGCGACGCTCAACAAGTCGCTGCACCGGCTCGAGCGGTTCTGGACCGACCAGATCCTGTATCGGCTCTGAGATTTTTTCGACTTCAGTCAAGGGCCAAGCCGGCGTTTTGAAAAAGACCGGCAGCCGCTGAATCAAGCTAAACTTCCCCAAACGCATCGGTCCCGGTGTTCCCGGACCGGTGCGTTTTTGTTGTTTGCATTGCAAAAAAATACGTTTGCCGGAGTGGAACCTGGGCCCCGGTCGCGCTTTATCAGTCTGCATCGGAGGACTGAGGTCATGCTGGTCGAGCGCGGATTGCAGGTGATGAATGTGGAGGTCGTGGGCGATGCCTACGCCATCGCCTCGAATTATCTCCGCAAATCCGGCATCATCAGCGACACCCTCGCCACCAATGAGACCCTGCTCGAAATCATCGTTTACATGTTCCAGCGCGGCGAAGGCAACCGGATCAGGCTCGCCAACAAGGCGATCGCGAAATTCGAAGCCGCCCAGCCGGTCTAATCGACATGCCAGAGGATTCCATGGAAGCTGCCATCAACCGCATCATGCAAACCTATGCCCTGCTGGCGAGCCGCTCCGCCGCCGCCAGCGAGGAAGCACGCGCCAAGGTGACGAGTTACGTCGCTACCTTGTTCGACGCCGGCGAGAAAGACCCGCATCGCCTGACGGTGTGCGGGCTGACCTATTTGCGCGAACTCGACGGCAGCACCGATCCGGTGAAGGCGGGGTTCACGGGGCTTTGATGCCCAGACTCGAAAGCAAGAAACTAGCGATGGGTGCGCCCCATAGCTGATGGAGCTCTGGCTAGCTTTACTCAGCAACTCGCCCTTAGGACGCCTCCAGATGACTGGATTGGACGCGCTCAGAGTGGTTGACCCGTCACCTTGCGCCGCAACCAACAATTACGTGTACGAGGCTGCAATTAGTACGAGCATTGTCTTCCAAAAGGCGCTAAAGTTGCTCATTAGCGAGTAAGCTTTAATCTTGCTCCGAATCGTTGCTACGCCGAAATTGAGATTTTGATCACCTGAGGTTTGAGCTGCGATGGATATTGAACAATCAATTTTGGCTGATTTTCCTGCCGACATACAACGTCTGGTAGCAGATATTTTAGAGAGTTGATCGCTTCAACGACTGAAGAAGATTTCATTTTTAGGTGCGATTGATCGGTTTTCTCAAGTGCGTGCACATGAAAATTATGTGTCGTCTGGGTCGCGCTTCGATCACTCGGTGGGCGTTGCGAATATTATGTTGGCGATCGCAGATAGGATGAATTTATCGCCCGGAGAACTGAGACTTGCCATAGCTAACGCACTGCTTCATGATATTGGCCATGGTCCTTATTCGCACTCATCAGAGCCGTTTTTCTCCAAGGTCTTTGATATCAACCATCACAAAGCTCTTTGCTCAATCGTAGAGGATGAGAGCAGCGAGGCGTCTCGGATTCTAAAAAGTTTCAGCCTTTGGATCGACTATCGTCGGTTCATTAGGTCTCCATCCTCGATACCTGCAGTTGGACGTCTGTTTTACGGGCCAATAAATATCGACACGATCGAAGGGATCATTCGATCCGCTAAGTTTTTTCAAATCGAAACTTCTTTGGATCTCCCTGTATTGGCGCAATCGATTGCGCGCTCGCATCTTCCGGTTCGGTCTCTCGATCGATTCTGGAACCTCAAGAGTGCTGTCTACAATGAGCATATTTTTGCGAGCCGTTACGCTTATTACGACGAGGCGTTAACGCGTTCCCTGCATTCGATGAAGCGCGTGATGAGACTTGAACACTTTTACTTAGATGATGAGTTTTTTGAGAAAGAGTTCGGTGGCGGTTTGCAGAGGTCTCTTCTCGATGAACACAATAGAGTTACTGTTAGGCGCGCCTCACGAGTTCGAACGTTTCGGATCAACAAAGATATAGCGCCGCGTCACTTTGATTCACTTGATGATCGGTATAATGAAATTCGGGGGAATAATGGCGGTCGAGCAGAACATTATTGAAAGAAGTAAAGATTTTACGGTTAAGAAAATAGGTGAACTTGAGGAAGAGCTTAGTTCAGCGGATATTCCAAATTGTTCAATTGTCGCCAATGGATCGTACGCACGAAAAGAAGCGTCCCTGCAATCAGACTTTGATTATTTCATTTTATATCCATCAGACACATCCCAAGAAGATTTGAGCCGGGCCGAAGCCGGGGTCAAGCAGGCGGTTTCAAAACGAATTGGAAAACTGCCTTCAGCCGGAGGCGTTTTTGGTGCCACATTGGAGTATGGCTCTCTGTCCAAAAATATAGGTGGCACGCTTGATGATAATGCTAGCATCACCCGCCGAGTTTTATTTTTGATTGAAGGAGTTCCGATAAACAACAAGGATTTATTCGCGAAACAGCGCGATGATTTACTTGATCGATATATCAGGGATGACATAACCGACCATCAAATAGGGATGTTTTTACTCAATGATCTAATCCGATACTATCGAACGATCTGCGTCGATTTCGAGTACAAGACGTTCGAAGATAATAAGCCTTGGGGCATTAGAAACATCAAGCTGATATTTTCGCGAAAGCTAATTTACTTTAGCGGGGTAGTAATGGCGGCCGAGATGTACCAACGGTCGGCGCAGCAAAAAAAGAAAATAGTGAGAGAGCTAATTTCTCTTTCACCCATAGAGCGCGTAAAGGCGACCTGTCGATCTTCTGCAGATCGAGCCATTGAATCTTATTCTGGTTTCTTGGCTGCAATGGAGGATGCCAAGACGCGTGAAATGCTGGAGGAGGTCACAGTCGACCGAAATACTCATAACGAGCGATTCAAGGAATTAAAAAATGAGGGGCATCATTTTTCATTTTATCTCATGAGCGCACTTAAAAGCACTTATGCAGAATCTCATCCGATCCACCGTGCATTGATAATGTGACAAAGTATCTGCGCTCGCCAGCGTAGCATAAAAGAAAGCGCCGCTGGTCTTTATCAATCGGCAATCGCATACGCACTCTGCATCATCTTGACGACTCCCCTAGCAATTGATTCAGGGCCGGCTGGAAGGCTTTACTGATTTGCCTGACAGGTCGTTTATTGACAGCGCTATCCAGCCCCTTTGCAAAAATATTTCGGTTTTCAGCTACCCCAAATCACATCTAGACCTTTTCGCATCCCACCTCACACGGGGGGCGTTGCCACGGATGCGGGGGACGCGGCAGCGTTTGCGCGCGAGGGGGATCGCGAGGCGCGTCGAAAGGCCTGTCAGCGATCAAGAGCAGGGGACGAGAGACGATTGCTGCAGACGGCGAAGCCGCGTGGTCCTAACGCCTCGACGCTGGCGTCAAGTTCGCGGAGGTTTTATCGGCCCAACCGGGTCTGAAAAACCATAATCTGCTGACGACGGTGGCAAAGAGCTCGGTCTCCGAGAGCACGAAGGAAACCGTTAAAACTATTGCGCGCGGGAATGCCAGGTGATTCCGGTGCGACCGTGGTGACGACACTCGCGTGCTACCGCCATACTGCACACGAGGCTGCGGGCGCAACGGGTACCGGGTATTCCCACGCACTCAGGGAGGCGAGAGATAGAAGCACAGCTTGGGCGCATCGCCGCGGGGCAAACTGCGTCTGGTGAATACGAGTACGCCCACGCCATCAGCCGTCATCGCCCGCCGCCGGGGAGGTCACCGGTCCCCGGGGCCGGCGGGGAGGCTGGCAACTACCCCATCCCCACCATATGTTGCCCAATTAACAGGCCTGTACCGCAAGTGCTTGGCCATTGCGGCCCGATATGGTATCCCGCGAGCGCCGCTTCCGATCGCCACCCGTGACCGTCCGCACCTCGCCTAACAGGTTGCGGCGGTGGAGATATTTTGCTCATGAGCCCTTCGTCCACCAGCGCCAAAACCGCCTCCGCGCCCAACTCGTTCTTCACCGCGCCCCTCGCCGAGGCCGATCCGGAAATCGCCGCCGCGATCAAGGGTGAACTCGGCCGGCAGCGTCATGAGATCGAGCTGATCGCGTCGGAAAACATCGTCAGCCGCGCGGTGCTGGAAGCGCAGGGCTCGGTGATGACCAACAAGTATGCGGAAGGGTATCCGGGCAATCGCTATTACGGCGGCTGCGAATGGGTCGACGTCGCCGAGACGCTGGCGATCGAGCGCGCCAAGAAACTGTTCGGCGCGGGATTTGCCAATGTCCAGCCCAACTCCGGCAGCCAGATGAATCAGGCGGTGTTCCTGGCGCTGCTGCAGCCCGGCGACACCTTCATGGGTCTCGATCTCGCAGCCGGCGGCCATCTCACCCACGGTTCGCCGGTCAACATGTCCGGCAAGTGGTTCAAGGCCTCGCACTACACGGTGCGGCGCGAGGACCAGATCATCGACATGGATGCGGTGGCGAAGCAGGCCGAGCAGGTGCGGCCCAAACTGATCATCGCCGGCGGCTCGGCCTATTCGCGGCCGTGGGATTTCAAGCGCTTTCGGGAGATCGCCGACAGCATCGGCGCCTATTTCATGGTCGACATGGCGCATTTTGCCGGTCTGGTCGCCGGCGGCGCCCATGCCTCGCCGGTGCCCTATGCCCATGTCACGACGACGACCACGCACAAGTCGCTGCGCGGCCCGCGCGGCGGATTGATGCTGTGGAACGATGAGGCGCTGACCAAGAAATTCAACTCGGCGATCTTCCCGGGCCTGCAGGGCGGCCCCCTCATGCATGTGATCGCGGCGAAAGCCGTGGCGTTCGCCGAAGCGCTGCGCCCGGATTTCAAGATCTACGCCAAGAACGTCGTGGAAAATGCCAAGGCGCTGGCGGAATCGCTCCGCGCCCAGGGCTTCGACATCGTCTCCGGCGGCACCGACAACCATCTGATGCTGGTGGACCTCCGGCCCAAGGGGCTGAAGGGCAACGTCTCGGAAAAGGCGTTGGTGCGGGCGGCGATCACCTGCAACAAGAACGGCATTCCCTTCGATCCGGAAACGCCGTTCGTCACCTCGGGCCTTCGTTTGGGAACGCCGGCGGCGACCACGCGCGGCTTCGGCGTAGCCGAATTCAAGCAGGTCGGCGGCTTGATTGCCGAAGTGCTCAATGCGATCGCGCAGTCGCCGGACGGCAAGGCGCCGATGGTGGAAGCCGCGATCAAGGAACGGGTGAAGGCGCTCACCGACCGCTTCCCGATCTATCAGTAAGGTCCAGTGGAATGCGATGTCCCAGCTGCAACAGTCTCGATACGCAGGTGAAGGACTCGCGTCCCACGGAGGATTCCGCCGTGATCCGGCGGCGGCGGGTCTGCGTGGCCTGCAATTTCCGCTTCACGACGTTCGAGCGGGTGCAGTTGCGCGAGCTTACCGTGATCAAGCGCAACGGCCGCCGGGTGCCGTTCGACCGCGACAAGCTGGTGCGCTCGCTGCAGATATCGCTGCGCAAGCGGCCGGTCGATCCGGAACGGGTCGAGAAGATGGTTTCGGCGATCGTGCGCGAGCTCGAAAGCGGCGGCGAGGCGGAGATTTCATCCGAGGCGATCGGCGAGATCGTGATGGAGCATCTGCGCCAGCTCGATGACGTCGCCTACGTCCGCTTCGCCTCGGTCTATCGTAACTTTCGCGAAGCCAAGGACTTCGAAGCCGTGCTCGGCGAGCTCCACGGCGACGACGAAGCGCGGCTGGCTTTGTTACGCAAATGATCTTCCGCATTCTGGAAGACCAGTTCGCGCAGAAATCGAAGCAGTCGAAAGCCGCCGACCAGCGCTTCATGCAGCTCGCGCTGACGCTCGGGCGGCGCGGGCAGGGGCGCACCTGGCCCAATCCCGCCGTCGGCGCGGTCGTGGTGAAGGACGGCATCATCGTCGGCCGCGGTTGGACCCAGCCCGGCGGCCGGCCCCATGCCGAGCCCGAGGCGCTTAACCGCGCCGGCGAGGCGGCGCGCGGCGCCACGCTCTATGTGACGCTGGAGCCGTGCTCGCATTTCGGCAAGTCGCCGCCCTGTGCCGATGCCATCATTGCCGCGGGAATTGCCCGCGTCGTGTCGGCGATCGAGGATCCCAATCCGGAGGTCGGAGGCCAAGGCCACGCCAGACTTCGCGCCGCCGGCATCACGGTCGATGTCGGGCTCGGCGCGATGGAGGCCGCGCACGACCATGCCGGACACATCAGGCGCATCCGTGACCAGCGGCCCCATGTGATCCTCAAGCTCGCGGTGTCCTCCGACGACAAGATTGCCGCCGCCGGCCGCAAGCCTGTCGCGATCACGGGCGAGGCCGCCAGGGCGCGGGTGCATCTGTTGCGCGGGCAATGCGACGCCATCCTGGTCGGCATCGGCACCGTGCAGGCAGACGATCCGCTGTTGACCTGTCGTTTGCCGGGCATGGAGGCGCGCTCGCCGGTGCGGGTGGTGCTGGATCGCGCCTTGCGCCTTGCCGGCACCAGCCGGCTGGTTCATTCCGCGCGCGAGACGCCGCTGTGGGTAATGACATCGAACCTCGCGGAAGCGCCCGCCGCCATGAAGCTGGGGGCATCGGGCGCGCAGGTGATCCGCGTCGCCACCACGTCGGCGCCGCCGCCGGGGCTGGACTTGCCGGCCGTATTGCAGGCGCTGGCCGAGAAAGGCATCACGCGGCTTTTGGTGGAAGGCGGCGCCCGCGTGGCGTCGTCCTTTGTCGCCGCTGATCTTGTCGACGAGGTCTGGCTGCTGCGCGGGCCTGATTCGGTCGGCGCCGACGGCGTCGCCGCGCTGGACGCATTGCCGCTGTCGGCTCTCACCCAGTCGCCCGCGCTTAAAGTCCGTGCTAGCGAGATGCTGCAAAGAGATACACTGACCATATACGAGCGCGCTTGATGTTCACCGGCATAGTCACCGATATCGGCGAGATCATCGCCCTGACGCCCACGGCGCAGGGCCAGTTGCACCGGCTGCGCATCGCCTGCCGTTACGACCGCGCCACCATCGCCGACGGCGCCTCGATCGCCTGCAGCGGCGTTTGCCTGACCGTGGTCGCCTCGGGCGTCGAGCAGGGCAGGACCTGGTTCGAGGTCGATACCGCCGCCGAAACGCTCGGCATGACCACCGCGAAGCACTGGGCCACCGGGACGAAGCTGAACCTCGAACGCGCGCTGAAGATCGGCGACGAACTCGGCGGCCATATCGTCGCCGGCCACGCCGACGGGATCGCCGAGATCGTCAAGCGCGACGATCTGCCCGACATGGCCCGGTTCGAATTGCGCACCACGCGCGAACTGGCGCGCTTCATCGCCACCAAAGGCTCGGTGACGCTGGACGGCGTGTCGCTGACGGTAAACACGGTTGAAGATGTCGTGTTTTCCGTGCTGATCATCCCGCACACGCTGAATGTCACGACGCTCGGTGGCTGGCGGGCGGGCGGTGAGGTCAATCTCGAGGTCGACCTGATGGCGCGCTATGCCGCGCGCCTTTCGGAAATGAAATAGGCTTCAAATGTGTCATGCGCGGGCTTGACCCGCGTATCCATCCTCTTAACAAGATGGATGACCGGCTTATCTAGCGTGAAGACGCGTTTCGCGCTTTTGCCGGCAATGACGGCTCTTTTTGGATGATTTGAGATGGCGGACGCGCGGCGCGCACAGTTGAAGGATCAAACCGATATATCCGGCGCGCGGGCGCTGATTGTCGAGGCGCGTTTTTACGACGATATCCAGGATGCGCTGCTGGAAGGCGCGCTCGCCGAACTGAAAGCGGCTGGCGTCACCCATGACGTGATCACGGTGCCCGGCGCGCTGGAAATCCCGGCGGCGATCGCGATCGCGCTCGATGCGGCCGAGAGCACCGGCAAACCTTATGACGCCGCGATCGCGCTCGGATGCGTGATCCGGGGCGACACCATTCATTTCGAGATCGTGTCGATCGAATCCTCGCGCGCGCTGATGGATCTTGCGGTGACGAGGCGGTTTCCGCTCGGCAACGGCATCATCACCGTCAACACCGATGCGCAGGCCTGGGCGCGGGCGCGCGCCGGCGAGCTCAACAAGGGCGGCGACGCCGCGCGCGCGGCGCTGGCGATGCTGCGGATCAAGCGTCGGCTGACGCGGATCTGATCATGGCAGAGAACAAAAAGAACCAGGACAAGGGTAAAGACAAGAAGGCCAACCGGCGCGGCGCGGCGCGGCTCGCCGCGGTACAGGCACTCTATCAGATGGATATTGGCGGCGCAGGGATCAACGACATCTTCGCCGAGTTCGAGAGCCATTGGCTCGGAAACGAGGTCGAAGGCGACACCTACCTGCCCGCCGAAGCCGCATTTTTCAAGGACGTCGTTGCCGGCGTGGTGCGCGATCAGGCCAAGCTCGATCCGCTGATCGACGAGGCGCTGTCGAAGGGCTGGCCGCTGAAGCGGATCGACGCGATTTTGCGCGCGGTGCTGCGCGCCGGCTCCTACGAACTGGAGCACCGCAAGGATGTGCCCGGCCGCGTCGTGGTGTCGGAATATGTCGATGTCGCGCATGCCTTTGTCGAGGCCGAGGAGACCGGCATGGTGAATGCGGTGCTCGACCAGATCGCCCGCCAGTTCCGCGCCGACGAGTTCGTGCGGGGGTAGCCGAGATGAGCCCGTGCCGGCCGCACATTCTACTGTCATCGCCCGGCTTGACCGGGCGACCCGGTATTCCGCGGCGCCGGCGATTGAACATAAGCGCCGCAGGGGACTGGATCATCCGCTTTCGCGGATGATGACGGCAGAACGGGTGGCATCTGATGACAGATCGTCCAGATAATCGCTCCGGCGAAGACTCCCTGATCGCGCGCTATTTCAAGCCGCTCGCGACCGACCCCGGCGCATTCGGTCTCACCGACGATGCCGCGGTCCTGAAGGCTTTGGGCGACGACATCGTGGTGACGACCGACGCCATCGTGGAAGGCGTGCATTTCCTGTCCGATGACCCGCCCGACACCATCGCGCGCAAGGCGCTGCGGGTGAACCTGTCCGATCTTGCCGCCAAGGGCGCTGCCCCGGCGGGCTTTGTGCTGACGCTGGCGTTGCGCAGCGCCGACGATGCCTGGCTCGCGCCGTTCGCGCGCGGTCTGGGCGAGGACGCGGGCCTGTTCGGTTGTCCGCTGCTCGGCGGCGATACGGTTTCCACGCCGGGTCCCCGCATGATCTCGGTCACGGCATTCGGGCGGGTGACGCCGGGCAAGATGGTCCATCGCAGCGGGGCGAAACCCGGCGACCGCATCGTGGTGACGGGAACCATCGGCGATGCGGCGCTGGGCCTGGATATCCTGAAAGGCGGCGCGGCCGGAGCTGCGCTGGCAGGCGACGTGGCAGGCAGGGACGGGCTTGTCGGCCGTTACCGCGTGCCGCGGCCGCGCAATGCGCTCGCAGGCGCCGTGCGCGATCACGCCCATGCGGCCATGGATGTCTCCGACGGTCTTGCGGGCGACCTTGCCAAGCTGTGCGCGGCGTCCGGCGTCTCCGCCGTGATCGATGCGCGGAGCGTCCCGTTGTCGGCGACTGCCGCGGCATTGCTCGCCTGCGGCGCGGTTGGCATCGAGGCCATCGTTTCCGGCGGCGACGACTACGAGATCCTCTGCGCGATATCGGAGAATCGCTTTGAAGCGTTCGCGCAAGCCGCAGAGCTTGCCGGGGTGGCCGTGACCTCAATCGGCACGGTGATCGCCGGGCCCTCGGTTCCCCGGTTTTTGGACAATGCAGGCAGGGACATAGCGCTGCCGCGCCTGTCCTACAGCCATTTTTAGAATTCCTGCGAAACGCGGCGTCGCGGTCTCCTACGCAAATACATGCCGAAATCGACGGTTTCTGTCTCCCACGGCGTTGCGCCCGGAAAGCGATTTTGGCATGGTCTCGCCCGATTTATGGCCGCTCTTTTGGGCAGGGCGGGCCTTCTTTTTATGCGCCCGCCGCTCCCGCGGCGAGGTGGGGTGGACCAAGGACCTGAGGCAAATTCAATGACAGCATTATGGGTGATCGTGCTCTGCGGAGCGCTTTCCATCGTTTACGCCATCTGGGCGACGGCATCGGTGATGAAGGCCGATGCGGGCAATCCGCGGATGCAGGAAATCGCCGCCGCCGTGCGCGAGGGCGCGCAGGCCTATCTCAAGCGCCAGTACATGACGATCGGGCTGGTCGGCATCGTGATCTTCGCGCTGCTTGCCTACTTTCTCGGCACGCTGGTCGCGGTCGGCTTCCTGATCGGCGCGGTGCTGTCGGGCGCCGCCGGCTTCATCGGCATGAACGTCTCGGTTCGCGCCAATGTGCGCACCGCGCAGGCCGCGACCGTATCGCTGGCCGGCGGACTTGAACTCGCCTTCAAGGCCGGCGCCATCACCGGCATGCTGGTCGCCGGTCTCGCCTTGCTCGGCGTCACCATCTATTTCGCTTATCTCACCCAGTTCATGGGCCTCGCTGCCAACAGCCGTACCGTGGTTGACGCGCTGGTGGCGCTCGGCTTCGGCGCTTCCCTGATCTCGATCTTCGCGCGTCTCGGCGGCGGCATCTTCACCAAGGGCGCCGACGTCGGCGGCGATCTCGTCGGCAAGGTCGAGGCCGGCATTCCCGAGGACGATCCGCGCAATCCGGCCACCATTGCCGACAACGTCGGCGACAATGTTGGCGATTGCGCCGGCATGGCCGCCGACCTGTTCGAGACCTATGCGGTGACCGCGGTGGCCACCATGGTGCTGGCCGCGATCTTCTTTGCGACCTCGCCGCTGCTCGTCAACATGATGACGCTGCCGCTCGCGATCGGCGGCGTCTGCATCATCACCTCGATCATCGGCACATTCTTCGTCAAGCTCGGCGCCAACCAGTCGATCATGGGCGCGCTGTACAAGGGCCTGATCGCCACCGGCATCCTGTCGCTCATCGGCGTCGCCGGCGTGATCTACTGGCTGATCGGCTTCGGTCCGCTGGCGGGCGTGAAATACACCGGCATGGCGCTGTTCGAATGCGGCGTCGTCGGTCTTGTCGTTACCGCGCTGATCATCTGGATCACCGAATACTACACCGGCACCGAATATCGTCCGGTGAAGTCGATCGCGGCCTCGTCGGTCACCGGTCATGGCACCAACGTGATTCAAGGTCTGGCGATCTCGATGGAATCCACCGCCGGTCCGGCGCTGGTGATCATCGCCGGCATCCTCGTCACCTACAGCCTTGCCGGCCTGTTCGGCATTGCGATCGCCACCACGACGATGCTGGCGCTGGCCGGCATGATCGTGGCGCTCGATGCGTTCGGCCCGGTCACCGACAATGCCGGCGGCATTGCCGAGATGGCCGGACTGCCGAAGGAAGTCCGCAAGGCCACCGACGCGCTCGACGCGGTCGGCAACACCACCAAGGCGGTCACCAAGGGCTATGCGATCGGCTCGGCCGGTCTCGGCGCGCTGGTGCTGTTCGCGGCCTATAATGAAGATCTCAAATTCTTCATCGCCAATGCCGTGAAGTATCCGTACTTCCAGGGCGTGCTGCCCGACTTCTCGCTGAACAATCCCTATGTCGTGGTTGGCCTCTTGTTCGGCGGCCTGCTGCCCTATCTGTTCGGCGCGATGGGCATGACGGCGGTCGGCCGTGCGGCCAGCGCCATCGTCGAGGAAGTGCGGCGGCAGTTCCGCGAAAAGCCCGGCATCATGCAGGGCACCGACAAGCCGGACTACGGCAAGGCGGTCGATCTTCTGACCAAGGCGGCGATCAAGGAAATGATTATCCCGTCACTGCTGCCGGTGCTGTCGCCGATCGTGGTCTACTTCATCATCTACGCGATTGCTGGCGGCGGCGCGGCCGGCAAGTCGGCGGCGTTCTCGGCCGTCGGCGCCATGCTGCTCGGCGTGATTGTGACCGGCCTGTTCGTCGCGATCTCGATGACGTCGGGCGGCGGCGCCTGGGATAACGCCAAGAAGTACATCGAAGACGGCCATTACGGCGGCAAGGGCTCGGACGCCCACAAGGCGGCGGTGACCGGCGACACCGTCGGCGATCCCTACAAGGACACGGCGGGTCCGGCCGTGAACCCGATGATCAAGATCACCAACATCGTGGCGCTGCTGCTGCTGGCGATCCTGGCGCACTAAGCTCAAGTCGCTTCAAGCCCAAGCCGGCTTCAAGCCAAAGTCAAATGGCGAACGACAAAAGCCTCGCGGTCCGCCGCGAGGATTTTTTGTTTTGCAACCTGTCGTTATGTCGCAGGCAGGAAAATCAGCCTGTGTGATCTCAATTACAGATTGTGTTTGTGTAAGAAAATACCTTCCGGGCGTTTCTACCTGTGGAGAATAAACATGACACAAAACGTAAATACCGATCCGAGACATGGCAAAGCCGGACGTCAACCGATCAGGTCGGCGCTCAAGCGGCCGAGCGCCAATGCCGATCCGGGCCTGTTCGGCAAAATGTTCGATCTGCCGGCCTTCGCGCCGTCGGACGCGGCGCTCAAGGCTCTCGCCGATGCGATGATCGACGCTGCTCCGGGAGATTCCGCCGGCGACAATCCGAACATCCCATCGGGTTTCACCTATCTCGGTCAGTTCGTCGATCACGACATCACGCTCGACCTCACCTCGATTTCCGAGAAACAGGAGGATCCGCACGCCACCACGAACTTCCGAACGCCAAGGCTCGATCTCGACAATGTCTACGGCCTTGGACCGGACGGCAGTCCCCAGCTCTATGCGCGCGATCCGGCCAACATCACCCAGCCGGGACCGAAATTGCTGCTCGGCAAGACCCAGCCGACGCCGCCGGATGTGCCGGGCGTCTTCCCGAATGACCTTCCGCGTAACCCCGAGGGCCGCGCCCTGATCGGCGACCATCGCAATGACGAGAACCTGCTGGTTGCCCAGACCCATCTTGCTTTCCTGAAATTCCACAACAAGGTCGTCGACCGCCTTGCCGCCGGCCCCAATCCGCCGGCGCCGGGCAAGCTGTTCGCCGAGGCCCGCAAACAGGTCACCTGGCATTATCAATGGATGGTGCTGCACGACTGGGTCGAGCGGCTTACCGAACCCGGCATCGTTGCCAGGATCCTGCACGACGGACGGAAGTTCTACCGGTTCCAGAAGGTGCCCTACATGCCGGTCGAATTTTCGGCGGCTGCCTACCGGCTCGGCCACAGCATGGTACGTCAAGCCTATAGCCACAATCGCGTATTCACTCCCGGCGGCCTGACGGCAGCAACTCTGAAGCTGGAATTCGCTTTCTCAGGTCTTTCCGGGATCATTCTCGGCGGCATCGCGGCGACAGCGCCGGGCACACCGGGATCGCCTGGGAACGTAGAAACGCTGCCGAGCAACTGGATCATCGACTGGAGCCGTTTTTACGATTTCGATCCACCGGTGCCGCCGACGCCGCTTTTCCGTTTGAACCACACCCGGAAGATAGATCCCTTCCTGATTCCGCAGCTTCATGATCTGCCCGGCGGCGGCGGCAGCCTGCCCCTGCGCAACCTGCAGCGCGGTGTTCATCTGGGACTGCCGTCGGGCCAGGACGTCGCGCGGGCCATGGAAATCCGCGCGCTCACTCCGGCCGAGATCGCGACCGGCCCGGATGGCGCCGTCGCGGCGGCGCAGGGCTTCGATAAGAAAACGCCGCTCTGGTACTACATTCTCAAAGAGGCGCAGGTGAAGAGTGGCGGCCTCCGCCTCGGTCCGCTCGGCGCGCGACTTGTCGCCGAGGTCTTCATCGGTCTCGTCGCCGGTGACACCACATCCTATCTGAGCGATCCGACCTGGAAGCCGACGTTGCCGGCGAAGACGCCGGGTACCTTCCTGATGAGCGATCTGCTGCGGTTTACCGGCGACATCAGTCCGATCGATCAGGTCACCACGGGGCTTTGACGATTTGACGTGAGTGTTGCCTGCGGAAAACCCGGCCCGACAAGGCCGGGTTTTCTATTTTGTGGCAACCAGGGGCCTCAGTTCACATCCATCTGCAGGCCTTCCTGCTTGATGATGGCGGCGAACTTCCAGCGCAGATCCCCAGTGAAATTTTTGGTTGCAATCGCGCGACCCCGTTCGGTATCCTGTTAGGGGTGGGCGTTCAGGGGCTGGGGGATGTTTTGGCGTGTGGTGGCGCTGTCGTTTGCGGCAGTGGTTTTATCGGGCTGCGTAACCGAGCGGTCCGGCCTGGACTATGTCTCGATGTCGCAGAAAATCGGCCCACCGAGGGCAGGGCAGGCGCGCATCGTCGTTTTTCGCGAGAAGGGCTATGCCGGCATTGGCGACCAGGGCTGGGACATCAAGCTCGATGGAGGACCTTTGCCGGACCTGAAGACCGGGACCTATGTCTATCTCGACCGCCCGGCGGGCCACCATGAGCTCTCGGCCACGATGAACTTGTTTGTGGGGGTTACCCGCCTCGATGTTTCGGCAGAATCCGGCCGCACGTATTTTTTCCTTGCAAGACCCAGTCAAAAAGCAAAAACGCTTAACGCGATGTCGGCCGCCGGCGGCATCGCGGGGCTGGTCGTTGGAGCGGTGGTCACCTCCAACAACGACAACCCCGGGCCTCTCGATTTCTTTCCAATGGATGATGCCGCCGCACGAGCCGCAATGACGGATCTTCGGCTGACGCCTTAGCATTCATTGAATTCACCGCCTCATCCTCGCGCGATCAGGTGGAACGAAGAAACCAACAGCTCCGAGGTGAAAGCCGTGTTTGTTTGCGCGCTTGCCGAACGGGTCGGCTTGCGCCAACGCTGGACTAGATTAGCCGCCGAGAACCAGACGCGGACAACACGGAGATCCCTCAATGTCGCTCTCATCCGCCCGGAATTATGCACTCCGCGCCGCCAAGTCGCAGGATCAGAAGGAGGCTGTCGAACTGCTGTCAAAGGCGATTCTGGAACTGGCGACGTCGATGGAAGCCACCGATGCCAAGATCAAGAAGATCAACAAGTCGTCGTAGCCTGGATGGAGCGAAGCGACTTCGGGGGCTGTTTGCTTTCTGAAGACCAGGTCCCGGATTGCGCTTCGCTTCATCCGGGTCAGTGAGAACCACCTCAGTTCACGTCCATCTGCAGGCCTTCCTGCTTGATGATGGCCGCGAACTTCGCGGTTTCCGCCTGCACGAAATCGGAAAACTGCTGCGGCGTGCCGTAGTCGGTCCGCGCGCCCATCGCGGTGATATTCTTCCTGGTATCCTCGCGCTCCAGGAACACCTTGATTTCCTTGTTGAGGGCGTCGACCACGGGAGCCGGCGCACTCTTCGGCAGGAAGACGCCAAACCAGGACGAGACGTCGAACTTCGCAAGCTCCGCTCCGCTCTCGCGCACGGTCGGAATATTGGGCGCCGATGCGCTGCGTTCCGGCGTGGTTACCGCGAGCCCGTTCAGCTTGCCGTCCAGCACCTGCGGCAGCGACGGAAACAGATTATCGGACAGGATCTGGATATCGCCCGACAGTGCCGATTGCAGCGCCGGGCCGGCGCCGCGGAACGGCACGTGGACCATCTTCAATCCCGTGAGCTGCAGCAGCCAGGCCATGGTGAGGTGAGGGCTCTGTCCGATGCCGGACGAACCATAGGTCAGCTTGTCCGGATTGGCCTTGATGTAGGCAATCAGCTCGGCGATCGACTTGATCGGCACCGACGGATGCGCCGAGATGATGTTGGGAGTCCGGATCAGGTTACTGACGGGTTGCAGCTGATCCGCCCTGTAGGTCAGGTTGCGGTAGATGCTGAGTGCGATGGCGTTGGGGCCGGGATTGCCGAGCAGGATGGTGTGTCCGTCGCCTTTCTGGCGCGTGACCTCGGCGGTGCCGATGGTGCCGCCCGCGCCCGACCTGTTCTCGACGATCGCGGATTGGCCCCAGGCCGACTGCAGATGCGCCGCCAGCATGCGCCCCATCACGTCGGTGCTGCCGCCGGCCGCGGCTGGTACGATCACGCGGACGGTTTCGGTCGGCCGCCAGTCAGCGGCAACGCCGGTGCGCGGAAAGGCGGCGGTTGCCGAAAACGCCGCGGCTGTGGACAGCACGCGGCGGCGCGAAAGCAATCGGGTCACATCAATCTCCCTGCCATTTCATCATTGCGGGCAGGGTAGGGAATGGCCGTGCGACCGGCAAGCTGACGCCTTGGCGCAGGGGGCGATTATGGCGCGGATTAGAAGCTGAGAAGCTTGAACAGCGGCGTCAGGTAGCTGAGCTCCTGACCTGAAGTGGGCGTGGTGCGGCTGATGAAATCGAAGATCTTGCCGTCCTGCAGCCCGTAATTGGCCAGCCGCTGCACCTGGCGCTTCTGGTCGAAATAGATCGCGATCACGCGCTGGTCGACCACCTGCTGGTTCATGAACGCGACTTTGCGCTCGGACCGCTGCGAGATGTAATAGAAGACCTCGCCGTTGAGGGTTGCGACCGTGGACGGCGTTCCCATCACGATCAGCACCTGGTCCTGGCTGGCCCCGATCGGGATCTGCTCCAGGGCGCCCGGCGGCAGGATGTAGCCCTTCTGAAACTGTTCGCCGGTGCAGGCACCCAGCACCGCGCACACCAGGGCGACGGCGGCGGCGATGCGCATGCCGCGCCAACGCGCGACCGGGCCGCGCGGGGAAGGCACCCCTGAGCTTGTCTGGGTGGTCTCGGTCATTCCGGAATCGGTCCCGTCCCCTTGCATCATGCGAGGCGTTGACGTACCGGGCAGAACGCTGGATTGCAACAGGCGCGGGCTCCCGGTACGGAAACCTTTGGGGCTCGCTCGCGGAACCCACAATGTTTTGGCCGTTCAATCACTTCAGGAAACCCCGGCTATCGTCGCGCGGCACCATTGAGGCCATCTATGGCATGATCGTGACGCAAGCGCGGGAACCGTTGTTTTATCGGGATTTGGGGGTGCCGGACACGGTTAATGGCCGTTTTGACCTGCTGGTGCTGCATTTGTGGATGGTGTTGCGGCGGCTGAAGCCGATCGAAGGCGGCGGGGCCCTTTCCCAGGCGATGTTCGATCGCTTCTGCGACGATATGGACGCCAATTTGCGCGAAATGGGAGTGGGCGATCTCGTCGTCCCGAAACGCATGCAGGCCTTTGGGGAGGCCTTTTATGGCCGGGTCGCGGCCTACGATCTCGCTTTTGCCGATGGCAGGGAAGCGCTGGCGCAGGCGCTGTGCAAGAATATCCTGAACGGCGGGGAAATCGAAAAAGCGCGGCAGCTCGCCTTTTATGCCGAGGCCGCGATCGCGACGCTGGCAGGATTGGACGACAGGAAATTGCAGAGCGGATCATGGCGATTTCCATCGCCGGCGCGCGTGGGTGTGCAGCAATGAACAGAGCCAACAGCATGACGGACAAGGCCGACCCCTGGAGCGTTCCGATCCTCGTGGCGCAAATTCCCGACACCGGACTGCATCGCGACATCGACGCCGGCGCCGCCGTGCGCCAGGCCATGGCCGAGGTCGCGGGCCTGCGCGAGATCTTGTCGGCGAACGCGTCGCTTGATGTGACGCCGAAAGGTGGCGGTCGCGTTCATGTTACAGGCCGGGTGCGGGCGCGGGTCGGGCAGACCTGCGTGGTGTCGCTCGAGCCGATCGAGAACGATATCGACGAGCCGATCGATCTGATCTTCGCGCCGCCAGAGCAAATTCCACAGCTGGCTGACCTGGTCGATGATGGCGCCGAAAGCGACGTGGAAATCCCGGACCCGCCGGAGCCGATCGAAAATGGCGCGATCGATCTTGGCCGGCTCGCGACCGATGCGTTGTTTTTGGGCCTGGATCCCTATCCGCGCCGGCCGGACGCGGTTTTCGAGCCGCCGGCCGCGGCTCCGGACCCCGAGGATCATCCATTCGCCGCGCTCAAGGCGCTGCAACTCGATGCAAAACCGGCCGGCGCCAAGAAGCCCAAGAACCGCTAAGCCACCGCCGAAGCGAGACGGGGGAGCGACCGTGTTCAGGCTGCAACAAACATGGTTGTGGCGCCGGTCCAACAACTCTTCTTAATATGTTGAATTGGCTCAATATACCTGTATGAAGCGATTCCGGCTCGCTGCGGTTCTACATTCAAAAGAAGGCGGTCAAGAGGTTGTGTCGGGGCGGAGACACGCTATTGTCGCGGCCCGGCCGGGGCGCAGCGTTTGCGCTTCGCCGATCGCCACTATCATGGCGGTTTCCAGTCCGCGGCCGAGCGCTTCAAAGACCGCAAGAGATCAGGTTTCCGGGACGTTCATGCCGAAAAAGGTTCGAATCGCGCTTGACGCCATGGGTGGCGATGTCGGCGCATCGGTCGTCATTCCCGGCGCTGCCATTTCGCTGACCCGACACCCCGACACCGAATTTCTGCTGTTCGGCGACCGGGCGCTGATCGAACCGCAACTTGCAAAGCACCCGGCGCTGAAGGCGGCGTCGCGCGTCATTCATACCGACGTGGCGGTGAGCATGCACGACAAGCCCAGTCAGGCGTTGCGCCGTGGCCGCAAGACCTCGTCGATGTGGCTGGCGATCGACGCGGTCAAGAAGGGCGAAGCCGACGTCACGGTGTCCGCCGGCAACACCGGCGCGCTGGCGGCGATGGCAAGATTTTGCCTGCGCATGCTGCCCGGCATCGACCGGCCGGCGCTGGCGGCGATCTGGCCGACCGCGCGCGGCGATTCGGTGGTGCTCGACCTCGGTGCCACCATCGGCGGCGACGCGCATCATCTGGTGGCGCTGGCGGTGATGGGCAGCGCCATGGCGAGCGTGCTGTTCGACCTTGAACGGCCGACCGTCGGCCTGCTCAACATCGGGGTCGAGGAAATCAAGGGCCGTGAGGAAATCCGCGAGGCCGCCGAATTGCTGCGCGGGATGAACCTGCCGCAGCTCGATTATATCGGCTTCGTCGAGGGCGACGGCATCGGCCGGGGGGCGGCCGACGTCATCGTCGCCGAGGGCTTCAGCGGCAATATCGCGCTGAAGGCCGCCGAAGGCACCGCCCGGCAGATCACCGATTTCCTGCGCGCCGCCATGGCGCGCACATGGCGCTCCAAAATCGGCTATCTGTTCGCCCGGGCCGCCTTCAAGGCGCTGCGCGACAAGCTCGACCCCAACAAGGCCAATGGCAGCGTGGTGCTCGGACTGAACGGTATCGTGGTCAAGAGCCATGGCGGAACCGATGCCGAAGGCTTTGCTTACGCGGTCGATGTTGGCTATGAGATGGTCCGCTACGATCTCCTCACCAAGATCAATAAGATGCTCAACCGTGACGGCAGCCCGCCTCCCTCGGCGCCGACCGCGCAGGAGGCTGTCTCGTGACTGCGATACGTTCGGTGGTGCTCGGCTGCGGCTCCTATCTGCCGCAGCGGATCCTGACCAATGCCGAATTGGCGGCGCGGATCGACACGTCGGACGAATGGATCGTGCAGCGCACCGGTATCCGGCAACGCCACATCGCAGCCGACGGCGAGTTCACCTCGCATCTGGCGGTCAATGCCGCCCGCGCCGCGCTGGCCGATGCCGGGATCGACGCGCAGTCGATCGACCTGATCGTGCTGGCGACATCGACGCCGGACAACACCTTTCCCGCGACCGCGGTGGCGGTGCAGAGCGAACTCGGCATCGTCAAGGGCGCCGCGTTCGATCTGCAGGCGGTGTGCTCCGGCTTTGTGTTCGCTCTCGCCACCGCGGACAACTTCCTGCGCACCGGCGCTTTCAAGCGCGCGCTGGTGATCGGGTCCGAGACGTTTTCGCGTATCCTCGACTGGAACGACCGCGGCACTTGCGTGCTGTTCGGCGACGGCGCCGGCGCCATCGTGCTGGAGGCGCAGCAGCAGCCCGGCAAATCCTCCGATCGTGGGGTGTTGACGACCCATCTGCGCTCCGATGGCCGGCACAAATCGAAATTATACGTCGATGGCGGGCCGTCCTCGACCGGCACCGTGGGCTATCTCAGGATGGAAGGCCGCGAAGTCTTCAAGCACGCGGTGGGCATGATTACCGACGTGATCGAGGATGCTTTCGAGGCCACCGGCACCACTGCCGACGATATCGACTGGTTTGTTCCTCACCAGGCCAACAAGCGAATCATTGATGCCTCGGCGCACAAGCTGCATATTGCGCCGCAGAAGGTGGTATTGACGGTCGATCTGCACGGCAATACCTCGGCGGCGTCGATTCCCCTGGCGTTACGGGTCGCGGTTGCGGACGGGCGCATCAAGAAGGGTGACCTGGTGCTGCTCGAAGCCATGGGGGGCGGCTTCACCTGGGGCTCCGCGTTGTTGCGCTGGTAAGCGTTTGCTACAAATGTCATCTGTTCAGTAAAATTGTTTCCATGCGATTGCATTGATGAGCGCTGTTGACCGTCGCTTGTTAACCTCTTAATTTCAGATAGATATATTGTTCGCCGGGAGTGGGGCAGGCGATGACCGGAAGCGGAAAGACAGTCACGCGGGTTGATCTGTGCGAAGCCGTCTACCAGAAGGTGGGGTTGTCGCGCACGGAGTCGTCCGCCTTTGTCGAGTTGGTCTTGAAGGAGATCACCGACTGCCTGGAGAAGGGCGAGACCGTAAAATTGTCGTCCTTCGGGTCGTTCATGGTCCGCAAGAAGGGCCAGCGCATCGGCCGTAACCCGAAGACCGGTACCGAGGTGCCGATTTCTCCGCGGCGCGTGATGGTGTTCAAGCCCTCGGCCATTTTGAAGCAGCGAATCAACGGCAATGCCAGCAGTAATGGCGATGCCAAGGCCGACTAGATGAGACCGGCTGGATAACGACGACCGAACAAAGCGCGCTCGACCATTCATTCAACCGCGCGACCCGAGAGGAGCGAACATTTGGACAAGGCGCCGGATGCGTTCCGAACCATCAGCGAGGTCGCCGCCGATCTCGACATTCCCCAGCACGTCCTGAGGTTCTGGGAGACCAAGTTCTCCCAGATCAAGCCGATGAAACGGAGCGGCGGCCGCCGCTACTATCGCCCCGACGACGTCGATCTGCTCAGGGGCATTCGCCGGCTGCTGTACGGGGAGGGCTACACCATCCGCGGGGTGCAGCGGATCCTGAAAGAGCACGGCATCGGATCGGTCCAGCGCCTGGCGGATGGATCGGCGGTTGCCTCGTTCGGCGCGATCGAAGAGACGGTCAGCCGCATCATCCTGGAAGACGATCACGAGCCCGCGCCGGGCATCGACGTCGACGACGACGATTATGAGGGCGCGGACGGCATCGATTTTCGCCTTCTCGAGGACGAAGAAGACGATGACGACGGGCTCTCGGCGGCATTCGGCGGCGGCCCTGTCCCCGGCGTCGAAAGCGTGACGCGCCCGCTCGACGCCGAACGCCTGAAAGCCGTGTTGCAGGACCTGATCGCCTGCCGGCAATTGCTGGATTCCGCGCTGAAGGAAGGCTAGCCGCCGTCGGAACTGGCCTCGCCGGGCACTGAGGCCCGATCGCCCGCCTTGCGCCTCAGGCTGATCAAAGCTAATGGAACGGCATCGGAGCGTGGCGCAGCCCGGTTAGCGCACTAGTCTGGGAGACTAGGGGTCGGAGGTTCAAATCCTCTCGCTCCGACCAAATAAAAATAAATCAATCATGTAAGTGCGATCCTGCCGGCTCTCTACCCGCCTTGAGCCGGCGGCCTATCGCGCGGCGTTCGGCGCATCAATTCAACGCCCAGATCCACCCGTTCAGCACGGACGCGAAGGCCACCCAGGCGGCATAGGGGACGAACAGCCATGCCGCGACGCGATCCTGCCGCCATGCGGCTGCGACGAAGGCGAGAATGGCAGCGAGCAGCAACAGGATGACGATGAACGCGAGACCGATCCGATGGGCGCCGAAATAGACCGGCGTCCACAGGAAGTTCAGCGCCATCTGGGTCCACCACAGTTTCATCGGCCCGGCATGGCGAACGCGCTGCCATACACGCCAGCCGCTGACGGCGATCAGGATATAGAGCACCGTCCAGACCGGCGCGAATAGCCAGGCCGGCGGGTTGAAGGCAGGTTTTACAAGCCCGGCATCCCAACCGCCCGGCACGGTCAGCCCTCCGAGGGCGAGGCCGCCGCCCAGCACTAGAACGACGAACAGGATCAGCGAACCATAACGGTTCATGGGTGCAACCGCGTCGCCGGGACGCCGTTGGAGAATGGCGCCGACTGGACGTGCTGGCGGCCGTGCCGCGCATCACCTCTTGGCAGGGATACCAACACAGGTCGTCGTACCATCCGTTTCATGAGCGGCGACGCTGCATGGCTTTGCCGGCACCACTTTCGTGGAAACACCGTCCTCTGCAGGCTTCGTCAATCCTGTCGACGAACCGGGAGCCTGCTCCGCAACACCTCGTACTTCGGCCGGAGCAACCACCGACTGTTGCTCCTGTCCTGCGATCGGTGGTGACGAAGCGCCACCGACACTATTGGGCGGATTTCCGGCGCCGGTATAGCCGCCGATGACGCCGCCAGTCGTCGGTGGGTTTTCACTGGGGGATGTCGGGGTCGCTGCACTCACGGCGGGATTTACTCCGGATGCAGCAGGAGAGGCAGAGTTAGTCACACCGCTCGTGGGGGCGCCACCGCCAACTGCGCCGGCCGGTGCGCCGCCTCCAACAGCCCCAGCCGGTGGGCCTCCACCGACGGTGTTGGCGCCCGCACTGGACGTTCCGACGCCGCCTCGTCCGCCGCCGGGAGCGGCCGCGCCCGCCCCGGTCGATCCCGCGCTCGCAGCGCCAGCACCGCCCGCGCCGGCACCTCCGCCTCCCTGACCCAATGCCACGGTGAGCGGCAATGAAACCACGAGTAAGGCGAGCGAAATCGATTGACGAAACCGCATGACAGGCTCCTCCGTTGAACTCTCAACGGTTGCATCGTTGGCTTGTTCCAGTGCGGCGTTGCTGTGCGTAACCCAATCCGGTTTTCATCGGGCCTGCCCCAGCCGTGATGAAAGCCCGTGCCCCGCGGTGGCGGAGACGCGCTTCTCAGCCGGATATCAGGTCGCCATCCATGCGGCGGCTGCGCCAAAATCTGCGTTGCAGACGAGGCGCGATGAACCATGACAGGGGGGCGGACAGCAGAAAGGTGAATGCGACCATCCAGGGGACCAGGGTCATCGCGGATTGATTCAGCGAGGTGCCGAGGATCGTAACCATCCCGATGCCGAAAAGCACGGCCTGGACCATCATGAATACCATAGACGCAATCTGAAGGCGGATCGACATGCAACCTTCTCCTTTTTGAATTGTACGGGTTAATCCCTGGCCCCGCGCAGGGTTCCGCCGCAACGAGACGGTGAGCCGCGCCTGGCGATTCCGGCGGCTCATCCCGGTTCCCGTCTCATCGCCCGAAGTGTGAAGTAGTTCACAAGCGAACACGCCGGATGCATGCGACACTTGAGCAAATTAGAATGATTTTCACCGCGCGGCGTCGGGATGCACGCGAGCATCGCTGCCTATGTCAAATGCATTTAGCGCTGTTTTTTGACGTTGGGCCTGCCGAAGCCGGAGAGTCGCGACCATCATTGGAGCGGCTTTGTCGATGCGGGAATCTGATCCGTGCAACCGAGCTGGGAGCAACTAACAGAGCGAATTCACGCGGTGCCGTCGCATTCGATCTTCATCCGGATGCCCATACATAAGGCGTTATCTCGCGCTCTTTGGGCGTTTGATGGCGTTGGCACGGCGAACGTAGCGGCGATGCGTCACGTTCAATTTAAATTTAATGGTGTCGAGAAATTCGAGCCAATAAAGACCGGCGTCTAATGGAATTTCATTTGTGGAAACTTTCGCCCATGTCGGACACCTTGGTAAAATTCGCTTGCGTGCTACTCGTCGTTTTGGCGTCCCTTACTGCTTCATTTGCGCAACAGGCAGGGTTCGCGCCGATGCGAAACATGCCGATCACGACATTCGGATCCAAGGGGGTGGGGAAATGCTTCCAGAACAGCCCAGGTACTGTGGGTGCGAATCACCGGGCAGAATTTGTTCATCCCAACGGCGTTTGCCGGGCTCCGCCGAATATCACTGACGGTCCGGGAGTTTAGCGGCGGCCCGGCGACCGCCATCAGATTTCTCGATTCACGCGACCCGCCGGTTCGACTCCGCTGCGCCCGCGTCATTGTTGAAGATGCCGATGGCCGTCCGGAAGAATTCTTGAAGCGTGCGCCTGAACGCCGAGGCCAAATCCCTTAGCGTAAGACTTCGCGGCCGACGCGCAACACTTGATCCCGAAACTTTTCAGTCTTGCACGCATGGGTTGCGTTGCGAAAGTTCCTTACCGCGGCCATCTTTTCGGCATATGCGCAGATACGATTGAAGGTCGTTGTGTTGCGTGGAGTAGCAGTGTGATGACCGACCTTCAAACCAAGGTAGAGAAGTACGAGACCAGAGCCGCCCAGTGCAAAGAGCGGGTTCAGCAAGCGAAGGAAGGACCCCAGCGGTCGTTCTATGAGGTGCTTGCTCACTACTATGGCGGGCTGGCAACGGACTTCCGGCAAGTCATCGAGAAACGGAAGGTTGCGTAGTCGGGTCCGGTTTCGTCACGGCGTCCTTGCAGCACATACGAGCCGCTGCCGGTCGCGGAGGTCGATAACGTGGCGCGGGGACTTCGGCGCTCGATCGGATCGAGCGGCAAGCCGACGCGGCAAGCGCTTGAGGGCCGGATGAACACCACATGGCGGCCTTGAAGCGTCGAGCCAGCGGCAAAGCCGGTTACGCCAGGGTGTGAACAATCACCGGCCCGGCTACCGCGGTGGCCGGCCCGATCAGCAACGGCATCAGATTTTGCTCGATCCAGGCGACCCCGCGCCGGTTCGATTCCTCGGCGCCGGCGTGGTTGTTGAAGATGCTGATGGCCGTCACCGTGTCATCAGGCGCATAGACGACATAATAGGCCATGAAACCTTCGACATCGCTGATGATCGGAATCGCGCCCTCCTTGATCCTGCGTGCGAGCTCCTCGGCCATTCCAGCCTTTGCCTTTCCCTGGCGTATCGCGGCGTACATGAGATGATCCTCCCCTTTTACCGGAGGCTGCTTTGAATCGCGACGGCTGCGATCACCATGGGCGTGTCCGCCGTGGGCGGGATGAGCAGCAGGACCTCCCGCAGTGCATGCGAAGTGTACGCCCTGCCGCGGACCTGCGCCATCGAACGCCGCGCCGTCTGGCGCCGTATTCGGGGCCTACCGCCTGAAATCGGGCGCCGTTGGACGTTCTGCCGTTCAGGAAGGCCTGCGCCATCCGCTGATGGCAGGGTTAATTCCGGTCTTTTTCCGGGTTTGGCTAGCCGGCTAAGGCCTTAAAAGGTAAGGTTAAACCGCAGATCCGATTGCGGCGTCCGGCTTCCCCGCTATCGTCATATGATGCCCGAGAAAATCGTTTACGATGTATATCGCGGAACGGCCGATCGAACGTTGCGTCTGGCCACGATGCCCGGCGCCGGGTTGCCTTCGCATGTCAAGCGCAAGGACTGGGCTCTGATGCCAAAAGGAAAATCCCCGCTTCATTCGGACGCCGATCGAGATATCGGCACGCGCGGCTATTGTTTTTTTCAGGTTGTCGAACACTGATAACGCGCCGGGAACAAGAGAGGGCTGAGGCTGCTTCTCCAGCAAGCCTGGAGCTGATCGACCAGTTTATCGGCGCTCCCATGCGCCGGCATTTTCATCGTCCGGACGATGCCGGTCGCCACGAGACGTCGTCATGTCACAGATAGATCTCAGGGCCGCCAGGCCCGAAAGCCTTTGGAACAGATACACGGGGCCTTCGGTTGGGAGCACGACCATGACCGACGAACAATGTGCCGCCATGCACAGGTTGCTTGCGGACTACCATCGCACGCTCGCCAGGGAAGCTCTGCTCGACGTCGTGCAACAGTATCACGCGGATCTGGCGCAGCGGCTTGCGGATGAGGCGGCGCAGATACCGAGGCGCAGGGCGACCCTGGAACGCCTCCGCGAACTCGAACACCAAAAAGCCCAGGCGTTGTCGACGAATGCCGCGCCCGCCAGCCACCCCAGCTCGGATAAGCGGGAAGATTGAGTCGGCATCATCAATAGCGCTTGGTCAACGAGCGGTTGAGCCGTCGCGCCGGTCCGTGGAGCCGTCTGGACCCCGATGGAGGAAATGAAAATCGGAAAGGCATTGGTCTTTCCCAAGCCAGCAACACTTGGTAAATCTAATCAAGGATTGAATGGACGAAGTTTTCGCTGGATTTGCTCCGGCTAAAACTCGCAATCAGAACCGGAAAGGTCGGCGGTCCCCCCATGAAAGATTTTGCAGGAAAGATCGCTGTCATCACCGGGGGCGGCACCGGCATGGGCCGCGAGCTGGCGCGGCAACTGGTCGCCGAGGGCTGCAACGTCGCGATGTGCGATGTCTCCGCCGACGCGATGGCGGAGACCAAGCGGCTTTGCGAGGCGGAAAAGCTGCCGCAGGGCCTGCGCGTCACCACGCATATCGCCGATGTCTCGATCGAGGACCAGTTGCTGCGTTTTCGCGATGAGCTGGCCGAGCAGCAGGCGACCGACAAGATCCATCTGCTGTTCAACAATGCCGGCATCGGCGGCGGCGGCAGCCTGTTCACCAGTACGCGCGAGCAGTGGGAAAGGACCTTCAATATCTGCTGGGGCGGGGTTTATCTCGGCGTCCGCACCTTCCTGCCGATGCTGCAAAAGGCCGACGAGGGCCACATCGTCAATACGTCCAGCGTCAACGGCTTCTGGGCCACGGTCGGGCTTGGCGTGTCGCACACCGCCTATAGCGCCGCCAAATTCGCGGTGAAGGGATTCACCGAAGCGCTGATCAACGATCTCCGGCTCAACGCGCCGCACATCAAATGCTCCGTGGTGATGCCCGGCCATATCGGCACCTCCATCGTTTCCAATTCCCGCAAAGTCCAGAGCGGCACCGATTCCGAGCGGCTGAGCGAGAACGAAATCGCGCAGACCCGCGTGCGCCTGACCAAGGCCGGCATCGATGCGTCCGCGATGTCGGACGAGGATGTGCAGGCCGCCGCGGCCGAACGCGCCCGGACATTTCGCGAGGATGCGCCGATGACGGCGGCGGCCGCCGCAAAGATCATCCTCGACGGCGTCAAGGCCGGACGCTGGCGTATTTTGGTCGGTGACGACGCCCATCGTCTCGACGAGCGCGTCCGGCAGACGCCGGAGCGCGCCTATGACCCGGAGTTCTTCCAGAGCTTCGCCGCCGAGGTCGGCTGGCGGCTCGGTTAGCTGCGTGGGCTAGTACCAGGAATTACAAATCTGTAGTGCAGCCCATCCTTCGAGACGCGGCCAAGAGGCCGCTCCTCAGGATGAGGTATAACTTGTTGAAACACAACAACCTCATGCTGAGGAGCGAGCAACGCGAGCGTCTCGAAGCATGGGCAGCAAGTGACTCACCGATCTCTCATAGTCAGTACTAGTGTCCCGAGTCACAAGTTCGCAATCGTAAATTCGCGATAAATTCGCGTCGCTGTGCCAAGGATGGAGGCAGCAGCAGCGACGGAGGATCTGATGGCAGTCCAGCAACTTGCCTCCCTGACATTGAGCGATGAAGAGCGCGCCGAACTGAAGTCGCTGACAATGCGGCGGAAGACGGCGCAGGCGCTGGCTCTGAGAGCCCGGATCGTGCTGACCTGCGCGGAAGGCGGTCAGAACAAGGAAGTGGCGGCCAAGCTGGGCCTGGACCGATCGACGGTAGGCAAGTGGCGGCGGCGTTTTGTGGAGCGGCGCGTGGACGGGCTGCATGACGAGCCGCGCTCCGGGGCGCCCCGTACGGTTGAAGATGCTCGCATCGAAGCCGTGATCGTGAGGACGTTGGAGAGTTGCCCCGAGAACGCCACCCATTGGAGTTCCCGCGGCATGGCGAAGGCCAGCGGCCTGTCGGTGTCGACGGTGCAACGCATCTGGCGGGCCTTCGGGCTCCAGCCGCACCGGATGGAGACGTTCAAGCTCTCGACCGATCCAAACTTCGTGGCCAAAGTGCGCGATGTCGTGGGCCTTTACGTCTCGCCGCCGGAGCATGCCATCGTTCTATGTGTGGATGAGAAATCCCAAATCCAGGCGCTGGACCGCAGTCAGCCGATGCTGCCGATGCGTCCCGGCCAGCCGACCCGAAGAAGCCATGACTACACGAGGCACGGCACCACATCGCTGTTCGCCGCCCTCGACATTGCGAGTGGACGGGTCATCGGCAAGTGCTACGGACGCCACCGTGCTGCCGAGTTCCGCAAGTTCCTCGACGAGATCGAGGCGGCCGTGCCGCGTGAACTCGACGTCCATCTCGTCATGGACAATTACGCCACGCACAAGACCCCCTTGATCCAAAAATGGCTGGCTAAACGGCCGCGTTGGCACGTGCACCTGACCCCGACCAGTTCGTCATGGCTCAACCAGGTCGAGCGCTTCTTCGCGCTCCTCACCGATAAGAAGATCAGGCGCGGCATCTATCGCAGCGTCGCCGCTCTCAGGGCTGACATCACTTCGTTCATCGACCGACACAACGCCGATCCAAAACCGTTCCGATGGACAAAGTCCGCCGATGACATCCTTGCTTCCATCGAACGCTTCTGCCGATACAATGCCCCGGCAAAACACGACCCGATGTCGCGAACTTCTGGTTCAGGACACTAGCTAGCTACCGTCGCGATCAGACCGGCTTGATGCCGGCCTTGGCGACGATGTCGCGCCATTTCGGCACTTCGTCGTCGATGCGCCGGCGCATGCCGCCGGGTCCGTTGGCGATCACCTCGAAACCGTTATTGCGCAATTGCTCGGCGATGGCGGCCCGTTTGAGGATTTCGATCGCCTTGGCCGATAACGCCTCGACAATAGCCGGCGGCGTCTTCGCCGGCGCCAGAAAACCCTGGAACGTGTCGGCGATGAAATCCTTGTAACCGAGCTCGACCATGGTCGGCACATCCTGCAGATCGAACCAGCGATGCGCGCCGGTGACCGCAAGCGCCTTCAAGGCGCCGGACTCGATGTGGGGATGCGCCGGCGGCAGCGCCGCGAAAGCCACCTGCGTGGTGCCGCTCAGGATCGCCTGGATCGCCGGGCCCGCACCTGAGAACGGCACATGCGCGATCCGGATGCCGCCGACGATCTTGAACAGTTCGCCGGAAAGATGCGGCGTCGTGCCGATGCCGGGGCTCGCATAATTGAGTTCATTGGGATTGGCCTTGGCGCGCGCGATCAGCTCGGCAACCGAATTCACCCCGAGCCTGGGATCGACCAGGATCACATTCGGCGAGGTGCCGAGTTCGGCGATCGGCGCGAAATCCGTAATGGGATCGTAGGGGATTTTGGCGTAGAGGCCGGGATTGACGACATAGGCGCTTGAGGTGATCAGCAGCGTGTAGCCGTCCGGCTCGGCGTGCGCCGCCAAGCCGATCCCGATATTGCCGCCGGCGCCCGGCTTGTTCTCGACGATGACGGTGCCGCCGATGGCCTCGCCGAGATGCGCCACCAGAATCCGCGCCATGATGTCGGTCGGTCCGGCCGGGGCGAACGGCACGATGATCTTGACCGTGCGGTCGGGATAGCCCGCCGCCTGCGCCCGCGTCATGCCAAGGCTCGCGGTCGCGGCGGCGCCGATCAGGAGGCCGCCGGCTCGAAGAACCTCGCGGCGCGATCGGGTGGCGGATTTCCTGGCGGACATCGTGTTTCTCCCGAACTGTGTCGCCCGGCTCTGGCCGGGTCTGTTTTCTTGGTCGGTTTTTTCGCCGTGGTCCGGTGTCTCACATATCGAACACCGCCACGGCGCGGATCGGCGAACCGGTGCCGTCGCGCCATTTCATCGGCAGGCCGATGAAGGTGAAAGGGCCCTGGCCGAGCAGCGTTTCCAGATTGCACAGGCTCTCGATGTGGGTGATGTCGAGTTCGCCGCAGGCCTTGTGGACCAGCCCGTTGATCCTGCCTTCGGGCCCGGGCCGCATCGAGTCGATGCCGAAATGCACCACGCCTTGGCCGGCCAGCCATTCGGTGGCGGCGACATTCACGCCGCAATTGTCGGTGGCATATTCCCTGCGCGGGAAGGTGCGTTCGTGGTGGCCGGTGCAGAGCAGGACGGTGCCGCCCTTCGGCACCGCGGCGCCTGCCTGCTTCACCGCCGCCTCGAGATCGGAGGGCGTAATCTCCGCGCGCGGCGCGATGTGACGGAGATCGATGCAGATGCCCGGTACGATGCAGTTCTCCAGCGGATATTCGTTCATCGGCTGGCCGTTTTTATTGAAGTGCCTGGGGGCGTCGATGTGGGTGCCGGCGTGGTCGGGCATCGAGATGAACATCGAGGAAAGCCCGTGCACGTTTCCGGATTCGGCGAACGATTGCTCATGCGTTTTCCAGACGCCGTGGATGACGGGAGGATGGCCCGGATAGGTCGGAGTGGCGTGGTAGAGCTCGCGGCTGAGATCGATGATTTTCAAGATGGATACCCTTTACGACGAGATGGCATGGCGCGCTTGATCGGGTGAAATGCTGACGCTTTTCCGGCGACTGTGCAAGACAGCCGCGGGGCGTGGGCAGGCGGCCATCGCCCGTACTCCGAAGTTTGTACTCCCAAGCTCGTACTCCCAAGTTCGTACTCCAAAGACGCTTCTCGACGGGCATCGCGGCAGGCTTTATCGTTGCAGCCGATGGAGCGGCGGCACTATCCATGAAGAACGGGCTTTATTCGGTTCACATCCATATGCTCGACGGCGTGCGGGGGCGCGACAGTGGCGTGCTCGTGCTCCGTGACGGCGTGCTGATGGGTGGGGGTCCGTATTTCTGGTCGATCGGCTCCTACACCGTCGATGCCGGGACATGGAAGGGCGAGCTGAGGACCAATCAGCACACGCCCTTTGCCGACCGTTTCGTTCGCCCGCTATTCGCGGGGCAGGAAGTCACCAGCGGGTTTTCCGGGACGTATGCCGACGACCGCGCCGAGGTATTCGGCACCACGCTGGCGGGAAACCGAAGCCTGAGTTTTCGTGCGACATTGAAGAGGCTCGCGGATGAATGATGCGCGCGCACCCATGCACCATCAAAGGTGTCGATAATGGAAGACGAAACAAGCGCGCAACGAGCGGAGATTCTCCGATCATTGCGCGCCGTCGCGTCTGCAATCCGAGAGGGTTCTCAGCTTGCCGCCCGGAACTGAACCTCGCCGTCGTTCAGGAAGCACGTCTTGGTAAAAAGGCTCAGATCCAGTGGGTTGGGCAATCTGACGTCTTCCAGATCGGGGCATGGTTTCGTCGATGGATCGTATGAGCGGTCGATCTGAGAGACGAAGACGAAGATCAGTCCTCGATCGCGCGCGAATGACTGCAGCGTGCGAACTTAAATCATCAATTCCGGATTCTCACGCTTCTGATCGAGCAGCTGCAGATAGTCCACGACCACCAGGGTGCCGCGCGGCGCGGTGGCCAGCTTCTTGACGATGTAGCCGGCACTTATGTCGTCGGAGTTGTCGAATTCAAATAGACCGGAAAAATTTTCACGCCTCACGCCGATGGCACGGAAACGATCCAGAATATCCTTTTCCGTGTACTCCAGGGTGAAGAACATGCCTCGATTGCCGGCCTTCATGGCTTCGACGGCAAGCTCGAGGCTCATCAGGGTTTTGCCTTGGCCCGGGCGTGCTCCCACCAGCACCAGGTCGCCGGGAGCAAGCCGCGCAAATAGTTTTCCGGCGGGCGCGGTTGTAGCTTCCTTGGCCGCAAGCAAGCTCCAGCCGCTGAAGCCTTCCTTCCGGGCAATATGGTCGAGCGCCTCGTGCAGCGGAATCTTTTTCTCGCGGGATAAAAGTCTGGCCTTGCGCTTCAAGTGATAAATGGGCGCGGATAGCTTCATCGAGGGAACCTCCTATTGCGAGCAATCGTCACAATCCCTCCTTATGCTTGGCGCTCGAACAGTTGGTTCGGTGATCAAAGTGGCCCTGTATGAATAATGCTTTCCCGGCGGAGGGGGGAGGCGTGGACCGCACCAGAATCAGATTATAGTCCAGTCCCTGCCGAAGGGACATTGCCAACCCTGGGTGCGCAACGACTCCCGAAATTGACCGGACGTTCGTCCGAAAAGTGATCGACGGCGGACATGTCAGGAATGCTCGAAGCAGTCCGCGCGCGCGCGTCACCCTTGAACGGCCCGCCGCCGGTTTCCGAGATTTATGGCGCGATTGATCTATCGCCGCAATGAAATCAAGATTTCTCCTAACTTGTGTCGGTCATTCCTGCTTTTCTCGGGCCGTCGATAGCAGGGTGCTGGCCAACAACAACAAATTGATGCCAGGGCTGCCCGATTTTGGCGTGGAGTATCAGCCATGGCGGCGAACGATCCTGTTTCTCTCTTGCTGTCCCGTCGTAGCGAAGAACCCGAACAGCGGGGTACCGGGACGGACTGGGATAGAGCGGATATTTGGTCCCGTATCCTCACGGCGAGTATCGTGGTTGTAACAGCTGTAGCGATTGGGTTCGCGATTCTGGCACTGGGAAATCCACTCGCGCTCATCGCGGATGTCACGGCGTCCCTGGTCGCCACATCGGCGCCTCACCATGGCAGCGGTCCGTCGACGCCAATCATTCAATTAACCGCGGGCGCTCAGGCGTTGTCGCCGACTGCAAGGGAGGCGCCGACGGGCGACGAGACGGCTGCCGCCCTTGACGCTGCCTCTCCGGCTCAGACCGAAAATCCTCAGCCAGCAACCGAAGCCTTGTTCAACCAATTCCAGGCTTGGGCGGCCGAGGAAGCCGCACAGGCACCGGTTCGGCCCGTGCAGCCCGGACAAGATGCCCAATTCCAGGTCCAAAATGACCAAGCAGAGGTCGTAAATGCCCGAACGGCGGTCCGGCCCGCGAAAAATGCCCGTGCTCATGGGCATTCCGAGCATATGGCCCGCGCAAAGGTCCGGTCCCTGAAAAACGCCCGAGCACAGATGCGGCGCGAGCAAAATGCACGGCTACAGGTCCGGCCCGCGCAAAATATACAAGCACCGATCCAGCCCGTGCAAAATGCCCAGCCACCGTCGCTCCTGCAAAGTCTCGGTTTTACGGAGTAGCGCTCTTTCAGCCGTTCACGGTTTGCGTCACGCGGCAAATCTGCAGCGAGTACGCCATACCCTCAACCGTCATCGCCCGCGAAAGCGGGCGATCCAGTATTCCGAGACGTCAATGATGGAATCGAGAAGCCTCGGCGTACTGGATACTCCGCCTTCGCGGAGTATGACCGCCTCTGCGAGGAGCGAAGCAATCCATTCTTTCTTTACGCCGCTTCATGAATTGCTTCGCGGAGCCTGTCATCGGTCCGTTGCCTCGCAATGACGGCTTCACTGCTTGACAATCGAATCCTCTTTCGTCGCCCCGCGAAAGCATTAGCGCCGCGAGTGCGAGTTTCACCCATGCACGACCGATTTCGCGATCATGCAATGGATGCCCTTGGAGCCGTTCACGGTCTGCGTCACCCGCAGATCGGCGGCCAGGCTGCAGAGCGTGTAGGCGTCCTCACGCGACAGATTGCGTTTTTCGCCGAGCAGCACGATCATATCGCGCAACGCCCGCACCACGCATTGGTCGAGATCGGGATCCATCGCCATCGTCATGTAATGATCAGCGGTTTCCGCGCGGGGATAATCCAGCCGCAAATCCTTGCGCAGCGTCAGCCTGAAGCGTCCCTGCAGCGCGGTCTCGATCGCGGTGACGCAGACCTCGCCGTCGCCCTGCACGCCATGACCGTCGCCGCAGGAAAACAGCGCGCCCGGCACGAACACCGGCAAATAGAGCTTGGCGCCGGCTCCCAGTTCCTTGTTGTCGAGGTTGCCGCCCATCGCACGCGGGATCAGCGAGGTGATGCGGCCCCAGGCCGGCGGCGGCGCCACGCCCATGACGCCGAAGAACGGCTTGAGCGGCAGATCGAGCCCCCATGGCAGCCGGCCCACCATCCGCTTCTGGTCGAGCGGAATGTTGAGGAGGCGGGTTTCGTGGAAATCGTCGGGCAGGGTGCCGGCCAGCGGCCGGATCATGTTGTAGCCCCAGTCCTGCCGGAGCTGGACATCGAGGATCTCGATCTCCAGCACGTCGCCCGGTTCCGCGCCCTGGACGGCAATGGGGCCGGTCAGGATATGACCCGGCACCATCCGCTCGTTTTTGGCATGAACTTCCGCGAGTTCGGGCGGCACGTGAAACTTGCTTCTGTCGGGCACCACGTCCGGCCCGCCGGTGATGGTGTCGACCGTCACTTCGTCGCCGCTGGCGATGGTGAGGACAGGCTTCAGCTTGGCTTCGAAGAAACCCCAATGGCAGGTCTCGGGGCTGGAATGCAGATGATGATGCGTCATGAGGGGACTTCGGCTTGAGGCGGGAACGGCCAGTGTGCCCTCGCGGAGGCGTCCTGTCGATGTGACCGGTGTCGTCCATCGTCATTGCCGAGCTCGCACGCCGCGATGCTTGAACAGCCGCCATGTCGCGTCGGGCTGAAGAGGCTTCAGCAACCGCGAAATTCCGCCTTCAGTTCGAGTCGGTGTGTTCGTAGTCTGTTCCTGCAACGTCAAACGCTCAGAACGTTATGCGAACCGTGTGTTCCACCGGAAGAACACTCTCAGGTTTAAAGCCGTCGTGTGTTCGCGGTTTCCCGTTTAACGCGAACAACTTTAAGTGTTATTTGTTTTGGAGAACTAGGCTATTATCTGTTCAATATGAGTCAGAAGCCTCCGTTGGCTGATTGGTTTGCGGACTTTCAAGGGTGCGCCCATGAACGTTGCAGTTGGTGCGTCGAATATTTCGCTGAACGGCGAATTTCCGGATTTGTCGGACGAATTCGTCAGCGAGTTAGTCAGTTCGATCGATCGCGTCGGATATGGCGTTGTTTCCGATTATTTGGAGCCGCACGAACTCGATCAGCTTCGCACCTTCGTCGAAGATTCAGTTCGGGCTGCAGGCAACCAGTATGTCTGCTTCACGGGATGCGCGGATTTGGCGGGCACCGCGCTGGAGCGAATGGCGAAATCCACCACATTCCGACAGCTTTGCACGCGCGTTTACGAACGCGCGACGGGAAATCAGGCCCCGGACCAGCCGTACTACCAAATTCTGCGATGCCTGACCGGCTCCCTGGGCCAACAACACTCGCGTCGGTTTCACTACGATTCTTATGTGCTCACCGTCCTGCTCCCGGTCTGCGTTCCGGAAGGACGGCACTCCGGCGAGCTGGTCATGGCTCCAAACTTTCGCCCGGTCAGAACGTGGTATGCACAAAACCTGATTGATAAATTGCTGATCGACAATCCGCTCACGCAGTTTCTGCTGAAGCGTTTGACGGAAGCCCGTTCCTCGCGTCTGGTCCGGCTTAAGATGAAGCCGGGCAACCTCTATCTTTTCTGGGGCTATCGCTCCATCCACACCAACGAGCCTTGCGACCCGGACAAGATCCGCGCCACCGCCCTGTTCCACTATGCCGATCCGCACGCCGGCAGCCGCCTGAAGCGCGCCTTGCGCGGGTCCGGGCCATTGTGACTCATGGGATGGACGCCTGGATGGAATCCGGGCTGGTCGATGATCTCGCGCAGTCTATCGAGCCCTTGATCGAACGCCTCGCGCTTTAATTCGAGCTTCGCAAGTTCGCAGTCCTCCGCACTGCGCGGAGCCGAAACGTCGTCCCTCCAGAACAGATCGAATGCCTGTTGCGGAATAGACTGGCCTTGACCCGGCCCCATGGGCTAGCCAACGTGCGGCGAATGCCTTCGGGGTTTTGTCCTTTCGCGCGTACCAATCGGCGCTCAAATTTGTACGCAGACGAAGAACGGGAGAAATCCGGAGATATCCGCATAGAATCTTCCGTCAGCTTTCTTTAGGGAATCGATATGAAGCCTTCGTCGAAATTCGACATCATCGTCTATGGCGCCACCGGCTTCACCGGCCAGCTCGTCGCCGAATATCTCGCGGCACAGTACCGGGGTGACGGCAGCCTGAAATGGGCGATGGCCGGGCGCAGCCTCGACAAGCTCGCATCGGTGCGCGATGCGATCGGCGCCGCGGCCGATACGGCCTTGATCGTGGCCGACGCCGGCGATCCGGCGTCGCTGAAAGCCATGGTCGATCAGACCAAATCGGTGGTGAGCACCGTCGGGCCGTATCAGCTTTACGGCTCCGGGCTGGTCGCGGCCTGTGCCGCTACGGGTACCGACTATCTCGATCTCTGCGGCGAGCCGGTGTGGATGCGGCAGATGATCGATGCCCATCAGGCGACCGCGCAATCGAGCGGTGCGCGCATTGTATTTTCCTGCGGTTTCAATTCGCTGCCGTTCGAACTCGGCGTGTTCTTTTGTCAGGAGACGGCGAGGAAGGTTTTCGGCGGGCCGGTCAACCGCGTCAAGGGCCGCGTGCGCGCCATGAAGGGGACGTTCTCCGGCGGGACTGCGGCGAGCATCAAGGCGACGTTCGCGGCCGCCGCGAAAGACCTCAGCCTGGTGGCGCTGCTGAAGAGTCCCTTCGCATTGACGCCCGGTTTTGAGGGTCCCAAGCAACCGCCCGGCAACAAGCCGGCCTTCGATCCGGATATGGATGCGTGGACCGCGCCCTTTGTGATGGCGACCATCAACACCCGCAGCGTGCACCGGTCCAATTTGCTGATGGGCTTCCCCTATGGCCGCGACTTTGTCTATGACGAGATGGTGCTGACCGGCCCCGGCGAGAAAGGCGAGGCCAACGCCAAGCTCGTCGTCGCCGCCAACGCGCAAATGGGCGGCGCGGGCGGACCGAAGCCGGGCGAGGGCCCATCGAAAGAACAGCGGGAGACCGGCCATTACGATCTGCTGTTCGTCGGGCTCGCACCCGATGGCCGTCAGGTTCGCGTCGCGATCCGCGGCGACCGCGATCCCGGTTACGGCTCGACCTCGAAGATGATCGGGGAATGCGCGGTCTGCCTGTTGCGCGACACGCCGGAAGTTCCGGGCGGCATCTGGACTCCCGGCGCGGCCATGGGCCATCGCCTGATCAAGCGGCTGGTCGACAATGCCGGTCTGACGTTCGAGGTGGAGGCGTAGCGGCCTCTGCCGAGCTGCTACGAAGCCTGCGCGGGGAGGGTTTGCGCTGGGCGCGCTTTATAGGGCTGGGCTGCGGCGAACATGCCCCACATCGCGCCCAGCATCATCCAGAAGTGCCGCCAGTGGTCGGTGTCGATGATGAAGCTCTCGCCGACCGTACCAAGAAACGCCGCGAAGATCGCGAGATAGGCGCGTTGCCAGGGCACGCGGACGAAGACGTGTCGAAAGCCCAGGATGACGGTGATGAACACCAGCGCCGGATAGCAGATGCCGGCGATCCAGCCGCCGGACATGAAGGCGTTCAAATAGGAATTGTGGGTGTCCTCGGGAAAGTATTTGTGGAACTGTAGCGGGCCGATGCCGAACGGCAAATCGAGCGCCATCTCCGCGCCGAGGATGTGCCGTCCGAACCGGCCAAAACGACCCTCGTCGTAACTTTGATCGAAGCTCGCTCGCTGCTTGAACATGTCTGCGATGGAATCGAACGACAACAGCACCGCGACCAGCATCATCACGATAATGGCCGCGACAACCGCCATCACGATAATGCGCGAGCGTTGCGCGCGCGACCGGCTGGTCAACACCATCAGCGCCAGCATGAAGACCGAGGTGACGGCGAGCCCGCCCCAGGCCGCGCGCGAAAACGCCAGCAGCAGCGCGAGCGCCATGATGCCGAGCGCGATTCCGCTGCGGAACGCCTTGCCGAAGCTGTCGGCGACGACACTTTGCAGGGCGAACAAAGCCGGAAGGACCAGGAACGCGCCGAGCACGTTCGGGTCCTTGAAGGTGCCGCGCGCGCGTCCGTACAGCGTCAGCAGGTCGTATCCGCCGGGCACGAGATTGAAGTAGCCGGCGACGCCGGCGGTCGCGGCGATCACGGCGCCGACGATGAGACCGCGGCGAAGCATGTCCAGCCGCGCCTGCGTATCTTCTGATACGACCATCGCGAGGAAGATCACGGTCATCGCCATGTACCAGGATGTCGCGATCCAGTTGGCGACCTCGGGCTTGTCCATCAGCGGGACGGCGCTGATGCTGTAGCCGATATTGACCAGGAACAGCAGCAGCAATAGCGGCAAGAACACCAGCCGCAGCCGCAGGCCGGTCGCAAAGAAGAGCACGATCGCGGCCAGCGTCACCAGCTCATAGGGGCTCGGTTCGATGAAAACGATCGCGACGGAGGCACCGGCCAGCCACACCATCGCGCGCTGCAGGGCCAAAATGCCTGGCGCGGCCGTCGCCGATGGCAGGGAGTTTTCAGCTGTCGCCGCATACGCCATCACACACTCGCAGATTTACGCGACGCAACCGGCAATCCAACGGCCTGACCTGGACGCCTAATACGCGTTCTCGTTCTTCGTCATCAGCGCCAGCGGCGTCTTGAGAAGAATGTAGAGATCGAACAGCACCGACCAGTTCTCGATGTAGTAGAGATCGAACTCGACGCGTTTCTGGATTTTCTCCTCGCTGTCGACTTCGCCGCGCCAGCCGTTGATCTGGGCCCAGCCGGTAATGCCGGGCTTGACGCGGTGGCGGGCGAAATAACCGTCGACCGCTTCGTCGAACAGCCGGCTCTGCAATTTGCCCTGCACCGCGTGCGGACGCGGGCCGACCAGCGAGAGATTGCTTTTGAACACGACGTTGAAGAGCTGCGGCAGTTCGTCAAGGCTGGTCTTGCGGATGAAGCGTCCGACGCGGGTGACGCGGGGGTCGTTCCTGGTCACGACCATGGCGGCCAGCGGATCGGTGTGATCGTGGTACAGCGAGCGAAACTTGAAGACGTCGATGCGTTCGTTGTTGAAGCCGAAGCGCTTCTGGCGGAACAGCACCGGCCCTTTGCTGTCGAGCTTGATCGCGAGCGCCACCAGCGCCATCAGCGGGCCGGCCAGCAGCAGGATCATGGCGCCGACGATATGGTCGAACAGCCACTTCATCACCAGATCCCAGTCGGTGATCGGCGCCTCGAAGACATCGAGGGTCGGGACCTTGCCCAAATACGAATAGGAGCGGGGGCGGAAGCGCAGCTTGTTGGTATGGGCCGACAGGCGGATATCGACCGGCAGCACCCACAATTTCTTCAGCATCGCGAGAATGCGGGTTTCCGCCGAAATCGGCAGCGCGAACAGCACGAGGTCGACGCGGGTGCGCCGGGCGAATTCGACGATGTCGTCGACCTTGCCGAGTTTCGGCCTGCCGGCGCAGGTCTCGAACGCGCGGTCGTCGTTGCGGTCGTCGAACACGCCGAGGATGTCGATATCCGAATCTTCCTGGGCCTCGAGCGCCTCGACCAGCTTTTCTCCGCTTTCGTCCGAGCCGACCACGATGGTTCGGCGATCGAGCCGGCCGTTACGCGCCCAGCCGCGCACCATCGCGCGCAGAAACAGACGTTCGGCAACAAGCGCGGCCAGGCCGGTACAGAAATAGGCCGAGAGCCAGAACCGCGATATCTCGCCGCCGAGTTTTGCAAAAAACGAGACGCCGATGAATAACAGGAGCACGAACGCCCATGACGAGACCATCCGCGTCATCTGCCGGAGCTGGCCGCGAAACACCTGCACTTCATAGATGTCGGCGGCCTGGAAGCAGAGCACCGCGGTCGCGGTTATGCCGAAGATGGCGGCGATGTATTCCCAGTGAAAGCCGCTGAGAGGCACCACATATCCGAAATAGAGCGCAACCCCCACAAGATTAAGCAGCGCGAAATCGGCGCCGCGAACCACCCCGGCGATCACGATCGGCGAATAGGCCCTGCGCACTTTCTGATTTACCACCGCCAGTGCGGCCTGCGACAGCCGGCGGCGGCGCTCAACTGGACGGGTGTCTGCCGTGGTGGCCACTGCGGCATCCAGCATCGCGCGTGCGTTGATCGTTTCCACTTTACCCAAGTCCGTTGCACAAGCATCCAGGCATGCGCGTGCCGAGGCGGAATTCCTCACCGCGGGGCTTAAAGGAAAAATCGGAAGAAACGGTTATCGCGGGTAGAGACGGTTAACGATCCGCAAATGCATCGCGATAACCGGCCAATACCCCTTCGACCATCGCATTCTGCGAGAAATGCAGGAAGATTCTTTCCCGAAAGGATTTTGCCCGCGCCCGCGCGGCTTGGGGATCCTCCAGCGCAATCTCGATCGCATCCGCCATGGCGGCGACGATGTTGGGAGCAAACAGCGCGTCGGTATGCGAACCGAAGATCTCCGGGATGCCGCCGACATTGGCGGCGATCATTGGAATTCCCGCCGCCGCCGCCTCGATCACGACATAGGGCATCGAATCCCCCCGCGATGGGACCACCAACAGGCGGCCCTTCGAGAAGCCGTGTCGCGCCTTGACGTGACCGATAAATCGCACCGCCTCGGTGAGGCCGAGCCGTTGGATTTGAGCCTTGAGATTTTCGGTTTCCTCGCCGTCGCCCGCCAGCGTCAGCGTCACCGGCTTGCCGTCGGCGCGCAGCCGCGCCACCGCATCGATCAGGAGATCCGCGCCCTTGATGTGCCGGAACTCGCCGACATAGACGATGTCGGTGGCGTCGCTGGCCTTGACGACGGGATCGAACTCGTCAGCGGTCACGCCGTTGAACACGCAGCGCACCAGCCCCTCTGGCGTGCCGATGGTGCGCTGATAGGTGTCGCGGGCGAAGGTGCTCTCGAACAGGAACAGATCGGTATTGTTCATCAGCGTGCGTTCGAGCCGACTGTAGAGCGCGCCCTTGAACGTGCTCAGCGGGTAATGCAGCGAGCCGCCATGCGGCGTGTAAACCCGGATGGTCCGTTTGGAACGGGGCTTCAGCCGGATGAAGGCGCCGGCCTTGGCGCCATGTCCGTGCAGGACATCAGGCTTCAGCCGCCAGATCAGGTACATGAAACGCGCCCACACCAGAATGTCGGTGGGAAAAGGTTCGCGCCGAATGGCGATGCGGTGAACGCCAAGCTTCAGCCGGGGTGCGATTGCCGCGAACGCGGCCTCGGCGCGCTCGCCGCCGGTCAGGCTGTCGGCGATAATGCCGACATGGTGGCCGCGATCGACCTGGCCGTTGGCGAGGTCGAGGATGTGACGGAAGATCCCGCCGACCGGGGTACGCACCGCGTGCAGGATACGAAGCGGCTGATCGGGTTGAACGGGCATGATCAGAACCAGCGTTCGCCGACGAGGACGGTATCGCCGGGACTGACCGCCGTGCCAAGCGGCACCACGATGCGGGATGTCCCGGTATTGTCGGCGTGGGTCAGGGTGACACGGTCGCGCTCGGCGCGCGGCGAGAAGCCGCCCGCGATTGCCACCGCACTTTCGACGCTCATATTGGGCACATAGGGATATTGGCCCGGAGCTGCCACTTCGCCAAGGATGAAGAATGGCCGGTAGGCCTCGACCTCCACCGCCACCGAAGGCTCGCGGATAAAGCCGTGGCGCAGTTTGGCCGATATCTCCGAAGCCAGCCCCGCCGGCGTTCGTCCGCGCGCCGGCACCGCGCCGATCAGCGGCATGGTGATCGCGCCGCCGGCGCTGATCGCATAGGTGTTGGTGAGGCCCTCCTGGCCGTAGACCACGACCCGAAGCTTGTCGCCGGCGTCGAGCCGGTAGGCGGCGTCATATCTGACCGGCGTCGGCGCCGCCGCGTAGGCTGCTGCGGTCGGGGCAGGCGCCATCCCGTAGGATTGCCCGTAAGCCATCGAGTCGAGATCGCTTGGCATCTGGACCGCGGCGACCGGCGCGGATCTGCGCATGCAGCCCGGCAGAGCGAGCGCGGCGAACAGGCAAACTAAAGCGGCTCGAACGCCTCGCATCGAAGAATCCATGGGCATTATTGGTTTCGATTAAGGGCATTCATGGTTAACAAAGCATGAGCGCGGCTCCGTTGCGGTGATGTCGCGATCCGCTGGATTAACCCAGCGGCAACCTTAATGGAGTGTAATCGCTCGGAGTAAGTCGGCGCCTTGGCGTCTGCGGGAGTATGCGATGCGTTTTGCGTTCTGGCGCAGAGGCGAGGACGAGGCGGACAACGATCAGACCGTGGTCCAGAACTCCGTCGCAACGTCCCCGCCAGCGGGCCATGAGCCGGCCACGGCGCCCAAATCCGGCGATCTTGATTTGCACGCGCTGGGTGAGGCGCTGCTGCGCAAGCGGCGCTGGATCATCGTACCGACGGCGCTGGCCGCGGTTCTCTCCATCGCCGCCGTCAATTTCGTCACCCCGCGATACAAGTCCGAGGCCCGCATCCTCATCGATGGGCGCGAAAACGTCTTCCTCCGGCCGAACGGCGAACGCAACGAGGAGCGCAGCGCGCTCGATGCCGAGGCCGTCACCAGCCAGGTCCAGTTGCTGTTGTCGCGCGATCTGGCGCGGGAAATCATCAAGAAGAACAAGCTTGCCGAGCGGCCGGAATTCGACCCGGTGCTGCAGGGCATTTCGCCGGTAAAATCGATGCTGGCGTTGTTCGGGATCGGTCGCGATCCGTTTTCGCTGACGCCGGAAGAGCGCGTGCTGGACGCCTATTACGATCGCTTCACCGCCTATGCGGTCGATAAATCGCGCGTCATCGTGATCGAATTCCAGTCGCGCGATCCGGAACTGGCGGCGCGCGTCGCCAACTCGATCGCCGAAGGCTATCTGGTGTTGCAGCAGGGCGCGCGGCAGGAGCAGGCCAAATCGGCCGGACAATGGCTGTCGGGCGAAATCGACAATTTGCGCAAGAAGGTTGCGGATGCGGAATCCCGCGTCGAGGATTTTCGTTCGAAGTCCAGTCTCTTTGTCGGCACCAACAATACCACGCTGTCCAACCAGCAGATGGGCGAGTTGAACACGCAATTGAACAATGCCCGCGCGCTGAAGTCCGATGCGGAATCCAAAGCGCGGCTGATCCGCGAAATGCTCCAGAGCGGCAAGCCGATCGAGGCATCCGAGGTTCTCAACTCCGAACTGACGCGCCGGCTGTCCGAGCAGCGCGTCACGCTGCGGGCGCAGCTTGCCGAGCAGTCTTCGACGCTGCTCGACGGCCATCCCCGCATCAAGGAGCTGAGGGCGCAGCTTGCCGACCTCGACCGACAGCTTCGTGAAGAAGCCAGCAAGGTATCGCGTTCGCTCGACAACGACGCGCGCATCGCCGGCGGCAGGGTCGAGGGCCTCAGCGCCAGTCTCGATCAGCTGAAGAAGCAGGCGACCTCGACCAATGGCCAGGACGTGCAGCTCCGGGCGCTCGAGCGGGAAGCAAAGGCGCAGCGCGACCTCCTGGAGTCCTATCTGGCGAAATATCGCGAGGCCACCGCCCGCGAGAATATCGATGCCGCGCCCGCCGACGGGCGGATCATTTCCCGGGCGAGCGTTTCCAACACCCCGGCATACCCGAAGAAACTTCCGATCGTGTTGATCGCGACGCTGGCGACATTGATGCTCAGCGCCGGCGCGATCGCGACCGGTGAACTCCTGCGCATGACGACGCCGCATGCGGCGGCATCTCGCACGGCGGCGGCTACCGTTGTATCCTCACCGCCTCCGGTTCCCGCGCCGGCAGCGCCTGCTGTCGCCGTCGCCGATCCTGAGCCGGCCGCCAGTGAACTCCCGCTGGAGATGCCGGACCAACCGCGCGCGGCCATTCCGGCCGAACTGACCGAAATCGAGCAACTCGCGAATGATCTGAGCGGCGCAGGCGAGGCCGCGCGCAAGGTCACGATCCTCGGCACCGCCGCGAGCGAGAGCATCACGTTGACGGTGCTAACGCTGGCGCGCCTGATCGCGCGACATGCGCGGGTCGTGGTGGTCGATCTGTCGGGATTATCGCCGACGCTCGCGGCGGCATCGATCGATCCGGCGGCGCCCGGGCTCGCCGAATTGATGCTGGGCGCAACCTCGTTTTCGCAAATCATCACCAAGGACCGGGTGTCGCGGGTTCACCTCGTCAGTGCCGGGCGTCCAGGCTTCGACCGTGCGCTGCTGCAGTCGCCGCGGCTCATGCTCGCGGTCGATGCCTTGCTTCGGGTCTATGATCACGTGCTGCTGGATGCCGGCGCGGCGTCCGATCTGTCCGCGGAACTTTTGACCGCGCGGGCCCGCGTCGTGGTGGTGCCGGGCGGGTCGATGGCCCATGATTCCCGCATCCTGATGTGCGAGCAGCTCAAGGCCGTCGGCTTCAGCGAGGTGGCGATGCTGAGCGGGCCGGCGCGGCCCGCGAATGATATCGAGTCCGGCCCGCAGATCGTGGCGGCCTGAACGCGACAGCCCCTTGGCATCGGGAGACGGTCGCTTCGATCAGCGGTGGAGCGCGCTTCGCATCTTCTGCGCCAACTGGAACAGCGTCTGATTATGCTTCACCAGATGCTTGGCGCGGTTGACGCCGGCCATCGCGGTCGCGGCGAGCTGACCGCGCAGGGTGAGCGGGATGAAGCTGTCGAAAATCGGTTCGTCGTCCTTGCAGAACAGTCTCTTGTAGTCGTCCGATCCGATCCCGAGATCGAGCGCGCGATAGCCGCGCTCGGCATAGTGATCGACGATGTTGCGCATCAGGATCAGCCCGGGGCTGTAACGCGAATTGTCCGACATCGTGTAGGTATTGAACATCATGGAAAAGCGATGTCCGTCGGCGACCCCCGCGAACAGCGCGATCACCTCGTCGTCGCATTCAAGCGCGTGGATATCGATGGCGTGACCGCCGTCCGCGAGCTCTGCCATGCAGGCCGCGCGGATAAAATCCTCCACTCCGGGCCCGGCGAATACGTTGGGCAGTTTCTGTTCCGCCATCCGCAGCGGCTTGACGCGGAAGAACGCGTCGAGCATCCGCGCGATCTCGATGCCGGTTTCCGCCACGCGATAGCGGTAGCCCGGCAGCGCCTGCAGCTTGCGTTCCTTGCCCTTGAGCCGGCGACGGAATGAATGGCTGATCCGTGCGGTGGGTGGCTCTTCGGGCGCGATCGTCAGCAGCGGACAATCGTTGGCCGAGGGCTGGTTCGGCAGCAGCGCCATCGGATTGGGAAAACCCTGCCAGCGCAGCGGCTGCTGGGTCAGCTCCAGAACGTCGGCGCCGGATTGCGCGCGTATTCCCGATATCAGTGCGTCAAGATCATCGGCGGTCGCCGTGGCGGCAAACTCGCGATCCCACAGCGCCATGTTGAAGGTGGCGTGCTTGCCGCCCATGAAACAGGCGGTGCGAACACCGTGCGCGTACCGGAGCGTGAGCGGCAACAGCAATAGCGGCCGGCGTTCGGCGTCATGGGCGACGACGATGAAGGGCGAGAGGCCCTCGCGCTGTCCGACCTGGCGTTGCCAGGCGCCGAGAAATTCGAAGCGCTGGTAGGCGGTGGAGAACTGATGCCGATCTTGAAGGCTGCGCCAGATCGCCTCGGCTTGGACAAGATCGTGAAGGATATCGACGCTGGCGATGCAACTCGCTTTCGACCACGCCGGTGTTTCCGCCGTTCGGCCCTCGGTCGCGGCAGCCATGGTCATTTGCGAAACCTGTCGATAGGGAAATATTTACATTTTTCAGATCGGCCGACCTTTGCAAAGAAAGGTCAACAAAGAGTAATGACAATGCGGCGCGGCTGGGCGGATAGAACCGCGGTTCGGGGACGAGACGTTGCCATCTGAAAATTTTTTCCTGAAACAAGCGGGGTTGCAGCTCGCTTATTTCAGCGGCTATTGGCGGCTGATGCAGCGGCGGACCGGCGGCGCCGGGGTGATTTTGCGGTTCGAACGGGTGCGTCCGCGGCGCTCGACGCGCTTCCAGCCGCTCAAATCCCGCGAAATCACGCCCGGATTTCTCGACCGGACGATCCGGGCGTTGAAGCGCTGGAAATTCGACATCGTTTCGATGGAGGAGGCTTGCCAGAGGGCGGTGCGGCTTGCCTCGCCACGACGATTTGCGTGCCTGACATTCGACGGCGGCTACAAGGATTTGATGACGTCGGCCTATCCGGTACTGTCGCGGCACGGCGTTCCCTTCACGATCTATCTGCCGACGGCGTTTCCGGACCGCCTCGGCGAGGCATGGTGGCTGGCGCTCGAACAGGTGATCGCGCGCGAAAACCGCGTGAGCCTGGTGATGGATCGCAAGGAGCGGCGCTTCAATGCCGCAACCACGTCGGAGAAAAATCAGCTCTATGAATTTCTCGAGAACTGGATGCGCTCGCTGCCGCCGCCGGATCTGTCGGTGGCGATCAACGACCTCTGCAAGCGATACTCCGTCGATCTCGCGGGGCTGTCGCGCGAAGCATCGATGGATTGGAGTGATCTGGCGAGGCTCGCGGCCGATCCCCTGGTGACGATCGGAACCGCGACGGTGAACTATCCTGTGCTGTCGAACCTCCGGGATGCCGATGCGTCGCGCGAGATGACGATGGGGCGGGCGGTGGCGCAGGCCGCCTTTCGCCGGGATGTCAGACATTTCGCCTATCCGTTCGGCGATCGGGCCTCGTGGCGGCGGCAGCATGCGGCGATGGCGGAGGAAGCAGGCTTTGCCAGCGCGGTGTCGGCGATGCCGGGTGTGGTCGAGACCGAAGGCCGCACCAGCCTTTACGCGCTGCCGCGGGTTGCCTGGGACGGGCGGCAGCGTTCGCTCCGGATCATGCGCGTGATGCTGTCCGGCATCGCATTCTCTCGGGCGAAGCGCGGCCCGGATGCGAAGATCTAGCGATCCGGCCGTGCCATCCAACTGATGATCGGCATCGCCGGCAGCACCCATCCGATGCCGGCCACGACATAGAAGATGGCCTGCAGCAGCCCGGAATTCGCAAGCCACGGCGTCTGCGCCACCGTCATTCCCATCAGCGACCAAACCACCACGAGCACCAACAGGGCGATGGTTCCAAAGAATTTGCGGGTGCGTATGGTCATGACGGAAATGTGCAGCTCGCTGGTGGTGCGCGTCTTGCGCGCGGGAAGGGGCGGACTATAAGGTGCGCGCGAATTCAATCAAGCGCAGCTTCGATGACCGTCAATTCCGCACCACAGGCCTTACCGATCCGTGCCGTCAGATGGTGGCTGCTCGCGGTCGCCGCGCTGATCGCGATCATGGTGCTGGTCGGCGGCGCCACGCGCCTTACCGAATCCGGGCTGTCGATCGTCGAGTGGAAACCGGTTACGGGAACGCTGCCGCCGCTCAGTCAGGAACAATGGACGCAGGCCTTCGAAGGCTACAAGACCATTCCGCAATATCGCGAACTCAACGCCGGCATGACGCTTTCCGAGTTCAAGACCATCTTCTGGTGGGAATGGAGCCACCGGCTGCTCGGGCGCGTGATCGGCGTCGTCTATCTGCTGCCGTTTCTCTGGTTTCTCTGGCGCGGCGTTTTGAGCCCGGATCTGAAGCGGCGGTTGTGGCTGATCTTCGGGCTCGGCGCGCTGCAGGGGGCGGTCGGCTGGTGGATGGTGGCGTCGGGACTTTCGCAGCGGGTCGAGGTTTCGCAATATCGCCTCGCCACCCATCTGGTGCTGGCGCTGCTGATTTTCGCTGGGCTCGTTTGGACGCTGCGCCGGCAGGCCAGCCGGCCGTTGCTCGCCGCACCGTCGCGGCTGAAGCTTACCAGCGTGGCGCTTTTGGTGCTGACGTTCGTGCAGCTCTATCTCGGCGCGCTGGTCGCGGGCCTGCGCGCGGGCAAGGTCTACAACACCTGGCCGGACATCGACGGCGCGCTTATTCCATCGTCGGCGCGGTTGTTCTTTGAAGTGCCGTGGTGGCGCAATCTGTTCGACAATACGCTCACGGTGCAGTTCGAACATCGCATGACCGCCTACGCGCTGTTCGCGCTGGCGGTTTGGCATGCGGTCGATGCGGTTCGGTCGCGGGCCGCCGCTGCCGCGGTCAACGGTGCGCTGTGGCTTGTGGCTGCGATCACCTTGCAGGCGGTGCTCGGTATTCTGACCTTGCTGAACCAGGTTCCGATTGGGCTGGCGCTGGCGCATCAGGCGGTTGCGATCGTGGTGCTGACATTGGCGGTTCTTCAGGCCGAGCGATTGGCGGCGCGACGGCCGGTGCCGGCGCAGCAACAACTGGTTGTTCCGGTCGGCCAGCCCGGCTGACGCCGGAACGTCTCTAGCAATAGCCGTACAAACCGCAGGCGTAGGGCAGGCGGTCCCAGTAGCCGATATCAGGCGCAGCGTAATAGGAGCCCTGATACTCGTAGGAATGGGCCCATCCATAATAACCCGGCAGCAGCGGCGCGCCGATTACAGGCAGGACGTACGGGACGGACACGTAGGTCGGCGTGAACAGCACCTGCGGTGCTTCATAGGCATAAAACGGCCGGGCATATCGGGACACGTAAGGCGTGCCGTACGAGATTGTCGTCCTGAAATGATAGTGCGGCCGGGGAAGTCCGGCCGGCAATTTCGCGGCGGCGCGCAGGGCGGTGCGGCGGGCGACGGTTTGGTCCGCGCTGATGGCGGGTCCGCCAGTTACCGCCGCAAAAAACAGTACAACCAAAAAACGCAACATCGGCTGCCCCGAATGATGACCTCGGTATCCGGTCAGTATATCGCAGCTTACCAGGCGTGGCACTTCGGTTACGGCTAGATTGAGATATGGCTAAGGCTGGACCGGGCATGGCCGCGGCCCCGGCGGACGTTAACACCCGCACCAAGTCGGCGCAGCGCGCCGCCCCGATGGCGGGTATCACGGCTTTCTACGAGGCGGCACGGTGTAATTCGAGCCGCCTCAGTCATCGTCGGTTTATGCGCTCAGCGCCTGCTCCAGATCGGCGATCAGGTCCTCCTTGTCCTCGATGCCGATCGAGAGCCGGACCACGTCGGGAGCCGCGCCCGACTTGACCTTGGCGGCATCGTCGAGCTGGCTGTGTGTCGTCGAGGCCGGGTGAATCACCAGTGAGCGGGTGTCGCCGACGTTGGCGAGGTGCGAGAACAGTTTCAGTTTCGACACCAGGCTGACGCCGGCCTCGTAGCCGCCCTTGAGGCTGAAGGTGAACACCGCGCCGGCGCCCTTCGGCGCGTATTTGCGCGCGAGATTGTTGTATTTGTCTCCGGACAGTCCGGCGTAACTGACCGACGCCACCGCCGGATGCGCCAGCAGCCATTCCGCGATCGCCTTGGCGTTCTCGCAATGCTTCTGCATGCGCAGCGGCAGCGTCTCGATGCCGGTGAGGATCAGGAACGCATTGAACGGCGAGATCGCCGGACCGAGATCGCGCAGGCCGAGCACGCGGCAGGCGATCGCGAAAGCGAAATTGCCAAAAGTCTCCTGGAGCTTGATGCCGTGATATTCCGGGCGCGGCTCGCTCAGCATCGGATATTTGTTGTCCTTCGACCAGTCGAAGGTGCCGGCGTCGACAATGATGCCGCCGAGCGAGTTGCCGTGACCGCCCAGAAACTTCGTCAGCGAATGCACGACGATGTCGGCGCCATGATCGATCGGGCGGATCAGGTACGGCGTCGCCAGCGTGTTGTCGACGATCAAGGGCACGCCGGCCTTGCGGGCGACGGCGGAGACCGCCTCGATGTCGGTGACGCTGCCGCCGGGGTTGGCGATCAACTCGATGAAGATCGCCTTGGTGTGCGGCGTCACCGCGCGCTCGAAGCTGCCGATATCGTCCGGGTCGGCCCAGACCACGTTCCAGCCGAAACTCTTGAAGGCGTGGGTGAACTGGTTGATCGAGCCGCCGTAAAGTTTGCGCGCCGCGATGAATTCGTCGCCGGGCATCAGCAATTGCTGCATCACGACCACCTGGGCGGCATGGCCCGATGCCACTGCGAGTGCGGCGGTGCCGCCCTCGAGCGCGGCGAGACGTTCTTCCAGCACGGCCTGGGTCGGATTTCCGATGCGGGTATAGATATTTCCGAACGCCTGCAGTCCGAACAGCGACGCGGCGTGGTCGGCGTCGTTGAATACGAAGGAGGTGGTTTGATAGATCGGCGTCGCCCGCGCGCCGGTGGTGGGATCGGGTTGTGCGCCGGCATGTATGGCGAGGGTCGAAAATCCGGGAAGGCGATCGGTCATTCTTTTTTCCTTTATGACTGTCTCATCCCGGCAGCGGTCGTGAAGGCCGCGTCCCGAGGGATGAGTAATGGCGCGATCTTATAGGTCGAGACGGCGCGAGCGGCCTCATTCGAACGAAGGACAATTGCGTCCGGGGGCGTCAGCCGTCAAGGCGGCTAAATGTTTCACATGCAGCAGTAACGGGCTGTGCTTCGATTTGCCACGACGTTCCGGAAGGAATTGTTTCGCAATTGCATCACGCGGGATCGGTCCTGCTTTTCGAGGCGCGATCGGAGGCCGCCGTCTCGCCGCCGCCGACGCTCGTTCTGTTCAACGAAAGCCGCATCCCCTGGGTCGGTATCGGCGCGCGCTTCGAACTCAGCGTGCGTGAATTGACGCCCATCCATGAAATCTCCGACGACAGCCGGCCATATTCAATCTTCGGGCAGCGGTTCATCACGACCTTGAGACCGGCGGCCTCCGCTTTCGCGGCGGCGGCCTCGTCGCGGGCGCCGAGCTGCATCCAGATGACTTTCGGCGGCGGCTTCAGCCTCAGCGCCTCATCGACCACCGGCATGATGTGGCTCGAATTCCTGAAGATGTCGACCATGTCGATGGGACGGCCGATATCCGCCAGCGAAGCGACAAAGGGTTTTCCCATCAGGCTTTTGCCGACATGGCCGGGATTGACCGGGATCATGTCGTAGCCGCGCTGCGCCAGATATTTGAAGGCAAAATAACTCGGCCGTACATTGACCGGCGAAGCGCCCACCATCGCGATCGATCTCACGCCGTTGAGAATTTCGCGGATGTAGCTGTCGGGGTAGCTGTCGTGATTCATTTTCGATCCGGTTTGTCATTCCGGGGCGATGCAACGCATCGAACCCGGAATCTCGAGATTCCCCGATGTGCAATTGCACATCTGTGGTCAGGTGCTGACGCACCATCCCGGAATGACGGAGTTCTAACGTCGCTTCGCTCGCCGTGACGGTGCTACCGGTCCTGCCATTTCGGCTCGCGCTTCTCGATGAAGGCGCCGATGCCTTCCTCGGCGTCGCGTGCCATCATGTTCTCGGTCATCACCTCTGCCGCATAGCGATAGGCATCCGCAAGGTTCATTTCGGCCTGCCGGTAGAACGCGGCCTTGCCGAGTTTTATCGTATAGGCCGATTTCAGCGCCACCTTTTGCGCCAGCGCAATCGCGGCGTCGCGTTCGGTGCCGACGCTCACGACGCGGTTGATGAGGCCGATGTCGCGCGCCGTCACGGCCGGGACCGGCTCGCCGGTCAGCAGCATTTCCATCGCCTGCTTGCGCGGCACGTTGCGCGACAGCGCCACCATCGGCGTCGAACAGAACAGGCCGATATCGACGCCTGGCGTGGCGAATGCCGCGGTCTCCGAGGCGACAGCGAGATCGCAACTCGCCACCAATTGGCAGCCGGCGGCGGTGGCGATACCCTGGACTGCCGCGACCACCGGTTTGGGCAAGTGTACGATCGCCTGCATCATCGCGCTGCAGGCCGTCATGATCCCCGCGAAATAGGAGCGCCCGCGATCGGCATCGGACCGGCGGGCCGTCAGTTCCTTCATGTCATGGCCGGCGGAGAAGGCCGGACCATGGGCGGCGATCACGACCGCGCGCACATTTGCATCGTCGTGGATGTCCTTCAGCGCCGCATGCAGTTCAGCGATCAACTCTTCCGACAGGCTGTTGCGCGCTTCGGGCCGGTTGAGTGTGAGCACGCTGATGCTGCCCACCATCTCGCGCAGGAGAACCGGCGGTTGCGGCGTGACGGCGCGTGCGGTCTGGCTTGTCATCCGAATATCCAATTGGGCAGGCGCTTCATCCTAATGTAACAAGCGGCGCGAGGCGAGGGCAGGCGAAAACCACATGGCAATGGCGAAAATGAGCGTGGCTGAACTGGAGAAGTTCCTCCAGGTCGAATTTCCCCAGGCCTTCGGCGGCGGCGATATCATCGTCGAAAGCGCCGATGGCGCTTCGTGCCTGCTGCGCCAGCGCTACAGCGACCGGATGCTTCGGCCGGGCGGCACGGTTTCGGGACCGACGCTGATGGCGCTTGCCGATTACGCGATGTATGTGGTGCTGCTGTCGGCGATCGGCCCGGTTGGCCTGGCGGTAACGACCAATCTCAACATCAATTTTCTGCGCAAGGGCCAGCCTGGGCAGGACGTTCTTGCCGCAGCGAAGCTTCTGAAACTGGGCAAGCGCCTCGCGGTCGGCGAGGTCAATCTGCTGTCGGGGGCATCGACGGATCCGATCGCTCACATGACTGCGACCTACTCCCTTCCAAATACTTAGCATTTCTTGTGGTGCGATTATACCATATTTATAAAGCGTTGTTTTATAACGATTAATTTCTATCGGGTGACATTGACGTGAGCGGCGGACCGATTTAGAAACCGCGCAGTTCGGCGCTGATGCGTCCGACATTCCCCTTTCACGGATTTTCTCACATGAAAACGTTTTCGGCAAAGCCCGCCGAGGTGACGAAGAAATGGGTGCTGATCGACGCCAAAGGTCTGGTGGTCGGCCGGCTCGCCAGCCTGGTCGCGATGCGCCTTCGCGGCAAACACCTCCCGACCTATACGCCCCATGTCGATTGTGGCGACCACGTCATCATCATCAACGCGGCTCACATCGTGCTCACCGGGCGCAAGCGCGAGAACAAGGTCTATTACAATCACACCGGCTTCATCGGCGGCATCAAGGAACGCACGGCGAAGTCGATCCTCGAGGGCCGTTTTCCGGAGCGTGTGGTCGAGAAGGCGATCGAGCGCATGATTCCGCGCGGACCGCTCGGCCGGGTGCAACTCGGCAATTTGCGCGTCTACCCGGGTGCCGAGCATCCGCACGAGGCGCAGCAGCCCGAAACGGTGGATATTGCTTCGATGAATCGCAAGAACATGAGGGCCGCATAATATGTCCGACACCATGCAGTCTCTCGATCAGTTGTCGCAGCTCAAGCCGGCCGCGCCGGAAGCGCCGAAATACGTCAAGAAGGTCGACAAGTTCGGTCGCGCTTACGCCACCGGCAAGCGCAAGGACGCGGTTGCCCGCGTCTGGATCAAGCCGGGCGCCGGCAAGATCGTGGTCAACACCCGCGAAGTCGAAACCTACTTCGCGCGTCCGGTGTTGCGGATGATGATCCAGCAGCCGCTGGTCGCCGCAGCGCGCGCCGGCCAGTACGACGTGATCTGCACCGTGGCCGGTGGCGGTCTGTCCGGCCAGGCAGGCGCCGTGCGTCACGGCATTTCGAAGGCGCTGACCTATTTCGAACCCGACCTGCGCGGTGTTCTGAAAAAGGGCGGCTTCCTCACCCGCAACTCGCGCACCGTCGAGCGCAAGAAGTACGGCCGCGCCAAGGCGCGCAAGTCGTTCCAGTTCTCGAAGCGGTAACGGCTTCGCTGAAATCTGCCGCCAATGCGGCAGATATGGAATTTCTGAAAGGGCGCCCAGCGGTTTCGCGGGCGCCCTTTTTGCTGATGATTTGCCGAGCAGTTGACGCAGTTTTTCCCGAAAACTTGCGAATCCGCGCAAACAGATTTCAAACGCGGTCAACGTAGATTTACCGGCGCCAAAGAAACTTGCAGGCACGAAGGCGTCGGTTCCGCTACCGCCGCGTCGGGCTGGCCGCATCACAATCCCCGGTGACCCATGTCGCTCGACACCGCCACGCTTTATCTCGTTGCCGCCATGGTTTCCGCCACGCTGGGAGCCATGTTGCTGTTCTTCGGCAGGCAGGAGCGCATCCCGGCGCTGATATGGTGGGGAGCCGCTTATCTGCTCGGAGCCGCGTCGGTCGCGCTCTGGACGCTTGCCGGTTCCACGCTCGGCGCGACCTATTCGCTGGCGCTCAATGCGGTCGGCTTCGTGGCCTGCGGCATGGTCTGGAATGCCGCGCGGGTGTTCCATGGCCGCAAGCCCAATCTGCCGGGACTGCTGCTCGGCGCTGCCGCCTGGATCGCCGCGGCCATGACGCTGGCGCCGCAGGGGTCGGCGATACGCCTGACGGTCGGCGCCGGCATCGTTGCGGTCTATGCGGCGCTGACGGCAGCCGAGTTGTGGTCGGAGCGGCGCAAGACGCTGCAAAAGCGCTGGCCGGCGGTCGCGGTGCCGGTGCTGCATGGCTTTGTGCTGATGCTGCCGATCCTGCTTGGCGGCCTGCTGCGCCCGCGCGACGAGGGCTTCTCCGACAGCATCTGGGTCACCGTGTTCGCGATCGAGCTGGTGCTCTATGCGGTCGGTACCGTGTTCGTCATCTTCATGCTGGTGTCGGAACGCACGGTCAGCGCGCACAAGACGGCGGCATCGATGGATCCGCTGACCGGCATGCTGAACCGCCGCGGCTTTGCGGAAGCGACGTCGCGGGTGATCGATCGTGAAGCGAACGCCGGCCGTCCGGCGACCGTGCTGATCTTCGACATCGATCATTTCAAGTCGATCAACGACCGCTTCGGCCATCCGGCGGGCGACGATATCCTCAAGCTGTTTGCCACGATCGTGCTCAGCACGTTGCGGATCACCGACCTCTCGGGACGAATCGGCGGCGAGGAGTTCGCGGCCTTTTTGCCCTGTTCGCTGGAAGAATCCCTGATCGCCGCCGAACGCGTGCGCGAAGCTTTCGAGAGTTGCGGAATTGCGGTCGAGGAAGGGCCGGTCGAAACCACCGTCAGCATCGGCGTGGCAGGCGGACCAGCCGGCACCGAACTTGAGGTGTTGCTGGCGGCGGCCGATGCGGCGCTCTATCAGGCCAAGCGAAACGGCCGCAATCGTGTGGAGGCGGCCGAGGAGTTGCCATTGTCGCTGGAAAAGTGGCGGCGAAAGACCTCCGGATACACCGCCCAGGCGCAATCGCGACCGGGCGTTATCCGCCCCGCCTAAAGTAACGAAGCTGGATCTGGCGCCACGGCGTGGCGACGGTAACCTCGCATTTACCATTCGCTTCCTATCCTTGAGGGTATGGATACAACTCGCAACCAGGGCCCTGACGCGGCCCTGAACTCGCTTGAAGCGGCCGCGGTATCGGCCCGCGGTGGTTTTGCCTGCATGTTCTCGACGTCGGACGAATATGAGACGGCGCTGATCAGCGAACGGCGCGCGCAGGGCCGCTATGACCGGCCGCGAAGCCCCTGGCCGATCGTGATGCTCGTCGGCTGCATGCTGATGGTGGCCGGCGCGGTGTTGCTTTTGAAGTGAGTTTTCGGGCTATGCCGGGGCGCCGCAAGGTGCCTTTTTCCTGTCGAGCGGCTGGGCTAGAGACAGGAATTCTCACAGGAGGTTGCAGTCCGATGATCACCGAAATCGCACAAATCGAAGTCAAGCCAGGCTCCGAGAAAGACTTTGAAGCCGCGGTCGCCAAGGCGCGTCCGTTGTTCCTGCGCGCCAAAGGCGGCAAGGGCTTTGAACTTCACAAGTCGATCGAGAAGCCGTCACGCTACCGGCTGATGGCGAAGTGGGACACGCTGGAAAACCATACCGTCGATTTCAGGGGGTCGGAAGATTTCACGGCGTGGCGGGGGCTGGTCGGGCAGTATTTTGCTTCGCCGCCCGAAGTCGAACACACCGAGACGGTGCTGACCACGGCGGGCTAAAGCCATCGGCGGCGTCAGGCCGTCGTCGCCCCGGCAGCGCCGTCATCGGCCTTGAAATGGTCGATCATGACCTTGGCGATCGCCATCAGGGGCAGCGCCAGCGCCAGCCCCCAGATGCCGAATACGACGCCCAGCAGAATCTGGAACGCGAATAGCGTCGCCGGGGGAATGTCGAGCGCCTGACGCTGGATGATCGGCGTGAGAATGTAGCTCTCCATCGCATGGATGCCGAGGAACAGCACGAACGCGCTGGCCGCGGCCACCCATCCGGACGCCAGACTGGCAAGCACGACGATCAGGCCGCCCAGCAGCGCGCCGACCGTGGGAATGAAGGCGAGCAGCCCGGCCTGGATGCCCAGGATGAACGAACTCTGGATGCCGATGACCGCGAGCCCGATCCAGGTGACGACAAAGACCGCGAACATGGTGAGGATCTGCGCGATCAGCCAGCGCTCCAGCGTGTCGCCGATGCGATCGATGATAATGGTTGCGCGGGCACGGTGGCGCGCAGGAGCCATGAACAACAAACCCTGATGATAGACGCTCGGCTGCACCGCGAACGCCAGACCCAGAAACAGCACGATGAAGAAATTGCCGACGGCGCTTACCGTGCCCAGCAGCAGCTTGAACGTCTGGCTCACGATCGCGCCGCCGCTTGAGGCAATGGTGCCGGCGCTGGGAAGATTGTGCGTCGGTGGCGCACCCGGCGGTGCAGGCGTCGATGACGCCGGATCCGATGCGGCCTGATTGCCGAAATCGAGATAGCTGGTGTCGATGCCGTTCTTCTCGAGGAAGGCTTTGACGTTTACCAGTTGCGACTTGATCGTGTTGCTCAACACCGTCGCCTGCTGCGCGATGGTGGCGCCGCCGAGGAAAATCACGCCGGACAGCAGTCCCGCGAGCGCCAGGCAGACAATTGTCAGCCGCAGCGAATGCGACAAGTTGACAACGCGGCCGAGCAGCTTGGTCATGGCGTTGAGCGAGACGCCGAGCAGCACGCCGGCGAAGATCAGAAACAGCGTCGCTGCGTAATACCAGGTGAACAGCACCAACACGGCAAATGTGACGACGCCGATGCCGCCCACCGATATCGCCCAGGCCAGATCGTTGCGGGCCGCAACAGGGTTATCGGGCGAGACTGTCACATTGATTCCTTTTCGAGCCGGACCTGGCACCACTCTTTCGCCAAAACGCGCCCGGGATCAAGCGGGCAAGAGGCGCCGGGTTGACGCTGGCGTGCTCGTTATGCCAGCCGATTGAAGCAGGATCGCGGGATGGGCGAGGGTGGCCGGGTCATGAACTTGAAATGGGCGGGCTGCTTGGATTGTTGGCAGCCCATCGGCGACCGAGGTTCCTGCAGGGCTGCGTCGTGACGGAAGAGCACGTAACATGTTGATCCGGCGCTGGCCGCGAGGCATGATCCGGCTGATATTCGCGACGTGAGATTGGATACCGTGCAATGAGGAGGCCCGTGGTCGGCGTAATCGGAAACGCCTATCGCATCGAAGATCAATTCGCGACACAGATGGTCGGAGAGCGAAATCTGCGCGCGGTCGCCGAAGTCGCGGGCGCATTGCCGCTGATGTTCGCGGGCGCGCCCGATATCACCGATATCGGCGCGTTGCTCGATACCGTCGATGGCGTGGTGCTGACCGGCGCCCGCGCCAACGTGCACCCGACGCACTTTCGCACCGAGCCGCATGTCCGGCATGAACCTTACGATCTCCATCGCGACGACGTCGCGCTCGCGTTATCTGAAGTCTGCGTCGCCCGCGGTGTTCCCCTGTTCGGAATTTGCCGTGGCTTGCAGGAGATGAACGTCGCCTTTGGCGGCTCGCTGCATCCGGAAATCCGCGAATTGCCGGGGCGCATAAATCATCGGATGCCGCGGCTGGAGAACGGCGAAATCCATCCCGATCCCACCGTCGTTTTCGCCGACCGCCATGACGTAAACCTCTTGCCCGGCGGCGCCTTCGCGAAGCTGCTTGGCTGCGAAACCATTCGCGTCAACTCGCTGCACGGTCAGGGCATCCTGGAGCCGGGCGAGCGGGTCATCGTCGAGGGTGTGGCGGAGGACGGCACCATCGAGGCGATCCGGATCGCCGAGGCACCGGGCTTCGCGCTCGGCGTACAGTGGCATGCGGAATACGATCCGCAGCGCAATCCAATCAACCGCGCGCTGTTCGAAGCGTTTGGCGAGGCGCTGCTGGTACGTGCGCACCGCTCGTAGCCATCTCCACCGCTCACACCGTTCGCTGCAGCGCGACAAAATTTGCATACGCCCGCGGTGAAGTTTTTGCACACGATTCTTGCGCATGGGCAGGTCATCGCCGCAATTCCCGGATGCCGATAAGTTATGCTGATCACCTGCTTCGAGTTGAATCGAGCACTCAATATTGGATGAAGATTTGCATTCGAAATGACTTTATCGTTGGGCCGCGCAGCGCAAGATCAAGATATAAAGAACAAGGCTAAATCTCCGGCCACCGGCATCAGGCTGTCGACCCGTCTCGCGCTTGCGATGGTGTCGCTGGTTGTGGTGACGACGGCCGTGCTCAGTTGGGTCACTTACCGCTCCGTGACGGAGGCGGCGACTCCCCGAGCCCTTGATCGGCTTGGCAGCAAGGCCGTGTTGAGCGCGATCAAGCTGGAGGCGGCGCTCAATGTCGCGCGCCAGGACGTCTCGGTCATCCAGGGCATGACCGGCGTGGTGCAATTGGGCGTCGCGCGGGCCGCAAGCCCGTTCGAGCAGGTGCCGGACGCGCCATTGCGAGCGGGCATCGCGGCGCGGGTCTTGGCGGCGCTGTCGGCAAAACCGGAATATTCCCAGTTCCGCATTATCGGCGTCGCCGATGGCGGGCGCGAACTGGTACGCGTCGACCGCAGAGGGCCGGGCGGCACACCTCGCATCGTCCCCGAAACCGAGCTTAGCCAGGTGGGCGAACTGGACTATTTCAAAAACGCGGTCGGCCAGCCGAGGTCCGACGTCTATGTGTCGCCCGTCGAACTGCAAGGGGACACCGGCACCGAGAGTCCCCCGGCTCCGATGCTCTATGTCGCAATTCCGCTTCGGACACCCAACGGGCAACCGTTCGGGATCGGCGTGATCGATTTCGATTTGCGGGCGACGTTCGATCGTATTCGCTCCGAAGCGGCTGGAGAGAATCAGGTCTTCATTGTGAACGGAGCGGGAAACTATCTGCTGCATCCGGACCGAAGTCGCGAATTCGCGCTCAAGGCCGGGGCCCCGCTGCGCATTCAAGACGATTTTCCGGGATACGATGAGGCGCTGGCAGGCGGAGCCGCCAACGACAGCGGAATCTGGAACGATCGGAACGGCGTGCCGTTCGGGGTGGGCTGGGCCGCCGTGCGCGTCGCGGGCGGAAGCCGGCTGACGATCCTGGTGGCCACCCCCTTTTCAAACCTCACGGTCGGTTGGGCCGCAGTCAACAGCTCCGCGCTGACGGGGGGCGCGCTTGCCGTTCTGCTGGCGATCGTTCTCGCAATTGCGATTGCACGGTCGTTGTCCAGGCCGCTGGTGCAAATAACCCGCGCGGCGGAAGGTCTGTCACGGGGCGAATTGATGGCTATGCCGTCGGACGGCGGCCGGGAAATCAGCGCCCTTTCCGCGACCTTCGCAGAGATGGCGACGCAAATCAGAACCAAGCAGGCGCTGCTTGAAAATACCATCGAGAGCATCGGCGATTCAGTCCTGGTAACCGATGAGCGGGGAAAAACCGTCGTCGCCAATGCCGCCGCCAAGCGGCTGCTCGAGATCGTTCCGGGCGCCGGCATGACGAGACCGCTTCGTTATTTCTACCCTGACGGCGCGACGCCCATGCCGGCTTCGAATCTGGCGCTGGTGCGCGCGCTGGACGGCGAAAGCGTCGACGATCAGGAATTCATCATCGTGCCGGAAGCTCCCGGCGTTGCGGCCAATATCATCGCGAACGCACGGCCGCTGCGGGATGAATCCGGCGTGCTGCACGGCGCGGTCGCGGTTCTTCGCAACGTCACCGAGCAAAAACGGGCGCATCAGTCTCTGGTCGATAGCGAGCAAATGGCGCAGGCCATTATCAACACCGCGATCGACGCGTTCATCCAGCTGGATGAATCCGGCATCATCCTCGACTGGAGCCCGCACGCCGAGGCAATGCTCGGATGGACCCGGTCGGAGGCCGTGGGCGCGAACGCGGATGATCTGATCGTTCCGGAACGGCAACGTGCCGCGAACAACCACTGGGTCAATAAATTTTTGTACGACGTCGGCGGCGGCGCGAAGGGCTGGCGATTTGAAGCGCCCTTGATGCACCGGGACGGCCGCGAGATTTTCACGGAGATGTCGCTCACCGGGCTTCGTCGTGGCGAAGGGCACATCATCAATGCGTTTATCCGGGATATTACCCAGAAGCGCGCGGCCGAGGAGCAATTGATCCAGGCACAGAAGATGGAGTCGGTGGGGCAGTTGACGGGTGGCATCGCCCATGACTTCAATAACATGCTTACCGTTATCACCGGTACGATCGAGATCCTGGCGGAAGCCGTCAAGGATCAGCCTCATCTTACGCGCATCGTCACCTTGATCAGCGAAGCGGCCGATCGCGGTTCGGAGCTCACGGCAAACCTGCTGGCATTTGCAAGAAAGCAACCCTTGCAGCCGGTCGAGATCGACGTGAATGCGCTCGTGAACGAAGTAGGCAGATTGCTGTCGCGGACGCTCGGCAGGCAGATCGAGATCAAGACGGCCCTCGGCAGCGATCTGTGGCCCGCCCTTGTCGACCCCGGCCAACTCAGTTCCGCGCTCGTCAACCTCGCCATCAACGCCCGCGATGCCATGCCCGACGGCGGAACGCTGACGTTTGCGACCGGCAACATCAATTTGAACGGGCGTGTCGCCTCGTCGACCGGGGTCGATCGTCCGGACCTCTACGTCGTGGTCGAGGTCACCGATACCGGCACCGGCATTCCGGAAGCCATTCGGGACAAGATTTTTGACCCGTTTTTTTCGACCAAGGAAACCGGCCACGGCACCGGGCTTGGCCTCAGCATGGTATTCGGCTTCGCCAAGCAGTCCGGCGGAAATATCGAAGTCGACAGCGAGGAAGGCCGCGGCACGACCTTCAGGCTTTATCTGCCAAAGGCCGAAGGCGACGTCTCGCAACTTCCGCTGGAAGATAATTTGCCGCCAATAGGTGGAACCGAGACCATCCTGTGCGTCGAGGATGATGCCAGCGTCCGGGCCAATGTCATCACCCAGCTCGAGAGCCTTGGCTACACGACGATTACGGCCTCGAATGCGGCTGAAGCTCTGGCAATCGCCGACGGAGGCGCCGAGTTCGATCTTCTGTTCACCGATATCGTCATGCCGGGAAAAACCAACGGCAAACAGCTTGCCGAGAGAATGAGACTGCGGTGGCCTGCCTTGAGGGTCCTGCTTACCTCGGGCTATACGGATCATACGATCATCCGGGATGGCCGGCTGGTGCCGGATTTCTTTTTCCTGCCGAAGCCGTACCGAAAGCCGCAGCTTGCGCGCATGATACGCCGGTGCCTGGACTCGCCGGTCGTCGTTTCGAACCAGTGCAGAAATCCGTAAATCGCCGGGAATAAGCATGATCTCCACGCAAGCGCTTCTGCGTTTGTCGCGAGGGAAAACCGGTGCCCACTTTCCGGATCATGCTCTATAGTGCATCCACCGATATCGCAGCGGCCGATGAACGATCGCGCAAACATGGGAGAAATGCCGTGCCGGACTGGAAATGGACGAGGCGTGACGTGCTCAAGGCGTCGGGGGTCTCGGTCGCCGGCGTTGTGTTCGCCGAACCGCTGCGGGCGGCGGCGCCGCCGCCGACGGAGGTCACGCCTGGTTTGATCGAAGCCGCGCGCAAGGAAGGCAAGGTCTCGTTCTATACCGCGCTGGAGCTCAACACCGCCGAACGGGTGAGCCGGATGTTCGAAGCCAGATATCCGGGTATTGCCGTGCGCGTCGAGCGCTCGGGCGCGGAGCGGATTTTCCAGCGCATCGCCCAGGAGCAGGGCAGCGGCATCAAGGCCGTCGACGTCGCCAACAGCACCGATCCTGCGCACTATCTGGACTGGAAAAAGAACGGCTGGCTCGCGCCTTACGTTCCCGAGGACGTGGCGAAGCATTTTCCCGCCGATCAGGTCGATCCCGACGGAATGCACGCCACCTCCTGCGCTTGGACCGAGGCGATCGGCTACAATACCGGTCTGGTCAAGCCCGAGGATGCGCCGAAGAGCTACGCCGACCTGCTCGATCCGAAGTGGCAGGGCAAGATCGTCAAGGGCCATCCCGGCTACAGCGGCGCCATCATGACCGCGACCTTCGTGCTCGCCCGCGATCTCGGCTGGCCATATCTCGAAAAGCTGGCGCAGCAAAAGGTGATGCAGGTGCAGTCGGCGGCCGATCCGCCGAAGAAGATCTTGCTCGGCGAGCGCGCGGTCATGGCCGACGGTAACGACTACAATCTCGTGCTCGCAAAGGACCAGGGCAAGCCGGTCGAGGTGGTCTACCCAACCGAAGGTTCGCCCCTGATCATCGTTCCCTCCGGCATATTCGAGGGCGCGCCCAATCCGAATGCCGCGCGGCTGTTCCAGAGCTTTTTCCTGGGCGCGGAAGCCCAGCAGATGCTGGTCGATACCTTTGCCCATCGTTCGTTTCACGCCCAGGTCAAGGAAAAGCCGGGCCATACGCCGCTATCCGCGTTGAAATTGCTCAAGGCTGATCCCGCCGCGGTGCAGGCGCAGAGCGAAGCGATCAAGGCGCGGTACTCGAAACTGTTCGGGGTGTGAGGGGGCTGCTTCTGTCGCAATGAGGGCCGACAACCGAGTACAGGTGCGAGACACTCCCACTCGTCATCGCCCGCGAAGGCGGGCGATCCAGTATTCCAGAGATGCTGATGATTGAATCGAGAGGCCGCGGCGTACTGGATACCCCGCCTGCGCGGGGTAAGACGGCGTTGTACGGGTAGCACATCATCACCGTCATTGCGAGCGCAGCGAAGCAATCCATCTCTCCGCTTGCTGAACCATGGATTGCTTCGCTGCGCTCGCAATGACGGTCTGAATCATCCGGTTCAACTTTCAAACAGCCAAAAGGGTGCACGTCCGCATTCCCGCGGCGCGATGCGCCCGAGTTTGACCGAACATTTTGCTGCCTCTCAGAACAGAGGGCGCAGGGAAAGCCGGGTGCCGATTGCACCCATGGGTCCCGTGCAAAAAAAGCACGGGGGTAGGACCACAGGTTCAACCGGATCATCCGGCTTTCCCCGCGCGATGGTGTTACGGTTTCCTTCGCGCTCTCCCCGGTGACCGGGCTGTTTTGCCACCGTCGCTCCGCGGAAGTGCTCCGCAAAACTTGACGCCAGCGTCGGGGCGTCAGGACCACACGACTTCGCCGTCCGCGGGCAGGCTGCGTTCGTCTTCACAGCTCTCGCGTCCACCGCATCCCGCCGCGCGTTTGTGACGATCGCGAAACGCCCCTCGTTCGGGCGGGACGGGCGAGCTTGTAGAGATGATTTGCCCGACAGGTTAAGCGAAATATTTTCGAACGGAGGGCTGGACAGGTTTTTGCCGATTTGCCCGCCGGGCAAATGAGGACCGTCGCGCCAAGCTCACGGTGGAAACCTCATGGTGAGGAGCCCGCGAAGCGGGCGTCTCGAACCATCGAGCCCGCGGCCCATCCTTCGAGACGCGCGCCAAGGCTCGCTCCTCAGGATGAGGGTCAGCATGTGAGGTGGGCAAAGGCGTTGCGCTGTGCCCACCATTCACAACAACGATGTGAGACCCTTATGAAGAATCGATGGATACGCGGGGCGAGCCCGGCAATGACGAATAGGGAAAAACAAAAGGCGCCCCGTCAGGAGCGCCTTTTCATTTTCAGGCCGCTATATCGGCGGGCAACGCCCGCCGGAAAAATCACAGCGAGTAGTACATTTCGAATTCGACCGGATGCGGGGTCATTTCGAAGCGCTCGACTTCGGTCATCTTCAGCTCGATATAGCTGTCGATGAAGTCGTCGTCGAACACGCCGCCGTTCTTGAGGAAGGCGCGATCCTTGTCGAGATTTTCCAATGCCTCGCGCAGCGAACCGCACACCGTCGGGATCGCCTTGAGTTCTTCCTTCGGCAGATCGTAGAGATCCTTGTCCATCGCGGGGCCGGGATCGAGCTTGTTCTTGACGCCGTCCAGGCCGGCCATCAGCATCGCGGCAAAACCGAGATACGGATTGGCCATCGGATCGGGGAAGCGCACCTCGACGCGCTTGGCCTTCGGATTGGCGGTGTAGGGAATCCGGCACGAGGCCGAGCGGTTGCGCGCGGAGTAGGCGAGCAGCACCGGCGCTTCATAGCCCGGGACCAGGCGTTTGTAGGAGTTGGTCGACGGGTTGGTGAAGGCGTTGATCGCCTTGGCGTGTTTGATGATGCCGGCGATGTAGGACAGGCAGGTCTCCGAGAGGTCGGCATATTTGTTGCCGGCGAATACCGGCTTGCCGTCCTTCCAGATCGACTGGTGGCAGTGCATGCCCGAACCATTGTCGCCATAGACCGGCTTCGGCATGAAGGTGGCGGTCTTGCCGTAGATATGCGCGACCTGATGGATGCAGTATTTGTAGATCTGCATCTGGTCGGCCATCAGCGTCAGCGTGTCGAACTTCATGCCGAGTTCGTGCTGGGCGGATGCGACTTCGTGGTGATGCTTTTCGACCTTGACGCCCATCTTGGCCATGGCGCCGAGCATTTCCGAGCGCATGTCCTGCACCGAATCCTGCGGCGGAACGGGGAAGTAGCCCGCCTTGGTGCGGATGCGGTGGCCGAGATTGCCGCCCTCATATTCGGTGTCGGAGTTGATCGGCAGTTCCGAGGAATCCAGCTTGAAGCCGGTGTTGTAGGGCGTGGTCTGGAAGCGGACGTCGTCGAACACGAAGAACTCGGCTTCCGGTCCAAAAAACACGGTATCGCCGACGCCCATCGACTTCACCATCGCTTCGGCCTTCTTGGCCATGCCGCGTGGGTCGCGGTTGTAGGGCTCGCCGGTGGTCGGCTCCAGCACGTCGCAGGTGATGACCATGGTGGTCTCGGCGAAGAACGGGTCGATCGTCGCGGTGACCGGATCGGGCATCAGGCACATGTCGGATTCGTTGATCGCCTTCCAGCCGGCGATCGAGGAGCCGTCGAACATCGTGCCTTCGGCGAAGATCTCCTCGTCGATCATGCCGATGTCGAAGGTCACATGCTGCCACTTGCCGCGCGGATCGGTGAAACGCAGGTCGACGTATTTGACGTCGTTATCCTTGATCGATTTGAGGACGTCTTTGGCGGTCTTCATGAGTACCCCTTTTGGCTACAGGTCGTCGCCGACGGGCCGCGAGCGGCGACCGTCGGTAACGCTCATTACAAGCGGGGAGTGTTCAATACAATATCCCGAAGCGCCGCAAGCCGAATTCAGATGGCATCCAGCCCGGATTCCCCGGTTCTGATGCGAACGGCTTCCTCGATGTTGGACACGAAGATCTTGCCGTCGCCGATGCGTCCGGTCTGGGCCGCGCGCCGGATGGCGTCGATCGCCTTCTCGACCAGGTCATCCCCGATCACGATCTCGATTTTGACCTTGGGCAGGAAGTCGACGATGTATTCCGCGCCGCGATAGAGTTCAGCATGGCCCTTCTGCCGCCCAAAGCCCTTGGCTTCGGTAACGGTGATGCCCTGCAAGCCGACCTCCTGAAGCGCTTCTTTCACCTCGTCGAGCTTGAATGGCTTGATGATGGCTTCGATTTTTTTCACTGAACGTCTCCGGGGCACTTCCAAATTTAAATGTCAAGACTGCAAGTTTGCTTCCACGTTGCGCGCAATCGCAGGTTGTTCGGCTGGCTAGCCTTGCGAATTCGCTTGCAAATTCGCTTGGCGAAATTTTCCTGCCGAACAGCCGGGGGATACGTCAATAAATCGCCGCTACAATACGATGATCCAGAGCCGGCTTCCTCACGGGCTTCCTCAAAAGCAGGGTCTATGCCAAGTTGCGAGAGCGCCTGATTTCGAAACGTTATCAGACTTTTACCAAGCGTTCGCCTGGCCGCGGGCGAGCCGACCTACAATCTTTAGCCTATAAAATAGGCAAAAGGTCAATAATTGTGCGGTCAATAAGGGTTTCAGTTAGCGGCAGATCGTAAATGCCTCAGGATAAGGCGCTGGGATCGGAAAATCGGCATGGAAGTTCTTGAAACCGCTGAGATGGAGCGTGCCGATCGGCTGACCATTGCCGCGGGAACGCCTGGCTTCGCGCTGATGCTGAGCGCGGGGCAGGCCATCGCGGAGGCGGCGATCGGCCTCGTGGAGGAGGGGCCGATCCTGGTGGTCGCCGGCTCCGGCAACAATGGCGGCGACGGTTTCGTGGCGGCGGCCGAACTCGCAGCGCGGGGCCGCGAGGTGTCGGTCATCCTGTTGTGCGAGCGGGACAGTCTGCAGGGCGACGCGGCCTCGGCGGCGCGCGGATGGAAATATCCGGTACTGCCGTGCAATCCTCAGGCGATCGGAAAGCCGGCGCTGATCATCGATGCGCTGTTCGGTGCCGGGCTCAATCGGCCGGTGAAGGGCGATGCGCTGGAGATGATCGAGGCGATCAACGCCAATGGCGCACCCGTTCTCGCCGTCGATCTGCCGAGCGGTATCAACGGCACCACTGGCGGCGTGATGGGCGTCGGGGTGCGCGCCACCGAGACGGTCACGTTCTTCCGCCGCAAGCCGGCGCATCTATTGTTGCCGGGCCGGATGCATTGCGGCCGTGTCCGCGTCGCCGATATCGGGATCGACCCGCGCGTGCTCGATGAAATCCGTCCGCAGACCTTTGAAAACATCCCGCAGTATTGGCGCAAGTCCTTTCCGGTGCCGCGGATCGACGGCCACAAATATGCCCGCGGCCACGCCATCGTGGTTTCCGGCGATGTCGCCGCCACCGGCGCTGCGCGACTGTCGGCGCGCGGCGCGCTGCGGGCGGGCGCCGGCCTGGTCACGCTGGCCTCGCCGCGAGATGCGCTCGCCGTCAACGCGGCCGCGCTGACGGCCGTGATGGTTCGCGCCATCGATACCGCAATCGAATTCGCCGAGATGTTGACGGACAGGCGCCTCAACACCTGCGTGATCGGACCGGGCGCCGGGGTCGGCGAGCGCACCCGCGATCTCGTTCTCACCGCGCTGTCGGCACAGCGGCATCTCGTATTGGACGCCGACGCGCTGACGAGCTTTGCGGAGGCTCCCGATCGCCTGTTCGAAGCGATCAAGGCATCGCAGGATCTGCAGGTGGTGCTCACGCCGCATGAAGGCGAGTTTCCGCGGCTGTTCAGCGACATCAGCAACAAGCATCCCTATCGGTCGAAACTCGAACGGGTCAGGGCCGCCGCCGAACGCTGCGGCGCGATCGTTCTGCTCAAGGGAGCCGACACCGTGGTGGCGTCACCGGACCGGCGCGCCACCATCGCCGCCAACGCGCCGCCCTGGCTCGCCACCGCGGGCGCGGGCGACGTGCTGTCGGGCATGATCGCGGGCCTGCTGGCGCAAGGCGTGAGCGCCTTCGAGGCCGCCAGCATCGGCGCCTGGATGCATGGCGAGGCTGCGCGCGAGGCCGGCCCCGGCCTGATCGCCGAAGACCTGCCGGAGGTGCTGCCCGCGGTGTTCCGGCATCTCTATGACGAGTTCGGGATTGAGTATTAGCGCGCGGCTTGACTAGCAGAAGCCTGTAGTTTATAAACTACATGTGCTTGAGCTGAAGCAAACAGAGACGTTTCGAAAGTGGCGGCTGCGGCTCAAGAATGACCGGGCTCGTGCGATTATCGCTTCGCGACTGGATCGGCTGGCCCAAGGGAACGCAGGCGACGCCAAGCCGGTCGGCGAGGGCATCAGCGAACTGCGTATCCACTATGGCCCCGGTTACCGCGTCTACTTTCAGAAACGTGGAAGCATGATCATCGTTCTGCTTTGCGGTGGCGACAAGAGCACCCAGGCGAAAGACATCAGGATGGCAAAGCATCTTGCCAAGGCATGGAGTGAATGAGATGGGCGAGAAGCTAACGACGTATGATCCAGCCGAGGATCTGCAGTCCGACTCGGCGATTGCTGTGTTCATGGAAGAAGCCTTCAAGACGGAAGATGCGGGCTATATCGCGCATGCTCTCGGCGTCGTTGCCCGTGCCAAAGGGATGACACAGATTGCCAATGATACCGGACTTTCACGCGAGCAGTTGTATCGGTCGTTCAGTGCCGACGGAAATCCGACATTGAAGACAACGATTGCGGTGATGAAGGCATTGGGAATTGAGCTGACGGCAAAACCCCACGTTCAAGAAGATTTGGCAGCATAGGATGGCATGGGCCTATCGTGAAATTCACAATCCCTACGCGCCGAGATAGTAGGTATCGCAAAGCAAACCTATCCTACGCGCTATGACGAATTGGGGATTGAGTATTAAGACCGAGGCTCGTCATGCCCCGCGAAAGCGGGGCATCCAGTACGCCGCGCGGCTGATTTGAATCTTTAGCTTCGTGGAATAACGGATCGTCCGCGTTCGCGGACGATGACGCCAACCACAAGCCGCTCACACCAGATATTTCGCAACCGCCGCTTCGTTCCAGGACAGCCCTAGGCCGGGGCCGCGCGCCGTGACGGCGCCGTCGACGATCTCGACCGGTTCGGCAAGGATGGCGCGGCCGAGATCGAGAACCTCCAGCCAATGCGCGGTCGGCGTCACCGCCAGCATGTGCGCGCTGGCTTCGGCGAACAGATGGCTCGACATCGGGATCGAGGCGGCCTCGGCCTGGCCGGCGACGCGGAGCCAGCCGGTGACGCCGCCGACCTTCATCAGGTCGGGCATGATGAAATCGCTGGCGCCGGCCGCGATCGCTTCGGCAAAGCCGCGCGGGAACCACCAGTTTTCGCCGGCCTGAATCGGCGTCGGTGAGGTCTCGCGCACTTTTGCGTGCCCCGACAGGTTTTCCTGTGGCACCGGTTCTTCGATCCAGTGCAGATCATAGGGCGCGAGGCGGGCGATGCGGCGCGTCGCCTCCGCGGGATCGAGCGACTGGTTGAAGTCGATCATCAGCGCGATGTCGGGGCCAATGAGCGCGCGGACGGCTTTGACGACGCGCTCGTCATTGGCGGCGTCGCCGTCGCCGCCCTTGATCTTGATGCCGCGAAAGCCCTGCTCGAGCGAACGGCGCAGATCCCTCTCGTCGGCTTTGGGATCGACCACGCCGTAGCTGTCATAGGCCCGGATCGGCCGCGGCGATCCGCCGAGCAAGTTCGCCAGCGGCAGACCGGCGGCCTGTCCGCGCGCATCCCAGAACGCCATGTCGAGGCCCGACACGGCCATGCCGACCAGGCCCTGCCAGCCCAGCAGGCGGAATTTCGCATCCATCGCCGACATCAGATCGAAGGGGGCGATCGCCTTGCCGGCGAGGTCGCGACCGATTTCCTCGATCAGATGCACCAGCGGCTTAAGCGTCAGCTTTGCGTAAGCAAAGATGTAGGCGCGTCCGGTGATGCCCCGATCGGTCTCGACATCGATCAGCACCAGCGGCGCCGCATCGATGACGCCGAAGGCGTTCTTCACCGGCCGCGAGATCGGCGTGACGACGGCGCGGGCTTTGACATTGCGGATTTCGAGAGTGGCCGTGCTCATGTTGGTTTCCTCACGCGACACTGTACCACCGCACAAGACGCGGCGCCGCCCAGTCGGTTGCCATCGTCTCGATCAGCCAGCGTCCGGCATGGTCGGCTGAAAACGCGATGCGTTGCGTCTGCTTTGGTTCGATCGCCAGCGTATCCAGCCAGAACGGTTTCCAGCCGTCGTCGAGCCGGTCCAGCAGCCGGAAATGATGGCCGTGGAGGTGGAACACGGTGGCGATCTCGGCGCGGTTGGTCAGCGCCAGCACCACGGTGCGGCCGGCCTTGGCGCGGAACGCCGGCGCGGCGCTGGCGGCGAAGCTTGCCGGCGTCGCCCATTCGGGCTGCGGTCCGCCGATCACCAAATCGATGCGCGATGCGTTTTTGAGGTCGAGCTGCGCCGGCAGGCCATTGGAGGGCAGCGGAGGCGCCGGCTGAAGCGGCGCGCTGCGGATCGGCGGCTCGGCGGAGGCGACCAGCCGGGCGATCGGGCGCGCCTCCTTGCCGTCATGCAGCAGGATGGACGAGGCCGAGCCTGCCGGCCCGGTCGCGTCGATGAAAACGTCGACCCGGCCGCCCGGCGCCAGCACGATGGCGCCATTGCGCGCCGGGAACGGTTCGGCGGGCTCGCCATCCATCGCCATCACCCGGACCTCGTGCCCCTCTATTTTTAGAGCAATAACAGATCGTTGGCAGCCGTTCAGGAAGCGGAGTTGCAGCCGTTCATTGGTGCGCGCGGCGATGTCCAGGCTGCTCATTCCGTTGACGGTATAGACGGGCGTGGTGCCCCCGGGATCGATGCCCGGTGCGATGGCGGCTCCATCCGGGCGCAGCCGCCAGTCTTCGATCAGCAGCGTCTCGTCGCGGTCGACCGTGACGGGCTCGCTCTCCTGGACGATCAATGCCCGCGCGGGGGAAGGCCGCGCCTGGCCATCGCCCAGCAGCCGAAGGTCGCACATAAATGTACCGGCGTGGCGCAATGGAATCATGAGGGTTTCCCGGGCGCCGGCGGCCGTGGGCGCCCGCGCGGCCAGAGGCTCGGCTGCGGGAATACCCTCAATTCCATGCCAATTGAGCAGCGCCGGTACCGGCAGGTCATTCTGAAGCGTGACCTCGACCGTGTCGCCGCGCTTCAAACCGGCATCGGGGCCAGATGCCGATGCACCGAGCGACCATATCAGAGTGTCCGGGCCTCCCGGACGCAATGCGATGACATCGGCTTTGGCCCGCAACGTCATGGCGGGCCGTGCACCCTGCGCGACGGCCATCGACGGCATCGCCGGACAAAGGATCGCCGCGCCCAGTCCGGCGATCAACTCACGGCGGTCCAGCGGAAAAATGCGCTCTGCCATCCCGGGAATGCGGACCATTTTCCGCTGGAAATGTCCAGCCGGCGCGCTTACCTCCGGGCGGGCGCCAAAACGGCCATTTTTTTGCTGCGAACAGGTCGGCCTATGTTATAAGCCCGCCGCCCGCGGCATCGCGGCCGGACATGATGCTATCTAGCGGGCGTGGCGGAACTGGTAGACGCGCTGGATTTAGGTTCCAGTGACGAAAGTTGTGGGGGTTCGAGTCCCTCCGCCCGCACCACACCCCAGACATGGCACTTCGAACGGATATGAGATCAAGCCGGGTCGATGTCGTCCGGCCAAATCTGCGCGCCATGCAGGACGCGCAAAATACGAACCATTTCGGGCATCACCAAGTAGGCCGCGATATAGGGTGTTCGCGGTACGATCAGTTCTCGTGTCCCCGCGACGCGGCCCGGCCGGCCGCTTTCAGGAAACTCGATCAACCGTCGGACCGCCGCAACAATCTGTTCGTCGACGTGGACCGCGGCGCGTGGATTATCTGCCTCGATGTGAGAAAAAATGGCGTCGGTCCGATAGCGCATGCGGCGACCAGACAAGCTTCACGGCTGGCCTTTACTGGCCCTGCGCAAAGCCGCTGCACGCCTCGCTGCAAATTGGGCGTCCGCGTCGGAATTTGCGATATCGGGGCGGGAGTCCTCGAGTGCCTCCCGAACCTTTGTGCGAAACCATGCATCGTGAGCGTCGCTGTTGCTGAGCAACTCAAGCGGTAACGCGCCTTCGTTGGCTGTCCGCGTCAGCAAAATGCGCACAGCATCCGAGACCGTCAGACCCATATTTTCCAGCACGGCCGTCGCCCGATCTTTTACGTCGGAATCGATACGTGTCTGCACGAGGGCATTTGAGGCCATGGTAAAGCTCCTCCCATTCACTCGGAATGTAATTCATTTGCATGACAAATACCAGGGGCTTCGACTCCGGCGGGCAATGTTCCGGCGGCGCAACAACACACGCAACACCACCCGTTCTGCTTGGTGGATTTTCCCGAGTATAAGTCAGCTTGAATCGCCGCCGGGATCATGCGATTAGCGTCACGAATTCGGCATGCCCGACCGGCCGGAATTCTGGGATACAGATTGAGATACACGGGCGTCACCGCAGCCGAAAAAGATACGCAATTTCAAGTGGCGGTGAGCGGTTGTCGGCGCGC
>CAWBYU010000006.1:0-496029 GCA_963793165.1 uncultured Alphaproteobacteria bacterium
GCGTGGCAATCGCGCAACGCCTGGCTGATTTCGACAGTTTCGCCTCGCGCGGACGCCGGAAATCACGGTATTGTCACGGTATCGGTTGACCGGCCGATTAGCGAATTCTTGATAGTCGGGTGCGACCATGGTTGGCTGCGGGGGATGGACTAAGGTCGTGGGAGATTCGAGTTGGCCGCGATTCTGACGGCATCTGGAGTGTAGGGTCTTTTTTGGTACGTATTTTGCTCTATCTAGAACTCTGTGCCGGTAAGTCCCGGAACAGGGCAGAATGCACGGGATCGAACGGCGGACGGAGACAAGAATGAGTAAGGTCGGCACGAGCGACTCCAAGAACACGCTGTATTGCTCGTTCTGCGGCAAGAGCCAGCACGAAGTCCGCAAATTGATCGCGGGGCCAACGGTATTCATCTGCGACGAATGCGTCGAGCTGTGCATGGATATCATCCGGGAGGAAAACAAATCCTCGCTGGTGAAATCCCGCGACGGCATCCCGACGCCGAAGGAAATCTGCAAGGTTCTTGACGATTACGTGATCGGCCAGAGCCACGCCAAGAAGGTGCTCTCGGTCGCCGTCCACAACCACTACAAGCGGCTCAATCACCAGACCAAGCACAACGACGTCGAACTGGCGAAGTCGAACATCCTGCTGATCGGTCCGACCGGCTCGGGCAAGACGCTGCTGGCGCAGACGCTGGCGCGGATTCTCGACGTCCCGTTCACGATGGCGGATGCAACCACGCTGACGGAGGCCGGCTATGTCGGCGAGGACGTCGAAAACATCATCCTGAAGCTGCTGCAGTCGGCCGATTATAATGTCGAGCGCGCGCAGCGCGGCATCGTCTATATCGACGAAATCGACAAGATCAGCCGCAAATCCGACAACCCGTCGATCACCCGGGACGTTTCGGGCGAGGGCGTGCAGCAGGCGCTTCTGAAGATCATGGAAGGCACGGTGGCCTCGGTTCCTCCGCAGGGCGGCCGCAAGCATCCGCAGCAGGAGTTCCTGCAGGTCGACACCACGAATATTCTGTTCATCTGCGGTGGCGCCTTCTCGGGGCTGGAGAAGATCATCTCCGCGCGCGGACGTTCGACCTCGATCGGGTTCGCCGCCCAGGTGCTGGCGCCGGAAGACCGCCGTACCGGCGAGATCTTCCGCCATGTCGAACCTGAGGATCTCCTGAAGTACGGTCTGATCCCCGAATTCGTCGGCCGCCTCCCGGTGGTCGCGACGCTGGAGGATCTCGACGAGGCTTCGCTGAAGAAGATCCTGACCGACCCGAAGAACGCGCTGGTGAAGCAGTATCAGCGGCTGTTCGAGATGGAGAACATCGAGTTGACGTTCGCCGACGAGGCGCTTGGCGCGGTTGCCCGCAAGGCGATCGAGCGCAAGACCGGCGCGCGCGGCCTGCGTTCCATTCTCGAAAGCATCCTGCTCGAGACCATGTTCGATCTGCCGGGGCTGGAAGGCGTCGAAGAGGTCGTGATCTCGCGCGAAGTGGTCGAGGGCACGGCTCGCCCGCTTTATATTTATGCCGATCGTTCCGACCGCGCCGTCGAGAGCAGCGCGAGCGCCTGATCGCGCCTGCGGGCTAACGGATTGATTGCGCAAGAGAGACGGCTGCCGAGCCCTTCGGCGGCCGCGGCGGCGCAGGTTTTTTTGTCGTGTTCCGCCCAATTGGCGGCCCTTTTTCAGCGACTTGACACCCCCACCGTCGATAGCCACCTAATGCTGTCGGCGATGATGACCATGTTTGAGATTCGTCGTAACAACGATCCGGAGACGTGGTCGGTCACGACCATGATTTCCCGGAAATTCTCGGCACCTTGTGGCGGTTGCGCAAACTGGCGGGCTGCGTGCAAGGGGGCACAACAAAAGGAATAGGCCATGACAACTCCCAAACCCCGGCCGTCGATCGTTCACGGCGAAAGCCATTCATATCCGGTGCTGCCGCTGCGCGACATCGTCGTGTTCCCGCACATGATCGTGCCTCTGTTCGTCGGCCGCGAGAAATCGATCCGCGCGCTCGAAGAGGTCATGAAGAATGACGCTTTGATCATGCTGGCGACGCAGAAGAATGCGTCGGATGACGATCCGAGCCCGGATTCGATCTATGAAACCGGCACCCTCGCCAGCGTGCTGCAGCTGCTCAAATTGCCTGACGGCACCGTGAAGGTGCTGGTGGAGGGGCTTGAGCGCGCGCGCGTGCAGAAATATTCCGATCGCGCCGAATATTACGAAGCGACGGCGGTGGCGCTTGCCGACACCGACGCCAAGTCGGTCGAGGCGGAAGCCCTGGCGCGCTCGGTGGTGTCCGACTTCGAAAGCTATGTGAAGCTGAACAAGAAGATCTCCGCCGAGGTCGTCGGCGTGGTTCAGGCGATCACCGACTTCGCCAAGCTCGGCGACACCGTCGCCTCGCATCTCGCCGTCAAGATCGCGGACCGCCAGGGCATCCTGGAAACGCTGTCGGTGACCGCGCGCCTGGAGAAGGTGCTCGGGCTGATGGAGAGCGAGATCTCGGTGCTGCAGGTCGAGAAGCGCATCCGCTCGCGCGTCAAGCGCCAGATGGAGAAGACCCAGCGCGAATATTATCTCAACGAGCAGATGAAGGCGATCCAGAAGGAACTCGGCGACGACGAAGGCCGCGACGAGCTGGCCGATCTGGAAGAGAAGATTGCCAAGACCAAGCTTTCCAAGGAAGCCCGCGAGAAGGCGCAGCATGAATTGAAGAAGCTGCGCCAGATGTCGCCGATGTCCGCCGAGGCGACGGTGGTGCGCAACTATCTCGACTGGTTGCTGTCGATCCCGTGGAACAAGAAGTCCAAGGTCAAGAAGGACCTGGTGGCGGCGCAAGAGGTGCTCGATAGCGATCACTACGGACTGGAGAAGGTCAAGGACCGCATCGTCGAGTATCTCGCGGTGCAGTCGCGCGCCAACAAGCTGACCGGGCCGATCCTGTGCCTGGTCGGACCTCCCGGCGTCGGCAAGACCTCGCTCGGCAAGTCGATCGCGAAGGCGACCGGACGCGAGTTCGTGCGCGTGTCGCTCGGCGGCGTGCGCGACGAGGCCGAGATCCGCGGTCACCGCCGCACCTATATCGGCTCGATGCCCGGCAAGATCATCCAGTCGATGCGGAAGGCGAAGACCTCGAATCCGCTGTTCCTGCTGGACGAGATCGACAAGATGGGCGCCGATTTCCGCGGCGATCCGTCATCGGCGCTGCTTGAGGTGCTCGACCCCGAGCAGAACTCGACCTTCAACGACCATTATCTGGAGGTGGATTACGATCTGTCGAACGTGATGTTCATCACGACCGCGAATACGCTGAATATTCCGGGCCCGTTGATGGACCGCATGGAGATCATCCGGATCGCCGGCTACACCGAGAACGAGAAGGTCGAGATCGCGCGCAAGCATCTGATCCCGAACGCGATCTCCAAGCACGGCCTGGATCCAAAGGAATGGTCGATCGACGACGACGCGTTGTTGCTGATGATCCGGCGCTACACCCGCGAAGCGGGCGTGCGTAACCTGGAGCGTGAGCTGTCGACACTCGCCCGCAAGGCGGTGAAGGAGCTGATGATCTCCAAGAAGAAGTCGGTCAAGGTCACCGAGAAAACTCTCGAAGAGTTCCTCGGCGTGCCGAAATACCGCTTCGGCGAGATCGAGAGCGACGATCAGATCGGCATTGTCACCGGCCTTGCCTGGACCGACGTTGGCGGCGAGCTGCTCACCATCGAAGGCGTCATGATGCCCGGCAAGGGCAAGATGACGGTGACGGGCAATCTGCGCGACGTGATGAAGGAGTCGATTTCGGCGGCGGCGTCTTACGTCCGCTCGCGCGCCGTCGGCTTCGGCATCGAGCCGCCGCTGTTCGACCGGCGCGATATCCACGTCCACGTGCCGGAAGGGGCGACCCCGAAGGACGGACCCTCGGCGGGCGTCGCGATGGCGACCGCGATCGTGTCCATCATGACCGGCATCCCCGTGAGGCACGATGTCGCCATGACCGGCGAGATCACCTTGAGAGGGCGCGTGCTGCCGATCGGCGGTCTGAAGGAGAAGCTCTTGGCCGCCGCGCGTGGCGGCATCAAGACGGTGCTGATCCCCGAGGACAACGCCAAGGATCTCACGGAGATTTCCGATGCGATCAAGGGCGGGATGAACATCATCCCGGTGGCGCGGCTCGACGATGTGGTCTCCAAGGCCCTGGTGCGGCCGCCGGTGCCGATCGTCTGGGAAGAGGACACCAAGGTGCCGGTGAAGCCGGACGCTTCGGATGAAGCGGCAGGCGGCCTCACGGCCCACTGAGCGCTCCCAAGATGACAAAAGCGGCGTCCCTTCAGGGGGGCGCCGCTTTTTTATGATGCGGTGGCACCGGCTTGCGCGGCAGGCCAAGGCGGCGCTAAACAGGAGGCGAGGGCGGTTAGCTCAGCTGGTTAGAGCGCCTGCTTTACACGCAGGATGTCGGCGGTTCGAATCCGTCACCGCCTACCAGCCTTCGCTGGCACACCCAGGGTGCGAGATGGCATGACAGCCTCCTTTGGGCTTCCTGATCGGGGGTACTGCGTGGACGCCGGATCGCATCGAGCGAACCAGGCGCGTGCAGTGGACGCGCTAATCAGACCGGCGGGTGCGAGCCGCGTTTCGCCATTTTTATCCCTGCGAGCCGCTTACTGGTCATCCTGGATCGGTTCTCCCGGTTCAATCTGACTGCTTCTTGCGGCGTCAAAAGCACAAGTCGAAAATGCCTTCTCACAAATCTCGCAAAGCCATCGTCATCTAAGTTATCAATATTTTCGATTGCTCTTCGTGTGAAAGCTCGAACCGGTGATACGTGTTCGATCAGTACCTTTTCGCCACGGTCGTATGCGGCGCGCGCCTTGACGGAGAATTCGGCTTTTCCATACCTGCGAAGGTTATTGATGTGGCTTATGTCGGGGTACACGAGACAGAGACCAAGAATGTTCAGAATTCTTTCGGCACTGTGAATTGCCCCACCGTTGTCAGTAAACCCAGCGGCGCGCATTTTTTTACACAGCTTCGCAGCTAATCGGAACATAGGTATCAAATTGCGGGGATGATATTTGCGTTGTCGCATTGGCTCCTTTCGATCCGAAGGCGCTGTCATCGACAACTGCTCAGCGCAACCAGAGCACATTAACACTGAATGAGTGATGTGCGGCGAATAGCCTGTTCACAAAAATGCCGCCGCGTGGGTGTAAAGTGGTTGGGGAATGCGGCAACTGCTTGCCGGGGCCTGCGGGAGGTCGCCATGCGGTCGGCACCCGGCATCCCTATTGTGGGCCGCGCAGTCCTAGCACGACGACGTCTCTTCGATTCGTCATCGCGCTCTATCCATTTGTTTGAGCATGATCTTTCCGGAAACCGGTGCCGCTATTCCGGATCGCTCAACATGCCATTGGCGTCGCGAAGAAGCCGGTGATATTCTGACAAAATACCGGGGAGTACACGCATGAGAGTTTTTCGCGCCGTGGCTGTCGTTGCGTTATTGGCCGGGCCTGCTTACGCCCAAAGCCAGAGCGTTCCCCGCTACGGGGACATCGACAAGGACAAATCACCGCAGGAGAAGGCCGCGGATCGGGATGCCGACAGGGCCTATCAGCGCTCGCTCGGCAACATTCCCGAAAAATCCGGTACCGCCGATCCCTGGGGCGCCGTGCGCAGCGACAACGCGCCCAAACCGGGTGAGAAGGCGGCTGCGAAGACTGCTCCCGCAAAGCGGACCAAGGCCAGCGGCAGTGCGAACTAGACGGCGATGAACCTGCCGGCAGGCCACGATCAAAACGCGGACCAGATCGCCTACTGGAATGGGCCGGGAGGTCAGCGTTGGGCCAGCCGGCAGCAGGCGCAGGACATTCTGCTCGCACCGGTCCTGGATATTCTTCTCGATCGCGCCAAGGTCAGGTCTGGCGAACGGATCGTGGATATCGGTTGCGGCAGCGGATCGACCACCCTGGCTTTCGCGCGCAAGGTCGGTCCGGCCGGTCATGTGCTCGGCATCGACGTTTCGGCGCCGATGCTGGCGCGGGCGCGGGAAGCAACTCCAGCGGACAGCCCGGTCGAGTTCGTGCTGGCCGATGCCACCGTCTATCCGTTCGATCCCCGGAGTTTCGACCTTGTCGCCTCCCGGTTCGGGGTGATGTTCTTTGCCGAGCCTGCGCTGTCTTTCGCGAATATCCGCCGTGCGCTGCGGCCGTCGGGACGGCTGGCTTTCGCCTGCTGGCGCGAGCCGCGCGACAATCCCTGGATGATGACGCCGTTACAGGCCGTCTACAAACACGTGCCCAAACTGCCGCCGCAGGGGCCGGAAGACCCCGGTCCGTTCGGATTCGCTTCCGAGGCGCGTGTGCAGCGCATCCTGGGGGAAGCCGGCTTCGCCGACGCCCAGATGGAACGTTGCGACCTTGCTCTCGATGTCGCGATCGGCGGGGGTCTCGACGCCGCGGTCCGGGGCGCGCTCGAAATCGGCCCGGCCAGCCGCGCGCTGGAAGGGCAGACGCCCGAGTTGCGCGCGGCCGCCGCGAACTCGGTCCGCGAGGCGCTGATTCCGTTCGTGCGGGATCAGGCGGTGTCGTTGCCCGGATCGATCTGGATCGTGACGGCATCAGCCTCCTGACCGCCCCGGGTTCCCCGGGGTCGCGTTCTCGACATAAAGCTGGAGCAGATTGAGCCGGCTTGCTGCCTGCTCTCGGTTGTCGTTGCCCGCACAGGGCGCCGCAAGTTCGCGCCTTCGAGAAGCCCGCAGCCATGATCACGTCAGCGCAGCGCGGGGTCGGCTGACCCGGACACATCGCAATCGCGCGATGACCAGAGTGTGATGACTTCTCTTCGATTCGTCATCTCGCTCTATCTTTTTGTGTGAGCATGATCTCCGCGCAAGCGCTTCGCGTTTGTCGCGAAGGGAAACCCGTCCCCACCCCGCATCAAGCGCGGGGCAGGCTTTTTCCGGATCATTGCTCTAGCCTTCGGAGACATCCATGCCCTCGGTGAAGCTTCGTGCGTCAACGATCCTCGGCGCATTCGAGCAGGCCCAGTCCGAGCTTGTCGGCAAGGCTGTCGTTCTCACCGACGGAAAGGCCGGGACCGTCGAGAGCGTTTGGCTCGACGAATTTCACGGGTTGCGAATTTCCATCGGGGGACACGATGGAAAGTGGCCGATCTCGACCATCAAATTCGTGCAGAACGGGTGACTGCTTATCGATATTGATGCCGGTCAAATAACCGATGCGGCGTGCGCGTTATGAAGACGCATGGCTGACATTGTCTTTGGATGCTCCCGGCATTTGCGGTGATGGACCGGCGTGAATGGCTGGCCCGGGCCGCCGGCTTTGCCGGCGCTTTGGCCATTCCGGCGCGCAGGGCCGTCGCTGATCCCCTGACGCCGTATCAGTCGGCCGTTCAATCGACCTGGGCTCCGATGCGGGCCGATCCCGGCAAACTGGAACTGGTGCGGTTGGCCACGCTTGCCGCCAACAGCCACAACACGCAACCGTGGAAGTTCTCGATCGGGAACGACTCGATCTCGATCGCACCGGATTACGCCCGGCGGTGTCCGATCGTCGATCCGGACGATCATCACCTGTTTGTCAGTCTGGGTTGCGCTGCGGAAAACCTGAATTCATGCCGCCGCGGCCGCTGGACTGAAATCGAATCCGAGTTTCGAGAACGACGTCGTGACGCTCGGCCTTGAGAAAGCTGAACCGGTCGCGTCGCCGCTGTTCGAGGCCATTCCGCGCCGGCAAAGCACACGCGCCGTCTATGACGGCAAGCCCGTGTCATCCGGTGACCTTCGCCTGCTCGAACAGGCTGGCAGCGATGACGGCGTGGCCGTCATCGTGATGACCGATAAAACCCGCATGGCCGCTCTCACCGAATATGTCGTTCGGGGAAATTCCGCGCAAATGCGGGACAGGGCGTTCATGGAGGAGCTCAAGGCCTGGATGAGATTCAGCGAGGCCGACGCGGTCGCGACCAAAGACGGCCTGTTTAGCCGCGCCTCCGGCAACCCTTCTTTTCCATCATGGCTGGCGCGTCCTCTATTGAGCCTGGTCTTTAACGAGAGCGGCGAGAATGCCAAATATCGCGCCCAGATCGATAGCTCGGCGGGTATCGCGGTATTCGTTTCGGAACGCAACGACAGGACGCACTGGGTTGCAGCCGGGCGTGCCTGTCAGCGGTTCGCGTTGCAGGCGACAGCGTTGGGCTTGAAGTACGCGTTTATCAATCAACCGGTCGAGGTACCGAATTTGCGCGATGAGTTGTCGTCTCATCTCGGCCTTGGCGGCCGGCGGCCCGACATCATCGTGCGCTTCGGCCACGGGCCGGAGCTGCCAAAATCCCTGCGGCGCCCGCCGGAACAACTCATTCTGCCGTGATGAAATCACGCCGTGGGTCGCCAGTCGTTGGCCGGAGTGACTGAACGCGGGCCGTGCGCTCCCAGTACCTGGAATCACAAATCAGTATTGCAGCCCATCCTTCGAGACGGCCACTTCGTGGCCTCCTCAGGATGAGGTCTAACGTGTTGAAACACAACAACCTCATGCTGAGGAGCGAGCCATGCGAGCGTCTCGAAGCATCGGCAGCAAGCGACGCACCGACCTCTCATCGTCAGTACTAGGCCCGCTCTTCGAAGATCATCGCCAGATGCACGATGGTCTGCACCGCTTTTTCCATGTCCTGCATGCTCACCCATTCCAGCCGCGAATGAAACGCGTGCTCGCCGGCGAAGATGTTGGGGCAGGGCAGTCCCATGAACGACAGCCGTGAGCCGTCGGTGCCGCCGCGGATCGAGGACCTCACCGGCTCAAGACCGGCGCGGCGGATCGCCTCCATGGCATTGTCGATGATCTCCGGGTGACGGTCGATCACCTGCTTCATGTTGCGATACTGCTGCTTGATCTCGAGCCGGTAAGTCGAGCGCGGAAAGTCCTTCATCACGGCCTTGACGATGTTTTCCAGCAGGATCTCTTTTTCTTTCAATCCCTCGTCGGTGAAATCGCGCACGATGAAACCGAGCGTGGCTTTCTCCAGCGCGCCGGCGATGCCGATCGGATGCAGAAAGCCTTGCTTGCCCTCGGTGGTTTCCGGCGAGCAGGTATCCTTGGGCAGCCGATCGACGATCGCGGCGGCGATCTTGATCGCGTGCTCCATCTTGCCCTTGGCAAAGCCGGGATGGGTGCTGACGCCCTCGATGGTGATGGTGGCGCCATCGGCGGAGAACGTCTCGTCCTCGATATTGCCAGCGGTTTCGCCGTCGATGGTGTAGGCAAAATCGGCGCCGAGCTTTTTCAAATCCGCTTTGTCGACGCCGCGGCCGATCTCTTCGTCCGGCGTGAACAGGATCTTGATGGCGCCGTGCTTGATTTGCGGATTCTCGATCAGGAATTGCGCCGCATCCATGATCTCGGCAAGGCCCGCCTTGTTGTCGGCGCCGAGCAGCGTGGTGCCGTCGGTGGTGATGATGTCGTTGCCGACCTGATCGGCGAGCGCCGGATGATCCGCGGCGCGGATGATCTGGGTGGGATCGGCCGGCAGCACGATGTCGCCGCCGCGATAATTCCGCACGATCTGCGGCTTGACGTCCTTGCCGGTGCAATCGGGCGAGGTGTCCATGTGCGAGCAGAAGCAAATCACCGGAACCTTCTTCCCGGTGTTCGCCGGGATGGTGGCGTAGACATAGCCGTGTTCGTCGAGATGGGCGTCGCGAATTCCCATCGCCTGCAGTTCGCCCGCGAGCAGGCGGCCGAGGTCTTTCTGCTTGGCGGTGGATGGGCAGGTCGGCGAAGCCGGGTCCGACTGGGTGTCGATGACGGCATAGCGCAAGAAGCGCTCGGTCACGGTGTGCGTGAATTTGATGGAGGTCATGGGTTCTTCATATCCGGCGTCCGATGCCCGGCCAAGTTAGCAATTCCAAAGCGGCTGATTTGACGCCGATCGCTAGCGTCAGGATTTCCGGGCCTGACGTCGAAATCGCTCAGCCTTCCAACCCTCGACAAGACCGTTGCGATCCCACGAGACCGCGATCGTGCCGCCAAGCGGAAGGGGGCAGCGCAAAATGGGTTTTAAGTGATTGATTTGATGCGAGAAATGGCGCGAGAGACGGGGCTCGAACCCGCGACCTCCGGCGTGACAGGCCGGCGCTCTAACCAACTGAGCTACTCCCGCGTGGTTGGAAACCCGCGAGAGGTGGGACTTAAAGGGGCGACCTACCCAAGTCAAGGTTGTTGCAAAACCCCTTGCCAATAGGGCTTTTCTAGGGTGTCGATGCGAATAATAGGCTATTTACAGGCTAAACAGCGTAGTCAGGCGTCACCCGAATCGTTTAAGGCCTGATACGTCGCAAGTTCCTAAGCCACCACCAACGAGGAGGGCCAAATATGGCGAAGAAAACAGCTACCCCGACGACCGTGACGCTGAAGCATCTGGCGGCAGCTTTGTCGGAAGAGCATGAATTGTCGAAGAAGACCTCCGAGGCGATTCTGACCGATCTGGTCGGCCGGATCACCAAGCACCTGAAGAAGGGCGAGCGCATCCGCATCGTCGGTCTCGGCATCCTGCAGGTGCGCAAGCGCGCCGCCCGCATGGGCCGCAACCCCGCCACCGGCGAAGCGATCCACATCAAGGCCAGCAAGAAGGTCGCCTTCCGCGCCGCCAAGGAGCTGAAGGAAGCCGTCTGATCGCGAGCTCTCGAACGGCTTAAGGCTCTTCTGATTTTGCGCCATCCCGGACCCCTGATCGGACCGGGATGGCGTTTTCATTTGCGCGGCTCTGCGGCAAGCGCCCGACGTTTTGGCCGAACCGGGTTTGACGCTGACGGGCTTTGCGACGACGCGCGACGATTTCGGACGAGAGATCGGTAAGGCGTCAGCCCCGGGCTCGGGGCCGCCCGCGATGGCCGGCCGCTCGGCCCCTTGCCGCGCGGGGACGCGCCTGGACATTACGGGCGGACGGCTGATTGGAGGACTCGGACGATTGAGTGCTTGCATAGGACTGCCGCAAACTGTCGACCGCGCCGGTGAGATTTCCAACCTGCTCGGACAGCCGCTTGCTATCGGCTTGCTGGGCCGCCAGCAGGCGCTTTACGGTCTGCAGTTGATCCTGCACGATCTGCAACTGATCGATCGATTCCTGCTGCGACGCCTCCAGCCCCTTGGTTTTCTCGATGAGCTGCTCGGAGGCCTGCGCAGTGCGGGCCTGTAACAGGCGGGCCGAGGCGGCGCGATCCTGTTCGGGCGATGCGCCCGTATAAGCGCGCCACAGCATGATCGACCCAACCCCGAGCACGATGACAAGGAGCGTCGCAGCGGCGAGGGCGATCGGCTGCGAGCCGATATGCGCGATGCCGCTGGCCTTTGCATCGGTGGATCTGACTTGCATTGCAGACTCCAAACGCGGGCGGAAAGGTGAAAGTTCCCAACGCACGATACTGGCAGTTGCGGAAGCAGGATCAGTCTCAAGATCAGGATCGGGCCCGGCAGGATTGGATTCCTGTCCCTCAGGCTATCGCGTCAAAGGCTTAGCCCCCTATTCTTCTGCTGCCACATTACGCGAAGCAAAAAGGCCGCCCTGTGGCAGGAGCGGCCTTTTTTCGTCAAAATCTTGGATGGCGCTAGCGAACGACCTGCGTATCCGAACTGGTTACCGTCACCGGCTTGCCGGCCTTCACGACGTGGGCGGTCTGGCCGTAATCCGAATTGGAGCGGGCGGAAATCCCGAAACAAGCCACCGCGATGCCGGCAACCAGGGCAACAACCACTATTTTCAGATGGGTCGTACGGTCCGCCGAGTGAATTGAGTGGTTCATGTCAGCCTCCAGGCGTCTTTGACGCCGCTTTGTTGGGGCAGACATAATCTCCATTTGTTTCACAATGGTTTCGTGGGTTCCTCAAAATGGTTTCGTCGTTGGGCACGGATGCGGGGTCGTGCAGGGGGCGTCCGATGGCGACCGGGGGCCGGCCCAACCACCGAGGCGGTTGGCGCGGCCTCGAACAGCCGGAGCGCCGGTCTGCCTGCCCCCGGGCCGGTTGACCCGCCCATGGGATGATCGCGGCAGGCGCGTGCGAGATTTGGGCCTCACTCAATCCGGCATGGCGGGACAAAGCCTCGAAATAGGTTGTCTTGCGCCCCTTGTTGCGCTGCGCTAAGCCTCAGAATAATTCCAATGAACGAATCTGCGGCGGCCAGAACCGCAGGAAAAGGCATCGCCGATGACCGGCATTCTGCAGGATTATCTTCCACTTGTGGTGTTTATCGGGGTCGCCGGCCTGATCGGCTTGGCGCTGCTGATCGCTCCCTTCCTTGTCGCCTTCCAGCAACCCGATCCGGAAAAGCTCTCCGCTTATGAATGCGGATTCAACGCTTTTGACGACGCCCGCATGAAATTCGACGTCCGGTTCTATCTGGTGGCGATTCTCTTCATCATCTTCGATCTCGAAGTGGCGTTCCTGTTTCCGTGGGCGGTGGCGTTCGGAAAACTGGGAGCGACCGGCTTCTGGTCGATGCTCGTATTTCTCGCCGTCCTCACCGTCGGCTTTGCCTATGAATGGAAGAAAGGCGCGCTCGAATGGGATTGAGCCCCGCTGCCGCCAGACCTGGATTCAAGCCTGCCGTCGCGCCGGCCGCGACCGGCATTCTCGATCCCTCCACCGGGAGGCCGGTTGGCGCCAATGATCCTTACTTTCTCGAGGTCAATCACGAGCTGTCCGACAAGGGCTTTTTCGTCACCGCGACCGACGACCTGATCACCTGGGCGCGCACCGGCTCCTTGATGTGGATGACCTTCGGGCTCGCCTGCTGCGCCGTCGAGATGATGCAGATGTCGATGCCGCGCTACGATGCCGAGCGGTTCGGTTTCGCGCCGCGCGCTTCGCCGCGGCAGTCGGACGTGATGATCGTCGCGGGCACCCTGACCAACAAGATGGCGCCGGCGCTGCGCAAGGTCTACGACCAGATGCCGGAGCCGCGCTATGTGATCTCGATGGGGTCGTGCGCCAATGGCGGCGGCTATTATCACTACTCCTATTCGGTGGTGCGCGGCTGCGACCGCATCGTGCCCATCGACATCTACGTGCCCGGCTGCCCGCCGACCGCGGAAGCGCTGCTCTACGGCGTGATGCTGCTGCAGAAGAAGATCCGGCGCACTGGAACCATCGAACGGTGAAGGCGATGCAGATCAACGACATCCCGTTCGGTACCACCGACTGGGCGAGCGTCGAGGCGACCACGCATCGGGGCGACAGCGGCGTCGCGACCTGGCGGACCCGCCAGTTCGGCGACATCCGGGTGCGGCTGGTGGAATATTCGCCGGGCTATCTGGCGGACCACTGGTGCCGGAAGGGTCACATTCTGTTCTGCGTCGACGGCGAACTGGGGACCGATCTTGCCGATGGCCGCTCGTTCACGCTGACGCCGGGCATGAGCTACCAGGTCGCCGACGGCGCCGAACCGCATCGCTCGCACACCGCGAAGGGTGCGCGGCTGTTTATTGTGGATTGATGGATGGCGATGAGCGAAGCACTGAGCAGTCTCGGAGAGAAGATCGTCGCAGGTCTAGGCGGCGCTGCGACCGGTCATTCGATCGCGTTCGATCAGCTCACCGTGACGGTGCAGGCTGAAAAGATTGTCGACGTCGTAACATTCCTGCGTGACGATCCCGGCTGCCGCTTCGTCAGCTTCATCGACGTGACAGCGGTGGACTATCCCGGCCGCGAAAAGCGCTTCGACGTGGTCTATCACCTGCTGTCGCCGACCCTGAACGAACGCATCCGCCTGCGCGCGGAAGCCGACGAGACCACGCAGGTGCCCTCGATCATCGAGGTGTTTCCCGGCGCCGACTGGTTCGAGCGCGAGGCCTACGATCTCTATGGCGTGATCTTCACCGGCCATCCCGACATGCGGCGGCTATTGACCGACTACGGCTTCGACGGCCATCCGCTGCGCAAGGATTTCCCGCTCACCGGTTTCGTCGAGGTGCGCTACGACGACCAGGAGAAGCGGGTGGTCTACGAACCCGTCCGCCTCAATCAGGAATTCCGCAAATTCGATTTCCTCTCGCCATGGGAAGGCGCGGACTATCCGCTGCCGGGCGATGAGAAGGCCACAGACAAGGCGGGCAGCTAATGGCCGAGGCAGCACTCCGCAATTTTACCATCAATTTCGGGCCGCAACATCCGGCCGCGCACGGCGTGTTGCGTCTGGTGCTGGAGCTCGACGGCGAGATCGTGGCCAGAGTCGATCCGCATATCGGGCTCTTGCATCGCGGCACCGAGAAGCTGATCGAGCACAAGACCTATCTGCAGGCGATCCCGTATTTCGACCGGCTCGATTATGTCGCGCCGATGAACCAGGAGCACGCGTTCTGCCTGGCTGCCGAAAAGCTGCTTGGCATCACGGTGCCGCGCCGCGGGCAATTGATCCGCGTTTTGTATTGCGAAATCGGCCGCATCCTGTCGCATCTTCTTAACGTTACCACGCAGGCGATGGATGTGGGCGCGCTGACGCCGCCGCTGTGGGGTTTTGAAGAGCGCGAAAAGCTGATGGTGTTTTACGAGCGCGCCTCCGGCTCGCGGATGCACGCGGCCTACTTCCGGATCGGCGGCGTGCACCAGGATTTGCCGCCGAAGCTGATCGACGATATCGACGCCTGGTGCGATCCGTTCCTCGGCGTGGTCGCCGATCTCGAACGGCTGCTCACCGGCAACCGCATTTTCAAGCAGCGCAATGTCGACATCGGCGTGGTCACGCTGAAGCAGGCCTGGGAATGGGGTTTTTCCGGCGTGATGGTGCGCGGCTCGGGTGCTGCCTGGGACCTGCGCAAGGCGCAGCCCTATGAATGCTATGCCGAGATGGATTTCGACATTCCGATCGGCAAGAACGGCGACTGCTATGACCGCTACTGCATCCGCATGGAAGAGATGCGCCAGTCGGTGCGGATCATGAAACAGTGCATCGCCAAACTGCGCGCCGCCGACGGGCAGGGGCCCGTCGCGGTCGAGGACCACAAGATCTTCCCGCCGCGCCGCGGCGACATGAAGCGCTCGATGGAAGCGCTGATCCATCACTTCAAGCTCTACACCGAAGGTTTTCACGTACCGGCCGGCGAGGTCTACGCCGCGGTCGAGGCGCCGAAGGGCGAGTTCGGCGTCTATCTGGTCGCCGACGGCAGCAACAAACCTTACAAGTGCAAGATCCGCGCGCCCGGCTTTGCGCATCTGCAGGCGATGGACTTCATCTGCAAGGGCCATCTGCTGGCGGATGTTTCGGCCATTCTGGGTTCGCTCGACATCGTGTTCGGCGAGGTCGATCGATGATGATGGCGACGAATGCGATGGCGCTGACCTTGGGGACGATGGCCACGATGGCGATTGCGGACGATCGTCCCATGACACGCGGCGTGCAGGACTTGCTTGACCATGGCTTTGAAGTCGTCGCCAAGGGAGAGTTGCTGGACAGGGTTGAATGCGAGCGCTTTACATTGCGTGTTCTTCCGACGCAGCCGGCAAATTCCTGCGAACCCAAATATGGATCGTTCAAGCGTTTGAAAGGCAGCGACGGCGAGTTCGTATGCGTGTCCTTTCGGGACTGGGCTTGCTATCAAAGCCAGAATTCGAACTAGCGGTAATCACCATGTCCGCCCAGCATTCCGCAACAGTGCCTCAGCCGCCGATCCGGTTCGACCGGTCTACCGGCGTGCTTGAGGGCGCGAATGCCTGGGAGCGACTGGCCGCGCTGGCATTGTCGTCGGGCTCGAAGGTGGCTTCGACGTTTTCGCACCGCGGCTACAATCACTGCGCCAATCTCCTGCGCAAGGCGCTGCCCGAGCGCGACATCGCGATCAAGCTCAATTCCGATGCGACCTTCGCGTTTCCCTATGGCGACGGCTACTGGAGCAAGCTGCTCAATCGCTCGTTCGCCTATGAAAACGAGCTCGAACTGCTGTTTCAGGATTCCGTCGGCGTCGACTACACGCTGCTCGATTGCGGCGCCAATTACGGCTACTGGTCGGTGCTGGTTTCCAGCGCGCCCTACGGATCGCACAAGACGATCGCGATCGAGCCGTCGTCGCAAAATTTCGCCAGGCTCGCGAATAACGTCAGGATCAACGGCAACCGCTTCGAAGTGATGAACTGCGCGATCGGGGCTACGCGCGGGATCGCCCGGCTGTCCGGCACCAAGCACGAGGCCTTCAGCATCGCCGGCGACGTGGATGATGGCGGCGAAGTCGTGTCGGTGATCGCGCTCGACAATCTGATCGAGGACGGCAAGATTTCGCCCGACGGCAAATACCTGATCAAGCTCGATGTCGAAGGCGTCGAGATCGAGGCCATCAAGGGCGGCTCGCGGTTGCTGAGGGGCGACAGCGTATTGCTGTGCGAGGAGCACGGCAACGATCCCCAGCATACCGTATCGCGCTATATTCTCGAGCAGACCCCGCTTAAGCTGATCTTGCACGATCCGCGCAGCAATCGCCTGGAAACCGTGACCGAGCTTTCAATTCTCGATCGCATCAAGGCTTCATCCCACGTCGGCTATAACGTGTTCGGCACCGCGAGCGCCTTCTGGCTGGAACGGATCAGCGCCATGAACGCCAACGCCGCGCGCCGCATGCAATGAGAGACCGATAGAAATGGCCGTCCGCCGCCTCGCACCGAAGGAACTGCAACCCGCGAACTTCACGTTCTCAGCGGAGAACCTTGCCTGGACAAAAAAGGAGATCGCGAAATATCCGCCGGGACGTCAGGCGTCGGCGGTGATCCCGATCCTGTGGCGGGTCCAGGAACAGCATGAAGGCTGGGTTTCGGAAGCCGCGATCCGCGCGGTCGCGGATTTGCTGGATATGCCCTACATTCGCGTCCTTGAGGTCGCGACCTTCTATACAATGTTCCAGTTGCAGCCGGTGGGCAAGAAAGCGCATGTCCAGGTCTGCGGCACCACGCCCTGCCGGCTGCGCGGCGCCGGCGATCTGATCGAGGTGTGCCAGAGCCGCATCCATCACGAGCCCTTTCATCTGTCCAAGGACGGTAATTTCAGCTGGGAAGAGGTCGAATGCCTTGGCGCCTGCGTGAACGCGCCGATGGTGCTGATCTGGAAGGATACCTACGAGGACCTGACCAAAGACAGTCTCGGCAAGGTGCTGGACGGCTTTGCCTCCGGCCAGCCGCCGAAGCCGGGACCGCAGGTCGACCGTCAGTTCTCCGCGCCGGTGGGCGGACCGACGACGCTGAAGGAAACCACATGAGGGCCGATCGCGCCGGCGATGCCATGAGGGAGTGCGGAGGCGATGCGACACTGGCGCTACATTGCTCTGCACGCCGTGACGGCGGCGGCCTTCATTTTCCTGCTGCAGCGCTACGGGTTGAGCGCGTCGCTGGAATCAAGCCTGCTATGGGCGCTGACCTTCGGCGGATGCGCCGGGGGTCTCGCCTACATGCAATCCAATCGCTGACCTCCAGGGAAGCTTCACGTCATGCTCGATGACAAGGACCGCATCTTCCGCAATCTCTACGGCCTCCACGACTGGGGCCTCGAAGGCGCGCGCCGCCGTGGCGCCTGGGACGGCACCAAGGCCATCATCGACAAGGGCCGCGACTGGATCATCAACGAGATGAAGGCGTCCGGCCTGCGCGGCCGCGGCGGCGCGGGTTTCCCGACCGGGCTGAAATGGTCGTTCATGCCCAAGGAATCCACCGACGGCCGGCCGAGCTATCTGGTGGTCAATGCCGACAAGTCCGAGCCCGGCACCTGCAAGGACCGCGAGATCATGCGGCACGATCCGCATCTCCTGGTCGAGGGCTGCCTGCTCGCGAGCTTCGCGATGGGCGCGCATGCCTGCTATATCTACGTGCGCGGCGAATTCATCCGGGAGCGCGAACATCTGCAGGCGGCGGTCGATCAGGCCTATGAGGCCAGGCTGATCGGCAAGGACAACGTCAACGGCTGGCCGTTCGACCTCTATGTGACGCACGGCGCGGGCGCTTACATCTGCGGCGAAGAGACCGCGCTGCTTGAAAGCCTCGAGGGCAAGAAGGGCCAGCCACGGCTGAAACCGCCGTTCCCGGCCAATGTCGGCCTCTATGGCTGTCCGACCACGGTCAACAATGTTAAGTCGATCGCGGTGGCGCCGGATATCCTGCGGCGCGGCGCGGCCTGGTTCGCCGCCATCGGCCGGCCCAACAATGTCGGCACCAAGCTGTTTTGTATCTCCGGCCATGTCGAGCGTCCCTGCAACGTCGAAGAAGCCATGGGGATTCCATTCCGCGAACTGATCGAGCGCCATTGCGGCGGCATCCGCGGCGGCTGGGACAATCTCAAGGCGGTGATTCCCGGCGGCTCCTCGGTGCGCATGGTGCCGGCCGAGCAGATCATCGATACGCCGATGGATTTCGACAGCCTGGGCAAGCTGCGCTCCGGTCTCGGCACCGCCGCCGTCATCGTGATGGACAAATCGACCGACCTGATCCGGGCGATCGCGCGGATTTCCTATTTCTACAAGCACGAAAGCTGCGGCCAGTGCACGCCGTGCCGCGAAGGCACCGGCTGGATGTGGCGGGTGCTGACCCGGATGGCCGAGGGCCGCGCCCACAAGCGCGAAATCGACATGCTGCTGGAAGTGACAAAACAGGTCGAGGGGCACACCATCTGTGCGCTCGGCGATGCCGCGGCATGGCCGATCCAGGGCCTGATCGCGCATTTCCGCCACGAGATCGAGCAGCGCATCGACGACTATTCGCGCAAGGCTGACATCGACGACGCCGGTATTCTGGACCCGGCGCACATGGTCGCGGCGGAGTAATCCTGATGTCGCAGCCGAGCATTTTCTGGTGGCAGAAATACGGGACGGTGGGCCAGATCGCGCAGGCCGCCGTGGCGTTGCTCGGCTTTGTCGCGATTCTGATTCAGATCAACGTGCTCGGCAAGAACGCCCATGAAGCGGGAGCGCGGCAGATCTACCAGGCTTATAACGATCTCGAATTCAGAAAATCCGCAGTTTGCCAAGCCGGATCTCGATCGCCTCAAGGCGGGGCCCGCCAACGATCTGGTGCAGTACGAAACCTTCGTTTCGTACTTCCTGTATGCCTGCGAAGAGGCCGTCGGATCGTTCGAAAACAAGCGCGAATGGCAGGCGACCTGCGATTACGACCTGAAGGGACATCTGCCGTTCCTGTGCGAAAAGACCGTCAGTGAGCCGGTGTACCTCACGACCTACAGCGCCGGGACGCAGCGGTGGATCGCTGCGGAGCTGCAGAAATCAGGCGTCAGCGCTCCGGATTGCAAGTTGAGAAAGACTTGAGACCATGACCAAACTCATCATCGACGGCAAAGAGATCGATGTTCCCGCGGAATTCACGCTGCTGCAGGCATGCGAGGCCGCCGGCGCCGAAATTCCGCGCTTTTGCTACCACGAGCGGCTGTCGATCGCCGGCAATTGCCGGATGTGCCTGGTTGAAGTGAAGGGCGGCCCGAAGCCGGTCGCAAGCTGCGCCTGGGGCGTTCGCGATTGCCGTCCCGGCCCGAAGGGCGAACCGCCGGAAATCTCGACCCGCTCGCCGATGGTGAAAAAGGCGCGCGAAGGCGTGATGGAATTCCTGCTCATCAACCATCCCCTGGATTGCCCGATCTGCGACCAGGGCGGCGAGTGCGACCTGCAGGACCAGGCGATGGGCTACGGCGTCGACACCAGCCGCTTCGCCGAGAACAAGCGCGCGGTCGAGGACAAATACCTGGGCGCGCTGGTCAAGACCTCGATGAACCGCTGCATCCAGTGCACGCGATGCGTCCGCTTCTCCGCCGAAGTCTGCGGCGCGCCGGAAATGGGCGCGACCGGCCGCGGCGAGGACATGGAGATCACGACCTATCTGGAGTCGGCGCTGACCTCGGAGCTGCAGGGCAATCTCGTCGATATCTGCCCGGTCGGTGCGCTGACGTCGAAACCATATGCGTTCGCGGCGCGGCCCTGGGAACTCGGCAAGACCCAGTCGATCGATGTCATGGATGGCGTCGGCTCGGCGATACGGGTCGATACCCGCGGCCGCGAGGTGATGCGGATTCTGCCGCGCGTCAACGAGGCTGTGAACGAGGAGTGGATTTCCGACAAGACCCGCCACGTCGTCGACGGCCTGCGCACGCAACGGCTCGACCGGCCCTACATCAGGGTGAACGGCCAGCTTCGCGCGGCGTCATGGACCGAAGCCTTCGCTGCCATCGCCGCGAAGGCCGGCCGCATCGACGGCAAGCGGATCGGCGCCATCGCCGGCGACCTCGCCGCGGTGGAAGAGATGTTCGCGCTGAAGGAGTTGCTGGCCAAATGCGGGTCAGCCAATCTTGCGGTCCAGGGCGGCGACGCCTTCAACCCCAAGGCCGGCCGCGCCTCCTATATCTTCAATCCGACCATTGCCGGCATCGAGCAGGCCGACGCCTTGCTGATCGTGGGCTCGAACCCGCGCAAGGAAGCCGCCGTGCTCAACGCGCGGATTCGCAAGCGCTGGCGCAGCGGCCAGCTCAAGATCGGCGTGATCGGCGCCAAGGCCGATTTCACCTATGATTACGATCATATCGGCGCCGGTACGGATTCGCTGAGCGCGCTCGCCGCCGGCAAGCATTCGTTCGCAGAGGTGCTGAAGGGGGCCAAGAATCCGATCGTGCTGGTCGGCAGCGGCGCGGCGGCGAGGCATGACGGTGCCGCAGTGCTCGCGCTGGCGGCCAAGCTCGCGCTGGATTTCGGCGCGGTCAAGGATGGCTGGAACGGGTTTGCGGTTCTGCACGATGCGGCGTCGCGGGTCGGCGCGCTCGATATCGGCTTTGCGGCGGGGGCAGGCGGCCTCAGCGCGGCGCAGATGACGACATTCGGCACGCTGGATGTGTTGTTCCTGCTCGGCGCCGACGACATCAAGGTGCCCGACGGCACCTTCGTGGTTTATATCGGCACCCATGGCGACCGCGGCGCCCATCGCGCCGACGTGATCCTGCCGGGCGCGGCCTATACCGAAAAATCCGGCCTTTACGTCAATACCGAAGGCCGGGTGCAGATGGCCAACCGCGCGTCGTTCCCGCCGGGAGAAGCGCGGGAAGACTGGGCGATCATCCGGGCGCTGTCGGACGTGCTGGGCAAGAAGCTGCCTTATGACAGCCTCGGCGCGCTGCGGCAGGCGATGTTCAAGGCGGTGCCGCATCTGATGCGCATCGACCAGATCGAAGCCGGCCAGGCGGCCGATCTCAAGACGCTTGCAGGCAAGAGCGGCAGCGTCGAAAAGACGCCGTTCAAGACGTCGGTCGAGGATTTCTACCTGACCAACCCGATCGCGCGGGCGTCGGCGGTGATGGCGGAATGTTCGCGCCTGGCTTCCGGGCAAATGCTGACGGCAGCGGAGTGAGCGTGACCTGATGGCTGAATTCTGGACCAGTACCTTGTGGCCGCTGATCATCATGATCGCGCAGAGCGTTCTGCTGCTCGTGGTGCTGTTGATCGCGATCGCCTACATCCTGCTCGCCGACCGCAAGATCTGGGCGGCGGTGCAGATCCGGCGCGGACCCAACGTCGTCGGACCATGGGGGCTGTTCCAGTCCTTCGCCGACCTCCTGAAATTCGTGCTGAAGGAGCCGATCATTCCCTCCGGCGCCAACAAGGGCGTGTTCCTGCTGGCGCCCCTGGTGAGCTGCGTGCTGGCGCTGGCGGCCTGGGCGGTGATCCCGATGGATCTCGGCTGGGTGATCTCCGACATCAATGTCGGCGTGCTCTATATCTTCGCGATCTCGTCGCTGTCGATCTACGGCATCATCATGGCCGGGTGGTCGTCGAACTCGAAATATCCGTTCCTCGCAGCGCTGCGCTCGGCGGCGCAGATGGTGAGCTACGAAGTCTCGATCGGCTTTGTCATCATCACCGTGCTGTTGTGCGCGGGCTCGCTCAATCTGTCGGCCGTGGTCGAGGCGCAGAATACCCACGGGCTGGCGAGCCTGATCGGGCTGCCCCAATTGACGATCCTGAACTGGTACGTCTGGCCGCTGTTCCCGATGTTCGTGGTGTTCTACGTCTCGGCGCTGGCGGAAACCAACCGCCCGCCGTTCGATCTGGTGGAAGCCGAATCTGAGCTGGTGGCGGGCTTCATGGTCGAATACGGCTCGACGCCGTATCTGCTGTTCATGCTCGGCGAATATGTCGCGATCACCACGATGTGCGCGATGGCCACGATCCTGTTCCTGGGCGGCTGGCTGCCGCCGATCGCGGTCGCGCCGTTTACCTGGATACCTGGGGTGATCTGGTTCACGCTGAAGCTGTTTTTCATGTTCTTCATGTTTGCGATGGCGAAGGCGATCGTGCCGCGCTACCGCTACGACCAATTGATGCGGCTCGGCTGGAAGGTGTTCCTGCCGCTGTCGCTGGCGATGGTGGTTGTCGTCGCCGGCGTGCTGCACTTCGCCGACATCGCGCCGAAATGAGGTTGCCATGAGTGTCAACATCAACGCCACCGCCCGTTCGCTGCTGCTGTCGGAATTCGTCTCGGCGTTCTTTCTCGCCATGCGCTATTTCTTCAAGCCGAAGCCGACGCTGAATTATCCGTTCGAGAAGGGCCCGATCTCGCCGCGCTTTCGTGGCGAGCATGCGCTGCGCCGCTATCCCAACGGCGAAGAGCGCTGCATCGCCTGCAAGCTGTGCGAGGCGATCTGTCCGGCGCAGGCGATCACCATCGAGGCCGGTCCGCGCCGCAACGACGGCACCCGCCGCACCGTGCGCTACGACATCGACATGGTGAAATGCATCTATTGCGGGCTGTGCCAGGAGGCCTGTCCGGTCGATGCCATCGTCGAGGGGCCGAATTTCGAATTCGCCACCGAGACCCGCGAGGAACTCTATTATGACAAGGCGAAACTTCTCGCCAACGGCGACCGCTGGGAGCGCGAGATTGCGAAATCGATCGAACTCGACGCGCCGTACCGGTGAGGTGAGGGCATGATTGCACCCGGCATCCCCACGTCATTCCGGACGGCGCGTAGCGCCGATCCGGAATCTCGCGCTTTTACCTCTGGATTCCGGGTTCGCGGACTTTGTCCGCGCCCCCAGACGCGCCAACTGGCGCGTCCGGGAATGACGGGAGGCGCGTTCGCATGATCCTTCCCGCGCTGTTCTTCTATCTGTTCGCCGGCATCTGCGTGGCCTCGGCGGTGATGGTGATTGTGTCGCGCAATCCCGTGCACTCCGTGCTGTTCCTGATCCTGGCGTTCGTCAACGCGTCCGGCCTGTTCGTGCTGATGGGCGCCGAATTCCTGGCGATGATCCTGGTCGTGGTCTATGTCGGCGCGGTCGCGGTGCTGTTCCTGTTCGTGATCATGATGCTCGACGTCGATTTCACCGAATTGCGCGAAGGCTTCAGCGAATATCTGCCGATCGGTCTGGTGATCGGCGGGGTGTTCCTCGCCGAATTGCTGCTGGTCGGGGGCGGCTGGGTCATCAATCCGGGCGTCGCCAAGTCGATTACGGCGGCGATCCCCACCAATGTCAGCAACACCGAGGCGCTGGGGCTGGTGCTCTACACGAAATACATCCACTACTTCCAGCTCGCCGGCATGGTGCTTCTGGTGGCGATGATCGGCGCCATCGTGCTGACGCTGCGCCACAAGGTCAGCGTCAAGCGGCAGGACATCAATGTGCAGAACGCACGAACCCCCGAGCTTGCGATGAGCGTGCGCAAGGTGGCCTCCGGCCAGGGCCTGCAGGACGCGGACGCGCCGGAGTGGGTACAATGACGATCGGTCTCGGACACTATCTCTCGGTCGGCGCGATCCTGTTCACGCTCGGGATTCTCGGCATCTTCCTCAACCGCAAGAACATCATCGTCATCCTGATGTCGATCGAGCTGATCCTGCTGGCGGTCAACATCAACCTGGTGGCGTTCTCGACCTTCCTCGGCGACATCGTCGGCCAGGTGTTCGCGCTGCTGGTGCTCACGGTGGCCGCGGCGGAAGCGGCGATCGGGCTGGCGGTGCTGGTGGTGTACTTCCGCAACCGTGGCTCGATCGCGGTTGAAGACGTCAATCTGATGAAGGGTTAACGCGCCAAATGATTCAGGCAATCGTCTTCCTGCCGCTGATCGGCGCCATCCTCGCGGGCCTGATCTCGATATTCGGCGCGCATGCGCGCAATCCGAGCGGCGATACGGTGGAGCATCATGGCGAAGTGCATGGCGCTGCCCATGCGTCGAATGTCCATGACGACCATGCCGCCGACGATCACGGCCACGACGATCACCACGCGGCCGAACCGCCGGCGGCGGGATCGCGCGCCGCCGAACTGATCACCACGGGACTGCTGCTGGTTGCGGCAGCGCTATCCTGGGTGGCGCTGGTCGATGTCGGCTTCATGCACCACGACGCGCGGATCACGCTGTTCCCCTGGATCGTATCCGGCGACCTGCAGGTGGCGTGGTCGCTGCGGGTCGACACCCTGACCGCCGTGATGCTGGTGGTGGTCAATACCGTGTCCTCGCTGGTGCATCTCTATTCCATCGGCTACATGGACGAGGACCCGAACCGGCCGCGGTTCTTCAGCTATCTCTCGCTGTTCACCTTCGCGATGCTGATGCTGGTCACCGCGGATAATCTGGTTCAGCTCTTCTTCGGCTGGGAAGGCGTCGGCCTCGCCAGCTATCTCCTGATCGGATTCTGGTACCAGAAGCCGTCGGCGAACGCCGCCGCCATCAAGGCCTTCGTGGTCAACCGCGTCGGCGACTTCGGTTTCGCGCTGGGTATCTTTGCGATCTTCATGCTGGTCGGCTCGACCGATTTCGAAACCATCTTCGCGGGCGCGCCGGGCCTGACCGGCAAGACCATCGATTTCCTGGGCTGGCACGCCGACGCGCTGACTCTGACCTGCCTGCTGCTGTTCATGGGCGCGATGGGTAAATCGGCGCAGTTTCTGCTGCACACCTGGTTGCCGGACGCGATGGAAGGTCCGACGCCGGTTTCGGCCTTGATTCACGCCGCGACCATGGTCACCGCCGGCGTCTTCATGGTGGCACGGCTGTCGCCGCTGTTTGAACTCGCGCCCAACGCGCAGGCCGTGGTGATGTTCTTCGGCGCCACCACCGCGTTCTTCGCGGCGACCGTCGGCCTGGTGCAGAACGATATCAAGCGCATCGTGGCGTACTCGACCTGTTCGCAGCTCGGCTACATGTTCGTGGCGATGGGGGCGGGGGCTTACTCGGTCGGCATGTTCCATCTGTTCACGCATGCCTTCTTCAAGGCGCTGTTGTTCTTGGGCTCAGGCTCGGTGATCTATGCGATGCATCACGAGCAGGACATCCGCAACATGGGCGGGCTCTGGCGCAAGATTCCCTATACGTTTGCGGTGATGTGTATCGGCACGCTGGCGCTCACCGGCTTTCCGCTGTTCGCGGGTTATTTCTCCAAGGACGCGATTATCGAATCGGCCTATGCGTCGCACAATCCGTTTTCGACCTATGCCTATCTGCTGACGGTGGCGGCTGCCGGCCTGACGTCGTTCTATTCGTGGCGCCTGATCTTCAAGACGTTCTTCGGGGAGCCGCACGATCAGGAGCATTACGAGGCGGCCCATGAAAGTCCGATCTGGATGCTGATCCCGATCGGCGTTCTCGCCGCCGGCTCGATCCTGTCGGGCTTCCCGTTCAAGGAACTGTTCGTGGGTCACGGTGTCGAGGAGTTCTTCCGCGATTCGATCAAGATGAATCCGCACATCCTCGAGGACATGGAGCACATGCCGCATTGGCTCGGCTGGCTGCCGTTCGTGATGATGGCGGTCGGCGGTCTCGTCTCCTACCTGTTCTATATCCGCAGGCCGTACCTGCCGGTCGAGCTCGCCCGCCAGCAGCCGATGCTCTACCAGTTCCTGCTCAACAAATGGTATTTCGACGAGCTCTACGACCTGATCTTCGTGCGTCCGACAAAGTGGCTGGGCTACTTCCTGTGGAAGAAGGGCGACGGCTATGTGATCGACGGCTTCGGGCCGGATGGGGTGTCGGCGCGGGTGCTTGACGTCACCCGCAACGTGGTGCGGCTGCAGACCGGATATCTCTATCACTACGCCTTCGCGATGCTGATCGGCGTCGCCGGCCTGATCACCTGGTTCATGTTCGGCGTGGGAGCCCAGTGATGACGACCTGGCCGATCCTCTCCGTCGTGACCTTCCTGCCGGTGTTTGGCACGCTGGCGATCTACATTCTCCGCGGCGACGACGAAGCGGCGCGGCGCAATGCGCGCTGGATCGCGTTGTGGACCACGCTGATCACCTTTGCCGTCTCCCTGATTCTGGTGTGGCGCTTCGATCCGGCGCAGCCGGACTTTCAGTTCGTCGAGAAGGCGTCGTGGCTGGCCAGCGGCATCACCTATCACATGGGCGTCGACGGCATTTCGCTGCCGTTCGTGATCCTGACCACCGCCTTGATGCCGTTCTGCATCGTCGCGAGCTGGAAATCGATCCAGGTGCGGGTGCGCGAATACATGATGGCGTTCCTGATCCTGGAAGCGCTGATGGTCGGCACTTTCTCGGCGCTCGACCTCGTGCTGTTCTATCTGTTCTTCGAGGGCGGCCTGATCCCGATGTTCCTGATCATCGGGGTGTGGGGCGGCCCGCGCCGGGTCTATGCATCCTTCAAGTTCTTTCTCTACACGCTGCTCGGCTCGGTGCTGATGCTGCTGGCGATCATGGCGCTGTACTGGAATGCCGGCACCACCGACATCCCGACGCTGATGCATACCGCGGTGCCGCGCAGCCTGCAGACCTGGGCGTGGCTGGCGTTCTTTGCCTCGTTCGCGGTGAAGATGCCGATGTGGCCGGTTCATACCTGGCTGCCGGACGCGCATGTGGAAGCGCCGACCGCGGGTTCGGTGATCCTGGCCGCGATCATGTTGAAGATGGGCGGCTACGGCTTCCTGCGGTTCTCGCTGCCGATGTTCCCGATCGCCTCGCATGATTTCGCGCCGCTGATCTTCTCGCTGTCGACGATTGCCATCATCTACACGTCGCTGGTGGCCTTGATGCAGGAAGACATCAAGAAGCTGATCGCCTATTCCTCCGTGGCCCATATGGGCTTCGTCACCATGGGCATTTTCGCCGGTACCACGCAGGGTGTGGCCGGCGGCGTGTTCCAGATGATCTCGCACGGCATCGTCTCCGGCGCGCTGTTCCTGTGTGTCGGCATCATCTACGACCGCCTGCACACCCGCGAGATCGCCGCCTATGGCGGGCTGGTCAATCGCATGCCGCTCTACGCGCTGGTATTCATGGTCTTCACCATGGCCAATGTCGGTCTGCCCGGCACTTCCGGCTTCGTCGGCGAGTTCATGACGCTGATCGGCACCTTCAAGGTTTCGATCCCGACGGCTTTCTTTGCCACGTTTGGCGTGATCCTGTCGGCCGCCTATGCGCTGTGGCTGTATCGGAAAGTCGTGTTCGGCGCCCTGACAAAACCGTCGCTGGCGAGCATCAAGGATTTGACGTTTCGCGAAAGCCTGATGCTGGTGCCGCTGGTGGCCCTCACCATCCTGTTCGGCGTCTATCCGAAGCCGGTGCTGGACATGTCGGCGGCGTCGGTGCAGCAACTCGTCAACAACTACAACACCGCCGTGACTGCCGTGAAGGCAGCCGCGCTGCTGCAATAGTGCGGCAGATGAGGATACGCCATGAGCTTTGAGAGTGCAGGTTATCAACTGCTGCCGGTGCTGCCGGAGCTGGTGCTCGCCGCCGGCGCCATGGTGCTGCTGATGGTGGGGGCCTATCGCGGGCAGGAGGCGACGCGTCTGGTCACCAGCCTTGCGGTGTGCCTGCTGGTGGTGACCGGCGTGATCGAACTGATGCTGCCGGGCGGCAGGCTGACGACCTTCAGCGGCAGCTTCATCGTCGACGATTTTGCCCGCTTCCTGAAAATCCTGGCGCTGATCGGCTCGGCCGTGACGCTGATCCTGTCGGCGGAGTTCCTGGCCGATCCGTCGCGCCGGATCTTCGAATATTCCATTCTGGTGCTGCTCTCGACGCTCGGCATGATGGTGCTGATCTCGGCCGGCGACCTGATCATGCTCTATCTCGGCCTCGAGCTGATGAGCCTTGCGCTCTACGTGGTCGCGGCGAGCAACCGCGACAACGCGAAATCGACCGAAGCCGGCCTGAAGTATTTTGTGCTGGGCGCGCTGTCGTCGGGCATGCTGCTGTACGGCGCCTCGCTGATCTACGGCTTTACCGGCACCGTCAGCTTCGCCGGCATCGCGGCGGCGGCCAAGACCGGCAGCGTCGGCATCGTGTTCGGCCTGGTGTTCCTGCTGGCGGGACTCTGCTTCAAGGTCTCCGCGGTGCCGTTCCATATGTGGACGCCGGACGTCTATGAAGGCGCGCCGACGCCGGTGACCGCGTTCTTTGCCTCCGCGCCGAAGGTCGCCGCACTGGCGGTATTTACCCGGGTGGCGCTCACGGCGTTCCCGGGCATCGTCCTGCAATGGCAGCAGATCGTGGTGTTCGTCGCGATCGCCTCGATGGTGCTGGGATCGTTCGCCGCCATCGGCCAGAAGAACATCAAGCGGCTGATGGCCTATTCCTCGATCGGCCATATGGGCTTCGCATTGGTCGGCCTGGCCGCGGGGACCGCCGAAGGCGCGCAGGGCGTGCTGGTCTATATCTCGATCTATGTGGCGATGACGCTGGGCTCCTTCGCGGTGATCCTGACCATGAAGCGGGGCGGTCAGCACGTCGAGAACATCAGCGATTTCGCGGGGCTGTCGCGCACCAATCCGTTGCTGGCCTTTATCTTCGCGATGCTGCTGTTTTCGCTGGCGGGCATTCCGCCGCTCGCGGGCTTTTTCGCGAAATGGTACGTGTTCGTGGCGGCGATCAAAGCCGGGCTGTTCACGCTCGCCGTGGTCGGCGTGCTCGCCAGCGTGGTCGGCGCATTTTACTATCTCACCATCATCAAGGTGATGTATTTCGACGAGCCGCTCCCGGCGCTCGATCCGATGCGGTTGGAATTGCGTACGGTGCTGGCGGTGGCCGGCCTGTTCAATATCTTTTTCTTCGTTTATCCGGGGCCGCTGGTCAGCGTCGCGACATCAGCGGCGAGGTCATTGTTCTAGATGGCATTTTCGCTCGGTCCGCGGGCCATCTCGGCGGGCTACCGGCTCGCTGCCTTCGAGCAGGTCGGCTCGACCAACACCGAAGCCATGGCGCGGGCGCGCGACGGCGAACGCGGGCCGATGTGGTTCGTGGCCGCGGAACAGACAGCGGGACGCGGCCGACGGCATCGCCCCTGGATCGCGCCGCGTGGTAACCTCGTCTGCAGTGTCCTGGAGGTGATCGACGTTTCGCCCGCGGTGGCGGCGACGCTGGGCTTCGCCGCGGGGCTGGCGCTCGAGGCGGCGCTGCGAAGGGTAAGCGTCGAAGCGTCGCTGCGGGCGGCGGGATCGGATGATATGAAGTTTTCCCTGAAATGGCCCAACGACGTGCTGGCGGGGCGGCAAAAGCTTGCCGGCATCCTGCTGGAAGCGGAGGCCGTGGCGGGCGATCAACTGGCCGTGGTGGTCGGCATCGGCACCAATGTCATCGCCGCGCCCGAGGGCACGCCGACGCCCGCGACGTCGCTGGCGGCGCTCGGCGTCCATATCGGCGCGGAGGAATTGTTCACGGAGCTGTCGGACGCCTGGGCCGAATTCCGCCGCATCTGGGATCGGGGACGCGGCTTTGGCGAGATCCGCCGGCTCTGGCTGGAGCACGCGGCCGGGCTTGGGCAGCCGGTCGCGATCCAGACCGGCGTCGCCACGGTGGAGGGCACATTCGACACCATCGATGAGCAGGGATGCCTGATGGTCAGGACATCCGGCGGCAAGCGGATCCCGATTGCCGCGGGCGACGTCTATTTCGGCTCAGTAGCGTCGGCAGGAGCCTCCTGATGGTGCGACCGGATGAGCTGACCTTCGCGCCGCTCGGCGGCGTCGGCGAGATCGGCATGAACCTGTCGATCTATGGCCTCGGCAATCGCCATCAGCGCTCCTGGCTGGCGGTCGATCTCGGCGTTTCCTTTGGCGACGAGGAGCATCTGCCCGGCATCGATCTGATCATGCCCGATATCCGCTTTCTGGAAAAAGAGCGGAAGAATCTGGTCGGCCTGGTGCTGACCCACGCCCATGAGGATCATTTCGGCGCCATCATCGATCTCTGGCCCAAACTGAAGTGCCCGATCTACGCGACCCAGTTCAGCGCCGCCTTGTTCGAAGCCAAATGCGCCTCCGAGCGCAACCCGCCGAAGATCCCGGTCACGGTGGTGCCGTCGGGCGGCCGTATCGATCTCGGGCCGTTCAATGTCGAGTTCATTCCGGTGGCGCATTCGATTCCGGAATCCCATGCCTTGGCGATCCGCACCGAGGTCGGCACCGTGCTGCACACCGGCGACTGGAAGATCGACCCGACGCCGATCATAGGCGTGCCCACCGACGAGCGGCGCTTGCGCGAGCTTGGCGATGCCGGCGTGCTGGCGCTGATCGGCGATTCCACCAATGCGGTGCGGGAAGGGCGCTCGCCTTCGGAGACCGAAGTCGCAAAGACCATCACCGAACTGGTGAAAGCGGCCAAAGGCCGCGTCGCGGTGACGACGTTTGCATCCAACGTCGCGCGGCTGCGCGCGGTCGCGGATGCCGCGAAGGCGGCCGGCCGCGAGGTGGTGGTGGTCGGACGCGCCATGGAGCGCGTGGTGCAGGTGGCGCGCGAAACCGGCTATCTCGACGGCGTGCAGAATTTCCGCGGCGCCGACCTTTACGGTCATTTCCCGCCCGACAAGGTGCTGGCGCTGTGCACGGGCAGCCAGGGCGAGCCTCGCGCGGCGCTGTCGCGGATCGCCAATGACGATCATCCGCAGGTGACGCTGAACAAGGGCGACAGCGTGATCTTTTCCTCGCGCACCATCCCGGGCAACGAGAAGGCGGTGGGCGCCATCATCAACGGCCTGATCACGCAGGGCGTCGAGGTCATCACCGACCGCACCCATCTTGTGCATGTCTCCGGCCATCCGCGCCGCGACGAACTCCGCGACATGATTTCATGGGTACGCCCGCAACTGCTGATCCCGGTTCACGGCGAGGCGCTGCACCTGTTCGAACATGCCAAACTGGCGCGGGCGGCCGGCGTGCCCAAGGTCCTGATCTGCCGCAACGGCGATCTGGTCAGGCTGGGACCGGGCGATCCCGGGATTGTCGAGCAGTTGCCCTCGGGACGGCTCTACAAGGACGGCTCGATCCTGGAGGATTCCAAGTCGCGCGCGGTGGTCGAACGGCGCCGGATGGCCTTTGCCGGCTGCGCTTTCGTGGCCATCGCCATGAGCGAAAAAGGCGAGCTGGCCGATGATCCCGAGATCGATCTGGTCGGCATCCCCGAAAAAAATACCGCCGGACAAATCATCGACGAGATTGTGTTCGATGTTGTGGTGTCGACCGTGGAGGGCCTGCCAAGGGCGCGGCGGCGCGATCCGGACGCGATGGCGGAATCGGTGCGCCGGGCCGTGCGCGCCACGATCAACGAGCACTGGGGCAAGAAGCCGCTGTGTTATGTTCATGTTCTGATGGTCTGACTTTACCGGGAGGGGTGTCATGCTGGGCCGGCTCAATCATGTGGCGATCGCGGTCAAGGATGCCGAGAAGGCCGCCAGGATCTATGGCGCCGCGTTCGGCGCCGAAGTCTCGGGGGCGGTGCCGCTGCCCGAACACGGCGTCATCACCGTGTTCGTGACGCTGCCCAACACCAAGATCGAATTCATCCAGCCGCTCGGCGAGGCTTCGCCGATCGCGAAATTCCTCGAACGCAATGCCGACGGCGGCATCCATCACATCTGCTACGACGTGCCCGATATCATCGCGGCGCGCGACACCCTGATCAAGGAAGGCGCGCGGGTGCTCGGCGACGGCGTCCCGAAGAACGGCGCCCACGGCAAGCCGGTGCTGTTCCTGCATCCGAAGGATTTTTCCGGCGCGCTCGTCGAAATCGAGCAGGCCTGACGCCGGATGGCCTATACGATCTCCACCGGGTTCGCGATCTATTTTGTGCTGTGGTGGGTCGTGCTGTTCCTGACGCTGCCGTTCGGCGTGCGCAGCCAGCACGAGGACGGCGAGGGCGCCCCCGGCACCGATCCCGGCGCGCCGATCGCGAGCCGGATGGGCCGCAAGCTGATCTGGACCACCATCATCTCGGCGATCGTTTTCGCGGTGGCGATGGCCGCCTATAACGCCGGCTATCTGAATATCGAAAGGTTGTCGAAGCTGATGGGGATGCCGCTTTGATGAAAAGATTGAGTGAGTGGGGAGCAGCGATGACGTTTCAGAGAATCATGGTCGGGCTTTTGGTCCTGACCATCGCCGGCCTTGCCGGGTCGTTCTACATCAACTGGAGAATGGCGACGCAACTGCGGACGATCAAATCCTTTGTCGAAGGCTACGTGTTCGCGGACGCCGTTTCGGCCTGCAAAAAGGCGCCCAGTACAACGCCGTTCAAATGGAATACTGGCGGCAAAAACGCCGCGATCGGATTGAGTTCGGTCAAGGTCGACAAGAACACGGTCATTCCGAGCTATACGCTGGTCTCCGACAACGTCTATTGCGACTACGATCCGATCAAGAAGAAAGCCAACATCGGATCGAATTTCCTGGAGCGGGAGTAAGCCGGCCCCGGGCGGCGGCTATTCGGCCGCCCTGGCCCGCAACCTCTGCGCATAGACGTTGATGACGAGCGCCGCGAGCAGAATCAGACCGCGGATCAGGATCTTCAGGAAGCTGTCGATGTTGACGTGATCGAGCCCGTTGTTGAGGACGCCGAGCACGAACAGGCCGACAATGGTATTGCCGATGCCGCCGCGGCCGCCGAACAGGCTGGTGCCGCCGACCACGACGGCGGCGATCGAATCGAGCAGGTATGTATCGAACTCGTTCTGCTGCGCGCTGCCGAAATGTGCGACGCCCAGCATGCCGCCGATCCCCGAGCAGACCGCCGAGATGACCATGACGCTGCCGAGGATCAGCTTGACGTTGAGGCCGGAATATTCGGCCGCCTCGCGATTGCCGCCGACCATGTAAACGTAGCGGCCGAAGCGGGTATAGGTCAGCACCAGATGGCCGGCGAGCAGCATCGAGGCGGCAACGATCACGATCCAGGGCACGCCGCCGATCGACGACGATCCGAGCGTCGTGACGACGTCGGGTACCTTGTAGGCGATCTGCCCGCGCACCAGCAGCGCCGATATGCCGGCGGCGATCTGCATCATCGCCAGCGTCATGATGAAGGACGGGATGCCGATAACCGTCAGCCCGAGCGCGTTGACGAGGCCGAGCATGGCGCAGAGCAAGAGCGCCAGCAGGATCGCCGCCCAGCCGGGCATCGGGACATTGGCGATATTCACGTACGATTCCTGCAGGGTGAAATAGGCGACCGCGATGCCGGTGACGTTGGCGATGCTCGCGATCGACAGGTCGATCTCGGCGCAGAGGATCACGAAGGTGAGGCCGACCGCGATGATGCCGGTGACCGAAACCTGGGTCAGGATGTTGCCGACATTGTCGAGCGTCGCAAACGAAGGGCTTGCGGCGGCGAAGAAGCCGGTGAGGCATATCAGTGTCAGGAACGGCGCGATGTTGCGCATCTGCGAGCGCAAGATCGCGGCGATCCCATGCGGGCGCTTCCGCTTGCCCGTGGCGACGGTCACGCTTTCACCGGTCATCCCTTGCGTCTCCCTCACGCCGCTTCCAGCAGGCGGTCCTTGCTGATCGCCTCATTGCTGAATTCACGCACCACCGTGCCGCGCTTGAGGACGATGATGCGATCGGCCAGCGACAGCACCGTCTCGGGCTCGGTCGAGAGCACGATGATGGCAAGTCCCCGCGCGCGCAGATCGCGGATGATGTTGATGACGTCGTTCTTCGCGCCTACGTCCATGCCGCGCGTCGGCTCGCACAGCACCAGCAGACGCGGCGGATAGCTCAGCCATTTCGCCAGCGCCACTTTCTGTTGGTTGCCGCCCGACAGCATGCCGAGGTCGAGTTCGACGGCCGCCGGCCTGATCTGCAACTGCTCGACTTGTCGGGCGGCGATCGACCGCTCGCGCGACGGCTTGAGCCACAGCTGCGAAATGCGATCGAGGATGCTGATCGAGATGTTCTTGTAGACCGGCTCCTGGTGAAAGAGCATGGCGCGGCGGCTCTCGGGAACGAAGGCGATCCCGGCCCGTCGCGCATCGGCGGTGCTGCGGAACGCCTTTTGGCCGCCGGCCACGGCGAGCGTACCGCTGTCGGGCCTGAGCTTGCCGAAGAGAATCCGCGCCAGTTCGAGCTGTCCGCATCCCATGAAGCCGTAAATGCCGAGAACTTCGCCGGCGCGCGCCTCGAACGAAACCTCCTGAAGGCTGCGGGCGAGCGAGAGCCGGTTGGCCTCCAGCACGACAGGCCGGTCGCCGGGCGGCGGCAGCGCGATATCGTGCGTGTAGGTCTCTTCGAGCGCCTCGCCGCCCTTGCCGATCATCGCTTCGATCAGGGCAGCCTTGCTGGTCGCGGCCGCCTGCGCCTCGGCGACCTTCCTGCCGTTGCGGAAAACCGTGACAATGTCCGAGACCCGCAGGATGTCTTCGATGAAATGCGAAATGAAGACGATGGCGGTGCCTGCCTCGCGCAGCCGCCGCAAGGTCGCGAACAGACGCTCCACCTCCGGCGGCGAGAGCGCCGAGGTCGGCTCGTCGAGGATGATCAGGCGCGCCCCCGACGACAGCACGCGGGCGATCTCGATCAGCTGCTGCAGGCCGATCGGCAGGTCGCCGAGCCGCGCAAGCGGATCGACGTCGATGCCGAATCTGGCGAGTTGTTCGCCCGCCTCGCGCGCCATCCGCCGCCACTGCACCAAGCCGAAGCGATTGGTCGGCTGCGCGCCGAGAAACACGTTCTCGGCGACCGATAGGTCGGGGGCAACGCTCAGCTCCTGATGGACCATCGCGATACCGGCGGCGCGCGCGTCGCGCACCGATCGAAAGCGGGTCTCCCGGCCATCGAGCACGAAGCGGCCCGAGAATTCGGCATGCACGCCGGCGATGATCTTCATCAGCGTGCTCTTCCCCGCGCCGTTCTCGCCGACGAGACCATGGATCTCGCCGGCGGAGAGCACGAAGTCGATCCCACGAAGCGCCTCGACGCCGCCGAAGGCCTTCGTGATCTGATGCAGTTCGAGGATGGGTGAGCGTCCCTGCGGCATGAAGGGCTCAGATCAGGAAATGATCCTCCATCCATTGCATTCCGGCGGCGTTGGCCTTGGTGACGACCGGACCGTCGGTCACGACGTTTTTCGGGATGCCCTTTCCGCTCTTTTCCCCCGCGGTCACGGCGGCAACGCCGGCGACGATGGCGCCGCCGTGGATGCGGCACGAGGGATTGCGGACCGTCGCGAACATGCGGCCTTCGCTCACCGCCTGGATCGCCGGCGGCATGGCGTCGACCCCGCCGATCAGGATATTGGTGCGGTTGCGCGCCTTCATGATGTTGTAGGCGGCCAGCGCCATGTCGTCATTGTGGAAGAAGGCCGCGTCGATCTGCGGGTATTTGGTGAGGTAGGTCTCCCAGAGCCGCGCCGTCTTCGAGACGTCCCAGTCCGCCGGCTGGGTATCGAGCACCTCGATGTTCGGATACTGCTTGACCACCGTGTTGAAACCCTTGGCGCGGCCCTGCGCGCCGGTATGGCCGAGCGCGCCCTGCGTCATGATCACCTTGCCCTTGCCGCCGATGGCGGTGACCAGCGCCTGTGTTACCGAGGCGCCCATGAATTCATTGTCGGGCGCGAGAAATGAGTGGACATTGATCTGGTCGAGCGGCGCGATCAGCGTGTCCATGTCGATCACCGGCGTGCCGGCATCGATCATCTTCTGCACCGGCTGGGTCAGCGTGCCGATGCCGAACGCCTGGATGGCGACGAAGTCCCATTTCTGCGAGGCCATATTGTCGATCGCCGCGCGCTGCTTGACGGCGTCGAGCTGACCGTCAAACCAGGTGACGTCGACGTTGAACAGCTTGCCCCACCATTCGGCCGCCTGCTTGCCCTGGGCGCACCAGGTCGCCTGCAGGCCGGCGTTGGAGAACGCGGCCTTCAGCGGCTTCTCCGAACGTCCCACTTCCGCCGCCAGCGCCGGGCTCGCGCCCAAGGTGCCGAACAGCGCCGTCGCCGCGCCAACGGTCGCCGCCGCCTGAAGAAGATCGCGCCTGGTCTTTGAGGATTTATCACTCCCGGACATTGCTGGCTCCCTCGTTTTGATTGTTACCCGTCGGCGTCGTTGTCGCGCCGCGGAGCAGGCAGTGTTTCACATTCGGGAGGTTCGCGCTACCTGCGCTAGATGGGAGGTTTTTGCTCAACCCCGCGCCCGCGCGCAGAAATCGGAGATAACCGGTTGTCCGTGAACTATTCCGGTTGGGCGTCCATTTTCATCGCGGTGCGTTGGCGAGGTTCGTCCGAAAGAATACCAGCACATCCGCGTTGAATTGCCGGTGGAAGGCAACGCGATCGAAGCCGTTCGCATCGACGCATATCCGCGGAACTTGCTTCGCCAGCGCGGGCGGACAGGGCGCCAGGAACGCGAAGTGCCCGGCGTTTGGAACGACGCGATATTCGTGTTTTGAGGACAGGTTTTTATCCACGATATCGGCGGTATGAGGCAGCACGCCGTCACCGCCGAGCTCCGAGGCCCACAGTTGAACCGGAATCCCGACTGCACCAAAACTATTGGGGGTAAAAAAGACGGTGAGCGGATCGGCGATCACGGCGGCCTTGATCCGCGCATCGTGCGCCACAGGCTGCCCCGGGAATTCCTTTCCGCGAATTTGCTCGCAGACCCGGGTCGTGGATTGCGGGCAAAGGGCGCTGGCATTGGCCCAATCTGGATTGGCACCGATCACCGCCAGCCCGGTGTAGCCGCCCCGCGAGAACCCGAAGAGACCGATGCGCTCTCGATCGATGTTGGAAGCGAGCGGCGAGGCGCCGACCATGAAATCGATCAGGCGTTTGATGTCGTTCGGTCGCTGGACGTAGATCGAAAGATCGTCGGTGCGGCTCAAATCCAGGACGGTATCGCCGGGATGATTGATGGCTGCGACGATAAAGCCGGCGTCAGCAAGTGCTTCGTCGGTGTCGTGATGGCCGGCGAAATTACCCGTCCTGCCGTGCGAGACGACGATAAGCGGCAAGTTCCTGTCAGACAGTGGACAATCCTTGACCCCCGGCAAGATGATCCTGCCGAGATCAACCCGTTCAGGCGGTTCAGAGCAGGGATACCATACGGCTCCCTTGAACTCCGGGCCGTCGGCGTTGGCAGGTATATCGATGGACTGGATACCGGCGCCCTGCGCGAGCGTCGTGGTCAGAGAGAGGATGATCGCACCGAGCCATTTGCAATTGTCCATCGGTGAGCCTCCGCCATCAGTAAGAGCGCCGCAAATACGGATTCGGACCTATGTTTGGCACTCCGTAACGGCGCGCTCGATCTCATCAAGCAGCTTTCGCCACGCCAGATCGATCTCGGGCGACCAATCCTCTCCCAGTATATCGTGCAGCGTCTCCGCAATCACGCCAAAAAACGCCACAAACAATTCGCGGGGCGTGCCATAGGCGTCGTGCGACTGCAGTTCGCATGGGATCATGCGAAAGTTTCCGGTGCGCTCGCCGGCAAAATCCAGCATCGCATCGATGGTCAGCGCCAGCATCGAGCCCTTCACGAGGTCGTTCGCCTCGCGGCGAAACATCGGTTCGGCTTCGGGATGCTGGCGGAACAGGCGGCGATAGACCAGCGGGGTGAGATCGTCGCAGCGTCCGGCGGCGAGTTCAAAACTGTGCGCAATGAGTGTGGTCGAGGCGGTCATCGGCTTTGTCTTCAACACCGCGATTTTTTTTAAGGCGACCTCGCGCGAGAGCATCTCGAAAAAAAGAGCAGGGCGGTAAGCCCTGCTCCAAAAATTGTGTCGACCCTATTTCCCCGTCAATTTGGATTTGATCTTGATGGACGGGGCGACGCTGCTTGTGCGCGCCAGGGCTCCTCCCGAGACTTGGACCACCAGACTTGAACCTTGCGGCCGAGCCTGAGATTACATTCGTAGACTATCTTTTTTGTCTTGTCATCATTTTCGGCAACGATTGTTCAAAATTCGAGCAATATACGAAATGATCGGGCAAACGCTGACCTTAGGTTGCATTCAGTCGAGTTGCTTAACCTTTGGGATATTAAGAACGAGGAGTTTGGAAACTTTCGCGAAACTAAACGTCGCGCCATAACCCCTGAGATATCGGCTTATTTCGCGATTCCGCAGGAAAGAGTTTTGCCTGGCGCCATATCGGAGGCAACCTTGTCTCGACTCGGGACTCCCTGCATGATTAATTAGCAACTTCGAAGAGGTTGATACGTCGATGCGGCGGCGGCTGCGAAAATTCCTTCCGATCGTCCTGATTGCCCTGATGGTGCAGATTTTCGCACCGATCGCGGCATGCTGGGCGGCCAGCATCGCGGCCTCCGATCCCCTGGGCGCAGCCACGATCTGTTCGGGTGGCGGCGGCTCGGCCGCGGACCATACCGGCCAGACCGGCGATCATCGCGCGCATGACGGCGCCTGTTCGATCTGCTGCGCGGCGCATGCAAGCGCGTCGGCCGATACGCCCCACACCTCTGTCCCGACGCCATACCGCGAGCCTGCGCGCGTGGTCTGGCTTGAGCGCGCACCGGATCTGTTCGGCTCCAGAACCGGTTCTCACGCCCAGGCGCGCGCGCCACCGTCCTTTTCCTGACCTTGCGAACACCGAACATCGGTGCGGCCGCGGCCGCGCCGGTTGATGACTTTCAATAAGCTGGCCATCGCGCCCGCGTCAGGAATACCAGATGTTTCGTTATCGTGTTTTGACCAGCACAAGTTCCCTTGTGCTTTGCGGCGCGCTTTGCGCGATTCCTTCGACGCCAAAAGCGCAGACGGCGGATCGGCTGCTTCCGCCGGTGACCGTCGAGGCCCCCCGCGAGGCCCGCGCCCGACCGGCGCCGCAAAAGCCACGCGTTCGCAGCGCCTCGACCCGCCAGCAGGCGAGGCCGCCCGTGGCCAATCCCGGTTCCGTATCGGCGCAGAGCGGGAATCTCACCGCCAGCGCCGCCCGTGCCACCCTCAGCCAGGCGCCGGCGGGACAGACGCAGACCACGATCGATCGAAGCCAGTTCGACAACAGGCCCGCATTTTCGGTCGGCGATGTCTTGCGCGACAGCCCCGGCGTTTCCGTCAAGCAGGGCAATGGACCGCGCGATCTCGGCATTTCGATCCGGGGATCCAACGCCCGCAACGGTTTCGGCATTCGCAACCTCGTAATCTTCGATGACGGTTTTCCGGTCACGCAGCCGGACGGGCTTTCGCGCAGCGACCTGATCGATCCGCGCGCCTATGGCGCGATCGATGTCATCCGGGGCCCGTCGTCGGCGCTCTATGGCAATTACGCCACCGGCGGCGCGCTCAATTTCCGGACCCGGCCGGGCGGCACCATCGACGGGGTGGAATATGGGGTGGATGGCGGCAGCTTCGGTTATCTCAACAATTACCTGGCGGCCGGCAAGAAGGTCGGCAATTTCGAAGCCTCGCTGTTTGCCAGCGATGCGCGGGGTGACGGATACATCGCCAACAGCTGGTTCAATACCCAGACGGTCAATTTTCTCGCGACCTTGCAGGCCACGCCCGACGATCGCTTGACCTTCAAGCTGATCAACAACGATCTGAGCACCCGCCTTCCGATCCGGTTGTCGCTCAATCAGTACTATCAAAATCCGTTCCAGCGGGGTTGCGCTACCGGCGCGACGGCCGCGCCCGGGTGCGGAACGGTGCTGCTCAACAATAACGGCTTCAACACGGTCGCCGGGACCGACAGGGAGACGGCGGTGCTGGCGGGGCTCGGCCGCAACGATCGCCGCACCATTGTCGGCGGTCGATGGGAGCATGATTTCGATAACCAGACCACCTGGCGCAACCAGTTCGTGTTCGACGACCGCAATATCAGTCAGCCGACCGGGACCACCTCCGCCATCGGCGACTTCCCATCCTATAATTACATGAGCGATGTCACCAGACGCGGTGAAATCCTCGGTATGGATTCCACCACGTATTTCGGTGGTTTCTACAACACGCTGACAGCTTCGAGCGACTCGCGAAACGTCATGCCGGGCGGAAACGCCACGCTGGGCAGGCTGGCGAGCAATACCTTCAGTGACACCTCGAATTACGGAGTTCGTGCGCGGGAGGAACTCAAGCTGACGTCAGCGCTGACGGCTATTGCCGGGATCGGTTGGGAAACCACCAACCTGAAGGGGAGAAATACGGCGTACACCTACACCGGAGCTTCGGGCGTCACGACAGCGGCGATCACCCCGGCCGACAAGCAGTTCCAGAATACGGCGCCAGAGCTGGCTCTGTTGTACAGGCTGAACAGCGAGTGGCTGTTCCGAGGCCGCGTTGCGACCGGTTATGGAACGCCCCAGGTGGGAAATTTGTTTGTTCTATCCAACGGTCAAAACGGCAACAACACCCAACTCGAAACCCAGAAGAACCTCGGCTACGATTTGGGCGTCGACTGGACGCCGAACAATGCGCTGACACTGAGTCTGACCGGATTTTATGAGTTCTTCCGTAACGAACTGGTGAATCAGGCAACCCCGGCCGGGGCGCCGAATTCGAGCTACATGTTCAACGTCCCGAGATCGGAACATCGCGGCGTGGAGCTTGCCGCCGACTGGAAGTTCTATCCCGGCTGGCGGTTCATGGCCGCCTATACCTACCTCGATCAATTTTACACTGAATATGCGGAAGGCATCAGAAGCCCCGGCACAGGCGGGACGGTCTTCAGCTTTAATCGCGTCGGCAACAAGATTCCCGGGATCTCGCCGAATGAGCTGACGACGCGACTCGGCTATGACGAATTTTCGGGACCGCTTGCGGGGCTCGGTGCATTCGTCGAAGTGCAGTGGAAGGATTCCTTCTACATGGACAACGCGAATTTGCTGAAGGCGCCCGGCTACGAGCTGGTCAATCTCAACCTACACTACAAGACCGATCTGGCATCGGATTACTTCAAGACGTTGAGCCTTTATCTGGAGGTGAGAAACGTGTTCGACCGGACCTATGTGGCTTCGGCGAATAATATTCCGAATACAGTACAAGGCACGGGCGTCCAGGACGGAGCGAGCGCACTGGCGAATTCGACCAGTACATCGATCTATGCCGGATCGCCGCGCGCCTTCGTCGCCGGAATGAAAGTGGCGTTCAAATGATCGGAATGACCGACAGAGGCCGCAAGGCCATGCTCAGAACAACCCTCGCGATGCTCGCCGTGACCCTCTGGCAAACCGCGGCCTTTGCGCAAATGAATCATCAGCACGCCTCGGAAGCCGCGTGCGAGGAAGTGACCTTGCGTTGCGCCTCGAAAGTCACGCCCGCATTCAGCCCTGACGGCACGCTGTGGCTGGCCTGGATGGCCGGCGGGCAGGTCTCGGTGGCGAGTTCAAAGGACGCCGGCGTCAGCTTTTCGACGCCGGTTCTCGTCACCAAAGAGCGCCTCAACCTGGATTGGGGGCCCGATGCGCGCCCCAAGATCGTCGTCGATCGCAAGGGCGGCATCGCCCTGGCGTTCTCGATCTTCAAGGACAAGGCATTCAACGGGCAGGTGCTCACCACGCGATCCGCCGATGGCGGGAAGAGCTTTTCCGAGTTGCGGCCGATCACCTCAAGCAACGAGAGCCAGCGCTTCGAGGCGCTTGGGCTGGATGCGGACGGATCGGTGTTCGCGGCCTGGCTCGACAAGCGCAACCGTGTTCCGGCGCGAGAGGCGGGCCGGAAATATGACGGCGCCGCGCTGTTTTTTACGTCGTCGCACGATGGCGGCGCCACCTATTCCGAAGCCGTGATGGCGCAGGACAATACCTGCGAATGTTGCCGCCTCGCGCTGGCGTTCGCCGGCCCCGGCCGTCCGGTCGTCGTGTTCAGGAACATCTTTGAAGGCGGCGTTCGGGATCACGCCGTCGTCACGTTCGAAGGTCCGGCGACCCCGGGCAAGGTCTATCGCGTCAGCGAGGACGACTGGCAGATCAATGCCTGTCCGCACCATGGACCCAGCCTGTCGATCTCGGCGGCGGGGACCTATCATGTGGCGTGGTACACCAACGGCAAGGTCCGCAAGGGGCTGTTTTACGCGCGCTCGCGCGATGGCGGGAAGACGTTCTCCGAGCCGGTCCCGATCGGCCAGCCCAGCCATAATCCGACGCGGCCTTACGTGATTGCCGGTCCGCGTGAGACCGCGATGGTCTGGAAGGAATTCGATGGCGAAAAGACCACCGTCAATCTGATGACGTCGCGGGACGACGGAGCGACCTGGTCTGTGCCCAAAGCCATCTCCGGCACGACGGATAGCTCCGATCATCCGCTGCTGGTCTCGGACGGCCGCAGGTCCTACCTTTCCTGGATGACCAAGGCTGACGGCTATCGTTTTCAATCGATCGAGGATGAGCCATGAAGCGTCAACTGCTCGCCGGAATATTCCTGGTCGCTTTTCTGCTTTCGGCCCCGGCTTCGGAAGCGCCGCCGCAGCTCAAGCCGTTCGAGCGCGGAAGCTGGCATGACGTGCTGCGCTCACATGCCGGCCGTCCCACGATCGTGCATTTTTGGGGAGTGACCTGCGGTCCGTGCAAGGTCGAATTGCCGCTGCTCGGAGGATTCATGAAGGATCATCCCGCGGTCGACATGGTGACGATCAGCGCGGACCTCGTTCCGGACCTGCCGGGCGCCACCCGATCGATGCTGGAAAAGGCCGGCCTGGCGTCGGCCGAAAACTGGATTTTCAGCGACGGCTTTGTCGAGCGGTTGAGATTCGAAATCGACCCGAGCTGGCAGGGCGACATCCCCCGCACCATGCTGATCTCGCGCGACGGCACCATCACGACCATTGAAGGTTCGGCCGAAATGGCGGAGCTGGAAAAATGGTCCGCTCAGCAGATCTCCGCGGCCAGGTAAGGGCGCGCCTTCTAGCTCTCGAAAATGTTCACAACCCGAAAGAAACCATCATGACCCCCGTTCTGCAATTTCTCGCCAGCGCTTTTTTTGTTTTTTCCCTGCTCGCCGCGCCCGCGTCGGCCGAAGAGGTCAAGGCCGGCGATCTCGTGATCACGCAGGCCTGGAGCCGCGCCACGCCGGGCGGCGCGAAAATCGCCGGCGGCTATCTCACCATCGAGAACAAGGGCGCCAAGCCGGATCGGCTGATCGGCGGCGCCGGCGATGTCGCCGGCAAGATCGAGGTCCACGAGATGTCGATGAACAACGGCGTGATGACCATGCGGCCGCTCGACAAGGGCCTCGTCATCGAGCCCGGCAAGACCGTCAAGCTGGCGCCGGGCGGCTATCATCTGATGATGCTCGATCTGAAGAGCCCGCTCAAACAGGGCGACAAGGTGCCGGTCACGCTGGAGTTCGAAAAGGCCGGCAAGGTAACGCTCTCGCTGGATGTCCAGGGCGTCGGCGCGCAGGCCCCCGCGGGCGCGGGTAGTTCGGGCGGCCACATGGATATGAAGAAGTCGCCCGACCATTCCGGCATGAAGATGTAACGCTGACGGGACAATTTCCTGCGGTAGTGGATGGCCGGTGACGCCGGTGCGTGAGCGGCCCGGCAGGCCGCTCCGGTCACGGATTCTCAAAAGATCAGGCCGGCAGACGAATTCGAGGTGCCGGCACGCCAGGATCGCCGGGAAAACGGCAGGAAAACCGCCAACTTAGCGGCTTTGGCGAATACCCGCCCTTGTGTTTTCGCACCCGATCCGGTTTCACTGGCGGCTTCCCGTGTTTGGCCGATTCTTCGAGTATGCCCATGCGATTATCGCGGTTCTTTCTACCCATCCTTAAGGAGAATCCGAAAGAGGCGGAGATCGTGTCGCATCGCTTGATGCTGCGCGCCGGCATGATGCGGCAGGAGGCGGCGGGCATCTATGCCTGGCTGCCACTGGGCCTGCGCGTCCTGAAGAAGATCGAACAGATCGTTCGCGAGGAGCAAAACCGCGCCGGCGCCATCGAACTGCTGATGCCGACGCTGCAACTGGCGGACCTCTGGCGCGAAAGCGGCCGTTACGATGCCTATGGTCCGGAAATGCTGCGCATCACCGACCGGCACAAGCGCGAACTGCTGTTCGGCCCGACCAACGAGGAAATGATCACCGAGATTTTCCGCGCCTACGTGAAATCGTATAAAAGCCTGCCGCTCAATCTCTATCATATCCAGTGGAAATTCCGCGACGAGCAGCGGCCGCGTTTCGGCGTCATGCGCGGCCGCGAATTCCTGATGAAGGATGCCTATTCGTTCGACATCGATGAAGCGGCGGCGCGGCGTTCCTACAACCGGATGTTCGTCGCGTACTTGCGCACCTTCGCGCGGATGGGATTGAAGGCGATTCCGATGCGCGCGGAAACCGGCCCGATCGGCGGCGATCTCAGCCATGAATTCATCGTGCTGGCGGAGACCGGCGAGTCCGCGGTCTATTGCGACAGCGACGTGCTCGACCTGCCGGTGCCCGGCGAGGAGATCGACTACGAAGGCGATCTGTCGCCGATCATCAAGCAATGGACCTCGGTCTATGCCGCGACCGAGGACGTCCACGATGCCGCCCGGTTCGACCGCGAAGTGCCGGCCGAGAAGAAAGTGCACACCAGAGGTATCGAGGTCGGACAGATCTTCTATTTCGGCACCAAATATTCCGATACGATGAAGGCCATGGTCGCGGGCCCCGATGGCGCCGAAGTGGCGATCCATGGCGGCTCCTACGGCGTCGGCGTCTCGCGGCTGGTCGGCGCGATCATCGAGGCCTGCCACGACGATGTCGGGATCAAGTGGCCGGAAGCGGTGGCGCCGTTCAAGGCGGTGATCCTGAACTTGAAGCAGGGCTCCGAAGATACCGATGCCGCCTGCGAAAAACTCTATCGCGAACTCACGGCCAAAGGCGTCGAGGTTTTGTATGACGACACCGACCAGCGCGCCGGCGCCAAGTTCGCGGCCGCCGACCTGATCGGCATACCCTGGCAGATTTTGGTCGGGCCGAAGGGCCTCGCCGAAGGCAAGCTCGAGCTCAAGCGGCGCAGTGACGGGACGCGCGAAAATTTGAGCCCGGCGGATGTGCTGGCGCGGCTGACCGCGTGACGAATTATCCACCGCTGGCGGTGGGACGTCGGCCATCGCGGCCACAATTAGCCCGAATCGTGTGAAAATCGACCTATGGATGAAGCCATGAGCGAGCCCATTCGAACCCCACCTTTCGCGCCATTCGAATGGCTGTTGTCCGGGCGCTATTTGCGGGCACGTCGCAAGGAAGGGTTCATCTCCGTCATCGCCGGTTTCTCGTTCCTCGGCATCATGCTGGGCGTGGCGACGCTGATCATCGTGATGGCCGTCATGAACGGCTTCCGCAAGGAATTGCTGGACAAGATTCTCGGCCTCAACGGGCATCTTCTGGTGCAGCCGCTGGAATCGCCGATGACCGACTGGAAGGACGTCGCCGAGCGCGTCAGCCAGGTCGCGGGCATACGGCTCGCCGCCCCCGTCGTCGACGGTCAGGCGCTGGCGTCCTCGCCGTTCAATGCCGCCGGGGTGCTGGTTCGCGGCATTCGCGCCGACGATCTCAACAACCTGACCTCGATCGCCAAGAACATCCGGCAGGGCACGCTCGAGGGTTTCGACGACGGGCAGGGCGTCGCCATCGGTCGCCGGCTCGCCGATCAATTGTCGCTGCACGCCGGAGACAGCATCACGCTGGTGGCGCCGCGCGGCGCGGTGACCCCGATGGGGATGACGCCGCGCATCAAGCCCTACAAGGTGGCGGCGGTGTTCGAGATCGGCATGACGGAATATGACGGCAGCTTCGTGTTCATGCCGCTTCCGGAGGCGCAGGCCTATTTCAACCGCAACAATGACGTGACCGCGATCGAGGTGTTCACCACCAACCCCGACAGGATCGACGTCTTCCGCAAGACCGTGACCGAGGCTGCCGGCCGGCCGGTGTTCCTGGTGGACTGGCGGCAGCGCAACTCGACCTTCTTCAATGCGCTGCAGGTCGAGCGCAATGTGATGTTTCTGATCCTGACCATGATCGTGCTGGTCGCCGCGCTCAACATCGTCTCGGGCCTGATCATGCTGGTAAAGGACAAGGGCAGCGATATCGCGATCCTGCGCACCATGGGCGCGTCGCAAGGGTCGATCATGCGGGTGTTCCTGATCACGGGGGCTGCGATCGGCGTGGTCGGCACGCTGACCGGGCTGTTCGTCGGCATGCTGATCTGCCTGAACATCGAATCGATCCGGCAGTTCCTGTCATGGCTCACCAACACCGAATTGTTTTCGCCGGAGCTCTATTTTCTCTCCAAGCTGCCGGCCGAGATCGATTTCGGCGAGACCACCGCGGTCGTGATCATGGCGCTGACGCTGTCTTTCCTCGCCACGCTCTATCCGTCATGGCGTGCCGCCCGCCTCGATCCCGTCGAAGCGCTCCGGTACGAGTGAGGGGAAGATGGAGCAAGCGGCGGAAGATGTACCGGTCGTCTATCTTCACGAGATAAAACGCCAGTACACCCAGGGGGAAACGACGCTGACCATCCTCAACGGCGCCAAGCTCGCGCTGTGGGCGGGACAGTCGGTGGCGCTGGTGGCGCCGTCAGGCGCCGGCAAATCGACGCTGCTGCATATCGCGGGCCTGCTCGAAAGCCCCGATGACGGCGAGGTATATATCGGGGGAACGCCGACGTCCGGGCTGACCGATGTCGAGCGGACCCAGATCCGCCGCACCGAGATCGGCTTCGTCTATCAGTCGCACCGGCTGTTGCCGGAATTCTCCGCGCTCGAAAACGTCATGCTGCCGCAGATGATCCGCGGCCTCAAACGCTCCGAGACCGTCAAGCGCGCCACCGAAATCCTCGCTTATCTCGGCCTCGGCGATCGCATCAAGCACCGGCCGTCGGAGTTGTCGGGCGGCGAGCAACAGCGGGTGGCGATCGCGCGCGCGGTCGCCAACGCGCCGCGCGTCCTGTTCGCGGACGAGCCGACCGGCAACCTCGATCCCCACACCGCCGATCATGTGTTCCAGGCCATGACGCAACTGGTCAAGGCGACCCAGGTGGCGATGCTGATCGTCACCCACAACATGGAACTGGCCGGCCGCATGGACCGGCGGGTGTCGCTGGTCGACGGCCAGGTCGTCGAGCTGGCATAAAGCAGCAAGCTCGTTAGCATGATCCGAGAAAGGGAGGCACCGATTTCCCCCTCGCGAAGCGTTTGCGCGGAGATCAGGCTCAAAACAATCAGGCGCTAATAACCGCGGCGATGCCTGTAGCGCGGTCGTGCCGGGTCGTAATAGGCGTTGGCGGCATAGGGATTGACCACGCATTGGGCCGAGCGGCCGGATGCCGACGCATTGCACTGCGCCAGCGACGTATAACGGCATTCATAATAGCTGGCCGGCCCGTACACCTGCAGGCAAACCGGATAATCCGGGGCGTAGGTTTGGGCCATCGCCGGCGCGGCCATGGAGGCCGCCCCGATCGCCAACATCGTCAAAGCCAGACTTCGCATCAGTATCTCCTTGGCGACAGGCGGACGCGATCAGGCTGCGGCTCGGCACTGACACCGTAATAGGGATTGACGTCGCAATAGGCGTCGCGGCCGGAGGCCGTCGCCTTGCATTGCTGGTAGCTCGTAAAACTGCAATCGCCGCGGCCTGCGCCGAAATCGCAGCCCTTGATGCAGAATGGATAATCGCGGGCCGCCGCGGGCAGGGCGTTCAGGGTCGAAAGCGCGCAGCCTATCAACAATCCCCACAATGCTGTTCGCATGGCGTCCTCCGTTACACGGATCGACCGATATCCCGAGCAGACAGCGCTGGCCGCAGCCAGTCAATTCACGTTAGCGCGCGGCTGTGCAGCGCGCCGTCCGATGCCGCATCAGTAATAGGAAAAGCCCGGCCGAGCGCGGTTGCGGCCGCGATAGGGGCGCGGATCGTCGTTGTTGCCGACGCCGGCGTAAAACGGATTTTCGATACAATAGAGAAACCGCCCCGACGCCGTGGCCTGGCACTGCTGGTAGCTGGTGTAACGGCAATCGCTCAAGCCCGGAGCATCCTGGCCCTGCATGCAATAGGGATAGCGGGTGCCGACGGCCTCCGCCGGCGCTGTGCCGACCACGGCCAATCCACTGACGGTCAGCAAAGCCAGAACCAGGTTACGCATGGAAGTCTCCTTGACCGGCCGCAGCCGCTTGTCGTCGATTCATCGAATGTAATCCAAACAGCGCGAACGGGTTCCCGTCAACTCACGTTGAGGAGGGCTGCGCCGCGCGACCTTCCGTTCGCTTCCAACCGTAAACGCACGGTGTTGCTCAGCAAGACGTGTTGGTCAGGACCGCGTCGAGATCGAGCAGCCAGATGTTTGTCGGCGCAGGCGGCATTCGGGTTCGACGATCAGTATAGTCTTGCGCCATGGGCCGAGGTCGGACGGGCCGGGTTATTCGAGGGGAGGAAAACGTCCTGCTGACCTCCGCCAATCTCATCCAGCTCTCCGGAATTGATCGAGACCCGGCCTCGCACGCAGGGAAAGGCCGGGGCCGTCGAAATCAAACCAGCCGTTAACCACAGGCGGTCATTCGCCGAACCGGCTCCCTGTCTGGCCCCTTCGACTCCTGGAACAAAAAAGGAACATTGTTCTTCTTATGTTCTCGCATCAGGAGGTCACCATGTTGAAGACATTCGTGGAAGAGGCTGCGGCGCTGGCGTCGATCTCGCTTTTCGTCGGGATGATTGCGATCTGGGCGCAGCTGATTCCCCAGCTCTGAGGCCGCCGCCGGCTGCAGGGGGCGGGCGCGGTTTCGTGTCCCGCTAGAGGCTCCGTACCGCCAGACCCCCCTTGATGCCGCGTTGGGGAAAAGCGGGACGGCGGGCAGGAAAGGTGGGTTCGGCGTGGACTCCCCAGGCGCCAGGCATCACCATTGAGGAGCGAGTCGGCCTTTAGGCCGCTCGCGCTCCTCAAGCCTTGCGACCCCCAAAGGTCCAGCAGAAGCCCGCGCCATGTCCAATGCCGGATTTGTCCATCTCCACGTCCATTCCGCTTATTCGCTGCTGAAGGGCTCGATCAAGATCCAGAAGCTCGTCGAATTGGCCAAGGCGGACCGCCAGCCGGCGCTGGCGCTGACCGACACCGACAACATGTTCGGGGCGCTGGAATTCTCCGACAAGATGGCCGGCTACGGCATCCAGCCGATCATCGGCTGCGAGCTGGCGGTTGATTTCGGCGATCAGGATCCCAACGCCCGCAATGCGCTGGCGTCAGGACCGACCCGGATCGTGCTGCTGGCGGCGCGCGAGCGCGGCTATCGCAGCCTGATGCGATTGAACTCGCGGGCGTTCCTGGAGACGCCGATCCATCAATCCCCCCACATCAAGTTCGAATGGCTGGAGGGCGACGCCGAGGACCTGATCGCGCTGACCGGCGGCCCCGACGGGCCGATCTCGCTGGCGCTTCATGCCGATCACCCGGCGCTTGCGGCTGCCCGTTGCGACCGGCTGGCGCAGATGTTCGGCGACCGCTTCTATGTCGAATTGCAGCGCCACGGCATCGACAAGGAACGCCGCGTCGAGGCCGGGCTGATCGATCTGGCCTATGCCAAGGGACTGCCGCTGGTCGCCACCAACGAACCGTATTTCGCCACCGCCGACGACTACGAAGCCCATGACGCGCTGCTGTGCATCGCGAGCGGCAAGCTGGTCGCCGAGACCGACCGCAACCAGCTGACCCCGGATCACCGGTTCAAGACCCGCGCCGAAATGGCTGTCTTGTTTGCCGACGTGCCGGAGGCGCTGGCGTCGACCATCGAAATCGCCGAGCGCTGCTCGTTCCGCCCGGTCACCCGCAAGCCGATCCTGCCGCGCTTCACGGTCGGCGCCGGGAGCAACGCGGCGGACGCGGAAAGCGGCGAGGCGGCGGAGTTGCGCCGGCAGGCCGAGGAGGGCCTCAGCTATCGTCTGCGGGTTCACGGCCTCGCGCAGGGCGAGACCGAGGAAACCTATCGCGCGCGGCTTGCCTTCGAACTCGATGTCATCACCCGCATGAATTATGCGGGCTACTTCCTGATCGTCGCCGACTTCATCAAATGGGCAAAGGCCCAAGGCATTCCGGTCGGACCGGGCCGCGGCTCGGGCGCGGGCTCGCTGGTCGCCTATGCCCTGACCATCACCGATCTCGATCCGATCCGGTTCGGCCTGCTGTTCGAGCGGTTTCTCAACCCGGAACGCGTGTCGATGCCGGACTTCGACATCGATTTTTGCCAGGACCGGCGCGGCGAGGTGATCGATTACGTCCAGCAGCGCTATGGCCGCGATCAGGTCGCGCAGATCATCACCTTCGGGACGCTGCAGGCGCGGGGCGTGCTGCGCGACGTCGGCCGCGTCCTGCAGATGCCCTATGGGCAGGTCGACAAGCTGACCAAATTGGTGCCGCAAAATCCCGCCGCGCCCGTGACGCTGGCCGCCGCCATCGCGAGCGAACCGAAACTGCAGGCGTTTCGCGACGAGGATCCGGTGGTGTCACGCGCGTTCGATATCGCGCAGCGTCTCGAAGGCCTGACGCGCCACGCCTCGACCCACGCTGCCGGCATCGTGATCGGCGATCGCCCCTTGAGTGAACTGGTGCCGCTCTATCGCGATCCGAAATCCGACATGCCGGTGACCCAGTTCAACATGAAATGGGTCGAACCGGCGGGCCTGGTGAAGTTCGACTTCCTCGGCCTGAAGACGCTGACGGTGCTCGATGTCGCCGTGAAACTGCTCAGGCAGCGCGGGATCGAGATCGACCTTGCGACCCTGCCGCTCGACGATGCCAAAAGTTACCAGATGCTGGCCAAGGGCGATGTGGTCGGCGTGTTCCAGGTGGAAAGCCAGGGCATGCGGCGGGCGCTGGTCGACATGCGGCCCGACCGCTTCGAGGACATCATCGCTTTGGTGGCCTTGTATCGTCCGGGTCCGATGGCGAACATCCCGACCTATTGCGCCCGCAAGCATGGCGACGAGGAATCCGAATATCTTCATCCCATGCTCGAGCCGATCCTGAAGGAGACGTTCGGCGTCATCATCTACCAGGAACAGGTGATGCAGATCGCGCAGGTCATGGCCGGCTACTCGCTCGGCGAAGCCGACCTGTTGCGTCGCGCCATGGGCAAGAAGATCCGTTCGGAAATGGAAAAGCAGCGCGCCGGCTTCGTCGCCGGCGCGGTCAAGAACGGCGTGCCGAAAGGGCAGGCGGATACGATCTTCGAACTGCTGGCGAAGTTTGCCGACTACGGCTTCAACAAGAGCCATGCCGCGGCCTATGCGCTGGTGTCGTATCACACCGCCTACATGAAGGCGCATTACCCGGTCGAATTCATCGCCGCGTCGATGACGCTCGACCTCAGCAACACCGACAAGCTGTCGGAATTTCGCGCCGAAGCGCAAAGGCTCGGGATCAAGGTCGAGGCGCCCTCGGTCAACCGATCCGGCGCCACCTTCGAAGTCAGCGAAAACACCATCTATTATGCGCTCGCGGGTCTCAAGGGCGTCGGCGCGCAGGCGGTCGAGCTGATCGTGGAGGCGCGCAAGGACGGCCTGTTCACCTCGCTGGCCGATTTCGCCGCACGGGTAAATCCGCGCGCGATCAACAAGCGCGTCATCGAAAGTCTCGCGGCGGCCGGCGCGTTCGACGCGCTCGATTCCAATCGCGCCCGGGTGTTTGCCGGCGCCGAGGCGATCCTGGCGGCGTGTCAGCGCAGCCATGAGGCCGCGACCATGGGGCAGAACGACATGTTCGGCGGCGCGGCCGACGCGCCGACCATCATGCTGCCGCAGGTCGAGCCATGGCTGCCGGCGGAGCGGCTGCGGCGCGAATATGACGCCATCGGCTTCTTCCTGTCGGGCCATCCGCTCGACGATTACGCCGTGGTGTTGAAACGCTTGCGGGTGCAGTCCTGGGCGGAATTTTCCCGCGCGGTCAAGACCGGCGCGACCGCGGGCAAGGTTGCCGCGACCGTCGTCTCGCGGATGGAGCGGCGCACCAAGACCGGCAACAAGATGGGCATCATGGGGCTGTCGGACCCGACCGGTCATTTCGAAGCCGTGCTGTTTTCCGAAGGGCTGGCCCAGTACCGCGACGTGCTTGAGCCGGGCGCGGCGGTGCTGTTGCAGCTCGGCGCCGAATTGCAGGGCGAGGATGTCCGCGCCCGCGTGCTGCATGCCGAGCCGCTCGATGACGCCGCGGCGAAAACCCAGAAGGGACTGCGGATCTTCGTCCGCGATACCAGGCCGCTGGAGTTGATCGCCAAACGCTTGCAAATGCCCGAGCCGGCGCCGCAGGGCGGGGCTTCGGTCCGCGCTCCCCAGGCAAAACCGCTTCCCGAAGCGGTGGGTGGCGCCAATGGCGACGTGTCGCTGGTGATGATGCTCGATCTCGAAACCGAGGTCGAAATGAAGCTCCCCGGCCGCTTCAGGGTCTCACCGCAGATCGCCGGCGCGATCAAGGCGGTTGCGGGCGTGGTGGACGTGCAAACTCTTTAAACGGTGGAGGTTCCCATGTGCGAGATGTGCCGCCAAAATTCGATCCCTCGGTTCGGACCTTCACGGCGCAGCCTGCTGTTCGCTGCGGCCTCCGCGATGGGCGTGTTGGTGGGCAACGCGGCCGGCGCCAAGGAAAGAAAAGCGCCGCCGAAGCCACAGAACGTATTGTCGCCGGATGCTTCGCTCGAACGCCTGCTGAAAGGAAATACGCGGTACGTCGATGGCGTGTCGCTGCGTCACGATTTCAAACATGAAAGAGAGGCCCTGGCGGGAGGTCAAAATCCCTACGCCGCCATCTTGAGCTGCGCCGATTCGCGCATCGCGCCGGAATACGCCTTCGATAGTGGCCGGGGCGATCTCTTTGTTTGCCGCGTGGCTGGAAACTTCGCCAACACCGAAACGGTCGCCAGCCTGGAATATGCCGTTGCCGTACTGGGTGTGCCGCTGATCCTGGTGCTGGGTCACGATAGCTGCGGTGCGGTCGACGCCGCCATAAAATCCCTCAAGGACGATAAGGCGCTGCCGGGACACATGCCGTCGCTGGTCGCAGGCGTTGCGCCCGCGGTGAAGGCGGTATTGCAACAGGCCGGCGATACACTTCCGAAAGCCATCCGGCAGAACGTGGTCGACAACGTCGCCAAGCTAAGCTCGGCAACACCGATCCTCAGCGCCGCGGTCGAGCAGCGCAAACTCCGGGTGGTCGGCGGCATCTACCGATTGAAGGATGGCCGGGTCGATATGGTCAGCTGAGGATCTGCCGATCAGCCGTTGCGAAATGTGTAGGCGTAGCCGTTGATAGCCGGCGCGCCGCCGAGATGGGCGTAGAGCACGCGCGATCCCCTCGGGAAATAGTCCTTCTTCACGAGGTCGATCATGCCCTGCATGGACTTACCCTCGTAGACGGGATCGGTGATCATGCCTTCGAGGCGGGCGCAAAGGCGGATCGCTTCCTTGGTCTCCTGCGAGGGGACACCGTAGAGCGGATAGGCATAATCCTCGATCAGCACGACATCGTCTTCGACGATCTCCTTGCCGAGCTCGACGAGCTTTGCGGTGTTTCGCGCGATCTCGAGCACCTGCGCCCTGGTTTGCGCCGGGGTAAACGACGCGTCGATGCCGATCACCTTGCGCTCGCGGCCGTCCTTGGCGAAGCCGACCAGCATGCCGGCATGGGTCGATCCGGTGACCGTGCAGACGATGATGTAGTCGAAAGCAAAGCCGAGCGCCTGTTCCTGCGCACGCACCTCCTCGGCGAAGCCGACATAGCCGAGGCCGCCATATTTGTGCACCGAGGCTCCGGCCGGAATCGGGTAGGGCTTGCCGCCCTTTGCCCTCACATCCGCGATCGCTTCTTCCCAGCTTTGGCGGATGCCGATATCGAACCCCTCGTCGACCATCTCGACATCGGCGCCCATGATCCGGCTCAGCAGGATGTTGCCGACGCGATCATAGACGGCGTCCTCGTGCGGCACCCAGCTTTCCTGCACCAGCCGGCACTTCATTCCGATTTTCGCTGCGACGGCGGCGACCATGCGCGTGTGGTTCGACTGCACGCCTCCGATCGAGACCAGCGTGTCGGCGTTGGAGGCGATCGCATCCGGGATGATGTATTCGAGCTTGCGCAGCTTGTTGCCGCCGAACGCCAGACCCGAATTGCAGTCCTCGCGCTTGGCGTAGAGTTCGACCTTGCCGCCGAGATGGGCGCCGAGGCGCTCCAGTTTTTCAATATAAGTGGGGCCGAAGGTGAGGGGATAGCGTTCGAATTTCTCCAGCACGCGAGAAGCCTTCCGTTGATCGATCCAAGGCCGTGGTATCTAGCATTCCCGTCGCGAAATGTGCTCTCAAAGGAAGCTCATGGATTGCGCTAGTTCCCACGCAAATATAGAATATACGTAATGATCTTCGGAGAATTAGGCTTAATATGAAAGAACCTTCCACCCGCGGGGATGTCGACCGGATCGACCTGAAAATGCTGCGCCTGCTCCAGGGCAATGGACGGCTCACCAACGCCGAACTGGCGCAATTGGTCGATGTCAGTGCGGCGACCTGTCATCGCCGGACTCAGGCGCTGTTCGAGCAAGGCTACATCAATCAGGTCCGGGCCATGATCGCGCCGCAAAAGGTCGATCGGGGCGCGCTTGTCATGGTCGGCGTGGTGCTCGACCGCTCGACGCCGGAGAGTTTCGCCGCGTTCGAAAAAGCCGTCGCGAAATTGAAGTTCATCCTCGATTGCCACCTGGTCGCCGGCGATTTTGACTATTTCCTGAAAATCAGGGTCGGCGACATGGCGGATTTCAACCGGATTCACGGCGACCAGTTGATCGCGCTGCCCGGCGTTCGGCAGACCCGGACGTTCTTCGTGATGAAGGAGGTGGTCGATAACGCCCCGCTGGAGTTCTGATCGGATTCGACCGACGCGACTTCGAACTTGCGTCTCCGACGGGATTCGCACGCCTACCCCCCCAGATTCCGGGCCAGGACCTCGAGTTTGCGCGTCTTGGGCCGCTAAAACGCCCCTATTTCCTTGCTTCTCGCGAAAATCCGGCTATATACCGCGCCATCTCACACGGAAACATGGCTCAAAAGGCCGTCCGGTGGCAGCCGGGCCGCAAGGCTCGTTTGCTCACACGTTTCCGGAGGAACCAACCGGAGAATTAGACTATGGCGCTTCCCGATTTTTCTATGCGTCAGCTGCTTGAAGCTGGCGTGCACTTTGGCCACCAATCGCACCGCTGGAATCCGAAAATGGCGGATTACATTTTCGGTGCCCGCAACAACATCCACATCATCGATCTCGCCCAGACCGTGCCGCTGCTGCATCGCGCGTTGCAGGCGGTCAGCGACACCGTCGCCAAGGGCGGCCGTGTCCTGTTCGTCGGCACCAAGCGGCAGGCGCAGGACGGCGTTGCCGAGGCCGCCAAGCGATCGGCGCAGTATTTCGTCAATTCGCGCTGGCTCGGCGGCACGCTGACCAACTGGAAGACGATTTCCGGCTCGATCAAGCGGCTGCGGCATCTCGACGAGGTGCTCAATTCCGGCGACGCCAACGCCTACACCAAGAAAGAGCGGCTGACCTTGCAGCGCGAGCGCGACAAGCTCGATCGTTCGCTCGGCGGCATCAAGGACATGGGCGGTCTGCCCGACATGATCTTCGTGATCGACACCAACAAGGAAGACATCGCGATCCAGGAGGCCCAGCGGCTCAACATTCCCGTCGCCGCGATCGTCGATACCAATTCGGACCCCAAGGGCATCACCTATGTGGTGCCGGGCAATGACGACGCCGGCCGCGCCATCACGCTGTATTGCGATCTGATCGCGCGTGCCGTGATCGATGGCATCTCGCGCGCGCAGGGCGATTCCGGCATCGACGTCGGCGCGTCGGCGCATCCCGTCCGCGAAGAGATTCCGGCGGCGCCGCAGCCTGCGGGATTCCAGGGTCTCGCCGGTCCGCGCGGTGCGGCCGACGATCTCAAGAAGCTCACCGGCGTGTCCGGCGCGATCGAGAAGAAGTTCAACGACCTCGGTATCTTCCATTACTGGCAACTGGCCGAACTCAATCACGACACCGCGCACAAGATCGGCGAAGAGGTCGGACTTCCGACCCGGGCCGATGGCTGGGTCGCCCAGGCCAAGACGATGACCGCGGAAGCGGAATAACGCGAACGCGCTGGCCGGATCCTTCCGGCCACCACCTTCCCAAGTGACGCAATTGCTGGTGGCGGAGGCGGCGAGGCGGCAACAGCCGCGCCGCGTTCGCCCTGACAGGCAAAGGACTGCAACGATGGCGACAATCACAGCGGCGATGGTCAAGGATCTGCGCGACACCACCGGCGTCGGCATGATGGACTGCAAGCAGGCGCTGGCCGAGAACGGCGGCGACATCCAGGCGGCGATCGACTGGCTGCGCAAGAAGGGCCTGTCGAAAGCGGCGAAAAAGGCCGGCCGCGTCGCGGCGGAGGGCCTGATCGGCGTGCATACGGCGGGCCTCAAGGGCGTTCTGGTCGAAGTCAATTCCGAGACCGACTTCGTGGCGCGCAACGGGCAGTTCCAGGGGCTGGTCAAGATGATCGCGCAGGTCGCGCTCGATGTCGGCCCCGATGTGGAGAAGATCAAGGCCGCGAAGGTGGGGTCGGTGACGGTCGAGACCGCGATTGCGGATGCGATCGCGACCATCGGCGAAAACATGACGCTCCGCCGCGCCGCTTCGCTCGAGGTCGGCAAAGGCGTGGTGTCGAGCTACGTCCATAACGCCGTCATCGAGGGCGCCGGCAAGATGGGCGTGATCGTGGCGCTGGAATCCACCGGCAAGACCGATGAACTCGCGGTCCTCGGCAAGCAGTTGGCCATGCATGTCGCCGCCGCCAATCCGCAGGCGCTGGATGCGGCCGGCCTCGATCCCGAGACCGTGAAGCGGGAAAAGGACGTGCTGGCCGACAAATACCGCCAGCAGGGCAAGCCCGAGAACGTGATCGAGAAGATCGTCGAGTCCGGTTTGAAGACCTATTACAAGGAAGTCTGCCTGCTGGAGCAGGCTTTCATCCACGACAACGCCAAATCGGTCGCCCAGGCGGTGAAGGAAGCTGAGGGCAAGATCGGCGCACCGGTGAAGATTACCGGATTTGTGCGCTATGCTCTCGGCGAGGGAATCGAGCGGCAGGAATCGGACTTTGCCGCCGAGGTGGCTGCGGTCAGCGGCCAGAAATAACCGCCGGAACCCTCCTTTCCGGCGTGGTTGCGCCGGAGGTCCGGCGTCCGGAAGGAAAGCGATCGCATCATGGCTGAGCCGGTCTATCGTCGGGTGGTGATCAAGCTTTCGGGTGAATATTTCGCCGGCGCGCATTCATTCGGCATGGATCAGCCGACCATCGACCGCATCGCCGGCGATTTGATCGCGGCCAAGCAGCTCGGCGTCGAAGTCGCGGTCGTCGTCGGCGGCGGAAACATGGTCCGGGGCGTGGAGGTATCCTCGCGCGGCGTCTCGCGGCCGACCGGCGACACCATGGGCATGCTCGCCACCGTGATGAACTGCCTGGCGCTGGAGGCTGCGATCGAGCGGCGAGGGGCGCCGGCGCGAACCCTGTCGGCGTTCGTCATGCCGCAAATCTGCGAGCTGTTCACCCGGGCGGCGGCGCACAAATACCTCGCGGAGGGCCGGATCGTGCTGCTCGGCGGCGGAACCGGCAATCCGTTTTTCACCACCGATACCACGGCGGTGCTGCGGGCCGCCGAAATCGGCGCCCAGGCGGTGCTGAAGGCCACCAATGTCGATGGCGTCTACAGCGCCGATCCCAAAAAAGACCCGTCCGCCAAGCGATTCGATCGCCTGACCCATTCGCAGGCAATTGAGGGCGGCTACAAGGTGATGGACGCGACCGCATTCGCGCTTGCCCGCGAGACGTCGCTGCCTATCATCGTTTTCTCGATTGCCGAGCCGGGTTCGATCGGCGCGATCCTGCGCGGTACCAGCCACGGCACGATCGTCGCCGGCTGATGGGTTTGTGACCCGTCGGCCGCGGATTGGCGGTCTCGACGACCAGGAATTCAGGAGGAGTGAGCATTATGCCGACGGGTAGTTTCGACATCAACGAATTGAAGCGCCGCATGCAAGGCGCCATCCAGTCGCTGAAACACGAACTGGGCGGTTTGCGAACCGGCCGCGCGGCGGCCTCGATGCTGGAACCGGTGCAGGTCGATGCTTACGGCACGCACATGCCGCTCAACCAGCTTGCGACCATCAGCGTTCCCGAGCCGCGGCTTTTATCGGTCCAGGTGTGGGACAAGTCGATGGTCAAGGCGGTGGAGAAGGCGATCGTGGATTCCAACCTCGGCCTCAGTCCGGCCACCGAAGGGCAGGTGCTGAGATTGCGGATTCCGGAGCTCAACGAGGAGCGCCGCAAGGAACTGGTGAAGGTCGCGCATAAATATGCCGAGGCGGCCAAGGTCGCGGTCCGGCATGTCCGCCGCGACGGCCTCGATACCGTCAAGAAGCTTGAGAAAAACCACGAGATTTCCGAGGACGATCAGGAGCGCCTGGCCAATGATGTGCAGAAGGCCACCGACGGGGTGATCTCGGAGATAGATCAGTTGCTTGCGGCCAAGGAAAAGGAAATCCTCACGGTGTAGCTTGGATTGCCGGGCTTGAAGGATTGATGGATGTCGAACGTTGCCGCCCCCGCCGCTGAAGGACCGGATCCAACCGGCGCTCCCTTGCATGTGGCCATCATCATGGACGGCAACGGACGCTGGGCGGCTGCCCGCGGTCTGCCGCGCGCGGAAGGCCACCGCCGCGGCGTCGAAGCGCTGCGCCGCGTCGTTCGCGCCGCCAACGAACTCGGCATCCTGTACCTGACGATTTTCTCCTTCAGCTCGGAGAACTGGTCGCGGCCGGCGACCGAAATCGGCGACCTGTTCGGCTTGCTCCGGCGCTTCATCCGCAACGATCTGGCGACCCTGCATCGGGACGGCGTGCGGGTGCGGGTGATCGGCCAGCGCGACGGGCTGGAGCCCGACATCTGCATGCTTCTGAAAGAGGCCGAAGACCTGACGCGGGAGAACACCCGCCTCAACCTGGTGGTCGCGTTCAACTACGGATCGCGGCAGGAGATCGCCAACGCGGCGCAGCGGCTGGCGCGCGAGGTCGCGGAGGGCAAGCGCGATCCGGCCTCGATCGACGCCGACACGCTCGGCCGCTATCTCGACGCGCCCGATATTCCCGATCCCGATCTGATCATCCGCACCAGCGGCGAGCAGCGGCTGTCGAATTTCCTGATGTGGCAGGCCGCCTATAGCGAGCTCGTCTTCGTGCCGACCCACTGGCCGGATTTCGACAAGGCCGCGCTCGAGGGCGCGATCGCCGAATACGCCAGGCGGGAGCGCCGTTTCGGCGGTCTGGCCGCGAAAACCGGATCGTGACCGAGGGCGAAGCCGCGCCGGCGGCCGTTGTCGAGCAAGGTTCGCGCAATCTCGTGATGCGCGTCGTGGCGGCGCTGGTGCTCGCGCCGTTGGCTATCGCCATCGCCTATGCCGGCGGATGGTTCTGGGCCGCGCTGGTGTCGCTGGCTGCGATCGGCCTCTATGTGGAATGGCTGATGATCGTGGGCGCGTCGCGCGAAAAGCGCGTGGTCGGGCCGGGGGTTGCCGCGCTCGCCATCGCCGGATTTTGTCTCGCATCGGGGTGGCTCGATGCGTCGCTGGCCGTATTGGCGCTCGGCCTTGTGGCCGTCGCGTTGCTCTCCCCGGAGCGGCGCCATTGGACCGCAGCCGGATTTGTCTATGCCGCCGCGGCGGCGGTCGCATCGATTCTGGTGCGCCTGGATCAAACCCATGGATTCGCTGCCCTGATGATGGTCCTGCTGGTGGTCTGGGTCACGGACATCGGCGGTTACTTCGCCGGCCGCGGCCTCGGCGGCCCCAAACTCTGGCCACGGGTCAGCCCGAAGAAAACCTGGGCGGGCGCCATCGGCGGCTTTGTCGCCAGTCTGGTCGTCGCGGCCGGGTTTGCGGCGCTCGATCTCGGCAAAACCGGCCCCTTGCTGGCGCTGGGCGCGGCGCTCTCGATCGCGTCGCAACTCGGCGATCTCCTTGAATCCGCAGTGAAACGGCGATTCGGCGTCAAGGACTCAAGTCACATAATTCCCGGCCATGGCGGGCTCATGGACCGTCTCGACGGATTCGTCGCCGCCGCGGTGCTGGCGGCGATTTTCGGGGTTTTGCGGGGTGGCGTGGATGGCGTCGGCCGCGGTCTTATGGTTTGGTGAAAATATGAGCGCCGTTCCCTTGCGTAACAACAAAGCCACGGCATCTGCCGTGCGCACCGTGACCGTGCTTGGCGCCACCGGTTCCATCGGCGACAGCACGATGGATTTGTTGAGGGCTGCGCGCGACCGCTACCGGGTCGAAGCGCTGACAGCCAATTCCAACGTGCAGGCGCTGGCCAAGCTGGCAAAGGAGTTTGGCGCCCGATTTGCGGCGGTCGCAGACCCCAGCCGCCTCCGCGAGCTGAAAGAGGCCCTTGCCGGCACGCGCACCGAATGCGGGGCGGGCGAAAGCGCGATCATTGAGGCGGCGGCGCGTCCGGCGGATTGGGTCATGGCTGCCGTCAGCGGCGCTGCCGGCCTTAAACCGGCGCTCGCGGCGGTCGATCGGGGATCGACCGTGGCGCTTGCGAACAAGGAATGCCTTGTTTGCGCTGGTGATTTCTTCATGCAGCGGGCGGCGAAGGCGGGGGCCTGCATCCTGCCGGCGGACTCCGAGCATAATGCGCTGTTTCAGGCGCTCGGCTCGGGAAACCGGGAAGAACTGGTTCGCGTCATCATCACCGCATCAGGCGGACCGTTCCGGACCTGGGCCGCGGCCGATATCGAACAGGCGACGCTGGCACAGGCCCTGAAGCATCCGAACTGGAGCATGGGACAGAAGATCACCATCGATTCGGCGTCGATGATGAACAAGGGGCTGGAAGTCATTGAAGCTTCCTACCTGTTCGCGCTGACGCCGGATGAAATCGACGTTCTGGTGCATCCGCAGTCGATCATTCACGGCATGGTGGAATTTTCGGATCGTTCCGTGGTCGCGCAACTGGGGGCGCCGGATATGCGCACCCCGATCGCCCATTGCCTGGGATGGCCCGACCGGATCGTCGGTCCGGCCGCGAAGCTGGATCTCGCCAAGATCGGGCAACTCACCTTCGAGGCGCCGGATTTCGATCGGTTCCCGGGGCTGCGGCTCGCTTACGAATCTTTAAGGACCGGGCGCGGCGCAACCACGGTATACAATGCGGCCAATGAGGTCGCGGTGGCGGCCTTCATCGGCGGCAAGATCAAATTCGGCGCGATTGCACGACTGGTCGAGGCCACCATGAACGATTGGGTGCGTAGCGGTAATCTTGCACCGTTGACGTCGGCCGACGATGCCATCGACGTTGACCATAGGGCGCGACATCAGGCTGCCACCCTATTGCCTCAAATTGCCGCAAAGGCATCTTAAGAGGGACTGGGACAGGGCTCCGGCTCTAGTGAAGGGGAATCGGATGTCAGAGTTTTTTTTGCACAGTTTCAATACATTAGGTCATGGCATCGTCGGCTATATCATCCCCTTTCTGTTCGTCCTGACCATCGTTGTTTTCTTCCACGAACTCGGTCATTTCCTGGTTGCCCGCTGGGCAGGCGTGAAGGTGTTAACGTTCTCGCTTGGTTTCGGACCTGAACTCGTCGGGTTCAACGACCGGCACGGCACCCGATGGAAGATTTCGGCCATTCCGCTCGGCGGCTTTGTGAAGTTCTTCGGCGACGACACCGAGGCCTCGACACCGTCGTCCGAGACGCTCGCCAGCATGACCGCGGAAGAGCGCGACGGCAGTTTCCATCACAAGAAGGTCGGAGCGCGGGCGGCGATCGTGGCCGCGGGCCCTATCGCCAATTTCATTCTGGCCATCGTGATCTTCACCGGGCTGTTCACGTTCTTCGGCAAGCCGAGCACGACCGCGCGCGTCGACAAGGTCGAGGCGGGCAGTGCCGCCGAGAAAGCCGGCTTTCAGGTGGGCGACGTCGTCACCACGATCGATGGCACGAAAATCGGAAGCTTCTCCGATATGCAGCGGATCGTCGGCACGCACGCCGGCGAGCAACTGAAATTCACGGTGGAGCGCGGCGGCTCGGCGCTGCAATTGCAGGGAACGCCCGAACTCAGGGAAGTAAAGGACGCGTTCGGCAATGTGCACCGGCTTGGCGTGCTGGGAATCACCCGCGCGACTTCGCCCGGCGACGCCACCACCGAGCGTGTGAACCCCGCCACCGCGCTTTGGCTCGGCGTCAAGGAAACCTGGTTCGTGGTTGACCGCACGCTGGCCTATCTCGGCGGCATCTTTACCGGACGCGAGGCGGCCGATCAGGTCGGCGGCCCGCTGCGAATCGCCCAGATTTCCGGCCAGGTCGCCACCATCGGTATGGCAGCGCTGGTGCATCTGGCGGCCGTGCTGTCGATCTCGATCGGGCTGCTGAATCTGTTTCCGGTTCCGCTGCTCGATGGCGGACATCTTCTATTCTACGCGGTCGAGGCCGTGCGCGGACGCCCGCTGTCGGTCAGGGCGCAGGAAATGGGGTTCCGAATCGGGTTAGGCTTGGTGCTGATGCTGATGGTGTTCGCGACCTACAACGACATCCTGCATCTGACCGGCTCCTGACGCCTTATTTGATGGGCGTGGCCGATAGGCAACGTCTTGGAATGAAAATGAAATTGCACCCCATTCGGACGTTTGCCGCCCCGGCAAAATTAGTTACAAGCGGTGCGACAAATGGGAATCTGCTGGTTCGCGGGGTGCGGGCCGGCCTTGGAATGACAAGGGCGCTTTGCGCATGAATTTGGGGATGCGAGTGCGGGGTGGTGTGTTAGCCGCCCTGATCATGTTCGCCGTGCCGGCCGCCGCTTCGCTGGCAGCTTTGGTTATGGCGTCGCCGGCTGCCGCGCAGGGGGTGTCTTCGATCCAGGTCGAAGGCAACCGGCGCGTCGAAGTCGAGACCATTCGCTCCTATTTCAAGCCGGGACCCAGCGGACGGCTGGACCAGGGACAGATCGATGACGGCCTGAAAGCGCTGATCGAGACCGGCCTGTTCCAGGACGTGAGGATCAACCAGGCCGGCGGCCGACTGGTCGTGACCGTGGTTGAAAACCCGGTGATCGGACGCATTGCCTTCGAGGGCAACAAGAAGGTCAAGGACGAGCAGCTTTCGGCGGAAATACAGTCGAAACCGCGGGGCACGCTGTCGCGTCCCATGGTCCAGTCCGACGCCCAGCGGATCGCTGAAATCTATCGCCGTTCGGGCCGTTACGACGTGCGGGTCAATCCCGAGATCATCGAGCAGCCGAACAACCGCGTCGATCTGGTTTTCACGATTACCGAGGGAGGCAAAACCGGCGTCAAGTCGGTGGAGTTCGTCGGCAACGTCGCTTATTCGTCCTATCGCCTCAAGGATATCATCAAGACCCGCGAATCGAATCTGCTGAGCTTCCTCGGCGGCGCCGACGTCTATGATCCGGACCGCGTCGAAGCCGACCGCGATCTGATTCGCCGCTTTTATCTGAAGAACGGCTTTGCCGATGTGCAGGTGGTAGCCGCGCTGACCGAATACGATCCGGACAAGAAGGGCTTCCTGGTAACCTTCAAGATCGAGGAAGGTCAGCAATACCGGGTTGCGACCGTCAATTTCGAATCGAGCATCGGCACGCTCGACGGTAACTCGCTGCGCAGCTTCTCGCGTGTCTATGTCGGGTCGCTCTACAACGCCGAGGCGCTGGAGAAATCTGTCGAGGAAATGCAGATCGAGGCCTCGCGGCGGGGTTACGCCTTCGCGATCGTGCGTCCGCGCGGCGATCGCAATTTCGAGGCGCATACCGTTTCGATCACCTTCGCGGTCGACGAAGGCCCGCGAACCTATATCGAGCGCATCAATGTGCGCGGCAACACCCGTACCCGCGACTACGTCATTCGTCGTGAGTTCGATCTTTCCGAAGGCGATGCGTATAATCGCGCGCTGGTCGATCGTGCGGAGCGCCGCCTCAAGAACCTCGATTTCTTCAAGAGCGTGAAAATCACCACCGAGCCCGGATCATCGAGCGATCGCGTGATTCTGATTGTCGACCTCGAAGAGAAGTCGACCGGCGATTTCTCGGTATCCGGCGGTTATTCGACCACCGATGGTGCGCTCGCGGAAGTCAGCGTCTCCGAGCGTAACTTCCTCGGCCGCGGCCTGTTCGCGAAGGCGTCGGTGACGTACGGCCAGTATGCGCGCGGCTACTCGCTCTCGCTGGTCGAGCCTTATCTTCTGGACTATCGCGTCGCGCTCGGTCTCGATTTCTTCCAGCGCCAGCAACTCGCCAACAACTTCATTTCGTACGGCACCAAGACGCTGGGCTTCAGTCCAAGGCTCGGGTTCGGGCTGCGTGAAGATCTGTCGCTGCAACTGCGGTACTCGATCTATCAGCAGGAAATCGAGCTGCCGTCGAACCTCGCCAACTGTAATAACAATCCGGCAAACAGTTTGCTCGCCTTCAACCCGTCACCGGCGTTTGCTGCCGCCAATCCGGCGTTTGTTGCAGCCAATGGCATCAACCCGGATCTGGCCTCGACGAACGGTCTCGGTTGCTATGTCGATGGCGAGGCCTCGCTGCCGGTCCGCAAGGAATTGCAGAACGGCAGGACGCTGACCTCGGCGCTCGGCTATTCGCTGAACTTCAACACGCTGGATAACAACAAGAACCCCACCGACGGTCTGCTCGTCGACTTCAAACAGGATTATGCCGGCGTCGGCGGCGATGTGCGCTACCTGAAGACCGCGGTCGATGCGAAATACTACACGCCGCTGGTGGCGGATATCGTCGGCTTGATCCACGTCCAGGGCGGCATTCTCAACAGCGTCAATAGCGATATTCGCATGCTGGATCATTTCCAGATGGGGCCGAATCTGGTTCGCGGCTTTGCCCCCAACGGCATGGGTCCGCGCGACCTCAACCCGTTCGGTACGGCTGACGCGCTGGGCGGCACCAAATATTGGGGCGCGTCGGCGGAACTGCAGATGCCGTTCTGGTTCCTGCCGAAGGAAGTCGGGCTTAAGGGCGCGGTTTATGCCGATGCCGGTTCGCTCTGGGACTACAAGGGACCGACCTCGTGGGCGCAAACGGGCGAGGTCAACCTGCCAGGCTGTGTCCGTTCGACCATCAATCCAATCGCAACCGGAACATGTACGGGATTGGTCTACGACAACGGCAACGTCATCCGTTCGTCGGTCGGTGTGGGTCTGATCTGGGCATCGCCGTTCGGTCCGCTGCGCTTTGACTACGCCGTGCCGCTTACCAAGGGCGCGAACGACCGCGTGCAGGAATTCAAGTTTGGCGGCGGGACATCGTTCTGAGTTTGATCTCCGGCCGGACCGCGACGGGTGGAATGGCGCAGCCGACTTTCTTCGAGCAACCCCTTTTGTCGACGCTGGCCGATCTGGCCGCGTTGACGAAGGCGGATTTGGCCGATCCGTCGCGTAGCGGCCACCAGATCCGGGGACTGGCTTCGCTCGAAGAAGCTGGCCCGATGCATCTGACGTTTTTCGACAATCTGAAATACGCCGGCCAGCTCGCTTCGACCAAGGCGGGGGCGTGCCTGGTGAGTGCGCGTTTCGAGGCCAGCGTGCCGGCCCATGTCGCGGTGTTGCGCGCGGCGCAGCCGTTCCGGGCGTTCGTGAAGATTGCCCGCGAGATGCACCATGACGCGCTCCGCCCGCGATCCTGGTTCGGCAATGCCGGTATCGCGCCGTCCGCCGTGATCGATCCGACGGCGCATCTGGAAGACGGGGTGATTGTCGATCCGCTCGCCGTGATCGGCCCCAACGTCGAAATCGGCGCCGGGACGGTGATCGGCTCGGGTGCGGTGATCGGCGTCAATGTCAGGATCGGCCGGGATTGCAACGTCGGCGCGCACACGGCGATTCAATGCGCGCTGATCGGCAACAATGTCCTGATCCACCCCGGCTGCAGCATCGGTCAGGACGGCTACGGCTTCGTTTTCTTTGGCCCGGACGGCCATTTGAAAGTGCCGCAGACCGGCCGCGTCCTGATCCAGAACGACGTGGAGATCGGCGCCGGAACCACCATCGATCGCGGCAGCCTGCGCGATACCGTCATTGGCGAAGGCACGAAAATCGACAATCAGGTCCAGATCGGTCACAATGTGACCATCGGCAGGCATTGTCTGCTCGCGGCCCAGATCGGGTTAGCGGGCAGTCTGACGATCGGCGACAATGTCGCGCTGGGGGCGAAGGTCGGGATCAACAACCACGTTCACATCGGCGACGGCGCGCAGGTCACGGCGATGAGCGGCGTCAAGGATGACATCCCCGCCAACGGACGCTGGGGCGGGTTCTTTGCAAAACCGACCAAGCAGTGGTTCCGGGAGATCGTGGCGGTGGAGCGTCTGGCGAGCGAGGGCAAGGCCGATCCGAAAGGCGAGGGGCGAGATTGATGGAGGCGGCACCGGTCAAATTCGAGCTCGTGGATATCAATGAGATCCTCAAGACGCTCCCGCACCGTTATCCCATGCTGCTGATCGATCGGGTCATACAGATCCGCACCGATTACAGCGGCATCGGCATCAAGAACGTCACCATCAATGAGCCGCCGTTTCTCGGGCATTTCCCGGACCGCCCGGTTTACCCGGGGGTGATGATGATCGAGGCCATGGCGCAGACCGCCGGCGTGATCGGCATCAAATCGGTCGAAGGCACCGAGAAACCGCGCGCGGTTTATTTTCTCACCATCGACAAGTGCAAGTTCCGCAAGCCGGTGATGCCCGGCGATACCATCGAATACCACATGCGCAGCATCGGCCGCCGCAAGACCATGTGGTGGTTTCACGGCGACGCCAAAGTGAACGGCACTACCGTTGCCGAGGCCGACGTCGGCGCGATGCTGACGGACTGATGGATTCTGACCGACAAACCGGTCGAAATACGCGGTAACCATACGTCACTAGACAGCATCGGTACGTCGCGGTAACGACCGGAAAATGCGACGCAACCCTATTGGCCGGCACGAGACCTCTCGATGAGTACGATCGATCCCACCGCGCGGATTGCAGACGGCGCCGTGATCGGCGAGGGCACGTCGATCGGTCCCTACTGCATCATCGGTCCCCACGTCGTGATCGGCGCCAACTGCAACCTGATCGCGCATGTGCACGTCACCGCGCAGACCGCCATCGGCGACGGCTGCACGATCTATCCGTTCGTCTCCCTGGGCACGCCGCCGCAATCCCTGAGCTATCGCGGTGAACTCACCCGGCTTGAGATCGGAGCCGGCTGCATCATCCGGGAGCAGGCGACCATGAACGCCGGCACCGTGGCCGGCGGCGGCATCACCCGCGTCGGCGATCGCGGGTACTTCATGAATTGCAGCCATGTCGGCCATGATTGCCAGGTCGGCAATGACGTGATTTTCGCGACCTCGGCGACGCTCGGCGGCCATTGCGAGATCGGCGATTTCGTTTTTATCGGCGGACTGTCGGCGGTGCATCAGTTCACGCGGATCGGCCCCCAGGTGATGGTCGGCGGCGTCTGCGGCGTTCGCGGCGACGTGATTCCGTTCGGCCTCGTCAACGGCCAGTACGCGAGCCTTGAAGGGCTCAACATCATCGGCATGAAGCGCCGCAAGTTCACGCGCGAGCGGCTCGCGACCGTGCGATCGTTCTATCAAAAGCTGTTTCACGGTCCCGGCATTTTCGCCGAGCGGTTGAATGTGGTGCAGCCGCTGGCGGCGGAGGATCCCGCGATCAGGGAGATCCTGACCTTCATCGGCGACGGCAAGCACCGCGCGCTGTGCCTTCCGGCCGACGACGGCAACCGACATTGACATTAAGGCCACCGGCGCCATGACCACCAAGGCTTTGGAGATCTCATCGCCGGTGGGCCTGATCGCGGCGGGCGGCGTCATGCCGTTCGCGGTCGCGGATTCGCTCGCCGCGCGCGGCATCGAGCCGGTGCTGTTCGCGCTGAAAGGCACCTGCGATCCCTTGGGCGTGGCGCGGTTTCGTCATCACTGGATTTCGGTCGGCCAACTGGGCCGGGCGGTAAAACTGTTTCGCAGCGAGAATTGCCGCGATCTGGTTTTCATCGGCACGCTGGTACGGCCGGCACTATCCGAGATCAGGCTGGACTGGGGCACGCTTCGCGTCCTCGGCCGCGTCTGGGCGGCGTTCCGGGGCGGCGACGATCACCTGTTATCGGGAATCGGCCGCATTCTCGAACAGGATGGCTTCCGGATGGTGGGAATCAAGGATGTCGCTCCGGACCTGCTGATGCCCGAGGGATGCATCACGCGCGTTGCGCCGGACCAGCCTGCGGCTGCCGATATCGCGAAAGGGCGCGAGCTGTTGCGGGCGCTAAGTCCCTTCGACATCGGCCAGGCCGTGGTCGTGATCGACGGTCACGTGGTGGGAGTCGAAGATATCGAAGGCACCGACGGCCTGCTGGCGCGGGTGGCGCGATTGCGCGCGGAAGGCCGAAATCCGGGCCAGGGCCGCGCGCGGCGTGCTGGTGAAGGCGCCCAAGAGCGGGCAGGATTTGCGCTTCGACCTGCCGACGGTAGGATCGCGGACCATCGAGGGCGCGGCCAAGGCGCAGCTTGCCGGCATTGCGATCGTCGCCGGCAACACCATCGTGGTCGAACCCCAGGCCATGATCGAGGCCGCGGATGCCGCGGGCCTTTTCGTGACCGGGCTGCCCGCGTAATGCCGCCGCAAGCAAGCACCGTCGCGCGGCATATTTTTCTGATCGCGACGGAGGAATCCGGGGATCGGCTGGGCGCCAGCCTGATGAAGGTGCTGCGCCAGCGCCTTGGCGGCGCCGTCCGGTTCGAGGGCGTCGGCGGCCGGTCGATGGCGCGCGAGGGGCTGACGTCGCTGTTTCCGATCGAAGAGCTGTCGATCATGGGCCTGGCGGCGGTCGCAAAGCAGCTGCCGATGATCTTGCGGCGGATCCGCAAAACCGCCGACGCGGTGACGCAGGCCTCGCCCGACATCCTCGTGATCATCGACAGTCCCGATTTTACCCACCGGGTGGCAAGGCGCGTTCGCGCCCGCGATCCCGCGATACCGATCATCGATTACGTATCGCCCTCGGTCTGGGCGTGGCGGCCCGGCCGCGCCCGCGCGATGCTTCGTTATGTCGATCATGTCCTGGCGCTGCTGCCCTTCGAGCCCGAAGCCTATCGCAGGCTGCGCGGCCCGCCATGCAGCTATGTCGGCCATCCCCTGATCGAGCAGGTCGGCCGGCTCCGGCCCGGGGCCGACGAGCGGAAGCGCCGCAATGAGCCGCCCCCGGTTCTGCTGGTGCTGCCGGGAAGCCGCCGCAGCGAGATCAGGCACCATATCGCCGTGTTCGGCGAGACGCTCGGCCGGCTGCAGGCCGAAGGCGTGCCGTTCGAATTGATCCTTCCCACCATGCCGCATCTGCAGGACGTGGTCGCCGAGGGCGTGAGGAACTGGCCGGTGCAGCCGCGCATCGTCGTCGGCGAAAATGACAAGCAGGCGGCGTTTCGGATCGCACATGCAGCGTTCGTGAAATCGGGCACCGTGACGCTGGAGCTTGCAATCGCCGGTGTGCCGATGGTCGCCGCCTACAAGGTCGGCGCGGTCGAGGCATCGATCATGCGGCGCGTGATCAACACCAGTTCGGTGATCCTCGCCAATCTGGTGATCGGCGAAAATGTGGTGCCGGAATTCATCCAGGAAAACTGCACGCCGGAAAAGCTCGCGCCCGCTCTGCGCGACGTGCTGGCGGATTCACCGTTGCGGCAGCGACAGGTCGAGGCCTTCGCAAAAATCGACGCCATCATGTCGACCGGCAACCAGCCGCCGAGCGTCCGCGCCGCCGACATCGTGCTGGCGACGCTGCGCAAGGCGCGGGGATCGAATTAGCGCAGTCCTGGCTGGATAGGCATCGCGTGGCCTTTCCCGAGCGTCAGCCCAGGTCTTCCCGCGATCAATCGCCGCGTTTGACGACAAACTGGACACGTTCGCCTGCAAATCGGGTCTCGTGGTAGACGATCGGACGCTTGTCACGATCGATGTCGACGCTCTCGACGGCGAGGATGGGCGTCATGGCTGACTGTCGCAGATATCGGACCTCATCCTGGGAGGGATTGCGCGCAATGACGCGGGTCGTTTCGCGCGTGTAGTCGTGGATGCCGAAACGAGCGAGTGTCTTCGTAATCGACGTGGTTTCGCAATAAATCGCACCGAAGCCCTGAAACCTGCGGGCAGGGAGGTAGGTGTCGCCGATGCTGATCGGTATGCCGTCCGCTTCTCCGATGACCTGAATGAAGACCGACATCTCACCCTCGGCCATCTCCAGCGCCGCGCATGCCCGGGCGTGAGCCTTGCGTTCGCTCACCTCCAGAAGCGTGCGGCTGGGCTCGCGACCCTGGAGCGCAACATTCGTGCTGAAACGTGTGCGCTCTCCGATCTCGTAGTCGATCATGCCCGGGACCAGATAGGAGCCGCCGCCCTTGCGCTTGAAGATGACGCCGCGCTGGACGAGGCCTGCGATCGCCTGGCGCGCGGTATGGCGGTTGACGCCGAAGCGCTCGGCCAATTCGTGCTCGGCCGGCAAGCGGCCGGCACTATCAAATCGTCCGCCCTGAATGTCCTGCAGGAGCATTTGCTCCAGCTGTTTCCACAGAGACTCTTGAGGCTTAGCCGAGGGTTTGGGCCGCATCCGGTTCATCGCTCGAAATCAGGGTCGGTTCGGGGTTCGCGACCACGCTTGTCTCCCCAAGATTGGCATTGCCGCGAGCCACTTGCCAAACCTTGCGGGCACGAAGGTCCGATTGTCATCCAACTGTAGCAAAATCTGTCTAGACAGATTTTCGCGCCAAGTCGAGAGGGCGTGTGCGTGGACAGAATGGAATTGGCATGGCGGCGATCAGCCTGAACCGGCTATCGAAAGGTTATGGCGGCAACCCCGTCTTGGATGCCGTCTCTCTCGATATCGAGGATGGGGAGTTTCTTACGCTGCTGGGTCCTTCCGGCTGCGGAAAGTCGACACTTCTGCGGATCGTCGCAGGCCTCGAGGCGCAGGATTCCGGCAACGTCGTGATTGGCGGACTCCCAGTCGACGGGCTGCGCCCGAAGCAGCGTGACGTCGCCATGGTCTTTCAGTCCTACGCGCTATACCCGCACATGACGGTCGCGGCGAACATGGCGCTGCCATTGAAAATGCGTCGTCTGACCCTCTTGCAGCGCTTGCCGGTCGTTGGCCGTCTTCTGGCGGAAACGCGAGCCAAGATTTGGCAGATCGAAGATGATGTGCGCCGGACGGCGACCGCCCTCGAGATTGAGCATGTCCTCGGCCGGAAGCCCGGCGAGCTTCTCCGGTGGCCAGCGGCAGCGTGTCGCCGTCGGGCGAGCGATGGTGCGCAGCCCGTCGGTATTCCTGATGGACGAACCGCTCTCCAATCTCGACGCCAAGCTGCGCGTCACCATGCGCGCGGAAATCAAGCAGCTTCATCGCAAGCTCGGCGTAACATTTGTGTACGTCACGCACGACCAGGCCGAGGCGATGACGCTCTCGGACCGGGTCGCCGTAATGCTTGACGGAAAGCTGCGGCAGGTCGGCCGACCGCTCGAGATCTACGCCGATCCGGCGGAGCGGCGCGTGGCCGAGTTCATCGGCTCCCCCAAGATCGCCATGATCCAGGCTCGCGTTGGCGAGGGCGGAAGGGTCTATCTTGGTGGCCGCGCGCTGGCGATCGAGACCGCCCAGCAGCCGGGCACCTCGGTTGTGCTCGGTATCCGGCCGGAAGCTTTCACGTTGGTGGCTCCCGGCGGGCAGCGAGAGTTGCTTGCCGGACGGGTACGGCTCGTCGAGCACCTCGGTCCTGACCTCTATGTCCATGTCGAGGGAGAGGAAGGCGCAGAGCCGGTGATCGCGCGGCTCGATGCGGAGCGAGCGCCTCATCTCGCCACTGGCGAAAAAGTCCATTTGGCGGTGTGCGCCGAACGGGTGTTGCTGTTTGCGTCCGACGGACAGCGAATCCGAGCCCATGCCCACAGCCGGCCTCCCGCCGCGATTATCGACGCGAACGCCGCCGCCAGACGTGAGTATGCGCGATGACGACGGTGATCAGCCCTCGGTTTGATGCGTCACCAGGCCGATCGGACGGCGATCTGTCGGGCAGGGTATTCCCGATGCGAAGGCCAGGCGACGTGCTTGCAGCCGTGGCACTTGCCGGTCCTGCGATCGCGCTGTTGCTCATCCTGTTCATTCTGCCGGTGGTTGCCATCATTGCCATCGCCCTGACTGACTGGCAGTTCGGGACCAAGAGCTTGCATTTCGTCGGCCTGGCCAATTTCAGGGGGATATTGGCCGATGACGCTTTCGTCGCCTCGCTGCGCAACACGGTCGTCTACGTATCGATCGTGATGCCCGGCACCGTCCTGGGAGGCCTCGGCATCGCGCTCCTGATCGAAAGCGGCAACAGCCTGCGTGACTTCTATCGCGCCATCCATTTCCTGCCATTCATGGCAACGCTTGCCGCTATGGCGATCGTCTGGGAGGCGCTGCTCCATCCGACCATCGGCCTCGTCAACACCACATTCGCCTCCGTCGGCTTGCCCACAGCCAACTGGCTGCGCGACGAGGCAACCGTGCTGCCGGTGCTCGCCGTGATCGGCGTCTGGCAGAATCTCGGCTTTGCCATGGTGTTGTTCCTGGCGGGCCTAAAGAGCATCCCGCAGGACCTGTACGACGCGGCCGACATCGACGGCGCCGACCGATGGCTCGACCGGTTGATGACCGTGACCCTGCCGATGCTGGGTCCGGTGGCCATGTTTGTCGTCATTGTCGTGGCGCTCAGGGCTTTCGGCGTCTTCGATACGGTGCAGATCCTGACCCAGGGTGGCCCCGGCCACGCCTCGGACGTGCTGCTTCACACGCTCTATCGCGAGAGTTTCGAGTTCCTGCGAGCCGGTTATGGAGCTGCCATCACGGTCGTCTTCCTCATCATCGCGGTGGCTCTCACCTTAATTCAGGCCCGCCTGATCGACAAAAGGGTGCACTACCAATGAGCCCGGTCGGTCATCGTCCGTCATGGCCAGCGGCCATTGTGCGTCATGCCCTCCTGCTTGCAAGCGGCGGATTGATGCTTCTTCCTTTCGTCTGGATGACAAGCCTCTCACTGAAGCCTCCGGGAGAGATTTTTCGAACCTCCTTCTCACTGTTGCCCGATCACTGGTACGCGATGGAGAATTACGGAAAGGCGCTCACGGCGGCGGCGCTGCCGCGTTACATGGCAAACGGCGTCCTGGTCTGCGTCGCGATCCTGGCGCTGCAGATCCTGATCTGCACGCCTTGCGCCTATGCACTCGCCAAACTGGAATTCAGGGGACGCGACCTGCTGTTCGGTCTCGTCCTGGTTGGCCTCCTGATACCCCATCAGGTGCTGGCGGTGCCGCTCTTTGTCCTCGGCTACAGCCTCGGCCTCCTCAACAGCTATGCCGCGCTGATATTCCCTTTCATCGTCTCGCCTTTTGGCATATTCCTCATCCGGCAGTTTTTCAGATCTATCCCCAATGACGTGGTCCATGCCGCGCGACTGGACGGCCTCTCCGAGTTCGCGATCGTCTGGCGCATCATGCTGCCGATGGCGATGCCGGCCGTCATTGCCTTCTCGATTTTCTCCGTCGTGTCCCATTGGAACGACTTGTTCTGGCCCCTGATTGCGGTGAAATCGCCGAATTCTGATGCCTCCGGCCCTGGGAGTTGCGATCTTCCACGGTGGCGAAGCCAGCACCGAATACGGCCCGCTGATGGCCGGAGCCGTGCTTGTGATTCTGCCGCTCATGCTTGCCTTTGTCGTCGCCCAGCGCTGGTTCATCGAAGGGCTGACCTCGGCTTCCCTGAAATAACGATCTGGTGGAATGCGCGATGCGGATATTCTTGGCAATCTCTGTTGTCTGTGGGCTGATCGGCCTGGCCACCACCGTCGCCCAGGCTACCAACCTCCAGGTTATCTATGCCTTCGACCGGACAACGGCTCAGGCACATCAGGAAATCAAGGAGCGCTTCGAGAAGGAAAATCCGGACATTACCGTCGAGTTTCTGGCGGCTGCGCAGAACTACGAGGACGCCTCGCAGAACATCATCCGAAGCGCCATGATCGGCGATCTTCCGGACGTGACCTTTCAGGGGCTCAATCTTGTGCGCGGCCTGGTTGACCGCGGCATCGCCGTTCCGCTCGATCCCTTCATCGCCCGTGATGGCGGCGCCGACAAGCTTGGTTACGATGCCGGTATGCTGCGGGCTGGAGCGGTGAACGGCAAGACCTTTGGTATTCCCTATGCGGTCTCGACGCCGCTCCTCTACGTGAATGTCGATCTGGTGAGAGCGGCCGGCGGCAACATCGACGCTTTTCCGACGCGCTGGGAGGATATCGTCGCACTCGGCAAAAAGATCGACGATCCGGCGCGCAACATCACCGGGTTCTATTTCCAGTGGGACATTACCGGCAACTGGATGTTCCAGAGTTTGCTGTTCGCGAACGGCGGAAGCATGATGTCATCCGACCAGAAGGCGGTTGCCTTCGATCAGCCTCCCGGGCTTGCGGCTCTGGCAACCCTGGAACTCTTCGCGAAGGCGAAAATGCCGAACCTTCCCTCCAGTCAGGCGCGACCGGCGTTCATGGCCGGCAAGATCGGCATCTTCGCTGATTCCAGCTCCAATCTCGGTTCCGCGACGCGACAGATCGGCAAGTCGTTTGAGATGCGGACCCTGCGCTTTCCGCTTGGAGTTGCCGATGGTCGGCTGCCGGCCGGCGGTAATCTCGCCGTCATGTTGTCCACGGCTCCGGAGAAGCAGGCCGCGGCTTGGAAGTACATCAAATTCGCCACTGGGCCGGTCGGCCAGACGATCATGGCCCGTCATACCGGCTATTTGCCGAGCAACAGCATCGCGATCAACACGCCCGAACTGCTGGGCGACTTCTACAAAGCCAACACCAATTTTCAGGCCAGCATCGCCCAGGTTCCGATTCTGACGGGTTGGTACGCTTTCCCGGGCCCGAATGCAGTCAAGATCATCGACGTGATCAAGCGGCACACCGAGGCCGTGGTCACCGGCAGGAAATCCGCTGCCGAGACCATGCCCGCCATGGCAGCCGACGTTCGCAAGCTACTGGAGTGATCATTATCATGGCTGACCATCAGCTCTCCTCGCCAAGCGACAGTCCCTATGACGGAATCGCCGACTGCTATGGGCGGGCGCGGCCTGACTATCCGCCGGCCGCGCTTGGGATCCTGTCGGTTCGTCCTGGCGAACTCGTGGCGGATGTCGGCGCGGGCACCGGCATCTTCAGCCGGCAACTGGCGCAATCGCTTGCCGATGCGCGCGTGATCGGCGTCGAGCCGGGTGCGGATATGCGGCGCGCAGCGGAAGTGACCTCGCGCGAGGTGCCCAATCTGTCCTTTGTCGCTGGAGCCGCCGAAGACCTGCCATTCCCGGACGGCAGTCTCGCGCTCGTCACGGCAGCGACCGCCGCGCATTGGTTCGACCGGCCGCTGTTCTATGCCGAGGCGTTCCGGTGCCTGCGCGAGCGCGGCGTGCTCGCGATCGTGCAGAATGTGCGGCGATGGTGGGACAGCCCTTTTCTGGAGGCCTATGAGCAATTGCATGAGGAGACCGTGCAAGGCTATGGGCGCGGTACCTTTCCGGCCGGCAGCGGCCGCTATGCCGCGATAGACGCCGCCGGTGAATTGCGCGGACATGCGCTCGCAAGCGACATCCAGGAGCACGCCTTCTGCTGGCGGATGCCGATGACACGCGAAGCATTCACTACCTTCAGTTTGTCGTCGACCATCACGCAACAGGCGATCCGCGGGATCGGCGAGACCGCTTATCTCTCCCGCCTCGCAGAGATATTGGATCGCTGGGACAGTTCCGGCTCCTTCGACGTGCTTTATGTCACAAAGCTCGTCGTGGCTTCGAAGGCGTCGTCGTCCGATCGAAACGCCATCCCGACTGGAGATCGGAAGACACGCACAGTTTCCGCGGTTCGCTGAAACGCTTCGTTGAGGCGCCGCTACACCTGCACCAGATGCGTGTTGCGGCACGCGCGCACCAGAAGGCCATCGTCATGACGTCACCGTTCGCATTACGCATCGTCCAGATTTCCGACACGCATCTCAGCCGCCGCCGTCCGTTCTTCCATCACAATTGGGAACTGCTGGTCGATCTCTTGGCCGACGAGGCGTGCGATCTGATCGTCTGCAGCGGCGACATGTCGGTAGACGGCTCCGATTTCGAGGATGAACTCGCTTTCGCAGCAGAGCAGTTCCGTAGGATCAAGCGAGAAGTCCTCTTCGTCCCGGGCAACCACGACATCGGAAACAGCCGGCCTGACGTCAGGGGCGGGGAGAGCATGATCACGGTCGCGCGGCGCGAAGCCTACATCCGCCACTTCGGCGCGGACTTCTGGATACGGGAGGTCGGAAAATCGTTGCGCCTTCTGGGCCTGAACTCGATGCTGTTCGGCAGCGGCCTGCCGGCCGAAGCCGAGCAGAACGAACTGATCCGCGCCGCGGCCGAGCAGACCGACGGGCGGCGCCTCATGATCTTCCAGCACAAGCCGCTGTACCTGGCGAGCGCCGCCGATGATAAGCCGACGCAGGGCGCGCTTTATCCCGAACATCGCGAGCGGCTGCGCCAGATGCTGTCCGCGGCCGGGGAGGTCACCATCTCCTCGGGACATATCCATGACTACAAGACCGATACCTGGGACAACCTCCAGCAAGTCTGGGCGCCATCAACCGCTTTCGTGATCGACACAGCGGGTCTGCTTTACCCACGGTATGGCACCCGACGCGTGGGCTATGTCCGTCACTTCTTCGACGGCGATCGGCATACACATGAATTCGTCGAACCCGATTGCTTCATCGGCATTGATCTCGGCAACTGGATGCGTGCACCCGGCGGCTTCCACGCTCGATACGCCAAGCAGCCATGGCGCGGCCTGGTCCTCGAAGATCGCGACGCGCGCCAAACTTGATAGCGCCAAGGCATCCGGGAATGAACTATTCCGTAGTGGAGTGCTTTGGATCAGGGGCTCGCAATTGGCTTTCTGCAATTGTTTGCCGCGTCGCGTTCATTCAGCTCGTACACCAAAGGCCCATTTTCGCTTGATTTCTTGACGAGCATTCGGCGGAGCGTCGGAAATACGGCCACGCTCGATACGCCGCTCGCGGGAGACAAATCTTCGATGACTTTTAAATTCGTTCCGTCGAAGGAATAACTTCCGTTAGAAGTTTCGATGATGCTCAGGTTAGCGAATTCAGACGCAACAATTCGCCGCACCGAACCCATTAAGTCGTCGGAACCATTGGTAAGCGGCTCCACGTTGAAGGAGTTTGACTGGACCACGAACAAACCTTCATCCCCTCCGGCCAAAATCTTCTGACGCCCTGTTACCTCTGCGAACGTTCTGATTGAGCGCCTCGGACCATGGTTGCTATCGTCAAGCTTTCTCGCTTGCCCCTGTGGGGTGATTGCGAAGATTCCGAGATCCGTTCCAAATAGAACGTCGCCTGTTTCAGATTCGAATGTAGTCAACACAAAAGCTTCTCGCGGAAGTCCCGCCATAGGTTGCCAGTGCCGTTCGGAAGTGATCCTGAACCAACCATCCATCCACGCGTAAATCGTTTGAAAACGGCCAACGGCGAAGAAGGTTTTTGCTCCATAGCCACGCTTTGTGCGCGAGAACGTGTAACGGCCGGAATCGTCTCGCTTCAAACCATCCACATCGAACGGAGTCAGTCTGCCGTCGTGGCCCATCAAGAAAAGACCATGCCAATTGCCCACGAGAGGCCCGCCAAACCAAGGAGCATCGACAATCATTCCGATGTCATTTCTGCGGATTGACGTATCGATGCGGCGATACGTGTTTCCATCCAGGCGGATCATTTTGATCGGACCGTCTGAGTTTTCAGCTACAATCAGGGCGGCTTGTATCGAGGGGAAGACCCCGAGAATCTCACTGTACTGGACGGACGACACCTGCTGAACCGAAAGGTCCTTTCTGATCACGCTTTCTATTGTCCCACCGGCGACCACGTCTTCAGACCACGGCAGGCGGAAGAGATTGCGTGTAAATTGGCTGCTCCGACTCTCTATTTGTTTGACGGTGTCGTCAGGACCTAATGAAAACAGGCCGTTCACGGTATCGAACAGCAATTTATGTCCATCCGGAGCCTCTATCATCCTACCGAGGGCGAAGCCGATTGCCGCCTGATCGGTCCCCGGTATCGGTCTTAAGCAAAGATTTGAATGAGAAATTTTGCTTTCGAGTTGTTGCCGGCCGCGACAAGTGCCGTCCCGGGTGCGCTGAAGTCTACGGCAAGGAATAGGCCGCCTTGGCCCGTTAGAACCATCTCGCCCGTCGACGGGTTAGTGCCTTCGGAAAAGCCAAGCCAGCCCGGACCTATCTGATTTCCCCCGGGCACACGTACCGCGTTTAGGTTTGCGTCTAGCGTGAACAGGCCGGCTCGCGAGGAAATCAATGCGACGCCGGAATTCGACCAGTCCGCGATTGCGGGCATCGGCAATCCTTCGGTAGAAAATGGGACCGATATAGCAACCAAAACTCCGTCGGGGCCCAGCTCGAATATACCCGATCGAGTGGTCACCAAAACTCGTTTGATTGACGGGAGGTCATACACGCGCGGTAGATCACCCAGGCGCTTGCGACCACCATCAACGACGGGCGTTATTGTTTTGCCGTCGTAGAGGTAGAACCCTTCCAGCGATTCAATGAAGTCCGGCCAATGGTTGGAAGATCTTGAATCTGTCCATCTTTAAAGAGATCGGGTCGAGGTAACGCAAGTTGCCCTCCGGGGATGTCTTCAAGACCCTGCGGTCCGAAGCGGCGCCATCGCCTCTGCACCCCAAACAAACGGCTCGAAATCATAGGTTAAAATCTGCTCGAAAAGGCGAGATGCATGGAACCGTGAACCGGCGCCATTTGAATTCGTCCTGACCAGTGTCTCGGTGGAGTATTGAGCGTCGAGTCCGCTTTTGACCTTCCGAATTGCCGTGACAGACTTGTTTGCCACGAACAACGCTATGTTAGTTCCGGGGGCTTCGACGAGTTGCCCGTAATCATCCTTTCCGATGTTACCGACCATTTGCCATCGTCCATCATCAGAGAGAACATGGATTTTGCGATCAAGATCGATAACTATCGTCGCCGAGAGCGATGGCGCATCGTGCACGCTGTAGACGCCACGCAGGCCTTGAGATGTCATTTCCTCGCTGGACATCCAGTTTCGCAGAAACTGATCTCCAACAATTTTGGGAATGCCGTCGTTGGTCGTTACGAGGGTCAATTCTTTTCGTGGTAGCAGAAAAGGACCGCTGTAGTTTCCGCCGCGATTCCGATCGCTGTCGTCGATCTCGACGAATTTTCCAGCGTCCGGCCGGAGAACTGAAACACTACCTCCGAAAGTGATGGCGACACCTCTTTGGCTCCACGATTCGAGCACAAAGTGCCCCTTGTCGAGAAAGCTGCGAGGATAAGGTCCTTGATACGGCACAAGCCTTCGCTCGGCGTCGATTGTCCATTGCCCTCCTCGATTTACCGGGGTGAAGACGGGCCCGGCAAGGCCAGGAATGCGAAATACGTTGCTGCTGATTTGCCATGTCGCGCCGATATCTTTTTCAGTAGGCGCACCGTCTTTAACCGGTACGATACAAAATCGATCCTCAGCATCCGCTAAAGCTGTTCTCGGCAGACAGGCGAAAAGAACCGCAGCGATTGCGCCGGCCGTCGCTGCTCTGTGTGTCCCGCTGAACATCTTCTACAACTCCAGTGCCGCCCGGTGAGTATTGCACCGAGCAGGTCAAGTAAGCGCTCGCTGGCTTGTAGAGAAATGCTGGTTCCCACTATTTGGTTACGCTTCAGTTAGGCCTCTATTTGATGAACGTTACCTTTTGAATCAGATTTTCCTCTGCCTTAGCTCCGGCGGGCCACAATGCAGTCAATAGGAGTTTTTTGCCTCGTCCTATATCTCAAAATTGAGATATCGCGCATTCGCGCGACTTGTGGCTTTGCCCACCGATCTACTGAAAAGGCCGGACGCGATGATCGCGCCCGGCCTTCAGGACAGCTATTATTCGGTCGCTTCTTACTTCCGCGCGCCGATCTCGACGTAATCGCGGCGGGCGACGCCGGTGTAGAGCTGGCGCGGGCGGCCGATCTTCTGCTGCGGGTCCTCGATCATCTCGCTCCACTGGCTGATCCAGCCGACGGTGCGCGCGACCGCGAACAGCACGGTGAACATCGAGGTCGGGAAGCCCATCGCCTTCAGCGTGATGCCCGAATAGAAGTCGACATTCGGATACAGCTTGCGATCGATGAAATATTCATCGCTCAGCGCGATCTTTTCCAGCTCCAGCGCGACTTTCAGCATCGGATCGTCGCCGTGGCCGGTTTCCTTCAAGACCGCGTGACACATCTTCTGCATGATCTTGGCGCGCGGATCGTAGTTCTTGTAGACGCGATGCCCAAAGCCCATCAGGCGGACTTCGCTGTTCTTGTCTTTCACCTTCTTGATGAATTCGGGAATCTTGTCGACCGAGCCGATGTCGGAGAGCATCGCCAGCGCGGCTTCGTTGGCGCCGCCATGCGCCGGTCCCCACAGGCAGGCGATGCCGGCGGCGATGCAGGCGAACGGGTTGGCGCCGGAGGAGCCGGCGATCCGCACCGTCGAGGTCGAGGCGTTCTGCTCGTGATCGGCGTGCAGGATGAAGATCTTGTCGAGCGCGTCGGCCAGCACCGGATTGATCTTGTATTCCTCGCACGGCACCGCAAAGCACATGTGCAGGAAATTCTCGGCGAAGCTCAGCGAATTCTTCGGATACATGAAGGGCTGGCCGATGGTGTATTTGAACGCCATCGCGGCCAGCGTCGGAACCTTCGCGATCATGCGCATCGAAGCGATCATGCGCTGCTGCGGATCGTTGATGTCGGTGGAGTCGTGATAGAACGCGGCCAGCGCGCCGACGGCGGCAACCATGATGGCCATTGGATGGGCGTCGCGGCGAAAACCCTGGAAGAAGCGGGCCATCTGCTCGTGAACCATGGTGTGATGGATCACGCGGCTGTCGAAGTCTTTCTTCTGCGCCGGGGTCGGCAATTCGCCGTAGAGCAGGAGGTAGCAGGTTTCCAGGAAGTCGCCCTTTTCGGCGAGCTGCTCGATCGGATAGCCGCGGTATTCCAGGATGCCGGCGTCGCCGTCGATATAGGTGATCTTGGACTGGCAGCTCCCCGTGGAGGTGAAACCGGGGTCATAGGTGAACATGCCGGCCTGGGCGTAGAGCTTGGCGATGTCGATGACGTCAGGCCCGACGGTGCCGCTCAATATCGGGAAATCATAGGTCTTGTTGCCGACCGTTAAGGTTGCTGTTTTGTTATTGGATGTTGCGTCCATCGTGAATTCCCCGATGAGATCGTTGTGAGGCCGGCAGCCGCGTGCGTCATGCCTTCGAGGGCGATGGCGAGGGAGGCCGGGCCGTTTGGAAGCGCTTCGGAAATGGGTAGCTCATTGCCATGTGCGCTGCAAGATGGCCGGGCCTGGCGGCAATACCACCTTATGAGGGGGCTTGATCGCCCAGCCGGGCCAGGCATTCCGCCTGCCCCAAAACGGTCAGGACGTCGAAGATCCCGGGCGAAGTGCTCCGTCCGGTCAGCGCCGCGCGTAACGGCTGTGCCACCGCGCCAAGCTTGAGGTTGTTTTGTTCGGCAAAGGCACGCATCGCGGCTTCGGTTGTTCCGGAGGACCACGGCGCGACGTTTTCCAGCGCAACACGAAGCCGGCCGATCAATTCGCGGTTTTCCGGTGTCAGCAGCGCGGCCGCTTTGGGCTCGATCTCGATCGGCCGGTCGGCAAAGATGAAGTACGCGCTGTCGATCAGCTCGATCAGCGTCTTGGCGCGCTCCTTTAGGCTCGGCATCGCCTGCAGCAATTGCGCGCGCGTGGTGTCGTCGAGCTTTGCCTTGAGCAGGGCGCCATTGGGAATATAATCCAGCACGTCCTCGAACATGCTCACCAGAGATTGATCGTCGGTGTGACGGATATAGTGGCCGTTGAGGTTTTCCAGCTTGGCGAAATCGAACCGCGCGGCGGAACGGCCGATGCCCGAGAGCTCGAAGGCGTCGATCATCTCCTGCGTCGAGAAGATCTCCTGGTCGCCATGGCTCCAGCCGAGCCTGACCAGATAATTGCGCAACGCCGCCGGCAGATATCCAAGCGCACGATAGGCATCGACGCCCAGCGCACCATGGCGCTTGCTGAGTTTCGAACCGTCGGGGCCGTGAATCAGGGGAATGTGCGACATGCTGGGGATGTCCCAGGAAAGCGCATCGTAGATCTGCTTCTGGCGCGCGGCGTTGATCAGATGATCGTCGCCACGGATGATGTGAGTGACGCCCATGTCGTGGTCGTCGACCACCACCGCCAGCATATAGGTCGGATTGCCGTCGCCGCGCAGCAGGACGAGGTCGTCGAGATTCTCGTTCTGCCAGACCACGCGGCCCTGGACCTGATCCTCGATCACGGTTTCGCCCGTCTGCGGCGCCTTCAGCCGGATCGTCGGCTTCATGCCCTCCGGGGCTTCGGAAGGATCGCGATCGCGCCACAGCCCGTCATAGAGCCGCGTGCGGCCCTCGGCGCGGGCTTTTTCGCGCATCGCGGTCAGTTCCTCCGCTGTCGCGTAGCAGCGATAGGCCTTGCCGCTGGCGAGCAGGGCTTCGGCGACTTCGCGGTGACGCGCCGCCCGGGTGAATTGGTAAATGACCTCGCCGTCCCAATCGAGCCCAAGCCATTTCAGGCCATCCAGAATGGCCGCGATCGCGGGCTCGGTCGACCGCGCCCGGTCGGTGTCCTCGATCCGCAGCAGCATCCTGCCGCCATGCTTCTTCGCATAGAGCCAGTTGAACAGCGCCGTGCGGGCTCCCCCGATGTGGAGAAAGCCGGTGGGCGAGGGGGCAAAGCGCGTGATGACGGTATCGGGCATTACAGGAGCGGATCGCGGACCGAGAGGGAAAAAAGGCATGCGCAAGGCGCGGTGGTGTATAGCAGGAACCGGGCATAACTAAAGCCTTCCGTGCAGCGGAGGGATTTGGCACAAGGTCCGTTGATCCCGAACAGGAACCAGGAATGACGACAGAAACGGTGGTGGCGGAGGCGGGGCGCGATTTCATTCGCGACATCGTCCAGGCCGATCTCGACGCCCGGAAATACAGCCAGATCGTGACGCGTTTCCCGCCGGAGCCGAACGGCTATTTGCATATCGGCCACGCCAAATCGATCGCGCTCAATTTCGGCATTGCGCAGGAGTTTTCCGGACGCTGCCACCTGAGGTTCGACGATACCAATCCGACCCGGGAAGAGCAGGAATATATCGATTCGATCCAGGCCGATGTGAAGTGGCTCGGCTACGATTGGGGAACCGATCTTTTCTATGCCTCGGATTATTTCGAGCAGCTCTACCAATGGGCGGAAGGCCTGATCGGCGCCGGCCATGCCTATGTCGACGACCAGTCGCAGGAGGAAATCCGCATCACGCGCGGCACGCTGACGGAACCGGGCAAGAACAGTCCGTTCCGCAACCGCCCGGTGGAGGAAAACCTCGATCTGTTTCGCCGCATGAAGGCCGGCGAGTTTCCGAACGGCGCCCGGGTGCTGCGCGCCAGGATCGACATGTCCTCGGGCAACATCAATCTGCGCGACCCCGTGCTCTATCGCATCCTGCACGCCACGCATCCGCGCACCGGCGACGCCTGGTCGATCTATCCGAGCTATGATTACGCGCACGGGCAGTCCGATGCGATCGAGGGCATCACACATTCGATCTGCACGCTGGAATTCGAGGACCACCGGCCGCTCTACGAATGGCTGCTCGACAAATTGCCGGTGCCGTCGAAGCCGCATCAATACGAGTTCGCGCGGCTCAATTTGACCTACACGCTGTTGTCAAAGCGGGTGCTGACGGAACTCGTTCGCGGCGGCCATGTCGCCGGCTGGGACGACCCGCGGATGCCGACCATTGCCGGGCTGAAGCGGCGCGGCGTGCCGCCGGCGGCGGTCCGCGAGTTCGTCAAGCGCATCGGCGTCGCCAAGGCCAACAGCGTCGTCGATGTCGGCATGCTGGAGTTCTGCATCCGCGAACTGCTCAACAAGAGCGCGCTGCGGCGGATGGCGGTGCTGCGGCCGCTCAAGGTCGTGATCACGAATTATCCGGAAGGCCAGGTCGAGGAGCTCGAAGCCGTCAACCATCCGGACGATCCAACGGCGGGCACCCGGCGCATCGCGTTCGGCCGCGAGCTCTATATCGAGCGCGACGATTTCATGGAAAACCCGCCGAAGAAGTTCTTCCGGCTCTCGCCGGGCACGGAAGTGCGGCTGCGTTACGCCTATTTCATCAAATGCACCGAAGTCATCAAGAACGCCGCCGGCGAGGTGGTCGAATTGCGCTGCACCTACGATCCCGCCACCAAGGGCGGCAACGCGCCGGACGGACGCAAGGTCAAGGCGACCATGCACTGGCTCTCGGCGGCGCAGTCGCTAGCGGCGGAAATCCGGGTCTACAATCCGCTGTTCGCCAAGCCCAATCCGGACGCCGCCAATTTCGCCGCCGATATCAATCCGCAATCGCTGGAAGTGCTCGGCGATGCGCGAATCGAGCCGGCGATCGCGGAAAGCAATTCCTCCGAGGTGATGCAGTTCGAACGGCAGGGCTATTTCGTGCGCGACAAGGATTCGACGCCGGACCATCCGGTGTTCAACCGGACCATCGGCCTGCGCGATACCTTTGCGAAGGAAGTCGGCGGCAAGGGTTGAACAAAGGCGCTGAGCAGCATGATTGAGCGCGTAGCGAAGCCCTTGTGATGGGAAAATCCGATGCGAGACGTGGCCGACCACACCGTGTCCGGCATCATCGAGAAATGGTCGGCGGCTTTTCATAAACTGGACGCCGCCGCGCTGGCATCGCTCTACTCGAAGAACGCGTTCTTTTACGGCTCGAATCCCAGATTATATCGCGGCAATGACGGCGTGGCGGCCTATTTCAACGCGCTGCCGCGATGGAGTTCGCCTGTCGTTCAATTCACCGATGTCGTGACCGCGCCGGTGGGTCCCGATTTGATCAACGTCGCCGGCACGGCGTCGTTCGTCGTCGGCGAAGACGCGGCACCGCTGTCGGTCAAACTGACCTGGACCCTTGTCCGGGAAGACGGCGATTGGAAAATCGCCAGCCATCACGTCTCTTCCAAGGTTCCGCTGCTTTAGAGCATGATCCGGAAAAGTGGGAACCGGTTTTCCGAAAGGGATCATGCTCAAACAAGTAGCTAGAGCGAGATGACGAATCGAAGAGAAGCCATCGTGCTCTTGCGGCGAGTGCGGAGACGTCGCGTCAGCAATAACCATACAGCCCGCAGACATAGGGCAGGCGGCCGCCGTTAAAGACGGTGGGTCCGCCGTAATAGGGGCCGCCATCGTAATAGGACCATGAGGAACCATAATAATAGCCGCCGCGGTTCCAGATCGGATTGGGCAGCCCGTTATACGGGATGATCGGGGCCGCATCTTCGCGGGACCGGACGGCACGGGTGCGCACGCCCGGCTCCGCGAACAGCGCCCCCAGCCGGCTCTGTACCGCGAGATCGGCGGCGCTCGCGGTCGTTGCGGTGACCAAGATTGCGAAAACCGACAGCAATATCCTGCGCGGCATGGCCAAGCCCCCGAATGATTCGAGAAAATCCTATCGCAGCGGCGTTAGGAAACGTTAACGCCGCCCGCCCGCGTCCTCGATCTCCGGCCTGTGTATGCGATCGAGTTTCCTGGGAAGCTCACAATCGCTCCGGGTGTTGCCTGCGAGCTACATCGGTGCGTCCGAATACGCCCTAGCATCGTCATCGTTCCGCCGGTTTGCGTCCGAGCGACAGGTTCTGACGGCCCGCAGCGCGCGAGGAGATTGCCATGCTTTCACTTCTCATCGGGATTTTGATTATCCTCGTGGTCGGCGCGATCTGTTTTTGGGCGATCGACAAGTTTGTCAGAGACGGCCGCCTGGCTAATCTTCTCAAGCTGCTGGTGGTGCTGATTTGCCTGGCGGCGATCCTGCAGCGGGTCTTGCCGCTGGCCGGCATTGGCGGGCTGTAGCGGCGCGCCGCGAAGGGCGGGCGCGGCGTCATTTCCCGCTGGATCGCAGAACCCGATGCGGTGCGTGCAAGCGTCCAGGGCTCGCGAGCGCGCTGACTGAGCCCAGTCCCATATTCTGCATCTGTTCCGCTATTCGGCCGGTAACATCTTACGTAGCATCGCGGTACCGTGTTGTTGCGTAGGGTAGCGCCGAATGGCAGAGCCGGGCAGGGGTCCAGGCCGAACCCAAGGTCATCGGCAAAGCTATGCCGGCACCTGGCCGCCGCGCGAGGCTGTGCGGGCGGGAAGCTTGGTCCCGTCCGGCCTCGATGCATGGCCGTCTCTCCTTGAGAAGCTGCGGGCATGGGTTCGCGCCGAAGCCGGCGCCGGCCGCTTATTGCCCTGGGTGCCCGTCGCCTTCGGCACCGGGATCGCGTTCTATTTCGCCGCCGATCATGAGCCGGTGCCGTCGATCACCGCGGTTGCGGCGATCGGGTTTTGCGCAGCGGCGTTTCTACTGCGGCGGCAAAAGCTGTTTCCGATCGCGGTGATGATCGCCGCGATGGCGGCGGGCTTTGCCGTGGCGACGTGGAAAACCGCGCGGATCGCGCATGGCGTGCTGGCGCGTCCGATATATTCGGTGTCGCTGTCGGGCTTTGTCGAAACGCGAGACATCCGCGAGCGCACCGACCGTTTTGTGCTGCGGGTCGCGCAAATGGAAAGCCCGCGCGGACAGACAAAACTGGAGCGCGTTCGCCTCTCGGTGCGCAAGGGCACCGCGCCCGCGGTCGGCAGCTTTGTCGAGTTGAAGGCGCGGCTGCAGCCGCCGCTCGCGCCGCTGCGGCCGGGCAGCTACGATTTCGGCCGCGACATGTATTTCGCCGGGATCGGCGCCTCCGGTTTTGTCACCGGCGCGATCAAGACCGTCGAACAACCGCCGGTCGTTGGCGGATTGTCGCTGCGTTACGCCGCTTTCATGCAAGGCTTGCGCGATGCCATCGATACGCGAATCCGCGCGATATTGGATGGCGATCAGCGCGCCATCGCAACCGCATTGCTGACCGGCCGCCGCGACGCGATCTCGGGCCCGGTGAACGATGCGATGTTCATCTCCGGCCTCGGTCACGTGCTCTCGATATCGGGCTATCACATGGCGGTCGTGGCCGGCGTGGTGTTCTTTGCGGTGCGTGCGCTGCTGGCGCTGATCCCTCAGTTGACCGTGAGCTTTCCGATCAAGAAATGGTCGGCCGCGGCAGCTTTTGCCGCCGCCGCGTTCTATCTTTTGCTGTCCGGCGCCGAGGTCGCCACGCAACGCTCGTTCTTCATGACGGCGGTGGTGCTGATCGCGGTCATGGTCGACCGCCGCGCGGTGACCTTTCGAACGCTCGCGGTGGCGGCGATGATCGTGCTGGCGATGGCGCCGGAAGCGCTGGTGCATCCGAGCTTCCAGATGTCGTTTGCGGCGACGCTTGGCCTGGTGGCGATGGTGCAGATCGGCATGCCCCGCTTGTTTGCCTCGCCCGACAATTCGACCACGGCGCGGCTGGCGCTGTGGGGCGGACGAGAGATCATGATGCTGGCGTTGGCGTCGCTGGTGGCGGGACTGGCGACGACGCCCTATGCCGCGTTTCATTTCCATCGCGTGACGCCCTATGGCGTGGTCGCCAATCTGGCGGCGATGCCGGTGGTGTCGGCGGTGGTGATGCCCGCGGGCCTGCTCGGCCTGCTGGCGATGCCGTTCGGCCTCGACGGCGTGTTCTGGCGCATCATGGGAGGCGGCATCGACTGGATGATCGTGGTGACGCAGTGGGTCGCCGCATTCCCGGGCGCCATCGGCCGCATGGCGGCTTTCGGGATCGGCCCGCTGATCGCGGCCAGCGCAGGCATCATTGTGCTCGGATTGTTGCGTTCGCCGTTGCGCTGGCTGGGCGCGGTGGCGCTTGCGTTGGCGGTGGTCTGGGCGCTGGCGGTGCCGCAGCCGGAGATCCTGATTTCCGCCGACGCCCACACCATCGGCGTCCGCGGCAAGGACGGACGCCTGCATCTGATGCGGGCGGCGAAGGATGTGTTCCTGACCAAGGAATGGCTGGCCGCCGATGCCGATCCGCGGCAGCCCACGGATGCTTCGCTGGCGGACGGCGTCTCCTGCGACGAGGCGGGCTGCGTGGCGCAGATGGCCGACGGCGCATTCGTCACGCTGGCGCTGCGGCCCGATGCGCTGGCTGACGATTGCGAGCGCGCGGCGCTGGTGATCACGGCGCGGCAGGCGCCGCCTGACTGCCAGGCCCCGGTGATCGACCGGGAGCGCCTGCGCCGGCAAGGGGCGGTGATGCTGCGGCGAAGCCGCGACGGATTTGCGGTCGATGCGGTGAGGACCAAAGGCCTCGACCGGCCGTGGTCGCCGGCGGCCCCGGGAGATGGCGAGGCCGAGACCTACCTCGCGCGGCCGGCCGTCCCGCAGGCGCCGGACGCAACGCCGGCGGAAGCCGATCAACAGGCGGAGGACTGACGGCGTGCATTGCGCTGGAGCGTGATTGCGACCCGGATCCGGTAAACTTGCGGTGACGCTGAGCGCGATCCGGATTGATCAAGCGTGATTGGACGCGCCGGCTCATGCCGACGAAATTCTCCGCGCGGCCACGAAGCGCGTGCAGGAAAGCGATACGCAACCTGCGTGAACCCTTGATAGCTAGAATTTGCGGGTGTTAAATTTCTGCGATGGATCCGATCAAGCTCAGGATGAGGTATGTAATCGGCTTCTTCGTGGCCGCAGTGCTCACCGCCGCGGCCTTGCGGCACATCCTTCACGTTCACGCCGGCTTCGCCCGCGAGGAAATACGCCTGGGGGTTTTGATAACCGCCGGCATCGGCATATTTCTTGTCGTCATCTTGTTTCGGTGGTCGAGGCGTTCCTGAACGCCTTCTCATTCCGAGAGGATTTTCGGATCCTCGTATTCCACCAATATCGAAACCCGGGGTACGTGCTTTCTGCCGAGACGCATCAGAAGGGTTTCCGGTTCCGGCTTGGCTTCGTGAATCCTGACGATTTTGAGGAACGGATTTTCCGACAGCCAGAGATCGCGGTGGTTCTCGGCATCCTCTCTGTCGGTGCCTAGAATGAGATGCTCTTTCACAACATTGCTCGAATGATCCGTCTTGTCGACCGATCGGTCAACGCCTGCTTCCATGTTTGGTTGCCGCGGCGGCGGCGCCGGAGTTTCCCGGGAGAGAACTTTTGCGACGGCAGTCATTTGCAACCTCCAAAGCTCGATCCCTGGCAGGAGCCAGTTGGGCATTGGTAACCGAGTCTGCGCGAGATTCGTGTGAGCCAGATCACTAACGCACAAGACCAGGCCGCCCGGAATTGCACCAACCGGGCGATCAGAGATGAGAACGCGGGTTCGTGCCACCGGTTTTAGCTGCCATGGTTATCGGGCGGCCCGAGCGAGGATCTACCTGCGTGCCGCCTGCGAACACCGGCCGGGATTAGGCTCGGCAGCCAACCGGCCGTTTACCAAACCGGCGGCTGGTAGGGCAGAACGGGGCCGTAATGGCGCACCCGATGGAAGAATGGCCCCCAATTGGCCGCCGGGTAGACGTAGCTGGCCGGCGATAGCGTGTTGCCGAGAGCATAGTCGTAGTACAGCGCGTAGTGGGTGTGATGCCGATGGCGATGCGCGCGAGCCTCGGCCGAACCGGGGACCGACAGCAAGGCAGCCCCGAGCGCAGCAATCGAAGCCAAAGTGACAGCGGCCTTCCTCATCGTCGATCCTCCAAAACGGCACTGAGCCGGACAAACATCAAACCGGCGCGGTTGATTCACGCCGTGGCCCGACGTTACCGTTTCGCGGCCCGCGCGCCAAGCCGTCTCCCGGCGGGCCTCCGCCGCGGGAATTGGGGATTTACCGGAGTTCGAAGGCGCCCAGATGATATTCGTCGTCGGTGTCGGGCGCCGCCGCCATTTGGACGAGCGTAAACGCCGCGCTCGGGAACTGTTCCCAGACGGCCAGGTCTTCCGCCGTAACGTTGAGCCAGCCGAATCTGAACATGTAGCGGCCCGGCTCGGTCACGCGTCCGGCTTGTTGCCATGTAATTTTATTGGCGACCAACGCTTCCCCCGAAGGCGGCCTTGGCTAATTACATCTCTTTCGGCGACAGGCTGTTTCGCAATTTTGGAATGCAAGGGAACGCCGGCAGGATCCCGCCGGCCGCGACCGACGGGATATCCAGACGGCCATATCAATCAACGGAGAGCGGCGTCACAGGGTTGGTGCCGGCGGCGGGGTGAGCCACGTGCTTGGCTATCCCATCGACCACGGGCAATTGCAGCACGGTCGCTCGCTGCCCTTCGCAGAGCTGGGTCACGAGTACGTTGCTTCCATCGGGAAATTCGAGCGCATCATGGTGACGATGCGGAACATCCGGGTCGATCGCGCCGAATTTGGCGACCCGGAATCCGGCGGTCTTGGTCCAGATCCATCGGTTGTCGTATTTGACGTTTTCGGCGAATGCCAGTTCGGTCCCCGGAAGCATGCAGACGGCCACCGCGGGATTTTTTTCCGAGGCGAAGCCCCGGGTCGACGTGCCGCGGAATGTCGTGGTGATCACCGTCTCTCCAACTTCGGCGGGGCGGCTTTCCACAGCGTGCAGACTATAGTCACACATCAGGTTGCTCCTCGTTCGAGATAGCCAACCTGCGCCCGCTCGGAGGCGCAGGCCTCTATCAGAGTGGTCACTAGCCTCCAAGCTTTTGCCTGCTTGTAGGCAATTGTGCGGCTCCGGGCGGCGAACCCGATCACAAATGCGTTTGCGAATGCCGCGCCAATGCGGATCAGGGCTTCCCCGCGCGCAGGGCTTCGAGGTGCGCGGGCTTCCAGGCGCGCAGAGCTTCCAGGCGCGCAGGGCTTCCAGATAGGCGTGAACCTGCGGTCGCCACCCACGGCTTTCGCCGCAGGTAAACCTCCGCGGCCGGGCAGGACGCCGGTAGCCCGGCCGCCCAGGGAAGATTATCGTTCCCGGCGCGCCAGCGGCGCGTCCGGGGACGCGGGTTAAATCAATACTTGCGGTAAAGCCCGATCAGCTTGCCCTGGATCTTGACCCGGTTCGGCGGCAGGATGCGGACTTCATAGGAGGTGTTGGCGGGCTCCAGCGCGATTGACGCGCCGCGGCGGCGGAAGCGTTTGAGGGTCGCTTCCTCCTCGTCGATCAGCGCCACCACGATATCGCCGGTCTCGGCGGTCTCGTTGCGCTGGATCAGCGCCATGTCGCCGTCGAGGATCCCGGCGTCCACCATGGAATCGCCGCGCACTTCGAGCGCGTAATGCTCGCCGGAGCCGAGCATGTCGGGCGGCACGCTGATGGTGTGGCTGCGGGTCTGCAGCGCCTCGATCGGGGTGCCGGCGGCGATACGGCCCATGACCGGCACCGCCACGGGATGGCTCGTCTCGTCGTCGGAACCGATGCTGGAGCTGCGGATCTTGCCGAGGGTGCCTTCGATGACGCTCGGCGTGAAACCGCGCCGGCCGTTGCCGTTACCGCCGGCCGAAAGCTCGGGCAGCTTGATCACCTCGATGGCGCGGGCGCGATTGGGCAGGCGGCGAATGAAGCCGCGCTCTTCAAGGGCCGTGATGAGGCGGTGGATCCCGGACTTCGACCGCAAATCCAGCGCATCCTTCATCTCGTCGAAGGAGGGCGGAACGCCGGATTCCTTCAGGCGTTCGCTGATGAATCGCAGGAGTTCATATTGTTTGCGCGTGAGCATCTCGAGCAGTCCCCCGGTTGGTCGTGTCGTTCGATTCGAGACTCGAAGCCCAATGAGACTCGAAGCCCAATGAGACTTGAAGCCAACGAGGCTCGAAGCGTTTTATGTCAGAAACAAATCATGAACGGACACTATATGTTCCATATGTGTTCCGCAACCACTTAATTTTGCGTCAACGGGCCCGGTTTTGTCCGGACGACAGCACTCGAAGGCTCAGCCGGGAAGCCTGAAGATGTCGCAAAGCGAGCCGGCGGCGGCCATCGGCGCGAACGGCGCGCGGAGCACAAGCGCGCCTGCGGCGGCGAGATTTCCCAATAGCGAACTATCCTGATGGTCGACCGGCGTCGCGACCAGGCTGCCGTCCGCGCGCATCTCGAGGCGGGCGCGCAGATAGTCTTCGCGCAGATCGTTGGCGGCGACGCTGCGTCCGAGCAGCGCCGTCTCGGGCGCATGGTGGATGACGGTGCGGCCGGACAGTTTGCGAAGCAGCGGCACCAGGAACAGGAAGCCGCAGACATAGGACGACACGGGATTGCCGGGCAGGCCGATCACCCGCATCGCGCCGAGCCGGCCGTGCATCATCGGCTTGCCCGGTCGCATCGCGATGCGCCAGAACGCCATGCTGACCCCTTCGGCCTCCAGCGATTGCTTGACGAGATCATGGTCGCCGACCGAGGCGCCACCGATGGTGATCAGGATGTCGGCGCCGCTGTCGCGGGCGCGGCGGATGCCTTGCTTGGTCGCCTCGAGTGTGTCGGGGGCAATGCCGAGATCGATGGTCTCGGCGCCTTCGTCACGGGCCAGCGCGCGCAGCGCATAGCCGTTGGAATAGACGATCTGTCCGGGCCCGGGGGTCAAGCCCGGCATCACCAATTCGTCGCCGGTCGCAAGAATCGCGACCTTCGGCCGGCGGTGCACGGCCAGTTCCGGATAATTCATGCCGGCGGCGAGCGAGAGATCGCGGTCGGTGAGGCGCGATCCGCGTGCCAGCAGGACGTCGCCCGTGTGAAAGTCGACGCCGGCCGGGCGGATATGCCGTCCGGATCTCGCGGCTTCCGTGATGGTGATGCCGCCGCCTTCGGCCACGGTATCTTCCTGCATGATGACGGCGTCAGCGCCGTCGGGGATCACGCCGCCGGTAAAGATCCGTACCGCTTCGCCGGCGCCGACGGCCTTGTCGAACGGCCGGCCCGCGGCGACCTCGCCGATCACCTTGAGCCGCGCCGCTACATGGGACGCGTCGGCCGATCGCACCGCATAGCCGTCCATCGCCGACATCGCCTGCGGCGGCTGGGTGCGCAGGGCCGCGACGTCGCGCGCCAGCACCCGATGATGGGCGGCATCGAGCGTGACCATTTCCTCCGGCAGCGGCTCGGCACCCGCGAGCACCGCTGACAGGGCATCGGCAACCGGCATCAAGGCCAAGATAAAACTCCTAAAGCCAAGATTCCCAAATCCTAAATCCCCAATGCAGCGAGCGCCTGCGCCACGTCATCGGGCGACGTCACGTGAACGGCGGTGAGGCCCCGCGCCCGCGCCCCCTCGATGTTCTCGGCGAGATCGTCGAAGAACACGATGCGCTGTGCGGGGACTCCGATCGCCTTCACCACGTGATCATAGGCCGCGGCCTCCGGTTTCCGAAGCCCGATCGTCGACGACAGAAACATTTCGCGGAAATGGCCGAGCACATCGCCATAGGCTTGCGTGAAATGTTCGACATGGGCGCCATTGGTGTTGGAAAAGGCGTAGAGCGGCACCCGCCCGGCGGCGCGTGCCAGAAGCGGTGCGATGCCCGGCATCTCGCCGGCGAACAGCGCGTTCCAGCCTTCGAGGAACTGGGCGTCCGACAGGGCGATGCCGAGCGAGGTGCGGAGGCTTGCAAAAAATTCGGCGTCGCTGATCTCGCCTCTCTCGTGGCGCTGATAGGCATCGCCGCGCGCAAAACGCTCGACGATGGCATCCGGCCTGCAGCCGGCGTGGCCGGCCCAACACTCCAGCGTCTTGCCGAAGTCGATATCCAGCACCACGCGGCCGAGATCGAACAACAGCGCATCGGCGGCGCCGGGGGTGAGGAGGGGCGGGGTCATCGCGGCGGTTTACGAAAAATGGACGATGGGAGCAACGGTTCGCGCGGGCTGGATCGGCGGCCTCGGCTTCCCTCCCACGGTTCGGCCGGCCGCTGCGTCTTCAATACCGATACGGCTCGATCTCCAGCAGCGGGAAGGCGCTGAAGACATGGGGCAGGTTGGTCGGCGCCGCCGCGTGCAGATAGGATTTGTCGAGCTCGGCGAATTTGGTGACGCCGAGCAGGCCGAGCGTCCGGATCACCTCGTCCTCCAGGAGTTCCAGCATCCGCACGATGCCGGCTTCGCCCGCCGCCGCCAGCGCCCAGCATTGCAGGCGGCCGATGCCGACGAGATCGGCACCCATGGCGATCGCCTTGACGATGTCGCTGCCGCGGCAGAACGAGCCGTCGACCATGACCTTGGCGCGGCCGGCGACGGCGCCGACGATCTCCGGCAGCACATGCATGGCGCCGCGGCCGTGATCGAGCTGGCGTCCGCCGTGATTGGACACGTAGATCCACTCGACCCCGTGATCGAGCGCGATCTTGGCGTCCTCGGCGGTGGCGATTCCCTTCAGCACCAGCGGGATCTTATACTTGTCCTTGATCAGCTTGACCGTGCGCCATTCCAGCCCCTTCTGGAAGTCGCCGCCGGTGGCGCGGATGCGGCTTTCACGAACGTAGCGCTTGGCGATATCGCGTTCGCGGCGGCTGTAATGCGCGGTGTCGACGGTCAGGCAGAACGCGGTATATCCGTTCGCGATCGCGCGGCTGACGCAATCTTCCACGAAGTCGTCGCCGCCGCGGACATAGAGCTGAAAGATGCGCAGCGCGCCGGGCGCCGCCTCGGCCACTTTCTCAAGGCCCGGCTCGGACACCGAGCTCAGCATATGGGCGGCGCCGAACGTGCCGGCGCCACGGGCGACGGACGCCGCGGCGCCGGCGGGATCGAAAATCTCGAGCGCGCCGACCGGCGCCAGCACCACCGGCAGACGCAATTTGCGGCCGAACGCCTCGGCCGACGCATCGACCTTGGCGACGTTGCGCAGCACGCGCGGCCGGAATGCGATCTCGTCCAGTGACATGCGGTTGCGGCGCATCGTGGTTTCGGTCTCGGCGGCGCCGACGATATAGTCCCAGGCATTCTGGTTGAGGTTGGCGCGGGCCTTGCGAATGAATTCGTGCAGATTCTGGTACTGTTCGCCGCTGGCGCCGAGTTCGCTGGCCGCCGGCCGGATGCGGGTCGCTTCGTTCATGGTGTCCTCCCAGCAATGCCTGACTTCTTGTTTGAGCCTTTCGGGTATCGCTTCCTGAGCTTCCACGCCATCGCAAAAATGGGTATGGCTGGTATCGGCGGGACCCAGGCGAACCGTTTTGCCTCTGCAGATTAAAAAATTGGCAAGGAAACCCTCTAATTCCTGCTTTGCGGCAGCAGCAGTGCGCGTATATCGTCGCAATCATAGAAGACCGCCCGGACGCCGGGACAACAGGTCCGCCGACAAGGAACGATGATGTCCGAGCCGCTGCTGTTCTCACCGCTGACGATCCGGGGCGTCGAATTGCGCAACCGCATCGTGGTGCCGCCGATGCATCAATATTCCGCGGTGAAGGGATTTCCGACCGACTGGCATCTGGTGAATGCGGGAAAATTCGCGGCCGGCGGCGCCGGTCTTGTCGTGGTCGAGTTCGACGAAAGTCGAGCGGCGCGGTTGCGGCACGGTCGGCGATCTCGGAATCTGGGATGACAAATTCGTCGAACCGCTTGGGCGCCTGGTCAAATTCATCAAGCAACAGAACGCGGCCGCCGGAATCCAGCTCGGTCATTCCGGCCGCAAGGCGCGCGCCGCCCGGCCCTGGGAAGGCGACCGGCCGCTGCAGCGAACGCCCGATATCGACGACTGGGACGCGTGGACGCCAGTGGCGCCGAGCGCCATCGCCCACAGCGAAAAATGGCCGGTGCCGCGGGCGCTGGAGCGCCATGAAGTAAAAGACCTGGTGCAGGCCTGGGGCGACGCGGCGCGGCGCGCCGATCAGGCCGGTTTCGATGTGCTCGAACTGCACGGCGCCCACGGCTATCTCATGCACGAATTCCTGTCGGAGAAATCCAACCAGCGCAGCGACGAATATGGCGGCTCGGAATCGAACCGGATGCGCTTCATCACCGAGGTGACCGAAGCGGTGCGGGTGCACTGGCCTGACCGCAAGCCGCTGTTCGTGCGGCTGTCGGTGGAAGACAATGCCGGCTGGGGGCCCGAACAGAGCGTGCGGCTGGCGAAAATCCTCAAGGGCAAGGGCGTCGACGTCATCGACTGCTCGTCCGGCGGCATCACGGATGTGGCGCCGATCCTCGGCAAGGAAATCAAATACAACTACCAGGTGCCGCTGTCGGAATATATCAAGCGCCACGCCGACATCATGACCATGGCGGTCGGCCTGATCATCCATGGCGACCAGGCCGAGCAGATCCTGCGTGACAAGCGCGCCGATCTGATCGCGGTCGGCCGCGAGATCCTCAACAATCCGAATTGGCCGATGGACGCCGCGCTGAAGCTGGGCGCCGAGGGCGCGTTCCGCAACGTGCCCCCGCAGTTCGGTTACTGGCTCGGCACCCGCGCCAAGCGCGGTTTCGGCACCCAGCCTTCCACCTGGCAGAACGGGCTCGAGGATATCAAGAGGGCGTTGTGAGTAGGGGACAGAGTTGGGCGGCCAGGTTGAGCAACAGGCAGAACGCGTGATCATCGGACCCATGACGGGCATCAACTGAGAGCGAGAAGGTTAGCGAATAATGCGCAAGAATGTCGTGTTCTTCCTCGGTGCGGTTGCAGGCGCGGGCTTCACCTTTCTCGTCACCGGACCGCAGGGCGCGGAACTGGTCGCCGCGGCCAGGGCCGCCACCGGCCCCAGCACCTATTCGCAGCTCAATCTGTTTGGCGATGTGTTCGAACGGATCCGGATCAGCTACGTCGAAAGGCCAGATGATGCCAAACTGATCGAGGCGTCGATCAACGGCATGATCACGGCGCTCGACCCGCACTCGCGCTACATGAACGAGAAGGCCTGGCGCGACATGCAGGAATCCACCAGCGGCGAGTTCGGCGGCCTGGGCATCGAGGTCACGATGGAGGATGGTCTGGTCAAGGTGGTCGCGCCGATGGACGATACGCCCGCGGCCAGGGCCGGCATGATGTCGGGCGACCTCATCACCCAGATCAACGGCGAGGCGGTCCAGGGGCTCTCTTTGGAGCAGGCCGTGAACAAGATGAAAGGGCCGATCGGCAGCAAAACCCGCCTGAAGGTCATCCGCAAAGGCGCGGAGGCGCCGGTCGACGTTGCCATTCCGCGCGAGGTCATTCACGTGCGGCCGGTGCGCTACCACACCGAGGGCGGCGACATCGGCTATGTCAGGATCACCGCATTCAACGAACAGACCACCGACGGCTTGAAAAAGGCGATCGCCGACATATCGAAGCAGATTCCGCCGGGCAGGCTGGCCGGCTACGTCATCGACCTGCGCAACAATCCGGGCGGGCTGCTCGACCAAGCGGTTTCGGTGTCGGGCTCGTTCATGGCGCGCGGCGAGATTGTCTCGACACGGGGCCGCACCGCGGAGGAGACGCAACGCTTCACCGCGCGCACCGGGGATCTCATCAAGGGCAAGCCGCTGGTCGTATTGATCAACGGCGGATCGGCATCGGCGTCGGAGATCGTGGCCGGCGCATTGCACGATCACAAGCGCGCGACCCTGATCGGAACCCGCTCGTTCGGCAAGGGCTCGGTGCAGACCATTATCCCGCTCGGCGCCGGCAACGGCGCGCTGGCACTGACCACGGCGCGTTATTTCACGCCGTCCGGCCAATCGATCCAGGCCAAGGGCATCGCGCCCGATATCGAAGTGCTGCAGGATGTGCCCGACGAATTGAAGGCCGGCTCCGAAACCAGGGGCGAGGCCTCGATGCAGGGCCATCTCGCCGCCGAAGGCGCGGAGCAGACCGGTTCGCAATCCTACGTCCCGCTGGCAGAGAAGGATGACAAGGCGCTGGCCGCAGCCTTCAATCTGCTGCGCGGCGTCACCGTCAATGCGGATGCGCCATCATCCGCGTCGGCCAAGGCGACGATCCCGAACTGACGGCTCTACGCACCGGTTGGAATTCGCCGGTGTTCCCGGGGCGCGGCCGGCGGCCGCTCGCGCATTGCTGCATGCGCGTTGGAGAGGAACGGGAACGGTGTGTCCGCGACCGCTGCCCGGCGGCACCGACGGTCTCTCCGCTCGACCATATCGGGTTATTCTGACCGGGAGCACGGTGATAGTTGGGGTCGGTATAGGGATTGCCCGGCCCCTTGTTCTGGCAATTCGCGTTGGGATAGTAAAACGCACAATAAGCGGGTTCGGACATCACCTGCTGCGCCGGCGCCGGTGCTGCGAGCGCGGCCGACAAGATAGCCACCGCGCCAATAAGCCTGGAAGTCGACATTGCGTCTCTCCGCGGTCAGGGTGAGCAAGGAATAACACCGGCGCCGGCGCGTTCTTCCCCGTTGCCGATCCCCCAGCCGACGCTTCGCGCCCTCAGGCGCGATAATGGCCGGACTTGCCGCCCTTTTTCTCGACCAGATGAATGCCTTCGATGCGGACGCCGCGCTCGGCCGCCTTGATCATGTCGTAGATCGTGAGACACGCGACCGAAACCGCGGTCAGCGCTTCCATCTCGACGCCGGTCGGGCCGGTGACCTTGACCGTGGCGCGGACGATGCAGCCCGGCAGCTTGCTGTCGGGCGCGATATCGAGCGTGACCTTGGACAAGGCCAGCGGATGGCACAGCGGAATCAGATCCGATGTGCGCTTCGCCGCCATGATGCCGGCGATGCGCGCGGTGCCGAGCACGTCGCCCTTTTTGGCATTGCCGCTGACGATCAGTTCAAGCGTCGCCTGGCTCATGACGACGCGGCCCTCGGCGACCGCCGTGCGTTCGGTGGCGGGTTTGGCCGACACGTCGACCATGCGCGCTTCGCCCCTGGCGTCGATATGGGTGAGGGCGGGCTGGTCCTTGGAGGATTTGCGCGCCACGAGCTAGCGCGGCCCCTTCGCGCCGGCGGCATCGCCGCGCGCCAGCAGCGTGCGGGTCGCGGCGGCGACATCGGCCTGCCGCATCAGGCTTTCGCCGACCAGGAACGTCGACATGCCGACGCGGGCGAGCCGCGCCAGATCGGCGGGCGCGAAGATGCCGCTTTCGCCCACCATCAGGCGGTCTTTCGGAATCAGCGGCGCCAGCGCCTCGCTGGTCGCAAGCGTGGTCTCGAAGGTGCGCAGGTTGCGGTTGTTGACCCCGATCATCGGCGAACGAAGTTTCAGGGCGCGGTCGAGTTCGGCGCGCTCATGGATTTCGATCAGCACGTCCATGCCATGCGCGATGGCCGCGTCCTCGATGTCTTTCGCGGCGGCATCGTCGAGCGCGGCCATGATGATCAGGATGCAGTCGGCGCCGTGCGCGCGCGCCTCGACCACCTGATAGGTGTCGAAGATGAAATCCTTGCGCAGCACCGGCAGCATGGTGGCCGCCCGCGCCGCCACCATGAAATCGAGATGGCCCTGAAACGACGGCGTGTCGGTCAATACCGACAGGCAGGCCGCGCCGCCGGCCTCATAGGCCCTCGCCAGCACAGGCGGATCGAAGTCGGCGCAAATCAGCCCCTTGGAGGGCGAGGCTTTCTTCACTTCGGCGATCAGCGCGTAGTCGCCATCGCCAAGTTTTTGGCGGATCGCGCCGACAAAACCGCGCGGCGCGGGCGCGGCCTTCGCCAGGGCTTCGACGCTTTGCAGCGGATGCGCGCGCTTGGCGGCGGCGATCTCCTCGCGCTTGTAGGCCTCGATCTTGGTCAGGATGTCCGACAAGCGTGTTCCTCAGCTGTTGGAGACTGCGACCAGATGCTTCAGCCGCGCCGCCGCGGCCCCGCTGTCGAGCGATTGCGTGCCGAGCGCGACGCCTTCCTTTAAGGTCTTGACGCGGCCGGCCACGATCAGTGCCGCCGCGGCATTCAGCAATGCGACGTCCCGAAAAGGGCTCGGCATTCCGTCGAGCACGCTTTGCAGCGCGACCGCGTTGGCATCGGCGTCGCCGCCCCTGAGCGCCTCGCCGGCGACGCATTTCAGGCCGGCTTCCTCCGGCGTCACGTCAAACGTGCGGATGCTGCCGCTCTCGAGCGCCGCGACGAAGGTCGGGCCGGTGAGCGTGATCTCGTCGAGGCCGTCGGAGCCGTGCACCACCCAGACCGATTCGGCGCCGAGGTTCTTCAACACCTGCGCCAGCGGCTGCACCCATTGCCGGGAAAATACCCCGACCATCTGCCGTCTGACGCCGGCCGGATTGGACAGCGGCCCCAACAGATTGAAAATGGTGCGGGTCGCCAGTTCGACCCGGGTCGGACCGACATTCTTCATGGCGGGATGGTGCGCGGGCGCGAACATGAAGCCGATCCCGGCTTCCGCGACGCAGCGGCCGACATGATCGGGCGTGATGTCGATCTTGACCCCGAGCGACGACAGCACGTCGGCCGCCCCCGAGCGCGACGACAGCGCGCGATTGCCGTGCTTGGCGACCGGCACGCCGGCGCCCGCCACGATGAACGAGGCGCAGGTCGAGACGTTGACCGAGCCGGAGCCGTCGCCGCCGGTGCCGACCACGTCGACGGCGTCGGCGGGCGCTTTCACGCGCAGCATCTTGCCGCGCATCGCGGTCACAGCACCGGTGATCTCGTCGACGGTTTCGCCGCGCACGCGCAGCGCCATCAATAGTCCGCCCATCTGCGAGGGCGTGGCCTCGCCGGACATCATGCTGTCGAAGGCGGACGCCGCCTCGTCGCGCGACAATGTCGCGCCGGTGGCGACTTTTCCGATGATAGATTTGAGGTCGTCCATCGCGTGCTTTCGGGAATGCTACGTCTTTGTTCAGAGCATGATCTGTTCGGAACCGGTATCAGCCCTTCCGGATCATGCTCAATTATTATTCTGGCCCGTCACCTGGGAGAAGACGCTCTGGTTGATGGAGGTGCCGATGTCGGTTTCGAGCCTGGTGACGTATTGCGCGACCTGTTCGTCGGTCAGTCCGCGCTGAAGCGTCTCCTTCAGCTTCTTGATGTCGTCGGAGGCGAGGTCGACCGGCGGCACGCTGACGTCGGTGACGCGGAACACGATCCATTCATTGGCGCCGGCGACGGCGGCCTGTCCGACCGCATCCTTGGCGGTGCGAAACGCCGCCGTGACCGCCGCTGCGGCTACGCCGGGCAGCGCGGCGTCGCGCCTGAATCCCGCGGCGGTTTCGACCTTCGATCCGACCGCCGCCGCCTCGTCCGCGAGCTTGCCGCCCTGATCGAGCCTCTGAACCATCTCGGTCGCCTTGGCGCGCAGCCGGCTCGCGATCTGGTCTTCGCGCCATTTCGCTTCGACCTGGTCCTTGACCTCTTCCAGGCTGCGTTCGCGCGACGGCGTGATGCCGAGCACGTCGTACCAGACATAACCGCCGTTGAACTGGATCGGATCGTTGTCGACCCCGACATCGCTGTTGAAGGCGGGCGACACCACGTCGAGGCCGCGGGGAATATTGGCCGCCACCTGGCCGTTGGGAAGACGGCCGGAGCGATCGACGGCGTCGATGGTGACGGCGGTGAGCCCGAGCTTCTGCGCGGCCTCGATAACGCTGGCGCCGCCGCCGCGTTCATCTTCCATCTTGTCGCGAAGCTCGCCGACCTTGGCGCGCGCGCGTTCGGTGGCGATTTCCTTCTTCAGGGCAGCGGCGACGCTTTCGTAAGCCGGCTGCACTCCCGCTTCGATCTTGCCGATCCTGACCAGCGCGACGCCGAACCGGCCTTGCACCGGCTGGCTGATTTCGCCTGACGGCAGCGAGAACGCCGCGTCCGCGATCGCGGGGTCGATGATGGCGGATTTCGGGATCATGCCGAGGTCGACGTCGGAAGCATTGAGCCCGCGCTCCTTGGCGATGTCTTCCAGCGACGTGCCGGAGGTGAGGCGGCCGCGTGCCGCCGCGGCTTCTTCCGGGTTAGGGAACACGATCTGGGACACTTCGCGCCGCTCCGGCGTGCCAAATTTATCGCGGCGCTCCTCGAAGATCTTCTTCGCATCGTCGTCGGAGACCTCGGTCCACTTGCCGATCTCTTCCGGGGTGATCGCGACAAAGGACAGTTTGCGATATTCGGGCGCACGGAACTGGGTCTTGTGGTCGTCGAAATAGGCGGCGAGCGTCTCGGGCGACGGCGGATCGATGGTTCCGGCCTGTGCCGCGTCCAGCTTGACGTATTCGATCGAACGCGTTTCGTTCTGGAAGCGGCTGAGCGCGTCGATCAGGACTTTCGATGGCTCGACGCCGGCCGAAATCGTGCCGGCGATCTGGCGCCGCAGCGATACCCGCCGCTGGTCGGCGACATAGCGCTGTTCGGTAAAGCCGTATTGCCGGATCGTGGCCTGGAAGCGCGCGGGATCGAAGGCGCCGCCGACGCCCTTAAAGTTCGGATCGCTAAAGATCATGCGCATGGTTTCGGCGCTGGACTGTCCGAGCCCGAGCCGCCGCGCTTCTTCGTCCAAGGCGGCCTCGGCGATGGTCTGCTGCAGCAATTGACGATCGAGCCCGAAGGCGCGGGCCTGATCCATCGTCAATGGGCGGCCGTACTGACGGCTGATCTGCTGCAGCTTCTCGGTATAGAGCTGGCGGAATTCATTCGCCGAAATTTCGGTTCCGCCGACCGTGGCCAGCGTCGATTGTCCGAATCCCTTGAAGATGTCGGCGATACCCCAGACCCCGAAGCTGATGATCAGCACGCCCATCACCACGGCCATGATGGTCTTGCCGAGCCAGTTTGATGATGCTTTGCGCATTCCTCGAAGCATGGGTCCAACTTATTTGCAGGAGAGAACCGGGTCGCGCCCAGGGGATTCCGGTATCGAAGTCCGCGAAAGGGCGTCACCGAGTTGATAAAGCATCATAAAGTGGCAGCCGCCCGCTCGCAACCTTGGCGGGGCCGGCTAGGTGGGGCCAAATGATGCGGTTAACCGCTTAAGCGCCGCCCGCGCGGTATCTGGAACTGGCACGCGGGCTCTGCTAGCGCAGGGGTACACATTATTATTTCGTAGGAATTTCGCCATGACCGACGCCATCCGGCCGCTGATCGCCGGCAACTGGAAAATGAACGGCCTGAAGGCCTCGCGGGCTGAATTCGAGGCCATGCTGGCCGGAGCACCCGGCGTGGCCGCCAAGGCCGATCTTTTGGTGTGCCCGCCGGCGACGCTGATCGCGGCCTTTGCTGAAAAAGCGCGCGGGGCAAAGACGCTCGCGATCGGGGCGCAGGACTGCCACCCCAAGGCGTCGGGCGCCCATACCGGCGATATTTCAGCGGAAATGCTTGGCGATGCCGGCGCCAGCGCCATCATTGTCGGCCATTCCGAGCGGCGCGCCGATCATGGCGAGACCGATGTGCTGGTACGGCAGAAGGCCGAAGCCGTCTGGCGTGCCGGACTTACCGCCATCGTCTGCATCGGCGAAACGCTTGAGCAGCGCGACGCCGGGCAAACCCTCGACATCTGCCACGGACAGCTCAGCCTTTCGCTGCCGGATGGCGCGACATCAGCCAATCTGGTGGTGGCCTATGAGCCGGTTTGGGCGATCGGCACCGGCCTGACCCCGACAGCGGCAGATGTTAAGCAGATTTATGGGTTTATCCGGGATTTTCTGACCGCGCGCTTCAAGGACGAGGGAGCCCGGGTCCGGCTGCTTTACGGCGGCTCGGTAAAACCCTCGAACGCCGCCGAACTGATGGCGGTCGCCAATGTCAACGGTGCGCTGGTCGGCGGGGCCAGCCTGAAAGCGGCTGATTTTCTTGCGATTGCGGGTGGCTGCCCCTAATTAACGGTTACGCGGTCCGGGGGTGACAATACCCCGTCCGATCGTGTAACACCGCGCGACTTCAAACCCCGCAAGCCCGAACCAGCCGCCGGACCCCGGCGCTTTTGGTTTGCGACGGAAGGTAGAGATGCAGACTGTCGTTATCGTCATTCACCTCATGATCGTCGCGACATTGATTGGCGCGGTGCTGCTGCAGAAATCCGAAGGCGGCGGGCTCGGCGTCGGCGGCGGCGCCGGCTTCATGTCGAGCCGCGGCACCGCCAATCTGCTGACGCGCACGACGGCGATCCTGGCGGTGGGCTTCTTTATCACCAGCCTTTTTCTGTCCTGGCTCGCCAGCTACGACCGCAAGCCGAGCTCGATCATCGACGCCAATCCGGCCTCGCAGTCGCAGCCGGGGGGGCCGGCGACGCCAGCGGCTCCGCTGTCGCAGGGTGGCGGCATCCTGGATTCGCTGAAGAAAGTCGACCAGCAGCAGCAAAACCAGACCGCACCTTCGGGTCCGCAAGTGCCGCGGTCGCAATAAAGCAGGGTGGCTATGCAGGACGGCAGCTACCGTCCTGCATCAAAAATCCACATCAACATCCTGATAACGCTTCGAATTCGAAGTCACCCACAGGCTGGTGAAATGTTCGTTCCGGGATGCTTTTCGCTTTGGCGAATCGCGCCGGTAGCCTTAAAGGTTAAGTCCCATGGCGCGGTATATCTTCATCACCGGCGGCGTGGTTTCCTCGCTCGGAAAAGGTCTGGCTTCGGCGGCACTCGGTGCCCTGCTGCAGGCGCGTGGCTACAAGGTTCGGCTGCGCAAGCTCGATCCCTATCTCAATCTCGATCCCGGAACGATGTCGCCGTACCAGCACGGCGAAGTGTTCGTGACCGATGACGGCGCCGAGACCGATCTCGATCTCGGGCATTATGAGCGTTTTACCGGGCGTCCGGCCACCAAGGCCGACAACATCACCACCGGGCGCATCTATCAGGACATCCTCACCAAGGAGCGGCGCGGCGATTATCTCGGTGCCACCATCCAGGTGATCCCGCACGTCACCAATGCGATCAAGGATTTCATCCTCGACAGCAACGACGACTATGATTTCGTGCTGTGCGAGATCGGCGGCACCGTCGGCGACATCGAGGGGCTGCCGTTCTTCGAGGCGATCCGCCAGATCAAGAACGATCTGCCGCGCGATCACGCCATCTACATTCATCTGACGCTGCTGCCGTTCATCCCGAGCGCGGGCGAGTTGAAGACCAAACCGACCCAGCATTCGGTCAAGGAGCTGCGCTCGATCGGCATCCAGCCGGACATCCTCTTGTGCCGCACCGACCGTCCGATTCCGAAGGAAGAGCGGCGCAAGCTCGGCCTGTTCTGCAATGTGCGCGAGAGCGCGGTGATCGAGGCGCGCGACGTCGATAACATCTATGCGGTGCCCGAAGCCTATCATGCCGCCGGCCTCGACGACGAGGTGCTGGCGGCGTTCGGCATCGAATCAAGAATTCCGCCGGCGCTGCAGCGCTGGAACGTCATCAACGAGCGGGTGCGCAATCCCGAGGGCGCGGTGACGATCGCGATCGTCGGCAAATACACCGGCATGAAGGACGCCTACAAATCGCTGATCGAGGCGTTGTCGCATGGCGGCATCGCCAACAAGGTCAAGGTCAACCTCGACTGGATCGAGAGCGAGGTGTTCGAGAACGAGGATCCGGCGCCGTTCCTCGAGCACGTCAACGGCATTCTGGTGCCCGGCGGTTTTGGCCAGCGCGGCGCGGAGGGAAAAATCCGCGCGGCGCAGTTCGCCCGCGAGCGCGACGTGCCGTATTTCGGCATCTGCTTCGGAATGCAGATGGCGGTGATCGAAGCCGCGCGCAATCTCGTCGGCATCGAGGAAGCGAATTCCACCGAGTTCGGCCCGACCCCGGAACCGCTGGTCGGCCTGATGACGGAATGGCTGCGTGGCAACGAGCTGGAGAAGCGCTCAAGGGCCGGCGACCTCGGCGGCACCATGCGGCTTGGCGCCTATCCGGCGGCGCTCAAGCGCGGCAGCCGGGTGTCGGAAGTCTATGGCGGCGCCACCGAGATTTCCGAACGCCACCGCCACCGCTACGAGGTCAATACCGCCTACAAGGACCGGCTCGAACAGCACGGTCTGCGTTTCTCCGGCCTGTCGCCCGACGGCGTGCTGCCGGAGATCGTCGAATATGAGGACCATCCCTGGTTCATCGGGGTGCAATTCCATCCCGAACTGAAATCGCGCCCGTTCGAACCGCACCCGCTGTTCGCGTCGTTCATTCAGGCCGCGGTGGTGCAGTCGCGGCTGGTCTAGTTCGATCAACTCGCCTTCTTGACGATCTTGCGCAGGGCATCGTCGATCCGGGACTGCCAGCCCGGGCCCTTTTTCTTGAAATGGTTCACGACTTCCGGGCTGAGCCGGATTGACACCGGAATTTTGGTCGGCGTCTTCTGAGGTCCGCGTGTTCCGAGAACCCGGGCGAGTGCGCTGGGCTTCAAATCCTTCAATCGCACGCCACCGGGGAATTTCGTCGCCGCCGCGAAGTCCGCCTTCGTCCACTCCGGATTTTCGTCATCGATGACAGGTTGCTTAACTTTCCGGGACATGGCGTCTCATTTCCTTTGCGTGGGCGCGTCTGAGGCTGATCGGGCGATATCGGTCATTGCGAACGGTGAAGACGAGACAATACGAAACACCATCGATGGCTCCGTATGCGCGATATCGGGGTTCGCCATAGTCGAACCGATCGTCCCTGACGATGGCTGAAACCTCCAGATCGATCCAGCGCGCAAGCGATATGCCATGCTTTGCGAGATTAATGGCTTCCTTCGCCGGATCGTAGTCAGCCATTATTGTATATACAATTTGTTTGCGAATGCGTCAAGTCGGGCAGGGGTGCCATGTGATCATCGCCTCAAGACAGCATTCGGTCCAGTCGTTATAAGCGGCCGAACAATTAAGGGAGGGACTACAGATGATCTACGAAACCCGCGTCTATCGCTGTCTGCCGGGCCGCCTGCCGGCGCTACTGAAGCGCTTCGAAAACACCACGCTGAAACTTTGGGAAAAGCACGGCATCAAGCAGGCCGGGTTCTTCACCACGCTGGTCGGCGAATCCAATCAGGAATTGACCTATCTGCTGGCCTGGGAATCGCTCGCCGACCGCGAAAAGAAATGGACCGCGTTCCAGAGCGATCCCGAATGGATCACCGCGCGCGCCAAGACCGAGGAAGACGGCCAGATCGTCGGCAATATCGTCAATCAATTGCTGGTGCCGACCGCCTTCTCGTCGGTGAAGTAACCGGCCGTTCGAAGGCCCGGGCTCTCGCCGAGAGCATCGGCGATACCTTTCATGTCAACCGACGAGGCAAAAGCGATGTCCGCCCTCTACAGCGCGGCATCGCCGTCGTCGGATGCAACGGTAACATGGTCGTTCCGCCGGATGCCGCCTTTGGCGCAACCCTCATATTCCAGACCTCCAAAGCGGGTTGATCCGGCTCGCGCCGCCCGGCATGGTCGGGCAGGAAATTTGAGGAAAATGCCTTGAACGACAACAGCTCGGCCGCGGCAATTGTATCCGTGGGATCGGTCAAATTCGGCAACGAGCTGCCGATTTCGATCATCGCCGGCCCGTGCCAGCTCGAGAGCCGGGCGCATGCGCTCGAAGTCGCTGCCGCGCTGAAGGAGATCGCCGCGCGGCTGAAAATCGGCATCGTCTACAAGACGTCGTTCGACAAGGCCAACCGCACCAGCGTTTCGGCCGCGCGCGGCATCGGGCTCGCGCAAGCGCTGCCGATCTTTGCCGAGATCCGTTCGTCGCTCGGTCTGCCCGTCCTCACCGACGTCCACGAGCCCGCGCAATGTGCCGAGGTGGCGCAAGCGGTCGATGTGCTGCAGATCCCGGCATTCCTGTGCCGGCAGACCGATCTGCTGCTGGCGGCGGCGGCGACCGGCAAGGTCGTCAATGTCAAGAAGGGACAGTTCCTGGCGCCGTGGGACATGGCCAATGTCGTCGCCAAGATCACCGGCGCCGGCAATCGCGACGTGCTAGTCACCGAGCGCGGTGTTTCGTTTGGCTACAACACGCTGGTGTCGGATATGCGGGCGCTGCCGATCCTGGCGCGCACCACCGGCGCGCCGGTGATTTTCGACGCCACCCATTCGGTGCAGCAGCCCGGCGGCAAGGGCACTTCGTCCGGCGGCGAGCGCGAATTCGTGCCGGTGCTGGCGCGTGCCGCCGTGGCCGTCGGGGTCGCCGGCGTCTTCATCGAAACCCATCCCGATCCCGATCGCGCGCCCTCGGATGGTCCCAACATGGTGCCGCTGCGCGAGTTCGAAGGCCTGGTGAAGACCCTGGTGGCGTTCGACGCGCTCGCCAAGAATCTCGAAAAGAACGTAGCGCGCTGATGCCGCGAACAGGGCTGCGGCCGCAATGAGCTGCGTATGCCGCCGATCCTGAATATCATTGCGCTGGCGTCGTTCGCGGCCAGCCTGTCGGCGCGGGCGCTCGATCCGGTGCTGCCGCATGTCGCCAGCGATTTCAACGTCAGCATTGCCGCGGCGGCGGGGTTCGCCTCGGTGTTTGCATTTACCTTCGCGATCGTCCAGCCGGTGCTGGGCGCGGCGGCGGATTTGTTCGGCAAGGCGCGCCTCATCATCGTATGCCTGGTGCTGCTTGGCCTCGCCAATATTCTCGGCGCGCTGTCGTCGTCGTTTTCGCTGTTATTCGCGACGCGGGTTCTGGCGGGCATCGGTGCCGGCGGCGTATTCCCGATCACGCTCGGCCTGACCAGCGACCTGATCGCGCCGGACAAGCGTCAGGTCGCGATCGGCCGCGTGCTGGCGGGCGCGATGACCGGCAATTTGCTCGGCGCATCGCTGTCGGGCCTGATCGGCGATTTTCTCGGCTGGCGCGGGGTGCTCGCCATGCTTGGCTCGCTCGCGATCGTGGCGTCGGTCGCCATCGCCATCGGCTTTCGCGGCGGCGCCTTGAAGCGGGCGCCGGCAAAGGTCGATCTGTCGGTGCTCTGGCATGGCTATCGCACCATCATTGCCAGTCCGAATGCCAGGGTCTGCTTCTCGGCGGTGTTTGTCGAAGGCTGCTGCGTGCTCGGCCTGTTTCCCTATGTCGCCTCGTTCCTGTTCGAGCAGGGCGTCACCAGCCTTTCCATCAGCGGGCTCGTGATCGCGGGCTTCGCGGTCGGCGGGCTGTTCTACACCTTGAGCGTGTCGCGGTTGCTGCCGCGGCTCGGCGTCAACGGCATGATGATTTCGGGCGCCGCGCTGATGGGCCTGCAACTCGTCGTCATCGCCTTCGGCCCGCGCTGGCAGCTCCAGGCCCTCAGCTTCATCGGGATGGGCTGGGGCTTCTACATGATCCACGGATCGCTGCAGGTGTTCGCCAGCGAGCTCTCGGTGGAAGCCCGCGCCACCGCGCTGTCGCTGCATTCGTTCTTCTTTTTCATGGGCCAGACCGTGGGGCCGATCGCATACGGATTTGGCATCCTGCATGTTGGCAAGGTACCGACCTTGCTGACGAGTGCGGCGATTATCACGGTGCTGGGTTTTGTCTGTGCACGGTTGCTGCGCCAGACCAGACCCGCGGATGCGGGCGCAACATGATCGCAAGTCGGTCGTTCATGGACGGCTTTGCTGTTAGTCAATAGCCGCTTGTTTTTATCCGCTGGCGCACACCGAGAAGACCGGCGAGTGCGAGAAACGCCAGGCAAGCTCCGGCGACGAACGTCCCCCTTGGGCCCGTTGCATCCCAGAAGGCGCCCGCGATGACGCTCGCCGCCAGCATGGCCACCCCGTCAGCAGATTGAAAAATCCATAGGCCGTTCCACGCAGTTCCGCCGGCGCCGCATCGGCAACCAGTGCCGCGAACAACCCCTGCGTCAGGCCCATGTGCAATCCCCAGAACGCCACGCCAAGCGCTACACCGCCGATCGAGGGCAGCAACGCCAGAGCAAAATCGGCCGCGATCAGCAGCACCAGCCCGACGATCAGCAACGTCGTCCGGTTGATCCGGTCGGATGCCACGCCGGCAGGATAGGCGGAAAGGACGTAAACCACGTTCATCAGCACGAGCACGGCGGGCACCAGCATGACCGGCAGGCCGACATTCTGAGCGCGCAGAATCAGGAAGGCTTCGCTGAAGCGGGCCAGCGTGAAGACCGTGGCAATGCCGACGATCCACCAGTAAGACGGGCCGAGGCGCTTGATCTCCGCAAGGCCGATCGGATTGTGCACCTGCCGCAATCCCTCCGGCCGCGCGGGTTCGCGCACCGCGAAGATCATCAGGGCGAACGCCAGGAAGGCGGGCACGACCGCCACCCAGAACACGGCCTTGAAATTGTCGGCCGTCCACCACATCAGGCCGATGCCGAGCAGTGGGCCGAGGAACGCCCCGACGGTGTCGAGCGATTGCCGCAGGCCAAAACTTGCACCGCGCAAATGTGCGGGAGCGATATCGGCAACGAGCGCGTCCCGCGGCGCGCCGCGAATGCCCTTGCCGACACGATCGACGAAGCGCGCCCCGATCAGCCAGCTGACCGACGGAGCGAGCGGGAACACCGGCTTGGTGAAGGCGGCCAACCCGTAACCGAGCACGGCCAAGAGTTTGCGCTTGCCGAGCCAATCGGAGAGCGCCCCCGAAAAGATTTTTGTAATGGACGCGGTTGCTTCGGCGATGCCTTCAATGAAGCCTACGGTCACCATCGAGGTGCCCAGCACCGTCACCAGATAAATTGGCAGCAACGCATGGATCATCTCGGACGAGACGTCCATCAGCATGGAAACGAAGCCGAGCGCCCAGACGCCGCTGGGAATTTCCCGCAGGGAATAGTTCGGTTTGGTCGCTGCCGTCACTTCGTCGCCCGATGGACCTCCCACGGTATCGCGACCACACGGCTTGTGCGGCCGGGCGTTCAGACTTCAGCCCCGTCCGCGATAGGGTGCTACGCCCTGATCGGGAATCCACATGCCCTTCGGCAATTTGCCGGTCTGCCAGAATACGTCGATCGGGATGCCGCCGCGGGGATACCAGTAGCCGCCGATGCGCAGCCATTTCGGCTTGATCTCGGCTGCGATCCGCTTGCCGATCATCACCGTGCAGTCCTCGTGGAACGCGCCGTGATTGCGGAAGCTCGCGACATAGAGTTTCAAGGATTTCAATTCCAGCAGCCATTGCCCCGGCACATAGTCGATCACCAGATGCGCGAAATCCGGCTGTCCGGTGACCGGGCAGAGCGAGGTGAATTCCGGCGCGGTGAAGCGCACCACGTAGTCCGTATCCTTCTGCGGATTGGGAACGCGGTCGAGCGTCGCCTTTTCGGGGCTGTCGGGCCATTCCACGGCACGGCCGAGCTGCAGGCCGGATGGCTCTGAGGCGGATTTTGGCGATTGGCGGGGCTTCCTGGACATCATGTTCTCCGTTCCGTCCTCTTAACCAATCAGGGAGCCCTCGTCACCCGGCCTTTTCCACCCTCGCGCCTTGCTGTAGAAGCGGCGCCAACCGTTCAATTCCAGCATTTCCCGAGAGGCACCCATGACAGCCATTGTCGACATCATCGGCCGCGAAATTCTCGACAGCCGCGGCAATCCCACCGTCGAGGTCGATGTGGTGCTGGAAGACGGGTCGATCGGGCGCGCGGCGGTGCCCTCGGGCGCCTCCACCGGCGCGCACGAGGCGGTCGAGTTGCGCGACGGCGACAAGGCGCGCTATCTCGGCAAGGGAGTGCAGAAGGCGGTTGCGGCCGTCAACGGCGAGATCTTCGATTCCCTCAGCGACATGGCCGTCGAGGAGCAGGTCCAGATCGACCAGATCATGATCGATCTCGACGGGACGCCGAACAAGAGCCGGCTCGGCGCCAATGCCATCCTCGGCGTCTCGCTCGCAGCCGCCAAGGCGGCGGCGGAATCCTTCGACATGCCGCTCTATCGCTATGTCGGCGGCACCTCGGCGCGGACGCTGCCGGTGCCGATGATGAACATCATCAATGGCGGCGTGCACGCCGACAACCCGATCGACTTCCAGGAATTCATGATCATGCCGGTCGGCGCCAAGAGCTTCGCGGAGGCGCTGCGTTGCGGCTCGGAGATCTTCCACACGCTGCGTGGCGAGTTGAAGAAGGCCGGCCATAACACCAATGTCGGCGACGAGGGCGGCTTCGCGCCGAACCTGCCGTCGGCGGATGCCGCGCTTGAGTTCGTGATGGCCGCCATCGGCAAGGCCGGTTACAAGGCCGGCTCCGACGTGATGCTGGCGCTGGATTGCGCGGCGACCGAGTTCTTCAAGGACGGCGCTTACGTCTATGGCGGCGAGAACAAGACCCGCTCCCGTTCCGAACAGGCCAAGTATCTCGCCGATCTCGTGTCGCGTTATCCGATCGTCTCGATCGAGGACGGCATGTCCGAAGACGACATGGATGGCTGGAAGGAATTGACCGATCTCATCGGCAAGAAATGCCAGCTGGTCGGCGACGATTTGTTCGTCACCAATGTGACCCGCCTTGCCGACGGCATCAAGAACGGCCGCGCCAATTCCATCCTGATCAAGGTCAACCAGATCGGCACGCTGACGGAGACGCTGAGCGCGGTCGAGATGGCCTACAAGGCGGGCTACACCGCCGTGATGTCGCACCGTTCCGGCGAGACCGAGGATTCTACCATCGCCGATCTCGCGGTCGCCACCAATTGCGGCCAGATCAAAACCGGTTCGCTGGCGCGCTCCGACCGCACCGCCAAATACAACCAGCTCCTGCGCATCGAGCAGGAATTGGGAAGCCAGGCCAAATATGCGGGCAAGGCGGCGCTGAAGGCGCTGGCGTGAGGCGTCGCGTCGGCAGGCAGTCTAGTATTGACGGGGTCTGCAAACGGATCGGACCTTGAAGACGGCATGAAAACGTCGACTGCACATTGGGGCTCGCCTGGCGATGTGTTGGCGCGGCTGGAAGGGGATTGGAAAATCGTTCGCCATGTTGACGGACAACCTCTGCTGAGGGGGATCGCGACCTTTCGCACCAACGGTGACGGAAGCCTTACCTACCACGAACGCGGCCGGCTTCATCTGGCGGATGGTCAGCAGTTCGAGGCCGAACGTCGATACCTGTACCGCGCCAGCCCGGGCGGATTTGCGGTTTTCTTTTTTGAGGAGCCCGCGCGCCTTTTTCACGAGATAAGGCTGCAAGAGTCGCATGGAGGGATGGCGAGCGAGGCTTCCCATCTATGCAAAGAGGACCTCTATCGCAGCCGTTATGTGTTTTTGGCGGACGGAACGTTCCTGATACGCCATCAGGTATCGGGTCCGAAGAAAAGCTACACGCTGGAAACGTCATACGAACCAGATTCTGCATGACCACGAGGCTTGCGTTTCCCCGCCAACATGAGAACACTCCCGGCCAAATTCGGCAGGGCCGAACCAGGGAGGTTTTTCATGAGTTCAGATAGCAAGACCGGGCTTCAGCTTCGCTCGCTGATCAAGAACAGCGGCGAACTCGAGATATCGCTCGCCAGCGTGCCGACGCCCGAACCCGGTCCCGATGAAGTCGTGGTCCGCGTCGAGGCCTCGCCGATCAATCCGTCGGACCTCGGCCTCTTGATCGGCGCCGCCGATATGACGACCGCCAAGGCGTCCGGCACCAAGGACGCGCCGGTGATCACGGCAAAAGTCCCGGAAGCGGCGATGAAGGCCATGGCCGGACGGCTCGATGAATCGATGCCGGTCGGCAACGAAGGCGCCGGCGTGGTGATCAGGACCGGATCGTCCGACGCGGCCAAGGCGCTGATGGGCAAGACGGTGGGGATGATCGGCGGCGCGATGTATGCGCAGTACCGCGTGCTGAAGGCGAGGGATGTTCTGGAACTGCCGCCCGGCACCACGGCCGCCGAGGGCGCCTCGTGCTTCGTCAATCCGCTGACGGCGCTCGGCATGACCGAGACCATGCGGCGCGAGGGCCACAAGGCGCTGGTGCATACCGCGGCCGCCTCCAACCTCGGCCAGATGCTCAACAAGATCTGCCTCAAGGACGGCATCGGGCTGGTCAATATCGTGCGCAGCGCCGGGCAGGCGGAGATCCTGCGCAAGATCGGCGCGAAATATATCGTCAATTCCACGTCGCCGACCTTCATGGACGATCTGACCAATGCGCTGGTGGAGACCGGCGCGACGCTGGCGTTCGACGCCATCGGCGGCGGCAAGCTCGCCGGCCAGATCCTGACCTGCATGGAGATTGCCGCCAACAAGACGGCAAAAATCTACAGCCGCTACGGGTCCACCGTGTACAAGCAGGTCTATATCTATGGCAGCCTCGACCCGCGTGCCGTCGAACTGAACCGGGCCTTCGGCATGGCCTGGGGCGTCGGCGGCTGGCTGTTGTTTCCGTTCCTGCAAAAGATCGGAGCGGAGGACGGCGCGAAACTGCGCCGGCGGGTGGTGGCCGAACTCAAGACCACGTTCGCCAGCCATTACACCCAGGTGGTGTCGCTGCAGGAAGCCCTGCAGCTTTCGAACATCGCCATCTATGCCAAGCGCGCCACCGGCGAGAAGTTTCTGATCAATCCGAACAAGGGCGGATGACGTTCAGCGCGTAGCGCCTTGCCGGCGCCGCGCGGGCGACCGCCATGAAGCAAGACTTTTCTTCGGCACGGGCTGCAAAGGCAGTTTCATGCACTTGCATCTTTCTGTGATCGCGATAAGGTCCCACCAGCCAGTTTCGGTTCAAAAAAGGATATTCCATGGCCACCCCGCACAGTGTTGTCGTTCTTGTCGGCAGTCTTCGCAAAGAGAGTTTTAGCCTCAAGATCGCCAACGCGCTCTCGAAACTGGCGCCGGATACGCTGAAGCTGAACGTCGTCACTTTGCACGACATCTCGTTTTTCAATCAGGATCTGGAAGCCAATCCGCCGGCCGATTGGGTGGCGTTCCGCGAGAAGCTGCAGAAATCCGACGGCGTGCTGTTCATCACGCCGGAATATAACCGCTCGATCCCGGGCGTGCTGAAGAACGCCATCGACGTGGGATCGCGCCCCTATGGCAAGAGCTCGTTCCTCGGCAAGCCGATCGGCATTGTCAGCAATTCGCCGGGTCCGCTGGGAGGGATCAGCGCGGCCAAGCATCTGCAGAATATCCTGCCGGGCATTTCCGGTCCGATTCTCGGGCAGCCTGAAATCTATCTGAACGGGATCGGCGACGCCTTCGACGACAAGGGCGAACTGACCAAAGAATCGCTGCAGAAGGTGCTGCAGCAATATATCGACGCCTTTGCCGCCTTCGTCGAAAAGCAAAACAAATAGGCAGACCGAAGCCGCCGCCGGCCGGTGTTAGGCTTCCGTTAACCGGGCCGTCGCATCTTCGCGGCCATGGTCTCCCGCAGCCGGCTCAAATCCTTCCTCACCGGGCTTGCCCTCTACACGATGGCGGCGGCGATGGTCGGCTATTTCGGCGTCAACGCCTATACCGGCAAATACGGGCTCAATGCGCGGCAGGAACTGGACCAGGAGATCATCGCGCTGACCTCGGAACTGGCGCGGCTGAAGCGGGAGCGCGCCGAGGGCGAGCAGCGGGTCTCGCTGCTGCGTTCCGACCGGGTCGACCCGGACATGCTGGACGAGCGCGCCCGCTATCAGCTCGACTTTGCCAATCCGCGCGATCTGGTGCGGACCGTCAATCCCAACTGATCTCAAATTTCAAAAACCCGGCAAATCGATTTCGAAAATGTCGCGCGTGCACTGCGGCATAGCCATGTTTTCGCGGCGCCACGCAATCCTTTCAAGGCGGTTTGAGTTGGGATAGAGAGGGCTACCAACTCTCGCATCCGGAATTGCCATGGCCCTATTGAAGAAAAGCGCCGCTAAAGAATCGGTCCAGGACAAAGGCAACGGCTCGGACAATCCGCCAGAACTGACCAGGGATCAGGAACTCGGCGCCTTGCGCGACATGCTTCTGATTCGTCGCTTCGAGGAAAAAGCCGGCCAGCTCTACGGAATGGGCGCGATCGGCGGCTTCTGCCACCTTTATATCGGCCAGGAAGCCATCGTCGTCGGCATGCAAATGGCCCTGAAAAAGGGCGACCAGGTCATCACCGGCTATCGGGACCACGGCCACATGCTGGCTACCGGGATGGAAGCCAAGGGCGTGATGGCGGAACTGACCGGACGTCATGGCGGCTATTCCAAGGGCAAGGGCGGCTCCATGCACATGTTCAGCAAGGAGAAGAACTTCTTCGGTGGCCACGGCATCGTCGGCGCCCAGGTTTCGCTCGGAACGGGTCTGGCCTTCGCCAACCGCTATCGCGGCAACGATTTCGTCAGCCTGGCCTATTTCGGCGACGGCGCGGCGAACCAGGGGCAGGTCTATGAGAGTTTCAACATGGCGGAGCTGTGGAAGCTTCCGGTGATCTACATCATCGAGAACAACCGCTACGCCATGGGCACCTCGGTGACACGCTCCTCCGCGCAGACCGATTTCTCCAAGCGCGGCATTTCCTTCAACATCCCCGGCGAGCAGGTCGACGGCATGGACGTCCGCGCCGTCAAGGCCGCGGGTGACCGGGCCGTGGCGTGGTGCCGCGAAGGCAAGGGCCCCTTCATCCTGGAGATGCAGACCTACCGCTATCGCGGCCATTCGATGTCGGACCCGGCGAAATATCGCACCCGCGAGGAGGTCGACAAGGTCCGCCACGACCACGACCCGATCGAGCAGGTTCGCAACCGTTTGCTGGCGGCCAAGGTGAGCGAACAGGAATTGAAGGCGATCGACGCCGAGGTGCGCGAGATCGTCAACGCCGCGGCGGATTTTGCCCAGCACGACCCCGAGCCCGATCCGTCCGAACTCTACACCGACATCTACCGCTGAATTTCCAACACCGCGCAGAACAAAACGAACGAGTGATTCCGGGAGCCGATATGCCCATTCAAGTGCTGATGCCTGCGCTGTCACCCACCATGGAAAAGGGCAACCTCGCCAAATGGCTGAAAAAGGAAGGCGAGGCGATCAAGTCGGGCGACGTCATCGCCGAGATCGAGACCGATAAGGCGACCATGGAAGTCGAGGCCACCGACGAAGGCACGCTCGGCAAGATCCTGATCCCCGAAGGTACCGAAGACGTCGCGGTGAATACCCCGATCGCAACCATTCTGGCGGATGGGGAAAGCGCTGCCGATCTCGGCAAGGCCCCGGCTCCGAAAGCCGCCGCGCCTGCGCCCGATGTCGCAAACGAGGTGGCTGAGTCACGTTCGCCGGTCGGCGAGGGCAAGCCGATGATCGAGGCGCCGAAAGCGCCCGCCGCCCCGAGAGCCGCCGCCGAGCCCGATCCCGAAGTGCCCGCGGGTACCGAGATGGTGACCATGACGATCCGCGAAGCGCTGCGCGACGCCATGGCCGAGGAGATGCGGCGCGATCCCGACGTCTTCCTGATGGGCGAGGAGGTCGCGGAGTATCAGGGCGCCTACAAGGTCAGCCAGGGGCTGCTGCAGGAATTCGGCGCCAGGCGCGTGATCGATACGCCGATCACCGAGCATGGCTTTGCCGGCATCGGCGTCGGCGCGGCGATGGGCGGCCTGAAGCCGATCGTCGAATTCATGACCTTCAACTTCGCCATGCAGGCGATGGACCAGATCATCAATTCCGCGGCCAAGACGTTATATATGTCGGGCGGCCAGATGGGCTGCTCGATCGTGTTCCGCGGGCCGAACGGCGCCGCCGCCCGCGTCGCCGCCCAGCACAGCCAGGATTACTCGGCCTGGTACTCGCAAATTCCCGGCCTCAAGGTGGTCGCGCCGTTTTCCGCCGCCGACTACAAGGGGCTCCTGAAGGCCGCGATCCGCGATCCCAATCCGGTGATCTTCCTTGAAAACGAGATGCTCTACGGCCATTCCGGCGAGGTGCCGAAACTCGACGATTACGTGATCCCGATCGGCAAGGCGCGGATCGTAAGGTCGGGCGGTCATGTCACCATCGTGTCATGGTCGAACGGCATGAGCTACGCGCTGAAGGCCGCCGAGGAACTGGCAAAGGAAAACATCGAAGCCGAGGTGATCGATCTGCGCACGCTGCGCCCGATGGATACCGACACCATCGTCGCCTCCGTGAAGAAGACCGGCCGCGCCGTGACGGTGGAGGAGGGCTGGCAGCAGAACGGCGTCGGCGCCGAGATCGCCGCGCGCGTCATGGAACACGCCTTCGATTATCTGGATGCGCCGGTGGCGCGGGTGTCGGGCAAGGACGTGCCGATGCCTTACGCGGCCAATCTCGAAAAGCTCGCATTGCCCTCGGTCGCCGAAGTCGTCGCGGCCGCCAAGGCCGTTTGTTACAGGTAAGTCATGACCGGTCCCAAGGAGCAGCCATTGCCGCCCGACGTCATGGGCCGCGACGACGCCACCGAAGTGTTGCGCGCGTTCGTGCTCGACGGCGGACTTTCCATCGCGTTTACGCGGGCCTTCGAGGAGCCGGATATGTGGGGCCTGCTTCTGGTCGACGTCGCGCGCCATGCCGCGCGTGCCTATGCGCGCGAGAGCGGCTACACCGAGGATGAAGCGCTGGCGCGCATCGTCGATATGTTCGAGGCCGAAATCGCGCGGCCGACCGATATCGGCACCACCGCGCCGCGGTCGCAACAAGGACACTGAGCTTGAAGGTCGTTGAGCAATTGATGCGGATTTCGGAATTTCATCGGGCGCCGGTGCGGCCCAACGGTTCTGGTCGGCCTTCCCAACGGATGGCAGGCGGCGAATGAGAATTATCTTTGTGAGGTCGGTATGCCCATCAACATTCTGATGCCCGCGCTGTCGCCCACGATGGAAAAGGGCAACCTTGCCAAGTGGCTCAAGAAGGAAGGCGACAAGGTCAAGTCCGGCGACGTGATCGCGGAAATCGAGACCGACAAGGCGACCATGGAGGTCGAGGCGGTCGACGAAGGCACGATCGCCAAGATCCTGGTGCCCGAGGGCACGCAGGATGTCGCGGTCAACGACGTGATCGCGGTGCTCGCCGGCGATGGCGAAGACGTGAAGGCGGCGGGAGCGGGGGCGGCGGCACCCGCGCCGAAGGCCGCTGCGCCGGCGGCTGAAGCGCCTGCCGCTCCCAAGCCGGCCGCTGCGCCTGCACCGGCTGCGCCTGCTACTGCTGCACCTGCTGCTGCAAAGGCCGCGCCGCCGGCCGCTGCGGCTCCGGCACCCCAGGCGGCGGCTCAACAGACCAACGGCCACGCCCGCATCTTCTCGTCGCCGCTGGCGCGGCGTCTCGCCAAAGACGCCGGCATCGAGATTGGGCGCATCAACGGCAGTGGCCCGCACGGCCGCATCGTCGCCCGCGACGTCGAGGACGCCAGATCCGGCAAGGGGCTGAAAGCGCCGGCTGCCGCACCGGGCGCGCCCGCGATCGCGCCGTCGATGTCCGACAAGCAGATCCTCGCGCTGTTCGAACCCGGTAGCTACGAGGTGATCCCGCATGACGGCATGCGCCGCACCATTGCGCAGCGGCTCACCGCCTCGGTGCAGACCGTTCCGCATTTCTATCTCACCATGGACTGCGATATCGGCAAGCTGCTGGCGGCGCGCGAGGAGATCAACGCGACTGCGCCCAAGGACAACGAGAAGAAGCCGCTCTACAAGCTCTCGGTCAACGATTTCGTCATCAAGGCGATGGCGATCGCGTTGCAGCGGATTCCGAACGCCAATGTGAGCTGGACCGAAGCCGGCATGCTCAAGCACAAGCATTCCGATATCGGCGTGGCGGTGGCGATGCCGGGCGGGCTGATCACCCCGATCATCCGCAAGGCCGAAACCAAATCGCTGTCGACGATCTCGGCCGAGATGAAGGATTTTGCCGCCCGCGCGCGGGCGCGCAAGCTCAAGCCTGAGGAATATCAGGGCGGCACCACGGCCGTCTCCAATCTCGGCATGTACGGCATCAAGGATTTCACCGCCGTGATCAACCCGCCGCACGCCACCATTCTTGCCGTCGGCACCAGCGAAGAGCGCGCCGTGGTGCGCAATGGCAAGATCGAGGCGGCGCACATCATGAGCGTCACTTTGTCCTGCGATCACCGCGCCGTTGACGGCGCGCTCGGCGCCGAACTGATCGGCGCCTTCAAGATGTTGATCGAAAACCCCGTGATGATGATGGTGTGAGATAACGAAGGGTCGAAGGCGGCCTTCCTTCCCTCTCCCCTTGTGGGAGAGGGTGGCCGCCGAAGGCGGACGGGTGAGGGGGATGCGTCAGAGCGTACCGAAGGCAAAGAGAGCCCTTGCCAAAGCGCTTCGCGCCAAGGCAACCGACGCCGAGATTGCGCTCTGGCGGTTGCTCCGCTCACGGCGCCTTGCCGATATGAAGTTTCGTCGCCAGGTTCCGATCGGACCCTGGATCCTGGATTTTGTTTCCTTCGAACAGCGGTTGGTCGTCGAGGCAGATGGCAGTCAGCACGCGGAAAGTGAATATGACGAGCGGCGTGACAGCGATCTGTCGGAGCGCGGATTTCGTGTTTTGCGCTTCTGGAACAACGATATTCTGATGCGGCCGCAGTCGGTCATGGAATTGATCGTTGATGTTGTCGCGCGATCCCCCTCACCCGTCTGCGCGCCGGGCGGCGCGCATCCACCCTCTCCCACAAGGGGAGAGGGGCAGGAAGCAAAGAGCGAGTAAGACATGGCCGACACCTCCTTCGACATCGTCATCATCGGCTCCGGGCCCGGCGGCTATGTCGCCGCCATCCGCGCGGCGCAGCTTGGGTTCAAGACCGCGATCGTGGAAAAATCCTATCTCGGCGGCATCTGCCTGAACTGGGGCTGCATCCCGACCAAGGCGCTGCTGCGCTCGGCCGAGATCTATCACTACATGCAGCATGCCAAGGATTACGGGCTCTCGGCCGATAACGTCTCCTACGACCCGAAGGCCGTGGTGCAGCGCTCGCGCGGCGTAGCGAAACGCCTCAACGACGGCGTCGGCTTTCTGATGAAGAAGAACAAGGTCACGGTGATCTGGGGCGCAGCCACGATCGATGCGCCCGGCAAGATCACGGTGAAGAAATCGGCCACCGAGGCGCCAAAGGGCGCGCTGGGCGAGGGCGCCTACCAGGCCAAGCACATCATTCTGGCCACGGGTGCCCGGCCGCGGGTGCTGCCGGGGCTGGAGCCCGACAAGAAACTGATCTGGACTTATTTCGAGGCGATGGCGCCGGACAAGATGCCGAAATCGCTGCTGGTGGTGGGCTCCGGCGCGATCGGCATCGAATTCGCGTCGTTCTTCCACACCATGGGCACTGAGGTGACGGTGGTCGAGGTGCTGCCGCAGATCCTGCCGGTGGAAGACGCCGAGATCGCCGGCCTGGCGCGCAAGCGTTTTGAAAAACAGGGCATCAAGATCCTCACCGATACCAAGGTGACAAAGCTCGAGAAAAAGACCGACAGCGTGGTCGCCACCATCGACGACGGCAAGAAGCCGCAAACCGTCGAGTTCGACCGGGTGATTTCCGCCGTCGGCGTGGTCGGCAACATCGAAAATCTCGGGCTTGAAAAACTGGGCGTCAAGACCGACCGCGGCTGCGTCGTGATCGACGGCTATGGCAAGACCAACGTCCCCGGCATCTACGCCATCGGCGACGTCGCGGGCCCGCCGATGCTGGCGCACAAGGCCGAGCATGAAGGCGTGATCTGCGTCGAAGCCATCAAGGACCTGCATCCGCACGCCATGGACAAGAACCTCATTCCCGGCTGCACCTATTGCAACCCGCAAATCGCCTCGGTGGGTCTTACCGAGGCAAAGGCAAAAGAGGGCGGCCGCGAAATCCGCGTCGGGCGTTTTCCGTTTGTCGGCAACGGCAAGGCGATCGCGCTCGGCGAAGACCAGGGACTGGTCAAGGTGATCTTCGACAAGAAAACCGGCCAGTTGCTCGGCGCGCACATGATCGGCGCCGAGGTGACCGAACTGATTCAGGGTTACGTGGTTGCCATGAACCTGGAAACCACGGAAGAAGAGCTGATGCACACGGTATTTCCGCATCCGACGCTGTCGGAGATGATGAAGGAAGCGGTGCTGGATGCCTATGGGCGCGTGCTGAATATGTAGTTCCGTCATGCCAGGTCGACGCTACGCACTCACACCTCATCCTGAGGAGCTTGCGAAGCAAGCGTCTCGAAGGATGGGCAACACAGAAACTCGCGGCCATCCTTCGAGACGCGCGCAAGAGCGCGCTCCTCAGGATGAGGTCGTCATCCCACTCTAACAGCCGAGACTGTATCCCGTGAAAGACAACGACAATCTGACCATCGAACGTCCGACATTCGTGACCCATCTCGAATGCGCGATGGAGGGCGATCACTATCCGGCCGACCAGGTCCACAACCTTTCCAAGGCCGGCAAGCCGCTGCTGGTGCGCTACGATCTTGCCGGCGTGAAGAAGGCTTTGACCAAGGAGGCGCTGGCGCAGCGGCCGGCTGACCTCTGGCGCTACCGCGAGATGTTGCCGGTGCGGAAAGCAGCCGACATTGTCAGCCTTGGCGAAGTGACGACGCCGCTGATAAGGCTGCCCAAGCTCGCCCGGAAAATCGGCGGCGGCGAGATCATCGTAAAGGATGAAGGCCGGTTGCCGACCGGCTCGTTCAAGGCGCGCGGCCTCGTGATGGCGGTGTCGATGGGCAAGGCGCTCGGCATCAAGCACATGGCGATGCCGACCAATGGCAACGCCGGCGCGGCGCTCGCGGCCTACGCCACCAGTTGCGGCATCAAGACCACGATCTTCTGCCCGGCGGATACGCCCGAGGTGAATGTCAGCGAGATCGAGCTGCAGGGGGCGACCGTCTACCGCGTCAATGGGCTGATCGACGATTGCGGCAAGATCGTCGGCGAGGGCAAGACCAAGGCCGGCTGGTTCGACACCTCGACGCTGAAGGAGCCGTACCGGATCGAGGGGAAGAAGACGATGGGGCTGGAGCTTGCCGAGCAGCTCGGCTGGGACGTGCCGGACGTCATCTTCTATCCCACCGGCGGCGGCACCGGCCTGATCGGGATGTGGAAGGCCTTCGCCGAACTCGAGGCCATCGGGTTCATCGGATCGAAGCGCCCGCGCATGGTCGCGGTGCAGGCGGCGGGCTGCGCGCCGATGGTGCGCGCCTTTGAGAACGGCACCGAGCACGCGCCGCGCTGGGAGGATGCCCACACCATCGCGTCCGGCATCCGCGTTCCCCAGGCGATCGGCGATTTTCTGATCCTGCGCGCGGTGCGCGAGAGCAAAGGTTTTGCCATCGCGGTGACGGATGAGACAATTTCCGCGGCGCTCAACGAAGTCGCGCGCGAAGAGGGACTGTTGCTCTGCCCTGAAGGTGCTGCGACCTATGCGGCCTACAAGCAAAGCCTCGCCGACGGCCGCGTGACAAAAAATGATCGCGTGATGCTGTTCAATTGCGCGACAGGCCTTAAATACCCGTTGCCGTCGGTGACGCGCACCCTCGACCGTCACCAGCCGATCGATTACGCGAAACTGTAAAAGCCTCATCCTGAGGAGCGCGCTTTTGCGCGCGTCTCGAAGGATGGCCACGAGTCCCGGCGTTGCCCATCCTTCGAGACGCGGCCAAGCGGCCGCTCCTCAGGATGAGGTCTGTGTTTGCAGCCGCCATGGGTACAGGAGGATGTGATGCGAAGAGCAATTCTGGCGGTGCTTGCGGTATTGGCGTTGGGCGGCGCCGCCGATGCCGAGAATTTCCCGTCGCATCCCGTCACGATCATCGTGCCGTTCGCCGCCGGCGGTCCGTCCGATGCCATGGCGCGGATCCTGGCCGAGCGCATGAAGGTCACGCTCGGCGAAACTCTTCTGATCGAGAACGTGACCGGCGCCGGCGGCTCCATCGGCGTCGGACGCGCCGTGCGTTCACCGCCCGACGGTTACACCATCAGTTTCGGTCATCTCGGCACCCATGTGGCCAACGGCGCGGTCTACAAGCTCGGCTACGACCTCGTCGGTGATCTCGAGCCGGTGGTGCTGCTGCCGAGCAACCCGATGATCGTCGTCAGCAAGAACGCGGTGCCGGCGAAAACGCTGAAGGAACTGCTCGCCTGGTTGAAGGCAAAGCCGGCGCCCGCGACGGCCGGCACCGCCGGCGCCGGTTCGGGGAGTCACATCGCCGGGCTTTATTTCGAAGATATCACCGGCATCAAGCTGCAATACGTGCCGTATCGCGGCACGGCGCCGGCGATGAACGATCTCGTCGCCGGACAGATCGATCTCATCGTCGACCAGACCTCCAATTCCATTAGCCAGGTCCACGCCGGCACCATCCGCGCCTATGCTGTGACCGACGACAAGCGCGTCGAGTCCGCGCCGGATATCCCGACCACCGACGAAGCGGGCCTGCCCGGATTTCACATGACGCTGTGGTCCGGCCTGTGGGTGCCGAAGGGCACGCCAAACGAGATCGTCGCCAAGCTCAACGCGTCGGCGGTCGACGCCCTGAACGATCCCGCGGTGCGCAAGCAGCTTGAGAATCTTGGGCTGCAGATGCCGCCAAAGGACCAGCTCTCTCCGGGTGCGCTCGGCGCCTGGCAAAAGGCCGAGATTGCAAAATGGTGGCCGATGATCAAGGCCGCCAACGTCAAGGTGGATTGAGAGGCCGAAGACCGGAGCATGATCCGAAAAAGCGGGAACCGGTTTTCCCTCGCGACAAACGCGAAGCGTTTGCGCGGAGATCACGCTCAAACGAGACGAGATCGTGATCCAATTCAATCAAATCCCATCATGCTCCGTGCCATAGCGTAGTCCATCGACGAGGAGAGCGACCATACGCTCCGCGCGGCCGGGTCCGTCATTGTGGGCTGACATGCACAAGCTCGCCACCGCGCCCAGAAGGTCGTCGGCATCGACATCGGCGCGGACCTGGCCGGCGGCGCTGTGCGTCGGCGCGCACGCGCCGATCCGTGCCGCCCCAAGGCTCCAACCCATCACCTTGATCTTCCGGTTGTTCGCTCAAGACCATCCTGCTTGCTATACGGAACGCTGTTCCGTATAAAAGCGGAATAATGTTCCGCTTCAGACAAATAAGCGCAGCAAGGCGGCGCTGACAACAAATAGACGGACGAAGGAAAATACCATGCAGTACCGCACGCTCGGCCGAACCGGCATCAAGGTCAGCCCCTATTGTCTGGGCGCCATGATGCTTGGCGGGATCGGCAATCCCGATCACGACGATTCCATCCGCATCATCCACAAGGCTCTGGATTTCGGTATCAACTTTATCGACACCGCCGATCGCTATAGCGCCGGCGAATCCGAGGAGATCGTTGGGAAGGCGCTCAAAGGCCGGCGCGACAACGTCGTGCTCGCCACCAAGGTGCACGGCCCGATGGGCGACGATCCCAACCAGCAGGGCAACTCGCGGCGCTGGATCATGAAGGCGGTGGAGGGCTCGCTGCGCCGATTGCAGACCGACCACATCGATCTCTACCAGATTCACCGGCCGGCGCCGGATACCGACATCGAGGAGACCCTCTCGGTCCTCACCGACCTGATGCGGGCGGGCAAGGTGCGGGCCATCGGATCGTCGACCTTCCCGGTCTCCGAGATCATCGAGGCGCAGTGGGTCGCGGAGCGGCGCGGGCTCGCGCGCTTCCGCACCGAACAGCCGCCTTACTCGATCCTGGATCGGGCTATCGAGCGCGAAGTGCTGCCCGCCTGCGGGCGTTACGGCATGGGGGCGATGGTCTGGAGTCCGTTGTCGAAGGGCCTGCTCACCGGGCGTTACCGCAAGGGGCAGCCTCTGCCCGACAGCGTACGGGCGAAATACTTCCCCCAGCAACTCTCCGATGAACGCAACCTCAACGCAGTCGAGCAACTCATCCCGGTGGCGCAGGAGGCGGGACTTCTCGCTCACTCACATGGCCATGGCGTTCGTGATGGCGCACCCGGGCGTGACGTCAGCTATCCTTGGGCCACGGACGATGCAGCATCTCGACGATCTGCTGGCTGGCGCCGAGGTTCGTCTCGGGGACGACGTTCTGGATCGGATCGATCAGATCGTCCCGCCCGGAACTGACGTCGGAACGAATGCGGCCGGCTACAATCCACCGGCAATCATGCAAGCCAGCCTGCGCCGCCGTCCGGCGACTGAGCGCGCTGCAGCCTGATGGCTCGCAGGTCATTCCCGCCAACACATCGAATATACCAAAGGAGATTACCGTGCAGGACAAATCCCTCACCCTGGTCACCGGGGCTAATCAAGGAATCGGCCCCGTCTACCCAGCGTCCAAGACGGCCCTCAACGCCATGACGCTCGCCATGGCGATTGAGCTGGAGTCGGCGGGGATCAAGGTCAACGCCGTCTGCCCGGGCTTCACCAAGACGAACCTCAACGACTATGCGGGCACAGAGACTGTCGAGGAAGGCGCCCGTGAGGCGGTGCGTGTTGCGCTGCTCGGCCCGGACGGTCCGACAGGCACCTTCACGCACGCAGCCGGTCCGCTCCCGTGGTAACGAGTCTTTAGCGCACAGGCTCGATCAAAGCCAAAAAGCAATAACGGTGGCGAGCGCCACCTCCACGAAGCAATCCAACTCGCCGCGCAAATAAGAATGGATTGCTTTGTCGCTTCGCTCCTCGCAATGACGGGATCACTCCCCATCCACGTCGTCCCGGCCTTGAGCCGGGACCCATAGCCACCGATGCCGATGTGAGTTCATGCTGGAGCCGGAATCTTTTTCACGACTAACACCGGTGGTTATGGGTCCCGGCTCAAGGCCGGGACGACGTGCGGTCATCGCCAGATCTGGAATCATCACGACGCGCTTCTTATGTTTGACACCCGGTCATCAGCGAAGGATGGGCTCATGACGCTCCAGGCAGACTTCGCCAGCCAGGACTATTTTCGCAACCCGGCTGCGGCGATGGAGAGGCTTCGTGCCCTGGGCCCGGTGGTGGAAGTGCGTTTCCCGATCATCGGCAAGGTGTGGGCCACGACGACCCAGGCGCTCGCCGATCAGGTGCTGAAGGATACGGCGACCTTCACCATGCGCAAGGAAGACGGCGAAGTGGCCGGGCTTCGATGGTGGATGCCGGGTGTCGTGCGCACGCTTGCCAACAGCATGCTGTCGATGGACGACCCCGGTCACAAGCGGCTGCGCGACATCGTGGACGAGGCGTTCCGCCGTCGTGCCGTGCTCGACATGGAGCCGCATATCCAGGCCCTGGGTGACGAACTCGCCGATCAGCTATTTGCCGAAGGAAGCCCCGCCGACCTGGTCGAGCGTTATGCGCGCAAGCTGCCGCTGTCGGTAATTTGCGAACTTCTCGGGCTGCCGCTGGCCGACCGGCCGAAATTCATAGCCTGGGCCGGCGGCTTCACCCGCTTCACCGCCGCGGTGGGATTCCTCGCCATGATCCCGAACGTGCTGGCCATGAAACGCTATATCGAACGTCATCTGGAGACCGTTCGCCGGCAGGGCGGTGAAGGATTGATCGCCGAGATCGTGCGCGTCGAGAAAGACGGCGGACGAATCAGCCCGGACGAAATCGTGTCCATGGTGTTCCTGTTGCTGTTTGCCGGGCACGAGACCACCACCCACCTGATCAGCGGATCGGTCTATGAGCTTTTGAAAAATCCCGATCTTCGCGACTGGCTCGAAGCCGACTGGAGCCGCGCCGATCTGGCGGTGGAGGAATTTCTGCGCTTCATCACGCCGGTGCAATTCACCAAACCGCGCTACGTCCGCAAGGATATCGAACTCGGCGGCGTCAGGGTGAGAAAGGGCGATAAGATCATGGCCATGCTGGCAGCGGCCAACATGGACCCGCAGGCAAATCCCGATCCGGAACGGCTCGATTTACAGCGCAAACCGAACCGGCATGTCGCCTTCGGCACCGGAATCCATTTCTGCCTGGGCCATCAGCTGGCGCGTATCGAAGGCAGATGCGCGCTGAAATCCCTGTTCCGGCGCTGGCCCGAGCTGACGCTCGCGGTGGATCAATCGGAAGTCACCTGGCGCAAACGACCGGGCCTCAAGGCGATTGATCGGTTGCCGGTCGGGTGCAACGTCAAGGTCTAGTAGAGGATAATTTACAACCTATATGGAGCAGAGGATATTATGGCGCAACGATGGTGGCCGTAGTGCCACGATTGTTGCCGGCTCGCAACAGCCGGTGAACATTTGGGTCCAAAGACCGCCGGCTATTGCGCGCGCCGCTTTTTAGCCACACCCCTTGGTGAAATCATGTCTTCAGAGGCCGAACGGCCACGGCACTCACAAGGCGAAGGGAAATTCATAGTTTCCCGGGAACCCAAGTGGGGAGCTGGGGAAACAGGTTAGCAATGGACGCCAAGACCAGCATCAAGCAGAGACTGCCGAGCCGCCATGTGACGGAGGGCCCGGAGCGGGCGCCCCATCGCTCGTATCTCTATGCCATGGGCCTGACCACGCAGCAGATCCACCAGCCCTTCGTCGGCGTGGCGACGTGCTGGAACGAGGCCGCGCCCTGCAACATTTCGCTGATGCGTCAGGCCCAGGCGGTCAAGAAAGGCGTCGCCTCCGCCGGCGGCACCCCGCGCGAGTTCTGCACCATCACCGTGACCGATGGCATCGCCATGGGCCATGACGGCATGCGCTCGTCGCTGCCGTCCCGCGAATGCATCGCCAACTCGGTAGAGCTGACCATCCGCGGCCACGCCTATGACGCGCTGGTGGGCCTTGCCGGCTGCGACAAGTCGTTGCCGGGCATGATGATGGCGATGGTCCGGCTCAACGTGCCGTCGATCTTCATCTATGGCGGCTCGATTCTTCCGGGCAATTTCCGCGGCCAGCAGGTCACGGTCCAGGACATGTTCGAGGCGGTCGGCAAGCATTCGGTCGGCGAGATGTCGGATGCCGACCTCGACGAAATCGAGCGGGTGGCTTGCCCGTCGGCCGGCGCCTGCGGCGCGCAATTCACCGCCAACACCATGGCGACGGTGTCGGAGGCCATCGGGCTTGCGCTGCCCTATTCGGCCGGCGCGCCCGCGCCTTACGAGATTCGCGACGCGTTCTGCATGACCGCGGGCGAGAAGATCATGGAACTGATCGCCGCCAACATCCGCCCGCGCGACATCGTTACCCGCAAGGCGCTGGAAAACGCCGCCGCGGTGGTGGCCGCATCGGGCGGCTCGACCAATGCCGCGCTGCACCTGCCGGCGATCGCCCATGAATGCGGCATCAAGTTCGACCTGTTCGACGTGGCCGAAATCTTCAAAAAGACACCATATGTCGCGGATTTGAAGCCGGGCGGCCGTTATGTCGCCAAAGACATGTTCGAAGTTGGCGGCATACCGCTTCTGATGAAAACTTTGCTCGATAACGGCCATTTGCACGGCGACTGCTTGACAGTCACAGGCCGCACGATCGCTGAAAACCTCAAAAGCGTGAAATGGAACCCGCACCAGGATGTCGTGCGGTCCGCCGACAAGCCGATCACCGTCACTGGCGGTGTGGTCGGCCTGAGGGGGAACCTCGCGCCAGAAGGTGCGATCGTGAAGGTCGCGGGCATGTCGAATTTGAAATTTACCGGTCCTGCCCGCTGCTTCGATCGCGAGGAGGACGCCTTCGAATCGGTCCAGAAACGGACCTACAAAGAGGGCGAAGTCATTGTGATCCGCTACGAAGGTCCGCGCGGCGGTCCCGGCATGCGGGAAATGCTCTCGACCACGGCCGCGCTGACCGGGCAGGGCATGGGCGGCAAGATTGCGCTCATCACCGACGGCCGGTTCTCGGGGGCAACCCGCGGGTTCTGCATCGGCCATGTCGGGCCGGAAGCGGCCGTGGGCGGTCCGATCGCGCTGCTGCGGGACGGCGACATCATCGAGATCGACGCGGATAACGGCATACTTAACGTAAAATTGACTGATGCGGAGCTTGCCGAACGTAAGACCAAATGGACGCCCCGGACGACCAATCATACGTCAGGTGCCCTGTGGAAATATGCCCAGCAAGTGGGGCCGGCGGTGGATGGCGCCGTAACGCATCCAGGCGGCGCACACGAGAAGCAATGCTATGCGGATATCTGAGCGTATCATTCTTGCGTTGATCTTGTCGGTCACCCCGGTGGCCGCGCCGGTGTTTGCATTTGACGGCGCGCCGGTCAGCCAGGACACGACGATTTCGGTGGTTAACGGTCAGCCCGGCGCGGTGGCCGCCTTGAAGAAGGCGGTTCCACCGTCGGCTTCCGATACCTCGCTGACCTCCCTGCAATACGCCGCGGAGGGCGGCCATCCGATCGCGCAATGGAAACTGGGACGGATGTACGCCGACGGAAACGGCGTGCTGCAGGACGATCTTCGCGCCTTCGAGTATTTCAGCCGCATCGCCAATGCGCATGCCGAGGACAGCCCGTCGGCGCCGCAGGCGACGATCGTCGCCAACGCCTTTGTGGCGCTCGGACGGTACTACCTCAGCGGTATTCCCAATTCGAAGGTCAAGTCCGATCCGGAGCGGGCGAGGGAGATGTTCTCCTACGCCGCCTCGTATTTCGGCAATGCCGACGCGCAATACGATCTGGCCCGGCTCTATCTGCGCAGCGCCGGCTCGTCGCGGGACGATTTCCGCTACGGCGCCCGCTGGCTCGGCCTCGCCGCCCAGAAGGGCCAGCATCAGGCCCAGGCCATGCTCGGCCAGATGCTGTTCAATGGTGACCAGCTCCCGCGTCAGCCCGCCCGCGGCTTGATGTGGCTGACCCTGGCGCGCGACAGCGCCACGTCGGAGGAGACCTGGATCAAGGAGAGCTACAACAAGGCGATCGCCAGGGCGTCCGAAGACGACCGCGCGATGGCGCTGCAGATGCTCGAGCACTGGGTGCAGGGCAAGAAGGATTGATCCTTCGTCTCGCCCTGCCAAGCGGGCGAGGCATCGACCTCACGCCGTCTGGAGATCGAGGTCGATCCACACCGGCACGTGGTCCGACGGCTTTTCCCAGGCGCGCACATAGCTGTCGATCCCGGCGTCGACCAGCCGGTCGCTGGCCTGCGGCGACAGCAGCAGGTGATCGATGCGCAGGCCGTGGTTTTTCTGCCAGGCGCCGGCCTGGTAGTCCCAGAAGGTGTACTGGCCGGGAGCGTCGGTGACCGCGCGCAGCGCGTCGGTCAGCCCGAGGCCGAGCAGGGATTGAAAGCTTTCGCGGGTGGCGGGGCGAAACAACGCGTCATTGACCCAGGCCGCCGGATTATGGACGTCGCGCGGCGCCGGAATCACGTTGAAATCCCCGGCCAGCACCAGCGGCTCCTCGGTCTTCAACCGTTGCTTCGAATAGTCAAAAAGCCGCGACATCCATTTGAGTTTATAGGGATATTTCTCGGTCTCGGGCGGGTTGCCATTGGGCAGATAAAGGCACGCGATCCGCAACACGCCCCGCTTGAGCGTCACCACGCCCTCCAGGAAGCGGGCGTGGACGTCTTCGTCGTCGCCGGCAAGTCGCGGCCTGGTTTCGTCGAACGGCAGCTTCGACAGCAAAGCGACCCCGTTGAAGGTCTTCTGGCCATGGGTGACCACGTTGTAGCCGAGCGCCTCGATCGCCTCCCTCGGGAACGCCTCATCGACGCATTTGATTTCCTGCAGGCAGACAATGTCGGGCGCACAATCCTTCAGCCAGACCAGCAGATGGTCGAGCCGCTGCCGGATCGAGTTAACGTTCCAGGTCGCAATACGCATAAAAGGATCCGGGGCTCGTAATCACAAATTTTAGCTTCTGTGGCATACCATGCATCACCGGGCTGTGATAACGATTTAGAAACAGGGCGCAAAAGTTGCGGTCAAGGGGCAGGAATCGTCCCGGTCACGGTGGGCCGGCTGGCGCGGAATGCTATGAAAAAACGTAACTTGATACTTCTTGCAGGTGGGTTGGGCATCGTTGCTCTGGCTGCCGTCGTAACGCGCTCGTCATGGACGGGTAACGGCGCCAGCGCCCAGGGACCGCAGCGCCCGCGCGCGGTCTCGGTCGAACTGGCCAAGGCGGAACGCAAGCCCGTACCCGTCGATGTCGATTCGATCGGAACGGTGACGCCGATTTCCAGCGTGGCGCTGAAGTCGCGCGTCGAAACCACGATTGTCTCGGTCCACTTCGAAGACGGCGCCAAGGTCAATGAAGGCGATCTGCTGTTTACGCTCGACGCGCGCCAGATCGACGCCCAGGTCGAGCAGGCCGAAGGCACGCTCGCCAGGGACCAGGCCCAGCTCGAGGGCGCGCAGCGCGATGTCAGGCGCTATAGCGACCTGATCGGCAAGGGCGCCACCACCCAGGTCAATCTCGATAATGCCAAAACCCAGGCCGACATTCTGACCGGCACCATCAAGGCCGATCAGTCCGCGCTGGACAATCTGAAGGTCCAGAAGAGCTACACCACCATCCGCGCGCCGTTTTCGGGCCGGATCAGCGCGGCCAACGTGAAAGTCGGAAATTTCGTGCGCCCGGCCGATACCGCGCCGCTCGCCGTCATCAACCAGATGGCGCCGGTCTATGTGACATTTGCCATTCCGCAGCGGGTCCTGGTCGACCTGCGCGATGCCATGGCGGCCGGCGACTCCAGGGTGGTCGCGACGATCCCGGGACACCAGCGCTCCGAGAACGGCAAGGTCGCGATGGTCGAGAACTCGGTGGATGCCACCACCGGCATGGTCACCGTGCGCGGCATCATGGGCAACGAAAACGAAACATTGTGGCCGGGGACGCTGGTCGCGACCAAGCTCATCATCCGCACCGAGAATTCCGTGGTGGTGCCGACCGTGGCGGTGCAGCGCAGCCAGAGCGGCAATTACGTGTTTATGGTCAAGGATGGCGTCGCCAAGGTTCAGCCGGTGAAGGTCGAGCGCACCTTCCAGGGTATCTCGGTGATCGCTGAAGGGCTGTCGGGCGGCGAGGATGTGGTCGTCGACGGACAGTTGCTGCTGTCGGACGGATCGCGGGTCGAACTGCGAGCCCGCAAGGCCGGGGCCTGAGCGAATGACGCTTTCCGAGCTCTGTATCCGGCGGCCGGTGATGACGACGCTGATCACGGCGTCGATCATCGCCTTCGGCGTGTTCGGTTTCCGGCTGTTGCCGGTTTCGGCGCTGCCGCGGGTTGATTTTCCGACCATCACGGTGACGGCGACCCTGCCGGGCGCCAGCGCGGATACCATGGCGGCGTCCGTCGCCGGTATCATCGAGCGCCAATTGTCGACCATCGCCGGCATCTCGTCGATGTCCTCAAGCTCGTCTCAAGGCACGACGGCGATCACCATCCAGTTCGATCTCAACCGCAACATCGATGCGGCGGCGCTCGACGTGCAGACGGCGTTGACGATCGCCCAGCGCCGATTGCCGATCGAGATGACAACCCCGCCCAGTTTCCGCAAAGTGAATCCCGCGGATTTTCCGGTGCTGTTCGTGGCCCTTGGCTCCGCGACGCTGCCGTTGTCGACCGTCAATGAATACGGCGATATCACCATCGGCCAGGCACTCTCGCAAATTCCCGGTGTGGCGCAGGTCTCGATTTTCGGCGCCCAGAAATTCGCCATCCGCGTTCAGGCCGATCCGGAGGCGGCGGCGGCGCGGGGGTTGTCGCTGGAGGATATCCGGGCCGCGGTGTCGCGGGCCAATTCATCGACGCCGGTCGGTACCCTGAACGGTCCGAAGCAGGACGTCGCGCTGCAGGCCTCCGGCCAGATGGACAAGGCGATCGACTACCGGCAGGTGGTGGTGGCATGGAGGAACGGCTCACCGGTCAAGCTCGACGAAGTCGCGCGGATCTATGACAGCGTCGAGAACGACAAGATCGCCACCTGGCTGAACGACGAGCGCGCCATCGTGCTCGCCATCCAGAAGCAGCCGGAGGCCAACACCGTCGCGGTGGTCGATGCGGTACTGGCGAAGCTGCCGGCGCTGCGCGCGCAGATCCCGCCATCGGTTTCGATCAACGTGATGATGGACCGGTCGATTTCGATCCGTCAGGCGGTGGCCGACGTCGAGGAAACGCTGCTGATCGCGGTTGCGCTGGTCGTTCTGGTGATCTTCCTGTTCCTGCGCTCGGCGTCCGCCACGTTCATCCCGGCGCTTGCGGTGCCGATTTCACTGTTCGGCACCTGTGCGGTCATGTATGCGCTGGACTATTCCATCAACAATATGACGCTGCTGGCGCTGACCCTGTCGGTCGGCTTCGTGGTCGACGACGCCATCGTCATGCTGGAAAATATCGTCCGCCATATCGAGCATGGCATGCGGCCGTTCGAGGCCGCGCTGAAGGGCGCGCGCGAGATCGGCTTCACGATCATCTCGATCACCTTCTCGCTGATCGCCGTGTTCATTCCCGTGCTGCTGATGGGCGGCATCGTCGGCCGCGTGTTCCGCGAGTTCGCGGTGACGGTATCGGTTGCGATCATCGTGTCCGGATTCGTGTCGCTGACGCTGACGCCGATGCTGTGCGCTCGGGTGTTGCGGGCACATGACAACACCAAAAGGCCGAACATCGTGCTTCGAATCTTCGAGGCGATGTTCGATTCCTGGCTGCGCGCCTATGAATGGGCGCTCGACCGGGTACTGGCGCGCAAGGCGCTGATGCTGATCGTGACGCTGGCGACGCTGGGCGGCACCGTCTATCTCTATTTGATCGTGCCGAAGGGCTTCTTCCCGCAGGAGGACACCGGCTTCCTGATCGGCGTGACCGAGGCCGCCACCGATACCTCCTTCGAGGCCATGAAGGTGCGGCAGCAGGCGCTGGTCGAGGTGCTGAAATCGGATCCCGCGATCGATTATATCAACTCCACGGTCGGCTCGGGCGGACCCAATCCGACCGCGAATTACGGCCGGCTGTTCATCGCGCTGAAACCGCAGAAGGAGCGCGACAACATCGCGGCCGTGATCGGGCGCCTGCGCCAGAAGGCGCGGCAGATTCCGGGCATGCAGGCGTTCTTCCAGGGCGTGCAGAACCTCAATATCGGCGGCCGGATTTCAAAGAGCCAGTATCAGTACGTGCTGCAGAGCGGCGATACCGAGTCGCTTTACCGGCTGGCGCCGGAGATGCGCGACAGAATCGAAAAATTGCCGGGCCTGCTCGACGTCACCACCGACCTCTACATCAAGAACCCGCAGATGACGGTCGATATCGACCGCGAAAAGGCCGCGGTCTACGGCATCACCGTCGATCAGGTTCGCAACCAGCTTTATAATGCGTACGGCTCGCGCCAGGTCGGCACGATCTACATGCCCACCAATGACTACCAGATCATTCTGGAAGTACAGCCGCAATTCCGCGTCGATCCGAGCGACCTCTCCAAGCTCTACATGAAGACGGCGAATAACCAGACCATTCCGCTCGCGGCGGTGGCGAAGCTGGTGCCTTCGGTCGGCCCGCTGCAGATCAATCACCAGGGTCAGCAGCCGGCGGTGACGATCTCGTTCAACCTGGCGCCGGGCTATTCGCTCGGCTATGCGACCGACAGCATTCGGGAGCTTGAACGCAACTCGAACCTGCCTCCGACGATTTTCACCGGCTTTTCCGGCACGGCGCAGGTCTTCGAAGACTCCAAGAGCGGACAGGGCGTGCTGATCCTGGCGGCGGTGTTCGCAGCCTTCGTGATCCTCGGCATTCTCTATGAAAGCTTCATTCACCCGATCACCATCATTTCCGGCCTGCCGTCGGCGGGCATCGGCGCGATCCTCATGCTGATGCTGTTCAATATGGAATTGTCTGTCATCGCGATGATCGGCATCGTGATGCTGGTCGGCATCGTCAAGAAGAACGCGATCATGATGGTCGATTTCGCGCTGGAACGCCGCCGCGTCGGCTTGAGCGCCGAGCACGCCATTCGCGAGGCGGCGCTGCTGCGGTTCCGCCCGATCATGATGACCACATTCGCGGCGATCTTCGGCACCCTGCCGATTGCGATCGGGGCCGGCGCCGGCGCCGAGCTGCGTCAGCCGCTCGGCATCGCCGTGGTCGGCGGGCTCTGCGTGTCGCAGCTGCTGACGCTGTTCATCACGCCGGTAATCTATATTTATCTCGACCGCATCGATCGCCGCCTGAAGCGGCGCCTCGAACCGCCGTCGGACGAGACAGGCGACCTGGAGCGGCCACACGTGGTCGCGGCCGAATAATGAAGCCGGGATCGGCGATGCGGTCCGCTGTTGGATTCGTCGCCATCGTGACCGCGATTGCGTTGCAGGGCGATCGGGCGATTGCGGCCGAACCGATCGAAATCTTCGACGCGCATCTGCACTACAATTGGGAGCCGGAGCCGTACTACCGGCTTGAGGAGGTGCTCGCGCTGTTCAAAAAGCATCGTGTCACCGGCATCCTCGCCACCAGCCGGCCCAATACCGGAACGCATGCGCTGATCGACGCCAAGGCGGAAGGCCTGCAGGTGGTGCCGTTCATCCGGCCGTACCGCGTCCGCGCCGACATCGGCTCCTGGTTCAGCGACCCCGTGATCTTCGATCTGGTGGAGGATGAGTTCAAGCGCGGCTATTACCGCGGCATCGGCGAGTTTCATTTGTCGGGCAAGTCGGCCGAAACCGAGTGGGTCAAGAAGACCGTCGACTTCGCCGTCGCCCACGATCTGTATTTGCATGCCCATGCCGATGACGAAGCCGTCGAGATTCTGATGCGGCATAATCCGAAAGCCCGGATCATCTGGGCGCACACCGGCTTTGGCCTGCCGACCGAACGCGTCTCGGTCTTGCTGTCGAAATATCCAAAGCTGTGGGGCGAGTTGTCCTACCGCAGCGGCATTGTCGACGGGGCAGGGAAGCTGACGGCGGAATGGCGGTCACTCTTCGAGCGATACCCTGACAGATTCCTGCTCGGCTCCGATACCTGGGTCCCCGAGCGCTGGGCGAGCTATGGCGAGATCATGGCCGGCTATCGCGCCTGGCTGGAGCAGCTATCCCCGAAGGTCGCCGCACAGATCGCGAACGGCAATGCGAAGGCGTTGTTCGGCAATCCTTAGGCAAAACGCGCCTCCATGAGCCGGCGGAGTCAACGAAGCTGTTCGCGGACGAAATCCGGCGGAACTGCTCGCTGAGCAGTGCGACAGCAAGTGCGATGCCTCCGCAAGTCAGACCGCTTCGAATGTCGCCGGAACCGTCGCTTTGAACCAGCGACGGACGAGATCGAAAACGCCGAGCGACCACGTGTCGCGGCCGCGGAGTAACGAATCGACGATTTTGGGTTCCACCGACGCCGTTGGAGTGCGGGATTACGGATAAGTCACTGGCCGCTAATCCGATTAGGGGCATAGACTGTCATCCGTGTGTTGCTGTCCGACTGCAAACAGCAATGCCCAGCCGTCCTTTGACTTGGGCCTGATCCCGAGCTTAAGGTGTCGCCCGAGGAGCTGGGTGATCTGGGGGCCGCCTGATTCCTTTGACCGTGGGCTGTGGGATGTTCCCACAAGCGAAATTGTAGCGATTTAGAATGAATTCTTACTTTCGACGCCAGCTTGCGGATTACGTCGAGTATCACCGCGATTGGTGGAACTGCGTGATGCACGTGTTCGGAATCATATGTTTGTTCCTTGCCGCGGTTCTTCCCCTCAATTTCTGGTCGGTCGACGCATTTGGCGTCCATATCACCCTGGCGACCATCATGGTCCTGCCGGTCTTGATCTACTGGCTGCTGCTCGATGTCGCTCTTGGGGTGGGAATCCTCGGCGCCGCAGTTTTAATGCTGTCGGCCGCGGCGATGATCGTGAGCCATGTGAGCGTCGCCGCGGTGTGGTCGATCTCGGCGGTGCTGATCGTCGTGGGCGTCAGCTTTCAGATTGTCGGGCACCGGGTATTTGAACGTCGACAACCGGCGCTCCTGGACAATCCGACCCATTTGTTGCTCGGTCCTATGTTTGTGATGGCGAAATTGTTCATCGCACTTGGCTTTCGGCACGATCTTGCCTTAATTATCGAGCCAGTACCGCAAACAGCGCATCCGGGCGCCTCGTTTTACGTCAATTCACGTCACGGCGAGACGCACCCAAACCCATGACCTCTGTACTGGTTACCGGCGGCAGCGGATTCATCGGACAGCACCTGGTATCGACGCTCGTCGCCCGGGGCCCGAAGGTTCGTGTGCTGGATATCCACCCTCCGACCCGCCCGCAGCCGGAGGTGGACTATGTCGAAGGCTCCGTGCTCGATCCGGACCGGGTAGGGGAAGCCCTGCGCGGCGTCGAGCAGGTCTATCACCTTGCCGGTCTGCCGGGCATGTGGATGCGGCAGAAGAACGATTTTCATGCCGTCAATTGCCGCGGCACGGAGGTCGTCCTCGCGGCCGCGCGCAAGCGGGGCGTGGCGCGGTTCCTGCACTGCTCGACCGAATCCATTCTGTTCCGCTCATCTTCCAGCGAAGAAGCCGGCGCGGATTACACGCTGCCGATGGCCGACCACATGCCGGGACCCTATACCCGCTCGAAGATGCTGGCCGAGCAGCGCGCGATGCAGGCCGCGGCATCCGGCCTGCCGGTCGTCATCGGTACCCCTACCATGCCGATCGGACCTCACGATCATAACCTTACGCCGCCGGTAGCGATGCTCAAATATTTTCTCAACCGGCGTCTTCAACTGTATCTCGATTTCATCGTGAACCTTGTCGACGTGCGCGACGTCGCGGCGGGGTTGGTTCTTGCGATGGAACGCGGGCAAGTCGGGCATCGCTACATTTTCGGCGGCGAAAGCATCCCGCTGAAGCAGGTGCTTCGCCTGCTGGCCGAACACCGCGGACGGCGTAATCTCCTCATTCCGGTTCCGGCCAGGATCGCGGAAACCGCCGGCGCCATGATGGAACTCATCGCCGACCATGTGACCCGCAAACCGCCGTCCGGCACCGCCGAAGGCGTGCGGATCGCACGGCGCGCGACGTCGCTTTCGATCGAAAAAGCCCAGCGCGAACTCGGCTACGCGCCACGGCCTGTCGAGCCCGCGTTGCGCGAGACCATCGCCTATCTCCTGGATGCCGCCGGAGATCAGCAACGATCTGGTCCCACCGGGGACCCGCGGGTTTGGCCCGCTCACGCCGGCCGTCGCTATGGCTCCTGATGCAATCTGGTAATATAATCTGAACATGTCGTTTGATCCGCACGCATTGCTCGCCGTCGCCTGGAGTGGATGGACCGCCACCTGGCCCACCCAGTTGCTGGCGATCATCTGGATCGCATGGCTCATCAGCTGGATCGTGGCGTCGTTCTGGTCGGGCCGCACCCAAAAGCACGTAATGACCTGGGATTCGCAGGCCTATCGGATTCCGATCCTGGTCGGCGGCATTCTCTTTACGCCCTGGACCGCGGAGCTATTGGGAGAAAAGCCGCTCTGGCAGTTCGGCAATCTGGGCATCTACGTGCTCGCGGCCGTGACCCTGGCGGGGATCTCGTTCACATGGTGGGCGCGAATCCATCTTGGACGCTTTTGGTCGAACTCGATCACGCGCAAGGAAGGCCATCGGGTCATCGACACCGGCCCGTACGGGCTGGTGCGTCATCCGATCTATACCGGGCTGATCGCCGGCATGCTGGCGACCGGGATCGCGGTCGGCACGGTGACCGCGATGCTTGGCGCGGTGCTGATCTCGCTGGGTATGTGGCAGAAGGCGCGCATGGAGGAAGGCTTCCTCACCACCGAACTCGGCGCGGACGCCTACGGATCGTATTGCCGGCGCATCCCGATGATCGTTCCGTTCCTGCCGCCGCGCTGACGCGCTTACCGGCGGACCGCGATTTACCGCCGGGGCGGCGGCTGCGCGGCCATCGCGGCGAGCGGCAGCAGATGGCGCGGAATGATGACGCGCTGACCAGGTATCAGCGGCGCGCTGTCCGATTCCCGATTCATCTGCGTCAGCGCCCATAGCGGCAGACGGCGAAGCGTCGCGAGCTTCTGCAGCGTGTCACCCGAGCGCGCGATCACCGGCGTGCCGCTGTCCCATAGCTCGAACGTGGTACCGGGAGGAACGACATAGCGAAGCGGCACGGCCTCGCCTTCGGTCTTCGCCGGCGTTGTCGCGAGCTGCACCACCATGGCGACCAGTTGCTCGTGGACGGAATCCATCTTGTCGATATTGATGTGCGTGACTTCGTCATGCTTGGCGAGATCGAAGCTGGCGTAGTGACCCTGATAACCCTCGACCGGTTTAACGTCGCCGCCGCCGAGCACGTTGTCCGACAGGAAAATATTGATGAAGCGCTCGACATTGAGCGGGACGCTCGGGCTCGCGTGCGCGGGATCGACGGTGACGACCAGGCTGACCGGAATGTTTTCGGCCTGGAGGATTTCCGAGAATTTCAGCGCGCAGAGCCCGCCCATCGAATGCCCGATCAGGATGATCGGCGCCGGGTTGTCGCGGTAGTCACGAACGGCCTGATCGGCGATCAGCCGGCAAATCGTGAACTCGTAGACGTCAGCCCGGATACCGACGCGTTCAAGCCGGTCGGTGAGGCGGTCCATTCCGCGCGAGAAGATCGGACCGAGCGCGCCTCGAAAGAGATAAGCGCGCCCCTGCGGCACCACCGCCGGCGCGTCGGCCGCAGGTGGTGCTACGGCATTCGACACCGCGATCTGGCCGGCCACGGCAACATCGAAGCCGCCAACGAGAACCCCCGCCGAAAGCATCGCCCCGATGACCAATGTTGCAACTCGCGCCGGACCGTTCATGCGCTTCCTGCTGGTATCCTCGAACAGGCATGAGAAACCTTGGACGCCCGCGAAAATACCGTCAACGATGTCGGCAAAAGCCATTGCCCAACGTTCGCCATCTTCCCGGGAGGCTCTGTATCCCCGGCGAATGGGCAGAATTTGAGGCACGTTTAATGCCAAAAGCGCGCCAAAGGTAACCTTAATTGCGGGCGGCAGCCGCGCGCGCCGCGCCCGGCCTCGCCACGTTCACTTCGGACTGCAGCGGTCCCCGTGCTGCAGACGCCGTTGCCGGGCGCCGGAAAACCGCGGCGTCGATGGCGCCGATCACCTTCTGCTGCATGATCTGGTTCTTGTCGATCGAGAGGTGCCCGACGCCCGGCACCGTATGGACGTCGACGTTCTCCAGCGCACCGCGGAAATCCTTGGTGCGCGTGACGGGCTCGCCGGCTCCGTTTGCGACATAGAAATTGATGTAGCGCTCGGCGTTACCAGAGAGTTTGGTGCGGAATACCGAATCGAGGCCGATCGCCAATTTAACGGGGACGCCGAGCTGACCCAGCCTCGCGACCATGTCGGGCAGCGCCGTCGCGCCGGAGGAGTGCCCGACCAGAATGATGGTGCGTGTCTTGCCGCTTCTGTACTCCGCCGCGGCCTGGTCCGCGAGCGACGACCACGAGACGAAATTGGCGACGGTGACGGGGATGCCCTGCCGCTCCAGCTTGGCCGCGATATCGTCCAGACCCAGCGAGAAGATGTTGAGCACGCCGCGCAGGAGATAAACGTGGGCGCCCGACGCAGGAGCCGTGGGGGCGGTCGCGTTGGCCGTGCCGGCACCGGCTGAAATTGTCAGCAACAGCGTCACTGCGATGGCCATCAACGGACGCAGCCACGGGCGACCCAGCACCGAAAGCCCGTCGAAAAATCCGGTATGGCTGCGACCGGTGTGGCTGCGATATGCGTTCATGGGTCCCTCGGGAGACGTACCGATTTTTGCACTGCCGAAAGTAGACCTCGCTTGCTTGCATTCGCAACGGGCCGCGGCAGCGCGAAACAGTTTATCTGCAAGACGTGTCACTGCGGCAACACCATCGGAAATTTCAAAGTTCCCCTCCGCAGGGGCATGATATTGCGTGTCGGCGAAAGCGTTTCCGCCGCCGCCTTTGTCCGGCGTTTTCCGACCAGACGTTTAGACTGAAAAACTGGTGCCGCAGCCGCAGGACGCGGTGGCATTGGGATTGACCACCCGGAATGACGCGCCGATCAGGTCGTCGACGAAATCAACCTCCGAACCGGCCAGAAACGGCACCGAGGCGGGATCGACCAGCACCACGGCGCTGTCGCGGGCGATCACAAGATCGCCGTCGGCCTGCGCCCGCTCGACGTCGAACTTGTACTGAAAGCCCGAGCAGCCGCCGCCCTCGACGCTGATGCGCAGCATGGCGCCGTCGCCCTCGGTCCTGAGGATTTCGCCGATGCGGCGGGCCGCGCGCTCGCTGATGGTGACGCCTGTGGTCATGTCAGAGCTCTCCGATCGCCGGTGCCATAGCCAAATTGTATGGTAACCGGCTCCTACCATAGTTAAGTGCCTCAGGCACCGGAATCAAACCCTTAAAGGATCAATACACCGTGTCGGTCGGAATGGCTTCTCCTCGTTCGGCCTATGCCTGCGACCCCGACCGCAGCCGCGGGCGGCTGTTCGACGAGCCGCCGAGCCGGACCCGCAGCCCGTTCCGGCGCGATTGCGACCGGGTGATCCATTCCACCGCTTTTCGCCGCCTGAAGTACAAGACCCAGGTTTTCGTGTTCCACGAGGGCGATCATTACCGCACCCGTCTCACTCATTCGCTCGAGGTGGCGCAGATCGCCCGGGCGCTGGCCCGGCAGCTTGGCCTCGACGAGGACCTGACGGAGACGCTGGCGCTGGCCCATGACCTCGGCCACCCGCCGTTCGGCCATGCCGGCGAACGGGCGCTGGATGCCTGCCTGCGGGGCTATGGCGGGTTCGATCACAACGCGCAGACCTTGCGCGTGGTCACGGCGCTGGAACGTCGCTATCCCGATTTCGACGGGCTCAACCTGACCTGGGAAGCGCTGGAGGGCGTCGTTAAGCACAACGGCCCGCTGACGGACCGGAACGGCGCCGCGGTCGGACGTTATCGCGACCACGGCATTCCCTCCGGGATATCCGACTATGTCGGGGCCTACGATCTCGAACTCTGGAGCTTTGCGTCGCTGGAAGCTCAGGTCGCGGCGATCGCCGACGACATCGCCTACGACGCCCACGACATCGACGACGGCCTGCGCGCCGGGCTGTTCACGGTCGACGATCTCAGGATCATGCCGCTCACCGCGGCCATGATTGCCGAGATATCGAAGCATTATCCCGATCTCGATGACGGCAGGCGCGGCGCCCAACTGGTGCGCGAGTTGATCTCATACCTGATCGGGTCGGTCGTCTCGGAAGCACGGCGGCGGCTGCAACTGGCGAAACCCAAATCCGTCGACGATGTTCGCCATCATGGCGAAGTGCTGATCGGGTTTTCCGCCGAGGCCGCGCAGGCGGAGGCCGAGATCAAAGCGTTCCTGAAGCTGCATATGTACCGCCATCCGCGGGTGATGCGGGTGATGGGCGAGGCCGAGCGGATCCTGTTCGACCTGTTCGCGCGCTATCAGAAGGTGCCCGGCGATCTGCCGGCCGAGTGGCTGCCGCCCGACAGCCGGGATGACGAAGCCGAATGTGCACGGCGGATCGGCAACTTCATTGCCGGAATGACCGACCGTTTCGCGCTCACCGAACACCAGAGGCTTTTTGAACTCGACCCCGGATTTACGTTAGGCGGCGGCCTCACTTCCGTAAAAGCAGGCGCTGATGGCGAAGAAAACTTCAAAGAAGGCGAAGAAGACAAAAAAGGCGGCAAAGAAACCCGTCGCGAACAAGCTCGCCAAAAAGAAATCAGCCAAAAACAAATCGGCCAGGAAGTCGGTCGGGAAACCGGCGAAGAAGTCGTCCAAGAAGGCGTCCAAGAAGGCGTCGCCGAAAAAGGCCGCCGGAAAAACCCGCAAAGCAACCAAGTCCGGGACCGCTGCGAAGGGCGGCGCGAAGAGGCCGCGAACGAAGCCCGCGGTTCGCCCGACGGCCTCCGCCAAGGCCGTCATCGCGCCTCGGCCTGAGGATAAGGCAGTCCCGGTGATCGCTTCCGCTGCAGCGGTCAAGGAGACCAGGAAGCGCGCCAAGAAAATCGCCAAGCCTTCTCCGGCAGAGAAGCCTTCTCCGGCAGAGAAGCCTTCCCCCACCGACAAGCCTCCCCCGGCGGAAACGAAAGACGTGGCGGCTGCCAATCCTGCCGCCGCTGCAAAATCCGCGATAGAAGCCGCTGCCTCGCCGCACCTTTTTGCCGACGTGCTGGCGCGGGTCCATGCGGCCTGCAGAGCGCTTGCGGCGGAAGGCGGCTGGCCCGAGGGCACAGACCTCACCCGCGTGGTGGTCGAGCCGCCGCGCGACGCCTCGCATGGCGACATGGCGACCAATGCGGCGATGGTGCTGGCGAGAGACGCGAAGGCGAAACCGCGCGATCTCGCCGAACAGATCGCGGCCAAATTGCGCGCGGACGATCTGATCGCGTCCGTCGATGTCGCCGGTCCCGGCTTCATCAATCTCACCTTGAAGCCATCGGTCTGGTCGGATGCATTGCGCACGGTGCTGCGCGAGGGCGCGTCCTACGGGAAAAGCGCGCTGGGCGCCGGCGAAAAGGTCGACGTCGAATACGTCTCGGCGAACCCGACCGGGCCGATGCATGTCGGTCACTGCCGCGGCGCGGTGTTCGGCGATGCGCTGTGCAGCCTGCTTCAGTTCGCAGGCTATGACGTCACCCGCGAATATTACGTCAACGATGCCGGCGCCCAGGTCGACGTGCTCGCGCGTTCGGCCTTCCTGCGCTACCGCGAGGCGCTCGGCGAGGATATCGGCGCGATTCCGGAAGGGCTTTATCCCGGCGACTATCTGAAGCCGGTAGGCGAGGCGCTTGCCGCCGAATATGGCGACAGATTAACGACGATGCCGGAACGCGAATGGCTTCCGGCCGTGCGCAATAAAGCCATCGCGATGATGATGGACGAGATCAAGGGTGATCTCGCCGCACTCAACATCGAGCACGACGTGTTCTTCTCCGAGCGGTCGCTGATCGAAACCGGCAACAACAAGGTCACCGAGACCATCGATTATCTTCGCTCCAAGGGCGATGTCTATGAGGGACGCCTGCCGCCGCCGAAGGGTGGTGCGCCGGTAGAGGACTACGAGGACCGCGAGCAGACGCTGTTTCGCGCCACGGCTTACGGCGACGACGTCGATCGTCCGCTGATGAAGTCGGACGGCAGCTACACTTATTTTGCGTCCGATATCGCCAATCACATGAACAAGTTCAACCGCGGCTTTCGCAATCTCATCGACGTGTTCGGCGCCGACCATGGCGGCTATGTCAAGCGCATGCAGGCGGCGGTCAAAGCCGTCACGTCAGGCCAGGCGGCGCTGGACGTGAAGATCGTGCAGCTCGTCCGGCTGCTGCGCAACGGCGAGCCGGTGAAGATGTCGAAACGCTCCGGCGATTTCGTCACGCTGCGCGAGGTGGTCGACGAAGTCGGCTCCGACGCGGTGCGGTTCATGATGCTGTTCCGCAAGAACGACGCGGTGCTGGATTTCGACCTCGCCAAGGTGATCGAGCAGTCCAAGGACAATGCGGTGTTCTACGTGCAGTACGGTCACGCCCGCGGCCATTCGATATTCCGCAACGCGCGCGAGGTGATTCCGGACCTGCCGGAGGAGGCCGGCGCCCGGGCGGCGTTCCTCGGGGATGCGGCGGTGGAGCGGTTGACCGACCCCGCCGAACTCGACCTGCTGCGGCGGCTGGCGGCCTATCCCCGGATGATCGAGGCGGCGGCGGCGGCCCATGAACCGCACCGAATCGCCTTTTACCTCTATGATCTGGCCAGTGAATTTCACGGGTTATGGACCAGGGGGCGGGATTTGCCCTATTTACGCTTCATTATCAATAATGATGCACAGATTACAAAGGCCCGGCTGGCAATGGTTCAGGGGGTCGTCTCGGTGCTGGCATCTGGGCTCGCCATTCTTGGCGTCGACGCTCCGGCCGAGATGCGCTAAAGCTAGGGCGAAAGCCGCTCACATGGGGGACCTGTGAGCGCATCTGGCAAGGGCCAGTTCGTTTGTAAAACGGGTTGGCGGGCTTTCCCGAAGGGGATGCATCATCACGATGGTTGATCGATACCAGGGCAGACCGTTTCCGGCGGATGACGACCATAATCGCCGCACCGCTCCGCGCGCGCCGGAGAGGGATGAGGGCGATCCGCTGGCTGAACTGGCCCGCTTGATCGGTCAGACCGATCCGTTCGCGACCATGGGCCGGGCCAATCACCCCGTGCAGCCGCGTGGCGGCGAGCGCGAACAACAGCAGCAACCCGTGGCCGACGAGGATGCGTCCGCCGCCGGTCCGCCGCCATGGATGCAGCGCGCTGCCCGGCAGGAACGACAGGAAGCCCCGCCGGTCTCGACCGAGGATTACCCAAGCCGGAGCTACGAAAGTCAGGACTACGAAAGTCAGGACGACCCGGAGGACGATCCGGACCGGGATTATCCAAGCTCCGTCCATCCGCTGCATCGCTACGCGGCCCAGCGCGCGCCCGCGCCGGCTGCGGAACCGAATTATCACGAGGCGCCGCCATTCGCCGATGCCGGTCACGAACCCGATCCCGCGCGCTATGACGATGCGCTGTACGGCCGGCTCGACCCGGCGCCGCAGCAGGAGACCCAGTACGGCGAGGCCTATGCGGACGACCCCTATGGCTACCAGGACGGCTATGACGACGGTGTCGAGGGAGATCAGGTCCGCAAGCGCCGCGGCGGCATGATGACCGTCATGGTTGTTCTGGCGCTGGCGGTGGTGGGGACGGGAGCGGCATTCGCCTATCGCACCTATCTCGGAACGCCCCGCAGCGGTGAGCCGCCGATCATCCGGGCCGACGCCGGTCCGACCAAGATCATGCCGACGCCGGGCGACGCGACCTCCAAGCTGCCGGACCGCATGGTGTCCGGCGGCGACGGCGCCGAGAAGATCGTCCCGCGCGAAGAGGCGCCGGTGGACGTCAATGCCAGATCCGGTCCGCGCGTGGTGTTTCCGCCGCTGAACACCAATACGAGCCCGCCGCCCGCCTCCAGCGTGGCGTCGAATACCCTGCCGCCGGCAAGCGCCGGAAATGGCACATTGCCGAGCAACGAGCCGCGAAAGATCAGAACCCTGTCGGTCAAGGGTGACCAGCCGGATGGCGCCGCAACGCCGGTTGGGGCGCCGCCGCCGGCGAAGCCCACGCGATCTGTGGCGGCCGCGGCCAATGCCAATGCCTCCGCCAACACGCCGCTGTCGTTGGCGCCACAGCCCGGTCAGCCGGCCCCGGGAGCGGAATCGCGAGCCCGGGTCGCAGCCACCAACCCCGACGCCAATCCGGAGCCGGCGGCGCCTGCGACCGCATCCGCCGGCGGCGGGTACCTGGTTCAGGTCTCCTCGCAGCGCAACGAGGCCGATGCACAGACCTCGTTCCGGGCCCTGCAGGGCAAGTTCCCGGCCGTATTGGGATCGCGGTCACCGGTCATCAAGCGCGCCGACCTCGGCGAAAAAGGTGTCTATTACCGCGCCATGGTGGGTCCGTTCGGATCATCGGATGAGGCCGCCCAGTTCTGCGGCAGCCTGAAAACCGCCGGCGGACAGTGCATCATCCAGAGGAATTAACCGCGGTTTCCTTGACCGTTGAGTTTCCCGTGGGCTAATCGGCCCCATGAATAGCCGAGCATTCATCACCGGCGTGTCCGGACCGGAACTCAGCGCCGTCGAGCGGGAATTCATCCGCCTCGAACGCCCGTGGGGTTTCATCCTTTTCAAGCGGAATATCCAGACGCCGGACCAAGTCATTTTGCTGGTTCGGGAATTGCGCGAGGCGATCGGTGATCCGGAGGCTCCGGTGCTGATCGACCAGGAGGGCGGCAGGGTACAGCGGCTCGGTCCGCCGCATTGGCCAGTCTATCCGCCGGGAGCCGTGTTCGGGGTTCTGTACGATATCGATCGCGAGCTTGGCCTCTCGGCGGCGCGCCTCAGCGCCCGGCTGATCGCGGCGGACCTCATCGAACTCGGCGTCACCGTCGATTGCCTGCCGCTGGCGGACGTTCCGGTGGCGGGCGCGGACGCGGTGATCGGCAACCGCGCCTACGGAACCGAGCCGGGAAAGGTCGCCGCGATCGCCCGTGCGGTGACGGAAGGACTGGAGCGGGGCGGCGTATTGCCGGTGCTCAAGCACATTCCCGGCCATGGGCGGGCCACCGCCGACACCCATTTCGGGCTTCCGGAGGTCGATACGCCGGCAGCGGAACTGGAACGGACCGATTTTGCGGCGTTTCAGCCGCTTGCGGACCTGCCGATGGCGATGACCGCGCATGTTGTGTTTAGCGCCCTTGACCCCGCCCAACCGGCGACGACTTCTGCGACAATCATCCAGCAGGTGATTCGCGGCGTGATCGGGTTCCAAGGTTTGTTGATGAGTGATGACGTCTCCATGAACGCATTGGCGGGATCGATCGCCGAGCGGACCCGGGCCATCGTCGCCGCAGGCTGCGACATGGTCCTGCACTGCAACGGCGATCTCGGCGAAATGCGTGAGGTCGCAGCCGAGACGCCGGAACTCTCCGGCAAGGCGCTGGAGCGCGCCAAGCGGGCGCTGGCATCGCGCCGGGCGCCGCAAGCCTTCGATCGGGTTGCGGCGCGGGCTGAATTGGACGCGTTGATCGATCGGGCAAAGGCTGTGGGCGCATGAGCGCGGAAATTCTGTCATTCGAAACCGGCCGGCCCGCCGAACTGGCGAGCGACGAGCCGTCGCTGGTCGTCGACGTCGAAGGCTATGAAGGGCCGCTGGACCTGTTGCTGGCGCTGGCGCGGCAACAGAAGGTCGATCTCGCCAAGATCTCCATTCTGGCGCTGGCCGACCAGTATCTGGTGTTCATCGAGGCGGCGCGGAAAATCCGCCTCGAATTGGCCGCCGACTATCTGGTGATGGCGGCATGGCTGGCGTTTCTGAAATCGCGCCTGCTGCTGCCGGAACCCGCGACACCGGACGGACCGAGCGCCGAGGAGATGGCGACCGCGCTGGCCAACCGGCTGCGGCGGCTCGAGGCCATTCGCGAAGCGTCGAATCGGCTGATGAATCGCCCGCAATTGCAGCGCGACATCTTTCCGCGGGGAAATCCGGAATCGATCGCCGAAATCAAGCATCCGAAATATACCGCGACGCTGTTCGACCTGCTCACCGCTTACGCGGCGCAGCGCCAGCAGCGCGTGCTGGCGACGGTGCATCTGGCGAAACGGACCGTATGGTCTTTGAGCGAAGCGAGAGCGTCGCTGGAACGCCTCGTCGGGATCACGCCGGACTGGAGCCGTCTCGACGAATATCTGCTCGCCTACATCGCCGACCCGTCGCAAAAGGCCACCGTTTTTGCGTCCAGTTTCGCCGCCGCGCTGGAATTGGTCAGGGAAGGCACGGTGGAATTGCACCAGCAGGAGGCGTTCGCGCCGCTGTTTTTTCGAAAGCGTCCGTCGCAACCAGCATCCGGCGCGATGACCGCGCCGGATCTGCCGGTCGAGTAAGTGGAAGAAGGAGACCGTGCCATGGCAAGCCTGGCGGAAAAGCGCGACGCCGATGCCGAGGAGCAATCGGTGGCTGTAGATCCGCACGCCCGGCCGGAGGAATTGCGACTCCTCGAAGCGCTGCTGTTTGCCTCGAGCGAACCGCTCGATCAGGCCACGCTGGCGAAGCGGATGCCCGAGGGCGTCGACATCAAGGTCGCGCTGGCGCAACTGCAGGCGGATTACGCCTCGCGCGGCGTCAACCTGGTTCGCGTCGCCAACAAATGGACGTTCCGCACCGCGGGCGATCTGTCCTGGCTGATGACGCGGGAGAGCACCGAAACCCGGCGGCTGTCGCGCGCGGCGATCGAAATGCTCGCGATCATTGCCTACCATCAGCCCATCACCCGCGCCGAGATCGAGGAAATCCGCGGCGTGATCACTTCCAAGGGCACGCTGGACGTTCTTCTGGAAACCGGCTGGATCAGGCCGCGCGGCCGCCGCAAGACACCGGGCCGTCCGCTGACCTTCGGAACCACCGAAGCGTTCCTGTCGCAATTCAGCCTGGAGGCGCTGGGCGATCTGCCGGGCCTTGAGGAACTGAAGGGGACGGGACTGCTGGATTCGCGATTGCCCACCGGTTTCAGCGTTCCGACGCCGTCGGACGATCCGGCGCTGCGCGATGACGAGGATCCGCTGGAGGTCGGCGATCTGGAACTCGCGCTGGCGCCCGCCGTGGAGCCGGAAACCGGGGACGAAACCTAATTCCGTATCGCCCGCGGGCCGTTTCGCGACGCCGATCGACGCCGTCGCGTTAACGCCGATTTGACGCGGCCCAGGTCCTTGTTTTTGACACCTCCTCAGCCTACTTTCCGTCAAGGTTAGGCCGGGTTGCCGGCCAGTCGTGTTTGGAGGGTTGCAGGATGGGTTCGCTTAGCATTTGGCACTGGATCGTCGTGATCGCAGTCGTCCTGCTGTTGTTCGGCCGCGGCAAGATTTCCGATTTGATGGGCGATGTCGCGCAGGGCATCAAGGCCTTCAAGAAGGGCATGCAGGACGATGACAAGACTGCGGAGAAGCCCGAGCCCGTGAAGACGATCGACCATACCGCAGCATCGCCGACGGCGGCGCGGTCGGATGTCGGAAGCAAGGCTGTCTGACGGCAGATCTTGCGGCAAATCCTGCGGCAAGCCCATGGGCCACGCGCTGGCCCGGCGCGGCAGCACCGGTTGAGGGAGACGCGGGCGGCCCCCCATTGCTGTTACAAGCCAATCTTGTTACAGGCCAAATCTTGTTACAGCGTGGGTTGAGGTCGCGCGCGAGCGGAATTTTTCATGTTCGACATCGGGTGGAGTGAACTGGTCGTCATCGCGGTTGTCGCGCTGATCGCCATCGGCCCGAAGGAATTGCCGGGCGTGCTGCGCATGGTCGGGCAATGGATGGGCAAGGCGCGCAAGATGGCCGCCGAATTCCAGGGCCAGTTCCAGGAAGCCATGCGAGAGGCCGAAATGGCCGATCTCAAAAAGACCTTCGACGAGGTCAAGGAAGCCGCCACTGGCCTTACCACCAACAACGTCATGACGTCGTTGCAAAAGGACGTCGGCGAAGCGCTGCGGATCGACGACGTCGACAAGCCGAAGATCGAAGCGCCGGCACCGGACGCGCAAATCGCTTCTGCGATCGACGCGCCGGTCACTCCCGCAACGCCGATCCCGGAAACCTCCACCGAGGCGGAGGCCCCCGCGGCCGCAAGCGAGCCGCTGGCGATCACCCGCGAAGTCGTCCAGCCCGAGCCCGCCCAGCAGGATACAGCGCCCGCCGCGTCTGACATTCTCAAGGACGCCAAAGCGTCATGAGCGCCGAAGATATCGAGGCCAGCAAAGCGCCGCTGATGGATCATCTGATCGAGCTGCGCTCGCGCCTGATCAAGGCGCTGCTCGGTTTCGGCATCGCCTTCATCTTCTGTTTCTTCTTCGCCAAACAGATCTACAACGTGCTGGTATGGCCGTTCGTCTGGATCGCCGGCCCGGAAAACTCCAAATTCATCTACACCGCACTGCTGGAATATTTCCTGACCCAGTTGAAGCTGGCGCTGTTCGGCGCCGGCTTCATCTCGTTTCCCATTGTCGCCACCCAAATCTACAAATTCGTGGCGCCCGGCCTCTACAAGCATGAGCGCGGCGCGTTCCTGCCTTATCTGATCGCCACGCCGTTCTTCTTCGCGCTGGGATCGATGCTGGTCTATTTCGTGGTGCTGCCGATGCTGGTGCGGTTCTCGCTCGGCATGCAGCAGGCCGGCGGTGCGGAGACCGCGCAGATCCAGTTGCTGCCCAAGGTCGGCGAATATCTGTCGCTGATGATGTCGCTGATCTTCGCGTTCGGGGTGGCGTTCCAGTTGCCGGTGATCCTGACGCTGCTCGGGCGGATCGGCATCATCACCGCCAAACAGCTGCGCGAGAAGCGCCGCTATTTCATCGTGATCGCCTTCGTCATCGCGGCCGTGCTGACGCCGCCCGACGTCATCAGCCAGGCCTCGCTCGCGATCCCCTTGCTGGCGCTGTATGAGGGCTCGATCATCGCGGTGGCGATCGTGGAGAAAAAGGCGGCCGCCGTGAAGGCCGCCGCCGCCGCAGCGCCGCCGCCTCCCGAGGCCCCGCCGCCGGCCGCCAATCCGGCCGAGTAGGGCGGAGAGCGAGTTTTCACCTATCATCGCGGCACGCTGCTCATGATTCGTCATGCCCGGGCTTGTCCCGGGCATCCACGTCTTTTACAGACCTTGCGACCAAGACGTGGATGGCCGGGACAAGCCCGGCCATGACGCAGGAATATTTGTCATGCACGACATCAAATGGATCCGCGACAATCCCGCCGCGTTCGACGCCGCGCTGAAGCGGCGCGGGCTGGAGCCGTTGTCCGCGTCGCTGCTGGCGATCGACGAGAAGCGCCGGACGGCAATCCTCAAGTCGGAGCAGGCGCAGGCGCGGCGCAACGCCGCCTCGAAGGAAATCGGCGACGCCAAAAAGGCAAAGGACGACGCGCGTGCCGCCAAGCTGATGGCCGAAGTCGCCGAGCTCAAGACCACGATGCCGCAGCTTGAAGCGGAGGCAAAGGCGACGGACGAAGAACTCGCCAAACAGCTCGCCGCTATACCGAACCTGCCGCTCGACGAAGTGCCTGAGGGTATGGACGAGCACGGCAATGTGCAACGGCATGTGTTCGGCGCGGTCCGCAACTATGCGTTCGCGCCGAGACCGCATGACGATCTCGGCGGCGCGCTTGGCTTTATGGATTTTGAAACCGCGGCGAAGCTGAGTGGCGCACGGTTTGTGGTGCTGAAGAAAGGTCTCGCGCGGTTGGAGCGTGCGATCGGGCAATTCATGCTCGACCTCCACACCAACGAGCACGGCTATGCTGAAATCAATCCGCCGCTGCTGGTGCGCGACGATGTGATGTTCGGGACAGGGCAACTGCCGAAGTTTGAAGACGATCAGTTCTGGGCGGTCAAAGGTGAGTTGCTGACCGCCGCTGATGAAAATAACGTAGGCCGATTGAGGAGCGAACGTCTCGGGCTCATCCCCACCGCCGAAGTCCCCCTAACCAATCTCGTCCGAGAATCCATCGTTGACGAAAAAGAACTGCCACTGCGCCTCACCGCGCTGACGCCGTGTTTCCGCGCCGAGGCCGGGGCGGCCGGGCGCGACACCCGCGGCATGATCCGGCAGCATCAGTTTACAAAAGTCGAGCTGGTCTCGATCACGACGCCGGAAACAAGCAGGGACGAGCACGAGCGCATGCTGGCCTGCGCGGAGGAAGTGCTGCGGCAACTCGACCTGCATTACCGCGTGATGACGCTGTGCGCCGGCGACATGGGCTTTGCAGCCCAGAAAACCTACGACATCGAAGTGTGGATGCCGGGCCAGGGCGAGGGCGGCGCCTACCGCGAAATCTCGAGCTGCTCGGTGTGTGGGGATTTCCAGGCCCGGCGCATGGATGCGCGCTATCGCGCTTCTGACGGCAAGCCCCGCTTCGTGCATACGCTCAACGGCTCCGGCACCGCCGTCGGCCGCGCGCTGATCGCGGTGATGGAAACCTACCAGCAGGAGGACGGCTCGATCGCCGTCCCCGATGTGCTACAGCCCTATATGGGCGGGCTGAAGGTGGTGGAGAGGGACCGGTAGCCGATCGTCCAGGCCGCCCCCGTTCCCTCGCGCCATGCTCGGGGGACGACCTTTTTGGCGGAGTGTTGCGGAAATGGCACCGTGGCGACGACGGCTCCTCGATAATCTTTGGGGGAGCCGCAGCGAGCCTTTCCGGAAACGACGGACAAAAATGCCCTTGCATCGCGACATCTATTGGGTCGGCAGGCAGTGGGCGGTCACCGGCTACGGCATGCAGGCGGTCGACCAAAGGCTGAATGGCGTCTTCGACATCGGGATATCCCGCTTGTGGGACGACGGCCTCGCAGAAAGTCTGAGCGCCGGCGCCTGGCTCAATACCGATGATTTCGCCAAAGCGCTTTTCATCGCCCGTGCGAAATTCCCCGAGCCGGCCCAGAAAACCCCGCTGTTCGATCCAGCGGAACCAGGAGCGTCATGTCCGGAGGAGCGCGCTGCAATTGAAACGCCAAACCCGGTGCAGCAAAACTTCGACATGCGCATCGAAAGCTGGACCGCAAAACTCGTACCCTCTTGGCGCGTGCTCCGTCAGCGGTAATTACATCGGGTTCCCGGTGGAACAACGCGGGCATTTTAATCGCAGTATTCCAGATCGCTCCAACGAGCGTTCACCGCTACCGATGAAGTTTTCGATAGTGAGCAATTTTGAACAGAGCAGCGGGTACGCGAACGGTCATTGTTGACGCTGCCGTTGTCTGTTCCCGATTTCAAAGACACGCGGCGACACTCCCACGTCAATGCAGGAGGTGCGCCATGCCCGAATTTCAGCCAGTTTCCGCATCGCATATTTCAGTCATCGAACGGCCTAGCTGCCCGAAGTGCGAGGGGAACCGCATGCTGCTCTCGAAGCTTGAGGTAGGGTCGTCGGGCGTCGACTACCGTACATTCGAATGCCGGAAATGCGGTTGCGTTCGCACCATGGTCATAGCGAGCGATCCCATGAACTCGGACGCGCGCGGTTGGTTTGCCGGTGAATTAAGGCCCCCGACGTAGGCCTCGGGGCCAAGCCGGCACACTCTCTACTTTGGTAGTTCTCGATCGGTTGAAAAATATCTCGCTCCGATTTATGTCGCTTACCGAACATAACGGGCTTATGCTCCGGTGCGGCCCTGCAACTCTGGGTTTGCCCGCGACCGTCAGTGTTGTGCTGTCGCCCGATCACGGAACAACACCATGTCCGATATGCCGCACGTTCTGGAAGGCGAAGCGTTTGATCCCATCGCGTTTCTGGGACGGATCGAGGTTGGAAAAACGATCGAGAAATACGCAAAGAACGAGAAGATTTACAGTCAGGGCGACATCGCCGACACGGTTTGTTTCATCTGGAAAGGCAAGGTCAAGATCACTGTCTTGTCCGAACACGGCAAGGAAGCGGTGGTCGGGATTTTGGGGGAGAAGCAGTTCTTCGGCGAAGGGTGCTTGTCGGGAGCGCAATTACGCAGCACCACAAGTCACGCCCTGGAGGCGTGCACGATCACGTCGATGACAAAATCCGCGATGCTCACGACGCTGCGCGAGGAACCGGAATTTTCCGCATTTTTCATCGCTTATCTGCTGTCGCGAAACAGCCGCATCGAAGACGACCTGATCGACCAATTGTTCAATTCGAGCGAACGCCGCCTCGCGCGCCTGCTCGTGCTGTTGGCGGATTTCGGCGGGGAAGGTGGCGCACGGCCGATTCCACTGACCCTCAGTCAGGAGACGCTGGCGGAAATGATCGGCACGACGCGTTCCCGCGTGAGTTTTTTCATGAACAAATTCCGGAAATTAGGATTCATCGACTACAACGGCAAGATCGTGGTTCACCGTTCGCTGCTCGACGCGGTGTTGAGGGAAAAGCCGCAGATCCAGGAGGATGAGCAGAGGCCGGAGTGAAGAGGGGCCGCGACGCATTGGCCAATCAGCCCATCGGCGTTTCCAGAGATCAGCGTTTCCAGAGATAGAGAGCGTCCGGCTCCTTCTCCTCGTTTCCGGCGCCGTCGGTTTCCTTCACCAGAGCAAAGCCTCTTGCTTCGTAGAAGCGCCGCGCCCGCATGTTACGCTGGAACGTCCATAAATGCAGGCAATCGAAATAGCTTTGGGCGACGTGCAGCAGCCCGGTGCCGACGCCGCGCCGCTGCGCCGTTGGCAGCACGTAGAACTGATCGATCCAGCCGTCGCGAAAAGCGAGCACTCCCGTCAGCGCGGCGCCGTCGAATGCGCCCCATACCTCGCACGTCTTGAAAACGCGCTGGCGGAAAAACCATCGATCTTGCTCCGGCGTATGGAGGCCGGCCAGCCAGGGCAAAGCCTGATCGAACGCGGTTCTGAGAACCCGCGCCGCGTCGTCCAGGTCGTCGAACTCAAGCCGCCTCAACATCCGACCGATGGTTTCGTCAGGGGATGGCTAAGTAGAGCCATTCCGGAGGTCATGGGCAACCGGTATCGGGCGAGCCGTGGCGCACGGCGGGCATCGGCTGCGGGATAGCTGTTTTCACTGACATCGCTGGGTTTGCCTCGACGGCGGGAGCGGGATAAGACGGCGCGTGGCCGTTTCCCGATCGACCGAAGAAGGCAATTAGACGGATGCGAATTCTCTGCACCAACGATGACGGCATCCACGCCCCCGGCCTGAAGGTGGTCGAGGAGATCGCGCGGGCGATGTCCGAGGACGTCTGGGTGGTGGCGCCGGAGCTCGACCAGTCCGGCGTGTCGCATTCGCTGTCGCTCAACGATCCGTTGCGGCTGCGCGAGGTCGGCCCGCGTCATTTCGCGGTGCGGGGCACGCCGACCGACTGCGTGATCATGGGCGCGCGCCATATCCTCGGGGCCACCATGCCGGATCTGGTGCTGTCCGGCGTCAACAAGGGCCGCAACGTCGCCGAGGACGTGGTCTATTCCGGCACCATCGCGGGCGCGCTGGAAGGCACCATTCTGGGAATTCCGTCATTCGCGCTGTCGCAGGAATTCAGCATGGAGACCCGCAACGCGCCGCTGTGGGATACCGCGCTGAAATTCGGTCCGCAAATCCTGCGCAAGGTGATCGATGCCGGTGTGCCGAAAAACACCGTGATCAATGTCAACTTCCCGGCCTGCGCGCCCGCGGATGTCGCGGGCGTGCGCGTGACCCGGCAGGGCAAGCGCAATCTCGGTTTTCTGAAAGTCGACCAGCGCCGCGACGGACGCGGCAACCCGTATTTCTGGATCGGGTTCGAGCGGGCGGCGGTGATGGACACTCCGGCGGAAGGCACCGATCTCGCAGCGCTTGCGGCGCGCTATGTTTCGGTGACGCCGCTACGGCTCGACCGCACCGACGAGGCATTTTCGGAAGCGCTGACGGCGACGCTGAAATAGGGCGGCACAAAAACAGCGGGGCGTAGGCTGGGCAAAGCGTAGCGTGCCCACCATCACACGTTCTTTGTAGTCGCGGTGGGCACGGCGCGAAGCGCGCCTTTGCCCACCCTACAAACTACACCGTCGCGCTTTTCAGCGCCGTGTCGATCATCCGCGCCAATGTTTCGAGCTGGAAGGGTTTTTGCAGCGCCGGGCGGTCGCGATATTCTTCCGGAAGACCCGACGAGCCATAGCCGGTTGCGAAGATGAACGGGCGGTTGCGGGCCTTGATCAGTTCGGCGACCGGGGAGATCACCTTGCCGTTGACGTTGACGTCGAGAATGGCGAGGTCGAATTCGGTGCTTTGCGCCAGCCGCATAGCCTCGTTGATCTCGCCTGCTTCGGCCGCGACGCTGTAGCCGAGCTCCTCCAGCATGTCAGCGACCATCATCCTGATCATGACCTCGTCCTCAACGAGGAACACAGAACCGCCCGGCGGCCGCGTTGCAGTCATGACAATGTGTCCTTACCAGCCCTAAAATCCAAGGTTCGCAAATAACGCCAGTGGGCGCAATGTCAACAGGCACGCAGACGCGCGCTTGATGGCAGCTGTCGCGCCCGTCCCGGATTATGGACAGGATTGGACGCCCGCTCCTTAACGCCGCCGGCAAAGAGGGGGTTCCACCGGGGGGAACACCGATTTGGGGGAATTTTTCCTTACCCGGCCGGCGCAGATTGCATCAGCTTGTCCGGCGGCGGCGCGCTAGAGTGGAACGATCCGAATCTTGATACGAGCCCTGACCGCGTCCTCGCGAGATCGCCATGCCGCCCACGCCCCATCCGCCGGAAAAGATGATGTTTCAGCTCAACCTGCGGCGGCGGGGAATCAGCGACCAGACCGTGCTGCGCGTCATGGAGGAAATCCCGCGCGAAATCTTCGTCGAGGCGGCCGATCGCGGCAATGCCTACCGCGATAGCGCGCTCGGCATCGCCTGCGGGCAAACCATCAGCCAGCCCTTTGTCGTGGCCTACATGACCGAGCAATTGCATCTGCAGAAGCATCACCGCGTGCTCGAGATCGGCACCGGATCGGGTTACCAGGCAGCCATCCTGTCGCGGCTGGCCAGTCACGTCTTGACGATCGAACGCTTCCGGACTCTGGTCGACAGCGCCCGGGCGCGGCTCGAAGAGGTCGGGTGCCACAACGTCGAGGTGATGCTGGGGGATGGCTTCGACGTCCCCGCCAGTGCCGGCAATTTCGACCGCATCATCGTCACCGCGGCGATGCAGCAAATTCCCGAGACGTTGACGCAACGGCTGGAGCCGGGCGGAATCCTGATCGCGCCGGTCGGTCCACCGCAGGGCATCCAGACCCTGGTCCGCCTCACCAGCACCGAAACCGGCTTCAAGCGCAGGGAGCTCGTCGACGTGCGTTTCGTGCCGGCACTGCCGGGCATCGCCCGCGAATTGTAGGACGGCGCCCGCAGGGGCCTCACGCCATCGGGTGCCGACCGGGACGCTGCCGCGTTAACGCCTGCTCGCAGGGGTTAAGCGGTTGTTTACTGACGACGTGTTTACTCAAAACAGTAATTTGTTGCGTACGAGTGAGTAACCATGTCCCGTGTCGTCGAGTTGCTTTGCTCGCGCCGCCTGCCGCCTGTCGCGGTGCTGGCGCTGATGTCGATTGGCTTTGCCGGCTGCAGCGCTGACATGCAGACGCGGCTTTCGCAAAACTCGTTCTCCAATCCCTTTGCCTCTCAAGCGGAATCCACCGGCGCGGTGCCGGCGCCCACGGTCGAGCGCCGCGAGCTTTCGCAATATTCCCGTCCGTCATCGCACTATCAGTCCGCGCCTTTGCAGTCCGCGCCTTTGCAGTCCGCGCCCCTGCAGCCCGCGATCGCGGCGCCGCAGTCCTATCCGGCGGCCGGCCCCGGCGTATCCGGGGGAGGGCGCGGGATCGCCTCCTACGCGCCGCCCGCCCGCTCGCCGCTTGAGACCACCGGCACCGTCCCGCCACGCTCGGTCGCGGCCGTCCCTCGCCCGGCAAACGGCACCACCATCATCGTGGGCACCAGCGACACGCTGGATACGCTGTCGCGCCGCTACAATGTTTCGCCCGCCGCGATCCTGCAGGCCAACGGTTACAAAGGCCCGCGCACCCTGTCGCCGGGTCAGCAACTGATCATTCCGCGCCAGACCGCGGTCGCTGCCGCGGCCCCCGCCGCCGCGCCAGCGCCGGCTGTGCCCGCGAGCAGGGCGGTCGCCGCGGCGCCGACGGTTCATGTCGTCAATCGCGGGGATACCCTGCTCAGCATTTCCCGCCGCAATCATGTGCCGCTGGCTGAACTGGCCCGCGCCAACGGCCTCGCTTCGACCTCCAAACTCAAGCTCGGCATGAAGCTGAGCGTACCCGGCACCAGGACCGCGGCGGTCGCGCCGGCGGCGCAGCCGGTTGCGGTCCAGCCGGCCGCCGCCCAGCCCGTTGCGACCTTGGCGCCGCCCGCCACCAAACTGGCCACGGCCGGCGGTCCTCCGCAAAGCGCGCGGCTCGCCCAGGCGACAACGGTGGTCGACGACACCGCCGCTGCCGCCACGTCGGCCAAGGCTGCCGAGGCCACCGGTGCGCTGCCGACGTTCCGCTGGCCGGTGCGCGGCAAGGTGATCACGAGCTACGGCGCCAAGACCAATGGCAAGTCGAATGACGGCATCAATCTGGCGGTACCCGAAGGTACGCCGGTCAAGGCGGCGGAGGATGGCGTCGTCGCCTATTCCGGCAACGAGCTCAAGGGTTATGGCAATCTGGTTCTGGTTCGGCACTCCAACGGTTACGTCACCGCATATGCCCATGCGAGTGAACTGCTGGTGAAGCGCGGTGACACCATCAAGCGCGGCCAGATCATTGCCAAGTCGGGTCAGTCGGGCGAGGTGGGGTCGCCGCAACTCCACTTCGAAATCCGCAAGGGATCTTCACCGGTTGACCCGCTTCAATTCCTCAACGGCGCGTGAGCTCAGCTGGTCATTGCCACGCTTGACCCGGCAATCCATCCTCTAAAGAACATTTTAGAAGGTTGATGGATGCGCGGGCCAGGCCCGCGTATGGCAGCTGGAGAAAACCGGGAGGACGACCGGATCATGACGCCGCTCGAAAAAATCAATTCGATGAAGATGCCCTTTGCGGAACTGAAGGGCGTCACATTCACCGAGGCCGACAAGGATCGCGTGGTGGCCCGAATGCTGGTGCGGCCGGACCTCTGCACGCTTCACCACACCATTCACGGCGGCGCGGTGATGGCGTTTGCGGATTCGGTCGGGGCTGCGGCAACCGTCATTAACCTGCCGGACGATGCCAAGGGCACCACCACGATCGAGAGCAAGACTAATTTCATCGGCGGCGCCCGGGAGGGGACCACAGTGGTTGCGACGGCAACGCCGGTGCATCGGGGCCGGCGTACCCAGGTCTGGCAGACGCGGCTGGAGACCGAGGAAGGCAAACTGGTCGCGATCGTGACGCAAACCCAGATGGTGTTATAGTAGCTGGCGACCGCGCTCTACCGCTCGACGCTCGGTCTCGGTTGCGCGAAGCGCAGCTCGCGGGGACGGGTGGTGTCGTAGATCACGAACTGTCGCGCCGATACCGCCCGCTTCGCGGCCGTCCGGAAACACGCCGTTCACGCCGTTGATCCCCAACGCCGTCAGCACAAAATCCTCGCTGGCGTGGGCGATCCGGGACGGCGTACGGAGCACGCGCTGGGCGCAGGAATCGACCCGCGGGCACGACAGCCGGGACGGAAATTGTGGAGTTCCTGCCGCTATTTAAGGCGCGATGCGCTCTTGAATTTTATGCTGCGATGCACAATATCTGGGGTCTAGGGATTCGACGCCTCCTCGAGGGCTATCCAAGAGGAGCTATGACGTGAACTACCAAGGCATTACCCGATCAGCGTCCCCCAGGGGCATCGTTCGGACGCTCCGCCAGCGGGAGGAGTTGCCGCTGCTACGCGATCATCTGTTACGGCTCGATCAGGGAAGCCGCTACGATCGCTTCCAAGGCTTCATGGACGACGATTTTATCGGACGCTATGCCGCGAAATGCGCCGACGACGGTACGGTCATCATCGCCTACATCGAGGACGGCGTGGTGCGCGGCGCGGCGGAACTGCATCCGCCGGATCAATCTGCCGACGCCGTGCCGGAAATCGCTTTCAGCGTCGAGGCACGTGTGCGGCGCCAGGGCGTCGGCAGCATCCTGTTCAAAAAGCTGATCGCGGAGGCGCGTTCGAGGGGCTACCACTCCTTGCGGATCACCACCGGCGCGCAGAACCAGGCGATGCGGACGCTCGCCAACAAGTTCGGCGCACATCTGACGTTCCGCCACGGTGAATTCACCGGCACTATCGATTTGAAGCAGCAACCGCAGCCCGAGCGATACGCGATTGCAACGCCTGCCGATTCCATGCGCGCGATGATGAATTTCAATCGTGCCTATTGGAAGCTGCTGCTGCGACTGTATGGCTGGGGCCACACGGCCTGACCGGACGAAAAAACCCCTCGCCGATCTCCGATCATGCGAGGGGTGCCAACGGTTTCCGCGGGGTCGAGCTTAAGTACCGGTGCGCTTGTCGTTGCCGAATTTCCTGACAATGCGGCGTTCGACCACGACGGAGCGCTGCGCGCCCTGTTCGCCCGCGATAACGCGTGTCGTTGAACGGCCCAAAGTGGGGCGCGCCGCCTTCTTGACGACGGCCTGCACTTCCTCGATCGGCAGCCCCATCAATGCCGCTGCGATCTCTGCCTGCGCTTCCTGATCGTCGGTGATGCCGACAGCGGCAAAAATCGCTTCGTCCAGCGTCGGCGGATCGCGCCGCACGCGCCGGGTTCCGTACTTCGTATTCCAGTCTTCACTCATTGGGGCCTCGTATCTGATCGTAGATACCTAGATGCCTCCATGTTGCATTGCAATATGAAACTGGCGTGGCAATACAGCCATGCACTACAACTTTTCCAATTTGATTGCGCTGTAAAGTCTTGGGTGTGGCGCAACCAGCGCGCGGACGAAATCGCGCGACGCGTACGGCGAAATGCGTCAGCAGGGTGGCGCGATCGGCCATTGGACGATCATGCCGTTCCGCCTCATTTCTGTATCACATCATCGTCATGGAATTGAATTGCCGCTGCCTGCCAGGTCCAGCGGTTGCTGCGGCCAGCGCTTCAGTGCGGCATGTCCGGCATCCGTGAGCACATAAATGCCGCGTTCGGCGCGGTCGAACCAGCCATAGACGTTGTGCAGCAATATCTTCGGCGCATCGGGAATATCAGGCTTGAGGTCGCGCACCCGCCGCGGTCCACACGACAGCGCCGACGCGCAGGCCAGCGCCTGCTGGCGATAGGCCGTCATGATCGGCGCCCGTGTGCTTCCCCCCAATACCGGGTCCCCCTTGCGCCGCCGGTGCTCCGCGACCAGCCGAGAACGCTTTTTGGGATTGCGGCGCGGACTTGTGGTGGGCGGTTTGACCAGCACTTCGACGGCCCCGGTATTGGTGACCGCGAGCATGCCAAAGCCGAGCCGGCGGCAGAGATTGCGGTAGCGCGCGTCGCTTTCGCGGCCCTTGCCGCGCGCCGACATCCTGGCGGCAAGCCAGACCTCGTCGCAGGCGCCGGCGCGATCGACGGCCTGCAGGATAAGCTCCAGATTGAAGCTGAGCTTCAATTCCCCGATCACCACGATCGGAGGATCGCCGGCGCTTAACGCCACGAGGTCGCAGCCGCCGACCTCACCCTTGACCGTGAAGCCGAGGTTTTCCAGGAAGCGTTTGACGGGCAGATAAAGCGCGGTTTCCAAGTCAGCTCCGATACGTCTGCGCGACTTAATATCCGAGTTTAGTCCGATTTGCCGCGCGGGAATTGATCAAAGGGCAGGGGAGCGGCTACTATGGATCAGGGACAAGGCGGACAGCGTCGGGCTGGGTATGCCGCGAATGCAGGGATCCGCGGCCCGCTTTGCAATTCGTCAATACCGGATCGGCTTTCAGGTGCTGCAGGGGCTTTATAAGGTCGAAATGCACACGGTGCATGGTTCGCGCCGCGGTGTTCTATATGTGTATGACGGCCGGATGGTGGGCGGGAATTCCGCGTTCGCATTCGTCGGCACCTACCGGGAATTCCGCCGGTGGCGAAGTGTTGGCCGAGATGTCGACGATTCGCCATAACTTCGATCCGAACTACCAGCCTCTGCTCAAGGCCGACAAGATCTCGCTGACGCTCAAAGGCCGACGGCAGGGCGAGCAATATCATTTCGAAGGCAGCACGCCGCAATTGCCAGGCGTTACCTTCAGGTCGGTGATGACCCCGATCAGCGAAGAGGCCGCGCCGCCGGTTGTTTCAGCCGGAAAGGGCGGCATCAAGAACGGCCTCTATTCGATTCACATCCGGATGCTCGACGGCATCGACGGCGGCAATACCGGCGTCATGGTGCTGCTGGACGGACGGATCCGCGGCGGCGACGCGTTCTTCGACTATGTCGGCGCCTACACCAGCGCCAACGGCAAATGGAAAGGCGAAATCGTCAATCACGAGCACACGCCGAACCATGGCGAGCGCCCGGTGTTCGGCGGCTACGAAGTCGGCATCGGCTTTTCCGGCACCTACACCGATGACGGCGCGGTCGGGGAAGCCACCGCGCTCGCCGGCAAGCGCAGCATTCGCTTCAGCGCGGTGCTGAAGAAGCTGGCCGAGGCGTGAGGGAGTTCTAGCCGATCAAACGATCGTAGTCGGCGTGTGACCTGTCCAGCATTCGCTCGGGGTTTCGGAGAGGTGGCATCAGAATGCCGAGAGGAGGCTAGACCCGCCCGCTCACCGGGAGCAGTGCGCCGGTGACGGCGCTGGCGGCGTCGCTGGTGAGAAACAGGATCACGTCGGCCAGTTCCCGCGGCGTCACCCATTTTCCGAAATCCGCTTTCGGCATGCTGGCGCGGTTGGCGGGCGTGTCGATGGTCGATGGCAGCACGGCGTTGACGGTGATCTTGCCTTTCCACTCGGCGGCGAGCGCCTCGGTCAGGCGATGCACGCCGGCCTTGGAGGCGGCATAGGCGCCCATTCCGGCGCCGGCCTGCAGCGCCCCCATCGCGCCGACATTGACGATCCGCCCGGACGGCGAGGCGCTGAGATGCGGGATCGCCGATCGCGATGCATTCAGCGCCGTAAGCACGTTGAGCGCGTACATCCGCTGCCAGGTGTTCGGATCGCCCTCGGCGACCGTCTCGTAGGCAAAGCCGCCGGCGATGTTGACCAGCGCATCGATCTTGCCGAAATGCGCCGCGACGGCGTCGATGGCTCGTTTGGCCGAGGCCGCATCCGTCAGGTCGACACCGCCGAGTTCGATGCGCTCGGGCGTGGCCGGGATCTCGGATGCGGCATGATCCACGCCGGCCACGCGCGCGCCCCGCGCCAGCGCGGCTTCCGCGACCACTTTGCCAAGCGCGCCCGAAGCGCCGGTCACGACAACGACTTTTCCGTCCATGTTTGCTCTCCGGCCAAGGGGACGAGAAGGTCTCTTCAGACTATCGCCATATGAAAATCATTTGCAATGCCGCGAAATTCCGCGCCCAAATGCTCCTTCAAGGCGAACGATAGTTCCCACGAAGGATCATTCGAAATGCCTGACGCGACTCCGCCTTGCAATCAGCATCCCGACCTCGTCGCTTTCAAATATGGGCTTCCGCACCTGACACGGAATCTCGCGCGCCGGCGAAAGATCAAGGTCGTGGCAATCGGTTCGTCGTCGACCGCGGGGGAGAGCGGCATCATGCCTTATCCATGCAGGCTGGAGATGGCCCTGAGGAATCGATATCCGGATCGGATGATCGACGTCCTCAACAGAGGCATTGGCGGCCAGGAGGCGCCGGAGGAGTTATCGCGCTTTGAGCCCGACGTTATCGGCGAAGCGCCGGCGCTGGTGATCTGGCAGGTCGGAACCAATGCGATCTATCACAGGGATCAGTACGATCCACACCGTGTCGCCGGAACGATCGCGACCGGACTTGGCTTGCTAAGTAGTCTCGATATGGATGCAATCCTGATGGACCTGCAATATGCGCCCGTCCTTCTCACCAAGGAAAAGAAAGCCGATACCGAACTCATGGTGTCGTTGATATCCGCCGCAGCTGAAGCGGCCGCGGTCAACCTGTTTCCGCGGTTTGCGCTCATGAAGCAGTGGCAGGATGGTGACAAAGTCCCTCCGGCGACGTTGATCAGTGCCGACGGTCTCCACCAGACCGAATGGAGCACCAATTGCGTGACGCAGACGCTCGACAGCGCGATAGGGGCCGCAGTCGGGACCGTGCCCGCGGCGTCAGCCTAGGGACTGTACCAAAATCGCTAAAATTTGTCGGAGTTCTGTAAGTGTAAAGCAGAAGGATCGCGCTAGGCTGAGTTTAGGTCACCAATGGGCAGGGAAGTATTTACCATGACACATCTAGCCGATCACGGTTTACCTCTTGTTCAGCTCAAGGAGCAGCGGCGGGATCTGATCGTCGCGCTGCAAAATCGCAACGGCCCGATCGGCGGCTGGGAACTGATGCAGATCGCGGCGGTGCAGCAGGCGATCTCGGCGTTCGAGGACGTCATCGCCGATCTCGATGCAGAAATGGAAGCGGCGGCGTAGGGCGATTTTTCCGATCCGTTGTCTTGAGCGGGAAGGGAAGCGGTAAGGGATCAGGATTGCAGATAGCGCGCCTGGAGTTCTGCGCGTTCGGCTGTGCCGATGCCCAATCCATCCTTGAAATAGTTTTCGAGATCGCCATAGTCGGCACCGATGGCCTCGAAGGCGGCGGCGAGGAACGGCGCCTGCACCGACCCCAGCACCTGCTTGACGTCGTCGGGAAGATCGCTGCTGGCGGTGGGGTCGCGGCGGTAGAAGCGGTTGGTCAGCAGATAATCTTCGGCGATGACATCATCCGAGACGTCGAGCGCGTGCAGGATCAGCGCGCAGGCAAAACCGGTGCGATCCTTGCCGGCGGTGCAATGAATTACCAGCGGCGCGCGGTCCTCGAGCAGATGGGCGAACAGCGCGCGGAAACTCGGCGTGTTGTGATGTACATAGCCGCGATAGGAATCGCGCATGACCTCCAGCGCGTCGCCGGGCGATATTCGTGTACCGTTGGCGAGCCTCGCGCGCAACGCCGCGACCACGGTCGGCTCGATCGGCAGCGAATGCACCGTGATCTCGGCAACGCCGCACAGCGCCGCTGCCCGCTCCTCGGTGCCGCGAAAATCGAACGCGCTTTTGATGCCCAGCGCCCGGAGTGCCTGGATATCGGCTGCGGTAAGATGGCCGAGATGGTTGGATCGGAAGATCTGCCGCCAGCGCACGACGCGACCATCTCGCGCCGGATAGCCGCCAAGGTCGCGGAAATTGCTGGCGCCGGCGAGGTTGAGGTGTCGGGCGGGGGACTCTGACATGGGTTCAGCTTAAGCCATCCAGCGCGACGGAGAAATGACCGGGAGGGTATCGCCTGCCTTGGTCTGGTCTATACTGATCCCCGTATGGGGGAAAACATGAATTGGCGCAGATCGATTATTTTCAGCGGGGCTTTGGTGGTTGCGGCAACGGCAACCGGCGCGTCGGCCGTGTTCGCGCAGACGTCGTTCCAGAGCTATCGCTGCGCCGACGGCTCGCAGTTCATCGTCGGATTTTTCCAATATGACCCGCGCGCGCATGTGCAGATCGATGGCAAGGCGGTGACGCTGGCCAAGCGTGTTGCGCTGTCGGGCTCGCGTTATTCCGGCGGCGGCCTCACGTTGAAGATCGCCAAGTCGGGCGCGACGCTCAAATATGCCAGGCGGCCGATGACGGCCTGTGAGATGATTTAAAAGAAGGGCCGAAACCTTTGGTTCCGACCCTTTACCGTTCTTGAGATGCCGACGCAGGCCGGCAATGCAGGGGCGTCCCATGCGCCGGCATCAGCGATCACGCGCGGGCTTGGACTCCTGGATGGCCGCGTCGTGATACCAGGCGCCGCCAACCGCGATCTCGCTCATGCGCGAAGACGCATCGGCCGACGGCGGCGTCTCTTCGTGGTGACGAATGCCGAGAGCCGAACGGCCCCCGACGGGGAATTGGTAGATCTTCGCAGATCCGTGATTTAAACTCGCATTCATTGTCACATCTCCTTGTGTCGCGACGTGTCCGCACATGGTGCGCCCGACTCGTTCTCGGTTGGTTACTAAGCCCGATATCGTCTCTGCACTCCGTCAGTGCAACATGACCAAAAAAAATCAGTCTCTGTATAATTTGTAGGCATTTTTGCTTTTGCACTGAGGAAAGCATCCGCTGGCTGGCTAACGCTTGGGCCCCGGGTAGGGTTGCCGGTCTCCCCGAATTTCCGGATGAATGTTGTCGGCGCCTGGCGCGGGTTTAATCGTGGGGGATGGAACGCCGGCGGGTGCCGCAGAATCGGGCTCAATCCGGGGCTGGTTTGGGGTTGCAAGCGTTGTTTTTTAGGTGCGCCCCGCGCGCCTTTGCCGCACCCGAGAAAGCGACCCCGGGCCGGACGGCGGGAATGTTTTCCCCAGCGGCAGGAGGTTCCGGAGCCTGCCGATTGGCACATTAAATGCTTGGAAAACGGTTGGCCGATGGTGGCCGGGTAGACGCGTGGGCAATCGGCAGGTTTCGGTTTCCCACCTTCGCATCATCAACGCATGAGAGATCTCAATGACAAAGTATAAGCTGGAGTATATCTGGCTCGACGGATATACGCCGACGCCGAATTCTACGCGGCAAAACGCAGATCAAGGAATTCGATTCGTTTCCGACCCTGGAACAGCTTCCGCTGTGGGGCTTCGACGGTAGCTCGACCCTGCAGGCCGAGGGCCACAGTTCCGATTGCGTGCTCAAGCCGGTCGCCGTCTACCCCGATGGCGCGCGCACCAACGGCGCACTCGTGATGTGCGAAGTCATGATGCCCGATGGCAAGACCCCGCATGCCACGAACAAGCGCGCGACCATTCTCGACGATGCCGGCGCATGGTTCGGCTTCGAGCAGGAATATTTCTTCTACAAGGACGGCCGTCCGCTCGGCTTCCCCGCCGACGGTTATCCGGCGCCGCAGGGCCCGTATTATACCGGCGTCGGCTTCAAGAATGTCGGCGACGTCGCTCGCAAGATGGTGGAAGAGCATCTCGACCTCTGCCTCACAGCCGGCATCAACCACGAAGGCATCAACGCCGAAGTCGCGAAGGGCCAGTGGGAATTCCAGATTTTCGGCAAGGGCTCCAGGCGCGCCGCCGACGAAATGTGGATCGCCCGCTATCTGATGCTGCGTCTCACCGAGAAATACGGCGTCGATATCGAATTCCACTGCAAGCCGCTCGGCGATACCGACTGGAACGGCTCCGGCATGCATGCCAATTTCTCCACCACCTATATGCGCGAAGTCGGCGGCAAGGAGTATTTCGAGAAGCTGATGGAAGCCTTCAAGGCCAACCGCGCCGATCACATCGCGGTCTATGGTCCTGATAACCACATGCGGCTGACCGGCAAGCACGAGACGGCGTCGATCGATACCTTCAGCTACGGTATTGCCGACCGCGGCGCCTCGATCCGCGTGCCCCACAGCTTCGCCAATAATGGCTACAAGGGCTATCTGGAAGACCGCCGTCCGAACTCGCAAGGCGACCCCTACCAGATCGCGTCCCAGATCCTGAAGACGATCTCGTCCGTGCCGACCAGCGCCAAGGCGGCCGCGGCCTAAGCGCTCGTCGTCTCCGGGACAGGCTACTCCCCGGCAGCAATCCTGATCCGCCAAGGCTGAAAGCGCCTTGGCGGATTTTTATGTTTGGCCACCTGTCAATTTGGCCACCTGTCAAAGGGGCTCTCGACGAATAATTTGCGCGTATTCGGTTCGCGAAAGCGATATCCACATTCGGGCCCGGCCCAGGGTATGCGGAATGCACGCTGATGGAAAATGTCGTTCGACTGCTCTCGACGCTTGCCTTGCGGGGCGCGGTACATGACCTTGCCGGATCATACGAAGCGGCCGGCGGCGCGCGCATCGATGCCGGTTTCGCGCCGACCCTGGCGCTGCTGGACCGGTTGCGCGGCGGAGAGGGTGCGGACGTCGTCATTCTGACCCGCGAGGGCCTCGACGAACTCGCAGCGGAAGCAACCGTGGTCGCGGACAGCTGCGTCGATCTCGCGCGCTCCTATGTCGGCATCGCGGTGAAGGCCGGCGCTGCGCATCCCGACATCGCAACCGAGACCGCGCTGCGCGCGACGCTGCTGGGCGCGCGTTCGGTGGCCTATTCGCGCATCGGTGCCAGCGGCATTTTCTTCGCGCAACTGATCGCGCGGATGGGAATTGCGCCCGAGATCAACGCGCGCGCCCGGATCGTTCCGTCGGGCTTTACCGCCGAGCGGCTGGTTAGCGGCGAGGCCGACCTTGCGGTGCAGCAGATCAGCGAACTGAAGCAGGTCATGGGCATCGAAGTGGTCGGGCCGATCCCGCTTCAGATGCAAACGCCGGCGGTGTTTTCCGCCGGGCGACTGGCGGCATCGAAGCGGACGGTTTTGGCCGACGCGCTGGTGAAATATCTGGCGTCGCCGGAGGCGGCTCCGGCGCTGCGGGAGTCCGGGCTGGTGCCCTAGATTTACCCGCGCTCCGGGCCTAACCTGCTTTCTTGAACTTTCTTGAAAATGTGCGTCATGACCAACCGACTTCACGCTTTTTTGTGCACCGCCATGTCCGCGGTCGTTCTTGTGGCAACGCCGTCTCTGGCGCGGGCGCAATCGGCCGATCTCGTGCTGTGCGACCGGCTTGCTGCCGATCCCTCCGATCCCGACAAGCCGGCCGACGTCAAAGGTACGCCCGATGTCGCGTCTTCGGATATCGCGACCGCGATCAAATTCTGCAGGACCGCCTCCGGCTCGTCGCGGCGCGCGCTGTACCAGCTCGGGCGCGCCTATGCCGCGAACCGGCAAGTGCCGGAAGCGATCGCCGTCTGGCGCAAGGCGGCCGACAAGGGCTCGACCTCGGCGATGGTCGAGCTCGGCGTCGCCTATGGCAACGGCGCCGGCGTGGCGCAGGACGAAGCCCAGGCGCGCAAACTGTTCGAGCGCGCCGCCGAAGCCGGCAATCCGCGCGGCGTCACCAATCTGGCGGCGCTCTCAGGCGGCGCCGGCGCGCCGGCGGACCCGGCCAGGGCGCGAGGCTTGCTGGCGAAAGCGGCGGAGACCAACGCCGAAGCGCAGTATCAACTGGGCTTGATGATGGCGGATGGCACCGGCGGCGCCGCGGACGATGCCGGCGCGCGGGCGCTGTTCGAAAAGGCGGCGGCGCAAAATCATCCCGGCGCGCTGGAGCGGATGGGCGCCTTCGCGCAAAGCGGGCGCGGTGGCCCGAAGGATTCCGACGCCGCGAAAGCCTATTACGAGAAAGCCGCGGCGCTCGGCAATGATGACGCCAAGAAGGCACTGGAGCGTGCGCGATGTCCCTACGTGATCAAGGACAAGCGCGGAAACACCGTGACGAATTTGTGCTTCTAGGGCAATCCAGTTAGCTTGACTCCTGGTTGAGTATTTGTGGCCTCGTGGTTCGAGACGCGCGGCATTGCCGCGCTCCTCACCATGAGGATTTTAAGACCTCATCCCTGCGTAACGGCTTCGCCGTTATCGCTGGAGGAGCATCGCGAGGCGAGGCGGCATGTTGAGAAATATCAATAGCGCCGCGGCGGCCAAGCGCTACATGAACGGTTGGAAAATCTCACGGGTGGAGCATCGAATGAAGTGGCGTGGCTTGATTGGAATAGTGCTGGTTTGCGCCTGGCCGCTGCTGGCGATCGCCCAGTCCGGGAGGGGTGGCTCGGGCGAGCCGAGCGTTCCGCGGCTCGGCGATATCATGACCGGGATCCAGTGGCGGCACATGAAGCTGTGGTCTGCCGGCAAGATGCGAAACTGGGACCTCGCGGGCTATGAGCTTCGCCTGATCATGGCGGGTCTCGAGGACGCGGCGATGCTTTATTCCGGAATTCCCGTCAGCAACGTGACGACGATGGCGGCGCCGGTTAAATCCCTAGCCGACGCGATCGCGGCCAAGGACAGCGGCAAGTTCGTAAAGGCGTTCGGCGAACTGACAACCGGCTGCAATGGCTGCCATCAGTCGATGGAGCGGGGCTTCATCGTCATGCGGGTGCCGACGGAGGATCCCTTCAGCGATCAACGGTTTGCGCCACCAGGCAAGCCGTGACCGGGGAACGCGCGCGGGGGTATCGCGATTGATGCAAGGGGCGCGCTGAAAGAGGCCATTGTCTCATGATACGCAAATTGCAATCCGGCGAGTATCGGCTGTATTCCCGCAAGGTGAATCCGAAAACCGGCAGGCGCCGTAATCTCGGCACCTTCAAGTCGCGCGCGGCGGCCGAAAAGCACGAGCGCGCCGTGCAGTATTTCAAGCGGCATTAGCCCGCCGGATTACGCGGCCCTGACCTCGGAGAGGAAGCGGTTGACCTGGCCGGCGAGATCCCTCGATTGCGAAGATAGTTGTTCGGCGGCGCCCAGCACCTGATTGGCGGCTGAGCCGGTGTCGTCGGCCGCCCGCTGCACGCCTGATATGTTCGAGGTTACCTCCTGGGTGCCGCGCGCGGCTTCCTGGACGTTGCGCGAGATTTCCTTGGTCGCGGCTCCCTGTTGCTCGATGGCGGACGCGATCGTCACGCCGATCTGATCGATCTCGGTGATCACGTCGACCACGTGGCCGATCGCTGTCACGGTCTCGTCGCTGGCCGCCTGAATGGCTGCGATCTGTTCGGATATTTCGGTGGTGGCCTTCGCGGTCTGGCCGGCCAGCGATTTGACTTCGGATGCCACGACGGCAAAGCCGCGTCCGGCGTCTCCGGCCCGCGCCGCCTCGATGGTCGCGTTGAGCGCAAGCAGGTTGGTTTGCGCGGCGATGGTCTGGATCAGGGTCACGACGTCGCCGATCTTTTGCGCGCCGTCGGCCAGCGAGCGCGCGGTATCGCCGGTACGGCGGGCATTGTCGACGGCGCGCGCGGCGACCTCTGTGGATTGCGCGACCTGACGGCCGATTTCCGCGATCGAGGATGTCAGCTCTTCGGTGGCGCTGGCGACCATCTGCACGTTGGCCGAGGTCTGTTCCGAGGCCGCAGCGACGACTCCGGCCTGACGGTTGGTGGCCGTCGCGGTCGAAGACATCGACTGGGCGGTATCTTCCATCACCGCCGATGCCGACGACAAGCCGCCGACGAGCTCCGAGACCTTGGTCTCGAACGCGCGGGTGAGTTCGTCGAGCACATGCGCGCGCCGCATCTTGACGTTGTTCTCCGCTTCTTTCTCCGCGGCCAGACGATCGGCCTTGATCATGTTTTCCTTGAAAACGCGAACGGCCGCCGCCATCGCGCCGATCTCGTCGTCACGGTCGGTCCCCGAGATTTCGCCGGAAACGTCGCCGGCGGCGAGCTGCGTCATCGTGGAGGTGAGATCGACGATCGGCTTGCAGACGCGGCGACGGACCATGATCACGAGGCCGGTGCTCGCGGCGGCGACCGCGATGAGCCCCGCAAGCGCGATCAGAAAGCTGAAGCGAGCTGAGGAATAGGCGGAGTCGAGAATGCGTTCGGCATTGTCGTAGAAGGCGTCGCGAACCCCGATGATCGCGCCAAGACCGCGCTGCGACTCCGCGTAATAGGTGTCGACATCGTGCTCGTATTTGCCGCTGATGGCGCCTTCCTTCACCATTTTCAGCTCCTGGCCGAAACGCTCGACATAGGCTTCATTCATTTTGCCGAGCGCCGCCGCCACATTGGCCGGCGTCGCGGGATTTCCCTTCAACTCCTGCAGCGACGACAGGATCTGGTCGGTCCGGCCCTGGGTGCGGCTCAAATCCATCTTTTCGGCATCGTTGGCCGGGCGGTTGGCGCCGACCAGGCTCTTGTGAAGGCTGGCATTGAGGCCACCGACATCGCGCAAGGTCCACGCGATGTTCGCATAGCTCGCCTGCCGATAGGCGTCGCCATCGAGCAGCGCCATCTTGCGGACCTGCTCGTCGAGCAGGACGGTGACGGCGCTATTGAACGCCGTGTTGTCGGCGACGACCTTCTTCGCGCCATCGCGGCGGGCTTCGACCGGCCCGTCGATGGCTTTGTCCATGGCCTCGCGCATCGCGGCCAACTTCGTGTTCAGGGCATCCATGCCGCTGATCACGGCGGCGCCATCCTCGAGCCCGCCGGGCAGCGTCGCCTTGATCTGATTCATCTTGTCGCGCGCGCCGTTGGTCTGCTTGCGGTATTTGTCGTTGAGTTCCGCCCGCATCTTCGGGTCCACCGCGGGAGGTCCGAACAGGATGTTGGTGGCGAAGCCGCGCTCGGGATTGATGTAGCGCGGGATATCGCCGACGGCCCGGACGATCTCCAGCCTGCGCTGCGCGACGGAAACATTGTCCATCGTCTGGTATTTGGTGGTGGCGACATAAACCGCGAGAGCACCGCCGACAGCGGAAAGCGAGACGATTGCGACCGTCAGCAGGGTACCGATTTTCATGATTTTTGAGCCGTTCACCGTGTGGAGGACTGGGAGCTCCAACGTAACCCGCCGGTATTAATCCGCAGTTACGCAGTGATTTCAGCAGCATAAATGGTATGTGGGTAGGTCACGCCGAGGCGCGCGGCGATGGGTGTGCCGCCCGCACAACGCCGTCGTACCCCGCGCAGGCGGGGTATCGCGCGCTTTCGCGCGACCCGTTGGCTCATGCCGGCTTCAGTTGGTCAGCGATCCCAACAACCGGATCGCCGGGATACTTGGCAGGAACGTATAGGCGCCGCCTCGCGTCGTGACGAACCGCGGCAGTCCCCGCAGCCGGATTGTTGCGCCGGATTTCAGCGGCAAGTCGAACCAGCTGGTCTCGGGCTCGTTCGCGCCCAGCATCGGATCGTTGGACCCGGTGATCCTGGGATCCTGCAGGCCAAGGTTTATCCAGTCGCACGACATGGCTTCGAATTGGGCGCCGAGATTGGCGCCGATGAAGCTGCCGAGCAGGCCCCGTTCTTCCGTATCAGGCTTTTCGGGATCGTAGGCCGGTCCATAGGGGACGCCGCGGCGGACCAGTCGTCGGCTGTGGTTCGCCACCCGCTGCACGATCTGCCCGCCGCGCGGGTTGCTGCGGCGGATGTGGGCCCCGTAGGGGCAGCGAGAAGTGCCGTCATAATCGAAGTTGGACAGACTGACGTTGGGCGACGGATTGGGCGTGTCCGGCGACGAGGCCAGCGGCACGCCGTTGCGCCAGCGGCCGCACATGTTGGCGGCGATCATCTCACGCAAGGCGGCATGGCGCGTAAAGCCCGCGCCAAACGACGCTTCAGCGCCTGGAGCAAGCAATTCGTCAAGGCTCGGGTGGTCAAGCAATTTCCTCGCGGCCGCATCGAGATATTTCTCAAAGCCGGCCACGTCCTGAGCCAGCACCCGAAAAGCGTTGAAGCTGCCATTGTATCCCAGCGGCTCGGGTTGCGGCACCTGGAACAGCACGCCTTCGAAATTGGTCGGATATCCCAAGAGCACTGTACCGAGCGGCGCCTTGGGCTGTCCGTCCGCATGGCGGTCGAGGTCGTGAACTCCCGCGAACCTCGGTTGCATGATGTTGTCGCGGTAGCCGAAGTGAACGTAGTCGCCGTTGAAATTAAATCCGTCGCGTGAGCCGACCAGATTGAGGCCCGGGCCGCCCGCGAGGGCGAGCCCTTGCACGCTGTCCAGTTGGGCTAACTCGTCGGCATAGATCGATGCCATGAGATGGACCCGCTTCGGATCATTGAAGGGGGCCGGCCAGGTTTCCGGGGCGCTCGGCCCGGCGTCCCCGAGCTTCAGGGCCCGGGTGTTCATGCCTTCGACGAACTCGGTCGGGAACGTCGCGAGAGAGGCGGCTGGCGTGCCCAGCGCCCGCAGTCCCTCGTAGGTCAGGCCGATGTTGAAACAGGTGTCCGGCTTGCTGGTCCAGGGTTCCTCTGTCGTGATCTGCGGAACATCGTTACCGCCCGATATCGAGGCGGCGAGCCAGCGGCGGGCTGCGATGCGATCGGTGATCTCGAGAACAAGGTGCCGCACGCGGGGCTTGCGATAGCCGCGCAGGATATTGCCCTGCACATCGGCGCGCTTGAACGCGGCGCTCACCAGCCGATCCCCAGCTGCTGGCGGACCCGGGCCGCGGAATATCCGGGATAGGCGCGGTAGCCGGTGCCGAGCGATACGTTGGTGTTGACGTTGAGCTGGAGGATCAGTTGGCGCGGAAGCAGACGCAGATCGTCTTTGCCGGAGGCGGCGTTGTCGCCGTGCAAGGCTTCCTGATCTCGCAGAATACCCGTGGCGATGTCCGGCACCTGGTACATATCGTGAGCGTGCACCCAATCGATGAAGGCCTCGACATTGTGCTCGGAAGGAATCACGGCTTCTCCTCCTTCGACAAGTGCCACCACGGCGTCGAACACGCTGCCGATCGTGGCGATGAAGTCGCGAATATAGTTGGTGAAATCCCCGTCGTAGACGGAGAACATGCAAATGTTGTTGTCGACGATGACGAAGCGCGCAAAGTGCACCGTGCCGACATTGTCCAGTCCGGCATAGATCTCATCCTTGTTCTGCGCGATCGCCAGCGCTGCTTCGGCGCGACCGATCGCCGACTTGTTCTTGAGTGGCATGACCAGGTTCATCATGCGCTGGAGATTGTCGCCAGGCTGCATGGCCAAGGGAGGACCGCCGGGCAGGGGCGCCACCGGGGTGCGCGACGCCCAAAAGGGCAAGAGGATCCGCGCCGCCACGAACTTGAACAGCCGCGTCTCGGGCAACCCATCCACAACTCGATCCAGCCAACTTCCGCCGTTCGGCATCTGCTCAACTCCGGTTGAAGGGGCACGCGGTGCCGCCGCGCAGTTCGCGGGAGAACTCGTAGGCGTCTTTGCGGGCATGCAGGATCGGATCGCCCGAGGCCTCGATACCGGGCAGCAGGCGGCCCGGATTGAAACTGATGTGTTCGGCCGCTTTGGCCTGATCTTCGGCCACGTTGGTGAGCGTGAGGGTGCCCATCACGACCCGGACCCGCTTGGCGGGCCAAGGCTGGGTGGGATCGTCGAGCGCATCGTCCGCTTCGCCGATCGTCATCATCAGCATGAACCGCCCCGGCCATTGCTGCAGACGTTCTGTAAGCTCCTGCTGCAGATAGTTGTCGACCGGCGGCGCCGTGGGATCGGTGGTGCGAACACCCGCGACCGATTGCCAGGAAAACCGAACAGGGCGGCGAACCCCGTCCGGAGCGGTCACCACGAAGGTGTGGACGGCATGATAGGTCGCGCGTGCATAGCTCACGGGGGCGCCGATCACTCCAGCCTGGAATACCGCCAACTGGGCGAACCGGTGCCGATTGGCGTAACGCAGCGTTCCCGCATCGCCACTGGTCTTTTCGCCCGGGTACGGATTGCGAAGCGGAATCTTGAGCTGCAGATAATCGAGAATTTTCCGCCACGGGGATTCCCTGTGCATCGGCTGCGGCCTGGCTTCCCTGGTGAATTCGAGGAAGTCATCGACGGTGGGCGCGAAGAATTCACCCAGCGTCATCGCGATCAGGTCGGTCGCGGCCCCTTCCTTCAAGTAGAACCGTGTCGCCATTCCCCGGACATCGGACCATCCATCATGCTTCTTGGGACTGCCCGATCCGTTGGAGAATCTGACGGAAGCGCGAACGCGCTGTCCTCCGAAATGCTCCGCCTTGCAATAGGTCCGCGCGACGTCCGACGCCACGAAATAGCCGTCCACGCCTATGCCGATGGTGTGAACCGGCCGGGTGCCGGAAGCATGATCCGGGAAATCGGAAATCACGGCCTCGACAAGCCGCTTGGCTAAAGTTGGATCGTCCATGCCCCCCTCCATCGCGAACCAGCCAGCCCCCTCAGCGATGCGTGCCGGATCTTGCTTCGCCCGACTGGCGCTCCGTGCTTCTCCATACATTGATGATATAGGCTCGAGCCTCCGCCACGTCGAAGCGGGATCCGCGAGCCGCCGCCAGTTCGAATGCACTGTCACCCAGCCTGTCCCTGGCCTTGTTGACGGTGTTTCGGGCTGACCGGTCCAACTTCAACGGTGAAATCCTCAGCGCGCCCGCGAGTACGGCAACGTCTTCATCCGCATCGAGCTCGCCCAGTAGCACGAGCAGGGAGCGGATCGTCAACCAAGTATAGAAGGTTGCGCCGTGGTTCGGCAGATCAATCAGCATGCGGACATGAATGGCCGCGGCTTCGATCGGCCCGACCTGCGCCGCCTGCAGATCGGCCATCAACTGTCTGACGCGTTGAGCCCCGAGGTGGTTGCCCGCCATGATCGCCCATTCGACGGATGTCTCGTACTCATCGATCGCGCGATTGGGGTCGTTGTAGCTCTCGAGGCGGCCTCTCGCATAGTGAATGTACCCCATCAAGGTCGGCTGGATCGCTGTCTGCCCCCTCAGGGTGACTTCCCTGACCAGTTCGGCGGCACCTTCGAGATCTCTTACCCGCGCTTTCACGGAGGCCATCATGCACAGCGATGTGATCTCGCAGGGAACGTTGCCCACTGCGCGTGCCTGCTCGATGGCCTTCAGATGGTGTTCGATGCAGCTTTTGGTGTCCCCCGACCACTGTGCCATCTGACCGGCGACACCGGAAAGCCAGCCCAGGCTGGATCTGACACCGTCGGCCTCGGCCTTGAAACCGCGTTCGATAAAGGCGGCCGCCTTGGTCAGATCGCCATCGTCATGGAAGACGTGGCAGGCGGCTCCCGCGAGCAGGATGGGCGCCTGCTCCAGATCGTCGGCGCCCGGCCTCGCTATGATCCGCTCATACCAGTCACCGGTTTCCGCCCCGCGGTGCGAGTAGTTGAACAGGAACAGAGGCGCCGCCAGTTCCGCCGCCAGTTTCAGATCGCGCGTGACGACCCGTTCGAAGGCTGTCCGGAGATTGGAAACCTCATTGTAAACCGCGTTGGCGGCCTTGGCCTCATTGACGCTCGCCATTTGCTGGCCGAGATACCGGCATCTGTTGGCGTAGACCTCGCCATGCCGGGTTTCCACGGTCTGCAGTAGACCGGCCTGATCAAGGTTTTCCCGTCCGAAGGCCTGAACGGTTTGGAGCATGCGCAAAAGGTGATGGCCGCCCGGGTCTCGCGCCAGCAGCGAGGATTCTACCAGTTCGTCGATCCCGGCGAGCACGTCGGATTCGTTGGGCATATCCGCCGCACAGACAGCCAGAGCCTGTTCTTCGTGGAAGGGGCCGGAGAACACCGACAGCCGCTGCAGAACCTGACGGCTGTTCGGATCGAGCAGATCGCATGACCATTCAAGGGTCTGCCGAAGCGTTTGCTGGCGCCCGGCCCGGCGCCGCAAGCTTCTCGAGGGAAGATCAAGGGGTTTTGTCACCCCGTTTTCAATATTCGCCAGGCTGAGCCGGCGCAGATGGCCGGCCGCAATCTCGATGGCGAGGGGGATGTAATCGAGATTGGCGCAAATCCTCTGGATGAGGGCGAGATCACTTGCGGCCGGCTGAAAACGCCGATCGGCCAGCCGGCCCCGTTCCACGAACAGGCGAACGGCCGCGGATGGCCCGGAGCTGTCCTGCGAACCGGAATCCAGCGAAGGGACCTCATAGAGGGCCTCGCCTTCCACCCCAAGCGTGCGCCGGCTGGTGTTGATCAGGAACAGCGACCCACAGGCCGATCCCAGTTCAGTGACAGCGTCGGCGATCGGATCGAGCACGTGCTCGCAATTGTCCATCAACAGGATCGCCCGGGCGTCGCACAGACGATCGAGGACCTGGATTCGCCGCTCCACGCCGGGGAGGGGTGCAATCAAAAGGGCCTCCGCGATGGCGGACCAGACCTCGCTGTCGCGCTCAAGCGCCGACAGGTCGACCAGCCAAGCGCCGTCGGGGAAGGAAGATTCCAGAGACCGCGCGAACTCGATTGCCAGCCGGGTTTTGCCGATGCCGCCCGGACCGACGAGGGTGATCAACCTCGACTCGCGGCTCATCTGCAAGAGACCGTTCAACTCGCGCTCGCGGCCCAGGAAGGAGCTCAGATTTGCGGGCAGATTGCCGCTGGCGGTTTCCCGCTTGCCGCCGATCGGCGGGAACGCGCTCGGCAGGTCCGATGTGCTGACCTGATAGACACGGATCGGTTCGATCCCCTTGAAGTGGTGTTCGCCCAGGTCGGACAGGTCGAACGGCGGCTGCAGGCGGTCGATCGCAAGCCGCTCCGCCGTGACGCCCGAAAGCAGGATCTGGTCGGCGTTGGCGGCGCCCTGCAACCGCGTGGCCGTCGGCAGAGCGGGGCCGAAGAAGTCGGTCTCGCCCCGCGGCCGCGTCAGGCCCGTATGGATGCCGAATCGTATCTGGAGTCGCCCGGTCGGGCCCCACGCGACGCCGTGCATTTCGCGCTGTGCGTCGATCGCCGCCAGCACCGCGTCCACCGGACGCCGGAAGATCGCCAGCACACCGTCGCCGGTGTGCCGGAACGGATCGCCGGAATGCCGGCGGACAGCGGCGTGGAGGATCTGGTCGTGCAGATCCATCGCGCCCATGATGTCATTGGGATAGCGGCGGAGCAGGGCGGTGCTGCCCACGATATCGGTGGTGAGGATCGTGCTTTCCCAGCTGTCCGCTGACGACGCCGACGATAAGGTCCGGGTGGATGGGTACTCGGCCAAGGGAGTTTCCAAGAGAGTTCCGCCTTCCGCTTTCCCCCATGCTCAGGCCGAGGCCAACGGCACGCAGCCAATTCCCGGTCGCAGGTTCGAGTTCGGAAAGCCGCTGGACCCGGATACCCTGCAATTGAAACGGCCGGCGGTCCCAAAACCACGAAAAACACGGCGGTCAGTGGGTATCGGTTTTTCTACGTGAGATTGTCTTTCACCGCAATCGGGAGCGCCGAAGCCATTGGGATTAGGATATTCCGGCGCTGGAAAAGCCGGCGTCAGGCGCAACAGCGCCGCGGTCAAACCTTCGGCCGCGCTCCGAATCTCCGGGCCCTCAAGCGCTATCGCCGTCCGCCCGGGCCGCCCAGCAAATGACGTTGGACACGCGTTTGCTAGGCCAAGGATGACCGTTCGACGCTTCCAAGAGCATGCTCGAAGTCGATCGCATGTGGTGCCGCGGACTTCATGGCGGCAGGCCGGAGCCAGGGCGATTGGAATAGCTTAAACTGGCTCTGCCGCGATCGGCTTTTCAGGGGCGGTCTTCTCGGGGGCCGTCCCCGGGCTTTCAGCCAATTTCACCGCGGGGTCGTCGCAACTGATGCATTGCAGTTCGGTGCGGCCGGAGAAGGTGACAACCGGGATCAGTTGCTTTCCGCATTTCTGACAGCGCGTTATCTTGTCCATGAGATACTCCCTGTTACTGGAACCTCCTTGTTTTTTTCGCTCAACGCGGAACCGGGCTTTTTGTTCCATTGCAGCGTTTTGCGCGGGGAGCGGCCGGGCCGCTCAAAAGGCGCATCCGGCCGCGGCCCCTTTTCTGAAAGATCATAGCGCATAAATCTTCGTGAAGACGCGCCGGATATTTGCATTTCCGCATCGTTCGGTCGCATTGTACCGTCCTTTCTTGGAAGCTGACAACGACGCCCGCGAGGGGCCTTAAGGGAGATGGACATGACAGTTGCAACGGAGCGGGCCGTCCTTGCCGGCGGCTGCTTCTGGGGTGTGCAGGATCTCATTCGCCGGTATCCCGGCGTGATCTCGACCAGGGTGGGCTATAGCGGCGGCGAGGTGCCGAACGCGACCTATCGCAATCACGGCAATCATGCCGAGGCCATCGAGATCATCTTCGATCCCAGCGTGATTAGCTACCGAAAACTGCTGGAATTCTTTTTCCAGATCCACGATCCCTCGACGTTGAACCGCCAGGGCAACGACCGCGGCGCGAGCTACCGGTCGGCGATCTTTTATACCAGCGATGAGCAGAAGCGGATCGCGGAAGACACCATCGCCGATGTCGATGCTTCCGGGCTGTGGCCGGGCAAGGTCGTCACCGAGGTGACGCCGGCCGGCCCGTTCTGGGAAGCCGAGCCCGAGCATCAGGATTATCTGGAGAAATATCCCGACGGTTACACCTGTCACTTCATCCGGCCGGACTGGACGCTGCCGCACCGGGCCGAGAAAACTGAACCGGGCGCGCGCGGAGCCACGGCCGCGTGAGCAAAGGCTCCGATCTTCTGGTCGCCGCGCTGGAGAACGAGGGTGTCGAATGCATCTTCGCCATCCCCGGCGAGGAAAATCTCGATGTCCTTGAATCGCTGCGGGGCTCGAAGATAAAGCTGGTGCTGACGCGGCACGAGCAGGCCGCCGGCTTCATGGCCGCGACTTACGGTCGTCTCACCGGTCGCGCGGGCGTCTGCCTGACGACGCTCGGCCCCGGAGCGCTCAATCTGACGACTTCCGCGGCCTACGCGCATCTCGGCGCGATGCCGATGGTGATGATCACCGGACAGAAGGCCATTCGCAGCAGCCGGCAGGCGCGCTTCCAGATCGTCGACATTGTCGCGACCATGCGGCCCCTGACCAAGATGGCGACGCAGATCGTCTCGGCGCAGAGCATCCCCACTTTGGTTCGCGACGCTTTCCGGGTGGCGCAGCAGGAGCGGCCGGGCCCGGTCCATCTCGAACTGCCGGAGGATATCGCCGCGGAAGATGCGAGCGCCGAGATCATTGCTCCGCATATGGTCGAGCTTCCGGTGGCGCCGGCGGCGGCGGTCGAACGCGCCGCGGCCATGATCATGGCAGCCAGGCGGCCGCTGGTGATGCTGGGCGCGGCGGCGAGCCGCCCGCGCCTTGCCGAACCGTTGTCGGCCTTCGTGCGGCGGGCCGGAATTCCGTTCTTCAACACTCAAATGGGAAAAGGCGCCGTCAATGCCGGCTCCAATCTCTATATGGGCACGGCCGCGCTGTCGGAGCGGGATTGGGTGCACGAGGCGATCGATCGCGCCGATCTCATTCTGTCGGTTGGACACGATACCGTCGAGAAGCCGCCGTTCCTGATGGGCCATGATGGACCGCAGGTGATCCATGTCGGTGCGACGCCGGCGACGGTGGAGCAGGTGTACTTTCCGCAGGCCGAAATCGTCGGCGATGTCGGCGCCAGCCTCGCCGCGCTGGCTGACCGCCTGGAGGGCAAGCTTCCCAACGCCGCGGCCTTGCTGGGGTTGCGGGAAGGGATTCTGGCGCGGCTTGCCGAGGGTTCGACGGAAGACCGGTTTCCGCTGACGCCGCAGCGCATCGTGCATGACGTGCGACAGGTGATCCCGCCGGACGGTATCGTTGCGCTCGACAACGGCATGTACAAGATCTGGTTCGCCCGCAACTATCGCACCAGTGTCGCCAATACGCTGTTGCTCGACAATGCGCTGGCGACCATGGGCGCGGGCCTGCCTTCGGCGATCGCGGCGTCGCTGATCCACCCCGAGCGGCGTGTGCTCGCGGTCTGCGGCGATGGCGGCTTCATGATGAATTCGCAAGAGCTGGAGACGGCGGTGCGGCTGAAGCTGAACCTCGTGGTGCTGGTGCTGGAGGATCGCGCCTATGGCATGATCCGATGGAAACAGGAAGTCGACGGGTTTTCCGACTTCGGACTGGATTTCGGCAATCCGGATTTTGTCGCCTACGCGAAGTCCTATGGCGCCAGCGGCGCCCGCGTCGGCAGCGTTTCGGAACTTGCGACGAAGCTGGAAGCCGCTTTTAAGGAGGGCGGCGTGCATCTGGTGGTGGCGCCGATCGACTACAGCGAAAACATGCGCGTGCTGGTGCGCAAACTGCATTCGATATGATTGATGCCGGGCGGATATCATGACCCATCGCATTCTCGTGTTCTATGGCTCGTACCGGTCGGACCGCATGGGCATCCGCCTGGCGCAGTTCGTCGTCGACGGCCTGCGCAAGCGCGGCGACGATGTCGAACTGATCGACGCCAAGGCGGTCGGGCTGCCGATGCTGGACCGGATGTACAAGGAATATCGCAAGGGCGAGGCGCCGGAGCGGCTCGAAAAGCTCGCCGGCCAAATCCGCGACACCGACGGTTTTGTCTTCATCACCGGCGAATATAATTGGGGCGTCCAGCCCGGCCTCAAAAACCTCACCGACCATTTTCTCGAGGAATGGTTCTGGCGTCCCGCCGCCATCGCCAGCTATTCGGCCGGGCGGATCTCCGGTGCTCGCGCCGCTACCGCCTGGCACGGCACGCTCTCCGAGATGGGCATGGTGGTGATCTCAAGCACGATCGCGGTCGGCCCGATCGCGCAGACGCTGTCCGAACAGGGCGAACCGCTCGGCGAGGGCGGCAAGGCGCTCGCACATGCCTTCCCGAGGTTTGCCGACGATCTCGGCTGGTGGATCGAGGCGGCGAAAGCGCAGCGTGCGAGAAGGCCGCCGCCGTATTGACCAGCGCTGCGCCGACGCTCGCTCGGTCAACGCGTTGTTTCGTCGTCGCTTCGGGCCGACGATCCCGGCTGCGGTTTTGGCGGTTTCCGCCTTGCCTGCTTTCATGTAGCATTGCCCGATGAGCGAAACCGAGACCTTGTTTGCGGCCCTGCGTCAGTCGGTCGACGACGACGTGGTCGACATGCTCGAGCGCATGGTGCGGGATGCGCCGGATCATGCCTTGAACAAGATGAACGCGCTCGATCTCGCGGCCAGGGAGGGCATCGCCGAGGAGCGGGTCATCGCAGCGCTCCTGAATGCGGTGGGGCTCGGCATATTCGAGATGACATGGAACGTCATGTGCCCGAGTTGCGCCGGTGTTCTTTCCGTCAACAAGAGCCTGAAGACCCTGGATCGGGCGCAGTATAGTTGCGCTTTCTGCGCAGCGGGCTACGAGACCACGCTCGACAATCTGGTCGAGGTGACCTTCACGGTGAGCCCGCGCGTTCGCAAGATCGCGGCCCACAGTCCCGACGAATTGTCCGCGGCCGAATATTATCGCCAGATCTTCTGGAGTTCGGCGATCGATCTTCCGGCCGATCTGGAGAAGCTGCTGCGCGAGATCACGCTCGAAAGCGTCGACATTCCGCCGGGAGAAAGGGCTATCCTCTCCTTGCAGTTGCCGAAGGGCACGTTGATCGTGTTCGATCCCGTGACGCATACGGCCCAGTTCCTCGATGTCGGCGGCGAGGAGGCGAGCGAGCGCCAGAACGTGTCCGTGATCTTCAACAAGGTCCAGGTCCCGGCCGATACCATTGCCTTGCGCCCCGGACCGCTGCGGCTGGCTTTGGACAACCGCACCGACGGCCGGGTGTTGCCGGCTGTATGGGTGACGAACCAGGCGCTGGACGACCTCCTGAAGCGACGCAAGCCCATTCTCACGGCAAAGCGCCTCCTCACCAATCAGACCTTCCGCGACATCTACCGGACCGACACGCTCGCCATCGGCCAGCGCCTCAAGATCCTGAGCCTGACTTTCCTGTTCAGCGATCTCAAGGACTCCACCGAGCTCTATGAGCGCGTCGGTGACCTCGTGGCCTTCGATCTCGTCAACGAGCATTTCAGGCTGATGCAGGAGATCATCGCGTCCGAAGGAGGGGCCGTGGTAAAGACCATTGGCGATGCCGTGATGGCGACCTTCGAGACGCCCGACCGCGCCATCGCCGCCGCGATCCGCATGCGCGAGGCGATGAGCGACCTTGGCGCCGAGCGTCAGCATCAGAGCCTGCGCCTGAAGATGGGTATCCATGAAGGATCGTGCCTCGCGGTCACGCTCAACGCCCAGCAGGACTATTTCGGGCAGACGGTAAACATCGCGTCGCGTATCCAGGGCCTCGCGGCTTCGCGCTCGATCGTGGTGACGGAATCGGTGGTTGAGAACGCGCAGGCCCGGGCTCTGCTCGAGACCCACGGGCTAAAGCCGGCGCCCAGACGCGTGGCGTTGACGGGCATCGCGGACAAGATGTCGGTCTACGAGATCTCCTGAGCCCAGCAAACGGATATGAGCCCGCATTCTCGCGGCGCAATGCGTCCGAGCTGTGCGTGAACTTTTTCGCCCAAAAGAGAGGGCGCAGGGAAAGCCGGGTGCCCGCTGCACCCGCAGCCTCGTGTGCGAAGTGTAGAAAGCACACGAGTTAGAAACCACAGGTACCCCGGAACACCCGGCATTCCCTGCGCAATGGTTTTACGGCTTATTTCGCGCTCTCCCCGGTGACCGGGCTTTTTTGCCACCGTCATCGGCGGATTGCTCCGCCAACTTGACGCCAGCGTCGGGGCGTCAGGACCACGCGACTTCGCCGTCCGCAACAAGCGCTTTCGTCCAGCGTGCTTTCGCTCGCCTGACGCCGCTGCGTCCATCGCATCCCACACCCAACGTCCGTGACGATCGCGATACGCCCCTCTCTCGGGGTGGGACAGGGGAGTTCTAGATGTGATTTGGGGCGGTTGAGAACCGGAATATTTTTGCAATCGAGGCTGGACAGGAAAATCACCGGGAAACCCGACGGGCAAATCAATACGCAGGACGCAGGACGGTTGAGCCCTTTGCGAAACCCGTCAACGCCATGAACAGCCGCTGATGGGTATCGCTTCGCTCCACCCATCCCACGCAGGCACGACACATTCTGTCGGCGGGCGTTCAAGTGGGGACAGCGATGGCATCGAAGCGGCGCTTTGGATGAGCGAGCAGCCCGGCGCTCTCGACGATGCGCATTTCCTCGGTCCCGCTGATAGCGGTTCGCTCCAGCACCGCGAAGATGGCCGACGCGGCGTGACCCAGCGCATCCGGCGTGTCCTTTTCCTGAACGCGCGCGGACACGAACAGCGAGGCAAACAGATCGCCGGTCCCGGACGGGCTGATCGGCAGTTTCGGCGTGCGCACGCGCCAGGCTTTTTCGCGCTCGACGGCGAGCGTCTCGATCTCGCCCTCCGGTGTGTCGGCCAACTCGGCGCTGGTGACGACGATCGTCGATGGACCATGCGCCATGAACGCGCGCGCAGCCTCAAGCACCTGATCGATGGTCGTGGCCTTTGCCCCGCACAGAAATTCGAACTCGAAATGATTGGGGATGATGATATCAGCGATCCGGCACAGCCGGTCGCGCACGAACGGCGGAATCTCGGCCTGGACGAACAGGCCTCGGTCGCGATCCCCGAGCACGGGATCGCAACAATAGAGCAAAGCGGGGTTGCGGGCCTTGGCGCGCTGGACGAAGTCCGCCACCACAGCGGCGATTTCCGCCGAGCCGAGATAGCCCGACAGGATCATCCGGCAGCTGTCGAGCGCGCCGCGCTCCTCGACCCCGAGCAGGAGATCGGCGACCAGTTTCGCATCGAGCACCCGGCCGCGGATGGTCGGGTAACCCGGCCGGTTGCTCAGCAGGGTGGTGGGCACCGCCGTTACGTCGATGCCGTGCATCTGCATGGGGAAGACGGCGGCACTGTTGCCGACATGGCCGTAGGCGACCTGCGATTGAATCGAAATCACGGTCATGCTGTGGGCCGAAACAACATCCGATGCCTTTGCGGGCCGCCGGGACGACCCGGGGGAGAACCGCCAAAATGCAGGTCGATCACAAGATGGTCAATCTCGCGTCCAGCATGGCGGTTAGTCGGCTTAGCCGGTCTTTAACACCTTGTGATATCGAGAGTAATCCATATGGAACCCCTATTTTGCAATGCAATAAAAATGCTATCGCAGTGCAGCAAAAGGGGAGTAGGCTGCTGCTTCGAATCCTACCCAGGAGAACTTTCGTGAAAAAGACTTACCTTTCCATCGCTGCCGCCGTGATCTCGATTGCCGGTTGTACTGCCGGCTTCTCGGCGGAGTTGCCGAGCTATGAAAAGACCGGTTTGCCGATCTCGACGGTGCAGGTTCAGGTGCTGGGAGCCGCGAATATCAGCGAACAGTCGCCGGTGTTGACCTCCGCAGCCTCTCCGCATCAGCTCAGCGTCCTGACCCCGCGGACGAAAATCACGACCGCGACGGCGACCCGCACCGAAACCGGTCGCTCAATTCGCTGACCGGCGCCTAGATCGCCGTTTGAGCGCCCCTGAGCGACGCTCGTTGCCGCGGCGTAGGTCGACTGCCCGGCGGTGGGCGAGTATCGCGCCGGGTTGCAAAAAAGCCCGCGACATCGTCGCGGGCTTTTTGTCTTGATGAACGGTTTGCCCGATCAGGTCACGCGGCCTTGGCCTGTTCCGGGCCGGCTGTTTCCATCGCCTTTATATACATATCAAGCAGGGTGTCGCGCTCGTCGCGCTCGTCCTGATCCTGCTTTCTCAGCTTGATGATTTCCTTGAGGATTTTCACATCGAAACCCTCGCCCTTTGCCTCCGAAAACACTTCCTTTTTCAACTCGTTCAACTCCTGCAATTCGGTGTCCAAGTTCTCGATCCGCTCTACGAAAGAACGGATCCGTCCGCCGGGAATGCTGATGTCAGACATGGTGCCTCTTTGCTGAATGAGATCGTGAAAATGCACGCAAAGAAGTGACCAATGCGTTAACGCAAGGACGCCCGCGCCCGATGACCCATCCCGCGCGCCGCAAACGGCGGCTATTTGCCCGGCGTGATCCCCGTTTCAGTAAAAAGTGATCGGTCCGCTATCGCCGCAGGGGCGGTGCGGAGGATGGCGCTGCGCCGATCCGCTCCACAACCAGCAAGAAGATCATTCTATTTCAGTGGGGAATTCCGGAACTCCGATTCTGCGCGGTGGGCGCAATCGCGATGCATTGTGCCCCGGCGCCGCGAACGACGGACGGCGCCGTGTCGAACCATCGCGCAGGTTGTCCTGATCGATCACAATGATGTTTTTATATGACGCTCATCATTCTATTGATTGATCGCGTCTGGCTTTCTATCTCCTGCATCGAGCTCGCACGGCAACTTCGCGAGGGGTTGGCGAGGTTCAGGCGCTATCGATCAACAAAATGGAGAATCGACGATGACCAGGTTCAAGCTTCTCGGCGTAGCCGCACTTCTATCGACCGTGATCGCGATGCCGGCGATCGCACAACAGGCCGTCCAGGAGCCTGGCGAACAGGCGTTTTACCAGAGCCTGGGCGTTGGGTCCGATTCGGGCCGGAGCGCGAGCGCGCTGGCATCCGTCGGCGGCGTCGGCCTTTCCGTCGACGCTCCCGCAAGGCGCCACGTGCGTGCGGCATCCAGGCGCACCACCGACGCTCGCAGGCAGTGACGGGCCGCAACCGCCGCGGTTCGAGGCGCGCGTGACGGAGACAGCAAGTCCAAGAGGTGGCCTACGGGCCGCCTTTTTCTGCGCACGCGGCGAGAAAGGAAACTACGGAATCCCGATCCGCTAGGATTTCCCGGGTCCTTTCGAATCGATTTTTGCCGCTCCCGGATCGTCTTGGTCCCTGATTTTCGCAACCGGAAGCCGCCAGCCCCGCCGCATCGCCACGATGCGGAGCGCGAAGCATGAAATCAGCGCTACCGCCGTCACCGGAGCGACCGGCAACTGCAGCATGTGCCCGACCACCACGATGGCCGCGGCTGCCAGTGCCGCGACGGCATAGAGTTCTGCACGAAGTACCGTCGGAATCTCCGCCAGCAGGACATCACGGACCATGCCGCCGCCGATTCCGGTGACCATGCCAAGCACGATCGCCATCACCGGGTTCAGTCCGTGGGCCAGCGCTTTCGATGCGCCGGTGACGGCGAAGAGCGCGAGACCTGCCGCGTCGAAAATAAGGACCGAGTTCGACACCCGCACGATCAAGGACGAGAAGTAGAAGGTGAGGAGGCCGGCAAAGAGCGAGACGCCGAGATAGCGCCAGTCATCGACGGCGCCGGGAGGAACGACGCCGATCAGAAGATCCCGCGTGATGCCCCCGGAATTCGCCGCCGCGAACGACAGCACGAGCACGCCGAACAAATCCAGCGTTCGCTTGACCCCGGCCAACGCCCCGCTAAGCGCGAAGACGAAGGTGCCCATCAGATCAAGCACAAGTGGAAGCTTCTCCATGACAAGCCCTCTCGTCCAGATAAACGCCCCGTGGCAGCGCCACCGATCCGCAGGCCAGGCCGGCATCGTCGCCTGGCCGTCGTGGCAAGCGCAAGTAAACTATCGTCACTCGAATCTCGCCCGCCGGGTTTGTCATTGCGAGCCAACGGGTCGGCGCAAAGCGCCGCCCGATGACAGGCTCCGCAAAGCAATCCATGGCGCGGCATGCAAGGTGGATTGCTTCGTCGCTTCGCTCCTCGCAATGACGGGAAATGAGCATCGGTACGCAGGATGGGTTGAGCCTTGCGAAACCCATCAACATCGAGAACCGCGATTGATGGGTATCGCTTCGCTCCACCATCCTGCGCGCCGGCCCGCCGACGTCAGCGCCAGCCGAGGGCGGGAGCGATGCTGGAGAGAATGGCCTCGATGACATGGGTGTTGTAGGCAACGCCAAGCTGGTTGGGCACCGTCAGGAGCAGGGTGTCGGCCTCGGCGATCGCCTCGTCCTGCCTGAGCTGCTCGATCAGCACTTCCGGCTCGGCCGCATAGCTGCGGCCGAAGATGGCGCGGGTGCGCTCATCGATGAAGCCGACCTGGTCTTCCTCGTCGCCGCGTCCGAAATAGGCGCGGTCATGATCGTTCATGAGGGCGAAGATGCTGCGGCTGACGGAGACCCGTGGCTCGCGCGCGTGTCCGGCTTCCTTCCAGGCCGCGCGGTAGGCCCGGATCTGGGCGGCCTGCTGGACATGGAATGGCTCGCCGGTCTCATCGTTCTTGAGCGTTGAACTCTGCAGGTTCATGCCGCGCTCGGCGGCCCACACCGCCGTGGCATTCGAGCCGGCGCCCCACCAGATCCGGTCGCGAAGTCCCTCGGAATAGGGTTCCAGCCGCAGCGGTCCGGGCGGGTTCGGAAACATCGGCCTTGGATTCGGCTTCGCAAAACCTTCGCCGCGCAGCAGATCGAGAAAGACCTCCGCATGACGCCGGCCCATGTCGGCATCGCTCTGGCCTTCGGCCGGCTCAAACCCGAAATAACGCCAGCCATCGATCACCTGTTCGGGCGAGCCTCGGCTGATGCCGAGCTGCAGGCGCCCGCCGGCAATGAGATCGGCCGCGCCGGCGTCCTCGGCCATGTAGAGCGGATTTTCGTAGCGCATGTCGATGACGGCGGTGCCGATTTCGATGCGGCTGGTTTTGGCGCCGACGGCCGCCAGCAGCGGAAACGGCGACGCCAACTGGCGGGCGAAGTGGTGGACCCGAAAATAGGCCCCGTCGGCGCCCAACGCCTCGGCCGCGACGGCGAGGTCAATGGATTGGAGCAGTGCATCGCCCGCCGAACGCGTTTGCGACTGCGACGAAGGCGACCAATGCCCGAACGAGAGAAAACCGATCTTTTTCATGAAAGGGAGTGTGGCGCGGGCGTGGTGGCAAGGGCAAGTAAACTATCGTTACCCGAACCTCGCTCGCCGGGTCTGTCATTGCGAGCCAACGGGTCGGCGCAAAGCGCCGCCCGATGACAGGCTCCGCGAAGCAATCCATGGCGCGGCATGTAGGGTGGATTGCTTCGTCGCTTCGCTCCTCGCAATGACGAAACAGTACGTAGGATGGGTTGAGCCCTTTGCGAAACCCATCAACGCCATGAACGGGAATTGGTCGGTATCGCTTTGCTACGAGCTGCGTCAATGGGAGGAGACGCCCCCGATGCGGCTAGATAGCGAATTATACCGAGCAAATCCGCCGAACAGTCCATCTCACTCGATCGGAAAACTGCGATTTTTATCTCGCTCTTTTCGTTCCCGGATTTGTTGACGGCGTTGTTTAGCGATTACCTGCGCAATCTGTAACATTTGCGGTTCAATTCTTTGCAGTTCCTTGCCCAATGTATTTAGATTTTCAGTCACTCGCTGAATGAATAGATCGACATTTCGGTCGAGATTTTGATCATCGAGAAGCGAAATCTGGATAGCATTGTCTTTGGTGATTGCGGCCGGCGTGTCAATAATGTTGCAGGAGGAGGGCGCAAGATGAAAGCTCTTAGGCCATCCTTCAAACGGAATTGTTACGTCGATGAAATCAACGTCAACGATCACTTCTCGCCCGAAATCGACCTGTTTGTTTTTTTCGGTGCGGCGCTTGCCTTTTCGCTGTTCAGGTTTGAGTGTAGCGAGGTTGAACTTGAACTGCGCGATCTTCTCCAGCTCCTCGGCAAGGTTCGGTCCTTCCAATTGTTGTGCTGTTAGTTGCTCGGCGCGAGTTCGCGCTTCGCTGAGCTTTTGCTCGATGATGGCAGAAATCGGTTCTTGAAAGAGGCGATCACGCATTGATGTCTCCCTGGCATAGATTTATCAGCCCGTAGGATGCGTTGAGCCCTTTGCGAAACCCGCGCTATGAACAGTATTGATGGTATCGCTTCGCTCCACCCATCCTACGAGCTCTATCTAACGACCAGCTTGTTTTGCGGCCAGATCGATCCAGCTTCCGATATTGCGATGGCCATGGTCTTGCTCATAGTCGTATTCGGCAGCATCCACCGACAATGGCATTACTTCGTCCACGTTGGGATCGGTCAGCCAAGCTGGCTTTTCCACCGGCAAAGTGAAATCGCTGTAGCGGCTCCACTCCTCAATCGCGCCGCCATAGCCATCCGGCACTAGGTTCATCTCGTAGAGATAATACTGGGGCGGCAGACGCTTGTTCGGTTGCAGCTTGGCGATACCCATATGGGCGAGCGGATTGCGACCGCGCGGATCCGCGGCTTTTGTTTGGTGATGATTGATGCCGTTGAGATGAACGGTCAGGAGACCACGGCTGTCGATGATCGCTCGCGCGATTTCGTATCTGACCCAACGCCAATTCCAGGTCATTGACCCAGCCAGGACGCACACGGCGGATGTGCGAAGCACCCCAGAGCGGATGAGTTGCTTAATGGCCTCGGCGCCTACGAGCTTTCGGGCTTCCCAAAGGCTGCTGTCATAGAAGCTTCGATTCATCGAACTGTCAGGATGGGTGATCTTCCACGCATTCCGCACGTTGTTCACGCGCATGATGTCGTCGAAGTGAAAGCTGAAAAACGCCTTGCGCTTGGTCTCAGGCGCAACCTGCTTGGGCTTTGGTGGTGGCGTATATAGTGCGTTGAAGGGTATTGGCGCCGGAGGGGCCACGAAATCGGCGAGCGAACCGAAAGGAGGTGTTGGCGGTGACGACGGCGCGAAAAATGGTGGCGGCGACGCCATGAGGTTGGCGAGCGCATTCAAGGATGGATTTATAGGCGTTGTTGGTGTGAGAACTCCGAACATGTCGCCAAGACCGGAAGTATATGGATAGGGGTTGACGGGCAGGACCGTTGGCCCATCCTCCCTTAGCAGATTGGCAATTGCGCGAGCCATAGGGCTGATCTCAGGCTTGGGCGTCGGAGCTGTAACGTAGTCGAGGAGTGAGTTACGACGTGGTTCGGCGCCGAGCGCGGCCAAGAGGCCCGAGTATTTCAGGTCGAACGGATTTTCAGCCACTGGACCATGCTCCGAACAGCACCGAGATGAGAAGCGCAACGATCGCCAGCGGTGCATAGAACCCAAGGATCGACCAACTCGTGGCGGCATTCCAATAAGGCTCCGCCGGAGCATGCTCTAGGTTGATTTCAAAGCTCGGCATTTCCTCCCAGCTCTCTGCCCGGACGCGATTAAAGACCCCACGAAAACGGCGTTCGACACGAAGATACTGTGCGTCGGCGAAAGCGAAGGCGAGGATCGGAAGAATGGCGAGGGCCGAGACGAGAGGCCGGTGCAGCGTGAAGCCGAAGCCGATGACAGTGGTAGCCACCGTAATGCAGTAGGATTTGAAGGATGCGCCATAGCTAGCCATCCTCGTTATGAGGCTCTGCAACATTTCGAGATGCTTGACACGCAGTTCCGCTAACTTCTCGGCTGAGATCGTCTGCTCCTCCTCTTAAGAACACCCCGTCGTTGAGCCGCATGTATCGCACTTCATGCAGGTCCCATTCCGCACCAGCGTGAAGTTGCCGCACTCCGAGCACATTTCGCCTTCGTAACCCTTGGCCTTGGCCTCGGCGCGGCGTTCGGCTTTCGACGGGGCGGCTTGCTGTGCCGCGCCCGCCTTGCTCCACTGCAACGCTTCCAGCTTCTCGGTCGGTGACAGATCGTGCTGGGCTTCCTGCTTTAGCGCGACGGCGCCTTCGATGGTGTCGGAGGCACGGGCACTTGCGCCGTGGGCGGACATCGAGGTGACGTTGCCGGAGGCGCGGGCGTCGGTCGTCGGCTCGCTGGTGCTGCGCATGACCACGAGATTGTCGGTGCGCGAACGGGTCAGGCCCTTTGACAGGTACTTGTTGTTGGGCTGTTCCGGCTGCTTGCCTTCCTCGACGCCCTTGCCCATGGCGTCGAAGTTGGATTCGGAGGGGTCCACATGGGCCAGATCGAACCGGCCCATGTAGCTGACCGCGAGTTCGCGGAACACATAGTCGAGGATCGAGGTCGCGTATTTGATGGAGTCGTTGCCCTGCACCGGACCCGCGGGCTCGAAGCGGGTGAAGGTGAAGGCGTCGACATATTCCTCCAGCGGCACGCCGTATTGCAGGCCGAGCGACACCGCGATGGCGAAATTGTTGATGAAGGAGCGCAGTGCGGCGCCTTCCTTGTGCATGTCGATGAAGATCTCGCCGATCCGGCCGTCGTCATACTCGCCGGTGCGCAGATAGACCTTGTGCCCGCCGACCACGGCCTTCTGGGTATAGCCCTTGCGGCGATCCGGCATCTTCTCGCGCTCGCGCATCACCACGATGCGCTCGACCAGTCGCTCCACCACCTTTTCCGACAGTTGCGCGGTGCGCGCGGCCATCGGCTTGTCGTAGAACGCCTCGATCGCGTCGTCTTCCTCGTCGTCGTCGCTGATCAGTTGCGAGTTCAGCGGCTGCGACAGTTTCGAGCCGTCGCGATAGAGCGCGTTGGCTTTCAGCGCGAGCTTCCACGACAGCAGATACGCGGACTTGCAGTCCTCCACCGTGGCGTCGTTCGGCATGTTGATGGTCTTGGAGATCGCGCCGGAGATGAACGGCTGCGACGCCGCCATCATGCGGATGTGGCTTTCCACCGACAGATAACGCTTGCCGATCTTGCCGCAGGGATTGGCGCAATCGAACACGCTGTAATGCTCGGCCTTCAGATGCGGCGCGCCTTCCACCGTCATCGCGCCGCAGATGTGGACATTGGCGGCCTCGATCTCGCGCTTGGAAAAACCAACTGCGGCGAGCAGGTCGAAATTCGGCGCCGCAATGGCTTCCGGCTCGATCTTCAAGGTGTCGCGCAGGAAGTCCTCGCCGAAGGTCCATTTGTTGAAGGCGAACTTGATGTCGAACGCGGTCGGCAGCGCCGCTTCCACCTTCGCCAGAGCTTCGTCGGTGAAGCCTTTGGCTTTCAAGGTGGAAACATTGATCGCCGGCGCGTTGGAGAGCGAGCCGTGGCCGACGGCATAGGCCTCGATCTCCGCGATATCGCTTTCGCGGTATCCGAGCGCGCGCAGCGCCTCGGGCACGGCGCGGTTGATGATCTTCCAGTAGCCGCCGCCGGCGAGCTTCTTGAATTTCACCAGCGCGAAATCAGGCTCGATGCCGGTGGTGTCGCAATCCATCACCAGGCCAATGGTGCCGGTCGGCGCCACCACCGTGGTCTGCGCGTTGCGGTAGCCATGGAGTTCGCCGAGTTCGAGCGCCTTGTCCCAGGCGGCCTTGGCGCGCTCGACGATGTCGGTCTGGGTGACGCTGGCATAATCCAGGGGCACCGGATTGACGGCCAGCGCCTCATAGCCGCGCGATTCGCCATGGGCGGCGCGGCGGTGGTTGCGGATCACGCGCAGCATGTGCGCGGTATTCTTCTTGTAGCCGGGGAAGGGGCCGAGCTCCTTGGCCATCTCCGCCGAGGTGGCGTAGCTGATGCCGGTCATGACCGCGGTCAGGGCGCCGCACAGCGCGCGGCCTTCCTTGGAGTCGTAGGACAGACCCATGGTCATCAACAGGCCGCCGATATTGGCAAAGCCGAGGCCCAGCGTGCGGAATTCGTAAGAAAGCTCCGCGATCGCCTTGGACGGGAATTGCGCCATCATCACGGAGATTTCGAGCACGATGGTCCAGAGCCGGCAGAGATGCTCGTAAGCCTCGACGTCGAACAGCTTTGTCGAGGTGTTGTAGAAGGTGATCAGGTTGGCGGACGCCAGATTGCAGGCGGTGTCGTCCAGGAACATGTATTCCGAGCACGGATTGGAGGCGCGGATGTCGCCTGACGACTTGCAGGTGTGCCAGTCGTTCATGGTGGTGTTGAAGTGCAGGCCGGGATCGGCCGATGCCCAGGCGGCGTGGCCGATTTTTTCCCAGAGGTCGCGCGCCTTGAGCGTCTTGGTGATCTTCTTGTTGGTGCGGCCGATCAGGTTCCAGTCGCCGTCGGTTTCCACCGCGCGCAGGAAGTCATCCTTCAGCGACACCGAATTGTTGGAGTTCTGGCCGGAGACCGTGAGATAGGCCTCGGAATCCCAGTCGGTGTCGTAGATCGGGAAGTCGATCTCCTTGTATCCCTGTTTTGCAAATTGGATGACGCGCTTGATCATGCCGTCGGCGACCAGCGCACGGCGCGCCAGCTTGATTTCGCGGCGTAGGGCAGGGTTCTTTTCCGGGTCAAAACAGTCGTCGCCGGAGCCTTCGCAATTCACGCAGGCTTTCAGCACTGCCTTGAGGTGGCGCTGGTTGAGCTTGGAGCCGGTCACGAGCGCTGCGACCTTCTGCTCCTCCTTCACCTTCCAGTCGATATAGGTCTCGATATCAGGGTGATCGGCGTCGACCACCACCATCTTGGCGGCGCGGCGGGTGGTGCCGCCACTCTTGATCGCGCCGGCGGCGCGGTCGCCGATCTTGAGGAAGCTCATCAGGCCGGACGAACGGCCGCCGCCGGAGAGGCGTTCGCCTTCGCCGCGCAGCCGCGAGAAGTTGGAGCCGGTGCCGGAGCCGTATTTGAACAGGCGGGCTTCACGCACCCAGAGGTCCATGATGCCGCCCTCGTTGACGAGGTCGTCATTGACGCCCTGGATGAAGCAGGCGTGCGGCTGCGGATGCTCGTAGGAGGATTTTGATTTGGTCAGCTTCGCCGTGAAGGGATCGACGTAATAATGGCCCTGGCCGGGTCCATCGACGCCGTAGGCCCAGTGCAGCCCGGTGTTGAACCATTGCGGCGAGTTCGGCGCCACCATCTGCTTGGCCAGCATGTAGCGCAGCTCGTCACTGAAAGCGCGGGCGTCTTCTTCGGACGTGAAATAGCCGCCCTTCCAGCCCCAATAGGTCCAGCAGCCGGCGAGGCGGTCGAACACCTGCTTGGCGGAGAGTTCGCTGACATAGCGCTGCGCCTCCGGCAGGTCGGCCAGTGCGGCGGTGTCCGGCACCGAGCGCCACAGCCAGGACGGCACGGTCTCTTCCTCGACCTTCTTCAGGCGCGCGGCGACGCCGGCTTTACGGAAATACTTCTGTGCCAGCACGTCGGAGGCGACCTGCGACCAGGATTCCGGCACCTCGACGTTTTCCAGGCGAAATACCACCGAGCCATCGGGGTTGCGAATCTCCGATGTCGTCAATCTGAAATCAATCCCTGCGTAGGGTGACTGGCCTTCAGTGGTGTTGCGCCGTTCAATTCGCATGGTCGTACCCCATTCTTTTGGTCCGGACCGCCGTCCCGCGGAGCCGGGTGTTCTTGCTTGAGCGGAACTTTAGTCCGCAGTTCTACCGGTGGATCCGGCCCTGTTTCTCTCTAGCCACAGCATCGATGCGAGCATCAATTCGTCGCCGCATGCCCCACACCGGTCCCGAAGGTCCGGGTCATGCTTTCAACGCCCCAACTCGCCGCCCAACTACTTAACCTGTGACCATTTTGGCCCGTTTTTAGCGTCCCGAGAGCCGCCAGAATCGCGGGCAAACAAGCCCGTCACCCGTGCCCCCTCAGGCAATCGGAATGGTCATTCTGAACCCTGTCAGGGAGCGTCCGGCGGGACTGAAAACCACCCGGCACCGAACGATCCAAAACTAGGCCAACTCCATCGCGCCCGTCAAGGATTAGTACGAGTTCCTAAATCAAATACTAAATATGGTGGAAAGCTGGGAAAAACAGGGGTGGTTCGGCGACCCCGATGTGGGCCAAGTATCAGTGAGTCCTCAGGGATTCCCAAGGGAAAAAAATTGTCGCGAGGCCTGCGCCGTCAAGCTGCGCCCGCTGTTCACAGGGCAGGTATTTATTGTCCGTATGGGGTTGCCTTGCGGAGACTCGCTGCCCGAGCCGATCGGCCTCGGCCAGATCGTGGCGCTAGGATTTACCCCGGTGGGGTCGCGCTGGCGAAGCGGTCGAAAAAACAAAAAGGACGGCGCGGGAAAGCGCCGTCCTCGATGCCGTAGATCCGAATGCGGTTACGGGCAGGGGTGCCGCAAACCGTCATAGCCCAGATACGTTCCCGAGGCGGGATCATAGGAACGATAGGTCTGCTGGCAGTAGGCGACGTCGTCACCTCCGACCGGCGCCACCGCAACCACGCCGTCGTCATACGGCTCGTCATAATAGCCCGACCCGTACGACCCGTAATAGCCCGGCCCGCCATAGTAACCCTGGGAGGCAATAGCGCCGCCGATCAAGGCACCGGCTACGGCGCCGGGAAAGAAGCCGCCGCCGCCGCCACCGCCGCGATGGTAGCGATAACCGCCACCGCCGCCGCCAAACCGTGGGCCGCCACCACCGCCGCCGCTAAAGCGGGGGCCGCCACCGCCGCCACCACTAAACCGGGGGCCGCCGCCGCCACCGCCTATGCGCGGGCCGCCGCCACCACCACCGCCCACGCGGGGACCACCGCCACCGCCGCCACCTATATGCGCTGGCGAGCCGCCGCCGCCGGCAATATGTCCAGCGCCGCCGCCGCCAGGTCCTACTCGCCCCTGCGCAAAGCCCGCGGGGGCTGCTGCGATCGTCAAAACCAGCGCTGTCGCGGCAGCGGTACTCAAAACTTTAAGATTGATCATTATCGGCTCCATCTACGGGAACAGCCCAACCCTTTCGACAGGCAGACGTTCCCAAGCCTCGCACCGATTGTGCGCGGCATAACAACGCTGACAGACAGGAACTGTACGCGGAATGAACGGATTGCGCCAATTCCGGGGCCAATTCGATTCGGGATAGGTCGGCTGACGGCGATCAGCCTGTATTCGCTAGCTCAATCCAGCCGGGAGGCCAAAGGCGCCGCGCCGCGAGGCGCAATAAGGGGGCAGGCTTCAATGTCGCGGCGATCCGCGCCCGGAATGGCCTCGCAGGACCGCGAGGTATCGAACTGCAAGCCGTAATCGTCCAGCAGGCTTTGTTTCGGCGGGCTGCCGCCAAGATGCAGCGCCCAGATGCCGCCCGGCAGCGGATCGGCGAGGCCAGCACGGATGCGGCGGTCCAGCACGCCCCCCGGTGCAATCGGCAGCCGGATGTCGGCGAGCTGATAAGCGCGCGAGCCGGCCGGCAGCAGGGGAATGACATAGCCGACCGGCTTCTCGATCAGAAAATAGGTCGCGGGATTGCGCAGCGATCCGGAAATCACGGGCTGGTAGGGCTCGGACCACGGGCGGCGCAACCAGTCCGCGGGCTCCGACCAAAGCGCGATGGCGAGCGCGGCGGTGCCGGTGACCCAATTGGTCCAGCGCACCTCGCGCGTCTTCAGCGAGGTTAACGGCAGAACGCGCAGAAGCCGGCACGCCAACAGCACGATCAGCGGCGCCGCAAGCAGCTCCAGCGCGATGGCATAGCGATGAATGGAAAACGCCAACAGCCACATGGTGTAGGCGACCGCGAAAAACAGCAGGAATTGTTTATCCCGAAGCGTGAAAACCCGTTTTCCGCGCAGCAGGCTCGCGCCCGCGGTTGCCATAAACAGAACGACGAGGATGGCGAACCGCGGATCTCGAAATGGCCCCTCGGATGAGCGGTGATCGCCGATCAGCCAGTAGAACGGATAGGCGGCGGCGTCCCACAGGTTACGGGGCATGAACCGCCCATCGGCAATCGGCTCGACCGGCGCTTCCGGCGAGCGAAACACGGTATTGAAAAATGGAAACGCCGGATTGCCGAAGGTTTCCCACAAGGTCCAGCACCAGGCGCCGCCGGTACCGAGCCCTCCGATGGCACTGCCGGCCGCGAAACAGGACAGCGCCATCGCCGGCCGCGTCGCGTACAGCAGCGACACGGCCGCCGCGACGAGGAACACCATGTTGGTAAGCTTCAGCCCGACCGCCGCGCCCAGCAGCAGTCCGGCCATCACGTAGCGGCCTCGATGCTGAGCGTTCCCCGACAGGATCAGGCCAAGACCCCCGATCACAGGCAGCGCCGTCAGTACATCGGCGAAACTGGTCCCGACCTCGGATAACGTCATCGGGCCGAACGCCGCGATCAAGACCGATGCCGCCAGCGTCCATCCGTTGGCGGCGCGGCTCAACGCCAGGCGCGATATCCAGTAAATGAGCGCGAGGTTGAGGCCCTGGATCGCGCCGAGCATCATCGCCCAGTACGGCGCAGTAACATGATGGCGCAGCAGATAGGCGGGGAGATAGGCGAGAGGATTCAGGAAGGTCTGAATGCCGGCCGGTGCGACGTCGTGATCATATCTTCCATGGATCAGCGCGAAGGCATTGTATTCGTGATAGTTCCGCCAGTCCCAGTTGATATCTTCGCCGACAAACCAGGCGTAAGCGGCGCCTGCTGCCAGCGACAATGCGATCACGACCCACGTCTCGAAGCTTCTGCGCGCTGTCATGGATCGATGCTGTCCGGGGAGCAAGACGTCAAGTTGCGTGAACTGAGATACGCACGCGGAGCGTCCGCATTATTAACGGAGGACCGGTTAACTTTTTTGCGGTTCCCGGCCCGGTCAGGACAAACTGGACAATTCGGCCCGCCGATGGCATCAAAGTTCGAACTATTCTCCAACCGGCGCGGCCCATGAAACTGTTCCTGCTGAAGCTATTCACATGGTGGAACGGCCAGACCTTCGGCACCCAATTGTGGACCTGGCGGTTCGGTGAACTGGTCGGTACGGACGAGCAGGGCAACCGCTACTTCCGGACCAAGGGCGGCAAGATCGACCCGACGCTTGGCTTCCAGCGGCGCTGGGTGGTGTACAACGGCTATGCCGAGGCGACGCGGGTACCACCGTCCTGGCATGGCTGGCTGCATCACACCGTCGATGTCGCGCCGACCGAAGAGACCTACAAGCCGCATGAGTGGGAAAAGCCGCATGTTCCCAACATGACGGGAACGCCTTTGGCCTACCGCCCCTCCGGCTCGACGCTGGCGAGCGGTCGCCGCCCCAAGGCCACCGGCGACTATCAGCCGTGGACGCCGGGAAACTGAACTTCACTCATCGGCAAACTTCTCTCGTTGTCATTCGGGGATGCGCTATCTAGCGCCGACCGGAATCTCGAGATCCGGCGCGACGGCCTGTTGACAGCGTGAACAGCGGGGACATCTGTCGCTGCGTTCTTGAAGCATCGACGCTGTCATGGCTCAATGGGTCATCTTACGGAGATGGGAGACCATCGCGTCGGTTCGGGCAACAGTTCGCGACTGCCCCGATTTGCAGCGGCACCCGATCAGGATACGGCTGGGAAATAGGCCCCCAGTGCAGAGGTCCCGAGATCGCCCGTCAATGTGGCGCCGCCGTAAGACAGGAAAGGCCGTCTGGGAAACCAGGCGGCCTTTTTCTTGCGACCTTTTCTTTTGACCTTGTGTCAACCGAGCCGCGCGGCAGCGCGATGGACCGCTTCGCCCCGGTGCGCTTGCGCAGGCGCGCTCGTCTCTTTCATGGACGCTAGGATTTCCGGCGGCGCGGTATCGGGCGAGCCGGCGTTGAAGGGCGGCGCGGGGTTATATTCGAGCCGGAGCTGGATCGCCTCCGCGGTCTGGCGGTCGACCAGCAGCGACACCAGCGTCAGGGCAAAATCGATCCCCGCAGTGACGCCCCCGCCGGTGACGCGGTTGCGGTCGATGCACACCCTCGTCCTGGTCGGCGTCGCCCCGAATTCCTTTAGAAAATCCATCGCCGCCCAATGCGTTGCGGCGCGGTATCCCTGCAGTAATCCTGCCGCGCCGAGCACCAGCGATCCCGTGCAGACCGAGGTGACGTATTGTGCGCCCTTGGCCTGACGGCGCAGAAAATCCAGCATCTCTTCATCATTGAGCATGTCGTCGATGCCGCGTCCGCCGGGCACGCAGATCACGTCGAGTTGCGGGCAATCGGCAAAGGTGACGGTCGGCGTAAGCATCAGCACGGAATCGCTGGCGACCGGTTCGATGCGTTTCCAGATCAGATGCACCTTGGCGCCGGGAACGCTTGAAAACACCTGCAGCGGTCCGGTGAAATCGAGTTGGGTTACGTTTGGGAACAGCACGAGACCGATCTGGAGTGGTTCGGACATGGCGAGAGCCTTCCTATGTTTTGTGAACGTGCAGCAACTCGTCATTGCCGGGCATAGTAGTCTGCCTTGCGCAGACTACGTAAACTTGTCTGCGCTCCCGGCAATCCATCCCCTCCGCACGACTCTTTCGAAGATAGATGGATGCCCGGATCAAGTCCGGGCATGACGACCGACCGAGTGCGTTGAGTGGCTATCCAATTCTGTTGACGGCCGCATCATGTCATGATGCTCTCTCGTCTCAAATGCCATATTTCCCTCAATTTATGACATGGCCAAGATCATGATCGGCGTCCTGATATTTCCCGATTTCCAATTGCTCGACGCGGCCGGTCCGATTTCGGTGTTCGAAATCGCCGGCCGCTTCAGCGGCCTCGATCCGTCGATCAGGACTCTCGCGGTGACGCCGGGTCCGGTACGCAGCTCATCCGGTGTCGAGATGCTGGCGCGGGGTCTCAAATCCGCGGGCGCCGTCTCGACCCTGATCGTGGCCGGCGGCGAGGGCGTGCGGACCGCGGCAACCTGCAAGAAGACGCTTGGTTTCGTGCGTGCGATGGCCAAGCGCGGCGTCCGCGTCGCCAGCGTCTGTTCCGGCGCCTACATCCTGGCCGAGGCCGGCCTGCTGGAGGGCCGCCGCGCCACCACGCATTGGCAGCGCACCCGGCATTTTCTGAAAGCCTATCCCAACGTGAAACTGGAGCCGGACCGGATTTTCGTCCGCGACGGCGATATCTGGAGTTCGGCCGGGATCAGCGCCGGCATCGATCTGGCGCTGGCGCTTGTGGCCGAGGATTTCGGCGACGAGGTCGCGCAGCAGGCCGCGCGGCAACTCGTGCTCTATCATCGCCGCAGCGGCGGGCAGTCGCAATTCTCGTCGCTATTGGAATTGAAGGCGCCGGCGGGGCGCTTCGGGCCGCTATTGGCCTGGGCGCGCGAGCATCTCGATTCGCCGCTGACGGTGGAGGACATGGCCGAGCAGGCCGGTATGAGTTCGCGGCATTTCACCCGCGCCTTCATTGCCGAGACCGGCACCACGCCGGCGAAAGCGGTGGAGCGATTGCGGATCGAAGTGGCGCGATTGCAGGTGCAGTCTTCCAGCGAGGCGATCGAACAGGTCGCGCAATCGACCGGCTTTCGCGATCCGGAGCGGATGCGTCGCGCCTTCATCCGCGCCTTCGGCCAGCCGCCGCAATCGCTGCGGCGCGCGGCAAGAGCGGGTTAGCAGCGTAAATCCATAATACATTGCGGACTCAAGTCGCACCTAAATCGTGTTCCGGTCGCGAACGCATCAATGCAGCATCTTGTATTGCACGATGTAGGCGGCGGCCCCGCCCAAATAGCCCAACAGAGCCAGCCCGCTGATGCGCTTGACGTACCAGAAGAAGTGAATTTTCTCGAGACCCATGGCGGCCACGCCTGCCGCCGAGCCGATGATAAGAATTGAGCCGCCGGTCCCCGCACAGTAGGCGATGAACTCCCATAAGAAGCTGTCCGCTGGGTATTCAGCCAGGCTGTACATGCCCATCGAGGCGGCCACGAGAGGTACGTTGTCCACGATGGCGCTGAGCAGACCGAGCATGACCACGATAACGTCCTGGCGGCCGACATTCACATCAAGCCATTTTGCCAGCATCTCAAGCAGGTGGGTGTGCTCCAGGGTAGCTACCGCCAGCAGAATGCCGATGAAAAAAACAATGGACGCCATATCGATCTGGGTGAGCGCGTGAACCAGGGTCAGCGGCTTCTTTTCGTCAGGCTCCTTGTCTCGATGGATCAGCTCGCCGACAACCCAGAGGATGCCGAGCCCGAACAGTATTCCCATGAATGGCGGTAGGTGGGTGATGGTCTTGAAGGCCGGTACGGCGATCAACAGCGCAAGGCCCAGATAGAAAATCAGATTGCGCTCGAACAGGTTTATGCGCCTGGCGGAATTCTCTTCGCTGCTCGGTGGCGCGATTTGCTTTCCCCGGAGCAGATAAGTAACGACGAGCAATGGAAGCAGCAGGTTGATCAGCGAGGGCAGGAACACGCCCTTGATGATCGGAAGTGGCGTAATCTGGCCGCCGATCCAGAGCATGGTAGTTGTCACGTCGCCGATGACCGACCACGCGCCCCCGGCATTGGCGGCGATCACAATCATCGATGCAAAGAACAGCCGGTCGCTTTGGCTGCCCGATATTTTTTTCATGAGAGAGATCATGACGATTGTCGTCGTCAGATTGTCGAGCACGGCGCTGAGGAAGAAGGTCACGAAGCAAACGATCCACATCAATGTGGTTTGCCTGGTGGTACGGATCAGCGACGTGATGACCTCGAAGCCATTGTGAGCATCGATCACCTCGACAATTGTCATGGCTCCGATCAGAAAGAAAACGATCCCGGCGGTGGAACCGACCAATTCCCTGAGCTGCGGTTCGACAAGCGCATGATCGCCGCTGGCCAAGGCGTACACGGTCCACAGCAATCCGGCCCCCAGCAGGGCCGATGCACCCTTGTTGATCCTGAGCGGATGTTCGAGCGCGATTGCGGCGTACGCCACAATGAAAATTACAACGATGGCGCTGAGCAAGGTCCGTCTCTCATGCTTTTGGCGTGGGTCCGCAGTACCACCCAACACATCATGCATTGATTGAGAAGAATGATTTTAGTTGGGACGACAAATCGTCACACGCCCTCGACGACGAGGCCATAAACCTGTCCTCGCACGTGATGAGGGATGGACAGGGTCCTCGCGAAGAAACCTGTCGAGACAAAGACCGGAGCTTTCGGTTCTGATGCGATCAGAACCGAGTTCTAATGCGGCGCGTCGGGATGCCAGCCGATCGCGGCGAGCATCACGAAAAATCCGATGACATAGGCGACGGCAATGGGCCAGCCTTGAGTGACCCAGCGTCCGACCGATTTCGCTTCCGGATACATGTTGGACAACGCCACGCCGGCGGAGGAGCCGAACCAGATCATCGACCCGCCGAATCCGACGGCGTAAGCGAGATAGCCCCAGTCGTAGCCGCCCTGCTTCAGTGCGAGCGCGGTGAGGGGGATATTATCGAAAACGGCGGAGACGAAGCCGAGGCCGAGCGCGGTTTGCCATGAGGCGGCCGGCAGCTTTTCGATCGGCATCATCGAGGCCGCCGTTACCAGCGCGAGAAGAAAGATCGTGCCTTTGAAAGTTTCCGGCATCACCGACCAGTCCGGTGACCGTAATCCGGTGGTCAGGAGGATCACGGCCCAGACCGCTAGCCCGAGGATCGGTAGTGTATCCAGAAGCGCAGGGAATTTCAGGTTCGCGGTGATGTTGGCGGCCAGCGCGGCAACGAGAATGGCCGCGACAATGAAGACCCGCGCCGCGTCGACCTTCAATCCGCTCGGCGGGTTCTTGGTGATCGGCGAAAATCGCTGTTGCTGTATCGCGGCCGGCACCGCGAAAATCAGCATCGCGACGACGGCGGCGACATAGGCCTCGACGACGCTGAGCGGACTGACGCCCGCGATCCACATCATGGTCGTGGTGGTGTCGCCGACCACGCTGCCGGACCCGCCGGCGTTCGACGCCGCGACGATGGCGGCGAGATATCCGATATGGACCTGGCCCCGAAAGACGCTGCGGGCGACGGTGCCGCCAATCAGGGCGGCGGCGATATTGTCGAGGAAGCTCGACAGCACAAACACCAGCAACAGCAGGATCACGCCGCCCTTCCAGTCGTCAGGAAGCAGCGCCGGCATCTCGTCCGGGATCCTGCTCTCCTCGAAATGCCGGGACAAAAGCGCAAATCCCATCAGCAGCAGGAACAGATTGGCCAGCGTGACCCATTCATGCGCCATGTGCTGGCCGAAGCCGCCAAAGCCGGGGCCGAACTTGAAACCCGTGAAAGCGAGCTTGTAAGCGATGATCGCGGCAAGCCCGGTCAGCGCGACCGGAAGCGTGTGACGATGAAACAGCGCTACGCCGAGCAGCGTCAGCGCGAAAAGAATGAAATCAACGGGTATTCCAAACAAAAGGACGGGTTCGATCAAAGTGCCCTCATCGCTGGCGGGGAAAATCCCTGCAAGGCGCGACATCGTCAGTGGTTATCGCGACAACCAGGTCGGTTCAAGCGGCCAATCGCCGCAAAGGAGGTCATCGGTTGCGGGAAGCCGTCCGGTCTTGCCGACGGCGATCACGGTTCATCCGTTTCCAGTCTCGGCAGCGGGCGCCGCTTTCGGCGCGCGCAGCTTCGCAACGATCGGCTTGAGCAGCTGCGGCGACAGATAGATCGGGAACTGACAGAGCGCGAAATACAACCAGGTTAGTCCGGGCAGCACGCCGTCCGTGGCAGCCAGCATCAGCCCCATATTGCGCTGGGAGACCATCAAACCGAGCGCCAGGGCGCGTTCGCTGCCGAGCCTGCGGAAAATCAGCGCAGTGACGCCGAGCAGCGCGAAAAACACGGCGAAGGCAAGCGCCGTCAATCCAATGACCCTCGCGGGATCGGCCAAAAAGCCGTCAGCCACGTTACCCATCACCGCCGCGACGAACACGAACAGGATCACGATATTGAACCCGCCGATCGCATCTTCGTGCTGTTTGATGGCGGAAGCGCCGACGATCCAACGGATCGCGGTCGCGACAAACAGCGATCCCGCAAGGATTGCGAGCAGCTTCAATCCGAGGCCGAGTGGTGCAAGCGTCAGCGCTGCGCCGAAGAAAACATAGGCGAACAGCGGCGCCGACATCGGAACCAGCGCCGTGCTGGTCACCAGCGTGATCAGCACCAGGGTTAAATCCAGCCCCATCACGGCCGCGAGCGCGGGCGCCGCCATCATCGGCGAAGCCACCGCCTGCAGCATCAACGCCAGATACAAATCCGGCGAGCGCGCGTCGAGACCGGTCGCAAGACAGCTCACGCCGGCAATCAGGGGCACACCGAGCGTCGTCCATGCCGTCGCGGCGAGAACGATGCCCGGCCGCCGTAGATGATCGCGCAGCGTCCCGATATCCACGCGCATGAACGATATGCAGAGCAGCAGAAAGATCGCCTCGGCGACAAAAGGTTTCAGTAACTTGCCGACCGGAGGCACCGCGATGCCGATAAACACCAGCGCAGCGATCGCACGGGTGCCCTGACCGCCGAGCCATGCCAGCGCCTGCAAGGGAATGGATGCACTCCTTTGCAGGATGGCGGGCATGGGGCTTTCGAACGGAGCGAGCCGAACGCAGGTTTGTGGAGGAAAATCAAGCAACGTTGGTGAGACTACGATCATGCGGCAATCGCCCCGCCGCGCAAAGTAACATCTCGTTACCGTGTATTTCCGCCTGGGCCGCGCCTGGATGCGTTAACTCATCGGCAGCAGACGCCGATGGATGCGAGCTGACGCGCCGGTTTTGAGCATCAGCCTGCAGGGACCTCTCCAAGCCGGCCAAGCTCGACCTTCTCACGAGGATGATTTTGGGATGCCCGACCTATCGACGCTGGCGTTATTCGCAGTCGCCTGCCTGGCGCTGACCGTTACACCGGGACCGGACATGCTGCTGATCGCGTCGCGAAGCGCAAGCCAGGGGCGCGCAGCAGGTTTTGCATCGCTGGCCGGGATTCAAGTCGGGACCTATTGCCATGCGCTTGCCGCAGCGTTCGGACTTTCACAGCTCTTTCTCGCCGTACCGCTTGCCTACGATGTCGTGCGCTACGCGGGCGCGGCTTACCTATTGTATCTTGCCTGGAAAGCATTTCGGGCGGATGGAACTGTATTGAATCCGAACGCGCGGCTGCTTCGATACCCGATCGGCCGGATGTTTCGCCAGGGGCTGCTGACCAACATTCTCAATCCCAAGATGGCGCTCTTCGTGCTGGCGCTGTTTCCGCAGTTTGTCCATCCGGAAGCCGGCTCCGTGGCCGGACAGATCATGATACTTGCGACACTGCTCAATCTTATCGGGCTGATGGTCAATGGTTTGGTGATATTCACTGCAAGCCGGATCGGACGAGCTTTTGCTGAGCACAAGCGCCTTAGCCGCGTGCCGCAATTCTTGCTCGGAAGCGTCTTCGCGGGCCTGGCCATACGTCTGGCTCTCCCGGAGCGCCGCTGACTCTTGCTTCGACGCTCTTTCGACGACTTTCAGCGGCCGGCTTGTGCAGAATCGGGCATTCGCCAGCAAATATCGATCCATGAGCTCGCGCTCTAGTTCAACGCCTTCAGCCAGACGCCGATTTCACCGGCCGCGACATTGGCCTGCTGCAGCAACTTGCCCATGGTGAAGAAGCCGTGGAACTGGCCCGGAAAGCTCCGGTACGTCACCGCAACGCCGGCTTGCTTCAGCCGCTCGGCGTATTCGTTGCCTTCGTCGCGCAAGGGATCGGCGCCCGCGGTCAGCACATAGGCCGGTGGCAGTCCGACGAGAGTTTTCGCGCGGGCTGGTGAAGCGCGCCAGTCGTGGACGTCGGCGGCGCCGTTGAGATAGTGGTCGCGAAACCATTTGATCACCGAATGCGTCAGCAGGATGCTGGTCTCGGGCTCGCTGTGCGAAGCATGCGTCATGGCAAAATCGATGGCGGGATAGATCAGCACCTGGCCCGCGATGGCGGGCCCATTGCCGTCGCGCGCTGAGATCGCGACCACGGCGGCGAGGTTGCCGCCGGCGCTGTCGCCGCCGACGGATAGCCGCGAGGCGTCGATGCCGAATTGCTTTGCGTTTGCAGCAATCCACTTTGTCGCGGCAATGGAGTCATCGACGGCGGCGGGAAATTTGTGCTCGGGCGCGAGCCGGTAATCGACTGAGATCACGATGAGCTGACCTGCATCGGCCAATTTCCGGCACACCACGTCGTGGGAATCGAGATCGCCGATCACCCAGCCGCCGCCGTGGAAAAACACCAGGCACGGCGAAACATCGCCGGTCTTCCTCAGTTGCTTTGGCGTGTAGACGCGGGCCGGGATCGGGCCGGCGGGCGAGGGGATCGAGAGCGGCTGCACCTTGTCCAGTTCGGGCGGTTCGGGATTGGTGACGAGGCGGCCTTTCAAATAAAGCTCGCGCGCCTCGGCCGGCGTGACCGTTTCATAAGGCGGACGGCCTGCTGCCTGGAAAGCCTTGAACACGGCGGCGGCATCGGAATCGAGGATGGCGGGCATGAGGAGGAGGACCTTCCGATATTTAGTCTGTCATTCCGGGATGCGCGAAGCGCAGGCCCGGAATCTCGAGATTCCGGGTTCGCCCGCTTCGCGCGCGCCCCGGAATGACGACGTTAGGCCGCGGTCCGTCCGCCGTCGACGGTGTAGGCGGACCCCGAGACGTAGCTCGCTTCGTCGGAGGCGAGGAACGCCACGATGGAGGCGACCTCCGAGGCCCGTCCGAGCCGGCGCGCCGGAATCCGCTCGACGATCTTTTCGCTGGGGGTGGGCGCGTTACCCGGATTTCTGCCCTGCAGGATCGTGCTCAGCATCCGGCTGTCGATCAGGCCCGGGCAGACGCAATTCACGCGCACGCCGGTCGCGGTGCACTCCCACGCGGCGCTCTTGGTGAGGCCGATCACCGCATGCTTGCTGGCGCTATAGGCCGCGATATGCGGCGATCCTACCAGGCCTGCAATCGAGGCGGTGTTGATGATGCTGCCCTTGTCCTGCTTCAGCATCACCGGCAGCACATGCTTCATGCCGAGAAAAACGCCGACCACGTTGACGTCGATCACCTTGCGGAACAACTCCAGCGAATATTTGGTGATCGGCGCGATGTCGCCTTCAACGCCGGCATTGTTGTAGAACACGTCGATGGTGCCGAACGTGTCGACGGCGGTGCGGACATACGCCGCGACTTCGTCTTCATCGGTGACGTCGGCGGCAACAGCGATGGCCTGCGCCGAGGCCGGCAAATCCCTGATCGCGGTTTGCAGGTCCTGCGCCTTGCGGTCGACCGCGACAATGCGCGCACCGCGATCCGCCAACAGCCGCAAGGTGGCGGTTCCGATGACGCCGGCCGCCCCGGTAACGACGGCAACCTTGCCATCCAGGCGAATTCGATCGGACATGTGATGTTTCCCCCGTTGTTCCGGTTGTTCCGGATTTTCTGTCGGTTCGGCGCGGGGCCGCGCCCACTTTCAGGCTGACTATTTCATTTGTGGCGCGGGCTGACCAGAGGCCGGAGGAGGCGGCAAACCGCCCTTTCCCCGCCGTTTACGCCGGGCATTCGCTTTCCTTAATAAGATCAGTCGCTTGATTGATTGCGTACCAGTTTGTACCAGTTTTTCGCAGTCAGCTGCAATATAGCAAGATCGCACTCTAAAGGTGTAAACACTGCGGTGTTTGCGCCGCAGCTAATTCGACACTTCGCAATGACGCGACAAGCGCGAAAGCCTCGCGATGCGCCCATGCGACTGGATCAGCCTCCCTTAGCAAATTCCGCCCTTAAGAATACGACGGTATAATGTAACCGCAATAATCTCACCGGAGAATCGAGGCTGATGCCCAGTGCACAACCTTAAACGGTTGCCGCGTCCAAAAAAGGCAGGCAATGGTTGTTCCACTAACGGGGGCTGGGGATTCGCAAATGAGTTTTGATCTGTGGAATTTCTTAGGCGGCTTGTTGACCGGTGCCGTGGGTGGAGCGCTTTTGACGTTTCAGCTTACAAAAAATGTTCGTGCGGACCGGCATGGGACAGCTACCGATCAATCGCGTGCACATGCGGGAGGGGACATTGTCGGGCGAGACAAGCGTTAGCTTTGCGCTGGCACGACGACACGCATGAGCGTCGCCACCGGCCAAAGCACGATCTCCAGCCAGCAAGGCGCTCACGCTCACGGCGATATAGTTGGTCGCGACAAGGTAATCGTCGAAACCAAAAAGGGCATGATTGAGAGGCTGCTCCTGCGTCTTAAAGAGCAGTACGATTGCAATGAACAGACCCAAACAATCATCGATGAGCTTGCTCGATATCATATCCGACGCCCCTCAGATGGGGTGGCCGGTCTGCAGGCAAAGCTGGAAGCCAGCGGGCGATCGCAATATTACGACGATGCCATCGAAAAAAAGGAGATGTTCGCCAAGCTGTTGCAGCGCTGGTCTCTATACTCGTCAGCCCAGCTGATCTTTGTACACATTCTAGCAAGGGCAGAGACTGAGTTCACGCATGTTATCTACGGCCAGATTCCTCGGAAGAGTCCCGAGGAGATCAACGCACTTGTGATCGAGAAAATCGCAAATCCAATCGTTGAAGAGTGCGGCAGTGACCTCATGTCGGTGAACCACAATCTTGTCCTGGGTATGATCTACTGGCTCGCCGAGCAATGCTTCATCAAGTGGCATCACAGCGCGGTCCAGCCATGACCCAGCTCACCTACAACGAGGCATTCGACCCCTACCACGCTGCATTCAGATTCATTCGGTTGAACGTTGCGTGCCAGCTTCATAAAAAAATGCCGTTCGACACGCTGCGCATCCTCGACTTCTATCTGTTGTTTCCCTTTCGCCTTCAGGCGATCAGACTTTATTCTGAAGACACCGGTTGGCGTAAGATTAGTCGCCATTATGGAGATAGTGCACCCTACGGCGCAATGCCTGATGACAATTCGATTTTTGCTAGAATGGAACTGTTTCAACGCGCCGCTGCAATCAGCCTCGTCCAAAGCGGCCATTTATCCGCTGAGGCTTGGGAAACAGGCGAGGTAGCATTCACCCCCCTTCAACTGCCGACCTTATTAGCCGCGCGCTGTACCGCCCTGAACGTGCGCATGGCCGACATTATGAACATCCTTTGCGAGGTCCAGGCCCGATATGCCCTCGGTGGCCGTGACGGGTTGAAGGATCGCACGGGACTTCTGGAGTACAGATATGACTCGGTTTGATCCTTGTCTTATCGTCAAGAGGTTGGTTGTAAAGCGCGGTGCTGCGATTGCATATGACGAGGTATTGCATACCGGCGTCAATATCATTCGAGGTGATAACTCCTCGGGCAAATCCACTATTTTGAATTTTATCTTCTATGGCCTTGGCGGCGACCTTAGTCGCGCTGACTGGAGCGAGCATGCGTTGCTTTGCGATCATGTTTGGGTGGAGGCCGAGTTCAATGGAAATCCGGCGGTACTTCGCCGCAAGATTGACGCCTCATCTCAGTCCGCGATGGAGATATTCGGCGGTCGCTATGCGCAGGCCATGGCAGCACCGATCGAAGCGTGGAACCGATACCCGTACACTCGTCAGAAGAACCAAGAAAGCTTTTCCCAAGCAATTTTTCGCCTCCTCGACATGCCAGATGTCGCAGTCGAAGGAACATCAAACCTTACCATTCATCAGGTCTTGCGGCTCTTATACGCCGATCAGCTTTCGCCGACTGATAGCCTGTTTCGATTTGAAGGGTATGATCCAGAAAATTTGCGCGAGGCAGTGGGAAATCTTCTGTGCGGAGCCTTCGATACCGAAATTTACGAGCTTCAACAGCTAAGGAAAACTAAAGAGCGGGACTTCACCGAGGCGTCAGCCGAACTACGCAGCATATTTCGCGTGGTTGGAGGCGGTGATGAAAGTATGGACCTGAACTGGATCGAGCAGCGAAGCAAGAGCTTGCTTGCGGAACGGGATATCCTAACTGCTAAACTATCCATTGCTGAAGAGGCATTCTATGACAATCGATCGTCAGACAAGATCACGCTTCAGGCGCAGAAGGACCTCTACCGGGAGGTCCAAAGAATTCAAGGAAACATTCGGGACAAGCAGTCTGAGGTGGATGCAATAGAGTTCGAGATTTTGGATTCCACTGCCTTCATCAACACGCTGCGAGCCCGCCTAGAAGCCCTAAGAGATGCAAATCTTGCTGCTGAAGTTGTTCGTACGATCCATTTTGGTACCTGCCCTGCGTGCTACGCCGAGATCCTGGAACAGGGTGCCGAAGTTGCGGCGTGCCACCTTTGCAAGACGCCACTCGATTCGGAGCGCGCGCGCGGCCGGGTCGTGGGCCTCATCAACGAGCTGTCGATTCAAATTAAACAGTCCGAGCGTTTGCAGGACATCAGAGCAGAACGTCTCAAGCTTCATCAAGCTGAGCTAAGCTCGCTGCAGAGCGCTTGGCGATTGAAATCAAAACAGCTTACAGACCTGAGCGCCATACCTACCTCGAAGGCTCGCGAAGGGATACGCGAACTCCAGCGCAAGCTTGGCTACATAGACAAGTCCATTGAGGACATCGAAAGACAGGTCAAGCTTGCTAACAAGATTGGCGATCTATCCGCAATGAAGGCAAAGCTGGATGAAGAAATTCAGGCGCTTGGGGCTCGCATCAGCGCAATGCAACTCAGCCAGACCGATCGCCTGCGGACTGCGAAAGCAAGCATTGAGAAAAACATAATCAGGATACTCCGAGGAGATTTGAAGCGCCAAGATTCTTTCGGCGACCCCAAACGCGTCGAATTTTCTTTCGCCAAGAACTCCATCACGGTAGACGATCACACCTATTTTTCGGCCAGCTCTCGCGTGGTCCTAAAGACGGCCTTCCTTATGGGTTTCCTGAACGCCGCTCTCATTGATCCGATGTTCCGCCACCCGCGGTTCCTCATGATCGATATTACGGAGGACAAGGGAATGGAGCAGGAACGCAGCCATAACTTTCAGAGGCAAGTCATTGAGATTTCTGCGACAGCCCCCGTTGAACACCAAATCATTCTCGCAACAGCCATGCCGTGGCTAAACATTGCCCCCGACCTGTTCGTCGGAAGTTTTTCTACCCTTCAGCAAGGAACGTTGAATTTTCTCGCCGCAAAAGGGACGCGGCGCGAATGATCCTTTCCGGTCGAGCACTCTGAACTTCTGTCGCGGCTTAAGACACTAGGCTACGGCCTGCTGCCCGTCTTCCATCGCGGTCGGGTTTGGGATGATCATTGCTACCGCCGACGTAACCAGCGCTCGGCAGCCCTAAATTCATCTCGACAAGCTTGGCGTCGTTCACCGCTAGGTCGCAGGAAGTTCTACTCGAATGTAACGTCGGTGAAGTCCTTATAGTAGCGCTGAATCGTTTGGATGCACCCAACGACCAGTGGATCATGAGCATTTTTGCGGGTGATCTCCTGAATCTCTACGTCCTTTGCAAAGGACTTTCCGTCGTCGGATAGAGAGCAAAATCCCAGCAATTCGTTAGAGGTCATACTAGTCTTGACAACCCTTAGGTTGTCGCTTGCGTAGTCGACGGCTGGGGCCCCCAACTCACCGTAGATTGCTGCGTACCATTCTGGCCAATTCTTGTGGGTTTTTCCTCCCTTTAAGTACACTCTGTAATATTTCCGTCTGTCCATCGATCCTCCCATTCCTAATCGCGCCTACATGCCTCAGCCCATCGACGGACCCATCGGCAAGACTTCGTTGGCTTTCTCCTTGCCAAATTTCGTGCGGTAGAACTCGCCGTTCTTCTCCTCAATAAATTTTTCCGCGAGTGCTTCTTCCAAGCACTGTTGGATATGCTTGACTGGTACGCCGTCGGGTGGGAGTTCCTGCCAGTCGTAGACAGCCTCTTCCTGGAGAGGTTGTCCGTCCTCGAAGAGGTGCAGAAAGTAACCTACTAGATCGGTACTTTTCTTCTTTGGTTTGAAAATCAACTTGTCTTCGAGTTTGTAGATTTCGTTCCACAATATTGCGACCACTTTGCCCTCCCGCTCCTGTGCCCTTGCTTCTACCAGGCGCAGTTTGCCGAAGTGCCAGCCAGAAGGAAATATAATGAGGGTTGCCGACGTGGGGCTGAAGCCGGTGCGTGTGAAGTGTCCCACCGCGGGTTGGTGTGTGGGTAGGGCTCTCGGCGACGGCTGCCGTCGTCATCGCCAAGCGAATCAGGCCTGACATCGGTGTGCGCCAAACTGCGTGGCCATCGCCTTCTCCATGAGATACGGTCAATCTGTTCTGGGGAAGGCGGGTTTCGCGTGCCAGTTTCGTACAGAAACGTATCAAAAAACCCGGTACAAGATGAGATCAGATGGCATCAGACGCATTGAAATTACTGCAAAAATTGCTTCCGTCGTGATCCCGCCGTATTCGGCGTGTTAACCGGGAGACCCTGCGAGCGGCGAATTGTCTGTAGAGTATCCCTTGCCCCGATTCGCCCATTGAAGCCGCGCGAGATGTTTCGAAGCATTGTTCTGACCGGTTTTGCGGCCTTCATTGCCGCCACCACGATCTCGCTTGCGCCACCGGCGCGCGCGCAGATCGGCAATATCTTTTCCGATCCCGCGCCGCGCCCGCCGGGCGCTATTCCCCGTGGCGGCCTTCAGCAGCAGGTTCCCGACGACGAAGAAGAAGTGCCGGAACTGCCGCAAGGCCGCCTGCTGCCGACCCCCAATCGCCCGCCGCCGGGGCAGGGGGTACCCCCGCCGGGCAGCGTGCAGTCGCAACCTCTGGCGCCGCCGCCCGGCACCACGGTGATCCCGCAGAACACCCAGCCGGGTATCGCGGTGACGCCGCCGCAACCCGGCCAGGGCGTCGCCGTAGCGCCGCCGGGCGCCGCTCCGCTGCCGGGATTGGCGCCGGGACAGCGCCAGCCCAAGGGCGTGCCGCAATCGCCGGCCACCTTGCAGCCCGGCGACGAAGTGGTTTCCGAGCCGCCGGCGCAGAAGATCGTCAACAAGAAGGCGAGCTTTTCCGGGCTCGACAAGATCACCGGCCGCATCATCAACTTCGATGAGGATATCGGCGAGACCGTTCAGTTCGGTGCGCTGCGGGTCAAGACCGACGCCTGCTACACGCGCCCGGCAACCGAGGCCGCCAACACCGATGCCTTTGTCGAGGTCGACGAGATCACGCTGCAAGGCGAGGTGAAGCGGATTTTTTCGGGCTGGATGTATGCGGCGAGCCCCGGCCTGCACGGCGTCGAGCACCCGATTTACGACATCTGGCTGACCGACTGCAAAGGCCCTGACACCACCATCGTCAGCGCCCAGCCGGAGACGCCGCGGCCACCGCCGCCGCAACCGGCCGCGCAGAAGCGCGCGGCGCCGAAGCAGGCCCCGCGTCCGCCGCCGCAACCGCAATTCCAGCAGGCACCGCAGGAACAACTGCCGCCGCCGCAGCAGCGCCCCGGCCTGTTCCCGTTTGGGCGTTAGCGCGCAAGCGGGCGTGCGGCGCTGACTCTCTTTGGGAGAGGGTTGGTACGAGAGATCGGTTGGTCGCCTGTCGCCCATGCTTCGAGACGCTCGCGCCGCTCGCTCCTTGGCATGAGGGTGTTTGTTCAGCGAGACCTGCTAATTTCGTCCCGCGATGATCTCCAGCGCCCGCGCGCCGCTGACGGGATGATCGGCCGGCAGCTTCAGAAAATCGGCCTGGCCTGAAATCGCCTTGTCGAGCAGGGTGCGGTAGCGCCGCCGCGAGATCTCGACGGCGCCAAGGCTGCGCAAATGCTCAGTCACATATTGCGTGTCGAGCAACTCGAAGCCGCCGGCGATCAGCCGCGCCACCAGATGCACCAGCGCCACCTTGGAAGCGTCACGGGCGCGATGGAACATGCTCTCGCCGAAGAAGGCGCGGCCGAGGCTGACCCCGTACAATCCGCCGACCAGGTCGTCGTTTGCCCAGACCTCGACGCTGTGACTGTGTCCTAACAGGTGCAGCCCGGTGTAGAGGTCGCGGATGCGCTTGTTGATCCAGGTGTCGTCGCGGCCGGGCTGCGGCGCGGCGCAGCCCGATATCACTGCCTTGAACGCGGTATTGACCGTGACGGTGAAGGCGTCGGAACGCACCGTCCGCGCCAGACGCGACGAGATGTGAAGGCCGTCGAGCGGGATCACGCCGCGCATTTCCGGCTCGACCCAGAACAGGGTCGGATCGTCGGCGCTTTCGGCCATCGGGAAGATGCCGCAGGCATAGGCGCGCAACAGCACCTCGGGCGTGATTTCGGAAGCGGTGGAGTCGTGCGACGTCATGCATGACAGGATAGCAGGGAGAGGGTCGCTATGCGACCGCGCGGCCCGGTCTGGTCACCGGGTTGTTTGTTTCTGCCGGGGCTCTATCGGTAAAGCCGGTTTTTCCGGAAATTCGGGCTGATCCGGTTACCCGGCCGCGACGGCGGACTTCGGGGCCGCCGGCGCGCGGGCGCGAAGGGAACCGCAGCACGATCCGGGTGCCGGCATGGATGGGATCGCGCTCGACGCCGGCTTCGAGCTTCGAGGCCATGGCGGAGACGATGCGCTGCCCCATGCCGGTGGAGCGCGGGTCGGTCTTGACGTTGAGGCCGACGCCGTCGTCGGCGATCGACAACAGGAGATCGTCGCCGTGCGCCGTGAGGTCGACGTGAATAGGTCCGGCGCCGTCGGGGTAGGCATATTTCACGGCGTTCATCACGAGCTCATTGACGATAATGCCGATCGCCACCGCGCGATCCGGATCGATCTCGACCGCTTCGGCCTTCAATGTCAGCCGCGACATCTTGTTGCCCTCGGCCGACCGCCTGAGATCCTCCAGCAGCGCATCCAGATACTGGTTCAGCAGCACGCTTTTCAGGTCATGCGAGGTGTAGAGCCGGCGATGCACCTGTGCGACGGCGGCGACCCTTCCCATCGCATTGGTCAGTGCCGCCTTGACGTCGTCCACGGTGCTGGAATTGGCCTGCAGGTGCAACAGCGACGCGATGATCTGCAGACTGTTGCCGACGCGATGATTGACCTCGCGCAGCAGCACCTCGCGCTCGGCGGCGAGCGCGGCATAGCGGTCGCGGGAGGCGCGGACCTCGGCCTCGGCGTCGTCGCGGGCCTTCTGCAGGCGCGCCTGCCGCAGCGCGCCATTGACGGCGACCTGGAGCAGCGGAATGAAATCGCCCTGCACATCCTTGACCAGATAGTCGGCGGCGCCGGCCTTCAGCGCGGTGACGGCGATCGCCGAGTCCTGCGCGGCGGTGACGAACACCACCGGCGGCGCATCCGCAATCGCCAGGATCCGTTCCAGGGTTTCGAGGCCGTCCAGGCCGGGCATGTATTGGTCGAGGGCTACGACGTCGACGCCGCCCTGCTGCAGCCGGTCGAGCCCTTGCTGGCCACCCGCCGCATGCTCCACATTGAAGCCGAGCCGCGTCAGGCCGCGGTCGACCAGCCGGGCCAGCGTCTCGTCATCGTCGATATACAGCAGTGTGGGCTTGGCAGCGGTCATGTGGCGGCTTGCGGAACCTGAATGACGGAAAAGAACAGCCCGAGCTGGCGAATGGCGTTGGCGAAGCTGTCGTAGTTCACCGGCTTGGTGATGTAGACATTGCAACCGAGTTCGTAGCAGCGCTTGATCTCCTGGGAATCGTCGGTGGTGGTGAGCACCACGACCGGCGCACATTTGAGAAACTTGTTTTCCTTGACCCGACGCAGAATGTCGATGCCGGTCATGTCGGGCAGATTCAGGTCGAGCAGGATCAGCAAAGAGTTGCCCTTACGAGCGAGGCCGGTGCCATCGCTGCCGAACAGGTAGTTCACCGCGTCTGTACCGTTGGTGAACGATATGATCTCATTGTTGACACCGGAACGACGAATGTTGCGCTCGATCAAACGGGCGTGTCCCTCGTCGTCCTCGATCATGATGATGGTGACTGGGTTACTCATGAATCCTTGTTCCGGTTACTGACTGTCCAATTGATGGGCAGTGTTATCGTGAATGTGCTGCCGCTGTGAAGTTCCGATGCAACCGTCATGGTTCCACCGAGCCGTCGCACCAGCGCCCTCACATGGGCAAGTCCTATTCCCTGGCCGGGCTTGTCCTGTGTACCCGCCCGGCGGAACAGGTCAAATATCCGCTGATGGTCCTTGGGATCGATACCGCGGCCGTTGTCGGCGATATCGAAGATCGCGAAACCGAGCTTGGTCCGGCCGCGCACGGCGATATCGCCGGGAACTCCGGGCTTGAGGTATTTTAGCGCATTGTCGATCAGATTGGAGAAAATCTGCTCCAGCGCGAGGCGGTCGCTGACGATCTCCGGCAGCGGCTCGATCCGGATCTGGGCATTCGCCTCCGAGGCCTGATGGGCGACGGTCGTGACGATGGCTTCGATCAGTTCGCGGGTATCGATTCGCACCGGCTGGAACTCGCGCCGTCCCTCGCGGGTAAGGTTGAGAATGGCCGATATCAGGCGGTCCATCTTGGCGATCGAGGATTTGATGAATCCGAGCGCCTCCGAAAAATCCTGCGAGAGCTGCTTGTCTTCGCCCTCGAGCAGGAGCTCGATCTCGCTGTTGACGGGGGGCGCCGGGGGAGCCGATGCTGCCGCGCGGCCGAGCGTCGCGATCCGCCGGAAAATATCGCCGCGCAATTCCTCAAGCTCGCTGGTGAAGCCCATGATGTTCACCAGCGGCGAGCGCAGGTCGTGGCTGACGATATAGGCGAAACGCTGGATTTCGTTGTTGGCCTCGCGAAGGTCGGCGGTGCGCTCGTCGACGGTGGCCTCGAGGTTGAGATTGTTGTCGCGCAACAGCGACTCGGCCTTGTCGCGCGCGCGCGATGACCGTTGCACCAGGAAGATGGAAATGCCGGCCAGCGCGATGACCAGGCTGGAGCCGGCGATGGTCACGATGGCCGCCAGTTGCTGGCTTCGATCGGCGCTGATCGTTCGCAGCCCGAACAGCCGCTCTTCTTCCTGGCGCATCGCGGTCGCCACACCGCGGATCGTATTGCCGGTGTCGCCCGCGGCCGCTTCGCGCACCAGCGCCACGGCGCGGGCGGGCTCGTTCCGCTTGACGAAATCCATTTCTTGCGCGAATTGGCCGAGCCGCGCTTCCACCGCCAGCCGCAACTTCTTGACGTTTTCGATCTGCACCGGATTGTCGCCGGTCAGCTCGGTCAGCTTGTCGACGTCGGGAACGATGGTCGCGACAGCCTTCTCATGGTCGCTCAGGAACTCCGGCCCGAGCGTCAGCAGATAGCCGCGCGCGGTGCTTTCCGCCCGGCGAATTTCCAGCAGCAGGGTGTTGATCTGGTTTTCCACCTCGACGGTGTGCACCACCCAGCCGCTGTCTTCGCGGGCCTTGTTGACGAGAAAGATCGAGGCAATGCTGATCGCCACCAGCACCAAAAATCCCGCCGCGAGCAGCAGGATTTGGCCGATCGCACGCCGGCGTATCGCATCAGGCGTCACGACAGTCTCGCATCAAAACACGATGGAATTCGAAAAGTCCCCCGAACCGGAAGGTTCCAGCTCCCAAACGTTTGTCGTGGGCGATTGGTTCCAGGCTGCGCAGGTTTTTTTGGCACATTTTTCGGGCCGACGGCCGGTCAACCGGCAGTTTGGCCGGCCAGATATTGTTCGAGCCAATGGATGTGGTAGTCGCCCTCGATAATGTCGGGCTCCCGCACCAGGGCGCGAAACAGCGGCAGCGTGGTCTCGATCCCTTCCACCACCATTTCGTCCAGCGCACGCCGCAGCCGCATCAGGCACTCGCCGCGGGTCTTGCCGTGGACAATCAGCTTTCCCACCAGCGAGTCATAATACGGCGGGATGACGTAGCCCTGGTAGACGGCGGAATCGATTCGCACACCGAGGCCGCCGGGCGGATGGTATTGCTGGATCTTGCCGGGCGAGGGCCGGAAGGTCTGCGGATTTTCAGCGTTGACGCGGCACTCGATGGCATGGCCCATGATGGCGATCTCATCCTGCGTCGCCGGCAGTTCGCCGCCGGCGGCAATGCGGATCTGCTCCAGCACGAGGTCGATATCGGTGATCATCTCGGTGACGGGATGCTCGACCTGGATGCGGGTGTTCATTTCGATGAAATAGAACTCGCCGTCTTCGTACAGAAACTCGATGGTGCCGACGCCGAGATATTTCATATCCTGCATCGCCTTGGCGCAGGTCGCGCCGATCTTCGCGCGCGCCGCCGCCGCGAGGACCGGCGAGGGACCTTCCTCCCAGACTTTCTGGTGGCGACGTTGCAGCGAGCAATCGCGCTCGCCGAGATGGATGGCGCCGCCGCGGCCGTCGCCGAGCACCTGGATTTCGATGTGGCGCGGCTTCTGCAGATATTTTTCCAGATAGACCGAGGCGTCGCCGAAGGCCGATTTGGCTTCGTTGGCGGCGGTGGAAAGCGCCAGCATCAGGTCGTCGGCGGTTTTCGCCACCTTCATGCCGCGGCCGCCACCGCCGGAAGCCGCCTTCACCAGCACCGGAAAGCCGATCGCCTGCGCGATCGCCATCGCGTCGTCGTCGGGACCGACGCCGCCATCCGAGCCGGGCACCACGGGGATGCCGAGCTTCTTCGCGGTCTTCTTGGCCTCGATCTTGTCGCCCATCAGGCGGATGTGTTCGGCCTTCGGCCCGATGAAATGCAGATTGTGCTCGGCCAGGATCTCGGCAAAGCGGGCGTTTTCCGAAAGAAAACCGTAGCCGGGATGCACGGCGTCGGCGCCGGTGATCTCGCAGGCCGCCAGCAGCGCCGGCACGTTGAGATAGCTGTCCTTGGAGGGCGGCGGGCCGATGCAGACGCTCTCGTCGGCGAGGCGCACATGCATCGCGTCGGCGTCGGCGGTGGAATGCACCGCGACCGTGGAGATGCCGAGTTCCTTGCACGCGCGCAGAACCCGCAATGCGATTTCGCCGCGATTGGCTATCAGGATCTTGTCGAACATGTTGTCCTAACGGGCGAGGAGTGAGCAGCGAATGGCGGATTATAAAACTGAAAAGCCATTCGCCCTTCGCTGTTCGCCATTCACGCTCTACTCAATGATCACCAGCGGTTCGCCGAATTCGACCGGCTGGCCGTCCTCGACGAGGATCTGCGTCACGGTGCCGGCGCGGGGCGAGGGGATCTGGTTCATTGTCTTCATGGCTTCGATGATCAGCAGCGTCTGTCCGACCGACACCTTGGTGCCGACGTCGATGAACGGCTTGGCGCCGGGTTCGGAAGCCCAATAGGCGGTGCCGACCATGGGCGAGGGGACCACGCCCGGGTGCTTGGCAAGATCGGCAATACCCGACGCGGCGGCGCCTGGCGCGGACGAGACGGTTGGTTGAAAATTCGCCGGCATCGACGCGGCGATACTGACGTTGCGTGCGACCCGCACCCGCAGGCCGGCGCGCTCGATCTCGATCTCGGTGAGACTGGTCTCGTCGAGCAGCAAAGCGAGTTCGCGGATGAGTGCGCTGTCGTCGCTCCTGAATTTCGCGGCTGGTTTGTCGTCAGGCTGGCGCGCCATGATCTTGATCCGAAAGTTTCTGTTGGGAGGACGGGTCGGCGCGTCAGGCTCTTGCCTTGACGCCGATCCTGGCGGCAAGGCCATTGATCGCGAGCCGGTAGCCGTCGATGCCGAAGCCGGAGAGCGTTGCGAACGCGGCCCTGGCGGTGAAGGAATGATGACGGAAGGTTTCGCGGGCGTGAATATTGCTGATGTGCACTTCGACGGCGGGAATTTTCACCGCCACCAAAGCGTCATGCAGCGCGATCGAGGTGTGTGAATAGCCTCCGGCATTGATGATGATCCCGGCTGCCTTCTTGGCGTGCGCCTCGTGGATGAAATCGATCAGATCGCCTTCGCTGTTGGACTGCCGGCAATCGGCCTTCAGGCCGAATTGCTCCGCGGTCTCGGCGCAAAGTTTCTCGACGTCGGCAAGTTTGGCATGGCCGTAGGTTTCCGGCTCACGGGTCCCCAACAGATTGAGGTTCGGGCCGTTGAGCACGTAAATCGTCTCGGCAGCAGTCTTGGCCATCCAAATCCCGGAAATGTTGCGGCAGGTGGCGCGGTTATAGGTAACAACGGCAGCAAGGGGAAGTCTTTAGGCCGTCTTCGGGATGCCTCAAATGTTTCATCCGGATGGCAAAAAGGCCCGAGTAACCTACGGAAATCGCTTCATTAACCAAGGCCGACGATGGCCGCCGCCGCGACAGTCTCCTGGGGATGGGCCGGCCGCACATCCATGCAAAAGGGGCGGACATCGCTGCCCGCCCCAAACTCGCAGTTTCGGCCTGGAGGATTACGCGTCCAGGACGGCCACGATCTCAAGCGTCTGCGGATCGATCACCACGATCTGGTCACGAACCAGGATGAACTCGTAGCCGCGCCATTCCGGATAGACCGTCACGACTTCCGTCGGGAGCGGGTGGAAGGTGACGCCGCCGCGCGGAATGCGGGTGCCGATGGAGATCGAGAAGTTGACGTTGTTCACCGGCGCCACACGCTGGCTGCGGATGACGGTGGTGATCTTGGTGCGCTGCTCGGTCGAGAGCTTGGCGCCCGCGCCGGCCTGACCCGTTGTGGTGCCCGACTTGCTGTCGGCACCATTGCGATCGCGACCTTCGGCCTTCATGTCCTTGCCGGCGGCGCCTTTTTCATTCGTCTCCGAGCTCATGCTCTTCGACTTCTCGCCCTTCATGTCGCCCTGCGCGCGCTGGTTCTTGGTGCCTTGCTGCGACTTCTCGTCGGACTGGGTGGACTTCATCCCGTCGCCACTCTTGGATTCCGACGCGCTATCGCGATTCATCTGTGTCGAACCGCTGTCGCGATTCATGGGCGTCGAAGCCGACGGCGCGGCGCGATCCGCCGAGGGCGCGCTCTGGGTGGTGGCACCGGCCGACGGAGCTTCGCGGCTCGTTCCGGTTCCCTGCGCGTTAGCGAAACCGGTACCGGCGATCAGCGCCGCCACGGCTACCGACATCAAAAAGCGGTTAGTCATCGAATTTCTCCTCGCGTGTTTTCATTGCCCGCGCCGACAACGACATGAGGGGTACGATGTTCCGCGATTTTCACGGCCCCGACGGTTTTGTTTTGTGAATGCCCGATGAATGAGTCGTTTTGAAATTGTCGCAACGTAAAAGGCCGGCTGATCGGCCGGCCTTTCGTTCGCAACCACATTCAATCGGCGAAGGCGTTCAACACGTCGCCTTGCCGCAGCGGGCGACGCCGATCTTTTCCTTCAGGCCTTCGAGGCCGACGGCGCCGATCACCACCTGCTTGCCGATCACATAGCTGGGCGTGCCGTTCATGCCCATTTCTTCGGCAAGCTTGAAGTTTTCTTCAAGCGTGGCGCGCACCTCCGGGCTCGACATGTCCTTTTCGAGCTTCGCCATGTCGAAGCCGGCTTCCTTGGCCGCCGCCATCGCGTGCGCCTTGTCGGCCTGGCCGCGGCCGCCGAGCAGCTTCTGATGGAAGTCGAGATATTTCTTGCCGGTGGGATCCTGCATGCGGGCGGCGACCGCGACCTGCGCGGCCTCGACCGAGCCGGGCCCGAGCACCGGGAATTCCTTCAGCACGACCTTCAGCTTGGGATCGGACTTCATCAGATCCAGCATGTCGGCCATGGCGCGCTTGCAGTAGCCACAATTGTAATCGAAGAACTCGACGAAGGTGACATCGCCATCCTTGTTGCCGACGGTGACGCCGCGAGGCGAGTTGAAAATCTTCTCGGCGTTTCTGGCGACGCTTGCTTCATGTTTCTCGGCATCGGCGGTGGCCTGCCGCTTGCTCAATTCGGCCATCGCCTCTTCCAGCACCTCGGGATGCGCAAGCAGATAATTCCGGACGATGGTCTCGATATCGCCGCGCTGGCTGTCGGAGAAACTTTGCGCCGACGCCGCCGGCGACATGCCGCAAAGCGCGAGCGCGCAAAGCGCGGGAGCGAGCAGGCGGAACCAGGGCATTGGCAAATCCTCTTGAAGCGAGTTGCTGGCGGGTGGCTGGCATGTATTTTTGAAGGCCGTTTGGGCAGCCCTCGTATATCACTGCGGTGTATATCAACCCGATATATTTCAACGTCGGTTGATGTCTAGCTATTATTATATCTAGTTGCTCTTTTGGCCGGGCGGCGGCTTTGCAGTGACGATATCGTCGGCCTTGACCCATCCGGGGGTACCGATGGTGAAACGGGTTTTCGCACGCGAGGCAAGATCGCGCGCGGTCTTGTTGTCGCCGCGGAGATAGGCTGCCTGGGCCGATGCCAGATCGGCCTGCGCGTAATCTCCCTTGCGGCCATAGGCCATCGCGAGTTGGCTGTAGCCCAACGGCGCCTCGGTCTCTCTTCCGACCGCGGCACGCAAAATCGCAATCGCCTCGTCCGTATAGGCTTTATTATCGGTCGCCACGAGCGCCTGCCCAAGTAACATCTCGATGAGCGGGGCGTTATTCGAGAGCTGCACCGCCTTCCGCAACGGCGCGACCGCCTCGGCGGGCTTGCCGCCTTCCAGCAGGGCCTGGCCGCGCAATTCATAGAAATAGGGATTGGTGGGCTGCATCTGGATCAGCGCGTCGATCTGGGCCAGAGCATTGCGCAGATCGCCGTGCCGATAGGTGGCGATCGCGTGCGCGTAGCGCGCGGGCAGGCTGTCGTTCGACAACGGATAGCGCCGATAGACGGTGTCCTGCCGCTCCATGAAAGCGGAAATCTTGGCACGCACCATGTCGTGGCGGAGCTGCAGCGCGGCGTCGTCCTTCTTTTCCCAATAGGGACTGGAGCGGGCGAATTCCGCGAGCGCGGCGACGCGTTCGGCGGGCATCGGATGCGACATCACATAAGGATCCGACCCGCGCGCCGCGAACAGGCTTTCATTGGTGAACCGCTTGAAGGTTTCGTACATGCCCTTCGCGGACTGGCTCGTGGCGGTCAGAAACTTCACGCCGGCACGGTCGGCGTTTTCCTCCTGCTGGCGCTGATAAGACAGCAGGGTGCGGCGAATGACTTCCGCCGGCGCCGAGAACGCCGCCGCGCCGGCACTGGTGAGGCCGTTGTTGCCGCCGCCCCGGGACGCCCCCGCCACCACGGCGCCGGCGCCAAGCAGCATGGCGATGATCATCTGGGTCTGCGCCTGCGCCAGTTGGTCGCGCAGCTTCGAAAGGTGACCGCCGGCGAGGTGGCCGGTCTCATGCGCCAGCACGCCGATAATCTGGTTCGGGGTCTCCGACTGCAGGATCGCGCCGTGGTTCACGAAAATGCGGCGGCCGTCGGCAACGAAAGCGTTAAACACGCTCTCGTTGATGATCACCACCTGGATATTCTGCTTTTCCAGGCCGGCGGCCCGCAGGATCGGCCGGGTGTAATCGCGCAGCAACTGCTCGGCCTCGGTGTCGCGGATGATCGGCGGGCCCCGTTCCTGCGCATGCGCCGCCATCGGCGCAAGGGCGATCGCGACCGCGGTGGTGGCCGCGGTGATCTTCGACAATTTCCTGCGGAGCGCGATACGGAGCAACATCAAGCGGTCTATAGGTGTTGGCGGCGGGCCGGATCCGAGATATGCCCTACCAAACCGTGGAATGCGGCCGGTCTGGGGCGCCAGGACAATTAGCAGATATCGATGCGTGATGCGACCTTGAGAGACCGTGCCCAACACCTTTTGACGGCGTCGGGGCGAAGCAATGTTCCGCCGTTCATGGTGATGGACGTGATGGCCGCGGCCGCGCGCATCGAGGTCGCCGGCGGCCATGTCATTCACATGGAAGTCGGGCAACCGGCGGCATCGGCGCCGAAAACCGCGATATCGGCGGCTCACGCCGCGCTCGACAACGGCCGAATCGACTACACCTCCGCGCTCGGCATTCCCTCGCTGCGCGAGCGCATCGCCCGGCATTACCGCGACGCCTATGGCTGTGCGGTGGATGTCGAACGGATCGTGGTCACCACTGGATCTTCGGGCGGCTTTATCCTGGCATTCCTTGCCATGTTCGAGCCGGGCGATCGTGTCGCGGTGACGGTTCCGGGCTATCCGCCCTATCGCCACATCCTCACCGCGCTCGGCTGCGAGCCGGTGCTGATCGAAACCTCGAGTGAAACCCGTCACGCGCTGACCGGGGAAGCCCTGCTCGCCGCCCATCGCAAAACGCCACTAAAGGGCGTGCTGGTGGGCAGCCCCGCCAATCCGACCGGCACGATGATGTCCCGCGAGGCGCTCGCCGGCCTGATCGCGGCGGCGGAAGGCGCGGGTATCCGCTTCATTTCCGACGAGATCTATCATGGTCTCGATTATGCGTTTCCGGCGGTGACGGCGGCGGCGCTTTCTCCGCACGCGCTCGTCATCAATTCGTTCTCGAAATATTTCTGCATGACCGGTTGGCGGGTCGGCTGGATGGTGGTGCCGAGACAGCTGGTGCGGCCGATCGAACGGCTGCAGCAGAATCTCTCCATTTCAGTCCCGACGCTGTCGCAGATTGCGGCCGAAGCGGCGTTCGATGGCCGTATCGAGATGGAGGAAGTGAAGCGCGGCTATCAGGAGAACCGCGGCATCCTGATCGAGGGTCTGCCGCAAGCCGGCCTCACGGAATTCCTGCCCGCCGACGGCGCGTTCTATCTCTATGCCGACGTTTCGAGGTTCACCTCGGACAGTTTCAAGTTCGCCAGCGAGATGCTGGAGAAGGCCCATGTGGCGGCGACGCCCGGGATCGACTTCGACCCGGTCCATGGCCACCGGTTCATCCGCTTTTCCTATGCGCGCTCCGCTGACGAGATGCGCGAAGCCGTGCTGCGCATCGCGCGATGGCTCGGATAAGGTTCGCGAATGCACCCAACTCGTATCGTCTCACCCCCGCACCCAACCCCACAACAGGAGATGCCCTTGTCCTCAAGATCAATGCCAGAGTCCGTTGTCCCGCCGCACTTTCCGCTCGCCGAGGTGCTGTGGCCCGATCGCGCCGGAGGGGTTTCCGCCCTGCCGCGGATCGTGATCCTGATGGCGCTGGGAACGGTGCTGCTGACGCTGTCGGCCAAGGCCAACCTGCCGCTGCCCTACGTTCCGATGACGCTGCAGACGCTGGTCGTCCTGATGATCGGCGCCGCTTATGGCTGGCGGCTCGGCGGCGCGACCGTTCTGGCCTATGTGGCGGAAGGGGCGATGGGATGGCCGGTGTTTGCGGGTCCCGTCGGCGGCCTCGCGCCGCTGGTAGGGCCGACCGCGGGGTATCTGGCCGGCTTTGTCGCCGCCGCCGTCCTGACGGGGTGGTTGAGCGAGCGCGGCTGGGACCGTTCGGTGCCGATGCTTTTCGTGGCGATGGCACTTGGGCACATCGTCATTCTGGCGGCCGGATTTGCCTGGCTGGCATTCGGGATGAATTTCGGCGTCGAGAAGGCCTGGCTGGTCGGGATCGTGCCGTTTATTGCAACCTCCGTGATCAAGAACGCGCTCGGGGCCGCGCTTGTACCAGCGATCAGGCGGCTGATCGACAACCGCCGCGCCTGAAATCCCCGGGGCGGCTGGCCGCCGCGCCATTGACTCCGCTGACCCAATTGATTTTGGCTAATTCCGACAAACGGTCGTCCGAGGCCATGCCAACGGACGATCGGCCAATTTGATGGGAGTGAAAGTCATGGCGGCAACGATCGCGGTCGGCGCACCGGTTCGCGCGGTAAAACCTTGGTACAGGGTACTCTACATTCAGGTGCTGATTGCGATCGTGATCGGCGCACTTTTCGGCTGGCTTGAGCCGGGCTATGCAACCAACGATTGGATCAAGGCGCTCGGCGACGGCTTCATCAAGCTGATCAAGATGGTGATCGCGCCGATTATCTTCTGCACGGTGGTCTCCGGAATTTCACATATCCAGGATGCCAAGAAGGTCGGCCGCATCGGCGTCAAAGCCCTGATCTATTTCGAGATCGTTTCTACGTTCGCGCTTGTCATCGGGCTGATCGTCGGAAACCTGGTGCGGCCGGGCGCGGGCTTCGGTGGCGCCATGGCCAACGCGCAGGCGGTGGCCGGCTACGCCAAGCAGGCCGAGGGCCAGAAGAGCGTCGATTTCTTCCTGCACATCATTCCCGACACGGTCGTGGGCGCCTTCGCGACCGGCGAGATCCTGCAGGTTCTGTTGTTTTCTATTTTGTTCGGCTTTTCCCTGATGGGCCTGGGCGAACGCGGCCACACCCTGCGCGCCTTTATCGACGACGCGGCGCATGGGGTATTCGGCGTCATCGCCATTGTCATGAAGGCCGCGCCGATCGGCGCGTTCGGAGCCATGGCCTATACCATCGGCCGGTTCGGCACCGGCGCCATCCTGAACCTGATCGGCCTGATCGCGACGTTCTATGTCACCGCTGCGCTTTTCGTACTGGTTGTGCTCGGCTTCATCGCGCGAATGGTCGGCTTCTCGATCTTCAAGTTCCTGGCTTACATCAAGGACGAGTTGCTGATCGTGCTCGGCACCTCGTCGTCGGAAAGCGCGCTGCCTTCGCTGATGGAAAAACTCGAACGGCTCGGCTGTTCCAAGTCGGTGGTGGGCCTGGTGGTGCCGACCGGATATTCGTTCAATCTCGACGGCACCAATATCTACATGACGCTCGCAACCCTGTTCATTGCGCAAGCGCTCGGTTTCGAGCTTACCATCGGCCAGCAAATCACCATCCTGCTGGTTGCGATGCTGACCTCGAAGGGCGCGTCCGGCATTACGGGAGCGGGCTTTATCACGCTGGCGGCGACGCTGGCCGTCGTCGATCCGCGGCTGGTTCCCGGCATGGCCATCGTTCTGGGCATCGACAAGTTCATGAGCGAAGTCCGTGCGCTGACGAACCTTTGCGGCAATGGCGTCGCCTGCGTGGTGGTCTCGTGGTGGGAAGGCGAACTCGATCACGACCGGCTGCATGCCAATCTCAACAAGACGATCGATCCATCGGACATGGAAACGGCCATCACCACCGGGTAGAGCATTTGCCAGTCAAACTCATGGCCGCGCGGCTGTGGCCTCGTGGTTCGATACGCGCGGCATTGCCGCGCTCCTCACCATGAGGGTCTAATCTAAGACCTCTTCCCTGCGTAACGGCTTCGCCGATGCGTCTGGAAGGATGAAGTCACCGAACTGGAAATTGATTTAGCCGTTGCCAAGAAAAAACCGCCCGGTTTTGCCGGGCGGTTTCTGCTGTTCAAATATCCTTAGCGGTTACTCGCCATTGCCGAACCGGCGCGACCACCACCCGGCGCGGCGCGGCTCGGTATTGTCCGTGGCCTCCGGCGCGGTTTCTGCCGGGGCAGGGGCAGCGGGCGCGGACGGCGCGGGCTGGATGTGGTCGACCGGTGCGGCCGCATTGGGTTGGGCCTCGACCAGGAAGCTCACCTTTTCGCGCACGGTCGAGCGGCGCCGCGCGGCTCTTTCGGCCTCTTGAGCGTCCTCTCGCGCCAATTCCGGCGCCGCCGCACGCGGCGCTTCCTGCGGCACAGGTTCGGCAGGTTGTCGCTCGGGCGGCGGCGTAACCGCTTCGGGCTGAACAACCGGCGGAGACTGGATGTGCGGCGGAGAAACGGGATCTCCCGAATATCCGTCGAAATCGGCCACCGCGTCGGCCGCTTCCGGCGCCGATGTCGGCCCCAATTCGTCCGCGATCGATCCGACCAGTCCGTCTTCCGGCCCGCCGCGCCGGCGGCGGCCGCCACGACGGCCGCGACGGCGCGGCCTTCGCTCGCCGCCCGCCGCCTGATCGGCGCGAGCCAGACCGGGCTGCTCCTCGGATTCGTCTTCGTCGGCTTCGCCTTCGTCGCCGGGCGCGCCGTCAACCGCCGTATCGGACGCAATTTGCGGAATTTCGGTTGCCTCACGCGCCGGCCCGCCCTCGCGCGGCTCGCCGCCACGGCCGCGCCGCCGCCGCCGCCGCTTGCGCTTGTGGCCGTCGGCATCGGCTTCGCCATCGGCTGTCTCGGTGGCCGCCGATTGATCGTCGGTCAGTCCCTCCGTCTCCTCGGTTTCGACTTCCGACTCGACTTCGATATCGAACGGCTCCTCGTCGTCGAACGGCTCTTCGACCTGCGGCGGGAAAGAGGCGACCTGCGCCGCGAGCAGCGCCTTGGCGGCCTCCAGCGTATGCACCTGTTCGCCGCGGTCGATGACGAACGACTGCTGGCCGCTGACGGTCGGGTCGGCGATGACGGCGAGCGTCACCTTGAAGCTGTTTTCGAGATCGCGCAGATGACCGCGCTTGTGGTTGAGGACGTAAAGCGCGACGTCGGTCCGGGTACGCACCACGAGATTGTGGGTCGCGCCTTTCATCAGAATTTCCTCAAGGCCGCGCAGCAATTGCAGCGCCACCGAGGAGACCGAACGAACGTGGCCGCTGCCGCCGCATTGCGGGCAGGGCTCGGTCGAGCTCTCCAGCACGCTGGCGCGGATGCGCTGCCGTGACATTTCGAGCAGGCCGAAATGCGAGATGCGCCCGACCTGGATGCGGGCCCGGTCCTGCCGCAGGCAGTCGCTGAGCTTGCGTTCGACCGAGCGGTTGTTGCGCTTCTCGTCCATGTCGATGAAGTCGATGACGATCAGGCCCGCGAGATCGCGCAGGCGCAACTGCCGCGCAACTTCCTCGGCGGCTTCGATATTGGTCTTGAGCGCGGTGTCCTCGATGTGATGCTCGCGGGTGGAGCGGCCGGAATTGACGTCGATCGAAACCAGCGCCTCGGTCTGGTTGATCACGATGTAGCCGCCGGAACGCAGTTGCACGGTCGGGGAGAACATCGCGTCCAGCTGGCTCTCGACGCCCATCCGCGAGAACAGCGGCTGGCCGTCGCGATATTGCCGGACCGCGCGCACGTTCGACGGCATCAGCATCTTCATGAAGTCGCGGGCTTCCTGATAGCCGGCTTCGCCGGCGACCTGGATTTCGTCGATTTCCTTGTTGTAGAGGTCGCGCAGCGAACGCTTGATCAGCGAACCTTCCTCATAGACCAGGGTCGGCGCCTGCGACTTCAGGGTCATGTCGCGCACGGTTTCCCACATCCGGATCAGATATTCGAAGTCGCGCTTGATTTCCGGCTTGGTGCGCGCCGCGCCCGCGGTGCGCAGAATGATGCCCATGCCCTCGGGTACGTCGAGATCCTGCACGACTTCCTTCAACCGCGAGCGATCCTGCGCCGAGGTGATCTTGCGGCTGATGCCGCCGCCGCGCGCGGTGTTGGGCATCAATACCGCATAGCGGCCGGCCAGCGAGAGGTAGGTCGTCAGCGCCGCGCCCTTGTTGCCGCGCTCTTCCTTGACGACTTGCACCAGCATCACCTGGCGGCGCTTGATGACTTCCTGGATCTTGTACTGCCGGCGCGGCCGGAACGAGCGCTCCGGCACTTCTTCCAGCACGTCGTCGCCGCCGACGGATTCGACGACTTCTTCCTCGGCGTCGTCGCCTTCATCATCGTCATCGTCGTGGTTCTCGTCGTCATGCAGGGCCTGTTCGGCCAAGGGTTCGCCGCCGGCGAACCCGGCATGCTCGCCGCCACCGTCTTCGGCGTGGAGCGCGTCATCGGCATGGGCTGCGTTCTCGTGCGCGTGGTCCTCGTGATCGCGCTCGACATCCGCGTGATCATCGTGGGACTCGGGGCTCGCCGGCGCGGCCGATGCTTCGACGGCTGTCGCAGCGGGCTGGAAAGCCGCAGGCTGGGTTTCGCCGGCGTCGGCGTGGTCATGCTCTTCGTGCGCGTGATCATGCGAATAACCTTCATGATCATGATGCTCCGCCTCGGGGTGGTCATGCCCGGTGTCGTGGGCGAGGGGATGTCCCTCCTCGCCATGGACGTGATCCTGGGCAAGCTCATGCGGTTCATGCCCATGTTCCAGCGCCTGGTCGGTCGGGACCTGATCCGGGCTTGCGCCCTCGACCACCTCGCTGCGGACGCGGTCGCCGTTGCCGCGGCGGCGCGCATTGCGGTGGCGCGGACGGCGGCGGTGGTTGGACCGGTTTTCGCTTTCCTCTTCGGCCTCGCGGTGCGCGCGTTCGTCGGCTTCGATCAGCGCCTGCCGGTCGGCGACCGGAATCTGATAATAATCCGGATGGATTTCGCTGAAGGCGAGAAAGCCGTGACGGTTGCCGCCATACTCGATGAAGGCCGCCTGCAGCGACGGTTCTACCCGCGTGACCTTGGCGAGATAGATGTTGCCCCGCAGCTGTTTGCGCTGGGCAGTCTCGAAATCAAACTCTTCGACGCGGTTGCCGCGGACCACAACGACCCGGGTCTCTTCCGGGTGGGTAGCGTCGATCAGCATTTTGTTGGGCATTTTGGAACTCTTGACGGCGGCGGGCGCGTTCAACCGGGAGCGCATATGGCGCGGCCGGGTGACGCGACGGTCCACCTGATTCGGGGGTGAGGGGAAGGCCGAAACGCAAGCCTGGGCGCCGGGCCGAACGGGAGCCGGGCAAAGCAAAGCGACGCGCGGAGCTTGCGCTCCGCATCGGCGCGATTCTTAACCGGATCATGGTCGGCAACAGTGTCTGGCGCATCAAGCGTCGGCCCGTCTGAACACGTTGGCGGCAAAGGCGCCGCCTTGTCTGTCGCTGAAAGCCCGACGCGGCGCCTGAGCGCTCGCCGGCCATCGCATATCGGGCCCTTCAAAGGCCCGGATAATCGGTTCTGCCGTGTCTAAAGCCGTCCCTGGAGCAAATAGATGACCTGGGACCGGACGCCGCTCGGGCTCGAAACCGCCGCTCCTTGTCAGCCGCGCGCTGCGCTGGCTGCGGAGGGATCGGAAAGACGCTGGAATCTCCTGTATCAGAAGGTTCCGGCGCTGCACCGGGAGGCTGAACGCGACACAACCGGGAGTTTTAGCCGTCAGCACCCTGTACATACGTGGATTGGAGCCTAGGTGCAAGGGAAGCGTCGCCATGCGGCAACACCTCGCCTTATTTGGGGACGACATTTAAGCTGCAGTTAACCCTGCAGTTCTATTGCGGTAAGAGGGCTGCTCGGAGGCACGGAATTGTTGGGGAGCCGCGCAATTCAGAGGGTTTTGCTGGTCCGCGGTCTATTGTGCGCCGCAGCATTGCTATGTCCGGGGGTCACGGGCGTCCATGCGGTGGAGGGGACATCTCCGGGGCCGGCCACGTCCGCCGCCTTTCCGATTGCCTCGGACGCGCGGCTGGCCGGCGATGCCAAGCAGACCCGGTTCGTTCTCGACCTCGACAAGGCCATCCAGTTTCGCGCCTTCACGCTCGCCGATCCGTACCGGGTCGTGCTGGATATTCCCCAGGTCAATTTTCAGTTTCCGGCCGGGACCGGCGCCGCAAGCCGCGGTCTGGTCAAGGCGTTTCGCTACGGCATGGTGATGCCGGGCGGCTCGCGAATCGTATTCGACCTGACCGGTCCCGCCCGAATCGCCAAATCCTACGTGCTGGAGGCGGCCAACGGCCAGCCGCCGCGGCTGGTGCTCGAACTGGAGGAGGTCGATCGCACCGGCTTTGTCCAGGCGCTGGCTGTGGAAAGCCGGCCCGAACTGCGGCCCGCCATCGCGAGGGCCGCGGATACCGTGGCCGCCGCGGCGACGGCGGCCGAGGCCAAGCCTGTTGCGCCAAAGGCAGCCGAGTCGGATATGCGCCCGGTGGTGGTGATCGACCCCGGCCACGGCGGCGAGGACAACGGCACGCAGTCCGGTGGTGAAACCGAGAAGGACCTGGTGCTTGGATTTGGGCTGGCGTTGAGGGAGCGGATCGAGAAAAGCGGCAAATACCGCGTCGTCATGACCCGCAGCGACGATACTTTCATTCCGCTGGCGGACCGGGTCCGGATCGCCCGCAATCAGTCGGCGGCGCTGTTCGTGTCGATTCATGCCGACGCCTTGCCGCGCGGCGAAGGCGACGCCCAGGGCGCCACGATCTACACCTTGTCCGACCGCGCCTCCGACGCCGAAGCGGAAAGGCTCGCCGAGGCGGAAAACAAGGCCGATGCCATCGGCGGGGTCAACCTCACGGAGGAGCCGACCGAAGTTGCCGACATCCTGATCGACCTGGCGCGACGCGAAACCCGCACATTCTCGAACCGGTTCGCACGGCTGTTGATGGGCGAGATGAAGACGACGGCGCGGATGCACAAGCATCCCCTGAAATCGGCGGGTTTCAAGGTACTGAAAGCCCCGGACGTGCCGTCGGTCCTGGTCGAACTCGGTTACGTCTCCAACAAGGGCGACCTGGAGCATCTGGTCTCGGAGAACTGGCGTTCGCGCACCGTCGGATCCATGGCGCAGGCGATCGACGCCTTCTTTGCCAAGCGGGTGGCCAAGGCCGGTGCCGGGAACTGAAACCAGGCCGGGATGGCTGACCGAAACGGCGCCTTCCGATGATGGAAGCCCTAGTTTGGCCACAGCGGCAGCCCTATAAAAAACCACCGTGATGTGCTCGGAATCGTTCAAAATACTCGCGCGCAAGCTATAGTGCGTCTGCGCCGAGCGGCAATTGTTCTGGAATATTCATACTGCTTATATCGCCGGTTATTGCGGCGCACGGGTTGAAACGGAACTTCGATAATGCGCTTCCTGGTGCGGTTCATGGGTTTCTTGTTCGCCGCCGGAACCGTCGTGTTCCTGGTGGGCGTGGCGGCGGTGGCTGGCCTGATCTGGCATTACTCCAAGGATCTGCCGGATTATTCCCAGCTTCGGGATTATGAGCCGCCGGTGATGACGCGCGTCCATGCGGCCGATGGCGCGCTGCTCGGCGAGTATTCCAAGGAGCGCCGGCTGTATCTGCCGATCCAGGCGGTTCCGAAACTGGTGATCAACGCGTTCCTGGCGGCTGAAGACAAGAATTTCTACGAGCATGGCGGCATCGACTTCACCGGCATGGCGCGTGCCGCGGTGCTGTTTGCGCAGAACTACGGTTCCAACCGGCGGCCGCAGGGCGCGTCCACGATTACCCAGCAGGTCGCGAAGAACTTCCTCCTGACCAATGAGGTCTCCTTTACGCGCAAGATCAAGGAAGCCTTGCTGGCGATGCGGATCGAGAGCACCTATTCAAAGGACAAGATCCTCGAACTCTATCTCAATGAAATTTATCTCGGCCTTGGCGCCTACGGCATCGCCGCGGCATCGCTGGTCTATTTCGACAAGTCGGTGAACGAACTCACGATCGCGGAAGCGGCCTACCTGGCCGCGCTGCCGAAGGCGCCCGCGGCGCTGCATCCGGTGCGCAACCGCGACCGCGCCATCGAGCGGCGCAATTACGTGGTCGACCGGCTCCTGGAGAACGGCTGGATCAAGCAGGCCGACGCCGACAAGTCCCGCAAGGACCCGCTGACGGTGACCAACCGGACCAATGCCGCGCATATTTTCGCCGGCGAATATTTTGCCGAGGAGGTCCGCCGCGACGTGTTCGAGCGGTACGGCGAAAAGAAACTCTACGAAGGCGGTCTGTCGGTCAGGACCACGCTCGATCCGAAAATGCAGGTGATCGCGCGCAAGACCATGGCCGCCGGTCTCGTCAATTACGACGAGGCGCAGGGCTGGCGCGGCGCGGGCAACAAGCTCGATATTTCGGGCGATTGGGGCGTCAAGCTCGCCGACGTCAAATCGCTTTCGGACATCTCACCATGGCGGCTGGCGGTGGTGCTGGAGACCAGCGATCAGTCGGCCCGGATCGGTTTTCAGCCGAGTTCGCGAGCTTGGCGGGGCCGTCAGCAAGGAACGGCAGACCGGCATCATCACGCTGGAGGGCGTCAAATGGGCGAAGGCCGCGAGCGGCCCGGCACGGGGCAGGACGCCGACCACGGTTTCGCAGGTGCTTGCGGCCGGCGATATCGTCTATGCCGATCCGCTGATCGCCAAGGATGGCACGGCGGTCGAAGGCCAATACCGGCTGCGGCAGTTGCCGGAAGTTTCCGGCGCGATGGTGGTGATGGACCCATGGACCGGCCGCGTGCAGGCGATGGTCGGCGGATTCTCGTTCGACCAGAGTCAGTTCAACCGCGCGACGCAGGCCTACCGCCAGCCGGGCTCCTCGTTCAAGCCGATCGTGTATTCCTCGGCGCTGGATAATGGCTACACGCCATCGACGGTCGTGATCGACGCGCCGATCGAGATCGATCAGGGGCAGGGGTCGGGCGTCTGGCGTCCGGAAAACTATTCGACCGGCAAATATTACGGACCGACGACGCTGCGCAACGCGCTGCAGCGCTCGCTCAACACCGTGACGGTGCGGCTGGCGCAGGACATCGGCATGCCCCTGATCGGCGAATACGCCAAGCGCTTCGGCGTCTATGACGAATTGCCGAATTATCTGTCATATGCGCTCGGTGCCGGCGAAACCACCGTGATGCGGATGGTCACGGCGTATTCGATGTTCGCCAATGGCGGCCGGCGCGTGAAGCCGACGCTGATCGATCGCATCCAGGATCGCTACGGCCGCACCATCTTCAAGCACGACGCCCGCGAGTGCCGCGGCTGCGACGCCCCCGGCGGCTGGAAGAATCAGCCCGAGCCGCAGCTCGTCGACCGCAGGGAGCAGGTGCTGGATTCCATGACGGCCTATCAGATCACCTCGATGATGGAAGGCGTGGTCCAGGCCGGCACGGCGACGGTGGTGAGGGAGGTCGGCAAGCCGATCGCCGGCAAGACCGGCACCACCAACGACGAGAAAGACGTCTGGTTCATCGGCTTCTCGCCGGACCTCGTGGTCGGCATCTATGTCGGCTACGACAAGCCGCGCAATCTCGGTCGAGGCGCCAGCGGCGGTCATACCGCCGCGCCGATCGCGCGCGATTTCCTCAAGCTTGCGCTTGCCGACAAGCCGGCCACTCCGTTCAAGGTTCCGGCCGGGATCAAGCTGATCCGCGTCGACGCCAAGAGCGGCATGCGCGTCGGTCCCGGCGAGGGCGGCCGCACCATTCTGGAGGCCTTCAAGCCGGGCACGGCGCCGCCGGATAATTACGCCGTGATCGGCGTCGCCGATGCGGACGGACGTATCCCCCCGCCGCCGGGGATGGTACCTGAGGGAGGCAACATCATGCGGCCGGACGCCGGCAGCATCATGCGTCCCGGCACAGGCAGCCTCTACTGAACAAGCGGAACCATCGCGCGCGGGACTGCGGAAAATCGCCGGGGATTTCGGCGCAAGGCTGAGACGGAACTTTGAGAATGCGTTGGTTGGTTCGGTTTGTCGGTTTCCTGTTCACTGTCGGGACCGTGGTGTTTCTGGTTGGCGTGGCCGCGGTCGCGGGGCTGCTTTGGCATTATTCCCAGGACTTGCCGCAATATTCGCAGCTGCAGGATTATGAGCCGCCGGTGATGACGCGCGTCCATGCTTCGGATGGCGCGCTGCTCGGCGAATATTCCAAGGAGCGCCGGCTGTATCTGCCGATCCAGGCGGTTCCGAAACTGGTGATCAACGCGTTCCTGGCCGCCGAGGACAAGAATTTCTACGAGCATGGCGGCATCGACTTCACCGGCATGGCGCGTGCGGCAGTTCTGCTTGCGCAGAATTTCGGGTCCAACCGGCGCCCGCAGGGCGCGTCCACCATCACCCAGCAGGTCGCGAAGAACTTCCTCCTGACCAATGAGGTGTCGTTCACCCGCAAGATCAAGGAAGCCTTGCTGGCGATGCGGCTCGAGCGCGCCTACTCAAAGGACAAGATTCTCGAACTCTATCTCAATGAGATCTATCTCGGCCTTGGCGCTTACGGCGTCGCGGCCGCATCGCTGGTCTATTTCGACAAGTCGGTGAACGACCTTACCGTCGCCGAAGCGGCCTATCTGGCTGCGCTGCCCAAGGCGCCATCGTCGCTGCATCCGTTGAAGAACCGTGACCGCGCCATTGAACGCCGTAATTACGTGATCGACCGGCTGCTCGAAAATCGCTGGATCAAGCAGGCGGACGCCGACAAGGCCCGCAAGGATCCGTTGGTCGTGACCAGCCGGACCAATGCCGCGCATATTTTCGCCGGCGAGTATTTCGCCGAGGAGGTCCGCCGCGACGTGTTCGAGCGGTACGGCGAAAAGAAGCTCTACGAAGGCGGTCTGTCGGTACGAACCACGCTCGATCCCAAACTGCAGGTGATCGCCCGCAAGACCATGGCCGCCGGTCTCGTCAATTACGACGAGGCGCAGGGCTGGCGTGGCGCGACCTCGAAGCTCGACATATCGGGCGATTGGGGCGTCAAGCTCGCCGACGTCAAATCGCTTTCGGACATCTCGCCATGGCGGATGGCGGTGGTGCTGGAAACCAGCGATCAGTCGGCCCGGATCGGTTTTCAGCCCGGCCGCGAGCTCGGTGGCGCCGTCGTCAAGGACCGACAAATCGGGAACATTACGCTTGATGGCGTGAGGTGGGCGAAGGCCGCCGGCGGCCCGGCACGCGGCAAGACGCCAACAGCGGTTTCGCAGGTTCTCAGCCCCGGCGACATCATCTATGCCGACCCGCTGATTGCAAAGGATGGCAGCCTGGTCGAAGGCCAGTTCCGGCTGCGCCAGTTGCCGGAGATTTCCGGCGCCATGGTGGCGATGGATCCATGGACCGGCCGCGTGCTGGCCATGGTCGGCGGGTTCTCGTTCGACCAGAGTCAGTTCAACCGCGCGACACAGGCCTATCGTCAGCCCGGCTCGACCATAAAGCCGATCGTCTATTCGTCCGCGCTGGACAACGGGTACACGCCGTCCACCGTCCTCGTCGATGGGCCGATCGAAATCGATCAGGGGCAGGGCGCCGAGGTCTGGCGTCCGGATAACTTTTCCGTCGGCCATTATCGAGGCCCCACGACCCTTCGCGAAGCCCTGAAATGGTCGCTCAATACCGTGACCGTGCGACTGGCGCAGGATGTCGGCATGCCCCTGATCGGCGAATACGCCAAGCGTTTCGGCGTCTATGACGAACTGCCGAACTATTTATCCTATGCGCTCGGCACCGGCGAAACCACCGTGATGCGGATGGTCACGGCCTATTCGATGTTCGCCAATGGCGGCCGGCGGGTGAAGCCGACGCTGATCGATCGCATTCAGGACCGTTACGGCCATACCATCTTCAGGCACGATGCGCGCGAATGCCGTGGCTGCGACGCTCCCGATGGATGGAAGAATCAGCCTGAGCCCCAACTTGTCGATCGCAGGGAGCAGGTGCTCGACGTCATGACGGCCTATCAGATCACCTCGATGATGGAAGGCGTGGTCCAGGGCGGCACGGCGACCGTGATGCGCGAAGTGGGCAAGCCGATCGCCGGCAAAACCGGCACCACCTCCGATGCAAAAGATCTCTGGTTCGTCGGCTTTTCGCCCGATCTCGTGGTTGGTCTCTATCTTGGCTACGACAAGCCCCGGAGTCTGGGCAGAAGCGCTCAGGGAGGCCACACGGCCGGGCCGATCGCCCGAGATTTCATGAAGTTCGCGCTCGCCGACAAGCCGGCCATTCCGTTCAAAGTTCCGGCCGGGATCAAGCTGATCCGCGTCGACGCCAAGAGCGGCATGCGGGCCGGCCCGGGAGACAGCGGCCGGACCGTTCTGGAGGCCTTCAAGCCGGGTACCGCGCCGCCGGATAATTACGCCGTCATGGGCGTGGCCGATGCCGACGGCCGCTCGCTGACGGCGCCGCCGGACGCCGGCAATAATATCATGCGTCCAGGAACCGGCGGGCTCTATTAGCGTCCGCGCGCGCCAGAAACACGCCTGAGAAGGGGCCCAAGCCGATTGCGCTTTGCGGCGTCCGCCGCTACATCCCACGCATCATTTCAATCGCGGCCGGTGCCGCAGATAGAGACCGCAATGCGCGCTGAAGTCGAACGCCTCGTTGAAGAGATCAAGCAGTCGGTCGGGCTGCTGAGGAGGCATCTTTGACGTCGATGCATCCACGGCGCGCCTTGCGGAGCTGAACAAGCTCGCTGAAGATCCCAATCTCTGGAACGATCCCCAGAAGGCCCAGAAACTGATGCAGGAGCGCACCTCGCTGGAGGATGCGCTCAGCGGCATCGGCAAGGTCGAGCGCGAGCTCGAGGATAATATCGGCATGATCGAACTCGGCGAAGCCGAGAACGATGAAGGCGTGGTCGCTGAGGCCGAGACCGCGCTGAAAGCCCTGAAGAAGGAAGTCGCGCGGCGCGAACTCGAGGCGCTGCTGGGCGGCGAGGCCGACCGGTTCGATTCCTATCTCGAGGTCCATGCCGGCGCCGGCGGCACCGAAAGCCAGGACTGGGCCGCGATGCTGCTGCGCATGTACACGCGCTGGGCCGAAAAGCACGGCTTCAAGATCGAATATCTGGAGGAGACCCAGGGCGAAGAGGCCGGCATCAAATCCGCCACCATCCAGATCAGCGGTCAGAACGCCTATGGCTGGCTCAAGACCGAAGCCGGCGTGCACCGGCTGGTGCGGATATCGCCGTTCGATTCCAACGCGCGCCGGCACACGTCGTTTTCGTCGGTCGCGATCTTTCCCGTGGTCGACGACAGCATCAAGATCGACATCAAGGAATCCGACGTGCGCACCGACACCATGCGTTCGGGCGGCGCCGGCGGCCAGCACGTCAACAAGACCGAGTCCGCGGTGCGGCTCACGCACATCCCGACCGGCGTCGCGGTGGTGTGTCAGGCCGGACGCTCGCAACACAAGAACAAGGCGCAAGCCTGGGACATGTTGCGCGCGCGGCTCTACGAGATCGAATTGAAGAAGCGCGAAGAGCAGGCCGCCGCCGACCAGGCCGCCAAGACCGATATCGGCTGGGGTCACCAGATCCGTTCCTATGTCTTGCAGCCCTATCAGATGGTGAAGGACCTCCGCACCGGCGTGCAGACCTCCGATACCTCGGGCGTGCTCGACGGCGACCTCGATGAATTCATGGCGGCGACGCTGGCGCAGCGCGCGTTCGGCACCACGCCGGGCGCGGTCGAGGACGTGGACTAGCTGATGGCAAAAGTCGCGTTCATCGGTCTCGGCCGCATGGGCCATGGCATGGCCGGCCGCTATCTCGATGCCGGCTTTACGGTCGCGGTCTGCAATCGCAGCAAGGCGAAAGCCGAGGACCTGATCGCGCGCGGCGCGCGATGGGCGGTTTCGCCAGCGGATGCTGCCGAGGGCGCCGACGCCGTCGTGACCATGGTTGCCGACGACGAGGCGTCGCGCGCCGTGTGGCTCGGCAAGAACGGCGCCGCGAAGACCGCCAAGGCCGGTGCGCTCGCCATCGAATGTTCCACCGTGTCGTACAACCATGCGCTCGAACTCGCAGGCGAGCTTCGCGGCCATGGCCTCATCTATATCGATAGTCCGGTGACGGGATTGCCCGATGCCGCGGCGAGCGGAAAGCTGACGCTGCTCATCGGCGCCGAGCCGGCCGATCTTGAGCGCGCGCGGCCTTTTCTTGCGCCGCTTGCGACGACGATCCGGCATTTCGGCGCGGTCGGCACCGGCACGGTCTACAAGCTGATCAACAATCTGATGGGTGCGATCCAGATCGCCGGCATCGCCGAGGGCCTTGCGATCGCCGAGCAGGCGGGTCTCGACATGAAGCTGGTGCTGGAGGCGGTCGAGACCGGCGTTGCCGCCAGCCCGCAAGTGATCCGTCATTCCAGGCGCATGGTGGCGCGGAATTTTTCCGGCGCGACCTTCACGGCGGCGCTGCGGCATAAGGATGCAGCTTACGCGGTCGCGCTGGCCGAGAGCCTGTTGGCCGAGCCGCCTTTGCTCGGCCGTGCCGCGGTGCACGCGTTTGAAAAAGCCAAAGCCCATGCGCCCGACGACGACGAAGGAAAGATGATCGAGATCGTGTCGCGGGCAAAGGATGGCCGCGCGAAATAGCGCCCTTGAATGTGCCATGACGTTCCGGCATCATCGCCGGGGAACTCCGATGGTTCGAAAGCCTTGTCGTGCTGCTGGTGGCTTTGGCCGGCGATCCGTTCATTCGTTGCGGGGGGCGTCATGAGAATATTTCCAATCCTCATCATTGGTATTGCGCTTTCGCTTGGCGCCTGCGGCCGGGATCCCGGACCAAAGGGCGAGCCGGGCGCGCAGGGTCCGGCCGGTCCGCAGGGTGCGCAGGGCGTTCAGGGTGTGCCCGGCGTCCAGGGACAGGCTGGCGCGCAAGGTCCGCAGGGGCCTCAGGGCGCGCCCGGCGAAAAAGGCGATAAAGGCGATGCTGCTCCGGTCACCGTGAGATCCGTCCAGTCGGATGGCGCGGCAAGCTGCGACGCGAACGAGATGCTGGTGTCGGTGTTCTGTCCGAGCGGCGGCGCGCCGGATGGCGCAAAATGCGGGACGTCGCCGACGATCGGCCTGTGCCTTCGTAAACCCTAGACCCGGGGCGCAAATACGCGAGTATCGCGGTTGCGGCGTCCCTTTGCGGGAATCGGGTGGCGATCCCTTCGGCTTTTGCGGTAAGCGTCTGCTCTCCGCGCAGATGTGAGCCGCAATGCCCGCCAACGACAATCGGATCGACGCCCGCGACTGGTCGCTGCTCGCGCTGCTGTCGGTGCTGTGGGGCGGATCGTTCTTTTTCAACGGCGTGGTGCTCCGGGAATTGCCGCCGTTGACGCTCGTCCTGCTGCGGGTGACGATTGCCGCCATCATCCTGTTGCCGCTGTTACGGGTTTACCGGATCGGTTTTCCGAGGGGGTTTTCCGGCTGGAAGCCGTTTTTCGCCATCGCGCTCCTCAACAACATTCTGCCGTTCTGTCTGATCGTCGTCGGACAGACCTATATTCCGAGCGGACTGGCCTCGATCCTGAACGCAACCACGCCGGTGTTCACCGTTCTGGTGATGGCCGCTGCCGGCGACGAACAGTTGCATATGCGCCGTATCGCCGGCGTCGTCACCGGATTGATCGGCGTGATCATTCTGCATGGCGAAGGACTTGGCTTTCAGAGCGGCGAGGGGATCGGCATCCTGCTCTGCCTTGCCGCCGCCTTCAGTTACGGATTATCGGCGCTCTATGCCCGGCGCAAACTGTCGGACTCGCCGCCGCTGGCGACGGCGACGTTTCAACTGTTGGCGTCGAGCCTGATGATGACTGTCATCGCGGCCGTCTTCGAACGGCCCTGGCAACTCTCAATGCCCGGCGTAACGACATGGCTGGCGATCCTGGGTCTCGCCGCATTGTCGACGGCGCTGGCTTACATCGTATTTTTTCAGATCCTGCGACGTTCCGGCTCGACCAACGTCACGCTGGTGACGCTGCTGATTCCAGTAACGGCGATCCTGCTCGGCGATCTCGTGCTGGGCGAAAGCGCCTCGGGGCGCGAAATTGCCGGCGCACTTGTGATCGGCAGCGCGCTGCTGCTGATTGACGGACGGATACTCAAACGCGTTCCCGGCTTTGCCATTCCGAAAGCCACCCCGTAAAACGGCCGCTGTCGCGTTCGCCGCCATGCCATGCCGCGTACACCGCGCCGTCGCTGGCGACCAGCAGTACGACGTCAAGGCCCTTGGAGCGGCGCAGCGTGTCGATCGCCTGTTGCGGCGTCTGTGCGATCGGACCTGCGACATTGAAGGAGGTATTGACCGATATCTCGACGCCGATGCGGCGGCCGAGCGCTTTCAGGTAGGCGTGGGTGAGGGGATCGTCTTCCGCACGCACGATCTGAATCCGTCCGGTCCCGTCGGCGTGGATCACAGCCGGTATCTTCGCGCGCGCGTGCGGCTTCGACGGCGCGGTCAGCACCATGTAATTGTAGGCGTTGTAGTCGGCGTCGGATGCGCCCTCATGCAGGTCGAAAAATTCCATTGCCGCTTGCAGCGTCGCCATCGGCGCCAAGGGACGGATCGCCTCGCGGTATTTCACGCGCTCGTTGAGCCGCTCCCGCGTGTTGGCGTCGCACGGGTTTGCGAAGATCGAACGGTGACCGAGCGCGCGCGGCCCGGTCTCGGCCGCGCCCTGATATAGCGCGATGATGCCGTTCCGGGCCACCATGAACGCCATCAGATCGGCGACGGCGTCGCAGCCCTCCGGTGTCGAGATGTCGCCGATCGCCGTGGAGACGATATCGCCGGTGGTGAGCGCCAATGCGATGTCCTCGCGTGACGGCGGCAAACCGCAATAAAACGCGTGGCTCATCGCCGCGCCGCGCGGCGCGCCGGCGAGATGCGCGAACAACCAGGCCGCACCGATTGATACGCCGGGGTCGCCGGGGGTCGGCGGCACCCACAGTTGCAGGCGCGCCTTGCGATGCTGGGCTTGCGCGAACCAGGCCTCGTCGAAATGCTCGAGCAGCCGCATGTTGCCGACCGCATTCAGCGCCACGCCGCCGGTGAGGACCAGCCGGTTCGCGCCGGTGACGCGCAACAGGTGATCGACCACATGGATCATGGCGTCCTCGAACACCAGTTGGGTCGCGGCCGCCTTGTCGAGACGGTCCTTGGTGTCGGGCCGGTGATGGATGTCCTCGACCCGCAGCACCGCGTCGGGATTCCACAATTGATCGGGCTTCAAGGGTTCGCCGAGGATGTCGATCAGCGCGGTCTTGTAGGGATGCTCGAACGGGTCGCAATACCAGTTGGCCATGGCGCGGTTGAGCCGGACTTCGCCTGCAGCACCGAAATGCAAAACCTGTTTCAGCCGCGCGTAATAGGGATTGCTGGCGCGGTTCATGTCGCCCCATGCGGCGGCGCCCATGTAGCGGCCCTCGCTCGATAGCCAGGTCCAGCCGCCCTGGGTCGATGAAATCACGCTGTAGAAAGCGCCGAGCGAGTCGAACATGCTGTCATTGCAATAGAGCCGCCGCATCGCGCCGCGCTCGGCGACATAGAGCGAGACCGATCCCCGATCGCCGGTGCCGTCAAGTACGGCGATCGCGACCGGTTCGTTATCGTCTGAAAACGGCGAGGCCGCGAAAGAGAACCAGGCGTGATTGTCATGGTGCGGCATGCAGATCAGCGGCACGCGCTCGGAAAGCCCGAGCTGCCGGCCGAGGATTTTCGGGGTTCGGGTCATCTGGTCGAGCCGGCGGCCGTCAAATCCGGCGGCCTCCGTTGTACGCAGCAGTTTCAGGCTTTGCGGCAGCTCCTCCAGTACCGAGCGCGCAAGCGTCCCGGCCAGGGCCGGGTAATCCCAACTGGTCAGCCACGCGTCGATGTCACCGATATCGCGTCCCATGCCGCGCAGCGTTGCCACCATCGCATCGATCGATCGGCGCGGATATTCGGTCGTATGCTTGTTGCCGGAAAAGCGCTCTTCCTCGTTGTTGACGATCAGGCGCGGGCCGCTTGCCTGCGTCACCTCCACCAGCGCCACGCCTGAATTGTGCGTGCCGGGAGGCGCGAGCCCGGCAAGATAGACGGTCTCGCCGCGGACAAGCTTTTCGCGAACGCCCGCAATACGTTTATCCGCGAACTCCGATCCGAGCTGATGAAAGCCGGCGGCTCGAAACAAGCGCACACCGAGCCATCGCGCGGCGTGAAATCCGGCCGCGCCGAGCCTGGGGTGTCGCGGTCCAATTCGCCGGTCTGGTTTCAATCCGTTCGCCCTGAGCAGGAACTGCCGTCCCGCATCAATCATAATTGGCGGGATGCAACAATGCTGTTTCGTGCGGCGGAATATCCGGATGCTTGCATGCGTGCGCCCGGCTTGCGACACTCGATGAAAATAAACGGTCAAACGGGGAGAAAACGATGCCGGCTCGCATGAGGAACCTTGTTGCCTTGGCGGTGTGGACGGCCGCCGCAGCCATGGCGGCGACCGCGGCGTCGGCGCAAAAGAAATACGATCCGGGCGCCAGCGACACCGAAATCAAAGTCGGCAACATCATGCCCTATAGCGGGCCTGCTTCTTCCTATGGCGTGATCGGCAAGTCCGAGGCGGCTTATTTCAACAAGGTCAATGCCGAAGGCGGCATCAACGGCCGCAAGGTCAACTTTATCTCCTATGACGACGGCTACAGCCCGCCCAAGGCGATCGAGCAGGCGCGCAAGCTGGTGGAAAGCGACGAGGTGCTGCTGATCTTCCAGGCGTTGGGCACACCGTCCAACTCGGCGATCCAGAAATACATGAACGCCAAGAAGGTGCCGCAGCTCTTCGTCGCGTCGGGGGCCACCAAATGGGGCGATCCGAAGAACTTCCCGTGGACCATGGGCTTCCAGCCCAACTACCAGAGCGAGGGCCGCATCTACGCCAAATACGTTCTCGATCATTTTCCCAACGGGAAAATCGCGGTGTTCTGGCAGAACGACGATGCCGGCAAGGATCAGGTGAAGGGATTGCGCGACGGTCTCGGCGACAAGGCCGGCATGATCATCGCCGATAAATCCTACGAGGTCTCGGATCCCTCGATCAATTCGCAGATCGTCGCGTTGCATGATTCGGGCGCCGATATTTTCTTCTCCTGGGCCGCGCCGAAGGGATCGGCGCAGGCCATCAGGAAGGTCGGCGAACTCGGCTGGAAACCGAAATTCTTTCTCGCCAACACCGCCACCTCGGTAGCCGCGGTGCTCAAGCCGGCCGGCCTTCAATATGCCAAGGACATCGTCTCCACGGCCTATCTGAAGGATCCGACCGACCCGGCATGGAAGGACGATGCGGGGGTGAAGAAATGGCAGGCCTTCATGGACAGATATTATCCCGACGGCGACAAGCTGAATGCCAACAACGTCTATGGCTACGTTCAGGCGCAGGCCATGGAGCAGGTTCTCAAGCAATGCGGCGACAATCTCACGCGCGAAAATGTCATGAAACAAGCCGCGAGCCTGAAGGATTTCTCGACCGACATGATGCTGCCGGGCGTCAAGGTCAACACCTCGGCGAACGACTTCTTTCCGATCGAACAGATGCAGCTGATGAAGTTCAACGGCGAGACCTGGGAGCTGTTCGGCGACGTCATCAGCGGCGAGGTCGGGCACTAATTCTTGATCCGGGCAGCAGCGCGGCGCGGCGAACTCAGCCGGCGCTCAGGCGCACGCCCGCGCGCAGGAATTTTTGTGGATCGACCGCGTCGCCGTCGATCCTCGTTTCATAATGCAGATGCGGACCGGTCGATCGGCCGGTGGAGCCGACGGCGCCGATCACCTGTCCGATCTTGATTGGATCGCCGATCTTGACGTTGATCTCCGACATGTGCCCGTAACGCGTCGACAGACCGTTGCCATGGTCGATTTCCACCATGCGGCCGTAGCCGCCGGCCCATCCCGACGACACCACTTTTCCGTTCGCGGTGGCGCGCACCGGGTCGCCGCTGGCGGCGCGGAAATCGAGACCGGTATGCATGGCCGGACGGCCGAGGAACGGGTCGCTCCGGACCCCGAAACCGCTGGTGAATTCGACCTGGCCGATCACCGGCTTGCGATACGGCACCAGCGCCAGCGTCCGGTTGAGGCGCTCGACCTGGGCGCGGGTGAGGTTGATTCGATAGAGCTGGCGTTCGAAGGCGCCGGCATCGGCAGAAAGTTTCACCGGCACGAAGGGACCGCCGATGCCGCTACGCGGCGTCGCCGCCTCCAGTTGCGCCATGTCGAGACCGAGATCGGTGAACACGCCGCGCATGCGGCGCACCCGGGATTCCATGCCGTCTTCGACCGAGCTCAGCGCCGCCATCTGGCGGCGCTCGATCTGATCGAGCGAGGTCTGCAGCCGCACCAGAACGCTGTCCATGCCCTGCACCTTCGCGAACTGATTCGATGGCGGTTTGATCGCGGCCGGAGTTCCGCAACTCCAGGCGCGCTTCGCGATCCGGCGGCGCCACGAAAATCACTGTATCGCTGATCGGCGAGGGTTTTGGCGACATGGGGATCTCGGCTGCGGCGGGCCCGCGCGACGGGGCCCGGACCGTTCCCGTGACCGACGCGTCCGGCAGGGCGCCAAGCGCTGTGGCGCGCGATTCCAGCGCGGTCTGGCGCCGCATGATCTGGTCGAGCTTCTGGTCGAATTGCTCCTGATCGAGCAATTGCCGGCTGGTGGTGCGATCGACCTTGGCGCGCAGTTCGGCGATGCGGTCCTCGTAGGCGTATTGCATCTCGGCCTGGCGCGCGATCAGGCGGGTGAGAACATCGTCGCGAAACGCGAAATAGGTCGCGGTCGCAGCCGACCAGATGCCGAGCAGGACCACCGTACCGACCACGATCCAGAACACCACCGGACCGAATCGTACCTGCTTACCGGCATGGACGAGGGTATAGCCGCCCCTGGAGCGCGGGGCGGGAGCCTGCGCCGCTGCCGGGCGGCGCGAGGCGGCCCTGACCTGGTCGTGTTGATGGTGGTGCTGCGTATGCTCAGAATAATGACCGGTACGGTACGACATCGGCACTCCCGCGCCGGTCGGAGATGAGTCCCGTACGGCCACATTTGCGGGGGCAATTTGACCTTCTCATGGTTAATTTTTGGCGAACGCAACAGCTCAAAGTCAGAGCGCCTGCGCCGCCGCCAGCACGTCATCGGCGTGGCCGTCGACCTTCACATGGCGCCATATCCTTGCGATTCGGCCGTCGGCGCCGATCAGCACCGTGGTGCGAAGAGTTCCCTGGAATGTCTTGCCGTACATGGATTTTTCGCCCCAGACGCCGTAGGCCTCGAGCATTTCATGAGTTTCATCGGATGCTAGCGGCACCGCAAGCTGGTGCTTGTCGCGAAAGGCTTCCTGCGCCTTGAGGGGGTCGGCCGAAACACCCAGTACGGCGGTCTGACTTGCGGCAAATGTGTCAGCCAGTCGCGTGAAGTCGATCGCTTCCCTGGTGCAGCCCGGGGTGTCCGCGCGCGGATAGAAAAACAGCACGAGTTTTCGTCCCGAAAAGTCGGCCAGCGAAACCGACTCGCCGCCATCGCGGGGCAGCCGGAAGTCGGGCGCGCGGTCGCCCTCGGCCAAAGCCGCTTTGCGAGCAGGCGGCGCGCCGGGATTCTCACCTGCCAGTTTTCCCGCCGGCGGAGTTCCCGCTTTTGGCGCTGCAATTTTTGCCGCGGTTTTTGGAGTAGTGGCAGCCGTCTTCGATTCGGCCGCGGCCCGCGGCGTCGATTCGGCGGGTCCGGGCGATTTTAACTTTTTCGACGGGGCCTTATGCGATGCTCGCGCCGCGGCGTTCCGGGGGGTCTTGGCGGCACGCTTGGCTGATTTTTTCGCTGTTGCCTTGCGGGTTTTCGCGGCCGGCTTTTTGCTTGACGTCTTCGATGCGGTGCGGGTCGCCTTTCCGGAGCGGGATTTGGAGGATTTCTTGCGCGTTTTCTTGGACATACGCCTTCCTTTCGTCGCTTTCGCCGGATCAACCAAGGGAGCATTGCGGCCCTTGCCAGGGCAGGTTGGAATCATGCCGACTGCTGGGCAAGTCTGATGGCCTCGGGGTATGGTTTACAAGGAATTCGACGTATCAGCCGTCGGCTCGTTGAATGTGCTCCTTGGGCCCGATGACGAGTAACAGTAATAATCGAGGATTGGCAGCGATGCCGGTACAGGAACGCTCGTTACGTGTCGACGGGCGTGGCCTTGGCGGCGATCAATCTCACAGACAACGCCCGCACCGAGAGGCAATGGCAAGGAACACGTCGCCCAAGGGATCGAAACCGCGTGCAGACGGCCAGCCCTCGCAAGGGGAGGATGCCGGTTGGGAGCAGGACCATGACGAGGTGGCGGGCCATCGCGCGCGCCGGCTGTTGTCCGGATCGAACACCGGATTGCATCGGATCGGCGATGACGCCCGCGGGCTGCGCCGATGGCTTGCCGGAGGGCGCTGGGTAAAACGCCTCGCCGTCGTGATCGCGGTGCTGGCGGCAATCTTCGGCGTCTGTTTCGGCGGGCTGTGGTGGCGGCTCGGCGCGGGTCCGATCAATCTCGAAATGGCGACGCCCTGGCTCGCCGCGGCAATCGAGGAAAATATCGGGCACGGCAACACCGTCGAGGTCGGCGGCACGCAGATCGAGCGCGCCGGCAGGATCCGCATCGCCGTGCGTATCCGCGACATCGTCGTCCGCGATCGCGATCATGTCATCGTGGCGAACGCGCCGAAGGCGGAAGTGAGACTATCAGGCTCCGCGCTATTGACGGGTCGGCTTCGGGCCGAAAGCCTCAATCTGGTGGATGCCGAGCTTTCGGTCCGCATCACCCCGGATGGCTATGTGACGGTTTCCACCGGCGACACCGCCAAACCGCTGGCGACCGGCGTTACCTCGAAGAAAGAGGCCGGCCTTCCACCCACATTCCCGCGCCAGGTCCCGGGAGCACCGCCCGGCACCGGTTCGCCGTCTGCGCCCGCCATCCCATCCGCCGAACCAGCGGCTCCCGATAGTGCGCAAAGCGGCCTGCTGGCCGGCCTCGACTGGCTCGACAGCCTGAGCCTGACCGGCCTCGACGGACAAAACCTCAACGAAATCGGTCTGAAGAACGGAAATCTGATCGTCGACGATCAGCAGCGCGGCAATAAATGGAACTTTGAAAACATCACCCTCAGCCTTCGCCGGCCGAGCGGCGGCGGCGTGGCGCTGAGCGTGGGCGAAGAGGGCAGCAATGCCTGGTCGCTGCGGGTGCTGGTCGGAGCTCCCGCCAACGGCGTGCGATCGGTCGATATTCGCGCCAACAAGGTCTCGACCTCGAACATCCTGCTGGCGCTGCGGCTGAAGGACCTCACCTACACCGCCGATTTGCCCCTTACCGGCGACCTGAAAGGCGAACTCGGTCGCGACGGCCTGCCAACCTATTTCAGGGGCAAACTGACGGCGGGTGCCGGACAAGTCATCGACACCGATACGCCCGATTATCCGATGGCGATCGATTCGGCGGAAATCAACGTCGAATGGGATGCGGGACGTCGCGTGCTGGTCGCGCCGTTCAAGATCGTCTCGGGTCAGAACCGGATCACGCTCTTGGCCCATCTCGAGCCGCCCAACGACAACGTCACCGACTGGCAACTGGGTTTCAGTGGCGGCACCATCGTGCTGGCGGCGGACGACGGCGAACAGCCGCTGATCTTCAACCGCATCGCCATCGGCATGCGCTTCGACACCGACAGGAAGCGCGTGCTGCTGACCCAGGCCGACATCAGCAACGGCGAGATCGGCGTCGCCGGCACCGGCAGTATCGACTATTCGGCCGAGCCGCGCCTGACGCTCGGTTTTGCCGGAACGCCGATGTCGGCATCCGCCCTGAAACGGATTTGGCCGACCCTGATCGTTCCCGAAGTCCGCGAATGGGTGATCGAGCGGGTCGAACGCGGTTCGCTGCAGCGCATCGAGATCGGCGTCAACTCGCCGGTTCGCAACCTGTCGCGGCGCGGGCCGCCGATTCCCGACGACGGGCTTGCCGTCAACATCATCGCCTCGGGCGTGACGCTGCGGCCGGTGGATGAACTGCCGTCGGTGCGCGACGCCGATCTGAAAGCGCGGGTGACCGGCCGCACCGCCACCGTGACGATCGGGCAGGCGGCGGCCGATACGCCGGCGGGCCGCAAACTCGCGATTTCGGATTTCGTGTTCGAGGTGCCGGACATGGCGCCCAAGCCCGCCCCGGCGCGCGTCAAATTCCGGATCGAAGGTCCGGTGCCGGCCGCGGCGGAAATCCTCGCCTCCGATCGCCTCAGTGAATTTTCCGCCACCCTGGTCGATCCCAATTCGAGCAAGGGAACGGTGGCCGCCCTGGTGACCCTCGGCCTGCCGATCAAGCGCGAACTGACCAAGGCCGACACCACCTATGCGATCACCGCCGATCTCGGCGGCTTTGCCGCAGACAAACTGGTGATGAATCAAAAGCTCGAGGCCGACAAGCTGAAGATCGTCGCCAACAATCAGGGCTATCAGGTCAAGGGCGACGTCAGGATCAACGGTCAGCCGGCGTCGCTGGATTACCGCAAGCCCAACGACGGCGATGCGGATGTCAAATTGCAGGCGACGCTCGACGATGCAAGCCGCGCGCGGCTCGGATTCGATCTTGGACCCGCGGTCAGCGGCGCGCTTCCGATCAAGCTGATCGGCAAGCTCGGCGGCCCCGATCGCGACAGCCGCATGGGCGTCGAAGCCGATCTGACGGCGCTGAAGCTCGACAACATTCTGCCGGGGTGGTTCAAGCTGCCGGGCAAGCCGAGCCGCGCCGTCTTCAACGTGGTGCAGAAGCAGCAATCGACCCGCCTCGAAGACATCGTCATCGATGGCGGCGGCGCTTCGATGAAGGGATCGCTCGAGGTCGATCAGAACGGCGATCTGATGAACGCCAGCTTCCCGACCTATTCCCCCTCCGAGGGCGACAAGACCTCGCTGAAGGCCGATCGCGGCGCCGACGGGGTGGTGAAAGTGACGATGCGCGGCGATGTGTTCGACGGTCGCGGCTTTCTCAAGTCGGCTATTTCGGGCAAGGAAGCCGACGCCAAAAGCAAGATCAAGAATGTCGATGTCGATATCGACCTGAAGCTCGGCGCGGTGGCCGGCTACAACGGTGAAGCCGTGCGCAGCCTCGATGCCAAGATGTCACGGCGCAATGGCGCGATCAAAAGTTTCGCGCTCAGCGGCAAGCTCGGACGGGACACGCCCTTAAGCGGCGATTTGCGCCGCACGCAGAACCGCGATGTGATCTATGTCGAGACCAACGACGCCGGCGCATTGTTCCGCTTCACCGACACCTATTCCAAGATGATCGGCGGCCAGCTGGTGCTGGCGATGGACCCGCCGACGCTCGAACCGAAGGCGAAGGAAGGCCTGATCAACGTCAAGGACTTTTCCGTCAAGGGCGAGGCCTCGCTCAATCAGGTGGCCGCGGGCGGGCAGGGCGGCGTCCAGAACGGCATCGCATTTTCGCGATTGCGCGCGGAATTCACCCGGCAGAACGGACAGCTCACGATCCGGGAGGGCGTCGTGAAGGGCCCGATGATCGGCGGCACCATCGAGGGCAACATCGATTTTCCCGGCAATCAGGTACGCATGAGCGGCACCTTGATTCCGATGTACGGGCTGAACAACATGTTCGGTCAGGTGCCGATTCTCGGACTGTTCCTGGGCGGCGGCAGCAATGAGGGGCTGTTCGGCGTCACCTATGAGGTCGTCGGAACGCCCGGGGCACCGGTGCTTCGCGTCAATCCGATTTCCGCGATGGCGCCGGGGGTGTTGAGGAAGATCTTCGAGTTCAACACCGGCAAGCAAAATAGCCCGATCGAATTGCCGCCGAACAACTGATCCTTCCGCAGGCGAGCGGCCTGTTCGAAAGACGCAGCGACGGATTGCTTCGTCGCCGCGCTCCTCGCAATCACGGCGACCGCTTGTTTTGTTGACCGCTCTTCAGTCCGCGCCCTCAGGCCGCACGCACGCCAGCCAGGAAGGTGTTGACCTCGCCTGACAGTTGCTCGGCCTGCTTGGAGAGACCGGAGGCTGCGGCAAGAACCTGGCTGGCGGCGCTGCCGGTCTCGGTGGCGGCGGCGCTGACGCCGCCGATATTCGTGGTGACTTCTTGCGTCGCCTGCGCCGTCTGCGTGACATTGCGGGCGATCTCCGCGGTGGCCGCACCTTGTTCCTCGATCGCCGAGCCGATCGAAGTCGCGATCGCGTTGACTTCCTCGATCGTCGCGGTGATGCCCTGGATGGCCTCGACAGCTTCCGTGGTTGCATCCTGGATCTGGCTGATTCGGGTCCCGATCTCCTTGGTGGCTTCCGCGGTCTGGCTGGCGAGGCTCTTGACCTCGGCTGCGACCACCGCGAAGCCACGGCCCGCTTCACCGGCGCGCGCGGCTTCGATGGTGGCGTTGAGCGCGAGCAGATTGGTCTGTTCCGCGATGCTCGAAATCAGCTCCGCCACGTGTTCGATCTGGTGAGCCCCATCGGCAAGGGCGCGCACGATGGTGTCGGTACGGCGTGCATTGTCGACGGCGCGGCTCGCGATATCGGCGGATTGCGCGACCTGACGGCTGATTTCGCTGATCGACGAGGACAGTTCTTCCGCCGCGGTGGCGACCGTCTGCACGCGAGCGCTGGCCTCCGCCGCCGCCGTGCCCACGACCGTCGCGCGATGGTTGGTGCGTTCCGCCGTGCCGGTCATGGATTGCGCGGTGGCTTCCAGTTCGTTCGAACCCGACGCCATCATTCCGACAAGCCGGCCCACGGAAGCGTCAAATCGGTCGGCAAGGGCGACAAGCGCTTCACGCTTCTCGTTTTCGCCCCGTTGCTTCGAGGCTACCTGCTCGGCTTCAAGCTTCCGGGCCGTAAGGGCCGTTTGCCGCAACATCTCCAGCGTTTCCGCCATCCGTCCGATCTCGTCGCCGCGGTCGGTCTCCTCGACCGCCTCGTCGAGCGATCCGCCGGCGATCCGTTGCATGCGGCTCCTCTGCCGATCGAGGGCTCCCAGGACATCGCGGGCGACCATCCACGACAGCAATGCCATCAGCACCAGAATGCCGGCGCCGATCGCACCGAGCCGCAGCAGCAACGCATTCGCGTCGGTGTCGAGGTCATCCACATACAGCCCGTAGCTGATGGTGGCGTTCCACGGGGTAAAGGCGCGTACATAGGCGATTTTCTTGATGGCCACGCTCTGGCCGGGACGAGGATAGAGATAGGCTGTGATACTTCCTTCCGCTTTCAGCTTGGCGGCATCGATTTGGGCTTTGGCGATCAGGACGCCGTTGGCATCCGTCGCACCCGTGATCTTGCCTTCGAGCTGAGGGTTGCCGGCGTTCAGCAACAGCGAACTATCCGGATTATAGGCGACGCCGTAGCCCTGGCCGTTGCCGAACGTCATTTTCTTGCCGCGCAGGCGAAACTGGGCTTGCGCCTCGGCCAGTGTCATTTTCCCCGCCGCGACATCGTCCTGCAGGGACTGGGCCAGGCCGTGCAGCAGATCAACCGCCGTGCGGAGCTGTACGATCCGGTCTTCCAGCATCCGGCTCTGGCTCAGGGTCGCCGAGAACGCGATGATCGCGCAGACGGTCAGGGCTGACAGGGCAACCATGCTCGCCAGCTTGGTGCGGATCTTCAATCGGCTCAGCAGACTCATTTTTCGACCTTCCTGGCAAAAAACCGTTGGCTGAACGAATATCAAAAACTTTCTTATTAATGGTGAATGCCAGCATCCATCCCGGATCGCGTCCCGGGGGACGGGCTTCGCCGGAAAACGCTAGCGCCGCAGCGCCGGGACAATGAGGAATGGAATCATTCCCAGGATCACGCTGACGAGTGCGAACGCGATCATCGGGTTATAACTGTGGGTCCAGTCATGGATCAGACCGCCGCCCCAGGAGCCGAGCGCCGCCCCGAGGCCGCTGCCGATCGAAATGGTGCCATAGATGGTTCCGACCCGTTCGCCGCGAAAGATCTTCAGGGCGGTCGCCGACAGCAGCGGTCCGCGCGAGCCGATCATGCTGCCGAAGCAAACCACAGAATCCCGTCAATAGCCAGAAGTTCGGATACCACTGCAGACCCCAGAGCATCACAATGCCGACAATCGAGATCGCATAGCTGAAGAGCACCGACGGCCTCCGCCCGATGATACCGTCGAGCGAACTGACGCCGAGCATGCCGAACAGCAGCACCACGCCGCTGAATCCCCACGCGGTCGCCGCCTGCAGGGGCGGGAAGCCTGCGTCGATCAGATAGGCCACGACCTGGGCTGCGATCGCGTACATCCCGATCGCGGTGAAAAAGAAGGTCGAGAACAGCGCCCAGAAGGCGTGGTGGCGCATCGCGCTGAGGAGCGTCCAGCCTTCGTCGACGAAATCCGGATCGGCCCTTTTGACGACATGCGGCGAGCCGGTCGAGAACAAGCGCCACGGCAAGGCCAGCAGCGGCAACAACAGCAACAGCGCAGCGGCGCCGAAAATCCGATAGGCGCCGCGCCAGCCCATATGATCGATCAGGACTTGCGAGGCCGGCAGCAGGATCAGCACGCCCGCGCCGGTCGCGGAATACACCACCGCCATCGCGGTCGGCAATCGCGGGCCGAACCAGCGGCCGAGCAGGATGGAATTCGGCACGTTGCCGATGAAGGCAATGCCGATGCCGACGCACAGGCCGACGCTCAATTGGAACTGCCAGAGCTGCTGCGCAAGGGCGGCGGTCAGAAACGCGCTGCCGAGCAGCGCCAGCCCGATCGAATAGACGGCGCGCGGCCCCGAGCGGTCGAACAGCCGGCCGACCAGCGGGGCCGTCAATCCGCTCGCGAGCCAGGTCAGCGAGTAGATCGAGACGGCCTGGGCGCGGTCCCAGCCGAAATCCTCCGAGATCGGCTTCAGGAAAACCGTGAAACTATCGCCGAGACCGCGTCCCAGCACCGACAGTGCAAAACACAATGCAAGCACGTTCAGCGCCACGCGCGCCGGCTTCAGCGGTTTTGTTGGAGCATCTTCCCGCGGCGCATTTTGATCCATGAAGGGTAGGGAGCGCGTTTCCGCTTCCTGGAGCAAGAGCCTAAGGCGAATGCGCCTATGCAGGCTTGAGCAGGATGTGGCGCTTCTTGCCCAGCGACAGCTTGATCACGCCTTCCGGCGTGAGCTCGGCGGGCGTCAGCACCATCTTCTCGTCGGTAACCGCAACATCATTGACGCGCAGGCCGCCGCCCTTGATCTGGCGGCGCGCCTCGCCGTTCGACGCGACCAGGCCCGCTCTGACGAACCCGGCCAGCACGCCGACGCCGGCTTCGAGTTCGGCGCGGGAGATATCCACCGTCGGCAGGTTCTCGGCGATCGCGCCTTCCTCGAAAGTCTGCCGGGCGGTTTCGGATGCGGCGTTGGCGGCATCGCGGCCGTGCAACAGCGCGGTGGCTTCCGTTGCCAGCACCTTCTTGGCTTCGTTGATTTCGGCGCCCTGCAACGCCGCGAGCCGCGCGATCTCATTCATCGGCAGGATCGTGAACAGCTTGAGGAATTTGACGACATCGGCGTCTTCGGTGTTGCGCCAATACTGCCAGAAATCATACGGGCTGAACTGGTCCGCGTTCAGCCAGACCGCGCCCTTGGCGGTCTTGCCCATCTTGTCGCCCGACGCGGTCGTGAGCAGCGGCGTCGTCAGCGCGTACAATTGCGGCGTGCCCATGCGGCGGCCGAGATCGACGCCATTGACGATGTTGCCCCACTGGTCCGAGCCGCCCATCTGCAATCGGCAGCCGACGCGGCGCGACAGTTCGACGAAATCATAGGCCTGGCAGACCATGTAATTGAATTCGATGAAGCTCATCTCCTGCTCGCGTTCGAGACGGAGCCGCACCGAATCCATCGTCAGCATGCGGTTGACCGAGAAATGCCGGCCGATATCGCGCAGCATCTCGATCCAGTTCAGTTTGGTCAGCCATTCGGCGTTGTCGAGCATCACCGCGTCGCTGGCGCCGGAGCCGTAGCGCAGCACCTTGGCGAACACGCCGCGGATGCTCGCCTTGTTGACTTCGATTTCCTCGATGGTGCGCAGCGCGCGCGATTCGTCCTTGCCGGAGGGGTCGCCGACCATGGTGGTGCCGCCGCCCATCAGCGTGATCGGCTTGTTGCCGCTCTGCTGCAGCCAGTACAGCATCATCATGGTGAGGAAGTTGCCGATGTGCAGCGACGGCGCCGTGCAATCATAGCCGACATAGGCCGTTGCCTCGCCCTTCGCGGCCAGCGCGTCGAGGCCTTCGAGATCGGAACATTGGTGGACGAAACCACGTTCCTGCAGGATATTCAGAAAATCAGATTTAAAAGCAGTCATTTGGGAGCGACTCTGATCATTCTTACTTTTTCACGCCAATCTTGGGGAATCGGAGAACCCTATCGGATTAGGCTGCCACTGCGGCGGGCGTTGTGGCATTATAAGATGTGCTTGTTTGATACAAGCGTGGACGTCAAGGGCAGGGCGTCGCCATGGCAACGATGATGACGGCAATCGGTCTGATGAGCGGCACCTCGCTCGACGGGGTCGACGTCGCCTTGATCGAAACCGACGGCAGGCGGGTGAAGGCGTTCGGGCCTACGGGATACCGGCCCTATAGCGACGCCGAGCGCGGGCTGCTGCGCCAGGCGCTGGCCGAGGCGATCCATCTGCCGCGGCGCGATGCGCGGCCCGGTATCCTGCGCGAGGCCGAGCGCGCCGTCACCGTCGCGCATGCTGAGGCGGTCGCCACTTTTACCGCGCAGAACCGCATTCCCCGCGACGGCATCGATATCGTCGGCTTTCACGGCCAGACCGTGCTGCACCGGCCGGCGCAAAGGATGACCGTGCAGATCGGCGACGCCGCGGCGCTCGCCAAGGCCATTCATATCCCGGTGATGCATGATTTTCGTGCCGCCGATGTCGAAGCCGGCGGGCAGGGCGCGCCTTTGGTGCCGGTCTATCACCGCGCGCTCGCGCAGTCGCTGGAGCGCGAGGGGCCGATCGTCGTGGTCAATATCGGCGGCGTCTCCAACATCACCTATATCGACGGCGATACCCTGATTGCCTGCGATACCGGCCCCGGCAACGCGCTGCTCGACGATCTGATGCTCCGCACCCTGCGCCAGCCCTACGATACCGAAGGCCGTACCGCCGCCAAGGGTGCGGTGGACGTGGCCTGGGTCGTGCAGGCGATGCGGCATCCGTTCTTTGCGCTGCCGCCGCCGAAATCGCTGGACCGCAACGATTTCGCCACGCTGGAATTGAACACCACGTCTCCCGCCGACGGCGCGGCCACCCTGACCGCCTTCACGGCCGCCGCGATTGCGCAGGTCGAGCCGCTGCTGCCGAAACAGCCGGAGAGCTGGATCATTTGCGGCGGCGGCGCCCGCAATCTCACTCTGTTGAAGATGCTCCAGGAGCGGCTGGCGCCGGCCACGGTCGAGACCGCCGAGGGCCTGGGCTGGTCCGGCGACGCCATCGAGGCGCAAGCCTTCGGGTTTCTGGCCGCCCGCGGCCTGAAGGGCCTGCCGCTTAGCTACCCCGCGACCACCGGCGTTCCGATCCCGATGACGGGTGGGGTGATCGCGCGGCCCTGATCTGATGCGACGGGTAATGCGCAGGTGAGCCAACGGGTCCGGCCTTCGGCTGGCCCGATGATAAACTCCGCGATACCGATCAATTGACGCTTGCGGCGGAGATGGGTTTCGCAAGGGCTCAACCCAACCTACGATCGCAGCCTAGCGAACGTTGGCGAGCCGCATGTCGAGATAGCCGGTCACCGTCTCCATCAGCGGCTCCAGCTTGCCGTCGAAGAAATGGTTGGCGCCGGGGATGATCTGCTGGTCGATCACGATGCCCTTCTGGGTCTTCAGCTTCTCGACCAGCGTGTTGACGTCCTTGGGCGGCACCACGGCGTCTTTCTCGCCATGCACGATCAGCCCCGAGGACGGGCAGGGCGCGAGGAACGAGAAATCGTAGAGGTTGGCGGGCGGCGCGATCGAAATAAAACCTTCGACCTCCGGCCGGCGCATCAGGAGTTGCATGCCGATCCAGGCGCCGAACGAGAAGCCCGCGACCCAGCAGGCGCGCGCTTCGGGATTGATGGTCTGCGCCCAGTCGAGCGCCGAGGCCGCATCGGAAAGCTCGCCGGTGCCGTGATCGAACGATCCCTGGCTGCGGCCGACGCCGCGAAAATTGAAGCGCAGCACGGAGAATCCGCGATGCGCGAAGGCGTAGTAGCACTGGTAGATGATCTGGTGATTCATCGTGCCGTGAAACTGCGGATGCGGATGCAGCACCATCGCGATCGGGGCGTTCTTCTGTTTTGCCGGATGATAACGGCCTTCGAGACGGCCCGCAGGGCCGGTGAAAATGACTTCAGGCATCGATGATCCCTTGATGATCCCTTTGGCAAAACCAACCGCCTTTGTGCCGGCTTCATCTGGCGCGGTCGCGAGATGAACCTCGGGCTGAGATAAAGGGGCGGATCAGGCGTCGTAGGACGTAAGCGAACGGCGCTCGGTGAACTGGAGGCCGCGTTCTAACATGAGGCGAGGGGCAAAAAGCAAGGGTTTTATGACACCGGGCCCGCGTAAATGCCGGTCCAGAGGCCGGAATAAGGTTCTGGAATATTAGCAGAAATTCATGCTCGCCTGAGGAGGCTGGCGCCGTTCCGCTGACGTCAGTGAGAAACCGAGGCGGGACCGGCGGCGAACTGCGGAATTCATAAATCGGCGTAACGAGCTGCCCGGCGGCGATCTTCCGGATTGGCCGGAAACGGGCCAACCAGCGCCGTGATTTGCCCCCTGACGAAAAGTGCTAAGACGGCCTATGCCCGATCGCGTCTATCTCGACTGGAATGCGACCACGCCGCTGCGCCGTGAAGCGCGGGAGGCGATGGCTGCGGCGTGGGACATCGTCGGCAACCCGTCCTCGGTCCATGCCGAGGGCCGCCAAGCCCGCAGGCTGGTCGAGGAGGCGAGGGCTGAAGTCGCCGGCGCCGTCGGTGCCTTGTCTCGAAACGTCGTTTTTACGTCAGGGGGAACCGAGGCGAATGCGCTGACGCTGACGCCAGGACTCCGGCGCGGTTCCGGGCTTCCGGTCGAGCGATTGCTGGTCTCGGCCATCGAGCATGCCTCGGTGATGGCCGGAGGGCGGTTTCCGGCTGCGGCCATTGGCACGGTCGCGGTAACGGGCTCCGGCCTGCTGAATCTGGACCGCCTGCGCGCCGCGCTGGAAGGCGGGCCCCCGGCGCTGGTGTCGGTGATGCTGGCCAACAACGAAACCGGCGCGGTGCAGCCGGTCGCCGAGGCCGCGGAGATCGTCCATGCCGCCGGCGGCCTGCTGCATGTCGACGCGATCCAGGCGTTTGGAAAAATACCTTTTAATATCAAATATTTGAATGCCGATCTGGTGACGATTTCGGCGCATAAGATCGGCGGTCCGAAGGGCGTCGGTGCGCTGATCCTGGCCGAGGGGGTGCTCGGACCCGAGCCGCTGCTGCGCGGCGGCGGTCAGGAACGGGGGCACCGGGCGGGGACGGAGAATGTGGCTGGAATCGCCGGCTTTGGAGCTGCCGTGAAGGCCGCCATGGGCGCCCGGGACCGCGACGCCATCCGCCTCGAAAACTTGAGGAATCAGGCTAGAGAGGGGCCTCAAGCAGGCGCCGGGCGCGATCGTGTTTTCCGAGGACGCGCCCCGCCTGCCGAATACCACGCTTTTTACGGTTCCCGGGCTGAAAGCCGAGACCGCCGTCATCGGGTTCGACCTCGCAGGTATCGCGGTGTCGTCGGGGTCGGCCTGTTCCTCCGGGAAGGTGCAGCCTTCCCATGTGCTGGAAGCCATGGGCTTCGGCCCTGAAGCCGCTCAGGGAGCGGTGCGCCTCAGTCTGGGCTGGTCCACGTCAGAAGCGGACATTGATCGCTGTCTTGAGGCTTGGCGAAAGCTCGCCGATACCTTACTTAAGGTGGGACGAAACACAGCTTGAACGGTTCTAAGGCAGGTGCATTCGCCAGCGGAACATCGTAAAGTAGCTCGGAACTGATCCACCGCGGTCCTTGAAACCGCGAGCGGAGGAATGGAATGGCGGCTGTACAAGAGACCGTCGATCGGGTGCGCCGGATCGACGTCGACCAGTATCGATATGGATTTGAGACGCTTATCGAATCCGACAAGGCCCCGAAGGGGCTCTCGGAAGATACCGTCCGCTTCATCTCAGCGAAAAAGAACGAACCGGCCTGGATGCTGGAATGGCGTCTGGAGGCCTATCGCCGCTGGCTGACCATGACCGAGCCGACATGGGCCCGCGTCAACTATCCCAAAATCGATTATCAGGATCTGTATTATTATTCGGCGCCGAAGCCGAAGAAGACGATTGGCTCGCTCGACGAAGTCGATCCGGAAATCCTGAAGACCTATGAGAAGCTCGGCATCCCCCTGCGCGAGGTGGAAGTGCTCGAAGGCGTGGTGCCCCCGGAAGGCGAGCGCAGGATCGCGGTCGATGCCGTGTTCGATTCGGTGTCGGTGGCAACCACGTTCCAGAAGGAGCTGAAGCAGGCCGGCGTGATCTTCATGCCGATCTCGGAGGCGATCCGCGAGCATCCCGAACTGGTGAAGAAATATCTCGGCACTGTGGTGCCGACCTCGGACAATTATTTTGCGACCTTGAACTCCGCGGTGTTTTCCGACGGCTCGTTCGTCTACGTGCCGCCGGGCGTGCGCTGCCCGATGGAACTGTCGACTTATTTCCGCATCAATGAGCGCAACACCGGCCAGTTCGAGCGCACCCTGATCATCGCCGACAAGGGCGCCTATGTCAGCTACCTCGAAGGCTGCACCGCGCCGCAGCGCGATGAAAACCAGTTGCACGCCGCGGTGGTCGAACTGGTCACGCTCGACGATGCCGAGATCAAATATTCGACGGTGCAGAACTGGTACCCCGGCAATTCCGAAGGGGTGGGCGGCATCTACAATTTCGTCACCAAGCGCGGCGACTGCCGCGGCAACAATTCCAAGATCTCCTGGACCCAGGTCGAGACTGGCTCGGCCATCACCTGGAAATATCCGAGCTGCATCCTGCGCGGCGACAATTCGCGCGGCGAGTTCTATTCGATCGCGATCTCCAACGGCCACCAGCAGGTCGATAGCGGCACCAAGATGATTCATCTCGGCAAGAACACGACGAGCCGGATCATCTCCAAGGGCATCGCCGCCGGGGTTTCGCAGAACACCTATCGGGGCCTCGTCACCGCGCACCGCAAGGCCACCGGCGCGCGCAACTTCACGGCCTGCGACTCGCTGCTGATCGGCGACAAATGCGGCGCGCACACCGTGCCCTATATCGAGGCCAAGAATTCCTCGGCGCTGTTCGAGCATGAGGCGACGACGTCGAAGATCTCGGAGGATGTGCTGTTCTATTGCATCCAGCGCGGGCTGTCCCAGGAAGAAGCGGTCGGCCTGGTGGTCAACGGCTTTGTCAAGGACGTGCTGCAGCAACTGCCGATGGAATTCGCGGTCGAGGCCCAGAAGCTGATTTCGATCTCGCTGGAGGGATCGGTTGGGTAGGGCCTCATCCTGAGGAGGCCGCATAGCGGCCGTCTCGAAGGATGGAAAAGGAATTGTTGGCCATGTCCTTCGAGACGCGCCTTCGGCGCTCCTCAGGACGAGGAACGAACGGAAGAAAAACGATGCCATTACTTGAAGTCAAAAATCTCCAGGTTCGTGTCGAGGAGCGTGAAATCCTCCACGGGCTTTCGCTGACCGTGAACAGGGGCGAGGTGCACGCCATCATGGGGCCGAACGGCTCCGGCAAATCCACGCTCTCCCACGTCATCGCGGGCAAGCCGGGCTACGAGGTCACCGGCGGCGAGATCCTGTTCGAGGGCGAGAATCTCCTCGAGATGTCCCCGGATCAGCGCGCCGCCAAGGGCGTGTTCCTGGCGTTCCAGTATCCGGTGGAGATCCCGGGTGTCGCGACCATGACGTTCCTGCGCACCGCGCTGAACGCCCAGCGCAAGGCGCGCGGCGAGAGCGAATTCTCGACGCCTGATTTTCTCAAGAAGGTGCGGGCGGTCGCGGCAAGCCTCAACATTCCGCAGGACATGCTGCGCCGTGGCGTCAATGTCGGGTTTTCCGGCGGCGAGAAGAAGCGCAACGAGGTTCTGCAGATGGCGCTGTTCGAGCCCAGCCTGTGCATCCTCGATGAAATGGATTCCGGTCTGGACATCGACGCGCTGCGGGTTGCCGCCGACGGCGTCAATGCGCTGCGCTCAAGCGAACGCGCCATGGTGGTGATCACGCATTATCAGCGGCTGTTGAATTACATCGTGCCCGACTTCGTGCACGTGATGTCGAAGGGGCGCGTGGTGAAGAGCGGCGGCAAGGAGCTGGCGCTGGAGCTGGAGACCTCCGGCTATGCGCAGTTCGAAGACGCGGCGTGAAGCGGGTTTTATAATGAACGTAGCACTGGCCAAAACAGAAACCGGACGGGCGCTTGGCGATACCTTCGCCATCGCACGGGACCGGCTGCCCGGCGCGGCCAAGATCGCCGAGGCGCGGCGGCAGGCGTTCGAGGCTTACGAGCGCGCCGGCCTGCCGCACCGGCGCATCGAGGACTGGAAATACACCGATCTGCGGGTGCTGATGCGCGACGTGCTGCCGCTTGCCGCGGCACCGGATGCGGCGGCGCTGAAGCGCGCGTCCGCCGCCTTGAAGCTTCACGCCATCAAGGGCGCGCGGCGGCTGGTGCTGGTCGACGGTGTATTCGCACCGAAACTGTCCGAGGTGGCCGATACGGAAAATGGTCTCGGCATCCGCACGCTGCGCGACATGCTGGAAGCGGGCGACACCTCGCTCTACGCGCAATTGTTTACGCCTGACAATTCCGATCCCATGGTGGCGTTGAACAGCGCGATGATGACCGATGGCCTGGTGATCGATGTCGCCGATGGGGCTGCGCTCGCGCGGCCGCTCCATATCGTTCATATCGCCAGCGGCGCTGCGCCTTCGGCGATGTTCACGCGCTCGCTGCTGCGCGTCGGCAAGAATGCCAGGGCGACGCTGGTGGAAAGCTATATCGCCGCCGACGGCGCCAAGGCCTATCAGGTCCACGACTCGCTGGTTGTTTCGATCGGCGACGGCGCACGGCTCGATCATGTACGCTTGATCGAAGACGGCCGCGAGGCCTTCAATATCTCCTCGGCGGTGCTCCGATTAGGCGCCCATGCGCATTTCAACACTTTCGGCATGACCAGCGGCGCCGGCGTCAGCCGCTATCAGGCCGTGATCGCGTTTGCCGGCGAGGGTTCGCGGGTCGAGACCAACGGCGTCAATTTGCTCAATGGCCGCCAGCACGCGGACACCACGCTGTTCATGGATCACGCGGTGCCCAATTGCGCCAGCCGGGAAATCTTCCGCGCCGTGGTCGACGACCGCGCCCATTCGGTGTTTCAGGGCCGCATCATCGTGCAGCCGAAAGCACAAAAAACCGACGCCAAGATGATGACCCGGGCGCTGCTGTTGTCCGACGAGGCCGAGGCCGACAACAAGCCGGAACTGGAAATCTTTGCCGACGACGTCACCTGCGGCCATGGCGCCACCACCGGCGCGCTCGACGAAAGCCTGTTGTTCTATCTGCGCGCCCGCGGCCTTTCCGAGAAAGAAGCGCAAGCGCTGCTGATCCAGGCGTTCGTCGGCGAGGCCATCGAATCCATCGTCGATGACGGCTTGCGCGAACTCGCGATTTCGGCGGCCCGGCGCTGGCTGGAGGCACGGGGATGACCATGCATCCGGCGGTCGCAAACGGTTCCTACGATGTCGCCCGGGTGCGGGAAGACTTTCCCGCGCTGGCGCTGAAGGTCTACGGCAAATCGCTGGTCTATCTCGACAACGCAGCATCAGCGCAAAAGCCGACCGCGGTGCTCGATCGCATGACCGAAGCCTACAAGAGCGAATATGCCAATGTGCATCGCGGGCTGCATTACCTCGCCAACGCGGCGACCGAAGCCTATGAGGGCGGCCGCGCCAAGGTGGCGAAATTTCTCAATGCCGGCCGCACCGAGGAGATCATCTTCACCCGCAACGCCACCGAGGCCATCAACCTCGTGGCGTCGTCATGGGGCGAGCCGAACATCAAGGCTGGCGACGAAATCGTGCTCTCGATCATGGAGCACCATTCCAACATCGTGCCCTGGCATTTCCTCAGGGAGCGGCACGGCGCCGTCATCAAATGGGTCGACGTCGATGACGAAGGCAATTTCCTGATCGACGAATTCGAAAAGGCGCTGACGCCGCGTACCAAACTGGTCGCGATCACGCAGATGTCGAACGCGCTCGGCACCGTCGTGCCGGTCAAGGACGTGGTGAAGCTCGCCCATGCCCGGGGCATCCCGGTGCTGGTCGACGGCAGCCAGGCCGCGGTCCATCTGGCCATCGACGTGCAGGACATCGACGCTGATTTCTACGTATTCACCGGCCACAAGCTCTACGGCCCGACCGGTATCGGCGTGCTCTACGCCAAGCACGAGCATCTGGTGGCGATGCGCCCCTACAATGGCGGCGGCGAGATGATCCGCGAGGTCGCGAGGGATTGGGTCACCTATGGCGATCCACCGCACAAGTTCGAGGCTGGAACGCCGGCGATCGTGGAATCGATCGGGCTCGGAGCCGCGATCGATTACGTCAACTCGATCGGCAAGGAACGGATCGCCGCGCATGAACAGGATCTGCTGACCTACGCCCAGGAGCGCCTGCGCGAGATCAACTCGCTGCGCCTGATCGGAACCGCGCGCGGCAAGGGACCGGTGATCTCGTTCGAGATGAAGGGCGCCCATCCCCACGACGTCGCGACCGTGATCGATCGCCAGGGTATCGCGGTGCGCGCCGGCACCCATTGCGTGATGCCGCTTTTAGAGCGCTTCAATGTCACCGCGACATGCCGGGCCTCATTCGGAATGTATAATACGCGTGAAGAAGTCGACCATCTGGCACAGGCGCTGATCAAGGCGCGGGAATTGTTTTCATGACCGACACCGCTGAAGTCAAAACCAGCAACATGCAGACCAATTCGGCGTTGCCGCCGGAGGAGACCGAGCGACTCGGCGGCGAAATCGTCGCCGCGCTGAAGACCGTGTTCGACCCGGAAATCCCGGCCGATATCTATGCAGCTCGGCCTGATCTACAAGGTCGACATCAAGGACGACCGCACTGTCGACGTCCTGATGACGCTGACGACGCCGAATTGCCCGGCCGCCGGCGAGTTGCCGCAGATGGTGGAGAACGCCGTCGCCAGCGTTCCCGGCGTCGGGGTGGTCAACGTCAATCTGGTCTGGGAGCCGGCATGGACTCCGGACCGCATGACCGACGAGGCGCGCCTCGTCCTTAATATGTGGTGAAGCGTCGGGGGATAGCCTGTTCACGGACACCGGCATTGATTTGCCTTTTGGATTGACCACATGACTAACATGACAGCCGCCTCACCACCGCCCACCGCCAAGCCGAAGCCGCGGCCCCGCCCGCAGGTGATGAGGCTGACGGAAGCCGCCGCGCAGCGCATTGCCGAACTGACCAAGCGCGCCGATTCCGAAATCGTCGGACTTCGCGTCGGGATCAAGAACGGCGGCTGCGCCGGTCAGTCCTATACGGTCGAATATGCCCATGACGTCCGTCCCACCGACGAAGTCGTCGAGGACAAGGGCGTGAAGATCCTGGTCGACCCCAAGGCGGTGCTGTTCCTGCTCGGCACCGAAATGGACTACAAGGCCGACAGGATGTCGGCGCAGTTCATCTTCAACAACCCCAACCAGGTCGGCGCCTGCGGCTGCGGCGAGTTGGTACAGCTTACGGCCGCGAAGATTTAAGACGTCCTGCCGCGTGCGCCGGCCTCATCCCTGCGTAACGGCTTAGCCGTTATCGCTGGAGGAGCCGCGCTCTTACGCGGCGTCTCGAAGGATGGCAGTCAGCGAGATCGGGGCTTCATGGTTCGAGACGCGCAAGATGCGCTCCTCACCATGAGGGACTGATGTCGAGGACTGGGCCAACATGGACCGCGATTTCCTGATCGATTTGTTTTCGGATTTCGGCCCGGTCACCATTCGACCGATGTTTTCCGGCTTTGGCATATCAGCCGATGGCATCAACTTTGCCATGGCGCTGCGTGCCGGTCTGTTCTTTCGCGCCGACGAGCAGACCATTCCGCAATTCGTGGCCGAGGGATCCAAGGCGTTTCAATACCAGACGAGTACCAAGACCGTCACGGTCAACTCATACTGGCAACTGCCCGAACGATTATATGATGATCCGGAAGAGTTGACCGGCTGGGCCAGAGCGGCCTTGGCGGCGGCGCAGCGCGCGGCGCTACGCAAGCGTCCCAAGACGCGGAAGGCAGGGAAGGGCGCAGTTAAAAAAGCTGCCGGCAGCAAAGCGGCGGCCAGGAAGAAGCCGGCGTCGAAGAAGCCTGCGCCAAGGAAAAGGTCCTGATCCTGAGGAGCGCGTTTTGCGCGCGTCTCGAAGGATGGCTACGCACCGACCCAAGTAAACGGAGACGGACGCGCCGTAACCGTGTGCTGTCGGGCTTTCGCCGCGGCTGGCGTTGAACGCTCAGACGCGGGCGCGAACCGGGCGCAGCAGGAACGCCGGGAGATGCGAGTGATCGGCAGGCTCCGATGCCAGATCGCGCGGCGCCTGCGGTGCCTCGGCACGGCCGATCGAAGGCGTACGCGAGGGCGGAGGAGCCACCGGGGGCTTGAAGCCGGCCGCCGCCGGCGCTTGCGGGCTGGAATGCCGGCCATCACCGCCGCCACTCGAACGTCGCGGTTCACGCTCCCGGCGCGGCTTGCGGCCGCCGCGGGAACCTTCCCTCGACCCTTCTCTCGAACCTTCCCTTGAACGTTCGCTTGCGCCTTCGCGCGGCCGTTCGGCTTCAGCCGCGCCGTCCACGACCTGGACTTCGGGGCTGCCTTCGACGCGGGGAATGATTTGCCCGATCAGCTTTTCGATCGCGACGATGGATTTCTGATCGAGCGGCGTGACGATGGAGATCGCGGTGCCGGCGCGGCCGGCGCGGCCGGTACGGCCGATGCGATGGACGTAATCGTCGGCATGATGGGGAACGTCGAAATTGAAGACGTGGCTGACCGCGGGAATATCGAGACCGCGGGCCGCGACATCCGACGCCACCAGCAGCGGAATTTCGCCCTTGCGGAACTGATCGAGCGCCGCGGTGCGCGCCGACTGATCCATGTCGCCATGCAGCGCGCCGACGCTGAAGCCGTGCTTCTGCAGCGATTTGTAGAGCAGCGCGACCTCGCGCTTGCGGTTGCAGAAAATGATCGCGTTGTTGAGATCCTTGGCCTCGCGCAGCAGGCGGCGCAGCGTTTCGCGTTTCTCAAACGGCTCGCGGCCGACCGCGACCTGAAACTGGGCCACGCCCACGGCCGTGGTCGCCGGTCTCGAAACTTCGATCTTCTCGGGATTATGCAGGAAGGTTTCGGTGATGCGGCGGATTTCGGGAGGCATCGTCGCGGTGAAAAACAGCGTCTGCCGGGTAAAGGGAATCATCTTGCAGATGCGCTCGATGTCGGGAATGAAGCCCATGTCGAGCATGCGGTCGGCTTCATCGATCACCAGCAACTCGACGCCGGTGAGCAGAAGTCCGCCGCGTTCGGTATGGTCGAGCAGGCGGCCGGGCGTGGCGATCAGCACGTCGACGCCGCGCGTCAGCTTAGTGTCCTGGTCGCCGAACGAGACGCCGCCGATCAAGAGCGCGACGTTGAGTTTCTGGCCGGCGCCGTATTTATCGAACTGTTCCTTGACCTGGGCCGCGAGTTCGCGGGTCGGCTCCAGAATGAGGGTGCGGGGCATTCGGGCCCGGGCGCGGCCCTTTTCCAGCATGGTGAGCATCGGAAGGACGAAGGCAGCGGTCTTGCCGGTGCCGGTCTGGGCGATGCCGAGGACGTCTCGGCGGGCCAGAACGTGGGGGATCGCCTGTTCCTGAATGGGGGTAGGGGTGGTGTAACCGGTGGCCGCGACTGCGGCGAGCACCTTATCGGACAAGCCGAGATGGGAAAAAGACATTGAGCCTCTGGTAGATACCGCCGCTTGGAATCCCGGAAAAAGCTGTCGCGCTCAACCCCGGAACGGCACGCAGATTTGCTCGGGATTTTCGGATACGCAGACAGGCGGCTTAGTCGAGATATCGCGTTTCGATACCGGGCCGCGTCAATCCGAAACATAGGGGTGAATTGGACAAAGTCAATGGAGCAGGCGCGGGAAGCATCGAAAAAGCTTAATGTTTTGCATGAATCCAGCGATATTCGGGCTCGCCGCGCCCGGCCCGCGAAGCCGCAAAACGTGCCCGCGAGCTCCCGGGACCGGGCGTGATTCCAGCTTTTGATCCTGGCACCGGGCAGTTGATCCTGGCACCGGGCAGTGCGGGGATGACGCCTTGAACCGGCGTGGCGCATTCGCAGACTACCGAACGGCATACGGTTACTTGGGGTTACTTGGGGTTACTTGGGCGGCCAGCCGTCTTGTCGCGAGCGGGGAATACGGATGAAGAATCGGCTGTCGTTCAGGGGCGCTGCGGCGTGGAGCATCGCGGTCATCGTGTTGGCGCTGGCCGCGCCCGCCCACGCTGAAAAGCGCGTCGCGCTGGTCGTCGGCAACAACGATTACAAGAACGTGCCGAAATTGCAGAAGGCCGTCAACGACGCCCGCACCATGGGCGACACGCTCAAACGGCTGGGTTTTAGCGTGATGGTCGCGGAAAACCAGACGCGGCAGGCCTTCAGCCAGACCTTGCTGGCGTTCGACAACGCGGTTGAGCCGGGCGATACCGCGTTCTTCTTCTATGCCGGCCACGGCTTCGAAATCGCGGGTCAGAATTTCCTGCTGCCGACCGATGTGCCGGCCGCGACCGAAGGCCAGGAAGAGCTGGTGCGTGACGCTTCCGTGCTCGCCGACCGCATCATCGAACGCCTGCAAAACAAGAAGGTGCGCACCTCCATCCTCGTGTTCGACGCCTGCCGCAATAATCCATTCGAGCGGTCAGGCACCCGCGCCGTCGCCGGCGGCGGAGGTCTGGCGCCGATGACGCAATTGCCGGAGGGCGTATTCTCGGTGTTTTCGGCGGGTCCCCGCCAGACCGCGCTCGATCGTTTGTCCAACAATGACGACAACCCCAATTCGGTGTTCACGCGAACCTTCGCAAGGGAGCTCTCGCAGCCCGGGCTTAATCTGGTTCAGGTCGCGCAGCGCACACGCCGGCTGGTCAGCGAGATGGCGGAGACCGTCAGCCACAAGCAGATCCCGGTTTATTTCGACCAGATGGTCGACGACGTGTTCTTGAACGGGCTGGCGAAGGGACAGCCCGAAGCGGCCAAGACAACCGAGCCGCCGCAGAAGGTCGCGGCGCTGCCGCCGGTTTCGGTGCCGCGCCTGCCCCGGAATGACTCCGTCAACGCGCCGATCGCGATGTTCTCCCGCCACAATGGCGGCTGGACCGTGGTGTTCTCGATCGCCGACCCGGCGCTCGGGATTTCCTGGCGGATGGGCGATGCCGGCGAATTCCGCGAGACCGGCTTCATGGACACGCTCGATCCGCGCACCCGCAAGCGGATGCCCAACCCCGCGGTCGAGCTTGCCGGCGACGCGCCGGCGGCCACGATTCAGGTGCGCTATGTCGATACCTCAGGCGAAATGCAGGGGCCGTTTCCGATCAAGTTCGATCCGGAGGCCGCGCTGATCCGCGATCAGCGAAAAATTCTCGACATGACCGCGACAAGCTGGCTGTCGTTTCGCGACTTCAACGGCCTGCTGGTCTATTACACCCACCTGATGTCGTATCGCTGCGCGATCCGCGAGGCGCGGGTCGGCATCGATACCGCGGTGCCGGACAAGGTGCTGAAAATGCCGCCCTGCGATCCCAAGGATCCCAGTGTCATTCCGCACGAGGCGCAGCCTTATCTCAAGCTGTCGCCTTCGACCCAGTCGGTTTCGGTGGAATTGACCTACCGTGACGGCAGCGTTTCCGAGATCAAGAGTTTCAGGCGCTGAGAGGCCAATCGACGAGAGGGTGCTGACATGAGATTGGTTAGGCGCTTGCGGCCCATGCTTCGAGACGCTCGCGTCGCCCGCTCCTCAGCATGAGGTTGTTGTGTTTGGACAAGTAAGACGTCATCCTGAGGAGGCCATGAAGTGGCCGTCTCGAAGGATGGGCTGCGATACCGATTTGTGATTTCAGGTACTAGATCATTGACGCGGAGGCTTCCTTGGAGCGAACGCCCAGGCGCACGATCGACACCCGATGCTGCATTGTCGGCGGCGGCCCCGCCGGCATGATGCTGGGCTACCTGCTCGGCCGCGCCGGCATCGACACGCTGGTGCTGGAGAAGCACGCCGACTTCTTCCGCGATTTCCGCGGCGATACCGTGCATCCCTCGACGCTTCAGGTATTGGACGAGTTGGGCCTGGTCGACGGGTTTCTGAAACTTCCGCACCAGCAATTGCAAAAAATGAATGGCAAGTTCGGCGGCGCTTCCATCCGCATCGCGGACCTCAGCCGTCTCAGGGTCAAATACCCGTTCATTGCCTTCATGCCGCAATGGGACTTTCTCAATTTCCTCCGGGATAGCGGCAAACGGTTTGGCTCGCTCAAGGTCATGATGAATGCCGATGCGACCGACCTGATCTGGTCGGGCGACAGCGTGGCCGGGGTGCAGGCCGATACGGCCGATGGACCCCTCGAAATTCGCGCGGAGCTGACCATCGGCTGCGATGGCCGGCATTCGATCGTGCGGCAGCGCGCCAATCTTGGGGTCAAAGACATCGGCGCCCCGATGGACGTGCTGTGGTTCCGCGCCGGCAAGCGCGCAAACGAGACCGAAAGCGTATTTGCCCGGATTGAGCCCGGCAAGATGATGGTGACGTTCGACCGCGGCGATTACTGGCAATGCGCCTATGTCATCGCGAAAAACCAATACGACGCGGTCAAGGCGCGCGGGCTCGATGCATTCCGCGACGATGTCGTCGGCATGGCGCCGATCCTGACGTCGGGGATATCAGACGTGAAGACGTGGGACGATGTGAAGCTCCTGACCGTGGCGATCAATCGGCTGGAGCGCTGGACGCGTCCCGGCCTGCTTTGCATCGGCGACGCCGCGCACGCGATGTCGCCGGTCGGCGGCGTCGGCGTCAATCTCGCGGTTCAGGATGCGGTTGCGACCGCGAACCTGCTGGCCGCGAAACTGGCCAATGGCTGCCCTTCGGAAGACGAACTGGACGCGGTGCGCCGGCGTCGGGAATTCCCGGTGCGGATGACCCAGGCCATGCAGGTCGTGGTTCAAAACCACCTCATCAGCGTCGCGCTCAAACCGGGCAATCGGCCACTCCGGGCCCCGCTGCTCGCGCGTGTCATCAATGCCGTGCCGTGGCTGCAGGGCATCACCGCGCGCTTCATCGCGCTCGGCGTGCGACCCGAGCATGTGCGGTCGCCGGCCTCCGCGGGCACGGTGTCGGGCTCCTGACGACGGCGCCTGAGGAAGGCGTAGCCGCGTCGCGGCACCACATATCGGCATCCGTTAGTTTGGCCGTAGGGAATTATCTTAACGACAAAAGTTCGTTGCGGGAGAGACGCGAGAAATTCCCGCGCCGCTCGGGGTTCCCTAATGGATTGGCAAGGAAGATGAGACAACATGTTTTCGTAAGGGAAACCTGGGGTAAAAAATGAGTAATTCGAAATCTATTGCCGCGTTGGCATTCACTGCCGCGCTTGGGGCCGGCGCTGCTTCCGCGGCGGACCTGGCGGGGCGGCCCTACACCAAGGCGCCGGCCTTTATTGATGCGGTCTACAACTGGAGCGGCTTCTACGTGGGAGGCCATGTGGGCGGCTCCTGGACCAACCAGGGTTGGTCCAACGTCGCGAATACGACTGCGTTTGGCGACCTCGGTCCGGGCGACGGCTTCCGCCAGAGGGGAACGGGCGTCTTCGGCGGTGGCCAGATCGGTTACAACTGGCAAGCCAGCAACTACGTGTTCGGTCTCGAGGGCACGGTTTCCGGGATGGATAACCGCGGCAGCGCACGCAACACGGTCTTTGGCCTGGGATTGGACGATCAGTTCAGCTGGCGCAGCAACTGGATGGCGACCGTGACGGGCCGGATCGGCTACGCGGTGGCGAACAATCTGTTCTATGCCAAGGGCGGATATGCCGGCGTGAACAATCAGTTGTCGGTGGTTGACGTGGCTGCCCCGGCGACGGGCTCGGGCTCGGCCACCCACTGGCACAACGGCTGGACCGTCGGCGCCGGCTGGGAATACGGCATTACCCAGAATTGGATCGTCGGCCTCGAATATGACTATTCGGCTTTTGAGAGCAAGCGCTATCAGCTCGCCGGCAGCGCTCCCGGAGTGTACGCATTCGATGCGAAGCCGCGCGATATTCAGTCGGTCCTGGTCCGCTTCAACTATAAGCTCGGCGGCCCCGGCTACGCACCGTACTGACGGAGGGTAAGCCTCACGAGATAAAAAAGCCCCGGCCTCGGTCGGGGCTTTTTCTTTGGCGCGCCGCCCGCCGGCGCTTGCCTTATCCCATCACCGAAAATCCGCCGTCGACGGGAATCGCGGTGCCCGTGACAAAGTCCGATGCGCTCGATGAGAGAAACACCGCGATGCCTGCGAAGTCGGCGATCTCTCCCCATCGCGCCGCCGGCGTGCGCGCCAGCACCTTGTCGTGCAGGCCGTCGATCTGCTCGCGGGCGCGCTTGGTCAGATCGGTGTCGATCCAGCCCGGCAGCACCGCGTTGGCCTGGATGTTGTCGGCGGCCCAGGCGACCGCGCAGGCGCGGGTGAACTGCACGATGCCGCCCTTGCTCGCGGCGTAGGCCGGCGCGAAGCTCGCACCGAAGATCGACATCATCGAGCCGATATTGATGATCTTGCCGCCGCCCGCTTCCTTCATGGCCGGGTAGACCGCCTGCGAGCAGAGAAATGCGCTGGTGAGGTTGGTCTTGATGACACTGTCCCATTCCTCGAGATCGAGCGCATGCGGGGCTTTGCGGATATTGATGCCGGCATTGTTGACGAGGATGTCGATCCGGCCGAGTTCCCGCCTGACGCGCGCGGCCATATCGGCGACGGCGGCCTTGTCGGTGACGTCGGCGACCACGGATATGATTTTGGTGCCGCACGGCCTGAGTTCGGCGGCCGCGGCATTCGACTTGGCTTCGTTGCGCCCGACGATCGCGATATCGGCACCGGCCTCCGCCAGCCCGCGCGCCATGCCGAGGCCAATGCCGCCATTGCCGCCGGTGACGATCGCCACCTTGCCACTGAGATCGAATGGTGTGGATGTCATTGTCGATATCCTGTTCTAGCGCTTGCCCTGCCAGATCAGGATCAGGCCGACCGCAGCCAGCGCGGCGCCGTATCCGGCCCATTGGATCTGGCTGACCATGAGGCTCGACGCCGGCCATTTGATTACGCCGGTGCCCTGGCCGATCCAGAGCAGCCCGATGGCGAGCGCCAGAAAGCCAACCACCAAAAGCAGGTTGCGCATGGATTTGCCTCGTTCGCGGTCGCCCCTGCCTGCGGCCCGGCGCGATGCAGCCAGAGTGGCGCGCTCTCTCGCGGCAGGCAAGGGCAGGGCTGCTGATGCTCTTGATCCGGGCGGCGACAACACTCACGGGGGTCAAAAAACAAGGCACAAAAAAGCCCCGGACGATGCCGGGGCTTTTGAGCTGATTAGACGACTAAATCAGAAGATCAGTACTTCCCGAGGAGCGGAGCGCCACCCCAGTTGAAGCGGTAAACCAGCGAGGTGCTGACCGTCTGCACGATCGGCTTCACGGAGACCGCAAAACCGTTCAAACCACCGCCGAGGCCGAATTCGGGAAGGCTAGCGCGCTCATACTCGGCAACGCGATATTCGGTCTTCATGAACCAGCCGGGAGCGGCGATACCGAAGATGTTCAGGGAGTTCTCTACGCCGCCGCCGACGAACCAGCCGTTGCGATGGAACGACGCCGTGGTCGCCAACGCAGCGCCGCTTACGTTGTTCACCAGCGTCGAGCCTGAAAATTCGCCGTAGGTGTAACCGCCATTGACGTACGAATAAACGTTGGGAGCGACCAGATAACCGAGCCGAACGCCCGCAGCGGCATTGGTCCTGTTCTTGAGCGTGCCAAAAGCGCCGCCCCCTGCAAACAGAGGATCTGTGATCGAGCCCTTGATGCTGCCGAATTGGCCGTCAGCGAAAATGCCCGCGACCCAACCGCCGCCGAACTGCCAGTCGTAGCCGATACCCGCTGTACCGAAATAGCCGTCGCCGCCGACTTTCTGGCCGAGCGTCAGGGGCGTATTACCGGGAAAGGTCGTGACGTAAGTGTTCGAGTCGAACATGCCATAACCGCCGCCGCCGAAGATGTAGAAGCCGGTCCAGTTATAAGCAGGCGCCAGCGGAGGAGCCTTGGTGTAGGGACGGGCTGCCAGATCGGCCGCCGTGGCCGATCCAGTGAATGCCGCGAGCGCGGTCAGAGCGAGTACCAATTTCTTCATTTTCAATTCCTCTAGCGTTCGGACCTGATCGCGTGGTGCGGGTGCAAGGCACCAATTCCCAAAACCCAGTGTTGTGACTATAGACGGTCGCGCTCAAAATGCTGTTGCCGTTCCAGCACACCTGCCGGAAAACGATCTCCCCCGTGGATAACATTATGCCCCATAAAGCCCTGAAAACGGGACAATAACACCGTCCGGCTTGGCATATTGGACTTATCCCGGGGGCGGCCGGCGAAACGGCCGCTCACACGTCCAGCAAGTCCTCGCTGGCGAATTCCGCCTTGTCGGAAATGAAGGCGAATCGGGCCTCGGCCTTGCTGCCCATCAGGCGCTCGACCAAATCGGCGGTGCCTTCCCGGTCGTCGGCCAGCAGCACCACCCGCAGCATGGTGCGCTTGGCGGGGTCCATGGTGGTTTCCTTCAGCTGCGCCGGCATCATTTCGCCCAGGCCCTTGAAGCGGCCGACATCGACCTTGGCGTTGGCGTGGAATTCGCTCTTGAGAAGCGCGTCCTTGTGGGCGTCGTCCCGGGCATAGACCGTTTTGCTGCCGTGGGTCAGGCGATAGAGCGGGGGCACCGCGAGATAGAGGTGGCCCTCATCGATCAGCCGCGGCATCTGCCGGTAGAAGAACGTGATCAGCAGCGACGCGATATGGGCGCCGTCAACGTCGGCGTCGGTCATGATGATGATGCGGGCGTAGCGCAGGTCTTCCTGCCGGTATTGCGCCCCGGTGCCGCAGCCGATCGCCTGCATCAGGTCGGCAAGCTGCGCGTTGGCGGTGAGCTTGTCCTTGGTGGCGGAGGCGACGTTGAGGATCTTTCCGCGCAACGGGAGGATCGCCTGGGTCTTGCGGTCGCGCGCCTGCTTGGCGCTGCCGCCGGCCGAGTCGCCCTCGACGATGAAGAGTTCGGAGCCTTCGGTCGCGGTGTTGGTGCAATCGGCGAGCTTGCCGGGCAGGCGCAGCTTCTTCACCGCGGTCTTGCGCGAGATTTCCTTCTCGGCGCGGCGGCGCAGCCGCTCGTCGGCGCGCTCGATGACGAAATCCAGGAGCTTGGTGGCCTGCAGCGGATTGCCCGACAGCCAGTGGTCGAACGGGTCCTTGATCGCCTGCTCGACGATGCGCTGGGCCTCGGCGGTGGCGAGCCGGTCCTTGGTCTGGCCCTGGAATTCGGGCTCGCGCACGAACACCGAGAGCATCACGGCGGCGCCCACCATCACGTCTTCCGAGGTGATCGAGGCGGCGCGCTTGCCCTGGCCGGCGCGTTCGGCGTGATCCTTCAGGCCGCGCAGCAGCGCGCTGCGCATGCCGGATTCATGGGTGCCGCCATCGGGCGTCGGCACCGTGTTGCAGTAGGACGACAGGAACCCGTCGGCGTCGGCAGTCCAGGCGACGGCCCATTCGCAGGCGCCGTGGGCGCCGTTGCGGCCGGATTTGCCCGCGAAGATATCCGGGTGCACCAGCGTATCGGCATGGATGGCGGCGCCGAGATAATCCTTCAGCCCGCCCGGGAAATGGAAGCTGTCCTCGGCGGGCACGTCTTCGAGGCCCTTCAGCAGCGCGGGATCGCAGCGCCAGCGGATTTCGACGCCGCCGAACAGATAGGCCTTGGAACGGGTCATCTTGAACAGGCGCTGCGGCTTGAAGGTGGCCTTGGCGCCGAAGATGTCGGCATCGGGCTTGAACCGGATCCGCGTGCCGCGCCGGTTGTTGATCTTGCCGAGGTCTTCGAGCTTGCCCTTGGGGTGGCCGCGTTCAAAGCTCATCCGGTAGAGCTTTTGGCTGCGTGCGACTTCGACCTCGAGCCGCGAGGACAGGGCGTTCACCACTGATACCCCGACGCCGTGCAGGCCGCCGGAGGTCTCATAGACCTTGGAGTCGAATTTGCCGCCGGAATGCAGCGTGCACATGATGACTTCGAGCGCGGATTTCTTCGGGAATTTCGGATGCGGATCGACCGGAATGCCGCGGCCGTTGTCGGTCACGGTCAGAAACCCGTCGGCGCCCAGTTCGACCTCGATGAAAGAGGCATGGCCCGCCAGCGCCTCGTCCATGGCGTTGTCGATAACCTCGGCGAACAGATGATGCAGCGCCTTCTCGTCGGTGCCGCCGATATACATGCCGGGACGGCGGCGCACCGGCTCGAGCCCCTCGAGCACCTCGATATCGGCCGCGGTATAGCCGGCTTCGGCGCTTGCGGCGCGGGGCGCGGCTTTGATCTGGGAGCGGCCTTTCGACTCCGGGGCGCCGAACAGGTCGTTGGGAGCTTTGGCTTTAGTCATAGCTTTCAATGGTTTGGGCATGCTTTTTCATATGTTGCGCGCGCGCAGGACGCAGCGAATCGGTTCGTTTGACTATGCCACGGATGCGCTCAAAAGGTGACGGTGGCGGCTTGGGCCACCCCGGCCTTTGGCGGATGCGCCGGGTTTGCGTCGGTTTCAGGTCCTACGAGGTCCGAAATACGATCGCCGCCAGCAGGCCGTGGCGATATCGGCCGGCACCCGACGCTCGCGCACGACGATTCGATCATCCGCCTTTCCCGGTCCGGCTTTGCGGGGTGCAAGCCATCGGGGCTCACGGCTTGTCCCCGGCTTTGTGACTTGATGTCGCTGAGCCGGCTGGCTTACCTGTTCTTAGGCATTGAAACTGTAATACGGTTCAACGGCTTGCTCTGACAGGCTGAGGGCCGGAGGAGGCGTTCGAGACATGGAAGATTTTGCGCGCGCCCTGGCCGATTTCGTGCGCCACCACCAGGCTTGGGCCGCCCCGATCGTTCTGCTGCTGGCGTTCGGTGAATCGCTTGCCTTCATATCTCTGCTGGTTCCGGCCTGGGGCGCGCTGGTCGCCATCGGCGCATTGATCGGCGTAAGCGGCATCAGCTTCTGGCCGATCTGGCTCGCCGGCGGGCTGGGCGCCGCGCTTGGAGACTGGCTTTCCTATTGGTTCGGCTTCAAATTCAAGGAGCATGTCGCGCAGATGTGGCCGCTGTCGCGCTATCCCGATTTGCTGCCGCGGGGCGAAGCCTTCGTGAAAGCCTGGGGCGTGCCGAGTATTTTCATCGGACGTTTTTTCGGACCCCTGCGCGCTTCGGTGCCGCTGGCCGCGGGGATTTTCGAGATGCCGTATTGGCGCTTCCAGATCGCCAATTTCGTATCCGCGCTGGTCTGGTCGGCGGCGCTATTGCTGTTCGGCGACGTCATCGCGCGTGTCGTTGAATGGCTGTGGCGGGCGGTTTGACAGCCCCGGAATAAGCCGCGGGCAGGGGTGTTAACCCCACGAATACCCTCGCTGCATTTGCCTCGCCGCGATCGCTTTACGCCTAAAACGCTGGTAAAAGCGGCCGCCGCAAAAGAGCAAAAAAGGCGGGAAATTCCGCACCGAAATTACCAAAATCATTGTCTCGCTGGGAGCACCTCACCATGGAACTGACACGACGTCACGCATTGACCGGGGCCGCGGCACTCGCGTCTATACCGCTTTTGCCATCGATGCCCGTGAGGGCGGCTGCTCCGGTGGCGGACAAGCAGGCGCCGAGTTTCTATCGCTACAAGGTCGGCGATATCCAGGTCACGGTCGTGTCCGACGGCAAGAATGTTTTCAAGCTCGAGGATTCCTTCATCACCAATGCCAAAAAGGACGAGGTCAACGCCGCGCTCGAGAAGGCGTTTCTGCCGCGCGACATGTTCACGATCTATTTCGCGCCGCTGGTGATCAACACCGGCGGCAAGCTCGTCGTCCTCGACACCGGCAATGGTGCGTTGGCCAAAACCAACAGCAAGGGCGCCAACGGCCTGTTCGCCGACAACATGGCCGCGGCCGGCTTCGATCCCAACGCGGTCGATATGGTGGTGATCTCGCACTTCCACGGCGACCATGTGAATGGTTTGCTTACCGCCGACGGCACGCCGGCCTTCCCGAACGCCGAAGTGCTGGTGCCTGCCACCGAGTGGAAGTTCTGGATGGATGATGGCGAGATGAGCCGTGCCCCGGCAGGCCGCATGCAGGGCCTGTTCAAGAACAACCGCAACATCTTCGAGGCCGGCCTGAAGAAGAAGGTCACGCCCTATGAATGGGGCAAGGAGGTCGCGCCGGGGATGCTCGCGGTCGAGACGCCGGGCCATACGCCGGGCCACACTTCCTATGTGCTGTCATCGGGTGCCGGCAAGGTGTTCATCCAGTCGGACGTGACCAACAATCCCAATCCGTTCGCGACCAACCCTGGCTGGCACGCGTTCTTCGACCAGGACGGCGACATGGCGGAAAAGACCCGGCGCCGGGTCTACGAGATGGTGGCGGCCGAGAAGCTGCAGGTGCAGGGCTTCCACTATCCATTCCCCGGGCTCGGCAATGTCGAAAAGGACGGCAGCGGTTACCGGGTGGTGCCCGCGCCGTGGAATCCGACGATCTGACGCCCGGCGTCATTCCGGGGCGATGCGAAGCATCGAACCCGGAATCTCGAGATTCCGGGTCTGGTGCTGGCGCACCATCCCGGAATGACAGTCATCGATCTTGACGAAAACCGGGTGCGGCCTTATAGCCGCGCCCATGATCAACGCCGCGACCATTCTGATTGCTCGCCGCCGCCGTACCGTTGCGGTATGGGCGGACGTCTGCGTTTAAGATATCGCCCCTGCCGCCGGATCCGGTCCGCGGCATTTTTCCCTTACAGCAGCGCGATCTGACCCGGCGGCTCCTACGTCAAGCAGGAGTTTGAGATGTATACGCCTTCAATGTTCAAGCCCGATCGCGCCGCAAGCCTGGCGTTCGCGCAAGCGCGCGGCTTCGGTACCGTCTGCGGATGGGACGGCACCAAGCCGATCGCATCTTTGCTGCCGTTTTACCTGAGCTATGCCGATGACGGCACGCCGCAGGCCGCCTTTCATCTCGCCCGTCACAATCCGCTGGTAGGTCTGGCAGACAGGACCGCGTCCTGGCTGCTGGCCGTCAGTGGCGCGGATGCCTATGTGTCGCCCGACTGGTATGTCTCGCCGGATCAGGTGCCGACCTGGCTCTATCAGGCGGTGCATCTGACCGGGACGGTGCGAAAATTGTCCGATGACGAACTCGCAGTGCAACTCGATACGCTCAGCGCCAAGTTCGAAGACTGGCTGTCGCCAAAGAAGCCGTGGACCTCGTCGAAGATGACGGCGGGGCGTCTGGATGCGATGAAGAAGGCGATCGTGGGACTGGTGATGACGGTTGAGGAGGTTGAGGGCAGCTTCAAGCTGAACCAGCATAAATCCGAGACCGACTATGCGGCGGTCGCAGGCGCGCTCGCCTCGCAGGCCGACACCGGCGCGCAGCGGATTGCGCAACTGATGAGAGAAACGCGGCCCAAGGCCTTTCTAGAAGAACAGGCCTTTGCCGACGAAAACAACGGGCTCGAAAGGAGCGTACCATGACCCTGACCGACACCCATCAGCCGCGGTCGATCGGCGGCACCGCGAAACCGTCGATCTTTGTCGACGGCGCCTCCGGAACGACGGGCCTTGGCATCCAGGAACGCCTCCACCAGCAGAGCGACGTCATGGTGAAGAGCATTGCCGAGGAGAAGCGCAAGGATGCGGGCGCCAAGCGCGCGCTGATGGAGGAGGTGGATCTCGTCATCCTGTGCCTGCCGGACGATGCCGCGAAGGAGACTGTTGCGTTGATCGACGGCATGGGGGCTGCGGCTCCCAGGATGCTCGACGCATCGACGGCGTTTCGCGTCGCCGGCGACTGGACCTACGGTTTTCCGGAACTCACGCCGGACCAGGCGGACAAGATCAGGGCCGCGCGGAAGGTCTCCAATCCCGGCTGCTATCCGACCGGCGCGATCGCGTTGCTGCGGCCACTGGTCGATGCCGCGCTGTTGCCCGCGGACTATCCCGTCACCGTCAACGCGGTCAGCGGCTATTCGGGCGGCGGCAAGTCGATGATCGCGAGCTTCGAGGACGGCTCGGCGCCGGCCTTCGAATTGTATGGCCTTGGCTTCGAGCACAAGCATTTGCCGGAGATGCAGCTTTATTCAAGGCTCACGCGCCGGCCGATCTTCGTGCCCTCGGTCGGGAATTACCGGCAGGGCATGCTGGTCTCGGTGCCGTTGCAGCTCGACACGCTGCCGGGCAAGCCCGGCGGGGCCGACCTTCACGCCGCGCTGGCGAAGCGTTACGCCGGGAGCACCTATGTTTCGGTGATGCCTTTCGACAATGCGGCCTTCAAGAGCGGCAAGCTCGAGCCGGAGGCACTCAACGAGACCAACAAGCTCGAGCTGTACGTCTTCGCCAGCGACAAATACCATCAGGCGGTTCTCGTCGCGCGCCTCGACAATCTCGGCAAAGGCGCCTCGGGCGCGGCTGTGCAGAACATGCGGCTGATGCTCGGCCTTGCCGAGAGTTAGAACCGACCCCGTCGTGGACGAGGAAACCCTGCAATTCTACCGCGACAACGCCCGGTCCTATGCTGACTGGGCGAAGGCGCCATCCGCTTTACGCCGCAACTTATTCCGATGAGCCGGGGCGAGCTTTGCACGTCCTATGTCGAACTCAACGGCGCGAAGTCCGGATGATCTGCGATGCGGCGCGGCATCCGTGCCGGAAATGAATAAGCTTGATGACCTCGACGCTGTCATAAAACTGTCAGGTGGAATCTGCTTGTAAGCTTGGTTGCATCTTGATTGGTGGAGAAAGATGCCGTTCTTCCAGTTCGGCAAGAAAATTATTGGCGTCCTGATTGTTCTTGCGATTACCCAGGTCGTCGGATGGGGCACGGTCGGTCTTCTTGCGGTGATCGGCAGGCAAGTCGCCGTCGATCTTCATATGAGCATCTCGTCGGTATTCGCCGGCAGCTCGGTCCTGTACGTGGTCATGGGCCTGTGGGCTCCCGTTCTGGCAATGGCATTCACGAGATTTGGCGCCCGCCGGGTGATGGTCGCCGGGACGATCATTGCCGCGCCGGGCTTCGTTCTGCTGTCTGTTTCACATGGCCCCGCGCTGTATTTCGCGGCATGGGCAATTCTCGGCACCGCCGGCAGCGCAACGCTGACGACGGCCGCCTATATCATGCTCAACGAGATTGCGGGCCGGGATGCAAAGCGCGCCATCGGCGCGCTCATGCTGGTGACAGGGCTTTCCAGCAGTATTTTTTGGCCGACCGCTTCGTTTCTTTCGGACGCGGTAGGCTGGCGGGGAACTTGTCTGGTCTATGCCGGGGCGATGGTCCTTGTTTGCCTTCCGTTCTACGTCTTCGGGTTGCCGCGTCGAGCCGAACCTCAGGCTGAAGCCAGCCTGGCAGCACCGTCGACGAGCGAGTCCCCCATCCTGCAAAAAGGAACATTCTTTCTGATCGTGTCTGCGATCGCGTTGAATGCTTTCGTTACCTTCGGATTTAGTGCCGTGCTGATAGAGCTTCTGAAAACGGAAGGCCTGTCGCCGACAGAAGCAGTTACCTTCGGCTCCATGTTGGGAGTGGTTCAGGTCAGCGCGCGGGGCCTCGATTTTCTCGGGGGTGAGCGGTGGGATGGGATCACGACGGGCCTCTTTGCCGGCTTGGCCGTTCCTGTAGCGATGCTGCTTCTGATGATGAGCGGCGGATCGCATTGGACGATCGCAGCCTTCATTCTGCTATACGGCCTGGGCAGCGGCGGACTCGCAGTCGCCCGTGCGACCATGCCCTTGGTGTTCTATGACAAAGCGGAATTTGCCAAAGCGACTTCGCGCATTGCACTGCCGCTTAATCTTATCTCCGCTGCTTCGCCTCCAATTCTCGTCGGCTTGCTGGCGCATTTCGGCAGCAACGTTCTGCTTGGCCTCGCCATGCTATGTTCGTGCGGTGCCCTCCTGATCCTGCTATGGCTCAGCCGCCGCCGCCCGACAATCGGGGCAATTGCCCCGACCTGATCAGCCTGCCGCCAAGCTGCAGGCAGAAATCAAAATACCTTGAAGATCGCCAGCGCCAGCACGGCCTGCGCCAGGAAGCCGATGGTGAAGGCCAGGGTGCGGAACACCGGCAGGCCCAGCGTGTAGACTATCAGATGGGCGACGCGGGCCCAGAAATACACCGCGCAGGCATAGACGGTCCATTTCGTCGAATAGTCGATTTGCGCCAGGATCAGCACCAGCGGCGCGAAGATGATGAGGTTTTCGACCGCGTTGTCATGCGCGAACATCAGGCGATTGGCCCATTCCGCATGCGGCTTGTCGTTGCGCGACGGATTGGCCATCGTCCCGCTGAGGCCGCGAACCTGGCAACGGTTGATTGTGTAGGGAATCCACAATATTCCCGTCAGAATGACCGTCAGCGTCAGCCAGAACAATTCGCGCGTCATCGGTTTCCCCTCAATGCAAGTTTCGAATCTCGTCCCGGCGGGACAGCCTGTTATATTCAAATGCGGATCGTTGCGCTATGCGCGGACCCGGACGTAGCTGCCGGGCGCGTCTTCGATGGCAGGAAACGCGTCGCTGCCGACCGCGCGCGCCGGAACTTGCTCCGCATCGATGCCGGCGAGCCATTCGCGCCAGTCCGGCCACCATGATCCCTTGTGTTCCTGCGCGTTCTTGAGCCAGTCCGCGACCGTCACATCCCCGATATTGTCGTTGGTCCAGAACTGGTATTTGCCCGACGCCGGCGGGTTGATCACGCCGGCGATATGCCCGGAACCCGACAGCACGTATTTCACCGGACCGCCGAAGAACTGCGAGCCGTAAAGCACGGATTCGGCCGGCGCGATGTGATCCTCGCGCGTCGCCAGATTGTAGACCGGCACCTTCACCTTCGACAGATCGAGCAGCGTGTTGTCGAGGACCATGCTGCCGCCCGACAGCCGGTTCTCCAGATAGCAGTTGCGCAAATAATAGGAATGGTTCGCCGCCGGCATCCGCGTCGCATCGGAATTCCAGTGCAGCAGATCGAACGAGGCGGGAGCCTGCCCCTTCAGATAATTGCTGACGACATAGGACCAGATCAACTCGTTCGAGCGCAGCATGTTGAAGGCCATCGCCATCTTGCTGCCTTCGAGCACGCCCGACGCCTGCATGTCGCGCTCCAGCGCCGAGATTTGGTCTTCGTCGACGAACACCAGCAGGTCGCCGCCATGGGTGAAGTCCACCTGGGCGGCAAGGAAGGTCCCCGACGTCACGCGCACGCGGCGTTTTTCCGCAAGCCACGCCAGCGTCGAGGCGAGTAGGGTGCCGCCGACGCAATAGCCGGCGGTGTGGACCTTCATCTCGCCCGTGATCTTTTCGATGACGTCCATCGCCGCGAGCGGGCCTTCCCTCATGTAGTCGTCGAAGGTTTTCTTGCCGAGCTCCTTGTCCGGATTGACCCACGAAATCACGAACACGGTGATGCCCTGGTCGACACACCATTTGATGAAGGATTTTTCCGGCTTGAGATCGAGGATGTAGAACTTGTTGATCCATGGCGGCACGATCAGGAGCGGCGTGCGCAGCACGGTTTCCGTCGAAGGCTGATACTGGATCAGTTGCATCAGTTCGTTCTGGAAGATCACCTTGCCGGGCGTCGTCGCCATGTTGACGCCGACTTCGAGGTTGGCGGGGTCGGACTGGCGGATGCGCAGCGTGCCGTGCCCGGCCTCGATATCCTCCGCCAGCATCTTCATGCCGCGAACCAGATTGTCGCCGCTGGAAGCCAGCGTCTCGCGCAACACTTCCGGATTGGTGAGAATGAAATTCGAAGGCGCCAGCGCGTTGCTGATCTGTTGAACGTAGAATTCGGCCTTCTTGCGGGTATGCGGATCGAGCCCTTCGGTGTCGCGCACCAGATCCTGCGCCCATTGCGTCGTCAGCAGATAGAGTTGCATCACGAAATCGAAGAACTGGTTCGATTTCCACTCCGGATCCTTGAAGCGCTTGTCGCGCGGCGACGGCTCGATGGCCGGCGGCGCCTGTTCGCCGGCCAGGCGGCGTACCGAAGAGGCCCACAGATCGAGATAGGCCTTGCCCATCTTCATCTGCAGTTCGGACGCGCGCGCGGCATCCGACAGCCAGTATTCCGCGACCGTGGTGAAGGTCTTGACCACCTCGGCGAGTTCGTTGGGCGGCTTGTCCCTGGGCTCGGCGTTTTCCCGTGGCTTGAGATAGGCTGCAAGCGCCTGACCGCTGCTCTCCAGAGCCCGCGCGACGTTCATCGCGAAGGCTTCGGGGTTGAACTTCTTCTCGGTCTGGGTCTCGGTCGTAGTTTCGCTCATGATGGGACACTATAGCTTCATTTCAACCTCGTCACCGCGCAGATCGACGAGCATGGTTCCACGTTAACCCTGACGTCAGATGTGCTGCACTGCGACAAAGTATCTTGCTTCCGTCACATTGAGGCCCCAACGGTTCGATTTGCTGTTCACGCCTTAATCGTTTCGGGCAACAATAGCTTGAGCGTTGCCTCGGCAACTGGTGAAATAACCATCAGGCGGTTGCAAAGTTCGGGTTGGCGAAGCGGGACTTCCGGACCAATGCCGATGGATCGAAAAACAAGCGCAATTACCGGGGGAGTGCTGATGCTGTCAGCGCTCATGCTCGGCGGCTGTGCTACGTCGATCGCGGACCTGCCCCTGGTGGGTACGCCGGCCGACGCGCCTGCGCGGCCCAAGGAAGCCGGCAGCTACCTTCCGGTCCATGATCTGCCGCCGGATCGCGACGAGGCCGCGATGGCTCCGGCGGAGCAGGCCAAGATGCAGCGCGAGTTGCTGGCCGCCCGCGACCGCCAGGCGTCCACGACGGCCACCAAAAACTCCGCCGCCAAGAACTCCGCCGTGAAGTGAGGTCAAACACGCTATTACGGGTGGCGCAGCCCGGCGCGCGTGGTAAAACAACCCAATTCAACGATTTGGCGCCTGAATTTGCCTTAAATCATTGATTTTGCGTGTTTTATGCGCGGAATCCGCTTCCGCTTTGCGGCAAGACGCGCCGACGTCCCCCGTGACCTGGGTTCCGGAGCTTGAGACCGATGGAAGAATTTTACCGTATCCGCCGCCTGCCGCCTTACGTGTTCGAACAGGTCAACCGGGCCAAGGCGGCGGCGCGGAATGCCGGCGCCGATATCATCGATCTCGGCATGGGCAATCCGGACCTGCCGACGCCGCCCCATGTCATCGAGAAGCTGAAGGAAACGCTGGGCAAGCCGCGGACCGATCGCTATTCGGCCTCGCGCGGCATTACCGGCCTGCGCAAGGCGCAAGCGACCTATTACGCAAGGCGCTTTGGCGTGAAACTCAATCCGGAAACCCAGATCGTGGCGACGCTGGGCTCCAAGGAGGGCTTTGCCAACGTCGCGCAGGCGATCACCGCGCCCGGTGACGTGATTCTCTGCCCGAATCCGAGCTATCCGATTCACGCTTTCGGATTTCTGATGGCCGGCGGCGTGATCCGCTCGGTTCCCTCGGAGCCGACGCCGCAATTCTTCGAGGCGGTCGAGCGCGCCATCGTTCACTCGATCCCCAAGCCGCTCGCGCTGGTGGTCTGCTATCCCTCCAATCCGACCGCCTATGTCGCGAGCCTCGATTTCTACCGGGATCTGGTGGCGTTCGCGAAGAAGCACGAGATCTTCATCCTGTCGGATCTGGCCTATGCCGAAGTCTATTTCGACGACAACGATCCGCCGCCCTCGGTGCTGCAGGTTCCCGGCGCCATCGATGTCACCGTGGAATTCACCTCGATGTCGAAGACGTTTTCGATGGCCGGCTGGCGCATGGGATTTGCCGTCGGCAACGACCGCATCATCGCAGCCCTGGCGCGGGTGAAATCCTATCTCGATTACGGCGCGTTCACGCCCATTCAAGTGGCCGCCACCGCGGCCCTGAACGGGCCCGACGATTGCATCCGCGAGATGCGCGATACCTACCGCAAGCGCCGCGATGCGCTGGTGGAGTCATTTGGCCGGGCCGGTTGGGACATACCGCCGCCTGCCGCCTCGATGTTTGCCTGGGCGCCGCTGCCGGCAGCCTTCCGCGACGTCGGCAGCATGCAATTCGCGACCCTCCTGGTGGAGAAATCCGGCGTCGTGGTGTCGCCGGGGGTTGCCTTCGGCGAGCATGGCGAGGGCTATGTTCGCATCGCCATGGTGGAAAACGAGCAGCGGATCCGTCAGGCGGCGCGCGGCGTGCGCCGCTTCCTTGAAAGCGGCATCGAAACGTTGCACAACGTGGTTCCTCTCGCCAACCGGCGTTAGGCATGATCCCGGAAAGCATGTCCTTGGGCTTGACCCAAGGATGCCGACGGTTTTCGGATTGGATTATGCCTAGCTACAACGTCTTCCGGCAGGTTTTTGCGTCATGGTCGCACCCCTGAAAGTGGGTATCGCGGGGCTCGGCACTGTTGGCGCCGACGTCGTTCGCCTCATCGAGCAGCAGAGCCGGACTCTGTTGGCGCGCAGCGGCCGTGGCGTGCGCGTCGTGGCCGTCACCGCGCGGTCAAAGGCGAAGAAGCGCGATCTCGATCTGCGCGGCATCGACTGGGCCAAAAACCCGCTGGCGCTCGCCACCGATCCCGGCATCGATTGCTTTGTCGAATTGATGGGCGGCGCCGGCGATCCGGCGCTATCGGCGATCGAGGCGGCGCTGAAATCCGGCAAGTCGGTGGTCACCGCCAACAAGGCGCTGATCGCCAAGCATGGACTGCGGCTGGCGGCATCGGCCGAGAAGCATGGCGGCGCCTTGAATTTCGAGGCCGCCGTGGGCGCCGCGATCCCTGTCATCAAGACCCTGCGCGAAGGTCTGGCGGGCACCGACGTCAATCGCGTCTACGGCATCCTCAACGGCACCTGCAATTACATCCTGACCCGGATGGAACAGGAGGGGCTGTCGTTCGCGGAATGCCTGAAGGATGCGCAACGCCTGGGCTATGCCGAAGCCAACCCGTCGTTCGACGTCGACGGCCACGACACCGCGCAGAAACTTGCCATTCTTGCAAGCCTCGCCTTCGGCACCAGGGTCGCGCAGAGCGCGGTCTATGTCGAAGGTATTTCCTCGATCGCGCCGGAAGATTTGCGCGCCGCCGAGGAACTCGGTTTTCGCGTCAAGCTGCTCGGGGTCGCGGTGCGGACCGCGAAAGGCATCGAACAACGCGTGCATCCGACCATGGTGCCGAAATCGTCCTCGATCGCGCAAGTCATGGGCGTGACCAACGCCGTGACCATCGACGGCGAGGGCATCCCGCCGATCACGCTGGTGGGGCCAGGCGCAGGCGGAGCGGCGACCGCTTCGGCCGTGGTCGCCGATATCGCCGACGTCGCGCGCGGCATCCGCGCCAAACCGTTCGGACGTCCGGTGGCGCAATTGCGCGAGATCAAGAAAGCGCCGATGGAACGCCATGAAGGTGGCTATTATATCCGCTTGATGGCGCGCGATCTCGCCGGTACTGCTGCTGCGATCGCGACCCGGCTCGCGCAACAGAAAATTTCGATTAAATCGATCGTGCAGCGCCATCCTGACGGCGTTGACGCGAACGGCGCGGCAAGGAAAGCTTCGCCGGTGCCGGTCATTCTGATTACCTATGCGACCAGCGAAGACGCGGTATATCGCGCGCTTGAGGCGGTGCAGCGCGACAAGGTGATCAGCGGCCGGCCGCAGGTGATCAGGATCGAGAAGAACTAGCGGGGTCCAAAACGGATGTCGCATGAGATGATTGGTTGCGGAGCGAAAGACCCGCAGTGAAGTTTTAAGGGAGTTCAGCGATGTCGAGCCATATTTCCGTACCCCCACAGTTGTTGCTGGAACGCATCCTGACGCTCGAAATCGTGCGGGTGACGGAGCGCGCGGCGGTGTCGGCGGCGCGGCTGCGTGGCCACGGCAACGAGAAGGCCGCCGATCAGGCCGCGGTCGACGCGATGCGCCGCGAACTCAACAAGCTGCCGATCGAAGGCACCATCGTGATCGGCGAGGGCGAGCGCGACGAGGCGCCGATGCTGTTCATCGGCGAGAAAGTTGGATTGAACGCTGGCCCGAAGGTCGATATCGCCGTCGACCCGCTGGAAGGCACCACGCTGTGCGCCAAGAACATGCCCGGCGCGATCGCGACCATGGCGATGGCGGATGGCGGCACGCTGCTGCACGCGCCCGACGTTTACATGCAGAAGATCGCGGTCGGTCCGGGCTACGCCAAAGGGGTCGTCGAGCTCGATGCCTCGCCGGCCGACAATGTTCGCCGCCTGGCCAAGGCAAAGGGCGTCGATGCGTCCGCGATCACAGTGCTGGTGCTGGATCGCCCGCGCCATGCCGATATCATCGCGGCGGTGCGCGGCACGGGTGCTGCGGTTCGCCTCATCACCGACGGCGACGTCGCGGGCGTGATCCACTGCGCCGATCCCGATAACACCGGCGTCGACATGTATATCGGCACCGGCGGCGCGCCGGAAGGCGTGCTGGCGGCGGCGGCGCTGCGCTGCATCGGCGGCCAGATGCAGTGCCGGTTGATCCTCGACACCGAGGAGAAGCGCGAACGCGCCAAAAAGATGGGCGTTGCCGATCCGCGCATGATCTACGGCATCGAGGACATGGCGCGGGGCGACTGCCTGTTCGCCGCAACCGGCGTCACCACCGGCTCGCTGCTGTCGGGCGTGAAATTCCGCAAGGACGTCATCGAGACCGAAACGGTGGTGATGCGCTCGGTCACCGGCACCGTGCGCTACATCAAGGCCGAACACCGGCAGCTCGAGAAATTCCACCTCGATTGAGGGCGGGTATAACTTCCAGTCCTCGTCATTCCGGGATGGCGCGCTAGCGCCGGACCCGGAATCTCGAGATTCCGGGTTCGATGCTTTGCATCGCCCCGGAATGACAAAACAAAAAAGGGAGCGCGCATGTCGGATATCTCAGCGGTGAAAGCCCTCGTGTTCGATGTGTTCGGCACCGTGGTCGACTGGCGTACCAGCCTGATCGCGGATTTCACCAGATGGGCCGGCAAACGCGGCATCGAAGCGGACTGGACCGCGCTGGTCGATGGCTGGCGGGCGGTCTATGCCGCGTCGATGGATGAGGTGCGCAAGCATCCCGAGCGCGGCTATGTGGTGCTGGACAAATTGCATCGGCAGTCGCTGGAAAAACTGGTCGCGCAATTGTCGATTTCGGGCTTGACCGACGCCGACCTGCATTACCTGACCATGGGCTGGCACCGGCTTCATCCGTGGCCGGACAGCGTCGCCGGGCTGACGCGGTTGAAGACCAGATACATCATCTCGCCGCTCTCGAACGGCAATGTCGCGCTGTTGACCAACATGGCGAAATTCGCCGGCCTGCCGTGGGACCTGGTGCTGTCGGCGGAACTGTTCGAGCACTACAAGCCGGACCCCGAAACCTATCTCGGCGCCGCGCGGCTGCTCGGCCTGCCGCCGGAGCAGGTGATGATGGTGGCGGCGCATAACCACGATTTGAAAGCCGCGCAGAAACTGGGACTGAAGACCGCCTTCGTGGCGCGGCCGACCGAATACGGCCCGCTGCAGAAATACGATTTCGAGGCAAAGGGCGACTGGGATATCGTCGCCAAGGATTTCGGCGGCATCGCCGACAGGTTGGGGTGTTAGCGCGTTTCGAGCGAAATGGCTGTAAGCGCTACGCTTCGGCGAGGATCACGCCGAACCACCCGAGACCCTTGTAGGTCTCGTAGCCCGGCGTGGCGTGGAACGCGACCAGCCCGCCCGACCGGTCATGATAGAAGCCGCTGCGCCGTCCCTCCAGCGAAAGCGGCACGCGCTCGGTGAGCAGGCCCTGGCCGTCGGACGCCGCGATCACCCGGAAGTTCGAAATCGACCAGCAGCACCCGTGCCTTGTCGGCGGCGCCGACGCGTACCCCCTGGACGATGGCGCGGGCCTGGGACTCCCAGTCGAAATGGATCGCCAGCACGCCGATCGGCTTGCCATTGGCCTTGCCGCCGGCGCGAACGCTCGCGCAATAGGTCGCGACCTGGGCGTTGCCGAGCAATGGCTGGCGCTCGACATCGCCGGCGACATAGTCGTCGCCTGAGCGCAGGTCGTGTGCCTCGCGAAACCATTTGGTCGCGGCGACATTTTGGCCGATCACCTTGAAGCGGTCCGGCCGGCCGCCGGCCAGGACATTGCCGTCGAGATCGCAAAGCCAGAGATCGAGATACACGGTGTAGGCGCCGAGGATCACCGCCAGCCGCTCCGACACATGCGAGACGTTTGCCGGGTCCGGCGCCGCGGCGCAGTCGACGACCGCGGCATCGGTCGCCCACCAGCGCACGTCGCAGGTTCGTTCATAGAGGTTGCGGTCGATCAGTTCGATGGCATTCAGCGACAGGTCGACCATACGCTCGCCGTGCGACCGCTCGATCATTCGCCCGATCGAACTCATGAGGTTGCCGGTCCGCTTGGTGAGCTGGGTTTCAAGCTCCCGCGCGATGGTTTCGACCTGTTGGCCGACGCTGCGTACTTCCTGTGCAACCACCGCAAAGCCGGCGCCTTGCGCGCCGGCGCGCGAACTTTCGATCAGCGCGTTCAGCGCCAGCATCTTCATCTGGTTGGTGATGTGCTGGATCGATTTGGTCTTTTCGCAGGCGATCTGGTTGACCTCGGCGGTCAACTGCCCGATCAGTGCGGAGATATCGGATTCATCTTCGGCATTCGCGGGATTGGCCAATTCGCTTGCAATCGATTTCGCTCGATGCTGATCAAGCGCGGTGGACATTGCCTGACTTCCTATGCGTTGCGGCTTTGAGCCTCTGCGGATCGGCCGGCAAGTCAAAAAGCGCACATCGGGTTACCGTTCCGTTGTCGCCGATTTCGCCTAACGCCGGTTTAATTTCCAGAACCCCTGCAGCGTTCCAGTATGCGAAAGCTGCACGTAATTTGAGCAATGATATTTGTTTGGCAGTATTGGCCACGAGGGGTCACCTAAATCGACATCAAACGACCTGTGCGTGGTGTCAAAGCGCTTCCTGATTCGGCTTCCGAATCAGGTTTTCGCTTGTACTGTAGCATCGCTGTCGTCTTGCTGCTCTTCAGTTGCTCCACAGGGGCTGACAAAACATTCCTTTCCGGTTTGCCGAATGGGCGCCTCAGGCCTATCTGCTGAAAGCATCATGACGCTTCCCGCATCCGCACTGCCTGTCGAAACGCCGCCGGCGTTTCTCGGCGTCGCGCACTCCGCGACCGGAAAACTGTGGCGCGACCGGCTCGATGCACGCGGCGCGGCGCGCGCGCTGGCGATCACGCAACGTCATCAACTGCCGGAAATGCTGGCTCGGGTGCTGGCCGGGCGCGACGTCGACATCGATTCGGTCCAGGATTTCCTCGATCCGACCATCCGCAAATTGATGCCGGATCCGCACACCGTGACCCAGATGGAAGCCGCCGCGAAACGCATCGCGGACGCCGCCGTACGGGCCGAGAAAGTCGCGATCTTCGGCGATTACGATGTCGACGGCGCGACCTCGGCGGCGCTGCTGGCGTGGCATCTGCGCCATTGCGGGCTCGATCCGCTGATTCATATCCCCGACCGAATCTTATGAAGGGTACGGCCCCAATGTCGACGCCGTGCGCACCCTCGCGGGCAAGGGCGCGACGTTGCTGGTGACGGTGGATTGCGGCACCACCAGCCTCGAGCCGCTGGCCGAGGCGCGGCGGCTCGGCATGTCGGTCGTCGTCATCGATCATCATCAATGCGGCGATGAATTGCCCGAAGTCGACGCCTTGGTGAATCCGAATCGGCCCGACGATCTCTCCGGCCTCGGCCATCTTGCCGCGGTCGGCCTGGTGCTGGTGACGCTGGTGGCCGTCAACCGGGAGCTGCGCGCGCGAGGCTTCTGGAGCAGCGAAATGCCGGAGCCGGATTTGCTGGGGATGCTGCATCACGTCGCGCTCGGCACCGTCGCCGATGTCGCGCCGCTGATCGGGCTCAACCGGGCGTTCGTTGCCAAGGGCCTGATCGCGATGCGGCGTCGCGATCATGTCGGCCACACCGCGCTGATGGATGTGTCGCGGCTCAACGGTCCGCCCGAGGCCTGGCATCTCGGCTTCATGCTGGGGCCGCGCATCAACGCCGGCGGCCGGATCGGGCGCGCCGATCTCGGGGTGCGGCTGTTGCTGGAGGGCGACGTATCCGAGGCGGCGAGGATCGCCGCCGAACTCGATCGTCTGAACACCGAGCGCCGTGTCATCGAGCAGATGGCGGAGGCACAGGCCGAAGCCGAGGCGCTGGCCTCGCTCGGGCTGGAAGACAAGGGCGCGGTGATCGTCACGGCGTCTGAGGGCTGGCATCCCGGCGTGGTCGGGCTGGTGGCATCGCGCCTGAAGGAAAAATTCTCGCGGCCGGCGTTCGCCATTGCGCTGGAGCCGGGCGGCATCGGCACCGGTTCGGGCCGCTCGATCTCCGGCGTCGATCTCGGCAAGGCGGTGCGCCAGGCCGTGAAGGACGGGTTGTTGATGAAAGGCGGCGGTCACGCCATGGCGGCCGGCGTGACGCTGCGCAAGGAAAGACTGGCGGAATTCCGCGCCTATATGGAAAGCGCGCTGGCAAATGATGTCGCCAATTCGCGGCACGAAAATGAGCTGCTGATCGACGGCGCGGTCAGCGCGCGGGCGGTGACACCGGAATTCGCCACCACGCTCCATCGTGCCGGTCCGTTCGGCAGCGGCAATCCCGAACCCGTCATCGCGCTGCCCTCGCATCAACTGGTGTATGCCGACGAAGTGGGGCAGGCGCATTTGCGCCTGCGGTTCAAATCCGGTGACGGCGCTTTTGTCAACGGCATCGCGTTTCGTTCGGTGGGACAAAAACTCGGCAATGCTCTGACGCAGCATCGCGGCCAGCCGCTGCATGTAGCGGGATCGCTCAGCGTCGATCGCTGGCAAGGCACCGAGCGCGTGCAATTCCGCGTGCTCGATGTCGCCGTGCCGGATCTGGGGCCAGCGGTGATCAGGTAGCTTCCATCGTCATTCCGGGGCGAGGCGAAGCCTCGAACCCGGAATCCAGAGGTCGATCGCGCTTACGCGCGTCCCGGAATGACGACGTTGAGGAGATCGCTGCGCGGGCCTACCCACCCTGCCTCAGCCGCGCCAGCACCTTCAGCCCGCCGTATCCATCCGCGGGCAGCAGTCCCATCTTGGCCTGATAATCTCTGATCGCCTTCATGGTGTCGTTGCCGACGCGGCCGTCGGTGCCGCCGGTGTCGAAGCCCGCCTTGGTGAGACGGGTCTGCATTTCCTGCACTTCGGCAAGCGTCAGCGCGCGCTCCGAGCCGGGGAACGGCTGGATGAAGGGCGGCGCGCCCAATATGCGATCGCCGAGGTGGCAGATCGCCAGCGCGTAGTTCATGGACGGGTTATAGCTGCGCACCGCGTAGAAGTTGGGGCCCAGCAGGAAGGCCGGGCCGCCGGCCACCGGCACCCACATCTGCGCGCTCGCATTCGGCTGCGGGAACGGCTCGCCGTCGGCGCGCGTGACGCCGGCGCCGGACCATGCCGCATAGCTGCGGCTGCCGCTTGAGGCCGCGCCGGGAGCACGGACTTCATAGCCCCAATGTTCGCCCCTGCGATACTTGCCGCGATTGACCAGGAAGCGTGCGCTGGAACCGAGCGCATCGTCAGGTTTTCCGAACGGCGACACCCTTCCGTCCTTGTCGTAGTCCATGCCGACATTGAGCCAGACTTCCGGCATCCACTGGGTATGGCCCATCGCGCCGGCCCACGAGCCCCGCATTTCCTCCGGCGTGCTCCAGCCGCGATCGACGACCTTCAAGGCGTTGATCAGTTCGGTTTCCCAATAGGCGCGGCGGCGCGGCTCGTTCCACGCCAGAGCCGCCAGCGACGGAAATACCGGCCGCATATGATTCTGCTGCACCAAGGGATCGCCGAACGCCGATTCGACGCCCCACAGCGCCAGCAGCGTGCCGCGCTCGACGCCGAAATCCCGTTCGATCCGCGCAAACAGCGCCTCGTTTTTCCTGAGCGCTTCCTTGCCGGCGATGATGCGCCAGTCGGAGACCCGGCGATTGACGTATTGCCAGATCTGCTCGTTGAACTCCGGCTGCTTCTGCATCTGCCTGAACACGGACATGTCAGGCTCGATGCGGCCCATGACGCGCGTGTAAGTCGCGTCCGAAATCCCTTTCGCCAGCGCGCGCGCACGGAAGTCATCGCGCCATTGGTCGAAGCCGGGCGGGGCCGCGGCAAACGCGGCGACCGGCCGCGCGAGCAGGGCGCCGGCGCCGAGCGCTGATTGCAGCAGGGCACGACGTGTCGGGAGGTTCCAGGAATCAGACGGTTTCATGGGGGCATTCTAGCGGGCCGGGCGCCGTCGCGGCAGGCCTCATTGCCGCGGGAACTTGCCATCCGGCTACAGGTCTGCGGCGATTTTGGCCAGCCAACGCCGGACCGTGAGCTGTTCCTTCGCGGCCAATCCCGCCAGCCGCCGCTCCAGTGCAGCCTCAGTGGTCGCCGCCTTTCCGGACGTCGGCATCGATAACATCCAGCGGCGAGGCGTGGCGTACCGCGGGCGACGCGGAGGCATGAGCCACCACGGGTGACGCGAACGCGGCTACCGCTGACCCTGCGGCGGGTTCGGAGCCGATTTCGCGCCCGCGTAACTGGATCAAACGCTCATAGGCCGAGATCAGGGTGACGTAGGGGCTGACCCAGAGCCAGCCGTCGCGCGTGAACACCTGGACGTCGAAATGCAGATGGCGCGAGGTGCCGTTGGGATGGTCGAGGTAGTTCGAGACCACGCCGATGTTTTCGCCCTCGTTGAGGCGGCGTCCGTTGAGAAGGCCGTCGGCATCCATGCTTTTCGGGTTCATGTGCATGTAGCGGAAGCGGATATGTTCGGTGCGGGTGTTGATCTGCAGCGTCGCGGCCTGCTGTCTGGGAGAGCGGATCACCACACTGTCGCGGACGGCAACGACCGCCTGCCGGGAGGGATTGCATCCCTCGACGCCTTCGTTTGGCGGCGAGCAGGCCGGACGGATATCCTGTCCCTGATGGCCGATACCGCTGGCGCACTGTCCCACATTGAAGCTGCGAGCTTCGCAGAAATTATCCTGCCATGAATAGCCGGAGTTCTCGCCGGGCGTTCGTTTCGCCGGTGATTGCGAATGGGCGAAAGCCGGGGCTTTCTCCAGCGGAAACCGGATCTGCGAATAGGCGGTGAAATCGACGTGGCCGCCCGGCTGGCTGGATCTGATGCGCCTGATATCGCCACTCGGCCGGTAGCTGAAGTCGGACGACGACATTGCCGGCCGTTCGGCGATCCCGGAGGGAATATCCATTTGCGGCCGCGCGGGCAGGCCGCCGGCGATCCGCAATGCCCGGAGGAAACGCTCGGCCACCGGATAGGCCTCGCGGCAGGCAAGCCTCCGCGCGCGGGGAGCGCTGTCGAGGCACTGGATCGACACCACATAGGGCGCACCGAAGCGCGTAAAGGCATAGCGCACATAGCCCTCGCGGATGAAGCGGCGCAGGTCGGGAAATTGCGCGGCCAATGCCTTGACCGGTTCGCCCTTGTTGCCGCGGGGATCCCGGATGTCGTAGATCAGCATCGAGCCGGTGATCTGCACTTCGATGGGTCTCGCAAAGGTTCGCGGCGCCATGCCATTGCCGTCGCCGGGTTCGAGCGAGAACACCGCGTCGTAGCCGGCAGGTCCGGCGTCGAACAGGTCGGCGGGGCGGAAGCCGGCTTGATCGCGCGACGGCGAGAGACTGTCCGGCGCGCCGCTCCGTCGCGCCTCAAGAAACGCCGCGGTGTCGAACGGCAGCAGCACCGGCACGGGGCTGCGCCCGATGCCGTTAAAGATCGGTGAGGTGATCGCGTTCAGTTGCACCAACGCCGGTGTTTTCCGGGGATCGAACGCGGGCAGCCGGCGTCGGCCCGAGAAGGTGAACGTCGACGCGACCGCCGGCTGGGCGCCGATTTCGGATCTGAACTGTTCGAGAACCGCGCGCCACTCGACGCGGACGACCGAAACCGCAGGCGTCCTGAATTCGTCGGCGATCGGGACTGAAGTGCCGGCAAGCAGCCAAAAGCAGGCTGCGACGAGGCGCCTGGCTAACCGGATAGCTTTCGTATCCAATGCGTCGCCCCCCGGCGCCTAAGCATGCCCCGTAGCCTGGTCCTTGCTTAATCGGTGTCGCCGACACTTTGGCGATAAGCGTTGTCGACTAGTCCTTGGCGCGCTCGACGTAGGAGCCGTCCTCGGTCATGATCACGATCCGTGTTCCCGTTCCGATATGCGGCGGCACCAGCGTGCGCACGCCGTTGGAGAGGATGGCGGGCTTGTAGGATGACGACGCCGTCTGGCCCTTGGTGACCGGTTCGGTCTCCACGACTTCCAGTGTCGCGCGCTGCGGCATCTGAATGGCCACCGGAACGACGCCGTGAAGCGAAAGCTTGACGGTCATGTTTTCCTGCAGATAGGGCGCGGCCGTGCCGATGACGTCCTTTGGCACCTGGACCTGGTCGTAATTGTCGGTGTTCATGAAGTGAAAGCCGTCGGCATCCTCGTAGAGGTAGTTGAAGTTGTGATCCTCGATGGTGGCCTTTTCGACCTGATCGGTGGTCTTGTAGCGCTCGGAAATCTTTACCCCGTCGCTGATTCGGCGCATTTCGATCTGGCTGACCGGCGTTCCCTTGCCGGGATGGATGTTCTCAGCGGTCAGAACCACGTAAAGCTTGCCGTCTTGCTCGATGACGTTGCCCTTGCGAATAGAGCTGGCGATGACTCTCAAAGCTGTTTTTCCTGATATTCTGGCCCGGGACCGACGGGAACATGGGCGTCCCGAGGCCAGCGAAGCTGTTTCAGGCTGCAACATACTGATTTTGACCGTCGATGCCAGCATTTTGCGGGCTTTTCAGGCGGTCCGCTGATGGCCGGCAACGATCAGTTTTCACCATGGTGGACGCCTGCGCGGCACGCCGACGTCAGGCCGTTTTTGGCGGCGCGGGGCGCGATCACAGGGGCTTTCAGGGCCTGGTTCGGCGAGCAGGGTTTTGTCGAGGTCGAAACCGGGATTTTACAGGTCTCGCCGGGTAATGAGACCCACCTGCATGCACCCCGGACCGAATTGACCGCCGCCGATGGCACGCGCGCGACGCGGTATCTGCGCACGTCGCCGGAATTCGCCTGCAAGAAACTGCTCGCCGCAGGCGAGACGAAGATTTTCGAGTTTGCCAAGGTGTTTCGCGACCGCGAGCGCGGCGATCTGCATCTTGCTGAATTCACCATGCTGGAATGGTATCGCGCCCATGCGCCTTACGACGCCGTGATGGCCGATAGCGTCGTCATCATCGCCCATGCCGCGCGGGCGACCGGCATCGGGCAGTTTTCGTTTCGCGGCCGAACGGCCGATCCATTTGCCGAACCGGAGCTGATGACCGTGGCGGACGCGTTCGAGCGTTTTGCGGGGATCGATCTGCTGGCCACCATCGCGGGCGGCGAGGGCGATCGTGCCGGCCTCGCGGCGGCGGCCGCTGCGCGGGTGCGGATCACGGACGACGACACCTGGTCGGATATCTTCAGCAAGGTGCTGGTCGAACATGTCGAGCCAAATCTGGGGCAGGGACGTTTGACCGTGCTGTTCGAATACCCGGTGCCGGAAGCGGCGCTGGCGCGCGCCAAACCGTCCGATCCGCGGGTCGCCGAACGCTTCGAGGTGTATGCCTGCGGCGTCGAACTCGCCAATGGATTTGGCGAATTGACGGACGCGCGGGAACAGCACCATCGCTTCACGCTGGCGATGGATGAAAAACAGCGGCGTTACGGCGAGCGCTATCCGCTCGATGAAGAATTTCTCGCGGCGGTTGGCGAGATGCCGGAAGCAAGCGGCGTCGCGCTCGGCTTCGACCGGCTGGTGATGCTGGCCGGCGGCGCGCAACGCATCGATCAGGTGGTATGGACGCCGCCGGCAGGTGAGGCATGAGCAAGCTCAATTTCAAGGTCGATTTCAGGTCCAATCCCGAGCCGGCGGCGACGTTGCGCCAGCCCGCCGAGCTCGTGGCGCACGGCCTTGCGGCCGCCGCCGATCTTCCCGATCTGGAAAAGGTCGCGGCGCGCTACGCGCTTGCGGTGACGCCGGAGATTGCCGCGCTGATCGATCCCCATGATCCCGCCGATCCGATCGCGCGACAATTCATTCCAAGCGCCGCGGAATTGCTGGCGCAGCCCGGCGAGAGCGCCGATCCGATCGGCGATCACAGCCATTCGCCGGTCGCCGGCATCGTGCATCGCTATCCCGATCGGGTGCTGTTCAAGCTGGTCCATGTCTGCGCGGTGTATTGCCGTTTTTGTTTTCGCCGCGAGATGGTCGGGCCGGGCAAGGCGACTGCGCTCTCCGATTCCGCCTACCACGGCGCGCTCGATTATATCCGTGCGCATCCGGAAATTTGGGAGGTGATCCTGACCGGCGGCGATCCGCTGATGCTGTCGCCGCGACGATTGAGCGAGATCATGGCAGACATCGCCGCGATCGACCATGTCAGGATCATCCGCATTCACACCCGCGTGCCGGTGGCCGATTCCGCGCGGATCAGTGCCGAGATGATCGCCGCGCTGAGGGTTGAAGGCGCCACCACCTGGGTTGCGCTGCACGCCAATCATGTCAGGGAATTGACCGACAAGGCCCGCGCCGCCTGCGCCGGGATCATCGACGCCGGGATTCCAATGGTGAGCCAGACCGTGCTGCTGCGCGGCGTCAACGACAATGCTCCAGCGCTGGAAGCGCTGATGCGGGCTTTCGTCGAATGCCGAATCAAGCCCTATTACCTGCACCACGGCGATCTCGCGCCCGGCACCGCGCATCTGCGCACGACGCTGGCGCAGGGCCAGGAATTGATGCGTGCACTGCGGGGACGGGTGTCAGGATTGTGCCAGCCGGAATATGTGCTCGATATTCCCGGCGGTCATGGCAAGGCGCCAGTCGGCCCGAGCTATTTGTCGCAGGCAAATTCTTTCTCCGGGGCGAATTCTTTGTCCGAAGAACGTGAAGGGCAGGACGAAACGCGCTATCGTGTCGCCGACTATTGCGGCGACGTTCATCTCTATCCGCCGAAGCCATGATAGAACCATGACCGAGGAAGGAAAGACGGAGCCGGAGCCGTCGGAAGATCACGGCAATCGCCATATCGAGAATGCGGTGATGCTTGGATTTTTTGTCGTGCTGGTGGCGGCGGGAATCTGGTTGCTCGGCACCATGGCCGATGTTCGAAAGGTTCAGGACTGCGCCGCGCAAGGACGCCGCAATTGCGCAACGATCGAGGTCCCCGATCGCAGGTAGGTACTTAATCTCTACAGGTGGAGAAGTCAGATGCAAAAGCTGATCATATCGATGGCACTGCTGGTCTTGATCGGCGGCCCGGTTGCGATGGCGCAGACGGGTAGCAAAAACGGAACGTCGGGCGCTGCGAATCCGCCTCCGCCTCAGTTTCGCGAAGCCCCGATTGGCCACCGCCAACCGCGCGTCGGCGATGTTCCCTCCGAAAAGAATCTGAGCGATCCGAACAATCCGGCCAACAAAGAGGACGCCGCTCTCGACCGCAAGATCAAGAGCATATGCCGCGGCTGCTAGTTGCAGCCCATCCTTCGAGACGGCTACGGAGCCCGTTATCGGGCGCGCATTTGCGCGCCCCGTTGACGATCAATTGGCTGACTGGCGTATTCCCCTAAGCCGAAAGCTCCCGGAATTTGCGGCGCTGCGCATCGCGTCTCGCCGCCACGGCGTCGGCCAGCAGGGTCAGTGCGGGCACGGTCGTCTCCCAGTCGATGCAGCCATCCGTAATGCTCTGCCCATAGGTCAGTGTCGTGCCCGGCCGCACGTCCTGGCGGCCCGCGACCAGATTGCTCTCGATCATGACGCCGACGATGCGCTGTTCTCCGTCGGATATCTGGCGAGCGATATCGGCAATAACCAGCGGCTGGTTCTCCGGCTTCTTGCTGCTGTTGGCGTGACTGGCGTCGATCATCATCCCTTGGGTCACGCCGGAACGGGCGAGTTCGGCCGCGGCGGAAGCGACGCTCGCCGAATCGTAGTTTGGCTTGCTGCCGCCGCGCAGAATGATGTGGCAGTCGTCGTTGCCCGACGTCGCCGCTATCGCGGAACGTCCACCCTTGGTGACCGCCATGAAATGGTGGGGATGCGATGCCGATTTCACCGCTTCGGCGGCGATGCGCACATTGCCGTCGGTCCCGTTCTTGAAGCCGACCGGGCAGGATAGGCCGGACGCGAGTTCACGATGAATTTGGCTTTCGGTTGTGCGCGCGCCGATGGCCGCCCAGGCAACCAGATCGGCGATGTATTGGGGCGTCGTCATGTCGAGAAACTCTGTCGCCGCCGGCAGACCAAGATTGTTGACGGCGGAAAGCACGCTGCGGGCGAGACGCAGGCCCTTGTTGATGTTGAAGCTGCCATCGAGGTCGGGGTCATTGATCAGCCCCTTCCATCCCACGGTCGTGCGCGGTTTCTCGAAATAGACGCGCATCACGATCTCGAGCCGGTCCGCAAACCGCTCGCGCAAGGCCGCAAGGCGCTCGGCGTAGTCCACGGCTGCGACGGGATCATGGACCGAGCAGGGACCGACAACGACGAGAAGGCGATCGTCCGTTCCATGAAGAATCGCGTGGATGGCATTACGCGCCGCCATCACGATTCGCGTCGCGGTCAAGCTACGCGGTATTTCGCGCGTCACCTCTTCCGGCGTGCTCAGCTCTTTTATTTGGGTTATTCGAAGATCGTCTGTCGTGCTCAACACGGCTGTGGCTCCTGTGTGTTCTAGGGACCTGCCGGCCAAACAAAAAGCCGCCAGGGATGGCGGCTGTTCGGACTTCTTGCTGCAATTCTTCAGATTGAGCGCGATCCTCCCACCGCCAGCGAGCTGTCGTAGCTAAAATACCAAAAATAGCTGGTGGCGATGGTGATCATGGCCGCTCTATAGCGCACACTCAGGGGCCTGTCATCTCAAAATCGAGCCGACGGGCCTGGCGTCAGGCCTTGCGTGCGGCGAGCGCCATTCCGATCAGGGAAGCGCCGCCGAACAAAAGGTTGATGCCGACCAGCAGTCCGATCGCCCATTCCGCCGAGCCGGGAAGGCCGGTGACGATCATGGCGGCGATCAGGATGTCCAGGATGCCGGAGAACAGCAGCCAGCTCCATCGCTCCGACAATTCGCGGCGATGCTCCAGCGCATACATGATGGTGGTGACGCCTTCGGCCAGGAAATAGGCGCTAATCACAATCGTGAGGGTCAGCACGCCCTGGGCCGGTCTCGCCAGCAGCACAACGCCGACGAGAACGGCCAGTGCGGCCGAAATCAGCGACCACCAGAAGCCCGGCATCTGCCGCGCCCAGAACGTCAGCGCCAGGCCGGCTATGCCGCTGATCAGGAACATCCAGCCCAGAAAAATCGTGACGGCAAGGCTCGCCAGCGGCGGCAGGATCATGGCCGCGAGACCCAAAACCACCAGCAGGATGCCTTCGAACAAAAACGCCTTCCAATGCTCGCGCACCGTGGCGTTCATTTCGGATTGCAGCTTGGTCACGTCCTGGGGGAGGGTCATTTGAAGATCTCCGATATTGTCAACGCGAGGCGGAACGACCTGGACGTTATAGCGCGCGCGAACGCCGCCGGGTAAATTTGTTCGTGGCTTGAGCGGATCGGGGGCTCGTCTAGCCTCGGCCGGGCGCGGACGAAAAGCCCTGCGCGTTCGTGCGCAACCGGTTGCGGCCGAGAATATAGATCGCCGTGGTGGCCACCAGCAGCGCGATGCCGATCACAATCGAGACAAGGCCCACCGGAATCAGAACCAGCGCCGTGTCGCGTTCGGGATTTACCCACCAGTGATGGATCGACGTCAGGACAAAGGCCACGCCGGCAAATCCGGCACCGCCGCCGGCCACCAGCAGGGCCCACATTCGCCGCAACTGGCTGAGCCGCTCGCGCGCGATGTCGGTGCGCGGGGCCTGATGCCGGCTGACCCGCCGCACCAGCCGTGCCGCAAATCCGATCGAACTGAAGCCGATCAGCACGCTGGCCGTTCCGAGCATCAGCCTGGAGGTTGGATCTAGGTCGGGATTTTGCTGCAGCGTCAGCAATGGGAAATCGAAACCGGCATGCAGCGCGACCGGGGCAAACAGGATCAGGACTCGGCTGGAGATGCGGGCCCAATCGCGGTTGTGCCGGTGCGCACCGAGCGCGGTGCCGGATCGGGCGATCGCCAGGTAGGCGCCGGCGATGATGCCCAGCGCGCCATGGAACGGCACGGTCAGGACGCTGCGTAACGCCGCCAGCGACCGCCACATCTCGGCATGCTGCACGAGGTAAGCCAGGTTTTCATAGGCGGCGAAGCCGAGCCCCGCCGCCGCACCGTAAAGCACGGTGTCCATCGGATCCGCGGACGCCTGGCGCCGCCACGAGACGGCGACAATGACGAGAATCTTGACGGTTTCCTCGGGCGCCGCCACGCCAAATATCGAATGCAGGACCTGTTCGAGCCAGGGGTTGTCGGGGGCCGCGACGATCGAGGCAAACGGCGCCCGGACAATTCCCAACAGCGAAATGCTGGCGGCGCCGAGCAGAAAAGCGGTCCAGACCTTGGCGGGCGGGCCCGGACGCTCGCCGGCGGCGATCACGAGCCACAATATCAATAGCGCCGGCGCCACCGCAGCGGTGCCGATGACGGTCGGAAGTGATTCAAGAAGGTTCATCGGGATGGCAAATATGCCATTTTTCGGGCGCGTCGGCTCGATCAAATTTGTGCGCGCGACAGCACGCCGCGGGCAGTAAAGTTTGCCGAGTTCGCGCTAGGGTGCGGGCCATTCAGCAGCCACGGCAGATATTCTTCAGTTGCGCGTCCATCCGCGCATCCTCCGAACTGATCGAATCGACATAGCCCCCGCCGTCTGCTTTCGGCGCCGGAGCCGCAATTCGGGATGTCGGTCTTGCCACAGCGGACGGTGCCGCGATCCGGTCATAGCAAGCCAGCCGGGTACCGGAATCGGCGATCGATTTGCATTCCGACATCTGGGCGCTCGCGGCTTGCGATAGCGTGCAAAGCGCGACAATTACGGCTAAAACCCTCATTTCAACCCCTTTTCGGTCATGCAACCGGACGCCCCCAGCGAGGGGCGATAATCGCATAAGATGAAAGGGTTTGCCAATTTCTCTCGATCGGGCTCTCGGATCGTCCGACGACCGCGGGTCCGGGTATTGGCCGATGCTTCGAAGCGCGGAAAATCCGGCGGCTACGGCTCTGATTTATTCGCTGACGCCGAACTCACAGCCATGGCGGGCATAAACCAGCCTCACCACGCCCAGATCGTCTTGCCGCCGGACCGGCTTGCAGAAAGTTTCCCATTTCCTGATGCCCTCCTGCTTCGCCTTGAAGTCGTCGGCTTCCTGCACAGGGTCACGGGTGGGAGTCTGCTCCGAGCTGCCGATCGTTCGGCACGATGATGTCCCGTAGAACCGGCTGTGCGTGCATACGGTGCGCTCCCGCCAGGCCTCCGCCGACGCCTCCGCGGAAACAGACATAAGCGCGAGGATGATGATCACATAGCTGTGTTGTTTCATGGTTGCTTCGTCCTGGTTCGCCGATTTCAGGCGCACCATGACAATTATCGACGGGGTGGTCGGGTCGCAACGAGACCCGACCTTTAATCGTTTGTTAATCTTGATGTCCGCGTTTCAGGTTAATTCTGGAACCGACGGCACCCTTCACATCGCCTCAAGTAATACTTCGAACAATGCGGCTATGTGCACGTAAATGCTTGAGCTGTTCATTTCATCAGCAGGCGCCGGCAGGCTTCGACAAAGACCTCGGCCCCAGTGATGATGTCGGCATCGGCTGTGTTCTCGCTCCAATGGTGACTGATGCCGCCGATCGAGGGCACAAACATCATGCCCGCGGGCATGATGGTGGCGAGAACCTGGGCGTCGTGACCGGCGCCGCTGGGCATGCGGATGGATCGGCCGCCGGCAAAGTCCAGGCTTGCCGCTTCGATGGCCTGCTGGAACGTGGCGTCCATGATGGCGGGGGCGCCGGTACGAAGACGCTCCACCGCGACACTGCACCGACCCTGCGCGCTGACCTCTGCGGCCATGCTCCGCAGCACGTCCTCCAGCCGATCGATCACGCGGGGATCGTCGTCGCGCATCTGGAACAGCATTTCGGCGCGTCCCGGGATGATGCTGGGCGCACCGGGATCGAGGGTAATCTGGCCGGTGGTCCATACCGTGCGCGGCCCGCATAGCCCGGGGAAGCTGTCGTCGATGGCCACGCAAAACCGGGCCAGCGCCAAGCCGGCATCCTTGCGAACGTCCATCCGGGTCGTGCCGGCATGATTTTGCTCGCCAGTGAAGACGATCCGGTATTGCCAGATGCCGACGATGGAGGTGACGACACCGATGCCGAGAGCGCCGGCTTCGAGCGTTTGGCCTTGCTCGATATGCGCCTCGAGATATCCGATATGCCGTCCGCGTTCGGCCGTCGCGCGCGCCCGGCCGGCAAGGCCCATCTCGCTCAGGGCTTCCCGCATGGTCCGGCCGCTGCTGCGGTCGCGCGCGGCGTCGATTTCATCGTCGGTCACGTCGCCGATATAAGACCGGCTGCCGAGGAAAGAGCCGAAATGACCTTCCTCGTCGCACCATGCCGCGACTTCGACGGCGCCGGTTACGTTCGGATCCGGATTGATCACCCGGGCGGCTTCGAGGGCATAGACGACGCCAAGCGGCCCATCGAGCCAGCCGGCAAAATTCTGGCTTTCGAGATGCGATCCGGCCAGCAGTTTCGGTCCGGATTTTGGGCTTGTGCCGAGCACGTTGCCGATGCCGTCGATCGTAGCCGTGAGTCCCGCGTCTGGAAGCCGCTCGGCCAGCCACTGCAGCGAGCGCGTATGCGGCTCCGAGAAAGTCGGCTTGTGGACGCCGGTCTTGTGGGCGCCGATGCCGCGGAGCGTATTGAGATCGGCGAGGACCCGGGCGCCATCGGCGCGCAGTCTATTGTCAGGCATGAAAGCAACCTCGATGCGGAGAACTGGAAAACAGCAAGAGAACAACAAACAACAGTATGCGCATCTTCACCACTGAAATGATTACTCATTCCATTCTCACGCCCCGGTTGAGTCAGCCGCTCCTCCGCCAACGATGGTGGATTGACCCCGGAGAGGGCAGCCGGTCGGTGAGGCGGCGTGTTTCCCGAGCGAAAGATAGTGGATTGACGTAAAGGGCAGGTCTAACATCCCGCCGCATTTATTTTAACGCGCCTTTGGTGGGAGGTTCTCATGCGTATAATGATTTTTCCCGTCGCGGCTGTGCTCTCCTTGATGGCATCGGTTGCCCCGGCTCAGCAGTCTCCTCAGCCAGCCGGCGACGCAATAGGTCATCCCCCGCCGATTCCCGGTCCGCCGCCGATTCCCGAACCCTCATCAACGACACAGCCCGCACCGGCTAATTCCTCACCCCGGGCAACCGAACCTGCTGCCAAGGGTTACACCGGGGCATATGCGCCCGCCGGAACACCGCCAACGCCATATTCCACGGGACCATTACCGCAGGTGAACACCGGTCCGGGCCTGGACGTAGCGGGCCCTGACAACACTACGAAATCGGTGAAAGCGGTCCGCTGCAGCGTTGCAGCCCGAGAGACTGATGGCACGACGACCTGCATTGGAATCCCCGATCAAAGTCCAGGCAGGCGCCGGCGCCGATAGCGCTCCGGCTTAGAGCGCTTAGGCCCTCTCTCGCTTCCGCCTCAAAAGGCAGTGGATTGCGTCTGCATGCGCACCAGTTCGACTTTCTTCGAACATCGAGGCGACCCAGAAGCGCCCCAATAAGTCCTCAAAAGCGGAAATACTTTAGCGTCACCGGGGTCTACGCGTTCCGATTTTATGGGGAAGGCACGCGACACACGCTAAACTTGCGAGAGGCAGATTCATTTCGTCCAACGAACAGGGACGCCGATGACTAAAATTCAAGTTTTCTTTTTTGGGATGATGGTGGCGTGGACGCCGAGCATGCTCTTGCTGGCATTTTTTCTTTGGCGAGAGCGAATTGGGCTTCGGAACAATTTAAAGTTTGACGATCAGCCACCTTATCCCAGCGCCCAATAGCCAGAGCCACCCTCCCGTCGAGATGACGATGGCGACCAGAAAGGTCACTTTGACCAGCAATCGCCGCACGCTGTTACTCTACTTCGGGGCGTGAACGACTTTAGCTCTCGATCTTGAACCGTACATGAATGCGCATCGCTCGCGAGTGCGAATTGCTGACCCATGGGGAGAGCAGACCCCACGGCTTGGCCATTGCCCGACGGTCCGCCCTGGAAGCAGGGGGAGACCGTCGAGTTAGGATATATGATCCGCTATTTGCCGGCGGCGCTCTTCCCCTGCTTCAACCAGCCACGGAATTGCTCGAACAGGTCCTTGGCCTCGTCGTCGGTGAATTGGCGGCCTCTCGCCATGGCCCTGCTTCGGACCCACTCGTCGAACTGCACCTTGGTCGCACTGTCCACGTCCGGACGGCTTTCCGCCAGCAATTCTTCCGCGGCCCGGAACCTGGTCCAGCCGGGAAGCGCGGAGGCCAGATTGATCTCATTCCATTTGGGATGGAACGGCGGCTGTTTAAACTGGTCGAACCGCTTGAAGAAATATTCCACGAAACGGGCGACGCGGCGATAGCGATCGGTGTCGGCGGGCCAGTTATAGACCGCCAGGACTTGCGGGACCCCGATCGTCTCCACGGTTTCGTTAGGCTGAATCAGATTGGGATAGTCCCTTGCCGTAAGTTTGGTCGGAACATAGTAATCCTGCAAATTCCGCGCATAAGGCACCGACAGGAAGTGGAATCCAGGCTCCGGCTTGAACTTCACGAAAAGGTCTGTCGGCTTGCCGGTGACATGCACGACACCCGCGATTTCGCCTGTTCGCATCTTTTCGAGGGCGACCGAGTTATTGATGAAGACCTTCTCCGCGTTGATGCGAAGGCGATCGAACAAAATGCCGCCGGTCAGGTTTGCAGCGCTCCCCACGGTGTTGAAGCTTACCTTCTTGCCCGCAAGATCTTCGAGCGTCTTGATTTCGGGACGAACGTAGACGTGCACCTCATTGATGTAGAACGAGCAAATGTAACGAATCCGGTTCTTGATGTTGGCGAGGGTGCCGTTGCGGATGAATTCGTCGAGCACGTCGGCCGACGTGATCGTGACGTCGACGCCCTTGAGATAGAGTAGATCCTCGACGTTGCCGAGAGCTCCGTAAGTCACCATCGGCAGCACGCGCAGGCTGGGTCTGTCGTCCAGCACCTTGGCCATTTCGGCCGCAAAACGAATGTTGGTGCCTTCGAGCAGGCCGCCGGCGATGCCGACCGTCCACTCATTCAATTCCTGAATCTTGCCTCCCTCGCCGACAGTGGCGGCTGTCGCGCCCCGCACGGGTCGGGGGGTCGTCTGGGAGTAGGCCGGCGCGATCAACGTCGTCGCCAGCCCTAATCCCGCTATAAGCACACCGATGAACGTCACGCCCCGCATGGCTCAATTCCTCTTGGTTTGGCCACGCGACAGTTGTCCGACGTGGTTCATTTCCCTTGCGCCCTTATGTCAGACGCTCCCAGACTTGGTTCGCTCGTCAGTTCTCAACCATCCCAAGCGCCGGCCGATTACGCCGAGGAGCCGCACGGATTTTTTGGCGGCGGTTGCCCCGCGTGAGGGTAACGCCACGAGGTCGGTGCGCTCAAGGAGTTTTGGCAGGGGCAACTGGCGGAGCTGAGCGGACAGCTTTTTCGGCACGTCGAGGAAGCTGTCTCGTACATCACCCGCGAGTCTCGGGGGCAAACGCCTGCGAAACTCATAGACGCCGGAACGCCGTCGCTGGGTGAAGTTCATCATCGCCATCGTGGACCACCCTTGTGGACTACATTCGTAGCAGGGTGGTTTCTCTAAGCGCATGATCACTTAGAGTTTTGGGATTTTCAATGGCTTTAGATGGAGGCTGGCGCTCCCTAGCGGAATCGAACCGCTCTCTCCACCGTGAAAGGGTGGCGTCCTAACCGATAGACGAAGGGAGCGAAATCCGGCCTCGCCACCACCAAACGGTGGCGGCATTGCCGTTTCGCAAACAATTATACCCGGCAAATCAACGCTTTGAGCTTGCGATGGTACCGTGCCGAACCTGGATCGCCGTGAGGTGATCGAGATGACGGCGGGCGAACGTATAGTGGCGTTTGCGCGGCCGGGCAAGCCACCGGAAATCCCGTTTTTGCGGCGAAATCGAGATGGTTCGGGCCGAAAACATCCCGCTTTCTTTCACGCGTGCAAGGGTTTCTAAAGCTGATTGGCGTAGGGATAAAGCGTCAATTTGCGCGTATTAGCTGCAAAGGGGCACCCCATCCACCGATCAGGTCGATGCATGCGTTTGCGGAAAATACGGACGGAAACGCCCAAGATGCTCGCCGCACCCAAAAAGCGCGACGCGCGCAGATCGATGAGCCAACCGGGCTGGATCACCCTCGATGGCGGCTTCGCGGCGCGTCCGTGCGTGGTGCAGAACATGTCTTCCACCGGCGCCAAGATCACGATTGAGGATCCCAACGCGCTGCCGGCCAAATTGCGGTTGGCATTTTCGCGGGATGCGAGAACCGGCCGGCCCTGCGAAGTGGTCTGGCGACGTGGCAAGTCGGTGGGCATCAAGTTCGTCGGGTAGCAAAACCAGGCGACAGGCGGTAAAAGGCGGGATGCGAAATATCCTGCTTGCGATCGTCGTTGCGATGCTGCCGGCGACGTTTGCGTCGGCCGAGCCCTCCAGTCGTCCAAAACCGGCCAGGCCCGCCGCCTCGGGCAGGCCGCTCCCGGTCAAGGGCGCCGGCGCCGGCAATTCCTGCGCCGCTTACGGTCCGGGATTCGTCAAGATCGACGGCACCGACACCTGCATGAAAATCGGCGGCGCGATCAGCGTCGGAGTTGGCGGCTCCAGCGGGTCGCGCTGAGCGGCAACAGGACGAGGCCATTGCAACTCGATATCATCGTTCCGGTCCTGATGAGTTGCATGCTGCTGTGGTGGGTCGGCCGCGGCATGCGCTGGAGCACGCTGTTGGCGATCGCGCTCGTCACCCTGATCCTGGTTTTTTGCATCGTGTTGTTCGAGCGCGCGGTCATTTGGCCGGATGTCCCGCGCTAGACCGGTCACGACATCGGCGGTGCGACGAATTTCTGAAATCCGGGACGGCCGGCGAGTTGCGCGAACCAGCGCGTCAGATGCGCAAGCTGCGGCTTGCTGACGCCTTCGACGCCGAACCAGCGCCGGGCATAGGCGCCGAGCGCGATGTCGGCGATGGTGAAATCATCGCCTTCGATGAAGCGCCGCGTCGCCAGTTGCGCATCGACGACGCGCCATTGCACGGCTTCGGCGTCGGCATCCTTCTGGATCGCAACCATGTCCCGCTTTTCGACCGGAGTGCGCACCAGCGCCCAGAACACCGGGCGATCCACCGGCTGCAAGGTCGAGAGTGTCCAGTCCAGCCAGCGGTCGACGCTGGCGCGCTGTTTCGGCGCTTGCGGATAGATCGGCGAGCCCTGTCCATAGGCGAGGACGAGATAGCGCATGACGGAATTTGATTCCCACAGCACGAAATCGCCGTCGACCAGCGTCGGCACGCGGCCGTTCGGGTTCATCGCGAGATAGGCGGGCTCGTTGTTCCTGCCGAACGCCATGCCGGCATCGATGCGCTGATGGGCGATGTCGAGTTCGCTCAGACACCACAGCACTTTTTGAACATTGACCGAATTGCTCCGGCCCCAGATCGTGAGTTGTCTTTGATCGTTGTCCGCCACGCGTTCCGCTCTCCTGAGATGATCCCTCTATCGCGGGTGATATCGGAATTTTCGGAGAAAAGCGCGTGTCGATGGCGGTGACCTGCGCAAAAGATCAGGCTCCGCCAATTCCGACGGAGCCTGATTGATGCAAACCGCAGCTATGACCTGGCGTCAGCGGCCGAAGAATAGCCACAACAGAAAAATCACCGGTATCGGCACGCCGAGCAGCCAGAGCAGAATTCCTCGTCCCATTTCAGCCTCCATGAAATCTTGCGGAGAGAGAACGTGACAGGGGCCGACAGGTTCCGCCGAAAACCGCAAAAGCTGCAAACTCTCGACCGCCAGCCGTCTTCGGATGCGCCCGAATTCAAACGGCACCTCCGCCCTTGTCACGACCCGGTCGTCGGGACGCCGGACATGACCGAAGAATTTGCAGAACCCTTACCAGTGTCCGGTATTTTGCATCGAGGCCCATGGCTCCGCGGGCGGCTTCGCGTCGCCCTTCTGCAAAAGCTCGATCGAATGCAGATCCGGCGAACGGACAAAAGCCATCTGGCCGTCGCGCGGGGGGCGGTTGATGGTGATGCCGAGTTTCATCAGGCGGTCGCAGGTGGCGTAGATGTCGTCGACCTCATAGGCGAGGTGGCCGAAATAACGGTCCTCGCCGTATTTCTCTTCGTCCCAATTATAGGTGAGTTCGACCAGCGGCGCGCCGCGTCCCTTCGATGTCCTCAGCAGATCCTCGTCCTCGGCGGCGCACAGGAACACCAGCGTGAATTTCGCCTTGTCATTGTCGATCCGACGGACCTCCTTCAGCCCCAAGGCATCCTGGTAGAATTTCAGCGCGGCATCGAGATTGCGCACGCGCAGCATGGTGTGAAGGTAACGCATGTTTCTTGCTCCCTGCGATATTGAAGAAGTCACGGTGGTTTCCCGAGCACTCAGTAGCAGCAAAATGCGAATGGGGGCAGGGCGTGGCAGGACGGTCGTTCCCAAAAAATAGTGACCCCTCCCGGAATGGGAGAATCAGAAGTGGGTGACGAGCACGGCCATGCCCACCACCATGGCGATGCTGATGATGATGATCGCTATAAAGAACCTGCCCATCGGCTTTGCTCCCTAATGCCCCGTGTCGGGTGGATGCTTGCGGGATCAATTCATTATCATGTGGTTCATGGAAGGACGTGCGGCAACACCATCATGATCAAGGCGGCGGCGTCCGGGATGGGGTCGCGCCGCCGAAAGCCCGTAGGGGACAACGGGGCTTGCTTGGGCGGGGTGGGGGATCGACCTGCCTTGGGGATATGCCGGTTGTCGTTCAAAACAACAACGCCGCCAGAGCGGAGTATGTTCGCTCGGCGGCGCTGCCGTAGAACTGGATAGGCAATTCCCCAGTACCGGTATGTCGACGCTGCCGGGAAAAGGTTCAAAGACCCAAAGGGCTGGCGCGGGCGCGGCGAAAATTCTCGCCCGGCTTGCTGCTGCGAGAAAACGCCCGCTTAGGCTTTCCGGAAATCCACTCTCAGGCGTTGCGGTCGAGCAGCAATTCCTGCTCGGCGCGTGTTGAGCGCCGATGAAGGCCTGCACATCGCTGTTGATGACCGTCGCCAGCGCCTGTGCGGCCTTGCCGATGACACGCTGGACGTTGGCCTGTCTCACCGCGACAGGCGCGGGATAAATATGGATGGTGTTCTCTTGGACCGCCTAAATTTGTCAGATGCCCGTTGAGAGTCTGCGGAAGGGGCGAGTTGATGACGGTTCGTTAACCGGTCGTCCGACGAAAAATTTCGGACTCTGTTCGTTCACGGTGAACAAAACGCGGCCCTGGTTGCCTCGGGGACGGACTCGTTGGGGTTTGCCCCAAATGAGTCGCCCGATGATGTCCTGACCGGCCACTGGGAGCGGTCTCGAAAACGCGGTACTAAATGCGGTCCTGGAAATGGATGAGAGGTTAAGCGAGTGGACCGGCTATGACGCCACGGGAAAAGGCGTCAAGCTCACGGGGCCGAGCGGAGTCCACGGTCGGTTGTAATTTGCGGCTATGGGACGACAGAACTGGCGTGAACGCTGCCGATGGCCATGGATTTTAACAAACTCTACGCCGAAGCCGTGAGTGCGTGGCCCGCCGAGATCAGGCTGCCGGTGAGATCGTTCGTGACCGGCCATCTGGTCGATGGTCTGACCGGCCTCGAACATTCCATTGCCGCGCAATGGAAGGGGGGACCGCTGGAGGTTCTGATGGTCACGCTGAACTGGAGCATCTTGCGGGCCGTCCACGCGCAATTCGCGACCCGCGAGGTCGTCGCCATGGCGGACCTGCCGCCGGTTCGCGAAAGATTCGAAGGGGAACTGCGGCTGTTGCTCAAAAGTCCGCATCGGAAAGAGCCGGACCGCAAAGTGATTCGGGAATATTTTGGAGAGTAGGGACAGGTCGACGGGCCACCCCAGAAACTGAAAACCCCGCCAGCATCCGAAGATGACTGACGGGGTCTTTCATGCTGTCACCTCTTTCAAGGTTGCTGCACTTGAATGGAGAATGCGCGAAGGCGCGTTTTGGTTCCGTCAGCGCTGATCTTTTTTCGGGGCATGAGTCTCGAGCAGGCGCACAAGATCGGCCATGCTGGACCTGTCTTCGTTCGAAGGAGGGCGCTGCGACGGCTTTTCGTGATGCCGGAGAAGGAACTGCAGAATCTTCATATAGCCCTCAGTTGAGCAAACGACGCGACTTACTCAATGCAAGTCGGCATTTGCCTATTTGTTCCTCAGGCTCTGTTCGCGTCGGTAGGGCTCGCGGGGCCGCGACCCAAAACGCCGTAATCGCTGGACTTGGCGCCATCGGCTGGCACGATGCCGGCCGACGCCAGGCCCAGCTTCAACAACTCGCGGACCGCCGCGGCGCGGGTAGGCATCCGGTGCGCAAACCGGAAATCGTCGACCACCGTCAACTCCTGCGGCGAGAGCATGATTTGAAGCCGTTCCTCGCGAGTTCCATTCATTGGAACCTCCAAGTTCAAATTGAGGGAAGTTGAGCGGCTTACTAACTCAGCGCGGTTCAGGCGGTTCCCGCCAAAACCTCATTTGGCGGCAGTTGAGTAAAAAGTTTATGTGTTATCAATTAGTTATGAATTGATATGGGCGGTGCGCGGGCATAGCTCTTGCTGGCACCAGAAGAGGGTTAGCGCATGTTCTTCAAATCCGATGCGAAAAAGCCGGACAACAAACCGCAAAAGCTCTCGCCGAAACCGAACGGCTGGCTCAACAGCAAAGAGCTTGAGCCTCCGAAATAACCGGCTTCGAGGGTCGCCGCCCCGGCAGTTTCGCTGCAACCAACGAAAACCATCCGCGTTATCTTGACCTGTGGATACTATGGCAAGGAGATGCGCATGAAAAAAACGTTAGCCGTTTTGGCGACGGTCGCCACCGTTGGCGTCGGCGCCGTCACAGCCCCGGCGCCGGCTGAGGCGCGCCGCGGCATCGGGCCGGGATTGGCCTTCGGCCTCGCCGCGGGGGCGCTGTTCGCCGGCGCCGCGGCGGCGGGTGCTTATCCGTATTACGGTCCGGGTTACGGATATGGATACGGAGGATATTACGGCCCGCGCTACTACCGGCCGGCTTACTACGGTTACGGGTACGCGCCTTACGCCTATTATGGCGGACCTTATTATGGCGGCGGTGGCCCATATTATCGCCGCAGCTACTACGGCGGTTACTGGTAAAACGAAAAAAGCCCGGAGAACGCCTCCGGGCTTTTTGTGCGGCCGGGTTCGGCGTCAGGACCAGATCGGCCGCCGTTCAAATCCGTTGCGGGCATTTTCCAGCGTCGTGACGAAAAATTCCTCGCGCTCGCGTTCAAATTTCTCCTGTGTGGCTTTGAAGTTCGCCACGCGCATTGCGATTTCTTCGCGCTCCTTTGCGAGCCGTTCTTGTCGTTCGGTCATGCCAACCCCTCTGATTCGTAACCCATGCCCAATGGTGGTTGCGATTGGGGCGCGAATGCGGAAATCAAGTTGCAGGATTGTGGTTGCCCACTAGCAGTGCATTTGGCGCGCGATCATTCACGGCGAGGAAGATGTGCGGGGACGCAGAATGCTGCGCGCTGATGTCAACGAAGGCGAAAAGCTTATCAACCAAATCAATCGCAGTGGTTGTTGGCGGTGGATAAGAAACGCCACGTTCTTGTGGCTCATGCACCTTGCCGGTAGCTAACACAAACACAGGAGGCCTGCATGGCAAAGGTGGACGCAAAATTGGATCTGGACTCACTCAACATCGAAGAACTCGCGGCATTGCGCGATAGGGCCATTGAGAAGCTGGCGGAAAAGGTCGCGGCCCGGCACGCCGAGCTCGAAGCCGAAATGGAAAGACTGTCGCAGTACGGCAAGTCGGCGAAAAAATCCCCGGCGGCCGCCCCGGCCGCACGGACCAGGAAGCGCGACGACAAGAAGAACGACGAAGCGGGCGGCGAAACCAGCGGCGACGCAACGGAGCCGGTAGCAGACGCGGCTTGAGTGGGGGCGGAAGGTTCGGGGCATCAGGACAATCCCGGGGGGCGTTGACGGGGTCGTCCGCCTAGCCGTGCTATAGTCAGCGCGGCCAGGCTTTCGGATAATCCCAATGATTGCATCGGATCTTCGCAGCGGCGTGGGACAACTCGGCGATATGATCGCCGAGTCGTCCACGATCGTTCCCTTCACCGGCGCGGGCATTTCGACCGAATCCGGAATTCCCGATTTCCGCTCACCCGGCGGATTGTGGACTCGCAACCGTCCGATTCCGTTCGACGAATTCGTCGCCAGCCGGGATGCCCGGGACGAGGCATGGCGGCGGCGCTTCGCGATGGAGCCGACCTTCGCCGCGGCGAAGCCGGGACGCGGCCATCGCGCGCTTGCCTCGCTTTATAAAGCCGGCAAGATTCCCGCCATCATCACCCAGAACATCGACAATCTGCACCAGATATCGGGCTTCGCGTCCGATCACGTCGTCGAACTGCACGGTAATACCACCTACGCCCGCTGTATCGGCTGCGGAAAGGCTTACGATCTCGCCTGGGTCAGGCAACGCTTCGACGCGACGGGCGGGGCGCCGGACTGCATTGTCTGCGACGAGCCGGTTAAGACCGCCACCATCTCGTTCGGGCAGTCGATGCCGGAAGACGAGATGCGCCGCGCCACTGAGCTGGCGCAGCATTGCGATCTGTTTATTGCGATCGGATCGTCGCTGGTGGTCTGGCCGGCCGCAGGTTTTCCGCTGATGGCGAAGAATTGCGGCGCCAGGCTGGTGATCATCAACAACGAGCCCACCGAACAGGATGATATTGCCGACCTCGTCATTCGCCACGACATCGGCGAGACGCTGGGGCCGTTCGTCGGTAATTGATGCCGGATTGATTCGCGGCTGTGCAAGCTGTTCATAGCTTCCGACAATTATGTTTTTTTTCTATGCGATACGGGCGGGAGTGTTATCTTTGACTTAAGAGATTCGCGTGGCGGCATCATGAATTGGCATCGATGGGCGCGTGTTCGGTGTGGGGTCCGGGGTCATGGGGTCGGACAGTTTTGAGTCCAAAAAGCTTGGAGGCCCCGTGTCAGGTGGGTCGGTAACCAGCAGGCTTGGGCCGAGTGAATTTTCGGGGGGCGCGGAGCGCGACCCGGCGATCGATGCAATCTCGGGCTTAGGCGATAGCGCGGCGAACCTCGTCGAAATCAGCGGCGTCATCAAATGGTTCGATGCATCAAAGGGCTACGGCTTCATCGTTCCTGACAATGGCACGCCGGATGTGCTTCTGCACGTTACCGTGCTCAGGCGCGACGGCTATCAAACCGCTTATGAAGGCGCGCGGCTGGTCTGCGAATGCGTGCAGCGGGCAAAGGGCTATCAGGCGTTCCGGATTCTCTCCATGGATGAATTGACGGCGATTCATCCGGCGCAGATGCTGCCGGCGCGCACCCATGTCAGCGTGACACCCACCAGCGGACTGGAGCGGGCGCAGGTCAAATGGTTCAACCGGCTGCGCGGATTCGGTTTTCTCACCTGCGGCGAGGGAACTCCCGACATCTTCGTCCACATGGAAACCTTGCGCCGGTTCGGAATGACCGAACTTCGCCCCGGCCAGTACGTGCTGGTGCGGTTCGGACCCGGATCCAAGGGCATGATGGCTGCCGAGATTCAGCCGGAGACCGGATCGCCGGGACTGTCGTCGCATTAATCGCGAAGGCGTACCGGATCGCCGGACGGAACCCGCCCTGCGGCATTGCCAGGATCATTGGGCCAAAGTCTCATTCAACCAGAGTTGAACGAGACTTTGGCCTTATCTTTTTGTTGGGCATGGCCTTTTCGGAAAACCGGTTTCCACTTTTCGGGATCATGCTCTAGGGTCCCGCCAGCGAAATTTCTCTCCGGCGAGCGTTATGCGATGGGTTTTGATCTAGGTATTTACCGGCACCGTGTCCGTGCAGGGCTTTGGGTATCCGCCATTGTCTTCGTCGCGCTTTGCGCGGTGTCCGGCGGCGTGCGGGCGGCGAGCTTCCAGCCGCTCGAGATCGTCACCAAATCGGGCGTGCACGTCTTCTCGGTCGAGATGGCGACCACCGAAGAAGAAAAGACCACCGGGCTGATGTACCGGAAGGAATTGCCGGACGGGAAGGGGATGCTGTTCGACTTCTCGCCAGAGCAGCAGGTGTCGATGTGGATGAAAAACACCTTCATCTCGCTCGACATGATCTTCATCCGCGCCGACGGCCGGATCCTGCGGATCGCCGAGAATACCGAGCCGCAATCCACCCGGATCATCCCGTCCGGCGGGCTCGCGAAAGGCGTGCTGGAAGTGATCGCCGGCACGGCGAAGAAATACGGCATCGCCCCCGGTGACCGCGTCGGGCATCCCCTGTTTAGCGGCCATTGAGGGCCGGAAGCCGCCTTGCTGGCTGCCCTTTAAGCGTGTATCGACGTCGTTTCCCAGACGATCGGGGTATAGCGCAGCCTGGTAGCGCGGCAGTTTTGGGTACTGCAGGTCGTTGGTTCGAATCCAGCTGCCCCGACCAATTTCATTCATAAGCGCGAATTGATGGCGCGCCCCCGCTATCCCTCGAACGGCAGCGAAGGCTGCACTTCGAGCCAGTCGATGACCGCGAACACCATTCCGCGCCGGGACATCTCCGTTTCGAGATCGGCGGAGTGGGTCTTCCAATCCGGCGTTTCGCGAACGCGAAACCGGGTTTCCTTGCCCTGTTCGCTCAGCGCATCGTCGGCCGCGAGCGCGCCGCGGACACTCTGGTACATCATGGTGAGGCTGTCATTCGTGAAGGCCTGGTAGTTCATCGGGTCCCTCACGCTTACAAAACCGCCGCTGGGATCAATCAGCGCCAAATGCCCTCCGACCGCGGAGGTTACGGAGATGTCGAATAGAGCATGGGACCCTCAGGCATTTTCATGGCCCGATAAAGGCGGCGTCTCGCGCCGAGGTATCGCGCCATCGTTCGGCGGATCGTTTCACCCGCACGCAAATAGGGCGCGCCGGCCCAGAGCTTCGTGGTCGCGCTGAGTTGCGACGTTAGTGTCGTGAGGCGATGCCAAGTCGTTGGAGAAATCCTGCTTTGGCATTTGCGAAATGGCGGACGGCTGACAGCGCAGAAGGCTTGTTTGCCGAGTTTGGTTCCCGCCCCCGACATATATCACCCCATAATTTTGAGTATGACTTTACTCGACCATTGACACGCCGCGACGAGTCTCGCCACATATAGAGGTCACGGTCCGCCAGATCGCAAGATTTGGTGGCTAAGAGGGAAGCCGGTGTATCGCGCGGTGGCGCGAGATTCCGACGCTGCCCCCGCAACTGTAAGCAGCGAGTTGCTCCCGATTCCAAGTCACTGATGCGGTTTTGCATTGGGAAGACGAGGGGAGCAATGACGACCTGCGAGCCAGGAGACCTGCCGCGACACCGAAAACGTCCACGGGCGGGGTGTCCCGGCGGTCGCTAGCATGGTTGTGCCGGCGTTTGCCGTCGGTGCATCCCGCGGCGCCCTCCCGGCCTCAGCCCCCAACAATTGCAACACGCATCACACGGGGTCTGCCGATGTCCGAATCTCTTGGTCTCTTGTCTCTCGATCGCGAAGCCGCCAGTGCCGTTCCCTTCATCCAGTTTCGTCCAGAATCTCTGGCCGTGGCGGCGAGCGAACCGCCGCTGCAGGTGATCAGGCGCAACGGCACGGTGTCTCCGTTCGATTCCGGCAAGATCTCGGTTGCGATGACCAAGGCTTTCCTGGCCGTCGAGGGCCACACCGCGGCGGCGTCGCGCCGGGTGCATGAGGCAGTCGAAAAACTCACCGGCGAGGTGGTGGCCGCGCTCACGAGACGGATGGGCGAGGGCCGCACCTTTCACATCGAGGATGTCCAGGACCAGGTCGAACTGGCGCTGATGCGCAGCGAGCACCACAAGGTCGCGCGCGCCTATGTGCTTTACCGCGAGGAACGCACCCGGCTGCGCGCGGAGGCCGAGGCCGCCAAAGCCACCAAGCCGTCCACCGGGCCGGCGCTGCATGTCACGCTTGCCAATGGAGCGCGCGTTCCCCTTGATACCGCCCGGGTGACATTGATCGTTGAGGAAGCCTGCGCCGGCCTTGACGGCGTCGATGCCGCGCCGGTTCTAACGGAGACCTACCGCAACCTCTATGATGGAATCAGCCAGGACGAACTGGCGCTCGCCGGCATCATGGCGGCGCGGACGCTGGTGGAGCAGGAGCCGAACTACACCTATGTCAGCGCGCGGCTTTTGCTCGACAAGCTCCGCACCGAAGTGCTGTCGTTCGTGCATGCCGCGCCCCTCAATGCCTCGCAGGCCGACATGGCGAACCGCTATGCGGAGTACTTTCCGCTCTACGTCAAGTCGGGCATCAAGACCGAATTGCTCGATCCGGACCTTGCCCGCTACGACCTGAAGAAACTCGCCGCCGCGCTGAAGCCGGAACGCGACCTCGCGTTTCAGTTTCTCGGCCTGCAGACGCTTTACGACCGCTATTTCCTCCATACCGGGGGCAACCGCATCGAACTGCCGCAGGCGTTCTTCATGCGCGTGGCGATGGGCCTGGCGATCAGGGAGATCGACCGCGAGGCGCGCGCCATCGAGTTTTACGACCTGCTGTCGTCGTTCGATTTCATGGCGTCGACGCCGACGCTGTTCAATTCGGGCACGCTGCGGCCGCAGCTTTCGTCCTGCTTCCTCACCACCGTCGCCGACGATCTCGACGGCATCTTCAAATCGGTCAAGGACAATGCGCTGCTGGCGAAATATTCTGGCGGACTCGGCAACGACTGGACGCGGGTGCGCGGACTCGGCGCCCACATCAAGGGCACCAATGGCGAGAGCCAGGGCGTGGTGCCGTTTCTCAAAGTGGCCAATGACACCGCAATCGCCGTCAACCAGGGCGGCAAACGCAAGGGCGCGGTCTGCGCCTATCTCGAGACCTGGCATATCGACATCGAGGAATTCCTCGACCTGCGCAAGAACACCGGCGACGACCGCCGCCGCACCCACGACATGAACACCGCGAACTGGGTGCCCGATTTGTTCATGCAGCGTGTCGAAGCCGGCGGCGAATGGACGCTATTCTCGCCGGACGAGACACCCGACCTGCACGATCTCTACGGCACGGCGTTCATGGAGCGCTACGCGTTCTATGAGGAGAAGGCCGCGCGCGGCGAAATCCGTGTCTCCAAGCAGGTCCGCGCCGCTGACCTGTGGCGCAAGATGCTGACCATGCTGTTCGAGACCGGGCATCCCTGGATCACCTTTAAGGATCCCTGCAATCTTCGTTCGCCGCAGCAGCATGTTGGCGTGATTCATTCATCCAATTTGTGTACGGAGATCACGCTCAACACGTCCGACGACGAGGTCGCCGTGTGCAATCTCGGATCGGTCAATCTGCTCAACCATCTCAGGGACGGCAGGCTGGATGATGTCAGGCTGAAGCGCACCGTGACCACGGCGATGCGGATGCTCGACAACGTCATCGATATCAATTTCTACACCATCCCCGAGGCGCGCCGATCCAACCTGCAGCATCGTCCGGTGGGGCTGGGTCTGATGGGCTTCCAGGACGCGCTGCAGGCGCTGCGGATCGCGGTTGCCTCGGATGCCGCGGTCAGCTTCGCTGACGTCAGCATGGAGGCCATCGCGTTCCACGCGATCTCGGCCTCGGTCGACCTCGCCGCCGAGCGCGGCCGCTATCCCTCGTTCCAGGGTTCGCTGTGGAGCCAGGGCATCCTGCCGCTTGATTCGATCGAGATCCTGGCGGAGGCGAGGGGCGGTCTTGAGATGGATCGCTCCGCCACGCGCGATTGGGCCAGCCTGCGCAACCGGGTCAAGACCACCGGCATGCGCAACTCGAATGTGATGGCGATTGCGCCGACCGCAACCATCTCGAACATCTGCGGCGTCGCGCAATCGATCGAGCCCGCCTACCAGAACCTCTATGTCAAATCCAACATGTCGGGCGATTTCACGGTCGTGAACGAGTTTCTGGTCCGCGACCTCAAGGCGCGCGGGCTGTGGGACGAGGTCATGGTCAATGATCTCAAATATTTCGACGGCAGCATCGGCTCGATCGACCGGATTCCGGACGACCTCAAAGCCCTCTATGCCACGGCCTTCGAGATCGACAGCGCCTGGCTGATCGAAGCGGCATCCCGCCGGCAAAAGTGGATCGACCAGTCGCAGTCGCTCAACCTCTATATCGCCAACCCCTCCGGCAAGAAGCTCGATGCGCTGTACCGTCTGGCATGGTCCGGCGGCTTGAAGACGACCTATTACCTGCGTTCGCGCAGCGCGACCCATGTCGAGAAATCGACCTTGAAGGGCACCGACGGCAAGCTCAACAGCGTAGCGTCGATGACCGCGATGTCGGCCAGCGCGCCGATCATGGTGCCGCAGGCGGTCACCGCGCCTGATCTGTCCGGTGCGATCGCGTGCTCGATCGACAATCCCGAATGCGAAGCCTGCCAGTAAGCAGCATAAACCCTGGGAACAAGAACATGCTTGACTGGTCCGATACATCAACCACCGCCGCACGTTACGCTCCGGTGCCCCTCGTCCCGACCCCGCCCGATGCCGCCGATCAAACCGGGCTCGGCGCCATTGATCGCCACGGCGGCCGGGTTTCGGTCGACGAGAAGCGGATGATCAATTGCCGCGCCGACGTCAATCAATTGCTGCCGCTGAAATACAAATGGGCATGGGAGAAATATCTCGCCGGCTGCAACAATCACTGGATGCCGACCGAAGTTTCGATGCAGGCCGATATCGCGCTGTGGAAATCACGCGACGGCCTCAGCGAGGACGAGCGGCGCGCGATCAAGCGCAACCTCGGATTTTTCGCGGCGTCCGAGAGCCTGGTCGCCAACAACATCGTGCTGGCGATCTACCGCCATCTCACCAATCCGGAGTGCAGGCAGTATCTGCTGCGGCAGTCGTTCGAGGAAGCGGTACACACGCACACATTCCAGTACATCGTCGAAAGCCTCGGCCTCGACGAGGGCGAGCTGTTCAACATGTACCGCGAAGTACCCTCGATCACCGACAAGGCGGCATGGGCGCTGAAGCACACCCAGCATCTCGACGACCCGGCTTTCAAGACCGGGACGGCGGAGGCCGACCAGGCGTTCCTGCGCGATCTCGTCGCCTTCTACGTCATTTTCGAGGGCATGTGGTTCTATACCGGATTTGCCCAAATCCTGTCGCTCGGCCGCCGCAACAAGATGGTCGGCATCGCCGAGCAGTACCAATACATCCTGCGCGATGAGTTCATTCACCTGAATTTCGGCATCGACGTCATCAACCAGATCAAAATCGAAAATCCGGATTTGTGGACCAAGGCGTTCCAGGATGAAGTCCGGGCCATGGTGCGCACCGCCGCCGAACTGGAGGCGGCGTATGGACGGGACACCATGCCGCGGGGCTTCCTCGGCCTGAACGCCGCGCTCTGCGAAACCTACATGCACTTTATCGCCAACCGGCGCTGCGCGCAGCTCGGACTGTCAGGGGTGTTCGACGAGACGGAAAATCCGTTCCCGTGGATGTCGGAAGCGATGGACCTCAAAAAAGAGAAGAACTTCTTTGAGACCCGCGTTATCGAATACCAGAACGGTGGCGCGCTCAATTGGGAATGAGCGGGCAGGGCACGCGATGCAGTGTCAGCTTGAGGGCCCATTGGGCGCGGTCACTCTCGCGGGGCCGATCTTGAAATGCCGCTTGGCATAGGCCACGATCTCGCCGTCGCTGGGGTGGTCGGCGGCTTCGACCGCAACGATGCGATCGCCGATTTTCGAAGATTGTTCGCGGAGATATTTGGCAAATTCCGTCTTTGCGCTGGCGGGGCCAATGATCAGGATTTCGCCGGCATCGCTGACGGCGTTCATCACCTGGGCAAGAAATTCCTTGTCCGGCGCGGCATGACCGCTGCCAACCGTGTTGGCCTTGTGGTGAAGATGTTTCGTGGGCAGATGCGGATGCACAACGACCTCGTCCTCACCGGACAGGCCGATGTGAAAAACCTTGGCCTGGGAATGGTCGATCCAGACGATCGCATGGAAGTGGCTCGGCATGTTTTTTCCTCTTGGGCGATGAGCAGGCTTTGCCATCGGTTCATCTTCAACGCAGCGGCATCTCTTCAAAAAAGGCTATCGCAGTGCCGCATCAGCCGGTTGATTCAGGTCAATCGGCTAGATCGATAAGATCCTGACTGCCGGCGAGTTCGCAGGTGACGCGCAAGGCAAAGTGCGCCAACTGTTCAAGGTCGAGATACCCTATCAGGGATCGGAGGTCGCATCGCCTGATATTAGTGTGATATCAGCGCCGGGACGGTCAGCGATTCGAATATGCCGCGCGTGGTGCCGCCCAGGATGAATTCCCGAAGCCGCGAATGGCCGTATCCGCCCATGACGATCAGGTCGGTTTCGCTGTCGGCGGCCGTCGACAAAATGGCATTGTGAATATTTGACGTGTCGGCGGTGAGCCGGTCAAGTCTTGCGGACAGATCGTGCCGCGCCAGGTGATCTATCAACGCCGCCGCCGATGCCGCGCCGGCGCTTTCTTTTTCGTTGACGGTGACGACCTCGATCGTTTTCGCCTTGCGAAGGAATGGCATGGCGTTATGGACGGCCCGCGCCGCCTGCATCCCGCCATCCCAGCAAATCAGCACACGATCCGAGCTGAACGTGCCGCGATTGATATAGGGAATCATGAGCATCGGCCGCCCGGAGCCGAACAGCACCTCTCCGGACAGGAAATCGCTCTGGCTCGGATTCGAGCGGTCCGGTTGAGCAACAATATTGAGGTCATGGAGGCGCGACATCTCGGTCAGCATGCGGGTGGCGGCATAGGAAACGTCAAACGTGCTTCGGGCGTGATGTGGAATGCCGAGGCGGCGCATCGCGATGTCGAATTGGTCGAGGACGATGGCGACCTGCTCAACATCCGCCTGATATTGGGCTGACACGGCAATCGCCGCGGCTTCCGGGGCTACCATCGGGTTCATGGCCTGGTAGACGCAGGCGATGCCGTCGAGATGGGCCTCGAACAGGCCGGCGACCGAAGCGGCGCATTCAATCAGGGCGCCGGCGGGCCGGTCGACGGGGAGAAGAACCGCGATATCCTTGAACATGCTAGACCGCTTTCCGATTGCATAGCCTGACTTCACCGCCGCTTATTTTGCTCGCGGAGGCCTGAGGCGCTTTGATCTAGCGCATGCTTTGCACGGATATTCAAAATGGATGGGGGGACCGGTCGAGCGGGATCCCGGCGCTTCGATCGGGATCGTGCTGCCTTAGTCTCGTCCGTCCGGCCGCAGGTCGTCGGCTTCCGGATTTCGGCCGCGACCGATCGCGAATTGACCGACCGGTCCCTCGACGTGGAATTCGATCCCCGTGATCTTTTCGAACAGATCGATATTGCTGCTTCCGATCGCGCATCCGCCGAGCCCGATCTCGGTCGCCATCATGTAGAACGTCTGGATCAACACGCCGACGTCCTTCAAGATCAGCGCGTATGCGATCGCGCTGTATTTCCATGCGATTCGGCCGAAGCGCGCCGCGATCGTGATCAGGATCTGGGGTGGAGCGGCGGCGTCCATCGCGAACTCGGCTGACATCAACATCGCTTCGAGTTCATGCGGGCCCGCGGCGATCGGCACCAGCGCGTGCCGGTCGGCGTCGTAATGATAGAAGCCGCGCGCCAGTCCCTCGCAATTGGCGACGGTCAGATAGAGCTCGAGTTCGTAAGCGCTGCCGGCGGACGGATACGGCCTCGCGGCGTATTCGATCTCCGGAGCGCCCTCGCCAAAATCGAGCTCGCTTTTCCATTTTGCCTGGATACGTGCGGTGCTGTCGAGAAACCGTGCAAGCTCGGTGAGCGTGATCGGTTGCCGGTCGTCGAAGTCGCGGGTCGAATGACGTTCATGCAGCAGCTTTGCGACCGCCGAATGGGCCAGCGAGGGCGCCGCAGAGAACTTGTCCAGATCGATTGCCTTGCCCGGCCAAGGGGCGCGCACCGCCGGCGGTGGAGATATCACGCCGGCATGAGGATAGAGCCCACCCAGCGGGTTGGCCTGGCGGCCCTCCGTGCTCTGGATGTGGAACAAAAGATCGTGAAAGTCCCAAAGGACGAGGTCGTCGCCGCCCTCGGCCGGCCGAAGGCCGTCACCGCCGGCAGCGTCGACCCTGAAAAGGATCTGGCAGTCGACCAGCAGAGCAAGAAGCTCCGTTCCCGGAAAGCCATCCTGCCGCCGGAGCCGGCTGATTTTCTGCGGCTTGGACAGCATGGCGATCGCCGCCGCGATGTTCGGATCGCAAATTCTGAACAGCGCGCCGGCGCGCGGCGATTCCAGAACCATCTCGTTGCCGCGCCGCCGCAAGTAAGCGAACCGCGACAGCACGATGGTTTCGGTAGCGCCGAGCTTTGGCGCTTGCGGCCAATAATCGGGAACCTGCGGTTCGATGACGACCTGGTCCTGATCGTCGCGCAAGTCCCCGAGCCGGTACTCCAAAAGACCGCGCCGGGCTAATTGCCGGGCCAGCAGATCGATTTCCGGGTCGGCGGTGCGGCTGCCGGATGCAAAGGAGGCGAGCGGCAGACCGGTGCGCAGCTTCCCGGCGCGATCCATGACGGCGGCGCTGAACTTTCCCAAGGCGACCGAATGGCCGTCAAAGCAGGCGAGGATGCTTCCGTCGTCGCGCGCTTCGAGCGCGATGTGGCTGTTCAGCCGGGCGGATAGGACCGGCGGTGCGATCCGCGGCCCGCTTTTTTTCTTGGAAGCTTTCTTGGAAGCTTTTTTTGGAGCTGTTTTGCGAGCGCGCAACCGGGTGGCCCTCAGCTATGCGGAAGGAACGGCGTGAGTTCGCTTTCCGGCAACGGCCGATCCAGCAGCCCTAATTTTACCGGAACATCGTAAAGCCGGCCCGGGCCGAAGCGGCTATAGAAATGCCGCAATCCCGGCACGATCACCCTGACGACCGGGACCTCGACGTCGGGCCGCGTCTGATTGAGGACGAGGAAATCAAGACCCGCACGCCTGGCGATGTCGACGCAGGCGTCGACCTGCTGACGCGTGTTGTCGAGAGGGCCGAATTCCGAGCCCGAGGTCGATTGAACCGTGCCGTTGGGGATCAGGAAGGGATGATCCTGCAGCCGCAACGGATTGATGCCGTCGAGACTCGGTTTCTCCCCGCTGCCGCCTCCCATCAGACCGATCGACAGGAATTGGTTCAGCTCCGTCAGCGCACGCAGCAAGGCAATGCGGCTGTCGAAATGCGCGCCGGAACCGAACTCGATATTTTCCTGGCCGTTTTGCATCCAGTGCAGGATCGCGACATAGGTGGGAACGCCGAGATCGCTGGTGACGTCGAGCACCCAAAGCTGGCGCCCGCTTTCGGCGAGCTGGCTGTGCAGATCGCGAACATAGGAGTCGTTGAACGAGCCGAGATCGACTGCCGGCCGTTGCAGGCGATTGTACCACCAGATGGCGTAGGCGTCCCGTTCCACCAGTTCGAGGAATCCCTGGACGATGGCCTCCTGGAGCGTGTTGCCCGCCGCGCAGCCGTTGGAATCCGCATGGAACGCGGCAGGGCCGCTGTAGAAAAAATACAAAAGGCTGGTCGGCAGGTATTTGAAGCGCCCATCGCGCAGCGACCAGACCGGCGACCATTCGATTTTAGCCGATGCATCGAAGGGCGCCGGGACCGGCTGCGATTCGCCTGAATCGTCGGCCGACACCGGGTCGGGTTGGAACTGCGCGTCGCTGAACAGCAGGACATCGTTGGGAGCCATGGCGTCGCCCGGCGCAAAATCCGTGAAGCGCCGCGTCACCCTGGCTTCGTCGCCTTGAAAGATTCCCGAATAGCGTTCGATCGCTTCCATCAGCGCGCTGGCTTCGCCTTGCTCCGCCGTGCTGCCCTTGCCGAAGCTGCCGCCGGTCAGCCCCGCCCTGAGCTCATTGACGTTCTGCGCCGGCGCCGAGAAATTATGCGCCGCGTAGTAGTTGGTGTTCATCGGCAAGTCGGCTTCGATCCGTTCGAGCCGCGTGACCACGCCGGTGAGGGGGCTCACATGCTTTCGGAAGCGTGCAACCGTGGCCCGTGACGTAACGGTCCGGTAGCCTCCGCTGGTCATCATCAGCTTGGCACCGGCGCCAAGCTCGATCGGCACCGGCTTTCGGCGCGGATCGCGCAGCTTCTTGCTGCCACAGGTCGGACATTGCGGGCGGGCCGCCACATAGTGCTTCGCGACGGTCGACCCCAACAGATCGAAGCTGACAATGTGTTCGCGCAAATCGGTGCGAAAGCCGGTGGCAATCGCTTTCGCGATTTCCACCGCGGCAAGCTGGATGCCGGTTTGGCCAAACGTGTGACGGACGAGAGGCGAAACCGCGACTGCGCGCGCCGGTCCGCGGTCGAGAAATCCCTTGACCTCGCGGTTTCGTATCATGCGATCGAAAAGGCAGGTCCAGCAGGCGGTCTCACCCGGGCTGAACACTGGTCCCACCAGGGGAAATGCGCCGGAGGGTTGGACGAGCAGCCAGGGCGTCTTGTCGGATACGCGCTCGCGGTTCAGCTCAGCCAGCCGTCGTTCGAGATAATCGTTCACCAGCGTGACCGTCAGGTCGGGCGAACGCTTGACGATCCGTACACCAAGCTCGCCCAACGCGGTGCCGAGTTCTTTGGCGCCGTTGACGTCGATGGCCTGAATCGAAACACCGCAGTTCTGAAGATTGGTCTCCGCGATTCCGGGCGGCAGGCCGAGGCTGGCCCAATAGCCGGCCACCGTGCCGGCGGAAGCCCGCGAGACCGGCACGACATAGCGGCGTTCGATCAACCGCTTGATAGCTTCCTCGATTTTGCCGGCGGGAAAATCGCGCTCCAGCTTGCGGATGAGTTCTTTGGGACTCTTTCCGCCCGCTCCGATGGCGGAAGCGAGCGCGCAATAGAGCTCGCCGTGAAGAAAGAACTTTCGGTCCTCGGAATAGAGGCATACGACGTCGGGCGGCAGCACATAGGCGGTGAAATTCGGCGCGAACTGCAGACCGTCCTTGCTGGCTTGGCGCGGCGAGCCGGTCTTGCGGTTGCTTGTCATGACTTCAGCATGCGCTCCATGCCCGCAACGGCGGGCGCCGGTGCAAGGCGTATTCTCCGGCGCTTGCCGTTACCTGATCCAGCGCGCGCGCCGGCATCTCGCGATAAAACTCGGAAATCATTCGGCCGTCATGCCCGAAGCTGCGAACGCGCGCAAGTAAGCAGCGCTGCGATGAAGACAAAGTTTGGCCGGGTCGACCCAGTCGAACCCGGCCATGACGACCTGCGTTAGTCAACGCGACGGGAAAGCGGCCTGGCCTAGCAAAGGCGGCAGGCGCCCCATGATGCGCAGCAGCCGCCGCCGCAACCGCAACCGCCACAACCCCTGCAGCCACGGCAACCTCTGCAGCCACGACAACCCCTGCAGCCGCCGCAGCCGCGCCACGCCAACTGCACGCCGCTCTGAGCCGCGGTGTTTTCCTTGTCGAACACATAGAATGTCGCCAGGCTGACGTCGGAAATTTCCTCTTCACCGAGAGTCACCTGATGACCCATCATATTGTTCGGCGTCGCCTGTACATCCGCTGTCGGCACCGCCGCCGCGGACGCTCCCCCCACCAGTGAAAACGTCAGACCGGCGGCTCCCATCACCGGCGCAGCTTTCGTCATGTGTTTTTTCTTCGAAGCTTGCTTCACCCGTGGCATAGTCGGATCCTCCATACCTTGTAAAAACTGTCTTGAGTCCAGCGGGTCAATTCTACGCGCAGCAGGTGCGGCAGGCAAGGCTGGTTACGCACTAACCCGCACTGCGAACGCGATAGTTCCCTATTAATGTTCATGAACATGATGTTCAGGAATCGTTAAGCGCCACACAATTTCCTTGTTCATCTCCACGACAAGTTTGACCCGCCAGTTACCCGCCGTTTGCATCGCTTGCGTTGCGCCGCCTTCGCGTTCTTGCATTTGCCCGGGCTCGTCGCTAGTCAGGCTCGGCAATTCAGCTTTTCAATCGTGCGTTGGAAGCATCCAGCGCGGCTCGATGCGCCGCCGTTATTTTTGCAGGCGCGAAGGAAGAAGCCGACATGGTCGATCATCATGGACGTTTCGCCTGGTATGAGCTGATGACCACGGACATAGCGGCTGCCAAGGCCTTCTACGCGGAGGTGGTGGGCTGGGACGCGCAGGACGCCTCGACGCCGGATCTGGCTTACACCCTGCTGATCGCTGGAAAGGTTCCGGTAGGCGGACTGATGGAGCTGCCGGCGAATGCGAGGAAGATGGGCGCGACGCCAAGGTGGATGGGATATGTCGGCGTCGACGATGTGGACGCCAGCGCCGACCGGATCAAGCGTCTTGGCGGCGCCGTCTATGTCCCGCCGACGGACACAAACATCGGCCGTATTTCGGTCGTGGCCGATCCGCAATCGTCAACGCTTGCATTGGTCAAGGGTTTGAAGCCGCGCCGCCGGCAGCCCGCCGAACTCGGCAAATCGGGAGGCGTGGGATGGCACGAGTTGCTCGCCGCCGATTGGAACGAGGCGTTCACTTTTTACCGCGAACTTTTCGGCTGGCAAAAAGCCTATGCCGATGTTGCTCCGACCGAGACGTATCAGATGTTCTCCGCCGGCGGCGAGACGATCGGCGGCATGTTCACCAAACGGCCGCAGGATCCAATTCCATTCTGGCTTTTTTACTTCAATGTCGGAGACATCGACGCGGCGGCCGGGCGCGTGACGGCCGGTGGCGGCCGGATCTATGAAGGTCCGCTTGAACTGCCGAGCGGCACCTGGATCGTCCGATGCTCGGACCCTCAGGGCGCCGCGTTCGCATTGCAGGGAAATCGGAGCCGGGAGGGTATCGGCTGGTCCACCGCATGGGACGGAATTTCGTCGAAGGGACGAATCATCGCGAAGCCGCGGGCGTAACGGGAAGTTTGAGATCGGCCGGACTCGATCCGGCGTGATCACGCGGACTCGATCATCCCGCCTTGGCCGCGACCGGTTTGGGCAGCGGCTTGTCCTGTCTTTTCGACCACGAGATGTAGTAGGCGACGATGGTCATGATCGCGATGCCGGTCACGCTGACAAAAATCTGCGCGAACAGCGAACCCGAACTCATCATCAATTCGAAATGTCCGACAAAGGAGAGGAAGACGCCGACGCAAAACACCGCGAGCGACTGCTGACCGCAGACGACGAGAGGTTCGAATATCTTCCATTCCAGTCCCGGCCAGTTCTTGGGCACAAAGCGGATGACCAGGATCACGATCACCACGAAATGCAGGAAGCGATAGGGCGCGAGATTGGTCTTATCGTTCGGATTGAAGGTGTCATAGAGCCAGTGCGGAAACAGCGCGCCGAAATCCGGAAACTTGCCCGCCATCGTCATGACAAGCGCCAGGATGAGATAGGCGATGCAGAAATAGAGCGTGGCCGGTGCGTTGATGACCGACAACGATCGCCTGGCGCCACCGAGCGCGCACCACGAACCGAACACAAACAGCACCTGCCAGGCGAACGGGTTGAAGTACCAGGTGCCGGCGGGATAGGCCGCAAAATTCCAGCCAAACTGCCGCGCGGCCAGCCACAGGGCGATGGAGGCCAGCATCGTCCAGTTGGGCTGGCGCAGCATCAGCCACAGCACCGGCGGAAACAGTCCCATCAGCACGATGTACAGCGGCAGCACGTCCAGGTTGACCGGCTTGAACTTCAGCAGCAATCCCTGGCGCAGCGTTTCGATGGCCTGATCTCCGGCGAGGCCCGCGACGTTGAACTCGTTGATGATCTCCGGATCGCTGTAACGCAGCGCCACGTAGCCGATCGCAACGATATAAATCACGAACAGGATGATGTGGGCGACGTACAATTGCCAGACCCGCTTGGTCAAGCGGGTGGCGCCGACGATGAAGCCGCGTTCGAGCATCATTCGGGCGTAGACAAAGGACGCGGTATATCCGGAGATGAAAACGAACAGGTCCGCGGCGTCGCTGAAGCCATAATTTCGCGTGGTGATCCAGTTCACGACGTTGTCGGGAATATGGTCCAGAAAAATCGCCCAGTTCGCGATTCCGCGAAACAGATCGAGCCGCAGGTCGCGTCCTTTTTCAGGGAGGGTTGCGTTGATTTTCATGGCTGCCGTTTCGACGTGATACTTTCGGAAGGATCGAGCCGCCTGACCGAGCGTCGGCCATGCGCACGGCCAAGATTGTCAGGGCGCAGCATAGTGACTATACCGGTCCTGAAAACATACCACGCAGGGCTGGGAATCACCGGTCAAATTCCCGAAAGGGGTGTCTATACTGTCCCGGCCGCTTCCACCACGCGCTTCCATGTCGCATATCTCACGGGGTCCCATCATTCATGACCGCACGTATCTTTAAGCCCGCCAAAAACGCGATGCAATCGGGGACGGCCAAGACCCGGGAATGGCAGCTCGATTACGAGCCCGAACAGCCGCGCGCGATCGAACCCCTGATGGGCTGGACCTCTTCCGGCGACATGAAGCAGCAGCTCACGCTTCGCTTCGAAACCAGGGAAGAGGCGGTCGCCTATTGCGAGCGCCAGGGCATCCCCTATCAGGTGATCGAACCGAAGGAGCGGGCACGCCGGCAGGCCGCCTATGCCGATAATTTCGCATTCCGGCGCGGCGAGCCTTGGACTCATTAGGGACTTGGATCCATTAGAACCCTGGACCCGCTAGACCCCAAGACCCGCTAGAACCCAAGACCCGCTAGAACCCAAGACCCGCTAGAACCCAAGACCTGCCAGAACTTAAGACCCATTGAGGGCCCGGGCGCTTTCCCGGCGCTTACCCCGCGGATCGAAAGTTCTGGGTTGCCTAAGGCTGGGGCGCAATGACACCATGAGGCGAGCCCCATGCGCTGATTTGCGGCGCACCATAAACCGCTGAAAGCCATGCCGCTTCATTCCAGCATAGATCCCACTTCTTCCGATTTCGCACGCAACAGCGAGGCCATGCGGGCGCTGGTGGCGGAGCTCCGCGCCAGGCTGGAGGGCGTGGCCGGCGGCGGCGGCGAAGCCTCGCGTATCAGGCACACCTCGCGCGGCAAGATGCTGGCCCGCCAGCGCGTCGATCTCCTGGTCGATCCCGGCACGGCATTTCTGGAATTGTCGCCGCTCGCGGCCAACGGCCTCTATGGCGGCGATGTGCATTCCGCCAGCATCATTACCGGGGTGGGGCGGATATCCGGCCGCGAATGCGTCGTCGTCGCCAACGATGCGACCATCAAAGGCGGCACCTATTACCCGATGACGGTGAAGAAGCATCTTCGCGCCCAGGATATCGCCCGCCAGAACAATCTGCCCTGCGTCTACATGGTCGATTCCGGCGGCGCGTTCCTGCCGCAGCAGGACGAGATTTTTCCCGACGAGCGGCACTTCGGCCGTATCTTCTATAATCAGGCGCAGATGTCGGCGCAGGGCATTCCGCAGATCGCGATCGTGATGGGCTCCTGCACCGCCGGCGGCGCCTATGTCCCGGCGATGTCGGACGAAAGCATCATCGTGCGCAACCAGGGCACGATTTTCCTCGGCGGACCGCCGCTGGTGAAGGCGGCCACGGGTGAGGTCGTCACGGCGGAAGAGTTGGGCGGCGCCGACGTGCATTCGCGGCAGTCCGGCGTCACCGACCATTACGCGCAGAACGACAGCCACGCGATTGGCATCGCCCGGCGCATCGTCGCCACGCTGAAGCCGCCAGCGCGCGCGGCATTCAACATGCGCGAACCGCGCGAGCCTTTATTTGCGCCGGAAGAAATCTATGGCGTGGTTTCGGCCGATGGCCGAAAGCCGTTCGACGTGCACGACGTCATCGCGCGCCTAGTCGACGGTTCCGAGTTCGACGAGTTCAAGAAGCTTTACGGTCAGACCCTGATCTGCGGTTTCGCCCATATCTGGGGCTATCCGGTCGGCATCATCGCCAACAACGGCATCCTGTTCAGCGAAAGCTCGCTGAAGGGAGCGCATTTCATCGAACTGTGCTGCCAGCGCAATATTCCGCTGGTGTTCCTGCAGAACATCACCGGCTTCATGGTCGGCAAGAAATACGAGGCGGGCGGTATCGCGCGCGACGGCGCCAAGCTGGTGACGGCGGTCGCGACCGCGAGTGTGCCGAAATTCACCGTCGTGATCGGCGGCTCCTACGGGGCCGGCAATTACGGCATGTGCGGCCGCGCCTACAGCCCGCGTTTCCTCTGGATGTGGCCGAACGCCCGGATCTCGGTGATGGGCGGCGAGCAGGCCTCGATGGTGCTGAGCCAGGTCCGCCGCGACAACATCGAGGCCCGGGGCGAGACATGGTCGGCGGAGGAGGAGGACAAGTTTCGCGCCCCGATCCGCGCCCAGTATGAGAGCCAAGGGAGTCCCTATTACGCCACCGCGCGGATATGGGATGACGGCGTGATCGATCCCGCCGATACGCGCCTGGTGCTCGGTCTCGGTCTTTCCGCGGCAAGCAATGCGCCGATCGAGCCGACGCGGTTCGGCCTGTTCAGGATGTGACGATGGATCGGCCTAAACATTTCAGGCGATTTCGCACGCTCTTGATCGCCAATCGCGGCGAGATCGCTTGTCGCGTGATCCGCACCGCCAAGGCGATGGGCCTGCGGACGGTCGCGGTCTATTCCGAGGCCGACCGCGATGCCCTGCATGTCGCGATGGCCGATGAGGCCGTCCTGCTCGGACCGGCGCGGGCGCGCGACAGCTATCTCAACGTCGAACGCGTGATCGAAGTGGCGCGAAAGACCGGCGCCGAAGCGGTGCACCCCGGCTACGGGTTTTTGTCCGAGAGCGCCGAATTCGCGCAAGCCTGCGTCGATGGCGGGCTGGTGTTCGTCGGCCCGACCGCCGAGATGATCCGGGCGATGGGTTCGAAGTCCGGCTCGAAAATGCTGATGGAAAAGGCCGGCGTGCCGCTGGTACCGGGCTATCACGGCGAAGCCCAGGACGAGGCCACGCTGGCGAAGGCGGCCGGCGGCATCGGCTTTCCGGTCCTGGTCAAGGCTTCCGCGGGCGGCGGCGGCCGCGGCATGCGTATCGTGCGTTCGGCCGGCGAACTCGCTGCTGCGATCGTCAGCGCCAAGCGCGAGGCCAAGGCGGCGTTTGGCGACGACCGCATGCTGATCGAGAAATTCGTCGACAATCCGCGCCACATCGAGGTGCAGATCATCGGCGACAGCCACGGCAATCTGCTGTCGCTGTTCGAGCGCGAATGCACCCTGCAGCGGCGGCACCAGAAGGTAATCGAGGAAGCGCCGTCGCCGACGCTCAATGCCAGCCAGCGGGAGACCGTATGCGCCGCCGCGCGCAAGGCCGCTGCCGCGGTGAATTATGTCGGCGCCGGCACCATCGAGTTCGTGTCCGACGGCAAGGACGTCTTCTTCATCGAGATGAACACGCGGCTGCAGGTCGAGCATCCCGTGACCGAGCTGATCACCGGCATCGATCTGGTGGAATGGCAGTTGCGGGTCGCGTTCGGGGAGAAGCTGCCGCTGACGCAGGACCAGATCACGCTCAACGGCCATGCCATCGAGGCGCGGGTCTATGCGGAAAATCCGCACAGGAATTTCATGCCGTCGGTCGGCAGGATACGCACCTGGCGGATGCCGCAGCCATCCAACGGCCTGCGCATCGATGCCGGATATCGCGAGGGCGATGCGGTATCGCCGCATTACGACGCCATGCTGGCCAAGGTGATCGCGTGGGCGCCGACCCGGGATGCGGCGATCGAAAGGCTCAATCGCGGGCTCGAGGAGTCGGATGTTCGCGGCATCGTCACCAACATTCCCTTCCTCGCCGCGCTGGTAACGCATCCGGATGTTCGCGCCAATGCGATCGACACCGGATTCATCGAACGCGAACTCAGCAATCTGACGCCGGCGCCTGCCGCTCCCGGCGATCTCGAGCTTTGCGCTGCCGTCGCGGCGATCGTCAATGACGAGGGGAAAGCCGGGCGAACCGAACTTCATTCGCCGTGGCAGACCTCGGGCTGGATGCCGGTGGGCCGTCGGCAGCGGGTGTTTTCGTTCCGGCACGCGCACGAGCCCATGCAGGAGATCCGCCTGCAGTATGGCAACGGCCCCGCCACGCTGTCGCTCGGCGGCCGCGAATTTTCTTTCGCGTTATCGCCGCCGGGTGACGACCCGTCATCCCGGGACGACGGCAGTTTCGATCTCACGCTCGACGGCATGAAATCGCATGTCATTGCCGTCATCGAAGGCCATGATCTCTATTTGCGGACCCGCAACGGCCGCTTCGACCTGCATTGGATCGATCCGTTCGGCGGCGAGACCGAAGAGCAGGTCGGCGAAGACAAGATCGTGGCGCCGCTGCCGGGCACCGTCGTCGCCTTGCTGGCGGAAGTGGGCGAGACACTGGAGAAGGGCGCGCCGATCCTGACGCTCGAGGTGATGAAGATGGAGCAGACGCTGCGCGCCCCGTTCGCGGGCGTCCTCAAAGTGATAAAATGCAAGGTCGGCGACATCGTGCAGGAAGGCGTCGAACTCGCCGAAGTCGAGCCGGCGGCCTCGTGAGATCAGCATGAGCGATTCGGTGCGCATCGTCGAAGTCGGCCCGCGCGACGGCCTGCAGAACGAGAAGACGCCGGTCAGCGCCGCGGCGCGCATTGCCTTCATCGAGGCGCTGGTCGGGGCCGGGTTGCACACGGTCGAAGTCGGCGCATTCGTGTCGCCGAAGGCGATCCCGCAAATGGTGGATTCGGATACGGTACTGCGCAGCGTCAATCACCATCCGGACAGCGAATTCCATGTGCTGGTCCCGAACGAAAAAGGCTATGACGCCGCGCGCGCGGCGGGCGCCAAGGTGATCGCGGTGTTCGCCTCGGCCTCGGAAGGCTTTTCGCGCGCCAATATCAATTGCACGGTCGCGGAATCGATCGAGCGCTTCAAGCCGGTCGTGATCAGAGCCAGGGCCGATGGCATCCGGGTGCGCGGCTATATCTCCTGCGTGCTCGGCTGTCCCTATGACGGCGAGGTGAAGCCGCAGGCGGTTGTCGACGTCGCCCGGCAATTGTGGGATCTCGGCTGCTACGAAGTCTCGCTTGGGGACACCATCGGTGTCGGCACGCCGCTCAAGGCGCGGCAGTTGCTGCGCGCCGTGGCCGGCACGGTGCCAATGGCGAACCTCGGGATGCATTTTCACGACACCTACGGCCAGGCGCTGGCCAATCTCTATGCCGGGATGGAGGAGGGCGCGCGGGTAATCGATTCCGCCGCCGGCGGCCTCGGCGGCTGTCCCTATGCGCCGGGCGCCACCGGCAACGTCGCGACCGAGGACGTGGTCTACATGCTCGAGGGCATGGGCATCGCCACCGGCGTCGACATGGCCAAACTGCTGGCGGCGACCAATGAGATCAGCAAGCTGCTCGGCCGCCCGCCGGTCAGCCGCGTGGCGACCGCGCTCAATGCGAAGCGCGCGAAGTAAATTGCAGGGTGGGCAAAGCGAAGCGTGCCCACCGTCTTCATAACCCATATTGTGAAGGGTGGGCACGGCGCAAAGTGCGCCTTTGCCCACCCTGCAAGCCGTTTCACCTTCCCCCGTCCGGTCCCATCACCAGATCGGGCAGCGCCGTCGAAATCCCCGGCACGAAGCACAGCACCACCACCGCCAGCATCATCAGGAGCACGAATGGCAGCGTTCCCCAGATCACCTCGGTCAGTGGAATATCCGGGGCGACATTGCGGATCACGAAGATATTGAGGCCCACCGGCGGGTGGATCAGCCCCATCTCCATCACGATGGTCATGACGACACCGAACCAGATGATGTCGAAATTGGCCGCACGCAACGGCGGCAGGATGATCGGCGCGGTCATCAGGATGATCGATACCGGCGGCAGGAAGAAGCCGAGCACGACCACCATGAACAGGATCGCCGCCAGCAATTCCCACCGCGGCAGATGCATGGCGACGATCGATTCCGCGACCGATTGCGAGATGTGCAGATAGCTCATCACGTAGGAATAAAGCAGCGACATGCCGATGATCATCATCAGCATCGTGGACTCGCGGATCGTCGATTTCAGGATCGGCGCCAGATCGCTGGGCCGCCAGACGCTGTAGATCAGTGCGATCAGCACCAGCGCCAGCAGTCCGCCGAGGCCTGCGGTTTCCGACGGCGTTGCATAACCGCCGTAGAGCGCAATCATGACCCCCGTCAACAGCAGGACGAACGGCAGCACCCGCGGCAGAACGTTGAAGCGCTCCGCCATGGTGAAATCGTCGCGGGCGAGGATCGCCGACGTCACGCCGGTCTTGGCGTAGGCGGCGCTGGCGGCGGCATATTCTTTACGAAAGCGGATCACCGCATAGATGCCGAACAGCGTGACCAGCAGCAGGCCCGGTCCGATGCCGGCAAGGAACAGCCTTCCCAGAGATTTCTCCGCCGCGACCGCGAACAGGATCATCGTGATCGAGGGCGGCAGCAGAATCCCGAGCGTACCGCCGGCGGCGATGATGCCGGCGGCGAAACCGCCGGAATAGCCGCGCTTGCGCATTTCCGGGATGCCGGCGGAGCCGATCGCCGAGCAGGTGGCGGGCGACGACCCGGCCATCGCCGCGAACAGCGCGCAGGCGAACACGTTGGCGACGCCGAGCCCGCCGGGCACGCGATGCAGCCAGGCGTGCAGCGCCGAATACAAATCCTGGCCGGCGCGGGATTTGCCGATCGCGGCGCCCTTCAGGATGAACAGCGGGATCGACAACAGGGTGATCGAAGCCATTTCTTCGTAGACGTTCTGCGTCACCGTATCGAGCGACGCTGCGGGCATGTAGATGCCCATGAACACCACCGCGACCGCACCGAGCGCAAACGCGATCGGCATTCCCGAAAACATCGCAAACAGCGTCGCAATGCCGTAACTGATTCCAATTCCAAGTACGCTCATCGGTGCGCCGGCCTGCTGAGTGGTAGGGCGATCTGCAGCAGGATCTGCACGCAGAGCAGTGTCATGCCTGACGCCATCAGGACATAGGGGATCGCCAGGGGTGGCGACCACATCGAGTTCGAAACCTGGCCGTCGACCCAGGCTTCATGCGCGAGCGTCCATGACTTCCAGGTAAAGAATGCGCAGAACAGGAAGCTGGCGACATCGACCAGCCATAGCCTGATACGGTTGACCATCGGCGAAAGCAGCCCGACGAAGGCTTCGATGCCGATGTGGCCGCGTTGTCCCTGCACATAGGCCGCCGTCATGAAGGTGGCGCCGACCAGCAGAAACACCGCCGCCTCGTCCTGCCAATAATTCGGGCTGTGGAACAAGGCGCGGGTCAGGACACTGTGGCTGAGAATGACGCAGGCTGCGATGAGCGCGATGGCCGCGATGATGACGATGACGTTGTTGCAAAAAGCAAGAACATGTTCGAACGGCGCCAGGGGCGAACTGCCCGAGGCGACGTTTGGCCGGTCAATTTGATCCGGAAGTGGGCCATGCATCATGCTGAGACGTCGGACGCGAGTTTCAGCAGGTTGGCCGCGGTCGCGGTTTTCGCGCCGTAATCCTTCCACGCGGTGTCCCGCGCGATGTCGCGCCATTTACCGACAGTCTTGATATCAAGGGCGGAGACCTTGGCGCCGGCCTTCTCATAGACCTTGGCGACTTCGATATCATCGTCCTGCGCGCCCTTCTTGCCGAACGCTTCCAGGTCGGAGCCGACGGCCAGAATGACGTCCTGCTGTTTTTTCGGCAGCGCGTCGAAAATCGACTTCGACATCAAAAGCGGCTCCAGCATGAACCAGTAGGATGCTCCGGCGCCCGAGGTCAGGGCTTTCGCGACTTCCTCGAGCCGGAAGGAAATCAGGCTGGTGGAGGAGGTGAGGCCGGCATCGCATGCGCCGGTCTGCATCGCCGCATAGAGTTCGTTCGACGGCAGCGAGAGCACGGCAGCGCCGGCGGTCTGCAGCACCATATCCATTTCGCGCGAGCCGCCGCGAATCTTGAGGCCCTTGGCGTCTTCCGGAGCGACGACCGGACGCGAACGGCTGGCGACGCCGCCGGCCTGCCAGATCCAGCTCAGGATGATGATGCCCTTGTCGGCGAGGAAATCGGTCAGCGCCTTGCCGACCGGCTCGCGCTTCCAGCGCAGGCCCTGCTCATAGGTGGAGACCAGGCCCGGCATCAGGCCGATATTGGTTTCCGGCAATTCGCCACCCGCGTAAGGAAGCGGATACAGGCTGATGTCGAGCGCGCCTTTGCGCATCGCCGAGAATTGCGCGTTGGTCTTGATCAGCGACGAGTTCGGATAGATCTCGGCGGCGATTTCGCCGCCGCTGCGTTTGGTGACTTCAGCGGCGAACATGCGGGTCAGCCGGTCGCGGAAATCGCCCTTGTCGATCGTCCCACCGGGGAATTGGTGCGATATTTTCAAGGTGGTGGCGGCATGGGCCGTCCCGGTCCCAAGACGCAGAATGGCCGGCGCGGCGAGCGCGGATACAAGGACATGGCGGCGTGTCAGCATGGATTTCTCCTGGGTTGTATTTGCTTGCAATGCTCGTGCTAACGTTGAGGGGATATTAGCCCGTCTTCATCAGAATTTTCACTAGTCTGATAGTTCGAGGCTGAACTCGGCGGGGCGCCGAAATTGTTGCGGCGCACATTCGCGCGGAGTTTCGGCAGAAACAAGACCGATGGCTCATAATTTGCCGCGAAATCATTCCGAAGCCGAACGATGCTTCGAGGTTTGGCAAGATTTGTCGCACCGCGGGTAACAAACGCGATGGCGGGATCGTCGTGAACATAGCGGCATCAGTCGCTCTCGAACCCGATTTTCAAAGGAAGGACCAACAATGACCCTCAGCACCCGTATCGCGCTTGGAATTTCGGCCGCCGCCGTTTCGCTCAGCCTGGCGCTGGCTCCCGCAGCCTTCGCCCAGGACAAGATGGGCAAGGATGATGGCATGAAGAAAGACAGCATGTCCAAGGACGCGATGAAGAAGGACGCCATGTCTCCCGACGGCATGAAAAAGGACGACGCGATGAAGAAGGATCGCATGATGAAGAAAGATGACGGAATGAAGAAGTAACCGTCGCTGCTTCATTTCACCGCAGGCTCGCCTCGACGGCGAGGCGGGCCCGCGACCTCCGGGGCGTCACGGCGCTCTGAACTTCCGGCTATTTTCGCTTCTTGCGGGCGGCATAGCGCGCATCACGCGCGGCCTTGCGCTCGGCCTCGAGCGCCAACTCTCTTGCCGCCGCCTCTTCCTTTTCGCGCACCAGTTGTGCGGCCGCCCGGGCGGCTTCCTCGGCCTCGCGGGCTTTCTGCTCGGCCTTGGCGGCCTCGCGAGCCTCTCTGGCCTTGGCGCGCTCGGCGGCCTGCGCCTCGCGCTCGGCCTGACGCTGCCTGACCGCGGGATCGTCGGGGCCCGGCTGGCTGCGAAACTTGGTCAGGATGTTCTGCTTGGCCTGTTGCGCCGCTTTCTGTCGGTCCGCAAAGCTAGGTTCCTTGAATCCACTCATTGAACGGGCCTTGTCGCTTTCATCGTTTGTTGTGAGACGGTCGGTTGGCTGCCGGTCGCGTCAGCGCAGGAGAAAGACGCTTGCACGGCAGCAGCGGTGTACATCCGCCCGGGCCGGGAAGCCATCAATTAATCCGCCAATCCGCCCGGTCGGACATCAGGAAATGCCTTGATGGCCGCGATTGAATGCACCCCACGCCGATGCTGCCTTTACCCATGGCAGGGGTCCGAGCGTCCCGGCAGGAGGTCAGCCGCGCTTTGATGGGCCGCGCCGTGGGGCGAGGCTGATCCTCATTCTCGAGCCCCATCCGGTGTATTTCGCGGTGCGAGCACGGTGCGGATGATGGCGCTGCTGAGCTGAGCCGCCAGTTGGTCCCTGGCGCGCTCTTCGATCAGCGTCTCGATGAGGGCCAGACGTTTCGGTTCGTCGACCGCGGCCGCAAGCAACCTGCGGTACCGCGGATAGTCGAATTCCTGGTCCAGCTGCTTCATCGCGGCGCCCCCGACACATTGATTCCCTGAACAAAGTGTTTCGCACTGGAAATGGCCGCGCAATTACGATCGAGGTGTCGCTGTGCGATATCCACCGATCATGCTGTTCCATGGCAGGAACAAACAGTTGTTGCGGCGGCGACACATGCGCCGCTTTTCAGCGGCTTGGCAGTGCAGGGGGGACTTTCACCACCGCGCATCAGCCGGCGGGCTCGAAGTTCCATCTGACGGGGCGGCGGGCGTCTATTCCGGCTAGCCGAACGCGATCGCGAGCAAGCCCGAGCAAAGCAGCACAAAGCTGGCCGCGGTTACCGCGAGGAAGCCCGTGGATATGAGATCGTAATTAACCATGGTGCACCTCCACATTGGAGGCTGATCCGAATTTATTAAAACTTTCGGAATCAGCTCATTCGCAATGGTGCTGCGTGGCGCTCTCAGGCTCTCGAACGGTAACCATCATACGCATGGGCAATGAAGATGCCGGCGCTGGTGAGGGCGAAAAATACCGTGACTGTCTCGATCATAACTAGTTTCCTTAAGTGCGCCCCGCCTGCGAACGTAACGACAGGCCACGCCGCACAGTCAAAAGGATTTCGTTTGGGAAACGACAATCCGGCCCGACTGATGATTTTGAGCAACAGCGACGGACACCGAAAATGCGGCGTCCGGTTTACCAGCGGGGCCCGGACGGCGGCCCGGAGAGCGGACCGATAAATCCCCTGGTTCTACCGCGTCGGCCTCAGCGCCGGCTTCCCGGAACCTTCCCCAGATGGCGCGGTTGATCGATGATGCAGCCAAATGGAGGCGCACCATGAACAGCTTTGCATCGGTTGCTTTCGCCGTCGCTCTGTCGAGCGCGTCAATTGGTCTAGCGAAGGCGGACCAGCCGGGCGCGGACTGGATGCCGGCACAGCAAGTGATCGAGAAGGTTCTTCAGTCCGGCTATACGCAGGTGACCCAACTGAAGGCCGATGACGGCCGGTGGGAAGGCGAAGGCATCAAGAACGGTCAGAAGATGGAGTTTCACGCCGATCCCAGGACGGGTGTCATCATCTCCGAAAAGCTCGATCATTAGAGACACCGCCGCTGCACAAGGATCCCGCCCGCGGAGGACGATGTCCTGCGGGCCGGGTGCATCGTTCGGCGGGCTTTCGAAGCTAGTAGACGAATAAGCGAATTAACCAATTAAAATAGCTACTGCATTGAAATTATTGGCGATCCCAGCAGGATTCGAACCTGCAACCCACGGAGTAGAAATCCGTTACTCTATCCAGTTGAGCTATGGGACCGAACTTCGGATTCGGATGCCCGCCTTCATAGCATTGCCAATATGAAAAATCCGCCTCCCGGCCAAGCCCCGTCCGAACCCTTTTTGGTGATCCGACGACTAAAGCATTAAGCGGTGGACCGTGCCGTCAGGTCCGCCACGAGTCCGTCGCCTTTTTGCGCATTTCTGTTCAGGACGCGGCCTCTTGTCGGCTGCTCAAGGAGTTCCATCATGGTCGGTTTGGTTCGCGCGGCGACGCTTTGCGCAGCGCTCGTGCTTGGGCTCGTCACGGCGCAGGCGGCGGACAAGGCCTTCAAGCGCGACGATCTGGCGGACGCGGCGATCAAGCTGGAGGCCCAGATCAAGAGCGAAGCCGGCCCGGTCGCCAAGTCAAGTGCGACGCTGCGAACCGACGCCGATGCCGCGTTCCGGCGCAGCGATTTCCGCAGCGGCCTGCAGATCCTGGGACAGATCGCGGCCACCGCGCCTGAGGACAGCGCCAACTGGCTCAGGCTGGCCCGCACCATTTTCCAGATCCGCCCGGCCACCAGCAGCGAACAGACCTTCCTGCTGGAGCGCGCCTCGACCGCGGCCTACCTCGCCTATCAGCGCGCCGGCAACAGCGGCGAGGAAGCCGACGCGCTGGCCGTGCTCGGCCGCTCGATGTCCGAGCGCAAGCTGTGGCGTCCGGCGCTGGATGCGCTGCGGCTCTCGCTCGACCTGCGCGAGGTCGCCGAGGTGCGCGGACAATATGAAAAGATGCGCGACGAGCACGGCTTCCGGCTGCTGGATTACACCGTTGATTCCGATTCAGCCTCGCCGCGCGCCTGCTTCCAGTTCTCGGAGGACCTCGCCAAGCGCGTGGATTTCGCGCCGTTCGTGGCGCAGGCCGGCAGCGACAAGCCGGCGCTGTCGCCGGAAGGCAAGCAGCTTTGCGTCGATGGGCTGAAACACGGCGAGCGCTACAACATCAATCTGCGCGCCGGACTGCCGTCCACCGTGAAGGAAGGCCTGCCCAAATCGGCCGAGTTCAATATCTATGTGCGCGACCGCAAGCCGTTCGTGCGCTTTACCGGCCGGGCCTATGTGCTGCCGCGCACCGGCCAGCGCGGCATTCCCGTGGTCAGCGTCAACACCCCGGCAGTGTCGGTGAATGTGTTCCGGATCGGCGACCGCAACCTGATCAATACCGTGATCGGCAGCGATTTTCAGCGCGCGCTCAGCAGATACGAACTCTCCGACCTCGGCGGCGAGCGCGGCGTCAAGGTGTGGTCGGGCGAACTCTCCACCGCTATCACGCTCAATCAGGACGTTACCACTGCCTTCCCGGTCGACCAGGCGCTCGGCGATCTGCAGCCGGGCGTCTATGTCATGACGGCGGCGGCCAAGGGACCGGGCAGTGATGACGACGGGTCGCTGGCGACGCAGTGGTTCATCGTCTCAGATCTGGGCCTGACCGCGTTCTCCGGCAATGACGGCATCCACGTCTTTGTCAATTCGCTGGCCTCCACCGACGCCATCGCCAGGGCCGAGGTGCGGCTGGTGGCGCGCAACAACGAAATTCTCGCCACCCGCAAGACCGACGAGGCCGGCCATGTGCTGTTCGAGCCGGGGCTGGCGCGCGGCGAGGGCGGGCTGTCGCCGGCGATGCTGACGGTATCAGGCGAGAAGACCGATTACGCGTTCCTCAGCCTGAAATCCAATGCGTTCGATCTCAGCGATCGCGGCGTTTCCGGCCGCGAGGTTCCCGCCGGCGCCGATGCGTTCGTTTATGCCGAACGAGGAGTCTATCGCTCCAACGAGACCGTCTACCTGACCGCGCTGCTGCGCGACGGACAGGGTAACGCCGTGACCGGCGGGCCGCTGACATTGGTGATCGAGCGCCCCGACGGCGTCGAATACCGCCGCGCCGTGTTGGCCGATCAGGGGGCCGGCGGGCGGAGCATGGCGGTGCCGCTCAATTCCGCCGTCCCCACCGGAACGTGGCGGGCGCGGGCGTTCACCGACCCCAGGGCGTCGTCGGTGGGTGAGGCCACCTTCATGGTCGAGGATTACATCCCCGAACGCATCGAATTCGAGCTTTCGACCAAGGACAAGCAGATCAAGGCTGAAGCTCCGGTCGAACTCAGGGTAGACGGCCATTTCCTCTATGGCGCGCCCGCCTCGGGCCTGCAGCTCGAAGGCGACATGCTGGTGGCGCCGGCCTCCGCACGGCCGGGTTTTGCCGGTTATCAGTTCGGTGTCGCTGACGAGGAGACCGCCAGCAACGAGCGCACGCCGATCGAAAACCTGCCCGAGGCCGATGCCAATGGTGTCGCGACATTCCCCATCAGCCTCGCCAAACCGCCGTCATCGACGCGGCCGCAGGAAGCCCAGATATTTATCCGGATGGCGGAAGCCGGTGGCCGCGCCGTCGAGCGCAAGCTGGTGCTGCCGGTGGCGCCCGCGGGGGCCATGATCGGGGTCAAGCCGCTGTTTGGCGACAAGAGCGTTGCCGAAGGTGACAAGGCCGGTTTCGACGTGGTGTTCTTGGCCCCTGACGGCAAGCCATTGGCGCGCGATGGACTGCGTTATGAGCTGTTGAAAATCGAATCCCGCTATCAATGGTATCGTCAGAGCTCATCCTGGGAATACGAGCCGGTCAAATCGACTTCGCGCGTCGCCGACGGCGATCTGACCGTCGCTGCCGACGCGCCGTCGCGGATCACGCTGTCGCCGCAGCCCGGCCGCTATCGCCTCGATGTGAAATCCGCCGATGCCGACGGCCCGCTGACCTCGGTGCAGTTCGATGTCGGCTGGTATTCCGATGGCAGCGCCGACACGCCGGATCTTTTGGAGACCTCGATCGACCGACCGGAATATGCTTCCGGCGACACCATGGTGGTGTCGGTCAATGCGCGCTCGGCCGGCAAGCTCACCATCAACGTGCTGGGCGACCGGCTGCTCACCACCCAGACGTCAGACATCAAGGAAGGCACCGCGCAAGTCAGGATTCCCGTCGGCAAGGACTGGGGCACCGGCGCCTATGTGGTGGCGACCTTGCGCCGCCCGCTCGATGCTGCTGCGTTGCGGATGCCGGGCCGCGCCATCGGGTTGAAATGGTTCGGCATCGACAAGAAGACCCGTACGCTCCAGGTGAATCTCTCGCCGCCGGCGCTGGTGCGTCCCAACACCACGCTGAAGCTGCCGGTGAAGCTCGGCGGATTGAATCCCGGCGAAGACGCCAAGATCGTCGTTGCCGCCGTCGACGTCGGCATTCTCAATCTGACCAACTACAAGCCGCCGGCGCCGGATGACTATTATCTCGGCCAGCGCCGCATGACCTCGGAGATCCGCGACCTCTATGGGCAATTGATCGACGGCATGCAGGGCACGCGCGGCCAGATCAAGACCGGCGGCGATTCCGCCGGAGCGGAGTTGCAGGGCAGCCCACCGACGCAGAAGCCGCTGGCGCTCTATTCTGGAATTGTCACGGTTGGCGCCGACGGCTCGGCCGAAATCAATTTCGAGATTCCCGAGTTCGCAGGCACCGCGCGGGTGATGGCGGTGGCGTGGACCGCGACCAAGCTTGGCCGCGCCACGACCGATGTCACGGTGCGCGATCCCGTGGTGCTGACCGCGACATTGCCGCGCTTCCTGCTCAACGGCGACCACGGCACCATGAGTTTCGATCTCGACAATGTCGAGGGGCTGCCCGGCGACTACACCATCAGCGTGAAAACGTCGGGTCCGGTGAAAGTGACCGGCAATCCCGCAACGACCGTCAAGCTCGCTGCAAAACAGCGGACCTCGATGTCGCTGGCGCTCGATGCCGGCGGCGCCGGCGCCGCAGCGCTCGACGTCGATATCGCGGGACCGAACGGGTTGACGCTGGCGCGGCACTATGCGCTCGACGTCAAGGCGGCGACGCAGATTCTGGCGCGCCGCTCGATCCGGACCCTGGCCAAGGGCGAGAGCCTGACGCTGACCTCCGACATGTTCTCCGACCTGGTGGAGGGCACCGGCGGCGTCTCGCTGTCGGTCAGCCTGTCGACGGCGCTGGACGCCGCGACCATCCTCAAGGCGCTGGACCGTTATCCCAATGGCTGTTCGGAGCAGGTCGCCAGCCGCGCCATGCCGCTGCTTTACGTCAACGATCTCGCGGCCGGCGCCCATCTCGCGATGGACACCCAAGTCGATCAGCGCATCAAGGACGCGATCGACCGGCTGCTGGCGCGGCAAGGCTCCAACGGATCGTTCGGGCTGTGGTCGGCCGGCGGCGACGACGCCTGGCTCGATGCCTATGTCACGGACTTCCTGACCCGGGCCCGCGAAAAGGGATTTGCGGTGCCGGATGTGCTGTTCAGGAACGCGCTCGATCGCATCCGCAACTCGGTCGTGAACGCCAACGAGCCGGAAAAGGACGGCGGCCGCGATCTCGCTTACGGCCTTTATGTGCTGGCCCGCAACGGCGCAGCTCCCATTGGCGACCTGCGTTATCTCGCCGATACCAAGCTGAACAATCTGGCGACGCCGATCGCGAAGTCGCAACTGGCGGCGGCGCTGGCTTTGGTCGGCGACAGGACTAGGGCAGAGCGGGTCTATGCGGCTGCGCTGGAAAGCCTGGCGCCCAAACCGGTAATCGAGTTCGGCCGGACCGACTATGGTTCGGCGTTGCGCGATGCCGCCGCGCTGGTGTCGCTGGCGAGCGAAGGCAATGCGCCGCGGGCGACGCTGACCCAAGCCGTCGCGCGCGTCGAAGTGGCGCGTGGATTGACGCCTTTCACCTCGACTCAGGAAAATGCCTGGCTGGTGCTGGCGTCGCGCGCGCTGGCCAAGGAGACGCTGACCCTGGATATCGATGGCGCGCCGGTCAAGACCGCGCTGTATCGCAGCTACAAGGCGGCCGAGATGGCGGGCAAGCCGATCAAGATCACCAACACCGGCGATGCCACGGTGCAGGTGGTGGTCTCGGTGAGCGGCGCGCCGGTGACGCCGGAGCCGGCGGCGTCGAACGGCTTCAAGATCGAGCGCAGCTATTTCGCGCTCGACGGTAAGCCGGCCGATGTCTCGAAAGTAAAACAGAACGATCGCTTTGCCGTGGTGCTGAAGATCACCGAGGCCAGGCCGGAATACGGACACATCATAGTGTCGGATTATCTGCCGGCCGGTCTGGAGATCGACAACCCGCATCTGGTTTCATCAGGCGACACCGGCACGCTGGACTGGATCGAGGACGGCGAGGAACCTGCCAATACCGAGTTCCGCGACGACCGCTTTACGGCGGCAATCGATCGCGCCGCAGACGACAAGTCGGTGTTCACGGTTGCCTATGTGGTGCGCGCGGTATCGCCGGGCAAATATGTGCTGCCGCAGGCCTATGTCGAGGACATGTACAATCCCTCGCGCTATGGCCGCACCGGCACCGGCTCCGTCGAGGTGCGTCCCGCCAAATGAGCACATCGTCGGCCATAGTTTCCCTGGTGCCCCGCGCGCGACGCTGGCAGCGGATGAAGCTGGCAGCGGCAGCGTCGGCCGCAACTGGTTTGATCCTGATCGGCGCCTTCGCGGCCTGGGTCGTCTCGCTGGGGCCGCTGCCGCTGGCGCCGGCGCAGCAGGTCTCCACCACCATCGTCGATCGCCATGGCAAGCTATTGCGCGCTTACGCCATGGCCGACGGCCGCTGGCGGCTGCCGGTCGATGCGCGAACGGGCGTCGATCCCGGCTATCTCAAGCTGCTGCTGGCCTATGAGGACCGGCGGTTCTATTCCCACGCCGGCGTCGATCCGTTTGCCTTGGGCCGGGCCGCGTTTCAACTCGTCACCCGCGGCCACATCGTGTCCGGCGGTTCGACGATCACGATGCAATTGGCCCGGCTGATGGAGCCGCGGCGCGAGCGCTCGGTCTATGCCAAGCTTCGCCAGATGGTGCGCGCGGTCGAGATCGAGCGGCAACTGACAAAGGATCAAATTCTCGATCTGTATCTGGCGCTGGCGCCGTTCGGCGGCAATCTCGAGGGCATCCGTGCTGCCTCCATCGCCTATTTCGGCAAGGAGCCGAAGCGACTGTCGCTGGCGGAAGCGGCGCTGCTGGTGGCGCTGCCGCAATCGCCGGAAAACCGCCGTCTCGATCGCTACCCCGACGTGGCTCGGATCGCCCGCGACCGCGTGCTCGACCGCATGGTCGAGGATGGCCGCGTCGCGATCGAGGATGCGGCTCAGGCGAAGTCTGTGCCGGTATCGCGGATGCGCAAGCCGATGCCGATCCTGGCCCCGCATTCCGCCGATCAGGCGATGGCCACCGTGAAGGATACGCCCGTCATCGCGCTGACAGTGGATTCCGGTCTGCAGAAAACACTCGAGGCGCTGGCGCGCGACCGTGCGATCGCGCTGGGTCCGAACATTTCCGTTGCCATCATCGCGGTCGACAATGAGAGCGGCGACGTGCTGGCGCGGGTGGGCTCGGCCGACTATTTCGACGACCGGCGCGCGGGGCAGGTCGACATGACCCGCGCGGTGCGCTCGCCCGGTTCGACCTTGAAGCCGTTCATCTATGGTCTCGCCTTCGAAGACGGCTTCGTTCATCCGGAAAGCCTGATCGACGACCGGCCGATCCGCTTCGGCAGTTACGCGCCGGAGAATTTCGACATGACTTTTCAAGGCACGGTGCCGGTGCGCAAGGCGCTGCAACTGTCCCTGAACGTGCCGGCGATCGCGCTTCTCGACCGGGTCGGCGCCAGCCGCCTGTCGTCGCGGCTGAAACAGGCCGGCGCCAGCCTGGTGCTGCCGAAAGACGAGGCGCCGGGCCTGGCGATGGGCCTCGGCGGCATCGGCGTCACCTTGCAGGATCTGGCGCAGCTCTATTCCGGGCTGGCGCGGCTTGGCAGCACCCGGCCGCTGCGCGAGATCGTGGGAACGAGGGACGAGCCGCGCGATCCCCTGCGGCTGATGGATCAGGTCGCGGCCTGGCAGGTCGGCAACGTGCTGATCGGCACGCCGCCGCCGGAGAACGGCGTGCACAGCCGGATCGCCTTCAAGACCGGCACCAGTTACGGCTATCGCGATGCCTGGTCGGTTGGTTTCGACGGCCGCATCACCATCGCGGTCTGGGTCGGGCGTCCCGACGGCGCGCCGGTGCCGGGTCTGGTCGGCCGCACCGCCGCAGCCCCGATCCTGTTCGATGCCTTTGCCCGCACCGGAAAGCTACCCGCGGCCCTGCCAAAGCCGCCAAAGGGGACTTTAATGGCGAGCAATGCCAGGCTTCCGCTGCCGCTGCGCCGGTTCCGCCCCTTGGGGGAACTGGTCCGAACGGGCAGCGAACAGGCCCCGCGCATCCAATTCCCATTGAATGGCTCGCGAATCGATGTCGATCGGGCGGGCGGGGAGCCATTTTCCGCCATGCCGGTCAAGGTCGCAGGCGGGGTGCTGCCGATGACAATGCTGGTAAATGGCGTGTCGGTGGGCGGGATCGACGGCCGGCGCCAGCGGCTGGTTGACCCCCCGGGGCCGGGCTTTGCCCGATTGACCGTGATCGACGCCATGGGTGCCGCGGACACAGTTGTCGTTAGAATTCAATAGGGTTTTGCTAACCGTTGTCCTGATAGCGGTTTCAGCGTATGCGGAACCGATGGTCGAGACCTACGCCCGCCCCCGATTTGGAGAGCCGCGCGAGCCGAAAAAACGGGTAAATCCCGGTAGCCGGCTCGTCGGCATCATTGATTTTGTCACGGCCAGCCATGCCCGCGCGACCGCGTTTCTGGTGCTGTGTGGCCTGCTGTTTTTCCTACCGGGATTTTTCAACATTCCGCCGATCGACCGCGACGAGGCGCGGTTCGCGCAGGCGACCAAGCAAATGGTCGAAACCGGCGATTTCATCGACATCCGTTTCCAGGATGACGTGCGCTACAAGAAGCCGGTCGGCGTGTACTGGCTGCAGGCGGCCGCGGTCGAAACCGCTTCCGCGCTCGGCCTGCCGCGGGCGCAGGTTCGCATCTGGCTCTACCGGGTACCGTCCCTGATCGGCGCGATCGGCGCCGTGCTCCTGACCTATTGGACGGCGCTGGCATTCGTGACCCGGCGCGGGGCGATCCTCGCCGCGCTCATCCTGTGCAGTTCGGTGCTGCTCGGCGTCGAGGCGCGGCTGGCGAAAACCGACGCGATGCTATTGCTGTCGGTCGTTGCCGCGATGGGGGCGATGGCGCGGGTGTATTTGTCCTGGCAGCGGGGCGAGGATCCGGCGCGTCCGCCTTGGTCGTGGCCGGCGATCTTCTGGACCGCGCTGGCCGGCGGCATCCTGCTCAAGGGACCGTTGATCCTGATGTTCGTCGGGTTGACCATCGTGGCGCTGGCGATCCTCGATCGCTCGGCCGCATGGCTGTGGCGGCTGCGTCCGGCATTGGGCCTGATCTGGCTGCTGCTGCTGGTGCTGCCCTGGTTCGTCGCGATCTTCTGGCGCGCGGGCGATACGTTTTTCGCGGATTCGCTCGGCGGCGACATGCTGAGCAAATTCGCCGCGCAGGAGTTCTCACGGCGCGCCGCCGGGAGTTTATCTGCTGCTGTTCTGGGTGACGTTCTGGCCGGGCGCGGCGCTGGCCGGAATGGCGGCGCCGGCGGTCTGGCGCGCGCGGCGGGAACCCGGCGCGCAGTTCCTGCTGGCGTGGCTGGTGCCTTCCTGGATCGCGTTCGAACTGGTGCTGACCAAACTGCCGCATTACGTGTTGCCGCTCTATCCGCCGATCGCGATCCTGACCATCGGCGCGCTGGAGCGCCGCGTGCTGTCGCGATCATGGTTGATGCGGGGTGCCGCCTGGTGGTTCGTGATTCCCGCCGGGGCGTCGGTCATCGCCGTGATCGGCGCGATCACGGTGACCCGCCAGCCGGTGTTTCTGGCATGGCCGTTCGTGGCCGCGGCGTTGATCTTCGGCCTGTTCGCGTGGTGGCTCTATGACGACAATCGCGCCGAGCGCTCGCTGCTCAATGCCGTGGTCGCGGCGATGTTTCTGGCCGTCGCGATCTACGGCATCTTCATTCCGGCGCTGACGCCGTTGTTCCCGAGCGCAGAAATCGCGCGTGCGCTGCGCAACGTCGTCTGCGTCGGGCCGCGCGCGGCCGCCGCAGGCTTTCACGAGCCCAGTCTTGTCTTCATGACCGGCACCTCGACGGTGCTGACGGATGGATCGGGCGCCGCGGACTTCCTGGGGCAGGGCAGTTGCCGGTTCGCGATCGTTGAACAGCGCTCCGAGCGCGGCTTTGCCCAGCGCGCAGAGGCCATCGGCTTGCGCTACAATGTCGCCACGCGGATCGACGGCTATAATATTTCGCAAGGCAGGGCGATTTCCATCGCGATCTTCCGCTCCGAAGGCACGGAGTAAGATGTCCGCCCCGGACGTCACCGGTGACGCCTCCAATTATGCTTCCCGGTTGCTTGTCCTTGTGCGGCAGTCGGCGGCGCAACTGGTGCGGCCGCCGTCGCATTCGCGCCGCGCCGGGGCGGCGCGAAGATCCGCGCGCCATGTATTGCTGCTCACAACCATCCTCGGTGCGGCCATCGTCGCGTTGATGTATGCGCTCGACGCCACCGAAATCGGCCTTATGCCGCCGCGCGGCACCGCCGGCCTCTGGCCGGTTCGCATCCTGACCGACTTTGGCAAATCGGCTTATATATTGTGGTCGCTGGCAGGAATGCTGTTTGCGATTGCGATTATTTCGCCGCGATTGCGGGGAACCTCGCGATCCCGGCTGCTCAGCCTTGGGACGCGCCTGCAGTTTGTGTTTTTCGCGGTACTGGTGCCGGTCCTGGTTGGCGAGGTCATCAAATGGATCGTCGGACGCGGCCGGCCGTTTGTCGGCGGCGACGCCAATGCCTTCAACTTCGCGCATTTTGCCGGAACCGAAGCCTATGCCAGCTTTCCATCGGGGCACGCCGTCACCAGCTTTGCGCTGGCTTTTGCGGTGTCCGCCGTTTGGCCGCGGGCGCGCGCCGCGATGATCGTCTATGCGATCCTGATCGCCGCCACCCGCCTCGTGCTGCTGGCCCATCATCCGAGCGACGTGGTCGCCGGCGCCTTGCTCGGCATCATCGGCGCGATGTTCGTGCGCTACTGGTTCGCCGCGCGCCGTTTGGGGTTCGCCATCCGCCGCGACGGCACCATTGTGCCGCTCGCGGGTCCCTCGCCATGGCGTCTCAAAAGGGTTGCCCGCGGCGCATTGGCCCCATAAGAAGCGAGCGCCGCAAGCATCGGATGCCGCGGTTCCGGGACCGGCCCAACTCCAACCGTGAGTGTTGAATTGCCTTCTTCTGATACAGCCGCGGTGGCCGTTTCCATTGTTGTGCCGGTGCGCAACGAAGCGGAGAACGTCGCACCGTTGATCGCGGAGATCGCCACGGCGCTCGACGGCCGCTGGGGTTATGAAATCATCTACGTTGATGACGGCTCGACCGATGCGACCGCCGAGCGGCTGGCCGCGATCATGAAGCAGCGCGGAAATCTGCGGCAGCTTCGGCATGCGACATCGTCGGGCCAGTCCGCGGCGGTGCGCAGCGGCGTCCGCGCCGCGCGCGGCGCCATCGTGGCGACGCTCGACGGCGACGGCCAGAACAATCCGGCGTTCCTGCCGGATTTGATCGCGGCGATCGAGAATGGCGGCGAACGCATCGGCCTCGCGGCCGGCCAGCGCGTCGGACGCAAGGACACCGGCTTCAAGAAGATCCAGTCGCGGATCGCCAACGGCGTGCGCAACGCCATCCTGCGCGACGGCACCCGCGATACCGGTTGCGGCCTGAAGGCGTTCCGCCGCGAGGTGTTCCTGATGATGCCTTATTTCGACGGGCTGCACCGCTTTCTGCCGGCGCTGATGCGCCGCGAAGGCTATGGGATCGCCTATGTCGACGTGATCGATCGACCGCGCCGCTCGGGCGTGTCAAACTACGGTTTTTTCGATCGGCTATGGATCGGGATCATGGATCTCGCGGGCGTGTGGTGGCTGATCCGCCGCAAGAAGCCGACACCTGTTGCGACCGAGGTGACGTCTCATGACTGAGTTGTTCAACGCATTGGCCAGCTATCTGCACGACGTATTCATCATCAAGTTCGACGGCTGGGTGATTCTTGGCTTCGTCGCGCAGGGATTCTTCACCATGCGCTTCGTGGTGCAATGGATCGCGTCGGAACGTGCGCGCAAGAGCGTGATCCCGGTGGCGTTCTGGTTCTTCTCGATCGGCGGCGGCGCGTTGCTGCTGGTCTACGCGCTCTATCGCCGGGACCCGGTGTTCATCGCGGGCCAGGCACTCGGACTGCTGGTCTACTTCCGTAATGTGTATTTCATCATCGTCAACGGGCGGCAATCGTCGGCCGGCGATTGAGGCCGGTTATCGCGACGAGGGTTGCGCGGCGGATGAGGGCAACGCCGTCAGATCGCTTTCAGTGCGGCGCTGCGCGTCGAGTTCGCCCGCGGCATCGAGCACCGGATAAGCCACCGAACAGATATGGGAGTGGATACGGCGCAAGTCGCGCAGCACGTCAAGATGCAGCGAGGTGGTCTCGATCGTCTCCGGCCGGCCTTCGCGCAAACGGTCCAGATGCCGCTCGGTGGCGGCAAGTTCGGCGTTGCGCAGCGCCGTTTTCTCGACCAATAGCTTGCGGGCCTCGTTGACGTCACCCGACATGAAGACGCCGAACGCGATCCGCAGCGAATCCATGGTTCGCTTGTGGAACGCCGACAGTTCTTCCGCACCCTCGGGGGAAAACTGAAACCGGCGCTTGATCTTTTTGGTGGCGAGCTCGCTCAAATTCTTGTCGATGATGTCGCCGATATGTTCGAGATTGATGGCGAAGGAGATGATCTCCATCGCCCGGTGGCCCTCGCGCTCGTCGAGACTGCCGCGCGTCAGTTTGGTGACGTAGAGCTTGATAGCCTCGTCGAGGTTGTCGACCCTGTTGTCCATTCTGGACACTTCATCCACCAAAGCGCGATCGTTGGTCATCATGGCTGCCATCACCTTGCGCAGCATGACCTCGACGTGATCGCCCATATGCAGGGTTTCGCGCGCGGCATCGGCGAGAGCGAGCGAGGGCGTCTCCAGCGCGCTTTCGTCGAGATAGCGGGGCCGCGAGGGATCGGCTTGCTGAATCCGGTTTGGAAACAGTTTTTTCAACAGCCGCGCCATGCCGTCGAGCAGGCCGATGAAGATAATCGCGGTCGCGACGTTGAATGCGATGTGAAAGCCGGCGGTCATCTTGGCGAGGTCGGGTTGCCAGGCGTGCAGAACTTCGGTGATCGGACGCAGGAACGGGGCGACCAGCAGCACGCCGACGAGCCGGTTGACGAGGTTGCCGACCGGAAGCCGGTAGCTGGCGGGGTTGTCACGATGCGCGCCCTCGAAAATCGGATTGATGGCGCTGCCGAGATTGGCGCCGAGCACCAGCGCCAGCGACGCCGAGGGTGAAATGAACTGCGCATAGGCCAGCGACATGATCAGGAGAACGGTGGCGACGCTTGAATGCACCGCCCAGGTGACGAGAGCGCCGAGCAAGATACAGAGAACGGGGTCGCCGGTGATGGCGTTCATGAAGACGCGCGCGCCCGGCGCGTTCTCCGCAGGCGCCAGCGTGTCGAGCAGGATATGCAGCGCCAGCAGCATCAGTCCCAGACCGATAAAGACGCGGCCGATGTCCTTGACGCGCGAGCGGGCGCCGCTGCGGAAGGCGATGAGGCCGATGATGAAGAGAATCGGCGCCACGGCGGCGATATTGAACGACAGGATCTGGACGATCAGCGTGGTGCCCACATTGGCGCCGAGCATGATCGCCAGCGCCGGGACCAGACTGACGAGACCTTCAGCGGTAAACGAACTCGTGATCAGGGCGGTCGCGGTGCTGCTCTGTAACAGCGCCGTCAGGCCGATGCCGGCCGCAAAGGCGTTGAAGCGGTTGTTCAGGGCTTTCGCCAGCAACAGCCGCAGATCGGGGCCGAAGGCGCGCAGAATCCCGCTGTGGACCATATGCAGGCCCCACAGCAGCAACGCCACGCCGCCCATCAGGTCGAGAAGAACGACGCTTCCCATGATCGTCCAGTTCCGGATTTGACACAAAGAATCAGGCTATCGCCAAACCACAGCGGATCAATGGTTTATTTCGGGTAGGGGGCCCGCTTTGCGACGGCGTCATCGATCGGGAAGGGCTCGATGATGGTCGTGAGGCCTCCGAAAATCGCGCCAATTCCGCCTCGGCGTTGTTTGGAACCGGCGCTCGGCTCCTCGATCGAGGCGCGCCGGCGGATCGGCCTATGAAACAGCGTTTATCCGCGAGGGTAAGAAAGCGTTTCCGCGCCGGACGGGACGCTTGCAGCATCGAGGTCTGCCGCTGGATGCTGCGATATCCCCGGCCATTCGTCGCATTTTAAGGGCCGCCCGAGGAACTCGGTAAAAAGAATTCAAAAACAACATATCTATTGCGAGCGATCCCGCTAGGCAAATTCCAACGATTGTTCTGTAAACCGGCGCGCGCAGCCGGAAGAACCATTATCGAGCAAGGCGGGGGATCGACATGCTGGCGAACCGACGTAGAAGCGAACGTCACCTCTGCAGAAGGGTCGCGAAGATCCAGTTCGGGACCGGCTCGTTGCCGCGCGACTGTACGATCACCGATGTGTCGGACGGCGGCGTGAAACTGATCGCCGAATATCCCGACATTCCACCTCAGTTCACCATCATACTGTCGACCGGCAACCCGCGCCAATGTCGGCTGGCTTGGCGGATCGGTTGCGAGTTGGGCGCCGAATTCATCGACTAAAGCGTTTTCCAGCGAAAGCCTGCCTTAGATGTGATCCGGTGGCGACCGGTTCGCATGAAGAAAGCGTGTCAAAAAATATTCCGATCGCTCCGAGGTCGCGACCGAGGACCGGCGCGTGTTTAACGGGAATTTAGGGTTAATTTGTCAGTGTTCCTGACCAGTCGCCGATCAGGTCAAACTACATGCTCCGGCAGTTGCGCCACCCCCACCGCTTCGCGAACGTTCTCAAATCCACCGTATCATCGGCGATCCTGGCGTTAGGACTGGGTAGCTGCCAGACCGCCGGACTGTCCGATATCACGGGGGCTCTGGGAGAGAAGACCGAAGCAAGCCGCGCGGGCGACCCCCGGCAGGGCCTGGAGGTTCATGGCGATCGCTTTCGCGCCAATCCCAAGGATGCCGACGCGGCGTTGCAGTATGCCAAGGCGCTCCGGGCCGGGGGGCAGCGGTCGCAGGCGGTTGCGGTACTCGAACAGGCTTCCATCGCTCAACCCGGCAACAAGGCGCTTCTCGCCGGCTACGGACGAGCGCTGGTGGACAATGGTAATTTCCAGCTCGCGTTCGACGTCCTCAGCCGCGCCCATACTCCCGACAATCCCGATTGGCGCATCCTCTCGGCGCAGGGAACGGCGCTCGATCAACTCGGCCGGCACGACGAAGCGCGACAGTATTATGCGAGCGCGCTCAAGATCGTGCCCGAAGAGCCGACCGTGCTGTCCAATCTCGGCCTGTCCTACGCGCTCTCGAAAGACCTGCCAAAGGCGGAGGAGACCTTGCGCCGCGCCTATAGCGGCGCGAATTCGGATCCGCGGGTGCGCCAAAATCTGGGGGTGGTGGTTGGGCTGCAGGGCCGTCTCGCCGAAGCGGAAAGCATTGTGAAGGCAGATCGGCCGCCTGAGGAAGCGGAGGCGAACGTCACCTATCTCAAGCGAATGCTGGCGCGGAAAGAACAGGCGCGCGCGGATGCGGATAGGCCGCGCTGACGGTGCAATGACGCGCGATGAGAGATCGGCGAGTCGCTTGTTGCCCATGCTTCGAGACGCTCGCGTCGCTCGCTCCTCAGCATGAGGTTTGTTGTGCTTCAGGCCGCCAACGGGTCGCGCGAACGCACGCCCGATGACAGGCTCCGTGGCCGTCTCGAAGCATGGACGAGCGCCGCGATCCACGACCAGGTGCGAGGTGCCGCCGCGCGATCCACGCGTAAACCTAGTTTGCCCGCAGCTTCTTGAGGATCGGCGCCAGGAACGAACCGCGCGGCTTCTTGACCTCGCCGCGGCCGGTCAGCCGTCGCGCGATTTCCAGAAACATCCTGGTGGTGCGGTGGTTCATGGTGAGTTCGGCGATCATCTGGCCGTTGTTGGCGGCCGTGCCGAACAAACGGGGATTGAACGGGATAGCCGCGATCGGCTGGCTCTCGATGGTCTTGCTGAATCCGCGGGCGTCGATTTCCGGACGCTTCGGCATGCCTACCTGATTGAGACAATACAGCGGCGGGCGGTCGTTGGGCCGCGCCGCTTTCAGCAGGTTCAGCATGTTCTTGGTATTGCGCAGATTGGCGAGATCCGGCTCGGCAACGATCAGGATGTCGTCGGCGCCGACCAAAGCGCGCTTGGTCCATCCCGACCATTGATGCGGAACGTCCAGCACGATGCAGGACGTTGTCATGCGCAGCGTGTCGAACACCGAATCGAAGGCATTGGCGCCGAAATCATAGACCTGATCGAGCGTCGCCGGCGCCGCCAGCAGGCTAAGGCGGTCGGTGCATTTCGACAGCAGGCGGTCCATCATGGCGGTATCGAGCCGATCCGGCGAGAATACCGCATTGGCGATGCCCTGCAACGGATCCTGATTGTAGTCGAGACCGGCGGTGCCGAAGGCGAGGTCGAGATCGATGACGACGGAATCCAGCGCCAGATCGCGCGCGATCGCCCAGGCGACGTTGTGCGCGACAGTGGAGGCGCCGACGCCGCCTTTGGCGCCGACGACGGCGATGATCCTGCCGACGGCGATGGCCTCCGACGCCGCGAACAGGCTGCAGATCGAGCGCACCACATCGATGGTATCGACCGGCCCGACGACGTAGTCGTTGACGCCGCGGCGCACCAGTTCGCGATAAGGTGCTACATCATTGTCGCTGCCGATCACGACGACGCGGGTGCCGGCATCGCATACGGTCGCGAGTTCATCGAGACCGGCCAGGATATCGTTGCCGACCTTGGTTTCCAGGATGATGACGTTCGGCGTTGGCTGGGTGTGATAGACGTCGATGGCGGCCGCCACGCCGCCCATCTGAACCGTGAGGTGGGCTTTGCCGAGGCGGCGGTCTTCGCCCGCTGAGCGCACCGCGTTCTCGGTTTCCCCGGTTTCGCAAAAGGCCTGCACCGACACGCGAGGTGCCGGCGCGATGTAATCGTCCGCATGCGGTGGCGTCATGTCCGGCTGCTGTTCGGAATTTTGACGGGCGTGGCTGATCATTTGCCTGTATCGCTGAGTTTGGCTCTGTCGGCTTCGGGATAAGTGGGCGCGGTCGGCTCGCCTTTGCGATATTTTTCAAAAGCTGCCGAGCGTCGCATCGTATAGGGCGGTGTCTCGGAACGCGGCTGCACCAGATCCGCCGGATTGTCGATCATCGCCGCCATGTTGCGCTGATAGGCGCAGCCGAAATTGTAGTACTGCTGGTTTTCGGAATGATCCCGGTTCAGGATCGAGGGTCCGAGATTGTCCGGCCACAGACCGCAGGGTCCGGCAACCGCCGTGATCCTGGGATAGCTCAACCGGATCGTCGCAAACGTCCGTGGGTCGTCCGGACGATAGTGACGCAACGTGACGCCGCGGGAAGGCACGCCGCCGGCCGCGAGCAGCGCCTGGACTTCACGGTATGAAGCCGCCGCGGCCCGCGCGTTCGGCGTGTCGACCGGCACGTCGGCGATGATCGCGCCGGTTGCTTCGCGAACCCATGTTTGCGCCAGTCCGATGACGTCGGCGCGTTGCGAGGCGGACAGGCCGCCGCGCGCATGGCCGACGAAAATGACGATTGAACGGTCGGCTTCCTGGATCGCGATCGGATGACGCTGCCGGTAATCGCCGGGAACGCTCGCCGTCACGACGTCTCCGCCGGTGTTTGTGCAGGCCCCCAGCGCGGCCGAAAGGCCGGCGATCGCGCCCAGCAGGCGCAGCGACCGGTGGCGACCGGCGTGTATTCTCTTTGTCATGGTTCTGTCCCCATCCCGCATCTGCCGGGCAGCTCCGCCTCAGTCAGTGATAAAGCCAAAATTGTCCCGGTAGCTTCCAACGGGTTCGATCCGGCCGGCGATGCCGTAGATCCGGTTGATTTGCGCCAGCAGTGTCGATTGGGAATCGGAGGCGGGCGCAAATCCGTCATCGGGACGCGACAACTCTTTCTGGGTCACCGCACGAACCACAAAGGGCGTCACCAGAACCATCAATTCGGTCTGGTTGTTGACAAAGTCCTGGCTCCTGAACAGCGCGCCGAGAATGGGCAGTTGGTCCACGCCGGGCAATCCGTTGATCGCCTGCTTGGTCTGGTCCTGGATCAGGCCCGCCATCGCCATCGAGCCGCCCGATGGAATCTCCAGCGTGGTTTCGGCGCGGCGGGTCTTGATCGAAGGGATCGTGGTGCCACCGACCCCGCCGGTCAAGGCGTTTTCGCTCGAGACTTCCGACACCTCGGTCATCACCCGCAGGCTGATCCGCCCCTCGGTCAGCACCACCGGCGTGAAGTTGAGCGAGATGCCGAATTTCTTGTAGCTGACCGTCTGGACGCAATTTCCGATCGCGCCCGAAGACGTCGTTTGGCAGGTCACGCCGGTCGGAATTGGAAATTCGCCGCCGGAGATGAATGTCGCGGATTCGCCGGAGATCGTCGTCAGATTGGGTTCGGCGAGCGTCCGCACGACACCGGCGGTTTCCATCGCCCGCAGCGTCGCCTGGACCGACGGCATTGAGCCGAACGACGACGCAAGACCGTTGCCGGGGACGAGTGGTCCATTATTCGCGGTGAACGGGGTGGTATTGTTGAACTTCACGACCGTGGTGCCGGCGTTCATGCTGGCGCTGAGATCGATACCCATCTGCTTGATGATGCTGCGCTGGACTTCGGCGACCGTCACCTTCAACATCACCTGATCGCGGCCCCGGACCGCGATCGAGTTGACAACCTTGTCGGAGCCTCCCGCCAGCCGCGCCGCGAGATCGCCGGCTTGCTGCGCCTCGATCGGGCTCGATACCGAGCCGGTCAGCATCACACCGTCGCCGACGCCTTCGATCTGGATTCCCGCGTTCGGCAGCATCTGCTTCAGCGCGACGCGCACGCCGTTGAGATCGCGCTTGACCGCGATGTCGTAGGCGCCGAGTTGCTGGCCGGCCGCGTCGAAAAACACGACGTTGGTCTGGCCGACCGCCGCACCGATGATGTAGGCGCGCTGCGCCGAACGGATCACGGCGTTTGCGATCTTCGGATCGGCGACCAGCACATCCTTGACCTCGCGCGGGAAATCGACGACCACGGATTTGCCGATGCCGAGCGCCAGAAAGCGTACCCTCACTTGTCCGCCGGCTATAGTAGACGGTGCTTCAATGCTGGAGTCGCTGGCCGCGACCGGCGTCAGGACCGGATTGAGCGTCAGCGCCGCAACGGCCGAGAACGACAGGGCGCGGACAATAGAAGTCCGCATCGCCGGCTGATTTCCCCTGCATTTCATCTCGGACGTCCTCTTCGCGTTCTGGGTCTTCACTTCTGTCTCTTCGTCACTTCTGTATCGTCGTCGGGCTTGCGACGCCGTAGCGAACAACGTTGATGCTGTCGCCGCGCTTGGCCGGATCGTCGGATCTGTTGTCGACCGCGTTGACGTCGGCGATGCTGCGCAGCGCCAGCGCCAGCGTGCCGGTCTGGCGTGCGCGGGCCAGCGTTTCCGCCTGCGCGGGCTTCAACTCGAGCGTCACGGTCTTGCCGATCACGCTGTTCTGGCCGTCTTTTTCCTTCGGAGCCTGATCGATCGCGAGAACGCGAACATTTGTCAGAATGATTTCCGAATTGATGATTTCGGTCGAACCGGACGGGTTCTTCTCACGCTTGGAAAGAATCACGTCGACCCGGTCGTTGGGCAGGATGAAGCCGCCGGCGCCGGTCTCCGGCGAGATTTCGGTCGAGATCGCGCGCATGCCGCTGGGCAGCACCGCCGCCATGAATCCCGATCCATTGGCCTTGACCAGCTTCAGTTCGCGGATCGGCTCGCCGACGATGAACGGCGCACGCGCGATCGAGCCCGCGATTTCCTTGGTGGCTTCAGGCCGTTCGCTGCGGCGGATGAAATTCTTGCTCGCGGTTGCGGCCGGCCAGGTCTGCCACTGGAGATTTTCTGGGGTAACCGACTGGCCAAGACCGATCTCGGTCTTTGCAACCAGAACGTCGGTCGTCTCTATCTGTACAACCGGTTCGCTCGGGAGGGATTTGGTGTCGGAGCCCCGCGCGAGATAGGCGGCAACGCCGCCGGCACTGAGAGCGATGATCAGGACGACAATACGTGCGGTGTACATACGCTTTACGATCTACTTTTACGCCGGGGTTCCTGAACTGCTTGGTAGCCGCAGCCTTTCCCCCAGGCATCACTAAGCAGCAAAGGTATAAGCCAGCTTGAAGCAGATGGAGTTTGCGGGCGCGAAGCCCGGGATTTGTCCGCATGGTGAACGGAGTGTTATCGTTAAGAAAATCCAGCCGCGGAAACGCGTGATGATTTTCGGTTTGGCGCGACGACGGTTCGCGCCGGGCAGGACTCGATAAATATGCGGACGTCAATCGCTTGCGCGACGACGTCATCGAACGCTCCGCGCGTACCTACCGGTGACGTTTAGCGAGTTCGGGTGCTAGAGCGCTTTCCCGCGAAGTGGATACCGGTTGGCGGGAAGAAAACGCGTCAAACAAGAAACAGAGACCCGTTCCGATTCCATCGGAATAAAAAAGGCTCTAGGCGGCGTTGAAGGCTTCCAACCCGCGGGCGAGATCGGCCTTGAGATCCTCGACGTTCTCCAGCCCGATATGAAGCCGCAATGTCGGACCGCCCGGCGCCCATTTGGTGGCGGTGCGATAGTCCGCGCAGTCGAACGGAATCACGAGGCTCTCGAAGCCGCCCCATGAATAACCCATGCCGAACAACTTTACCGTGTCGAGCAACGCATCGACGGCCTGCTGCGGCCTGGCCTTCAGAACGATACTGAACAGACCGGATGCGCCGGTGAAATCCCGTTTCCAGATCCCGTGCCCGGGATCGCTTTCGAGGGCAGGGTGCAGCACCCTGACGACCTCGGGCCGTGTCGCGAGCCACCGCGCCATCTCCAGCGCCGCTCGATGATGCTGCGCGAGCCGCACGGCGAGCGTGCGCAATCCGCGCAGCGCCAGAAACACGTCATCCGGACCGGCGCAGATGCCGAGCAGCCCGATCGCTTCGGCGACCTGCGGCCAGGCCTTCGCGTTGGCCGAAATCGTGCCGAACATGATGTCGGAATGTCCACCGATATATTTGGTGGCGGCCTGGATGCTGATATCGACGCCCTGATCCAGCGAGCGATGAAACAGCGGCGTCGCCCATGTGTTGTCGTCGATCACAAGCGCCCCGCGCGCATGCGCGACGGAAGCGATCGCGGGAATATCCGGCATTTCGAAAGATTGCGAGCCGGGCGCTTCGAGCAGCACCGCTTTGGTGTTCGGTTTGAACCCCTCGGCAATGCCGGCGCCGGTCAAGGGATCGAAATAGCTGGTCTCGACGCCGTAGCCTTTGAGCAACCCGTCGCAGAAATTTCGGGTCGGGCGGTAAGCGTTGTCGCAGACCAACAGATGATCGCCGGCCTTCAGCACCGCCAGAAGGGTGGTGGTGATCGCCGACAGGCCCGAGGGCGCCAGACCGACGCCGGCGCATTGCGGGCCTTCGAGCGCCATCAGCGCTTCCTGCAGCGCCTTGGTGGTCGGGGTTCCGCGGCGACCGTACTGGAACTCGCCGCGATGGGCATGCAGGTCCTCCGCCGTCGGATAAAGCACCGTGGAGCCGTGGACGACCGGGGGATTGACGAATCCCTTCTGGGCCTTGGTGTCGCGTCCCGCGGTTACCAGCGTGGTCTCCGCCTTCAGCGGGGTCGGGGGACCGCCGTGCTTGCCGTTCTTGCCAGAAGAATTCATGCGTCCGCCGTCGCTAAAAGACTTTTTGCCACAGCCGCAACGTCCCGTTGAAAGCCCGCCGGACGGCGGGTCTGGGCTGGGTTTGTTAATAACAGGACACAGAAGTCGGCCGTCAACCCCTTGACCCGGATCGCCAGTCGTTCTGTGATGGTCCGGAGCTATTCAGTCGCAGCACGTTGAGGGGCCTGCAGCGACCTTCGATCCATTGTTTGAGCAGACTGCCCGCCAAATCGCCAGGCGGCATCCGCGGCATTGGATCGTCCGGGTTGGCCCATCGGCGTGCGCGATGATAAGCAACCGTTACCGGAAAGACCCTTGAAAGGCTTTGTCATGAAACGTGTATCACTGGTTTTAACCCTTGCTCTTGCCGCCGGCCTCACGACCCAGACGGCTCACGCGCAAACGCTGAAGACGATCAAGGACCGCGGCATGTTGTCCTGCGGAGTAAGCCAGGGTCTGCCGGGTTTTTCATCACCCGACGACAAGGGTAACTGGACCGGGCTTGACGTCGACATCTGTCGCGCGATCGCGGCCGCCATTTTCAATGATGCGACCAAAATAAAATTCGTGCCGTTGTCGGCGAAGGATCGCTTCACCGCCCTGCAGTCCGGCGAAATCGACGTGCTCTCGCGCAATACGACCTGGACGCTTTCGCGGGATACCTCACTCGGCGCCAACTTTACCGGGGTGACCTATTATGACGGCCAGGGTTTCCTGGTGAAGAAATCCCTCAAGGTGAATTCCGCGCTGGAGCTGAACAGCGCATCGGTCTGCGTGCAGACCGGCACCACGACGGAACAGAATCTCGCCGACTACTTCAAGGGCAACAATATGAAGTATGAGGTGATCGCGTTCGCCTCCGCGGACGAAACCGTCAAGGCTTACGAGTCCGGACGCTGTGATGTCTTCACGTCGGACGTCTCGCAGCTTTATGCCGAGCGCTTGAAGCTTTCCAATCCGGCCGACCATGCGGTGCTGCCGGAGGTGATCTCGAAAGAGCCGCTCGGTCCGATGGTTCGCCATGGCGACGATCAATGGTTCGATATCGTCAAGTGGACATTATTTGCGTTGGTTGACGCGGAAGAACTCGGCGTTACCCAGAAGAACGTCGATGAAATGGCCAAATCGGACAAGCCCGAGCTCAAGCGCGCCTTCGGCACTGATGGCAATCTCGGCGAACAGCTCGGCCTCACCAAGGACTGGATGTCGCGCATCGTGAAGGCGGTCGGCAATTACGGCAAATCTTTCGATCGCAATGTCGGCTCCGGCTCGAAGCTCGGGATCTCCCGCGGGCTCAACCAGCTCTGGAACAAGGGCGGTATCCAGTACGCGCCGCCGATCCGCTGACCGCCAAGCCCAGCGGCCGCGGCGATGAGCATCGAGCCCCGAGCACCACCGTCGCAGTTTGTGATGAAACTGCAGCGCGCGCTCGGCGGCCGGGCGGGGTGGGGAGGCTTCGTTCTCCAGATCCTGTTCGTCGCCGTGCTGGCCTGGATTTCCTACGAGATCGTCGCCAACGCCCGCGCCAATTTGCAGGCGCAGCGGATCACCGCGGGCTTCGGGTTCCTGGCCAATACGGCAGGCTTTGACGTCAGCCAGAGCCTCATTCCGTATTCGGGATCCGATACCTATACGAGGGTGTTTTTCGTCGGGCTGCTCAACACGCTGCTGGTCTCGGTGATCGGCATTTTCTTCGCGACCCTGATCGGATTCCTGGTGGCGCTGGGGCGGTTGTCGCCGAACTGGCTGCTGTCGCGGATTTCCGGCGGTTATGTCGAACTGGTGCGCAATCTGCCGCTGCTGTTCCAGATCCTGTTCTGGTATCTCGCGGTGCTGGCGGCGCTGCCCAATCCCCGGCAAAGCATCTCGGTGCTCGACAGCTTTTTTCTCAGCAACCGCGGCCTGGTGATTCCAAGGCCGATCGGCAATCCCGGCTTCGAGCCGTTTGTTTTTGCCGTCCTGATTGCGATCATCGGCGCCATCGCGCTGTGGCGCTATGCGCGCCGGCAACTGTTCCAGAGCGGCAAGGTGATCAAGGTCTGGCCCTATGCGCTCGGCCTCCTGATCGGCCTGCCGCTGGTGACCGCGCTGATCTTCGGCGCGCCCGTCACCTTCGAAGTGCCGGTTCTCAGGGGCTTCAATTTTGCCGGCGGCTCGCGCGTGATTCCGGAATTCGTCGCGCTGACGCTGGCGCTCTCGACCTATACCGCGGCCTTCATCGCCGAGATCGTGCGCGCAGGCATTCTGTCCGTGCACAAAGGGCAGATGGAGGCCGGCTCCTCGCTCGGGCTGTCGCGCGGTTCGACATTGCGGCTGATCGTGGTGCCGCAGGCGTTGCGGGTGATCCTGCCGCCGCTCACCAACCAGTATCTCAACCTCACCAAGAACTCCTCGCTGGCGGTGGCGATCGGCTATCCCGATCTGGTCTCGGTATTCGCGGGAACGACGCTGAGCCAGACCGGGCAGGCCATCGAAATCATAGGCATCACCATGGGCGTCTATCTCCTGATCTCGCTGGTGACGAGCGCGATCATGAGCTTCTACGGATGGCGTCTCGGCCGGAGCCTGGGATGAGCGACATCACGACATCCGCTTTCGTCCGCCAGGACCTCGTTCCCGAACGCGCGGCGCCGGTGAAGACCACCGGCTTTGTCGGTTTCCTGCGCACACGGCTGTTCAATTCCCCGACCAACATCCTGATCACGATCGTCAGCGCGCTTCTATTGTGGTTCACCGTCGTGCCCGCGATAAAGTTTCTGCTGATCGATGCGGTCTGGAGCGGCAAGGACCGCACGGCCTGCCTCGCTGAAAATGTCGGACGCACGGTCGGTGCGTGCTGGCCGTTCGTGCAGGCGAAATTCAGCCAGTTCATCTACGGCTTTTATCCGGAGCCGGAACGCTGGCGGGTCAACCTCACCTTCTTCCTCGCCGCGATCCTGCTGTTGCCGCTGTTGTTTCCGCGGCTGCCGGCCAAGAGCCTCAACGCCGGTCTATTCTTCTTTGCTCTCCCCGTCGTCGCATTCTTCCTGCTGCATGGCGGCGGACTGGAAGGTTTCGGCGTCAGTTGGACCGCCGGTATTTTATCAGGCTTCAACGACAGCATCGGCGAAGCCGGCCGCAAGCTTGGCAATGCCGGCGAGGCCACCGCCGTGATTGGGCCGCTGCTGTGGGCGCTGGGCAGGCTGATCGTGCTGATCAGCACCATCGTATCCTACCTGCTCTGGCCGCTGACCTGGCTGCGGGACCAGATCCAGATCTCGAGCCGTCCGGTGTGGGCCGATTTCACCGCCACCGCGGCGATCGTGTCGATCCTGCTGTTCATCTGGAACGGCGGCACCCGCGCCGGCTGGCGTCCCCTGATCACCAGCCTCGCGATCTTTGCCGGCATCGGCATTTTGATCGCGGTGATGGGGCTCGACCGCGGCGGTTTGCCGGTGGTCGATACGCGGCTCTGGGGCGGCCTTCTGGTGACGCTGGTGGTGTCGGTCACCGGCATTGTGGCGTCGATGCCGGTCGGCATCGCACTGGCGCTGGGCCGGCGCTCGACGATCCCGCTGATCCGGATTTTCTCGATCGCCTTTATCGAGTTCTGGCGCGGCGTTCCGCTGATCACCGTGCTGTTCTTCGCCACCTACATGCTGCCGCTGTTCGTGCCGGCGGGGTTTACCGTCGACGGACTGATGCGTGCCCTGATCGGCATCGCGTTGTTCGCCGGCGCCTATCAGGCCGAGGTGATCCGGGGCGGATTGCAGGCGATCCCGCGCGGGCAGGGCGAGGCCGCGAGCGCGCTCGGCCTGTCCTGGGGCAAGACCACGGCGCTGATCGTGATGCCGCAGGCGCTCCGCCACGTCATTCCCGGCCTCGTCAACAGCTTCATCGCGCTGTTCAAGGACACCTCGCTGGTCTCGATCGTGGCGCTGTTCGATCTGCTCGGATCGCTCAGGGCTTCCTTCAGCGATCCGGTCTGGTCGACGCCGACGACGCTGTTCACCGGCTTCGCCTTCGCCGGACTGATCTACTTCATCTTCTGCTTTGGCATGTCGCGCTATTCGCTGTTCGTCGAGAACAGGCTGAACGCGCATCGACGCAACTGAGTATGAGACCATGACCGCGAACCCGATTGTCAGCATCACCGGCCTCAACAAATGGTACGGCGATTTTCATGTGCTACGCGACATCAATATCGATGTCGCCAAGAGCGAGCGCATCGTGATCTGCGGCCCGTCGGGTTCAGGCAAGTCGACGCTGATCCGCTGCATCAATGCGCTGGAGGAATTCCAGGAAGGCCGGATCGTCGTCGACGGCATCGAATTGGGACCGAACCTGCGGCGCGTCGACGAAGTCCGGCGCGAAGTCGGCATGGTGTTCCAGAGTTTCAATCTGTTTCCGCACCTGACCGTGCTGGAGAACTGCACGCTGGCGCCGATCTGGGTGCGCAACATCCCGAAAAAGGATGCCGAGGCGGCGGCGATGAAATATTTGGAGCGCGTCAAGATTCCGCATCAGGCCAACAAATATCCGGGCCAAATGTCGGGCGGCCAGCAACAGCGCGTCGCGATCGCGCGCGCCTTGACCATGAACCCCAAGGTCATGCTGTTCGACGAGCCGACCTCGGCGCTGGATCCGGAAATGGTCAAGGAAGTGCTCGACACCATGGTCGACCTCGCCAGGGAAGGCATGACCATGCTGGTCGTGACCCACGAAATGGGATTTGCCCGGGAAGTCGCCAACCGCATCGTCTTCATGGATGCCGGACAAATCATCGAGTCGAACACGCCGGAAAACTTCTTCGCCAATCCACAGCACGCGCGGACGAAATTGTTCCTCAGTCAGATTCTGCGACATTAGATGCAGTACATGGGGTGGGCAAAGGCGCCTTCGCGCCGTGCCCACCATCTATCCAATCGCGCCTTGTCGGTGGGCACGCTTCGCTTTGCCCACCCTACAATTTCAAGCGTCACACCTTCTCGAACGGCAGGTCGATCTTGGTTCGCTTCTCCAGCCACGCCGGCACCGGCAGGTTCTTGGAGCGCATGAACTCCGGATTGAACAGCTTTGACTGATAGCGGTTGCCGGAGTCGGCAAGGATGGTGACGATGGTCTTGCCGGGCCCGAGCTGTTTCGCGAGCCGGATCGCGCCGGCGACATTGACGCCGGTCGAGCCGCCGAGGCACAGGCCTTCGTGCTCGAGCAGTTCGTAGATCAACGTCACGGCCTCTTCGTCCGAAATCAGGAATGCGTCGTCGACCTTTGCGGTCTCAATGACGGGCGTGACGCGGCCTAGTCCGATGCCTTCGGTGATCGAGTCGCCCGGTGTCGATTTGGCGGTGCCGTGCTTGAACAGCTCGTACATTGCGAAGCCATGCGGATCGGCGCAGGCGTTGACGATGCCCGGGTGCTTTTCCTTCAGGTAGCGGCTGGTGCCGGCCAGCGTGCCGCCGGTGCCGACCGAGCAAATAAAACCGTCGACCTTACCGCCGGTCTGCTCCCAGATCTCCGGCCCGGTGGATTCATAATGCGCCTTGGCATTGTCGAGATTGTTCCACTGGTCGGCGAACAGGACGCCATTCGGCTCGGTCTTGCGAAGCTGGTCCGCCAGCCGCCGTCCGACATGCTGATAGTTGTTGGGATTGGAAAAGGGCAGCATCGGCACCTCGACCAGTTCGGCGCCGCACAGCCGCAGCATGTCCTTCTTTTCCTGGCTCTGCGTTTCCGGGATCAGGATCAATGTCCGGTAACCGCGCGCGCTCGCCACCACCGCAAGACCGATGCCGGTATTGCCGGCGGTCGCTTCCACCACCAGGCCGCCGGGCTTGAGGTCACCGCGCTTCTCAGCCTCCAGGATCATCCATTTGCCGGCGCGGTCCTTGACCGACTGGCCTGGATTCATGAACTCGGCCTTGCCGAGAATGGTGCAGCCGGTCGCCTCGGATGCCTGCTTCAACTTGATCAGCGGCGTATTGCCGATCGCTTCGACGACGTCGTTGTTGATGGTCATGTCGGGAAATCTTTGCCGTTACTATTTTCAAATCCGGCACGACCCTAGAGCGGGCCCGACGAAAGTGGAAGCGTTTTAGGTGCGGCTCCGATGGAGCGAATTATTTCGCTTTTGCGAACACGATCTGGCGCACATCGATGTTTCCGGACAGGAAACCGGCCTCGCAATAGGCAAGATAGTATTCCCACAGCCGTCGGAACCGGTCGTCGAAGCCGAGCGGCGTCAGGTTCGGCCACGCCGCGCGGAAGTTATCTCGCCAGGTCGCAAGCGTCTTGGCATAATCTTGCCCGAAAATGCGCTCGCGAATGAGGGGAACGCCGAACCGCTCGCCCAGCGACTTCAGCACCTGCGGCGAGGGCAGCATCCCGCCGGGGAAAACGTAACGCTGGATGAAGTCGACCTCGCGGCGGTAGGTCTGAAACAGCCGGTCCTGGATGGTGATGGCCTGGATGCCGGCGAGCCCGCCGGGCAGCAGCCGATCACGCAGCTGCGAAAAATATTTCGGCCAGAACTGCTCGCCGACCGCCTCGATCATCTCGATCGACGCGATCCGGTGATAGCGGTCGCGCTCGTCGCGGTAATCCTGCAACCGGATCTCGACCTGGTCGCCGAGGCCGGCGTTCTGCATGCGCGCCTGCGCAAAATCGCGCTGCTCCTTGCTGATGGTCAGTCCCACCACCTTGGCGCCAAAGGTCTTGGCGGCATATTCGGCAAAGCCGCCCCAGCCGCATCCGATCTCCAGCAGTTTCTGGCCCGGCTGCAGATCGATCGCTTCGGCAAGCCTGCGGTATTTGTTGTTCTGTGCGGCGGCCAGGTCCGCCGTGCCATCCTCGAACAAGGCCGAGGAATAGGTCATGCTCGGATCGAGCCACGCCGAATAGAAGGCGTTGCCGATGTCGTAATGCGCGTAAATATTGCGGCGCGCCTGCCGCCTTGTGTTGCGGTTGAACCAGTGCCGCACGACCTGAACGAAGCGCATCAGCGGCTTGTCGCCGAGCATGGCCTGGATAAGGTCGTGATTGACGCAAAACAGATAGAGAAATTGCGTCAGATCGGGTGTGTCCCATTCGCGATGCAGATAGGCTTCGGCGATGCCGATGTCGCCGCCATTAAGCAGCCGTGACGCAAATCCGTAATCGTAGAGCGTCATGGCCGCCGCCGGGCCCGGCTCCATGCCCCCGAGCCGCAGGGTGCGGCCATCGGGGAGGGTGACGTCGAGCGTCCCGCGCCGCAGCCTCGAAGCAAATCCGAGCGCCAGCCGCACCAGACGCGGCAGATCGGAAAGCACCGTTTCCACATTGTCGGGGGTTATGGAGATCAACGCAGACATATACAGACCCATCGAGTGACGTGGCTCTGTGTCCGGATTCGAGCAGGCCGATCTCCTTCAGATCCGACCTTCACGGGACCAGAGCGCTTCCCCGCGGCTCGGGCTACCGCCCGGCGACTGACAACGCCACTCCAGTATAATCGTTGCACTCGCCGGTCGCCAAGACGGTATCGATGCCGGCGCTTGGGTTCGTCGGGGCGCCACAAGGCGTGCGCCCTTGAGCCGGAGCCGAAATCACAGCGGCTCCCAATGGATCGCGCCCATGATCCATGGCGACCAGCGCCAGCTGGCGTGGTGCGAAGTTTCAGCGGGGGCCGCTGTGGCGGGACGGCGATCGCGGATCGCGCACATGAAATCTTGGTAAGATAGCTGCGCCCGCGAATCACGGATCTGCGAGAAACCCCCATAAAACATGGGAAACCTTGCACTTTATGACCCCGGGCGTCAGCTTTGCCGCGGGGGACAGCGGGTCGAACGGACTGTCCGCGGCCTGCCGCCCCGGGTAGTATGGCGGCCGGGTTCCAGAAAGAGCATCACAGCGGTGAACGTGTCGCAGGCCGTCTCCACAGGCATTATCCGCAAATCGGTCGGACGGTTCTCGCAGCGTCGGATGCCGGGCATCATGCCCGGCGGAGGGCGGATGTGAGCCGGACACTCCCTGTTGCCGGTGACGGACTGCCTGTTACCGCCCTTTGCCTGGATCGCGCGGCGAGGTGGCTTGTGGCGCTTTGGATGGTCGCCAGTTCGGCCGGCTGCATCCTGACCAAGGATCTGCCCGATCCGGCCCTCGACATCCCGCAAGGGTACAAGGCCGCCAGATTGAGTTCGCCCCCCGGCGCGCCGCCCACGCTGGACTGGTGGCGCGGGTTTCGTTCGCGCGAATTGACTTCGCTGATGGAGGAAGCCCAGACGGTCAATCTTGACATCGCGGCGGCCACCGCGCGCTTCGTTCAGGCCGACGCGCAGGCGCGCATTGCCGGCGCGGCGCTGCTGCCCACTCTCAGCGGCGGAGGGCAGGAGAGTTACTCGCGGACGTCAGGCTCGAGCGCCAGCGGATTGAGCATCGGCGGACGCGAGGTCGTCAATTATTCAGCTTCGCTCAGCGCCAGCTATGAACTCGATTTCTGGGGCAAGAATCGCGACGCCGCGCAAGCGGCGGAGGAAACCGCGGTCGCCAACCGTTTCGACCGCGACGTGGTGGCGCTGACCACGCTGACCACGGTCGCCAACGCCTATTTTCAGGTGCTTGCCGCGCAGGACCGGATTCGCACCGCCGAACGCAATATCGCCAGCGCAACTCGCATCCTCGACGCGATCAAGCAACGCTTCAAGGCCGGCACCGGGACCGATCTCGACGTGGCACAGCAGGAAGCCGTTCTCGCCAATCAGCGGGCCTCGGTGCCGCCACTGCGGCAAACCCTGGCGCAGAACGTCAACGCGCTGGCCACGCTGGTATCGCGGCCGCCGGAAAGCGTGCGCGTCACCGGCGGTTCGATAAATCAGATCTCCTCGCCGCGTGTAACGCCGGGCCTGCCGTCGGAACTGTTGACGCAGCGTCCGGACATCAGACGGCAGGAAGCGCAGCTTGCTTCCGCCACCGCCAATGTCGGCAGCGCCCGCGCGCAATTTTTCCCGAGCATCCAGTTGACCGGGCAGGGCGGCTATCAAAGCTCGGCGCTGACCTCCCTGTTCCAACCCCATGCGGCGTTCTTCAACATGGTCGGCAGCCTGACGCAGCCGATCTTCGACGGCGGACAAATTCTCGGCAATTTCGAGTTCACCAAGGCCAGGCAGGATGAATTGCTGCAGACCTACCGCAAGACGGTGGTCTCGGCCTTCGCCGATGTCGACAACGCCCTGGTGGCGATCCGCCAGACCACGGAAAAGCTGCGGTTGCAGCGCGAGGTGCTGTCGGCGTCGCGGCGGGCGTTTGAACTGTCCGAGCAGCAGCTCCGGGCCGGAACGGCCGACATCGTTACTGTGCTAAATACGCAATTGACGCTATTCCAGGCGGAAGACGCGCTGTGGCAGGCCCAGCTTGCCCGACTGCTCGCGATCGTCAGCCTGTATCAGGCGCTGGGGGGCGGTTGGGAGCCGAAGATGGAAAGGCCGGTCAATGCTCTTTAAGCCGGACGAAACCGCGAAAGCCGCCGGCGAGCGCGTCGCCCGCGTGGCCTCGGGTGCGCGCCGCCGAACCGTTTCGATCACGATCACGCTCCTGATCCTGGGTGGCCTTGGCTACATCGCCTGGACAGCGATGCAGCCAAAGCTGGCCGCCAACCGCAACGGGCGTCCCGATCTGCCGGTGCCGGTGCTGGCGGCGATGCCGCGCATCCAGGACGTGCCGGTCTATCTCGACGGCGTCGGTTCGGTTCGTGCGCTGAACAACGTGATCGTGCGCGCCCAGGTCGACGGCAAACTGATCTCGGTCAATTTCACCGAGGGGCAGGACGTCAAGAAAGGCGACGTGCTCGGCGAGATCGACCCGGTGATCTACAAGGCGCAATACGATCAGGCCGTCGCCAAGAAGGCGCAGGATGAAGCGCAGCTCGCCAATATGCGCCTCGACCTGACGCGCTATCAGCAACTCGCCGCCTCCAACGCCGGCTCCAAGCAGCAGGCCGACACGCAACGCGCCGTCGTCGCGCAGCAGGAAGCGCTGGTCAACGCCGATCAGGCCGCGATCGACAACGCCCAGGCGACGCTCGGCTACACCAAGATCATCGCGCCGCTGTCGGGCCGCGCCGGCCTGCGCCAGGTCGATCAGGGCAACATCATCCATGCCGCGGATGCGACCGGGCTGGTCATCATAACCCAGTTGCAGCCGATCGCGGTGCAGTTCAGCCTGCCGCAGCAGCAGATCGTGCGGGTCAATGCGGCCTCGGCCAAGGGCGCGCTGACCGTCGACGTCTTCGGCAATGACGGGATCACGGTTGTCGACAGCGGCAAGCTGAGCGGCATCGATAACCAGGTCGATCCCACCACCGGAACCCTCAAGCTCAAGGCCGAATTTCCCAACGCCAATTTCCAGCTATGGCCGGGTCAATTCGTCAATGTGCGGCTCAAGGTCGAGACCTTGGCGCAGGCGGTGGTGATCCCGACCTCCGCCGTGCAGCGCGGCCCGGCCGGAACCTTCAGCTACGTCATCGGCGACGGCGACATTGTCACGGCGAAACCAGTGGTGGTGACGCAGCAGAATGAAAATGATGCCGTCATCGCCAGCGGATTGTCGGCGTCCGACCGTGTGGTGACCACGGGCTTTGCCAATCTGTCCGACGGCGCGAAAATCATCGTCGGCAAGGACGAGCAGACGCCGTCGGCCGACCTCGCCCCGCGCAAGAAACGCGGCAGCCGCGAGGTCCAGAGCAAGGACGGACAAGCCAAGGAAGGTCAAGGCGAACGGCGCGGCAAGAGAGGCGAGCAGGGGCAAAGCGAGGGCGATCAAAAGGGGCAGACCGGACCCGCGCCGGCCGGCGAGCCGTCGGGCAATGCTACGAAGTCGCAGCCATGAGCGCGTATCATGAGCGTCTCTGAGCCATTCATTCGACGGCCCATTGCGACCTCGCTGCTGGGGATCGCGTTGCTGATCGGCGGCGCGCTCGGCTACTGGGCGCTGCCGGTCTCGGCGTTGCCGCAGGTCGACTTCCCGACGGTGCAGGTGACGACGCAACTGCCGGGCGCCAGTCCCGACGTGATCGCTTCGCTGATCACCGCGCCGCTGGAGCGTCAGCTCGGGCAAATTCCGTCGCTGTCGTCGATGACCTCGACGAGTTCGTTCGGCGTCAGCCAGATTTCGCTGCAGTTCGATCTCAACCGCGACATCGACGGCGCCACTCAGGACGTGCAGGCCGCGATCAACGCCGCTGCCGGCATCCTGCCGAAAAACCTGCCGTATCCGCCGACCTACGCCAAGGTCAATCCGGCCGACGCGCCGGTCCTGACGCTGGCGCTGACGTCGGAGACGATTTCGCTGCGCGCCATGAGCGACCTTGCCGACACTATTTTGGCGCAGCGCCTCAGCCAGATCTCTGGGGTGGGCCGCGTCGCGGTGCTCGGCGGCCTCAAGCCGGCGGTGCGGGTGCAGGCCGATCTGGCGCGGCTGGCGGCCTATGGCATCGCGATGGAGGATCTGCGCAACGCGATTGCGGGCGCCAATGTTTCGGGCCCCAAGGGATCGCTCGACGGCGCGCAACAGGCCTACACCATCGCCGCCAACGATCAGATCGCGGCGGCCGAGGCCTACAAGCCGATCATCATCGCCTACCGCAACGGCTCGCCCGTCACCATCGGCGACGTCGCCGTCATCATCGACGGGCTGGAGAACGATCGCACCGGCGGCTGGTACCAGGGCACGCCGGCCGTCATCATCGATATCCAGCGGCAGCCCGGCGCCAATGTGATCGACGTCGTCAGCCAGATCCGCGCGGAGATTCCAAAACTGCAGCGCTCGATTCCGGCCGGCGTCAACTTGACCGTGGTCAGCGACCGCACCGTCACCATTCGCGCCTCCGTGCATGACGTGCAGTTCACGCTGGTGTTGAGCGTGGTGCTGGTGACGCTGGTGGTGCTGCTGTTCCTGCGCTCGCTGCGGGCGACGCTGATCGCCGGCGTGGCGCTGCCGCTGTCGCTGATCACGAGCTTCGGCATCATGTATTTCGCAGGCTTCAGCCTCGACAATCTGTCGCTGATGGCGCTGACGATCGGGACCGGATTCGTGGTCGACGACGCCATCGTGATGATCGAGAACATCGTCCGCCACATGGAGAACGGGGAATCCGCGATGGAGGCCTCGCTCCGGGGCGCCAGCGAAATCGGATTTACCGTGATTTCGCTGACGGTGTCGCTGATCGCCGTCTTCATCCCGCTGTTGTTCATGTCCGGCCTTGTCGGACGCATGTTCCGCGAATTCGCGCTGACCCTGACGATCGCGGTCGTGACCTCGGCGATCGTGTCGCTGACGCTGACGCCGATGATGTGCTCGCGGCTGTTGAAGCATGCCGGCGAGGAGTTCGTCGTTCCCGGCCTCGCCGCGGTCAGCGGCGGCATCGACCGCATGGTCGAATTCTATCATCGCACGCTGTTGTGGGTGCTGGAGCGCCAGCGCGCCACGCTGCTGGTCACCTTTGCGACCATCGCCGCGACGCTGATCCTGTATATCGTCGCGCCGAAGGGCTTCCTGCCGCTGCAGGACACCGCCTCCGTCACCGCGGTGACCGAGGCCGGACCCGACGTTTCGTTTGCGGAAATGCAGCGCCGCCAGGCCGAGGCCGCGGCTGCGATCAAGGCCGATCCTGACGTGACCGGCGTCGTCTCCGTGATCGGCGCCGGTTCGGTCAATCCGACCACCAATGTCGGCCGTCTGGTGATGACGCTGAAACCGCGCGGCGAACGGCGCGACGATGTGTCCGCCGTGATCGCGCGCCTGAAACAACGCACGGCGTCGATTCCGGGCATGACGATCTATTTTCAGCCGGTGCAGGATGTGCAGATCTCGACCCAGTCGAGCCGCTCGCAATATCAGTACACGCTGACCGGCACCGATTCTGCACTGGTGACGCTGTGGGCTGACAGGCTGGTCGCCGAACTGCGGCGCGATCCCCTGTTTCGGGATGTGTCTTCCGAAGCCCAGCAGGGAGGCCTGCGGGCGGCGCTCGACATCAACCGCCAGCGCGCCGGGCAGCTCGGCGTCAGCCTGCAGGGCGTCAACGACACCCTGAACGACGCCTTCGCGCAGCGGCAGATCTCGACCATTTACGGCCAGGCCAACCAGTATCGGGTGGTGCTGGAAGCCCTGCCCATGTACCAGCGCGATCCATCCATCCTCGACAAGCTCTATCTGCCCGGCGCGCTCGGCGCGCAGGTGCCGCTATCGGCTGTGGCGACGCTGACGCGCACCACCGCGCCGCTGGCGATTTCGCATCAGGCGCAATTTCCGGCGGTCTCGCTAAGCTTCAACCTCGCGCCCGGTGAGGCGCTGGGCGACGCGGTCGACGCCGTCAAATCGATCGAGACCCGCATCGGCATGCCCGGCAGTGTCGTCGGCGTCTTTGCCGGCGATGCCGCCGAGTTCTCGAAATCGCTGGCCGGACAACCCTGGCTGATCCTGGCCGCGCTCGTCACCATCTATATCGTGCTCGGCGTGCTCTACGAAAGCTACATTCATCCCATCACCATCCTTTCGACGCTGCCGTCGGCGGGCGTCGGCGCCATTCTCGCGCTGATGCTGTTCGGCCAGGATCTCTCGGTGATCGGCCTGATCGGCATCATCCTGCTGATGGGCATCGTCAAGAAGAACGCCATCATGATGATCGACTTCGCACTGGACGCGGAGCGCCATCAGGGCATGTCGGCCCATGAAGCCATCGTGCAGGCCTGCCTGTTGCGCTTCCGGCCGATCATGATGACGACGCTGGCGGCCTTGTTCGGCGCGCTGCCGCTGGCGGTGCAAAGCGGCACCGGCGCCGAGCTGCGGTTTCCGCTGGGCATCTCGATCATCGGCGGCTTGCTGCTGAGCCAGTTGCTGACGCTCTATACGACGCCGGTGATCTATCTCGCGCTCGACCGGCTGAACCGCAGGCTCGAGCAGGCGGTGCCGCCGGCCGGCTCCGAAATGCCTTCCCCGCCAGTCGCGGGAGCCACCGAGGGGATGCAGTAATGGCATCGATCTCGGAGCCGTTCATCCGCCGGCCGGTCGGCACCACGCTGTTGGCGATCGGTCTGTTTCTGGTCGGCGGGGTCGCCTACCAGTTTCTGCCCGTCGCCGCCGTACCCAATGTCGACTTCCCGATGATTCGCGTGTCCGCGACGCGGCCGGGCGCCGATCCTTCCGTGATGGCGGCGACCGTCGCCGCGCCGCTGGAACGCAAGCTTGGCGTCATCGCTGGGCTGGACCAGATCACCTCGACCAGCACGCTCGGCACCACCAGCATCCAGTTGCAATTCGCCATCGGCCGCGACATCGACAAGGCCGCGCGCGACGTGCAGGCCGCGATCAACGCCTCGCTGGCCGATCTGCCGACCGACCTGCCGTCGTTGCCCCGGTTCCGAAAGGCCAATACCGCGGCGGCGCCGGTATTCGTGCTGGCGCTGACCTCGAAGACGATTTCCTCCAGCGCGATCTATGACGTCGCCGACACCGTGCTGGCCCAGCGCATCTCGCAGGTGCCGGGCGTCGGCGAAGTCACCGTCAGCGGCGCCGACCAGCCCGCGGTACGCATCGCGCTCAACCCGGTCGCGCTCTCCAATGCCGGGATTGCGACCGACGACGTCAGGCTCGCCATCGTCAACGCCAATCCGCTGGGGCCGGCCGGAATCTTCAATGGCGGCCGCCAGAGCGAAACCTTGTCGATCAACCGGCAGATGCGAACGGCAGCCGAATTCCGCGACATCCTGATCAAGAGTTCGAACGGGAATTTCGTCCGGCTCTCCGATGTCGCCGAGGTCGAGGACTCCGTCCGCAACACCCGCTCGATCGCCTGGTTCAACAAGCAACCGGCGGTGCTGATCCAGATCACCAAACAGGGCGACGCCAACGTCATCGATACCGTCGATCGCGTCAGGGCCCTGATGCCCGAACTCAAGGAGTGGATTCCCGGCGGCGTCGAGATTTCAACGCTGATCGACCGCACCGGGACCATCCGTGCCAGTGTTCTGGACATGCAATGGACGCTGCTGGCGACCGCGGGGCTGGTCATGGTGGTGGTGTTCGCATTTCTGCGCCGGCTGACGCCGACCGTGGCGGCGGGCGTCTCGGTGCCGCTGGCGCTGGCGGGCACCTGTGTCGGCATGTGGCTCGCCGGATTCTCGATCGACAATCTGTCGCTGATGGCGCTGGCGATCTCGGTCGGCTTCGTGGTCGACGACGCCATCGTCATGATCGAGAACATGTACCGCAATCTGGAGCAGGGCATGCAGCCCTATCGGGCGGCGCTCGAAGGCGCGAGGCAAATCGGCTTCACGGTGCTGTCGATCAGCCTGTCGCTGATCGCGGCGTTCACGCCGCTGATTTTCATGGACGGGGTCGTCGGCCGGCTGTTGCGCGAATTTTCGCTGACGCTGACCTTCGCCATCGTGGTTTCCACCGTGGTGTCGCTGACGGTCACGCCGATGATCTGCGCCCATTACATCAAGGCGGGCACGTCGCATAACGCGACCTGGCTCGACCGCCTCGTCGAGGGCACGTTGTCGCGCATCGTCGCGTTCTACACGCGAACGCTGCGGGTGGTGCTGGGCTTCCCGATCCTGACCCTGATCGTGTTCTTTGCCACCATCGCATTGACGGTCGTGCTCTATATCAAGACCCCGAAGGGTTATTTCCCGAGCGATGATTCAGGCTTTGTGATCGGCTCGACCCGGGCGTCCGCCGATATCTCGTTTCAATCCATGCTCGGGCTGCAACGGCAACTCACCGACATCGTGATGGCCGATCCGGCTGTTGCCGGCATCGGCTCGGTGCTCGGCGGAGGCGGCGGCCCCGGCGGCGGCGCCTCCAATCGCGGCACCATGTTCATCAGTCTCAAGCCGCCCGAAGAACGGGCAGGCTTGTCGACGGGCGCCGTGATCGATCGCCTGCGCAAGAATCTTTTCCCTGTGGCGGGAATCCGCCTGTTCATGTTTGCCGCGCAGGACCTGCGCGCCGGCGGGCGGCAGAGCAATTCCGATTATCAGTACACGCTGACGAGCACCGACCTCGATCTGTTGCAGAAATGGGCGCCGATCGTCGGCAAGCGCATGGAGACGATCGAAGGCATCACCGACGTTTCCAGCGATCGCGATCCCGGCGGGCTGCAACTGACGCTCTCGATCGACCGGCAAAAGGCGTCGAGCCTCGGCGTCCGCGTGCAGGACATCGACAACGCGCTCAACAACGCGTTCTCGCAACGGCAGATCTCGATCATTTACACCCAGCGCAACCAGTATCAGGTGGTGCTGGAGATCGATCCGAAGTTCCAGAGCGATCCTTCCAACCTCGAGCGGATCTTCGTCGCGGGCGCCAATGGCGCGCAGGTGCCGCTATCGACCGTGGTCCACTACCGGCGCGGGCTGTCGCCGCTCGCGGTGTTTCATTCGCAATCGTTCCCCTCGACGACGGTGTCGTTCAATCTTTTGCCCAATGTGCCGCTTGAGGTCGCCACCGCGAACATCCAGCGCGCGGTCGAGGAGTTGCATATGCCGGAAGGCATTCGCGGCAGCTTCGACGGCAATGCCGGCGACTTCAACAAGACCAGCGGGCGGCAGCCGCTGCTGATCCTGGGCGCGCTGGTGGCGATGTATATCGTGCTCGGTGTGCTCTATGAGAGCCTCGCCCATCCCCTGACCATCATCTCGACCCTGCCTTCCGCGGGCCTCGGCGCGTTGCTGGCGCTGCAGATCACCAACACCCCGCTGACCGTGATCGCCTTTGTCGGCATCATTCTGTTGATCGGCATCGTCAAGAAGAACGGGATCATGATGGTGGATTTCGCGCTGGACGCCGAACGCCATCGCGGCCTGTCGTCGGCGGATGCGATCTTCGAGGCCTGCGGCGCCCGGTTCCGCCCGATCCTGATGACCACGATGGCGGCGTTGTTCGCCGGCATTCCGCTGGTGATCGCCACCGGCCCCGGTACCGAATTGCGCCGGCCGCTCGGCATCACCATCATCGGCGGCCTGTTGGTCTCGCAGATCCTGACGCTGTACACGACGCCGGTGATCTATCTCTTGATCGACCGGCTGCGGCGGCGATCCGGGCCCGCGGCAGTCGAGGCGCCGGCGGAATAGCTGAGGATTAGCTTGAGTTGTGCAGCGCGCAGCCACGTGAGAGCTGCAACGATGTTCGCGCTGGCGACGTGGAATGCTCTACCCTTAATGAGGGGGTGACGGGGCTACGAAGCCGCAGTACACTTGAAACCGATAGATATCTGACCAAACAGTCCGGTCACTTTGAAATTCACTTTGCTGGTATATTTCTCGCGAAATTTTGTGCACTTGGCGGAACCGCGAGGGAGTTCACGCCCAAATTGCTAAACGAACGGGCGCAGTTCCTCAAGCATTTCGCCTCGGATCGTGAATAGCCAAACCTTCAATTCGTTGGCACTGACAAACACCAACAACTCGGACGTTTCTCAATAGCTTCATCAGTCCTGAGAAGATCGACCCCTCATTTGTTTCGTGATGTTTCGAAACACCAACGCTGATAGACCAAGGCATCATTTCAGATAGATGCGACTGATGATCTTGGGTAATTTGAAGAAAATGGCTACGAAATGAATCTCATCCTCAGCGCTCGTTCCGGGATCTACAACCAATTTCACGGTTCCTCCGCTTTGTCAGTCATTGGCCCGCGGGGCGACGATTTTGCGGCGTACTATACTTCTATGTATTTGATACAAGATACCGGCGAGGCCGTTCAACAGCACATGGCGAACGATTTTTCAGCAAACCCTTTGTGCGCTTATCTTGAGTTTTGGGGCGTCATGCAGGCCATTTTCATTCAGCAGGATGCAATTTCAGAATTGCACCGTGTCATCGTTGGTACCGCACCGACGATCAATCTCAGTTCTTCTTGGTCTCAACTCCGTGATACACGGAATATTTGTGCCGGCCACCCAGCAAGTCGCGCTCAGGGCGTACCTGCACCTCAAAGGACCTTCATGGGGCGATCATTCGGCAAGTACACGCATGTGACATACGAATTGTGGGATGCCGCCACCGAAAAGACGACACATCCGACCTTCAATCTTCGGCAGATGATCGACGATTATGACAAGGAAGCAAGCCAGCTACTTAACATCGTGCTGAAGACCATGAAATCAAAATGGCCTTGAAGCATTTAAGATGCACTCGGAGGGGAGATGCCCAACCGCAAGCTAACGCTCGCTGAGATTGGCGAAGCAGTAAAGCTATTAACGTCGATCCGAAAGCGGCTGAACCAATTTTCTGCGGGTGACTCTGAATTGTTATTCGCACTACGTCGCAGGGTTATCGTGAGGCTCACACACGATGAGCGCGGCACGCCAGCGCACCGGAATAAAATCAAACAATTCAAACGGGCAGAACAAAATGGCATGTGCCCCATTTGCTCCAAAGAGCTGCCGCTGAAATATGCCGAACTCGATCGCTTTCGCGCGAGCGCCGGTTACACTATGGAGAACACGCGGTTGGTGCATCACGCCTGCCATATCCAAGATCAGGCAGAAAAATCTTACCTCTGACCTGACGCCGGCGCCTCCATGTTCTTGGTACCATTGGTTCTGATCGACCGGCTGCGGCGGCGATCCGGGCCGGCCGCGATCGAGGCGCCGGCGGAATAGGTCTCGAGCTTGGGCCTCGACCGGGCGTTGGGCGGTTGAAGCCGGCTGCCGCGAAGCGTATAGCGGGCGGATGTCAAAACAATCCGAGCCTGATAACGGCGCCGCGGCGGAGGCGGTGCCAGACTGTCCGCGCTGCCAAAAGCCGATGCCGCTCTGCATCTGCGACAGCATCACGCCGATCGAAAGCAGGATTTCACTGTTGATTCTGCAGCATCCGCAAGAGCAGGACAGGGCGCTCGGCACGGCGCGGCTGACCGCGCTGCATTTCAAGGATGCGGTGCTCAAGATCGGCCTGTCGTGGCCGAGCCTCTCCAAGGCGCTGGGCCGGCCGGTCCACGATCCCTCGCGCTGGGCGGTGCTCTATCTCGGCTCGGCCAAGGTCGCCGACCTGGAAACCGACCGCGATATCGTCGCCATCGACCGCAAGGGCGAGATCGAGGACAACCAGCGCGCCATCCTGAAAGACATCGAAGGCATCGTGCTGCTCGACGGTACCTGGAGCCAGGCCAAGGCGCTGTGGTGGCGCAACGCGTGGATGCTGAAATGCCAGCGCGTCATCCTCGGGCCGCCGCATCCGTCGCGGTACGGCAAACTGCGCCGCGAGCCACGTCGGGACGGCTTGTCCACCATCGAGGCGACGGCGATGCTGCTGTCCAGTCTCGAAAAGCGGCCCGATATCGCGCAGACGCTGAACGACAGCTTTGAGCGGATGTTGTTGAAATATCGGGCGGCGCAAGGCACGATGCCGGAACTCGCGCCCAAGCCGAAACCCAAGCGGGATTATCGCCGCCGTAAACGCGCGTGATCACGTCCCGGTGATGGCTTGGCGCATGGAACCCCGGCCTATTCTCGAAATTATCCATCGGGCGAAAGCCGGTTTGCCGATAAGCCGATTTTACAGCTCCCCTTTAATGACTTGTGCATCTTCTATCGCCGACAAGCTCGGGCTACCTGCCCAAAGGCTTGATTGCAGGTAAATCCGGGAATATCGATTGGTGCTATATGCGCAGGAGACCGGTTGAAGGCCCGTCAGGTGATGACCGACAATTCGGAATCCATCGCGTTACGTCCGACCGTCATCGACGGGAAGCGTCAGGAAGACGACTTCGAGGTGATGTGGCGTGGGCTGCCGATCGGCAGGATCATGAAGCCTCCTGCCGACCCGCATTGGTGGTGGGGCTGCAACGTCTACGGACAGCCGCCGGGGCCGAACGACCGCGGACCCGGGATCAATTTCAAGGACTGCCAGTTTCGGTTCAAGATCGCTTGGGAACGGATCAGGGCCGGACTCACGGAAGAGGACATCGCGATCGCATCGCGGCACGCCCAGCAACTGGCCGGTGAGCAACCATCGAACGCAGACGCGCAGCCAAAGGCTGAGGAACTCCGAAATCTCGAGAATAACCGGATAGCGCTGCGCCAGCGCACGTTGAAATCCGGCACCATCGAGTTCAGCGGCGGCACCATCGATTGCGTGGTCCGGAACATTTCGGAGACCGGCGCCGCGCTCGAGGTCGAGAGCCCGGTGGGTATTCCGGCCGAATTCAATCTCCTGATCTCCGGCAGCCCCAAACGTCCATGCCGGGTGGTCTGGGTGAAAGACAAGCGCCTTGGCGTGACGTTCAAGCCGGATTAGCCGCAAACGCCCCACGCCGGGCCCGTTGGTTGCCTATCCCGGACAGGGCGTATATGAGTTCGCTCCCATGGGGCCACGTGGCGGAGTGGTTACGCAACGGTCTGCAAAACCGTGTACTCCGGTTCAATTCCGGACGTGGCCTCCATCAATATAATCAATGGCTTGTGTTGATTATTTGAAGGCCGAAAGAAGGGTCGCGCTAGGCGACGAGAAGGCTGGCGCACGCGACGAGAAGTGCTCGCGCTGCGCGACGAGCAAGTGCTCGCGCGGGCGACGAGAAGTGCTCGCGCGGGGATTAGCTGGCGGCGTTCCAGCCTTCGGGAAATGGAATGAGAGGCCAGGCTAATTGGTTGTCATTGGCCGCTTTTGGCGGCGAACAGAATGTCGACGGATAGGCCAAGGACTCCTCCTCCGGTGCGATCGCCGTTCGCACGCTATCCAGCAAACGGTCGAATTCAGCCTCGCTCATCGCACTCCCCAGGTTGGAGAGTGCAGGATCTCAAAACACCTTTGTTTCCGGATTGAATTAATCGATTAAATTGTAATCGATCCGCCGATCGCGCCTGATGTGGTTACCAAGGTGTTTATCCCGCACGAACATAAGGCAGCCGGCCGCAACCAAATGTGCGCGAAATCACATCTGACGAAAAATCGTCGACGCATCTTCATGCAACGATAGCGACGTCACTCCGCAGGGAAAGTCGCCCACCCGCGATCGTTGTTTTCCCGGTGAACCGTTGTGCTGCTTGGGCGCCGCATACCCGGCGTGGCGGAGCACGTCGAACCCCAGCTTCACGCCCATATCCATCCTCGCGCCTCCGGCGCCCAGTAGTGACCTTCTAAATAGGAAACATCGTCGTATCTTATTGACAGGATGCTGGGTGGGGCCGTAAGGTTTTTGGACGTCATCCACCCAGCAAATCAATGGAATGGCCGGACGCTTTGCGGCGGAGCGAGCAGGGGGCGGTTGCAGATAGCGGTCAGAGGCGTGGTCCAATAATGCGATTTAGGAAGGCACACGATGAGTGAGCGAGCCGTCAAAAACGTCCTGATATCCGGCGCCAGTATTGCGGGACCTGCTTTGGCCTTCTGGCTGACCCGCTATGGCATCAACACAACGATCGTGGAGAAGGCCCCGTCGTTGCGCGGCGGCGGCTATCCGATCGACATCCGGGGCACCGCGCTGGATGCGGTGGAGCGCATGGGCCTTTACCCACAGATGCGGGCGGCGCACGTCGATTCCCAAAGCATCACCTTCGTGGACGCACATGGCGCCGTGATCGCGAAGATCAATCCGGAGGCGATCACGGGTGGCGTCAGGGGCAGGGACGTCGAGCTCCGCCGGGGCGATATCGCAACGATCCTCTACGCCGCCACCAAGGACAGGGCGCACTATAAATTCAACGATTCCATAGCGTCTCTGACAGAGCAGGCGGATGGCGTGGACGTGACATTCGTCAGCGGGGACACCGGCGCCTACGACATCGTCGTCGGCGCCGACGGCCTGCATTCGAACACCCGCTCGCTGATCTTCGGCCACGAGTCCCAGTTCGAAAAATATATCGGCTTCTGCTTCGCCGGGTTCACGATGCCGAACACTTTCGGTCTCGATCGCGGCGCCCTGGCCTATATGCTGCCGGGGAAGAACGCGATCGTCTATGCGACCAACGATGGCGGACCGGTTCATGCGTTCCTGTGCTTCCGCTATCCCACCTCGCCATTCCGCAAGAGCATCACCGAACAGGATCAGCGGATCCTGGTCGCCAGCATGTTCGAAGGCGTCAACGGGTGGATCGTACCCCGCATGGTCGAACACATGCGGAAGGCCGAGGACATGTTCTTCGACTCGGTCAGTCAGATCCACATGCCCGCCTGGTCGAAGGGACGGATCGTGCTCGCCGGAGACGCCGCGCACGCCACCTCCTTTCTCTCGGGTCAGGGTTCGAGCATGGCGCTTGTCGGCGCTTACATCCTGGCCGGCGAGATTGCGACCAGGCCTGACCACAGCTCCGCCTTCGAGGCGTATGAGAAACGGGTGCGGCCCTTCGTCGAGATGAACCAGGCCCTGGTCGAAGAGGGCCAGCACATGATGATCCCCAATACCCAGGCGGAACTCGACGTCCGGAACGCGATGTTGCGGAAGATGGTGGACGAACCGGCCGGCGAGGCGGTCCGGAAGGAGGGCTCGCGCCATGTCCACAGCGCGCTCACCTTGCCCGACTATGGCTGATGCGAGGACTGAGCCGGCAAGGAGGCGCCATGCCCACCCAATCCACATCGTTGAATACGACGGGAGACCGCCTGCCCAAGGTGGCGATACTCGACGACTACGCCGGCGTCGCCCTCGGCCTCGCCGACTGGTCGCCCGTGCTGGGCCGGGCGGATGTAACGGTGTTCGACCGTCACCTCTCCGAAGACGAAGCCGTGCAGGCGCTGCAGCCGTTCGACGTGATTTGCACCCTGCGCGAGCGCATGGCCTTTCCGCGCACGCTGATCGGGCGGCTGCCGAACCTGAAGCTGATGACCATCGTCGGCATGAGCCTGGCGAACCTGGACATGGCCGCGGCAACCGAACAGGGCATCCTCGTGGCCCATCCGGATTTCGCCAATCCCGCATTCGCCGCTGCCGGCGCCACCGTCCCGGAACTGGTGTGGGGATTGATGATGGCAACGGTGCGCAACCTGGCCGAAGAACATCGGCGCATGCGCGAAGGAGGGTGGCAGGCCTCGGCCGGCACGACCCTGCACGGCAAGACGCTCGGTCTTCTCGGTCTCGGCAGGAGCGGCAAAATCATAAATGGATACGCAAAGTTTTTTGGGATGGAGGTTATCGCCTGGAGCCAGAATCTTACCGCCGAGGCCGCGGCGGCGGTCGGCGCGCGCCGGGTCGAGAAAGAGGCGCTCTTCAGAGAAGCCGACGTGGTCTCCATCCACTTGGTGCTGTCGGAACGCACACACGGTCTCGTCGCCGGACCCGAGCTGGCCCTGATGAAGCCGGGCGCCTATTTGATCAACACCTCCAGAGGCCCGATCGTCGATGAGGCGGCCCTCATCGCCGCGCTCGAAGCAGGACAGATCGCCGGAGCAGGCCTGGACGTCTATGACGTCGAACCTTTGCCCGCCGATCATCCGTTGCGGTCCCTGCGGAACGTGACGCTCTCTCCCCATCTCGGATACGTTACCCGCGAACTGCTCGCCGCCATCTATTCGGAAACCGTTGCTTCCGTGACGGCTTGGCTGGATGGAAAGCCGGTTCGGATCGCGAACTTCGAAGCGCTGCAGCGCCAGGATGCGACAGACTCCAGAGGATCCACCGGATAACACGGACTTCGATGACCGACGAAACTGAGCGCCCCAAGCTCACCCGCCGCCGCGGCAAAACGCTGGAGCAGGCGCTGCTCCAGGTCGCGTGGGAGCAATTGGTGGCGGTGGGCTACCACAGCTTCACCATGGACGCCGTGGCGGATCGCTCCCATACGAGCCGGCCGGTGATCTACCGCCGGTGGTCGAACCGCGCCGAGCTGGCGATCGCCGCGATCGCCCACCACATTGCGGAACACCCCGTCGTGGTGCCTGACCTTGGGAACCTTCGCGACGAGATGATCTCAGTCCTTCAACAGTCCATGGAACGCGGGCGACTGATCGCGGGCATCATCGCGCGCGACATGTCGGAGATCTCCCGAGAGGCCAAGGCCACGCCGTCGTCCCTGCGTCAGTCCTTGCTGGGCGCCGAGGGCGGGCTGCTCAACGAGATCGTCGAGCGCGCGGTGGCCCGCGGCGAATTGAGCGGCCAGGGTCTGACGCCTCGGCTCATATCCCTGCCGGCTGACCTGCTCCGGCACGAGGCGTTCATGACCTTGGCGCCGGTTCCGGCTTCGACCATTATTGAGATCGTCGACGATATCGCGTTGCCGCTATTGCGGCTTCACGGCCTTCCGAAACGTAGGTGAAGAAAGCTTCCATGGCCGCGGGCAGGTGCCGCAGGAAAAAATCGCGCGCCTGCGCGCAGCACCGTGCCACGGCGCAGAAGGTGGTGGCTCCCCGGGCTGGAGTCAGCCTATATGGCAAAGGCCCCTGATTTTGTTGGGGTTCCCTGAATGGCGCTGGCCTCAATACTGTCAGGCGATACTGTCACAGTCGAGCGAACAGGGCGTGGCGGAGCCGGACGAGGGGCACGCGATGTGCTCGTCTTCCCAAACCCGGAAGGGTTTGGCAAGCGTTTAAGGCCTAGCAGGAGAGACGTTGCGTTGCCGCTACATGCCCTAGGTGGTGTGGACATTAGTCTAGTGTCCCGAGTTCACAAGTTCGCAATCGTAGATTCGCGATAAATTCGCGTCGCTGTGCCAAGGATGGAGGCAGCAGCAGCGACGGAGGATCTGATGGCAGTCCAGCAACTTGCCTCCCTGACATTGAGCGATGAAGAGCGCGCCGAACTGAAGTCGCTGACAATGCGGCGGAAGACGGCGCAGGCGCTGGCTCTGAGAGCCCGGATCGTGCTGACCTGCGCGGAAGGCGGTCAGAACAAGGAAGTGGCGGCCAAGCTGGGCCTGGACCGATCGACGGTAGGCAAGTGGCGGCGGCGTTTTGTGGAGCGGCGCGTGGACGGGCTGCATGACGAGCCGCGCTCCGGGGCGCCCCGTACGGTTGAAGATGCTCGCATCGAAGCCGTGATCGTGAGGACGTTGGAGAGTTGCCCCGAGAACGCCACCCATTGGAGTTCCCGCGGCATGGCGAAGGCCAGCGGCCTGTCGGTGTCGACGGTGCAACGCATCTGGCGGGCCTTCGGGCTCCAGCCGCACCGGATGGAGACGTTCAAGCTCTCGACCGATCCAAACTTCGTGGCCAAAGTGCGCGATGTCGTGGGCCTTTACGTCTCGCCGCCGGAGCATGCCATCGTTCTATGTGTGGATGAGAAATCCCAAATCCAGGCGCTGGACCGCAGTCAGCCGATGCTGCCGATGCGTCCCGGCCAGCCGACCCGAAGAAGCCATGACTACACGAGGCACGGCACCACATCGCTGTTCGCCGCCCTCGACATTGCGAGTGGACGGGTCATCGGCAAGTGCTACGGACGCCACCGTGCTGCCGAGTTCCGCAAGTTCCTCGACGAGATCGAGGCGGCCGTGCCGCGTGAACTCGACGTCCATCTCGTCATGGACAATTACGCCACGCACAAGACCCCCTTGATCCAAAAATGGCTGGCTAAACGGCCGCGTTGGCACGTGCACCTGACCCCGACCAGTTCGTCATGGCTCAACCAGGTCGAGCGCTTCTTCGCGCTCCTCACCGATAAGAAGATCAGGCGCGGCATCTATCGCAGCGTCGCCGCTCTCAGGGCTGACATCACTTCGTTCATCGACCGACACAACGCCGATCCAAAACCGTTCCGATGGACAAAGTCCGCCGATGACATCCTTGCTTCCATCGAACGCTTCTGCCGATACAATGCCCCGGCAAAACACGACCCGATGTCGCGAACTTCTGGTTCAGGACACTAGAGCGGTTTCCGCACAGGCTGATAGCCTGAGTTGAGAAATAGTTGGCTCATTCCTGAGCGGAGAAAAGCGCCAAGTCATCGGCGACGGCTTCAGAACGCCGGGCGGCAGCCCTGCATCGTGAAAAGCCCTCACAAGTTGCACCGCACCCGCGGGCGTTTCCTCCGAGGCCTTGAGAATGATCGAACAGCCCGCGGATAATGCGCCTGGCCATCGCAGGGTTCATCATGCCGCCCATCATCATCGGCATCGTCTGCATCGCAGACGTTCATTGTGGTTCTCCAAGGTCCAGAGCAAATTACTCACTTGTGCTATATTGATAGATAAAGCGTGCTGTAAAAATGAGAAGCAGCAAAGATTTATCTAGTGCGCTTTTATCCAAGAAGACGGAAAGGATGTGAGGTGGACAAAGGGGCCGGTGCGAAATAATAGATATTCATCCACTAAGTTGGATGTGTTTCAGCGGTTTGAGCAGTTTCCGCGAAAAAGAAACAGTGGTCATCTGGAGATGCCACTCTTGGTGGCTATTCCAAAACGCCAACTCAGACCTGGATCCAGACGACTGGCGGATACTTGAGTTCGTCGCAAGGCGTAGCGCCGGAGGTGTCAATCGGCGTTCAAATTTGACCCTTCATCGGCTTCCAATTTTGCCTCCCTTTGAGCGGCGAGGTTTGACGGTAGCGCTCGTCTCGGAGCTGGCCGGGATTGCGGAGACGAGACCAGCGCGGGTTGCTTGATCGTCGTCGCGGCTTTTGAATCGCCAGTTGTCATTGCCGGTCTCGACGAAGTCACAGCGATGGGTCAACCGATCGAGCAGCGCCGTCGTCATCTTGGCGTCGCCGAACACGCTGGGCCATTCTCCGAAGGCGAGATTGGTAGTGACGATGACGGAGGCGCGCTCGTGGACCGGGACGATCGAGAAAAGTTAAGATCAGATCAAATTCTGCGCCGGTGAGTTCGATTTGGGGCCGGGCTATCGGCTTCGGTGAAGGCGCCTCTCGCCATGCGGAATAACGCACGGCGATACGTCCGGAAGACAGGGCTACGTTACACGAGGCCTATTCTGCAGCGAAAGTTGGCTGACTTTCGTTTTGTCAGTTTAAAGAATTCGAGAAATCAAGAACACCAATGCGCAACGAACAACGTCGCCATTGGAAGATGCCCCGGCAGTCTCTGCCGGGGCAGTTGGATCTGGTTCTGCTTACGGCTTGTAGCCCCCACCGGGCAGATATCCGTGGAATGGCGTGTCACGGCAGTGGCCCCATGGACCGCGCCAATAGCCCGGAGGACAATCGGTCGGATGCCACATCTCCGGACCAAAATAGCCGCCTGGAAACGGTCCGGTGCCGTAGCGGTGACAGGCCCCGCCGGGACCCCGGTATCGGGCCCATCCGCATCCGTCAGCAATTTTTTCGACCAAGGGCGCGATCTCAATTCGCTGCGGAATTGGCGCAGCATCGGCTGTGGCAACCGAAGCGATAGCGAGTGACAAAGCTAGAACGGCTTTAAGCAATTTCTGTACTCCCCCATTGTTGGCGATAAACCTTCGATAGCGGTCTGTCGGGCCCCGCACCAGATCAACCGGAACCCAAGCATATTCAGACCGGCCGCGGTCCCCAAGAATATTTGTGGGCCTGAAGTTTGGAATTGGTCGCGCCGACCGGCGACCGGCGTCTACACGCTCCCGGCGCTGCTCCGATCAAGGCCTTGGCGTCCCGGTAGGGCACCTCCGCGCCGTCACGTCCGCGCGACGATTGCGACAACCATTCCAAGGATCAGCCGCCGGGCCTGAATTGAAGTGGTGGAAACTGGCGCGCCACGGTCGATGAAGATGGGCACTATTGCTTCGCCGTGGCGCTATGATGCCGCGGCCCGCCACCCGCTCCAATCGGCAAATCTGCGACTGCCGCTATCTGTTCGACGGGACGGCATCTCTGGCGTGGTTTTGCAGATAGGATTGCAGCAGCGCGACCTCGTCGTCGTCGAGAGCGCTGAAGCGCTTCATGGAATTGACACGGCCGATCCAGTCGTTGGCATCGACGCTGCCTGGCGGATGCAGCGCGTGGCAGACGGAGCAATTGTTGTCGTACATGGTGGCACCGACGTGCCATAGCGGGTCGAGCGTGGCCACGAACAGTCCAGCTTTGGTCCATCCGACCAGGCGAATGCGGATCCAGGCCTGATCGGTATCGGGATCGATTTGGGTCTCGATCAGCTCTGTCCGCTGCACCGCTGCGTCGGATAATTTCGCCAGCAGGATACGCTTTCCCTGGCTCTGGTACAGGATCTCCGGCGACCCGGCACGCTGCCAGCCGGTGATCCCGATCTGCAGAACGTCGCCCTCGACGCCGAGCACCTTCACGGACGTGGCGCCGTGGATTTCTCCGTCCGGCGCATCGCCGATGGGCGCGCGGTCGAGATGGAACGGCGTTGGGCCAATGGCGTAGAGCGTCGCGCCGATGGCAGGTGTCAGCTGTTTTGCCGAAGCGGCAAGCTGGGCAAAAGCCTTGCGGTGCTCCGCGGCGATGTCGGGAAGCTGGTGAGCGATGCCTTTGTGGCAGTCGATACACGTCTTGCCCGCCTTCGCGGCACTCGTCATAGCCGCGGCTGCCCTGGCATTCTGCCGGTGGAAGTCCATGGCCTCGTAAGCGTGGCAGTTCCGGCATTCGCGGCTGTCATTGGCCCGCATCCGCTCCCATTCGTGGCGAGCAAGTTCGTGACGCTTGGCCTCGAACTTCTCCCGGGTGTCGATGCTGCCCAGCGCCCAGTGATAAAGCTCGTTGGTCGCTCGAATCTTGCGGACCACCTTGTGGGTCCAGTCGCGCGGCACGTGGCAGTCCGAACAGATCGCGCGCACCCCCGACGGGTTCTGGTAATGGATGGTCTTCTTGTATTCCTGATAGACGTTGTCGCGCATCTCGTGGCACGACACGCAGAAGCCCAAGCTGTTGGTCGCTTCCAAGGCGGTGTTGAAGCCCCCCCAGCCAACCACCCCGATCATCGCTCCAAGCAGCAGCACCGGCGCAAGCGTCCATAGCCGACGCGAGGGGGACCCGAACTTCATCGACGTCTTCCGCATGAAGAAGGGGCCGGGCCGCCTGTGCTACCCGGCCCCGCGCTGGTGGCCCCGAATGTTTACGCCGGCCGCCTCAATTGAATGGCTTTGGTGCCGGCGTTGCGTCAGACGACGGCGGCAGAACAGGCACATTGAAGCGGGGCTGATCGCCGGTCAGTGTCTTCAGAAAGGCCACGATCTTGGCGTTCTCGGCATTGGTGAAGGTCTTGCCGAGTTGGATGCGGCCCATGGTTTCGACGGCCTGGGTCAGGGTCGCGGCCTGTCCGTCGTGGAAGTAGGGATAGGTCAGTTCGACGTTGCGCAACGTCGGAACCTTGAAGTTGAAGCGGTCCGCTTCCTCCTTGGTGACGGCAACGCGGCCCTGCGCAAGATTGGTGGTTTTGTAGGGTTCGACAACGCCCATTTTCTGAAACGTGTTGCCACCCACCGCGGCACCGTTGTGACAGCCGGTGCAGCCGGAATCCTTGAACAGTTCGTAGCCGGCGAGTTCGTCGGCCGTGAGAGCCTTCCTGTCGCCCTTCAACCATTTGTCGAAACGCGAATTGGGCGTTGCAAGGGTCTCCTCGAAGGCCGCGATGGCCCGGGTGACTTCCTCGATGTCGATCTTGTCGGTGCGAAAGGCTGCCTTGAACTCGCTGACATAGCCGGGGATCGACTTCAGAACGGCGATGGCGAGCTCATGGGTAAAGGCCATCTCGCCCGGATTGGCTATCGGGCCGCCGGCCTGATCCTTCAGGGTCAACGCGCGACCGTCCCAGAACTGCGCGACGTTCAGGCTGGAATTCAACACCGTCGGCGAATTGATCGGACCCTGCTGCCAGTTGTGGCCGATCGAGGTCTTCAGGTTGTCCGAACCGCCCATCGACAGATTGTGACACGAGTTGCAGGAAATGAAGCCCGATTTGGACAGCCGCGGATCGAAGAACAACTTCTGGCCGAGTTCGACCAGCTTGGCGTCCTTCACAACTGCCGGCGGAATTGGAGAGATCGGCTCCTCGGCGAGTGCAGGGACCAATGCACTCAACAGCGTAAGCGCTGTCGACAGAGACAGAATTCTGCGCAGTTTCATATTCACCCCCAAGTGACGGCATTAACCGCTTCTCCGGAAGAAGCGCTCCGCAGCCGCAGATCAACGTTGGCACGGTGATACTTGTTGGGTCCTTGATTCAAATCAATCGCGGTGGCCTACGAAGGAGACCGTCGCCAAAGGCCTATTGAGCTAAGATCGCGCGCTGACCTTGCCATCGATCGAGCCGGATGAAAACCAACACCTCACCTTTCGCGAGGACTGTCATCAGACGCGCTAGCTGCTTGCGATCGGACCGAGCACCACTAATCTTCTCCTGAAAAATCTTCTCACATTTTGCTGCGTTTAGCTCAGCCATCATGAGAGACGCCATCTCAGGCGGGTACAGCGATGCTGCCAAGGCGGATGATGCAGATCAATACGCTGGTGCGTCCGTATCGTAGAAAGACGATGACGTTGGCGGAGGACCACGACGATGAAGATGAAAGCTGCGGTGTTTGTCGAACCCGGCCGTATTGTTCTCGAGGACAAGCCGATCCCGGATATCGGTCCTCTGGACGCGCTTATTCGAATCACCACCACGACAATTTGTGGAACGGACATTCATATCCTGAAGGGGGAATATCCAGTCGAGCGAGGCCTGACCATCGGGCATGAGCCGGTTGGCGTGATCGAAAAGCTCGGCTCGGCCGTGCAGGGCTACCGGGAGGGACAGCGGGTGATCGCCGGCGCGATCACGCCCAGCGGATACAGCAATGCCTGTTTATGCGGTTGTCTCAGTCAGGATGGCGCCGGCACCAAGCATGGCTTCAAGGCGATCGGCGGCTGGAAGTTCGGCAACACCATCGACGGCTGTCAGGCCGAATATGTCCGGGTACCGGACGCCATGGCTAATCTGGCGCCGGTTCCCGACAGCCTGACCGACGAGCAGGTACTGATGTGCCCGGACATCATGTCAACCGGCTTCAGCGGTGCGGAGAGCGGGAAAGTTCGCATCGGCGACACAGTCGCGGTTTTCGCTCAGGGACCCATCGGCCTCTGCGCCACCGCTGGCGCTCGCCTGTCCGGGGCCACCACGATCATCGTTGTTGATGGACTGTCGGAGCGCATGGAGGTATCTCGCAAGCTCGGAGCCGATCATTGCGTGGATTTCCAGAAAGTCGATCCCGTTGAAGAAATCATGCGCCTGACCGACGGCCGCGGCGTGGATGTGGCCATCGAGGCGCTGGGAACGCAGGCAACCTTTGAAGCTGCTTTGGGCGTTTTGCGTCCAGGAGGAACCCTGTCGAGCCTCGGCGTGTATTCTTCAGACCTGAAAATTCCGCTCGGCGCATTCGCTGCCGGCCTGGCCGATACGACGATCGTGACGACCTTATGCCCCGGCGGCAAGGAACGCATGCGCCGCCTCATGTCGGCCATTGCTTCCCGACGGGTAGACCTCACGCCGCTGGTAACGCATCGCTTCAAGCTGGACCAGATCGAGGCGGCCTATGATCTCTTCGGCCATCAGCGCGACGGCGTGCTGAAGGTCGCGATCACACCCTAGCTCGTGGGTTCTAGCCGTTCTTGAGGGCATAGTCCGATCGGCTCGCCGTCTCGCCTGCGGCAAGTTCAATGATTTCCGCGGTGATTTCTTCCTGCCGGACGATTCGTTGGGTCGCTTGCAGGGTGGAAAGCTGGCGTTCGATCTGGCTGTGTGCTGCGGCCATCGCTTCCATACGCGCCTCGTTCTCCGCCGCGAAGGCGTGGAGCGCCGTGTTGCAGAGTTGGGCGTGCACATAATCCGCCGTGAGTTCGACCAGGAGCGTCTCGGGTGCCAAATTCAGGAGTGGCGCGCCGGCGTTCGTCGGACAGGAAAATCCGGACAGGTCGAGAGGGAACAGTCGGCGGCGCTCGATCACGATGCCATGGCCGGGGCGCCATTGGCTGAAGACGGCGTCGAGGCGATCGATGGCGCCCTTGGCGAAGCGGGAATAAAGCGCTTCGGAGATCCGGTTGGCAAGCTTGGGAATGCCCAGCGAGTGCGACGGCATGGCGCCGTGCCACGCGGCATGGATGCCTCGTTCGGCGGCAAGCGCGTGGCCCCGCGTGCCGATCAGGAAAAGTTCCGAGCTGGAGAGAGCCGCACCCGCCGTGTCGAGCACGCGCTCGCTGAAGGCGCCGGCGAATCCCTGCTCGGCACAGAACAGCACCAGCGCCGGCCGGGCCGACGGGTCCGCGATGGCTGAATGGCGGGCAGGGACCAGCGGGAGGGTTCGTCCGATGGCGAGGGCGATCGTCGCCGCATAACGGTCGACGGCGGCAAGCTGGCCGCGCGCCTGTTGCGCGCGGGCGGCGGCGATGCCGCGCATCGCATTCACGACGGCGCCGAGCTGGCGGATACCGTCGATGCGCGCGCTGATGTCGGAAAGACGCTCCGTCATGGCTGGCCCGCCACCTTTGGCGCAGCGGCCGGTGGGCTCAGCGTCTGAATATATCTTCGCAAGGCTTCGCGGACGGCCTGTTTGCCGGCGTCGTCGAGTGTGCCGCTATCCTGGATATGCCGGACGGTGTCCGGCACGTCGCGGTCAAGCGTCTCGCGCAGACCTTGCCGGAACGTCGCCACAGCCGGCAGCGGCAGCGGGTCCAACAGGCCGGATTGCACCGCGATCAACAAGGCGACCTCGTCGGCAAGCCGCAAGGGGATATGCTGCGGCTGGCCGAGAATGGCGCGAATTCGCGCGCCGCGGGTCAGTTGATTGCGGACCCGCGTGTCCGGCATTCCGCCAAATCGGGTAAAAGTCTCCAGTTCGAGGAACTGGGCATAGTCGAGGCGCAGCGTTTCAGCAGCCTCGCGAAGCGCACGCGCTTGGGTCTTGCCGCCGACCCGGCTGACGCTGGTGCCGACATCGATGGCCGGCTTCTGCCCTTCATAGAACAGTTTGGCGTCCAGCACGATCTGGCCGTCGGTGATCGAAATAAGGTTGGTCGGAATGTAGGCGCTGAGGTTGCCGGCATCGGTCTCCGCGATCGGCAGCGCCGTCAGGGAACCGCCACCCTTTTCCTTGGAAAGCTTGGCGGCCCGTTCGAGCAGCCGCGCGTGAACGTAAAAAATGTCCCCCGGGTAGGCCTCGCGACCTGGCGACTGCCGGGTCAGCAGCGCGATCTCGCGGTGGCTCGCGGCGTGCTTACTCATGTCGTCGACCACGATCAGGGCATGCTGGCCGCGATCGCGAAAATATTCCGCCATGGTGAAGGCGGAGAAAGGGGCGATCCATTGCAATCCGGGCGAGCTCGACGGCCGCGCCACCACAATGATGCAGCGCTCCGGCGCGCCGAACGCCGTGATGGCGTCGATGGCGCGACGGACGCTCGAACTCTTCTGGCCGACCGCGACATAGACGCAGATCATGTCGCTGGTCTTCTGATTGATGATGGTATCGATGGCGATGGCGGTCTTGCCGATGGCGCGATCGCCGATGATGAGTTCGCGCTGGCCCCGGCCAAGCGCGAACAGGGTATCGACGACCACGAGGCCGGTCTGGACCGGCTGGGTCACCAGATCGCGATCGATGATGGCGGGCGCCGGGCGCTCGATCGGTTCGAACTCGTCGGTGACGATGGGTCCCTTGCCGTCGAGCGGGCGGCCGAGCGGATCGACGATGCGGCCAAGCAGCGCCGGCCCGACCGGCACCCGCACCACGTCGCCGGTGCCGTGAACGACGTCGCCGGCCTCGATTGTGGTCACATTGTCAAACAGCACGCAGCCAACCCGGCCGCGCTCCAGCACCTGCGCGAAACCGTATTGTCCGCGGTCGAAGCGCAGCAACTCGTCGAGCCGAACGGAGGGCAGGCCGGACACCAGCGCGATGCCGTCCCCGACCTCTTCCACCCGGCCGATCTGCTCGGTTTGCGGCCCGAGCGGCGTAGCGCCGAGCTTTGCGCGCGCGTGCTCGAACCAGACGTCGGCAGGGGCGTCAGGATCGTTTGTCATGCGCAAGGTCCGCGAGAATCTTGGTAAGATCGGCGCGCCAACTGTTGGCGATGACGAGGTGCGGACCGTGCAGTTCAAGGCCGGCGATCAGCGCGGCGTCCACCTGGAAGGTGATCTGTGGGTCAGCTCCCAACGCTTCGCCGATCAATTTCCGGTACCGGTCCTGGTCGGCCGGATCGATCGCGACCGCGCTGACCGCTTCGAGCACGACACCGTCGGCGGCGACAGCCTTGCGCACATTTTCCCGAAGCCTCCCGATCTCCTGAAGCAGCCAGTCCAGGAAGGCCGCACTGACCGCCGGGCCATCGAGGCGGGCGACCAGGCGCTTGGCAATTTCGACCGCCAGCAGGTTGGCGCGCCCGATCCAGGCTGCTTCCGCGGCGTCCCGCTCTGTCTCGATCGCGGCCTTCGCCGAGGTCTCCAGCGCCGCGGCCTCGTTGGCGGCGGTGGCAAGCGTCGCCGCGCGCGCTTGTTCCGCGGCCTCATGGGCCGCGGCGATGATGGCCTGCCGTTCCCTGTCGAAGCCGGCGCGGGTCCGCTCGATCTCCGCGAGGGCTTCCATCGCGTGGCTGCGCGTCGTCTCTGCCTCGGTCAGAACTTGTTGCGCCGTGGCGCGGCGTTGCTCAATCATCGCCGCGACCGGGCGCCAGAAAAACCGCGCCAGCAGCCAGACCAGGATGATGACGTTGACGGCCTGGATGCCGAGTGTCCACCAATCGATGGTCATGGCTTCATTTCAGCAGCGGGTTGGCGAACAACAGCAGAAGCGCGATCACCAGGCAGTAGATGGCCATGGTCTCGATCATCGCCAGCCCGACAAACAGCGTGCGCGAGATGGTATTGGCGGCTTCGGGCTGGCGGGCGATGGCGTCCATCGCGGCCGCCACCGCGCGGCCCTCGGCGAGGGCCGGGCCGATCGCCCCGAACGAGACCGCGATGGCGGCTGAGATGATGCTGACGAAAGCTAACCAGTTCATGGCGGCATCCTTTGGCTGGAGGTGTTGGTTTCGGGCTGTCCCTCGTTCACCGCGCCAGCAATAAACACCATCGCCAGGACCGAGAAGATGTAGGCTTGCACCGCGCCGGTGAGGAGATCGAGCGCCATCAGTGGGATCGGCACCAGCAGTCCGGCGAGCGACAGCACAATTCCGATGACGAAGACGCCGCTCATCACATTGCCGAACAGGCGCACCAGCAGCGAGAATGTCCGCGTCAGGCTTTCGATGAAATTCAATGGAATCATGATCGGATTCGGTGACGCGAAGGTCGCGAGATAACCGCGCACGCCGCCGGCTCGAATGCCGAACCAGATCACCGCGATGAAGACCAGGAGCGCGAGCGCGGCGTCGGTCTCGAGATGCGCGGTCGGCGGTTCGACTCCCGGAATGAGCGAGGACCAGTTGGCGATAAAGATGAAGACGAACAATGTGCCGATAAAGCCGCGATAGGGAGCGGGTTCGACCCGCATCGTGTCGCGGATCTGGCTGTCCACCGTGTCGACGATGAGTTCGAAGGCCGCCTGGGTTGCCGAGGGAACCAGCGAGAGCCGGCGGGTGACGAGGAAGCTGCCGAGAGCCAGGATCGCCATGATGACCCAGGTTGTCACGACCCCGGCGGTGATCGGCACCGGACCGAGGTGGAAAAGCGCGATGCTGGAAAGCGGCGAGGTCATGCGGTTGTCCCCCGCACCCCGTTCATGACCGCGAAACGTGCGATCAGCACGCCGAGCGCCAGTGTGAGCAGCGGCAACGCACCTTCCAGGCTCGCCAAGGTCAGGACGCCCCCCATAACAACCAGGCGGCTGGCCGTTAAGGCGATGGCCGCAACCAGGCTTCCGCCACCGCCGAAGCGGCGGGCGCTCTCCCACAGGCTGCGGAAATACAGGATACCCAAGGCGAAGCCGGCACCCAAATGGACGGCGAGGCTGAAAAGCCAGACCCAGGCCGGCGGCATATCGAACCAACCCATTGTCATGTGCTCTCTATCCATTTCCAGGCGGACCAGCATCCGAGCGCCAGCCCGAGCATCAGGAGCGGGGCGGTCCAGAACAGTCCGGAGTTGAATGTCTGATCGAGCCAGCGGCCGACGAACACGCCGATCAACAGCGGCACGACGATGATCCAGCCGAGCACGCCGATCTGGGCAAGCCGGCGTGTAACCGACGGGTTGCCCTCGCGCAGCCAGCGCGCGTGACGCTCGCCGCGCAGCCGAACCCCCTTGACCAATGGATCCTGCTCGTCGGGCGCTGTCCCCGACATGGGGCCGGATATCGGGGGTGGCGCTGGCTCCGGCGCGGTCATGAGAACATCTCCGAACGGCCGTGGCCGGCGGGCCGCAGATGGCGCATGATCTGCCGGATGGCATCGAGTTGCAGGCGGGTGCTCTCGACATGTTCCGTCCGTTCGGTCTCGATGTCCGCACGGAAGCGCGCGAGCACCGTTTGATCCAGGGTGGCGAGATCATTTCCCGGCACCGCCTCGCGGGCCGCGACCGCGATGTCGCGCCCGCCGCTCACGGTGAGGACGCCATGACGTACCGCGCAATAGCGCCGTGCCCTGTCGCTGCCTTCCCAACCCACGATGGAAATCGCAAGGCTGGTGAGGAAATCGGCATGACCGGGCAATATCCCGAAGCCGCCGCTGGCGTCTTCGGCACGCACGGCAACAACGCCGTCTTCATCGACCACGACCGAGAGCGGCGTCACGATGCGCAGCCTCACGACGGGCCATCCTTTCTGGCGGCCGCCGTCTCCTTTTGGCGCGCCTCCTCCAGAGTTCCGACCATATAAAGCGAGCTCTCGGCCCAATTGTCGGTCTCGCCGTCGAGAATGGCGCGGCAGCCGGCGAGGGTGTCGGCACGGGAGACGCTGCGGCCGGGCATGCCGGTGAAGGCCTCCGTCACCACAAAGGGCTGGCTGAGGAAACGCTGCAGGCGGCGGGCGCGCGTCACGATCAGCCGATCGCTGGCGCCAAGTTCCTCGACCCCGAGCAGCGCAATGATGTCCTGCAGGTCTTTGAAACGGGCAAGCGCCTCGCGGGTTCTCTCGGCGAGACGATAATGCTCCTCGCCGACGACGAGGGGATCGAGCAGCACGGATGACGAGGCGAGCGGGTCGATGGCCGGATAAAAGCCCTGGGCCGCCAGCGTGCGCGACAGCATGATGATGCTGTCGGTATGGCTCGATATCGCGGTCACCGCCGGATCGGTGAAATCGTCGGCCGGAACATAGACCGCCTGGATCGCTGTGACGGCCGCGCCGGCCACGGATGCGATTCGCTCCTGCAGCGAGGCGACTTCGCTCGCCAGTGTCGGCTGATAGCCGACCCGCGAGGGCAGCCGTCCCAGCAAGCTCGACAGTTCGCTTCCCGCCTGGACGAAACGGAAAACATTGTCCATCAGCAAGAGCACATTCTGATGCTTCTGGTCGCGAAAATATTCCGCGACCGTCAATGCGGTGAGGGGCACCCGCCAACGCGCGCCGGGCGGCTCGTTCATCTGTCCGTAGACGAGCACGGTGCGAGCGAGGACTCCCGAGGCCTGCATGTCGGTCAGCAGTTCGTGACCCTCGCGGGAGCGCTCTCCGACGCCGGCAAAGACCGAGATGCCCTTGTATTTCTCGACCATGGCATGGATCAGCTCCATGACCAGCACGGTCTTGCCGACGCCGGCCCCGCCGAACATCGCGGCCTTGCCGCCCTGGGCCAGCGGCGCCAGCAGGTCGATGACCTTGATGCCGGTCTCGAACACCGCGCTGGTGGAGGTCTCTTCATCGAGCGCCGGCGGCGGATTGTGGATTCCGCGACGCGGAGTACCATCTGCCAGCGCAGGGCCGCGGTCGCGAACCGTTCCGACGACATCGAGCAGGCGTCCCAGCACCGCGTCTCCGACCGGGACCGAAATGGGCGCGCCCGTCACGCGTACCTTCGTGCCGCGCGCGAGGCCTGCGGTTGCCTGAAGCGCGATGCCGCGGACGGTTACCGGGTCGACGTGGCTGTGCACTTCGAGGACCAGCGGTTCGGGCCGATCCCATTCGACGATCATGGCGGTGTTGATGGGCGGCAGCGTTTCGTCGTCGAAACCGACGTCAACCACGGCACCTCGAACCGATACAACCGTCCCCCGTGACCCAACAGCATCCATGGAATGTCCGATGTGCATCCGACGCGCTGTCTCGGGCGCGATCTTTCACAATACGTTGTTGCCATGCCCGGTTATTGATTTTGGTCAAGCTTGCAGGCTGATTTTATACGGGTCGATTTTCTTCACTTTCGCAGTACGCCGGAAGGCCGCCATCTTCTAATCACTATTTCGATGGAATCTTTATAATCCAGCCGTCGCAGTCATCTGCAAAACATGCGTGCAGCCTCGAAGCGATGGTCACTGGCCGTTTTCAAGGCCGAACTCGCCGTCGGTTGTCTGCAGCGAGGACTTCGCTACCGATAGCGATGCAGGGCACATGCAATTGTCACTTCGGGCCAGCGATGCGTCGCTTGTCGGCGAGCATCTTGAGGCCGTTGAAGATAAAATTCAGCAGCTCGTCGTGCTTCGTGGGGAGCTTCAGCACATATTAGCGTGCTGCAGAGGAGGTCGCGTGGCCGAGTGCCACGTTGTCGAATCAATTTCCAGCTACGAAGCTCCAGCCAATCTCAAGAGTTCGCATCGTGACGCTGCCCGGCTACAGGTAGGATAAGGACAGGAGTTCGCAAAAAGGCACTTTTAGATTTGATAGGCACCTTACGGTTTGCGGCACTCGGATAAGCAATAAATGCGACTTCCCTCCGAGTGCATCGTGTGTCCGTTGTACGGGCCGGCCCGATCGCCGCCATGCTGGAACGGCTCGGCGCCTTTGACCGACCCTCGAGATTCCGCGATCTCCTGCTGCTTTGGCTTTGCGACTACAATGCCTACGAGCGGCTGGCCGATCGGCCCTACGAAAAAGCTGCAATATTGGAGGCGGCGCTAGCCGCTTGCAGCGAGATTGGTCGACAGGACCTTACCGAAGCGATCGGTGACGCAGCGGTCCCGGATTGGCTCAGCTCGGCCCGCGCCGGCGCCATCGCGGAGGCGTTCCGCTCGCTGCGCTGGTCCGGCGATGAGCCTCCACCGTCGGAACGCAGCGCGTCGTGCCCCTCCATCATTGCTGACAATCGCAGGCGGCTCACTTCCGAAGTTCCGAGAGCCGATGGCATGAACGTTGCTCTCAATGATGCCGGGACCATCTCCACGTTTCCTTGCGGAGCGGGGAGGGGTAGCCCGGTGTCACCGGGCGCCAGACGATCCTTCCATGAGGCCACCTTGCCATGAGTCTCGATTTGATCCGGCTGGGCAAGCTGCTTTCCCTCGCCGGCAGCGAGAACGAGTGCGAAGCCACCGCAGCGCTGCGGAAACTCAAGGAGCAGCTTTCGTCCGAGGGCCTGAGCTTTACCGATCTCGGCCAGAAACTCATCGCTCAGGCGGGAACACGTTCCGATGCTGGACGGAGGCCTCCCGCACGCGAGCCCGCCGCGAACAGCTTTACCGACGAAGCCGGTGTGGTGTGGCCCAGTCGGGAGGCCTACGAGAAATATCAGGCGGCGGCCGCGGCGCGCCGGGAGAATGACTGGCGGAAAACCGAGACCGAGCGCCATGCGGTGATTGCCCGATACGGGTCGCGCGAAGCCGCCCTGGCGAGAAGCGATCGGGAGCAAATCCTGCACGATGCCGTGGCTGATCTGCTGGTTCGGCACGACCCGGACGCCGATCCACCAGGACGATGGCATGCCAGTCTCGACGGCTGGGATCGCAGTCTCCTCCACCCATCCCCCGCCGTCCTGGCCCGGATTGAACAGGCCTTGCCCCTACCGAATACCGTGCGGCAGGCGAAAGACGAATTCGAATACTGGAACCGGAGATCGAACGAACTCGAGATGCTGTTGGGCCGGCCTGGGGATACCCAACCCGATCTGCCTGCGATTTGTCGGGCGCGGCGCGTTCAGGCGCTCTATGAGCGTGAACTGCCGATCCGTTCGATCGACGATCTGCACCTGCGCTTGCAATTTTCGGTGACCCCCGAATGGGTGGACGATACCGGCGAAGCTCTTCCGCTGATCCTCGAAGCCTTCGAGGCGCTGATTATTGCGCCCGCCATGGTGGCGGAGAACCCCGGCGCATGAAAGCTGTCCTGACGCCCGAATTGAGCGGGGGTGCATGACCTATCCACTCGTCAAACGCGTATCGCATCGGATGCTCGGCGAAATGCTGCGAATGATGTTGAGCGAACGGCAGTCCTTCGATCTGACCCTGGAAGAGAGCCGGACATTGTCGCGCGCCTTCACCGCTGTGGCGCATGACTGGCGGCGTACCGATTTCGTCTATTTGAGCCCGGTCGGAAGCGACGCCGAGTTCTCGGCCGCGGTAACGCAGCAAGGCCTCCATGTGGAAACGACGGACGGCGGCCACCATTTGAATTGGGACGATGTGACGGAATTGGCCGAGCGCCTGGCGGTGGAGTGAGACGGCCGGTAGGATGCTCTACGCCGCGGCGCCGTTCGCTCTCGTTGCGGTGGTCAGCATTTCGACCTTCTGCGCGATCGAGAGCCACGCCTGATGGGCATCGATCTTGCCGCCGATCTTGAAGCTGTGCGCCATCTCGGCCGCGAAGCCCACGCCTTCGGCGCCGTATTGCTCGGCAATGATCCAGGCCGTCTGCCACACATCGGTCTCTGTCGCCATCGCGGCTCTCTTTCGCTCAAGCGCCGGTGTCGGCATGTCCGCAGGTTGTCACAAATCCAACACCAGCATGTCGCCTTTGGCACGAGACACACAAGCGAGGAAGAAGCCTTCGCTCCGCTGCTCGGCAGACAGCCGCTTGTCGCGGTGATCGGCCTCGCCTTCCAGCACTTTGACCTTGCAGGTTCCGCACAGGCCCTGTTCGCAGGATGTTGGAATCTTGATGCCTTTTTCCTCCAGGAAACCCGCAATCGTCTTGTCGCCGGGAATCTTGAATACCGCGCCGGTGCTGGCGATCTTCACGTCGAACACCTTGTCGAGCAGCGGGGCGGCCTGCTTTGCCGTGAAACGCTCCACATGGATGCGTTCTTCGCTCCAGCCTTTCTGGGTGGCCGTCTTGATGATCGGGTCGAGCCACCAATCGGCGCCGCAGATGAAGAGATGCGTATCCTCCGGCTGTTCGACGAGAACCTTCGCGGCATTGAGCAATTGGTTCTGCTCGCTGTCCTCGAGATAATACTTTGTGTCTGCGGAGAAATTTGTCCCGTCGATGGTTCCGCGAAACGAGTCGGGGGACATCAGCGCGAAAACATAGTGAAACTCGAACGGAATGCCTTGCGACTTCAAGTAATCGGCGATGCTCAGGATCGGCGTGACGCCGATGCCGCGGGCGAGCAGGAGGGCCCGCTTGGTGTTGCGGGGAACGCGGAAACGGTTGCGGGGCAGGCTGACTTGCAGCGTGTCGCCCACCTTCACCGTTTCATGCAAGGCCCTGGACCCGCCTCGACCGTTGGGGTCCTTCCAGACGCCGATCCGGTAGCGACGGCGGTCCGAGGGGCTGTTGTACAACGAATATTGGCGGACCGTTCCACCGGGTATTGTCACATCGACATGCGACCCAGGGGAAAAGGCGGGAAGCTCCACGCCGTCCGGATCGACGAGTTCAAACGAGACGATATTGTGGGCCTCGATGGCCTTGTCAGCCACCACAAGTGAGCGCAGAGCGTCGTCTGTCATGTCATCCTCTGTGTCGCGCCAACCCGCCTTTCCCGGGCGCTATGCAAATTGGAGACCAAGGCCCCAACGGCCCGTTGTTTGCTTTGGCTTGCTTTACCAGCGGCGCGGCCCATTGTGGCAACGCGCGGCACGATCGGAGGGTCCCCGACGGTCTCCGAAGAAAATCGATCAGGATGCAGTCATGTCCAGGGAAGAGAGCAGCGGTGGCGGAGATCGGCGCAGCGCGTCGCGCAACGTGTTCGGCGAACCGCTGGAAATCTGCGCAACGAGCCCGATGACAGGTTTCTACCGGGACGGCTGCTGCAACACCGGGACCGATGATGTCGGCAGCCACACGGTCTGCATCGTGGCGACGGCCGAATTTCTGGCGTTCTCGAAGTCAAGCGGCAACGATCTATCGACGCCGTTGCCGAATTTCGGCTTTCCTGGCCTGAAGCCCGGCGACAGGTGGTGCCTGTGCGCGCCCCGCTGGCAGGAAGCCTTCGAGGCCGGCCAGGCGCCCCGCGTGGTTCTGCGCGCCACGCACGAGGGCGCGTTGAGTTCCTGCTCGCTTGCCGATCTCAAGCGCGCCGCGATCGATCTCGCGTAACGGCGTTAAGGCGCTGCGAATGCCGGCGAGACGTCCTCGGTATCGATATAGACAACGCCATCTTCGATCTTGACGGGATATTCGGCCAGCGCGACGGCGTGCTCGTGGGTCGGCTGGCCCGAATTCATGTCCCAGGTCCAGAGATGAAGCGGACAGGTCAGCACCGTACCGTCGAACTCGGCTTCAGCGAGCGGCGTGTTGGCGTGCGGGCAGACGCCTTGAAAAGCCTTGACCACGCCGTTCTCGGGCCAGGCCAGCACGATGAGATGCGCATCGGCGATCACCAGCCGCATTGCACCTTCGATAATCGTGTCTTCTTTGCATACTCTGGTGAACATCCCATCAACCTCAATAGGGAGCCGGACCGGGGCCAGCTAATCCAGTTCTTCTCGCCGCCTAACGTGACGCCTCGGTCTGGCCGAGCGTCGTGCCCGCGAAGGCATCGTCGGTCTTCGCTCCCAACGCGATATCTTCGTCCTCACCTATCAACCGGGCGCGCCATTGCTGTTGAAACGCGGTCCATGATGCCTGGAGCGGGAACATCACGTCGACGAACCATTCGACGGTCCGCGCACCGTCCGGCCACACGCGATCCTCGCAATGCCACGCCATCGCGGGCCACAGCGCGTTTCGGTGCGCCTGTCCGGCGTCCGTGCGAATCGACGGCCGGCCCAGTTGTTGGCTCAGCCAGGCCATGATCTCGGGACGAAAGGTGTTGGCAAAAAACAGACCGTGACGGCCGAGACGCTGCGGCGCGCGCAGCAGGCGCTGCTCGATCCAGGCAAAGGCCGGTGGCGCCGCCACGTTGCGAAATTCCCGCAAGGTCAACAGCCGGAAGCCCTGCGCGAACCATTGCGACGGGACGGCACGGACGCAGGCGGACTCTGGCTGCAACGTTTCATTCATGGCTTGGTCCACCGATGCATTCTTCGTTTCGGCTTCCGCGCAAGCGTGACGCATATCCGACACGAAAACGTGTGGGAGAAACGGTTCAATCCTCATTCAGCAATACAGGCAATATGAGTGCCAATGTGAACGGGATCGAATGGCGCGCCGTTCAAGCGAGTGAACCTGGCCCAAGGATTTGTCGGTCGGGACGGCAGAAAATGGCCGGAACACGACAAGCCGCTGCTGACCCTGCAGGCAAGGAAATTGGAACGGGGTCAGCGCCGTTTCGACAAAGCGCTCAAATCCAGTTTCGCCACCAGCTTGCGCTTCTTTCGCGTCGGCGGGGCGCGTCGCTAGCGTCATCGGATTGTTAGAGACGCGACAATTCTGGATAGCACAGATCTTGCAATGCTTGGAATTGCATAGGCTTCCGCACAGCGGATGAGCGCGTTTTTCGAAAGAGGTGCGGCAGATGGACGAGCTGTTTGCGATTTGCTCGACCTATGAGGTCGATGATGGTGGTGCGCGAGGCTTTGTGCTGGCGCGACCGGACGAGACCGGGACCAGCAAACCTTGGCCGATTCTTGTCACCCGCAAAGCCAATAATTTCTACGGTTTCGAAAATGCCTGCCCGCATCAGGGTTCGCGACTGGACACCGTCCCCGGGGAATTCCTCGACGAGGACGGCAATTTCATCACCTGCGGAAAACATCATGCACAGTTCGATCTCGATACCGGCCGTTGCTTCATCGGCCCTTGTCAGGGAAAGACACTGACGCCGATCAAGCTGGTGATCGATGACGGCGATGTGTGTCTGACCGGTGTTGAACTGGCCGAAGAAGACGGGCTCGACATCGCTGAGCCAGATGAAATGCCAGAGGTCATGATCACAGGCGATTGATCGGGGCCGGACCGCCCCGATCACTGGAGGGTTGCGCCTGCCAGGGGCCAACCCCGGTGTCGCGGCCAAGTTGGCGCTGATCCACCGATGCGAAAGACGGCCAATACTACACACCCCACCAACCCATTCCATCAAGGACCATGATTATGACAGCCATTGCCGACACGCCTTTCGCCAAGCTTGACACTGAAGGTCGACTTCTGAAGCCCATCTTGAATGCCGACACCCATGTTGCAGGCCGGTTTGGCTATCGCGGCGAGATTTCCTATGACGGTCCGGAGACCCTCCTGAAGGAAGTGTTCTCGATATCTGAAAGCGGCAAACCGGCGATCGGCTTCCTGGCCGGGTCGATCAAGCAATACGAAACCCTGCCCAAGCTCGTTGAGACTTTCGGGACGGCGCTTGATGGCGACGGCAAATACTTTATTTATGCTGCCGATCTGCCGCAGGGCAACCGGTTCTATATCCGGTTTGGCGACGTCAAATTCTTCGTCATCTCTATCGACGAAACCACGGTCTATAATGAATTGATCGACACGTTCTATGTCGACAAGGTCAAGCTCAAGAAGTTCGATACGTCCGCCAAGCTCGATGCGCTGGCCGATGTCGGCCTGCAATATTCTGCTCCATCGAATTATGCCGAGATTTCTTACGAAGACGGATTGAAGCGGAAAAATGCCGCGTAATGCGGACGGCATTTCGAGTTGATCTTGATTGCGGGCTTTGGGCTGCAACAAGCCGAGATGCCTCATCTCGGCGATGAAATTCTCCGGACGTTTCAAATCGTGACTTGAAGCGAATGTCGGTATCGGTGGTTGCGTGTCCGCGCTTTGAACCTACCTCTCGCGCCCGAGCCGAATGTTCTGCGACCATGTTGCCTTGACGCCCCTGATAGGCAGTGATGTCGCGCAAGAGCTGGCCGAAGGGCGTGGCCTCGATGATCGCCGGGCGTGCGACGTTGATCCCTTCCCGAAAGAGAAGCCGACGAAGGGGTTATGTTCGATCCAAGCCTGACCGTGCGCCCACCCCATGATGTTGATCGCGGTCGACTGCAGCCGGGAGCGGGTCTCATAGCTACCCGCGGTCTCGAAGGTGTTGAGCCGCGCGACCAGATGCTGGGCCTTCGCATCCTCGACGTACAGGTGGCCGAATTCACCGATTGAATGGGTGCACCGGCTGCCACCGAGTTGATAGTCGTACCGCCAGAGCTTGGACCGGTTTGGACGGACCGGAATATAGAGACCGCCGCCATCGGTGACACGGTAGTCAGCCTTCTTCGGTCTCCGATTGGCGATGCCGATGGTGGTGAGTGCCATTAAAATGCCCTCCATCTTCTTTGAGGAACAGACGGGGCACTAAGACAGTATCCAAATTGGCGCTGAGTATCCGGGCCCCTTCGATACTGCCATCGGGGGCGGTTGCTGCTGGGGTCCGCGAACAACCCGATACAGGGGTGATGGCCGGAAAGGACCGGTTTATCAATGCTTTGGCGGGAGGAGCGGACGTTCGCGGACCACTAAAGACAACCGCGAATGTAGGGTAATGGCTCCCCGGGCTGGATTCGAACCAGCGACCATTCGATTAACAGTCGAATGCTCTACCGCTGAGCTACCGAGGAATATGCGAAACCCAGAGGGGGTCGCGAGCGGCAGCGTATAACAAAGCCTTCCGGCCTTGCAAAGGACGAAATAGGCCGCTCCCGCGCAGCCTCAATAGAACAGCGTAATCGCCTGTGCCGCGGCGATTTATTGGCTTTTCCGGCGATACCGGCGTTACGGCCGGACAACCCGCCATGCGATTCTGCCGTGGGTCCCTTCGAGCGATCGGACGCCAAATCGACTTATTCGCCGACAACCCTCGATTCTGCCGGGCCATGTGAGAGGTGCTTCGATGCCAGATATCCAGACCGGCCGGTTGCGACTGGGGCCGTCGATCGTTCCTTCCGATCTTCCTTCTGACACCCCTTGCGGTGTTCCCGGGATGAGCGATGACGAATGCGTCGTCCGGCTCGCACAGGTCATCGCCGATCACGATGCCGGCCACCTGGACGAGGTGGCGAGATTGATCGGACGGCTCGCGGTCCCGATCGAATAGATCATATCGCGCCCCGGCCAGGGTGAGGCGGATAACGGTCCGCCGAAGGGCCGTGCGCCATCGCCATGTTGCGTTTTGGCCGACCTTGTACCAAAGATGCCGCGGTTTCAGGCTTCTCCCGCGGCAACGCCCGCGCTGTTTCAGGGTCCGCTTATGTCCGATTTTTCGATCGCGCGCCAAAAGATGGTGGATGGTCAGGTGCGTCCGAGCGACGTCACCGACAGCAGGATCATCGACGCGATGCTCGATGTGCCGCGGGAAGCATTCGTGCCGGAGAATCAGCGCGCGCTGGCCTATCTCGATCTGGATCTCGACGTCGGCGAAGGCGCTCCCGCGAAGCGCTACCTGATCAAGCCGGTGCTAACAGCTAAAATGCTGCAGGCCGCCGAGATCAGGGACACCGATCATGTTCTGGTGGTCGGCTGCGCTACCGGATATGCGGCGGCCATCGTCGCCAGGCTGGCTGCCCGTGTGACGGCGACGGAAAGCGATCCGACGCTGGCCGCGAAGGCGACGGCGATCCTTTCCCGGCTCGGCTTTGACAATGTGTCGGTCCGGGGCGCCGAGGCGGCCGAGGGGGATGAGGCGAACGCGCCCTATGATGTGATCGTGCTCAACGGCGCCACCGAGGTCGCGCCCGATCGGCTTTACCGGCAGCTCAAGGAGGGCGGCCGGCTGGTCGGGGTGTTTGCTACGATGGTACCGCCGCGGGCCACCCTCGTGACTCACTCTCACGACGATTTCGGAACTCGCGCGTTGTTCGATGCGGCCGTCCCGGTTTTGCCCGGACTTGGCCGGCTTCCGGCCTTCGTTTTTTAGCCTCCACGGCAGCAAATCCTGTTCTAAATCAGAAGTGTGGCCCGGATGCCCCACGTCAAGAGTTTCCACCGCGTTTTGCCGGCGCGGGGTTCCGTCTGGCTTACGCCCAGAATATGGTGCAGCCGGATTTTGACTCGGAATGAAGCAAAACAGCCCGGTTCGGGTGCGCTCGAATCGGTAACGGCATGGATGGATTACCTGGAATGGGTGGCGCGAAGTTTGTGACCGGAGCTGCGTTCGCAGTCCTCCTGATGGCCTCCGTCGGTCCGTCGCCTGCTCTGGCAGACACGATCGAGGCCGCGTTGGTGCGGGCCTATCAGAGCAATCCGCAGCTCAACGCGCAGCGCGCCTCGGTGCGGGCCACCGACGAAAACGTGCCACAGGCGCTGTCGGGCTATCGTCCACGCGTCGCCATCACCGGCAGCGCCGGTTACCAGTACACCGACGTCGCCACCACCTCCGGCGGCACTCCCGACATCGTCAACCGAACCGCCATCCACGGCGCCAACGCGCCGCGCAGCATCGGCGCCACGGTCACGCAGACGCTCTTCAATGGCCAGCAAACCGCCAACAGAACCCGTGCGGCGGAGAGCCAGGTCTCCGGCGCGCGCGAAGCACTGCGGGTGCTTGAGCAGTCGGTGCTGCTGGCGGGCGCCACCATCTACATGGATTACTTGCGCGATGCTGCCATCGTCGAGGTTCAGAAAAGCAACGTCCGCGTTCTCGAGCAGACGCTGAAGCAGACCCGCGACCGGTTCAATGTCGGCGAGGTGACGCGCACCGACGTCGCGCAGTCGGAAGCTCAGCTTGCCGCCGGAAAAACCCAATTGCTGACCGCCGAAGCCAACCTGGTGACGACGCGGGCCAACTTTCGCCGCATCATCGGCAGTGAACCGGTAGCGCTCGCGCCGGGCTCGCCGGTCGATCGCTTTTTGCCCGGTACGCTGCCGGCCGCCGTCGATCTCGGGCTCGTCGAGAACCCGAACGTCACCGCTGCGATGTACGGGATCGATGTCAACTATCTCCAGGTCAAGATCAACGAAGGCGCGCTGTTGCCGACCGTGAGCTTACAGGCTTCGGTGCAGCAATCCTATGAACAGACCATGACGATCTTCAGGTCGTTCGGCGCCTCGGCGATCGCGCAGGTTTCGATCCCGGTATATCAGGGCGGCGCCGAATACGCCTTGATCCGCCAGTCCAAAGAAACCCTGGCGCAGCAGCGCCTCAATCTCGAACAGGTTCGCGACCAGACCCGCGCCAATGTTGTTACGGCATGGGGACAACTGGTGGCGGGCAGGGCGCAGGTCGCCTCGGCGCAATCGCAGGTGACGGCGTCCGAGATCGCGCTCAATGGCGTGCGCGAAGAGGCCAAGGCCGGACAGCGGACCACGCTCGACGTGCTCAACGCCCAGCAGGCGCTGGTCAACGCCCGTGTCGCGCTGGTGACGGCGCAGCATGATCGCGTGGTCGCGTCATATTCCGTCCTGACTACGGTGGGACGGCTGTCGCCGCAGGTACTCGGTCTCGCCACCACCACCTACGATCCGAGCGTGCATTATCAGCAGGTTCGTGACAGCTGGATCGGCGTCCGCACGCCCGACGGCCGCTGATCGGCGGATCGCAGCGGCCGGCGCGGGAACGCCGACAGCGTCCATAGGCTTTTCCGTTTCGTTCGAATCGGACCGGAAATTTGCTTCTTGTTCGACGCGTTATTAGGCGCGAACCTGCGTTCTCCCCGCTATCCAAAGGCGGGACATGCTTTCGCTGGAAAACACTCTGAACAGCGCACGATCTTTCGGTAAGTCGCCCAAGCGCCAGAGCATGATCCGGAAAAGCGGATACCGGTTTTCCGAAAAGATTATGCGCAAACAAAAAGATAGAGCGGGATGATGATAAGAAGAAAAGTCATCCCGTTCCAGCCCGTTGCTTGCAATCAATTGTTGCGATGACATACCTTTCTCGGGGGCAGCAGAGCGATTCGGGCCGCGTTACAGCTTTAAGGCGCGACGCTTCGAGGCTTGAGTAGGGCAGAATCCCGCGCGAAATCTGGCGCGGCGCGAGATCTGGGGACAAGTCGGGCTTGTGCGATGAAAAATCGCGGCCTGCATATCCGGAATCGGCAAAATCCTGTCTTGCTTGGTGCAAAATGCATGCGAGGCGTGATGATCTGGAGTCGTAAATGACGCAGCCTGCAAAGGTCCAAGAGCCCTCGATGGAGGAGATTCTGGCGTCGATTCGTCAAATCATCGCCGACGACGAGGCAAAACCGGCCGCAGCCGACAAGTCCGCAAGCCCGGCAGCCGTCGCCAAGCCCGCGAAGCCAGCCGCGCCGCCGCCGCCAGCCAAGGCGCCCGTGATGAACAACATTCCGCCGTCGGCGATTCCCGCCGCCCAGGCGGCCGCGGCGAAGACGTCGCCTCCACCGCCCGCCAAGCCCGCGCCGGCTCCGCCGCCTGCTGCCGCGCAGGCAGCCGTCGTCTCCAACAGCCAGGACGACATCGATGCGATGCTCGCGGGTCTCGATGAAGCAACCTCCGAGGCGGAGATAAGGTCGGCGGCGCCGGGCGCCGATGTGTTCGATCTCACCGACGACATGGCGCTGCCGGATCCACCGAAAGCTTCGTTCCAGAAGCTAGAGTCGCGCGACGATCTCGAATTGACCGAAAGTGCCGCTGCGAAAAAGGCCTATCGGCAGCCTGCATACGAACCGCCGCTGTTCGAAAGCGCGGCGAGCCCGGCGCCCAGGCAGATCCTGTCGCACTCGACCGTATCCGCGGTCGAATCGGCCTTCAACAGTCTCGCCAATACCGTCCTGAACAACAACGCGCGGACACTGGAAGACCTGGTCAAGGAAATGCTGCGGCCGATGCTGAAATCCTGGCTCGACGACAATCTGCCCGGCCTGGTGGAACGCATCGTCAAGGCGGAAATCGAGCGGGTGTCGCGCGGCGGGCGCTAGTACCGACTATGAGAGATCGATAAATCTGAGCCCATGCTTCGAGATGCACGCGTTGCTCCTCAGCATGAGGTTGTTGTGTTTCAACAAGTTAGACCCCATCCCTGCGTAACGGCTTCGCCGTTATCGCTGGAGGAGGCCACCAACGGGTTGCGCGAAATGCGCGCCTGATGACAGGCACCGTGGCCGCCTCGAAGGATGGCCAGCACACCGATTTGTGAAGCCACCTCGGATCATGTCTGAGGGTTTGCGGATAGGCGTCAGCCTGCCCTTAGAGCGTTGCCGACCCTCATTCTGCCATTACATCGGCTTTGTGGCCGCTTTTGCGGGCGTGATCCGGCGTTCGACCGGCTTGTCGTGTTGACTTGACGCGCTCCGGCGGCTTTCTAGCGCCTTCCACAGCCATGATTGCATCGCAAATGATCGAGAAAAACTACCAGCCCGCCGATATCGAAGGCCGCATGTCCCGCCTCTGGGAGCAAAGCGGCGCGTTCAAGGCCGGACGGCCGGAGCGGCGCGATGCTAAGCCGTTCACCATCGTGATCCCGCCGCCGAACGTGACGGGCTCGCTGCATATGGGGCACGCGCTCAACAACACCTTGCAGGACATTCTCTGCCGTTTCGAACGGATGCGTGGTCGCGATGTGCTGTGGCAGCCGGGCACCGATCACGCCGGGATCGCCACCCAGATGGTGGTCGAGCGGCAATTGATGGAGCGGCAGCAGCCGGGCCGCCGCGATATGGGGCGGGCCAAGTTCCTCGAGCGCGTCTGGCAGTGGAAGGCCGAGAGCGGCGGCGTGATCGTCAATCAGTTGAAGCGACTGGGGGCCTCCTGCGACTGGTCCCGCGAACGCTTTACGATGGACGAGGGCCTGTCGCGCGCGGTGGTGAAGGTGTTCGTCGAACTGCATCGCGAAGGGCTGATCTATAAAGACAAGCGGCTGGTGAATTGGGATCCGAAACTCCTGACCGCGATTTCCGATCTCGAGGTGCAGCAGACCGAGGTCAAAGGCAGTCTCTGGTACTTGCGCTATCCGCTGGAAGGCAAGACCTTCGACCCCGGCGACCCCGCGACCTTCATCGTCGTCGCCACCACGCGGCCGGAAACGATGCTCGGCGACAGCGCGGTGGCGGTGCATCCGGACGACGAGCGCTACGCTGATCTGGTCGGCCAGCACGTGATCCTGCCGCTGGTGGGACGGAAGATTCCAATCGTCGCCGACGAATATTCCGATCCCGAGAAGGGATCGGGCGCAGTGAAGGTGACGCCGGCGCATGACTTCAACGACTTCGAGGTCGGCAAGCGGCATGGCCTGCCGCAGATCAGCGTGCTCGATCCGGAGGCGTGTCTCACGCTGGTCGGCAACGAAGATTATTTGCGCGGATTGCCGGAAGGATCGGAGCATTTCGCGGAAGAAATGCAGGGCGTCGATCGTTTCGCCGCCCGCAAGCAGATCGTGGCGCGGCTGGAGGATTTCGGTTTCCTGGAGCGGATCGAACCGAACACGCACATGGTGCCGCATGGCGACCGCTCCGGCGTCATCATCGAGCCATATCTGACCGACCAATGGTATGTCGATGCCAAAACTCTGGCGCAGCCCGCCATCGCCGCTGTGCGCAATGGCGCCACCGCGTTCGTGCCGAAGAACTGGGAAAAGACCTACTTCGAGTGGATGGAGAACATCCAGCCCTGGTGCATCTCGCGCCAACTCTGGTGGGGCCATCAAATTCCCGCGTGGTACGGCCCCGACGGCAAGGCGTTCGTCGCCGAGACCGAGGAGGAAGCCGTCGGCAACGCGCTTGGTTATTATGCCGAGCAGGAAGTCATCACGCCGGAGCAGGGGCGCGAGATGGCGCTCGATCCCGAAAAGCGCGCCGGCTTCATCACCCGCGACGAAGATGTGCTCGACACCTGGTTCTCCTCGGCGCTGTGGCCGTTCTCCACGTTGGGCTGGCCCGACGATGATACGGATGTAAAGCGTTACTATCCAACCGACGTCCTGGTGACGGGTTTCGACATCATCTTCTTCTGGGTCGCCCGGATGATGATGATGGGCCTTCACTTCATGGAGGAGGCGCCGTTTTCGACGGTTTACATCCACCGCCTGGTTCGCGACGAGAAGGGCGCGAAGATGTCGAAGTCGAAAGGCAACGTCATCGACCCGCTCGGCGTCATCGATGAATATGGCGCCGACGCGCTGCGCTTCGCGCTGGCGCGCGGGGCGGCGCAGGGGCACGACATCAAGCTCTCGCCCCATCACGTCGAAACCAACCGTAATTTCGCGACCAAGCTCTGGAACGCCTGCCGCTTTGCCGAGATGAACGGCTGCGCCTTGCCGGCGCAGTTCGATGCCACCCAGGCGAAAGAAACGCTGAACCGCTGGATCGTGCACGAGACGGCGCGGGCGACGCACGACGTCTCAGATGCGATCGAAGGCTGCCGCTTCAACGATGCCGCGGGCGCGATCTATCGCTTCGTCTGGAACGTCTATTGCGACTGGTACCTCGAACTTGCCAAGCCGGTGCTGCTGGGCGAGGACGGCGCCGCCAAGTCCGAAACCCGCGCCATGGTGGCGTGGGCGCGCGACGAAATACTGAAATTGCTGCATCCGTTCATGCCGTTCATCACCGAGGAATTGTGGGGGGTGACGGCGGCGCGCGGAGGCCCGCTGGCTCTGGAGCCATGGCCGCGCAAGGTCAACGCCCTTACCGACGACCAACTGGCCCTGATCGCGTTGGGCACCGGTACCGATCCGGCGCTTGCGGCGGTGGCGGTGGCCGCTTCCGAGCCCGCCGACTTTAGCGATCCCGCCGCCGAGGCCGAGATCGGCTGGGTGGTCGATCTCGTCACCGCGATCCGCTCGGTGCGCGCGGAAATGAACATTCCGCCGGCGACACTAACGCCGCTGGTGCTTGCGGGGGCTTCGGCCGAGACAAAGGGGCGGGCGCAACGCTGGAACGACGTGGTCAAGCGGATGGCGCGGCTTGCCGACATTTCCTTCGCCGATCACGCGCCGGAAGGCGCGGTGCAGTTGCTGGTGCGCGGCGAGGTCGCGGCGTTGCCGCTGAAAGGCGTGATCGACCTTTCGGCCGAGCAGGCACGGCTCGACAAGGAGCTGGGCAAGGCCGACGCCGACATCAAGCGGGTCGATGCCAAGCTCAACAACGAGAAATTCGTCGCCAACGCGCCCGACGAAATCGTCGAGGAAGAGAAAGAGAAACGCGAGGCGGCCGTCGCACGGAAAGCCAGGATCCTCGAGGCGCTGCAGCGGCTCAAAAACGCTTCGTAGCGAACCGGCGACGCTCGACCGCGTTTCGATCGCGGTATACCCAGCGGCAGATCGCGAAGTCGTATCCGAAAATATCGCAATGACGGTCTCAGGATGAGCGAGCCACACTCTCAGTCGTCATCGTCCGCGAAGGCGGACGATCCAGTATCCCAGAGACTTCAGTGATCAAACCGAGAAGCACGGCGTACTGGATACCCTCCGCATGCGCGGGGTATGACGAAGGTGCGAACGGCCTCCTGCCTCGATCGTCAAAACGGCTTGCTCAAGAATTTCGAACCCTTCAATCCGTACCGCCACGGCAAATCGACGGCCTTGGTGATGCCGATCCGGATGCCGGTGACGATCTCTGGCTTGCCTATCCGCGCATGCAGCGCGATCGGCGGCTTATCGAGCGGCAGTTCGCTCTGCTTGATCGTGATCGCGAGCGCTTCGCACAATTTGCCCGGACCCGAACACAGCGATCGCTCGTCATGCAATCCCCGCCGTCGCCGCATCGCCGGAATGCCGTGGGTCGGTTGCAGCGCGCGGATCAGCACTGCGCTGGCGGAGCCTTCCTTCTCACAGACGAAATTCACGCACCAGTGGATGCCGTAGGAGCGGTACACGTAGCTGAAGCCGGGCGGCCCGAACATCACCCTGTTGCGCGGCGTCGGCCCGCGAAAGGAATGCGCGGCCGGATCGGTGTGATGATAGGCCTCGAGCTCGACGATGACGCCGCCGACGCCGTCCACCAGCAGCGTCGCGCCGATCAGATCGGGCGCGACCTCGTGCACGCTGCGGGCAAAGAACGACCGCTTCAGCGGCTTGCCCAGTTTGGGCGCGGTTTGGTTGGTCGGGGCGGGGCTTTGAAGCATTCAAACCGGGCTTGACGGAGGCGGATGGCTTCGCGGATGCGACGCACCAGCCCATATGCTAAGCCCTGTGGGCAGGCAAGACGAGCGGTTGCGGTTCCCGTTTCGACGGATTAGCTAAGGGTTCTCAGAACGGACATTACATGGTTGTCGTCGTCGATACCGTTTCAGCCACGCCGCTGCGCCCGCGCCACCCCGAAAAGGTGAATCGACCGGATTCGCTGTCGCCGCCGAAGCCGGACTGGATCCGGGTGCGCGCGCCGAATACCCGCGGCTATGCCGATACCCGCCAGATCGTGAAGGAAAACGGCCTGGTCACGGTGTGCGAGGAGGCCGGCTGCCCGAACATCGGCGAGTGCTGGGACAAGAAGCACGCCACCTTCATGATTATGGGCGACACCTGCACCCGCGCCTGCGCCTTCTGCAACGTCAAGACCGGCATGCCCGGCGCCCTCGATGCATCGGAGCCGGAGCACGTCGCCGAAGCCACCTTCAAGCTCGGGCTTGCCCATATCGTCATCACCTCGGTGGACCGCGACGATCTTGCCGATGGCGGCGCGGGGCATTTCGCAGAGACCATTCGCGCGATCCGCGCGCGCTGCCCGAGCACGACCATCGAGATCCTGACGCCGGATTTCCTGCGCAAGCAAGGCGCGCTTGAAGTCGTGGTGGCGGCAAAACCCGATGTGTTCAACCACAATCTGGAAACGGTGCCGTCGCGCTATCTCACGGTGCGCCCCGGTGCGCGCTATTTCCATTCGATCCGGCTGTTGCAGCGGGTCAAGGAAATCGATCCCACGATCTTCACCAAATCCGGCATCATGGTCGGGCTCGGCGAAGAGCGTCACGAGGTTCTGCAGGTGATGGACGACCTGCGCTCGGCCGAGGTGGACTTCCTCACCATCGGGCAATACCTGCAGCCGACCCGCAAGCACCACGCCGTGATGCGCTATGTGCCGCCGGACGAATTCGCCGGCTATGAGAAGGTCGCCTACACCAAGGGTTTTCTGATGGTGTCCGCGAGCCCCTTGACCCGCTCGTCGCACCACGCCGGCGACGACTTCGCCCGGCTGCGGGCGGCGCGCGCCGCGATATCCGGCTGAGCCCCAGGCGATGCCGAGATTTTCCAGCAAGCGCCAGGTCCGTCACAGCGCAGCGCAAATGTTCGACCTGGTCGCCGACGTCGAGCGCTATCCTGAATTCGTGCCGCTGTGCCGTTCGCTGAAAATACGCCAGCGCACGCTACAACCCGACGGCACGGAAATCGTGATCGCCGACATGACGGTTTCCTTCAAGCTGGTGCGCGAGGCCTTCACCAGCCGCGTCACGCTGGATCGTCCTAATCTGAAAATTCTCGTCGAATACCTGCGAGGTCCGTTCAGCAACCTCGAGAACCGCTGGACCTTCGAGCCGAAGTCGGACGACGCCTGCGATGTCGGGTTTTTCCTGTCCTACGAATTCAGGAGCCGGATGCTGGCGATGCTGATGGGGACGATGTTCGATACCGCATTCCAGCGGTTCGCGGCGGCGTTCGAGAAGCGGGCGGATGCGATTTATGGAAAAGCCGGCGCCTGACGCGCCTGCGAGTCACGCCCGCGGCGGACGGCGTCGCTTGACGGCGCCGCGCCGCGGCGAGCGGGCGACGCGCTGGCGCAAGCGGCCGGCGGCTTCGCGGCTTGGTTTAGTGGCGGTCAGCGGTCCGCGCGCCAGTTCCATCAGCATGCGCAACGCCTCCACCACCGAGCGCTGCCGCACCACGCTGCGGCCGACGGCGCCGAAGCGGCATTCGCGATGCAGAATCCGGCCGTCGCGCGCGGCCACCGCAAAATGCACCAGACCCACCGGCTTGCCCGGCGTCGCACCGCCCGGACCGGCAATCCCGGTGATCGAGACGGCGAGATCGACGCCGGCCTTCTCCAGCGCGCCGATGGCCATGGCGGTCGCGGTCTCCTTGCTGACCGCCCCGAAGGTCAAAAGCGTCGTCGCCTTGACGCCGAGCATCGCCCGCTTGGCATCGTTGGAATAAGTGACAAAGCCGCGGTCGATCACGTCCGACGAGCCGGGAATATCGGTCAAGGCGCCCGCGACCAGGCCGCCGGTGCAGGATTCCGCGGTCGCGATGGTCAATTTGCGCATCCGGCAAAGATCGAGCAGCGAGCGGGAGAGGGCGCGGGCGTCGCTGCCGCTCATGTTAGTCGACCCAACCTTTGTCGCCCCAAGGCAGGCGAATGGTGGCGCTCGCGGTGGCGGCGATGCCTTCTTCGCGCCCGGTGAAGCCCAGCCGCTCGCTGGTGGTCGCTTTTACGGCTACGCGCGAGACGTTCAGCCCGGCGATCCCGGCGATGCGTTCACGCATGGTATCGCGCAAAGGCCCGATTTTCGGCCGTTCGCAGATCAGCGTCACCTCGAGATTGGCGATCCGCCCGCCGCGCGCGGTGACGCGGTCGACCGCGTATTTCAGGAAACGATCCGACGCCGCTCCCTTCCACTTGGGATCGCTGGGCGGGAAATGCGAACCGATATCGCCGTCCGCCAGCGCGCCCAGGATCGCGTCGACCAGCGCATGAAGGCCGACATCGCCGTCGGAATGCGCCAGAAAACCCCTGGTGTGCGGCACGCGGACGCCGCAGATCATCAAATGATCGCCGTCGCCAAAGGCATGGACGTCGTAGCCGGTGCCGGTCCGGATATCGCCCAGCATGGCGCCAAGGCGCGCTTCCTCGCGGACGAAATCTTCCGGTGTCGTGAGTTTCATGTTAGCAGCATCGCCTTCAAATGTCGCCACCGTCAATCCCGCCCATTCCGCCAGCGCAGCGTCGTCGGTGAAGTCGCTGCGGCCCTCGCGCGCCGCCCGGCGATGGGCGTCGAGGATCACGTCGAACCTGAACGCCTGCGGCGTCTGCGCGATCCGCAGGCTTGCGCGCTCCGGCGTCGCTATGACGTTTCCGGTTTCGCCGACCTGCTTGATGGTGTCTGTGACCTGGATCGCAGGCACGGCCGCCCCGGTGCGGGAGGCGGCGTCGATCGCGCGCGAAATCAGCGGCGCCGAGACGAATGGCCGCGCCGCGTCATGGATGAGAACGATGTCCGGCTTCTGACCGGCCAGCGCTTCCAGTCCGGCGTGAACCGAGGCTTGGCGCGTGGCTCCGCCATTCGCGGGCGGCTGATGGCGCAACGCGCTGACAGCATCCTGGAACATCGCGCTGTCGTCGGGATTGAGGACCGGCTGCACCGCAAATATTTGCGGATGGCGGCAGAAAGGCTCCATCGCCCGGAAAATGACCGTTCTCCCGCCGAGGGAGCGATATTGCTTCGGTCCCCCCGAGCCGGCACGGAGCCCACGCCCGGCTGCGACAAGGATGGCTGCAGTCCGCTCTGATTTCGGCATTGAATTCAATTACTGGTCATTTGGCTGGCGCACAGCCCTTAACATGCCGTCGGTGCGAAAAAGAGAGCGAATCCCATGGCCGTCAGGAATAAGGCAATTTTTGTTGCAGTGCACTTGCAAGATTGCAAGAACTGTCTAAAGTGTAGGCATGGAGCTTGACTGCACAAGATTTGTGCTCACAATGGGTCTGGGCGGTCGCAATGAAGCGTCTGCCAGAGAAACGAGAAGTCTGTGACCGGCTCGGAATACTCACCAGTTAAGCCATTGGAAATAGGCGATATCGCCGTCGCCAACCGGGTTTTTCTGGCGCCGATGTCGGGCGTCACCGATGTCCCGTTTCGACGTCTGGTTGCAAAGCTTGGAGCTGGCCTGGTCGTGTCCGAGATGACCGCCAGTGACGATCTCGTCCACGGCCGCCCAATGTCGCGGCTGCGATGCGAGGCCACCGGAATAGGTCCCCATGTCGTTCAACTCGCAGGCTGCGAGGCCCATTGGATGGCGGAGGGCGCCCGGGTCGCGGAAGCCGCCGGCGCCGACATTATCGATATCAACATGGGTTGCCCGGCGCGTCACGTCACCGGCGGCCAGTCCGGCTCGGCCTTGATGCGCGACCTCGATCACGCGATGCGACTGATCGAGGCGACGGTATCGGCCGTGAAAGTGCCGGTGACGCTGAAGATGCGGCTTGGCTGGGACGATCGCTCCCTCAATGCGCCGGAACTGGCGCGCCGCGCAGAGGCCGCCGGCGTGAAGCTGATTGCGGTCCATGGACGTACGCGTTGCCAGTTCTACAAGGGCGAAGCCGATTGGCGCGCGGTGCGCGCGGTCAGGGACGCGATCGGCATTCCGCTGGTCGTCAACGGCGATATCACGTCCTACGAAAAGGCCGTGACCGCGCTTGAGATGTCGGGCGCGGACGCCATGATGGTCGGCCGCGGCGCGCAGGGCCAGCCCTGGCTGCCCGGTCAGATCGCGCGCCGCCTCGACTCCGGGATCGTCGAAGCCGCGCCGTCGCCGGCGGAACAGCTTCGCCACATTCGCACGCTGTATGAAGAAGTCTGCAGCCATTACGGATTGCGGGTCGGCCTTCGCCATGCGCGCAAGCATCTCGGCTGGGCGCTGGAGATCGCGGCGCAATGCAGCCGCGCCCCGGCGGCGACGCTGAAATCCTGGCGACAAAAGATTCTGACATCGGACGATCCGTCGGGCGTGCATCGCTCGTTGCAGGATGCATTCGACGACTTTGCATGGAGTGCTGCTGCATGACCTCAGTCGCGGAACATCGCCGGCCGTTGCCATCGGATGGCGACGCCATCCTCAACGCGCTTCCCAACCCGGTCCTGCTGGTCGCGCCCGACGGCAGGATCGTCGACGCAAACATGGCCGCGGAATCGTTTTTCGAGATTTCGACCCAGTTTCTGCAACGTCAATCGTTGAAGGAACTGGTGCCGTTCGGCAGCCCGTTGCTGGCTCTGATCGATCAGGTCCGGTCCAGCGGTTCGCCCGTCAACGAGTACAAGGTCGATCTGGGCACGCCGCGGATCGGCGGCGATCGCCAGGTCGACCTTCACGTCGCGCCGCTCACCGAGCGGCCCGGCCATATCGTCGTGATGCTGCAGGAACGTACCATCGCGGACAAGATGGACCGGCAATTGACGCATCGAAGCGCCGCCCGTTCGGTGATCGCATTGGCCGCGATGCTGGCGCATGAAATCAAGAACCCGCTGTCCGGCATCCGGGGCGCGGCGCAACTGCTCGAACAGTCAGCGTCGTCGGAAGACCGCATGCTGACGCGATTGATCTGCGATGAGGCGGACCGCATCGTCACGCTGGTCGATCGCATGGAAGTATTCGGCGACGACCGGCCGGTGGCGCGTGGCCCGGTCAACATCCATTCGGTGCTCGATCACGTCAAGCGGCTGGCACAATCCGGCTTTGCCCGCAATATCCGCTTCGTCGAAGACTACGACCCGTCGCTGCCGCCGGTGCTCGCCAATCAGGACCAGTTGATCCAGGTGTTCCTCAACCTGGTGAAAAACGCCGCTGAGGCCGTGGTCGATCTCGGCACCGACGCCGAAATTCAGCTCACCACCGCCTTCCGCCCCGGCGTCCGGCTGTCGGTGCCGGGAAAGAAATCGCGGGTGTCGCTGCCGCTGGAATTCTGCGTCAAGGACAACGGCTCCGGCGTGCCGGAAGATCTGCTCCCGAACCTGTTCGATCCGTTCGTCACGACAAAACAGACCGGCAGCGGGCTGGGGCTCGCGCTGGTGGCCAAGATCGTCGGCGATCACGGCGGCATCATCGAATGCGAGTCGCAGCCGCGCAAGACCACGTTCCGCGTGCTGCTGCCGATGTTCAACACGGCCAAACATTTCGACCAAAGCAATCGCGACGATGTTTCGGGTACCTCGTCGCCTGCCTCACGGAACTCAAGATGAGGAATAACAATGCCCGCAGGTAGCATACTTGTCGCCGACGATGACACCGCCATTCGTACGGTTCTGAACCAGGCCCTCTCGCGCGCCGGATACGAGGTGCGCCTGACCGGCAACGCGGCGACGTTGTGGCGCTGGGTCAGCCAGGGCGAGGGTGATCTCGTCATCACCGACGTCGTGATGCCCGACGAGAACGCGTTCGATTTGTTGCCGCGGATCAAGAAGATGCGGCCAAATCTTCCGGTCATCGTAATGAGCGCGCAAAACACCTTCATGACCGCGATCCGCGCGTCCGAGCGGGGCGCCTATGAATACCTGCCAAAGCCGTTCGATCTGAAGGAACTGATCGCCATTGTCGGCCGGGCTCTGGCGGAGCCAAAGGAACGGGTCGCCAACCACCCCGACGAATCCGAGTTCAACTCTATCCCGCTGGTCGGCCGGTCGCCGGCGATGCAGGAAATCTACCGCGTGCTGGCGCGGCTGATGCAAACCGATCTCACCGTGATGATCTCAGGGGAGTCCGGCACCGGCAAGGAGTTGGTCGCGCGCGCGCTGCACGACTACGGCAAGCGGCGCAACGGCCCCTTTGTCGCGGTCAACATGGCGGCGATCCCGCGCGATCTGATCGAGTCCGAACTGTTTGGCCATGAACGCGGCGCGTTTACCGGCGCCAATACCCGCGCCTCGGGCCGATTCGAACAGGCCGAAGGCGGAACGCTGTTTCTCGATGAAATCGGCGACATGCCGATGGAGGCACAGACGCGCCTGCTGCGGGTGCTCCAGCAGGGCGAGTACACCACCGTCGGCGGCCGCACCCCTATCAAGACCGACGTGCGCATCGTCGCCGCCAGCAACAAGGACCTCCGCATCCTGATTCAGCAGGGTTTGTTCCGCGAGGATTTGTTCTTCCGCCTCAATGTCGTGCCGCTGCGTCTTCCTCCATTGCGCGAGCGGATCGAGGATTTGCCCGATTTGATCCGGCATTTCTTCGCGCTGGCGGAGAAGGACGGATTGCCGCCGAAGAAGCTCGATGCGCTGGCGCTGGAACGCATGAAGCAGCATCGCTGGCCCGGCAATGTGCGCGAGTTGGAAAACCTCGCGCGCCGGCTCGCGGCCCTGTACCCGCAGGACGTGATCACCGGCTCCGTCATCGATGGCGAGCTGGCGCCTCCCGCCGTAAGCTCGGGCGGCAGCGTCCAGCATGGCGTCGACAATCTCGGCGGCGCCGTCGAGGCCTACCTGTCGTCGCATTTTTCCGGCTTCCCCAACGGCGTGCCGCCGCCGGGCCTCTACCACCGGATCCTCAAGGAAATCGAGGTGCCGCTGCTTACGGCCGCGCTGGCGGCGACGAGGGGCAACCAAATTCGCGCCGCCGACCTGCTGGGCCTCAACCGCAATACGCTTCGAAAGAAGATTCGCGACCTGGACATCCAGGTGTACCGGAGCGGCAATTAGGGTCCTCGATCTGGAAAACAGTGCCGGTCCAAGCGCTTGCGGGCTAATTCTGCTCCGGCGGCAGGACACGCCGTGGAATCGTCGCAATTTGGCAACATTGTGATATGAATGCATCAGTCCGCTGTCAGCGGACCCTAAGGCTTTCAGCACAACCCATTGCCTAGATGAGCAGCGCAGAACCCTCGGCTCCATCGCTCGATCCGTCGTTCGCCGAACCCAAGGGCTCGCCCCTGCGGAGGTTTCTGGCGCCGTTCGCGATCGGCCTCGCGCTGTTGTCGACCCTGCTGACGTTCGTGGTGCTGACGGGCCTGACCCGGATCCAGCCGACCCCCGAGATCGTCAATTCCTTCCTGCTGATCAACGGCGCCACCATCCTGGTGCTGATCGGCATCATCGTCCGTGAAGTCTGGAAGGTGCTCCAGGCCCGCCGCCGCGGCCGGGCGGCGTCCCGGCTGCACGTCCAGATTGTCGGCCTGTTCTCGGTCATCGCGGTGCTGCCGGCCGTGGTGGTGGCGATCGTCGCCAATGTGACCATCGATCGCGGCCTCGACCGGCTGTTCTCAGGTCCGATGCGCGAAGTGATCCAGAACTCGCTGATCGTCGCGCATGCCTATGTGCAGGAGCACGCCCAGCTTATCCGCGGCGATATTCTGGGAATGGCCAACGACATCACCCACGCGCGGCCGTTGTTCGACCAGGATCGTGGAACGTTTCGCGAGCTTCTGACCACAAGTGCCGCCTCGCGCAATCTGCCGGGCGCCATGCTGATCGACAAGGACCGCAATGTCCTGGAGACGGCGCAAACCGGCATCCAACAGAGCTTCACGACGCCGGCGCCCGAATTCCTCAGCAATGTCGACGAAAACGAGCCGCAGATCGCGGTGTTCCCCGAAGCCAACTACGTCGCGGCCGTGATCCGGCTGCGCGCGTTCAACGACACGTTCCTCTATGTGGCCCGTCTGCTCGATCCGCGCGTGGTCGCGCAGCTCCGGCAGACCGAGGCCAGCGTCGCCGAATATGCCGAGATCGAATCGCGCCGGCTCGGACTTCAGGTCAATTTCGCGCTGATGTTCGCGGTAATCGCGCTCACCATCCTGACCGCCTCCGTTCTGATCGGGTTGAACTTCTCCAATTGGCTGGTCGCCCCGATCAGGCGATTGATGAGCGCCGCCAATATCGTCTCCACCGGCGATCTGCATGTCCAGGTCCCGATCCACCGCTCCGAGGGCGATCTCGCGCAGCTCGGCGAGACCTTCAACAAGATGACGCAGGAGCTGCGCAGCCAGCGCGACGAACTGGTCAGCGCCAGCGACCTGATCGACAGCCGCCGTCGCTTCATCGAGGCGGTGCTGTCGTCGGCCAGCGCCGGCATCATCGGCGTCGATGCCTCCGGCAGTGTCGGCATCCTCAATCGCTCGGCGGAAAAGCTGATCGGTCACGCCGAATCGGAGACGCTGGGTCATCCGCTGTCGGACGTGTTGCCCGAACTCGATGACATGATGAAAACCGCCCGCGAAGGCACGCAGCGGCTGGTGCAGGGCCAGATCACGATCCTGCGCGACGGCCATGAACGCAATCTGTCGGTTCGGGTCTCGGCCGAGCAGACCAGCCAGTCGCGCGACAACTACATCATCACGCTGGACGACATTACCGAACTGGTTTCCGCGCAGCGAACCTCCGCCTGGGGCGACGTGGCCCGCCGCATTGCGCACGAAATCAAGAATCCGCTGACGCCGATTCAGCTCTCGGCGGAACGCATTCGCCGCAAATTCGGCAAGGTCATCATCGAAGACAAGGCCATCTTCGAGCAATGCACCGATACCATTGTGCGACAAGTCGATGATATCAGGCGCATGGTCGATGAATTCTCCCGCTTCGCACGGATGCCAAAGCCAGTCATGGAAGGCGAGGATGTCGGCGATACCGTGCGGCAGGCGGTGTTCCTGATGCGGGTCGGACATCCCGAGATCGATATCGAAGCCGAGATCAAGGACGACCCGATGCGGGCGCAGTTCGACCGGCGGCTGATCTCGCAGGCGTTGACCAACATCATCAAGAACGCCACCGAAGCGATCGAAGCGGTCCCGGTGGAGGAACTGGGGAAGGGTCGTATCGACGTCATCGCCAAGCGGGACAACGATGACATCGTGATCGACGTGATCGACAACGGCATCGGCCTGCCGAAGGTGAGCCGGGCGCGCCTGCTCGAGCCCTATGTGACCACCCGCGAAAAGGGCACCGGTCTCGGGCTGGCGATCGTCGGCCGCGTGTTGGAAGACCATGGCGGCCGGATCGAGCTCAACGACGCATCGGAAATCCGGCCGGGCGCGCGGGGGGCATGGATGCGGCTGCGATTTGCGATATCGGGCCACGTGCCGAAGGCCGAAACCAAAGAGCCGGTTCCCGAGACAAAAGCAAAAGCGTCCGAAACCGCCGAGGCGGTGAACGCGACCAACAGTGAAACAAAAATCAAAACCGCTTCAGGCGGCTGACCAGACAGGCGTGACCGATGGCAAATGACATTCTGATTGTCGATGACGAGGCCGATATTCGCGATCTGGTCGCGGGCATTCTCGAGGACGAGGGTTTTACCACCCGAACCGCGCGCGACAGCGATTCGGCGCTCGCCGAAATCGCCAACCGCCGCCCGAATCTGGTGTTTCTCGACATCTGGCTGCAGGGCAGCAAGCTCGACGGGCTGCAATTGCTGGAACAGATCAAAAAGGACCATGCCGAAGTGCCGGTCGTGATGATTTCCGGCCACGGCAATATCGAGACCGCGGTGGCGGCGATCAAGCGCGGCGCTTACGACTTCATCGAAAAGCCCTTCAAGTCCGACCGGCTCATTCTGGTGGCGACGCGGGCGCTCGAGACGTCGCGGTTGAAACGCGAGGTCAAGGAACTCAAGCAACTCGCCCCGGCGGCAAGCGTCCTGACCGGACGCTCCGCCTGCATGAATCAATTGCGCCAGACCATCGAGCGGGCCGCCAAGGCCAACAGCCGCATCCTGATCGTCGGCCCCTCTGGCGCGGGCAAGGAATTGGCGGCGCGCACGCTGCACAATGCGTCGGGCCGCGCCGAAGGGCCTTTCGTCGTCATTAACGCCGCGGCGATCACGCCCGAGCGCATGGAGGTCGAACTGTTCGGTATCGAGCAGTCCAATGGCGAGCAGCAGCGCAAGGCCGGCGCGCTGGAAGAAGCCCATGGCGGCACGCTGTTCATCGATGAAATCGGCGACATGCCGCGCGAAACCCAAAACAAGATCCTGCGGGTGCTGGTCGATCAGACGTTCCAGCGGTCAGGGGGCACCACCAAGGTCAATGTCGACGTTCGCATCATTTCCTCGACGGCGCGAAATCTGGAAGAAGAGATCGCCGAAGGCCGCTTCCGCGAGGATCTCTATCATCGGCTCTCGGTGGTGCCGATCCGGGTGCCACCCTTGTCGGAGCGCCGCGAGGATATCCCGGAACTGATCGACTATTTCATGGATCAGATCTCGGTCGCTACCGGGTTACCGAAACGCCAGATCGGACAGGACGCAATGGCGGTTTTGCAGTCGCATGTCTGGCCTGGAAACGTCCGGCAGCTTCGCAACAATGTCGAGCGCGTCATGATCCTGGCGGGTGGCGGACCGGAAGTCATCATCACGGCCGATATGCTGCCGCAGGATGTCGGCTCTATGGTGCCGGCGATGCCGACCAGCAACAATGGCGAGCACATCATGGGCTTGCCGCTTCGCGAGGCGCGGGAGGTGTTCGAGCGCGATTACCTGATCGCCCAGATCAGCCGTTTCTCCGGCAATATCTCCCGCACAGCGGAATTTGTCGGCATGGAGCGCTCGGCGTTGCATCGCAAGCTCAAGGCGCTCGGTGTCGGCTGAGGATCCGCTGCCATACTCCGAATCCACCATGCGCTGCATCTTGTCGCGGCTCATGCCGGGCGGGTTGTAGGGAACCCCGAAACACGCCCTTCATTCCATGCATTTGCTTGAGAAATTTCAGCTTTTTTGACGTCTTTTGGGCGAATTGTGCTTGGGTTCCCTGTGTCCGGGCACGGAACTGGCTTGCCTAACCACCGCGCCTGCCTTCTAATAAACGAGCCGTGCCCCGGAGGGGGATCTCAGGGGAAGCCGGCAACCGGAGGACGCTCCATAAGAGGGTTGCAACCGGTTTAAGAAAAAGAAACACAAGACTGCGGGATAAAAACAATGGCGGCAGACCGCGCACAAAACCTACAAGATACCTTCCTCAACCACGTCCGTAAGACCAAGACGCCGCTGACGATCTTCCTGGTCAACGGCGTGAAGCTGCAGGGCATTGTCACCTGGTTCGACAATTTCTGCCTGTTGCTCCGGCGCGACGGTCATTCGCAGCTTGTCTACAAGCATGCGATCTCGACCATCATGCCGGGCGCTCCGATCCAGCTATTCGAAGGCGGCGAGGATGCTCCGGCTTGAGAGTGACCTGATTGGAACCCCGGAATCCTGAAACAGGAGCCGACCGTCCGCGGTCGGCAGGGGGCAAGGATAGCGGGCGGGTGATCGTCATCGGTCCCTATCTGCGGATGCGCCGCGGCGACCCCGACGCGCAAACGGATCATCACGCCATACGCGGTTCCGAGGCGCGGCTCGAGGAAGCCGTGGGGCTCGCGCGCGCGATCGACCTCACGGTTGTCGAGTTGCTGATCACGCCGGTCAGCCAGATCCGGCCCGCAACCTATCTGGGCAAGGGCAAGGTCGAGGAGATCGTCGGGCTCATCACCGGGCACGAGATCGAACTGGTGGTGATGGATTGCGCGCTGTCGCCGATCCAGCAGCGCAATCTCGAGAAGGCCTGGAACACCAAGGTGCTCGACCGCACCGGCTTGATCCTGGAAATCTTTGGCCGCCGCGCCAAGACCCGGGAAGGTTCGTTGCAGGTCGAACTCGCGCATCTGAACTATCAGCGCAGCCGCCTGGTGCGATCCTGGACCCATCTCGAACGCCAGCGCGGCGGCTTCGGATTCATGGGCGGCCCCGGTGAAACGCAAATCGAAGCGGACCGCCGCCTGATCGGCGATCGCATTTCGCGGCTGGAGAACGAGATCAGGAAGGTGCAGGCGACGCGGCGGCTGCATCGCGCCGGCCGGCAGCGCGTGCCCTATCGCGTGGTGGCGCTGGTCGGCTACACCAATGCCGGAAAGTCGACGCTGTTCAACCGTCTCACGCGCGCCGACGTGCAGGCCGCCGACATGCTGTTTGCAACGCTGGATCCGACCTTGCGCGCCCTCAGCCTGCCGCACGGCGGCAAGGCGATGCTGTCGGATACGGTCGGGTTCATTTCCAACCTGCCGACGCAACTTGTCGCGGCGTTTCGTGCGACGCTGGAGGAGGTGCTGGAAGCCGACGTTATTCTCCACGTCCGCGACATCGCGCATGAAGACGCCGATGCGCAGCAGCGCGACGTCGATGCCGTGCTGCGCCAGCTCGGCATCGATCCGGACGCGGGGCAGCGTATTCTCGAAGTCTGGAACAAGATCGATCGCTTCGATGAAGATGAGCGCGAGAACTTGCGCAACATCGCCGCCCGCCGCCCGCCGGAACGCCCGTGCTTCTTGGTGTCGGCCGAAACCGGCGAGGGGATCGATGCGCTGCTGGCGGCGATCGAACAGCGGCTGGCGGCGACGCGAATGACGCTGGACCTGTCGATCGATGCCTCCGATGGCGCCGGCATCAGCTGGCTGCATCGCAACTCCGAAGTGCTCAACAAGGAGTTGCACGACGGGCGGTTCGACATGACCGTGCGCGTCGATGAAACCAAGCGCGATATCGTGGTTTCACGGTTCGACGCCGTACCGCGCGTAGCGTGATTATCAATCTATCGTCGTCCCCGCGAAAGCGGGGACCCATAACCACCGGCGCTCGTGGTTACGGCAAATCGTCGAACAGCGTTCTTGAATCGATGGATCACGCGGTATGGGTCCCGGCTCAAGGCCGGGACGACGGATAGAGGGATCTCTCTATTCCTTCTCTTTCGCTTCGTTCCACAACGCGTCCATCTCGGCGAGTGACGCGCTCTCCAGCGAACGCCCTTGCGCTTTCAAGGCGCGTTCGATGTAGCCAAAGCGCCGCTCGAATTTGGCATTGGTGCCGCGCAGCGCCATATCGGGGTCGGCGCCGACATGGCGCGCCAGATTGACCAGCGCGAACAGGAGATCGCCGGTTTCCGCCACCAGTTCATCGGCGTCGCCGCGATCCAGCGCCGCCTCGATCTCGTCGGCTTCCTCGCGGATCTTGTGCAGCACCGCGCGCGGATCGTTCCAGTCGAAGCCGACGCTCGATGCCTTGCGCTGCAGGTCCATCGCGCGCGTCAAGGCCGGCTGTCCCGCCTTTACGCCGGAGAGCAGCGATATGTGCGTGCTCTCTTCCCGAGGCCGCCGCGCGGCGCGTTCGGCCTTTTCCTCGGCCTTGATGCGATCCCATGCGCCCTTCACCTCCGACGGCGTCAATCGCCCATCCTTGTCGGCGAAGACATGCGGATGCCGGCGGATCATCTTGGCGGTGATGGCCTCGACCACGTCGCCGAACGCGAATGCGTTCTGCTCTTCCGCCATGCGGGCGTGAAACACCACCTGCAGCAGGAGATCGCCGAGTTCGTCACAGAGATCGTCGAGATCGCCGCGCGCGATGGTTTCAGCGACTTCATAAGCCTCCTCGATGGTGTAGGGCGCAATGCTCGCAAAATTCTGTTCGAGATCCCAGGGGCAGCCGCTGCCGGGGGTTCGCAGCGCCGCCATGATCTCGAGCAGGCGTGAAATATCGCGGGAAGGGGTCATGGTGCACCGAGGGCGGGGGAAACCAGGCTCTGGTATGCCGCAAGACGCGCCGGCCGCCCAGCGAAAATGAGCGGAGGGGTTTGCTGTTCCACCGATTGGCGAGCGCGCGTTACAATGCTAAGGGCAGCCGATGAACGATCGATTTAGATCCGAGACCGCGCTGGTGCTGTTTTCCGGCGGCCAGGATTCCGCGACCTGTCTCGCCTGGGCGCTGCAGCGCTTTGCGTGCGTCGAGATGCTCGGCTTTAATTACGGCCAGCGCCATGCCATCGAGCTCGAGTGCCGCCACCATTTGCTCGACGGCATGAAATCGTTGCGCGCGGACTGGGCCGACAAACTCGGCGACAGCCACACGCTGGATATTCCGACCCTGGCCGAGATCTCCGATACCGCGCTGACACGCGACGTCACCATTGCGATGGGGGCGGACGGATTGCCCAACACTTTCGTGCCCGGCCGCAACCTCGTATTCCTGACCTTCGCCGCCGCGCTGGCCTACCGACGCGGCATCACGCACATCATCGGCGGCATGTGCGAGACCGATTATTCCGGCTATCCGGATTGCCGCGAAGAAACCATCAGGGCGCTGCAGACCGCGCTCAATCTCGGCATGAACAAAAAGTTCGAATTGCACACACCGCTGATGTGGCTGGACAAGGCTTCGACCTGGGCGCTGGCAAACGAACTCGGCGGGGCAGGGCTGGTCGACCTCATCCGCGAACATTCGCACACCTGCTATCTCGGCGAACGCGGCGCGCGGCATGAATGGGGCTACGGCTGCGGCGAATGTCCGGCCTGCGCGTTGCGCGCCAAGGGCTGGCGGGAATATGCGGGGAGCTAAGCAATTGACAGACTCCGCGAAGCAATTTATCGCGCCACAAAGCAAGTGTGGATTGCTTCGTCGCTACGCTCCTCGCAATGACGGTGAACTACCCAAAATCCTCCGGCTTTAGCTGGATCGGCGAGCCGTGCGGCGTGCGGTCGGCGGCACGATCCCAGGCGTCGCGGTAGCGGTGCAGGGTGTCGGAGGTGGTGACGCCTTTCGCAGCCACGAGCTTTTCCAGTGTCGCGAGCCAGTGCCGGTAATAGGTCTCGCCGGTGTCGGGATCGCCCTGGGCCTGCGCCCGCTTGATCTCGTGCGCGAGCGCTGCGGCCCATTCGTTCCAGGTGAACAGCCCGCTCTCATGCAGCGCGAGCGCCATCGCAAAGGCCTGCGCCTCCCATGGCTCGCGAAACACCGGGCCGTCATCGTCGCGGGGAATGCCCGGCACGGCGCCGGTCGCGCGCGCGCTGGCGGCGTCCATCATGCCGCCTCCAGATACGGCTCGAACGCATCGATGGATATCCTGACGGTCGGATCGGCATCCGGGCCCCATAGTTCGACCCCGTCGAATACGACGGTGTAGAGCCATTGCGGGTTCTCGCCGGCTTCCATCGCCGCTGTGTCCGGAAACACCTGACAGCCGTGATCGCGCTCGACCACGCCGAAATGGCCGCGCACGTAGCGCGGCAGCCTGGTGTGTGTCACCGGGTGAATGTTCTTCGCCCGCACACGATCGCCCGGCTTGAACTTCGCAGGCGAAGGCGCGACGCGGTCGAACTTGCCGCGCACCATGATGCGTTCGACATCATCGAGCCTGAACTTGCCGCGCCGAAGCGGCTTCGGCGGTTGCACCGCGTGTCCGGCGGCAACATCCTCGGCTGCGATGAAGCCCTTGTCGACCAGCAGGCTTTCGAGCCCGAGCAACCACTTCTTGTAATATGAACTGCTGAGATACACGTGCGGCGGCAACGTCTCCCGGTAGAACCGCGACGTATCGATGTTGAATGCGCCGGCCGCGCCCATCGCACGCACCATCGCCAGCACGCGGGCTTCCCATTCGGTATGAAACATCGGCTCGTTCGGTTCGGGCTCAACCTTGCCGAAGCCGTCCATGCCGCCCATGTCGTGTACGCCATTCATGATGGCGCGCCCGGCGTTTTCGGAAAGCCGGTGCCGATCATCGAGTTGCGCGTCACCAGTTCGGCAAGCTGCTGCTCGTTCCAGCCCTCGGTGCCTTCGGGCCGCATCGGCAGCACCAGAAAGCGCGTCTCCGCGGTCGAATCCCATACCCGGATCTCGGTTTCCTTGGGCAGGCTCACGCCAAAGTCGGCGAGCACGCCGCGCGGGTCCTTGACGGCGCGGGAGCGGTAGGGCGCGGCTTTGTACCAAACCGGAGGGAGCCCCAGCATTTCCCAGGGGTAACAGGAGCACAGCGTGCACACGACCATGTTATGGCGCTGCGGCGTGTTCTCGACCGCGACGAGATGGTCGCCGACCCGGCTGACATGACCGAGCGTGCTCACCGCCTTGGTGGCGTCATCCAGCAGGGCCTGCCGGAAAGCGGGATCCGTCCAGGCCCTGGCGACAACCTGCGCGCCATTGTGCGGGCCGATCTTGGTTTCATAGGCCTGGATAATGGCATCGAGCGCGGCCGGATCGACATAGCCTTTTTCGGTCAAAATGGTCTCAAGCGCGCGCACGCGCAGCTCGGTCTCCGACAGCTCCGAATGGTCGTGATCGGGGTGGTGGTCGTGATCATGATCGGTCATGGGGGCCAGGATAGGCGCAAAATCCGGGCTATGTCGAGGCGAAGACTCAGTTAGCATTTCGGCATGGGATGCGGAGCAGGGTGCATCAAGACAGCAGCGGCCGCAGCCGTTTCGGCGGTGCTGGCGGCGACCGAGGTGCAGGCGGCCGACGGCGCCTATGCGGTCGACGCCGCCGACGTTTCCGAAGCCGGTTCCTGCAAGGTCGAGAGCTGGCTATCGACGGCGACCAACACCGATTTTTCGGCCGTGGCCAATCCCTCCTGCGTGGTCAATCCATCCAAACCCGTGGAAGTCAGCCTGCTGACCAACCGCTCGCGCAGCGAGGGCGACTGGAGCACCACGATCGCGCCGAAGGCCAAGACCAACTTCGTTCCCACGGCAATCGGAAGATTTGGCTTTTCGGCTTACGCCGGCGGCTCGTTCGACGCGCAGACCGGGGAAAACCTTACGGCGTTCGCGGTCGTGCCCGCGACGTACCGGCTTTCCGAAAACATGCGGGTCAACCTCAACGGCGGCTGGCTGTGGGACCGCACCGTCGACCGGCATTATCTGATCTACGGCGTGGGCTTCGACTGGAAATTCACCGACGTCCTGCAATGGACGATCGAGGCATTCGGGCAAGCCGGCGCATCGGACACCCCAAGCGTGATCCGGCCGCGGTTCCAGACCGGCGTTCGCTACCGGCCCAACGAGATTTTCTCGGTCGACGTCATCTACGGCCACAACATCATGGGCGAGAGCGCCAACTGGATCACGATCGGAACCACGATCCGGTTTCCCGTGCCGAAAGGCAGGCCGGCGCACGAGCGCACGGGCCATTTGTGACACTTGGTACGATGCCGCGATGATCCTCGCCGCGCTGCCGCCGCTGCGCCGGTCGCCATGACCAGGCGCACCGTCAATCGGCCAATCGGCGCAGCGTTTTTGGAGCGGCGCAAGCCGCGGTTCAAGAAACGCCAAAATGATGCTAGACCGGAACGGTTAATTGGCCCGATCAAGCAGGCGCAGGCGAAGGAGGCTCAAATGACGCCGAATTTGGGTTCGCGCACGGAACGCTTCAAGCAGGGCAAGGAGCTTCGCCGCAACACGCCGCGGGAAGCGCACGCCGATCTCAAGGGATCGATGACACGCGACGCCGTCCATATCCTGGCTGAGAGCGACGCCGAGCGCGTTCCTGAACTGGTGCCGGAGCGTTACAAGCGGATGATGCTCAACCCGTTCGCTTTCCTGCGCGGCGCGGCCGCCGTGATGGCGACGGATCTGGCCGGCCAGCCGATGGCCGGACTTCCGGTGCAGGCCGGCGGCGACAGCCATTTGATGAACTTCGGCGCCTTCGTGACGCCCGAGGATAACATCCTGTTCGATGTCAACGATTTCGACGAGACGCTTCCCGGCGTGGACTTCACCGTCGACTTGAAGCGCCTCGCGGCCAGCGTCGCCGTGGCGGCCTTGGCAACCGGCTCCAACAGGAAGCAGGCCCGCCCCGTGGCGGCTGCCACGGTGAAGGCCTATCGAACGCATATGGCAACGCTCGCCAAGCTTTCTCCGCTCGAGATTTGGCACAGTCGCATCGATCTGGAGCAGGAGATCAAGCGCATCGGCAACGCCGATTTGCGGCGCAAGCTCGCGGGCGTGATCGCCAAGGCGCGGGGGGAGGGCCTGGAGAAAGACGATAATTTCCCGCACCTGGTCAGCGGCGACAGTCAAAAGATCGTCGACAAGCCGATGACCATTTTCCATCTGGATCCCAAGGCCGACGTGAAGCACGGTTTCGACGTCGAAACTGTATTCGCCGCATATCGCAAGGGCCTCAATCCCGATCGGCTGCGGTTGCTGGATCGTTTTGCCTTGAAGGATATCGCTTTCAAGGCGGTGGGCGTCGGATCTGTCGGCACCTACTGCTACGTGGCATTGTTCATGACCGCCAACGACGAGCCATTGTTTCTCCAGATCAAGCAGGCTTTGAATTCGGTGCTGGAACGCCTCAACGGCAAGCTGGTCTATAAGGGCAACCAGGGCCGACGGGTCGTCCATGGTCAGCAAATGATGCAGGCCGCGAGCGACATTTTCCTGGGCGCGACACAGGACGACACGTCAAGGCGCCAGTTCTATATCCGGACGCTGAAAAATCGGCGGTTGGGCAGCGTCAGCGAAATCAGCGCGGGCGAAGCGCTGTTCGACTATGCCCAGCTCTGCGGCCGTACCCTTGCACGCGCCCATGCACGCTCCGGCGAGCCGGCCGCGATCACCGGTTATGCCGGCAAGAGCGAGGCGCTCGACGATGCGATTGCCTCGTTTGCCATGGCCTATGCCGATCGAACCAACGCCGATTATGCGGCTCTGGTGACGGCAAAGGGGAGCAAGCCGGTCATCCCCAAGAAAGCCAAAGCCGCCTGAACGAGGTCCTATGCGCGCGCCAGACTGGTGAGGGCATCACGTCAGCCCCATATGACCGATTCGCATAAGGTATATTATGGAATATATATAGGCTTGTGATTTCAGATAGTTGTAATCAAATCCTTTTGTTCCTCCCGCACTTTAGGCCATCGAACGGCTCAAAATACGGCTCAAAATTATGTCCGCGGCCACCCAGCCCGGGAGCTTCTTGGGCTTCGGTTTTGCAGGCATTGGTGTGCGCGGTTCCAGCGCGGCGCGCGCTTGGTATTTTCATCGAAAGCAGGCAATAAGCCATCCGGCGACCCGCTGCAGCCTGGGTCTCATGGTGCCATTCAAAAGAACAATTCAGGGAGAGAAACAGATGAGTTTTTCACGACGCTCGTTACTCAAGGCGTCCGCTGCGTCAGCGGTTCTGGGTGGCATCGGCGCGCCGTTGGTGGCGCGCGCCCAAGCCGCCGAATTTACCTATAAATATGCCAACAATCTTCCTGACGCGCATCCCATGAACGCCCGCGCCAAGGAGATGGCGGCGGCGATCAAGACCGAGACCAATGGGCGCGTCGATCTGCAGATTTTCCCCAACAACCAGCTTGGCTCCGATACGGACATGCTGAGCCAGATCCGCTCCGGCGGCGTCGAGTTCTTCACGCTGTCGGGCCTGATCCTGGCCACGCTGGTTCCGGCGGCATCGATCAACGGCATCGGCTTCGCGTTCCCGGATTACGATACGGTCTGGAAGGCCATGGATGGCGATCTCGGCGCCTATATCCGCGGCGAGATCACCAAGGCCAATCTCGTGGTGATGGACAAGATCTGGGACAACGGATTCCGCGAGACCACCTCCTCGACCAAGCCGATCAATGGCCCGGATGATTTCAAGGGCTTCAAGATCCGCGTGCCGGTCTCGCCGCTATGGACCTCGATGTTCAAGGCCTTCGATGCCGCGCCGGCCTCGATCAATTTCAGCGAGGTCTATTCCGCGCTGCAGACCAGGATCGTCGAGGGCCAGGAAAATCCGCTGGCGATCATTTCGACCGCGAAGCTCTACGAGGTGCAGAAATATTGCTCGCTGACCAACCACATGTGGGACGGCTTCTGGTTCCTGGCCAACCGCCGGGCCTGGGAGAAGCTTCCGGAAGATCTACGCACCATCGTCGCCAGGAACATCAACGCAGCCGGCGTTAACGAACGCGCCGACGTGGCAAAGCTCAATGCCGGCCTGCGGCAGGAACTGGCCGGCAAGGGACTCACATTCAACCAGCCGGAGGTGGCGCCGTTCCGCGAGAAGCTGCGCACAGCGGGCTTCTATGCGGAATGGAAGGGAAAATACGGCGAAGAGGCCTGGGCGCTGCTGGAGAAGGCCGTCGGCAAGCTGTCCTGACGGCTTTGCCAAGAGTTCTCGGTGACAAGGGGCGGTTATGGCTCATGCCGAATTGACGCAAGGGGCGGCGGGCGAGGCGATGTCCCCTCGCCCGCGCTCCGTTGCGGCCGCGCTTGAATCCTGGCTGGGAGCGCTGGTGGAGATCCCGGCGTCGCTTTTGGTGGTCGCCGAGATCGTGATCCTGTTCGCCGGCGTAGTCGCGCGCTATGGGCTGCACCGGCCGCTGATCTGGTCGGACGAACTGGCGTCGATCCTGTTCCTGTGGCTGGCCATGTTCGGCGCCGCGGTCGCGTTCCGCCGCGCCGAGCACATGCGGATGACGGCCGTGGTCGCCAGCGCCAAGCCTGCGATGCGGGCCTATCTCGACCTGGTCGCGACCTCTGCCGCGCTGGCATTCCTGCTGCTGATCGTCTGGCCGGCCTACGAATACGCCTACGAGGAAAGCTTCATCACCACGCCGGCGCTGCAGATTCCCAACATCTGGCGGGCGGCTGCGCTGCCGGTCGGCATCTGCCTGATGGCGGTGTTTGCTTTTCTGCGGCTGGCGCGCTCGGGCGATGTCAGGACCATGCTTGCCGCGGTCCTGTCGGTCGCCCTGCTGATCGCGGTGTTCTGGCTGGCGCAGCCATGGCTGCGTCCGCTCGGCAATATCAACCTGGTGATCTTCTTTGTCGGCGTGGCCGGCTTCTGCGTCTTCGCCGGCGTGCCGATCGCGTTCGGGTTTGGCCTTGCGATCTACGGCTACCTCGCGCTGACGACGCACACGCCGCTGATGGTGCTGGTCGGCCGCATGGACGAAGGCATGAGCCATCTGATCCTGCTGTCGGTGCCGCTGTTCGTGTTCCTTGGTCTCCTGATCGAGATGACCGGGATGGCGCGGGCGATGGTGGCGTTTCTGGCCAGCCTGCTCGGGCATGTGCGCGGCGGGCTGCACTATGTGCTGGTCGGCGCGATGTATCTGGTGTCGGGCATCTCGGGCTCGAAGGCCGCAGATATGGCCGCGGTCGCGCCGGTACTGTTTCCGGAAATGAAGCAGCGCGGCGCCAGGCCGGGTGATCTCGTCGCCCTGCTCGCGGCCACCGGCGCTCAGACCGAGACCATTCCGCCGAGCCTGGTACTGATCACGATCGGTTCGGTGACCGGCGTTTCGATCGCCGCGCTGTTCACCGGCGGCCTGCTGCCGGGCGTGGTGCTGGCGATCACGCTGTCGGCGCTTGTGTGGTGGCGCTACCGCGACGAAGACCTCAGCCATGTCAGGAAGGCCACCGCCGGCGAGATCGTCCGGTCGCTGGTCATCGCCCTGCCCGCACTGGCGCTGCCGTTCGTGATCCGCGCAGCCGTGGTCGAGGGCATTGCGACGGCGACCGAGGTCTCCACCATCGGCATTGTCTATGCTTTCGTGGTCGGATTTTTGATCTACGGTCTGCTGATCTACCGCAACTTCGACTGGGGACGTCTGGTGCCGATGCTGGTGGAGACGGCCAGCCTGTCCGGCGCGATACTCTTGATCATCGGCACCGCCACCGGCATGGCCTGGGGACTGACGCAATCCGGCTTTTCACGCGCGCTCGCGGCGGCGATGACCGGCCTGCCCGGCGGCTCCGCGTCCTTTATCGCGGTATCGATCGTGGCGTTCACGGTGCTGGGCAGCGTGCTCGAAGGTATTCCGGCGATCGTGCTGTTCGGCCCGCTGCTGTTTCCGATCGCACGCGCCGTCGGTGTGCATGAAGTCCATTATGCGATGATCATTATCCTCGCCATGGGCATCGGACTGTTCGCGCCTCCGTTCGGAGTAGGCTACTATGCCGCCTGCGCCATCGGCCGTGTGGACCCCGCCGAGGGCATCCGCCCCATCTGGGGCTATCTGCTGGCGCTGCTGGTGGGCCTGATCGTGGTGGCGATATTCCCGTGGATATCGATCGGGTTTCTTTAAGCAGCGCGAAAACGGAGGGAGTGACCGATGAGCGGCCAGCAAAACCAATACAGCATCGGTTTGGACAAGACGCCCGCCAACTACGTGCCGCTGACCCCGCTGAGCTTCATCAAGCGCAGCGCCGCGGTCTATCCCGATCATGTCAGCGCCGTTTACGAAGGCCGCGTGTTCACCTGGTCGCAGACCTATGCGCGCTGCCGCCGCTTTGCGTCGTATCTCGCGGGCCGCAATATCGGCAATGGCGACACGGTGGCGGCGATGCTGCCGAACATCCCCGCGATGAACGAACTCCATTTCGCGGTGCCGATGGCCGGCGCCGTGCTTAACGCGCTCAACATCCGGCTCGATGCCGCCTCCATCGCCTTCCAGCTCGATCACGGCGGTGCGAAAATCATCCTGGTCGATCCGGAGTTTTCCGGCGTGATCGCGGAAGCGTTGACGCTGATGAAAGGCGCAAAACCGCTCGTCATCGACGTCGACGATGCGGCTTTCGCGGGAGGAAAACGCATCGGTGAACTCGAATATGAGGACGCCGTGTCGCAAGGCGACGAGAACTTCACCCCGCGGCTGCCGCAGGATGAATGGGATGCCATCGCGCTCAGCTATACGTCGGGCACGACAGGCAATCCCAAGGGCGTGGTGACCCACCACCGCGGCGCCTATCTCAACGCGGTCAGCAACATCCTCGCAGGCCAGCTCGGTCAGCATCCGGTCTATCTGTGGACCCTGCCGATGTTCCACTGCAACGGCTGGTGCTTTCCCTGGACCATGGCGGCGGCGGCCGGCATCAATGTCTGCCTGCGCAAGGTCGATCCCAGCAAGATTTTCGAGCTGATCGCAAAGCACGGCGTTACCCATATGTGCGGCGCGCCGATCGTCTATAACGCCTTGATCAACGCACCGGATGCGCCGAAAGGCAAACAGGCGCGGCCCGTCGCCGGATCGATCGCGGGCGCAGCCCCGCCGGTGGCGGTGCTGGAGGGCGCCGAAAGCATCGGCATCAAGCTCACGCATGTCTATGGCCTGACCGAAGTCTATGGCCCCGCCTCGGTTTGCGCCGAGCAGCCGGGCTGGGATGGCCTGCCCGCCCATCAGCGCGCGCAGTTAAAGCGCCGGCAGGGTGTGCCCTACCCGCTCCAGGAAGCCGTGACCGTGCTCGATCCCGAGACCATGCAACCGGTGCCCTGCGACGGCGAAACCATCGGCGAGGTGATGTTCCGCGGCAATATCGTGATGAAGGGCTATCTCAAGAACGAAACAGCCACTCAGGAGGCGTTTGCCGGCGGCTGGTTTCACACCGGCGATCTCGGCGTGCGCGATGAACATGGCTATGTCATCATCAAGGATCGCTCCAAGGACATCATCATTTCCGGCGGAGAAAACATCTCCTCGGTCGAGGTCGAGGATGTGCTCTACAATCACCCCGCGGTGCTATGCGCGGCCGTGGTGGCGAAGCCCGATGGGAAATGGGGCGAAGTACCCTGCGCCTTCATCGAATTGAAAGAGAACGCGCAGGCGACCGAGGCCGAGATCATCGCATTTTGCCGCGCCCAGATGCCGGGCTTCAAAACGCCGAAGGCGGTGGTGTTCGGGCCTATCCCCAAGACATCGACGGGCAAGATCCAAAAATTCGCACTGCGCGATCAGGTCCATTCAGCGAAAGCGATTTCGGCCTGAGCCGGTCCTGGAGGCGAGACAAGAACCGCCGATGCCTTCTGCAAAAACTACAACTCAATAAGAATTTATCATTTCGTGATGACACGCCCGCTCGCAATATCGGGTAAGATGTCTTCGGCACTCGTCATCGGCTAGATTTGCGCGAGCGCGCCAGACATCTCCGCATGGTTCGATTGATTGTTTCAAGAGGCAGATGATGACGACATGGTTCAGAACGACGCTCGCGCTGCTAGCCGTTTTCGCCGCAGCCGGTTTGACGCCGGTCGCGGCGCAAACGCCATCGCCGGCGGGAGCCAAGGTCTACTTCATCAACCTGAAGGACGGCGACACCGTCAGTAGTCCGTTCCTGGTGCAGTTCGGGCTATCCGGCATGGGGGTGGCTCCAGCCGGTGTGGAAAAACCGAACACCGGTCATCACCACCTGCTGATCGATACCACCATGACCTCGGAACAGATGAAGGAGCCTCTTCCCGCCGACGATACCCACAAGCATTTCGGCGGCGGCCAGACCGAGACCATGGTGACGCTGCCGGAAGGCAAGCACACGCTCCAGCTCCTGCTCGGCGACTGGACGCACATGCCTCATGTGCCGCCGGTGATGTCGGAGACGATGACCATCACGGTGCGGTAGGACCTGGAATCACAAAACCGTATTCAGCAACCGCCTCAGCCCGCCTTGCGCCCGTGATGGCTGTGCAGTTGCGCTGACAGCAGGCGCCGCCACTCGTTGAACTCGGCGCTGGCAATATCGCGCGGCCGCTGCAGGTCGATGGCATACTCGTTGTCGATCCGGCCCGGTCCGGGCGACATCACGACGACGCGGTCGGCCAGGAAGATCGCCTCCTCGATCGCGTGCGTGACAAAGAGAACCGTCAAGCCGGTTCGCGACCATATCTCGACCAACTCGTCCTGCAGCCGTTCCCGCGTCATGGCGTCGAGCGCGCCGAACGGTTCATCCATCAGCACCACCTCGGCATCGTTGGCGAGGACGCGGGCGATGGCGACGCGCTGCTTCATGCCGCCGGAAAGCTGGTGCGGGTAGACGTCGGCGAAGCGCTGCAGCCCGACCAGGTCGATGAAATGGTCTGATGTTTCGCGGATTTCGGTTTTGCCGCGGCCACGCGATTTCGGACCGAAGCCGATGTTGTCGCGGACATTGAGCCAGGGAAACAGCCCGTAATCCTGAAACACCATGCCGCGGCTCGGCCCGGGGCCTGTGATCGGCACGCCCCACATCAGGTTTTCGCCGTGCGTTGCGGTCTCGAATCCTGCGGCCAAGCGCAACAGCGTGGATTTGCCGCAACCCGACGCGCCGATCAGGCAGATGAATTCGCCTTTCCTGACGCTCAGATTGGCGCCGCGCAGCGCCTCGATAGCGCGTCCGTTCTGCGAATAGGTCTTGCCGACGTTCTTCATTTCCAGAATCGGGGTTACGGTTTTAGCCATGCGACGGACTCCAGGCCAGACACCAGCGCCCGATCAGCATCACCAGCTGGTCGGAGAGGAACCCGACCGTGCCGATGACGATCATCCCGGAAATCACGATCTCGGTGCGCGAGAGCTGGCGGGCTTCCATGATGATGGCGCCCAGCCCGGTTTGCACGCCGGTCATTTCGCCCACCACGATCACCACCCACGCGAAACCCAATCCGAGCCGCATGCCGGTAAAGATGGACGGGAGCGCGGCCGGCAGCACGACGCGGAAAAACTGTGCCGAGCCGTTGCAGCCGAGCATGGCCGCAGCTTCGAACAATCGCGGCTCGACCGAACGCACGCCAAAGATGGTGTTGACGAGAATGGGATAGAACGCGCCGAGAAAAACCAGAAAGAAAGCCGAGCGCGGCCCGAGCCCGAACATGATCATCGCCAGCGGCAGCCAGGCCGTGACCGGCACCGGCCGGAGAATCTGAAGCGTCGGATCGACCAGCTGCCGGACCAGGGGCACGCGCCCGATCAGCATTCCCAGCGGCAACGCCATCATCAGGGCCAGCGCGAAGCCGCCATAGACGCGGCTGACGGACGCCAGCAAGTGGATGTGCAGGGTGCGGCTATAGGCATCGTCATTGACGCCGCCAATCGCCAGATCCCGCAGCTCTTGCCAGACGTCGGCGGGTGGCGGGATCAGGCTTCCGGGCCGCCCCACCGTGGCGACATGCCAGATCGCCAGCAACAGCGCCGGAAATGTAACCGCCAGCAGCAATGGCCGCAGCCGCGGCCACCATGTCGTCGTCCATGAAATCTCGCGCGCGGCGGCGGTCTCGTCCTCGGTATCGGAGGCGAGCGTGGTCACGATCAGGTCGGTTTCATCGCATCGACGAAGCTGGTGTCGATGAAGGTGGCGAAATCCGGCAGACGCTTGATCTGCTTCAGCGCCAGCATATGGTCCGCATAGATTTTCGATTGTTCGATTTGCTTGGCGTCCAGCCGCCACGTCAGTTCGACATTGGGGACCGAGGCTTCGATCGCTTCCTTTTTCTGGCCGAGCTTGCTGGAGGCCATCGCGACCATGGCGTCCTTGTTGGCCGCCGCAAATTCGGTCGCGCGCTGGTGAATGCCCAGCATCACCCGGACAAGGTCCGGCTTCGCTGTGATCACGTCGCGATGGGTGCCGAACACCATGTTGAGGGATCCCATCGCCGTTGAATACGGATATTCGACCAGCGAGCCGATGCCGCTGGATAGCGATACGCCGGGACCGGGCTCGGCGCCGACATAGGCGTCAATGTCGCCGCGCGCCAAGGCGATATGCATTTCACTGAAGGAGACGCGAACCGGCTCGACATCCCTGATGGTCATGCCTTCCATGCGCAACCGCTCAAGGAAGAAGACTTCCTGGGTGGTTCCGGGAAATACGGCGACGCGCTTGCCCTTGAGGTCCTTGATCGAGGCAATGCCCGCGTCCTTTTTCGCAATAATGGCCATGCCGCGATTGCAGGTGGACGCAATCACCACGACCGGCTCGCCTGCCGCGGCGCCGAGCACGGCGGCGGCGATACCGAACGCGCCGAAATCGACCGACTTGGTCACCACGGCATTCTTGCACTCGGTCGGAGTTTCGAACGGCAGCACCTCGATCTTGTAGCCCGCGGGCACGAACTGATCGTAGAAATACGGCGCGATGGAATGGATCAGCTTCAACGCTCCCGCGCGAATGACGATCGGCTCACCTTCGGCGCGCAAGATGGCAGGCGCTGCGAAAATCCCAACCCCGAGGGCGGCCATGAATTCACGACGGCGGATTCTGGATGTCATTACCGCTCCTCCTCTGTTGCTGCCTGAAATGCAACAAACATGCCGATCGGGAGGGCGCGCCGAGCCACTGCTTCAACATGAGTTGCATCAAAATTGGGCGTGCACCGCCCCAACTGTTCAAAAAACGAACTGTTCAAAAAACGCCGGCAGATCGGGGCGTTCAGCCCGCCTGCTCCAGCGTCAGCCGCATCCCGTCATAGGCCGGCACGACGCCCGCCGGCAGGCTCTGCCGCAGCACTTCGTAATCGAGATCGGAATGCAGGTTGGTGATGACGGCTCGGCGCGGCTTGAAGCGGTCGATCCATGACAGCGCATCGTTGACGCTGAAATGGCTGGGATGCCCGGCATAGCGCAGCCCGTCGATAATCCAGAGATCGAGATTCTCCAGGTAGGGCCAGCTCTCGGCCGGGATGTCGTTGACATCGGGCGTGTAGGCGGCATCGGCGATCCGGTAGCCGAGCGCTGGAATATGACCGTGCTGCAGGATGAAGGCGGAAAGCTCGAGCGGACCCCCCTTCCCTTCGATGCCGCGGTTTTCGCCGGCTTCGATGCCGTGATGGTCGAGGATCGGCGGATAGTCGCTGCCCGGCGGCGCCACGAAGCAGTATGAAAACCGCAGCAGGACATCCTTCGCGGTCGACTGGTTCAGATAGACCGGAATGCGCCGCCGCTGATGCATCACCACCGAACGGAGATCGTCGATTCCGTGAGTCTGGTCGGCATGCTCGTGCGTCAGAAACACCGCGTCGATGTGGTCGACATCGGCGTCGATCAACTGTTCGCGCAGATCGGGTGAGGTATCGATCACCACTCGCGTGACCCCCTTATCCCCGGTTCGTTCGGCGAGCAGCGAGCAGCGGCGGCGGCGGTTCTTCGGATTATTGGGATCGCAGGCGCCCCAGCCGAGCGCGGGGCGCGGCACGCCGGCGGAGGATCCACAGCCGAGAATAGTCAGGCTCAGCGTCATGCCGCGGATTCCACGGCCGGCACCTTGGAGAACAGCCGGAAGAAATTTCCGGTGGTCTGGCGCGAAATCTCCTCCAGCGACACCCCGCGTGTTTCCGCCAGCACCTTGGCGACCTCCACCACGTAAGACGGCTCGTTGCGTTTGCCGCGGAATTTGCCGGGCGCGAGATAGGGCGAGTCGGTTTCGACCATGATGCGATCGGCCGGCAGCTCGGCCGCGAGGTCGCGCAAGGCTTGCGATTTCTTGAAGGTCAAAATGCCGGTGAACGAAATCGAAAGCCCGAGCGAGATTGCCTTCATCGCGAGCTCCCGCCCGCCGGTGTAGCAATGCAGCACCGCGCGAAACGATCCCTTCGCCATTTCATCTTCGAGAATGCGGCAGCAATCCTCATCGGCGTCGCGGGTGTGGATCACCAGCGGCAGGCCGGTCGCCCGCGCCGCGGCGATGTGCGCGCGAAACCCGCGTTCCTGCGCCTCGCGCGAACCGTGCTGGTAGAAATTATCCAGCCCCGCCTCCCCCAGCGCCACGACCTTGGGATGCTTTGTCAGCTCAATCAGTTCGTCCGCGGCGATGCCGTCCTCTTCGTCGGCGTGATGCGGATGGGTACCGACCGAGCAATAGACGTTTGGAAATCGCCCGGCGATATCAAGCAGCTGGCCGAGATTCCTCACCCGCGTCGAGATCGTCACGATGCGCCCGATACCCGCGGCCGCAGCCCGCGCCACGATGGCGTCGAGGTCGTCGGCGAAATCAGGGAAATCGAGATGGCAGTGGCTATCGACAAGCATCGTTTTCCAACCGTTCAGGCCGCGGTCGGTTCGATGTAGCGCGGGAAGATGCCGACCGGCGCAGGCAGCGCGGTTCCCGGCTTGATGCGGATCGCGCCGCCCAGGCTCGCGAAATCGCGCTCATCCGGTGGGATGCCCAGACTATCCAGCAATTTCGCCGAGGATTCCGGCATCGCGGGCTGCGCCAGAATGGCAATCTGGCGCACCACTTCGGCGGTCACGTACAGCACCGTTCGCTGGCGCGGCGGATCGGTCTTCGCCAAAGCCCACGGAGCCTCGCCCGCGAAATAGCGGTTGGCTTCCGCCACCACGGCCCAGACCGCATTGAGGGCCTGATGGATTTGCTGGGTGGTCATCGCCGTTCGCGCCAGTCCAATCATGCCGTCGGCCTGCGCCAGGATCGCCTTGTCGTTATCGGTGAATGCGCCGGGCTCGGGCAGCACAGCCGCATATTGTTTGGCGATCATCGACAGCGAACGTTGTGCCAGATTGCCGAGATCGTTGGCGAGATCGGCATTAATGCGCGCCACAATCGCTTCGTGATTATAGCTGCCGTCCTGCCCGAACGGCACCTCACGCAGGAAGAAATAGCGCATCTGGTCGACGCCGTATTGATTGGCGAGATTGAAGGGATCGACGACGTTGCCGACCGACTTCGACATTTTCTCGCCCTTGTTGAACAGGAAGCCATGGGCATAGACGCGCTTCTGCAGCGGAATGCCCGCCGACATCAGGAATGCCGGCCAGTACACCGCATGAAAACGGATGATGTCCTTGCCGATGATATGCACGTCGGCCGGCCAGTAGCGCCAATTGGCGTCGCCCTCGTCGGGAAAGCCGACGCCGGTGATGTAGTTGGTCAGGGCGTCGACCCAGACATACATCACATGCTCGGGGCTATCAGGCACCTTGACGCCCCAATCGAACGTGGTTCGTGAAATCGACAGGTCGCGCAGGCCGCTTTTGACAAAGCTGACGACTTCGTTCTTGCGCAGAGTCCGGGCCGATAAAGTCCGGCTGCTGTTCGTACAGTTTGAGCAGCCTGTCCTGATAGGCCGACAATTTGAAGAAATAGCTCTTCTCCTCGACCCATTCGACCGGCGTGCCCTGCGGTCCACGCCGCACTTCGTCTTCGCCGACGACGGTTTCGTCCTCGGCGTAATAGGCCTCGTCGCGCACCGAATACCAGCCGGCATAGCTGTCCAGGTAGATGTCGCCATTATTGGCCATCCGCCGCCAGATCTCCTGGCTGGAGCGATGATGCTGTTCTTCGGTGGTGCGGATGAAGCGGTCGAACGATACGTTCAAACGCTGGTCCATCTCCTTGAACCGGAGCGCATTTCGCGTCGCGACTTCCAGCGTCGGCAGCTTTTCGAGCTCGGCGGTCTGGATCATCTTCAGGCCGTGCTCGTCGGTCCCGGTGAGAAAGAATACATCCTTGCCGTCCAGGCGCTGGAACCGCGCCAGCGCATCGGTCGCGATCGCCTCATAGGCGTGCCCGATATGCGGTACGCCGTTCGGATATGCGATGGCGGTGGTGATGTAGAAGGATTCTTTTGCGGCCGATGCCGCTGGCCGCGGGCTTGCGACGGGAGTGGCTTTCTTCTTCGGGGGCTTGGCTGTTGCGGTTTTGCCGGCCGATGACATCGTGGCGGCAGCGCCCGTGGCGGCGGGCATCGGACTACGCTTGTCTGGCGCCGGTTTCTTCGCAGATTTCCTTGCCGACTTTTTAGAAGCCTTCTTCGCGGCCGTCGATTTCTTGACCGTTTTTTTGGCGGCCTTCTTTGCGGTTTTTTTGACCGTTTTTCTGGCCGTCTTGTTCGCTGCTTTCTTGGCCTTCTTCGCCCCGCGCTTGCTGGTCCTGGCGCGCGTCTTCAGCGCCGCCGTTTTGGCGGCCTTCTTCGCGCGTTTCTTTTTGACGGTCTTTTTTCTCGCGGTCGCCACACAACTTCCTTTATCGCTCAAACAAGATTGCTGGAAATGATCAGCGGAGCGCCTAGCGCGTCGCCTCCGCGAGCAGCCCGAACACCGAGAAAACCAGCGGTTTCCGCTCAAGGTTATATTCTGCGGTGTCGCGCGCGACGCGGTTGATCTTTTCCCACACCTCCGCCAGCCGTGCAAGGCGGGGAAGGTTGGCGTTGGCATTGGCGTCGTCGGCGTGCAAGCGTTCGCTGACCCAGCGATCGACGCTGTCGACGAATGCCGCGAGCGCCACCCGGTCGCTGCCGCCGAGTGCGTCGCCAAGGGCATGAAGTTCGCGCGGATCGACCCGCGGCAGGGTCGCCAGCAGCGCCGCGGTGCGCTGCTGAAGCTTCAGGGCATCGCCGCCAAGCAGCGTCAGCGCGCGGGCGACGCTGCCCTCCGAGGCCTCGGCCGCCTCCGCCAAGGCGGGATCATCGGCCGGAATGTTCGCGGCCCCGGCCGCGGCGCGGATGACATCGGAGATGGCGAGCGGCCGCAGCGCCAGTTTGCGGCAGCGCGACTGAATGGTCGGCAGCACCCGCGCCGGCGCGTGGCTGACGAGCAGGAACAGCGACCGCTGCGGCGGCTCCTCAGAGAATCTTGAGCAGCGCGTTGGCGGCATTGGGATTCAGCTCGTCGACGGTATCGACGATGCAGACCCGCCAGCCTTCGACCGCCGCAGTCGAGCCGAAAAATGAAATCGTCTCCCGGGTCTCGTCGACGGTGATCACGGTCCGCAGCACGCCTTTGTCATTGAGGCTCCGCTCCAGCGTGAGCAGGCTACCATGGGCGCCCGCAGCGATATGGCGGGCGACCGGATCGGATGGAGCGACGTACAGCGTCTCGGCGTGCCGCACATCGGCGGCCAGCGGATCGCGATGGGCCAGCACGAACCGCGCCATCCGATAGGCCAGCGTGGCCTTGCCTATGCCTTGCGCGCCCCCGATCAACCAGGCATGGGGAATCCGCCCGCCGCGGTAGGCGTTGAGCAAGGCCATCTCGGCGTCGCGATGTCCCGACAACGCGGTGGTTTCGCGCGGATGAGCCACCGCGATCTGCGGTTCGACCTGACGGGCGCTCATGCTGAATTGGCCACGTTGCCGGCGTTTGCCGTGAAGAAACGCTCGCGCAAAGCGGCCCAAATGCCGGCCGCGACCGTGCCGGGATCGGCATCGGCATCGATCAGCACGCATCGCTGCGGCTCATCGGCGGCGATCTGCCGGTACGCGTCGCGCAATTCCTGGTGAAACCTGAGATCTTCCGCTTCGAACCGGTCCGGCGCCCCGGCACCGCGGCGGGCGGCGGCGCGCTTCATGCCGACCTCCACGGGGATGTCGAGGATCAGGGTCAGATCCGGCTTGAGATCGCCGATGGTGACCCGCTGCATCGCATCGAGAACGGTCGGGGACACCTGCCCCAGCCGGCCCTGATACACCCGCGTCGAATCCGAGAACCGGTCGCACAGCACCCACTTGCCCTGATTGAGGGCCGGCTGGATGACCGTGCGGACATGGTCGTCGCGCGCGGCGGCGAACAGCAGCGTTTCCGCATCGGGGCCCAGCAGCTTGCCCATTCCGGATAAAACGATATGGCGAATGATTTCCGCGCCGGGCGATCCGCCGGGCTCGCGCGTCACGATCGTGCGCACTTTTGCAGCGGCGAGCCGTTCCGCCAGCATCTTGATTTGCGTGGATTTGCCGGACCCCTCGCCGCCTTCAAAGGAGACGAATCGTCCACGCCCCGGCGTTCTTTTGACCGCTGTCTTGGCCATGGTCAGAGCTTCTCGGCGCCCGCGCGAAACACCCCAATCACAAGCTCGCTCGCGCCATCGATCGCCCGCCGCATCGTCGATCCCCTGGCCACCGGTTCCGCCGCAAAGACCGGCGCGTCCATGGCGATCTTGCCGCCTCGCCATACCCTGATAATGCCGACCCGCTGGCCGGGCTCAACCGGTGCACGGACCGGCCCGGTGTAAACCACGCGCGCGATCAATTTATCGCTGCCGTTTTTCTGCACCATCACCTTGATCGGCTCGGAGCTTGCGAGTTTGACCGAGCGGCTCTCGCCGCCAAACACCTTGGCGTAGCCGACCGGCTGGTTCGGCGCGAACAATGTGCGGGCCTCGAAATTGCGAAATCCCCACTCCAGCATCTTCTTCGCCTCGGAAGCGCGATCGTCGGGATCCTCGAGGCCGTTGACGACCACGATCAGCCGCATGCCGTTCTGCACGGCGGAGCCGACCATGCCATAGCCGCCTTCCTTGGTGTAACCGGTCTTCAGGCCGTCGGCGCCTTCGAGCGAGGTCAACAGCGGATTGCGGTTCTGCTGCCGGATCTTGTTCCAGGTGAATTCGCGCTCGCCAAACAATTTGTAGAATTCGGGATAGGTCTGGATCACGTAGCGCGCCAGCGTTGCCAGTTCGCGGACCGTCATCTTGTTGCCGGGATCCGGCAGCCCGTTGGAATTGCCGAAGGTCGATTGGGTCATGCCGAGCTCGCGCGCGCGCTTGGTCATCATCTCGGCGAAGCTGCGCTCATTGCCGGCGATACCTTCCGCCAGCGTAATGCAGGCATCGTTGCCGCTATGAATGATCGCGCCGTGCAGGAGATCGTCCACCGAAATCCTGCTGTGGATCGCCGCGAACATGGTCGAGCCGCCCGACGGGGCCCCGCCCCGGCGCCAGGCGTTCTCGCTGACGTGATATTCGTCGGTGAGTTTGACCTCGCCCTGCTTGATGGCGTGGAACACCACTTCGGCGGTCATCAGCTTCATCATGCTGGACGGCGCCCGCAGCTCGTCCGCGTTCTTCTCGAACAGCACGCTGCCGCTCGCGGCTTCGATCAGGATCGCGGTCGGCGCATCGCCGTCGAAACCGCCATCGTCCTTCTTGGCGCCCTGCACGCTGTTATTGGCGGCGTAGACCATCCCGGCCCAGCCGACTGCCGCGACGACGGTGGCCGCGATCAGGCCGCGCCACCGGCGTCCCTGGGACCCGGCGCCGCGGCAGAATGAGAATTCGAGTGCCATCAATGATGCCTTGGAGGCGGCGTTCTAACAGTTGGAAGTACCGCAAACAACAAGGGTTTATCCCCTGTCTCCAGACCTGGTCCCTAAGCCGATCCAATTCCGGCGCCGGCCAAGCGACCTTATCGTGCTGCCTGCAGATATCTCAACAAAATCCTGAAACAAGGCGGAAAAGCGATGCATCCTCCCGCACCATCTTCGTATCGGCGCCAAACGTGTGGACGATATGGAACGGGTGCTGCCGAACCTGAGGCGGAAGCTGATCATCGACGGCGCCGGCCATTGGGTTCCGCAGCAGCGCGCCGACGAGGTCAATGCCGCCTTGACCGATTTTCTTGAGAAAGAAGCGGCCTGACCGGCCCGGCTCAATAGAGCCCGCGTCCGGCCAGAATTTCGCTCGGTCCGCGCGGATCGATCGGCGCGTAGGCGGAAACCGGCCGGGCCTCGGGCGCATAACGATCGTCGTTTTCGTACGAGACCGCGCGCGGATTTTCGATCACGCGGCTGCCGGCATGCCGGCGCCCCGACGCGGACATCTCGGAGGTGGCCGATATCGACGCCAGGTCTGCCGACGTATTGCCGAGGCTATAGGGCCGCCCTTCCGGCACTGGAACCTCGCCCCGGATCTGGCGGGCGGAAGAGGAAATTTCCGGAACGAAGGAATGGGCCGACGCCACCCGGACCAGGGATGGCGACGGCGCCGGCTCGCCGGTGCGCAAGGTCGCGACCAGCTGCCGGTCGTCGGAACCTTCAAGCGGCGCCCGGGCGACATACTCGACCCGCACCCGCGCCACGCCATTGCCTTTGAATTGAAGCAGTTCGGCGGCCTTGTTGGAGACGTCGATGAGCCGGTTGCCGTGATATGGCCCCCGGTCATTGACGCGGACGATCAGCGATTTGCCATTGCCGAGGTTGGTCACGCGCGCATAACACGGCATCGGAAGGGTCGGATGGGCCGCGGTGAGCGAGGTCATGTCGAACACTTCGCCATTGGCGGTCAGCCGGCCGTGAAAATCATCGCCATACCACGAGGCCATCCCCTCTTCGCGATAGGCGGGATCTTCTTCCGGTACATAGATCCGGCCCCCGACGGTATAAGGCTTGCCGACGCGGTAGGTGCCGCCGCCCTTGGGCACGGGTTCACCGAAGGCGACCACCCGCGGGCTGGAGGAAACGCCATATTTGGGATCGACGCGGCTGGCGAATTTGCCTGACGAGGCGCAGTTGGCGAGGACGAGGCATGCAGCAACCGCGGCAGCGCTTCGCGCTGCCCGGCCTACCGGATATGACCGTCGAATCCCCATCGCCCCAGATTACCATTTCACCGGCCGTGGGCCTACTCTCAGGCATTCGGCAGTTATTGATGCGGTCCCACTTCCGCACCAAGATATGAAGATATCGCAACCCGAAGACGGCGGAAATGGGGAGAGCACCGCGTTGGTTACTTAATCGTTGCAAATGGTGAACCCGTCGATTGACGGAGGCACTGAACCCGGACGCCGCCAGCGCCGCCCCACGAGATGGCGGCCCGATGCTCCCGTGAGGTCGTAATACCCGATCTTGGTGAGGAACTCGATCATCGGGCTGATCGGATCGCTTGGCCGCTTGCCAGCACGCCGCGCCGGGCAGATGCTAGCGTGGGGGTATGGAGGAGAGCAGCATGAGCAAGCCAGGCCTCGACGGACGTCACCGCGACAAGAACGGCGAAATCAGCCATAAGCACGGCAACGCCCTGGTCGGTACCCTGCGCAAGATTTACGGCAAGGGCTTTGCCGCCGGTTATCCCGACACCGCGCAGCTCAGTGAGGTGCTGCTGCAGCTCAATGAGACATCGCTGAGCCAACTGCGCCGCGATCACGAGACCGGACATCTGGAGCACAAGATCGGCCAGGCTTCGAAGTAAGCTGCCCCACCCTTCCCGCGTTGACGAAGCGGTGCAGGCTACCTAAACAAGCGCATTATGAACGTTGACTGGCAAAGCAGCGGCGAACGGGGTTTTTGGGCCTCAAGCGTCCCTGAATTCACCATGCAGCTTCAAGGTTTGGAAGGGTGGCCGAGTGGTTTAAGGCACCGGTCTTGAAAACCGGCGTGCCTGCAAGGGCACCGTGGGTTCGAATCCCACCCCTTCCGCCAATCCAGAACAAAACTGCGCACGCCGCCTGGCGGCGCGCGTTCTGAGCAAAACGCTCTTCGATCCCATCATGCGGACCTCGCGGTCGGCACTACACCCGAATAATTCGTGATGAGGCAACGACACCTCCTGCGTGGTTTGGGAATTGCCCTGGCCTAGATATCGCATCCATCGACGCTCAGACCCTTGGGGCCGAGTGACGCTGGTTATGCTCCATCCTGCCTGGCGTGTTGAAGCAGCAACATCCATCGTTCGCTTGCCCAGTCTGTAGATATTCTAACGATCTCACCGATGCGATCAGAAAGCAGTTCGGATAAACCCCATAACGGGGACGCCGGCAAAGGTCGGCGTGAATCGTTGGGCTGTTTTGATGCGCATAGTTGGGTGTTTTAGGCTGGCACTGTTTCTCAGTGCGGTGATCAGCGTCGCATGGCCGATCGGCTTCGTAAGCCAGACGCACGCGCAATCGAGCCTTCCACCGGTGACCGTCGATGCCCCCAGCCTTCGCCGGCCCATATCGGCAGCGTCACGTCAAGCCGCGCCAACTCGACGCAGCGCGACCGTGCGGCGAGCGCGATCTTCGGCATCTGCCGCAGCAGCCCGGCCCATCGAACAAGGGCCCGGCTCTCAGGGCCGGCGTGACGCCGATGGAAGCATCGGTGTTGTCGCAACGCAAAGCAGCGCGGGCACCAAGACGAACACGCCTCTGATCGAGACGCCCCAGTCGATATCGGTGATAACGCGGAGTCGAGATCGAATCACAGGCTGTAAGAAGCGTATCGCAGGCGCTAAACTACACCGCGGGAGTTTTTGGAGAGCCGCGCGGGCAAGTAAACGGCTATTTCGAGTTTCCGTACATAAGAGGTTTTAGCCCGGTAGGCTTTATTTATCTCAACGGCCTGCAAGTGCTTGGCGCAACCGCCGGACTCCAGATTGAGCCCTACGGCCTGCAACGGATAGAAGTGGTCAAAGGGCCCTCATCGATCCTTTATGGGTCCGGTCCGCCGTCGGGAATCGTAAACCTCGTCAGCAAGATGCCGACTGCAAAGCAGTTCGGAGAAATTCAATTGAGTGGTGGTGACTTCGATCGCAAGCAGGTCGCCTTCGACATTGGCGGCCCTGCCGATCCGCAGGGCCAGTTTCTCTACCGGCTGACGGGTCTCGTCCGCGACGCCAATACCCAGGTCGACTTCACGCAGGACAATCGCTACTTCATCGCACCGGCTTTGACTTGGCGCCCGAACGAAAATACCAGCTTTACTGTACTCACGCAGTTGCAAAAGTCGGAGTCCGGCTTCTTCAACTTCTTGCCAAGCCGGGGCACATTTCTGCCGAACCCGAACGGTGTGATTTCGACGAGCCTTTACGCAGGTGATCCGAATTTCAACAGGTCGACAATTGAGAGCGCGGCTGTCGGCTATCAATTCGAGCATCGTTTCAGCGACGTCGTGACGGTACGCCAGAATTATCGCCACGCGTGGCTGGATGTTAATGCCGACAATATTTTTTCAGGCGGACTCGCCGCAGACCAGCGGACCCTATCGCGCTTCGCATTCAGCAACAGGGACAGATTTGACGCTGACACGCTCGATAATCAGGTGCAGCTGAATTTCAATACGTTTGATTTCAGCCATACAGTGCTGGCTGGATACGACTTTCAAAACAGTGTCGAAGACAAAAAAACCGGGAACGGGGCCGCGCCAGCCTTGGATCTGTTCAATCCGACATACTACGTTCCCATTACGGCCCCTGCCTTCACATTGAATACGACACAGAATTTTCAGCAAAACGGAGTCTATCTTCAGGATCAAATCAAATTCGGGCGCTTCGTCACGCAGCTTGGCATCAGACACGACCGCGCCGATACGGATACTTTGAACAACTTCGCAAGGACAACAGCTTCTCAAACGGACGAGGCCACTACCAAAAGGGCCGGGCTTCTCTATCTTTTCGACAGCGGCGTAGCTCCTTACGTCAGCTATTCCAAGTCGTTTCAGCCGACGGTTGGCACCGACTTTGCCGGCAGGGCTTTCAAGCCGACGACCGGAACACAGTGGGAGGCCGGCGTAAAATATCAGCCCACCTTTTTCACTGGGCTTTTCACCGCCGCCGTCTTCGAGATCACGCGACAGAATATTACGACACCCGATTCTGCCCACGTTCCCTTTTCGGTCCAACTCGGGGAGGTGGTTTCCCGCGGCCTCGAACTTGAAAGCCGCGTCAGCTTGACCGATGAGTTGGATATCCTGGCGGCCTATACCTACCTCGACGTGAAGGTTACCAAGAGTCCGCAGGCCGACCTTGGCAAACGTGTCATAGGAGTTCCGACAAACGCGGCCTCACTTTGGGCCGATTACACTTTCCGACATGGTGCCTTGAACGGCTTCGGCGTGGCTGGAGGCGTTCGTTACACGGGTTCGACGGCGGCCAATTCGATAAACTCGGTAGAAGTTCCGTCATTCACGCTATACGATGCGGCAATTCACTATGAATTGGCATATCTCGATCCGCGATTAAAAGGATTCAAGTTGGCGGTGAACGCAACAAACCTGTTTGACCGCGTGTACACCGCATCTTGCCTCGCGGCACCAAATCAATGTTTCTACGGCCTGCGGCGGACCGTATTGGGCTCATTGACGTATCGATGGTAGGATAGTGCACAAGAGCGCGGCCGTTTCAGTAAAGGTTTGGTCTGGCGTTCACAGGTGGACCAGTCTCATCTGCACGCTTTTCCTTTTGATGCTGTGCATCACTGGGCTGCCGCTCATCTTCAAGGGAGAGATTGACGATTGGGTGTACGAGAACGCCCAGACGTCGTCCGCTTCTGATGCCCAACCGCTCTCACTCGATGCGCTTGCCGATATTGCAAGAAAGCGATTTCCCGGCGAGTTCATTCAATTCCTGTTTTGGCATCCCAATGTTCCGAACGCCGTCAGTTTTGGCATCTCGCCAACACTTCGTGCCACGTCGGCAGTCGGGCTGCACGGTCTCGTCATCGACTCCCTTAATGGCAAGATCATCGAGGAGCCGAAACCAAGGCGGGGAATCACATTTTATCTCCTGAAGACGCATACCGATATGTTTCTTGGGCTTCCTGGTGGCTTGTTCCTCGGCGCGATGGGACTAATTCTTCTGGCGTCTCTCATCTCCGGTGTCGTCATTTACGGCCCGTTCATGCGCCATCTCGATTTCGGCGAAATCCGTGCCGGACGTCGGCACCGCATTCGTTGGCTCGATCTTCATAATTTGCTGGGTATCGTCACTCTGACCTGGCTCTTTGTTGTCGGCCTGGCGGGAGCCATGAACACATTGGCGGCTCCGCTTTTCGATCTCTGGCGAGCACGAGAGCTTCCGGTGCTGGTAGCGCTTCAGGGAGCCGGTAAGACGGCCGAAGCATTGACGTCCATCGACGACGCGGTCGCCGCGGCTCGGAAGGCGAGTCCCGATAGGCAACTCGTCAGCGTGGTCTTTCCTTATTCTCGATTGACCACTCCGCATCACTATATGATTTGGACGAAGGGCACTACTCCAGTCACCGCACACTTGTTTGCGCCGGTGATGATAAACGCTGAGAACGGTGAGTTAGCCGGTGTCTTGACCCTGCCCTGGTACATTCGCCTTTTGGAAGTTTCGCGGCCAATTCATTTTGGAAACTATGGCGGCCTTCCGCTCAAGGTCCTGTGGGCTTTCCTGGATATCGCGACCGTCATCGTGCTATCGACCGGAGCCTATCTCTGGATTATCAAGTTCCGCGCCTCCCGAAGTGGCATCAAAGCTCCACTGGTCGATGCCTCAACTGTTCTTCAAAAATAATGGCGTAATGCCCAGGCCGGGACGCAGAAGCAAACGTACCTTCCGGTGGCCCACCATTGTCGGTGTTGCTACGGCCATTGGCCTCATCTCTGCGCTGCTTGGCGATGGTGTATGGGATGTGTTGTCGTGGCTGACTTTAGCTCTCCCTGTTGCATTGGCCTTTAAGGGAGTTGGCCGAGTTTACCGTGCAAAATATTGATCCCGGGTCAAATGTGGATGGCTCGGGTGTCCACGTAACCGCCATGGTTCGAATCCCCCCGATATTCAGATAAACTACGAAGTTCATCTTTACAGATAAGCTTCACATATACTATACGGGCGACCATGAATGGTCTGCCAGGTAATTCCCAAGCCGCTTCCGCTTTGGCGGCGGAACTCCGTGCTCTGATCGGCAAGCTGAAGCGCCGGTTGCGCGAGCAGGCGAACGCCGGAGATTTGACTCCGTCTCAGGTGTCCGTGCTTCTTCGTCTCGAAAAAGAAGGCCCAGCGACGGTATCGAGCCTCGCGCGGGCCGAGGGGATGCGCCCGCAATCGATGAGTTCGGCGATTGCCGCACTCGAGGCGGCAGGCCTTGTCAGCGGCGTACCGGACCCGGGTGATGGGCGGCAAACCATCCTGTCGCTCACGGATGCATGCCGCAAATGGGTCCACGAAGGCCGCACGGCACGGCAGGATTGGCTGTCCCGCACCATCCAGGCGAGGCTTTCACCCCCGGAGCAGAACAAACTCGCTGCGGCTGTCGCGCTGCTCAAACGGCTCGTCGACGATTGAGGGCGTTCATCCGCGCCCATCGCGCGGCCGGACCCATCGTAGTTTTCCAAGAGAAACCCCATGGCCCTGACCACGCTGGACCCGAAGACCGCCCTGATCGTTGTCGATCTGCAAAAAGGCATCGTCGGCTTTCCCTTCATCCACCCGATTGGCGCGATCGTGGAGCGGGTTCGTGCGCTGACCGGCTCGTTCCGTAAACGCAGCATGCCGGTCGTCCTCGTCAACGTTGCCGGCGGAGCGCCGGGCCGGACCGAACGACCGGGCCGCGGGGAGCCGTTTCCTGCTGGATGGACCGACCTCATCCCCGAACTCGATCGGCAGCCGAGCGATATTGTCGTGACCAAGCGAACATGGGGCGCGTTCGCGAGCACGAACCTCGAAAACCAATTGAAGGCGCAAGGCGTCACCCAGGTCGTGGTGACCGGCGTGGCTACGGGAACCGGCGTCGAGGCGACGGCACGCCAAGCCTATGAGCAAGGGTTCAACGTCACCCTCGCCGTCGACGCCATGACTGACGGGCGTCCCGAGGCTCACGACTACAGCATCGCGAATGTTTTTCCCAGAGTAGGCGAAACCGGCACCACGCAGGCGATCATCGACCTCCTCGAAACAAGGAGCACCTGAAAATGGAATGGCTCTCTTTCGTGTCCTATTTCTTCGGGGGCGCCTTTCTGGCGAATGCTATTCCTCATTTCGTCAGCGGCGTAGCGGGAAAGCCGTTCCAAAGTCCGTTCGCGAAGCCGCGCGGGCAAGGGCTCTCCTCATCCACCGTGAACGTGCTCTGGGGCTTCTTCAATATCGTCGTCGGCTACATTCTCGTCTGTCGCGTTGGCGAATTCAGATTAGGGGCCACGAGCGACGTTCTCCCGCTCGGGCTCGGTATTCTTCTGATGGGTCTGGTTCTCGCGCGACTATTCGGCCGCTTCCACGGTGGGAATTCCCCGGAGCGTTCGTGAGCGCTTTGGCGACCGCCAGGCGGCCTGCTGCCCTGCACCTAACGGTCTCGTTCCGGCCGATTGCCAACCTGAATGAAACTCCGAAGAATACCGTCCGCCATTTTCCCCACCCGCTGGGCTCCCGCTACCGTCAGGTGATTGACGTCCCAGTATAGCCAAAGCCCGTTCAAGGTCGTCGAACAGTCGATCTCACAGAGATATTCCTCGGGAAACACCAGGTGCACCTGATCGCGATGCCGCTCTCGGACGTCGCGCAGCATCGCATTGAAGCCCGTGTTTTTTGATCTGACGCTTTCCAGCGAAACGGGCGGGCACGGTGGGCTCGGTGTGTGCCACAAAGGGCCCGGCGCAAATCTTGACGTCTGGCCACGGCACATGGGCTCGACGCCGGCACCCATTATCAGAAATTGCCGCCCGCCAGCCCCCAAATCACGGATGGTGTTTTCGATACCTGTTCGCCAAACGGCGATAAACGATTGATCGTACGTTCCGGTATCCAAATCACTGTGCAACGCATTTCCATAAGTGAGCCACGATTGGCTGATCACGATCGGCGCATTGTTGCTCCGGAGGGCGGACAAAAGTTTGTCTCTCTCCGACCGGCATTTCTCGGTTCCTTCGAAATTCGCCCGGATCAATCCAACCAGCATCGGACATCCCTCGGCGGTGTAAGCCTCGCCCCGAACGTTCAAATCCCTGGCGACCGGATCGAGCGCTGCAACGTATTGTTCGGCGAATAAGTCACCCAGCAGCTGCACGCCCACCGGAGCGTCGAGTGAGCCAAATCCGCATTTTGACCGGGGGCTTTTGGCGCATGGCGCAAACCCGAACTTCTGAAGCTCGGCCACTTCCCTGTTCGCGACGGTAAGCCGCCACGGCCAGCCATCCTGTCTATTCGCCGCGAATGCGACGGCTGCGACGGCCACGCTGACGGCCGCAGCCGGCCAAGCCACTCGAAAGATCGACGAGCGGCGCGACCGAAATGGTAGCTCGACAAACCGATACATCAATTCCGCCAAGACGATCGCCACTACAAAAACGATCGCCTTCGCCCAGGCGAAATTTGCCATTGCGCCGAGAACGTAGGTTGCAAAGACGATCAGGGGCCAATGCACGAGGTACAGCGAATATGAAATCAGGCCGGTTCGGACCGCGACCGGGTTCGTCAAGACACGCGAAAGATGATGCGATGGTCCGGCCCAGATCAGGCAGCACGCGCCTACACATGGAACCAAGGCGTTGACGCCCGGGAAAGCCGTCGTCCCATCAAATTCGAAAACCGAATATCCGATCAGGCAAAAGCCCAAGGCCGCTAATGAGGTGCGGATGCCGATCGGAACAGCGAAGCGCGGCTCGACGAAGATAACAAGGGCGCCGATTGCGAACTCGTAACCCCGGTACATAGGAAGATAGAACGCTCGCGATGGATCGATCGCCAGCATTGATTGTGCCGCCGCAAGCGAACCGACGGCAATGAAAACGATGAGGACCGGCAGTGCAGAGGAAGGCAACCAGCGTCGCCCAACGAGAATAATGGCGGGCCAGACGAGATAGAACTGCTCCTCAACAGCAAGCGACCAGAAATGAAGGACCGCGCTGGGATCGGCCGATCGGGCAAAATACGAATGACTTCCGCGCCAAAAATAGAAATTGGAGACGGAGCCGAGCGTCGCAACCACATCCTGGGCCAGCGCCTTGAACTGGTCGGGAGCAAACCAAAGCGCGCCGAGAGCCATCGTGCCGATAATCGTGACGATCGCCGCGGGAAACAGCCGGCGGATTCGCCGCTCATAGAACCGCCGAATGGAAAACCGGCCGTTGTCGACGTCACCAAGGACATTTCGCGAGATCAGATAGCCGGAGATCACGAAGAAGATGTCGACACCAACGAAACCGCCGGTAAAGGCCGGCAGCTCCAGGTGATAGAGAAACACGCTCAGGACAGCGACCGCGCGAAGTCCGTCTATTTCCGGACGATAGAAATTTCCGCTCGTAGCCACCCTGTTTTCCCAAGCGGTGATTTGCGACCCATCTCCTATCGCATTCAGGGATCAAAGCAACCCTGCCGACATCTCGCATCAGCCTGGAATCGCGTTGCGCATCATCGGGATTGGCATCACCAATCCTCCCGCGCGCCGCCATAGCGGGCGGACAGCGCTTCCTCCTTCAACTGGACGAGGTCGCGCACGGCCTGGACATGCTGCGCCAGCAGGTGAGCGCGCACCGACGGATGATGGCCGACAATCCATCGCGAGACGAGATCGGCCAGCACGGCGTGCTGGAGGTCCGGACCTTTGCCATGCAATAGCGGTCCGATCGCATGGATCAGGGCATCGAAATCATGATCGGCCCTTCGCTCGAACATTCCCATCGTCGCTGACCGTTCTCGAACAGAACCGCAATGCATTACGCTGGCCGTGATCGCCTGGTATTCTGCAACTCCCGGATTTGCGTGGTCAAGCGGCCTTGCGCCGAGGAACGACTTTCAATACCCGCTTGTTCCGCAGCACGCACTGCACTGCGCTGCAGCACGCGTATCATCGTGGACCGCGCGCATTCAGGGATTATCGAGCAAGCTGCTCTTGATCAGCGAGCCCGCGCCGCGGTTCCAGGAATAATCCGCGCCCATGCGAAGGTCGCTTTGACGCGCGAGGATGAGAGAACCGGTACGGGCGTCGCGGATCTGGAACCGCACGACATATTCCGTCCGGCCGATCCGCGTCACCACGCCGACAAAGGATTGATCGGCGCCGAGCTTGAGCGCGATCTCGGCTTCGCAGCCGTTACATTGCCGCAATGCACGCCCTTTGACGGCAGCGTTCTCGGCATTGGCGACATCGACGAGGCTGTAGCGACCGGACTGGGCGATCAGTCGGCGCGCTTCGCTCGTGGCCCGATCCAATTGCGCGAGGTCGGCGGCATGATCGCCCGCGATTCCGGCGCCGCCGCTGAAATCGTCGAGCTCAAAATCGAATACCGCGATTCTGATCGGCGCTGATTCCGCGCTTGCCGATACCGCCAGCGGCGCGCTGCAGCACCACAAAGCGGCGCAGGCGGCGAGCAACGGCCGGCGGCGCGATAACATACGATCTCTCATTGAAGGTTCCATGTTTGCGATTTGACGAACAGACCGCTCAGCGCGAGGCTCGCTGGCCTGGCATTGCAGCGATCTCGTTGGCAATGAAGGCTTCGGCGCGGCGCCAGGCTTCATCGGTGTCGCCGCGAAAGGTGAAGAGCTTGTCGGAGATGGTGCGCCCGGTCTTCGTATCGATCGCCTTGATCTTCGCCCATTGCACCAGCGTGCTCATCTTGTGGACGCCGCCGATCAGCAACATTTCCGCGCCGGCTGCGCGGGCCGCGGCCAGGATATCGCCGACCCCCGAGCCCGTCAGCGCGCAGGGACCCGGGGTGCACGCTGGCGTGACCAGCTGGAAGCTGCCGCGCTGCGCGAGATCGCTCCGGAGGGCGCTCATGAAGGCCTCGAGCCGCGCTTCATGCTCCTTGCGCTGATCGCGCTCCTCGCCCGAGGTGTCGACATAGCCGAAGTCGATCACCGCGATCGCGGTGACTTCCTTCCGGCCGCCGTCCTCGGCCGTGGCGCAAGCGGGCGCCAACCACAGGCAGATTGCCAACCATGACAAAAGGGAAACGCGCATGCCGTAAACTCGCTATTCCGGTTTCACCGCCACCTTGCACGGACCATGGAACGGCCGGAAAGCGAACCGGTCCCGGCCACGGCCGGGCAAATTGCCCGATCTTTCAGCCGGCGCTTCCACGAGGCCGCCTCCCCCTTTAGATTGCGCTGGCGCCGTTGAACGCAACCCCCTTTGCTGAGGTGTTCGCCCATGCCCGCGCCCAGGCTTGATCTGAAACTTCGGCTCACCCTGCGCGTCGCCGCTGTGGCGGCGCTCTGTTTCGCCGCCGCCGCGGCCTATCTTCTGTTCGAGACGGACCGCGCGGCACGGGAGCGCACGGATTGGATTGCCGAGATGGTCGCCAGGGACCTCGCGCTGCAACAGGGCCAGCTCCACTGGATCAAGGGCGCGCCCATTCAGTTCCCTGACCTGCAGAGGATGGCGGCAGCGCTGATGACGCCCGGCCTTTGCATCGCCTATCGCGCGCCAGGCGGAGAAATTCTGCAGCGGGTATGTGGCGGCGTAGCCCCCGGCGATACCGGCGCGCCGCAACTCTTCGCCGATCTCTATCGGAGGCTTTTCGATGCGGACCGCGAGTCGGTGCATCCCGTCAATTTCGGCAACGAGGCGCACGGCGAAGCCGTGGCGTCGATCGATCCTCAAAGCCTGATCGGGCAAAGCTGGCGCGAGACCAGCCGCCTCGCCGTCATCATGGCCTGTGCCCTTGTCGGGCTTTGCGTGCTGGTTTACGCGGCGCTCGCCAACGCCTTGCGGCCGACCCAGGCGATCCGTGCCGGTCTTCAGCGCCTTGCCGCCGGCGACCTTTCGGCGCGCCTGCCGCCATGCGATCTTGCCGAGCTCTCGGCTGTCGGCAACGTGTTCAATCATCTGGCCGGCAGCCTCGAGACGACGCTCGTCGAGCGCAACGCATTGACGCAGCGGCTCATCGTCGTCCAGGACGCGGAGCGGCAACATCTGGCGCGCGAACTGCATGACGAATTCGGGCAGTGCCTTGCCGCGATCAGCGCGGTCGCGGCTTCCGCCGGCCAGACCGCGCGAGAGCAATGTCCGGCCCTCGTCCCGGAGTGCCAGAGCATCGCCCGGACCGCCGCCCATATGATGGACGCGCTGCGCGGCGCGCTGTTGCGGCTGCGGCCGCCGGATGTCGACGAACTCGGCCTTGCCGCGAGCCTCGAAGGCCTGGTCGCCGGATGGAACACGCGCGGCGCCGGGCGTACGCGCTTTTCGATCGAACTGGCGGGCGAATTCGGCGCGCTGCCGCGGGATTTCGCAGCGAGCCTGTACAGGATCGCGCAGGAAGCCATCACCAATGCCGCAAAGCATGCGCAGGCGTCGCGGGTCACGCTTCGCCTTCACATGCAGGAACCCGCCGGAGCGGATCCGCGCGCGCATATCGAGATTGCTGTCGATGACGACGGCAAGGCCAGGGCCGATCTCACGGCCGGAACCGGCATGGGGCTGCTCGGCATGCGCGAGCGGATTGTCGCGCTGGGCGGCCAGTTGAGCATGGATGCTTCGCGTTCATCCGGCCTTGTGCTGCGCGCCCAAATTCCGGTCCCGTTGGGCTGCGTGCGCGCGAGCGAGACGAGGCAGGCGGCGTGACGCAAAGCTCGACCAACCACGGCTCGACCATCCTGCTCGTCGACGATCACGCCATCGTCCGGGAGGGATATCGTTCGCTGCTGCAGAAACAGCCGAGGCTGAAGGTGGTGGCCGAAGCAAGCGACGGCGCGGCGGCCTATCGTCTGTACAAGGAGACCCGGCCCGACCTCGTCATCATGGATCTGACCATGCCGGGCTTTGGCGGCCTCGAAGCGATCAGGCGGATTCAGCAATGGGATCCAGCGGCCCGCATTCTGGTCTTCACCATGCATCAGAACGCGGCCTACGCCGTGCAGGCGATCCGTGCCGGGGCCAGGGGCTATGTCACCAAAAGCAGCCCGCCGGAAGCGCTGGTGCGTGCTGCATTCGAGGTGCTGCGCGGTGGCATAGCATTCAGCGCCGACATCGATCATGAGCTTGCGTTGAGCCGTGTCGCGGACATGCCGGCCGCTACCGACTTGCTGACGCCGCGGGAGTTCGAGATTTTGCGCCTGCTGCTCGCGGAAAGATCGACCGATGACATCGCAGGCATTCTCCACCTCAGTCCGAAGACGGTGGCGAATACGCGCTACCTCATCAAATCCAAGCTTGGCGTCGCCTCCGATATCGAACTCGTTCTCGTCGCGCTGCGCCAGGGAATTTTGGACGAGCCAATTTTGGGCAGGTAAATTCCGGGCCAGCCATGGCATGGCGGAGCCGAACCAGGGGTTGACCGGCGCGCTCTCCTCGCCGCCATATACGGGCGCAGTTAGTCAGGTACCGCGTCGACGCATTTGAGGCGGTCCGCAATCCAGTCGAAAATGAACTCGTTGGCAAGCGTTGGATTGTCGGAATGTCCCTGCGAGGCGGCCGTTTCAGTCTCTTTGAAAATCTTCAGCGTGATGTCCCGCTGATTATTCTTGAGGCGCTTGAACAGCACGTTCACATGCTCCGGCTTCAGCCAGCCATGCTCGCCCATGGTAATCAAAACCGGGCATTTCAGATTTCGTGCGATCCGGCTGCATCCGATACCAGCGGCCACATCCGCGTCATACGGCGCAAGACGCTCGGCCAAAAACGCTCGCTCGTGCAAATCCCAGATCCCGCCGTCACAAACCGCGGCCGCGAAGCGCGGGTCGAGCGCAACGCCACGCGCCACAAACGACGATCCCGAACCATCGCCGACGACCGCGATTCGACGCTCGTCAACTTCATCCCTCGATGCGAGGTAATCCATGACCGCAGGAACAGCCGTCTCCAGGTCGCGACGGCCGGCCACATTCTCGAACCGCGCGCCGTTATCAAATCCCAATAGGTCTACGGCCAACAGCGACATTCCGCGATCGCGAGCAAAGCGCGCCGTCCTGTAAAGATATTCTTCCTTGCGATGCCCGGGTTCGCCCATGCAAATGACGGCAGGCGTCGGCGCCGCCGTGGCCAAGGCAGGCAGGAAATAACCCTCCAGGGGATAACCGCTCAGCCAGGGAATTTCGACAACTTCGCCGGCGGGCGTTCGATGTGCCAAATAGCGGCCGGCGCAAGCCCTCATGTTGGCAAGACAGGTTTTAAATCTCCTGTCCGCGAAATCAAAATCGAACGCGGCCGCGCTGTAATAGTTGATGGCACGCAACCAATTGCTTCGTGCGGACAGACAATGTCCACGGGCGAGAGCTATATTACCCCGCTGGTGGCTGGCGGCGGCCGTCCTGTTCCATTCCCGGTACCAGGATTCGCTGTCCCCCGGGTTTATCCGGCTCACCGTGAGGAAGCATTCAGAAACGGTCGAGCCGCCTTCCTGCGCGGCGCCCAAAAGCCGCAGGAATTCAGCCGACAAATCCTCATTGTCCGGCCAGCGAATCCAATCTTTTTGGTCAAACTGGCAGGCCGTAAGGGTCATGAAACCTGACGTTGTTGATAGCTTTGTGTAATATTCAACTAAAGCGCGAGCGTTCGCGCAAGCCAAATATTCTCCGCTGCGCGGCCTCGCGACGGTTTTTCGCTGGGGAATGTATCTCGGGGGATGGTGCGGCTCAGGCTAGCGCCCAAACATCTCAGATATCGATGGCAACCTTCAAGCAGGCCTTCTCAAGCCGATCCTTCAGCGATGCAAGTTTACCGGTGAACTCGGTGAGATCCCGATCGTTGAATTCGGCAAAGATGAATTCGTTCAAGGCGTCCTGTTGAGAGGTTAGATTCGCGATGTGCTTGTAAGATTTGTCGGTCAAGGACATCTGCACGATCCTGGCGTCGCCCTTTGATGTCTTTCGTCGCATGAAGCCTTTTTTCTCGAGCACTTTCGATTGGGTTGTGACGAACGACAAATCGACGTGAAGCATTTTTGCCACGACCTTCACCGAAACCCCATCGCCCTGGTCCAGGTCCGCCAAGGCCATCAGGATCATCCATTGCGGCCCGCTGATGCCGAGGGCTTTCGCCCAAAAATACCGGAGTTCCTGAAGATGCACATTGATCGAAGCGATCTCCCACATGAATCGCCTGACCAGGTTCTGATTCTTGGCGGCGGGCTCGTGCGCGTCAGAGTTTTTGTTCAAGGCTGGTAGGCTCGCTTCTTTTTTCGAATTCATTTTTTATACCGCATTTCATCGATTCATGTGCGACGCAATATAAAAAAATTCAGTAATAAAATCACTGATCTAGATCAGCCTAATCCCGCGTCCGAAGCTCAAGAATCTGGCGTGCGCCACTGTTGCCGCCAAGACACAGCGCGAAGGCATAACGATCAGTGAGTCAATAATCTATTTTGATTAGATAAGTTGCACATGCATAGTCTTTGCGACGACTGGGGGGTCCTAGATCGTCCCGTCTAGGTGGTTCGCTCAAGTCCCTCGCGCTGACGCGGGAGTGTCCGAAAGCGCGAAGCGGCTGGGCGGTTTTAAGGGGGACAAGGGGACCAGCCTCATAGGGTGTTTCACCCAGCGGATCCGGAACCTTCCCTACAGAGCAACTGGAGGTTAATATGAAGATGGTTAAGAGCCTAATCCTCGGCTCAGCGGCGGGTCTTCTCGCCATGAGCGGGGCGCAGGCGGCCGATCTTCCCGTCAAGGCCAAAGCGGTCGAGTACGTGAGGATCTGCTCCCTGTATGGTGCCGGTTTCTTCTACATCCCGGGTACCGACACCTGCATCAAGCTGGGTGGTTATCTGCGCGTCGACACCACGTTCAACGGCGGCATTTATGATGCGCCGGCCTGGAGCGGTGATATCGGCCAGCAGAACCGCTATCGCGCCTACTTCGCAGCCCGTTCGCGTATGGCGCTGACGGTCGATACCCGTACCGCCACTGAATACGGCGTCGTCCGCACCTTCGGTCAGGCCGATTTCCAGTTCAGCACCTTGGGCAACAACACCCTGAATCCGGCTTCGGTCAACCAGACGTCGCCGGTTGGCGGTGCTAACTTGCTCGACACCCCCGGCGGCGGCTATGTCGCGGTCGAGTATGTGTTCATCCAGTTCGCCGGCTTCACCTTCGGTAAATCCTCCTCGGCCTTCGCCACGCCGTGGAACGGCTATCCGGGCAACAACAGCTCGTTCCTGCTGGGCGGCCACGACACCGTCACCGGCGTGAACAACATCCAGTACACCGCGCAGTTCGGCAACGGCGTGTCGGGCACCATCGGCCTCGACGATCCGACCGTATTCAACCGCACGGTTGTCGCCAACTTGACGGTGCCGATCACTGCCACTGGCTCTCTTGCCAACGCTTACGCCGGCGTGCACTCTCCCGACGTCGTCGGCAACATCCGCATCGATCAGGCTTGGGGTCTGTTCCAGGTGTCGGGTGCGCTTCACGAGGTCAACGCCTCCTACAACGTCCTCAACACCACGGCGATCCCCGCGGGTGCCACGGGCCTCGCCGGCGCAGCTCCGACCGCTCTGTCGGAAATCAGCGGCCACCCCAGCACCAAGTGGGGCGGTGCGGTGATGGCTGCCTTGCAGATCAAGAACATTCCGACCGGTCCCGGCGACGATATCAAGATCGACGCGACCTGGGCCAAAGGTGACACCAAGCAGGTGATCTCCACCAGCGCGGCCTCGCCGACCTTCACGATGTTTGGCGGCAGCGGCAACGGCGCCTATCAGAGCATTGGTTTCGGCGCCACAACGGATGCTGTGTATCTTCCGGCGTTCGCCGGCGGCGACGGTTCGCTCCACCTGACGGAAGCCTACGGCGTCCGTGGTGCGTACAACCACAACTGGGATCCGTACTGGTCGTCCAGCCTGTTCGGCAGCTACTCGTCGGTTCGTTATGACGGCACTGCAAAGGCCAACATCTGCACCACCTACACCGCTGCTAGAGTCACGGCCCCCAGTGCAAACTATAGCTGCAACCCGGACTACAACGTTTCGCAGCTCGGTGTGATCACCCGCTGGACTCCGGTCAAGAACCTGACGTTCTCGGCCGAAGTCATGTGGTTCCACCTCGACCAGAAGTTCACGGGTACTGCCATCTTGTCCCCGACGGCTCCGAAGCCAACGGCAGTGTACGAGTTCAAGGACCAGGACACCGTGTCCTTCAACGTTCGCGCTCAGCGTAACTTCTGATCCCGATCGTCTGATAGCTCTCTAAAAGAACCCTCGGCGGGAAACTGCCGAGGGTTTTTCTTGCCGAGCGACCGGCAATGCCTTCAAGGCTGGAACGCTGACATCCCGTGCCAGTGAATCCGCTGTGAGTTCCCTAAAAAAGATAATTTACTCATGTATTTTAATCATGTACTGTGATGCTCAGGTAGCCGGCAAATCATTTGGCGGCCTCTTCGTCTCAAGGAGACGCAACCAACTTTATGATTAACCTCCAAAACCTCCGGCAATGCCCTGCCGGAGGTTTTCAATTTTTGAGCACACGCAACCCCGTTCGAAAGCCAACCGAAGCGAGAATCGCGAACGGCGCGAACGCACAACGCGGTGTCGTCAGCCTCCCATGAATGATGCTTCCCCGAAGCTAAAATTGGCTTTTCTTTGCGTCGCCTTCGTCATGCTGTCGTCCTGCGCCGCGAAGACCGCGGGCGAGCGGCTGGCCGACATGCCGCATTGGATGGGCGGCGAGCCTGCCGGCGTGCCGCCGCGCCGTGGCACGCCCGCATACGATGCCTGGATGGCCGCGCGCGACCAGGAAGCGGCACGGCCAAAGTCCGATCAGGCCAAGAAGACCGATCAACCCAGATAGTGCGGCCTCTCGCCTCATTGTGCCCTCCGGTCCGGCGAACATTTGTAGGCGCAACGCTGATTGCCAGAATTGCGGTTTCGGGCTAGCGAACGGTTTTTGCCGCAGTGGCGCCAACACCGATTTCGGAGCTATCCATTGATCCTCACCCGCCGTTCCTTCACTGCTGTTCTGTCTCTGGTCGCCCTCGCCGCCTTCGCATCCCTGCATCCGGTCGGCAGTGCGATGGCGCAAACCGCGACGGCCGCACTGGTGGCAAAGCCGGTGTCGTTACCCGACATGGCGCTCGGGCCGGTCAAAGCTCCGATCACCATCGTCGAATACGCCTCGATGAGCTGCCCGCATTGCGCGGCGTTCGACGAAAATGTCTTTCCGATGCTGAAGTCGAACTATATCGACACCGGCAAGGTGCGGTTCGTGTTTCGCGAATTCCCGATCGACATCAAGGCGGCTGCCGCCTCGATGCTGGCGCGCTGCATCGCCAATGGCGATTCCGAGAAATTCTTTGGCACCATCGACCTGCTGTTCAAGCAGCAGGACCGGTTGATGGCGGAAACCAAGGATACCCTGAAGCTGATCGGCAAGCAGGCCGGCTTGAGCGAACAGGCAGTCGAGACCTGCGCGAAGGATCAGACGCTGCTCGACAAGCTCTCGGCCGATCAGAAATTCGCCTATGAAGTGCTGAAGGTCGATGCAACGCCGACGTTCTTCATCAATGGCGAGAGGCTGAAGGGCTCGATGTCGTTCGAGGAGCTGGACGCGAAGCTCAAATCGCTTTTGAAGAACTAGCGAGTTGCGTCGGCGGATCCGGCGTCTCCATGAACGTCAGGCCGATCCGGTTTCCCTGGATCCAGGTGATTCTGCATTCGCGAACCGAGGAGTCGCTCGCCATCACCAGGCGAAACCGTGGCGGGACAAACGCCGGGTTCTCAACGTCAATGGCAGCCCCTTCGACCGAAATATTTCGCACCACGCAGCCGATCACGGAACCACCGGACGAAACATAGGCCGGTTCGTTGATTTCGGTCCGCGGATACTTGCGCTTCTCTTCCATCAGCTCCGGCCCATTCTACCCGAATGCAGGCTACGCTAACGGCAAACATTAAAGAATGTGGTTCTGTCGCTTCCCCGTGACGGGGAAGCGGCGCAAGGCGCCGCCGCACGGCGCCCAGTCGCGACTTTTTATTTTCGCGCAGGTGCCCCGCGTATCCACAGGCTTCCGTTCCCCGCATTCGCAGGGTAGCTTTCGCGCATGGCCGGTGCGTAGGCGCGACGCCCGCTTAAAAACGAACATGCGCCAAGGGGAAAACGCCATGTTCGAGATACTCGATCGACGCACGCGTCTGACCGCAAACCAGATCAAAATCCTCGCCGCGGCCATTATCGGCGACGCACTGGAATTCTTCGATTACTTCCTGATCGGCTTCGTCCTCGCCTTCCTGATCGGGCCGTGGAAGCTCACCTTCGGCCAGTCGGCTGTGGTGCTGCTGAGCTCAGGTGTCGGCGCCATCATCGGCGCCTATGTCTGGGGCTGGCTTGCCGACCGCGTTGGCCGCCGCAAGGTCTTTATCGGCACCGTGCTCAATTTCTCCATCGCCACCGGCCTTCTGTATTTCACGCCGGACAATGGCTGGATCTATCTCGCCATCATGCGCTTCTTCGTGGGCGTCGGCGTTGGCGGGCTCTATTGCGTGGATCTGCCGCTGGTGCAGGAGTTCATGCCCTCCTCCAAGCGCGGCTGGGTTGGCGGTCTCGTCACTTGCGTGATTCCGCTCGGCGTCGGGCTGGGCGCGGTCATGGGCGCCCTGGTCGGCTCCGGCGAATGGCGGCTGTTGTTCGCGGTCGGCGTGCTGCCGGCGCTGCTGGTTCTGCTGGTCCGTCTCTGGGTGCCGGAATCCCCGCGCTGGCTGTGCCGCCAGGGCCGTTACGAGGATGCCCGCAAGTCGCTGGCCTGGGCGCTGCATATGGAACCGTCGGCGCTGCCGCTGCCGACCGCGGCTGATGCCGGGCCGATCGTCAAGAGCAACTGGCTCGACCTGTTCAAATATCCGCGCAGCCTGATCGTCTCCTGGCTCGGCAATGCCGGCGCGCAGACCGGCGTTTACGGCATCACGCTCTGGGCGCCATCCTTGTTCGTGTTGCTCCTGAAAGTGACACCCCAGGAAGCCGCCAAGATGATGATCCTGCTCAGCGTGTCCGGCTTCATCGGCCGCCTCTCCTTCTCCTTCTTCTCGGAATGGATGGGACGGCGCAACGCGGGCGGCCTGCTCGGCTTCGGCGCCGGTGTCCTGACCATCGTGGCCGGCCAATATTACGACGCCTCGCTGTTTGGCGTATCGGCTTTCTGGCTGATACTGGCGGTGGCCTTCTTCTTCGCCGACGGCGGTTTCGCCATTGTCGGCCCCTATGCGGCCGAGGTCTGGCCGTCGCATCTGCGAACGTCGGGCATGGGCTCGGCCTATGGCTTCGGCGGCATCGGCAAGATCATTGGTCCGCTCGGACTGGCTTTGATCGTAGGCTCAAACAACTACCTCAAGCCCGATGTACCGCTGCCGCAGATTCCAGCCGCCTTCATCTATCTCGGGTGCTGGTTCCTGATGGCCGGCGCGGTGTATTACTTCCTCGGGATCGAGACTCGGGGAAAGTCGATCGAGCAGATCGACAAGGAACTGGCCGACGGGCTCGATTTATCGGCGGCAACGACCGCAGTGCGACAGGCATAGATTGGATATGGCGATCGCAACTTCTGCCGCGCTTGCGGGAGACCAGGCCGTGATCTCCCGCGCCGAGGCCGTGCGGCCGTCCGTTGACGCGGCCGCCAGCGAGATCGAGCGCACGCGCCGGCTGCCGCCTGCCCTGCTCGACAGGCTCCATGAAGCGCGGCTGTTTCGCCTGTTGCTGCCGCGCTCGTCCGACGGGATCGAGACCGATCCCGTCACCTTCTTTCATGTCATCGAAACCATCGCCCGCGCCGACGCTTCGACCGCCTGGTGCCTGAGCCAGGCCGGCGGCTGCGCCATGGCGGCCGCCTATCTCGATCTGCCGGTGGCGCACGCGATCTTCGGCAACGACCCGCGTGCAGTGCTGGCCTGGGGTCCGGGCCCCAGGGTCAAGGCGGTCGAATGCGAGGGCGGCTACAAGGTCACGGGCGTATGGTCCTTTGCCTCGGGCGGTCGCCACGCCACCTGGCTCGGCGCGCATTGCCCGATCTATGCCGCCGACGGCTCGCCGAAGCGCGATGCCAATGGAGAGCAAGAGGAGCGCACCATGCTGGTGCGCACCGGGGATGTGCACTGGACCGACATCTGGAACACGGTCGGCCTGCGCGGCACCGCCAGCGACCAGTTCGCGCTGGAGGATTTCTTCGTCCGGTCGGACCATTCGATCACCCGCGAGTTCGATCGGGAATGCCGCGAAAATGGCCCGCTCTACCGCATGGGCGCGGGCACCTGCTACCAGGTCGGTTTCGCGGGTGTGGCCTGCGGCATCGCCCGCGGCGCGCTCGACAGCTTCATCGATGTGGCGCGCAACAAGGTGCCGCGCGGCGCCAGGAGCCCGCTGCGCGACAACGCCGTGGTGCAGTCCAATCTGGCGCAGGCTGAAGTCAATCTGCGTGCCGCGCGCGGTTATGTTCTGCAGTCGATGGCCGACACCTGGAACGAACTCTGCGCCGGCGCCACCATCACCGTGGCGCAGCGCATCAACATCCGGATGGCCGCGACCCACGCCATCCACAAGGCGCGCGAGGCCGTCGACTTCGCCTATAATGCCGCGGGCGCCACCGCGATTTTCGAGAACCATCCGCTGGAACGCCGTTTCCGCGACATCCACACCGTGACCCAGCAGTTGCAGGGCCAGCTCAGGCACTTCGAAACGGTCGGCGCCTGGATGATGGGCGCGGATGCCGATCTCACCTTCGTCTAACAGGAGAAACTCCATGCCACTCGGCGGACTGCAGCACTACACCATCGAACCCTCCGACCTCGAGCGCACCAAGGAATTCTATTGCGACGTGCTCGGGCTGGAGAACGGCGACCGGCCGCCGCTCGATTTCCCCGGCTACTGGCTCTATTCGGGCGGCGTCGCCACCGTGCATCTGATGGGCACACGCAAGCCCCGCGAAGGCATCGTGGTGCGTGGCACCGAGAAAAAGTACGAGGACACCGGCCGGCTCGACCACATCGCCTTTGCCGCGACCGACGTCGACGGCGTACGCAAGCATCTGCAATCCAGGAACGTGAAATTCCGCGAGAGTATCGTGCCGCGCACCGGCGATACCCAGATATTCCTCTACGATCCCGATGGCGTCGGCGTGGAGTTGAATTTCCCCAACCGGTAAGGCGTCACCATTGTGCCTTTTGCCCGACAACTCGGCCGGCTAACCGCCGGCCGAGCTTTCTTGGGGCGGTGTCGCGCTGGAGCCTGACTGGCCCTGCGATTTCAGATGCCCCATTCATTGCACTCAAAAAGAGAACTCGGAAGCCAATACAACAGGCTCCCGACAAGACCCCGCCCCCGCCATATCTAGGGCGCGAATCGGTCAGCGTTTCCTCATCATTGCATGAGGAATTCAGGGGGCCGCGCCGCCGCGGCAGGATAGCCGGGTGCCACGCCTACACCTACCCCAGGGCATGCGCTCCCGGCTATTCACGCCGGCCGCCGCATTGCCCATTGCGAGTGTAGAGCGTTTTTCCAGTGAAAGCCTGGCCCGCACCTGGATGGCGAACGATACCGGTTCGTGTGAAGAAAACGCACATCAAAAGATAGAGCCCCGTTCCGATTAGTCGGAACGGAAAAGGCCCTAGTCGAGCCCTCGCTCATGGCTCAGGCGCACCATTTCCTCGATGAAAACGGCTTTTTGCTTGTCGTCGAGGCTTGCGAACAGGGGTTCGGCCGCATCGGCGACATTGCGTTGGTCGACCGCGCGATCATTGAGGAACTGGGCTTCGTTGCGCATCTGCTCGATAATATCGTCGGGCGGATCACGCTTGGCGCGCGCGATGCGCAAGTTGAGACGATCGGCGCCGTTATGGCCGAGGTAATGCATCGCGCTGTTGAATCCGGTCCAATGCTTTTCCTGCTCGGGCGTGAGCTTCAGTTCGGCCTTGATACGATCGATGTTGGCATCGCTGCTCGCGACGATCTGCTCGGCGGTCAGTTGCGGCGGCGGCTCTGCCTGCTGCTGGGCGGCCACGGGCGGTTGCTTGGCGCCCTTTTCGCCTTTGCCTGCTTTGGCGTTTTTCGCTGAGCCGGCCTGCTTCGGACCGCCCGCCGCGGGCGTCTGGGTTTGTGGTTGGGTTTGTGTCTGTCCGTTCCTGCCGACGCCAAGCACGCCGGTAAATACGCCGACGACGCCGCCGATGGCGCCTCCCAACACGCCGCCGACCGGTCCGGCCGCCTTGTTGCCGGCCTGGGCTCCCTGCTGAACGCCTTGCACCAATCCTTGTGAATTTACCGCAGCGGGCGCGTTGAGAAACATGACGACCGCGGCGCCTAGCACGAAACGCAACATCACCTGCGCACGCGCTGACGGTGTCGGGCTGTTCATTATTTGGTCTCCATCGTCGATCCGGCAGAATGAGTTGGGCACGACTGGCTGCTGCCTAGTCCAGACATTATCGTTTTCGCGCCGAGCAAGTCTACCGTCACACCGTTTGTTCATGGCCGGGAAATGCTCGACACACGAGCGGGTTGAATTGGCTTGCGCGGGAACCTGCGGCGGTATCGTGCACCTTGCCGATCCGCGCAAGTGCGGCATGTGTGCAGCGCAGTATTTTGTTTGGCAGATCAGCCCCCGCCGGTTTGGGTTGACGATTGGACTTGACGCAAATTCGCGCCACCGGATTGAGCACAACGTTAGTTCGAGAATATCCAGCACCTGATTTCTCGACAGACGCCGGCAATTCTGCTCTGATCGTCAGCGACGAAATCTCCCGGCCGCCTCGAGATGCCGAACATGGCACGCGGGCGACGAAGAAAAAAACAACAACGAGATTTCCATCTTACCACGATTGGCTCACCAGGGAGGGAACGCCATGTCACGGAAGAAGCTTTCTCGACGCGAATTTGTAGCCGCTACCGCGGCGTCATCGGCGGCGCTGATGACCGCGCCCTATATTCGAGGCGCGCACGCTGCGGGCAAACTTTCAATGGCATTTTGGGATCACTGGGTTCCCGGAGCCAACGACGTCACCACCAAGATCGTCAACGAGTGGGCCGAAAAAGAAAAGGTCGCCGTCACGATCGACTACGTGACCTCCCAAGGCTTCAAGAACCTGATCACGATCGCGGCCGAAGCCCAGGCGAGAGCCGGGCATGACATCATCACCATGCCGACCTGGTGGCCGCATGCCAACGCCGACCAACTCGAGCCGATGAACGACATCATGGAGCCGCTGATCGCCCAGAACGGCAAGGTCAACGGCACCGTCGAATATCTCGCCATTGCCAACGGCAAATGGCTTGGCGTGCCCTGCACGACCGGCAGTCAGATCAAGGGACCCTGCACGCGTATCGATTTGTTGAAAAAGCATGCCAATATCGACGTGCAGGCGCTTTATCCCGCGGGCAGCGAACCCAAGGCCGATGCCTGGAACACCGACATGTTCTTGAAGGCCGCCGAAGCCTGCCACAAGGGCGGCAATCCCTTCGGCATCGGACTTGGTGAAACCTCCGACTCCGTCGATACCGCCGGCGCGTTCCTGCTCGCCTTCGGTGGCCAGCTCGTCGATTCCAAGGGCAACATCAGCGTCAAGACCGACGCGGTCCGGCAGTGGCTCGACTTCTACAAGAAACTGCTGGCGTTCCTGCCGCCGGACGTTCCGGCCTGGGACGACGCATCGAACAACAAATGGCTGGTGTCCGGCAAGGGCGCCATGATCATGAACCCGCCAAGCGCCTGGGCCGTCGCCAAACGTGATGCGCCCGAGGTCGCGGCGCAATGCTGGACTCACGGCTTCCCGGTCGGTCCGAAAGGCCGGTTCGCGCCATTCCTGCCGTTCATCAACACGGTGTGGAATTTCTCGCCCAACAAGTCGGCGGCCAAGAGCCTGCTGACGCATCTGTTGCAGCGATCGTCGGCCGAGCGGCAGGTCGCGGCCAGCGGCGGTTACGATCTTCCGGCCTTCGAGAAATTGACCGACTTCAAGACCTGGGCCGAGGAAGGCCCGCCGAAGGGAACGCTGTACAGCTATCCGAACCCCTACAACCACCAGAAGCTGTCGATCGCCGCCTCCCCGGCGCCGCCGAAGATCGCGCAGCAGATTTACTCTCAGGCCACACTGACCAAGATGTGCGTGCGTTACTACCAGGGTGAGGCCATGGAAAAAACGCTCGACTGGGCAGAAAGCGAAGTCGAAGGCTTCATGCGGACCTGACTGCAGGCAACTTTCGCAAACCGCAGCCTGGGCGTTAATCGCCCAGGCCCGTCAATCGCGAGGGGAAGAGATGGCCGACGTCGTAATCAATTCCGCATCACAACCGGTGGCTGCCAGGACACGGGCGCGCAAGGTCTCGCCCGTCAGACGATTTTTTCAGCAGAAGTCGACGATCGCCTTTTTCATGGCGCTGCCGCTGATCCTTCTGATCGGGCTTCTGGTGATTTATCCCGCCTTCTACTCCCTCCATCTCGCCACGCTCAACAAGTCGATGCAGCGCTTCGTGGGCTTCGGCAATTTCAAGTTCCTGTTTACCCGCGAAACCTTCTGGATGGTGGTGCAGCAATCCTGCATCTTCGCCGTCACCGCGGTGATCTTCAAGGCGCTGATCGGTTTCATCGCCGCGCATTTCGTCCACAACATTCCCTCCGCCAAGCAGCGTAAATGGCGCGGCATGCTGCTGGTGCCGTGGGTCATCCCTCCCGCGATGAGCACGCTGGCGTGGCTGTGGCTGTTCGACCCGTCCTATAGCGCCTTCAACTATATCCTTGCGTATTTCGGAATTGGCCCGATCCCCTGGACCGGCGACGCCTATTGGGCGCGGTTCTCGGTCATTCTCGTGAATATTTGGTACGGCGCGCCGTTCTTCCTGATCCTGTATCTGGCCGCGCTGAAATCGGTGCCCGAACAGCTCTACGAAGCCGCGGCGATCGATGGCTGCAACTGGTGGCAGCGCATCTGGTTCATCACGCTGCCGATGATGCGCAACATCATCGCCATCACCGTGCTGTTTTCGCTGATCGTGACCTTCGCCAATTTCGACATCGTGCGGATCCTCACATCCGGCGGCCCGCTCGACAAAACCCATTTGTTTGCGACGTGGTCATTCAAGGTCGGCATCGAGGGCGGCGATATTCCGCTCGGCGCCAGCGTCTCGCTGTTCATGTTCCCGATCCTGGCGATCGCGGCCGTCTTCATTCTGCGCGACATCAACCAGCGGGGGAATGAAGCGTGACGGCTGCAACCACGATCGACAAGGCCGGCCCACGCCGCACCGTCAGGCAGCACAGCATGAGCCGCGACCGCACCTGGGCGCTGCGCTGGTCGTATTTCTTCCTGTCGCTGTTTGCGATCTTCTTCCTGTTTCCGCCGGTCTACATGCTGATCACGTCGCTCAAGACCAGCAAGGAGATTTCGGCGGCCACCAATCCGTGGTGGGTCTACCATCCCACATTGTCGAACTACGTAGAGTTGCTGACGTCGAACCAGTTCCTGACCTTCTTCTGGAATTCAGCCTGGGTGTCGATCTTCGTGGTGATCATCACCATGCTGATCGCGATCCCGGCAGCATTCGCGCTGGCGCGGATGCGGTTCTGGGGCTCCACCACGCTGGCGACCGGCGTGTTCCTGACCTACCTCATTCCCGACACGCTGCTGTTCATTCCGCTGTTCAAGATGTTCGCGGTGTTCAACGACCTCACGGGTATTCAGGTCATCAATCACTGGTGGGTTCTCATCATCATCTATCCGACCCTGACGGTTCCGTTCGCGACCTGGATCATGATCGGATATTTCGCCTCGATCCCCAAGGAGCTCGACGAGGCCGCCATCGTCGATGGCGCGAGCTGGATGCAGACGCTGCTGCGCATCTTCATCCCCGTTGCGCTGCCGGGCATCATCGCGGCGACGATCTTCGCCTTCACGGTGAGCTGGGCGCAGTTCCTCTATCCCCTCGCCTTCACCACCTCGACCAGCCAGTTGGTGCTGCCTGTCGGCATCATCACGACCCTGATCAAGGGCGACGTGTTCAACTGGGGACAGATCATGACCGGCGCGCTGCTCGGCGCCGCGCCGCCGCTCATCATCTACGCCTTCCTGATGGACTACTACATTTCCGGATTGACCGCGGGCGCGACAAAAGGGTGATGCATGGCTGAGGTGGAATTGCGCAACGTCGTAAAGATGTACGACAACGTCGAGGCGGTTCGCGGCATCGACCTCGATATCGCGGATCATGAATTCGTCGTGCTGGTGGGCCCGTCGGGCTGCGGCAAATCGACGACGCTGCGCATGATCGCCGGTCTGGAGGACATCACCGGCGGTGAAATCACGATCGCCGGCGACATCGTCAACGACGTGCCGCCGAAGGACCGCGACATTGCCATGGTGTTTCAGAACTACGCGCTCTATCCGCACATGACGGTGGCGGAGAACATGTCGTTCGGCCTGCGCCTGAAGCGCTTCCCCAAGGCCGAAATCAAGCAGCGCGTCGACGAAGCCGCGCGCATCCTCGACATCACGGAACTGCTGGACCGCAAGCCCAAGGCGTTGTCCGGCGGCCAGCGCCAGCGCGTCGCCATGGGGCGCGCCATCGTTCGCCATCCCAAGGTGTTTCTGTTCGACGAACCCTTGTCCAATCTCGACGCCAAGCTGCGCGTCCAGATGCGGATCGAGATCAAGAAGGTTCACCAGAAGGTTCGCACCACGACGGTCTATGTCACCCACGATCAGGTCGAGGCCATGACATTGGCGGATCGGGTAGTGGTCATGAACAAGGGCCGCATCGAACAGGTCGGCTCGCCGAACGAGCTCTACCACAAGCCGGCGACCAAATTCGTCGCGGGTTTTATCGGCTCGCCTGCCATGAATTTCATTCCGTGCAGGTTCGAGGAGGCCTCGGGAAAACTTCAGGTCCGTCTGACCGACCAGCTCGCGCTTCCGCTGCCGCCCGAAAAGGCCGCCCGGTACAAATCGGTGGGCCGCGACGACAGGCTGCTGATCGGACTGCGCCCCGAGCATATTACCGATGCAAAATCGAATTCCGGTCCCGGCTTCGAGGCCTTCGATGCCCATCTCGACGTGACCGAGCCCATGGGAATGGAGACGTTGATCTATTTTTCGCTGAACGGAACGCAGGTCTGCGGCCGGGCCAATCCCAGTGCCGGCGCGCGGGACGGTGCCCCGCTGCGTTTGACGGTGGACCTCAACAACATGCACCTGCTAAATGAGGCCAGCGGCGCCGTTATTTAACGTCGCACCAAACAAGAAAAAGCCGGATGGGGCTTGGCAAAGGACTGGGAATGGCGACCAACAAGAAGAAAATTTTCGTCACTGAATCGATGTCGCAGCTTGGACGGGCACTGTTGAAGGAGCGGGACGATATCGAGCTCGTCGAATTCCCCAATATGATTTCCGCATCCGATTTCGAAGCGATGCTGAAGGCGCAGGCGCCGGTTCACGGCGTGGCGCTCGGCGCCACCCGTTTCGGCGAACCGGAGCTGGAGGCGTCCAAGGATATGAAGGTGGTGACCCGGATTGGCGTCGGCTTCGACGCCGTCGATGTACCGGCGCTAAGCCGCCGCAAGGTCCCGCTGATGGTGGCGGGCACCGCCAATTCGCCCTCGGTCGCCGAACAGGCGCTGTTCATGATGCTGACGCTGGCCAAGCGCGCCGTAGAAATGCATGCCATCGTCAAGGATGGCAGATGGGCTCACCGCCTCGGCATGCTGCCCTACGATCTGTTCGGCAAGACGGTCCTGATCGTCGGCTTCGGCCGGATCGGCACCCGCACCGCCAAACGCTGCCTCGCCATGGAAATGAACGTTCTGGTCTACGACCCCTTCAAGCCGGCCACAGAGATCACGGCGGCGGGCTGCGAGCCGGTCGCCGATCTCGATGCCGCTCTGCCGCGCGCCGATTTTGTCAGCATCCACTGCCCGAAGACGCCCGAGACGGTCGGGATGTTCAATGCGGCGCGCCTCGGCCGCATGAAAGCGCCGGCCTATCTGATCAACACCGCGCGCGGCGGCATCGTCGACGAGCGGGCGCTGTACGATGCCCTGGTAAGCGGCAAGCTCGCCGGTGCCGGCCTCGATGTTTTCGAGCAGGAGCCGCCGCCGTCGGGGCATTCGCTGTTCGAGCTTCCCAACGTCGTCATGGCCCCGCACGTCGCGGGTGTCACGCGGGAAGCGGTCGACCGGATGAGCGTGCAAACCGCGCGCAATATCCTGAGCGCGCTGGATGGCGATCCTATCAGGCAGAATGTGATCAACCAGGATGTGCTCGCCTGATCCGTTGATGGTGTTCGCCGCTCGCTTGGCTGCTTCACTGCTTTCCTACCAGGGGTACCCATATGGCCTTCAGGGAATACGGCAGCTATGACGCGGTGGGCCTCGCCGATCTCGTCCGCAAGAAGCAGGTCAGCGCCCGCGAATTGCTGGACGAGGCGGTTGCGCGCACCGCCAAGGTCGACCCGCAGATCAACGCGGTGGTGGTGAAGCATTATGACTACGCGCAAGCGCAAATCGACAACGGACTTCCGGACGGTCCCTTCACCGGCGTGCCGTTTCTATTGAAAGACCTCGACATTATCGAGGGCACCCGGACAACCTTCGGCGCCAGCGTCTACAAGGACAATGTCGCCGATCATACCGGCACCCTCGCCCGGCGCTTCCTCAATACCGGCGTGACGATTTTCGGAAAAAGCTCGAGCCCCGAATTCGGATTGATGCCGACCACCGAGTCGCGCCTGTTCGGCCCGACCCGAAATCCCTGGAATCCCGCGCACTCCTCGGGCGGTTCGTCCGGCGGCGCGGCTGCGGCGGTGGCCGCGCGCATCCTTCCGGTCGCGCATGCCAGCGACGGCGGCGGTTCTATTCGTATCCCGGCTTCGGCATCCGGCGTATTCGGATTGAAGCCGACCCGGGCGCGCAATCCGCTCGGCCCCGACCGCGGCGAAGGCTGGGGCGGATTTTCCTGCGGCCATGTCGTGAGCATCAGCGTGCGCGACAGCGCGGCAATGCTGGATGCGGTCCACGGGCCGGAAATATCGAGCCTCTATACGGCGCCGCCGCCGGAGCGGCCTTTCCTGGAGGAGGTCGGCCGCGCACCCGGCCGGCTGCGGATCGCCTTTACCGATCGATCGCCCCATGGCGATGCCATCGATCCCGAAATCGCCGCCGCGGTTCGGGAAATCGCCTCGCTGCTGGCGGGGCTCGGCCATCATGTCGAGGAGCGTGCGCCGGTGCTGGCCACCGACCCGGCGGCGGTGATGTCGACCATCGTGGCCGCCAATACCGCGTTGAGCGTGCGGCAGGCGGAAGCACGCTTTGGCCGCGCCATGACCGGGAACGATTTCGAAACATTGACGCTGGCGATGGCACACAACGCACAAAACACGACCGCTACCGACTACGTGGCCGCGCAACTCGCCGCATTCCAGATTTCCAAGGGGCTCGCGACCTTCTTCGAGAGCTGCGACGTGTTCCTGTGTCCGACCTTGTGCTGGCCTCCGTTGCGGATCGGCGAACTCAACACGATGTCGGAGGATCTGTCGCATATCCCGGCGATCCTGCGGCGCTATATGCCGGCGACCGCCATGTTCAACATGTCCGGACAGCCCGCGATGTCGGTGCCGCTGGCCTGGAATTCGGCCGGATTGCCGCTCGGCATGATGTTCGCCGCGCGCTTCGGCGATGAGGCCACGTTATTCCGTCTGGCGGCCCAACTTGAGCAGGAGCGGCCCTGGAGAGGCAAATTGCCGCCGATTTGCGCCTAAAATCGACAAAACTCAGCCTTATTCGACGGCAAAGCTCGGGAATTCGGCGCTAGCGGCGGAGGCCCCGCCTGCTTAATATGCGCCATATCTGGAGGCTGAGACCTTGTCCCAAAGCGATCCGACCGATCACGCGCTTGCGGCCATCGCCAGTATTCTCGACCACACGGAATCCCTTCGCGAACCGGAAAAGGCGGCGGTCGAGGAAAAGCCGATCGCCCCTGGGCTGTTCGAAGCCGATGGCTACTCGAAGCTCGGTCCCGGCCCCATCGCCGCGATCCGCTTCAAATGGATGGTCCGCCGCGATGATCGTGGCGAATATTACGTCGATGAGACGATTGGCGACAATTCCATCGCGGTTGTCAGCGGGCCGATGACGAACGATGCCGCGATCAAGTTCGTCGACGATCGCCAGAACGAAGCCCGGCAACGCTTCGAACAGCTCAAGAGCGAAATGAGCAGCCGAAGCGCGGCGGCGAACGTGACGCAGAACGACACCGGCGAAATGTAGCCGGTCGATCCCTGACGGATTGAACCATTGAAGGACTGACTGGCGTTCCCGGAAAATTTCCGTCCGGCGATGCCGCGTTGAACCAAACCGGCCCGTTCGCGACTTATCATGTGAAAGTGACGCAGGTCACGTTGCAAAGAATTGCCGAGGCATAGGATCGGGACCGTTACCGGGATTCCGCCTGCCCAGGAGATGATGATGAGAAAGCTGTTTGCTGTCGCCGCCTTTTTGCTGGCGAGCACCGCCGCGCAGGCTCAGTACACCTTCGAATATGGCGGCCGCACCATCCGTATCGATCCGGATCGCGGAACGGTTTCAATTCCCGGCGTCTACGACAATACCGGGCGGCGCGCGAAACGCCCGCGCAACGATCAGGAAACAGACCGCTCGCGCAAACAGACATCCGAGCAGGCCAAGGTCGATCCGCAAGCGCCTGATACGACCCCGGCTCCAGCGCCAGCGGAACCGGCTGTGGCGGCCCCAAAACCTTCGCCCGAGCCGCCAACCGCCACCGCGCGCGTCGCGCCCTCATCCGATATCATCACGTCGACGCAGCCTCCGGCCGGCACGCGGGTCCCGCAGGATACGACGCCCGCCGCCAGGCCCGAAACAGCGCCGGTCGTCGCGACGGCTCCGGCGGCGCAGGCCCCTGCTCCCGCCAGCACGGCTGCTTCCTCGGCCAACTCGCCGCTCGGCATGTGGCTGACGGAAGAGAAAGAGGGCAAGGTCCGGATCGAGCCGTGCGGCGCCAATCTCTGCGGATATTCGGTCGACGCCAAGTCGAACCAGAACGGCGAAAAGGTCCTGATCAATATGAAGCCCGCCAAGGACAAATGGACCGGGCGCATCTACGATCCGAACAGCGGCAGCACGTATGATTCGACGATCGCCCTGAAAGGCTCCGACAGCCTGCGCGTTCAGGGCTGCGCCTTCGGCGGCATGTTCTGCGGCGGCCAGACCTGGAGCCGGTTGAACTGAGCAACGCCGCCGAATACGGCTGCGGTTCGTCACACGATGAATGTGCTCCACATCGGACCGTACATGACAGATCGGTTGGTCGCTTGCGGCCCATGCTTCGAGACGCTCGCGTCGCTCGCTCCTCAGCATGAGGGATGTTGCGTCTCAACAAGTTGGGCCTCATCCTGAGGAGCGCGCCTTTGCGCGCGTCTCGAAGGATGGACCACAACACCGACTAGAGCGGGATGGATTTAGATTGAATTGATTGAGGATTCCCAAATCAGATCGGTTCTGATTCAACATGCTGGCTGGAAGGAGGCCAGCATGGATGGGGCGACCGTATTCAGTTGATCTACGCGAGCGGGTGGTTGGTGCAGTCATCAAAGGCGGGCTGTCGTGCCATCAGGCGGCGGCACAGTTTGGGGTGGGTATCAGCACCGCGATCAACTGGGTGCAGCGCTTCCGCCAGACCGGCAGCGTCGAGCCAGACCAGATCGGCGGCTATAAGCCGAAGAAGATTTCGGGCTCGCATCGCGACTGGATGTTGCAGCGGTGCCGGAAGTCGGATTTCACCCTGCGCGGGCTGGTGACGGAACTCGCCGAGCGTGGCCTGAAGGTCGACTACCACACGGTGTGGGACTTCGTGCACGCGGAGAAGCTCAGTTACAAAAAAAGACGCTGATTGCCGCCGAGCAAGATCGTCCCGATGTCGCCCGTCGGCGGGCACAGTGGACCAAGTATCGAGAGCGGATTGATCCCTCCCGCCTGGTGTTCATCGACGAGACCTGGACAAAAACCAACATGGCGCCGCTGCGAGGTTGGGCGCCGCGGGGCCAAAGGATCAAGGCCAAAGTGCCGCACGGCCGCTGGCAGACCATGACCTTTCTCGCCGCCTTGCGCCACGATCGTATTACGGCGCCCTGGCTGATTGAGGGCCCAATCAACGGCGAAGCCTTCCTTCTCTACATAGAGAAGGTTCTGGTTCCGACCTTGCGGCAAGGCGACATCGTGATCATGGACAATCTCGGTTCGCATAAGGCCAATGCCGTGCGCCGCGCTATTCGTGCAGTCGGCGCCCGGCTCTTCTACCTGCCGAAATACTCGCCCGATCTGAACCCGATCGAGCAGTTCTTCGCCAAGCTCAAGCATTGGCTACGCAAGGCTGCGCAGCGAACTACCGAGGCCGTCTTCAACGCCATCGGTCCCATCCTCAACACCGTCACGCCGGCCGAGTGCGCAAACTACTTCACAAATGCCGGATATGACCAAACCTAATCTCATCCCGCTCTAGTGAACTCCAGGTACTAAGACCGCTGCTGCGCGGACCATCACGACTGGCATTCCGCCGTCGGAGCCGCTGCAGCGATCTCCTTTTTCCTGCCGCCACCGAACGTCGTCTCGTGGATCTTGCCGTCGACGATATGGATGCGCCGGTCGGCGCGCGCGGCGAGCGCTGCATCATGGGTGACGACCACCACGGTATGGCCGTTGTCGGCGATGTCGCGCAGGATGCCGAACACCTGCTCGGTCGAGGCGGCGTCGAGATTGCCCGTGGGCTCGTCGGCCACGATGATCTCGGGGCGGTTGGCGAGCGCGCGGGCCAGCGCCACGCGCTGGCGCTGGCCGCCGGAAAGCTGGTTGGGCCGCTTGCCGGTCTGCTCGCCGAGACCGAGCGAGGTCAACAGGCTCATCGCCCTTTCGTGCATGTCCTTCGCCGACATCAGGCCGGCTGCGCGCATCGGCAGCAGCACGTTGTCCAGCGCGGTGAATTCGGGAAGCAGGAAGTGGAATTGAAACACGAAGCCGCATTTGGTCAGCCGGACGTCGGCGCGCTCCGTTTCCGATAATTTGGAGGTCGCCTGGCCGCAGATGATGACCTCGCCTTCGGTGGGCGCGTCGAGCAGGCCGAGCAGATAGAGCAGCGACGATTTTCCCGATCCCGAGGGGCCGGTGATCGCCAGAAACTCGCCCTTCTCCACCGACAGGTCGATGCCGTTGACCAGCGTGTGCGAGATCTCGCCCTGAACGCGGCGCACCAGATTTACGGTTTGCAGGGCGATCTCGGTCAAGACGCGCCCCGGATGATCTCGACGGGATGCACCCGCGTCGCCTTGCGCGCCGGAAAGAACGCCGCGACGGCGCAGCACAGAATGGAAATCCCTCCGGAGGCGATATAATGCATCGGAGAATAGTAGATCGAAAGCGGCACGATCGCTCCCGTCAGCGGGTTGTAGATGTTGATCTGCGACCACGCGTAGCACAGGAGATAGCCGAGCAGCCACCCGAACAGGATCCCGACCGATCCCATGATCGCGGCTTCGATGATGAATATTCGCCGCACCGAATATTCCCGCATGCCCAGCGACTTCATGATCGCGATGTCGTGGCGCTTTTCATGGGTGATGGTGGAGATGATATTGTAGGTCGCAAACGATGAGGTCAGCAGCATCGCGCCCATCACCGTCAGCACGATGAAATCGCGGGTGGCGAAGGCGGACAAAAGATCGGAGTTGGATTCCTGCCACGACACCGACTTGTATCCGGTCTGCACCTCGACCTGCGTGGCCACCTTTTGCGCGACCAGGGGATCGCTTAACCGCAGCCGCAGCAGGTTGATGATCCCGGTCTGCCCCATCAGGGTCTGGGCCAGGCTGGTGAGCGAATAGATCTGGCCTTCGTCGACGCTCTTTATTCCCGATCGGAAGATCCCGACCACGGTCGCCGAAATCTGGTTCGCCTCGCCGCCGCCTACGATCAGGACGCTGTTGCCATATTTCACGGCAAGCTTTTGCGCGAGCGCCTCGCCGATGATGATCCCGTTCGCCGCCTTCGACAGATCGCTCAACTTTCCCTCGGTCATCTGCTCGGCAAGCTTGGAAACGCGAACTTCAAGCCGGGGATCGATGCCCATCAGCGTGACGCCGATGCGCGCACCGCTATGGTCCACGATCGCCGTGGTCTTTGCCGACGGCGCCACGTCGCCCGGCAACCACGACCGCAGCGAGGCCATCAGGGTATCCGGATATCTGATCCCGGGACGCCGGTTGACGTTGGCCACGTTCGACATGCCGACCGCGGCATATTCCCGATCCGCCGGCTGGCCGGGAACGCTCCGGCGCTCGTCATTGACGGTGATGTGAGGCATCGTATCGACGAGTTGCCGCAGAAAATCGATCTGCGATCCCTGCATCAGGCCCGCCATCATGATGGTGAAGCCAACCCCCATGGCCACGCCGAACATGCCGACCAGCGTTTGGCGAACGCGGGTGCTCACATGGGTCCACGCAATGCTCAGCAGAAGAATTCGTTGCCATCGGTCTCACGGTTGCTTGGTTGATATCGCCTGATGGTTTATCGCGTTACCGGGTATCTCCCGACATTCCTGCGGGCATCGTTCACGACGGAATCGACGTGAGCCGTGATCGCTGCGGATATCACGGCATTGTCGGCGTCGGCGGCGCTCACGATCACCGCGGCGGGCTCGCGGGCCGAAGCGAGCGCCGGACCTGAAGCCGGAGCTGGAACCGGATCCGAAGTTGGATCCCGCGTGACATCGGCGGGCGCATCCGTCGCCTGTTTCGCCTTCTCCACATTGACCCGCGTGCCGTCGGCCAGGTCCACGCGCGCCGGCGACAGCACCGTCGCGCCTTTCGAGACATCGCCGATGATCTCGACGTTACGGCTGCCTCTGATCCCGACCGTGATCGGAACGCGCCGGATTTTTCCGCCGCTGACCACCTGAACCGCGTTGCCGGCAACGGCCTCGGACGGCACGACGACGGCGGCGGTCTTTTCGCGATAGATGATGTTGACTTCGACCGTCATGCCGATCCGCAATGGCGTATCGCGGGGCAGCAGCAGATAGACGCGAAAGGTCTTTCGCGCCGGGTCCCCCTTCGGCGTGATTTGCGAAACGGTGGCCCGCAACGCCTGCGCGGAGAAGGCTTCGCTGCGCAGGAACGCCTTCTGCCCGACCGAAATCCGGGTGATTTCCTCTTCGTTGATTTCGGCTACCACCTGCATCGGCGCCGGCGGCCCTACCCAGAACAGCACATCGGTGGGCCCGGCAATTTCGCCGACCTCGCCGTCGCGGCGCAGCACCATGCCGTCCAGCGGGGCGCGCAGCACGAGTGAATCGATGCGGGTTTTTTGGGCGCTGATGCGAGACCTGGATTGCTCGTATTGGGTGGAGCGCTGCTCGTATTCCGTCTTCGCGGCATCGCTCTTGTCGCGGTCGCGCTTGGCGCGATCGAGATCGCGCGCCAGTTGCTCGTTGTTGATTTCCAGTTCACGCAGCGCGTTGACCTCCTCAGTGTCGTCCTGGCGGGCAAGGACTTGACCAACTTTGATGGCCTGGCCTTCGCAGCGGCAGAGTTCGACCACCCGGCGCCGTTGCAGCGGCACGACCTTGGCCCAGCGCTCGGGCTCTACCGTGCCCGTTCCATAAACGGCCTCCGAAACCGGGCCGAGGATCGCCACTGCCGTGGTCACGGCTGGCGGCTGAAAAAAGTCGGGGTATTTCAGATAGGCCCCGCCCACCGCCGCGACGGCAAGTACGGCGAGCACCGATCCAGTCCAGACAAGTTTACGCGGCATTCGGCTTCTCCTCAATTTTCAAAAGCCAAACCGCTTGCGCAGCCCGGAAGGTACCTGGTCCATGATCGCGTCGATATCGTTCTTCTTGATGCCGGAGTTGCGCGGTCCCGGCGAAGGGTCGGGATCGGCTGATGTGTTGGCAGTGGCCGCCGGCGCGGGTCTTGCGGCAGCCGGTGACGATGGTTGCGGCTGGCTGTCGCGTGTGAAATTGGCCGCTGGAACGTCAGGCTTGATGTCGGCCTTGATGTCAGTTTTGGCGGGGGCCGTGACGGCACGCCAGCGGCCGGCTTCGGCCTTGGCCTGATCGACTTCCTCGCGCGTCATCCTGTTGTCCAGAACGCCCATGAGCTGGCGGCTGCCGTTCCGGAACTCATCGACCCGGCTGCCGACCGAGACGATGTAAGCCCACATATAGGCTTTGGCGTTGTTCTTCGGAACGCCGCGGCCGACGGCATACATTCCGCTGAGAACGAGCATCGCATGCGAATGCCCCTGGTTGGCGGCGCTTGAAAACCAGCGGAACGCTTCTTCGTCGGATCTCGGACGCCCGACACCCGACGAATAAAGCGCGCCGAGATAAAACTGCGCGTCGCTGTCGCCGGACTGCGCGGCCTGCGTATAACGATCCGCCATGTCCCGGTCGGATGCCGGATCGGCAGCGAAGGCAACTGATTTCGAAAGGAGAGCGGCGCCGCAAATAATTGTCAGAAGAGCTCGCTTCATTGAAAATTCCCCAGCATCCAAAAAATCTACTGGCCAGCGCTATTCTCGGCTGGCGTTAATCACCTTGATTTTTCTTAGCCTAAGTCCTTGTCCCTCCTATGTGAGTTCTATCACAGTTTCGAGTGAGACGATCTGAGATGTTGGTTGCGTCGGAACCAAGGATAACGCCATGAGACGCTCTCGCAACGCCGTTTTTTTCACCACCCGCATTCTGTTTTTTCTAGGCATGCTCAACGTTACGCCCGCAGCCGCCGCGACGTTTGACGGCGAGTGGAACGTGCGGATTGCATCAACCAATACAGCTTGCGGTGGAGCAACCGTCCAGATCGGAATCAACAATGGCCAGGTCGCGTCGCCCAACGGCATGATGACGGCATCCGGGCGTGTTGCCGATAATGGCGGCATCAGCGTGATCGTGACAAGCGGGGTCAAGCGGGCGGTCGGCTCCGGTCATCTCACCGCCACGTCGGGATCGGGGCCCTGGCGTGGTACCCTGTGCACGGGTACCTGGACCGCGCAGCGCATCTAGTACTGACGATGAGAGATCGGTTGGTCGCTTGTGGCCCATGCTTCGAGACGCTCGCGTGCCTCGCTCCTTAGCATGAGGTTGTTGTGTTTCAACAAGTTAGATCTCATCCTAAGGCCGCCAACGGATCGCGCGAATGCGCGGCCGATGACAGGTTCCGTGGCCGTCTCAAGGGATGGGCTGAAATAACGATCTGTGATTCCAAATACTAACCTGCAGCGCAAGTCCGCGCGTCATCCGAACGGACGAGTCACCCTTGGTGACTCGTCAACGCTGACGTTCAACCAATGGCAGCGGAATATTCCGCGTCGGTCACCTGCTCCATCCAGGTCGCATAATTTCCATCGAGCAATTCCTGCATCGCGATGTGGGTCATGCCGTTGGTCGGGGTAGCGCCATGCCAGTGCTTTTCGGCCGGCGGAATCCAGACCACGTCGCCCGGCCGGATCTCGCGGATCGGCCCGCCCTTGCTCTGCACCCGGCCGACGCCGGAGATCACATACAGCGTCTGGCCGAGCGGATGGGAATGCCAGGCCGTCCGCGCACCCGGCTCGAAGGCGACGCGGGTGGCGACAAGCCGCGCCGGGGCGGCGGTCGTAATGATCGGATCCTGCAGCACCGTGCCGGTAAAATACTCCTTGGGTGCGAGACGTGTCGGTCGCGAGCCGGCGAGATGGATATCCATGGCGTTCTCCCTGTTGAATACGAAATCCCTCATGGCGAGGAGGCGCTCTAGCGCCGTCTCGAACCGTGAGACGGGCTCATCCTTCGAGACGCGGCGCAGACGCCGCTCCTCCAGCGATGAGCGCGATTGCGCTCACGCCGGGATGAGGTCATTTCTTTGAGGCCGCGTAGCGCGCCTTGGTCTCGGCATTCATCGGATAGAGACCCGGCAACACCGCGCCGCCGTTCACTTCGTTGACGATCCAGGCCTCCATTCGCTCCTGCTCCGCGCCCTCGGCGAGAATGAGATCGAGGAACGCCTGCGGGATCACTACCGCGCCGTCCTGGTCGGCGACGATAATATCGTTCGGAAAAATCGCGACGCCGCCGCAACCGATCGGCTCGCCCCAGGCGACGAATGTCAGTCCGGCGACCGAGGGCGGAGCCGCATAGCCGTCGCACCACACCGGCAGTCCCGTTCCGAGCACGCCTTCGAGATCGCGCACCACGCCGTCGGTCACCAGCGCCGCGACGCCGCGCTTGACCATGCGGGCGCACAGGATGTCGCCAAAGATACCGGCGTCGGTGACGCCCATGGCGTCGACCACGGCGATGCAGCCTTCCGGCATGGCTTCGATCGCGGTCCGGGTCGAAATCGGCGACGACCAGGATTCCGGCGTGGCCAGATCCTCCCGCGCGGGCACGAAGCGCAACGTAAAGGCCGGCCCCACCAGCCGCTTCTGTCCCGGCCGCAGCGGACGCGAGCCCCGCAGCCAGACATTCCGCAGGCCCTTCTTGAGCAGAACCGTCGTGATGGTGGCGGTGGAGACGTGCGAAAGGGTCTTGATCGCTTCGGGGGACAGGGACATCGAAAAAGCAGCTCCGTTGGATGGATTAATCGGCTGGCGCGCATCTTGCTGGGCACGCGCATCGCGTCAAGTGTCGCTAACTCACGGCTGAAGGCGCTGCGCCGCATGGCGGCGCCATCACCCCATCTTATCACGGGTATGCGGATTAATTTATTGAACTTGCAGGCCGATTTAGGCGAAGCGATTTCCACTTCAGCACAAAACACGCTAGAGCTTGGTATCCGCCGACGAGTTTGTGAGCTGATGGTCGCGACCCTATCCCCGCCCCGCCTTTTGCCAAGCGGCGACAGCGCCATCACGGTCGAATTCAGCCGCCACATCGATCCCGTTGCGAACCAGCGGGTGCTGGCGCTCGACCGCACGCTGGCGCGCGAAACCATTACCGGGGTGATCGAGACGGTGCCGACCTATCGGTCGCTGCTGGTGCATTATGATCCCGTCCTGATCGATTTCGATGCGCTGAGCCAAAAGCTCGCCGTTCTCGCGCAGTTGCCGGTTCCACCCGTAACCAATACGCGGCGCTGGCGAATTCCCGTGGTTTACGGCGGCGAGCACGGCATCGATCTCGAGGATGTCGCGAGGACGCTGAAAACGACGCCGGATGACATCGTGGCGCGCCATCTCGGCGGCGACTACCGGGTCGCCATGATCGGCTTTACGCCGGGTTGGTCCTATCTCAGCGGCCTCCCGGACTCGCTGCAGATGCCGCGGCTGCTCAATCCACGCCTGCTGACGCCGGCGGGCACGATCTCGATCGGCGGCGTGCAGGCGGGCGTGCAATGCCTGGCCGGACCGAGCGGCTGGCATCTGTTGGGACGGACCGCGGTGAGAACCTATCAGTTGCATCGCGATCCGATTTTCCTGCTGGAGCCCGGCGATGCCGTGACGTTCTCGGCTGTCGATGCCAAGACCTTCGCCGAGCAGGATCGCGCCGCGGAAGCCGGCGGGATCGTCGCCGAGTTGATTTCCTCATGAGCAAGCTGGTCATCTTGTCCATCGGACCTGCAAGCTCGGTGCAGGATGGCGGCCGCCACGGCTCCCAGCGTTACGGCCTTACGCCGGGCGGTGCGATCGATGTTCTCGCGCTCACCGCGGCGAACAGCCTCGTCGGCAACGCGCCGTTCGCGGCGGCAATCGAAATCGGTCCGTTCGGGGCGGTATTTACCGCACGCGACGGCGCCGTTCGCGTCGCGCTCGCGGGTGCCTCGCGCAATGCCGACATTGCCGGCCGCGCCGTCGCGGTGGGCACCTCCATGACCCTGGCGGACGGCGAAATCCTGACGCTCGGTTTTGCGCGTGGCGGCTCCTTCAGCTACCTCGCGATCGAGGGCGCCATCGCCGGCGAGCCGATGTTCGGCAGCCTCGCGGTCAACGCGCGCGCCGGGCTCGGCAGCCCCTATCCGCGCCCGCTGCAGGCCGGCGACGAATTGCCGGCCGCTGCCGCGAGCGGCGCGGCCGAGCAGCGGATCGATCTTCCCACCGTGGCGGATACGCCGATCCGCGTCGTGATGGGGCCGCAGGACGACGAATTCGGCGACGCCACCAAATTGTTTCTCGACAGCGAGTGGAAGATCTCGGCCACCAGCGACCGCATGGGCTATCGCCTCGACGGTCCCGTGATCAAACATCTGCACGGCCACAACATCGTCACCGACGGGACCGTGAACGGCAGTATCCAGGTGCCGGGCAATGGCCAGCCGATCGTCCTGATGACGGACCGCGGCACCAGCGGCGGCTATCCCAAGATCGCGACATTGATTACAGCCGATTTCGGCAGGTTCGCGCAGATTCCGGCGGGAAAGGGATTTCGGTTCGCGGCCGTCGGCATGGCGGAGGCGCAGGCGGAGGCGCGAAAATTCTGGCAAAAGCTGCGCACCCTGCCCGAGCGCGTCAAATCCATCGAGAATTTTGATCTCAACATCGAAGCGCTGCAAGATGCTAACGTCGCCGGCGCCGCGGTCAGCGCCATCGACGCCGCAACCTGGCAAATTCCATCGGCCACGGATGTGCTGACGCCAGACTAGCTGAAACAGGATTGACCGATACAAGGCCAACTGATGCAAGATCCACCAAAGATCCACTTACGCAAGGCGGACAAAACATGACAATCATCGACCTCAATTGCGATCTCGGCGAAGGGTTTGGCGCGTGGGAAATGGGCAATGACGCGGCCATGATCGACCTCGCCACCTCAGTCAACATCGCCTGCGGCTTCCATGCCGGGGATGCCGACATCATGCGCGGGACCGTGGAACTCGCGAAGGCGCGCGGCGTCAGCATCGGCGCCCACCCCGGCTATCGCGATCTGCACGGCTTCGGCCGCCGGCCGGTCCCCGGCATGAAGGCTTCCGAGATCGAAAATCTGGTCGCCTACCAGATCGGCGCCCTGCAGGCAATCGCGACCGCCGCCGGCCACAAGGTGACCCACGTCAAGGCGCATGGCGCGCTCTCGAACGTGGCCTGTGAGGACGATATGACCGCGAAGGCGATCGCGTCCGCCATCAAGGCGGTCGACCCCAACCTTGTCTTTGTGGTGCTTGCCAATTCGCGGCTGGTGCAGGCAGGCGAAGCCGCCAACCTGCCGATGGTGCATGAAGTATTCGCCGACCGCGCCTATGAGGACAATGGCTCGCTGGTGTCACGCCGCAAGCCCGGCGCGGTACTGCACGATGCAAACGAGATCGCGCAGCGCGTGGTGCGGATGGTGCAGGACGGTGCGGTGGTGTCGGTCACCGGCAAGGTGATGAAAATGCGCACCGATACCGTGTGCATTCACGGCGACACGCCCGGTGCCGTCAATATCGCACGCGGCGTGCGGCAGGCGTTGAAGCAAGCCGGCATCGAAGTCGCGCCGTTTAGGAAAGCGAATTTTTCGTAGAACGTAGTCGTAAACCGTAGGGTGGGCAAAGCGAAGCGTGCCCACCAACCGATGTTGCCGTCGTGGGAGCTGCGGTGGGCACGGCGCAATGCGCCTTTGCCCACCCTACGACATCAGAACGGATGAACCGAAAGCGAGCCGAACACCACGGCCGCAATGACGGCGAATGCGCCGTAGAGGAAGGCGATATGCAATCCCGTTCCGCTTCGCCGCGACAGCGCGCGCGCGTAAAGGTGCAGGCGGGCTTCCGCCGATAGTCCGCGCATGGTCGATCTCCAACGCCGCATAGGACAGCAATGGAATACCCTTTGCGGCCGGATTCAAGACGCCCCGGAAAATAGCGATATGAACGCTCAGATGGACTCCGATTGCAGTTGAAAATTCTCCCGCGTGGAGTCGAGCGAGAATTTTATTCGGCGGGATTGCAGGTAGCTGGGGGCCGTCAATACACGTCCTGCTGGAATCGACCCTTCTTTTTGAGTTCGGCGACAAAGCCGATGGCCTCATCGGTCGAGCGCGCCCCGAACTGGGCGACGATATCGACCAGCGCGCGTTCGACGTCCTTTGCCATCCGCTTGGCGTCGCCGCAGACATAAACGTTGGCGCCTTCGGCGAGCCACGTCCACACCTCGCGGCCAACCTCGCGCATGCGATCCTGCACATAGAATTTCTTGTCGCCGTCGCGCGACCACGCCAGCGACAGCCGCGTCAGCAGGCCCGACGTCTTCATGGCGTTCAACTCGTCGGCATAGAAGAAATCGCAATCGCTGCGCTGGTGACCGAAGAACAGCCAGTTCTTGCCGGGCGCGCCGGTGGCGCGACGATCGTGCAGGAAGGCACGAAACGGCGCGATCCCGGTGCCCGGTCCGATCATGATGATCGGCGTCTTCGGATCCTGCGGCAGCGCAAAGCCGTGCGCCTTCTGAACATAGACCTTGACCTCATCGCCGGGGTTGATGCGTTCGGCGAGGAAGGTCGAGGCCAGCCCGAGCCGCTTGCGCTTGCCGACCACGTAGCGCACGCAATCCACCGTCAGCGACAGCTTTCCCGGCGTGGCGTTGTGCGACGACGAGATCGAATAAAGCCGCGGCTGCAATGGCTCCAGCGCCTCGATGAAGGCTTCCGGGTGCGGCCGGACATTGGAGAATTTCTGCAGCACCGCCATCACGTCCAGCGTTGCGGCATCGCCGTCGGGATCCTCTCCCTGCGCCAACGCGCGTGCCTTCTCGCGCTGGGCACCACCCG
>CAWBYU010000007.1:0-290531 GCA_963793165.1 uncultured Alphaproteobacteria bacterium
CCTGCGGGCTATGGCGGGGCGAGCCCGCCCCGGGGCGCTTGAGTTGGCTTGCCGAGCCGAAGCTGCGAGCAGCGAAGGCTGGAGGCCCGGCCTGGATTCGAACCAGGATAAAGAGCGATGCACTGCTCCCGCGTCGACGCTTTCCGCCACCGGGCCGCGCCGATCATCGCCGATCACGCCGCCGTGAGCCATCGATGCCGCTGATTAACCCTAATCAATCGATCAAAACGCGTGCCGCGCCACAAAAGTCATCCGCCACGGGTTGTGGCCGATATTGAAATGCGCGCGGGAGGCGGTGAATCCGCTGGCAGCCAGTTTTGCCACCATCTCGGCCTCGCTGTAGCGCTGCAGGCCGACCTTGGCGCGCAATTGCCGGTAGTCCGACAGCGCGGTGGAGACCAGCCCGATCAGGGCGTCCTTCAGAAAGCCGTGGGTGAGCGCGAATCGCAGCAGCGCCGCCACGTCCCTGACCATGCCGACTTCGGGGCGCAGGATATCGCCCACCACCAGCCGGCCGCCGGGCTTCAGCAGCCGCTTGACGACCGCGAAGGCCTGGTCGAGTTCGGCCGGCGTCATGTATTGGGCGACCGAGTTCATGACCACCAGATCGATGGATTTTTCGTCCATCTTCCGCAGGTCATCGAGCGAGCGCACCCTGATCTTGGTGTTCGGGGCAAAGCGCGCGATCAGCCGGCCGCGGACGCCGGGCGCCGGTTCGGCGAGGTACAGCTTGCCGCAGGCGTCGGCGACCTTGGCCGCGGACAGCGCTTCGCCGCAGGCGTAGTCCAGTACCACCGCGTCGGGGGAGGAGATGTAGCCGATGATGTCCCGGGCGATGATCTGGAAATGCAGGTCGCGATGCAGCCTGCTCGCATAAATCGTATGCGTGGAATCGTAATAGTCGATCCAGTCGTCCATCGCTGATGTGTCCGGCAAAAACGGGGGTTCCGGGCGTGGAACCCGGGGCTTGCATGCTGCGTTAGATGGTCCCGCGACCAGTGTCCAACGTCGAATGTCCGGTTCCTAACAGGAAGGTGCAACGTGAGCAAAGCCAAGGCTGACAACAAGTCCGAAATACAGGTCCAGCAAGGTCTCCCCCGACCTCGATACGCCGACCGATCTGCCGCAGGAGGGCGTGGACAAGATTTCGGCCGCGCTCAACGTGCTGCTGGCCGACGCCTTCGCGGTCTACATGAAGACCAAGAATTTCCACTGGCATGTCTCGGGCCGGCATTTCCGCGACTATCATCTGCTGCTCGACGAGCAGGCCGCCGCGATCTTCGCCACCACCGACGAATTGGCCGAACGCGTCCGCAAGATCGGCGGCGTCACGCTGCGCTCGATCGGGCAGGTCGCGAAACTGCAGACCGTCAAGGACAACAACGAGTCCTACGTGCCGCCGCGCGAGATGCTGCGCGAATTGATGGAAGACAACAAGAAGATGGCGGCGGCGATGCGCAAGGCGCGCAAGGTGGCCGACGACTATGAGGATGTCGGCACCACATCGTTGCTGGAAACCTTCATCGACCAGACCGAGCGCCGCACCTGGTTCCTGTTCGAAGCCAGCCGCCAGGAAGGCGGCAACGAGGCGTAGCGCCTCAATCCGTCATTGCGAGGAGCGTAGCGACGAAGCGATCCAGCTTCTTACTTGAAGAAGCTGGATTGCTTCGCGGAGCCTGTCATCGCGGCGCTCGCGCCGACCGTTGCTCGCAAGAAGGCGGAGTCATTTCGATACTCTCCACAACCGCACCAGCGGCCCGTCCGCACCGCGCACCGGATCGGTCTTCGGCACCTTGACCTGCGGAATCGTCTTCAGCGCCTTCGCGTGGGCTTCCTTGCTCGGTCGCACCAGGTCCATCGGCGGCCCCGGCGGATAGGCGCCGACCACGCAGAAATCAGCGCTCGATAAAATGCATTGATGCCCGGTGCCGGCGGGCAGGATGGCGACATCGCCCGCCGCAATGTCGAACTCGCGGCCCTGGTCGCCGCCGAACCGCACCCGCGCATGGCCGCGCGCGACGCCGAGCGCTTCATGCACCGTCGCATGGTAGTGCAGAAAATCGTAGACGCCGTTGCGCCACATCCCGCCCCAGCCATTGGCGCCGAACAATCCCTCGATGGTCTTTTCCGGATGGGCGTTGGCGACGTCGACCGCGCCCTTGTAAACCAGGAACGGCATCGGGTTGTTCGGAACCAGGCCGTCGTCCGCAAAGATGAAAGTGAGCGGTTCGATATCGTCGCTGACAACGGACATGGCAATTCTCCCGCACCCAAGATATGCCGGGATTAAACCGATGTCAGCCGCCCGCGTTCCCTTGAGCGTTCACTTGGCGAATCGGGTGAGCCGTGACGATCCAGCCTAGCTGCCGACCGGCGAGGTGGCTGGAAATTCGAAAACCAGACAGGTCGTGGTGGCATGCGCCAGCAGGCGGCCCTTGGCGTCGCTGATGCGCGCTTCCGCCGTCGCGGCGCGGCGGCCGACGCTCAGCGTGCGGCCTTCGGTGCGGACCGGACCGGTGTCGCTGGTCATGCCCTTGATGAAGGAGATCTTGAATTCCAGCGTAGTGTAGCCGGTGCCCGTCGGCAGCACGGTATGAACCGCGAGCCCCATCGCCGAATCCAGCAGGGTCGCGGCGTAGCCGCCATGCACCGATCCGATCGGATTGTAGTGCCGGAAGCCGGGGATGCTGTGAAACACGACCACGCCGGGCTCGGCCGTGGAATCGAAGGGCTCGACGGTCTGCATGATCGGCGGCGCCGGCAGTTTACCGTCAAAAATGGCGCGGACGAAATCGAGCCCCGCCATCGAGGCCATCACCTGCCGTCGGGGTCACGCCGTATTCGATGGTGGGGGCGGTTTGATCGCTCCTGGGGTCGGCTTCCCGGTTTACAATGATGACCGTCATACTAATCACAGATCTCGGCGGCGATCACCAGCCACACTTCCGTCATGCCCGGACTTGATCCGGGCATCCATCTCTGCGCTCTCGGAATATGCGCTCTCGCTCGGGATCTACCCTGCTTCCTGGCTGCCGAAACTGATCGATGACGCGAGGGGCGCTACCCGCTCTTTTTCGCCCGCATCAAATCGGCAAAACGCTTGAACAGGTAATGCGAGTTGCGCGGGCCGGGCGAGGCTTCCGGGTGATACTGCACCGAGAATACCGGCTTGCCGTCGAGCGAGATGCCGCAATTGGAGCCGTCGAACAGCGAGATGTGGGTCTGCGTCGCGCCCGCGGGCAGGGTCGCCTGATCCACGGCAAAGCCGTGGTTCATCGAGGTGATCTCCACCTTGCCGGTGGTCTCGTCCTTGACCGGATGATTGGCGCCGTGATGGCCCTGATGCATCTTCTTGGTCTTGGCGCCGACCGCGAGGCCGAGCATCTGGTGGCCGAGGCAGATCCCGAAGGTCGGGGTGCCCGATGCGATCACCTGTCTGAATCACCGGCACCGCGTATTTGCCGGTCTCGGCGGGATCGCCGGGGCCGTTCGACAGGAATACGCCGTCGGGCTTCATCGCCAGGATGTCTTCGGCCGAGGTGGTCGCCGGCACCACCGTGATCTTGCAGCCTTCGCCGGCCAGCAGCCGCAGGATGTTGCGCTTGATGCCGTAGTCGATGGCGACGACGTTGAACTCGGGCTCGGTCTGCCGGCCAAAACCCTTTTCCCACGCCCACGGCGTTTCGTCCCAGGTGAAGCGCTGGGCTGAGGTGACCATCGGCACCAGGTCCATGCCTTCGAGGCCGGGCCATTCGCGGGCTTCTTCCTTCAGGCCGTGCAGGTCGAACTGGCCGTCCCTGGCGTGCGCGATCACCGCATTGGGCATGCCCTTGCTGCGGATCAGCGCGGTCAAGCGCGCGGGTATCGATGCCGGACAGGCCGATGATGCCGCGCGCCTTCAGCCACTGGTCGAGATGCTTCGCGGAGCGGTAGTTCGAGGGATCGGTGATGGCAGCGCGCAGGATCACGCCGCGGGCGCCCGGCGTCGCCGCCATGTTCACCGTCTCGATGTCCTCGTCGTTGGTGCCGACATTGCCGATATGCGGAAAGGTGAAGGTGATGAGCTGGCCGGCATAGGAGGGATCGGTGAGGATCTCCTCATAGCCGGTCATCGCGGTGTTGAAGCAGACTTCGCCGACCGCCTGGCCTTCCGCGCCGAGGCCGAAACCCTCCAGCACGGTGCCGTCGGCAAGCACGAGGAGCGCGGTCGGTTTGTGGTCCGGCCAGGCTGAGGTTGTTTTCTGATGATGTCATGAGCGCATTACATAGTCGCCGCGTTCCCGCGCGTCAAAGCCGGAAAGCGCCGATTCACATGCAGTTTCCGCCTATTTGACAGGCGGCACGGCGGTCTTGATCTGCGGTTCCCGGCCCACGGCGGCCTTACCCCCGAAAACGCCCCGTTCCGGAGCCCCGCATGGACAATACGATGCCGATCTTGCTGGTTCCGGGGCTGGCGAGCTCGTCCCGGATCTTCGCGCCGGTGATCCCGGCCATGTGGCGATTCGGTCCGGTGACGGTGGCCAACCACATCCGCGACGACACGATGGGCGCGATCGCGCGCCGGATCCTGGCCGAGGCGCCGCCGCGTTTCGCGCTGGCCGGGCATTCGATGGGCGGCTACATCGCCTTCGAGATCATGCGGCAGGCGCCGGAGCGGGTGGCGAAGCTGGCGCTGATCAATACCCAGGCGCGGCCCGATACGCCGGAGGCCAGCGAACGGCGCCGCAGCCAGATCGCCCGCGCGCGAGCCGGCGAATTCCGCGCCGTTCGCGATGAGCTGTTTCCCGGGCTTCGTGCATCCCTCGCGGCGTGACGACGCCGCGCTGCGCCAGCTGGTGAACGACATGGGCGAGGAAGTCGGTCCCGAGGCCTTCGTGCGTCAGCAGACCGCGATCATCAGCCGGCCGGACTCGCGGCCGGCGCTGGCGTGGATCAAGTGTCCGACGCTGGTGCTGTCGGGCGACGAGGACAACACCATCCCGAATTCGCTGTCGGTGGAGATGGCGAACGGAATTCCGGCTGCGAGGCTGACGATTCTGACGAATTGTGGCCATCTCCCGCAGGCGGAGCAGCCGCAGGCGACCATCGACGCGCTGGTCGAATGGCTGCGGATCTAGTTGTTTCACTGCCGCGAACGGCCTAGATCAGGAAGCGAGAGATTTGAAAGGGAAGGACAGGACGATGCTGCGCGACGACATCAACAACGCCGTCAAGGACGCAATGCGGGCCAAGGACGAGCGCAAGCTCTCCACGCTGCGTATGGTCAATTCAACCATCAAGAACGCCGATATCGCCGCGCGCGGGGAAGGCAAGCCGCCCCTGACCGACGCGGATCTGCTCGGCGTGTTCCAGAAAATGATCAAGCAGCGCCAGGAATCGGTCGAACTGTACGACAAGGGCGGCCGCGCCGAACTCGCCGCGCAGGAGCGCGAGGAGATCGCGATCATTTCAGCCTATCTGCCGAAGCAGATGTCGGAGGCCGACGTCAAGGCGGCGATCGCGTCCGTCATCGCCGAGACCAATGCCGCCGGAATGAAGGACATGGGCAAGGTGGTCGCGGCGCTGAAGGCGAAGTATGCCGGGCAGATGGATTTCGGCAAGGCCAGCGGCTTGGTGAAGTCGGCGCTTTCGTCTTAACCTCGCCCCGCTCGCGGGGAGAGGTCGAAGCCGGAGCGAGGCGAAGGTTTCGGGTGAGGGGGCTTTCCGCGATCACCCGCTCGCGGCCTCTCCGCAAGCGGGGAGAGAAAAAGAAAAAACAACGGGTCAGGGAAACAGGCCAGGGAAATGCTCACCGAAGCCGCCAGCTACGACGAACTCTACCGCAACTTCCGCTGGGATATCCCGGCGCGCTTCAACATCGCGGCCGCCTGCTGTGATCGCCATGGCGACGGCAGCGGGCGTCTCGCGCTGATCTATGTCGATGAAGACGGCGCCGCGACGCGCACCTCGTTCGACGAGGTCAGCGACTTCTCCCGCCGCTTCGCCAATGTGTTGAAAGCGGACGGTCTGGTCCGCGGCGACCGCGTCGCGGTGTTCCTGTCGCAGTCGCTGGAACTGCCGATCGCGCATATGGCGGCGTTCCGCTCGGGCATGGTGTCGATTCCGCTGTTCGCCTTGTTCGGCGAGGATGCGCTGGAATTTCGCCTGTCCAATTCCGGCGCGAGGGCCATCGTCACCGATGAGACCGGCTGGGAGAAGCTGAAGAAAATCCGCGACCGATTGCCGGACCTGAAGAACATCTACGTCATCGGAAACCGCGCGCCGGCCGGAGCGAAACCGTTCTGGCCGGCATTGAAGGCGGCATCCGCTGATTTCGCGACCGTCGATACTTCGGCGGACGATCCGGCCCTGATCATTTACACCTCCGGCACCACGGGAAATCCGAAGGGTGCGCTGCATGCGCACCGCGTCGTGCTCGGCCATCTGCCGAATGTCGAGATGTGCCACGACTTCATGCCCAAGCCCGGCGACCTGATGTGGACGCCGGCCGACTGGGCCTGGATCGGCGGGCTGATCAACGGGCTGTTCGCGGCCTGGTATCACGGCGTGCCGATCGTGGGCCACCGCGCGCGCAAGTTCGAGCCGCAGGCGGCGATGCAGATGATGGCCGATTACGGCATCCGCAACGTGTTCCTGCCGCCGACCGCGTTGAAGCTGATGCGGATCGCCGACGTCAGGCATCCCGGCGTCAAATTGCGCAGCATTTTCACGGGCGGCGAATTGCTCGGCGGCGAACTGCTCGGCTGGGTGCGTGCGACGTTCGGCATCGACGCCCACGAGGTGTTCGGCCAGACCGAATGCAATCTCGTGATCGGCAGCAACTCGAAACTGTTTCCGATCCGGCCAGGCTCGATGGGCAAGGCCACGCCCGGATTCGACGTCCGCATTATCAACGACAAGGGAGAGGAGTTGCCGCGCGGCCAGCGCGGCATCATCGGCGTGCGGCAGCCCAATCCGTGCACCATGCTCGAATACTGGCGCAACCCGGAAGCCACCGCGAAAAAATATGTCGGCGAATTCCTGCTGACCGGCGATCTCGGCATCCAGGATGAGGACGGCTATTTCTGGTATGTCAGCCGTGAGGATGACGTGATCACCACCGCCGGCTATCGGGTCGGGCCGTCGGAAATCGAGCACACGCTGATGAAGCATCCGGCGGTGGCGATGTCGGCGGTGGTCGGCATTCCCGATCCCGTCAGGACCGAATCGATCAAGGCATGGATCGTGCTGCGCCCGGGCTTTGCCCCTGGCGACGCGCTGGCGCGCGAGATCCAGGACTTCGTCAAGGTGCAGCTCGCCGCCCACGAATATCCGCGCTTCGTGCAATTCACCGACACCCTGCCGATGACCGCCACCGGAAAGGTGCTGCGCCGCGAATTGCGGGCGCTGGGCTGAGTTCGCTTTTGTCGTCATTGCCGGGCTTGACCCGGCAATCCATCCGCTTCGAAAGAGTTTCGTGAAGATTGATGGATACGCGGGTCAAGCCTGCGTATGACGAACGCGAAAATATTGACGCAGATCAATACGCGGCCGGCAACGACCTGTCCCAATATCCAAAAATAAAATGGGGAGTGAACCGATGAGTTCGATCTCGGGCAAGATCGATCCGGTGGTGCGGCGCATCACGGCCGCCGATATCGCCGAGGCGCTGGGGCAGGGCTTGCGCGATTTCCAGGCCGCGCCGCTTTACGGGCTGGCCTTCGGCGCGCTCTATGCCGCCGGCGGCATTGTGATCCTGCTCAGCCTGACGGCGTTCGGCATGATCTATCTGGCCTATCCGCTCGCCGCCGGCTTTGCGCTGATCGGCCCGTTCGTCGCCATCGGCCTTTATGAGGTGAGCCGCCGGCGCGAGGCCGGGCAAAAGCCTTCGGTGCGCGGCATCTTGTCCACCGTGAGGGCACGCAGCGAACTCGGCTGGATGGCCTTTGTCACTTTGTTCGTGTTCGTGATCTGGATGTACCAGGTGCGCCTGCTGATCGCGCTGCTGCTTGGGCTCAATGCCTCGTTTGGCAGTCTTCAGGAATTCTTCAAAGTGGTGCTCACGACCAATGAAGGCCTGCTGTTTCTCGCCATCGGCAACGCCGTTGGTGCTGCGCTGTCGCTGATCCTGTTTTCGCTGACGGTGGTGTCGTTCCCGCTGCTGCTCGACCGCGATGTCGATTTCGTCACCGCGATGGTCACCAGCGTGCGCGCGGTGGTGACGAGCCCGGGGCCGATGATCGGCTGGGCGGCGGTCATCGTCGTGCTGCTGGTGGTCTCGGCGCTGCCGTATTTCCTCGGACTGCTGGTGACGTTGCCGGTGCTCGGCCACGCGACTTGGCACCTCTACCGGCGCATCGTCGCGCCGGTGGCGGGATAGCGTTTGCGAGGCTTCCACCGCCCGCATGATCGTGCATAACTGCATTATCGTTTCATCCAACCGCGAGTCTCCGATGTCGCTTCAGGTCTATCTCGCCTTTGTCGCCGCCTGCATCGCGCTGGCGCTGCTGCCGGGGCCGGTTGTTACGCTGGTGATCGCCAATGGGCTGCGGCATGGCACCCGCGCGGCGCTGATCAACATCCTGGGCGTCCAGGCCGGCCTTGCGATCGTGATCGGCATCGTGGCGGTCGGCTTGACTACGCTGATGGCGACCATGGGCTACTGGTTCGATTGGGTGCGCTTTGCGGGCGCGGCCTATCTGGTCTGGCTCGGCATCAAGCTCATTCGTGCCCCGGTCGAAGCCGTCAACGGCGATGCGCCGCCGCCCCCGCCGCGCGGCGGGTTCTTCCTGCAGGGTTTTCTGGTGCTGCTTTCAAATCCCAAAGTGCTGGTGTTCTTCGGCGCGTTCATTCCGCAATTCATGGACATGAGCAAGGACCATTTCTCGCAGGTCGCGCTGCTCGGCGCCACCTTCATGGTCACCGGCGCGGTCACCGATTCGATCTACGCGCTGTTAGCCGGCCGCGCGCGGCTGTTCTTCTCGGCGCGGCGGACGCAACTGTTGTCGCGGGTTTCCGGCGGCTTCATGATCGGCGGCGGTGTCTGGCTGGCGTTGACGCGGGTGCGGTAAGGTCGTTGCCTTTGGCAATCACAAGCTACAGCAGTCGCTGCGCCCGCAGCGTGGTTTCGATCTCGGTGAAAATCCGCGCGAGCCGGTCCGCCCATTGCTCCTGCCCGGCCTGATCTTCGATCAGGTCCTGGCGAATTTCGATGCCTGAGTTCATCAATCCGCGCGCCTCGCCGTGAACCGGAATCGTGTAATCGGTCTCGTCGCTGACCGCGTAGGGTTCGTTGTCGCCGACCACCAGGTCGGCCTCGCTGCGCAACAGTCCGAGCAGCAGCGACGGCAATCTGGTGTCGCGCTGGTACAGCGTGCCGATGTGCCATGGCCGCGCGATGCCGGCATAGACGGGCGTAAAACTGTGCAGCGACACCAGCACCGTCGGCTTGCCCTCGCGCAGGCGGGCGTCGATGACCCCCTGGATGTGGCGATGGTAGGGATCGAAAACCGCTTCGCGCCGCGCCTGGGCGGCCTCGCGTGCCAGGCCTTCATTGCCCGGTATCGTGGTGGCTTCGCTGATGCGCGGGATCGAACTCGGAGCAGTCGGCGGCCGATTGCAGTCGATCACCAGCCGCGAGTAGCGTTGCGCGATCAGGTGCGCGTCGAGATCCTTCGATAGCCGCTCGGCGACGCCGGCGATCCCGATATCCCAGGCGATATGCCGCGACAGATCGCTCTCCGGCAGCCCGAGATCGCCCAGCGCGTTCGGAATCAGCCGGCCGTAATGATCGCAGGTCACGAGGAACGGCGAGCGTCCCGTGGAATTATCTTCCAGAACCGGCGGAACATCCTGGTTTCCAAGGAGTAATGGTGTATCTCCCGCGCTGCCCAAAGCCATTTTTCTCACTCGTTGCCTACCGAAGCAGCATACCGATTTAGGAATAAGCAAGGATCGGTATAGATTAGATTGCACGAAATCACGATGATTGCTTCGACGATGCCGCTACTCACGATCCATCACAAGACCGAATATCGCTACACCCACCCGGTGGCGTTCGGCGAACACCGCATCATGCTGCGCCCGCGCGACGGCCACGATCTGCGCGTGCTTGCCGGCAGCCTCGAGATCGAGCCGCGACCGATGTCGCTGCGCTGGATCCACGATGTGTTCGGCAACAGCGTCGCGATTGCGACCTTCGACGAGCGCGCCGAAACCCTCTCGTTCTCCTCCACCGCGACCGTCGAGCACAATCCGGCCGATGAATATCTGCTGACCCCGGACGACACAGCGTATTTCTATCCGTTTGTCTACGACAACGAGGAATTTCCCGATCTCGTCCAGTTCATCACGCCGCAATATAGCGACCCGGATGGCGAACTTTCGGCCTGGGCGCGGAATTTTCTCGACGCGGAAGGGCCGACGCCGACCTTCAACATCCTGAGCGGGATGACCCACGGCATCCGCGAGATGTTCAGATATCGCAAGCGGCATGAGCATGGCACCCAGCATCCGCTCGACACGCTGCAGACCAGATCCGGCACCTGCCGCGACTACGCGCTGTTCATGATCGAGGCGCTGCGGCAGCTCGGCATCGCCGCGCGCTTCGTCTCGGGATACCTGTCGATGCCGGGCGACCGCGCGCACGGCTATGTCGGCGGCGGCTCGACCCACGCCTGGGTCCAGGTCTATCTGCCGAGCGCCGGCTGGATCGAATTCGACCCGACCAACGGCATCGTCGGCACCCGCGACCTCATTCGCGTCGCGGTGGCGCGCGATCCGCGCCAGGCGATCCCGTTGCACGGCACCTATCTTGGTTCGGCCGACGCGTTTGTCGGCATGTATGTCAGCATCAACGTCGTCTCTGTCGATGAGCACGAGGCAAAGGTGTAACCATGGAAATCAAGGTCGGTTTCGAGATCAGCTACGCGGCGGTGCAGCCGACCCCGATGGTGATCATGCTCAGCATTCACCCGTCGCGCTATTCCGATATCGTCGGCACCGAAAGCATCGTTGCCGAGCCGAACGTGCCGATCGGATTTTACCGCGACAGCTTCGGCAATGTCTGCGGCCGCCTGGTGGCGCCGGCCGGCGGCGTGACCTTGCGCGGCAGCGCGCTGGTGCGCGATTCCGGATGGCCCGACGTGGTGGTGCCGACCGCGCAGCAGGTGCCGATCGATCAGCTGCCCGACGAGCTTTTGATGTATCTGATGGCGAGCCGCTATTGCGAAACCGACAAGCTGACGGATATCGCCTGGTCGCTGTTCGGCAACACCCAGCCGGGCTGGGCGCGGGTTCAGGCCATCACCGAATTCGTCCACAATCACGTCACCTTCGGCTATCAGCACGCGCATCACATGAAGTCCGCGCAGGACGTCTATGAGCAGGGCACCGGCGTCTGCCGCGACTTCGCGCATCTGGCCCTGACATTCTGCCGCTGCATGGGCATCCCGGCGCGCTATTGCACCGGCTATATGGGCGACATCGGCATCCCGCCGGACCCGGCGCCGATGGATTTTTCCGGCTGGTTTCAGGTCTACCTGTCCGGGCAATGGTACACGTTCGACGCCCGCCACAATCATCCGCGGATCGGCCGCATCCTGATGGGCACCGGCCGCGACGCCGCCGACGTGGCGCTGACCACGAGTTTTGGCCGGATGGACCTGGTCAAATTCCTCGTCATCAGCGATGAGGTCGTGGCGGCGTAAGCGCGATTTCTCTCCCCCGTCATTCCGGGGCGCGCATTGGCGCGAACCCGGAATCCAGAGGTTATCGCGCAAGCTTCCGGGTTCGATGCTTTGCATCGCCCGGAAATGACGGGATAGTAATAGCCATGACATCCGACCAACTCTTCGTCTACGGCACGCTGATGCGCGGCTTCGATCATCCGATGGCGCAGCTGTTGTCGCGCAGCGCCGATTTCATCGGCGAGGCGCGATGCCGGGGCCGGCTATACCTGGTGAAGCATTATCCCGGGCTGGTGCTGTCGGACGATCCTGCCGAGCGGGTGTTCGGCGAACTCTATCGGCTGCGGCAGCCCAACGAACTGCTCCGCGAGCTCGACATGTACGAGGCTTGCGGCGAGGGGTTCGCGGAGCCGACCGAATATATCAGGCAGATGCTGTCGGTGACGCTTGCGGACGGCGCGACGGAAGCCTGGACCTATGTCTACAACTGGCCCGTCACCGGCCTGACGCGGATCGCCTCGGGGCGTTTCCTGGAGCGTTAGAGCGCTTTTCAGTGAAGTGGATGCCGGTTCGCGTGAAGAAAACGCGTCAAAACAAGAATCTGGAGCTTCGGTTCTGATTCAATCAGAACCGATCATGCTCTAGCCTTCCCACACCACGCGCACATCCACCTCGCGCTCCACGTAAGTCCACTCCTCGGTGGCGCGCAGCATGCCCAGCAGTTCCTCGAATGCCTCGGCGTGCTCGGGCGCATATTCGAACCAGGTGAGAAAGTCGAACGGCTCGTCGAGATCGCGGCAGTGATAAAGCTGCCGCGCGATCGCCGGCAAATATTTCAGGCTGGCTGAGATGTGATGCGACTTGTCCTCGAAAATCTGCCGCCGCTCGTCCTGCGTCAGCTCCCACCAGGCCGATGATTTCCTGATCGGGATCAGCGCCGCGCAGGTCGCCTCGGTGCGGCCGAGTCCGGCCTGCGCCGCATCGAGTTGGGTCTTCTCGGTGCGCTCGACATAGCGCAGATGGCTGGCGACGCCGGCCAGCCGCCACGACGTCGGCGATGGCAGCAGCGGCAAGGCGATCGCCGTGTTATTGACGACCGAGAGGGTGCGCACCGGTTCGAGCAACTCGCCCTTGACGGGCGAAAGCGAGGTGACCTGCCACGCCCCGCTCTGGCCGCCCCTGAATATCGTGAACATGGCATTATCCAAAGCGCGGAACCGGGAGCTGTTCAAGCGCGGTTATTGATGCACCGTCATAACGGGTCCAGGCCGCGCGTGTCCGGTCATGACAGTACGACCCCTGTGAATAGCCGGGAGAAGGTTAACAAACTTCGTATTTTGGGCAGGCCGCCCTATATCCATGATCGGTTGGCACGCCGCCACTAGTCACCGAAAATCGCTTGATGCGCTTCACGCCCCAGTTCCTCGATGATCTGCGTGCCCGGCTTCCGGTTTCGGAAGTCGTGGGCCGCCGCGTGAAATTGAAGAAGGCGGGGCGGGAGTGGAAGGGGCTGTCGCCATTCCAACAAGAAAAGTCGCCGTCGTTCACCGTCAACGACCAGAAGGGCTTCTATCACGATTTCTCCTCGGGCAAGCATGGCGACATCATCTCGTTCCTGATGGAGACCGAAGGCGTCGGCTTCACCGAGGCCGTCGAGCGGCTCGCGGCGATGGCCGGCGTGGCGCTGCCCGCGGCGACGCCGGACGCGGCGCGGCACGAGCAGCGCCGCAAGACGCTCTACGACGTGATGGAGCTATCGGCGAAATTCTTCGCCGACACGCTGGCCTCGCGCAACGGCGCCAAGGCGCGCGGCTATCTCGGCGACCGCGCGATTTCGCCGGCGGTGCAGTTGCAGTTTCGCATCGGCTATGCGCCGGCCGACCGCTTCGCGCTGAAGGAGCATCTGGGCGCCCAGGGCATCCCGGTCGAGGACATGGTGGAAGCGGGTCTGCTGATAGCGGGCGACGATATCCCGGTGCCCTACGATCGGTTTCGCGACCGCGTGATGTTTCCGATCACGGATCTGCGCGGACGGGTGATCGCGTTCGGCGGCCGCGCGCTGGAAAAGGATCAGGCGGCGAAATACCTGAATTCGCCGGAAACCCCGTTGTTTCACAAGGGCGACAATCTCTACAACCTGGCGCCCGCGCGGCTTGCGGCCCATAACGGCGCGGCGTTGGTGGTGGTGGAAGGCTATGTCGATGTCATCGCCATGGTCGGCGCCGGCTTTGCCGCCAGCGTCGCGCCGCTCGGAACGGCGCTGACCGAAAACCAGCTTGTGCTGTTGTGGAAGATGGCGGACGAGCCGATCCTTTGTTTCGACGGCGACAAGGCCGGACAAAAAGCGGCGTGGCGCGCCGCCGACATGGCGCTGCCGCATCTTGCGCCCGGCAAGAGTCTGCGGTTTGCGCTGCTGCCGGAAGGGCAGGACCCCGACGATCTCGCGCGCTCCGGCGGACGCGCCGCGATCGAGGAAGTGATCTCGGCGGCGCGCGGGCTGGCCGACGTGATCTGGTCGCGCGAGGTCGTCGGCGGCACCTTCGCGACGCCGGAGCGGCGCGCGGCGCTGGAGAAGCGGATCGGTGAGCTGACCAACGGCATCCGCGACGAGGTGGTGCGGCGGTATTATCGCCAGGACCTGGCGGAGCGGCTGCAGCGGACCTTCGCGCCGGAAGGCGGGCGCGGCTATGGCAATTATCGCGGCGGGGCGGGCAATTTGGGCCGCGAATCAGGCCGGCGTTTTCCCTCCCGCGGCAGCTTTACCCCGGGCGCGGCGGGCCGATTGGAGCCGCGGGGCGGCCGTCCACAGGGTTCTGCGGGCAGCCAGACCATCAACCGCGGGCCCTATCAGGCGGCCAGTCCGCAGCTTGCGACCAGCCCGATCATGCGCGGCCAGCGCAGCGCGATGTCCCGCCGCGAGGCGCTGATCCTGCAATCCCTAGTTAACCATCCCTGGCTGCTGCACGACCATCTGGAGGAAGTGGCGGCGCTGGAACTGGCCCACCCCGAGGCCAACAAACTGCGCGCCCGCATCATCGCGGCCTTCGCCGAGGACCATCACCACGGCGCCGATCCCTCCGAGCAAGCCGAGAAAATGCGGGCCGATCTCGAAACGGCCGGATTTTCACAATCTCTTCAAAGGGTTGAGAACGCGATCACGACCTCGGCGGTGTGGGGCGCGAAAGCTCAGGCGGCGCGGGAGGATGTTCTTTCCACCTGGCACCAGCTCGTCTCCTTGCATCGCCAATGGCACTCCTTACTTAGGGAATTGAAGGATGCCGAGCTGGCCCTGGGCGACGAGGCAAGCGAGGCGAATTTGGCGTGGCTGCGGGACGTCAAGGCCAGGCTAGCGGAAGTGGATGGTACCGAGGCCCTGATCGAGGGGTTCGGGGAGTCCTCGGGCCGGTTCCAACGAAGCGTTTGACTGAAAATCGTGCGGACCGCACCAGCCGGACCCGCGAAAAAACTCGCCAAACCCATGGTTTGGCTGCAAAAACAGGGTTAGGCGAGAGTTAACGGCCTCCAGGCTATAGTACGAAACCGGTGACACAAACGAGGGGGTGGCGAAATCTGCGCCGCCCTTTCCGCATCATAAACGGTTTCAGGTAATCACGGCGGGCGCGGCGACGCATCCTGCATGAGCGCGTTTCGGGAGCTTAATGAATGGCCAGCAAGGCAAAGACGCTGCAGGTAAAGGACAAGGAAAAAGACGACAAGGCAGCGGACGCCCCTGAGAAGGACTCAGCCGACGCACCGTCGCCGTTGCTCGATCTGTCCGATGCCGCCGTCAAGAAGATGATCAAGCAGGCCAAGAAGCGCGGCTTCGTGACCTTCGACCAGCTCAACGAGGTCCTGCCCTCCGATACCACCTCGCCGGAACAGATCGAAGACATCATGTCGATGCTGTCAGACATGGGCATCAACGTCTCCGAGGCCGAGGACTCCGACAGCGACGAAGAGAACAAGGAAGAGGCCGAGGACGAGACCGACAACGAACTGGTCGAGGTCACGCAGAAGGCCGTCACCGAAGTCAAGAAATCCGAGCCCGGCGAGCGCACCGACGATCCCGTCCGCATGTATCTGCGCGAGATGGGCACGGTCGAGCTGCTGTCGCGCGAGGGCGAAATCGCGATCGCCAAGCGCATCGAGGCCGGCCGCGAGGCGATGATCGCAGGGCTGTGCGAAAGCCCGCTGACGTTCCAGGCCATCATCATCTGGCGCGATGAACTGAACGAAGGAAAGATCTTCCTTCGCGACATCATCGATCTGGAAGCGACCTACGCCGGCCCCGACGCCAAGAACAACATGAACCCGCTGCTGGCGGCGCCGGTCGGTCCCGACGGCCAGCCGCTGGCGTCCGCCAACGGCACCGGCAATGGCGCCACCGCGATGCCCGCTGCTGCCGCGGCACCGTCGCACATCGCGCCGCCGGCCGCACCGCCGGCGCCGACGCCGTTCCGCGCCGCTCCCGCCGCCGAGCCGGAGGCTGAAAAGGATCCGGCCGAATCCGCCGCCGAATCCGATATGGACGACGACGAGTTCGAAAACCAGATGTCGCTCGCGGCCATCGAGGCCGAGCTGAAGCCGAAGGTGGTCGAGACCTTCGACAAGATCGCCGACAACTACAAGAAGCTGCGCCGCCTGCAGGAGCAGGACATCTCCAACCAGCTCCAGAACGAGACGCTGTCGCCGGCGCAGGAGCGCAAATACAAGAAGCTGAAGGACGACATCATCGTCGAGGTGAAGTCGCTGCGGCTCAACCAGGCCCGTATCGACAGCCTGGTCGAGCAGCTCTACGACATCAACAAGAAGCTGGTGTCGTTCGAGGGCCGGCTGCTGCGGCTGGGCGACAGCCACGGCGTCGCGCGCGAGGATTTCCTGCGCAACTATCAGGGCTCGGAGCTCGATCCGCGCTGGCTCAACCGTGTCTCGAAGCTCTCGGCCAAAGGCTGGAAGAATTTCGTCCATCACGAAAAGGACCGCATCAAGGATCTGCGCCACGAGATCCAGTCGCTGGCGGCGTTGACCGGGCTCGAGATCGGCGAATTCCGCAAGATCGTGCACGGCGTGCAGAAGGGCGAGCGCGAGGCGCGCCAGGCCAAGAAGGAAATGGTCGAGGCCAATCTGCGGCTGGTGATTTCGATCGCCAAGAAATACACCAACCGCGGCCTGCAATTCCTCGATCTGATCCAGGAAGGCAATATCGGCCTGATGAAGGCGGTCGATAAATTCGAATACCGCCGCGGCTACAAGTTCTCGACCTATGCGACGTGGTGGATCCGGCAGGCGATCACGCGATCGATCGCCGACCAGGCGCGCACCATCCGCATTCCCGTGCACATGATCGAGACCATCAACAAGATCGTGCGCACCTCGCGCCAGATGCTGAACGAGATCGGCCGCGAACCGACGCCGGAGGAACTGGCCGAAAAGCTCGGCATGCCGTTGGAAAAAGTTCGAAAAGTTCTCAAGATCGCGAAAGAGCCGCTGTCGCTGGAAACCCCTGTCGGCGACGAGGAAGACTCGCATCTCGGCGATTTCATCGAGGACAAGAACGCGATCCTGCCGATCGATGCCGCGATCCAGAGCAATCTGCGCGAGACCACCACGCGCGTGCTGGCCTCATTGACCCCGCGCGAAGAACGCGTGCTCCGCATGCGCTTCGGCATCGGCATGAACACCGACCACACGCTGGAAGAAGTCGGCCAGCAGTTCTCGGTGACCAGAGAGCGTATTAGGCAGATCGAAGCCAAGGCGCTGCGCAAGCTGAAGCATCCGTCGAGGAGCAGGAAGCTCAGGTCGTTCTTGGACAATTAATTCAGATCGTCATGCCCGGGCTTGACCCGGGCATCCATCGAAACAAATGCGGCGGGCGAAAGCCCGCCTTTTTTTTGAGATAAATAGAAAATAGCTATCGACGCCAACTTCCCTTCGACGATTTTTCATCCTTGGCCTATTTTCGCATGGAGGCGCAGACAAATGGTGCGAACTCGTTGGTAGGCAGGTTGATGAGTCGCCTTGCTAAACTGCAAGAAAATCTAGAACTTTGGCGTCGTAGATCGACGGCGCAGTTGCGTGATTTGCCCGTCGGGCTTTTTGTTGACTTGGCTGTCCAGTCCCCTTTGCAAAAATATTTCCGTTCCCGTCCACCCCAAATCACATCTACAACCCTCGCCATCCCACCCCACAGAGGGGCGTATCGCGATCGTCACGGACGCGGGGAGGGATGCGGTGGACGCGGCAGCGTTTTGCGCGCTACAAAAGGTTGCAGGGCGGATTCTTATGAATCCGGGAGCGACACAGAGCACGCGGACGAGAGACGATTGCAGCGGACGGCGAAGTCGTGTGGTCCTGACGCCCCGACGCTGGCGTCAAGTTCGCGGATGTTATGTCGGCCCAACCGGGCTGAGGCACAACGTCAGTCCGCGGATGACGGTGGCAAAACAGCCCGGTCACCGGGGAGAGCGCGAAGGAAACCGTTAAAACCATTGCGTGCGGGAATGCCGGGTGATCCCGGTGTACTCGTTGTTGCTCGTGTGCGTCCTACCACTACCAAGTGCACACGAGGCCGCGGATGCAGCGGGCATCCGGCATTCCCCACGCCCTCTCTTGGGCGGAAGATTCACCAACGCCTCGGACGCATCGCGCCGCGAGGGCGAACGCGTATCTGAAATTAGAGGGACGCAATGAAGGTGTGGCTGTTTGAAAATTGAATCCTCTTTCGTCGTCCCTGCGAAAGCACTAGGGCATGCACACATCTGGTGCGACGAATTGACTTGGGTCTGGCCAAGGGGATTCCAGAATCGGGAATTCGTGTGATTTCTATTGCGGCACTTCGGGTTTGGCGGGGGTGTCGGCATGCTGGCGCAAATTGACTGGTCGTTGGGTCGGTTCGGGGATCGTCGTCTCGATAAAGGGGGGCGGCGCTCATCGAATGCATGGTCGCAGGCAAGGATGTCTGCCTGCGGGGGCTGGCAAAAGGCAACCGCGCCCGGGAAGTGCGGTTCAACCGCTTTCTCGGCAATGCCAAGGTGACGACCGCACGCGTGATCGAAAGCTGGAGCGAAGGCACGGCGGTGGCGGCAGAAGGACGCCATATATTGGCGATCCAGGACACCAGCGAAATCAACTTCGCAACCACGGCAAACCGCCGGCGCGGGCTCGGGGAGATCGGCAAAGGGAACGGCCACGGGGTGTTGCTGCACCCGATGCTGGCAGTGGACGCCGAGAATGGCAGCTGCCTCGGTCTGTTGAGCGGCCAGGTGTGGACACGCAAGGGCCGCCGTACCGTCTCGCACGACCTACGCGACCTCTCGGACAAGGAATTGCAGCGCTGGATCGCCACCGCGCGGGCGGCCAAGCCACTGCTCGCCAAGGCCGCCATGGTGACCGCGCTCGGCGACCGCGAGAGCGACATCTTCGCCCTTTATGCCAGCGCTGCTGAGGAGCGCTTCCATGTGATCGCCCGCAGCATGCATGACCGCAAACTCGCGGACGGTGTCGGCTTGTATGCCGCCAGCGAAGCCATGGCGGTCGTGGACCAGCGTGCGATCGTGTTGCCGGCGCGGGCGCAGCGGGCCGAACGTATCGTACCTCTCGAGCTGCGCTTTGGCGCGGTGAACTTGGCCCGGCCGCAGACCAAGTTCCTGCGTCATCTGCCTGAAAGCCTGCCGCTGACCCTGGTCGATGTGCGTGAGCCCAATCCCAAGGCCGGCACCGAGCCGCTGCATTGGCGGCTTCTCACCACGCACCCAGTGGCGAATGCAGAACAGGCCTGGCGCATCGTCGAATGGTACAAGCGGCGCTGGCTGATCGAGCAATTCTTCCGCGTCCTCAAGACGCAAGGCTTCAGGCTCGAAGACAGCCAGATTGCCACCGCCGACCGGCTCCTCAAGCTGGTTGCGATCGCCGCCAAGGCGGCGGTCATCACCATCCAGCTCTTGCAGGCGCGCGATGGCCATGGCCATCAGCCTGTCCGGCTTGCCTTCGATGCCAACGAGATCGCAACGCTCGCCGCCCTCAACCAGAACCTCGAAGCCCAAAGCAAACGGCTCAGGAACCCGCATCCGCCCGACAGCCTTGCCTGGGCCGCCTGGATTATCGGCCGCTTCGGCGGTTGGGACGGCTATCCATCCTCCAAACCGCCGGGCCCCATCACCATGAAGCGCGGCCTCGAATACTTCTACGCCGTCACTGCGGGATGGAGCCTCAGAGATGTGTGCATGCCCTAGTGCGAAAGCAGGGACCCATAGCCACCGGCGATCGTTGAGACGGAAGGTTTCGGACTGCGCACCCTGCTTTCGCAGGGACGACGATAGGGCGGCAGCCGCTCTAACGCTTGCCACCCGCCGCCATCATGATCGCGGTGCCCATCGCGGTTGAACCCAGGGTCACGATGAACCCGAACAGCAACAGGCCGAGCGCGGTGCCGGGCGATGAATTGGCGAAGATCAGATCCCGCAGGCCCGATGGATTTAGCGCGAGCAACCCGCCGACCAGCAGCGCTGCCAGCAGCATTCCCGCCGCGAGGTTGATCGCGAGCAGCCGGAACAGCGGCACGCGCAGGAAGCCGAACCGTCGCGGCATTTGTTCGCTATTTTGCGCTTGGTTCGGCATCATGGGCCCGCTTGCACTGACGCTTGAGCGAATACTATCAGAATGCCGCGGCCGGTTGAAGGTCGATCGCGCGCGCGCACCCTGCAGGCCCGCCCTACGGGGCCACCAGTTCCACGCGACGGTTCAGCGCACGGCCGGCTTCGGTGGCGTTGGAACCGACGGGCGCGAGCAGGCCGACGCCGGCGGTGCGCAACCGCGGCTGGGCGATGCGATACGTCTTCACCAGCTCCTGCGCGATCGCCTCGGCGCGGCGCCTGGACAGATCGAGATTGTAATCGAACGCGCCCTGGCTGTCGGTGTGGCCGACGATGAAGACGTTGAGCTGCGGCTGGCCGCTCAGCAGTTTTGCGATCTGCTCCAGCGTCGGGCGGCTTTCGGGCTTGATCGCGGCCTTGTCGGTGTCGAAGTAGATGCCGTACAGCGCGATGTGGCCGGCCTCGCCGAGGCCCTTTGCCATCGCGGCGGCATCCACCATCTTGTTCTCGATGGCGCCGAGTTCGGCGACGGTGAGCTGCGCGGTGATCTCGCGATTGTTCTCGCTGACGACCATGCTGGCATAGGTCTCGCGTCCGCCGTCGGTCTTGCGCCCGGCAAAATAATGAAAATTGAAACCGTCCACCCACATTTGCGGCACCGGCAGCGCGTCGATCGCCTCGCTGAAGGGAATGCCGCCGCAGGCGTCGGTGTCGCAGACGAGCAGCGTTTCGAATCCGGCCTTTGCCAGTTGGGTTTCGAAATTGCGCGATACCTCGAGGATGGAAGGACCGGGTTTGGTGCGATAGGCGATGCGGGTAACGCGGCCTTCCAGCCGCCGCGCGTCGGCCGGATTGCTGTCCTTGAACGGGGCGGCCTGCATCCGCGCGGCGTCGAAATCCTTTACTTGGTATCCGGTGATGACGCTGCCGGCAAAACGGCCGATGCCGGGGAAATCCTTTGCGCCCGCCATATCGCGGGTCTGTGCGCCGGCCGGTGTCGCCGGTTGGCACGACAATGCAATGAGGAGGACGAGCGGGGTGAATATTTTATGTGGAAGTGGCATTGCAAATCCCCTTGGTGGCGGCAATCGATGCGCAGGGATTTGGGCTCAATCGGAATGCCCCCCGGGGCGGGAACCCTGCACCGGAAGATTGTCCGAAATTGTGGCCGTTGGCGAGACAAACAGAGCCCGGCGTTGCGTTCGAGAAGCGTGGGGCTCTCGAACGCGCCGGCAAGGCATGTTATGGCATGTCCCTCGCCAGGACCGTTCATCAACAGAAAGACCTTTATGCTCCGCATTGCCGTCGTCCTCCTCGCGCTGATCCTCGCCACCCCCTCCTTTGCCGCCCGTTGCGGCGGCGACTTCAACACCTTCGTGGCGGCGATGTCGGCGGAGGCGCAGGCGGCGGGGATTTCGCCAAGCGTGGTCTCCTCCGCGCTCGGCGGCGTGCAGCAGGATGCGGCGGTGCTCTCGTTCGACCGGCGCCAGCGCGGCACCTTCAACAAGTCGTTCGAGCAATATGTCTCGACCCGGGTCGGGCCCGGGCGCATCAACACCGGGCGGGCGATGCTGCAGCGCCATGCGGCGCTGCTGTCGAACATCGAGCAGCGGTTCGGCGTGCCGCGCCAGATCATCGTCGCGATCTGGGGGCTGGAATCCGATTTCGGCAAGGGCGACATCGGCAAGCTGCCGGTGGTCCGCACCCTTGCCACCATGGCGCATGATTGCCGGCGCACTGAATTGTTCCAGGGCGAACTGCTGGCGGCGCTCAAGATCCTGCAGCGCGGCGATCTTCCGTTGCGCGATCTGATCGGCGCCTATGCCGGCGAAATCGGCCAGACCCAATTCCTGCCGTCGTCCTACATCAAATACGGCGTCGATTTCGACGGCAACGGCCATGTCGATCTGCGCCACAGCGTGCCCGACGTGCTCGCCTCCACCGCGAACCTGCTGCACACCAGCGGCTTCAAGATGGGTGCGCCCTATGGCGAGGGCACCGCGAATTTCGAGGCGATGCGCGAGTGGAACCGGGCGACGATCTACCGCAAGACCATCGGTTATTTCGCGGATCGGCTGGGGGGACAGTGATGGTTTAAGTTGTCATTCCGGGATGGTCCGAAGGACCAGACCCGGAATCTCGAGATTCCGGGTTCGATGCTTCGCATCGCCCCGGAATGACGAAAATAGCGGTGTTGCCCTACGCGCTTGCTTTCTTCGCCGTCTTCGCGAACCGGCGCGCCAGCACCGCCCAATAGGTCGCGGGGCGAAAGCGTTGCAGCAGGTCCATGAAGCGGGCGTCGTTGCCGATCAGAATGCGCGGCTGGTTCTTCTCGATGCCCTGGATGATGCGCAGCGCGGCGGCGGCGGGCGTGGTTTTTGCCGCGGCGTCGAAGCGTTCGATCGATTGCGCGCGGCGCGCATTGTCGGTGATGCCGGCGCCGTCGCGGGAGTTGCGCACGATATTGGTCGAGACGCCGCCGGGATGCACGACGGAAAGCCGCACCGGGCTTGCGGCCGTCTGCAGCTCATGCCGCAGGCTTTCCGAGAAACCGCGCACCGCGAACTTCGCCGCCACGTAAGCCGTTTGTCCCGGCGGCGCGACGATGCCGAAGATGCTCGAGAGGTTGACGATATGGGCTTCGCGCTGGCGCGCCAGATGCGGCAGGAACGCGCGCGTCGTATGCACCACGCCCCAGAAATTGATATTCATCAGCCAGTCCATCTGCGCCTGATCGATCTCGTTGAACTGGCCCAGCAAGGCGACGCCGGCATTGTTGACGACGATGTTCAGCCCGGGATGGGCAGCGATGGCGGCTTGCGCGAAGTCCGCGATCTGCTGTGGCTCGCCGACATCGACGCGGTGAACCGTGACCTTGCATTGATGGACGCGGTTGATTTCCGCGGCGACCGCCTGCAGTCCCGCTTCGTCGCGATCGGCCAGCGCGAGATCGCAGCCGCGCGCGGCGAGTTCGAGCGCCAGCGCCCGGCCGATGCCGCTGGCGGCGCCGGTCACGGCGGCCGTTGCTCCACGGATCGCAGTCATCTGATGTCAGCTCCATGTCGGGAAGGCGGGGAAGGAAAATTGCGTGGCGGCTTGCTGGAATTAAAAAGCGGGCTCTGGGCCCGCCGCTTCATGGAATTGTTCCGATCAGATCCGGTGCCCGGGCGGAACGAGGCGCTCCACCCGGGCTTGAAGGTTACTTCTTGGACTTTTTGGTCTTCTTCGCCTTCTTCGCCTTTTTTGCCTTCTTCGCTTTCTTAGCCATAGCATCCTCTCAGGGTTTAATGGATTGAACGCGACACCGAGGCATGCTTGGCGGAGGGCCAGCCTCGCAACATCCTCAGACGTGATCCCAACAGATTCGCGGCGTGCTGCCCGCTTTGTCACCCCGCGGCCATCGCGTTATCCACAGTTGTTATGCGTTTTAATGCCGACGCTGTGGTCGGCGGACGTTGTTGTTTTTCCCGCTCCGGGCTCGCGCGCCGGGTGCTGGACGTGTGCCGCGCGGATGCCGGCGCTCTGCGCAAGCGCGCGTAAACGTGTTACGCAGCCCCCGAGCGTCATCCCGGCGCCCCGCTGGATCCCGATGATGAGCTTCCGCCTGCTCGTGACGGCCCTGTGCCTTGCCGGCATGTTCGAGCCGGCATGTGCGGAGACGCCCGACCTCGCGACCGTCGCGCGGACCTCCGGCACGCCTGAAATTCCGGGCCTGAAGATGGTGTGGCTGGCGCCGTGGGGTGAGCTTTCAAAAGCCCATCCCTGGTGCAACATCATCGTGCACCAGACCGAGGGACCGGCCGGCTCGGCACGGGGCGGCGCGCTGGAGCAGGCGAAACATCCGACGCGGCGCGGCGTCACCGTCTGGGTTGAAACCGACGGCACCGTGTACTGGGCAGTAGCCGAAAACCTGGTGCCGACCCATGGCGACGGCGCCAACCGCAACGACAGCAAATACATCGATAACGGCCCGACCTTTCATCAGGTGATCGGCAGCAATTCGATCGGCGTGGAATTCGCCGGCAATTATCCTGACGTGAGGCGCGAGCCCACCGAGGCGCAGATCGCGGCGTGGCAGACATTGGTGCGGGTGCTGCGCGCGCGGTATGGCATTCCCGCCGAGCGGGTCTATGCGCATAACTGGATCGACTACAAGGATGCGCGCTATTGCGAAGGCTGCGCGCTGGCGACGCTGGCGAGGCAATGGGAAGAGTAGGGGACGGGCGCGGTTGGTATCCGTCATTCCGGGGCGCGCGTGAGCGCGAACCCGGAATCTCGCGGCTAGCCCTCTCGGGATTCCGGGTTCATCGCTTCGCGATGCCCCGGAATGACGGTGTCCTTCAAAGCGGCCGGGCCATCCAGCGCAAGATGCGGCCGATCAGGCTCGCAATGTTTCTGCCTGTCGTGGTCGGTTGACGCTGCCTTGCGGTTCAAGCAAGGATGGGCTTCATCCGAACGCTCCGGCGAGGCGCGATATTGTTCATGATGTCAGCATTGACGGTCCGGCCGTTTGCATGTCGCCGCTCGTGGCCCATGGGTGCCCGTGGCGCGAAAGCATTCGCGGCAGTGCCGGCCATGGCGCTGATGCTGTGCGCTTCGCTGCTGGCCGCATTGGAGGCGCCGAGCAAGCCGTTCCTGGAAAAGAACAGTTTTCTGCTCTCCTCGGCCGGCTTTCGCGTCAAGGTCGCCAACGATCCTGCCGGGCTGAAAGCGCTGCGGGCGCTGCCGGCGCATCGTTTCGTGATTCACGACAATGGCGGCAACGTCCGCTATCTCTACGCCGAACCGAACCACTGCGTCTGCATCTTCGTCGGCACGCAGGCGAATTATCAGGATTACCGCGACATTCTCGGGCGCGGCTTGCCGCAGGCCGACGACGTGTCGCCGGACTACAAGACCCAGGCCAGCGCGCTGCTGTATGGCGATCTCTACGATTGGGACAATCTCAACCAGCCCGACAGCATCGCGGAATATCTGCGGGATTATTACTGAGGGCCGGCGGTTCGCGGGACGACAATCATGAACAGGATGGCAGAGACATAAAAAACGCCCCGGCTTGCCGGGGCGTTTTCATATTCGAAGCGTGACGCGAACGAACCTGCGTTACGCAGCGGCTTTCTCGGCCGAGCCGTCGACCACCTGCGCTGCAGTCGCGCCGGTCGAAATCGGAATGTTGCGGGGTTTCTTGGCCTCGGGAATCTCGCGGACGAGATCGACGTGGAGCAGGCCGTTCTCGAGCGAGGCGTTTTTCACCTGGACGAAATCGGCAAGCTGGAACGCCCGTTCGAAGGCGCGCGCCGCGATGCCGCGATAGAGCACCTCGGCCTTGCCCTGGCTGTTTTCATTGGCGGTTTTTTCGCCCTTGATCGTCAGCGTGTTTTCCTTGGCGACGATCGAAAGCTCGCCCTGCGCAAAGCCGGAGACCGCGACGCTGATGCGATAGGCGTTCTCGCCGGTGCGCTCGATGTTATAGGGCGGATAGCCGGGGCTGCCGTCGGACGCTGCCTGGTCGAGCAGGGAAAAGAAGCGGTCGAAGCCGACGGTGGAGCGATAAAACGGGGTGAGATCATAGGTACGCATAGGATAGTCCTCCATTGAGCGACTGTTGAATGAACCCGCCCGCCATCGGGCCGGGCTTTTCTCTTTGTGCAGCCTTGCGTTCAGGTTTCCCGAAACGCTGGTAGCGGCCTGCACGAAGGTGATATGGGAGGGGTCTCCTGGTGTTCAAGAGGACGGCACCGAGCCGCTTTTTGATGTTTCCGACCCTTGCCCGCCCTTGATTTTCATTACTTTTCACCTATCCGGTTGCTGCCCATGACGCTTGTCTCCATCCCCGCCAATCCCGTTCCGGAAGATGTCGTCAGCGGCACCATCAAGACGCCGGATGGCGCGGAATTGCGGTTCGCGCGCTGGGCGCCGCCGGCGGGCCGCAAGGGCACGGTCTGCGTCTTCAGCGGGCGCGGCGAGCAGATCGAGAAATATTTCGAGACGGTGCGCGACCTGCGCGATCGCGGTTTCGCGGTCGCCATGATCGACTGGCGCGGGCAGGGCCATTCTTCGCGGCGCTTGCGCGATCCGCGCAAGGGCTATGTCCGCGACTTTTCCGATTTCGAGGTCGACGTCGAGACCTTCGTGCAGCAGGTGGTGCTGCCGGATTGCCCGCCGCCGCATTTCGCGCTGGCGCATTCGATGGGCGGCGCGGTGATGCTGCGCGTTGCGCATGCCGGCAAACGCTGGTTCGACCGCATGGTGCTGTCGGCGCCGATGATCGATCTTCCCGGGCACCGCACCGGCCTTGCCGCCAGCGTGGTGCTGCGCGTATTGCGGCTGGCCGGCCAGGGCGGCCGCTACATTCCGGGCGGCAGCAGCGAACTGGTGGGCGTGTCCTCGTTCGTCAACAATCCCCTGACCAGCGATCCCGTGCGCTACGCCCGCAACGCCGCGATACTGGAGGAGGACCCGACGCTCGGCATTGCCTCGCCGACCGTGGCCTGGGCCGATACCGCGTTTTCCGCGATGCGCGGCTTCCGCGCCTCGGACTACCCCTCGCAAATCCGCCAGCCGATCCTGATGCTGGCCGCCAGCAACGACACTGTCGTCTCGACCCCCGCGATCGAGGAATTCGCCTATCACCTGCGCGCCGGTTCGCATCTGGTGATCGCCGGCTCGAAGCACGAAATCCTGCAGGAGCAGGACCGTTATCGCGCGCAATTCTGGGCTGCGTTCGATGCGTTCGTGCCGGGCACGCCGCTGTTCAAGTAGAGCCCGACAGGCTCCCAGAACAATCCGGCTTATTGCATCGGATCGGCCGCCTCCTTTGCGGCCGAGGTAACATCATATGGATCGAAGCTGATTCCGGAGCTGAAGCTTTCAGCCGCCGGGATCAGCAACGCGGCGGCTCCGCCGTGACGGCGTCCGAGGATCAGGCGCCTTTTTCGCACTTCTTCAAGAAGCTGGTCTTGGCCGCGCCTGCAAGCGGCTTGCCGTCCTGGCTCACGGCCTTGGTCGCGCAGGTATCGGCCGCGCATTTTTTCATGAAGGACGTCTTTGCCGCGCCCGCGAGCGCCTTGCCGTCTTTGCCGACGGCTTTGCTCTCGCAGCTCTCCTGGGCGATGGCCGTTCCCAGAGCAAATGTCGCAACGAACGCGGCTAACAATACGCTTTTGATCATTTTTCGCTCCCTTCCGGATTTTGCAGCGTTTGGATTTGATCCCAGAAATCTCAGGCGATCAAGTGGCGGCCGCCGGTTGCGCGAAGCGAATTCATCGACGCGGGTCAATGCACGCTCGGTGATGAAGGCTGCGATCGTACCTGCCAGAACCGAAGCAGACGGCGGGCGTTTTCTGGTTTTGTCGCGGCATATTGGCTTTTCGCCTTGGCCAGTTCCTGCGGCCCCATGGAGCCGGTCGCAAAGCGGCTTTCCAGCACCGCGCTGACGGTCTCCCAGCTCAATTGCGCTGCCTTGCAGGGAATGAGAACGCCGTCGTCGCGCAGGCTTTGCATCAATGGACGAACGATTTCGATGGTGGATCGCGAGAGCTCGGCGAGGGCTGCGACGGTCTCTTCATATTTTCGCTGTTTGGCAAAGGCGAACAAGGCCGCCTCATTGAGTTCGCCGTTGTTCTTTAGCCGCGCCACCAAACGCTTGGCCGCGGTAAAGTCGCGAACGTCGGACATCGCGCGACCGGCTCCCGCCGCGACGGCGGCGATCGCATTGCGGATTTCCTCGAACAAATGGGGGGGCGCACGCGACAACAGCCGCGATCGAACCGCGTCTGCCGCATTGCGCAAGAGTTGCCTCCGGAGTTCCGGCGGTAGATCGACCCTGATGCCGGTCTCAACGGCCAGTTCAGGATCGGATTCAGCCTGCGCGACGATAATGGTGAATCCGGCGGCGGAAACCCGCGCACCGGGATTTCCGATGAGCCGACGGCTGACGGCCGGGTATCGGCGGGCCAACAGCGCGTCGGTGATGACTTCCTTCAACCACCAGCGTCCCGAAACCGCCAACAGGTGTGACTCAGCTTTCGTTTCCGCGATTTCGAGCAGGTCTTCCGTGCTCAGACGAGCCGATTCCGTCAACACCGGTCCGGCGACGGCGATCTCGTCGTGCCTTGCCAGGCGGCGAACGACAGCCGGCGGCGCCTGGGCGACGGAAGCCAATTGAACGCTGATTTCGGCAAGCGCCATGCGGGCGCTCACATCGGCGATGGCCCGAAGCTCTATGGTTTTGAGGAGGCGTTCGAGCAAATCGTCGAACAGCTCGATCTGGTCGGGATTGAAACTGCCGGCGGAGGCCAGAAACAGGTCGGTAACCCGCTGGATCGTTGCCAGGCGCTTTTCCGCCGACCCAATACGGATGATCGTCTCGACTTCGGCGATAGATAATTCCGCATTGGGCATCGCTCATCCTGAGCGTTCTGGACTGCTGTTCCGGAGCGTTCGCCAGCGAAAGCCTGTCCCGCGCTGGATTGCGGTGAGGCACGGGTTCGCGTGACGAAAACGCGTCGAAACAAGAAATGGAGCCCGTTCCTTTTCAATTGGAACGGAAAAGGCTCCGCGCTGGCCGGGATGGTATCGGGAATAGCTAAAAGTTCGGTAAAATTAGAGCTATTGAGCGCGCCGGTAATGAGGTGTGGCTGAAGCCGGCCGGCGTCGATCAGGCCCCTCGATCAGTGCAGGATATTGTAAAGCGCGCTTCCGGCGAGATAGAGCCCAAGGAAAATCATCGCGATCAGGAACCAGCGCCGGAACATCTCGGGCTGCATCCGTGAGCGCACGGCCTGGCCGATGAACATGCCGGCGAAGGAGGCCGCCATGGCGATCGCGCCGGGCAGGGCGGTGGCTGCCGTCAACAGCCCGGCGCTGGTGAGGTTGAAGGCCAGCCCCACCGTCGCCACGGTGAAGAACACGCCCAGCGCCTGCACCAGCTCGTCCTTCTCCATGCCGATCGCCTGCAGATAAGGCATCGAGGGGATCACCTGCACGCCGGTGGCGGCGGAGATCAGGCCTGTGATCAGGCCGACAATGCCGCCGATCCATTTCTCGTCCCTGCGCGCGACGTGAAACGAGAATGTGCTGAGGCCGATGATCGCGTAGATCACCAGCAGCACGCCGAGAACGACGGTGCCATAGGGCGCATAGGGGCCGGTCATGAGCCCCGCGTTCAGCCGGATGCCGATCATCGTGCCCACCATCAGCGGCCACAGCCGCCGGATGATGTCGAGCAAATAGGGGCCGACAAACGTCTGCCAGATGTTGGTGACCATAGCGGGCACGATGACGATCGCGAGCGCGTGCGCCGGCTGCATGGTGACCGCCAGCAGCCCCATCGCCACCGTCGGCAGGCCAAGCCCCAGCACGCCCTTGACGAAACCCGCCAGCAGGAAGGCGCTTGCGATCAGAAACAGGAAAGGTTCGAACATCCGGTGACATTGACCGATCCGCGGGATCGGCACAATCTGCAGCTTACGGAGCCAGCCTTCGGAAATGACGAAGGCAGGGCTTCTCTGATGGAGCCAGGGAGCTGGCCATGCATTTCGATCTGGTCGATCTCGGGCTGTTCATCGCGGTGGCCAATTCGCGCAGCATCACGCGCGGCGCGGCCCGCGCCAATCTGGCGCTGGCGTCGGCCAGCGCGCGGATCAAGGGCCTCGAAACCACGCTCGGCGTTACGCTGTTGAAGCGCGGCCGCCGCGGCATCGAACTGACCGCGCCCGGCGAAAGCCTGCTCGATCATGCCCGGATCATCCTGCACCATGTCGAGACCCTGCGCGGCGATCTCGCGGCCTATTCCAGCGGTGTCAAGGCCAGCGTGCTGTTGCTCGCCAACACGTCGGGCCTGTCGGAACACCTGCCCAAGGCGCTCGCGTCATTTTTGCGCGAGCATCCCGACATCAACGTCGATATCGAGGAGCGCGAAAGCACCGATATCGCCGCCGCGATCGCGACCGGCGCCGCGGATCTGGGCTTTGCGGCCGAGCACGCCCTGCCCGACAGCGTCGAGCGGTTTTTGTTCAGCGAGGATCGCCTGGTGCTGGTGGCGGCGCGGCGCGGCGATTTTGCCGGCCGCCGCCAGATCGACTTTCAGGAAGTGACGGATCGCGACTTCGTCGGCCTGACCAATTCGACCGCGTTGCAGATGCACATCGCCAAACATGCCGCCCGGCTCGGCGCGCGGCTGCGGTTCCGGGCGCGGTTGCGGGATTTCGACGCAATCTGCCAGATGGCGGCGGCGGAGGTCGGCATCGCCGTGGTGCCGGAAGCCGCAGCCAAGCGCTGCGCGCGATCGATGCCGATCACGATGCTGAGGATTCGCGATCCCTGGGCCAACCGCAAGCTGACGATCTGCGCCCGCAGTTTTAAAAACCTGCCCCGGCCGGCGAAATTATTGGTGGATCATCTGCGCAAGGCCGCGCAGCGTTAACAAGGCCACGCAGCGTTAAAGCATGATCTGGAAAAGTGGGTACCGGTTTTCCGAAAGATCATGCTCAAATAAAAAGATGGAGCGGGATGACGATTCGAAGAAAAGTCATCACGCTCTAAAGGCCGCGCAATAGATCTACTTCGTCTTCCCAACTCCGGCGTCCTTGATCACTTTGGCCCACTTCCTTGTCTCGGCGTCGACAAATCCGCGGAAATGCTCCGGCGTGTCGCCGGCCACCGTGAGGCCTTGGTCGGCGAGCTTTTCCTTCACCGATGAATCGGCCATCGCCTCATTTGCAATGCGGTTGAGCGCGGCAACGATGTCTTTCGGCGTTTTCGCCGGCGCGATCATGCCATACCAGTTCTCGATCAGGAGGTCCGGCATGCCGACCTCCGCGGTGGTCGGCACGTCGGGCGCGGTCGGCGCGCGCTGCGGAGCACCGAGCGCGATCGGGCGCAGCGAGCCGGCCTTGATATGCGGCAGCAATACCGGCAAATCGAGAAACGTCATCTGCACCTGCTGGCCAAGCAGGTCGTTTATGGCTGGTGCCGCGCCGCGATAGGGCACGTGGACGACGTCGATTTTAGCGGTCAGCTTGAACAATTCGCCGGCGAGATGCGGCAGGCCGCCGACGCCTGAGGAGGCAAAATTGAATTTGCCGGGCTGCGCTTTCGCAAGCGCGATCAGTTCATCCATGTTCCCGGCGGGGACGTTGCTTGCAACGACAAGCATCTCCGGCACGGTCACGACCAGCGCGACCGGCGCGAAATCCCTAGCGACGTCGTAAGGGACCTGTTCCATCGTCGGGCTGATGACGAGCGCGCTCGCGCTCGTGATCCCGATGGTGTAGCCGTCGGGATTTGCTTTCGCGACCGCGTCAGTTCCCAGCACGCCGGCCTGGCCGCCGCGATTGTCGATCAGCACCGGCTGTTTTGTCAGCTCCGACATGCGCTGGCCGACGACGCGGGCGATGACGTCGTTCGGGCCGCCGGCCGGAAACGGCACGATCAGCCGGATCGGCTTGGTCGGAAAATCCTCGGCCGCGGCCAGCACCGGAAACAGCAGCAATGAGAATAAGGCGACCGGCGTCCGCAGAATTCTCATGAAGCCCTCCCGGCGCAGACGTCTCAACGATGCGTCTGTCGCGTTCAGGCTATCATAGCAAATTCTGCGGGAGGGCGCGCGTCATCTCGCCAGTCAAAGCAGCAGTTCGTTCGCACCAGCGAGCTTGATGGACCGTTGCGTGATCAGGTTGTTCCAGATCCAGTTGTGATGACGAATGACGCTGACCGCGTCGAGATAGGGGCGGTCACTTAGCGTATGACCATCGGCCACCACGACGACATTGTGATGATTGGCGACGGCCGATCGGACGGTCGCATCGACGCAGAGGTCGGTGGCCCATCCGGTAATCAGAAGCCGATCCGGCGCGATCCTGTTGAGGCGCGCCTGCAGGTCCGTGCCGGCGAACGGATCGTTCAGATTCTTCTGAATAATAACATCGGCAGGAGTTCGAGGCAGTTCGGGCAGAAATGCCCAGCCAGGCGTGTGCGGTTCGAAATCGTCGCCCCTGCCGCCGCAGTGCTGGACGAAGATTACCGTGCCGGACTGCTCGCGGACCTTGGCGGCGAGCCGACTGATGCGTTCAATGACCCCGCGCAGGTCGTGTTTCGGTTTCCCGTTGAGGAGCCCAACCTGCATGTCGACGACAAGCATCGCGTCCATCGGACGTTCCTGAGCAAAGATGGCGCCTTGTATCGAGGCTCCAACCCAATCTATCTCGCATCGAAAATCAAAACCACCCTCGATAGTCTGCACAGGGCATTTCGGCTCGGCGTGACGTCTGAGGTATCGCCGCGTGCCCGCCGCGTATCATCGTTGACATGGCTCAACACCCCATGACCTGGCGGAGATATCGTTCGATTCCGCTCGCGATCCCGGAGACGACAGATGGACGAAGAAATCAGCAAGAAGATCCTGACCCTGCTGGACCAACACCGCATCATGACGGTGGCGACGCTGCGGCCGGACGGCTGGCCGCAGGCAACGACGGTCGGTTACGTGAACGAAGGCATGACCCTGTATTTTCTCTGCGGCCTGGACAGTCAGAAGGCAAAAAATCTGGCGCGAGACAGCCGGATTTCACTGGCGATCGATCACGACACCGCTGATCTGATGACGATTGCCGGCCTGTCGATGGCAGCGCACGCCCATGTGGTGGTTGATCGGGCCGAGGCGGAGAAGGTCTTGCGCATGATGCCGCTGAAGTATCCCGAGGCGCCTCCTCTGCCGGTGAAGATGCCGAACCCGGACGAGATCCGGCTGTTTCGTGTAACGCCGACGGTCATCTCCCTGCTCGACTACTCCAAGGGTTTTGGACATACCGATCTCGTCACCTGCTGAGTGCGTCGTGGGTCAGCCATTGAGCAATTTCATCGCCGCTTCGTGCACGCGCGGGTCGCCGGCGGCGATGATGCGGCCGCCGCCCTGGGCGGGCTGGCCGTCCCAGGTGGTGACGATGCCGCCGGCGCCGGTGATGATCGGGATCAGTGCGGCGATATCGTAGGGTTTCAGTTCGGTCTCGACCACGAGATCGAGATGGCCGGCGGCCAGCATGCAGTAGGAATAGCAGTCGCCGCCGTAGCGCGTCAGCCGCGCCGCGTCCTCGACCCGGCCGAAGGCGGTACGATCGGCGGCGTTCATTAATAGCGGGCTTGTCGTGAACGCGGTCGCTTCTTTCAATGATGCGCAGCGCCGCACCGCCAGTTTCCGTTCGCCCGACGGCCCATGGTAATGCGCCGAGCCGCTGTCGCCCGAAAAGCGCTCGCCGATGAAAGGCTGGTGCATCATCCCGAACACCGGCGTGCCCTTGTGCAGCAGCGCGATCAGCGTGCCCCAGATCGGAAAGCCCGCGATAAACGACTTGGTGCCGTCGATTGGATCCAGCACCCAGACATATTCGGCATCTTCGCGCTCGCTGCCGAATTCCTCGCCGACAATGCCGTGCTGGGGAAAATTGGCCTTGATCAGCCGCCGCATCACCGCTTCCGCCGCACGGTCGGCCTCGGTGACCGGATCGAAATCCTGGTCGTTGCTCTTGTTGTCGATGCTCAGCGATGTCCGAAAGAACGGCAGGATGGTTTCCCCGGAGGAAGTGGCGAGGCGGCCGATGAAGGCAGTGAAATCGATGACCGTCACGGGTGTTCCTCGAGGAGGGCGCGGGCGAGCGCGCGGGATGTCCTAAGCTCTTAGAGTCTATTCGGTTGGGATGGAACCGAAACGCAGGCTCTATCTATCTTTTCGTTTTGTCGGGTTTTCTACACGCCGGCCGGTGGTGCAACCGCTACCCCGATGTTGAAAATGCTCTCGCCCGATCCGGCAAAGCACGCGCAGGCGCGCAATGTCTGTCCCGCCCGCCTCAGCGTTTTTTCGACGCTCGAATCGGCCTTTAAATCACGCCGTTCAACGGCGCATTTTCTGATAACACCGCCGATCACGAATTTGCGAATGTAAGCCCAAAATTCACAGAATGCCCCGATTTGCCGGGGCCTGCTGCTCAACATCTTGAAATTACGAGGAAATGTCCACACCTCGTCCCTTGTGGCCCGGGCATCAGCCCTGTGGATTTTGCATAGGAAACGCTTCGAAAACTCTTGCGCTTTGTGCAGCGCGGTCGCATATTGTTGCGGTGCGGTAGCGCTTTTGTGCTATCGCTGCCCTCCTTGGGCGTTTCCTCCCTAGACTTGGGCCGCTTGTTTACTCAAGCGGCCCTTTTTTCTTGTCTTCGTCATCATTCCGGGGCGCGCGCAGCGCGAGCCCGGAATCCATAACCACAATCGTGAGTATGGATTCCGGGTCTGCGCCAAGAGGCGCATCCCGGAATGACGAAGGAGACGGCTATTCCGCGGCGGCCTGGAACGGTCCGAGGTCGCCAAGCGGAACGGCGGCCAGCGCATCGGCCAGCGCGGCGAAATCGGCGACCACCTGTTCAAATCGCGGTCCGCGTTCGCGGCGGCGCTCATCCATATAGATCGCGCGATTGAGTTCGATCTGGATGGTGTGCAGTCCGGATGCCGGATTGCCGTAATGCTCGGTGATGAAGCCGCCCGCATAGGGCTTGTTGCGCCCGACCGAGTAGCCAAGCCGGCCCATGGTCTCCTCGACCATGTCCGGAAGCAGGGCGGCGCAACTGGTGCCATAGCGGTCGCCGATCACCATGTCCGGCCGGCGCGGCTCGTCCCGCGACACCCCGATCGAGGGCATCGAATGGCAATCCACCACGACCACGGTTCCGAACGTCTGGTGCGCCTTGTTGATCAGCCGCCGCAGCGCGCGGTGATAGGGCTTGTAGAGGGCTTCGATCCGCGCCAGCGCATCGTCGACGGAAAGCCGCTCGCGGTAGATCTCCTGGCCGTCGCCGACCACGCGCGGGATGGTGCCGAGGCCGCCGGCCACCCGCATGGATCGCGTATTGGCGAAGCTGGGCAGCCGGCCCGAGAACATGCGCGGGTCGAGCTCGTAGGGTTCCCGGTTGACGTCGACATAGGAGCGGGGGAAATGGACCCGGACCGTGGGAAAGCCGCGGTCGCTCAAGCCGCCGATCAACTCGTCCATGAACGAATCTTCGGAGCGGCGCAGCGCGCCCAGATCGATCCGCGACGCGTTGAGGAACTCGTGCGGGTAGACCGAGCCGGAATGCGGCGAATTGAAGATGATCGGCGCCCGCCACGCGGCCGGCTCCACGATCTCGAACGGGGGCGACAGTTCGCCATCAAGCTGGGTCATCGTCGGGCGCCGTCCCTGGAATCCGTATCCTGACGCGTCATTTGTGCCAGAAAAACGGAGCTTTTATGAGGGTTCATTGTCGATAATCACAACCGTTCTGCCAAGCGAAAAAAGTTTGAAACCGGCTGGAACGTATCTAGTGGGCCGAAAACACAAGGCTTCATTGATTTGAAACACAATCCGGTGCACAACTATAAATAAGGCTGCGGCCGGCGGACCGCGTACCGTTCTCTTTCACCCGAAATTTACCCTCTGTCGGGCTTAGTGAACGGAATGATCCTCTCATTCGGGACGCGATGACCAACCGCCATGCACAAAATCCTCCTCGCCGAAGACGACAATGATATGCGCCGCTTTCTGGTCAAAGCGCTGGAAAACGCCGGTTTTCAGGTGTCGCCCCATGACAACGGCCTGTCGGCCTATCAGCGGCTCCGCGAGGAACCGTTTGAAATGCTGCTCACCGATATCGTGATGCCTGAAATGGACGGCATCGAGCTGGCGCGCCGCGCCTCGGAACTCGATCCCGACATCAAGATCATGTTCATCACCGGCTTTGCCGCGGTGGCGCTGAACTCCGAATTCGGAGGCCCCGAAGAACGCCAAGGTACTGTCGAAGCCGGTCCACCTTCGCGAATTGGTCAGCGAAGTGAACAAGATGCTGGCGGCCTGATTTAGGGCTTTAGGCTCCTTGCCTGCCCGCTTTGGAGCCGATATACGGACCGAACCCGTCACCCCTAGGTTCCAGGGCGCGTAGCTCAGCGGGAGAGCACCTCGTTGACATCGAGGGGGTCACAGGTTCGATCCCTGTCGCGCCCACCATCCTCCGATCCTCCTGAACCACAATCCCAATGCCTGTTCCGAATGGTCTAGCGCCGCGATATCGATCGGCTCGTGCTGGTTTATCGCGGGGGTAACAATTTCCGCAGACGGGGGTCAGCCGATGCCTTCGACCTCCGCCAGTTTGCCGAGACCCGTGAATGCGACGTCCTGATCCAGAATGAGGTAAACCGGGATCGGTTCGAGATATTCCCGAAACCGTCCCTTATCCTCAAACCGCGCGCGGAATTGCGAGTTGGCGAAATAGTCGGGCATGTGACCCAGAACGCCGCCGGCGATATAGACGCCGCCTCGCGCCCCCAGCGTGAGGGCGAGATTGCCGGCGACCGTCCCGAGCATGGCGCAAAACATCTCGATCGCCACGCGGCTGGTCGCGCAGGTGCCTTCAACGCCCGCCTGCGTGATCTCGGCGGCGCGGCGCTTGGGCATGACAACGCCGTCCACGGCCGCAAGCGCGTCGTGAAGATTCTCCAGCCCGCTGCCGGAAAGAACGCGCTCCGCCGAAACATGCCCGAACCGTTGCCGCAAACAGGCGATGACGGCGTCCTCCCGCGGCGAACTACCGGCCATGGTCGCATGGCCGCCTTCGCTGGACAGGATAAGGTGACCGTCTGCATGCGGAATGTTGGCCGCCATGCCGAGGCCGGTACCGGGACCCAGTGCCGCGAGCGGCGCTCCCCCGACCGGTTGCCGTCCGCCAATCTGCCGCAGCCTGTCGCCGGACAGATCGGGCAGGGCCCACGCCACCGCTTGAAAATCATTGAGCAGACGCACGGTGGAAAATCCGTAGGCCGCGCGCAATTCCGCGGCATCGACCACCCAGGGACTATTGGTGAGTTCGCAACGGCCGTTCTTGATCGCGCCGGGAACGGCAAGGATTGCCGCCCGGACCGGGCCTGCATCCGGCAGTCTGCCGAGATACGCGCTGAGCGCTTCGCCAAAGCTGCGATAGTCGCTGACCGCCATATGGGTAACCGGACCCACCGATCCATCGGCCAACAGCGCAAAGCGCGCATTGGTCCCGCCGATATCGGCGAGCAATACCTTACCCGTGGTTTGCGTTGTGGAGGCTGCTGTCATCGCCAGTGTGCCGTCTCGATCGGATCCGCGTACCAACGGCTGGACGAGGTATCAGATGAAATGACAACAGCAAACATCACCCTACTGACGAACCGTCCAAGCATCTTTGGCATCCCATTCGGTATCCTGCACTTTGCATGTTTGGCAACATCCCTGCAACGAAAGAGACTGCCGACGGAGGTGTCGAATGCGCGGCTGCACCACGAAAGAGAAGGTGAAAATAACCGCCGGGGCCGTGGCTTCCCTGGTCGTTGTGGGGTGGCTTGCCGTGCTCGCCATCATATTTCTATCCATACGATAAGACAGCGGCCGCCGGTCGCCGGTCGCAATCGCCTCGACCACTGTTTCAGGCGATGTTCCCTCGCTCGCAAGAGCGCTTGCGCCCGCAACCGTCATGTGAGGCGGTAGCCGCGTGGGGCTGATCGGCCGGAAGAGATGTCGACCATCATTCAAAAGGCGAGATCGGACGAGGCTGCCGGGCTTTCGCGCCGACATCGCCACCAGATCCCCTGCGAAGGGTGCGTCTTGCGCCGCAAAACCGCCGTCACCATCTAGCAGGCGAAGGAAATTCGCCATGCTGGATTTTACCAAAGATGCCGCCTTCGATGACGAGCCGTCATCGCGGACGACGGAACCAACTTCTACCGACGATCAAGCTCTGCTCGATGCCTATTCCAACGCCGTGATCGGCGTGACGGAACGGGTAGGGCCCGCCGTGGTCCGGGTCGAAACCGGATCGAAAGCGCCGAATGCCGGTCCGCGCGGCGGGCTCGGCTCCGGTATCGTGATCTCCCCGGATGGCCTGGTGTTGACCAACAGCCATGTGGTCGGATCGTCGAAGCAGATCAGGCTGCGCGACAATGAGGGCGTCGTCACCGACGCGCGCGTGCTCGGCGTCGATCCCGATACCGACCTGGCGCTGCTGCGGGCCGATGGCGCGCGGGATCTGCGCTATGCGTCGCTCGGCAATTCCAAGCATCTGCGCCGCGGGCAATTGGTGATCGCGATCGGCAATCCGCTGGGCTTCGAGTCGACCGTCACGGCCGGCATCGTGTCGGCGCTGGGGCGCTCGATCCGCTCGGTGAGCGGCCGCACCATCGAGGACGTCATCCAGACCGATGCCGCGCTCAATCCCGGCAATTCCGGCGGGCCGCTGGTCTCGACCGCGGCCGAGGTGATCGGAATCAACACCGCGATCATCAGCGGCGCGCAGGGCATCTGTTTCGCGGTCGCCAGCAACACCGCGCAGTTCGTGCTGTCGGAGATCATCCGCCACGGCTATGTCCGGCGCGCCTATATCGGCGTGTCCGGGCAGACCGCGCCTATACCGAGACGGCACGCGGTTACCGCGGGCGTCGACCACAAGATGGGCGCGCTGCTGGCGCAGATCGAATCGGATAGTCCGGCGGCGCAGGCCGGGCTGTTGCCCGGCGATGTCGTCATCAGGCTGGACGGCGTCGACATCCACGGCGTCGACGATCTGATCCGGGCGCTGGATCGCGACCGGATCGACCGCAGGCTCGACATGGACGTGCTGCGGATGGGCCGCTTGCGGGCGATCGACATTCGTCCGACCGAGCGCAAGCCGTCGGCCCGGAAGGGGTGAGTTCCCTGTTCAGGGCAGGCCTCTGGCTTCGATTTCCCGGACCAGTTCCAGCGTCGGCCCGGCAAGGCCGTCGCCGGGGGCATCGCGCGCAAACACCGAAGCGAGACTAGCGCGATCCTTCAGCACCGAGACATGCGGGCAATGGGCCGTGGATTGACACAACAGCTCCTTCAGCTTTTCGCCTTGAGCGACGAGGTGTGGCGGATCGACGAGCGACCAGGCGAGCAGCAGCGGCGTATCGATGGTCAGGATGCCGGGGAATGCCGATCGGTGTTCGTATTGGCTGGCATCGGTGCCGAAATAGGCTTTCTCCGCCGCGCTGGCGTCCGCGCTCAAACGATAAAGGCCCGATACGAGTACCGCGCCGGCGATATTGGAATCGCCGGTCTGAAGTTCGGGGTGAGCCAGAAAACTTGCCACATGGAAAGCGCCGGCGGAGTAGCCGATCACCACGATCTCTTCGGGATTGCCGCCGAACAGGTCGATGTTCTGGCGGACCCAGGAGGTTGCCGCCGCGACATCCTGGGTTCCGGCCGGCCACGGGCTTGCGGGGGCCAGCCGGTAGGCCATTCTCACGCCGACCATTCCGTTGCGCGCGGCAAAGCACATCGCCTCGTCCTGCAACGAGGCCGTGGTTTCGGGCGCGCCGCTTTCGCCGGCGAAACTTTCCCCGGCCACGAACAGCAGCACCGGGCGCCGGGATGCCTCCTTGGAATCCCGGGTGGCGACGTCCAGCACGTTGAGATCGCTTTCGCCATATTTCAGGCTGCGTGAAAACGAAACCTGCTGGCAAAGGTTCGGCTGATCCGGTGCAGGCGCTGGAATAGCGCCGACGGACGTGGGCGCAGCGTCAGCCGGCGCAGGAGCCACATCAACCGGCGAAGCCGCAGCATCAACGGGCGCAGCGCTCAAATCGTCGGCGACCAGACCGACCTTCACGATCGGAACGTCAACGCGCCGCGGGAATTCAGCGCCGGTGCCATCAACCGAAACTCCCGCCAATGCGGCGAGCGAGAGATACAGTGCGAGGTATTTTGTCATCACAAACCCTGCACGAACTGAAGGTGGGTCCATCCGATCGGCGGTCGACAGATCGGATCTCCCTCCGCATTTTAGGCGATTTGACGGCATTCGTCGCGTCAGGTCAAAACACGTTTGCCGATGGGCGCCGCTTCGGTGTCATGAATACCGACGAAATCGCCCTTTCGTGCCGGCCTTTTGTGGGAGTTGCCGGCATTGCCGCCGTGCAACGGTTCAGCGGGATCGATGCGACTGTGTGACGTCCCGGACGACCCTTAAATTGCAACCTGTTCCGTTGCGCGGGGATTAACTAGCCTGCTTCACGCGCCCTCAATCACTTTCGCTTAACAATACCCCGAATGGCGACGCCTGTTCGAGTGGCGGCGCTAGTCCCCGTCGCGAATTCTGGAGGAGTGATCAAAATGCGGACCATTGCAGGCGTGCTCTTCGTTTTCGCCGCCACCATTTCGACCGCCTCCGCCCAGGGAGCGTCGTTTTCGATGGACCACGGACACGCCGCCGACGCCGTCGCAGCGTCGAGGGCCGCCGCTGCCGCCGCATCGAACAAGGCGGCGGCGATCGCCGCCGGAACTCCGCTCACTCCCAGCCAATCCACCGACTTCAAGATCAACAGCGGCACCGTCATTCGGGCCGTTCCCATGCAAACGCCGGAAGAGGAGAAGGCCGACGCGACGGCGCGCGCCGCCTGGCAAACGCGTTGCCGTCCTAGCGTCATTGAAGATCGCGAAGGGATTCGCCGGACGCAATATGCCGAACCCGATTGCGACCTGTCCCGCTTCAATACGGCCGGGAATTAAGCCACCGTCGTCGGTGCCAGTCTGATCGGCGGCCAGCCGCCATTGGCGCTGCCGGCGCCGAAGCTGCTCTCCATGCGATAGTTACGATGCCTGGAATATGGGCCTCCGCGCTGAGCTTATTTTTGCAATCCTTCTAATTTCTAATTCTTCTAAATTAAATCCGCGTCTTGTCCTTGAGGACAATTAGGGCGAATTGCATACTTGTGGCATGATCGCTTCAGAACCGCGCTGATGCCGCACATTTACGAGCACGTGTACGAGCGGTTCCGTGTCGTCGATTCCGATGACCGTTCGGTGGTGGACAAGTTCGCCGATTACGCTCAGTGGCTGGACTCGCCGGGCTGCCTTTTCCAGCGCAACAATTTCGTTCTGAGCAGCCAGATCCGTACCGAGGGCGTCATCAAGGCCGGCCTGTTTCTGACGGTGGTGCTGGAGGGAGCCGGCAGCGGCGGTCCGCGCAAAAAAGAGGCCAGCCGGTTTCGCTACACAAATAACACCATTGTCGTGATGGCGCTGCGCGAGTCGACGCCCTGCGGCGGCGATGCGCCGCGCGGCGCCCATATGCGAGCGGTAAGCCTTGCCTTCCCCAGTTCGTCGCTCGAGAGCCTCGGCCTCCGGAACGAATTTCTCGATTTGTTCGGCGCGCACGATCGCGCGGTCTTCGTTGCGTCTCTCAAGGCGTCGCCGCGTGTGCAGGCCATCGCCATGGAGATGCTTTCCCCGACGATCGAGGGCCGGACGGGCCAATTGCTGGTGTCGGCCCACGCCACCGAAATTCTTGCGCGCGCCATGTTCGCGCTGCGCGGCAGGGATGATCTCGATGCCGTCACCGACCAGAAACGAATGCGTCTCCAGGCGGTCGGGGATTTGATCAAATCCGACCTTCGTCATCCCTGGACGATCGCGGAATTGGCGCGGCATGCCGGACTGGGCCGGCGCTCCTTCAACACGCAGTTTCGCCGGATGTACGGCGTCAGCGCATCGGACTTTCTCCGGAGCAGCCGGCTTGCCACCGCCCGTGACGCGCTGCTGCAACTGGGATCGTCGGTAACCGAGGCGGCATATGCGGTCGGCTACACCAACCCGGCGAATTTTTCGACGGCGTTCCGCAAGCATTTCGGCTACGTGCCGAGCAGTTGCCATCGCGACAGGCTCTCCTGACGCCGGTCCATCTTCAAAAAGTCAGGGATCGCCCCATCGCGATCCCGTGAACCCGTTCGCGAGCGAGCGTAGGTTCGTGCACGACGGCAACAAGAGATCGCTACCGCGGAATGCTTCGGCGTCCAACTTGGAAGGTGTCAACGCATGATCAAAGGCTTTTTGCGCAAGCGCAAAGGCATGGCAAAATGGAATCTGTTCTCTCACCCCCGGGACAGTTGAAATACAGGGGTGAGACCGAGATGAAGCGTGACTGTGATCGCCCTCGGGTATGGGGGGCAACGTCGAAAGGCCTTTTCTGCGCGACCGTATTCGGATTGAGCCTGCAGATCGCCCCGGCGTTGGCGCAGGGCGCGTCCGATGCAAGAACAGGTCAGCCGCTGCCGCCCGTCACGGTCGATGCGCCGAAGCCGCCATCGGCCCGTCCTGCGCAGCCGGCACGGCGAGCCGCCGCGCGATCGCAGACGGCGACGCGGCGGGCCGTCGCACCCGCGCAGCGGCAGGCGGTGGAAGCCGGTGCCCGGGGCGCGGTCGGCGAGCGCGCCAATGGGCCGGTGGTCGGCTATCTTGCCAACCAAAGCGCCAGCGGCACCAAGACCGACACGCCGCTTCTGACGACGCCGCAGTCGATCTCGGTGGTGACCAAGGACCAGATCGCCGACCAGGGCGCTCAGAACCTCGTCGAGGCGCTGCGCTACACGCCCGGCGTCACGCTCGATACCTTTGGTGCGACGACCTTCTTCGATTCTTTCAAACTTCGCGGCTTCGACGCGCCGCGCTACCTTGACGGCCTTCGGTTGCCGCTCGATCCCGGAACGCAATTCGCCTACCCCCGCATCGAGACCTACGGTCTGGAGCGGCTGGAAGTGCTGCGCGGGCCGTCGTCGGGCCTTTACGGACAGACCGATCCGGGCGGACTGATCAATATGGTCAGCAAGCGGCCGACGGCGACGCCGCAGCATGAGATCGTCGGCACCTTCGGTTCGTTCGATCGCTTTCAGGGCGCGTTCGACACCTCGGGGCCGATCGACAAGAACGGCGAGTTTCTTTACCGGCTTGTCGGCGTCGCCCGAAGCACAGGCGGCCAGCAGGACTTCGTGCATGAGAACAAGGTGTTCATCGCGCCGAGCCTGACCTGGCGGCCGACCACAGACACCTCGTTTACTTTCCTCTCGCATTATCAGAACGTCGACAACAAGGGATGGCAGCAATACGTGCCCGGCGGCGTGTCGCTATTGCCCAATCCGTTCGGGCATGTTCCCTACAGCCGTTACATCGGTGAGCCCGGCCGCGACGGTTTCAAGCTGGAACAGTTTTCGCTCGGCTATGCGTTCGAGCACCGCTTCGACAATAACCTGCAGTTCCGTTCGAACTTTCGCTATTTCGACGTGACGCAAAATCTGACCGGGGTCCGTTCCGAAGGCCTTGCCGACTTCAGAACCGTCCAGCGGTCGATCAATTATGTGAACTCGGCCTCGAAGAACGCCGCGCTGGACAATCAGGTCCAGGCCGACTTCGCAACCGGTCCGCTGATCCACAAGGTCCTTGCCGGATTCGACTATCAATACCAGGCATCGACCTCGGATTATAAGTTTTCGCTCATCGCACCGATCGACGCCTTCGCGCCGGTCTACGGCGCCGCCCTGCCGCCGCCGAGCACGCTCGCGTCCTTCATCAATACCGAGACCACGCAGAAGCAGGCCGGTCTCTATGTCCAGGATCAGGTCAAATTCGATCGCTGGACATTGACGCTGACCGGGCGGGAGGATTGGGCGGAGGCGGAAACCGTGAGCAGGGGCGGTTTCCCCCAACCTGGAACCTATCTGCAGAACGACAGGGCCTCGACCGGCCGCGTCGGCCTGAACTATCTGTTCGACTTCGGCCTGTCGCCTTACGCCAACTATTCGACCTCGTTCCTGCCGGTTTCGGGCACGGATCAATTCGGTCAGGTCTTCAAGCCGACCACCGGCGAGAGCGCCGAAATCGGTGTCAAGTTCAAGCCGCTCGGCTCGAATTTGATGCTGACCGCCGCGTTCTTCGAGACCACGCAGCAGAACGTGCTGACGGCCGATCCGACCAATATCAGCTTCAGCGTCCAGACCGGCGAAGCGCGGGTGCGTGGATTTGAGTTCGAGGCGCGCGGCAACGTCACGCGCGAGCTGGAGATCGTCGGCGGCTACAGCAACTACGATCCGAGGGTGACAAAGAGCAACGACGGCTTTGTCGGCAATTATCTCGTCAACACCGCGCTCGATCAGGTGTCGCTGTGGGCCAAATATACATGGTATGACGGCCCGGTCGCGGGCCTCGGCATCGGCGGCGGCGTGCGTCGCGTCGGCGATAGTTTTGGCGATGCCGCCAATACGATCCTGATCCCGGACTACACCTTGTTCGATGCCACCGTCAGCTTCGATTTCAAATATCTGCGGCCCGATCTGAAGGGATGGAGCGCGCAGATCAATGCGACCAACCTGACCAACCGCTATTATGTATCATCCTGCGTGACGGGCTTGGCCTATTGCGGGCTCGGTGCGGCGCGTACGGTTCTCGGGACCATGAAGTATGCGTGGAATTAGGAGACAAGGTTTTGGCGTCCGCCGGTTCGTCGCTGCGAAAATGGGCCTGGGTCCACAAATGGTCCAGCATCGTCTGCACGGCCTTCATGCTGCTGCTGTGCATCACGGGGCTGCCGCTGATCTTCCATGAGGAGATCGACGATCTGCTCCACGAGCAGGTGAAGGCGGCACAGGTGCCGGAGGGGACGCCGCTGGTGGACCTCGACCGCGCCGTCGCAAGCGGGCTTGCAGCCGCGCCCAAAACCGTCGCGCACTTCCTGATCTGGGACCCTGACGACGCCAACTCGCTGTTGCTGAGCGTCGGCCCGTCGATCGAGGTCAACCCGACCGACAACCGCATCATCCGGGTCGACGCGCATACCGGCGCGTTCCTCGATGCGCCCGACGTCACCCGGCGTTTCACCTACATCATGCTCAAGCTGCACACCGACATGTTCGCAGGTCTACCCGGAAAACTGTTTCTCGGACTGATGGGCATGCTGTTCTGTGCCGCGATCGTGTCGGGGATCGTCGTCTACGCGCCCTCGATGCGAAAGCTGAACTTCGGCGCCTACCGGCGCGAACGGCCGCGCGTCGTCAGGTGGCTCGACCTGCATAACATGGCCGGCATCCTGCTGGTGATCTGGATGCTGGTGGTGGGCTTCACGGGCGTCATCAACACCTGGGCCGACCTCGTCATCAAGATCTGGCAGTTCGGACAGCTTGCGGAGATGACGTCGCAATATGCCGACCGTCCGCTGGTCACGCAGCCGGCGTCGCTGGCGGCGGCGGTGGCAACGGCGCAGCAGGCGCAACCGGGCATGAAGCCGGCTTTCGTGGCGTTTCCGGGCTCCATCTTCAGCAGCAAGAGCCACTATGGCGTCTTCATGCGCGGCAACACGCCGCTGACGGCGAAGTTGCTGAGGCCCGCGCTGATCGACGCCGTGACCGGAAAATTGACCGACACCAGGAATCTACCGTGGTACGTGGCGACGCTGCTGATTTCCCAGCCGCTCCACTTTGGCGACTATGGCGGCATGCCCTTGAAGATCATCTGGGCGGCGCTCGACGTCATCACCATCGTCGTGTTGATCACGGGCCTGTATCTTTGGCTGCGCCGCCGCCAGTCCGGTTCGAGCGTGGAGCGGATGCTGGCAGCGACGCAGTCCGCCTCTCATGACCCGGTGCTGACTTCATGATCGGTGCAAGTCCCGGCACCCGCCGGCGAACCATCGGGCAGATATTCGGCATCCCGCTTCTGATTGCGCTGCTCAGCGCCATTGGCCTCGTCTCCGCGCTGATGGGCGACGGGTTCTGGGACGGCATTTCCTGGATCACGCTGTTGATCCCGATCCTGCTCTGCGGTTTTTTCCTGCTGAAGCCGAAAAAATAATTTCGGTCGCTGGAGTCGGACTTGTCTGGTCCGGCCTATTTAGCTTCCCGAGCCAGAAAATCGACCAGCGCGCGGACCTTGGTCGACGGACGCGGGCCGCCGGGAAAGACCGCATGCACGTCCACGGGATCGAGCCGGTAGCCGCGCAGCAGCGGGACCAGTGAGCCGGCTTTTACTTCCGCTCCGGCCATGACCGTTGACGCCATGGCGATGCCCAGTCCTGCCATGACGCTTGCAAGAACGCCGGGCCCCGAATTGGTGTGAATACGGCCGTGCACCTCGACAGATGTTTCAGTGCCGTTGCGCGTGAACGACCAGCTATCGCGGCCGAAATTGCCCGGTCCGAAGATGCAATCATGCACGGCGAGATCCGCCGGCGTCTTCGGCTTGCCGCGTGCATTCAGGTAGAGCGGCGACGCCACCAGCATCCGTTGCAGCGTTTGCAGCCTGCGCGCCCCGAAGCCGGAATCGCTCAGATCGCCAAGGCGAATGGCGACATCGGCGCCTTCAGCGACGAGGTCCTGCCGCTGGTCGACCACGGCCATTTCGACGCGCAGCAAGGGATGCGCCTTGAGAAACTTCGGCAGCCGCGGAATGATTTCGCGCGTGCCATACAGCACCGGCAGGGCCAGGCGGATGGTGCCGCGCAGCGAATCGACGCCGCGCGCGGCGTCTTCGGCGTCCTCGATTTCGGCCAGGATTTCGCGGGCGCGATCAAGAAACAAGGCGCCCGCATCCGTGACCGTGATGCGGCGCGTCGTGCGCAGCAGCAGCGTGACGCCGAGCCGCGCCTCCAATTCGCCGATGATGCGCGACACCGACGGCTGCGACAGGCCGAGTTCGCGCCCGGTCCGGGAAAAGCTTCCGTTTTCCGCCGCGCGCGCAAATACCTGCAATTCCTGCAACCGGTCACTCATTTGAAATCCGGATAAATGATGTCCATGCCTGCCGTATACCCCTTTTGTGGCAAATGAACCAGATTTTGCGGGTCAACCCAGACACGGAGATTTCCAATGGCCCTGCAAGACCGCCTCAACGCCCTCAAGGCCGATTTCGAATCCGGCCGCTTCCCCCTCAAGCCCACCAGGGAGGCGCTGGACACGATGCATCGCGCTACCGCCGAACTGATCGAAAGCGCCCAGGCGCAGCGCGCCCGCAAGGCCGCCGACCCCGCGCCGGAATTCACCCTGCTCGATTCCGACGGCAGACCGGTGTCGTCGCGCGAACTGCTCGCGCGGGGGCCTTTGGTGCTGTCGTTCTATCGCGGCGTCTGGTGCCCGTACTGCAATCTCGAACTGCAGGCGTTGCAATCCGCGCTTCCCGAAATCACATCGCGCGGCGCAAGTCTTGTCGCTATTTCGCCGCAGACGGCCCCGAACAGCCGCAAACCGCAGCGCGATAACAAGCTTGGCTTTCCGATCCTGAGCGATACCAGAAGCGAGGTCGCCAACGCCTTCGGCATCCGCTTCGCGCTGCCGGATTATCTGGTCGAACTCTACAAGAGCTTCAAGAACGATCTGCCCGCGTTCAACGACGATCCGTCCTGGGTGCTGCCGATGCCCGCGCGCTATGTGATCGGCACCGACGGCGTCATCGCCTACTCGGAAGTAAACCCTGATTACACGCAGCGTCCCGATCCCTCGGAATTGCTGCCGGTGCTGGATCGCCTAAACGCCAGCAAGGCGGCCTGATCCCGCATGTATCATGACATGGGGCGGCGATCTCGCCGCCCCATGTCACCGCCACATGCCGCGCATCCGGGCGCCGACGTCGAGACGGACGCCCTGGCTCGCCGCGCGGGCCGCAGCCGCTGTCGCCGGGGGCCAGCTTGTTCGTTCGAACAGACCGAGCAGCCGTTCCGGAATGAAGCGCGTCCGCGACGCATAGACGTGCCGGTCGCCTTGCGCGTTCTGGCCATGGGTGAAGAAACGCTGCGGCACCACGAGATGAAGATCGTCCTTGGCGCGCGTCATCGCCACATAGAGCAGTCGGCGCTCCTCCTCGATTTCGGCTGACGTGCCGGCGCCGAGATCCGAGGGCATGCAGCCGTCGACGACGTTGAGGACATATACCGATTTCCATTCCTGTCCCTTGGCGGAATGGATCGTGGAAAGGATCAGGTAATCCTCGTCCAGCAACGGCACGCCGGCCTGGTCGCTGGTGGCATCGGGCGGATCGAGCGTGAGTTCGGTCAGGAAACGCTCGCGCGAAGCGTAGCCGCCGGCAATCTGCTCGAGCTGAACAAGGTCGGCGCGCCGTGTGCCCGCGTCCTCGTGAATGCGATCGAGATGCGGCTCATACCACAGCCTGATACGTTCGAGCTCGGCGGGCCAGCCGGCGCCGCCCAGGCGCAGGTCGGTGACGACATCGACGAAGTCTTGCCAGTCGCCGGCGGCGCGGGGAGGCGAGGGCGCTTCGGCCAGCGCCGTGATCGGATCGGCTGCGTTGGCCATATGGTCGAGCACGCGCTGCGCCGAGGTCGGCCCGACGCCGGGAATGAGATGCATCAGCCTGAATCCCGCGACGCGGTCGCGCGGGTTCTCGACAAAGCGCAGCATCGCCAGCATGTCCTTGACATGCGCGGCATCTAGAAATTTGAGGCCGCCGAACTTGACGAACGGGATATTGCGCCGGGTCAACTCGACTTCCAGCGGGCCGCTGTGATGCGATGTCCGGAACAGCACGGCCTGTTGCTTGAGGACGGTTCCGGATTCGCGATGCTCCAGGATTCGTTCGACGATGTAGCGGGCCTGGTCGGCCTCATCGCGCACCGATACCAGCTGCGGCTTCGCGGAGGAGGTTCGCTCGGTCCAGAGGTTCTTGGTAAAACGTTCGCTGGCGAGCTCGATGACGCCATTGGCGGCGGCGAGAATCGGCTGCGTCGAGCGGTAATTCCGGTCCAGCGTGACGATCGTGGCCGGCGGAGTGAATTGGCTGGGGAAGTCGAGAATGTTGCGCACCGTTGCCGCCCGGAACGAATAGATCGACTGCGCGTCGTCGCCGACCACGGTGAGGCCCTGGCCGCCCGGTTTCAAAGCCAGCAAAATCGAGGACTGCAGGCGGTTGGTGTCCTGGTACTCGTCGACCAGCACATGGTCGAAGCGGCCGCCGATGTCTTCGGCCAGCGCGGGATCGCTGACGGCCTGCGCCCAGTACAGCAGCAGGTCGTCGTAATCGAGCGTGTTCTGCCGCTGCTTGGCTTCGACATAGGCCGCGAACAACTGCTTGAACTCGGCCGCCCATCCCGAGCACCACGGAAACGACATGCCCAGTACTTGCTCGATCCCGGACTCCGCATTGACGCAGCGGGAATAGATCGCAAGGCAAGTGCCCTTGGTTGGAAAGCGGTTTTGGGTTTTTGAGAATCCGAGTTCGTGCCTCGCGGAGATTCATCAGGTCCGCGGAATCCTCGCGGTCATGGATCGTGAACGCCGGATTGAGACCGATCTGTTCGGCATAGTCGCGCAACAGCCGCGCGCCGATCCCGTGAAACGTGCCGGCCCATGTCAGCGCGTCGGTCATGACACCGGCGTTGTCGCCCATCACCTGGCGGGCGATCCGCTCGACGCGGCGCGCCATCTCGCTCGCCGCCCGGCGCGAGAATGTCATCATCAGCATGCGGCGCGGATCGGCGCCGTTGACGATCAGATGGGCTACGCGATGCGCCAGCGTGTTGGTTTTTCCGGAACCCGCGCCGGCGATGACCAGCAGCGGAGACCGTGGCGCGCAATCATTATCCAGCACGCCGTGCTCGACGGCGAGCCGTTGTTGAACGTTGAGGGTGTCGAGATAGGTCGCAGCGGCTTGCATGAGTGATTCGTCCGGAGAAGAACGACGCTCGCTGATTCCTGCTTTGTTCGCAATGGCGGATTGGGGGCGCGAAATATTAACGCGCAGCCACGATCACCCGGCATCTGCGTTCGTCACCTATGGCGGTCGATGATCCGAATGAGCCTGTCACAGGACGCCTCGATTCTCTTTTGTGGAGAAGTGGCGATGCCCAGCAACAGGCCGGGTCGCGCCCAAGCCCTCGACGCATACCAGAGCGATAGCGGCGTAGGCGCCAATCCGAACGACAGCGTCTCCCTGGCGATCGAGAGGTCCGGAGCGCCGTCCGGCAATCGCAGCAGCACGGCCAATCCGGCAATCACAATGTCCTTGGCGCGTGGGCGAAGGCATTTTAGCAGCGAGTCGCCTTGCGTTGCATAGACGCGCTTGGTGCGCCGGAGATGCCGCATATAGTGGCCGTCGCGCATGAACGCCGCGGTCGCGAGTTGCACCGCCGGCCCGGGCGCCGGCGCGAGACACGCTGCGACTTCGGCAAACCGGGTCGCCAGCGGCAAGGGAGCAACCAGAAAGCCGAGGCGCAAGGCAGGGGTCAGCGTCTTGCTGAAGGATCCGATGTGAATGACACGCCCGGCGCGATCGAGCGAGGCAAGCGCAGGCGTTGCCCGGCCCTTCAACTGAAGCTCACTCAGATAGTCATCCTCGACCAACCACGCGCCTTCCTGAGCGGCCCAGTCGAGGAGGCGTAAACGCCGCGCAAGCGACAATGTGAACCCGAGCGGCGCCTGCTGCCCCGGCGTTACGACAACCAGCGCGGCATCTGGTGCATGGTTCAGGCCGTAATCGACATCGATGCCATCCGCATCGACCGGTATCGGCGCGAGCGATAATCTTGCGAGCTCCAGGCCGCGCCGCGTGAACGGGAAGCCGGGATTCTCGACCCAGGCTTTTCGCCCTTCAAGGCCGAGCACACGAAGCGCCAGTCCGAGGCCGCTGCCGAAGCCGCCGGTGATGATGATTTGGGAGGGCAAACATTCGATGCCACGCGCGATGGCAAGATATGCGGCTATTTCCCGCCGCAGTTCCAGCTCGCCACGCGGGTCCGGATAGATGGCTGGTGCGCTCAATTCTGCGCGAACGGCGGATGAGCGAATTCTGGCGAAGAGTTTGGCGGGGATGGCGTCCTGCGCGGGCACACCCATCTGGAAAATCGCCGGCCCTGCGGTGAGCTCTTGATACATCTCCATGAACGAGCCGGGATCGGGCGTTTCTTCCTGTCGAGCGATGATGGAGAGCCGATCCGCGACATGAGTTCCGGTCGCGCGCGAGGCGACGATGAGTTGAGCAGCAGACAGTTTTTCGTACGCCGAGCGAACGGTACCCCGGGCGACGCCAAGTTGGGCGGCCAGGTCCAGCCAGGAAGGCAGACGCGCTCCCGGCGCCAGCACGCCGCTCTCGATGGCGGCCGTGATGCCTCTGCGGATCTGCTCGGTCAGTGGCGTCTTCGCAGACCGATCGAGCTGCAAGTTCAGCGCCTTGGTCATGCCCCGTGGTACACGATTTTTGTCACTTCTTGGGACTTTTTTATAGACCAGAGGAAGGGCATTTGTAGGGGCAAAGGAGAACGTCACCATGAGAACACGATCCATCATCGGCGCGGCCTATGCCGCTGTCGCCATCGCCACTGCGACGGCTTCGGCGGCACATGGCGTCGGCGAAAAGGTCACGCCGCAGTTCGAACAGACGATACCCAACATTCCCGGCAAGTCGCTGATCGCCGTGGTCGTCGACTATGCGCCGGGGGGAGCATCGCCTTCGCACACCCACGCGAAATCGGCCTTCATCTTTGGCTATGTGCTGTCGGGAGAAATCGAGTCGCAGGTGAATGACGGACCCAAGAAGGTCTTTCGCGCCGGGGAAAGTTTCTACGAAACTCCGGGCTCGCGCCATCCCGTCAGCCGCAATGCGAGCAAGACCAAACCTGCAAAGCTGCTCGCGGTGTTCGTCGTCGATACCGACGACAAGGAACTGACCACTCCCGTCAAATAGTCCGACCATCAAGGAGAAAGAAAATGAGCAAGCGTCTCGACTACAACCAGATCGCACCGGCAGGCGCCAAGGCGCTGGGCGGCGTCTACGGCTACGTCATGCAGAGCAGCCTTCCCGCTGTGCTGGTCGATCTGGTCTATCTGCGGATCTCGCAAATCAATAACTGCGCCTATTGCCTCGACATGCACACGCGCGACCTTCTCAAGAAAGGACAGAAGATCGAAAAGCTGGCGCTGGTACAGGCGTGGGCTGAAGGCGGCAATCTTTTTGACGAGCGCGAGCGCGCCGCCCTTGCATGGGCAGAAACGGTGACGCGTGTCGCCGAGACCGGCGTACCGGATGAAGCGTACCAGGCTGCACGCGCAGTCTTCGAGGAGCGCGAGCTGGTCGATCTTACGATCGCGATCAGCCTGATGAATGTCTACAACCGCATGGCGATCAGTTTCCGCAATACGCCGCAAGCTGTGATCGAGAATGCCGCTTGACGGGTCCGAAGATTTCTCTTGCAGCCGCTCGTAGGCGTGACGAGCGGCGTCCGCGGCGCCGAATCGTCTTCGAACCCGGCGCCCGGCCGCCAAATCGCAACAGGAAAGGATACCCGCATGATTTCCGGCGTTACAATTCCTGACAGCAAGATCGCGCGTGAAGCTGCCGAACTGGTGCGACAAAACGAATCCGAGATGCTGTTCAACCACTCGGTTCGTGTCTTCTTATTCGCAGCAATGAAGGGCATCCGCCAGAATCTAAAGTTCGACTCTGAACTTCTTTTTGTCGCTGCGCTGTTTCATGACTTGGGTCTTGTTGACGCCTATCGTACCGAGACAAAGCGGTTTGAGGTCGACGGTGCTGATGCCGCGCGCGAATTTCTCAAAAGCCATGGCATCCCCGAGCTGAAAGCGGATCTGGTGTGGGAAGCGATCGCCCTACATACCACGCCTGGCATCCCCGAATATATGCGGCCCGAGATTGCTCTCACTCACGCGGGTGTCCTGGTGGACGTGGTCGGAATTGGATTTGACGAGTATACACCAGAGCAGCGGGGCCAAGTCATCGCCGACTTTCCTCGCGGTGATTTCAAAAAAGAGTTTATCGAGGTTCAGACTTGCTCGGCCTTAAAGAAGCCTTTGACGACGTTCGGCACGGTCAATTTCGACTTCATCGAATATCGCGACCCGACGTTTCACAAGCCAAACGCATGCACTCGGATCCGCAACACTCCTTGGCTTAGCTGAATGATTGTGCGCGTCTATTCAAAAGCGGAGTTTGCTTCGTATCCAAAAGCCATCCCGGGCAACATTGGACTGCATGATCTCACTTTCTTCTCCGTTCGAGGAACGGTCTCCGGTCCGGACGGTAGCTGAAGCCAGGGCCAAGACAGATCAGGCGCTGCAGGGATATTTTTCTTCGTTTACCTGGACACAAGCGTCATCTCATCGTTGCGCATGAGGGGACAACGGGACTTTCCGGGTCTGACCGGATTGGACTCTCCGGCCGAACACATTAGCGTAGTGCGGCAGGTTCATCCCTCATACGCAATGCGGAGGATCGATGTGCCAGGACGCATCACTCGCCGCGGCGACAGCAAGGAGGAAAAACTTTCCGCCAACTGTGTGCCATTTCACATTACGTCTCTGTCGCTCGGTGTACTCCTGCAATTGCTTGGGGCACGTGTGCGAGCGACGCCCAGCCAACGTCTCGATCACGCATACCCCCATTTAATGCGCCGCTTCGGCGAGGGCGGCGGCAAGCGTGCAAGCGTCGCCTGCCGGTGGGAGCGCATGACATGATCGTCATCCACGAAGTCGTTGTGAAGAGCGAATGGATCATTGCCATTTTGGCGCTCTACGTGGTGGCCTGGACCCGTTTCAACTCACCACCTACCAATCGGTCCGGTACGACCTTCGCGCTGTTCTTCTTCGGCGTCGTATTTTATTACGCCTTGATCGTGACCCTGTGGGTTCTGGTCATGATCGGCCTTGTCCAGGGCAGCATCGGCTTCGACTGGATTGGCAAAACACTGACAAAGGTGAATCCCGAGGCGCAAATCCAACTTGCTCGATATGCGCCGATCGTGGCAGCGCTCATCATCGTCGTCGCTTCGCAATTCCGTCAGGTGTCGCGGATCGATTCGGCGGCGCGTATGTTCTGCGTCCAGTTCGCGGCAATTCCGCGCGAAGCCGATCGGCTCGCTAGCGAACTCGCGCAAGGCGCCGATTTTCAACCGACGGAGAAGCTTCGGAGGCAAGTCACTGAAATCATTTCCGAGAATATCAGTCCGCAGGCGCTGAGCTTCAGCAGGGATGGCACGCTTCCCGCCCGCTTCACAAGGGCCGTCGCGTTGTACAGCCTGTTTGTTGGACCCAGGAACAGCGGTACGGCACTCGAGTTTACCGGGAATGGACATAGCCGGTCCGCCTACGCCAGCATCATGCAACACGGTGAAGCGGTGGCCGCTCGCGCGGATGCCCGTTACGAAGAACTGATGCACACGGGCCTGGCCTTTTTCACATCTTCGCAACCCACCCGGGAATTAAAAGATGCGCTGAATTGCAACATTCTGGAGGTTTCGAATCTCACTTGCGGCCTCGTTGCGCGCTACGTCCTGTTTTGCGAAAGGACCCACAACGGGCGGCTCCAGCGTCTCGCGGGTATGGGTTTCGATGCCCGCCCAACGCCAACGTTCGGACCGGACCAATGGGCCACAACGATCCTCCTCGTCATCCTGATGGGCGTGGGCATGATGGTGTTCATGCCAGGGACGCGTCCGATCGGAATAGGCAAAGTCCTGACCATTGCCATCACGTTCGGCGTCTCGATCGGGTTTGCAGTGCTGGGCGCAATCGTAGTGGCGCAACGTTTCATTGAACGCCACGAGGGAGACAGGCTGGCATTTCCACCCATCGCCGAACTGATACTCGCGGCCCTGATCGTCGCCGGACTGTCGATCGCGCTGCGAATCGGTATTCCGCTCGTGCCCGCCTTGATGCAAGGCCAGGGAATTCAGGGCGTCCTCACGCAGTTTGTCGAACGGTTGCCCGGAACCATCACGCCCTTCACTTGCACGATCTCTCTCGGGCTTCTTTGTTGCTACCTCGGATCCGTGGACTGGAGATGGTATCGCGTGTTGGGTGTCGGAGCGCTCGGGAACGGGCTCACACTCATGGGCGCCGGGGGGTTGGTTGGATTTCTCCTGGGCGAGCCGGTGCTGGCTCAGTTCTACCTGCATCCGGAACACGCGGTTCGAATCATCGCGCTGAGCACCGGGGCAACGGGCTTCATCGTCGGTGCCATGGTTCTCGCGGTGTTCAACAGGTCCGAGCGTGTCCGCAAGGATACCGCCGAGCGTGTAGCAAAAGACCCGCATACGGATATTGCTATGCCCGGCGTGCCCTCGCTTACTGACGATCTCGAAACCGCCTTGTCATCCAGATCCGAGGCCGCCCATGATCTCGGCCGCTACTCTCGTGCGAGTGTCGAGGCATTGGAAGGACGTTATGTATGCTTCCGGCCGGCCTTCTCGTCCGCCGATGTCATCAATGCTTACCTCATGTCCGTTCATTGGGACGAAACCGCATCCTGCCTCATGTTCGAGGAACGAGAACGCGTCGATGCCGGACACACGCAAAAGGGTCGGGTCTACATCCCGGACGCGCGCCCATTCATGAGTTTCGTTACCGTTGAAAAGGGGGCCATACGTCTGATCATGGTATCCCGCCCGGAAAGCAACGAGCCTGCACGCGGTCTGATCATAACGTTGTCAAACCCGGGCGGCGCACATTTCACACCCGCGAGCGCGCCAATCGTACTCAGGCGCCTGGTCGACCAAACGCCTCAACTTGGTTTCATTCGGCCCGGCGCGCCGGATTACGAAGCATACCGCGGAGAACTTGAGAGGGTGATGCCGGCCTTCGGTTTCTTCGCAGCGGCTCCGCCGCTCATTTCGGACACCAAGCTCCCGCCGGTTGCTCCGCCGCAGGACGTTCGCCTGACCGTCGTGAGATGATGCTCCTTTGTGGCCATTGGCCGTCGGGATCGGCTATTCGATCCCCTCGGCCTTGGTGGCCAACAGCCGTTCCCGGTAACACCAACTATCAGCAAGTCTCGGCGGGGCTTCGAATCATCCCTGCTTCCGTGATAGGATAGGTGCGAAGCAGGAAACCGACATGCAGCTTCAGTCCACCCTGACTTGCCCGAAATGCAGTTATCAGGCGGTCGAGACGATGCCCACGGATGCCTGCCGGTTTTTCTACGACTGCAAGGGATGCGGCGAACGGCTCAAGCCCCTTGCGGGCGATTGCTGCGTGTTCTGCTCTTACGGTTCGGCGCCCTGTCCGCCCGTTCAGAGCAACATGCGCTGTTGCCTGCCGGCAATTCAGTGAACGGCCCGAACTGGCCTCGCTCGAAGCTGTCAGATGCGCTCGCCCGATGGCCGGGTTCGCCGCTTCCTCGGCGGCTTTTTGGCCGGATCGCGAGATGGGACGTTGAGGACGTCGATGGTGGTCAGCGATGCCAGAACCAGTTGCGACCTCGACGGTTCGACCTCGGCGGACGATTGTTCCCGCGCGGTTGACGGTCCGTGCATTTCGTCGTGTTCCGGCACGGCCGAAGGCGCGTGCATTTCCTCGACGGAATGATCGGCTTCGTACCAGTCGATGACTTCGAAGCTTATTCCTCGCCGGTGCATCTCGGCCTCGAGATCGGCAGCATGAAGCTTCCACGCCGGCGTCTTGCGAACGCGAAACCTGCCTTCTCCGCCGCGCTCCCCGAGCGCCTCATCAGCCGCCAACGCCTCACGGACGCCTTCATACATCTTGATCAGGCTGTCATCTGTGAATCCTTGATAATCCATCGGCTCTCGCTGCAAAAACGCATTTCATGAATACAACCGGCTTTCTGCGCCGGTGTTTCGAATCCTTCCAGCGAATCCGCGCGGTAACCTTGACCGGTTAAGGTTAAGGCCGCGAAAGCGGATCGGCCACCGGGTCACGCATTCGCGCGACCCGGTGGCTTGCAATGACGGCTCTACGCCTGAACTGTTCTGGCTGTTTGGAAATTGATCGTTACGTCATGCCGAGACGTGAGCCGGTCCATCAACCGCAGACTTGAACGGGCTGGTGGCGCCAGCCATGCGTGGTGTGCACGCGTCGCTGAACCACATGGCAACTGCCGCCGTCAGCGTATGAATCGCCGGCGGCGTCGGGATAATAGACATACGGATAGCCGTAATAACCGGAGCCATCACTGTAGTCGTCATAATAGTCATACGGGTCGTAGAAGCCGTAGCCGAGGCCCGAACCGAATGCGAAGCGGCGCCCGAAGCCGCGATCGTGAAATCCGCCGCCACGAAATCCACCGCCACGAAATCCACCGCCGCGGAATCCGCCGGCCATGCCGCCACCGTGGAAGCCGCCACCATGGAAACCGCCACCTCCGAAGCCGCCGCCACTGAAGCCACCGCCGTGGAAACCGCCACCGCCGCCTCCCATGCCGCCGCCTCCGTGGCCGCCTCCACCACCACCTCCGCCGCCACGCGCCAATGCCATCGTCGGCGCAACCAGGCCAACGGACGCAACTGCCAACAACGCGATCACCGTCTTACGCAACATCACCATTCTCCGTCAGAGATATCGCTCCCAGCCACGACACTCCATGCAGGTGGCAATCGTTCTGAAGAATCGCTACCGGCTTCGACTACACGCATTGCTCAACTCTCCGGGAGCGACGCTGATTAAATTTAAATTCAGAGAGCGAGTGGTCCGCGTGCGCGCGAGCGGTACCGGCGAGTCCATTGTTGCAGGTGTAACTGGGCCGGCACGCTGGCAACGCGTTGGCCGTCACGCCGTCCTGGTGAAGCTCACGCGCGAGTCCGTCGATCGCCACTCGCACGATGATGGCGATCTCGGTACGCTGGCGCTGGCACGCGCTTGCTGGCGCGGCGCCGGACGCGGCGTGAGGATCGGGAACCGCGGTTTTCGGTTCCAGACGATTTTTCATATCCGGTATCGAAAAGTGTCATGCGGGTGCTATAAGGCTGCCCGATCGGGCTTTCATGAAGGTAGATGCGGATGTCGAAGCAGTCGATGCGCGAAGAGGCCGAGCGCCTGATCCGCGAAACCATGGCACGCAAGGCCATTGTGGTGAAGCAGGGCAACACCCGCATCGACGCGACCTGCGGAAAATGCGGCGCGCCAAACCGCATTTCGGCGGAAAAGGGCGCGACGCGCGTGAAATTTGCCTGCAAGGAATGCGGACACAAGCAAGAGACGCTTTGAAATCGGTCCGCCCGCCGCCTACTTGAAGACTTCGCAGACCGTCTGGCGGTTGTTTCGGATGATGCCGGCGTTTCGCGCCGAGACGGCACGCCACCATGCATCCAGCGCCGTGCGATCGCAGCGGAGCTTGACGCTCATGCCATCGGCGAACCTGATCCAGTCCGCGAAGCGGTGGCTGGGGACGGCGATGACAACCGGAATGTCCGCGCTCAGGGCGCGCTCGATCAGGTATGAAAGGCCCTTTCCCTCGCACTCCTGCCGGCCGAACCGGTTGACGATCACGAGGTCCGCGCCCTGATCGATGGCGCCGGCGACCTGCGCGCCGGCCTCCAGCAGCCGGCCGACATCCAGCCTGCAGCCGGTCGCGCAGGCGCCCAGATGCTGAAACAATTGCAACTCCTCGCCGCTGTGGAGCAGCATGGCGGACAGGTTCGGCGCATCGAGGCGGTGATGGCTGAGTTGAACCAGCCCGACCGCGCGATGGCCCCGGGCGTTCAGGTCGGACGCGAATTGGCGCAGGATTTCGTCGGGATCCTGATCCTTCTCGTAAACCAGCGCCGCGAGATCGCATTGGGAGTCGAACATGGCGGACCTTTATTGCCTTTGGCGGAGTTTGGCAGCCTCGTTGTATATCGATGTATATCATGGATTGGGACCGAGGACCACGGCAGGCCGCGCAGCGGCCCGGCCTAAACCGGGGCTGGACGCCATCGGCGGTATCGATATATTCTACGAAATATAACGAATGTCTGTCCGGAGCCAGATGATGGAAATCGAGAGCCAGTCCCTTACGACCTGCGAGGTGACCGCCGACGGCGGCGCCATTTCGCTTGGTTTCGTCAATTCCGCCGGCAAGCCGGCGACCATCCGGTTGTCCCTGAATCAGGTCGGCGCGCTCGCCATGACGCTGCCGGGGCTGATCGACAAGGCGCTGCAGAAACGCTTTGGTGATCGAAGCCTGCGCTACGCGTATCCGCTGGCGTCATGGGCCGTCGAGCAGTCGTCCGATCCGACGCAGGGCATGGTGACGCTGCGGACCGTGGATGGCTTCAGCGTTTGTTTCTCCATTCCGCGCCAGCAGCAGAGCGAACTCGGCGAGGCGCTGGTAGGGCAGCCCGTGCCCAACCTGGCGATGCGGGCAAACTAGCGCTATTTGCGGTTCACAAACGCCGCAAACGCCTCCGCGTAATCCGGGTGCCACCGCGACAAAGGAGGGCGGTTGTCGACGATGTCGCCCGCCGCCCACAGAATCCGACGCTCGTCGAGGCTTCGCGGCACATCATTATCCGGACACAGGATGTAGAAATCGCCGGTGTCGATGCGTTCGATCATGAAGTCGATGGTCTGCTCCGGCGTCCACGCACCGGCCGGCTTCTCGGCGCGGCCGCGGGCGGTCAGGCCGGTGAAGACAAAACCGGGGATCAGCAGGTGCGCGCTGATCTTGCCGCCGGCAATGTTGCGCAACTCGTGCTGCAGCGCCTCGGTGAAGGCTTTGACGCCGGCTTTGGAAACATTGTAGGCGGGATCGCCGGGCGGGGTGGTGATGCCCTGCTTGGAGCCGGTATTGATGATAAGGCCCGGGCGGCCGCGCTCGATCATTCCGGGTGCGAAGATCTGCGAACCATGGATCACGCCCCAGAGGTTGACGCCGATCACCCGCCGCCAGTCCTGCAGCGGCCCGAACATCTCGCTGCCCGGCTGGATGCCGGCATTGTTCATCAGGATATCGGCGCCGCCGAAGCGTTCGCGCACCGCGATTTCCAGTCCCGAGACGTCCTCGATGCGGCTGACGTCGGCGGTCGCCGCCATCACATCGGCGGCGCCGCCCGGCGCCACCGACGCTATCCGGGCTTCGGCTTCGGCAAGGCGCTCCGCGCCCAGATCCGCGATGCAGATCTTCATGCCTAGGCGCGCGAACCGCATGGCAGCGGCAAGGCCGATACCGGATGCGCCTCCGGTGATGACGGCGACATGATTGGCGGACATGGCGGGATGCGGCACGTGGGTTCTCCTGACCGATGAGGATTGCACCGTCGGATCATCAAACGGATCGGACCCAATATTTCCGACATTCGGTATGAAATTGTGGCGTATCTCCCATGCGTGAAACGGTAGCGGAGGTTTTTGTTTCGACGCCATCCAGCGGGTACGTGCGTGCTTTACGGGGAAGCGCGCTCGCTGTATATTCTGGAATATAACGATCGACGGCGATCGGGATCAAGGGAGTGCAGACATGGCGGCAACGCAGGCGGTACCGATCACACGTCATCCTTATGCGGATGGCTCCTACAAGCGGCTCGCGCTCTTCTTCGGGCGACCGATCTCGGTCCGTAGCGCCTGCAGCTCCTTGCGGACCGCGCTCGCCGCGTCGCGTTCGATTTTCCGGTAGCGCGCAACCAGCGAGACGCCGAACGGCGTCAGAACCGCGCCGCCGCCGTTCTTGCCGCCGGTTTGCCGCTCGACGGCGGCCTGCCGGCAGATCCGGTTGATCTCGTCCACCAGATCCCACGCCCGCTTGTATGACATGTCCATGGCGCGGCCCGCGGCCGAAATCGAGCCGCAGCTATCGATGTTTTCCAACAGTTGGATCTTGCCCGGCCCGATGCGTCCCTCGGCGTCGAGGTCGATGCGGACGCTCAGGGAAGGAAGCGGCCTGGCACTGGATTTCGGCATGGAAGACCTGCTCTCTCGCCCCAAGCCGCGACATTGCCACCGAAGCCTTTTACGAACAAGATGAACCGGTTGGATATCCAGATCACAAAGAAAATCCGGGGCAGGCATGCATCTTCCGTCGTTGTTCTCACCACTCAAGATCGGTCCCTACCAGCTCAAGCACCGCGTCGTCATGGCGCCATTGACGCGAATGCGGGCGGAAAAGCCCAGCCTCGCGCCCCGGCCGCTGAACGTGGAATATTACGCGCAGCGCGCCACGCCGGGCGGGCTGATCATCGCCGAAGCCTCGCCGGTGATGGCGACCGGTTTCGGGAGCCCCGGCGTTCCCGGCATCTATTCGGAACGTCAGGTCGAGGGCTGGCGCAAGGTCGTCGATGCCGTTCATGCCAAGGGCGGCCTGATTTTTCTTCAGCTCTGGCATGTCGGACGCGTCTCGCACTCCTCGTTCCAGCCGGGCGGCGCCTTGCCGGTGGCGCCATCGGCGGTACCGATTTCGGCTGAGTTCAAGGCGATGACGGCTGACGGAAAGGCTGTGCCCTATGAGACGCCGCGGGCGCTGGAGACCAGCGAGATTCCCGGCGTGATCGAGGCCTATCGGCAGGGTGCGAAGAACGCGCTGAAAGCCGGCTTCGACGGCGTCGAGATCCATGGCGCCAACGGTTATCTGATCGAGCAGTTCCTGCAATCGCACAGCAATCTGCGCACCGATCGATATGGCGGGTCAATCGAGAACCGCGTGCGCTTCCTGATGGAAGTTACGAAGGCCGTGATCGACGTCTGGGGCGCCGACAAGGTCGGCGTGCGGCTGTCGCCCTATGGCATCGCCAATGGCAGCGGCGAGCCCGATCCGATGCCGCTGTACAGCCACGCCATCGAATCGCTCAACCCGCTTGGCCTCGCCTATCTGCATTTCATCGAGCCGCGCTCCAGCGGCGCGGGCCGCGCCGAGGTCAACCACCAGAATGTGCCGTCGGCGATGGTGCTGTTCCGGCCGATATGGAACGGGGTGTTGATCACAGCCGGCGGCTTTACCGGCGAGACCGCGGATGCCGCGATCGCCGCCGGCCATGCCGACGCCATCGCATTCGGACGTATCTTCATTTCCAACCCGGACCTGCCGCGGCGCTTGCAGCGCGGATACCCGCTGACGCCGTACAACCGGGCGACCTTCTATGGCGGCGAGGAGGCGGGCTATACGGACTATCCCGCTCATGACGAGCTGGAACAGGCCTGAAGGTTGATGTCATTGCGGTCGTGAACGCGTCATTCCGGGGCGATGCAAAGCATCGAACCCGGAATCTCGAGATTCCCCGATGTGCAATTGCACATCTGAGGTCTGGTCCTTCGGACCATCCCGGAATGACGAAGCATGGATTGCTTCGTCGCTTCCGCTCCTCGCAATGACGAGGGAGACGAAAGCGTAACATGGCAAAAGCAGCAACAGCGGTCGGCGTCTCCACCGGTCAATGCCTGTGCGGAAAGGTCTGCTTCGAGATCGACGTGCCGGCGCGCTGGGCCTGGCACGATCATTCGGCCGCGAGCCGGCGCGCCCATGGCGCGGCCTATGCGACCTATGTCGGAAGCTGGCGCAAGCGCTTCCGGGTGACAAAAGGCAAGGCCGGGATCACGCGCTACGAGGACAACGTGACAAAAACCGTGCGCGGCTTCTGCGCGCATTGCGGCACGCCGCTGTTTTACGAACGCGCGCGCTCGCCGCATATGGTGAACATCCCGCGCGCGCTGTTCACCGGGCGCACCGGCCGCCAGCCGCTCTACCATATCGCGATCGAAGAGTTGCAGGAGTGGGCCTATACCGGCGAGCCGCTGGTGCCGCTGAAAGGTTTTCCCGGCGTGGTCTGGCAGCGCTCGAAAAAGAAAAAGCGCCCCGATCATGAGGGGATGTTTTGAGCTGAGCCTGGAGAGTGATGACTTCTCTTCGATTCGTCATCTCGCTCTATCTTTTTATTTGAGCATGATCCTTTTCGGAAAACCGGTGCCCACTTTTCCGGATCATGCTCTAGCTTGCTCGATGCGGTCAGTCGGGACGCGGGACCACGATCAAACGCAGGAAACTCATCACGCTGCCGAGTGCGGCAAATCCCGCGCCAAGCGTCAAGGCCAGCACAGCTCCCTCGCGGTCGGCGAGACCGAAACATAGTGCCGCAAGGGCGGCCCCGATGGTCTGCCCGGTGAGGCGGGCCGTTGCCACGATGCTGCTGGCGCTGCCGCTGCGGCCCGGCGGCGCGCTCGACATCAGGGCCTTCAAATTGGGCGCCTGGAAAAAGCCAAATCCGGCGCCGCAGATCGCCATCCGCCAGACGATATCGGCGACGCCAGGCGTTGCCGGAAGCGTGGCCAGCAGCACCATTCCAACCGTGAGCAGCGCCAATCCGATGCCGCCGAGCAGGCCGACCTTGTGGCGATCCGACAAGCGGCCGGCGATCGGCGCCATGACGGCGACGACCAGCGGCCACGGCGTCATCAAGAAGCCGGTCTCGACCTGGGTCCGCTGCAGGATGTCTTCGAAATAGAATGGCAGCGAAACGAACGCCAGTCCCTGCACCGTGAACGAGCAAATCGAGGTCGCGGCGGATAGCGCGAACACCGGCCGTCGAAACAGATCGATCGGAAGCATCGGCGCGGGATGATCCGCCTGCCGCCGGACAAGAAGCCGCCCCAGCACGATCGCCGCGGCCAATTCGATCAGCACCAGGCCAAGCCGGGCGTGATGCGCCGCGCTGCCGATCCCGACGACAAAAAGGCCGAGGCAAGCCGATGCCATCAGCGCCCCCAGGACATCGAACGGGTGCTTGGCGCGGGGCGTACGCGGCAGGGTTTTCAGGCCGATCCCGATGGCGATCAAGCCGATCGGAATGTTGATCGCGAACAGCCATGGCCACGGCCCCAGCGCCAGGATGCCGGACGCGATCGTCGGTCCGAGCGTGGTGGCGGTCGCGACGACCAGCGCATTGTGACCGAAGCCGCGGCCAAGCAGGCGGCTTGGATACACGAAGCGGACCAGCGCGCCGTTCACGCTCATCAGTCCGCTGGCCCCCAATCCCTGCAGCGTGCGGGCAACGATCAAGCTCTCCAGCGACCATGCACAGGCGCAGGCCAGCGATGCCAGCGTGAACAGCAGCAGCCCGCCGAGATAGATGCGCTCATGACCGACGATTTCGCCGAGCGCGCCGAGCGGCAACAACGTCGCCACCAGCGCGATCTGATAGACGTTGACGACCCAGATGACGTCGGCCGGGCTGACATGGAGGTCGGAGGCGATGGCGGGAAGCGCGATGTTCGCGATCGCGGTGTCGAGCGAGGCCACGGCGAGCGCGGTAAAGATCGCGGCGACGGCCCAGCGCCGGCGTTCGGTGGGCAGGCCATCGTGCGGAGATGGTCTCTTCGCCGAACTCGTATCCAGCATTGCCGGGGGCGCTCCAGACCGGTGGTGCAGCCGTTTGGACGGCTCAACTACCGGAATGACTATGAACAACCGATGGCCATTACAATAGCGTACCCGCGCCTGTCGGCGCAGGGCAGCCATGACCGCAGTCCATTGATCTCGGCCTCCGAGATCGGCCATGGTGTCCGCGGATCCCGGCGGTAACAGCCACGGGAACGGGAGGGCTTCCATGAATCGCATCACCGGGCGCTCGGCGTTTCTTGCCTTGCTGAAGGACGAGGGCATCACGCATCTGTTCGGCAATCCCGGCACCACCGAACTGCCGATCATGCACGCGCTGAAGGACCATCCCGATCTCACTTACGTGATGGCGATGCAGGAAAGCCTGGTGGTGGCGATCGCCGACGGCTTCAGCCGCGCCTCGGGCCGCCTGGTTGCCTGCAACGTCCATGTCGCGCCCGGGCTCGGCAACGCGATGGGATCGCTCTTCAACGCGAGTTTCACCGGCACGCCGATGATCCTCACCGCCGGCCAGCAGGAGCAGGGCCACGGCCTGATGGAGCCGGTGCTGTATGGACCGCTGGTGCAGATGGCGGAGCCGCTGGTGAAATGGGCGGTCGAGGTGACGCGGCTCGAAGACCTGCCGCGGATCGTGCGCCGTGCCGCCAAGATCGCGACCACGCCGCCGACCGGACCGGTGTTCATCTCATTGCCGGGAGATATCCTCAACGCCGAAGCCGGCATCGAACTCGGCCGCTCGACCCGCGTCGACACGCGGGTAAAGCCTTCCGACGAGGCGTTGCAGGCGCTGGCGCAGCGCATCCTCAAGGCCGAGCGGCCTGTCATCATCACCGGCGACGAAATCGTCAAGAGCGACGCGCTGCAGGAGGCAGCTTCGCTGGCCGAGACGCTGGGCTGTCCGGCCTACCAGTCGTCGACGCCCTATGGCGCCAGCTTCCTGTCGGAAAGCCCGTGCTTCATGGGTGCCCTGTCGCGCTTGCAGAAGCAGGTTCGTGAGGTGTTGTCGCCCTACGACCTGATGATCGTGCTGGGCGCCGATCCCTTGCGCATGTCGGTCTACAGCGAGGTCGATCCACTGCCCGACGGCTTGTCGATCGTTCAGGTCGGCCTGGTCGATTGGGATCTTGCCAAGAATTACGGCGCCGAGATCGCGCTGAAAGCCGATGTGAAGGAAACCTTGCGCGTGCTGGTTCCGGCGCTCAAATCCGCCGGCGGTGCCGCGCTTGAGGCCCGCGCCAGGCAGGGGATCGCGGCGCTGAAGCCGAAGAACTGGACGGAGCGGCGGGCGACGGTGGTCGAGCAGATATCGAAAGCCCGCGATCGTTCGCCGATCGATCCGGACTGGCTGGCGCTGCAGGTGGTCGAGGCCATGCCCGCCAACGCCATCCTGGTGGACGAGGGACTGACATCGTCACGCCAGATGCTGGCGCTGCGTCCGCACCGCGACCGCTACGGCTATCACGCGCTGGCTTCCGGCGGGATCGGCTGGGGCCTGCCGGCCTCGGTCGGCGTCAGCCTGGCCAATCCGGACCGGCCGGTGGTTTGTTTTTCCGGCGACGGCAGTTCGATGTATTCGATCCAGGCGCTGTGGACCGCCGCGAACCACAAGCTGCCGCTGACATTCATCATCGTCAACAATGGCGGCTATCGCATCATCAAGCAGCGGCTGCTCGCGTTTCATGGCGACGACAATTACATCGGCATGGACTTCGTTGATCCGCCGGTGGATTTCGCCGGCATGGCAAAATCGCTCGGGCTGGAGTCGATGCGGATCACCGATCCCGGGGAATTGAAGTCCGCGCTGTCGTCGGCGTTCAGCCGGCCCGGCGCGAAACTGATCGAGGTGGTGGTCAATAATTCGGTGAATTGATCGCGAGCAATTCGGCGGCCTGTAGGGTGGGCAAAGGCGCGCTTGCGCCGTGCCCACCATCTATCCAAACGGTGGTCCTGAATGGTGGGCACGCTGCGCTTTGCCCACCCTACAATCTAATCGCTACTCTACCGCCACAGGCGGACGATATTGCACGGCCGGATGCGGCGCGGTGAGCCGCGCGCGGCCGGCGCCGAACAGTTTCTCGCGCAGCGTTCCTTTTCGATAGGCGTCCTTGTAGCGTCCGCGCCGCACCAGCTCCGGCACCAGCATGTCGGTGATGTCCTCGAAATCGCCGGGCGATACCGCGAAGGGGACGTTCAACCCGTCGACATCGGTTTGCTCGAACCACGCCTCGAGCTCGTCGGCGACTTTTTCGGGCGTGCCGACCACGACCGGGCCGATGCCGCCGATGCCGACATGTTGCGCGACCTCGCGCACGGTCCAGACCCGGTCCGGATCGGCGCGGGTGATGTTGTCCATCGCGGTGCGGCCGGCATCGTTCTGGACGTGGCGGACCTGCTGGTCGAGATCGTAGGTCGAGAAGTCGACGCCGGTCCAGCCCGACATCAAGGCGAGCGCGCCTTCGGGGCTGATGTGGCGGCGATAGTCGGCGTATTTGGCGGCGGCTTCAGCCTCCGTGCGGCCGAGAATAATCGTCATCATGCTGAACATCAGGATTTCGGACGGGTTGCGTCCGGCTTCGGCGGCCAGCGCGCGAATGGCCGCGACGCGCGGCGCGATGACCTTGGCTGAAGGGCCCGACATGAACACGCATTCGGCGTGCCGGGCGGCGAACTGGCGCCCGCGCGGCGAGGTGCCGGCCTGATACAGCACCGGCGTCCGCTGCGGCGACGGCTCGCTCAGATGAATGGCGTCGACCCGGTAATTGCTTCCCTCGTGCCGGATGCGATGCACCTTCGCGGGGTCCGCGAAAATGCCGCGCGCGCGATCCCGCCGCACCGCGTCGTCCTCCCAGCTTCCTTCCCAGAGCTTGTAGACCACTTCCATGTATTCATCGGCGACGTCGTAACGGTCGTCATGCGCGGTCTGCTTGTCCTTGCCGGCGCCCCGCGCCGCGCTGTCGAGATAGCCGGTGACCACGTTCCAGCCGATCCGCCCCTCGGTAAGATGGTCGAGCGTCGACATCCGCCGCGCGAACGTATAGGGCGGTTCGTAGGACAGGTTGGAGGTGACGCCGAAGCCGAGATTTTCGGTGACGGCCGCCATCGCCGGGATCAGCAACAGCGGATCGTTCGAGGGCGTCTGCGTGGCGTTTCGCAACGCCGCATCCGGACTGCCGCCGAACACGTCGTAGACGCCGAGCACGTCGGCCAGAAACAGGCCGTCGAACCGTCCGCGCTCCAGCGCCTTGGCCAGATCGATCCAGTAGGGCAGCCGGTTATATTCCGAGGTGCGGTCGCGCGGATGGGTCCACAGCCCCGGTGATTGATGGACCACGCAATTCATGGCGAAGGCGTTGAGCCGGATTTCTTTTGTCATGATCGGAAAACCTTGGGACGCGCATGCCGCGGATTGCTCCGCGATATTCGCGCCGTCTGAGCGCGAGCTGTCGGCGAATAATTGCATTCCGGCTCATTCGAGCAAAGCAAAATGTCGAAGCCGTGCCCCTTTCGGCCGGCGCCGTATCCCGATACGTTGCCGGAACTCGAAGACGTTCGTGACTGGAAAGCAAGACATGACCAGAACTGATTCTATCGCCCGCGCGCATCGGCATCTTCATTCCGGTGAATTTATCGCCGAACTCGATCGCAGGGTTGCCTATCGGACCGAAAGCCAGAACCCCGAGCGGCGCGATGCGTTGCGGGCCTATCTCGAGGAGAACCTCCAGCCGGCTTTCGCGCAGCTCGATTTCTCGACAAGACTGATCGAATCCCCGACCGGCAAGAATCCCTACCTTTTGGCGGAATATCGCGAGAGCCCGTCGGCGCCGACCGTCCTGATGTACGGACACGGCGACGTCGTCGACGGCATGGTCGGAGAATGGCGCGACAATCTGGATCCGTGGCGGACGACGAGGATCGACAACCGTGTCTACGGCCGCGGCACCGCCGACAACAAGGGACAGCACAGCATCAATCTTTCGGCGCTTGCCGCGGTGCGCGAGACGCGCGGCGGCCGGCTCGGCTTCAATGCCAAATTCATCATCGAGACCGGTGAGGAAATCGGGTCGCCGGACTTGCGCCAGGTATGTGAATCGCTGCGCGATGAGCTGAAGGCCGATCTGTTCCTCGCCTCCGACGGGCCCCGGTTGGCCGCGGACCGTCCCACGATATTTCTCGGCTGCCGCGGCGGCTTGCGGATTCATCTCGATGTCAACCTGCGTGAAGGCGCGCATCATTCGGGCAATTGGGGCGGGGTCCTGGCCAATCCCGCGACCATCCTGGCGAGCGCGATCGCGAGCCTTGTCGACGGCAAGGGACGCCTGCTGCTGGAAGAATTGAAGCCGCCGCGGATTTCGAACCAGGTCCGCGCCGCGCTTGGCGACGTGAAGATCGAGCCGATGGCCGACGAGCCGGCCCTGTCGCCGAATTGGGGCGAGGAAGGCCTGTCGGCGGCCGAGCGGCTTTATGCATGGAACACGCTCGAAGTGCTGGCAATGTCTTCCGGCAATATCGCCAAGCCGGCCAACGCCATTCCCGGCCATGCGCAGGCCGTTCTGCAACTTCGCTTCGTCGTCGGCACCAGGATCGAAAAGGCCGTCGATGCGATCAGGGCGCATCTGCAACGGAACGGTTTCGCAATGGTCGAGGTGCGCGCGACGCAGAGCTTTGCCGCTTCCCGAACCGATTTCGACAGCCCCTGGGTCAACTGGACGGCGGAATCGATCCGGCGGACGACGGGAAAGGCGCCGGCGGTGTTGCCGAATTTCGGCGGCTCGCTGCCCAATGATGTGTTTTCCGATGCGCTTGGCTTGCCCACGATCTGGGTGCCGCACTCTTATCCAGGCTGCTCGCAGCACGCCCCCAATGAGCACATTCTTTGGTCGGTCACCGAGGAAGCACTGGGCATCATGGCGGGCCTGTTCTGGGATTTGGGCGAGATGCCGCGCCCCCTGTAGAATTTCGCGCCACACGCAGGGCACTCCCCGACCGCCATGAGGGCGGCCGGCGAGGCGATCGCGACCGGCCGGTGGCGGCTCGCGTCCTCCAAACGGACCATTGCGACGGCCTGAGGTTCGGGCCATAGATAGGCCCGATCGGAAGGGCCTGTTCCATTTACCCGCCAATGTCGGCATTGCAGGGAAACGCCTGCTTGAAGCGCATGACGCCAGCTCCTGACGCCATCGACGCCGCCATCCCCAGGGCATTTTCCGGCATCTCCACACAGCTCGAGCAGGCGCCTGCACCGATCGCCGCATTGCGCCCGTCTTAGGCCAGATCCTCAAGCAATCGACACCCGCCAAACAAGGAGAACATGCATGAAACGCAAATACCTGATCGGCTACGCGCTCGCTGCGGCGCTATGCGCAAGCCCGGCACTGGCCGAAGAACTTACGGGGACACTGAAGAACATCAAGGAGACCGGGGCCATCACCATCGGCTATCGCGAATCGTCGGTCCCCTTTTCCTATCTCGACGACAACCAGAAGCCGATCGGCTACGCCATGGACATCTGCTACAAGGTCGTCGATGCCGTGAAGAAGGAGCTCAAGCTCGACAAGCTCGAGGTCAAGCTCAATCCCGTCACCTCGGCGACCCGCATTCCGCTGATGGCGAACGGCACCGTCGACCTTGAATGCGGCTCGACCACCAACAATGCCGAACGCCAGAAGCAGGTTTCCTTCACCAACACCCACTTCCTGACCGCCAGCCGCTTCATCTCGAAGAAGTCGAGCAAGCTCAACTCGATCGACGATCTCAAGGGCAAGTCGGTGGTCTCGACATCGGGCACCACCAACATCAAGCAGCTCACCGAAGCCAATGCCGCCCGCAACCTCGGTATCACCATCATCCCGGCCAAGGACCACGCCGAGGCGTTTCTGATGGTCGAGACCGACCGCGCGGTCGCGTTCGTGATGGACGACATCCTGCTCGCCAGCCTCGCTGCCGGGTCGAAAGAGCCGGACTCCTACGTCATCTCCAAGGACGCTTTCTCGAAGCCGGAGCCTTACGGCATCATGCTGCGCAAGGACGATCCGGCCTTCAAGAAGGTGGTCGATGCGGCCACCGCGGGGCTCTACCAGAGCGCCGAAGGTCCCAAGCTGTTTGAGAAATGGTTCATGCAGAAGATTCCGCCCAAGGGACTGAACCTGAACGTGCCGATCGGTCCGGAGCAGAAGAAGGCCTTTTCGAAGCCTTCGGACTCGCCCGACCCTGACGCCTACGCGATGTGAGAGACTTCCCGGGGCTCATGCGATGGCCCGGCCATTGCATGAGCCTTGGAAGGAATAGGACCTGGAAGGCACAGGCCTTGGAAGGCATCGGTGTTGCGGCGGCGGCGACCGAAAGTCGCATCCTGTCCGGCCCGGTTTTTGCAGGCATTTCCGGCAGTTATCCAAGGGAGAAGAGTACGAATGACACGCCTGCGTATGGTTGGTTTTGCTCTCGCCGCCGCTTTCTGCGCCGGCCAGGCCAGCGCCGAAGAGCTCACCGGGACGCTCAAGAAAGTCAAGGAAACCGGCGCGATCACCATCGGCTACCGCGACTCGTCGATTCCATTTTCCTATCTGGACGACAACCAGAAGCCGATCGGCTTTGCGATCGATATCTGTTACCGCATCGTCGACGCCGTCAAGAAAGAGCTCAAGCTCGACAAGCTCGAGGTCCAGTTCAATCCGGTGACGTCGTCGACCCGCATTCCGCTGCTGGCCAATGGCACTATCGACCTCGAATGCGGATCGACCACCAATAATCCCGACCGCCAGAAGCAGGTTGCTTTCACCAACACCCACTTCCTGACCGCGACCCGGTTCGTCTCGAAGAAGTCCAGCAAGCTCGGCTCGATCGAGGATCTCAAGGGCAAGCCGGTGGTCTCGACCTCGGGCACCACCAACATCAAGCAGCTCACCGAAGCCAATGCCGCCCGCAACCTCGGCCTCAACATCATCCCCGCCAAGGAACATGCCGAATCGTTCCTGATGGTGGAGACCGATCGTGCGGTTGCGGCGGTGCTGGATGATATCCTGCTCGCCAGCTTCGTGGCGGGATCGAAGGATCCGGACGCCTATGTGATCTCCACGGACGCGTTCTCCAAGCCGGAGCCTTACGGTATCATGCTGCGCAAGGACGATCCCGACTTCAAAAAGGTGGCCGACGGCGCCACCGCCGCGCTCTACCAGAGCGCGGACGGTCAGAAGCTGTACGACAAGTGGCTGATGCAGAAGATCCCGCCCAAGGGATTGAACCTCAATGTGCCGATCGGGGCGGAGCTGAAGCATGAGTTCGCCAAGCCCTCCGACTCTCCCGATCCGGATTCCTATAAAGCGATGTGAGGTTTCCCGGCCCTATGCAATGGCCCGGCCATTGCATAGGCTGGTTCGACGGCGCAAGCCCGGCTGATTAGTCGCGCCGCCGTCGTGCGCAAGGGGCCTTTGTGAACTACCACTGGAATTGGCGGATTTTCTGGGAGCCGGCGCCGAACGGGACCGGCACTTACCTCGACATGCTGCTGTCGGGGCTGGTTCTGACCATCGAGACCGCGATCTGCGCCTGGATCATCGCGCTCGCGTTCGGATCGGTGGTCGGTGTGATGCGCACGCTGCCGTCAAGGACGGCTTCCTGGATCGGTTTCGCCTACGTTGAATTCTTTCGCAATATGCCGCTGCTGGTGCAGCTGTTTCTGTGGTTTTTCGTGTTGCCGGAACTGCTGCCGCGGTCGTGGGGGCTTTGGCTGAAGCAGATTCCCCATGCGCCGTTTTATACCGCGGCGATCGGGATCGGGCTGTTCATGTCGGCGCGGGTGGCCGTGCAATTGGAGGCAGGCATCGGATCGCTGCCGCGCGGACAAAAACAGGCCGCGACCGCGCTCGGGCTGACTACTGCGCAAAGCTATCGCCATGTGCTGCTGCCGATCGCGTATCGCATCATCATGCCGCCGCTCACTTCGGAATTTCTCAGCACCATCAAGAATACGTCGGTGGCCATCACCATCGGTCTGATCGAACTGACCGGCGAGGCGCGGGTGATGCAGGAGTTTTCCTTTCAGGTGTTCGAGGCCTTCACCGCCGCGACGGTGCTGTATCTCCTGATCAATATCGTGGTCGTCATCGCCATGCGCTTGCTGGAGCGCGGGCTTGCGATCCCCGGCTACATTACCGGGAAATAGCACACCCATGTTCGCCAATTTCGACTTTGACGTCATCCGCCGTTCGCTCGGATATCTGTTCATCGACGGCATGACGTTCACGCTGACGCTGACCGGCCTCGGAGCGCTGGGAGGGTTGGTCTTCGGAACGCTGCTCGCTCTGATGCGGCTGTCCGGATTCAAGCTGCTGGGCCGCATCGCCGGGCTTTACGTCGACTTGATGCGCTCGCTGCCGCTGGTGCTGGTGATCTTCTGGTTCTATTTTCTGGTGCCCTATCTTGGGCAGTGGCTGACGGGATCGTCGCGGCCGGTTCGCGTCGGCGCGTTCACCTCCTCGCTCGTCACTTTCATCCTGTTCGAGGCGGCGTATTTCTCCGAAATCATGCGCGCGGGCATCCAGTCGATCTCCAAGGGCCAGCCCGCGGCGGCGAGCGCGCTCGGCCTGACCTATGCCCAGACCATGCGTTATGTCGTGCTGCCGCAGGCATTCCGGAACATGCTGCCGGTGCTCTTGACGCAGACCATCGTGCTGTTCCAGGACACCTCGCTGGTCTACGTGCTGTCGATCCCCGATTTTCTGGGCGCGGCGAGCAAGGTGGCGCAGCGCGACGGGCGGCTGGTCGAAATGTATCTGTTCGCGGCCGCGGTCTATTTCACGATTTCCTGCGTCGCATCGTTCGGCGTCCGGCGCCTTCAGGCGCGTATCAGCATTGTCCGTTAGGGAAGCCCGCATGATCGAGATCAGCCACGTCGACAAATGGTATGGGCCGGCGTTTCAGGCGCTGAAGGATTGCACCACCAGCGTCGCCAAGGGCGAAGTGGTGGTGGTGTGCGGTCCCTCGGGTTCGGGAAAATCGACCCTGATCAAATGCGTCAACGCGCTGGAGCCGTTTCAGAGCGGCGAAATCGTCCTCGACGGTATCAAGGTCAACGATCCCAAGACCGACCTGCCGAAGCTGCGCGCCCGTGTCGGCATGGTGTTCCAGCATTTCGAGCTGTTTCCGCACCTGAAGATCATCGAGAATCTGTGCCTGGCGCAGGAGAAAGTGCTTGGGCGCTCCCATGACGAGGCCGTGGCAAAGGCCGCAAAACTGCTCGACCGGGTCGGACTGAAGGACCATGCACGCAAATACCCCGCCGAATTATCCGGCGGCCAGCAGCAGCGTGTCGCGATCGCGCGGGCGCTGGCGATGGATCCGATCGCCATGCTGTTCGACGAGCCGACCTCGGCGCTCGATCCCGAAATGATCTCTGAAGTGCTCGATGTCATGGTCGACCTCGCCCGCGAGGGCATGACCATGATGGTCGTCACCCACGAGATGGGTTTCGCCAGCAAGGTCGCGCACCGCGTCATCTTCATGGACAAGGGCGAGATCGTCGAGGACGCGCTGAAGACCGATTTCTTCGGCAGCCCCCGCAGCGACCGCGCGCAGAAATTCCTGTCGAAGATTTTGTCGCATTAGGGCCCGCCGTCATTGCGTTTGTCGTCATTCCGGGGCGCGTCGCAGACGCGAACCCGGAATCTCGAGATTCCCGGTTCATGCTTCGCATGCCCCGGAATGACGCCACCGGGTTTTAGCGAAATCCGTTTCCAATTCGTCGATCAAGCTTTAAGAACTAGCTCATACCGTGCCGCGCACGCCGCCTCGCTGCCCTAAATGGAGACTTCGCTTGGATCAGATCGCCTACGTCAACGGTTCGTTCGTGCCCCTTACAGAAGCCAAGGTGTCGATCCTCGACCGCGGCTTCCTGTTCGCCGACGGCATCTATGAAGTCGCCGCCGTGCTGGATGGCAAGCTGATCGACAACGCCTCGCATCTGGCGCGGCTGGAGCGCTCGGTCCGCGAGATCGCGCTGGCCTTGCCCGAAACCACCGATCGCATCCAGGAGATCCAGAAAGAGCTGGTCGCGCGCAACAATCTCGTCAACGGCATGGTCTATCTGGAGGTGACGCGCGGCGCCGACACCGGCCGCGATTTCGCATTTCCAAAGGACGTCAAGCCGACGCTGGTGATGTTCACGTCGGTAAAGGACATCATTAATGCGCCGTCGGCCAAAACGGGCATCGCCGTGATCACCGTGCCCGACATCCGCTGGGAGCGACGCGACATCAAGAGCGTGGCGCTGTTGGCGCAGGTGCTGGCCAAGCAGGCCGCGGCGGAAGCGGGTGCCGGCGAGGCCTGGATGATCGAGGACGGCAAGGTGACCGAAGGCGGCTCGTCGTCGGCCTTCATCCTGACCCAGGACGACGTGCTGGTGACCCGGCAAAATTCATCGGCGATTTTGCCGGGCTGCACCCGCAAGGCCGTGGTCGCGCTCGCCGAGGAGCGCCAGCTTCGCGTCGAGGAGCGGCCCTTCACGATCGAGGAAGCGCTGGCGGCCAAGGAAGCCTTCATCACCAGCGCGACCGTGTTCGTACAGGCGGTGGTGTCGATCGACGGCAAGACCGTCGGTAACGGCAAGCCCGGTCCGATGGCGCAGCGCTTGCGCGAGATCTATGTCGATTTCGCCAAGGCGACCGCGGTGTAACAAACGGACTGCCGGTCTTCCGTCATTGCCGGGCTTGACCCACGGCTGTCCGGTTTAGATTTAGCATATAGGGAGGCTCATCTGTCGTTGATCTTGAATGATCTGGGGCGGTGGGTGGAGCAAATTATCGATGGCTCGGCGGTGCATGAGGTTGGCACGGACCAACCTGGCGAAGACGATCGGGCTTGGAACGGCTTTCTGGGTGGCTTGGGCAAGGCGCAACAGCAGGAAGGCGATCAGTGCGACCGCAATCTGGATGCGTACGGCATTCTCGGAAGTGCCGACAAAGCGGGTGATCTTGAGGGTCTGCTTGACCCAGCGGAAGAACAGCTCAATGGCCCAGCGGCGACGATAGAGATCGGCGATTTCCTGGGCGCTGGCATCGAGATCGTTCGACAGGATGCGCAGTACCTTGCCGGTGTCGTTGGTAACCCGAACTTCGCGCACCGCGTGCTGCATTGGGTTGTGCCGGTTCCTGGCCTGACGTGCAGGAAGAAAGCCGATGCGATCGGAGAGGATGTTGCCGTGCGGCGGGACCAACAGCTCTTCCACCACCTCGATCGGTGTGTTGGACTTGAACCGGGTGACGATCCGGCAGCCGACGGCATCGAGTTCCGCCCACCAGGCATAATCGTAATAGCCGAGATCAAAGACATAGGTAGCGCCCGGCTCGACCGGCATTTGCCGGGCCGCGGTGATGTCGTTGACATTGGCCGCGCTGACCGCGGCATAGACCGGGCGGTCGGCATCGGCATCATAGATCACGTGCACCTTGGCACCGCAGACCCCGGCCGAGAACCTCGCCCACCCGGCGCTACGCTCGTTCAAGCGCGCGCTCGTGGCGTCCATCAGGTAGGTCGTCTCGGCGAGCTTGCGGCGCAGCCCGCGATGGGCCTGCTTCATCATCATCGCCAACAACTCGGTAAACACCGCCACGGGCCGCTGGGCGTTCGCATCCGACAAGGTCGATCGTCGAACTGGCTCCGCGCCCAGATGGTAGAGCCGGGCCGCGTGGCTCGAAAGCCCCGACACGATCTCGCGCATACTCGTTGCAGCCGAGAATTGGCCGTAAAGCAGCGCCACCAGCTGGCTCCTGGTCGAGAGCCGGCGCACCCGCGCATCGGCCCCATGGCCTTCCACAAGTCTGTCGAACTGATGCCATGGAATATGCTTCAGAAGTCCATGGAATACGCTATTCTGGTGCCGCATGGCTTGATCCTTCTCCGTGTCCCAAAACGTCGCCAAACGCTTGGTGCACAGAAGAATCAATGCCATGCGCCTTGTCCACAAAATTTGAACCGGACAGCCGTGGGCTTGACCCGGCAATCCATCACTTTGAGAATAAGTTTTTCCCGATGGATGCGCGGGTCAAGCCCGCGCATGACGAAGTCAAAGGCTGTGGGCGATCACGTAAAATCCAGGCCGCCGCGGCCTGTTCATTCGGGGTTTCATGGTCGTCCTCCTTCGGATGATGCGCTCGGGCATTATCGAAATACCAAGGCCGGGCATTTCGGGTACCAATATCTGGCTCGGATCGCCACAATGCAATAATCTCGGTCCCGACAGTTCGCTCCACCCGCCGGGTCAATGTCATGTTTGCGCGCAATTCTGCGTCAATCCGCCGCTCCGCCGCGCCGTTTGCCGCAGCGGCCGTGCTCGCCTCAATGGTGGTCTCGTCGCCGGCCGCCGCCATCGAACTCGGGCCGCCGCCGGGGGCGGTATTGTCGCGCGAAAAGCTTTCGCCGATCGATGATTTCATCAATGGCGAAATCGACGCCGGAAGAATTCCCGGCGCCGCCATCCTGATCCAGCGCCACGGCAAGCCGGTGTATTCCAAGACCTTCGGCAAGCGCGATGTCGCGGCGGGAACGCCGATAACGGCGGACACCATCTTCCCGATCCACTCGGTCACCAAAACCATCACCAGCGTGGCGGCGATGATGCTGGTCGATCGCGGCAAGATCGCGCTCGACGATCCCGTCAGCAAATACATTCCCTCCTTTGCCGGCATGAAGGTCGGGGTCGAGAGAAAGGACGAGTCGGGCCGCGCGGTGCTGGACCTGGTGCCGCTACGCCGCCCCATCAATATCGAGGATCTGCTGCTGCACACCTCCGGCATCACCTATGGCTTCTACGGCGAGGGTCTGGTCAAGGCGGCCTATGCCGGCATCTATCTCGGCGATTTCGACAATGCCGGTTTCGCCGAGCGGATCGCCAAGGTGCCGCTGGCCGAACAGCCGCGCACGCTGTGGGATTACGGGCATTCCATCGACATTCTCGGCCGTGTGATCGAGGTCGCTTCCGGCCAGTCGCTCTATCAATTCGAGAAGACGCAGTTGCTCGATCCGCTCGGCATGACCACCACGAAATTCTTTCTGACCGATCCGGCCGAGCGGGCGCGCTACGCCCAGCCGCTGGCCAAGGACCGGCACGTCGAGCGAACCTCGCTTGACGTCACGCGATGGGAATCCGGCGGCGGCGGCATGGTCTCGACCATCGCCGATTTCACACGCTACGGACAGATGCTGCTGAACGGCGGCAAGCTGGATGGCAAAACCTATCTCAGCCCCGCGGCCTTCGCGGCGATGACCACCGATCATATCGGACCGGGCTCCGGCGTTGCGCGCAATTTTTTCTATTATCCCGGCGATGGCTTCGGATTTGGTTATGGCTTCGGCATCCGCACTGATCCCGGCCATGCGGTGCCGCCGCCGCCGGGCTCGCTCGGAGAGTTCAAATGGGACGGCGCCACCGGAGTCTATCTGGTGGTCGACCGCGCCCAGGACATGTTTTTCGTGCTGATGGAAAATTCCCCATCCGGGCGCCTGCATGTGCAGGTAGCGCTGAAGAAGATCATTTACGACGCGTTCGAGAAATGACCGAACGGCGGTAATGGCTGGAGCCGAACCAATGCTGCAAAAGGCCGATGGAAGCGATCAGGGCACCACGGCGACCGGACGCATCGTCGCGCTCGACCGCGCGCGCACGTTCATTACGCTATTGGTCGTGATCCACCATTCCGTCGTCAACTTCACCCATTTCGGCAACGGCGACCGGATGCGATGGCTCGGCTTCGACCTGATCGTGCTGTTCAACGACAGTTTTTTCATGGCCTTCATGTTCCTGATTTCGGGTCTGTTCGTTCATGACAGCCTGACCCGACGGGGAGCGGCCGAATTCCTGCGCCAGCGTGCCTGGCGATTGGGAGTGCCGCTTTTGATCTCGATCTTCGTGCTGATCCCGATCGCCTATTATGCGTCGTTCCTGCGCTATCATATGCCCGGCACCACGGAATTCAATTTCTTCCATTTCTGGTGGCATACGATCACGATCGGGCCGTGGCCGTCGGGACAATCGTGGTTTCTATGGGTCCTGCTCGCGTTCAACATCATCGCCGCCGCGGTCTGGTGGATCGCGCCCAAAATCCTGGCGGCCTTCGGTCGATTGATCTTTGCACTTCGCAACCGGCCGATGACGGCCTTTGCCGCGTTCCTGATCGTCTCGGTCGCGTCCTATCTGCCGATGCGTCTGGCGGTCGGCGACGGCGCATGGTTCGAGCCTGGCCACTACCCGTTCCCGATACAGACCAGCCGCATCCTGCTTTACCCCGCCTATTTCTTTACCGGCGTCGGTATCGGCGTCGTCAGCCTCCGGGCGGGTGTCCTCGCGGAAGACGGCGACATCGCCAAACGCTGGCCGGTCTGGCTCGCCTTCGCGATCCTGTTCTATGGCGCGATCTTGCTGCTGGTCTATGCCCACCACCATTGGATCGCAGATTTCGATTCTCCGGCGCTGTGGTGGAGTACGGCGTACGGCCTCGCTTTCGCGATGTTCAGCGCCGCGATGGCGTTTACGGTGCCGACGACCTCGTTACGCCTGGCGCGGTCCAGTCTGGGCCTGCTCGATGCGATGCAGCCGTCGGCTTACGGCATCTATCTCCTGCATTATGTTTTCATCATCTGGCTGCAATATTTCGTCTTCGATCCTGCGCTTCCCGCCGGAGTCAAAGCCGCGATCGTGTTCGTCGGCACGCTGTCCGGGAGCTGGGCGCTCACGATATTGCTGCGGAAGATTCCGTTCGTGGCGCGGATGATTTGAATTTCGTCACTCGAGCCCCGGCAGAACCTCCGCGACAAATTTGTTGCGCAGCGTGCCGATGCCGGTGATGTCGATCTCGACCACGTCGCCGGCCTTGAGATCGGGCGAGGCGCCGTCGGTGCCCATCCAGATCACGTCGCCCGGCCATAGCGTGAAATACTTCGTCAGCTCCACGATGAATGGCTTGATGCCGAAGATCATGTCGTTGGTGCGGAAGCGATTGCTCTCCTTGCCGTTCACCTTCACGACCGTTTCCATGGTGTCGAGATCGACGTCGGTCTCGATCCACGGCCCCATCGGCTTGAAGGTGTCGGCATTTTTGGCGCGCCACAACCCGCGATCGGCCTTCTGCCAGGTGCGTTCGCTGACATCGTTGCCGATGGTGTAGCCGAACACGCAGGACATCGCGTTTGCTTCAGACAGGTGTTTTGCCTTCTTGCCGATCACGACCACGAGTTCGCCCTCGTAATGGATCTTCTCGGTGGCGGTCGCGGGGATCACCACATCTTCGTCATGCGCGATCAGTGCATTCTGGGCGCGATAGCCGATCTCGGGCCGGTCGGGGACGTTGGGGATTTCGCCGCGCTTGTCCGCCGCCTCCTTGAGGTGCTTGAGGTAGTTGAGGCCGACGCAGTAGAAGGTGCGCGGCATCAGCGGCAGTTCGATCTTCACGTCCGCCAGCGCGTGCGAACGCGGCGTGCGCTGCCATTCGCCGAACGGATCGCCGTTGACCGCGACAACGCGGTCGTTCTCGATGACGCCCCACGAGGTCTGTCCGGCCGCGGTGAATTTAAGCCAACGCATAAGCTGTCCTTTTTATTCCGCCGCCACGCGCGGCTGGTTTTTCCAGGCGCCCGCCGCCGGGCGCGGCAGGCCGAGATTTTCACGAAGGGTCTTGCCGGCATAATCCTTGTGGAACAGGCCGCGCCGTTGCAATTCCGGCACGACGTGGCGGACGAAATCCGCGTATGAGCCCGGCACATAGGTCGCCGCGATGACAAAACCGTCGCAGCCGCGATTGACAAACATTTCTTCCAGCCTGTCCGCGATTTCCTTCGGTCCGCCGACGATCGCATCCGCGGTCTGGCCGCGGCCGCTGAAGGTGACAAAATCGCGCGCGCTGGGGTTGGTCTTGCCGGAGGTCTTGAGCACGCCGTCGCGGATGCCGATGATGCCCTGCATGCTCTGGAGTTCTTCCGATGTCAGCGGCTCGTCGATGCCCTTGGAAGCGAAGTCGTAATTCAGGCCTTCCGACAGCAGCGACAGCGCATCGATTTCGAGCGGCAGCGTTTCGATCAGCGCCATCTTGTCTTCGGCCTCGGATTTGGTCGCACCCGACACCGGCGTCGTCAGGTTGCAAAGAAACATCTGGTCGGGATCGCGGCCGGCTTTCGCGGCCTCGCTCTTGACGGCATCGTAGCCTTGCCTGGCGGCGGCGAGGTTACGCGCCGCCGTGAAGATGACCTCGCCCCATCGGCCGGCAAAGCGCTGGCCGCGGCCGCTGGCGCCGGCCTGGACAATGACGGGATGGCCCTGCTGCGAGCGCGGCACCGTGAACGGCCCGCGCGACTTGAAGAACCGTCCGTTGTGGTCGAGGCGCTTGACCTTGTCGGGATCGGCGAAGCGGCCGGACTTCTTGTCGATCAGCAGCGAGCCGTCTTCCCAGGAATCCCAGTGGCCGAGCACCACCTCCATGAATTCGTCGGCGCGGTCGTAACGGAAATCATGATCGAGATGCGCGTCCTTTCCCATATTGTGCGCTTCGCCGTCATTGACCGATGTCACCACGTTCCAGGCGGCGCGGCCGCCGGTCATCAGATCGAGGGTGGCGAACCGGCGGGCGACATCGAACGGTTCGTAATAGGTGGTCGAGCAGGTCGATGCGAGGCCGAGCTTTTCGGTCGCCATGCCCATCGCGGTCAGCACCACGATGGGATCCATCTTCACGCAGCGGATGCCATATTCGACGGTATGGGCGTGATCGTCGCCGTAACGGTCCGGCATCGCCAGGCGGTCGTCGAAAAACGCCATATGAAATTTTCCGGATTCGAGAATCCGGCCGATCTCCTGATAGTAATCCGCCGACATCGAATCGTCGCGCAATTCCGGGTGCCGCCACGAGCTCGGCAGATTGGTGCAGTTTTGCGCCTGCAGGAATCCGACCAACGCCATTTGCCGTGTCATCTGGTTCTCCGTCTGCCGGCTGGATCAGATCATCAGGTCAGATCGAGCTCAGTGGCCAATTTGTATTCGCCTGCCAGCGCGCGCAGCCTGTCCCAGGTTGCGTCCTCGACCTCGATTCCGGCGGTCTTGCGTTGCTGCTCGCGGATATATTCGACCTCGCCCGGATAGAACACGCCGGAAGAGCCTTCGGACGGCGGCGTCGCCTTCAGGTATCGTGCGAACTCGGCAACTTCCTTCTTGAAATCCTGCAGCGGCCGGAACGCGGCGACGTTGAACACCGCCATGAAACATCCGTCATTGTGCCGGCCGGTGGGCTCGACGCCGAAGCCGAGGCCGGTGAGCAGCCCGCACAGCACCTCGACCATCGCGGCGAGGCCGCTTCCCTTGTAGCCTTCAGTGCCGCCCAGCGGCAGCAGCGCGCCGCCGTTGCGGAATTGCCTGGGGTCCGTGGTCTGCCGTCCGTCGCTGTCGACGATCCAGCCGGTCGGGATCTCCTCGCCGCGCGCGGCGGCAAGCTGGATCTTTCCGGCCGCCACCGCCGATGTCGCCATGTCCAGATAGAACGGCGCCTCGAGGTCCGACGGCACGGCGATCGAAATCGGATTGGTGCCAAGCCGCGCCTCGCGGCCGCCGAACGGCGCGACATGCTTTGGCGAACGGCCGGAATCGGCGGTGGCGATGCCGATCATGCCGGCGCGCATCGCCATCATCGGATAGGCGGCAAGCCGTCCGACATGGCTTTGCCGAAACACCGTGCAGGCCGCGACGTTGGCGGTTTTCGCCTTCTCGATGGTCAGCGCCATCGCCTTGGCGTTGACATGGAAGCCGAAGCCCCAGTGGCCGTCGATGACCGTCGTGGTCGGCGATTCCTGCACGATCGTCCAGTTCGCGCCGGGGACGATATGCCCGACCTTGAGGCGGTCGATATAGGTCGGGATCGCGATCACCCCATGGGAATCATGACCGGCGAGGTTGGCGTTCACGCAACCCGTGGCGACGGCATCCGCTTCCTCGTCCGAAGCGCCGGCGGCCTTGAGCAGCGCCGCGCCAATGCGCGTGAGACGGTCGGCCTGGACGATCGGCATGGGGGTTTCCTCTTCAGGTGTCCGCGCGCAACGCGGATCTTGCTTGTGGTCGTTGGCCGCATGGTCTCAAAGTGACCGGCCGTTAGCAATGACCTGGAGGCAGAGTCTTGGGTGCAATGCGCCTTGCGCATCGCGGCGCCCGGCCGGCAAGACCGCGCTTTAAACCGCCGCCGACGGGCCTGACCTGTTTGGAGATGGCTCGCTTGAAGATGCCTCGATTGGAGACGCCTTGCGGGGAAATTCGCCCGGCCAGGGCAGCGATGTCTGGCCGGCGAGGCATTGCAGGAAAATACGCGCCCCATCGGCACGGGAGGCGCTTTCCGGCAATCCCAGATGTGCGCACCATTCGGCCGGCATCGGTCGCTGGGCGCCGATTTCCTCAAGCGCCGGTCCCCACCACCATGCCGGGGCCGGCGATCGCTCTTGTTCCGGCACCGCGCGCCATTGGGCGAACTCGTCAACGATGCGTTCGAATTGCAGGGCTTCATCCGGCTTCATCGAATTACTCCAAAGTCCGATGATACGCCGATCTGGAACCTGCGCAACGCAGACAATCGTTTTACGACTGTCCGTGCTGCCAGTGCGACGTCACATCGGCGCCCGATTTGTTCAGATGGACGTGCTGGTCGACATGATCGACCCAGGAAACCGGAATGAAATGATGGTGCTGGCCATCAGGCGAACTTTGCTTGGTAAGCTTGATCTTGTCGGCGCCTTCGAGATGGTCGACCTTTCCGACCGTCTTCTTGTCCGATGAAATCACGTCCATGTGTTCCTTGATCTGCGAGGTGTCGGCCATGTTTCGTCTCCCTGGAATGATCCGGGATATAAAACGTCCGATCGGCGAAAAAGTTGCCGGAACAGGGAATGTGTCAGCGCAGCGGTTCGGAGCTGCTCGGCCGGACCCATAGCCAGCCGACGATCCCGCCAAGCGCCGCGCAGGCCGCCGTCACCAGCATCACCGTGCGCAGCGCGCGGTCGAACGCGGCCATGGCGCCCGCGGCGACACCGGCCTGTCCAGCCATCACCGCATTCAACGCTTCGTTGGCCTGTGCGGGCGGCATTCCGCCGAGGCGATGGGAAAAGCTTGCGAACAACACCGCGCCGAGTGCAGCGATGGCAAACAGCGCGGCCACACGGGCGACCGCGTTGTTGACGCCGGACGCGATGCCGGCACGGGCCTTGCCCACCGATGCCATCACCGTCGAGGTCAGCGGCGGCACCGTCACCGTCATCCCGATCGCCAAAACGCCGATCGCCGGAAACACCCCGGCCCAATAGGATTTCCCGAGATCGGCAAAGGCGAGCAACAGCAGTCCGCAGCCTGCGATCAGGGGCCCTGTGGTCAGCGATAGCCGCGGTCCGAAGCGATCGGAAAGGCGGCCTGCGAATGCTGCGCCGAAACCCATGATCAGCGCGAACGGCAGCAGCGCCGCGCCGGCCTGCGTCGCGGAATAGCCGCCCAATCGGATCAGGCCGAAGGGCAGGAAATACAGCGCGCCGGCGAGTGCGAAGTAGAGCAGCAGCGTCAGCATGTTGGTTCCGGAGAAGTCGTGCGAGCGGTACAGCGAAAGCGGCATCATCGCCCGTTCGCCGGATCTGGCTTCGATCGCGACAAACGATGCAAGGAATGCGGCTCCCAATCCGAGCGCGCCGAGCACGGCCCTGTCGTAAAATCCCGACGCCGGAATGGCGCCGAGCCCCCAGGTGATCGCGGCGAGGCCGGGGGCGACGGTGATCGCGCCCTTCCAGTCCAGCGGCTTTGCCTTGTCGTCGCGGCTTTCGCAGGCAAAGCCGAAGGCCAGTCCGGCGGCGGCAATGGCCAGCGGCACGTTGAGCAGGAAAATCGCGCGCCACGACACCTGATCGACCAGCCAGCCACCAAGCACGGGACCGGCCGCCGCTGTCAGCGCGCCGACACCCGCCCATATCCCGATCGCATGGCTGCGCTCGTGTTCGTCGAACGTAGCGCCCAGCATCGCGAGACTGGCCGGCGTCAGCAGCGCGGCGCCGAGGCCCTGGACCGCGCGGCTGACGATCAGCACGGTGATGTCGGGCGAGAGTCCGCAGGCGATCGAAGCCGCGGTAAACAGCGCGATCCCGATCAGGAATATTTTGCGGCGGCCGTAGAGGTCGGCGGCCGAGCCTCCGACCAGCACCAGCGCGCCGAGCAGCAGGAGATAGGCGTTGACGATCCACTGCGTGGACCGCGCGTCCGCATGCAAGGCCTGCTGGATCGCGGGCAGGGCGATATTCACCACCGAGCCGTCGATGAACGCCATGCTCGATCCGAGGATCGTCGCCGCCAGCGTCAGTTGCTTGCGCCGGGGCGACAGCACGGTCAACGCAGCCGGCGTCGCGCGGATGATAGCGGCGTCGCAGGGCGGCCGTATGAAACCAACCATAAGGGGCCTCGGAGGGGTGGCGAGCGGAGCGCGCTGCAATGGTGCGCCTCGACCGCCCCATTGGCAACGCGTCACGCCATCGCCCTTGCGGAAGATCGTTTTCGACGAGTTTATTTTTCTTCCGCCGCGGTGGACGTTGCCGGACCTTCGCCCATGATCAGCAGCACGGCATCCTCGTCCTTGGCGCCGTCCCAATGCACTTGTTTGCCGAAATGCGTCACAAAGCTGCCCGCGGGCATCGCGGTGGTGTTGGCGGGATCGAATTTCGGCTCGGAGCCGACCCACCAGGTGCCCTGCAGCACCACGATGTAACGGTCATTGGGATGGAAATGCGGCCGGCTGAAATGATTGCCCTTGGTCCATTTGTTGTAGACCGCATAGAAGCCGGGTTTGGCCGGATCGCCCAGCACGACGGCGCTCTGCGCGCCGCGGGCATCCACCGGACTCCAGGGGATCTGATCCGGCAGCTTGTAGATCACGGCCGCGGGATTGAGCTCGGCGGCGGAGCTTGAGCTCAGCATCCCGGCGAGGGCGATCGTCGCCGCGAGATATCGCCAAAACCTGTTTGTCGCCTTCATGATTTCCTCCGCAAAATTTCGCAGGCTGAATTGCCGCCGGCGCGTATTCGTTGCCTGGACGCTAACCGGCGTCGAGCCCGTGGGGCAACACGCGCGCCTGCATGCGTGGCACGCGCATATCGGCACAACGCAACTGCAGCATGAAAAACGCGTTTACGTTGCGTGCTGCGATGCTAGGTTGCGGCCAATCATAAAACAAACGGGGAGGACATTTTCATGAAGCACGCGCCTGCACTCGCGATCGGTCTCCTGATCGGCGCCGCCGCCTTGCAATATTCGAGCGTGGCTTCCAGCCAAGGCGACGGCTGGATCACGCTGCTCGACAACACCAAAATGGGCGATTGGGACGAGGTCGGCAAGGCCAATTGGGCCATGAAGGACGGCGCGCTCACAGCCGACAAGCTCGACGGCAAGGATCTGTCCTATCTGGTGAGCAGGAATTCCTACAAGGATTTCCAGATCAAGGCGGAATTCTGGACCGATGAAGAAGCCAACAGCGGCATTTTCCTTCGCTGCGACGAGCCGCAGAAGATCGATTCAAAGATTTGCTACGAGGTCAATATCTTCGACAAGCGGCCCGACCCATCCTATGGCACCGGCGCGATTGTCGATGTCGCCAAGGTCGATCCGATGCCGAGGGCTGCCGGCAAATGGAATACTTACGAAATCACCGCGCAGGGCCCGCATCTCGTTGTCGTGCTCAACGGTCAAAAGACCGCCGACGTGCAGGACTCGAAACATCTGAGCGGTCCGTTCGCGCTGCAATACGGTTCGGGCGTCGTTAAATTCCGCAAACTGCAGATCAAGCCGCTGTAGGCTTTGTCCCCCGGGTGCGGCGATCGCCGCTCCCAAAGCCACGCGCAACGCCGATCTCGCAGCGCGCCATATGCCAGGTCGCGGCAGGGTTAACGTCGTCGGGGCGTCAAATCATGTTGCAATGCCGCAGGCTTCTCCAATTGCGTTAGCCAGACATCCCGGACACTATGCCAAAAACGACCACACCTGCGCTTGCGGCACTGTTCTTGCCATCTAGCCGGTGAGAGTCGACCTTCCGTCTCATATCGGGACAGGGGGTGACCCGCGAAGCGACACGTCGGATTTTCGGGACGTGCCGTGAGCACGCCGGAACGGTTGCCGCCGAGCCAACGGGAAACGGAGAGGAGCGCGACTGTGACCACCGGCAAGATCTTCAACCAATGGGACGAGACGCATTCCGAATTGTGGAGCCATCAGCCGATCCGCCTCGAACATGAGATGCACAGATCGCCGGGCTTCTCGATGGACGATCTTGCCAGGTTGATCGAGGGCTATCCGCGGCAGCATTATGGCCTGGTGCAGACCGGCGGCCGCGGCTCCAGCCGCGTGTGGCGCGAGGGCGAGATCGGCAGTCTCAGCGGTCGCGAGGTCATCGACGCGATCTCCCGCGGCGAACTCTGGCTCAACCTGCGCGAGGTCGGCTCGGTCGATAGCCGCTATCGCAAACTGGTCGACCGCATGTTCGAGGAAGTCGCCGCCAAGGTGCCCGGCTTCGAGGTGCCGCAATCCCATCAGGAAGGCATCCTGATCTCGTCGCCCCGCGCGGAAGTCTATTACCACGCCGACCTGCCCTGGCAGAGCCTGGTCCAGATTGCCGGACGCAAGCGGGTCTATGTCTATCCCAACACCGCGCCGTTCATTACACCGGAACATCTTGAAGACATCACGCTCTTCAATGTCGAAGTCGATCTTCCCTACAAGAAATGGTACGACGACCACGCCAAGGTGCTCGACATCGGACCGGGCCAGATGCTGAACTGGCCGCTCAACGCGCCGCACCGGGTCGAGAACCTCGATACCTTCAGCGTCTCCCTGACCATCTCCTACACCGACGACCGAATTCGTCGCTCCGGAGTCGTCAATTTCGCCAACGGCATGCTGCGTCATCGCTTCGGCCATCAGCCGAAGAGCCGCAGCCTGTACGGTCCATCGTATTTCGCCAAACGGGTGATGGGAAAATTGCTGCGCGACGGCAGCTGGCTCAAGCGCGAGCGCAGCGCGCGCGCGCCGATCGACTTCCGTCTCGATGCCGCTCAACCCGGCAAGGTCGTCGACCTGCCCAGGGTGGCTTGAGAACGGCCGACCGGCGATGGTGATATTGACGGCGGAAGTCGGGAAACCCGACGCGCGGAAGGCATCGCGCGCGCGGCGCTTCCGTGTCGAATTCACCGATGACTGGAAACAGGCCGCGGCGCGCTGGAACGATATCCGTCCGCCGACGCCGTTCCAGGGTCCGCAATGGATCGACGCGTGGTACCGCGCGTTTGCCGGCGTCGATCGTGTCGAGCCGCTGATTGCGATGATCTTCGACGCGGCGACCGGCGAACCGGTCGCGCTGTTGCCGCTGATCCGCCGCCTGCAAAAGGGTATCCGGATCGTCGAATTCGCCGACCTCAGCCTGACCGACTATAATGCGCCGATATTGGCGGCGGCGGCGCCGCGCCATGCCATCGCGGCACGCGCGTTGTGGCGCGATCTAAAGGCCGCGCTGCGGCGGATGCCCGGCAGGGCCGATCTTGTCCGCCTGCAGAAGATGCCCATCGATTTCGACGGCCGGGCCAATCCGCTGGCATTGCTCGCTGGCGCAGGACCGTGTTCGCTCAACGGCAATATCGTCACGACCGGCGATGATTTCGACGCCTACCGCTATTCGCTGGAACGCACCGTGCGCAAGGAGCTGGAGCGAAGCTGGCGCGTGTTCACGCGCGATCCCGCGGCCGCGTTCAACTTCGTCACGGACAAAAGCGAAGCCTTGCGCATTCTCTCGACCATGGAGATCCAGCAGGGCACCCGGATGCAGCAGCTCGGGCTGAACTTCATTCTCAATGACGAGACCGGCGCCGCATTCTACCGCAATCTGGTCGGCAGTGGCGTCAACAATGGTTATCTCGTGATGTCGACGCTGACGGTGGGCGAGGAGGTGGTCGCGACCCTGCTCGGCATCCGCAGCGGCTCGCATTATTTGATGGTGCGTATCAGCAATGCCGGCGGCAAGTGGTCGAACTGTTCGCCGGGCCGGCTGATCATCGAGCGCACCATGGCGGCGCAGCACCAGGACGGCGTCAGGAAATTCGATTTCAGCATCGTCAACTACGCCTACAAGCGCCGCTTCGGCGTGGTGCAGATGCCGCTGGTGGATGTTTCGGCGGCCTTGGGCTGGCGCGGGCTGCCTTATGCACTGCGCGATCGTGCCGCGCGCGAACTGCGCAAGTATCCGCGGCTGGCGCTCCGTGTGCGTCGGGCGCTGGGCAGGCCGCCGCCGCGCGAAGAGAACTAAACCTGCCGCACCACGCCCGGCCGTCCCGGCGCGCATTCCAGCGCATCGCGATCCCATTTGGCGGCATTGGCCGCGGCCTCATAGGTGCTTTGCAGGAATTCCAGCAGCGCTTCGTCAGGGTCAGGGGCCGTGCGAACGGCGTCATAGGGCAGGATGAATTCGCCCACGGCTTCGCTGAAGAACGCCGCGTCGGGTCTTGCCTTGGCGGCGCGGAAGGCGGTCGGCTCGGGATAGGCATAGGAATAGAACGCGGGATAATCGATCGCGCCGCTGCCGGGCCAGAAGCCGGCGCTGCTTACCTCGTGGGAATAGGCTTCGCAGGCGACGTCGTCGGAGAGGTGAGGCACGCCGCCGGGGTGGCGCGGCGCGCGGCGTCCCGAAAAGCGCGTCACCGCCATGTCGAAGCTGCCCCAGAAGAAATGCACCGGGCTCGCCTTGCCGAGAAATCCAGTGCGGAATTGCTTGAACACCCGGTCGACGTTCACCAGAATCCGCAGCAAGCGCCGCACGGCGTCGGGATCGTAGGAGGCATGCTGGTTGTCTTCCGAAAACCGGATCGGCTCCGGCAACTCGTTCGGCATCTCGTCGATGGCAACGTCGATGCCGAGTTCGGCGAGCGCGGCCATGATCGCGGCATGGAAGCTCGCCACCGATTGCCCGGCCAAGGCGAATTGCCGCTGCGCGCCGTCGCTGGTCGAAATGCGCAAGGCATGATCGATGAAGTCGAGATCGATCTGAAAGGTCCTGACGCCGTCTGGTATCGGCGAGGTCGTGAGGCCGCGCGGGTTGACGTACAGCGCGATATGCCAGGAATGGTTCAGCCAGGGCGTGCGAGCCAGACGGATCTTGCCGACGATCTGGGTCCACAGATGCAGCGTCGCGTAAGTCTCGCGCCACGCCGCGAGCGGCAATTCCGGCCAGGAGGCTTGCGAAGCGTTGCTCATACATCACCACGATCCGCTGTCATCGCCACTTCCTCACACGACAAGGCCGGGCGCGATCCGGCCCGGCCTTTATATGCGAACTCGCCCGCGTTGGATGCGGGTTATTTGGTCTTTGCAGGATTCTTCGCGGGATCCTTGTCCTTGGCGAAGGCGGCGTCGACTTCATCTTTCTTGATGCGCGCGCCGGGATTTCCGGGCTGGCCGAGATTCTGCTCCTCGGTGCCGTCGCCCATCATGCCGGGATGCGGCGTGGCGGGCTTGTTGCCGGTATTTTTGGGGTCTGGCTTGCTGGTCATCATGATTTCTCCGGGCACGGATGTGCGTGACTCAACTTCGCGAACGCGGTCTGGTTCCGCCGTCTCGGCATGGCGGGGTCGTCCGATCGACATGGCCCCGGCGCACGAAATAGGGCGGCATCCGCTTAAGAGAATGCCGCCCGCATCGCATCAGCCATGCAGTTTCTTCGCGGTCTCCGCGATCACGCGCCCTTGATAGCGCGCGCCGGCGAGTTCGTTCTCGGACGGCTTGCGGCTGCCGTCGCCGGCGGCAATCGTGGTCGCGCCATAGGGCGAGCCGCCGGTGACTTCATCGAGCTTCATCTGGCCGGCGAAGCCGTAATTCAGGCCGACGACGGTCATGCCGAAATGCAGCAGGTTGGTAATGATGGAGAACAGCGTGGTTTCCTGGCCGCCATGCTGGGTCGCGGTCGAGGTGAAGGCGCCGCCAACCTTGCCGTGCAGCGCGCCCTTGGCCCAGAGGCCGCCGGCCTGGTCGAGGAAATTCGCCATCTGCGAGGCCATACGGCCAAAGCGGGTGCCGGTGCCGACGATGATGGCGTCGTAATTGGCGAGGTCCTCGATCTTGGCGACCGGGGCGGCCTGATCGACCTTGTAGTACGACGCTTTGGCGACGGCTTCGGGCACCAGTTCCGGCACGCGCTTGACATCGACGGTAGCGCCGCCTTCGCGGGCACCTTCGGCGATTGCATTGGCCATGGTCTCAATGTGACCGTAGGCGGAATAGTACAGCACAAGAACTTTAGTCATGGTTGGTCTCCGTTGGTTGAGATTGAATAAAGTTCGTCATTGCCGGGCTTGACCCGGCAATCCATCGCCTTCGAAGGACTTTCCCGAAGGGATGGATGCCCGGGTCAACTAACACGAAGACGCGCTTCGCGCTTTTGCCCGGGCATGACGATCTGTGTGTTGTGATACGGCGAGCGAACGAGAAGCGGAGCCTCAGGCCGCGTCGACCAGCACCAGTTCGGAATCTTCCAGCGCGGTGATCTTGAGCCGCGCCTCGTCGCGAATCGCGACACCGTCCCGTGCATTGACCCGCACGCCGTTGATGTCGACCGCACCGGCCGCCGGAACCAGATAGAGATTCCGCGCCTTGCCCGGCGCATATTCCGCGCTCTCGCCGGCCTTCAGCGTGGTGGCGAGCACGCGGGCATCGGCCCGGATCGGCAGCGCGTCCTTGTCGCCGTCGAATCCGCTGGCGATGGTGACGAAGTTGCCGGAGCGGTCCGATTTCGGAAACGGTTTCGCGCCCCAGGTCGGCTGGCCGCCCTCGGCGGTCGGCTCGATCCATATCTGGAAGATCCTGGTCCTGGTCGGCTCCAGATTGTATTCGGAGTGACGCACGCCGGAGCCCGCGCTCATCACCTGCACGTCGCCAGCCTCGGTGCGGCCCTTGTTGCCGAGACTGTCCTGATGGGTGATCGCGCCCTCGCGCACATAGGTGATGATTTCCATGTTGGCATGGGGATGCGCGGGAAAGCCGGTGTTGGGCGCGATCTCGTCATCGTTCCACACCCGCAAGGAGCCGTGGCCCATATTGCCGGGGTCGTAATGGCTGCCGAACGAGAAGTGATGCTTGGCTTTCAGCCAGCCGTGATCGGCACCGCCGAGTTTTGCAAATGGTCTGAGTTCGATCATGGGATATTCCTTTTGGATTTTGTTGTCTGCGCCGGCGCGAGAGGCGCCGGTTTCTCCGTTGTTCGAAGTCCGATGACGTTTTGATATGTCTTTGCCGATGGTATAGAAATAGAAACTATAGAAACACATTGTTTCCAAAAATGATCTGATGGGCTCATCCGATGGCAAAGCTCCCCGATTTCGAAGCGCTGGCAATCTTTGCGAAAGTCGTGGAATTGCGGTCGTTTGCAGCGGCCGCGAGCGAGCTGGCGCTGTCCAAGGCCACGGTGTCGAAGGCCGTTACCCGGCTGGAGGCGCGGCTCGGCGCCCGGCTGTTCAACCGTACCTCGCGGCGGCTTGCACTGACCGATGCCGGACAGAAACTGTCCGAGCGCGCGACAAGGCTGCTCGCCGATGGCGAGGCGGCCGAGAACGAGGCACTGGCGCAATCGGTGGCGCCGCGCGGGCTGGTGCGGCTCGCGGTGCCGATGACGTTCGGGGTGAAAGCGGTCGCGCCGATCCTGCCGGAATTTCTCGCGGCCTATCCCGAGGTCTCGATCGATCTTCACTTGAGCGATGCGACGGTGGACCTGATCGGCGAAGGTTTTGACGCGGGCTTGCGGATCGCGCGCCTGCCGGATTCGTCGCTGATCGCGCGGCGGCTGTGCGCGATGCCGCGTTACACCGTGGCGGCGCCGTCCTATCTCAAGCGATACGGCCGGCCGACGCATCCGATGCATCTCGCCCAGCATAAGTGCTTCGGCTACACCTATCTCTCCACGCCCAGCATCTGGCATTACGCCAATTCAGCCGGCGAGCAGGTGAGCGTGCGGCCGGCCGGACCATTGCGTGTCAACAATGGCGAGGCGCTGATGCCGGCCGTGCTGGCAGGGCTCGGCATCGCCGACCTGCCGGACTTCATCGTCGGCGACGCCATTGCATCAGGCGTAGTCGAAGTGATCCTGAAAGGCTGGAAGCAGCCCGAAGGCGCCGTGCACCTGGTGACGCCGCCCGGCGGCCCGCGCCCCGCACGCGTCGAGGTGCTGGCCGATTTTCTCGCGAAACATTTTGCGAAAGGCAGGAAGCGCTAAGCGCCTGCACGTTGATGGTGGGCACGCTGCGCTTTGCCCACCCTACAGTTTCGGCTACGCTGCACGAACGAAGCATAATGAAATTCCGGGGAGAGCGCAGAACCGTAGCAACCATTAAAGCGGGTCGCCCTTTGGGAGATCCCGACGGGGGGCAGGATGACGCCGTGCTCGCCGCCGTCAAGGCGTGGCCTTGCGACAGAGGAGTGTGAGGTGACGGCGAAGCGACGGCCATCCTTGACGGCGTCTGCGCGCGACGTCGTTGCAAGGGCAGGTCGGGACGAAGAAACGGTGCCTTGGTCGAACAAAGAAACAGAGGTCAGCCCGCCTGCGGGACCGTGGTCATTGAGGCGACCGGAGGGCGCTGGTGATCCCACGGGGTGCCACGAGCCACGACCGTATTGGCGAAAATGAGCAGCTTTCTGGCACAGGCGATGAGGGCGCGCTTGTGTTCCTTCCCGGCCGCGATCAGCCGTCTGTAAAGGGCGATCAGCTGCGGATTCCATCGGAAGGACGCCGGCAGGGCTGCGGTATAAAGCGCGTGGCGTAACCGTTCGCGTCCGCCGTCGATGTGACGGACGCCCACCTGCCCGCCGCTGTCGTCGTCATAGGGAGCAACGCCGGCGAGCGCTGCGGCTTGCTCCCGGGTGATCCGACCGATCTCGGGCAAGCGCACCAGGATGGCGACCGCGGTCGGCAGCCCGATGCCATCGACGCTGTTGATCAGATCGAGCCGATCGGCGAGATCGCGATGTTGGCGGATCGCCGCCACCAGGGCCTTGAGTTCGATCTTCTCGCGCTTGGCGAGCCGAGCGATATCCTCGTTCCAGGTTTGCCGGAAATCCGGGTTGCGGCAGCTCTCAAGCCAATTCTTGAGACGCGCGATATCTTCTCCGATCTGATTGATCATTGTCAGATGCTGGGCGAACGGCAGCAGTCGTGGATCGGGCGGGGCGTGGATCTTCCTGACCGCGGCGGTGCAGGCCGCGATCAGAGCCGCATCGATCCTGTCGTTCTTGGCTCGTTGCAGGTGGAACTTCGCATAGGCGCGCACTTGCGCCGGCTGGAACACGACGACGACAAATCGCTTGCGCCGCAGTTCGGCAACAACGGCCTGCTCATAGCCGCCACTCGCCTCGATGCCGATGCGTTTGACGCGATGCCGCCGTAGCCAATCCAATAACACATTGTAGCCCTCGGGCGTATTGTCGATCTGTAGCTGCTCCGAGCTACCCTCGAGCGCCACATCGAGCTTCCGTTTGCCGGTATCGATCCCGGCACAGATTGTGATATGCTTGGTCATCTTCGTCGATCCCTCCCTTGTGAATGCGAACCTTGAGTTCGTTCAACCATTCGGGTCCCGATGAAGTGCCGACCGCGATCTTGCTACGGAAGACAGCCTTCAAGGCTTCGGTGGGCATCGATCCGATCGATCGGCGGCCCAGCCTGGGCGGCCGCCCGGACTGGGCCATTCCTCACGGAACGACCCCAGTATAGGCGATCGAGCTAATACAAGGGTGGGCAAAGCGAAGCGTGCCCACCATTCACTCGCCAAACCCCCCTTGAATATCTTTGGTATTCCCGCCCCAATCCGCAGCAAGCACTCCGCGCTCCACATAACGATGGAAACTGCTGTGCGGCCAATCGACTACACGCGTGACATGTCCGTGCTTCACCGGATTGAAATGAATGTAATCGACATGGCGCTCAAGATCCGCGTCATCGCGAATCGTGTGCTCCCAATAACGTCGCTGCCAGATACCCTTCTCCCGTTTGGCTATCTTGCTTTCAGATCGCGCCCGCGGATCAAGGCCTCTTGAAAAGCCGCTCTTGATCAAATTCCAGCGGGTGGAAAAATCGGCGTCGCCCTCCGGCAGTGCCCAAAGCGTATGAATGTGATCAGGCAAGACGCAGATAGCGATTGTTTCAAATGAGCGGCGTTGTTGGACTACACGGTAGATCATCCGAAGCCGGTCGATCTCCTTCATAAGAAGATCGTTCGGCCGTTCGGCGAGAACGACCGTGAAAAAGAAAACGCTCCCTTTGAATTTGGCTCGAACGTATCGCGGCATGACGCCTCATATCATGAACTGGTGTGGTGGGCACGCTGCGCTTTGCCCACCCTACGGTTTCGGCTACGCTGCTCCCAACAAACCAAAACAAAATCATCGGGGAGAACGCAGCCAATGAACCGACGTGAACTTCTGAAAGCCGCCGCGGCGCTGCCGCTGGTGCAAACCGCGCGCTCAAACCGCGCCTTCGCGCAAAGTCCATATCCCTCGCGCAATATCACCATGATCGTCCCGTTCCCGGCCGGCGGCCAGGCTGATCTCGCGGCGCGGCCGGTGGCGCTCGCATTGGAGAAAATTCTCGGCAAGCCCGTCGTGGTCGATAACCGCGCCGGCGGAGCGGGCGGGTCGATCGGCAACGCCGCGGCGGCGCGCGCCGAGCCCGACGGCTACACGCTGCTGATGACGCTGTCGTCGCTGGCGGTGCTGCCCGAGGCCGACCGGCTGTTCGACCGGCCCGTCGCCTACGAAGTTTCGCAATTCGCGCCGGTCGCGCGCGTGCTCGCCGATCCCACGCTGCTGGCGGTGCCGGCGTCGGCGCCGTGGAAGACGCTGCAGGAGTTCGTCGACGATGCCCAAAAGCGTCCCGGCCAGATTCCCTATGGCTCGTCGGGTCCCTACGGCACGCTGCATGTGGCGATGGAAATGTTCGCGGCCAGCGCCGGCATCAAATTGCTGCACGTGCCGTTTCGCGGCGCCGGTCCGGCGCTCACCGCGCTCCTGAGCGGCACCGTGCAGGCGCTGGCATCGGCGCCGGGCACGCTGAAGCAGCAGGTCGACGACGGCAAGATGCGGGTGCTGGCGAGCTGGGGCGCGGAACGGATCGCGAGCTTTCCCGATCTGCCGACCTTCCGGGAGCTCGGCTACACCGATGTCGAATTCTACATCTGGGCCGGGCTGTTCGCGCAGAGCGCGCTGCCGGCGCCGATCATGACGCGGCTGCGCGAGGCGATGGCGCTGGCCGTCAAGAGCCCCGAGGTGACAAAAACCTTCGAGACCGCGGGCAGTCCCGTCGCCTATATGGACGCGCCGGAGTTCTCGAAGTTCGTCACGGAAGATTCGGCGCGCCTGATCGCGGCGGTGAAAAAGATCGGCAAGGTGGAGTAGGGGTCTTCACATTTTTTTGTTCGGCGCGAACCTTTCCAAGCCGCATTTATTTTTAAGCTGCAGATCAAGTAATCTGCCGTGCGGAATCGCACGCCAATTTGAATCCGAAAGAAGGATGGGGCATGCGAGCGCATCGAGTTTTTCTGGGCCTTGCGATATCGATCGGCTGCGGCATCGGTGTTCAAAATGCGGCGTTCTCGCAAGAGAACCGCGGAACGATGGACCAGCAGATGGCCTGCACGCCCGATGTCTGGCGGCTGTGCGGCGCGCAGATCCCCGATGTGGACAGGATCGTGGCATGCTTGCGGCGAAATACGCCGCAACTCAGCGAACCCTGCCGTGCGGTATTTGAAACCAATACGGCACCACAGCAGTACGCCGCCCCGCGCGAGCGCGCCCGGCCAAGGCCGTATCCGGAGCAGCCCGGGCCTTACGACACCCAGCCACGGTCCGATGACGACGACTGATAGGGCGGTCGTCTGGAGCTTGATCCGGAAAAGTGGGTAGCGGTTTTCCGAAAAGATCATGCTCAAACGACAAGATAGAGCCAGCTCTAGCTTCGGCTTTCGCACACATCGACCCATTCAGCGCCGATCAGTTCGGCCATCCGCGACGGCGCGATGCGGACCGCGCTGTGGGTCGAACCCGCCGCCGGCACCACCTCGTCGAAGGCTTTCAGCGACGCGTCGCAGTAAATCGGGAGCGGGGTTTTCAAGCCGAACGGACAAACGCCCCCGACTTCGTGGCCGGTGATGTCCGCGACCTCGTCGATGCCGAGCATCTTCGGCTTGCCGCCGAACAGCGCCTTGACCTTCTTGTTGTCCATGCGCGAAGTGCCGCTGGCCACGATCAGCACCACGCGCTCGCCGATCCGCAAGCTCAGCGTCTTGGCGATCCGCCCGGGCTCGACGCCATAGGCTTCGGCCGCCAGCGCCACCGTCGCTGAACTGATCGGCGATTCGATCACCGCGATCTCGGGGGCCTTCTCGGCAAAAAAAGCGCGGACCGATTCAAGGCTCATGGAGATGCGACCAGACCGGGCAGTTCTGAAAGCGCACGAATGCGGTAGTCAGGCTCGAGCCTGAGTTCGTCCATCTGCGTCCGGATTGCCTTGAACATCGTCAGCGGCGCGATCAGGTCGCCTCTCGCGCAAGCAAGCGCCATGGCTTCCGGCGTCACCCGCTCGATCCAGGCGACGTTGAGGCCGAACGCCTTGGCGCCACAGGCATCCCACGGGTTCGAGGACACGAACAGCACCTCGGCGGGCGGCACGCCGAGAACGGATTCGATCAGGCTGTAGGCATCGGGGCTGGGCTTGAAGATTTGCCTGGCGTCGATGCTGATGGTGGCGTCAAGCACGCGGTCGAGACCGCTGTTGTGCACCAGCGCGTTGAGCATCGCGGTGCTGCCGTTGGAGAGGATGGCCAGCTTGCGATCCTTCATCGCCGCCAGCGAGGCCGCGGCATCCGGATAGAGATCGAGATGCAGATACTTGTCCATGATTCGTTCGAACGCGGCGGGATCGCTTTTCAGCCCCAGGCATCGCAGCGTGTAGGCCAGCGAGTCGCGCGTGATCACCGAGAAATCCTCGTAGCGCCGCATCAGCGAGCGCAGCCAGGTGTATTCGAGCTGCTTGATGCGCCAGACCTGAGTGATGATCTCGCCGTAGCCGGGAAACGCCTGTTCGGTGACGGCTGCCACCGACTGAATGTCGTACAGCGTGCCATAGGCATCGAACACAACAGCTTTGATGATCACAAGAGCACTCGTCAGACGGTTCGACGCTAGATACCCAGCAGCTTGCGCGCGTTTTCCTTCAGCACCTTCGGTCTGATCTCGTCGCGGATCTCAAGCTTGGCGAAGTCCGACAGCCAGCGGTCCGGCGTGATCACCGGCCAGTCCGAACCGAACAGCATCTTGTCCTGCAGGATGGAGTTGATGTAGCGCACCAGGATCGGCGGAAAATATTTCGGCGACCAGCCGGAGAGGTCGATATAGACGTTCGGCTTGTGGGTTGCGACCGACAGCGCTTCTTCCTGCCACGGGAAAGACGGATGCGCGAGAATGATCCTGAGGTCGGGAAAATCCGCCGCCACGTCGTCCATGTACATCGGGTTGGAATATTTCAGCCGCATCCCCATGCCGCCGGGCATGCCGGAGCCGACGCCGGTCTGCCCGGTGTGGAACAGCGCGATCGCGCCGCCATCATTGATGGCCTCATAGAGCGGATAGGCCATCCGGTCATTGGGATAAAAGCCCTGCATGGTCGGATGGAATTTGAAGCCCTTGACGCCGAATTCCTCGATCAGCTTGCGCGCCTCGCGAACCCCGAGCTTGCCCTTGTGCGGATCGATGCTGACAAAGGGGATCAGCACGTCGGAATTTTCCGCGGCGATTTCCAGCATCTCGTAATTGTTGTAGCGGCGGAAGCCGGTCTCGCGCTCGGCATCGACCGGGAAGATCACGGCTGCGATTTTCTTCGCGCGATAATAGGCCGCGGTTTCCGCAACGGTCGGCGGATGCTTGTTCGGCGACTTGAAGTACTCGGCCATTTGCGCCTGGAAGTCGTCATAGCCGTCGTCGGCATGCATGCCGCACGGCTCTTCCGCATGGGTGTGGATGTCGATCGCCACCACCTCGTCGACATTGGGCAGCTTCAATTTGGACATTTCATTTTTCCCACCGTCGCCCGATAGTACATACGGTAAATTGATTATACCATATAACAAGTTTGGCAAGCGAGGACCGTCGATGGACGAGGGTCCGTCGAACCGCCGGAACGATACAACAAGGGAGGCCGAAATGGCGCAGGCGGAAGCCTTCGAGACCGACTTCTGGAAAGATGCCGATGTGCGAAAGCTCTGGGACGACATCGTCCCCGGCGAGCCGCGCAAGACCATCCCCTACACGCTGACGCGGGACGCCATCGAGCTCTATTGCGCCTCGGTCGGCGAAGACCATCCGATCTATTTCGACGAGGACTACGCCAGGACCACCCGCTATGGCGGACTGATCGCGCCGCCGTCGATCCACATCCTCCTGATGTTTTCCTGCACGCCGGCGGACGACTGGATGCGCAGCCCCGGCACCGTCAATGCCGGGCAATCCTGGAGCTACAACATTCCGGCGCGGCCCAACGACGTCATCACGCTCAAGGCCCGCGCGCTCGACAAGTTCATCAAGCGCGAACGGCTGTTCGTGGTGCACGACAATGTCTTTTTCAACCAGCATGGCGACGTGATCTGTTCCGGCCGCGGCTGGACCATTCGGCCGCAGTGAGGCGAGGGGATCATGAGCACCATGTTCGAAAATCTGAAGACCGGAGATGCGATCGAAGGGGCGAAATTCGCGGTCAGCCGCGAATCCATCCGCCTGTTCTGCGATGCCTCGCTCGACTACAACCCGCTGCATCTCGACGACGACTACATGAAGGGCAATTTCGGCAAGACCAATTTCGGCGGCATCATCATGCACGGCATGAACAATTTCGGGCTGATCTCACGGATGATCACCGATTGGGCCTATCCCGCCGGCGCCATTCATCGCCGCCTCGAAACCCGCTGGGTCAAGCCGGTCAGACCCGGCGACACCATCCAGCCGGCCGGCATCGTGAAATCGAAACAGACGACCGCGAATTCGCGCTGGGTCCTGATCGACGTCGTGGTGCGCAACCAGAACGACGAGAAGGTCGCCACGGGCGAAGCCATGGTCGAGTTCCCGCACTAGACGAAGCCCCTTACTCGGTCGGAACGCCTGTCGTTCCGCGCGTCGTGAGCCGGCTCCCCTTGGGGCGTCCGGCGAGATGAGGATTGGGCTTCACCACGTCGGTCGCGAGCCCAAGCCACGCCAGAAAGCGGATGGTGAGATAGGTGTTGTCCATCTCCCACCAGCGATGACCATGGCTCGCCGAGCGCGGATCGGCGTGGTGGTTGTTGTGCCAGCCTTCGCCGTTGGAGATCAGGCCGACGATGACGTTGTTGCGGCTGTCTTCGTCGGTCTCGTAGTTCCGGTAGCCCCACAGATGCGTCACCGAGTTGATGGCCCAGGTAATGTGCCAGACAAGGACGGTGCGGACGAAGACGCCGAACATCATGATGCTCAAGCCGGTCTTTGCCGCCTCTGACGGGGTTTGGCCGAACAGCCATGCCAGCGCGAATGCGACGCCGAAGAATAACGGGATCTGGCCGAGATTGATCCAGACCAGCCAATAATGGCGCTCGAGCGCGACGTAAAAGCGATCGCGCAGGATGTCCTTGGCGTAGCGTTCGTAGATCCCGAGGCGCGCCAGCTCCGGTTGATGGACCAGAATCCACCCCATATGGCTCCAGAAGAAACTTGCCAGCGGGCTATGCGGGTCCGGTTGCTGGTCGGCGAATTGATGATGCCGGCGGTGGACGGCGACCCAGCGCGCGGGCGTTTCCTGCAGGCAGGACATCGCGACCACCACCATGGCGTGCTCCAGCCATTTCGGACATTTCAGTCCGCGGTGGGTCAAAAGCCGATGATAGCAAAGGTTGATGCCGAACAGCCCGCACAGATGTGTGCCCAGCGCGGCGACGATGACACCGCTCCAGCTGAAATAACCCGGCATGAAGGCGAGCAGCGCCAGGACATGATAGGCGCCGATGACGATGATGTAGGGCCAGTTGAGGCGAAACGAAATCACGCCTGCCGGCAATATCAACCGCTCCTTCGCGGCAGCACGATCCGCAACCGGCGGTAGCGTGGGCTTTATGGTTGACGGCTGAACTGTCATGGCGAGGTCGGGATCCCAATCTCTGCGCCGGACGTAGCGTCCGCTGAACGGATTCACCATACACGGTCAAATCGGTATCGGTGCAAACCTTTGACTGAGTTTGTTTATTTTGTATATCCGGGAAAAACCGGTTCCATTGTGGCGGTTCGCCGCACGCCGTCCGGCCTCCCGGTTTGGATTGACATTCGGCCGTTCGATGGCTTAGAAACCGGCCATCCCGGGCGGACTGACCGCTGGCGGGAGTGATCTCATTTTGCCACTTTCGGGAAGCTAACAAATTCGGCCTCGAACACGGCCTTTCAACGCATCAGGATTGTCCCATGAAGGTCCGTAACTCGCTGAAGTCGCTGCGCGGTCGCCACCGCAACAACCGTCTGGTCCGTCGCAAGGGCCGGGTCTACGTGATCAACAAGGTTCAGCGCCGTTTCAAGGCGCGCCAGGGTTGATTCGAGCTTAAATCGGGCCTGATTCCGGTTTTCCAGGCTTTCCGCCAGCGTTTCCCCATCACGCCTCTTTGACGGTTTGCCGCTTTGCAAGCCGGTTTGTGTGCGTCTAGACTTCTTGGATGGCAACCAGAATTCCCCCGCCCACGCAATGGCCGACTGGCAGTCCTGCTCGCTATGGCGATGGCCGCCGGGCCGCCGGCATTGGCGCAGGAGCCACGAGCGACGCCGCCGAAGCAGCAGAAAAAGCTTCCGGAAGCGCCCAGCAAGCTGCCGAAGGTTGGCGCCGACCGCACCCGCGGGCTGGACTTTCTGTTCGGCGCGCTGAAGGCGGCGCCCGATGACACCAGTGCCAAGCATGTCGAGGCCCGGATCTGGGCGCTGTGGATGCAGACGCCGAGCGATACCGCCGCGCTCTTGATGATGCGTGCCAAGGCCGCGATGGACGCCCAGCAGACGGACGTCGCGCTGAAACTGCTCGATGCGGTCGTCAAGCTGCGCCCCGATTATGTCGAGGGATGGAACCGGCGGGCGACGCTGTATTATCTCAAGAACGATTATGCCCATTCGCTCGAGGATATCGAGCAGGTCCTGGTCCGCGAACCCCGTCATTTCGGCGCGCTGGCCGGACTAGGCATGATCATGCAGGATCTCGGCGACGAAAAGCGCGCGCTCGATGCCTTCCGCAAGGCGCTTGCCGTCAACCCGCATCTTGAAAAGGTGCCGGAACTGGTCAAGACCCTGAGCGAGAAGGTCGAGGGGCGCGACATCTGATCGATCTTCTTGATCGATACGGACCTTGCAAACCCGCAACCAAATTCCGCGCGATGCAGGCGCGGCGCCCGATCATCGCTCGCACGCTCGATCGTCAAGGTCTGCCGAAGGCAGACCCTTCCGACCAATGATCAGTGCAACACGCCGTTACCGCGTGCGCCCTGGGCTACCGCCGCATAGGCCTGTTGAAGTTCGGCCTCCAGATGTTCGTTGATCAGCAGCAGGGCCTTCAGCGCGCCGCGGATATCGCCGTTGCACCGGGCGACAATCTGATCGATCGCGGTATCGTTCAATTCAGGAAGCATCTCAATCCTCCAATTGTCCCGCAGGATAACTCTTGAGCAACTGACCCGTGTTCCTGTGGATTGCGGGGACAGAAAGCCGACGACAGCCTCGATTGGCACACGCAGGCTGCGCGGCTAAAATGCTGATCACGGTTATATGAAGTGGCCGATGACGGCGATATGAAGGCACGCCTATCACAAAGCGGAAGATTTTCACACTCATCGCGAAACCCGGCTGAGCCGAAACCGTAACTTGCATGTCGCCAAATTCATCCGGACATTTTCAATGACACCTGTGGTTGTCGTGGCGGCGCTGGTCGTGCTGGCGCTGATCACGCAGGCCGGTGTCTTGTTCCTGCAGCGCGCCTATCCGGCGCAGGGCAGGATGGTCGAGGTCGCCGGAGCAACGCTCAACATCGTCGAGATCGGACCGCGCGGTGCCGCCGGTCCGCCTGTCGTGATGATCCATGGCGCCAGCTCCAATCTCGAGGCGATGCGGCAGCCGCTCGGCGATCTGCTTGCCCGGAATCATCGGGTGATTCTGATCGACCGTCCCGGGCATGGCTGGAGCACGCGCGCGCGTCTGGAGGACTCGACGCCGGCGATCCAGGGCGGAATGATCGATGAAGCGCTGGAAAAACTCGGCGTCGGCGGGGCCTTCTTCGTGGTTCATTCCTGGAGCGGCGCGCTCGGCGCGCGTATGGCGCTCGATTATCCACAACGCGTCCTGGGGCTGGTGATGCTGGCGCCGGTGGCCTATCCGTGGCCCGGCGGGGTCGGCTGGTACAACGCGCTCGTCACCACACCCGTGATCGGTCCGCTGCTCGCCTACACGATCACGCTTCCGCTCGGGTTGTTTCTGGCCGGACCTGGCGCTCGCGGCGTGTTCTTGCCGCAGGTCATGCCGGATGGGTTCGTCAGGGACACCGCGACGCCATTGTTGCTGCGGCCGCGCGAATTCCTCGCCAATGCCCGCGATCTGGTGACGCTGAAGGCGACGGTCGAGGAGCAGGCACCGCGCTACGCCGGCATCAAGGTCCCGACAGTGGTGATCGCGGGCGAGAGCGACAAGACGGTGTTGACGAACATCCATTCACGGCCGTTCGCAACCGTGGTGCCCAACGCCAAGCTGATCGTGTTGCCGGATGTCGGCCACATGGTGCAGAATGCCGCGCCCGGCCTCGTGATCTCCGAGATCGAGGCGATGATGAACAAGACCGCGGCTGGCGCGGCGGCTCATCGCCTTTGAGAGGTTGCGGATCTGACGCGCCCCCCACACATCGGCAGAATGACGCATCCGGCAAATCTCATCATCGGACATTACGAACGGCATGCGATCGCCTGGGATGGCGACCGCCAGAACGGTGCGTGGAACGACAAGACCTGGCACAGCCGCTTCGCCGACAGGCTCGCGACGGGAGCAAAGATTCTGGATCTCGGCTGTGGTTCGGGACGGCCCGTTGCACACCATATGGCCCAGCGAGGCTTGCGCGTGACCGGCGTTGACTCGTCGCCGACGATGATCTCGCTGTGCCGCAGCCGCCTGCCCGATCACGAGTGGATCGTGGCCGATATGCGGGCGTTGTCGCTGGGTCGTCGCTTCGACGGCATCCTGGCCTGGGACAGCTTCTTCCACCTCGATTACGACGACCAGCGCCGCATGTTCGCGGTGTTCGCCGCACACGCATCCGCCGGTGCATTGTTGATGTTCAACGCCGGACCGCGGCACGGCGAGGCGATCGGCAACTATCGGGGCGATCCCCTGTATCACGCGAGCCTGGCGCCTGGGGAGTACGGGGCCTTGCTCGATCGTTGCGGCTTCGAATTGATCGAACACATCGCCAACGACACGCGTGCCGGAGGACGCACGGCATGGCTTTGCCGATCGCGCGGCGATGCGTGAATTGCCGGACGCCGTCCCGGTTCGGTCCGCCGCGTCAACTCATCGCTCGACAAAGGCGCGGCTGAGCTGATCGGTGATCGGCTTGAACAGGTAGCTCATCATGGTCCGGCTGCCGGTCTGCATGAAGACTTCCGCGGGCATGCCGGAGACGAGCTGCAATCCGGCCAGCCGCCGGCGCTCGTCCTCGGGCAGCGTCACCCTGACCGTGAAATAGGAAGTATTGGACTGCTGGTCACGGGTGATATCGGCGGATATGTAGGACACCAGCCCGACAAGTTGCGGCGTCGTGCGCTGGTTGAAGGCCGAGAAGCGGACGAACGACTGCTGGCCGATCCGCACCTGGTCGATGTCGTTCGGCTGCAGCCTCGCCTCGATCTGCAGGTCATCCGAATCCGGCACGATTTCCATGATGGGGTCGCCGGCACGGATAACGCCGCCGATGGTGTGCGCCGAAAGCTGATGGATGATCCCCGACGTCGGGGCGCGGATGTCGATCCGGTCCAGCAGGTCGCGGGCCGCGACGCCGCGCTGGACCAGCTCGGCTTCCTTGCCCTGGGTCTCGCCAAGCTCCTTGACGACATCGGTACGGAAATCCTGATCGAGCCGCACGATCTGAAGCTGGGCCTCGCCGATTTTCGATTTCGTCTCGGCGATCGACGATATCAACTGGCCGCGTTCGCCTTCGAGCCGCGCGTTCTCGCGCTGCAAGGTCGTGAGCCGTGTCAGCGGGACGAGCCTCTTGTCGTACAAATCCTGGACGCCGGTCAGTTCTCCGGTAATCAGTTCGGCCTGCTTTGCCTTCGACACGACCTGGGCATCGAGGCCCGCGATCTCCTCGCCAAGTTGCGAGACCCGGCCTTGCAGCAGATCTTTCTGGCTGTCGCGCGCATTCTTGCGGGCCTTGAACAGCGTCTCCTCCGACGCCAGCAGATCCTTGACCGGACGCTCGTTCAGCCGTCCCGCCATCTCGGCCGGAATTTCGGGGCGGGGCAGGCCGTCGCGTTCGGCGATCAGCCGCGCAATCCGCGCTTGCGCTTCGTCCAGCTGCTTGCTCACCACCTGAAGGCTGGCTTGCGCCTGGGTCGCATCCAGCCGCACCAGCAGATCGCCGGTGGCCACCCGCATGCCGTTGCGGGCCGCGATCTGCGCCACCACTCCGCCGGTCGGATGCTGGATGGTCTTGACGTTGGATTGAACCACCAGACTGCCGGGAACGACGACGGCCGCGGCCAGCGGCACCAGCGCGGTCCAGCCGCCGGCCAGAACGACGGCGACAATCAGCACCCGCAGTCCGGTCCTCAATTCGCGCTCGTAAGCGCGCCCGGTCCGCGCAGTCAGGCTTTCGCCCGGAATGTTGTCGTTGTGGGCGAGACCGTCGCGATTGACGAGGAAGGCGACGCCCGCGGTCAGGCCGACGCGGCATTTCTCGATCAACTGGCCCGATGTGGTTTGGGGCTGGAGCTTGCCGGCCGGACGCGGAAGCGCCAGTTGCGGCCCGTTGACAGGCGCGGAGACGGATGCGGATGGCGGTCTGCCGTCGAGCCCCGGGAGCTCGCGCGCCGGCTTCAACAGGTCCATCGGTATGGAATTGTCGAGCGTGATCGCGCTGTTCCGGCGCGGCGGCAGGTCGATATTCGGTTCGCGCAATTTCGGCCTGCGCATATTCGGTTCACGCACAAGCGGTTCACGCTTGATAGGTTCACGCCTGATCGGTTCACGGGCAATCGGCTCGCGCGGTTTCGCGGCGCGCACGATCGGTCCGCGCACATTTTCGCTCCGGCGCGCGACGGGCGCCGCGGTCGTAAATCCGAGTTGCTCGAGGCAGGCCTCGATCGCCCGTCCCATCTTGCTTTTCCGCCGCTTCGGCTGGTGCGTCCGCTGACGTGCGGGGGGACGCAAATCCTCGCGCGCGAAACAACTCGGCTGCAGCGTAAGCACGTCGTCGTCGGATTTTTCCTCCGCGAACGCCTGCCGGAGCCGCTGCAGTTCGAGAATCAGCGCCGCGCCCTGTGGACCGACGCCATCGTCGCGCGGCTCGTCAACCCAGTGCCGCTCGTCATCCTGCGCGCGGTCCGCGCGTGCGCGATCAATGCTTGTCATGGTTGAACGCTCTCAAGTGGCGCGCGGCGGACTGTTTTCGCGGAAGGCGGCGCGGCAGCCTGTTTTGCCGCGGCGGGTTGTCCATTCGCGGTGCGAACGCGCGCGAATATCTCTTCGCTCGGCCCGAATGCGATGGCCTTACCCTCGTAGAGAATCATCGCCATGTTCAATGCGGCGAGCGCACTGGGTCGATGCGATATGACGACCACGATGGATTTGTTGTGACGCATGATCTGAATGGCGCGGGTCAAGGCAGCTTCGCCTTCGGCATCCAGATTGGCATTGGGTTCATCGAGCACGAGGAGGAACGGATCGCCGAAGATCGCCCGCGCCAGCCCGACCCGCTGCCGCTGTCCGGCCGATAGCGCCATGCCGCCTTCTCCGATTCGTGTCGCATAACCCTCCGGCAAACGCAGGATGATATCGTGCACGCCGGCGATCTGCGCGGCTTTCAGAATGGCATCCGATGTCGCGGTCTCGTCGAAACGGCAAATGTTTTCGGCGACGGTGCCGTCGAACAGGCCGACCTCCTGCGGCAGGTAGCCGATATAGCGGCCGAGATCCTCGTTGCGCCATTGATCGAGCGCGGCTCCGTCGAGCCGCACCACGCCGATTCGGGCCGGCCAGATTCCCACCAGCGCCTTCGAGAGCGAGGTCTTGCCCGATGCGCTCGCGCCCAGCAGGGCCAGTCCCATGCCGGCCTTGAGCGCAAACGAAACATTCGCAACGATCGGCTTTTCCGAAGTCGGCGCCACGACCGCGAGATTCTGCACGGATAGTTCGCGGAACGGACGCGGCAGCACCACCGGCGGCGCGACGGGCGCCGCCGTCGCCTTGCAGATCTCGCGCAACCGCGTAATGCCCTGACGCGCGGCCACCAGCTGCTTCCAGGTGCCAAGCGCCACTTCGACCGGCGCCAGCGCGCGGCCCATCATGATCGAGGATGCGATCATGATGCCGCCGGAGGCCTTGTCGGCGACCACGAGATAGGCGCCGATGCCCAGCATCCCCGACTGCAGCACGTAGCGCAGGACTTTGGCGCTGGACCCGAGATTGGCATAGACGTCGGTGGCGCGGATATTTTCCCGCAGGTAGCGCTCGTTGGCATGCGACCAGCGCACGGTGAATCGATCCATCATGCCCAGCGCGCGGATGACCTCGGCGTTGCGTTGCGTCGCATCGGCCAGCACCTGCCGCTGGGCGCTGCTTTCCATCGCGGCCTTGGCCGCGCCCCGCGACATCCGATCGCTCAATAACGTCATCGCGATGATCGCGGTGGTCCCCAGCAGCGCCGTGATCCCGATCGCCGGATGAAACATAAACAACGCGATCAGAAAGATCGGAATCCAGGGCATGTCGAGGAACGCGGTCGGTCCCATGCCCGACATGAACGCGCGCACCTGGTCCAGATCGCGCAAGGGCTGCTGCATCAGCATCGGCTTCACGCCGCGCAGCGGCAGCGTGGCGAGCGCGGTGTGTATAGATCCCTGCAGGCCGGCGTCGAACATGGTGGCCACGCGGCACAGCATTCGCGAGCGCAGCGCGTCGAAATATCCCTGCACCACATAGGCCAGCAGCACCATCAGCGACAGGCCCAGCAAGGTCTCGACGTTGCGGCTCGGAATGACCCGGTCATAGACCTGCAGCATATAAAGAGAGCCCGACAGCATCAGGATATTGATGACCCCGCTGAATACGGCGACGCCGATCATGCGCCGCGCGCTTTCGCGCAGCCTTAGCGTCACCGGATCATCGGACACCGGTGTCGGCTTCGGAATTCCGCGGGATGGAAATGCCGGTGCGTGACTCTGCGCGATACTCATTACACATGCGCCTTACCATCGGGGCCGATCCCGGCCGCCGATCAAATCTGATTGTTCATCTACTTGGCAGCCGATGCGGACCATTTTCCGGCAACAATGCGACCGTCCTCAATTCCATCGATAATCCGCGCGCCAATCGTCGCGCGCCGGAATCGCCGGAAGGACAGGCGCGCTGCTGTCGTCTCACATATGGCGGATGCATGTCGCATCCCGGCAGTACGCGTGTTGACTGCGCGCGCCGCATAAATTTGTGCGCGATGAGTGGCGATCGAAACGCATCGAGTCATAGATTCGTCCGTCAATCACCTTGCTTCCGCGCGCATTGGCCGCGGTGTCGGCTGAAAGACGCCACGAACGTAAACGATCTTTCATCTTGCGCACCGTCGCTGCCCAGCCGATCGCCTGCGCTCATCAGTTATGAAATACTGACAAAGGGGAAGAATAATGGCTCGCACACATCATCATGGTGGACATCACATCAATCACAATCCCGAGCCTCCGGTCGTTACTCCTGATCCGCCAGCCGACCCGACACCGCCGGCCGACCCGACACCGCCGGCCGATCCGACGCCGCCCGCCGATCCGGCACCGCCGACATCTTCTGCTCCCGCTTTCTCTGATCTCGGTCTGACCTTCAACGACGCCACCCGCGCGCTGGAGGGCGGTTTGTGGCAAAACGTGGTTGAGGAAGGCGGCCAGGGATTAGGCAGCATTGGGCGATACACGACCGATCTGACCAATGTGCAGACGGGCCTGCAGGCGGAAATCGCCGCGGGACAATTCACCGGCGCCACACTGACCAATGTCCAGACCATCTTGGCCGACATTACGACCGCATTGTCGGCGGCGACGGCCTCGGTAAATGGAGGCGGAGCGTTCGGCAGCGTTGCCGCCGCGGAGACGGCGTTGCACGCCAGCCATCTCGATATCCTCAATCTCGTCAAAAACGATGCCAACCTCGCAGCCCTGGCAACGCAGAATGACGCGGCCGGATTTCTCGCGGCGCCGCAGGGTCTCGCCGGGACCGCGGCGGCGGACGCGCCTCACGCCAACCTTGCCGAGATCGGCGTTATCTTCAACGATCTTTCCAGTATCGCCCTCGGCGGCTTCAACGCCGACAATTCGGCTCAGGCTACGGCTGACGTTAACGCCATGATCACAGACATGCAGGCCTTGATGACCGCCAACCCGCTGCTGTTCGGCGGGCTGACCGGCGTTCATGCGGAAGCCGTGGTCCGGCAGCTCCAGCTTGAGAACACCTACATCGCCCAGGCCGGCGTGACCCCGGATGCCGGACGGGCCAGCAACGACAACCTCCTCGACATCATCGACATCATCAATGGCGACACCAACCTTGCCAATATGGCCAACCAGGGCGGCGTGCATGGATTTACCCCATTCGGGGACGCGCTGAACCCGACGCCGGCGTACCAGGACAACGAGGCGCAGACGAATTTCTGGGCCAACTTCATCGCTCAGTCCAATTCTCTCGGACAACAGGCGATTGCCGCCGTCGGCGCTCACGATGCGGCGGCGACGGCGACCTTGATCGCCAACCTGCAGACCTTCCAGACCGATGTCACCAACTTCGACGCGGGACAGGGTGGCATCTTCGAGGCACGCTTCGACAATGAGTTGCTCGGCAACACGAGCACGCTTGGAGCCGAGGTGACCAAGATGATCGAGGGGTTGCAGACCGGCAATGCGACCCTGGTCGCCGCCGCCGCCGAGGAGATGCACGCCAATGCCGCCGACGTCGGTGGCAACAATGTGCCGGTGACCGGCGGTGTCTACAATGCCGACGGTTTGACCGCGGCCGACGTGTTGTCGACAGCGGTTGCTGCACCCGTGGTAGCCGCCGCCGCACCCGCGGCTGCTCCGGCGCCAGCCGCTGCCGCTGCGCCGGCTGCGGCCGCCAGTGCGCCTGCGGCGGTGACGCCGGTTGCAGCCGCTGACGCCCCGGCCGCTACCAACGACGCTGCTCCCCACCCCGAGAGCAGTCCGTCGTCGTTCTTCGAATCGCATCAGGCGCAGATCGCCGAGTTGCTCCACTTCCACCACTGGGGATAACCGGCGCATGGCCTCCAGCGTCGTATAAGAAAAAAATAATGGGGACGGACACTGGAGGTCAGCCGGATAGTTCAATTCAGCCTCTCCCGGCTGCTTGAACCATCAACACGTTGCGGCGAGGCGCCCGCACAAAGAGAAGGACTCTTCGTTCGCCGATTTCGGCGAGCTATGATTTGTTTGGGGCGGGTCAGTTGCGTAACAAGAAGAACGGCGTTTGGCGGAATGGCACGCGGCCAGAAATCAATGGGCGTGCCATGCGGTGCTGCGTGCAGTCGCGTGCGGCGGGTGAAGGTGAGGCAAAAAACCGGCGTCAGTCCGATGTTGAAGGGCGCGGCGGCCCCCCCGACAGGGGAGCACGCGCATGAGACAGCGAAAGACGGACTACGGAACGATCGTCCTGCACTGGTTGCTTGTCGTCGCCTTCGGCGTGGCATTCGTCACCGGACTGCGCATCGCGACCGAAGCGCCGGAGCGAACCTGGATCAATCTGTTCGATGCGGTTCTGCCGCGGAATGTGTGGGTGCTGCACATGCAGGCGGCCGTCGTGCTCATCGCGGTGTCGCTCGCCTACGCGATCTATGTGGTTCGGTCCGGTCTCGGGCGCCGTATCCGGCTGGACAAGGTTCGTCTGCGAGGGCTTTTCGGTCGAGGGCAGGCGAGACGAGGCGCCGTCAACATCGTGCTGTACTGGGTGTTCTTCCTCGCCATGCTGACGCTGATCGCCAGCGGCGGGTTGCTGTATTTTGGCTTCTTCGCCGGCTACGAGATCGCCACGCTGCACTGGTACGGGACCTGGGTGATCGTCGGCTTCATCGGCCTTCACGTCCTGTCGCACTTTAGAATAGGTGGAGTGTCGCAATTGCTCCGCATTTTTCGGCCCACCGGCCTTTCGGCGCCACCGCCGGACCTTGATGCCGTCGAATTGCTGACGATGCTGGTCGAACAATCGGCACGGCTGCAGCCGGAATCGGAACGTCCCGACATCGTCGCCCCTGAGGCGCATCTGCAGCCAACACAGCGAGAGGCACACGTGCAGCCAGTGCAGCGGTCAATGGATACTACGCGCGGCCGGCCCGCTGTACGGAAGCCGAGCCCGCATGCCCCGTCGGGGTCGAGTGCCGGGACATCAACTGCGGGCACATCAACCGCGGACACAAATGCAGGAAACCGAGCCACCAAACCGCGGAGCACGACGCTGCAAGCCAATCCCCTGGTCGTTGCCGCGGCCGTCGCGATCACCGGCGCCTCGGTTCTGGTGGCAACCGATCGGCTGGCGGTCGACCAACTTCGCATTCACCGCGTCAGCGCCGCCGAAACGCCGACCCTCGACGGCGACACCTCCGACCGAGCCTGGCGAACCGTCGCGCCATTCTCGGTGATGACCAACCAGGGCGGGAATTTTGACGGCAAAGGGGAAACGCGGATTAATATTCGCGCGGTGCATGACGGCACATGGGCGTATTTCCTGTTCACATGGGAAGACCCGACGCGCTCGTTGAAACAATTGCCGCTTATCAAGCAGGCCAACGGATGGCGCCTGCTTCACGACGGCTATGAGAGCGGTGACGAGCACGACTACAACGAGGACAAATTCTCGGTCCTGTTCACCACGCTGGATGTAACGCTTGCGGGCGACCGGACTTTCCACGCCAGTCCGCATCCGCTTCCGGACGGGCCGGCCACCATGACCGGCCGCGGGCTCCACTACACGCCCGCAAAGGACATCTACGCCGACGTCTGGCAATGGAAGGCCACGAGCGGCGGGCCGACGGGCTGGATGGACGACACGCATTTCGGTCCACCGCTGGACCCGACGCCGATGCAGGTGGCGAACGCCGTTCCGTATAAAGGGGGCTTCGCGCCGGACCCGGGTGTTGCGAACTACAGCGACAATTTTGTCATGAGCGCCGACGTCGGCAACGGCGTGCGGACGGTCACGCCGCGCCGGTTGCCAAAAAACCTCGCGGCAACAGCGACGGCGATGGGAGAGATCGACATCGATCCAAATCACGGCGAGAGCGACGGTGCGCGCTGGTTCATCACCGAGGCGGAATCGGTGCCGTATTCGCCGGAACAGGATGCCCGCATCCCGGCGGGCACCATCGTTCCGGGTGTGATTATTGCCGGCGAGTTCTCGGGCGACCGCGCCGACGTCCGATGTGCGGCGCGCTGGGCCTCCGGACACTGGGCGCTGGAGGTGGCGCGCCGTCTCAAAACCAACAGCCGATACGATGTTCCGCTTCAGACCGGAATCTTCATGCGGGTCGCGGCCTTCGATCACAGTCAGATCAGGCATACCCGGCACGTCCGGCCCATTCGTGTCGAGGTGGAATAGATGCGGAAGATCTGCAAGGTGACCCTGAACGACGAAACATTCCTGGCGAATTGCGGTGACCTGCTGCTCGATTGGGCGTTGACCAGCGGTGTCGACCTGCCGCACGACTGCCGCGCCGGGATTTGCGGCGCCTGCCGGGTGCGTCTCGTCGAAGGCAGGGTGTTTGGCGGCCAGGAGCCGGGCGACGATATGATTCACGCCTGCCAGGCGCGGATCGTCTCCGATATTGAGATCGTGACCGAGCCCGTTCCCGACCAGGTCTCGATGTCAGGCAAGATAGCCAATATCGTTCGGCTGGCCCCGGACGTTCTCGGCGTGACCGTTCAGTTGCCGAAACCGCTTCACTATTTTCCCGGTCAATTCTGCAAGGTGCAGTTTCGTGGATTTCCGGCGAGATCCTACAGCCCGACCTATCCCCTGGAAGGCCCCGCCGACGATCGCGTACTGAATTTTCACATCCGAAGGTTTTCCGATGGCGTTGTATCCTCGGAACTGGGCCGAAATATCCGCGTCGGGCATCGCGTCAAGGTAAGGGGTCCGTATGGCAGCGCGTTTCTGCGGCGGAATCATTCCGGCAGCATTGTTCTCGTCGCCAGCGGCACCGGTTTCGCGCCGATGTGGTCGATCGCCGTTGCCGCGATCCTGGAGCGGCCGCAGCGGGAATTGATATTCGTGGTCGCGGCGCGGAAGCTGCAGTCGCTGTACATGCACAGCGCGCTGTGCCGCCTGGCGCTGTTCCCCAATGTCACCATCATTCCGACCGTGTCGGAGCAGGAGAGCGTCGTCTCTCCCGCCATTCGCAGTGGACGCCCGACCGACCATCTGCCCAGCCTGTCGCCGGACGATGTCGTCTACACCTCGGGTGCGCCGGGCATGACCGATACGGTGGCGCGGCTGGCGAGGGCCGCCGGCGCCAGGTGCTATACCGACCCCTTCGTGCCCAACCACAAACCCGACGAACCGGCCAAGGCTCCGGCGATCAAGTCCCCGTTGTTAAGAAGGATTGCCCCGTAAAACCAGGACTTCGGGAAGCGCGTTACTTGGTGTTTCCGTCCTTGTCGTATTGCACGAGGAACGCCCAGAGATCGTTGACCTCTTTTTCGTTCTTGATGCCGGCGAAGGCCATCTTGGTGCCGGGGATCTTGGCCTTCGGGTCCTTGATGTATTCCTTGAACTGGGCCTCGTTCCAGGTGATGCCGGAATTCTTGTTGGCCTCGGAGTAGTTATAGTCCGGCGCGGTGCCGGACTTGCGGCCATCCAGTCCATTGAGCTCCGGGCCGACCTTGTTCTTGGCGCCTGCGCCGATCGCATGACAGGCCAGGCATTTATTGAAGGACGTCTTTCCGGCGGCGGCGTCCTGCGCCAGCGCAGCGGACGCCGCTGCCGACGATGCAACGATGATCAGCGCGCTCAGGCTCAATTTTTTCATTGGGGGCTCTTCGTGGGTTGCGGGAGGAGGGAGGGGCGACGATGCCGGCCGCCGTTGTTGCACAGGGCGCTCGGGGTGGACAAGCTGCGAAACGGTTCCCGGTTCATATCTTGCCTGGGCCGTTCGGATAGCCGACATCCCCTGACCGGCGAGCTACCCAAAGCGGTCTGGACATGCTTGATTTGCCATCACAAATAGGCGACCGGTGAAAGCGCCCGCAGCCCGCAGCGGCGGTTCGGAGAAGCTCACATGACGATCATGATGCCGGCATCGGATCAGACGGTTCTGGATCGCCGCGACGCCATTGTGGCGGCGTTGCGGGCGATCGTGCCGGGCGAGGGCGTCATCGACAGCGCGGCCGAAATGCTGCCTTACGAATCCGACGGCCTGATGGCGTATCGCCAGCCGCCAATGGTCGTGGTGCTGCCGGATACCACCGAACAGGTGGCGCGGGTTTTGAAATATTGCTTCGAGCAGGGCATCAAGGTGGTGCCGCGCGGCTCGGGGACGTCGCTGTCCGGCGGCGCGCTGCCGCTGGCCGACGGCGTGCTGCTGGGTCTGGGCAAATTCAAGCGCATCCGCGAGATCGATTTCGACAACCGCGTGGTGGTGACCGAGCCGGGCGTGACCAATCTGGCCATCAGCCAGGCGGTCGCCCACGCTGGCTTCTATTATGCGCCCGATCCGTCGTCGCAGATCGCCTGCTCGATCGGCGGCAATGTCGCGGAAAATTCCGGCGGCGTGCACTGCCTGAAATACGGCATGACCACCAACAACGTGCTCGGCTGCGAGATCGTGCTGATCACGGGCGAAATCATCAGGGTCGGCGGCAAGTCGGCCGAGACGAGCGGCTATGACCTGATGGGAATCATCACGGGGTCGGAAGGCCTGCTCGGCGTCATTACCGAGGTCACGGTGCGGATTCTGCAGAAGCCGGAAACCGCGCGGGCGTTGATGGTCGGTTTCACGGAAGTCGAAGCCGCCGGCCAGTGCGTGGCTGAAATCATCGGCGCCGGAATCATCCCGGGCGGGATGGAGATGATGGACCGGCCGGCGATCCACGCCGCCGAGGCCTTCGTCCATGCCGGCTATCCGCTCGACGTCGAGGCGCTCTTGATCATCGAACTCGACGGTCCCGGCGTCGAGGTCGATGAACTGATTGCGCGGGTCGAGGCGATCGCGCAGCGCTGCGGCTCGACCACATGCCAGATTTCGACTTCCGAGGCGGAGCGGAACCTGTTCTGGGCCGGCCGCAAGGCGGCATTTCCGGCGGTCGGACGGATTTCGCCTGATTACCTCTGCATGGACGGCACCATCCCGCGCGGCGCGCTGCCGCAGGCGCTGGCCCGCATCCGCGACCTCTCGGAGAAATACGGCCTCCGCGTCGCCAACGTGTTTCATGCCGGCGACGGCAATCTGCATCCGCTGATCCTCTACGACGCCAACAAAGCGGGCGAGATGGACCGGGCCGAAGCCTTCGGCGCGGATATCCTGCGGGTTTGCGTCGAACTCGGCGGCGTGCTGACCGGCGAACATGGCGTCGGCATCGAGAAGCGCGACCTGATGCCGGAGATGTTCAGCGAGATCGATCTCAACCAGCAGCAGCGGCTGAAATGCGCGTTCGACGCGCAAGGATTGCTCAATCCCGGCAAGGTATTTCCAATCCTGCATCGCTGCGCCGAACTGGGCCGCGTGCATGTCCACGGCGGCAAGCTGGCGTTTCCGGATCTTCCGAGATTTTGAGCATGACTTTCGCCAATCTTTCAATCGTCATACCCCGCGAAGGCGGGCTATCCAGTATTACGAGCCGGCAGTGCTTTATCTCGGCGGTTGCGATTACTGGATCGTCCGCTTTCGCGGACGATGACGGCAACGGCAACGGACAGGCGTAACGTCGTGGATACCCTGAAAGTACGCGACGCCAAGGATGTCGAGCAGGCGGTGCGCACAGCGCTTGCCGGCGAGCAGCCGCTCGAGATCATCGGCCATGGCTCAAAGCGGCTGGTCGGCCAGCCGATGGCGACCAACGCGCTGCTGGATCTGTCGGCGCTCAATGCGGTGACATCCTATGAGCCCAACGAGCTGGTCATCACGGTCCAGGCCGGCGCGCCGCTCGCTGACGTGCAGTCGCTGATCGACTCCAAGAACCAGCAGTTTGCGTTCGAACCGGTCAACACAAGGCACTTGCTGGGCACCCCGGATATCGGAACCATCGGCGGCATGATCGGCGCCGGGCTCGCAGGGCCGCGCCGCATCAAGGCCGGCGGCGCGCGCGATCATCTGCTGGGCGCGCATGGGGTGTCGGGTTTCGGCGACAGCTTCAAGGCCGGCGGCCGGGTGGTGAAGAACGTCACCGGCTACGATCTTTGCAAACTGCTGGCGGGCTCCTGGGGCACGCTCGCCGTCATGACGGAAGTGACGCTGAAGGTGATGCCGAGGCCGGAGAGCGAGCGCACGCTGATACTGCATGGGCTGGACGATCGCGCGGCCAACCGGGCGATGACGGCGGCGCTGAGCTCGCCGTCCGATGTATCCGCCGCGGCTCATTTGCCAAATTCGGCGTTGCGGGGCCCGTTGCAGGGGCTGGCGGAGCTCGGATCGCTGCGGCAAGCCGTCACCTTGCTGCGGCTGGAGGGCATTACGGCGTCGGCGGTCCATCGCGCGGCGGCGCTGGCCACGGTGCTCGCGCCGTTCGGGGCGGTGGAATTTCTCGAAGATGCCGCTTCGGCGGCGGTCTGGAGCTCGGTTCGCGACGTCCAGCCATTCGCGGCCGCGGGCGCGCTCGGCGCCTGGCCGGTGTGGCGAATCGTCTGTCCTCCGGCTTCCGGCGGCGCGCTCGGCGAGCAGCTCGCCCGGGACACCGGCGGCGACGTCATCTACGACTGGGGCGGCGGCCTGATCTGGGCGGCGCTGCCGCCGAAGCCCGATGCCCAGGCCGCTTTGGTGCGTCAGCGCGTCGACGCCGTCGGCGGCCACGCCACGCTGATTCGCGCCTCCGAGCAGGTGCGGCGCGATGTCGATGTGTTTCATCCCCAGCCAAGCGGCCTTGCCGGCCTCAGCGAACGCGTGCGCCACAGCTTCGATCCGAGAAATATCCTCAATCGCGGCCGGCTGAGGCGAGGATCGCCGACATGAAAACCGAATTCAGCCTCGCGCAACTCGCCGATCCCGACATCGCGGAAGCCGACAAGATCCTGCGCGCCTGCGTGCATTGCGGCTTCTGCACCGCGACGTGTCCGACCTATGTGCTGCTCGGCGACGAACTCGACAGCCCGCGCGGCAGGATCTACCTCATCAAGGAGATGCTGGAAAAGAACCGGCCGCCGACGGCGGAGGTGGTCAAGCATATCGACCGCTGTCTCTCCTGCCTTGCCTGCATGACCACCTGTCCCTCGGGTGTGAACTATATGCATCTCGTCGATCAGGCCCGGGTCAGAATCGAGAAAGACTACACCCGGCCGCCGGCCGAGCGGGCGCTGCGTGCGGTGCTGGCATGGGTGCTGCCGCGGCCGGGATGGTTTCGTTTGAGCATGACGCTGGCGCGGCTCGGCCGGCCGCTCGCGGCCTTGCTGCCCGGCTCCGAGACCGCATCGGCGTCGCCGACTTTATGGCGTCGAATCAAGGCGATGCTGGCACTGGCGCCGCGCAGCCTGCCGCCGGCCGGAGCACCCGGCGGCAGCGTTTTTCCGCCCCTTGGCCCGAGGCGCGGACGCGTGGCGCTGCTGCAAGGCTGCGCCCAGCAGGTGCTGGCCCCGCGCATCAATCAGGCCGCCATCAATGTTCTGACCCGTCACGGCATCGAGGTCGTGCTGGTCAAGGACGAGCAATGTTGCGGCGCCCTGACCCATCATCTCGGACGCGACGGCGATGCGCTGGCGCGGGCGCGCGCGAACATCGGCGTCTGGCTCGGGGAAGCCGAGCGGAACGGTCTCGACGCCATCCTGGTGACGACATCGGGGTGTGGCACGGTGATCAAGGACTACGGCTTCATGCTGCGCGAGGACCGCGATTTCGCAGGCCCTGCGGCGAAGATTTCGGCGCTGGCAAAGGACATCACGGAGTATCTCGGCGGCATCGATCTGCGGCGTCAGCCGCAGCAGCATGGCGATATTGTCGTCGCGTATCACTCGGCTTGTTCGCTGCAGCACGGCCAGAAAATCACGCAAGCCCCGAAAGAATTGCTTTCCAAGAACGGATTCGTGGTGAAAGATGTGCCGGAGAGCCATTTGTGTTGCGGTTCGGCGGGGACGTACAACATTCTCCAGCCTGACATTGCGAGCCGGTTGCGCGATCGAAAGATCGCCAACATCGCGACGGTCAAGCCGGATATGATTGCCGCGGGCAATATCGGATGCATGGTGCAGATTGCCGGCGGCACGTCAGTCCCTGTGGTCCACACGATTGAGCTTCTCGATTGGGCGACAGGTGGTCCCCGGCCAGGATTGAACTGATCGATTGGCCCCGCATGCAAGCGGACTATCCGGAACGCTCGATAGACATGGACCAGCGGCAACAGGAGAACCACGATGGCTAAAGGCAAAAAGAGCAAGAAGGGGAAAAAGGAAAAGAAGGGCAAGAAAAAGCTTCTGACGGCGAAGAAAAAATCCGCGAAGAAATCTTCCAAGAAGGCCGCCAAGAAGTCGGCGAAAAAGGCCAAGAAGTCCGCGAAGAAGGCCGTCAAGAAATCGGCCAAGAAATCCGCCAAGAAATCCAAGGCCGCGGCTCCGAAAAAATCCGCCAAGAAATCCGCCAAGAAGGCCGTCGCCAAGAAGCGTTCGGCAAAGAAAGCGGCTCCGGCTGCCGTTGCGACGCCCGCGGCTCCGAAGCCCGCCGCCGCCCCCAAGCCGCCGGCTGCTCCGGCTCCGGCCCCCGCGCCGGCCCCAAGCTGGGCCTCGCCCACTCCCGCCGAACCAACCGCGGCACCGTCCTGGGCGCATTCAAGCGGTTCGAGCCCGTCATCCGAAGGCGGTGATGGCGACATCTAGCCGGGACGTATCCCGACTACCGCGGGTCTCTCTCAAGGCCGCAGCGTTCACCGCTGCGGCCTTTCGTGTGAATGGGGGACATAGCCGCCCATGGGCCTCAACCGCTCGTACGGAAATACTGATTCGTTCACAGGATGACCGCCGAATAATTTCCCGTTAATCCGGTTCCAAATGTGGATGAGTGAGGCAAAAGGGGGCAAAATTGTTGTCGGAATGCAACACCGGCCCAGAACATTTCACAGAATAGCCGTAACGCCTAAAAAGTCGGCACATGCCAGTCTTTTTTGCTTCACTGATTGGTAGACGCATTCCAGATTGCACGTCTGGTTAAGTAATTTGGTCGCAGTCGGTTGTCGTTTGCCCTGGGGGGCGCCCGGAACGGGACTGTCTTTAAAATGTGATGGGGAACGTCATGAAGAAACTGGTTTTGTTGGCAACGGCGCTGGCAATGGTATCGGGGTCGACTTTCGCTGCGGACTTGCATGTCAAGGCTCTCAAGGCGCCGCCGCCGGCGCCGTTTGATCCCTGGGATTTCGCGTTCGGCAGCGCGCTCATGAGCGACTACGTGTTCCGCGGTATCACCCAGTCCAATCACAAGCCGTCGGTGTCGGCCTATTTCGAGCCGCGCTACAACGTCACCAAGGACCTGCAGCTGTATATCGGCGCCGCGGGAGAGAGCATTTCCTTCGCCAACCGCGCCGCGGCTGAAATCGACATCTACGGCGGTATCCGCCCGACCTTCGGCATGTTCGCCTTCGACTTCGGTGTCTGGGGTTATCTCTATCCCGGCGGGCAGTGCTTTGGCTCGCAGGGGACCTTGCTGCAGGGAAATTGCGGCAACGATGTCGACTACTCCCAGGGAGCGATCGGCCTGCCGATCAATGGCAACTTTGCCAAGAAAAGCGCGAGCTTTTATGAAGGCTATGCCAAGGTCAACATCACCATCAATGACCAGTTCCAGGTCGGCTTGAACGAATATTATTCGCCGAACTTCCTGAACCTCGGCGCCTGGGGCAACTACGCCTCGATCACCGGCAAGTGGACCGCGCCGAGCACGACCTTCGGCAGCAGCGGTGTCGGCATGTACGTCTCCGGCGAATTCGGTCGGCAGTGGCTCGGAACGTCCGACGTGTTCTACGGTATTGCCGGCGATCCCCTGTACTCCGGCGGCATCAAGGAACCCAGCTACAACACCTGGAATATCGGCGTCGGCTTCACCTACAAGGTGTTCACGCTCGACCTGCGCTACTCCGACACCGACATGTCGAAGGGTGATTGCAACGCCTTCACCAGCGACCACACCGCCAAGTTCGACGGCAGCTTCACGCCGATCAATACGGGTGGCTTCGGCTCCAACTGGTGCGGCGCGGCCGGCATCGCCAAGCTCTCGGCTGACCTGACCGCGATTTCGAACCTGAAGTAAGTCGTTCTCTCCAGATTTCAGGGGCGGCAGAGCAATCTGCCGCCCCTTTTATTTGCGGTGATCGCAAATAAGACCGGATTGGCTGCGGATAGCGACCGATGCGAGGCTTTGAACCTCGCGCTATGACGGCCCGGCGCCTTCGGTCTGGTCCCGCAGCGTAAAGCCGTCGCCATCGCGGGTCAGCACGACGTTGCGCTGATGGAAAGCCTTCAGGGTGCTGCGATGACCGATCGAAACGATGGTGGTCGACGGCATCTTCTCTGCGAGCAGACCATACAGCATTGCCTCCGAGCTCTCATCAAGCGAGGCGGTGGCTTCATCGAGGAACAGATATTGCGGCGCATGGAGCAGCGCGCGCGCGATTCCGAGACGCTGTTGCTCACCGAGCGACAGCATCCGGTTCCAGTGCGCTTCCTCCGCCAGTCGCGGCGCGAGCTTCGGCAGGCCCACCGAGATCAGCGCCTCCCTGACCTGATCCGGACTGAAGGCGCCGGCTTCGGCGGGATAGACGATGGCGTCATGCAGCGCTCCGACCGGAAAATACGGGCGCTGCGGCAGCATCATCAGCGTGGCGTTGGCGGGAATCGCGATCGAGCCGGCCCCGAACGGCCAGATGCCGGCGATGGCGCGAAACAAGGTCGACTTGCCGGCGCCGGAGGGGCCGGTGACCAGCGTGCGCTCGTCCTTGCGCAAATGGAATCCGTCCGCACTCACCAGCGGCGCGCCGTTCGGGAGCTTGATGAGAAGCTTTTGCAAGCTGATCTCGTCGCCCGCCGCGGGCGTGGTGCTGATCGTGGCGGGATTCTCGGCGAGCTTGGCGGCGTCGGCGATGGATCGCTCAAATCCGTCGAGACGGGCGACGACCGCCCGCCATTCCGCCAGGGTGCGGTACACCGAAATGAAGAAGGACAGCGCGTCCTGCACCTTGCCGAAGGCCTCCATGATCTGCATCACGGTTCCGAGCTGGATCTTGCTGGCGAAATAGGCCGGCGCCGCGAGGATGATGGGAAACACCACGGCCGCCTGGGAGTAGCTTTGCGTGAACGCGGTCAGCCGCTTGGTCCGGCTCATGATGCCATACCAATTGGAGACGACGCCGGCAAAGCGTGTCGATAGCTGCTCGCGTTCGGCGCGGTCGCCCTTGAGCAGCGCGATCTGTTCGGAATTCTCGCGAACCCGCATCAGGTTGAAACGGAAGTCGGCCTCCAGCCGCTGCTGGTCGAAATCGAGGCGGACCAGCGGCGAGCCGATCCATTGCGTCAAGGCGGTGCCGAAGATGGCATAGACCAGCGCCCCCCACACCAGATAGCCGGGGAATGACAGGTCGCGTCCGAGCACGTGCAGCGGCGCGGCCGCCGACAGGCCCCACAAAATCACCACGAAAGACGCCAGCGTCACGATCGAGCTCAACAGGCCGACGCCGATGCTCAGCGTTTGGCTGACGAACATCTTGATGTCGTCGCTAATGCGCTGGTCGGGGTTGTCGGCCGCATCGCCCTGGAGCTGCATCCGGTAGTGATTGGCGTCGTGCAGCCAATCGCCGAGATAGTTGCTCGTCATCCAGCGCCGCCAGCGGATCTGGAGCCACTGGTTGAGATAGAGCTGGTAGATCGACAGTACGGTGACGGAGGCGGCGAGCACGCAGAACACGATCAACTCGCGGACAAAGCTGTCCCAGTCCTTCTCCTGCAGCGCGTTATAGAACCGATTGCGCCATTGGTTCAGCAGCACGTCGTTGCCGACCAGCGCCAATTCGATCGTGATCACCGCGGCGAGCAGCCCGCGGCCGGCCCATTTGTCTTCCGAACGGAAATAGGGAATGGCGATCCGCCATACGATCGCGAGCGTCGAGCGAATGTTGTTCACAGATTGTCGTCTCCGGAAAACTGGCGACAAAGGCCTGAATGAAAAGCGGAATTGCGGTCGATTAGACTAAAGTAGCAGATTTCGAAGCCTGCGTCGGCTTGTCGCGACCCGCGAGTCAACCCTAGCATGAGTCAACGGCGAGGGGCGGGGGACCCTCATACTTCGCGAGGTTGTGAGCGAATTCTGGTGCTGCCAAATTCTCGGCTCATTTCGCGCATCGCTTGAGACCCCGCGATCACGCCAGTCACGCCTGACCGACCACGCTGGCCGGGCGCCGCATAATGGCGTGGGGAGGAACCGCAATGTGGAATCAAATCTATAACCCGCTCGGCAACACCGTGTTGTCGACCGCCGCCGCCGCTATTCCCGTGGTGACGCTGCTGGTGCTGATCGCCAGCGGAAAAGTGAAGGCGCATATCGCCGCGATCGTTGCGGTGATCCTGACCAACCTGATCGCGATCTTTGTCTTCACGATGCCGGCGGGAATGTCGATCCGCGCCTCGCTGCTTGGCGTTGTCGCCGGGTTCTTCCCGATCGGCTGGATCGTGCTGAACGTCATCTTCCTCTATCAGATCACCGTTGCGACCGGCCAATTCGAACTGTTGAAGCGCGCCGTCGGCGGCGTCACCGAAGACCGGCGCCTGCAATTGCTGCTGATCGCATTTTCGTTCGGTGCCTTCTTCGAGGGCGCTTCCGGCTTTGGTACGCCGGTGGCCATCACCGGTTCGGTGCTGATCGGCCTCGGCTTCTCGCCGCTCGCCGCCTCGGGCCTGTCGCTGATCGCCAACACCGCCCCGGTCGCCTATGGAGCGCTCGGTACGCCGATCCAGGGCCTCGCCTCGGTTACCGGTCTCGATCCCTATATTCTCGGCGCGATGGTCGGACGGCAATTGCCGGTGTTCTCGCTGATCGTGCCGTTCTGGGTGGTGTGGGCCTTTGCCGGCTGGAAAGGCATGAAGGATGTCTGGCCGGCCATTCTGGTGACCGGCCTGTCGTTCGCGATCCCGCAATTCGTGATCTCGAACTACATCAATCCCTGGATCGTCGATATCGGAGCCTCGCTGATCTCGATGGGCTGCCTGATCCTGTTCCTGAAGGTCTGGCAGCCGAAGCAGCTTTGGCTGTCGCCGGCGCTGCGCGGCAACGATGAATCGGCCGCGACGATGGCGCCGACAAAGCCCATGGACAAGACCGGGCTGACGCAAGGCCAACTGTGGAGCGCGTTGCTGCCATGGATCATCGTCTGCGTGGTGATGCTGGTCTGGGGCAACGGTGCCTTCAAGACCTGGGCCAATTCGATCTTCACCTGGAACTATCCGGTTCCGGATCTGCACAACATGATCAACAAGGTGCCGCCGGTGGCGGCGAAGCCGACGCCGGAAGGCGCCGTATTCGCCTTCACCTATTTGTCGTTCACCGGCACGGGCATGCTGCTCGCCGCGATCATTTCCGGCTTCCTGGCGGGATTTTCGCCGTTGAGGATGATTTCGGCCTACGGCCGCACCATCAAGCTGTGCGCAATTTCGCTGATCACGATCTCGGCGATGCTGGCGATCGGCACGCTGACGCGTCTTTCCGGCGTCGACGCGACGCTCGGTCTGGCGTTTGCGGCAACCGGCGTGCTCTATCCGTTCTTCGGAACCTTGCTCGGCTGGTTGGGCGTGGCATTGACGGGATCGGACACCGCGTCGAACATTCTGTTCGGCAATCTGCAGAAGATCACCTCGGAGCAACTCGGTCTGTCTCCGATCCTGATGGCCGCCGCCAACTCCTCCGGCGGCGTGATGGGCAAGATGATCGACGCGCAATCGATCGTCGTCGCTTCGACGGCGACCAACTGGTATGGGCATGAAGGCACCATTCTGCGCTTCGTGTTCAAGCATTCGATCGCGCTGGCGTGCCTGGTCGGCGTTCTCGTGATGCTGCAGGCCTACGTCTATCCGTTCACCGCCATGGTCTTGAAGTAACCGGCCGGTTGCGGCGATGGTTGCGAAAATCCCCGCGGCTCATGCCGCGGGGATTTGCTGGTGGATCGCCATACGGCGCGGCCGGCAAAAATAAATCCGGCTTTTTGCGGGACGAGCGGCCTCATCCGCCTCCCGATCATCCGCGAAATTTTTTGCAGGCGGGCTCGATCTTTTCGTCAAACCGCTCTCACGCTTGGACCGATCATGCGCTAGAACGGCGCGCGGTCGTGGGTGTGGGTTATTTCGAGGGGCTGAATGTTCTTATCGAGAAGTGTTCCAAAGCAGGCCGTGCTGGCGCTGACGCTGGCGGCGGCCGTCTTCAAGGCCGTTCCGGCGTGCGCCGAGGACGAGTTTCCTTTCGGGTCGGAGATGACGCTGGATGCGGCGCGCCAGCCCGGATCGAAGCGGGTGCCGACCCTGGAGATCGGCGACCGCGGCGAGGCGGTCCTCGAACTGTGGTGCAAGGGCGGCAAGGGCCAGTTTTCGGTCGCGGGCAATACCGTGATTTTTGTCGCGGGACCCCTGGAGGACCGCGCCTGTCCGTCGGCGCGGGCGCAGGCCGACGATGAACTGGTCGCGGCGCTGAGCGAGGCCGCGACCTGGAAGCGGCAGGGCGATTTCGTTTCGTTCATCGGAACCAGGCCGCTGCGCTTCCGTCTCAACACCAATTAGTCTAGAGCGTTTTCCAGTCAGGTTGACTCTCATGGTCGCGCAGCTGTGGCCTCGTGGTTCGAGACGCGCGGCATCGCCGCGCTCCTCACCATGAGGGTCTAAGACCTCATCCTGAGGAGCATCGCGAAGCGATGCGTCTCGAAGGATGAAGCCACCGAAGTGGTAATTATTCTACTTCTCCTGCAGGATCATGTCGGCGCAGGCGCCGGCGGATTGCACCACGCCGGTGTAGCCGCCGAAGCCTGCATAGGCTGACGCCAGGTAAAGGCCCGGCACCGCCGTGCGCGGCGAGCGGGCAGGGCTCTGCCAGATCGAGCGTGGCGGCGTCGGCGCGAACCCGTAGACGGCGCCGTGGGGCGCATTGAGATATTGCCGGACCGACAGCGCGCTGTTGAACGACGATGCGACGACGCCGTTGGCGAGACCGGGGAAATGCCGGTCGAGATAGCTGACGATCGCATCCTGCCAGCGCCCGCGCTTGGCGCGGTAGGCGTCCATGTCCGAACTGTCCCAGTTCGACAGCAGGTCCGGTCCGCAGATCAGCAGCACATAGGGCGGGGCCGGAACGCCGGAATCGATCGCGGCGTAATCCACGATCGACATCGGCGGCATCCGCTCGCCGGGTTCGTTCGCCATCAGTGCGGCGCCTTGCGCGTAATCGGACAGCCGCGTCATTTCGGGCGGCAGCAATTGCGTCGAATAGGCCGATATCCCGAATTCGCGCGGCGGCTTCGACAGGCCGAGCGTCAGCGCGAACAGCGAGATCGACGGGGCCCGCCGCGCGTAGCTTTCGGTCAGTTTTTCTGCGGCGGCAGCCGGCAGCAGCGGCGCCAGCGTCGCGGGTGCGGCGTTGCTGACGATCCGCAATCCCTCCACCACCTGTGGATCGCTGCCGTCCTGGGCGGTATGCGTGACGCTGCTGGCGCGGCCCTGCGAGTCCAGGGCGACGCCGCTGACGATGCGGCGTACCAGCACGTCGCCGCCGGCAACCTTCACGGCGCGGGCGAGCGCGCTCGAAAGCCGCTGCGAGCCGCCTTGCACGAAACGCCCGCCGCTCAGCAGATAACTTCCCTGCGCCATCGCGAAAAATATCCACCACAGCGTCGCGGGATCGTCGTGATAATAGCCAAGATTGGCCGCCAGCGCGCATTTGACGGCTTCGTTGTCGCCGAATACCCGGTCGAGCTTTTGCGACAGCGACAGCCGCCAGTCGCGGATCGCCGGAAGCAGCTTCAACAGCGCGCCCAGGGTTTCGCGCGGGTTTCGCAAGACGTCCCGGCCTTGCGCGAGCGTGCCCATCGCGGATGCGATGCGCTCCATTTCTCCGAGCAGTTGATGGATCCCGGCGCGGGCTTCCGGGAAGCGCTCGCTCAGCGCGCGCCGCGCCGCATCGAAATTGTCCGGCAGCAGAAACGGCTGGCCGAGCGGGCCGCCGCGGGCTTGGTAAAACGCCCCGGATGGAATCCATTTCACGGCGTCGATCACGCCGGCGCGCGTCAGCACGCTGTGTTTGGGATCGCGCGGATCGTGCGGGTCGCTGGTTTCGTGCAGCGAACCTTCGACGAACAGGTCGCCGGATTTGTAGCTCGAGGCCGCGCCGCCGACCGAGTTGCTGCGCTCGATGACCAGGACCTTGCGGCCGGCGCGCGCGAGGATTGCGCCGGCGGTCAAGCCTCCAAGGCCGGCGCCGATCACCACTACGTCATAGCGCGCCATTAAACCTGCGACCCTGAAAGCCCTTGCCCGGACATCTCTTGTTCATTGCCGCTATGGCGCGGCATGTCAAATGCACGAATGCATGGAAAGGGTGCGCTCGGAAGCCGCCTTGGGGATGGATAAAACCGGGCTATTTCCAGACCGATTTGTCGGCGTCCCAGCGCTGGCCCTTGAATTCCCTGGCCAGCGCATCGACCGAGCCATTGTCGTCCTTTTGGTCGCCTTCCTCGTCGCCGCTGGATTCCTCGGTCAGATTGAGCTTCGGCCCCGCGCTTTCATCGGTCGTCGAAATGACGGGACTGCCGATCCAGAGCATCAGCCGGTCGGAGCTGCCGGGCTTGTCGGGCGCCACCAGCGCGGTGACCTCGATGGTTTCGGTGAGGCCGAGCGCGGGAAATATCCGGCTCGGCCGCTTGAAGGTCAGCTTCAGCTTGCCGGTATTGGCGTTCCAGGACGCCGACGATGATTTTGCCGAAAGGGTTTTCGCCAGCACGCCGGCGATCGCCGGCAGCGAGCTTGTCGCGGTTGACCTTGTCGCCGTCACGCCAGTCGGCGGCCGCAAAACGGATGGTGCGATCCATCTCCATGATGCCGCTGGTCCAGCCCGCGGCGACCACGCCGGGCAGCGACTTGAACTTCGCGATCAGCGCGGCGGCGCGCTCCGGATCGACGCTGAGGTTGATGGTCTGCTCGCCGGCGCGCAACGCCTCGCAGGAAACCGCGAGGCTGCTGAGGGAAACCTCGACGTCCTGGCCCTTCAGTCCCTTCAGGAAATCCGGCGCCGCATTCCAGCTTGACCTTCACGCCGATCGATTCCGGGGAAACTTCGCTGAAATCCTTTGGCGCCGGCGTGATGCCGTCATCGGAGGTCTGGTTGTCGTGGAATTCCTTTTCGCTGAGATCGGAATTGTCGGTCGAGGTCACCTCGGTCACGGTCTGGCCGACGCTGATCTGTCCCCTGAATTCGAAGGTGTCGCCGGTCGGCTTGCGCGTCAGTTTCACCGTTACCGGCAGTTTGTCGCCGAGGCTCTGGGTAGTGCCGGTCAGGATCTGGCCGTTGACCGCGAGATTGGCGACAAAGCGGTCCTTGCGATCGGAACCCTTTTCGGCCGGATAGCAGACATCGAGCACCGCTGATGTGACGTTCTTGCCCTGGCGGGTTTCCTTGAGAACGACGTCGGCATTGCCGTCCATCAATCCGTCGATGGAGGTGAAATACCGGGTCTCGTTGGTGCCGGCCGCGGCTTTGGGCGAGAGCTTCATTTGGGCGAAAGCGAGACCCGGCGAAGCCGTCATCAGACCGACCAGGCAGAAACAGAAGCGCGCGCATATCAAATTCCTCGACCAGCCAGACTTTGACGAACCAGGCCTTCACTAGCAAACCTTCGCACTCTTCGCCAAAAAAGAAGGCCGCCCGGAGGCGGCCTTGGTCGAGAGCGATGTCGGGAGCGGACGGGCTTAGAAGCCCATGCCGCCCATTCCACCCATGCCGCCGCCACCGCCGGGCATCGGCGGCGCCGGTTCCTTCGGCAGTTCGGCGACCATGGCTTCGGTGGTCACCAGAAGGGCGGCGACGGAGGCGGCGTCCTGCAGCGCGGTGCGCACCACCTTGGCCGGGTCGATGATGCCCTTGGCGACCATGTCGACATACTCTTCGTTCTGCGCGTCGAAGCCGAACGTCTCGGACTTGTCCTCCAGGATCTTGCCGACCACGATCGAGCCTTCGACGCCGGCATTCTCCGCGATCTGGCGGACCGGGGCTTCCAGCGCCTTCAGCACGATGTTGATGCCGGCCTGCACATCGGAATTGTCGTTATGGATGCGGCCGACGGCGTTCTTGGCGCGCAGCAGCGCCACGCCGCCGCCCGGCACGATGCCTTCCTGCACGGCCGCGCGGGTCGCGTTGAGGGCGTCCTCGACGCGGTCCTTCTTCTCCTTCACCTCGATCTCGGTCGCGCCGCCGACGCGGATCACCGCGACGCCGCCGGCGAGCTTGGCCAGGCGCTCCTGCAGCTTCTCGCGGTCGTAGTCCGAGGTGGTTTCCTCGATCTGCGCCTTGATCTGGCCGACCCGGGCTTCGATGTCCTTTTTCTTGCCGGAGCCGTTGACGATCGTGGTGTTTTCCTTGTCGATCACCACCTTGCGGGCGCGGCCGAGCATGTTGACGGTCACGCTTTCCAGCTTCATGCCGAGCTCATCGGAGATCAGCTGGCCGCCGGTCAGGATCGCGATGTCTTCCAGCATCGCCTTGCGGCGGTCGCCGAAGCCGGGCGCCTTGACGGCGGCGACTTTCAGGCCGCCGCGCAGGCGGTTGACGACCAGCGTCGCCAGGGCCTCGCCCTCGACGTCTTCGGCGATGATCAGGAGCGGCTTGCCGGACTGAACCACGGCTTCCAGCACCGGCAGCATGGCCTGCAGGCCGGACAGCTTCTTCTCGTGCAGCAGCACGTAGACGTCCTCGAGCTCCGCGGTCATCTTCTCGGCGTTGGTGATGAAATAGGGCGACAGATAGCCGCGGTCGAATTTCATGCCCTCGACGATGTCGACCTCGGTTTCGAGCGACTTGTTCTCTTCGACGGTGATGACGCCTTCGTTGCCGACCTTCTGCATCGCCTGCGCGATCATCTTGCCGATCGCGGTGTCGCCGTTCGACGAGATGGTGCCGACCTGGGCCACTTCGGATGACGAGGCGACCGGCTTGGCGCGCTTTTCGAGGTCCTTGACGACAGCCGCCACCGCGATCTCGATGCCGCGCTTCAGGTCCATCGGGTTCATGCCGGCGGCAACCGATTTGGCGCCTTCCCGCACGATCGCCTGCGCCAGCACGGTGGCGGTGGTGGTGCCGTCGCCGGCGGTGTCGTTGGTCTTGGAGGCGACTTCGCGCAGCATCTGCGCGCCCATGTTCTCGAACTTGTCTTCCAGCTCGATCTCCTTGGCGACGGTGACGCCGTCCTTGGTGATGCGCGGGGCGCCGAAGCTCTTTTCAATGACGACATTGCGGCCCTTGGGGCCGAGCGTCACCTTCACCGCATTGGCGAGAATATCGACGCCGCGCAGCATGCGATCGCGCGCGTCTCCGGCAAATTTAACGTCCTTGGCAGCCATTTGAATCACTCCTGGATGATTGGATACGGTCGTTTGCCGCGCTCCCTTATCGTCATTGCCGGGCTTGACCCGGCAATCCATCGCTTCGCAACATTCTTCCGAAGAGGATGGATGCCCGGGTCAAGCCCGGGCATGACGAATAGTGTGCAGCGACTCTTCGGGTTTATCTCAGGCGAGCACGCCCATGATGTCGCTTTCCTTCATGATCAAGAGTTCCTCGCCGTCGAGCTTGATCTCGGTGCCGGACCACTTGCCGAACAGCACGCGGTCGCCGATCTTGAGGTCGATCGGAATCAGCTTGCCGGCTTCGTCACGGCCGCCCGGGCCGACCGCCGTGATTTCGCCCTGCGAGGGCTTTTCCTTGGCGCTGTCCGGAATGATAATGCCGCCCTTGGTCTTTTCTTCGGCGTCGATACGTTTGACCACGACGCGGTCATGCAGCGGACGAAATTTGGATTTAGCCATGACAATTCCTTTGGAGGCTCGGTTTTCAGGTCTGGTCTGCTGTCGAAAGCGGATTCGGAGGACGGGCGTATTCGACACCGCCATGGGGTCGAACAGCCCGTACCCTTAGCAATCGCGCTCTCGGAGTGCTAATTGTGCGACCGGGAATATGGCTTGACGCCGATCCTGTCAAGCAAAGGGGTTAAGCCCTTGGTGAGGCGGAAATAGCATGCTTTGTGGAAACCAAATCGGATGGACGGCGTAATTTACGGGACGTCATTGCTCCGACAGCGATTTTACGCTTGGTTGCGGGACGGGGCGGCTACGAATTTGCTCGGGGGACTACCATGACCAGATCATGTAACGCGCGTTCGGTCGCCCATCTGGCGATGGCCTCGGCGCTGACGATATTTTTGGGAGCGTGCGGTGGCTTGAACCTGACGGGCTCTCCAACGACAGCTCCGGAGCCCGGCGTGGCCCCTGAAATGCCGGCGTCGATCCGCCCGGACGAGATCGTCGGGCGCTGGGGATTAGCCTCGTTCCAGAATCCCAATGACCGCGCGCGCACCGAAGTTCAGGCCAGGGCGCAATGCAAGCAGCCTTATGTGATCACCGCCGGCACCTCCGGCGGCGTGGTCATGCATCTGGCCGACCAGGCGACGCCGCAGGAATTGCGTCTCAAGGGCAGCCCGAGCGGAAAGAACTATATCGGTCCGGCCGGACCGGCCGGCGGCGAACAGGATCGCGAGATTGTTTCCTTTGACGGCCGCGTGCTGATCACGCGCTTCATCGACAAGGACGCCGCGACCCGTTACGGCAACATGGTTTATGTCCGCTGCGGGGCCCGCGCCTGATCCGTCGTCCGCGCCCGGCATGCGCAGAAATCCGACGTTTACCATGTGGAAGTTTTTGACGCTCACCGGCGCCAAAAACGATCGGCGCCTGATCTGGTGCTCTTCGCAGCCGCTCTGCCGGTAGGACGGGTGCGGGACCCCCTTGAATCAGAACGCCGGGTGTTTCCACCCGGCGGCTGCAAATAATCGAAATTCAGCCGAACCGAAACTCAGTCGAACAAGGCGTCGATGTCGTTCTGCGAGGCATGGCCGACGTCGCCATCCAGCTTCGGACCGTTGAGCAACTTGGCGTCGCCCTCCCGTTCGTCGATGATCGGCGGCGCGTGCGCCTTGATCGCGTCGACGCCACCCCAGATGTCCATCATCACATTGATGTGGTTCTCGATGAACTTCATCGTGGTCATCACCTTGCTGATGCGCTGACCGGTCAGGTCCTGGAAATTGCAGGCTTCGAAGATCGAAACGACGCGTTCCTGGATCTCTTCGCTGAGCCGCTTCTGCTGGTCCGGCGTGCCCACCTTGGCCAGCGCGGCCGCGGCGTTGTCGATCAACTCCGCGGCTTCCAGAATCTGCTGCGTCGCCTCTTCGGTGCCGCCGACCACGGCGCCGAGTTCGCCATTGACCTTGGCCATTTCCTCGCCGTTGAAACTCTTGCCGTGCAGAACCGCGATTTCCCGTTTGGTGCGGCTGATGGCATCGTGAATGAGGTCGAGCTCGACCTTGAGCTTCTCGCATTGCTCGATCTGGGCGCGGTAGGTTTCCAGCAGCGCATGAGCTTCGGCAACCTCGCGGGTGACCGAAGCGCCGATCGTTCCCATCGCGGCGCTGCGGCCGGGGCCTGCCATCTGGGCGCGGATGGCGCGAAGCTCGGCCATGATCTCGTGATGCATCGGACCTGCTTCGGCCTCAACGGCTGCCGGCATCGGCATATCGCCGCCGCCGTTGACAAATGCTTCTTCGATACGAAAACGTCTGCGATAAATCGGCATGATGCTTTTCCTGACCTGCGCTCGTCACGTTTTAGACAAACTCGATTTAACATGGCGTTCACGCGCCGTGTTTTGTTGCGAATGCTTGGGGTCGCCGCGCACACCGGCGGTTAACCATGCCGCCGCCGTTCATCGAAAATAAACGCTACCGGCTGAATCCGCGCGGATACCACGACGTGGTAAATCGAAAGGCCGATTCCGTTTACCAAACCGATGCGGTTTTCGATTTAGCTGGTGGCGTGCAAGGGCGCTTGGAACGGGCGCTTGAAACGGGCGCTCCCACACGAACAGTACAGAGTACGTCGATGTCCAGAATAATTTCCGTTGCGCTCCTGGCGGGCGCTTCCTGTCTAGGCGCGGGCCTTCATCCAGCCGCGGCGATCGAGGCCGCACGCGTCACCGAGCCCACCGTGATCTCCGCCGACCCGGCGACGTCGCGGCCGGTCGAGCCGGCGCGTACGCTCTATGCCGAGCGCTCCGGTATGGGCGGCGGTTTCATCGAGTTCCTGTTCGGCGATGGACAGAGCCAAGGCGGGCGCTATCAGCAGCAGCCGTCCTACGAACAGCGGCGTTCGCTGTTGCCGCCGATGGACCCGCAGCAGTCGATGCGGCGGCCGGAAGATGCCGACGAACCCGAGCACGCCACGTTCGATCCGAAATTCGAAAAGCAACTGGTCGATTATCAGGGCAAGGAAAGCGCCGGCACCATCGTCATCGACACGCCCAATAAATTCCTGTTCCTGGTGCAGGGCGACGGCAAGGCGCTGCGTTACGGCATCGGCGTCGGCCGCCCCGGCTTCACCTGGTCCGGCGTCAAGCAGATTTCCGCGAAAAAGGAATGGCCGGCATGGACGCCGCCTCCGGAAATGCTGGCGCGGCGTCCCGATCTGCCGCGGCACATGGAAGGCGGCCCGCAAAATCCGCTCGGCGCCCGCGCGATGTATCTGGGCTCGTCGCTCTATCGCATCCACGGCTCGAACGAGCCCTGGACCATCGGCACCAACGTCTCCTCGGGCTGCATCCGGATGCGCAACGAGGATGTGATCGATCTCTACGGCCGGGTCAGTGTCGGCGCGCGGGTGATCGTGATCTGATCCTTCGCAACCTCAAAAAATCGAACGGCCGCTCGATGGGAGCGGCCGTTTTGTTTTTGCGCGGGCAAAGCCGGTCAGGCGTAGTCGCTGTCGCTGTCGCCGTCGAAATCGTCCGAATCCATGTCGTCCTGGTCGTCGTCGTTCGAGGCGGTATCGAACAATCCCGCGCGGGAATCGTCATCGGCGCGACGTCCGGAAGAATCGATATCGTTGATGCCGGCGTCGCGCGCCAGGTCGCTGTTGGATTGATCGCTCAGCGGCCGCTGGCTTTCGGTTTTGCCGCCAAGTCCGGCGCTGTCGCCGAAGCTCTGGTGGCTGCCTCCCATCATCGAGCGGATGCTGCCCAGCAGCAGCGATCCGCCGACCACGCCGGCGGCAGCCGCGGCCGCGGTTCCGAGGAACGAGCCGCCGCCTGCACCCATGGGCGCTTGCGGAGCCCCATAGGATTGGCCGTAGGGGCCCTGATTGTATTGTCCTTGATTATACTGTCCGGCCGGCTCCGCCTGCTGCATCACCTGGCCGCTGTTCCAGACCGGACGGCCGCCCACCTCCGGCGGCCGGACGTTCGGCACCGAGCCGCGGGATTGGTTCTGCCCGAAGATGGTCTCGCGCATCGAATCGAGGAACCCGCCGGATTGACGTTGTTCGCCCGCGCCTTCCAGTTCCTGGATCCGGTCGTTGGCGCGCTTCAGCGCTTCGTCCTGGAGCAGGACGGTCTGCACCAGCGTGTAGACGGCATTGGGCGCGCCGCGCAGGCCTTGTGCGATCGCCGCAGCGGCGTCCGGATCGCGCGGCATGCCCTCCACCCTGGAGAGCCGGTCGAAAAGATCGTCAATCAATTGGCGTTCTTGCGGTGTCATGGCGTTCTCCTTCGCGTCAAAGCGCGCGGCAGATGTGGGGGCGCTTTGCGCCGCCAGTAGTGCTGCGGGCCATTAAATTTGCGTATGCGACAAAAAGGCCGGAAAGGCGGTTCGGAGGCGTCAGCCCAATGTGACTTTGTTTGCCGTCAATAGCTCCGGGAAGCGCTCGCCGGCCAGAAAGGCATGTTCATGTTCGCGCTGTGTCGTCAGCGGATCGAGGCCGAGAAGGGTTTCGTCGACGAAGCCCGGATGGCACATGATGAGGCCGTTCTCCGGCAGCCCCTCGAGAAACTGCCGCATCAGCGCGCCGAAATCCGGCTGCCGGTAAAAATCATAGGCGCCGGCGAAGGCGGGATTGAAGGCGATGTCGGCGCGCGCGGCGCGGCGGCGAAATTGCGCGCTCAGAAGATCGAGAAACAGCGCCTTGGGAGCGCCGAGCCGCCGCGCCCAGGGCTGCCTGCCGCCGCCCTGGCGAATCCAGGCGTTGGGCGCGGCCTGTTTCACCGCGGCCAGGAAGGCGTCGCGCACCACCGGAAACAGCTGCGCATGCTGATGGCCGTCGACAAAATCCGGGGCACGTCCGAACCGTTCGCCGAAAGCCGCGAGTTGCACCAGCAATTCGGCATGGATGATTTCAGGATCGAGCCGCCGCGACAGGCCCGCGCGCAGCAGTTTTGGAAAGCTTGGGAACATGCCGCCATTGAGCGGCTGAAAATGCATCGTCAGCGGACGGAACGGCGCGGTCAACGTGGCGTGCAGGCCGATCGCGCAACGCGGGCTGCCGGCGGCGGAAGCCTGGAGCGCGCGGGCTTCGTCGCGGCCGATGGCCGGGCCCACCATCATCACCGATGTGGCATTGAGGCGGCCGCGCTCGATCAGGTCGCGAATGGCGCGGTTGACGCCGGGACTGAGACCGTAATCGTCGGCGCACAGCCAGATGCGGCGCAGCGGCGCGGCGTCGTTCATTCGGCGGCGGTCCGCTCGGCGGCGCCGGTACCCGCTTCCGGCTCGGCGCGTTTGACGCTGTGTTCGGCTACGAAATAGACCGGCCGCGCTTTCAGCTCCGAAAGGATCTTCCCGATATATTCGCCGACAATGCCGATCATGATGAGCTGCACGCCGCCGATGGTCATCAATCCGACCACCAGCGACGGATAGCCGGGAACCGATTTTCCATCGATCATGGTTTCCCACAGGATCGAAAGGCCGAACAGGAACGCCACCGAGGCGAGCACCGCGCCAAGCAGGCTCGCAAAACGCAGCGGCGCCACCGAGAACGATGTCAGGCCCTCGATCGAAAGCCCGACCAGCCGGCCGGGGCTGAACGTGGTGACGCCGTGCGCGCGGGCGGCGGGTTCGTAGTCGACGCGGATCTGGCGGAAGCCGATCCAGCTCGCGAGCCCCTTGAAGAAGCGGTTGCGCTCGGGAAGCTGGCGCAGCGCCGCCGCGGCGCGCGGCGACAGCAGGCGGAAGTCGCCGGCATCTTCCGGGATCTTCTGCCGCGCGCCCCAATTGATCAGCGCGTAGAAGCCGCGCACGGCAAGGCGGCGCAGGAACGATTCATTGTCGCGATGCGCCTTGGCGGTATAGACGACGTCGTAGCCGCCATCGATCCAGTGGCCGACGAGCTTCTCGACGAGATCGGGCGGATGCTGGCCGTCGCCGTCCATGAACAGCACCGCGCCGCGCCGGGCGTGGTCCAGCCCCGCCATCAGTGCGGCTTCCTTGCCGAAATTGCGCGACAGCGACACCACCTGAACATCGAGCGCATCGGCGGGCAGCCCGCGCGCGATCGCGAGCGTGGCGTCGGCGCTGCCGTCGTCGACATAGACGACCTCGCAGGCCAGCGCGTAGCGTCGCCGCAGCGCTTTGGCCGTTTCGCCAAGCCGCCCGTGCAGCGCCGCCAGCCCGGTCGCCTCGTTGTACACCGGCACGACGATCGACAGCCCCTGCGCCGCGGCGGTGGCCGCGGTGGTCGACAGCGCAGAAACGTCCGTACCCAGCATCATCGATCAGATTCCAAAACCATTCTCGGAACAGCATATGGTAGTCGTTGCTTGCTGTCGCTACGATGAACGGCCGCCATCGGCCTTATTGCCGCAGGAACGCCTCAAGCTTGGCGAACAGCGGATTGTCGCGGTCGAGCACATAGTCGAGCGACGCCACCGACACCGTGTCGGCGCCGCGGGCGCGCAGAAAACTGCTCAGCGCGTAAAGCTGCGCCGGCGGACAGTGCAGCGTTACCATCCCCGATGACGTCGGGCCGCCGAACGGCGAGACCACGCCGAAGCGATTATGGGCTTCCGCCAGCAGGGCGTCGTTGCATCCGGCAAAGCGGGTGCGGACTTCGCGGTATTTGCTGGCGCGCGCCCGGGCCGCGATGTGATCGAGGATGACGCGCGCGGTCTCGCGGGCCTCGTCCGACCAGTCGGCATGCTTCGCGGCCACGAGGTTGGCCTGGCTGCGCAGGATCACGCCGTCGTCGAGCACCTTGAGGCCGTTGGCGGCCAGCGTGGCGCCCGTCGTGGTGATATCGACGATCATCTCGGCGGTGCCGACCGCCGGCGCGCCCTCGGTTGCGCCGGCGCTTTCCACGATCCGGTAATCGACTACGCCGTGCGAGGCAAAGAAACTCCGGGTGAGATTGATGTATTTGGTCGCAACGCGCATCCGGCGGTTATGCTGGGCGCGGAAGCCGGTGGTGACGTCGTCGAGATCGGCCATGGTGCGGACGTCGATCCAGGCTTGCGGCACCGCCACCACGACGTTGGCGCTGCCGAAGCCGAGCGAGTCGATCAGCAGGACGCGCTTGTCGGCATCGACGATGCTTTCGCGCACCAGATCCTCGCCGGTGACGCCGAGATGCACCGCGCCGCGCGCCAGTTGCGAGGCGATCTCGCTGGCCGAGAGATAGGCAATCTCGACATTGTCGTAGCCGCTGATGGTGCCGCGGTAGTCGCGGGCGCCGCGCGGCTTGGCCAGCGTCAGCCCGGCACGCGTGAAGAACGCTTCGGCGTTTTCCTGCAGCCGCCCTTTCGAGGGAACGGCGAGAACGAAGGGCGAGGTCATGACGCGGCCCCGCGTTTGCCGCTCGGGGCCGGCTTGCGGCCAAGCTGCGTCAGGGCCTCGATCCAGACCGAGAATCCGACCGCGGGGATCGGCGTCGTGGCGCCGAGCTGGGTCATCAACCCGTCATAGCGCCCGCCCGCCACCAGCGGCTCGACGCCATTGCCGGTGGCGTGCAGCTCGAATTCGAAACCGGTGTAGTAGTCCAGGCCGCGCCCGAATGAAGTGGAGAAGCGCGTGCGGGCGGTATCGATGCCGCGCGCGGCCATGAAGCCGACGCGGCTTTCGAGCTGATCGATCGCGGCTGAAATGTCGAGCTTGGTGTCATCGGCCAGCGCGCGCAGCCGCGCGACGGCGTCAGCGGGATCGCCCGATATCGCAAGGAAGCGCTTGATCACCTTGAGCGCGTCGCGCGGCAGCGCGCCGCCCTTCAAGGTCGATTGTTCGAGAAAGCGGTCGGCGATTTCCGAGACCGAGCGTCCCCCGACATTGGTGGTGCCGGCGATCGACATCAGATCGGTCACCAGCGCCAGCGCCGCCTTGCGGTCGGAGCCGGCCAGGGCCGCCAGCACGCCCTCATATTCGTTGCGGCCGGACCCCGTGGCGAGCGTCAGCCGCTCGATATCTTCAGCCAGGCTGTTCTTGCGATTGAAATCCTTGATCAGCCGCCGCCGCCACACCGGATAGAGCCCCAGCGCATCGACCAGGGCGATGAACAGCGCCATGTCGCCGGTGCGGATTTCGACCCCGGTCAGCCCGAAGACGCTGGTGGCTTCCAGGGCCAGCGCCAGCATTTCCGCGTCGGCCGCGGCGCGATCCTGCCGGCCGAAGGATTCGATGCCGGCCTGCAGGAACTCGCTCGGCCCGCCGCCGCGATAACGAAATACCGGTCCGAGATAGCTGAAGCCGGCCGGCTGGCCGGCGCGGGGGGAGGCGAGATAATCCCGCGCCACCGGGATGGTGAGGTCGGGGCGCAGGCACAGTTCCTCGCCGCGGGCGTCGGTGGTCAGATAAAGGCTCTTGCGGATGTCTTCGCCGGAGAGATCGAGGAACGGGTCCGCAGGCTGCAGGATCGCCGGTTCGGCCCTGACGTAGCCGGCCTGGGCGAACGACAACAGCAGGGCATCCGCCCATCCGGCGGATCCGGTCGCACGAGGGGCGGCGGTCACGGTCATCTCGAAGTCCAATTATCGCGAAAAGCGGGTTCCATGGCTTGCCGCAGCCCTTAGCATGGCCGGCGCGGCGTTTCGACTGGGATCGGCCAAAGGGACTTCAAGGGACTTAATGCCCAACCGGCCTGATGTCAGTGTCCCAATCCAGGTGTTCTAACGGCCCTGTCTTAATGACCGGCCCAGCATGACTGGTTAACGCTTCATCCTATCCGCCGATCCCGGAACCGGTCCAGTCGCCGAGCACCGCCTGCACCAGCGCCAGCGCCGCCACCGCCGCGGTGTCGGCGCGCAAAATCCTCGGCCCCAGGGCAAGCCGCAGGGTGCGCGGCTGCCGCAGCAGGAGCGCGCGCTCTTCCTCGGCAAATCCACCCTCGGGACCGATCAGGACGTCGACGCCGTCGGAAGCCTCCCGGCCGCCTAGCAACGCCTGCAATGGATCGGTGGCCTCGGCCGCCTCGTCGCAGAAAACCAGCAGCCGCCGGGCTTCGCGCCCGGCCAGATAGCGATCGAGCGCCACCGGTTCGGCGACATCGGCAAGGCTCAGGATGCCGCACTGCTCGGCCGCCTCGATGACATTGGCGCGCATCCGCTCGCCGTTGACCCGGGCCACCTGGGTGAAGCGGGTCAAAACCGGCTGCAGCGACGCTACCCCCATCTCGACCGCTTTCTGCACCATGTAGTCGAGCCGGGCATGTTTCAGGGGCGCAAACACGTAAGCGAGGTCGGGCAGGCGATCCTGCGGCCGGGTCTGGACCATGATCGTCAGGCTGTCCGGCCGTTTGCGCCCCGAGATCGAAGCCTGCCATTCGCCGTCCCGCCCGTTGAACGCCAGGATTGTGGCGCCTGCGGCCAGCCGCAACACATTGCCGAGATAATTGCCCTGGTTGCGGTCGAGCGCCACCGTTTCGCCGGCCGCCAGCGCGGCATCGACAAACAGCCGGGGACTTCGAAAATCGAGCTGAGGCATGCGTGGCGTTCCAATTCGAAGCCCTTTTAGCCCAAAGAGTCCGAATTCACGCAATTATTGGTCCGGATGCGGCCCCGCGCCGCGCTGTTGCCAAATTCCACGGGTTGTTAAAGGGTGCCGCGAATCGTAAGAAGCGCAACGGAATCGCTCTTCGATCGGGGAAGACGTCGGGGACGATTGCACCTTGCCGGAGGCACCGCTTTGATCATCCGTCGTTTGATTGTACCGCTGACCGTGGCCGTCGCTATCGCCCACGCCGGTCAGGGCTTTGCGCAAGGTGCGTTTCCGGCGCCGCTGCCGGGCCAGGCGGCGCCCAGCAATGCGTCGCCGTTTCCGCCGGTGAATGGCGCGGCTGCGCCCAGTTCATTCCCGGTGACCGGTGCGGCGCCCATTACCGGCAGCGCCTTCGAACGCGCCCCGGCGCCTCCGCAGGGAGGTCCCGCGGATGACTGCATGAAGGGGTTCGTGCCGTTGCGGGAAGAAGCGGAGAAGCGCGGCAAGCTGATCAAGGCCGCCAGCGAGCGGCATGCGTCCCCCGACGAAGCCTGCAAGCTGATCGGAAATTTCGGCCAGGCCGAAACCAAGATGATCAAATATGTCGAAACCTATTCGGCGAAATGCGGGATTCCCCAGCAGATCGCCGACCAGCTCAAAAACGGTCACAAGAACACCGAGGCGATGCAGAAGAAGGTCTGCTCGGTGGCGCAGCAACAGCAGCAGAAAGGACCGGCTGGCCCTTCGTTGAGCGAAGTGCTGGGTTCGTCCGCGGCGCTGCCGGAAGCCAACGCGGTGAAGAAGGGCGGCAGCACGTTCGATACCCTGAACGGCAACGTGCTGACGCGATGACCGCGCTCGCATGAGCGGTGCGGCCGCCCGCGTTGCCGACGCCACCGGCAACTGGGTCGACACCCTCGCGCCGCCCTGGTCGCGGCCTTACTTGCGGCTTTCGCGGCTCGACCGGCCGATCGGATCCTGGCTATTGCTGATGCCGTGCTGGTGGTCGGCGGCGCTGGCCGCCGGCGTCATCGGCGACATCGGCAAATTGCCTCTCTTCATCGCCCTGTTCTTTGTCGGCGCGTTCGTGATGCGCGGCGCCGGCTGCACCTGGAACGACATCACCGATCGCGATCTCGACGCGCTGGTCGAACGGACGCGGTCGCGGCCGATACCGGCCGGACAGGTCAGCGTACCGCAGGCGGCGGCCTTTCTGGTCGCCCAGGCGCTGATCGGCCTTGCGGTGCTGCTGCAGTTCAACCGCTTCGCGGTCATGACCGGCATCGCCTCGCTGGTCATTGTCGCGGCCTATCCGTTCATGAAGCGGATCACCTGGTGGCCGCAGATCGTGCTCGGGCTGGCGTTCTCCTGGGGCGCGCTGATGGGTTTTGCCGTGACGCTGGGACGGATCGATGCGACGGCGCTGTCGCTCTATGCGGGTTCGATCGCGTGGGTGATCGGCTACGACACCATCTATGCGCATCAGGATGCCGAGGACGACGCCCTGATCGGCATCAAGTCGACCGCGCTGTTGTTCGGCGCGCGGACGCGGCCGGCGCTGATGGTGTTTTATGGACTGGCGGTGGTGTTGATCGGCATGGCACTCGCGCTGGCCGGCGCGCGCTGGCCGGCCTGGATCGGGCTTGCGGCGTTTGCCGCGCATCTGGTCTGGCAGATAAGAAGACTGGACATCGGCGATCCCGCGCTGTGCCTGCGCATTTTCAAATCCAACCGCGACGCGGGGCTGTTGCTGTTCGTCGGATTGCTCGCGGACGCGGTGTTGCGGGCGGGGCTGTAGGGTGGGCAAAGGCGTTCTTACGCCGTGCCCACCATCTATCCTGTCGAGTAACTTACGGTGGGCACGCTGCGCTCTGCCCACCCTACGGCATCGGCGAGGCCGTCAATCCATTGCGATGATCTCGCGCTCGGCCTGAGCGGATCGCCGGTGCGCCGCCGCATCAGCAATATCCGCCGCGCCCGGATCGAGCTCGCGGTGCTCGCTGTCCGGAGCGACGGAGAGCAAAAACCGCCCGACAGGCAAATCACCTGAATTTCCTGTCCAGCCCCTTCCGCAAAAATATTCCGCTTAACCCGTCGGGCAAATCATCGCTAAGACTTCGCGGCATCCTGTCCCGAAAGAGGGGCGCTTCGCGATCGTCACGGACGTTGGGGCAGGATGCGGTGGACGCGAAATGCGCGCAAGACGAACGCGTGTGGCGCGGACGGCGAAGTCGTGTGGTCCTGGCGCCCCGACGCTGGCGTCAAGTTTCACGAGTTACATCGTGGAGCGACGGTGGCAACAAAGCCCGGTCACCGGGGAGAGCGCGAAGTAAGCCGTAAAACCACTGCGCAGGGAAGGCCGGAATGCTTCCGCTGAACCTGTATGCTCGTGTGCGCATTCTTCTATCACATTGCACGCGAGACCGCGGGTGCAGCGCGCACCCGGTCTTCCCTGCGCCCTCAATTTTGGGCAAGGTCAAGAGCAAACCTCGGGCGACCCACGCCGCGAGATCGCGAAGTCATATTCAGTCGTCATCACCCGCGCAGGCGGGTGATCCAGTATCCCAGAGAGAGCAGTGATAGAACCGATAGCTCGCAGCGTACTGGATACTCCGCCTTCGCGGAGTATGACGGCTTCGTTCTCCGCCGCCATTGCGAGGAACGAGGCGACGAAGCGATCCATTTTCTCTGCCGGGACAGCGATCGCTGTCCTGACCGACCGGCTAACGGCTGCATTGCGAATTGTTTCGTTTCACCACGTCGTTCGCCAGAATCCTCGACAACTCCACCGAGCCTTTGTGACGGCTCAGTTGATCGCAGAGCCACCCGGGATGACTGGTCTCCATCAGCTTCAGAAAGCGATTGATGTCGTCAGGGGTTTCCCAGCGCGATTCCAGGAAGAGAAACATGGTATCGGCGAAGTCGTCGCGGAATCTTGCATTCCGTTCCATCTCGTCGAGAACGGCGCCCGACCTGGCAAACACGCTTGGCATGCGATCGAGGCGGCTGGAAAGGCCAGCGAGCGCAGCGGGCCGATTCGCCCCGAGCAATGCTATCAGGGATCCTTCCATAGGTTCGCCGCGCCGGGCGCGGCGCACGAACAGGTCGGCCAGTGCCTGATCGGGATTGGCAGGATCGAGCAGCGCGTTACGCAAGCGCTGTAGGTGGAAGTCGATATCAGTGCTCCAGACCTTGGACAATATCTCCAGCGCTTGCGCCGGCGTTGCAGGAGGCAACTCGGCGCGCTCAGGCGGAACGAGCGGATGATCGGGAGGCCCGAACGCTTGCTCGAAAATCCATTTTGGATCGCGCGAAGCTCTGTCGTCTCCGCCCCACGTGAACCAGCGCCACAATCCGCAACCGGTGTCTCCCGGCGGCATGATCCAGATGACGTTGTCCGGACGGCCCCAGCAGCCGATCAAGGGGGGCAAACCAAGCAGGCCGGGCGCTTCGTAACGATAGGCCGAAGCCAGCACCGTAATGCCGCCCGCCGTCCGATTTTGTACCTCCATTCCGGAGAATTGAATAACGGGGCCGGGCGGCGCCTTGAGCAAATTGGGCGGTGTGTACGCGCGGGCAGATTGCTCCGCGGTGACGACCATCCCTTCGTGGACCAGGAATATGCCGTGCTTGGGGATCTCCACCGGCTCGACCAGTGGGCAGTAACCGGATTGCCGCTGCGCCAGGCTCGGAAGGCTATTCGCCTGCTCGCGTTCGCGTGGGCAGGTGCCCGGCAATGCCCAGCCGGCTTGATACCGGATCGCGGTGGTTAGATCTGCATAACGCGGATAATGAGGTGTGACGAAGATAATTTCGTCGACCGTTCCCGTGATAAGCAAGTCGTGGCACTTCGTGTCGCAGGGAACGTCGACCAGCACAAGACGGCGCGGCAGCGGAATTTGCTGCGCAATGACGGGGCCCTTCGACAGGCCGTGCGCGAACAGAATACGAGGCAACGCGAATCCGGCGTCTATTACGTAGGCCGCCAGCAGCGCCAGGAGGATTGGCTTTCGATAACGTGCCCACAACCCTGTCCATATGAAACAGGGAACGAGTACGGCCAGGACGAGAAGCGTAACCAGGATCGGGTTGAAGAGGTATAGGAAGAGGTATAGCCAATCATGGATCTGCATGGTGGCCTACGCGACCTGATGGGCCTTCGTTAATCCCGCGCGATGATCTCGCGTTCGCCCTGATGGATGTTCGCAGGCTTGAGCGGATCGCCGGTGCGCCGCCGCATCAGGAATCTCGGCCGCCGCGCCCGAATCGCGTTGTGGCGCCGGCGCCGCGCGGCGGGTTCGCGAGGCTCGTCTTCCAGCAATTGCGGAAGCGCGAAGATGTCGCTCCACATCCGCCAGGCCGACGCGATCTCCTCGCCGTCGGAGCTCACGCAGAGCGGTATCGTCAATGACGGATCGCGATGGACCAGCACCAGCATTTGCGCGTCGTCGATGCCGCGCAGCGCCACGCCGCGAAAATCGCGCACGCGGACGTTGACCGCCATCCGCATGCCGAGGACGGCACGATGCAGCACGACGCGTTCGCGGTGAAGTTCGATTCTCCGCACGCCGCCGTCCGCGCGGCTGTCCTGCGCATGGAAGCTGACGGGTAGAGAGAGAGGGTCGAGCCGCAATGCACGGCTCGACCCGGCGGGACTGATCCCGCTTGTTGCTGTTTGACGCCCCACGACTTTGATCTCCCCGCCGGGATTATGTTCCCGGTCGATACGCGAGACCCTAAGCCAGCCGCGTCGGTATTGGCTTAAAAAGGCTGGTTAATCGGACGTCACCTGGGCCACATCCTCAGGCATGATTGACAAGACCTTGGCTCACATGATTGACGACTCCTTGCGATACCGTCGAAAATCTTTCGCTTTCCGGCGCAGGAAATGCTTGAAGTCCGCGTAAATCAGGCACATCTCATGCATTCGGGATTTGCATTCGCGCCTTGTTCGACCCCCGTTCGACCCCCGTCCATTTCTTGGGATTTTGTTCGTGATCTCTTCACCATCAGCCGCATCTCCGCCTTCATCGAAACCTGCGACGTCAGACCTGTTGGATCAATCCGCCCTGAGCGAGCTGGCGCAGCGTCTTGTCGAGGCCGCGAGAGCAGCGGGCGCGGACGCCGCCGATGCGGTCGCGGTCCGCAACGTCTCGCAGGGCGTCGAGGTCCGCGACGGACGCGTTGAGGAGTCCGAGCGCTCGGAAGGCGATGATGTCGGACTGCGCGTGCTGGTCGGGCGCCGTCAGGCGGTGGTCTCGACCAACGAGGTGCGAGGCGACGGCGTCGCAAGGCTCGCGGAGCGCGCGGTCGCGATGGCGCGGGTCGCGCCCGACGACAAATATGTCGGTCTCGCCGATCCGTCGCTGCTGGCGCGCGATTTCCCCGATCTCGATCTGCTCGATCCCAAGGTTCCATCGACGTCGGAGCTTGAACGCCGCGCCGTCGAGGCGGAAGCGGCCGCGCTCGCGGTCAAGGGCGTCACCAAATCGGGCGGCGCGTCGGCCTCGGCCGGTATCGGCGGCATGGTGCTTGTCACTTCCACCGGCTTCCACGGCTCTTACTTGCGCTCGAGCCAGGGCATCTCGATGACCGCGATATCGGGCGACGGCACCGGCATGGAGCGCGACTACGACTTCACCTCGGCGCCGCACGCTTCCGATCTGGAATCGCCGGCCAAGGTCGGCCGCATTGCGGGCGAGCGCACGGTTGCGCGCGCCAATCCGCGCAAGGTCGAGACCTGCAAGGTGCCTGTCGTGTTCGACCCCCGGGTGTCGGGATCGCTCGTCGGCCATCTCGTCGGCGCGGTGAACGGCGCTTCGATCGCGCGCAAGACCAGCTTCCTCAAGGATCGTCTCGGCGAGCAGCTGTTTGCCAAGAACATCCGCATCATCGACGATCCGCTGCGGGTGCGCGGACTGCGCTCGCAATCGTTCGACGCGGAGGGAGTCAAGGTCAAGAAGCTCGCCATCATCGATGAGGGCGTGTTGACGACCTGGCTGCTTGATTCCGCCACCGCGCGCGAGTTGGGAATGGTCACCACCGGCCATGCGCATCGCGGCGTATCGTCGTCGCCGTCGCCGGGATCGTACAATCTGCATCTCGAAGCGGGTGAGCCGACCCCGGCCGAGCTGATATCCGACATCAAGCAGGGATTTTACGTCACCGACCTGATCGGTTCCGGCGTCAATGGCGTCACCGGCGACTACAGCCGCGGCGCATCCGGCTTCTGGATCGAGAACGGCGAGATCACCTATGCCGTGAGCGAGGTGACGATCGCCGGCCATCTGATCGAGATGTTCAAGTCGCTGGCGCCGGCCAGCGATCTGGAATTTCGCTACGGCGTCAACGCCCCGACATTGCGGATCGAGAGTTTGACGGTTGGCGGACGGTAACGCCGGTAAAGCGCACGATCGGACCTCCGGGGGCGATGCCTTGGCGCGCGACGCCGCGTTGCTGGGCGATACGGTGCGGGAGGCCGGCGCGCTCGCGCTGTCGCTGTTCCGCACCGAACTGAAGAACTGGACCAAGGGCGCATCCTCGCCGGTGTCCGAGGCCGATATCAGGGTCAACGACCTCCTGGAGAGCCGCTTGCGAGCCGCGACGCCGGATTACGGCTGGCTGTCGGAAGAAAGCGTCGACGACAAGTCGCGTCTGGGCAAGCATCTGGTCTGGATCGTCGATCCGATCGACGGTACCCGCGGTTATCTCGCCGGCCGCGAAGACTGGTGCGTGAGCGTGGCGCTGGTGGAGAACGGCTCGGCCGTGCTCGCGGCGGTGTTCGCGCCGGCCACCGACGAATTCTTTTTTGCGGCGCGCGGGCAGGGCGCGGTGCGCAACGCGGTGCCGGTTTTCGCGACGTCCGGCACCGAACTGGATTTTTCCCGTATGGCCGGTCCTAAACCGCTGGTTGAGCGACTCGGCCGGCAATCGGATGACGTGGTGTTGCATCCGCGAATCGGTTCGCTGGCGCTGCGTTTGTGCCGGGTCGCGCAGGGAAACCTCGATGCCGCTTTTGCGGGCGGGCAAAGCCGCGACTGGGACCTTGCCGCGGCCAATTTGATCGTGCAGGAAGCGAATGGTAACATGACCGCGCTTTCGGGGGATGCGATAGCGTACAATCGCCGAGAGGTGACGCATGGGGTGCTGGTAGCAGCGGGACGCGATCGTCATGCTCGCATTGTCGAGCATTTCCGAACTCGTCCGTTGCCCTAACGCCCGATCGGCGTCGGGAATGCCACTTGCCGGGCACCGCGTTAGGGGAAGAGAATCATGCCAGATAGTGCCCAGCCGCAATTGCTGCATCTCGTCATCGGCGGCGAATTGACCGATCTCGAGCACACGACTTTCAAGGATCTCGACGAGGTCGAAATCGTCGGCGTGTTCCCGAACTACGCGACCGCGCACGCGGCGTGGAAAGCAAAGGCGCAGCAGACCGTGGATAACGCCCACATGCGCTACTTCGTGGTCCACCTCCACCGGCTGCTCGATCCAAGTCAAGACGCGAAGCCTGCCCGTTGAAAAAACTGCTTCGCAATGTGCTGCGCAGCAGCTGGGTTCAGCGCGCTGTGGGTCTGCTCGCGGCTGCGTTCCTGCGGCTGGTCTGGCGCACCAACACATTCAGCTTCGATCCGCCCGACGTCTATGCGGTCGTCGAACCGCAGATGCCGGCGATATTCGCGTTCTGGCACGGCCAGCATTTCATGACGCCGTTCATCAAGACCAGGGAAAGCCATCGCGCCAAGGTGCTGATCTCGCGGCACCGCGACGGTGAGTTCAACGCCATCGCCGCCGAGCGGCTCGGGATCGGCACCATCCGCGGCTCCGGCGATCACGGCTCGGCGTTTCACCGCAAGGGCGGGGTCGGGGCGTTCAAGGAAATGGTGCGGGCGCTGCAGGACAATTATAACGTCGCGCTGACCGCCGACGTGCCGAAGCGCTCGCGGATCGCGGGCCTCGGCATTATCATGCTGGCGCGCGAATCGGGCCGGCCGATCATGCCGTTCGCAATGGCGACCAGCCGGTTCATCCGGTTGAAAAACTGGGACCGCACGACTATCAATTTGCCGTTCGGGCGAGGCGCATTGGTCGGCATCGGAGTGATTTCGGTACCCACGGATGCCGATGCCGAGACCATGGAAAATCTGCGCGCGGAAGCTCGAAGCAAACCTGAACGAAGCGACCCGTCGCGCTTATGCGCAGGTCGGTCGACCGGAACAGGCGGATCATGGCTAACTCGCTGCCGATGACGCTGCGGTTCTACCGGAGACTCTCCTCAGCCATGGTGCCGCTGGCGCCGGCGCTGATCAGCCGGCGGCTGAAGCAGGGCAAGGAAGATCCCGATCGCGTCGGTGAGCGCCGCGGCATGAGCCGGGACATCCGGCCGCGCGGCCCCCTGATCTGGATCCACGGCGCCAGCGTCGGCGAAGTGCTGGCCGCGGCCGCCCTGATCGAAAGGCTGCGGGCGCTCAATCTGCGGATCCTGCTGACCTCGGGCACGGTGACCTCGGCGGCGATCGTGGCCAAGCGGTTTCCCTCCGATATCATTCATCAATACGTGCCTTACGACTCGCCGCGCTATGTCGCGCGCTTTCTCGATCACTGGCGGCCGGGCCTCGCTCTGTTCATCGAGTCCGATCTGTGGCCCAATCTCATTTTGGCCAGCGCGGCGCGGCGCATGCCGCTGGTCCTGATCAACGGCCGGATGTCGCAGCGTTCGTTCCCGCGCTGGCGCCGCATCAGCGGCACGATCTCGGCGCTGCTCGGCCGGTTCGAGCTCTGCCTGGCCCAGTCCCAGGTCGACGCGGAGCGCTTTGCGGCGCTCGGCAGCCGCAACGTCTTCGCCACCGGAAACCTCAAACTGGATGTTCCGGCGCCGCCGGCCGACCCGGCCAGGCTGGAACGCATGATGGCGGTGACGCGCGGCCGCCCGATCATCGTCGCGGCCTCGACCCATCCCGGCGAAGAGGAAATCCTGATGGAAGCGCATCGCGCGCTTGCCGGCTTTTTTCCATCGCTGCTGAGCGTGATCGTGCCGCGTCATCCGGCGCGCGGCGCGGGCATCGCCCGCGCGATCGCGGCTGCCGGCCTGCATGTGGCTTTACGTTCGCGCGAGGAGCTGCCGACGGCGACCACCGATATCTACGTGGCGGACACCATGGGCGAACTGGGATTGTTCTACCGGCTGGCGCCGATCGTGTTCATGGGAGGGTCGCTGGTTCCCCATGGCGGACAGAATCCGATCGAGGCGATCAAGCTCGGCGCATCGATCGTTCATGGCCCGCACGTCTTCAATTTCACCGATGTATACGAGGCGCTGGATAACGCGGGCGGCGCCAGACAGGCCGACACGCTGGAGGCGCTGGTGAACCAGCTCGGCCGGTTGCTGGATGATCCCGCGGCGCGCGAAGTGTCGCTTGCTGCCTCCGAGCGCGTGGTCGAGCAGCTCGGCGGCGCGCTCGACCGCACGCTTATCGCGCTCGAGCCGTATCTGTTGCAGCTGCGGCTCGAGAAAGGAGCCGCCAATGCGTGAGCCGGGCTTTTGGCACCGGCCCGCGTCATTGCTATCGCTGTTGCTGCTGCCGCTCGGCGCGCTCTATGGCGCGGTCGTCGCATGGCGGCTGCAGCGTCCGGGCCTGGACGCCGGCATCCCTGTCATTTGCGTCGGCAACTATCATGTCGGCGGCGCCGGCAAGACCCCCACGGTACTGGCTCTCACAGCCATGCTGCGCGATCTCGGCGAGGCGCCCGTCGTGCTTAGCCGCGGCTATGGCGGCCGGCTGAGCGGGCCGGTCCTGGTCGACCCCGCCCGGCACACCGCTGTCGATACCGGTGACGAACCGCTGATGCTGGCCCGCACGGTTCCGGTCGTTGTCGCGCGCGATCGGGTGAATGGCGTCGCGTTGGCGCGGTCGCGGGGCGCCAGCGTGATCCTGTTGGATGACGGGTTTCAGAATCCCGCGATCGCCAAGGATGCCTCGCTGATCGTGATCGACAGTGACCGCGGCCTCGGCAATGGCCGCGTATTTCCCGCCGGCCCGCTGCGCGCGCCGCTGTCGCCGCAACTCGCCCGCACCGACGCGCTGATCGTCGTTGGCGATGGCGCCGCGGCGGCGCCGGTTGTCGCGGCGATCGCCGCGCAAGGCAAGCCCGTGCTGCCGGCCCATCTCAGGGCGAGCGAAGAGCAGGTGGCCCGACTGCGCGGCAAACGCGTTCTCGCATTCGCCGGGATCGGCGATCCCGCCAGGTTTTTCAGGACGCTGCGCGCCAGCGCCATCGATGTCGTGCAGGAGCGAGCCTTTGCCGATCATCATCCGTTCACACCGTCCGAGATCGAGGCCCTGATCGCCGAGGCAAAGCACGGCGCGCTGACACTGGTGACGACGGAAAAGGATCTGGCGCGGCTCGGCTCTGGCGAGGGGCTTCCGCATGGAGCGGAACAGATCGCGCCGTTCCCGGTGACGCTGGAATTTGACGATGCGGCGGGATTGCGGAAATTCGTAAGCGAGCGTTTGTTCAAAGCACGCGAGAAAAAATTCAGAAAGTAGGGTGGGCAAAGCGCAGCGTGCCCACCATCCTGTCGCATCAATTCCGGGTCGGCGAATGGAATTCCGGTTCGGCGAATAGTGGGCACGGCGCAAGCGCGCCTTTGCCCACCCTACAATCTCACTACAATCTCACGCCTTCAGCGCGCGGGGAAAATGCCGCTGCAACACCGCGCTCGGGATGGCGTAGGCCTCCTGCAAATCGACGCTCCAGTATTTCAACTCGTCGAGCGGTATCCGTGCATCGGTGACCGCGCAACGCACATAGGTTCCCGGCGAGATCACGCGGAAATCGCCGTCCAGATATTGCACCTGCGCTTCACCATGGCCCGAAGGACCGAATTTATTCAGCACGGCTGACCCTCCGCCTAGAGCTTTTTCCGTTCAGATCGAATCGGAACGGGGCTCTGTCCTTGGTTTGACGCGTTTTCTTCACGCGAACCGCTATCCATCCCGCATCGCGGCCGGGACAGGCTTTCGCTCAAAAACGCTTTAGCTCGGCCCATTCGAACCGGGCAAATATTTTCGAAACTGCGATCTATCATAAATAGGTCATGCTGTCCGCCGATTAAACCCACCGATTCGTGATGAATTCCGGCCTTTGCCGCATGATAGCCTTGCACGAACAGACCCTCACTGCCGCACTGCAATGACCCGGCGAATCTGATGCGCGTCCTGTCGGTAACCGCATTCCTGACTCTTCTAGCGGTGGCCTTTGCCGCCGGCGCGGCGCCGTTGCCGGCGCCTCGTCAGGTCGACATTCCCCTGAGCGGCGGGACATTGCACGCGCAGCTTTACCAGCCTGACGGCGACGGCCCGTTTCCGGTCGTGATCGCCCTGCATGGCTGTGGCGGCGTGGCCGGGCATTCCGAACCGGTGCAGCGGCGCTACCGCGATTGGGCGGAGCAATTGCTGAAGCAGGGCAACGCGGTGCTGCTGCCGGACAGCTATGGCTCGCGCGAACTCGGACCGCAATGCCGGGTCAATGAGCGCCGCGTGCTGGCTCGTCGCGAGCGGGTGACGGACATCATGGCGTCCAGAGCCTGGCTGCTGCAGCAGCCCTGGGCCGCCGGCAACCGCATCAGCCTGTTGGGATGGGACAACGGCGCCAGCGCGCTGCTGTGGGCGGTTCGCCCGCAATTGCCGTCGCGCAAAGCCGAGCCGGATTTCCGCTCCGCGATCGCGTTCTATCCGGACTGTCGCCTCTCGTCGGGCCTTGGCTGGAGCGCGCGGGTGCCGACGCTGCTGTTGATTGGCGGCAGGGACGACATCAGTTCGCCGCCGGCCTGCCGCCAGATGGTCGATGGCGCGCATGGACGCAGCGCACTGGCGCGGATCGTGGTCTATCCCAACGCCGTTCACGATTTCGACCGTGTGAATTTCCCGCCGGTTGCGGCCGGCGGCGCTTCCGATGCCACCGTACCCGAAAAGGGCCATGTCGGCACCGACGCGGAAGCGCGCGCCGATTCGCAAAGGCTCGTGGCGGAATGGCTGTCGCGGTAAGCGCCGCGACGTTCTTTCTAAAACAGACTTCCCTGACCGACCGGCTTGACGGCGCGCTTGGGCGTAGCGGCTTTTGGCTCGCTCGCGGCAGGCGTCGCCGTGCTCGTTGACGCCGGCCGATCCGCGTCCGCCGTCGCCGCGACGCGTCCATCGGCAAATTCCAGTTCAAGCCGCGCTCCCGGTCCGATCGCGTTGGCCGCGTGCACGGGAAGGCCCTGCTCATCGCGCACCAGCGCGAAGCCGCGCTCGAGAACGCCGCGATAGGACAGCGCCGCCAGCAATTGGCCGCTATGGGTGACCCGCGCCTCGAGCCGCTGCATGGCAAAAGCCAGCGCGCGCCGTGCCCGCTCGGCCAGGCGCTGCACGCGTTCGCGGTCGCGCGCGACGATCTGGCGTTGCGCCTGCGCGTTGGAGAGTTTGGAGGCCTTGAGCCGGATCGCTAGCCCCGCATAGCGATCCCGGCGGCTGCGCAGCAGCGACCTCGCCGCATGCGTCATCCGTTCGCCGGATACTGTCAGCCGCTGCTGGGCCTGCGCGACCTGCCCGCGCAGCACCCGCACCGTCAGCCGCGCGCCGGTTTGCGCGAAGCGGCGGAAATGGGCGTGGGTATTGGCCTTCAATGCGCGGGGCAGGGTGGCGCCGGCGCTGTCCAGCCGCTGCCGCGGGATCGCGAGCAGTTCGCCGGCCGCGGGCAATGCGCGCATCGCGGCGCGCAGCTCGTTGCGGCGGCCTTCCTGGCTCCGCTGCCAGCACAGCATCGCGCGCCTTGCCAGGGTTGAAACCTCGACGAACAGTTCGGCGCGCACCGGAACCGCCATTTCGGCGGCGGCGGTCGGTGTCGGCGCACGCCTGTCGGCGGCAAAATCGATCAGCGTGATGTCGGTCTCGTGTCCGACCGCCGAGATCAGCGGGATCATGCTTTCGGCGGCGGCGCGGACCACGATCTCCTCGTTGAAGGACCACAAGTCCTCCAGCGAGCCGCCGCCGCGCGCCACGATCAACAAATCGGGCCGCGGAATCCGGCCGCCCTCGGGCAGCGCATTGAAGCCGCGGATCGCGGCCGCGACCTGCTCGGCCGAGCCTTCGCCCTGCACCCGCACCGGCCACACCAGCACGCGGCGCGGAAAGCGGTCTTCCAATCGATGCAGGATGTCGCGAATCACCGCACCGGTCGGCGAGGTCACGACGCCGATCACTTCCGGCAACCAGGGCAGCAATTGCTTGCGCGCCTCGTCGAACAAGCCTTCGGCCGCGAGCTTTTTCTTGCGCTCCTCCATCAGCGCCATCAGCGCGCCGATGCCGGCGGGCTCCAGCGCCTCGATCACGATCTGGTATTTCGAGGAGCCGGGATAGGTCGTGAGCTTGCCGGTGGCGATGACCTCGAGGCCTTCCTGCGGCTTGAACCGCATCCGTCCATGGACGCCCTTCCAGATCACCGCCTCGATCTTGGCGCTCTCGTCCTTGAGCGCGAAATAGCAGTGGCCGGAGGAGTGCGGGCCCCGGAAACCGGAGATTTCGCCGCGTACCCGGACATGGCCATAGGCGTCCTCCACCGTCCGCTTCAGGGCGGAGGACAGTTCGGACACCGTGAATTCCGGTGCGTTGATAAGGGCTTCGGCTGCTGGCATCTCGGCTATGGAATCGGCCTTTTCGCGCCGCGGCGCAAGGGCGGGTGCCTCGCATATACCGGTCATCAACATTTGAAAGCCTCTTAACTCTGCAATATAGAGTACTTTACATTTAATTCAGAATTCGTCCGATGCAACGCGATGGCCGATCTCGACGACATCATCCACCAGCCGATGCGGCTCCGGATCATGGCGGCGCTGAATGCATTGCCGGTGACGGCGGGGCTGGAATTCGTCAGGCTGAAAAACCTCACCGGCGCCACCGACGGTAACCTTGGCGCCCATATCGAAACCCTGGCGAAGGCCGGCTATGTCGCGGTCGCAAAGGCCTTTGTCGGCAAAAAGCCGCAGACCACGGTGACCGCGACCCCGGCCGGCCGCGGCGCCTTCACCCGCCATGTCGCGACGCTGCAGGAAATCATCGCTTCCTCGGCGCGGCAGCCGTAGCCTCACCCGTCATTCCGGGGCGATGCGAAGCATCGAACCTCAGATGTGCACTGCACATCGGGGAATCTCGAGATTAAGGTGTGCGCCGGTGCAAACCAGGTCGAGATTCCGGATCGGCGCGCGTCGCGCCCCTTCCGGAATGACGGCAAGCTTACCCCTTGCAGGGAAAGGCGGACTCGTGCGACCGACACGGTTTCGAACACCTCGCTCCGGCTGCACTCCATGAACATCCTCCTGCTCGGTTCCGGCGGCCGCGAACACGCTCTCGCCTGGAAGATCGCAGCCTCGCCGCTGCTGACAAAACTCTGGTGCGCGCCGGGCAATGCCGGCATCGCGCGGGAGGCCGAATGCGTCGCGCTCGATATCGCGGACCATGCGGCGGTGATCGATTTCTGCCGGGCCAACGCCGTGGATTTTGTCGTGGTCGGTCCGGAGACGCCGCTGGCGGCCGGGATCGTCGACGATCTCGCCAGTGTTGGCATCAAGGCCTTCGGGCCCAGCAAACAGGCCTCGCAGCTCGAGGGCTCCAAGGGCTTTACCAAGGCGCTGTGCACCGAGTTCGGCATTCCGACCGGCGCCTATGGCCGCTTCACCCAAGCGGCCGATGCGCTGGCTTACGTCCGCCAGCAGGGTGCGCCGATCGTGGTCAAGGCCGACGGGCTTGCGGCGGGCAAGGGCGTGGTGGTCGCGCAGACGATGGCGGAAGCCGAAGCCGCCATCGCCATGATGTTCGACGGCGCGTTCGGCGCGGCGGGCGCGGAAGTCGTGATCGAGGAGTTTCTGTCGGGCCGCGAGATCAGCTTTTTCGCGTTGTCCGACGGCGAAACTGCGATCGCGCTCGCTTCGGCGCAGGACCACAAGCGGGTGTTCGATCATGACCAGGGGCCCAACACCGGCGGCATGGGCGCCTATTCGCCGACGCCGTTCGTGACGCCGGAAATCCACGCCGAGATCATGGCGAAGATCATTCTTCCCACGGTGGCCGGCATGAAAACACGCGGCACGCCGTTCCGCGGCGTGCTGTATGCGGGCGTGATGCTGACGGCGGACGGCCCAAAACTGTTCGAATACAATGTGCGCTTCGGCGATCCGGAATGTCAGGTGCTGATGCTGCGGATGATGTCGGATATCGTGCCGGCGCTGCTGGCCTGCTGCGACGGGCAGTTGAGGAATTTCGATCTGCGCTGGTTTGCTGAACCCGCGCTGACCGTGGTGATGGCGGCGAAGGGCTATCCCGGCGACTATGCCAAAGGCGCTGTCATCGCGGGACTCGAGGACGCCGCCAAGGTCGAAGGTGTCGAGATTTTTCACGCCGGCACGCTCGCGAACGATGGACACATCATCGCCAATGGCGGTCGCGTGCTGAACGTCTGCGCGACAGGCGCGACCATCGCGGAAGCCCAGCGCCGCGCTTACGAAGCCGTCGACCGCATCCAATGGCCGGAAGGTTTTTGCCGGCGCGACATCGGCTGGCAGGCGGTGGAGCGGGAGAAGGCGGGCGGGTAGTTGCCCCGTCATTCCGGGGCGATGCGCAACTTGCTCAGTGTCATACGCGGGCTTGACCCGCGTATCCATCCATCTTCGTAAGAGCATTCTGCGAAACGGATGGATTGCCGGGTCAAGCCCGGCAATGACACCTGAGATGACGATCTTCCTCAAAGCAGATCCCCACCCCGCCGCCGATATCCAGTACGCCGCGGCGCCTGTTGCTGGCGGCAATGTTGGTGTCTACTGGATCATCCGCTGCAGCCCTGTCATCGGACTCGCCGAAGGCGAGACCCGGTGGCGGATGATGACGTGAGAGTGTGAAAATGCCCGATCTCGCCGACCTGTTTCCCGGCTACGCGGCCGAATGGATCAACACCCAGTCCGGGCGCATCTTCGCCCGCGTCGGCGGCAAGGGGCCGCCGCTATTATTGCTGCACGGCTTTTCCGAGACGCATGTGATGTGGCACCGTGTCGCGCCGCAGCTTGCCGACAGGTTCACGCTGATTATTGCCGACCTGCCGGGCTATGGCTGGTCGGACATGCCGGAGAGCGACAAGGATCACACGCCCTATACCAAGCGTGCGATGGCGCGGACGATCATCGAGGCGATGGAGCAACTCGGCCATGTGCATTTCGCACTCGCCGGGCACGATCGTGGCGGCCGGGTCGCCTATCGGCTCGCGCTCGATCATCCCGGCCGGCTGTCGAAACTTGCCGTGCTGGATATCCTGCCGACCTACGACTATTGGGAGCGGATGAACCGCCTCTATGCGCTGAAGATCTATCACTGGACGTTTCTGGCGCAGCCCTATCCGCTGCCGGAAACCTTGATCGGCGGCAATCCGGATTTCTTCCTGCGCCAGAAAATGGCGAGCCAGACCAAGTCGAAAAACCTCGATGCGATCGATCCCCGCGCGCTGGAGCATTATCTCGCTGCGTTTCGCGATCCCTCACGGCTGCACGCGATGTGCGAGGATTATCGCGCCGGCGCCTATGCCGACTATGAGATCGACAAAGCGGATCGCGTTGCGGACAGGAAGATCACGATCCCGATGCTGGCCTTGTGGGGCGATGCCGGCATCGCCAGCGCTGCTGCAACGCCGCTCGATACCTGGCAGACCTGGGCAAGCAATGTCCGGGGATTGCCTGTTGATTCCGGGCATTTTTTGACCGAGGAAAATCCGGACGCGACCGCGAAGGCGTTGAAGGAATTTTTTGCGGGTTCGTAGTTACTCTCGTCATTGCGAGGAGCCAACGGGTCCCACCTTCGGTGGGCCCGATGATAAACTCCGCGACGAAGCAATCCATCTTGCCGCCGAAAGAAAGAATGGATTGCTTCGCTGCGCTCGCAATGACGGCCGAGAGAGTCGGGCCTACCGCCGCGCCCTGAAAAACTCGCGCAGCAGCGCCGCCGCCTCGCTCTCGCCGACCGCCGAATAAACCTCCGGCACGTGGTGGCAAGTCGGCGAGGCAAAGAACCGGACGCCGGATTCCACCGCGCCGCCCTTGGGATCGGCCGCGCCGTAATACAGCCGCCTGATCCGCGCAAACGAGATCGCGCCGGCGCACATCGTGCAGGGCTCCAGCGTGACGTAAAGGTCGCAATCGACCAGCCGTTCGGTGCCGATGGCCTCGGCGGCTTGCCGGATCGCCAATATTTCGGCATGCGCGGTCGGATCGCGGTCGGTCAGCGTCCGGTTGCCGGCAGTCGCGATGACCTCATAATCCCTGACAATCACGCATCCGATCGGGACTTCGCCGGATTTTCCGGCGTTTTCCGCCGTTTTCAGCGCCAAATCCATGAAAGAAGGCGCGGTCATGCCTCGTATCATCGGAAGAAACCTGCTACTAGAGGTTCATTCAGCAAAAGTGGATACCGGTTTTGCGTGAGAATGCGCCTCGAGCCAAGAGCGCGCGCATTGTCGCTATGGCAGCCCATCCATCTCAGCCTGATTGCCATTTCAATTGTACTCGAAACGAGACCATTCATGCCCCGCGATAACGATAAAGACAACGCCTCCCGCGGCCGGCGTGATCGGCCCTCAGGCGGCAAGGGCCGCTCCGGCGCCGCCCGCGGCCCCGAGAAGAAATTCGCCAAGCGCGACGGTGACAAACGCGACGGCGAGCGGCGCCCTTATGCCGGCAAGCCCGACGGCGCGAAATCCTATGGCAAGAAGCCTTATTCGGGCTCCGGCAAGCCTTACGCCGCAAAGCCTTTCGCTGGTAAGCGTGACGGCGCGCCGCCGCGCTTCAACCGCGATGACCGTCCCCGCGGCGAGGACCGTGGCGGCGAGAAGCGCCCATACACCCCACGCGGCGATCGGCCCAATTTCAGCCGCGACGATGCGCGTCCCGCCCGGCAATTCTCAGATCGGAAATTCGCCGACAAGCGGCCCTATACGCCGCGTGACAAGGGGGACGAGAAGCGACCCTACACGCCGCGCGGCGAAGGTTTTCGTAAAGATGGCGACCGGCCTCGCAGCGACCGCCCGTACACGGCGCGGCCGTCGCGCGATGGTGACCGTCCTCGCGGGGATCGGCCCGAAAGAAAATTCGGTGGTGACAAGAAATTCTCGCGCGGTGCGCCCGATCGTAAAAGCGACCGCGGCGATCGTGCTCCGCGCAAGGATTTTGGCGACCGTTCCGGACGCGGTGCAGATCGCGGTGAATCCAAGCCTTGGCAAAAGCGCGATGCAAGTTCGCCCGATCATGCCGGCCGCAATTCCCGCACCCCGCGCGATGGTGCGCGGAATTACGACAAGCCCCGTTACGACAAGCCCCGTTACGACAAACCGCGTGAGGATCGCGGCGGTGAGGACCGTCCGCGGTTTTCGCGTTCGCGGGAAGATCGCCCGCAAGGCGATCGTCCCCGTGGCGATCGGCCTTTTGCCGATCGTCCACCGCGCGAGCGGCCGAAATTCGATCGCCCGCGGGAAAGCCGCGAGGACCGCCCGAAATTCGAGCGTCCGCGCGAGCGTAGCAGCTCCTGGCAGGAGCATCCGCGCAGCGAGGCGAGATCATCTGACCGCAATGCCGATCGGCCGCGCCGCGACAATGAGGATGAGAGCAAGATTTTCGCCCGGCGTCCGGCGTTCGGCGGCCGCGGCGAGTATCGCGAGCGCAAGCCTGATTTCGAGAAACGCGCGGCGCGGCCGCCGCGCGAAAAGAAATCCGGCGAACGCATTGCCAAAGTAGTGTCGCGCGCAGGCCTCGCCTCGCGTCGCGACGCCGAGGAATGGATCGTGCAGGGCCGCGTCACCGTCAACGGCCGCGTGATCAATTCGCCGGCGCTCGATGTCACCGCCAACGATGTCATCACCGTCGACGGCAAGCCGTTGCCGCCGCGCGAGCGCACGCGGCTGTTCATGTTTCACAAGCCGCGCGGGCTGATGACCACCCATGCCGATCCGGAAGGGAGGCCGACGGTGTTCGACAATCTGCCGGAAGGCCTGCCGCGGCTGATCAGCATCGGCCGGCTCGATTTCAACACCGAGGGCCTGTTGCTGCTCACCAATGACGGCGGCCTGGCGCGCGCGCTGGAGTTGCCCGACACCGGCTGGCTGCGGCGCTACCGCGTCCGCGCCCATGGCGAGGTCACGCAGGCCCAGCTCGACGAGCTGAAAAAAGGCGTCGAGGTCGATGGCGTCAAATACGGCTCGATCGACGCGACCCTCGAGCGCGACCAGGGCGCCAATGTCTGGCTGGTGTTTGCGATCCGCGAAGGCAAAAACCGCGAGGTGCGCAATGTCATGGCGCATCTCGGTCTCGAGGTGAACCGGCTGATCCGGGTGTCCTACGGGCCGTTCCAATTGGGCGAACTTCCCGAAGGCCAGGTCGAGGAGGTCAAGACCCGCGTGCTGCGCGAGCAACTCGGCGAAAAGATCGCCGCGCTGGCGGGCGCCGACTTCAACCGGCCGATGCCGGGGGAACAATCCGAAGTTGAACAGAACGATGCGCCGCGCGGCAACAAGCCGTTCAAGCCGGCCGGCAAAAGCGGCCTCATCGCCGATCGCAAAGGCCGCCGCGTGCTGGTGCAGCGCACCGGCAGTGACGAGGCGCGTGCCCGCAACGAGGCCGAAGCCAGCGGCTACGGCCCGCCGCGACGCCCGCAACGCGGCTATCACGGCAAGCGCGATCTGAAGCCGCGGGACGAGTAAGGACCGATGCGCGTCGTCGGCGGGCGGTTGAAGGGCCGCAATCTCGCGTCGCCGTCATCGCGCGACATCCGCCCCACCGCGGATCGCTTGCGCGAGTCGCTGTTCAATATTCTGACCCATGCCTATGACGATCCGATCGCTGATGCGCGCGTGCTCGACCTGTTCGCCGGCACCGGCGCGCTCGGCATCGAAGCGGTCTCGCGCGGTGCGAAGTTTGCGCTCTTCGTCGACAACGGCGCGGAAGCCCGCGCATTGTTACGCAACAATGTCGAAGCGCTCGGGCTTGGCGGCGTCACCAAAGTCTATCGCCGCGATGCCGCCAATCTCGGCCCGGCGCATCCGATGGAACCGTTTTCGCTGGTGTTCCTCGATCCGCCCTATCGGATGAAGCTGGCCGAAAAGGCGCTGACTTCGCTGCGCGACGGCGGCTGGCTGACGCCCGGCGCGCTGCTGGTGGTGGAAGAAGCCAAGGCGGCGGCATTTGCGGCGCCGGAAGGTTTCGCAGAACTGGAGCGGCGCGCGTATGATGACACGGAGTTCGTGTTTTTGCGGGCGATCGCTCGGTAGGGTGGGCAAAGCGAAGCGTGCCCACCAACTTGTGTCCAACAGGAAAATGGTGGGCACGGCGCAAGCGCGCCTTTGCCCACCCTTGTATTAGCTCGATCGCCTATACTGGGGTCGTTCCGTGAGGAATGGCCCAGTCCGGGCGGCCGCCCAGGCTGGGCCGCCGATCGATCGGATCGATGCCCACCGAAGCCTTGAAGGCTGTCTTCCGTAGCAAGATCGCGGTCGGCACTTCATCGGGACCCGAATGGTTGAACGAACTCAAGGTTCGCATTCACAAGGGAGGGATCGACGAAGATGACCAAGCATATCACAATCTGTGCCGGGATCGATACCGGCAAACGGAAGCTCGATGTGGCGCTCGAGGGTAGCTCGGAGCAGCTACAGATCGACAATACGCCCGAGGGCTACAATGTGTTATTGGATTGGCTACGGCGGCATCGCGTCAAACGCATCGGCATCGAGGCGAGTGGCGGCTATGAGCAGGCCGTTGTTGCCGAACTGCGGCGCAAGCGATTTGTCGTCGTCGTGTTCCAGCCGGCGCAAGTGCGCGCCTATGCGAAGTTCCACCTGCAACGAGCCAAGAACGACAGGATCGATGCGGCTCTGATCGCGGCCTGCACCGCCGCGGTCAGGAAGATCCACGCCCCGCCCGATCCACGACTGCTGCCGTTCGCCCAGCATCTGACAATGATCAATCAGATCGGAGAAGATATCGCGCGTCTCAAGAATCGGCTTGAGAGCTGCCGCAACCCGGATTTCCGGCAAACCTGGAACGAGGATATCGCTCGGCTCGCCAAGCGCGAGAAGATCGAACTCAAGGCCCTGGTGGCGGCGATCCGCCAACATCGCGATCTCGCCGATCGGCTCGATCTGATCAACAGCGTCGATGGCATCGGGCTGCCGACCGCGGTCGCCATCCTGGTGCGCTTGCCCGAGATCGGTCGGATCACCCGGGAGCAAGCCGCAGCGCTCGCCGGCGTTGCTCCCTATGACGACGACAGCGGCGGGCAGGTGGGCGTCCGTCACATCGACGGCGGACGCGAACGGTTACGCCACGCGCTTTATACCGCAGCCCTGCCGGCGTCCTTCCGATGGAATCCGCAGCTGATCGCCCTTTACAGACGGCTGATCGCGGCCGGGAAGGAACACAAGCGCGCCCTCATCGCCTGTGCCAGAAAGCTGCTCATTTTCGCCAATACGGTCGTGGCTCGTGGCACCCCGTGGGATCACCAGCGCCCTCCGGTCGCCTCAATGACCACGGTCCCGCAGGCGGGCTGACCTCTGTTTCTTTGTTCGACCAAGGCACCGTTTCTTCGTCCCGACCTGCCCTTGCAACGACGTCGCGCGCAGACGCCGTCAAGGATGGCCGTCGCTTCGCCGTCACCTCACACTCCTCTGTCGCAAGGCCACGCCTTGACGGCGGCGAGCACGGCGTCATCCTGCCCCCCGTCGGGATCTCCCAAAGGGCGACCCGCTTTAATGGTTGCTACAATTCCGCGTTCTCACCTCCGCCCGAACAGCTTCTCGATATCCGAAAGCTTCAATTCCACATAGGTCGGGCGGCCGTGGTTGCACTGGCCGGAATTCGGCGTGTCCTCCATCTCGCGCAAAAGCGCGTTCATTTCCTCCGGCTTGAGGCGGCGGCCGGCGCGGACCGAGCCGTGGCAGGCCATGGTGGCGGCGACGTGCATCAGGCGCCGTTCCAGCGGCAACGCTTCATCCCATTCCGCCATGTGCTCGGCGAGATCGCGCAGCAGCGATCCGGCATCGGTCTTGCCGAGCAGCGACGGCGTCTCGCGCACCGCCACCGCGCCGGGGCCGAAGGATTCGATGGCGAGCCCGAATGACGCCAGTTCGTCCGCGCGCGCGATCAGCCGCTCCACCGTCGCCTCGTCGAGTTCGACGATCTCCGGGATCAGCAGGATCTGCCGCTGCACGCCGTTCTTCGCCAGCGAGGCCTTCAGTCGTTCATAGACGATGCGCTCATGCGCGGCGTGCTGGTCCACCACCACGAGGCCGTCGCGGGTCTGCGACACGATGTAGGTCTCGTAAATCTGCGTCCGCGCCGCACCAAGCGGGCGATCGAGGAGATCGGCCGAGGGCTGCTCCTGGAAGCGCACATCCGCGGTCGGCGTGCCGACATCGAATGCGGCCTGGCCCGGTTCGGCAAAGGCTGTTACCGCCGTGCCGTCGAAGGTCGGCACGGGTCCCACCGGATAGGCCGGCGAGCGCCGCCAGTCCCAATTGGCGTGCGGCGCGAATGATGGGCGGAACGAGGCCAGCGCCGCGCCGTCGCTGTTGGCGGCCGTGCGCTTGCCTTCGCGGGCAAGCCCATCCTTCAGCGCGTGCACGATCAGCGCGCGCACCAGACCCGCATTGCGGAACCGGACCTCGGTCTTGGCCGGATGCACATTGGCGTCGACCTCCTGCGGGGGCAGCGTCACGAACAGCGCCACGACCGGGTGGCGGTCGCGCGGCAGATAATCGGAATAGGCCGCGCGCACCGCACCCAAAATCAGCTTGTCGCGCACCGGTCGGCCATTGACGAACAGATATTGCCCGAGTGCATTGGCGCGGGTCAGCGACGGCGCGGCGGCAAAGCCTTCGACCACCACGCCCTCGCGCTCGCTGCGAACCTCGATGGCGCTGGAACGAAAATCCGCGCCCAGAATATCGCCGAGCCGGGTCAGCCGGCCGGCGGCACCGGGCAGCGCCGCGGCCCAGGTGACGGGCGCGCGTTCCTCGCCGGCCAGCGTGAAGGCGATGTCCGGCCGCGCCATCGCAAGACGCCGGACCACTTCGCGGATCGCTTCGGCCTCGGTGCGGTCGGTCTTGAGGAACTTCAGCCGCGCCGGCGTCGCATAAAAGAGTTCGTTGACCTCGACGCGGGTGCCCTGGCCGAGCGCCGCCGGCATGATCGCGGATTTCGCGCCGCCTTCGACCGACAGCGACCAGGCATGCGGCTCGGTCGTGTGGCGGGTGGTGATGCCGAGCTTGGCGACGGCCCCGATCGAGGGCAGCGCCTCGCCGCGAAACCCGAGGGTGCGGATCTGCAACAGGTCCTCGTCGTCGAGCTTGGAGGTGGCATGGCGATCCACCGCCAGGGTGAGATCGCCATGGGTCATGCCGCCGCCATCGTCGGTGATGCCGATCCGCCGCCGGCCGCCGCCATCGGTGAAGACGTCGATCCGGCTGGCGCCGGCGTCGATGGCGTTTTCCACCAATTCCTTCACCACGCTGGCGGGACGTTCGACCACCTCGCCGGCGGCGATGCGGTTGACGACCTGTTCGGGGAGCTGGCGGACGGGCATGGGCTGACTTCTAGCCGATTCACGCAATCGGCGGGACTGTAATCGGGGATGGCAGGCGGATGGTACCTAAATGCGGGACCCATCAAATCCGCGATATCGCCTCGATTGGATGGCGGCGGGCTGAAAAACTTGAGTCTGCCTGCGCCGGGAACATTGTGGCCTGCGGCGACGGGGTATATCGTTTAGAAAAGTTATAAAAAGAGACCGGAGGATATGCCATGTGCCGTCTGTTCGCACACCAGCCTCAGCGCGACTATGAATCGCAGACCCGATCGCTCCGGATCGGAGGGCACTGCACGTCGATCCGGCTGGAAATGTCGTTTTGGGACACGCTGGAGGAAATCGCGGGCAAGGAGGGGCTGAGCCTTCCGAAATTCCTGACCAAGCTTCACACCGAAGTCCTCGACCATCACGGCGAAGTCAATAATTTCGCATCGCTGTTGCGTTGTTCCTGTCTCATCTACCGCTCGAAGAGCGCCGTGGCGACGCCCGATTTCCGCGCGCCGGTTCTCGACGCCGCGGAATAGCCGTCCTCGCTGCGACGGCACAGAATGAAGGCTCCGCCCGTGGCACGGACGGAGCCTGTTGATGTCCTGGAATCCCAAGCGGTAGTTCGGCCCATCCTTCGAGACGGCCACTTCGTGGCCTCCTCAGGATGAGGTCTGACTTGCTGAAACACAACAACCTCATGCTGAGGAGCGAGCGACGCGAGCGTCTCGAAGCATGGGCAGCAAGCGAGCTCTCATAGCCGGTATTAGATCTCCTTGCGTTGCATGGCGCCGGCGATGTGGTCCGCCTGGCGGACCGCAAGTGCCACGATGGTCAGCGTTGGATTGCAGGCGGCGCCACTGGTGAACTGACTGCCGTCCGACACGAACAGGTTCTTGATGTCGTGGGTCTGGCCGAACTTGTTGACCACGCCGTCTCTGGCTTTCGCACTCATGCGGTTGGTGCCCATATTGTGCGTGCTGGGATAGGGCGTGGTCGGATAGGTCACCGTCGCACCGATCGCCTCATAGACGGCGGAGCCCTGCTTGTAGGCGTGATCGCGCATCGCGATATCGTTGGGATGGTCGTCGTAATGCACGCTCGCCACCGGCAGGCCGAATTTGTCCTTGGCTTTCGGATCGAGCGTGATGCGGTTGGTTTCCTGCGGCATGTCCTCGCCGACCAGCCACATCCCGGCCATGCGCGGATAGCCCTCCATCGCCGACGTGAACGGGCGCCCCCACGCGCCCGGATTGAGGAACGCGGCCATGAAGGGCAGGCCCAGCGACAGCGTCTCCATCTCGTAGCCGCCCATGAATCCGCGTGACGGGTCGTGCCGCGCCTCGTCGCGGATGATGCCGGCCATGGTGGTGCCGCGATACATATGGACCGATTTGTCGAACACCGCATAGACGCTGCCGGTCATGTGACGCATGTAGTTGCGGCCGACCTGGCCGGAGCTGTTGGCAAGGCCGTCAGGGAACTGGCTCGAAGCGCTGTTGAGCAGCAGACGCGGGCTTTCGATCGAATTGCCGGCGACAGCAACGACACGCGCCTTCTGGCGCTGGGTTTTTCCGGCCTCGTCGGCGTAGACCACGCCGGTCACCTTGCCGGACGGGTCGTGCTCGATCTTGAGCGCCATGCTGTTCGGACGAACCTCGAGATTGCCGGTGGCTTCGCCCTTCGGGATCTCCGAATAGAGCGTCGACCATTTGGCGCCGGACTTGCAGCCCTGGAAGCAGAAGCCGATCTGCAGGCATGAGCCGCGGCCGTCGCGCGGTTCGCTGTTGATCGCCATCCGGCCGGTGTGGACTTCCTTGTAGCCGCATTTCTTGGCCCCGGCCTCCATCACCTTGAAATTGTTGTTGCCGGGCAATCCCGGGATGTTGTTGGTGCGGGTGACGCCCATCCTGTCCTCGGCCTTGGCGTACCACGGCTCCATTTCGGCCAGCGTGATCGGCCAGTCCAGCAGATTGGCGCCGGGGACGTTGCCGTAAGCGCTCTTGATTTTGAATTCATGCTGGTCGAAGCGCAGCGACGCGCCCGCCCAGTGCACCGTCGATCCGCCGACCGATTTGACGATCCAGGCCGGCAGATTGGCGAAGTCCTTGCCGACGCGCCAGCTGCCCGAGGTGGTCCGCATGTCCTTCCATGCCAGCTGCGTGAAACTCTCCCACTCGTTGTTGACGAAATCCTGCATCTCGACGCGCGGCCCGGCCTCCAGGATCACCACCTTGACGCCCTTCTGCGCAAGTTCGTTGCCGAGCGTTCCGCCGCCGGCGCCGGAGCCGACGATCACAACCACGCCATCGTCATTCAGATCGAATTTTGCCATTGTGTATCCTCCCAACTGATGTTCTGCGCGAAGTTGTCCTCAGACCTTCGGCAGCCAGTCGATGTCGTTGAATCCGCGCTTGATGTAGCCGCCATGCTCGGCCGAGGAGCCCTCGTAGCCGAACTTCGGCCACAGCTCTTCCTGGTTGTAGAGCGAGACGACGAGATCGGAGCGGACCGTCTTGAAGAAATCGGTGGCCTCGATTCCCTGCAGCAGGACGACCCGGTCGGCCTCCCACGGCACCTGGGCGTAGGCCATCTTGTGGCGGTCCTGCGCGTCCTGATCGAGACGCTGGACGCCGTTCTCCAGCAGCGCCTTGACGGCGGGATCCTTCGCGGCCTTGCCGTCCCAGGGCTTGATCGCGGTGATGTAGTAGCTGTCGACCAGGAAGTCGTGCGGGTAGATATCGCGCGCCACCTTGACCAGGGTTTTCAGCGTCGCCGGCTTGAGCGTCGTCGCATCGCCGGCCCACGCATCCTCGATGCCGAGGCCGGCGCTGGCGGCAACCGCAACAACCGGCGCCGCTGCTGCTGCGCCCTGCAGAAAGATTCGGCGACTGTATTTGCTTCGACGATCGACTTCTCGCATGGGTATCCTCCATTGAATGTTTTTTTGGAATGTTTTTTGTTGATTGAAGCGACTATCCGAAGCGTCCGCCTTTCTGGATCACTTCGATCTTGTAGCCGTCGGGGTCGGAGACGAAGAAAAAGCGCGCCAGCGTCGCGCCGTCATGCTTGAAATCGCGCAGCGGCCCAGGGGCGAGGTTCTCGCGCGCGAAGCGGGCGTGCTCGGCGTCGAGATCGTCGACCACCACGGCGAGGTGGCCGTATCCGTCGCCCAGCGCGTAGGGCTCCTTGCGATCGAAGTTCACCGTGAGTTCGACCTCGAACGGCGAGGATGGATGACGGAGATAGATCAGCGCAAAGTCCGCGAATTTGAGATGGTCGGCGACTTCGAGCCCGAAAGCGCGCGCGTAGAAGTCGAGCGACCTCGCTTCATCGAGGACGCGAATCATCGCGTGAACCGGTTTTGCCATTCAGTGCAGCTCCTTGAGATAGTTCACGATCGCCATGCGGAGTTCGGGCCTGGCCTGCTTGTAGGGCATGATCGCGCCGGGGATCACCGCCTGCGGATCGACCAGCCACGCATCGAGCTTCTGCTCGTCCCATTTGAACTTGGCGTTGGCAAAACCCGGCGAATAGCGAAATCCTTCGGCGGTCCCGGCTTCGCGTCCGACGATGTTGAACAGGGTCGGTCCTTGCCGCAGGGCATCGGAGACGTTGGTGGTGTGGCACACCGCGCATTGCTGCCTGAACAGCGCCGCGCCATCGGGCGGCTTCGCCGGCGGCGGGGTCGATTGCGCCGCTGCATGGCCGGCAGCCAGCGCCGTCATGCCGAGTGCCAGCCCGATCGGAAGCGCCGCGCGCAGTTTTGTCATCACCATCCCCGTTGGCGTGACCTGACCTTAGGCCGCGGCAAACCGGCGGTGGTAGTAGTGGGCTGTTGCAGAAGGGAACAAAGCGCAGCCGGAATTTTTGTGAAGGCGTTGCGGCGGGGTTTCGGGCCGCCGCATATAAGATCAGTCCGTGGCCAAGGTTTCGCGAAATTACCCTGAAATCCCTGCACGATGACCACACGGCGCAGCTTGCATGGCGCGTGCGCCGTTCGCGACACGTTTGGTCGGTGCGATGGGCAGTTCCGGTGCGGACGGACGACGCATGGAATCGCCGGGCCGTTCATCGCGACTTAAATCAGGAGAATTGGATGAAGTTAGTGCAAATCTCAGCGATCGCGTTCGCAATGTCGGCCATGCTGGCCGGTCCCGTGTTGGCGCAAGGCGCATCCGACACCCAGACCCGCGGCGGCGCGCAGGGCAGGAGCAATATGCAACGCGCGGCACCGGGCAGCGGCGACGAGGAGTTCAACGTGCAGCCGGGCGCGCCCGAGGAAAAGGCCGGCGTCAGGGCGAAGGCCGGTGCGAAAGGCACCGTGGGGGCCGCCAGCGGTGCGCCCAGGGGCACTGCCGGTGCGGCTGGCGATCCCGCGGCGGCCGGGGGCAAACGTTATTAGTCCCTGGAAATCACGGATCGGTATTTCAGGCCATCCTTCGAGACGGCTACAAACCGGTAGCCAAGGCGAAACTCCTCATGCCCGGGCTTGTCCCGGGCATCCACCTCTTAACAGTGTAGCAGCAGGAAAGACGTGGATCGCCGGGACAAGCCCGGCCATGGCGAGAAAACGAGTCCTTCTCAAGCTGTTATATCAATCGTCGTCTCTCGCCGAGCCGCGCTTCGCCTTGATGTCGCCGCGGCGCTTCTTGCCTTCGAGCCGGCGTTGTTTCGAGCCCAGCGTCGGCTTGGTCGCACGCCGCGGGATCGGCCGCGTCATCGCCTCGCGCAGCAGTTCGAGCAGGCGGTCGATCGCATCGCTGCGGTTGCGTTCCTGGGTGCGGAAGCGCTGCGCATGGATCACGATCACGCCGTCCTTGGTCATGCGCTGGCCGGCGAGCCGGTTGAGCCGCGCTTCGGCATCCGCCGCCAGCGTGATCCGCCGGGTATCGAAACGCAGTTGGGCCGCGGTCGAGAGCTTGTTGACGTTCTGCCCGCCCGGGCCCGAGGCGCGGACGAAGCTGATCTCGATGTCGTTCTCGTCGATCGTGAGGTCGCGGGAAACCCGCAGCATGGCGTCACCGGAGGCCTGATATTGCCCAATGGAATCAGGCGGACAGGATACCGGCTTTGCCGACCATTTGTCTTGCGCTGTTCAGTTCGCCGCCGGCGGGGTCGCTGCGACGGGCTGGGCGGCGGCTTGCGGGGCGCGGCCGACGATCACGGTGACCAGGCCTTGCCCCCACAAACGCTGGGCAGCCTTTTTGGCGTCGTCCAGGGTCACGGCATCGACGATGGCGTTGCGCTTCTCGATGTAGTCGATCGGAAGCTTGTCGAGCTGGTATTGCAGCAGCGCCGAGGCCAGCTTCGACGAGGTGTCGAGCGCCAGCATTTGCGAGCCCTTGAGATAAGACTTGGCCTCGTCCAGTTCCTTCTGGGTCGGGCCTTCCTCGGCCATGCGGCGAATTTCCTTGTTGATGGCCTCGACGGTTTCGCCGGCGCGGTCGGCGCGGGTTCCGGTATTTCCGATAAATACGGCGGAGTGGTCCATCCACAGCAGCGCTTCATAGACCGAATAGGCCAGGCCGCGTTTCTCACGGACCTCGTGATAGAGCCGCGACGACAGCCCGCCGCCGCCGAGAATGTGGTTGACGACATAGCCGGCCATGAAATTCGGATCGTGGCGCTTGATGCCGGGGCCGCCGAACGTCACCACGGTCTGCGGCACGTCGAGCGGAATGAATTCGCGCAGCGGCGGCTTGGCGGCCTCGACGTCGGCGACCGGCGTGAGGCTGGCCTTGGCCGGCAATCCGCCAAAGGTCTGGTCGAGCAATTTGCCGAGCGCGGCCGGGTCGATGTCCCCGACCACGGCGATCTTGAGCGTATCCTTGGCCAGCACGCGGCGGGCATAGTCCTTCATGTCGGCGACATCGATTTTCGGAACGCTTTCCAGGGTGCCGTTGGCCTGCCGGCCATAGGGATGGTCGCCGAAGTTCACTTCCAGGAACTTGCGGCTGGCCAGCGCGGTCGGATTGGAGGTGTCACGCCTCAGGCCCGAGAGGATCTGCGCGCGAATCCGTTCGACATCGGCGCTGTCGAAATGCGGCGAGGTCAGCGACATCCGAAGCAGGTCGAAGGCCTCGTCCTTGTTGTCCTTCAGCATCCGCAGCGAACCGCGGAACGTATCGCGCGTCGAGTTGAAGCTGAGTTCGATGGCGCGGCGGTCGAGCCGCTCGTGGAACGTCTTGGAATCCAGGTCGCCCGAGCCCTCATCGAGCAGGCTGGCCACCATGTTGCCGACGCCGGGCTTGTCGGCCGGGTCCTGCGTCGCGCCGCCGCCGAAGGCATATTCCATCGCGATCAGCGGCACCGTGGCATCCTGCACGAACCAGGCCTGGATGCCGCCCGGCGAAATCAGGTGCTGGATCTTGGCCGCGGCATGCGAGGGCGTTGGGGCCAGGGACATTATCGCAAGGCCTGCCGCAACCATCAATGCGACGCGCCGCGCGCCAACCGCAGGAACTCATCACGAGCGCTTCTCCTCGCGTTTCGGCGTGGCATCCTTGATCAGATAGCCGGTCACCGAACGTTTCTTGTCGAGCCATTTCTGTGCCGCGTCGCGAACCTGCTCGGCGGTGACGGCGCGTATGCGATCCGGCCAGCTCCTGATGTCGTCGATGCTCAGGCCGGTGGTGAGCGCGCCGCCATACCAGCGCGCCAGCGTCGCCTGATTGTCCTGGGCGTAGATCGCTTCCGCGATCAGCTGGGTCTTGACGCGTTCGAGATCCTCGGGCCGCACCAGGTTTTGACCGGCGTCGGCGATCACTTCGTCGATCACCGGCTCGATCTGCGAAAACTCCACGCCGGGTTTCTGCGACACCGAGATCATGAACTGGCTTGGATCGAGCGAGGTGCCCTGGTAGCCGGCGCCGGCGCTGATCGCGAGCGGCCGGTCGATCACCAGCGCGCGATAAAGATAGGAATTGCTGCCGCTGCCCATCAACTGCGCGAGCACGTCGAGCGCCGGACTCTCGCCGGGCGCGGCGGTGGCGGCGGACGGAACCAGATAGTAACGCCGCAAGCCCGGCTGTTCGACGCGAGGGTCCGAGAGCGTCACGGTGCGCGGCGCCGCCGGCACCGGTTCCTGCGGCCGCAGGCGCTCCGCCGATATCGCGGGCTGTGCCGCGACCGCGCCGAACGTCCGCTCCACCAGGGGACGTAGCTCCTTGGCATCGACGTCGCCAGCGATCACCAGCGTCGCATTGTTCGGTGCGTAGAAGCGCTTGTAGAACGCCAGCGCGTCTTCGCGGTCGAGCTTCTCGATCTCCTGGCGCCAGCCGATCACGGGGCGGCCGTAGGGATGATTGAGATACAGCGCCGCCATGATCTGCTCGGTCAGCCGCGCATCCGGATTGTTCGCAACCCGCATGTTGAACTCCTCGAGCACTACATCGCGCTCCGGCAGCACGTTCTCATCCTTCAGCACCAGGCCGGTCATGCGATCGGCCTCGAACTCCATCATGCTGGCCAATTGTTCGCGCGGCACACGCTGGAAATAGCCGGTGTAGTCGGTGGAGGTGAAGGCGTTCTCGTTGCCGCCGACCCGAAGCACGGTCTGGGAAAATTCACCGGGGGGATGCTTGGCCGTGCCCTTGAACATCAGATGTTCGAGAAAATGCGCGAGGCCGGATTTGCCGGGCGTTTCGTCGGCGGAGCCGACCTTGTACCAGATCATCTGGGTGACGACGGGGGTGCGGTGATCCGGGATCACCACCACATGCAGGCCGTTGCCAAGGGTGAACTCGGCCGGACGTTCCGATGTTACCGTGGTCTGGGCGCGGGCGCCGCCTGGCGCGAAGGCGATGGTCAGAAGGGATGCAATGAACAGAGGCGCGGCGAATAGGGGCTTGGGCATCATGACCTGTCTGAAAACCCGAACTGAAATAGTCGGGATAAGCTCCCGGCATCGTACACGGCGCCGCGGCCGGGGAACGTCACGAAGCCGAGAGATTGGCTTAACTATTCGCCATATTTTCCGGCAGCCGGGTTGTATTCCTTGTTCAGCGATTCCTTGGGCCCGGTGCCGTAGGCAAAATTCGGCGACGGCGTCTGGTACCCGCTCGGCGGTTGCGTGAGCGATTCACGGGTCGGCTCGCCCTTGAACGGCGCGGTCTCAGACTTGTTGCCTCCGAACAGGCCGCTGAAACTGCCGTTGTAGCCGAGCTGCGACGGACTGAGGATAGCGTTGGTGCCGGGGTTGCCACCGGGTTGATCGGCGGAATCGCTGCCGGCGTTCGAGCTCTTGGGACCGCGCTGGTTGAGCTCGCTCGGCGTCAGGAGCCGGCTCGCCTCTCTCGGATCCTTGTTTTCCTTCTTGCGCGCCGCGATCGCAGCCTTGCGGCGCGCTTCGTCGGGATCTTTCGGCCAGTTCGCGGCCTTCACATCGGCCGCCGCGGCGGCCGGTGGCGGCAGATCGATCTTGGGGGGCACCACCAGCGGCGAACGCTCGCGATAGTCGATGCCCCTGTTCTCCATGTTGGTGCCGCCGATGCCGGCGATGATGCCTTCGATGATCTTTTCCTCGAAGGTCTTGTCGTCCTCGTCGTCTTCCTGAGCGCGGGCGGCTCCCGACGCCATCACGAGGCCGATGCCCAGCGCGATGGCGGCGAACCGGAGCGCGCGCGTCGAGGCGAAAGATGATTTCTGCACAGTCCAACCGTTGGCTTTGCGCATCGCTTTTTCCCGTCCAGGTTTTCGAGAGCCGCGCGCCCGATCCGAGGCGCAGCTCGGCTTCTGCAACCGCCGTTCAGCTTTGCAAGCCCGTATCAGCCGCGATCAGGGCGCTTTTGCGGCGGGTACCCCCACGAAAGAATCATACAGGAGTGCCGCTACCCCGGCAACAATCGCCACGTCGGCAAGGTTAAAGACGTACCAATTATAGGTATTTCCACCGATCTGGAGGTGGAACAGGGCGAAATCGAGCACCGCGCCATAGGCGAAGCGGTCGATGCCGTTGCCGATGGCGCCGCCGATGATCAGGCCGAGCGCGACGGTGGCGATCAAGGTTTGCGACCGCGCCATCCAGATCGCCAGCACGATCACCGCCACCGCCTTGACGATCATCAGGCCGGTCTGGGCAAGCGGGTTGTCGTTCTGGAACCAGCCGAAGCTGATCCCGACATTCCACGCCAGCACCAGGTCGAAAAACGGCGTCACCTTCACCGCGCCGCGGCGGGCGATGTCGAACACGTAGAGCAGCCAGAGTTTCGATGCCTGATCGAGCGCCAGCACGACAACCGCTGCGATGATGCCGGTGCGGAGGCGAGGGTTCATTGGTGGGCTGCCGCCGCAAAATACGCTGTCGTCCCGGCGAAAGCCAGCACCCCAAGCGTGAGCGCCATTGCGCTCATTGCGCCGCCGTGTCGGTTGTTGTTTGAAAGACTCTGGATCATCGTCCTCTGTTTATCTCGGACGCCGGTGGTTATGGGTCCCGGCCTTCGCCGGGACGACGATCAATATGCCGGACACTTATCTGGCCTTGTTCTTCTTGGCCTTTGCTTTCTTCTTGGCCTTCACGGCAGAGACTTTCTTGCCCGGCTTCCTGGCAGCCTTCTTCGTTACCTTCTTCGCTGCTGTCTTCTTTGCCGCTTTCTTTTTGGCGCCCTTCTTTGCGCCGGCGCCCTTGGTTGCGGCAGCCGCCTTGCTGGCGGCTTTCTTTTTGGAGCGGGGCTTCCTGCTTGCGGTCGCGACCGACTTTTTGGCTGACTTCTTGTCAGCCGGCTTTTTTGCGGTTTTACCCGGTGGCTTTGGGCTTTTGCGCTTGGCAGGCGCTCTCTTCTTGGGAACAGCCACCTCAGCCGAGTTGTTCTCGACGTCCTGTTCCACGGAAATTGTCGACGCGGCGATGACGACGGTCTCGACCAGCCGCAGCGGCGCGAGCGCCGGAGCCGGGGTCACCGGCATTGCCGACGGCTCGCCGAGCTCCCTCCATTCGCGCAACGCCTGGGCATCGCGCGGCGACACGTCGGGATATTCCGGGTCGTCGCCTACGGTCGGGAGGATCTTCCAGGACCGTGCGCATTTGGTGCCGACCGCTTTCTCGACCACGACGGCCACGCCCGGCACCTCGTTCAGCCGGAACGCATCGGATGGCGCGTCGTCATTGGTGACCATCGCGTTCGAGGTGATGCAGACCTCGGCGAGATCGACATCGAACAGCGTGGCGAAGATTTTGCTGTCCGAGACATAGACCAGCGGCGAGGCTTCCAGCGAGGAGCCGATGCGCTTGGCCGCGCGCTCGACTTCCAGCGCGCCGGTGACGACGCGGCGGACGTCGCGGATGGTCTCCCACTTCGCCGCCAGCGCGTCGTCCCGGAAATCCGCGAAGCTTTCCGGAAACAGCGCGAGATGCACCGACGGCTCGGCGTCGGGCTTGTAGAGCCGCCATGCCTCGTCGCAGGTAAAACTCAACACCGGCGCCATCCATTTCAGGATCGAATCGCAGAGCATGTCGATGGTGGTGAGCGCGGCCTTGCGCGCCGGCGACGACGGCGGGTCGCAATACAGCGTATCCTTGCGGATGTCGAAATAGAACGCCGACAATTCGGTGTTCATGAACGCCGCAAGCGAGGCCACCACGGTCTTGTAGTCGAATTCGGCATAGGCCTTGCGCACGATCGCCGCCTGTTCGGCGAGCTGATGCAGCATCAGCCGCTCCAGTTCGGGCATCTCGGCGTGCGCGACCGCATCGTCGGGCCTGAAATGATGCAGCGTGCCCAGCATCCAGCGGATCGAGTTGCGCAGCTTGCGGTAGGTCTCGATGGTGTTTTTGAGGATTTCCGGGCCGATGCGCTGGTCGTCGGCATAGTCGGTGGCGCAGACCCAGAGCCGCAGGATGTCGGCGCCGGATTGCGCGATGACCTTTTGCGGCTCGACGGTGTTGCCGATCGACTTCGACATCTTGCGGCCGTTCTCATCCAGCGTGAAGCCGTGGGTCAGCACGACGTCGAACGGCGCGCGGCCGCGGGTGCCGCAGCTTTCCAGCAGCGACGACTGGAACCAGCCGCGGTGCTGGTCGGAGCCTTCCAGATACATCACGGAGTCGTCGCCGCCGTCGACCTTGCGCTTGATGCCGGCGAGGCCCGGAAAGTGCACGGGGTCTTCCAGCACGAACGCGTGGGTCGAACCGGAGTCGAACCAGACGTCGCAGATGTCGTCGACCTTCTTCCATTCCTCGTTGGCATGCGAACCGAGAAAGCGTTCGCGGGCGCCGTCCATGTACCAGGCGTCAGCGCCTTCCTTTTCAAATGCCTCCGCGATGCGCTTGTTGACGGCGGCGTCCTGCAGGATTTCGGCAGAACCGTCGGCCTTTTCGCGCACGAACACCGCGATCGGCACGCCCCAGGCGCGCTGGCGCGAGATCACCCAGTCGGGCTTGCTATCGATCATGCCGTTGATGCGGTTCTGGCCCGACGGCGGCACCCATTGGGTGACCGAGATTGCCTGCAGCGCGCGGGCGCGCAGCGTATCGCCGGATTTTGCGCTGCCATCGTTCGCAATATCCTTGTCCATCGCGATGAACCATTGCGGCGTGTTGCGGAAAATCACCGGCTTCTTCGAGCGCCAGGAATGTGGATATTGATGCTTGAGACGGCTGCGCGCCAACAGCATGCCGGCCTCGACCAGCGCCTTGATCACGGCCTCGTTGGCGTCGCCCTTTTCGCCCTTGTCGTTGATGACGCGTTTTCCCGTGAAGCCGGGGGCCTGATCGGTGAAAGCGCCGTTCTCATCGACGGTGTAGGGGATGGTGGTGTTGATGCCGCGCTCGGCCAGTTCGCGCGCGTTCGACATCCAGACGTCGAAATCCTCGCGGCCATGGCCGGGCGCCGTGTGCACGAAACCGGTGCCGGTATCGTCGGTGACGTGATCGCCTTCGAGCAATGGAACGATGAATTCATAGCCGCCGTCGAGACCCTTCAGCGGATGGCTGCACTCCACCGCATCGAGCGTCTCGGCCGGCAGATCGCGGATCTTCTCATAGGCGGTAACGCGCGCTTGCTTGAATACGCTTTCCGCGAGCGCATCCGCCAGGATCAGGACGTCGCCCGGGTTGGCCCAGTTGTCGGCGGGCGCATCGGTGACCTTGTAAAGACCATAGGCGATTTTCGACGAGAAGCTGATGGCGCGGTTGCCGGGAAGCGTCCAGGGCGTCGTGGTCCAGATCACGACGCTGGCGGTGGCCAATGCGCCATGCGCCGGCGACACCACCGGAAACTTCACCCACACCGTATCGCTGGTGTAATCCTCGTATTCGACCTCGGCTTCCGCCAGTGCGGTTTTTTCCACCACGCTCCACATCACGGGTTTCGAGCCGCGATACAGCGTGCCGTTGGCGGCGAACTTCATCAGTTCGCGCGCGATCTGGGCTTCGGCGAAATAGTCCATCGTCGCATAGGGGTGATCCCAGTCGCCGATGATGCCGAGCCGCTTGAATTCCTCGCGCTGCACGTCGAGCCAGCGCCCGGCATAGGCGCGGCATTCCTTGCGGAACGCCACCATCGCGGTGGAATCCCGAAAGTCCGGCTTGGCCTTGCCCTTGGAGCGGTAGTTCTCTTCCTCGATCTTCCACTCGATCGGCAGGCCGTGGCAGTCCCAGCCCGGCACGTAATTGGAATCGAAGCCGAGCATCTGCTGGCTCTTGGTCACGACGTCCTTGAGGATCTTGTTCAGCGCGTGCCCGATGTGGATGTTGCCGTTGGCGTAGGGCGGGCCGTCATGCAGCACGAATTTCGCGCGGCCGGCGGCGGCCTGGCGCAGCCTGCCGTAGAGCCCGATCTCGTTCCAGCGCTGCAGGATTTCCGGCTCGCGCTGCGGCAGGCCGGCGCGCATCGGAAACTCCGTCTGCGGCAGGAACAGGGTCTTGGAATAGTCGTTGGCGTCGGATTTTTGGGGCTTGTCGGACATGAAGGCTCTGCTGGCTGGATTGGCGCTGCGCGCGATCGATCGCGGATGAAGGAGGACGGCCCCGGTCTTGCGCTGCGTTAAGCTCAGGCGGAAGCCGGGCCGCTAATGCTGAGGATGGTGCGCCGCGCAAACATGCGCTTTCCATAGCAGCCGGGGGCGGGAATCGCAAAGCCCCCGCCGGACCCGCGGCATCATTCGGATGGCGGATTGCTCCGCCGCGGCCGGGCCGGATTTCCGGTCACGATCTGGTCGTTGCCGACATCCCGCGTCACCACGCTGCCGGCTCCGATCACCGCGCCGTCGCCGATCGTCACGCCGGGCAGAATGATGGCGCCGCCGCCGATCCAGACGTCGCTGCCGATCCGTACCGGACGACCGAATTCGAGGCCGCTCCGCCGCGTTTCGGCGTCCCGGGGATGATCGGCGGCGTAGATCTGCGTTGCGGGTCCGATCTGGGTGCGGTCGCCGATGCTGACTTCGACGACATCCAGGATGACGCAGTTGAAGTTCAGGAAAACCTCGTCGCCGAGCCGGATATTATAGCCGAAGTCGCAGAAGAACGGCGGGCGGATCACGGCGCTCGCGCCGACACGACCGAAACGTTCCGACAGCAGCGCGTGGCGCTCCGATACCGGCAATCCCAGCGCCGCGTTGTAGCGAACCAGCCACGCCTTGGTCGCAGCCTGGTCGGCCGATATTTCGGCATCGCCGGGACGATACATTTCGCCCGCAAGCATCTTCTGTTTCTCGGTTCTGGTCATCCGATCACTCCGAGCATTGGAAACGCATCCGGCGCGGCGGCCAATGCCGCGCGGGCTCTGGCGCTGTCGTCGTTCATCTGGCGTACCAGCGCCTCGATGCTGTCGAATTTCAGTTCGTCGCGGATGAAGCCGATAAAGGCGACGTCCAGCGCCGCGCCATAGAGGTCGCCCTTGAAATCGAACAGGAAGACTTCCAGCAGCGGTGCGCCATTGTCGAAGGTCGGACGGCGGCCGAAGCTGGCGACGCCGTCGAAGCGCGCTTCACCGCGGCCGACCCGCACCGCATAGATGCCGTGCTTCAGGCTGCAATTCTTGTCGAGGCGGATATTGGCGGTCGGATAGCCGAGATCGCGGCCGCGTTTCTCGCCATGGATCACCTCGCCGGTCACGAACCAGGGCCCGCCCAGCATCGCGGTGGCGTCGTCGATCTGGCCTTCCGCGAGCGCCATCCGGATTGCGCTGGAGGACACCGGCCGTTCCTCGATATCGACATGCGCCTGGACGTCGACCTCGATGCCGAGCCTTGGCGCTTCGCTGACCAGCAGGCTCGGCGAGCCGACCCGGCCCTTGCCGAAATGAAAGTCGTAGCCGACCGCGATGCCGCTGATCCCGAGCCGCTGGATCAGGTCATGGTGAATGAAATCTTGCGCCGTGGTCCCGGCCCGGGCCTTGTCGAAGGTCATCACGACGGCACCCGCCAGTCCGGTTCCGGCCAGCAGCCGCAGCTTTCCGGCCTCGTCGGTGAGCCGGAACTGCGGGCTGTTGGGGCTGAAAAAACTCCGCGGATGCGGTTCGAACGTCACCGCCAGCGCCGGCTGGCCGTGCGTCCGCCCCATTCGCAGCGCCGCGGCAATGACGGCGCGGTGGCCGAGATGGACGCCATCGAAATTGCCCATCGCCACCACCGCCCCCTTCGGAATGGCGGCGGCGGGCGTGGTGTCGCGAATAACGGTAAAACGAGGCGTCATTTCAGGGATTCTTCAACTCGGGCCGGTGCGGCGCGACCGTGACTTGGGGGGCCCGATGAAGTCAAGCGGGGTGCCAGCCGCGGCTAAAAAAGGCGCTCGCCGGTCGATACGTCGGGTTTTCGGGCGCGGCCGGTTAACGGGCTGTTTAACGGCTGATGCTAGTGCTGGGGGAGCGGACTGCGGGGCGTTCCGGCCCGGCGCGGACCGGTTAATGGTTTGTGGCGTATCGTGCGAGGGAGCCAAGAATGGCGGTTGATTTGTCGATGTCGGTTCTGGTGGTGGATGACTACAACACCATGATTCGGATCATCAGGAATCTTCTGAAGCAGCTTGGTTTCGAGAACATCGACGACGCCAGCGACGGCTCGATGGCGCTGAACAAGATGCGCGGCAAGAAATACGGGCTGGTGATCTCCGACTGGAACATGGAGCCGATGACCGGCTACGATTTGCTCCGGGAAGTGAGGGCCGATCCCGGCCTCTCCACCACGCCCTTCATCATGATCACGGCGGAATCCAAGACCGAGAACGTCATCGCCGCCAAGAAGGCCGGCGTGAACAATTATATCGTCAAGCCCTTCAACGCCGCCACGCTGAAGACCAAGATCGAAGCGGTGTTCCCTGATTTGGCGATGACGTAACGCTTTTCGGTTTCCAAAAGGAAGCAATATTCGTCATACGCGGGCTTGACCCGCGTATCCATCAATCTTCAAGAGAGTCTTTGCGAAGAAGCTGGATTGCCGGGTCAAGCCCACGGCTGTCCGGTTCAAATTTTGTGGACAAGGCGCATGGCATTGATTCTTCTGTGCACCAAGCGTTTGGCGACGTTTTGGGACACGGAGAAGGATCAAGCCATGCGGCACCAGAATAGCGTATTCCATGGACTTCTGAAGCATGTTCCATGGCATCAGTTCGACAGACTTGTGGAAGGCCATGGGGCCGATGCGCGGGTGCGCCGGCTCTCGACCAGGAGCCAGCTGGTGGCGCTGCTTTACGGCCAATTCTCGGCTGCAACGAGTATGCGCGAGATCGTGTCGGGGCTTTCGAGCCACGCGGCCCGGCTCTACCATCTGGGCGCGGAGCCAGTTCGACGATCGACCTTGTCGGATGCGAACGCCCAGCGGCCCGTGGCGGTGTTTACCGAGTTGTTGGCGATGATGATGAAGCAGGCCCATCGCGGGCTGCGCCGCAAGCTCGCCGAGACGACCTACCTGATGGACGCCACGAGCGCGCGCTTGAACGAGCGTAGCGCCGGGTGGGCGAGGTTCTCGGCCGGGGTCTGCGGTGCCAAGGTGCACGTGATCTATGATGCCGATGCCGACCGCCCGGTCTATGCCGCGGTCAGCGCGGCCAATGTCAACGACATCACCGCGGCCCGGCAAATGCCGGTCGAGCCGGGCGCTACCTATGTCTTTGATCTCGGCTATTACGATTATGCCTGGTGGGCGGAACTCGATGCCGTCGGCTGCCGGATCGTCACCCGGTTCAAGTCCAACACACCGATCGAGGTGGTGGAAGAGCTGTTGGTCCCGCCGCACGGCAACATCCTCTCCGATCGCATCGGCTTTCTTCCTGCACGTCAGGCCAGGAACCGGCACAACCCAATGCAGCACGCGGTGCGCGAAGTTCGGGTTACCAACGACACCGGCAAGGTACTGCGCATCCTGTCGAACGATCTCGATGCCAGCGCCCAGGAAATCGCCGATCTCTATCGTCGCCGCTGGGCCATTGAGCTGTTCTTCCGCTGGGTCAAGCAGACCCTCAAGATCACCCGCTTTGTCGGCACTTCCGAGAATGCCGTACGCATCCAGATTGCGGTCGCACTGATCGCCTTCCTGCTGTTGCGCCTTGCCCAAGCCACCCAGAAAGCCGTTCCAAGCCCGATCGTCTTCGCCAGGTTGGTCCGTGCCAACCTCATGCACCGCCGAGCCATCGATAATTTGCTCCACCCACCGCCCCAGATCATTCAAGATCAACGACAGATGAGCCTCCCTATATGCTAAATCTAAACCGGACAGCCGTGGGTCAAGCCCGGCAATGACGGCATAAAATGGCAGCGCGCTTACCACCTCAGCTCGCGCGTCAGCGCGCGGGGCGGGTGGCCGAACAGCTCTTTCACCGATGTCGGGTCGAGCTGATCGATGCCTTCGAAATCCTCGGCGTGGATGCCGCGGGTCACGAACAGGCAATCGATGCCGAAGCCGTGGGCGCCGGCGAGGTCGGTCCGTACCGAATCCCCGATCGCCAGAACGCGGTTGAGCGCGACCGCATGGCCGTGGCGCTCGGCGGCCAGCGCCATCGCGCGCTCGTAGATCGGCCGGTGCGGCTTGCCGTAGAAGATCACCTCGCCGCCGAGTTCGCGATAGAGTTCGGCGATCGCGCCGGCGCAATAGATCAGCCGGTCGCCGCGCTCGACGACGATGTCGGGGTTGGCGCAAACCAGCGTCAGCTTGCGTTCGCGCGCCTGCAGCAACATCCCGCGATAGTCTTCGGCGGATTCGGTTTCGTCGTCGAACGGGCCGGTGCAGACGATGTAATCGGCCTGCTCCAGCGGCGCCAGCACCGGATCGAGCCCGCGGTAGATCGAATTGTCCCGCTCCGGCCCGAGCCAGAACACTTTCTGGCCGGGGTGATCGGCGACGAAATGCCGGGTCAGATCGCCCGAACTGACGATGGCGTCATAGGTCTCGTCGGCGACGCCGAGCTTGCGCAATTGCCGCTGCACCAAGTCCGCGGGCCGCGGCGCGTTGGTAATGAGGATCACGGTGCCGCCCTGGGCGCGAAACGTATGAAGCGCCTCGCAGGCTTCCGGAAACGCGACGAGGCCGTTGTGAACCACGCCCCAGATATCGCTGAGCACGACCTCGACGCCGCCGACGAGGTCGCGCAGCTTCTCGGCAAACCGGAGTGTCGTCATGGCGGCGATGGCCGCTCAGGCCGCCGGGCCGGCGACGCGCCGCGCCAGCGCGGCGTTGCCGGTGGCGCGCTGCGGCTCGATGGCCTGGCCGTTGACCGCGGGGGTTTTGTCGGAGCCATTGGATTCCTGCGCTTTGTTCGGAACGGGCCCGCCGCCGGCCGTTGCCCCCTCGGGTCGCAGCGGCCGGGGCGGTGCGAACAGGAATCCCTGCCCGAATCGTACGTCAAAGTCGAGCAGGTCGACCACGGCGCGTTCCCCTTCGATCCGTTCGGCGATCAGGTCGATGCCGAAACGGCCGAGCAGATCGGAAAGATCCGAGGGATGAATGTCCGAGGTCGAGGTCTGCCGCTGGTCGAGCAGCAGCGCCGCCGGCACCTTGATGAAGCGGACGCCGCGATCGGCCAGTTCGCGCGGCTCGATCCTGAGGTCGGTGACGTGATCGATCGAGAAGCGGAAACCGCGCTGCGCCAGGGCTGCCAGATGCTCGGTCTCGATCGGGCCCAGATTGCGGAACGTGGCCTGCTTGAACTCCAGCACCAAGGATGGCGCCAGCGCCCGATTGGCTTCGAGGAAATCCAGGCATTGCGCGAAAATCGTCGGGTTGCCGAGTGTCGCCGCGGCGACGTTGCAGAATACCCCGACATCCTTGTTGCGGACCATCAGCCGGCGCAGCACCTGCACGCAGCGCAGCATCACCATGTGGTCGATCCGTCCGATCAGGCCGGAGGCTTCCGCGACCCCGATAAAGTCGTCGGCGGCGAGAACCTGGTCCTTTTCGTCGCGCAGCCGCGTCACCGCTTCGTAAAACCGCACTTTTCGCTGCGGCAAGGTCACCATCGGCTGCAGGTAGATGTCGACCCGGTTTTCCTCCACCGCGCTTTTCACGGCCGCGAGGATTTGCGTCCTGCCGGCCAGGGGCGCGGCGGGCGGCGCGGCGACAACTGGCGGCGGTGCCGTTGCGGGCGCAATGCCGGCGTTGGTGGCCGGGTAGGGCCGCTCGTTCTGCGGCGGGCTTGCCGGTTTACCGGCCGGTGCGGACGACAGCATGTCCTCATGGGTCGCCACCGAGACCGCGAGTTGCTTGACCAGCATGCCCAGTTCGTTGATCTCGCCGACCACGGTCTGAAGGCGGTCCGCGCCGGCCGAATTGGCCGATATCACCCGGCCCTCGACGGCAGCAAGCCGGCGTCCGAATTCGGCGACCTGTCGCGCGAGGTCGGCGGTGCCGCGCGACAGATCCGCGATCTGGCCGCCGACATCGGTGCGGTCACGCAGCCGCATCGACACCGCATTGTAGAGGATCAGGAAGGTCAGCGCGGTGAGCGCCACGATCGCCGAATTCCATTCCGCTGATGCCTGCGACGGAATACAGCACCAGGCCAAGGGAAGCTGCGACTAGCACCATGCAGATGGCGATGAAAATCGTGGAAATGCGGATCATGTCGCGCGCAAGGCCCCCAAGCCCAACTCAAAGTCCAGCGTCAAGTCCAACCTCAAGCCCAAAGTCTGGTGGCTCGGGAATGGTTTGCGCAGGTCTGTTGCACTTCCCCAAGCGCGGCGACCTTAGCATCAATGTTGATTCGGAGAGCTAGTGTTCTTTTGGCACGGCCGGAACCGCCGGTCCCACCGTGTCGGCCATGACGGCGCCGCGGGCGCCGGGCGGCTTTGGGCGGCCTGTGGTGTATCCAGCGCCGTCTGGTGTTCGATTTCCGAATTCAACTCGGCGCCGCACAGCACGATAATGGCCGACATCCACATCCACATCATCAACCCGATCGCGGCGCCCAGCGAGCCGTAGGTTGCGTTGTAGTTTCCGAAATTCGACAGATACCATGACAGCAGGGCAGAGCCGGCGATCCAGAGCAGGCTGGCTGCAAGCGTACCGACGCCGAGCCAGTCCCATCGCGCCGGCCGACGGCTCGGCCCGAACCGGTAGAGCACGCCGAGCGCCAGCAGCAAAATCCCGAACAGCAACGGCCAGCGCATCAGGCTGATGACGAATTGGCTGTCCGGCGCGAGGCCGAGGCGGCCGAGCACCAGGGGAAACGCCACCACCGCGCTGACCATCAGCAGCAATGCCGCGATCCCGCCCGACGTGAAGGCCAGCGAGAGCAGGTTCAACCGGATAAAGCCGCGCTTTTCCCGCTCCTGATAGACGACGTTGAGGGCGTCGATCACCGCCTTGACGCCGGCATTGGCGCTCCAGATCGCGAGCGCCAGCCCGAACACGAAGGTGGCGCCGAGTGTGCCGCTGCCCTTCTCGAGCACGCGCGCGACCTGGTCCTGTACGATCTGGAATGATCCTTCCGGCAACATCAGCGCCAGCGTTTGCAGGTTGGCGCCGATGGTCGAGGGGTTGGCGAACAGGCCGTAACAGGACACCAGCGCCGTCACCGCCGGAAATACCGCGAGCAGGCCGAAGAACACCACGCCGGCGGCGATGGCGAGCAGGCGGTCTTCGCCGGTTCGCACATAGGTGCGCCACAGAATGTCTTTCCAGCCCGCCCATGGGATTTGCAGCGGATTGCCGGAGCGCCGCCCGTGTCCGTGCTGCGAGAGTTCGGGCGTGACGTTACCCGGACCAGCGAGCGCAGGGCCTGCAGGTCGAGTGGTCGATTTTCGGGAGGCGTCCGCCTGAAAATAGCGTTGCGCGGTCAGGATCAGGATCGTGGTGGCCGCGATCAACAGCAGGTCGCCGGATGGCTCCGATCGCCGGCCCGACATCAGCCTCGCATCCGCCGTGCCTGCCGCCGTCGCCGGGTCGCCACCCAACTCAGCAACGTCGCCGCCAGTATCAGTCCGGCGCGGACGTCCCTGCCGTTCAGCCCGTTTCGAGGAGCGGCTTTCACGGTTCCGCGGCTGGTGCGCGTGGCCTGTCCGGAGGGAGATCGCGGGATCGCCGCGGCGGTGTCGGGTGCGGCGTCGAGGTGATCCGAGCCGATCGGATTGGCGGTGACGGCGACGCGCAGGCGGCTGGTCAGGCTTGGAAAATGCGGCGGCGGGCGTTTCAGCCGGCTGAAGGCCAAGCCGGCGCATATGGCGGCGATTGCCAGCAGCAGGGCACCCACCGCACCGAAGGCCCAAAACAGCCCGTAATTGATTTCAATCCAGCGAAACAGCGCCGTGAGGCCGACCAGGCAGGCGGCGATCAGAAAAATGCCGGCGGCGGCGAACAGCCCGGCGGCGATGGCGTAGGAGGTGACGGTGCCCGTCGCCTGGTTGGTGCGGTCGCGCAGATAGGAGCGCGCGGCCAGTTTGATCTGGCTGAGCTTGAGTGCGAGCCCGGCGCGCAGCAGATCGCTCGATGGCGCGAGCATGTCCGAATGTCCTCCACCGCGGGAACCCCGCGGTGGTTGAACGTGGATTGGTTTCGAATGTTCCGCCTTTGGAAGTGACGGCGGCTAAGCCACCGCGCGGATCACCTTGGCGACCTTCTCGATGATCTCGCCGATCTGCTCTTCGGTGACGATCAGCGGCGGCGTCAGCGCCAGCGTATCGCCGGCGACGCGCAGCATCAGGTCGTTGTCGTGGAAGGCGCTGTTGAGCCCGTCAAAGCCGCGCTTGCCCGGAAGATCCGGACGCGGCGCGAGGTCGATGCCGGCGGTGAGGCCGACGGTACGGATATCCACCACGTTCGGCAGGCCCTTCAGCGACATCACGGCGTCGGCGAATTTCGGCTCGAGCTTGTTGGCGCGTTCGAACAGTTTTTCGTCGCGGTAGATATCCAGCGTTGCAAGGCCGGCGGCGCAGGCCAGCGGATGCGCCGAATAGGTATAGCCGTGGGTGAGCTCGACCGCGTGTTCCGGGCCGGTCATGAAGGCGTCGTGAATGGTGTCGCGTACCAGCACGCCGCCCATCGGCGCCGCACCGTTGGTGATGCCTTTTGCGAAGGTGAGCATGTCCGGCAGCACGCCGTAACGTTCGGCGGCGAAGGCGAAGCCGAGCCGGCCATAGCCGGTGATGACCTCGTCGAAAATCAAGAGAATGCCGTGCTTCTGGGTGATCTCGCGCAGCCGCTTGAGATAGCCCTTCGGCGCCGGCAGCACGCCGGTCGATCCCGCCATCGGCTCGACAATGACGGCGGCGATGGTGGAGGCGCCATGCAGGTTGACCAGCCGCTCCAGTTCGTCGGCGAAATGCGCGCCATATTCCGGCTCGCCCTTGCTGAAGGCCTGCTTTTCACGGTCGTAGGTGTGGGGAAGATGGTCGACGCCGGCCAGCAGCGTTCCGAACATCTTGCGGTTGTTGACGATGCCGCCGACCGACGTGCCGCCGAAGCCGACGCCGTGATAGCCGCGCTCGCGGCCGATCAGCCGCGTGCGGGTGCCCTGGCCCTGGATCTGGTGATAGGCCAGCGCGATCTTCAGCGCGGTGTCGGCGGCCTCCGATCCGGAATTGCAAAAGAAAACGTGATCGAGGCCGGCGGGCGCGAGTTCGGCGATGCGGCTGGCAAGCTCGAACGCCTGCGGAATGCCGAACTGGAACGGCGGCGCGTAATCCAATGCCTCGGCCTGCTTGGCGATCGCCGAGGAAATCTCGGTGCGGCCGTGGCCGGCATTACAGCACCACATGCCGGCGGCGGCATCGATGATCTTGCGGCCATCGACGGTGATATAATGCATGCCCTGGGCACCGGCGAGCAGCCGCGGGTTCTTCTTGAACGCCCGGTTGGCGGTGAACGGCATCCAGTGCGCCGCAAGGTCGTTGGGTACGTTGACGGTGGCGGGGCGTGGGCTCTTGTCCAGCATGGGGGCCTCTTCAAGTTTTGGGGCGTGGCAGGTTTCGTGCAAGCTATCAGCTTCGCAGCACGGCGGGAACGCCAGTGAGCGCACTATTTCCGCCCAATCGGGCGCTTTCAGGGGCAAGCCAAACCGCGCGGTCTGCCTCACAAATCGGCGGCGCCGATCCAGAACACCTCGCCGTCGGACTCTTCGGTATCGAGCCATAGCAGCGGCAATTGCGGGAACGCCTGCTCGAGCGCTTCGCGGCCGCGGCCGATCTCGCACAAGAGCCCGCCTTGCGGCGTCAAATGCCGGCCCGCCTGGTCGAGGATGGGCCTGACGATATCGAGCCCGTCGGCGCCGCCGTCGAAGGCGAGCTTCGGTTCGGCGCGGCATTCGCGCGGCAGCTCCGCCATGCCTTGCGCGTCGACATAAGGCGGGTTGGAGATGATCAGGTCGTAACGCGTAGCGCCAAGCGGTGTGAACAGATCGCCCCGGTGCAGCGTCACGCGGTGCTCAAGACTGTAGTTGGCGACGTTGCGTGCGGCGACGTCGAGGGCGTCCTTTGAGATATCCACCGCGTCGATCCGGGCATTTGGAAAGCTCAGGCTCGCCAGGATCGCCAGGCATCCGGAGCCGGTGCAGAGGTCGAGCACATTCTCCACCGCCAGGGGATCTTCGATCAGCGAGCCGCCTTCGTCGTCCCCGCCGCCGAAATGGGTTTCCAGCAATTCGCCGATGAACGAGCGCGGCACGATCACGCGCTCGTCGACATGGAAGGGCAGGCCGCGCATGTAGATGGTGTTGACCAGATAGGCCGCCGGCTTCCGCGTGGTGACGCGGCGCGCGATCACATCGAGAATTTTCCCGGCCTCTTGCGCTGTGACGCGCGCGGTTGCAAAGGATTCGAACTGATCGGGATGAAGATGCAAGGTTTCGCAGACCAGAAAGGCGGCCTCGGCCACCGGATCGGTGGTGCCGTGCGCGAATACCAATTGGGCCTCGTTGAAGCGGCTCACCGCATAGCGGACGAAATCCAGCAGCGTCGTCAGTTCGCCGGATGCGACTTTCGGAAATTTCGATGTCGCGCGGCCGCGCTTTGCGGCCGGCTTCGCGCGTTTGGCCATCAGGATTTGGTCCAGCGGGCCGCCGCCGCGTCATCATGCTGGCGCGCGTCGACCCAGCGGGTTCCCACAGCACTTTCCTCGCGCTTCCAGAACGGCGCGTTGGCCTTCAGATAATCCATCAAAAACTCCGCCGCCTGAAACGCCGCTTGCCGATGCTGCGATGCCGTGAGCACCAGCACGATATTTTCGCCGGGCGTGATGCGGCCGACGCGATGAATGATGGTCAAGCCCGTCAGCGGCCAGCGCGACATCGCGGTCTCGGCATGCCGCGCGATTTCGGCCTCCGCCATATCGGGGTAATGTTCGAGCGTCAGCGCCGCCAGGGTCTCGCCGCCCTCGCTGTCCCGGCAAATACCCGAAAAGCTCACGACGGCGCCGATATCGGTGCGGGCTTTGGTCAGCGCCGCGATTTCCTGCGCGACGTCGAAATCGGCCTGCTGAATGCGGATGGTCACATTGGCGGTCATGAGAACATCGCGGGTCGCGGTCAAAAGGTTAACCGCCGGTCATCGGCGGGAAGAAGGCGATCTCGCGGGCGCCGGCAATCATCGTGTCCGGTTTGACGTGGGCGTGGTCGATGGCGGCGCGGATCACCTTTGGTTTCTCGAAGGCATAGGCGTAGGCCTCGCCGCGTCCCGACAGCCATCCGATCAGGTCGTCCACGGTGCGGACGCTCGCCGGCGGTTCGACGGTTTCCTCTGATTTGCCGATCCGTTCGCGCACCCAGGCGAAATACTTGACCTTCATCCCTCATCCTCCTCGATCAGATGATGAATGCCGGCGCGGAAATAATCCCAGCCGGTGTAGATCGTGAAAATCGCCGAGATCCACAGCAGAGTGATCCCGATCAGCGTTGTCGGCGGCAAAATGACTTCGCCGGCCTCGCCCGCGATCAGGAACCCGATCGCGACCAGCTGGACCGTGGTCTTCCATTTGGCGAGCTTGGTCACGGGTACGCTGACGCGCAGCGCGGCGAGATATTCCCGCAAGCCCGATACCAGGATTTCGCGGCACAGGATCACGACGGCGGCCCACAGCGTCCAGCCGTGAATGCTGTTGTCCGCCGCCAGCATCAGCAGGCAGGATGCTACCAGGAGTTTGTCGGCGATCGGATCCAGCATCCGGCCGAACGCCGAATGCTGATCCCAGATTCGCGCATAGTAGCCATCGAGAAAATCGGTAACTCCGGCGGCGATGAACACCGCCAGCGCCACCCAGCGCAGCCACAGCGGCCCGTCCATCACGGACTGAGCATAGACGCACCCGACCACCACCGGGATGGCGGCGATTTGGGCGTAAGTCAGGAGATTCGGCAGGGACAGCGAGCTCTTCGCGGCCCCTTTTGTCGTTGCGATGTTCATCCGCCTTACCAATACCGCCGAAGCATGAAGGTCAACCGTGCGGCGCAATTGACCTGTTGGAGATGACGCAAATGTAACGCGGAACCCGTCTCTAGCCCGGCTGGGCGTGGAAAAACTCGAAAATCTTGCGCGCACTTTCGGCGCTGACGCCGGGAACCTTGCCGAGGTCGGCGATCGAGGCCCGCTCGATCTCCTTGAGCGTTCCAAAATGGTGCAGCAAGGCCCGTTTGCGCGACGGGCCGATGCCGGGAATTTCCTGCAGGCCCGCTTCGCGGATGTCCTTTTTGCGCAGCTTGCGATGCGAGCCGATCACGAAGCGATGCGCCTCGTCGCGCAGCCGCTGAATGAAATACAGCACGGGGTCGCGCGGCTCGAGCTTGAGCGCCTGCCTGTCCGGCATGAACAGGGTTTCGCGGCCGGCGTCGCGGTCCGGCCCCTTGGCGACCGCCAGCAGCGACACTTGCGTCAGGCCCAAACCGGCGAAAATCTCCCTGACGGCGTTGAGCTGACCGCGGCCGCCATCGATGATGACAAGATCGGGCCATTGCGGAAACGAATCATCGTCTGTCCTGGGTTTGGCGCCATCGCCTTCCGCAGGCGGCGTCAGCAGCCGCTTGAAGCGCCGCTGCAGCACTTCGCGCATCATCGCGTAGTCGTCGCCCGGCGTCAGGCCTTCGGCCCGGATGTTGAATTTCCGGTACTGGTTCTTGATGAAACCGTCCGGCCCGGCCACGATCATGGCGCCCACCGCGTTGGTGCCCTGGATGTGGCTGTTGTCATAGACCTCGATCCGCTTCGGCGGATGCGGCAGTCCGAGCGTGGTGACCAGACCCTGCAGCAGCCGTCCCTGCGTCGCGGTATCGGCGAGTTTGCGGCCGAGCGCCTCGCGCGCATTGGTCAGCGCGTGCGCGATCAGCTCCTTTTTCTCGCCGCGCTGGGGCGTCGAGACCTCCACCTTGAAGCCGGCCTTGATGGAAAGCGCGTTGGCCAGCAACTCGCTCTCCTCGATCACATGCGACAGCAGGACCAGTTTCGGCGGCGGCTTGTCGTCGTAGAACTGCGCCAGGAACGAGGCCAGCACTTCTTCCGGGGTGAACGATTTCTCCGCGCGCGGAAAATAGGCGCGGTTGCCCCAGTTCTGCCCGGTGCGAAAGAAAAACACCTCGACGCAGAAATAGCCGCCTTCCTGATGGACGGCGAACACGTCGGCTTCTTCCACGGTGCGCGGATTGATGCCCTGCTGCGACTGGATCGCGGACAGCGCCGCCAGCCGGTCGCGATAAAGTGCCGCGGTTTCGAATTCGAGCTCGGCCGAGGCCTTCTCCATTTCGCCGGCAAGCTGTTGTTTCACCGAACGGCTGCGGCCGGACAGGAAATCCGTCGCCTCGCGCACCAGTTCGGTATAGCCGGGAAAATCGATCTCGCCGGTACAGGGCCCGGAGCAACGCCGGATTTGGTAGAGCAGGCACGGCCGGGTGCGGCTTTCAAAAAACGCATCGGTGCACGAGCGCACCAGGAAGGCGCGCTGCAGCGCCGTGATGGTCCGGCCGACCGCGCCCGCCGACGCGAACGGCCCGAAATAGCGCCCCTGCCGCGATTGCGCGCCGCGATGCTTGAGGATTTGCGGCGCCCAATGATCGCCGGTGATCAGTATATAGGGAAATGATTTATCGTCGCGCAATTGCACGTTGAAGCGCGGTCGCAACTGCTTGATCAGATTGGCTTCGAGCAGCAAGGCTTCGGTCTCGGTGGTGGTCGAGACGATTTCCACCGCCGCGGTCGCCGCGATCATGCGGGCGATCCGCATCACCTGGCCGGTCGGCCGCGCATAGGAGGCGAGCCGCTTCTTCACGTTCTTGGCCTTGCCGACATAGAGCACGTCGGCGGCAGCGTTCAGCATGCGATAGACGCCGGGCGAGGTGGGCGCGAGGCGCACCGCGTGTTCGATCGCGGCGCGGCCGACCGCCAGCCGGCCTTCGGCCACCGCATCGCCGGCCTCTATCTCGCTTGCCTCGTCCGCGACATCCGGCAGCCGCGCCTCCTCGTCCTCCTCGGGGCCGGCGGTGGCGGGGTCGATATCCCCTGCCATCGGGTCCTGCGGAGGGATGTCCAGCGTGGAACCGCGCGGCGAAGGCGGCAGGTCTGGAGTTTTGCGGGTATCCTTGCGGGTATCCTTGGGGGGGTCGGGGAGGTCGCTATTCATGGGCCTAAAATAAGCGCGGCGGGTGCAGGTCGCCAGCGCGAAGCGGCGGCCTGTGGGCAACATGATGGGCCGATCGGCGCTTCTGCCAACAGAAATCTGTGCCGGAACGGGCCGCGTCAGGGCGCGGGCGCGGTCGGGACGACGCTGGCAAAAGCCGCGGTAACACTTCGTTAAGACTATAAGCGGACGACCGTAAGGTCTTAACAACGCTTTAACTTAAAACTCTCGATAAACCTTAGCAGCAAAAGGTGCAGTTCCGTAACCATGCGGGTTCGGTTTGCGCGCGGCCGTCGTCTGCGCGCAAGCCCGGCCGACGGTCACGGCGGTTGAGTTGGGAGAGTAGGATGAGCAGAATTGCCTTCGCCGCCGTGGCATTGACGGCTGCGGGTTTCACCGTTTCCGCAGGGGCTGCCGACCTCTACGGATCTCGGGCTCCCTACACGGTCAACCAGCCGCTCAATGCCTATAGCTGGGCCGGGCCCTATCTCGGCGGCAACATCGGCTATGCTTGGGGTTCGGTCTCCAACAATCCGACCGAGCCGTCGGGTTTGGTCGGCGGCGTCCAGGCCGGCTACAATTTTCAGACCGGGCCATGGGTGTTCGGCCTCGAAGGCGATCTTCAGGCGACCGGAGCCGACGACACCTTCGCGCCCTGGAAGTTCTCCAATCCGTGGTTCGGCACCGTGCGCGGCCGGGCCGGTTATGCCTTCAACAACCTGCTGGTCTACGGCACCGGCGGCCTGGCGTTCGGTGAATTGCGCGCCGAGACATTCGGCCTGTCGGAAAACCATACCAATGCCGGATGGACCGTGGGGGCCGGCGCCGAATTCGGCTTCGCCCAGAACTGGAGCGCCAAGGTCGAGTATCTCTACGTCGATCTCTCCAACAGCAATTTCAGCATCACCGGCGTCCCCAACGGCTATCATTTCGGCGTGCTGCGCGCCGGCATCAATTATCATTTCTGATCACAAACAAGAAGACGTGCGATCGCAACCTCCCGGCCGCCGCGCGGCCGGGATTTTTTTTATGGTGCTTGATGGCGTTGGCGCGCGAAACGGATTTCGGTTCGCGTCAGGAAAAAACTTCAGAACCAAAAAGCTTCTAGGACGAGATCGCCAGGTTGACCGCCTTGGGGCCCTTGCCCTTCTTGTCCGGCTCGACCTCGAATGTAATGCGTTGTCCTTCGGTCAGATCCTTCAGTCCCGCCCGTTCCACCGCCGTGATGTGGACGAACACATCGCGGCCGCCGTCATCGGGTTTGATGAAGCCATAGCCACGTTCTCCGTTGAAGAACTTGACCGTTCCAGTCATGGCCATCGGGAAAACTCCTCCCCCGCATTGCTCCGCCGCTACGCGCTTTCAGCGCATCGGCTCGACCGGACATTCGCTGTCGGAAAGCTAGGCCATCCGGGTGGATCGAACGGCAGCGCCGATCCGCCTTTAAAATATGTGAGGCCTTGTCACTCCGCCGCTACCATTCGCGGAAGCGGAACGTAAAGCCAGTCCCAATGGCCAAGCATAATACGGTTCCCTGCAAGTTGCCTACCGGTCAAATTTCACTTTTCCCGTGCTGTTCGGAGCCGCGCCGTCCAGGCCAGGCTTTGGGGTGCCCGGCTGGTGAAAGCCTGGGCAATTCAGCTTTGGGCCGTCAGGGTTTGGGCGTCTCAAGCCTGAACCGGCCTGCGCCGCCCTGGCCGAGCGGCTTTTCGAGCTCGGGCAGGATGGCCTTTAACTCTCCGGCCAGCGTCCACGGCGGATTGACGACGAGCAGACCCGCCGATGCCAGGCCGGCGCCGGTTGCCTGCGGCGCGACGCTGAACTCCAGACGCAGGCATTTCCCGGCTGGCGCGGCGGCGCCGGCGATCCCGGCGACATGCCGTGCCAGGCCGTCGGTGGCGCGCCGGCTTTTCACCGGATACCACAGCAGGTAGCTGCCGGTCGGCCATTTGGCGAAGGCCTCGGCAAAGCCGGTGGCCAGCCGTTCGAATTCGTCCTTCTGCTCGTAAGGCGGATCGATCAGGACCAGGCCGCGCCGCTCCTTGGGCGGCACGAAGGCCGGTAACGCCAGCCAGCCGTCGAGATCGACGACACGGGCCTGGGTGTCGCGGCGCAGCGCGTCGATCAGGCGCTTGCGCGCCTTGGGCTCGACTTCGCAGGCGGTGAGGCGATCCTGCGGCCGCAGCAGCGCCCGCGCGATCAGCGGCGATCCGGGATAGGCCTCGAGTGCCGCTTGCGGATTGAAGGCCCTGACGATGTCGAGATAGGGCAGCACCAGCGGCAAGGCCGTTTCCGAAAACCGCGCCTGCATCACCCGCGCGATGCCGGTGAGCCATTCGCCGCCGCGCCGGGCTTCATCCGATGTGAGATCGTAGACCCCGGCGCCGGCATGGGTGTCGATGACGCGAAACGCCGCCGGCTTGTCCTGCAGGTAGGTGAGAATGCGCACCAGCACGATGTGCTTGATGACGTCGGCAAAGCCGCCGGCGTGAAAGGCGTGACGGTAGTTCATGGCAGAGGGGTTACCACGTCATTGCGAGCGGAGCGAAGCAATCCATGGCAATTGGGGGCTGGATTGCTTCGTCGCTTCGCGCCTCGCAATGACGGCGGACGGTTGCGGACCCCGCGTTCAGCCGCCCCGCATCGGCGGCATCTCGACCTGGTCGCGTCGGCAGGCTCGGCGATCGATTTCCTCGCAGGCGCGGAACTGCAGATCCTTGCTCATGCAGATACGCACTTCGCTCAGGCGGTCCCTGTTGCAGGCCACCGCGATCCCGCCAGTGCTGAGCCCGGGATTGGCCTTGATGAAGGCCGCCTCGATCTCGGCCGGCGCCACGGTCCTGGCTTCCGGCAAATCGAGATATTCTTCCGGAATTTTCACCGCCGAACGGGCCTTGCGGATGGTCTCGAAATAGGCCCGCGCGCCCAGTCCCGAACAGGTGCCGTGCTTGTCCCATTCGTTGAAGATCAGTCCCGGCGCCGGCATCAGGTCCAGCATCGAGGTCATGATGTTGCGATCGAGCCGCGGCGCCGGCCGCTGGCAGTAGTCGGGAAAGCCGCGCTCATATTGCGGCCACAGGCCGTGGACCACGAAGGAAAACGGCCGCCCGCCGCATTGGGCCTGCTGCGATCGCCCGCTGTTGCCGCGCTCCGACGCCGATTCGCAGAAGGAGGGCGACCACGACAGCGAGAGCACGTAAAAATCGAACTCGCCGGGCGCATTCTGCCGGCGATCCTGCGCCGACGCCGTTCCGGCGAGTCCGGTCAGCACCGCCAAAGCGAGCAGGCCGGTGGAGACGGGCAGACCCACGAAGGCGAGAAACCGGGAAATCAAGATCCGCGAAGATTGAAACATAAGGACGCTCCCATACCCAGACTGCCGCGGAGCCTAGCAGGGAGACAGAACATTTCAAGAACAAAATAGGAAGAAACTAAAACCTGGCTGCGCCGGCCATCAAACCGAGCCGGAAATCAGGCGAATAATCAAAGCCGGCAATCAGGGTTTGGCGGCTTTGCATTTGGGATTGTAGGCCCAGTTGCGATCGAGCCCGGTCACGCACCATTCCACGCCTTGCCCGTAAGCGGCAAAACCGCCGTCCTCGATGATCGAGTAATGCACGGCGCGCAGCTTGCCGTCGCTCAGCATCACATCGGCGCTGCAGTAGCGGCGCGGAATGTTGTCGGACTGCCAAGGCCGGAACGCGATTTCGTGGATCCGGTCATAGCCGGTGATCTGCAGCGCGGAATTCCAGAACGTGCTTTCTTTTTCCTGGAACTGCGAGGTGATGGTCCCCAGCGCCCGCTCGCATTCGGCGACCTGCCCGTCATAGCGCGGGCCCGACAGCCAGAAATTCAGCTCCAGCGGATTGGCCGCCTGGGCCGCCTGGCCGAATGCCAGAAGCCCGAACAGGACGCCAACCCCCGCGCCGAGGGTGGTTTTTTTCAGAGGTGTGAAGAAGTCGCGCATAGCCGATCCGCCGGATGATCCAGTTTGCGGACGGTGCCGCGAAGGCCGGGCGGGGTCAAGTGCACGGCGGCCACACCCTGCCGATAACTCCGTTTCGGACCGTCCGCCGTTCTTTCAATGGCCATGGTTGCACTTTAAGATGCAGTTGAGCGAAACGGAGTTTGCGATGCGAATGATGAAGGCCGCGAGCCTGGTTGCCATGGGTATGATGCTGGCCGGCGCGCCGGCGCGGGCCGATACCGTACCGCCGTTCCAGGGCAACGACACCGGCGGCATCATCGCTTATGCGCTGGCGCAGCGGACCGATGCGCGCCTGCTGGCGGTCGATCACTGCGCCTCTTACGGCAAGGTCGTGAAGTTCCTCGCGATCGATGCCCAATATGGCGGTTATGTTTCGTTCGCCTGCCGCTGGGTGCCCTATGGCGCCCGCGAACGGCCGCTGCGCACGCTTTACTGAGCCGCCGTCCAGGCTATCCGAACCGGTTCACGGGGAGTGCGGAGCATGACGCGACTGCTTCTTTGTTTGACGGCCTGCCTGACGCTGCTGCCCGCGCTCGACGCCGCCGCGGTCGAAATGCCGATTCGCAAAGCGGGCCTGTGGGAAATGAAGGTGTTGAGATCCGGTTCGGCGGCACCGGAGATGACGATGCAACATTGCACCGACGAGACCACCGACAAGGAGATGAGCACCAGCTTCTCGCCGATGGCGAAGGAAATGTGCTCCAAACAGGATATCCAGAAGACCGCGACCGGTTACGTCAGTGATTCCGTGTGCAAGGTCGGCGCCATGTCGATCACGTCGCATTCCGACATCAACGGCGATTTCAACGCCGGCTACACCGTGAAATCCACCGCGCACAGCGAAGGCGGCCCCGCCAATGTGCCGCGGGACTCGACGACCACGATCGAGGCGAAGTGGTTGGGGGTCTGCAAGGCCGATCAGAAGCCCGGCGATATCGTGATGCCCGGCGGCATGAAGATGAACGTCAAGGACATGCAAAAGCTGAAAGCCTTGATGCCGAAATCGAACTGACGGCGTATCGACCTCATGGTTCGAGACGCGCGGCGTTGCCGCGCTCCTCACCATGAGGTCCTCATCCTGAAGAACGGCGACGTCGCCGCGCCGAGATCCTCATGCGGAGCGCGCTTGTGCGCGCGTCTCGAAGGATGGCCACGACCACGCTCTCGAAACCCGCCGTTACACCGGGATCCGCACCGCGGCGCGAAGCCCGCCCATCGGACTGTCGCCGAGCGTGATGTCGCCGCCATGCGAGCGCGCGATGTCGCGGGCGATCGCAAGGCCAAGCCCGGTGCCGCCTTCGTCCTGGTTGCGGGCGTCATCGAGCCGCAGGAACGGCTTGAACACTTCGCCGCGCATCGCGGGCGGAATGCCCGGCCCGTCGTCGTCGATCGTCACGGTCAAATAACGGTGATCGCGGTGGCCGGTTATCGAAATCGCGTTGGCGTGCCGCGCCGCGTTGGAGACGAGGTTGCCGAGGCAGCGCTTGAACGATGCCGGCTTCACCGTCACCACCGGCAGGCCGTGGAACGTCACCGTTGCGGCGTGGCCGTTGCGCTCGGCGTCGCTGCGCAACTCCTCCAGCGCCATCGCCATGTCGGTCGGCTGGGCGTGCTCGCCGCTGTCGCCGCGCGCGAACGCCAGATAGGCCTCCAGCATGCCCGACATCTCGTCGACGTCCTTGCGCATGCCGTCGACTTCCGGGCTGTCGCCGATCAATACCAGTTCGAGCTTGAAGCGGGTCAGGATGGTGCGCAGGTCGTGCGAGACGCCGGCCAGCATCGCGGTGCGCTGCTCGATCGAACGCTCGACCCGCGCTTTCATTTCGAGGAACGCCTGCGCCGCGCGGCGCACTTCGCGCGCGCCGCGCGGGCGGAAATTCGGCACTTCGCGGCCCTTGCCGAAGCTTTCGGCGGCGTCGGCCAGGCGCAGGATCGGCTTGATCTGGTTGCGCAGGAACAGCACCGAGACGATCAGCAGGATCGACGAGGTGCCGACCATCCAGAACAGGAAGATCTCCGAATTCGAGGCATAGGCGGCGCTGCGCTGGGCGAAGATGCGCATCACGGCGTCGTCGAGCTGGATCCGGATCTCGACCAGGTTGGAGCGGCCGACGGTGTCGATCCAGAACGGCCTGCCGATCTGCCGGCCAAGCTGCACCGACAGCGTCTGGTCGAGCAGCGAGAAGAACGGTTTGGGGCCGGGCGGCGGCATGTCGCCGACGGGCAGGAAATCCACCACCAGCTGCAGCCGCTGGGCGACGCGCCGCAATTGCGCGCGGTCCTTGTCCTGCGGATAACCCTTGTAGACGTCGATCAGGCTGGCGATGTCCTGCACCACGGCGGCCGACAGACGCCGCGTCACCGTGTTCCAGTGCCGCTCCATGAACACGAACGCCACCACCGTCTGCAGCACCACCATCGGCACGATCATGATCAGCAGCGCGCGGGCATAGAGCCCGGTCGGCATCCAGCCCTTGAACGCGTTGCCCATCCAGCCATTGGCCGCCGAAACCCGGCCCGCGGCGGTGCGGATCAGCGTGAGGCCGGTGTCGAGCGTACTCATCGGGCGGGATACCCTGTCAAATGATTCAGGGCGATGCGACCAGGCGATAGCCGATGCCGCGCACCGCCTGCAGGAACAGCGGATTGGCGGGATCGCGTTCGATCTTGCGCCGCAGGCGGTTGATCTGCACGTCCACCGCGCGTTCGTTGACGGTGCCGTCGCCGGTCAGCGCGCTGCGCGGCACGGTCTCGCCGCGCGCGAGGGCGAGAATGCGCAGCATTTCGCGTTCGCGATCGGTGAGATGAATGACCTCGTCGCCCTGGCGCAGTTCGCCGCGCTCCAGATGATAGACATAGGGTCCGAACGCGACCTGCTCCAGCGTCTCCACCGGCGGCGGGGCGGCGCGCTTGAGAATGTTGCCGATGCGCAGCACCAGTTCGCGCGGCTCGAACGGCTTGGCTACATAATCGTCGGCGCCGATCTGCAGGCCCTCGATCCGGGCTTCCGCCTCGTGCCGCGCCGTCAGCATGATGATCGGCACCGATGACGAAATGCGGATGAAACGGGCGAGATCGAACCCGGTCTCGCCGGGCATCATGACGTCGAGGATCAACAGATCGAAATGCAGGCCGAGCAGCTTGGCGCGGGCGTCGCCGGCGCTTGCCGCCGTCGTCACGCGGTAGCCTTCGCCGCAGAGAAAGCGCGACAACAGATCGCGGATGCGGCGGTCGTCGTCGACCAGCAGCACATGCGGTGCGTTATCGGCGGGTTGCTGCGGCGTTCGGGTGAGGGTTGCAGCCTGGGCCACGATCATTCCTTTGCCTTTGCGGTTGCGTTGGCGGGCTTGAGGATCGTTTCAAGCACCTTGTCGGGATCGTCGTGATCGATCATCGCGCGCAGGAACTGCCGCACCGTATCGGCGTCCGATGGACTGACGTCGCGCAGCGCGCGGTTGATCCGGTCGGTTTGCAGGCCGGCCAGCTTCGCCACCAGCGACTCGCCTTTGGCGGTGGCAAAAAGAAGGCGCTGCCGCCGGTCGTTGTTGCCGGTCTTCTGCACGATATACCCTTCATCGAGCAATTGCTTGAGGACCCGTCCCAGCGACTGCTTGGTGATGCGCAGCACGTCGAGCAGATCGGCGACCTTCAGACCGGGATAGCGATAGACGAAGTGGATCACCCGGTGGTGCGCCCGGCCGAATCCGAACGCCTCCAGCTCATGATCGGCGTCACCGACGAAGTCCCGGTAGGCGAAGAACAAGAGCTCGATGATGTCCCAGCGCAGCTCGCCGGGACGGGGGGCAGGGGAACGCCCGTCGGCCGACCGCGAATCGGGGTCGGCGGAGGGGCTTGAAAAATTTACGTAAGCCATGTTGCCATATCTTGGGTTCAATGTTACAAAACTGCCAGCCACGACGAAATATTAGATCGTTTTCGCCGCCGGTAATGCGGTCCAGAGAGAGCCAGAGGTGACGGCGACGGCCGCGAATGTTTCTACCGCAGGGATTGTCGGGCGGCATCCCGGCAAACATACTGGACTTCCGCCTTCCGCAAAAGCATGTCCTCGGACATGTGATAGTGGAAATCGTCCGCAAGGCCGGTGCCGACGAAGCCCAGGGATATTAACAAGCGTATTAAACAGCGCCACGGCGCGGGCGCGGGAAGCCGCGTCAATCCGGGAGAGAGCCCATGGGAGTTTCGTTGGACAAGATCGATGGCGTCATGGCCCGGAAAGACAGGCCGGCGCCGGAAATCGCGCCGGTTCCGACAGCGGGAAGCACGGGTTTGAAATTCGAAATCCTGCCTGCGTCGAATCCGACGTCCGAACAGGCGCGCGCGGCAAAGCTAGTGGACCTCGGCTTCGGCCGGATTTTCACCGATCACATGGCTTTGGTCCGCTACGATCAGGCAAAGGGTTGGCATGGCGCGCGGGTCGAATCCCGCGCCAATTTTCCGCTCGATCCTGCCGCAGCCGTCCTGCACTACGCGCAGGAGATTTTCGAAGGTCTCAAGGCCTACAAGCGCGACGACGGCGGCGTGAACCTGTTCCGCCCCGACGCCAATGCCCGGCGCTTCCACAATTCGGCGGAGCGCATGGCGATGGCGCCGCTGCCCGAGGCTGTGTTCATCGAAGCGGTCGAGCAGCTTGTGCGCATCGACCGCGCCTGGATACCGGGCGGCGAGGGCAGTCTCTATTTGCGGCCGTTCATGATCGCGAGCGAGATCTTCCTCGGCGTGAAGCCTTCCGCGGAATACATCTTCGCCGTCATCGCCTCGCCGGTCGGCTCCTATTTCAAGGGCGGACCTGCGCCGGTGTCGATCTGGGTGTCGGAGCACTACACGCGCGCCGCGATCGGCGGCACCGGCGCCGTCAAATGCGGCGGCAATTATGCAGCGAGCCTGCGCGCGCAGGCCGAGGCGATCGAGCACGGCTGCGACCAGGTGGTTTTCCTCGATGCGATCGAGCGCCGCTTCATCGAGGAACTCGGCGGCATGAACGTCTTCTTCGTGTTCGAGGACGGCTCGCTCTCGACGCCGCCGCTCGGCACCATCCTGCCGGGCATCACCCGCGATTCGATCATCGCGCTGGCAAAGGATTGCGGCACGCGCGTGCGGGAGGAACTCTACACGATCGACCAGTGGCGCACCGATGCCGCCAGCGGAAAGCTGAAAGAGGCCTTTGCCTGCGGCACCGCGGCCGTGATCTCGCCGATCGGCAAGGTGTGTTCCGCGAGCGGCGATTTTCTCATCAGCGGCGGCGCGGCCGGCCCCGTCGCCATGGGGATGCGCAAGAAGCTGGTCGACATCCAGTACGGTCGCGCCGCCGACCCGCACAACTGGATCAGAAAGGTCCCGTGACCGGCGCAAGGCGGGCATGCTCTCTCACTCCCTCGCCCCGCTCTTGCGGGGAGAGGGTGGGGTGAGGGGCTCTATCGGCAAACGCCGATGTCAATTGATGGACCTGTACCCCCTCACCCGAAATTCGAGCGCCGCTCGAATTTCGACCTCTCCCCGCAAGCGGGGCGAGGTTAGGAAGTAAGCACGGTTGCCGCGCCGCGCCTCGGCTGGTACCAACGCCGGCCATGGCCGACAAACCCAAAAAACCCCAGAAACTTCGCGCCCGCCTGCCGCGCGGGCTTGCCGATCGCGGCCCCGCCGAGATCGCGGCGACGCGGCGCATGACCGAAACCATCCGCGAGGTGTTCGAGCGTTATGGTTTCGAGCCGGTGGAAACCCCGGCGATGGAATTCACCGACGCGCTCGGCAAATTCCTGCCCGATCAGGACCGGCCCAATGAGGGCGTGTTCTCGTTCCAGGACGACGACGAGCAGTGGATCAGCCTGCGCTACGACCTCACCGCGCCGCTGGCGCGCTACGTCGCGGAAAATTTCGATAGCTTGCCAAAACCCTATCGCAGCTACCGCGCCGGCTACGTCTATCGCAACGAGAAGCCGGGCCCGGGACGTTTCCGCCAGTTCATGCAATTCGATGCCGACACGGTGGGGAGCGCGTCGCCCGCCGCCGACGCCGAGATGTGCATGATGGCGGCGGACACCATGGAAGCGCTGGGCATCCCGCGCGGCAGCTATGTGGTGAAGGTGAACAACCGCAAGGTGCTGGATGGGGTTTTGGAAGCATGCGGCCTCAAAGGTGATGCCAGCGCGGGGCAGCGACTTACAGTCCTTCGGGCGATCGATAAGATGGATCGGCTCGGCATTGACGGCGTGAAGCTGCTGCTTGGTGAAGGTCGTTGGGACGGCGGAGAAGAGGGTAAGGGCGATTTCACAACGGGTGCAAAGCTTCCACCAAAAGCAGTAGAAATTGTGCTCGACTATGTCACTTCAACTGGGGAAGACGACGCTGAAAAACTTGCTCGCGTAGCGGATTCAATTGCCAAAGTAGGCGGCGACACGAGCGGTACGTCTGAGTTGACCGACATCCTTTTTCTTTGCCATCAATCGGGTTACGCGAAGGAACAGATTTTGTTTGATCCCTCGGTCGTGCGTGGCCTCGAATACTACACCGGCCCCGTCTACGAAGTAGAACTCACGTTGGAGACAAAAGACGAAAAAGGCCGCCCGGTGCGCTTCGGCTCGGTCGGCGGTGGCGGACGCTATGATGGCCTCGTCTCGCGCTTTCGCGGCGAGCCGGTGCCGGCCACCGGTTTCTCCATCGGCGTGTCGCGGCTGCAGGCCGCGCTGACGATGCTCGGCAAGCTCGACACCACGCCGGAGTTTGGCCCCGTCGTCGTCACCGTATTCGATCGCGACCGCGTCGCGGATTATCAGAAGATGGTCGCCGTCTTGCGTGCCGAAAAAATCCGCGCCGAGCTTTATCTCGGCAATCCGAAGAACATGGGCAACCAGCTCAAATATGCCGACAAGCGCAACAGCCCTTGCGTGATCATTCAGGGCTCGGATGAAAAGGCGCGCGGCGAGGTACAGATCAAGGACCTGATCGACGGCGCCAAGGCCGCGGCCGCGATTGCCTCCCATCAGGAATGGCGCGAGACCCGTCCGGCGCAGTTTTCGTGCCGGGAAGACGAGATCGTCGCCAAGGTGCGCGAAGTGCTGGCGCGGCATGATGTGAGGTGGGGAACATAGGCTCAAGCCGTCATGCCCGCGGAGGCGGGCATCCAGTACGCCGTGATGTCAGAAATTTAACCGAAGCTGCGCGGAATACTGGATCATCCGCTTTCGCGGATGATGACGTCAGTGCAAGATGCGGCGCCGGCGCGTTATGGCGCGAAGCGGAAGCGCACTCGGTAGAGAGTAGTGTTCGTAGCAAGAGAAAAGGGAGAGACAAAAAATGCCTGAAATTACCGTGAGCATGGCCGCCGGCCGCACCGACGAACAGAAGGCCGGCATGATGCGCGACATCACGCAGGCGCTGGTGAAGAATCTCGGCGTCGACGCCGATGCCGTCGTCATCCAGATCAACGAGGCGCCGCTGGCTCACAAGATGAAGGGCGGCAAGACCTTTGTGGAGCGCGCCGCCGCGGCGAAGAAGTAATCCGGCTCTCTCCCCTGTCGTCCCGGCCTTCGCCGGGACGACAGGGGGTGATAATTTTGCGCTCAGGTGCTTCGGCACGAGTTAGCGACTCTCCGCCCTCATCCTGAGGAGCGGCCTCTTGGCCGCGTCTCGAAGGATGGCAACATCGCCCGTTCCATCCTTCGAGACGCCGCTTCGCGGCTCCTCAGGATGAGGACTGAGAAAAATTACTTTGCCAGTTCCTTCGAACGCTTCGTCGCGGCGGCGACCGCGCGGGTCAGCAGCGGCTGCAGGCCGTTGGGGCCCATCAGCACCTCGAGCGCGGCGGCGGTGGTGCCGCCGGGGGAGGTGACGTTCTGGCGCAGCGTGGCGGAAGGCGCATCCGAACGATGCAGCAATTCGCCGGAGCCGGCGACGGTTTCGCGCGCCAGCCGGGTCGCGAGTTCCGGCGGCAGTCCGGCTTCGACGCCGGCGCGCGCCAGCTCCTCGGCCAGCAGAAAGACATAGGCCGGACCGGAGCCGGAGACGGCGGTCACCGCATCCATCAAGCTCTCGTCATCGACCCATTCCACCGATCCGGTGGCGCGCAACAGCGCGTCGGCGACCGCGCGCTGCGCGGCGCTGACATTGTTCGCCGCGACCGCGACCGTGATGCCCCGGCCGATCGCCGCCGGTGTGTTGGGCATGGCGCGGACGACACTGCCGCCGCAGACTTCTTCGAGGGCAGCGATGGTGGTTCCCGCCATGATCGACACCACCAGCGTGGTCGGGCCGGCAAAAGATTTCAGCATCGCGCCGGCCTCGCGGAACATCTGCGGCTTCAGCGCCACCACCAGCGTCGCAACCGCGCCGATATCGTTCGGCGGCGGATTGAGCCGAATGCCTTTTGCGGCCAGCGCGCGGATCTCATCGGAAGCATGCGGCTCGATCACCGCGACGCGCGTCGCATCCAGCCCCTGCGCCAGCCAGCCCGACAGCATCGCGCCGCCCATCTTGCCGGCGCCGGCAAGCACGATGGTGCCGGTGATATTTTTCAAGGCGTCAGTGGCGTTCGAGGTCATCGGAAACAATCACTCTCGTCGTCCCTGCGAAAGCAGGGACCCATAACCACCGGCTTTTCTAGTGAAGCCAAGGATAGGCCACAAGCACTTTACTTGAACTTAGGCGGCACGGCGTATGGGTCCCTGCTTTCCGCAGGGACGACGCTGTATATGCTGCGCGTGTGCGCAGAACCCCTACGCCTCGCCCTCGGTGTCGAACATCGCCGCGCTCATGGCTTCCGGGGCTGTCTTGCCGGCCCAGACCACGAACTGGAATGCCGGGTAATAGCGCTCGCAGGCGTGGATGGCGCCGACCAGCATGGTCTCGCATTGACCTGTCGAGGCGGTGAGCCCGCCCGGCAGCACCAGCGCCTGCCGGTACATGATCATGCCGGTGTGGGTCCAGATATCGAAATGCCCGACCCATAATTGCTCGTTGATCGCCGCGATCAGCCGTTGCACCTCGCCGCGGCGGGCGGTGGGAATCTTCATGTCGAAGGCGCAGGCCAGATGCAGCGCCTCGATCTCGGTCATCCAGGTGAAGGAAAGCTGATAGTCGGTCCAGTCGCCCTTGGAGACGATCGTTACCTCGTCTTCGCCGGAACGTTCGAACGACCAGTTGTTATCGGCGGCGATGTCCTCGACCACCGCCAGCGGGTTGATCCGGGAATCGATAATGCCTTCGAGGAGGGACATTCCGTCTCGACCTTGTCTTGAAAATTCCGGTTACGATGATGAATACGCACGCAGCAGACCAGCACGCGCGAAGATGAGGCGTCACTGTAAACTGCAATCCCCGGGTCACCCAATCCTTGGATCGTCCCAAGCTTGCCCGGATCAAGTGATGTGATTTGCGGAATCCGCGCAACTGCACCCCGAGTCCGTCCACAGGCAAAGCGGCGCTCGTCCACAGTTGATCTCGGCCGTTAACTTTTGCGCCGAGAACAAACCGGAATCGGTTTCGCCTTGTGCGAGTCGGGCGGCGGGGTTTCGCGTGGCGCGAGTCCGTTTGGCGCGGCCGGCGTTGATTTCCAAGGGGCCGGGCCGCCTGCAGGCTCGCGCTGGCGGCATGGGGACATGCGGATTCCCCATGCGAAGGTGCTTGCTGGCGTGCCTGCGAATCGCCATAGTTCCTTCCAGGCCGCTCAACCCGGGCGGCCGATGTTCTCAGGGCGGGGTGAAAATCCCCACCGGCGGTAAAGGCGAAGCAGCCCAAGCCCGCGAGCGCCTTCTTCCTTTCGGAGGAAGGGTCAGCAGATTCGGTGTGATTCCGAAGCCGACGGTTAAAGTCCGGATGAAAGAGAACGGTCGCGACAGCCGCATTGCGCGCGGCGCGTTGTTCCGTATGCCCTGATTCTGGTCCTGAAAGAGGAAAGCCATGAATCAGATGTTGCAAGAGACCGAAGTCCAAGACGCTCAAATACAAGACGCTCAAATCCAAGACGCCGAAATCCAGGAAGCTCAGGTCCAGGAGTTGTCCGAAGGGAGTAAAACTCCTGACGTTCCCGAACCTCCGCCGACGCCTGTGCATCCCCGATTTTCAAAGCCGCAGCGCATAGCCTTCGTGCAGTCGGCCTGGCATCGCGAGGTGGTGGAGGAATGCCGCATCGCCTTCCTTGCCGAGATGGAGCTGCGCCATATCACCAACATCGATGTGTTCGAGGTGCCCGGCTCGTTCGAGATCCCGCTGCATGCGCAGATTCTGGCCAAGACCCGGCGCTATACCGCGATCGTCGCCGCCGGGCTCGTGGTCGATGGCGGCATCTACCGCCACGAATTCGTCTCGGATACCGTGATCAAGGCGCTGATGGATGTGCAGTTGCGCACCGAAGTGCCGGTGTTCTCGGCGGTGCTGACGCCGCAGCAGTTCCATGAGAGCGCCGTGCATGTCGAATTCTTCCGCAAGCATTTCGCGATCAAGGGCGTCGAGGTCGCGGAAGCCTGCGCCAACACGCTGCTGAGCCTGGAGCGGCTGCGCGGCCAGGTCGCGGCGGGAATCGTGGGCTAGCCACCGAAAACAGGCCGATTGTCATTTCCGCCGCCGCGCCTATAAACTCGGCGGCGGGAGGAGGCACGTCCGTGGAGACGGACGGCCGAGACGATCATGTTCGAAGGACACGATCCCTATCTCGTCGCGCTCTCGGTGGTGATCGCGATTCTGGGTGGATACACCGGCTTCGGCCTTGCTGCGCGCATCCGCGCGACGCCGGGCGTGAGCCGTCGCGTGTTGCTGGCCGGCGCCGCGGCCTTCCTCGCGGTCGGCATCTGGACCATGCATTTCATCGGCATGCTGGCCGCGCCGATTCCGGCCGATACCGTCTATCTCATCCTTCCCACCATCATCTCGTTCCTGATCTGCGTGCTGGTGGTCGGCATATCCTTGTTCTTCGTCAGCATCGGCGAGCCGTCGCTGCGCCGCGTGGCCTCGTCGGCGGTGCTGCTCGGGGTTGGCATCGCCAGCATGCATTATGTCGGCATCCATGGCCTGGCCGGTAATTTCGCGATCGAGCACGACGGCACGATGATTTCGCTGTCCATTCTGATCGCCATCATCGCGGCCTATGGCGGCCTGCGCGCGTTCCTCGCCCGGCAGGATGGCATCCGCCTGATCGCGAGTTCGGTCGCGTTCGGGGTCGCGGTATCGGGCATGCATTACACGGCCATGGCCGGCATGCATTTCGTTTCGCTGGCCGCGGCGACGCACCACCATGGCGGTGGCTTGGCCGCGTCGCAGCAAATCCTCTCCGTGATCGTGGCGCTGTTGTGTTTTGTCATCGCCGCCGGCTTCCTGCTGTCGCTGGTGCCGGATCCGCGCCGGCAGGCGGTGATGGCGCCCGCGGTCGCCGATCCGGTGGGACTCGCGGCCGATGTCTCGCCGGCGTCGCTGCTCGAACCGGGCCCGGTGGCGGCATCGTTGCCACGGCTGACCTCGGCACCGCTCGGCGGTCTTGGCCAGCCCCGCGCCGCGCCGGCGCCGCGGCTTCCGGTCGAGGGCGCCGACGGCACGCATTTCATCGATACCGCCGATGTCCGCAGCGTCCGGGCCGACGCGCATTATACGCGGGTCCATGATGGAACCCGCGAGCGGATGTGCCCGTGGTCGATCTCGGAAGCCGAAGCGCAGCTTGATCCCGGTCTGTTCGTCCGGGTGCACCGCAGCCATATCGTGGCGATCCCCCATGTCAGCTTCGTCCGCAAGGAGGGCGATGGCGCGATCGTCGAGCTCGATGGCCCGTCGCCGCACCGCGTGCCCGTGAGCCGCGCCAAGATCGCCGAGGTGAAGGCGCGGCTTGGGCTCGCCAGACGCCATGCGCAGGCGTCTCCTATGCAGTTAGGTCGCGACGCCTGACGCATTTCGTGCGGACGGGTCCGCATTTCGTGCGAATTCCGGCGTTTTGTGCCGGAGCCGCGGCCGGCATCTTGCGTGTGGGATCAGCCAGATAGAACCATTCCAGCAACGTCCGCGACCTCTCAGTCGGACGAATGGAGGAAACCATGATTCCTGGCCCATTCAGCTATCACCGGCCGGCGACCGTCGCCGATGCGGTCAAATTGCTGTCAACGCTCGGCGATGAAGCCCGTGCCCTGGCCGGCGGCCACAGCCTGGTGCCGATGATGAAGCTTCGGCTCGCCACCCCCGAGCATCTGGTTGATCTGCACGGCATCGACGGCCTCAAAGGCATCCGCCGCGACGGCAACCGGCTCGTGATCGGCGCGATGACGACCCAGCACGATCTGCTGGCGTCGGCCGAGATCGCGAGATCGCTGCCGATCCTGCATGAGACGGCACTCCTGATCGCCGATCCGCAGGTGCGCTACCGCGGCACCCTCGGCGGCAATGTCGCCAATGGCGATCCCGGCAACGACATGCCGGCGCTGATGCTGACGCTCGGCGCCAACTACCGGCTCGAAGGGCCGTCCGGCGCGCGCGACATCGCGGCCTCCGACTTCTATCAGGGCGCCTATTTCACAGCGCTGGAGCCCGGCGAAATCCTGACCTCGATTTCAATTCCGGCGCTGGCGACCGGCCATGGCTACGCCTACGAAAAACTCAAACGGAAAGTTGGCGATTACGCCACGGCGGCGGCGGCGGTCGTCCTCACCATGGTGGGCGGCAAGGTCGCGAGCTGCGCGATCGGGCTCACCAACCTGTCCGAAACGCCGCTGCTCGCCACCGATGCCGCCAAGGCCGTGATCGGAACCAGCCTCGACGACGCCACGCTGAAAAAGGCCGCCGCCGCAGCGGAGGCCATCATGTCGCCGGCCGCGGATGCGCGCGGCCCGGTGGAATATCGCAAGCATGTCGGCGGCATCATGGTGACGCGGGCGCTGACCCGCGCCGCGTCTCGCGCAAGCTGACAGGGGAGAAAACAAAATGGCAAAAACGCACGTAACCATGAAGGTGAACGGCGCCGAGGTCGAAGGCCTCGTCGAACCGCGCACCCTGCTGGTGCATTTCATCCGTGAAAATCTGATGCTCACCGGCACCCATATCGGCTGCGAGACCACGCATTGCGGCGCCTGCACCGTCGATCTCGACGGCATGTCGGTGAAGAGCTGCACCGTCTTCGCCGTGCAGGCGCAGGGCTCCGAGATCACGACCATCGAGGGCGTCGCCAATGCCGACGGCTCGCTGTCGGCGCTGCAGGAAGGCTTTCGCATGATGCATGGCCTGCAATGCGGCTTCTGCACGCCGGGCATGATCGTCCGCGCGCAGCGGCTGCTGCAGGAGAACCCGTCGCCGACGGAAGCGGAAATCCGCATGGGCATTTCCGGCAATTTCTGCCGCTGCACCGGCTATCAGAACATCGTCAAGGCGATCCAGTACGCCGCCGCCAAGATCAATGGCGTCGAATTCCAGGAGGCTGCGGAATGAACGACATGACTCCCACGCGGGAACAACGCGAAGCCAAGCTCGAAGGCATGGGCTGCAAGCGCAAGCGCGTCGAAGACATCCGCTTCACGCAAGGCAGGGGCAATTATGTCGACGACCTGAAACTGCCGGGCATGCTGCACGGCGATTTTGTCAGATCGCCGCATGCCCATGCGCGGGTCAAATCGATCGACGACACCGAGGCGCTGAAGGTGCCCGGCGTATTGGCTGTGATCACCGCCGAGACGCTGAAAACCGTCAACCTCGCCTGGATGCCGACCTTGGCGGGCGACGTGCAGATGGTGCTGGCCGACGGCAAGGTGCTGTTCCAGAATCAGGAAGTCGCCTTCGTGGTGGCCACCGACCGCTATGCGGCGGACGACGGCATCAACAAGGTGGTGGTCGAATACGAGCCGCTGCCGGTGGTGATCGATCCGTTCAAGGCGATGGACGCCGACGCCCCGGTGCTGCGCGAGGATCTCGCCGGCAAGACCACGGGCGCGCACGGCCCGCGCAAGCATCACAACCACGTCTTCGAGTGGACCGTCGGCGACAAGGACTTGACCGACGCCGCGTTCAAGAAGGCGGATGTGACGATCAAGGAGATGCTCTCCTATCACCGCACCCATCCGTCGCCGCTGGAGACCTGCCAGTGCGTCTGCTCGTTCGACAAGATCAAGGGCGAGCTGTCGATCTGGGGTACCTTCCAGGCGCCGCATGTGATCCGTACCGTGGTGGCGCTGATCGCGAAAATTCCGGAACACAAGATCCATGTGATCTCGCCGGATATCGGCGGCGGCTTCGGCAACAAGGTCGGCGCCTATCCCGGCTATATCTGCGCCGCGGTTGCCTCCATCGTCACCGGAAAGCCCGTGAAGTGGGTCGAGGACCGCATCGAGAACCTGACCTCGACGTCGTTTGCGCGCGACTACCACATGACCACCGAGATCGCGGCGACCAAGGAAGGCAAGGTCACGGGCCTGCGCGTCCACGTGCTGGCCGATCACGGCGCGTTCGACGCCTGCGCCGATCCGTCGAAATGGCCGGCCGGCTTCTTCAACATCGTCACCGGGTCCTATGATTTCCCGGTCGCGCATCTGGCGGTGGACGGCATCTACACCAACAAGGCGCCAGGCGGCGTCGCCTATCGCTGCTCGTTTCGGGTGACCGAAGCCGCCTATTGCATCGAGCGCGGCATGGACATCCTGGCGCAGAAGCTCGGCATGGATCCGGCGGAGCTGCGGCTGAAGAATTTCATCAAGCCGGAACAGTTTCCCTATCACTCGGCGCTGGGCTGGGAATATGATTCCGGCGACTACCACACCGCCATGCGCAAGATGATGGAGGCGGTCGACTATGCCGGCCTGCGCAAGGAGCAGGCCGAGCAGCGCGCGGCGTTCAAGCGCGGCGAGACCCACGAGATCATGGGCCTCGGCGTGTCGTTCTTTACCGAGATCGTCGGCGCCGGTCCGTCGAAGAACTGCGATATCCTGGGGATTGCGATGTTCGATTCCTGCGAAATCCGCATGCACCCGACCGGCGCGGGCATCGCCCGGGTCGGCTCCAAGAGCCAGGGCCAGGGCCACGAGACCACCTGGGCGCAGATCATCGCCACCGAGATCGGCATTCCCGCCGATGACATCATGATCGAGGAAGGCAACACCGACACCGCGCCCTATGGGCTCGGCACCTATGGCTCGCGCTCGACGCCGGTGGCGGGGGCCGCGATCGCCATGGCCGCGCGCAAGATCAAGGCCAAGGCGCAGATGATCGCCGCCTACAAGCTCGAGGTGCACGAAGGCGACCTCGAATGGGATATCGACGGCTTCAGGGTCAAGGGCCTGCCGGAGAAATCGATGTCGATGAAGGACATCTGCTGGGCGGCCTACAATTCGGTGCCGCCGGGCATGGAGCCGGGCCTCGAGGCGGTGAGCTATTACGATCCGCCCAACATGACCTATCCGTTCGGCGCCTATATTTGCGTGATGAACATCGACGTCGATACCGGGGTCTACAAGATCAGGCGCTTCTACGCGCTCGACGATTGCGGCACCCGCATCAACCCGATGATCATCGAGGGCCAGGTGCATGGCGGGCTGACCGAAGCCTTTGCGATCGCGATGGGCCAGGAGATCCGTTACGACGACGACGGCAACGTCGTCACCGGTTCGTTCATGGATTTCTTCATGCCCACGGCGGTCGAGACGCCGCATTGGGAGACCGACTTCACCGTGACGCCGTCGCCGCATCACCCGATCGGCGCCAAGGGTGTCGGCGAAAGCCCGAATGTCGGCGGCGTGCCGGCGTTCTCCAACGCCGTCAACGACGCTTTTTCGTTTCTGGGAAGCACCCATATCCAGATGCCGCACGACTACTGGCGCAACTGGAAGGCGGCGAAGGAACTGGGAGTGTTCGCGTAGTGTCATTGCCCCCGGTCGTCATTCCGGGGCGATGCGAAGCATCGAACCCGGAATCTCGAGAATTCCCCGATGTGCAATTGCACATCTGAGGTCTGGTCCTTCGGACCATCCCGGAATGACAGCGAGTGGATTGCTTCGGAAATCGCGCTGCTTGCAATGACGGAGGCATACGCAGCCATGAAAGACCGTAACGAGATCGCGCAAGCTCTGGCCGCTTCCGGCTATATCGCCGATAGCGAACTTGCGACCGCGATCTCGCTGATGCAACGGCTCAAGCGTCCGCTGCTGCTCGAAGGCGAGGCGGGCGTCGGCAAGACCAAAGTGGCAAAGGCGCTGGCGGCCGCGCATGCGACCGAGTTGATCCGCCTGCAATGCTATGAGGGCCTCGATCAATCGTCCGCGCTCTATGAGTGGAATTACCAGCGGCAATTGCTCGCGATCCAGGCCCATCGCGGCAGCGATGCCGACGCCATCGAAGACCAGATCTTTTCGGAAAAATACCTGCTGGAGCGGCCGTTGCTGGCGGCGATCCGCCGCGACAAGCCGCCGGTGTTGCTGATCGACGAGATCGACCGCGCCGATGACGAGTTCGAGGCGTTCCTGCTCGAGCTGCTGTCCGATTTCCAGGTCTCGATCCCCGAACTCGGCACCATTACGGCGACCACGATTCCGCATGTGGTTTTGACCTCGAACGGCACCCGCGAATTGTCCGACGCGCTGCGCCGCCGCTGCCTCTATCATTATGTCGATTATCCCGACGTCGATCGCGAGGCGCGCATCATCATGGCGCGGATCGACGGCGCCGGTGCCTCGCTGTCGCTGCAGATCGCGCGCCTGGTCGAAAACATTCGCAAGGAAGAGCTGCGCAAGGTGCCGGGTGTCGCGGAGACGCTGGACTGGGCGGCGGCGCTGGTCGGGCTCGACGTGCGCGACCTGCATGATGCGCCGGAACTGGTTCACGAGACCCTGATGTGCCTTTTGAAAACCCATGAGGATAAGTCGCGCGTGACGCGCGAAGTGACCGAACGGCTGCTGGGGAAGGTGGCATGAGCTGCTGCGGCGCCAATCCCGGATATGACGAGCTCGACGAGGTCTCGCGCCTGGTCTCGGCAAAGCTCGCGGCGTTTCTCAAAACCCTGCGCGACAATGGTTTCGCCGTCGGCCTGCCTGAAGGCCGCGACGCGGCTTCGCTGATGGAAGCGGGCTATGTCGAAAAATCCGGCCTCTTACGTTCGGCGTTCAAGCATCTGTTCTCGGCGCGGAAATCCGACTGGGAAAAATTCGATGGGCTGTTCGATGCGTTCTGGCTCGGCAAGCGCGTGAAGTCGCGATCGGTCACCATGGGCTCGGCGAAAGCCGCCAACAGCCCGTCGCTGAAAAGCCTGCAGGACAGTAAGTCCGAGCGAAGCGGAAGCGAGATAACGTCCGACCAGGTGCCATCCGCCGACGAGGCGCCCGATGATCGCGCCGGCGAAGGCCGCATGGAGGGCGCGTCGCGTGTCGACAACCTTGCTGACATCGATTTCCGCAAGATGGCGGATCCCGAACAGATCGAGCAAGCGCACACCGTCGCAGCACGGCTCGCCAAAACCATGCGCACGCGGCTGACCCGCCGCGATCTGGCGCGGCGGCGCGGCTACCGACTCGATCTGCGCAGGACGATCCACAGCAATATCAGCCATGGCGGCGTGCCGATCAGCCTGGTCAAGCGGCAGCGCAAGGAAAAGCCGTTGCGTCTGGTGATGCTGCTCGACGCCTCCGGCTCGATGAGCATGTATACCGGCGTGTTCCTGCGCTTCATCCACGGCGTGCTCGATGAGTTTCGCGAGGCCGAGGCATTCCTGTTTCACACCCGGCTCGCTCATGTCTCCGATGCGATGAAGGAAAAGGATGCAGGCCGCGCGCTCGATCGGCTGTCGATCATGGCGCAGGGCGCCGGTGGCGGCACCAAAATCGGCGAGAGCCTGCAGACCTTCAACCGCTGGCACGCCGCGCGCGTGATCCATTCGCGAACCTGCGTGATGATCGTATCCGACGGCTACGAGACCGGCGACGCCGCATTGCTCGGCCGCGAGATGGCGGCGCTGGCCAAACGCTGCCGCCGCATCGTCTGGCTCAATCCGATGCTGGCGTGGGACGGTTACGCGCCGGAGGCCGCGGGCATCAAGGCCGCGCTGCCTTATGTCGATCTCTATGCGCCGGCCAATACGCTGAAGAGCCTGACCGCGCTTGAACCCTATCTGGCCGATCTCTGAAGGAGGCGCCGATGACCAGGCATGTCGAAGTGATGGAGCTGGTGGCGCGGCTCAAGGCCGCCGAGGAAGCTTTTGTGCTTGCGACGGTGGTCCGCACGGTATCGGTCACCGCGGCGAAAGCCGGCGCCAAGGCGATCATCCGTCCCGACGGGACCATCGTGGCGGGCTGGATCGGCGGCGGCTGTGCCCGCGGCGCGGTGCTGAAGGCCGCGCGTGAAGCGCTGGCCGACGGCGAGCCGCGCATGGTCTCGGTGCAGCCGGAAAATCTTCTGGCCGAGCTCGGCGTCAAGCCCGGCGAAAACCGCGACGGCGTGCGCTTCGCGCAGAACATGTGTCCGAGCAAAGGCACCATGGATATCTTTGTCGAACCGGTATTGCCGCATCCCTCGCTGGTGATCCTCGGCGTCAGCCCGGTCGCGCTGTCGCTCGCCGTCCAGGCGCGGCAACTCGGTTACCACGTCACGCTCGCCGCGCCGGCCGCCGATCTGCAGGCGGCGCCCGAGGTCGATATGCTGATCGACAGCTACCAGCTCGGAAAACTTCACGAGGCGCGCCGCTTCATCGTGGTGTCGACGCAGGGCAAGGGCGATGAGGCCGCGTTGCGCGCGGCGGTGTCGACCGAAGCGGCGTACCACGCTTTCGTCGGCAGCCGCCGCAAGATGGCGGCGCTGCGCGAAAAACTGATCGCCGAAGGCGTCGACGCTTCGGCGATTGACCGCGTCAAGGCTCCGGCCGGTCTCGATCTCGGCGCCATCACGCCGGAGGAGATCGCGATGTCGATCCTCGCCGAAATCACCGTCGAGCGCCGGCGCGGACAGCGCGCCACCCCCATCATCGCGAACGCTTAAGGAATCCAATCATGCAGATGAACGACAGCCAGCGCATTCCGGCGTCCAAGGAAAAAGTCTGGGCGGCGCTCAACGATCCCGAAGTGCTGAAAAAATGCATCCCGGGATGTCAAAGTCTCGAAATGTCCTCGCCGACCGAAATGACCGCCACCGTGGTGTTCCGGGTCGGCCCGGTCAAGGCGACCTTCGGCGGCAAGGTGACATTGTCCGATCTGGATCCGCCCAACAGCTATCGAATATCCGGCGAAGGCTCCGGCGGCGTGGCCGGATTTGCCAAAGGCGGCGCCACGGTGCGGCTCGAAGCTGAAAGCCCCGAAGTCACGATCCTGCACTACGAGGTCGACGCGCAGATCGGTGGCAAGCTGGCGCAGCTCGGCCAGCGCCTGATCGACTCCACGGCGAAGAAGCTCGCCGGCGAATTCTTCGCGTCGTTCGGATCGACGGTCGGCGGAGTTCCGGATGCGCCCGCAGAAGCGGAAGCCGCGCCGAAGAGTTGGCTGGGTAAGCTGACCGGCGCCGCCTGACCTGCGCCGACCCGTTGGCTCGCAATGACGACGGAGCCGTAGAGTGGGCAGAGCGCAGCGTGCCCACCATCTTCAAACAAAATCTCGTCGTTGGTTTGGTGGTGACCGATTGATGATTTCAAATCGTATCAGCCGGACCGGCACCACGCCGCGAAGGTCGCCGGCGATATGCCGGCGCTGACGATGCCGACCGTGATGATCGCGATCCCGACGGCATTCCGCAGCCGCGCCGAGGTGGCCCGGCGGCGCAGCAGCGGAAACCCGATCCCGGCGCCCACCACAACCGGCAGGGTGCCAAGGCCAAAGCCGGACATCACGACCGCGCCGCCGAGCCACGAGCCCGAGAGCATTGCGTAGAACAGCGCCGCGTAGACCATCGCGCAGGGAAGAAAGCCCCACACAGCCCCGCTCAGAAACAGCCTGGCCTTCGCCGGCAGCCGTGCCGCGCGGGTGACGGCGTCCATGAGCCGGCTGACTTGTGTAGCCAGCCGGTAGAGCACGGCCGGCAGCGGCAGCATATCGAGCATGGAAAGCCCGATCCAGCCGAGCGCCGCGGCGGCGGCCCAGCGAAGAACCGCATGGGCAGATGCATGATCGAACGCGCCGAAGATGCTCGATCCGACGCCGCCGACGATGGCGCCCCCGAGCATGTATCCGGCGATGCGTCCGGCGTTGATCAGCAATGTCGTTGCGAAAAGGTTGCGCGCGGTTCGTCCGGGATCGAGATCGGCGGCGAAATGCAGGCTGGCGGCGATGCCCGAGCACATGCCGAAGCAGTGCAGGCTGGAAGACACCCCCAGCAGCAGTCCGGCAACAAGCAGCGGCTGGTCGAAATCGAACATCGGACGATCCCTGGACAAGCGCGGATAGCATCCGAATTCCCGGATCGGCGCTTTGCGCTGCATCAAGCCTGTGACGTTCTTTAATGCTCCATCAAAATCCCATCGCCTGATGGGTGCTCATGCAAAATTGCGTTTGAACGGCGCATTGCCGTCAAAGTTGATCTGTGATTAACAGCGTGAGGGAGCACCGGCAGCGGTAAGGGGCAAACTTGAAGGCGGGGCGTTACCAGCGGCAATTCATCGGGAAAAGGATGAACCGGCCGGCGCATAGGCGCGGGAGCCTCTGGCGCGCGCTTCGGGATATCGCCGTACCTGTTCGCGGCATTCCGCGCAGCAATGTTATCGGCGCGGTCCGTTTTGCGGTCATCTGGTTCACCGCGCTCGCGCTGATTTTGCAGACCACGCTTGCGACCGTTTCGATGGCCGCAAACGCCAGCCAGCCGAATGCGCTGGGGCTCTCGGCGATCTGCGATTCTGTCGACCAGCAAAGCCCTTCTGCTTCCCACGACCAGGTCGCGGGGTGCCATCTCAAATGTATCGCCTGTGTGATCGGGCATAGCCTTGCGCCCCCGCTGCTGTCGGTGCAGCCGGCGCTCAGGTTGGTAGGCTTTTCCGATGCGGCGCCGTTTTCCGTGCCGGCCCCGTACGTCGCACCGTATTATTCTCATTCGGCACGCGGTCCACCCGCAACAGCGTAAGCCGCGAAAATTCACTCGCTTGGAGTGTCGCGAGCGGCAGTCCGCGATGGATTCGACCATCCGCTGTTGTCACGCTGATCTGACCGGTCCCCGGCAGCTCCGTGGACGATTGTCCTGCGAGCAGTGAAGCGCTGCTTGCGAACGCTTATCGAGAAACAATCATGCAGTTCATCGCTCAATTCGGCGCTCGCCGATCCTTGCTCGTCACCAGCGCCCTGTTGTCGCCGTCCCTGGCGCTCGCGCTCATGTCCGCCGCGTCGTTAACGCCCGGCGCGGCCTATGCCCAGGCCGCTACACCCATGCCTCCCATCGTCGTGGAGCCGCCGAAACCGCGGCCGAAGCCGCGGGCCGCGCCGTCCCGTCGCACCACCGAGCGCGCGCCCGCAGTGAATACTCCCAGCCCAGTCCCGCCTGAGGGGCTTATCGTGCCCGCCAACACCGCAACGATTTCCGGAGAGGCCGCATTTTCCCGTGGCCTCGGTACCAGCGATTCCGCTTCGCTCGTGAACGACATTCCCGGCGGTGCGGCCTGGGGCGCGGGCGGCGTGTCGAGCCTGCCTGCGATCAACGGCGTTGGCGCCGATCGCGTTCAGGTCGCGATCAACAGCATGCTGATCAGTCCGGGCTGTCCCAACGAAATGAATCCGCCGCTCTCTTTCGTCAACCCGGCCATGATCGCCAAGATGCGCGCCTATCTCGGCGTGGCGCCGGTGAGCGTGGGCGGCGATTATATCGGCGGCAAGATCGACGTGACGACAGCCTCGCCGCAATTCACGCCGGGCGATGGCTGGCAGTCAAGCGCCATGGTTTCCGGTTTTTTCCGCAGCAACGGCAACGCCTACGGCGTCGACGCCACGGCTACCCTCGCCAACAGGGATACCAGTGTTACCTATACCGGCGGCTGGGTTCGTGCCGGCGACTACAAGGCGGCCGACGGCACCAGGGTCAAATCGACGCTGTACGAAACCCAGAACCACGCGTTGAGCATCTCCAGGCAAAGTTTCGGAAACCTGTTCGCGGTGCAGTTCGGCGGACAGTTCATTCCGTATCAGGGCTATGTCAACCAGTACATGGACATGGTCTACAACCAGAGCGCCTTCATCAACGGGCGATACGAGGGCGTGTTCGACTGGGGCAAACTCGAAGCCAGCGGTTTCTATCATCAGATTCGTCACACCATGGGCTTCATCGCGCCGGACAAGATCAGCCAGATGCCGATGGATACCAAGGGATCCGATATCGGCTACACGCTCAAGGCAACCGTTCCGGTGTCGCGGCAAGATCTGATCCGCGTCGGCAACGAGTTCTATCACAATCACCTCGACGACTGGTGGAGTCCTGTTGCCGGTTCGGCGATGATGGGACCCGACACCTTCATCAACATCAATGACGGTCGGCGCAGCCGGCTCGGTACTTTCGTGGAATGGGAGCGGCACTGGAACCGCGAATGGACCACGCTGGTCGGGCTGCGCAACGACGTGGTCTGGATGAACACCGGCGATGTCCAGGGTTACAACGCCATGATGTACGGTGCCGATGCGGCGGCGTTCAATGCGCTCGACCACGCCAGGACGGACGTCAATCTCGATGGCTCCGCGCTGCTGCGTCACGAACCCGACCCCATCAGCCAGTTCGAGCTGGGGGTTGCCCGCAAGACGCGTTCGCCCAATCTCTATGAGCGTTACGCATGGTCGACCTCGAGCATGGCCATGAACATGATCGGTTGGTTCGGCGACGGCAATGGCTACACCGGTAATCTCGATCTCAAGCCCGAGAAGGCCCACACCGCGAGCTTCACGGCGGGCTGGCACGACCCTGCCCAGAAAATTTGGGAATTCAAGGTTACGCCGTACTACAGTTATGTGCAGGACTATATCGACGTCGATCGTTGCTCGGTCCGAATGATGTCGGCCTGCACGGCGGCCAATCTCACGGCGGCGAGCAGCTTTGTGTTCCTGCAATTCGCCAATCACGACGCCTCGCTCTATGGCGTCAATCTCGATGGCAAGCTCGCGCTGTGGGACAATCCGCTCTACGGCCAGGGGGTGTTCCGCGGCCAGCTCGCCTATGTTCGCGGCGAGCGCACCGACGGCGTCAACCTCTATCACGTGATGCCGTTCAACGCGAAGCTGGCGCTCGACCATACGCTTGGCGGGTGGAACAACAGCGTTGAATTGCAACTGGTGGGGTCGAAGGATCAGGTCAGCCAGGTGCATAACGAATTGACCACGCCGGCCTACGCGCTGGTCAATCTGCGCACCGGCTATCAGTGGCAGGCGGTTCGGGTCGATCTCGGCGTCGATAACCTGTTCAACCAGTATTATTACCTGCCGCTGGGCGGTGCCGATCTCGTTGATTATAAAGTTGTGTCGATGATGGGTTCGTCACCCGCCTATGGTTATAACGTGCCGGGTCCGGGCCGGTCGTTCAACGGTCGGCTGACGGTGAAGTTCTGAGCCGCGGCTCGCCGACGATCGGGCCGGTCCGGGAATGCCCGGGCCGGCGTCTTGGTGCCGGCAATCTGATAAACTCGATCACGCTGGCTGATACGCTGCGCTCGCAATGACGGCTGTGCAATTGGCTCTTTGAAATCGAAATGGAAATTTGCAGGGTGGGCAAAGCCAACGGGTCGCGCGACGCACGCCCGATGGTAAATTCCGCGTGCCCACCATCATTGTCAGATCGAGGAGAGGGCAGGTGGGCACGGCGCAAGTGCGCCTTTGCCTACCCTACGAACTGCGAAGCTCAGTCGAACAGGCTCGACACCGATTCTTCCGACGCGGTGCGGCCGATGGCTTCGGCGATCAGCGAGGCGATCGAGAGCGTGCGGATGTTGGCGGCCTTGCTGACGGCCTCGGTCGGCAGGATCGAGTCGGTGATCACGAGTTCTTTCAGCTTGGAGCCGACGATGCGGGCGGCGGCGCCGCCGGACAGTACGCCGTGGGTGATGTAGGCGTAGACTTCCTTGGCGCCGTTGGCGATCAGTGCATCGGCGGCGTTCACCAGCGTGCCGCCGGAATCAACGATGTCGTCGACCAGGATGCAGGTATAGCCGGCGGCATCGCCGATCACGTTCATGACTTCGGATTCGCCGGCGCGCTCGCGGCGCTTGTCGATGATCGCCAGCGGTGCGTTGATGCGCTTGGCAAGGCCGCGCGCGCGCACCACGCCGCCGACATCGGGCGATACCACCATGACATTGGCGAGATCGAAGCGCTCGCGGATATCGCGCACCATCACCGGCGAGGCGTAGAGATTGTCGGTCGGAATGTCAAAGAAGCCCTGGATCTGGCCGGCATGAAGGTCGAGCGTCAGCACGCGGTCGACCCCGGCGCGGCTGATCAGGTTGGCCACCAGCTTGGCGGAAATCGGCGAGCGCGAACCGACCTTGCGGTCCTGCCTAGCATAGCCGAAATACGGCACCACCGCGGTGATGCGGCGCGCGGAGGCCCGGCGCAGCGCATCGGTGATGATCAGCAATTCCATCAGATGGTCGTTGGCCGGAAACGACGTCGACTGGATGATGAACACATCCGAGCCGCGGACGTTTTCCTGGATTTCGACGAAGATTTCCATGTCGGCAAAGCGCCTGACCACGGCCTTGGTCGGAGCCAGATGCAGCCAGTTGGCGATTTCCTGCGCCAGCGCGGGATTGGAATTGCCGGCGACAAGCTTGATCGAGCCGTTCTTGGCCGACATCGAGATTTCTCCCCGCGCCTTGCTGGATACAATGTTCAGCATCTAGGGATACCCACAAAAAAGGCGCGTTTCGACGAGCGAGGTGATATCAAGGACTTGGCTTGGCTGGCAACCCCATTGCGTCGGGTTTTCCTGCTCAAAAGCACCTCTCGGGAACTATTTCCTTAATGGGGGCTGTAGGCCAGGGCAGTCATGCTGAACGCATCCGAAGCGGGTGGCGGCGGCTCGGTGCTCGCAACCGCGGGGCCGCGCTTGTCCGCCGGCGCGGGATCCGGCGGCGGGGCCTCTGCCGGCACCGTCCCGTTGATCATACCGCTGAGGCCGCTCAGCCCGGCCTGGGCGATTTTCCGCAAGGTCAGATCGTCGGCCGCGCTCCAGGCGTCGCGTCCGGCCTTGCCGGCCGGCTCCTCGCCGGCAAGCCGCAGGGCGCGCTGCTGGTCGCGGTCATAGACGTCCCAGACCCATGCGATGGTGGTGCGGCCGCGGCTGACCTGGGCCGAGAGATAGCTTCGCACGCGATAGGCGGCCGCGCCTTCGCGGGAGACGATCGACAGGTTGCGCAGCTTCAATTCGCTGTCGAGCACATTCACCATGCGGTCGAACACCTGCGGCGGCGGACCATCGATGGATTCGAAAGTGACGGTTGTCCCGCCGGCTCCGCCGCCGGCCATGGCGAAAGCGCCGTTGTTGGCGCCGCCGCTGGCGCAGCCGCCAAGTCCGCATGCCATCATAAGTAGCATGGCAAGCATGGCGCGCGGCGCGGTCGGCAACGCCGTGGCGGCCCGAAACATAAGTGCGATGATGTGTTTCATCGCGCCGAGCGATATCGTTAAAATGCGTTAAGGTCTAGGGCAGGAAGATGGAGCGCGGTGAAAAGATATTCCCGGACGTCCTTTTTCGGTCTCAATTATTCGAAGGCTCACTGACGCAAGGTATCAGCATGCTCATTCTCGCCTTGAGATGATCGGCGAGCCGGAGCGCGAGCGAGGTGATCATCAGCGTTGGATTGGCGTGTCCGCTGGTCGGAAAAACCGAGGCGCCGGCGACATAAAGATTTTCAACGCCGTGAACCTGGCAATTGACATCGACCACCCCGGTTTTGGGGTCGTCAGACATCCGCGTCGCGCCGGTGGCGTGCGCCATGTCGACCAGCGGGGCATCGTCCGGACGATTCTCGACGATCCAGTCCGCCATCACCGGGCAAGGCAGCCCGGCCTTGGGCAGTTCTTCCAGCAACAATTGACCCATGCGCAAGACGCTGTGCCGGTCGGCGCGAGAGATTTTCCAGATTGCCCTGGCCCTTGGCATGCCGAGCCGGTCTTTGCAGTCCGACAGCACAATTCGGCTTTCCGGATCGGGCTCCTGTTCGGTCATCACGTGAATGCTCAGGCAGTCGAGCTTGTGCGGGACACCCTTGCTTTGAAATTCACGAACGACGAAACCGGGATTGACCGCCATGAAGAAATTGATGATCAGATTCTGCAGCGCGCGGGGCATGAGCCTGCTCTGGAAGACCTTCAAGCCAACGGCTTTGGACAACAGGCCGACGCTGCCGACCAGCGCCAGAATGTCGGCGAACGGACGCGCGCTGTTAAGTTTGGCAAGGCGCTTCAAGGCTTCCACCGGATCATCCGGAGAAATTTCCGGAAGCGTGTAGATCGCGGCGTTCAGCAGCTTCTCCGCGGCCTGTAGTTGCGGCGAAAAGGTCAGGCCGTGAAGATACAGCCGGAAATGACCGTCCTTGCGCAGCGTATAGAAGCCCAGATGGTCCGCTTTCCCGAGATCGTCGCGGGTGAAGTGACCGAGACGGGTTCCCGGGTGATCCATCAGGAAACGGCCGACGATGCCATGTTTGTTGCCGAGGCCTTCACTGTGTTTCCGGTTGGAAGCCAGCAACAGGCGCGCATTTTCGATTCCGCCGCACGCCAGCACACACAATCTGGCCTTCACTTTCGACCTCGCATTGTCGATCGTGCTCACCTCGAGACCGCCAAAGCGGTTTCCATCCTCGCCGGTTTCGATCTGGGTCACCGTGGCATTGACGAGCACGCGGACGTTTTCGGAATGAAGCGCCTTGAAGTCGGCCCCGAAGCTTTTCATTTCCGTCAGGTCGACACGCGATCTGGCATATTGCCAGAAGCAGGACCGAAGTTTTGTTCTGTCGAGCGGCGGCCTTTCGACCTTTCCGCCGAGCAGTTTCCAGAACTCCTCGTCATAGCAATGCGGTCCGAGGTTGAGCCACTCCGCGGCGCGATCGAAATACGGCTGCAAACTTTCACGATCGATCGGCCAGCCTGAAAATGGCACCCAATCGCGCTTTGCAAAATCCATTTCGTCAAAGGTCGCCGACCTGCCGCCCCAATATCTCGCCGATCCGCCAAACGCGCGCACGCGAAGGCCGTAGGGTTGAGCCTGCTGGTTGAACGAGGCCATGTTCGGTCCATGAAAGGACCGTCGAAAGCGTATCGCCGCGTCGCCGGCGGGCTCGCCCTCGCTCTCGACATGATTGAGGGTCGCGTGCGGTTCGTGTTCGTCGACCAGCCCGCTTTCGATCAACAGTACCCGGTAAGGCGAATTCAGAAACTCCCGCGCAATGGTAATGCCGGCTGGCCCGGCGCCGATGATGGCGATGTCAGCCTCAAATTCGCTACCGGGGTCGAAACCATCCAAATTTTCGATTTGCATAAAGTACCGATCAAAGTCAGCGAAGGGTTCCGCATAGGCAAAATCCGACGCGACAGGGTTGACGCGGATCAATGCGAAAAAGAGAAGGCCCGTGCGGCCGAGGCGGCCTCCGCGTGGCCCGCCAAGGTACCGCGTCGGTTAGGTCTGGTCCGCCACCGCAATGACCACGAGCACCTCCGCCTTTTGCCGCCCAAGGCTATGCACCTGATGCGGGGTGTCGCCGGAAAAATACAGGCAATCGCCTTTTTCGAGCGTGAGTTCTTCGCCGTCGAGTTCGATCGCTACCCGTCCGCTGACAACGAACAGCATTTCCTCGCCGGAATGAAACGCTCTTTGAATTTTCTCGTTTGCCGACGCCGAATTTCGGGCCGACTTGAACGGAGGCGTGAGCAGAAACGGCTCCATGCTCTTGTGCGGACGCGCCGCCGCCAGCGCGATCAGGCCGAAAGACCCGTTCTTCATCGGGATCGCGCCCTCGTCCTGGCGCCGATGTATCGTATAGCGCGGCTGGGCGGCGGATTTCGCATCGAAGAAATACGCGACGTTGACGTCCAGCGCCTTGGCCATGCGAAGCAGCGCGGCAATCGACGGCGCCTTCAGGCCGCGCTCGACCAGCGAGATATAACCGCGGGTCAGGTCGCTCATGCCGGCGAGCCGGTCCAGCGTCAATCCCTTGGCCGCGCGCGCCTTGCGCAGATTAAGTCCCACCCCTGCGGTCCTGCTCACGTCAAGCAAAGCTGGTCTCCTTTTCGGCCCGCGAGGGGCGCGGCCTGTCGAAAAGCGCGGGGCAAGATATCGTCCTCCTGGAAAACATTGGTCTGCGGGAATTTCGAGCAGACAGCAAGGAAAGTATAGGCATAGGGTTCTTAAATCCCTTATTTATGGCCATTTATTCGGCAAATCCTTTTTTTTGCCGATTCCCTCGTCAAATGCCGATTTTCGCGACGTTGATTTCTGACAGTAAACATGGTCGCCTTCCGGCAGCATCTGCGCTGGAAAGGTCAAGCTCATGCCGTCCGCCGTTTCGACGAATTTGCAAGCCGCGATCGCCGCCGCGCTGGCCGCGATCCTATCACGGCGAACATCGGCGCGCGCCTGCGTTGAAGCCCGGCTCGCCCGGCCTTCCATCGGTCTCGAGATCGCAGCGATCGCCGCCATCCCTTAGCGCCGGCGCGAACTGAAGTTCAGCGCAAGCGAAAGGTTTTCAAGAACGACGTGCCGGCAGCGCCGGGACGGAGAACGAGAAGTTGTGCCCGGAATTTGAACCCGTTTTCTTGAAGGAGCGAACAATGGCTGTTGCAGAAGACTTCAGTACCGTGCGGATTTCCGACGACGCGGCAAGCTTGCGGCGCATCCTGTGGTCGAGCGTGATCGGCACCGCCGTCGAGTGGTACGACTTCCTCATTTACGGCGCCGCCACCGCGCTGGTGTTCAACAAGATCTTCTTCGCGGCCGGCGACGCGGCGCTGGCGACGATCGCCGCCTTCGGCACCTATGCGGTCGGCTTTCTGGCGCGTCCGCTCGGCGCCGCCATCTTCGGCCATTACGGCGACCGCGTCGGCCGCAAGGCGATGCTTGCCGTCACCATCATCGTGATGGGGCTGGGCACCTTTCTGATCGGCCTGTTGCCGACCTATCAGCAGATCGGCATTGCCGCGCCGGTTCTGCTTGTCGTCCTGCGCTTCCTGCAGGGCATCGGCCTTGGTGGCGAGTGGGGCGGGGCGGTGTTGATGGTGGTCGAGAATGCCCCGACGCACCGGCGCGGGCTGCTCGGCAGCATGGTTCAGGTCGGCAACCCGATCGGAAATCTCGCGGCGATCGGCATGTTCGCCCTGGTCTCGCAATTACCCGAGAACGAATTCATGACATGGGGATGGCGCATCCCGTTCCTGATTTCGATCCTGCTGGTCGGTGTCGGCCTGTGGATTCGTCTCAGCATGGAGGAGACACCGGCCTTTCGCCAGATCAAGGCCAAGAACGAGGTCGTGAAGATGCCGATCGTCGACATCTTCAAGTATCATCGCCGTCCGTTCTTCACAGCGGTCGGTCTCAAGATCTCGGAGATTGCCTATGCCAGCATCGCCGGCGTCTTCGTCATGTCGTACGCCACCTCGCGTCTCGGGCTGTCGCGCGGACTGGTGCTCAACGGCGCCTTCATCGCCTCGTTCGTCGCGCTGTTCTCGATTCCCCTGTTCGGCTGGTTGTCGGACAAGCTCGGCCGCAAGACGATGTTTTATGCCAGCTGCCTGTTCTCGGCCTTGTTCGCATTCCCGATGTTCTGGCTGCTGGATACCCGCGATCCGACCATTGTGATCCTGACCATCGTGGTCGCGATCAGCTTCGGCCAGATGGTGATGTTCGGGATCGGGGCGCCCTGGTATTCCGAATTGTTCACGGCGCGGCTGCGTTACAGCGGGGCCTCGCTGGGATTCCAGGTCGGGGCGGCGCTGAGCGGCGGTTTGAGCCCGCTGATTGCCGCTTCGCTGATGGCATGGGCCGGCGGCGCCACCTGGCCGGTCTCGGTCTTCCTGATCGTCTGCGCGCTGATTACGGCGATCGCAACCAGCATCGCGCCGGAGATGGCCAACAAGGAATTGACCTGACGGCGACGATCGCCGGCCGCGCGCAGACAACCTCGAAACGCATGGAAGGACATGAGCGATGCTCGACACAACGAACGATCAATTGTCGCGGCAGAACGCGGTGGTGCCGAACTGGACCGGCGTGGTGCGCTATCTCCACATCACGCCACGCGCTTTTCTCCCGATGCGGGCGATGCCCGACCTTCGGCTGATCGAAGGCAAGGGCATCGAGGGCGATCGATACATGATCGGCCGCGAAGAGGGATTTTATTCGCACAAGCCGGAAGAAGGACGACAGGTGACGCTGTTCGAGCTGGAGACCCTGGTGGCGTTGAAGCGCGACGCCAATATCGAACTCGGGCCCGAAGAGCACCGCCGCAACGTGACCGTCGAAGGCGTTCCGCTGACGCATCTGGTGGGACGTCAGTTCTGGCTCGGTGAAACGCTGCTGGAGGCGACGCGGCTGTCGATTCCCTGCCGGCACATCGAGGAAATCACGGGAAAAGCCATCTTCGATCCGCTGATCAACAGATCCGGGCTGAACTGCAAGATATTGAAGGGCGGGACCGTTCGCGTTGGCGATAGCGTCCGGAATCTCAGATGAAGGTTGCGCCGATCACGGCGATCAAGACGATCGTTGAGGAAATCGAGCCCGGCGGCGCGGACGTAAAGCTGTTTTCGCTGGTCGATCCGGATCATTGGGAGCTTCCTCCGTTTCGACCGGGGGCGCATATCGACCTGTACCTGCCGGGAGGCATGGTCCGGACCTATTCGCTCTGCAACGACCCTGCGGACAACAAGCGCTATCTCGTTGCCGTCAAGCGCGAGCGTGCCGGACGCGGCGGATCCAGGAAATTGCACGATGAAGTCAAGGTCGGGGATACGATCGGCGCATCGCTGCCGCGCGGCGGCCTGGCATTGGACGCGGATGTCTCTCGCTTTGCGTTTGTCGCGGGCGGAATTGGTGTCACGCCTTTCTTGTCGGCGGCGGCATGGCTGCTGCGGACAGGGCGGCCGGACTTCAAGCTGCATCTGATGGCCAGGGGCGAGCCGCCGCTTGCTCATTTGCTGGCCCCGCTGCGGCGGACCGGACACCTTGTGTTTCACGATACCGCCGTTGCCGGGCGGCCCGATATTGCTTCGCTGCTCGGCCGGCCGTCACCCGGGATGGCCATCGGCTGCTGCGGCCCCGCTGAGATGATCGACGATTTCGAAAAAGTGTCGCGGGACTGGCCGGATGCGCGCGTCCACATCGAGCGCTTCGTGCCGCCGGTGCTGCCGGCCGATCCCGACGCCAGGCCGTACACACTCGCATTGTCGCGCTCGAAACTCGAAACGCGGGTCGAGCCCGGTCAAACCATGCTCGCGGCACTTCTCAGTCTCGGCATCGACATTCCGGCTTCGTGCTGCGGCGGGATCTGCGGCGCGTGCAAGGTGGATTGGCTCGAGGGGCGCCCGATCCATCGGGACCGCATTCTGTCGCCGGCCGAGCGCGCGCGCAGCCTCTTGGCCTGCGTGGCCGGATCGGCAGACGATCGTCTGGTTCTGGACCTGTAAGGCGCGACGGCCTCCCCGGTCGGGCGCGGCGCGTTACTCGCCTGTCAGCGCGATGGCATGCACGTGGCGGCCGTAGTCCGGCTCCTTGCGGTGCACCGAGCGGCGGTAGCTGAAGAAGCGCTCGTCGGAATAGGTATCGGCACCGATGTCGTCGATCATCAGCACGCCGGCGTTCTCCAGCCGCATCCGGATGAAGCCGGCGAGATCGAACATCGCATGGCCCTCGCGCGCCGAGGGAATGAAGAACAGCGCATTCTCGGCGTCGGCCTGCAGGAACCGCTCGACGAATTCGCCGCCCACTTCGTAGGAATGCTGGCGGATCAGGGGGCCGATGGCGGCGACGATGCCGCTGCGCTCGGCGCCCAGCTTTTCCATGGCGTCGACGGTGGATTCAAGAATGCCGGTCAGCGCGCCTTTCCACCCGGCGTGGGCCGCACCGATCACGCGCGCGTTCGGATCGACCAGCAGGATCGGTCCGCAGTCGGCCGCGGTGGCGGCAATCGCCAGACCTTCGTGGCGCGTGACGATGGCGTCGGCGAGCGGCCGCGACGCACCTTGCCAGGGTCCCGACGCCACCACGACGTCGGGCGAATGGGTCTGGTGCACGCTGAGCAAATGCTCGGGCGCAACGCCCATCCGCTCGGCCATGCGGCGGCGATTTTCCACGACATTGGCGGCGGCGTCCCGCGAGCCGAGACCGCCATTGAGGCTTGCATAAATGCCGTCGGACACCCCGCCCTCGCGCGTAAAGAACGCGTGACGCAGGCCCGGAATCGACGAGAGCAGCGGCGATCCCGGCGTCATGGAAGCTCGGCCTCGGCGCCTTGCACGTGGTCCTGATCGCTCAGGCCCGCCAGCGAAATGAGGTTGGGCTCCGAGACCGCGAGCACCTTGAACATCGACCCCATGCCGCTGCGGCCGCCGCCGATCAGCCGGTTCAGCGCGCTCGAAATGTCCTCGGATGCTTCATGGCTGGCCTTGGCCATCAGGCTCAGCGCGCGGGTTTCGATACCAAGGCGCGTGAGGAATTCGCCCTGCGGCACCGGGCCATGGACGCGCGCACCGACATCCTCGGCGGCGCGCGCCAGCGCCTGGAAGTCGACATGGGCCGTGACGTCGACCTGACCGGGATTTTTCAGGGGGTCGGCGAAGCTGTGGCGGGCGATCGCCTGAAAGGTGTCGCCGGCGTCGCTGCGAATGTGACCGTAGTCGATGATCAGCGCCGCGCCGCCCTGATTGCGCAGGCGGATTGCGATCTTCATGATCTCGGTGTCGGGCCGCCACTCGAACACCGCGCCGACCGGTGCGGCGCGCACCAGCGGCGGCAACAGCACTTCAAATCGCGGCATCGGCTCGGCGGCGAAACCGAATCCCAGTTTGCCGTTGCCGTCGATTTCGATGGTGCGCTCGTGCCAGCCGGTCTCGCGCTTTACCACCTGGTGGATCGGCAGCACGTCGAAATATTCGTTGGCGAGAATGATCGCAGGCCCTTCGGGCACCTCGTCGATGTTGTCGTGCCACTCGATGTTTCTCGCATCCGCCAGCGCCGCCCTCTGCTTTTCGCGCAGCACCGGATTGATCTCGACGAGATGGATGCTCAGCGCCTGGTAGAGCGGCGGCAGCACCCGCAGCGCCCGCACCGCATCCGCCATCATGGTGCCGCGGCCGGGGCCAAGCTCGATCAGCCGCAGCAGCGATGGCGAACCGAGCGCCTTCCATACCGAGGCCGCCCACAACCCCAGCAATTCGCCGAACATCTGGCTCACTTCGGGCGCGGTGGTGAAATCGCCCTCGCGTCCCAGCGGATCGCGTGACACGTAATAGCCGTGTTGCGGATGCGTCAGGCACAACTCCATATAGCGCCAGACCGGCATCGGCCCCGACGTCTTGATCAGCTTCTTGATCTCGGGCTGCAGCGGCGAATGGTCGGTCACGGCCTGCCTTTAACGGGGTTCGGTACTCGGTTCGGCCTTTCCCGGCGCCAAGCCACCACAATGATGATGGCGCCGGCAATGATCATCGGCACTGACAGCAGCATACCCATGGTCAGCCCGCCCCACAAAAATCCGAGCTGCGGGTCGGGTTCCCTGAAGAATTCGCCGACGATGCGCGCAAAACCGTAAATCGCAATGAAGCTGCCGAGGATCAGGCCCGGCCGCTTCAGGGCGCCGAGGCGGATCATCACCGCCAGGATCGTAAACAGCATAATTCCCTCGAGCCCCGCCTCATAGAGCTGGCTCGGATGGCGCGGCAGCGGCCCGCCATTGGGAAACACCATCGCCCATGGCACGCTGGCGTCGGCCGGCCGCCCCCACAATTCGCTGTTGATGAAATTGGCGAGCCGTCCGAGAAACAGTCCGATCGGGGCGACCGCGGTGGTGATATCGCCGAGCGACAGGATCGGGAGGTTGTTTTTCAGGCAGAACAGGATCACGGCGGCCACGCAGCCCAGAAAGCCGCCATGGAACGACATGCCGCCTTTCCAGAGTTCGAAGATCTCGGCGGGATGCTGGATGAAGAAGCCGAGATTGTAGAACAGCACATAGCCGGTGCGGCCGCCGAGGATGATGCCGAGCGTGACCCAGAGGATGAAATCATCCATCTGCAACGGCGTGATCGGCGCCGGGCCGCCCCATAATTTCTCATTCTTGATCAGCGCCCGGGCGTAGAGCCAGCCGAGCACGATGCCGCCGATATAGGCCAGCGCATACCAGCAAATCGCGATCGGTCCGATCGCAATGGCGACCGGATCGAACACCGGAAATGCGATAGTGAGAGAGGGCATCGAGCCTCAGCTCTATCGCTTGGACGAGAGGTTGCGGCGGTAGAGCGCCAGGAGTCGCTCCCAATGCCGCTCGGCGGCGTCGCGATCGTAGACCGGACGCTTCGGAAACGCGAAGCCGTGATGGGTGCCGGGATAGATCTCTACCTCGGCATTGGCGCCTTTCATTCCCGCTTTCACTTTTTCGACGATCTCCACCGGCGCGTAGATATCGGTTTCCGCGCAACCGAAATAGAGCTCGGCCTTGGTCTTGCCGGCGGCGAGGTGCGGGCTGTCGGGCTGATCGGTGGCCAGATGCGTTCCGTAGATCGATGCCGCGGCTTTGACGCGATCCGGAAAGTGCGTCGCGGCGCTGATCGCATAACGGCCGCTCATGCAGTAGCCGACGGCGCCGACGATGTCTTTTCGCGCGGCGGCCTGGCCGTCGGCATAGGCGAGCAGGGCGCGCGTATCTTCCATCACCATGGGAATGTTGATCGAGTTCATGAAACCGAACATCCGTTTCCGTTCGGGCGCTTCGGGATCCGCCGGCAGCGGGCCAAGCTCCATGACGCCGGAGCGATAATACAGGTTCGGCAACATCACATAGTAACCGGAGGTCGCGAGCCGGCGCGCCATGTCGCGCAGTTCCTCGCGGATCGCGGGCGCGTCCATGTAGAAAAGCACGATGGGATGCGGGCCGTCGCGTTCGGGATGGCTGATGAAAGTGGTGGTGTGGCCATCCTTGGTTGGAATCTCGACTTGGCTATCGATCATGGGCTTTTCGCTCGGGTTTTTGGAGGCCGCTTGATTCCGGCGTTGAATACGATTGCAAGGAAACCGGAGCATGACAAGGCAACTTGCCGCACGGCGGGAACAACGCCGGCCTTGAACCGCGCCGTCCGGATCGCCATTGTCTTGGCGTATTGACCCTATCGCCGCCGACCGGAGTTCCTGAGATGACCCAGACCAGCAATCGGTTTTTCGACGAGATCGGGCGTCTGATGAATGACGCCGCGGGCGCCGCCCAGGGCGTCAAGCGCGAGGTCGACGCGGTAGTGCGCAACCAGGCCGAGAAAATCCTGCGCGACCTCGACATCGTCAAGCGCGAGGAGTTCGAGGCGGTCAAGGACATGGCACGGCTGGCGCGTGAGGAAAACGAGGCGCTGAAGGCGCGCATCGCGGCGCTGGAGGCCAAGCTCGGCGTTTCGCCCCCGGCGCCGGATGCCGGCAGCACGAAGACGGGTGGGTAAAACGCAGACGGCCGCACGGAGTATCGTGCCCGGACGCCTGTTCCCGACTTGATCGGGGATGATCCGCATCCATCGGTCTTCATTAAGAGTTTCGCGAAGAGGATGGATTGCCGGGTCAAGCCCGGCAATGACGGGTTGGGGGTAGGCAATCGGCCCCCAAAACCAGCACAAAAATCCCCGCATTTCCTTGTCATTTCCGCCCTTTGGGGCTAGAACCCCGCCACGTCCGCAGCCCCCGCACCCCTGGAGGCTTGCTGCGGCGGCAAAACGGGCCGCGATGCGGCCTTTAACTTTTTGAAAACAAGGACTTAGGAAAATGGCGACCGTCAAGGAATTGAAGGCGACCGCACGTCCGGCAGGCGGCAAGGGGGCCGCACGGGCAGAGCGTCGCGCCGGGAGAGTGCCCGGAGTGATCTACGGCAACAACCAGCCCCCCGTGACCATTTCGGTCGAGGATTCCGAATTGCGCCAGCGCATCCTGGCGGGCCGGTTTCTCACCACGATTTACGACATCGATCTGGAGGGCAAGAAGCACCGCGTGATTCCGCGCGACTTCCATCTCGATCCGGTGCGCGATTTTCCGCTGCATGTGGATTTCATGCGGCTCGGCGAAGGCGCCACCATCCGCGTCAGCGTTCCTCTGCACATCCAGAACGCGGAATCCGCGCCGGGTGTGAAGCGCGGCGGCACCGTCAACATCGTCACCCACACCATCGATCTGGAATGCTCGGTCGATAACATTCCGCAATATATCGAGGCCGACGTCGGCGCTCTGGAAATCAGCTACTCGCTGCATCTGTCCGATATCAAGCTGCCGTCGGGCGTGCGCTCGCTGGCGCGCGAAGACGTCACTTTGGTGACGATCGTGCCGCCGTCCGGCTATGCCGAAGAACTGAAGGCGGCCGCGGCTGCGGCGGCCGGTCCGGCTGCGGCTGCCCCCGGCGCTCCGGCGGCTGGTGCTGCCGCCGCGCCTGCGGCAGGTGCTGCTCCGGCAGCGGGCGCGAAGGCGCCTGCGGCGGGCGCCAAAGCGCCTGCCGGCGGCGACAAGAAGAAGTAAGGCGCATGATCCGCCAAAGTGTGAGCGGTTTGGCGAAAGATCATGCGCGAACTGACAAGTTGGCGCGCGATCGGACGCAAAACCGGTTCCCACTTTTGCTGATCGCACGCTAGCGCGGGATGCCGCGTCATGCTGCTCTTTGTTGGCCTCGGCAATCCCGGCGCGAAATTCGCGGGTCACCGGCACAATATCGGGTTCGCGGTCGTCGATGAAATTGCGCGGCGTCATGGTTTCGCACCATGGCGCCGCCGCTTTCAGGGCGAGACCGCGGAAGGTACGCTCGATCGCGAGCGGGTGGTGCTGCTCCGTCCGTTGACCTTCATGAACGAGTTGGGGCGCGCGGTTCAGGAGGCGGCGAATTTCTTCAAGCTGTCGGCGGGCGAGATCACCGTGTTTCAGGATGAACTCGAACTGCCGCCAGCCAAGGTGCGCGTCAAAGTCGGCGGCGGCATTGCCGGCCACAACGGCCTGCGTTCGATCTCGGCGCATATCGGCAACGACTATCGCCGGGTACGCATCGGAATCGGCCATCCCGGCGTCAAGGAACTGGTGCACAATTACGTGCTGTCCGATTTCGCCAAGAGCGAACGTCCCTGGGTCGAAGCGCTTGGCGAGGCGATTGCCGACAATGCCGGGCTGCTCACGGCGGACCGCGATTCGACGTTCCAGAACAAGGTGCATCTGGCGATGCAGGCCAAGGGATTTTTCGACAACGATGACGGCGGCGCTCCGTAACGCATCTGCCGTCGCGACGAACGGACTTCAGGACACATCATGGGATTCAAATGCGGTATCGTCGGGTTGCCCAATGTCGGCAAGTCGACGCTGTTCAATGCGCTGACGGAGACGGCGGCGGCGCAGGCGGCGAATTATCCGTTCTGCACCATCGAGCCGAATGTCGGCGAGGTCGCGGTGCCCGATATCAGGCTCGATAAGCTCGCCGAGATCGCGAAATCCGGCCAGATCATCCCGACCCGGCTGACCTTTGTCGATATCGCGGGGCTGGTGCGCGGCGCCTCGAAGGGCGAGGGCCTCGGCAACCAGTTTCTCGCCACCATCCGCGAAGTCGACGCGGTCGCGCATGTGGTGCGCTGCTTCGAGGATTCCGACATCACCCATGTCGAAGGCAAGATCGCGCCATTGGCCGATATCGAGACCATCGAGACCGAGCTGATGCTGGCCGATCTCGACAGCCTCGAGAAGCGGGTCGACAACCTCACCAAGAAGGCAAAGGGCAACGACAAGGACGCCAAGGAGCAGCTCGACCTCGTCAACCGGGCGCTGGTGCTGTTGCGCGAGGGCAAGCCGGCGCGGTTTCTCGATCGCAAGCCCGAGGAGGAACGCGCCTTCGGCATGCTGGGGCTCTTGACCTCCAAGCCGGTGCTCTACGTCTGCAACGTCGAGGAAGGCGCGGCCGCGGAGGGCAATCATTTTTCGAAGCTGGTGATGGAGCACGCCAAAAAGGAAGGCGCGGTCGCGGTCGCGATCTCCGCCAAGATCGAATCCGAGATCGCGACGCTGTCGCGCGAGGAGCGGGCGGAGTTTCTCGACACGCTCGGGCTGGAGGAAGCCGGTCTCGACCGCCTGATCCGCGCCGGCTACCAGCTGCTCGACCTCATCACCTATTTCACTGTCGGCCCCAAGGAAGCGCGAGCCTGGACCATCCACCGCGGCACCAAGGCGCCGGCCGCGGCCGGCGTGATTCACACCGATTTCGAGAAGGGCTTTATCCGGGCCGAAACCATCGCCTACGCCGATTACGTCGCCCTGGGCGGCGAAGCCGGCGCCCGGGATGCCGGCAAGTTGCGGCTGGAAGGCAAGGAATATGTCGTCGCCGACGGCGACGTGATGCATTTCCGGTTTAATACTTGATCGCTGCCTGGATCGGCCCCGCTGCCAGCACCGTCATTGCGAGGAGCATAACGACAAGGCAATCCAGAATCTTTGGATTGCATCGCTTCGCCCGCAATGACGCGGAAGCGCCTAGTGCATCTGGCCCTGGTCCCGGATGGCGCCGAGATGCTCGTTGATGCGGAATACGATCAGGATGAATTCCGCGGCGATGCGCGAAAACACGATCCCGACGATGACGCCGGCGATCGAGGACAACAGCAGCAGGAATCCGTCGAACGGGCTGATCGCCATCGCGGCCAGACCGGAAAAAATACCGCGAATGCCGAACAGGGCAAATAACGCGATGACCAGCCAGTAGAAGGTCTTGATGATCGTGGGCGTGATGAACCGGTCCCACTGAAACAGATCCCGAAATTCAAACATCGGTCGCTCTCCTGGCGAGTCTATTAAGTAAAGGTTAATTCAGAGCGTTGCTGCTGACAGCACACGGCCTAACTCCGAACCTTGTCCCGGGCAAGTCGGGGACGAGCACCGAAGCGTGGTGTTCGCCCGTAGAGTACAAGCCATGCGAGTGGGGCGGTTGAGATTGCCGCAAATAACGGCCACAATCGGGCCTCGCTCGAGCAAATCCATCATCATGCTTACCTTTGAAGATTTTCCGCCGGGTCATTTCGGCACTTATGGACCGCGCCGCGTCACGCGCGAGGAAATCCTTGCGTTTGCCGCCGAATTCGATCCGCAGCCGATGCACCTCGACGAAGAGGCGGCGTCGCGATCGATGCTGCAGGGCCTTTCCGGCTCCGGCTGGCATCTTTGCTCGATCGTGATGCGGATGATGTTCGACGGCTATATCGGCCGCACCGCCTCGCTGGGCTCGCCGGGTGTCAACGAATTGCGCTGGCTCGCCCCGCTTCGGCCGGGGGACGATCTCACCCTCGATGTCGAGGTGGTCGAGGCCAGGGTGTCCCGCAGCCGGCCCGAAACCGGTATCGTGACGTTCAAGGCCGTGGTCCGCAACGCCGCGGGACAGGTATTGTGCGAAATGGTCTCGCCGATCATCGTGGGACGGCGTGCCGGCGCTGTGGCGGAGCGGCCAAGCTGATGCGTTTCTTCGAGGACATCGAGGTCGGGCAGCGGCGGGAGGTCGGCTCCTTCACCTTTACCGCCGAGCTGATCAAGAAGTTTGCGGCGCAATTCGATCCGCAGCCCTTTCATCTCGACGAGGAAGCGGGGCGCAAATCGCTGTTCGGCGGGCTCGCCGCGTCGGGCTGGCATATCGGATCGGTCTGCATGAAGCTTCTGGTGACCGATGGCCAGCGCCAGGCCAAGGAGGCCCTGGCGCGCGGCGAGAAGATTGCGATCTGGGGACCGTCGCCGGGCTTTCGCGAATTGCGGTGGATCAGGCCGGTGCTGGCGGGCGACACCATCAGCTATGCCAGCGAGGTCGAATCTCTGCGGCTGTCGGAGAAGCGTCCCGAATGGGGCATCGTGGAGGCCCGCAACACCGGCACCAACCAGCGCGGCGAACTGGTGTTTTCGGTGCTGGCGACGGCCTTCGTGCCGCGCCGAAGCAATTCATAAACCGTAGCCCCTCGATCCCGAGGGAACCATTGTCCCGCTAACGCATTTTGAACCCGGTGCCTGTCATGGTGACACAGGGACCGACGGGGACGACAATGACGGTAGACAGCAGCGGCTTGAAATTCGTGGGCTTCATCTTTGCAACCGTGACGCTCGCGGTGATGCTGACCACGGCGATGGTGGTGAAGGGCTATGCCGACGGCGCCTATTCGCTGGAAGGCACGACCATCGCCAGCAATTAGGAATTGCGTGCAAAGTTAACGATCGAGCTGATCGCAAGAGATGTGCGAGGCTCAGCTCCAGGCCAGCGCCAGAACCGTCACGGCCAAGACCAGCAGTCCGACAAACCGCATCAGGATGGTGCTTATCCGGGGCGGTGAACTCCGCAACGGAATCCGATCGGCGCCGTCAGGCTGAACGCTTTTCATCAAGATGTTTCCTGCAAACGTGCCGCCGCAGCGTCCGCTCTTTGTCGCGGCCGGGATGCGGAAAGTTCAAACAGCTTCTGCAAAAGAAACCGCCGCACTCCCGTAGGGAAGGCGGCGGAGCCTGGCGTCGACCCTGGGATTAGCTGTTGCGGAGGCCGTCCGCGGTGCGTTTCCACTGCGACACGTTATCGGCGATCATGCGCGTGGACTTCATCGCGGCCTGGCTGAGCTGGGCATAGCCGGAAATCTCGCGCTGGACGCGCTGGCCCTCGGAATGCAGGAGATCGCGCAGCGCCTCGAGTTCGGCAATCAGGTTCTCGATTTCCGTCAGCGAGGTTCCGGCGACCCGCTGGATCAGCGAGTTGACGTTGTTGACGGTCGCTTCGGTGCTCGGCTCCAGCGCGGTGCTCTCGGCGGGGGTGCCGCCCAGCATGCCCGGCGCCGGGCGACGCAGATAGGCGACGTCGTTGCGGACGAACTCACGGATCCCGGCTTCGACTTCCGTGACCGCATCAATGTTTTCGTCCACATTGATGGATTCAATCTTGTCCGGACGGATGACGTTCATCGAGTATTCCCCTTTTCGCTCGAGCCAGCGCGGATATCCCCCGCACGACGAAACTAACCGGGGCCATCTGGACTGCCGATTTTGACCGCATCGCGGCCATTCTGCGGCAATCGTGGACATTTACCGGGCGCCCCGAGGCCCCAATTGGGGTTAACGGCGGCTTACCAGCTGCGCTTGAAACCGGCGCTGAGGCTCTTGTTGGAGGCGCCCGACGCCGTTTCGCCGATCGAGCCGGAGATGCTGACGCCGTCGAACAATCTCTGCTCGGCGCCGACTTTGCGCAGCCATTTGTCGTCGGTAGACGACAAGGTCTGGCCGGCGATCAGGCTGGTGCCGGTGTCGGTCAGGCTCAGCCGCGCCAACTGGTCGGTTTCATAGGCTCGTACCGGGTGCCCGGGGATGCCGGGCGCCGGTACGATGCCTTGCTGGACGACATTGTAGCCGTTCTGCAGCGTCAGCGAATATTGCTCGCCCAGCGGCAGCGACTTGCTCAAGGAGGTTCCGAGCCTGCTCTGCTCCTGCCCGGGATCGACCCGCGCTTCGACCGCGGTCTTGTCCCAGATGGCGCCGATGCCGGGAACCGTGATCGCCGCCCAGGCGGTGCCGGAGGATTGCGGCTGGCTGCCACCGTTTGCGAGTTTCTCCGACAACAGTTCCGATGACGTCAGTGTCCGGGGTTGCGGGGCGACGGTCATGTCGGCGCCGACCCTGGTATCCCAGAACGGCGAAACAGACTGCTTCACCGAAACCGCGGCCGAGCCGTTCGCCTTCTCATTGGACGACCACGAGATCTCGTTGCCGGCGCCTGTCGGCGCAAGGCGCGCCTTCGACGCCGGGCCGGTCGTCAGGGTGGAGACATCGACATTGAGCAGGCTCCAGTCCAGCTCCTGTAGGTCGGCGTCTTTGGCAACAGGGTCTGTGGCGTCCGCATCGGCATCGCCCGGCGGTACCGACTGGGCATGCGTCGACATGCTGAACGCCAGACTGAAGCCGGCCGCCAGCGTCAGCAGCGAACACCGCCCGTAACCCGTTTTGGAAATCATCACCCTGCCCGAATCCAGCCCGCCGACATGGCGTTCACGATAGTGCAAAATTATGACGCGGGCGATACCGCCCGGGGGATCACGCCAGCTTCGGCAGACGGAGGGGATGCCCGAGCGCCTGTTCGACCAGATCGTAGCTGTCGACCAGCACGCGCATGCTGATCAGCCGGTCGGCCCTGAATTTCGCGAAATGCGCCAGCCGCAGCCGGATCGGTTTGTTCGAATCCAGCGCGGTCAGCGAATAGCGGATCATCGAGGCCGCCGAATCCACCCCCAGCATCACCAATTCGCGATCGAAGCGGTGGACCCGGAGGTTTTCCCCGATCTGCCTGATCACCTCGATCACCGCGGCCTTGCCCTGGCGTGCGCCGAAAAACGGAAACATGTCGACCGGACCATGGATCGCCCAGTCGATATCGTCGTCGATCAAGGCTTCGAGGTCCTCGCGCTGGCGTTCGTTGATGGCGCGATGGAACGCGCGCGAAAAGCGCCAGAGGCTGTGCTCTGTCATATATCTTTCCTGATGTGATGGGTGATCGGCGACGGCCCTGATGGGCGTCATTTGCGACGCCGTGCCGGTTGCCGATTTCAATATTTGCAACGTTGAATAAAGGCATCCGACGAAAACGCAATCCGCATTTTTGCATTGCACAAATGCGGGCGAATTCCGGTCAATTTGAGGCCCGGAAGCGGATCGTCGGGGGCAGGAGGCGGGGAGGGTTAAGGGCGTCTCGTCATTCCGGGCGCATCGAGGGCGCGTGGCAGGGCACCGTGACTCGCTTCATCGCAACCTGGCGGCGCGCAACGCCCCTGCGCGCCGCGTTACGCCCCCGCTAGGCTTCAGTTCTTCTTGCTGTTCGGGCTTTGACCCGCCGGCGTCTTGCCGGCTGCGAACGGCGAGGGCGCAGCTCCGCCTTTCTTGAGGTTTTTGTCGGCCTTCGGTTTCTTCTTTTCCTTGTTGCTGCGCATCTGTCCCTTGGCCATGACGTTCTCCCTTGCGCCCGCTCAAAACGATGCGGCGCGCGCCACGATAGCAAATGCGCCGGCGTTTGTATGCATCGAAGCGGAACCGCGGCGCCCCGTGGCGGTTAACGACGCGATCTGTTCGGGAGATATCGCGTCATGAAAACCGCATCCGCCATTTTCGCACTCGCCGCGCTGGCGATCGCCACTGCCTCGCCGGCCGACGCCAAGGGCTGCCTGAAAGGCGCCGTGGTCGGCGGCGTCGCCGGCCACTATGCCGGCCATCACGGCGTGCTCGGCGCCGCCGCGGGTTGCCTCTACGGCCGCCACCGCGCCAAGGAGCAGGAGCGCCAGCAGCAAGGCCAGGCGCCCGCGCCGGCAGGTCAGGAGAAGCTGTAAGGTTGTTTTGTAGGGTGGGCAAAGGCGCGCTTGCGCCGTGCCCACCACCGGCGACAACCGGGTGGAATGGTGGGCACGCTTCGCTTTGCCCACCCTACGGCGCAAATGCGAATTTCTGATTCGAATTTCAAATAGCCAATGACGATTTAAATGTAGAACCGTCATTGCGAGCGAAGCGAAGCAATCCATAAGTACGGATACACCTTCGCATCCTCGCGGCGCGATGCGTCCGAGTCATGCGATCAGCATTCGCCCAAAGAGAACAGAGGGCGCAGGAAACGCCGGGTGCCCGCGGCACCCGCAGCCCGTGTGCAAAGTGTAGATAGCACACGGTAGTCACCACAGGCACTTCGGAACACCCGACGTTTCCTGCGCAATGGTTTTACGGCTTATTTCGTGCTCTCCCCGGCGACGAATTCGTCTTGTCACCGTCATCGGCGAATTGACGGTTTTGTCAGGCCCGGTCGGGCCCGCAAAACCTCCGCCGACTTGACACCAGCAACGGGTGCCAGGACCACACGGCTTCACCGTCCGCATCAGCGCCGTTCGTCGATCGCGCTCTCCGATCGCTCACGGGACTTTCGACCCGCCCTGCGCCCGCCTCGCGCGCCAACGCTGCCGCGTCCACCGCATTCCATCCCGACGTCCGTGACGATCATGATACGCCCCTCTGTGAGGGATGGAACGGCGGGAGTTCTAGAACTGATTTGGGGCAGGCGTGAACAGGAATATTTTTGCAAGGAGGGCTGGACGGAAATTTGCTGATTTGCCCGACGGGCGGCGTTTTCAGGTCGCGCACGGCGATCTGACGCCGACACGGTTGCGAGGTGATCTTCTCGACGGCAAAGCATTCTCACTGTCATTCCGGGGCGATGCGAAGCATCGAACCCGGAATCTCGAGATTCCCCGATGTGCAATTGCACATCTGAGGTCTGGTCCTTCGGACCATCCCGGAATGACAACACTCTAATAAATCATCCGTCCGCGGATAGGAACTCCAACGCCTTTTCACGGGAAGGAAAGCGTCCAAGTTCGCGATAGTCGGGACCGTGCTCAGCCGTCTCAGGCGACCGAAGCACGATAAACTGATCGCCTTCTTGCTCAATAAGCTCAGTCAAATCCTCGCTATTATACGGTGTCATGTCCCGCGCGCCGCAATGCGGGCATTCATCGTCGCACATGCAGGACCATTCATCCGTCCACCGGCGTCTGCACCGATCACACTTATAGAAGTTCAGAAACCAGGCCATGCAGGCCTCCTAAGATCGCAAACGATAATTTCCACGGGAAACGAAATCGATAAATCCACGGTCGCGCAAGAATTGCAGTTGCTGACGTATCTTGGGTCTGACGTTCTGGTTGCCTGGATAGAGATCACCGAGGTGTCGTTCAAAAGCATAGACCTCATCAAGCGTGAAGTCGCGTTTACCCAGCGACTCCACGCATTTCATGACATCAAGCAGCCAGCCGCGAGTCTCCGGCAATTCATTTCTCAGAAAAAGCGTTTTCTGCCATTCGGCTAGGACCAATTCCTTCGCGCGGATAACGCCGCCTTGAACAAGGTGAATCTTACCCAACTCAGGAACACGATCGAGTAGAATATTCGATCCGATCCAGCCTGCGCGCCGCGCCGTTTCCTTGAGAGGTTTTCGCTCCTCGATGATCTCGCGGACAAAAAAGTGCTTTGGCACGATGAAGAGGTTCACTACTGCGAGTGATTTACTGTCGTAGTTCATCAGCAGCAAGTTTGGGTTATTGCTTGCAGCAAGTCGCTCGCATTTTGTCCTATAGGCGCCGTCGGAAACCTTAATGCCGAACTTTCTCTTTTGGCTCTTGAGCTCGAATTCCTCATTGCACGATCGACAAAGGAAATCGGCGAGGGGGCTGTTGTTAGGGAGTTGCGACATCTTCGCGTTGCCGCAGTGCGGGCAATAGGCCCAGGCACTTACCCAGGCTTCGGTCCATGCGCGCGCCTTCTGAGTGCCGCTGGTATAGGCCGTTTGGGACTCTTCGAAGCCGAGCTTCATGATTGTTCTAGTGCAACCAGTGGAAGAAACAGGCTATAATGCCTTGGGGGGGAAGGGCAATGAGCTATCAATATTTGCCGTTGGATTCGCTGGTAGTTAATCGTGCAAATGATAGGCATGGTGAACTCGAAAATGAAACCGCCGCGATTGCATGGCTGTTTAATAACTTCGAGTCGCACATGCGAAATCTCGCAAAGGATATAGTCGTAAATGGTCAGCTCTTTGAGCCGCCCCTAGTCTTTCCTGAGGGGGATCAGTTTGTGTTGTTCGATGGGAATCGTCGAATGACATGTTTGAAGCTGTTGGAGAAGCCGAGGAGGGCGCCGACCACTGAACTGCAGGAGTTCTTCTCCGAACAAAGGTCTAGGTGGAAAGGGCCGTTCCCTTCAACGATCCAGTGCCAAGTGGAAACTGATCGCGACCGGATAGACGATATACTGTTCCGCAGACATACGGGAAGTCAGGCGGGCGTCGGTCAATCCACATGGGACGACCGGATGAAGGCAAACTTCATCAATCGAACCGGTACCGGTGGTGGGTTCAATGCGGCAGATGAAATTGAGAAAAGGCTTGCTGAGGCGGACATGTTGCCGCAAAGGAAAATTCCAAGATCAAACATGAACCGACTGCTATCAGCAGAGGCCTTCCGCAACAGAGTGGGCTTTACCGCCGCGAAGGGAAAATTTGAGCTCACACACGACGAGCCAATGGTTCTTCGAGCGCTTCGCCGCATAGCAGACGATCTGGCGAATCGTTACGTGGTTCTTGGGGATATCTGGGATATAGATGCGAAGCGGGCTTATCTAGACCGGCTGGAGGGTGAGGGGCTCTTGCCGACTGCCGCGCATTCACTGGCATCCAAGCCAGACCAGAGACCCTCTGAAAAGCCAAGTACAGCGCTTGCCCGTCCAGCGCGTGTTGCTCGACCTCAAACGAGAACAACTCTCATACCGAACACAATTTATGCCATCGCTTGGGCTGGGAGAATTCAAAGGCATCGAGCGATATGGGAGGAACTCCAATTCCACTTGAATCTAAGCGATCATCCGAACGCGATTTCGGTGCTTTTTCGCGTGCTCGTTGAACTCGCAACTGAAAACTATATTGAGCAGACTAAGCTCGCGACAATCGCTCAGAACGATACTATTGCGAAGCGAGTCCTGAAGGTCGCTCAAGATCTGGAATTGCACGGCAAAATTGACCAGAAATATCTACAGCTTCTAAGTAAGTTTCCTCAACACGATCACCTGCTATCGGCCGATACCCTAAATAGGTATGTGCATTCGCCAAATTTCGCTCCATCACCGGACCATCTACGAGCGATGTGGGACTGGATGGCCGATTATCTTGTTCACTGCCTAAACGCTTAACTACCGCTTCTTCCATCCACCCCGATGTCCCGGCGCGCCGCCGCTCGATCTCGGCGCCGGGCCGAACTCGGGGCCGGATTGGCGGGAGTCGGTGGGCTGGAAGATTTTGCTGCCGCTGTCGAGTTGTGGCTTGGGCGGCGTGGCGCGGTTGGGGCGGAAGGGCAGGGATTCCGGGCCGTGCATTTCGTCGAGATGGGGCTTGTGGACCCTTGAAGCGCCGGCGCCGCTCGCCTTGATCGCCGAAGACACGCCCTTCTTCTTCATCGCTCCTGTCGGCAGGTTCGCGGCCTCGCCGTATTTCTTCGCGCCGGCATAGGCGCCGGCCTTGTTCTGCACCACCCGCTGCTTGGCGGTGGGATCGTCGACCACGGCCAGTTCAGTGGCGCGCAGGCGCTTGACTTCGTCGCGCAGGCGGGCGGCTTCCTCGAAATTCAGGTCGGCGGCGGCCTCGCGCATCCGGGTTTCGAGGTCGGCCAGAACCGCCTCGAAATTGTGCCCGATCGAGATGACATCATCAGCCATGCCGCCGTCGCCGATTTCCACCAGCACATGGTCGCGCTCGTAGACGCTGTTCATGATGTCGCCGATGGATTTCTTGATGCTCTCCGGCGTGATGCCATTGATGGTGTTGTATTCGACCTGCTTCTCGCGGCGGCGGTCGGTCTCGGCGATGGCGCGCTCCATCGAGCCCGTCATCTGGTCGGCATAGAGGATCACCTTGCCGTCGACATTGCGCGCGGCGCGGCCGATGGTCTGGATCAGCGAGGTCTCGCTGCGCAAGAATCCTTCCTTGTCGGCGTCGAGGATCGCGACCAGCGCGCATTCGGGAATGTCGAGGCCTTCGCGCAGCAAATTGATGCCGACCAGCGCGTCGAACGCGCCGAGCCGCAAATCCCGGATGATCTCGATACGCTCGATGGTGTCGATGTCGCTATGCATGTAGCGCACGCGAATGCCCTGCTCATGCAGATATTCGGTGAGGTCCTCCGCCATCCGCTTGGTCAGCACCGTGATCAGGCTGCGGTAGCCGGCCTGCGCGGTGGCGCGGACCTCGCCGACGAGATCGTCGACCTGGGTGCGCGCCGGGCGGATGTTGACCGGCGGATCGATCAGCCCGGTGGGGCGGATCACCTGTTCGACGAACACGCCGCCGCTCTCGTTCAGCTCCCATGCGCTCGGCGTCGCCGACACCGCGACCGATTGCGGGCGCATCATGTCCCATTCCTCGAAGCGCAGCGGGCGGTTGTCCATGCAGGAGGGCAGCCGGAAGCCGTATTCCGCCAGCGTCGCCTTGCGGCGGAAGTCGCCTTTGAACATGCCGCCGATCTGCGGCACGGTGACGTGGCTTTCATCCGCAAACACCAGCGCGTTGTCCGGGACATATTCGAACAAGGTCGGCGGCGGCTCACCGGGGCGGCGCCCGGTCAGATAGCGCGAATAGTTTTCGATGCCGGCGCAGGAGCCGGTGGCTTCCATCATTTCCAGATCGAAGGTGGTGCGTTGCTCCAGCCGCTGCGCTTCCAGCAGGCGGCCCTGATCGTGCAACTGATCCAGCCGCATCTTCAGCTCGGACTTGATCGACTTGATCGCCTGCACCAGCGTCGGCCGCGGCGTCACATAGTGCGAATTGGCGTAGATCTTGATGAATTCCAGCTCGTCCTGCTTGTGGCCGGTGAGCGGATCGAACTCCTCGATATTTTCCACGACATCGCCGAACAGGTTCACGCGCCAGGCGCGGTCTTCATAGTGCGCCGGGAAGATATCGATGACGTCGCCGCGCACGCGAAAGGTGCCGCGGGTGAAATCGGCCTGCGTGCGCTTGTATTGCAGCGCGACCAGATCGGCGATCAACTGCCGCTGGTCGATGCGCTCGCCCTTCTTCAGGGCGAAGGTCATCGCGGTATAGGTCTCGACCGAGCCGATACCGTAGATGCACGACACGGAGGCGACGATGATGACGTCGTCGCGCTCCAGCAGCGCCCGCGTCGCCGAATGGCGCATGCGGTCGATCTGCTCGTTGATGGAAGAGTCCTTCTCGATATAGGTGTCGGTCCGCGGCACATAGGCCTCGGGCTGGTAGTAGTCGTAATAGGAGACGAAATACTCGACGGCGTTGTCGGGAAAGAAACTCTTGAACTCGCCATAGAGCTGCGCCGCCAGCGTCTTGTTCGGCGCCAGAATGATCGCCGGACGCTGCGTGGCCTCGATCACCTTGGCCATGGTGTAGGTCTTGCCGGAGCCGGTGACGCCGAGCAGCACCTGGGTGCGGTCCTGCCGGGAGATGCCTTCGACCAGTTCCTTGATCGCGGTCGGCTGATCGCCCTTCGGCTCGTATTCGGACTTGATCACGAAGCGGACACCGCCTTCGGATTTCTCCGGGCGCGGCGGGCGGTGCGGGGTCCAGATCCTGATCTGGCCGTCCTCGCCCTTGAATTCGGGCCGTCCGTCGCGGATCAGGTTTTCCAGCGCGTCGGCGGTGGCGGCGACGCCGAGCGCCTCCATCTTGTTGCGCGGCGGCCGCGCCATTGCGGCGGCGTCCTCTTCCTCGGTGGTGAAGCCGAGTTGTTTGGCCAGTTCCGGATCGAGCGTCGGAATCGTCGCCGAGGTGCCGTAATTGGCCTGCGGGGCTTCGTCGAAGCCTTGCCGTGTGGAGAGACCCCCACCCTGGCCCTCCCCCGCAAGCGGGAGAGGGGACGCAGGTTGCGCGCTCACGGAATCATTTTTGCCGACCGCGCCCGGTGTCAGCGCTCGGGAGCCCTCTCCCGCTTGCGGGGGAGGGTTGGGTGGGGGCATGCCACGCGACGTGCTGCCGGACGTATCCCGCTTGGCCACCTCATCGCCGGTTCCACGCGTCGATGCCCGGGCGCGATGCGCCGCGGCCTCGCCGCCGGAGCGGCGGTCCCAGGAATTATCCGGCGGCGGCTGCAAGCCGGTTCCGGAGCCCAGTCCGGCATCGCCGCGATTGATCGCGGGATTGAGCAGTTCCGCCAGCGCCGGCCCGATCGGCTGTACGTCCGGCCGGTGCGCCTTGGATTTTGGGGTTTTGGGGGGCTTTTTGGGAGTGTCGGGATTCTTCGCCATGGCCGGAATATGGGATGAGTCCGGCTGACATAAAAGAGCAAACGGGCGCGCGGGCGCAGGCCGGTCGCGCGCTATGATGCGTTGCCCGACGAGATCAGGAATCGCGCAGGTTCATCGCGTCGTGTCTCTCAGACCGGGATGGACCACATCCTGATGGATATGGCCGCATTTGGTGCAGCGCAGGGTCGAGTAATCGAGCCCCGATGGTCCGGGAATGATGCGCTGGACCACCAGGCGCGTGCCGCAGTTCGGGCAGTGGGACCGCACCGTCGCTGAAGGCAACGGGGTCGGCTCGGCTTCAGATGGAGGCATGGATCAAGTCTGCGCAGGTTTGTACGGACCATGAGAGATCGGTTCGTCGCTTGCTGCCCATGCTTCGAGACGCTCGCGCTGCTCGCTCCTCAGCATGAGGTTGTTGTTTCAGCAAGTTCGACCTCATCCCGAGGAGGTCGCGAGCGGCCTTCTTGAAGAATGGGCTGCAATACCGAACTTGATGTCAGGTATCAGGCAGCCGCCCTGGCTTGCAGCATCCGCTTGAGCCGCGCGATGTGAGCCATGGCATCCGCGATCGCGGCGTCGCGACTGGTCCAAGCAAAGCCGATTTCAAGCGTGGAAAACAATTCGCCATCGATGACGATGGGCATCAGATCCGCGCGCCGGATCCTGGCGTGCCATAAACCTTTTCCCGCCTCGAAGGGCTCAATCTGAAAGCCGTCATGGTTCATTGTCGTGACCCCGGAAATATGTCCCGGGCCGAAGGAAACATGCGGGTATCAAAACGAATGTGAACTCGTTCACATCCCCGGCTATTTTTCGCGCCCGAAAATGGCCGAACGGCCGCCGCCGACGATCGGCGTCTCGATGCCTTCAATCGGCATGGCGCGCGCTCTTGCCGGCGGATTTGCGGCGCGTCGACGGAGCCGCGGCGGCGTGCATGATCCAGCGCCGGAATGCGGCGAAGTCGCGCTGCCCGGTGTGGAAGCTGCGATAGACCAGGTACCATCGCATGCCCTTCGGCACACTTAGCTCAAAAGGCGCGACCAGCCGTCCGGCGGCGAGGTCGTCGTCGATATAGGGCCGGATGCCCATCGCAATTCCGAGGCCGTCGATGGCGGCCTGCAGCGCCTGGCCGTAGAATTGAAACTCCGGTCCGCGCGCCGTCACGCGCGCGACGGCCGCTGCCTTGAGCCACAGCGGCCAGTCATCGGGCGAGTGTGCGACGCGCAGCAGACTTGGCCCTTTCAAATCGCCGGGGCGTTTCAGCGGCGCCGCGAGGCGCGGCGCGCATACCGGCAGCAGGTCGGCGGCGAACAACGGCTCGGCGACGAAGCCCGGCCATTCGCCGTCGCCGAGCGTGATGCCGCAGCTCCAGTCGTCGCCGAACGGCGCCGCCGCGCCGCCGGTGGTGATCCGCACGTCGATGTCGGGCTGGTCTTTCCGAAAATCAGCCAGCCGCGGGATCAGCCATTTCATCGCGAAGGTCGGGCCGACGCCGATGGTCAGCACGCGGCGGCTGGAGGATGCGGTCACCTGCGCGGTCAGGCTTGCCAGCGCATCGAAGATCGGCGTCAGCCCGCTTTGATAGGCGCGGCCGGCCGAGGTCGTCGCCAGCCGGTTCGCCTTGCGCTCGAACAGGTCGACGCCGAGCCGCTGTTCCAGCAGGTGCACCATCCGGCTGACCGCCGCCGCCGACACGTTCAACTCCGAGCCTGCGGCGGCAAAACTTCCGCTCCGCGCCGCCGCCTCGAACGCCTTGATGCCGTTGAGAAACAACGACCGCCGCATATCACCCTCGGAAATGGCCACCCTCAGAAAAACTGATGCCAGGGCAAGATAACTCGGTTTGCTCCGGCGATACAAGCAAGGCACAAATGCCCGGGGAGATTCGGATGTCGCCGCTGCTGATTGCCGCGCTCGGATTGCTGATGGTCGCGACGGCATTCCTGTCCGGGCTGTTCGGCATGGCCGGCGGGCTGATCCTGATCGGCGTCCTGCTCACCCTGCTGCCGCTGCCCTCCGCGATGGTGCTGCACGCGATCACGCAGATGGCGTCCAACGGCTGGCGCGCCTTTCTGTGGCGCGAGCATATCCGCTGGCGGCCGGTCGCGATCTATCTGATCGGCTGCGCCGTGGCGCTGGCGGCGTGGTCGATCACCCGCTACGTGCCGGACAAGCCGGTCGCGCTATTGTTGCTGGGGGTGACGCCGTTCATGGCGCGGCTGATGCCGCCCGGCATCACGCCCAATCCCGACAGCGTCTGGCAGGGCACGTTCTACGGCTCGATCTGCATGGGGCTGATGCTGATGACCGGCGTCTCCGGGCCGCTGATGGATACGTTCTTTCTCGGCGGCAAGTTCGATCGCCGCGGCATCGTCGCGACCAAGGCCACCTGCCAGGTCGCCAGTCATTTCCTCAAGCTGATCTATTTCGGCGGCATCATCGATCAGGCCGCCACGCTCGATCCGGTGCTGGTTTGCGTCGCGGTCGCCGCCTCGATGACGGGGACGACGCTGGCGCGGCGGATATTGGAAGCCATGACCGATCAGCAATTCCGCACCTGGGCCGGGCGGCTGATCACGACGGTGGCCTGCTATTATATCGTCTACGGGGGCTGGCTGCTGCTGGCGCGCAGCTCGGCGGCGTCGTTCTGACGACAGGAGGCGTGGCGATCACGCCAATGCCATTGACTCGGCCCGCGGTTCCGGCAACATTCATGCATTCGCATGAAATTTGCGCTGCAGCCATTCCTTCACGACAGGAACACCCCATGATCGATCTCTATTACTGGAGTACGCCGAACGGCCACAAGATCACGATATTCCTCGAGGAGACCGGGCTGAAATACCAGATCTTCCCGATCAACATCGGCAAGGGCGACCAGTTCAAGCCGGAGTTTTTGGCGGTGGCGCCGAACAACCGCATTCCCGCGCTGGTCGATCACGAGCCGAAGGGCGGCGGCAAGCCGATCTCGATCTTCGAATCCGGCGCGATGCTGCTTTACCTCGCCGAGAAGACCGGAAAATTCCTGCCCGCGGATATCTACGGCCGCTACGATGCGATCCAGTGGACGTTCTGGCAGATGGGCGGGCTCGGGCCGATGGCCGGGCAGAACCATCACTTCTCGAACTACGCCCAGGATAAAATCAAATACGCCATCGACCGCTATGTGAACGAGACCAACCGTCTCTATGGCGTGCTCAACAAGCGTCTCAAGGATCGCGAGTTCATCGCCGGCGATTATTCGATCGCGGATATGGCGAGCTATCCCTGGGTGGTGCCGTACAAGAACCAGAGCCAGAACATCGACGACTTCCCGCATCTCAAGCGCTGGCTGGAGACCATCCGCGCCCGCCCCGCGACCGAGCGCGCCTATGCCAAGGCCAAGGAGGTCAATCCGAATTTCGGCCAGCCCACGATCCGCACCGAGGAAGAGCGCAAGCTGCTGTTCGGCCAGACCGCGGCGGTGGTGAAGTAGCGCGCGCGGCTATCGCGTCTCGTCATACGCGGGCTTGACCCGCGTATCCATCTTTGAAGAAGATGGATTGCCGGATCAAGTCCGGCAATGACGATCAGGGTTCGGCTCACGCGCGGAGATACCCCAATGCCACTCAAACTGTTCGAACTGGTCGGCGCCGACGACGCGCGTCCGTTCAGCCCGTATTGCTGGCGGACCCGGATGGCGCTGGCGCATAAGGGGCTGTCGGCAGAATCGATTCCCTGGTGCTTCACCGAAAAGCACGCGATCGCTCCGCATCAATCCGAGAAAGTGCCGGTGCTGATCGACGACGAAACCTCGATCGCCAATTCCTGGGCAATCGCGAATTACCTGGAAGACAATTACCCGGACCGGCCGTCGCTGTTCGGCGGCGAGGGCGGCCGCGCCATCGGCCGGATGCTGAACTGGTGGGGCGATATCGCGGTGATCGGCGGTATGTTCCCGCTGATCGTCGCCGACATCCCCGGGCATCTGAAACCGGTGGATGCCGCCTATTTCCGCAAGAGCCGCGAAGCCCGCTTCGGCAAGCCGCTGGAAGAAGTCGCCGCCGGCCGCGACAAATCCGTCGCGGGTTTTCGCAAGGCGCTCGACCCGCTGCGGCTGACGTTGAAGACGCAAGCCTATCTCGGCGGCCAGAAGCCGAACTATGCCGACTACATCGTGTTCGGCGCATTCCAGTGGGCGCGCGTGGTCAGCCCGTTCAAGCTGCTGGCCGCCGACGATCTGGTCTACGCCTGGCGCGAACGGCTGCTCGACGCGTTCGACGGCATGGCGCGAAAATCGCCGGGATACGCGGTGTAGGCGCTACCCGTCGCGCGTCACGGCGGCTTTCGCTGCCGCGTTGCGCAGGCAATCGAGGCACAGGCAATCGCCGCCTGGGGCCGGCATCGGCAGCCGCGCGGTTTCCTCCGCGCACCAGCAGGTTCCCGACAGGCTGCAGTCAAATTCGGTTCCGCAGCCGGCGCAGGCCAGGCGACGCGGGGAGGGAACAGGGTTTTCTAACCGATTTGTCATGAATCAGCCGCGTTGGGGCTACGTTCTTAATTCGAGGTTCATCCCGAACCGCGTTATGCTTCACGAGCAACTATACGCCCCCGAAGCCGTAGCGTCAGCTCTAGGGAGATCCAATGGCCCGCGATTCGCAAGCCGCTCTGATCGCGCTCAATCGCTTCGGTTTCGGCGCGCGCGGCGGCGCTTCCGGCGATTTCGTCAATGCGGCCTCCGATCCGCGCGGCTTTGTCAAAGCCGAGCTGAACCGTCCCAATGGCGCGCTGCTCGAGGTGCCCGGACTGTTGTCGACCCCGGCCCTGGGCGAGGCGGTTTTCGCCTATCAGGCGGAGGTCAAGCAGGCGCGCGAGGCGGCGGCCAAATCGGCGGCCGCCTCCGAGGCTGCGCCGGTGCAGCCGGAAGCGGACGCCAAAGTGCAACGGCGCAATCTTTCGCTCAACAGCATCGCCATGGATATGGCGGCCAAGGCCCCGGTCGCAAAGGATCCGGCGATGAAGGTGCCGGACGGCGGCAACGCGGCGATGGCCGCGGGGGACGCGATGCCGCCGAATGCGCCGAAGCCTCCGGCGCAGCCTCTCAACGTCATTCAGAAGACCTACCGCGCCGAGGCGCTGGCGCGGCTGCAACGCGCCGCGATCGCCGATTGCGGATTTGTCGAGCGGCTGGTGGCGTTCTGGTCCAACCATTTTTGCATCTCCGCCGGCAAGGGCGAACTGGCGCGGATGTGGGCCGGCTCGTTCGAACGCGAAGCAATCCGGCCTTACGTGTTGGGACGTTTCGGCGACATGCTGAAGGCGGTCGAGCAGCATCCGGCCATGCTGTTCTTTCTCGACAATCAGCAATCGCTCGGCCCCGACTCCCGCGCCGGGCAAAACCGCAAGCGCGGGCTGAACGAAAATCTTGCGCGCGAAATCATGGAGCTGCATACGCTCGGCGTCGGCGGCGGTTATTCGCAGGACGATGTGACCTCATTGGCGCGCATCATCACCGGCTGGACCTTTGCCGGACGGCAGGGGAAGCTTGCTGCGCCCGGCAGCTTCGCCTTCAACGCCAATGCGCATCAGCCGGGCCCGCAGCAGGTGATGGGAAAAATCTACCCGAGCGACGGCGTCGCGCAGGGCGAGGCGGTGCTCGCCGACATCGCGCGCCATCCCTCGACCGCGAAATTCATCGCCGCCAAATTCGCGCGGCATTTCGTGGCCGACGATCCGCCGCCGGCTCTGGTGGCGCGGCTGCAGAAGGTATTCACCGGGACCGACGGCGATCTCAAGGCGCTGGCGCTTGCGCTGCTGGACTCCGACGAGGCCTGGCAGGCGCCATTGACCAAGGTGCGCAGCCCTTACGAATTCCTGGTGGCGACCGGGCGCCTGCTGGCGCGCATTCCGGAAGATCCCGGCAACTATCTCGGCAGTCTGAATTTGTTGGGCCAGCCGCTCTGGTCGCCGGCCGGACCGAACGGATTTCCCGATACCAACGCCGCATGGGCCGCGCCCGAAGGCATGAAGCTGCGGCTCGACATCTCGGCACAACTGGCCTCGCGTGTCGCCGGCAGTATCGATTCCCGCGATCTGCTCGAACTCGTCGCCGCCGATGCGGCGTCGGAGGAAACGCGGCGCACCGTCGAACGCGCGGAATCGCGGCAGCAGGCGCTGGCGCTGCTGTTGATGTCGCCGGAATTCCAGAGGAGATGACGATGGATTGCTGCGAAAGCCGGACCTCGCTTGCGACCACGCGCCGTTCGCTGCTGCTCGGCGGCGCCTCGTTCGCGGCCTGGGCTTATTTGCCGAAGTTCGCGCGGGCCGCGGACGGACGCGATCCGCGCCTGGTGGTCGTGATCCTGCGCGGCGCGCTGGACGGTCTCGCCACCGTGGCGCCCACAGGCGATCCCGATTATGCCGGCCTGCACGGTTCGATCGCGCTGACGCCGGAGGGGCCGCACGCCGCGACCATGCTGGATTCCTTCTTCGCGCTGCATCCCGCGATGCCGGAATTCGCGCGGATGTATCGGGAGAAACATGCCGCGATCGTCCACGCGGTGGCGACACCCTATCGTGACCGCTCGCATTTCGACGGACAGGACGTGCTGGAAAGCGGCTTTGCCGGTCCCGGCCGGGTGCAATCCGGCTGGCTCAACCGCGCGCTCGAAGCGCTGCCAAAAGGCGAGCGGGTGATGAGCGGCCTCGCCATCGGCCCGACCACGCCCCTGGTGCTGCGTGGCGCGGCGCCGACCGTGGCCTGGGCGCCGGCCGCGCTGCCGCAGGCCGCCGACGATACCGCCGCGCGGCTGGTCGAGCTCTACCGGCATCGCGACCCCGCGCTGGCGACGGCGTTGTCGCAGGGCCTGCTGCTCGACAAGGCGGCGCAAGGCGACGACATGAAGCCGAAGCCCGGCACCAACAATGCGGGGGCGATGAAGCTGGTGGCGCGCGGCGCCGCCAGACTGATGGCGGCGGACGACGGCCCGCGGATCGCGGCGCTCGCCTTTGATGGCTGGGATACCCACGCCAACGAGGGCGGCGCGGTCGGGCGCCTGGCGCAATTGCTGTCGGGTCTCGACGGCGCGCTGGCGGAATTCGAAAGCGGATTGGGCGAGCGCTGGCGCGACACCGTGGTGGTGGTCGCAACCGAGTTCGGCCGTACCGCACGGATCAACGGCACCGAGGGCACCGATCACGGCACCGGCACCATCGCGTTGCTCGCGGGCGGCGCGGTGAAGGGTGGCCGGGTGATTTCCGACTGGCCGGGGCTCAAGCCCGCCAGCCTCTACGAAGGCCGCGATCTCGCGCCGACCACGGATCTGCGCGCGGTCATCAAAGGCGTGCTGCACGACCATCTCGGCGTCGCCGAGCGCGTGCTGGCGGAGACCGTATTCCCCGACAGCGCGCCGGTGAAAGCGATGAAGGGGCTCCTGGCGTAGGCCGCCGAAAGGCGTGTCACTCCCGAAGATCAGTCAAACGCCGAGCGCACTCGATATCTCGCCAAGGGTTGCCTTTTCGGCGTCGCTGACCTGAACGCCGCCGCCGAACAGGCTGCCGCCTTCGGTGGCTGCTTCGGCGGTAGATTGACTGATCTGGCGCAGCCAGCCCTTGAACGCTGCGGCATCGCCGGGGGCCTTTGCCGCCAGCAGGGACGAGACTTGACGCAGCGAGTCGATGGCTTTGGTCTTGATGTCGGCGGGCTTTCCGCCGGCGAATTCGGCCTTGAGGCCGTCGCGCGCGGCACTTCGCCCCTCGCTGGAGGAAAAATCGGCAACCACCGCCTTGACGAGTGCGTTCGCGGCAGGGTCGGTCGCGACTTTCGTCAGCGCCGCGCCGCCGGCAAACGATTCCTTCAATAGGCCCCAGAGCCCGCTGGGATCGGCCGCGGTGATCGCCATTCCCGCGATCATGGGGCTTTTCAAAAGCAGTGTCCATTCTTCGGTTGTGAAACTGGTTTTGTCGGCCATTGCTACTTCTCCTCAGATCCATCCAACAGGATCAAATAGAAGCGGCCAAAACCTTTTGCGTTCCGATCGAATCGGAACGGGATGGCTTGCAGGCGCGCAGCGCGGCCGGCCTCGATCGGACCGCGCTGCCGGAATCTGTAGCTCAGGCCCGTGACAACGTATCGAGTCGTCTGCGAAGCTCGTCGATGGCCGGCTTCGCAACGCCTGCCACTCCGGGGCTTGCCAGCACCTTGTCACACATCTGGTCGATCGAGGGCCTGGCCGATGCGATCAGTCTGGCAAGCGTGATTTTTCCTTCGGGGCTAAGCTTCGTTGCGAGGCTACCGACTTCGTTCAACTGCGCGGTTGCCTCGTGAAGCCTGGGCAGGGCCGCCTGGGCCGAGGCGACGTCGGTGATGGCCGGGAGCACGGACCTCAGGGCGCCGACCGACGAGTTCACCCGGTTCGCCAGGTTGACCCCTCCAACCGTGAGATCCGCCGGGGCCATACCCACGGTCCCGGTATCGGTTTGCATCGCGGCAGGACGCGGCAGCTCAGCGACCGTTTCGCTCCCCTGACGCCCGAACACAAACCAGGCCAGGCTGCCCAATACGGCCAGCGCGAGTAACCAATAGGGCCACTGCGACGCCGCCGCGCTGGTGGTCGCCTGGCTGGTGCCGGCCATCCGGCCCCTGACGGTTGAGGCAGCCGCCGCGCCGCTGTGCCAGCCTGCTTCGGCTTTGTCGATAAGCCCGGCCGCGCTCAACTGATCGGCCAGGCCCGACGGAATCGCGGCGGCGATCTGCAGCTTTTGCGAGCCGAGGAGGGACGCCACGTCGCTTGCATCCAGGCCCGCGCTGCGCTGCGTTTGACCGAGGACCCCGAGGACCACCGGGCCGAGCATGCCGAGTAGCGACCTGCCCGAACCGGCGTCGACCCCGGCGAACTTGCCGATCGACTGCGCCATCGTGTCCAGCGCGCCGTCCCCGAACAAGCCGGACAGCATGCTCGATCCGGTCTGCGCCAACGTGTTCGGGTCTGAACTTCCGATCAGGTTTTTGAGGCTCTCGAGCGACCCCTGCTGTTGCTGCATGACAACATTGGTCAGTTGCCGCGCCCCATTGGGGGTGGAGGCCACGTCGGCAAGGCTCGTAAGGAGTGCCGGGACAGCGCCTCCAATCGCGTTTTGTGCGACGCTGCGGTCAAGGCCCAGCGCAGAAGCGATCTTGGCGATCATGTCAGGGGTCAGGAATTGCATCACAACAGAGACGAGATTGGCGGCCATGGCGATCTCTCCATTTTGTTGATTTCGGTCGTGAGGTCGTTTGTTTCGTCACTCCGGGACGGCGGCTGGATGCCCAGCCGCTTGGTCGACCATTGCTGCATCGGAAATTCCGGTCCGGATTATCCCGGTGTCGATGCAGGTGAGGTCATTTTCGGATCGAACCTCTCCACCAATAGATTTGCGCTGTCTTTCAATGAACCGTTGTCAATAAGCCCTTGCGGCCGGATGTAATGTTCCGCCCGGCCGCGATTAAAATGCCGAGAACGCACGTCGGGTCCGACCCGGGTCGGTGCAACCGGCCCCAAATGATACCCGCATAAGTAGAAACGGGGAAGTGCTTGTGCCGTGCAATAAATACCGTCCGGGAGGGCTGGACCCAATTTCCGACCTGGATCCGAATAGGACAGTGTTGGTGACTTATCCCGGAGACGCCATGACGATCCCGGTCAGGATGGCGCAATTCCTTCGCGGAGCACACGCAGCACGTTGCCGCCCATAACCTTCCGTATATCGGTTTCCGAAAAGCCGGTATTCAGCAGGGCTTGAGTTACGGCAACGACCTGGCTGGCGTCAAATCCGGTAGTGGTCGCGCCGTCGAAGTCCGAGCCAAGCCCGACATGGTCGATACCGACGAGATCGCGGACATGCGCGACGCCCCGCGCCACGTCCTGCGGGTCAGTCGAGCAGATCGCTCCACTCCAATAGCCGATGCCGATCAGTCCACCGGTCTTGGCAATGCCCTTGATTTCGTCGTCGGTTAAGTTGCGGTTGGCTTTGCAGGTTGCCTGGACGCCACCATGGCTGAAGACGACCGGGCGAGTGGCCATCGCCAGCACATCGGCAATCGCAGCATGACTTGAATGAGCGACATCGACAACCATTCCCAGGGTTTCCATGCGCCTTACGACCTGCCGGCCGAGCGGAGTCAGTCCGCCTTTTTTGACGCCATGCATTGAGCCGGCCACATCATTATCGAAGAAATGCGCCAAGCCGGCCATTCTGAAGCCGGCAGCGTACAGGACATCCAGATTGGCGATCTTGCCCTCGATATCGTGCAAACCCTCGATCGACAGCATTCCGCCAACCGTCGAATTCCCATTTTGTCGATCGGCAAGCAGGAGATCAATGTCCGATGGTGTGGCGATCAGCCGGAGCCGTCCGCCCGATCTTTCAGCAAAGCCTCTGAGTTTGTCGGCATGCCATAGCGAACGTTCGAGCAGCGAGTTCCATGTCCTCAGCGGTTGCAGGTCGACGATGGTCAGTCTCGTGACAGTGTCGCTGTCAGCGTGGTTGGAGTCGTAGTTCTGGCCCTTGGGTGATTTTGTGACCGAGGAGAAGACCTGGAGTGCGTAGTGACCGTCGATCAGGCGCGGCAGGTCTACATGCCCATGATCCGATCGCTCGAGCAGGTCGCGCTTCCACAACAAGCTGTCCGCATGCATGTCGGCCACATCAAGCGTCGCCTGCAACGTCTGCGCAGCGGGCGTGATCCTTAGGAGAACCGAAACGACCTTGTTCTGCGATCGGTCAATCCTGCCCGGGGTGATCGCGAAAAACCTTGTGGCGACAATGATCAGAGCGATAACGACCAATGCAAGACCAATCGAAATCCATTTTTTCAAGGATATGATCTCTTACGTTACATCTGACGGCCGACGATCATGCCTGTCATGCGAGGTTGAGGTGCAAGGTGACCTCGCCTTCATTGAAGCTGGCAGCTATCCGCATCCGGCTACGTGGCTTGTGAGTCCACAGCCTCGTCAGGCGGAACACCTCGAAAGCCGGAATCGGAAAGATATGATTCCCGGTGAACAAAGCGGCGAGGGGGAGAGCCTCACCCCTTCGTAATCCTGTCGATCTCCGCGAGGTCGTCCGCGCCCAGCGTCCAGTCGATCGCCTTGACGTTCTGCTCGACCTGCTCGACGCGGGTGGCGCCGGCGATTACGCTCGATACCTGCGGCCGTGCCGCGAGCCAGGAGAACGCCAGTTCAAGCAGCGTGTGGCCGCGCGTCTGCGCGAAGGCCTGCAGTTTCTCGACGATGTCCTCGTTGCGCGGCGTGACATAGCGATCGCGCATCGCGGCCATCTTGCCCAGACGCGTATCGGCCGGCGGCTCGGCGCCGCGCTTGTACTTGCCGGTCAACAGTCCGCTTGCGAGCGGAAAGAACGGCAGCAGCCCGAGCTTGTATTCCTGCGCCGCGGGCAGCAGATCCTTTTCGATGTCGCGGACGACCAGGCTGTACTCGTCCTGGCACGACACGAACCTGTTGACGTTCATTTGCCGCGCGATTAGTTCAGCCTCGGCGATGCGCCATGCCGGAAAATTCGAATTGCCGATATAGCGTACCTTGCCCTGCCGGATCAGATCGTCCAGCGCCCGCAGACTTTCCTCGATCGGGGTCAGCGGATCGTAATCGTGCTGCTGGTAGAGATCGATGTAGTCGGTCTTCAGCCGCGTCAGGCTGGCCTCGACGGCGGACATGATGTAGCGCCGCGACGCGCCCTGCTTGGTGCCGTCGGTCGCCATCGGCTTGGAATATTTGGTCGCCAGCACGATGTCCTTGCGGCGGTCGCCGAGCACGGTGCCCAATACGGTCTCGGAGCCGCCCATGCCGGCATAGATGTCGGCGGTGTCGAACAGCGTGATGCCGAGATCGATCGCCTTGTGGATCACCTTGCGCGAGGTCTCGAGGTCGGTGCGCTGGCCGAAATTGTTGCAGCCGAGGCCGACCGCGGAAACGCGCAGGCCGGAGCCGCCGAGATTACGAATTTGCATGAATGGATCCCGTGGGGTGGAGCGTGAAAAGCACAATACAGCATTGTGACGCCGCGGTGCCGAAGCCGCAAGGTGCGGCCTTGCCATGCCCTCTATGCAGGTTTGGGCAGCGGCGATGATGGTGCGGAGGAGGGTCCGGCCGGCGCGGCCCGCAGTGATGCCGCAGTCATCCGCCGCACCGACGTTTCGGCATCGCGCGTGATCGCCTTGCGGTCCGCGCGCATGTCGCAGGCGACCGCCTCGCCCCAGCTCACGGTGACGTCGACCGCTCCCGACGACAGCACCTGGAGCAGATGCGGAACCAGGTCGGCGTCGCCGTACCATGCCACGCGCTCGCGCAGGGCGCGCCCCATCGGCACGCCGCTAAATCCGATATAGGCCAGCGACATCGGCTGCACCGTGACATGGGTATGGTGCGTCGTATTGCCGAGCGCGTGATGGACCGCGCCCACCAGCGACGAGCGGAACGGCAATACGCGGACGCCATCGCCCGAAGTGCCCTCGGCGAACAGCACCACCGCGTCGCCGCCGAGCAGCCGGCCGGCGATTTCCCGGGTCGCGGCGCCGGTCTGTTGCCGGGCCCGCCGGTCGATGAAGACCGTCCGCTGCAATTTTGCCAGCCAGCCCAACACCGGCCATCGCGCTACTTCGCTCTTGGCGACGAATACCACCGGCGCCAGCGCGGCGACGACGCAGATGTCCAGCCAGGACACATGGTTGGACAGGATCAGCGCGGGAGCGGCTCTCGACCGCCGCCCGACCTCGCGAATCCGCACCCCGATCAGTGCGCAGAGAATGCGATGGTACAAATGCGGGATGGTCCGCTGCAGCCTCAGGTCGAGCGCAAGAGCGATCAACTGCAACGGCAGCAGCGCCAGCGTGAGCGCGACAAAAGCCAGGGCGATGAGGGTGATGCGGATCATGAAGCGGGTCGTCATGCCCAGACGGCGGCGGAACGCAAATCATAAAAAAATGCGGCCCCGGTCAGACGCGGCGACTGACGGGGACCGCTTGGGGGCGTGTGATCCGTGACGGGGGGCCTTGATCAGACGCAAATGCAACCTAGCCTTGCTTTGTTACGCGCAAGTGACAACCGGACTTATCCACAGGCCGGGTTTCCGCGGCGTCCAGGCTATTCCGCGGCGTCGCTTAGCTGCCGGGCAAAGCCGTGATCTCCGCCGCCCCGCAGCGAGCGGTAATATTCCGCGTTGGAGAGTTGGTCATTGTAGCGGACGAGGTCGGTCACCGGCGTGTAACTCAGCATTCGTCCGCCGTCAGGCAACGCCGTGCAACTGAACCGCAGCACCCGGCCGTCCGCGAGATCGATCGTGATCGGTCTTGAATCCCCCGATCGCATCATCTCGGTGCGACGCGCGATGAAGGCGCTCAATTCCTCCTCCGGCATTTCATAGGCGCCGGTATCGCGGCCGTGATACATCAGCGCAATGAACGGCGGCTTGCTGTCGGCCTTCTCGTCGGAAAGCGAAAAATTATCGCGAAAGGCGCGGTTGATGAACTCCGCGCGGGTGTCGGAGTCGAGCAACACGATGCCGATGTCGACCTGATCCAGCGCCGCCGACAGACGATCCGCGATGTCGGGATGCGTTCGCCGCTGCGCGAGCGCATCCGTCGGTTTTTTCTGCAGCAGGCCGGTGATGACGGCGGTGCCGGCCGCGGAGATCGCCAGCACCGTGAGACCGGCCAGATCCGCGGTGTCGTAGCCTGACGCCGCGCGGCCGTCGAGCAAAAGCACGGCCGAGGCGGCAACCGCGATCGCGGCGCTGATCATGCCCGACCCGATGCCGCTCAGCGCGCCTGCGAAAGCGACGATGCAGACGAACAGCGGCGCCGGATCGGGAACGGCAATGAACTGACGGTCGACGGAGACCGCGATCAGGGCCGTCGCTGCCATCAAAGCCGGACCGGAGAATGCGCGCCAGTCGAACTGCATGTGTTCTCGTTGTTTGCGAGAATAGGTATCGCAGTCTGACGTAAGGTTGTGAACGCGGCAGCGTTTTCCTGCCGTATCCTTAAAAGGCGGTTGACCTGGTCGGCAGGGCTTTCCGCTTTGTTGGTTCAAATGATATCGATTGCCGACGGAACCGGGCTTCACGTTCGGATGTTAGCGCTGAAATTTTGAAAGGGTCGTTATGCCAACCGTTTCGCCGTCGGTTTTGCCGGTTCTGATGCTGTTTGCTTCCAATATCTTCATGACGTTCGCATGGTATGGCCATCTCAAATTCAAGGAGAGCCCGCTTCCGCTCGTGGTGATGGTGAGCTGGGGCATCGCGTTTTTCGAATACTGGCTGGCGGTGCCGGCCAATCGCTGGGGCAGCGCGGTCTATTCGGCGGCGCAGCTCAAGACCATGCAGGAGGTGATCACGCTGGTCGTGTTCGCCGGATTCTCCGTGCTGTATCTGAAGGAGCCGCTGGGCTGGAATCACGGGCTCGGCTTTGCGCTGATCGCGGCCGGCGCTTTCTTTATTTTTCACAAGTGGTCGTGAACGGAGTTTCACTGGCGATCCGATTCCGGTTGCCTATCTGCCGTCTTGCAGGATCAAGGGGTACGAAGAATGACAGGATCGGCGCTTGTAGTGGGGGCCAGTGGCATCGTCGGCCAGAATCTCGCACGACACCTCCATAACCGCGGCTGGCAAGTGCATGGGTTGGCGCGGCGGCCGCCCACGGAGATTGAGGGCGTGCTGCCGATCGCCGTGGATCTGCTGGATTCGGCGGCCCTGGGTCGGGCCTTGCAAGGCGTAGGTGCTACCGATGTCTTCATCGCCACATGGTCGCGTCAGAAAACCGAAGCAGAAAACATTCGGGTCAATCGCGCCATGGTACGCAACGTGCTCGATGCGCTGTCGCCTGCCGGCTCGGTCAAGCATGTCGCGCTGGTAACGGGGTTGAAGCATTACCTTGGTCCCTTCGAGGCCTACGGCAAGGGCACACTGCCTGCCACGCCGTTTCGGGAAGAGCAGCCACGGCTCGATTTGGAAAACTTCTACTATGCCCAGGAAGACGAGGTGTTCGCCGCCGCCGCACGCGACGGCTTTGGATGGAGCGTGCATCGGCCGCACACGATCATCGGCTACGCCGTCGGCAACGCCATGAACATGGGCATGACGCTTGCCGTCTACGCGACGATCTGCCGGGAGACGGGCCGCCCCTTTTTGTTTCCGGGCTCCCCCGTGCAATGGAATGGCCTGACCGACATGACGGATGCGAGGCTGTTGGCCCGCCATTTGGAATGGGCCGCGACGACGGCGGCGGCGCGCAATCAGGCGTTTAACGTCGTTAACGGCGATGTGTTTCGCTGGAGCTGGATGTGGGCGCGGCTGGCCGATTGGTTCGGGTTGCAACCGGCGCCCTATCCCGGCCAGGGCGTCGCGCTGGAGCGCCAGTTGGCCGACGCGGGCCCGATCTGGGCCGATATCGCCCGCAAGTACCATCTGGCGGAGACCGACCTTTCGGTGGTCACCTCGGCGTGGCATACCGACGCCGATCTGGGTCGCCCGATCGAGGTGGTCACCGACATGAGCAAAAGTCGCAAGCTCGGTTTTCTTGAATATCAGGCGACCGACGACAGCTTCTTCGATTTGTTCGCCCGGTTGCGCGAAGCCCGCATCATTTCCTGACGCGACACATCTCGCGCGGTGTGCCGGTCCCGGCCACCGGAGCCGGCGTTCGCGAGCGTCGTCACTTGACGACGGGCGACACCCGCAGGATCCGCCCCGCCGAATTGTCGGTGAGCAGCCACAGCGCGCCGTCCGGCCCCTGCCGGACGTCGCGGATCCGCTCGTTGAGATTCTGCAGCAGCCGCTCCTCGCCGGTCACGGTATTGCCGTTGAGCGACAGCCGCACCAGCATCTTGCCGGCCAGCGCGCCGGTGAACAGGCTGCCGGTCCATTTCGGAAACAGTTTGGCGGTATAGAACGTCATGCCGGACGGTGCGATCGACGGCACCCAGTATTTGACCGGCTGCTCCATGCCGCCTTTGGATGTGCTGTCGTGAATTTTCGCGCCGCTGTAATCAATGCCGTAGCCGATCACCGGCCAGCCGTAATTCTTGCCCTTGCCGATGATGTTGACTTCATCGCCGCCGCGCGGGCCGTGCTCGATCTCCCAGAGATCGCCCGAGGCGGGATTGATCGCGAGCCCTTGCTCGTTGCGGTGGCCGTAGCTCCAGATTTCCGCCTTTGCATCTGAACGGCCGACAAAGGGATTGTCGGCGGGCGCCGCGCCGTCGGGCGTAATCCGGATCACCTTGCCCAGATGGTTGCCGAGATTTTGCGCCTCGTCGCGATAGCTGAAATGTTCGCCCAGCGCGACGAACAGGTTGCCGTCGTTCGCCTGCGCGATGCGGCAGCCGTAATGATTGCCCGACGACAGCGGTCCTTCCTGCCGGAAGACGATCTTGACCTCGTCGAGCCGGCCGTTGCCGTCGTCCAATTTTGCCCGCGCCACCGCGGTACGTCCGCCGCCGCCGGTGGGTTCGGCGAAGCAGAAATAAATGGTTTTGTTCTGCGCGTAGGATTTGTCGAGGATGACGTCGAGCAATCCGCCCTGGCCCGATGCGAAGACCTCTGGCACGCCCTTCAACGGCGGCGAGAGCTGTCCTTCCGGGGTGACGAGGCGCATGCGGCCCGGACGCTCGGTGACCAGCATCCGGCTATCGGGCAGGAACGCCAGCGACCAGGGATGGACCAACCCGCTTGCCACGGCCTGGACCTCGAGCTGGCCGGCGGAGGACGCAAACGACGAGTTGTCGCCGCGCGTTCCGGTTGCGATCAGGAGGGACGTTGATGACAGGATCGCCGCTGTCAGCGTAGCGGCCACAAGTACAACAGGGGTCTTCATCCTTACCCGATGGCGATGATGATCACCGCGTTGGTACGCAAAATTGCGAACAGCCAGGACATAATAACTGGACTACATCGGCGCCGGCATTGCGATGCCGGCTTTGATTGAAAGCACTGTGAGGGTAACGATCAGGCACATCGAGAGCGCGCCGAGCGCCAGCGAGCCCGCGACGGCATGGGTCAGTCTGGAAGAGACAACAGACGCAGCGCGACTACCAAAGCCTGCTGCGCCGGACGACCGCATCATGGCCGAAATCCTTCAACGTGCGAGCGAATCACCCGCAACCCTCGATGGATTTCGCAACACTCGCAGGCAATATTGCGGCGGTACCGCCGCGAAAATGGCAAAATGACGGCGGGCCGCGATGGACAATTCCGCGGCCTAGGCGTCGGCCGCGATGCTCGGGGGATCGTCGACCTCAGCGCAGGACTGCGCGTCCATCGAAACGAATCCCTTGATCTGCTCGACCCGCCGCAACCAGGCGCGGATCGCGGGGAAGGTCGCGAGGTCGTAGTCGCAGCGGTCGGCGACATGGGTGTAGCCGTAGAGCGCGATATCGGCGACCGTGAGCTGGCCCGCGGCAAAATACTGATGGGTCTTGAGATGGTTCTCCATCACCTGCAACGCGGCATAGCCGCGCTCCATCCAGTCTTCCAGCGCATGGGTCTGCAGGTCGCGGCCGCCCTTGACCAGCGCCAGCCAGAAATAGGCGGCGCCGATGTTCGGCTCCAGCGCGTGCTGTTCGAAGAACATCCACTGCAGCGCCTCGGCGCGTTCGATCCGCGATTCCGGCGCCAGCGAGGTGCCGCCGGCGACGTACCAGAGAATGGCGTTGGACTCGGCGAGGTAGCGTCCTTCCGCGACTTCCAGCAGCGGCACCTGGCCGCTGGGATTCATCGCGAGAAATTCCGGCGTGCGGCTTTCGCCGCGCAGGATGTCGATCTCGATTGCGCGATAGGGGGCGTTGAGCAGCGCCAGCGCAAGGCGGACCTTGTAGCTGTTGCCGGAGCGCTGCATCGAATAGAGCTTGTACATTTGAGTTCGTTCGAGCCTTGATTACGTCGGCGCGATGGCGCGCCGCGTACAATAAGTTGTCGCCTTTTCGTCCTGTAACGAGGCCAAACAATGATGCCGATGCGGATGCATCGCAAGTCCTGAAGATGGAAAAGCTCTAAAACTTCTACCGCACTGCAACCGCATGGAAGATATTGCCAACACGCATTGACACGACGGTTCACGCTTGCGCGACGCCGCCGACGGGCACATTCGGCGCGGAGCCCGAAATCGGATCATCGTGGGATCTCGCAACGCTGCGACGATCCAGGGCGGCACGCCGCAACGAGAAAATGGAGATGCCGGCAGCACCGGCAACGCGATCGCTGGAGCGAGGAGCGTGAGTTCGTCCTCCCAACGTGCGGTGAAGCCGCCACGCCGCGACGAGGAGCGCCGCCCTGAGGTCGTGTTGCAACCCAAACGCGCGTCGCGGTCAGCCGTCCGCCTGATCAGGCCCGGCCGGATCGAGCCTTGCCGGAAATAAGCCATTTCGCCGCGAAATTTTATGATTGTTGCGCCCCAAATAAAGGGGGGCCTTCCAATCTTTCCTAAAATTTGGGCCCATTTGCCCAACGTTCTTGCGATGCAGCGTGATGCGCTTTAGAGTGCCTCGATCCCAACAAGAAGAGTTGTGGATCGGGGTGGCGGGTTCGGACGTTTGTTCGCCGCTGCCGGCCATGCCACGACGTTTGCAAGGAGATGATGATGCCGTTCCTGTCCGCTGCGCTCGACCGTGTGAAGCCGTCCGCGACCATCGCGGTAACGGATAAAGCGCGCGCGCTCAAAGCGGCCGGCCGCAACGTCATCGGCCTTGGCGCCGGCGAGCCTGATTTCGACACGCCGGCCAACATCAAGCTGGCGGCGATCCATGCCATCGAGGCCGGCAAAACCAAATATACCGATGTCGGCGGTATTCCCGAGCTGAAGGAGGCGATCATCGCCAAGTTTCAGCGCGAGAACGGGCTCACCTACAAGCCGAACCAGATCATCGTCGGCACCGGCGGCAAGCAGGTGCTCTACAACGCGCTGATGGCCACCATCAATCCGGGCGACGAGGTCATCATTCCCGCGCCCTATTGGGTAAGCTATCCGGAAATGGTGGCGCTGGCCGGCGGCGAGCCGGTGCCGGTGGTGTGCACCGCGGAGCAGGGCTTCAAGCTGCAGCCCGAGGCGCTGGAAAAGGCGATCACGCCGAAGACCAAATGGATCATCCTGTGCTCGCCGTCGAACCCGACCGGCGCCGCCTATACGCGCGCCGAGCTGAAGGCGATTACCGACGTGCTGGTGAAGCATCCCAGCATCTGGGTCATGACCGACGACATGTACGAGCATCTGGTCTATGACGACTTCGTGTTCACAACGCCCGCGCAGGTCGAGCCGAAACTGTACGATCGCACGCTGACGGTGAACGGCGTGTCGAAGGCCTATTGCATGACCGGCTGGCGCATCGGTTACGCCGGCGGTCCCGCCGAGCTGATCAAGGCGATGGCGACGATCCAGTCGCAATCGACCTCGAACCCGTCCTCGATCTCGCAATGGGCGTCGGTCGAGGCGCTCAACGGTCCGCAGGACTTCATCCCGGTGAACAACAAGGTGTTCAAGGAACGCCGCGACCTCGTGGTCTCGATGCTCAACCAGGCCAAGGGCCTCGATTGTCCGCGGCCGCAGGGCGCGTTCTATGTCTACCCGTCCTGCGCCGGCACCATCGGCAAGACGGCGCCGTCGGGCAAGGTGATCGGCAACGACGAGGACTTCGTCACCGAACTTCTGGAGAGCGAAGGCGTCGCGGTGGTGCAGGGGTCGGCGTTCGGGCTCGGCCCGGCATTCCGGATTTCCTACGCGACCAAGACCTCCGACCTGGAGGAAGCCTGCAAACGCATCCAGCGGTTCTGCGGCAATCTGAGATAGTCAATGCAACCGCTCGGCGTGCAAGGCCAGGCCGGGCTGAATGTCACGGCCGGCGTCGTCGCCGGCCTTGAACCGTGGCATCGCCGTTGCGGCTGACGAAAATTCAAACGCCAAGATTCAAACGCCAAGAAAAGGCCCGCGGTCAGCGGGCCTTTTTATTTGCCGCGATCTGCCCGCGCTCCAGGCGAACAGGCTCGGTGACGACAATCTGGCACGGCTGTCGATGTTGTGGCATAGAAAGGCCGCCGCCACGGTTATGGCGCTCGCTTGCTTCTTTGCCCGCATCACATCTTTTAATTATCCGGAGATTTTCTTCATGCGCCGCTCCTTCATCCCTGCCGGTGTCGCCATTACCGTGACCATGCTGGTTGCGCTCCTCGCCGGCGCCCATGCGCAGCAGCCGATGCAGCGCGTGCAGGTCGGCGTCCTCGAATGCCGTGGCGGCGCCAGCGTCGGCTTCGTCGTCGGGTCGGTGACCAACCTTGGCTGCGTGTTGCGCGTCGAGGGCATGCCGGAGGACCGCTATGTCGCGACCATCCGCAAGGTCGGGCTCGATCTCGGCATCACCCAGGAATCCGCGCTGGCCTGGGGCGTGTACGCGCCGGTGGCGCGGCTCGGGCCCGGCGATCTCTCGGGCAATTATGCCGGCGCGCAGGGCAGCGCATCGCTCGGCGTCGGGCTCGGCGGCAACGTGCTGGTCGGCGGCTCCGCGAATTCGATCGCGCTGCAACCGCTCAGCGTGCAGGGCCAGGTCGGCCTCAACGTCGCGGCTGGGCTGGAGAGCCTGGAACTTCGACCGGGGCGGTAACTTTTCTCCGTCGCCCTGTATTCGCGGAAAAATTAACTCGCCTGTCGCGATGCACCGCAGCGACGTTTTTCCGGCTTGCCAAAACCAAGAGACAGGCGGAGCATTCACTCCGCCGACCCAATCAAGGGCCGAGCTCCAACTGAGGAGGCGGCAATGGGACAAGACGTCAGAAGTCCCCGCGGTCCACGGTGCATTGCACTGGTGGGCCCTTTCCAAAGCGGTAAAACCACACTTCTAGAAGCGATATTGGCGCGCACGGGCGCCATCCCCCGCGCCGGCAGCGTCGATGCCGGTACCGCCGTCGGCGACGCCAGCCCCGAGGCGCGCACCCACAAGATGGGCGTCGGCCTCGCCGCCGCCACGACCAGCTTCATGGGCGACAGCTATACCTTTATCGATTGTCCCGGCTCGGTGGAATTCGCGCACGACATGCGCGCCGCGATCCCGGCGGTCGATGCCGCGGTCGTGGTCTGCGAGGCCGACGAGAAAAAGCTGCCGCAGCTTCAGATCATCCTGCGCGAGCTCGAAGACCTCGGCATCCCGCGCTTTCTGTTTCTCAACAAGATCGACCGCGCCAGCAAGCGCATCCGCGAGACGCTCGCGACCTTGCAGCCGGCGTCGCGGATTCCGCTGGTGCTGCGTCAGATTCCGATCTGGAACGGCGATCTGATCGCGGGTTTCGTCGATCTGGCGCTGGAACGCGCCTTTGTCTATCGCGAGCACAAGGCTTCCGAAGTCGTGGCGCTGGAAGGCGGCGATCTCGACCGCGAGAAGGAAGCCCGCTTCTCGATGCTGGAAAAGCTCGCCGATCACGACGACGCGCTGATGGAGCAATTGCTCGAGGATATTCCGCCGCCGCGCGACGCCATCTTCGACGATCTCGCCCGCGAATTGCGCGACGGCCTGATCTGTCCGGTGCTGCTCGGCTCGGCGGCGCGCGAGAACGGCGTGCTGCGCCTGATGAAGGCGCTGCGGCATGAAGCGCCCGGCGTCGCCGCGACCGCCAAACGTCTCGGCGCCTCCTCATCGAAGGACGCGCTGGCCTATGTGTTCAAGACCTTGCATCTGCAGCACGGCGGCAAGCTGTCGCTGACGCGCCTGCTCGCCGGGCATCTCGACGACGGCGCCACCCTGCAATCCTCGGCCGGCGAGAGCGGACGGGTGTCCGGCATCCTCGCCGTCAATGGTGCCTACGACAGCAAGCGCGCCTCTGCCGAGGCCGGCGACACGGTTGCGCTCGGCAAGCTCGATGCGATCAAGACCGGCGACACGCTCTCGAGCGGCAAGACCGCGCCACCGGCGCTTGCAAAGGTCGAGCCGATGCCGGCCGTGCTGGCGATGTCGATCGCGGCGATCGATCGCAAGGACGACGTCAAGCTCGGCCAGGCCTTGCTGCGGCTCAACGAGGAAGATCCGTCGCTGAGCATGGTGCACAATCCGCGCACCCATGACATCGTGCTGTGGGGACAGGGCGAGATGCATCTGCGCGTCGCGCTGGAGCGGCTGCGCGACCGCTTCGGCGTCAACGTCAAATCGCAGCCGCCGGTGATCGGATATCAGGAGACGATCCGTAAATCGATCAGCCAGCGCGGCCGGCACAAGAAGCAATCCGGCGGTCATGGCCAGTTCGGCGACGTGGTGCTGGAGATCAAGCCGATGCCGCGCGGCGGCGGCTTCGAGTTTCACGAAAAGGTGGTCGGCGGCGCGGTGCCGCGAAATTATATCGGCGCGGTGGAAGAGGGCGTGGTCGACGGATTGCTGCGCGGGCCGCTCGGCTTTCCCGTGATCGATGTGCAGGTGACGCTGACCGACGGCTCCTATCACAGCGTGGATTCCTCGGATCTGGCGTTCCGCACCGCGGCGCGGATCGGCGTCAGCGAAGCGCTGCCGCAGTGCCAGCCGGTGCTGCTGGAGCCGATCCATGTCGTGGAGATCGTCTGCCCGACCGACGCCACCGCGAAGATCAACGCCATCCTGTCGGGACGGCGCGGGCAGATTCTCGGCTTCGACACCCGCGAGGGCTGGCCGGGATGGGACCGCGTCCGCGCCATGATGCCGGAAGCCGAGATCGGCGAGTTGATCGTCGATCTGCGGTCGGCGACGGCGGGCGCCGGCAGTTTCACCCGGCAGTTCGACCGCATGGCGGAAGTAACCGGCCGCGCCGCCGATCAGATCATCGCCGCGCACCGGGTTGCGGCATAGGCCCCGTCTTTGAACTGCTCTTAGCGCGCGCCGTTCTCGCACCCGCGAGGACGGCGTTCGACATCGTGACGCCGTCGCCGGGCATCAAGGGCATCGCGCGACCCTTGCCGCCACGCCGGACGGGCTTGCCGCGAGTTAGCCTCCCGGGAACTGTTTTTTTGCCCCGGTTACGCTTCCCACCCCGACGGCTTACATAGACCCTGATGGCGACGCAAAGACGTCGCGCAGATGTGGTTGCATGGCATCGCAGCCCGGCGGGAGTGCAATGGACGAGATCGATTTATCGTTGAAAATGAGGCGGCTTGCCGCCTGGCTGGATGGCCGGTGCCAGCCGGATAGCCTCATCCGCAAGCAGTTCCATGGCTCACCATTCGGTACCTGTTATGTCACCATCGATCGCGAACGCCAGGGTCCGTTCGCATCCGCCAATCTCAATCGCGTCTATCTGTGCGGAGCGGAAGCGGGAATGGACTTCGACAGTGTCGAGCGCCTGGTCGATCTGTTCAGGGCTGAAGGGGTCAAGCGGTTCTTCGTCTGGCTCAGTCCCGGTCCCAACATGGACGTGGTGCGCCGCTGGCTGCAGGGAAGCGGGCTTTCGCGTATCCGGCGGACCGGCTATCCGACGCTGTGCCGCAGCGATCGTTTGCCGGTTCAATTCAGAACCGATCTCGACGTATGCGAGGTGAGCGTGGCCGACGTCGAAGCAGCCCGCGATTATCTGGGCGACACCCTCTGGCCCGAATACGCGAAGTCCGCGGGCACCAAGGATTTCTTCCATTACATGGCGTTCGACGGCGGACGTCCCGTGGCCATCGCAGCGCTCTGCGTATTCGAAGACGTTGGATATCTGACGGCGGCGGCGACCGCCGAAAGTCACCGCAAACGCGGCGCCCAGCAGGCGCTTATTGCGAAGCGGATCGAGCGGGCGGAACAGCTCGGCTGTGCGATCGAGGTATCCGAAACCCTCCATATGCTCGAGCATTCCTATCGGAACCTGCAGCGTGCCGGCTTTCGGGAAGTGTATGACAAAGAAGTCTACGAATGGAACGCCTGACGAATTCCCATGATCCGGTCTGGCGCCGGCGCTGAGCGCGCGACGACTGCGCGAGAATTCACCTATGGCATTGACAGCGAAGGCGGCTTGGCCGATTTGAGCAGCACCGATGCTCGTTTCCCGGTGTCGCAACAGGATTGGCCATGGCCGCCGCCACCAAACCCCGTGCCGCATGCCTGATCGGATGGCCCGCCGCCCATTCGCGCTCGCCGCTGATCCATCATTACTGGCTACGGAAGCTCGGCATCGAGGGCGGCTACAACATCGAGGCGGTGCCGCCGGAGGGCTTTGCCGAATTCGTGCTGCATTTGTCGACCCACGGCTTTGTCGGCGCCAACGTCACCATTCCGCACAAGGAGCGTGCGCTGATGCTGTCGAAGCCGGACGAGCGCGCCCGCGCCGTCGGCGCCGCCAATACGCTGTGGTACGAGGGGGACGAGCTGCGCTCGACCAATACCGACATCGAGGGTTTTATCGGCAACCTCGACGCCTGCGCACCGGGCTGGGACACGGCGTCGGAAGCACTGGTGCTCGGCGCCGGCGGCTCGTCGCGGGCGGTGGTGTTTGGCCTGATCGAGCGCGGCATCACGCGCGTGCATGTTGCAAACCGCACCATCGAACGCGCGCGGGCGCTGGCGGATCAATTCGGCCCCGGTGTCGAGCCCGTGGCGTGGGACGCCATCAGCGATCTGCTGCCGCGCGCCGGGCTGTTGGTCAACACGACGTCGCTCGGCATGCACGGCCAGCCTGAACTCGAACTCGACGCCGGCCTGCTTCCCTCGCATGCCGTGGTGGCCGACCTCGTCTACGTGCCGCTGGAAACGCCGTTGCTGGCGGCGGCGCGGGCGCGCGGACTGAAAACCGCCGACGGCCTCGGCATGCTGCTGCACCAGGCGGTGCGCGGGTTTGAATTATGGTTTGGACAACGCCCCGAGGTCACATCGGAACTGCGTGCGCTGATTGAGGCCGATCTCGCCGGTGCATGATCGGCGAAAGCGAGTTTCAAATTGGGAGGCCGCTTCGCAGATCGCGCGCTTTTGATCCGGAATATCGTTGCGGCGGCGGTGTCCCACTGTCATGTGATGTCGCCGGAGATCTCGCTCATGCCGATTCATCGTTCAACGCTTATTCATCCGCTTGTCGCCGTTGCGATGATCGTCGCGTCGTCGCTCTACGCCGTCGCCCAGCAGCCGCCGACGCCGACGCGGGTTCGCGGCACCATCGAAGGTGTTGACGGCGATGTGCTGGCGGTGAAATCGCGCAGCGGTGAGGACGTCAGGCTGCACATGACCGGCGACATGCGGGTGGTGGGGATCGCAAGGATTTCACTGTCCGACATCAAGGTCGGCTCCTTCATCGGCACCACCACGGTGCCCGGACCCGACGGCAGTCAAAACGCGGTCGAAGTGCACGTGTTTCCGGAAGACATGCGCGGCACCGGCGAAGGCTCGCGACCCTACGACCTGCGTCCCAACAGCAGCATGACCAACGCGACGGTGCAGCAGACCGTCGCCGGCAATGACGGCCACACCTTGATGATCAAATACAAGGATGGTGAAAAGAAAGTCCTGGTTTCACCTGATACGCCGGTCGTGACCTATGTGCCCGCCGACAAATCCGACCTGAGGGCCGGCGCCAAGGTGATCGCCTTCATGAAAAAGCTGCCGGACGGCACGTTCGAAACCAACCGGGTCAGCGTCGGCCGCGATGGGCTGACGCCGCCGATGTAACGCGGAACGGCTTTGCAGCGTATAGCTTGGGAGTTGCGGGGTTTCCGCATTGCCTGAAAAACCAGGAAGGGAAAAATCATGCTGAGCATTTCTGCGTGGAGGCTGCGTCTGCTCGCGGCGTCGCTGACGTTAATCTCTGTATTCGGGTCGACGGCATGGGCGCAGCAACCTCCGACGGTTCGCATCCGCGGCACCATCGAAGCCGTCGACGGTTCGGTGCTGACGGTGAAATCGCGCGAGGGCACCGACATGAAGGTCCGTATCACCGACAATGTGGCGGTGTTCGGCGTCGCCAAGACCGAGATGTCGGAAATCAAGCCGGGCTCCTACATCGGGGTATCGGCGATGCCGGAGCCTGACGGCACCCAGAAGGCGCTCGCGGTTCATATTTTTCCGGCGGCCCAGCGTGGCGCGGCCGAAGGTTTCCGGCCCTGGGATCTCCGCGCCGGCAGCACCATGACCAACGCCACCGTCGCCGAGACCGTCAAGGGCACCGACGGCCAGAACATTCTGGTGAAATACAAGGATGGCGAGAAGAAAGTCGTGGTGCCGCCGGACACGCCGATCGTGACCTTCGTCGCGGGTGAAAAATCCGAACTGAAGCCGGGCGCCAAGATCATCATCTTCGGCGCCGTGAAGAAGGACGACGGCACGCTGGAAGCCAACCGCGTCAATGTCGGCCGCGACGGCATCACCCCGCCGATGTGACGCGACGTCGTTCTTACTTCCCTTCTCCCCTTGTGGGAGAAGGTGGCTTCGCGCAGCGAAGGCGGATGAGGGGTTCCGGTCTATCGATAGAGCGTAACCCCTCATCCGGCACGGACTTCGTCCGCGCCAGCTTCTCCCACAAGGGGAGAAGGGAAGAGGAAGCCACGCCGAGCCGGGCACGACGCCGGTGCGAAATCAAACCGCCAGCACGTGGTCGTCGATCTCGGCGATGGTGTTGACGCCGCACAGGCCCATGGTGACGTTGAGTTCGTTGCGGATGATGTCGATCGCCTTGGCGACGCCGGCCTCGCCGCCGGCGCCGAGGCCGTGGGCATAGGCGCGGCCGATCATGCAGGACTTGGCGCCGAGCGCGAGCGCGCGCATCACGTCCTGACCCGAGCGGATGCCGCCGTCGAACATGATTTCCATCTGCGAGCCGACGGCGTCGACGATCTCCGGCAGGACCTCGATCGACGACGGCGCACCGTCGAGCTGGCGGCCGCCATGGTTGGAGACCACCAGCGCCTGCGCGCCGGTCTTGGCGGCTTCCTCGGCGTCTTCGACGTCGAGAATGCCTTTCAGGATCAGCTTGCCCGGCCAGATGCTGCGGATCCACTCGACGTCTTTCCAGTTCAGCGAGGTGTCGAACTGCGACGCGGTCCATGTCGACAGCGCGGTGATGTCGTCGGTGCCTTTGAGATGGCCGACGAGATTGCCGAAGGTACGACGTTTGCCGCGCAACACGCCGGATACCCAGGCCGGCTTGCTGGCGAAATCCAGGAATTTCGACAGCGTCCATTCCGGCGGCACCGTCATGCCGTTCTTGATGTCCTGATGGCGCTGCCCGATCACCTGCAGGTCGACGGTCAGCACCAGCGCGCTGCACTTCGCAGCGATCGCGCGCTCGATCAGCGCCTTGATGAAGCCGCGGTCCTTCATGACGTAAAGCTGGAACCAGAACGGCTTGTCGACATTGGCGGCGATATCCTCGATCGAGCAGATCGACATCGTGCTCTGGGTGAACGGAATGCCCGCCGCCTGCGCTGCGCGGCAGGCCAGAATTTCCCCGTCGCCGCATTGCATGCCCAATAATCCGACCGGCGCCAGAATCAGCGGCAGCGATGCCGGCTCGCCGAGAATCGTGGTCGAGAGATCGCGTTTCGACACGTCGACCAGGATGCGCTGGCGGAACTTGATCTGCTGCAGGTCCTCGCGATTGGCGCGCAGCGTTTCCTCGGCATAGGAGCCGCGATCCGCATAGTCGAAAAACGCCTTCGGCACGCGGCGTTTGTGCAGTTCGCGCAGATCCTCGATGCAGGTAATGTGTTTCATGAACGTTCCCGGGCCCCTTCTTGCATTCGTCGCTTTGACGCTTCATCTAGCATGCTTGAGCCCCCTGCAAAATCGCTTCACGGGATCAACTGCCAACCAGGAGCGCATCCATGACTGGATCACGCAAAGACGCCAAGGGCGACGAGAAGCGCCAGCTCGATGAGGCCCTGGACGAGGGGTTGGAGGAGACCTTTCCGGGCTCGGATCCGGTCAATGTGATCCAGCCGCCGCCCTCGAAAGGCGATCATCACGTCAAGCGCAAGGATTAGCGCCGCGTCGTGCCGAGGTTCGGATCCGACAATATCCTTGTATTAACAATGAGTTAACTTGTCGACGGCCGGCTCGGCGGTAATGATTCATCATATTTTTTGAAGTCATTTCAACGCCAAAGGCATTATAACCCCTGCACGCTATGATAGACGGGGCGTCCGAGGATTCTTGCCGGGTGGCTTTGAGGATCCTTGGAGATCGCTGGGGGAAATATGAGCCGCAAATATTTCGGTACGGATGGGATTCGGGGGCGCGCCAACGGTCTGATCACGCCGGAACTCGCGCTCAAGGTAGGCCAGGCGGCCGGACTGGTGTTTCAGCGCGGCGAGCACCGCCATCGCGTCGTCATCGGCAAGGATACCAGACTTTCCGGCTACATGATCGAATATGCGATGGTCGCGGGCTTTACCTCGGTCGGCATGGACGTGCTGCTGCTCGGCCCGATGCCGACGCCCGCGGTGGCGATGCTGACCAAGTCGATGCGCGCCGATCTCGGCGTGATGATTTCCGCCTCGCATAATCTGTTCGAGGACAACGGCATCAAGCTGTTCGGCCCGCAGGGCTTCAAATTGTCCGACGACGTCGAAAAGCAGATCGAACGGTTGCTGGACCAATCGCTCGACAAGCGTCTGGCGCAGAGCGCCAGTCTCGGCCGCGCCCGCCGCATCGACGGCGTTCATGACCGCTACATCGAATTCGCCAAGCGCACGCTGCCGCGCGATCTCAGCCTCGACGGCCTGCGCGTGGTGGTGGATTGCGCCCATGGCGCGGCCTACAAGGTGGTGCCGGAAGCGTTATGGGAGCTCGGCGCCGACGTCATCGCCATCGGCGTCGATCCGGACGGTTTCAACATCAACAAGGAATGCGGATCCACTTCGCCGGAAGCATTGAGCCGCAAGGTGCGCGAGATGCGCGCCGACATCGGCATCGCGCTCGACGGCGACGCCGATCGCGTCATTCTCGTCGACGAGCGCGGACATCTGGTCGATGGCGATCAGTTGCTCGCCGTGATCGCGCAGAGCTGGAAGGAAGACGGCCGCCTCGCCAAGCCGGGCATCGTCGCCACCGTGATGTCGAATCTCGGGCTGGAGCGCTTCCTCGAGGGTCTGGGGCTGGAAATGGTACGCACGCCGGTCGGCGATCGCTATGTGCTCGAACAGATGTTGAGCCGCGGCTACAATCTCGGCGGCGAGCCTTCGGGGCACATCATCCTGTCGGATTACGCCACCACCGGCGACGGCTTCGTCGCGGCACTTCAGGTGCTCGCGGTGGTGCAGAAGCTTCGCCGCCCGGTGTCGGAGGTGTGCCATCGCTTCGATCCCCTGCCGCAGATCCTGAAGAATGTCCGCTATCGCAGCGGCAAGCCGCTCGACGACGCCGATGTCAAATCGGCGATCGACGCCGGCGAAAAGCGGCTCAACGGCCATGGCCGGTTGCTGGTCCGCTCCTCCGGTACCGAGCCTGTGATCCGCGTGATGGGCGAGGGCGACGACCGTATCCTGGTCGAGGAAGTGGTCGATCACATCGTCTCCGCGCTGGGCCAGGCCGCCGCGGCCTGAGGCCGGCCAGCTGCTGCAATCCGCATCCAATCGCATCGCTGCTATTATCTAATGATGCTGGTCCGCACGGCGCCGGCATCGTAGGAAACCTGTATCGCGGCCTTCACGGGCTCTTTCAGGAATTTTATTTTGAACAAGCCCGTCGTCGTCTCCGAAGAAACGCTCGCCGCGCCGGTGATCGTGCCGGGTCTGACGCCGGGTTCAGCCGCCAGGGCCGCGGCCGCGGGGCCGGCCTACATCGTGCTGGCGGGAATCAGCTTCTCGCATTTCCTCAACGACACCATGCAGTCGCTGATCGCGTCGATCTATCCGATCCTGAAAGACAATTATGCGCTGGACTTCGCGCAGATCGGGTTGATCACGCTGGCGTTCCAGTTCACCGCGTCGTTGCTGCAGCCGGTGGTCGGACATTTCACCGACAAGAAGGCGCAGCCGTTTTCGCTGGCCATCGGCATGGGATCGACCTTCTTCGGCTTGCTGCTGCTCAGCGTCGCTCACAAATATTCCGTCATCCTCATCGCCGCGGCCCTGATCGGATTGGGCTCGGCGGTGTTCCATCCGGAATCGTCGCGGATCGCGCGGCTGGCATCGGGCGGCCGCTACGGCTTCGCGCAATCGGTGTTTCAGCTCGGCGGCAGTTTCGGCACCTCGATGGGACCGGTGCTGGCGGCCTTGATCGTGGTGCCGTTCGGTCAACCGAGCATCGCCTGGTTCTCATCGATCGCATTTCTGGCGATCGTCATCCTGTGGCGGATCGGCGTCTGGTACAGGCCGCAGATCGCGTCGAAGAAGTTCGCTTCTATCGAACGGCATCCGGACGCGCCGGATTCGCGGCGCGTCCGGATCGCGCTTGTCGTGCTGGTGGCGCTGCTGTTCTCCAAGCAGCTCTATGTATCGAGCCTGTCGAGCTATTACATTTTCTACCTGATCGACAGGTTCGGCGTCTCGACGCAGACAGCCCAGCTCTATCTCTTCATTTTCCTTGCCGCCAACGCCGTCGGCGCGTTCTTCGGTGGACCGCTGGGCGACCGCTTCGGCCGCAAATACGTGATCTGGTTCTCGATCCTCGGCGCGCTGCCGTTCACGTTGGCGCTGCCCTATGCCGGCCTGTTCGGCAGCGCGGTGCTGACGGTGTTCATCGGTCTTATTCTTTCGTCGGCGACCTCTTCGATCATCGTGTTCGCGCAGGAATTGATGCCGCATCGGTTCGGGATGATCTCCGGGGTGTTCTTCGGTGTCGCATTCGGTATCGGTGGTCTCGGTGCCGCGCTGCTCGGAAAAGTTGCAGATCATAGCGGCATCGCATTCGTGTATCAGATCTGCGCATACCTGCCGGCGATCGGGCTGCTCGCGGTGTTCCTGCCGAAGATACCGAAGGTGCAGCGCTGACACGCGGCGCAAAGTCTCATCCGGTTTTCTCAATACGTTGTTAGTGATTGAACATCGTTGGTGATTGGCGCCGCCGCGTTTTCGTGCTGCGCGATTTCATGTGCAAGAGATTATCAACCTTAATAATTAGGGTTAAGTGGCGCTTAAACATTTGATGGCATCGTCCGGCCGTGGGTTTTTAGATGTGAGGCCTCCGTTGTTTGCCTCACCGGTCAAAAGGACGAAGTCAATGCGTAGCGTTAAGTCTCTCGTTGCTGCCGGAGCGGCATCACTGTTGTCGTCTATCGCTTTCGCGGCGGACATGCCTTCCATCATGGCGCCCTCATATGGGCCGCCCCCGATCGAGGATTTTGGTGGATGGTATCTGCGCGGCGACATCGGCTTCAGCAACCAGAGCGTCAAGAAACTCGATTGGTATTCATATCCCACGCTGCTGTCGCTGAATCAAAATACCGGCTTTGACACCGCGGGCATTTTTGGTGTCGGCGTCGGTTACCAGTTCAACAACTGGTTTCGCGCCGATGTCACCGGCCAGTATCGCGGTAAATCCAACTTTCACGGGACTGATGTTTTCGTCTTCAGCAATGCGGGCGTACCCACCGCCGGCGTTGACACGTACACTGCCAGCAAGTCCGAATGGCTGGCTCTCGCCAACGCCTATGTGGATCTCGGTACATGGTGGAGCGTGACGCCGTTCATCGGTGCAGGCGTCGGCTTTTCAAGGAATACGATCTCCAGCTATGTCGATACCAATCCGCCGACTGGCGGTGTCGCTGTCGCACCTGCTGCCTCAAAGTGGAATTTTGCATGGGCCCTGCATACCGGTCTGGCTTACAGGGTCACGCCGAGCTTTGCGGTGGAGCTGGGCTATAGCTACGTAAACCTTGGCGATGCAGCGACGGGAGTCGTTTCCGATTTCACGGGGTTCGCGAATAACCACACGATGGGATTCAAGGACATCACATCGCACGACGTGACGCTCGGCGTGCGCTGGAATCTTGAAAGCCCGCCGGCCTACGAGCCGCCGCCGATGGTGCGCAAGGGCTGATCGCGCCTCTCGTCGATTAACTTTTGCTAACGGCGCGGGATCTTCCCGCGCCGTTTTGTTTTTCGCGCAGCGTGCCGCGACAACGATTGATTAAGGTTAACAGGCGATGATCGGCGCCAAGTTCAGAGACGAATTCAGAGACAAGTTCAGAGACAAGTTCAGAGCGTTCGATTGGGGGTTGCGATGCGTAGACTTTTGTTGGCGGCGGTGATGTTCGGAGTGGCGTCCGGTGCAACCGCGGCCGATATGCCCGATTTCCTTCGCGGCAGTTTTCCCGCCGGGCCTGCGCCAAGCGTCAACTGGCAGGGATTCTATATCGGCGGCCAGGCGGGCTACGGCACGTCCGACATGAACTTCACCGGGGCAACGCAAAGTGTCGCCGCCAATCTGCTTTCAAATACAGCGATCGAAGCGGCGGGGGGCGTCTCGACATGGCCGGTGGGCGGCAAGACCTCGGTTCACGGCGATGGCTTCGGCGGCTTCGCGGGTTACAACGGTCAGTGGGAGGATGCGGTCCTCGGCGTCGAACTCAGCTACATGCATGGCAAGTTCGGCGGCACCCAGACCAACAGCATGAGCCGCTTCTTTAACAACTCCCTTGGCTATACCGATACGGTGACCTATCAGAGCACTGCAACGATGGCGGTCTCCGACATGGGGACGCTGCGGGTTCGAGGCGGCTATGCGTTCGGCAGCTTCCTTCCTTATTTGTTCGGCGGAGCGGCGCTCGGGCAGGCCAACATCATCAGGACCGCCCGCATCTATGGAACGCAGTTCAATGCGGCCGCACCCGTCGGCTTTCAGAACGTTCCGTTCGATCTCAGCTCGACGGATGCAAAGAACAGCCATTTGATCTACGGTTATTCCGCGGGTCTTGGTGTCGACGTGATGCTGGTGGCCGGCCTGTTCATGCGGGCGGAATGGGAGTACGTCCGTTTTACCTCCTCCATCGACACCCAGATCAACACCGTCCGCGCCGGCCTCGGCTACAAGTTCTGACCGGGCAGGCCTGCCGCCGCTCTAAGGTGTTGACAGAGCGGATTTCGGCTGCTGCTCTGTCGTTCTCCGAAAAAGCGGTGGCCGTCATGAAAATCTACGGCGATGCCAAATCGGGCAATTGCCTGAAAGTGAAGTGGGTCTGCGACAAGCTCGCGCTGCCCTATAGCTGGGTCGACATCGACATGCTCAAGCGCGAGACCCGCACCACGCAGTTTCTCAAGCTCAACAGCGCGGGGCAGGTGCCGACCGTCGAGCTTGACGACGGCCGCACGCTGGCGGAATCCAACGCCATCATCCGCTACCTCGCCCGCGGCAGCGATCTCATTCCCGCCGACGCCTTTGCGGCGGCGAAGATGGACGAATGGCTGTTCTGGGAACAATACAGCCACGAGCCCTATGTCGCGGTGTGCCGCTTCCAGATGGCGTATCTCGGCAAGCCGGCTTCCGACCTCGATCCCGACAAGGTCAAGCGGGGCTACGCGGCGCTGGCGCGGATGGAGCATCAACTGGCCGCGACGCGATTCCTGGTCGGCGACATCCTCTCGCTCGCCGACGTCTCGCTGCTGGCCTACACGAGGCTGGCGCATGAGGGCGGCTTCCACCTCGACGGCTATGCCGCCGTGCGGCGCTGGATCGGCGAGACCGAAAAGTCTCTCGGCCTGCCGCCGGCGCGTTGAGATCGACCGGAATGGCCATGGCTGCGAACATCCCGATCACCATCCGGCGCGCCCGCCGCGAAGACGTCGACATCATCGTGCGGATGCTGGCGGACGATCCGCTTGGCGGCGCGCGCGAACGGCTCGAAGATCCGCTGCCGCCGCCGTATTTCCGCGCGTTCGATCGGGTCGATCGCGATCAGAACATCCAGCTCGTGGTCGCGGAGGACCATGACGGCGCGGTTGTCGGGTGTCTGCAACTGGCCATCCTGCCGGGGCTCAGTTCGCAAGGCGCTTCGCGCGGCCTGATCGAAGATGTCCGCGTCGCCACCCATTGCCGCAGCCGCGGCATCGGCGAGCAGATGGTGCGATGGGCCATCGCCGAAGCGCGCGAGCAGGGTTGCAAGCTGGTCGAACTGCTGACGCACAATACCCGGGTCGATGCGCAGCGGTTCTATGTGCGGCTGGGATTTCAGCCGAGCCATGTCGGGATGACATTACGATTTTGATACAGCCGCGGCGCTTCGCGATATGCGCGGCAATTGCGATCATTGCCAAACGCGGTTTGCCATTCGATCCGGTTAACCCGCAGTAAACTACTCAGCCCTTCGTCAATTTTTTCTCTGTGCGAACCATGCCACTGACAGGCCCAAGGCGGCTGGGGGCTGCCGGGGACCGCATATGAAAAATTATTCGATCGTCCGGGTCGGCAACGAATACGTTGTGCAGGCGGGCGAAAAAAGTGTTTTGAAGATCGCCAGCCGGCGAAGAGCCCAAAGAACCGTCACCGATGCGGCGGAGCTACTGGATTCGCTGCCGTCGCCGGAATTGTCGCCGGAAGCCCCGGCGGAGCCATCAACGCCCTGTGATCCCCGGGTCATACCTGATCCCGGGATCACACCTGATCCTTCCAAAGTTCCTTGACGATTGCTGCCGATTCCCTTAAGCACCGCGGCGGGACACCTCCCCCCAACGGGAGGCTTGCTATCTGGAAGGATAGATCATGACTGCAGCGAAGCCCGCCTTGCGGCCCAATGTGCCGCATTTCTCCTCCGGCCCCTGTGCCAAGCGCCCCGGCTGGAACACCCAAAACCTCCAAGACGCCGCCCTCGGCCGTTCGCATCGCGCGAAGATCGGCAAGGCCAAACTCAAGCTCGCGATCGAGTTGACGCGCGAAGTGCTCGAAGTGCCGGCCGGTTACCGGATCGGCATCGTGCCGGCGTCGGACACCGGCGCGGTCGAAATGGCGCTGTGGTCGCTGCTCGGCGCACGGCCGGTGACCACGATCGCCTGGGAGTCCTTCGGCGAGGGCTGGGTCAGCGATATTGTCAAGGAATTGAAGCTCAAGGACGTGACCAAGCTGCATGCCGGCTATGGCGACATCCCCGATCTCTCCAAGGCCGATCCCGCCTCCGACATCGTCTTCACCTGGAACGGCACCACCTCGGGCGTGCGCGTCCCCAATGCCGACTGGATCAGCGCCAGCCGCGAAGGCCTCACCATCTGCGACGCCACCTCGGCGGCATTCGCGCAAAAGCTCGACTGGGCCAAGCTCGATGTGGTGACGTTCTCCTGGCAGAAAGCGCTCGGCGGCGAAGCCGCCCACGGCATGCTGGTCTTGAGCCCGCGCGCGGTCGAGCGGCTGGAAACCTACAAGCCGGCGTGGCCGCTGCCGAAGATCTTCCGCATGACCAAGGGCGGCAAGCTCAATGAAGGCATCTTCGAGGGCGAAACCATCAACACGCCGTCGATGCTGTGCGTCGAGGATTATCTCGATGCGCTGAACTGGGGCAAGTCGATCGGCGGCCTCAAGGGCTTGATGGCGCGCGCGGACGCCAACACCAAGGTGCTCGCCGACTGGAAGGCGAAAACGCCGTGGATCGATTTCCTGGCGCAAGACCCTGCGATCCGATCCAACACCTCGGTGTGCATGAAGGTGGTCGATCCCGCGATCACGTCGCTGACGCCGGAAGCTCAGGTCGACTTCGCCAAGAAGCTGGTAGCGCTGGTGGAGAAAGAAGGCGCGGGCTACGATTTCGCGCATTATCGCGACGCGCCGGCGGGCCTGCGGATCTGGTGCGGCGCCACGGTGGAAGCCAGCGACGTCGCGCTGCTGACGCAGTGGATCGACTGGGCGTTCGCCGAGATGAAGTCGTCGCTCGCCAAGGCCGCGTAAGTTCGTTCGTCCCATCATCGTCATGGCCGGGTCTGACCCGGCCATCCATCGAAAAAGATGAACCTGCCGGTCTCCGGCGCGAAAACGTGTTTCGCGCTCTGGCCCGCAGGCGACGATATCAAATGCATCGTCCCATTAACGGATCATTCCAATGACAAAGCCCAAAGTTCTCATTTCCGACGCGCTGTCTCCCGCCGCGGTGCAGATCTTCAAGGACCGCGGCATCGATGTCGATTTCCAGCCCAATCTCGGCAAGGACAAGGACAAGCTCGCGGAGATCATCGGCAATTACGACGGCCTCGCGATCCGCTCCGCCACCAAGGCGACCGCGAAAATCCTCGAAAAGGCAACGCGGCTGAAAGTGATCGGCCGCGCCGGCATCGGCGTCGACAATGTCGAGATTCCCGCCGCTACCGCCAAGGGCATCATCGTGATGAACACCCCGTTCGGCAATTCGATCACCACCGCCGAACATGCGATCACCCTGATGCTGGCGCTGGCGCGCGAAATTCCGCAGGCCGACGCCTCCACCCAGGCCGGCAAGTGGGAGAAGAACCGCTTCATGGGTGTCGAGATCACCGCCAAGACGCTGGGTGTGATCGGTTGCGGCAATATCGGCGCCATCGTCGCCGACCGCGCGCTGGGCTTGCGCATGAAGGTGATCGCGTTCGATCCGTTCCTGTCGCCGGAACGCGCCAAGGATATCGGCGTCGAGAAGGTCGAACTCGACGATCTGCTCAAGCGCGCCGATTTCATCACGCTGCATACGCCGCTGACCGAGAAAACCAAAAACATCATCGATGCGGCCGCGATCGCAAAGATGAAGAAGGGCGTGCGCCTGATCAATTGCGCGCGCGGCGGCCTGGTCGACGAGCAGGCGCTGGTCGATGCGCTCAATTCCAAGCATGTCGCGGGTGCGGCGTTCGACGTCTTTGTCGAGGAGCCGGCCACGTCGAACGTGCTGTTCGGCCATCCCAACGTGATCTGCACGCCGCATCTCGGCGCCGCCACCACCGAGGCGCAGGAGAATGTCGCGCTGCAGGTCGCCGAGCAGATGTCGGATTATCTGCTGAGCGGTGCGATTTCCAATGCGGTCAACTTCCCGTCGATCACGGCGGAGGAGGCGCCGAAACTGAAGCCGTTCATCGAGCTCGCCGAAAAGCTCGGCTCGTTCGCCGGCCAGCTCACCGAGACCGGTATTGCCAAGGTACAGATCACCTATGAGGGCCATGTCGCCGAGATGAAGATCAAGGCGTTGACCTCGGCGGCGCTGTCGGGTCTGCTGCGGCCGATGCTGGGCGACGTCAACGTGGTCTCGGCGCCGGTCGTCGCCAAGGAGCGCGGCATGGTGGTCGACGAGGTGACCCGCGCCGCGCAGAGCGACTATGAGAGCCTGATCACCGTGACGGTGACGACAGAGCGGCAGGAGCGTTCGGTCTCAGGCACCGTCTATCATGACGGCAAGCCGCGGCTGGTCGACATCAAGGGCATCCGGGTCGACGCCGAATTCGGCAAGTCGATGATCTACGTGACCAACGAGGACAAGCCCGGGTTCATCGGCCAATTCGCGGGCCTGCTCGGTGACGCCAAAATCAACATCGCGACCTTCCATCTCGGCCGCAACAAGCCCGGCGGCGACGCCATCGCACTGGTCGAGGTCGACGGCCCCGTGCCGCCGGAAGTGCTCGCCAAGGTGCAGGCGCTGCCGCAGGTGAAGCAGGCCAAGGCGCTGGTGTTCTAGAACACGCTGATGTTCTAAAGGCGCTGGGGTTTTCCTTTCCTTCTCCCCTTGTGGGAGAAGGTGGCTCGAATGAGCGTAGCGAATTCGAGACGGATGAGGGGTTCCGGTCTATCGATAGAAAGAGACCCCTCATCCGGCACGGACTTCGTCCGCGCCACCTTCTCCCACAAGGGGAGAAGGGAAGAAACCGCCGCGCACCCACCTTTTATCGAAATCCCGATCGAACCAGTTGCTCCGTCGCGACGTCTCAGTACGGGGGCGCTACGATGGCACGCGTTTGGCCGCGCCGGATGAGCTTGGCCGGCGACGCGCGTTGACTTGCTGGAGAGAAATCATGCGTATGGTTGCGAATTGTCTTGTAACGACCAGCCTTGTCGTTGTTGCGGCGCTGGCCACGATGCCGGCGAGGGCGGCCAATGTGGAAGCGGCATCGGCGGTCGATGCCGTCACCGTCTATCCCGATGGCGCCAGCGTCACGCGCGCCGTCACGGCCGACATAGCCGCCGGCGATAATACTCTGGTACTCAAGGATTTCCCGCTGACGCTCGATCCATCCTCGCTGCGGGTCGAGGGCGAGGCGGGGGCGAAACTTACCATCGGTACGATCGACACCAGGCCGCCGCGTGCCGCCCCGCCGGTCAATCTGCCTGAACTCGACAAGCGCATCGAGGCGCTGCAGGACGAGCGCGCCAACCTGCAGGGTGCGATTACGGCGGCCACCGCACGCCGCAAATTCGCCGAGCGCTTTGCGGAGACGTCCCCCGCCGGCATTGGCGAGAAGGGGGAGGCGCGTCCGATCGCCGACTGGCGCGCGGCCTTTGCCACGGTGGCGGAGGAAGTTGCGACAGCGGACACCGCTATTCGCGACGCGGAACGCAAGCAGCGCGATATCGACCGCGAGATTGCCCGGCTGGAATCGGATCGCGCGATCAAGCCGCCAAGCAGGCTGGAAGTGAGGATTGATCTGGCGGCTGCTGCTGCCACCAAAGCGACGCTGCGGGTGACCTATGCCGTGCGCGCCGCGCGCTGGACGCCGCTCTATGACGCCCGTCTCGACACCGGCGCCAAAGATCGCAAGCCCGCGCTCGAACTGGTGCGCCGCGCCGAAATCACCCAAACCACGGGAGAGGACTGGTCGAATGTCGCGCTCAGCGTTTCGACCGTGCGAAGCGCGCGCGGCGGGAGAGCGCCCGAGCTGAATTCGCTGATCGTGCAATATCCACCCGCGGCGCGGCCGGCGCCCGCCAGCGCCGCCATGGATAATGCGAGGCCGCTTGCAAGCTTGCGCGCACTACCCAAAGCGCTCGACGCTCCTGCAGAGCGGGAAAAGGCCGATGAGCAACAGGCTGTGGCGGAGGTCGGTGGCTTCCAGGTGGTGTTCAAGATCCCGGGCCGTGTCAGCGTCGGCGCGAGCGAGGGCGCCAAAAGCCTGCGCATCGCCACCGCGACCATCGCGCCCGATCTTGCGGTGCGTTCGGCTCCGGTGATCGATCCGACCGCGTTTCTCGAAGCGAGCTTTATCCAGAGCGAAGACGCGCCGTTGCTGCCGGGCCGGGTCGCGATCTATCGTGACGGTGTGTTTGTCGGCCGCGGTCAGATGACGGCTGCGAGCAAGGATGAAACGGTGCGGCTCGGTTTCGGCGCCGATGACAAGGTCAAGGTCGAGCGCGCCGTCGTCAAGCGCAACGAAGGATCGGCCGGCCTGATCCTCACGACATCGAAGACCGACGAACGCGCGTTCAAGACCGTCATCCGCAATGGCCATGATTTCCCAATCAGGATCGCCATCGAGGATCAATTGCCGGTCAGCGAGACCGAGGACATCGTGGTCGAGATGTTGCCGTCGTCGACGCCGCCCACCGCAACCAACCTGCACGACAAACGCGGTGTGCTGGAATGGGCCTTCGAGGCCAAGCCAGGCGAGGTCAGGGATATCGCCTTCGCATGGCGGGTGCGCTGGCCCAAGGACAAGGGCGTCGTCATGATGCCATCGGGCTAGAGGCGGCCTCAGCGCGGGTTCATTCGCTGCGGGACGTCGAAGCTTATGGTCGTGCTGTCGATGACCCGGTGCGTCGGGTCGGCCAGTTCGAACAGCACCTTGTGCGGACCGGGCATCAGGCCGACGACGACCACCGTTTCGCCGCTGGCGTCGACGAAGTGCCACGGCGCGTCGTCGACGGTGATATGGAGATGGCCGATGCGCGGCGAGACCTCGAGCGCGCCTTTGCCGAACACCGGCACCACGCGCAAATTCTCCGTTCGGTACTGGATGAAGACAAGGCCCTTGGCGAGTTGCTCGGCAAGCGGCGGATCGACGATCAGCTTGGGCGGCGGTTCGTTTTCGATGGCGACCAGCGCTGACGGACCGCGGATATCCCTGGCACTCTGGGCGAAGGCAGCGCTGGCGAACATGGTGCAGGCCGCCATGGCGGCCAAAGCGTGCAACGTGCTGGACATGGCAATTCCTTCAAAAAGGGGCGGTGGACGAATTATGCGACCTTGCGCGCGAGGAAGTCACGGATCAACGGCACCATCTCGTCAAACTTGTCCTCGAGGGCGAAATGGCCGGTATTGATGAGATGAAATTCGGCCTGGGGAAGGTCGCGCTTGTAGGGATGGGCGCCGTCGGCAGGGAAAATGAAATCGTTCTTGCCCCAGACGATCAGCGTCGCGGGCTTATGCTTGCGGAAATAGGCCTGCACCGCCGGATAAAGCGGAAGATTGGTCCGGTAATCGTAGAACAGATCAAGCTGGATGTCGTTGTTGCCCGGCCGATCGAGCAGCGCCTGATCGTGCACCCAGTTGTCGGGTGAAATACGGGTTACGTCGGACATGCCGTCAGTGTACTGGAACTTGGTCGTTTCCAGCGTGAACAGCTTCATCAGCGCCTGCCTGCTCGCATCCGAACCGTCGGCCCAGTATTTCTTGATCGGATTCCAGAACTCTTTCAAGCCTTCGTCATAGGCGTTGCCGTTTTGCACGATCAGGCCGGTGATGCGCTCGGGATGTTTCAGCGCCAGCCGCCAGCCCACCGGCGCGCCATAGTCCATCACATACATCGCGTAGCGGGATACGCCGAGCTGACCGAGCAGGCCGTCGACGAGCTCGCCAAAACGGTCGAACGTGTAGGCGAATTTCGCGCGATCCGGCATGTCGCTCTGCCCGTAGCCCGGATAATCCGGCGCGATGACGTGATAGCGATCCGCCAGCGCGGGGATCAGGTTTCGGAACATGTGGGAAGAGGTCGGAAAGCCATGCAGCAACAGCACGACGGGCGCATCCTTCGGTCCGGCCTCGCGATAGAAGATCTTGATGCCGTCGACGGTCCTGGTCCGATGGTAGGTGACGGGATAGGACGAAGCCCCGCTATTGCCGCGCGGCTTGGAAGCCGAGGCGCGTTGCGGCCACGCACCGGCAGCGGTCAATCCGGAGAGGCCGAGCAGAAGCCGGCGGCGATTTATGGCGGGTGGGATGTTCGTAGGCTGAGCAACTTTCATCAGAACCTCCATGTCAAAATCATGCACGGCGTTGCGGACTTTCAGGTCCGCGATCAAACGCCCTCGTAGACCAGCCTGGTGAAGAAGCCGGGATCGATGACGAACTGGCCCCACTTCGCATCGAAGGCGGCGGTCGGCTTGGCTGCGACGGTCTCGTCGCGCGATTTCCCCTGTTTCTTGAGCTTCGCGACGTTGTCCCGGATGCCGACCAGCATGTCGCGGAACTCCTGCAGTTCGGCCTTGTTGCTGACGGGCTTGCCGTGGCCGGGAATGATGATCGTGTCGTTGTTCGTCGCCGCCAGATTGGCGTCGGACGCGGCGATCATGCCGTCGATGCTGCCGCCGGTCGAATAGTCGATGAAGGGATAGATGCCGTTCCAAAAGGTGTCGGCGACGTGAACGATGTTGGCCTCGCCAAAGGTGACGGAGATGTCGCTGTCGGTATGCGCCGGCCCGTAATATTTCAGGCCGATCGATGCGCCATTGAGCTTCAGCCGGTGCTCATTTGCAAAGACTTCGCTGGGAATTCCGCCGCTCGGCAGCGGAAGGAAATTGTAGTCCCAATCCTCGACACGCTGAACCTCGGAAAGGTGCTTGCGGGTGTTCTCCTGGGCGATGATCTTTGCACCGGCCGAATGCAGCCAGTCATTGCCGTCGGCATGATCGAAGTGCCAATGCGTGTTGACGAGATGCGTGACCGGATCGGCGCCAAGCCCGGCGAGCGCCTTGGTGATCTGGGCGCGCGACACGCCGATGCCGGCATCGATCAACACCTTGCCGTCGGGGCCGGTCAGCACGGCGATGTTGCCGCCGGAGCCTTCGAGGACGCTGATATTGTTGCGCAGCCTGTGCGTGACGATCGGTGAGGTCGCGGCGCTGTCCTTGATCAGGCTGACGAGACCGCGCGCCTCGGCGAAGGCTTCGCGCGGCGTCAGCCAGCCGGTGGTCGCGGCAAATGCGCCACCGAGGCAGCACAGGCAGAAGCCGCGCCGCGACAACAGATATTCCTTTGAATGTTTCATGTCGTCCTCGCTTTCGTACCAAGGAGGGCCGGTTGATCCAGCCCCGCATGCTGATTGATGCTTCAGCCTCGGATGAATGCAAGAAGGTCGTGGTTGAGCTGATCCTTGTGGGTGACCATCAGCCCGTGCGGCGCGCCGGGATAGACCTTCAATGTCGCCTTCGCGATCAGCTTCGACGACAGCAGCGCGGAGTCCGCGATCGGAACGATCTGGTCGTCATCGCCGTGAAGAACCAGCGTCGGAATGTCGATCTTCTTGAGATCCTCGGTGAGATCGGTTTCCGAGAACGCCTTGATGCATTCATAGGCACCCCTCAATCCGACCTGCATCGACCACAGCCAGAACGCATCCCTGATGCCCTGCGACACCTTCGATCCCGGCCGGTTCGCGCCGTAAAACGCTGCGCTAAGGTCTTGATAATATTGCGAGCGATCTCCGGCGACGCCGGAGCGGATGTTATCGAAGACTTCGATCGGCAGGCCGCCGGGATTGGCCGGCGTCTTCAGCATCAGCGGCGGTATCGCCGACATCAGCACCGCCTTGGCGACGCGGCCGGTGCCGTGCCGGCCGAGATAGCGCGCGACTTCGCCGCCGCCGGTCGAATGGCCGATCATGGTGATGTCCTTGAGACCTAGCGTCTCGATCAGCGCCGCGAGGTCGTCTGCATAGGTGTCGAGGTCGTTTCCTTCCCAGGGCTGGCCGGAGCGGCCATGGCCACGACGATCATGAGCAATGCAGCGGAAGCCGTTCGACGCGAGATATGACATCTGGTCGTCCCAGGCATCCGCATTGAGCGGCCAGCCATGCGAGAACGTGATGGCGCGGCCGCTTCCCCACGCCTTGTAGTAGATCTCGGTGCCGTCCTTGGTGGTGATGGTGCTCACGGCGTGTTCTCCCGATGCGAAGCCTTCGACAATCCCGGAGGTAGCCGATTGCAGCGCAAGCGAGCAGCCCGTAAGATTGAGAAGGAACTTCTCGGAATCTGAAAAGGTGGGAAGGATGGACCGTTTGGAAGCGATGTCGGTGATCGTCGCCGTCACGGAGACCGGCAGCTTCTCCGCGGCGTCGCGCAGGCTGCGGACACCGGTCGCGACCGTCAGCCGCAAGGTCGCCGAACTTGAAGCCCGTCTGCAGGCGCAACTGTTTCAACGGTCGTCACGGCAAATGATGCTGACCGATGCGGGAAGATCCTATATCGAAGCCTGCAAGCGCATTATCGAGCAGGTGGACGACGCCGAGCGGGCGGTGTCGGGCGAGTACAGAATTCCCAAGGGCGATCTGGCGGTGACGGCGCCGTGGGGCCTCGGCCACATGCATCTGGTGCCGATCGTGGTCGAGTTCCTGGATGCCTATCCCGAAATCGCGCTGCGACTGGTCTTGACCGACCGTGTCGTCAACACGGTCGAGGAAAACATCGATGTCTCGATCCGGATCGGCGCGCTGCCGGACAGCAGCATGATTGCGACCCGCATCGGTTCGGTTCGAATGGTGCTGTGCGCTTCTCCGGGGTATCTCGCGTCGCGCGGACTTCCAAAAGAGCCGGCCGACCTCCGCGATCATGATTGCATCAGCATCGACAGCAGTGCCGCTCAGCGCAGCTGGAAGTTTGCAAGAGGCAATCGCGAGATCGCTGCACCGATCCGATCGAGGTTGACGGTGAACGATTCCGAGGCCGCGATCGACGCGGCCATCGCCGGCGCCGGGATCGCCCGGGTGATGTCATACAAGATGGAGGCGGCGCGGCGTGCCGGGACGCTCGTCGTCATGCTGGAAGATTTCGAGCTGCAGCCGTTGCCGCTTCATATCGTATATGCCGAGCGAAAGCCGGTGCCGCTCAAGCTCCGCGCCTTTCTCAATTGGGTGACGCCGCGCCTCAAGGCCCGATTGTCATAGCGGCCTGCCACGAACTGCTCCTCCCTCTCCCCGTTCTTACGGGGAGAGGGCAGGGTGAGGGGCTGCTTCCGCGGATTCCGAACGATGAGTGGGTGCGGAGGCTCCCCCTCATCCCGACCTTCTCTCCGCAGGCGGGGAGAAGGGGATCACTTACTTCGCCTTCAGGAACTCGCCGACCTCGAGCAGCACGAATTCGTTGTCGTCGGCCTTGTTGGGATCGCGGCTCGACGAGAACGGCAGGTTGTTGTCGTTGCCGACGATGATATGCGTCTCGTCGACGCGGTCGACGTTCTCGATGGTGAAGAACGGGAACGTCAGCACACCCTCGTTGAGCGGCTTGCGCGCCTTGTTGTTGGGATCCTTGATCTTCAACAGGTCGATATGGGCGATCTTGCGGGCCGGTTTGCCGACGTTGGCGTCAGAGAGTTCGACCTTGTAGACGCGCTTGAATTTGGCGATGTCGGCGAAGCAGTTCTCGCCGCGCTGACCCTGCGGACAGGCCTTGTCGGCGGTGCCTTCGCCGTTGTCGCGTTCGATGATCAGGCCGCTCGAAGCGTCGATCATGTTGAAATCGCCGATCGCGTTGCCGTTCTGCTCGAACACATACTGCCAGTAGCGGCCGGTGAACTTTTCCGCCGCGACGTCGAATTCGAGGATCCGCGAAGCTTCCTTGCCGTCGACCCGTTCCCAATCCTTCTTCTCGGCGTCCCACAGCGGACCTTCGAGCAGGCCATAGAGGAATTTGCCGTCCTTCGATGATGCAAAGCCCTCAAAACCCTTGGAGCGGCGCAGATTGACGGTGGTGTAGCTTGCGCCCGGCGCGCCCGGCGACTGCACCGACCAATGATCCGGCGAGCGTACCGGCTTGCCGTCAGCCATGGTCTCGAACACGGCCAGCACCTTGCCGTTCTGGTCCGCCTTCAGGACGTAGGGACCAAACTCGTCGCCGATCCAGAAGGTGTCGCCGATGATCTGAAAGCCTTCGGTATCGAAGTCGGCACCGGTGAGATAGCGCCTGGCGGTATCCTCATGGACGATACGGAACGGCACCTTCTTGTCGGGATCGTGCAGGAACACGGTTTCCTGCCGCTCGACCTTGCCGGTCGCCCAGTCGATCTTGTGGCGGTTCAGATACAGCATCGAATCCGCCGAATTGTAGCGCGAGCCCATGCCATTGTCGGTGATAACCCAGAACGATCCGTCGGGCATCACCTTGATGCCGGAATGGCCCTGCAGCGGCTGGCCCTTGAACGGCAGCGATACGCCGGTCGGCCGATCATTGGATTTTCCCATCACGCTATTGAGGGCATCGACACGGCGGCCGGTGGTGTATTTGCCCGAGGTCTTCAGATCGTCCGGCGCGTCGGCGGGCGCATCGACAAAGGATTGCGCGGGAAGCACGGCATGTCCGGCCAGCGTCGCCGGAAATTCGCCTTCCGTTTGCGCAAAGGCAGCGGTGGAAGCCAGAAACAGCGACGCGACGGAACAGAGCAGGGAAATCCGCATGGTGAGTCTCCTTGGGAGTAGCGATGCGGATGTTCTGCGGAGCGCCCGTTACGGCGCGCTGACGGTTTTGTGAAGGACGGGTGACGCCGCGGCAGGCGCGTGCGGCGTTACGTCACCGCAGGCCACCTATTCCTTTACCGCCCCCGTCAGCGACGAGACGTAGTAATCGACGAACAGCGAGTAGAACACCGCGACCGGCAGCGAGCCGAGCAGCGAGCCCGCCATCAGCGCTCCCCATTGATAGACGTCGCCCGACACGAGTTCGGTCAGGATCGCGACCGGGACGGTCTTGTTGGCGCTGCTCTGGATGAATGCCAGCGCGTAAATGAATTCGTTCCACGACAATGTGAAACTGAAAATGCCCGCCGAGATCAATCCGGGCACGGCAAGCGGCAGCGTGATCCGCCACAGGATCTGCAGACGCGTTGCGCCGTCGACCAGCGCGCACTCCTCCAATTCATAGGGAATCGATTTGAAATAACCGATCAGGAGCCAGGTGCAGAACGGCACCAGGAAGGTCGGATACACCAGGATCAGCGCCAGCGGGCTGTCGAACAGTCCGAACTGCACCACCACGGTTGCCAGCGGAATGAACAGGATCGATGGGGGGACAAGATACGCCATATAGATTCCCAGCCCGACATAGGGACTGCCCCTGAAACGCAGGCGCTCGATCGCGTAGGCAGCGAGCGTAGAGGCGAACAGCGACAGGAAGGTGGAGCCGATGGCGACGAACATCGTGGTCTTCAGCCAGCGCGGATAGGCGGTTTCGAACAGCAGATGCTTGATATGCGCAAGCGTCGGCGAAGAGATCCAGAACGGGTTGTGCTCCTTGAAATTGAGCAGTTCCGCGTTCGGCTTGAATGACGTGATCGCCATCCAGTAGAACGGGAACAGCAGGATCACCACGAAGCAGGACAGCGGCAGGTAGATCATCATCACCCGCCGCGCCCGCGAATCCCACTCCATGGTATCGGGCGTCGAGCTTGCGACATTGCTGGATTTTGCGGATTGCGCCACGGCCTCAGTCATTGCTCTCTCCCTGCTGCCATTTGCGGCGGGCAAGGCCGAAGTAACTGAACAGCGTCGCGAATACCAGGAACGGGATCATCGACACCGCGATGGCGGCGCCTTCGCCGAGTTCGCCGCCGGCGATGCCGCGCTGGAATGCCAATGTCGCCAGCAGATGGGTGGAGTTGACAGGTCCGCCGCGGGTGATGGCGTAGACCAGCTGGAAGTCGGTGAAGGTGAAGATGATCGAGAATGTCATCACAATCGCCAGGATCGGAAGCATCATCGGGAACGTGATGTAACGGAAACGCTGCCAGGCGGTGGCGCCGTCCAGCATCGCGGCCTCATAGAGCGACGGCGATATGGTCTGCAGGCCGGCCAGCAGCGAGATCGCCACGAAGGGAATGCCGCGCCAGATGTTGGCGGCGATCAGCGAAAAGCGCGCCGGCCACGGCGTGCCGAGGAAGTCGATATTGGTGGTGCGCAGGTGCAGCACGTCGACCAGCAGATAGGAGATGATGGAAAATTGCGGATCGTAGATCCACCAGAACGCCAGCGCGGAGAGAACGGTCGGCACGATCCACGGCAGCAGCACGATCGCCCGCAACAGGCTCTTGAACGGAAAATGGTTGTTCAATAGCAGCGCCAGCCAGAAGCCGAGCGCGAATTTTCCGAAGGTGGCCACCGCGGTATAGAACACGCTGTAGAACACCGCGCCCCACCACAAGGGATCGGTCAACAGATACTGGAAATTTTCCAGTCCGACAAAAACCCCGCGCCGGCCGATGGTGGTGTCGGTGAACGCCAGCCAGACGCCCAGCCCGAGCGGATAGGTGAGGAACACCGCGAGCAGACCGATCGCGGGCGTCAGGCACATGACGATCAGGAACGGCTTGTAGTCGAACAGCCGCGCCAGCCAGCCCGGCTGCCGCCGGATCGCCGCTCGCAAA
>CAWBYU010000008.1:0-151171 GCA_963793165.1 uncultured Alphaproteobacteria bacterium
GCACCACCAGCACCGAGCATCTGGCGTAGCGCACGACGTGGCCGGCGTTGGAGCCGAGGAAATAGGTCCGCATCGCCGGCCGGTGCGAGGTCATCACGATCAGGTCGGCCTTGATCGCCGCCGCCTCTTCGAGGATCTCGTGATAGATGCCGCCCTGCCGCACTGCGGTGGAAATGCGCGACGCCTCGATGCCGGATTCCTTCGCCACGATGGCGAGCGCTTCTTCCGAGGTCGCGCGCTGCTGGGCGTCGAAATCGGCCGGCACATATTCCGCCAGCATCACCGGCGTCATCGGCAGCACGTTGAGCAGGCGCACCGAGCCTTTCCAGGTCTGCGACAGTGTTGCTGCGGTCGCGATCGCAGGCTTGGCCAGATCGGTATCGGCCAGGTCGATCGGCACGAGAATCGACTTGAACATCTGCGCCTCCTGCCTTGAGCCCGTTCGGTCCTGATTTATCAGGATCGGGCCCTAGCCTTTTGTTTTGACGTGTTTTCTTTTACGCGAACTTGTTCTCAATTCGCTCGAAAACCGTGTCGTGAAGAGCTTAGCATGGCGGGGCAGGGATGTCCGCCTGCCTCAATCGTCCAGCGCCTGCTTCAGCAATTTCGGGCTGGTGAAGCGCACGAGTTTGCCGCGGCGGAACGCCACTTCGTTCCAGTCGTCGATCGCAAAATCCAGGATGGCCAGGCCAGCGGTTGGCAGATTGTCCTCGAGTGACTTCTTCGCCGCTGCGTCGCCGCTGCCGGCGAGCATCAAGCGCCAGTTCATGCATGCCGGGATTGTGGCCGATCAGCATCAAGCGCGCGGGATCGGTGACCTCGGCCAACCGGATGATCCGCAGCAGCTGCGCCGGCTCGGCGCCGTAGAGTTCGTCGAGCAATTCGACCTGTGGCTGCGGAGGCCGTTCCCGCACGGCATCCTTCATCGCATCGCACGCGATCTCCCAGGTCTGCTGCGCCCGCACCGCGGTCGAAACCAGGACCGCGTCGGGCAAGGGCGGATGCCGGGCGATCCAGGTTCCGATGGCGGCGGCATCCAGCCGGCCGCGCTCGTCGAGACGGCGGTCCTGGTCATGGCCCGAAGGCGCGTCGTGTTCGGTCTTGGCGTGACGCAGCAGCATCAAACGGCGCATGGGCGCGATCTCGATTCGGTCTTAGTCTGGACTAATCTACAAGCTCATGTCCCGGATAGGGTGACAAGCGCTGCAGCGGTCCGTAAGAAACGCCATGCCCGAGACTTTCACAAGTGCGACCAACAGCCCCGACGACGACGCGCCTTTTCGCTCGCGTCTGTCATTCGACCTGGATGTTGACATTTGCGTGGTCGGAGCCGGACTTGCCGGCCTCACGGTGGCGCTGGAGGCCGCGCGACTCGGCGCCAGCGTGGCCGTGCTCGAAGGCCGGCATGTCGGCTGGAACGCGTCCGGCCATCAGCTCGGCACGGTCATGCCGGGCTACAGTCTTCCGATCGGCGACCTGATCGAGCGCGTCGGCCTCGAGGACGCGCGCGAGCTGTGGGCGCTGTCGAAGGAGGGCGCCGACTACGTTCGCGCCGCCGCCACCGAAGAGGCGATGCCGGGAATTGCACTGACCGAGGGCGCGCTGGAGGTCTCCACCGTCGACGCCGGCGAAACGCTGATCAGCCGGCTGCAGACGCTGAGCGAGGATTTCGAGACCGAGGTCGAGGGATGGCAGGTCGATCGCGTTCGCGATCAGCTCGGGACGGCACGCTATTTCCACGGCATCTATTATCCGCGCGCGTTCCAGATCGACGGCCGCAAATACATCCACGGTCTTGCCGCGCAGGCGAGGCGGGCGGGCGCACGCATCTTCGAGGATACGCCGGTCGTCAGCATCGATCCGTCAGGGATTCGCAAGCGCATCGTGACGCCGTCGGCGCGGCTGCGCGCCTCGCACATCGTGCTGGCCGGCAACGTTCATCTCGGCGCCCCGTTGCGCCGCCTGTCGGAGACGCTGCTGCCGGTCTGGCGCTATGCCGCGGTCACGGAGCCGCTCGGCGAGCGGCTGGGCGAGGTGATCGCCTTCAAGGGGTCGGTGGCCGACAGTGACGGCATCGATCATTTCCGGATCGTCGACGGCGACCGGCTGATGTGGGCCAGCCCGGAAACCACCTGGGAGGCGCGGCCACGCCGCTTTGGACCCGTCATTCAGCGCCGCATCGCCACCATCTTTCCCCAACTCGGCAAGGTCGCGATATCAGACGTGTTCGGCGGCGCGGTCGGGGTGACCGTGCACGGCATGCCGCAGATCGGCCAGTTGCGCAAAGGACTGTGGGTCGCCAGCGGCTTCGGCCGCCATGGGCTGAACACCTCGGCGATGGCGGGGCAGGTCATCGCGCGCAGCATCCTGTGGGGCGAGGAACGCTGGAAACTGTTCTCGCCGTTCGAACTGGTCTGGGCGGGCGGCGCCACCGGCCGCGCCGCCGGCCATCTGATCGGCCTGTGGGGGCGGGGCCATTCCGCCGCGGCCGGCGCGCTGGCCCGTTACCGCGAAGGCGCCCGTGTCCGGGAACGCGTGCGCGAGGCGCGCTTGGCGGAGGCCAACCGGCAGGCCGGAACCAGGCCGCCGCGCCGTCCGCCGGCCGGGCCGCGCCCGGTGCGTCCACAGCCTCCGCGGCCGGCAGCGGCGCAGGACGGCGGGATATCAGCCGCTCCCTCGCAGGAAAGTGAGAAAATCCGGGACGGTTCCGTGTAACGTCGGCGCCCGTGGGCCGTACTTGATGGCGAACCGTTACGCCCGCCTCGCACGGAGATTTCCATGATCGAACGCCGTATCCTGCTCGCATCTGTCGCCGGCCTGTTTGGCCTTGCCGCTTTCCGCTGGCTGCGCACCACGCCGGCGCAGGCCGCCGAGAAATTCGAGGTGGAAAAGACCGACGCCGAATGGCGCGCACAGCTCACGCCGCAGCAGTATGAAATCCTGCGCAAGCACGGCACCGAGCGGCCGGGTTCGAGCCCGCTCCTGAAGGAAAAGCGCAAGGGCATCTTCGCCTGCGCCGGTTGCGACCTGCCGCTGTTCTCCTCGGAGACCAAATATGAGAGCGGCACCGGCTGGCCGAGTTTCTGGAAGCCGCTCGACAATGCCATTGGCGAAACCAAGGACACGACGTTCGGCATGGCGCGCACGGAAGTCCACTGCCGCCGCTGCGGCGGACATATGGGTCACGTCTTCGACGACGGGCCGAAACCGACCGGCTTGCGCTATTGCATCGACGGGTTCGGGCTGGTGTTTCACCCGGCAGGTCCGTCGGCTTCCTAAGGGCGCTGCCCGGCAATTGTTGCCCGCCCGGCAAATGTGCCCCGGTCTTCGGACCGGGGCTTTTTCTTTAAGTCATTGATATAGCTATTGATTTTATAGTTTGGCACAACGCTTGCGACATCTTCTCCCGACGCGGCCTGGGTTTCCTGAGACCGGCGAGCCGCCCGGATCGAATTTGGAGAAAATGTCATGGGTATCTTCGGCGCTCTTACGACCTCCGTCGCGGGCCTGCGCGCGCAGTCCTATGCGCTGGAAAACATCTCCGGCAACATCGCCAACTCGCAGACCACCGCCTTCAAGCGGATCGACACCAGCTTCCTCGATCTGATCCCGGACACCGGCGTCAACAATCAGCTCGCCGGCAGCGTCACCACCGCATCGCGCGAGACCAACACGGTGCAGGGCGACGTGCAGACCGCGTCGGTCTCCACCTACATGGCGATCAACGGCAACGGCTTCTTCGTGGTGCAGAAGCCCGGCAGCTTCAGCGACAACCAGCCGGTGTTTTCGGGCGTCGACAACTACACCCGCCGCGGCGACTTTGCGCTCGACAAGAACGGCTACCTGGTCAACGGCGCGGGCTATTATGTCGAAGGCGTTCCGATCGATCCGGCGACCGGCAACATGACCGGCAGCGTGCCGCAGGTGCTGAAATTCGCCAACGACTTCCTGCCGGCGGTGCCGACATCGGTGGTGAGCTATCGCGCCAACCTGGCGAGCTATCCGCTGACCACCAAGCACGACAATTCGATTCCGGGTTCGGAACTGCTGCAGCCGGCGGATTTCGCGTCCGGCAATCCGCGCTCGCTCGGCACGCCTGCCACGCCTTATGCCGACGCAACGACCACGGGCGCCAGCAAAAATAACAAGGCGACGACGCCGGCGCAGATCTCGGCATCGACCCTGTTGAACGGCGGCACCGGCACGAATTCGCTCACGACCAATTTCGTCCTCGGAGATACGATTACGGTGAACGGTATCGCCGATCACCATCGTCAGTACTCCAACCAATCTGGCCGCCAACCAGATCAATCTCACTACCGGCACCATCCAGGATCTGATGACAAATATCGGTGCGATCACCGGTGTGGCGCCGACGATCAGCGGCGGTGCGATCACGCTGCATACCGGCACTGCCAGCAACCTCACGATCGCCACCACCAATACTACTGCAGTTGGTGCGCTCGGCCTGACCGCACCCGTGACCCTGCCGCGCACCGGCGGCGGCACTGCCGGCACCGGACAGGTGCTCGGCAGCGATCTCCAGGCCTTCATCAACGAATCCGTCAGCGGCGGAGCGGTGACGGCCTACGACATCTCCGGCTCGCCGGTCAGCCTGCAACTGCGCTGGGCCAAGGTCGACAGTTCGTCGCTCGGCGCCGGCCACACCGATACCTGGAACATGTTCTACCAGGTCAACTCCAGCGCCACCGGCACCGACGTCGCCTGGCAGAACGTCAACACCGACTTCACCTTCTCGCCGAACGGCCAGATGACGCCGGCGATCGGCGGCATCACCCTGACGGCGCCGACCATCGGCGGCGTGCCGCTCGGCAATATCTCGATCAACTTCGGCGCCGGCGGCGTCACCCAGTTCGCCGATGCCAACGGCAACGTGAAGGTCAACCAGATCCAGCAGGACGGCTTTCCGGCCGGATCGCTGCAGACCGTGTCGATCGGCCAGAACGGCCGGGTGGTCGGCAACTATTCCAACGGCCGCAACATCGACCTTGCGCAGATCTCGGTCGCGACCTTCAACGGCACCAACTTCCTCAAACGCATCGACGGCGGCGCGTTCGAGGCGACGGACCAGTCCGGCCGGCGCTGTTCGGCAGCGGCGGCACGATCGTCGGCTCGTCGCTGGAAAACTCCAACACCGACATCGCCGACGAGTTCACCAAGCTGATCGTCACCCAGCAGGCCTATTCGGCCAACACCAAGGTGATCACCACATCCAACTCGATGGTTCAGGATCTGCTGAACGTGCTGCGATAGGTCGCGCGCATGGACGGTCTGATCCGACAGCGAATTGAAACGAGCAGTTTGTCATGAGTCTCAGTCAAGCCCTCTCGATTGCCATGGCGGGCCTGCGCGCCAACCAGCTTGGGCTGGCGCTGACGTCGTCGAACGTCGCCAATGCCGACACGCCGGGCTACATCCGCAAGACCGTCAACCAGGTGCAGACGGTCTCCGGTGCGATCGGCGCCGGCGTCAACGTCACCGGCATCAATCGCGAACTCGACCTGTATCTGCAGCAGCAGATCCGCACCGAGCAGTCCGGCGCGTCGTACGCCGACCTGCGCTCCTCGATCCTGAGCAGCCTGCAATCGATCTACGGTACCCCCGGCGGCACCGGAACGCTGGAAACCGCGTTCAACAAGCTGGTCACCGCGGTGCAGGGACTATCGACCAGCTCCGACAGCCAGTCGGCGCGGATCGGCGTGCTCAATGCCGCGCAGTCGTTGACGCAGCAGCTCAACAGCATGTCGGCCGGCATCCAGTCGTTGCGCAGCCAGGCGGAATCCGGGCTCAATTCGGCGGTCAACACCGCCAACGCGGCGATGCAGCAGATCGCCAATCTCAATACCCAGCTTCAGAGCGGCAACACCACCGACGCTGCGGCCGCGGCCCTGAAGGACCAGCGCGACCAGTATGTCGATCAGTTGTCGCAACTGATGGACATCCGCGTCATCGACAACGGCGGCAATCAGATCCAGGTCTTCACCAATTCCGGCGTGCAACTGGTCGGTGCCGAGGCCTCGACGCTGTCGTTCAATCCGCAAGGCACGGTGACACCGAATACGCAATGGGACGCCGACCCGACCAAGAGCACGCTCGGCACCCTCTCGCTCAATTTGCCGAACGGCGGTTCGCTCAACCTGATCCAGACCAATTCGATCCGTTCCGGCACCATCGCCGGCTATCTCGAACTGCGCGACAACACGCTGGTGCAGGCGCAAACCCAGCTCGACCAGTTCGCCGCCAGCATGTCGAGCCTGTTGTCCGACAAGACCACGGCGGGAACTGCGGTGAGCTCGGGGGCGTCGAACGGCTTCGATCTCGATCTGTCCGGCCTGCAGAACGGCAACGTAATCCATGTCACCTATACGGATGCCAGCAGCGTCCAGCATCAGCTGTCGCTGGTGCGGGTCAACGATCCGTCGATGCTGCCCTTGTCCAACAGCGCCACCACCGATCCCAACGATCAGGTGATCGGCATCGATTTCTCCGGCGGCATGGCTTCGGTGACGAGCCAGCTCAATGCGGCGCTCGGCTCGGCCGGCCTGCAGTTCTCCAACACCGGCTCGACGCTGCGGGTGCTCGACAACGGCGTCGGCACCGCGACCGTGAACGCCGCCTCCGTGACATCGACCACATCCTCGCTGCTGGGCGGCAGCGGCGAGGTGCCGTTGTTCACCGACGGCAACGGCCTTTATACCGGCGCGATCACCGCGGCAGGCCAGCAGTCGGTAGGGCTCGCGGCGCGCATCCGGGTGAACAGCCAGATCGTCGGCGATCCGTCGAAGCTGGTGCAGTACAACGCGACGACGCTGTCCGGCGACACCAAGCGGCCGGATTTCCTTTACCAGCAGCTCACCACCGGCAAGTCGCTGTATCCGCCCTCGACCGGCTTCGGCACCTCGGGGACGCCGTTCCAGGCGACGCTATCGAATTTCTCGCAGCAGATCGCCAGCGCCCAGGGCCAGGCGGCGGACACCGCCAAGCAGATCGCCGACGGTCAGGACGTGGTGCTGAGCACGCTGCAGCAGAAGTTCAACACCGAGTCCGGCGTCAATATCGACGAAGAGATGGCGAACTTGCTGTCGTTGCAGAACGCGTATGCGGCGAACGCGCGGGTGATGTCGACCGTCAAGCAGATGTTCGACGCGTTGATGCAGGTCTGACGTTATCGGTTTGACGCGACGGTTTTGGAGCAGGGTCATCATGACAGTTAGCGGCGTAGGCACCAGGACAGCGGGTCTGATATCGCGAATCCTGGATATGCAAAACCAGTTCGACGATCTGCAGACGCAGCTTGCCACCGGCAAGAAATCGAACACCTATGCGGGCATGGGCGTCAACCGCGGCTTTGCCGTCGCGCTGCGCGCGCAGATCAGCAGCATCGACGCCTTCGCGGACACCATGACCAATGTCTCCACGCGCATCAACGTCGCCAACGCGGCGCTGACGCGGATTGTCGCGATCGGGACCACGGTGCAGGGCGCGGCGACGACGTCCTCGACCCAGATCACCAGCAACGGCCAGACCATCGCCCAGGGCACGGCGCGCAGTTCGCTCGACGAGATGCTGAGCCTGCTGAACAGCCAGTCCGGCGATCGCTATCTGTTTTCCGGACGCGCCACCGACAAGGCGGCGACCGCGGGGACCGACGACATTCTCAACGGCGTCGGCGCGCAGGCGGGCCTGAAGCAGCTGATCACGGAGCGCAAGCAGGCCGACGTCGGCTCCGGCACCGGCCGGCTGACCCAGGCGACGCCGACGGCGACGTCGATTTCATTGACCGAGGACGCCGGTCCGTTCGGCCTGAAACTCGCCTCGATCACCTCGACGGCCCCGAGCGTCACGACCGCCGGGCCCACCGGCTCGCCGGCCACGGAGTCGCTAGATCTTGGCGTGACCAACCTGAACGCCGGCGACACCATCACGCTGGCGTTCAATCTGCCTGACGGCACCACCGAAAACGTGCAGTTGACCGCGACCACCACGACGCCGCCGCAGGCCGGCCAGTTCCTGATCGGCGCCAACTCGACCGCGACCGCCGCCAACCTCAACAACGCGGTGACCACCGCCGTCGGCGCCCTGGCCAACGGCGCGCTGGTCGCGGCGTCCGCGATGAAGGCGTCCAGCGAATTCTTCAGCGGCAGCCCGGTGCCTCGCGTCAGCGGTCCGCCGTTCGCCACGGCGACGGCGCAGGTGCCCGGCACGGCTGCGAATACGTTCTCCTGGTACGAGGGCGAAACCGGCACCGACCCCGCGCGCGGCACCGCGGTGGCACGCGTCGACGACGGCATCACCGTGCAATATGGCGCCCGCGCCAACGAGCAGGCGCTGACGGCGCAATTGCAGACCATCGCGGCCATGGCCGCCATGACCACCACCACCGGCGATCCGAACGCCAGCGCCCAGATCGGCGCGCTCTACCAGCGGGTGGCGACAAAACTTCTGCCGCAGACCGGCCAGCAGAGCGTGCAGGACATCGCGGCGGATTTCGCCGGCGCCCAGACCGCGATGCAGTCGGCCGCCGATCGCCAGAGCCAGACCAAGAACACCGCGGAGACCATGCTGCAGTCGATCGAAGGCGTCACCGACGCGGAGGTCACGGCGAAACTCCTCGCCGTCCAGAACAGCCTCAACGCGTCGTACCAGACGACGGCGATGCTGTATCAGACGACGCTGTTGAATTACATGCCGCGGTAGCGGCCGGCCGTCACTGGCCGCCGTGATCGCCGGACTTTTAGGCTTAAGACTTTGTAAACGGCTTGAGCGTTTGTAATCCTTCCCGGTTGCCGCGGAATCATCTAGCGATTCGGGCTCTGGGGCATTTTGAATTGGGGGGCTGATGAACCGTCACCAACGCCGGGCTGCCGTTAAATCCGCGAAGATCATGTCCCCGCGCGCGACCACGCCGGCGGCGCTGTGTGAGCTCGGTTTCAACCTTCTGCAAGTGGGACAGATCGCCGAAGCCGAAGGCTGTTCCCGGCAAGCGCTGACGCAGCAGCCGGACTGCGCCGATGCGCTGCATCTGATGGGCGTTGTCGCCTTTCACAAGCAGCAATATGATCACGCCATCGATTGGATCGCCGGTGCCATCCGGCAGGCCCCGAAACCCGAATACCTCATGAGTCTCGGCAACGCATTGCAACAGGCGGGGCGGCTGGACGACGCCCTTAAGGCCTACGACCGCGGCGTGATGTTCAAGCCCGAGGACGCCGAGCTGTGGAAGAGCATGGGGAACGTGCTCATCAAGCTGGAACGTTTCGACGAGGCCGTGCTCAGTTTTCAGCAGGCGTTGAAGTTCAACCCGCGCCATCTGGAGGCTGCGAACGCCTGCGCGCAGCTGCTGTTCGATCTGAAGCGCTATGACGAAGCGCTGGCCTTTTTCAACCAGTCCGACGAGATCGAGCCGGGTCGTGTGGACCTCTATCGGATCCGCGGCCTTTGCTTCACGCGGGCAATGCGGTTCGAGGAGGCGCTGGTCGATTACAATCGAGCGCTGGAGCTCGATCCGCGCCACGCTGAAACCCACTGCAATCTGGGCGTCGCCCTTTTGAGATTTGGCCGCTACGATGAGGCGCAGGCGTGCTTCGATCGTTCGCTCGCGCTGAATCCGAATGTGGCGACGACGGTGACCAATAAGGCGTTTACGTTCGCCGAACAGCATCGGTTCGATGAAGCCTTTGCGCTCTACGCGAAATCGCTGGCCATCGAGCCCGATAATCCGTCGACGCGCTGGAATTTGGCCATGCTCCAGATGCTGACCGGCGATTTCGAGGCCGGCTGGGCCGGCCGCGAAGCGCGCTGGCCGGCCAATGTCCTGGTCGATCGCAAGTTCACGCAGCCGCTCTGGCTCGGCGACGAGTCCATTGCAGGCAAGACCATCCTGCTGCATGCCGACGAGGGACTCGGCGATGCGATCCAGTTCGCTCGCTATGCACCGATGGTGGCTGCGCTCGGCGCGCGGGTCATTCTCGAGGTCCCCGATGCGATCCATTCCCTGCTGTCGGGGATGTCCGGGGTGTCGCAGGACCTGCCGCGCGGTTTCCCCATGGTGCCGGCGTTCGACGTCCATTGCCCGCTGTCGAGCTTGCCATTGGCGTTCCGCACGCGGCTGGAGACGATTCCGGTGCCGGTGGCGCCTGCCGTTCCGCAGACGCACCGCGAGGAATGGCAAAGCCTGCTTGGACCGCATGATCGTTTCCGCGTCGGCCTCGTGTGGTCCGGCAGCCGGATTCACCTCAACGATCACAACCGGTCGATGGCGCTACAGGCGCTGTCGCCCATCCTGGATCTCGACGCCACCTTCGTCAGCCTGCAGAAGGAGCCGCGCGACCAGGACAAGGTCTTCTTGCGCGAGCGCGCCGACATCCTCGACGTCAGCGAACACCTCACGGATTTCGTCGCGACGGCCGCTTTGGTCTCCTGCCTTGATCTCGTGATCACCGTGGACACCAGCGTTGCCCACCTCGTGGGGGCGCTCGGCTGTCCGGTATGGATCATGCTGCCGTTCACGCCCGACTACCGCTGGCTGCTCGATCGCGACGACAGCCCCTGGTATCCGACCGCGCGTTTGTTCCGGCAGACCGAAACCCGCGACTATGCACCCGTGATCGATCGCATTCGGGCCGAGCTGCAGAATCTGATCGGCGCGTGGCGGCCCGCGCCGGAGGTGGCCGCCTATGCACCCCTGATCGACCGCATGCGGACCGAGCTGCAGAAGCAGAATATGATCGGTGCATGGCGGCCGATGCCGGAGACGGCCGAAGCCCCTCTCGCGCCATCTGCATCGCCCGGCAAGCCGGCGTTGACGAGCTGAGCTTCCATCCTCCGCACCCGCCGGTCTACGGACATCATTCGGAGCCTGGCTGGAGCGGGACGACTTTTGTTCGAATCCTCGCTCTAGCTTTTGTTTGAATATGATCTCCGCGCGAACGCTTCGCGTTTGTCACGAGGAAAACCGTATCCGCTTTTTCGGATCATGCTCTGTTGGCTTGATGAAAGGCATCATGGCCGCAGGCCTTGCCTCCGGCATTGAAATGCGGGCCTGAAAACGGGCGGCGTCTTTCCGCCCGTCAATGACGGGCGGGCGAACGGCAACCGGTCCACGCGCTGTTTATGCCGGCTTGACACAAGGCGCTGGCGAACCGCCCCGGCCGCGCCGGATCTTCCCCATCCCCCTTTCATCCTTTTTTTACCATGATTTTCGAACCGGCCCGGTAGCGCCGTATCTCGCGGTCCAATTCATTTTTCATTGATCATTTGGCCCCAGGGTCCCCGGGTTCGGCCAAGAAGGCCGAGCTGTTGTGTAATACCAGAAAGGTTGTTTTCCATGGCTAATCACGCTCTCGTCTTCGGTTCGTCAGAACCTGCTCTCCCTCCAGGATACCGCGAACCTGCTCTCGACCACGCAGACCCGCCTCGCCACCGGCAAGAAGGTCAACAGCGCGCTCGACAATCCCACCAACTTCTTCACCGCTTCCGGCCTCGACGCCCGCGCCAGCGATATCGGCAACCTGCTCGACAGCATCGGCAACGGCGTGCAGGTCCTGCAGGCCGCCAACACCGGCATCACCTCGCTGCAGAAGCTGGTCGATACCGCCAAGTCGATCGCCAACCAGGCGCTCCAGCAGCCCGCGGGCTACTCCGCCAAGGCGAACGTCACTTTCACCGGTGCATCCGCCGCTACGGGTACGGCGACCGCAGCCAGCCTGAATGCCGGCGCGCTCACTGGCGGTGTCTTTACCTTCACGAACTCTTCGGGCACCAATGTCGCGATCACGATCGGTGCGACGGCCTCTGCCTACAGTTCCACGACCCATGCGGCGACCGTCACGTCGATCGACGACTTCAACAAGGCGCTAACCGACGGGGGTATCAACCTGTCGGTCTCGCTGAGTTCCGCCACCACGCTGGCTTTCGCTTCGACCAACGACAATGCCAGCCAGGTGATCACCACAAGCTCAGGTACGGCTGCACCCACGGCTGCACCGGCGGCAAATACGGTCAACATCAACGCGGCGACCGCTGTGGCCACCGCGGGTTCCGTAACTGCGGCAGTTTCCGACTCGAACTCGCTGACCGCTCGTTCAAGTCTGGTTGCTCAGTACAACCAGATCATCGACCAGATCACCACCACGGCGCAGGACGCGTCCTTCAACGGCGTCAACCTGCTCAACGGTGACTCGCTGAAGCTGGTGTTCAACGAAACCGGCAAATCGACGTCGACGATCGCAGGCGTGACCTTCAATCCGAACGGTCTCGGCCTGAAGTCGCTTGCCGCCGGCACCGACTTCACCGACAACGCCAAGACCAACGCGGTTCTGACGTCGCTCAACAACGCCAGCACCACGCTGCGTTCGCAGGCCTCGGCTTTCGGCGCCAACCTGTCGATCGTGCAGATCCGTCAGGACTTCTCGAAGAACATCATCAACGTGCTGCAGACCGGGTCTTCCAACCTGACCCTGGCCGATGCCAACGAGGAAGCGGCCAACAGCCAGGCGCTGTCGACCCGCCAGTCGATCGCGGTCTCCGCGCTGGCGCTTGCCAACCAGTCGAACCAGAGCGTTCTGCAGCTCCTGCGCTGATTTCTGCGAACCATTCGATCCATCACGGCGGCGGGGCTTCGGCCCCGCCGTTTTTTTGCGTTTGAGGTGCGGAACCGCCGTCGCAACGCGAGGATCGGACCGCTCGAAAACAGTGCCTGGAACCGTCATGAGGGGCCTACCAGCTATTAACCATGCCTCATAAGGGACCGTTAACCACATTTTAAAAGCTTTTGTTCATAACGTTCTCGGGTGAAGTCATGTAGCCCGTTGGCGCGGGAGAAGTGCCGGCGATGCACACTTGAGGAAGGCGTAAAAGATGTCCGATATCGTCCTGACGGCGGCAGTCCGCCAGAACCTGCTCTCGCTGCAGAACACCGCCGATCTGCTCTCGACCACGCAGACCCGACTCGCCACCGGAAAGAAGGTCAACAGCGCGCTCGACAACCCGACCAACTACTTCACCGCGGCCGGCCTCGACGCCCGCGCCGGCGACATCGGCAACCTGCTCGACAGCATCGGCAACGGCGTGCAGGTGCTGCAGGCCGCCAACACCGGTATCACCGCGCTGCAGAAACTGGTCGATACCGCCAAGTCGATCGCCAACCAGGCGCTGCAGCAGCCCACGGGCTACAGCACCAAGTCCAGCGTTAAATTCACCGGCGTCGGCACCCCGTCTGCAACAGGTATTGCGACTGCCACCGACCTCACGACTAGCAAGCTCAACGGCGGTGTTTACACGTTCACCAGTGCCTCGGGCACCGCTGTGACCATCACGGTCGGCACATCCGCCGCGGCCTTCGATCCCACGACCAAGACGGCGACCGTCAAAACGCTCGACCAGCTCAATACGGCGTTGGCCGTGGCGGGCGTCAACCTGTCAGCTTCGATCACCGGGCCTGACGATCTGACCTTCACGTCGACCAACGACGGCGCGGCTCAGGTGATCACGGGCAGTACGGCCGCGGCTGCGCCCACGGTGCTCGACGCGATCAACATCAGCGCGAACACCGCCGGCGGCGGTGCCGGCGGTGCGGTCATCCCAGCGGTTCCCGACGCGGTGTCGCAAACCGCGCGCGCCACGCTGGTCGCGCAGTATAACCAGGTCATCCAGAACCTGAAGACCACGGCGCAGGATGCATCGTTCAACGGCATCAACCTCCTGGACGGCAACTCGCTGAAGCTGATCTTCAATGAAACCGGCAAATCGACGCTGACGATTGCGGGGGTCAACTTCGACCCCAATGGCCTCGGCCTCGCACCGCTCGCCGCCGGCACCGACTTCATCGACAACGTGTTGACCAGCAAAGTGCTGACCGCGCTCAACAACGCCAGCGCCACGCTGCGTTCGCAGGCCTCGGCGTTCGGCGCCAACCTCTCGATCGTGCAGATCCGTCAGGACTTCGCGAAGAACATCATCAACGTGCTGCAGACCGGGTCGTCCAACCTGACCCTGGCCAATTCCAACGAGGAGGCGGCCAACAGCCAGGCGCTCTCGACCCGCCAGTCGATCGCGGTCTCCGCGCTCGCGCTCGCCAACCAGTCGCAGCAGAGCGTCCTGCAGCTCCTGCGCTGATTCGGCGAATCATTCGATCCATCGCGGCGGCGGGGCAGGGCCCCGCCGTTTTTCATTGAGGCCGCGATGGTCCGGCGGACGATGCCCAAAACATGCTCTGTTGATGACGCAAAAGCCTTTTTTTTGATGCAGTTCTTCATTCGAATGTTCGGGTATTGTTCATGATGATTCGTGGAATTGTTTCCGGATACGTCGCGCCGCGACGTGTCGGTTTACAAGGGATGAGGCAATGGCGCTAAAGGTTGAATTGAAGCCGTTCGAGCGGATTATCATCGGCGAAAGCGTCATCACCAATTCGGAGACGCGAACCCACTTTTTGATCGATGGCGAAGCGCCGATCCTGCGCGAAAAGGACATCCTGACGGCGGAGACGGCCAATTCTCCGGTGAAACGGCTCTATCTGTGTGTGCAGATGATGTACCTGGAGAAGGACATCCCGAAGTACCAGGAACTTTATATGGGCTTCGTCAAGGACTTGCTGGAGGCGGTACCGAGCTTCAGGCCGCAAATCGAGGCCGCAAGTAAGCTAATTTTAAGCGGCTCGCTCTACAACTCGCTCAAGGAAATCCGCAAGCTTATCAAGCTGGAAGAGGAGTTGCTGAGGTGACGAATGTCTAGTGCCGCCGCCCAGGCCTACTCACGTGTTGCGACCACCACCGCTTCCCCTCGTGATATCGAAGCCCAGGCCCTGTTGAAGGCGGCGAACAAGTTGCAGGCTGTCGTCAGCAATGAAAATGCGACGACCGAGCAGACCTCCGAAGCGTTGATGTTCAACCGCAAGCTCTGGTCCATCTTTCTCGGCGATGTCTTGCGTGACGAAAACCAGCAACCGATGGCCGTGCGGCAGAACATCGCCAATATCGGTATCTTCGTTCTGACCCAGACCATGGCGCTGCAGATCAGCCCGCAGGTCGAGCACATCAAGCCGCTGATCGAGATCAACCGCAATCTGGCGGCCGGCCTCAGCGGCCGCGCCTGAGCCGCATCGGGAGTTGAACCATGGGTGACATCTTCAGCGTTCTGGCGGCCGGCTACACGTCCACGCCTCCCGCGATTCCGTCGCGCACGACTTATGTCCCCGTCGATGCCACTCAGTGGGAGGGGACCTGGAAGGGGGCCTATTCGACGGGCGAGAAGTTTTCCTTCACGGTGTCCAACGTGGAGGGATTTCGCGCGAAGGTGAGATATCAGAGCGGCAACGGTCCGATCAAATATCAGGACGTCCTGATCAAGGACAACGCCTTCAGGATGGGCGACTCCAAATTCCTGATGTCGAAGATCGACCACGGCACGATGAAGACCGTCATCACCAATCCCGCCACCGGGCAGTCCGCCCTGAACTCGGCGCCGGTCGATAGGGTCTGATTGTCTGCGCACTTCGCTTCGGCGCGATCAACATCACGGGCACGGCGGAGGAAACTCCGCCGTTGTTTTTTTGGCGCGGAGCGCAAACAACGCTGCGCAATGCCTGAAGTCGGTCACATTTGATAACCGTTGCTAACCATATTTAAAGGCACGGCCTGTATGAAAGTTGGGCAGTTATGAAGTCCCCCAGCTGTCCTGCGAACCACTCCCATTGAGGTCGTGAATGTCCAATGCAGCCGAAGCCTACTCGCGCACGTCACATACGACGGCATCCCCCCGTGAAATCGAGGCGCAGGCGCTGCTGAAGGCCGCGAGACAGCTTCTGGAGGTCCAGGCCAACTGGGCCGGTCCCGACCGGAGCATGCACGACGCGCTGCTCTTCAATCGCCGGCTGTGGTCGATTTTCATGAGCGCGGCGGAGACCAACGACAACCCGCAGCCGCTGGAAATCCGCCAGAACATCGCCAATATCGCCGTGTTCGTGATGAAGCAGACGGTCGAGATGCAGTTGAACCCGGATCCGGCAAAACTGAAGTCGCTGATCGACATCAATTGCAACCTGGCCGCGGGCCTGTCCGGTCGCGTGTGATGGCTGGCGGGCTGACGGAGCGCGGCATGTGGCATTCGACCGGCAATGCCGACAACACGTCGTTCAGGATCACGGTCTCGAACGCGACCGTTGGATCAAGCCTTGTTCGATCAAGCCTTGTTGAATCAAGCCTTGCGATCGGTGGCGAGAGCGCGGGTCGGCGCGCCCCTGGTCAGGTCGAGGGTATGAAAATAGGCGCGTCGGCGCAGCACGGCTTCCTCGGGAAACTGCTGCAGCACCGCGCTGGTCCTGGTATCGACGACCTGGTAGACGATCGAGGCCGCGGCGCGATCGAAAACCACCTGGCGCGATCTGGAAACATTGACCGCATCGGACTCTGAGCGCGCGCGGGCGCTCACATCCGCCGCCGTCACGCTTTGCGAGGGCGGCAGTTCCGTCGTCACCGCATGATGCACCGATTCACTCACCGGCTGCACAATCGGCGTGGCAACCGGTGCCCCCACCGGCTTGATGCTGAAATCTGTACTCACGGCAGCCCTCCTGGCTTCCCTCGAGTAAAATCCCAACCCCTCTCGAATCGCAACTATGCCCCGGCAATTCTCAATACATTGTTAGAGAATGCACTGAATTTAGCGCTGAAACCGGCGCGAAAGCTTGATTAAAATTGTTCGCATTTTCAAAGCACGCGATCAGCTCTCAGAGCGATCGGCTGACCGTGAGCGGCGTGATGTGTCGCGGTCCCGGCGTGGCGCGCTGGCCGGCCGCGGTATAGGTGTTCGGGATATTGCGGCGCTGCATCTCGGTGTTGACGCCGCGGATGATTCCTTCTGAAACCGCGTGTGCGGTGGCGAGCACGGTGAGGTTGATCTGCAGCATGGCGCGGAACATGTCGTGGTGACGATGCAGCGTCGTCAACAGCTCCGGTGCCGATTGCGACAGATATTGCTGGCTGGCTTTGAACTGCGTGACCGCGCCGAGGTAGCGGCCGGACAGCTCGGTCTTCTGCGCTTCCAGGGTGATCGCCTCGCGGATCTTGCCGGCGCGAACCAGTTCGGTTTCGCGCTCGATCACCCCAAGCAGCGCGCTCATGGCCTCCATCAGGTTCTCGGCGAGCTTGCGGGCCTCGGCCGCGGTCGATGCGACCGGGATTGGCGCGGGCGCTTGCTGCCGTTGAGGATGCTGGTTCATGTCTGGCTTTCCTGAATTCTAGCTGCCGCGGTTGGCTTGCTGCAGAATGAGCGTGCGGTAGACGTCGTTGGAGATGCCGACGCCGCCGGCCTTGGCGAAGGATTTTGAATATTGTTCCGTCAGCATCGAGCGCCACACCCCGGTGCCCGTGGTCTCGCCGAACGGGCCTTCGCCCTTGATGCCGCTGGTCATCTGCGAAAACATCGAATTCAGGAACACCGCCTCGAAGTCCTGCGCCGACGCCTTGGCCTTGGCCTGCGCCTGCGGAGACACCTTGGTGAGGGCGTCGGCGAGCTGATAGTCCGGCCGGCCGTTGATCATCGGCATCATGGCCTTGGCGGGCATGCTGCCGCTGGCGCTGTTGATCAGGCTGCTTGGCATCACATCACCTCGATGTCGGCCTGGATCGCGCCGGCGGCCTTGATCGCCTGCAGGATGCTGATCAGGTCGCGCGGGCCGATGCCGAGCCCGTTGAGCCCGTCGACCAGCTGCTGCAGCGAGACGCCGTCCTTTACCAGCGCGAGTTTCTTGCCATCCTCGGAAACCTTGACGCTGCTGTTGGGCGTCACCACGGTTCGTCCCAGCGAAAACGGGTTGGGCTGGCTCACCTGCGGGCTTTCGGCAATCGAAACCGTGAGATTGCCCTGGGCGACCGCGACGGTGGCGACGCGGACGTCGCGGCCCATCACGATGATGCCGGAGCGCTCGTCGATCACGATCCGCGCGGCGAGGTCGGGATCGACCTGCAACTGTTCGATCTCGGTCAGGAAGGCGACGACATTGCCTTTGAACTCCGGGGGGATCGAAAGCTGCACGGTGGAGGGATCGATCGGCTCGGCGGTCTTGACGCCGAGGAAATCGTTGACCGCCGCCGCGATGCGTTTGGCGGTGGTGAAATCGGCATTGCGCAGCGCCAGCCGCACATTGGGCAGGCGATTGAGCGCGAACTCGATCTCGCGCTCGATGATGGCGCCGTTGGCGATGCGGCCGACGGTCGGCACGCCACGGGTGACGCTGGCGGCAGCACCTTCGGCGGCAAAGCCGGCGACCGCGACCGAGCCCTGCGCCACCGCATAGACGTTGCCGTCGGCGCCGAGCAGGGGGGTGACCAGCAGGGTGCCGCCCTGCAGATTCTTGGAATCGCCGAGCGCGGAAACCGTGACGTCCATCCGGGTGCCCTGGGTACCGAAGGCCGGCAGGTTCCCGGTGACCATCACGGCGGCGACATTGCCGGTGCGGATGGTGGCGCCGCGGATATTGACGCCCATGCGCTCGAGCATCGCCTGCAGCGACTGCTTGGTGAAGGGAATGTTGTTCAGGGTGTCGCCGGTGCCGTTGAGGCCGACCACGAGGCCGTAGCCGATCAACTGGTTCTGGCGCACGCCTTCGATATTGGCGAGGTCCTTGATCCGGGACGTCGCGCCTGCGGGCATGGCGGACAGCGCCAGCGCAAATAGCGCCGCGCAGGCCACTTCAAGTATTCTCGCCGGATAGACGCTTGGCATCCTCTGCTCCCCGCTGAGGTTTTGGGCAGATCGCGCATCACTCCCATGACGGCGATCCGTGTTTAACGATGCGAACGCCGTGCCATACTGGTTTGCTTGCCTAAAACATTGATATGTCAGTATTATTATTATGGCCGCGATCGTGGCGCGACGCCGTCGCGGCGGCGAAACTGCCCGGCGCGGCAGATTTTGCCGGGCTGTTTACGCATCGTTAACCATTGGCGGGCGAAGCTTGCGGCCACACCGCGAGATCGAACGATGCGCATCTACGGACCGAACGGAACCACTCTCGGCACGCCCGCGGGGAACGCGCGGCGGACCAGTTCGACCGGCTTTTCGCTGCCGGACACGACGGCGGCCCCGGAAAGCCGGGCGATGGCCGCGCCCAAGGCGGCGGGCAATATCGACGCGCTGCTGGCGCTGCAGGGCGTCGAGGAGGATCCGGTCGAGCGCCGCAAGCGCTCGGTGCAGCGCGGCAGGGGCGCGCTCGACGTGCTGGATGACCTCAAGATCGGGCTGTTGTCCGGCAATTTCGATGCTTCCACGCTGACCCGGCTGCGCGACGCCGCCGCCAACCTCAAAACAAGTTCCGGCGACCCCGGCCTCGACGGGGTCTTGTCCGAGATCGAGCTTCGGGTCGAAGTCGAGCTGGCCAAGGCCGGGCAGTCCTAGGCCCGGATCGTTCCGGCGGTAGCGGTGTCGGGCGTCGGCCCGGCGCACCGGGTTCCTGCCGGGAAACCCCCAGGCTGCGGCGTTCCCGGTGCTCCGACGATATTGTCTGTCACATGACGCCGCTATATAAGGCGCGCGCGGACCAACTCTTTTCGGCCGCCTTGCATCACAGACGGGCTGAACTTGGAAAAGTTGAAAAACTATCGACCCTCCGAAAAAGAGCCTTTCATGAACGACCGCCAGCGCGATTATTTTCGCGCCAAGCTTTTGGCGTGGAAGGACGAGATCCTGCGCGAATCGCGGGTCACGCTGCAGACGCTGCAGGAAGAGAACGTCAATCATCCTGATCTGGCCGACCGCGCCTCCTCGGAAACCGACCGCGCGATCGAACTGCGGGCGCGCGACCGCCAGCGCAAGCTGATCTCGAAGATCGACGCGGCGCTGCAGCGCATCGACGACAACACCTACGGCTATTGCGAGGAGACCGGCGAGCCGATCGCGCTGAAGCGATTGGAAGCCCGGCCGATCGCGACGCTGTCGGTGGAAGCGCAGGAGCGCCACGAGAAGCGCGAGAAAGTCTATCGGGACGAGTAGGGCGCCCGACAAATCACGTCAGGTCGCAACGCGCGATCCTATCGTGCTGTTTTGTTTTTGTATTTTTCTGAAAGCCGCCGATGAACGATACGCTTGCGGCCGCCCGATCCATCGCCACCGCCCGCCGCAACCGGACCCCGCTGGCGCCGTTGTCCGGCGACGCTGTCCCGCACAGCGAAGCCGAGGGTTACCGGATTCAGGACGCGCTGCACGGCCTGCTGGCTCCCGATTTCGGCGCCCGGGTCGGTTACAAAATCGGCTGCACCAGCGCGGTGATGCAGCGATATCTTGACATTCCACATCCCTGCGGCGGCGGCGTGTTCGCCAAGGGCGTTCACGAAAGCGGCGTGTCGCTGCGCGCCAGGGATTTCGTCCGCGTCGGCGTCGAATGCGAGATCGCGGTGCGGCTTGCGCGCGATCTGCCGGCCTCCGACGCGCCGTTCACGGCCGACAGCGTGGCCGAGGCCATCGAGGCCTATCTGCCGGCGATCGAGATCGTCGACGACCGCTACGTCAAATGGGAAACGATGGGCGCGCCGACCCTGGTGGCCGACGATTTCTTCGCCGCCGGCTGCGTGCTCGGCAAGGCCGTGCCGCGATCCGCCGCGCCGGATCTGTTGTCGGTTGTCGGCCGCGCCCTCATCAACGGCGCCGAGGTGGCACAGGGTACCGGCGCCGACGTGCTCGGCCATCCCCACAACGCGCTGGCCTGGCTCGCCAACCATCTCGCCGCCGACGGCAAGAGCCTGCGCGGGGGCGAGATCGTGCTGACCGGGAGCCTGGTCAAGACCATCTGGCTCAACGCCGGCGACAAGGTGATGATGGAGCTCGATGGGTTGGGCAACGTCGCGGCGACGTTTGCGTGAGTTGCTGAACTACCCTTAAGCTCATTATCTAATAGTTCCGGACTCAATTCGTTATCGTCGTCCCTGCGAAAGCAGGGACCCATACGCCGTGCCGCTGCTGTTAGATGGCGGTGGGCGACGCGTCGCTACCGAGAGGCCGCGGAGTATGGGTGCCGGATCGCGCTCGCAAGTGCTCGCTTGTCCAGGACGACGCGGAGTTTGTTGTCCGAGTTCCTGATTCGATTTTCAAACAGCCAGTGACGGGACCGTCATTGCTTAGTGGCTCGGGACTCAACTCGTTCGTCGTCCCTGCGAAAGCAGGGACCGATACGCCGTGTCGCTGCTGTTAGATGGCGGTGGGCGACGCGTCGCTACCGAGAGGCCGCGGAGTATGGGTCCCGGATCGCGCTCGCAAGTGCTCGCTTGTCCAGGACGACGCGGAGTTTGTTGTCCGAGTTCCTGATTCGATTTTCAAACAGCCAAAGACAATTCAGTTCGTAGCGTCGTCGTTGCGAGCGCAGCGAAGCAATCCATCTTTCTTTTTGTTGCGGCCGTGGATTGCTTCGCTCCTCGCAATGACGTCGCGCTAACTCCACACACGCGTTCGCGTCTCGCGGCGCGAAGCGCGCGAGCCGTGCACACCAGTCGCCTTCGAAAATAGAGGGCGCAGGGAACGCCGGGTGCCCTGGGCACCCGCAGCCTCGTGTGCAGTGTGTTGGTAGCACACGAGTGTAGTCACCACAGGTACCCGGAACACCCGGCATTCCCTGCGCAATGGTTTTAACGGCGTATGTCGCGCTCTCCCCGGTGACCGGGCTTGTTTGCCACCGTCGTCAGCGGATTGCGGTTTTCTCGGACCCGGTTGGGCCGATAAAACCTCCGCGAACTTGACGCGAGCGTCGGGGCGTCAGGACCACACGATTTTGCCGTCCGCAGCAGCATCTCTCGTCCGCGCACTTGCGATCGCTCACAGGCCTCATCGGCCCGCCCTGCTATCACGCCGCACGCTCAACACCGCCGCGTCCACCGCATCCCGCACCCAACGTCCGTGACGATCGCGATACGCCCCTCTGCAGGGCGGGATGCGAAAAGTTCTAGATGTGATTTGGGGGGAGTGAAAACCGAAATATTTTTGCAAAGCAGGCTGGACAGACATTTCACTGATTTGCCCGTCGGGCAAATCCCGCTACACTAGGCTGCCCTATGACCCGCGCGGCGATTTCACCTTCATCGGCGGCATGTGGCAACTGCCGAATATTCTTTCCGCCAGGAAGGACCTGTTCTCCTCGGATCTGAAGGAATTGCTGGCCGCGTGCAAAAAGGAGCCGCGCAAATACACCTACGCATCGGCAGGCTTCGGCACCACGCTGCATCTTGCGGGCGAGATGATGAACAGCATGGCCGGCGTCGAGGTGACCCACATCCCCTACAAGGGCGCCGGCCCGGCGCTGACCGATCTGCTCGGCGGCCGCGTCGATTTCCTGTTCGACAATCTGCCCGGCTCGCTGCCGAGCGTGCGCGCCGGTCAGGTCAGGCCGGTCGCCGTCACCGCGCGGGCGCGCATTCCCGAGCTTCCGGACGTGCCGGCCATGGCCGAGGTGCTGCCCGGATATGAGATCAGCTCATGGACCGCCATGATCGGGCCGGCCAACATGAAGGCCGATCTGGTGGCGCAGATCAATGCGCTCACCTTGAGGGCGCTCGCCGATCCCGCGCTGAAAGCGCGCTACGCCGAACTCGGCGCCACGCCCTGGCCGACCTCGCCCGCCGAGATCAAGGCCTTCCGCGATGCCGAGGAAGCGCGGCTGTTGCCGATCATGAAGGCGGCGGGGATCAAGCCGGAGTGAAGGGGTTTGCGCTCAAGAGATCGTAGGGTGGGTTAGCCGAAGGCGTAACCCACCTCTTGCTCGCGGCAAAAAACAAGGTCGATCGCTCTCAGCGTCTCGAACAGCAAAGGCTCCTTAGGCTGACGCCACAGCTCAAGAAATTGCGACTGTTTCGCTATTCGCCGCTCAAGAGCATGTAGTTCTAGTGACTCCATGATTCTCGCTTTCCAAGCGAGATGCAACACATAGGACACGTTTTCAAGTCGAAAAAGTAGTATAGGCTTCCTAGCGCAAAATGGCAGATACACGAACACCGGCTCAGCGAAGCCAAATCATGAAGAGTGTGGGGACCGCTCATACGGGTCCTGAGATCGCTGTTAGGCGGCTTTTGCATAAGCTAGGATACCGGTTCCGACTTCACCGCAAGGATCTTCCGGGTCGACCCGACATCGTCCTGCCGAGATTCAAGACCGCCATTTTTGTCCATGGTTGTTTTTGGCATGGGCACAAATGTCCGAAAGGACGACCTCCGAAATCGAGAAAAGACTATTGGATTCCGAAAATTTTGGGAAATAGAGCAAGGGACAGGCGAAACTTAAAAGCTCTCGATGTTTTGGGCTGGGAATACATTGTAGTTTGGCAATGTGAGACTCGCGACATAGCTTCCCTGAGGCGTTTGCTTGTGACTACTCTCGGGAGATTCAAAAAGAAGACAGATGGTAAGCATGGCTCGGCCGATAGGAATTGATCTTTTTGCGGAGGTGCGGAGGGCGTGCGTGGAGCCTTCACAAGTCCACGATCAATTCGTTACCTTGACTATTCCGCAGCCTCTTGTAGCAGTTTTCCTGAATCCAGTTGATTTCGCATAGTAGAAAGCAGCGCGCGCGCGATGATCGGACTCACGCTATTCCCGATCATGCGGAAACTGTGCCAAGTGGTTGGATGAAAACGGAAGTAGTCGGGAAATCCCTGTAACCGCGCCGCTTCGCGCACGGTGATAACACGATTTTTTGACGGATGGATTGGTCTCACCGATTGATACGAGCCTCGGTCAGAGCCTGTGCCGGCACGTATCGTTGGACATTGGGCATTCCAAGCCAATCTCACGTGCTTACCAATCTCATCCTTACCGCCTTGTTTTACGCCCGAAAACCGCTCGACAATTTCACGTTTGTGCGGTGTCTTTCGGTGGCCCGTAAATATGCGAGTTCTGCCTCTCAGACTTCGAGCGTAGGCCGATATGTCCTCGTCTGCCTCGTTGAACCATAAATCGTATCCCGATTTATCAATTCCGCGCAACTTGGCTTTGTCCAGGTCTCTGATCGCATCGCGGACGGTTGCTGGCGAACACTTCCCGAGAAACGTAGAAATATTCATTCGTTCTACGCGGCCCGAATCGTAACCCAATACGAAAATTCGGGGGCGACTTGTGGCGGCTCCGAAGTCTGCGCAATCCAAAACCATGGGTCCCAGTATATCGTACCGCGCGGGCAGCAAGGAAAGCCCTTGATCAAGTACGTGACGGTTGCGCTCGTAACCCAGGCCCTTGACGTTCTCCATCAAAAAGAACTTGGGATTTATGTCGCGAACGATACGAAAGAAATCCACCAAAAGGTCGCGCCGTGGATCGGAGATATCCTGTTTGCCTATCGAACTGAAACCTTGGCACGGCGGCCCGCCGATGATCCCATCAACTTCGCGGCCAATCATGCTCTTAAGTGAAGTCGAATTTAGGCTTGCGATGTCCGTGATCTTAAGGTTCGCCGTGGGAAAGTTCAGCAAGAACGAATAAGTTAGGTTCGCATCGTTATCAATTGATAAGGCGGAATTCAAAGCCAGCCTGTTCGGCGCCTAGTGAAAGCCCCCCGCAGCCACAAAATAGATCGAGGACGACAGGTTTTTTCGGAGCCGAATTAGCCATATAGATCGCAGTCTCGTTTGCAGCAATTGGTTAACCTTATCAGCCTCAGTAGCAACTGTCGATCGTCAATCGTCCCCAGCTAAAACATTTGGTTGAATTGGTGCCGATTTGCGTCATTCTGCGTGTACGTAAGTTTTGGGGCTAAGGACATCATAATGGCAAAAACAGCCAGGCTGGGCGATGCGGGTCATCCGCTAAGGATGAAGATTAATAAGCGCTTCTTCGTGGATATGTTGACGCGTGACATTGAACTGGAGGATGCGGTACTCGATCTGCTCGATAATTGTTTGGATGGCATTGTACGTTCGACAACAAAATCACTGGAAACTAAGAGCCCGTTTAAAGGGTACTGGAGCAAGATAACCCTGAACGCTAATACGTTCGAGATCATTGATAATTGTGGTGGCATCCCGAAAGATTTGATCGAGAGAGCTTTTGGTATCGGACGAAACGTTGATCCGAACGAGCATTACAAAACGATCGGAATTTACGGAATCGGAATGAAGAGAGCCATTTTCAAGATGGCCCTCGAAGCGTCCGTCCAGTCTCACAGCGATTTCGGATTTGAAGTGCGCATTAATGAAAAATGGCTGCGTGACGAAGATGTATGGCGGCTAGACTATCAACGCACAAGAGTCCCTTTCCAAAAAGGTACGCGAGTTTTCGTATCGAAATTGCGACCTGAGATTTCAAGGGTATTTGGCACAGCCGCATTCGAAGCGCGTTTGCATACATTCGTTGCTCGCCATTATGCGATCATTCTGAACAAGGGTTTTCGTGTTGAGTTGAACGGTAAGACAATTGAAGCTGCTCCCGTTTCGATCCTTTCGTCCGACTTCGAGGAAATCTCCAAGGACAAACCGTCACTCGCTCCGTATATGCTGAGTTTTGAGACCGACACGGTTAAAGCAAAGCTTTGGATCGGAATGTATCGAGCGCCTTCGGAATCGGAGGGCGAGGAAGAGAGTGAGACCGAGCAGCGACAAAGCAGTGACAACTCAGGCTGGACGATCATTTGCAATGATCGAGCGATCGTTTCGAACGACACAACAATTTTGACCGGATGGGGCGAAGCGGGTGTCCCACGATTTCATCCTCAGTTCATCGGCATTCGCGGAATCTTGACGATGGATTCCGATTATCCCCTTCAGCTTCCCTTGACGACTACCAAAAGGGGATTAGACGCTTCCTCCGAATTATATCTTAACTTGAAGGAGTACATGCGGGAGGGCACGAAGATTTTCACGAGCTTTACCAATCACTGGAAAGCGGACCGCATCAAAGCGCGGAAGCTATTCGCGACTGCCGAATTGCTCGGACTTCATGAACTCCGCGCGCTAATGTCAAAGTGCGAACTTAGCGCTGTACGAAAACTTCATGGCGCGCAGCGCTTCGAGCCTTCTCTACCCACACCCACGCCTTCTGAGATGCGCAGAATTTCGTTTTTACGGCATCAGGATGCTGTCGCATTGATTGCGACGAAGTTCCTTGAAAATCCCAAAACTAAGCCTGCGGACGTTGGCGCGGCATGTTTTGACGAAATTCTCAAGAAAGTTTCGCGTTAATGGAAACATACGTGTCTGCTGCTGCCGGTGCATTCGGCGTGAATTACGCGGTTCGCCCGCACAAATTTGTTGATCGTCGCGTATTCGTCGAGGTGATTTCGAGATACGCAAATTTCTCTCCCGTCGAGAAACATGTTTACGTAGGGCTGGGTAGTTTTGCGATGGAAGATCACAAGCTGATGAATTTGTCGTTTGGCACAAATCCATTGTTGTCGCTCGAAATCGATCCCGACGTGCTCAAGAGGCAAAAGTTTAACTCGCCGTTGGCTTGTATCAAGCCGACACCGTATTCCACCAGTGACTACGTTGTAAGAAAAAGGGCAATCTACCAGGAAGCCAAGATCGATCCAGATTCCAACTCGATCGTTTGGTTCGATATGACGGATTTCGATACCGTCAGATCTCACCTCGATACTTTTGGATTATTACTCGCGGTTAGCCAACCTGGCGACATAGTTCGTATGACTGTTGACGTTGATGTGAAAACATTAATCCGCCGTGCAGAAGACGAGGCGATCGAAACTCTGCAAGAGCGGCGATTCGCTCAGCTCAAAGAACTCCTGGGCGCTGAGATGAAACCGGGGGCCCGTCAGGGCGATCTGACAGACAAATTAGGCGTTGCGAAATTGGTGAGCTACGCTTTTGGTTTGGTGGCGGAGAAGGCTTTCGAAAGAAATGCAGATTTTAAATTTGAGCCGATATCTCTGACTACGTATGCCGATGGTCATCGCATGTTGAGCGTGACCGGTATTGTCGTGGAACGAGCGAGAGCAAGAGAATGTCTGGAAAGGATGAATTTATCGGATGTACCTGGCGGAGTGAATGGCTGGGATGAGCTAGTGGATATTCAAATTCCCCAACTTACAGTTTGGGAGAAGTTGGTCATCGATCGTGAAGTTCACGCCAACAGCCCCGCCAAGCTTTCAAAAGTCATAGACTTCAAGTTGCATGAGACAATATCGACGGTTGAGCTTCTGGAGGGGTATAGCAAATTTCGGAGATTTTATCCGACCTTCAGGCACGTGCTGCTTTAGCTGCAGCGATTGAATGATCCTCGGCGCCGATCCATCGTCACGCTTGACTGCGCCGGTCTTCGTGTTCATCCGGCTCGAATTCGCTTCGCTTATTCTCGTCACCCTACCGAAAAGCAGGGGAAGAAACGAACGACTTTAAACCAACGGAGCCTCCGCCAGCGGAGCTGACGGAGGCTCCGCTGACTTCATCGCGACTAGTTCGCAATAAGGTGTGGGAGCCGGTTAAAGTAAAATTGAAACGGCAGCAATACGTTCATCCCCTGTTGGCCGTCGGCAATGCGGCCGGCGCGAGCTTGGGCAGGTTAGCCCACCCCGTCCTCGCAAGGCGCGGCCCAACGACTGGCTGTGGCGTAACCCGGCCTGTCATGGTCGGCGAACGGCGGATGATGTGACGCCAAACCGCTGTGTTTGCGGGCTGGAATGACCGCGCGCCCGGAACCGTTTGAACATTCCCCGGTTATGTCATCACCCCGCGCTGCGGGTTGTCCCCAAAGCAAAGAGGCCCGTGATCCCACAGCCATTCAAAGCGCGTACCTCCGAGGAACTTGTCGCGCTGCTGGGCGCGGTGGCGACGGCGGTTCTCGCCGTGATCATTATCGCGACGCTGTATTTTGGCCGTGAGATCTTCATTCCGATCGCGATGGCGATCCTGCTCAGTTTTGTGCTGGCGCCGCTGGTGGGCTTGTTGCAGCGCATTCGCGTGCCGCGGGCGATCGCGGTGGTCAGCGTGGTTATTCTGGCCTTCGGGCTGATCTTCGCCTTGGGAAGTCTGCTGGCCTCTCAGCTCACGCAATTGGCGGGAGACCTGCCGCGGTATCAGTCCACGATCAGCGAGAAAATCCAGTCGTTTCGCGACACCTCGGCCGGACGCGGCACCCTCGAACGCGCCTCGGGGATGCTGAAGGACCTGAGCAAGGAACTGGACAAGCCGAAAGAGGGCGAAGCTTCGCCGTCGCTGGGATCTCGCCTTGTCCCCAAGCCCCCGGCGCCGCTGTTGCCGGTACCGGTCGAAGTGCGCCAGCCCGATCCGGGCGCGCTGGAGAGCTTGCGGGCGCTGATCTCGCCGCTGCTGCATCCGCTGGCGACAACCGGCATCATCATCATTTTCGTTATCTTCATCCTGCTGCAGCGCGAGGACCTCCGTAACCGGCTCATTCGATTGGCGGGGTCGCATGACCTGCAGCGGACCACCGCAGCGCTCGACGACGCGGCGTCGCGGCTCAGCCGGCTGTTCCTGATCCAGCTCCTTCTCAACGGCACCTTCGGCGTGGTGATCGGGATCGGCCTGTGGCTGATCGGCATTCCCAGCGCGATCCTGTGGGGCATCCTGGCAGCGGTGCTGCGCTTCGTGCCTTATATCGGCGCGGCCATCGCGGCCGCGTTCCCGCTGGTGCTCGCGGTGGCCGTCGATCCCGGCTGGACCATGCTGCTTTGGACGCTCGCGCTGTTTCTGGTGGTGGAGCCGGTCGTGGGCCACGTCATCGAGCCGATGGTTTACGGACGCAGCACCGGGTTGTCGCCGGTTGCCGTGGTCGCCTCGGCGACGTTCTGGACCGCGCTCTGGGGTCCGATCGGCCTCGTCCTCGCCACGCCCTTGACGGTGTGCCTGGTCGTGCTCGGACGCCATGTCGAACGCCTGGAATTCCTGGACGTGATGTTCGGCGACCGGCCGGCGCTGGCGCCGCCGGAGATCTTCTACCAGCGCATGCTGGCCGGCGATCCCACCGAAGCCGCCGAAAAAGCCGAACAGTTTTTGAAGCAACGCTCGCTGTCTTCCTACTACGATGAGGTTGCCCTGAAGGGGCTGCAACTGGCCCAGGCCGATGCTGAACGCGGCGCGCTCAACCCCGAGCGCCTGCAAAAGATCAGGGACGCGGTCGCGGAATTCGCCAACGACCTTGCCGATCAGGACGACCGGCCGCCGCCGAAACTCAGCGCAACCACCGATGCGGAAGCCAGTTCCGCGGTCGAGAGCGTGGCCGAAGATGCGCCTTACGAAGATCTGCCGGTTCTCGCCAAAGGCGACCTGCCGCCGCCATGGCAAGGCGAGCATCCCGTGCTTTGCGTGGCCGGGCGCAGCCTGATCGATGAAGCCGCCGCGATCATGCTCGGCCAGTTGTCGACGGCGCACGGTTTGAGCGCGCGGGTCGAGGCGGCCGAGGCGCTCTCGACCAGCAACATCTTCCGGCTCGAGACCACCGGCGTTGCGATCGTCTGCCTGGTCTATCTGGACGCCAGCGCACCGGCGCACATGCGGTATGCGGTTCGGCGGCTGCGCCGTAAATTGCCGCAGGCGACCATCATCCTGGGCTGCTGGATCAAGGACATCGATCCCGGCGCGCTGGAACGGCTGCGCGATGGCGCCAAAGCCGATCTGGTGGCCGGCAGCCTCGGCGAGGCGGTCAAGCTGTGCATCGAGGCGACGGGGGCGGGCGCCCGCGACGCCGAGGCGATGAAGCCGGATGAAGTCGCTGCGACCACCGCTGCGTAAAACGACCGCAACCGTGGGGACGGCCGATGAAGGCCGCGCTGGAAAACCTCATCGCGACCGGCTTCGTGAGGTGGGCGAGCTGGTTAAAGTAAAACTGGAACGGCAGCCGCGCGTCCATCATCCGGTGGCGGGACGCGGCAAGTGGATGCAGGTGAACCGGCAGCCACGGCTGCCGGCGTGCATCACCGGAGTGCGGCCTGTTTTCGCACGCGCACCACCCGGAGCGGCGGCGGGGGTCCCATGTCGCGCTGCCAGATCGTTCCGTTATCGAACTGGATCACCATGCCGTCGGGCGAATAGACGGCGCCCTGGTCCCAGGCATCGGCCCAGATCCGGGTCGCCGGCGCCGTCGCATCGGGCCAGGCACGGGAGGGCTGACCGGCTTCGTTGACGAGATTCAGGTCCGGTCCGTTCTGCGTGACAAAGGCCGGGCTGCCGATCGGAGCCGCCCGACATCCTTCGACGCATCGATACATGCCGGTCAGGTTGACCGTCTGTGCCGACGCCGCGGGGGCGGCGAACACGGCCGCGGCCGCAAGGGCGCATGATGTTATTCGCATGAAATCCACTCCCAGGGTTACGCTGATCCCACGATTTGGGGTTTCAGAGCGGTCCATGAATAGTCGGCCCGGGAGCGTTTGGTTCCGTCAGCGACGACGGTAGTTCGGTTCGGTTTCGTGCCTGATGGAACTTTCCCGGTGATCCCGCAGACCCACGCCACAAACGACCGCGGCCCCCGCCAGGGGCTGACGCAGGCCGCGTTGGCACGTTTCAGCGCACCCGGATCGCAATCAGGTGCGGGGGCTCGCTAACGTAAAACTGGAACTGGAACAGCCGTGCTCATTGCCCAAGCAGCGTGCTGAACGAACCCGTGCGCAAGGGCATCGGCGGCCGCGGCACCGATGAAAGCTCCGGATCGGCCTGCGGAGGATAGGCCGTGGCTTGCGGCGGCGGTTCGGGTTGCCGCGGCACGTAATCAGGTTGGCGCGGGGCGTAAGGAGCCGCTGCGGCCGGTGGCGGCAACGGCTGGGGAACCGCGGCGGCTTGCGGGGGCGGATAGGACGGCGTCGGCCGGCGCACCGGCGCGGCGGCCGGCTTCGGCGGAAGTGCAGATATCCGGGGCCGCTGGCTCGGTTCGGAAGCCTTGGCCTGGGAAGACCTGATATCGGACGGCTTGGCCTCGGAAGATTTGATATCGGAAGACTTGATATCGGAAGATCTGGCCTCGGAGACCCGGGCAATGTCGCGGGACATTTGTTGCTGGCTGGCCTTGAGCTGGTCGATCTCCTGCCGCGCGCTGGCGAGATCGCGCGCCATCGCCTGCAGCAATTGCGCCGAGTCCGCGGAGGCGGCCGGCGCGACGCTTTCCGGGGCGGTCCGAGCCGGAGCCGCCGGTTGCGGAGGGGCGGCCGGCGCCGCGTTCGCTTGAACGGCAGGCGGGCTCGATGGTTCAGCGAGTCCGGTGTTTTCCAGCGGTTGCGATGCCGTCATCACGAACTTCGGCAGCCACCTGCCGACCATCTGTTTGGCCACATTGCCGTAGGACTGCGAAACGATGGCCGCGATACCGATACACCCGGCCACCAGGAAAGCCGCGACGGCGCGTGTCGCCCGCCTGCCGATCGATGGCCTCTGGCCGGCATTGTTGACGGCCGTCGCACGAAACGTCGTATCGACCGGGGGAATCGCAGGGCCGCCGGAGAAGTCGGGTGCGATCTGGGTCTGCGGATCCGGCGGAAGGCGCACGGCGTCGGGCGCCAGGCTGGAAAACTCTTCCTCGATGCGCGCGACCAGGACGTCGTCGTGCGGATCGGCATGCGGATCGGTTGGTTTCGGGTTCAGCGTGGAATGCATTGGCGCTCCTTATTCAGTCCAATGTCACCGCATCAGGCGGCATTTACGCTAGATTTAGCCCCACCACTCCAGTCCGGTTTGGCCAAAGCAAGGCGGTACGAAGGAGAGTATCGGGCCATGGAACTCCAGCCCGCGCCAACGACCGCGGCCTCCGCCAGGGGAGCTGACGGAGGCCGCGTTGGAACACTTCATCGCGCCTAGGTTCGCAATGAGGTGTGGGAGCTCGTTAAAGTAAAACTAGAATGGCAGCAGCACGTCCATCACCTGCTGGCCGTAGCGCGGCTGTTGCACGTCGGTGATCTGGCCGCGGCCGCCATAGGCGATGCGGGCCTGCGCGATCTTGCCGCTGTCGATGGTGTTGTCGCTCTGGATGTCCTCCGGCCGCACGATGCCGGCGACGATCAATTCGCGAATTTCGAAATTGACGCGGATTTCCTGCTTGCCCTCGACCACCAGATTGCCGTTCGGCAACAGTTGCGTGACCACGGCGGCGATGCTGGTCTGCAGGTTTTCCTGACGTTGCACCGAGCCCTTGTTGTCGGTCGATGCGGTACCGTCCGCGGTCAGGAGCCGGCCGGGCAGCACCTTCTGCGCCTGCGAGCCCAGCGTCTTGGCGCCGATGAAATCGGTGATGCCGGAGTCTTCCTTGGAGGCCCGGCTGCGCTGGGTCTCGTTGGCGATGTTGGCCTTGTCGGTGAAGTTCACCGTCACGGTGAGGAGATCGCCGACCTGATGGGCGCGCTGATCCTTGAAGAAGGCCCGCGAGCCGTTCCGCCACAGCGAATTGGCGTTATAGGATGCCGCCTCCGGCTTCGGCATCGGCATCTGCACCGGCTTGTAGCCGGGCTGCGCCGTCGGATTTTCGATCTCCGTCAGCTTCGGCTTTTCGCCGATCTGGGAGAGGCGATCGATCGACGAGCAGCCGCTGGCGATGGCTGCCGTCGCCAGCATGGCGCCGGTCAGAACGATGCGGTTGATGCGGGAGACGAACATTTACATTACTCGGTTTTTGCAGCGGCTTGCGGGATTGCTGGCGAAGTGGCGTTGGCGGCGACCGAAACCGGCTTGACGGTTCCCTTGTCGGTCTCGCTGGCGCCGAGCGAGGAGGTGGTCTCCGGCGCGGGCTGGCGGGGCGGCGGGCTTGAAATCGTCACCAGGCCGCGGCCGGTGACGACGCCGGAGATCGTGCGCTTCGATTGCAGGTTCAGCACGCTGACGACGTCGCCCTCGGTGCCGGCCTCCATCGCCTTGCCGCGAATGGTGAGATAGAGCCCGACCGCCTCATAGATCAGCGTGACGCTCTGGTCGCGCTGCACCAGATCGGGCTTGGCGAGATCCGCCAGCTTCAGCGGCTGGCCGGCGCGGAGTTGCTTGCGCGCCTGCATGCCCACCGCGCGGTCGCGGCCGGCGACGTCGCCGCCGACCTCGGCCTTCGGCCGCCGCTCCACCACGACGTCGGAGGATTTCAATACTTCATTGCGTTCGACGGTGCGGGTCAGCACCGCGGTCTCGACGGTCTCGACCGCGCTGCCGGTGAAACGCAGCCGCGTCGGCGCCGACACGTTGTCGTTGGCGATCTCGAAGGTGACGTCGAAGCGGCCGTTGCGCGGGTCGAACCGCAGCGCAATCGTCTGCATCGCGCCGGTATTGGAGACTTCCAGCTTGATATCGCCGATGTCGCGATCGAAAGTCAGGTTGAGATTGGCGGCGTCGCCGAGGCCCTGTTTGTGCTCCAGCGCGCGGGCGACCTGGCCTTCGATCTCCTTGGCCGGAAGCATGCGGGCCAGCCGCGTCACCGAGATCTCCCTGAGATCGCGGGTATTGACCCCGATCACCTGATGCGACCGCAAGGCGGTGAGCACCTGTGTGACCGTCAGCGAGCCGGTGGTGCCGAGATCCGGCGCGCGATAGATCGCGATCTGCGCCGCCGGGCCGGCATTGTCGATGACGTCGCCGATCCGCACCACGTCGCCGGCGACGGTGATGTTGGCGCGCAGCACGGGGGCTGCGATGATGAAGTCCTCGCGGCTCTGGGCGAAGGCGCCAGTCGAGGCGGCCGCGAGCAGGGCGGTTGCGAGCAGGAGCGAACGAGCGATCATGATCAGCGCCCTCAGCGGAACATGTTGGAGGTGGATTGCAGCATCTGGTCGGCGGCGCTGACGACCTTGGCGTTCATCTCGTAGGCGCGCTGCGCCGCGATCAGGTCGGAAATCTCGGTGACGACCTCGACATTGGCCTGTTCCAGGTTGGCTTGCTGCATGTCGCCGTAACCGTCGGTGTTGGCGATGCCGTCCTGCGGCAGGCCCGATGCCGGCGTGTCCGTGAACAGGTTGTCGCCGATCGGGTTGAGGCCGGCCTTGTTGATGAAGCGCGTGAGGCCGATCTGCCCGACCTGCGACGGCGTCGTCGATCCCGGCAGCATCACCGTCACCTGGCCCTGCGCGTTGATGGCGAGGCCGGACGAGTTCTGCGGTATCGTGACGGTCGGCTGCACCGGATTGCCTTGCGCGTTCACGATGCGGCCCTGCGCGTCCATCTGGAACGAGCCGTCGCGGGTATAGGTAAAGGTGCCGTCCGGCATCTGGATCTTGAAGAAGCCTTCGCCGCGCACCGCGATGTCGAGCTCGTTGCCGGTCGGCGACAGCGTGCCCTGGCTCATCAGCCGCGGCGTGCCGACGGTCTTGACGCCGCCGCCGATGTCGACGCCGACGGGCAGGACGGTGTTCTGATCGGAGGCCTGCGCGCCGACCCGGCGCACATGGTCATAGATCAGGTCCTGAAACGCGGCGCGCTGCTTCTTGTAGCCGGTGGTGCGCATGTTCGCGATGTTGTTGGAGATCACCTGAACGTTGAGTTCCTGTGCCGCCATTCCGGTCGAAGCTGTATAAAGAGCGCGCATGGGTCAGGATCCTTATGCCGGAACGTCGGCGAGTTTATCGATCGCGGATTTGTGCAGGTCGCTCTGCTGCTGCAGCAATGCCGAGATCTGGGTGTAGGTGCGCGTCACCTCGATCATGCGGCTCATCTCGGTCACCGAATTGACGTTCGATTTCTCGATGAAACCCTGGCGCACCTGCGAGGTGATGTCGGCCTGCGGCGCGCTGCCTTCGCCGGCCGAATAAAGGTTGGAACCTTCCTTCAGAAGCTGCTGCGCCCGCGCAAAACTGACCAGCCGCAGCTTGCCGCGCACCAGATCGGTCCGGTCGGAGCCATCGACGACGGTGACGTTGCCGTCGGTGGCGATGGCGATGTCATGGTCGGTCTGCTGAAACACGATCGGGCCCGCGGTGCCGAGCACCGGATGGCCCGCCGCGGTCACCAGCTGGCCCTGGTTGTTGATCTGCAGTCCGCCGTCGCGGGTGTAGCGTTCGCCGGCCGGCGTCTGCACCACCAGGAAGCCGCCGCCGTCGATCGCGACATCGAGCGGATTCTTGGTCTGCTCGCTGGAGCCTTGCGAAAAATCGTGGAACGAGTTGCGGTCGTGGACGAAGCTCAGCGCGCGGTCGCGGCCGACGAAATTGTCTTCGTGCGCGCCCGGCATCAGGTGTTCGGCAAACAGCGAGCGATCGGCCTTGAAGCCGTTGGTGTTGACGTTCGCGACGTTGTTGGCGACGACATCCATCTGCCGCTCCAGCACCATTTGCCGCGAAAGTCCGACCAGAAGCATGTTCTGCATCGGTGGTTCTCCCCTTCCGTGATCCCAGACCCGACCCTCCCAGGCCGGCTCTTGGATCGTGCGAACCGCCAGGCTCTCCCAAGCCAGGGTTCACCGAGCAACAGAGCGAAAGCCGTGCCAGTTGAGAAAATTGTTGTTTTATAAAGGGTTAGGTATTTCGGCGAGAGCCCGCGGGGCGGCAATAAGGTCTTGTTGACCATGTTTACCCGGCAACTTTTTCCTAGCCGCCGGGCAAAAGAAAGAAACCATTAACCATTACTCCCTTAGCGTCGGGATCAAGAGAGCGCGTATGCGCCGGCGGCATTTGTATCGCGTCATAGGCTTGCCCAGGGCATCGAGTTCGTTCCCAAACCGACCGGACGGGCAATGGCAGACGGCGAACAGGTTGAAGGCGGCGTCGAACCGGCGGCGGCGACGCCCAGGGGCAAGCTCAAAATGATGATCGCCGCGGTGGGCGGCTTCGTCATCATCTGCAGTGCTGCGACCTGGTTTCTTTTCTTCAGGGGGCACGGTGAAGAGGTGCGCGCGGAAGCGCCGCCGCCGAAACCGCCTGTCTTCATCGACGTGCCGGAAATACTGGTCAATCTCGCCGGCCAGCCCGGCGAGCGCGTGCAATATCTCAAGGCCAGGATCGTGCTCGAGATCAAGGAGGAGAAGCTGGCGGAGACAATCAAGCCGGCGATGCCGCGCGTCACCGACATCTTTCAGACCTATCTGCGCGAATTGCGGGTGGCAGACCTCAACGGCTCCGCGGGCCTGTTTCGCCTGCGCGAAGAACTGACGCGGCGCGTCAATACGACGATCTCGCCCAATCAGGTCAACGCGGTGCTGTTCAAGGAATTCATCGTTCAGTGACGAGACGGATCTAGACCATGGCGGGCAACAATCTAGACGACCAGGATGCGATCGCGGCCCAATGGGAAGCGTCGATGCTCTCCGAGGATCCGGAGGAGGCGGCGGCCGCGGCTGCGGCCAACGAACTCTCCGGCACCATGGCGCTGCAATGGGCCGCCATGGTCGAGGACGGCAGCCGCGACTTCGGCGGCGGCAAGAACGGCGGCGAGCGCGTCCTGTCGCAGGAGGAAATCGACAACCTGCTCGGCTTCAATGTCGGCGAGGTCAACCTCGACGACAATTCCGGCATTCGCGCCATCATCGATTCCGCGATGGTGTCCTACGAGCGTCTGCCGATGCTCGAGATCGTGTTCGACCGGCTGGTGCGGCTGATGACCACCAGCCTGCGCAACTTCACCTCCGATAACGTCGAGGTCTCGCTCGATCGCATCACCTCGGTGCGGTTCGGCGACTACATGAATTCGATACCGCTGCCGGCGGTGCTCTGCGTGTTCAAGGCCGAGGAGTGGGAGAATTTCGGCCTGGCGACGGTGGATTCAAGCCTGATCTATTCGATGATCGACGTCCTCCTCGGCGGCCGTCGCGGCCAGACCTCGCTGCGCATCGAAGGCCGCCCCTACACCACCATCGAAACCAACCTGGTCAAGCGGCTGGTCGAGGTCGTGATGGCCGATGCCGAGCAGGCCTTCAGGCCGCTGTCGCCGGTGACCTTCTCGATCGACCGGCTGGAAACCAATCCGCGCTTCGCCGCCATCAGCCGGCCCGCCAACGCCGCCATCCTGGTGCGGCTGCGCATCGACATGGAAGATCGCGGCGGCAATATCGAGCTGCTGCTGCCCTATGCGACCATCGAGCCGATCCGCAGCGTATTGCTGCAGATGTTCATGGGCGAGAAATTCGGCCGCGATCCGATCTGGGAAGGCCATTTCGCCACCGAAGTATCGCAGGCGCAGATATCGGTCGATGCGGTGCTGTACGAGGCCGATATTCCGCTCAAGCAACTGATGAAACTGAAAGTCGGCGACACCCTGCCGCTGGACATGCGTTCCGACGCCCTGGTCGCGGTGCGCTGCGGCAGCGTCACCCTGACCGAAGGACGGATGGGCCGGGTCGGAGATCGCGTCGCCATTCGCGTCACCAAGCAGCTGCGCAAGCCGAATACCACCTTCGCGATGTTCGAGAAGGCCGATGAGCAAACCAAGTTGATGGAGGCCCAATGAGTCATTCATTAGGAATTGTGATCGAGAGCCTGGTCGCGCTATTGCTGCTGATCACGATCGCCTATTGCATGCTGCTCAACAGCCGGCTGAAGCGTCTCAAGGCGGACGAGCATTCGCTGAAGGCGACCATCGCCGAGCTGATCACGGCCACCGAAATCGCCGAGCGCGCCATCGGCGGCCTCAAGCACACCGTTCGCGACGTCAACGAGAATCTGGGCAACCAGCTCACGGCGGCCGCGCAAATCTCGCAGCAGTTGAACAGGCAACTGGCCGAAGGCGACAATATCGTCCGGCGGCTGTCGCGGATCGCGATCGCGGCACGGCCCGGCGGCGAGCCGGAGCCCGAATCCGAGTTCGAGCCCGCCGCCTCGAAGCTGCCGCCCAAGACCCTTGCGGCGGCGGCCCAGGCGTTTTCCGAGCGCAGAAGGGCAAACGGTCTTGCGGCATGAAATCCTTCCGTGACATTCGCGTCATTCCGGTGGTGCTGGTGGCGATCTTCGGCCTTGCCGTGCTGAAGGTCGCCGGACTCGTGATCGATGGCGGCTACGTTTTCGACTATCAGCCGCAATCGACCCGGAAGTCGTGGGCGCAGGAAACCTTCAACTTTCCCTCCAAATTCGACCCCGCGGATGTCACGGGCTCGACGCAAGAGAAGCCCAAGGAGGAAGCGGTCAAGCCCGCCGCCGCGGAGGCGGCGAAGCCCGACGGCGTGGTGATTTTTCCCGAGCAGACCCCGCAGGTATCGGCGTCCGAGCGCGCGATCCTGGAGCGGCTGCAGTCGCGGCGGCAGGAGCTCGACGCGCGGGCGCGCGAAATCGACATTCGCGAGAGCCTGCTCAAGGCCGCCGAAAAGCGAATTGAATCGCGGGTCGAGGAGTTGAAGGCCGTGGAGTCGCGGATCTCGACGGCGAACGGACAGAAAAACGAAGCCGATGCCGCCCGCTTCAAGGGCATCATCACCATGTATGAGGCCATGAAGCCGAAGGACGCCGCCAAGGTGTTCGACCGGCTCGAAATGTCCGTGCTGCTGGAAATCGCCTTGCAGATCGCGCCACGGAAGATGTCCGATATCATGGGCCTGATGATGCCGGAAGCGGCCGAGCGGCTGACGGTCGAAATGGCCCGCCGCGCCGGGTCGGACAAGTCGGTCGCCGCCTCCACGGCCGAACTCCCCAAAATCGAGGGCAGGACAATGCCGCCAAAGCTCAATTAGCGAGAATATTTAACAGGTCCTTAAATCGGCAATCCTAGATTCGGAGGCGCAGGCGAAGCGCCCGGCCGACCACAGGCTGCGCAATCGCGGATCGTCGAAGCTGAGAGGCACTTTGGAATGCCGCGAACGGCTGCTGCCGGGTATGGGTCGCTATTTCGCGTCTTCACGCGGATGGCGCGGCGTTGCCTCGGCGGACCGGCACGGCCTGCGGCCTTGCCGGCATGGCTCGCCGCCGGGGCGGTCCTGATCGGCTCGACGGTTTCCGGCCTCTGCCAGACCCCGCCGGTCAAGGGCGAGGCCTCGTTCTCGGCCAGCGGCGGCTACGCGCGGCTCGTTATCAAGCTCGCCGAGGATGTCGAGTCCGACGTGACCACGGCCGGCACCATCCTCGTGATCCGGTTCAAGCGTCCGATGAACATCCCGGTCGAGAAGTTGCCCGAGGGCGCGCCCGATTATGTCGCGTCGGTGCGGCGCGATCCCGATGGCATGGCGATCCGGCTGTCGCTGGCGCGCAAGGTAACCATCAACACCATGACGGCCGGCGAACGCCTGTTCATCGACATGCTGCCGGAGACATGGAGCGGCGATCCGCCGGGCCTTCCGCCCGACGTGGTCCGCGAACTGGCCGAGCGTGCGCGGGTCGCCGAGCGCGCGTTACGCCAGCAGCGCGCGGCGGCCGCGGCGATGAAGCGCCCTCCGGTTCGCATCCGCGCCTCCGTGCAGCCGACCTTCGTCCGCTTCGTGTTTGAAATGCCCGACAATGTCAGCGTCTCGTCGGTGCTGAACGATCAAAAACTCACGCTGCTGTTCAACGCCGCGCTCACCTTCGATCTGGCCGACGCCAAGCTGGCGGCGCCCTCGAATGTCGCATCGATCAATCAGAAGATCGACGGCGAAACCTCCGCGGTGGAAATCACCCTGGTCGGCGAGGTCGACGTTCACTCGTTCCGCGAGGAGAAGAACTACATTATCGACGTGGCTTTCCAGCAATCGGAAAGACCGCTGATATTGCCGTCGCCCGCAGCGGACGCCTCGCGCGCCCCGGCGGCAGCCGTCCCGTCTCCGGCCGCCCCGGCGCCGCCCGCGCCAGCGGCTGCGATGCCGGCGGTGCCCACCGCTGCGGCCGCGCCGGAGAAGCCCGCCACCGAGACTTCGCCGTCATGGAAATCCCGCGGGATCGCGCCGCCGGCGTCGGAAACCATCGCCGAGCGGGCCAGCATCGACATCAAACCCGAGACTGCGCCGAACCCGTCGCCCGCAGCGGAAGCGCCGGCGCCAAAAGGACCGGCGACGAGAGAGGCATCGACAAAGGAGCCTTCGACCAGAGAGACGATGTCTCCTGCGACAGAACCTGCGCCGAAGACGGTCGCGGTGGAGCCGCCGAAAACCGCGGTCGCCGGGTCCGGGCAGCCGGCGGAAACGAAAGCCGGCGACGGCGCCGCGTCGGTCGTCGCCACGCGCGACAGCGACGGCCTGCGGGTGAAGTTTTCCTTTGCCGCCGCGACCCCGGCGGCGTTGTTTCGCCGCGCCGACGTCGTCTGGCTGGTGTTCGATTCCTCGGAGCCGATCGATATCGAGCCGATCCGCAGCAAAGGCGGGGCGGTCTTCGCCGACGTCAGCCGGTTGCCGTTCGAAACCGGGCAGGCGGTCCGCATTCGCCTCAACCGTCCGCAAATCCCCTCGCTGGCCGGCGACGCCCAGTCCGGCGGCGCGAGCTGGACGCTTGCATTTGCCGACACGATGCAAACCGCGCCGCAGCCGCTGGCGGTGGTACGAAACATCACCGATCCCGCGTTTGCCTTTGTCGTGGTGCCGTTGGCGAAGCCCGGCCTTCTGCATCGGATCGCCGATCCGGATGCCGGCGATACGCTGCTGGTGATCACGGCGCCGCCGCCCACGCGCGGCTTTATCAAGCGGCAGGATTTTGTCGATTTGTCGCTGCTCGAATCGATGCACGGGGTGGCGATTCGTCCCAACTCGGACGATCTCACCGCCGAGATCGCATCCGACAGGATCATCCTCGGCAGGCCCGGCGGCCTGACGCTGTCGTCGGCCGAAGTCGGAGCGGAGCGCGCGGCGGTCGCGGTGCGGCCGCTGTTCGACCCCGACGTCTGGCGCAAAAATCAGACCGAAAACTTTCTCGCGCGTCAGGATGCGCTGATCGCTTTGGCCGGGACGGCCGCGCCCGGCCGGCGCCTGTCGGCCCGCGTCAATCTCGCCAACTTCTATATGTCGCGCGGGATGTATCACGAAGCCAAGGGCGTGCTCGATCTCGCGCTGGCGGAACTCCAAACCGGGTTTTGAGGATCCGGTTGTGCTGATGCTGCATGCGGTCGCGACCATCGTGATAGGCCGCACCGAGCAGGGGTTGAAGGACCTCGCCAATCCGGCGGTCGGAACCAATTACGATTCGCATCTGTGGAAAGCGCTGGCGCTGGCGCGTCAGGCCAAGTGGGCCGAAGCGCGCGAGAAATTCAAGAACGTCGAATTCGCCATCACCACGCTGCCGCTCGAACTGCAGCGCATCGTGATATCGGAGGCGCTGCGGGCGTCGCTGGAGGTCAAGGATTATTCCGGCGCGGCGAAACGCAGCAGCGACATGGACGTGGTCGGCATTCCGCCGGACCTGAAACCGGCGATATCGGTTTTGCGCGGCCGGCTGGCCGAGGCGCTCGGACACGACAAGGACGCGCAGACGCTATATCAGTTTGCGATCGAATCCCCGGATCGCTCTGCCGCGTCCGAAGCCAGGCTGCTCGATATCATACTGCGGCGAAAGCGCGATGAAGTCGGCCAGGCCGATGCATTGCGCGAACTCGAAACGCTTGCGGTGACGTGGCGCGGCGACGCGGTCGAGGTCAAGGTGCTGCAAATGATGGCAGCCATCTATGCCGACACCGGGCGCTATCGCGAGGCGCTGGCGGCATCGAAGATCGCGACCAGATTGCAGCCGAATGCGGAACCGTCGCGGCAGGCTCAGGACATCGCGGCAGCGCTGTTCGAGCAGCTCTTTCTCGGACCGAAAGGCGACGATCTTCCGCCGATCGACGCGCTCGCGATGTTTTACGAATATCGCGAATTGACGCCGATCGGTCGGCGCGGCGATGAAATGATACGCCGGCTCGCGGATCGGCTGGTCGCGGTCGATCTGCTCGACCAGGCCAGCGAACTCCTGCAATACCAGATCGATCGCCGGCTGGAGGGCGCGGCGCGCGCGCAGGTCGCGGCGCGTCTGGCGATCGTCTACCTGACCGGCCGCAAGCCCGATCGCGCCATCGCGGCGCTCCGCACCACGCGCATTGCCGATCTCTCGGGCGAACTGCGCCAGCAGCGGCTGTTGCTGGAGGCGCGGGCCCAAAGCGACGTCGGACGCCATGATCTCGCGCTCGACATCATCAGCAATATCGTCGGCCGCGAAGCGATCCGGCTGCGCTCCGACATCTACTGGGCGGCGCGGCGCTGGCGCGAGGCGTCCGAACAGATCGAATTGTACTACGCCGATCGCTGGCGCGATTTCAAACCGCTGAACCAGGTGGAGAAAAGCGACATCATCCGCGCCGTGGTCGGATACTCGCTGGCGGAGGACGTGCTCGGCCTGGCGCGGTTCCGCGAGAAATATGCGCCGTTGATGAGCGGCGACAGCGACCGCGCCACTTTCGAGACCGCGAGCCATCCGGCCGCCGCCAACAGCGCCGAATTCGCCCTCATCGCCAAGATGGCGGCGAGCGTCGATACGCTCGACGGCTTCCTGCGCGAAATGAAGGCGCGATTCCCGGACGCCTCCGCAAAGGCGCCGCTGCCGCCGGAAAGCGCCAAGGCCGATCCGGCCAACACCGGCGCCTTGCCGCGGATCATCGGATTGACGCGGGCCGACGCGGTGCGCTGAAGTCGTCTGCCCGAAAGACGCATCCGCCGTGGCTTATCCAGCGGCAGCTTGCCGCCAAAAACGCCACGGGGCGGACACCGCAGCGGCGGCCGGACAACCCTCATGCTGTTGCTGGGTCGCAACGCGCGCGCTAGGCTCCGCCGGATCAATACAGGAGAGATGCGTGACCACATCAGACGACAGCAAGGTTTCCGAAGATCGCCGCGAAGCGCTGCGTTACGCCTTCGCGATCGGCAGCGGCGCAGCGCTCGCTGCCGCCGTCGCCGGCCCGGCATCGGCACAAGCGACGCCGGACAACACGCTGGATCGCATCCGCGCCAACAAAGCGCTCCGCATCGCCGTGCTGCCGGGAGAACTGCCTTACTTCAACAAGGACCTTGCGACCGGCAACTGGTCCGGCTTCTCGATCGAGATGGCCAACGATATCGCCAAGCTGCTCGACGTCAAACTTGAATATACCGAGTTCGACTTACGGCAACTCGATCCTCGACCTGCAATCGAACAAGATCGACCTCGGCTTTGCCCTCAATCCGACCCCGCAGCGGGCGCTTGTCGTGGATTTTTGTGCGACCGTATTTCCGCATCCGTTTGGCGCCATGCTCAAGAAGGGGCTGGACGCCAGAACCTGGGCCGACATCAACAAGCCGGAAGTCAACATCGCGGTCGACGTCGGCTCCGCCAACGAGGCCGTCGCGCGCCGCTTCGCGCCCAATGCGACGATCAAGTCGCTCAAATCGCGCGATGAGGTCATGCTCGAGATGTCGTCGGGCCGGGTCGATTGCGTGGTGAATGCGTTGGTGCTCGGTCTGACCGCGATTGCCAAGAACCCGAACCTCGGCACTTACAAGATCCTGCAAACCCCCGCGGTCGCCATCCCAAGCAGCATGGCCGTCCGGCGCGAGCCGGACAAGCGCTGGCGCGATTTCCTGTCGGTCTGGGTCGACTACAACCGCGGCATCGGCCAGATGCGCGAATGGTTCGTCAAGGGACTGTCGCTGAGCGGTGTGAAGCCGGAAGACGTGCCGGTCGAACTCAATATCTGAGAGACAGTAAAGCTATCCCGGACCTCATCCTTCGAGACGCGCGCAAGAGCGCGCTCCTCGTCGATGAGGTGGGTGGGGGTGACGAGATGAATCGAACCGGTCAACTCTTGTCGTAGGTCAGGCCGCGCTCGAACCTGCGCGCGACAAGCGTGGCCGGGAACAGGATCGCAAAGTAGATCAGGGCCACGATCGTATAGACCTCCAGCGGGCGATAGGTCTCGGCGTTGATCAGCGTCGCGTTGTAGACGAGGTCCGGAACGGCGATGACGGATACCAGCGACGTGTTCTTCAGCTGCGTCACCGACTGGTTGACGTAAGGCGCCAACATCGGCTTGAGCGCCTGCGGCAGGATCACCAGCCGCAGCACGCGCCACGGCCGCAGTCCCAGCGCACGCGCCGCGTCCCATTGTCCGGCGTGCACGCTCTCGACGCTGCCACGGACGATTTCGGCATAAAATGCTCCGCCATAGAGCGAGAGCACGCTGATGGCGGCGGCATGCGCCGGTATGTTGACGCCGATGACGACCGGCAGGGCGTAGTAGAACCAGATGATCTGAACCAACAGCGGCGTGCAGCGGAACAGTTCGATGTAGGCCAGCAGAAGCCAGTCGATCACGGGCCAGCGCCGCAGGCGAAGGATGCCGACGACCAGGCCGAGCAACGTCCCGAGTGCGATGGTGCAGATCGTATAGGCCATGGTCCAGCCGAGCCCGAGCCAGAACAGGCGGCTGTATTTGCCGAGGATCGCGAAATCCCAAACGTAGTTCATGGCGACTCCCGGTTACAGGAAAGCTCCTGTTCGCCGTTTGCGGGCCTTGGAGCGGCATGACTTTTCTTCGAAACGTCATGTTGCTCCATCTTTGTTTTGAGCATGATCTTTTCGGAAAACCGGTACCCACTTTTCCGGATCATGCTCTAAAGATAGCGGCTCGGCGCAAAGGCGGTGGCATCGAACGGTGGCTGCGCGCCGCCGATCATCGCCGCAATCGCGGCTCCCGTCCCAGGGCCGGTCGTGAAGCCGATATGCTGGTTGCCGAAAGCGAGCCACAGACCGGAATGCCGTGGCGCAGGCCCGATCATCGGCAGACTGTCGGGCAGCGTCGGCCGCGCCCCGCGCCAGGGTTCGCCGACCGCCTCGCCAAACTCGACCACGCCTCGCGCGGCCGGCACCACCTGATCGAGCTGGGCGAATGACGAAGGCGCATCGCGGTCGGTCAGTTCGACGCCGGAAGTAACACGAATGCCGTTTTCCATCGGCGTCATCAGGAAGCTGCCCTCGGCGTCATGGATCGGGCGTTGCAATGAACGTGCCGGATTGGGCTTGAACTCCCGATGGTAGCCGCGCTCGAAGGCCAGCGGAACGCGATAGCCGAGCGGCCGCAACAGATCCGCGGACCAGGGTCCCAGCGCGACCACGACATGGCGCGCCGAAATTCCGCCGTCCGCGAGCAACACCCGCCAGCCTTCGCCTTCGGGGACGATCGCCTTGATGTCGGACTGACGGATCTCGCCGCCGGAGCCGGCGAACATCCGCGCATAGGCCTTGACCACGGCGTCCGGCGAGTCGACCGACGCCGTCTGCGTGTGCAGGAGGCCGACCTTGTAGACGGGCACGATGCCCGGCTCGAGCGCGGAAATGGCCTGACGGTCGAGCAACTCGGTGGCGATGCCATATTCGGCCAGAAAGGCCTGCTCCTGCTTCGCCGTACCGACGGCGTCGCTGCGCCACGCCTTCAGCCAGCCGGTCTCCCGGATGCGCTGCGCCGCTTCCGCCTTCACGATCCATTCCCGATGCAGTTTCAGCGAGGCGCCGATCAATCCGTGCAAGGCCGTCGCCCGGGGCCTGAGACGGGACGTCGTGGCATTGGCCAGAAACCGGATCACCCAATCCGCGTTCCGGATCGACCAGCCGAAATTCCAGCGCAACGCCGCGTGGCGGTTGGTCAGATATTTCGGCAGCGCGTTCCAGAGCGAGGGATTGTTGAGCGGCGATATCGAGCCGCTGGAGAGAATGCCGGCATTGCCATAGGAGGTTTCGCTCCCCGGCTCGCGCCGGTCGATCAGGATGACCGACAACCCTCGCTGCCGAGCGGCATAGGCCGCCGATACGCCGACGATGCCCGCGCCGAGCACAATCACATCCGCTTGCTTATCTGACATCGAATTCTTTCAAGAGATTTCACCAACCGGGAGATTTCACATCAAGGTCAGCCCGCCATCGACCGGCAACAGGGCGCCTGTGATGTGGGAGGCCTCGGGCGACAGCAGGAAGGCGACCGTTGCGGCCACCTCGCCGGGTTCGGCCAATCGTCGCTGCGGATTGGCCGCGGCAACCGATTGCCAGGCCTGCGCGTCCAGGGCGCCGAACAGCCCGGCGTCCTTTCGCGTATAGCCCGGTGCTATGACATTGGCGGTTGCGCCCGAAGGCGCGAGTTCGATCGCAAGACAGCGGACCAGCACCTCGAGCGCGGCCTTGGCCGCCGCGGAAGCCGGATATGTGGCATCGGGCACAAATCGATGCGCCCCGAAACTGCTGATGGCGACGACGCGTCCCTGCGCGCCGCGTGCAAGATCCGGCAACGCTGCGGCCGCCAGTTCGTGAAACGCCGCGGCCATCACCGCGAACGCCCGCTGCAGTCCCTCGCGCGGCAAGGCGACAAAATCCCGCCGGTCGGCAAATCCCGCGGCGTGGACGATGGCGTCGACCGGTCCGAACCGGGCGCGCGTCGCACGAACAATTTCAGATGCCGCCCCGGCATCGGCCAGGTCGCCGGTACACCACGCGACATCGGCGCCGGCACCCTGACAGTCCGCGGCGACCGCTTTCAATCGTTCGAGCGCTGCTGCGTCGGCGCCTTGTCCATGCAACATCAGGCACTCATTCCGGGCTGCCATTCGCCGCGCGACCGCGGCTCCGATCCCGGACCCGCCCCCGGTGATGATTGAAACGCGCATGAATCCTTGGTTCTTGAATGCTTTCGATCGCGCGGACTATAGGTGCCGCAAGTGCGAATGCCAACAATCGCAACGCCCTCGCGAGCCATCGCAGCGAAGCGGCGGCGGCAATGCCGGGTTTACCCAGTTGCGGAGGTCAGCTTTTGCGCCCGGATCACAGGCGTCTTGAAGGCGCCGACGCGATCCGCTCAGCCGCGGGGGCCTGCGCCGGGCCGCGCCGTCCATGCACTCCGAGAGGGCTCGAGGACGACGACGGGCGCGCCTTGCTGCACCCGATCGAACAGGTCGATGATATCCTCGTTGGTCATGCGGATGCAGCCGGATGATATGGCCTGACCGATATATTCCGGCTGGTTGGTGCCGTGGATGCGGTACAAGGTGTCCTTGTTGCCCTGGTAGAGATAGAGCGCCCGCGCGCCCAGCGGGTTGGCCGGACCTCCTTGAACGCGGGCAGGGTAGGGGCCGAGCCGCGCTTGAATCTCCGGCGTCGGAATCCAGTCCGGCCATTCAGCGGTGCGGCCAACGGTGGCGACGCCGGACCACGCCATCGCTTCCTCGCCCACCGCCACGCCGTAGCGGATCGCCTTGCCTGCCGGCAGGACGTAATAGAGAAAGCGTGCGTCGGTATCGACCAGGATGGTGCCCGGCAGCTCCTTGCGCGTGTAGTCGACGATATGCCGGCGATAGGTCTCCGGAATGCTCGCCTGCGCATAAGGTGCACGGGCCAGCAACTGCCGGTCTCTTGGGGTCAAGCTGACATTCGACGGGGCAAGCGTGGCTTGCATGCAGCCCCCGAGCATGAGCCCGAGCAGCCCGATGAGCAACAACGCGAATCCGGACCTCGGCACAGCCAGTCCTCCAAAGCGTTACGTCGCCGCATTTGCCGCTCGAATAGTGCAAAAATCAAGGCGTCATTTAATCGAGTGCCGATTTAGTGCCGGAATCCACCGTCGGCGCAGCCGCCGGGGACAACAGGGAATTTCCTACCCGGCCGGAAAATGGGCCTTAAGCCGCCACGATCTCGCCCACAAGCAAACCGCAAAATTGCCGGCATGGATGTCCGCATTGTGCCCATGGTCTCGGCGCTGACGCTGTTCGCCACATGCCTGTGCGTCCGCGCCGAAACATTCAACGATCTCTGGCTGACGCGCATCAAGCCGCCGCCATACGGCGGCGTGGCCACGGAGTTTGACGATACCGTCGCGGCCGACGGCAGACGGCTGCGTCCCCATCGGGACTTGGTCTGTGCGCACATGCTTGAACAAATCGGCCAGCGGCTACGCGTCACCAATGTCGCGAACGGAAAATCCGTGGTCTGCACGGTGGCGGACAAGGGACCGAACCGGAGGTTCTGGCCGCGCCGCGAAGTCGATCTGACCCCGCCTGCATCCAAAGCCATCGGCTGCGACGGCATGTGCAACGTAAGCCTGGAGAGGGTGGCGCCATGAAAGGGCCGCGCGATTTCAGCGCGACGATCATCGTAGCATTTGCCGTTTTCATGCTTGCTGCGAGCACCGCGCATGCCCAGTTCCAGTTTTGGCCCCACTACAGGTCCTGGTGGGGCAACGCCCCGCCGTTCCGCCACAAGCACTCGCACCGGCACACAAAATCCGAACTGGCGAACAAGGACACGGCGAAGGGCCCGCTGCAGATCATCGTCTCGATCGCCGACCAACGGGTTTCGCTGTACGACAATGGGGCGCTGGTCGCGCGCTCTTCGGTCTCCACGGGAATTCCGCGCCATCCTACGCCGCTTGGCGTATTCAGCGTGATCGGCAAGCACCGATGGCACCGCTCCAATCTTTATAGCGCCGCCCCCATGCCCTACATGCAGCGCATCACGTGGTCGGGGATAGCGCTGCATGCGGGTGTCGTGCCCGGGCATCCGGCGTCACACGGTTGCATCCGTCTGACAAATCGCTTCGCCGCCCGGCTCTGGCATCTCACCAGGCGCGGCACGCGCGTGATCATCGTGCACGACGATGTCGAGCCGGTCGAGATCAGCAATCCGCATCTTTTTCAGCCGAAAGCCGCGTCCGGCACGCCGGATTCCCCGGCGGTCGTAGCTCCCGGTGGCAGCATCGATGCGGCGGCAGCGCCGGGGCCGCTCATGTCCAATGCAGATCCGCAAGAAGCTGCTGACCTCAAGGCTTCAGTCCCGGCTCCCGCGGCAGCAGCCCCTCAAAAGGCCGTTCCGATCTCCGTCTTCGTGAGCCGCGAGTTGAGCAAGCTGTTCGTGCGTCGGGGCTTTCGGCCGCTGTTCGATGTCCCCGTCAAGATCCAAAATCCGGAAGAGCCGCTGGGAACCCATGTGTTCACGGCCATGGAATTCCAGAACGAAGGGGCGGCGATGCGCTGGAACGTGGTGTCGATGCCGGACACGTTGCGCGGCATGTCCGAGGGTTCGGGCAGGCAGGGCGAGGCGCCCGCGAAACAAATCACCGGGGCTGCGCGACCGGTGCAGTCGCCCCATCGCGCCAACCTGGCCCTCGACCGCATTGAAATACCGCGGGATGCGGCGGATCGGATCTCCGAATTACTGAAGCCGGCTTCTTCCCTCATCATATCCGATCACGGAATGAGCCATGAGACCGGAAAAAATACCGACTTCATCGTGCTGACGCATTGAAGCGGTGACGCATCTAAGCCAGCAGCCGGCGCGGTTATGCGGTCATGATGGTGAAACGGATCGTCGCGCCGCCGACACGCTGGCGCCGAGGCTCGGCACCACGACCAGGCGCTTGATCTCGCCGTCATTGAAGGCTTTCAAAAATTTATCATAGTCCTTGATCGAGACGCAGCCGTTGGAATCGCCGTTGGCGCCGAGCATGTAGCTGTGCGCGAGCAATCCGGACCGGCCGAGCGTGGCTTTGGCATCAACCGGAATCATGCGCAGCGCCTGGACGCCGTGAAACAATTGTTCCCGCGGTTTCAGATCATAGACATTGGGGGGCGTGGCTCCCACGTTTCGCTCGCTCACGCTTGCCGGATCATCCATGAAGCGACCAAGACCCGAATGCGCCTCGAGCTTCGACCCGTTGGGCATGTAAAGGGTGCGCGCCGAGATGTCATAGACGGCGGTGAGATTGTCGTAGCCGAGAGACGTGAGATCGGGCCCGTTGCTCAGCAGCCCGCCATCGGGAGCCAGAGACGCGAGCGTAAGACGCGCCGGCAGCAGATCGGAAAGCTTCTGCAGCAAGGTGCGATTGTCAGCTTGAGGGGCAGCAAGTCCGTCCGGCAATTCGAGACCAGCTTCGACCGGACGCGGCCTGGGAACGGGAACGCCAGCGCCGCTGGACGGTGCGGGTTCCTCCGTGGCGGCTACCCGCCGCTCCTGAGACAGCAGTTTCTGCGCGAGTTGGTCTTTCGCCTGTTGAAATTTTTCATCGAGTTCGGAAGACAAAGATCGAAGGAGAGAGTGCGAGAAACCCGTCGGAAGCAAATGGGACGCCGCATCGGAGACGAACCGCTCATCGAACGACGGCGCGGTGATGTCATTCGAGGAAGCAGATCGCGAGACCCAAGTGACCGGCTCGATCGTCCAGGCCGCCACCGCCAACGCCAATGAAGCCGCGGCCAGTGCCATCACGCCGTAAAACGAAACGCCGTGATCCGACGAAATCCTGTCGGCTATCGCTATCTTGTCAGCGGTCGCTACGACGTAGGTCATCCAGCTCACCACTTGCCGAAAAAACCACTTGCCGAAAGGCCAGCGGCATGGTGTGAGCCAAAGTGCGGCGAAATCTGGACCAACGCCGGCAGATCGAAAATCTTCCGGCCAGCAGTGACACAATCGCCACACTGAAGTGAATTGTGTGGCCAATCCTGTGCATGGCCCGATCTCGCCATGGATCCGCCCACATTGCGGGCCGCCCTTGCCGCCTGTCGGATTTCGGTGGGTTGGGGGTACAACATGTCTTCCATCAGCTGTGCCAGAACTTCGTACGTCGATATCGAAGCGAACCGTATTTATCCTGACCCGGCGTCGGTCTCGGCCGGCGCCATGCGGAAATTCATTCGGCTGTTTGCTGTTGTTGTGGGAGCGGCTTCGCTGGCGGCCTGCGCTCAATCCACCGTGGTCACGAAAAATTCCGAACTTCGTGGCGCCAGTCGGCAGGCTTCGCTGGAGCATTACCGAAGGCCGTCATTGGTAACGACCAGGCGCGTGGCGGTGGCGAGAAAGCATACGCCGTTCGCGTCGAAGAAGAACGCCGACGAGACGCCGATGGCGTCGCATGGGGTTGCCAGCTTCTACACGGAGGGAACAAAGACCGCGAGCGGGGAAAAATTCGATACCAACGAACTGACCGCCGCTCATCGCACGTTGCCATTCGGCACACGCCTGCGCGTGACAAATGTCGCTACAGGGCAGTCCGTGACGGTTCGGGTCAATGACCGCGGGCCGTTCATTCCCGGACGCGTGGTCGACGTCTCGCATTCCGCGGCCCAAACGCTGGGAATGGTGGAAGGCGGCATTGCAAAGGTCAAACTCGACGTCGTCCAATAGCTGCGGAAGCGGCCTGTCCGGATCATGCTCTAACGTCCCTGCACCGGCAGCGGTGGACGCAACGAGGACCGCGATGTGCCGGTCCCCGCAGGCGACGGCTTCGCCGCGGCGGTTCGCGATTTGCCGCGCGGTCCACCATCGACCGACTCCAGATAGGAGGCGAGCGCCCAGGCCGAGCTCGAATTGCTCGCATAATGTTTTTGCAGGAACAGGAAAAGCGTCAGTCTGAAGCGGCCCTTGGCAAGACCGCGCGGGCTGCGATGACATGCCGCGCAACCATCGGCAAACAGCCTGGCGGCCGATTTGCCCTGATCGAGATTCTGGGCGTGTGCCGCCCCGCCGATCAGCACGGCCACGGCCCCGACGGCGAGCAGCCGGCGCCGGCGTTTCCGCCGCAATATCGATTCCGATGCTACCTGCATGCCGCAATCATCCTTCTCCGCAACAGAATCTCCTTCGTGTGCCCGAGATCAACCGGTGCTTCCTGTCATTGTCATGGCGGTGCAGGGGGATAAGAAAGCGCAGCGCGCGATAGAGGCAGGGCGGGGGCTTTCGATCTATCGAAGAACCCGGCAAGGATGAAGCGTTAATCGGCGCGATCGAGTCCGATAAAATGCACTGCGCAGTGAGGTGCAGTCCGCCGGCTATCCGCCGTAACTCTGCACCAGGCTGCCTGCCACCAGAGACCAGCCGTCGACCAGCACGAAGAAAATCAGCTTGAACGGCAGCGACACCACCACCGGCGGCAGCATCATCATGCCCATCGACATCAGGACCGAGGCGACCACGAGGTCGATGATCAGGAACGGCAGGAACAGGAGGAAGCCGATCTCGAAGGCCCGCTTCAGTTCGGAAATCATGAACGCCGGCACCAGGATCCGCAGCGACATGTCCTCGGGCGTGGCCGGCGGCGGCTCGCCCGACAGGTCCATGAACAGCTTCAGATCCTTTTCCCGCACGTTCTTCTGCATGAAGCCGCGCAGCGGCACCGACGCCCGCTGCAGCGCGTCCTCGACGCCGATCTGATTGGCGACCAGCGGCTTGATGCCGTCGTCATAGGCTTTCTGCAGCACCGGGCCCATCACGAACGCGGTCAGGAACATCGCCAGCGCAATGATCACGGAATTCGGCGGCGCGGTGGCGGTGCCCAACGCGGTGCGCAGCAGCGACAGCACGACGACGATGCGGGTGAACGACGTCATCATGATCAGGATCGACGGCGCGATCGACAGCACCGTCAGCAGCGCGATCAACTGGATCGCGCGCTCGGTGACGCCGCCATTGCCCTGGCCGAGATTGATGCTGATATCCTGCGCCGCCGCCGGATCGACGATCGATCCGGCGGCTATCAGCGTGGCAAAAAATAAAACTCTACGCGGGACTGTCGCCGGCCTCACGAAGGGGTCTTTGGCCGGCCCAGCAATGACGCCATCTCGTCTTCGAGATTCTCAAAACCGCTCTTCGGCGATGGCGTCGGAACCGGCGGCGCCGCCGATGGCTCGGGGCGAGGGGCCGCCATGCGGGCCGGCGGCGGCTCGGGCGCCACCGGCGGTGCGGCGGCACGCGGTTCGGCGGGTTCGCCCGGCGGCCGGCGCAACGCGGCTTCCAGCCGTTGCGCCATCTCGGCGAGATTTTGTTCGGCTGTCGGCTGTGCCGGAATCGGCGGCGGAGGTGGTGGGGACGGCGGCGCCGGGGGCGCTGCGGCGCGTTCGGCCGCGCGAAGGTCCGGCGCGCGAAGCTCGGGCGCGCGGGGCGGCGGCGGCTTAAGCGCTTCGGTCGGGCGCGGCATCCGCGGCATCATCGGTTCGCTTCGGGATGGCATCCGCAACGGCATCGGTTCGCTGTGCGGTTCGGGACGGCCGCTCAGCGGTTCCGGCGTGAAGCCGGTCAGGGGATCGCTGCGCCGCTCGGCAGCCGCGGCCGCCGGACGGCGCAGATCGTCGGCGAAGGAAGGCCGCAGCGGGCGGGGAGCGGGGGGCTCGGGCATTTGCGGTTCGGCGTGATCGCCGTCGCTGTCGGTCCAGTTGGGCGCATCGGGCAGCGGCGCGATCCGGGGCGGCGGCTCGGAGCCGCCGACGGCCGGCCGTTGCGGCAGCGGATCCCGCCCAGCCATGGCGCGCACGATATTGGCTTCGACGACGATATCGGTCGGCCCGCCGATCATCAGCAGATGCTCGACGTTGTCGCGCCGCACCAGCACCAGGCGCCTGCGGCCATCCACGGCGGCGGCGTCGATCACGGCCAATCGCGGCATCCGCCCCCGATTGGTGTTGGCGCCCAAGCGGTTACCGGCGAATTGCCGAACCAGCCAGGCGGTCACGCCAATCAGCGCCAGAACGGCCACGAACGCGAAAACGAATGTGAGTGCCTGCATGCTTTGTTCCCGCCGAATAACGCTTTGATTCGGGCCACTGTTTCGGATCGATCGGATCAAGGATCCGGACCGGCAACGAAACAGTAAACGCCGAATTAACGCGTGAGATTGGCCCTATTACTTAACTTCCCACGGCAGGATTTGCCGCGCCCCGTTTCTTAATAAACCAAGAATCGCCGCGGCCAAAACGACTTCTCAGCGCGCCGAAGACCGCGAATCCGGCCGGTTAACGCAGCTTTCGTGGCGAAAATACGCATCATTCATCCCCAAGGCTGATTTGGCGCTGTCGCCTCATACAGGCGGCTGCGACAAATCTTAACTGGCTGTTAACCATACACACGGCAAATTCTGCCCACCTCAGCGGCGTCATGGCCCGAGGCTACGAGGGCGGCGCGATGTCCATCAACGATCTTCCGGTCCTGTCGGCGTTACGCACCAAGATGCAGTGGCACCAGGAGCGTCAGCGCGTGCTGGCCGAGAACATCTCCAATTCCGACACCCCGAATTTCAAGCCGCGCGATCTGGTGGAGCCGAAATTCGATCGCAATGGCTCAAGCGCCGCCGGATCGATGGGATCGCTGGCGATGATGCGCACCACGGCCGGCCATATCCCCGTGACCGATGCCGCGCCAAGCTTCCCGCTGGACGGCAAGAGCGGCTTCCAGACCCGGCCCGCCGGCAACGCCGTCAACCTGGAAGACCAGATGCTCAAGGTCTCCGCCAACCAGATGGACTATGCGGCCGCGACCTCGCTCTACAGCCGCAGCCTGGGACTTCTCAAAACCGCCATCGGAAAGCGCTGACGGCATTTAAGGAAACCGGATCATGGCCAATGATGGAAGCGATTTCGCCCGCTCGATGAGCATCGCGACCTCGGGTCTGCGCGCGCAGGCGGGGCGGATGCGCGTGCTCTCGGAAAATATCGCCAATGCGGATTCCACCGCGCAGACCGTCGGCGGCGATCCCTATCGCCGCAAGGTCCCGAGCTTTTCCTCCGAACTCGATCGCTCGCTGGATGCAAGGGTGGTGACGCTCGGCCGTATCAGGCCCGACCAGTCGGCGTTTCGCGTCAAATACGAGCCCTCCAATCCGGCCGCGGACGCGACCGGCAACGTCAAATATCCCAACGTCAACGCGCTGGTCGAAATGACCGATATGCGCGAGGCACAGCGATCCTACGAGGCGAACCTCAACATCATCAGCGCCACGCGGCGGATGATTCAACGCACGCTCGACATCCTCAAGGCCTGAACAGGAAACCCCAAGCCATGGCTTCACCCACAGTCGCTGCCAATGCCTATGCCAGTCTTGCCCGCATCATGGAAAGCGCGGGAGGGGCCGCCAAGGGCTCCGAAACCGGCGGCGGCCAATCCTTCAGCGCGCTGCTCAAGGACGCGCTCGGCGGGGTGCTGGACGCCGGCAAGAAGTCCGACGCCCAGACGGTGGCGATGACGTCGGGCAGGGCCAATGTCATGGACGTGGTGACCGCGGTGGCCGAAACCGATGTCGCAGTCTCCACGCTGGTCTCGGTGCGCGACCGCGTCATCCAGTCCTACGAAGACATCATGAAGATGCCGATCTGACGCACCGTCATTCCGGGGCGCGCGCAGCGCGAACCCGGAATCTCGAGATTCCGGGTTCGATGCTTCGCATCGCCCCGGAATGACGAAACAAAAGCAAGCGAGACCAAAAAATGACCGGTGCTGAAACCCTCGACGTGGCGCGCGATGCGATCTGGACCATTGTGGTGGTGTCGTCGCCGCTGATGATCGTCGGCCTTGTGGTCGGCGTCGTGGTGTCGCTGTTTCAGGCGCTGACCCAGATCCAGGAACAGACCCTGGTCTTCGTGCCGAAAATCCTGGCGATCTTCGTGACGCTGCTGCTGGCGCTGCCGTTCATGGCGGATTCGCTGCACAGCCACATGATGCGGATATCGTCGCGAATCATCGGCGGTTGATGCATGATGAGTAGATCATGCGTATCGATGTTTCCCTGCTGCCCGCGCTCGCCGCCGCTTTCATGCTGGCCTTCGCCCGCATCGGCGCGATGGTGATGCTGTTGCCGGGGCTGGGCGAGACCAACATTCCGGTTCGCATCAAGCTCGCGATCGCGCTGTTGCTGACGCTGGTCATTCTGCCGTTGCACCGCCAAGCCTACCAGATCGACATGGGGTCGCTGACGCCGCTTCTGGTCTTGATGCTGCACGAGATCGTGATCGGCATCGTGCTCGGCGCCACCGCGCGGGTGACGCTGTCGGCGCTGCAGGTCGCAGGCTCCGTGATCGCCCAGCAGCTCGGCCTTGGATTCGTCACCGCGATCGATCCGACCCAGGGCCAGCAGGGGCTGCTGATCGGAAACTTCCTGACCCTTCTGGGCCTGACGCTGCTGTTTGCGACCGACAGCCACCATCTCGTCATCGCCGCGCTCAACGACAGCTATTCGGTTTTTTCGCCGGGCGAACTGATGCCGAGCGGCGACGTCGCGGCCCTCGCCACCCGCGCCTTCGCCGCCGCGTTCAAGATCGGCATGCAGCTTTCGGCGCCGTTCCTGGTGTTCGGCCTGGTCTTCAATATCGGGCTCGGCGTGCTGGCGCGGCTGATGCCGCAGATGCAGGTCTATTTCGTCGGCGTGCCGCTGTCGATTCTCGCCGGCTTCCTGATCTTCGGCCTCGTCGTCACCGCCATGATGGGGACGTTCCTGGATTATTTTGTCGGCGTCATGCACGACCTGATGCCGTTGAGCTGAGAGCCCAAGACCATGGCCGACGAGAATGACTCTTCAGAAAAAACAGAAGACCCGACCCAAAAGCGCCTGGATGACGCCCACGACCGCGGCGACGTCGCCAAAAGCCAGGAAATCAACACCTGGTTCGTGATCGCCGGCGGCACGCTGGTGCTGTCGACGTTTTCCGGATCGATCGGCGGCGGCATTCTGATGCCGATGCGCAATCTGATCGCCAATTCCTGGATGATTCATACCGACGGGCCCGGCCTGATCATGCTGGCGCAGTCGCTCGCCTATGCGCTGATCGCGGCGCTCGGCGTGCCGCTGTTGATGCTGGCGCTGGCGGCGATCGCCGGCAACATGATCCAGCACCGGCTGGTGTGGTCGGGCGAATCGCTGAAGCCGAAGTTCAGCAAGATCTCGCCGGGGGCCGGAGCCAAGCGGATTTTCGGCAAGCAGGCGGCGGCGAATTTCGGCAAGGGCATTTTCAAGCTGGTGGCGCTGGGCGCCGTGATGATGGCGGTGCTCTGGCCGGAGCGCGACCGGCTGGAAGCGATGGTGGCGTTCGATCCGGCTACCATTCTGGGCGCGACGACCAGCCTGACGCTGCAACTGATGGGCGCCGTGGTGGCGATGCTCGCGGTGGTCGCGATCGCGGACTATTTCTTCCAGTACCGGCAATGGTACGAGCGGCAGAAGATGTCGCTGCAGGAAATGAAGGAGGAGTTCAAGCAATCCGAAGGCGACCCGCACATCAAGGCCCGGATCAGGCAGTTGCGGCATGCGCGCATGAAGAAGCGCATGATGGCCGCGGTACCCAAGGCCTCCGTCATCATCACCAACCCCACCCATTACGCGGTGGCGCTCAGCTATGAACGCGGCATGCCGGCGCCGGTCTGCGTCGCCAAGGGCATCGACAGCATCGCGCTCAAGATCCGGGAAATCGCGAGGAAACACGATATTCCGATCGTCGAGAACGTGCCGCTGGCGAGGGCGCTGCATGCGACGGTGGAGATCGACGAAGAGATTCCGGTGGAACACTATCATGCCGTCGCTGAAATTATCGGCTATGTGATGGGCCTCAAGCGCGGGCTTTCCGGCCGGCGGGCATGAGGTTCCGAAGTCGGCAAGGCCTCGCCGAGGCTTGTTTGGCGAACCGCGATACAGCGGAAACCCGTGATGCCAGCGTGGGTTAGGTATGGAAATTCTCGTGCCGGAGCAGCAAGCCAACAGCTAAAGTTACAAGGGAGCGCTTCGCCGTAAGGCGGCCTCCTCGAAACCGGCGCAATAGACAAGACGGCCTGTCAGGCGGGCTTGCGCTTGCAGGCCCGATTCAGGCACTCAGGCGTCAGGCGTGCGTTAGTACCCACCTCCATGTCGACAGGCCACGTCCCGTCCTATGACCGCCGATATTGACCATGATCTGTCACGAGAGCCGATCGCCGCGCAGGAGCCGGCGCGGCGGAGCGGCAGCATCGTCCTGGTGCTGCTGGTGGCCGGCGGAATCGTCGCCATAGCCATCGCGCTGATGACCATCGGCCGCACGCAGGCCCAGCCCTATATCCTTGGCTTGTTGGCGCTGCTGGCGATGGTCGGGCTGTTCAACCTGTTCGCGTTCGCCGCCGGCATCATCCGTTTCGCCGATCGGAGCGCCGACGATCCCGTGACAAGCCGCATCGCCGACCATGCCCATGACGGGCTGGCGGTCACCGATTCCCGCGGCCATGTCGTCTATTCCAACGCGGCCTATCTTGCGCTCACGGGGGCTGCGACCGCGCTCGACGCGCGGCCGGTCGAGCGGGTCTTCATCGGCAATCCCGATGTGTCCGAGGCGGTGTTTCGCCTGCTCAAGGCAGCGCGCGAGGGCAAGCGGCAGCAGGAAGAAGTCCGCATCGCGGGTCAGGACGGCACCCATGGCCGCTGGCTAAGGATGCGGGTCCGGCCGCTCGGCCAGAACAAGCGCCAGGCGAAATACGCGGTGTGGTCGATCGCCGACATCACCCGCGACCGCCAGCGCCAGGAGGACGTGTTCAAGGAATTGCAGCACGCCATCGAATATCTCGATCATGCGCCGTGCGGGTTCTTCTCGGTCAATCCGGCCGGAGACCTGGTCTATGTCAACGCCACGCTGGCGAACTGGCTGGATCATGACCTTGCGGAAATCGGATCGGGCGGCCTGAAGCTGACCGACATCGTGTCCGGCGACGGCGCTTCGCTGCTGACCTCGATCGTGGCGGTGCCTGGCGAAGTCAAAACCGAGGTATTCGACATCGACCTGCGCATGCGCGGCGGCAAGACCATGCCGGTGCGGCTCTACCACAAGCTGGCGTTCGGCGCCGACGGGGTGCCCGGCGCCTCGCGCACGCTGGTGATCAGCCGCGCCCGCGACGAGCGTTCCGATCCGCAGCGCGCGGCCGAAGTCCGCTTCATGCGCTTCTTCGATCATACCCCGATGGCGATCGCGACCGTGGACCGCGGCGGCGCGGTGGTGCGCGCCAACGCCCGCTTCGCCAAACTGGCGCAAAGCCTGAGCCCTGACGGTGCCGCCGGCAAGTCGATCTTCCGGGCGGTCAATGCGCGCGATCGCAATCTGCTGATCGCCGCCATCAACCGGGCCGCAGAGGGGCAGGGCGATATCCCGCCGGTCGAGGCGATGCTCGATGGCGCCAAGGAGCGGTGGGGGCAGTTCTTCGTCACCGCGGTCGAGGAAGACGAGCGCGAGACCGAGGCCGCCATCGTGTACATGCTGGAGACCACCGAGCGGCGCGCGCTGGAGAACCAGATCAACCAGTCGCAGAAGATGGACATGGTCGGCCAGCTCGCCGGCGGCATCGCCCACGACTTCAACAACGTGCTCTCCGCCATCATGATGGCGAACGACTTCCTGCTGAACGCGCACAAGCCGACCGATCCGTCGTTCCAGGACATCATGCAGATCAAGCAGAACGCGACCCGCGCGGCGACGCTGGTGCGGCAGCTGCTGGCATTCTCGCGCCGCCAGACCCTGCGGCCGCAGGTGCTCGATCTCGGCGACGCGCTGTCCGATCTCACCATGCTGCTGCGCCGGCTGATCGGCGAAAAGGTAAAACTGGACCTGGTGCATGGCCGCGATCTGTGGCCGGTGAAGGTCGACGTCTCGCAATTCGAGCAGGTGATCGTCAATCTGGCCGTCAACGCCCGCGACGCGATGCCCGATGGCGGCAAGCTGACGGTGCGAACCACCAATGTGACATCGGAGGAAGCGACGGCGCTGTCGCACAAGGGCATGCCGGCGGCGGATTATGTGCGGATCGACATCACCGACACCGGCACCGGGATTCCGGCCGATATCGTCGACAAGATCTTCGAGCCGTTTTTCTCGACCAAGGAAGTCGGCAAGGGCACCGGCCTCGGCCTGTCGACGGTCTATGGCATCGTCAAGCAGACCGGCGGTTTCATCTATGTGGATTCCGAAGCCGACAAAGGCACCTCGTTCCACATCTTCCTGCCGCGGCATCATGCCGAACTGGACGTTCAGCCCGAGGCCGCCAACGGCGCCGCCAAGGAGGCGCCGGCCGGGGCCAAGCCTCGCACCGATCTCACCGGGCAGGGCACCATCCTTTTGGTCGAAGACGAAGAGGGGCTGCGCTCGCTGAACGCGCGGGGCTTGCGCTCGCGCGGCTACAGCGTGATCGAGGCCTCGAACGGCATCGAGGCGATGGAGGCGCTGGACGAGAAGGACGGCGCCGTCGATCTCGTGGTGTCCGATGTGGTGATGCCGGAAATGGATGGCCCGACCCTGCTCAAGGAGATGCGCGGCCGCAATCCGGACCTCAAGATCATCTTCGTCTCGGGCTATGCGGAAGACGCCTTCGAAAAGAGCCTGCCGGAGAATCAGCAGTTCGCATTCCTGCCGAAACCGTTCACGCTCAGCCAATTGGTGGCCGCGGTGAAGGAAACCATGGCGCCGTCGTAGAGCGTCCCCGCTCATGTCGTCGATGCAGCGTGGTGCGCGGCGTCCTGGAACGCCCGCTGTGGCGGCCGAAATGCAGCAGATGAGGGCTATTGTCACATCCCCGCGACCGAGGGCCGCAGCCGCGGTTCCCGATAATGGCTTCACTTTTGGGCAGCTCTGCCCATCTTAATAGCGCTTCCCCCTGCCGGGGACTGAGGAAACAGACATGAAATTTACGCAGCGCACGCGCGGCATTGTCCAGGCAATCGCCGTCGTTTTATCGTTGGCGTTACCGTTGATGCTGGCGATCTCGTCGGCCGACGCCCGGATCGGCGGCGGCGGCAGCTCCGGTTCCCGGGGATCGCGAACGTTCTCCGCGCCGCCGAGCACCTCCACGGCGCCCAGTGCGGCGCAACCGTTCAACCGCACCATGACCCAGCCGGGCAGTCCCGGGATGGGCGCGCCTGCGGCTGCCGGCGGCGGCTTCTTCAACCGGCCCGGCATGGGCATGCTCGGCGGCCTCGCCGCGGGCTTCCTCGGCGCCGGCCTGCTCGGCATGTTGTTCGGCGGCGGAATGTTCTCCGGCCTCGGCGGATTGTCGTCGATCTTCGGCCTGATCCTGCAGATCGGCCTGATCGTCATCGTGGTCCGGCTGGCGATGTCGTGGTGGCAGCGCCGCCACGCCACCGCATCGGCCTATGCCGGCGCTGCGCCCGGAGCCGCGGCAGGCCCCGGCGCGCCATCGACCTTCCGCACCGGAACCGGTTTCGGACTGGGATCGGGCAGCGCGCCGCTTGAAATCCTGCCGGCCGATTACGAAGCCTTCGAGCGGCTGCTCAGCGAGATTCAGGCGGCGTGGTCGAACGAGGATGTCGCCAGGCTGCACACGCTGGCCACGCCCGAAATGGTGTCGTACTTCACCGGAGATCTCGCGGCGAACAAGGCCCGCAACGTCGTCAACAAGGTTTCCGACACCAAGCTGCTGCAGGGCGACCTTGCGGAAGCGTGGCGCGAAGGCGAGACCGATTTCGCCAGCGTGGCGATGCGGTTCTCGCTGGTCGACAAGACCATCGACCGCACCACCGGCCGCCTGGTCGAAGGCAGCGAGCAGCCGACCGAGGCCACGGAAGTGTGGACCTTCCTGCGGCCGCGCGGAGCCAAGTGGGAACTCTCGGCGATTCAGCAGGCCTGATCGTCTGCAAAGCGATCTTCACGTTGCAAGGCGCCGCGGTTCATTCCGCGGCGCCTTTTTCATGTCCGGTCGGGCTCTGCCGTTTTGGTCCGGCGCCGGAATAATATTCGCGGCAATCGGTTGAAGTCAGGGTATGCGGCCAGCCCGATGACAGGCTCCGCATCGAGCCCGGAATCCCCGGATTCCCCGATGTGCAATTGTACATCTGAGGTATGGTCCTTCGCACCATCCCGGAATGACGGAGTCCGGGATCATCTCATGTGCTTACAGCCAAGGAGTTGCGGGCGTTCCCATGAAATACGAACTCTATTATTGGCCGGGGATTCAGGGCCGGGGCGAATATGTCCGCCTCGCGCTGGAAGATGCCGGCGCCGACTATACCGATGTCGCGCGCAGCGCTCGCGGCATGGCGGCGATGACAGCGATGATGGACGCGCGCAAGGGCACGCCGCCGTTCGCGCCGCCGTTTCTCAAGGCCGGCCGGCTCGTGATCGGGCAGACCGCCAACATCCTGCTCTATCTGGGATCGCGCCTTGCTCTGGCGCCGAAGTCCGAAGCAGGAAAGCTGTGGGTGCATCAACTGCAGCTCACGGTGGCGGATTTGGTGCTGGAAGTTCACGACACCCATCACCCGCTCGGTTCGTCGCTGTATTACGAGGACCAGCGTCAGCCGGCGAAAAAACGCACCGAGGAATTCTGGAAGGAACGGGTGCCGAAATTTACCGGCTATTTCGAGGGGCTGCTGAAAAGCAATGGCGGCTTCTATCTCACCGGCCGCCGCATCACCTATGCGGACCTGTCGCTGTTCCAGATCGTGGAAGGACTGCGCTACGCCTTCCCGAACCGGATGAAGGCCTTCGAGCGCAAGATTCCGAGGTTGATCGATCTGCACGACCGTGTCGCCGCAAGACCGAATATCAAGGCCTATCTGGCCAGCGACCGCCGCATCGCCTTCAACGAAGACGGCATCTTCCGCCACTACAAGGCGCTGGATATCTGATTTTCCTCGTCATTCCGGGATGGTCCGGAGGACCAGACCCGGAATCTCCCAGTACTTCGAGCGATCACTCGGACTTCCGGAATACCCGATCACCGCCGCCGCGAGCGATGACGGTTGTATGGGTGCCGCGCTCAGGCGAGTTGGTCGATCCGCTGTCCCTGTCCGGGGGGCAGCGCGGCCCGAACCGCGGGCTGTTGCGTGCGCGCGTCGGCATCGTTGTCGGCTTTCGGATCCGGCGCCTTCGGATGAAGGGGCTCAGGCTCCTTCGGATGAAGGGGTTCCGGCGCCTTCGCGACGAGCGACGGGGCGACACTCGAAATACTCATGGCAACATCCTTCGGGAAGACAGGATTCTTGGGCTTGGTTTCGCCCGACAGTGACCGGTCGAAGGCGAATGCTTTATGAATCCAATCCGAGGATTGCGTGCCAACAGGGCTGTTCCCGCCATACGGTGAACGGGAAGTTCGGATAATCCCTGGAATACGATCGATTTTCGCGGCGGTGCGTTAACCGAAACCGGCTTGCTCACTCGTCCTTGCTGCGTGTAATCGCGATCGCGGCATCGTTCTTGGTGCGGGTGCATTCCATGTTGAGGCGGCGGAACCGCATCTTGACATGGTCGCCGCGGAACAGCCCCATCCGCTTGATGCAGCGCGTGGCGCCCGTGAGCGCGTCCGGCCTCGGGATGGTGAAGACCAGCGCCGCCGCGGTGCCCACCAGTTCGTAAAACGCCGGCTTCGGCTTGCGGCGACCCGCCTTGGCATAGAGTTCGTTGCTGTAATTGCGGCCGCGGCAGCCGAGCGACAGCTCCCTGGCTTCCGGATGCGACAGATGAATGATGTTGGCCGCCGTGATGCCGACCTTGAGGCCGTCGATCTGGCTTTTGAGCAGGGCGGCGATATCGTCGCAGCGATCGGCGCGCGCGGGCGAAGCGGCCAACAGGGCCAGTAACGTCAGGGTGGTCGCAACAGAAGCGGACCGAACAGGCATCCTGTATCCGGGCAATTTTTTTGTCATGAATCTCCCCACGCTCTTGAAAACGCGCGCCGGAGTTTCATGCAAGGTCTGTCAGACCGCGTCAATACTGGCCGGGATTTTGCCGCGGGGGCCACGGCCGCCAGTCGCATGACCTTCGGCTGCGCGGTGGTCTTGCGGCGCCAGTACAAAAACCTGTCCAGCCATATAGAGATATGGTACTTTATACATACTTGATGATGGCCAAGCTAATGTCCAATTTTGAATGGGACGCTGCAAAAGACAGGAGCAATCGGGCCAAGCATGGGCATCGGCTTCGAACTTGCCCAGCATGCGTTTCTGGATCCGTTGCGTGTGATCGCCGAAGACCTCGATCATGGCGGCGGCGAGCAGCGCTACTTCTGTTTCGGCCGTGTCGAGGGCGCCATCATGACGGTTCGCTTCACATGGCGGAACCAAAGGATCAGGATTTTCGGGGCGGGCTATTGGCGGAAAGGAAAGGTGATCTATGAGAAAGCCAACGGTTAAATACAGCAAAAGCGAGATCGGTCGGGTCAGGATCGTCGAGGATTTTTTACCGTCTCCGGACAGGCTGGTTCTGCGCGAGGAAAACGTAAAGGTGACTCTCAGTTTGTCGCAACGCTCGGTGGCATTTTTCAAGCGTGCCGCGCGGCAGCGCCGCGTGCCGTATCAGCGCATGATCCGGGCGCTGGTGGACGCCTATGCGGAGAAGCAGGGCGGGAAGGGGTGAATTGAGCGTACGGCGCGATAGGCGGCGCAAGGGATCGCGACGCCTGATGCTGCGGTCGCCGGTGAGGTATTCCGAACCTTCCTTTTCTCGCAAAAGTGCTTAGAACGGTTCAATTGCCGGTGTGCCTCAAGGGAGGCGGCTCCGGCGCTAAACCCGCGAGCAAACCATGAACGCCCCCACGGCTTTTCCCGACCCGAAACCCGTCCCGCCCTACAAGCACACGCCGCTGTTTCCGCTCGGGGCCGACACCACGCCATACAAGAAGATCGCCGCCGACGGCGTGCGGGTCGAGAAGGTTTTGGGCAAGGACATGCTGGTGGTGTCGCGCGAGGCGCTGCGGGCGCTGTCGGAGGCCGCGTTCGGCGACATCAATCATTATTTGCGGCCGGGGCATCTGAAGCAGCTGCGCGCGATCCTCGACGACAAGGAAGCCAGCGACAACGACAAATTCGTCGCGTTCGACTTTTTGAAGAACGCCAACATCGCCGCCGGCGGGGTGTTGCCGATGTGCCAGGACACCGGCACCGCGATCATCATGGGCAAAAAAGGCTCGCGCGTGATCACCGACGGTGATGATGAGGCAGCATTGAGCGAAGGCGCGCGCGACGCCTATCTGCGCCGCAATTTGCGCTATTCGCAGGTGGCGCCGCTGTCGATGTATGAGGAGAAAAACACCGCCAACAATATGCCGGCGCAGTGCGAGATCTATGCCGAGGGCGATGATACCTACAAATTCATGTTCATGGCCAAGGGCGGCGGCTCGGCCAACAAGAGCTTTCTGTTCCAGGCGACGCCGTCGGTTTTGACACGCGATCGCATGCTGGCGTTTTTGAAGGAGAAGGTGCTGACGCTCGGCACCGCGGCGTGCCCGCCGTATCATCTGGCGATCGTGATCGGCGGCACCTCGGCGGAACTCTGCATGAAGACCGTGAAGCTTGCGTCGGCGCGCTATCTCGACGCGCTGCCGACGCAGGGTTCGGCTGACGGCAACGCCTTCCGCGATCTGGAGATGGAGCAGGAGATCCTCAAGATGACGCAGTCGCTCGGCGTCGGCGCGCAGTTCGGCGGCAAATATTTTTGCCACGACGTGCGGGTGATCCGGCTGCCGCGCCATGGCGCCTCGCTGCCGATCGGGCTTGGCGTGTCCTGCTCGGCGGACCGTCAGGTGCTGGGCAAGATTACCAAGGATGGCGTTTATCTGGAGGAGCTCGAGCATAACCCGGCGCAATATCTGCCGGCGGTAGAGCAGTCGCTCGGCGGCGAGGTGGTCAAGATCGATCTCAACCAGCCCATGAAGGACATTCTGGCGACGCTCTCAAAGCATCCGATCAAGACGCGGCTGTCGCTGTCCGGCACCATGATCGTCGCGCGCGATTCCGCCCATGCCAAATTGCGCGAGCGGCTGGAGAAGGGCGAACCGCTGCCGGACTATTTCAAGAACCATCCCGTGTATTACGCCGGGCCCGCCAAGACGCCGGATGGTTACGCCTCCGGTGCGTTCGGGCCGACCACCGCCGGACGGATGGATTCCTTTGTCGACCAGTTCCAGGCGGCGGGCGGATCGATGGTGATGGTGGCCAAGGGCAACCGCGCGGTCGCGGTGCGCGAGGCCTGCAAGAAGCATGGCGGCTTCTATCTGGGCTCGATCGGCGGCGCGGCGGCCAACCTCGCCGAGCACTGCATCAAGAAGGTCGAGGTGGTGGAATATCCCGAACTCGGCATGGAAGCGATCTGGCGCATCGAGGTCGAGGATTTCCCGGCCTTCATCATCATCGACGACAAGGGCAACGACTTCTTCAAGGAATTGAATCTGGGGTGAGGGGCGATCCCTACCCAACTTGTCATTGCCGGGCCTGACCCGGCAATCCATCACTCTTCAAAGATGATGGATACGCGGGTCAAGCCCACGGCTGTCCGGTTTAGATTTAGCATATAGGGAGGCTCATCTGTCGTTGATCTTGAATGATCTGGGGCGGTGGGTGGAGCAAATTATCGATGGCTCGGCGGTGCATGAGGTTGGCACGGACCAACCTGGCGAAGACGATCGGGCTTGGAACGGCTTTCTGGGTGGCTTGGGCAAGGCGCAACAGCAGGAAGGCGATCAGTGCGACCGCAATCTGGATGCGTACGGCATTCTCGGAAGTGCCGACAAAGCGGGTGATCTTGAGGGTCTGCTTGACCCAGCGGAAGAACAGCTCAATGGCCCAGCGGCGACGATAGAGATCGGCGATTTCCTGGGCGCTGGCATCGAGATCGTTCGACAGGATGCGCAGTACCTTGCCGGTGTCGTTGGTAACCCGAACTTCGCGCACCGCGTGCTGCATTGGGTTGTGCCGGTTCCTGGCCTGACGTGCAGGAAGAAAGCCGATGCGATCGGAGAGGATGTTGCCGTGCGGCGGGACCAACAGCTCTTCCACCACCTCGATCGGTGTGTTGGACTTGAACCGGGTGACGATCCGGCAGCCGACGGCATCGAGTTCCGCCCACCAGGCATAATCGTAATAGCCGAGATCAAAGACATAGGTAGCGCCCGGCTCGACCGGCATTTGCCGGGCCGCGGTGATGTCGTTGACATTGGCCGCGCTGACCGCGGCATAGACCGGGCGGTCGGCATCGGCATCATAGATCACGTGCACCTTGGCACCGCAGACCCCGGCCGAGAACCTCGCCCACCCGGCGCTACGCTCGTTCAAGCGCGCGCTCGTGGCGTCCATCAGGTAGGTCGTCTCGGCGAGCTTGCGGCGCAGCCCGCGATGGGCCTGCTTCATCATCATCGCCAACAACTCGGTAAACACCGCCACGGGCCGCTGGGCGTTCGCATCCGACAAGGTCGATCGTCGAACTGGCTCCGCGCCCAGATGGTAGAGCCGGGCCGCGTGGCTCGAAAGCCCCGACACGATCTCGCGCATACTCGTTGCAGCCGAGAATTGGCCGTAAAGCAGCGCCACCAGCTGGCTCCTGGTCGAGAGCCGGCGCACCCGCGCATCGGCCCCATGGCCTTCCACAAGTCTGTCGAACTGATGCCATGGAACATGCTTCAGAAGTCCATGGAATACGCTATTCTGGTGCCGCATGGCTTGATCCTTCTCCGTGTCCCAAAACGTCGCCAAACGCTTGGTGCACAGAAGAATCAATGCCATGCGCCTTGTCCACAAAATTTGAACCGGACAGCCGTGGGTCAAGCCCGCGTATGACGACCTTGTATGTTGAAACCGCGCGGGGACGACCGATGTAACCCCTACACCCTGGTCCCCGTGAACGGAAAACTGCCCATCGGGCCGATGCCCATCTCGCCGCTCATGCTGTCGCCGGAGACCTTTCCGATGAACTCGAGCGTCAACGGCATCGGGTTGGTGATCGAGACCTTCCAGTTGACGGCGTCGCCGCTGATGGCGCCGTCGAAGATTTCGGTGGAATTGCCATCGGCCGCCTGCGCGCCCGTCAGCGTGTTGCCGGATGCCAGCAGCGTCAGCGTCGCATTGCGCTCGCCCATCGGGGTGCTCATGGTGAGATTCCAGTTTCCGTCGACCGCCATCTAACGTCTCCTCGCTTTTCCTTCGCTAAGCCGGAATGGCTCTGCGGTTTGGGCTCAAGCTCCGGCGGCGGTATAGCGCATCTCGCCGCCGATGCCCAATCCTTCGGATATGGGGGAATCAGACGCGGGCAGCGCGGATCCGGTTGGTGACGAGAAGGCGAAACGCGACATATTGCACGGCGAAGGCTGCGATCTTGGTCCCGATCGCGACCACCGAGACATAGAACGCCCACAGCTTGATATCGCCGGTCGAGGCCACCGCGATCACCCCGGCGCCGAGCGCGAACATCAGCGCCGCCCAGGCATAGCCCGCGATGGTGACGTATTCCGGAATGGTCTCGGTCACGATCGGCGGCATGTAGCGCAGCATCCAGCCGCGCTTGAGCATGATGGCGCCGATCGCGAAATGCGCGATCGAGGGTTTGGCCAGCACGAAGCGCGGATCGCGGGTCAATAGCGTCGCGCCGCCGAGCACGATCACGAGGCCGAGGCTGGCATAGGTCATGAAGCCAAGCGTCGTGCCGTTGACGCGGGCATAGACGACCTGCGCCACCGCGCCCACGATCGCCACCGACGTCGCCAGCACCACATTGTCGGTGGCAAGATACAGCACCAGGAACACGATGGTGGAGAAGAAGTCGGCACCGAGCTTGGCGAATACGCCCTTCATCGTCGTGCGCTCCCTTGCAAAGCGTTTTCGCGCGAAGCCTGCCCCCACTTGATGCGCGGTGCATACCGGTACGCGTCAAAAAACGCGTCAAACAAAATGTCTTCAGTGCGTTCCGGGCAGCGCGTTGGCCGGGGAAATCCCGGATTTCGCCTTGCGATACTGCGGATACCACTTTGTGAAATAGACCGCACTGTTGCGGGCCGCAAACGCAATCAGAAGTCCAGACCACAGTGGCAGGGCCGGCACATAGATTATCGCGATGTTGCCGATCATCATCAAAAGCGAGGCGGCGGTCCAGGCCCAGGTGATGATGTAGGTCGCGCGCAGGAAGCCGGGCCGCTGTGCCGTCTCCGCGTCGACCGCCTCCAGCGCATATTGCAGCACGAAGGGGCGGCGGATCAGGATCGACAGCAGCGAGATCAGGAAAATGCCGGCATCGACCGAGAATCTCACGGCTGACGTGCTCAGGGCCGGTTCGATCGCCGCGACATAGCCGCCGACCGCGATGAACAGGATGACCGAGCCGACGCCGAGGATTTTTACCGAGCGGCCCCGCGCCACGTCGAACGCAATCACGGCGAGGCAGATCGCGGCGGCGGCAAACAGACTCACGGCCGCCGAAGTTACCAGCAACAGGGAAGCAAAGGCGGCGTAGGGGGCAAGGATCAGGAAAATCGTCATGGCAGCCTCATGGCGCTAATCTTTACGACGTAAAGATAACCTAGAGAAGGGGGTGAAGGTCGTCAAGCAAAATCTTTACAGTGTCAAAATAAACTGGAAAGTATCAATTATTAACATAATTTCAATGGCTTGATACGCATGTCATTCCGGGGCGCGCGTTAGCGCGAACCCGGAATCTCGAGATTCCGGGTTCGATGCTTTGCATCGCCCCGGAATGACCATCCACGGCTACCGCGCCGCGCCAACCCAGTTGCCATGAAAGCCGTCGGGGACCCGATGCGCGAGCTGCACCAGTGCGACCGGACCGGCCTCGACATCGGTGGCATTGAACACCGCCAGATCGCTGCGGTTTTCGCTGATACGCCAGACCACCGACAGCAGCCAGCCGTCGCCCTCCGCAGCATCCTCGCCGCGGCCGACGAACACCGGCTCGGAAAGGGTGTCGCCGGCCGGCAGCAGGTATTGGCCACGCCGCGACCCCTTGCCATCGACATGCACGATACCGGAGAGCGCGCCGAACATCGGCAGATCGGGATTGGCGCAGGCGTACCAGCCGTGGGTGCTGGCAAGACCGGCGCGGCGATCGTCGATACGCGGGAATTCGCCGGTGATGTCGTCGAGATAGGTTTGCGTGAAGCGGTCGGTATTGCCGGCGAGATCAAATACCCAGCGGCACAGCCGTGCCCGCGACTTCTCCGGGTCGGTCGGCAAACCGTTGGGATGGTTGAACAGCGGCGCTTGCTCGAACTGCATGACGTCGGCGATGATGCGGTCGCCGTCTTCCCAGGCGTTCATGACGTGGAATACGTAGCAGTTTTCGGCGCGAAACCAGACAATGTCGCCGGTTGCGCCCTTGCGCTTCATGACGCCGACATAGGCGCCCTTGTCGGGCTCCCAGGCATAGGGCGGCTGGCCGCGCATCGCGCGCTCCATGCTGCCGGTGATCGGCAGGATCGGAAACAGCAGATGATGTTCGGTGACGATGAAGTCGTGCACCATGCTGGCATAGGGCGCCTCAAACCGGTCGAAGCGGGTGACCACGCCGGCGGCGCTGACCGATCCGAAGGAAAGGGCAGGGGTCAGGGGACCCGCGGCGTTGTAGCCAAAGAACACCATCTCGCCGGTGACGGGATCGATCTTGGGATGCGCGGTGAAGGGCCCCGAGATGCTCTGGCCGTAGTCGCAATAGCCGAGCCGGTTGAGCGTGCCGGGCTCGATCTCGGTCGGCAGATGGCCTTCCTCGAGCGCGAGCAGGCGTCCGCCGTGAAAGATGATGTTGGTATTGGCGACACCGCCATCCTGCGTCACCGAGGCGGGCGCATCGGGCAATTTGCGGCCGAAGCCGCCGAATAGCGCGCGCCCGGCGTCGTGTTCGGCCTGCCATTTCGGGGTGCGGACCCAGCGGTTGCGGTAGCGGGCAGCGCCGTTCTCGAGATGAAAGGCGTGCAGCATGCCGTCGCCGACGAACCAGTGGGCGCCCGGCGACTCGAATTGCGGGTTGGGGCCGTTGCGATAGAGCGTGCCGTGGAGTTCGCGCGGCAGTTCGCCCGCGATCTTGAGATGCGGCGCGTCGCATTCCATCGGAATCGGCGCCAGGTTGCTCCGCGCCGCCTCGTTGGCTGGATCCTTCAGCATCGGTCGCTCCTCTTTAAGGTTATCTTTACGTCGTAAAGATTAAGCTAGAGGGCGCGACCCGAAGCGTCAAGCGAAATCTTTACAGTGTCAAAATCGTGACCTATAAGGCGACTATGACAAGAACCCTCGGCAAAGCCCGCACCCACGTCCGGCCTGCTTCCGCCAAATCGGCTTCACCGCGGCCCGGTCGGAAGCGCAGCGCCGCCCGAACGAGCGGCGGCAGTGAAGATGCGCCGTACCATCACGGCGCGCTGCGCGACGCCTTGCTCAAGGCTGCGGAAACCGTGCTCGAACGCGACGGGCTGGCCGGGCTGACATTGCGGGCGGTGGCGCGCGAAGCCGGGGTGTCGCATGCGGCGCCGACCCATCATTTCGGCGATCTCACCGGCCTCGTCAGCGAACTCGCCGCGATCGGATTCCGGCAGTTCAATGCGGCCATGGGGGCGGCGGGATCGATCAGCGGCTCCGGACTTGAGAAGGCTTTGGCGCGCGCCAAAGCCTATGTCGCCTATGCGCAGGCGCATCCCGGCATGTACGGGCTGATGTTCCGCACCGAGCGCCTCGATATGACGCGGCCGTCGCTGCATGAGGCCGCCCACGCCTCGTTCGCGGGACTGGCTGGCGCGATCGGCGCCAGCCGGCACGAGCAGATCGCCGAACAGGCGCTGACGCTGGAGCAGGCTGCCGCGATCGCGCGCGCGTGGTCGCTGGTCCATGGCTTCACCATGCTTCTCCTGGATCACAGGCTCAGCGATATCCTGCACCGGCTTCCCGAAGGCACCGACGCGGAGACGCTGCTGGATGCGATGCTCCGGTCCACCGTCGGCCGGCCGCCGGAGGGTTAGTGCTGACGACGAGAGGTCGGTTGGTCGCTTGCTGTCCATGCTTCGTGACGTTAGTTGCTCGCTCCTCAGCATGAGGTTGTTGTGTTTCAACAAGTTAGACTTCATTTGGCTGCGTCTCGCAGGATGGGCCGCCATATGGCCGCTTTCGATGCGGAACTCGCTGATTGCTTCGACATGTGCAATCTGGGGAAGGTTCAAGCTAAATGTGCGAAACACCTGACATTGGCCCGGAATTGTTTTAGAACAGCGACTTCGCGTTTCCCTCGTCTCAATCGTGTGTCAGTCCCTCAGCCATCATGCCTTCCATTTCGTCGAACAAACCCTACCGCGTTGGCCGTTCCCGCACCGGGCTTGGCCTTTTCGCCACCAAACCGATCAAGAAGGGCGCGAAGATTGTCCGCTATTTCGGGCCGCTGCTGGATTCCCGGAAGAAGAAGGACGACGCGATCGAGAACAAGTACCTGTTCGAGCTCAATGGCCGCTGGACCATCGACGGCTCGGTGCGCAAGAACATCGCGCGCTATATCAACCACGCCTGCAAGCCGAATGCGGAATCCGACGTCAAGCCGCGCAAGCGCAAGGTCATCATCCGCGCCATCAAGAACATCGAGCCCGGCGAAGAGATCAACTACGATTACGGCACCGACTATTTCAAGGCCTATCTGAAGCCGATCGGCTGCAAATGCGATGCCTGCGAAAAAAAGCGCAAGAAGAAGCGCGCCGAGGCAAGGGCCGAAAGACTGCGCCTGAAGGCCAAGGCGGAAAAGAAGGCGCTGAAGAAGGCCGAAAAACAGGCCGCCAAGACCCGGGAAAAGACCGTCGAGGCCAAGGAAAAAGCAAAGCAAAAGGTCGCGCAAAAGGCCAAGGCGAAGGTCGGGCAAACCCGCAGGCTGAACGGCAAGGCAAATGGCGTCAAAGCCAACGGCGCGCATTTGAACGGCCACGGCGGAAAATCCCCGGCGGACAAAATGATTGCCGCGAAATCGGAGATTTCAACCGAGGCTGTCGCTCAGGGTTGGGAAAACAGCGTTTCGGCTTAAGCTCGGTTTTCTTCTCGTCATGCGAGCAGCAATGACGGTGAAATAGCGCCTTGCTAGGGCTGTGGATGCTGATTATCTCCTAGACTTCCTGATCAGGAGGTTCCGATGAGCGCCTTAAAACCGCTTCAGATCGATATCGTCTCCGACGTGGTGTGCCCGTGGTGCTATATCGGCAAGCGCCGGATCGAGAACGCGCTGGCGCTGGCGCCGGATGTGCCGGTCGAGATCAACTGGCGGCCGTTCTTTCTCAATTCCTGGGTGCCGCGCGAGGGCATCAGCCGCGACGAATATCTGACCGCGAAGTTCGGTTCGCCCGAGGCCTACAAGGGTATCGCGGGCCGCGTCGTCGCCGCGGCGCAGGAAGAGGGCCTGTCGTACCGGCCCGAGCTGGTGAAGCGGCAACCCAACACGATCGATTGCCATCGCCTGATTCACTGGGCCGACGCCCGGGGCAAATCGGCCGAGATGAAACAGCGGCTGATGGAATTGTATTTCCGCGACGGCGGCGATCTCACCGACACCGACGTGCTGGTGCAGGCGGCCGCCGATTGCGGGCTCGATGCCGACGATGTGCGCCAGCGTCTTGCGACCGACGAAGACGTCGACCTGATTTCGGCGCAGGCCAAGGACGCCTCCGACAAGGGTATTTCCGGCGTGCCGACTTTCGTGTTCGCGCAGAAATACGCGGTCTCTGGTGCCCAGCCCGCCGAGCAGCTCGCCCGCGCCATCCGCGAGGTGTCCGGCGAGATCAACGCGCAGGCGGCGGAGTAGGGGGAGGCTCCCAAGGCTTGAATTTATCGGGCGCTCGCGCGACTATGTGGCGTGGAGATCAAGAATGAAGATCAAGATCGTTGTACATGAGGCTGAGGAAGGGGGATTTTGGGCCGAAGTTCCCGCCATTCCAGGCTGCGCTACGCAGGGTGACAGCATGGATGAACTCATGCAAAATCTTCGTGAAGCGATCGAAGGGTGCCTTTCCATTGAGGTCGCCCCGCCCGAACCGGGCGGCACCGAGCGGATGCTGGAATTGCCTGCATGAAATCCGTGTCCGGTCGCGACTTCGCCCGGATGATCGAGCGACGCGGTTGGATATTGCTTCGTGTCAACGGTAGCCACCATATCTACGGCAAGAGCGGGAGTGTCGTCCGGCTGTCGGTTCCAATCCACGGCAACAAGCCATTGAAGACGGGTCTGTTGCGGCATTTGGCTAAGCTTGCTGATCTGTCGGAGGAAGATTTTTAGCGGTGGCCGCGTGCCTCGGAGCCCGCTGACGATTGGCCGAATTGGCGCATCCGGGGAACGCGGCCCAAGAAACTTTGGGACAAGAAACTTGGGGAAAGTCATGATCTATGAGTTGAGAACCTACACCGTGAAGCCCGGCACCATCGGCGACATGGTGAAGGCGGCGAGCACGGTGTCGCGCGAGATCCGCGGGGATGACTACGGCAAGCTTGAAGGTTACTGGTCGACCGAGATCGGCCCGCTCAATCAGGTCATGCATCTGTGGAGCTACAGCGACCTCAACGAGCGCGAGCGATTGCGCGCTGAACTCGCCAGCAACCCGCGCTGGACCGGCGAGTACACGCCGCTGATCTATCCGCTGCTGATGCGCCAGGAAGTCCGCCTGCTCAAGGCGATAAAAGCGCCCGTTGCCCCGTCGTCGACGGGCAACATCTATGAGTTCCGCAATTATCGCGCCAAGACCGGCGGCGCGGTCAGGCAGTGGCTCGATGCATTCACCGCCGTGCTGCCGGCGCGCGAGAAATATTCCAAGATCGTCGGCCTGTGGCAGACCGAGGCAAGCCAGCCGAACGAAGTCTGCCACATCTGGGCCTATCCGAGCCTGAACGCGCGCGCCGAAGCGCGTGCGGGCGCCCTCAAGGATCCGGCGTGGCAGGAATTCCTCGGCAAAGCGACGCCGCTGCTCGAGGAGATGACTTCGACCATCCTGCTGCCCGCGCCTCACTCGCCGTTGAAGTAAGACGCTCAGGATCGGGCAAAACGGATTGAGCAGCGCCAATCCTGTAATCAGGTAGCGTCACGCTCCCTTCAGATAGTAATTCGCGCGTTTTCCAAGCGCGAGCCTTCGCAGCAGGCGGCGCATCGCGAACGACGCGCGCAACGGCCGGATCGCGGTGGTCACGGTGCGGTAGAAGGCGAGTTTCAGGGCATCGCGTACCGGCTGGGTGCCCGGCGGCGGTTGCGGCAGGCCGATGCCGCGCAGCATCGAATTGAAGAAATGCAGATCGTTGAGGCGGCGCACCTCGCGCGTCTTCCAGGTGATCGCCATCGAAATCGAATAGCTGTCGGCGGTGCGTACATAATGCGGCCACTGATACGGCACAAAACAGCCGTCGCCCGCGAACAGATGAAACTCGCCACCGCGCGATGCAAACCGGCGGTCGTATTTCAGGTTGCGATGCCTGGTCATCGAACGCTCGATCTCCTGGTCGGAGACGATGGCGCGGTCGCGGTTGTCGAAGATGGTGAAGAATTTTTCGCCATGGATTTGCACGAAGAAATTGTCTTCGCTGTCGAGATGGAACGGCGTGGTCGAATTCGGAGAGGACACGAACAGGAAGCCCTCGACCTGTTCGAATCCCGCGTCAAGCAGGCTGTTGCAGCCGCGCGCCCGCGCCACCGATGTTAGCGTGTCTTCCAGCAGCGCCCGATATTCCGGCGAATTCTCCACCCGCTTGAGCACCATCCATGCGCCGGAGGTCTCGATGCTCTTCACCACCTCGACCGGGTCGAGATCGACGGAGGGGATCGTATCCGGATCCTGGCTGATCGCGACCTTGCCTGAATTGTACTCGATCAGGTCGCGCGGCAATTCGGCGGCGAGCTGCGCGATGCGCGGCAGGCTCAAGAGCGGATGGCCCGAGAGTCCGTGGCGGATCGCGAACGGCTTCTGCGGAAAGATGCGCCGCAACGCTTCATTCGCGGCCGTGATCGCCGGCGCAATGTCCGCGGCGGAATTCATGACGATTTCTCCTGGCGCTTGCGTATGAAATGAACGGCGCGGCGCGCCGGCTCGCGGACCCACCGGCGCAGCGTCATCGCGGCATGGACCAGCCAGACCACGGGATCATGGGGCCGCAGCGGAACCAGCACGTCGCCGATCGCAAGGCGGCCGCGCCAGATCGGGTTGATCATTGGATGATCGGCGCCGGCGGTGGAGTCGGCCATGGCGATCGAAGGATCGGCGCAGAGGTGCCGCGTCAGGTCGAGCGTCAGTTGCACGCCGGGCGACAGCTTTGCAAAACGCTCGTCGACGCCGAGCTTGAAATAGAAGGCGCGATCCCGATGCCGGAGCACGATCGCGGCCGCGACCGGGGTGTCGCCGGCGCGCAAGGTCACGATCTCGCATTGGCCGGTTTCGGCGAGCGCCAGCGTGGCGCGGCGGACGAAGCCGGCATCGCCATCGTCCTGCAACAGCGCGGTGCCGCGACGGGCTTTCCAGCCGCTGGCTTCGAGGCGAAGAAAAGTCTCGGTGGCCGGCGCGATATCCTCCGGCGTGCGCGCCACCTCGAAGCGGACGGCGCCGTGTTCGGCCAGCCGGTTGCGCTGCCGGCGCAGCTCCTTCAGCTTCTTCGGCCCCAATGCGTCACGCAGCAATTCGTCGGCATCTTGCGTGGCGTCGAGGCAGGCGCGGACATGGGATTGCAGCGGTTTTGGACGCAGGCCGTGTTGCCGCGATGCTTCCGTGAACGCTTTCATCATGGCGCCATCCAGCGTGACGTCGCGCAGGATCAGCGCATGGGCGCCGGCCTTGCGGGCCGCGCGCATCAACCCGATGACCGCATCGTTCGGCATGTCGCAATCGATCAGCGGCGTGCACAGCGTGCCATAGGGATCGGCGCTCACCAGCGCGGGCAGGGGAATCCTGTAGGCGCGCCACAGCGAAATCGCCGGCATCAGGCCGATCAGGCGAGCCGGATCATCTTGCGCCGACGAAGTGCTGCTCCCGGCGCTCAGCGCGGACACGCCGGCCCGGCCCTGCGCCGAGGCATTCACGGCCAATTCCCAGCCGGGCAGGTAATAGCCGTTGGGTTCGACGGCGCGCCCGGCGAGTTCATGCCACCGGCTCGCGGCGACGGCGGTGAGCGGAATAAATACGTCGCCATCGGATGAAGCCGCCGCCTGCGGGCGCTTCGCGATAGCATCCTTCACGGATGTGCGGTGGACCACCGCTGAATTTGCAATCTCGGACACGTCCCCGGTTCCCGTTCGCGGGATCGCGGAGGGCTACGCGGCGCGCCGCCTCCTTCTCCGCGTGATCGGGAAGAGGCTAGTGGAAAGATTGGAAAATACCGTTGGCGCGACAATTCAATTCGAGCCCAACCGGTAACGGATCATTCATCATTCCGAGCGCCCGCGCCGCCTGCGGAGTTTCGCCGGGGGGACCAGGCTCCGCCGCGGTTTCCGGCGGAGCCTGGCTTCAAGAACCGCCGGCAGCCGTTCGGCCGCCGCTCGATCGTTGCGCCGTCTTCAATGGCCGCCGGTCCCGGGTTGCCCCTCGACGCAGCCATAGACGATGCCGAGCAGGATGCCGAACCCCATTTCAAATCCCGGGCAGGCGTGGGTCGGATGAGGCTGCTTGCTGCGATCGCCGCCGAACAGCGGACAGACGTCGGTAACGCCGTTACGCAGATCCTCCTGGGTCGCCCTCACCACGCTGAGATAGATCTTGTCGCCGGCGCGGACCTGCGTGGTGCCGAGCGTATGGTCCTTGACCGCCATGCGCCACAGCGCGTCCGGCGTCGGCGTCATCTGCATGGTCTCCTTCATCGGCTGCTCGATCACCTCATGGGCGCGGGCGAATTCATCGGCCTGCGAACTTTTTTTCAGTTTGGCCTGCAGCACCAGCAGCGTCGCGGTTTTTTGCCAGGTCTTCACGATGGTGATGAGGTTGCCGTTGATCGTCGGCAACGCGCCCATCATCACCCCGACGATGGTTCGCGCCAGCAGGTCGTTATCCTCAGGATTCGGAAACTCCTCGAACAGCGCCTTGGTGATGGCGCCTAGGGGAGGGTTTTTCGGATCGCGCCTTGAAGCCACGAGCTTGCCGACCGCTTCCCGCAGGAGCTGGCCGGTTCGCTGTCCGATCTCGGTCAGCAGCCCGTCCGGGTCGGGATGGACGATGTAGCCGGAAGGCGGGGTGTAGTCGCCGGGGCAGCGCGCCGGCCCGACCAGGTTCGATAACCGAAATCCGCCCGCCAGCACGAATTCCCCATCGGGGACATCGAACCAGTGGGTGCAGATCGCCGCAAAGACGATGTCGGAAATCTTCACGATGTCGAACGCGCCCGGATCGGGCAGGGCCGCCAGCGCGGCGCGCGTCTCCTTCAGCGCAAAATCGAAAGCCTCTCTCCGGGTGACGCGTCCGATGGCCGCGTTGGACTTGGTCGACTGCTTGACGTATTCCGGCCCCCAATCCATGCCGAGATAAATCAAGCCGATGCTCTGGTTCATGCGCGCCTGGTAGCCCTCGATGGTGTAGTTGCCGTCGGCGTTGAGAAGAACCTTCATCACCAGTTCCTTGCTGGTCACCAGAATGCCGTCGGCGGTCCGTCCGGCGCCGCCTTCCTGGTTTTCCATCCAGGCTGCCGCGGTCTTGGCCTGCTTTTCGGAAAGGTGTTCGAGCATCAGGCCCCACAAAGTGCCGAGGCCCTGCGCGGTGGTCCTTTCAAATTTGCCCAGAGCATCGATCAGGTCCGGTCCATCGGCATTTGGCGACATTGTTTTCTCCTGCAAAGTTTTTCTCCTGCGAATTTGTCGCGCGAGATACCCGCGCCGTGATGCACTCGATTGATCAAACCAAATTGATCAAAAACCAAAACGTCTTCAGGTCAGGCGATGAACGCTTTCCTCGTCTTCATAAGCGGCGCATTGCCGAAGTTCTGGCCCGCATTGAAATTACCCCGACGACGTGACCGTCGTCGCAGGGCCTGAAACGGACAGGAATTTTCGGAAAAATGATGGAAATGCGTGACGCCGAGAAGAAATAAAATGCGGTTGTTTCGTATTATTGCCCTGTCGATCCACTCTATCTGGTTGGTCAATCCGGCCGCGAAGCGGTCTTTCAGTGCTGGGTATTTTGCAAGCTGAGGTCGACCTTTGCAACGCAAATTGCAGGGAGCGTCGAATCTTTCGTCAAAGCGGCCGATGTTACGGCTGTAACATCGATGGCAACTGCCGTGGGCGCGATCGAATTTCCCCGCTCAAACCATCTCCGCCAGCAAGGCGCGGGCATTGCGGACGTCGCGCGTCGTCTCGCCGCCCTCGAGCGTAGCCAGGATCGGCTCCAGCATCGGGCGAGGGTTATTGTCCGAGCCTGCGTCACGCCACAACTGCGCGAGATCGACCGCGGCGCGCAGTTCGAGCAAACGCGCCTCCTGGCCGCGGGCGATCTCGATGGCTTGCTTGAAACAGGCCTCCGCGCGCCGCCGATCTGGCTCTGGCCGCTTGAGCGCAACGTGGCCAACCAGCCTGTGCAAGCCGGCAAGCCAGTAACGCTCGCCGGATTGCTCGACGAAGGCGAAGCCGTCCGCCAGCGCCGCTTCGGCGCCCTCCAGATCGCCCGCAGCCAGCAACGCTTCGGCGAGATTGCATATGATCAGGGAGCTTCCGGCATTTCCGCCGGATTTGCGTAACGCATCGAGCGCGGCACGAAGGGCCGCGATATTGCTCTCGTTTGGCTCGCGCATAGTGCGGGCGTAAATCTGGTGGAGAATGGCCAACAGGCGAATTTGTTCTACCCGTTTCTCGGAGCAATAGGCTGCGAGCTCGGCGCTATCGCGCTCCAGGCCTTCAAGATCTTCCAACACCAGTTCTGGCCACGTCCGCGAGCAAAATGTCGCCGAGGCGACCGTGGTGGCATGCTCGTGACTGAGCAGCTCAATTCGCACCCGTTCGCTGAGTTGCGCGGCGCTGTCGAAATGGCCAAGCGACAGCCGCACCAATACTTCAAAGGAAAGGGTGGCGACGCCTTGATCCCACCCGAACCGATAGCCGATCGCGCGTTGCCGCCGTGGGTCGCGGTATTTGTTGCCCGTTTGCAGGCTCTGCAACGCTTCACGGTTCTGTCCGGCGTAAAACTGAAGCGTCCCGAGCTGACGGTAGCCCACGACCCGGTAGGTCGGGTCATCCAGACGCTCGGCGACTTCGATGATCTGGTGGGCAAAACCAAGCGCTTGCTTCAATCGCGCCGTCAACGTGGTGGCGGAGCAAAGCCCGTACAGAATCGACACGCGCTGCAAATCCGTGCCGATGCCTCTGTCCAGCAACTGTTTCGCCGCGGCAAGGGCCTCGAATGTTTCCGGCGCGGAAATGCTTTTCAGGGGCACCATGGCGTTGGCGCGGCCGACCAGAAGCCCGAGTTCGAGAGCGTCGCGTGCCGGCCCTTCGGCAATGCGCGGGATCAAGGCGATGCCTGTGGAGGCATGATGCTCGGCTTCCGCCGGGGCCGATTGCGAGAGCGCCAGTTCGGCCGCCGCGAGCCAGTACGGCGCCGCCTGTTCTGCGAGGCCGGCCTCGGTGAAATGATGGGCGATCGTGGCAGCCGGATGGTCCTCGTCGGCGAAGCGCTCCTTCAGCGCCTGCGCGATATCGGCATGGATGCGCTGGCGCCGGCTGCGCAGCAGGGAAACGTAGGCGGTATCCTGCACGAGCGCATGCTTGAAAATGTAGCTCGCCTTGGGCGGCGCGCCGCGGCGATGGATCAGTTCGGCCTCGATCAGCTGTTGCAGGGCGTCCTGCAAGGCCTGTCCCCTGATCGGCGACACCGCTTCCAGCAGGCGATAGGAGAACTCGCGCCCGATCGCCGACCCGATCTGCGCGATCTCCTTGATCGGTGACAGGCGATCGAGCCGCGCCGTCAGCGAATCGTGCAGCGTCGAAGGTATCGCCAGCGGCGTCAGCGCGGAAGCGAGGACGTAGGCGCCGTTTTCCTGGCGCAACAGTCCGGATTCGAGCACGCTCTTGGTCAACTCCTCCACGAACAATGGCACGCCGTCGGTCTTTGCGATGATCTGATTGAGCACTTCCGCGGGCAGCACCTTGCCCGACGTGATGCGATCGATCATCGTTATGGCCTGGCTTCGCTCGAAACGGCTGAGCGAGAGGGCCGTGACATGCGAACCGCCGACCCAGGGCGCGGTGAACTCCGGCCGGGCCGTCACCATATGCAGCACCGAGAAATGCTGCAATCGTTCGACCAGCCGGGCCATCAGATCGAGCGAGGTCGGATCTATCCAATGGGCGTCTTCAACCACCATCAGCACCGGCACGGCTTTCGCAATTCCGATCACCAGCGCGATCAACGCCGCGATGGTCCGCTCCTTGATCTCGCTCGGGGCCAGTTCGAGCGACGGATACCGTCCTTCGGTGGGGATCGCCAGCAGCGAGGCAAGGTAAGGCGCGATCTCGGTGATTTCGAGATCCGCGCGCACGATCATGGTTTCCAGTTTGTCCAGCCGCACGGCGGCCGGCTCGCCGCTGACAAAGCCGGCGCCACGCCATAGCTGGCCGATCACCGGATAGAACGCGTCGTTGCCGTGATGCGGCGAGCATTGATAGCGGAAGGTCAGATGCCGCTGGTCGCCGATGCGTTCGCGCAGCACCGCCAGGATGCGCGACTTGCCGATGCCGGCTTCTCCCGACAGCACCACCACCTGACCCTCGCCGTTGGCGGCGCGGCGCCAGCGGTCCGTGAGCAGGGCGATCTCCTGCTCGCGGCCGACGAACGGCGTCATGGCCTCCGAGCGCGATGCCTCGAAGCGGCTGACATTCGCGATCTCGCCGATGACCGCCCAGGCGGGTAGCGGAGTCTTCGAAGCCCTTTAGCTCCACCGGCCCGAGCGCCTGTAATTCAAACGTCCGGCCGAGCAACCTTCGGGTCGATTCGGAAACCACGACGGTGCCGGGGTCGGCCAGGTTCTGCAGCCGCGAGGCGAGATTCGGCGTGTCCCCGAACACGCCGCGCTCGCGCGCCTCGCCCTCGCCGATCAGTTCGCCCACCACGACCAGGCCGGTTGAAATGCCGATCCGCACCTCGAGCGCGACGCCGTGCTCGCGCCGAAGTTTGCCCACAGCTTCGATCAGCGCGAGGCTGGCGCGCGTCGCGCGTTCGGCGTCATCCTCATGCGCGCGGGGATAGCCGAAATAAACGCTGGCGCCGTCACCCGTCCACTTGGCGACGTGGCCGTCGAAGCGCGTCACGGAAGTTGCGACCGCGCGCTGAAACGCGCGAAGCAGGTCGCCGGTGTCTTCGGGATCGAGTTGCACGGTCAACGCGGTCGAGTTGACGAGATCGCAGAACATCACAGTCAATTGACGCCGATCGGCCGCGTCTTGCGGCTTCGGCGCTTCCGGCGCCTCGGCCGCAAGCTCGCGGATCGCGCGCAGCATCTTCAATCGGTGCCCGAGCGAAACGCCCAGGTCTTTGAGATGCTGCTCGGTCAACTCGGTCAGAACGTCGGCGTCGATTTCGCTCTCACGAAAGACGGCTTCGTATTGACCCAAGTCCAGACTGCGCAGCCAAGTCCCGACATCCATTTACGCTAGACCCCTGATACCTGCGGGGGGTAATGGGCCGGGCGGAACCCGGTGTCCAGAACCGGTCTCGACCGGCCCCCCTTATTTCGTCATTTTTTTCGCCTGGAGGCAATTCCCGCACTCTGAGCCCTGAATTCCATGCCGCTGGCGTCGTCCGGTCAGTTCGCGCAGCGATCCAGGAGCGGCGAGGCGCCCAAGGCTTTGTCACAATTAGATCGGCTCATAAGTCTCTGATGCGCAGGTGTCGTCCTCGGCGCGCCGGCGGTCGATGATGGCGCTGCCGCTGATCGTGATGCGGTAGGTCTGGGCGCCGAGCGGTTTTCCCATCGCGGATGTGAGCTCCGCCCGGACGCATGCGGTCCAGCCCGGGCCTTGCGGCTCGTGGTGCGGCGGCGAGACCTCCACAAGGCGCGGGTATGACGTGGCCAGGAAAACCGAATCCAGCTTTTCGCGGACCAATTGTTTGACATCGGGTTGCGGTTCGCGCGCCGGCGGCTCGCTGGCTTTCACGCGCATGAATTCCGGCAGCGGCGCGCGGCTGTCGGCGAAGCCGCAGCCTGCGAGCGCCAGTGCCACGCCCGCCATCAACACCGAATAAACAATCCGCCGCCGCATCCCGCCGATATTACCCCGCATCCGTCAGGATTGCGCGGCGTCGGGGCCAATTTCACACAGCGGAGCCATCAACAATTGCTGAAAACCGGCCGCGAAACGGCTATCGTGGCAGAAAGGGATATCGAGGAGACGATGGCGATGAGAATCTTCACGGCTGCGGCTGTCTTGCTGGCGATGATAGCGATGCCCGCGCATGCCCAGTTGAATGCCAAGCGGCATCAAGGCGACGAAAAGAAGGCCGAGCCTGCGCAGAATAAAATTGATGAGAAAGCCTATAAGGCCGCGCTGGAGAGAATTCCGGACTCTGAAGGAAAAATATGACCCGTGGGGCAGCATGCGGCCCCCGGAACCGGTGAAAAAGCCGAAATAACGGCCGCCGGCCCGCGAGCATGATCCGGAAAAGTGCGATCCGGTTTTCCCTCGCGACAAACGCCAAGCGTGGGCGCGGAGATCGCGCTCAAAAACGATGGAGCAGGAGGACGATTCGAAGAAAAGTCATCCCGCTCCAGGGTTTTCAGCCTGCGACAAAATGATCGTTGAATTGGGCCGTCGCCGGCAGCCCGTGGCGAGGGCTCGTTTGAACCGCCTCACGAATTTCGCGACCAATCCATAGAGCCCGTTCCGGTCCGATCGAATTGGACCGGGGCTCTATTGTTGTTTTGACGCGTTTTCGCGCGAACCGCTATCCACCGCGCTATCCAAGCGCGGGGCAGGCTTCGCTTGAACGCGCTGGTCGTGGTGTCGGAGGTGGCCTGATGTCCCGTTATTCGCTGCTCAGCGCGGTCGTCGCGGCCTCCCTCTTTATTGGCGTACACGCCGCGCGCGCCGAAAACCGGCTCGCGCTGGTGATCGGCCAATCCGCCTATCGTGCCGTTGTGCCGCTGCCAAATCCGGCGAATGACGCCAGGGCGATGTCCAAATTGCTGGGCGATGCGGGGTTCGACGTGACCAGTGCCGCCGATCTGTCGCAGAACGACATGCGCGAGACCGTTGGCGAGTTCGCCGCCAAGGTGGCGGCGAAAGGTCCGGACACGGTTGCCCTCGTGTTCTACGCGGGCCACGGCCTTCAGGTCGACGGCGAGAATTTTCTCGTGCCCGTCGATGTCGACCCGAAGCGGGAAACCGATATTCCGCTGCAGGCGGTACGCCTCAACGACGTCCTGAACACGCTGACATCGGTGCCGAGCAAGACGCGCATCCTGCTGCTCGATGCCTGCCGCAACAATCCGTTCCCCGCGATCAACAAGAGCACCGGTCAGGGGCTAGCGATCGTCGACGCCAGGACCGGCGCGCCCGGCACGTTCATGTCCTTTTCGACCTCACCGGGCGCGGAGGCCGAGGACGGCAGCGGCGCCGACAGTCCGTACACCGTTGCATTGCTTGCGGCGGCCAAGGAGCCGGGACTTTCGATCGAGGATACGTTCAAGCGCGTCCGTGTTTCGGTCAACAAGGCGACCGAGGGGCGGCAGACCCCGTGGGATAGTTCGTCGCTGACGGAAGATTTCAGGTTCTTTCCAGGATCGGGCGCGACGGTCGCGAAGCCTGCCGACAAGAAGCGCACCGTCGATGAATGGCGCAGCGAATTGCGCGGCAAGCCGGTCGAGGTGGCCAACGAGATGATCGTGGCCGACGGCACCGACGAAGCCTATGAGGCGTTTGTCGGGCTGTTCGCGCAACCGCCGTTCGGCCCGCAGGCGCGCGAATGGCTGGATCGCCATCGCAGGATGGTGGCGTGGAACAACGCCGTGATCGTCAATACCGCAACGGCGTATCGCGCCTTCCTGCTGCAATACCCCGACAGCGATCTCACCGCGACGGCGCGCAAGCTGGAGGACCGGCTGCGCAACCGTCCGAACACGCTGGCGAGCGTCGCTGCGGTGGTCGGCGGCGCACCGAATGCGTCTTCCCCGGCCGCGCCGGTCTCACCGGGCGGAACGCCGCAGCCCATCGGCACGTCACTGGCCGCGCCGACATGTCCCTGCAGCACGCCACTGCCGCCTCGGAAAGTCGATCTTTCACCCAGGATTCCGTCCAAAAAACGCGCCGATCCGGAGCCGCCCAAGCGTGCCAGCGCGCAGCCGCCGCGCCGCTTGCGTGAACCCGATGACGATGTCGTCGTCTACCGCCGTCCGCCACCGCCTGAATATTACGAACCCGCACCCGGCCCGCGGATGGGGATCGGCATCGGTATCGGCGGCGGTTACAGCGGTTATGGGCGAGGCGGCGGCGGAATGAACCGACCGCGCGGCGGATACTGATCGCGGGATCAGTCGAAGACGAGGCCATCCCGTTTACGGCGGCTCCAGATGGCATGACCATGGCGCGCCGCCGGGTCTTCTCGTGCGCCCTCGCAGAAGCATCTCGGCCTGTTGTCCGGATGGCATCAGCGGTGATTCCTCGTCCGATGGGAGCGCAGGGAGCGTTCTAGGATGCATTTGGGGAAAAGGGACATTCATCTGCGCGGCGTAAAAGCGCCGCGGCCGAGGCGTTATGATGGGGAAGGGAGCGGGTTCGGGCGATGGGCGCTGATTTTGGCGTGATCGCGAGGCAGGCGGCCGGCTTGGCGACAAGGTCCGCGCGGTGATATACTGCCGCGAAAATGCACGGAGCGTTCCTCATGAGAGTTTTCCGCATAGCGGCCGCCATCGCACTGCTGACGGCGCCGGCTTACGCGCAAATGTCCACCCCCAACATCAATCTGCTGTCGGATCTGCCCTCCAAGACGCCGGAGGAAAAGGAGCAGGAGGCGGCCCAGCAAAAGGCCTACCGGGAATCGTTGCGGAAAATACCCGACGCCAAAACCTCTTCCGATCCCTGGGGCAATGTGCGCAGCACCGAAGCGCCCAAGGTATCGGCTCCCGCGAAGCCGCGGACCAAGACCGGCAGCACCGCGAATTAAAGAACGAAACGCTCGAATGCGGAGCGAACGCAAGCGTGCTTGCGTTCGCCGGGGTTCGGGCCTATTTCGGGCCGCCCATGCTTCGGATGAGGTCCGTGAGGCGGGCCATGAAACGCGTCACGCTGTTGTCGCCGCTGTCCCAGTCGTCTTCGGCCGACAAGTCTTCCGCCGACAAGTCTTCGGTGGACAAGCCTTCGGTGGACAAGTCTTCGGTCCGAGGGTCTTTGGCCCAGGTGTCTTCGTATTCGTGCGCATCGAAGCGCCACGCGCCTCCGGTCTGGTCATCCAGGATCTGAGGTCGGCGTCTTGGTGAAGGCTGTTGCGGCAGCGGCATTTGGGTTCCTTCCAAGGAACCAATGCGCATCTGGGGATGGAGTTCCCCTCTCAGGGCAATCAGCAGATGAGAAAGGCCGCTTGCCGAACGATCAAGCCAGCAGGGCGGATTGATCGAGCAAGGTTTCGTAGCACTCGCACGACATCCGCATCAGCGCGGGGCGCTCGAGGATTTTGATCACGCCGCGCGAATAGCTGATGACGCCTGCGGCCTGCACCTTGCTCGCCACTTCCGTCACCGAGGTGCGGCGCACGCCGAGCATTTCGGCGAGGAATTCCTGCGTCAGTACGACCGTGTCGCTGCCAGCCCGGTCCGCGCTCTGCAGCAGCCAGCGGCAAAACCGCGCCTCGATCGAATGCAGGGCGTTGCAGGCGGCCGTCACCCGCGCCTGCGACAGCAACACCTCGTTATAGCGGATGGAGAGATTGCGCATGGCCTCGCTGGAGGCGGCGACCATCCGGAACTGGCTGGCGGCGATTTTGCTGCAGGCCAGCGGCATCTGGACCACGACGCGAACCAGCGATCTGTACAGGCCAAGCCCGGCCATCGCGCCGACCACGCCTTCGCGGCCCACGGTAGCGGTCTCGATCGCCTTGCCGTCGCGCAATACGGCGAGCAACGACAACATGCCGTAATGCGGGAAATAGACCTGATCGACCTCGTCGCCGGCTTCAAGCAACACCTCGCCCTGCGGCAGGGTAATCGTCGCCAGATAGGGAAGCAGCCGATCGAACTGATCGCGGGGCAGCGACGCCAGCAGCTTGTTGTCCAAGGGAAGACTGGTGTTCGAAACTGGCGTTGGCACTGCGATATCCCGCCCGGTCGGTCGGGCCGATTTACCGCAGGGGATTGGGGGAGGACGCTCCGAGAGGGCGAACCGCGGAAAACGCATGTATAGGGATAAGGAGAGCGGCTGTCGGTCCGGTAGCCGTCATAGCACCTGTCCGGGGCCGCGTTATCCTGCCGACCGGCAACGGATGCAGCGGGATATTTCGGCTCTAACCGGTCTCGCTGACCAGTCGATGCTTCTTGTCGGTCCTTGGCGCGGCCGCGGTGTCGCCGAGCAGCCGATCGAACTCCAGCTTGGAGATGGCGTAGCATTCGCAGGCGCGTCGCTGCAGCGCCGCATGGTCGAGGATCGTGACGTGGCCCCGCCGATAGCGGATAAGCTCCGCCTTCTGCAGGCCGCCCATCACGTCCGTGACCGTGGTTCGTCGCACGCCGAGCATCATCCCCAGGAATTCCTGGGTGAGCAGGAAGTCGCCCGTGGGCATCCGGTCGCGGGTCATCAGCAGCCAGCGGCAGCAGCGCTGCTCCACCCGGTGAAGATGAGCGCAGGCCGCCGACTGTGCGACCTGGTTGAAGAAGGCGTGGACATAGCGGAGCATGATCAGATTCAATGTCGGGCTCCGTTCGAGTTCTTCGCGGAAAAACCGCGCGTCGAGTTTAAACGCCGTGCCGGGAACCTGAACGTAAACGTTTGAAGGCGCCTGGCTGTCGCCGAGGCAAATCGGCAATCCCACGATGCCTTCACTGCCGACGGTGCCGACCTCCGCACTCAAGCCTTCGGCTGTCGTGATCACCATCGAAGCGACCCCGTCGATCGGGAAATATACATGCTCAATCGGACGCGACGCCTCGTAGAGGCTCTTCTTGTAGTCGAAAACCACATGGGCCAAATGCGGCCGCAGCCGCTCGTAATCCTGGTCAGATAGCAGCGAGAGCAGCCGGTTGGTCCGTTGATCGGTCATCTCTGGTCTCGTGGTTTGATGGCTGCACGCCAGTCAGCTGGTGCCTTGGTCGTGCGAGCCGCCATCGGGCTCGTTCGCGCAACAAGGCGGGAGCCCCCGGGGCTCTCGGTCGCCGGCGTCTGGGGTTCCTGCCGGGAATGTCCGAACTATATCAGGACCAGTGTCCGGTAGACGACTCAATTCCCCGGCCCCCGCGGTTAAAGGGACTCGGATTGGTTCCCGCCAGCGCTATATTAGGCCCAGTCGTTATGTGTGCTGGAGTTGCGACATGGCCTCTCGCCCCCGCGATCTTGCTGAGCGGATGGCCGGCCGGCGGAAGCCGGACGACGGCTATCTGCGTGAAACCTTCTCCCTGCCGCGCGACAAGGCGCGAACCAAAGCCCGCGATTTTCTCGCCCGCTATCCCAAGGCCGCCTATATGAGCAGCGTCGAAAGCTGGCGCGAGCTGCCCGGCGGCGACATCGAATTCACGATGCGGCGGCTGCGCAGCGCGGATTAAAAGGAAAACGTCGCGTGGTCTGCGTGGAGGCCGCGAATGCCTGAAAAACCTGCGATGCCGACGCTGTTTGAAGGCCGTTATTCAGAGATCACGTCATCGCAACGATAGCATCGAAAAACCTTGATGGGCCGCATTGGATTCGCCATGCCGCGCGTTCGGCGCCGATGGCGTGGAATGGGGTTTAATCCTCTTTTTCGCCGAGCAATTTGCGGGTCGACCGATTGAGGAAATGAATCCCGCTGCAGGCCTGGCAATGCACGGTTTCGTAGGTGCATTGCACATCGTCCGGCGCGGTTTCGTCCGCGAGCCAGTGCTGCACGTTCATGGCGGTTCGTGGACATTTGAAGACGATATTACCCATGCGGGTTGTGAGTTTGACGACTGCACGATCCCGCGTCTTGATCCGTATCAAATGACGGCGATTTGCGGCGCCGGGCGGCTTTAAACTGCGCCGCCCGAAGGGGGCCAGTCCAAATTATCAAAACCTGCGGAGACAGCGAAGGTAGAAATCTGGCGCAACGATAAACCTAAGGGTGTTACGCCGGTGGAACGCCCGGTTCTCCCAACGTTCTTTCTCGTTGAAATCAGGACGTTAATCCATTCAAAACACACCTTTAACGGGTTAAAACAGGCAATTATCCACTACCGATAAAGGAACATATTGCGAACTGAGAACAAATGAGGTACGGTGTTCCATCAGTCACTGATCAGCCATCGCCGATCCACCACGGCTCCTCAGTCCTGGCCGCCCGTTTGTCCCGCTAGCGAATCCCCGCCATAAGGAGCACCACCAATGTCCGCCACTGCCCTGCGTATCGTCGAAGGATCCTCCATGGACAAGACCAAAGCCCTGTCCGCCGCGCTCTCCCAGATCGAGCGCCAGTTCGGCAAGGGCTCGGTGATGAAGCTGGGCAAGAACGACCGCTCGATGGATATCGAGACCATTTCCTCCGGCTCGCTCGGGCTCGATATCGCGCTCGGCGTCGGCGGCCTGCCGCGCGGCCGGGTGGTCGAAATCTACGGGCCGGAATCATCGGGCAAGACCACGCTGGCGCTGCACACCGTCGCCGAGGGCCAGAAGAAGGGCGGCATCTGCGCCTTCATCGATGCCGAACATGCGCTCGACCCGGTCTATGCCCGAAAGCTCGGCGTCAACATCGACGAGCTGTTGATCTCGCAACCCGACACCGGCGAACAGGCATTGGAAATCTGCGATACGCTGGTGCGCTCCGGCGCGGTCGACGTGCTGGTGGTGGACTCGGTGGCGGCGCTGGTGCCGCGGGCCGAACTCGAAGGCGAGATGGGCGATGCGCTGCCCGGCCTGCAGGCGCGGCTGATGAGCCAGGCGCTGCGCAAGCTCACCGCCTCGATCAACAAATCCAACACCATGGTGATCTTCATCAACCAGATCCGGATGAAGATCGGGGTGATGTACGGCTCGCCGGAAACCACCACCGGCGGCAACGCGCTGAAATTCTACGCCTCCGTCCGCCTCGACATCCGCCGCATCGGCGCGATCAAGGAGCGCGACGAGGTGGTCGGCAACCAGACCCGCGTCAAGGTGGTCAAGAACAAGCTGGCGCCGCCGTTCAAGCAGGTCGAATTCGACATCATGTATGGCGAGGGCGTCTCCAAGATGGGCGAGATTCTCGATCTCGGCGTCAAGGCCGGCATCGTGGAAAAATCCGGCGCCTGGTTCTCCTATGACAGCCAAAGGCTGGGGCAGGGCCGCGAGAACTCGAAAGCCTTCCTCAAGGCCAATCCCGACATGACGGCCAAGATCGAGGTGGCGATCCGCCAGAATTCCGGCCTGATCGCCGAGCAGATCCTGGCAGGCTCCCCCGAGCGCGACGCCGAAGGCGAGGAGCCGGCGGAGGAGTGAGGTTTTCTCGGACTTGAGCCGCGGGGTTTAAGTTTCGCACAAGCGGGCGCTGAGGACGTTGAGTTGCCGACGTCCTTGGCGCCCGTTTTGTTTTTGGTATGGCGTCATTCCGGGATGGTCCGAAGGACCAGACCCGGAATCTCGAGATTCCGGGTTCGCGCTTCGCGCGCCCCGGAATGACGCTATCGCGTCACTCCGCCGCTTGCGCGTAGTCCTCCACCGGCGGACACGAGCAGATCAGATTGCGGTCGCCATAGACATTGTCGACCCGTCCCACCGGCGACCAGTATTTGTCGGACCGCGAGGTGCCCGCCGGAAAGCAGCCCTCGGCGCGGCTATAGGCGCGCGTCCAATTATCATCGGCGATGTCGTGGACGGTATGCGGGGCGTGGCGCAGCGGCGAGGCCTCGACCTTCCAGCGGCCCGATTCGATCTCGGCGATCTCGCGCCGGATCGCGATCATGGCATCGCAAAAACGATCCAGCTCGGCTTTCGATTCGGATTCGGTCGGCTCGATCATCAGCGTGCCCGGCACCGGAAAGCTCATGGTCGGGGCATGGAAGCCGTAATCGATCAGCCGCTTGGCGATGTCGTCGACGGTGACGCCGCTCGAAATTTTCAGCGGACGCGGATCGACAATGCATTCATGGGCGACGCGGCCCTTGGCGTTGCGGTACAGCACCGGAAAATACGGATCGAGCTTGGTTGCGATGTAGTTGGCGTTCAGGATCGCGACCTCGGTGGCCTGCGTCAGGCCTTCGCCGCCCATCATCAGGATGTAGATGTAGGAGATGGTCAGGATCGACGCCGAGCCGAACGGCGCCGCCGAGACCGGCCCGACGGCCCCCGTCGCGGCGTCGGTTGCGGGATGCCCGGGCAGGAACGGCGCCAGATGCGCCTTGACGCCGATCGGTCCCATGCCGGGGCCGCCGCCGCCATGGGGAATGCAGAACGTCTTGTGCAGATTGAGATGGCTGACATCGGCGCCGTAATCGCCGGGCCGCGACAGTCCGACTTGCGCATTCATGTTGGCGCCGTCGAGATAGACCTGTCCGCCATGGCCGTGCACGATGTCGCAGATCTCGCTTATATGTTCCTCGAACACGCCGTGGGTGGAGGGATAGGTGATCATGACGGCGGCGAGGTTTTTCGAATGTTTCTCCGCCTTGGCGCGCAGATCCGCCACGTCGACGTCGCCGCGCGCATCGCAGGCGACCACCACCACCTCCATGCCGGCCATATGAGCGGAAGCCGGATTGGTGCCGTGCGCCGACGAGGGGATCAGGCACACCTTGCGGTGCGGCTCGCCGCGCGCGGCGTGATAGCCGCGGATCGCCAGCAGGCCGGCATATTCGCCCTGCGCGCCGGAATTCGGCTGCAACGAGATCGCGTCATAGCCGGTGATGTCGCAGAGCCATTTCTCCAGCCGCGCGAACAGCGCGTGGTAACCTGCCGCCTGCTGCGGCGGCGCGAATGGATGCAGCGTGCCGAACTCGGGCCAGGTCAGCGGGATCATCTCCGCGGTGGCGTTGAGCTTCATGGTGCAGGAGCCGAGCGGAATCATGGCGCGGTCGAGCGCGAGATCGCGGTCCGAAAGCTTGCGCATGTAGCGCAATAGCTCGGTCTCGGAGCGATGGGCGTGAAATACCGGATGAGTAAGAAATGCGCTGTTGCGTTTCAGCTCCGCGGGCAGCGCGTCGCGCGCACCGGCTTCGACGTCGGCGTAACTCAGTTTGCCGCCGAACACGCGCCATACGGCTTCGACGGTCGCAGCCGTCGTGGTCTCGTCCAGCGCGATCCCGAGCGCGCGCGGGCCGACCCGCAGGTTGATTTTTGCGGCCCTGGCGCGGGCGGCGATCTCGTTGCGCTGGGCGCCGCCGTCCACCGTCACCGTGTCGAAGAAGGCCTCGGATTGCGGCGCGAATCCGAGCTTGCGCAATCCCGCCGCCAGCACGGCGGCGCGGCGATGCACGCTACGGGCGATGTGCGTGAGCCCCTCCGGGCCGTGATAGACCGCATACATCGAGGCGATCACCGCCAGCAGCACCTGCGCGGTGCAGATGTTGGAGGTCGCCTTTTCGCGGCGGATATGCTGCTCGCGGGTCTGCAGCGCCAGCCGGTAGGCGGGCTGGCCGCGCTGATCGATCGACAGGCCGACGATGCGGCCCGGCAGCGAGCGCTTCAGCGCGTCGCGCACCGCCATATAGGCCGCGTGCGGCCCGCCATATCCCATCGGAACGCCAAAGCGCTGCGCCGATCCGATCGCGATATCGGCGCCGAGGTCGCCGGGCGAGGCCAACAGCGTCAGCGCCAGCAGGTCGGCGGCGACGATGGCCAGCGCCCCCTTGGCGTGCAGCGCGGCGATGGCCGGACGCAGGTCGCGCACCGCGCCCGATGTGGCAGGATATTGCAGCAGCGCGCCGAACACATCGGCCTTGTCGAGGTCGCTTGAGGCATCGCCGACGATCAGATCCCATCCCAACGGTTCGGCCCGGGTGCGCAGCACCGCCAAGGTCTGCGGATGCACCTCGCGGTCGACAAAGAACGATTTCGTCTTGCCATGCGCGGTGCGCTCGGCGAGCGCCATCGCCTCGGCCGCCGCGGTGGCTTCGTCCAGCAGCGAGGCGTTGGCGACGTCGAGGCCGGTGAGGTCGCAGATCATGGTCTGGAAGTTGAACAGCGCCTCCAGCCGGCCCTGGCTGATCTCCGGCTGGTAGGGCGTATAGGCCGTGTACCACGCCGGATTCTCCAGGATGTTGCGCTGGATCACCGCCGGCAGCACCGTGCCGGAATAGCCTTGGCCGATCAGCGAGGTGAAGACCAGGTTGCGGGACGCCAGCTCGCTCATATGGGCGAGCGCTTCGGTCTCGCTCAGCGGCGCGCCGAGATCGAGCGGCATTGTTTGCCGGATCGACGACGGCAGCGTCTCGGCCATCAGCGCGCCGAGGCTGGCCGCGCCCACCGTTTCCAGCATCGCGTTGATGTCGCGCGGCGAGGGGCCGATGTGGCGGCGGACGAAAGTGGCGGCGGCCTCGTCGGCGGGTTTGCGGTGCGCGGTCATGGGTTTTCCTCGTTGGAATATTCGCATTCGGTGTCGTCGTCCGCGAAGGCGGACGATCCAGTACGCCGCGACGGCTCGGTCAACGGCCGCTGCTGGCGATTACTGGATGCCCCGCCTTCGCGGCGCATGACGGGATACCTCATCGCTTGGTCATCTCACGCCGTGTGCGCCTTGTAGGCAGCCTCATCCATCAGGCCGCCGAGTTCGCCCTTGTCCGCGATCTTCAGCTTGAAGAACCACGCCTTGCCGGCGGCATCGGAATTGACCAGCGCCGGTTCGGTGCTGAGCGCGTCGTTGACTTCCAGTACTTCGCCCGTAATCGGCGCGTAGACATCGGAGGCCGCCTTGACTGATTCGACCACGGCCGCGGCCTCCGCCTTCTTCAGGCTGCGGCCGACCTTCGGCAACTCGACGAACACGACGTCGCCGAGCTGCGACTGCGCATAATCCGTGATGCCGATGGTGGCGACGTCGCCCTCGATGCGGAGCCATTCGTGGTCGGCGGTGTAAAGCGTCGTCATTGCGGATCCTTCAGCGGTTCAAGTTCAGCGTTTATAAGTATTGGGAACGAAGGGGGTGGCGGCGACCCGCAGCGGCAGGCGTTGTCCGCGCAGTTCGGCGAACACCAATTCGCCGGCCGTCGCATGCGAGGGCGGCAGGTAGCCCATCGCGATCGGCGCGTTGATGCTGGGGCCGAAGCCGCCCGAGGTGACCGCGCCGATTGGGTCGGATGAAGTGGCGTCCGCGAATAATGGCGCGCCCTCGCGCACGGGGGCGCGGCCTTCCGGCTTCAAGCCGACGCGGCGGCGCGGCGCGCCCTGCTCAAGCTGGGAAAGAATCTTGTCTGAGCCTGGAAAACCGCCGGCGCGGGCGCCGCCCGTGCGGCGGCTCTTCTGAATCGACCATTCCAGCGCGCCTTCGACCGGCGTGGTCGTGGTGTCGATGTCGTGGCCATAAAGACAGAGCCCGGCCTCGAGCCGCAGGCTGTCGCGCGCGCCAAGGCCGATCGGCAGCACCTCGCTCTCGCCAAGCAGCGCCGTTGCCAGCGCCTCGGCCTTTGCAGCGGGCACCGAAATCTCAAAGCCGTCCTCGCCGGTGTAGCCCGAGCGCGAGACGAAGCAATCGATGCCGTCGATATTTCGCGGACCGGCATCCATGAATCGCATCGCGGCAACATCTGCACAAAATTTCGCCAGTACCCATTCAGCTTTCGGCCCCTGCAGCGCGATCAGCGCGCGGTCGGGCAGCGGCTCGATCACGCAGGTCCCGGACAGGTGGGCGCGCAGATGCGCCTCGTCCTCGGCCTTGCAGGCGGCGTTGACCACCACAAACAGATGGCTGCCGAAATTCGCCACCATCAGGTCGTCGAGGAGGCCGCCGGTCTCGTTGGTGAACTGGGCGTAGCGCTGCCGGCCCGGGCTAAGGTTAACAATGTCCTGCGGCACCAGCCGCTCCAGCGCCAGCGCGGCGTCTTCGAGCCTGCCGGATTTCGGCCGCAGCGCGATCTGGCCCATATGCGAGACGTCGAACAGGCCGGCGGAGGAGCGGGTATGCAGGTGCTCCCGCAGCACGCCGGTTGGGTATTGCACCGGCATGTCATAACCCGCGAACGGCACCATTTTGCCGCCCCGCGCGACATGCAGCGCGTGCAAAGGGGTGCGTTTCAGGGAGGTTTCGCTTTCGCGCGCAAGCATCACAGGGCCCTCGCGGTTTCCGAGGACGATTCCTCGAAAAACCAGTCGAAGCCCCATCTGTCGCTGTGCCTGAGAGTATTATCCCGTCGGCGGACACGTCGGGGTCTTCAGGCCCTTCGGCGTCTCTTTCCAGATGCTAGCAAGTCACGCGGTCCGTTTGCCTGAGAGTTTCCGGGGCGGTTGCTCCTTCGGCGCCGGCGCAAGGCCGATCTCTCCCGACGTGACTGTCTTGAACAGATAGGAAGAAAACACAGCCCCGCCAAGGCTGTCAACGCGGCTTGCGCGACTATCAACGGTTCCTGCGCGGGTGCGGCAAGTCCATGATCCCCCTGCACACTTTCTGGACAGCGCCAGCCCCCGCGTCTAAAAGCGTTGCGCCGGGATAAATCGCCCCTTTGCGGCGAATCCCGATGGTTTTTGCGATTGGACTGACATGAGCGGCGTCAACGAAATCAGGTCGGCATTCCTGAACTACTTTGCCAGCAACGGGCACGAGATCGTGCCGTCGTCGCCATTGGTGCCGCGCAACGATCCGACCTTGATGTTCACCAATGCCGGCATGGTGCAGTTCAAGAACGTTTTTACCGGCGTCGAGAAGCGGCCCTATCAGCGCGCCACCACGTCGCAGAAATGCGTGCGCGCCGGCGGCAAGCACAACGACCTCGACAATGTCGGCTACACCGCGCGGCATCACACGTTTTTCGAGATGCTCGGCAATTTCTCGTTCGGCGACTACTTCAAGGACCGCGCCATCGAATTGGCGTGGAACCTGGTGACGAAAGAATTCGGCCTGCCCAAGGAAAAGCTGACCGCGACCGTCTATATCGACGACGACGAGGCGTTCGACCTCTGGAAGAAGATCGCGGGCCTGCCCGAGTCCCGCATCATCCGTATCGCCGGTTCCGACAATTTCTGGCAGATGGGCGACACCGGGCCGTGCGGGCCGTGTTCGGAAATCTTCTACGACCATGGCGACAAGATCTGGGGCGGGCCGCCGGGTTCGCTGGAGCAGGACGGCGACCGCTTCATCGAGATCTGGAATCTCGTGTTCATGCAGTTCGAGCAGCTCGAGGGCGGCGTACGCAACCCGCTGCCGAAACCTTCGATCGATACCGGCGCGGGGCTGGAGCGGGTCGCGGCGGTGCTGCAGGGCAAGCACGACAATTACGATATCGACCTGTTCGTCGCCCTGATCCGCGCGATCTCGGAATTGACCGGCGTCGATCCCAACGGCGAGCAGAAGGCCTCGCTGCGCGTCATCGCCGATCATTTGCGCGCGTCGTCGTTCTTGATTTCCGACGGCGTGCTGCCCTCGAACGAGGGCCGCGGCTATGTGCTGCGCCGGATCATGCGCCGCGCCATGCGCCATGCGCAATTGCTCGGCGCCAAGGACCCCTTGATGCACCGGCTGGTATGGGCCTTGGTGCGCGAGATGGGCCAGGCCTATCCCGAACTGGTCCGCGCCGAGAACCTGATCGAGGAAACCCTGCGGCTGGAAGAGACGCGCTTCCGCAAGACGCTGGAAAAGGGACTGTCGATCCTCGACGAAAAAAGCCGCGGCCTGCAAAAAGGCGATATGTTCGACGGCGACACCGCGTTCACGCTGTATGACACCTACGGCTTCCCGCTCGATCTGACCCAGGACGCGTTGAAATCGCGCGGCATCGGCGTCGATCAGGCGTCGTTCACCGATGCGATGGACCGGCAGCGGGAGAAGGCGCGGGCTGCCTGGGTCGGCTCGGGCGATACCGCCAGCGAGAATGTGTGGTTTCCGCTGCGCGAGAAACTCGGCGCTACCGAATTCCTGGGCTATGAGACCGAGACCGCCGAAGGCGTGGTGGCGGCGCTGGTGAAGGATGGCGAGGAAGTCGAAAGCCTCAAGACCGGCGAGAGCGGTTCGATCGTTCTGAACCAGACGCCGTTTTACGCGGAGTCCGGCGGCCAGGTCGGCGATACCGGCATGATGACCGGCGAGGGCGTGAAATTCCGCGTCACCGATACCCAGAAGAAGGCCGGCGATCTCTTCGTGCATCTCGGCACGGTGGTGCAGGGCACGCTCAAGGCCGGCACGCCGCTGCAGCTTGAAGTCGATCATGCCCGGCGCTCGTCGATCCGCGCCCATCACTCGGCGACGCATCTGTTGCACGAGGCGCTGCGGCAGGTGCTCGGCGACCACATCGCGCAGCGCGGCTCGCTGGTGGCGCCGGACCGGCTGCGTTTCGACTTCGTGCATCCAAAGCCGATCACCCCGGACGAGTTGAGCCGGATCGAGGATATCGCCAACGAGGTGGTGCTGGAGAATGACGAGGTCACCACCCGCCTGATGGCGGTGGACGACGCGCGCGATGCCGGCGCCCGGGCGCTGTTCGGCGAAAAATACGGCGACGAGGTGCGGGTGGTGTCGATGGGCAGGACCGCCCGCGAACACGGCAGCAACACGCTCGGCTGGTCGGTGGAATTGTGCGGCGGCACCCATGTGCGCCGCACCGGCGATATCGGGCTGATCTCGGTGACCGGCGAAAGCGCGGTCGCCTCCGGCGTGCGCCGCATCGAGGCGCTGACCGGCAATCACGCGCGGAAGCACGCCAACGACACCATGGCGCTCGCCAAGACAGCGGCAACCGAGTTGCGCACCACGCTCGACGACATGCCGGCGCGCATCGCAGCGCTGATGGAAGAGCGCAAGAGACTGGAGCGCGATCTTTCCGACGCGCGCAAGAGGCTGGCGATGGGCGGCGGGGCGTTGGCTTCCAACGGCGCCGCGGCGAATGCCGCCGGCATCCGCGAGGTCGGCAACGTCAAGCTGATGGCGCGCGCGGTCGAAGGCATCGAGATGAAGGACCTCAAGAGCCTTGCGGACGACGGCAAGAAGCAACTCGGCTCCGGCGTGGTCGCCATCGTCGGCGTCACCGGGGACGGCAAGGCCGGCGTCGTTGTCGGCGTCACCAGCGATCTCACCTCGCGCTACAACGCGGTCGATCTGGTGCGCGTCGCCTCCGAGGCGCTGGGCGGCAAGGGCGGCGGCGGACGGCCCGACATGGCGCAGGCCGGCGGGCCCGATGGCGCGAAAGCAGATGCGGCGCTGTCGGCGATCGAAAAAGCAATGGGCGGCGCCTGAGCGCATCGATTTCGGATCGGTTCAGGGGAGGGCGCGATGCAAGGCCATGATCTGCGCCGCCGGCTCTACGATCTGCTCGAACACGATAACCTGCCGCACACGCCGAGCGCGCGCCTCGCGCATGCGATCATCGCGATCATCGTCATCAATGTCGTGGCGATGGTGCTGGCGTCGGTTCCGGAGATCGATGCGAGTTACGGCCGGCTGCTTGATGCGATCGAAGTCGGATCGCTCGCCTTCTTTGCCGTCGAATACGCCGCGCGGCTCTGGAGCAGTGCCGGACACGCGACCTATCGGGAGGTGAGCCCATCGCGTGCCCGCGTCGATTACGCGACCAGCGGCCTTGGAATCATCGACCTGCTGTCGGTGCTGCCGCCCGGCCTGGCGCTGCTCGACGGCGAGCGCCCGATGCTGGTGGTGTTCGGCATGTTGCCGTTCTTCAAGCTGGTCCGCTACTCGACGGCGATGCGCTCCCTGCTGGCGGCGGTGCATGCCGAGCGCCGCACGCTGTTCGGCTGCCTGGTGATCCTGATCGGCGCGGTGCTCACCTTCGCGACCCTGTTGTACGCGATCGAACATGAGGTGCAGCCCGACAAGTTCGGAACCATCCCGCACGCGATGTGGTGGGCGATCGTGACGCTGGGCACCGTCGGCTATGGCGACGTGATTCCGGTGACGCCGATGGGCAAGGCGGTGGCGACCTTTGCCATCGTCGGCGGCTTGATGATGATCGCGCTGCCGGTTGCGATCATTTCCAGCGCGTTCGCCAATGAAGTCCGCCGGCACGACTTTATCGTGACCTGGGGCATGCTAGCCCGGGTGCCGCTGTTCGCGCATCTGCGCGCCGTCGAGATCGCTGACATCATGCGGCTGCTGCGGGCTCAGACCATCGAAACCGGTGAAATCCTGGTGCGGCGGGGCGAGCCCGCCACATCGATGTATTTCATCGCCGCCGGCGAGGTCGAGATCGAATTGCCGGCCCAGCGGGTGCGGCTGGAGGAAGGCAATTTCTTTGGCGAGATCGCGCTGCTGCAACGCACCCAGCGCAGCGGCACCGTTACCGCGATGCGCCGCTCCAACCTGCTGGCGCTGGACGCGCAGGATTTCCACGCCCTGATCGCGCGGGCGCCGAAACTGGCCGCGCATGTGCAGGAGGTGGTCAAGGCGCGGCTCGCCGACACCGGGGAGGCGCAGAAGGGCGACATCGCCGCCGATGAAATCGCGCAGGCCGAGCAGAACGACCGACAGCCTGCGGAAGAATAGCGCAGCGAAGCCGCAGGCTTACGCCGGTTTCCGCCACACGATCGCGAGCTTGGGGTCGCGCAAATAGGCGGCGCCTGCCGAAGCGATGGAACGAATCAAAAACAAAATCTCGGCAAGGGCGGCTTCACACGGCCCCTGAACGCACGAACGCCGCCAAGCTGAATTGATGCCTGGCGGCGTTCGGTAGAATCCGGAAATTGCAATCCCCCGGCTTTTGATTGGTCGACAGAGCGCCGGTAAGGTTCAAACGCGGCTGAGAAAAATTCGCGGGTCGGCCACTGCCGCCGGCAGCGTCATTCGCATCCAGGAACGGCGCGATGACCTCGCGGGTGTCCTTGCTCGGCACGACCGGGACGATCTCGAAGATGATGCCGAGGTGGATTGCTTGGCTACGCTCGCAATGACGATCTCGATCACATTCTTACGACGCTGCCGCTGAACCCTTATGTTCAAGGCTTGCGCAGGAACACGTATTCCGCGGAATAGGGCGCGCTTTTGAAGCTACCTGCCTTGTCGCAGGCGCCGTCAAGCTTGCCGCCCTCCGTGTTGATCCGCTGCACCGTGGTGACGCCGGTCAGGATGCCGCTACCACGGCTGGAAATCACGCTGAGCTTGAGCCAGGGAATATCGTTCGGTGTCGCGCCCGGCGCGTTGCCGGCGGCCTTGCCGGCCACGGCGCTGCCGTCGCTGAGTTCCCAGTTCGGCCCGGCATAGTGCCGGCCCACGGTCTTGCCATCTGCCAGCAATGTCGCGATCGGTTCGCGGAACGCCCAGGCGAGCTTGCCGTCGGCGCCGGCCTTGCATTCGTAGACCTGCGCGCCTTCGGCGTGCACCGCGAGCACGATCGTTTCGCCTGATGCCGCGATGGCCTCGGGAAGGGGCGTCTCCGCGGCAAGCGAGGCCAGAGGCGCTCCGAATAGCAGCAAAAACGCAAGCGTGGCACTTTTGAAATCGAGCATCGCACTCTCCGGGACGTAGCTCGTCATTGCGAGCGAAGCGAAGCAATCCAGTCTTTCTTTCCGCGGCGGGATGGATTGCTTCGCTTCGCTCGCAATGACGTTGATGGGTCTGCGTAAAGTTGCAGGCGGTTTATGCCGGTGTCATCGCCTTGGTCAGGTTTTCCGCGACCTTGTCGAGGAAGCCGGTGGTCGACAGCCAGCGCTGATCGGCGCCGACCAGGAGCGCCAAATCCTTGGTCATGAAGCCGGCCTCCACGGTGTCGACGCAGACTTTTTCGAGCGTCAGCGCGAATTTGGCCAGCGCCTCGTTGTTGTCGAGCTTGGCGCGATGCGACAGCCCGCGGGTCCAGGCGAAGATCGAAGCGATCGAGTTGGTCGAGGTCTCCTTGCCCTTCTGGTGCTCGCGGTAATGCCGGGTCACGGTGCCGTGCGCGGCCTCGGCTTCCACCGTCTTGCCGTCCGGCGTCATCAGCACCGAGGTCATCAGGCCGAGCGAGCCATAGCCCTGCGCGATGGTGTCGGACTGCACGTCGCCGTCATAGTTCTTGCAGGCCCAGACGTAGCCGCCCGACCACTTCATCGCGGCGGCGACCATGTCGTCGATCAAGCGATGTTCGTAGGTGATCTTCTTCTCGTCGAATTTGGCCTTGAACTCGGCGTCGAAAATCTCCTGGAAGATGTCCTTGAACCGCCCGTCATAGACCTTGAGAATCGTGTTCTTCGTCGAGAGGTATACCGAATAGCCCTTCGACAGGCCCTGATTGAACGAGGCGCGGGCGAAATCGGCGATCGAATCGTCGAGATTGTACATCGCGAGCGCGACGCCGGCGCTGGGCGACTTGTAGACTTCCCGCTCGATCACCTTGCCGTCCTCGCCGACGAACTTCATCGACAGCGTGCCCTTGCCGGGGAACTTGAAATCGGTGGCGCGGTACTGGTCGCCGAAGGCGTGACGGCCGATGATGATCGGCTTGGTCCAGCCCGGCACCAGCCGCGGCACGTTCTTGCAGATGATCGGCTCGCGGAACACCACGCCGCCGAGGATGTTGCGGATGGTGCCGTTCGGCGACTTCCACATTTCCTTCAGGCCGAATTCCTTCACCCGGCCCTCGTCCGGCGTGATGGTGGCGCATTTGACGCCGACGCCGACTTTCTTGATGGCGTTGGCGGCGTCGATGGTGACCTGATCGTTGGTCTTGTCGCGGTATTCCATCCCGAGGTCGAAATACATCAGCTCGATATCGAGGAACGGGTTGACCAGCTTGTCCTTGATGTATTGCCAGATGATCCGGGTCATCTCGTCGCCATCGAGTTCGACGACGGGGTTGGTCACCTTGATTTTTGCCATGGCAGATCGGGCCTTTTTTGGAAAACAGCGCTTTTCGGGCGGGGTGGGATGCGGTGTATCCCGCGCTATAGCATTGCCAACCGGCTTGCGAAAGCCAAGCCGTTATGCAGTTTCAGGCCATCTTTCGGTTTAGAGCCTCGGTTCTGATTGGCCAGGCCCGAGGCGTTTTCTTCACGCGAACCGGCTCCACCGCCGTATCCAAGTATGGGCCGGTTTTGGCTCAAAAACGCCCGGCCTGGTCCTCGGGCCGGTTTTGCAGGTTCGCTTCGGTTGTGATTGATAACCGTATCCGAAACCCTAATCCGCTCAAGCGGCTGCGGGAGATCTCGGACGTTGAACCAGAAAGTGAAGTGAGATGTCCGGATCGGGCACCGACAAGACCAAGACGGGCGTCGAGCTGGCGGGCCCCGTTGTCATCCTGGTCGAGCCGCAGCTCGGCGAGAATATCGGCATGGCCGCGCGCGCGATGGGTAATTTCGCGCTGACGCGGCTGCGGATCGTCAAGCCGCGCGACGGCTGGCCCAATATCAGCGCGCAGCGTGCGGCCTCCGGCGCCGATCATATTCTGGATCAGGTTGAGCTGTTCGATACCGTCGAGCAGGCGGTCGCCGATTTGACCCTGCTGTTCGCCACCACCGCGCGCGCCCACGACCAGGCCAAGCCCGTGGTCGCGGCACCAGCCGCCGCGCGCGAGATCGCGGCCGAGATCGATGGCGGCGGCAAGGCCGGCATCCTGTTTGGCCGCGAGCGTTACGGCCTGCAGAACGAGGAGGTCGCGCTCGCCAACCGCATCATCACCTTTCCGGTCAATCCCGGCTTTGCCTCGCTCAATCTGGCGCAGGCGGTGCTGCTGATCGGCTATGAATGGTTCAAGCTTTCGACCGCAGGCGCGTTGCCGTTCGCGATGCCCGAACGCTCCGAGCGCGCCTCGCAGCATCAGATGCAGGCGTTCTTCGACAATCTGGTGCGCGAACTCGACAGGGTCGAATTCCTGCGCCCGGCGGAAAAGCGCGAGACCATGCTGGTCAATCTGCGCAACATCTTCTCCCGGATGGACCCGACCAAGCAGGACATGCACACGCTGCACGGCGTGGTCATGGCGATCGCCGAGGGGCGCAAAGGTCCCGCCAAGGGCGGCGTGCTCGATGGCGCACAGGCCACGCGGCTGCGCGCGCTGCTCGCCGAGCACGGGCAGGGCCCCGCGCCCGCCGACAGCAGCAGTACCGTCCGCGGGCTGGCGCGGCTGTTGCGGCGAAACCCGACCGATGCCGAGCGCATCCTGTGGCAGGCGCTGACGACCGACCGCCGTTTTGCGGGGCAATTCAAACGGCAGACGCCGGTCGGCCGGCATATTCCGGATTTCATCTCGTTCGTGCATCGGGTGGCGATCGAGCTGATCAATGCCGACGAGACCGAGGTCATCGTGAAAGACCGCACGGCGCGGCAGGCGTGGCTGGAGGCGCGCGGCTACAAGGTCATCACCATGGATGTCGCCGCCGTGGAGGGCGACATGGCCGGCGAGCTGGAGCGGCTGGAAAAAACAGTAGGGTGGGCAAAGGCGCGCTAGCGCCGTGCCCACCATCTATCTCAATCGCTCCGTTGAATGGTGGGCACGCTTCGCTTTGCCCACCCTACGATTTTATCCACGTCGTCCCGGCCTTGAGCTGGGACGACCAATCTGGCTCACACCGCCACGAGTTGTTCCGCGGCGCTGCTCGCGCGCTTCGGCTTCCTGGGCTTCAAAGGCAGTAGCAGCGAGCGCGCGGCAAGCGCCGCGGTATCCGCAACACCGGGATTGCGCGAGACCATCGCTGCGACGACGGCGCCGTCGATCAGCAAGGCGAGCTGATGCGCCAGCAATTCCGGCTCCGCTGCGCCCATCTCGGCGGCGAGCTTTTCGATGTGCGCCAGAACGACTTTCTTGTGCCGCATCGCGATGGCACGGAACTGTTTTTGATCCTTGTCGTGCTCCGCGACCGCGTTGATGAACGGGCAGCCGTAGAAACGTTCTTCGCCAAACCAGCTCTTCAGCGCCGGGAAGATCCGCGTCAGCTTCGCCTGCGCGTCACCGCCGCCGGATTCCATGGCGCCGATGAACCATTCGCGCCATTGCTTGCCTTCGCTCTCCAGCACCGCGTGCACCAGATTGGTTTTCGAACCGAACAGTTTGTAGAGCGTGGTCTTCGCGGTGCCGGCTTCCTGGATGATGGCGTCGATGCCGGTGGCGTTGATGCCGTTCTTGCAGAACAGATGCGTCGCCGCGCCGAGCAGGCGTCCGCGTGCCGATTCCTCATCGCCCGCGGCGAGGGAGGCCGCGGCCGGTTTCTTCTTCGAAGCTGATTTGGCCATGCGTGCAGTAAATCGAACCGCGGCGTTTTCATCAAGTCGCATCTTCATGCGCTCAAAATAATCGCGCCGAGGCGGCAACTGCATTGGGTTTGAGCAACCGCCCCCTGATCAATCCGAAGGCAGCGCCGGCTAAGCGGCTTGAAGACTTCGCCTTTTCATTTGGGCTGCGTCTGGCACGCTTCGTGCAGGAAACAGACCGTTCGGTATCCTAGCCCACAGGGAGAGAAACAATGACGGCGGTCGCTCAAAAAACAGTGCTTACGGGATGCCTTGCCCCGATCGACAAGCAAGGGCTGGAACAGCTCATTGCCAACGGCAAGGCCAATCCGCAGGTCATCAAGACCTTGAAATGCAAGACGGTGGCCGAGGGCAAGTTCCGCCACGCCAACTACATCCGCAACCTCGCGCCCTACATCGTCGACGAGCCGCCGGGCCTGCTCGGCGACGACACCGCGCCCAATCCGTCGGAAGCCTCGCTCGCGGCGCTGGGCTCATGCCTTGCGGTCGGGCTGCACGCCAACGCGGTGCATCGCGGCTGGATCGTCAACAAGCTCGAGCTTCAGCTCGAAGGCGACCTCAACATCACGGCGGTGTGGGGCACCGGCGACGTCAGCGAGAAGCCGGTCGGCTTCACCGACGTGCGGGTCAAGGTCGACATGGAATGCGAGGGCATTTCGCAGGCCGAGATCGACGCGCTGGTCTCCCATGTCAAGAAGTGGTCGCCGGTGGCCAACACCTTCACCCGGCCGGTGAACCTCGAGGTCAGCGCCTAGCGCAAGCCTGCCGTCCTTATACGTCGCTTCGTTGAAAAACTGGGTGTGGAGAGTTCTGATGAGTCCAGGGGCTGTATCGCATCTCACGATCGACGAAGAACGCGATCTTCCTCCGGGATCGATCGCCGAACAGGTTGCATCGATCGCGCGGAGAGACCTTGCGCCGCTTGCCGCCGGTATCGATGACGGTGCCGTCTATCCGGCCGATCTGCTCCGGCGTCTCGGCGATGCCGGGGCATGGGGCAGCCATCGGCCGGACAACGGCGCGGCCGATCTCTGCTGCGCCATTCAGTCGATCTCGGCGCTGGGCGAAGTCTGCGGCGCGACCGCCTTCATGGCCTGGTGTCAGAACACGCTGGTCTGGTACGCGGCGAATTCCGACAATCCGGCGCTTGCCGGATTTACGGACGGTGTCGCCGCGGGAAAGATTCTCGGCGGCACCGGGCTTTCCAATCCGATGAAGACCTTCTTCGGAATCGAGAAGCTGAAATTGAAGGGCCGCAAGGTGGCGGGCGGCTACGTCGTGCGCGGTGCGCTGCCCTGGGTATCCAATCTCGGCCCCGATCATTTCTTCGGTACGATTTTCGAGATCGAGGACCGGCCCGGCCAGATCGTGATGTTTCTGGCCGACTGTTCCGATCCCGCGATTACGCTGCAGCCGTGCCAGCCGTTCCTCGCCATGGACGGCACCGGCACCTATGGCGTGCAGTTCCGCGACGTCTTCGTGTCCGATGATCTCATTCTGGCCGAACCGGCCGGTCCGTTCGTCAGGAAAATTCGCGCAGGCTTCATCCTGCTGCAGGCCGGCATGGCGCTCGGCCTGATCAAGGATTGCATCGCGATCATGGATGAGGTGGCCACACCGCTCGGCCACATCAATCGCTACCTTCCGCAGCAGCCGACCGACTTCCGCGAACTCGCGGCCGATCTCGAGGCGGCGACGATGGCGCTGGCGCGCGATCCCTTCAACGCCGACGAGGATTACTGGCGCCGCGTTGTCGCACTTCGGCTGGAAGCGGGCGATGCCAGCGTCGCGGCGGCGCATGCGGCGATGCTTCATTGCGGCGCGCGCGGTTACCTGAAGAGCCATCGGGCCCAGCGCAGGCTTCGCGAAGCCTACTTCATCGCCATCGTCACGCCCGCCACCAAGCAGCTTCGCAAGATGCTGCAGGACGGCTGAGCCGGGCCGCTGAACGTTCAAGAGGATTTCCGATCGACCCTGACTTCCAACCACCAAACAGGAGAGGCCTGCCATGACGGACGTTCTGATTTCTCCCGGCGAACTTACCGATCTCGTGACCAAGGAGCCGTGTGTCATCATCGACACGCGAAACCCGGAGGCCTATGGCGCGGGGCATCTGCCGAATGCCGTGAACGTGCATGAGATCTTCACCTATCTCGCCACCTCGACGCCGGAAGGCATTCACGAACTAAAGACGAAGTTCGCCGACGCGTTCGGCAAGGCCGGACTGTCGGGCAAGGAAACCGCGGTCATTTACGAGCAGTCGATGAACTCCGGCTTCGGCCAGTCCTGCCGCGGCTATTACCTGCTGACCATGCTCGGCTATCCCAAGATCAAGGTGCTCGATGGCGGCTTCGACGCCTGGGCGGCCAAGGGCCTGCCGGTCACCACTGCAGTGCCGAGCCCCGCGCCGGCCTCGTTCGCCATCGTTCCCGAAGCCGCCGGCATTCTGATCGACGCCAAGACCATGCTGGCTGCGGTCGGCAAGCCCGGCGTCGCCCTGCTCGATGTCCGCGATGTCGACGAGTGGATCGGCGAAAGCTCGTCGCCCTATGGCAAGGACTTCTGCCCGCGCAAGGGCCGTATCCCCGGCGCGGTCTGGCTCGAATGGTATCGCATGATGAAGCCGACGCCGGAGGGGCAGCGCTTCAAGTCCAAGGACGAAATCCTGGCGGAATGCGCGACGGTCGGCATTTCCGAGGATACGCCGGTCTATCTCTATTGCTTCAAGGGCGCGCGGGCCTCGAACACCTTCCTCGCGCTCAAAAATGCCGGGGTCAAGGATGTCCGGATGTATTTCGGCTCCTGGAACGAATGGTCGCGCGACCCATCGCTGCCAATTGACGCAGGTTTGCCCACGGCAGCCAAGCTGACCGGCAAAGCGGCATAGAACCTGCATGTTTTTTCATCGCCCGGCCGTGCTGGAGCGGCCGGGCGATGAAATTTTGGAGCGGGGCGGGGAGACTGCCGTTTCGCCGCGCCCGGTACCGCAGAGGAAATGCAGCATGTCCACGTTCGACGATCCTTTTGACGCCGATCGCGCGCTTCAACAGTCCGGCTGCGTTTGCGGCCAGCATCGCTCCGCAGCCGAACACGCGGCGCTGACGCTGCGCTGCGAACCCGTGTCCAGTCCGGCGGCAAGCGAAGAGCAGCGCTACGAGGGCGTGGTTGCGTCGGCGGTCGTGCGCGCGATGTTCCCGAAGGATGCCGCGCGCCGGGCGTTCCTGAAATCGGTCGGGGCTTCGACGGCGCTCGCCGCGATCTCGCAATTTTTCCCGATCAAGACCGCGACCGAGGTTTTCGCCGAGGCCGGCACGCCGGAGAAAAAGGATTTGAAGGTCGGCTTCATTCCGATCACCTGCGCGACGCCAATCATCATGGCGGCCCCGCTGGGCTTCTACGCAAAACACGGCCTCAACGTCGAGGTCGTGAAGACCGCGGGCTGGGCGGTGATCCGCGACAAGACCATGAACAAGGAATACGACGCCGCCCATATGCTGGCGCCGATGCCGATCGCGATCTCGCTCGGTCTCGGCGCGACGGCGGTTCCCTTTACCGTCCCCGCCATCGAGAACATCAACGGGCAGGGCATCACGCTGGCGATGAAGCACAAGGACAAGCGCGATCCCAAGGACTGGAAGGGCATGAAGTTCGCCATTCCCTTCGACTACTCGATGCACAATTATCTCTTGCGCTATTATCTCGCCGAGCACGGGCTCGATCCCGACACCGACGTGCAACTGCGCTCGGTGCCGCCGCCGGAAATGGTCGCCAATCTCCGCGCCGAGAATATCGACGGCTTCCTCGCGCCCGACAATATCTGCCAGCGCGCGATCTATGACGGCGTCGGCTTCCTGCATATCCTGTCCAAGGAAATCTGGGACGGGCATCCCTGCTGCAGTTTTGCCGCGAGCCGGGAGTTCATCACGTCTTCGCCCAACAGCTTCGCGGCGCTGACACGCGCGATCGTCGACGCCACCGCCTATGCCTCGAAGGCCGAGAACCGCAAACAGATCGCTGAAGCCATCGCGCCGGCCAATTACATCAATGCGCCCGTCACCGTGCTGGAGCAGGTTCTTACCGGCACCTATGCCGATGGGCTGGGCGGCGTGAAGACCGACGCCAAGCGCGTCGATTTCGATCCGTTCCCCTGGCAATCCTTCGCGGTCTGGATGCTGACCCAGATGAAGCGCTGGGGCCAGATCAAGGGCGATGTGGATTACAAGGCGGTGGCCGAGCAGGTCTATCTCGCGACCGATACCCGCAAGGTGATGACGGAGATGGGGCTGACGCCGCCGGCGACCTCGTACAAGTCGTTCGCCGTGATGGGCAAGAGCTTCGACCCGGCAAAGCCTGAGGGCTATCTGGCGAGCTTCAAGATCAGGAAGGTGACGTGAGGACTAGGGAGGCACTTCCTTTACCTCTCCCCGCTTGCGGGGAGAGGTCGGATCGCTCTTGCGATCCGGGTGAGGGGGTACAGGTCTATCAATTGACACCGGTCACGCGGAGAGTCCCCCTCATCCCGACCTTCTCCCCGCAAGCGGGGAGAAGGAGATGACCGCCTCGCTCCGCCTGCGCGCGGCGATGGTGTCGGTCGCGCTGTTTCTCGCGTTCATCGGCATCTGGCATCTCGCTACGCGCGGCACCGGCGCCGTCGCCACCATGTCGCCGGAATACGCCAAGCTGATGGGGCTGACGGCGACGCAGGGCAAATCGGTGATGCCGGGACCGCTCGATGTCGGCGCGAAATTGTGGGAGCATCTGAGGCGGCCGTTTTACGACAACGGGCCGAACGACAAGGGCCTCGGCATCCAGCTCGGCTATTCGATCGCGCGCGTCGGGCTCGGCTATTTTCTCGCGGTCATTGTCGCGATCCCGCTCGGCTTCCTGATCGGGATGTCGCCGCTGATCAACAAGGCGCTCGATCCGTTCATCCAGATTCTCAAGCCGATCTCCCCGCTGGCCTGGATGCCGCTGGCGCTCTACACCATCAAGGATTCCGGACTGTCGGCGATCTTCGTCATTTTCATCTGCTCAGTATGGCCGATGCTGCTCAATACCGCGTTCGGCGTCGCCGCCGTGCGCAAGGAGTGGATCAATGTCGCGCGCACGCTGGAAGTCGGTACCGTCAGGCGCGCCTTCACGGTGATCCTGCCGGCGGCGGCGCCGACGATTCTCACGGGTATGCGGATCTCGATCGGCATTGCGTGGCTGGTGATCGTCGCCGCCGAAATGCTGGTCGGCGGCACCGGCATCGGCTATTTCGTCTGGAACGAGTGGAACAACCTCTCGATCACCAACGTCATCATCGCGATTCTCTTGATCGGCGTTGTCGGTATGCTGCTCGATCAGGTCCTGGCGCGGTTCACGCGCATGGTCACGTTCCCGGAGTAGGGCGAAATGAATTGCGCGAACATCGCCACAACTTCACCTCTCCCCGCGTGCGGGGAGAGGTCGGATAGCGGGCGTCAGCCCGCGATCCGGGTGAGGGGAGGCATCCCCAGTCTGAGCCTGTCGAGAGATCCCCTCACCCCAACCCTCTCCCCGCAAGCGGGGCGAGGGAGTTCACCGGCTTTCCGGAAACGTCGCTTATGAACTCGGAAAAGTTCATTTCCATCGAAGCGATCGCAAAGCGCTACCCCGGCGCCAATGGCGGCGAGATCGCGGTGTTCGAGAATCTCTGGCTGTCGATGGCGCGCGGCGAGTTCGGCTGCGTGATCGGGCATTCCGGCTGCGGCAAGACCACGGTGCTGAACATTCTCGCCGGTCTCGACCGGCCGAGCGAAGGCACCGTGATCGTCGACGGACAGGCCATCGAAGGCACCAGCCTCGATCGCGCCGTGATTTTCCAGAGCCATGCGTTGCTGCCGTGGCGCACCGTGCTCGGCAACGTCGCCTATGCCGTGACCTCGAAATGGCGCGGCTGGGACCGTGCCAAGGTCAGGGCGCATGCGCAGACCTTCATCGATCTGGTGGGCCTGACAGGCGCCGAGCACAAGCGTCCCTCGGAACTTTCCGGCGGCATGAAGCAGCGGGTCGGGATCGCCCGCGCGCTCTCGATCACGCCGAAGATCATGCTGATGGACGAGCCGTTCTCGGCATTGGACGCGCTGACCCGCGGCACGCTGCAGGACGAAGTGCGAAGGATTTGTCTGGAGACCGGGCAGACCGCCTTCATGATCACCCATGATGTCGATGAAGCGATTTATCTCGCCGACAAGATTTTCCTGATGACCAACGGCCCCGGCGCGGTGCTGGCGGAGATCGTGGAAAATCCGCTGCCCAAGGACCGCGGCCGGATCGATCTGCACCGCCACCCTTATTACTATGCGCTGCGAAACCACATCGTCGATTTCCTGGTCAGCCGCAGCAAGACCTTTGCAGCCGACGTACCCGGTCACGATCCGCGCAACGTGCCGGTGGTTCGGATCGGCAAGCCGGAATTGGTGATCGCGTCGGTATCCGATGCACCGCATGAAGAATCAAAACAGGCGTCATGGCCGGGCCTGTCCCGGCCATCCACGTCTTCGTAAGCCGAAAGAGAAAGACGTGAATGCCCGGGACAAGCCCGGGCAGGACGAGCGAAAGGGAACGACCCATGAAACGATCCGACCTCACCGAAAAGCTGCTCGACATCAAGCGCGAGAAGGGCTGGAGCTGGAAACACATCTGCGAAAACATCGGCGGCTATTCCGAAGTCCTGATCGTCGGCGCCATCCTTGGCCAGATGAAGCTGACAAAGCCGCAGGCGGCGAATGCCGGCGAACTGTTCGGGCTGTCCAAATCCGAGACCGCGATGCTCAACGAGGTGCCGATGCGCGGCGAGGGCACGCCGATGCCGCCGACCGACCCCTTGATCTATCGCTTCTACGAACTGGTGATGGTCAACGGCCCGGCCTGGAAGGCGCTGATCGAGGAGGAATATGGCGACGGCATCATGTCGGCGATCGATTTCGACATGGTGATGGAGCGCCTGCCCAATCCCAAGGGCGACCGCGTCAAGATCACGATGTCGGGCAAGTTCCTGCCATACAAATACTACGGCGCCAGCGGCAACGTGCCGGAATACGGATTCAAGGAGGGGTGAGGCTTGCGGTCATTCCGGGGCGTGCGAAGCACGAACCCGGAATCTCGAGAAGAGAAAAACACCTCTGGATTCCGGATCGCCGCTGCGCGGCGTCCGGAATGACGGCAGGCGACCCGGCCGCCGTCCTTACTTCCCCGCCTTCACCTGCGTGACGGCCTGCGCCATCAGTTCGTCCATCTTCACGCGAAGCTGCGGCTCGGTCACCGCCACGCCCTTGGCCGTGAGGTCGCCCAGCACCTTGCGGACCACGTCGGCGTCGCCGGCTTCCTCGAAATCGGCGGCGACGACGGTCTTGGCATAGTCATTGGCGGCGTCGCCGGACATTCCGAGCTTTTCCGCCGCCCACAGGCCGAGCAGCTTGTTGCGGCGCGCCTCGGCCTTGAACTTCTGCTCCTCGTCGAGGGCGTATTTCTTCTCGAAACCTTCCTCGCGCTTATCGAATGTGGTCATGGTTAAGGTTCCGATCCTATGCCGAATTGGTGACAGCGGCCTCGTTGCGGCGGCCGGCTTGCGCGCCTAGATAACCGTAGAGAATTGTTAAAACAACGGGCTTTTAAGCCGCAGCAGACGGTAAAACTCGCCCAAAGGCGGCCGGATCGATTGTGCTGGATGGGCCAATCGGTTAGGTTGCCTTCAGGTCCGGTTCTTGTTCTGTTTCCTGTCCCAGACCTTCACGGCAGCTCCGTCGTGGGTCGTAATCCCTAGGTCATCGCGGAGCACACCAACTTCATGGATTTCAACAACACTCGGTACATCCCAATGAGCCGTCGACGCCGCATTTATGAAGGCAAGGCCAAGGTGCTTTATGAAGGTCCCGAGCCGGGAACCCTGATTCAGCACTTCAAGGACGATGCGACCGCGTTCAATGCCAAGAAGCACCAGGTGATCGAGGGCAAAGGGGTCCTCAACAACCGGATTTCGGAATATCTGTTTCAGCACCTCAACGATATCGGGGTGCCAACTCACTTCATCCGCCGCCTTAACATGCGCGAGCAACTGATTCGCGAAGTCGAGATCGTGCCGCTGGAAGTGGTGGTGCGGAACGTGGCGGCGGGATCGCTGTCGCAGCGGCTGGGGATCGAGGAAGGCACCCAGCTTCCGCGCTCGATCATCGAATTCTACTACAAGAACGACCAGCTCAACGACCCCATGGTCTCCGAGGAGCACATCACCGCGTTCGGCTGGGCGACGCCGCAGGAAATCGACGACATCATGGCGCTGGCTATCCGCGTCAACGACTTCCTGACCGGGCTGTTTCTGGGCATCGGCATCCGGCTGGTCGATTTCAAGATGGAATGCGGCCGGCTGTTCGAGAACGAAATGATGCAAATCATCGTTGCCGACGAGATTTCGCCCAATTCGTGCCGGCTGTGGGACGTCAAGTCGAACGAAAAGCTCGACAAGGACCGCTTCCGCCGGGATCTCGGCGGCCTCCTGGAGGCCTACACCGAAGTCGCCAAGCGGCTGGGCATCCTGATGGAGAACGAGCGGCCCGCGGGCTCCGGTCCGGTGCTGGTGAAGAGTTAGTACGTCATTCCGGGGCGCGGGCGCAGACCGCGAACCAGGAATCCAGAGATTGCTTGCGCGAGATTCCGGATCGATCCGCTGCGCGGTTCGTCCGGAATGACGAGGTTGAAATGAAGGCGCGCGTCACCGTTACACTGAAATCAGGTATTCTCGATCCGCAGGGCAAGGCCATCGAAGGAGCGCTTAAATCGCTCGGCGTCGATGGCGTCGCCAGCGTGCGCCAGGGCAAGGTGTTCGACATCGAACTCTCCGGCTCCGACAAGGCCAAGGCCGAGGCGGCGTTGCAAGCCGCCGCCGACAAGCTATTGGCGAACACGGTGATCGAGAATTACCGGGTTGAGGTGTTGAGCTAGGCAAGCAATGAAATCCGCCGTTCTCGTCTTTCCCGGAATCAATCGCGAGCGCGACATGGCGCGGGCGCTGAAACTCATCTCCGGTCATGAGCCTCAGATGGTCTGGCACGCGGAGACGTCGCTTCCCGAGGGGACCGACCTCGTGGTGGTACCCGGCGGGTTTTCCTATGGCGATTATCTGCGCTGCGGCGCCATCGCCGCGCGCGCGCCCGTCATGGACGCGGTGCGCGCGTTCGCGGCGCAGGGCGGCCTGGTGCTCGGCGTCTGCAACGGGTTCCAGATTCTCTGCGAGGCCGGCTTGTTGCCCGGCGTTCTCATGCGCAATGCGCGATTAAAATTCATCTGCCACGACGTCCATCTGCGGGTCGAACGCTCCGACACGCCGTTCACGCGCGGCTACAATGCCGGCCAGGTCATTCGCGTGCCGATCGCCCATGGCGAGGGCAATTACGAGGCGGACGAAGAGACCTTGAAGCGGCTCGAAGGCGAGGGGCGGGTGCTCTATCGCTACTGCTCGGCCGAGGGCGGGATCGACGAGAATTCCAACATCAACGGCGCGGCGCACTCGATCGCGGGCATTATCAACGACAAGGGCAATGTGCTGGGGATGATGCCGCATCCGGAAAACCACGTCGAAGACATCATGGGATGCACCGACGGCCGCGGCCTGTTTGCAGGGCTGGTGGCGCATCTGGATCGCGCGGCGTAAGTCATCGTAGCGTTTTCAAGCGAAAGCCTGCCCCGGACGCGATCCGAAGTGGGCACCGGTTCGCGTGAAGAAAACCCGTCAAAATAAAACAATAGCGCGATTGATCGCTGTTATCGCGGCGGCTTCATTCGCCGTCAGCACCGCCTATGCGCAGGACTTCCCAAAACGCCCGATCACCCTGATCGTGCCGTTCGCGGCCGGCGGCAATTCGGACGTGATCGCGCGCACCGTCGCCGAACAGATGGGCTCGGCGCTGGGGCAGACCATCGTGATCGAGAATATCGGCGGAGCCGGCGGCTCGACGGCGCTGACCCGTGCCGCGCGCGCGGAGCCTGACGGCTACACCATCGCGATCGGCAACGCCGGCACCAATGCCGCCGCCTACACGATCTATCCGAAGCTGCCGTTCACGCCGGAATCATTTGCGCCGATCGCCATGGTGGCGAAGACGTTCGGCGTCGTGGCGCTGCGCAAGGATTTTCCCGCCACCACCGTGCAGGAATTCATCGCCTATGTGAAAAGCCATCCGGGCACGATCAATCTCGGCCACGCCGGCGTCGGCTCCTCGAATTTCCTGATCTGCAAGAGTTTCGTGCAGGCGGCGGGAATAGATGTGACCCTGGTCGGCTATCGTGGTGCCGCGCCTGCGCTCACGGATGCGATCGGCGGCCAGATCGACGGCGTCTGCGATGCGGCCGCCTCCGTCTCGCAGGCGATCGGCGACAGGCTTGTGAAGGGCCTAGTGGTCGGCTCGACGGTGCGGCTGGCGACGTTGCCGGATCTGCCGACCTCGGCTGAAGCAAAGCTTCCCGAATTCGAGGCGCAGGGCTGGAACGGGTTGTTCGCGCCAAAGGGCACGCCGCCGGAGATCATCGCCAGGCTGAATGCCGCGGCCCGCGCCGCAGTCGAAAGCGATACGGTGAAAAAACGCTTCGCGGATTTGTCGACGGTGGCGCCCGATGCCAACGAGCACACGCCGGAAGTGCTGCAGCAATTGGTGACGCGCGACGTCGAGAAATACCGCAAGCTGCTGGCAGTGCCGCAATAATAGGCATTAGGCCGCGGTGCTCCGGCTGGCCTGAAATTTGCTCCTGAATCCCTTAGCGATCAGCCGAATGCGGATCGTCCGATCGCCAAGAGGGAAAACCATGTTCATTCGTAAGGCTTCCTGCACGCTCGCGCTTGCGGCTTTTCTGCTGCCATTCAAACCGGCGCTGGCCGAGACCACGCTGCGCATCGCCATGACGGCGTCCGATATCCCTACGGCAACCGGACTACCGAATAACGGTTTCGAGGGCATGCGCTTCCTCGGCTATCCGATCTTCGAGGGGCTGGTGCTGTGGGATCTGACCCGCACGGATCAACTAGCGACCTTGCGTCCCGGGCTTGCGGAAAAATGGGAGCAGGATCCGGCCGACAACAAGACCTGGATCTTCCATCTGCGCCGCGGCGTGAAATTCCACGACGGCACCGATTTCAACGCCGATGCCGTGATCTGGAATCTCGATCGCTATTTCAACAGCACCAGCCCGCAATTCGAAGCGCCGAGTTCGGCGATGTCGCGGGCGCGCGTTCCCGTGATGGGCAGCTACAAGAAGATCGACGACCAGACCGTCGCGATCACCACGACCAAGCCGGCCTCCTATTTCCCCTATATGGCGGTCTATCTTCTGTTCACCTCGCCCGCTTCGTTCGCAAAAGCCGGCGATTGGGCCAAGGTCGCGACCTTGCCGGCCGCCGGCACCGGGCCGTTCCGGATCACCCAGATCGTGCCGCGGCAGGAAGCGGATCTCGCGCGCTGGGATGAGTATTGGGACACGGCGAGGAAGGCAAAGGTCGACAAGGTCGTCTTGATGCCGATTCCGGAAGCGAATTCGCGGCTGGCCGCCTTGCGCTCGGGTCAGGTCGACTGGATCGAAGTGCCGCCGGCCGATGGCATCGCCTCGCTGAAATCGGCCGGCTTTGCCATTACCACCGGCTCCTATCCGCATGTCTGGCCCTGGTTCTACAACATTGGCGCGGCCGACAGCCCGTTCAAGGACGTCAGGGTTCGCCAGGCGCTGAACTATTGCATCGATCGAGACGGGCTGGTGTCATTGCTCAATGGCACCGCGGAGCCCTCGGTCGGCTGGCTCAAGACCAGCGATCCCGATTTCGGCAGCCCCGTGAACCGCTACAAATTCGACCCGGCCAAGGGCAAGGCGCTGCTGTCAGAAGCAGGATACACGGCGGCTAAACCATTGTCGTTCAAGGCGCTGATCTCGAATTCCGGCTCCGGGCAGATGCTGCCTTTGCCGATGAACGAATTCCTGCAGCAGAACCTGAAAGAAACCTGCGGCGTGAACGTGGAATTCGACGTGATCGAATGGCAGGTGCTTCTGACGGCGGCGCGCGCCACGCCCGACAGCCCAAATCTGCGAGGCGCGATGGTGCTCAATGTCAGCTCGCCATCGTCGGATGCCGGCGTCATGGCACGCTATTTCCTGGCCGCCAATTTTTCGCCGAACGGATTCAATTTTGAGCAATGGAAGGACGACGAATTCGAAACCGCGCTGAAGACGATTTCGGAGGCGACCGATCGGAACGTCATCTCGGCTGCCTATCGCAAGGCGCATGAGCGTCTCGTCGACAACCCGCCCTGGCTTTATATCGTCCACGATCTCAACCCGCGCGCGATGAGCCCGAAGGTCAAGGGCTTCGTCTCGCCGCAGTCGTGGTTCGTCGATCTGACCCTGGTCAGCGTGCAGTAGAGCCGGGCAAGATGATCCGCGCGATGCGCGGCGTCGAGAATTACCGCAAGCTGCAGCGCAGTGGCGTCATCCTTCGAGACGCGGCGAAGACGCCGCTCCTCAGGATGAGGTTTTAAATCCTCATGGAGAGGAGCGCGGCCGCGCCGCGCGTCTCGAACCATGGAAAGACGGATCAGCCGGCGTCGTTATTCGCGACCGGCGTTCGCCGTTTCATCCGCTTGATGGTACCGGAAAACGTGAACAGCGAACGCTCGGCGGATTTCAGGACGCCGCGCATGAAGATCATCGATCCGCCGGCGCGCATGATGTCGCCGGTGCCTTCGACCAGTTCGCCCTCGCGGGCGGCGTCGAGAAATTCGCAGCCGAACGATACCGTCACGCCCGGTCCCTGCAGCACCGGCGCGGCGAGGGCGAACAGGCAATAGTCCGCGAACGCCATGAAGGCGCCGCCATGGACATTGCTCATGCCGTTGAGGTGCTTCTTCTCGACCCGGAACGCGCAGCGGATCTGGCCGTCGTCCTCCATCCGGTGCCAGAACGGCCCGTTATGGGATTCGAAATTGTCGCGGCTCCAGGTCCGCCAGCCCTTGAACTCGCCCTCGGTCTGGACGTGCAGACCGGGACGGTTGAGGAATGCAGTTCTGGTCAGGTCGTCCACGCGATTTGGCCTTGGTTTGAGCTATTCAGCCCTTAAATCCGATCCATCCGCGATGTGCAAATCCCGTGCTGCCCTGGGCGCCCGCAAAGCTCTGGACAGCGGTAAATTGCGCCAAAAAAGGCCTTTTCGCGCCGCTTCGATCTCCCTAATAAGAGACTTCAATCGCTTGAAGAGCCTCATGAACCAGCCGCAGATCACCCCCGAACTCGTCGCCAGCCACGGCCTGAAGCCCGACGAGTATGAGCGCATTCTCAAGCTGATCGGCCGGGTGCCGAGCTTCACGGAACTCGGGATCTTCTCGGCGATGTGGAACGAGCACTGCTCGTACAAGTCGTCGCGGCTGCATCTCAAGGGCCTGCCGACCAAGGCGCCCTGGGTGATCCAGGGGCCGGGCGAGAACGCCGGCGTCATCGACATCGGCGACGGCCAGGCGGTGGTGTTCAAGATGGAGAGCCACAACCATCCGAGCTACATCGAGCCCTATCAGGGCGCGACCACCGGCGTCGGCGGCATCCTGCGCGATGTGTTCACGATGGGCGCGCGCCCGATCGCCTGCCTCAATGCGCTGAGTTTCGGCGCGCCGGAACATCCCAGGACCCGCCATCTGGTGTCGGGCGTGGTCGCCGGTGTCGGCGGCTACGGCAATTCCTTTGGCGTGCCGACGGTCGGCGGGCAGGTGCGCTTCCACACCCGCTATGACGGCAACATCCTGGTCAATGCGATGGCGGTCGGGCTTGCCGATACCGACAAGATTTTCTACGCGGCGGCCTCCGGCGTGAACATGCCGATCGTCTATCTGGGATCCAAGACCGGGCGCGACGGCATTCACGGCGCCTCGATGGCGTCGGCCGAATTCGACGACGATTCCGCCGAGAAGCGCCCGACCGTGCAGGTCGGCGATCCCTTCGCGGAAAAGCTGCTGCTGGAAGCCTGCCTCGAAATCATGGAAGCCGATTGCGTGATCGCGATCCAGGACATGGGCGCGGCGGGCCTGACCTGTTCGGCGGTGGAAATGGGCGCCAAGGGCGATCTCGGCGTCGATCTCGATCTCGATGCGGTGCCGACCCGCGAGACCGGCATGAGCGCCTATGAGATGATGCTGTCGGAAAGCCAGGAGCGCATGCTCATGGTGCTGAAGCCCGAAAAGGAAAAGGAAGCCGAGGCGATCTTCCGCAAATGGGGACTGGATTTTGCCGTGGTCGGCTATACCACGCCGAGCAAGCGTTTCGTGGTCAAGCATGGCGGCGACGTCATGGCCGACCTGCCGATCAAGGAATTGGGCGACGAGGCGCCGCTGTACGATCGGCCGCATGTGGCGTCGCCGCCGCTGCCCGTGATTTATGCGCGCGACATCAGCCTGCCGGCCGGAATCATGCCGGCGCTGGAAAAGCTGATCGCCACGCCCGAGCTTTGTTCGAAGCGCTGGGTGTGGGAGCAATATGATCACGTCATTCTCGGCAATACCGTGCAGCGTCCCGGCGGCGACGCCGCGGTGGTGCGGGTGGAGGACGGGCCGAAGGGGCTGGCGCTCACCGTCGACGTGACGCCGCGCTATTGCGAGGCCGATCCGTTCGAGGGCGGCAAGCAGGCGGTGGCCGAAGCCTGGCGCAACATCACCGCGGTCGGCGGACGGCCGCTCGCCATCACCGACAATCTCAATTTCGGCAACCCGGAGCGGCCGGAAATCATGGGCCAGTTCGTCGGCTGCCTGAAGGGCATCGCCGAGGCCTGCCGCGCGCTCGACTTCCCGGTCGTGTCCGGCAATGTCTCGCTCTACAACGAGACCAACGGCCGCGGCATCCTGCCGACGCCGTCGATCGGCGGCGTCGGGCTGCTCGATGATTTCACCAAATCGGCGACGCTGGCGTTCAAGGCCGAGGACGAGACGATCCTCCTGATCGGCGAAACCCACGGCTGGCTCGGCCAGTCGGTATATCTTCGCGACATCTGCGGCCGCGAAGAGGGCGCGCCGCCCCCGGTCGATCTCGTCGCCGAGAAGCGCAACGGCGACGTGGTGCGCGGCATGATCCATGCCGGCACCGCGACGGCGGCGCACGACGTTTCCGATGGCGGCCTGTTGATCGCGCTGGCGGAAATGGCGATGGCCGGCGGGATCGGCGCGCAGCTATTGGCCGCCCCCGGATCGATCGTGCCGCAGGCGTACTGGTTCGGCGAAGATCAGGCCCGCTACATCGTGACGGTACCGGCCGAACAGGCCGGACTGGTGCTGGCGAAAATGAAAGGCTGCGGCGTGCCATGCGCGCGGATCGGCACCACCGGCGGCGACGCGATCGCTGTTTCGGGCGAGGCACCGGTTTCCGTGACGAAGCTCAAGACGGGCTTCGAGAGCTGGCTGCCGGCGTATATGAGCGGCAAGGCGTCTTGAGTCATTCCGGGGCGATGCAGAGCATCGAACCCGGAATCTCGAGATTCCCCGATGTGCAATTGCACATCTGAGGTCTGGTGCTAGCGCACCATCCCGGAATGACTATCCCAAAACCATCGGACGGTTCTCACAACACCTTTGTCGCGCCCGGGATCTTGCGCAACGCGGCCGTCGCACCCCAGCTCAAGGCCACGGTCAGCACGAATGCGACCGCCGCCTTGACGATGGCGGGCACGTCGAAATCGAACAGCCAGTATTGCAGCCAGAGCACGATCGGGTAGTGCACCAGGAACATGCCGTAGGCATCGCCCTGCATGGGATCGAGGATGCTCCAGCCCGATCGCTTGAACCTCAGGAAGAAGGCCAGGATCGCGAACAGGATGGCGGCGCTGAAGAGGACAAAGAACAGGCCGTAGCTCGCCTCATACCAGTCGGGCAGGATGACGGGATTCCCCAGGATTTCGCGCTTGATGATGATCAGCACCCATAACAGGCAATATGGAATCAGCGTCGCGACCATCCAGCCCCAGCCGCTCTTCGCCAGCCGCCCGTCCGCGCTCAGCACGCCGCGGTCGAAATTTGCCGCGCCGATACCGGCTCCGATGTAGAAATAGGCCGCATACAGCAGCACGCGACTGGCCTGAATGTCGAAGGGTCCAAATCCGAACCAGCGGCCTGCTCCGAAATAGACCCGCGCCGGAATATAGACGACGGCGGTAACCGCCACGAGAAACAGGAAGAAGCCGGCCGGCCGGTCGAAGCCGCGCACCGACAGGCGATTGATCGGATCAAGCAGCCTGGGTGAGATCCGGTACAACAGGCTCGCCGTCAGGTCGAACGTCAGCAACACCCAGATGAACCAGACCGGGCCGCTCGGCCAGGGACCGACGGTGATGGTCTTCCAGTAGAATGCCGAAAAGCTGATATCGGGCTGCTGGCGCAGCGCGATGGCGTAATAGGCGATCGGGATGAGGGTGAAGGCGGCGATCGCGAAGGGCAGGCCGAGCCGGAGCAGGCGGTCGCGGAAGAAGGTCCCCGGCGTCTTGTGAGAAAGGCTTGGCCATACAAACAACCCGGAGAGAAAAAAGAACATCGCCATGAAGAAGCTGTCGGTGGCGAGAACGACCATGTCGAAGCCGAGCCACGACTTGGGGTCGGTATGACCGAAATAGGTATAGGGAATGACCGCGTGATGGATGAGCACCACAAGCGTCAGGAAGGTGCGGGCCCGATCGAGCGCGGCGTTACGCGTCGTGGCCTTGGGCGTCGCCCGAATATCCGCGGTCGCGGTATGCGAAATCGATGTCATGTGAGCCCCACCTGAAAGGTGATCGTATCAAATGTTGCCGCCGCAAGACCGAATCAGCAAGGCGAATTATTGCGCCGCGGGTTTCTATACTTCGCGGCGTCGCCGGAATGACGGACGTCAGACTCTCAGGCCACTTCTTCGATCGTCACCTTGTCCGGATAGAACGCCAGATGGCCGGAGATCTCCGCCATCGCCGGAAACGGCGTCTCATAGGTCCAGATCGAATTCTCGATAGTCTTGCCGTTGGCGTTGATGCTGAAATAACTGGCATCTCCCTTGTAGGGGCAGTGCGTGGTTCGGTCGGTGCGCGCCAAAAGCGCCATGTTGGCGTCTTTGCGCGGCACATACTGCACCGCGGGGTAGCTGGCTTCCTTCAGCGTCAAGGCGTGGGTGGTGTCGGCGATAACGACCCCGCCCGCGGAGACGCGGATACGTTTCGGGTTCGGCGTGATGGTGATGGGGTGGTCGGGACCGGGGAGTTTCATGGTCGTCTGCCCTTTTTGAGGTCATCCCGTTGTGATCGCGCGCGGCGATCCGCCGGCTTTGCAAGGATCGGATCGGGAATATAGTGCGTTGGCGCGTGACGGCTAGAGCGCGGTCAGCAGAAGCGGACAGCGGTTTTGCGCCCGATCGGGCTCTAAGGTATCAATTGCGCATCATCTTTGGCCAAACCGCTCACGCTTTGGCGGATCATGCGCTAGGGTGCCCGCACTGAGTTCCGGCGCCCTTTTTTCGGAGCCGGGCAGGATTCGAGACGGGATTGGAGATCTACTGGATGCCGATGGACGCCCACGATATCGAATCGATGATCAAGGCAGCTATCCCCGACGCCGAGGTGACGATCCGCGATCTGGCCGGCGACGGCGATCATTATGCGGCGACCGTGATTTCGGAGTCGTTCCGCGGCAAATCCCGCGTCCAGCAGCACCAGATCGTGTATCAATCGCTCAAGGGCCAGATGGGCGGCGTGCTGCACGCGCTGGCGCTGCAGACCGGGGTGCCCGAGGGCTAAGGCCCTGGCGATGCGGGAATCGGTCTCGCTGAAATCAGCGACGCCGCCAACTCGATCCGAACGGCCTCAGTCCGAGGCCACCAGCGCGTGAACCGAGAACATGGCGTTCTCATCGGTCCATGACTGCGTCGGGCTCCAGCCCGAGCCGCGCGCCAGCGCGGTGAAGCGGTCGAGGCTGTATTTGTAGCTGCTCTCGGTGTGGATGCTTTCGCCGGCGCGGAATGAAAAACTGTGGCCCAGCACGCGCACGGTCTGGGTCTTCTTGCTGATCAGATGCATTTCAATGCGGTGACGCTCGCGATTATAGATCGCGCGGTGCATGAAGGCGGAAAGGTCGAAGTTGCCGCCGAGTTCACGGTTGATGCGGACCAGCACGTTGAGATTGAAGCGCGCGGTGACGCCGGCTGAATCATTATAGGCGTGATACAGTACGCGCTCGTCCTTTTCGAGATCGACGCCGATCACCATCTGCGCGCCTTCGCCGAGAATCTCCCGCGCGCTGCGCATGAACGCGCAGGCTTCGTGCGGCTCGAAATTTCCAAGCGTTGATCCCGGGAAAAACCCGACCTTCGGCATCGCCTTCACCGCATCGGGCAGGGCAAAGGGCGCGGTAAAGTCCGCCGCGACCGGATAGACGTCGAGCGCGGGAAAATCCCGGCGCAGCACGTCGGCCTGCGCTTTGAGGAAGTCGCCGGAAATATCCACCGGCACATAGGCGCTGAATTTGCACCGGTTCAGCAGCAGCCGGACCTTGGTGGTCGCGCCCGCGCCGAATTCCACCAGCGCCGCACCATCGGGAATGATCGCCGATGTCTCGCCGGCCCGGTCGCGCAGGATCGCCAGTTCGGTGCGGGTCGGGTAATATTCCGGCAGCCGCGTGATCTGTTCGAACAGTTCCGAACCGGCGGCGTCGTAGAAATATTTCGGCGACAGCCGCTTCGGATGCTGCGACAGGCCATCGATCACGTCGCTGGCGAAGGTCGTGGTTTGTTCGTCAAGACGATGCGCTTTGGCCAAAGCGGCGGCATGCACATTCATGATACTCTCCAGAACGCGCTTCCCGGCGCGGTTATATTTCGGAAATCAGGTGGCGTAGTCGGCGAGGCGCAGTCCGCTAAATTGCCAGCGATGGTGGGGATAAAAGAAGTTGCGATAGGTAATACGGCTGTGCCCGTCCGGAGTTGCAAGCGAGGAGCCGCGCAACACCAATTGATTGACCATGAACTTGCCGTTGTATTCGCCGAGCGCGCCTTCGATGGCGCGGTAACCCGGATAGGCCGAATAGGCGCTGCGGGTCCATTGCCAGACGATCCCGAAGGCGTCGTTGAGATGGCCGGCGCGGGCGGCGACTTCCCATTCCATTTCGGTGGGCAGGTGCTTGCCGCTCCAGCGCGCAAACGCATCGGCCTCGTAGTAGCTGACGTGGCAGACCGGGGCTTGCGGATCGATCGGCTTCAGGCCGCCGAGCGTCATGATCCGCCATTCGCCGTCGACCTGTCGCCAGTGGCCGGGCGCCTGCCAATCCTCGTTGCCGGCGGCCGCAAAGCCGTCCATCAGCCACAGCGTCGGCGTCGAATAGCCGCCGTCCTTCATGAAGGCGAGCCAGTCGGCGTTGGTGACGAGGTTGCGCGCCAACCTGACCGGGCCGACCAGCGCGCGATGCGCCGGCTTTTCATTGTCGAAATGAAAGCTGTCGTCGGCGTGACCGACGGTGTGGATACCCTCGGTGAGCGTGACCCATTCGTCGCCGGCGCGCGTTTCGTCGCCGGCGCGCGCCGAGGCGGGGAAACGCCATGCCGGATCGTAGGCCGGCGGAATCGGGTTTTGTGCGAAGGCGTGCAGGATATCGGTCAGCATCAACTCCTGATGCTGCTGCTCGTGATTGAGCCCGACTTCCACGAGCGGGCTGAGGCCGGCCAGAACGTCCTCACCGGCAGTCTGGAAAAATTTCACGATCGCGGCGTCGACATAGCGGCGATAGGCTGTGATTTCGTCGGCGCCGGGGCGGGTCAGATGGCCGCGCTGGTGGCGGGCGTGCCGTGGTCCGGCGCTGACGTAATAGGAATTGAACAGGAAGGCATAGTCCGGGTGAAACGGCGCATAGCCCTGGCAATGTTCGCCGAGCAGGAATTGCTCGAAGAACCAGGTGGTATGGGCGCGGTGCCATTTCGCCGGGCTCGCGTCCGGCATCGACTGGATCAGTTGATCCTCCGGCGTCAGCGGCGCCGCGCGGCGCTCAGTCTCGTTTCGGACCGTCAGATAGGCTTCCACTAGGTTCTGGGCGAGGCTGCCGGAATCGGAAAATAATGATGGCCAGGGGGCGGCAAGCGGGGCCGCAGCGGATGCTGGTTTCGTCACAATGGTCTCCGGTTCGGGGGAGAACGTGGCTGCGGTGAAGGGGTTCCCCGACTAGTCTGTCCTAGATAGGGGCTTCCGTCCGGGATAAAAGCCTTCCCGCGCCATCATGTCGGGCCCCAGGCCGGACACGCGGGCGTGCGGGGGTCACGCATGCCTGCTCCTTGGCATTTTACTTTGGATGCACAAGTGTTTGGGGTACATATATGACGGTATCGGGTGAGAGACGGGCTGATACCGGCCCGATGGCCAGGCCGCAAAAGGACGCGAATATGAGCATCGAACAATTTATCGACAATGAAGTGAAATCCAACGACGTCGTGCTGTTCATGAAGGGCACGCCGCAGTTTCCGCAGTGCGGTTTTTCGGGGCAGGTGGTGCAGATTCTCGATCACGTCGGCGTCGGCTACAAGGGCCTCAACGTCCTCGAATCTGCCGACCTGCGCAACGGCATCAAGACCTATTCCAACTGGCCGACCATTCCGCAGCTTTACGTCAAGGGCGAATTCGTCGGCGGTTGCGACATCATCCGTGAGATGTTCCAGGCCGGCGAATTGCAGCAGCTCCTGGCCGACAAGGGCGTCACGATCAACGCGGCTGCGACCGCCTGAATCTGGCGGTACGCCAGCTCGGTACGGCGCGGCTGGAAGTCATCGTCGCCGACATCACCGGTGTGAGCGTTGACGTCATCGTCAACGCCGCAAACGCATCCCTGCTCGGCGGGGGCGGCGTCGATGGCGCGATCCATCGCGCGGCAGGACCTGAGCTTCTGGCCGAGTGCCGCGCGCTCCGGGGCTGCGCGACCGGCGAGGCCAAGATCACCAGGGGATATCGGCTGCCGGCGCGGCATGTGATTCATGCCGTCGGCCCGGTCTGGCGCGGCGGGCGCCAGGGCGAGGACGAGGCCCTGGCGTCGTGTTATCGCCGTGCCATCGAACTCAGCCATGCGCATGATCTCGCTTCGATCGCCTTTCCCGCTATTTCCACCGGGGTCTATCGTTTCCCCGCCGATCGCGCGGCCGACATCGCGGTAGCCGTGACAGCGGATGCGATTGGGGCCGCGCCCGGGATCGGGCGCATTATCTTCTGCTGCTTCTCCGACGACAGCGCTGCCCTGCACGCGCGGGCGTTAGCGGGCGTCGGCGGCCCTTCGGATCTATGAAGCGATGCAGAACCGACGGTGCCGTGCGCCGCGCCGCGGCGGTGCTCGCGCTGCTGGTTCTCGTTGCCGGGCCGCCGGGTTCCGGTTACGCGGAATCGCCGCTTCCGGTATCGGCAAGCTTCTCGCCCGCGAAACTGCAGCAGGTCGGCGATTACATCCGCAACGAAATCGCGACCGGCAAGATCCCCGGCGCCATTCTGCTGATCCAGCAGCACGGCCAGCCGGTGTATTTCGGGAGTTTCGGCGTGCGGGATGTTGCGACCGGGCTGCCGATGACGCCGGACGTGATCTTTCGCCTGTATTCGATGTCGAAGCCCATTACCAGCGTCGCCGCGATGATGCTGGTGGAGGACGGCAAGCTCCGGCTTGAGGACCCGGTTTCAAAATACATCCCGGCCTTCGCCGACGTAAAAGTCGCGGTCGGGCCGCCGGGAGAAAAGGCGCCGGCGCTCGAGCCGGTCCATCGCCCCATCACCATCGAAGATCTGCTGCGCCACACCTCGGGCCTCACCTATGGTTTTTACGGCGACAGCGCGGTGCGCAAGCTCTATGCGCAGGCCGGTCTGTTTGAGGGCGACCTCGACAACGCCGAATTCGCCGCGCGCATCGCGAAACTGCCGCTCGCCGAGCAGCCGGGGACGCGGTGGGATTATGGCCATTCGACCGACATTCTCGGCCGCGTCATCGAGGCAGTCTCCGGACAGTCGCTATATGAGTTCGAGAAGCAGCGCCTGCTCGATCCTCTCGGGATGACCGAGACCGCGTTCTTTGTCGCGGACCAGGCGAAGCGGCCGTTGATCGCCGAGCCGATGCCGGACGATCGCCTTATCGGTCTCATCGGAATCAAGAATCCGATGGTGCCGACGCGCTGGGAATCCGGTGGCGCCGGCATGGTCGGGACGCTGGGCGACTATGCGCGGTTCGCGCAGATGCTGCTGAACGGTGGCACGTATCAGGGCCGGCGCTATCTCAAGCCGGAGGCCATCGCCCTGATGACCTCGGACCATATCGGACCGGACACCAAAATCGCCCGCGACCAGTTCTATTTTCCGGGTGAAACCAGTGGCTTCGGTCTTGGCTTCGCCGTGCGTACCTCGACGCCGCCGAACACGTCATGGCCGCTCGGCGAATACCGCTGGGACGGCGTCGCCGGCACGTTCTTTTTCATCGATCCCAGGGACGACATGTTCGCGATCTGCATGATGCAGTCACCGTCGCAGCGGGCGCGGATTCAACAGGAGCTGAAAGCGCTGATCTATCAGGCGCTGGGGAAGTGAGCGATACGCGCATCGTCATTGCGAGCGCAAGCGAAGCAATCCATGCCGCCACGTAAAGAAAGAATGGATTGCTTCGTCGCTACGCTCCTCGCAATGACGATCTCTATATCGGGCCGACGTCGCCGATCTACGCCCCGCGCGCGATCTCCCGCACCAGTCCGACCGTCTCCTCGATCATGTCCGCGGTCACGTCGAGATGGGTGCAGGCACGAATACGCCCGTCCATCATGGCGAGCAGCACGCCGTGCTGGCGCAGCGCCTTCACCATGTCATCGCCGGTGACGCCGGCGCCATCGGGCTTGAAGAACACCAGATTGGTTTCGGGCTGCTGCACCTCGATGCCGGCGATCTGCGACAAGCCCCGCGCCAGCGCGCGGGCGTTGGTATGGTCGTCCGCGAGCCGGTCGACATGGTGGTCGAGCGCGTAGGTGCAGGCGGCCGCGCAAATGCCGGCCTGGCGCATCGAACCGCCCAGCCGCTGCTTCCAGCGCCAGACCTCGTCGATGAAATCGCGCGAGCCGGCAATGGCGGCGCCGACCGGAGCGCCTAGTCCCTTGGAGAAGTCGATCCAGGCGGAATCCCATCCCGCCGCCATATCGCTCGCGGCTATCCCGGTGGCGACGCAGGCGTTCAGTACCCGGGCGCCGTCCATGTGGGTGGCCATGCCGTTGGACTTGGCGATCCGCACGACCTCGTCGAGCGCGGCCTTCTTCCAGATCGTGCCACCGCCGATATTGGCGGTCTGTTCGACGCTCACCACCGTCTGCGGCGGCTGGTAGCGGGTGCGCGGGTGCAGCGCGGCGCGGAACGTTTCCGGCGAAAATTGTCCGTCGGCGCCCGGCAAGGGCGTGATCTGGAATCCGCCGAGCGCGGCATGGGCGCCGCCCTCGCGGGCGATGATATGCGCCGTCTCATGCGCCAGGATCTCGTCGCCGGACCGGCAATGCACCAGCGTCGCCGCCACGTTGCACATGGTTCCGGAGGGCATGAACACCGCGGCTTCCTTGCCGAGCAGATCAGCCACCCGCTCGCACAGCCCATTGACCGAGGGATCGTCGCCCATCTGCTCATCGCCGACCTCGGCCCGCGCGATCGCCTCGCGCATCGCCGGCGTCGGACGGGTCTGGGTGTCCGACAGCAGGTTGATGCGAACCGGTGTCGCTTTCGGATCGGGTGGCGCAGGGGTGTAGGTCATTAGAGGATTGTTTCTCACTCGCATTGTGATGGCCCGGCAAGAGCGCGCGTCCGGCGCCTCGCGTCAAGGGTGGGCTCGAATCCTGGTGTGTATTTATACACTTGAAATCCAATGCTGAAGTGTGTATAAATACTCATGAATTCTAAGGACATAATTTCCGCATTGAAGGCGGATGGCTGGGTGCAGGTCGCCCAAAAAGGAAGTCATGTCCAGTTCAAGCATCCGACCAAACCGGGGCGAGTAACGGTGCCTCACCCGCGAAGAGATATCCCGACCGGAACGTTCAGGAGCATCGAAAAGCAAGCCGGTTTGAAGCTGAAAGAGACAAGATAGGAAATGGGCCAGCGGCCCGCCCTGCCAGAAGCAGAGGATGAATAGAAAATGCGACAGTACATCGCCTTGATCCATAAAGAGCCCGACAGCGACTACGGCGTGTCGTTTCCGGACCTTCCCGGCGTGATCAGCGCCGGCAAGAACTCTCGATGAAGCCCGCGATATGGGCGCAGAAGCTCTGGCGCTGCATCTTGAAGGTTTGGCAGCCGATGGCGAAGCCGCGCCAGAACCGAGCTCCCTGGAAGAGGTCATGAAAGATGTTCAAAACAAGGATGGCGTCGCCGTCCTCATCGCGGCGCCTGCCGCGGAAGTGAAGAGTGTCCGGATCAACGTGACGATGCCAGCCGACGTGCTCGATCAAATCGATCGCTACGCCGAGCGGGAAGGGTTCACGCGCTCGGGCTTTCTCGCCCAAGCGGCGAAGAAGGCAATGGCGATCTGACGCGGCAGTCGATCTTTGAATCTCGAACAAAAAGGCCCCGGCAAAACCGGGGCCTTTGATGTCTCGAAAACGCTAACCGATCAGCGCGAATAGAATTCGACGATCAGATGCGGCTCCATCTGCACCGCGAACGGCACATCCGACAGCGCGGGGATGCGGGCGAACTTCGCCGACATCTTGGAGTGATCGACTTCGAGGAAGTCGGGCACGTCGCGCTCGGCGAGCTGGCTTGCTTCCAGAACGACGGTGAGCTGCTTGGAGGATTCCTTGACCTCGACCTCGTCGCCGACCTTCAATTTATAGCTCGAAATGTTGACGCGGCGGCCGTTCACCTTGACGTGGCCGTGATTGATGAACTGGCGCGCGGCGAACATGGTGGCCACGAACTTGGCGCGATACACGACGGTGTCGAGACGGCGCTCGAGCAGGCCGATCAGGTTTTCACCGGTGTCGCCCTTCATGCGGCCGGCTTCGACATAGATGCCGTGAAACTGGCGTTCGCTGATATTGGCGTAGTAGCCCTTCAGTTTCTGCTTGGCGCGCAATTGCACGCCGAAGTCGGAGAGCTTGCCCTTGCGGCGCTGGCCGTGCTGGCCGGGGCCGTATTCCCTGCGGTTCACGGGGCTCTTCGGGCGGCCCCAGATGTTCTGGCCCATACGGCGATCGATCTTGTATTTCGCCTCACTGCGCTTAGTCATCGCGTCCTCTGTCATGTTCGAGTTCTGAGGAAACGCGCCCTCCTGTGCGCCGGGAATTTCCCGGAGCTGACAGGCCCGCCCCTCAAAGCAGAAGGAATGGACCACGGGTCGCGAAACGCATCGCGGGCCGAAAACGGCCCGCGAGCAGGCGGTTTCTAGGGAGAAACCGCTGTTCTGTCAATGAAAAGACAGGGCTTTTTGCAGGCCAAAACCGTCATTCCGGGGCGATGCGAAGGATCGAACCTCAGATGTGCAATTGCACATCGGGGAATCTCGAGATTCCGGGTCTGGTCCTGCGGACCATCCCGGAATGACGGCCAAGAAGCCGTCAGGTCGCGACCGCCCGGACCGGCTTTGGCTCGGCCTGCTGCCGGTGGCTGCGCAATTCGGCCGCGATTTCGGTGTTCAGCACCTGTTCCAGCCGGGTCAGGGCCTTGGCGATCGCGGCGGCATCGGTAATGCGGTGATCCCAGCGGATCACGACGTCGATGGTTTGGTCCCGCACCACCCCATAGCTGAGGATAAACGGCCCCGGGCTCAGCGCATGGAGGCTCGCCGGCCCCATAGGCGGCGACCGAAGTCACCCCGAAGCTGCCGAACCAGTTGGCGCGCTGGCGCCCGAAATTCAGCCCGACCGACCATATCAGGCGGCGCAGCGGCAGCGGCAGCCTTGTCACCTGCAGGATCTTGCGAAAAGACGGCACATCGTCGACCGGGGCATCCTTGGCATGGCGGATCTGCGCATCGACCTCGATCAACGGCACCGTGTCCGCCGCGGCGACTTTCTGCGGCAGCACGCAATCCTGGCCGTCTTCCATGCGCGCGATGGCGACCATCGCAATGCTGCGCGGCAGTTCATAGAAACTGGGCCACGGCCATTTGACATAAAGCGTGCGCAGGACGGGTTGGTCTTTCGCCACCAGCGAGAACGCCTTGACGAAAATCGCCGCCCAGCCGGGCGGCTGCGCCACCAGCGCGCGGGCCTCCAGCAGGGGACGGATGTTGAAAGGCCGGTGCAGCGACACAAAGGGGATGCGCCGCGAGGCATGCATCAGGTCGGCGACGAGACGGCGCGGCATTGAGATTTTTCGAACCGTTCCGCGCATCGTTCCACTCAAGTTCCCGCAACCGCAAACGGACAGATCGGGTTGGCCCGTCCGCCGTTGCCTGATCTAGCACGAACAGGCCGACCTGACGCCAGATGGTTCTGCCTTTATGGCGCGGGCGAGGCGAGCGGCTGGCCTTCCTTGACGACGTAAACCCCGAGCACTTTGAAGGGCTTTTCGCCGGCCCTGGCGTCGTGAACCGCGCCTTCCGGGATCTGGTAGGATTCCCCGGCCTTGACCTTGAGCGGCGGCTTGCCGTCGATCAGGAGCTCAAGCTCGCCCTCCAGCACATAACCGGTTTCGGCGCCGGGATGGGTATGGCGGCCGGCAGCGCCGCCCGCGGGAACCTCGGCGATCGCCGTGACGGTGTTGTAGCCGGCCGGAAAGTCGAGCTTTTGCAGCGGCGTGCGTTTGATGCCGCTCTGCTGGGCGATGGCCGCGCCCCCGCAGGCAACGGCAATAACGGTCAGTGCGAGCAGGATTTTCCTGATCATGATTTTTCCTCCCTGTGGAAGATTAGAGACTAGCAGCGCCGCGGCGGCGGGAAAAGCGGAGGTGCGCGAACGCGAAGGCGCAGCGTGCTGGTGCCGTGATACGGACGCGGCACAAGTTTGGGGCCCCATCGTCGAACTTAGCGGATGATGCCGTCGAAGCTTGCTGCGATGCCGCGCGCGAACAGCGACCAGTCGAAGCCGAGCGCCAGCGCCAGATAGCCGCGTTCGATCATCTGATTGGCCTGTTCGGGCGTGCGCGCCACGCCGCCGATCGGGACGCCGCTGCGGAGAATGGCGGCTTCGGCGCGCGCGATCAGCGCCTGCACTTCGGGGTCGTCGGGGCGGCCGCGCTTGTCGATGCTGGTGGCGAGATCGCCGGGGCCGATCACCGCGACGTCGATGCCGGGGGTGGCCATGATTTCGTCGATGCGCTCGACCGCCGCGAAATGCTCGATGGTGATCATGCAGACCATGTCGTCGTCCGCGGTCGCCATGTAGTCGGGCATCGAGACGCCCCAGCGAAACGGGGCGAGGAACGGTCCCCAGAGCCGGTCGCCGCGCGGCGGGTAGCGCACGCTGCGCACGGCCTTTTCGGCATCTTGGCGGCCGCAGATCATCGGGAAATTGATTCCCAAGGCGCCGATATCCATCGGCGCCTTGGCGAGCCAGGGCTCATTGGCGGCGATTCGCACCAGCGGCACGCAGGGCGTACCCGATGTGGCGACAATCATGCCATGCGCGGAGCCAAGATCGATCGGGCCATGCTCGAGATCGACAATGATCCAGTCGAACCCCGAACGGGCCATGATCTGCACCGTCTGGATGCTCGGGATCGTCGCGATTGCGCCGAAGGTCGGGCGGCCCTCCCGCCATTGCTGCCGGAGACGATTGAGGGGTGCGGTCGCGGCCAAAGCTCGAAGCTCCCAAGGAATCGGTGATGGAACCTGCGGTTCGCGAGAAAACCAGCAGCGCTATGACGTCGAACAGATCAGTCCAGTCAGGCCGGAACACGACCGCCGAAGAACGGCATCAGGGCCGGGATCAGCGGGTGCGGCCGTTTTGAGGTGAAAATCATCTCCGCGCCGGCATAGTCGGCTTGGCCGCGGGGGCCTTTAAGCAAATCCGCCACCCGCCGCGCGATGGCGGGCGCGGGATCGATCCAGTCCACCGGCCACGGCGCGAGACGGACAAGGCGGTCCATCAGCAGGGGATAATGGGTGCAGGCGAGCACCACGGTGTCGGTGCGGGCCACATCGCTTTCGCCGGCGCCGACAAAACAGGGCGCGATTTCGGCCGATATCGCGCGGTCGCCGACGTCGCCGCCGCTCAGCGCCGTTTCCGCCAGCGAGGCGAGATCGGCCGAGCCCACCAGCGTCACCTCGCAGCCCTGCGCGAAATCGCGGATCAGCGCCCTGGTGTATTCGCGCTGGACCGTTCCCTTGGTACCGAGCACCGACACCCGCTTGGTCCTGGAACTCGCGCAGGCCGGCTTGATCGCGGGCACCGTTCCCACAAACGGCACGCTGTATTCGCTGCGCAGATGCGACATCACCAGGGTTGAGATGGTGTTGCAGGCGATCACGATCAGATCGGGGGCATGCGCCGCGATCAATTCGCCGATCATCGGCACCACCCGCGCGACGATCTCCTCCTCGCCATGATGGCCGTAGGGAAAAAAGGCATCGTCGGCGACATAAATATAATGCGCATCGGGCCGCATTTTCACGACCTCGCGCAGGACCGTGAGGCCGCCGAGGCCGGAATCGAACAGAAGGATGGTTGGAGGCGCTGCCACGCCGCCATCCTAACCGATTCAAGGTTACCTTTCAGTTGTTATTGGGTGTTTTGGGCGGGTTGACGGTTTCCGCAGCGGGCAGGGCGTGCTCCACGATTTGGAATGATTCAAATCGCCTTGGCAAAAAAGGGCGGCTATCAGGGCTGGCCGTTGCCAGCTTGGACGGAACGTCGAGCTGGGACCCCACAGGCCGCGCAGACATGATCCGAAACACCATTTCGAGCTGGGGCAGCGTCGCGCGATCGTTTCATTGGGCTCTCGGCGTCACCATCCTCGGCATGCTGGCCTATGGCTGGTGGATGAACCACATCCCGGCGCGGCCGGATCGGTTTTTCCATCGCTCGATCCATGCCGACATCGGTTACCTGGTACTGCTGCTGATGGTGGTTCGCCTGCTCTGGCGTGGCATGAACCCGACCCCCGCATTGCCCGCCGAGACGCCGCGCTGGCAGCGGATCGCGGCGCAGGTCAGCCATGGAGCGCTCTATGCCGCCACTGTTCTGGTGGCGGTGCTGGGGTGGGCGCATTCCGGCGCCCACACGCCCGATTATGCCGACTGGTTCGGGTTGTTTCGGGTGCCGCAGATTACCTCGCCCGACAAGGCTGCCGCGCAAGCCTATGAGGATCGTCATATCTTCTTTGCCTATGTGCTGCTGGCGCTGATCGTGCTCCACGTCGCCGCGGCGGCTTGGCATCACTTCGCCAGACGCGATCGCGTGACGGCGCGCATGATCGACGGCGCTCCGGGCTGACGGGATCGTTTTAGAATTTCTCCAAGTTGGGCACGTCTTTTTGCCTCGTCATGAGCCGGCTGCTAACAGCATGGGAGGCTGCTCGTATCGTTCGTAACCATTGGAAAAACCAATATGTCCCTTTCCCGCCTGCTTTCGACCGCGCCGCTTCTCGCCGCCGTCTGCCTGACATCGGTAACGGCCATTACCCCGGCCGCGGCGCAGACCGCCACGGAGATTCAGCTCAGCTACAAGGACAAGAAATTCGACCCGGCCGAAATCAGTGCGCCCGCCAATACGCCGATCGTGATCAAGCTGAAGAATCTCGACGCCAAGGCGATGGAATTCGAAAGCAAGACCCTGAAGGTCGAGAAGGTGGTCGCAGGCTCCAGCGACGCCACCATCAACGTTCGCGCGCAGAAGCCCGGCCGTTACGAGTTTTTCGACGAATATAATGAGAAGGTCGCACGCGGCGCGCTGGTCGTGAAGTAAGGGCGCCTCGTGCTCGCCGCGCTGATCATCGTTTTCCGCGAGGTTTTCGAGGCCGGGCTGATCATCGGCATCGTGCTCGCGGTCACGCGCTCGGTTCCGCATCGCAATCGATGGATCGGCGGCGGCGTCGTGGCGGGCGTTCTCGCCGCCTGCGTGGTGGCGATATTCGCAAGCGCGTTGTCCGACCTGTTCGCCGGCATGGGGCAGGAGCTGTTCAACGCGGCGATCCTCTGCGTCGCCGTGGCGATGCTGACCTGGCACAATGTCTGGATGGCGCGTCATGGCAGCGAACTCGCCGGCGAACTGCGCGCCGCGGGCCAGGCGGTGGTCGAGGGTTCGAAGTCGCTATTGGCGCTCGCGGTCGTGGTCGGCGTCGCCGTGCTGCGCGAGGGCAGCGAAGTGGTGCTGTTCCTGTATGGCGTCGTCGCAGCCAAGGGTGACAGCGGCTGGGACGTGGCGCTGGGCGGCTTTGCGGGATTGGCGCTCGGTGTCGCGGTTTGCCTGCTGACCTATTTCGGCCTGTTGCGCATTCCGGTGCGTGCGCTGTTCACCACCACGACGGTACTGATCGCGCTGCTGGCCGCCGGAATGGCGGCGCAGGCGGCGGCTTTTCTGGAAAAGGCCAACTGGCTGACCGCGATGGACACCATCGTCTGGGACTCCGGCTGGCTGCTGTCGGATGCGAGTTTCCTTGGCCGCGCGCTGCACACCCTGATCGGCTACACCGATCAGCCCACCGAGATGCAGCTTGTGGTCTATCTGGCGATCCTGCTTGTGACCTTCGGGCTGATGCGGCTCTACGGTGCTCCGGCGAAGGCAGCTCGCGCACCGGCGCATAGTTGAAGCGGGCTCCGGGTCTGCGCGTGCAGGCGGCTTCGACCCATACAGCCGTGCCTACGCCTCGCCGAACACGCGCCTGAAGATCGTGTCGACATGCTTGAAGTGATAGCCAAGGTCGAACTGCTGTTCGATCTCGGCGTCGGTGAGATACTTCTTCACCTCGGCGTCTTGCTTCAGCAGCGTCTGGAATTCGCCTTCGCCGCGCCATACCGGCATCGCGTTGCGCTGCACGAGCTTGTAGGCGTCCTCTCGGCTGGCGCCTTTTTGCGTCAGCGCGATCAGAAGCCGCTGTGAATGCACGAGGCCGCCGAGCCGGTCGAGGTTCTTCTGCATGTTCGCGGGATAAACCAAGAGCTTCTCGATCAGGCCCGCCAGACGGTTGAGAGCGAAATCCAGCGTCACGGTGGCGTCGGGCGCGATCATGCGCTCGGCCGAGGAGTGCGAGATATCGCGCTCATGCCACAGCACGACATTCTCCATGGCCGGCGTCACATAGGCGCGCACCATGCGGGAGAGGCCGGTGAGGTTCTCCGACAGCACCGGGTTGCGCTTGTGCGGCATCGCCGAGGAGCCCTTCTGGCCCTCGGAGAAGAATTCCTCGGCTTCCAGCACTTCGGTGCGCTGCAAATGCCGGATCTCGGTGGCGAGGCGTTCGACCGACGAGGCGATCACGCCGAGCGTGGCAAAATACATCGCGTGGCGGTCGCGCGGAATGACCTGCGTCGAGATCGGCTCCGGCACCAGGCCCATGGCTTTGGCGACGTGTTCCTCCACGCGCGGATCGATCTGCGCGAAGGTGCCGACGGCGCCGGAAATGGCGCAGGTCGCGACCTCCTTGCGGGCGGTGACCAGCCGTTCGCGGGCGCGGGTGAATTCGGCATAGGCGTAGGCAAGCTTGAGCCCGAAGGTGACGGGTTCGGCATGAATGCCGTGGGAGCGGCCGATGGTCGGCGTCATCTTGTGCTCGAAGGCGCGCTTCTTCAGCGCCGCCAGCACCTTGTCGACGTCCGACAGCAGCACGTCCGCGGCGCGGGTCAGTTGCACGTTCAGGCAGGTGTCGAGCACGTCGGAGGAGGTCATGCCCTGGTGCACGAAGCGCGCCTCGGGGCCGACGATTTCGGCCAGATGGGTGAGGAAGGCGATGACGTCGTGCCGGGTCTCGCGCTCGATCTCGTCGATTCGCGCCACATCGAAGGTCGCGTTCTTCGCCTTGGCCCAGATCGTCCTGGCGGCCTCCTTGGGGATCACGCCGAGTTCCGCAAGCGCGTCAGCCGCATGCGCCTCGATCTCGAACCAGATCTTGAAGCGCGTCTGGGCCTCCCAGATGGAAGCCATTTCCGGGCGGGTATAGCGGGGGATCATCGACGACTCTGAGGTTCAAGGGTTACGACGCGCTTTAGCAGAGCCGCCCCGGCGAGACAAACAGCCTTGGCGCGAGCGGGCCTTCGCCGGCGATCCGATCGGTGCGGGCGCCAGTCACGGAATATTGACTGACAGATATTGAAATCTGTCAGCGAGATGTCCTATATTGGCCGTGACGCCGCCGTGGCTGGGGCGTCCCCCGGGCTTGCCGGCCGATTAATCGCAAGCCGGGGACTTGCAAAGGAATATGCCGATGACAGTCGAAATCTTTTCCATGACCGCACAAATTCAACGCTGGCTGAACTTTCAGATCGCGCGTCACCTCGAAGCGCAGGCCGCGCGGCTTAAACGCGCCAAACGGACGGCCATGACAACCTACCCGACGGCTTCGAAAGATCTCGGGGCCGACGGCCCCGGCGGATCGGTTGGCCTTGATTGCATGGGGATGCCCGAGGATTGCTATCAGGTCGGCGAGACCGAAAGCATCGGCGCCGTCCCCGCCGCGCATATAGGAATGCTCGATCGCGAAGAGCATGCGGTGCGCGCATGAACGAAGCGGTAACCCTGACGCCCGAACGAATTCTCGAAGCTACCGAGGATGTATTGCGGCGCTTCGGGCTGGCAAAGGCCACGGTGGTGGATGTTGCCCGTGCGCTCGACGTCAGCCACGGCAGCGTCTACCGTCATTTCCCGAGCAAGGTTTCGCTCCGCCAGGCGGTGGCAAAGCGCTGGCTCGACCGTCTCAACGCGCCGCTTCAAAAGATCGTGGAAGGTTCGGGGCCGGCGCCCGCCAAACTGGAGCGCTGGCTGCGCACCATGTTTGCGATCAAGCACAAGAAGGTCAGCGACGATCCCGAGATGTTCACGACCTATCTGACGCTGGCGCGAGAGGCGTGCCAGGTGGTGAAGGCGCATAAGGATGGCCTGGTCGATCAGATCGCGCATATCTTGTCCGAGGGGGTAGACCAGGGCGTGTTCCAGGTGACCGACGTCATGGATTCGGCGCGCGCGATTTTCGACGCCACCAGCCGCTTCCATCATCCCGCCCATTCCGACGACTGGAGCGATCCGCAGCTCGCGACACGGATCGACGCCCTGTTGACGCTGTTGCTGAGGGGGCTGGAAGCGCCGCGTAAGCGCTGACCACGGTCCTGCGGCGCACCAGTCCGCCGTCCCTCCCATCGCTGTCCTTGACGCGGTTGCGGCTCCCGCGACGTCGCGGTGTTTGACATCCATCAAATCTGGCACAAGCTTCACCGCTAACCTTAGCGAGGAGGAAGCCGTGCTGTTGGCTATGTTTGCCGATATCCATGCCAATCGGCAGGCGTTCAGCGCGTGCCTCGACTTTGCGCGGGCGCGCGGCGCGGAGCGGATCATCTGCCTTGGCGACTATGTCGGCTATGGCGCCGACCCGGAATGGACGGTCGAGACGGTGATGGGCCTGGTCGACAGCGGCGCCATGGCCGTGGGCGGCAATCACGACAACGCCATCGGCGCCACCGCGGAATCGATGAACGCCCAGGCCCAGGCGGCCATCGAGTGGACCCGCGGCAGGCTCAGCGCGCCGCAGCGGGGGTTTCTGGCGGACTTGCCGTTGACGCTGCACGAGGATGATCGCTTCTACGTTCATTCCGAAGCCAGCCACCCTGCGAAATGGCGCTATGTCCAGGACAGCGCGGATGCGGCGCGCAGCATCGCGGCGACACCCGCGCATGTCACGTTCTGCGGCCACGTCCACCAGCCGGCGCTCTACTCGATGTCGTCAGCCGCCAAGATGACGAGCTTCGTCCCGATCTCCGGGGTCCCCGTGCAATTGCTCGGCGGAAGGCGCTGGCTGGCCGTTCTCGGCTCGGTAGGGCAGCCCCGCGATGGCGATCCGGCGGCTTCGTTTGCGATGTACGATACCGCCTCCCATGAGATCACTTATTGCCGCGTGCCCTACGACGTCGAGACGGCGGCGAGCCGGATTCGTGAAAACGGCCTGCCGCGATGGCTGGCCGACCGGTTGCTGATCGGAAGGTAAGCGATGGCCAAGTTTCTGGTTCAGCCCGGCGCCGTCATCGATGGCTTCACGGTCGGGGAGTGTGTCCATAGCGGCGGCATGGCAACGCTGTGGAGCGTGACCTGGCCCGACGTCGACGTGCCGCTGTTGATGAAAATCCCGCGGGTTTCGGAAGGCGAGGATCCGGCGGCGATCGTCAGTTTCGAGATGGAGCAGATGATCGTGCCGCGGCTGTCGGGGCCGCATGTGCCGGCTTGTTTCGGCACCGGCGACTTCGCCAGGCAGCCCTATGTCGTGCTCGAGCGCATCCCCGGCAAAACGTTGTTTGGCCGGCTTGGCGATTTGCCCCTGAGCTTCGAGGAGGCGCGGACCATCGCCGGCAAGATCGCGGTGGCGCTGGCCGACCTGCACCGGCAGAACGTCATTCATCACGACATCAAGCCGAGCAGCGTGATGTTTCGTCCCTCGGGCGAAGCCGTGCTGATCGACTTTGGATTGTCGCACCACAATCAGTTGCCGGATCTGTTGCAGGAAGAATTCCGTCTGCCCTACGGCACGGCGCCGTACATGGCGCCCGAGCGCTTGCTGGGGGTGCGGGACGATCCGCGCAGCGACCTGTTTTCCCTGGGCGTGCTCTTGTACTTCTTCACCACCGGCGTGCGGCCGTTCGGCGAGAGTGAGACCATGGGCGGCATGCGGCGGCGGCTGTGGCGCGATCCGCACCCGCCGCGCAAGCTGCGGGCCGACTATCCGCCATGGCTGCAGGAAATCGTGCTGCGGTGCCTGGAGATCGAGCCGGTGTGGCGTCATCCCACGGCATCGCAACTGGCGTTCGATCTCGGCCATCCCGACCAGGTCAAGCTGACCGCGCGGTCGGAGCGGATGCGACGCGACCCGATCAGCACGGTCTGGCGCCGCCGCTTCAACCGCGGCCTGACCCAGCCCAAGCCGAAATCCGACCTGGCGGCGCAACTCGCGGCGAGTCCCATTCTGGCGGTCGCGCTCGATACCGCCGACGGATCCGAGGCGCTGAACGGGGCCCTGCGGGTCACCGCCCAGCGAATCCTGGCGACGCTGCCGTCCGCCAGGCTGGCATGCCTGAACGTGCTGAAGCTCGGCCGCGTCACCCTCGACAGGACGCTCGACGAGCAGGGCAACAACAAGCACATCGATCGGCTGGTCGCGCTCCGGCATTGGGCGTCGCCGCTCAAGCTCGATGAGAGCCGGCTGACGGTCCATGTACTGGAGGCGGTCGATCCGGCGGCCGCGATCCTGGAATTCGCCGAAGCCAATCGCGTCGATCACATCGTGATCGGTGCGCGGCAGAATTCGTTTGTGCGCTCGCTGCTGGGCCGGGTGTCTTCCAAGGTGGCGGCGGAGGCGACCTGTACCGTGACCGTGGTGCGGCCGCCGCGGTTGGCTATGCTACCCGAGCAGGAGAGTGCAAGCGGCGAGCAGCCGGACGCAGCGAAAGTCTAGCACTTACGATAACAGACCGATCGCTTGCCGCCATGCTTCGAGACGCTCGCGTCGCTCGCTCCTCAGCATGAGGTCGTTGTGTTGCAACAAGTTGGACCTCATCCTGAGGAGGCCGTGAAACGGCCGTCTCGAAGGATGGGCGGCAATACCGATCTGTGATTTCAGATACTAGATCGCTTCGCCGCGCGCGGCCGCCGCGGCGCCGCGGATCGCGGAGATATTGGCTTTGTAAGCTTCCATGGTGCCGCCCTTGAACACGGCGGAGCCGGCGACGAAGGCGTTGGCGCCGGCGGCGGCAAGCTGGCCGGACACATCCGGGCTGACGCCGCCATCGACCTCGATGTCGATCGGGCGGCCCGCGGTCATCGCGCGCAGGTCCTGGATCTTGCCGATCGCGGACGGAATGAACGCCTGGCCGCCGAAGCCGGGGTTGACCGACATCACCAGCACCAGGTCGATCAGGTCGATGACATATTCGATCGCGCTCAGCGGCGTGCCCGGGTTGAGCGAGACGCCGGCCTTCTTGCCGAGCGCACGGATCGCCTGCAGCGAGCGATGCAGATGCGGACCGGCCTCGGCATGCACCGTGATGTGATCGCAGCCGGCCTTGGCGAATGCTTCGAGATAGGGGTCGCAGGGCGAGATCATCAGATGCGCGTCGAAGACCTTCTTGGTGTGCGGGCGCATCGCCTTGATGACATCGGGGCCGTAGGAAATGTTGGGAACGAAATGCCCGTCCATCACGTCGAGGTGGATCCAGTCGGCGCCGGCCGCATCGACGGCGCGGACCTCCTCACCCAGTCGGGCGAAATCGGAAGCCAGGATCGACGGCGCAATGACGAGGGGGCGTGGCGCAAATGGCTGAGACATCTGATTTCCCGGGCACGCGTGCGAATAGTTTTCGCGTAACACGCGCAACGCGCCGGGGCAATGCCGGCAAGAGCGCTTGTTGCGGGCGGAAAATTCTGCCGTTGGCGGCAGCAATTGCCGGGCCCCGGCGGCGCTTCGCGGTACAGAAAGCCCATGTTTTATTGGGTTCTGCGCAATGGCACGGCGTTTGCTGATCTTTCGGCGTGGAAGCAAAAGGCCGCGCGCTGCGGCGCTTGGTGGAGTTTCTGTCATGCTGTTTGCCCTTGGCGCCGCGTCGTCGGTATTCGACGCCCTCAAATCGCTGACCTCTGCGAAATCGTCGTCGCCGGCAAAAACCGGCCTTACCCAGAACACGACGAACCCGTTTGAGGTTTCTGGTGAGGTCTCCGGCAGCGCGCCGGCTTCGGGAACTTCCGCGCCGGCTTTCGGGCCGGGCGCGGGTTCGCAGATATCGCCGGCCACGATGAGCGCGCTGCTGGATGCGCAAAGCCAGTCATCGACGGGATCGACCACTTCGGCATCGACCAGCCGGTCGGATGCGCTGAAGGACCTGTTCTCGCAGATCGACGCCAATGGCGACGGCCAGCTCAGCAAATCCGAATTCGAAAACGCGCTTGGCGCCGGCGGCACCAACCTCGCGCAGGCCGACGACGTATTCAGCAAACTGGACAAGGACGGCAACGGCACCGTCGGCCTCGACGAAATGTCGTCGGCGCTGAAGGGCAAGGGTGGCCATCACCATCATCATTCCGCCGGCGGTTCCGGCGGGTCGAATTCCGATCCCCTGGCGCAAGCGTTGCAGGACGCCTCCAGCACCTCCAGCACCTCCGTCACCAACAGCGACGGCTCGACCACGACGTCCCTGACCTATGCCGACGGCTCAAAGGTGACCATGACCTCGCCGGCTGCCACGACAGCATCGTCCACCGCGACCTCGTCCTATAATTTCATCGAGCAGATGATCCAGCGCGAAGCCAAGGCGATTTCAGCCTCGACAACGGCATCGCTTTCGGTGAGCGCCTGAAACGGCCAACGTGAACGGCCTGCCGGGAGCGTCGTGATTTAATATCGACTGAGAGATCGTCGCTTGCGGCCCATGCTTCGAGACGCTCGCGTTGCTCGCTCCTCAGCATGAGGTTTTGGTGTGTTGCAACAAGCTGGACCTCATGCTGAGGAGCGCGCCTTGGCGCGCGTCTCGAAGCATGGGCTGTAATACCGGCTGCTGATTCCAAGTACTATCCGAACCGGTCTTTCCACGCCGGCAGCGCGCCGGGGAAGGGCAGCGCGGTCGCCGCGTGGACACCGCGCGCGATGGCGCGGGCCGTGACGTTGGCCGCGACCATGCCCAGCTCGGTGAGCCCGATCAGGGGATCGACCGGCTTCTCGCCGGTGGCGGCGGCAAACAGCACGTCGCCGTCGAGCGGCGCGTGCACCGGATAGATCGCGCGGGCAAATCCGGTTTGCGCGATCATCGCCAGCCGCTTGGCCTGCGGCTTGGTCAGGATGGCGTCGGTCACGACCACCGCCAGCGTGGTGTTTTCCACCGATGTCGCGGCGGCGCCGCCCTTGATCCGCATCGCCAGCATGTCCGGCGTGAAGGAGGGCGGCGATCCGCGCCCGCCATATTCGCCGTCGATCTCGAACGGCGCCGCCCAGAACCATGGGCCGTCGCCGACCGTGACGGTGCCCACCGCATTGACCACGGCGATGGCGGCAACCTTGACGCCATCAGGTGTCGCGGCCGATGCCGAGCCTATCCCGCCCTTGAAATTCGCGGTGGTGGCGCCAAGCCCGGCGCCGACGCTGCCGAGCGCGAAGTTCAGATCGGCCGCGGCGGCGGCGCGGTAGCCGAGATCGCGGTAGGGCGCGAAGCGGCCCCAGGCCTTGTCGCCGCCATTCAGGAGATCGAAACAGATCGCACCGGGCACGATCGGAATCACCGCGCCGCGCACCGCAAAGCCGCGGCCCTGTTCGGCCAGCCAGGCCTGCACCCCGCCGCCGGCCTCGAGCCCGAACGCCGAGCCGCCGGCGAGCGCGATGGCGTCGATCCGCTCCACGGTATTGGCGAGATCGAGCAGCGCGCCTTCGCGGGTGCCGGGCCCGCCGCCGCGCACGTCGATCGCCGCCACCGCCGGTCTGTCGAAAACCACCGCGGTGACGCCGGATGCAAGCTGGGCATCGTCGGCGTGACCGACGCGGACGCCCGGGATATCGGTGAGCAGGTTTTTCATCGCGTTACCCTTGAGGCGAAGATGACGTCATGGCCATGTCGTGGTCAACCTCACCGGAATACATATGTCCTCCGCAAACAAAAACGCCCCGGCGAACCGGAGCGTTAATGTTGTGATCAGAGCCTGAGGGGCGTCACGAGCCCTTCGGGTTGATCTCGGTGTAGTTGCCCTTGGCGTCCCATTTGTAGACGACATAGTCGAGCTGCTTGATGTCGCCCTTGGCGTCGAATTCCATCTTGCCGATCACCGTATCCCAGGTGCCGCCCTTGATCGTGTCAATGACCTTCTTCGGATCGGTGGTGCCGGCTTTCGCCACCGCCTGCGACCAGACCTGCATCGCGGCGTAGCTGTAGAGCGTATAGCCTTCCGGATCGATGTTCTTCGACTTGAAGCGCTCGACGATGGCCTTGGCGGTCGGCTTGTTGCGCGGATCGGGGCCGAAGGTGAACAGCGTGCCTTCGGCGACGGGACCGGTGATCGAGGCGAACTCCTTGTCGGCCAGCGCGTCGCCGGCCATCAGGACGGTGTGGAGACCCTGGTCGCGCATCTGGCGCACCAGCAATCCGGCTTCCTGGTGGTAGCCGCCGACATAGACGAGGTCGATGTTCTCGCGCTTGAGGCGCGACACGATGGCGTTAAAGTCCTTGTCGCCCTTGTTATAGGATTCGAACATCTTTTCGGTGAAGCCGGCTTTGTTCAGCGCCTTCTTGGTCTCGTCGGCGAGGCCTTTGCCGTAGGTGGTCTTGTCGTTGAGGATGGCGACGTTCTTGCCCTTGTAGGCTTTGGCGATGTAATCGGCGGCGACCAGTCCCTGCTGGTCGTCGCGACCGCAGACGCGCGCCACGTTCCAGAGCTTGCGCTCGGTGAACAGCGGATTGGTCGAGGCCGGCGTGATCTGCAGCACGTTGCCGTCGGCATAGGCTTCCGACGCCGGGATCGACGACGACGAGCAATAATGTCCGACCACGAACGGAATCTTGGAACCGGCGATCTTCTCCGCTACCGAGCGCGCCTGCTTCGGATCGCAGGCATCGTCGCCGATGAACAAAGCGAGTTTCTTGCCGAGCACACCGCCGGCCTCATTGAAGTCGGCAACCGCCTGTTCGGCGCCGTTCTTCATCTGCCGGCCGAACGCGGATTCGCCGCCCGTCATCGGGCCGGCCACGGCGATGGTGATGTCCTGTGCCAGCGCGGCTGTCGACAGCGCGAATGAGGCGCCCAGGGCCAGACCGATGAGTTTCAATGATTTCATGAGTAGTCCTCGCGGATGGATTCGATTTGGGGAGAAATCCCGGCACCTGGCCGGGCACGAACTGCGACTTCATTGTCGGCTGATTGTACCGCTAAGTCATCGGCAAATTTCAGGCAAATCCATGATACCTTCGCCGCATCTTGCGGTAGCGTTGCTCATATATTGTCAACCTATGGGAATATTATGACAGCGGAAGAAAAGCGGAAGAAAAAAGGATTTAAACAGCGCAATTGCCGGATCACGCGGTATTCGCCGGGACCACGTGTAGACGCTACCCGCGCCGTCCGCCTTCCAGATAGGCAGCGCGGATTTCCGGGCGTTGCAGCAGTTCGTTCCCGGTTCCGCTCAGCGTGATCAGGCCGTTGACCATCACATAGCCGCGATGGGCGAGCCGCAGCGCGTGGTTGGCGTTCTGCTCGACGATCAGCACGGTGAGGCCGTCCTGCCGGTTCAGGGTCCGGATTGCGTCGAAAATCTGTCGCGCGATCAGCGGCGCCAGCCCCAGCGAGGGTTCGTCCAGCATCAGCAGGCGAGGGCGGCTCATCAGTGCGCGCCCGATCGCCAGCATCTGCTGTTCGCCGCCGGAAAGCGTGCCGCCGCGCTGGGTCACGCGCTCCTTGAGCCGGGGGAAAAGCGTGAAGACGCGTTCAAGCCCGGCTGCGCGGTCGGCTTCGCTGCACTCGGTGGCGTCGGCGCCCATCTGCAGGTTTTCCGCCACGCTCATGCGCGGGAAGATCCGGCGGCCTTCGGGCGCCTGCGCGATATGGAGCCGCGCGATCTCATGGGTCGGGACTTCGGTGATTTCGCGGCCGTCGAACTGGATCGATCCCGCCCGCGCACGCGGCTTGCCGAAAATCGTCATCATCAAGGTCGACTTGCCGGCGCCATTGGCGCCGATCAAGGCGACGATCTCGCCCTTGTTGATGGCAAGATCGACGCCTTTCAGCGCCTCGATCTTGCCATAGGCGGCGCGCAGGCCGCGGATCGCAAGCAGGGGAGCCGTAGATGACGCGGTCACGTTCCGCTCTCCATCACCGCCACGGCTTCCTGCTCGTCGGCGCCGAGATAGGCCGCGATCACCTTGGGATCGTCGCGAACATCTTTTGGCGTGCCTTCGGCGATCTTGACGCCGTAATCCATCACCACGACGTGGTCGGAAATTTCCATCACCACCGACATGTCGTGCTCGATCAGCAGGATCGAGGTGCCCTCGTCGGCACGGATCGAAAGCAATAGCTCGCTCAAGCCGGCGCTTTCGCGCGCGTTCAGCCCGGCAGCGGGCTCGTCCAGGCAGAGCAATGCCGGTTCGGTGCACATCGCGCGCGCGATTTCGAGGCGGCGCTGATCGCCGTAGGGCAAATTGCCGGCGGCGTCGTCGGCGCGATCGAGCAATCCGATGCGATCGAGCCAGCGCGTCGCCAGATCGATCGCGCGCTTTTCCGCCGTGCGCCAGGACGGCGCGCCGATCAGCCCGAGAAAGGTGAGGCCGGAGGCCAGCATCAGCGCGTTGTGCTGCGCCACCATCAGGTTTTCGAGCGCGGTCATGCCGGGAAACAGCCGGATGTTCTGGAAGGTGCGCGCGATCTTGCCCTGTTTGGAAATCCGGAAATCCTTCAGCCGTTCGAGCTGGATGGTGTGGCCGTCATCATGCGTCACCCGCATCGCGCCCGATGTCGGCTTGTAGAAGCCGGTGATGCAGTTGAACACGGTGGTCTTGCCGGCGCCGTTCGGCCCGATCAAGGCGGTGATCTTGCGCCGCTCGGCGTCAAACGACAGGTCGTTGACGGCGACGATGCCGCCGAAGCGCATCGACAGATGATCGAGCCTGAGAATGCAGTCGCTCATCCGTGACCCTCTTTGACGAGGTCCGACGAGATCGCCTTGCTGTGTTCGAGGAACACGGTCGGCGCGCGATGGCCGATCAGCCCGCGCGGCCGCCAGATCATCAGAAGCACCATCGCCAGGCCGAACACCAGCATGCGGTACTGGTCGAGGCCGCGAAACAGCTCGAAGCCGCCGATCATGGCCAGCGCCGCCAGTGCGACGCCGAGCTGCGATCCCATGCCGCCGAGCACGACGATCGCCAGCACCAGCGCCGATTCCTGGAAGGTGAAGGATTCCGGGCTGATGAAGCCCTGCCGCGTCGCGAAGAACGCGCCGGCGAAGCCGCCGAACATGGCGCCGGTGGCGAACGCCGTGAGTTTGGTGGTCGTGGTGTTGATGCCGAGCGCGCGGCAGGCAACCTCGTCCTCGCGCAGCGCTTCCCAGGCGCGGCCGATCGGCAGCCGCCGCAGCCGGATCGTCACCCAGTTGGTGAGCAGCGCCAGCGCCAGGATCAGATAGAACAGGAATACGATGCGATGAGTCGGCGAGTACTCGATGCCGAGTTTGGCCGCCAGGCCGTCATCGCCGGGGGTGAGCGGAATGCCGAACAAGGTCGGTCGGGGGATGCCGCTGACGCCGTTGGGGCCGCCGGTCAGGCTTTGCCAGTTGATGATGACGAGGCGGATGATCTCGCCGAAAGCCAGGGTGACGATGGCGAGATAGTCGCCGCGCAGCCGCAGCACCGGAAAGCCCAGCAGCACGCCCCAGAACGCCGCGAGAATCCCGGCCAGCGGCAGGCAGACCCAGAACGACAATCCGAAATTGGTCGCCAGCAGCGCGTAGGAATAGGCGCCGACCGCGTAGAACGCGACATAGCCGAGATCGAGCAGGCCGGCGAGGCCGACCACCACGTTGAGACCCCATCCCAGCATCACATAGGTCAGCACCAGGATGCCGAGATCGAGGATGTAGCGCTGGTCGTAGAAAATCACCGGCACCAGGAAGGTGAAGATCAACAGCACCGGCGCGATGGCGCGGCGCGCCACCGCAAGCGTGCTTTGTACCGCAGGCGGGACGATCCTGATGGTGCCGACCGGTCCCCACCATTGCCGCAGCAACTCGACGACAATGCTGCCGCCGAAGACGGCAGCGACCATGGCGGCGAGATCGCCGAACCGCGTCCAGAAAATCAATTGCCCGGTCGGTCCGGCCTCGGTGCGGATGCCGATCATCAGCGAGAACAGCACCAATGCGACCAGCGCGCTGATCAGGGCCTTCTTGAAGATGAACGCGACGTCCGCGCCCCGTGAGGCGAGCTTCGGTTCGGGCGCAGGTACTGTCACGCGGGCGTCCGTCAAACTTTTTCAACTTCGGGCCGGCCGAGCAGGCCGGTGGGGAGGAAGATCAGCACGATGATCAGGATCGAGAACGCCGCGACGTCCTTGTATTCGACCGAGAAATACGCCGACCACAGCGTCTCGATCAGCCCGATCAACAGCCCGCCCAGCATCGCGCCGGGCAGCGAGCCGATGCCGCCGAGCACCGCGGCGGTAAACGCCTTGATGCCGGCGACGAAGCCCATGAAGAAATCCACCAGGCCGTAATAGAGCAGGTACATCATGCCCGCGACGGCGGCGAGCGCGGCACCGATGACAAAGGTCATGGAGATGGTGCGGTCGACATCGACGCCGAGCAGCGCCGCCATGGTCTGGTCCTGTTCGCAGGCGCGCATGTCGCGGCCAAGCCTTGTCCGCGCCACCAGCCAGGTGAAAATCGCGAGCAGCACGATGGTGGTGACGACGACGATGATCTGCACATTGGACAGCCGCACCACGAAGCCGGCGCTGCCCTCGTGCAGCGTGTAGCCGCCGGTGATGATCGGCGGCACCGGTTTCACCCGCGCACCCTGGGCAATCTGCGAATAATTGGTGAGCACGAACGACATGCCGATCGCCGACAGCATCGGCGCCAGCCGGAACGAGTGCCGCAGCGGCCGGTAGGCGATCCGCTCCACGGTCCAGCCATAAAGTGCGGTGATCGCCATCGATACCAGCAGCACGATCAGCAGGATCACGGGAACCACGGTGAGCCCGATCGAGACCAGGATCAGGAACGAAATCAGCGCGATAAAGCCGCCGATCATGAAAATATCGCCATGGGCGAAATTGATCATGCCGACGATGCCATAGACCATGGTGTAGCCGATCGCGATCAGGCCGTAGATCGAGCCGAGCACGATGCCATTGATGAGTTGCTGAGCGAAATAGTCCATGCGCTGCCGCTGTTTGAGCATTTTCCGGCAACGCGGGGGAATCCGCTATGCCGCAAGAAAATACTCGCTGTAGGTACGTCGCGGCGATGGCCCCGGCAGCCGGTACCGCGCGTCGTATCATTTTCTAACAGCGGGAACCCAGCGCGGCAACAGCAGCGAGGGTTGCGGGGGCTTCTACCGCACTAGTTTTTTAGTAGAGGTTCCGGCGTTACATTTGCAACAAGCAATTGCCACGCAATGATCGCAACGGAACTGCAGTTCCGCTGCGACTGACCGGTTGACCATCTTCTTTATGAGAGTCCGTTTCTTCACGAGAGTCCGGGCGAAGCGAGATGCAGCCCTGGGTTGATTGCAGCAGGAGCCCAAACGGGCCGTGCGAGCGGGGAGCCGTCCCGGCTCCCGGTCATTAAGGTAAACAAAGGGTTTAAATTGCCCCTCCAAGTTTAACCGCGTTAGCTCGCCCGCGAAGCCGCCGCTCCCCTTCGGGGCGGGCGGACAAGCGGGAAGCGACATGTCCACAAACTGGCGGATCAGTTCATTCAACGGCGCGCTGCTGGCGGCCTATTTCATTCCGAGCTGGACCATCATCGCCTTCAGGATCATGATCTCGCCGATCCACGGCCTCTATGAGCGGCCGAATGTATCGGTCGCCTTGTTCATCAGCGATTATCTGCAACTGGCTGCGACGACGACGGTCCGCGCCGCCTGGCTGTTGGCGCTCGGCAAGCTCACGGTCGTCGCATTTTTCGTGCTGTTTCTGGCGTTGATCGCCCGCGCCTCGATCCGCAAGGCCGGCGGCTGCGATGAAGCCCTGGGCATGGCGCTGGCGATCGGCAGCGCGATCAGCTTCGCCAGTATGGTAATGGCTTCCCAGGTTGGCGAGACCGCAGCGCTCAGGCTGCATGCGACGGAGTTGTTGATGCTGCTCGGCACCGCGATCGTGCTGCTGGTGGAACGTCCGGCGCAGCCGCGCACCGGTCACGACGCGGCCGCCGACGATCTATCCCTTCAGCAGTCCGAGCTCCCGCAGCACCGCTGAGGCCTCCTTCATGGCATGATTGGCGGCGGGTACGCCGCAATAGATCGCCTGCTGCAGGATGATCTCTTTGATGTCGTCGGGCGTGAAACCGCCCTCCGCGAGCGCCGCGCGAACGTGCAATTGAAATTCATCCCATTGGCCCAGCGCCAGCAGGGTTCCGATCACCAGCACCCGGCGGGTGCGGTGGTCGAAATGCGGCCGGGTCCAGATATCCGCCCAGGCATGACGCGTGATCAGGTCGATGAAATCCGCATTGAAGGAATTGGTATTGGCGGCGGATTTATCGACCCAGGCGTCGCCCAGCACCTTGCGGCGCTGCGCCACGCCGTCGTCGCGGCGCTGTTGATCGTCCATCGGCGGTCTCCGCTCAACGTTGCGTGAGGAAGCCGACCACGGCGTCGGTAAAAGCGTGCGGCTGTTCGACATTGGAAATATGCGCGGCGTCGAGAATGGTCAGGCTGGCGCCGGGGATCTGGCTGCGGATGAATTCGCCGGCGGCGACCGGCGTCGACATGTCGTGGCGGCCCGCGATCACCAGTGTCGGACTTTTGATCCGCGGCAGCAGCTCGCGCTGGTCCAGCGTGCTGAGCGCTTCGCAGCTGGCGAGGTAGCCCTGCACCGGGGTAGCCATCAGCATGGCCTTCATGTTCGCCGCTATCTGCGGCTCGCGTTCGCGGAAGTCCGCCGTCAGCCAGCCGGCGATGACGGTATCGGCCACGGCGCCGATGCCGCCTTCCTTCACCGCCTTGATGCGGTTGAGCCAGTTGGTCGGATCGGGATAGTGACAGGTGGTGTTGGAGAGAATGATCCGTTCGAAGCGATCGGGCGCGTTGGCGCCGAGCCATTGTCCGACCATCCCGCCCATCGAGAGCCCGCACCAGTGCGCTTTCTTGATGTTGAGGTCGTCGAGGATCGCGAGTGCGTCGCGGCCGAACCGCTCCATCGAATAGGGGCCCGGCGGCACGCCGGACTTGCCGTGGCCGCGGCGATCATAGCGAATCACGCGGAAGATCTGGGTGAGCGCCTTCATCTGCGGCTCCCACATCTGCAAGGTGCAGCCCAGCGAATTCGACAGCATCAGGGTCGGTCCGCCGTCGCGGCCTTCGACGGAAACGTTGAGCAGGCAACCGTCGGCATCGATCATCGGCATGGCAGCTTCTCCTGGTATTTACGTGTGGTCGAGCGACGCGAGCAGGCGGTCGATCAGGGCTTGCGCGACGCCCTGATAGGCCATCGGTTCGAACAATTTTGCGATTCTTTCAACACTCAAATACGCGGTGACCTTGTGATCTTCGGCCAGCACCTCGCGCAGATTTTTCCTGTCCGCGACCGCCTTCTTGCTGGCCGCCTCCACCAGGCGATGGGCTTCGCCCTTGCCGATTTTTTCAGCCAGCGCCATCGCCACCGCCTCGGCCATGATCAGGCCATCCGTCGCGTCGAGATTGAGGCGCATGCGGGCGACGTCGACTTCCAGCCCTTCGGCGATATCGACGGTCGCCGCGAGCGCGCCCGATGTGACCAGCAGCAGCGTCGGCAATGTCGGCCATTCGGCATGCCAGGGTCCGGCGCTGCGCTCATGATCCTGCACCTGGGCGGCGAAAATCGTTGCCGCCAGGTTCGGCGCCATGGTGGCCGCGGCCAGCACGGTCGCGGCGGCGACGGGGTTGCGCTTGTGCGGCATGGTCGACGAGCCGCCGCGGCCTTCGCCCGACGGCTCGAACGCCTCGGCGACATCGGTCTGCATCAGCAGCGAGACGTCGCGGGCGATCTTGCCGCAGGTTCCTGCCAATATGGCCAGCACCGAAGCGATCTCCGCGATGCGGTCGCGGTGGGTGTGCCACGGCGCCTCCGGCAGCGGCAGGTCAAGTTCCTTTGCAAGCGTCTCGGCGACCAGCAATCCCTTGTCGCCGAGGGCTGCGAGCGTGCCGGCAGCGCCGCCGAATTGCAGCGCCAGTGCCTCGTCGCGCAGCCGCTGCAACCGCCGGCGCGAGCGATGCAGTGCGGTGGCGTATTCGGCGAGCTTGAGCCCGAACGGCATCGGCAGGGCATGCTGGAGCCAGGTGCGGGCGACGGCCGGCGTGTTGCGATGCTGCCGTGCGAGCCCGGCAAAGCCCGCGATGGCGCGGGCGATATCTCCAAGCAAGGCGTCGATGGCGGCGCTCAGGCCGAGCATCGTGGCGGTATCGATCACGTCCTGGCTGGTGGCGCCCCAATGCACATAACGCGCGGCCTCGGCGTCGGCCTTGGCGACGCTGGCGGTGAGCGCCTTGACCAGGGGAATGGCGAGATTGCCGGAGCGCGTCGCCGCCTCCGCCAGGGCGGCGCGATCGAACCGGTCGGCGTTGCAGGCTTTCGCGATCGCATCGGCCGCGTCAGCGGGAATGATGCCGGCCGCGGCTTCGGCGCGCGCCAGCGCGGCCTCGAAATCAAGCATGTGCTGAAGATAGGTCGCGTCGTCGCAGATCGCGCGCATGGCGGCGCTCGACAGCAGGGGGGCGAGCAGGGGCGACAGGGAAGTGCTCATGTT
>CAWBYU010000009.1:0-828758 GCA_963793165.1 uncultured Alphaproteobacteria bacterium
GTGAAACAACTCGGTTCCGGGGCCGTTCGGGAGCGCAGACGCGGTCCGGCCACAACTGCGAATTTCCGAAAAACCCGCCGATCCCGCCATTCCCCGGATCAAGGCCCGGCTCCGCCTGCCAAATAAGCGGGAAACGGATGTAAATCCGCGGCCTCCGGCTTTGACGCCCGGCGCCGTGACGACTATGTAATGCGCTCATGACAATCACAGATAACGCTTCAGCCTGGCCGGATCACCAACCGACCGCGCTCCTCGTGCTTGCCGACGGCACCGTGCTGGAGGGCTTCGGCCTCGGCGCGGAAGGCCACGCCGTCGGCGAAGTCTGCTTCAACACCGCCATGACCGGCTATGAGGAAATCCTCACCGATCCCTCCTATGCCGGGCAGCTCATCACCTTCACCTTTCCGCATATCGGCAATGTCGGCACCAACGACGAGGACATCGAGACGGTGAACATGGCGGCGACGCCGGGCGCGCGCGGCGTGATCCTGCGCTCGGCCATCACCGATCCGTCGAATTACCGCGCCACGCGCCATCTCGACCTGTGGCTGAAGGCGCGCGGCATCATCGGCCTCTCCGGCATCGACACCCGCGCGCTGACCGCGCTGATCCGCAGCAAGGGCATGCCCAATGCCGTGATCGCCCACGCCAGGAACGGCGAGTTCGACCTGCACGCCCTGAAAGAAGAAGCCCGCGAATGGCCCGGCCTCGAGGGCATGGACCTGGTGCCGATGGTCACCTCCGCCCAGCGCTTCACCTGGGACGAAACGCCGTGGGCGTGGGAAAAAGGCTTTGGCCGGCAGACCGAGCCCGAGTTCAATGTCGTCGCCATCGACTACGGCATCAAGCGCAACATCCTGCGGCTGCTGGCCGGCGAGGGCTGCAAGGTCACGGTGGTGCCGGCGACCACATCGGCCGAAGACATCCTGGCGATGAAGCCCGACGGCGTGTTCCTCTCCAACGGTCCCGGCGATCCCGCCGAGACCGGCAAATACGCGGTGCCGGTGATCCAGAAGGTGATCAATTCGGGTACGCCGACCTTCGGAATTTGCCTCGGCCATCAGATGCTGGGCCTCGCGGTCGGCGCCAAGACCAGGAAGATGCATCAGGGCCATCACGGCGCCAATCATCCGGTCAAGGACGAGACCACCGGCAAGGTCGAGATCACCTCGATGAACCACGGCTTTGCCGTGGATCAGGCGACCCTGCCCAAAGGCGCGACGCAAACCCACATCTCGCTGTTCGACGGCTCCAATTGCGGCATCCAGCTCGAGGGCAAGCCGGTATTCTCGGTGCAGTATCATCCCGAGGCCTCCCCCGGCCCGCGCGACTCGCATTACCTGTTCAAGCGCTTCGCCGATTTGATGCGGGCGAAAAAGAGCGGGTAGCGTTCCCAACTCAGGTCGTCATCCTGAGGTGCCAGCCGTCTTCGGCGAGCCTCGAAGGATGAAGAGGTAAGCATACTTCGAGGCGCGCAAGAGCGCTCACCCTCCGAGTGAGCGCAATTGCGCTCATCTGGGGATGACGGCTTAATCATTTGAACTTGTCATTGCCGGGCTTGACCCGGCAATCCATCTTTGGAGAGTGATGGATGCCCGGATCAAGTCCGGGCATGACGATGTGTGGCTGGTGCGCCAGCCAAATCTATAGTATGACGTCCATCATTATAAACCGGCCGCAGGAGCAATTTCATGGACGACACGCCCGCCGCCAAGGTCGAATATGGCGTGACGCCGACGGAAGTGATGGCCTCGATGGCGGGCATCGATTTCGTCCGCGCCATCTTTGACGGTAAACTGCCGGCGCCGCCGATCATGCAGACCGTCGAGCCTTTCGATTCCACGGCCGAGCCGGGCGTCGTGGTGTTTCACAGCATCCCCGGCTTCCGGCACTACAACCCGATCGGATCGGTGCATGGCGGCTACGCCGCGACACTGCTGGATTCCGCGATGGGGCTCGCGGTTCACACCATGCTGCCGACGGGCACCGGCTACACTACGCTGGAATTCAAGATCTCCTTCATCAAGGGAATGACCAAGGACAGCGGTGTGGTCCGCACCGAAGGCCGCACGCTGAACGTCGGCCGCCGGGCCGCGACCGCCGAGGCGCGCATCACCGACGCCCAGGGCCGGCTGCTGGCACATGCCACCACGACCTGCCTGGTTTTCGAGATCCCAAAGGGAACGTAAATCGCTGACAGCGGTTAGAATTGAAATCGTAGGGTGGGCTGAGCGAAGCGAGCCCACCATTCTGCACGTGATAATCTTTTAGGTGCGAATGGTGGGCACGACGCGAAGAGCGTCTTTGCCCACCCTACGATTCCGGAGAATTTGCGATGCCTGTGGTCCGTGACGATATCGAACCACTCACTTTCATCTTCGAGGACGACGGCCTGGTGCCGAACAACCCGATGCCGTTTCTGGTTTACAAGGGCGCGATCGACGTCAAGAACGAACACCCCGAAAAAACCATCGAGGGACTGTTCGGCGCCAATGGCTGGGGCGAGATGTGGCGCAACGGCGTCTACGATTATCTGCACTACCACGCGACGGTTCATGAAGCGCTCGGCGTCGCCCGCGGCCACGCGCGGGTGCGGTTCGGCGGCGACCGCGGCAAGGAGCTTGAGATTTCCGCCGGCGATGCCGCCATCCTGCCCGCCGGCACCGGACATCAATGCGTTTTTGCGAGTGACGATTTCTGCGTCGTCGGTGCCTATCCGCCCGGACCGAAAATGCAGATCACGCGTCCGACGCCGGAGAACTATCGGAAGGCGCTGAATACGATTCCGGCGGTGAAGCTGCCGAAGACCGACCCGGTGCTGGGCGAGAACGGACCGCTGGTCAGGCTATGGATTCGCCCGCATTCTTGAGATAGGCGCAAGCTCCGCTTACGCGAGGCGAAGCAATCCATCGTCACAAGCAGAACTGGATCGCTTCGTCGCTTCGCTCCTCGCAATGACCGATGCGGCCTACGCCTCGTTGCCACCTTCCTGGCGGCTGGCTTCGAACAGGAACCAGGTGCGGCGCTCGGTCTCGTCGATGAAGGTTTCGAGCAGGCCCGCGGTGCCGGAATCCTCGTGATCGTCGGCGAGCTTGTGCGCCTTGCGCATCGCGGCGGCGACATGCTTGTTGTCTTCCATCAATTCGCGCAGCATCTCGCGCGGCGGCACGTAGCTTTCATTGTTGTCCTTGATGGTCTGCAGTTTCCCGATCTGCCCGATCGAGCGGACCGTGGTCCCGCCGAGCTTGCGGACGCGCTCGGCCAATTGATCGGTGGTGGCGAAAATCGCGTCGGACTGCTCGTCGAGCATCAGGTGATAATCGCGGAAATGCCGCCCGCTGACATGCCAATGGAAGTTCTTGGTCTTCAGATAGAGCGCAAAGGCATCGGCCAGCAGGGTGTTGAGCGACGCCGAGATCTTGTCCACCGCGGCCTGCGGCAGATCGGTTGGCGTATCGAGATCGGGGGAAACCTTGTCGGACTTGGCTTTGCTCACGATGGACCTTCCTGTTAGGAACCGAACCTGGCGGCAATGGACATAGGTCGCCGGACCATCTAACGCATCATGCAGGCACCCGGTTCCATGGTCGGAACCCAAGTTTTTACCGAGCACCTGGTTAATGGACGACTGGATCGATTATTACGATTCCACGCATACGATTTATGCGAGCAAGCTGCATCGCGATCTGCACTTCCAGCTCGTGGCAAAGGATATCATCGAATACATCCCGTCGCCGGACGCCGTGGTGCTCGACTACGCCTGTGGCGAGGCGCTGTCGGCAGCCAGGGTGGCGGAGGCGTGTGGCCGGCTGTATCTAGCCGAACCCGCGCCGGGGGTCCGCGGCCGGCTGATCGCGCGGTTTGCCCCGAACATGAAAATCAAGGTGCGGTCCCTGGATGACCTGCGAAACATGGACGAGAACTCCATCGATCTCGTGGTGATGAATTCAGTCACCCAATATATGACGCAGCAGCAGCTGACTTCCGCCCTGGCGATTATGCGGCGGCTGTTGAAACCGGGCGGCCGGCTGGTTTTGGGCGATATTCTGCGCCCGGAGGTGGGCATGGCCAGGGACATCATCGCACTGCTGCGATTTGCGAAGGCTTGCGGCTTTCTCAGGGATGCCCTGATCGGGCTGGTCAGCACCGCGCTGTCGGACTATCGCCAGTTGCGTTCGCGGGTCGGTCTGCAGCGTTACAGCGAGGCCGACATGCTGGCGAAGCTCACCGCCGCCGGATTTACCGCCGCGCGCGCCGATTTCAACATCGGGCACAATCCGTGGCGGATGACATTCGTGGCGCGGCACACGTTTTCGCCGGCAGGATAGATTAGGGTTAATCAGCGGCAACCCTGGCTCACAGCGGCGTGATCGGCGATGATTGGATCGGCCCGGTGGCGGAAGCGTCGACGCGGGAGCAGTGCATCGCTCTTTATCCTGGTTCAAGTCCAGGCCGGGCCTCCAGCCTTCGCTGGCTTCGCCAGCTTCGGCTCGGCAAGCCGGCCGCTGTTGCCGGCTTGGAGCGGCCTGGTCCCGACACTCCTATCTCCGCCAAAAGGCGGGCATGCCACGCCGAAGCTCGAAGAGCGAAGGCGGGGCTTCGGCAACATCTCTGATTTCCGCCAAAATGCCGGTTGATGGGCCGGTTTGGGCCCTTTCGCGGTTGCGGAATCTGGTCTAAAGACCACCCGCGCGCGAGGGTAACCTGGCGCAAGCGCATGATCCGCCAAAGTGTAGGCGGTTTGGCGTAAAGATCATGCGCTTTTCTCATGAATCGAGAGCGCGATCGGACGCAAAACCGGGACCACTTTTGCTGATCGCGCTCTTGGCTCGAGGGACGCGCAGCATGCGCGCCCTTTTTTTGTGCCCATTTTCCTGCCCGTGAGACTTGATGCCCAAAAGAACCGATATTTCCACCATCCTGATCATCGGCGCCGGTCCCATCGTGATCGGCCAGGCCTGCGAATTCGATTATTCCGGCACCCAGGCGGTAAAGACCCTGAAGGAAGAGGGTTTTCGCATCGTCCTGGTCAATTCCAATCCGGCAACCATCATGACCGATCCGGAATTGGCCGATGCGACCTATATCGAGCCGATCACGCCGGAAATCGTCGCCAGGATCATCGAGAAGGAACGTTACGTCGTTCCCGGCGGCTTCGCGCTGCTGCCCACCATGGGCGGGCAGACCGCGCTGAACTGCGCGCTGAGCTTGCGCAAGCAGGGGACGCTGGCGAAGTTCGACGTCGAGATGATCGGCGCCACCGCCGACGCCATCGACAAGGCCGAGGATCGCGGCCGTTTCCGCGAGGCCATGACCCGGATCGGCCTGGAGACGCCGCGCTCGCTTCAGATCAAGAATTTGCCGGACGCGTTGCGGGCGCTCGATGACATCGGCCTGCCCGCGATCATCCGGCCGTCCTTCACCATGGGCGGCACCGGCGGCGGCATCGCCTACACCAAGCATGAATTCATCGAGATCGTCGAGCGCGGCATCGACGCCTCCCCCACCGACGAGGTCCTGATCGAGGAATCGGTGCTCGGGTGGAAAGAGTTCGAGATGGAGGTGGTGCGCGACAGACACGACAATTGCATCATCATCTGTTCGATCGAGAACCTCGATCCGATGGGCGTGCACACCGGCAATTCCATCACGGTGGCGCCGGCGCTGACGCTGACCGACAAGGAGTACCAGATCATGCGCGACGCCTCGCTGGCGGTGCTGCGCGAGATCGGCGTCGAGACCGGCGGCTCCAACGTGCAGTTCGGCGTCAATCCCGCCGACGGCCGCATGGTGGTGATCGAGATGAACCCGCGGGTGTCGCGCTCTTCGGCGCTCGCGTCCAAGGCCACCGGCTTTCCGATTGCAAAAGTCGCCGCCAAGCTCGCGGTCGGCTACACGCTCGACGAGATCGCCAACGACATCACCGGCGGCGCGACGCCGGCCTCGTTCGAGCCGACCATCGATTATGTCGTCACCAAGATCCCCAGATTCGCGTTCGAGAAGTTTCCCGGCGCCTCGACCACGCTGACCACGTCGATGAAGTCGGTCGGCGAAGTGATGGCGATCGGCCGCACCTTTCAGGAGAGCCTGCAGAAAGCGCTGCGCGGCCTCGAAACCGGGCTGACCGGCCTCGACGAGATCGAGATCGAAGGTCTCGGCCGCAGCGACGACAAGAACGCGATCCGCGCCGCACTGGGAACGCCGACGCCCGACCGGCTTCTGCAGGTGGCGCAGGCAATGCGACTCGGCTGGTCGAACGAAGAGATCTTCACCTCCTGCAAGATCGATCCTTGGTTCCTCGCGGAAATGCGCGGCATCGTCGAGATGGAGCGCAAGATCAAGCAAAGCGGCCTGCCCGCCAACGCCTTCGGCATGCGAACCCTGAAGGCGATGGGGTTTTCCGACGCCCGGCTGGCGGTGCTGGCCGAGACGACGGAGGCCGAGGTGCGGGCGCGGCGCCACGGGCTCGGGGTTCGCCCGGTGTTCAAGCGCATCGATACCTGCGCGGCGGAGTTCGCCTCGCCCACCGCCTACATGTATTCGACCTATGAATCGCCGTTCGCGGGCGCCCTCGCGGACGAGAGCGCGCCGTCCGACCGGAAAAAAGTGATCATTCTCGGCGGCGGACCCAACCGGATCGGCCAGGGTATCGAATTCGACTATTGCTGCTGCCATGCCTGCTTCGCGCTGGACGAGGCCGGCTATGAAACCATCATGATCAACTGCAACCCGGAAACGGTATCGACCGACTACGATACCGCGGACCGGCTCTACTTCGAGCCGCTGACCGCCGAGGACGTGCTGGAGATCATCGATACCGAAAAGAAGAACGGCACGTTGCACGGCGTGATCGTGCAGTTCGGCGGCCAGACGCCGCTCAAGCTCGCCCGCGCGCTGGAGGCGGCCAACGTGCCGATCCTCGGCACCTCGCCCGACGCCATCGATCTGGCCGAGGACCGCGACCGCTTCAAGCGCGTGCTCGACAAGCTGCGCCTGAAGCAGCCGAAGAACGGCATCGCCTATTCGGTCGAGCAGGCGCGGCTGGTGGCCGCCGATCTCGGGCTGCCGCTGGTGGTGCGTCCGTCCTATGTGCTGGGCGGCCGCGCCATGCAGATCATCCGCGAGGAAACCCAGCTCAGCGACTATCTGCTCGGCACCTTGCCGGAACTGGTGCCGGGCGACGTCAAGGCGCGCTATCCGAACGACAAGACCGGCCAGATCAACACCGTGCTAGGTACCAATCCGCTGCTGTTCGACCGCTATCTGTCCGATGCCATCGAGATCGACGTCGACTGCCTGTGCGACGGCAAGGACACCTTCATCGTCGGCATCATGGAGCACATCGAGGAAGCCGGCATTCACTCCGGCGATTCCGCCTGCTCGCTGCCGCCGCATTCGATCGACGCCCAGATGATTTCCGAACTGGAGCGCCAGACCCGCGAACTGGCGCTCGGCCTCGACGTGGTCGGGCTGATGAACGTGCAATACGCCATCAAGAACGGCGACATCTACGTGCTCGAAGTCAATCCGCGGGCGTCGCGGACGGTGCCGTTCGTCGCCAAGGTCATGGGCATTCCGGTGGCGAAGATCGCAGCCCGGCTGATGGCCGGCGAGAAGCTTAAGGACTTCAATCTGAAGAAGCGCAAGCTCGGCCATGTCGGCGTCAAGGAATCGGTGTTTCCGTTCGCCCGCTTCCCCGGCGTCGATACCGTGCTCGGTCCGGAGATGCGATCGACCGGCGAGGTGATGGGGATCGACCGCTCCTTCGAGGTCGCTTTCGCCAAGAGCCAGCTCGGCGGCGGCACCCGCGTGCCGCGCAAGGGCACGGTGTTCGTATCGGTGCGTGAAATCGACAAGGTCCGGATCGTCGATGCGGTGCGGCTGTTGTACTCGCTCGGCTTCAAGGTGCTGGCCACCTCGGGCACGCAACGCTTCCTCATGGATAGCGGCGTACCGACCGAAAAGGTGAACAAGGTGCTGGAAGGCCGCCCGCATATCGTCGACGCCATCACCAATGGCGACATCCAGCTGGTTTTCAACACCACGGAAGGTCCCCAGGCGCTGGCCGACAGCCGGTCGTTGCGGCGAGCTGCCCTCTTGCATAAAGTGCCATATTACACCACTCTTTCGGGTGCCGTGGCGGCCGCGCAGGGCATCCGCGCCTATCTGGGCGGGGACCTTGAGGTCCGCACCTTGCAGAGTTATTTTTCCGAAACCTGATCTCTTGGCCGGGCTGAAAGCCCGGCATGGATCGGCAATGAACCGGGCATGGCTGGAACTTGCCAGTCATGATGGTGTTTGTTTCGGCGTTTGTGCGTGCCGCGGATTGGTCCGCATGAAGTTGAAGGACGAAAAGCGATGATGGAAAAGGTTCCGATGACCGCGGGCGGTTATGCCGCCCTCGAGGTTGAGTTGAAGCAGCGGCAGTCGGTGGACCGTCCGCGCATCATCGAGCATATCGCCGAGGCGCGCTCGCATGGCGACCTTTCGGAGAACGCCGAATATCATGCCGCCAAGGAAGAGCAGTCCCACAACGAAGGCCGTATCGCCGAGCTCGAGGACAAGCTGGCGCGCGCCGATATCATCGACATCTCCAAGCTTTCCGGCGACACCATCAAGTTCGGCGCCACGGTGACGCTGGTCGACGAGGACACCGACAAGAAAGCGGTGTGGCAGATCGTCGGCGAGCCGGAAGCCGACGCCAAGAAGGGTCGCATCTCCATCACCTCGCCGCTGGCGCGCGCGCTGATCGGCAAGAAAAAAGGGGCGTCCGTGGAAGTCGTCGCTCCCGGCGGCGCCAAGGCCTACGAGATCACCAAGGTCGAGTGGCGCTAGACATCGAGTCGCGCCTCGCGAAGCTTTCAAATGACCAGCCATCGCATCAAGAAGCCGCGCCGGCCGCGCGGCTTTCTGCTGTGCCGCGCATCGGGTGTAATATTTCCAGTGTAAAAGTGTTTCCGTTGAGCAGCCGTGATCGCTAAGCTTGAAGTGTCAAATAGGGGGACAAAACCATGGACCAAACCTTCGCCAAATATCAACCGACGGCTCTCAGCCTGTTTCGCTTCATTACCGGCCTGCTGCTGTTTCAATACGGCGTCGCCAAGATTTTCAAATTCCCGGTAATTCCCTATTTTGCGAATATTCCGCCCCTGATCACCGTGGCCGGAACGCTCGAGCTCCTGCTCGGCGCGCTGTTGGCGATCGGGCTGTTCACGCGGCCGGTGGCGTTCATCCTGGCAGGTGAAATGGCGTTCGCCTATTTCATCGGCCACATGTTCAAGAATCCCGCGGAGCCGGTGTTCCTGCCGCTGCTCAACAACGGCACCGCCGCGATCCTGTTCTGCTTCGCCTGTCTTTATCTCGCCACCGCAGGCGGCGGACCCTACAGCGTCGACGAGATGCGCCGGAAGCGCTGATCTGCGGAGCCCACGGGCCGCCATTCGCGCGCCCGTCGGCTGCTCGCAATGACGGCGGCGCGAAAACCCGTCAGCCCGCCGCCTTCACCTCGAGCGGCACCGCCGCCTCGTATTTCGAGTTGTGCAGCACCAGCGATGTCCGGACATTGCGGACATGCGGCGCCGCCGTCAGATGGGTGACGAAATCCTGAAATGTCGCCATGTCCGGCGCCACGCATTTCAGAATGAAATCGACCTCGCCGGAAAGCATCCAGCACTCCCGCACCAGCGGTTCGGCGCGCACGAAGTTTTCGAACGCGCGCAAGTCGGCATCGGCCTGGCTGGACAGATGCACGGAGGCGAATACCGTGACGTCAAAGCCGAGCCGGCGCGGGTCCAAAAGGCCGCGATAGCCCAGGATATAACCGGCCTCCTCGAGCGTCCGCACCCGGCGCAGGCAGGGCGGCGGCGAAATGCCGACCCGTTTGGCCAGTTCCACATTGGTGATTCGGCCGTTGGCCTGGATTTCGCTGAGGATTTTAAGATCGATCTCGTCAAGATTCTTCGACACGCGGGTCCGGGTCCTGGGCTGGCTGCATTTGAGATAATAACGGCAATACTCTTAGCGCAGCCGGCGGGCTTTGCGTAATTTTATTGCGCGTGCACTGCGCCATTTCTTTCGATTCCGGGGAAATTTTGCCGATATGGATTGCAATTCTTGCATAGCTCGCCAGATGCCCTATCTTGGATTTGACACTTTCGGAGCCAGCGCGATGCCTTCCCGGGCGAATTCGGCTTAAGCGCTGGCCAAATTCCCTTACGAGAGGGATCTTCACTATGCCTGCCCCCATTCATGCCAAGGTCGTCATCATCGGTTCCGGCCCGGCTGGCTACACCGCCGCGATCTATGCCGCGCGCGCGATGCTGGAGCCGGTACTGATCCAGGGCATCCAGCCCGGCGGCCAGCTCACCATCACCACGGATGTAGAAAACTATCCGGGCTTTGCCGACGTCATCCAGGGCCCCTGGCTGATGGAGCAGATGGAAAAGCAGGCCGCCCATGTCGGTACCAAAATCGTCACCGATCTCGTCACCAAGCTCGAGCTCGCGCAGCGGCCGTTCCGCCTGACCTGCGACAGCGGCGACATCTATCTCGCCGAGACCGTCATTCTCGCCACCGGCGCCCAGGCGCGCTGGCTCGGCACCCCCTCGGAAGAGGCATTCAAGGGCTTTGGCGTGTCGGCCTGCGCGACCTGCGACGGGTTTTTCTATCGCGGCAAGGAAGTCATGGTGGTCGGCGGCGGCAACACCGCGGTCGAGGAAGCGCTGTTTCTCACCAACTTCGCCTCGAAAGTCACGATCGTGCATCGGCGCGACCATTTCCGCGCCGAGCGCATCCTGCAGGATCGCCTGTTCAAGAACCCCAAGATCAATGTGGTCTGGGACAGCGCGATCGACGAAATCTGCGGCGCCGAAAACCCCGCCAAGGTCACCCATGTCCGCTTGAAGAACGTCAACACCGGCAAGCTGACCGAACTGCCGGTCGACGGCGTCTTCATCGCGATCGGCCACGCGCCGGCGACGGAACTGGTCCTCGGCCAGATCAAGCTGAAACCCTCCGGATATGTCGAGGTGGCGCCGAATTCGACCGCGACCTCGGTGCCCGGCGTCTTCGCCGCCGGCGATGTCGCCGACGAAACCTATCGGCAGGCAGTCACGGCCGCGGGCCTTGGCTGCATGGCCGCCCTTGAAGCCGAACGTTTTCTCGCTCTGCGCGCGAGCGATCGCGCGGCGGCGGAATAGTCATGGCTCGAACCCGCGATGGATTTACCGACATGGATTGGGACAAGCTGAAGGTGTTTCACGCGGCGGCGGAAGCAGGCAGCTTCACGCATGCCGGCGAGCAGCTCGGCCTGTCGCAGTCGGCGGTCTCCAGGCAGGTCAGCGCGCTGGAGCAGGAGCTTTCGGTCTCGCTGTTCCATCGCCACGCGCGCGGCCTCATTCTCACCGAACAGGGCGACCTGCTGTTTCGCACCGCGCACGACGTCTTCATGCAGTTGCAGGCGGCGCGCGCCAAGCTGACCGACAGCCGAGAGCGGCCGAGCGGCGACCTCAAGATCACGACGCCGCCGGCGCTGGGCATCAACTGGCTGATTCCGCGGCTCCACGAATTTACGGCACTTTATCCGGAAATCCGGATTTCCATGATCGTCACCGACGAGGACCTCGATCTGTCGATGCGCGAGGCCGACGTCGCGATCCGCACCCGCAAGCCGACCCAGCCCGACCTGATCCAGCGCAAGCTGTTCTCGATCGGCTTCCATGCCTATTGCTCGCCGGAATACATCAAGCGCTTCGGCACGCCGCGCACCCTCGACGACCTCGACGCGCATCGCATCATCATGCTGAGCGATTCCCAGGTTCCGGCGCATCTGGCGAACCGCAACTGGCTGATCGATGCCGGCCGCAATGGCTCCGGTCCGCGCGAGGCCTATTTCAAGGTCAACAATATCCTTGGGCTGGTGCGTGCGTGCCAGCAGGGATTGGGAATCGCGGCGCTGCCGGACTACCTGGTCGAGGAAAACAATCGCCTCGTTCAGCTGTTCGGCGAATCGGATTCGATCCAGCTCGACACTTATTTTGTCTATCCCGAAGAATTGAAGAATGTCGCGCGGGTGCAGGTGTTCCGCGATTTCGTGGTGAGCAAGGCCCAGCGCTGGCCCTCCTGATCACTGCTGCGATAGCCCCCGGGTCTCCGCATGTCTGACATGCGGCGTGGGTGGTTGCTGCAAGGCGCGACGGGGACAATAATGTTTCTACGCTGAGTATTCGCGTTGCGCATTTGTCCCCCTCCTCCAGTGGCGCGAGCGCTCAGTAATCCCTCTTGGAAGGTGATTGTGTCGGCCTCACGTGGCCAATACCTTAGGCCGGGCTCTGTTGAGCCCGGCTTTTTTTTGATGAGCCGGTGTGCGACGCAGTGCCTCGCGCGTTCCGTTCGTTGACAGCCTGGCCGCCGCGTATCATCATCTCCGAATGATCACGAATCCGTGCGTCGCATCGCTGTCGAAAAAACATCCCCTTCCGGGGACTGGAGATCGACGCGCGCGATAGATTTCTCGCTCAACACCGATCCCGAACACCCCGCCGTCTGGACGGGGTTTTTTTATGGTCCCGTCTCCGGCTCAACCTCAGGAGAATCGACCATGACCGACCTTCGATCGCAATTACATGGACTTTGGCTGCCGCTGGTCACGCCGTTCCGCGACGGCCAGCTTGACGAAACCTCGCTGCGCCGGCTGGTCAGACACTACGCCACCGGCCCGATCGACGGATTGATACTGGCGGCCACCTCGGGCGAAGGCCTCACGCTTGGCGTCGCCGAACTCGAGCGGGTGGTCGCGCTGACGCGTGCCGAGATCGCCGGCAGCGGGCGCTACATACCGGTATGCCTCGGGCTGTCCGGCAGCAACACCACCAGGATGCTCGACACGCTCGACGAGACGGCGGCCTGGCCGATCGATGGTTACCTGATCGCAAGCCCGTATTATTCGCGGCCCTCGCAACGCGGGCTGTTGCAGCATTTCGGCCTGCTCGCCGATCACGCCTCCTGGCCGATCGTGCTCTACAACATTCCCTACCGCACAGCGGTCAATCTCGACAACGACACGCTGCTGCGCCTCGCCGAGCATCCGAACATCGTCGGCCTGAAGGATTGCGGCGCCGACCGCGCGCGATCCATCGATCTTCTCGCGCGGCGGCCGGCCGGCTTCCGGGTCCTGACCGGCGAGGACGCGCAGTATTACGAGGCACTTGGCGACGGCGCCGACGGGGCCATTCTGCTGTCGGCGCATATCGAGACCGCTGCGTTCGCGGCGGTGCGGACCTTGCTGAAGCAGGGCAAGCGCGACGCCGCCTTCGCCCGCTGGCAAAGCGTGTCCGATCTCACCGGATTGTTGTTTGCGGAGCCGAGTCCGGCCGCGGCGAAATACTGGCTGTCGCGTACCGGATTGATCGACAGCGCCGAAGTTCGCCTGCCGATGACGGAAGTGAGCGCCGAGCTCGCCGCGCGTCTCGATATGGAAATCGAACGGCGCATGCCGGCATCCGAAGCAGCTTTCGGTTGAGGACGTGATCGCGGCGCATCGCCCGGCCACATGGTTCGGGGCGCGGGGGGTCGCCGCGCTCCTCACCGTGAGGGTTCACCTGGACCTGCCGCGGGCGGGCGTCTCAAGGAGAGGACGAAGCCACCGCACCGGCAAGCGCGGACCCACGCTCACCCGGATCGCGCGATGGGGCCGCCTGGTTAATGCCCGTTAAAGTCGGCCCTGAAGCCCGAACGATCAAATTCGAACGATCTTGCGACCGGCTTCTTAAAATTCGACTCGTATCAATCTCCGAAGAAGCAATAACCGCGGGGAGCGTCGTGAACAGCCGACACCAATCATTCCCTGAACAGCAGGCCTTTGCCACCCAGGACATTCTTTGGGCCGTCGGCGTCTGGTCGGTCATTCTGTGCCTGTCGCCGGTCGTCGTGTTCTACCTGTTGAGGGTGAACTAGCTGCGGCGAGATACCTGTCCCCATCGCCCTGAACCAACCACGCGGGCTCCGGCCGGCTTGAAAACCCCGCCCTGCCTTCCTACATCTTAACCGTCGACATGGATCCGCTCGGCGGGCGCTATATATTCCCGGCCGGGTGCTGGATCCAACTCCCACATGCATCGACCCCTGATCGCTGGCTTTGCCGCGGCACACCGTCGAGAATGTTTGCACACGACAACTCCTCAATCGCCTGATCGAACGCCGCACGGCCCGCCGGAGCGGCCCCCTAACCAGCATGAAATACACTTCTGAACCGAAACCAACGATGGCGCAGACGCGCCCAAATATGAAAGTTGTGGCCGCCGCAATGCCGCGAACATCCCGTCCCCGGAGGAATAAACCTTCCGGGTCGTCCCGCCCGGAAGCGAAGACTCCTGAAAACGCAGAGAGAAACTACGAACGCTATCTGGTCCTGGCTCGCGCCGAAGCGCTGACCGGAGACCGGATCGCGGCGGAGAATTACTTCCAGCACGCCGAACACTATTTCCGATCGATGGCGAAGAATACGAATTGAGAAAACGAGAGAACCTCCCGATCGCAATGGGCTGAATTATGGTTGCCGGCCCACGAACTGAGCCGTCACACCAGAAGAACGCGCAGGAAGCTTGCGCGTTCTTGCTCGATAGTCACTGCGGCGGATGAGAGCGTTTTCCTGCGAAGTGGGAAACCGGTTCGCTGAAGAAAACGCGTCAAACAAGAAATAAGTCAAAACAAGAAATAAACAGAGCCCCGCTCCGATTTAATCGGAACGGAAAAGGCTCTAGGCCGCCTGCTTGTGCATCGCGCCGTTGGCCGACGCCGATCCGCGGATTGCCTTCACCGAACGCTCGATCGCCGACCACAGCCTGGCGATTTCCGCCGCCGCACGCCCTTCCGCATAATATTCGCGCGCGCCTTCGCCATGGCTGAGCGCCATCAGGAGGTCGGCACGGTTGGTGATCTGGCCACCCCACACCGGTGCGCGGAACTTGGCCAGCGCTTCACGCGCGATGGTGACGATCGGGCTCTCGGCATCGTCCCGGCAAGCCGGCGCGCCGTTGATCACGACCGCATAAGGCTTGCGGGCGGTACGGCAGGTCTGGATGGTATCCTGCACCGCGTTGACGTCGAATACCCCCGGCCGGGCCGGAATGATCACCATCGTGGCGTTCCTGATGGCGTCTTCGACAACGGCGGATACGTTCGGAGGCGTATCGATGAATACCCATTCAATGCCATCGCGCTTCGCGGCAGCGACGATGCCGCTGACGGAATTGACGGCGGTCCTGATCGCCGGCTCGTTGGTGCCGCGCAGCTTGTGCCACAGCGTCAACGATCCCTGGGGGTCGGCATCGACCAGCAGACAGGGCTTGGTTGCCTTATGGACATGCGCGGCAAGATGAGCCGCCAGGGTACTTTTACCCGAGCCACCTTTACGCGATGCGAAAACAATGACGTTCATACTTCACCCTCCAGATTGACCCTAGGGGATGAAAATGAATCAGCGCGGTGATTCGCGAAAGAAAAATGTTGTGCGAAATGCGGCAAACCAGCGGATTAATCAAAAAAGTGGGCTTTTGAGGCACACGGTGGGGTAGCGGCGCCGAAAGACGAATCGCGGGAGGTTAAAGCGCCGATCATCGCGCGGCTTTTGCGCGTTGACGCGCGATCCATTTGCGCTCGATCCAGCCCAGCATTCGCGCCGTCGGTTTTTGCAGCACCGGGACGTCCTGGGCGAACAAAACGAGTCCGAGCGGGAGCATCCACAATCCGAGCACCGGCAAAAAGCTGAAGGTGCCGCCGGCGATCAGCAGACCGGCCAACGGAATCCGCACCAGCCGCGACGATGGTTTCCGCAGCCAGCCAACGAAGCGGGCCGGCCGCCGCGGCAATTTGTTTTCGAACCAGGCAAAATGCCGGTCGAGTTCCGCTTTGTCATGTTCGCTCAATGGATTTCTCCTCTGCCCAAGGAGATGTTGACGGTCGAGAGGGCTGCAAGGCGTCAGCTTGTCGCGCGAGGGGCCGGGAACGAAATCCGGCGGTACTTCCGATGCGTGGCTCCGGAACGCGAAAATCGAATCGATGTGTAGGGTGGGCAAAGGCGCGCTTCGCGCCGTGCCCACCACAAGAACTTCGACTGCCGAGACAGCATGGTGGGCACGCTTCGCTTTGCCCACCCTACCCTTGGAGCGTTTTCCGGCTCGGTGGTTTCATCCTTCGAGACACATCGCGGAGCCTAGCATCGGGCGCGCATTCGCGCGACCGTTGACGATGCTCCTCCAGCGATAACGGCGAAGCCGTTACGCAGGGATGAGGCCTGAATCCTCATAGTGAGAAGCACGTCAACGCCGCGGGTCTCGAACCATGAGGCCACGGCTGCGCGACCAGGAGTCGACCCAGCTGGAAAGTAGCCTAGTCTCTTGCGCTGGTAGGCTTTCGCGACGCCGACGGCTTGATGCTGAGAGGCATTCCTGCCCTGACCGGAGGCTCAGGCTCGGACCTGAAATAGACCCGGCAGCCAGGCGAGAGCTGCGTCTGGTTGCGGACCATGCAGGCCGTGACGCGGTCGACGTCGGGAATCTCGGCGCTGCAGAGACGAAACGCATCGTTGCTGCAGGCCGCCTGCTCCTCCTGAGTATAGGCCTCGCTCGTCGTCGGCAGGATCGAAACCGACAGCGCGGTTGCGAGCATCAGACCGAACTGCAAACTCCTGAGCCCGATGGTGTCCATGATTCCCTCAAACCCGTTGAAATAGGATTTGTGGGTGAACGAAGCGGGATTCGCAAGCCGCGCAAAACGCTTAGTCTCAATCTGTCGCAGAAGCGCAACACTTAGTTCCGCGTCAACGGTGGGGCCGGGCTCAAATTCCGTGCCGCACGGCGCACAACCATCACGATGCCGTCGACATGGACTTGCAATGCGCTGCATCATTCGACGCCCAGTCTGCTTCACTCGATCCGCGCTACGACTTCCTCAAGCGCAGTGGCGAACTTCTGCCAGCCGTATTTGGCGCCCTGATAGGCCTGCTGCTGATCCGGCCGGAAGCCCGACTGCTCCATGCGCAGATGGGTCCCCGTGCTTGTAGGCGTGAGAGTCCAGGTAACGACACTCTCCAGACCATAGGCCGCCCAGGTGTAAGACAGTGTCTTGTTCGGCTCGATCGTTAGCACCTGACAATCGACAGCGCCCCAGTCCGCGCGAAGATTGAAACGGTGGTCGACGACAGGCTTGAAGTCGTTCTTCATGAGCCACTCCTCGATCAGGTGCGGTTGCGTGAGCGCGCGCCAGATCTTTTCCGGCGGATAAGAGATCTCGCGTTCGATGACGACGGAGAGGGTTTCGGTCGCGGCATTGCTCATTGGTCCATCCTTTTGAGGAGATCTTCGAGGTGGTCGAACCGGCTTTGCCAGAAGCCGGCCATTTGGCTGGTCCAGTCGATCAGCGGGGCCAGGGCGCCGAGCTGCGCGCTATAGTGCGTCTGTCGGCCTTCGTGACGGTCGCGCACCAGCCCGGCCTGCCTGAGAACCCCGAGATGCTTCGAGACAGCCGGTTGCGAGACCCCGGACTGAGCGGTCAGCGCCCCCACGGTCTGTTCTCCTTCGCGGCACAGCCGTTCGAACAGCGCCCGCCGGGTCGGATCCGCCAGCGTTCTGAACAGCACATCGTGAGCGTTCGGCATTTTAAATCCATAACCCGTTGGCTATTGATTTATGCATAACCTCGGAGATATGTGTGAGTCAAGCAGGAACGTGGAGCGGCGCAATGATCCTTCTGGGGTGGCGCTGCCGCCTTCCGCCGAGGGCACGCCGCGCCTGACCTGCTCCCGGCAAATTCATGCCGATCTAGCTATGGGATACCGTGCTCGCCGATCCCGATCCGCTACAGGGATTCGTTGATGCGGCGATCGGACTCGCATGCTTCTGAAATTAAAAGCAGCGACTCAACTAGGCGGCGTGGACAAATTTGAGCCAGTATCTGGCGGTGGCGAGATGGACCATTCCGAGGAAACTGCTGGCCAGTTGGTCGTAGCGGGTGGCGATGGCGCGGTTGACCTTCAGGTGACCGAACATGCGTTCGATGCGATTGCGCTGCTTGTAGAGCGCGCGGTCATGCTCGATCTTTACGCAACGATTTGAGCGACCGGGAATGACGGCCTCGATCTTCCGATCGGCAGGGTCGGCACGAATGGCGTCGGCATCGTATCCCTTGTCTGCGAACAGGGCTTCGGGCGTGCGCTCGGGCAAGCCGATTAATGCATCATAAGCCTTGCAGTCTGCCGCTTCGCCGCCGGTTAGGATGTCTTCCGAGGGCATCAGCTAGGCAGTGAAGCTTACTGGTGAACCCGCCCCGCGAGCGGCCAAGAGCGCGTTGATGAGTCCCCCTTTCCCGCCCGCTGCCGAGACATGGGCGCGGACGGTAGTGCTGTCGATGCTATAGTGACCGCTGTCCGCCATGACCTCAGCCAACGTCACCGCTACGGTCTCCCAAACCCCGGCTTCGGCCCATCGTCGGAATCGGCGATAGATGGTATTCTAGCTACCGTATTTGGGCGGCGCGTCGCGCCACGGCGCTCCACATCGAAGCCGCCGAGGATGCCGTTTATGATCGAACGGTTCTGTTTGGGTCGCCTACCGCGACCTCGATTTCCAGGCTCAATCGGCAATAGGCCCTTCAAAACCCGCCATTCCGCTTCGGTGAGATCGCCTCTGCTCAAGCCTGCCTCCAAAAAGCAGCCTTGAATCAACACAGTGAGGCGCGTCAACGGTCGTCGCGCAAGGCTTACCGGTCTTACGGCAGCAGGCGACTTGAGTTGCTAGATCAAGCGTGCATCGTACTCAGAGCCGAAGCGTTTTTCCAACAGGACGCGTGGCAGCTTGCATGCCTCGTCTATCCGGTTGTTTCAGCGGCTGGAAACGCAGTTCAACCGGACGAAGGGTGCCCACTCAAAATAACTGCTTGACAGTAATAAGACGACCGGTCATATATTTATTCATGCCTAGACCAGCCAATCCTGAAACGCGATCGCGCCTCCTCGAAAAGGGAGGAGACCTTGTGAGCGCCCGCGGCTTCAACGCCACGGGCGTGCAGGAGATCACCGCGGCAGCCGGCGTGCCCAAGGGGTCGTTTTATAATTACTTTGACAGCAAGGAAGCCTTCGCCGTGGCGGTACTGACCGAATATTGGGAGGCGGTTGTCGCTGAGTATGGGCCCATTTTGAATCAACGCCGGACGCCGCCCTTGTCGCGCATCGCGCGCTATTTCGCCGGGCTTGCCAAGTTTCACGAGCGCCGCCGTTACGCAGTCGGCTGCCTGATCGGGAACATGGCGCTGGAGGTCACGCCGACGAGCGAGGATGTACGGATCAAGCTTGCGGCGATCTATCGCGAGTGGTCGGCCGCGCTCGCCTCATGCTTGCGGGAAGCGCAGGAGAAAGGGGAATTGTCGGCCGGAAAGGATCCAGGGCAGCTCGCTGTCGCGCTAATCGACACGTTCGAAGGGGCGATCATGCGGGCCAAGGTCGAACGCAGCCGGGCGCCCTTCGACAGCTTCGAGCGCTTTGTTTTGCCCTCTTTGCTGAGCTAAATTTTAGCCAATTAATAGACGACTGGTCATTTTGATTTACCGGATCATCGCTGGAACGCCGCGCCAGCGAGCGACAACTCTCATCCGCGGCTAATTGAAAGGAACTGAACAATGCCTACGATCACTACTACAGACGGCGTGAACATCTTCTACAAGGATTGGGGATCAGGTCAGCCGATCGTTTTCAGCCACGGCTGGCCGCTGTCGGCGGACGACTGGGACGCCCAAATGACCTTCTTCCTTCGCCACGGCTACCGGGTGATCGCCCACGACCGGCGCGGCCACGGCCGGTCCGACCAGCCCAGCACCGGCAACGACATGGACCACTGGGTTGCCGACCTCGCGGTCCTGACTGAACACCTCGACCTGCGCGACGCGATCCATATCGGGCACTCGACAGGTGGCGGTGAGGTGGCTCGCTATGTCGCGCGCCATCAGGAGCGCGTCGCGAAGGCGGTGCTGGTCGCTTCACTGACGCCGAACATGTATCGGAGCGAGGACAAGCCGTCCGGTCAACCGCCGGAGTGGTTCGAAGCGATCCGGGCAGGCGTGCTGGGCAACCGGGCGGAGTTCTTCCGTTTCGTTCCTGAGAATCCGTTCTACGGCTACAACCTAGACGGGGCCAAGCCTTCGGAGGCAGTGATCGCGAACTGGTGGCGCCAAGGCATGGCCGGCGGTGCCCTCGCTCACTACGCGACTGTCGACTCTTGGCTCGAAGATTATACCGAAGACCTCAAGAAGATCACCGTGCCGGTGCTGGTGATGCATGGCGAGGCTGATCAAGTCGTCCCGTTCGCAAGTTCCGTGCCGCGTGCGGTCGACCTGCTTAAGCAGGGGTTGCTGAAGACCTATCCCGGCTACCCCCATGGCATGCTAACCACACATGCGGATGTCCTCAACCCCGACCTGCTCTCTTTTATCAGGTCTTGACCACATCTCTGATCCATCATCGTCCATAGTAGCATGTCGGTTTATAAATTGAGGAGGGTTCGGGTTTCGTCGTAGTGACGAAGGAACGAAAAGGAAGCTCGAACCCTCCTCGAAAATTCGTCGGCCAAGGCCCCTATCGAAGCGGCGGCCTTGGCAGCGTTGCTCGGCCTTGACGGAGGTCCACTCCACCGTCGGCTTCGCGCCACGCTTCCTGCCCGCCCAGGGGCGCTTGAAGGGCAACCGTGGCATGTGGGATTTGTCCACGCCGCCTAGCTCAAAGCTGGAGCCGCACCGGGTTCGGATGGCCCAGCTTTTCGCTACCAGCCTGACGTTCTTCGCAAGCAGTGGCGAGGCGCAATCTCGATCCGCACAGCTACCAAAATATGAGGTGAGGACTGGTACAGTTGGGTGGGCTCGAACCACCGACCTCCTGTTCCACAGACAGGCGCTCTAACCAACTGAGCTACAACTGCATCCTTGCCGGCCCCACGAAAAGGGGGGTGCCGAACCGGCCGGAAACTAGGTGCAACGCACTGTTTTGGCAAGGCCGGGAGACGGCTCATCTGCGTCTGGTTTTCGCGGAAACGACGCCGGTTTTTAAGCTTAACCAGCCGCACGCCGCCAAAGCAAAAGCCCGGGCTGGCGGCCCGGGCTTTTTTTAAGAACGAAGCGGGGCGGTCAGGCGGCCGGCTTGAACAGCTTCGACGCATTGGCCTTGATCGGTTCGGCGGTTTCCGTCGCGACCTTCTGGGTCAACTCGGCGAGCTCCTTGGCACGTGCGCTGAGCGTCTCGAACTGCTTCTTGGCGTGAGAGGTCCACAGCTCCACCGCCTGCGTCGGCGATTTCACGGCGATCAGTTCCTGGGCGAAGTCCAAATTCGCGCTGGTGGTGGCCTTCATGATTTCCATCAGCTTGGCCGAATATTCGCTGACGCCCTTGTTGAACGTGGTGAACACCGCCTCGACGGTGCCGTTATGACTCTCGGCGGCATCCTTGAACTTGGCGTAGCTGTCGCGCGCCTGCGAAACGCCCTTTTCGGCGAATGCACGCATCTGCTCGGGAACTTCGAACGGGATAATGGAGGCGGAGAACGGATCGGTATTGGCCATACATGGGTCCTTCGCAATGGGATGAAACGATGTGAGCCGTGCAAACGCCCGGCAGTCTGCCGGGGACATCGACCTGGATCACGCATGCTCTAGTCACGGGAACACCCCTCGCGGGGCAACCCAGAGTAAACATAGCAATCGTGTCAATTTTGTGCAATGCAGCGCGCTTTTCATCGCAATGCCGCATGCTGAGAGGGACCGGGCGCTCGTTCCGGCCGATGCTGGCGACCGTCGGAGGTATCCGGATCAGCTTTTCGGCTTGGCGGCGTCCATGGCCGCCCGGCTGACGATCTGGCCCATCTCGCTGGCCTGCTCGGCCAGCGACCGCATCTGCGCCTGCACATATTCGCTGTGCAGCCGCATCACCTCGGTCAGATCCTTGGCGTGCAGCAGCGACTGCGCATAATCCAGCGAGGCCTGCAGGTTCTTTTCGGCATAGGACATCGCCTTGGCGCCGATGTCCTTGGCTCCGGCCCGAACGGTCGCCCCTCGTTCCTCGATGGAGCCCGCGGCCTGCTGGGCGCCGGCAAGAAATTTTTCAAGGGCGCTGCGGGCCTGCTCGAAGCCGGCCTCGGCCATCGATCGCATTTCCTTCGGAATTTCGAAACGGTCGCGCGCCTCTTCGCTCATGGTCACTCTCCCTGCTGATCAACTGGTCATGGTGTCGTGGTTCCCGGCCGGCCCCCTCGCCTTACCGGCAAAAGGTTTCGCCGGTATGACGCGGGGTCGATCGGTCGTTATCGTGAACCTTTGACCGCCGTTTGCAACACTCAACGCAGCCGATGGCACGTGGGTCCCGCTGAATTGAGTTATCCCGGGCTTTGGACGTCTCCACGCCTGCAACGGCGTGGACCTGCCGTCCCCGGCGGGCAATACTGACGGCCAATTGAGCCTGTCATCATTTGCCGCCGATCTCCCGTCGCCGTCGCCGAGTCCAAACCATCGGTCACCTTTCCACGATGAACCCTGCGGAATTTCAGTTGCGAGGCGTCAGCGATCCGCGGCTGGCACCCTACGCGACAAGCGCGTTGCCGGCATGGCTCTGGTCGATCGACGGCACGCGGATTCTATGGGCCAATCCGGTCGGCGCCAAAATGTTCGGCGCGGCCCATGGCGCAGCACTTGCCGAAAGGATTTTCGGTCCGGCGGATTCGCACCGGCGGCAAGTGGCGCGGCTTGCGGGCCAGCTGCCGCCGACCGGCGCGATCCGGCTGGAGCGGCTGCGCGGCTTCGGCGCAGCGTTCGGCGCGCTTGTGACCTGCGGCTGCGCGCGGCTCGATGTTGCCGACGGCGGTCACGCCATCCTGATTGCGGGCGCCGAAAGGGTCGGCCGCGCCATGCCGCTGGTCGAGCGGTTGCGCCGCCTGGTCGAGGGGATCGACGCGCCGATCGCGGCGTTCGCGCGTGACGGCACGTTCGTCGGCGCCAGCGACGCCGCGCGATCGCTGCGCGGCTTTCATAGTCTCCCCGAGACGCGCCTTGGCGATGCGCGCAACGACGCCTTGATCCAGGGCCGTGCCGAAACCTCGATCGGCGACGTCCATATGGTGCTGCAGCGCGTCGGTGCCGGCGCCGATCTCGGCCTCGTTGCGCTGATCGACGTGACTGCAGAAGTGCCAACAGCGGCCCCCGAACCCGACCCGCCACGCAAAGGATCGACGACAGCGATGACGCCGGATCTCGAAGTTCATCTCGAAGCCTTCGCCGATGAACCGGCATCCGCGCCGGCCGCGGAGCCTGCACCTGAGATCGATATCGTCGCATCTGCGATCGATATCGTCGCACCGGCAATGGTATCGGCGCCTGACGGCGCACCCTCGCCGGATGCCCCCCAGCATCCGCTGCGCTTCTTGTGGCAGATCGACGCCGACGGTTGCTTCTCGCTCGACCCCGGCGACTTCACCCGCGCGATCGGCGCGCGCGCCGCAGCGGGCTTCCAGCGGCCGTGGCGCGAGATCGCCGCATCGCCCGGGCTCGATCCCGATGGCCGCGTCGTCAAGGCGGTCGCCGCCCGCGATAGCTGGAGCGGCATCGCCCTGAACTGGCCCCTCGATGGCGGCTTCCGGCTGCCGGTCGAATTGTCGGGATTGCCGGTCTACGACCGGGCGCGGAATTTTGCCGGCTATCGGGGCTTCGGGATCTGCCGCGATCTCGAGGGCCTGGCGCGGCTGGCCGCGTTGCGCCGCACCGAAACCTGGAGGCATCCGCCGGCGCGACGGCCGCCGATGGCCGTCATCGTCCAGCCTAATTCGGCCAACATCGTCCGGACAGATAGCGATATTGCTGAAGATTCGCCTGCCGCAGACGTGCCCGCGAAGACCGATGTTGCAGGGTCCGGCCCGTCTGAAGCGCCCGCGCCGACGGCGTCCGAAACTTCACGACAAACCGAATTGGAAACTCACGTGGAAACGCCCAAGAGCGTCGTTCCGTTTCCGCCGCCAGGCGAGTTGAAATCGCCGGCGCTGACGCCCGTGGAAAACAGCGCGTTCAACGAACTGGCCCGGCAATTGTCGGAGCGGCTGGACTGCGAGAACGGCACCGATACCGCGGCACTGCGATCGCCCGGCGCCGCCGAAACGGCCCGCGAGCGGCCCGCAACGCCTGAACCATCCGAGCCGCCGGACGAGGCCCCGGGCTGGCTGGCGTCCGCCGAGGCGCCGGCGCGCGGCGAAGCGCGGCGCGACCGGACGCTGCTGGATCTGGTGCCGGTGGGCGTGCTGATCTATCGGCTCGACCGGCTGCTCTATGCCAACCGCGCGTTTCTCGTGCAGATGGGTTACGACGACCTCCGCGCCCTGGAAGAGGCCGGGGGTCTGGACGCGCTCTATGTCGCGCCCGGCGTCTCGAGCGCCAGCAGCACGTCGCAGACCGGCACGCCGGTGACGATTTCGGGAACGGAGGCTTCATCGGGAGATGCCGCGCCGTCGGCGGTCGACGCGCGCCTGTTCACGATCTCATGGGACGGCGAATCGGCGCTGGCGCTGATTTTCTCGGGCGTGCCGGCCGAGACCGCCGAGGTCGCCGCAGCCCTTTCCGAAGCGGCCCCCGCCGCCGCGCCGCCGGCCGCAGGCCACGCCGATGCCGAGGAGCTTGGCGCCATCCTCGACACCACGGCCGAGGGAATCCTGATGTTCGACGCCGAGGGCGACATCCATTCGTGCAACCGCAGCGCCGAAGCGCTGTTCGGGTACGACGGCGCCGAACTGGTGCAGCGCAATCTCGCGGAACTGTTCGCGCCGGAGAGCCAGCTTGTCGTGCTGGATTATCTGGATGGCATCAAGGACGCGGAAGTCGCGAGCCTGCTCGATCACGGCCGCGACGTGCTGGGCTGCGTGCGCGAAGGCGGCATCATCCCGCTGTCGATGACGATGGGGCGCACCCGGCCCGACGCTCCGAATTTCTTCGCGGTGTTTCGCGATCTTTCGCAAGGCAAGCCAGGCGAGCGCGAACCGCAGCCGGCGCGGCAGCCGGCCGTGAGCCCGGCGAACGCCAAAGCCGATATGCTGGCGCGGATCAGCCATGAAGTCCGCACCCCGCTCAACGCCATTATCGGTTTTTCCGAAGTGATGATCGGCGAGCGTTTCGGCGCGCTCGGCAGCGAGCGCTACATCCATTACATGAGGGACATTCGCAGTTCGGGCGAACGCGTGATCGCCATCATCAACGACCTGCTCGATCTGTCACGGATCGAAACCGGCAAGCTCGACCTCACCTTTGCCAACCAGAACCTCAACGATCTGGTGGAGCAATGCGTCGCGGTGATGCAGCCGCAGGCCAATCGCGAACGCATTATCATCCGGACATCGCTGGCGCAGGCGCTGCCGCCGGTGCTCGCCGACGCCCGTTCGCTGCGTCAGATCGCGCTGAACCTGATCGGCAATTCCATTCATCTCGCCAATGCCGGCGGCCAGGTCATCGTCTCGACCGCGCTGTCGGATTTCGGCGAGGTGGTGCTGCGGGTCCGCGACACCGGCAACGAACTCAACGACGCCGAAGTCGCGGCGGCGATGGAGCCGTTCCGGACCCAGGCGCCGTCGGACCGGACGTCCGACAATGGCGGCGTCAACCTTTCGCTGACCAAGGCGCTGGTCGAAGCCAACCGCGCGCATTTTCAGATCAAGACCGGGCCGCATTCGGGCACCCTGATCGAAGTGACGTTCGTGCACACCACGGCGAAGGCCTGACTTCAAACTTCCACGAGCCGCGGGGTGCTAGCAATGGACGCGCATGGAAATGCCGTAAGTCGGCAAACGATCATACAATGCGAGAAACTCATTCGGCCCCATATCCGGCGAACGCCGGTCGTGGCGGTTGACGGCGCCGAGTTTGGCGTTCCAGGGCATACCCTCACGCTCAAGCTCGAACTGCTTCAGCATACGGGCTCGTTCAAGGCGCGCGGCGCTTTCGCCAACTTGCTGACCCGCGACGTGCCGAAGGCCGGCGTCGTCGCGGCATCGGGCGGCAATCATGGCGCGGCTGTCGCCTACGTGGCGATGAAGCTCGGGAAGCCGGCAAAGATCTTCATCCCAAGCATCGCTTCGCCGGCCAAGGTGCAGCGCATTCGCGAATATGGCGCCGAGCTGGCGATCGAAGGCGATCACTATGCGGATGCGCTCGCCGCCAGCGAGACATGGGCGCGGCAGACCGGCGCATTGCCGGTGCCGGCGTTCGATCAGAACGAAACCATCATCGGACAGGGAACGCTCGGGCTGGAATTCGAAGAACAGGCCCCGGATATCGATACGCTTCTCGTGTCCGTGGGCGGCGGCGGACTGGTCGCCGGTGTCGCCGCCTGGTACGCCGGCCGCGTCAAGGTCGTTGGCGTCGAACCGTTCGCTTCGCCGACGCTAAGCAAGGCCCTGGAGGCCGGACATCCGGTCGATGCGGAGGCCGGCGGTTTGGCGGCGGATTCGCTGGCGCCGCGGCGCGTCGGCGAAACGGTATTTCCGATCATTCAGAAATATGCGCAACCGCCGGTGCTGGTTTCCGACGATGCGATCGCCGAGGCGCAGGCGACGCTGTGGCGCGCATTGCGCCTTGTGGCGGAGCCTGGAGGCGCCGCAGCCTTCTCGGCGATCCTGTCAGGAGCGTACAGGCCGCAGGCCGGCGAACGGGTTGCCGTCGTCATCAGCGGCGGCAACACGGCGGCGGTGAATTTTGACGTCACACGTTGACGATCGTCAGTCCTCGATGGCGGGTAACCTGTGAGAATTTGTCGCGTCGAGACCGCACAGCCCGGCACAATTTTTGCTCGCTCTTGACTGTTTGAATACAGACCTTTCCACACCGCCTAGTTTTTAAGCATCCGGATTGACCCACTATGCGCTGCCTGGTCGTGGCCGATTTGCATTATTCGTTGCCGCAGTTCGATTGGCTGCTCAGCGCCGCGCCGCAGTTCGATCTCGTTATCTTTGCCGGCGACGCCCTCGACATCGGATCCTATGTCGACTTCCGCGCCCAGATCGTGGTGGTGAAAAAGTATCTGGCGATGCTTTCCGGCACGACCCGCGTCATTCTGTGTTCGGGAAACCATGACCTCGACGATCGCAGTCCCGAGGGCGAGAAGATCTCGCGCTGGATCGGCGACGTCCGCGAGCTCGGTATCGCCTGCGACGGCGACAGCCTGACGATCGGCGATACGCTATTCACGGTGTGCCCGTGGTGGGACGGACCGCTGGTCAAGCAGGCGATCGACGACCAGCTTCGCACGGCGGCGGCGGCGCGGCTGCAGCGATGGATCTGGGTTCATCACGCGCCGCCGGCCAATTCCCCGACGAGCTGGGGCGGCAAGCGGTTTTTCGGCGACACCGAACTCGTGCAATGGATCGAGACCTACCAGCCCTCGATGGTGATCTCGGGCCATGTGCATCAGTCGCCGTTCATTCCGGACGGCTCCTGGTTCGACCGGCTCGGCGCCACCTGGGTGTTCAATGCGGGGCTGCAGCCCGGCCGGCCGCCCGTGCATATCGTGCTGGATATCGACGACGGCAAGGCTTTCTGGCTGGCGGCCGGCCACGGGCAATTCATCGATCTCAACGCGCCGCTGCAGCGTCCGGCCGCGCCGGTCGCCGATCCGCCGGCGTGGCTTGCGTCCCTGGGCCGGATTGCAGATCCGATGCTGGCGAGATCTGTATCGGCGGCAGGTTGATCAAGCTTTAGCAGGATCTCGCCGACCATCGCGCTGCGCGACGCGGCCAGCTATGGCGCGGCGGCCTGGTCGCCTGTAATGTAGCGGAGCGCACCCCGAGGCCCGTCAAGAAGAGCCATCCGCCGCCCGACCTGGTTGTTCGGTCAACAGGAGAACGCGATCATGACGGAGGGAATAAAGGACGCGAGTGGGCTATACGAGGTCGAGCGTCGGGCCTATCACGCCGCGCGGCCGGGCTTTCGCATCGCCGAGCTCCAGATAAGCCCTGCGCAAAAGGTGCCCTGGCACTATCACAACAATGTCCACGACACGTTCTATGTGCTGGAGGGAACCATCCGGGTTTTTCTCCAGCAGCCAAAGGAAGAGGTGCGTCTGTCGCGGGGCCAGACGTTTTCCGTCGCCCCGAAGCGCCCGCATCTCGTCACCAATGCCGGCGACACGTCCGCGGTATTTCTCGTGCTGCAGGGTGTCGGCGAATACGATTTCGTGCCGCTCACTTGAGGATCATGGCCCTTCGTATCGTAGCGTAGGATTGGCAAAGTCGGCCGCTGGCCGGATCCCAGTTCGCTGAACCCGACATTAACCTCGGACAGCGGACAATGGTGTCGATCTGGCGTATGCCCAAAATCCAGCTTTGGTGTCGAGACGATGGCTCACTATCCTTTTGGTCGCCTCTGCTTCTGGACGGTGCGTGCGGTTGCGGCCGTCGCCATCGGAATAGCCGCGACAAATGCGGGGCGAGCGCAGACGATCTCGCCTCCGGTCTGGACGGTGCCGGAAGTCGGCGCGCTGCCTGATGACGCTCATGGCCGCCTCGTGCGGCGCGGACGCGACCTGATCACCGCGACCTACGCCCATATCGGACCGGAGGTGCCGGATTCGGCCAAACGTTTTGCCGGCAATAATCTCGCCTGCAGCAACTGTCATCTTGACGCCGGCACGAAGAAATTCGGCCTGCCGATCTTTGGGCTGGTCGAGCTGTTTCCGCACTACAGCGCCCGCCTCGCCGCCGAAATCACGATCGAGGACCGGGTGAACTCGTGCATGTCGCGCAGCATGAACGGCCGCGCGCTGCCGTTCGATAGTCCGGAAATGCAAGCCATGGTCGCGTATATCAGGTTTCTGTCGTCGGGGGTTCCAGCCGGCAAGGTGTTGTCGGGACTCGGCGCCGGGGCGATGCCTGAACTCGATCGGCCGGCCGATCCGGTTCGCGGCAAAGCGATCTACGCGAATGCTTGTCTCTCCTGTCACAACACCGATGGCTCCGGAATCCGCCGCAGCCTGCCGACCACTGATCTCGGCTACATGGTGCCGCCGCTGTGGGGTTCGGACAGTTTCAACGAGGGTGCCGGTATGGCCCGGCTGATTACCGCGGCGAACTTCGTGCACTTCAATATGCCGCACGGCACGGACTACCTGAATCCACAGCTCACCGTCGAGCAGGCCTGGGACGTCGCCGCCTACATGATCTCTCAACCGCGTCCGACAAAAGCGGGCCTCGACAAGGATTTTCCCGACCTTCTAAGCAAGCCCGTCGATGCGCCCTACGGCCCGTACGCCGACGGATTCGATCGGCAGCAACACATGTACGGACCCTTCGCTCCGATCCGGGCGGAGCACGCCAAAAAGCAGCGAGGCGATGTGCCGAGGTAAGCCAGGCGCAGCCGCAAAGGTCCGTTACGAGGGTAAGCGGACCTGATCCAGCCGGAAGCCATGGCGCTTTATTTCAGGGAATTTTTCGCGGCTTTCTTTTTCAGCGCTCGCCGCTTTTTTGTCGCGGTTTCGAGCGACCTCAGCGGCTGCAGTTCCGTGTTGAAGTCGCTTTTCAGCAGGCTCTCGAGACGGCCCTGATACTCGCGGTCGCCAATCCGGTCTTTCATTTTCATCGCCTCACTCCGCTTTCAAAGCGGCCCATTGCACAACACACTTCGTGACGATCATCCGCGTCGGAGAAAAGACCGCTGAAGGTCGGGGCGTAGACATTCAGGCGACGCTGGCTGTCAAAAATTAGTGTCCGGTTCAACATACTACCCAAGGTTCATTCGGGAGGACAGAGCATGCAGATGCACGATTTGTGACAGCGTCACTGCCTAATCAGCACGCCGCGGGCAGCCGGCATTACGGCCGCTGTGGTTAACAAAGATGTAACTGCGGCGGCGTAAGATGACTTAACCCAATGCTGGGCGCCGCGATGACAGAATATGTGATCAAGGAAGTCGGCCGCCATCAATGGCTGGTGTTTGCCGATCGGCAGAGTATCGCTGTGTGCGCCGACGAAAACGAGGCTGTGAAACTTATTACCGAACATAGCGCCGCCAGGAGCGGATCATGCCCTTCGGCGGACGATAATGGCGCGGAAGACCGCCGCCGGCGTGAACCGGCGGCTTTGTAATGGATGCCGCCCTTCCACGTTCCGGGCAGCAACATCAATTCGCTTGAACAACCGTTCTTGTTCGTTGCCTGGAAAGGCGCCCGGCAACACGTCGATCAAGCCTTTCAAAGTCTGGAGTCGGATTGCAGATCCGAGCCCGGCGAGATCTGTATCGGCGGCAGGTTGATCATGCTCTGCAGGATCTCGCCGACCATCGCGAGGTGATCGCCGTGGCCGGCATATTGCTGCATGATGTCGGCAAGATAGGTGGTGGCGACATTGAGCCGCTGCGCCAGGAGCCGCGCGATCAGGAGCGCCACCGCCGGTTGCTCGCGCAGAAACGATGCGGCATCGCCGATCTCGTAGACGGTGGACTGCGACGCCGCGCGCACGGTCGCGGTGTGCGGCTGATCGAGCAGCACCGACATTTCTCCCAGCACCGCGCCGGGCTCGGTGATGACGGCAACGACGGTGTCGCCCTTGACCACCTCAAGCCGTCCCTCGATCAGGACATAGAGGTGACCGGTGGTCTGTCCTTCGTGGATGATCGGCGCGCCGGCAGCTACGCTTTGCTGAATTCCGTCCTTGCAATAATCCAGAACCGCGCGCATCCAGCAACATCCCCAAGCGTAATCGTCAAAAGCCTGATTGCCAAATCCCGATGCCAGCTAAGCATCAAGACCAGGCATGAGCAATGTCCACCGTCGAACGGATAATACGCGCGGTCTGCTCAAATTGTCGGCAAAGAGGGATGGACAAGCGCCTTAAGCAACGAGCCCTGCCCTCGCCCTGCGCCGGTCGGCGCCCGCCAAGAGCGGCCCGAACGACAGCGCGAACCCGAAGAAGGCGGCCGCCCATGCGAACGCCGCGAGATGCAGCAACGGTCCGCTGTGCGCCGGTTCGATCACCGCGCAAATACGCGACAGCGCCGCGACAATGATCGCAACATAGATCGCCTGCGTGGTGGCTGAGGCGTGAAGTTGCTGGCCGGTGTGACCGAGCGTGGCTCGCGTCATCACCGCCAGCGTCATGATGCCGGCCGCTCCCGCCATCCAGGCATGAATGCCGGCGCCGGCTGCGACGAGGCCAAACGCCGAGGCAGCATTGAGCAGAAATCCAAGCGGCACGAAGGCGTAGCCTATGTGCAGGATCAGCAGCAGCCGCTCGCGCGAGGTTCGATCCCCGGCCCAGCGGGCAAGCCGCACCAGATGCAGCAATCCCGCGACCGCCAGTGCCGCGCCCGTGAAATGACTGCCGGAGTCGACGACCCAGCCCACCAGTGCCAACGCACCGGTCGCGACCACGAGGATATCGAACCGGCCGAACGGGACCGGCAGGCGGCCGGGATTTTCGCGCACCAGCCAGTTGCGGGTGAAGCTCGGAACGATGCGGCCGCCGATCAGCGAGATCAGCAGCACGACCACCGCGATCCCGATGCGGATGCCGGCATCGGCGGCGCCATGGAAATGCGCTTCGAGATGGAACGCGACATTGCCCGCCAGCAACAACAGAACCAGCAGCACCACGTTGAGATTTCGCCAGTTGCGGCCGGCCAGAATTTCACGCGCCGCCGCGGCCGCGACCAGCAGCAGAAAGCTGGCATCGATCAGCATCGCCGCCAGCCAGCCGGTCGTGGCGGAAAACGTCACGCCAAGGCGTCCGGCGATCCAGACAATGACCAGCACCAGCAAGGGGGACCCCCGCAGCGGCAGCCGCCCGGTCCAGTTCGGAATTGCCGTGAACAGGAAGCCGGTAATCACCGCCGGCAGATAGCCGTAGAGCATCTCATGCACATGCCAGTCGCGCGGCGCAAAAACGGATGTCAGCGTCAGTTCGCCATGGAACACCGGCAGCCAGACCAGAATCGCCAGCCCGGCATAGATGGAGCCGAGCAGGAAGAACGGGCGGAAGCCGTTGGCGAGCAGCGGCCAACCCGGATGCGAGCGAAAGCGGGCAATTGCCGTCATGACCGCTCCATTACGGTTCCTTGGCGTCGTTCACTTCGCGGCCGCCTGGGCCGGCAGCTTCTCGAACAACGCCGAAAATACCTGCTTTGCCTTGCCGGTTTGCGGCACCGCCTTGGCCTCGGCGAGATTGCCCGGCGTGCCCACCACGATCAGCGCGACCATGCCCATGCCGTAATGCGGCAGGCACTTTACGCCGTACGCGCCGGGCTTGTCGAAGGCAACAGTGACATCCTCACCGCTCTTGCCGGCGAATGGCGTCGCGTCGGCGGGAAGCATTCCCTTGATCGATTCCGCATTATGGCCCTTGTCGGTCGAGATGAACTTGACGGTATCGCCGGGTTCGATCTTGACCAGCGCCGGCTCGAACACCATCACGCCCTCGGCGCCCTTGTTCAGCATCTTGACCTCGATCTGGCCGGCGGCGGCCGTACCGGCAGCCGCCATCAGAATCGCGATCGTTGCCAACGTCAGCTTACGCATTCCCGTTCTCCATCGATTATCTGCCCCGGGGGCCGGTCTGACGTTCATTTAGGGGGATTACCGCGCGACGTTGTTGTGCCAACGCAAACTTTCGCTTGATCGGGGGACGCAATCGCCGTCTAAATTCGTTCGAAGTCGCGCACCGAGGGAACATGGCCACTGTCGACCCTTCACTGGTTACCCATCTGCCGCTGTTCGCGGGCTTTAGCGCCGAGGAACTCGGCGAAATACTTAGCGAAGCCCGCTCGATGCGATTTTCGAAGAACAGCGCGGTATTCGAACAGGGCCAGGACGCGCATTCATTTTTCGTACTGCTGCACGGCCATGTCCGCGCCAGCAAAACCACGCCGGCCGGCGAGCAGGTGGTGGTGCGTTATGTCGCGACCGGCGAAACCTTCGGCGTCGCCACCGCGATCGGGCTGCAGCTCTATCCCGCCACCGCAACCGCCGTCGATGACAGTGTCGTGCTGGCGTGGCCGTCGGCGGCATGGCCGCGCCTGGTGGCGAAATTTCCGGCGCTTGCCACCAACACCCTGCAGACCGTCGGCAGCCGGCTGCAGGAAACCCACACCCGCGTGGTCGAGATGTCGACGCAACAGGTCGAACAGCGCGTCGCGCACGCGCTGCTTCGGCTCGCCAAGCAATCCGGGCGCAAGGTCGAGCACGGCGTCGAGATCGATTTTCCGATCAGCCGGCAGGATATCGCGCAGATGACCGGCACCACGCTGCATACGGTCAGCCGTATCCTCAGCGGCTGGGAGCAGCAAGGACTGATCGAAAGCGGGCGGCAACGCATCGTGCTGCGTGAGCCCCACCGGCTGCTCGTGCTGGCCGAAGAATCGCGCGACGGCGAGCCGCCGGTCAAGCCATGATTTCGGCGACCACCGAGCGCAACGCTTTCAGGAAGCTGTCCCGGTCGACACCGTGCTCACGACAGGCATCGTCCACGGTATGAAAGCCTGCGATCGGACAACCGACGCATCGCATCTTGAACCTGAAAAACACGCGGATCGTCTCGGGCGCGCTGCTCATGACATCGTCGACCAGATCGTCAAATCCGATTGCCATACGCCTCTCCGTTCCGACTTGATCGGTAACGCGACCGCCCCGCCGGATCTTTGTCCCCGCACAACCTCCCGGCGCTTTGGACCGCCCCGGATTTCTAAACCGCCCGGCTGTGCAGTTGCTTCGATCCGTCGAGATGCGCGTCAAAGGCGGCCGCAACGCTGCGAACCAGAAAGCGCGAGGAATCCGGTAAAGCCAGCGAGGCGCCGTGGAGTTCGACCACGCCATCCGAGATCAGGTTTTGCAGGCGAGGCGACGCTTCCAGCATGGCTTCCGGACGCGATCCATGCCGCGCGCAGATCGGACCGAGATCAACCGCGAAGTCGCACATGATGCGCTCGATGATCTCGGCACGCAGCCGGTCGTCGCCGGTCAATGCATAGCCCTTGATCGTTGCCAGCCTTCCGGCGGCGATCCTTTCCGAATAGGCGCGGGTGCCGACCTCGTTCTGCACATATCCCTGCGGCAGACGCCCGATGGCGCTGGCGCCGAATCCCAGCAGGATATTGCTGCTATCGGTGGTGTAGCCCTGAAAATTCCTGCGCAGCTTTCCGTCGCGAAACGCCACCGCCATCTCATCGTCGGGAAGCGCGAAATGATCCAGCCCGATCTGCAGGTATCCGGCGTCCTGCAACGCCTCCGCGATCGCATGGGACTGGTCATGGCGTTCGATACTGTCGGGCAGCCACGCCTCGTCGATCTTGCGCTGGTGCTTCTTGAATGTCGGCACGTGCGCATAGCCGAACACCGAGAAGCGATCGGGACGAAGCTCGATGGAACGGCGAACCGTGTCGAGACATGACGCGATGGTCTGGTGCGGCAGCCCGTAGATCAGATCGAAATTGATCCCGGCGATGCCGGCCTGCCGCAGGCCTTGGGTCGCGGCGGCGGTCTGCTCGAAACTCTGCACCCGGTTGATGGCGCGCTGGACCACGGGATCGAAACTCTGCACGCCGAGGCTGGCGCGGTTGACGCCGCCATAGGCCAGCGCACCGATCATTTGACGCGTGAGCGTGCGCGGATCGATCTCGATGGCGATCTCGGCAGACGGAACGACAAAGAAGGAATGCCTGATCGATCCGACCAGGTCGGCGAAGAGTTCGGGCGCCATGATGGTCGGCGTGCCGCCGCCAAAGTGGATGTGATCGACCTTGATGCGGCGATCGATGTGCCGCGATACCAGGTCGATCTCGCAGCGCAGGGCGGAGGCATATACGGCGATCGGCTCGGCGCGGCGTACCACCGAGGTGTGGCAGCCGCAATACCAGCACATCGACCGGCAGAACGGCACGTGCAGATAAAGCGACGCGCTGGCGCGCGGCGGCAGCGCCTTCAGCCAGTCGGCGTAGGTGCCAGCACCAATTCCGGCCGAGAAATGCGGCGCGGTGGGGTAGCTGGTATATCTCGGCAATCGTTCCTGCCCGTAGCAAGCCGCAAGATCTGTCCTCATCTCGTATCCGTCCCGAATGGATTGAGCCGCGGTCGAACGGCTTTTTGCCTCTATTGGGAATGATTAACCCAGGCGCGGAAAACCGGCTTTGCGCTTGCGCAAACCCGGCTGCGATTGGGAGCATCCGGCAGTTTTCAGATCGGCGGATGAACGCCGCGGCTGCGCAAGGCGCGCAGCCGGCTTCCGGCGAGGGTTAACGTCGCGTCACCGGTTCCGGTCGGTGACCTACGTAGGATTGCGGAGGACCCCGCCAATTCACCGGCAACTTGTCCCAGCGCAAACACGCTTGCCGTAAACGGCGCAAAGTGCCGCTCGTACAAAGCCTATCCAGATAAAGGAACGATCCGATGTTGACCCGCAGAGCCGTCATGTTAAGCGCCGCCGCAGCAGCCCTTATGCTGGCGACACCCGCCCTTGCCGACGAACTCAAGCTGCCCCGGCAGAAAGTCGAACTGGTCGCGCCGCCTTTCGTGCATGCGCACGAACAGGCCACCAAGCAAGGCCCCAAGATCATGGAGTTCACACTCAAGATCGAAGAGAAGAAGGTGGTGATTGACGATCAAGGCACCACGTTTCAGGCCATGACCTTCAACGGCTCGATGCCGGGCCCGCTGATGGTGGTGCATGAAGGCGACTACGTCGAGGTGACGCTGGTCAATCCAGACACCAACCTGATGCCGCACAATATCGACTTCCATTCGGCGACCGGCGCGCTCGGCGGCGCCGAGCTCACCCTGGTCAATCCCGGCGAGCAGGTGGTGCTGCGCTGGAAGGCGACACGAACCGGCACCTTTGTTTATCATTGCGCCCCGGGCGGCCCGATGATTCCCTGGCACGTCGTCTCCGGCATGAACGGCGCGGTGATGGTGCTGCCGCGCGACGGCCTCAACGACGGCAACGGACATCCGCTGAAATACGACAAGGTGTACTATATCGGCGAGCAGGACATGTACGTTCCGCGCGACGACAAGGGCAAGTTCAAGTCCTATGAGTTCGCCGGCGAGGCCTATACCGACACCGTCGAGGTGATGCGCAAGCTGACGCCGACCCATGTCGTGTTCAACGGCAAGGCCGGCGCCCTGACCGGCAAGAATGCGCTGACTGCCAAGGTCGGCGACAACGTCCTGATCGTGCACTCGCAGGCCAACCGCGACAGCCGCCCGCATCTGATCGGCGGCCATGGCGACTACGTCTGGGAGACCGGCAAGTTCTCCAACGCGCCGCAGACCGGACTTGAGACCTGGTTCATCCGCGGCGGCTCGGCGGGGGCGGCGATGTACAAGTTCCTGCAGCCCGGCATCTACGCCTATGTCACGCATAACCTGATCGAAGCCGTCGAACTCGGCGCCACCGCCCACTTCAAGGTCGAGGGCAAATGGAACGACGACCTGATGACCCAGGTGAAAGCGCCGGCGCAAATCGCAACTCCCAAGACTAACTAAGCGCCAACTGACGGCCAAAGGGCCGGCCATTCGCCGGCCCCGCGTTTCCCCTCCCCCCGAGACTGCCATGCTGATCGCCCTGAAATTCAAACTCGCGCTTGCCTGCGCGGCCGGCCTTGCCGGCCCGCTGGCGATCACCCCGCTGCTCATTGATGCCGGCTCGTTCGATGCCACCTTGCGCGATCGGCACGCGATGGTCGAACTGCAAACCGGCACCCTGTCCTATCGGGTCGCCGGAGATTTCACGCGCGGAGTCCGGCAGGCCGAGGCGCCGCTTGAGTCGGTGCGGTTCACGCAGCCGCTGTCGGTCATGAAACATCAGGTCAGCGCCGCCGACTATCAACTTTGCGTCGACGAAGCCGCCTGCCGCGCCCTGAGCCCGGGCGTCAAATCCTCCGCCGACCGCCCCGCCGTGCAGGTCAGCTGGCACGATGCCGACGCCTATGCGGCCTGGCTCTCACGCAAGACCGGCGAGCACTACCGGCTGCCGACCGACGCGGAATGGGCGTACGCCGCCGGGAGCCGCTACAAGGACGACGGCCTGCCCGTCGACGACAGCGATCCCTCGAAACGCTGGCTTGCCCGCTACGAGCGCGAATCCGAACGTGGGCCGGCCGACGCTGAAACCCGCGCCTTCGGCGGCTTTGGCGTCAATGAAAACGGCCTGCTCGACATCGGCGGCAACGTCTGGGAATGGACCAGCACCTGCTTTGTGCGCCATGTGCTGAACGATGCCGGCCAGATCATTTCGAGCCGCGCGAATTGCGGCGTTCGGGTCGCCGAAGGCCAGCACCGCAGCTACGTGACGGATTTCATCCGCGACGCCCGCGCCGGCGGCTGCGCCGTCGGCGTGCCGCCGACCAATCTCGGATTCCGCCTGGTGCGCGAACCCAGATCCTGGATCAGCGGTCTTTCATCCGGCCTCGGCAAGGCGCTGTCGATCGCGCGATCGTGACTTCGACGCGTGGCCCGGTGGCGTAGTTGACCCGGTTTTCCGACATCCCGAACGCGCCGGCATAAACCGACGCCGCGCGCGCGACGAATGCGCAGGCTGGCGAAACGGATCGGCGAATGAGATGATGCGGTGCGGCAAATCGCCGATCACTTTGGGCCGCAAAACGTCTTTCGGGATCATACAACTTTCGGTAGTTTTTGCTATTGCCCATCAACGCGCGCCGCCCGCGCGAAACATTTAGCTTTCCGGATCATTCGAGGCAGTTTCATGAAAGTGTCATTCAAGGCGTTGCTGTTTTCATTCGCAGCCATGATCGGAATTGCCGATCGGGCATTGGCCCAGCCGGCTGCGGGGTCCGCTGCAAGTCCCGCTCTGCAATATGCCAAGCAAGGCTGGAGCTTCGAGGACCGGCAGAACTTCTACACCACGAGCCAGGGATCACGCATGATGCCATATCTCTGGTACAAGGCGCTGCGCCGTCTCGATACCGACGAGCCATTCGGCGGCGATCAGCTGCAACGCTACGGATATTTCCCGAACGACAAGTCCGAGAAGAATCCGGAAGGACTGCCGGTCGGATTCGTCATCGACGGCGGCGCAACGTCCGGCTTCCTCGGCATGACCTGCGCGGCGTGCCACACCGCGCAGATCGCGTACCAGAAAGACGGGGTCACCCAACAACTCCGCATCGACGGCGCGCCGGCGACGGCCAATTTTCAGCTGTTCCTGACCGAACTGACCGCCGCCGCCAGGGCGACGGTGAATGATCCAAATCGCTTTCAGACATTCGCCCGGGCGGTGCTGGGCTCGCGTTTCTCCGCCGCGAGGGCCGATGCGCTCAAGTCGGATTTCGGCGCCTGGGTCAAACAATTCGGCGGCTTCATGGACAAGAGCCTGCCCGCCTCGCCGTGGGGAGCGGGCCGCCTCGACGCATTCGGAATGATCTTCAATCGCGTCGCCGGCAAGGATCTCGGCATCGACGCCAATTTCGGGATTGCCGACGCCCCCGTCAGCTATCCATTCCTGTGGAATGCGTCGCGGCAGGATAAGACGCAATGGAACGGCGGCGTGCCCAACGGCCTCTTCATCAACGCGATCGGACGAAACACCGGTGAGGTGTTCGGGGTGTTCACCGATTTCAGCCCGAAGAAAATAACCGATGCGCCGCGTTTGATCGATTACAGCCGGAACACGGTCAACTTCGTCGGCCTGCAGCGGCTTGAGGAAAAGATCGAGGCGCTGAAACCTCCGCCGTGGCCGTTCGAAATCAAGCCCGAACTGGTCGACAAAGGCCGGGTGCTGTTCGCGGAGTATTGCGCCGCCTGTCACGGAGAGAAGCTCCTGCCTCAAGGCAAGTGGCTGACGCCGGTCAATCCGGTCGGGACCGATCCCCGGATGTTCACCAATGCCGGGCGATCGTCGCAATCCGGCGTGCTGGAGGGAGCGTTGTCGCCCAATCCGCCCGGATCGAGGCTGAAAAATCCGGCCTTCACCCGCGACATCCTCGCGACCACGGTGGTCGGCGCCTTGATCAACGAGGCTTTTCCGTTCCCGCCCCGGCTTCCCGATCGCAATAGCGGCGTCTGGCAGGCCATCCGAAAAGATCTGGCGGATCTGTTGCCGGATTCACGGGATGAATCTCTGGCCCGGCTCCTGCTGGACCGCTCGGCGAGAGCGAACCTGAAAACTCATCTGGAGGAACGGCTCGCCAACATGTTCAAGCCGCCGGCGCCGGATGCGCCGCCGGCCTATGAATCGCGTGTGCTGCACGGGATCTGGGCGACCGCGCCGTATCTTCACAACGGATCGGTGCCGAACCTCTGGGAATTGCTGTTGAAGCCGGAGCAGAGGACGCCGTCCTTCATGGTCGGCAGCAGGGTCTATGATCCGAAGAACGTCGGCTACGTGACCGACAGTTCGCCGTTCAAGGACGGCAAGCTTGTGGTCGGCGCGGAGGCCGCGCCCGGCAACAGCAATGCCGGGCATGATTTCGGCACCAACCTTTCCGACGACGACCGCTGGGCGCTGATCGAATATCTGAAGCAGCTTTAGAACCGGCGGTGAGAGATCGGCGAATCGCTTGCCGCCCCTGCTTCGAAACGTTCGCGTCGCTCGCTCCTCAGCAGGAGGTTGTCGTGTTTCAACACGTCGGACCTCATCCTGAGGAGCGGCCTTCTGGCCGCCTCTCTAAGGATGGCCGCGATACCGGTTTGTGATTGCAGGCACCGAAACCGGACGCCGACGGTAGCCTCACGCGTTCTTCAGGGCCACCCGGAATTCAGCTTCGGTCTTCGACTTCACCTCGTCGAGCGTGACGCCGTCGGCGAGTTCGATCAGCGCCATACCGTCCTTGCCGTGCTTGTCGATGGTGAACACCGCCAGATCCGTGACGACCAGGTCGACCACCTTCTCGCCGGTGAGCGGCAGGTTGCACTTCTTCAGAAGCTTGGGACCGTCCTTGGCGGAATGCTCCATCACCACCACGACGCGCTTGACGCCCGCGACCAGGTCCATCGCGCCGCCCATGCCCTTGACCATCTTGCCGGGGATCATCCAGTTGGCGAGATCGCCGTTCTGCGCCACCTGCATGGCGCCGAGAATCGACAGGTCGATGTGTCCGCCGCGCACCATGCCGAATGAATCGGCGCTGGAAAAATAGCTCGTGGTCGGCAATTCGCTGACGGTCTGCTTGCCGGCGTTGATGAGATCGGCGTCTTCCTCGCCTTCGTAGGGAAATGGGCCCATGCCGAGCATGCCGTTCTCGCTCTGAAGATTAACGTCGACGCCTTCGGGGATATAGTTCGAGACCAGCGTCGGAATGCCGATGCCGAGATTGACGTAGTAACCGTCGCGCAATTCCTTGGCCGCGCGCGCCGCCATCTGTTCCCGGGTCCAGGCCATCAGATTTCTACTCCCGTTGCGGCCGCGGCAGCGTGGGGGCGTGGCCGTGTGTTGCGGAATTCGATGCGCTTGTTGCCGGCGCCGACTTCGACGATGCGCTTGACGAAAATGCCGGGCGTGTGGATGTGGTCGGGATCGAGCTCGCCCGCCGGCACTAGATGCTCGACCTCGGCCACCGTGATTTTTGCCGCCGTCGCCATCATCGGATTGAAGTTGCGCGCGGTCTTGCGGTAGATGAGATTGCCGGCGGTATCGCCCTTCCAGGCGTGGACGATGGCGAGATCGGCGAACAGCCCGCGCTCCATGATGTACTTCTCGCCGTCGAATTCCTTCACTTCCTTGCCTTCGGCGATCAGCGTGCCGACGCCGGTCTTGGTGTAGAAGGCGGGGATGCCGGCGCCGCCGGCGCGGATCCGTTCCGCCAGCGTGCCCTGCGGATTGAATTCGAGCTCGAGTTCCCCAGCGAGGAACTGCTGGGCGAACAGCTTGTTTTCGCCGACATAGGACGAAATCATCTTCTTGATTTGCCGGGTCTCGAGCAGCCGGCTCAATCCGATGCCGTCGACGCCGGCATTGTTGGAGATCACGGTCAGGTTCTTGACCCCGGAATCGCGCAACGCATCGGACAGGGTTTCGGCGATGCCGCACAGCCCAAAGCCGCCGGACATGATCATCATGCCGTCCTTGAGAATGCCGTCGAGGGCCGATTTGGCGTCCGGATAGACCTTGTTCATGAAATACGACCTGATGGAGGGAGGCGTGACGCCCGCGCAATGTGAGAATTATTAGGCGAAATCGTCGCAGGGCGTCAATGACGGGGCCTTTGGACCGGCGCCGGCGCTCCGCTACATCACGATGCCTTGAAAGCGTCAAGAAAACCCCTCAAGTTGCGCGGGTTGGCATGGGGCCATCCAGGTCGGCTGTGCTGGCCTGGCTGCGACATTTGGGCTGCGATATTTGCCGAAGTCGGGTAAACCCGAATTTGGCTGGTTTGCCGCCTGCCTTTTTTCAACCGCGACCTGACGACCAACCCGACCGGATATGTCATTGACGATGGCCCAAGGAATGAAGCGCCTGGGGATGCCAATTGCCGCCCTCCTCGGCGCAGCGCTGATCGGCCTGATCACGACGTCCTGGTTCCTCAACCGGGACACCTTGCGCGAGGCGGTCGAGGCGCAGATCCGCGCCGTGACCGGGCTCGATCTGGTGGTCAAAGGCAAGATCGACGTTTCGGTTTTTCCGGGAAGCTATGTCTCCTTCCACGACGTCGGGCTGAAGGGCGGCGGCACCGCCGATCCCGCGCTTGCCGTCGACGTCCTGACCGCGAATTTGCGATTGCTGCCGCTGTTGCTGCGACGCTACGAGATCGCCGATGTCATGATGCTGCGTCCGCACATCCATGTGGTCCGCGACGCCCGCGGCGACAGCAACTGGACGCCGTTCATCGAAACCATCGCGCGGACCATGAAGCCCGGCGCCGACAACCAGGTGTCGTTCTCGGAAATCAGAATCCAGGACGGCGTCCTCAATTTCGAGGATGCCGCCAGTCACCTGTCGGAGCAACTCGGGGATATCGACCTGTCGCTGGCATGGCCTTCGATCTCGCGGTCCTTTGCCGCGACCGGGCAATTCGACTGGCGCGGCGAACGGATCGACGGCAGCATCAGCGCCGGCGACTTCATCGCCGTCCTTTCCGGCGACCGCTCCGGCGTGAAGGCGCGGCTCGTCAGCGCGCCCTTGAAGCTGGCGTTCGACGGCTCCATCGCCAACCGCACCAGCACGATGATGGAAGGCACGCTCACCGTCGACAGCCCGTCCCTGCGCAACGCCTTGCGCTGGGTCGGCCAGCCGCCGCCGGGCAGCGGCGGCTTCGGCCGCTTCGCGCTGAAGGCGCGCGCCAATGTCGTCGGCCCGTCGATCGCGCTCACCAACGTCAATGTCGAACTCGACGGCAACGTCGCCGAGGGCGTGATGACCTACGCCAATAACGGCCGCCAGACCCTGCAGGCGACGCTTGCCGCGGGGAACCTCGACTTCACGCCTTACATTTCCACCTTCCGCCTGCTCGCCAGCGGCGCGCGCGACTGGAACCGGCAATTGTTCGACCTGAACTCGCTGTCCACCACCGACCTCGACATGCGGCTGTCGGCGGCGAGAGTGACGGTGGGCTCGACCAGACTGGGCCGCACCGCATTTGGCGCGAATCTGCGCGGCGGCGCGCTGGCGCTGAGCGTGGGCGAGGCCCAGGTCTATGGCGGCATCGCCAAGGGTTCGTTCGGGATCGCGCGTTCCGACACGGTCGCCGATGTGAAGGCGCAGTTCCAGTTCACCGATGTCGATTTGCAAGCCTGCGCCAGCGAATTGTTCGGCGTCAACAAACTGTCCGGCCGCGGCAATCTCAACGTCTCGCTGGTGGCCTCAGGCTCAAGCCCGTTCGGGCTGGCGCAATCGCTCGACGGCACCGCGACTCTGACCGGCCGCGACGGCGCGATTTCCGGCTTCAACATCGAGCAATTGCTGAAGCGGCTGGAGCGCCGGCCGCTGTCCGGCGGCGGCAATTTCCGCAACGGCACCACGCCCTACGACAACCTCACCATCTCGGTGAAATTTGCCGACGGCATCGCCATCGCCGAAGATATCCGCGTCGAGGGACCGGCCGCGCTCATCACCTTGAGCGGGACCGCCTCGGTGCCGGCGCGTGAATACGACATGAAAGGCGTCGCCAGCCTCACCTCGGCGACCAACGCGCCGCCGGGCTTCGTGCTGCCGTTCGTGGTGCAGGGTCCATGGGAAGATCCGCTGATCTTTCCCGATCCGGAAAGCCTGATCCGGCGGTCGCCCGCGTCCGCCCCGCTGCTCGACGCCGTCAAGGATCGCAAAACCCGCGACGCCGTGCGCTCGGTGCTGGAGCGGTTTACCGGCGGCGGCCTGAAACCTGAAACTCCCGATGCCACCGCGCCGGCTGCGACCGACGCAACAAAGGCGAACTGAGTCCGGCAGGTTTTGCGTTCGAGGGACGGATTGGCGAGAACGTCATCCGCCGTTCACGGGCGACACACCGGTCGAATCCATCCCCAAGGAGGTTCCGATGCGCGTGGCGGCCTTGGCGATTTTGGCGATCGGGACGGTCTCGATCGGGCCGGCGGCGGCCCAGACATACGATCCGGCCTATCCGGTTTGCCTGCATGTGTACAGCCGGGCGGCCAACTATTTCGAATGCCGCTACACGTCGCTGTCTCAGTGCAACGCATCGGCATCGGGCCGCGCCGCCCAGTGCGTCATCAATCCTTATTTCGCCAGCGCGCACAGGGCCGCAGGGTATAAGCGGCATCGCCGCGTCTACTAGAAGTTTCCAGATCGCGGTCCGCGCCGCTCGCGCCGCGGGAGCATCGAGTACCGCTTTAATCAGGACGCTCAGTCCCGCTTCACAAAGCTCATTCTCAGCAGTCCGACGATGCCATGCTTGAATCCGATCCTCGATAGCCGCAGGTACTGCCGAAACGACTGCGCGGCGGGCTCGCCGACGAGTTGTACCGCCTTGTCGAAATTCGATATCAGGTTCTTTTCCCAGATCTGGAGCGTGGTGTCGTAATCGGCGCCGTCATCCTGAAGCCTGATCAGACGGAAACTTTGTTCAGCCGCGGCGATCGGCTCCCAAGTCATGGGCAATTCGCTTTCGGGAAAGGTCTGCTCCAGATAGGGATGCGGCGGCGTAGGCTGCGTGTAGGCGATGGTCTGCAGCGACAGCTTGCCGCCGGGTTTCAGCATTCTGGCGCAGGTATCGAAAAACTCCCTGTAGCTGTTCAGCTTGGTGGAGACCGGGAGGCCCTTTTGAACAAAGTGCTCGAAGGCGCCGATCGAGATGATCGCATCATAGGGGGCCGACGGTCGGTGGTCGCGCCAGTCCTGCTCCATCACCTCCAGGCCTTGTCGAGGCATCCCGCGAATCCAGCTCGCCTGCGACGGACTGAGCGTCAGACCCACGGCCTGCTCCACCCCCCAATGGTCGGATAGCCTTCGGAGCAACGCGCCCCATCCGCACCCGATGTCGAGGACGCGCTTGGCGGCCGCCGCGCCGGACGCCTGAATGTGGTGGTCGAGCTTGCGCCGCTGGGCATCCCACAAACTATCGCCGGGCTCGAACAGGGCGCACGAGTAAACCAGATCGGGATCGAGCACCAATTGGAAGAACTCCTCGCCCATATCGTAATGCGAGATAATGGCTGCCGGAGATGCGCCGGTCCTGCGCGGTGGATTATCGAGCTCTGCCAATTGCAACACCGTCTCTTCAATGGTTGTGCAGGAGACCCGCAATATCCGAGCGGCCGTCCGGCTCGGGCTCCCCCTTGCAAGGCATATTTGTGAGGGATGACTGAACGTTTTTCAAGCCAGGGCCGGTGTCTCTCCGTCAGTTGTTACTGGCCGCCGGGCTCTGGCACCGGGGCCCGCTCCCGACCCGGAATGGGCCTCACCGGAATGAAGCCGAGGCCGGCTCATCCCGTTTCAACCGTCCGGAAACTATCCCGCAGCTCTGTCAACGCCGGTAACCAATTGGAAAATCGTTCTGCTCATCATCATGAGGTCTCGGAGGGAAATATCTCATGCGTGTCAGCGGGGAAATCATCTTGCAAAACGTGCGCCGGTATCGCGCAACAGCTTCGTTGTATCGCCAAACCGCGGCGTTTCGGCCGCTGCAAAAATGGTCGCTTCTGGAGCAAGCCGAACGGTGGGACCGTCTCGCCGTGGCCGAACTCGAAGATTATTTTAACTTTAACGGCCCGAACCACGACGACGAGGAGCTGCAAATCGCTTCCTACGCGAACGCGCGATGCGAGATGGTTGCCGCCGCGTGAGGCCTCTCATGCGAGCGGCCTGGGCGCTCCGATAGTTCAACGTGTCAGATTTTGGACTTGGGGTCGGAACCCCTGCCACGGGCGCGGGGTAGCGCGAGACCGAGCATGGCCAAGGCAGGACGCACCAGACCGTTGAGCAATTTGGGATCGGGACGCACGCGTGCGAGCACACGCAAGCCGGTCAGCAGCCCCAGGAACATGCGAGCGATATCTTCGGCCGGCTGTTGTTTCGGAATCTCACCATTCTTTTGAGCGGCGGCCGCGCAGCGATAGAAGAATCGTTCGATCACCGCGGTCTCATCGGCAACGATGCGCTGCATCTCCGGATCATCGTTGGTGACCTCGATCGCCGTGTTCATAAGCATGCACCCGCGATGCTCGCGATCGGCGATCGATCGCTCGATGATCTCGTGAAAAAATTCAGCGATGGCGCGACCGGGCGATCGCGTGCTTTCGAGACGCACGATGCGTTCTCTCAGGGTCTCGAGGTAATAATCAAGAACCCGGAGGTAAAAGCCACGCTTGTCGCCGAACGCATTATAGAGGCTGGCAGGGGTCAGCCCGGTGCACTCCGTCAGGGCACGGGTCGACGTCGCCTCGAAACCGCGCGCCCAGAAAATATCCCCGGCTGCCGCCAGAACTTTCTCTTCGTCAAACTCTCGTGGACGACCCATGCTGTTCTTTCTCGCCACACTGCCCCGGCTCGCCCGGGATTCTCAGGCCATAACGCCCATAAAACCGTATTCAGATCGACCGATCCAGGCCCGCAGGGCTCCGGCAGCCCTACATGTCAACATTGGTCCAGCGCCAGAAACCGCGACGATCTCGCTTGTGACAACCACAGCGAGATCGCCGCTGGATGTCAGGATACATCATTGTTGCGCGCTGGAAGCACAACCACCTTGGTCCCGACCGGAACACGATTATAGAGGTCGATGATGTCCTGGTTGATCAGGCGTACACAACCGGATGAAACCATTGTCCCGATCGTCCAGGGTTCGACCGTTCCGTGCAACCGGTAATAGGTATCCCGGCCGCCCAGATAGAGATAGAGCGCCCGCGGCCCCAACGGATTGTCGGCGCCTCCGTTCAATCCATTGGCGTACGGACCGTACCGCTTCGGATCGCGCTTGATCATGTCAGGGGTCGGTGTCCAGCGCGGCCATGCGGCCTTTCGTTCAATCGTCGCTGCACCCTGGAAATTGAAGGCTTCCTGCTTGCCGACACCGACCCCGTAGCGAATGGCTCGACCGCCGGTCATCACCAGATAGGCATAACGGTTGCCGGTATCGACCACGATGGTTCCGGGTTGCTCACTCGTGCGATAGGCCACCTCGCGACGAAAGAATCTCGGATTGATCTGGTTCAAATCCACGGCGGGAACCGGAAAGGGCTCGGTATCGATGGCGCCGTACATCGAGGCATAGCGCGCATCACGCTCTGAGCCCGCAGCGGTGACCGCGGGCCCCTCCTGCGTCACACACCCGGCGAGAATAAGCGGGGCTCCAAACACAAATGCGCGTCTGTTCAACATGGTCTCATCGTCCTTGTTCGGGGGCGGATTCATTGACGGCCTCAAAGCTCTTGTCATTTTAGATCGTTCGCTCTATATCTGAATATAGAGCGAACGATCTATAATAAAATACGGCGATGGGCAACATCCAAATGCGTGAGACCGGCATGATTCAGCGAACATTCTTGATCACCGGAGCCAGCAAGGGAATCGGCCGCGCGCTTTCCGAAAGACTGGCTGCTGCGGGACACCGCGTAGTCGGTGTGGCGCGACATTCCGATAAATCCTTCCCCGGAACGCTGGTCCCGCTCGACCTAGCCGATCGGCATGCGACGGACGCCACGCTGCGAAATCTCACGACGGAGTTTTCGTTCGACGGCGTCGTCAACAATGTCGGATTTATTCGGCTTGGGCGCATCGGCGAGATCGATATCGATCAGCTGGAAGAGTCATTCCAGCGAAATCTCACGCCCGCGGTGCAGGCCGTTCAGGCCGTTCTGCCTGCAATGCGTCGGAACAATTGGGGTCGCGTGGTAAATCTATCGAGCCTTACGATTCTCGGTGTTCCCGATCGGACCGCCTATGCCGGCGCAAAGAGTGCAATTTCGAGCTTCACGCGCACCTGGGCGCTGGAGCTGGCGCCGCACGGCATAACCGTCAATGCTGTCGCGCCGGGCCCTACGGAAACGGAAATGTTCCGCGAAAATACTCCCGCTGGAAGCGACGCCGAGCGCCGCTTTCTCTCCATGATTCCGGTGAAGCGCCTCGGCAGGCCGGACGAGATCGCCGCATTGATCGCTTTTCTCCTCTCCGAAGATGCCGGCTTCGTCACCGGCCAGACACTCTTTGCCGATGGCGGCGCATCGATAGGCAAGGCCGCGATATAGCCAAGCGCGCCGGAGGTCTCGACAGTTTTCGTCTTTCAATTCTGCCGACCGGTATGAGCCGGCGCGACGACCGGCAACAGTGTCAGGACGATGGCCCTGGCGGCTCGCAGATGCCGCATATGTGGAGGCACGTCACACCACGATGCTCCCTGCAGCTGGCGTCTCATACACAAGACGTAATCGCAGCATCTAGATCGGGCCGCAGCGTTGGGCTAGTGTTTTAGACAACCGGTTAACAAAACCCGGCGGATCAGGGAGAATAACGTGAGATTCAAGGGTACGGGTGCGCTTTCATTCGCGGTCGCTGCTGTCGGGCTGTTCTATGCCCTAGCACCCGCGATCGCTCAGGAAAAAAAGATTACGGTCTGGTGGGGCAAGGGCTTTTACAGGTCCGAGGACGACGCGCTGCTGGAGGCGATCAAGAAGTTCGAGGCCAAGACCGGCATCAAGGTCGAACTGTCGCAATACGCCATTCAGGACATGATTCCGAAAACCGTGGCTGCTCTCGATTCCGGCACCGTGCCCGACGTTGCCTATTCCGACAGCTACGACGTGCAGGCGGGCGGCAAATGGGCGTTCGAGGGCAAGCTGGAGGATCTCTCCGACATTCTGACGCCGATGAAATCGGCGTTCGCGCCGAACACGCTGGAGACCGCGCTGCTCTACAACGACGTCACCAAGAAGAGGGCCTATTACGGCTTTCCGCTGAAGCAGCAGAGCATGCACGTCCAGATCTGGGGCGACCTCCTGGAACAGGCCGGCTTCAAGGTCAGCGACATCCCCACCAAATGGGAAGATTACTGGTCGTTCTGGTGCGACAAGGTGCAGCCCGCCTATCGCAAGGCCTCGGGCACCCGCGCTTATGGCGTCGGTCAGCCGATGGGCGTGGAATCGACCAACTCGTTCCAGTCGTTCTACACCTTCATGGATGCCTATAACGTCAAACTGGTCGACGACGACGGCAAGCTGGTGGTCGACGATCCCAAGGTGCGGCAAGGCCTGATCGGCGCGCTGAAGGATTATACCGACACCTACATCAAGGGCTGCACGCCGCCCTCCTCCACCACCTGGAAGGACCCCGACAACAACGTCGCCTTCCACAACAAGACCATCGTGATGACGCACAACTTCACGATCTCGATCGCGGCGAAGTGGTTCGAGGATTCCAACAATCCGGCGCTGACGCCGGAACAGCGCGCCGCCGGCAAGAAGGCCTATGAGGAGACCATCGTCACCGCGTCCTTCCCCAACAAGCCGGATGGAACGCCGATCAAGTACCGCTCCGACGTCAAGACCGGCGTGATCTTCACGGCGGCAAAGAACAAGGCGGAGGGCAAGCAATTCGTGGCATTCCTGCTGCAGGAGGAAAACCTCCAGCCTTACGTCGAAGGCGCGCTCGGGCGCTGGTTCCCCGTCACCACAGCCGGACAGCAGAGCCCGTTCTGGCAGGCCGACCGTCATCGTAAAGCCGTCTATACCCAGTTCATGGGCGGCACCTCGCCGTTCGACTTCACCAAGAACTACAAGTTCACCATCCTGAACAACGAGAACGTCTGGGCCAAGGCGATGAACCGCGTGGTGAGCGAGAAGGTGCCGGTGGACAAGGCGGTCGACGAACTGATCGCCCGCATCAAGCAGGTCGCCGGGTAAGCATGATCCCGCGAACGGCCGCGTTGGAATGGTATGAGTAGGGATTGAAGCGTGGCCGCGACTTCTCCCTCGCCCCGCACTTGCGGGGAGAGGGTCCGGGTGAGGGGCCTCTCGGCAGGGCAGGACTCGCGGAGAGCTCCCTCACCCGGATCGCAAGCGCGATCCGACCTCTCCCCGCAAGCGGGGCGAGGTGCGCCAAGTTCGCGTCAGCGCCGGTGGCATCTACGTTCAAGAGTAAAAGCATGGCGATCACACTCTCTTCCGATCAAGCGATCCCCGGCCCGCCGCTGTCGGGACGGCTGTCGATGCCGCAGGTCTGGGGCATCGTGCTGCTCGCGCCTTACTTCCTGGTGTTCCTCGCTTTCGTGGTCTATCCGGTCTGCTACGGGCTCTGGCTCGCGCGCCATCCGGCGAGCTATGTGGCGCTGTATCACGATCCGATTTTCGCGCGCGCCGCGGTGAACACGCTGATCTTTCTGGTGATCGGCATCAATTTCAAGATGCTGGTGGCGCTGTTCCTGTCCGGCTTCTTCGTGCAGACGCGCTCCTGGATCAAATGGCTGTCGGTGCTGTTCATCCTGCCATGGGCGGTGCCGTCGATCCCGACCATCCTGTCGGTGCGCTTCATGCTCAATCCCGAATGGGGCGTGGTCAACCAGTTGATCTTCAAATTCACCGGCGAGGACGGCCCGAACTGGCTGAACGATCCGGCGATCGCGCTGACGATGGCGATCGGGGTGCATATCTGGAAATCGCTGCCGTTCTGGACCCTGATCCTGATGACCGGACGGCTCGCCATCTCGGCCGATCTGTTCGAGGCGGCTGATGTCGACGGCGCGAGCTGGTGGCAGAAATTCCGCTTCATCACCTGGCCGTCGATGCAGACGCTGTACGTCACCTGCACGCTGCTCTCGATGATCTGGACGCTCGGCGATTTCAACAGCGTCTATCTCCTGACCGGCGGCGGCCCGGCCGATCTCACCCATGTGCTGGCCACCCTCGGCATCCGTTATCTGCGGCTCGACCAGCTCGATCTGTCGATGGCGGCGATCGTCTGTGCGCTGCCGTTCGTGCTGCCCCTGGTCTATTTCATGATGAAACGGCTGTCGCGATGAAGCTGCCAACCCTCAGAGAAGTCGGAACCGAAGCGAAACTGCTGTTGATCGGCATTCCCGTCTTCATCTGGACCATGGTGCCGATCTACCACATGTTCCTGTTCGCGATCTCGCCAAAGGAAGATGCGTTCTCCGGCAAACTCTGGCCGGCGCATCCGACGCTGCGCAATTTCCATATCGTGTTTTATCAGGAGCATTATTTCCTGAGGGATTTCTGGATCCAGTTCTGGAATTCGACAGTGATTGCGCTGGCGGCCGGCGCGCTGACGCTGTTCATAGCGACCGCCGCGGCATTTTCGATCTCGCGCCTGCGCGTGCCCGGCGGCCGCACCGTGATGAACCTTGCGCTGTTCACCTATTTCATTCCGGCCGCGTTCCTCGCCGTGCCGATGTACCGGACCATGGGCACTTATGGACTGCTCAACAATCACTGGTCGCTGATCCTTGCGATGGTGACGATTGCCTCGCCTTACGCAATCTGGGTTTTGAAGCAGGCCTCCGACAAGCTGCCGGTCGAACTCGATGAAGCCGCGACCATGGACGGGGCCACGACGCTGCAGCTGTTCCGGCTGGTCTATATACCGCTGATGATGCCCTCGCTGGTGGCGGTGGGCGCCTACGCGGTGCTGCTGGCCTGGAACGAATATCTCTATGCGTTCCTGCTGCTGTCCAAGGACACCGAAATCACCCTGCCGGTCGCGCTCGGCAATTTCCTCGCCGCCGACGATTTGCCGTGGGAACTGCTGATGACCACCGGCTTCATCTACGCGCTGCCGCCGGCCGCGATGTACTACGCGTTCAAGCGCTACATGGTCGGAGGATTGACGGCGGGCGCGGTGAAGTCGTGACTACAGCGGCGCGGCGCTTTCGCCCTGCGCGCTCGTCAGCTTCGAGACCAGCGACGCCACCACGATGATCACCGTGATCAGTCCGATAACCAGCGTGCAGATGGCGTTGATCTCCGGTTTTACCCCGAGCCGCACTTCCGAATAGATCCGGATCGGCAAGGTCGCCGAACCGGGGCCGGTGGTGAAGCTCGCGATCACCACATCGTCGAGCGACAGCGTGAACGCCAGCATCCAGCCCGCGGCGATCGCGGGCAGGATCAGCGGCAGCGTCACCGCGACAAAGGCCCGCACCGGGCCGCAGCCGAGATCCATCGCCGCTTCCTCCAGGCTGCGGTCGAGCGCGCCGAGCCGCGACTGCACCACCACGGCGACGAAGCACAGCGTCAGCGTGGTGTGGGCGATCGTCACCGTCCAGAACCCGCGCTCGGCATTGACAGCCACGAACAACAGCAGCAGCGACAGCCCGGTGATGACTTCGGGCATCACCAGCGGCGCATACAGCATCCCGGAAAACAGCGTGCGGCCCCTGAAGGTCTCGCCGCGCGACAGGGCTACGGCGGCGAGCGTGCCGAGCAGCGTCGCGATCGTGGCCGAGGCCGCCGCCACCCGCAAGCTCATCAGGCCCGCCTCGATCATGGCGCGGTCGTTGAAGAATTCCTGGTACCAGCGCAGCGACCAGCCGCCCCACACCGTCACCAGCCGCGAGGCGTTGAACGAATAGATCACGAGGATCACGATCGGCAGGTACAGAAACCCAAGGCCCAGCGCGAGCGAGACGACGTTGAAGGACGACAATCGGTTCGACGCGGTGGCCATCATCGCCCGCCTTCGAGCTGGCGGCGCTGCAGCCGCTCATAGAACAGCATCGGCGCCACCAGCAGCACCAGCAGCACCACCGCGGCCGCGGACGCCACCGGCCAATCCTTGTTGGTGAAGAATTCCAGCCACAGGATCTGGCCGATCATCAGCGAACTGGAGCCCGCGAGCAGATCCGGAATCACGAACTCGCCGACGATGGGAATGAAGCACAGCAATATGCCGGCGCCGACGCCCGGCAACGACAGCGGAAACGTCACCAGCCAGAACGTCCGCCGCGGCGAAGCGCCGAGATCGCCGGCGGCCTCCAGCAGCGCCGGATCCATTTTGGCGAGCGTCGCATAGAGCGGCAGGATCATGAATGGCAGATAGGAATAGACGATGCCGAGATACATCGCGCTGTCGGTGGAGAGCCACACCAGCGGCGCCGACACCAGATGCAGTGCGAGGAGGACTTTGTTGAGCAGGCCGTCGTGCTGCAGGATGTTGATCCAGGCATAGATGCGGATCAGGAACGAGGTCCAGAACGGAACGATCACCAGCATCATCGCGACGCCCTGCCATCGCCGCGGCAGCCGCGCCATGCCGTAGGCGATGGGATAGCCGATCACGAGCAGGATCGACGTCGAGATCGCAGCGACGGCGAGGCTGCGCAGATAGGACAGCACATACAGATTATCCGAGATCAGCAGCCGGAAATTATCCAGCGACAACGCCCCCAGCGCCGCCCTGATCGCCGCCCAGCCCTGCGCCAGATCGAACACCGGCAGATAAGGCGGCTGCGCGATCGCGGTCTGCGACAGGCTGATCTTCAGCACGAAGCCGAACGGCACCAGGAAGAACAGCGCCATCCACAGATAGGGCGCAACCGCGGCGATGCGCGCCGGGCGCGTGAAGATGCGGCGCGTGCTCATTGCTCCAGCACCACGCAATCGTCCGGCGTGAACCATGCCACCACGCGCTGGCTCGCATGATAGGCATCCCTGTCGAGCCGCGCGGTGTTGGCCATCGAGGAGCGCAGCACGGCGCCGGCGTCGAGTTTCACCTTATAGGTCGTGAGGCCGCCGAGATAGCTGACATCGGTCACGACGCCTTCCAGCCGGTTGATCGCGTGCGAATTGACCGCGTCCGACGCCGGGCCGCGGCGCGACAGCTTGATCTTTTCAGGGCGGATCGCGACGTTGACGGTCGTTTTCGTGACCGGCTGGCGCGGCTCGGCGGCGACAATCGTTCCGGCGTCCCGTGTCGAAACCGTCAGGCGATGGCCCTCGTGCGCGGCGACCTGTCCCTCGAATATGTTGACGTCGCCGACGAACTCGGCGACCCAGCGCGAAATCGGCGCCTCATAGAGTTCGCGCGGCGCAGCGACCTGTTCGAGACGGCCGGCATCCATCACGCCGATCCGGTCGGCCATCGTCATCGCCTCTTCCTGATCATGGGTGACGATGATGAAGGTCATGCCGAGCCGCCGCTGCAGCTCCATCAATTCGAGCTGCGTGCTTTCGCGCAGCTTCTTGTCGAGGGCTGCCAGCGGCTCGTCGAGCAGCAGCACCCGGGGCTGGCGCGCCAGCGAGCGGGCCAGTGCCACGCGCTGCTTCTGGCCGCCGGAGAGCTGATCGGGCGTTCGTTTCTCCATGCCCTGGAGCTTGAGCAGCGCCACCAGCGCGGTCACGCGCCGGCCGATCGCGGTGCGGTTCATGCCCGCGCGTTTCAATCCGAACGCGATATTGTCCCACACCGTGAGATGCGGAAACAGCGCGTAGTTCTGGAACATCATGTTGACCGGGCGCAGATGCGGCGGAACCTGCGCGATGTTCTTGCCGTCGACGAGGATGCGGCCCTGGTCCGGCGTTTCGAAACCGGCCAGCATCCGCAACAGCGTGGTCTTGCCGCAGCCGCTGGGGCCAAGCAGCGCGAAGAATTCTCCGGCGCGGATATCGAGCGACAGCCGGTCCACCGCCCTGAAGGCGCCAAACTTCTTCACCACCGCGTCGATGCGCAGCAACGGCGTATCGGCTGAGCCCGCAGCCGGCGGTTCGGGTCTCGACCATTCCCCGGCCGCTTCGCCTTTCGGTATTTCTTCAGCCATGACCCCCGCCGTCGCAATCGCGCCCGCACGCTAGCGGCGGATCGGGACCGGCTCAACCGCGGCGCGGCCACCAGCAACAATATTATCGGCCGAACCTCCCCAATGCGACGGTTTCATGGTGCAATAGGGTTCGCCTTTCATTCGATAGGAAAGCAGGATGAACCGGGACCGATACGATCTGCCGCTGACGACCGTATCGGAAAGCGCGGGACGGTGTCGACCGCGTTCTTTCGGCCTGGCACGGAGCCGCCGGGGCTTTCGACCGCGCCATCGCCGAAGACCCGGCCTTTGCGCTGGCGTATATCGCGCGAGCCCGCATTCATCAGATGAACATGGAAGCCTCTGAAGCGCGCGCGAAGGCGGCGCGGGCCCGCGCAGCTCGCCATTGCCGCCAGCCGGCGCGAACGCCAGCACGTCGAGATCATGGCCGCGACCATCGAGGGGAAACCGGGAATGGCCCTCTCCGGCGCCGAGCAGCATCTCGACGAATTCCCGCGCGATGCGCTGATCCTCTCGCTCCTGCTCGGCGCTTTCGGCCTCTACGCATTCTCCGGACGCGCCGACCATGATGCCGCGAAACTCGCCATTTGCGAGCGCCACGCCGGACATTATGGCGAGGATTGGTGGTTTCTCAGCTATCTCGGCTGGTCGCATACCGAGGCCGGAAACACCGGCACCGGGCGAACGCTGACCGAACGGGCGATGGCGCTGCGGCCTGAAAACGCCAATGCCGCGCATGCGCTCTCTCACACGCTGTTCGAGCAAGGCTGCGCGGCGGAAGGCCGTCAATTCCTTTCCGGCTGGCTGCCCACGCATGAAGGGGCGAGCTTCCTGCATGCCCATCTTTGGTGGCACGTCGCGCTCACCGCGCTCGAAGCCGGCGATCTCGACGGCGCGCTTGGAATTTACCGGCGGCACTTCACGCCGCCGGATTCCCGCTATCCGCCGCTGAACGTCTTTACCGATGCGACGTCGCTGCTGTGGCGGCTTTCGCTGGCGGGCCAAACCGATCTGGAGCCCTACTGGCGGGAGGTGGCCGCCTATGGCGACCTTTTCTTCCCGCGCGCGGGTCCGCACTTCGCCGATCTCCACTACGTCCTGGCCGCGGCGGCGACCGGCAGCGAGGCTCTGGAAACAAGATTGACGGAAATGGAAGCGCGTGCGGCCGACGGCCGGCTGGCGCCCGGTTCATCCGCCATCGGGCTCTGTCGCGGCATGCGCGCATTCGCCGAGGGCGACCATGACAACGCGATCCGCATCCTCGAGCCGCTGATACCGGAGGTGGTGCGGATCGGCGGCAGCCATGCCCAGCGCGAACTGTGGGAGGACACCTTTATCGTGGCCTGCCTGCGCGGCGGACGCGGCCACAAGGCGCTCGGCATGATCGCCGATCGTCTGCACCGCAGGCCCTCGATGCGCGACGAGGCATGGTCGCGCGACGCCCGGCGGGGATCGCACATCACATGATTCGAATCGGATCGTGCCCCAAGCCTCCGCGGGCAACTTGCGCGAAGCCGCGCCACCACGCTCAGCCGGCCGCCATGAACGCCGCCAGCGCCTCCCGTCCCTCCGGGGGCATGGTCAGACCGAGCTTGGAGCGCCGCCAGAGAATGTCGTCCGGGAAGCGGGCCCATTCCCTGGCCATGAGGTAGCGCACTTCCGCGCCCGTCAGTTCCGGACCGAAGGCCGGACCGAGGCCGGCCTGGTCCCTGGCGCCCCCGAGGATGTCTCCGAGACGCGAACCATAGGCAGCGACCAGCCGCCGGGCCTGAGACTCGCCGAGAAACCGCCAGCGCTCGCGCGCGGCATCGACCTGCGCCTCGAACCGCGTCCATGCGAAATCGCCGCCCGGCAGCGGCGCCTTCGCGGTCCAGCGCGGCGACATCGGATAGAACGGCGTGAGCTGGGAGACCGCCCGCTCCGCGCGCAGGCGCGACGTCGTGACCTCGCCGCCAAAGACCGTCAGCAGCGGCGCCTTGCCGCGCCTGGCATCGAACACCATCGCGCCATCGCGCTGGCTCGGGGGACCTACGGCCGTGTTGGCGCCGGCAACGGTCCTGATCACGTCCGACGGGTCGACCCGCTCGCGAAAATAGCGGTTGGCCGCGTCGCAGAGATAGCTGACATCGCTGGCGGCCACCGACACTGCGGCGGGGTCGCCCTTGAATGCATGCCCCGCGGTGCCGATCAGCGTGAAATCTCGCTGGTACGGGCTGGCGAAAATCAGCCGCCGGTCGCTGTTCTGGAAGACATAGATGTTATCCGGTTCGAACAGCCGCCTGACGACGATCTGGCTGATCTGGAGCGTGTCGACGCGCGGCGGCGGCATGCGCAATACGGTTTCCGCGACCGATGCGGTCCAGGCCCCGGTGGCGTTGGCCAGCGACCTTGCCGTGACGACCCGGCGATGGCCACGATCGATCACGGCCAGCCGCCAAATGCCGAGCCGGTCGGCGCGAACGCAACGCGCGCCGGTTCGGATCACAGCACCCCGCTCGGCGGCATCGACGGCATGGGCGATCACCAGCCGCGAATCGTCGACCACGCAGTCGGAATATTCAAACGCGGTGCCGATCGGCCGCTTCAGCGCGTTTCCGACCGGATGATGCGTAACATCAATGGTGGCCGACGGCGGCAGTCCGCTGCGGGCGGCAAGCCGGTCATAGAGCAATAATCCCGACCGCAGCAACCAGGGTGGACGCTCGTCGGCATGCGCGGGGATCACAAAGCGCATCGGGCGCACCAGATGCGGTGCGATCCGCAGCCAGATGTCGCGCTCGGCCAGCGCGGCCCGGACGCGAAAGAAGGCCCGGCGCTCCAGCATGCCGGGATCGCCATGGACCAGCCGCGGCGAGGCCGAAGACGCGGCAGCGCCGAGGTCGCCCTGCTCCAGCAGGATGACCCGCAGGCCGCGCCCCGCGGCATCGCGCGCCATGCATACGCCGTTCAGGCCACCGCCGATGATCGCAAGATCGTAATCCGCCATGCCCAACGTCTGGTGTCCCGAATCCGAGGTTCACCACAGCGTGCGGGGCGCCGTCTTCAGCGAACGTCGGATTCGTAAGGACAGGCAAATTATGATGCCAGTGTGATGCCGGTTCGGAAGTTTTCCGGCGTCGGCAAACCAGGCGAATTTTTCGCTACCCCGCCAGCCGGTCGTGCGCGCGGGTTCCGCTGCGGCCGACCAACGCGGCATACTGTCCGATCGGCGCAGGTTTGCCGATGAAATAGCCCTGCACCGCGTCACAGCCCTCGTCGGCGAGGAAACTGAGCTGCTCCTGGGTTTCCACGCCCTCGGCGACGATGGACATTTCGAGGCCGTGGCCAAGGCCGATCACGGCGCGCACGATCGCCGCCGATTGCGGATTGCGTCCGAGATTCATGACAAACGCACGGTCGATCTTGATCTTGTCGAACGGAAACGCCTGCAGATAGCTCAACGAGGAATAGCCGCTGCCGAAGTCATCCATGGAGATGCGCACGCCGAGCGCCTTCAGCCGCCGCAGCAACGCCAAACCGCGATCGAAATCCTCGATCAGCACGCCTTCGGTGATTTCCAGCTCCAGCCGGCCCGGCGCCAGGCCGGTTTCGAGCAGGATCGAATGCACAAGACCGACGACGTCGCCGTGCATGAATTGCGCCGGCGACAGATTGACCGCGACCTGCATCGGTTTCGACCACGACGCGGCCTCGCGGCAGGCCTCGCGCAGGATCCATTCGCCCATCTCGACGATCAGGCCGCTTTCTTCCGCGAGCGGGATGAAATCGGCGGGCGGAACGAAGCCGCGCACCGGATGGAGCCACCGCGCCAGCGCCTCGAAGCCGATGACTTCGCTGCTGGCGACCGTCTGGTGCGACCGCGCCTGCGGCTGGTAATGCAGCGACAGTTCGCCGTTCTTGATCGCGAGCGAGAGATCCTGGTGCAGCACGCGGCGATCGCGAATCTGCTGATCCATCTCGGGTTCGTAGACGCTGATCGAGCCGCGCGATTTCGCTTTGGCGCGGAACAACGCCGCGCCGGCATTGGCAAGCAGCGCCGCGGCGTCGGTGCCGTTATGCGGGAATATCGAAATGCCGGTGGTGACCCCGATGCGGACCGATTTGTCGTCGATCGGGAATTCGTTGGCCAGCGCTTCGGCGAGCTGTTCGGCCAGCGCCTTGCCGGCAGCGGGCTGCTTGCCGTCGATGATCAACCCGAACTCGTCGCCCGAGAGCCTGGCCACGACACCGCCGCGCGCCGAGCTCTGGATCCGGCGCGATACCTCGATCAGCAGCTTGTCGCCGACCGCATGGCCGAACACGTCGTTGATTTCCTTCAGGCCGTCGAGGTCGACCGACAGCACCGCGAATTCCTCATCGGTGCCTGCGCAGGCCTCGATCATCTGTGCCAGCGCCTGCAGGAACGCGGCGCGGTTCGGCAGATCGGTCAGGCCGTCATGATACGCCATATGAGCCATCCGCAATTCGGTCTGGCGACGGTCGGTGACGTCCTCGTGGGTCTTGATCAGATATTGCGGCTCGCCGGCCTCGTCGAGCACCGTCATGCGGCGCGTCAGGAACAGCCGCAGCCCGTCTTTGGTGCTGATGGGATGCTCTTCGGTGAGCAAGCCGCGCTTCTTGATGGCCGCCTCGTCGCGCGCCGTGATCAGCCTTGCTTCCTTCGGATTGAAAATATCCGCCGCCGTCAATCCGGTGGCGTCCTCGCGCCGGCGGTTGAGGATGGTTTCCGCGCTGCGATTGGCGAGAAGATATCGTCCGTCGCTGACGCGCTCGACGATCAGCGAGACCGGAATGTTATCGACCACCAGTTCGAGAAACTTCTTGGTGTTCTCAAGTTCCTTGGAAAGCGACATGCGGTCGGTGACGTCATCGAACAGCGCGATCAGGAATTCCGGCTGCTTCTTTTCGTTACGCGCGACCACGCGGGTGCTGGCGAGAACGCGTTTCTTCGAGCCGCGCTCGACCACCAATTCGTTGCGAAACTGGCCTTCGGGAGAGTCGAGCGCGGCCTGGTCCGCCGCTCTTATCCTTGCCGCGGTCTCCGGCTGGAAAATCTCATCGGCCCGCTTGCCGAGAATATGGTCACGGGAATAGCGGGAGAAACGCTCGAACGCGCGGTTGGCGAAGATATAGCGGCCGTCCTCGATGCTCTTGGCGGCCACGCATACCGGCACGTTGTCGAGCACCAATTCCAGGAACTGCTTGGTCGATGCAAGCTGCCGCGAAAGCTGGCGCTGCTCGCTGCAATCCTCGTGCGTCGCCACCGAACCGCCGTTCGGCAGCCGGAAATATTTGACCAGGACCGATCGTCCGCCGGGCAGCTCGGTAACGACACCTTCCGAAGCACCGGCGTTGGTGTGGAATTTCTCGGAGCCGGTGTCGAGAATGCCGCGCTTGCGCCGCAGCTCGAGCAATTGCGGTCCGGTCATGTTGCGGGAGATATCGGCGCGCGTCAGGCCATAGATCTCGAGATAACGGTCGTTGCAGAATACGATCCGCTCCCGCCCATCCGTCATGACGACGCCATGGCTGAGATTGTTCAGGGCGGAGCTGACAAATGCATTTCTGCGCAAATGCGAATGCTTGACCTTGCGCAGCGCCGAAAACACCCACAGCGCGATCGCCGCAAGAAAAGAGCAGACCACGATCCCGCCGATCACCAGTTCCCAGATCAGGCGGGGGTCGGCTGAGACGGCATCACCCGCCGAGGCGATATCGCCGGCGGCCCAAACGGCATCGAACGGCGCAACGGTTCCGAGCAGGCACACGATGGCCTGAGCAAGAATCAGAACCTTGCCGTCCGCCTGCCAGTTCGTGTCTGCCATCAATCACCCGCGCATTTCCGCGCTGCAGTCTCTGGCTTCACGGGTTTGGATCGGGTAAACGCCTACCCACGAAATCCACAAATGTGAGTTAAATTACGGCAATTGCCCCGACATGATTAATGCCTCGTTAACGGGAACCCGGCCTGGTCAGGGTGCGGCCGCGGATGCAACCGACTGTTCGAAAAACTCATCCCAAACAACGTGATAGTGTAACCACAGGGATCTCCGGCAGGCGCCTATGCCGTGAGGCGCAGGCCGGCTCGATCCTCCCCAGGAGCCGGATCCGAACTGAAAATGGACAAGGTTGAGTGCGTCGTTATCGGGGCGGGGGTGGTCGGTCTTGCGATTGCGCGGCGCCTGGCCCGCGCCGGCCGCGAGGTGATCGTTCTGGAGGCGGCGGAAGCTATCGGCACCGTGACGTCCTCGCGCAACAGCGAGGTGATCCACGCCGGGATCTATTATCCGGCCGGCAGCCTGATGGCGCGGATGTGCGTCGACGGCAAACGGGCGCTTTATGAATATTGCCGGGATCACGGCATTCCGCATCGCAATTGCGGCAAGCTGATCGTTGCGACAAGCCCGAAGGAAACCTTGAAGCTGCAGTCGATACGGGCGCATGCCGAAGCCAATGGCGTGCTCGATCTGCAAACCCTCTCAGGCGAGACGGCACGCGCCCTGGAGCCGGCGCTGAACTGCGACGCCGCCCTGCTCTCGCCTTCGACCGGCATCATCGACAGCCATGCCTTCATGCTGGCGCTGCGCGGGGACGCCGAAGATGCCGGCGCGGCCTGCGCCTTTCATACGCCGCTGCAGCGCGCCAAGGCGCGCGCCGGCCGGATCGAGATCGAGGCCGGCGGCGACGCGCCGGTCAGCCTGGAGTGCAACCTTCTCGTCAATGCCGCGGGTCTTGACGCGTCCGCGGTGGCACGCAGCATCGACGGCATGCCGATCGAGCTGATACCGCCGGCCTATCTGGCAAAGGGAAACTATTTCAGTTGCAGCGCACGGGCGCCGTTTTCACGCCTGATCTATCCGGTGCCCGAGCCCGGCGGCCTCGGCGTGCACCTCACTTTGGATATGGCGGGACAGGCCAGGTTCGGTCCCGACGTGGAATGGGTCGACACCATCGACTACGCCGTCGATCCGGCACGGGCGGAAAGATTTTATCCGGCGATCCGGCGCTACTGGCCGACGCTGCCGGACGGCGCGCTGATGCCGAGTTATTCGGGCATTCGACCGAAGATCGTGCCGCCGGCGGTGGCCGCGCAGGATTTCCTGATCCAGGGCCCGCGCGACCATGGAGTCGACGGGCTGATCAACCTGTTCGGGATCGAGTCGCCGGGCCTCACATCATCGCTGGCGATCGCTGACTATGTCGGCGAGTTGGCAGGCGTGTGAGCAACCCCGACGGGTGAGCGCAAATGCGCTCATCCGTTCAGCGGCGGTATTGGCGTGGGCCTGTTAATGCAGCGTCTCGGCGGTGGTATGCTTCAACCGCTCGATCTCGTCCTTGACCATCAATTTCCGGCGCTTGAGTTCGACAATCTGCAGGTCGTCTGTTGAAAGGTGCACGAGAGCGTCGTGTAGTTCGTTTTCGAGGATCTTGTGTTTCCGTTCCAGTTCAACGAGATGCGCCTGAATTGCCATACGAAACCTCCTCGGTTGGGATGAGACTTCAATCCGGACAGCCAAGTGTACACGAACCCCCAAATCTGTCGATGGTTATCGAAAATTGCATCTTCATATCAGGGTATCATATGTAACGAACCGTGATGACGGAACCCGCCCGATGGACCCAAGCACTTACCCGTCTGGGCAATCCCGTTGGCCTCCCGCGCGCGGATTCGAATGACTGTCAAAAAAACCGGTCATTCCGGCATCGATTTGGTCGAACATCCCTGGACGGAGCCGTCAGGCAAAAAGAACTGAACTTCCGGACCGCCACCGCCATAGCTTGCGGACCGGGCTGGCAAGGACGATATTCCTCCACAAGTTTCCGCCGCGTTTCGCAATCTCATCCGCGTTTTCAGTTAACATGCATCATGACCAACGAAGATGAGCGCGAACTCGAAACCGAGCTCGCACGGCTGCAGCAGGAGCACCGCGATCTCGACGCCGCAATTGATGCCCTGCATCAATCTCCGGCGCCGGACTTGTTGCGGCTGCAACGGCTGAAGAAGCGCAAGCTGCAGCTCCGCGACCGCATTGCCTTCATCGAGGACCAGATCACGCCCGATATCATTGCGTAGATCGGTTCGCCGCGCACGTATTCACGCGTTGCCCGTCAACTCGCGCAGCAGGCCTGTCACCGCGACCGGACTGTAGGGTTTCGGCAAAAACCGCCCGCCCTCCGGCAGGTCGGTTTCGCTGACGTCAAGGTGGGCGGAGGTTGCGACGATCTTGATCGGCGGCCAGCGCCCCCTGACCGCACGGGCGAGCTTCAACCCGTCCATTGAGCCCGGCATCTGGATATCGGTAAAAACCACGGTGATGTCCCGGCGCGATTCAAGCACTTCGATCGCTTCATCCGCGTTGGCCGCTTCGACAACCTCGAACCCGGCTGCCCTGACCATCTCGACCGCGTCTATCCGCAGCAGAAATTCGTCCTCGACGATCAGCACCACGGGTCTGCTGTTTGCCGAAGAACCCATACTTTTTCTCCCTGCGAATACGCGTTAAGCGCCGGATATTGTTTTAGTTCCGGATGGCTTGACGATCTCGACACCTGTTTGGAGTTGCGATAGCGTTTTCGCGGGGAGGCCGATGATGGCGACCGACCTCAGTGCGGACATCGCGGCAGTACAGGGTATCGCGGCGGTTCCGCGCATTCTGGAAGTGGTTTGCCGGTCCACCGGCATGGGCTTCGCCGCGGTGGCGCGCGTCACCGAGCAGCGATGGATTTGCTGCGCGGTGCGCGACGAAATCGAGTTCGGTCTCGGGCCCGGCGGGGAACTAGAGGTCGAGACCACCATTTGCCACGAGATCCGGCAAAGCCGCGAGGCCGTCGTCATCGACAACGTCGCCGACGACATCGCCTATAGCGGACATCCCACGCCTGCAAAATACGGATTCCAGAGCTACATCTCGATACCGATCGTCCTCGCCGACGGGACGCTGTTCGGCACCTTATGCGCGATCGATCCCGGCCCGGCGCGTCTGAACACGCCGCAGACGGTCGGCATGTTCAAGCTGTTCGCTGAATTGATCGCGACCCATCTCGATGCGGTCGATCGGCTGGCCGCGAGCGAAGCCCGGCTCTTGAACGAGCGCGAGACGTCGGAACTGCGCGAGCAGTTCATCGCCGTGCTCGGCCACGACCTGCGCAACCCGCTGGCCTCGATCGCGGCGGGGACGAACATGCTGGCGAAGGGATGCTCGAAGGCCGCCACGGACGAAATTCTCGGATTGATGCAGAAGACCGTGGCGCGAATGTCGGCGCTGATCGACAACGTGCTGGATTTCGCGCGCGGCCGGCTCGGCAGCGGAATTACGCTGAGGCGCCGGCCGCAATCGCTGGAGCCGGTTCTCAACCAGGTGATCGCGGAACTTCGCGCCAGCTACCCGGAGCGAAAAATCGAAACGATTTTCGATCTGGCGCAGGCCGTCGACTGCGATAGCGGTCGCATCGCGCAACTGTTTTCCAATCTGCTCGGCAATTCGATCGCCCATGGCACGGCGGCCAAGCCCATCCAGGTGGATGCGAGAACCCGCGACGGCGAATTCGCTTTGTCCGTCACCAATTCGGGCCCGCCGATTCCAGCCGAAGCGATGGACCGGCTGTTCCAGCCGTTCCATCGGGTATCCGCGCAGGAGGCCCATCAAGGGCTGGGCTTGGGACTCTATATCGCCTCGGAAATCGCGCGGGCGCATGGCGGAAGCATCGAGGTCACGTCATCGCCGGAACAGACGCAATTCACGTTCCGGATGCCGCTTTCAGGCGCGGCAGAATAAGAACGGCGCGGATTTCGGCGGCAGGAAAAATCCCGGACTCGGACAAAACACGAACAACACCCTTGACTTTTTGAGAACAAAATAAGAACATTCCTGCGCGCCTCAGCATCGGGAATCTCGCCATGTCCGACACTTCGCCACGATCCGACAACGATCATTACGAGCAGGCCTGCGACCAGGCGATCGCGATGTGCGACGGCAACATGCGCAGCACCATCAAGGCGCTGATCATGGCCAACGAATATCTGGAAAGTGAATGGAGGGAATTGCAGGAGGCGGTTGAGCGCGGCTGCGCTGCAGCGGGATTGCCGCACAGCCAGGTCGACGCCGCCTGATCGATCAAATCCGGAGCTACACCATGGCCGATGTCACCTATTACGTCGCATTGCCCTTTCTGCAGGACGACACCGGCTCGCCGGTCGCAGGGCCCGCGGAAGAATGCCAGAGTTCATCCAACGCGTTGCGGCGCGCCGAGGTTTTGTCGAAGGTTCCCGGCAGCGTCGGCGCGGTCGCCTTCAGCCGCACCGGCGACCCCATGATCGGCGAATTCAGCGACGCGAAATTGCTGAGAAAATTCGGCGACGTGCCGGATGACCTGAGCGGGCTGTAAGCTCATCGCAATTCCCGGAAGAAGGCGCGCACTTCGCCGGCGAGCAATTCGGGCTGCTCCAGCGCCGCGAAGTGTCCGCCCTTGGACATGATGCTCCAGCGGCGAATATCGGTGAACACCCGCGCCGCGGCCGTGCGCGGCGGCTTGAGGATTTCGCGCGGGAACTGCGCGTAGCCGGTGGGCACCGTGATCGTATCGCCGGCGGGCAGGATCGCTGAACCGTGCAGGCGGGCATAATAGGGCCAGAACGACGAGCCGATCGCCCCGGTGAACCAATAGAGCGCGATGTCGGCGAGCATGCGGTCGCGGCCGATCGCGCTCTCGACATCGCCGCCGCAATCGGACCAGGCGCGGAATTTCTCCACGATCCACGCCGCCAGCCCAACCGGCGAATCCGTCAGACCAAAGGCAAGCGTCTGCGGGCGCGTGCCCTGGATCCACTGGTAGCCGGTCTCTTCGCGCGTCCAGTGCGCAAGCTCGCTCAGGTAGCGCTGCTCCTCCTCGGTCGGATCGGGAAAGGAGGAGGGATCGCGGCCCGCGGCCAACATCAGATTGATGTGGATGCCGATCATGCGATCGGGATGGGCATAGCCGAGCCGGCTCGAGACCGCGGCTCCCCAGTCGCCGCCTTGCGCGCCGAAGCGGGAATATCCCAATACGTCATGCATCAGCGCGGCGACACAATCGGCGATTTCGGGAACGCCAAATCGCTTTTGGCCGGGCTGGAAAGACAGGCCGTATCCCGGCAGGGACGGCGCCACCACGGTGAAGGCGTCGCGCGCATCGCCGCCGAAGCGTGCCGGATCGGTGAGGCGCGGGATGAATTCGAGAAACTCGAACACCGAGCCGGGCCAGCCGTGCAACAACAGCAGCGGCATCGGGTCCGGGCCGACGCCGGGCACATGCAGATAATGCAGATCGATGCCGTCGAGCGGAACGCGGAATTGCGGAAAGCCGTTCAACGCGGCTTCCTCGGCCCGCCAGTCGAAATGGTTGCGCCAGTATGCGGTGAGTTCGCGAAGGTAAGCGACGTCGGCGCCATAGGCCCATGCGTCGCCGGGCGCCTGGTCGGGAAAGCGTGCGCGGGCGAGGCGATCGCGGAGGTCGGCGATGTCGGCGTCCGGGACATGAAGCGTGAATGGGGTTGGTTTGACGGTCATGATGGCGCTCCGCCGGTTGCACAGGCCGCTCAGTTTCTAGAAACCTTCACCGCCCGTCCAGCGGTCGCGACGTCAACTTTGCCGGAGATTGCGCATCACGCCTCATGCCGGCGTTGCGCTTTGCGCAGATACATGGCGCTGTCGGCTTGTTCCAGCGCCCGGCCGGCTTCGGCATGAGCATCGAGAACGGCGACGCCCGCGGAGGCGCCCGCGGTGACGGTGCGGCCGCGAAACACGAATTGGAGCTGGTCGATCGCCTGTTCCAGCGACGCCGCCTTGGCGCGCGCGTCGGTCTCGCTGAGATTCCATATCAGCAGCGCGAACTCGTCGCCGCCGAGCCGCCCGATCACGTCGGACGAACGCACATGGCGCAGCAGCGCCGCCACAATCGCTTTCAGCGCCTGATCGCCCGCGGCGTGCCCGAACGCATCGTTGATCGGCTTCAAGCGATCGACATCGAGCACGATCAACGCTCCGCGGGCGTGATAGCGTTTGATATAGGCGATGGCGCGATCAAGCTCGCGTTCAAAGCCGCGCCGGTTCGGAATATCCAGCAGGAAGTCGGTATCCGCCGAAGCCTCCAGCTCGTCGATCCGGGCCAGGGCCCGCGCCAATTGGGCCTTTAGCCGGCGAATGGTCAGTTTGGCGGCATCGGACGCGACGGACAGGGCGGAGGCAGCGGCAGGCGCGGCCTTCAGCGGCCGGGTGCGAGGCGGAGTCTTTGCCCGGCCGCCCCGCCTTTGCGCCGTTTCGAGGCCGCTGGAGCGGTCGCCCTGGATTTCTTCTTCATGGATGCCCTTGAAGGCTTGCCGGGATTCACCAAGACAGGATAGTCCATTCCGGTCTCCTTGCCACGCCTTGCCGAAGTTTGGGCCGATCCTATAATCCGGCCTATGCTTTTGGTTTCTCGAACAGAATTGACCAAATGACCGCCCCGATCGCCATCATCATGGGAAGCCAGTCCGACTGGGAGACCATGCGCCATACCGCCGAAACCCTGACCGCGCTCGGTGTCAGCAGCGAGAAACACATCGTTTCCGCGCATCGCACCCCCGATCGGCTGTATGCGTTTGCCAAGGGCGCCAAGGCGGCCGGCTTCAAGATTATTATCGCGGGCGCCGGCGGCGCGGCGCATCTGCCGGGCATGACGGCGTCGTTGACCGAACTGCCGGTGTTCGGCGTTCCCATCGAGTCCAAGGCGCTGTCCGGCGTCGATTTACTTTATTCCATCGTCCAGATGCCGGCCGGGATTCCAGTCGGCACGCTGGCCATCGGCAAGCCCGGCGCCATCAACGCCGCGCTGCTCGCCGCCAGCGTCCTCGCGCTGAACGATCCGGCGCTGTCAGGCAGACTTGTCACCTGGCGCGAGCAGCAGACCGAGGCCGTCGGCGAGCGCCCGGAGGGATCTGCGTGAGCGCCTCAAATCAGCTGAAGCTAAAGCCCGGCGACACCATCGGCATCCTCGGCGGCGGACAATTGGGCCGGATGCTGGCAATGGCCGCGGCGGGGCTGGGCCTGCGCTGCCAGGTGTTTTCGCCCGACCCCTATTCCCCCGCCTTCGACGTCGTGCTGAACGCGACCTGCGCGGAATATGCCGATGTCGAGGCGCTGGAATTGTTCGCCAACGACGTCGACGTCATCACCTACGAATTCGAGAACGTGCCCTCGGCCACCGCGATGCTTCTGGCGGCGCGGCGTCCGGTGCTGCCCGACCGCAATATCCTGGAAACCACGCAGGATCGCCTGATCGAAAAGGACTTCGTGAAACGGCTGGGCATCGGCACCGCCGACTACGCCGACGTATCGTCGGCTGCGGCATTGCGCGCGGCGATCGGAACCATCGGCCTGCCCGCGGTCATCAAGACCCGCCGCTTCGGCTACGACGGCAAGGGCCAGGCGATCATCCGCGAGGGCGACGATCCGGACCGGATCTGGGAGGAACTCGGCACCAAATCCGCCATCCTCGAGGCCTTTGTTCCGTTCGAACGCGAAATTTCGGTGATCGCCGCGCGCTCGGCCAGCGGCCAGGTCGAATGTTTCGATGTCACCGAAAACGAGCACAGCGACCACATCCTGAAAATCTCGCGGGCGCCGGCGGCGATCCCGGAAGCGCTGGCGGCGGAAGCCCGCGCCATCGCGGAAAAGATCGCCAACGCGCTCGATTATGTCGGCGTGCTCGCGGTCGAGATGTTCGTGGTGCAGGCGAATGGCGGGGCGAAGATCCTGGTCAACGAAATCGCGCCGCGGGTGCATAATTCCGGGCACTGGACCCTCGACGGCGCCTCGATCTCGCAGTTCGAGCAGCACATCCGCGCCATTGCCGGCTGGCCGCTGGGCAAACCGGTCCGCCACGGCCCCGTCACCATGACCAACCTGATCGGGGACGATGTGAACGATTATGAGCGCTGGCTGACCGTCCCCGGCGCCACCGTGCACCTGTACGGCAAGGGTTCGCCCCGGCCGGGCCGGAAAATGGGGCATGTCGTCCAGGTCGGGGCTGGACCAAAATCCGCGTGACCGGGATCGAAAAGGTCGATTTGACCGCGCCCGCTGGTGGACATTGCCGCCTTTGTCTGATACATCCGCGCGCTTGAGGTTAAGGGCCGGGCCTTTTCGCCAGCCTTTCGCTTTACCAGAATTCAAATCCGATCAATGGAAAGAGGATGCCGCGTGCAGGTTCTCGTTCGCGATAACAATGTCGATCAAGCCCTCAAGGCGCTGAAGAAGAAGATGCAGCGCGAGGGCATTTTCCGCGAGATGAAGCTCCGCGGTCATTACGAAAAACCCTCCGAGAAGAAAGCCCGCGAAAAGGCGGAAGCGGTGCGCCGCGCTCGCAAGCTCGCCCGCAAGAAGCTGCAGCGCGAAGGCTTGCTGCCGATGAAGCCGAAGCCGGTGTTTGGCGCCGGTCCAGGCGCTGAGCGCGGTGGCGCCGGCGGTCGTGGCGGTCCCGGCGCGGGTCCGCGCGGGCCGCGCTGATTTTTTTGCCGATTTGATTCCGATAACGCGGGCCTCTGTGCCCGCGTTATCGTTTTGAACGATGCATTTTTCGGCGCGGAACATTTTCCGGGCATGTCCTCAAACAATTTGCGTGTATTCCATTCGCAAAACCGCAAATCCGCTTTTGCGGAATGCGCGCTGACGCTACCAATACCGCGCTGGAGCATGATCCGGAAAACCGGGCACCGGTTTTCCCTTCGCGGCAAACGCGAAGCGTTTGCGCGGAGATCATGCTCAAAGAAGATAGAGCGAGATGACGAATTGAAGAGAAGTCATCGCGCTCTGGGGCGTGAGTATTTGGTATCGATGGTCCTTCCGGTCCCCCGACCTATTTCCGGAGCTTCGCATCTCGGCCCCTGCGCGCTGGCGCTGATCGGATCGATCGCGACCGTGCTCTGCGGCTGCTCGATCAATCTGGGATCGCTGTCGCCGGAGCCCGACAAGGAGACGCCGCCAAAGGCCGCTCCAATCGCGACGAACGCCGATGACGCGCAGGCCTATACGGCGCGCGGCCAGGCGCTGGCGCGGTCCGGAAAGACCGAGCAGGCACTCGCCGAGTTCGACAAGGCGATCGCTGTCGACCCGCATTGCGCGGAGGGACTGTACAGCCGCGGCCTGCTCTACCAGGGCGAAAAGCAACATCAATTGGCGATCGACGATTTTACCGCGGCGAGCGGTCTGACGCCGCAGCGGGCCGAACCGTTGCTGGGCCGTGCGATCAGTTACCTGGCAATGGACAAGATCAAGGAAGCCGCGGCCGATCTGGACGAGGCCGTGCAAGCAGACCCGCACAATGCGCAGACATGGACGACCCGAGGGCTTGCCTATGAACGCCTCGGCGACAAGGCCAAGGCCGCCGCCTCCTATGGCCGCGCCATCAATATCAGCCCCAGGGATGAAGCCGCGCGAAGCGGCTTTGTGCGCGTCGGCGGCAAGCCGGGATAGCGCCTGTTCAGAACAATCTTTGAAGTGCCGCATTTCTTGCGGCAAACCGGATTCCGCCCCGCATCAAGCGCGGGGCAGGCTTTTGCCGGAAAATGCGCGGAATGCGCTCTGAGCTATTTCGGCAGGACCGCGTGGAACACCGACTTCGCCGCCGACAGCACGTCCTCGGCGACCGTCTTGTGGTCTCGCATCAAAGCCGCCGCTTCGGCGCGCAGATCGAGCGGCTGCGAGACCGGAATATCGGCTGGTGGCGTCGGGCGGCGCGCATCGTCGGTTCGTGCGCCATCGGCGTAAGGCGGCTTCGCCTGCGACGATCCCGCTGCGGGACTGACCGCCTCGCCTGCAGCAGGCGTGGAAACCAGGATCGGTGGCGGCAGCGGCCGCACCGCCGGCGCGGACGCGACGCGGGGCGGCGCATCCGGAGCGCGGGCGGCTTCCGGTGCCCGCGGCGGCGCATTGTCGTTAACGCCGCGCAACCGCTCGATCGCGGCACGGGCAAGATCGTTGGCGTCGCGGCGATCTTCCCCGGCAGTTGCCGCCTCAGCCGGCGGCGCTGCCACGACCGGCGCCACAGCCGGCGCGGAAGGTTGCACCGGAGGAGCCACGGTCCTGGCGGCCGACCTTTCGCGCGGCGCCGGCTGATGCCGCCTGGTCTCGGCCGGCAGGCTCGCCGTCTCGGCGGGCTTGTCGGCGGATTTCTCCGCGGGCTTTTCGACGTCCGGCTTCTCGACCGCTGATTTCTCGACGGCCGCCTTCTCGACGCCCACTTTATCGACCGCTGATTTATCGGTGATGGATTTCTCGGAGATCCCCTTCGCCCGGACGCCCGGTTCCGGAACGCTGGCGGCGTCGAAAGATGTTTCGGTGGCCTTGGCCTCCGCTTTCGGCTCGGTGGTCGAGACCGCGGCGACGGTCGGCGCCTCGGGCTTGGCAACGATGTAGTGATTGACGATGTAGGCCCCGATCACGGTCGCCAGAAGCGAGGGCAAAATATCCAAAGTGAACTTCGAGATGTATTTCAGCATGATCCGCCTCTCCGGCCGGATTTGATGCTGAAACTTTGAGGCGCATTGAGGGATCAACTGCGACGGATCGGTGGCAAAAGGCTTAATGACCTATCCTCTTGGATCACAAGAGTTTCACCGCCCGTCGCCCGGGCAGATCGCGGCCCGGGCTTGACGCCGGAGCGACGTTTTGCCCCAGGGCCGTGGAACCTCCGGTCCCGGCCTTGGCCAGCGACCGCCGGAGGGCTCGGTCCGGCCGGTCAAGGTTTCAGTTCCACCTCCAGGAACACGATTTCGGTCGCGGTCTCGTTAAGCACGTCATGTTGGACGCCGGCCTTGCGGAAGTAGGACTTGCCGACGCCGAGCTGCGCCTTGGAGCGCTCGCCGCCGGGCGCGACGATGGTCATTTCGCCTGAAGTCACGGGAACGATGACATAATCCATCTCATGGGTGTGATGACCGGTGGCGCTGCCCGGCGCCAGCCGCCACTCGGTGACGCGGACTTCCGGCGTATCCACCTGCACATCGGACTTGGCGCTTAACATCGTCATGCTTCTCCAGCCTGATCACGGCACGAATACCATGAATACAAATACGGCAAACACCACCACATGAACCAGTCCGAACAGGATGTTGGTGCGGCCGGTGCCGAAGGTGAGCATGCTGAGGAAAAACGTCAACAGCAACAGCACCATCGCCTGGGTATTGAGCCCAAGCACCAGTTGCTTGTCCAGCGCATGGGCGGCCACGGCGACCGCCGGGATCGTCAACCCGATGGTCGCAAGCGACGAGCCCAGCGCCAGATTGATGCTTTTCTGCAGATCGTTTTTGCGCGCGGCGGCGATGGCGGCGACACTCTCCGGCAACAGGATCAGCAGCGCGACCAGGACGCCCGCGAAGGCCGGCGGCGCGCCCATCAGCGCCGTGCCGGCATCGACCACCAGCGAGAATTTTTTCGCCAGCAGGACCACCGCCAGCAGCGAGACCAGCAACAGCAGCAGGCTAAGGACCACCGTGCGCCTGGATGCCTGCGTCGTGTCGTCATCGCCATCGTCGCTCTGATTGATAAAGTAATCGCGATGCCGGATCGTCTGGGTGTAGAGAAACACGCCGTAGAGAATGAGGGTGACGACACTGACGAAGCCAAGCTGGACCACCGAGTAGATCGGCCCCGGCGTGGTCAGCGTATAATTGGGCAAGATCAGCGTGATGGTCGCCATCACGCTCAGGACGCTGAGATAGAGGCTTGCCCCGGTGACCTGGAAATCCTGCTCGCGATAGCGCAGGCCACCGATCAGAATACAGACACCGACCAGGCCGTTGCAGACGATCATCACCACCGCGAACACGGTATCGCGCGCCAGGGTGGGCACGGGCTTCTCGCCCAGCATGATGGTCGCGATCAGCGCCACCTCGATGATCGTCACAGCCAGCGTCAGCAGCAGCGTGCCGTAAGGTTCGCCGATTTTCTGCGCAATCACTTCGGCGTGGTGCACGGCAGCGAACACCGTGCCGAACAAAATCACCAGCAGCACCACTGCGAAAACCAGCCCCGCGGCCGATGGCGTGAATGTGATGCCGAGCCCGGTGGCGCCTGCAAAAAACAGAACCGACAGCGCCGGAAAAATCCACGCCGATCGCGGCATCGGGCCGTGCACGCTCATATCGCCACATCCTTGGGGTCTGCGAATGAACCGGGCGCCGAACAACTGAAGCGGTCAGCCATTCGGGCCGGCGATGAATTTCCGGGCCGTCTCAATAGCACCAAACGCATCGAGATTGTCGTGGCCAGCCCCGGGAAATCCGACAAACTGCTTCGGCGCGTGAGCAAGCGCAAACAGCCGCTCTCCAAACGCGATCGGAATGGTGAGATCGCGTTCGCCGTGCATCATCAGCAACGGCGCCGTCACGCGACCGATACGCTCATCGGAGTGAAATCGATCCCGCAACAGCCAGCGTACCGGTACGATCCGAAAATGCAAAGCCGCAACATCGGCGATCGAGGTATAGGGAGCTTCCAGGATCAGCTTCCCCACCGGATGATCGGCGGCGACAGCGACCGCGACTCCGCTGCCGAGCGAGAAGCCCCAGAGCACAATTCGATCCGCACTGTATCGAGCGGCCGCGAAAGCGTAAGCCGCCGCCGCATCCAGCAGCAATCCCTGCTCGCTGGGCCGGCCGCTCGAGCCGGCGTAACCACGGTATGACAGTGCAACGAGCCCGGTCCCGCCGGAGGTAATGGCCCGAAACCGGCCGGCAATCCCGGCGAGGACATCTCCATTGCCGGGAAAATAAATCACGACCGGATGGCCCGGTTTTGCCGGAACGTGCCAGATGATGACGTTCTCGCCATCGGCCGTGGTCAGGACATGCTCTTCTGCTTGCGGAAAGCCGGCGGCTTCGGGAGCCGTACGCACCGTCTGCGGTACCGGAAAGACGAAGTCGCGCTGCCTGAAGTAAAGAACGGCAACACCGCCGAGGTAGCCGATCGACGCGACAACGGCGAGCCATTTGAGGACGGTCATCATCCTCCTACACGAGGGTCACATCGCCTTGACGATGTTCTCGGTCATCTTCTTGGCGTCGCCGAGCAGCATCATGGTGTTGTCGCGGTAGAACAGCGGATTGTCGATACCGGCATAGCCCGACGCGAGCGAGCGCTTGATGAACATCACGGTGCCGGCCTTCCAGACCTGCAGCACCGGCATGCCGTAGATCGGCGATTTCGGATCGTCTTCCGCCGCGGGATTGGTGACGTCGTTGGCGCCGATCACGAAGGCGACGTCGGCCTGGGCGAATTCCGAATTGATGTCCTCGAGCTCGAACACTTCATCGTAGGGCACATTGGCTTCGGCGAGCAGCACGTTCATATGGCCGGGCATGCGGCCGGCGACCGGGTGGATCGCGTACTTCACCTCGACGCCCTCCTTCTTCAGGGTGTCGGCCATTTCGCGCAGCGCGTGCTGCGCCTGCGCCACCGCCATGCCGTAACCGGGCACGATGATGACCTTCTGCGCGTTCTTCATGATAAAGGCGGCGTCGTCGGCCGAGCCGAGTTTCACCGGGCGCACTTCGCCGCCGGTGCCGGCACCGGCCGCCGCCGTCTCACCGCCAAAGCCGCCGAGAATGACCGAGATGAAGGAGCGGTTCATCGCGTGGCACATGATGTAGGACAGGATCGCGCCCGACGAGCCGACCAGTGCGCCGGTGATGATCAGCGCCGAGTTGCCGAGGGTGAAGCCGATGCCGGCGGCGGCCCAGCCGGAATAGGAGTTCAGCATCGAGATCACGACCGGCATGTCGGCGCCGCCGATCGGGATGATCAGGAGCGCGCCGAGCACCAGCGCGATGATGGTGATCAGCCAGAAATCGAGCGCGCTGCCCGTCCTCACGAGGCCGACGATGAAGAACACCAGCGCGAGAGCGAGCACGATGTTGATGATGTGCCGCGCCGGCAGGATGATCGGCGCGCCGCTCATGCGGCCGGACAGTTTTGCGAAGGCGATCACCGAGCCGGTAAACGTCAATGCGCCGATGGCGACGCCGAGCGACATTTCAACCAGGCTCGCGCCGTGGATGTTGCCGGGCGTGCCGATGTCGAACGCCTCGGGCGCGTAGAACGCCCCGGCCGCGACCAGCACCGCGGCCATGCCGACCAGCGAGTGGAACGCGGCGACCAGTTCCGGCATCGACGTCATCGGCACCCGGCGCGCGATCACGGCGCCGATGCCGCCGCCGATGGCGACGCCAAGAATCACCAGCACCCAACCGATCGCATCCGCCGGCGGATGCGAGGCCAGCGTGGTCGCCACCGCGATCGCCATGCCGATCATGCCGAAGAAATTGCCCTGCCGGCTCGATGCCGGACTCGACAACCCGCGCAGCGACAAAATGAACAGAACACCCGCCACGAGGTACAGCAGTGCAGCAAGATTGGCGTTCATCGAGAGGCCCCCATTGTCTTCGTCACCCCGAGGTGCACGCCGCTTACTTGATTTTCTTCTTGTACATCGCGAGCATGCGCTGGGTGACCAGGAAGCCGCCGAAGATATTCACGCACGCAAATGTCAGCGCGACGAAACCGAAACCGCGCGCCCACGCGCCGCCGCTGCCGACCATCGCGACCCCGACCGCCAGCAGCGCGCCGACCACGATCACCGAGGAGATCGCATTGGTCACCGACATCAGCGGCGTATGCAGCGCGGGTGTCACCGACCACACCACGAAATAGCCGACGAACACGGCGAGCACGAAGATCGACAGCCGGAACACGAAGGGATCGACGGCCTGCGCGATATGATCCATGATGGCGCTCCTGTTAGCCCGTCATTCCGGGACGGCGCGTCGCGCCGCCGGACCCGGAATCTGGAGGTTGCAAATCGACGATCGAGATTCCGGGTTCGCTTCGGCGAAGCGCCCCGGAATGACGATCAAGTTCCGTGTGCACAGTCACTTAGGCGCCTTTCGGCTGGAAGTTCGGATGAATCACGGCGCCGTCCCTGGTCAGCGCGGTGGCCTTGACCAGTTCGTCGTCCCACTTCACGTCGAGCGCCTTGGTCGATTTGTCGACCATGGTTTCGATGAACGAGAACAGGTTTCGCGCGTAAAGATTCGACGCCGAGGCCGCGACGCGGCCCGCGACGTTGGTGTAGCCGACGATCTTGATGCCGCCGACATCGGCGACTTCGCCCGGCCTGGCGCCCTCGACATTGCCGCCGCGCTCGACCGCGAGATCGACCAGCACCGAGCCCGGCTTCATCGACTTCACCATTTCCGCCGTGACCAGGCGCGGCGCGGGCCGGCCCGGAATCAGCGCCGTGGTGATGATGATGTCCTGCTTCTTGATGTGCTCGGCGGTCAACGCCGCCTGCTTGGCCTGATACTCTTTCGACATTTCCTTGGCATAGCCGCCGGCGGTCTCGGCCTGCTTGAATTCCTCGTCCTCGACCGCGAGGAATTTGGCGCCGAGGCTTTCGACCTGCTCTTTCACGGCCGGGCGCACGTCGGTCGCGGTGACGACGGCGCCAAGCCGCCGCGCGGTCGCGATCGCCTGCAAGCCGGCAACGCCGACGCCCATCACGAACACCTTCGCCGCCGGTATCGTCCCCGCAGCCGTCATCATCATTGGAAAGGCGCGGCCGAAGGCTTCCGCTGCTTCGATCACGGCGCGGTAGCCGGCGAGATTGGCCTGGCTCGACAGCACGTCCATCACCTGGGCGCGGGTAATGCGCGGCATCAATTCCATCGCGAACGCCGCGACACCGGCATCCGCCATCGCCTTCAACGCCGCATCGTTGCCATAGGGGTCCATGATCGCGATCACCAGCGCGCCGCGCTTGTAGCGGGCAAGCTCGGAAGCCTCGGGCCGCTTTACCTTGATGACGATGTCGGCGTCTTTGAGCGCATCGGCGCTGACGGTGGCGCCGGCGGCGGTGAATTCCGAATCCGGCAGGCCCGATTTGACGCCCGCCCCCGGCTCAATCGCGATATCGACCCCCAGCGCCTTGAATTTTTTCACCGTGTCGGGCGAAGCCGCGACCCGTGGCTCGGACGGATCGATTTCCTTGGCAACGGCAATCTTCATGAGGCCTCCGGCGGCGCAGGACGCGCGCGCGAGCAGTCAAACTAGCGCTTATTCCGCAAGGATGAATACCGGTTTTGCAACCGGAATGCGGGCTTTTTTAGATCGCCTCCGGCCGGCAACGTGGCCGGCGAGGGATCAGGTCAGGAAAATCGCCATCATGGCGACGATGAAGATGACGGCGGCGCTGCCGTATTTCACCAGCATGATGAAGCCCTCATAGGTCTGCTCATGCGCCGGATAATCATTGCCGTCGGCGGTCGTGTAGGCCACTTCGTTATGCTCAGCCATCGGTGTCCCCGGTGATGTTTGTTTCCGGCGTGGAATTACCGCAAACCACCCAAGAGAGCAACGGCGCCGCGTGGCTTGTGCCCCGGCGGCGCTACTTGCCGGGCTCCGGCGGCCAGTTGTCCCTGATCCAGCGGGTGAGACTTTCCTCGCTGACTTCGCCGGCCGCGAGGGAGAGGATGATGGCGGTGGCGCTTTCGGGTGGCACCAGAAAATCTATCTCGTTGAGACCGAGAAATACGATGAGCGCGCCGAAAGCTGCGCGTTTGTTGCCATCCACAAACGGATGATTCCGGGCAATGCCGAAAGCATACGCTGCCGCAAGCGCGGCAAGGTCAGTTTCGCCATAGGTAAATTTGTTGATAGGACGGCCCAGCGCCAATTCCAGCATGCCCTGGTCACGAATGCCGTCCGGTCCTCCGAACAGCGCAAGCTGTTCGGCGTGGAGATCAATCAGGATCTCCACGTCCAACCAAATCGGCTCGTTCATTTTGCAAGGGCCTTGTACGTATCCGCATAAGTGCTGAACGAACGTCGAGCGATTTCCATCGCCTTGGCATGCTTGGGATCGTACGGCGAAAGCTTTATGCCCCGCTCGGTCTGTTCGACGATATGGAGCTTGTCGCCTTCCTTCAGCTTGAGCCGGGAAAGAATGTCCTTCGAGAGAATAAGACCAAGCGAGTTGCCGATCTTTTTGATCTGAACGAACTCGCCTTCAACAGTCTTCCGGGGCATCTCATTCATAGGCGCAACTCCGTTATACAATCCGTATAACAGTTCTTTCGACTACGTTCAACAGATGTTTTACGCCCTGCTCCCGGGGATTAGTCCATCCCCTCCAGCTCGTCGATCATGCCCGCGATCACCGACAGGCCGCCGTCCCAGAATTTCGGGTCCTTGGCGTCGAGACCGAACGGCTTGAGCAGTTCGGAATAATGCTTGGTGCCGCCGGCCGCCAGCATCGCCAGATAGCGCTCGGCAAATCCCTCGGAGGCGTTTTCGTAGACCGCGTAGAGCGAGTTCACCAGGCAATCGCCGAACGCATAGGCGTAGACATAGAACGGCGAATGGATGAAGTGGGGGATGTACATCCAGAAATTCTCATAGCCCGGCCGGATGTCGATCGCGGGCCCGAGGCTCTCGCTCTGCACGCTGAGCCAGATTTCGCCGATGCGCTCGGCGGTCAATTCGCCGTTCCGCCGCTCGGTATGGACGGCGCGTTCGAACGAATAGAACGCGATCTGCCGCACCACGGTGTTGATCATGTCCTCGACCTTGCCGGCGAGCAGCGCCTGGCGCTGCCTGGCGCTCCTGGTCTGCGCCAGCAGCCGCTTGAAGGTCAGCATCTCGCCGAACACGCTGGCGGTCTCCGCCAATGTCAGCGGCGTCGGCGCCATCAGCGCGCCGTTCTTCGCGGCCAGCACCTGGTGCACGCCGTGACCGAGTTCATGGGCGAGCGTCATCACGTCGCGCGGCTTGCCCTGATAATTCATCAGCACGTAAGGATGCGCCGAGGGCGTGGTGGGATGCGAAAACGCGCCCGGCGCCTTGCCGGGCCGCACCGGCGCATCGATCCAGCGATCGGCAAAAAACCGCGCGGCGATATCCGCCATCTCGGGCGAAAATCCGCGGTAGGCGGTCAGCACCATGTTCCTGGCGTCCGGCCACGCGATGCTGCCGGTGGCGGCAAACGGCAGCGGCGCATTGCGATCCCAGTGCGCGAGTTTCTTCTTTTTGAACCAGCCCGCCTTCAACTGATAATAGCGATGCGACAATCGCGGATAGGCCGCGCGAACCGACCCGACCAGCGCGTCGACCACTTCGCGCTCGACGCGGTTGTTCAGATGCCGCGAATCCGCCACGTCCTGAAAGCCGCGCCAGCGATCGGAAATCTCCTTGTCCTTGGCGAGCGTGTTGGTGATGAGCGCAAAAGTTCGCTCATTGGCCTTGAAGGTTTTCGCCAGCGCCTGCCCGGCGGCCTTGCGCTTTTCGCCGGCGCGGTCCTGCAACAGGCTCAGGGTCGGCTCGATCGCCAGATCCTTGGCCCCGACCTTGAAGCGCAGGCCCGCAATGGTCTGGTCGAACAGCCGGTTCCAGGCGGCATAGCCGCTCTGGGATTTCTCGTGGAACAACTGCTCGACGCGATCCTCGAGCTGATAGGGCTTGTCCTTGCGCAGATCCTCGATCCACGGACGATAATAGCCGAGTTCCGGGGTCTGGGTCGCGCGTTCGATCACGGCGTCGTCGATGCGGTTGAGCTCGAGCGCGAAAAACAGCAGATGCACCGACGCCGTCGTCAGCCGCTCGGAAACGTCGCCGTAGAATTTGGTGATCGCGGGATCGACGCTGTCGCCGGCATGGATCAAACCCGCATAGGAGCCGAGACGGCCCGCGAGATCGTCGATCGCCTCATAGCGCTTGACCGCTTCGGCCAGCCATTGGCCGCCGCCCTCCCCCGCCGTCCGGTCCGCCAGCTTGCCTTTGTAGTCCGTCTCAAACGCGACGCATTCCGCGTCCATCTTCGCAAGGTCGCGCGTGACTTCCGGCGCGTCGATACCCGAATAGAGATCGGCCAGGTTCCATTCCGGCAGCTTTCCGGCTTTGGTAGCGGCGGTCTTGGTGGCGGATTTACGTGGAGCCGTCGATTTGCGGAGAGCGGACGAGGAGCGCGAAGTCATCTTGTTGGAGCCTGTGTATGCGTTTCAATCTGATGTCAGGACGGCAACGTTTAAGAGGGCGTTAATCGCCATCGGCGAGAGTGCCCCGATTCGAGACAGATAGTTGTAAAGCGCGGGGAAAGCCATGGCTGCCAGGATTTTGATCGCCGATGACGATGCGGTGGCGCGGCGCCTGGTGGAAAACATGGTGCAAAAATGCGGCTATGAGACAGTGGTCGTGGAGTCGGGCGACGCCGCGATCGCCACGCTGACCGCCGCTGACGCGCCCCCCGTCGACGCCATGGTGCTCGATCTGGTGATGCCCGGCCTCGACGGCATGGGCGTGTTGGCCAAAATCCGCGAGGCCGGTCTCGCCGTTCCCGTTATCGTGCAGACCGCCCATGGCGGCATCGACAATGTGGTGTCGGCGATGCGCGCCGGCGCCCAGGATTTTGTGGTGAAACCCGTCGGCATCGAACGGCTGCAGGTGTCGCTGCGCAATGCGCTCAACGCCAGCGCCTTGAAGGGCGAGCTGCAGCGCATCCGGCACAGCCGCGAAGGCCGATTGACGTTTGCGGACATCATCACCCGCAGCGAAATCATGGCGGGCGCGCTGCGCACGGCGCAAAAGGCGGCCGCCTCGACCATTCCGGTACTGATCGAAGGCGAATCCGGCGTCGGCAAGGAATTGTTCGCGCGCGCCATCCATGGCAGCGGCGAACGCAAATCGAAACCGTTCGTCGCCGTCAATTGCGGCGCTATTCCCGACAATCTCGTGGAGTCGATCCTGTTCGGCCACGAGAAGGGCGCCTTCACCGGCGCCACCGAACGCCACACCGGCAAATTCGTCGAAGCGTCCGGCGGCACGCTGTTCCTCGATGAAGTCTCGGAATTGCCGCTCGCAGCCCAGGTGAAACTGCTTCGCGCGCTGCAGGAAGGCGCGGTGGAGGCGGTCGGCGGCCGCAAGCCGGTCAAAGTCGATGTCCGCATCGTCTCTGCGACCAACCGGAAATTGCTCGACCACGTCAAAAACGGGCAGTTCCGCGAGGACCTATTCTATCGGTTGCATGTGCTGCCGCTGACGATTCCGCCATTGCGGATGCGCCGCGAAGATATCCCGCATCTGCTGCGGCACTTTCTGGCGAGGTTCTGCGCCGAAGAAAACCGCCTCGTCACCGGCATCAGCGGCGAGGCGATGGCCCATCTGGCGCAGCTTGAATGGCCCGGCAATATCCGCCAACTGGAAAACGCGGTTTATCGCGCCGTCGTCATGAGCGACAGCGACCAGCTCGGGCTAACCGATTTTCCGCAGGCACCCTCGCCGTCGCCGGCAAGGCCGGAGGGTGAAAGTCAGGCCGAACCGCTGATCATCGGCCCGGCGTTTCATTCGACCGCGCCGGCCATGGTCTCGGGTAACGAGATACCTATCGCGCCGCTGCCGAGCGCCGGCTCCCTGGCGATGCTGACCGGCGGCGGAGAGGTGCGGCCGCTCGAGGAGATGGAAACCGAGATCATCCGGTTCGCGATCTCGCACTATCGCGGGCAGATGTCCGAAGTTGCACGCCGGCTGAAGATCGGCCGCTCGACGCTGTACCGCAAACTCGATGAGGCCAATGCCGACGACCCGGTCGCCGGAAGCGCGGACGAAGCGAGCTAGTCATGGTCGCTTTGTGGCGCTCCGGTGTCGAAACGAAGCGGCTGACGACATTGGGTATTCTGGAACATTTGAACCGTGGCTTGGCGGTGACAGACAAAGCGGAAAGCGCGTGTCAAAAATGCGCAACTCGTTGAAAACAGGGATCGTCTGAGGTCAGTTTGTCGTGAGTTGCCCGCGTGGCGCTGGCTGCGTGCGCAGGGTGTGTATATCGTCTGCGTATGACATCGTTACACGCAGGCGAAGGCTGTGACGGACGATACCAAGAACTGTTCCCATGCCGGGACAGTTTCGCCAAGGGGTGTGACGATGCGTGACTGTTCGAAGAACCGTGCCGGATTTGACCGCGTATTGATGGCTGTCGCGGCGACATTCCTCACGGTGTCCGCCACCTCGGCGCTCGCCCAGGCCGACCCGGCCCGCAACAGCGCCGCGGATCTCGCGATCGACGCGGCGATCCCGCGTCCCGAACCTGCGAACGTGCCGCCTCCGACCATCAACGACTTCAAGCCCGACACCATCGCCACCGTGCCCGACGCGGCCAAGGCCCCAGCGTCCGACGTCGTCACCGCACCCGCCGTCCCCGCACCTGCCGTCGACGCCAAAAAGAACGACACCGCGACCGCCCCAACCGTAGCGCCGGCCGCCGAGCCCGCCAAGGAACCCGCCAAGGCGGCAAGCAACGTCCCGCCGGCCGACCAGCCGGTCGCCGACCGGCTGCGCGACATGATCGCTGGGAAATCGCTGCGCTATTTCGACCGCAAGGCCGAACGCGCGGCGGTCGAGAAATTTTATACCGCGCGTGATTTCGCCCCGGTGTGGACCCAGGCCGGCGCGTTGACCGCCGGCGGCAAGGGCGTGATGGCGCGCCTCAAGGATGCCGCCTCCGAAGGCTTGAACGCCGCCGACTATCCGGTGCCGGATTTTGCCGCGGCGACCACGCCCGACCAGCTTGCGGAGGCCGAGTTGAAACTCCTCGCCAGCATGCTGGACTATGCCCGCCAGGCGCAGAGCGGACGGATGCACTGGTCGCAGGTCAGCGGCGACATCCAGTATCCCGAGCATCCGACCGACCCGGCCGAGGTGCTGGCGAATGTCACGGCCGCCAGTGACGCCTCCGCAGCGCTCGACAGCTACAACCCGCCGCAGAAGCCCTATCGCGCGTTGAAGGCGAAGCTTGCCGAATTGCGCGGCCAGGGCGACGGTCCGATGATCCAGATCGCGGAGGGACCGGCGCTTAGGTTCACGGCGCCCGGCAAGAAGCAGCCCGCGGTCGAGATGGAAGACCCGCGCGTGCCGCAACTGCGCGCCAAGCTCGGCATCACCGAAAATCCCGACGACACCCGTTACGACGCCCGGGTCGCCGAAGCGGTGCGGAAATTCCAGGAAGGCGTCGAACTCAAGGCCACCGGCGTGCTCGACGATCGTACCGTCAAGGCGATCAACAGTCCGAAGCGCGACCGCCAGATCGATACCGTGATCGTCAATATGGAGCGTTGGCGCTGGCTGCCGCGCCAGCTCGGCGCGCCGGCGGCCGGCAACGCCTACGTCATTCTCAACATCCCCGACTATACGCTGAAGGTGATGCACAACGGCGCCCAGGCCTGGAGCACCAGGGTGGTGGTCGGAAAGCCCGGCATTCACGCGACGCCGCTGCTGACGGAAACGATGAAGTTCATCACCGTCAATCCGACCTGGAACGTGCCGCCGTCGATCATCTACAATGAATATCTGCCGGCCCTGCAGCAGGATCCGACCGTATTGCAGCGCATGGGACTGAAGCTCGAACGCGCCCGCGACGGCAGCATCCACATTTCGCAGCCGCCCGGCGAGGCCAATGCGCTCGGCCGCATTCGCTTCAATTTCCCGAACAAGTTTCTGGTGTATCAGCACGACACCCCGGACAAGAATCTGTTCGCCAAGGAAGAGCGCGCGTTCAGCCACGGCTGCATGCGGGTGCAGAATCCCGATCAATACGCCGCGACATTGTTGAACATCACGATGCCGAACGAGCACTACACGCCCGAGAAAATCCGCAGCATGTACGGCCGCAGCGAGATCGACATCAAATTCCCGACCCCGATTCCGGTCCATATCTCCTACCAGACGGCGTTTGTGGATGACGCGGGCAAGCTGCAGATGCGCAAGGACGTCTATGGCCGCGACGGCATCATGCTGGCGCTGCTGCGCAACTCCAGAAACAAGGACCTGGAGAACGTGGTCGCGCATTCGCAGCCGAGCTATTCCCGTCCGACCGGCGGCCTGCCGGCCGGAGTCAATTTTGCCAGCGACAACACCTTCTCTTCCGGGCCGTCGTTCTCTTCCGGACCGTCTTTCTTCGAACGGCTGTTCGGGGGGCCGGGACCTGCTCCGGCAGCTCAGGGCCGCCGCTTGGTGCCGCCGCGGCGGATCATCGAACGCTGATTGTCCCGGGCGTTCGACCAAGCGGTCAGAATTTCCCAGTAAAATCAAAAGGCCCCGTCGATTTGACGGGGCCTTTTGTATTAACGATCCTTCACTGCCGGTTAACCAGTGGGCACTTTTTTGCCATACTGAGCGGGTTAGGTTAAGGACTGACTGGGAGCTTGGGTGTAAATCTTATAAACGTTTCGACGTTAAGGCTTGTTAATCCTCTTTCGCCACACGGGGTAGCGAAAGGGTTCTCCGGGTGGTGGTTTTCTGGGTGGGCTCATACGTGCTGGCTGATTTCGCACGCCAATTCAATTCGCTGTCGCTGCCGAGGGCCGGATATCATTTCGGCCTGACGTCGCTATTGCTGCTGGTCGGAGCGGGATCGGTCCACGATGCCACCGCGCTGAACGAAACCCGCACCCTCTCGTTCCACCACACCCATTCCGACGAAGACCTCACCGTCACCTTCAAGCGCGACGGGCGCTACGACGAAGAGGCGCTGAAGCAGATCAATCATTATCTCCGCGACTGGCGCAGCCAGGACCAGACCACGATGGATCGCCGTTTGTTCGACATCCTCTGGGAAGTCTACCGCGACGTCGACGCCAAGAAGCCGATCCAGATCATTTCCTCCTACCGCTCGCCCTCTACCAACGCCATGCTCCGCCGCCGCTCCTCGGGCGTGGCGCGCTTCAGCCAGCACATGCTCGGCCATGCCATGGATTTCTACATTCCGGACGTGCCGCTCGAGCAAATCCGCTATGCCGGGCTTCGCCTGCAGCGCGGCGGCGTCGGGTTCTATCCGACATCGGGATCGCCCTTCGTCCATCTCGATACCGGCAGCATTCGGCACTGGCCGCGCATGAACCACGACCAGTTGGCCAGGGTGTTCCCTGACGGTCGCACCGTGCACGTTCCCTCCGACGGCAGCCCGCTGAAGGGCTATGAACTTGCCAAAGCCGACATCGAAAAACGCGGCAATGGCGACGATACCGCAACGTTCAGCAAGCCCAGCCTGTTCGCTCGCCTCTTCAAGGGGAAAACGAACGACGAGGATGACGAGAGCGCCAACGAGAAGCCTGCCGCGGCCGGCGTGATCGCCGCCAAATCGGCCGACCCGGTGCCGACGCCGCGCTCGAAACCCCAGATCGCCGCCACGTTCCAGCTGGCCTCGGCCGACGCGCAGATCGTCCAGCCCGGAAAGTCGAAACAGGCCGCTTCGTCCGACAAATTGGCGTCAGCCGAAAAGGCCGAACCGAAGCCGCAAACGCCGGCCGATATCATCAATGCCCGCGGCTTCTGGGACGATATCCCCGCGAAGCCGAAACAGGCCACCCCTGAGCAGGTCGCTGCCCTCAGCGCCCGCCAGGCCGTCAATTCCGCCGATCCGCAATCCACGGCAAGCATTGCAGCCGCATTCAACGCACTGGCCTTTGCGCCGGCGTCCTCCTCGCCCGTTGACCGCTCGAATATCGTCGCCGCCACGGCGCCGATCCCGCGCAGCGCCCGGCCGGCACCGAGCCCGCGCAATCAGGTGGCCGCCAGCACGATCGACCAGGTCGTCGCCAAGGGATCTCAGGGTCAGGGCAGCAGGGTTGCGCCCTCGGTGCGGATCGCGGCCGCCCCGGTCAACGAAGTCTGGATGCGCGTCATGATGCTGGCGCCGAGCGCGAGCGCGTCGATGTCCACGACGGTCCTGGGCGACACCGACATGACCCTGATGCGGGCGTATTTCGTCAAGCCGAAGGCGACCGTCACGATGAGCTTCTCGGAAGACCCGCAGATGGGCCTGGTCAGCGACCAGTTCACCGGAGCGGCCATTGCGACGCTCGCGACCCAGGCGTTCGTGATGCGGACCGCATCGCTGCGCTGATACGGGCCGTCTTTGCCGGGCTCGACCCGGCAATTCATCCAGTTGCTGATGAGAGTTTTTTCGAGGATTGACGGATACGCGGGTCAAGCCCGCGTATGACAAACGTTACAGGCTGTCCTCACAGCATTCCCAGCGCCTGCATGTAGGTTTCGAGAATCGTTTCCTCCTCGGCGCGCTCGTTGGCGTCCTGCTTGCGCAGGCGCACGATCGTGCGCAGCGCCTTGACGTCGAAGCCGTTGCCCTTGGCCTCCGCATAGACGTCGCGGATATCGTCGGAGATCGTCTTCTTTTCTTCTTCCAGCCGTTCGATGCGCTCGATGATGGCCTTGAGCTGGTCTTTGGCGAATGTCGTCGCGGGCTCTTCTTTTTCCTTGAGCGCGGCAGAGGTGGCCATCGGGTACTCCTGGGTAAGCTTACGGTTAGGGCGAAGAGAAGCGCCGCACGCGTTCCCACGCACCGCATCCCGGAATGACCCTCAAGAGTGCGGTGCCTTGCGTCAAGGCAGCATCGCGCTCATCCACAGCGCGCCCACAGGAGAGAATCCGAAACGCTGTTCTCTCCGGCGTCATTGCGAGGAGCAAGCGACGAGCAATCCAATCTTCGGCTCCATGACCAGGAGCTGGATTGCTGCGCGGACCGTCATCGGGCGGCGCATTGCGCTGATCCGCCGGCTCGCAAATGACGGGGAAGGACAGGAAGGACGATCAATGCCCGCTATGGGTTTTCTTCATCGCCGCCAGTTGTTCGGAACTGGCCGTACCCTGATACATCGATTTCCAGGTCTCGTAGGGCATGCCGTAGACGGCCTCGCGGCTCTCGTCCTTGCTGATGTCGGCGCCCTTGGCGTCGGCCGCCTCCTTGAGCCAGTTGGAGAGGCAGTTGCGGCAGAAGCCGGCGAGATTCATCAGGTCGATGTTCTGGACATCGTTGCGGGAACGCAGATGTTCGACGAGGCGCCGGAACACCGCGGCCTCAAGTTCCGTCCTGGTTTTGTCGTCAATCGCCATGACCTTGCCTCGAGCGTTGCCTCGCGGTTTGCGCGGGGGCATTGAATGAAGTAGGAGTTGTCGCAGATTTTACCATATCGCAGCGCAAAGAAGGCGTTAACGGATGGGATTTGGGCCCGCCACGGCCTGAAAACGCCCGCTTGGCCGTTGACAGCCGCCGCAGGCTTACGCGAAATCATCAATGATTTGATATAGCTTTGCTGGATGATCGCAACAGATTCCCATCGCCGCCATCCTTTGTCTGCGCGCCTGACCGCCGGTTTGATACCGTCGCTGGCGCTGGCGGCGATGTGTCTGTGGAACAGTCCGGCAGCGGCGGATTTCCGTCTCTGCAACAATACGTCGAGCCGGGTCGGCATCGCCTTGGGCTATAAGGATGCCGAGGGCTGGACCACCGAGGGCTGGTGGAATGTCTCCTCGCGGGCCTGCGAGACCCTGCTGCGCGGCACGCTCGTCGCACGGTTCTATTATATCTATGCGCTCGATTACGACCGCGGTGGCGAGTGGTCGGGACAGGCCTTCATGTGCTCGCGTGACAAGGAATTCACCATCAAGGGCACCGAGAATTGCCTGGCGCGCGGATTCGATCGCACCGGCTTCTTCGAGGTCGACACCGGCGAGCAGCGCGCCTGGACCGTGCAATTGACCGAATCCAATGAACAGCCGGGACAGCGGGTGCCGGGCATCCCGGGAACGGTAGGACCGGGCGGACCCGGAGGCCTTCCGGGCATGCCCAATTCGCCGGGCGGCGCGCCCGGCCTGCCCCCTCCGCAGGGCGGGATGCCTCCGGGCACGTCTGGTCTGCCGCCGGCGCCCGGAAGCAAGCCATGAGACGTCTGCGCCGCATCAAGATCCTTGCCACGCTCGGCCCTGTCTCTTCCGACAGCGCGATGATCCGCCGCCTGTTCGAAGCCGGCGCGGACGTTTTCCGCATCAATATGAGCCATACCTCGCACGACAAGATGCGCGAGCTGGTCAACACCATTCGCAACGTCGAGAGCAGCTACGGCCGGCCGATCGGCATTCTGGTCGATCTGCAGGGGCCGAAGCTTCGCCTCGGCGCGTTCGCCGAAGGCTCGATCCAGCTCAAGAACGGCGAAAGCTTCGTGCTCGATTCCGACAAGACGCCGGGCGACAACACCCGCGTCCAGCTTCCGCATCCGGAAATTCTCGCCGCCCTGCGGCCGGGACACGCACTGCTGCTCGACGACGGCAAGGTGCGCCTGATCGCCGAGGAAACCTCGCCCGAGCGCGCGGTGACCCGCGTGGTGATCGGCGGGCGGATGTCGGATCGCAAGGGCGTCAGCCTGCCCGACACCGATCTGCCGGTATCGGCGATGACGCCGAAGGACCGCGCCGATCTGGAAGCCGCTTTGCTGACAGGCATCGATTGGGTGGCGTTGTCGTTTGTGCAGCGAGCCGAGGATGTCATCGAAGCCAAGAAAATAATCCGCGGCCGCGCCGCCGTGATGGCCAAGATCGAAAAACCGCAGGCGATCGACCGGCTGCCCGAGATCATCGAAGCCTCCGACGCGCTCATGGTGGCGCGCGGCGACCTCGGCGTCGAACTGCCGCTGGAGCGGGTGCCGAGCCTGCAGAAACAAATGACGCGGCTGGCGCGGCGCGCCGGCAAGCCGGTGGTGGTCGCCACCCAGATGCTGGAATCGATGATCCAGGCGCCGGTGCCGACGCGCGCCGAGGTTTCCGACGTCGCAACCGCGGTCTATGAAGGCGCCGACGCCATCATGCTGTCGGCGGAATCCGCTGCCGGCAAATTTCCCGTCGAAGCGGTCTCGACCATGAATCGCATCGGCGAGGAAGTGGAGCGCGACCCGACCTATCGCGGCGTGCTCAACGCGCAGCGCGCCGAACCGGAGCCGACCGCCGGTGACGCCATCGCCGACGCCGCCCGGCAAATCGCCGAGACGCTCGATCTGTCCGCGATCATCTGCTGGACCAGTTCAGGATCGACCGCGCTGCGCGTGGCGCGCGAGCGGCCGAAACCGCCGGTGGTGGCGATCACGCCCAACCTTGCGACCGGGCGCAAGCTCTCCGTGGTCTGGGGCGTGCATTGCGTCGTCGCCGAAGACGCCAAGGACCTGGACGACATGGTCAACCGCGCCGGCTCGATCGCGTTTCGCGACGGCTTCGCCAAGGCGGGACAGCGCGTCATCATCGTCGCCGGCGTGCCGCTGGGCACCCCCGGCGCCACCAACATGCTGCGCATCGCCTATGTCGGCCCCGAGGGCGACGCGGATATGTGAGCGGAGCACGTACCCCAACGTCATTCCGGGGCACGCGTCAGCGTGAACCCGGAATCTCGCGCGACAACTTCTGGATTCCGGGTTCGCGCTGACGCGCGCCCCGGAATGACGGCGCAATCAGAGCAGCGTCGCCTCCAGCGTGATCTTGGCGTTCAACAGCTTCGACACCGGGCATCCGGCTTTCGCCATGCCCGCCAGTTCCTCGAACTTCGCCTTGTCCGCGCCGGGGATTTTCGCATTCAGCGTCAAGTGCACCGCGGTGATGGCAAAACCGTCGCCCTGCTTTTCCAGCGTGACATCCGCCTTGGTTTCCATCTGCTCGGCGGTGAGCTTGGCCTCGCCAAGGATCAGCGACAGCGCCATGGTGAAACAGGCGGCGTGCGCCGCACCGATCAACTCTTCCGGATTGGAACCCGGCTTGCCCTCGAAGCGGCTGGCGAAGCCGTACGGATAATCCTTCAGGGCGCCGCTCTTGGTCGAGATCGCACCCTTGCCGTCCTTGATACCGCCCTGCCATTTGGCCGATCCGAATGTCGTCGTCATAGGTTGCTCCGTGGGTGAGTGGATGAAAGGCATTACTTAAGCCGCCAATGCGGCGGAATCTATCCGGACGGCCGCACCGCCTTCCGGCGATGAGGTGGCTTACGCCCCCACCAGCGTTTTCGCCGGCAGCACCGCCTGCACCACCAGGCCGCGGGCGCGGGCATCCATCACGCCGACGGCGCGCAGCGCCAACAGCGTCACGGTTTGCACGGCGTCGCGCAATTTTGCGGGATCGTCCATATTGTCCGGCGCCAAGGGCCCGACCAGCGATTCATGCAGCGCACCGAGCAGCGCGGTCGCGGCCAATGCCGTGTCCTGCGCCGGCAGATGGCCGGCGCGGACCGCGGCCTCGATCCTGGCGGCGATTTCGCCGGCGATCTCGCGGCGGCTTGCCAGCCGCGACGCCGTGACGTCGACATCCACCGGCTCGGCCAGAATGCCCCAGGCGAGCTTGCGCTGCGACAGCACATGCACGGCCACGGTGGTGACGGCGGCCGCCAGCGCCGATGACGGCCCGGGGGCTGCGTCCGCCGCGCGGCGAATCGCAGCCAGTTCATCGCGCGAGACATCGGCGATCAGTTCGGAAATCAGGTCGGCCTTGGAGGGAAAATAGCGATACACGGTGCCGGCGGCGACGTTGGCGCGGATCGCGACCGGCGCGATCTGCACCGAGGCCATGCCGCCATCCGCGGCGGCGTTCCGGGCAGCAGTCAGGATGGCGCTGCGCCGCGCCGCCAGCCGCTTCACGACCTGATGGGTTCGCCGATAGACCATGGCGCGTCTCTCGTCCCTGGCGCGTTCCAGGGCCGATTTCGAGCCGGTCAGGAACGCGTACGCCTTCAGTGTTTTGGGCGACTTTTTCGGAAATCGCGTCGAAGAACTGAACACCTATTCAGACGCTCTGACAAGGGTTCAATTAGGACGTGGTTTGGGGCACGAATGAGGGAACGTTGGAGCCGCGTCGGGTTTGTTCGCTCAGCCGGTCTGTTGAGCGCGGCGGCGTGGGCTGCATGGCGGATCAACTCATTCAATGAGTTTTTCATTCAATGAGCCTTCTCGGAATTCTGGCCCGGAGCTTCTGGCTCGAATCTCGATCTCGTTGACGGTCGCCACCAGGCGATAGTCGCTGAGCAGGCCGGCGACGTTCGGATTGTCCTGTAGCCAACGGCTCCAATGATCCGAGAAATTGTCCACCAGAACGACCGTGGGCTCGGTCTTTCCGATGTCTTCGATCAGCATCGCGCGCTCCTGCGCCGCATAATGATCCAGCATCGCTTGCTGGCGCTGGTCGAGCGCTGCGCTGTTCCGCAGGCTCCGGAGATATGCCGCGACCCATAGGCCCTGCTGCCGCGATACCCAGGTCCCCTGCAGGGCCCGCACCAGGGGATGGCCGACCCCGGGTTCGCCGGTGATCGCCAGAATTTTTGGATGCGGGCCGAGACGCGCGATCGTCGTCCACAGCGGTCCGGCGTCAAAGGCCTTGTCGAACGCCCAGTTGAACCAGACAATCGACTGGAAAAACGTGATTGCGAAGGTTGCCGTCGCAAAGATGCCAAGGCTACGATCAAGCGGCCTTCGCGCGGCAAACGCATAGCCGAGGCTGAGCATCGCCAGCGCGATCATCGGGTACGAATGATACGGCCAGCCTTTCCGCTGCAGAAAGAAAATCAGCATAAATCCAAACGACGTCGCCAACAGCAAGAGAAGCGTGCTGTCGATCCTCCCGGCCCGCTTCAACACAAGAGCCGCAAAAATTACGGCAGCCCAGATCAGCACTGCGGGCGTTTTGACGATCTCGATGGGAGAAACGCCGACCGGAATGTAAATATTCCGCACCAATGGAGCGACCACCGACAGAAAGCCGGGATAAAATACTACGGTGCAGAGAACGTAGATTGCGACCATCGCGGCAGCGATGAAATTTTCAGGCACGAACAGAATCCGCCAGGACCGCGCGTAAACGGCCAGCGCGGCGAGCCCGCAAACAATGCCGATGGCAAAATGCGGCTTGAACGACATCGCAAGAGCGGCGCCAACGCCTGCGGCAAGGATAGCCCAGACCGGCGGTCTCTCACCCTTCATCCTGACGGCATAGAGCGCCAGTACGGGCAGCAATTCCACGACGGCGATATGCTCGCGTTGCCCGAATATCTTGGCCGGAAGGATTGCCAGTATCGCAAAGGCCAGCAGCGCCAGCGGCCAGCGCGGCAAACCGTCCAGCACGACTGAATTTTTCAACACGCGAGCGATGATCGCCAATGAAGCAAAAATCGCGGCAAAGACCAGGCCGTCGGTAATGATCTCGGCGGGCCATCCAAGTGCGCGCGCGATGACGATGCCGGGAATGTAGGTCAGCACCGCCATCGGCGGGTTGGTTTCAATGACGTCGACGTAAAGACGCTGACCGTCCAGCACCCGCTCGGCCACGGTCAATAGCCAGCTTACATCGGTGTTGGCGGCAAGCACATGCCTGAGCATGATTGCAATGACGAACAGCGCCGCGAGAGCCAGCCATGGCGCGGGTCGCATCGCGTTGCGAACGGCCCGAAACCTCGCGGCTGTCAGATCGGGTTCGGCATCGACATTTACGGCCATGGCGATGAATTCATATGCCGGCGGCGGCCATCAGCGACGGCGCCTGCTCGCGCCGCCACCACGGACCCGCGCGGCGCGCGATCAATCCCGACACGATCAGCGTTGCGGCGAAGCCGGTCGGCGCCCCCACCAGCGGGTAGAACATCAAAAGCGCCGCGACCAACCCAAGCGCCGGCAATTCGCCGCGTTGAAAGCTCCGGCTCAATCCGATCCGGACCAGGAACGCCACCGGTATCGCCAGCACCATCAAGTCGTAGAGAAAAAGATAGGGCGTGATCAGCAATGTGCCGGCCCCGAGCGCCGCCGCCTTCAAAGGATAGCTGACGCGGCTGCGCCACATCAGCGCCAGCAGCACCGCGACCGCGCCGCTCAGGATCCACTGGAACACCCACGCCAATTGCTCGGCGCCGCCGAAATATCGCACCAGCGCGAAGATGCTCTGCATCTTGCCCCAGGGCGCGCGCCCCTCGGTGAGGAAGGCCTGCGAGAACATCGGCATCCAGTGAAACAACGCCTGCCAGCTCTCGGTGCCGAAGGCGAGCCACGAAGCCAGCGCCATTGCGATCGCCACACAGCCTGCGGTGAAGAACACCGTCCACTGCGAGGCAGCGATCAGCACCAGTGGAAACAACAACCCGTATTGCGGCTTGTAGCTCAACAGCCCGATACATATGCCCGACAGCACCGGCCGCATCGGCATCAGGTAAAGCGCGCCGCCGATCAGCGACGCCGTGAGGAAACCATTCTGGCCGACCAGCGTATTGGTGAGCACCACCGGAAACGCTGCCGCCAGCAACAACCCGAACGGCCGTCCGACGATCGCGCGCATCACCGCGAGATAGGGCATGAGACTGATCGCAACCCAGCCGATGAAGGCCACGGCGTAGGGAAAATGCGCCAGCAGCGCCGCCACGAACAGGAACGGCGGCGGATAGTGCCAGGCGAAATTGCCCTCATAGCTGCGGCCGAGGACGGCGAGCTGAACCTGTTTTTGAATATCCCAATCATAGGCCAGCGCGGGATGGCCATCGAGCGCCAGCCTTCCGGCGGACCAGACGTTGACGAAGTCGGTCGGGATGCCCAGGCCCTTCTCGTCGAAGATCCACCAATGGGCAAAGAAAGCGGTCGGGAAAAACACCGCGTTGATGACGAACAGCACAAAGCACGCGTTCAACAGCGGCGCCGGAATGGCGCTATGCGCCGGAGCTATCGTCGGTGCGGGTGCTGGCGCGGCCATGCGGGTCCTGTGGGCGCGCCTGATAAACTGCGCACCCCTCAAGCAATAGGCCGGACAGGTTTGAGGAATTCTTAAGGTTTGAGACTGCGCCGGCGAGATTTTCGCAGGCCCGTCGTGCAGGCTGGCAGGTCTGGTTCAGGCGCAAATTCGGGACCGCCGACCCGCCAACAAAAAACGCGGCGTCGCCGCCGCGTTTTTTAGATCAGTAACGGCAAACCATCAGGCCTGCGGTTGCGGCTCCAGGCCGGCGTCCGGATCGGGGCGCGGACGGGGCTTGCCGGCCGGCGGCACCGCCGAGGTGCGCGGCGTGGTCGGCTCCAGCACCAACTCGCGATTGGGCTTCTTGCCCTTGAGCAGATCCTGGATCTCGTCGCCGCTCAGTGTTTCGAATTCCAGCAGGCCCTTTGCCAGCGCTTCGAGGTCGGCGCGCTTTTCAGTAAGAATACGCGTCGCTTCGTTGTAGCCCTCCTCCACAAAACGCCGGATCTCGGTATCGATCTTCTGGACCGTCGCCTCGGAAGCGTTCTGGGTGCGCGACACCGACATCCCGAGGAAAACCTCATCCTGGTTTTCGCCATAGGACACGGTGCCGAGTTGTTCGGACAGACCCCAGCGCGTCACCATCATTCGCGCCAGACGGGTCGCCTGCTCGATATCGGACGACGCGCCTGAAGTGACCTTGTCGCGGCCGAACACCAGTTCCTCCGCCACGCGGCCGCCCATCATGATGGCAAGGCGCGAGGTCATCTGCTCGAGCGACATCGACAGCTTGTCGCGCTCGGGCAGCTGCATCACCATGCCGAGCGCACGGCCGCGCGGAATGATCGTGGCCTTGTGGATCGGATCGGTCGCGATGACGTTGAGGCCGACGATGGCGTGGCCGCCTTCATGATAGGCGGTCAGCATCTTCTCTTCTTCGGTCATCACCAGCGACTTGCGCTCGGCGCCCATCATCACCTTGTCTTTTGCTTCCTCGAACTCGGACTGGGTCACCATGCGCTTGTTGCGGCGTGCGGCGGTCAGGGCGGCTTCATTGACGAGGTTCATCAAATCGGCGCCGGAGAAACCGGGCGTACCGCGGGCGATGGTCTTGAGGTTGATATCCGGCGCCAGGGGAACCTTGCGGACGTGAACCTTGAGGATCTGTTCGCGGCCGACGACGTCCGGATTCGGCACCACCACCTGGCGGTCGAACCGGCCCGGGCGCAGCAGCGCGGGATCGAGCACGTCCGGCCGGTTGGTCGCCGCGATCAGGATCACGCCTTCATTGGCCTCGAAGCCGTCCATCTCGACCAGCAACTGGTTCAGCGTCTGCTCGCGCTCGTCATTGCCGCCGCCGAGGCCGGCGCCGCGATGGCGGCCGACCGCGTCGATTTCGTCGATGAAGATGATGCAGGGCGCATTCTTCTTGGCCTGTTCGAACATATCCCTGACACGCGAGGCGCCGACGCCGACGAACATCTCGACGAAGTCCGAGCCGGAGATGGTGAAGAAGGGAACGTTGGCTTCGCCCGCGACCGCACGCGCGATCAGCGTCTTGCCGGTGCCGGGAGGGCCGACCAGGAGCACGCCGCGCGGAATCCGGCCGCCCAGCCGCTGATATTTTCCGGGATCGCGCAGGAATTCGACGATCTCCTGCAGGTCCTGCTTGGCTTCATCGACGCCGGCGACATCCTCGAAGGTCACGCGGCCATGCGCTTCCGTCAGCATCTTGGCGCGCGACTTGCCAAAGCCCATCGCCTTGCCGGCGCCGCCCTGCATCTGCCGCGACAGGAATATCCAAACGCCGATCAGCGCGATGAACGGCAACCACGAGACCAGCAGCGAGACGAACCACGGCACGTTGTCGCCGGGCGGCTTGGCGGTGATCGAGACCTTGCCGTTATAGAGGCGCGAGACCAGCGTCGGATCGTTCGGCGCGTAGGTCTGGAAGCTGGAGCCGTTGGTGAAGGTACCATGGATTTCCGGTCCCTGGATCACGACGTCGCGAACGTGATTCTGATCGACTTCGGTCAGAAGCTGGGAGAACGAGATGTCCTGGGAAGACGCCCGCTGGCCTGGATTCTGAAAGAGCGTGAACAGGGCCAACAACAGCAAGACAATAATGACCCAGAGGGCGAAGTTGCGCAGATTGGCGTTCATCGATCTTCCTTCGTGGTCGCGCGGATCGCGGCCTGATGTCCTTGAGCGAGTGTCCCTGGGCAGGCACGGGGGAGTCCCCCGTCGACTGCAATACAATCTAGGTGCCACCCCGGTCGCTGCCAAGGGAACCAGGCAGGACTATTTAACGCATCTTGACACGATTCCCGCGGAAATAATGGTGCCGGACCGGCTGTTTTCCGGGGTGGTTAAGACTCCCGCGGGGAAATAAGACCGCACGGCCGGTGCTAGATTCGGCTTCCATCGGTCCTGATGCGGCGATGTGGCGCCGGCTCAACGCGGATCCGGCCGTCGACCAGACTCACCAGAGCACCAGCAAGGGTCTGTTTCAGCCTGAAGTTCGAACTTGAGCCGCGATTTGGATCGCGCCCCTTCGCTGAGCCGGCAACGGCCCGGTCCAGCACCGCCAGCAAGGCCTCGACCTTGCCGAGCTCCGCCGGCCCCTCATGGCCGAACCGGTTGATCGTCCGCAGCAGCAGCCGCAGGCGGATTTCCTCGGGCAGCGCGGCGAAGGCCTTTGAGTCGAAATCCATTACATCGGCGGCTTCGGCCTCGGGAGCTTTGGCATGGCGCCGCGAACGCGAGGCCTCGTGATCCCGCAGCGCGAGATAGCGCTCGGCGCCATCGACGAGGATTTCCACCGCGGCATTGGCCCGGGCCAGCCGCGCCGCCAGCCGCGCCAGATTGCGCGTGTCGCCGCCCTCGGCGGCAAGTACCGGCATCACCGCGCGCAGACGCGGCCGGGTAAAATTCGTGTCGTGGTTGGTCGGGTCGTCGGCGAAGCCGACCTTGGCCTTCTTGAGCGTGGCGATGAGCTGCGATTTCGAAACGTCGAGCAACGGGCGCGCCAGCCACACGCCATCGCGTTCGGATTGTCGCGCCATCGCCGCGAGACCCGCGATGCCGCTGCCGCGCAACAACCGCATCAACAGCGTCTCGGCCTGGTCGTCGCGGGTATGCGCGGTGAGGATATGCGTGGCGCCGCTGGCCCGTGCCGCCTGTGCCAGCAGGCGGTATCGCGCGATGCGCGCCGCGGCCGGCAATCCGGTCTTCGGCTTGACGCCGGTCCAGCGCAGCGTCCGATGCGGCAGATCGAGCGAGCGCGCCAGCCGCTTGACCTCACGCGCCTCGCGCGCGGCCTCGGGACGCAAGCCATGATCGACCGTGACGGCGATGAGACGCGGCCCGCGCGCCAGCGCGTTGCGCCAGCGTGCCGCAAGCCACATCAGCGCGATCGAATCCGGGCCGCCGGAAACCGCAAGAACGATCGCGGGCGCGGCCTTCCAGTCCGCGAACAGACCTTTCGCGTCCTGTGCCGAGATCACGGAATTGTCGTCGTCGGACATGGCGGCGCCGACCTGAGTGTTTTCCAGCGAAGCTTTCCCTCGGACTTGATCCGGAGCCAGGTCCCGGTTCGCCTGAAGAAAACGCGTCAAAACAAGATTCAACCGAAACGAAGAAAATGCCCTAGCACTTTACCCGCTTTTGCTCCCGGTCCACGGCTTGTTTGACGCCGCTGGAGGCGCGAGGATATTTCCGCGCCACTTCGCCAAACGCGGCGCAAGCGGCCTCTTTCTCCTTCAGGGCCGCCAGGGATTGTCCCAGCCGCAGCAAGGCGTCGGGGGCTTTCGCCGACTTGTCGAATTTGGTGGTCACCGCGAGGAAGGATTCGGCGGCGTCGCGATAGAGCTGGCGCTGGAAGAAGCTCTCGCCCAGCCAGTACTGCGAATCCGCGATCAGGGGATCGCTGGGATTTTTTTGCGCGAAATTGCGCATGGTCTCTTCGGCCAGCGCGTAGTCCTTGCGCTGCATATAGCCGATGCCGAGATCGAATTCGTCCTTGGGCGTGGCCGAGGGCGGCAGCGTGGTGAGCGCGGCGGACGCGCCGGGATTGCGCGACGGCGGCGGCAATGCGGCCGGCGGCGAACCGCGCGGAGCGGTGTTGGCCAGATCGAGCGGTTCCCCGGCTCCGCGGCCGCCGGGAGCGCCGATCGGCGCCTCGGCCGGGATCGGCAACTGACCGCCCCCGAGCGCACGCGGCGCGCCCGGAGCATTCGGAACCTGGCTCGGATCGAAGGCATCGCCACGGCGCCGGCCCTGTCCCGGCGGCCCCCCTGCCGGCACTCCCGCGGGATCCTGGACGATCGGAGCCGGAGCGGCGATCTGTGGCTGATAGCCCGGCTGGGCCTGCGGCTGCCGAGGCGCCGGAGCCGGCTGCATCGGGGGGGCGGCCGCGATGCCGGGCTGGGCAATGGCGGGCTGGCCAGCGGGGCCGCCGGGCGCGCCGCCCTGCGCCCTCAGGCGATCCTCCAACTGCCGGTTGCGGTATTGCAGTTCCTCGTTCTGGCCGGTGAGCTGCCGCAACTGGTTCTCAAGCTGCTGGATTCGTATTTCCGGATCGACATCATCGGATTGCGCGAAGGCCGGCGACGACAGCGCCAGCATCGCGGACATCGCCACGACAAGCGTAATTTGATGAAACCTGGATGACATTTTGGCCTGACGACGAAATCGGCGTGACATCGAAAGCGACGCACATTGAGAGAGGGAGTACGCCAAAAATGTGACTGATTTCCCAGATCCGGCGCACCTCTCATGCCGTATGATCCAGTGTCTCCTCCGAATCAAGCGGGTTGACCAACCGGATCGATCACCACTTCGCCAGAAACTTGTTCGCCAGGAGATTTGGCCATGCATGTACTCGTCAACGGGGTGCGGCTGTTCTTCGACGTCGAGGGCGCGAAGCTGGTGCCCGACGGTCCCGTCATGCGGGAAAAGCCGACCTTGCTGCTCCTGCATGGCGGCCCGGGCTTCGACCACTCGATCTATAAGCCCGCCTACTCGGCGTTGGCTGACATCGCTCAGATCATCTATCTGGATCATCGAGGCAATGGTCGAAGCGAGGATGGCCCGCGCGAGAACTGGAACCTGGCGCAATGGGGCGACGACGTGCGTGCGTTCTGCGACGTGCTGGGCATCGCCGATCCAATCGTCCTCGGCGCGTCGTTTGGCGGCATGGTGGCGCTGGCTTACGCCACGCGCCATCCGGCCCATCCCTCCAAGCTGGTGCTCATCAGCACCGAGGCCGCCGGGGGTACGTATCGGGACCGACGGATAGAGTTGTTCGAGCGCTTCGGCGGTCCGGAAGTCGGTGCCCTGGCGCGTCGCCGGTTCCTGGAAGTTGAGGGCCAACCGGACCAGGCCTCGCTGGACGCGTGGCGGCGGCTGGCCTTTCCACTCTACACGCGCGTCCCACGGGACCCGGACATGGCGCGTCGCGCACTTAACCGGCCGGAGGTGCTGCAGTGGTTCACAAAACCGGGTGGCGAGAGCCGTACGTTCAATATGTTTCCGGACCTTCATCGCATCCGATGTCCGACCCTTGTGCTCGGCGGCGAAGACGATCCGATGCATCCGATCGAGAGCCAGGCGGATATCGCAGCAGCGCTGCCGGCCCATCTCGTGCAATTCGAACGGTTTGCGAATTGCAGGCACGCGGTGATCCCCGATGCGCCTGAACGCGCGATGGCGGTGATCCAGAACTTCATCGCGCATCGTTAAACAGAGAAATCGCCCAAAACAAAACCGGCGCCCGAAAGGCGCCGGTGTTCAACCTTGGATGACAAAACCTTCGATTAGGGCGAACGCCTTACGAACTGGCGTTCAGCACCGTGACGGCGCGGCGGTTCTGCGACCAGCACGAGATATCGTTACACACCGCGACCGGGCGTTCCTTGCCGTAGGAGATCGTCCGCATCCGGCCGGGGTCGATGCCGCGCGAAGCGAGGAAGGTGCGAACCGACTGGGCCCGGCGGGCGCCCAGCGCGATGTTATATTCGCGGGTGCCGCGCTCGTCCGCATGGCCCTCGATGGTGAAGGAATAGCGGTTGTAGCTCTGCAACCAGCGCGCCTGCTTTTCCAGGGTGGCGATCGCCTGCGGCGTCAAATCCGTCTGGTCGCTCTCGAAGAACACGCGGTCGCCGACATTGACCACGAAATCCTGCTGGCTGCCCGGGGTCGCCGCATTTGCCATGGCATCGTCGGCACCAAGGTTCTTGTTAGCGCAGGCGCCCATGGATAGAGCCACCGCAAGCACCGCGGCCAGCTTCAATCCCTGGAGGATACGCATCTGATATTTCATTCCGGAGCCTCCGCGCTCACGTTTTTCGACTGTTACCGGTCTACAGGGCGATGGTTAAGCGAACGTTCCGTCAACCTTGATAGGGCGTTGCCAGACCCAATCAAATGCCAGCAAACGGCGAAAAGCAACCGCGATAGTTAATGGTTTGTAAATGTGGCGCGACGGTGAAGGTCGGCGGAGCCAACGGGAAGGATCACACGTTTTCGGGGCAATACGATCCGGTTTGCGAGCCGAATTCGCGAAATCAGCCCTCCGAGAGATCAGGAACCTGTCCCCCATGCCCGGCGCGTCGCGCCCTGCTCCGCAACGCGGGCCAAAGTGTACAGCAACGGCTCAGCCTGATTCGTCAGGACTGCGGAACGACCGAGGTGGGTTCGATGGCAGACAGCACCATCCCCGGCGAGGATGAATGGCGCTCGCCGCGGCGCTGAAACAGCATCCGCCGCTCGAAGGCGCTGGAGCGCATGAAGGGAAAGCGCTGGAACACCCGTTCGCGAATCTCCGGATATTTGGCGGCCATCAGTCCGACCGGCTTGATCAGGCCCGGATACAATCTCGGTTCGCCCCAAGGCTGTTGCAGAAAGACCTTGCGATAGAAGGCCCGATGTTCGGGGCGGACGTTGGCAAGCCCGATATCGGCATTGAAATAGCTGCAGGCGACATAGCCCAGCCTCACCGTGACATAGGGAAGTTCGGGAAACGCTCTCGCCTTTTCGGGATCGGCGACAAAGCGGGTCGGATCGATGATGACCTTCCCCCGATCGAGTTCCGGATGCAAAAGATCCGTAAACATTTCCGAGGAGGGAGACCCCCGGTATTCCGAGGTCAGGACGCTGATGCGAATAGAGCTGTAAAGCTCGCCGTGAACAAAGACACCGAAGGTGAAGTTATTGGGCAGGTCGTCGTAGCGGTCGGTGACGCGTTCGGACTCCGACGGCAGGACCGCGCCCTCGCGCAGATACGCCCGGTAGCGCAGGCGATAAATCCTGTCTTTGTCTTCGGGCGTTTCGGCGAGACGGTAGTCGACATTTTCGAGGGGATCGGCGGTGCGTTCAGGAACAGCGGCGATTGCGTGGGTCGCCGGCCTCATGTGGTACTCCTCACAACTTCCCAACAAATTCCGTGTTACAACTTCCAAAATTCCGTGTGTCGCGACCCCTAGACAACTTTCGCGCGCACTAAAAAGCTTAACAGCTCCTTAAGAAAATGCAAAGAGATCAAAGCAATAAGGTTAACCTGACGGCCAAGGGAGCCGCCCCATACGCGAGATCAATGAGGCGTGGAAAAATTACACCCGCGGCGCTGTCATCGTTTTCAGGCGATCGATCGCGACGGCAGTTCGGCTAATTTCTCCCCCGGCAGGCGGCGGCCGTGCGAAGCGTTCAGCAACTGCCGGACCCGCACCGCCGGCACCGGCCGGCTGAACAGATAGCCCTGCGCCTCGGTCACCGTGCCGTCGGCGCTGATCAACTCCAGTTGCTCGTTGGTCTCGATGCCTTCGACCACGACAGACATTCCGAGATCGGCGCTAAGCCTTGCCACGCCGCGCAACAGCGTCAGCGGGCGATCGGCATCGATCCCTTCCAGGAAGGAACGATCGATCTTCACTTTCTGCAGCGGGAAATTGTGCAGGTAGCTGAGGCTCGAATAGCCGGTGCCGAAGTCGTCGAGCGATATTCGCACGCCGATGGTGTGCAATTGCGACAACACATCGTGGGTCAATTGCGTATTGCGCAGCAGCGAGGATTCCGTGATCTCGATTTCGAGGCGGTGCGCGGGCAGCCCGGAAACCTCGAGCGCGTAACGAACCTCGCTCAGCACGTCGCGCTGATGGAACTGCTGCGGCGAGAAATTGACTGCGACGCTGACGCCCTCCGGCCACTTCATGCATTCCATGCAGGCCTTGCGCAGGATCCAGCGGCCGAGGTCGACGATGAGCCCCATGTCCTCGGCGACCGGAATGATATCGATCGGGGAAACCGTGCCCCGCACCGGATGATTCCACCGCAGCAGCGCTTCGCAAGTCCCGATGCGCCCGGATTTGAGATTGACCAGCGGCTGGTAGAACAGTTCGAATTCCTCATGGGCCAGCGCCTTGCGCAGGTCCAGTTCCAGAATGCGGCGCGCTTCGACGGTGTGCGCCATCTCCTCGCGGAAGAAGCAGAAGGTGCCGCGGCCGTCCGCCTTGGCGCGATAAAGCGCCATGTCCGCGTTCTTCAACAGCGTGTCGGCGCTGATGCCGTCCGGCGAAGTCATGGCGATGCCGACGCTGGCGCCGATCTCGACCAGATGATTATCGATCTTGTAGCGCTCGCTGAGCCGTTCGACGATCCTGCGGGCGAGGCTGGCGGCTTCCTCGTTGGATTCGATGTTCTGCTGGAACACCACGAATTCGTCGCCGCCGAACCGCGCCACGAAATCCTCCGGGCGCAGCATTTCGCGCAACCTCGCCGCGACGGCGCACAAAAGCTGGTCGCCGCAAGGGTGGCCGAGGGTATCGTTGACCTGCTTGAATTGATCGAGATCGATAAACAGCAATGCCGACAATCGCTCCGTGCCGTGGAACATGGCCAGCAGGCGCTCGATTTCGTCGCGGAAATGGACACGATTGGGCAGGGCTGTCAGTTCGTCGTAGCGCGCGAGATGGGTGATCCTGGCTTCCGCATGCTGGCGTTCAGTGATGTCTTCCACCAGCACGACGGTGCCGCCGCCCGCCATCGGCTGAAATGCCCAGGACAGCGACCGGCTCTTGCTGGCGTCGGGATCGGCGGTGACGATATCCTTGGCCTGCGAGTTCGAGATTTCCGACAGGATCAGGTTTCCGCTCGCCGTCGAGACCGCCCCGGAACTGACGCAGGCGGAGACGATGTCGGGCGCGCCCACGCCGCGATGCACGAGATCGTCGGACAGATTCATCATTTCGGTGAAGCGGTGATTGACGACCGCCAGCCGGCCATCGGCGCGAAACATGCACAGGCCGTGCGGCATGTTGTTCAAAGCGGTGTCGAACTGGTTCGCCAGCGCGGCCTCGCGCTCGCGCGCCACCAGAGCCCGGACGTAAAGCTTTTGCAGACTGGTCGAAATGTGCTTGAGGGCGAAAAAGAACAATACGTTCAGGGCCGCCAACCCGAAATAATACGGACTTCCATAGAGCGCCAGCGCCAGCGTCAACGGCCCGCAGGCCAGCAGCATCTGGACGTGGAAGATCCACGGCCGCCCATAGGTTCGACCGCCGCCGGCGGCCACATAGCAAAGCGTGACCGCCGTCGCGATCATGTGCGCGACGGCATCGCTGCTGCCAAACACCGCCACGGCGCACCACAGCCCGAGTGCGGCCGCATAGAGCATCGCACCGACCTGGTACCGAACCTCCCAGCGCGCCGCTTGCTTGGTGCTCAAACCGGAACTGCGCCGTTGATGTTGATATTGGCGCATGTCGAGCGCACGGACGGCGCCGGCGACGACGAGGAGCGCGACGCAGGGCCAGAGCCAGGCGTTGCCGGTCTTCAAGGCCGTCATGACCGCCGCGACGGCGGCGCAAAGCGCGCCCGCGAACATCGGACCGGGGTCCTGAAACAGCGAATCGATCAACGCCGCGTAAATCGACGGCGACATTCTTTGGTTGGAATCTTTGGGTTCGCCTGCAAGCTGCATCAAATGCGCGCGCGTCCTATTCAGGGGCGTAGTTCTACCCCGCCCCAAGTGAAGTCTTTCTGAGGGAATATCGTTACCGAGAAGTTGTTTTTGATCCGACAGAGCGAAAATCCGCTCTATAAATCAGCAGGCTAGGCAAGTTTTGCCGACCGGATTTGGCACCGGCCGCTGCGGTGGCAGGGACCGCTATGACAGTAGCGGCGACCATGCCGGATCGGACGCGAAGCCGGGGGTCGGAACCCGTAATTCGTTGCGTCCGGAAATATCCACGGTGAACAGCGAGGGCCCGCCATTGCCGCCGGGATCGCGGAAGAACATCAACACCCGACCGTTCGGCGCGAAGGTCGGTCCTTCATTGTGGAATCCGGAAGTGAGGAGCCGCTCGCCCGAGCCGTCGGGCTTCATGATGCCGATGGAAAACTGACCGCCGCCCTGCTTGGTAAAGGCAATGTAGTCGCCACGCGGCGACCAGACCGGGGTGGAATAGCTGCCCTCGCCGAAGGAAATCCGCTGCGCCGCTCCGCCCGTCGCCGGCATCACATAGATCTGCGGCTTGCCGCCGCGATCGGATTCGAAACACACGCGCCCCCCATCCGGCGCATAGGACGGCGAGGTATCGATCGCGGGCGTGTCGGTCAGACGCGTGGTCGACTTCGAGCGCAGATCCATCACGAACAGGTTCGAATTACCGCCCTGCTGCAGGCTCATGATGACGCGCTGGCCATCCGGCGAAAAACGCGGGGAGAACGACATTCCGGGGAAATTGCCGACGATCTCGCGCTGTCCGGTCTCGATGTTGAACAGATAGACGCGCGGGTCACCCTGCCCGAACTCCATGTAGGTGATTTCCTGGGTCGAGGGCGAGAACCGCGGCGTCAGCACGAGATCGGCTCCCCTGGTCAAATAGCGCACATTGGCGCCGTCCTGGTCCATCAGCGCCAGCCGCTTGACCCGCCGTTCCTTCGATCCGGTTTCATCGACGAATACGACGCGGCTGTCGAAATAGCCTTTCTCGCCGGTCAGGCGCTCGTAGATCTGGTCGGAGATGATGTGGGCGATCCGCCGCCAGTATTCCGGCGACGTGAAATATTGCTGGCCGGCAAGCTGCTGGGCAGTGGCGACGTCCCAGAGGCGGAATTCCGCTTTCAGGCGCCCGTCATTCTGCCGGGTCATGCGACCGGTCACCAGCGCCTGCGCATTGATGGCCTTCCAGCTCGCAAATTGCGGGGCGCTGTCGATGTTGGAGATTTTTTCGATATAGGCGGCCTGATCGATCGGCGCGAACAAGCCGCTGCGCTTGAGGTTGTTGGTGATGACCTGGGCGACGCCGACGCCGACTTCGCTGTCGGCCGGCGAGCCCGCAACGAAATTCGGAACAGCTATCGGCAGCGGCGCGGCTTCGCCGCCGGTCACGGGAACGCGCGTCTGTGCGAAGGCGCGATGGGCGCCGCTCAAAATCAGGCCGCCCGACGCCAACCCTGACAGGAGTTGCCGGCGGTCCATGCGAAACGGCGCTTTGGTCGGTCTATGCTGGCTCGACATCGTTTTTCTGCTCTCAGCGCCCCGCGCTGTTATAGATCTCTGCTATCGAAAACGGGATTAAAGTATTTCCATTCTTCAAAGAACGCCGGCGGCAGCCGGTACGGCGCGCAATCAATGATCGCGCGCAATCCGCTCTCCTGAAACACGCGCTGGAACGGAGTGCCCGGCGCCGTCTGCGCGGCCGGCATCGCTTCGAGCGTACCATCCTTCTTGAGCTTGATACTGAATTCGGCCTCAACCCGTTGCGCCTCGATGCCGCCATACGGCTTCTTCCAGCAGCGCAGCACCTGCTCCTTGAACAGTGCGCCCCAGGTCGCGGAATTGTCGGCGGCCTTGCCCTTGGAAAGGCCCAGCGCGGCATTGGAATTCAGCGTCTCGCCGGTCACGGCCTGCCGGGAAGGATCGCGCTTGTCGAGCAGCGCCGCGATCTTCGACTGATCGAAGACCCGTTCCGCCTTCGGTTTCGCCGGCTCCGGTGGCTTGGCGGCCTGAACCGGCGGCTTCGGCGGCGGCTTCTTTTCTTCCTTCTTCAAGGCTTCCGAGATTGGATCCACCTTTGGCGGATCCGGCTTTTTTTCGATCGGCTTCGGCTCTTCCTTTGGCTCTTCCCTGGGCTTGCTCTCGGCAACCGGCTTCGGCGGATCCGGCTTTTTCTCGACCGGCTTTTCCTCGACCTTTGGCTGCGGCGGCGGCGCGGTGTCGGTCACGACCGGCGCCTTCTCGGTGATCTTGCCGACGGCGTCGTCCACAGGCTTGGCTTCGGCGACTTTCTCCACCAGCGGCTTGGGTTCTTCCTTCTTGCCGGTTTTCATGCCGGCCATGACGTGGGCGAGTTGGTCGGCGGAAATGACATCGACGGCGACGGAATCCTCCGGCGGCGCCACGAACGCCTTGGTCGAGAACGACACCAGCCCCCACCCGAGCACGAGCACGTGCAGGGCGATCGACGCGGCCAGGGTCTTGTCGATCTTCACCTTCACCTGAGCTTTCCCGCTCCGCCGTCAGCCATCGCTTGCCGTGTCATCGTTCAAGTGCCCTGCTCGGGAATGATGACGATATTCGCCTTGAAACCCGCGGTCCGAATATATCCCAGCAATTTCATCATATCCGTGTAGCAAACATCCTTGTCGCCGCGCAGATATACCACGCTCTCGGCATCCGACCGCGTTTCCCGGATAGCCTTGATCTTGGGCAGCAGATCAGAAGCCGAAATCAGCGTATCCCCGAGGTAGAGTTCGATATTGGAATTGCAGCTTCCACCGGTGCGCTTGACCGACAATGTCAACGGAGGGGCGTTCGATGACAGCGACTTGCCGCCGCCTGCAATCGGCAGGTCGATATCGATGGTCGACGTCATCAGCGGCGCAGCCACCATGAAGATGATCAGCAGCACCAGCATCACGTCCACCATCGGCGTGACGTTGATCTCCGCCATCACCGGCTTGCGCCGGCTGCGGCGACCGCTGCCGCCCGACGAACCTGCCATGTTCATCGCCATGATCTGATGCTCACGATGCGCTCACAACATATCGCCTCTCACGCCCGCTCGTCGATCTGGCGCGACAGGATTGCTGAAAATTCATCGGCGAACCCTTCAAGCCGCTGGGCCTGACGATTCACCTCGGAAATGAACTTATTGTAGAAGATAGTCGCCGGAATGGCGGCGATAAGGCCGATCGCGGTGGCGAAAAGCGCCTCGGCGATGCCCGGTGCCACCACGGCCAGCGAGGTGTTCTTCGAGGCGGCGATCGACTGGAAGCTCGACATGATGCCCCAGACCGTGCCGAACAGGCCGACGAACGGGCCCGCCGAGCCCACCGTCGCCAGCACCAGCAGGCGGCGTTCCAGCCGCTCGATTTCCCGGGCGATGGAAACATTCATGACCTTCTCGATCCGCATCTGCAGCCCGGCAAAGGATCGTGCCTGGCTTTCGAACGACCGTTTCCATTCGCGCATCGCCGCCACGAAACAGGCTGCCATCGATTGCGTCGGCTTGGCTGAAAGTGCGCGATAAAGTTCCTCGATCGATTGCCCCGACCAAAACGCCTGTTCGAAGCGATCCATGGCGCGCTTGGTGCGCGCATACAGGAACATCTTGTCGATCGCGATCGCCCACACCCAGACGGAACAGGCGAGCAGCCCCAGCATGACTGCCTTCACGATCCAGTGCGCCTGCAGGAACAGTGCGATCAGCGATACGTCGGCGGATGCCAGCGGCAAGGCTGACTGGGCCACGTCGGCCGGATTCATAAGCAGTATCCTCTCAACGCAAGCGTCCCATATTCTCCGGGAGCAAATGGCTGCCGGTTCCACAGCCGCGCGCCAAACGCAGCGGTACGCGCCAACACTGACGCCTGTTGTGTCGCATGGGAGGCCCGCCGAAGCCGAAGGCCTGCATCCGCCGCCAACGTGTCAAAACGAGGGCTATCAGCGCGTCATTACGCCCCTAACCAGACGCCAATCATGGTTAATGCGAGGTTACCAAAGGGGAATTAGACGGAAATCCGGCCGGTTCCAAGGCCCGTTTCGTTACCCGCATGTCGCCCCGGACAAAGCCGAGATCCACAACCCCTGGTATCAGATGCGCACCCGCCGCAACGTGGCGCCATATGCACCACCTGTGGCCGAATCGTCCCGGCCGCACTTGAGCGAGCCCAACGCATCAGGATACGGAAGTGGCGCCGCAAACTTTCGAGGAGAAAATGCTGAATATTCGGCGGTTCCGCTCCGACGATCTTGACGCACTATACGGAATTTCGCTCGCGACCGGCCTTGCGGGAGGCGACGCCTCACATCTCTACGCGGATCCCAAGCTGATGGGACACATCTATGCTGCTCCCTATGCTCTGCTCGAGCCGCAATTGGCTCTCGTCATCGAGGACAGCGAAGGCATAGCCGGATTTGCCGTTGGCACGACCGATACAACGGCGTGGGAACAGAGACTGGAACAGATGTGGTGGCCTTCGCTGCGTGAGCGATATGCCATGCCTGCGGCGGCAGACGCTTCGGAATGGACACATGACCAGCGACGGGCGTTCACGATCCACCGTCCGACACATGCTCCTCCCGCCGTTGCCCTGCTTTACCCGGCGCACATCCATATGAATCTTCTCCCTCGTCTGCACAGGCGTGGCGTCGGAACGAAGCTCTTCGATTGCTGGACGACCGTCGCGGGCGCTCAAGGAGCAAGGGCCATCCATGTCGCGATCAACCGGGCCAATATCGGCGGGGCCGAGTTCTGGACCAAGATGGGCTTCGCAGATTTGGCTCTTGATGGAGTGCCAGAAGAAGGGCGAACCGTGTGGAAGGGCCGGGCATGACGTTAGGCCGCTGCGCACCGCTCAGGCTGGCTGGCGGAAACGGCGCCAGCGCGAACGGGGACGCTTTGCATAAAGCACAGCCGCCCGCCTGCTTTCGCAAACGGGCGGCTGTGTCGCCGTGAGGCTTTAACGGCCGAGGCTGCAGCTCCGGCAGTTATGGCTGGGGCTGGCCGTCCGTGGGCGGAGGCGTCGGGCGGGTGCGATGCTGCGCCATGAACTGGTCGAACTCTTCCTTGTCCTTGGCGTGGCGCAGGCGGTCGAGGAAATCCCGGAATTCGGTCTGTTCTTCCTCGAGGCGCCGCAAGGTTTCCATGCGGTATTCGTCGAAGGCGCGGTTGCCGCTCGAGGGCGAACCGAACGGGAAGCCGCGACGCTCCATGCGACCGCGCATCCGCTCCATCTTGTACTGCATCCGCTCCATTTTATTCGACCAGCGGTCTTGATTGCTCCAGCAACCCATTTTTCTGCTCCCGAGTGTGAAAAAGAGAAGGGCGAGGCCGATCGGCCACCAGAAAATAAAACCCAGCACGGTGACGGCGATCCAGCCTGGGTGCCAGGGCGAATCGAGCATATGCGGCCGGTAGCGCTCTTCTGCGGGGCCGCGCCATCGATTGACATCTGCGGTGTTGGCCATTTCCCTCTCCATGAACGGCATCACGCCGTTGTGAATGTAAATAACATTTACATACCTAAACCATCCCCGGTTTTTGTCAAGCGGGCGGCAAGCCGCACCCTCCAATTTATTTCGGGTTCCCAGGAGGAATGGGAGGCGGACCTGATGGCTTTTGATCCGCCTGCTCGCCTTGGCCGGACGGCCGGCGATCGATCGGGAAGCCAAGACCGCGCAGATAGATCAGCACTTCCGCTTCCAGCAGATCTTCTGCCGACATCGGCAGCTTGCGGCGCGCCGCGTCGCCGCGTCCAAACAGCGACGCTACCCCATGCGACATCGACCAGATATGCAGCGCCATCATCATCGCCGGCGGGCGCGGCACGCCGGGCGGCGCCAATGCAGCGAGACGTTCCGCGGCGGCGCGGATGATGCCGAAAGCGCGCTCGCTGGCCGCCAACAGCGTTGGATTAAGGTCGACAGGAAGTCCTGATTCGAACATCGCTGAATAGAACGCCGGCTCTTCGCGGGCGAAGGCGAGATAGGCTTTGCCGACCCGCTCGAACGCCGTGACGGTGTCCGGGCGCCCGTCATCCCAGGCCTTGGTGAGGAGCGCCTCGAATTGCTCGAAGCCGCGCAGCGCGATGCTGGAAAGCAATTCGTCGCGGTCACGAAAATGCCGGTACGGCGCCGCCGGGCTGACGCCCGCCATGCGCGCGGCATCGGCAAAGGTGAAACCGGCCGCGCCTTTTTCCGCGATCAGCCCGAGCGCCGCCTGCAGCAGCGCCTCTTTCAAATTGCCGTGATGGTAGCCGCGCTCGGCGCGGCGCGTTTCCTTGCGCCAGCTCATGTGAAAGGCTTTTACATGAGCCGGCCGCAAAGGTCACTAGAGCGTTTTCGAGCCAATAGGAGCCGGTTCGCGTGGAGAAAATGCGCCAAAAGCAAAAACCGGAGCCCGGCTCTGATTCAATTGGAACCGCGCGCCAGCACCATCCAGTCAGAGCCGGGATTTTTGCATCTTGGTGAGGCCGGCCGCCGCCTCCTGCACCTCGGGAGAGAAATCCGTCATCTCCTGCACCTGGCGGATTTCGATGATCTCGTTTTCCGAGGCCGGGCATTGCCTGGCCCAGGCAATCGCCTCCTCGCGGGACTTCACGTCGATCATCCAGTAACCGCCGAGCACTTCCTTGGCCTCGGTAAAGGGGCCGTCGGTCACCAGCGGCTTGCCGCCCGCGAACGAAACCCGGGCGCCCATCGAGGGGGGATGCAGGCCGTCGAGCGTGATCAGCACGCCGGCATCCTTCAGCGCCTCGTTGTATTGCATCATCGCCCGGACGCGCTCGGGATCGAGTTGGACGTCCGGTGGCGCGGTCTCGTACCCTAAGGGAATCATCAGCATCATGAATCGCATGGCGGTTCCTTTGTCGATTTCGTCATTCTGGGGCGCAAAACCCCGCGTGAGGGTGCTTACTTATTGCCGGCTTGAGCGCGGAGGCGTTCTTCCTGCTGGCGCAGTTCAGGCGTCAGCGCCTCGCCGAAATCCTCCGCATCGAAGACCTGCCGGATTTCGATTTCGGCGCCGCCGTCGAACGGCGCACGCTTCATCCATCCGATCGCCTCGTCCAGCGACTTCGCCTGAATCAGCCAGAAGCCGGCAACCAGATCATCGGTCACGGCGAACGGGCCATGACTTACGCCCGGCGCTTTTCCCGCATATTTGATCCGGGCTCCCTTCGACGTCGGGTGCAGGCCTTCGCCTGCCAGCATGACGCCCGCCTTCACCAGTTCCTCGTTGAACTTGCCCATCGCGGTCAGCATCTCCGTGCTCGGCATCACGCCGGCTTCGGTTTCCTTGCTGGCCTTCACAATCACCATGAATCGCATCGTCGCTCTCCGTTTGGCATTTCATTTGGCCTGGCAGGCGGTCGCGCCACCGAAATCCCGGCCCCATGGGTATGACGAACGTGGTTTTGCGGCACCGACATGCCGGATGAAATTATTCCGCAGGTAATTGCGCTCGGGCGCCGGCAGGCCGTTTGGTGCGCCTGCAGAACCACAGCGAGAGAGTGGACCAAGGAAATGGCGTTTTAGAGGAAATTCGTCATGCCCGGGCTTGTCCCGACCAGGACGAAAAAGCGACGCGCTTCAGGCGGCGAAAACGGCCCGGATGATCTCCGCTTTGCCTGCTCGGGGCATTTCGTCTGCCTACTTCGGCACCATGCTGAAATACCGCTCGGCCTCCCCCAGCACGCGCGCGACGGATGGGCGCGCCTTCAGGCGTTCGAAATAAGCGGCTAGATTTTTGTGGGTATCGCCGAACGGCTCGACCATGTTGCCGTAAAACAGAGCAGGCAGCGCGGCGCAATCGGCGAGACCGAACGTTTCCCCCATCGCCCAATTGCCCGTCGCCATCTGCGCCTCGATCATCCGATACGAGGTGCGCAACTGCGCCTTCGCTTCGTCCACGCCGTGCGGATCCTTTTTGCCGTCCGGGCGAAGCCTGTCACCCATGATCTTCTGCATCGGCAGGTGGACGTAGAGATCGTAGAATCGGTCGCGCAGCCGCGCCTGCCAGGCAAGGTCCGGATCATCGGGGACGAAGCGCGTCCGGCCCGGATAATGCCGGTCGAGATATTCAATGATGACGCTCGACTCCGGAACGGTCTGGCCGCGCGCATCGTCGCGCAGCACCGGAAACTTACCGATCGGCCACAGCTTCAACAGCGCCGCGCGCTCGGTCTGATTGCCGAGATCGACGAAGTTTGGCGTGAACGGCGTGTCGTTCTCATACAGCGCGATCAGCGCCTTCCAGCAGAACGACGCCAACGGGTGGAAATGCAGCGTCAGCGACATGCGGCCTCCCCAGGTTGCTGGAACGTAACGCAGGATGACAATGCCGGTCGATAACGGCCGCGCATCAGGTTCCACATGATCAGTTTTGTCATCGACCCCTCCCTGTCTGCTTGCATTTTGCAACTGGTTGTATTCTGAAATAACCGGTGCGATATCGCAAGTGGTTTTTCGTGGCCATTTCGCCGCGTGCAGGACGCTACCCATGGACGAGGCCCAACGCTCCGGCTGCCCGATCAATCTCACTCTCGAAGTGGTCGGCGACAAATGGAGTCTCCTGATCATCCGCGACATGATGTTCGGCAACCGCCGGCATTTTCGCGAATTGATGACGAAATCCGACGAAGGCATTTCCTCCAACATCCTCGCCGACCGGCTGAAGACGCTGCTAGAGCAGGGCATCATCACCTGGCGGGAAGATCCCAGCCACAAGCAGAAGGGAATCTATTCGCTGACCGAACAGGGCATCGAACTGCTGCCGATCCTGGCGCAGATGTCGGGCTGGGGATTCAAATATCTCCCGGTCAGCGAAGAACTCGGCATCCGCGCCAAGCTGTTGAGCGAGGGCGGCCCGAAAATGTGGGCGGAGTTCATGGACGAACTGCGCGAGATTCATCTCGGCGTGAAGCGGCGCAGGAAGACGGGACCGAGCGTGGGTGAGCGGTTGCAGACGGCATATCAGCGGGTGATGGCGAGGAAGGGGAAGAAGTGAAGCAGCGGTGGACAAAGGCGTTCTTCACGCCGTGCCCGCCATTTTCACTCGCAAATGCCGTTGGAATGGTGGGCACGCTTCGCTTTGCCCGCCCTACACTCGCTCACGCCGAACCCCACCGCCGCACGGTTTCCGTCGCCCCCTCAGGTGTCGCTTCGAAAATCGGCGACGCCAGCGCCGCGTGGATGTGCAGCGTCACGGTGCCGGAATTCCGAAAACCGTGTTTGCGCTCCGCCGGCACGATCAGCGACTGACCGGCCGAGACGATGACGCGCGCTTCGTCCATCCACATTTCGGCCTCGCCCTCGCGCACGGTCAGCACCTCTTCGACCGGATGGGTGTGGGTCGGTGCGCCGGCGCCGGGAGCGATCCATTGTTCGAAGATGCATAATTGCGCCGCGCCGTTGCTGGCCGAGACCAGCATGCGGGTTTCGACGCCCAGCCGCCATTGTTCCGGTAGCATATCCCTGACATCGACCACGATCATCGAACTGGTCCTTTCGTTTGCCAAGACTGCACACAGCTTCGTCGTTTGAAACGTGCCCGGAAGCTGTAGGGCACGCAAGCGATATGCCTGACGGGTGATGCGGCATCGCGCCCGCGACACGGCGCACGGCATGGGCTATAGCAGCGCCGATCGATCACCGCGAACGGACCCGCCCATGACCGCCTCCCCGCCAAAAGTCGCGCTGGTAACCGGTGCCGCGCGCGGCATTGGGCTTGCCGTGGCAAAACGGTTTCTCGCCGAAGGCTGGCGGGTGGCGCTGCTCGACATCGAGGGCGAACTGTTGTGGAAGAGCATCGAGGCGCTGGATGCCGCCGGCGATACGCTGGGGCTGCATTGCGACGTCTCCGACGCCGGGGCGGTCGCAAGCGCGGTCGCCGAAATCCAACGGCGCTTCGGCCGGCTCGACGCCCTCGTCAACAATGCGGGAGTCGCGGTGTTCGCGCCGCTGCTGGAGACATCCGACGACGACTGGAATCGCGTGCTGGCCGTCAATCTGACCGGGCCGTTCCTGTGCACCAAGGCGGCCGCGCCGCTGATGCGCGAGCACGGTGGCGGCGCCATCGTCAATATCACGTCGATTTCGGCGGTTCGCGCCTCGACGCTTCGCTCGGCCTACGGCACCAGCAAAGCCGGGCTGGCGCATTTGACCAAGCAGCTCGCGGTCGAACTGGCGTCGCTCGGCATTCGCGTCAACGGCGTCGCGCCCGGCCCGGTCGAGACCGCGATGGCCAAAGCCGTGCACACCCCGGAAATCCGCGCCGATTATCACGACGCCATCCCGCTCAATCGTTACGGCCTCGAAGAGGAGTTGGCGGAGGCGGTGTTCTTCCTGTGCAGCGACCGCGCCAGCTACATTACCGGCCAGATCCTCGCCGTCGATGGCGGCTTCGATGCCGCCGGCATCGGATTGCCGACCCTGCGCGGCGAGCGGCGCAACGGGTAAGGCGTCTGCCCACACGCGATCCCGGCATTTTCTTGTGACTCCTTCGCTGGCGCAGCGTGACTTCGCGTAATAAACGCTTAGGTTGTGCCGCGTGCGGCGATGGTCCGGCGCCCTGCATCATGCTGCAACCGAACCCCGGTCCGGGGAGCACGCATCATGTCGGGACTGCTCATCAATCTGATCATCCAAATCATCAGCGGTGCCGTCGGCGGCAATGTCGCCGCGGGCGCCGCCAAGAATATCGATCTCGGCACGCTTGGAAACACCATTGCGGGTGCGATCGGCGGCGGCGCCGGCGGGCAGATTCTCGGCATGCTGATTCCGCTGCTCGCCAATACCGCCTCGACGCCGGATATCGGCAGCATCATCGGCCAGGGGCCGGTGGCGGCGTTGCCGGCGCCATTCTGACGGCGATCGTCGGCGGCATCAAGAACCGAACGGCGGCTTGACCGACCGATTGACCGCGACAACGCGCCAGCCGTTTTCGAGACGATCGATCCGCGTCAGCGACAGCGGATCGATCACGAAGCGCAGCGCATTGTCGGGCGCAAGATCGAGCGCGATGGCCAGCACCGCGCGAATGGTGCCGGAATGCACCACGGCCACGACGTCGCCCGCGGGCAACGCGGCGAGACCGGCATTTGCGCGGGCGATCTGATCGACGAAACTTTCGCCGCCGGGCGGGCGGTTACTTGCTGGCGCCGTCCAGAACGCCCGATAGGCCTCGCCAAATTCGGCGACGAGATCGTCGTGACGCCGTCCGGTCCACGTCCCGAAATCCTGTTCGCGGAAATTCGCGTCCTTGATCGGATCGAGCCCGAGGGCAGCAGCGGTTTCCCAAGTCCGCCGCGCCGGGCTGCAAGTCGCAGACGCACGTGCCGGCAATCGCACCTTGAGCGCGGCGAAAGCTGTGGCATCGCTAAGATCGGCCGGAGCATCCGGTCCATGGATGACGCCGCGCGGTCCATCGACCGGCGCATGCCTTATCAGCCACAGATTTGTCGCGATGCCCATGCGCGATGCTACGCCAACCGCGCGGCAAGCAGCACCAGGATCGCGATCTCCGAGACCTGCTCTGCGCCGCCGAGCACGTCGCCGGTCTGCCCACCGATCTGCCGCTGCGCCAGCCACGCCATGACGGTCGCGCTGATCCCCGCTGCCAACGCAGCGTAAAGCGCTGTGAGCCACGGCAACGTCAGCAGGGCGATAACGACGGCAAAGGCAAGAGCGATTGCCGCCGTCGTGGCATCCGGCCTGCCGGCATTGGCCGCAAGCCCGTCCTTGCGCGCATAGGCCAGGGACATCGACATCACCGGCAGCACGCCCCGCGCCAGCGCATGCGCGGCGATCAGGCTCTGCACCACGACGGCGTCCGGAAGCGCCGCCAGCGCCGAAACCTTGGTCACAAAGCTCACGATCAGGACCAGCGCACCGTAGGTGCCGAGCCGACTGTCACGCATGATCTCCAGTTTGGCCGCCACATCGCGGCCGCCGCCAAAGCCGTCGGCGACATCGGCAAGGCCATCCTCGTGCAGCGCGCCGGTCAGGATCGCGCTCGCGCCCAAAGCCAGCGCCGCCGCGGCAAGATCCGGCACGCCGGCCGCGCGCAGCCCGAGGCAGACGAGGCCCGCCGCGCCGCCGATCGCGGCCCCGACCAGCGGGAACATCCGGTGCGCGCGGACGAAATTTAGAGGCATCGGCCCGGCCGGATGCGGCATCGGCAGCCGGGTCAGGAAGGCGACGGCGGTTCTGAGATCGTCGAGCCAGTCATTCATTGTAGACAACCCGGGAATCGTTTTAGTTCGCGACACGCTCGAGATGAGGAATCGCATGCAGTTCGACAGTCTAGACGATATCGCCGCGTTCTGCCGCGATTTACCCGTTGGCGATGACGGCGCGGCCGACGCCGCGGCTCGGCGCCAGCAGGCACTGACTAAGCCGCCGGGAAGCCTTGGCCGTCTCGAGGAGCTTGCGATATGGCTGGCGCGCTGGCAGCGGCGCGAATCGCCGCGGCTCGATCACGTCACCATAACCGTCTTTGCCGGCAATCACGGAATCGCAGCGCGCGGCGTGTCCGCTTATCCGCAAGCGGTGACCGCGCAGATGGTGGCTAATTTCGCCGGCGGCGGCGCGGCGATCAACCAGATCGCCAGCCTTGCCGGCGCCGATCTCTGTGTGGTGCCGATCGAACTCGACCGGCCCACCCGCGATTTCACCATCGCGCCGGCGATGGATGTCGACGAATTTCTCGCCGCCGTCGACATCGGCTATCGAACCGTTCCGCCCGACAGCGATCTGCTCGCGGTCGGCGAGATGGGCATCGCCAACACCACAACGGCGGCGACGCTGTGCGCCGCCCTGCTGGGTGGCGGCGGAGAGCGCTGGGCCGGCCGCGGCACCGGCGTCGACGATTCCGGGCTCGCACGCAAACGCGAGACGATCGAGACAGCGCTTGATTTTCATCGCGCGATCCTGGGCGATCCGCCGGCGGTGGCGGCGGCGCTTGGCGGCCGCGAACTCGCCGCCATGGCAGGCGCGATCCTCGCGGCGCGGCGTCATCACATTCCCGTGCTGCTCGACGGGTTCGTCGCGACCGCTTCTATTCTTCCGCTCGCGCGCCTGCACGCCGGCATCGTGGATCATTGCCACGCCGGGCATGTTTCCGCCGAATCCGGTCACCGCGCGCTGCTGCGCGAACTCAACCTCGAACCGCTGCTCGATCTCGACATGCGGCTCGGCGAGGCGTCCGGTGCCGGCATCGCGATCCTGCTGCTGCGCGCGGCGCTTTCCTGCCACACAGGCATGGCTACATTCTCCGAAGCGGGTGTTTCGGGCGCGGACATCTGACGGAACCTTGCCGCGCGCCCCGCCGCTGACTAGCTGGTCTGGTTGGCGCGTTTGAAGGAGCGGCTCATGGTGCGAGCAGCGATCGTGAAAACAGCTTTTCTCGCCGCGATGGTGTGCGGCCTGCTCGTAACGGGGGCACAAGCCGAGATTCGCATCCTCGCCAGCCCGGGCGGCGAGGTCGGGCCGTTCCTCGATCTGTTCGAGCGCGTGCGCGCCTCCGGCGAGCGCGTGGTGATCGACGGGCCGTGCCTGTCGGCCTGCACGCTGGTGCTGAGCATGGTGCCCCACGACCGCATCTGCGTGACGCGCCGCGCGGTGTTGGGATTTCATGCCGCGCGGTCGATCGACAGGCGCGGCCGGACGTATGCCGAGCCGGAAGCCTCCGAACTGGTGCTGGAGGCTTATCCCTCCGCGGTGCGCGGCTGGATTATCCGCCGCGGCGGATTGACGTCGCGCCTGCTGCTATTGCGCGGGCGCGAACTGTCAACGATCTATCCCTCGTGCCGATAACGCGAGTTCGTAATCTCGTAGGGTGGGCAAAGGCGCACTTCGCGCCGTGCCCACCATTTGTCGAGCTTAATAATGGTGGGCACGCTTCGCTTTGCCCACCCTACGATCTATCCCTCGTGCCGATAGACGATCATTGCTCCATCGGGCAGTTGACCATCCAGGGCGTGCCGAACTGATCGACGCACATCCCGAAACCCTTCGAGAAAAACGTCTTGCCAAAGGGCATGTTGACCTTGCCGCCCTCCGACAGCGCCTTGAACCGGCGCTCGGCGTCGGCGGGATCCTCGACCTGCAGTGAGACCGAAAAGCCCTGCGGCGTGTGGAAATTGCCGGGAGGCGCGTCGGACGCCATGATCACCTCGTCGTCGATCGTTATCCTGGCGTGCATGACCTTCTTCTTGTAGTCGGGCGGGATCGGCATGTCCTCCGGGCCGCCCTCATAGGTGAACATCGCCTCGATCCTGGCGCCCAGTACTTTCTCGTAGAACTTGAGCGCGGCTTCGCAATTACCGTCGTAGAACAGATAGGGATTGACCTGCATCGCTTGCTCCTTGGTACTTGGTGTTTGAAGTTTCGAACGTCCGGTTATTTTTCGGCGAGCCGTTTCAAATTGGCGAGACCGGCTTCAAAATCCTTGCCGATCATGTGATCCATGTTGATGAACACCTGCATCACCTTCGACATCAAGGGCGCGGGACCATGCATCAGCCAGGTGACGTTCGTCGCGCTGGTAGCATCGCCCTGCGGCAGCATTGTGAATTCGGCGGTGTTGTGGCCCTCGAACGGCGTGAAGAAATCGAGCTGGATGACGATTTTCGAAGGTACCGCCGCGTCCAGGATTTCCATCCGGCCGGAACCGACATTCTTGTTGCCCTCCCAGCTATAGACCGCGCCCTTGCCATCGGCGGCGCCGCTATAGCTGCGCTTCATCGCGGGATCCTTGTGTTCGTAAGGCGACCAGTTTCCCCACTGACGAAAATCGGAGATCAACGGGAAGATTTTCTCCGGCGGCGCCTTGACAATGGTTGCGCGCTGCACGCGCAACGTATCCGGTTTGGTCGCCGCGAGAATAAGCACGATCGCAATGGCGATCGCGATCACGACGGCGATGACGGCAATGATCTCGAACATAAGCGGCTCCGTGTCTGCGAATTGTCAGCAGGGGAAGGCGACTGATGTCCTTGAGGACGAACGGCACGGCCGCGATCCGACAGAACCGGAAATTATTTTTTGCGGCGCCTGTTTTCTTCGCCGCGCCCCTTGAAGGAGAGAGGAAATCGAACTCACTTGCCAGCCTTCACGCCGCGCGGCTGGCTGTCGCGCATCAGCCGGTCGAGATGCATCCGGATATGGGCGGCTTCCGCCGAAGTATTGGCGAGCGCGATGGCGCGGTCGAACGCGACCCGGGCTTCGTCATTGCGGCCGAGCTGCATCAGGAAGGCGCCGCGCACGCCGAAAAAATGGAAATAGTTCGAAAGCCGTGACGCCAGCGGCTCGATCATCTCAAGGGCGGCTTGCGCCCCGCGCACTTTCGACACCGCCACCGCGCGGTTGAGCGTCACCACCGGCGACGGCTGCATGATCTCGAGCGCGCCGTACAGCAGATCGATCTGGGTCCAGTCGGTGTCTTCGGGCCTGGCGGCGCGGGCATGCAAGGCCGCGATCGCCGCCTGAACCTGATAGGGACCGCTGCGGCGATGGCGCATCGCCTTGTCGATCAGCGCCAAGCCCTCCGCGATCATCTGCTGATTCCACAGGCTGCGATCCTGGTCGTCGAGCAGCACCAGGGCGCCCCCGCCGTCGAAGCGCGCGGCGGCGCGGGCATGCTGCAGCAGCAACAGCGCCGTCAGACCCATGATCTCGGGTTCGCTCTGGAACAGCCGCAGCAGCAGCCGCGCCAGGCGAATCGCCTCCTCGCACAGGGGCGCCCGGATCGCGGCGGTGTCTCCGCCCGCGGAATAGCCTTCGTTGAAGATCAGATAGACCATCGCGGCAACGGCGGAGAGCCGCCCGGTGCGCTCCACTGCGCCCGGCGTCTCGAACGGCACGCCGGCATCCGCGACGCGGGCTTTGGCGCGGGTGATGCGCTGCTCCATCGCGGCTTCGGAGACCAGGAATGCGCGCGCGATCTGCTTCACGGTGAGGCCGGAGACGATGCGCAGCGCCAGCGCGATCTGCTGGGTCGCCGGCAGTTCGGGATGGCAGCAGATGAACAGCAGCCGCAGAATGTCATCGCGGTAATGCGAGCCGTCGAGCCGCTCGGCCAGCGCGTCCTCGGCGTCGTCGAGATCGGAGATCGCCTCGTCCTCGGGCAGCGGCTCCTGCCTGCGGCTGCGCCTGATATCGTCGATCGCGACATTGCGGCCGACCATGATCAGCCAGGCCGCGGGATCGCGCGGCGGGCCGTTCTGCGGCCAGCTCTTCAGCGCGCGCAAGCAGGCGTTCTGGAAGGCTTCCTCGGCGGTATCGAGATTGCGGAAATAGCGCAGCAGCGCGCCGACCGCCTGGGGACGCGCCGAGGTCAGCGCGGCATCGATCCAGGCGGTATCGGTCATGTCGCAACGCTCCCCGGATTCAGCACGCCGACGGGACGGATCTCATAGGCGCCGCCGGGATTGGCCGCGCCGAGATCGCGCGCGACCTCGAGCGCCTCGTCGAGATTCTTGCAGTCGACGATGTAGAAACCAAGCAGCTGCTCCTTGGTCTCGGCATAGGGGCCATCGAGCACGAGCGGCGGATCGTCCTTGCGCAGCGTGGTCGCCGAGGTCGTCGGCAACAGCCGCGCCACCGGGCCGAGCCGGCCCTGCTTGCTCAATTTATCCTGCACGACGGCGAGCTTCTTCATGACCGCGGCGTCCTGTTCCTTGGTCCAGGAACCGACGGTGTCTTCGTCGTGATAGCAAAGGATGGCGTAGAGCATGAGAGATGGTTCCGGTTTGATTGGAAGACGGTTAAGTATGCCCGCAACCGACAGGCAGGAGAAACATTTTGCGCAAGTGCCCCGGCCGGATATGGTCGCCCGCCATTCCGCAAGTATGAGGTGAAAATCCGATGAATAAAGGTGCGCTCGCCCTGATCGTGAAGGGAGGATCGGCCAACTGGTCGCCCGAACGGTGGAAGGGGCGGTTCGACGATGTCTGCGGAGATCGCGGGGTTTTCCTGCTGCCGGGCGCGGCATTCGATCCCGCCGAAATCCACTACGCCGCGGTCTGGAAGCCGGCCCATGGTGCGCTTGCCACATTTCCGAACCTGCGGGTGATTTTCAACCTGGGCGCCGGCGTCGACGCCCTGATGGCCGATCAGTCGTTACCGAACGTGCCGCTGGTTCGGGTGGCGGTGGACGACCTCACCCAGCGCATGACGGAATATGTCGTGCTGCACGTGCTGATGCACCATCGGCAGGAGCTTTACCTGCGCGCCTGCCAGCGCGAGAAGCGCTGGGAGCCGCGATCTCAATGGCCGGCGAGCGCGATTTCGGTCGGCATCATGGGCCTGGGCACCCTTGGCGTGGACGCGGCCGCAGCATTGCAGCGGCTCGGCTTTCGGGTGTCGGGCTGGAGCCGGAGCGCAAAACAGATCGACGGCATCGAATGCTTTTACGGCAGCGCGCAACTCGATGCGTTTCTGCAGCGGACCCATATCCTGGTCTGCCTGTTGCCGCTGACGCCGGACACCCGGCAGGTCTTGAACCGGGGATTGTTTTCGAAACTCAACCGCGACAGCCCGATGGGGGCGCCGGTCCTGATCAATGCCGGACGCGGCGGATTGCAGGACGAGACCGATATCCTGCGATGCCTCGACGACGGCACGCTCGGCGCCGCCTCGCTTGACGTCTACGCGACGGAACCGCTTCCAAAGGACAGCCCGTTCTGGACGCATCCCAAAATCGTGCTGACGCCGCACAACGCCGCCGATACCGATCCCGACGAGATCTCAAAATACGTGGCGCGCCAGATCGAGCGCTTTGAGGCCGGCGGCGTGCTCGAGAACGTCGTCGATTCCGCGCGCGGGTATTAGCGATCTATCGGAAGACGTCTGCGCCCGTGCGAAACGAGAGGCCGTGGCTTGTGGATCCCGGCTCGCGCTTCGCTTCGCCGGGATGACGTGCAAGCTAGGCGCGCAGCATCACATCGATTGCGCCCTTCACGATCGCTTCCAGTTCCTGGCGCGGCACCCGCGCCCGCGCGCGGATCGCAATGGTGTGGATCGTGGCGGACGCGAGGTGCGCGAGGATTTTGGGATCGGTCGAGTGCGCCAGTTCGCCCTTTTCCTGGGCCAGCCGGAAACACGCGGTGAACGCCTTGTCGAATTCGTAAAACCCTTCCAGCACCATGGCGCGGATCTCGGGATCGGATACCGCTTCCGACGCCGCCGTCATCACCGTGAAGCAGCCGCGCGGGGCGGCGTCGCCGGAAAGATAGATGTCCAGCGCCGCAGCGAAGATGCGCTCCAGTCGTTTGCGGATCGGCAGTTCGTCCCGGAAGATATCGATCATCACGGCACGGGCGTCCTCGCGATAGCGCCGATAGCTCTTGATGTAGAGATCGCGCTTGTCGCCGAACGCACCGTAGAGACTCGGCCGATTCATGCCGGTGGCGGCGCTGAGATCATCGAGCGAGGTCGCCGCAAAGCCGTCCTTGCGGAACAGATCGAGCGCCTTGCCGAGCGCAACGTCAGGCTGATAGGCGCGCGGCCGGCCGCGGCGTTTCGGCGAGGCAACCGCCTCGGCTTTCGGCGGCGACACCGGGTTTTTGTTTTTTTGTACCATCTCGCAATAAATTCCTTGACCCGATTTATATTATGCGAAACAGTATAAAAATCAAGGCGGCTCGCTGAAACGAGCCAAACCGCCAAGGAGGCACCCATGGACCTGTATTTCTCGCCGCTGGCCTGCTCGCTGGCGACCCGCATCGCGTTGTACGAAGCCGGCGCCGAGGCCAGCTATCTCGAGGTCGATCCCAAGACCAAGGTCGTACAGAACGACGGCTCCGATTTCCGCGAGGTGAACCCGCTCGGGCTGGTGCCGACCCTGCGTACCGATGACGGGCTGGTGCTGACCGAAAACGCGGCGATCCTGCAATATGTCGCGGACCGCTTTCCGCAGGCCGGCATCGCCACCGGGCCCGGCATGGATCGCAGCCGGCTACATCAGTGGCTCTGCTTCATCGGCACCGAACTGCACAAGGGCCTGTTCGTGCCGGTGCTCGACAACAAGGCGCCGCCGGAAGTGAAGACCTACATTCTCGGCAAGGGCCTGTCGCGGCTGGATTATCTGGAGAACTACCTTGTGGGCCGCGAATTCCTGCTCGATCATTTCAGCGTCGCCGACGCCTATCTCGTCACGGTCATCAACTGGACCATGGCGACACCGCCGATCGAACTGGCGAAATGGCCCACCGTGAAAGCCTATCACGAGCGGCTACGCGCGCGTCCCAGCATCGCCAGGGCGGTGGCCGAGGAGTTCAAGCTGTACCAGGCCGAACTCGCGCGGCACAAGGCGGCGGCGTAATTCTCCTTCATGGTGAGGAGCCGCGCAGCGGCGTCTCGGACCATGCGCCAAGAACGTCAAACCTCATCCTTCGAGACGGCGCTGAAGAGCGCCTCCTCAGGATGAGGTTTGCGAGCGCGCGAGGACTAGAACGGACTCTCCCCAGCCCCGGCACATCCGCCGGGCGCGGGCCCGGCGCGGCCCAGTGGAAGCGGCGATCCTGTTCGGCGATCGCGATGTCGTTGATGCTCGCTTCGCGGCGGCGCATCAGGCCGGCCTCGTCGAATTCCCATTGCTCGTTGCCGTAGGAGCGATGCCACTGCCCGGCATCGTCATGCCACTCGTATTGAAAGCGCACCGCGATGCGGTTGCCGTCGAACGCCCAGAGATCCTTGATCAGGCGATATTCATGTTCTTTCGCCCATTTTCCGGCGAGGAACGCAACGATCGCGGCGCGGCCCTCGAAAAATTCGGACCGGTTTCGCCAGCGGCTGTCCTCGGTATAGGCCAGCGCCACGCGTTCGGGATCGCGCGAATTCCAGGCGTCTTCGGCCATGCGGGCCTTCTGCGCGGCGGTTTCTCTGGTGAACGGCGGAAGCGGTGGACGTGACATTGGAAATCTCCCGGAGACCTCTAGCCTTGATGTCGCCGGAGTTTATCGCCACGAAAACGTGTGTCGATAGGGCGCCCGCTATCGGCCGATCACGAAATCAAATCGGCTTCATCGGGCGCGAGGTAAATTGATCCGATCGAACGCACGATGCTTACCGTTTCCTTTCTCTCGCCCCATAAACTAGGCCTCAATTTCCATTTTCCAATTATTCGGATCGCAACCTTTGGGAGGTATCATTTCACTGCGGTTCCGAGGATAATCAAGATGACGCATCCACGATTGTACAAACGAGTTCAGCCGACTGGCCAGATGGCCAAATCCGCCAGTATCATCGTCGCTCCCAAGCTGCCGGTTATCACCTGCACGATCGTAGACTACTCCGCCGGTGGCGCCTGTCTCCAAATCTTCGGTCAGCAGACCCTGCCGGATCGCTTTGAGCTTCTTTATGGCAATGTGAAAAAGAAGGCCCGCGTCGTTTGGCGGCGTGGAACGCGTATCGGGCTGGTGTTCTAACGCCTCCTTCCGATTGAATCGGAACGGGGTTTTCTTTAGCAGGTCCGCGATACTTTCGGGATCGGCTCCGCAAGGCGCGCGTCAGTCACTGCTTAGGTCGAAGGCTGCTTCACTCGACCGCTTTCCATAGCGACTCGCAGCGGCTTCGGAATGCGCTGCGCCTTTCCACCAGATACGAAGGCTACGCGCACACGGGCCTCGACCAGAAGGTCGTCACCGCGCCTGCATTGCTGTAGCAGCGTGATCGAGGCGCCCTTTACTTCCACCGGCGAGGTAACGATTTCCAGCACATCGTCCATGAACGCTGGTTTGAAATAATCGATTGCCATCGAGCGAACGACGAACGCGAAGCCAGGTGCTTCGTCCTGCGTTTCTTCAAATAGAGCGCGGTGATCGGCCCCGAGCAAACGCAAATAGTTCGTTCTGCCTCGTTCCATGAACCGCAAATAATTTGCGTGGTACGTGAACCCGCTGAAATCGGTATCTTCGTAATAGACGCGAACCTGCATGTGATGGCCGGCATCGCGGATTTCGCCGTCGAGATGCGATGTGGTCACGTCAACTCCATCCTTTGTTGGGCCCCGCAGAACAAATGCCCTGCTCAGGGTGGCATACCCTTCGCGAAACAGCCGGGAAAATCGGTGTCCTCATCACAGGCACGGATCTCCCCGTCAGGAACAATCCTGACACGGGAACATTGATCAAGGTCAAGACCCGGGCCGAGCCCACGGCATATTAAATGGTCATCGCGCAGGCTTCAGCTTAGCCGTCAGATCGTCACGGCGCAGCTTTCGAATGGCCCGGCCACCGCGTCCCATAAAGGCGAATACCCCATGGCTAACACCGATCGATCCGCGCAGCGGAGCGAAACCAAGGCCTATCTGGTCGGCGGCGGCATCGCGTCGCTCGCCAGCGCGGCCTATCTGATCCGCGACGGCGGCCTTACGGGCGCCAATATCCGCATTTTCGAGGAGACCGCGCTGCTCGGCGGCAGCCTCGACGGCGGCGGCTCGCCGGATCACGGCTATGTCATCCGCGGCGGCCGCATGTTTACCTACGAGGCCTACACCTGCACCTTCGATCTGTTGTCGTTCATTCCATCGCTGACCGATCCTGGAAAAACCGTCAACCAGGAGATCCATGAATTCAACGAGAAGCACATTCCGCATTCCAGCGCCCGGCTGGTGCGGGGCGGCGAGAAGGTCGACGTCTCCCACATGGGATTTTCGAATCAGGACCGGCTCGACCTGATCGAGATCATGGCGGTGTCGGAAACCTCGCTCGGCGCCAAGCGGATCGAGGATGTGTTCGCGCCGTCGTTCTTCACCACCAATTTCTGGTACATGTGGGTCACGACCTTCGCATTCCAGCCATGGCACAGTGCGGTCGAGTTGAAGCGCTATCTGCATCGCTTCATTCAGGAGTTTCCCCGCATCCATACGCTCGGCGGCGTCCGCCGCACGCCCTACAATCAGTACAATTCCATCGTGCTGCCGGTGACGAACTGGCTGAAGGCGCAGGGCGTGCACTTTCAGACCGGCACCGCCGTCACCGATCTGGATTTCGTCTATGGGCCTGGCGGAAAGAGCGTCGAGCGGCTGCACTGTCTTCGCGACGGCAAGCCGGAGCTGATCGCGGTCGACCCTGGCGATCTGGTATTCGTCACCAACGGATCGATGACGGCCGCCTCGAGCCTGGGATCGATGACCCGGCCGGCCACGCTAAACGGCAAGGACGGCAAGACCGACGGGTCCTGGGCGCTGTGGGAGAAACTCGCCGCCGATGACGCCGGGTTCGGCCGGCCTTCCGTCTTCAACGGCAAGGTCGATGAATCAAAATGGCTGTCGTTCACGGTGACGATGCGCGATCCGACCTTCTTCGACCTGATGGAAAAATTCACCGGCAACGTCGCCGGCACCGGCGGCCTCGTTACCTTCACGGATTCGAACTGGCTGATGTCGGTGGTGCTCGCCGCCCAGCCTCATTTCATCGGCCAACCCGACAATATCAAGGTGTTCTGGGGTTATGGCCTGTTCGTCGACCAGGTGGGCAACTTCGTCAAGAAAAAGATGTCGGACTGCACCGGCGAAGAGTTGATGATCGAGTTGCTCGGCCACCTGCGCTTCGAGGCGCAAACAGATCTGATCCTGAAAACCTCGAACTGCATTCCCTGCATGATGCCGTACATCACCAGCCAGTTCATGCCGCGCGTCAAAGGCGACCGGCCGCCCGTCAAGCCTCCCGGCACCACCAACCTCGCCTTCATCGGACAATATTGCGAGATCCCCGACGACGTGGTGTTCACCGTGGAATATTCGGTGCGCGCGGCGCAGACCGCCGTGATTGCGCTGCTCGGCCTCGATAAGGAGGTCTCGCCGCTATACAAAGCGCAATATGATCTCGGCGTCCTGCTGGGTGCGGCGAAGACGCTGGCTCATTAGAGACTGGAGCTTGGACGCTTTTCATTCCGGGCCCGCTCGCGCGGAACGAGAATTGCTACCTTCTCATTCCTCTTCACCACTCTGCCCGAACAACCCGAACTGCGCAGGATCGCGCGCGGGCTCGGCCAGGCCGAGATGCCTGAAGGCATGCGAGGTCAACAGCCGTCCGCGCGGGGTGCGCTGCAGGTAGCCGCACTGGATCAGGAACGGCTCGATGATGTCTTCGATCGCATCGCGCGGCTCCGACAGCGCCGCCGCCATGGTTTCCACCCCGACCGGGCCGCCGCCGTAATTCATCGCGATGGTCGTGAGATAGCGCCGGTCCATGGCGTCGAGGCCGGCGGCGTCGACCTCGAGCGCGCCGAGCGCGTTGTCGGCAATGGCGCGGTCGATCGAAGCAGCGTCCGCCGCGGACGCAAAATCCCTGACCCGCCGCAACAGCCGGCCGGCGATGCGCGGCGTGCCGCGGGCGCGGCGCGCGATCTCGTTGGCGCCATCCGGCGTCATGCCGATCTTGAGCACGCGGGCGCCGCGGGTGACGATCTTTTCCAGCTCTTCCTCGGTGTAGAAATTCAACCGCACCGGAATCCCGAAACGATCGCGCAGCGGATTGGTCAGCAGGCCTGCCCGCGTGGTGGCGCCGACCAGCGTGAATTTTGCCAGCTCGATCTTGACCGAGCGTGCCGCCGGCCCCTCGCCGATGATCAGGTCGAGCTGGAAATCCTCCATCGCCGGATACAGCACCTCCTCGACCGCGGGGCTGAGGCGATGGATTTCGTCGATGAACAGCACATCGCGCTCTTCGAGATTGGTAAGAAGTGCCGCAAGATCGCCGGCCTTGGCGATGACGGGCCCGGAGGTCGCGCGAAACCCGACGCCGAGTTCGCGCGCCACGATCTGCGCCAGCGTGGTCTTGCCGAGGCCCGGGGGGCCGACGAACAACACATGGTCGAGCGCCTCGCCACGCTTGCGCGCGGCCTCGATGAAGATCGAGAGATTGGCGCGCGCCTGCGCCTGGCCGACGAATTCCGACAGCAATTGCGGGCGCAGGGCGGTGTCGCCGACATCGTCGGCGCGGCGCTCGGGGGTGACGATGCGGGTGGGCGGGTTCACTCACTGCCCCGCTTGTACTTGTTCGGCAGGAGTTCGCCGATGCTCACGACTTTCGGCGCACGGCCGTTGTCGGGCACGATGACCCGCGCATTGGCGTCATAGTCGTGGATCAGTTCGCGACAGATGCCGCAGGGCGAGACCACCGCGATCTTGCCGGGCTCACCGGGCTTGGGGTGACGCACGGCGACGATGGTTTCGATGCCGCGGTCACCGGTTTCGGTGATGGCCCGGCCGATCGCGATCGCTTCGGCGCAGACCGCGATCCGGCCGATATAGGCGTCGATATTCACGCCGGTGACAATGCGGCCATCCCGGGTGCGCATGGCGGCGCCAACCTCCTGCCAGTCGTCGCGATAGCGCAGGCTGATGGCCTCGGTGGCGACGGCGATCAGTTCCTCGTCCTTGTTGCTCAGCATGATGGAGAATGCGTCCTTTAGTCAGATCGTAGGTGGGCAAAGGCGCTTTGCGCCGTGCCCACCATCTCTCCCCGGTTATATCAAATGGTGGGCACGCTTCGCTTTGCCCACCCTACGGTCGACACTCATTTCGACAATTCCTTCAGGCCCAGCCGAATAAGCTGCGCCGTCTCGGCTTTCTCGCCGGCGCTGCGCGAGGCCGAGGCGATCGCGGCCGAGGCCTGCGGCTGGCCGTAGCCGAGATTGACCAGCGCCGAGATCGCGTCGCTCACCGGACGCGGCGCGCGGTCGTTATCGATCGCGCCGGACAGGTGCACCAGCGCCGGGTCGACATTGGCAAAGGCCGGCGCCTTGTCCTTCAGTTCGGTGACGATGCGCTCGGCGACTTTCGGGCCGACGCCCGGCGTACGCGACACCGCGGCCTTGTCGCGCAACGCGATGGCGTTGGCGAGGTCGGACGGCGGCAGAGTGCCGAGCACCGCCAGCGCCACCTTGGCGCCGACGCCCTGCACGGTCTGCAGCAGCCGAAACCATTCACGCTCGATGTCGCCGCGAAAGCCGAACAGCTTGATCTGGTCCTCGCGCACGTAAGTTTCGATCGACAGCACCGCGGCCTCGCCCGGCGACGGCAATGCCTGCAGCGTCCGCGCCGAGCAATGCACCTGATAGCCGACCCCGCCGACGTCGAGGATCACGTAATCCTCGCCATAGCTGTCGATCAGGCCTTTTAGCTTGCCTATCATATTCCGACCACCTTCAGCCGCAACGCGGCGCTCGCGCGGTGATGGGCATGCGTAATAGCAATCGCCAGCGCGTCGGCGGCATCAGGTGATTTCGGCTCGGCCCTGGGCAGCAGGATCTTCAGCATCACCAGGATCTGGTTCTTGTCGGCATGGCCGGCGCCGACCACGGTTTTCTTCACCTGATTGGGCGCATATTCCGCGACCGAGATTCCGAACATTGCTGGCGCCAGCATCGCGACGCCCCGCGCCTGCCCGAGTTTCAAGGTGGCCACGCCATCCTTGTTGACAAAGGTCTGTTCGACCGCGGCTTCTGCGGGGCTGAAATCGCCGAGCACGGCGGCGAGGCCTTCATGAATGGCCAACAGGCGGCTCGCGAGCGGCAGGCCCTCCGGCGGTTCCACCGAGCCGCAGCCGATGAAGGTCAGCCGGTTGCCGTCAATCTCGATCACGCCCCAGCCGGTGCGGCGCAGGCCCGGATCGATGCCAAGGATGCGGACGGGATAGCGAATCGGCTGATGGTTCATGGGGTAGTGATAACGCCGGAGCCCGGCGAACGAAACCTATCCTGACCGTCATACCCCGCGAAAGCAGTCCGACCTCCACTTGTCATGCGCGGGCTTGACCCGCGCATCCATCGAAAATGAAGAGCCACCTCAGGGAGATGGATTGCCGGGTCAAGCCCGGCAACGACGAGAGAAAACCCTATCCGCCCATCTTCGTCATCAGCGCGTCGGAAACCTCGAAATTGGCGTAGACGTTCTGCACGTCGTCGTGTTCGTTCAACAGGTCGATCAGTTTCAGGAGCTTTTCGCCGGTCTCGTCGTCCACCGGTACCGTGTTCTGCGGCTTCCAAGTCAGCGCCGCCTTGCGGGCTTCGCCGAATTTCGCCTCCAGCGCCTTGGCGACCTCGCGAAACGTCTCCTGCGAGGCGTAGATCTCGTGGCCATTCTCGCTCGACGACACATCGTCTGCGCCGGCCTCGACCGCGGCCTCCAGCATCGCATCGTCGGAAGCGACCTTGGCGTCATATTCGATGATGCCGGTGCGATCGAACATGAAGGCGACCGAACCGGTTTCGCCGAGATTGCCGCCGGATTTGGTGAAGTAGGACCGGATGTCGGACGCCGCGCGGTTGCGATTATCGGTCAGCGCCTCGACGATGACGGCGACGCCGCCCGGCCCGTAGCCCTCGTAACGGATCTCGTCGTAGTGCTCCGCGTCGCCGCCGATGGCTTTCTTCACCGCGCGCTCGATCGAGTCCTTCGACATGTTCTCCTGGCGGGCGGAAATGATCGCGGCGCGCAACCGCGCATTCATCGCCGGATCCGGCTGGCCCAGCTTGGCCGCGACGGTGATTTCGCGCGCCAGCTTGCCGAACAGCTTCGACTTTTGGGCGTCCTGCCGGCCCTTGCGGTGCATGATGTTCTTGAATTGGGAATGTCCGGCCATGCGGTCTCTCTTGGGGATTCGTCCGGGTGAAGGCGCGGCGTTATAGGCCGCGGCAGCGGTAAAATCAAAGATTTGCGGAGTTTTCGGTATAGCGGTAGTGCCCGCTGCCTACGCGTGAGGCAATCATTAATGCTGAATTCAAGTCCCCATCCGGGGATGCCGGTCTCGTGGTTCGGCCGTCGCCCGGGATAGCGAGCGTATGATCGACCGGTTTGGGGACGTGATCGGCAGCCGGAGATCCGACGATTTCGGACATCTGGGCATGATTGCCCGAATGCGGCAGTATGGTCGATGAACTCGGCAACCTCGCAAGAGGCGTCGACCCGTCATCGACCGGGTGAAAAATAGGCCGACGACAGCCTCGCGAAACCGCGCAGATTTCCGAGGTGCTGAACTCGGCAATCACCGAATGAAACAGTCTTGAATGACGACTATCATTCAATTAGCCTGAAGCTGACGCAGTCGCCCGCACGATTGCGTGAGGCGCCCGGCCAGTGTCGCCGGCGGCGCAAGCCAGCATTGCGAAAAATATCTTGGCTCTTAACTGACGGCGGCGCGATATAGGCTTGTGTGACTTCGCCAACGCGTCCGCTGCCCGCGGCCGTTGAATTCGGGGACGATGCTTATGGCAACGACGCTGACGATCAATGGTGAGCCGAAATCCTTCGACGCGCCCGCGGACATGCCGCTGCTGTGGGTTCTGCGCGACCTGCTCGGCATGACCGGCACCAAGTTCGGCTGCGGCATCGCCCAATGCGGCGCCTGCACGGTGCATATCGACGGCAAGCCGGTGCGTTCCTGCATGCTGCCGGTGAGCGCGGTGCGCGATCGCGCCGTCACCACCATCGAAGGTATCGGCGCCTCGCCGGCCGGCGCCAAGGTGCAGAAGGCCTGGCTCGATCTCGAGGTGGTCCAGTGCGGCTATTGCCAGTCCGGCCAGATCATGTCGGCGGCGGCGCTGCTCGCGGCCACGCCCAACCCGGATGATTCCGACATCGACGCCGCGATGGCCGGAAACATCTGCCGCTGCGGCACCTATGTGCGTATTCGCGCCGCGATCAAGCAGGCCGCCTCAGGACGCCAGTCGTAGGAGCGCGCCATGACAGTTGCAGCAAAGATCTCCGACGGAATGTCGCGCCGCGGCCTGCTGACCGGCGGTCTGGCGGGCGGGTTCCTGCTCGCCTTTCATCTTCCGGTTCGCGCGAAGAATGAACCGGTGCAGCCGCCGGACGTGACCGAGGGCAAATTCGCGCCCAACGCCTTCATCCGCATCGACGAGGCGGGCAAGACCACGCTGGTGATGCCGCAGGTCGAGATGGGACAGGGTATCTACACGGCGGTAGCGATGATACTGGCCGAGGAACTGGACGCCGACTTTGCGTCAGTCACGCTCGAACACGCCCCGGCCAACGAGAAGCTGTACGCAAATCCGGCCTTCGGCATTCAAGCGACCGGTGGTTCCACGTCGGTCCGGGCGTTCTGGAAACCGTTGCGCGACGCGGGTGCCAGCGCGCGCGCCATGCTGGTGCAGGCCGCCGCCCAGCAATGGCAGGTCGAGCCGGCGAGTTGTTCAACATCGAATAGCGAGGTCTTGCATAAAGAAAGCGGTCGCAAGCTTTCCTATGGTGCACTCGCGCTCGCCGCGAACAGCCTGACACCGCCAAAGGATGTCGCGCTGAAGGATCCGAAGGATTTCGTGCTGATCGGCAAGCCATTGAAGCGCTTCGACACGCCGGACAAGGTCAACGGCAAGGTCGTATACGGTATCGACGCGATGCTGCCGGGAATGAAATTCGCCACGCTCAAGCAGTCGCCGGTATTCGGCGGAAAGGTCGGCAAGGTCGACGATCGCGCCGCGAGGAAAATTCCCGGCGTGCAGAAGATCGTCGTTCTCGACGATCTGGTCGCGGTGGTCGGAGATCACATGTGGGCGGCCAAGAAGGGCCTCGACGCGCTGGTGATCGACTGGGACGAAGGCCGGAACGCCCGCATCAGTTCGAAAGACATCTGGCAGGATTTGCGTGCCGCCAGCGAAAAGGATGGCGTCGTCGCCAAATCCACCGGCGATATCACCAAGGGCCTTGCAACCGGCGACCGGCTGGAAGCGTCCTACGAGTTGCCGTTTCTCGCCCACGCCACGATGGAGCCACTGAGCGCGACGGTTCATATCAAGCCTGATTCCTGCGAAATCTGGACCGGGACGCAGATCATGGCGCGCGTACAGTCGGAGGCAGCGAAGGCGGCCGGGCTGCCGGTCGAGAAAGTGATCGTCAACAACCATCTGCTTGGCGGCGGCTTCGGCCGCAAGCTCGAGCCCGACATGGTGGTCGCGGCCGTTCGCATCGCCAAGCAGGTCGAGGGGCCGGTGAAAGTGGTGTGGACTCGCGAAGAGGATATCCAGCACGATATCTATCGCCCGGTCTATCGCGACACCATTGCGGCGAGCCTGTCCGACGGCAAGATCGTCGGCTGGAAATACAAGATCGCAGGCTCGGCGATCATCGCGCGCTGGCTGCCGCCGGCCTTCCAGAAGGGCATCGACATCGACGCCGTCGATAGTGCCGTCGACATGCCCTACGACATCCCGAATATCCACGTCGAATTTGTGCGGGCCGAACCGCCGGCGGTGCCGACCGGTTTCTGGCGCGGGGTCGGCGCCAACAACAATGTGTTTGCCATCGAATGCTTCATGGACGAACTCGCGCGCAAGGCGGGCAAGGATCCGGTCGAATTTCGCCGCACGATGCTTGCAAAGGAGCCGCGCTTCCTGGCGGTGCTCAATCTCGCCGCGGAAAAGGCCAATTGGGGTCAGCCGCTGCCGGCGCGCGTCGGGCGAGGCGTGTGCGTACAGCCGTCTTTCGCGAGTTTCATCGCCACCGTGGTGGAAGCGGAGGTCGACGAGCAGGGCGAAGTCAAGTTGCGCCGCGTGACCTCGGTGGTGGATACCGGAATCGCCGTCAATCCCGACACCATCGTGGCGCAGGTCGAAGGTGGACTGATCTTCGGCCTCACGGCCGCGCTCTACGGCGAAATCACCATCGACAAGGGGCGGGTTCAGCAGTCCAATTTCAACGACTACCGGATGTTGCGCATCGACGAGGTGCCAAAGATCGAGGTGCACGTCGTCAAGAGCGGCGAGATGCCGGGCGGCATCGGCGAGACCGGCGTGACGGCGGGACCGCCCGCATTGCGCAATGCCATCTATGCCGCGACCGGCGTCGCCTTGCGTCGGCTGCCGATCGATCGCGCCCTGATAGCCGCGGGGAAAAAAGCATGAGCCCGGCCGCGCGACGCATTCTCTTCAGCGTAATCGCAATCGCGGTGGTTGCGGTAGCGCTCGGGATCTGGATTATCCGGGGTCCCGGTCCGATGGCTTTCGCGGATGGCCCGAAAGTCGCGCTGGCGGATTATCGCGGCGCCGATCCGACCGGCGTGCCGGCGGCGCTCGCGCAGGCAAGCGCCGTCGAACGCGGCGAATATCTCGCCAAGGCGGCGGACTGCATGGTCTGCCACACCACCCAAGGCGGCAAGGAATATGCCGGCGGCCTCGGATTCAAGCTGCCCTTCGGCACGCTGTATTCCACCAACATCACGCCCGACAAAGAAACCGGCATCGGCAATTACAGCGATCAGGACTTTCTCAACGCGATGCACCGCGGCGTCCGCCGCGACGGCGCGCGGCTTTATCCGGCGATGCCGTACACGTCCTACACCTATGTCAGCGACGCCGATGCGCTCGCCATCAAGGCCTATCTGTTCAGCCTGCCGCCGGTGCGGGCGGCGGCGCCCGAAAACACGCTGACGTTTCCGTTCAACCAGCGCTGGGCGATGGGCTTCTGGTCCGCGCTGTTCAATCCGGATACGCGGTTTGCGCCCGACACATCGAAGAGCCCGGAATGGAACCGGGGCGCCTATCTCACCGAGGCGCTGGCGCATTGCGGCGAATGTCACACGCCGCGAAACCTGGCGTTCGCGCTCGACAACCGCAGCAAGTTCGCCGGCGCGGTAACGGCGGGCTGGCGCGCCTTCAATATCAGTTCGGACAAAACAACCGGCGTCGGCGGCTGGCGCGACGACGATCTGGTCTCCTACCTTTCGACCGGACATGCCGCGGGACATGGCACCGCCTCGGGGCCGATGGGCGAAGCGGTCGACCACAGTTTCAGCCGGATGGCGCCGGAGGACATCCGCGCCATGGTGGCCTATCTGCGAACCGTGCCTCCCACGGCCTCGGCCGATCTGCCGGCGACATTGGCGCCGCCGGCGCCCGCGTCGCCCCGCGATGGCGGCGGCACGCCGGATCCGCGCGGCAAGATGGTGTTCCAAGGCGCCTGTGTCAGTTGCCACGGCTGGAGCGGCGAGAGCGCGATTTCGCCCTTCGCGACGCTGACCGGTGCCTGGGCGGTCAACGATCCCGGCGCGACCAACGTCGCCCAGATCGTGATTTCAGGCACCAAACGGCACACGCCGGAGGGCGCGGTCTCGATGCCGGCGTTCGGCGACGCCTATTCCGATTCCGAGATCGCGGCGGTGGCCAACTACGTTACCGCGCGCTTCGGCACCCAGGGCTCGAAGCTCACCGCGCAGGATGTGGCCGAGCTAAGAAAGCAAACGGCGCAGTAACGCCGCCGGTCAGGCGGGGTTTGTCCAAAATCCGGGCAGTGCCGGTTCGAGCCTTCCGCCCATTCGCACCGGCGCTATTCGCAGCGCGAGCCCGGTCGCATCGTCGGTCTCGACGGCGACGCCGCTCAGCGTGGCAACGCCGGGCGCCGGTTCGAACCGCCCGGAAGGAATGCCGGTCGTGAAGCGCCGCAACGGCTCTTCCTTTTGCATCCCGATGATCGAATCATAATCGCCGGTCATGCCGGCATCGGTCATGTAGGCGGTGCCGCCGGCAAGGATCTGATGGTCGGCGGTCGGCACATGGGTATGGGTGCCGACCACCAGGCTGGCGCGGCCGTCGCAGAAAAAGCCGACGCCCTGCTTTTCGCTGGTCGCCTCGCAATGGAAATCGAGCACGATGGCATCGGCCGCCGCGCGCAGCGGGCAGGCTTCGAGCTCGCGGTTGATGACGGCGAACGGATCGTCGAACGGCGTCATGAAGACGCGGCCGATGGCGTTGATCACCAGCGCCCGCTTGCCGTTTTTGGTGTCGACCAGCGCGGTGCCACGGCCCGGCGTGCCCTTTGGAAAATTCGCCGGACGAACAAGGCGCGGCGCGCGCTCGATGAACACCAGCGCCTCGCGCTGGTCCCAGGCATGATTGCCGAGCGTCACCGCATCGGCGCCGGCGTCGATGAATTCGTGATAGATCGCCTCGGTGATCCCGAAACCGCCGGCGGCGTTCTCGCCGTTGACGACAACGAGATCGAGCGCCCAGTCGCGGATCATGCCCGGCAGATGCTCTGATATGGCGGTGCGCCCGGCCCTGCCGACCACGTCTCCGACGAAAAGAATGCGCAAGTCACAAGCTCCGGAAATCGAATGTCTGTGCTTCGGTTAGCACATAATCCAGTGCCACGTCGTGCGGCAGCGCCGGAACGGCGGCGATTTCCTGCACCGCGAAGGCGAGACCGATGGCGATGATGTGTTTCAATTTCAATTTGCGCAAGTGCGCCAGGGTGTAGTCGTAATGCCCGGCGCCATAGCCGATGCGGTGGCCGGCGCGGTCGAACGCCGCCAGCGGCACCAGCAGGATGTCGGGAATGAGTTCGGCGGCGGCGGGCGATGGCTCGAGGATGCCGAGCGGTCCGAGCAGCAACCGGTCGTTGGGCGACCAGGCACGAAATGCCAGCGAGCGGCCCCGCGCCATGATCGCCGGCAGCGCCAACTGCGCTCCCCGCAGGGCAAGCGATCGCATCAAGGGAATGGGATCGATCTCACTGCGGATCGGCGAATAGCCGGATACGATCGTGCCGGACGTGACTTCAAACGGCAATCCGCGCACGGCGAGGGCGTCGGCGGCGGCGACGCGCTGCTCGCTGCTCAACGCATCGCGGCTGGCGAGGGCTGCGGCCCGGAGACCGCCTTTCGATGAACTCGCGGGGAGGTCGGACATGCGGTGTCGTGTTTTGCTGCGATCACATTTTCGCTGTCATCACCCGCGAAAGCGGGTGATCCAGTATTCCAAGGAACTCATGATAGACCGAGAAACTGCGGCGTACTGGATACCCCGCTTTCGCGGGGTATGACGGAGAGGTCTGCGCTGGCAAAACACGAAAAGCAAAAGTGCGAAGCCGCGATGGCCGTTGGAGCGCTCGATCCCGGAGTTCCCTACGAAAGTAGGTGGGCACCATGTGACCAAGTCCACGGACCTGGCCAGGGACAGTTCCCGGAAGGATCGATAAGGCCCCGGGGATATATGGCTCCTGACGCGCGACGCAGCTTCGCAGAGCCAATGTAACTACGGTTGACCCAATCCGCCAGCGCTAACGCGTGACTTGGTCAACCAATCGCCACCCCGCCGCCGATGGTGCAATTCAGCACCTGCGTGGTCTTTTCGATCCGGTCGGCAGCGGAGTTCAGCGCATTGGCGACCGCGGCTTGCGTGGCCCTGGCGCGCTCCGCCGCCAGCGTGCGGACGTTGCGCAACAATTCGAGTTCCTGTTCGAGACTGCGGATGCGCTGGGCGGCATCGAGCAATTCGTCGCATACCGTGAGCGCGGCCATGACGATCAGACGCGCATCGCCGATTTCGCCGAACTTGCCGCGCAGCGTGCCGATCCGCAATTCAAGGCTTTCGGCGAGCTTTAAGAGCTGCGGCTCCTGTCCATCCTCGCAGGCCATCCGGTATTGCCGGCCGTTGATGGTGACGTTGATATGGTTCATGAGGTCTCTCCGGCATCGAGTACCGAGCGGATGGTGCCGATCGCCGCATCCAGCCGCTCGGCGATCTCGCGATTGGTGCGTTCAAGCCTGCGTGATTTCACCAGCGATCCGTCGAGTTCGTCGGCCAGCCGCGATCTGTCCGCGCCCAGCGCCTGAATCCGGGTCGCCAATTCATTCTCGTCGCGATCGGCTTCGCGGCGCCGTTCGACCGCGCTTTCCAATGCATCCAATGCTGTCATCAGTCGCCGCGACGCGGCGTCAATATCGGCCGATACGGGCTCGGCATGGCTGGAACCGTTGGTGGAATGATTGTTCATGCTGACCGCGCGAACTTTCCGTGAGCCTGCTGCGCAGCAAAATCTGCGGTTCGGCAAGCGTTTAGAGGAGGAAATTTACGTGGCAAGCGAGGCAAGCGCAACGCCGCTCAAGAGCTATGCACCGCAAAGCAACTTTTCGGCCCCGTGGCGCGTTTGACCGCCTTGGACTCCCGGTACGCAGGTGCTATCCACCCCGGACCTCCCGTTGCCACCAGGCTTGCCGGGCCGTTCGCAAAGCGGCGAATCGCCGCCAAGCGTCTCATTTCAGGCGGATTTTCATCATGACGCAGGTCGATCATTCCCGTATGGCCAATGCGATTCGCGGCCTCGCTATGGACGCCGTCGAGAAGGCGAAATCCGGCCATCCCGGCCTGCCGATGGGCGCCGCCGACGTCGCGACCGTGCTGTTCACCCAGTTCCTGAAATTCGACGCCGCCGATTCGAATTGGCCGGACCGCGACCGTTTCATCCTGTCGGCCGGACACGGCTCGATGCTGCTGTATGCGTTGCTGTACCTGACCGGCAATACCGACATGACGTTCGACCAGCTCAAGCACTTCCGGCAGTTGGGATCGCTGACCCCCGGCCATCCGGAAAACTTCCACACCAAGGGCATCGAGACCACCACGGGACCGCTGGGACAGGGCATCGCCACGTCGGTCGGCTTCGCGCTGGCGGAGAAGATGCTGGCCGCCGAGTTCGGCAAGAAGATCGTCAATCATCACACCTATGTGCTCGCTTCCGACGGCGACCTGATGGAAGGCGTTTCGCAGGAAGCCATCGCGCTGGCCGGGCACTGGAAGCTCAACAAGCTGATCGTGCTGTATGACGATAACGGCATTTCGATCGACGGTCCGACCTCCCTCTCCAACTCCGTCGATCAGGTGAAACGGTTCAAATCCGCCGGCTGGGCGGCCGAACTGATCGACGGTCAGGATCAGGCCGCGATCGCGGCTGCGATCACGCGGGCGCAAAAATCCAACAAGCCGTCCCTGATCGCCTGCAAAACCACCATCGGCTATGGCGCGCCGACGAAAGCGGGCACCGCGAAAGCCCATGGCGAAGCGCTTGGCGCCGATGAGCTCAAGGGCGCCAAGGAGAAGCTTGGCATTTCGCTGGAGCCGTTCTCGGTCCCCGACGATGTGCTGAAAAGCTGGCGCGAAGCCGGCAGCCGCGGCGCCGCCGCGCGCAAGGAGTGGGAAGACCGCTTCGCGGAATTGTCGCCGCGCAAGCGCGCGGAATTCGAACGCCGGCTCAGGCACGAGCGGCCGGCGGCGCTGGCGAAGGCGTTCAGGGCGCACAAGAAGGCGCTGCTGGAGACGCCGCAGAATATCGCGACCCGCAAATCGTCCGAATCCGTCATCGAGGCGATCGTGCCGACGATGCCGATGGAATTCCTCGCCGGCTCCGCCGATCTCACCGGCTCCAACAACAACAAGGCGAAATCAGCGATTTCGTTCTCGGCCAAGACGCCGAAGGGCCGCTTCATCCATTACGGCATCCGCGAACACGGCATGTGCGCGGCCATGAACGGTATCTTCCTGCATGGCGGGTTCGCGCCGAATGGCGCGACCTTCCTGGTGTTCACCGACTACGCCCGTCCGGCGATGCGGCTCGCCGCATTGATGGGCACCGGCGTCGTCTATGTGATGACCCACAATTCGATCGGTCTCGGCGAAGACGGACCTACCCATCAGCCGGTCGAACATCTCGCTGCCCTTCGCGCCATTCCCAACATGCGCGTGTTCCGTCCCTGCGACGCCATCGAGGTGGCGGAGTGCTGGGAGCTGGCGCTGAACCGGACCGACGGCCCGACGGTGCTGGCGCTGACCCGCCAGAACCTTCCGCAGCTGCGCACCAATGCGCCCGCCGACAATCCCTGCAGTCACGGCGCCTATGAGCTGGTGGCCGCGCAAGGCCAGGCCAAAGTGTCGCTGTTCGCCTCCGGCTCGGAGGTCGAGATCGCGGTTGCCGCGCAGAAACAGCTTGCCGAGCGCGGCATCGCGTCGCGGGTGGTCTCGGTGCCCTCGCTGGAATTGCTGCTGGCGCAGCCGGAGGACAAGCAGAAGGCGATCATCGGCAATGCGCCCGTCAAGGTGGCGATCGAGGCCGCGGTGCGGTGGGGCTGGGACGCCGTGATCGGGCGCGATGGCGCATTTATCGGCATGCACGGTTTCGGGGCCAGCGCACCGGCCAAGGATTTGTTCAAGCATTTCGGGATCACGGCCGAGGCGGCCGTTAACGTTGCCGTCAAGCTGCTCGGCTGACGGTTGAGATTGCCTGAAAAAAGGACTACCTAACCGTCATATTATCCGCATCCGCCCGGCCGAACCGGGCGTCCGCCGCAAAGATCCTTGGGGATGGCTCCAGCGCCTCCGCGGGGACGATAAAGGCATTGAAGGAGAGACGAGAGATGGCAATCCGGGTAGCGATTAACGGGTTTGGCCGCATCGGCCGCAATGTGTTGCGCGCCATCGCGGAGTCCGGCCGCAAGGATATCGAGGTGGTCGGCATCAACGACCTCGGCCCGGTAGAGACCAACGCCCATCTGCTCCGCTTCAACTCCGTGCATGGCCGTTTTCCCGGCACCGTGACCATCGACGGCGACTCGATCAGCCTCGGCAACGGCAAAATCAAGGTCTCCGCCGAGCGCGATCCCACCAAACTTCCGTGGAAGGATCTCGGCGTCGACATCGCGCTGGAATGCACCGGTATCTTCACGGCCAAGGACAAGGCGTCCGCGCATCTGACCGCCGGCGCCAAGCGTGTGCTGGTCTCGGCGCCCGCCGACGGGGCCGATGCGACCATCGTCTACGGTGTCAACCACGACGTTCTGACCAAGGAGCACCTGGTCGTCTCCAACGGCTCCTGCACCACCAACTGCCTGGCGCCGGTGGCCAAGGTGCTGAACGACACGGTCGGCATCGAAACCGGCTTCATGACCACGATCCATGCCTATACCGGCGACCAGCCGACCCTTGATACGCTGCACAAGGATCTCTATCGCGGCCGGGCGGCGGCGATGTCGATGATCCCGACCTCCACCGGTGCTGCCAAGGCGATCGGCCTGGTGTTGCCGGAGTTGAAGGGCAAGCTCGACGGCGTCTCGATCCGCGTGCCGACCCCGAATGTCTCGGTGATCGATCTCAAGATCGTCGCCAAGCGCGCGACCGAGCCGAAGGAAATCAACGAGGCGATGAAGCGCGCCTCCGAGCAGCAGCTCAAGGGTATCCTTGGCTACACCACCGCGCCCAACGTCTCGATCGACTTCAACCACGATCCGCATTCGGCCACCTTCCACATGGACCAGACCAAGGTGCAGAACGGCACGCTGGTGCGGGTGCTGGCCTGGTACGACAATGAATGGGGTTTCTCCAACCGCATGGCCGACACCGCCGTGGCGATGGGGAAGCTGCTGTAAGCGATTTCGTCATGCCCGGCCATGGCAGTCCAGCTTTGCACGGACTGCGTGGACTTCTCTGCGATGCCGGGCGTTCTTGTTGAAACGTCATTCCGGGATGGTCCGAAGGACCAGACCCGGAATCTCGAGATCCCGGGTTCGATGCTTCGCATCGCCCCGGAATGACCACCAAGAGTTCCGAGTTCGTCCATGTCCAAAACATTCCGCACCCTCGATGACGTCGACGTGAAGGGCAAGCGCGTGCTGCTCCGCGTCGATCTCAACGTGCCGATGGAGAACGGCCGCGTCACCGACGCCACCCGGCTCGAGCGCATCGCACCAACCATCACCGAGATATCCGGCAAGGGCGGCAAGGCGATCCTGCTGGCGCATTTCGGCCGGCCCAAGGGACCTGAGCCCAAGGATTCGCTGAAGCCCGTTGCCGCAGCCCTTGCGCAGGTGATCAGGAAGCCGGTGGCATTCGCCGAGGATTGCGTCGGCGAGGTCGCTCAAAAGGCGATCGCGGCAATGCAGGATGGCGACATCCTGTGCCTGGAAAATACCCGCTTCCACAAGGAAGAAGAAAAGAACGATCCGGCCTTCGTCGCCGAACTGGCAAAGCTCGGCGACATCTGGGTCAACGACGCGTTCTCGGCCGCGCACCGCGCGCATGCATCCACCGAGGGGCTTGGCCACAAGCTGCCGGCCTATGCCGGACGAACCATGCAGGCCGAACTCGACGCGCTCGGCAAGGCGCTGGAAGCGCCGACCAAGCCGGTGATCGCGATCATCGGCGGCGCCAAGGTTTCGACCAAGATCGACCTTCTGGAAAACCTTGTCAGCAAGGTCGATGCGCTGGTGATCGGCGGCGGCATGGCCAACACCTTCCTCCATGCGCAGGGCGTCCGCGTCGGCAAGTCGCTGGCGGAGAAGGATCTCGCGGCCACCGCGCTGCGAATTATCGAAAAGGCCAAAGCGGCGAATTGCGCCATCATTCTTCCCGTCGATGCCGTGGTCGCGTTTCATTTCGCGGCCAATTCGCCATCCCATGCGTACGGGCTCGATGCGATCCCGCCCGACGGCATGATCCTCGACGTCGGCCCGCAATCGACCGCGCGGATTCATGCGGCGATCGACGACGCCAAGACGCTGGTCTGGAATGGCCCGCTCGGCGCCTTCGAGATGACGCCGTTCGACCGCGGCACCATGGTGGCGGCGAAGCACGCCGCCGCGCGAACCAAGGCCGGGAAACTGATTTCGGTGGCTGGCGGCGGCGACACGGTGGCGGCGCTGAACCAGGCCGGGGTGGCCGGTGATTTTTCCTATGTTTCGACCGCCGGCGGCGCGTTTCTCGAATGGATGGAAGGGAAACCATTGCCCGGTGTCGAGGTTCTAAAAATACGATAGTTAAAGTTCATATCGGGCATTGAAGCCCCAGCGCGGAGAACAGGACAGATGGCTCGCATCACGTTGCGTCAATTGCTCGACCACGCGGCGGAACACGATTACGGGGTGCCTGCCTTCAACATCAACAACATGGAGCAGGCGCTCGCCATCATGGAGGCGGCCTCCAGCCTGGACGCGCCTGTGATCATTCAGGCATCGCGCGGCGCGCGGTCCTACGCCAACGACGTGATGCTGAAACACATGATGGATGCGGTCACCGAAATCTATCCGCAGATCCCGGTCTGCGTGCACCTCGATCACGGCAATGGACCCGACACCTGCATGACCGCGATCCAGGCCGGCTTCACCTCGGTCATGATGGACGGCTCGCTGAAGGCTGACGGCAAAACCGCCGCCGACTGGGACTACAATGTCGGGGTCACCAAGACGGTCACCGACATGGCCCATCTCGGCGGCATTTCGGTGGAAGGCGAACTCGGCGTGCTCGGTTCGCTCGAGACCGGCATGGGCGACAAGGAAGACGGCCACGGCGCCGAAGGCAAGCTCTCCCACGACCAGTTGCTGACCAACCCCGATGAAGCGGTGAAGTTCGTCAAGGAGACCAAGGTCGACGCGCTGGCGATTGCGATGGGCACCTCGCACGGCGCCTATAAATTCACCCGCAAGCCGGACGGCGACATCCTGGCCATGAACGTGATCGAGGAAATCCACCGCAAGCTACCGAACACGCATCTGGTGATGCATGGTTCGTCCTCGGTGCCGCAGGACCTGCAGGACATCATCAACGCCAATGGCGGCAAGATGAAGCCGACCTGGGGCGTGCCGGTTTCGGAGATCCAGCGCGGCATCAAGAACGGCGTCCGCAAGATCAACATCGACACCGACAATCGCATGGCGATGACCGGACAGATCCGCAAGGTTCTCAAGGAAGATCCGAGCGAGTTCGATCCGCGCAAATACCTGAAGCCGGCGATGGAAGCGATGGCCAGACTGTGCAAGCAGCGGCTGCAGGAATTCAATACCGCGGGTCAGGCCGGCAAGATCAAGCGGGTGTTGACGACGGCCGAGATGGCGAAGCGCTACGGCAAGGGCGAGCTTGATCCGAAAGTCGCATGACAGGCGGCCGCTTCCGGGCAGGCCTGCCTCTCCCCGCGGCCGCAGGTTGTGAGTTTTCTTGCAGGTTCTTGTAGGTTTCCCGGGCGTTTCCCGACAGTTTCTTTGGGATTGCCCGAGAAGCGTCTAGTTTGACTTGCAAGCCATAGCGCACTGGAGGAGGCATCGATGAATCTCGCCGATCTCAACAAGGTCGCTCTCGCCATGGTCGCCCCGGGCAAGGGCATACTCGCCGCCGACGAGTTTTCCGGCACGATCAAGAAGCGTTTCGACGCCATCAACGTGGTGTCGACCGAGGAGACCCGCCGCGACTACCGAGAGATGATGTTCCGCGCCCGCGAGGCGATGACCCAATACATCTCCGGCGTCATCCTCTACGACGAAACCATCTGGCAGGATGCCAGGGACGGCACGCCGCTGATCAAGCTGATCGAACAGTCCGGCGCGATTGCCGGCATCAAGGTCGACGAAGGCACGCAGGCCCTGCCGAACTGCCCCGGTGAACTGGTCACCGCCGGGCTCGACAAACTCGCCGAGCGTCTGAAGAAATATTACGAGCGCGGCGCCCGGTTCGCCAAATGGCGCGCGGTGATCGATATAGGCCAAGGCACTGACGGCCAGCATGTGCCGACGATGACCGCGATCCACGTCAATGCCCACGCGCTCGCCCGTTACGCAGCGCTTTGCCAGGCGGCCCAGATCGTTCCGATCGTCGAGCCGGAAGTGCTGATGGATGGCGATCACGATATCGATCGCTGCTACGACGTGACCCAGCGCGTGCTCAACAAGACGTTTCAGGAATTGCGCATTCAGCGCGTCGAACTGGAAGGCATGATCCTGAAGCCCAACATGGCCATCGCCGGCAGGAAGTGCGCGAAACAATCCTCCTTCGAAGAAGTCGCGGAGAAAACCATCAAGTTGTTGAAAGCGTGCGTTCCGGCGGCGGTACCCGGTATTGCCTTTCTCTCCGGCGGGCAATCCGACGAAGACGCCACCGCGCATCTTGACGCCATGAACCGGATCGGCGGCCTGCCCTGGCGCCTCACCTTTTCCTACGGCCGCGCGCTGCAGGCGGCGCCGCAAAAGGCATGGTCGGGCAAGTCCGAGAACGTCGCGGCGGGCCAGCGGGCCTTTGTCCATCGCGCGCGGATGAACGCGCTCGCAAGCAAGGGCGAGTGGAAAGCCGATCTGGAAAAGAAGGCGGCATAGAATTGGCCACCAAACCCGTTCCGCCGCGCCCGGTGCCGCGTCTCTATCTCGCGACGCCTGAGGTGGACGATCCATCCTCGTTGATCGCGAGCCTCCCGGGCTTGCTCGGCGAGGCCGACGTGGCGGCGGTGCTGCTGCGGCTCAAGCCGACTGATCAGCGCACCATGATCTCCCGCATCAAGCTGCTGGCGCCTGCGGTCCAGGCGGTCGGCGCCGCGCTTCTGCTCGACGGCCATGTCGAACTGGTTGCGCGCGGCGGCGCCGACGGCGCCCATCTCACCGGCATCGCCGCCATGGAAGAGGCCCTGCCGACCCTGAAGCCCGACCGCATCGCCGGCGTCGGCGGGCTGGCGACGCGGCATGACTCGATGGCCGCGGGCGAAGCCGGCGCGGATTACGTGCTGTTCGGCGAGCCGGATGCGAAGGGGCAGCGGCCCTCGGTCGAGGCCATCGCGGAGCGGCTGGATTGGTGGGCCGAACTGTTCGAACCGCCATCTATCGGCTTTGCGGCGTCGCGCGAGGAAGCTTATGAGTTTGCGGCGGCCGGCGCGGATTTCGTCCTGGTCGGCGATTTCATCTGGAGCGACCCGCGCGGCGCGGCGGCGGCGTTGAGGGACGTGGAGCAGGCGATCCGCCAGGCGCACGCTGCGACGGCCGGAACCGCCAAGGCCAAACAGGGATAACGCCGGAGATGAAGATCCTGCGTCCCCTATCGGTCCTCGCAAGCTGCCTGCTGTCGGCGGCGAGCGCCTCGGCGCAAGTCTCGCTGGCACCTCCCGGCGCCGAGCCGCCGCCGGCGGAGAGCAAGCCCGCTGCCAAGCCGAAACCAAAACCCGCGGCGGTGGCCAAGAAGCCGGCCGCTCCCGCCGCGCCAAATTCAGCGGCTCCGGCGGCGACGGCAAAGCCTGCGGCCGCGACGGCGACTCCCGCTCCCGTGCCTGACGATCCCAATGCCGATCTGGTGTATGGCGCCTTTCAGCGCGGGCAATACAAGACCGCGTTCGATCTCGCGACCAAGCGCGCGCAGGAGAACGGCGACCCGAAGGCGATGACGATGCTCGGCGAACTCTACGCCAATGCGATGGGCATCAAGCGCGACTATGCCAGGGCCGCCGACTGGTACAAGCGCGCCGCCGACGGCGGCGACCGCGAGGCCATGTTCGCGCTGGCGATGCTTCGCCTCGGCGGGCGCGGCGGCCCCGTCAACCGCGAGGAAGCGGTGAAATTGCTGGCGTCCTCGGCCAAGCTTGGCAACCCTAAGGCGGCGTACAATCTCGCGCTGCTCTATCTCGACGGGCAGACGCTGCCGCAGGATCTCAAGCGCGCCGCGGAATTGCTTCGCATCGCCGCCGACGCCGGCAATCCGGAAGCGCAATACGCGCTCGCGACCTTCTACAAGGAGGGCACCGGCGTCGAAAAAGACATCAACAGGGCGGTGCGGCTGCTGCAGGCGGCGTCGCTCGCCGACAATGTCGACGCCGAGGTCGAATACGCCATCGCACTCTATAATGGAACCGGCACGCCGAAAAACGAGACCGCCGCGGTGGCTCTGCTGCGCAAGGCCGCCAGGCAAAACAGCCCGATCGCGCAAAACCGCCTCGCCCGGGTGCTGGTGACCGGACAGGGCGCGCCGATCGACAAGATCGAGGGGCTGAAATGGCACATTGTCGCGAAAACCGCGGGCCGAGGCGACCCGATGCTCGACGAGGCGCTCACGGCCCTCAGCGCGGAGGATCGCGCCAAGGTCCAGGAGGCCGCGCGCAGGTGGCTCGGCAACAAATGATCCGCCTTGACGCCACCGCGTCCGCAGGGCACCCACGGGAGCGCGATCCCCCAGCGGCCTCCGGTTTGCGTCCGATCGCGCCCAATGATGAGAGCGTCCCACCCATCCCTGTCCTGACCTGCCGCCCAGGTCGTCTCGAGCCGAGATCATGCTGCATTCAGCCCTTATCAATGTGATGGTCAAAGCCGCGCGCCGCGCCGGCCGCAGTCTCAAGCGCGATCTCGGCGAGGTCGAGAACCTTCAGGTGTCGCTGAAGGGACCCGCCAATTTCGTCACCATGGCCGACCGGCGCGCCGAGGAAATGCTGCACGACGACCTCACCAAGGCGCGGCCGGGTTACGGCTTCATCGGCGAGGAAGGCGGCCATCGCGAAGGCGCCGACAAGAGCCACACCTGGATCGTGGATCCGCTCGACGGCACCACCAACTTCCTCCACGGCATCCCGCAATTCGCGATCTCGATCGGGCTGCAGCGCGAGGGCACGATGATCGCCGGCCTGATCTATAATCCGGCCAATGACGACCTCTACATCGCCGAACGCGGCAAGGGCGCCTTCCTCAACGACCAGCGGCTGCGCGTCGCCGGCCGGCGCAATCTCGGCGACTGCGTGATCGCCTGCGGGCTGCCGCATATCGGACGCGGCGACCACAATCTTTCGCGCCTGGAGATGACCGAAATCCAGAACAGGGTCGCGGGCCTGCGCCGGTTCGGCGCGGCCTCGCTGGATATGGCCTTTGTCGCGGCGGGGCGCCTTGACGGCTATTGGGAGCGCAACCTGCAGCCCTGGGACATGGCCGCGGGGCAGATCCTCGTGCGCGAAGCCGGCGGCACGGTCAGCGGCATCGCGGGCGACGACGACCCGCTCAAGACCGGCAACGTGATCTGCGGCAATGAATTCATCCACGCCGAGTTGGTGAAGATTTTGAAGCCGCTGGAGAAGTAACTGCGAACGGCGCAGCTTGTTCAGCCCGCCTCCGCACGCGATCCGGGCGCTCCTTAATTTTGCCTATCACCGCATGCACTGCCCGCCATGACGATGACAACCGTCCCCGGATTGCTGCGAGTCCCGGCGTGGACATATGCCCTTAAAACAGCTGAAATAGAATAGATAGAATTCGGATGGGCCCACCGATCATGCCATTGATGTTCCGGCTTGCCTCCCGAAATCTGTTTCATGACCGGCTTCGCTTCATCGCAACAATCGTCGGAATTGTGTTCTCCATCGTGCTTGTGACCGTGCAAATGGGCCTTTATGTCGGCTTCGGGCGCATGGTGACCACGATGATCGATCATGCGCCCGCCGATCTCTGGGTGATGCCGCTCAGCACCAAGTGTTTCGAGGATCCCTCATTGATGGACGACCGTCAGCGGTTTCGGGCCCTGGCGGTCGATGGGGTGGCCGAAGCCGCTCCTCTGGTCATTGGCTTCGCGCAGTGGCGATTGCCGGGCGGCGGGACGACGCCGGTTTTCATCGTCGGCTCCGAACTGCGGGGATTGGGATTGCGGCCGTGGGATCTGGTCGCGGGCCATATCGATGATTTGTCGATTCCCGGCGCGGTGGCGATCGACCAGTCCTATTTCGAGCGGCTTGGCACCAGCGGGCTCGGCGCCACCGCCGAAATCCGCGATCAAAAGGTCCAGGTCACGGCGGTGACCAAGGGCATCCGTTCCTTCACCACCACGCCCTTTGCCTTCACCGGAATCGATCGCGCGCGAGCGTTTACCGGAATTTCAACCGACAAGGCCTCTTATTTCCTGGTGCGCGTTACTCCTGGTTCGGATGTCGAGAGCGTTCGCCAGCGATTGCAGGCAAACCTCAGCGACGTCGAAGTGCTGACGACGACCGAGTTTCGCAACCGCAGCCGAAGCTTTTGGCTGTTCGGTACCGGCGCGGGGGCCGCCCTGTTCGCAGGCGCCCTGCTCGGCGTCATCGTCGGCACCGTCATTGTCGCGCAAACATTATATTCGAGCACCAAGGATCATCTGGACGAATTCGCAACATTGCGCGCCATCGGATCGTCCAGCACCTATATCTACATGGTCATCATCTGGCAGGCGCTGCTCAGCGCCGTCATTGGATTTGGCGGCGCCGCGGCTATCGGCGCCATCGTCGTCAAGATGACCGCCGAATCCGCATTGCCGATCGTCGTGACGCCCGCATTGACCGTCGGGCTGCTTCTGTTGACCGTCGTCATGTGCATCGCATCGGCCATTGCTGCCATCGCACAGGTCATGCGGATCGATCCCGCGCTGGTGTTCACGCGATGACGGAGGCCTTGATCGAGGTTGTCGACGTCGCAAAACGCCTTGGCCGTGGCGCCGGTGAAGTGCAGGCGCTCAACGGCGTAAGCCTGTCGCTCAACGGCGGCGAACTGGTCCTGCTGATGGGACCATCGGGGAGCGGCAAGACCACGCTGCTCTCGGTCATGGGATGCCTGATGACGCCGACGCGGGGAATTGTTCGGGTTCGCGGCCAATCGACCGCCGGCGCGGGCCCCGAGGACCTCGCCAAACTCAGGCGCGATCACATCGGTTTCATCTTTCAATCCTACCATCTGTTTCCGACGCTGACGGCCGAGGACAATGTCCGGCTGGCGCTGGACGTGCGCGGACAGCGATCCCGACGCGCCAGGGCCGCGGCAAGGGAATCCCTCGCCATGGTCGGCCTTTCCCATAAGACAAACGCGTTTCCCATCGAGCTCAGCGGCGGCGAACAGCAACGCGTGGCGATCGCGCGGGCCATTGTGGGCGATGCATCGGCGATTCTCGCGGATGAGCCGACCGGCGCGCTCGACACTCAAAACGGTCAGGCCATCATGGCCCTGCTCGCCCAGATCGCGAGAGACCAGTCTCGCGGGGTGCTGGTCGTAACGCACGATCCGCGTATCCTGCCGTTCGCCAATCGCATCGTGCACATCGAAGACGGCCGGATCGCACGTGAAGAGCCCGGCGAGCACAGCAGAGAACAGAGGGTGCAGAGGTCATGATCACGCCGAAGGTCAAGACGGTTTTCCTTGCCGCGTTAAATCTGGCCGTGCTTGCCGCCTCGCTCGCCGTTCCGGCCGCGAGGGCGCAGGCGCCGGCACACGCTGCGACAACCGATTCGGCCGAGGAGAAGCGTTGGCTGGCGGTGGCACCCGGCCGGGTCGAACCGTTGTCGGGCATGATCCGGGTCGCCGTGCCGGTCACGGCCGTTGTCGGCGAAGTGCTGGTCAGGGCCAACGATAGAGTGTTTGCCGGTGAGCCGCTGATCCGCCTTGTCGATCAGGAAGCCCGGGCCCGACGGAACACCGCCGAAGCGCAGGTCGCGCTGCGACGGCGCGCGCGCAACAAGGAGTCGGCTTCGGGCGGAAGCGCGACGCGACGCCGGGCCGAGGATGCGGCCGCCGACGCCGAACTGGCTGTGTCCGAGGCGCGGTCGTTCGTCGACAAGGCCGCCATCGAAAGGCGGGCCGGCCGCGGCTCGGATGCGGATGTGGAGGCGGCCCGTTCGGGATTGGCGCGTGCGCAGGATCGTCTGACCCAGCAAAGGGCCGAGCTTCGCAGGATCGAGGATAGCGCGCCGCTGCCAAGCCAGGCCGAAGGCCAGCTCAACATCGCGCGCAGTGAACTGCTGGGGACCCTGGCCGCCATTGAAAAACTGACGATTCGCGCGCCCATTGACGGCACCGTTTTGCAGATGAATGCCAGACCGGGAGAATTGGCGTCTCCAGCGGCGGCGCAGCCGCTGGTTCTGCTCGGCAACGTTTCGGCCCTGCGTGTGCGCGCCGAGGTGGACGAACGCGACATTGAAAAGATAAAGCTCGGGCAATCGGTGCTGGTGCGCCCCGCCGCCTTTCGCGGGCGCGAAATCGCAGGAACGGTCTCCTTCATCGCGCCGCTGGTGGAGGCAGGCCGCAATAATGCGATCGGCCAGCGCAATATGACTGACGTCGACGTGGCGGAAGTGCTGGTCGACCTCGGCGAGCCGGGTCCGCTCGCGGTCGGCATGAAGGTGGACGTGTATTTCCGCGGGGATAGCGCCGCGCGCAATTGAGCGCCCGCCTCGTGCGGATGATCCGGTGCGCCCCCGCGCGTCCTATGGATTCAGGGGCGCCGGCGGGCCATACGCCTCCCGCGCCGCCGCTTCCTTTGCCGGCTCGCGATCCCCCGCGAAGAACCGCTGCACGGTGACAAAGAATACCGGCACCATCAAAAGCGCCAGCACGACCACCGCGATCATGCCGCCCATCACGACGGTGCCAAGCGCCTGCTGGCTGGCGCCGCCGGCGCCGCTGGCGATCGCCATCGGCAGCACGCCGCAGACGAAGGCGAGGCCCGTCATCAGGATCGGGCGGAAACGCAGGCTGCAGGCTTCCACCGTCGCCTCGATCAGCGGCTTGCCCTGGGCGCGCAGATCCTTGGCGAATTCGATGATGAGAATGGCGTCTTTCGCAGCCAACCCGATGATGGTGATCAGGCCGACCGTGAAATAGACGTCGTTCGGCAATCCGCGCAGCATCGCCGCCAGCACCGCGCCGCAAATCCCGAGCGGCACCGTCAGCAGCACCGCCAGCGGAATGGTCCAGCTTTCATAGAGCGCGGCGAGGCAGAGAAACACCACCAGCGCCGAGAGGCCGAGCAGGAACGGCGCCTGCGAGCCCGACAGTTTTTCCTGCAGCGATTGCCCGGTCCATTCGAAACCGAAGCCGCGCGGCAGCTTGTTGGCCAGCCGCTCCATCTCGGCGATGGCGTTGCCGGAGGTGAAGCCGGGTCTGGCTTCGCCGCTGATCCGCACGGCGGGATAGTAATTGAACCCGGAGATCTGCGTCGGCCCCTTCGACCACTCCACCGAGGCAAAGGAGGACAACGGCACCAGCTGGCCGCGGCTGTTCTTGACGTTGTAGTTGAGGATATCGTCCGCGTTCATGCGGCTGCCCTGATCGGCCTGCACGATCACCCGCTGCATCCGGCCGCGGTTCGGAAAATCGTTGATGTAGTTCGACCCGAGATTGGTGGAGATGGTGGCGTTGATATCCTCGAAGGTGACGCCGAACGCGCCGGCCTTCTCGCGGTCGATCATGAGATTGACCTGCGGCCCCGGCGGCAGGCCTTCGACAAAGACCTTTTGCAGGACCGGGCTCGCATTGGCCTCCTTGATCAGGCTGTCGGCGGCGCTGACCAGCGCCGGGTAGCCCTTCTGGCCACGATCCTGCAGGCGGAAGCTGAAGCCCGAGGAATTGCCGAGATTGTCGATCGGCGGCGGCTGCAGCGCGGAAATCCTGGCGTCGCGGATCGACGACAGATCCCGGTTGATGTCGTTCACGATCGAGGCCGCCGAATCCTTCGCCGGGCGGTCCGACCAGTCCTTTAGCGTGATGAAGGCCTGCGCGGTGTTGATGCCCTGGCCGAGGAAGCTGAAGCCGGTCAGGAACGTCACGTTGTCGACGCCGGCGCGCTGCGCCAGATATTGTTCCACTTTCTCCACCGCCGCCTCGGTGCGGGCGTAGGACGAGTCGGCCGGCGTCTGCACGTCGGTGGTGATGAAGCCTTGATCGTCGACCGGCAGAAAGCCGCCGGGCAGGCGCATGAACGCCCAGGTCAGCCCGATCAAGAGCGCGGCGTAGATCAGCATCAGCCGTCCGGTGCGCTTCAGCGAATGGCCGACGACGCGCGAATAACCCTCCCTCGTGCGGTCGAGGGCGCGATTGAACCAGCCGAACACGCCCTTGCGCGCGTGGCCGTGGCCAGCCGTTACCGGCTTCAGCAGCGTCGCGCACAAGGCCGGCGTCAGCGACATCGCCAGCAGCGCCGAAAACGCGATGGCGGCGACCATCGTCACCGAGAACTGCCGGTAGATGACGCCGACCGATCCCGGGAAAAAGGCCATCGGCACGAACACGGCAATCAGCACCAGCGTGATGCCGATGATGGCGCCGGTGATCTGGGACATCGCCTTGCGGGTGGCTTCCTTCGGCGGCAGGCCTTCCTCGGCCATGATGCGTTCGACGTTCTCGACCACGACGATGGCGTCGTCTACCAGGATGCCGACCGCCAGCACCATGCCGAACATGGTCAGCATGTTGATCGAATAGCCTGCCAGCAGCAGCGTCGCGCAGGTGCCGAGCAGCGCCACCGGCACTACGATAGTCGGAATGATGGTGTAACGGATGTTCTGCAGGAACAGGAACATCACGATAAACACCAGCACCACCGCCTCGACCAGCGTCGACAGCACCTTCTCGATCGAAGCCTTCACGACCGGCGTGATGTTGTAGGGGATTTCATAGGCGATATTGGCGGGGAAGAAGCGCGACAGCTCCTTCATCTTGTCTTCGACCGCGCTTGCGGTGGCAAGCGCGTTACCGGTCGGCGACAACAGCACCGAAAGGCCCGCGGTCGGCTTGCCGTTGAGTCTGGTGTTGAACTGATAACTCAATCCGCCGATCTCGAGGCGGGCGACGTCGCGCAACCGGACGGTCGAGCCGTCAGGATTCGCGCGCAGGATGATCGCGCCGAATTCGTCCGGTGACGAGAGCTGGCCCTTGACCAGAACCAGCGCCGAAATCTTCTGATCCGCCTTGCTCGGCTCGGCGCCGAGGCTGCCCGACGCGACCTGCGCATTCTGCGCTGATATCGCCTTGTTGACGTCGTCGACGGTGAGGCCGTAGCCGACCAGCCTGGCCGGATCGATCCAGATCCGCAGCGAGCGTTCGGTGGAATAGAGCGTGGCGCGGCCGACGCCGGGAATGCGCCGGATTTCGCCGAGCACGCTGCGGATCATGAAATCGCCGAGACCGACTTCGTCGAGGCTGCCATCGGTCGAGCGCAGCGTGATGATCTGCAGCACCGCGCTGGATGCCTCTTCGATGAGAATGCCCTGCTGAATCACCGCGCGGGGAAGACGCGCCTCGACGCGCTTGATGCGGTTCTGAACTTCCACCGACGCCGTTCCGGTGTCGGTGCCCGGCACGAAATTGGCGATGATCTCGACCTGTCCGAGCGAGTCGCTGGTGGATTCGAAATTCAGGATGCCGTTGGCGCCGTTGAGCTCCTCCTCGATCAGCCGTGTGACGCTGTTGTAGAGGTTTTCCGGCGACGCGCCCGGATAACTCGTGGAGATCGCGATCGACGGCGGCGCGATGATCGGATATTGCGCCACGGCGAGCAGCGGTATCGCGATGGCGCCGATCAGACAGATGAAAAGCGCAACGACCCAGGCGAAGATCGGCCGGTCGATGAAGAAAGCGGGCATGGCGTGCTACCGGACGGCTTGCGTGGTCTGCTGGCGACCCGGCAATGAACCGACGACCGATGCATCCGCGTCGGTCCAGGCTTGCGGCCTGACCTTGTCCCCGGCAGCAAATTTCTGAAAACCTTCGACCACGACCTTGTCGCCGGCCTTCAATCCTTCGGTCACGAACCATTGGCCGTCCTGCACCGATCCGGTGCGCACGGCCTGAACCGCAACGCGATCGTCGTCCTTGACCACGAACACTTCGCTGCCGCCGCCACCATTGCGCTGGACCGCCTGCTGCGGCACCGCGATGGCGTCGGCATCGATGCCCTGTTCGATCAGCACGCGGACATACATGCCCGGCAGCAATTCACGCTTCGGATTCGGAAACTCGCCGCGCAACGTCACCTGCCCGGTATAGGCATCGACCTTGGCCTCCGAGAACAGCAGTTTACCGGTGCTCGGATAGATCGCGCCGTCGTCCAGCACCAGCCGCACCCTCGCCGCGTCGGGCGCGATGCGGTCGAGTTCGCCGCTCTCGAGCGAACGCCGGAGCTGATTGAGTTCGGTGACCGACTGGGTGAAGTCGGCATAGATCGGATCGAGCTGCTGAATGGTCGCGAGATTGGTCTCGTTCTGCACCGCCAACGCACCCTCGCTGACCAATGCTGCGCCAACCACGCCGTCGATCGGCGCGCGGACGGTGGCATAGTTGAGATTGAGCCGGGCCCGCGCGACATCGGCCTTGCGTCCCTCGACCTCGGCCTCCGCCTGGCGCATCGCGCCGGTGGCCTTTTCGTTCTCGGCCTCGGACGTGGCGCGTTGCGACGTCAGCACGGAAATTCGCCGGGCCTGCTGCGATGCCTGCTCGAATGCCGCCACCGCCTTCGCCAGCGCCGCTTCGCTGGATTGCACTTCGACCTCGAACGGACGCGGGTCGATCCGGTAGAGCGGATCGCGGGCCTTGACCTCGCTGCCCTGACTGAACAGGCGCGCGGTGACGATGCCGGACACGCGCGGCCGAACATCGGAAACCCGCGTCGGCGCCACCCGTCCCGGCAGTTCGCGCACCAGCGCACGCGGCTGCGGTTTGACCGTCACGATGCTGACATCAGGCTCGGAGCTTTGCGTGGCGACGGCCGTATTCGCTTCATCGCATCCGGCAAGAAACGGCGCTGCAGCGGCCAACATCAATGCGACGCATGCCGACCGTTTGCGAAATCCTGACATTGAAGCTGTGGCCCCTGAATTCGAGTTTGGACGCGGATTGCAATTCCGCGCAGGGGCACGCCACCGCGACGTGGCGACGAATCCGTGCCCTCTTGATAACCTAAGGTTAAGTAAGGCCTGCTGCGATGCAATAAGCTTTGCGGCGGCTCAATGTCACACAGCGCTATCGGGTTGATCCAACAACGGTTTTTCCGGCTCACTGGATCGTAAATCAGCCCTATCAGGGGGCGTCGATAAGGGAACCGCGACGATTAAGCATTAATGCGCAACGCATCGCCCAGTGGCGGGTATGACACGCACTCATCCCACCGCTCTCATTCTGAAATGGCTGACGCCCCATTCGCTGCCGTCGGCGTAACCGAACAATCCCGCGGTGGCGAGGAAGAACCAGCGCCAGCGCCGCATCCACAGCGCGGTATCGTTGCCGTAGACGCCGCGGAGAATGGCTTCGATCTCGTCGCGGCGGGAATCGAAATTGCCGAGCCAGTCGAGCGCGGTGCGCTGGTAATGCGTGCCGCTCCAGCGCCATTCCTTCTCGACCTCGAACAAGTCGGAATATTGCCGGATCAGATGATGGCTCGGCATCACGCCGCCGGCGAAGAAATGCTGCGCGATCCAGTCTTCCCCGTCGGCCCGGTCGAACAGATAGGCGCACGAACGATGGGTGAAGATATGCATGAAGAAGCGGCCATCCGGCGCCAGCCATGAGCGCACCCGCGCCATCAATTCGCGCCAGTTCATGATGTGCTCGAACATTTCGACCGAGACGATGCGGTCGAACCGCCGCTCCGAGTCGAACACATTCATGTCCGCCGTGATCACGGAAAGATTCTTCAATCCGCGCGCCGCGGCCTCGCTCTCGATATATTCGAGCTGGCTGCGCGAATTCGACACCGCGACGATCTGCGAATTCGGAAACTGCCGCGCCATAAACAGCGACAGCGAACCCCAGCCGCAGCCGAGTTCGAGGATCGACTGCCCGTCGGCAAGATCGGCGTGCTCGATGGTCTGGCGCAGCGCTTCTTCCTCGGCCTCCTGCAGCGTCGATGCCGGCTCCTTGTAAAAGCACGACGAATATTTGCGGTTCGGGCCGAGCACATGGGCGAAAAAGGCCGCCGGCACTTCGTCGTGCGGGACATCGGCCTCGTCGGTATGCTCGGCGATGGCGCGCGCCGCCATTTCGTCCGCGAACGAGGCGTCGCTTTCGGCGCTGCCGCTGGCCAGCCGCGTCGCGGTGCGCGAGCAGAGCCGCTGGATGGCGGCGCGAATGATGATGTCCGGCAGCGGCACCCGTTCGGCGCTGCCGATGATCCTGGATACGAAGCTCATGCGGCCGCTCCCTTTTGTGGAATTGATCCGGCCCCCTGATTCTGCAGAAATATGAACAACCTGGCCGGCGAACCTGCGCACCCCTGCTTCGCGAGGACAGGGTGGCGGGGGTCATCGGTCCATATCGCCGTCAGAGCCGCGACCAGCCCCTGAAGAAATAAAGCAACCATGCGAAATTCCTGATATCCCGACGTCACAACTCCAGCACTTGCGAAATACGTCTTGATCCAAGCCCGGCTTCAGCCCGAGGTTCCATCCGTCCAGCCAAATCACCCCCTGAATTCCAGGCCACCGCGTATCTGATCTTTCCTCCCGCCCCCGCTGTGCCATATTGGTGCCCGAAACCGGTTCCTCGCAACGGATGACATCGGCAATGCCGCCAAGCCCCCCTGCCCGCCCCGCGATAGAGATGGACCTGTCCAAATTGTCCTCGCCACGGATCTTCCTGGTGCGGATGCTGGTTTTCCTGGTGCTGTGCGCGCTGGTCATGGTCGTGCTCTACAAGCAGATCGTCGTCGCGTTCTTCGCCAATCCCGGCCTCAACGCGCTGATCGGCGCGGTGCTGGCGATCGGCATCATCCTGTCGTTTCGCCAGGTGATCCGGCTCTATCCCGAAGTCGCCTGGGTCAACAATTTCCGCATCGCCGACCCCGGCCTCGCGGCCGAGCGGCAGCACCCCCGGCTGCTGGCGCCGATGGCGGCGATCCTCGGCGGCGAGCGCACCGGCCGCATGACGATCACGCAGCAGACCATGCGGCATCTGTTGGATTCGATCGCCACCCGGCTCGACGAGGCCCGCGACATTTCCCGCTATATGACCGGCCTTTTGGTGTTTCTCGGCCTGCTCGGCACCTTCTGGGGCCTGATCGAAACCGTCGGTTCGGTCGGCAAGGTGATCGACGGCCTCAAGGTCGGCGGCGACGCCGGCGCCTTGTTCGACACCCTCAAGGAAGGGCTGGCCGCGCCGCTCGGCGGCATGGGCATTTCGTTTTCGTCGTCGCTGTTCGGCCTTGCGGGCTCGCTGATTCTCGGTTTTCTCGATCTGCAGTCGAGCCAGGCCCAGAACCGGTTCTACACCGACCTCGAAGACTGGCTGGCCTCGACGGTGCGCGGATATTCCCCCGAGACCGGCGCCGGCGCCAGTGGCGAACTCCATAGCGCCGTCATGCAGTTGCGGACGACGCTGGAAGAAGGCGGCGGCAGCCGCGGCACCACCGCGGCAATGGCCAATCTCGCCGAAGCGATTCAGGGCCTGGTCGCGCATATGCGGAACGAGCAGCAGATGATCCGCGAATGGGCCGACGGCCAGGGCGAACAGAACCGCGAGATCAAGAAATTGCTCGAACGCCTCGCCCGCCAGCCCGAGAAGAATTAGCCAAGCGTTTTCAATACAAGAGGAAAGCCAATGGCCCTCGCCCGTGCCCGCCGCAACGAAGCCGGATTCAATTACTGGCCGGGCTTCGTCGATGCGCTTTCGACGCTGGTGCTCTCGATCGTGTTCCTGCTGTCGGTGTTTCTGGTGGTGCAGTTCTTCCTGTCGCAGGAAGTCACCGGCAAGGACAAGGCGCTGGAGCAGCTCAACGCCAAGCTGGCGCAGTTGAACGACCTGCTGTCGGTGGAAAAACTCGGCAAGATCAATCTCGAGGACACGATTTCGCAGCTGCGGGCCGGGCTCGCCTCCAGTCAGGCCGAGCGCGATCGCGTCAAGGGCCTCTATGAAGGCCTCGCCGGCGCCGGCAACGACGCCGCGGGCCGCGCCACCGAACTCAACAAGGCGCTGGATTCCGAAAAGCAGATCTCATCTCGCGCGCTGGCGCAGATCGAGGTGCTGAACCAGCAGATCGGCGCGTTACGCCGCCAGCTCGCCGCGCTCGAGGAAGCGCTGGAAGCGTCGGAGAAACGCGACAGGGAATCGCAGGGGCGGATCGCCGATCTCGGCCAGCGGCTGAACGTCGCGCTGGCGCAGCGGGTGCAGGAATTGTCGCGCTACCGATCGGAATTTTTCGGACGGCTGCGCGCCATTCTCGGCAACCGGCCTGACGTCCGGATCGTCGGCGACCGCTTTGTGTTCCAGTCCGAAGTGTTCTTCGACACCGGACAGGCCTTGCTGCTGCCCGAGGGCCGCGCCGAGCTGGATAAGCTTGCGACCGCGCTGATCGATCTCGACCGGCAGATCCCGGCCGAAATCGCCTGGGTGCTGCGGGTCGACGGCCACACCGACGTGCGGCCGATCCTCAACAGCCCCCTTTTCAAGTCGAACTGGGAATTGTCGTCGGCGCGCGCGATCTCGGTGGTGCAATATCTGATCTCGCTCGGCGTGCCGGCGCAGCGGCTGGTCGCGGCCGGCTTTGCGGAATTCCAGCCGCTGGATAGCGCGGCCACCGAAGAAGCCTACAAGCGCAACCGCCGCATCGAGCTGAAGCTGACGGAACGTTAGTGGCGAGCGCGTTTCAACTGCGCCCCTATCGCGCCGAGGACGAGGACGCCGCGATCGCGCTGTGGCAGCGAACCTGGCAACAGGCCTATCCCGCCATCGATTTCGCCGCGCGCGCGGCGTGGTGGCGCGAGCGCTGGCGAGGTGAATTGGTATCCAAAGCCAACATCGTCGTGGCCGAGCAGGCGGACACGCTGGTCGGGTTCGTCACCATCGACGCGACGGGCTATCTCGATCAACTGGTCATCGCCGCCAATCATTGGGGGTCGGCGCTGGCTACCATGCTGGTCGATGAAGCGAAGCGTTTATCGCCCCATCGCATCACCCTGTTGGTAAACGCCGACAACAGCCGCGCCATCCGCTTCTATGAACGCAACGGGTTTGCGCATGCCGGCGAGGATGTGAACCCGACGTCGGGCCGCCCGGTGCTGAAAATGGAGTGGAAGGGGTAGAACGCCGCCTTCGCCACTTCTGCGCGAAAGCAGCGCTATATCGTTAAACGCCGCGGAACAGCACGCCTATCATCAGTGCCAAGTAGGCGATGGCCAGAACGTCGAACACCCGCGATGCGTTGATGATCGGCACCGAAACATGCACGTAATGCACCATCAAAGCGAGAATCGCCAATACCAGCGATACTCCGAATATCAGGAGCGAGGGAGGCGTCAGCGCAAAACCGCCGCGACGAAAAGGCATGGTGATCTCCTACTGGCTTGAAGGTCCGGCAATCGAAACAGGGTTTCAACCGGACAACTTCCAAGGCAGGCAAGAGTTGCAATGGCGGAACAACATTCCCGACCAAGACTCGATTGGAATCAAATCATGATCTCATCCCTTTGTTTGAACGTGATGTTTTTGGGATAACCGATTTGCCGCCGAACTATTCGACGGCGACGCAAGCGCTTAAACGCCCTCGAACTGCAATCTTGCCAGCCTCGCATAGAGACCGTTGGCTGCGACCAGCGAGGCGTGGGTGCCCTGTTCGACGATGCGGCCCTGCTCCATCACCATGATGCGGTCGCAGGACAATACGGTGGCCAGCCGGTGCGCGATCACCAGCGTGGTACGGTGACGCATCAATTCCTCCAGCGCGGTCTGCACCAGAGTCTCGGATTCCGCATCGAGCGACGAGGTTGCCTCATCGAGCAGCAATAGCGGCGCATCGCGCAGGATGGCGCGCGCAATCGCGATCCGCTGGCGCTGGCCGCCCGACAGCGTGACGCCGCGCTCGCCGAGCTGCGCCTCGAAGCCGCCGGGCAGCCGGCGGATGAATTCGGTGGCGTGGGCGAGGTTCGACGCGCGCTCGACCTCGGCATCGCTGGCGTCCGGCCGTCCGAACCGGATGTTCTCGCGCGCGGTCGCGGCGAACACCACGGACTCCTGCGGCACCAGCGCGATGCGCGACCGCAGTTCGCGCGGATCGGCGGTTCGGATCGGAACCCCGTCGAACGAAATCGCCCCCGTCGCCGGATCGTAGAATCGCAGCAGCAGGTGGAACAGCGTGCTCTTGCCCGCCCCCGACGGGCCGACGATCGCGACCTTCTCGCCGGCGCGTACCGACAGCGAGACGCCGTCGACCGCGCGCACATCGGGCCGGGTTGGGTAGGCGAAGCTGACATGGTCGAAGCTGACGTCGCCGCGCGCCGGCACCGGCAGCGCGCGCGGCGATGCCGGCGCCGCAATCGCTGATTTGACGCGAAGAATCTCGAACAGCCGTTCCGCAGCGCCCGACGCGGCCGACAGCTCGCCCCAGACTTCGCTGAGCTGGCCGAGCCCGGCCGCGGCAAAAGCCGCATACAACACGAACTGGCCGAGCCGGCCCGGGCTGATGGAGCCGGTCAGCACATCGTGCGATCCGACCCAAAGGATCGCCACGACGCTGGCAAAGACGATGAAGATGATGACCGCGGTCAGCACCGCGCGCGCGCGGGTCGAGTTGCGCGCCGCGTCATAGGCCTGTTCGACTTCGCCGCCGAAGCGCGCATTGGCCATCCGCTCGCTGGTATAGGCCTGCACCGTCCTGATGGCGCCGACCAGTTCGGAGGCGTAGGCGGTCGCCTCCGCCAGCGTATCCTGGGCGTTGCGCGACAGCCGCCGCACCCAGCGCCCGAACGCCACCAGCGGAAGCACGATCAACGGGATCGCCAGCAGCACGAAGCCCGACAGCCGCGGACTGGTGATCACCATCATCGCAGCGGCGCCGAAAAACATCATCAGATTGCGCAGCGCAATCGATACCGACGCTCCGACCGCGGATTTGATCTGGGTGGTGTCGGCGGTCAGCCGCGAGATCAGTTCGCCGCTGCGCGCGGAATCGAAGAATGCCGGCGACAGCGAGATCAGATGTGCGAACACGTCGCGCCGCAAATCCGCGACGATGCGCTCGCCGATGGTCATGACCAGATAGAACCGCGCCGCGCTGGCGCCCGCCAGCACCGCCACCACCGCGATCATCACGCTGAAATAGCTGTTGATCAGGGCGATGCCTTCGGGGGTGAATCCGAAGTCGATCATCCGCCGCACCGCGATCGGCACCACCAGGGTGGTGATGGCGGCGATCGTCAGCGAGATAAGCGCCAGGATCGCCCGTCCGCGATAACGCGCCACATAGGGCGCCAGCGCCAGCAACGGACGAAGCTTGGCGCGGCTTTCCGCCGGCGATTGGATCAACTGCTCTTCGATCGATGATGGCTCGACCGGCAAATCCGCCAGTGGAAGCGACGGCTCGTTGCCGCGGGGATCTTCAAGCCGTTCCACTGCACTCATGAGATTTGACCAATCGCCTTTGCCATCTCCCCCAGATAGGCCCCGCCGCCACCGGTGGCAAACTGTTAGAAGATGCGGTTTTAAGGGAATACGCCCGTGGGGAAGCTATCGGGCCTGTTGTGGCGGAGATACCTGGCTTGTTTTGGGCGGCTTGGTGCGTTATAGAGCGCCCCAAATCCGTCCCCACAGCCATGTTCTAGACAGGCGCCGGCGCGCCGAAGGATCTGCCATGAAAGCCGAAATTCATCCGGAATATCATATGATTACGGTCGTGATGACCGATGGGACCGAGTACCAGACGCGTTCCACCTGGGGCAAGGCCGGCGACAAATTGAACCTCGATATCGACTCCAAGTCGCACCCGGCCTGGATTGGCGGCGCCCAGCAGCTGCTCGATCGTGGCGGCCGTGTGTCGCGCTTCCAGAAGAAGTTCTCGGGTTTCCTCAAGAAGGATTGAGGTTTTTAAGCCTCTTTTCTCAAGCCGGCGCCGGAACGCCCCAGTCATGCTGGGGCGTTTTTTTGCGCGCTCCAAAGGCCGCGTGGAAGCACGGGATCGCCGTCGCTCGTCGAGCTACGGCGGACACGCCGCGTCTCGAATGACGGTTTGGGGATTATTGCTCGAACGCCGCCTTCAGGCGATTGAGCTGCGGCACCAGCGGATTGCCGATCGCCGCCCGTTCCGCCACCGGCGCGTGGATGCTGGTGTCGAGGCGGCGGACTTTTGTCTGCAGAGCCATCGAGCGGACGATCAGCTCCTGCAATTGCTGCGGCAGTCTTTCGATCGTGTCGTCAGGGCCGGGATCGGCGGCGCTGAGCTTGACCTTGGTCTTTTCCCGATTGGCCTGGGTCAGCGTCATCTCGCCTTCCTTTACCGCGCGGTGCAGCAGCAGCCAGGACGCCAATTGCATCAGGCGCGTGGTCAGCCGCATGCTTTCAGTCGCGTAGGTCAGGCTGACTGAGCGTTCCAGCGCCTTGGCCTCGATGCGGCCGGCGCCGTCGAGATAGGCCGCGGTCTCCTCGACCAGATCCATGCCCTCGCGGAACAGGCTTCCGAACGCCGCCGAATTGGTCAGCCGCTCGCTGAACTGCACCAGAGCGGTTTCGCCTTGCGAACGGTCCGACATGGTAAACGCCTCACGCAACTATCTTCAGCTTGTTCACGCCGCCGGCAGCGACGCGCCGACTTATGATGAATAAATCATTGCGCGCTCCAGCACGAGAGTCCAGCCACAAGCATTATTATGGTTTCCAGACAGTGCGGTGTTTCGGTGACAGCGCCGAAAACACCGCAAAAGACGCTCCAAAAAAAGAGCCGCCGTTTCCGGCGGCTTTTGAAGTTGATAACAGGGAGGCGTCAAACAGAGTGGACAGGAGCCACTCGGTGTCCAAACCAGGACGATGCAAGTCATAACTGAGAAAGCTTAATCAATCGTAAACCAGCCATTTCCTTCACGCTTCGTTTGCCATGTCGGCCATTGGCCGAGAGCGGTTAGAGGCCGCCCGTCTCTCAGGCACCCGAACCGATAGCCATAACCGCCGGCGCTGACCCATTCCGCGACAATCCCTGACAACCTGAGCGGCAACTTAGAGACGCGCACCGCGCAACAATCCGCGAAAAGCCGGTCTCGGGATCTTCGGAAGTATCCTATTACCGTTAGCTTTGATTTGCGCAAATACCCTCCTCGCCAACCCGGCGTCTGAAAGGTTCGAGCGCGAAGCGCCGATCGTGCGCGCGTCTTCACCAGCGGCCTTCCCGCCGAGTCCGGCGCTCAATGCCCAACCGAGGATTCCGCGCCGCCTGGCAGCGCATCGCCGAAAGAGCAAAGCGGCGTGATTGAAGCTGCCGCAACGCGGTGCCTGCCTCGATACCGCGCCGCGTCCAAGACCCCATCGACGCTCAGGATTTGAAAAAGCTGGCGGCGGCTTGTTTCGAGGCGCGCTTTTTTGCCATGGCCGCCTGCAGCCGCTCGATTTCCGATGTCATCAGCGCGATGCGCTCGGTCAGTTCCTCGACCGACAGCAGCGACAGGTCCTGCCCGATCTCGTGGGTGACTTTCTTCCTTGGTTTGTCGTCGTCCTCGATCGCCATGCGTTCTCCTCCCGTGCTCAACGATCCGTGAAACGGTTGCCAGCCGAAGCGCGGCTGGCTAATCAGGTGCCTCTCAAGTTTCCCGCATTTCGCAAGGACAAATCATGGAAAAGCTGCCCGCGCAAATGACCGTGATCGGCATCAGCAAGCCCGGCGGTCCGGAGGTGCTGTTGCCCGAGACCCGGGCGGTGCCGGCGCCGGGGCCGGGCGAAATCCTGGTCAAGGTCGCGGCCGCGGGCGTCAACCGTCCCGACGTCGCGCAGCGTTCCGGCGCCTATCCGCCGCCGCCCGGCGCCAGCGATCTGCCCGGCCTTGAAATCGCGGGGGAAGTCGTGGCGGTCGGTGCCGGCGCCACCAAGCACAAGCTCGGCGACAAGGTGATGTCGCTGGTGGCCGGCGGCGGCTACGCGCAATATTGCATCGCGCAGGATGCGCAGGCGATTGCCGTGCCGTCGGCGCTGTCGATGAACGAGGCCGGCGCCATCCCGGAAACCCTGATGACGGTGTGGCACAATGTGTTTGAGCGCGGCGCGTTGCAGCCCGGCGAGACACTGCTGATCCATGGCGGTTCGTCCGGCATCGGCACCATGGCGATACAACTCGCAAAAGCGTTCGGGTCCAAGGTGATCGTCACGGTCGGATCAAAGGACAAGGCCGATGCCTGTCTCAAGCTCGGTGCCATCAGAGCGATCAACTACAAGACCGAAGATTTCGTCGCGGAGGTGAAGACGGCGACCGACGGCGCGGGCGTCAACGTCATTCTCGACATGGTGGGCGGCGACTACATCGAGCGCAATTACGACGCCGCCGCGGTCGAGGGCCGCGTGGTCCAGATCGCGTTTCTCGGCGGACCCAAGGCAAACGTCAATTTCGCCAAGCTGATGATGAAACGGTTGCACCACACGGGTTCTACACTGCGCCCCCGTAGCAATACGGATAAGGCGGCGATGGTCGCCGCGATCGAGGCCAAGGTGATGCCGCTGCTGCGCGAAGGACGGGTCAAACCGCTCATGGACAGCACATTCCCCCTGGAAAAAGCCGCCGACGCCCATCGGCGCATGGAGACCAGCGAACATATTGGCAAAATTGTGTTGGTGGTCTGACCCTCGTGACTGCCGACCGGCCGGAAAGCCTTTGATCTTCCTCGCTTTCGTGTCATTTATCGCGCAACGCCGAACACCCGCGCCGTGTTCGGAACCCGACCTGCACCTTGGTTTTGCGTCGAACGCGGAGAGCTGACATTGCGTCTGATCAGGTGCCTCGCGCCGCTCGCGCTGGGCCTCATGATTGTTGCCGTCGCATCGCCGGCGCGCGCCATTGACGCCGTCAGCGTCCGCAGTGACGCGCCCGCGATCGATCTCACCGCAGTCCTCGACCATCAGCGCAGCGACACCGACCGCATCCAGGTTTCCACCGCGCCGGGCACCGACGGCATCGTCCGCCGCATCGAAGTCCGCGCCCGCGAAGGCGGCCAGAACTGGGTGGTGTTCGCGCTCGCCAACAACACCGACGACCAACTCGACCGCCTGATCGTCGCGCCCCATTACCGGATCGTGTCGTCGGGGCTGTTGTGGCCCGACCTTGGATTGTCGCGCATCGCCACCATCACGCCGTCGACCGGGGACCGTCCCGAACGTCAGGAAAGCGCGACCGCGGACATCTTCCGCATCACGCTCGATCCCGGCGCCGTCATCACCTTTGTCGCGGAATTGCGCACCGATAAACTGCCGCAGCTCTATCTGTGGGAGCCCGACGCCTACAAGGACAAGGTCAACTCGTTCACGCTGTACCAGGGCATCGTGATCGGGATTTCCGGACTGCTGGCGCTGGTGCTCACCATCCTGTTCGTGGTCAAGGGCAGCATCATGTTTCCCGCCGCCGCCGCGCTGGCGTGGGCGGTGCTGGTCTATATCGGCGTCGATTTCGGCTTCTGGGGCAAAGTGCTCGACATGTCGAACAATGCCGAGCGGGTCTGGCGCGCGGCGGGCGAAGCGATCCTGGCCGCGACGCTGCTGGTGTTTCTGTTCGCCTATCTCAATCTCAGCCGCTGGCATGTGCGTTATTCGCATATCACGGTCGGCTGGCTGGCGTTTCTCGGTTCGCTGGTGGCGCTGGCGCTGTTCGATCCCGCGGTCGCCTCGGGCATCGCGCGCATGTCGCTGGTGCTGATCGCGTTCGCCGGCTTCGCGCTGATCGTCTATCTCTCGACCCACGGATTCGACCGCGCGGTGCTGTTGATCCCGACCTGGTTCCTGCTGGTGGTCTGGGTGATCGCGGCCGGCATGACCGTCGCCGGCAGCGTCACCAACGATATCGTCGGCCCGGCGCTGCTCGGCGGCCTCGTGCTGATCGTGATGCTGATCGGGTTTACGGTGATGCAGCACGCCTTCGCGGGCGGCGGCGCGACCACCGGCCTCGTCTCCGATGTCGAGCGCCGGGCGCTGGCGCTGACCGGCTCGGGCGACCTGATCTGGGACTGGGACGTCTCCGCCGACAAGGTGTTCACCAGCCCCGAGACCGAAAGCCTGCTGGGCCTGAAGCGCGGCACGCTGGAAGGCCCCGCGGCAAAATGGCTCGAGGTGCTGCACCCGCTCGACCAGGATCGCTTTCGGGCAGCGCTCGACAGCGTGCTCGATCAGCGCCGCGGCCGGCTGGTGCAGGATTTCCGGCTGCGCACGCCGGACGGCCATTTCATGTGGTTCGCGCTGAAGGCGCGTCCCGTGGTCGGCTCAGACGGCGAAGTCTCGCGCGTGGTCGGCACGCTCACCGACGTCACCGAAAGCAAGAACGCCGAGGAACGCCTGCTGCACGATTCCGTGCATGACAACCTCACCGGTCTGCCGAACCGCAAATTGTTCATCGATCGCCTCAACGGGGTCGCCAACCTGACCAGGGCGATGCCTAACCTGCGGCCGACGCTGATGGTGATCGACCTCGACCGCTTCAAGCAGGTCAACGATTCCGTCGGCATCGCGGTCGGCGATTCGATCCTGCTGACGCTGGCGCGGCGCCTGACGCGGATCCTCAAACCGCAGGACACGCTGGCGCGGCTCGCCGGTGACCAGTTCGGGCTGATCCTGATGTCGGAACAGGAGCCGGCGCGCATCACCGGTTTCGCCGAAACCATTCGCAAGACCATCCGCGCCCCGATCGCGTTCAACGACCGCGAGATTTTCCTGACCGCCTCGATCGGGCTGGCGCTCAGCGATCCGCAGACGCAACTGACCGACGAGATCATCAAGGATGCCGAGCTTGCGATGTATCATTCCAAGCGCATCGGCGGCGACCGTATCGACGTCTACAAGCCGGCGATGCGCGCGCGCAAGACCGACCGCCTGACGCTGGAATCAGAGCTGCGACGCGCCATCGAGCGCGGCGAAATCACCATCCTGTATCAGCCGATCGTGCGGCTGGAAGATCGCTCGATCGCCGGCTTCGAGGCCTTAGCGCGCTGGGATCATCCCAAGCTCGGCCGCATGTCGCCGTCGGAATTCATCGCGATCGCCGAGGAGATCGGCTTGATCGTCGACCTCGGCATGTTCGTGCTGGACCAGACCGCGCGCCAGCTCTCGATCTGGCAGCGCGCGATGCGTTCGCGCGAGCCGATCTTCGCCAGCGTCAACGTCTCCTCGCGGCAATTGCTGCGGCACGATCTGATCCACGACATCCGCACCGTGCTGTCGCGCTCCTCGGTAGCGCGCGGCACGCTGAAACTCGAACTGACCGAATTGCTTGTCATGGAGAACCCCGAGCATGCGGCGCAGATGCTGACGCGTATCCGCGAGCTCGGCACCGGATTGTCGCTCGATGATTTCGGGACCGGCCATTCGTCGCTGGCCTACCTGCAGCGCTTTCCGTTCGATACCATCAAGATCGACCAGTCCTTTGTGCGCACCACCAGCCGCGGCACGCGGCCGGTGATCCTGAAATCGATCATCGCGCTGGCGCACGACCTCGGCATGGACGTGGTCGCCGAGGGTGCCGAGACCGATTCCGATGCGGTGGAACTCTATCAATTGGGCTGCGAATACGCCCAGGGCTTTGCCTTCGGCGAGCCGATGGATGCCGATGCCGCGATGCGGATGCTCACCGAAGAGCGGCTCGAGGCGGCGAGCTGACGCCCGTCATTGCCGGGCTTGACCCGGCAATCCATCTACTTCTGAAAAGCTTGTGTGAAGATCGATGGATACGCGGGTCAAGCCCACGGCTGTCCGGTTCAAATTTTGTGGACAAGGCGCATGGCATTGATTCTTCTGTGCACCAAGCGTTTGGCGACGTTTTGGGACACGGAGAAGGATCAAGCCATGCGGCACCAGAATAGCGTATTCCATGGACTTCTGAAGCATGTTCCATGGCATCAGTTCGACAGACTTGTGGAAGGCCATGGGGCCGATGCGCGGGTGCGCCGGCTCTCGACCAGGAGCCAGCTGGTGGCGCTGCTTTACGGCCAATTCTCGGCTGCAACGAGTATGCGCGAGATCGTGTCGGGGCTTTCGAGCCACGCGGCCCGGCTCTACCATCTGGGCGCGGAGCCAGTTCGACGATCGACCTTGTCGGATGCGAACGCCCAGCGGCCCGTGGCGGTGTTTACCGAGTTGTTGGCGATGATGATGAAGCAGGCCCATCGCGGGCTGCGCCGCAAGCTCGCCGAGACGACCTACCTGATGGACGCCACGAGCGCGCGCTTGAACGAGCGTAGCGCCGGGTGGGCGAGGTTCTCGGCCGGGGTCTGCGGTGCCAAGGTGCACGTGATCTATGATGCCGATGCCGACCGCCCGGTCTATGCCGCGGTCAGCGCGGCCAATGTCAACGACATCACCGCGGCCCGGCAAATGCCGGTCGAGCCGGGCGCTACCTATGTCTTTGATCTCGGCTATTACGATTATGCCTGGTGGGCGGAACTCGATGCCGTCGGCTGCCGGATCGTCACCCGGTTCAAGTCCAACACACCGATCGAGGTGGTGGAAGAGCTGTTGGTCCCGCCGCACGGCAACATCCTCTCCGATCGCATCGGCTTTCTTCCTGCACGTCAGGCCAGGAACCGGCACAACCCAATGCAGCACGCGGTGCGCGAAGTTCGGGTTACCAACGACACCGGCAAGGTACTGCGCATCCTGTCGAACGATCTCGATGCCAGCGCCCAGGAAATCGCCGATCTCTATCGTCGCCGCTGGGCCATTGAGCTGTTCTTCCGCTGGGTCAAGCAGACCCTCAAGATCACCCGCTTTGTCGGCACTTCCGAGAATGCCGTACGCATCCAGATTGCGGTCGCACTGATCGCCTTCCTGCTGTTGCGCCTTGCCCAAGCCACCCAGAAAGCCGTTCCAAGCCCGATCGTCTTCGCCAGGTTGGTCCGTGCCAACCTCATGCACCGCCGAGCCATCGATAATTTGCTCCACCCACCGCCCCAGATCATTCAAGATCAACGACAGATGAGCCTCCCTATATGCTAAATCTAAACCGGACAGCCGTGGGTCAAGCCCGCGTATGACCTTCGGTCACTTCATCCTTTTGAACTTCACGCTCTTGCCGTCCGCCAGCCGTGTCGCGATGTAGCCGCCCGCGAGGCAGGCTTCGCGCTGCGGCATCTTCTCCTGCGGGCTGCGCAAGCTTTCCCACCACGACGCACGATGCGCCGCGCGCGGCAGCGCCGCGTCGATGATCTCCTCGATCTGTTCGAAGCTCAGCACGAATTCGGGCAGCGTCTGCTTCTTCAGGTAATCGCGCAGCGGGTCGTAGTCGTTCACGTTTGTCCTCGGCGGCGTGTGGTTACGCGAAGCCTTCATTGCGGCAGTGCGGCATTCGCTTTTCACGGCAACCAATCGTTAACTTATTAACGCTTGGTTGTCGTTACTTAAGCCGACGGCAACGATTCCGGGCGCATCCATTAGGGTCGGAGCGAACGATGGGATTCGGACGGCACAGGGACGGGGCCAGCCGGCCTTGGCGGCTATCGGCGAAGTTGCTGATCGCCTTCTCCGTGGTGACCGTCATCGGCTTCTCGGCGATCTGCGCCAGTGTCATGCTCGACATGCGCCGCGGTGCGGAAGAACTGGCGCGGCAGACCCTGGAAAATCTCGCATCCAGCATCGATGCCGAGATCAGCCGCAACATCGAGATCTACGACTTGTCACTGCGCGCGGTGGTCAGCAGCCTGGCTATTCCGGAGATCAGGAATGTCAGCAAGGAGATCCGGCATCTGATCCTGTTCGATCACGCCGCGACCGCGAAACATTTCGGCGCGATCCAGGTGTTCGATGCCGAAGGGCGGCTGACCGTCGACGCCGCGACGCTGGATCCGGTATCCGAAAATCGCAGCGACAAGGAATATTTCCAGGCTCATCGCGACCAGCCCGACGCGGGCCTGTTCATCAGCCGCCCGATGCTGCACCGTGGTGCTTATGCCATCGTGCTCAGCCGCCGTATCACCGGCGCCGACGGAAGCTTTCAGGGCGTGGTCGCCGGCTCGATCCGCTTCAGCTATTTTCACGACCTGTTCGGCCGCCTCAGCCTCGACCCCGACGATACCATCACCGTGCTGCGCCGCGACCGCACGATCATCATGCGGACGCTATTCGACCTCGATGTCATCGGCAACAGCCTGGGAGAACGGCCGAGCTGGAACCCGGCGAACCTGCAAAGCGACGGATCGTATTCGGGAGTGGGACCCGTGGATTCGGTACCGCGGCTCTACGTCCGGCGCGGCGGCACAAGTCCACTCTTCGTCGTGGTCGGAAAACCGCTGGACAGCGTCCTGCGGCTCTGGCGCACCGAGGCGACCCGGATCGGCGCGGTCATGACGGCGCTGATCTCGTTCGTGCTCGGCGTGACGCTGTTCCTCGCGCGCGAAATCGGCCGCCGCGCGCGGGCCGAGGACAAGCTCGAGGAGCTCGCAACCACCGACGCGCTCACGGGGCTGCGGAACCGGCGCAAGTTCGACAGTGTCATCGATGAGGAATGGCGGCGCGCCATGCGCCAGAAAATGCCGCTCGCGCTGCTGATGATCGATGCAGACCATTTCAAGTCCTACAACGCCACCTTCGGGCATCAGGCCGGCGATCAGGTGTTGACCGGTGTCGCCAACTGCATCTCGGACACGGTCCGGCGGGCCGGAGATTGCATCGCGCGCTACGGCGGCGAGGAATTCGCGGTGCTGTCGCCGGGGCTCGCGTCCACCGAAGCGCTCGCCCTCGCAGAAACCATCCGGCTGAAGGTTCAGCAATGGTCCGGCGACCCGATGGTCACCTCCGTCAGCATCGGCGTGGCAAGCCTGACGCCTGCCCCGGCCACGGAATGCTCAGAACTGGTGCGAGCCGCCGACGAGGCGCTTTATGTGGCCAAGGCCAAGGGCCGCAACCGTTCCATGCTGGCCAGCCTCCCGAAGCTGACGATGGTGGCGTAGGCGAAGACGGCGATGATAACGCCGTCGGTCGCTTGGTAGCGACCTGAACTCGCGTCACGTCTCCAGATATTTCTTCATCTCCGCCCGCAGGCCGTCGCGCAGATCGGCGCGCGCCATGCCGAAGGCGATGTTGGCGCGCAGGAAGCCGGCCTTGGAGCCGCAATCGTGCCGTTCGCCTTCGAACTCGACGCCGTAGAAGCTTTGTGTTTTCGAAAGCCCGATCATCGCGTCGGTGAGCTGGATCTCGCCGCCAGCGCCGCGCTCCTGGGTTGCGAGAATCTTGAAAATCTCCGGCTGCAGGATGTAACGCCCGGTGATCGACAGATTGGACGGCGCGGTGCCCTTCGGCGGCTTCTCCACCATGCCGTCGACCTCGAACATGTTGCCATGCTTGTGGCGCTTGCCGACACCGCAGATTCCATACTGATGCGTGAGATCGGCCGGAACCTCTTCCACCGCGATCAGGTTGGATTTGCTGCCGAGCTTGGCCGCGGCTTCGATCATCTGCTTGAGGCAGCCCGGCGTGTTCAGCACCAGTTCGTCGGGCAGGACGACGGCAAACGGCTCGTTGCCCACGATGTCGCGGGCACACCACACCGCATGGCCAAGGCCGAGCGGCGCCTGCTGCCGCGTGAAACTCACGGCACCCGCGTCGGGCTGGTCGCGCGCCAGAATCTCCATCTCGGTCTTCTTGCCGCGCGCGCTCAGGGTGGCGTCAAGCTCGTACATCCTGTCGAAATGATCCTCGATCACACCCTTGTTGCGTCCGGTGACGAAGATGAAATGCTCGATGCCGGCTTCCTTGGCCTCGTCGACCACATACTGGATCAACGGCTTGTCGACGATGGTCAGCATTTCCTTCGGCATCGCCTTGGTGGCGGGCAGGACGCGGGTGCCGAGACCGGCGACCGGGAAGACGGCTTTGCGGATTTTCATGGCGATGTCGGGATACCTTCAGGGAATGTGCGATCGCACGTTGGTAGCCGGTTTGCAGCCAGGAACAAAGCCGGATGTGCGGACACGGCGCACGGGTATTTCACCACCCCCGGAGGGAAGCGCAAGAAGCGGGCGGCAACAAAATATCGCCTCTGTTAAACGATTGGAAACCGTGACAAGGCCTTCTGGAAGCGGGGTTCAGGCAGCTCCGGGTGGAACATGGCGCGACGGACGGAACTTTCGATGAACAAGCGAACCGGCGCGGTCGTCATGGCGGCGGCGCTATTGTTTTCCGGTGAGGCGCGGGCACAGTCGTCCAGCGGCGGCGGTCCCCTGAACTTCCTCGACAACATCTTCACCGGCTCGATCTCCAGGGGCAACCAGACCGCCCCGTCCGGACAGCGGCCCGGCACCTCGGCGCAGGCGCAAACCGCGCCCGCGGCCAATGGCGCGCCGCCGCCCTGGAGCGGCGAGGACGGCGCCTCCGGCCATCCCTTGATGACGGCGGGCGCGGTCCGGGAAGCCGCCGCGAACTTCGATAATTGCGTCGCCTCGATGTGGCCTGATGCCGCACGCCGCAACATCTCGCGACAAAGCTTCGAGCGCTTCACCGCCGGCCTCGAGCCCGATCTGCGCATCATGGACTTGATGGATTCGCAGCCGGAATTCACCAAATCGATCTGGGATTATCTCGATATCCTGGTGAACGACAATCGTCTCGCCAAGGGCCGCGAGACCCTGGCCAAATACAAACCGCAGTTCGATGCGGCGGAAAAAGCCTATGGCGTCGATCGCTACATCATCGCATCGATCTGGGGCATCGAATTCGAATTACTCCACCCAGATGGGCGACCGCAGCGTGCTGCAATCCACCGCGACACTGGCCTGCATCGGCCGCCGCCAGAAATATTTCAAGGACGAGTTCCTCTCGGCGCTGGAGATTCTGCACCGCGGCGATTTGCGGCCGGAACAGATGCGCGGCTCGTGGGCCGGCGCCTTCGGTCCTACGCAGTTCATGCCGACCGCGTTCAAGCGCTATGCGGTCGACGCCGACGGCGACGGCCGCCGCGACGTCGTCGACAACGCCGCCGACCTGATCGCTTCGACCGCCAACAATCTGAAAAAGGACGGCTGGCAGCCCGGCCAGACCTGGGGCTTCGAGGTGGTGGTGCCGCAGGGCTTCAATTACATGCTGGCCGACCGCGCCAAGGCGATGACGATGGCGCAATGGGAACATCTCGGCCTCAAGCGCGCCGGCGGGCAGCCGTTCCCGCATCCCTCCGACAAGGCCTATCTGCTGGCGCCGGCGGGCGCCGAGGGCCCCGGCTTCCTGATGCTGCAGAATTTCCGGGTGATCATGAAATACAATCCGGCGGAAGCCTATGCGCTGGCGATCGGCCATTTCGCCGACCGTTTGCGCGGCGGCGCGCCGTTCGTGCAGCCCTGGCCGCGCCAGGAACGGGTGTTGTCGCGCGCCGAGCGGCTGGAACTGCAGCAGCTTCTGGTCGAGCGCGGCTTCTACCGCGGCACCCCGGACGGCCAGCTCGGCGGGCAGACCCGGGAGGCCCTGCGCGGCTTCCAGGCCTCGATCGGCGCGCCGGCGGACGGATTCGCCTCCTCCGACGTGCTGGAGCGGCTGAGGGGACGCTAAATGCGGTTCCGGCCCCGAAAGTAACCTTGAGAGGGAGATTTGCGCTGCGCCCTTGACGGCAGCCGCCGCTGCCCGGTTTATGAGAGGATCTGCCCGCTTGCGGCCTGATTCCGTTAGTACAATTGTTGTCCGTTGTTCTCCTGCGACCGAGCCGCATGCCGAAGCCAAAATCCTTTTTCCGCATCTTCACCGAAAGCGGGCCGCTGATCGCGCTGGCCGTTGCGGTGGCGCTGCTGGTCGGCATCGCCGGGCCGGCATCCGCGCAATTCTTCAATTTCGGCAATTTCGGCGGACCGCCGCGGCCGCAGCCGCGCAGCGGCGGATTTGGCGGTGGCGGCGGCTGGTTCGGCGGCGACCTGTTCACGCCATTCCAGCAGCAGGCCCCCAAGCGGGTCCGTGAGGATTTCTCCAAGGCGCCGCCGCCGGAGAAGCGCGACACCGCGCCGGAGCGCAACGTGTTGGTGCTCGGCGACGCCATGGCCGACTGGCTCGCCTATGGTCTCGAGGATGCCTATGCCGAACAGCCAGACATGGGCGTGATCCGCCGGCACAAGACGGTCTCCGGGCTCATCAAGTACCAGCCCAAGGGCGACCCCGCCGATTGGGCGGCCGCGGCCAAGGGCATCCTGGCCACCGAGAAGCCCGACGTCATTGTCGTCATGCTCGGGCTCAACGACCGCATCTCGATGCGCGAGCCGGCGGTCGAAAAATCCGATGCCAAATCTTCGGAGAACAAGTCTTCGGAGAACAAGCCGTCCGACGGCAAGCCATCCGACAAGAAGAACGACAAGAAAGACGCCCGCGCCAAGCCGGATGCCAAGCCCGGGGACACGAAGACCAAGCCGGATGGCGCGACCGACGCTGCCGCAAAGCCCGACGACAAGCCGGTCGATACCGAATTGTCCCCGGACGACGCGGCCGACAATGATGCGCCGCCGGCCATCACGCCGGAAAAGAGCGCGCGCTCGCCGAACGGCGTCTATGAATTTCGCGAGGAACGCTGGGTCGAGCTCTACAGCAAGAAAATCGAAGAGATGATCGGCATTCTGAAATCCAGGGGCGTGCCGGTGCTGTGGGTCGGCCTCCCCGCGGTGCGCGGCACCAAGGCGACGGCGGATATGCTGTTCCTGGATGCGCTGTATCGCGACGCCGCCGGTAAGGCCGGCATCACCTATGTCGATGTCTGGGACGGCTTTGTCGATGAAGCCGGCCGCTTCCTGCAGCAAGGTCCCGATTTCGAAGGCCAGATCCGCCGGCTGCGCGCTTACGACGGGGTGTTCTACACCAAGGCAGGCGCGCGCAAGCTGGCGCACTATGTCGAGCGCGAGATCACCCGGCTATTGGCGGCACGCTCCGCGCCGATTGCGCTGCCGACCGAACCGGCAACACCTGACGCCAACGCGCTGCCGGGTCAGCCGCCGCCGCGTCCACTGGCCGGACCAATCTTGCCGCTGGTGGCGTCCTCTGTCGGCACCGATCAACTGCTGGGCGGTCCCGGATCGCGCCCGGCCGCGGTCGATGCGCTGGCGGCGCGAACGCTGGTCAAGGGCGAGGCGCTCGCGCCGCCCGCCGGCCGCGCCGACGATTTTGTCTGGCCGCGCCGCGAAGTCGGACGCGAACAGGCCAAGGGCGAGACGCCGGTGGCCTCGACCACGGCGCCGGATGCGACCGTTGCCGCGCCGAATGCACCGCCGAAGCCCGTAAAGAAACTTCGCCCGATCCAATCGGGCACGCCGTCCGCCCAGGAATTTTTCGGCTTCGGCAACGCGCCGCGCCAATCAGCCCCGCCGCCGCGTATGCCAGGCGTTCTCCGTCCTCCGGGCAACATTGGGCCATCGGCCGCGGCGCCGGGCTTTTTCGGGCGGTAAGTTATCCTGTCATTCCGGGGCGTGCGTCAGCACGAACCCGGAATCTCATGCCGACAAACCTGATATACGATAACCTCTAGATTCCGGGTCCACGCTTCGCGTGTCCCGGAAAGACGAGCCAGGGTCAGATCAACCGTAATAACGCCAGCGCTGCGGCGAGCGGCGGGGCGAACGGGTCATCAGCATCGCCAGCGCAAAGCCGATGCCGCCCGCTACCAGGAGCGCCCCGAGCGGATTGTCCTGCACCTTCCTGGCCACGACTTCCGAACCCTCGCGGAGCGTATCGCCGCTGTTCTCAACCGCATCCTTGGCGTAGTTGACGGCCGCATCCGTGGCGTCACGCGCGGCATCCTTGGCCTGGCCGTACAGATTCTGCGCGGTGCCGGCGGCCTCACGGGCCCGGCCCGCGACCTGTGCCTGCGCATTGCCCGTGATGTCGCCGACGGCGCCCTCGACTTTACCAGCGACATCCTTTGCCGAACCGGCCATTCGATCCTTGTCCATCCCGCTCACTCCTTGTTGCGCGCAACGCCATTGCGCCGCTTTGAGGTCATTCTCGGTCAGCTAACCGACGAGATCGGCTCCGGTTCCTGAATTCAGAGAATCAACCCGCCATCGACCACCAGCGTCCGGCGACGACATGGGACGGCAGCGCGACGCCTGAAACGGTGCCGCGCCCGCCATGACCGCCGGCCTCCCCCGCCGCTTCAGCGGTATCCGCTCGATCGCGCCTTCGAGCCGTTTCGGACGGGGCCGGGCGCGATACCGTTGAGGCGAATACCATCCTCTGCCCACGCTTGCCCCAGCGTTCGCGGTTTAAACCTCCAGTTCGTCGTTGCCGGGTCCCACTCTTTCGAAATGCTTTTGGAAGATCGATGGATGCCCGGAGCAACCCGATCAAGTTGGAGACAGCCGTCTGGGCATAGCGCATGCGCCGCAAAACGTTGACACCGTCCCGTCGGGGAGTCATTTTTTTTGCCTAAAGCGGGTCAACCGCTGGTCCGATCAGGAGAACGCCATGACGGTCACGATCCGGCAGCTTCATCCGTATTTTTTCGGCGAGGTCTCCGGCGTCGATTTGAAGAAGCCGCTGACGCCGCAGGAGGCTGCCGACATCGAAGCCGGCATGGACAAATACGCGGTGCTGCTTTTCCGCGGGCAGGACATCACCGACGAACAGCAATTGGCCTTTGCGCTTAATTTCGGCGAGCGCGAGAATGCACGCGGCGGCACCGTCACCAAAAAGGAAGATTATCGGCTGACCTCCGGGCTGAATGACGTCTCCAACCTCGGCAAGGACGGCAAGCCGCTGGCACGCGATCACCGCACCCATCTGTTCAACCTCGGCAATTGCCTGTGGCATTCCGACAGTTCGTTCCGGCCGATCCCGGCGAAATTCTCGCTGCTGTCGGCGCGGGTGGTGAACCCGAAGGGCGGCAACACCGAATTCGCCGACATGCGCGCCGCCTATGACGCGCTCGACGACGAGACCAAGGCCGAGATCGAGGACATGATCTGCGAGCACTCGCTGATGTATTCGCGGGGATCGCTGGGTTTTCTTGATTACACCGAGGAAGAAAAGCAGATGTTCAAGCCGGTGCTGCAGCGGCTGGTGCGCAGGCATCCGGTGCACGGCCGCAAGTCGCTATATCTGTCGTCGCATGCCGGCGGCATCGTCGGCATGACGGTGCCGGAGGCGCGGGTGTTGCTGCGCGACCTCAACGAGCACGCCACCCAGCGCGAATTCGTCCATGTCCATCAATGGTCGCTGCATGACCTCGTGATGTGGGATAACCGCCAGACCATGCATCGGGTTCGCCGCTACGATCCGTCGCAGCCCCGCGACATGCGCCGCGCCACGGTGGCCGGCACCACGCCGACGGTCGCGCAACAGGCGGCGGAGTAAGGGCTGGATTTCACTCGTCATACGCGGGCTTGACCCGCGTATCCATCAATCTTCAAGAGAGTCTTTGCAAAGAGGCTGGATTGCCGGGAGCGCAGACAAGTTTACGTAGTCTGCGCAAGGCAGACTACTATGCCCGGCAATGACGACCGCGCTCACGCATGCCCGGCTTCGTTCGAGAGCATGCCCGGATCGATCCCGATCTTGCGCAGCGCGCGGAGGTATTTTTCCTCGACGTCGTCGCCGAACACCAGATCCGGATCGGCATCGCAATGCAGCCAGCCATTCTCCTGGATTTCGGTCTCCAACTGGCCGGCCGCCCAGCCGGCATAACCCAGCGCCAGGATCGCGTGCTTCGGACCGGTGCCCTTGGCGATCGCCTTGAGGATGTCGACCGTCGCGGTCAGGCAGATTCCGTCATCGATCCGTAACGTCGCATCCTTGATGAAAAAGTCGCTCGAATGCAGCACGAAACCGCGGCCGGTATCGACCGGACCGCCTTTCAGCACCTTCATGGTTTCGGCATTTTCCGGCAGCTTGATCTGGTCCGCCTTCTCGATGATATCGAGTTGCACCAGCAATTCGGGGAAATCGATACTGCCGGCCGGACGATTGACGATGATGCCCATGGCGCCTTCGGGGGAATGCGCGCAAAGGTAGATCACCGACCGCTCGAAGCGCGGATCCCCCATGACCGGCATCGCGATCAACAACTGACCGTCGAGATAGCCGCGAGCTTCCGAATTGTCGCCCACGCCGGCGGCTTTGCGGCGGCCAGTCTTCGGTGTTTTGCCTTCAGGGTCCATCCGCATAGGACTCTCGTGTCATTGTGCATCCTGATATCGGGTGCCGGTTCTGTCAATCAAGCTTCGTCCGGCGTTTGTTAATACATCACACGCAATTCAATGGCTTGCCGCCTCGCTTGGCTGTAATGACGTCTCATGACCGTCATAGTTCCCCTGCGCGCCGCGCTCGGCTTTACCGCAACCCTGGTTGCATCATTGCTGGCGATCGAGGCTCGCGCGCAGGATGCGTCGCCCTGGCAGCGGGATGGGCATTCCGCGGTGCGGCTTCTGGCGGGTTCGCGCAGCGGCGCGGTGCTGCTCGGCGGCATCGCCTTTCAGCTCCAGCCGGGATGGAAAACCTACTGGCGAACGCCCGGCAATTCCGGGGTGCCGCCGCGTTTCGATTTCTCGAAATCGGAGAATATCGAGGCCGTGACGGTGCTGTGGCCGGCCCCGATGAAATTCGATGACGGCGCCGGCGGTCACTCGCTGGGCTACAAGAACCAGGTCGTGCTGCCCTTGCGCATCGTCCCGAAAAATGCCGACAAGCCGGTGACGCTCCGCGCCAGTGTCAATTACGCGGTCTGCGAAAAGCTCTGCATTCCCGTTGAAGCCAATGCCGAACTGGCCTTCGCCAGTGTCGCCAGCACCGAGGATAGCGAGCTGTTCGCGGCCCTCGACACGGTGCCGAAGCCGGCCCAAATCGGCGACCCCAATCCGGTGACCATTCGCGACGTCAAGCGCGATGGAAAATCCTCCGTGCTGGTCGATGTCGCGACACCGGACGCCAGGGAAATCAGCCTGTTTGTCGAAGGACCGACGCCGGACTGGGCGCTGCCTGTTCCGGCCCCGCTCGAGCACAGCCCGCCCGGGGTCAAGCGCTTTGCCTTCGAGCTCGACGGCCTGCCGGCCGGCGCGAGCCCCGCAGGCGCCGCGCTCAAATTGACCCTGGTCGGCGGCGACCGCGCTTACGAATTCAATATAAATTTGAATTAGCTTCGATGTCGTTCCGGCGAACGCCGGAACCCATACTCCGTGCCGCCGCGGTTGAGAGACGGTGTCGAGACGTCTCGGCGCCATTACTATCGCCGGTGGCTATGGACCCCAGCCTTCGCCGGGACGACATTGAAGGCTTAGGTACCGCCCAACCGAATGTTAACGAATAGTTGATACGCGGGATCATCGCCGCATCCCAGCGGCTTCCGGGATTCCCCGCTGTGGCCGTGATGGACGCGCAATCCGCAACAGTTTCGTCCACGGGCGTGATCGCACGGCTGCAATCGGCGCTTGGCGGCGACAGCGAAGCCTCGCTCACCAGGCGGCTCGCCGGCACGATCTTCGTCATCCGCGTTGTCAGCGCGGCGCTCGCCTATTTCTCGCAGATCCTGCTGGCGCGCTGGATGGGGGGCGCCGATTACGGCGTCTATGTCTATGTCTGGACCTGGGTGCTGCTGCTCGGCAGCATGATGGATTTTGGCATCTCGGCGTCGGCGCAAAAAATCATCCCGGAATATCGCACCTGCGGCGAACACGAGCTGTTGCGCGGCTTTCTCTCCGGCAGCCGCTGGATGACATTCATCGTGTCGTCAGTGGTTTCAGCGCTGCTGGTAGGCCTGATAGATCTCCTTTCGCCGTGGATCGACGCCAACGCGGTCGCTCCGCTCTTTATCGGGTGCATCACGCTGCCGGCTTTCGTGGTCGCCAACACCCAGGACGGGATAGCGCGCTCCCATGACTGGATGCGGCTCGGACTGATGCCGCAATTCATCGTTCGCCAGTCGCTGATCATCGGCTTCACCGCCGGCGCCTTCGCGCTCGGCTTCGATCTCGGCGCGACGGCCGCGATGCTCGCCAGCGCCGCAGCGGTATGGATCGCCATGATCGGGCAGATGGTAGTGCTGAACCGCCGGCTCGGCGGCCACATCGAGCGGGGCCCGAAGGCTTACGATTTCCGCGGCTGGCTCGCGATCTCGCTGCCGATCCTGATGGTGGAGGGTTTCTACCTGCTGCTGTCCTACACCGACGTGCTGGTGCTGCAGCAATTCCGTTCTTCGGAAGAAGTCGGCGTCTATTTCGCCGTGGTGAAGACGCTGGCGCTGGTGTCGTTCATTCACTACGCGATGTCGGCGACCACGGCGCACCGCTTCGCCGAATATCATGCACAGGGCGACACCACGCGGCTGTCGGCCTATGTCGCACACGCGATCAAATGGACGTTCTGGCCGTCCCTCGCCGCCACTGTCCTGCTGCTGGCGTTGGGCAAACCGCTGCTGTGGCTGTTCGGACCGCAATTCGTCGACGGCTATGCCATCATGTTCGTCGCGGCCATTGGCCTCGTGGTGCGCTCCGCGATCGGCCCGGTGGAGCGGCTGCTCAACATGCTCGGCCATCAGCATATCTGCGCGCTGGCCTATGCGCTGGCGTTCGTCGTGAACCTGGTACTCTGCGTGGCGCTGGTGCCGCGCTTCGGCGGCCACGGCGCCGCCGCGGCGACTTCGATCTCGCTGGTGTTCGAGACGATCCTGCTGTTCTGGATCGTGCGGAAACGGCTCGGCTTGCATGTGCTGGCGTTCGGGAAAAAGTGTCAACAGGTCGCCGCCGCGATTGGAAAGTAAGCGTCGTCGTGATATGATTTCGTCATGACGACGACGGACCTGAAAAGTTTATTGGAGCGTGTTCAGAGCTGGCCCGAAGAGGCGCAGGACGAACTCGTTGCTCTTGCGAACCAGATTGAACGTGAGTTGCATGGCCAGGACTATCTTGCAACCCGGGAGGAGTTGCAGATTATCGATGCGGCAATAGCCTCTATCGACGCGGGGGAAGTCGCAACCGACATGGAAATCAAGGCGGCTTTCGCAAAATTTCGCTCAGCATGAAGCTCGTCTATTCGCGGCGGGCGCTCGCTGATCTCAACGAGATCGCGAGCTATTATGCAGCCAGCGCGAGCCCGGCGATAGCCGAAGCAATCGAGCGCCGGCTGCGAGATGTGGTTGACCGTATTTGTCGAACCCCCGAAGCTGCTCCGCGCGTATCACAACGCTCTCACGTCCGTGTAGTCGCTGTCGTGCGCTATCCATTCCGGATATTTTACCGGGCACGCAGCGACACAATCGATATTTTGCATATTCGACACACGTCGCGGCGGCCTTCGCCACCGAGCAGCGAAACTTCCTGACCGCGCCCTCAAAGATCAGGAAAGCGGTGCCTGCTGAAGCCCTACTCCGCGGTCCAGCCGCCGTCGATCGAGAGGTTGGCGCCGGTGATCTGGGCTGCGTCGTTACCGCAGAGAAACAGCGCCAGTGCCGCGACCTGCTCGGAGGTGACGAACTCCTTGGTCGGCTGCGCTTGCAGCAGCACGTCCTGGATGACCTGCTCCTTGGTCAGGTTGCGCGCTTTCATGGTTTCGGGGATCTGATGCTCGACCAGCGGCGTCCAGACATAGCCCGGACTGATGCAGTTGCAGGTGATCTTGAAGGTCGCCAGTTCCAGCGCCACGGTCTTGGTGAGGCCGGCGATGCCGTGCTTGGCCGAGACATAGGCCGACTTGAAGGGCGAGGCGACCAGCGAATGCGCCGAAGCGGTATTGATGATGCGGCCCCAGCCGCGCTTCTTCATGCCGGGCACGGCGGCGCGGATGCCGTAAAACGCCGACGACAGGTTGATGGCGATGATCGCTTCCCATTTCTCGGGCGGAAACTCCTCGATCGGCGACACGAACTGGATGCCGGCATTGTTGACCAGAATATCCACCGAGCCGAAGGTCTTTTCGCCGAGCGCGACCATTTCGGCGATTTCCGCGGGCTTGGTCATGTCGGCGGGCGAATGCACCGCCTTGACCTTGAAGTCGGTCTCGATGGCGGCGCGCTCCTTCTCGATGTCGGCGGCAGCACCCATGCCGTTGAGAACGATGTTGGCGCCGGCGCCCGCAAAGGCCCGCGCATAGGCCAGTCCGATGCCGCTGGTCGAGCCGGTCACAACAGCCGTCTTGCCTGTCAGCGTGCCCATTTAAATCACTCCTGTTTGCCTTTAGGGGTTGCGGTGCCGTCCCCGGTGAGATCGTAGGTCACCATGGTTTCGCCGGATTGCGGCCGCTCGAGCCAATCTTCGTGACGCATCGACAAATGAACGTCGCGCACACCCGCCTCCCAGTGCTCGACCATGCCGACACGCGAAAAGTCGTAATCCTTGGAATTGGTCTCGTAATTCTTGCTCTTGTAGATCAGGTGCACCACCGTGACGGTGTTTTCCTTCGACGCCTCGCGCAGCCATTCAACCGACGGATCGTTCTTGAGATAATCTGGCAATTTGCCGATCAGGTCGCGCACGGCCATCCGCGCATTGTGGATCTGCCGGTTCTTGTCGGTGTTCATGCGGGTGCGGCTCGAAAAGCGGATGTCCTTTTCGCGCTCGGCGGCTTCCAAGAGCGACATCGGCAGCGGGCCGCGGGCGCTGAACAGGTCGACCTGGAAGATCAGGAGATCGCGATCGGTCTCGCCTTCCAGCACGAAATCGAGCGGCGTGTTGGAGGCGATGCCGCCATCCCAGAAATGCTCGCCGTCAATCTCGACCGAAGGAAAGCCTGGCGGCAGCGCGCCGGACGCCATGATATGTTCCGGGCCGATCTTCTTGCCCAGCTTCCGGAATTCGAAATTATCGAAATATTTGAAATTGCCTGATGTCACGCTCACCGCGCCGACGCTCAGGCGCGTCTCGAGCGCGTTGATCCGGTCGAAATCCACCAGACGCTCCAGCGTCGCGCGAAGCGGCGTGGTGTCGTAATAACTCTGCGATTGCGGACTGCCCTGCGGCCAAAGCGGCGCCGGCGGAAAACGCGGCGTGAAGAAGCCGGGAACGCCGAATGTGGCGATCAGGGCGGCGCTGGTTTCGTTGAACAGGGACCGTGCGCGGTCGCCTTTCACGACGGGATTCCATGACACCGGGGACGACACCGTCTCCCAGAACTCCTTGAGGCGTCCGACCCGTTTTTCGCGCGGGTTGCCGGCGATGATCGCGGCGTTGATGGCGCCGATCGAAATGCCGGCCACCCATTCCGGCTCGAAATCGAAGTGGCACAGCGCCTGATAGGCCCCGGCCTGATAGGAGCCGAGCGCTCCGCCGCCCTGCAACACGAGCACGCGCTGCGCCTTCGCGGGAGTCCTGGTTGGTGCGGATTCGGAACTATCCATGCGACCCATCGGAAAGAACGCCTGCACCGTGGCGTCTGTTCACCACGGCGTCAATCTGGCAAGCCGCCAACAGAGATCACGCCGAGTTTATCGCGGCTCCGATGATGCCAGAATGAGCGTCCAGAACACTTTGTATTTGGTGTTCGGAGCATAGCTCGCCGCAATGCCCAATTTTGTGACACCATTTTTCAGCATGTTCGCCCGGTGCGGAGGTGAATCGCGCCAGCCCGAAAATGCCTCGGCCAAGGTATGATAGCCGGCGGAAACATTCTCCACCGCCAGCGTCGCCGGGTATCCGGATGCATTCAGGCGCTTGGTCAGGGGGGTCTTGACGTCGTGGTCGAGCTTGTTGCGGCTGGCCATCGTCTGCGACTGCTGTTCCGCGAGCTTCATCAGTTCGGGATCCACCGCCACGGCACCAAGGCCGTTGTTCTGGCGGTAAAGCGAGATCATCGAGGCCGCGGTCTGCAAATCGAGCGTCGCGCCACTACTGGCCATGCTGACATACATTGCCGGCTGCTCGGTCGGAGGAACCTCCCCGGCGCAGCCGCCGAGCGCCAACAGCCCGATAATGGCGATCATCGCCCGCATGATTCGGAATTCCCCGGCGCATGATCGGCCAAAGCGGGAGCGGGTTGGCGACAAGATCATGAGCTCTTTCAATAATTTAAAGAACGACCGAACGCAAAACCGGATGCCACTTTTGCTGATCGCGCCCTGATGAAACGCGGTTGTTGCATACCAACAGTGGCTGAATGGTGAACGCCGGGGGCTTTAGGCGTTCCGGGGCGGAAGCGGTAGCGAGCGGGCTAATCCTGCGCCTCGAAAATCCGGTAGCGACGGGGCTGCAATCCGACGATTTCACCGGCCTGAAGCTCGCGGTCGCGGGGCGCGTCGATCTCGATCAGGGTCGCACCGCCAGCCCCGCACAAGGCGATCTCCGCGCGCTGGATCGGTCCGAACGACCGGACATGACGCACCGCGCCCTCCAGCACGCCGCTGCCGGCCGGTCCGATCTGCATGTCATGGCGGCGGACAAACAGTTTCGAGGCGCCGGACACAACGCCGTCTGCGGCGATATTCAGCGCCTTGCCGCCGAGCCGCACGCAGCCGTCGCGGATATCCACCGGCAGCACGATCAATTCGCCGATGAAGCCGTGTACGAACGCGGTCGCCGGATTGTCATAGACCTCGCCGGGCGTGCCGATCTGCTCGATCCGGCCCTTGTCCATCACCACCACCCGGTTGGCGACTTCGAGCGCCTCTTCCTGGTCGTGGGTGACGAAAATCGAGGTCACGTTGATCTCGTGATGCAACGAACGCAACCATTGCCGCAGCTCCTTGCGCACCTTGGCATCGAGCGCGCCGAACGGCTCGTCGAGCAGCAGAATGCGCGGCTCGATCGCAAGCGCCCGGGCGAGCGCGATGCGCTGGCGTTGCCCGCCGGACAACTGGCTCGGATACCGATTGGACAGCCAGTCGAGCTGCACCAGATCGAGCAGTTCCTTGACCCGCGCGCGGATGCCGGCTTCGTCCTTGCGAACCGCGCGCGGCTGCACCCGCAGGCCGAACGCGACGTTCTCGAACACCGTCATGTGGCGAAACAGCGCGTAATGCTGGAACACGAATCCGACCTGGCGCTCGCCGGCGCCGCGGGCCAGCGCATCCTGACCGTCGAACGAAACCTCGCCTGCGTCCGGCCAGTCCAGCCCCGCGATGATCCGCAACAGCGTGGTCTTGCCCGAGCCCGACGGCCCCAGCAGCGCCAGCAATTCACCGTCGGCGATTTTCAGATCGACGCCGTCGAGCGCGACAAACGCGCCGAAGCGCTTCACGATATTTTTGACTTCAATCGTCACGCGGGGTTTACCCTTCGTCCAGATGCCGCTCGAGAATGGTTTTCGCCACCAGCGTGATCAGGGCCAGCATCGCCAGCAGCGAGGCGATCGCGAACGAAGATACGAATTGATATTCATTGTAGAGGATTTCAACCAACAGCGGCATGGTGTTGGTCTCGCCACGAATATGGCCGGAAACCACCGATACCGCGCCGAACTCGCCCATCGCGCGCGCGTTGCAGAGTAGCACGCCATACAGCACGCCCCATTTGATATTGGGCAGCGTGACGCGAAAGAAGGTCTGCAGGCCTGACGCACCAAGCGAGATCGCGGCTTCTTCCTCCTGCGTGCCCTGCTCCTGCATCAGCGGGATCAGGGCGCGCGCCACGAACGGAAACGTCACGAAAATGGTCGCCAGCGCGATGCCGGGCACCGCGAACAGTACATGGATATTGTGAGCCTGCAGCCATGGTCCCCAATAGCCCTGCGCGCCGAACAGCAGCACGAACACAAGACCCGAAATCACCGGGCTGACCGAAAACGGCAGATCGATCAGCGAGATCAGGAAGGTCTTGCCGCGAAAATCGAATTTGGCGATCGCCCAGGCGGCGACCAGCCCGAATACCAGATTGAGACCGACCGAAATCACCGCGACCATCAGCGTCAACCTGATGGCGGACAGCGCTTCCGGATCGGAAAGTGCCGCGAAATACGCACCTACCCCTTTGGAAAAGGCCTGCGCAAACACGACGACGAGCGGCAACACGACAAAGACGGTGAGGAAAATCAGGGCCATCGCGATGACGATGCCGCGAATAAGCCGGGGCTCGGTACGCAGATCGTCCCGCGCCGCGATCGATGAGGCCTGCGACTGATTCATTTTCATCAGCCTCTCAATGCACGGGAATGCGGGTTTGCGCCCAGCGCTGCAGGCAATTCACCGCGAAGATGATCAGGAATGATGCCACCAGCATCACCACGGCGATCGCGGTCGCATCCGCATAGCGAAATTCCGAAAGCCGGATCACGATCAACAGCGGCGCGATCTCGGACACGTTCGGCAGATTGCCGGCAATGAAGATCACCGAGCCGTACTCGCCGACCGCGCGTGCGAAGGCCAGCGCAAATCCCGTCAACAACGCCGGGATCAAGCTCGGCAGGATCACCTTGGAAACCGTGTGCCAGCGGTTGGCGCCGAGGCTGGCGGCGGCTTCCTCGATTTCGACGTCGAGGTCGATCAGCACCGGCTGCACCGTCCGCACCACAAAGGGAATGCCGATGAAGATCATCGCGACGAAAATGCCGACCGGCGTGAACGCCACCTTGATGCCGAGTTCGGCGAGCGGCGCGCCGAGCCAGCCTTTTTGCGCAAACAGCGAGGTCAGCGCAACGCCGGCTACCGCGGTGGGCAACGCAAAGGGAATATCGACAATGGCGTCGAACAGCCGCCGGCCCGGAAAACGATACCGCACCAGCGCCCAGACGATCACCATTCCCATCACCAGATTGACGCAGGCGGCGGCAAAGGCGAGCCCGAACGAAATCCTCAGGGCGTTGAGGGTGCGGCGGCTGGTCAGGATGCCCCAGAACTGATCGAGGCTCAGTTCAAACGTCTTGAGGAACAGGCCCGCGAGCGGGATCAGGATGATGACGGAGAGCCAAGTCAGCGTCAGTCCCATGGTGAGACCGAACCCCGGCAATGTGCTGCGTCGTCCCGCGCCCCCGCTCACAATGCCCTCAACTTCCGATCTGCAAATCAGTTCTTGTAAATCTGGTCGAAAACGCCGCCTTCGCTGAAGTGTTCTTTCTGCGCCTTGGTCCAGCCGCCGAACACGTCGTCGATCGTAAACAATTCAACCTTCGCAAACGAGCTCTCATACTCCTTCGCGATCTCCGGATCGCGCGGACGATAGGAATTGCGTGCGGCAATTTCCTGACCATCCCTGGTATACCAGTATTTCAGGTAGGCCTCCGCCACCGCGCGGGTGCCTTTCTTGTCGGCGACGGTATCGACGACGGATACCGGGGGCTCCGCCAGGATCGACAGCGGCGGCGATACGATCTCGAACTTGTCCTTGCCGAATTCCCGCTGGGCGAGGAACGCTTCATTCTCCCAGGCCAGCAGCACGTCGCCGACGCCACGCTCCACAAACGTCACGGTCGAGCCGCGCGCGCCGGTGTCCAGCACCGGCACGTTCTTGTAGAGATCGCCGACGAATTGCTTCGCCTTGTCGGCGGAACCGAATTTCTTCAGTGCGTAGCCCCAGGCGGCCAGATAGTTCCAGCGCGCCCCGCCGGAGGTCTTGGGATTCGGCGTGATGACGCTGACGCCGGATTTGATCAGGTCGTCCCAGTCCTTGATGGCCTTCGGATTTCCCTTGCGCACCAGGAACACGATCGTCGATGTATAGGGCGAGGCATTCTGCGGCAGGCGCTTCTGCCAATCGGCCGGGATCAAGCCCTTGGTCGCGATGGCATCGACATCGTAAGCAAGCGCCAGCGTGACGACGTCGGCCTGCAGGCCGTCGATCACGGCGCGCGCCTGCGAACCGGAGCCGCCATGCGACTGCTTGATCTCGACGCTCTTGCCGGTTTCCTTCTGATAGGCTGCGGTAAACGCCTTGTTGAAATCCACATAGAGTTCGCGGGTCGGATCGTAGGATACGTTGAGCAGCGTCACGTCGGCGGCAAAAGCCGAACTAGCCCACAGCAGCCCGGCGAGGATCGGCAGAATACGGCGGATCATCTCAATCTCCATTCGGTCGGACGACGGTATTGTCGTCGAAAGGCGGGTGGGCATAACTCACGACCAAACGCCTTCAAGTCAACAAAACCGGATTTCATTGTTGGCGGCGCCGCAGCGCCATTATGCTACGAAGTCTTGACCGTATGGATGCCGCATTCTGTCTTGGCCCTGCCGCGCCAGCGGCCGGCGCGGGCATCCTCATCCGGCGCGGTCCGGCTGGTGCAGGGCATGCACCCGACCGACAGAAAACCCGATGCGACAAGCGGATGCGGCGGCAGCTTTGCGAGCGCATAGATCGCCTCGATCTCCTCGCGGGAGGCGTTGGCGAACGGATTGAATTTCAGCCTGAGGCCGTCTTCCTCGACCACCGGCAGGTCGGCGCGCAGGCCGCCCTGAAAGCGCTTGCGTCCGTTGATCCAGGCCGAGAACGGCGCCAGCGCGCGGGCCAGCGGTTCGACTTTGCGAATCCGGCAGCACGCATCGGGATTGGAAAACCACAATTCGCGATCCGGGTCCTCGTCGGCCAGCGTCTCCTGGAGCGGTTTGATCGAACGAACATCGCGCAGGCCCAGCGTCGCAATCAACGTGTCGCGATAGGCGAGCGTCTCCTCGAACAGCCATCCGGTGTCGAGAAAAACCACGGGGATCGCCGGATCGACATCGGCCATCACTTTGAGAAGCGCCGCCAATTCGGTGCCGAACGACGAGACCACGGCGAGACGTTCACGGCCAACCGCCTTCAACGCAGCCGCGATCACCTCCGCCGGCGATGCGTCCCTGAGCGCGCGATCGAGCTCCCCGCCCGCGGCAAGCCGGGTGCCGTCCGTTCCGGCAATGCCTGATGTGCGAGAACACTCACTGGCCGGCACTCTCCGAATGGCGCAGCTGCATCCGCCGGTGCAGCGCCGTGATCCGGCCATCGCCGGTCGGCTGGTAGAACACCGAATAGCGCTTCGTCGCAGCGGCAAAGGCTTCGGCATCGCTGTCCTTGTTCACTTCGAAGGCGTCGAAGCCGGCACGCAGCATGAACACGAACTGGTCGCGCAGCACCTGCCCGGTGGCGCGCAGCTCCCCCCGAAAACCGTGACGTTCCCGCAGCAGCCGCGCCTGGGTATAGGCGCGGCCGTCGCGGAAGGTCGGAAACACCAGCGCGACCATGGCGAGGCGGTCGAGGTAAGGCACGAGATCGGCGAGGTCACGATTGTTGGGCCAGATCACGCCGGTTTTTTCAGGACGGCGCAAGAATGCGTCCGCATCGGCGAGAAATCGCACGGCGGGAATCAGGATGGCGCCATCGGCGGGAATGTCGGCATCATCGGCCACGTGGACGAATGCATCGCCGACGATTTTTCCGATTTTAACGAGTGGCATAGACCCGCTCCCTGAAAGGTTCGACGCCAAGCCGCTTCACGGTGTCGATGAAGAGCTCGTCGGGACGCGCACGCAGCGCGAGATAGGCTTCGACAATATCCTCGATCACGTCGGCGACTTCGCCGTAAGGCACCGCAGGGCCGATCAGCTTTCCGACCTCGGCATGTTCGTCGGCCCGGCCGCCGATCGTGATCTGATAGAATTCCTCGTCGTTCTTCTCGACGCCGAGAATGCCGATGTGGCCGACGTGGTGGTGGCCGCAGGCGTTGATGCAGCCGGAGATGTTGATGTGCAGCCGCCCGATCATGTTGGCGGTCTCGTGATTGGCGAAGCGCCGCGTCAATTCCTGCGCGATCGGGATCGAGCGCGCATTCGCAAGCGAGCAATAATCCAGCCCCGGGCAGGCGATGATGTCGGAGACCAGATTGACGTTCGGGGTTGCGACGCCGATCTTGTCCAGCGCCTTCCACAGCACCGGCAGGTCGCGGCGGGCGACATGCGGCAGCGCCAGATTCTGCTCGTGGCCGACGCGAATTTCACCGAAGGAATATTTCTCGGCGAGGTCGGCGATCGCGTCCATCTGATCCGCGGTGGCATCGCCGGGGGGCCCGCCCACCGGCTTCAGCGACAACGTCACGATCGCATAGCCCGGCGCCTTGTGCGGGAACACGGAATTCTTGCGCCATGCCTCGAAATGCGGGTCGTGCGCCGCCTTTTTCAGTTCCTCCGGCATATGCGGCAGTTTTTCGTAAACCGGATAGGAAAAGCGCGAGCGGATATCCTCGATCACGGCATCGTCGATCGTCAACGCGCTGTCGCGCATCTGCAGCCACTCGTCCTCGACTTCCCGCGCGAACTTCTCGATCCCGAGCTCATGCACCAGTATCTTGATCCGCGCCTTGTAGATGTTGTCGCGCCGGCCATACTGGTTGTAGACGCGCAGGATCGCCTCGACATAGCTGAGGAGATTGTGGCCGTGCACGAACGGTTTTATCGTTTTGCCGATGAACGGGGTGCGGCCGAGGCCGCCGCCGACCAGCACCTCGAAGCCGGTTTCGCCTTGCGCATTCTTGTGCAGGCGCAGGCCGATGTCGTGCACCTTGATGGCAGCGCGGTCATGGTCGGACGCCGTGATGGCGAATTTGAACTTGCGCGGCAGGAACGAGAATTCCGGGTGCAGCGTGGTGTATTGCCGCAACAGTTCCGACCAGATCCGGGGATCTTCGATCTCGCCGGGCGCCACGCCGGCCCATTGATCGGAGGTGACGTTGCGGGTGTTGTTGCCCGAGGTCTGCATGGCGTGAATGCCGACTTCGGCGAGGTCGGCCAGCGCATCCGGCAACTCGGCGAGCTTGATCCAGTTGAACTGGATGTTCTGCCGCGTGGTGAAATGCCCGTAGCCGCGATCGTAGCGGCGCGCGACATGCGCCAGCCGCCGCAACTGCTGCGACGACAGCGTGCCGTAGGGGATGGCGACGCGGAACATATAGGCGTGCAGTTGCAGATACACGCCGTTCTGCAGCCGCAGCATCTTGAATTCGTCCTCGGTCAATTCACCGGACAGCCGGCGCTTCACCTGGTCGCGGAATTCTGAAACACGCTCGTTGATCAGCGTGCGGTCTAGTTCGTCATATGCATACATGATGGCTGGCCTTACGCCGGAACCGGAAGATCGATGGTGACGCCCTGCAGCCGGATCTGTTCACGCAGGTTACCGGGCTTGATCTTGCCGGTGTCCTTGACTTCGACCGGCGCGATATAGGGGCCGATCGCGCCGATGTCATCGGCGACCGCTTCGGCCAGCAGCGCGCGGGCCTCGTCGGCGGAGCGGACGATCGCGGCTTCGGCCAGATCGGTCGCCCAGCCCTTGGCAGCGGTGCGATAGATCACCACGCCATCCCAGGTGCGGTTGGCGGTAACGATGGACGGACCTGTGATCTTGATCTTTTGTTGCAGCGGAGACGTCATTCGGCAGCTTCCAGTATTTCCGAGAGGACTTGATTGAGATTCGGACGGCGCCATGGCGCGGAATGCGCGACCACGTCGCCGATGATGAGAATGGCGGGACCGGCTTCGATTTCGCCCACCAGCGCGGGCAGTTCACCGAGCGTTCCGACGGCCGCCTGGGCATCCGGCCGCGTCACCCGCGCGAACACGCCGACCGGGGTCTGCGGTGAACGTCCCGCGGCCAACAGGCCGGCGCGAACCGATAGCGCCGCGGTCATTCCCATGTAGACGACCACCGTCATCTTCTGGTCGGTCAGGGCGGACCAATCGACGCTGTCGGCGTCCTTGGCCTTGTGCGCGGTGAGAAAGGTGATGCGCAGCGCCTCGTGCCGGAAGGTCAGCGGCACCTCGAATTGCGCGGCGGCGCCGAGGACCGCAGTAATTCCCGGCACCACGGAATAAGCCACGCCGGCCTCGCGCAAGGCTTCGACTTCCTCGCCGCCGCGGCCGAACACAAAGGCATCGCCGCCCTTGAGCCGTACCGCGCGCTGTCCCGATCTGGCGGCCTCGATCATCAATCGATTGATCGCGTCCTGGCCGATGCCGGGCTTGCCGACGCGGCGGCCGACCGGCACGCGCGACGCGTCGCGGCGCACGCGGTCGAGAATTTCAGGCGAGACCAGTTCATCGTAAAACACGATGTCGGCGTCCTGCAGCGCGCGTAGCGCCTTGATGGTCAGCAGATCCGGATCGCCCGGACCGGCGCCGACCAGCGTCACCCTGCCCTCGGCCCGGCCGGTCGCTTGCGCGCCGGCGAAGGCAGAGGGATCGGAAATGTTCTGCAACGCCGCTTCGGCGTCATCGCTGCGCCCGGCCAGAACCAGCGCGCCGATCGGACCATCGACCACGCGCTCCCAGAACCGGCGGCGCAGCGGAAACTCGGGGATGCGACCGTGGATCTGTTTCCGCCAACGACCGATGAAGCCGGCGAGATCGCCGATCCGCGCCGGCAGCGCCGCTTCGATGCGCTCGCGCACGCGGCGCGCCACCACCGGCGAAGCGCCGCCGGTGCCGACGGCGACGACCACGTCGCCGCGATCGACGATGGCCGGAAAAATAAAGGTCGAATGCGATAGATCGTCCATCACGTTGACGGGGAGGCCGACGGCTTTCGCCCGCGCCGACATCGCAATCCCAACGTCGCCGGCCCCGGCGCACAGGATTGCAATCACGCCGCCAAGATCAGCCGTCAGGGGATCGCCTTCGGCAAACTCGATGCGCGCGGCGTCGGCGGCCGCCACGCCGCTCACATCATGATGGCCGTCGGTCGCGAACCAGCGAACTTGCGCCCCGGCGGCTGCCAGCAAGCGCAATTTCGCCCGCGCCAGGTCGCCGGCGCCAACGAGCAGCACCGGACCGGTCCGCAGATCGAGAAACACCGGCAGGAATCGCATGCGAAACTCACTATCCCCAAACTTACGGGGTTGACTGGAATTATTTTCTATATATGTCTCGCTCAGCGCCAGCAAAGAGAAAATTATTTCTTCTCTGCCGCAATGCAACTATAGAATTTTCGCCTCCAAAGGCCAAGGCCCAGAGATGCATCTTCTCGACAACAATCAAGAAAAAGCACGGTTGCGCAAGGCGGCCCCGATCCCGTCGCAAATTTCGGCCGACGGGCGCGGTGGCGCGCCCTCCATGGATCACCTCGATGCGCTGGAAGCCCAGAGCATCTACATCTTCCGCGAAGCCTTTGCGCGGCTGAAGAAGCTGGCGCTGCTGTGGTCGTTGGGCAAGGATTCCAACGTCATGATCTGGCTGGCGCGCAAGGCCTTCTTCGGCCGGGTGCCGTTTCCGGCCCTGCACGTCGACACCGGTAAGAAATTTCCGGAGATGTACGCGTTTCGCGATCGCTACGGCAAGGAATGGGAACTCGATCTCAAGATCGAACCCTGCCCGCCGCTGGAAACCGTCGATCCGACCTTGCCGCCGGCCGCGCGCTCCGCCGCACGCAAGACCGAAGGCCTGAAGCTCGCGCTCGCCAAATACGGCTTCGACGGGTTGATCGCCGGCATTCGCCGCGACGAAGAGGCTACGCGTGCCAAGGAGCGGGTGTTCTCGCCGCGCGGCACCGAAGGCGGGTGGGACGTGCGCGATCAGCCGCCGGAATTCTGGGACCAGTTCAACGCCTCGGTGCCGCCGGGCGCGCATTTGCGCGTTCATCCGATCCTGCATTGGACCGAGGCGGACATCTGGGCCTACACCCAGCGCGAAAACATTCCGATCATTCCGCTTTATCTCGCCAAGGCGGGCAAGCGCTATCGATCGCTGGGCGACCAGGACATCACCAACCCGGTGGACTCGACCGCATCGACTATCGAGGAAATCCTGCTCGAACTCGACGGCACCAAGGTGCCGGAACGATCCGGGCGCGCGCTGGACCATGAAACCGAAGATGCCTTCGAGCGACTGCGCGTCGCCGGCTATCTCTGAACCGACATTGAGTTGAGCGTGCCGATGAACATGATCGTTCCCACCGCGATATCAGCGACGCCGAACGGGACCACGCGGCCGCTGGTCCGCATCGTCATCGTCGGCCATGTCGATCACGGCAAGTCGACGCTGGTCGGGCGCCTGCTGCACGAAACCGGCAGCCTGCCCGAAGGCAAGCTCGACATGCTGAAAGAGGTCAGCGCGCGGCGCGGCATGCCGTTCGAATGGTCGTTTCTTCTCGATGCGCTGCAGACCGAGCGCGACCAGGGCATCACCATCGACACCACGCAGATCAGCTTCCGCACCCGCTCGCGCGACGTGGTGCTGATCGATGCGCCCGGTCACGCCGAATTCCTGCGCAACATGATCACCGGCGCTTCGCAGGCCGACGGCGCCGTGCTGATCATCGATGCGCTGGAAGGCGTGCGCGACCAGACAAGGCGCCACGGTTATCTGCTGCATCTGCTCGGCATCAAGCAGGTCGCGGTCGTCGTCAACAAGATGGACCGTGTCGACTTCAGTGCGGCGCGTTTCAAGGAGATCAGCGACGAGATCTCCGCGCACCTGATCGATCTTGGCGTCACGCCGACGGCCGTGATCCCGATCTCCGCGCGCGACGGCGACGGCGTCGCCGAACGCACGCCGGCCATTCGATGGTATGACGGCCCAACCGTGGTCGAAGCGCTTGATGCGCTCGAGCCGGCCCGGCCGCTGGAAGCGCTGGCGCTGCGGCTGCCGGTGCAGGCGATCTACAAATTCGACGACCGCCGCATCGTCGCGGGCCGCATCGAATCCGGCAGCCTGACCACAGGCGACGAGATCGTCATCATGCCGGCGGGCAAGATCGCCAAGATCAAATCGGTCGAGGGCTGGCCGGCGACACCGGTCATCGGCAGCCAGAGCGGCGGCCGGTCGGTCGGCATCACGCTCGATCGCGAACTGTTCATCGAACGGGGCGATGTCATCGCCCATGTCGGAACCAGCCCGCGCGATACAAGCCGGATCCGCGCCCGTATTTTCTGGCTGCATGACAAGCCATTGACGACGGGGACCTCGATCCTGATCCGCCTCGGCACGCGGGAAACCCGCGCCACCGTCGTCGCGATCGAAAAGGCCGTCGATCCCGGCGAACTCTCGAGCGTCGAGACCAAATCGATCGCGCGCAATCATGTCGGCGAGATCGACATCTCGCTGGCGCATCCGATCGCGGCCGATCCCTACACCGACAATCCGCGCACCGGACGGCTGGTGATCGAGGTCAATGGCCGCATTGCCGGCGGCGGTCTGGTGCTTACGGTCGATGCCGGGCAACGCGCCGTTCCCGTCGATATCGTCCCGGTGGAATCCGCGTTGCGTCCCGACGAACGCTCGGCGCGCTATCGCCATGGCGGCGCGGTGGTCTGGCTGACGGGGCTGCCGGGCTCGGGAAAATCGACGCTGGCGCGCGCGCTGGAACGCCGGCTGTTCAGCCGTGGCGGCTCGCCGGTGCTGCTCGACGGCGATACCTTGCGCGCCGGGCTCAACGGTGATCTCGGCTTCTCGGCGCAGGACCGCACCGAGAACATTCGCCGGCTGGCCGAAGTCGCGACGCATCTGGCGCGCAACGGCCACATCGCCCTCGTCGCCGCGGTCTCGCCTTCGCGTGAGGATCGGGCCGCCGCCCGCCGCGTCGCCGACACCTTGTTCCGAGAGGTCTATGTCGCGACGCCTGCCGAGGTTTGCGAGAGCCGCGATCCCAAGGGCCACTACGCCAAGGCGCGCGCGGGTGCATTGCCGGCCTTTACCGGGATCGGCAATGATTACCAGCCGCCGACCGACAGCGAATTGACCATCGACACCTCGGGCCGCTCGATCACCGAGGCGAGCGACGAGATCGAGCAGATGCTGGCGCAATCGGGCATTCTGTTCGACGAACTGGTCGACCTCGCGGCCAATATCTAGGCTTTCCACCTTCCTTATTACGGGCAGCTGACTACGGGCAGTTGAGGCCCGCCAAGGGCCTTCTCATGGGCCCGGCTTTGGCGCTAAAAGGGCTGCCAATGCCGCCCTTTGCGGCGTCCGTTCACCATTTTACCCCTGAAAGCAGCGCATCGTCGCTGTTTCTCGCGAGAAAACCCATCATGAAGCGTGTCGATGCCCACGGATTGAAGATCGCCCCCGTTTTGTTCGATTTCATCGCGAAGGAGGCCACCCCCAAGACCGGAATTTCGCCCGACGCGTTCTGGGCGGGGCTCGCCGCCATCATCCAGAATCTGACGCCGAAAAACCGTGAGCTGCTCGCTTTCCGGGACAGCCTGCAGGCGAAAATCGACATTTGGCACCGCGCCAACAAGGGCAAGGCGTTCGACATGAATGCCTATACGGCGTTCCTCAAGGAGATCGGCTATCTCCTGCCGGAGCCGGCGACCGAGAAGGTCGAGACGGCGAATGTCGATGAAGAAATCGGCAAGATCTGCGGCCCGCAACTGGTGGTGCCGTTGACCAATGCCCGCTACGCGCTGAACGCGGCGAACGCGCGCTGGGGCAGTCTCTATGACGCCTTCTACGGCACCGACGCGATCCCGCACGATCCGAGCGAGGCGGCCAAGGGCTACAGCAAGGCGCGCGGCGACAAGGTCATCGCCAAGGCCAAGGCCTTTCTCGATTCCGCGGCACCGCTCGCGACCGCAAGCCACACCGATGTGACGTCCTACAGCGTGATCGCAGGCCAGCTCGCGGTCAAACTGAAAAGCGGCAACGCCACCGCGCTGAAAACCGGCGCACAGTTCGCGGGCTATCAGGGCGATCCGGCCGCGCCGTCCGCGATCCTGTTGGTCAACAACGGCATGCATATCGAGGTCAGAATCGACCGCGGCCACCTGATCGGCAAGGACGATCCGGCCGGCGTCGCCGACATGATTTTGGAATCCGCCGTCAGCACCATCCTGGACATGGAGGACAGCGTGGCGGCGGTCGACGCCGAGGACAAGGTGCTGATCTACCGCAATACGCTCGGCCTGATGAACGGCACCTTGTCGGCCGATTTCGAGAAGGGCGGCAAGACGCTGACGCGCGCGCTCAATCCCGACCGGGTCTATAAGACGCCCGACGGCAAGGAGCTGACGCTGCACGGGCGCAGTCTTTTGTTGATGCGCAATGTCGGCCATCACATGTTCACCGATGCCGTGCTCGAACTCGGCTGGCGAGGAAATTCCGGAAGGCATTCTCGACGCCGCGGTCGCCGGCCTGCTCGCGATCCACGATCTCAAGGGCGGCTCCAAGACGCGCAACAGCCGCACCGGCTCGGTCTACATCGTCAAGCCGAAGATGCACGGCCCCGATGAGGTCGCGCTGACCTGCGAACTGTTCGGCCAGGTCGAGAAGATGCTGGCGCTGCCGGAAAACACCATGAAGGTCGGCATCATGGACGAGGAGCGCCGCACCACGGTCAACCTCAAGGCCTGCATCCAGAACGCCTCGAAGCGAATCTGCTTCATCAACACCGGCTTCCTCGATCGCACCGGCGACGAGATCCACACCTCGATGGAAGCGGGCCCGATGATCCGCAAGAACGACATGAAGAGCCAGCCATGGATCAAGGCCTATGAAGACTGGAACGTCGATATCGGCCTGATCGACGGCCTGCCCGGCCATGCCCAGATCGGCAAGGGCATGTGGGCCGCCCCCGACAAGATGGCGGACATGCTGGTGCAGAAGATCGGACATCCCCAGGCCGGGGCCACCACCGCATGGGTGCCGTCGCCGACCGCCGCCACCCTGCACGCGCTGCATTATCACCAGGTCAACGTGCAGGCGCGCCAGCAGGAACTGGCCAAAAGCGGGCCCCGCGCCAAGCTGTCCGACATCCTCACCATCCCGGTTTCGCAATCGAACTGGGCGCCGGACGATGTGAAGCAGGAAATCGACAACAACTGCCAGGGCATCCTCGGCTATGTCGTGCGCTGGATCGACCAGGGCGTCGGCTGCTCCAAAGTGCCCGACATCCATGACGTCGGATTGATGGAGGACCGCGCCACGCTGCGGATCTCGAGCCAGCATCTGGCGAACTGGCTGCATCAGGGCGTCATCACGAAAGAGCAGGTGATGGAATCGCTCAAGCGCATGGCCGTCGTGGTCGACGGCCAGAACAAGGGCGATCCGCTGTACCGGCCGATGGCGCCGGGCTTCGATGGCATAGCCTTCAAGGCTGCCTGTGACCTGATCTTCAAGGGGCGCGAACAGCCCAACGGCTATACCGAGTTCATCCTGACGGCACGGCGCCGGGAAGCCAAGGCGGCGGGTTGATCGCAGTCCGCCTGCACCTTCAGGCCATGCCGCCGCGTCTGACCGGAAAGATGCCCGGCGACGCCTGAGCGATATACCCGGAATACGATCGCGGGACATTCTTGAGCGGTTTGCCGCCGCGCGTCTGTGCGGCGGATCGCTGGGCGCCGGAGCTGCAAACCGTGTTGATAACCCGCCGGCTCGGTTGACCGCGGCAGCCTCATTACGCAATCCTGCAACCTTTGATAGTCATCCCTTTTTGATCTGATGTGAGTGCCGATCCTCTGCACTCACCATTGTTCCGAGCGCGGGCGCATCACATGCGACAGCCTGCGATCCTTGGGGGAAGCATCCATGCCCAAGCGCATCATCCTGTTGTCGGACGGCACGGGAAACTCCGCCAGCAAGGTCTGGAAATCCAACGTCTGGCGTGTTTTCGAAAGCCTGGATTTAAGGGGCGAGGATCAGATCGCATTCTACGACGATGGCGTCGGGACGTCGTCGTTCAAGCCGCTTGCCATTTTGGGCGGCGTGTTCGGATGGGGTCTCAAACGCAACGTCCTCGATATCTACAAATTCCTTTGCGCGAACTACAAGCCTGGCGACGAGATATTCGGATTTGGCTTCAGCCGCGGCGCTTTTACCATCCGCGTCGTCATCGGCCTGATTTTGAGCCAGGGGCTGGTCAGGGGCGACACCGACGCTGAATTTTATCAGAAGGCCAAAATGGCCTATCGCGCCTATCGCGCCGAGAAATTTCATACCATCTGGCGCGTGGAGTGGCTGTTTCGGAAGCTTCGCGATTTCTTCCTCTATCTGTTCGGGGTGCGTTACGAAAAAAGCGACAACCAGCAGGTAGATCGTATCGCATTTGTCGGCGTCTGGGACACCGTCGCCGCCTACGGGCTGCCGATCGATGAAATGGCGCGCGGCGTAAGCCAGTGGATCTGGCCGCTCGAACTGCCCAACCGAAGCTTCGATCTGAGGATTCAGCGCGCATGCCATGCGCTGTCGCTCGACGATGAGCGGACGACCTTTCATCCCGTGCTTTGGAATGAGAAGGATGTGCCGCCTGAGAAGCTGAGCCAGGTGTGGTTCTCCGGCGTTCATTCGAATGTCGGCGGGGGTTATCCGGACAACTCGCTCGCTTACATTCCGCTTTACTGGATCATAAAGGAAGCGCAGGCGCGCGGCCTGAAGTTCAAGACCATTCCGAACCAGCCGACCAATCCCGACCCCGACATGATCGCCCATGCCGAGTGGCGCCGCGACAAGGATGGCCGGCTCTACGACTCCCGCAACGGTCTTGGCGGCTATTACCGCTACGGACCGCGAAAGATCGCGGATCTAAGCCGCATGCGATTCTCGCTGCGCAAGGGCGACTTCGTCGCCAATCACCCGCCGACAATTCACGAGACGGCCATCACCCGTGCCAAGCGCGGCGCTCATCGCTACGCGCCGATCGGCATTCCGCAATCATATGCCGTTCTCTCAGATGCCGGTATTAAGCCGCAAGCAAGCATTGAAACGGACGCGCAGGCGACCGCACGATGTGCGGCGCAGGAGCAGATCTGGAATGATGTCTGGCGCCGCCGCCTCATCTACTTCGTCACGGTCTTTGCCTCGCTTTATATCGCGCTCTATCCGCTGTCGCGGATCATACCCCCGTCGGCCGAGTACTCGACGGGGCTCACCCTGGTGTCGAGCGCCATAAGGGCGGTGGGACAGGTTCTGCCCGGCGCCCTCTCGACCTGGGTGGACGCCTATGCGCGCGACCCCAGTCATTTTCTGGTGCTCGGATTCCTGGTCGTGCTGCTGATCTGGCTCGGCGTCTGGCTCGGCAGAAAAATCGAGGACAGAATGGAGCGCGTTTGGCGCGCCACGGAGCCTGCGGTCCGATCGAAGCTCGAGATCGTTGTCGGCATTGTCGGCATCACGCTGGCTGCCTACGCTATCGCGCATGCCCATCTTCCGGCATGGCTAAGGCTGCCCAAGAGCGGCCAGGCGTTTCTGACCAGCCATATCAGCGTGTCCGTCACCATCATCCTGGTCGCGACGCTGGTCGCGCTCTTCACACCCAAATGGGCGGTCTATCACCTGCGCTCGGCGTGGTTATACAGAAAGTTCGTTCGCTTTCTGAAGCTGTATTTGTTGCCGTTCGGTTTTGCCTTCAGCTTTCTGGTTCTTGCGCTTCTGTTCGGAAGTCACCTTGCTTTCAGTATCGAGGAGGCCAACGGACTGGTCTGCGCCCAGAGCAACAACATCACCACCGCCATCGCCTCCGATCCGCGGGGTGAGTTGGGCAGGCGTGTCGAAAACCAGGGCCTGGACCTCTGCCTTTCCGCGGGTCTGGCCACCTGCGCCAGAGAGGGCGTTGCGCCGACCTGCAGCTACGGCCGCGAGGTGTTTTGCGGAGAAGGCCAGCCGATGTGCGAGCGCCGGCATAAAGCCGGCTGTGACGACACGCGCGCCAGCTGCCTCTACGACATGCCGGTTTGCCAGGTACCAAATCCGCCTGAACCTGGAAAGCCGCCATCGACCCGCACGACCGGTCCCGCGACCTGCCCCGCCATGTGCGAGGTCGGCCCGGTCATTTCGACGCGGAAGCAATTCGACATCAGCCAGGTTTGCCATGCGACGGGCATCTGGCTTGAGCAAGGCCAGAAATACAACATAGCGATCGCCGTGCCGGATCCGAAAGACAAGACCAACGCCTGGAAGGACGATGGCGCCGTCGTCAGTACACGGGGAAAGCCGACGTCAGGTTTGACGCTGAAACTGAACGAACTGATCAAATGGCCGCTGAAGCGGCATCTCTTTGTGGAGCCGTTCAAGGTCGTTGCGCGCGTTGGCATGATCGGCAGCGATGAACGCGTGCTCGAGCCCGATGATGATCTCAGGTCCAATGATCTCGACGTTCAGATCACCCCCAAGCGAAACGGGGAGTTGTTTCTCTATGTGAACGAGTCTGTCTGGGCATGGCCGGGACTTCGGAACTATTTCTATGGCGACAATGTCGGCACGGCGACCGTAAGGGTGCAACGCGCCCGCCTCTCCAATTGAGATAAAGCAGCGAAGCGAACGCCGACGACACGATGCCGCAGCCGGAACGTTTCAACTGCCCGCCCGTTGAAAGTCCATCTCAACTCAAGAGGAGACGACGATGGATTGGAACCGGGTTGAAGGTAACTGGAAGCAATTCAAGGGCGCCGCCAAGGAGAAGTGGGGCAAACTCACCGACGACGATCTCAACGTGATCGAGGGCCGCCGCGAGCAGCTCGAGGGCAAGCTGCAGCAGCGCTACGGCTTCGCCAAGGATCAGATCCACAAGGACGTGGACGACTGGTTCAGCACGCTCAAGTAAGTTTTCCTGATCGGTCAAAAACAAAAGCCCCGGCATTTTGCCGGGGCTTTTTCGTCCGCGGATCCTAAAATACCGCGATGTATTTCAGCAGCGAAATCACGCCAAGGACGATCACGACCACGCGTGCGATTTGCTTGGCGCGGCCGTCGAGCGGCAGCAGGTTGATCAGATATAGAATGAGAATAACGACGAGAAATGTGACCAGCGCACCTATAAGCATCCGAAACCCCCAGAAAATCGTGAGACCATTTTTGATCCGGCTCAACGCACGGGCCGCCTTCGGGTTCCGAAGCAGGAACCGCGCGAGAGACGCAGATTCCAAAAATTGCTACCAGCGGTAGCAATACTGGGCATAGGCACTGTCTAATTATTTACCTTTTTTGGCCTAAGTGGATGAAACTGAGGGCCTATTATGCTGAACCGCCTGACCGTATCCGCGCTGCTCAAGGCAGTCATCCTCACTACGTCATTCTGCGTGGTGATCGGATTTTCGCTCAGCGCCTGGGATTCCTGGAAGCGCTTGCAATCGACAAGCCGTATCGCGCTGATCGCCGATACCTCGGCGAACCTGTTCAAGGCCATGCACAACCTGCGCACCGATCGGCCCAACACCAGCCGGCTGTTGAATTCCGATCAGCCTATCGACAGCGACATCGATAAATATCTCCGGGGTCTTCGCGATGCGGAAATGCCCGCGATAGGCAAAGCTCTCGACCAACTCGCCTCACTCGAATTCGACGAGCAAAAGACGCTGGTGCCGGAACTGGATCGCCTGTTCAAGTCGCTCGGCACACTTCAAAAGGAATTCTGGACCGAGATGGCCAAGCCGAAGGCCTCGCGTCGCCCGGCACTGGTCAAGGAATATCTGGATACGGCGCAAGCGCTGCTTGAAACGCTGGACAAGCTGTCCGCGGCGCTGGTCGCCAACGTCAACCATCTGGATGCCACCATCGACCAATTGCTGGCGATCAAGCAAATCGCCTGGCTGCTCCGCAACACCGCCGGCGAATCGTCGATCCTGGTTTCGAACGGGATGGCCGCCGGACGCCTGGCCCCGGAGACTCGCCTGACCTATATGAAATTTCTTGGCGGCACTGACATCGCATGGAATGCGCTGGAACTGACAGCGTCGGGAATGCGGCTGCCGCCGGCGCTTTCCGCGGCGATTGCTGCCAACAAGACCGCTTATTTCGACCCTCAATATCTCGCGCTGCGCGATCGCGTATTGGGGGCGCTGATCGCCGGCGAGAAAACCGAACTGACGCCAAACCAGTGGAGTCCGCTCACGGTGGGACGCCTCTCCGCCGCGGTCACCGTCGCCGAAGCCGCGCTTGATGCCGCCGAGGAGCATGCCGCGGCGCTGCATTCCCGGGCCCAAAGGTCGCTGGCCCTGCAACTCGTGCTGCTGGCTGCGGCCCTTGCCCTGACATTCGGCGCCATGATAGCCGTCACCCGCCGTGTCATCAGGCCCTTGCACAGTATGCGCGACGCCATGCTGAAAGTGGCCTCCGGCGATCTGACCGTCGATACCGGGTATGGAGGGCGCCAGGACGAGATCGGCGCGCTCGCCGGCGCCCTCGAAACCTTCAAGCAACAGGCCGCGGACAAGGTCCGGATCGAACGGCAGGAGCGGGAGCGCAACGCCGGCGCCGCGGCGCGCCAGCAGGCGATCGAGACTTACGTCGGCGAATTCGAGAGCGCGGTACGGCAAACGCTGGACCAACTGAACGACGCTTCCGGTCAGATGAGGAACACTTCGGCGGGCCTGTCGACGGTCTCCCGCCAGACCAACGAACGGGTTCAGGTCGCGCAGAAGGCGTCCGGCGATGCCTCGATGAGCGTCGAGAGCGTCGCTTCCGCGTCGGAGGAACTAAGTGTGTCCATCAACGATATCAGCCAACAGGCAGCACACGCCGCGGGCATCGCCAGCCGCGCCGTCAACCAGGCGCGGGAAACCGACGGGACCGTGCAGGGGCTCGCAACGTCGGCGAGCCGGATCGGCGAAGTCGTCGGCCTGATCAACACCATTGCCGCCCAGACTAACCTGCTGGCGCTGAACGCGACCATCGAGGCGGCCCGCGCCGGGGACGCCGGCCGGGGTTTTGCCGTGGTGGCGTCGGAGGTCAAATCGCTGGCCAGCCAGACCGCCAAAGCGACCGAGGATATCTCCGAGCAGATCTCGGACATTCAGAAAGTGGCCGGCGAGGCCATCGACGCCATCAAGGGTATCGGCAGCATCATCGGCGAGGTGAACGAGGTCGCGACCGCGATTGCGGCCGCAGTGCAGCAGCAGGGCGCGGCCACGCAGGAGATTACCCGCAGCACCCAATACGCCTCGCAAGGCACCAAAAACGTCTCGGACAGTATTACCGGCGTCAAATCCGATGCGGATAGCGCCGCGACGGCCGCCGACGATGTCAAACGCGCTTCCAAGTCGCTGGAAACCCAGAGCCAGCAACTGGGCCATCAAGTGACCCAGTTCCTCGGAAAGATCCGCGCGGCCTGATCCCCCGCGTCGGCGATTGGGCCGCCGCCGTCAGGCCCAGCCCTACTCCGCCGCCACCACGGGCACGTGCTGATAGCGCAAACGCACCTTGTCCGGCACCGGAGAGAAATTCAACGACGCGCCGCGCTTGTCGGCGCTTCGGCCTGCGACCATCAACCCGTCGCTGCCGGCAACGATATCGCCCTTGCGAAGCGTTGGATCGTTCTCGATTTTGACCGGCGCCAGACCGATCTGGTCCTTGCCGTTGCAGGTGCAGCCCGCGACCAGCTCGTTCCGGTAACGAAATGCATTCGGCAGCTCGGAATAAGGCTTGCCGCTCTCGGTGGCGGCGGTATCGATACTGTCGCCGTAAACGATCTTGGTATCGCTGGCCGGACAAAAACTATTGCACGAAGCTGCCCGGCTCTGATTGTCGGACGCCGAGATCGGAAAATAGCGCCCGTCGCAGGTTCGCACGCAATAGGCCTGGGAGCCGCCGGAATAGCTGGGGCGCGAACGGGAGACCTCGCCCCGCGGAGGGGCCGGATTGATCTCGCCAAACGGCATCATGGCTGCACGGGGACGTCCTCCCTCGAACCCGCCGAACAGCGCGGAGAAGAAGTCCTCGGCCTGCACGGCCGGAGCCAGCGCCACCGCCCACAGCGACGTCGCGGCGATGAACCCCAGCCGTCTGCCCGATATCCAGCTCATGTCCAGCTCCGAAACGAAGTTGCCAGGCTCAGTTCAGCGACGATGTCGAAAGGTTCATCGCATGGCGGCCCGCGGATGACGGGGTAGCGACAGAACGCGCCGACACGGCGGTTGGACGAACCGGGACGGCCCCCTTGCTTTCCGCGGCCTTGGCGGCGAGGTGCGGGGCATTTTTCGGCAGCACCACGACCTTGGTGCCGACATTGACGCGGCTGAACAGGTCGGCGACGTCTTCATTGGTCAGGCGGATGCAGCCCGAGGAAACAAATTTGCCGATGGTCGAGGGATCGTTGGTGCCGTGAATGCGATATTGGCTGGAGCCGAGATACATCGCCCGCGCGCCCAGGGGATTGCCGGGGCCTCCCGCCACGAAACGCGGCAGATAAGGCTGCCGTGCGATCATTTCCGCCGGCGGATACCAATCCGGCCATTCCGCCTTGCGGCTGACGGTCTGCACGCCGGCCCAGGTGAACCCTTCGCGGCCGACGCCGACGCCGTACCGGATCGCGCGGCCCTGGCCCAGCACAAAATAAAGCGCGGTGTTGCCGGTATCGATCACCACGGTGCCGGGCGCCTCACTGGTGTTGAAGGCAACGGTCGCGCGCCGCAGCCGCTCGGGCACGACGCTTGAGGAGCCATCGCCTTCGTCCGGCGTCACCATGACATCGTCCGAGGGAAAGGAGTTTTGCGGGGCGTCGGCGTAGCCGAGCACCTGCGCGTTGGCCGCGCCGCAGAGGAAGGCGGGCGCCGACAACAATGCCCCGGCGAAGATCAGCGCGCTCGTTGCGCGCAACGAAAGTCTGCGATTGCCTGCGAAATTCGATGCCATGTGCTGCCCCATCGGATGCTGTTGACAAGCCAACGCGATGGGTGCCTCGCGGTTCCGCCGGACGCCGATTTGAGACCGGCCTGTCAAGCCGCCGTGTTTCACGTCTCCGCGATGGAACCTTTCCCGGCAGGTCACGTTATGCAGCCCTCACAGTCCAGTTCGGAGCGCGACGTCATCGCCGTCACGCTGGGAGAATCATGGTGCGCGTCCTTCCCGGTGAACGTGAACGGACGTCGCCCGGCGAAGCCGCGGGTCAGCCGCTGCCTGAGAGCAAAACCGAGCTGCCGCCGGTGGTCCGCCGGGCTGAAGTCGTCGCCTTTGCATTGGTGGCGCTGCTTCTCATCTCGGTTTTCGTCGTGCTTTACGTGGCAAAGGCGTTCTTCCTGCCGGTGATCGCAGCGTTCGTGGTCGGCACCATGCTGTCGCCGGCGGCGAGCTTGCTCGAGAAAAACCGCATTCCCCGCTCGGTGGCGGCGGTTCTGATCGTGGCCGCCGCGGGTGCGGTCGCGACGTTTCTGGTCGGCCTGATCTCCTCGCCATTGATGGAATGGAGCAACCGGCTGCCGGAACTGGGCTCGATCCTGAAAGAGAAGCTGCATGTGTTCGATCGGCCCCTGGCGCTTTGGCATCAACTCCAGATCATGCTCGGCGGCTCCGATCCGCTGGGCTCGTTCCAGATGCCGAAATTCGACTGGCTCCAGCCCACGCTCGAATTCCTGTCGCCGACCTTCACCGAGTTCCTGCTGTTCTTTGCAACGCTGATCCTGTTCATCGCGAGCTGGAAGGATTTGCGCCGTGCGTTGATCCTGATGTTCGGCGACCATCCCTCCCGGCTGCGGGCGCTGCGTATTCTCAACGAGATCGAAGAGCATCTCGGCGGCTATCTGCTGACGGTCACGATGATCAATGTCGGCGTCGGCGTCGCGACCGGCCTCATCTGCGCCGTGGCGGGCATGCCCAATCCGGCCGGACTCGGCGCGCTGGCCGCGACCCTGAACTACCTGCCGATCATCGGCCCGGTCGCGATGTTCGTGGTGCTGACGGCGGTCGGGATCGTGGCCTTTCCCACCATCGCCGCTGGGCTGGTCGCGCCGTTGGCGTTTGTCGGAATTACCTTCCTGGAAGGGCATTTTGTCACCCCCGCCATCATTGGACGCCGCCTGTCGCTGAACGCGCTCGCGGTGCTGCTGGCGCTGGCGTTCTGGACCTGGCTCTGGGGCCCGGTCGGCGGCTTCCTGTCCTCGCCGCTTCTGATCGTAGGCCTCATTCTCAAGGAGCATCTGATGCCGGTGGATACGCCGCAGCTGCCGCCGGACTGACCGGTTCATTTTGGGGAACTTACCGCGCAGCGCGGCGTTTGTGGGGTGAGGAACCTCAGTCCCCGGGAGCTTTTGATGTCGAGCACGGACGGCGAGATCGGAATGAGAAACATGACGGATAAAGCGACCTATGAACGCCTCGAAAAGGATGTAGCAGCCGTGAAAAACGATATCTCAGCCCTGACCGACCAGATCACCGAAGCGCTCAACTCGTTCGCGGGCACGGCGGGCAAACAGGCCCGCCGCGGCTACAAGCAGGCCCGGGCCAACGTCGATTCCGCTGTCGACGATATGTCGGAGCGCGGCAGCGCCATGATGGGTGCCGCGCAGGACGCGGCCATCTCGATCGAAGAATCGCTGGAAGACGTCATCGCCCAGCGTCCGCTGGCGACCGTCGGCCTCGCGCTCGGCCTCGGCTTCCTGATCGGCGTGACCTGGCGCAGATGATGGACGGGCGACAGGCGCGTGGCTTTCGATCGATGGCCCGCGCGCCCGCGATCCGCTTCCTGATTGCAGTTCTTTAACTCGCGTTTCGCTGAGATGAATGCCGGCGCGCACGCGCCGTCATTCCATTTGACGGATGGCTTTTGAATCGAGGCGTCTCATGTTTGCGCGGATGATCGAAGACTTCAAGAACCAGACCGGATCGGCCTTACGGCTGACATCGCTGGCGGCGGCCGCAGCCCTGGCCTTGTTTGTCACGACGTCGTTTCTCTGCGCCGCGGCCTTTGTGTTCGTGCAGCAGAAATATGGACCGGTCGAGGCCTGCCTGACCGGCGCCGGCATCTTCTCTATCGTCACGCTGATCGCTGCCGGCTGCTACATGATGCGCAAAAATCAGGTAAAGGCCCCCGTGGAAGAGCCCGCGGAATTGCCTATGCAAACCGCGTTTGCCGATCCAATGCTGGTCGCCGCCGGCATCCAGGTGATCCGCGCGATCGGCCTCAGGAAGCTGATCCCGATCCTCGCCGTCGGCGGATTGGCATTGGGTTTTCTGGCCAGCCGCAACGCGGCGAGCGACGAAGCGCCAGCGGAGTAATCAAGCTGTTACTCTGGGTGAGAGCGTCCCGTTCGTTGCAATAGAGAACGTCATGAGAGGACAAAAACCGCTCTTGGCGCGGCGGCAATAAAACAGGAAAAACTCTCTCAGGTGACGCAGCGTCCGGGCTCAAGCCGTTTTGCCACCTCGGTCAACACGCTGACCGGGGGCTCGCAGGCCACTGCCCTCTTGCGATCCGCAGACGGCCTGATCATGGAAGGCGCGGACCGGCCATTGCTGGCCTCCTTGGCGGCCGGCATCCGGATCAGAACGGAGGTATCGGAGAGACTATCGAGCCGAAGCGAAATCGTGCGCGTTTGCGCCGCGGATCCTGGCACAGCCGCGGTTGCGCGGTCGGCTTTGGCGGCGCGATTGATGGCTGCTTGAGCGGCAGATTTTTGGGCGGGTTCCTGGGTTCTGATAAGATCCCGGCCATATGCTCCGGCACCAAAGACCAGCGAAACAGCGATGGTTCCGACAATTCCCCAGGATAAACGTGACATGATACGCCTGCCCACCGTTCGTCGCCCCATGGCGATCAATAGTTAGAATGCCGGGACAGGACTTGGGTTCGAGGCGCGAAAATCAATTAACCGTGTATTAAAAAATTTCTCGGGACGGGAACGACTCGGGAGGCTGCGCGTCATCTCGGCAGCCGGTTATCCCCCCTGCCCCATTGACCGGCGATGTAGGGCGCGGCTGTGGTGATGCCAGCCGCGCCCTGCTTTTTGCAGAAACAGGCAGTAGTAAGAGGCAGACGCCGGACCGCCGTTCCATTGATGAAGCCGCGGCCGAGGTTCGCGCGCGCTGGCTCGGTGGGCGATACCTGCCCGGAATGCCCCACTGACTAAGTGATTAGTGGACTATCAAGCGCACGAGACCTCCGTCTCATCGCCCCATTTTCCAGACGCACAACCCCGTTTGGAGCCGAGCTGCTGATGAATTCAGCAACAAAGGCGCGCCCGATATCCTTCTGCTCGATCGTGCCAAAAGGTCCCGGAATCAGACGGCCCAACCAAGCGACATACCGCGGCGTGTGAGCATTGCCTCCGATAATTCCCGGACGAAAAATCGCGAGGCGTTGGAAGCCTATTGCTTGAACCGCCTCTTCTTTCAACCCCATGACCCGCACATAGCGAAACCTGCTTTTCGAGGTGCTTCCCACTGCCGATAGCAGAGAAAATCGTGAGATACCCGCGGCCCGACAACCTTGGGCAAAGCCGCCGACCACGCCAATTTCGAGGGCCTTTAATTCTTCCTCGCTCCACTTCATGCTGCCTTTACCGACCCCAACACACGATGCGCCATAGACAGGATCGCCTTGCGCAGCCATGCTCTGCGCAAGCTTGGTCACTTCCCCCGGAAACTGGGAAGCTGCCGTATCCAGGATCACCTGCCGCACACGGGGATTAGCGATCGGAGAAATCGCCCTGCGGTTGACCATCACGACTTCGGCACAGGACTGCTCCGCGGCCAGCGCGCCCACCACCGCAGTTCCCACCTGCCCCGTGCCACCGATGATCAAGACACGAAATGCCATTTTAGCCCTTTTTAAAGTTTACAAGCTTGATCTCGGAAAACACCGTGCTGAGACCATCCACGATGGGCTTCGCCTCGATTGCCGTGGCCGATATCTGTTGTTCTGGGAAGTATACTTGAAAGGTATGACTCGTGCGAACGGCATCGTTGGTGGCGTCGATCTCTCGGGCGCCAATCCAGGATGACAAACCTTACGACTGCCGAAGCACCCTCGTGGCTTCCGTCCGCAAGATGGCCTCGCGTTCAAGAGATTTTCGATCGATCTTCTGAGTGCTTGCAACGGGAATGGCATCGACAAACCAGATCCGACGCGGATGCTGATAGGCGGCAGTGTGCTCGAGCGAGAACGCCTTCAGTTCCGCTTCGGTTACCGTCTTGCCTGGGCGGAGCACCACGAACGCAACCGGCTTCTGTCCCTTGATGTCGTCCTCGAGGGGAACGACGCAGGCCTGCGCGACGGCCGGATGCCGCTCGAGAACAGCCTCGACCTCGCCGGGATAGACATTCTCGCCGCCGCACACGAACATGTCGTCGCGCCGTCCGATGAACGTGTAGAAGCCGTCGTCGTCGCGGCGGAACACGTCGCCGGTGACATAATAGCCATCGGGCGTGAATGCCGCGGTCAGTTCCGGCCTGTTGTGATAGCGGGTCAGGAGCGCCGGGCTCTTGATTTCGAGAACTCCCTCCGCACCCTCATGGCCGGCCTCGTCACGAAGACGAAGCTGCACCTTCGGGTGGGCGTAGCCGAGCGAAAATGGCGGATTGGGTCTGCCGTCAGGATGCGCGGCGAATGTGACGGGGCCGGATTCGGTCGTCCCATAGGCATTCAGCACCCTCGCGTTCGGGAGCAGCCGGTGAATTTGTTCGAGAAGGCTCTTGCTGACCGGCGCCGAACCCATTCTTATCACGCGCACAGACGACAGATCCGCCGAAGCCAGCGCATCGCGTTCACGCAGCATCATCGCGATCATCGGCGGTACAGCCGTGAGCCATGTGCACCGGTACCGGGCGATCGCCTCGATATAGGGGACCGCAGAGAATTGCCACAGCAGCACGGTGGTCGCGCGCGATGCAAGCGCCAGGAACGACAGCGCCAGCGCGTTCATATGGTAGAGCGGGGCGGCGATCAGCACGCGCTCCCCCGTCAGCGGACCCGTTTCCTGACGCGTCCGAACCACCCACAGATGCGCCGCATGGCTGAGAACCACGCCCTTGGGGCGGCCGGTGGACCCGGACGTGTAGAGGATCAGGGCCGGCTCGTCGGCGATCGGCGCGAACGCCGTGAAGGGACCGGGATCGACAAGTTGCGCCAGACTGTTCGATCCGGTCCGCGCGAGCCTGATGTGCGCGATGCCCTCAGGCACCGAGGCGAGCCTCTGCTCATCGCAGAACAGCAGGCGCGCCCCGCTATCCTTCGCCACATAATCGATCAGCTCTTTCGGAAAGCGGTAATTGATGGGGACCGCCACCAGTCCCGCCCGCATCACGCCGAGCACGACCGCGATGAATTCGATGGAGTTAGCCCCAAGGATGGCAATGCGGTCGCCTTCAGCATAGTCCCGCGCCGTCAGGCCGCGTGCCACCGCATTGGCGAGGTCATCGAGCTGACCGAACGTGCAGCGGGTTTCCTCGAGATCCGCATCGATCCCGATGAAAGCGAGCTGCTCACGCGCGTGCTCGGGGCCGGTGACGCAGCCGAGATTGGTCGCGACCGTCATGCGATGAACTCGACCAGGGAGGCGAATGCGGGGAGCCCGACGATGACGCGTCCTTTGGTTGCGCTGTATGGCAGGCCGAGCGACGCGGCACGCCCGGCGGCGATCTGCGGATCACGGCTGCGCAGGGTGACGGCGGAGAATTGTTCGGCCCGCTCCGAGCCGAAGCGCGCCAATTCGCCGAACCGATTGGTCAGCTCGGCGGCGTCGACCACCGTCAACGCGAAATCCCCGCCGATACCGCCAAGCTTGCCGTAGCTCGCGCGGGTGCTATCAGGATCGGCGCTGGTGACGGTCAATTCGACAATTTCGGTCACGCCGTTCGCGTGATCTTTCCAGTCGTGTCGCCATATCAGTTCGGGCGTATGGTGCTGACAAAAATAGACGCGTCCGGCCGCGAATGAATCGAGCGCCAGCCGCACGGCGGAAAAGCGCGCTTCATGTTCCGTACCGTCGATCACCAGCGGCCGCGCGAAGTTCTGCACCGGTTGTGCGTCGAACCCGTTGCTCACGACCTCCCGACGGGTTGCCGCTGCGTCCTTGCTGGCGAAAACAAGGCCGTTGAGGCCGACCGGGCTGTCGATGAGTTCCTGCCGCACCTTCTCGGCGCCGCGCGGCAGGCCGATGAGTTCCAGATAGGCGCGCCCGAAAATCATCAGGTGATTGATCGAGCCCAGCGTGGGATGCAGACCGCGCGGTGTAAGCTGAAATCCGAGACCTTCGAACAGCTTTGCGGCTGCATCCATCTCGAACCTGGTGTTGATCACCACATGGTCCAGCTGCAGGCTCATCTAGCGATCCTTTGGCGGCGTCAGATAGACGCCGCGGCCGCTCGCAACGAGTTTGCCCGACGCATCATAAACATGTGCTTCGGCGGTCGAGAACTGCTTGCCGAGCTTGATCGCCTTGCCGACCACACGAAGATCGCCCTTGGCAGCAGCGTGATAGTCCACCCGAAGATCGATGGTCGGAACGCCTCTGCCATTGCTCGACACCAGCGCCCAGTCGGCGGTGAGATCGACCAGCGCGGCGAGAATGCCACCATGCGTATAGCCGCCTTCGACATTGACGACCCATTCCTCACGCCATTTGGCAGTGAGTTCGATTTCGCCGGCGCCGACCGACACGACGTCCAGCCCGAGCCATTGATGATAGGGGCCTTTGAGCAATTTGCTGCGAACGTCCTCGACCGACGGTATAGGGGTTTCAGCCATGTAAATCTCGCTATGAATGCAGGGGTTACGGCCGGACAACGATCTTGCCGAGCACGGTGCGGTCGCGGATCTGGGCCAGTCCTTCGACAGCCTGTTCCAGCGGCACGGAACGATCGATCACGGGGTCGATCTTGGCCGCCGCGATCAGATCGAGCAGGGCCACCAGGTCCTCCTCGTAGAAGCTGTTGGAGCCGCGGATGTTCAGCTCGAAACTCCAGACATATCGCAGATCCTCCTTGGGATCGTATCCCGCCGTGGCGCCGCATACGAGCAGGTTACCGCCACGCTTGAGGCATCGCAGTGACGGCAGCCAGGTGTCGCCGCCGGTGAAATTGACGACCGTGTCGACGCCGCCTTCATAGGTCCTGCGCTCCGGCTTGCCATATTTCGCGACGGCCCATTTGGAGAAGTCCGTCGTCTGATAGTTGACGACGTGATCGGCGCCGAGTGCCAAGAGACGTTCGCATTTCTCGTCGCTGCCGGCGCAGGCTATGACTTCGGCGCCGAGCAATTTTGCCAGGATGATGCTCGCAGTGCCGACGCCGCCGCTGGCGCCGAGGATCAGGACCTTGTCGCCGGCCTTGACCGTGCGGTGGGTGATCAGCATCCGATGCGCCGTGCCATAGGCAACCGGAAGCGCGGCGGCCTGATCGAATGTCACGGCATCGGGCATGGGAATCAGCTGGCGTGCATCCGCCGCGACATATTCGGCCATCCCGCCGTCGGTCATCTCGCCCATCAGGCCGACACCTGGCTTCAGCGGATTGACCAATACGCGATCGCCGACATTCCAGCCGGTCACGCCGTCACCCAGTTCGCTAATGGTGCCGGCCAGATCGAGGCCGATCACCACCGGAAGCGGCACCTTGATGCCTGGCATCCCGCGCACGGTGAACACGTCGTGATAATTGAACGACGACGCGCCGACGCGGATGACGACGTGCCCGGGGCTGGCTTGCGGCACCGGCTTGTCGTGCACGACCTGCAGCTGGTCGAGGTCGCCATGCGCGCCGAGCACGAGGGCTTTCATCTTGCGGCTCATGAGATCCAACTTTCCTACTTGAGGGTCTTTGATTTTTCATACGGGCCGGTGACGAATAGTTCGTCGCTGAGCGCGCCTGTGATGAAACCGCCCGCGGCCAGCACTTCATGCTGGCGCTTGAGGCTGGCGATGTCCGCCGGTTCAAATGTCACGCGATACATGGCGTCCCAATTCGCCGCATAAACGCGCGCGTCGTCCTTGGGCAAATTGGCGCTCTTCTCCAGAATGGCGGCTACCTCGCTCTGGTTGGCCGATCCCCACGCCAGCGCATCGCGCAGCGCCGCGATGACGTTCGCGACGGTATCCGGCTGGCTGGCGATCAAAGAAGAGCTCACCGCGCCGATGCCGTTATAGGGCAGAGCGTCGGACTTCGTCAGCTTCTTCCATTCGTCGACGAAGTTGGCAAGCTTCCTCACCTTCAGTTCGCCGTCGATCTGCGCCACGGTAACCGAACGCAGCGCCGCCACATCGACCTGCTTCTGAGCCAGGAACTGCACCAGGCGCGACTCGTTTCCGCCAACCAGCGTGAACTCGTCGCTCTTGATGCCGTAATTGCCCGCGAGAATCGCGCCGGCGAGCACCGCGGATGACGAGCCTGCCGGCGACGTGCCGAGCTTCTTGCCCTTCAGTTCCGAGAGGGACTTGATGGGCGAGTTCGACGGGCACCACGACCTGAACGTCCGCGGGTTGGGTGGCGGCGAAGATCTTGACGGGCACGCCCTCGGCGGCGGTGCTGAAGACGCCGGCAAGCGGCGCGCCGAAGGCAAGATCGATCGAGCCGGAGGCAAGCGCGCGCAACGGTGCATTGACGTCGGGGAAGTGGATGAACTCAGCGTCGATGCCGCGCTTGCTGAGGAAGTCCCTGGACTGCAGCACGGATCCAAAGCCCAGGCTCACGCCGCTGGTCCAATAGCCGATCCGCACCTTCTGGCCGGCTTGAGCGGGCACCGTTATGACGAGCGCCATGGCGGCTGCGGCGGCGAACAGAACTTTGCGTATCATCGGATAGTCCTCATTGGTGAGAGATCATGATTTCCACCGGAACAGGGCGCGTTCCAGCGGTTTAAGCAGGCCGGCCTCGAGGATGAGCATCAGCGCGACCAACAGCAGTGTCCAGGCGAACACCTTGTCGCTCTGCACCAGGTCGGCGGCCTGCCGGAGGCGATAGCCGATGCCGTCCGAAGCACCCAGGGTTTCGGCAACCAGCGACACGCGCCAGCCGAAGCCGAATGCGAGGCGGGCCCCCGAAAAGAAGTAAGGCAGGATGCTGGGAAGATAGATCTTCAGCAGGATCTGTGACTGCGACATCCCGAACGAACGCGCCAGTTCGACATATTGCCGGTCGACTGCCAGCGTTCCCTGCCAGACATTGGTCAGGATCAGGGGGAATGCCGTCATGAAGACGACGAACACGGTCGTGGCATCGGAGATGCCGAACCATATGATCGCGAAGATCGCCCAGATTGCCGACGACACGGTGTTGAGAATGGCAAGGATCGGCTCGAAGAACGTCGCGAGTATGCGGTTCGATCCAAGGACCAGGCCGACGAGCGTGCCGGCCGATGCGGCAATCAGAAAGCCGCTGACGACGCGGCTCGTGGTGGCACCCACGTCGTGGCGGAATGTCGTGCTCTGCAGAAGATCGCCGATGGCGCCGAAGACCCTGGCCGGTCCCGGCAATATGAAGGAGGGCAAGTTTCTGGCGGCGTACCACCAGACCAGGGCGATCACACCGAACAATAGACAACGTTGCAGGACAATACTGGTGACACGCGTCAGCGAAGCCATTGTTCAGGCCTCGATCCGCAATTGGCGGATCTGCTCATTGACCACGGGATCCGTGGGGATGCGCGGGCGCGGAAGGTCTAACGTCTTGATGCTGCGGATACGGCCCGGCCTGGGGCTCATCATCACGATCCGATCGGCCAGGACGACGGCTTCTTCGACATCGTGGGTCACGAATAGAATCGTGGTGCCATTGATCTTCTGCAGACGCAGCAACTCGCCATGCATCTGACTGCGCGTCTGCGGATCGAGCTTCGAAAACGGCTCGTCCATCAGCAGGATACGTGGCTCGACCACCAGACTGCGCGCCAGTGCGACCCTGCTGCGCATTCCGCCGGATAGCTGATGCGGCCATGACTTTGCAAAATCGGACAGGCCGACATGACCAAGCATCGAATCCGCTTTGGCCCGCCGCGCCGCCTTGCTCATGTTCTGAGCCTCGAGGCCGAAACCGACATTGGCGCGGACACTGCGCCACGGCAGCAGACGATCTTCCTGGAACATGTAGGCGATACGATCCTGGTCGCGTCGCTCGTGAATTCCTGCACCGTTTACACGGATGTCTCCGCGATCAGGCTTCAGCAAGCCCGCGATGATGTTGAGCAACGTGCTTTTTCCGCAGCCCGATGGCCCCAGCAGCGCGACGATCTCATTCTGAGACACGTCGAGCGAGATAGCTTCGAGGACTTTCAGCGAGTCGAAGCTCTTTTCGATTCCGCTCAATGTAATGACAGGCGGCGCGACGATCTGTTGAGGCGAAAAATTCATCAAAGTGGCCTGTGGCATCGATCTGGTCTAACGCTGGCGCATGTCGAGGCCGATCCGACCGCAGGCTTAGTGAAAAGGGATGAGGACGGAAAGGTATCTCGCCCGTCGGCGGGCAATAAGAACATCATTCCATTCCGCCATTGATTTCAGGCATTTTATTCGCAATGACGCCCGGATGAAAGGTGGAAAGTTCTCGGCGACAATAGCGCGATCCGGAACTCAGGCGCATGCATCAAAAAGCGGCTCACTCTGACTTGGTCTGCGTCTTTAAGTGAAACCACGGCGCTCCCTTTGCTTATTAGTAGCAAAGCCGTTCAGCGCACCCTCTGAGACGCGTTGACTGCGCACTACGTAACATGCGAAATATTCTCGATAAATCAAGGAGTTAGAATGATTTTATCTCGTTTCAACGTTGAGGCAGAAGTCTGTTCCGAATCTCACCTATCAAAAAGCAAATTTTCCTTCGCTCGTATTCTCGCTTCCTTGAAACGCACTAATCGCGAACCGCTGTTGCGCGCTCATCGTCTCAACAATGTCGGTCTCTTAATGACCATGCAACTCGCAATGGCCGCGAGTTTCTTCGTGGCGTCTGAAGCATCCGCGCAGTCCGCGGACCGGGTCAAGGTCGGCCTGGCGATTCCGCCGACTGTGACGGATGGCGGGGTGCAGGCCATCGCGGATGAACTGGGCCTCTTCCGCGATGAGAATCTCGAAGTCGAGTATGTGGTGCTGGCCGGTGCCGGCGCGCTGCTCCCGCAGCTCTTGCAGAAGAACATCACGATCGCGCTGCCGCTTCCGGAAACGCTGCTCTCCGCGCACAAGGCGGAAAGCCCCCCGCTGCCGGTGTCTTATTTCTATAACGCAGGTCCCTGGAATACGCTCGAGATCGCGGTCAAGGCGGACTCCGATATTCGCACGCTTGCCGATCTTCGCGGCAAGAGCATCGGCGTCGGCGCGCTGACCTGGGGGACGATCCCGCAAACCCGCGCGCTGCTCCGCTCGGTGGGGCTGACACCTGGACAAGACGTGCAAATCGTGGCGGTCGGCGTTCTCGGCGCGGGCTTTCACGCGCTGCGCGAGGACCGCGTCCAGGCGTTGAACTTTAACAGCACCTGGGTCGATCTTTTGGAGCAGGAAGGCGTGCCGGCTCGCCGTCTCGCTTATCCGCCGGCCTTCCGCCAAATGGTGGTGAACGGCTACATCGCGCATCGTTCGACGCTCGTTGAAAATCCCGGCCTGCTGGAACGCTTCGGACGTGCCTGGACCAAGGCACTCGTCGTCTGCGACACCAATCCGCGAGCCTGTGTCGAGGCGTTCTGGCGCAAGACGCCCTCCGCTCGCCCGCAGGGCGATGCATCGGCCGCACTGGCGGCCAATGTTCGTCTGCTGCAGCGATGGATCGAACCGCTGCTGCGCGACAGCGACCACAAGGCACGCGTGCCGGGCGCTTATGATCTCGGCGTCATCCGGACCTATGTCAAAGACATGCACAAGTACGGCGAGTTCGGGACGGAGGATATCCCTCTCGAAGCCTATTTCAGCAATGCTCTGGTTCCTGGCTTCTCGAAATTCGATCGCGACGCGCTGGTGACGCGCGCGCGCGCATTGCCGTGACGGTGAGTGCATCCAAGACAAAGCCTCAACGTCCGCTTGTCGTGTTGTCCGGTGTTCGCTTCGCCTATCCCGGGCGTTCAGGCGCCCCGGTGCTGGACGATCTGTCGCTCTCGGCCGGCGAGGGAGAATTCCTCGCCGTGCTGGGCCCGTCGGGCGGCGGCAAATCAACACTGCTGAAGCTGCTTGCCGGTCTCGCGGTGGCGCAGGCCGGAACCATCACGGTCGGTGATACGCCGATCACCCGGCCTCACCGCGATGTCGGCATGGTTTTCCAACGGCCGACGCTGCTGCCGTGGCGCAATGTGCGCGACAACATTCTGTTGCCGGCGGGCTTTGCGCGCAGCGCCGGCAAAACGGAACGCGAGCGCGCGGATGGCTTGCTCGCCATGATCGGGCTGAGCGACAGCGCCGAGCTGTATCCTAATCAACTCTCGGGCGGCATGGCGCAGCGCGTCGGCCTTGCGCGAATGCTTCTGCACGATCCCCAATTGTTGCTGCTCGACGAGCCATTTTCGGCGCTCGATGCGATGACGCGCGAGCGGCTGGCGCTCGAATTGCAGCGGATCTGGATGACGGAGCGCCGAACGGCGATCTTCGTCACGCATTCGATTCCCGAGGCACTGTTTCTGGCTGATCGCGTCGTCGTTCTCGCCGGGCGGCCGGCTCGCGTGCTGGCTGATCTGACAATTGATCTGCCGCGTCCGCGCACGCTCGAAACGATGGGCACCCCGACATTCAATGCGCTGGCTCTCGAATTGCGTCGTCTCTTCGATGCCGTATCCGGCGAGCAGGGTTCGGCGCAATGAAGTGGCTGAAAATCGGAATTCCGCCACTGGTTACGCTGCTGATCGTGCTCGGCGCCTGGAGTTACGCGACGCGGCCGGGCGGGTTGCCGTCTTATCTGCTGCCCAATCCGTCCGCCGTCGCGCAAGCCCTGTGGTCGGGATTGTCGACCGGAGAGTTCTTGCCGCACATCGTCTTCACGCTGTCGTCGACGCTCATCGGTTATACGATCGGCTCGATTCTGGCGGTCTGCGCCGGCGTGCTGGTGGCCGAGAGCGAACTCTTCGAGCGTTTCGTGTTCCCTTACATCGTCGCCATTCAGGCGACTCCGAAGGTCGCGCTCGCGCCGCTGATCCTCGTCTGGTTCGGCTTTGGGCTCGCGTCCAAAGTCGTGCTGGTCGCATTGATCTGTTTCTTTCCACTGCTCGTGAACACAATCAGCGGTATCCGCCGAACCGACCCGGAACTGTTAGCGATGGCGCGATCGTTCTCGCGCCCGACTTGGTGGATATTTCTGCATATCAAGCTTCCCGCGGCCGCCAGTGCCATCTTTGCGGGGCTGGAGATCGGCATCGTGCTCGCGCTCATCGGCGCCGTTGTCGGCGAGTTCGTCGCCGCCGAGCGTGGCGTCGGCTACCTGATCGGATCTGCGACGGTGAACATGAATGTCGCCGTGATGTTCGCGGGGGTTCTCATCCTCGCGGTTTTTGGCGTGTTCAGCAGCCTGGCGGTCCGCTGGGTGCAAAGACGCGTCGTGTTCTGGGAGCAGCCGCCCAGTGACTTGCCAACAGGGGAGCGCCCATGACGTCATCATCCGACAAGATCGATCCGCACCTTGCCTTTGCATCGGCCACCGAGCTTCTCGGCCGCCTCGCGAGCAGGGAGTTCACCGCGAGGGAGCTGCTCGAATTCCATCTCGACCGCGTCGAGCGATTGAACGGTGAGATAAACGCCATCATCTTCACCGAACTTGCCGCAGCGCGTGCCCGCGCGGACGAGGCCGATGCGGCGAGCGCTGAGGGCAGGTCCTGGGGGCCTCTCCACGGGTTGCCGATCACCGTGAAGGAGACCAACAACGTTGCCGGCTGGCCGACCACCTATGGCGATCCGGCACTGGCAGAATTCATTGCGCCGCACAGCGCTGTCGTCATCGAGCGATTGCAAGCCGCCGGTGCGATCATTTTCGGCAAGACCAATGTGCCCCTGAACGTGATCGACTGGCAGAGCTACAATGCGATCCACGGCACGACCCGAAATCCCTGGGATCTGGGGCGGACGCCCGGCGGTTCATCCGGCGGCTCAAGCGCGGCGCTGGCCGCCGGATTGACGTCGCTCGAACTCGGCAGCGATGCGGGAGGTTCGATCCGCTTTCCCGCGCATTATTGCGGCGTGTTCGGACACAAGCCCACGCCGGGCATCATTCCTTCTCTGGGCAACGAACGCCCCGGCAGCCTTCTCGACAATGATCTCGTGACCAGCGGGCCGATGGCGCGCTCGGTGGCCGACCTGTCGCTCGCGCTCGACATTCTCGCCGGGGCGGCCGGACCGGCGGCGGCAGGATGGCGCCTCGATCTGCCGCCGCCACGGGCGCTGCGGCTGAAGGATTTCCGCGTCTCGGTGATCACCGACTCGCCCGTCGCCGAGGTGGACGAGCCGTATCGTGCCGCGATCCGGGCATTGGCCGCCAGACTGAGGGCGGAGGGCACCGAGGTGATCGAGGAGGCGTTGCCGTTTACCGATCATGCCGCACATCACGGGACCTACGTTCAACTGCTGCGCGGCTCTGCGTCGATCCGGGTGCCCGACGGCGCATTTGCAGAGGCCGTTCGCCGAAGTGAGGGGCAAAGCGGGAATACGAGCCCCTATGTGCTGCAGACGGCACGCGCTTATGCGCAACGTCACCGCGCCTGGATCCAGGCGGAGGAAGACCGGGCGAAGCTCAAGAAGGCCTGGGCCCGGTTTTTCGAAAAGGTCGATGTCGTCATTGCACCGGTCACCGTCAGCGCGGCGTTTCCGATCGACGAAGCCAAACCGCGCGAGGAGCGGTCGCTGCGCATCAACGGTCACGACGTGGATTACAATGATCAGCTGTTCTGGGCCGGGCTCGCCACGCTTCCCTCGTTGCCCGCGACTGCAGCGCCGATCGGTTTCGTCGATGGCTTGCCGGTCGGCGTGCAGGTGATCGGGCCGCATCTCCACGATCGCACGACGCTCGCCTTCGCCGCCGAACTCGAGCGGCTTCATCCGTTCGTGCCGCCGCCGTCTTTTGGATAATTGGCCGGTTGGGCGAGGGATCGTGGGTCGACGCCTAGTTGCGGACGAGATCGCGGCCTTGTTGCTCGAGCCAATCGCAGAACACGGCGATATGCGGATCGGTCCGTCGCGCCTCCGGTAGATAGGCGAAGTAGCTTCGTGCCGAGAGACTGATGTCCGGAAACGGCGTCACCAATCGCCCGGCCGCGAGATCATCGGCGACCAACGCGGTCGGGCCCATCGCCACGCCGAGCCCATCGATCGCTGCCTGAATGGTCAGATAGAAATGATCGAAGGTCAGAGAGGCCTCCGGGCGAAGGGCGGGCGCTCCGGCTTCGACCAGCCAGTCGCGCCATAATCGCGGCATCGAGCTGGTATGAAGTAGCGTATGGCGAGACAAATCAGGGATCTCGGCCAGCGGAACCCGATCCAGGATGGCCGGATTGCACACAGGCAGCCGTCGCTCCCCGAAGAGGAAACGCGAGGTGTAGCCGGGAAAGGTGTCCGGACCACCTCTGATCACAACGTCGAACAACTCTGCCAGGGCATCGATCGTCTCATTCGATGTACTCAAACGTACCTCGATGTCGGGATGCTCCGCACGAAAAGCGCCCATGCGTCGCAACAGCCATCGCAGACTGAAGGTCGCGAGCGCGTTCACATGCAGCGCGATGGATGGCGCGTCATGCCGTCTGGTTCGATGCTGCTGCACGGCAGCCGAAATGCGATCGAGCGCCGGTCCGAATTCGGTCAGCAGCGCCGCGCCGGCAGGCGTCAGCACGACCCGTCGGGATGAGCGCCGAAAAAGCGCCGGAGCACCTAACCAGTCTTCCAATAGCCGGATCTGTTGACTGACGGCGCCATGGGTCACGCTGAGCTCGACGGCCGCCTCCTTTAGACTGCCGAGACGGGCGGCAGCCTCGAAGGCGCGGACCGCATTCAGCGGCGGCAGACTACGTCGTGGGACAAACATGGACATGCTTGAGAATTTCTAACCCATCATCCGATTATTACTGATTTGTGACAGCCGCAAGTCTCGTTCATGATGATTTTAGCGGCGCCCGGTCCCCCAAACTCCAGCTCTGTACGCAAATCCTTAGATTTTCTGCAATGTCCAGCGCGCCCCGGATGATCCCATGACCCTCCCTGAGGCGTTGACACCCCCCATTACGGCTCCCCCGAACCGGCCCGGCGCCGCGCGAACGCTTGCACTGACCGGGCTCAATCACGCTCTGCACGACGGCTTCACCGACACGATCTACGTGCTGCTGCCGATCTGGCAGCCCGAATTCGCGCTGAGCTTCAGCGTACTTGCGATCTTGCGCGGTCTCTATTCCGGCACCATGGCGTGTCTGCAGATTCCGGCAGGGCATCTGGCGGAGCGGATCGACGCCAAACTCATTCTGTGCTGCGGCACGGCGCTGTCGGCGTTGGGCTACGCTCTCGCGGGCATCTCCGGCGGCATCGTCGGATTGAGCTTTGCGCTCGCGTTGGCAGGCGCAGGTTCGAGCACCCAACACCCTTTGGCGTCCGCCGCCGTTTCACGCGCCTATGGGCGCGCTGCGCGCAGGCCGCTTGGCGTCTACAATTTCACCGGCGATCTCGGAAAGGCGGCCATCCCGGCGCTCATGTCTCTGCTGCTCGTCAGCGTCGACTGGCGACACGCTGTATTCGCGCTTGCAGTCGCCGGCATCGCGGTGTCCATCTCGATGGCTGCGTGGATGCCGGCCGTCGGCAAGGGACATGCGGCAGATCCGAAGGAACGATCGAGCCGGACGGGTCAAAGTCCGGGCGGGTTCTACTGGCTCCTGGCGATCGGAATGCTCGATAGCGCCGTCAGAATGGGCTTCCTCACCTTTCTGCCATTTCTGCTGATCGGAAAAGGAGCGGCGCTTCCCACCAGCGGTTTTGCTCTGGCCCTTGTCTTCATCGGCGGGGCCGCCGGCAAGTTTGCTTGCGGCTGGCTTGGCGAGAGGTTCGGCACCCGGCGCACCGTTCTCTTCACCGAGGTTGCCACTGCCCTTCTGATTTTCGGCGTTCTGGTCCTGCCGCTTGTCCCGGCCATCGTGCTTCTGCCGGTGCTGGGGGTGATGCTCAACGGCACGTCATCGGTGCTGTATGGAACGGTTCCCGAACTGACCCCACCCAATCGCACCGAGCGTGCATTCGCTTTGTTTTATACCGGCACCATCGGCGCGGGCGCCGGTGCCCCGGTTCTCTATGGTTTTCTGGGCGATGCGTTCGGACCCGCGACGGCAACGGCCGCGACCGCGATGACGGCGCTGGCGATCTGCCCGTTCATGATCGCCCTCTCAAGGCATCTAAGCGACGACATCGAAGTCGATGCGGGGTCGCATTCGTCTGGACAGAAGGCATGACGCTGCCGGAAAGCCGGCAATGAGCCGGCAGCATTCAGTGGGTGCAGCCTGATCATTATCTCACCACCACATGAAGGTTCGCTAAATGGATACCGTCCCTCAGGCACCGCTGATTCTGATAACGGGTGGAGGTCGTGGCGTAGGCGCGGCGACGGCGCGGCTTGCTGCCGCACAAGGTTACGATGTAGCGATCAGCTTCGTCTCCAACGAAGTCTGCCGCCCTTGGGGTGGCGGCTGATGTAGAAGCTCTCGGGCGCCGGGCTTTACCCGTGCGCGCTGATAGCGCGGATCCAGAACAGGTCGCTCAGCTATTCGCCACGATCGACCGAAAATTCGGCCGGATCGACGTACTGGTCAACAACGCCGCGGTACTTGCGCGGCAGTCCCGGCTGGAGGATCTCGAATTCGAGCGGATGCGGCGTATCTTCGCGGTCAACTCGATCGGCCCTATCCTCTGTGCACAGCAAGCGGTGAAGCGGATGTCGTATCGTCACAACGGGCGGGGCGGCGTCGTGATCAACATCTCGTCGGCATCGGCCCGGCTCGGCAGTCCGGGTGAATATGTCGACTACGCCGCGTCAAAGGGTGCCCTTGAGACATTCACTACCGGCTTCGCCAAGGAAGTCGCGCGGGAAGGGATACGCGTCAACTGCATTCGCCCTGGGCACATCTACACTGACATGCATGCCAGCGGCGGAGAGCCGGGACGGGTGGATCGCGTCAAGGACTCGATCCCCATGGGAAGGGGCGGCCAGCCTGAAGAGGTTGCGCGGGCGATCCTATGGCTGGCAAGCGCCGAGGCCTCCTTCATCACCGGCACGTTCCTCGATGTCACTGGCGGCAAGTGAGCAACAGGGTTCGGCAAAGGCGCAATGAAGACATCGGATTGGCGTTCGTCCTGGGAGGACAGGCCGCGCGGGATCAACGAAAAATGCCGACGATTTAAACCAGCTTGCTCGAGATCGCCTACCGGGACGACGGCCCCCGGGACGCTCCGGTGGTTCTCCTCCTTCACGGCTGGCCCGACGATTTATCCACTTGGGATGCCATTATCCCGAGCTTGAACGATGCAGGATTGCGCACGATCGCGCCTACCACCCGCGGCTTCGGCGAGACGCGCTTCCTGTCGCCTGGTACCCCGCGCACGGGCAACGCCGCCATGTTGGCCCTCGACGCGATCGAGATGCTGGACCGCCTTGGCGTAGCGAATTTCGCGGTCGCCGGGCACGACTGGGGTTCGAACATGACCGGGATGTTGGCGGCTGGCTGGCCCGACCGGGTCGACCGTATCGCCATGCTATCGTCGCCGCCGGCGCTGGGCGGGTTGCCTCCTCCGAGTCTCCGGCACGCGCGCCTGCAATGGTATCACTGGTTCCAGGCTACCAAGCGTGGCGCGCAGACGGTGCGCGACGACCGCAGGGGGTTCGCCCGTATCATGTGGGAGACATGGTCGCCGGAGGGTTGGTTCGACGATGCTACCTTCGATCGGGTGGCAGCGTCGTTCGACAATCCCGACTGGGTCGATGTGACGCTGCACAGCTACCGCTCGCGCTGGGACGAAGCCGAGCCCGATCCCGTCAGCAAATGGCTCCACGAGAAGGTGAAGGCGACCAAGGCGCTTGGGTTGCCGGCGATTTATTTCCAGGGAGAACTGGACGGGGTCAATCCGCCTGAGACGAGTGAGACGGTTGCAGAAAAATTCACCGGCCCGTTCGAGCGGATCGTGTTGCCTGGAGTTCGGCCACTTCCCCACGCGCGAGGCGCCAGCGGAGATCGCGGCGCGTTTGGTGAAACACTTTAGTCCAGCACCATTGATGAATGGGCGCTGACTGCGGGCGTGCAAGTGATTGCGCACAGCCGAGCCGCTATTGCTTTTCGAGTTGGGACCTGCGGGACGATGGATGATCGATCATCTATGGAACCGGGTCCGCGCCGAGGTTTTTGATCCGTCTCCGGCTGAAGCAGGCCCGGCGGCGCCGAGAGGCGCGCCGAACCCGTTCATACCAACGTCAGATCAGGAAGCCGGAGCGGCGCTTACGCGACCCGGGGTGCCCTGTTGCGCGAGTTGCGCTGGAAGAACAGCGCCTGGCTGGCGACGGCGGATACCATCGCGGGCTGGAACGGTTTGGAGATCAGGAATGCCGGCTCCGGACGCTCGCCGGTCAGGAAGCGTTCGGGATAGGCGGTGATGAAGACCACCGGCACTTCGAACAACCGCAGCAACTCGTTGACGGCATCGAGGCCGGAGCTGCCGTCGGCCAACTGGATGTCGGCCAGGATCAGGCCCGGTTTCTTGTTCTTGGCCAGCGCCACGGCGTCCGAATGGGTGCGGGCGACGCCGATCACGTTGTGACCGAGGTTCTTGACCAGGCTCTCAAGGTCCATCGCAATGAAAGTCTCGTCCTCGATGATCAACACGTCGGTGGCGATCTCCGCCGCCATCTCGCGGCCTGCGGCATCGGCCAGCTTGCGGGTCTCGGCGACATCCTTGGCGAGGATGAAGGCCACTTCTTCCTCCGAGAAACCTTCCAGCGACAGCAGCAGGAAGGCCTGTCGCGGTAGCGGGGTAATGTTCGAGAGCCGGCGCTCCGAGGGCAGCGGCAGCGCCGTGACATCGGTATCGTCGTTGATCGAGACCGAATTCCAGATTTGCGTAAACAGCCGGAAAAGCCCGGCGCGGGCTCCGTGCTGCTCGTCCAGCAGGGCCGGATCCTGAAGCAGGGCTTCGAGCATGGCCCCCACATATGCGTCGCCGGACGCCTGGTTTCCCGTTAACGCACGGGCATAGCGGCGCAACAACGGTAAATGTTCAGCAACGAGCTGTGATCGGGACATCCCCACTCCATCATTGGCTTGAGTTCAAAATATCGGGTCCAACTAACGATAAAAGGGCGACCCGGTTCCCCTGCCAGTTGACTACGCCCAAGCCCGATAAAAGTTCCAGGAAAAGTTCCCTGGTTCCGGAACTTTTGAGCCGGCTTCGCATTAGGTTTCCATTGAGACGCCGCAACGGCTTCAAAATCAAGGAATAATTATTGAAGTTTCAGGGACTTAACTCTCGGGGAAGCGTGGAACAGGTCATGAAAGATTTAAAGTCTCAAGCCGGCAAGCCGGGAAAGCAAGGCGCCCTCAACGCCGAAATTCAGTCGAGGATCGGCCATCAGCTCCGCGCCATGTACGACGATGTCGTCCGGCAAGGGGTCCCCGACCGGTTCGCGGAACTGATTCGGAAGCTTGATACGTCCCAGACGCCACCCCAAGTGGAAGATGCGGGCGATCCAAATGACGGGAGGGAGTAATGCCTCTCACAGACTCACTCCGCGACGATATCCTGGCGTCGGTTCCGAGCCTGCGTGCGTTCGCTATCTCGCTCAGCGGCAACGGCGACCGGGCCGACGATCTGGTGCAGGAAACCCTGCTGCGCGCGCTTGCCAATATCGACTCGTTCCAGCCGGGCTCGAATCTGCCGGCGTGGCTGTTCACGATTCTGCGCAACCTGTTCCGCTCCGATTATCGCAAGCGGCGGCGCGAGGTGGAGGACGCCGATGGCAGCTATGCCAAGACGCTGAAAACCCAGCCGGCCCAAGGCGCGCATCTGGAGTTCGAGGAATTCCGCGCGGCGCTCGAGAAGCTGCCACAGGACCAGCGCGAAGCGTTGATCCTGGTGGGCGCCTCCGGCTTCTCCTATGAGGATGCCGCGGCGATCTGCGGCTGCGCGGTCGGCACCATCAAGAGCCGGGTCAACCGGGCGCGATCGAAACTAAGTGCGTTGCTTTACGTCGACGGTGCCGAGGATTTCGGGCCCGACGAAACGGTACGCGCCGTGATCGGCGGCAGCGGCGGCTGATTTCAGTCGGTTCAGCGATCCCAAGAAAAAAGGTGGCCACACACGGTGGCCACCTTTTTGTTGCGAAGATTCGTAGGATGGGCAAAGGCGCGCTTCGCGCCGTGCCCACCGTCCAGTCCCGCATCAGCTCGACCCTAACGGCCCGTTCTCGGCGGCGCCGACAATTGTTCGGTCCGGTCCCGCTCCGTCATGTCGATAACGGTCTGCATCGGCGCGGTGAGTTCGTAGACGTAACTCACATCGGTAAAATACCGCTTCGAGATTCCGCCCAGCGCCTCCGGAGCAACGCGGTCGAGCAGGATGACGCCGAAGTCGCTGTCTTCCCTGCGGGTCGCGGCACTGGTGTTGAACTCTTCCCAGCGGAAGTGAAAGGTGGTGTCCGGCTCGTCTCCGGTGACTTCCCAATGCGCGACGATGTGGGGGTGCTTGCCGACCAGCGAAAGCCCCTCGTCGGAATGCGACGCCAGTTCGAAGAACAACAGCGAGAGGCTCTGCGCCGCGCGGGCGCTGACGGCGATATCGGGTCCGCTGACCGCGATCCGCTCGGCGTGGGGAATCGCCCGCGCTTCGAACAGTCCTTTAAGTTTGACGCCCTGCCACTGGCTTTCGCTCAACAGCGAAACCACGTTCGACATCGCGTGGATCCGGCCGATCAGGAGTTCGCGGGCGACATCGATATCCGAACCATGGCGCAGCGTGCGCGTCACGATCGACTGGATCACCGCCAGGATGTTCTTGACCCGGTGATTGAGTTCGTCGATGACCGCCGTCAACCGGTGCTCGAAGCCGATACGCACCTGAATTTCACGGCTCAGCCGCAAATTATTGTAAGCGACATATCCGAACAGCCCGCAAACGATGCCGGTCAGCGCGAGGCCGATGGCAGCCACGATGGCCGCGGTCTGTTGCGCGCGTATCAAGGCATTGGTCTTGGCATAATAGCCGAGCGACCAGTCGCGGCCGCCGAACGCCACCGTTCTCACGCTCGACGGTGGGCGCGCTTCCTGGCTCGCCGCCCTGGACGTGACGATGCCCCGATCGTTCGCAATCAACTCGCTGCCGGTGTCGCGCGGGTCTTTCAGCACGACCGAGAACAGCGACATCTCGTCATTCGCCAGCATCAGCGGCGCCAATTCATAGGAAAATGTCACGAAGCCCGCCGGCGACGCGTCGCCTTGCTGCAGGACGGGCGTGGCAAGGACAAGACCGATCGGCCCGTCGTGGCGCAACAGCCGGAGCGGGTCGGACGCCACAGGCTTTCCCTCGGCCATTGCCCGCGCCAGCATCGGTCCCAGAATCGGCTCTTGATCGTAGGAGCGGCCCGCGAAAGCCATCGTCTCGTTATTCCGGGGTTCGACATCCATCAGCACATCGATCGGCCTGCTGAGAGACCGCGGATCCAACGGCTTGTCATCGAAACCGCGGATCGCGGGGTTCGGAAACCCAGCGCTTGCCAGTTCCTTCCGCGCCGCTTCCAGTTCGTCGGGCCTGAGCCGTGCGATCCAGCCCGCGACCATGAAATCGGTCTTGAACGCATAGATCGAGGACCGCAGCGGCTGCAGCATATTGGCCTTCATGACGCCAGGCGCGCGGAACAGGCCCGAAGCGACCCGGGCGAGCAATTCGCGCTCGGTCAGCCGGTCCTGGACCAGACTGGCGTGAACGTCGATCGCGCGCGCCAGCGCAATCCTGTCGATCGCCGTTTCCTGATCAAAGACGCGGTATGCCGCAAGACCGGAGAGCAGAACCCCGATAAGCGCGATAAAACCAATGATGAAGCCCAGCCGAACCACTCGCTTACTCTGAAATGAGAAGTTGGCGTAGAAGATGAGGTAACTGCCGCCTGCAATGGCGGTAACAAACCGAAATGCGATGCAAGCCAACCGGCCGGCATAATGAAGGAGCGATCATTGATAGGCAACTATGGCAGGCGAGAAGGATTAACGGAGTTTAACATCCTGGCTGTCCCGGCAAAGAGAGAGCGTGTTAATCGCAGCCGCTCGATTTAGTTCCTGTCGCGGGCGAGGTTTTTTTCCGCGCTCAGTTTGGTGCGGCGCGCCATCAACCTTAACAAGATCCGTTCAGCTCACTTTGCCTTGGCCGACACCCGCAGACCGCCTTTGGTCTCGATAAAACCGATAATCCGCTCCAGCCCCTCGCTCTTCTTGAGGTTGGTCATGACGAACGGCCGCTCGCCGCGCATCCTTTTTGCATCGGCATCCATTTTCTCCAGCGAGGCGCCGACATGGGGCGCCAGATCAATCTTGTTGATAACGAGAAGGTCCGAGCGGGTGATGCCCGGTCCGCCCTTCGACGGAATCTTGTCGCCGGCCGCGACGTCGATCACATAGATCGTGAGATCGGCGAGTTCGGGCGAAAAGGTCGCAGCCAGATTGTCGCCCCCAGATTCGATCAGCACCATGTCGAGACCGGGGAACTTGGCGCGCATGTCGGCGACCGCGGCGAGATTCATCGAGGCGTCCTCGCGTATCGCGGTATGCGGGCAGCCGCCGGTCTCGACCCCGGCAATGCGATCGGGCGTCAGCGATCCCGAGCGCACCAGGAATTCCGCATCCCATTTGGTGTAGATATCGTTGGTGATCGCCGCGATGTCATAGCGCTCGCGCATGGTCTTGCAGAGCAGATCCATCAGCGCGGTCTTTCCCGATCCGACCGGACCCCCGATGCCGACGCGAAGCGGGCCGTGAGATTTGGACATGTCAGTTGCTCTTTCCATTATTGCGTCGCGTTCCGCTATCGCGTCGTCCCCGCGAAAGCGGGGACCCATAGCCACCGGCCTTGATTGTTGCACAAGGTCTCTGCCACATCGTCCAAACGACGGAGCACGGCGTATGGGTCCCGGCCTTCGCCGGGACGACGCGTTGATGTGTGGCGCACGACACGCGCATCATGACCTGAACAACCGCGTGTACTGCGTCTCGTGCCGCATGCCGGCGAGATCGGCGCGAAAGGTCGCGCTGCCGAGATCGTCGAGCGATGCATCGAGCGCCCGTTTTCCGGTTGCGACCACGACGGGCTCGAGCCAGGCGAGCAGGCGCTGGCTATCGGTTTGCCCGAGCGGAACGAGACGCGCGCCTGACGATATCCAGTTCGACACCAGCGCGTGCAGGAACGCATGCATCGTCGGCGCAAGAGGAACCCGGTGCGCCGCGCTGACAAGGCCGACCGCGACGGGATAGACGATGGCGCCGTCGCAGCCCAAAATCATCCGATCCAACCCATCGCAATTCCATGCGGCGCGCGCGATATCGATGAAGGCGCGGCCCTGCGCCGAGGTCTCGAGCTGACGCTCGCGCGAGGGCACGAAGGCGGCCGCCAGTTCGGCGATGTCGCGCAGTCCGGCATCGTCGCGCGAGAGCACGGCCCGGTGCGCGTGCGCCAGAAAAACGCCGTCGCAAAATCCGGCTCCTTCCGCGAGCATCGAGCCGAGCCAGTCCCGCAACGAGGCCGCGTCGCCTATATCGCCGGCTTCCACCGCCCATTCGATGCCGCTGGAATAGGAGAACGCGCCCACCGGAAACGCCGGCGACAGCCAGGTCATCAGCCGGTACTGCGCCGCCTCGTCGTATTCCATCCCGCAGGGATCGCCGGCCGGCGTCCTACTTGTGGTCATGAGCACGGGAATGATCGTGGTGATGATGGTCGTGGTCGCAATGCTCGTCATGGTGATGGTCATCACCGTGGTGATGGTCATCACCGTGGTGATGGTGATCACCGGGGTGATGGTGATCACCGGGGTGATGGTGATCGCCGGGGTGATGGTGATCGCCATGATCGTGCGCGGCATGATCATGCGCTGTGTGGGGATGCGTCTGGACCTCCGGCGCCGCATGCGCATGGCCGCCGCCGGCATAGGCGCCGCCTTCGGGATCGAACGGCGCCTCGATCTCGATGACGCGGGCGCCGAGGCCCTTCACCATCGCCTCGATGACGTGATCGCGGCGGATACGCAGGCCCTTGGGCATGATCTGCGTCGGCAGATGGCGGTTGCCGAGATGCCAGGCGACCCGGACCAGATGGTGCGGGTCCTGCCCGCGGATTTCCAGCAGCGGCTCCGGCGCCGCGACCACCTCGACCAGCCGGTTATCGTCGAGCACCAGCGCGTCGCCGCCGCGCAGCGCCACCGCGTGTTCCAGATCGAGCAGGAACTCAAGTCCGCGCGTGCCCGTCATCGCCATCCGACGCCGGTGACGGTCGTCGAAATCGAGCACGACGGTATCGGCCGGCGCTTCCGTCCAGCGATGCGGGCTGCGGACCTGCGTCGCGCGAATCATGAGAAAGTACTCACAGCTTCTCGACCTTCCCGTCGCTGATGATCTCGATCACCGTCGGCGATACCTTGAGCGGCGCGGAATATTCGCGCCAGACCTTCATATGCGGCGCCCGGCCATGGGCATTGAGGTCTTCGCGGGTTTCCCAGCGCTCGACCACCACGAACAGGTTGGGATCGTTGATGCTGCTGTGGCTCTCATAGGACAGGCAGCCTTTTTCCTTGCGGGTGGCGGCGATGCATTCCTTGGCGCCCTTGATGAAGGCATCGCGCTGGTCCGGCTTCACCTGCGAGGTGGCGACGACATAGATCATGGATGGTTCTCCCGTTCTTCTTGATTAGCGGACGTCGACTTTTTCCGGCGTGATCACTTCGATCCGGGGCGGCGCCGTCATGCATTTCACGGCGACGCGGCCGAAGGTCTTCATGTGGTCGGCGCCGCGGTGCGGCACCAGCGCCTCGGCGTTTTCCCACTGTTCCACGAACACCATTTTCGCAGGGTCCGTGACGCTTTCATGCAGGTCATAGGCGATATTGCCGACTTCCTTGCGGGTTTCCTCGATGCAGGCGGTGGCGGCGGCGATGAATTCGGCGCGCGTTTCAGGCTTCACGGTCAGTGTGGCAACGACATAGATCACGATATCCTCCCGGTCTTGTTCTGGCTTAAGGTGCCGGGAAGAAGCTTAGAACATGAAATAGCGCTGCGCCATGGGCAGCACCTCGGCGGGCGCGCAGGTCAGCAATTCGCCGTCGGCGCGCACCTCATAGGTTTCGGGATCGACCTCGATCTTGGGCGTGGCGTCGTTGTGGATCATGCTCTTTTTCGAGATACGGCCGCGGGTATTTTCCACCGCATATAGCTTCTTGTCGATGCCAAGCTTCCTGGCCAGTCCCGCGGATACCGCCGCCTTGGAGGTAAACACCACCGAGGACGCCGTCAGCGACTTGCCGAAGGCTGCGAACATCGGCTGGTAGTGCACGGGCTGCGGCGTCGGGATCGACGCGTTGGGATCGCCCATGGGCGCGGCGACAATAGAGCCGCCCTTGATGATGCATTCCGGCTTGACGCCGAAGAAGGCCGGTGACCACAGCACGAGGTCGGCGAGCTTGCCCTTTTCCACCGAGCCGATCAGTTTCGAGACGCCGTGCGCGATCGCCGGGTTGATGGTGTATTTCGCGATGTAGCGCTTGACCCGGAAATTGTCGTTGTTGCCCTTGTCCTGCGGCAGCGAGCCGCGCTGCTTCTTCATCTTGTCGGCGGTCTGCCAGGTGCGGATGATGACTTCGCCAAGCCTGCCCATGGCCTGCAAATCCGAGGACATCATCGAAAGCGCGCCAAGGTCGTGCAGGATATCTTCCGCGGCGATGGTTTCCTTGCGGATGCGGCTTTCCGCGAACGCCAGATCCTCGGCGATCGAGGGATCGAGATGATGGCACACCATCAGCATGTCCAGATGCTCGTCGATGGTGTTGCGGGTGAACGGCCGCGTCGGATTGGTGGAGGACGGCAGCACGTTCTTCAGGCCCGCGATCTTGATGATATCAGGCGCGTGGCCGCCGCCGGCGCCTTCGGTATGGAAGGCATGGATGGTGCGGCCCTTGAAGGCTTTCACGGTATCCTCGACAAAGCCGAACTCGTTCAGCGTGTCGGAATGGATCATCACCTGGACGTCGTGATCATCGGCCACGCTGAGACAGTTATCGATCGCCGCCGGCGTGGTGCCCCAATCCTCGTGCAGCTTCAGGGCGCAGGCGCCGGCCTTGATCATCTCGACCAGCGCCGCCGGTCGCGAGGCGTTGCCCTTGCCGGAGATGCCGAGATTGACGGGGAAGGCATCGAACGACTGGATCATCCGCGCCATGTGCCAGGGGCCCGGCGTGCAGGTAGTCGCAAACGTGCCGTGCGACGGGCCGGTGCCGCCGCCCAGCATCGAGGTGACACCCGACATCAGGGCGTGCTCGATCTGCTGCGGGCAGATGAAATGGATGTGGCTGTCGAATCCCCCCGCGGTGAGGATCTTGCCCTCGCCCGCAATCACGTCGGTACCCGGGCCGATTACGATGGTGACGCCGGGCTGGATGTCCGGATTGCCGGCCTTGCCGATGGCGCTGATATAGCCTTCCTTGATGGCGACATCGGCCTTCACGATGCCCCAGTGATCGACGATCAAGGCATTGGTGATCACGGTGTCGGCCGCGCCCTGCCTGTTGGTGACCTGCGACTGCCCCATGCCGTCGCGGATCACCTTGCCGCCGCCGAATTTCACCTCCTCGCCATAGACGGTGAAATCCTTTTCGACCTCGATGATCAGGTCGGTATCGGCCAGCCGCACCCGGTCGCCGGTGGTGGGCCCGAACATGTCGGCATAAACGGAACGTTTTATTTTTACGGACATGTTTTGGCCCCCGCCGCTTCCAGCATCTTCACAGCTTCCCCATTACGTCGCCGCGGAAGCCATAGACGACGCGCTTGCCGGCCAGCGCCACCAGTTGCACGTCGCGCGTTTGCCCCGGCTCGAAACGCACCGCGGTGCCGGCGGCGATGTCGAGCCGCATGCCGCGGGCGCGTCTGCGGTCGAATTTCAGCGCCGGATTGGTCTCGAAGAAATGATAATGCGAGCCGACCTGGATCGGACGATCGCCCGAATTGGCGACGGTGAGCGTCACCGTCTTGCGGCCGGCATTGAGCTCGATCTCGCCGTCCTGGATGAACAGTTCGCCGGGAATCATGTTTCCTCCTCAGTCATTCCGGGGCGATGCGCAGCATCGAACCCGGAAGTTCGAGATAAATAACTTCTGGATTCCGGATTCGGCCGCTTTGCGGCCCCCCGGAATGACGTGCGCTGTGCATCACCGGATCGGCTCGTGCACGGTGACGAGTTTAGTACCGTCCGGAAACGTCGCCTCGACCTGGATGTCGTGGATCATCTCGGCGATCCCGTCCATGCACTGCGCGCGGGTGATGACCTGCGCGCCGGCCTGCATCAGATCGGCCACGGTGCGGCCGTCGCGCGCACCCTCGACGATGAAATCGGAAATGATGGCGATGGCTTCCGGGTGGTTGAGCTTGACGCCGCGCTCCAGCCGCCGCCGCGCCACCATCGCGGCCATCGAAATCAGGAGCTTGTCTTTTTCGCGGGGGAAAGATTCATCCGGGCACTCTGAATAGTTTTGTCTGATCTAATTGAGCCTGATCTAGTTAAGCCTGATCTAGTTAAGCCAGAGCCGCGGCAGCGCGGCGCCACTGGCGCGGCCGAGCACTGCCATCATGTCGGCGCGAAGCCTGGCCGCATCTTGGGCACAGAAGCGCGCCATTGCAAACCCATTCCAGCAGGAGATGCCGACCTCGCCGCCGAACGATGGCGACAGCTCGCGAATCCGTTCCACCAGCGCCGCATCGCCGGGCACGATCAGCGCCGTGCCAATCGCGACACCGCCGTTTGCGATCGCCGGTCGGCCAAGCTTTTCGCCGATGTCGCCGTCGAGCCGCACGGTTTCCGCGAACACCAGCCGGCCGCCGCGCCGCATCCGCCAGCGGTCGACGAATTCTCCATCCAGCATCCGCTCGCCCATCGCGGCGCGGCCGAACACCACGATTTCGCAGAGCAGAAGCGACGCGTCTTCCGCAAGATCGATGTCGATCCGGCGGCGCACCCGCGCCCGGTCGAACAGAATGGTCTCCTGCGGCAGCCAGGCAAGATGCGAGCCCGCCGCGCCTTTCAGCGTAATATTGAGCTCGGCGGCGGGTGCCTGCGCCCGGTAGACTTTTTCCGCGGCCGCCGTGGTCACCGCAAGGCGCGATCCTTTGCCGGTTGCGATCTCGATGTCGAAGCGATCGCCGCCGGCGACGCCGCCCGCGGTGTTGACGAAAACCGCCGACAGGCCCTCCGCCTCCGGTGAGGGAAAACGAACCCGCAGCGAGCCGGATTCGTGCAGCTGGCCGCGGCGGGTGACGCCCTCGACCTGATGCACGTCGAAGGTCACCGACCCCCTCGCACGGTTGGCCGCGAAGACCGCCGAGGCCGCGCTGGTGCTATCCGTCCGCATTCGCCTCCACATCTTCCCAAATAGAGCGCACGACGTTCCATTGCCTCGTCGAAATCTCTACAGCGCCATCTGGCGGCTGATTTCGCTCGCGTCGAGATTGCTGCGATCGCAGGTAAATTTCACCGCACCCCGGTCCATCACGGCGAAATTGTCGCCGAGCTCGCAGGCAAAGTCGAGATATTGTTCGACCAGCACGATCGCGATGTTGCCGAGGTTGCGCAAGTAAGAGATGGCGCGGCCGATGTCCTTGATGATCGAAGGCTGGATGCCCTCGGTCGGCTCGTCCAGCAGCAGCAGTTTCGGCCGCATCACCAGCGCGCGCCCGATCGCGAGTTGCTGCTGCTGGCCGCCGGAGAGATCGCCGCCGCGGCGGCCCAGCATGGATTGCAACACCGGAAACAGCGAGAACACATCGTCGGGGATATGCCGGTCCTCGCGCTTGAGCGGACCAAAGCCGGTCTTGAGATTTTCCTCCACCGTCAGCAGCGGAAAGATCTCGCGGCCCTGCGGCACGAAGCCGATACCGCGCCGCGCCCGCTCATAGGGCTTGAGGCCGGTGATATCGGCGCCATCGAATGTGATCGAACCGCTGGCGATCGGATACTGGCCGACCATCGCGCGCAAGAGGCTGGTCTTGCCGACGCCGTTACGGCCGAGCACGCACGTCACCTTGCCCGGCTCGGCCGAGATCGAGACGCCGCGCAGCGCCTGGGCTGCGCCGTAATAGAGGCTGATGTTATCGACGATCAGCATAGGCCGTCCTCATGACGGCGAGCGGCGGATGGCGAACAGCGCATGGTCAGAGAAGATTCCATTTGCCGTTCGCCACCCGCCATCCGCCCTTACCGCCCCAGATATACTTCGATCACGCGTTCATTCGACGAAACCTGATCGATGGTTCCCTCCGCCAGCACGGTTCCTTCGTGCAGACACGTCACCTTGACGCCGAGCTCGCGGACGAAGGTCATGTCGTGCTCGACCACCATCACGGTCTTGTCCTTGTTGATTTCCTTCAACAGCTCGGCGGTCTGATGGGTCTCGACATCGGTCATGCCGGCGACGGGTTCGTCGACCAGCAGCAGTTTCGGATCCTGCGCCAGCAGCATGCCGATCTCGAGCCACTGCTTCTGGCCGTGCGACAGGCTCCCCGCCAGCCGGTCGCGCGCATCCTTCAGGCGAATGGTTTCCAGCACCCGGTCGATGCGCTCGGTCTCGGGCACGGTCTCGCGCCAGAACAGGGTGCCCTTCACGCTATGATCGACATTGAGCGCGAGCAGCAGGTTGTCCTCGATGGTCTGGCTCTCGAATACCGTCGGCTTCTGGAATTTGCGGCCGATCCCGAGTTCGGCGATCCTGGTCTCGTCGAGCCGGGTCAGGTCGGTGACACCGTCGAACAAAACCGTGCCTTCATCCGGCTTGGTCTTGCCGGTGATGATGTCCATCATCGTGGTCTTGCCGGCGCCGTTGGGGCCGATGATCGCGCGCATCTCGCCGGGCGCCAGCGTCAGCGACAGATTGTTGATGGCGTGGAAGCCGTCGAACGAGACGTGGACGCCGTCGAGATAGAGCAGCGCGGAAGTCGCCCTGGTGTCCATGACGTTCATGCGCTCACTCCGCCGGGTTCGGTTCGCTGATGCCGTCTTCGCGCGCCGCACTTTCGGCGTTCGCCGACAGGCGTTGCGCCTTCCATGGTTCCCACCAGGCATTGAAGGTGCCGATGATCCCCTTCGGCAGCAGCAGCGTCACCAGGATGAACAGCGCGCCCAGCATGAACAGCCAGTACGGCGCCAACGGGCCTGACGTGAAGAAGGTTTTGGCGTAGTTGACGACGACGGCGCCGAGCGCCGCTCCAATCAGCGTGCCGCGGCCGCCGACCGCGACCCAGATCACGGCCTCGATCGAATTGCCCGGCGCGAACTCGCCCGGATTGATGATGCCGACCTGCGGCACATAAAGCGCGCCGGCGACACCGGCCATGCACGCCGACAGCGTGAAGACGAACAGCTTGTAGGATTCGACGCGGTAGCCGAGAAATCGCGTGCGGGATTCGGCGTCGCGGATCGCGATCAGCACCTTGCCGAGTTTCGAGGTCACCACCGCGCGGCAGATCAGGAAGGCGACGATGAGGGCAAGACAGCTCAGCAGGAACAGCGTGGCGCGGGTGCCGTCGGCCTGCACGTTGAAGCCCAGGATGTCCTTGAAGTCGGTCAGGCCGTTGTTGCCGCCGAAGCCGAAATCGTTGCGGAAGAATGCCAGCAGCAGCGCGTAGGTCATCGCCTGCGTGATGATCGAGAGATAGACGCCGGTAACGCGGGAACGGAACGCCAGCCAACCGAAGCAGAATGCCAACAGGCCCGGCACGACAATGACCATCAGCGCCGCGAACCAGAACATATCGAAACCGTGCCAGTACCAGGGCAGCTTCGGATAGTTCAGGAACACCATGAAGTCGGGCAGGATCGGATTGCCGTAGACGCCGCGGCTTCCGATCTGGCGCATCAGATACATCCCCATGGCGTAGCCGCCGAGCGCAAAGAACGCGCCGTGGCCGAGCGAGAGAATGCCGCAATAGCCCCAGATCAGATCGATCGAAAGCGCGAGAATAGCGTAGCAGACATATTTCCCGAACAGCGCCACCAGATAGGTCGGCACCTGCAGGAAGGAGCCGGCCGGCAACAGCAGGTTCGACAGCGGGATCAGAACGCCGACCGCCGCGACCACAAGCAGGAAGACCGTCGCGCTGCGGTCCAGCGAGCGCGTGAGGATGTGCGGCATCATCGGGAGTCACCTCTCCCGCTTGCGGGGAAGGTCGACGCGCGAAGCGCGGCGGGTGGGGGAAGTGCCTCCACAAGCGCCGGCGTTCGTGGAGAGCCCCCCACCCCAGCCCTCCCCCGCAAGCGGGAGAGGGAGCCGAAGCAGAGCCCGAGGCGCAATCCAACTGCAAGAGACGGCATCATGCTTCCACCGCACGGCCTTTGAGCGCAAACAGGCCGCGCGGGCGTTTCTGGATGAACAGGATGATGAGAACCAGGATCGCGATCTTGCCGAGCACGGCGCCGGCGACCGGTTCGAGGAACTTGTTGGCGATGCCCAGCGTGAACGCGCCGACCAGCGTGCCCCAGAGATTGCCGACGCCGCCGAACACCACGACCATGAAGGAATCGATGATGTAGCTCTGACCGAGATTGGGGCTGACATTGTCGATCTGCGACAGCGCCACGCCGGCAATGCCGGCGATGCCGGAGCCCAGGCCGAAGGTCAGCGCATCGACGCGCGAGGTCGCGATCCCCATCGAGGCCGCCATCCGGCGGTTCTGCGTCACCGCGCGCATCTCGAGCCCGAGGGCGGTATAGCGCAGCATCGCCAGCAATATGGCGAACACCGCCAGCGTGAAGCACAGGATCCAGAGCCGGTTGTAGGTGATCGTGATCTGGCCTAGTTCGAACGCGCCGCTCATCCAGGAGGGATTGCCGACCTCGCGGTTGGTGGGACCGAACATGGTGCGCACCGCCTGCTGCAGCACCAGCGACAGGCCCCAGGTCGCCAGCAGCGTCTCCAGCGGCCGGCCGTAGAGGAAGCGGATGATGCTGCGCTCGATCAGGATGCCGATCGCGCCGGCCACGATGAAGGCCAGCGGCACGGCGATCAGCAGCGAATAATCGAACAGCTGGGGATAGCTGGTGCGGATGGTTTCCTGCACCACGAAGGTGACATAGGCGCCGATCATCACCATCTCGCCATGCGCCATGTTGATCACGCCCATCACCCCGAAGGTGATGGCAAGACCGATGGCCGCGAGCAGCAGAACCGAACCGAGCGACAGGCCGTACCAGGCGTTCTGCACCATCGACCACAGTGCGAGGTTGCTTTGAATGGCGGAGGTGGCATTGGCCGCGGCGCGCGCCACCGCGGCCGGCTGGTCGCCGCTCAAGCCGGTCAGCAGCGCCAGCGCCTCCTGATCGCCCCGCGCCTTGATGGTGGCGATGGCTTCGAGCTTTTCGGCGTCGGTGGCGTCTTCCTTGAACAGCAGGATCGCCGCGCGCGCCTCGGTGAAGGCCAGCTTTGCCGCTTTGTTGGTTTCCTTTTGCAAAGCGCCGTCGACGACCGGCAGCATGGTCTCGTCATGGGTCTTGAAGACCGATTGCGCGGCCGCGATCCGCTTGGCGGGATCCGGCGACAGCAGGGTCAGGCCGCCGAGCGCGGCCTCCACGGTGCGGCGCAAGCGGTTGTTGAGCCGGACGGCGGCCGCGCCGTCGGGCAGGCCTGCCACCGCATCGCCGGTCGTAGCGTCGATGGTCTTGCCATCGGGCTGCGTGAGAAAAACCTTCTTCGACTCCGGATCGGCCGACAACCGGCCGTCCTGAAGCGCGCTGATGATGGCAAAGGCGAGCGGATTGCCTGACGTTGCGACCACGCCCACGGCTTCTTCGGTATCGGAAAAATCGTCATTGGCGAATTTGCCCATCGCGTCTTCGAACGGACCCGCGAGCGCCGGCAGGGCAAAGGCTGCGACCAGAAAAATGGAGAGGGCGAGTGTACGAAGGTGGTCAACGACGTTGGCAAGCACTGGACGACCCCGGCAGAGGTGGGAAGAAGGCGGCAACATCGCCGCCCTCTTCGATCTTTTGGATCGGCTTGCCATGATCCGGCTGATCGGATCATGGCGCCCAGCTTGGATCATGCTCCGGGAATCAGGAACCCTGGATCAGGAACCCTGGCCGCCGCACTTGTTGGTCTTGGTGTTGTAGTTGCCGCACTTCTTGCCAACCCAGTCGCCGATAAGGTCCTTGGAGCCCTCGAGCTCCTTCGACCATGCATCGCCGGCCACCAGGCCCGGGGTCTTCCACACCACGTCGAACTGGCCATTGCCTTTGATTTCGCCGATGAACACGGGCTTGGTGATGTGATGGTTGGGAAGCATCTTCGAGGTGCCGCCGGTGAGGTTCTTGGCTTCGATACCCGGCAGGGCGTCGATCACCTTGTCGGCGTCGACCGACTTCACCTTCTCGACCGCCTTGACCCACATGTCGAAGCCGATGACGTGCGCTTCCATCGGATCGTTGGTCACGCGCTTCGGGTTCTTGGTGTAGGCCTGCCACGCCTTGATGAACTTCTCGTTCTCGGGCGTCTTGATCGATTCGAAGTAGTTCCAGGCCGCGAGATGGCCGAGCAGCGGCTTGGTATCGATGCCGGCGAGTTCTTCCTCACCCACCGAGAACGCGACAACCGGGATGTCGGTCGCCTTGATGCCCTGGTTGCCGAGCTCCTTGTAGAAGGGAACGTTGGCGTCGCCATTGATGGTCGAGACCACCGCCGTCTTCTTGCCGGCGGAGCCGAACTTCTTGATGTCGGCCACGATGGTCTGCCAGTCGCTATGACCGAACGGCGTGTAGTTGATCATGATGTCTTCCTGCTTGACGCCCTTCGACTTCAAGTAGGCTTCGAGAATCTTGTTGGTGGTGCGCGGATAGACGTAGTCGGTGCCGGCCAGCACCCAGCGCTTCACCTTTTCTTCCTTGGCGAGGTAGTCGACCGCCGGGATCGCCTGCTGGTTCGGCGCCGCACCGGTGTAAAATACGTTGCGCTCGCTCTCCTCGCCCTCGTACTGCACGGGATAGAACAGGATCGAATTCAGTTCCTTGAACACCGGCAGGACGGATTTGCGCGACACCGAGGTCCAGCAGCCGAACACCACGGCCACCTTGTCCTTGGTGATGAGCTCACGCGCCTTTTCCGCGAACAGCGGCCAGTTCGATGCGGGGTCGACGACAACGGCCTCCAGCTTCTTGCCGAGAACGCCGCCTTTCTTGTTCTGCTCGTCGATCAGGAAGAGAATGGTATCTTTCAGCGTGGTTTCGCTGATGGCCATGGTGCCCGAGAGCGAGTGAAGAACGCCGACCTTAATGGTGTCATCCGCCGCTCGGGCGGTTGTAAATGTCGCCAAACCCAAAACCAGCCCGGCAGTCGCCGCCAGCCAGCGGCGGCGGCTCAATGGCGCCGCTATATCGTGAGTCAATTGAGTAAGCATGAGGTGTCATCTCCCTGACGCAGGCGTTAAAACGCTGCGAACGGCCCCACGGCCGCCTGCATCGGCAGAATCGCAAGAACCGTGCCACGGTATGCAGAGCCACTAACCTTTTGGCCTTGTTGATGAATTATGCCTCGACGACAGCACTGGCGGGTTCAATGGCCTAATATTTAGGCTAAAAAAATGTGTGCTTTATCGGCATATCGATTGTTTTATGAGCAGATATGAGAAAATGTCTAAAAATCCGGCAGGCAATGCCGCGTGCAGGACACCTACAGGTTGTCGGCTGGTCGGATTCTTGACCCGCGCGCGACGTCATTTGACAATTCATCTTGAAAGCGCCGCGTTCGTGTTCCATATGAACGGTACGACCCAGGGAATCACCGGGTCACTGCGAGCCGCGTGTTCTGAGCCCGTCCAACGGTTTCTGGCTTGCCCCTTCAGCTAACCAAAACCGACGCCCCAAACACGCGGGTGTCTCTGACACCCCCTCGCGCGCTCCTGGCTGACACCGCCGGGCGCCTGCCTTTAATAATGGAAAGAACCATCTTTTGACCTCCTTTCAGGATTTCGGCCTCGCCGATCCCATCTCGCGTGCGCTCAAAGAAGAGAACTATCTCACGCCCACCCCCATTCAGGCCCAAACCATTCCTCTTGCACTCGCCGGCCGCGACGTCGTCGGCATTGCCCAGACCGGCACCGGCAAGACCGCATCGTTCGCGCTTCCCATCCTGCATCGCATACTGGAGAACCGCATCAAGCCGCAGCCGAAAGCCTGCCGCGTGCTCGTGCTGAGCCCGACCCGCGAATTGTCGGGCCAGATCCTCGAGAGCTTCAACGCCTATGGCCGCCACATGCGGCTCACTTCGGCGCTGGCGATCGGCGGCGTCCCGATGGGACGTCAGGTTCGCTCGGTCATGCAGGGCGTCGAAGTCATGGTTGCGACGCCCGGCCGCCTGCTCGATCTGGTGCAAAGCAACGGATTGAAGCTCGGACAGGTCGAATTCCTCGTGCTCGACGAGGCCGACCGCATGCTGGACATGGGCTTCATCAACGACATCCGGAAGATCGTCTCCAAACTGCCGGTCAAACGGCAGACGCTGTTCTTCTCGGCCACGATGCCGAAGGATATCGCCGAACTCGCCGAACAGATGCTGCGCGATCCGGCGCGGGTGGCGGTGACGCCGGTCGCCTCGACGGTCGAGCGCATTACCCAGCGCATCATTCAGGTCGATCACACCGCCAAGCCCGCTCTGCTGGCGCAGCTTCTCAAGCAGGAGCCGGTCGATCGCGCGCTGATCTTTACCCGCACCAAGCATGGCGCGGACAAGGTGGTGAAAGGTCTCGCCAGGGCCGGCATCACCGCCGACGCCATTCACGGCAACAAGTCGCAGAACCATCGCGAACGGGTGCTGGCGGCATTCCGCTCCGGCGAGATCCGCACGCTGGTCGCCACCGACATCGCCGCCCGCGGCATCGACGTCGATGGCATTAGCCATGTGGTCAATTTCGACCTGCCCAACGTGCCCGAGACCTATGTCCATCGCATCGGCCGCACCGCGCGCGCCGGCGCCGAGGGCGTGGCGATTTCGCTGGTCGCGGGCGGTGAGGAAATGACGTATCTGCGCGACATCGAAAAGCTGATCCGTATTGCGCTACCGCGAGAAGACCGCCGCACGCCGGGCCATCGCGAGGCAGCGCCGGCTCCCGCCCAGCATCGCGGCGCACGATCCGGACCCCGCGCGCATCCGGCCCGGGGCCACGAGGCGGCGCCCGGCGCGAAAGGGCCTCGCCGTCACCGCCGTCCCGGTGGTAATAACAGCGCTCCGCAAGCCAACCGGCACGAGACCAACCGGCAGGAGCCGTCGCGTCCGTCCTCGCAAGGCGGCGGCAAGGCTGAAGGGATGCAAGGGGTAGCTTTTTTGCATCGCGAAAGCCGCCCCAATACCAAGCCCAACCGCGCCCAACGGCCCCAGCGCTAGCCGCCGATCGATCTGGAGACAACCATGGCTAAAGAAGAGCTGATCCAGTTCGAAGGACTGGTGACTGAAATCCTCCCGGATGCCCGCTACCGCGTGCAGCTCGATGCCGGGCACGAGATCGTCGCCTACACCGCCGGCAAGATGAAAAAGAACCGGATCAAGACGCTGGCGGGAGACCGGGTCACGATCGAGATGTCGCCCTATGACCTGGAGAAAGGGCGGCTGATCTTTCGCCACAAGGATGAGCGTCCGGGCGGCGGAGCCCCGCGTGGTGCACCGCCGCGCGGCCAGTTTCGGCGCAGGTAAACGCCACCGCGACTGGGAAGAAAATCCGTCGGGAAATCGCGCGTGGCAAAATCAAGGCCGCGCGCCGACGGCCGGCGGCGCAAATCGGCTGGAATAGAAAATTCCACGCACGTCAGGATTGTTTTGGCAACCGCCTTCGCATAATATGCGCTTATCGATTTTCGGCCGGACGACATTAGCTATCCACCGGTACAGCCGGTTTAGACGCTGACGACCCTTCCAAAAATTCGATCTCACCAGCCTGACGAAAGTGGGCTTCTACTATATCTATCTTGAGAAGGGACTACCCCCGTGAGCATGGGAACCGTGAAGTGGTTTAACGCGACCAAGGGCTTCGGCTTTATTCAACCGGATGACGGCGGCAATGACGTGTTCGTGCACATCAGCGCCGTTGAGCGTGCCGGTCTTGGAACACTGCGTGAAGGCCAGAAGATCAGCTACGAGATCGTGGCGGATCGTCGTTCTGGCAAGTCGTCGGCCGACAATCTGCGCGCCGCTGGCTAAGCGAGACTTCGACAGCGGACACTGCGAAGTTTTATCGGAAATTAAAAAAGGCCGCGCGGCATGCGCGGCCTTTTAATTCGAGCGACCTCTGATTTGAACGGCCTTTAGTTCGAACAATGGGCCTGACGCGACTGCGATGGCGCCCGGAGGCCTCTGCTTTCAAAGCTACGTGCAGCCTGGCAGGGCGCCTGAAGTGGGCGTCGGATAGATGACGCAGAGGCTCTGACGCGGACGCGTATAGGCGAAGTCGGTCAGGTCGACGCCAGCCTTCGCCATCACATAGCCAATGGTGGGCATATATTTATAACTGACCTCGCTCCAGATCAGATATGTCCCGTCGATCTTGAGTTCGTCCACTATCGGCACAACGCTCGGCTTGGCGGGGCTCGGATCGGCGATCGTGACATTGCCCAGCCTGTCGATGGTCAATGCCTTGCTCCACTTGACCCGCGCGACATGTGTCGCGGGATCGATGTAAACTTCCGTAATCCAGGCTTTCAAAATCGATGGATCGTAGGGTGTCAGGATCGCCTTGGCGGTTTGACCGAAATTCTTGAGATCATTGTCCGACACGCTCGGCGATTGAGACGTCAGGTCGGAAAGCGTTCGCGCCACCAGCGTGACCTTGCAATTCACGGCGAGCGCCGACGCGAACTCCTCCATTCCGAAATACATCACCAGCATCACCGGAACGATCACGGCAAACTCGACCGCGACGACGCCGCGGCAATCGTTCAACAAAGCCCGCGCGCGAAGCGCCATCTTATGCAGCGGCGACAGCATCATTTGGGTTCCACATGAAAGGCCGCCGTCGCGGAGAGCAGCCGCTGGTGGTTTTCGAGATTTGCAATGTTGTAGCCGAGGCCGGTCACATATAGCTGCCACGGATAAAACACGCGGACCACGACGGTGCTGGGGGTGTTCTCCGGCGGCAGTTGATAGGTGAAGGGTGGGGTGAGCTTTCCGCCGACGATCGGGTCGGTGAGCGAGATCGCGGTGCCCGGAGAAAAGAGCGTGACATCCACTTTCAGCTTGATCGGATCGCCGGCGCAGTCGAACAACGTCTTGATGCGTTTGCAGAGATCCGTTTTGAAGTCCACTTCACTCATGTTGGTGTCCTGCGCCTGATGCGTAAACATCAGCCGGGCACTGTCCTGCATGCCCGTCTCCAGAACCTGACCCGCGAGAAATACCATCCCCGTCTCGATAATCGCAAACAGCAGCGCGAAGAATATCGGCGCGATAAACGCGAATTCGACCGCGACCGAACCGCGGCGGTTACGGCGAAACCGCCCTACTGCGTTGCTGACCGAGACTGCTGCAATAGCGTAAAACGGCATCGAAAAATCCTTGAGGAGGCGGCGATCATCCGCCCGCAAGAACTATCCGAAACTCATTGTCGAAGTGTTTCGCCGGATCGAGACAACATGGCCCAACACGTTCATCATCCGTTAACCCAGTCGGATCGAGCCTGTTGCGAAACGGCATCCACTCTCGCGTGGGACGACTAGCTTCGCCGGCAGCACGGGACGGCGTCATCGTGGCTGTCGCTCAGGGTGCGGGGGTAACGGTCAATTCGCCGATTTGGTGCCCGCCGAAGTGGCGCTGCCGCTGGCCTGGCTGCTGAGAGAACCGGCCTGGTCGATCGCCGATTTGAAGTAGTTCTCGCCGTCGCCAAGGGTGACCCGCCGCTGGCAAATCGGCATGCAGCTATACAACTCGCGTTCGACGCCGCGATAGACCGTGACAAGCTGGTCGGTGGGTCCCTCGACCTGAATGATACGGTCCACCAGGACCTCGCCGCCGCGGTCCATCGCGATGAAATTGGTCGCGCCGTAACCCTTGCCGGTCACCACGATGACCCCGCCATTCTGCAGCGTCACGTCCGCGATCAGCGGGTTTCCAACGACGATGGTCGCGACGCGGCCGGGAAGCCTGACCAGCTTGGCCTGATCGACATTGACCGCGATGGCGCTCGCCGAGAACTGGGCAAGCGCAGCTTCCGGACCCAGGATGATTGCAAAGGCCAGCACGCAAAACCCGAAACACGCTCGCATGCGAATACGCAGAAAGTTCAGCGACATACTATACTCCGGGGCGTTGACGAGCCGGCTTGAAGCGATACGCAGCAGAACCGGCGCCCGACGCGCTGAATCTGACGACAATTAGTGAATGAAGTGCAAACGGCGCCAAGAAACCCGGACCCGGGGCGTATTGTCTATTGCCGGAACGGATAAACCAATTGCCCGCCGATCTCGGAGGGAACCGACGGATCGTCGACGCCATAGCGAGCGGGTAACGCGCTCTCCGGCATCCGGAAGGTCCCGAACAGAATATCCCAGAGCGGAAACGTCCCGGCAAAGTTGGTATTGCCGCCTTCGGCGAGCGAGGTGTGATGCCAGCGGTGGAACACCGGCGTTGCAAGCACGTATTTAAACGGGCCCAGCGTCCAGTTGAGGTTGGCGTGGACGAACGCCGAATGAAACATGTTGAAGGGCCCGACCCAGAGCATGGTGTTCGGGGAGATACCCGCCATCAGCAATATGACGTCGACGGCGATGGTGCCAAGAAACAGATTCACCGGGTGAAAGCGCGCCGCCGAAATCCAGTCGAGATCTTCGGACGAATGATGGATCGCGTGATATTTCCAGAAGCCGCCGCCGTGAAACATGCGGTGCAGCCAATACAGCATGAAATCCGACAGAACGAGGAACAACACCGCCTGAAGCCACAGCGGCAACTCGGACAGCGGGCCATGCCCGTTGTCGTAAAAGGCAATCAGTTCGTCGGCGTCATGAATGTTGAAGATCACGCCGGCGCCGAGCACCAGCAGCCCGATCCGGAACACGCGCCCGAACAGCGGCACGAAAAACCAGTAACAGATGTCGGTGGCGAGCTCGCGCTTGCGCCACCAGGGCGTTCCGGGATTGCAGGCCCAGAAATAACTCAGCACCGAGAACACCAGAGCCAGCACGATCGTGACCGGAACTACCTTGGCGATCGTCTGGCCGAGCATCTCGACGACTTCCATGGGTAGACTGGACATGCGCGCCTCATCTGATCGGGTAGCGAAGAAATACCCGTCCGGGCTTAAGGAGCCATGAAGCCGAGGCCGCGGGCGCCCTCGCCGCTCGCCATGCAAATCAAGGTATCGAAACTATGTCGTCTTTATGCACAGCGCTTAATTCGAAATTTACTCTGCCCGGGAACAACCCGATCCATCCATGTTTACACAATCGAATTAACTGCGCTGCAATTCTCCCACCCTAAGGTACCGGCATGGTCACGGTGCTGAGAACGCCGGCTAGACCACACGTTAGTCGACCAGCCTCGTGTACATATGGAGTGATCTATGAAGAATCTGATTTCGCGTTTTGTGAAGGATGAGTCCGGCGCCACCGCCATCGAATACGGCCTGATTGCCGCCGGTATCGCGCTCGCGATCATCACCGTGGTCAACGGCCTCGGCTCCAACCTGAACAACAAGTTCACCTCGATCAACAACTCGCTGAAATAAGCGACTGTTGCGGGCAACCGGCAAAGGCCTCGGCTCATCCCGGGGCCTTTGTTGTCTCAGCCGGTCCCATTACCTTTTCCGTTCCGATTGTATCGGAACGGAACTTTATCTTTTGTTTTGACGCGTTTTCTGGCCGCGGACCGGCATCCACCCCGCCATCCAGTGCGGGGCATGCTTTCGCTGGAAACCGCTCTCGATGGCGTAAAGCTCTCTGGATGGCGTAAATATGCGTAAACCCGTTGTCGCTTCCGTCGCGGCCAGAAAAACGTTGGCACCGTCCGGCGTCCGGGATAATGCGCCGGCGGAAGTGGTCTGCATGGCGCTGATACTGGCGCTGGTCGTTCTTGCTTTGCGGATCGCAAGTGTCTGGTGACGGGTCGACCATTTCCCGATCGTTCATTTCTCGCGGCTAGAATGGGCCGATGTCCCGACCTCGCGTTAGCGGCACCGGCTGCGTAAACCCATGATCCTCGATATCGCCCGCCTTCTGCTGTTTCCCGCCCTGATGGCGTTCGCGGCGGCGAGCGATCTTTTCACGATGACGATTTCGAACCGGGTATCGCTGGCGCTGGCGGCGGGCTTTCTAATCCTCGCTCTGCTGAGCGGCATGGGACTTTACGACGTCCTCTCGCATATCGGCGCCGGCGCCGCCGTCCTCACCGCGGCGTTTGCCTGCTTCGCCATGGGCTGGATCGGTGGCGGCGATGCCAAGGTAGCGGCAGGCGCGGCGCTCTGGTTCGGCTTTGGCCATCTGCTGAATTATCTGCTGTATGCTTCGCTGTTCGGCGGCGCCTTGACGCTGTTGCTGCTTCAATTCCGGCAATGGCCGCTGCCCTATGTGCTGGCCGGCCAGGCATGGCTGCTCAAATTGCATGCCAAGGAAAGCGGGATACCGTACGGCATCGCGCTCGCGATCGGCGCACTGACGATCTATCCGGAAACCGATTGGATCAGAGCGGTCGACCTGACCCATTTCGCGCTTCGCTGATCACAGTCCGAGTAAACTCGCCGTTAAGGCGATTTCGATACGCCTCATTAACCATGCTTTGACGAATAACTGGTCAACTCCCGTCACGGCGGCGGCAGCGTCGCAGCGTAATGTGGAAAGTGAAGCGTATGAATAATGCACGCATTGTCGTCCTGACCATCGCTGTCGGTGCCGGCGGCATTGCCGCATATCTTGCCAGCGGATCCGACAAGCCTCCGGCCGAACCGGTTGTGCAGCTGCAGACGGTGGATGTGCTGGTGGCGAAGTCCGACATCGGCCTCGGCCAGACGGTCACCGCCGAGCACATGCAGTGGCAGACCTGGCCGGCCGCGACGGCAAGTAGCAATTTCATTCGCCGCGGCGAGCGGCCCGAAGCCACCAAGGAGATCACGGGCTCGATCGCGCGTGCGCCGTTCATCACCGGCGAGCCGATCCGTGAGCCGAAGCTGGTCAAGGCCAATGGATCGGGATTCATGGCGGCGGTGCTGCCCAGCGGCATGCGCGCGATCTCGACCGAAATCTCGCCGGAGACCGGCGCCGGCGGCTTCATCCTGCCCAACGACCGGGTCGACGTCATTCTCTCCAGACGCGAGAAGAACCCATCCGGTTCAACCGAAATCATCATCTCGGAGATCATCCTGGCAAATGTTCGCGTACTCGCGATCGATCAGGCTCCGAAGGAAAAGGACGGCCAGACCGCCGTGGTCGGCAAGACCGTAACGCTTGAGTTGAAGCCCGAGCAGGCGGAAACGCTGGCCCGCGCACGCCAGACCGGCACGCTGGCGCTGGCGCTGCGCAGCATCGCCGACGTCAACATGGCCGACGCCAGGTCCGACGATCAGGCCAGGCGCAGCGACAGCATCAACGTTGTTCGCTACGGCGTCGCAAGCCCGACGACGATACAGAAGTGACGAAGAGGATGGCCGAGATGAAATGCAGGCGAAAACAACTGGTGATGCGGACCGCTATTGTCCGCGCCCTGTCATTTTCGGCCGTTGCGGCACTGACGCTTAATCCGGCCGTGACGCCGGTAGTGGCGAGCGACTACCGCGCGGGGCCGGCTGCCGCCGACGGGCAGATGAACGCACGCTTCCTCGCGCTCGGCATCGGCAAATCCGTCGTGATCGACCTGCCGCGCGACATCAAGGACGTGCTGGTCGCCGATCCGAAGATCGCAAACGCCGTGATCCGTTCGGCGCAGCGCGCCTACATCATCGGCGCGACGGTCGGCCAGACCAACATCGTATTCTTCGACGCCGCAGGCCAGCAGATCGCCGCCTATGACATCGCGGTCAAGCGCGATCTCAACGGCGTGCGCGCGGCACTGAAGCAATCAATGCCGAACTCCGACATCCAGATCGAAGGCGTCGGCGACGGCGTCGTGCTGTCCGGCACGGCGGCGACCCCGATCGAGGCGCAGCAGGCGGGCGATCTCGCGGCGCGGCTGGTGGGCGGTCCCGACAAGGTCGTCAACTCGGTCACGGTCCGGGGCCGCGATCAGGTGATGCTGAAGGTTACGGTCGCCGAAGTCCAGCGCAGCATCATCAAGCAGCTGGGCGTCGATCTCAGCGCCAAAATGAACTACGGCACCGCGGTCGTGAACTTCAACAACGTCAACCCGTTCTCGGCAAACAGTGGGCCGCTTGTCCCCGGCAACACCCTCACCACGTCGTTCGGCTCGCCGCCGTCGGTCCAGGCGACGCTGCGCGCGATGGAAAGCGCCGGTGTCGTGCGGACGCTCGCCGAACCCAATTTGACAGCGATCTCCGGCGAGTCCGCGACATTCATCTCAGGCGGCGAATTCCCAATTCCCACCGGCGTGACCTGCCAGACGTCGACGTCGGGCGCCATCGGAAATTGCGTCCAGACGGTCAGTTTCAAGAAATTCGGCATCTCGCTCAACTTTACGCCGGTGGTGCTGACCGAGGGACGGATAAGCCTGCGGGTGATGACCGAAGTGTCGGAAGTCTCGAGCGAAAACGCCTTGATTGGTGGTGCCGGTGGAACCACGATTCCTTCGATCAAGACCCGCCGCGCGGAGACCACGCTGGAGATTCCATCGGGCGGCTCGATGGCGATGGCGGGCCTGATCCAGGACCAGACCAAGCAGGCGATCAACGGGTTGCCGGGCATGTCGCAACTGCCGGTTCTCGGCGCGCTGTTCCGCAGCCGCGACTTCGTCAACAATCAGAGCGAGCTGATGGTGCTGGTGACGCCCTACATCGTCCGGGCCGTCAACCAGAAGGACCTGTCGCGCCCCGATGACGGTTTCGCGGCTGCGTCCGATCCGCAAGCCGATCTGCTCGGCAGCATCAATCGCATCTATGGCGTTCCGGGCCGCGTCGAACCGGCGCGGAATTACCGCGGCACCTATGGCTTTATCACCGACTAAGGCGGGACAAGGACAAAAACCATGACAGTCAAGATACCCGTCGACCGCAATCGCGCCTATCGCATGGCGGGAGCGTTTGTTGGTCTTGCCGTCGCGCTAGGCGGCTGCACCCATACCGAGGCGGTGGTAGCGACGGCGAGCGTCCCCGGCGACTATCGCCTGCGTCATCCGATCGCGATCCAGGAAGCCGACCGGTCGGTCGTCCTCTTTATCGGCCACGCGCGCGGCGGCCTTTCCGCTGCCCAGCGTGCGGATATCATGGGACTGGCGCAGATCTGGCTGCAGGAAGGCACCGGCGCCATCCGGGCTGACGTGCCGACCGGCACACCGAACGCGCGGGCGGCCGCGGATTCGCTGCGGGAGATACAGTCGCTGCTTGCGGCGGCCGGCGTGCCGCCGCGCGGCCTCGCTGTCCGCCGCTACCATCCGGAAGACCCGCGCCAGATGGCGACGATCCGGTTGAACTACCCGAAAATATCGGCGGTGGCGGGACCCTGCGGCCTGTGGCCCGAGGACATTGGAAGCTCGTTCAAAAACAAGAGCTATCTCGAAAACAAGCAGTATTACAATTTCGGCTGCGCCTATCAGCGCAACATGGCGGCGATGGTCGACAATCCGGCGGACCTGGTGCAGCCGCGGGCTGAAACACCCGCATACACGACGCGACGTACGACGGCCTTCGAGAAATATCGCAAGGGCACCACGAGCGCGACCACCTATCCCGAAGGCGAGAAGGCCAAACTCAGCGACACAGGCAAATGATCAGCTACGCGCAGAAAAATCCCGAAGAGCATCCGGACGTCAAAACGCCGGTGGCCGACGATCACATCGCACCTGCGCCGCGGGTGTCGGTGCAAGCTTTTTGCGAGACGGTGGAAACCGCAGCCGCCGTGCAAGCGGCCAGCGAAGACCGCCGCCTCGGCAAGGCTCATCTCAAGATCCAGATGGGCGGCATGGCGGCCGCTATCGAGGCCTATCGCACCGCGCCGACCCCGAACGTGATCATCCTGGAAACCGAAGGCCGCAGCGATATCCTGACCGGCCTCGATCACCTCGCAACCGTCTGCGATTCCGGCACCCGCGTCGTCGTGATCGGCCGCGTCAACGACGTCATGCTTTATCGCGAACTGGTGCGCCGCGGCGTCAGCGACTACGTGCTTGCGCCGGTCAACACGCTGGACGTGGTCCGTTCGGTCTGCAATCTGTTCTCGGCGCCCGAGGCCAAGGCGGTCGGCCGGATCATCGCGATCGTCGGCGCCAAGGGCGGTGTCGGCGCGTCCACCATCGCGCATAATGTCGCCTGGGCGATCGCGCGCGATCTCGCACTGGACTCGGTCGTCGCCGATCTCGACCTCGCATTCGGTACCGCCGGTCTCGACTACAATCAGGATCCCCCGCAAGGGATCGCGGATGCGGTATTCTCGCCGGACCGCGTCGATACCGCGTTCGTCGACCGCCTGCTGTCGAAATGCACCGACCATCTCAGCCTGCTGGCGGCGCCGGCGACGCTCGAGCAAGTCTACGATTTTGGCGCCGAGGCCTTCGACTCGATCTTCGACACGCTTCGCACCACGATGCCATGCATCGTGCTCGACGTCCCCCATCAATGGTCGGGATGGACCAAGCGCGCGTTGATCGGCGCCGACGATATTCTGATCGTCGCGGCGCCGGATCTCGCCAATCTGCGCAACACCAAGAACATTTTCGACCTGCTGAAGGCCTCGCGGCCCAACGACCGGATGCCGCTCTATTGCCTTAACCAGGTCGGCGTACCGAAGCGGCCCGAAATCAACGCCAGCGAATTCGCCAAGGCCATCGAGAGCCAGCCGATCGCGACTATTCCGTTCGACCCGCAGATATTCGGGTCGGCGGCGAATAACGGCCAGATGATCGCGGAAATCTCCGCCAGTCATCGCACTACCGAGATATTTCTACAGATCGCGCAACGGCTGACAGGCCGTGGCGAAACCAAAAAGCCGAAGGGTTCTTTCCTGTCGCCCCTCATCGAGAAGCTGCGGGCAAAGTAGCCGGCCGCGTGGAGTACCGTCGTGTTTGGTAAGCGTAGCGGAGCTGAGAACAACTCGCGGGCGATGAAACCCGCCGCCATTGCGCCGGAGCCGCCCTCCGGCGCACCGGCCGCCGCAGTGCGCGAGGCGTCCGCGCCCGCCATTGCTTCACCGCCGCTCGCACCAGCGAGGCCGGCGGCGCCTGCGCCCGCCATGGACGCGCGGAGGTCGGACAATTACTATCAGGTCAAGGCGACGATCTTCGGCGCCTTGATCGAAGCGATCGACCTTGCCCAGCTCGCCAAACTCGACGGCGAGTCGGCGCGCGAGGAAATTCGCGACATCGTCAACGAGATCATCGCGATCAAGAACATCGTGATGTCGATTGCCGAGCAGGAGGAACTGCTCGACGACATCTGTAACGACGTTCTTGGCTACGGCCCGCTTGAACCGCTGCTGTCGCGCGACGACATCTCCGACATCATGGTCAACGGCGCCGGCACCGTATTCATCGAAGTCGCCGGCAAGATTCAGCGCACCGGCATTCGCTTCCGCGACAACCAGCAGCTCCTCAATATCTGCCAGCGCATCGTCAGCCAGGTCGGCCGGCGGGTCGACAAATCCTCGCCGATCTGCGACGCGCGGCTTGCCGACGGCTCCCGCGTCAACGCCATCGTTCCGCCGCTGGCGATCGATGGCCCCGCATTGACGATCCGCAAATTCAAGAAGGACAAGCTGACGCTGGACCAGCTGGTCAAGTTCGGCGCGATCTCGCCGGAGGGCGCGACCATCCTGCAGATCATCGGCCGCGTCCGCTGCAACGTGCTGATCTCCGGCGGTACCGGCTCCGGCAAGACTACGCTGTTGAACTGCCTGACGCAGTTCATAGAACACGACGAACGCGTCATTACCTGCGAAGACGCCGCCGAACTCCAATTGCAGCAACCGCATGTGGTGCGCCTGGAAACCCGTCCGCCCAACATCGAGGGCGAGGGTCAGGTCACGATGCGCGAACTGGTCCGGAACTGTCTCCGTATGCGTCCTGAACGCATCATCGTCGGCGAAGTCCGCGGACCGGAAGCATTCGACCTGCTGCAGGCGATGAATACCGGCCACGACGGATCGATGGGAACGTTGCACGCCAACAATCCGCGCGAGGCGCTGTCGCGCTGCGAATCGATGATCACGATGGGTGGATTTTCGCTGCCCTCGCGAACCATTCGCGAGATGATCTGCGCCTCGATCGACGTCATCATCCAGGCGGCCCGCCTGCGCGACGGTTCCCGGCGCATCACCCACGTCACCGAGGTCATGGGCATGGAAGGCGATACCATCATTACCCAGGACATCTTCCTCTACGACATGGTCGGCGAGGACGCGAACGGGAACATCATCGGCCGGCATCGCTCCACCGGGATCGGACGGCCGCGTTTCTGGGATCGCGCACGGTACTACAACGAAGAGAAGCGGCTTGCCGCGGCGCTGGATGCCGCTGAAGTCGCGGAGGTCTAGGGCATGCAAGCGATCGCACTGGCCTTTCTCGCCACCACCGCCGTCGGCGGCCTGGCATGGGTTTTTATCTATCCTTCGCTGTCGGGGGAAAAAAAGGCCGAGTCCCGCCGGGCGTCGTTCGCCAAGGCGGAGCCGGCCGCTGCCCGTCAGGCCGACAAGACCCAGCGCTCGCGCCGTGAACAGGTCGAAGGCTCGCTGAAGGATCTGGAAGCGCGCCGCCAGAAGGAAAAGCGTATCCCGCTCGGCACCCGTCTTTCGCAGGCCGGCCTCACCTTGTCTCCTCAGAAATTCATGGTCATTTCCGGCGTTCTCGCCGCCATATCCTTTGCGGTCACGTTTCTGGCCGGGGGCGGACTGCTGGCGGCCGTCGGCCTGGCATTCGCCGCGGGCTTCGGTTTGCCGCGCTGGGCCCTGAGCTTTCTCAAGACCCGCCGGGAAAAGGCTTTTCTTAAAGCGCTGCCCGATGCCGTCGACGTGATCGTTCGCGGCATCAAGGCAGGTCTGCCGCTGTTCGAATCCATCAAGGTGGTCGCCGCCGATTCGCCGGAGCCGCTCAGGGGCGAGTTCCTGGCCATCATCGAAACCCAGGCGATCGGCATGCCGCTTGGCGATGCTTGCGCACGCCTGTACGAACGGATGCCGGTACCCGAGGCGAATTTCTTCGGCATCGTGATCGCGATCCAGCAAAAGTCCGGCGGCAACCTGTCGGAAGCGCTGGGCAACCTGTCCAAGGTGCTGCGCGACCGCAAGAAAATGGCGGAGAAGATCCAGGCCATGTCGATGGAAGCCAAGGCGTCCGCGGGTATCATCGGCTCGTTGCCGCCGATCGTCATGCTTCTGGTTTACCTGTCGACTCCGGACTACATCTCGCTGCTGTGGACCACTTCCACCGGACAATTCATGCTGGTCGCCTGCGTGGTCTGGATGTCCGTCGGCATCTTCGTGATGAAGAAAATGATCAACTTCGACTTCTGACGGTGCCGCATGCTTGATGTTCTGGTCGATAAACTCCACGACGCGCGTTTCATGACGATGCTGCTGGCCGCCATCGCCGCCAGCGCCACCGCGTACACGCTGATCATGCCGTTGTTCGCCGGCGAAGGGCTGGCGAAGCGCATGAAGGCGGTCGCCAGCGAACGCGAGCGAATCCGGCAGCGGGAGCGGGAACGGCTTTCCAAGGGCGAAAAAGTATCGCTGCGGCAAACGCCGAAGCAACTCGTGTCCAAGGTGGTGGAGGACTTCAATCTCGGAAAGTGGCTGGCGCAAGAGGCCGCGCGGGAAAAGCTGACCATGGCCGGCTATCGCGGCCATGCGCCTTACATCACATTCCTGTTCTTCCGGCTGGTCACGCCCATCGTGTTTTTCGCCGGCGCCGTGCTGTATGTTTTCGTAATCTCGCACATGCAAAAGTCGATGCCGGTGAAAATCGGCATGTGCGTCGGCGCGGCCTATCTCGGCCTGCAGGCGCCGATGCTGTTCCTGAAAAACGCAATCTCCAAGCGCCAGCTCTCGATCAAGCGCGCTTTTCCCGATGCGCTCGATCTGCTGCTGATCTGCATCGAGTCCGGCATGTCGATCGAAGTGGCATTCCGCAAGGTCAGCGCGGAAATCGTCAAGCAATCGATTGCGCTGTCCGAAGAATTCACCCTGACCACCGCCGAGCTCTCCTATCTGCAGGACCGCAAGGTGGCCTACGAAAATCTGGCAAAACGCACCGGCCTCGAGGGCGTGAAATCGGTCTGCCTGGCCTTGCAGCAGTCGGAACGTTACGGCACCCCGCTTGGTCAGAGCCTGCGCGTGATGGCGCAGGAAAATCGCGACATGCGCATGAACGAGGCCGAGAAGAAGGCCGCGGCGCTGCCGCCGAAACTGACCGTGCCGATGATCCTGTTCTTCCTGCCCGTCCTGTTTATCGTCATCCTCGGGCCGACCTATATCAAGGTCGTCGCGTTTCAAAACGGCGGCTGACGCTGAATAACCTGCGTGGCGGGCGAGATCACGCCCGGCGCCTGGAGCGCGGCAATGCCGCGCGTCTCGATCCACGAGGCCACCGGTGCGCGACCATGAGTGAGGCTAACTTTGTTTGAGCATGATCTGCGCGCAAACGCTCCGCGTTTGTCGCGAGGGGAAACGCTATCCACCCCCGCCACCCAAATGCTGGGCAGGCCTTTGCCGGATCATGCTGTAGTTTGATCGGAGCGATCAGTCGGGACGATTGAGGGATGCCACCGGCACCCTGCCCCCGCCCCCCGCGGGGTTGTCCTTGCGGCTCAGCATCTGCTTCAGATAGGCGACGTTCGCAGCCGCCTCGTCTGCCGGCAGGTCGGCCTTGACGATGGTTTCAGCCTCGGCAAAGCGGCCCTGCAGGCCGACCACCAGGCCGAGATTCTGCCGCACCCGGGCATCGGCCCGGGCGTTGCCGTAGGCGCGGCGCAGCGTCTCTTCGGCTTTCGGCAGATCCTTCGACAGAACATAGGAGAGACCGAGGTTGGAGAGCACCGACGGCTCCTCGGGCACGATCTTCAGGGCGCTTTCGTAATAGCGCCGCGCGTCGTCATGCCGGCCGAGTTGATCGAGCGCGGTCCCCTGCACCGAAAGGATGCGCCAGTCGGGATTGTCCGGCGTATGGGCGCGGCTCAGAACATCGAACGCCTGCTGGAAATTGCCGTTGTCGGCGAGCGCCCTGCCATAACCGGCGAGCAACGCCTTGTTGTTGGGATGGGCAAGGGTCGCCTGCTCGAGCACGGCGACCGCCTGGGTGCGTTGCGCGGTGGCGCGGAGCGCCTGGCCATAGCTCAGGGCGGCGTCCGCGTCTTTCGGATTGGCGCGATAGCGCTCGCCAAGGGCGTCGACCGAACGCCGCGGGTCGGCATCGGGGCTGGGCTGGGCCTTTGAGGACACCGATCCCGTAATGTCCGACATGGTCTGGCATCCGCCGAGCCCCCCAGCCAGTAAGGCCGCCACGGCCGCAGATGCAAGAAGCCGGGCAACACTGGACTGGTAGCGCATGGAGCTATAACTCACGATATCAGGCGGATTGAACAAGCCGAATGCGCGCAGAAATAGACTGTTAACCCTAACGTCTGGTTAATTGGCCTCTCCGGGCAAATCCCGCCCGCTTGTTGCAATGGAAGATCGAGACAACCATGCCTTCAGTGTTCGAGACTGCGCCCGCCGCGCCGGCAATTCCCATTACCTTTGCGACCAAGACGACGTGGGACGCGATTTGCGCCGAGCTGCCCGCGCAGGCGCGGCAGTTCGCACTGGCCAATGGCTTTGCGGCCAAGCCCGGGACGTGCCTGACCTTGCCCGCCGCGGATGGACAGATCGCGCAGGTCGTGTTCGGCCTTGAGGAGGCGAACGGAAAATCCCGCGACCTGTTCCGGCCCGGCCTGTTGCCGGGCCTGCTGCCGGCCGGCGTCTACCGCTTCGCCAATGCGCCGCACGACACCCGCCTCGCCGCGCTTGCGTTCGCGCTCGGCAGTTACCGCTTCCGCCGCTATCGCAAGGCGGAAGCCCCCGACGTCAAACTGGTGCCGCCCGAGGGCATCGATGTTGCGGCCATTGCGCGGATGGCCGAAGCAGCGACCCTCGCCCGCGATCTCATCAATACGCCGGCCAACGACATGGGGCCGGAGGAACTGGCGGCGGCGGCGCAGCAACTTGCCGCGCGCTTCGGCGCCGAATTCAACTGCATTGTCGGCGACGATCTGACCCGACAGAACTTCCCGCTGATCCATGCCGTGGGGATGGCGTCGTCACGCGCGCCGCGGCTGATCGATCTGACCTGGGGCGACCCTTCGCATCCCAAGGTGACGCTGGTCGGCAAGGGCGTGTGCTTCGATAGCGGCGGGCTGGACCTGAAACCTTCCGGCGGCATGCTGATCATGAAGAAGGACATGGGCGGAGCCGCCAACGTGCTGGCGCTGGCGCTGATGGTGATGGATGCCAAGCTCAAGGTGCGCCTGAGGGTTCTGATTCCCGCGGTGGAGAACGCGGTGGCCGGCAACGCCTTCCGTCCGCTCGATATCTTCACATCGCGCAAGGGTCTTACGGTGGAGATCGGCAACACCGACGCCGAAGGACGGCTGGTGCTGGCCGACGCGCTGGCGCTGGCCTGCGAGGAAAAGCCCGATCTGCTGATTGATCTGGGCACCCTGACCGGCGCGGCACGGGTGGCGCTTGGCCCGGATCTGCCGCCCTTCTACACCAACGATGAGACACTGGCGCTGGACGTCGCGCGCTGCTCGAAAGAGGAAAACGACCCGTTGTGGCGATTGCCGCTCTGGCCCGCTTACGATGCCTGGCTCGATTCGAAGGTCGCCAATATCAACAATGCGCCGTCGGGAACCTTCGCCGGCTCCATCACCTGCGCGCTGTTCCTGCAGCGTTTCGTCGAGGATGCGAAAAGCTGGCTGCATGTCGATATCTACGGCTGGACGCCGACCGCGAAGCCGGCGCGGCCCGAAGGCGGCGAATGCCAGGCGGCGCGCGCGATCTACAAATGCTTGAGCGAACGCTATGGATGATCCGCGCCTGACGCCGGTACGGCCCGATCTGGCCGCGAAATATCTCGAGGGCAAGGTCGAGGCGACACGTTTTGTCACCGGCGAGGAATTTGAGATTTTGGATTCCATTGCACCTTTGCGCAGGGAGCCGGCTTCTGATGCAGAGCTTTTGACGCAAGCACTGATGGGCGAGCGCGTCACCATCTATGACCGCAATGGCGAGGGCTTTGCCTGGGGCCAACTGAACAGCGATGGCTATGTCGGCTGGCTGCCCGACCGCGCGCTTGCAAAACCAGTCGTGGCGCCGACCCACAAGATCGTCGCGCTCAGGACATTTGTCTTTCCCGGCCCCTCGATCAAACTGCCCCCCGTCGATACGCTGGTCATGGGAGCCATGGTAACGGTGACGCGCGAGGACGGCGCTTTCGCCATGACACGCGCCGGCGGCTATCTGCCGTTGCAGCATCTCGGCCCTCTCGATTACCGTGCCGATGATTTCGTCGCGGTGGCCGAGCAATTCGTCGGCACGCCCTATCTGTGGGGCGGCAAGAGCAGTCTTGGGATCGACTGCTCCGGCCTCGTCCAGGTAGTCCTGAACGCTGCCGGCATCGGCTGCCCACGCGACAGCGACATGCAGCAGGATGGTCTGGGCAGGGAATTAAGCGCGGCAGAACAGAAGAAGTTGCAGCGCGGCGATCTGATTTTCTGGAAAGGTCATGTGGCGATCGTCCGCGACGCCGAGAGCGTCGTTCACGCCAACGCGCATCACATGGCCACCGCGATCGAGAACACCCGCGCGGCGATTGCGCGCATCAAGGCAGCGGGCAGCGAGATCACTGCGATCAAGCGGCTGGCTTGAACAATTCAGACCGCGGCGCCCGGCGCGGTTTCCAGCCGGAACGCGGCGGCGAACAAGGCGCGGGTGTAATCGGTCTTCGGATTCTTGAACAGCTCCGAAGCCGGCCCCTCCTCCACCACCTTGCCGTCGCGCATCACGATCAGGTGGCTCGCCAGCGAAGCAACCACGCGCAAATCGTGCGAAATGAACAGATAGGTCAGATCGCGCTTGCGCTGCAGCTCGCGCAACAGATCGACCATATGCGCCTGGAACAGCATATCGAGCGCGCTGGTCGGCTCATCCAGCACCACGAAGCTCGGCTCCAGCACCACCGCCCGGGCGATGCTGATACGCTGGCGCTGGCCGCCGGAGAATTCATGCGGATAGCGAAACCGCGTCGCCGGATCCATTCCGACATCGCGGAGCGCCTTGATCACGCGAGCCTCGCGTTGCTGTTCCGACAGCGCGGGCTGATGCACGCCGAGGCCCTCGGCGACGATATCCCCGACCGACATGCGCGGGCTCAACGCGCCGAACGGATCCTGGAATACGATCTGCATGTCGCGGCGGAACGGCCGCATCGCCTTGAAGCGCAGACCCTGGATATCGTGGCCCAGAAACACGATCGGCCCGTCGGACGAAATCAGCCGCAGCAGCGCAAGCCCGAGCGTGGTCTTGCCGGAGCCGGACTCGCCGACCACGCCCAGCGTCTCGCCCTTGCGTACCTTCAGGCTGACCCCGTCCACCGCCTTGATATGCCCGACCGTGTTGCGCAACAGGCCGCGCTTGACCGGAAACCAGACTTTCAAATCGTCGGCCGCTATCACGACCGGAGAATTGGGCCGCGGCGGCGCCGGGTCCGGCTTCGGTTCGGCCGCCAGCAGGTCGCGGGTATAGGGATGTTTCGGCGCGGTGAAGACCTGCTCCACCGGCCCCTGCTCGACGATCTTGCCGCCATTCATGACGCAGACCACATCGGCGATGCGGCGGACGATGCCAAGATCGTGGGTGATGAACAGCAGGCTCATGCCAAGCCGGGCGCGTATCTCCGCCAGCAAAGCCAGGATCTGCGCCTGCACGGTGACGTCAAGCGCCGTGGTCGGCTCGTCGGCGATGAGGAGATCGGGCTCGTTGGCAAGCGCCATCGCGATCATGACGCGCTGGCGCTGGCCGCCGGACAGTTGATGCGGATAGCTCTTGAGCCGGGTTTCCGGCTGCGGAATGCCGACCTGGGTCAACAACTCCAGGGTTCGCGCCCGCGCCATCTGGCCGCTGACGGCGCTGTGAAGCTGGAGGATTTCGGCGATCTGGGACTCAATCGTATGCAGCGGATTGAGCGAGGTCATCGGCTCCTGGAAGATGATGGAAATGTCGTTGCCGCGAATGCCGCGCATCTCGCGTTCCGACAGCCCGAGCAGTTCGCGCCCCTTGAAGCGGATGCTGCCCGACGGATGCGACGCGGTCGGATACGGCAGCAGTTTCAGGATCGACAGCGCGCTGACCGATTTTCCGGAACCGGATTCCCCGACCAGCGCCACGCACTCGCCGCGCTTGATCTCGAAGGAAACATGATCGACCGCGGTCGAGGTGCCGCTGGGCTGGTGAAACGCCACCGACAGATCGCGAACATCGAGCAGAGGTTGGTTGGTGGTGTCCATGCGCGGCCTACCTGAACGTCTTGCGCGGATCGAACGCGTCGCGCACGGCTTCGCCGATGAAAATCAGCAGCGACAGCATGATCGCGACGGCGAAGAATCCGGTAAAGCCGAGCCACGGCGCCTGTACGTTGGCCTTGCCCTGCGACAGCAATTCACCCAGCGACGGCGACCCCGGCGGCAAGCCGAAGCCGAGAAAATCCAGCGCCGTCAGCGTCATCACCGACGACGACACGATGAACGGCAGGAACGTCATGGTTGCCACCATGGCGTTCGGCAACAGGTGCCGGAACATGATCACGGCATTGGAGACGCCGAGCGCTCGCGCCGCCATGATGTATTCGAAATTGCGTCCGCGCAAAAATTCCGCGCGCACCAGACCGACCAGCGAGACCCAGGAGAACAGCAGGAGAATACCGAGCAGCACGAAGAAGCCGGGCACCAGCACCGACGACAGGATCAGCAGGAGATAAAGCGACGGGATCGCGCTCCAGATCTCGATGAAGCGCTGGAAGCCCAGATCGATCCAGCCGCCGAAATAACCCTGCACGCCGCCGGCGGCGACGCCGATGATCGAGGAGATGATGGTCAGGCTGAGGCCGAACAGCACCGAGATCCGAAAGCCGTAGATCAGGCGCGCCACCACGTCGCGGCCCTGATCGTCGGTGCCGAGCCAGTTGTATTCGAGGTCGCGGCAGCTCTTCAGCCCCTTCTTCTGCACGACCTCCTTGCATTGCGCTTCCGTCAGCATCCAGGTCGGCTTCGACGGCGCCGGCGTCGGCAGATCGAGATTATGCGTATCGTAGGAATAGCGGATCAACGGCCAGACGATGGTGCCGCCCTTTTCCGCGATCAATTTCTGCAAGTAAGGATCGCGATAATCGGCGGCGGTTTCGAAATCTCCGCCGAAGGTGGTCTCGGAATAGCTGACGAAGGCCGGGAAATACAGACGGCCGTCGAACTTGATCAGGAACGGACGATCATTGGCGATCAGTTCGGCAAACAGCGAGACAAAGAACAGGATCAGGAAAATCCAGAACGACCAGTAACCGCGGCGGTTCGATTTGAAATTCTGCCAGCGCCGACGGTTGAGCGGCGACGGACTGAAGCGATGGCGCGTCATCGGCACGGCCTCGCCGAGCGGCGTCTGCGTGGTGGTCTCGACCGGCGGCGGCGCGGTGATGGTCATCAGACTTCCCTCGCCTCGAAATCGATCCGCGGATCGATCCACATATAAGCGAGGTCGGAGATCAGATTGACGACAAGGCCGACCAGCGAAAAGATGAACAGCGTTCCGAACACCACCGGATAATCGCGGTTCAGCACGCTTTCGAAACCGAGCAGGCCCAGCCCGTCGAGCGAGAAGATCGTCTCGATCAGCAGCGAGCCCGAGAAAAAGGCATTGATGAACGCGCCCGGAAAGCCCGCGATCACGATCAGCATGGCGTTGCGGAAGATGTGATTGTAGAGCACCTGGCGCTCGCTGCAGCCCTTGGCGCGCGCCGTCATCACATATTGCTTGCGGATTTCATCGAGGAACGAGTTCTTGGTCAAAAGCGTCATGGTGGCGAAAGCGCCCAGCGCCATCGAGATCAGCGGCAGCGTGATGTGCCAGAAATAGTCGAGGATCTTCCAGTACCAGGGGAATTGCGCCCAGCCGTCCGAGGTCAGTCCGCGCAGCGGGAAAATGTTGAAGAACGATCCGCCGGCGAACAGGATGATCAAAAGGATCGCGAACAGAAATCCGGGGATCGCAAATCCGATGATGATCACACCCGAGGTCCAGGTGTCGAATTTCGAACCGTCCATCACCGCCTTGCGGATGCCGAGCGGGATCGAGATCAGATAGGTCAGGAGCGTCATCCAGATCCCGAGCGACATCGAGACCGGCAGCTTCTCCTTGATCAATTGCAGTACGCTGACGTCGCGGAAATAGCTCTTGCCGAAATCGAACCGCGCGAAATTCCACAGCATCAGCGCGAAGCGTTCCGGCGCCGGCTTGTCGAAGCCGAACTGCTTTTCGAGGCTCTTGATGAAATCGGGATCAAGCCCCTGCGCGCCGCGATACTTCGAATTGACGGCGTCGGCGGACGCACCGACCTGGCCGCGCGCGCCGAAATCCCCGCCGGACGAGCCCGAAATGCGCGAACTGGCTCCGGTATCGGCACCGCTGAGCTGCGCGATCACGCGCTCCACCGGTCCTCCGGGTGCGAACTGCACCACGACGAAGGAAACGAACAGGATGCCCAACAGTGTCGGGATCATCAGGAGAATGCGTCGGGCGATATAGGCGCTCATGGTTATTTCGCCTGCTCGCCGGCCGCGGCGGATTTCGGCGCCGACCACCACAGATCCGGGATACCCACGCCGATATATTTTGGCAGGTTGGAGGGATGACCGAACACGTCCCAATAGGCCAGCCGGTGCGTGTTGGCGTACCATTGCGGCACCCAGTAGCGCCCGGCGCGGATCAGCCGGTCGAGCGCGCGGGCCGCGAACACCAGCTTGGGGCGGCTATCGGCCGCGATCAACTGCTCCACCATGGCGTCGATGCTGGGGTCGGAAATGCCGGCGAGATTATTCGAACCCTTGGTGGCAGCCGACCGCGACGAGAAGTAGGGCCGCAGCGAATCGCCCGGCACGGTCGAAAAGCTGAAGCGTTCGATGACCATGTCGAAATCGAAATCGTCGCGGCGTGCCCGGAACTGCACGGGGTCGACCAGCCGAAGCGTTGCCTCGATGCCAAGCGTGCCCAGATTCTTGATGTAGGGCATGTGATGGGCCTGGAAGTTGGGCTCATCGAGCAGAAATTCGATTCGGAACGGCTCGCCCTGCGGCGTCATCCGCTTGCCGTCCTTCATGACGCAGCCCGCATCCTGAAGCAGTTGCACCGCCCTGCGCAACAGCCCGCGATCCTGCCCGGAGCCGTCGGAGACCGGCGGGACATAGGGCTGGCCGAAAACCTCGTCCGGCACCTTGCCACGGTACGGCTCCAGCAGCGCGACTTCCTCCGGCGATGGCGGTCCGACCGCCATCAAATCCGAGTTCTGGAACGGCGAATGGGTACGGACGTAAGCGCCATACATGATGGTCTTGTTGGTCCATTCGAAATCGAACGCATTGCCGATCGCCTCGCGGACGCGCGGATCTTTGAATTTTTCGCGGCGGGTGTTGAGAAACCAGCCCTGCGCGCCCGAAGGCGTATCGTCCGGAAGCATTTCGCGCTTGACGCGGCCGTCCATCAGCGCCGGAAAATCGTAGCGCGTGTTCCATATCCGGGAGGTGAACTCTTCCCGGAAAAGGTAGCTGCGGCCCGTGAAACCTTCGAAGGCGACGTCGCGATCGCGATAGAAATCGTACCTTATCATATCGAAATTGTAGCTGCCGCGATTGACCGGAAGATCGGCACCCCACCAATCCTTGACCCGCTCGAATTCAATGAAACGATTGACCTCAAACTTCGACACCTTGTACGGCCCGCTGCCGAGCGGGGTTTCGAGGGTCGTCTCATCGAAGGCGCGCGTCGCGTAATAGGCTTGCGAGAAAATCGGCAGCGCGGCGACAAACAACGGCACGTCGCGGCCGCGTTTCGCGGCAAAGGTCACGACCAGCGTCGCATCGTCGACGGCTTCCGCCTTCAGCATGTCGCGAACCTGCTGGGTGATGAGCGGATGGCCGCTGCTCTTGAGAATATTGAGCGAGAACGCGGCGTCGCGGGCGGTGAGCCTAGTGCCGTCGTGAAACCGGGCCTCCGGCCGCATCATGAAGCGATAGATCAAACCATCGGGAGAAATCGCCACCGACTTCGCCGCGAGGCCGTACATCGCATCGGGCTCGTCGCCCGCGCGCGCCATCAGCGCCGCGAATGTCAGGCCCATGCCCTGCGCGCCGTCGCCCTTCATCACGAAGGCGTTGAGCGAATTGAAGGTCTGGAACGATTGATTGTAGGAACGTCCCGACGGGATCGTCGAAAAGAATCCCCCCTTGGGCGCACCCACATTGACGTAGTCGAAATGATGAAAGTCCGCCGGATATTTCAGGTCTCCGAACGCCGACATTCCGTGGGCTTCAGCCGCCGCCTCGGCCGACCGCGCCGGCCGAAACTGCGCGGCCGCCAGCGCGCCGACGCCAAGACCGAGCACATGCCGGCGGGAGAATTGCGCCATGCGTGAAAAATCCCTCAAGATCGCTTGCCGATCCTGGCGGCCCTCTCGGCATCATACCACCAGATGGTCGGGAAGCCGGACAATCCGTATTTGGGCATTTCCGCCGGCTGGCCAAAGCGGTCCCAGCGCGCGGTGCGGATTTTCGGATAATTCCACTGCGGCACGACGAAGTGATTCCACAGCAGCACCCGATCGAGCGCCCTGGTCGCGGCGACCAGATCGTCACGGTCCTTGGTGAAAATCACGCGCTCGATCAACTTGTCGATCGCCGGATTCTTGATGCCGATAATGTTGCGCGACCCCGCCATGTCGGCGGCCTGGGAGCCCCAATATTCGCGCTGTTCGTTGCCTGGCGACAATGATTCAGGCCACGACGACACCACGATATCGAAATCCCAGCTCCGCAGCCGGTTTTCATATTGCGTGGGATCGATGGTGCGCACGGTCACGGCAATGCCGAGCCGCTCCAGCGACGGCTTGAAGAACAGCATCACCCGCTCGAAGCTCGGATCCTCGCCCAGCAGCTCGAGCGCGAACGGCGTTCCGGTCTTGCTGTCGACCAGTTTACGGTCGCGGACCTCGTAACCGGCTTCCTTGAACAAACGCAGCGCTTCGCGCAAATTTTCGCGGACCGCTTCCGGGCTGCCGCCGACCGGATTGGTGTACGCCGTGGTAAAGACTTCCGCGGGCACCTCCGCTCGAACGGTCTGCAGAATTTCCAGCTCCTTGCCCTGCGGCAAACCGCTTGACGCCAGTTCGGTGCCGTCGAAATAGCTGCTGATGCGCTTGTACTGGCCAAAGAAAATCTGCTTGTTCATCTCCTCGAAGTCGAACGCAAAGTTTAGCGCGCGACGGACGCGCGGGTCCCTGAACTTGTCACGGCGGATATTGAGCGCGAACCCCTGCATGATACCGGAACTGCGGTTTGGAAATTCCTCCAGCAACACGCGCTTTTCCGTCACGGCCGGGAAGTCGTAGGCGGTGGCCCAGTTTTTCGCACTATTTTCGGTGCGCCAATCGACCTGGTCGCCCTTGAAAGCCTCAAGCGCCACCGTCGAGTCGCGGAAATATTCGTAGCGCAGCTCGTCGAAATTATTGCGTCCCACATTGATGTTGAGATCGCGCCCCCAATAGTCCTTCACCCGCTCCAGCGCGATGGTGCGGCCGGGCACGAATTCCTTGATACGGTAGGCGCCGCTGCCGAGCGGCTTCTCCAGCGTGGTTGCGGAGATGTCGCGCTTGCGGCCTTCGCTGTCGGCGCCTTCCCACCAATGCTTCGGCAGCACCGTCAACTGCCCGACGATTTGCGGAAGTTCGCGGTTGCCGGGCGCATCGAAGGTGAATTTGATGTCGCGCTCGCCGCTCTTCTCGGCCTTCACCACATGACGGTAATAAGCGGAATATTGCGGATGATATTTCTTGAACGCGTCCAGCGAGAAGATCACGTCGTCCGGTGTCACCGGCTTGCCGTCGTGCCATTTCGCCTGCGCCCGCAGCCGATAGGTCACCCAGGAAAAATCCTCGGGATGGCTGACCATCTCGGCCAATGCGCCGTATTCCGTCGAAACTTCGTCCAGGGACGCCGTGGTCAGCAATTCATAGATCAGCCCGACCGCGATCGCATACGAACCTTTCACGCCGGCTACCGCGACATTGAAATTATCGAATGTTCCGATCAGGATCTGGCGGGCGATGCCGGCTTTCGGTGCATCCGGATTGACGTAATCGAAGCGTTTGAAATCGGCCGGATATTTGATCTCGCCGAACAGCGATAAGGCATGCTGCCAGGCCGGCTCGCCGGTCACGGACTGCGCGTGGGCCGGTTCGACCACGGGAAAGCCTGCAAGTGCGGGGGCGAACGCGGCGACGGCGCCGCTTTGCAGAAGATGTCGTCGGGTGATTGCCAAATGAGGAATTCCTGTTGCTACGCCACGCTACTGGGGACGCAATATAAGGCAAGGGTTCGACCAATTATGTTGCTTTTTCCTCATCTTGGCACCCGATGGCTGGGTTCTCTGCGGCGAAACGTCCCGATAACAAGCACGCGATCATACCAAAACGGCCGGGCATTCGCCCGGCCGTTTTCACAGGGAAGTCCATGTAGAGCGTCGGAAAATTACTTCGACGCCGTCGGCAGCGGAACCGGGCTGTCCGCAAGGGTGTGCAGATAGTCGATCACGTCCGCACGCTCGCTGTCTTTCGGGATGCCGGCAAAGCCCATCGCGGTACCGGGAACAAAGCCCTTGGGATTGGCGATGAACTTGTTGAGGTCGTCATAGGTCCACTTGCCGCCCTTGGCCTTCATGGCGGCGGAATAGTTGAAGCCGGCCTCGCTGGCGCGGGCGCGTTCGACGATGCCGAACAGGTTCGGGCCGACGCGGTTGGGGCCGCCCTTTTCGAAGGTGTGGCAGGCGGCGCATTTCTTCGCCGCCGCAGCGCCCTTCTCGACCGACGCGGTCTGCAGGAGCTTTTCGATCGGCTCGGACGGCGGCGCCGCGGCTTCCTTGCTGCCGCCCGCAGCTGAACTCCTTCACGGCGATTTCGAAACCCGGCTTTTCCGGCAGGGTGGGTGAGAAAATCGCGCCGGCGGTGAAGCTCGTCACGAGCAGGATAAGGCAGGTGGCCAGAACGGCGCCGAGAATTTTATTGAGTTCGAAGGAGTCCATTGTCGATCAGGCTCCAGGCCGGAAGGTCGATTTCAGGCCGGATGGCGGCCGCGGAAGCGTCAGGAATCAGGCTTTCGCACCGCACCCCGAGCAGCGATGAGATATCGGTTTGCCCGTGCTCTGGCAACCCGTATAAATGCGCCGACTTCCGCCCCATCCCCATCATTTCCGGCCTGTTTTCAGCCGGCACCTGACCCTGCTCCGGATGACCGAAACCCGAACCCTGGTGCTGATCCCAGCCCGCATGGCCGCGACGCGCCTGCCGGGAAAACCGCTATTGGACATCGCCGGTGTGCCGATGATCGTCCATGTCTTGCGCCGCGCCGAGGCTGCGAAAATCGGCCGGGTGGCGGTCGCCACCGACACCCCGGAAATCGCGGCGGCCGTGAAATCCCATGGCTTCGAGGCGGTCATGACGCGCGCCGACCACCCTTCCGGATCGGACCGGATTTACGAGGCGCTCGGCCGGCTTGATCCCAAGGGCGAGGCCGAAATCGTGGTCAACCTGCAGGGCGATTTTCCGACCATCCTGCCGGACAATATCCGTAGCGTGCTCGCCCCGCTGGCCGACCCCCTGGTCGATATCGCGACGCTGGCGGCCGAAATCCATACCGAGGAAGAGGGTATCAACCCGAACGTGGTGAAGGTGGTCGGGACATTCGTCGGCGCACAGCGGCTGCGCGCGCTGTACTTTACCCGCGCCACGGCCCCCTGGGGCGACGGCCCGCGCTACCATCATATCGGCCTCTATGCCTATCGCCGGCAGGCGCTGGAGCGCTTCGTCGCGCTGCCGCCTTCGGCGCTGGAGCGGCAGGAAAAGCTCGAGCAGCTCCGGGCTCTGGAGGCGGGGATGCGGATCGACGTTGCCATCGTCGATACCGTGCCGCGCGGCGTCGACACGCCGGCCGACCTGGAAACCGCGCGGCGCATACTGGCAAAAGCCTGAGCGGCTGCTACAAGGCGCGCCATGACCAAACCAGCGACCAAACCCATGAAAATCGCATTCCAGGGCGAGCCAGGCGCGAATTCCCATATCGCCATCGCCGAGGCCTATCCCGACGCCGAGCCGATGCCCTGCCCGACCTTCGAGGACGCGCTGGCCGCCATCTCCTCGGGCGAGGCGGATCTGGGCATGATCCCGATCGAGAATTCGGTCGCCGGCCGGGTCGCCGACATCCATCATCTGCTGCCGGCTTCCGGCCTGTTCATCGTCGGCGAATGGTTTCTGCCGGTCCGTCACCAGTTGTTGGCGCCGCGCGGCGCCAAGCTCGCCGATATCAAGACGGTGGAGAGCCATGTCCACGCGCTGGGGCAATGCCGCCGCATCATCCGCAAGCTCGGCATCAAGCCAATCGTCGCGGCCGACACCGCCGGCAGCGCGCGCGATATCGCCGAGCGCGGCGACAACACCGCCGCCGCGATCGCCTCGAAGCTCGCGGCCGATATCTACGGCCTCGATATCCTGGCCGAGGATGTCGAAGACGAGACCCACAACACCACGCGCTTCGTGGTGCTGGCGCGCGAGCCGCGCTGGGCCAAACAGGGATCGGGGCCGCTGGTCACCACGTTTGTGTTCCGGGTGCGCAACCTCCCCGCCGCGCTCTACAAGGCGATGGGCGGCTTTGCCACCAACGGCGTCAACATGACCAAGCTGGAAAGCTACATGGTCGACGGCAATTTCTTCGCCACGCAGTTCTATGCCGACGTCGACGGCCATCCCGACGACAAGAACCTGGCGTTTGCGCTGGAAGAGCTGACATTCTTCTCACGCGAATTCCGCATTGTCGGGGTCTATCCCGGGCATCCGTTCCGGGCCACGTTCAGCGAAAAGACGGAGTGATTGGTTACGGGACCTCTCAACGAGTCGTCCCGGCGAACGCCGGGACCCATACCGCGTGATCTACCGATAAGGTAGTGTGGTCGACGCCTTTCGTAACGATCAGCAGCGGTGGCTATGGGTCCCGGCTCGCGCTTCGCTTGGCCGGGACGACGAGGGTTATTTGGGTTATTCACGCCGCAACCTTTTCCCCAAGCCCGAACGCATCCGCCAGCAGGCTGTAGGACTTCTTGCGGGCGTCGTGATCGTACACGGCGGTGATGATCATCAGCTCGTCGGCCTTGCTTGCCGTGATCATCGGCTGCAGTTTTGTCATCACTGTCGCCGGACTGCCGACGAACAGCCGCGAGCGATTGCGCGCGATCGAGGCGCGATCGCCGTCGGTGTAGGGATAGGCCAGCGCTTCCTCGACGCTCGGCAGCGGCAGGAACTCGCCGCGGTCGCGGCGCAACCGGTTGAGATCCATCGACGACGCCAGCCGCTCGGCCTCCGCGTCTGTTTCCGCGGCCACCACGGCGACGGCGAGAATGCCATGAGGCGTCGAGCGCCAGCCCGACGGCTTGAAGCGGGCGTGGTAATTCATCATCGCGTCGACGGCATCATAGGAGGCGAAATGATGCGCGAACGCGAAGCCCATGCCGACCTGGGCTGCAAGCTCTGAACTGTAATCGCTGGAGCCAAGCAGCCAGATCGGCGGCAGCGGCGAGTCGTCCGGCATCGCCACCACCTCGTTGTAGGGATGACCGGCCGGGAAATCGCGGGTTTCCCATAATGTCAATTCATGCAGGCGTTCGAGGAAGTCGTCACCCTCGCGGCGGTCGAGCCGGCTGCGCAGCGCATGCGCGGTGGCGCCATCGGTGCCCGGCGCGCGGCCGAGCCCAAGATCGATCCGGCCGGGAAACAGCGCCTCCAGCATCTTGAAGCGCTCGGCCACCACCAGCGGCGCATGGTTCGGCAGCATGACGCCGCCGGAGCCGACCCGGATGCGGCTGGTGACCGCGGCGATCTGCCCGATCATAAGATCGGGCGCGGGGCTCGCGACCGAGGCCAGGTTGTGATGTTCGGCCAGCCAGTAGCGGACATAGCCCAGCGCGTCGGCATGACGCGCCAGATCGATGCTGTTGCGTAGCGCCGCGGCGGGCCTGGTGCCGGTGGTGACGACGGAGAGGTCGAGGATGGAGAGCGGAATCATGGCCGTAACCTAGTGCGCCGTTTCGGGCCGACAAAGGGCCTGGACACGCAGATCAGGCGCGCGCCAGTAAGCGGGGATGGTAGTTTCGTCGGAACCCACCCGTGGGCTAATAAAGTATGTCATATAGCATACTAAGCACTACCCACATCTGATCATCGGTCTTTTTACGCGTCAGAGGCAATATTTTCGTCATAAAGCACCAATATAGAATTTAGTTTCATTATATGCCTTGCCCACTCCTCGAAAAGTCTGAAGAATATTATATCCGGTCTACGAAAATTGGGCAACTTCCCATTGCCGATGGGCTATTTGGCGGGCTCCGTTCGGCCTATTTTAGCTTGCTGCAACAACCAGGCCTGATGTCCGTGCAGCCCGAGTGGGATGGTGCCATGACCGAGATTACGCCGACAGCGCCCGAACGGCACCGTACAGCCCCGTCGCCGGCGATCTCCTTTGAATTCTTCCCGCCGAAAACCGAGGAGATGGAGAAGAGCCTGTGGGAGACCATCAAGCGGCTGGCGCCGCTGGGCCCCAGTTTCGTCTCGGTGACCTATGGCGCCGGCGGCTCGACCCGCGAGCGCACCCACGCCACCATCACCCGCATTCTCGCTGAAACCGACCTGCTGCCGGCCGCGCATCTGACCTGCGTCGGTGCGGCACGCGGCGAGATCGACGAGATCGTCGGCCGCTATCACGATGCCGGCGTCCGCCATATCGTGGCGCTGCGCGGCGATCCGCCCGGCGGCATCGGCACGCCCTACACCACGCATCCGGACGGCTATCGCAGTTCGGCGGATCTGGTGGCCGGCATCAAGCGGCAATATGGCGACATCGAAGTTTCGGTCTCCGCCTATCCCGAGAAGCATCCGGAAAGCCGCGACTTCGATGCCGACATCGATGTCCTCAAGGCCAAGGTCGATGCCGGCGCTGCCCGCGCCATCACCCAGGTGTTCTTCGACAACGGGCTGTATTTTCGCTATCTCGACCGGGTTCGCGCCCGCGGCATCGCCATTCCGATCGTGCCGGGCATCATGCCGATGCACAATTTCAAGCAGGCCCGCAATTTCGTCACGCGCGCCGGCACCACGGTGCCGGACTGGCTGGCAGAGAAGTTCGAAGGCCTCGACGACGATGCCGAGACCCGAAAACTGGTGGCCGCGACTGTCGCCGCCGGCCAGGTGCAGAAACTGGCAAAACAGGGCGTCGATACCTTTCACTTCTACACCATGAACCGCGCGGACCTCGTGTTTGCGATCAGCCATTTGCTGGGCATCCGCCCGCATGGCGCACAGAAGGCCGCCTGATCCGATGACCGTGCCTGTTTCCGAAAAGCGAACCGCGCTGCTCGCGGCTGCCCGCGAACGCATCCTGGTGCTCGATGGCGCCATGGGCACCATGATCCAGGGGCTGCAATATGACGAGGCCGCGTTTCGCGGCGAACGCTTCCGGGATTTTCACCGCGACGTCAGGGGCAACAACGACCTCTTGATCCTGACCCAGCCAAAGGCGATCGAGGACATCCACGCCGATTATCTGCGCGCCGGCGCCGACATCGTCGCCACCAACACCTTCTCCTCGACCTCGATCGCGCAGGCCGATTACGATCTCTCCGGCATCGCCTATGAGATAAATCTTGAAGGCGCCAAACTTGCCCGCGCGGCGGCCGAGCGCGTGACGGCCGAGGACGGCAGGCCTCGTTTTGTCGCCGGCGCCCTTGGTCCGACCAACCGCACCGCATCGATCTCGCCCGACGTCTCCAACCCCGGCTTCCGCGCCGTCACCTTCGACGATCTGCGCAAGGCCTATGGCGAGCAGATCAACGGGCTCTTGGACGGCGGCGCCGACCTGCTGCTGGTCGAGACCATCTTCGACACGCTCAACGCCAAGGCCGCGCTCTACGCCATCGCCGAGATCGCGGAAGCGCGCGGCATCGACGTGCCCGTGATGATCTCGGGCACCATCACCGACAAATCCGGCCGCCTGCTGTCGGGCCAATTGCCGGAAGCGTTCTGGAATTCGGTGCGCCACGCCAAACCGATCACGGTCGGATTCAACTGCGCGCTCGGCGCCGAGGATCTGCGCGCCCATATCGCCGACATCGGCCGCGTCGCCGACACCCTGGTCTGCGCCTATCCCAATGCCGGATTGCCCAATGAATTCGGCCAATACGACGAAAGCCCGGAATATATGGCGCGCCTGATCGGCGAATTCGCCGCCAGCGGCCTTGTCAATATCGTCGGCGGCTGTTGCGGCACCACGCCGGACCATATCGCGGCGATCGCGGCCGCGGTCGCGCCGCACAAGCCACGCATGATTCCCGCGATCGAACCGCGGCTCAGGCTCTCGGGGCTGGAGCCGTTCGAACTGACGCCCGCGATCCCCTTCGTCAATGTCGGCGAACGCACCAACGTCACGGGCTCCGCTAAATTCCGCAAGCTGGTTACCGCGGGCGATTACACCGCCGCCCTTCAGGTGGCGCGCGACCAGGTCGAGAACGGCGCCCAGATCATCGACGTCAACATGGACGAGGGCCTGCTCGATTCGGAAGCCGCGATGGTGACGTTCCTCAACCTCGTCGCCGCCGAGCCGGATATCGCCCGCGTCCCCGTGATGGTGGACTCCTCGAAATTCGCGGTGATCGAGGCCGGCCTGAAATGCGTTCAAGGCAAGCCGGTGGTGAATTCGATCTCGATGAAGGAAGGCGAGGAGAAGTTCATCCACGAGGCAAGGATCGCGCGGCGCCACGGCGCAGCCGTGGTGGTGATGGCGTTCGACGAGGCCGGCCAGGCCGACACCTTTGCGCGCAAGACCGATATCTGCAAGCGCGCCTATGACATCCTGGTCAACCAGCTCGAGTTCCCGCCGGAAGACATCATCTTCGATCCGAATATCTTCGCGATCGCGACCGGGCTCGAGGAACACAATAATTACGGCGTCGATTTCATCGAGGCGACGCGCTGGATCCGCCAGAACCTGCCGCATGCGCATATTTCCGGCGGCGTCTCGAACCTGTCGTTCTCGTTCCGCGGCAACGAGCCGGTGCGCGAGGCCATGCATTCGGTGTTCCTGTATCACGCCATCAAGGCCGGCATGGACATGGGCATCGTCAATGCCGGGCAGATGATCGTCTACGACGACATCGATCCCGAGCTGCGTCAGGTGTGCGAGGACGTCATCCTCAACCGCGACGCGGGCGCGTCCGAACGCCTGCTGGCGCTGGCGGAGAAATTCCGCGGCAAGGAGAAGCAGACCAGGGAACAGGATCTGGCCTGGCGCGAATGGCCGGTCGACAAGCGCCTGAGCCACGCGCTGGTGCACGGCATCACCGAATTCATCGAGGCCGATACCGAGGACGCCCGCAAAACCGTCGAACGCCCGCTCAACGTCATCGAGGGCCCGCTGATGGCCGGCATGAACATCGTCGGCGACCTCTTTGGCGACGGCAAGATGTTCCTGCCGCAGGTGGTGAAATCCGCCCGCGTCATGAAGCAGGCGGTGGCCTATCTGATGCCGTTCATGGAAGAAGAGAAAGCGCGCAACCTCGCCAACGGCATCGCCGGCGACGGCCGCAACTCCGCCGGCAAGATCGTGCTCGCGACCGTCAAGGGCGACGTCCACGACATCGGCAAGAACATCGTCGGCATCGTGCTGCAATGTAACAATTTCGAGGTGATCGATCTCGGCGTCATGGTGCCGGCTTCGAAGATCATCGAGACCGCCAAGGCCGAAGGCGCCGACATCATCGGGCTCTCCGGCCTGATCACGCCCTCGCTGGACGAGATGAGTTTCCTCGCCGGCGAACTGGAACGCCAGGGCATGAACGTGCCGCTCTTGATCGGCGGCGCCACCACCAGCCGCGTCCACACCGCCGTGAAGATCGACCCGAATTACCGCAGCGGCCCCGTCGTTCACGTCAACGACGCCAGCCGCGCGGTCGGCGTGGCGTCGTCGCTGCTGTCGCCGGAGCGGCGCGAGGCCTATGCCGCCGAAGTGCGCGCCGATTACGCCAAGATTTCCGCGGCGCATTTCCGCGCCCAGCAGGACAAGAAGCGCCTGAAGCTGGCCGCCGCCCGCGCCAACGCGGTCGCCATCGATTTCACCAAGACGCCGCCGAAGAAGCCGGCATTCCTCGGCATCCGGAGTTTTTCCGATTACGACCTTGCCGAGCTGGCCGCCTATATCGACTGGACGCCGTTCTTCCAGACCTGGGAACTGACCGGGCGCTTCCCCGCCATTCTCGACGATCCCAAGATCGGCGAAGTCGCGCGCTCGCTCTATGACGACGCCCGCAAGATGCTCGACCTCATCGTGAGGGAAAACTGGTTCAAGGCGCAGGCCACCATCGGCTTCTGGCCGGCCAATGCGAGAGGCGACGATATCGCGGTCTATGCCGACGACAATCGCACAACCGAAATCGCCACGTTCCACACGCTGCGCCAGCAATTGGAGAAGCGCGAGGGCCGCTTCAATTCCGCGCTGTCGGATTTCATCGCGCCGGTCGCATCCGGCGTGCCGGATTATATCGGCGCGTTCGTGGTCACCGCCGGGATCGGCGAGGACGTGGTCGCCGACCGTTTTAAAAATGCCAATGACGACTATTCCTCGATCCTGTGCAAGGCGCTGGCGGATCGTCTCGCCGAAGCTTTCGCCGAGCGGATGCATGCGCGGGTGCGCCGCGAATTCTGGGGCTATGCGCCGGACGAGACGCTTGCGCCGGAGCAACTGATCCTTGAGCAATACCAGGGCATCCGTCCCGCGCCGGGCTATCCCGCGCAGCCCGATCACACCGAAAAGGCGACGCTGTTCGCGCTGCTCGACGCGGAAAACACCGCCGGCGTGAAGCTGACCGAAAGCTACGCGATGTGGCCGGGCTCGTCGGTCTCCGGGCTTTATTTCAGCCATCCGGAAAGTTTTTACTTCGGCGTCGGCAAGATCGAGCGCGACCAGGTCGAAGACTATGCCGCGCGCAAAGGCTGGAGCGTGGCGGAAGCCGAACGCTGGCTGGCGCCGGTGCTGAATTACATTCCGGCGCAGGATCAATCGGCGCAGGACCGCCGCTTGAAAGAAGCAATGCCGACACTGGCGCCGGCGTCGGCCGCGCCCGCGAACGATGTGGTGCCTGAGGAAGTGGCCTCGCATCCGCCCGGCTGCAACTGCGCGGTGCATCTGGCCTATCGCAAGAAGGCGGCGCGAGCGGGATAGTTTCTTCCCTTCTCCCCTTGTGGGAGAAGGTGGCGCGGACGAAGTCCGTGCCGGATGAGGGGTCTGTCTGCGCGGATAGAGGCCCCTCATCCGTCTTCGCTTCGCGAAGCCACCTTCTCCCACAAGGGGGAGAAGGGAAGCGGCGCCTGTGTAACGCTCAATTCAAATTTCAAACAGCAAGGTAGCCGTCATTGCGAGCCAACGGGTCGCGCGAATGCGCGCCCGATGACAGGCTCCGCGAAGCAATCCATCTCTCCACTTGCTGAACCATGGATTGCTTCGTCGCTTCGCTCCTCGCAATGACGGCCTGAATCATCCGATTCGAATTTCAAACAGCGAGAGGATGCACGTCCGCATTCTCGCGGCGCGGTGCGCCCGAGTTTGAACGAATATTTTGCTCCCTCTCGGAAAAGAGGGCGCAGGGAAAGCCGGGTGCCGATTGCACCCATGGGTCCCGTGCAAAAAAAGCACGGGGGTAGGACCACAGGTTCAACCGGATCAATCCGGCTTTCCCCGCGCGATGGTGTTACGGTTTCCTTCGCGCTCTCCCCGGTGACCGGGCTTTCTTGCCACCGTCGCTTCGCGGATGAACTCCGCAAAACTTGACGCCAGCGTCGGGGCGTCAGGACCACACGACTTCGCCGTCCGCGTCAGCGCCGCCCGTCTTGCGCCGCCACCGCGTCCACCGCATTCCAACCCAACGTTCGTGACGATCGCGAAACGCCCCTCCTCGCGGGGTGGAATGGCGCGAAGTTGTAGAGATGATTTGCCCGACGGGTTAAGCGGAAAATTTCTCCGAACAGGGCTGGACAAATTTTTTTGTTGATTTGCCCGACGGGTCAAATCAATCCGCAAGGAGTATCCACTACGCCGCGGCGCTGCGGTTCCATCGCAGGCAATCTGGAATACTGGATCACCCGCCTTCGCGGGTGACGACATCGGAGAAATCTACCCCTCGTCGCTCGCCAACACTCCCTTCACCGCCCGCGCCCATCCCGCAAGCTTCCGCTCACGCGTCGCCTGGCTCATCGCCGGCTTGAAGCGGTGTTCGAGGCGCCAGTTGTCGGCGAACTGCGCTGGCTCGGGGTAGACGCCGGCGGCGAGGCCGGCGAGATAGGCGGCGCCGAGGGCGGTAGTTTCCTGGATCATCGGGCGGTCGACCGGCGCGTCGAGCAAGTCCGCGAGGCGCTGCATGGTCCAGTCCGAGGCGGTCATGCCGCCATCGACGCGGAGCACGATGTTGGCGGCCTTGGCGTCGGGCCAGTCGGCGCGCATCGCGGCCCACAGGTCAAACGTTTGATAGCAGACGCTCTCCAGCGCGGCATGGGCGAGTTCGGCGGGACCGGTGTTGCGGGTGAGCCCGAACAGCGCGCCGCGCACGCGCGGATTCCAGTAGGGCGCGCCGAGGCCGACAAAGGCCGGCACCAGATAGACCGATTGCATCGAGTCGGATTTGTCGGCGAGCGGGCCGGTCTCGCTGGCGTGCTTGATGATGCCGAGGCCGTCGCGCAGCCACTGCACCGCGGAGCCGGCGACGAAGATCGAGCCCTCCAGCGCGTAGGTGCGCTGGCCGCGCAATTGATAGGCGATGGTGGTCAAGAGCTTGTTCTTCGAGGCGACCGGCGTGGTGCCGGTGTTGAGGAGGGCAAAGCAGCCGGTGCCATAGGTCGACTTGATCATGCCCGGCGAAAAACAGGCCTGCCCGATGGTAGCGGCCTGCTGGTCGCCGGCAATGCCGGAGATCGCAATCGCGCCGCCGAATAATTCGGGAACGCTCTCGCCGAAATTCGCCGACGAATCCTTCACCTCCGGCAGCATCGAGCGCGGCACGCGCAGGATTTTCAACAGCTCGTCGTCCCATTGCCCGCTGTGGATATTGAACAGCAGCGTGCGGGAGGCATTGGTGGCGTCGGTCGCGTGCGCCTTGCCGCCGGTGAGCCGCCACAGCAGATAGCAATCCACCGTACCGAACATCAATTCGCCGCGCTCGGCACGCGCGCGCGCGCCGGGCACCTGATCGAGAATCCAGGCCACCTTGGTGCCGGAGAAATAGGGATCGATGATCAGGCCGGTTTTCGCAGAGATCGCGGGCTCGTGGCCGTCGGCCTTCAGCCGGGCGCAGATATCGGCGGTGCGGCGGTCCTGCCAGACGATGGCGCGATGCACCGCCTGCCCGGTGGCGCGGTCCCACACCACGGTGGTCTCGCGCTGGTTGGTGATGCCGATGGCGGCGATGTCCTTTGCAGTGATATCGGCCTTGTGCAGCGCCTCGCGGCAGGTGGCGACGGTGGAGGTCCAGATGTCCTCCGGCTCATGCTCGACCCAGCCGGACGCGGGAAAATGCTGCGGGAATTCCTGCTGGGCTGACGCGGCGATGGAAATATCGCCGCGAAACACGATGGCGCGCGAGGATGTGGTGCCCTGATCGATGGCCAGCACAAAGGACATGACGGTTTTCCTGGCGTTGCTTCCCGGGGTGTTTCGGTATTGCGTCAAGGCAAGCGGATTGGGGAAGCCTCGTCAATATCCATCGTCGTCCCGGCCTTCCGGACCCATAACCACCGGCGTTCATTTTACGAAGAGCGTCGGCCACTTCGCTTCAACCGAGAGCGCAACGCGGTATGGGTCCCGGCGCAAGGCCGGGACGACGTGTGGATAGGTTGCGAAGGTCAATATGGCGGAACGCGCGGTTCTTCCTTCTCCCCTTGTGGGAGAAGGTGGCGCGCAAAGCGCGCCGGATGAGGGGTCTCTATCCGCGGAGACAGACCCCTCACCCGTCCGCGATGCTTCGCATCGCCGCCACCCTCTCCCACAAGGGGCGAGGGAGCGAAACGACTACACCGACGCGGTGGTGACGCCGCCGTCGACCACGATGGTCTGGCCGGTCATGAAGGTCGAGGCATCGGAGCCGAGATAGGCCACCGCGCCGGCGATCTCGTCGGGCTCGCCGATGCGGCGCAGCGGCGTGGTGGCGCAGCGGCGTTTCAGGCGCTCTTCGTCCTCCCACAGCGCCTTGGCAAAATCGGTCTTGACCAGGCCCGGCGCCACGCAGTTGACGCGCACGCCCTTCGGGCCCCATTCGCCGGCAAGGCTGCGACACAGTGCAAAATCCGCAGCCTTGGAAATCCCGTAGGCGCCGATCACGGTGGAGCCGCGCAGGCCGCCGATCGAGGAGATGATGACGACCGAACCGCTGCCGCGCTCGGCCATCTGCGGGATCGCCAGCGCGCAGAGCCAGATGTTGCTCTTGACGTTGGAGCCCATGATCTTGTCGAAGGCTTCGTCCGTGATGTCGAGCAGCGGGCCGTAATACGGATTCACCGCCGCGTTGCAGACCAGGATATCGATCTTGCCGTAATGTTTGATGGTGCCGGATATCAGCGCCTCGACTTCGTCGCGGCGCGAGATGTTGCAGGCAATGACATGGGCGTCGCCGCCCGCCTTCCTTATGCCGTCGGCGACGGCCTCGCAGGCATCCGCCTTGCGGCTGGAGATCACGACCTTGGCGCCAAGTTTCGCCAGCAACTCGGCCGAGGCGCGGCCGATGCCGCGGCTCGAGCCGGTGATGACGGCGACCTTGCCGGTGAGATCGAACGGGGTGTTTTTCATTTTTGTTTCTTCCCTCATTTTCTTCTTTGCGACTCTTTAAAGACTCGTCATGCGCGGGCTTGACCCGCGCATCCATCTTCTAAAAAGCGATGGATTGCCGGGTCAAGCCCGGCAATGACGAGGGCTGCTAAACCAATCCACCGCCTTCTGTGACGCGGCGGAGGTGATAATCGGTATCGCCAAAGGTGTTCTCGATCATGGTCAGGCGCTTGAAGTAGTGGCCGATCCTGGCTTCCATGGTCATGCCGATGCCGCCATGGAGCTGGATCGACTGCTGGCCGACGAATTTCAGCGACTTGCCGATCTGCACCTTGGCCGCGGCGACCGCGGTAGCGCGCTCTTTCGCATCGTCGAAGTCGGACGCCATGGTGGCGAACATCGACATGCTGCGGGCCTGCTCGACCGCGACGAACATGTCGGCGGCGCGGTGCTGCAGGGTCTGGAAGCTGCCGATCGGCACGCCGAACTGTTTGCGCGTTTTCAGGTATTCGACGGTGGTCTTCAGCAATTCATCCATCGCGCCGACCGCTTCGGCGCACAGCGCGATGCGGGCGTCGTCGACCACGCGCTCGATCAGCGGCAAGCCATTCTCGGGATCGCCGATCACCGCATCGGCGCCGACCTCGACGGCAGTGAAGGTGATGTCGGCGGCATGCAGGCCGTCCTGGGTCGGATAGCCCTTTTTCGCAATGCCCTTGGCGTTGCCGGGCACCAGGAAAACGCCGATGCCGCCGGCGTCGCGCTGGCCGCCCTTGGTGCGCGCGGTCACGATCAAGATGTCCGCGCTCTCGCCGTTGAGCACGACGAACTTCTCGCCGTCGATGATCCAGCCCGAACCCTTTTTCTTGGCCGTGGTCGAGACGTCCTGCAGATCGTAGCGCGAATTCTTCTCGAGCTGCGCAAAGGCAAAGGTCTTGCTGCCGTCGATGATGCCGGGAATGTGCGCGGCCTTCTGCTCGGCCGAGCCGCCGCGGCGCAGGAAGCCGCCGCCGATCACCACGGTCGCCAGATACGGCTCCAGCACCAGCGCCTTGCCCAGCGCCTCCATCACGATCATGGTCTCGACCGCGCCGGCCCCAAAACCGCCATCGCCTTCGGAGAACGGCAGCCCGAGCAGGCCCTGCTCCGCGAGCTTGCCCCAGACGCTCCTGCTCCAGCCGCCTTTCTCCGCCGCGTATTTCTTGCGCGCGTCGAAATCGTAGGAATCGTTGAGCAAGCCGTCGATGCTTTCCTTGAGAAGCCGCTGCTCCTCGGACAGATCAAAATCCATGTTACGTCTCTCTCCAAAAATCAACGCGGAGCTGTTGCCCCTGCCGTTGCCCGACATTCTCTCTATTGTCATCCCCGCGAAGGCGGGGATCCAGTAATCGCAGGCGCTCTTCGCAACCACAGCCGCCGCGGCGTACTGGGTCCCCGCCTTCGCGGGGACGACACCTGTTGTTACGCTCCGCCTCTTACAGCCCCAGCACGGCCTTGGTGATGATGTTGCGCTGGATTTCGTTGGAGCCGCCGTAGATCGAAACCTTGCGGTTGTTGAAATAGCTCGGCGCGATCTGCGCGGTCCAGTCCATCGCCTCGTTGCTGCCGTCGTCGCCATGCTCGTCGAAGGGGGCGGCGAACGGGCCGATCACTTCCATCAGCAATTCGGTGGTGGTCTGCTGGATTTCCGAACCCTTGATCTTCAGTACCGAGGAGGCCGGGTTGGGCTTGCCCTTGCCGTGCTTGTTTTCGTCGGCGACGACGCGAAGCTGGGTCAATTCGAGCGCCTTGAGCTCGATCTCGACCGCGGCGAGTTTCTCGCGAAAACCCTGATCCTCCAGCACCGGTCTGCCGCCGGCTTCCACCTTCGACGCCAGTTCCCGGATGCGACGCAGCCGCTCCTTGGAAACGCCGACCCGCGCGATGCCGGTGCGTTCGTTGCCGAGCAGGAATTTGGCGTAGTCCCAGCCCTTGTTCTCCTCGCCGACCAGATTTTCGACCGGCACCTCGACGTCATCGAAGAACACTTCGTTGACTTCGGCGCCGCCGTCGATGGTCTGGATCGGGCGCACCGTGATGCCCTTTGACTTCATGTCGATCAGGATGAAGGAAATGCCGGTCTGCTTCTTCGCGGCGGGATCGGTGCGGCACAGGCAGAAGATCATGTCGGCATATTGCGCCAGCGTGGTCCAGGTCTTCTGGCCGTTGATGATATATTTATCGCCCTTGCGCTCGGCCTTGGTCTTGAGCGAGGCAAGGTCGGAGCCGGAGCCGGGCTCCGAAAAGCCCTGGCACCACCAGTCGTCGACATTGGCGATGCGCGGCAGATAGCGCTTCTTCTGCGCCTCGTTGCCGAAGGTGTAGATCACGGGGCCGACCATGCTGACGCCGAAGGCGAGCGGCGCCGGCGCCGGCGCCATCTGCAGTTCCTCGTTGAAGATGTAATGCTGCACCGAGGTCCAGCCGGTGCCGCCATATTCCTTCGGCCAGTGCGACACGCCCCAGCCCTTCCTGTTCAGGATGCGCCACCAGGTGACCATCTCTTCCTTGGAAAGATGGCGGCCCTCCTGCAGTTTCTGCCGCGTCGCGGGCGGCACATGGTCCCTGAAGAAGGCCCGCACTTCGTCGCGAAACGCCACTTCTTCCTTGCTGAAGCTGAGATCCATCGGATCCTCCTGTGAGCGAATGAATTACATTCGTATTATCGTAGTTACGCGATCTCTTATCTCTCGTCGTCCCCGCGAATGCGGGGACCCATAACCACCGGCTTTGGTGGATAGTAAAAGCCATCTGTCACAACGCCTAAACGCGAGATCACGCGGTATGGGTCCCCGCTTTCGCGGGGACGACGATGGAGTTACTAATTCCATCCGGTCACGGCCGGCCTCCTGATACAAGTTGCTGTTGTTGGGGTTGCGCTGCTTGCAGGTTGCGTAATTCGTGGCGCGAGAGTTTGCCGACCGAGGTCCGCGGCAGCTCATCGACGAAATCAAGGGCTGCTGGAATTTCGTGCTTGCCGAGCTTGCCGGCGAGGAAAGCTTTGAGCTCCTCCAGCGTGAATGGATCGGCGCCGGCGCGCAGTTTGACAAACGCCTTTGCCGCCTCGCCGCGGTAATCGTCGGGGATGCCGATCACGATCACTTCCTGCACCGCGGGATGCTCATAGATCGCCTGCTCGATCATCTGCGGATAGACGTTGAAGCCGCCGGAGATGATCATGTCCTTCTTGCGATCGACCAGATAGAAATAGCCGTCATTGTCCATGTAGCCGATGTCGCCGGTGAGGAAACGGTCGCCGACGAAAGCCTCCGCCGTCTCCTTCGGCCGGTTCCAATAGCCCTTGGTGACGTTCGGCCCCCTGATGCGGATTTCACCGACCTCGCCCACCGGCAACACCTTTTTGGAATCGTCGAGCGCGACGACATCCATTTCGATGCCCGGCAGCATCAGCCCGATCGAACCCGGCTTTTCCGGTCCCTCCTGGGGATGACCGGTGCCGGGCGAGCAGGTCTCGGTCATGCCCCAGCCGCTCCTGAGCTTCATCTTGACCTTGCGTTCGAAGATCCTGGCGACCTCGACCGGCAGCGGCGCGCCGCCCGATCCGCAACTGATCAGCGACGACAGGTCGCGACTTTCGAGATCGGGGAGGCTCGCGATCGCGATCCACATGGTCGGAACGCCCGGAAACACCGTCGCGCGCTTGACCTCGATGTCCCGCATCACGGCCTGGACGTCGAAACGCTGATGCAGCGAGATCAAATCGCCGCGCCGGAGGCAACTCAGCAGCACCACCGTCAGCGCGTAGATGTGAAACAGCGGCAGCACGCAGATCACGCGCTCGATCGCGTCGCGCTTGGCCCGCGCGGTCCTGCTCCAGACGTCATAGACCGACACCGCCGAGGTGAGATTGCCATGGCTGAGCATCGCGCCCTTGGGCAGTCCGGTGGTGCCGCCGGTGTATTGCAGCAGCGCCACGTCATCGGCATCGATCCGCGGCCATTGCGCCGGACGCGTTGCGCCCTGCACGAATGTTTTGAAGGTGACGATCTTGGGGTGATCCGGGATCGGCGTATGCGGATTGCCGACCGCGCCCCAATGATCGTCCTCGCAGACGATCAGGCGGTCGAGCAGGCCCTTCTCCAGGAACTTCAGCGCCGTCGGCAACAGCGCCGCGAGATTGCTGGTGACGAGAATGCGCGCGCCGCTGTCGCTCAATTTATGCGACAGCGCACGTTCGCCATCGAGCGGACTGAGATGCACGACCTGCGCGCCGGCCTTCAGCGCCCCGAAGAAGTTCACGGGATGATCCGGCGAATTCCCCAGAAACAGCGCCACCGAATGGTTCTTGCCATAGCCGGCGCGCAGGAACGCCGATGCTGCGAGTTCGACCATCGCTTCCAGCTCGGTATAGCCGATCGGCCGGTCGCGGAATTCGATCGCCGGCCGCGCGCCATAGTCCACAGCGGCCTGCGACAACAGATCGGGCAGCGTTCCGCGCGCGATCGGATCGTTCCAGCGAACGCCTTGCGGATAAAACTGTTCGCCGGGGTGGGTCATATGCACCCTCCATCGTCATTCCGGGGCGCGCGCAGCGCGAACCCGAAATCTCGAGATTCCCCGATGTGCAGTGCACATCTGAGGTCTGGTGCTGACGCACCATCCCGGAATGACGAATGGTGAGGGCACGGCCCCATCAAGCCGCTTTCGCCGTCTGCGCCAGCGACGCAAACGTCTTGCCTTCGGCCGCCAGGCGCTTGAGCAGCGGCGCGGGTTCGAGCGAGGGATCGTTGGTTTCCCTGGCGTAGAACGACAGCCGGTCGGCGATGTGCTTGAGGCCGACCTGGTCGGCATAGAACATCGGCCCGCCGCGATAGATCGGCCAGCCGTAGCCGTAGAGCCAGATCACGTCGATGTCGCTCGGGCGCGCGGCGATCTTTTCTTCCAGGATCCGCGCGCCTTCATTGATCATCGGATACATCATGCGCTCGAGAATTTCGTCGTCGCCGACCACGCGGCGCTTGCGCCCGAGCCGCTGCAAGGTCTCGTCGATCACCTTCTCGACTTCCGGATCGGGCAGCGCCGCGCGCGAGCCGGTTTCATATTTGTAATAGCCCTTGCCGGTCTTCTGGCCGAAGCGGCCGGCCTCACAGAGCGCGTCGGCGATTTCCGACTTGATGCCGCGATCCTTGCGCGAGCGCCAGCCGATATCGAGACCGGCGAGATCGCTCATCGCGAACGGGCCCATCGGCATGCCGAATTTGGTCACGACGGCATCGACCTGCTGCGGCAGCGCGCCCTCGAACAACAGTTTCTCGGATTGCCTGCCGCGCTGCGCCAGCATCCGGTTGCCGACAAAGCCGTCGCAGACGCCGACCACCGCCGGCACCTTGGCGATCTTGCGGGCCACCGCGACCGCGGTGGTCAGGGCATCCGGCGCGGTCTTGTCGGCGCGCACGATCTCGCACAGCTTCATCACATTGGCCGGGCTGAAGAAGTGCATGCCCAGCACGTCCTGCGGACGCTTTGTCACTTTAGCGATTTCGTCGATGTTGAGATACGACGTGTTGCTGGCGAGAACCGCGCCAGGCTTGGCGTATTGATCGAGCTTCTCGAACACTTCCTTCTTGATCGCCATGGTCTCGAACACCGCCTCGATGATCAAGTCAGCGTCCTTGACGTTCTCGAGGCCGACCACGCCGTTGATCAGCCCCATGCGCTTGGCGGGCGCGTCGGCGGGAATGCCGCCGCGCGCCGCGGTCGCCTCGTAGTTCTTCTGCATCACGCCCATGCCGCGCTTGAGCTGCTCTTCGCCAGTCTCGATCAGCGTGACGGGAATACCGGCATTGGCGAACGACATCGCGATACCGCCCCCCATGGTGCCGGCGCCGATGATGGCGACGCGCTCGACATTACGCGGCTTGGTGCCCTCCGGCACGCCCGCGATCTTGGCGGCCTCGCGTTCCGAGAAAAACGCATAACGCTGCGCCTTCGACTGGTCGCTGGCCACCAGCTTGAGAAAACCCTCGCGCTCCTTCTTCAGCCCTTCGTCGAACGGCAGATCGATCGCGGCGCCGACCGCGTCGGCGGCGGCGAACGGCGCTTCCAGCCCGCGCGCCTTCTTGGTGAGGGCGGCCACGGCGTTGGTGAAGATCGAGCGGTCGGCCTTGGCGGCGGCAAGCTTGGAGTCGTCGTCGCGCAGCTTGCGCAAGGGACGCTTCTCCGCCAGCACCTTGCGGGCAAAAGCCTCGCCGCCGGCGGCGGGACCTTCGACGATTTCCTCGATCAGCCCGTTCTTGAGCGCGTCGCCGGCGCCGATCGGATCGCCGCCGACGATCATCTTGACCGCGAGTTCGGGACCGACCGCGCGCGGCAGGCGCTGGGTACCGCCGGCGCCCGGCAGCAGGCCGAGTTTGACCTCGGGCAGGCCGAGCCTGGCGTCCTTGGTAGCCACGCGGAAATGACAGGCGAGCGCGACCTCGAGACCGCCGCCGAGTGCGGTGCCATGAATCGCCGCGACGATCGGCTTCGGAGAGTTCTCCATCTCGGTCAGCACTTCGGCCAGACCGGGCGGCTTCGGCGGCTTGCCGAATTCGGTGATGTCGGCGCCGGCGATGAAGGTGCGGCCGGCGCAGGTCAGCACGATCGCCTTCACGTCGGGATCGGCGATGGCGCTCTTGATGCACTCGAGAATGCCGCCGCGCACGGCCGCGCTCAGCGCGTTCACCGGGGGACTGTTGACCGTGACGATGGCGACGACGTCATGACGCTCGAGCTTGACCACTTCGTTCACGAGACTCTCCCTGAATATTCCGGCCTTCGTTATTTCGCACTGCGGAATTTAATTCCACATCTTGACACGGAGGGTTATTTTGAAGCACGTCGGTTGTCAACGAGGACTGTCCGGCAAGAGGCAATCCAGCAGGAGGCCATGAAACGTCCAGCCAAGAAAGCGGCGACTGATCGCAGCTTCGTCGTCGCGCTGTCCCGCGGTCTTGATGTGTTACGCGCATTCCAACCCAATGACGGGCTTCTTGGCAATCAGGAGATTGCGGCCCGCACCAACTTGCCGAAGCCAACCGTTTCGCGGCTGACCTATACCTTGACCAAGCTCGGTTATCTTACACCCGTTCCGCGTTTCGAGAAGTATCAGCTGGCGCCGTCAGCCATGGCGCTGGGGTATGCCGCCCTTGCCAATCTCGGGGTTCGGCATTTGTCCGAACCATTCCGCGACGAAGTGATGCGCGAGACCGGCGGCGCGGTCGCGATCGGCGGCCGCGACCGTCACAGCATGATTTACTTCGGCCAAAGCCGTAACGGTCTTACGCTCGGCGTTCAACTCGACGTCGGCTCACGAATTCCGATCGCGACCACCGCGATGGGACGGGCTTATGTCTGGGCGCTGCCGAACGACGAGCGCGCCGCATTGTTGCGCGGGCTCCGCGAGCATTACGGCAGCCGCTGGCCGAGGATGCGCGACGGCATCGAACGCGCCGGAGAAACGGTAGCGCGACATGGCTTTGCAATCTCTGCTGGCGAATGGCAGGACGATGTGCACGCGGTCGGCGTCGCCCTGAAGCTTGGCGATGGAACTGGCCCTTACGCGTTCAATTGCGGTGCACCCGCATTCCGCTTTACGGAAGACCGGCTGCGCAACGATATTGGACCTCGCCTCGTGGCGATGGTAAGGAACATTGAGGCGGCGCTTGGCGTTGCAGCGCCGCAATCAAAAAAAGAACAAAACAAAAAGTCAAAAACGGGAGGAAAAGTTGCACGAGTGGTCGAGGGGATCAGGTAGCCTTCGTCGTGACCGGCGAAATAACTCGTGTGATCCGTCGCGCCCGGTGAGTCGGTCGGGCGAGACGAGATGACGCAGGAACAGCTCGCGCAGGGACAAGATCCCCTGCTGGCGGTTCGCGACGTCAGCGTCGTGTTCGGCGGCATCATCGCGTTGAATGGCGTGTCGTTCGACATGCATCAGGGCAAGATCCTTGGCCTGATCGGACCGAACGGCGCCGGCAAGACCACACTGTTCAACTGCCTCTCCAGGCTCTACCAGCCCAGCCGTGGCGATATCCTGCTGGAAGGCCGCAGCATCCTGACGCGGCCGCCGCACCGGATCGCCGAAATCGGCATCGGCCGCACCTTCCAGAACGTAGCGCTTTTTCCCAACCTTTCGGTGCTCGACAACGTCCGGGTCGGCACCCATTCCCGGACCAACAGCGATATCATCAGCGACTCCCTGAAGCTGCCCTGGGTCCGGCGCGGCGAGGCCGCGCTTAACAAGCGTGTCCATGAGATCGTCAGCTATCTCGGCCTTGACGATGTCGCCCACACCGTGGTTTCCGGCCTGCCGTTCGGCACCCAGAAACGCGTGGAGCTGGCGCGGGCGCTGGCCGCCGATCCGAAGATCCTGCTGCTCGACGAACCCGCCGGCGGCCTCAATCACGAGGAGGTCTATGTGCTCGGCGACCTGATCCGCCGCATCCGCGACGAGCGCAAGATGACCGTGCTGCTGGTCGAACATCACATGGGCCTGGTGATGTCGATCGCCGACCATGTGGTCGCGCTGAATTTCGGCCGCAAGCTCGCCGAGGGAACGCCGGCGCAGGTGCAATCCGACCCCGATGTCATCAAGGCCTATCTGGGGAGCAAGGATCAATGACCGCGATGCTCAACGTCAGGGACCTGCGGGCCTATTACGGGCAGGTCCAGGCGCTTCACGGCCTCGAATTCGCCCTCAATGAAGGCAGCCTGACCACCCTGCTCGGCGCCAACGGCGCCGGCAAGACCACCACCTTGCGCGCGATCTGCAACATGGTGCGCTCGACCGGAGCGATCGAATTCGACGGCGCTCCGCTCGCCGGCCGCTCCACCGAAAACATCGTCCGCCTCGGCATTGCGCATGTGCCGCAGGGACGCGGCACCTTCACCACCATGACGGTGGAGGAAAACCTCCAGCTCGGCGCCATCACGCGAAACGACAAGCCCGGCGTCATCTCCGACATCGAACGGATGTATAATCACTTTCCGGTCCTGAAGGAGCGTCATACCCAGCAGGCGGGCACGCTTTCCGGCGGCGAGCAGCAGATGCTGGCGGTCGCCCGCGCGCTGATGCTGCGTCCGCGGCTGATGCTGCTGGACGAGCCTTCGTTCGGCCTGGCGCCGCTGATCGTGCGCGACCTGTTCAAGATCCTGGGCAAGATCAATCGCGAGGACAAGGTCACCATCCTGGTGGTGGAGCAGAACGCGCAACTGGCGCTGGAACTCGCCGACAAGGCCTATGTGATCGAGACCGGACGCATCGTGATGTCGGGCAGTGCCGCCGAAATCGCGAACAATGAAGACGTCCGCAAATCCTATCTGGGTTATTGAGGGAGAGCCGCCATGGAGCTTTTTACCAACCAGGTCCTGGCCGGCATCGCCACAGGCGCGATCTATGCGTGCATGGCGCTCGCCGTGGTCATGATCTACCAGGCGATCGACCATCTGAATTTCGCCCAGGGTGAAATGGCGATGTTTTCGACCTTCGTCTCCTGGCAGATGATGCAATGGGGCGTGCCCTATTGGGGCGCTTTCGTGCTGACGCTGATATTCTCGTTCGTCGGCGGCATCCTGATCGAGCGGTTGCTGTTCAAGCCGCTGGCGAAGGCCCCGATCCTGACCAACGTCGCCGGTTTCATCGCGCTGTTCGCGATCATCAACAGCGTCGCCGGCCTGATCTGGGATTTCACCATCAAGCAATACCCGACGCCATTCGGATCGTCGCCGTTCCTCGGCAGCCAGCTGATCTCGACCCATCAGGCCGGCATGATCGGCGTCACGGTGCTGCTGTTGATCCTGCTCTATTTCTTCTTTCAGTTCACGCGAATGGGCCTTGCGATGCGGGCGGCCGCCTCGCTGCCTGAATCGGCGCGGCTGGTCGGCATCAACACCTCATGGATGATCGCGCTCGGCTGGGGCATGGCGGCCGCGATCGGCTCGATCGCCGGCATGCTGATCGCGCCGGTGGTGTTCCTGGAGCCCAACATGATGGGCGGCGTGCTGATCTACGGCTTTGCCGCCGCCGTGCTCGGCGGATTGACCAGCCCGCTCGGCGCGGTGGTCGGAGGCTTCCTGGTCGGCGTGTTCGAAAATCTCGCCGGGACCTACATCCCGGGCGTCGGCAACGAACTGAAACTGCCGATCGCGCTGGCGCTGATTATCACCGTGTTGGTCGTTAAACCGGCTGGACTGTTTGGCCGGCCCATCGTGAAGCGAGTTTGATCATGAGCGCCATTCAGGAAGTCGTCACCGAAGCTCCCGCGATCGAGGCCGTTCCCAAAAGGGCCATGACGCTCGGTGTCGGCACCTCGCTGGTGGTGTTGGGGCTGCTGGTCGTCGTACCGCTGTTCGTGAAGAATTTCATCATCTTCCAGCTCACGATGCTGCTCGTTTACGGGCTCGCGGTGCTGGCGCTGAACATCCTGACCGGCGGCAGCGGCCAGTTTTCGCTGGGCCAGAGCGCGTTCTACGCGGTCGGCGCCTACACTTCGGCGATCCTGATGGAACATGCGGGCATCAATTACGCCCTGACGCTGCCCGTCGCCGGCGTCGTCTGTTTCGCGTTTGGCTTTCTGTTCGGCCAGCCGGCGCTGCGCCTGAGCGGCGTCTACCTCGCGCTGGCGACCTTCGCCCTTGCTACCGCCATGCCGCAACTCCTGAAGCTCGGATATTTCGAGCACTGGACCGGCGGCGTGCAGGGCCTGGTGGTGACCAAGCCGGATGCGCCGTTCGGGCTGCCGATGTCGCAGGACATGTGGCTGTATTATTTCACGCTGGTGATCACCATCGGGATCTATATCGCCTCGGTCAACCTTCTGAGGTCGCGCTCCGGCCGCGCCTTCATGGCGATCCGCGACAACGAGATCGCGGCCTCCGCCATGGGCATCGACGTCGCGCTCTACAAGACGCTGGCGTTCGGCGTCAGTGCCGGCATCACCGGCGTCGCCGGCGGCCTGGGTGCGATCGCGGTGCAATTCGTCGCACCTGACGGCTACACCATCGTGCTCGCGATCTCGCTGTTCCTCGGCATGGTCGTCGGCGGCGTGGGATGGCTGCCGGGATCGATCGTGGGTTCGGCCTTTATTATTTTCGTACCGAATATCGCAGAGGGAATCTCGAAGGGTCTCTCCGGCGCGGTGTTCGGCGTGCTGCTGTTCCTTGTCATCTTCCTGGTGCCGCACGGCGCAAGGCAGGTGGCCATGATCGCCCAGGGCCTGATCGGCAAGCTGAAGAAAAACTGACGCGCACGTTCGCCAGCCAAGGAAGGGCTATATTTTCCAGACAGCAATTACGTATCGCCGCATTCCGGCGGCGCTCATTGCTTTCGCCGCCATGAGCGGCAGTGCACTGGCCAGAAGAAAAGCGACACGGCGCCTTCGGCGACGTCACAGCGGCCAACTCACAACCGAAAAACATTTTGCGGCGCGGAATACGGGAACGAACTCGTTCAACCGAATAAAAGCCCCTGCGACCTCATCGCTGGGGCTTTTCCTTGATGAAGACCCCTGAAGGGTATTCAATGTGGCGCGGAGCCGAGAAGAGCTCCCGTCAGCAATCAGACATGATGCATTCAAACAAGAATAGGGAGAGACCAAGATGCTTGCTATCCATTCGCGAGCGGGAGCCGTTTCGATCGCCATCGCGGTGCTTGCCGCGTCCAGCAGCGGCGCGCTCGCGCAGAAGAAATACGACACCGGCGCCACCGACACCGAAATCAAGATCGGCAACATCATGCCCTATAGCGGGCCTGCCTCCGCCTATGGCGTGATCGGCAAGACCGAAGCGGCGTATTTCAAGAAGATCAACGACGCCGGCGGCATCAATGGCCGCAAGATCAATTTCATCAGCTATGACGACGGCTACAGCCCGCCGAAGACGGTCGAGCAAGCGCGCAAGCTGGTGGAAAGCGACGAAGTGCTGTTCGTCTTCAATTCGCTCGGGACGCCGCCGAATTCCGCGATCCACAAATACATGAATTCGAAGAAGGTGCCGCAGCTGTTCGTCGCCACCGGCGCCACCAAGTGGAACGATCCGAAGGATTTCCCCTGGACCATGGGTTGGCAGCCCAGCTACCAGAGCGAAACACAGATCTATGCCAAATATATCCTGAAGGAAAAACCCGCCGCGAAAATCGCCGTGCTGTATCAGAACGACGATTACGGCAAGGACTACCTGAAGGGCTTGAAGGACGGACTCGGCGCCAAGGCCGCCTCGATGATCATCGCCGAGGAAAGCTTCGAGACCACGGAGCCCACGGTCGACAACCACCTGGTCAAGCTCAAATCGACCGGCGCCGACATCTTCATCAATATCTCGACGCCGAAATTCGCCGCCCAGGCGATCAAGAAGATGGCGGAAATCCAGTGGAAGCCGCTGCACTTCCTCAACAACGTTTCGGCCTCGGTCGGCAGCGTGATCAAGCCGGCCGGCTACGAGAATTCTCAGGACATCATCTCCGCCGCCTACCTCAAGGATGCCTCCGACAAGCAGTGGGATAACGATCCCGGCATGAAGGAATTCTATGCGTTCCTCGAGAAGGATTTTCCGGAGGGCAACAAGCTCGACGGCTCGGTGGTCGTCGGTTACGGCGTCGCGCAGACCATGGTGAAGGTGCTGCAGATGTGCGGCGACAATCTCACCCGCGAAAACATCATGAAGCAGGCGGCAAGCCTGAAGGATTTCCGCACCGAAGTCCTGCTGCCGGGCATCAAGATCAATACCAGCCCGACCGATTTCGCGCCGATCAGCCAGCTTCAGTTGATGAAGTTCAAAGGCGACAAGTGGGACCTGTTCGGCGATATCATCAGCGCCGATGTCGGCGGCTGAGGCACCGCCAGAGAGTATCGTGTCCCGGACGCGGTGCAGCGTTCTTCACGCTGCTCCGCAGAGCCGGGACCCAACTGGCTAAGGTTTGGACCCCGGATCAGCAGCGCACCGCAAGAGCGCTGCGCTGCATCCGGGGCACCCGACAATCGCCCCCGCAACCTCGTTGCGGGGGTTTTCTTTTCCTGAAATCGGATGGATAACCGGCACCCTGTACTTCATCCCGATCTGAGGACGCCGGACCTCGTGAAGCCATGACCGACAGACGCCCTCTCCTGCGCGCGATCTTCGATGCCGCCGTCGCCGCCGCGCATCCCGAAATGGTGCTGGCGGCGCATCTGCGCCCGGCGCCGAAAGGACGGGTGATCTGTCTTGCCGCCGGCAAGGCCGCCGCAGCCATGGCCGCGGCGGCTGAGCGGCACTATCTCGATCACCTCGGGCTCGCGCCATCGCGTCTCACGGGAATAGCAACCACCCGCCATGGTCACGGCGTGCCGACCCGGCGGATCAAGGTGGTCGAAGCCGGACACCCCGTGCCGGACGAGGCCGGCCTGAAGGGCGCCGAGGACAGCTTGCTGTTGGCGCAGGACGCCACCGCGGACGACCTCCTGCTGGTGCTGTTGTCGGGCGGCGGCTCTGCGAACTGGATCGCCCCGGCCGACGGCGTCTCGTTCGCGCAGAAACAGCAGGTGACCCGCGCGCTGCTGCGCTCGGGCGCGCCGATCGGCGAGGTCAACACCGTTCGCAAGCACCTGTCGCGGATCAAGGGCGGCCGGCTTGCACGCGCCGGGAAGCTGGCCGAGATCGTGACGCTGGCGATCTCCGACGTTCCGCGCGACGATCCATCGGCGATCGCATCGGGACCGACCGTGCCGGATCCGACCACGCTGGCGGACGCGCGCGCCATCATCGCCAAATATGACCTTGAGGTCGATGACGCGATCCATCGCGCGCTTGATGATGAAAGAAACGAGAGCTGCAAGCCGGGCGACGCGGCGTTTGCGCGCGCGCATTTCGAACTGATCGCCCGGCCGAAAGCTTCGCTGGACGCCGCGATCAAGCTGGCGCGCGACGCCGGTTATGAGATTATCGATCTCGGCGCGGACCTTGAAGGCGAGGCCCGCAATGTCGCGGCCGACCATGCGAAACTCGCGCTGCAGGCGCGCGCCGGGGGCAAACGCGTGGCGATCCTGTCCGGCGGCGAACTCACCGTGACCGTGCGCGGCAACGGGCGCGGCGGCCCCAACCAGGAATACGCGCTGGCGCTGGCTGGCCTTCTCAAGGATACATCAGGCATTTCGGCCCTGGCCGGCGATACCGACGGCGCGGATGGCGGCGCCGGCAGCGCGGCCGATCCGGCCGGCGCCGCGATCGACCAGGGCACATTTGCGAAGATGAAATCGCTCGGCCTCGATGCTGCCGCCTATCTCGACAACAACGACGCCAGTGCGTTCTTTGCCGCGACCGGCGATCTCCTGCTGACGGGCCCGACGCTTACCAATGTGAACGACATCAGGGTGGTTCTGGTGGATCAGGGTTAGCTCCATGCACGTCATTGCGAGCGAAGCGAAGCAATCCATCTCACGGAGCAAAGAAAGAATGGATTGCTTCGTCGCTTCGCTCCTCGCAATGACGAGCGGAGACGCTTCGCGTCGCCCCGGAATGACGGGGTAATCAAAACTCCCGTGCAATCTTTGCCAGCATTTCCAGCAGCGCGGCGCGATTGGCGGACCCCAGCAACCCGTTGAGGCGGGCTTCGTGCTTGGAGGCGACCAGCTTCTTGGCGCGCGCCAGCACCGCCCGGCCCTTGTCGGTCAGCATGAGGATGTGGGACCGCCGATCGTTGGCCGAGCGCATCCGCGCGCAGAGATCGCGGCTCTCCAGGCCATCGAGCATCGCCACGAAATTCGGCCTGAGGATACCGAGCGTGTTGGCGATCTCGGTCTGGTTACGGCCGGGATTCCTGTCGAGCAGCAATAGAACCGAGAACTGCGCCGGGGTCAGCTGCAGCGGCGCGACGCAGTGCAGGAAATCCTCGAACACCTTCAGTTGCGCGCGCTTGAGCGAATAGCCGAGCAGTTCGGTCAACTCGCCCATCTGCAGCGCGCTGCTTTCCGCGGCACCCCCGGCAGGCTGCTTGCGGACGGAGCGAGACGCCTTGGCGAGATCGACGGCGGTGGTCTTGGAAACAGTCATCGCTCGAGGCTCGCAATCCCGCTAGAATCCGATCCAGCTTCGCTGTATCGAACGCGTGGCTATCTCATCGTTAGGCACGATCTTTTCCGAAAACCGGTTCCCGTTTCGGGACCATGCCCTGGACTTCCGAAGGGCGGCGGCGGAATTGGCCGGCCCTTGAGATTATATTGGATAATTGTTATCCACCATACCCAATATCGGCAGCTTTTTTCAACTGCTGTTATCGGGCGGTCGGACGAACCTGTCGGGGGCGCGACCGGCCGACGCATGAGGGGGAGCGTCCGGTCTTGAACACGACGATCATGCTGTTCCTGGTGCAGGACGGCATTACCAACGGCGCGATCTATGCGTTGCTCGGCCTTGCGCTCGTGCTGGTATTCGCCGTCACGCGCGTGATCCTGATTCCGCAGGGCGAGTTCGTCACCTATGGCGCGCTGACCTACGCGACGCTGTCGGCCGGCCAGATGCCGGGCACCGCGCGGCTGGCGATGGCGATGGGCGTGGTCGCGTTTGGCCTCGATTTGTTTGCCGGCCGCAGGTCGCTGCATCCCAGGCAGATCGGACGCGCGTTCGCGATCAACATCATCCTGCCGGCGGCGATATTGGCGCTCACCTTCTGGTTCGCCGGCCAGAAGAATCCGATCGCGATCAATATCGCGCTGTCGCTGTTGATCGTGGCCGCGATCGGGCTTTTTCTCTACCGCATCGCGTTTCAACCTCTCGCGCACACCTCGGTGCTGGTGCTGCTGATTGCCTCGGTCGGCTGCCATCTGGCGCTGCAGGGTTTTGGGCTGGTGTTTTTCGGCGCCGAAGGCCAGCGCGGCCCGGCGATTTCGGATGCAGCCTTCACCGCCGGTCCCCTGCGCTTCACCGGCCAGAGCATCGCCGTCTATGCCATCACCATCGCCTTCATCATCGGCCTGTGGCTGTTTTTTGGTTTTACCCTCTACGGCAAGGCGCTTCGCGCCACCGCCGTCAATCGGCTGGGCGCCCGCCTGGTCGGCATCCGCACCACGCTGTCGGGACAGATCGCATTCCTGCTGGCTTCCGTGATCGGGGCGATTTCGGGAATCCTGATCGTGCCGATCACCACGCTTTATTACGACACCGGATTCCTGATCGGCCTGAAAGGTTTCATCGCCGCGATCATCGGCGGCCTCGTCAGTTATCCCCTCACCGCGATCGCGGCGCTGGTGGTCGGCACCGTCGAGGCCTTCTCGTCGTTCTATGCCAGCAATTTCAAGGAGGTCATCGTCTTCACGCTGATCCTTCCGGTTCTCGTGCTGCGCTCGCTTGCGGCGCCCGCCGTCGAAGAAGAGAAGGATTGATGGCGATGCCGCAGCGGCTGCCCGTCCTCGTGTTCGCGCTGATCATGGCGGCGATTCCGTTCATCCCGGGCATGCCGCCGTTCTGGATCGTGCTCCTCGACAACATCGGCCTCGCCGCGCTGGTGGCGATGGGACTGGTGCTGCTGACCGGCGTCGGCGGCCTCACCTCATTCGGCCAGGCCGCGTTTTGCGGGTTCGGCGCCTATACCACCGCGGTGCTTACGACGGCCTATGGCGTATCGCCCTGGCTCACCCTGCCATTGTCGCTTTTGGTCAGCGGCATCGCCGCGGTCGCGCTTGGCCTCGTCACGGTGCGGCTGTCCGGGCATTACCTGCCGCTCGGCACCATCGCCTGGGGCATCGGCCTGTTCTATCTGTTCAGCAAGCTCGAATTCCTCGGCCGCAATGACGGCATTTCCGGCATTCCGCCGCTCACGATCGGCACCTTGAAGATGCTCGATCCCGGCACGATCTATTTCGCGATCTGGATCGCGGTGCTGCTCTCGGCACTGCTGACGATGAATCTTCTGGACTCTGCGCACCGGCCGCGCGATCCGTGCGCTGCGCCGCGGCCACATCGCCGCCGAAGCCTTCGGCGTGCAGACGCCGCGCGCCAAGCTTCTGGTTTTCATCTATGCGGCGGTGCTGGCCGGCCTGTCCGGTTGGCTCTATGCGCATTTCCAGCGCGCCGCCAATCCGACGCCGTTCGGCGCGCAGGCCGGCATCGAATATCTCTTCATCGCCGTGGTCGGCGGCGCCGGCTATGTCTGGGGCGGCGTGCTGGGCGCGGCCATCGTCGTCATCCTGAAAGAGATCCTGCAAAGCTATCTGCCGTATCTGTTTCACGGCGAGGGCCAGCTCGAAACCATCGTGTTCGGCATCCTGCTGGTGGGGCTGCTGCAACTGGCGCCGACCGGCATCTGGCCCTGGCTGATGGCGCGACTGCCGTTCAAGCCCGACCGCAGGCGGCCCGACACCGCCCTGACATTGCCGGCGCGGATGCGAGCCGTGGAAGACTCCGGCGTGCTGCTGCGGATCGACCATGCGCGCAAACAATTCGGCGGCGTGATCGCGGTCAACGACGTCTCGTTCGACGTGCAGGCCCGCGAGATCGTCGCGCTGATCGGTCCGAACGGCGCCGGCAAGAGCACGACCTTCAACCTGATCACCGGCGTGCTCACCTCGTCCGGCGGCACCATCTCCGTGCATGGCCGCAACATCGATAACGCGCCGCCGCAGGAAGTCGCAAAACTTGGCATCGCCCGCACCTTCCAGCACGTCAAGCTGGTACCTGATATGAGCGTGCTGGAAAACGTCGCGATCGGCGCGCATCTGCGCGGCCAAGCCGGCGCGATCGCCAGCATGCTGCGGCTCGATCGATCCGACGAAGCAAGATTGCTGGCGGAGGCGGCGCGCCAGATCGCGCGCGTCGGGCTTGCCGACCAGATCGACGCGCCGGCGGGCAGCCTGTCGCTCGGCCAGCAGCGCATCGTCGAGATCGCGCGCGCGCTGTGCGTCGACCCGATGCTGTTGCTGCTCGACGAGCCGGCGGCGGGATTGCGGCATATGGAGAAGCAACGGCTCGCCGCGCTGCTGCGCCAGTTGCGCGACGGCGGCATGTCGGTGCTGCTGGTGGAACACGACATGGGATTTGTGATGGACCTGGCCGACCGCATCGTGGTGCTCGACTTCGGCACCAAGATCGCGGAAGGCACGCCCGCCGCGATCAAGACCAATCCCGACGTGATCAAGGCCTATCTTGGAGCGGCCGCATGAATCCGGGCACGAGCGCATTGCTGCGCGTCACCGACGCGCATGTCGCCTATGGCAAGGTCGAGGCTGTCCGCTCGGTGTCGCTCGATGTCGGCGACAACGAGATCGTCACCATCATCGGCGCCAATGGCGCCGGCAAGACCACGCTGTTGAATGCGATCATGGGGATCCTGCCGCTGAAGGGCGGCGCGAGCTTTGCCGGGCAGGACGTCCTGCGGCTTGAGATCGAGGACCGCGTCGCGGCGGGCCTGAGCCTGGTGCCGGAGCATCGCGAACTGTTCGGCTCCATGAATGTCGAGGACAATCTGCAGCTCGGCGCCTTCCGGATCGCAAAGGCTGCCGCGGCCGTCGCGTTCGAGCGGGTCTACAATTTGTTCCCGCGGCTGAAGGAGCGGCGCAAGCAACTGGCGGGTACGCTGTCGGGCGGCGAACAGCAGATGCTGGCGATGGGCCGCGCTCTGATGGGCGCGCCGCGACTGCTGATGCTGGACGAGCCGAGCCTCGGGCTGGCGCCGATCATCGTCGCCGATATTTTCCGCACCATCGGCGAACTGCGCGCCAGCGGCGTCTCGGTGCTGCTGGTCGAACAGAACGCGCAGGCCGCACTTCAGATCGCCGACCGCGCCTATGTGATGGAACTCGGCGAATTCATCCTGAACGGAGCGGCGAAGGAGATCGCCAGCAACCAGCGCGTCGCTGCGAGCTATCTCGGCTTTCAGCACGAGGGCGAGAGCGCGGTTTGAACGGTAGGGTGGGCAAAGCGAAGCGTGCCCACCACGCTTTTCTTGATGAAGTAAGTAATGGTGAAGTAACCGCCGCAAGGTGGGCACGCTTCGCTTTGCCCACCCTACAGCCTTCGCTCACTTCGCCGGGACGTACTTGCCGTCTTTCACCGTCAGGATGATGCGCGAGCGATCGTCCAGACCGTAGCGGTCCTTTTCGGTGAAGTTATAGACGCCCTGACTCGCCGGAATATCGCGCTCGGTCAGCCACGCCTGACGGATCCCCTCGCGGAATTCCGGCGTGCCCGGCTTGCCCGCTTTCAGCGCCACCGGAATCACGCGCTTGAGCACTTCGAAAGCGTCGTAGGAGTGGCCGGCAAACTGGCTGCGGCTGTTGGCGCCATACTTGGCCTCATAGGCGGTGTTGAGCGTGAGACCCGGCTTCTTGGTGAGCGCGCTGTCCGGCTGCGTCTCCGGCGACATCACCGGGCCCGACGCCATGATCACGCCTTCCGCCGCGGGACCCGCGATGCGGATGAAGTCCATGCTGGCGGCGCCGTGGGTCTGGTAGATCAAACCCTTGTAGCCGCGTTCGCGCAGCGCGGTCTGCGGCAGTGCCGCGGCGGTGCCGGACGCGCCGACCAGAACCGCATCGGGATTGGCGGCGACCAGCTTCAGCACCTGCCCCGCAACCGACGTATCCGGCCGCGCGAAGCGCTCTTCATCGACCAGCGTCATGCCCATCGGGATGCCCTGGTTCTTGAAGTCGTTGAACCAGAGATCGCCGTAGGAATCGGAATAGCCGATATAGCCGACGGTCTTGATGTTGTGCGCCTTCATGTGCTCGTAGAGCACCTTGCCCATGATCGGCACCGGCTGCGGCATGTCGACCGACCACTTTGCGCGTTCCGGCGTGATCGGGAACGGCGCCAGACCGAAATGCGGAATGCCGGCTTCGTTGGCGACGTTGGAGACCGCGACCGTCGGCGGCGTGGTCGAAGACCCCATGATGATGTCGGCCTTGGACTCGGTGACGAAGCGGCGCGCATTGGTGGTGGCGGCGGTGGGATCGCCGCCATCGTCGAGCACGATCAGCTTGAGCGGCACGCCGCCGATTTCCTTCGGCACGAATTCCAGCGCGTTGCGCTCGGGAATGCCGAGCGCCGCCGCCGGCCCCGTTGTCGTGACGGTGATGCCGATGACGATCTCATTGGTCTGCGCCGTCGCGGGCAACCCCGGCAGCGCCAGAGACGCTGCGATCACAGCGGCCGGCAGATAAAGCCTTTTCATGCATTCCTCCCTTGGGTGTTATTGTTCAGTCTAAACCAAAATTCGATCGGCAATTCAGCCCCTTCTTTAGGCCATGCGGCTGTTTAGGGCATGTGGTTCGGCGAGTCAGCCCCGCATGAATTTTGCAATGATCTCCACCGGCACGGCTGCCGATTTCAGCCGGGCCGGATCGTCCGGATGGCGTCCGACCAGCACGCGGGTTTCGAACGCCTCGATCGCCAGCGCCTCGCCCTTGAACACCTTGTGGGTCACCTCGAAGCTCGAGCGCTTGAAGCTTTCGACCCGGCTTTCGATCGTGATCCAGTCGCCATGGGTGGAGGCGATATGGAATTTCGCCCGCGTATCCACCATGGGAATGCCGACCAGGCCATAGCGCTTGATGATGTCCTGCTTGGAGAAGCCGGCGGCTTCGAACAGGATCGAGGTCGAGTTGTCGAACATCTCGAAGTAGCGCGGGTAATAGACGATGTTAGCGGGGTCGCAGTCGCCCCACTGGATCTGCACGTCGCGCCGATGGACGAACATGCGGTGATCCCTAACGCGGCGCCATGCGGAGCGCGGCGTCGAGCCGCACCACCTCGCCGTTCAGATAGGGATTGTCGATCATGTGCAGCGCCAGCGAGGCGAACTCGTCGGCTTGCCCGAGCCTGCGCGGAAACGGAATAGCCGCGGCCAGGCTGTCCTGCGCCTCCTGCGGCAGACCGGCGAGCAGCGGCGTCAGGAACAATCCCGGCGCGATGGTCAGCACGCGAATGCCGAACTGCGCCAGTTCGCGCGCGATCGGCAGGGTCATCGCGACGATGCCGCCCTTGGACGCCGAATAGGCCGCCTGCCCGATCTGGCCATCATAGGCCGCGACCGAGGCGGTGGAGATCACCACGCCGCGCTCGCCGGTCGAAAGCGGTTCCAGCTTCGCCATTTCCGCGGTCGCCAGCCGCAGCATGTTGAAGGAGCCGATCAGATTGATCCTGATCACCCGGTCGAAATCGGCGAGCGGCATCGGACCCTCGCGGCCGATCACCCGCTTGGCAGCACCGATGCCGGCGCAATTCACCAGCACCCGCGCCGGGCCATGGGCCTTGGACGCCTTGACGATCGCCTCCTCGGCGGAGGCGGAATCGGAGACGTCGCAGACCACCGCGACGCCCTTGATCTCAGCGGCGACGCTCTCGGCAAGCTTGGCGTTGAGGTCGCATACGGCGACCCGCGCGCCCTGCGCTGCCAGCCTGCGGGCGGTCGCGGCGCCCAATCCCGATGCGCCGCCGGTGACGATGGCCGCCTGATCTTTCAACTGCATGGTTTCCTCCCTGGCAAATTGCTCTTCAAAGTCAGCTAAAGCGTTATCACATGGGCCGCCGGCGCCGGCGAATAGAGCTCCTCGATCAGGCCGGCGCGGTGATCAAGTACCGCGCGCTGATTGACCGAACCCTTGTCGGTGACCTCGCCGCGATCGATCGACAGCGGCGTATCGAGCAGGATCGCGCGCGTGATCCGCGTCGACGATCCCGTCGCGGTCGCCAGAAACTTTGCAAACCGCTCGCGGAATGCCGCGACGATCAGCGGATCGGATGCCGTCGCCGCGAGATCATCGAGCGGCAGCGTCGGATTGATCAGGCGGCAGCCGTCGAGATCGAGGATCACCAGCGCCGACACTTCGTCGCGGTTGATGCCTGATATCACGACGTCGCGCACCAGCGGCGCGCAGGCCGCGACAAACCGCGCGCGCAATGGGCCGACGCTGACCCAGGTGCCGCTGGCGAGCTTGAAATCCTCGGCAATCCGGCCGTCGAAATCGAAGCCGGCATGGAAATCATCCGCCACCACCGGCTTGATCGCATCGCCGAACTTATAGAACCCTTCCTCGTCGAAGGCCGCCGCGGTCAATTCCGGCTGGCGCCAATAGCCCGGCGTGACGTTCGGCCCCCTGGCGCGAATCTCGAGCTTGCCGTTGTTCGGAACCAGCTTGGCGTCGTTACCCAGCACCGGGAGCCCGACATGGCCGGAGCGGCTGGTGGCGGGCCGCACCGACATGAAGAACGGCGCGGTCTCGGTAGCGCCGAGGCCGGTCAGCACCGGCACGCGAAAGCCGGTTTCCTGCACCGACAGTTCGTCGAGGCTGTTCCAGACAAACGGCGACAGCGCCGCACCGGAGAAGAACATCGCATGCAGCCGAGAGAAGAACTTCGCGCGCAACGCCTTGTCGTCGCGCAGATAGGGCAGCAGCGATTTATAGCCCTTCGGCACATTGAAATACACCGTCGGCGAAATCTCGCGGAGATTGTGCACGGTCTCCTCGATGCCGCCGGGCATCGGCTTGCCCTCGTCGAGATACATCGAGCCGCCGTTGAACAGCGTCAGCCCGATATTGTGATTGCCGCCAAAGGTGTGATTCCACGGCAGCCAGTCGACGATCACAGGCGGCTCGTCCTTCAGGAACGCCAGCGTCTCGCGCAGCATCACCTGATTGGCGCAGAGCATGCGCTGGGTGTTGATGACGGCCTTCGGTTGCCCGGTCGAGCCTGACGTCAGCAGGAATTTTGCGATGGTGTCGGGGCCGATCGCGGCATGGGCCGCATCGAGGGCAGGATACTCCGGCGTCGCCAGCAACTCGCCGAGCATCGTCACATGCCGGCCGGGCAGCGCGCCGCGCGAGGCCGCGATCTCGATTGTCTCGGGAACATTGGCGGCGAGCGCATCGGCGAATTTGCCGGCGTCGTCAGCGAACACCAGACCGGGCGTCAGCAGCTTCATCAGATAGGCAAGCTTGCCGTAGTCCTTGGAGATCAGCGAATAGGCCGGCGATACTGGGCAGAACGGGATGCCCGCATACAGCGCGCCGAATGCGACCAGCGCGTGATCGATCGAATTGCCGGAGAGAATGACGATCGGCCGCTCGGCCGAAAGACCGCGCGCGAGCAGCGCCGAGGCGATATGGCGGGCGAATCCGAGCAGTTGCGCATAGGTAATTTGCCGCCAGCCGCCGGATGCGTCGCGCTCCGCCATGAAAATGCGGTTTGGCTCTGCCTTGGCCCAATAATGCAGGCGGTCGGTGAGCCGGACCGGATAGTCGCCGAGCGCTGTCTTCGGCCGCAGATAGATGGTGCCATCATCGCGGCGATTAATGCTGACCGCGGGATCGCCGAACGAGATCGCCCGCAGCGGATGAGCTTCGCTCGTTCCACCGGGGACAGACCTCGTGTTCGGTTGCGCGCTCATGTCAGGAGGGCTTCACCTTTGCGGTCTTGCGATCGAGAAACGCGCGGATCCTGAGCTTGGCCTCTTTGTCGCTCTGCGCCACCGTCGCCATCAAGGACTCCATCAGGAGCCCGGTTTGCGGATTGGCCTCCGCGATCAGCGGCAGCGCCTGCAGCACCGCGAAATTGGTCAGCGGCGCATTGCTCGCGACCTTGGCGGCCAGTTCCATCGCCTTGGCAAACGCGTTGCCTTCCTCGGTGAGATATTGCGCAAAGCCGTAAGATGCACCCTCGGTCGCGGAATAAACCCGTCCCGTGAGCATCATGTCCGTCATCCGCGCGACCCCGATCAGCCGCGGCAGCCGCACCGATCCGCCACCGCCGACAAAAATGCCGCGCTGGCCTTCAGGCAGCGCGAAATAGGCCGAGGGTTCGGCGACCCGAATATGCGCCGCGCAGGCAAGCTCCAGCCCGCCGCCGATCACCGCGCCCTTGAGCGCGGCGATGACGGGCACGCGGCTATATTGAATGCGGTCGAACACCCGGTGCCACATCTGCGAGTGGCGCAGGCCTTCGGTGGCGTCGTGCTCGGTCAGTTCGGAGAGATCGAGGCCGGACGAGAAATGATCGCCGATGCCGTGGATGACGACGGCCCCGATCCCGTCGGGGAGATTGGAAAAGCAATCCTGGATCGCGAGGATAATGCCGTCGTTCAGCGCGTTGCGCTTGGCCGGGCGGTTGAGGCCCACGGTCAGCACCGCGCCCGATGTCTCGATCTTGAGCAACGCGGATTGATCCGCGTTGGCGGCCGGCGCAGCGTTTCCCATTGGCTTTATTGCTTCCTGTCCAGAATAGTTATGTTTTATAACGATTGTGGCGGGAGTCGAATAAGGCTCCATGTCGTCCCGGCGCAGGCCGGGACCCATAACCACCGGCCTTGATTGTTGCTGAAGGTCTCTACCTCCAGCGGCCAACCGAGACTACACGGCGTCTGGGTCCCGGCCTTCGCCGGGACGACGCAACCTTCACAGCACCTGATGCACATCGATGACGACGCGGTCGGCGTGGCGGGCGGCGGAGCCGATGAACAGGTTCTGCATCAGCCAGCGGTATTTCGCAGCACCGGTTTCGAACTTCGGCACGGTGCGGAAATAGATCAGTTTGGGATCGACCGGCTCGCCGCGCCGCAGCCGCTGCAGCAGTTCGACGGGGCCGAACCGAATACCCCTGTTCTCGACATAGACCACCGCGCCGTCGTCGGTCTCGAAGGCGTATCTCGCCTCGAGTTCAATCAGTTCGTTGGGCCGGATGATCTGGAAGTCGGCACCGAACGCGCAGACCTTGCCGTTGATGCCTTCACCACGCACCTCGCCGCCGGTGATCGGAATGATCCGGCGGAAGCCGTGACCGATGTCGCCGGCGGACGTCGCGCTGCCGATATCGGCGGTGATGGTGAAGACATATCTGGTTTGAAGCACAGGCGTCATGGATCGGCCCAACCTTCTGACTTGAGGCGACGGAACCTAGTGAGCCATCATCCGTTGCGGCAGCCAGGTCGCCAGCAACGGAAACGCGATCAGGATCACCAGCCGAACCAGATCCGTCGCCACGAACGGGATCACGCCGCGGAAAATCGTGGTGAACGACACGTCCTTGACCACGCTCTTGATCACGAACACGTTCATGCCGACCGGCGGATGGATCAGGCCCAGTTCCACCGTCATCACGATGATGATGCCGAACCAGATCGGGTCGAAGCCGAGATGGATGATCACCGGGAAAATGATCGGCACCGTCAGGATGATCATGGCCATGGCGTCCATCAGGCAGCCCAGCACCAGATACATCACCATGATCAGCGCAAGAACGCCGTAGCTGCCGAGCCCGAGGCCGGTGAGAAATTCCGTGACCTTTTGCGGGGTCTGCGTCACCGTCAGGAAATAGCCGAAGATCAAGGCGCCGATCAGCACCGTGAACACGGCGGCCGCGGTTCGGGTCGCCTGCAGCAGCGAGGTAAGGATTTTTTCCTTGTCCAGCCGCCCGGTGACCACGCCGATCAGGAACGCGCCGGTTGCGCCGACGCCGCCGGCTTCGGTCGGCGTGAAGCGCGGCAGGAACGGCAGGCCGTAGAGCCCGCCGATGACGAAGACGAACAGCAGCACCGGCGCCCAGATATTCTTCAGGCCGGCGAAGCGCTCGCGCCATGTGGTCTGCGGGCCGGTCGGCAGGAAACCCGGCCGGAAATAACCGATCAGCGCGATGGTGATCATGTACATGGTCATGGCGAGCAGGCCGGGAATGATGCCGGCGATGAACAGCTTGCCGATGTCCTGCTCGGTGATGATGCCGTAGACCGCGAGCACGGTCGACGGCGGCAGCATGGCGCCGAGGGTGCCGCCGGCCGCGATCACGCCGGTGGCGAAGGATTGCGGATAGCCGAAACGGCGCATTTCTGGATACGCCACCGCCGAAAACGTCGCGGCGGTCGCCACCGACGAGCCGCAGATGGCGGCGAAACCGCCGCAGGCCGCCACGGTGGCAATCCCCAGCCCGCCGCGCAGATGTCCGACAAAGCCGTTGGCGGCGCGGAACAGTTCGCGGCTCATGCCGGAATTGCTGACGAATGTCCCCATCAGCAGGAACATCGGAATCACGCCGAAGGTATAATCGGTCACCGTGCGCATCGAGGTCTGGCCGACCAGTTTCAGCGCCGGCGTAGCGCCGACCAGATAACTAAAGCCGCAAACGCCGACCAGCCCCATCGCCATGCCCACCGGCACGCGCAGCAGCATCAGCGCAAACAGCGCGACGAATCCGAGGACGGCAACGGCGTCGGTGCTCATCCCCCTCTACTCCACGGCCTTGATCTTGGGGTCGTGCATCAGATCCGGATAAAAGATCAGCCGGTAGGTCCGGATCGCGATCAGCAGCACCGCGGAGACATCGCCGGCCCATGCGACCGCGAAGAACGGCCAGGTCGGCATGTGCATGTCAAAGGTGAGGACATTGTCGTTATAGGTGCCGCGCACCTTGTCGAACAGCGTCCAGGTCTGCACCGTCACCACGAACAGCAGCACCAGGGTCGCGAATACGTCGATCCAGCGCTGGTATTTCGGACCGACATTGGCCCAGATCAGATCGACGGTGATGTGACCGCCGCGATAGCTGGTGGCGGCGATGCCCCAGAAGATCAGAATGCCCAGCAGCATGCGCCCGATATCGAACGAATCCGGGATCGCATAGTTCAAGATATTGCGCAGCAGAACCGCAACGAAAATATTGAGGGCGACGATGCCGACAAATCCGGCCGCGATCCATTCGATCGTGTCGATGAAGCGGTCCATAGACGCGCGATTCATGTTCGCTCCGAACCGGTGCGAGTGAGGGAAGAGGCCGGCGGCGGGAGAGCCCCGCCGCCGAAGCGCAAGACGTTGCTACTGCGTCAGGGCGTTGTATTTGGCGAGCGCGGTACGCAGCTCGGCCATCGCGGCGTCCGGGTCGGTGCCGGATTTTTTGACGCCCTCAGCCCATGTCTTGATCAGCGGCTCTGACGCCTTCTTCCACAGCACCATCTGCTCCGGCGTCAGTTTGTAGACTTCGTGATCAGGCAGCGCCTTGACCTTGTCGATGCCGGCGTCCTCGAACTTGCCCCATGGTTCGCCGACGCGGCCGGCGGCCTCCGTGCTGCAATTGTCGTCAACAGCCTTTTTCTGGCGGTCGGACATCTGGTTGTACTTGTCCTTGTTCATCACGAAGGCGAAGGTCGTGACATAGAGCGGCGCGTCCATGTGATACTTCGTCACCTTGTCGATGCCGAACAGCACCAGCGATCCCCATGGGAAGGTGACGGCGTCGGCAACACCGCGCTCGATGATGTCGCGGACTTCCGGCGCCGAGGACTGCACATTGGTGCCGCCGAGCTGGGTCACGAAATTCGCCATGGTGGCGTGGGCGGGACGGATCTTCATGCCCTTGACGTCATCCGGCACCACGATCTTCTTGGTGCGCGAGTGGAACGACGAGGGCGAATGGATGAAGGCGAGACAGAACTTGACGTCCTTCATCTCCTTCTCGGCATATTTCCGGTACCAGGCGTCGAGCGCCATCGAGCCGCCCTTGGCGTCTGACATCAGGAACGGCAGTTCGCCGGCGCCGATGATCGGGAAGCGGCCGGGCTGATAGCCCGGATTGACATAGGTGACATCGGCGATGCCGTCGCGCGCCATGTCGTAATGGTCGAACGCCTTGCCGAGCTGCTGCGCGGGAAAAACCTTGGACTTGATGGTGCCGCCGGATTCCTTTTCGACCGCAGCGCCCCAGTCTTCCAGCGCCTTTTGCAGGGGATGCGACGCCGGCACCCAGTGCGACAGCTTCAGCTCGAAGGTTTTTTCCTGCGCGAATGCCGGCGTTACGCTGGCGGCCAGCAGCAACGCCAAGAACGTTTTCCTCATCGACGTCTCCCTCGTATTATCAGGGGCTTTAATGCCCCTTTGCGGATATTGTTATATGATATAATCACTATTGCAAGTACGCGCGGCAACGACCGCGGCGCCTGCCGCCGAAGCCTATAACAGCCACGGGAGCAAGTATTGCGGACAAAAGTAGCAATCATTGGCACGGGGCCGGCGGGATTGCTGCTCGGGCAATTGCTGCACGCTTATGGCATCGACAACGTCATTCTGGAGCGCCAGACGCCGGACTATGTGCTCGGCCGCATCCGCGCCGGCCTGCTCGAAGAGGGCACGGTGGCGCTGCTCGATGAAGTGGGCGCCGGCGCCCGCGCGCACCGCGAGGGCCTGGTTCATCATGGCGTCGAACTCGCCTTCGGCGGCGCGCGCCATCGCATCGATATGACGGCCGCCACCGGCAGGACGGTGATGATCTACGGCCAGACCGAAGTCACGCTCGACCTGATGAACGCGCGCAAAGCGGCCGGCCTGACCACAATCTACCAGGCCATCGACGTCAAGCCGCTTGATTTCGACACCGACCATCCGCGCGTATCCTATGTGAAAGACGGCGTCGGCCACGAGATCGCCTGCGACTTCATCGCCGGTTGCGACGGTTTCCACGGCGCCAGCCGCGCCGGCGTGAAACCCTCGGCGATCGAGACCTTCGAGCGGATCTATCCGTTCGGCTGGCTTGGAATACTGTCGGAGACGCCGCCGGTCTCACCCGAATTGATCTACACCAACCATGCGCGAGGCTTTTCGCTTTGCACGATGCGCTCAACGCATCGCAGCCGCTACTACCTGCAATGCAGCCTCGACGATCACATCGATCAATGGCCGGACGAGCGGTTCTGGGATGAGTTGAAGCGGCGGCTGGATCAAGCGGCGGTCGACAACCTCGTCACCGGGCCTTCGATCGAAAAGAGCATCGCGCCGCTGCGCAGTTTCGTCGCCGAGCCGATGCGGTTCGGACGGATGTTTTTGGCCGGCGACGCCGCGCATATCGTGCCGCCGACCGGCGCCAAGGGACTGAACCTCGCCGCCAGCGACGTGCATTATCTCTCGCATGCGCTGCGCGAATATTACGACGAGAAATCCGCCGCCGGAATCGATTTCTATTCGCAAAAAGCGCTGGCGCGGGTCTGGAAGGCGGTTCGCTTCTCCTGGTGGATGACCTCGATGCTGCACAAATTCCCCGACGAGGGCGAATTCGGCGCACGGATTCAACTGGCGGAGTTGAATTATCTGGTAAGCTCGAAAGCGGCGTCAGCGTCGTTGTCGGAGAATTACGTCGGGTTGCCGTATTAGCTAACGCACCGTCATTGCGAGCGAAGCGAAGCAATCCATAGCTCGGAGGGGTGGATTGCTTCGTCGCTGCGCTCCTCGCAATGACGAACGATGCAACACCGCGTTTCAAACAGGCACCAAAATCCCGTTTTAAACTTTGTAAGCGGTGCATTTGACGGCCGGATCGCGTTCAATGGCGCGCAATGTATCGTCAACACGCGAGGTCTGCATGAACGTCACCGATATCCCCGAGGGTTTCGAACGCCAGACCCGTCCCAGTCCGCTGACCGAGCCCTGGGAGCCGATCTATTCGAAGCAGACACCCGATGCGATCATTCTGGGCCTGCGTCTGGCCAGGCCGCACACCAATGCGCGCGGCTTCGCCCATGGCGGGTTGATCGCGGCGCTGACCGACAAGGCCATGGGGCATAGCTGCGGCTACAAGATGCGCGGCACCCATTCGCTCGTGACCGTCAGCATGTCGGTCGATTTCATCAGCAGCGCCCAGATCGGACAATGGCTCACGGTCGAAACCGACGTGATCAAGACCGGCAGCACGCTCTGCTTTGCGCAGAGTCTTGTCAAAGCCGACGACGTCATCGTCGCAAGAGCCAATGCGACGTTTCGCGTGGTGCCGAAGAAGGAAGCTGTCGTTCCGGGGCGCGCATAGCGCGAACCTCAGATGTGCAATTGCACATCGGGGAACCTCGAGATTCCGGGTTCGACGCTCCGCGTCGCCCCGGAATGACGATGATTATTTCCTGCCGAAATGCCAATCGCTCAATTCGATCACGAGGTCGATGAAGGTCCGCACCTTGGCCGACAGCAGCCGCGAGGTCGGATAGACGAGGTGGATCGGCAACGGCGGCTGCTCGAACTTCGCCAGCACGATTTTCAAGCGGCGCGCCTTGATCGCTTCCGCGGCCTGATAGGCCAAGACCCGCGTCAGGCCGCCGTCGCGCTCGGCATGCTGGATCGCGGCGTCGGCGCTGTTGGTGGAAAAGCGCGGCGCGCAGGGCACGCGGATTTCGCGGCCAGCTTCGACAAAGCGCCAGTCCGGCGTGGCGGTCGTGGCGCCGAACTGGATGGTTTCGTGCGAAGCGATCGCTTCCGGCCTCTCAGGCTCGCCGCGCGCCTTGAGATAGCCCGGCGAGGCGACCACGATCCGCCGCATCTCGCCGACATGGCGCGCGACCAGGCTGGAATTGGCGAGATGTCCAATCCGGACCGCGAGATCGACGCCATCTTCTACCAGATTGACCATGCGATCCGACAGCCGCAGTTCACCGGCGACTTCAGGATAGCGCATCAGATACGTCGACATGACGGGACTGACATGGAGGCGTCCGAATCCGACGGGCGCCGAGACCACCAGCCGTCCGCTCGGCCGGGTGCGTTCGCCCTCGGCTGAACCTTCGGCTTCCTCGACATCGGCAAGGATGCGCCTGGCACGCTCGAGATAGCGCGCGCCAATATCGGTCAGCGCGACCTGCCGCGTGGTCCGTTGCAGCAACCGGACGCCGAGATGTTCTTCCAGCGCCGCGATCAGCCGGGTGACGGCCGATGGCGACAGCCCGAGTTTGCGCGCCGCCGGCGCAAAACCCTGGAGGTCGGCCACCGCGACAAAGGCCTGCATGGCATCAAGGCGATCCATGGCATTATTTCATATATTGCAATTATGAAGTGTCAATCGGATCGATTGTTTAACTTTCGAAAAGGTCCACCTTTGAACCCGAACAGAGGCGCTTCGGCGCGCGGGACGAATTTTCGGGAGACCATTCGATGGCAGAGACGCAGACCTATTCCAGCGACGTGGCGTTCACCCCGGCCGTGAAAGACATTCAGACCCGCAAGGGATCGCGAAAAGCCTATGCCCATGTCGAGGAGAATGGCGGCTGGCGAACCGAGATCGATGAGAACCTCGCGGCGTTTCTGGCGGATGCGAACAGCCTGTATTTCGCCACCGCATCGGCCGACGGCCAGCCCTATATCCAGCATCGCGGCGGGCCCAAGGGTTTCATCAAGATCCTGGACAAGAACACGCTGGCCTTTGCCGATTACAGCGGCAACCGGCAATACATCACCCAAGGCAATCTTTCGGAAAACCCGAGGGCCCATATTTTCCTGATGGACTATGCCCATCGCCGCCGGGTGAAGATCTGGGGCGAGGCGCGGGTGGTCGACGACGATCCGGCATTGCTGAAATCGCTGATGCCGCAGGGCTACAAGGCGCGGCCGGAGCAAGTCATCCTGTTCAAGATCGCCGCGTGGGACACCAATTGCCCGCAGCACATTCCGCAGAAATTCGACGCCGCCGATGTGGCGGCGGCGCTCGCCGCACGCGATGCACGGATCGCGGAACTGGAAGCGGAGCTGGCCGCATTGAAGGGCCAGCCCGCCTCTGCGGATTAAAAATCAGGCGGCCTGTTGCTGCGGTTTCCAGGCGAAGTCCGGATAGTATTGCAGCATCATGCGGTCGACATAGGCCGCGAGATTTCCAAGTTGCTCGGTCCGCTCGCGTAATTCAGACACGAAGAACGGCGTCAGGATCCCGGCCAGCATGCCGAACGCGGTGGCATCGGCGCCGCATGGCGTGTCGCCCATCAGATATGGCTTGTCGCCGAGTTGGACCGACAGCGCCAACAGCGAGCGCATGGCGAGATCGATGTCCTCGTCCGGGGCGTGGCGGCCGAGACCGCTGAGCAAATAGTTCTCGGCGACACGGAATTGCGCGTCCTCGCGAAGTTTTTCGCGAAGATGCGCGGGCGCGCCATCGAAGAAATGCGTCGGCCCCTTGGCAAAATTTGCCTCATCGACCCAGCGGGCGCCGATCAATGCCCAGTAGACATGATGCTCGATCATCCGTTCGAACGCCCAGGCCTGCGCGCGCTGCTGCAGATTGAGCGGCGCGTCGAAATCGAAATTGTATTTGGCTTCGAGATGCGCGCGGATGAAGGTGGAATCGGCAATGCTTTCGGCCTCATCGACGATATAGGGCAATTGTCCCTTGGGAGAGGCCGTCGGCCTCGCCCCCTCCTTGCGATAGGCAAGCCCGGCCATCTTCAACTGGACTTCGGTCTTGGTCACGAATGGGCTGATTTCCGGCAAGCCGAAGCCGGCACCGAAGCCATGGAGGATAATCATGTGAGGCTTCCCGATTTTCCTGGAACGATGCCCCACGCTAGCCACCCCCTGCTGCCACCATGCTGTCAGCATCGGTCAGATCGGCCGCGAAACGCGCCCCCTGCCAGGCGCGGGCCATCACGGTTCGGGCCAGCGAGACCAGTTGGTTCTCCACCAGGGCCTCGAAGGCGGCGAGAGCGCGCAAGGCCAGTGCCGGGATCGCCGAGCGGAAATCGCCGGAGGCGCAGTGGACGGAAATCAGGTACCCCACGGCCCAGGACTGGGCCCGCCAGAACGGCCGGAAACTGCCGAAACCATAAAGAATCATCATGGACCAATCTCCTTCAGCTAAAGTGTTGTCCCGTTATAGAAACCGCCTGCTGCCAACATGCTGTCAGCATCGGCGAGCCACCCTGTAAAAAGAGATGCGCCATGAGACGTGCCGACCGGCTGTTTCAGATCATTCAGGTTCTCCGGCGCACCCGGAAACCGCTGACCGCGGACGCCATCGCGGCGGAACTGGAGACTTCGAAACGAACCATCTACCGCGACATCGCCACCCTGATCGGGCAGCGGGTGCCGATCCGCGGCGAGGCCGGCATGGGCTATGTCCTGGAGAAAGGCTTCGACCTGCCGCCGCTGATGCTGACCCCCGACGAGATCGAAGCTGCCGTGCTGGGCGCGCAATGGGTCGCCGGCCACGCCGATGCCGTACTCGCGAGAGCCGCCGAAGACCTGATGGCCAAGATCGCCGATACGGTTCCCGAGCGCTTGAGGCCTTTTGTGCTTGAACCCGCCAGCCGCGCCCGGCCGGCCTGGCAGAGGGAACCCGACCGCATCGACATGACGCGGACACGTTCCCATATTCACGAAGGAAGGAAGATCGCGCTGCGCTACCGTGACGAGCACGGCCGTGACAGCGAACGCACGATCTGGCCGATCGCCATCGGTTATCTCGAAGCGGTGCGGCTGCTCGCGGCCTGGTGCGAACTGCGCAAGGATTTCCGCAGTTTTCGAACCGACCGGGTCGTCGACGCCGTGTATCTCGACGAAAAATATCCCGACCGTCGCGAAACACTGCGGGCGAAATGGCGCAGGAGCCTGGTCTGGGAGCCGCCGAGCGATGCCTGAGATAAAAAGCGATCCCGCCGCCGATAGTGAGAGCCCGTGCCAGGCCTGCGGCGCCTGTTGTTCGTATTCGTCGAACTGGCCGCGCTTCACCACCGAGGACGATGCGGCGCTGGATCTCATTCCGGAAAAATTCGTCAACGAAAGACTGTCGGGAATGCGCTGCGACGGCGAGCGGTGTTCGGCGTTATCAGGCAAGATCGGCGCGACGACGTCGTGCGTGGTGTATGCGGTGCGGCCCGAAGTGTGCCGGACCTGCCTGCCCGGCGATGCCGAATGCGCGATGGCGAGGCGTAGGCACGGCTTGCCGGTGCTAATGTGATTTTCGCTAGCCGACGCAGATAGCAAGATCGGTAGATTCCATGGGGCGGTGAGCGTGGCCTTTCCGATAGGTTTGGGTTTCCACACTCGAACCCTCGGAGAGTCAGATGCAAGCATCCAGCATAGCCACGCCCACCGTTGAGCATTGTGGCACAATTTTCGTTGCAATCGAACTGAGCCAGCGGAGCTGGCTTGTGACGCTGCACAGCCCAGGTCGGGACAGGATATCGCGCCACAAGCTGGAAGGTGGCGATCATGCCGGGCTGCTGGCGCTGATCGATCGGGAGCGTGAGCGGGCGAGCCGGACGGCGGGAGGGGCACCCGCGGTGGCGAGTTGCTACGAGGCAGGCTACGACGGTTTTTGGCTGCACCGGCTTCTGCTGGCAGCAGGAATCACGAACTACGTCTTTGACCCCTCCAGCATTGCGGTGGATCAGCGGGCCCGGCGGGTGAAGACCGACCGGATCGACGGCGAGCGGATGTTACGGACGCTGATGGCCTATCTGCGTGGTGAACCGCGCGTGGTGCGGATCGTGCGGGTGCCTGCGGTCGAACAGGAGGACGCCCGCCGCGCCAGCCGCGAACGCGGCCGGCTGATCAAGGAACAAACCGCTCACACCACCCGGATCAAGGCGTTGCTGCGGCTGTTGGGCATGGCGGTCGGCAATCCGCGCCGACGCGACTGGCTGAGTTGGCTGGCGGCGCAGCGGGATTGGCAAGGCCAGGGGGTGCCGCCATGGATGCTGAGTGAGATCAGGCACGAGCACGCGCGGCTGATGCTGGTGCGCGAACAGCTTGAGGCGCTCGCGCAGGCATCTGCTGAAGCGGATCCGGCACCTGCGGCGGTTCAGATGAGCGAGCGCAGCGAGCTGTTGCTCCGGCTCAAATGTCTCGGTCCGGCGTTCGCGACCACACTGACCAGCGAGGTGTTCTACAAGGATTTCCGCAATCGGCGTGAGGTCGCGAGCTATTTCGGGCTGACGCCCAGTCCGTGGCGGAGCGGCGGGATCGACCGCGACCAGGGCATCAGCAAGGCGGGCAATCCGCGCGCCCGCTGTGCCGCGATCGAACTGGCCTGGCTGTGGCTGCGGCATCAGCCGGACAGTGCGCTCACTCAATGGTTCCGGCAGCGCACGCTCAACGCCGGCAAGCGCATCAAGCGCACCGCCATCGTAGCCCTGGCGCGCAAGCTGATCGTGGCACTCTGGCGCTACCTTACCACCGGGCTGGTGCCCGAGGGGGCGGTGCTCAAGACCGCGAAGGCGTAAACGCTTCAACCAACGCGTCAGCGTCGCGGCATCTGCCGCGGTCAGCGCGGGATGGATGGTGACCGTGCCACCCTTGGGCCAACAAACAGGCTGTTTCGTAGATGGGTCCCATCATCATGGCTTCTTCGCCGCAAGCATGCGGAATGTGGGTACGGACCAACGTCCGACCGGATATGAGGTGATGCAGTGAGACGCTGCATAAATCGCCGGAAGCCAGTCCCTGAGCGCACCGACCGCGGCGGCACGCTGCGCTACGCATGGCTCCGCGCGCCGCCGCTACCCCAGATGCAAAAAACCACACCCAACCCTCGGTCGGAACGCTTGACTCAAACGCCCTCATATGAGGGTGGGCAAAGGCGCTCTTTGCGCCGTGCCCGCCATAATAGCGATTGGTTTGATGCAAGACGGTGGGCTCGCTACGATTAGCCCACCCTACGGCTGCCGAGTGTGGTCAACTACGCCGTTACGGCGTGCGCCAGCTCTTCGTCGTCGAGTTCGTCCTCGACCGGCGAGAAGGTGCTGAGCGGCTTGGTCGAGAGCGTGATCGGCTTGCGACCGGCATAGGACGATGACGCCATCGAACGCGCCGAAGGCGTTTCGCGGGACAAGGCGTAAAGGGCGGAGCCGACCCGTCCGCCGAACTCGATCAATTCGCGTTCGCTGCAGCTTGCCGCGATCGAGAGCGCCAGCGAATGCAGATGGCTTCTGCGATAGCAAAACAGCGCCAGCATGGCCCGGACGTCGGAAGAGACGCTCTCGACCAGTTGCGCCAGACCGTTCGCGTTGGCGCGGTACATGTCGCCAAGCAATTCGTCCCGCACCGGGCAGAAATCGTTGTCGTAGGCGTCGCGGCTTGAAAACATCTGGATACTCCGTATCCGCAAGATGCAGTGCAATCCTCTAACGAAGGGTTAACCACGGCACCCGGTAGTGACACGGGGTAGCTTGACCGCCACGAATCAAAAAAGCGCGAGCCGCGATCTTCGCCATGGCGCGGCGGAGTGTCGCCGGTCAGCTCAGCCGTTCGACGCCATGAAGATCGACAGGCCGAAGCCGGTGAGGTGATGCAGCGCCTGGTCGACCCCGATCAGCGTCCAGAACCATGGATGGCGGTGCTCCTGCGTCACGCCGAAGGTCGATGAAACATATCCCTTGGCGCGGTCGACCGTGATGTGAATGGCGAAATCGACGAAGGCGATGAACCAGAATCGCGGCGCGACGATCAGGATCAGCGCCATGGCGACCGTCAGATGCACCAGGCAGTGAGCCAGCAGCGGCAATGCCCATCCGGTCTTCTGGTCCTTGCCGATCGCCATCCAGGAATTCTGCAGCACGAAATCCGCGATGATGTGCTTGACCGTCAGGAGCAGCATCCACCCTACCAGCGCACCAACAGGAACCGACGAAGACATGGAGGGTAGCAACAAAGCCGACGCCCTTTGCTGGGTCTGACTGGAATGGCAGGAAAAGAACTTTAATGCAGGCTGTCAGCGCAACTTCTTATCAAACCCCGGCAATTCCAAAGATATTGCCCATTTATGACACCTCCGGAGCTGGAATGCACCTGTGGGAAGCCGAAAAACGCAGGGTGTGACCAAACAGTTATATTTTCGCGACATTGCTGCGCGGGTCCCGCCGGTAAGGTTAAAGCGACGCCCGGCTGCCATCGGCGGAGGCCGGATATCCTCGCCACACCGGAAAATTATTGTTCGTTTTTAGATATTTACGATCTGGTTCGGGCAGGCTGTTTCCGGATTACGCTCTAATTTCCGGAAGCCCGCCAGATCCGGCAGGACCAGAGCGTCGTCGAAAGTCGGCTTGGCGAGACCATCGTCGACGCCGCGCCGACCGACGAAGCGCCGCAGCCGCGTGATGTACAGCGTCGCATAGGCGTTGCCCTGATAGATGAACGGCGTCGCTAACCACAGGCGTGCAGGCGATACGAATTGAGCAGCGGCATCACCGCCTGCAGCATGATGGTCAGATAATTGTGGCTCGGAACCGCGGTCGCGATCAGGAGCCAGTTGCAATGTCCGGTCAGGGATTATAGCCAATCCTGCCGAGAAATTCCGCGTTGCAGCGAAAGCGTCGCAAGCCGATTTCCCGGCCCCGGCGACAACGCTTCTCCAGCTGTCGTTGACGGCCTGCCGCCGCCCGGGCACCTTGTCGGGCCGACCGTGCACGAACCCGCCGGACCCGGCCCTCTTTCACCGACGGGCGCCGCCTCCCAATGTCCAAGCCGCATGTTTCCTCTGCTTTGGCGCAGTTCGCAGCCGCGACAGCCGGCCGTAACATGACCAAGGCGGCCTATGTCGCGGTTTTGACCGGGGTCATCATGATCGTGCTGCTCACGGTCGATCCGGCCTATGAGGCGGCGCGTCACTGGATCGAAGCCGCGCTGTGGGCGTGCCTGGCCTTCTTCGTGTTCGAATGGGTGGTGCGGCTGCGCCATGCCGTTCTGAGGCAACGGGGATGGGCTTATGCGGTATCGGGCCGCGGACTGGTGGACGCCGGCGCCGCCCTGGCGATACCGCTGGCCCTCGTCCTTGGCGCCGATCCCAAATCGGCGTGGCTACTGGGCGTCTTCTGGATGCTCAAGGTGGTCCCCGGCATTCCGGGGTTGCGGCAGTTGCGCCGGGTGCTGGTGCAGGAATCCGGGCCGCTGTTCAGCGTGCTGGTGATTTTCCTGATGGTGCTGTTTCTCGCCTCGGTGTCCGTGTTTTTCCTGGAGCGCGACGTCCAGCCGGCCACCTTCGGCAGCGTGCCGGCGGCCTTGTGGTGGTCGATCGCGACCTTGACCACGGTGGGATATGGCGATGTGGTGCCGATCACGCCGCTGGGCCGGGTGGTCGCGGCGCTGGTGATGATCTGCGGGCTTGGTGTGTTCGGACTCTGGACCGGCATCCTCGCCACCGGATTCGCCGCCCAGACCCGCCGCGACAATTTTCTCAAGACCTGGGAGTCGGTAACCAACGTGCCGTTCTTCGCAGCACTGGGGCCGGCGGCGATCGCCGACGTCACCCAGATGCTGCGCAGCATGGATCTGCCGGCGCGCACCATGATCATCCGCAAGGGCCAGACCGGCGACTGCATGTATTTCATCGCCGCCGGCGAGGTCGAGGTCGACTTGCCTGGCAAGAAGGTGGCGCTCGGCGAAGGCGCGTTCTTCGGCGAGATGGCGCTGCTCGGCAACCATTTGCGCTCCGCCAATATCACCACCACGCGGGTATCGAAACTGCTGGTGCTCGATCTCGTCGACTTCCGCCTCTTGATGGCGCGGCATCCCGATTTGGCCGAAACCATCGACGCCGAGGCGAAGCGGCGCGCACTGGAAAACGAATGATGGAGAATACCATGTCCGAAGCCGACGCGAGTGCGCCCGTGCTCGATATCGATGGCGCCCGCGCCACCATCCGGCTCAACCGGCCGAAGCACCTGAACCGGCTGCAGCCCGACGACCTCGATGCGCTGCTGAGCCTGTTCGACCGGATCGAAGCCGATCCCGCCGTCCGGGTGATGGTGCTCACCGGCACCGGCCGCGCCTTCAGCGCCGGCTACGATCTCAACTCGGTGGCCGAGGGCGCCACCAGCGCCGTCGAACAGGACAGCGCCGGATCGGCGTTCGAAGTCGTCGTCAACCGGCTTGAGGATCTCGGCGTTCCCACGATCTGCCGGCTCAACGGCGGCGTTTACGGCGGCTCGACCGACCTGGCGCTGGCCTGCGACTTCCGCATCGGGGTCGACAGCTGCGAGATGTTCATGCCGGCGGCGCGGCTCGGGTTGCATTATTACAAGAGCGGCATCCGGCGCTACGTATCGCGGCTCGGCCCCGACAACGCCAGGAAGCTGTTCTTGACGGCCCAGAAGATCGGCGCCGCCGAGATGCTGCGGATCGGCTATCTCACGGCGATGGCGCCGGCCGAAGCGCTCGATGAGGAAGTCGACAAGCTCGCCACCATCCTCGCCGGCAACGCACCGCTCGCGATGCGCGGCATGAAGCGCGCCATCAACGAATTCGCCCGGGGCGAACTGGACGAAGCGGCCGCCGACCGCCGCCATCGCGACAGCATGCGCGGCGCCGAGATCAAGGAAGGCATCAAGGCGTTCGCGGAAAAGCGGCCGCCGAAATTCGGGGATTGATTCCAGAGCGTCGCATCGTCGCATGCCAGGCGGCGCCGCAACTATCTTGAGCTAGATCAACTCACGCGATCACCGGCACGCTTTATTGTCATTCGACAGGAGAGTTTCATGGCCTTCAAAGATATCCTTGTTGCGTTGACCAGCTACCCCGAGCCGACGCCGTTGTCGGCGGTCGACGCTGCCATTTCCGTCGCAGAGGTTCTAGGCGGTCACCTCGCCGCACTATCCTTCGAGAGTCGCGTCCAGGTTCCCGGGCACTTTCTCTCAAACTCGCTCGTCGAGGGGATGGTCAGCGCCGAAACCGACAAGAGCCGGAAAAATGCGCGTGACCTGCTGGCCGCTTTCGATGCGGCGGCGAAAAAAGCCGGCATCCTTCACGAGACCATCCTCGAGAAATGCATCGCCTTGGATGTTCCCGATATCCTGGTGGAATATGCGCGGCTGCGCGATCTGACCATCCTGTCGGTGCCGGAATCGTACGATCAATGGTACGCCGAAGCGATCATATTCGGATCGGGCAAGCCGACTTTGATTCTGCCCGAGCGCCCGCAACCTCGTCCGTTCGAGTTGGGAACCGTTGTGGTGGCGTGGGACTTCAGCCGGGCCGCGGCTCGGGCGATCGCCGACGCCCTGCCGATTCTCGAAGCGGCCAAAAAGGTGCGCGTGGTGACGGTTCTCAAGGAGAAGGCTCTGGATACCAAGCATTCCGGCCAAGAACTGGCCAAAAATCTGGCCCGGCACGGAATCGAAGTGGTGCTGGATGAGATCGACGCCAGGGGCGATCCGATCGGCACCGTTCTGGAAGCCCACGCGCATTCCCATAAAGCCGATCTGCTCGTGATGGGCGCCTACGGGCACTCTCGATTGCGGGAGTTCGTGCTCGGCGGTGCGACCCGCAGCCTGCTGTCGAATCCGTCGCTGCCGATCCTGTTTTCGCATTAGAAGATGGCCGACCCTTCGATCCAGGCCACGGTGCCCCTGCGACGCAGGCTGGGGCTGCCGCTGCTGGTGCTGTATGGAACGGGCATCACCATCGGCGCCGGCATCTATGTCCTGATCGGTCAGGTCGCAGGCCACGCCGGCGCCTATACTCCCTGGTCGTTCGTCCTCGCCGCGACCGTGATGGCGTTGACGGTCGCGTCCTATGCCGAATTGTCGACCCGATTTCCGGTCAGTGCGGGCGAGGCCGCCTACATCATGGCGGCTTTCCGATCGCGCCGGTTCGCCACGGCGGTCGGTCTGATGACCGTCGCGATCGGCGTTATTTCCTCGGCCACCGTCACGCTCGGATCGGCCGGTTACATCCGGCAATTCATCGATCTTCCACAATCCCTGATCGCGATAACCGTCGTGCTGTTTCTCGGAGCCGTGGCGGCATGGGGTATTCTTGAATCCGTCCTGCTGGCGAGCGTGTTCACCGTGATCGAAGCCGGAGGATTGCTGGTCATCATCGTCGCGGCGATCCATGCCGAGTTGCCGTTCGCGGCGGCGATGACCCAGCTGCCGCCGCCGGACGCCACCGTGTTGTCGGGCATCGCCTTCGGCAGCCTGCTCGCCTTCTTTGCCTTCATCGGGTTTGAAGATCTGGCCAATATCGTGGAGGAAGCAAGGGATCCCCACCGTGACATTCCCCGCGCCATGGCCCTGACGCTGCTGATCTCGACGATTCTGTATGTGCTGGTGGCCGCCATCGCGGTCAGCGCCGTATCGGTGGAACGCCTGTCGTCTTCCACAGCACCGCTCAGTCTCGTCTTCCGCGAAGTCGCCGGCGTCAGTCCGGCGACGATCACCGCGATCGCCATTGTCGCGACCCTGAACACGATCCTCGCACAAGTGACCATGGCGGCGCGGGTGATCTACGGCCTGGCGCGGCAGGGCGGCCTGCCCGCCGTCTTCGCGGGGGTGCATCCGCGCACCGGCACGCCGCTGACGGCCACCGCGCTCGTCGCAGTATCGGTCATTCCCCTGGCGCTGCTGGTTCCGCTGACGGCGCTCGCGGAGCTCACCTCGCTGGCGACCCTCGTGGTTTTTGCACTGGTCAATCTCGCCTTGCTGCGGCTTCGCTATCTTCGCACGGCGTCATCCGTTCCCCACGTTACCGTTCCGGTCTGGGTGCCGGCGCTCGGCCTCGTCACCTGCGCCGCGATGATCGCGAGCGCGCTGGTCAGGTGACGTCAAAGCAATCGCAGCAGAGGACCGGCGGGTTTCGATCCGCGCCGGGCGCCGTATCTCTACTCGTCCACGAACGTCACGGTATCGGCGACGCTCGCCCGCGACGTCCGGTAGCTGTTAACCCTGTCGGCCTCGTCGGCAAATCCGAACGAGATGCCGCAGACCACGCGGCGGTCGTCGCCGAGCTTGAAGTGACGGCGGATCAGGCCGGAATGGCGCGCCAGCGCGGCCTGCGGAATGGTGCCGAGGCCGAGCGCCTGGGCCGCCAGCATGAAATTGCCGACATAGGCGCCGCAATCGATCGCGCCGTAGATCCCGAGCGGCTCGTCGGTGTGGATGATGGCGACATGCGGCGCGCCGAAGAAATTGTAGTTCTCCAATGCCTGCTTGCCATAGGCCGCCTTGTCGCCGCGTGGAATGCCGAGCGTGTTGTAAAGCTGAAAGCCGCTCTCGCGGCGGCGATCGAGATAGACACCGAGATATTCGCGGGGCGGCGTGAAATCATGATCGTCGCCTGCGCCCGAAGCGGCCTCCGCATAGATCAATTTGCGAAAGCGTTCCTTGGCTTCGCCGCTTGCGATCAGAACCTGCCACGGCTGGCTGTTGCACCAGGAAGCCGTGCGCTGCGCCGCGGTGAGGACATGCTCGATGATCCCGCGGTCCACCTCCTGCGGCAGGAAGGCGCGAACCGAATAGCGCTCGTTCAGGAGTTCTTCGAGTACGCCGATGCGATCCGCGGTCCCATAGCGTGTGTTCGGCACTTTCGTATCCATGACGCTTCCTCTTTCATTCCGGGGCGCGCGCAGCGCGAACTATCATGTCCGATTGCACATCTGAGAATCTCGAATTCGAAACCTCCAGATTCCGGGTTCACCGCTTCGCGGCGCCCCGGAATGACGGCTAACCTCTTTTGTTGGTCGGGATCTTGTTGAACGGCACATCCTTGTCGACGCGGATGTCGCCGGGCAGCCCCAGCACGCGTTCGGCGATGATGTTGCGCAGGATTTCATCGGTGCCGCCGGCGATGCGCATCGACGGCGAACTCAGCAGCATCTGCTGGAACTGGCCGCGCGCCTCTTCCTCGGCAGCGCCGGTGAAGACGCCGGCCGCGCCCTCAAGGTCCATCGCATAGGTCGCGATGTCCTGCAGCATCGAGCCGGCGACCAGCTTGCCGATCGAATTTTCAGGTCCCGGCCGCTCGCCCTTCGATAGCGCCGACACCGCGCGATAGCTTGTGTATTTCAGCCCGCTGGCCTTCACCGCCCAGCCGGCGAGTTTCGAGCGCGTGGCGCGATCATCGATCGCAGGGCCATCTTCCAGCATCAGGCCGGAGCAGAATTCGAACATCTCGGGAAATCCGGTCGCCAGGCGCGCACCGATCGACATCCGTTCGTTCATCAGCGTGGTGAGCGAGACGTTCCATCCATCGCCGACCGCGCCGAGGCGCTGGCTATCGGCAATGACGACGTCGGTAAAATAGACCTCGTTGAATTCCTGCATGCCGTTGGCCTGCTTGATCGGCCGCACCTCGACGCCGGGGCTCTTCATGTCGAGAAAGAACATCGTCAATCCCTTGTGCTTCGGCACATTGGGATCGGTCCGCGTGATCAGGAGGCCGTAGTCCGAATAATGCGCGCCGGAGGTCCAGATCTTCTGGCCGTTGACGATCCAGTTGTCGCCCTTCTTCTCTGCGCGGGTGCGGAGACCCGCGACATCCGATCCGCCGGCCGGCTCCGAGAACAACTGGCACCAGATCTGTTCGCCGGCGGCGAGCTTCGGCAGATAGTGGCGTTTGTGCTCCTCGCTGCCATAGGCCATCACGGTCGGCCCGCACATGCCCTCGCCGATCTGGAACGGCTGCGTCAGCTTGCCGTAGATACCTTCTTCCTGCTGCCAGATCACCTTCTCGATCGGCGTGGCGCCGCGCCCGCCATATTCCTTGGGCCAGTGCAGACAGGCCCAGCCGGCTTCGGACTTCTTCTTCTGCCAGGCCTTGCCGACCTCGACGATGTCGTCCTTCTCCAGCCGGATGCGGCCGAGCGAGGATTTGGAAAGCTCCGCCTCGAATTGCTTCGGCGCATTGGCGCCGATCCACTTGCGAGCCGCGGCGCGGAATTCAGCCTCCTGCGGAGTATCATCGAAATTCATGGCGGCTTCCCTCTTTTCTTGTCATTCCGGGGCGCGCGTCGCGCGAACCCGGAATCTCGATCGACAATTTCCGGATTCCGGGTTCGAGGCTTCGCCTCGCCCCGGAATGACGATTATGCACGGCCCTTGGTCGGTATCTTGTTGAACGGCACGTCCTTGTCCATCCTGATATCGCCGGGCAGGCCGAGCACGCGCTCGGCGATGATGTTACGCATGATCTCGTCGGTGCCGCCTTCGACACGGGTGCCGGGCGCGCGCAGCAGCATCGCCTGGAATTTTCCCAGCGCCTCGGCATCCTCGGGTTCGCTCAGCACGCCGGCGGCGCCCTGCAAATCCAGCGCATAGGTGGCGACATCCTGGATCATCGAGCCCGCGACCAGCTTGCCGATCGAATTCTCCGGTCCCGGGCGCTCGCCCTTCGACAGCGCCGAGATCGCGCGCATGCTGGTATATTTCAGCCCGCTCGCCTTCACCGCCCAGTTGGCGAGCTTTGAGCGCACCGCGCGATCGTCGATCGCCGGCCCATCTTCCAGCATCAGGCTGCCGCAGAACTCGAACAGTTCGGGGAAGCCGGTGGATACACCGGCGCCGATCGACATGCGTTCGTTCATCAGCGTGGTCAGCGAGACGTTCCAGCCGTCATTGACGGCGCCGAGCCGCTGCGCGTCCGGAATCTTCACGTCGGTGAAGTAGACCTCGTTGAACTCCGATTGCCCGCTGGCCTGCTTGATCGGCCTGACCTCGACACCCCGGCTTTTCATGTCGAGGAAGAACATGGTGAGGCCCTTGTGCTTGGGCACATTGGGATCGGTGCGGGTGAGCAGGATGCCGTAGTCCGAATAATGCGCGCCCGAGGTCCAGATCTTCTGGCCGTTGATGATCCAGTCGTCGCCGTTTTTCTCCGCGCGCGTGCGCAGGCCGGCGACGTCGGACCCGCCGGCGGGCTCGGAGAACAACTGGCACCAGACCTTTTCGCCCGACGCCAGCGGCGGCAGATATTTCCGTTTCTGGTCTTCACCGGCAAACGCCATCATGGTCGGCCCGCACATGCCGTGGCCGATGATGAACATGCCGCTGAGCTTGCCGAAGGCGCCCTCCTCCTGCTGCCAGATCACGCGCTCGATCGGCGTTGAACCGCGCCCGCCATATTCCCTGGGCCAGTGCAGGCAGGCCCAGCCGGCATCCGCCTTCTTCTTCTGCCAGGCCTTTGCCACGTCGAGGATGTTGGCGCCCTTGAGCTGGGTGCGGCCGAGCGAGGACTTTTTCAGTTCGTCTTCATACTGCTTCGGCGCGTTGGCCGCGATCCAGGCTTTGGCCTCGGCGCGGAACGCGGCTTCCTGCGGGGTGTCGTCGAAGTTCATGCGCGTTATCCTCGCTCGTCATTCCGGGATGGTCCGAAGGACCAGACCGGAATCCAGAAGTTATTTGTCTCGAGATTCCGGGTTCGCAGCTTCGCTGCGCCCCGGAATGACGTTCAAGCCGCATTCTTCTTGCGCATGCGTTCGATCAGCTGATCTTCCCAATAAGACAGACTGCCAAGTCCGAGCGCGGTCGCGTTGGCGCGGCGGTAATACATGTGGCAGTCGAATTCCCAGGTGAAACCCATGCCGCCATGGACCTGGATGTTGTTCTTGGCGCAGTGCTGGAACGCCTGCGTCGCGCTGATCCTTGCTGCAGCGGCGGCTTCCGGCAGCTCCGATGCATTGGTCGAAAGCGCCCAGGCGCCGTAATAGCAATTCGAACGCGCCAGCGTCGCCGCAACATACATGTCGGCCAGGATGTGCTTCACCGCCTGGAACGAGCCGATCGGCCGGCCAAAGGCGATACGGTCGAGCGCGTAGTCGCGGCCCATTTCCAGCGCGCGGTCGGCGCCGCCGACCTGCTCGAACGCCATCAGCACCGCGGCGCGGTCGAGCACCTGCGACAGGATGCTCCAGCCTTCACCGGCCGCACCGAGCGGTTCGGCCTTGCAGTTGCTGAAGGTAAGTTCGGCCTGGCCACGGGTGGGATCGAGATTGGTCAGCGACTTGGCTTCGACACTTCCGGCTTTCATGTCGACCAGAAACAGCGAGATATCGGAATCCCGGCCGGTTGAGCCGGTGCGCGCGGCGACCACGGCAAAATCGGCGATGGCGCCATCCGGCACCGGTTTCTTCACGCCGCTGAGGCCGCCGCCGGATGCCGAGAGCTTGATCCCGGCCGGCGACGGATTGCCCTTGCCCTCGAACAGCGCCAGCGTGCCGATCGCATCACCCGAAGCGATGGCCGGAAGCCATTTCTGCTTTTGCGCGTCGCTGCCGGCCAGCAGCAGCGCTTCCACCGCGAGATAAACCGTGGACGAGAACGGCACCGGCGCAATGGCGCGGCCCATTTCCTCGGCGATCACGCAGAGTTCGAGATGACCGGCGCCCGCGCCGCCAAATTCTTCGGGGATGGCGACGCCGAGAAAGCCCATTTCGGCAAGGCCCTGCCACAATTCCTTGTCATAGGGCGCCTTGCCGTCGAGCACGCCGCGCACCGCTTTCGGCGGACATTTTTCGGCGAGAAATTTTCGGGCCTGGTCGCGGAGCTGTTTCTGGTCGTCGGAGAAATCGAAATTCATGGCGGCCTACCTTCTTCCAGCTGTGATTTATTGCCGTCATTCCGGGGCGCGCGAAGCGCGAGCCCGGAGCCACCCCGCTCCCACAAGGGGAGACGGAAAGAAAACTACCTCGGCGCCATGCGGATGGCGCCGTCGAGGCGGATGGTCTCGCCGTTGAGCACCGGATTTTCGACGATATGCACCGCGAGGTTGCCGTATTCGGAGGCGTCGCCGAGCCGCGCCGGGTGCGGCACCTGCGCACCCAGGCTCTTGCGCGCTTCCTCGTTCAGCCCCATCAGCAGCGGCGTCAGGAACAGGCCGGGCGCGATGGTGTTGACGCGGATTTTCTGGCTGGCGAGGTCGCGCGCCGCCGGCAGCGTGAGGCCGACGACGCCGCCCTTCGAAGCCGAATAGGCGATCTGGCCGATCTGGCCCTCATAGGCGGCAACGCTCGCGGTATTGATGATGACGCCGCGCTCCTCACCGATCGGCTCCGCGGTGACCAGGCGTTCGGCGAACAGCCGCAGCACGTTGAAGGTGCCGATCAGATTGACATGGATGATGCGCGCGAATTTCGCGAGCGGATAGACCCCGTCCTTGCCGACGATACGCTGCGAGCCGCCGATCCCGGCGCAGTTCATCAGCACCCGCGCGATGCCATGCGCGGCCTCGGCCTTGGCGATGCCGGCCTTGACCTGTTCCTCGTCGGTGACGTCGGCATGAACGGCGACGCCCTTCACTTCGGCTGCGACTTTCTCGGCATTCTCCTTGCTCTGGTCGAGCACGGCGATCTTCGCGCCTTTGGCGGCCATGGCGCGCGCGGTGGCGGCGCCGAGGCCGGAGCCGCCACCGGTGATGAGAACGGCAACGTCTTTCAACTGCATGATAAGAACCTTTCCTTGGGCGTTTCTTCTCTAGTCTTGGTCGTCTCTATTGGCTGTCTGGAGCCTCATCCAGCCATGCCGGCCGTCTCCTCCGTGCTGGTTGCCAGCATGCCGCCGAAAATCAGCGCTTCCATATGCTTGATGTATTGGCGGCAGACTTCATCGGTGACCGGCCCGACACCGGTCGCGCGCGACATCGCGTGCCGGCCAAAGAACAGATGATCGCAGGCGCCGATCAGGCTGGTGTAGAACAGCACCGGATCGATGTGGCGAAACTCGCCGGCCTTGATGCCTTCGGCCAGCAGGCGGCGATGAAAGTCCAGGAGCGGCGCGACAAAGAATTTCGAGACTTCGTCGGCGGCTTCCGCGCTGCTTTCATGCAGCAGATAATGGATCAGCCGATTCATATAAGGGAATCGGTGATAGGCCCGGATGATGCCCGCGATATGCAGCTTGAGTTTCGCGGTCGGCGTGATCGGCTGCGCCAGCAGATATTCGAGATTCGACATCTCGGTCGCGGCATCCCGCTCCAGCAACGCCAGCAACAGGCCGTCCTTGTTGCCGAAGTGGTATTTCACCAGCGCGGCGTTGACCCCGGATTTCTGCGCGATGTCGCTCAAGGACACCTCGATCGAGGAGCGCTCGATCATCAACCCGCTGGCCGCGACGAGGAGCTTCTCGGCGGTCAGGTTTTTCGCGACCGGAAGCCTCGTCGGTCCGCTGATATTCAACTCTGATCCCATAACTTGCCTGCCGGGAAATCCGCGCGATGCAGATAAGCCGATCCAGGAGCCGCGCTCAAGAGTTAATTGAACGATTGACTAAATCCTGCCACGCCTCTTAAATCCGGCCCATCCTTCAAAACCACCATAAACAATCAGGGAGAACGCAAATGGCCGAGGCTTATATCGTCGCCGCCGCACGCACCGCAGGCGGCCGCAAGGGAGGACGCCTCGCGGGCTGGCATCCGGCGGATCTCGCGGCTTCGGTGCTGGATTCGCTGATCGAGCGCTCGGGTGCCGCGCCGGATCAGGTCGAAGACGTGATCATGGGCTGCGTGATGCAGACCGGTGAACAGTCCAACAACGTCGCCCGCAACGCCATCATGGCCTCGAAGCTGCCGGAGAGCGTGCCCGGCACCTCGATCGACCGGCAGTGCGGCTCCTCGCAGCAGGCGCTGCACTTTGCCGCCCAGGCGGTGATGTCCGGCAGCATGGATTGCGTGATCGCCGCCGGCGTCGAATCGATGACGCGGGTGCCGATGGGCCTTGCCTCCTCGCTGCCGGCCAAGAACGGTTTTGGCACCTACAAGAGCCCGGGTATCGAGGCGCGCTATCCGCACATCGTGTTCAGCCAGTTCACCGGCGCCGAAATGATGGCCGAGAAGTACGGCCTCTCGAAGAACGAACTGGACGAATATTCCTACAACAGCCACCAGCGCGCGATTGCCGCGACCCAAGCCGGCAAGTTCAAGGACGAGATCGTTCCGCTTAAGATCACCCGCGCCGACGGCTCGACCGACACCCACACCATCGATGAAGGCATCCGCTTCGACGTCAGTCTCGACGGCATCAAGAACGTCAAGCTGATCGCTGAGAACGGCAAGCTCACCGCCGCCAGCGCCAGCCAGATCTGCGATGGCGCCTCCGGCGTGATGGTCGTCAATGAAAAGGGCCTGAAGGCGCTCGGCGTCAAGCCGCTGGCGCGGATCCATCACATGACCATGATGGGCGGCGATCCCGTGATCATGCTGGACGCGCCGCTGCACGCCACCGAACGCGCGCTGAAGAAGGCCGGCATGTCGATCGACGATATCGACCTGTTCGAAGTCAACGAGGCCTTCGCATCGGTGCCGACGGCCTGGCTGAAGACCACCGGCGCCGACCCGGCGCGGCTCAACGTCAATGGCGGCGCCATCGCGCTCGGCCATCCGCTCGGCGGCTCCGGCACCAAGCTGATGACCACGCTGGTCAACGCGCTGCAGCAGCGCAACAAGCGCTACGGCCTGCAGACCATGTGCGAAGGCGGCGGCATGGCCAATGTGACGATCGTCGAGCGGCTATAGGAAGCGGCAAGGCGATCGCCTGTCGCGCGCTCGACGAGTTGTCGAACCAGCAGTACACGGTGGGCAAAGGCGCACTTGCGCCGTGCTCACCATCTAATGTTTTGCGCTGAATGGTGGGCACGCTTCGCTTTGCCCACCCTACAATTCCTGTCGCCGTCATGCCCGGGCTTGTCCATGACGAGGAAACACAATGGCAGATCTCGACCCTATCCCGCTTCCCGCCGGCATCCGCTCGCGCTTTGTCGATGGCATCAACGGCCTGCGCATGCATGTGCTGGAGGCGGGCCATGAGACCAAAGGCCGGCCGTGTGTGCTGCTGCTGCACGGATTCCCCGAACTGAGCTTTAGCTGGCGCAAGGTGATGCCGGCGCTGGCTGCGGCCGGCTATCACGTGATCGCGCCGGACCAGCGCGGCTATGGCCGCACCACCGGCTGGGACGCAAATTATGACGGCGATCTCGCGTCGTTCCGGCTGCTTAATCTCGTGCGCGACGCGCTGGGCCTGGTGTCGGCGTTCGGCTATCGCACCGTGGTTGCCGTGGTCGGACACGATTTTGGTTCTTCCGTCGCCGCATGGTGCGCGCTGGTGCGGCCCGACGTGTTCAGGTCGGTCGCGCTGATGAGCGCACCGTTCGCCGGACCGCCGGCGCTGCCGTTCAATACCGCTGACGGTCCGCCGAAGCCGAAGCAAGGCGATCCCGTACATCGCGACCTTGCCGCGCTGCCGCGTCCGCGCAAGCATTATCAATGGTACTACGCGACCCGCGAGGCCAATGCGGACATGCATCGCGCGCGCCAGGGCGTGCATGATTTCCTGCGCGCCTATTATCATCACAAGAGCGCGGACTGGAAAGACAACCAGCCCTATCCGCTCAAATCATGGTCCGCGGACGAGCTCGCAAAACTACCGACCTATTATGTGATGGATCTCGCCAAGGACATGGCCGAGACCGTCGCGGAGGAAATGCCGGACGCCGCCGCGATCGCCGCCAACCAATGGCTGCCCGACAGCGAACTCACCTTTTACAGCGCCGAATACGCGCGCACCGGATTCCAGGGTGGGCTGCAATGGTATCGCTGCGGCACCTCGGGCGCGTTCAATGCCGACCTCGAAACCTATTCCGGCCGCAGCATCGACGTGCCCTCCTGCTTCATCTCCGGCAAGCAGGATTGGGGCACCTATCAACGCCCCGGCGTATTCGAGGCGATGCAGTCGACTGCCTGCAGCAACATGATCGGCTGTCATCTGGTCGACGGCGCCGGCCATTGGGTGCAGCAGGAACAGCCCGGCGAGGTAAGCCGGCTATTGATCGCGTTCCTGCGCGCGGCCGCGAGCCGCTGAACGAATTGACCGCCGGACAATGCGCCGCTATAACGATTTAGATTTAGAATTATTCTAAATTGAAAAAAGGCGCTGTTTTGTGAAGAATTTCGCCGATCTGACCGAGCGCGAAGTCCTGGCGGTAGCGATCTCCTCGGAAGAAGAGGACAGCCGCATCTACATGACCTTCGCGGAGGATCTGGCGGAGCGTTACCCGGAATCGGCCAAGCTGTTTGAGGAAATGGCCGAGGAGGAAAAGGGCCATCGCCACATGCTGCTGGAGATGTACGAGCAGCGTTTCGGCAAGAACCTGCCGCCGATCCGACGAGACAATGTCAGGGGATTTTTGCGCCGCCGGCCGATCTGGCTGACCAAGAACCTGTCGCTCGACACCATCCGCAAGGAAGTCGGCACGATGGAGTTCGAGGCCGAGCGCTTCTATATCAAGGCGGCCGAGCAGACCCGCGATGTCGGCGTTCGCCGTTTGCTCGGCGATCTCGCGGAAGCGGAAAAAGGCCACGAGAAAGTCGCGGCCAGGCTGACCGACCAGATCCTCAGTCCGGATGTGCGCGCGCAAGAGGACATAACGCGCCGGCGCGTGTTCGTGCTGCAATATGTGCAGCCGGGTCTCGCCGGATTGATGGACGGGTCGGTGTCGACGCTGGCGCCGTTGTTCGCCGCGGCTTTCGCGACCCATAACAACTGGCAGACCTTCTTGGTCGGACTGGCCGCCTCGATCGGCGCCGGCATCAGCATGGGCTTTGCCGAAGCTCTGTCCGACGATGGCTCGCTGACCGGGCGAGGTTCACCGTGGCTGCGCGGCGTCACCTGCGGATTGATGACGACGCTTGGCGGTCTCGGCCACACCATGCCTTATCTGGTGCCGGATTCATGGGCCAACGCATTCTGGATCGCCACCGCCATCGCCGGGGTCGTGGTGTTCTTCGAATTATGGGCGATCGCCTATATTCGCACGCGGTACATGGACACGCCATTCCTGCAGGCGGTGTTCCAGATCGTGCTCGGCGGCGCCATCGTGCTCGCGGTCGGCATTCTGATCGGGGCGGCGTAGCCGCAGCCATTCAAGCGCGAAGACTGCTTTCGCGGTGATGACAACTCGTCATTGCCGGGCTTGACCCGGCAATCCATCGCTCTGCAAAAAGCGATTCGTGCGAAGATGATGGATGCGCCGGGTCACCTAGCGCGAAGACGCGCTTCGCGCTTCTGCCCGCGCATGACGACAGAGCAAACGTCACGCATCAAACATGATCACGCTGCGCACGGTCTTGCCGGCCTTCATCGCCGCAAATCCTTCGTTGATCTCGGGCAGTTTCAGCTTCGCCGAGATCCAGTCTTCCAGATGCAGCCTGCCACGCATGTAGAATTCGACCAGGCGGGGCATGTCGACGCGGAAATGGTTCGAGCCCATCGACGAGCCCTGGATCTTGCGCTCGCGCAGGAAATCGAAGCCGTGCAGTTCGATCTTCTGGCCGAATGGGATCATGCCGACAATGGTCGCGGTGCCGCCGGGCGCCAGCATCGCAAACGCCTGCTCCGCGGTTTCCTTGCGGCCCAGCACTTCGAACGAATGATGCACGCCGCCGCCCGTGAGATCGCGCACCTGCTGCACCACGTCGCCGTTCTTGGGATCGACGATGTCGGTGGCGCCGAGCTTGGTGGCCAGTTGGAGTTTTGCCGGATTGGTATCGACCGCGATGATGCGGCCGGCGCCGGCGATCTGCGCGCCGTTGATCGCGGCCATGCCGACGCCGCCGCAGCCGATCACCACAACGGTCTCGCCCGGCGCGACCTTGGCGGTATTGACGACGGCGCCATAGCCGGTGATGACGCCGCAGCCGATCAGCGCCGCAAGCTCGAGCGGCATGTCCTTGCGGATTTTGACGATGGCGTTTTCGTGCACCAGCATCTGCTCGGCAAAGGACGACAGATTGAGAAACTGGTTCAATTTCTCCGATCGCGCCCATGACAGCCGGTTGGATTGGCCCGGCAGCATTTTTACGGTCGTGTCGGTGCAGAGCACCGTGCGGCCGGTGGTGCAGTTATCGCAGGTGCCGCAGAACACCGAGAGACAGGTCACCACATGATCGCCGGGCTTCACATAGGTCACGTCGGAGCCCACCTTCTCGACGACGCCGGCAGATTCATGGCCGAGCACCGCCGGCAGCGGATGCGGATAGAGCCCTTCCATGAAGTGCAGATCGGAATGACAGAGCCCGGCGACGCGCGTCCGGATCAGGACTTCGCGGGGCCCGGGATTGGGGACGCTGACATCCTCGATCACCAGCGGCTTGTTGACTTCATGCAGGACGGCGGCCTTCATCGAATACTCCCTTTAATTTTTTGTTTTTTGAACCAGTGTGCCGGCAAACCTACGCCGCGACGATCAATTCGCCAACCTCGGCCATGCCCACCGCGCGCTCGCCGAGCAGATGGCCCGTGATCGCGCGCTGCACGTTATTTTCCGCCAGCCGGAATGGATCGCTCGCCGAAACCCGGTGATCGATCACCAGGCGCGACAGCAGCAACCGCCGGGCATCGCCGCGCATCGCGTGGATGCGCCCGCCTTCCCAGGCCAGCGCCACCGAGCTTGCGACATGATAAAGCAGGCTGGTGGCGCGCCGCGCCTCGGCTTCATTGTCGGTACGATCAGCCACTTCGCGCGCAAAACCGATGGCGCGATCGGTGAGATCGCGGAGGCGGCTGCGCCAGGCCTGCGGCACGTTGGCACTGTCATCGAGACGGGCGTGCAGGTCCGCGGCAAGCGCTGCCTCGGCGCCGTGGCGGCCGACCGCGCGCTTGAGCGCATCGAGCGCGACGATGTTGCCGGTACCTTCCCAGATCGAGCCGAGATGGGCATCGCGCAACAATCGCGCGGTGGCGAATTCCTCTATGTAGCCAATGCCGCCGCGCATCTCCAGCGCGTCGCCGCAGACTTTTCGGGCATCGCGGGTGGCGCGAAATTTCAACGTCGGCGTCAGAATACGCAGCAGCGCCGCGGCGTCCTGGCTGCCCGCTTCGGCGCGGTCCAGCGCATCGGCGGTGAGAAAACTCATCGACAGCGCCTGCTCGGTGGCAAGCATGATCTTCATCAATTGCCGCCGCGCCAGCGGCAGGTCGATGATGCGCTGTCCGAACACGACGCGGTTTTGCGCCACCGTCATGGCATCGTGATGGGCGCGCCGCATCAGCGCGGTCGATTTGACGCCATTGGAGAGCCGCGACGAATTGACCATCTCGGCCATCTGCACAAAGCCGCGATCGAGCCGCCCGACCGCATAGGCGATCGCGCCTTCCAGCTTGATCTCGCCCGAGGCCATCGAGCGGGTGCCGAGCTTGTCCTTCAGGCGGACGATCCGGTAGTGGTTTTGCGAGCCATCCTCCAATCGCCGCGGCATCAGAAACAGTCCGACACCGCGGGTGCCGCCGACCGCGCCTTCCGGCCGCGCCAGCAGCATCACGACTTCGGCGTCGGCATTGGAGCAGAACCATTTCTCACCCGACAGCCGCCAGTGATCGCCGTCCTGTACAGCTATGGTGGTGAGCTTGCCGACGTCCGAGCCGCCTTCCTTCTCGGTCATGAACTGGCCGCCCTGGGTCAGCCTGCTCATGTCGGTCTGCGTCAGGCCGTCCAGATATCGTGCCTTCAGGGCGTCGCTGCCGAAATTCGCCAGCAGCCTGGCGCAGCCGTCGGTGACGTTGATCGGGCAACCCAGCCCGAACTCGGCCTGGTTGAACAGGAACGTGAAGGCGTGCTTGGCCACAACAGGATATTTTTCCGGCCAGCCCAGGATACCCTTGCGCAGCGACATGGCGTGAATGCCGAATTCGCCGAACGCGGCGCGCTCCAATTCGCGATAGGCCGGATGGTACTCGATCGACTGCGCGTCGTAGCCAAAACGATCGCGCTGGTGCAGCACCGGCGGGTGGCGGTCGGCCAGCCGCGCGCATTCGTCGAGATGCCCGCCGGCAAGCGCGCCCAGGCGGTCGAGATGCGGCTCGATATGGCGGAACAGCGCGTCCGGCAGATGGATACGGAGCAGGTCCGTCAGCGCCGGATCGGCGCGGTAGAAATTCATGCCGGACGTATCCGGCGCGAGCAATCCCGGCTGGCTGGCCTGCGCTGTTAAATGGTCATGTTTGTTGAGCTGATGCATCGACAACTCTTGTTCGTTCCGCCCTGAGTTTTAGATGATATAGATCATCGCCGGACAAAGCAGGCAAAAACTCCGCCGGAGGGCACTGGCATTCAAGATTCCACGCCGATCATCGACGCCATGAAGAAGCTTTACCCGGAGCGGTCGATCCATGCCGATGACAGCGTTGCGGACTTCGCTTCCGAACACCAACCAAGGAAGAAACCATGGAAAAGCCAAACTACAAGACGGCTCTCATCGTCGGCGCGGGCGAGGGCCTCAGCGCATCGCTGGCACGGCTGTTCGCGCGCGAAGGCATCCGTGTCGCGCTGGCGGCGCGCCAGATCGAAAAGCTGGGCGCGCTGTGTTCGGAGACCGGGGCCCGCGCCTTTGCCTGCAACGCGACCAACGCCGACGAGGTCGAGCGCCTGTTCGGGCTGGTCGAGCGCGAGATCGAGACGCCTGACATCGTGGTCTACAATGCCAGCGGGCGGGCGCGCGGCGCCTTTGTCGATCTGGTCGCCGCCGATGTTGCCCAAGCCATCGCGGTCAGCGCATTCGGCGGCTTCCTGGTGGCACAGCAGGCGGTGACACGGATGCTGCCTAACAAGCACGGCGCGATCCTGTTCACCGGCGCGTCCGCCAGCGTCAAGGGCTATCCGCAATCCGCCCCGTTCGCGATGGGCAAGTTCGCGCTGCGCGGCCTCGCCCAGAGCATGGCGCGCGAATTGTCGCCGCAGGGCATCCATGTCGCGCATTTCGTCATCGACGGCGGCATCCGCAGCGCCGCGCGCAGCGAACCCGCCGACCGGCCTGATTCGATGCTCGACCCCGACGCCATTGCCTTGAGCTACTGGAACGTGCTGCAACAACCGCGCAGCGCCTGGACCTGGGAGCTCGAATTACGGCCATGGGTCGAGAAGTTTTGAAATTCACCGTCATTCCGGGGCGATGCGAAATTTGTAGGGTGGGCAAAGCGAAGCGTGCCCACCATCCCAGTCGAGAATTTGGATAGATGGTGGGCACGGCGCAAACGCGCCTTTGCCCACCCTACCGAACATTTCAGCCGTCATTACTCGCAATGACGGGCCGATTAGAAACAAGGGAATCCCCAATGGCCGAAATCACCATCGACACCGGGACCGACGAACTCTTGTGCGTGATCCGCGACCGTGTCGCGATCATCACGCTGAACCGGCCCGAGGTCCGCAATGCGCTGTCCGACAGGCTGACTCCGGCGTTGCGCACCATGATCAAGACCTGCGGCGAGAATCCGGACGTCGGAGCCTTCATGATCACCGGCGCAGGCACCGCCTTCTGCGCAGGCGGCGATGTGAAGGGCATGGGCGCGCACCGCGACCAGAAGAAGCTCGAAATGTCCTATGACGAGAAGGTCGTCGACCTGCAGGAGCGGCAACGCCTGCTCACCGGCGCACTGATCTCGGTGCGCAAGCCGACCATCGCGGCGCTGCCCGGCGCTGCGGCCGGCGCCGGCCTTGCCCTTGCGATGGCCTGCGATATCCGCATCGCGGCGCAATCGGCCTTCGTCACCACCGGCTATCTGCGGGTCGGCTTGAGCGGCGACTATGGCATCGCCTGGCTGCTGACGCGGCTGGTCGGCACCTCGCGGGCGCGCGAGTTGATGTTCACGGCCGACAAGGTCGATGCCGCAAGGTGCGAGGCGATCGGCCTCGTCAACCGGGTGGTGCCGGACGACAAGCTTCAGGCCGAGGCTTTTGCACTGGCGAAATCGATGGCGGAAGGACCGCAAATGGCATTGCGCTACATGAAAGACAATCTCGACGAAGCCCTGTTGTTCGACTTCGCCACCGCGCGCGACCATGAAGCCGAACGTCTGGTCCGTTTGACCACGACAGCCGATCACAAAGAGGCGGTGCAGGCCTTCATCGACAAGCGCAAGCCGGTGTTCAGAGGAAGCTGAGCGGTTTAGCCGGCGTCTTCGCAAGATCGACAAACCCGCGCAAACCAGCCTGCGGCCGGGACTGGAGAGACTCAGGCCGGCGTGATCCGAGCGGGCAAGAGTTGGCGCGAAGCCGCAGCCAGTCTCCAGCTCGCGCAGGGAATATCCTTTGGCTCCGCGCCGATGCGCTTTTCAAAGCGCACCAGCTTCCAGTCGCCGGGGCTGTTGGTGAGGGCAAAGCCGGATTTTCCCGCGAGCCCGATCATGACGTCGTTGGAGCGCAGCGTATCGCCGAACAGCCGGCCGGCGCCAAACGCGGCGGCGCGGCATTCCAGATTCCTGAGCAGCGCCGAACCGATGCCCTGGCCTTGCCAGCGATCATCGATCGACAGGCCGAATTCGAAACTCGCGGTGCCGGCGTCGAAGGCGTAGCGGGCTTCGCCGATGATGGTCTCGATGCCGTCGAGCATCATGACTGCGACCACGGTGAAACGATCGGCCTCGCCGACATGGACGAAATGATCGAGCTGGCTCTGCGGCAGTTCGCTGATGGCGCCGAGGAAGCGATTGTAGCGGGAGCGAACCGAGAGCGACCGGAAGTAACCCTGCAAGGCGTCGGCTTCGCGTGGTTCGACAAACCGCACGGTCAGGGTTTTGCCGGTTCGCAGCCTGAGGACATCAGAATGTTGCCGGAGGTCGTTGAGATGAGGTGCGGTCATCGCTGGGCTCCTTGATCTCGAACCTGGTCAAAAGGTCGTCGGCCGGCGTCCCCTTCAGAGGCGACCCCGGCCCGGCGGCGTTACGCCCGCCAAAACGGCTTTTCGGCTTCGAACAGCACCTCGCCCCAGGAAAGCCCGACATCGTGCAGGTCGCGCTCGGACAACTTGGCCAGCAGGCGCCTCTGGTCCCGGCGGTCCCGCCAGATGTGAAGCGTCTCGCGGAACTGGTCCAACCATCCCAAGCCATGATGATTTGTCATCGATTCATGCGTGCAAGTGGACATTTTCATCTCCTGGAACTAATTTATTCGGGGCACCATCTGCGCTCTCCAAGCCTTCGACAAACGACACTTTGTGCCGCTTCGCATGACATAACCTCATGAAATGACTGCCTGGAAATGACCGCTCGACTGCCATCCCTCAATGGATTGCGCGCCTTCGAGGCCGCGGCCCGGCATCTCAGCTTCACCAATGCTGCTTCCGAATTGAACGTCACGCAGACCGCGATCAGCCATCAGATCCGGCGACTTGAACAGGAACTGGGAGTTCGCCTGTTCGTCCGGCAGAACCGCGCTTTGGCGCTGACGCCGCAAGCGAAGGAATATCTCCCCGGCGTCCGCGCGGCGTTCAACGATTTGCGGCTCGCCACCGAGCGGCTGCTGCGCAAGGACAACGACCATGTACTGACGATCTCCACGCTGGCGTCGCTGGCCGCGAAGTGGCTGTTGCCGCGGCTTTCCGCGTTCCAGGAAGCCCATCCCGGCATCGATGTGCGCATCACCACATCGATCAGCCTGGTCGACTTCAAAAGCGGTGACGTCGATGCCGCGATCCGGTACGGCCGCGGGCATTGGCCCGGGCTCCGCGCCGATTGGCTGATGGCCGACGAACTGTTTCCGGTATGCAGCCCGGCCCTGCTGGCGGGCAGGAAGCCGTTGCGGCAGCCGGAAGACCTGGCGGACCATGTGCTGCTTCACTCAAGCGCCGGCAATGACGACGACTGGCGACTCTGGCTCACGGCCGCCGGCCTGCCGGCCAACATCTCGAAGCAACCGGGCGTCACCTTCGATCTGGTTTTCATGACCGTGCAGGCCGCGATCGACGGCATCGGCGTTGCGATGGGCCGGACCTCCTATGTCGAGGCCGACATCACCAAGGGCCGCCTGGTAGTTCCCTTCAACATCGCGTTGCCGGCCGACGCCGGCTTTTACCTGGTCTCGCCCGAGGTGGCCTCGGATTCGCCGAAACTGCTGGCTTTCCGGCAATGGCTGGTGACCTCGGCTCAGAGCAAGACCGTCCGAGCGTGATCATCCCGGTTTTCCAGTTGGTCGCGCCGCAAAGGCGTGGCAGATTGTCGCATAAGACTGAATAAATGTCGGCTGGCGAGAAGGCCTTTCCGCACCGACCACGTCGAAAACGGGGAGAAATTCGCCATGTCGCAGTCAGCCCAGCCGCCGCAAATCAAGTCGCGCCTCGGCGCCATCCTCCGCTCGACCAGCGGCAATTTCCTCGAACAATTCGATTTCTTCCTGTTCGGATTCTACGCCAATGCCATTTCGAAGGCTTTCTTTCCGTCCGATAACGAAACCACCGCGCTGCTGCTGACGTTCACGACGTTCTGGCTTGGCGCCTTGATGCGGCCCATCGGCGCAATCGTGCTCGGCGCCTATATCGACCGGATCGGCCGCCGCCTCGGTTTGATCGTAACGCTGGCGATCATGGCCATGGGCACGGTTTTCATCGCAATCTGCCCGACCTATGCCAGCATCGGCATCGCGGCGCCGATTATCGTGCTGATCGGCCGCCTGCTGCAGGGCTTCTCCGCTGGCGTCGAGCTCGGCGGCGTTTCGGTCTATCTGTTCGAGATTTCGACCCCCGGCAACAAGGGCTTCTATACCTCGTTCCAATCCGCCAGCCAGCAAGTGGCGATCTTCGTCGCGGCGATCCTCGGCTTTGTCATCAGCGAATTGATGCCGGCGGACCAGGTGACCGCCTGGGGATGGCGGATTCCGTTCTTCATCGGCTGCCTCATCGTTCCCTTCATTTTCGTTCTGCGGCGCTCGCTCGAGGAAACTCCGGCCTTCCTTGCCATGAAGAAGCATCCGAGCACGTCGGAAGTGTTCAGCTCGGCCGCGGCCAATTGGAAGATCATCCTGCTGGGGATGCTGATGGTGGCGATGACCACCGTGACGTTCTATTTCGTCACCGTCTACACGCCCACCTTCGGCAAGACCGTATTGAAGCTGACGACGCGCGATGCGCTGCTGGTGACCTTGTTCGTCGCCGTCACCAACTTCATCTGGCTGCCGATCGGCGGCGCGGTCTCCGACCGTATCGGGCGCAAGCCGGTGCTGCTGGCGATTGCAGGGCTATCGCTGATCACGGCCTATCCGATGCTTTCGTGGCTGGTCGCCGGACCGACCTTTGGCAAGATGCTGCTGGTCGAACTGGTGTTCTCGTTCTACTTCGGCGTTTACAACGGCGCGATGGTCGCGGCCCTGACCGAGGTGGTTCCGGTCCGTGTGCGCACGACCTGCTTCTCGCTGGCCTTCAGTCTCGCCGCGGCCTTGTTCGGCACTTTCACCCCGCTGGCCTCGACATGGCTGATCGCGGAGACCGGCAACCGCGCGTCGCCGGCATATTGGCTGATGTTCGCCGCCGCCAGCGGCATCGTCGCAACCCTGGCCATCTTCCGCGGCGGCGAGATTATTGAAGCACGCGAGGCCGTCGCGGCGTAAGCTCGCATGAAAAGCTACGCGGTCACCCGGCCGCGCCGGGTTTGATTTCCATGCGAACAAAGATAACAAGGCGGCATGGTTGACTTGACCCGCAAATTCGATGTGCTGGTGATCGGCGGCGGCAACGCCGCGCTGTGCGCCGCGATCGGCGCAAGGCGCGCCGGCGCATCGGTGCTGGTGCTGGAAGGCGCGCCGAAATTCTATCGGGGCGGCAACACCCGCCATACACGCAACATGCGTTGCGCCCATGATGCGGCGACCGACATCCTCACCGGGCCCTATACCGAGCAGGAATTTTGGGAAGATTTGCTGCGCGTCACCGGCGGCCAGACCGACGAAGAACTCGCCAGGCACATGATTGCCGAGTCCAAGGACATTCTGGGCTGGATCGTCGAACAGGGCGTGCGCTGGCAGCCGTCGCTCGGCGGCACCCTGAGCCTCGGCCGCACCAATTCGTTTTTCCTCGGCGGCGGCCGGGCGATGCTGAATGCGCTCTATCTCACCGCCGAGAAACTCGGCGTCGAGATTCTCTACGATGCCGAAGTGCTCGATCTGGAAATCGACAACGGCATGTTCCTCGCGGCCGAGCTGAAGCGGGACGATGGCCGCGTCAAGGTGCGCGCCTCGACCCTGGTGGCCGCCGCCGGCGGCTTCGAGGCCAACATCGAATGGCTGAAGCAATATTGGGGCGCCGCCGCCGATAATTTCCTGATCCGCGGCACGCCTTATAATCGCGGCTCGATTTTGAAGTTGCTGCTGAACAAGGGCGTGCAGGAGATCGGCGATCCCACCCAGTGCCATGCGGTCGCGATCGACGCCCGGGCGCCGAAATTCGACGGCGGCATCATCACAAGACATGATTCCGTGGTGTTCGGCATCGTCGTCAACAAGCACGCCCTGCGTTTTTACGACGAGGGCGAGGATATCTGGCCGAAGCGCTATGCCATCTGGGGCCGGCTGGTGGCGGCGCAGCCCGACCAGATCGCCTACATCATCTTCGACGCAAGTTCGCGCAACAGTTTCATGCCGACGCTGTTCCCGCCGATCGAGGCCGGCAGCATCGCGGAGCTCGCGGGCGAGTTCGAACTCGATCCGGCCGCGCTGGAGAAGACCATCGCCGATTTCAACGCCGCGGTGCGGCCCGGCACCTTCGATCACACCATCCTCGACGATTGCCGCACCGAGGGCCTGACGCCGCCGAAGACGCATTGGGCGCGGCGGATCGAGACGCCGCCTTATTACGCCTATCCGGTGCGGCCCGGCATCACCTTCACCTATCTCGGCACCCGCGTGAACAAGCAGGCGCGCATGCTGATGAAGGACGGTAAGCCGGCCGCCAACATGTTCGCCGCCGGCGAGATCATGGCCGGCAATGTGCTGGGCAAGGGCTACGCCGCCGGGATCGGCATGACCATCGGCAGCGTGTTCGGCCGGATCGCAGGACGGGAAGCGGCACAAAATGCACGGAACTAAAATCCTCGAGGAAGCCGACCGCCTGATGACGGTCTGCAATTCGTGCCGCTATTGCGAGGGCCTTTGCGCGGTATTCCCGGCGATGGAAATGCGCCGCTCGTTCTCCGACGGCGACCTGAATTATCTCGCCAATCTCTGCCATGGCTGCGGCGCCTGCTATACCGACTGCCAGTTCTCGCCGCCGCATGAATTCAACGTCAACGTCCCCAGGACGCTGGCGATCGCGCGGGCCGACTCCTATGCCGCCTATGCGTGGCCGCGAGCTTTCGCAGGCATGTTCGCGCGCAATGGCCTCGCCATCAGCATCATCGCCGCGCTCAGTGTCGCCGCGTTCATTTTCGGCTTTGCCGCTTTTACCGACCGGCAGGTGCTGTTCGGCGTCCACACCGGACCCGGCGCGTTCTACCAACTGATGCCGCATAATGCGATGGCAGTGCTGTTCGGCGCGGCGTTCCTGTATGCGATCGCAGCACTTGTGATGGGCGTGCGCGCGTTCTGGCGCGATATCGGCGAGCCGATCGGCATGCTGGCCGATCCGCCCTCGCTGTGGCAGGCGATGAAGGACGCTGGCCAACTGCGCTATCTCGATGGCGGCGGCGTCGGCTGCGTCAACGAGGACGAGCGGCCGAGCGATCTGCGCAAGATCTACCACCACATGACCTTCTACGGTTTTACACTTTGCTTTGCCGCAACCTGCGCCGCAACGCTCTATCACTATCTCCTGGCGCGCGAGGCGCCGTATCCGTGGTGGGACTTGCCGGTCGTGCTGGGCACGCTCGGCGGCGTCGGGCTTCTGATCGGGCCTGCGGGCCTGCTTGCCGAGAAATGGAAACGCGATCCGGCGCTGGTGGACGAGAAGCGCACCGGCATGGATGTCGCGTTCATCGTCATGCTGTTTCTCACCAGCCTCACCGGCCTGGCGCTGCTGCTCTGGCGCGAGACGCCTGCGATGGGCCCGCTATTGGCGCTGCATCTCGGTGTGGTGTTCGCTCTCTTTATCACGATGCCCTACGGCAAGTTCGTGCACGGCATCTATCGCTATGTGGCGCTGGTGCGCTATGCGAAGGAGCGGCGGATGGCGGGGCATGTTGTCTGACTGTCATTCCGGGGCGCGCGTTCGCGCGAACCCGGAATCTCGAGATTCCGGGTTCGATGCTTCGCATCGCCCCGGAATGACGATCACAGATCCACCACCACGTAGTCGCTCTCTACCGACACCGCTAACGTCTCAGCGACATACGGCCCTTTCACCACGCTTGCGCCGGGCTCGACATTGACCGGATAGGCCTTGGCGCGGAAGCGTTTCGGGTCGCAGTAGGACTGGCCGGTGCGGATGTCGAATTCCCAGCCGTGCCAGGGGCAGCGGATGATTTCGCCCAGCCTGGTATATTCGATCCGGCCGGGATCGGACGACTGCGCAAGCCCGATCAGCGGCCCTTCGCATAGCGAAGCGCCCTGATGCGGGCAGCGGTTCAGCAGGCCGAAGAATTCGCCCTTGATATTGAACACCGCGATCGGGCGCGCATCGATGGTGAGGAATTTGCGCGTGCCCGGCGGCAGTTCGTCCACCGGGGCGATGACATGCCGGACCATCAGGAAAGACCGTACAGCTTCCGCGCATTGCCGAGATAGAACGCCTCGCGGTTGGCGTCGCTGACGCCGGGCGGCAACACCCGCGACGGCTCGTCGTAGTCCCAGTGCGGATAATCGGTCGCGAACAGCAATTTGTCCCAGCCGATCCAGTCGATCACCTCGAACAGATGATCGCGCCGCTCCGGGTCTTCCATCGGCTGCGTGGTCCAGAAGATGTGGTCGCGGATATATTCCGACGGCGGCCGCTTGACGTGCGGTACCTCACTGCGCAGCCGCTGCCAGCTCTTGTCCAGCCGCCACGACAGCGACGGCGCCCAGCCGAAGCCGGCCTCGATCATGATCATCTTCAGCTTCGGGTGCCGCTCGAACACGCCTTCCAGCACGATGCTCGCAAGCGCGGTCTGCTGGCACTGCGAATGACCGACCATTTCCTCGATATAATAGCTCGGCCAGCCCGACGCGGTGATGGGATTGCCGCCGAATCCGAACGCATGCACGCCGACGGGAAGTCCCACCTCTTCCGCCGCTTCGTAGATCGGCCAGTAGCGGCGCTGGCCAAGCGGCTCGACATTGCGGCTGAGTAGCAGCACCTGCACGAAATTTTTGTCGCCGGCGCGCTTGCGGATTTCGGCGGCCGCCGCCGGGCCATCTTCATTGGCGACCACGACGGAGGCTTTCAGCCGCGAATCCCGGCTGGTCCATTTGTCGATCTGCCAGTCGTTGATCGCGGTCGCCAGCGCCGCGCTCAAATCCTGATTGCGCAGGCCCTGCCCGGTGTTGAGCGGATTGAGAACGCCGAGCGCGACATTGTTCGGATCGAGATGCTGCTGCTGCATGAACGACAGCGACGAGCCCTGCGGGCCGCCTTCCGGCGGCCAGGCATCGCGACGCGACGCATTCGGCTGCGCCTTCGGATAGGGCGGTCCTTCCATCATGCCCTGATAGGCGGGCTTGCCATAGATTTCGAGATGCTCGTGCCAGCGCTTTGCCAAATAGGGGTAAAGCTCGGTCGCGGTGGCGCGCGCCGGATGGATATCGCAATCGGCAATCGCGGTCTTGACGCTCGCGGCCGAGCCCGGCTCGGCGCTGCCGCGGAACTGCATGTTCATGGCGCGATCTCCTTGAGCACCGGTTGCTTCAGGCGGGGATAAGTCGCGTGCGGATTGTCGATCATGATCTTCCGCACAAGATCGGATGACATCCCCTCGGGCAGCACCTCGTCACCGTCGAATTGCCAGTGCGGATAGTCGGTGGAGAATAAGAGCAATTCGTCCGACTGCATATGGTCGAACAGCCGATTTAAGGTCTGCGGATCCGGCGGCGCATCGACCGGCTGCAGCGAAAACCGGATGTTGCTTCGCACAATTTCCGCCGGCGCGCGATCGACCCACGGCGTCTCCATGCGCACGCCGCGCCAGAACTTGTGCAGCCGCCACAGATAGGAGGGCAGCCAGGTGAAGCCGGATTCCAGCATCACCATCTTCAGCTTGGGATGCCGCGCGAACACGCCTTCGACGATCAGGCTGGTCAATTGCGTCTGGAACGCCTGCGCCTGCGCGACATAATCCTCGATGTGATACGAGCCCCAGCCCACAGACGTCGGCGGGTTGTGATAATTGCTGCCGGCGTGGATGCCGACGGCCAGACCGAGCCGCTCGGCGGCGGCGTAGATCGGCCAGTAGGCGCGCTTGCCCAGGGGCATGTCGCCCATGACCAGCATCAGCACCAGCACGAAACGTTTATCCTCAGCGCAGCGCTCGATCTCCGCGACCGATTTCTCGATGCTTTGCACCGGGATCACGATCGAGCCGCGCAGCCGCGGCTCCTTGTCCAGCCACTCCTTGACCAGCCAGTCGTTCAGCGCGCGGCAAAACGCATCCGCCATGTCTTCGCTGAACACCATCTGCACACCGTAGAGCGGATTGCAGATGCCATAGCTGACACCGAACCGATCGAGCGCCTGCGCCCGCATGTCCTCCAGCCGCGAGCCCGGCTTGCCCTGCGACGGGCGCCAGTCCGGCCGCGAGGTGATCGGCGAATTCGTTGGATAAGACTGCGACACCAGATCGGTCATTCCGCGGGTCGTGACCTGATCGCGCCAATAATCGTTGAGATAGGGCAGCAGGCTGGTCAGATGAGGCACGGCAGGATGCAGATCGCAATCCACGCCGCCGGCGATCGGTGACGTCATGACCTTGGTTTCCTCTGGCGCGCTCCCGTCGGATTGATCGCGGGACCGCTTGGCGGAAGCATATGGCGCGCAGGCCCCGCCGTCCATCGGCGCAGCCAACTGCTCCGGAGTCGGCACCCATGCAATCCTGTGCTAGGAGATCGGAAATTCACCGCCGGGCAAGCCGTAGGCGAACTCTGCCAAGTGCCGACGCAACCGCCGCAGGAATTGAATGCCCATGAAAGACCTTGTCCCGATCGCCGAGAAGATCGCCGCCCGGCTCATCGAGCGGAAACAAACCATCGCGGTCGCGGAATCCTCGACCGGCGGCCTGATCTCGGCCGCCCTGCTCGCGGTGCCCGGCGCCTCCGCCTATTTCCTGGGTGGCGCGGTGGTGTATACGCGCGACGCGCGGCGCATCCTGATGGACATCCCCGACGAGGCGATGAAGGGAATCCGCTCCGCGTCGGAGCCCTACGCCAAACTGCTCGCAAGCCAGATCCGCCGGCGCTTCGCCACCGATTGGGGCCTGTCCGAAACCGGCGCCACCGGCCCGACCGGCAACCGCTACGGCGACGCCGCCGGCCATAGCTGCATCGGGGTTGCAGGTGTTGAGGCCTCGGCGATGACGCTCGAAACCGGCAGCGCCGACCGCCTCGCCAACATGCATGTGTTCGCGAGCACAGCGCTGAATTTTTTGTTGCAGAGTTTGTCGCGGTGAAGAGCAGAGTTTCATCCATAACCCAGGAACGGCACGTTCTGCGCCGCCTCTCCCCTTGTGGGAGAGGTCGGATCGCATCGACAGATGCGATCCGGGTGAGGGGTTACGCTCTCACGATAGACCGCGCCCCCTCACCCCAGCCCTCTCCCACAAGGGGAGAGGGAGCGCGCCGCCGCCGGCGCAAGTTCTCGAACTCGATTTCAAATAGCTACAATTCAGTTTGTAGCGCGAGCGCAGCGAAGCACTCCATGCCGCAACAAAAAGAAAGATGAATTGCTACGCTGCGCTCGCAATGACGGGGAATCCAGATACGACTTCACGTCCCCGCGACGCGCTACGCTCGCTCCCCACCGTCGTCCCGACGAAGGCCGGGACCCATACGCCGCATCGCTTGTTTCGAGAAACGGTGTTGGACGGCTTTCGCGCAGCCACTCCTGCCGGTGGTTATGGGTCCCGGCCTTCGCCGGGACGACGATGAGCGGTTAGTTCACTTCTCCCGGAACGCGCGCATCAATTGATCGTTCAGCGGCTTGATCAAATACGACATCATGGTGCGGTCGCCGGTCTGCACGAAGGCTTCGACCGGCATGCCCGGGATCAGCTTGCTATCGCCGAGGCGCGCGACTTCGGCGGGCGGCATCGAGACGCGGATCGTGTAATAGCTTTGTCCGGTGCGCTGGTCGGTGGTGACGTCGGGAGAAACGCGGGTGACGACGCCGTTGAGTTCCGGCGTGGTGCGCTGGTTGAAGGCCGACAGCCGCAGCAGGGTCTTCTGGCCGATCTGCAGCTTGTCGATGTCCTGCGGATTGACCTTGGCCTCGACCGAAAGATCGTCGCTCTGCGGCACGATCATCATGATGGCGTCGCCGGCCGTGATCACCCCGCCCACGGTATGAACGGAGGATTGCAGCACCATGCCGGCCTGCGGCGCGCGGATGTCGATCCGGCGCAACTGGTCTTCGGCCGTGACCTTGCGCTCGACGAATTCGCCGATCTTGTCGTTGGCCTCGCGCAGATCCTTGGAGACTTCGCTGACCAGATCCTTGTCGACCTGAATGATCTGCAGCTCGGTTTCGGTGATCTTGCCCTTGGCCTGCGCCCTTGCGGCGATGTATTGCGCCCGCTCGCCGTTGAGCCGGGCCGCGTCGCGCTCCAGTGTCGTCAGGCGCGATAGCTGCACCAGGTGCTTGTCATAGAGATCGCGAACGCCGGCCAGTTCCTTCTCCACCAGTGCGATTTCCTGATCCTTGGCCCTCTCCTGCGCCATCAGGCCGGCGATCTCATCCTTCAACTGGATGACCCGCTCGCGCAGTTGCGCCTTTTGTCCGGTCCTTCCCGTGGTGCGAACCTCGAACAATTTGCTTTCGCTCGCCATCACGTTCTTGGCATCGGCATCGTCGGCGCGATCGAGCAGCATCGGAGGAAACACGATCTTGTCGAGGCCCTGCTGTTCGGCTTCGAGCCGCGCGGCGCGGGCCCACAACCCGTTGAGGCTCTTGGTGACGATCGCGAGGCTCGCCTTGGTGACGGTGTCGTCGAGCCGCACCACCACGTCGCCGGCCTTGACCAGATCGCCGTCGCGGGCGCGCACTTCGCCGACCACGCCGCCGGTCGGGTGCTGCACTTTCTTCACGTTGGAGTCGACGACCACCGACCCCGGCGCGATCAGGGCGCCGGAAATCTGCGCGGTCGATGCCCAGCCGCCGAGCCCGCCCGCCAGCACGACCACCACCGCGAGGCCGACGATCAGATGCAGCCGTATCGAGGGCTGCGCGCCGCGCATTTCGCCGCCCTTGATGAGCTGGTTGATGATCCGGTTCATGATTTGGCGACCCCGCCTTCGGAGACGATCTTGATCGGGGTCGGCGGCGCGACGCGCTGCAGCACCTGCCCCAGCACGGTTTCCTTGGGACCGAAGGCCTGCATCCGGCCGTCCTTTAGAACGAGCAGTTGATCGACCGCCTCGATGCCGATCGGCCGGTGCGCGACCACCACCACGATGGCGCCGCGCTCGCGCGCCGCGCGAACCGCACGGGTCAGCGCCTCATCGCCCTCGGTGTCGAGATTGGAATTCGGCTCGTCCAGCACGATCAGGAACGGATTGCCGAACAGCGCCCGCGCCAGCGCCACGCGCTGCGCCTGACCGGCCGAAAGCGCGGTACCCTGCTCGCCGATCTGGGTGTCGTAGCCGTCGCGCATCTTGATGATCATCTCGTGGACGCCGGCTTCCTTGGCGGCGGCGATGATGGCTTCGGAACTGGCTTCGGAATCGAAACGGCAGATGTTCTGCGCGACCGAGCCCGCGAACAGTTCGACATCCTGCGGCAGATAGCCGACGTGGCGGCCGAGCACGTCGGACGACCACTGATCGAGCGCCGCGCCGTCGAGCCGCACCTTGCCGCGCACCGGCTGCCACACGCCGACGAGGGCGCGCGCCAGCGAAGACTTGCCCGATCCGCTGGGCCCGATCACGCCCAGCCCGTTGCCGGCCTCGAGCGTGAAGGAGACATCCTGCACGATCAGCTTCTGATCGCCCGGCGGCACGATGCTGATGCCCTCGACCGACAACCGGCTCGACGGATTCTGCAGCAATGTCGGTGCGGCCTTCGCGGGGAGCTGGTCGAGCAAATGATTAAGGCGGTGCCAGCTCTGCCGCGCGGCGACGAAACTTTTCCAGTGCGCGATGGCAAGATCGACCGGCGCCAGCGCCCGTGCGCTCAGGATCGAGCCCGCGATGATGATGCCGGCCGTGGCTTCCTGATGGATCACCAGATAGGCGCCGACCGCGAGCACCGCCGACTGCAGGGTCATGCGCATGACCTTGGCGATCGCGCCGAGTCCGCCCGCGACGTCGCTGGCGCGCTGATTGCCCGAAAGATAATTCTCGTTGGCCTCGCTCCAGCGCCGGGTCAGGCGGCCGGACATCCCCATCGCAACCAGCACCTCGGCGTTGCGCCGGCTGGTGGCGGCCAGATCGTTGCGGCGCGCCGCCAGACCCATGGCCTGGTGCGCCGGCATCCGCGACATGTATTCGGTCACCACGGTCAGCGTGATCAGGATGACGGCGCCGACCAGCGCCGTCACACCGATCAGGAAATGGAATGCGAAACAGATCGCCAGATAGAACGGCAGCCACGGCAGGTCGAAGAACGCGCCCGGCCCCATGCTGGAGAGAAACGAGCGGACATTGTCGAGATCGCGCAGCGGCTGCAGGCCCTCGTTGCGGCCGCCCACCATCAGCGGCAGCCGCACCACGGTTTCGAACACGCGGGCGTTGAGGGCTTCGTCGAGCGCGGTTCCGACACGGACCAGCACCCGTCCCCGGATCAGGTCGAGAACGCCCTGGGCGACGTACAACCCGCCGGCCAGAATAACCAGACCGACCAGGGTTGGAATACTCCGGCTCGGCAGCACCCGGTCGTACACCTCCAGCATGAAGATCGAACCGGTCAGATAGAGCAGATTGATCATGCAGCTCATGACGCCGACGCCGATGAAAGCGCCGCGGCAGGCGCGCAAGGCGTCACCAAGTTCGGAACGCCGGACACCGGGGGCGGCTGCCATCAATCCTGATCTCGTCACAAAGGGCTTCAGACACAAAGGGCGAATAAAGAACCCAGTCTTACCGATGTTTGCGGCCACCGTCCATGTAAGTCAGGTTAACCTAAACGCTGTGGATAGCCTCCCGCCTCGGGGTGGGAGACCAATGAAGGGACCAGGGACGCAGTGAGGGCGGCACGATCAGGCCGCGGGGGCGGTAGCAGGGCCGCGCGAAGCCGACCCACTTACCTGCCTGAAATGGCCGCCAAGTTATTCCCGAGATGAGGAATATTGCGGGCTCATGCTGGGGAACCAAACCGGCGCCAATCACTTGTTGTGCCACCTTAGCCAACACTATTGGAGATGTCATGATTGGCCGTTTTATCGGAATAGTTGCCGTTGTCGCCGCAGTCGCACTGCCCGTGGCGGCGCAGGCCCAGGGAGTGCCCGGTGGCGTTGAGCGAGGCTCAAGGGATGGTGAAAGGGCCGCCGGCCCGGTCGGCGCCGTGGTTGGCGGTGTCATCGGCGGTGTGGTCGGTGGAGTAGCCGGCGTTCTCGGCGTCGATGAGCGCCCGCGCTTTCGCAGTTATGTCGTCGAGCAGCACCGCCCTTCCTATCAGTATCGCGAGGATGTCCGCATTGGCGCGATCTTGCCGGAGGAAGGCGTAACCTATTATGAGGTGCCGCAGGAATATGGCGTGCGGGATTATCGCTACACGGTCGTGAACGGCCGCACGGTTCTGGTCGAACCGCGTAGCCGCCGGATTGTCGAGATCGTCGAGTAATCCAACCGCAGCCTTGATTTACGTTGAAGGGGCCGTCCAACGAGACGGCCCCTTTTTCAATGCCCAAATTTCGGAACGACGCGCTGATCGGAGCGCGCCGCAGCAGCGTCACCAGCGCCGGCCGCTTCGAAAAAATCCCACGATCAGCAATAGCAGGACGGCGCCGATCGCGGAATAGATGATCTCACGCACCAGACCGGTACCGAGGTGAATACCCAGTCTCGGAAACAACAGGCTCGCGATCAGCGCGCCGGCGATCCCCACGACGATATCGCCGATGATGCCAAAGCCGGTGCCGTGCACGATCTTGCCGGCCAGCCAGCCGGCCACCAGGCCGACGAATAAAATAACGAGAATGCTTTCGTTGGACATCTGCATACGAAACTCCCCCTGCTTCCGCGCCATCGTCATGCGCCGCTTGAACCTATCCACTATCGGCGGAAGTGACGAATCGGAATCTGGCGCCCCGAACTTGCCGAAATTCGCACGGTTTACGGCCGCGGATGAAACTTTCACGCGCTATCGGCGTTATGCGAGCATGACGCAACCTGATACCTGGTATGTAGCCTTCGGGCCGGACAAGGCGGTGAAGACCGACAACGGCGCCGCCGCTGGCGCGGTTCGATCGACCCGGACGTTCAAATCGGAAGTCGACGCCAAATTGTTCGCCATGCAGATTTTGGCCAAGGGCTGGTCGGCCTCCGCCGGCACGCTCAATCCCCATCAGCCGAAACAGGTGATCGGCTCCTCCCAGATCGAGCGCTGGGCCGACCCGGGCCTTGGCGGCTGAGGCGCCGGTCCTCGCAAACCGGATTGCCGCCCATGCTTCGAGACGGCCGCTTTGCGGTCTCCTCAGCATGAGGTGGTCGTGTTGCAGCAAGCTGGACCTCATGCTGAGGAGCGAGCGACGCGAGCGTCTCGAAGCATGGGCAGCAAGCGACAACTCTCACCGCCGTCCAGTTCTCGCGTCAGCTAGCCGCCGCCGCCTCAACGCGTTCCGCCAGGATGCACCTTGCGATCCGGTTTCCGACCGCGACATTGGGCGGCAACTGCGCGACACAGCGGGCTTCCGCGAAAGTGCAGCGCGGCGCAAAGGAGCAATTGCTCGGCGCCTTGTCCAGCGAGGGCGGTGTGCCCGGGATGGTTTCCAGCCGCTGCCCCCGCTTGGCGCCATGGACGGTGGAGGCCAGCAATCCCCGCGCATAAGGGTGGATCGGCGAGCGCACGATCTGGCTCAGCGTGCCCTGTTCGACGATCTGGCCTGCGTACATCACGGCGACCCGGTCGCAGATCTCGATCGCGACGCCGATGTCATGGGTGACGAAAATAACCGACATGCCGAACTCGCGCTGCAGTTCGCGCAGCAGCAGCAGGATCTGGATCTGCACGGTGGCATCGAGCGCGGTGGTCGGCTCGTCCGCCAGCAGGATTTTCGGCTTGCAGGCCAGCGCCAGCGCGATCATGGCGCGCTGCCGCATGCCGCCGGACATCTCGTGCGGATAGGCATCGAGCCGGCGTTTGGCGGAGGGAATCCGCACCACTTCGAGCATTTCCAGCGCCCGCGCCATGGCCTCGGACTGGCTCTTGCCTTCGTGGCGCATCACGGTTTCCGCGATCTGCCGCCCGATGGTGTAGACCGGGTCGAGCGCCAGCGCCGGCTCCTGGAAGATCATCGAGACGGTCTGGCCGCGAAATGCCGACAGTTGTTCGTCGTCGAGCGCCAGCACGTCGCGCCCCAGCACCCGGACGCTTCCCGAAATCTGCGTCCGCTTCTTCGGCAACAGCCGCATCAGCGCGCGCAAGGTGACACTCTTGCCGGAGCCGGACTCGCCGAGCAGGCCCAGCACTTCGCCCTCGCCAAGGACGAGGCTGAGATCGTTCACGGCATGCACGGTGCGCTCGCCGGTGAAGCGGATGTTGAGATCGCGTATCTCGACGAGATTGGTCATGCTAATTTCGGCACCCGGTCATGGAAATCAGTGGCGCGCTGGAACGCAGCGCCGATCCGCAGCAGCATCGCTTCGTCGAACGAACGCCCGACCAGTTGCATGCCCACCGGCAGGCCGCTCTTCGTAAAGCCCGATGGAATCGAAAGCGACGGCAGTCCGAGATAATTGATCGGGCGGGTGAACCGCGTGAGCCGCTGGATCACGGCTTCGGCGTCGGGGCTGTTGCCGACGTCGCTCTCGGCAATGGTGGGCGCCGCGACCGGGGCCACCGGCGCGATCACGGCATCGACACCGGCTACCGCCGCGAGATGCGCGGCCAAGGCCGGCCCGCGCCAGCGCATCGCTTCGAGATAGGACACGCCGGGTATCGCGAGCCCGTTTTGCAGCCGCATCAGAACCTGCGGGCTGTAATCCTGCGGCCGCTCGATCAGCCATCGCTTATGGAACGTAGCTGCTTCGACCGCGAGAACCAATTGACAGGCCGCCGTGAGCTGGCGCTGATCCGGCAGTTCGACCTGAACGATCTCGGCGCCCTCGCGCTTGAGGACAGCCATCGTCTCGTCGAGAATTCGCGCCACCTCCGGATCGAGATCGTCGACATAGAAGGCGGTTGGCACGCCGATCTTCAGACCCTTGATCGGCTCTCGCGTCGCCGCCATGTAATCCGGCAGCGGACCCGAGGCCGCCGTCGGATCGTTCGCGTCCGCGCCCGCCATCAGTCCCAACAGCAACGCGCAATCAACGACCGTGCGCGCCAGCGGTCCGACGGTGTCGAGCGACTGCGACAGCGGCATCGCGCCGGCGCGGCTGACCCGCCCGATCGTCGTCTTCAATCCGGTGACGCCGCAGAAATGCGCGGGCATCCGGATCGAGCCGCCGGTGTCCGAGCCCAGCGCCGCAAACGTCAGGCGTGCCGCGACCGCGGCACCCGATCCCGACGATGAGCCGCCGGTGATGTGATCGAGGCCCCACGGATTGTGCACCGGACCGTAATGCGCATTGTGGCCGGTCGGCCCATAGGCGAACTCCGCCATCTGCAGCGAGCCCAGACGAACAGGGCCGGCGTCCTTCAGGCGCTGCAGCGCGGTGGCGGTCGAGGTCGCGACGAAATCGCGGCGGATGCGCGAGCCGCAGGTGACCACCTTGCCGGCCTCGTAATACATGTCCTTGTGCGCCAATGGCACGCCGTGCAACGGGCCTCGGACGGCGCCTTTCGCCAGCGACGCGTCGGCATCGTCGGCGGCAGCCAGCGCCTCGTGCGCATCGATCGCCATGAACGCATTGAGCGGCGACTGCCACTGCGCGATCCGGTTGAGACAGGATTGCGTCGCCTCGCGCGAGGAGATGCGCTTTTGCGCGATCGCCTGTGCAACCTCGGTCAGCGACAGCAGTGCAGGCTCGGTGCTCATTTCGAAACTTTCCCGGCATCTTCGGCCGCTTGCACGACAAGGAAGCTCGCAGGCTCCAGATCGAACGGCAGCGTGCCGGCGACCGGCGCAAAGCCCTCGAATGCCGGGCCGATGGAATTGGCGACGCGCGCGGCGACCTCGGGACTCACGGGCACGCCCGCGACATCCGCCATCGCCTTGATTTCCTTTGCCGTGGGTCTTGTCATGCGGCGTCTGCTCCCTTTGCTGGCGCGAGGCTGTGGCCGGAGCCCGGTATGGCCATGTAGCACGCCGCCTGATGGCCCATTCTATCGAGCGGGCTGAGTTTGGGTGTGGCGTTTGCGCAGAGCGGCTCCGCAAACGGACAACGGGTGTGAAAACGGCAACCCGAAGGCGGATCGATCGGATTTGGCGGATCGCCGGAAATCGGCGGCGTTTCGGTCCGCCGATCGGGGTCGGAGGATGGCATCGCCGCCAGCAGCGCCCGCGTATAGGGATGCGCCGGCGCGTCCCACACCCGATCGACCGGGCCAAGCTCGACGACTTCGCCGAGATACATCACCAGCACCCGGTCGGAAATGTAGCGCACCACGTTGAGATCGTGGCTGATGAACAGATAAGTCAGCCCGAATTCGCGCTTGAGATCGACCAGGAGATTGAGCACCTGCGCCTCGACCGACTTGTCCAGCGCCGAGACCGCCTCATCGAGGATCACCAGTCGCGGCGACAGCGCCAGCGCGCGGGCGATGTTGACCCGCTGCCGCTGCCCGCCGGAAATCTCGTGCGGATAACGATTGGCGAAGTTTTCCGGCCGCAAGCCTACCTTGCCGAGCAGTTCGCGCGCCAGCGCGCGCGCGGCCGTGTCGGCCATGCCGTGGACCTTGGGGCCGAACGCGATCGATTCCTCGATGGTCAGGCGTGGATTGAGCGAAGCGTAGCTGTCCTGAAACACCATCTGCATGGCGCGGCGAAGTTCCCGCAGCGACAGCGCGCGCCCGATCGACATGCCGTCATAGATGATCTCCCCGGCATCGCGCGTCATCAGGTGCATCAACAGCCGCGCGGTGGTGGATTTGCCGCAGCCGGATTCGCCGACGATGCCGACGGTCTCGCCCTTGGCGATGGCGAACGACACATCGTCGACCGCCCGCACGGTCTTGCGCTTGCTGAACAGATCGCCTCGCACCGGAAAATGCTTGGTCAGCCCGTTGACCTGCAGCAATGGCTGCGCGGCGCCGCCGCGGTCCTCGATCGGCTCAAGCGGTTCGGCGGTTACGCTGATCTCGTTCATGGCATCAATTCCGGATATCCATGGCGCTGCGCATGCCATCGCTGAGCAGGTTGAAGCAGATCGACACCGCGAAAATCATGGCTCCGGGCAGAGCCGCCACCCACGGATTGACATAGATCGCAGTGCGCAGCGTGTTGAGCATCAAGCCCCATTCCGGTTCCGGCGGTTTTGTCCCCAGGCCGAGGAACGACAGGCCGGCCGCCAGGATCATCGATACCGATATCAGCCCGGTCGCGTAGACAAAGATCGGCCCCAGCACATTGCCGAGCATGTGCACGCGCATGATGGTGAAGGGACCCGCGCCGGAAGCCCGCGCGGCCTCGACGAAATCCATGTTGCGCACGCCTGTGGTGACGCTCTCGGCGACGCGGGTGATCTGCGGCACGAACACCACCGTCAGCGAAACAATGGAGTTGACGATGCCGGCGCCGAGCGCGCCCGAAATCGCGATCGCCAGCAGCACCGATGGAAAGGCGTAGAACACGTCCACCGTGCGCATGATCGCGGTGTTGATCTTGCCGCCGGCATAACCGGCGATGAGGCCGAGCGAGGTGCCGATCACAAAGGCAAGGATGACGGGGAGAATGCCGATGATCAGCGACAGGCGTCCACCGTAGATCAGCCGTGCCAGCATGTCGCGGCCGAGTTCGTCGGTGCCGAGCGGATAGTTCGGGGTGCCGATATGGCGCAGCCGGCGGATCATCGAGCCCTGATAGGGATCGGCGAGCCCGAGCCACGGCGCGCACAGCGCCGACAGGAAGATCAGGAGCAGAATCAGAGCGCAGACCATGCTGACCTTGTCGCGGACGATGCGCCGCCCGACCGTGGCCCAGTAGCCGCGCGCCTTGGTGGCGGGCGCGGCCTGCAGGGCGGTATCGGACATCGCGCTGAGGGGGGTGATGCTCACTTGCCTCAGCTCCGCTTGATGCGCGGGTCGATCGCGGCCTGCGCGATATCGACCATCAGATTGAGGAACACGAAGAACAGCGCCAGCACCAGGATCGTGCCCTGCAGCAGCGGCAGATCGCGCTGGAAGATCGCGGAATTGAGCAGCAGTCCCGAGCCCGGCCACGAGAACACGGTTTCGATCAGGATCGAGCCGCCGAGCATGTAGCCGAGTTGCAGGCCCATCACCGCCATCGCGGTCGGCGCGGCGTTCTTGATGACGTGACGGAACACGCGAGTCTCGCGCAGCCCTTTGGCGCGCAGGGCCTCGACGAAATCCTGACTCAGGATATCGCCGGTCAAGGCGCGCACAGTGCGGGTGACGATTCCCATCGGAATCACAGAGGTGGTGATGGCGGGCAGGATCAGATAGCGGATGTGCTCCCAGTCCCATCCCCAAGCGCCGGAGCCGCCGGGACCGGCGCCCACCGCCGGCAGCCAGTTGAGCTGCACCGAGAAGATGATCACCAGCACCATGCCGAGCCAGTAATGCGGCACGGAAACGCCGGCGATCGCGATCGAGGTCGCGACCTTGTCGATCCAGCTGTCGCGGAAATAACCGGCAATCAGGCCAAAAAACAGACCGAGGGTAAATCCCAGCATCGCGGCTGCGATCGCCAAGGTGACGGTGTTGCCGACCGCGCGCATGACTTCGCTCAGCACCGGGCGCCCGGTGGCGATGGAATGGCCGAGGTCGCCATGTACCGCCTTCCACAGCCATAGCCCGAACTGCACCGGCAGCGGACGATCGAAGCCGTAGGCGACGCGCATTTGCGCCGCCAGTTCCTGCGAGGCGTCGGCGGGGAGGATCGCGACCAGCGGATCGCCGGGCGTGATGTGCACCAGCAGAAAGCACACCAGCGCCACGCTGACGACGATCGGAATCACATAGACGATGCGGCGGGCGATGTAGACGAGCACGAAGTCACTTTCTTCTTCCCTTCTCCCCTTGTGGGAGAAGGTGGCGCGGACGAAAGTCCGCGACGGATGAGGGGTTCTTTCCGCGTACACAGTCAGTTCAGATGAGGGACTCGCACCCGCGGAGACAGACCCCTCACCCGTCTTCGCTTCGCGAAGCCACCCTCTCCCACAAGGGGAGAGGGGAAGGAAGCGTCCCGTCCGCCAATCACGGCGTCATGGAGATCGGCGAGAAGTCCACGAACCAGCTCTTCGGCTGCACGAAGCCCTTGACCTTCGGGCTCATCGCGCGCGGCGCCACGTCGTGGGCGACATAGAGAAACGCCGCGTCGTCGACCGAGGCCGCATGCAGCTCGGCCAGCGCGGCGTCACGCGCAGCCGGATCGAAGGTCTGCCGCGCCTTGGTGACGAGCTCGTCGAACTTGGGATTGTTGATGAAACCCCAATTGTTCGAGACCGGTGGCGCCATCGACGATTGCAGGAAGCGCACCATGGCGAAGAACGGATCCATCGCCGCATAGGTCACGTTGGTGGCGTTGGCGCCGTTGGCGGACGGATCCTTGACGCCGCGCCGCCAGTTGGTGAACAGCGTATTCCATTCGATGACGTCGAGCTGCACGTCGAAATAACATTCCGCCAGCGCCTGCTGCAGATACTCGTTCATCGGCAGCGGCAGCATCTGGCCGGAGCCGGAGGCCGAGGTCTGGATCTTGACCGACAATTTCTTGGTCGGACCGAATCCGGCTTCCTGCATCAGCTTCTGCGCCGCCGGCTTGTCATACTTGATCTCGAAGGTCGGTTTTCCGCGCCAGGGATGGCCCGGCTCGAACGTGCCGGTCGCCGGCACCATCAGGCCCGCGAGCAACCCGTCCCTCAGCCCCTCGCGATCGACGCAGAGATTGGCCGCCTTGCGAACGCGAATGTCGTTCCAGGGCGAGCCTTCGATGCGCGAGAACTGCCACGGCCAGACATGCGGTTCTTCGTTGGTCCGAAGCGCAAATCCGCGCTGCTTGATTTCGGCGACTGCATCGGGCGCGGGCGCTTCGATCCAGTCGACCTGGCCGGACAGCAACGCCGCGGTGCGGGCATTGGCCTCGGGCATCGGCAGCAGCAGCATCTTGTCGACCTTGGGAACGCGCGCCTTGTCCCAATACTTGTCATTCTTCACGAGCTCGAGCCGCTCGCGCGGCGTGAAAGCCGACATTTTCCAGGGACCGGTACCCGATGCGTCCTTGGCGAACGCAGCCCAGGCGGCCTGCGATTTTGCTTTCGCATCCGCGCCTTCGGCCGCATCGAACAGCTTCTGCCATTTTGTCGGACTCGCCATGAACAGGTTGGTGAGATTGATCGGCAGGAAGCTGTCCGGTTCCTTGGTGATCAATTCCACCGTCAGGTCGTCGATCTTGCGGGCCGACGCCAACGTCGGCATCCGCGACGCGGTCACGCCAACCTGGCTCGCATCGAACTGCGGCGCATCCTGCTTGAGCACTTTCTCGACGTTCCAGACCACCGCATCGGCATTGAAGGGCGCGCCGTCATGAAACGTGACGCCGGGACGAAGCTTGAAAGTCCACTTCTTCTTGTCGGCCTCGTCCACCGCCCACTCAGTGGCGAGGCCGGGAATCATGACGCTCGGCTTGTCGGCGGACGAAAGGTCCCACATCGTCAGCGCGTCATACATGGTGAGACCGGTGAAGCGGTTGCCCTCAAAACCCTGGTCAGGCTGGCCCAGCGTGCGCGGAATGTCGGCCGCGGTCATGCCGACGCGCAGGACGGTTTCGGCGCCGGCGATTTCCGGCAAGGCTGCCGCCGCGGTCGCCAGCATCAAGGCCGCTATGGTCGCGCGGCCTTTTCCGGATTTTTTGGTACGCATCGCAGGAATTCCCCTCTCGGCTTCGGATGGCTATTTCTTATGCAATCTCATGCAACGCCTGTGCCAGCGAAGCAATTTTTCGCCAAATGGCATTTCGCAGCACAATTCTCTCCATGTCCGCATGCAGGAAGCCCATAGCTGCCTAATCTGGCATCAACCTTGCAAGTTCGGGCCGAGTACCCGTTCAATGGAGCCTGTTCATGCGCGCCCGAAATTCCTTCCTTTTTGCCGGCCTGGCTTTTGCCATCGGGACCTGCATTTCCGCGATGTCGGCACAAGCCGAGACGGTAGTGCGGTACGGCATTTCGATGGCGGATATTCCGCTGACCACGGGACAGCCAGATCGTGGCGCGGGTGCCTATCAATTCACCGCCTATACGATTTACGACCCGCTGGTGGCCTGGGAAATGGACGTGTCGGAGCGGCCCGGTAAGCTGGTGCCGGGACTGGCCACCGAATGGAAGGTCGATGACGCCGACAAGACGAAGTGGCGCTTTACGCTGCGCAAAGGCGTGAAATTCCACGACGGCAGCGACTTCAACGCCGACGCGGTGATCTGGAATCTGGACAAGGTCCTGAACGACAAGGCGCCGCAATTCGACAAGCGTCAGAGCGCGCAGGTGAAGACCCGCCTGCCCTCGGTGGCGAGCTACGCCAAGATCGACGATTCCACGGTGGAAATCACCACCAAGACCGTCGACTCCTTCTTCCCCTATCAGATGCTCTGGTTCCTGGTCTCGAGCCCCGCGCAATACGAAAAGCTCGGCAAGGACTGGGACAAGTTCGCCAGCCAGCCTTCGGGCACCGGGCCGTTCAAGTTGACCAAACTGGTGCCGCGCGAATTGGCCGAACTGTCCAGGAACGAGGATTACTGGAACAAGAAGCGGATTCCCAAAGTCGACAAGCTGGTGCTGATCCCGATGCCGGAAGCGCTGACGCGAACCAACGCGCTGCTGGCGGGGCAAGTCGATCTGATCGAAACGCCGGCGCCCGATGCGGTGCCGCAATTGAAGTCCGCGGGCATGCGGATCGTCGACAACATCACGCCGCATGTGTGGAATTATCATCTCAGCGTGCTGCCCGGCTCGCCCTGGACCGACATCCGGCTGCGCAAGGCGCTCAATCTCGCCATCGACCGCGACGCGGTGGTCGGGCTGATGAACGGCTTGGCCAAACCGGCCAAGGGCCAGGTCGACCCGTCGAGCCCGTGGTTCGGCAAGCCCGCCTTCGAGCTCAAATACGATCTGGCGGCGGCGAAGAAGCTCGTCGCGGAAGCCGGCTATTCAAAGGAAAAGCCGCTGAAGACCACCTTCATCATCGCGCAGGGCGGCACCGGGCAAATGCTGTCGCTGCCGATGAATGAATTCCTGCAGCAGAGCTTCAAGGAAATCGGCATCGATATCGACTTCAAGGTGGTCGAACTGGAGACGCTGTACACGCATTGGCGCAAGGGCGCGGCGGACGAAATGAACGCCAACATCACCGCGAACAATATCGCCTACGTAACCTCGGACCCGCTTTACGCCATCGTACGCTTCTTCCATTCGGGCCAGATCGCGCCGGTCGGCGTCAACTGGGGCGGCTACAAGAATCCGAAAGTCGATGCCTTGATCGACGAGGCCAAACAGACGTTCGATGCCACCAAGCAAGATGAATTGCTGGCGCAGGCGCATGCGCTGATCGTCGACGACGCCGTGCTGGTGTGGGTGGTCCACGACACCAACCCGCATGCGCTATCGCCCCGGGTCAAGAAATTCGTGCAGGCGCAGCACTGGTTCCAGGACCTGACCACGATCGGGGTGGAGTAGAGCTGTCGTCCCGGCCTTCGCCGGGATGACGTGGATTACTCGTCAGCAACGGAGCGTAGGGTGGGCAAAGCGAAGCGTGCCCACCGTTCGTTACGCGAATCCCGATAGATGGTGGGCACGGCGCGAGCGCGCCTTTGCCCACCCTACAAAATTCTTCGCGTTACTTCGTCAATAACGCAAAAGCGCCGTTCCAGTCTTGCGGGGGCGGATTTTCCCGGAAGCCGCGGATTCGCGCTTCGTAGAGGTTGTAGAGCAGTTCAAGGCTGTGCGCCTCGTCGGTCCTGCGGCCGCGCGAGATCGCCGCGAGCGCGCCTTCCCAGTCGCGGCTGCGATAACACGCCAGCATCTCGATGGTCAGGTTGCGCAGCCGCTGGAAACGGCCGGATTGCGCGGTGTCCTCGCGCCCGGCGATGGCATAGATGACCTCGGGCTCTTTTTTGCCCTTCACCATGATGAAGTCGAGCTCGAGGATCGCGAACTTGTCCTTGACCGAGAGCGCGGTCTTCGAGCCCACGATGATCGGGAATCCGTATTCCTTCGACTGTCCCTCCAGCCGCGAGGCGAGATTGACGCTGTCGCCGAACACCGAATAGTCGAAGCGCATGTCGGACCCCATATTCCCGACCACGCAGGTCCCGGTGTTGAGCCCGACGCCGACATTGAGGGGAATAAATGGGCGACCGGCTTCCTTGTCTTCAAGCTCGCGCTGCCGGTTGAGCGCATCGACGCGCTCGAGCATATCCAGCGCCGCCTCGCAGGCATTGAGCTGATGTGCCTGGTCGTCGAGCGGCGCATTCCAGAACGCCATGATGGCGTCACCCATATATTTGTCGATGGTTCCCTTGCGATTGAGGATCGCATTGGTCAGCGGCGTCAGGAACCGGTTCATCAGCGCGGTCAGGCCCTGGGGATCGTTCTTGTAGGATTCCGAGATCGAGGTGAAGCCCCTCATGTCGGAGAACATGATGGTCATCTCGCGCTCCTCGCCGCCGAGCACAAGTTTTTCCGGCGATTGCGCGAGCTGCTCGACCAGCGCCGGTGACAGATACTGGCCGAACGCCTGACGGATCTGCCGCCGCTGCGCCTGCTCCCTGACAAAGCTGGCGAAGACGAGGGTGAGATAGATCGCCGTGGTCGACAGCAGCGGATAGGTGAAATCGATCAGCAGCCGCTGTTGCGTGTAGAAATACCAGGAGGTACCGATCAACAGCGTCGCAAAGACGGCGCCGACGGCGACCAGGCTGACCGGGCCGAACAGCGGGGCGACCGCGATCACCAGCAGTCCAAGCACCATGGCCGCCAAAAATTCGATGACGATGGCGTAACTCGGTTGCGAAAGTACATTGCGGGTCAGCGCGCTTTCAATCACCTGGGCGTGCACTTCGACACCCGGCATCACCGGATCGACCGGCGTGGTCTTGACGTCGAGCAGCCCGACCGCCGACGTTCCGATCAGCACCAGCTTGTTGGCGACCTTTTCACGCGCGACGTTCCCCTCGAGCACATCGACCGCCGAGACATAGATCGAAGGATCGCGGCGGGCGAAGTGAACCCAGAGCTGACCGTTGCGGTCGGTCGGGATCTCTAATCCCTTGACGGCGAAACTCTTGATGCCGGCTTTATCGGCCCTGATGAAAATCGTGTCGGTGCCGGTCGCGACCCGCAACATCTCGAAACTCAGCGACGGCATGGTCGCGCCCTGCGCCTGCATCATCATCGGCACGCGCCGGACGATGCCGTCGCGTTCGGTCCGGATCGTGAACAGGCCGCGCCCGGCAGCCGCCTGTTCCAGAACATCCACATTGCGCAGCAGGCCCGGGAAATCGAGCAGGAACGGTTGCGGCTCCTCGCCGAGCATGGCCAATCCCGTCAACGGAAGCGACTTGTCGAATTCCGACACGACGTAAGGCAATCCGGATTCGCCCATCACCACGCGCGAGCGCCGGATCGCATCCGCCAAAATCTGATCGTTGCTCGGCAACGCCCGCAATTTGGCCCGGGTCTCCTCATCGAGGTTGCGAAACGTATCGGCCGCCACGTCCGGATTGAGCCGGTCGGGCTCGGAAAATATGATGTCGAAAGCGATCACGACCGCGCCGAGTTTGGTGAGATTCGTGACCAGATCCGCGATCCGGGTCCGCGGCCAGGGAAATTGTCCGAGTTTCGCCAGGCTCGCTTCGTTGATATCGACAATCGCGACCGGCCTTGCGGTCTTCACGCGCGGGCTGATGCGCTGGAAAGTATCGAAGGTCCTGACGCGAAGCTCCTCGATCGGCGCGGGATCGGCGATGCGCAGCGCCGCCAGCCCGATCAGGAGCGCAAGGCACACCAGCCTCGCATACCCGAACCTGCGCTTGAACCCACGCAGCAACATCCTCAGCCGTTTCATGCCGACCAGATATCATGCCCGACATAAGCAGTGGAAACGAATTTAAGCCGATCCGATTGGACGCGAGCGGGATTCGTGGCACGCCACGGGGAATGCCCTGAACTAAACGATATGGAAATCGCCTTGATGCGCCTGGAGCTGCGCAAGGGTCACGCCTTTCAGCGTAATCGTATCGTGAGCGGCATCCGTGATAATCGTGTCGTGACCTGAATTGGCCGGCTGCGCGGCGGCCACAAACGCCGCCACGGTAGCGAACAACGAGTGATCGATATTGATCGTGTCATTGCTGACGTCGAAGTCACCGATGGTCGCGCTGCCAAAGCCGGGCTTGAACACGAAGGTATCATGGCCGCCGGCACCGAAGATCGTCGCGTTGTTGCCGACATCATCAAAGGTGTCGTTTCCTGACGTCCCATTAACAACGGCATATCCCGAGATGTGCGACGTATCGGTACCGGCAATCGTGATGGTCAGCGCCTGCTGTCCCACGTTGCCGTGGCCGTCGTTGACTTGCGCCATGAAGGTGATGGTCAGAGTATCGCCGTATTTGAGAAAATCCAGGTCGGGATTTTTCGGATCATAGGTCCAGTGCAGGACGTTAACCCCACCGTTGGTTTGCACGCTGTCGAACGTCACGGCGCTCAGGGCTTTCAGCGCGTCGACATTCGCATTCCCGGGCAAGGTGGTTGAGCCGTTGTACTCGATAACGGCGTCTCCAATTACCGATGCGGTCAACGTATCCCCGATGTCGGCGTCACTTACGGAGAGTGTTCCCGTGATCGGGGCAGCAAGCTTGACATGAACATTCCCTACGGAAATATTTTCGACCTCGAAAGCGTCGCTGGTGCTGGTCAACTCCACCTTGTCGAATAAAGGCAGGCCGGAAAACTCCACATAGATATTCGACAAAAACGAAGTTTGATTGCCGTCCGCGTGAAGCCGCCCGTCCGCGATAAGTCCCTCAAGTTCGGCGCCCGTATACGAAGCAATGAGTGTCGTTCCGTGATAGAAAGCGATCTTATTGTAGGCATCCACCGAGCCCCAATACAGTCCGAGGTAGTTGTGTTCCGTGTTGAATGTAATTGTTTCTGTCCCGCCCGCGGCGATGGCCAGATAGTTCGTGGTGTCTGTCTGCCCCGGCAAAGGGCCCATGAACGGGGCCGTGATATTCGCTGAACCTTGGAATGAACCGTTGACGACAGCTGCATTTCCCGATGACGAGAATGTGGCATCGAGAACCGCGCTGTAGAACTCGCTGTAGGCAGCAGGAAACGAGCCAGACGGCTGGTCATCAAAGGTTTCCGTCGCAAGGCCGAGTGAATTCGTGTTGATCCCCTCACCCAGAACAATCGGCTGTACCGGACTTAATACGATGACGGCCTGCGTCGGCGCATCGGTCCCGCCGACGATGACCGGCGTATCGTTGGTGCCGATGATGGTAATGGTGACGGGCTGGGTCGAACTCACATTGTGGCTGTCGGTGATGGTGACGTGATATGTGACGGTCAGCTTCTGGCCGGCTCCGAGGAAATCGAAATTGCTGTCGGCGGCGCTGTAGGTGAAATCGATCGAGCCGAAGCCCGTTCCCGTGCTGTCGTGGAGTTTCAGGTCCAGCGTGCTCGCCGCCGTCAGGGCATTTTGCTGAGCAACGGTGAGAACAAGCGCATGGCCGTCCGAATCCAACCAGCCAAAGGACGGAGCGGCCCGGCTGACGGTATGCGCGTCGGTAAGATCGGGATCGATGAACGCCAGCGCGCCCGAGACGGTGTCATGGTCCGTGACGCCGGTCGTGTTCGCATGCTCGGTGATCGCATGCAGGCTTGAACCTGCGGCACCGGAGGTATCGACCGCCACCACCGGCGCGTCGTTGGTACCGGTGATCGTAACCGTGAATGGCTTGGTGGTGACGCCGCCACGGCCATCGTCGACGGTGGCGGCATAAGTCAGCGTCAGGATTTCGCCGGCGGCGAGGAAGTCGAGCTTGCTGTCGGTGACGCCGTAGGTCCAGGTCGCCGAACCATTGTTGGTATTGCCGGCGGTCTGCGCCACCGATAGCGCCACTTTCACCGCCGCCACGGCCGCCTGCTGCTGCGCCGTCAGCGTCAGCGCATGATGCGACGCGTCGGTATAGGTGGACGAGGTAAAGGCCGTGCTCGCCACCGGACGATCGTTCAAATCGAGGTCGGTGAAGGTTATCGTGCCGGCTCCGATATCCGGCGTCGTATTGCCGGTGCCGATCAGCTCCGCGATCGCGACGCTGGTCACCTCGACGATAGGCGGGTGATTGCTGCCGATCGTAATTTTGAACGACTGGGTGGCCGTTTCGTTGTGGCCGGCGAAATTGGTGTCGACCTGCGCGATATAGGTCAAGATCAGCGTGTCGCCGGGGGCGAGAAAGTCGAAGGCACTGTCGGCGATACTGTAGGTCCAGGTCACCACACCGTTGTTGTTGTTGCCGGGGTCAGGAACCAGGACAAGCTTGGCTTCCACCGCCGCGATGGCTGCAAGCTGCTGCGACGTCAGCGTCGCGGTGATGTCTTCGCCCTTCGCGTTCAGGTAGGTGAACGAACCGAACTTCGTCGAGACGGTCGGACGATCGCCGGCGTTGAGGTCGGTAAACCTGATGATGCCGGTCGCAATATCGAGCGCGGAGCCGTCCGTCTTGTGGGTGAGATCGATAAAGGAGTTGGTGACGGCAACGGCCGGCGGCCCGGGAATATGCGAATAGGTATCGGTCGGCGACACGCCTGGAAACGCAGGCGGAGTACCGCTACCGAGCGGGTTTACGTTTATAATGATCGGGATCGCGGTCGATCCATCGGGCAGCTTGAGCCCTGCGAATGCCTGGGGAAGCAGCGTATCGGTGGAAAGCTGGGCGGTCTTGGTGTTGGTGTTGGGATTGTTCGTGAACTTCTGCGAGAACACGTCGGTGATGAGCTTTTGAATTTCGTCCGTCAGCGGCGCCGAATAGGAAGTCAGGATTCCCTGGCTGAGGGACTTTACAACGCCGGCCTGGTCCACCGTCGCGATCGGCGCCAGTGTAACCTTGTCGAATAGAACATACCGGCCCGTGGTGCCGTCCGGTTCGACCAGAACCTGGAATTTGGCATTCGGCAAACCGCCCTGGGGGATGTCGAAGTCGATCTCGACCAGCACCGCGGTGCCGCGGATGCCCATGGTGGCGACCGGCGTGTCGATCTTCATGTCGCCGTGTTTTGCGGTTTCGCCGGCGACAAAGGAGATGGTGCCCGCCACCAGGCTGAGCAGCGACGAGTTGTTCGACCCGTTCGGGTCGTAGACCATCTCGTTGAGCACCATCCGCGCATTCGACGACAGGCCGAACACGGTGCCGTCGATGAAGGTGATGCCGAGCGTCGAGCCGGATCCGGACTGCACGACGTCGCCTTTTTCGACGTTGTCGCCGTTGTTCAGGATGATCGAGACGCCGTTGCGGATCGCGGTCGCGGTGCCCGCGAGCTTGGTGACATGGCCGATCACCTGGGCGGCGCCCGCGGCGCCGCCGGCCTGCGCGAATTGCTGGTGACCGGTCAGCGCGCTGATGATGTCGCCGGTGAGATGGGCGCCATCGGGCGACGACAGCGCGGCGCGCTTCTCGCCCCTGAAATAATCCTGCAGGACCACTTCGTGGTGGTCCTTGGACAGGATCAGGTCGACGCCGGATCGCCTGAAATCGCCGTGGAACAGCAGGTCCGCGTCCGAGACCAGAATGGCATCCGCCGGCGCATGCGCGGAGGACACGGACTCGACGTGAAAGGGGGCGCTCGAATGCGCCCCCGTGCCATCAATAGGCAGCCTGGCATCGAATGTGCCGGAATAATTCAAATGATTCACCGAAAAAAAGGTTAATTTTATATAAAATTCAAGCGTCTAAGCTTGCATATCATTAGGAACTGCGTCGCGAAACCATCTCCTGCTTGTACAAACCTTGTACAACCCGGTTCGGGCGGTCTGTCCTCCAGACGGCTAATCTGCCGAAAGTTCGAAAAACCAAATATCTTGTGCCGGAAACTGTAGGTATAATTTCCTCACCCATCAGTATTCAGAGAATTTCGAAGTAGTAATAAGTATAAATTCCAATGCCGATACCTGGATCGTCTTCCCCCTGCACCTCCTTGCAGGATACTGCGTCACTTGCCGAGCAGAACCTGTCACCTGGATAGCAAAGTGCATGTTACCGGCAAATTAGCCATGGCCAGCGGAACCCGGCAAAAATACAACTTTTACGTGTCCTTCCCCCGTCTTGCGAGAAATTTAGTCACGGAAATCGCGCGATCTGTAAAATTCTCGGCAAAACAGCAACACCGACGTCAGCCTGTCCAGTACTTTGCGGCCCGGTTTGAAGGCCTTTAAGCTGAAAAAAACCGCCGACGCCCATCCTCGCCCGCGAAACGATCCGGTCACGGCAGGCTAATGAGCCCCGCCGATGCCCGGACATGGGGCGTCAGATGGCGGTTTTCGGTCTCGCGCGCGCATGGCGTGCGCTGGTGCTTGCGTGCGGCATAATCTGGTTCGGGCCGGTAACGGGCGTCATGGCCGGCACGCCGGATTCATCCGATGCGATCGAGACATCCGCCGAACCCTTCGGACTGCCGGCTTCACCGCTGTCCTTTGGGGACCTGCGGGAAAAATGGCTGGATGTCGCGCGCCGGCTCGATGACGAGCGGGTGCAACTGGCGCTCTGCGACGGCGACCGCGACCGCTGCGCGTCTCCGGCCGCGCTGCAATTTCTCGCCATCGTGGATAATGCGAAAATCCGCGACGGACGTGGCCGCCTCGGCGAGATCAATCGCGCCATCAATCTTGCGATCAGGCCGATGAGCGATCTTGCGCAGTACGGCGCGGAAGACGTGTGGAGTTCGCCGCTGGTCACCTTCGGCAAAGGCGCCGGAGATTGCGAGGATTATGCGATCGCAAAGTTCGCGGCCTTGCGCCACGCCGGCATCTCGCCGGACGATCTGCGGATCGTGATCATGCACGATACGGTGCGCGATGAAGACCACGCCGTCGCCGCGGCAAAACTCGACGGGCATTGGCTGATGCTGGACAATCGCCGCATGGCGATGATCGAGGATGTGCATGTCCGGAATTACCGGCCGAGCTTTGTCATCGATCAGCACGGCGTCATGCAGTATGCCGATACGCCGTTGCTTGCGCGCGCGGCCGAACCCGACGTTGCGCCGTCGGCGACGTCGAACGTGACAGCGCGGCCCGGCCTGATCTCGCCCTCCAACTGAAATCCACCGAGGTCGCGGCGGACGCCACGCAGCCACCTGGGATCACCGGCAAATAATTTCTTCTCATCGCAGCCTCGGTCCGGAGGCGCGTTTTGGCGGGATTTGTCGCCCTCGATTCACCGCACCGAAAGTTCTTGGGTCCATGGTCGGCGCCGGATCTGAAAGCTGGATTGCCACGATATCATGAAGCCCGATCAGTCCGCGCTGCAGGTGCGAGGGTTAACAAAGCGTTTTGACCGCCTTGCGGTCGACGCGCTCGATCTCACCGTTCGTGCCGGCGAATTCTATGCGCTGCTCGGGCCCAACGGCGCCGGCAAGACCACGACCTTGCGCATGGTGGCCGGCCTGTTGCGTCCCGATGCCGGTTCGGTCTCGGTGCTCGGCATCGATGCGCTCAGCGATCCCGTCGCCGCCAAGCAGATCACGGCATGGGTGTCGGACGAGCCGATGATCTACGACAAGCTGACGCCGCTGGAATATCTCGAATTCGTCGCCGGCCTCTGGGGCATCGACCCCAAAATTTCCGAACCGTGCGCCCACGATCTCCTGGTGTCGCTCGGCCTCGAGCCGCATCTGCACGAGCGCTGCGAAGGATTCTCCAAGGGCATGCGCCAGAAAGTTGCGCTGGCCGGCGCATTGGTGCACGACCCGCGCCTGATCATCCTCGACGAGCCCCTCACCGGCCTTGACGCCCTGTCGGCACGGCACGTCAAGGGACTGTTGCAGGACCGGGTGCGCGCCGGCGGCACCGTGATCATGACCACCCATATCCTGGAAGTCGCCGAGCGGATGGCCGACCGGATCGGCGTCATCACCGCGGGACGGCTGGTGGCCGAAGGCACGCTCACCGAGCTGCGCCGGCAGAACGGCGATAACGATACCAGCCTCGAAGACATGTTCATCGCGCTGGTCGACACCGAGGCTGCCGCCGCATGAGTTCGGCCGCGGCACTGACGTGGTTCGCCCGGCACGAAATCCGGCTGGCCTGGCGTGAATGGCTGGCGATGATGACCGGCCGGCGCGGACGGAAACGCGCCGCGGTGATCGGGCTGATCGTGTTTGCCGCGATCATGCACCTGCCGGCCTATGCCGTGATCGGCAGGTTCGCGGACCTTGAGGCGCCGCTCGACAAATCCAGCCTGATCGTGATCACCGCGACCATATTGCTGGCGTGGGCCCTGATGCTGTCGCAGGCGATCGAATCCGTGACGCGGGTGTTTTACGCCCGCGCCGACCTCGATCTGATCATGTCGTCGCCGGTGCGGCTTACCAACGTGTTCTCGGTACGCATCGCGGCGATCGCATTGTCGGTGACGGCGATGGCGCTTTTGCTGTCGACGCCGTTCGTCGATGTTCTCGTGATCGGCGGCGGCATCCGGTGGTTCGCGGCCTTTGGCGTCGTGATCGCCATCGGCTTGTCCGCCGCCGCGACCGCCATCGCGGTCACCATCGTGCTGTTCCAATTGATCGGCCCGAGCCGAACCCGGCTGGTCGCGCAGATTTTCGCAGCCATCATCGGCGCCGGCTTCGTGATCGCCCTGCAGATCGCCGCGATCCTGTCCTACGGCACGCTGTCGCGCTTCGCGGTGCTGACGTCGGATGCCGCCGCGGCATTCGCGCCCGATGTCGAGAGTTTTGTGTGGTGGCCGGCCTACGCCGCGCTGGGCGATGGCCAGGCGCTGCTGGGTCTGCTGGCCGCCGGCCTGGTGCTGCTTGGCATCGTGATGGCGATCTTCTCGCCGCGCTTTGCCGACACCGTCGTCCGGGCTTCGGCGAACGCCGTGCCCGCTCATCAAGCCCTGCGCATCAAGCCATTTCGCGCCGGTTCGCGGCAGCAGGCGCTGCGCCGGAAGGAGTTCGCGCTGCTGCGGCGCGATCCGTGGCTGATATCGCAGAGCCTGATGCAACTGCTTTATCTGGTGCCGCCGGCGCTGCTGCTGTGGCGAAGTTTCGCCGACAGCTCCGCCGCCATCATCCTGATCACGCCGGTCATCGTCATGGCCGCGGGCCAGCTGGCGGGCGGCCTGGCATGGCTGACGATATCGGGCGAGGACGCCGCCGATCTGGTGACGACCGCGCCGCTGCCACCCTCGCGCGTGACCCGCGCCAAGATCGAAGTGGTGTTGATCGCGATCGGCGCCATCTTCGCGCCGCTGATCGGCGCGCTGGCATTTGCCTCGCCGCCGCAGGCGGTGGTCACCGCGACCGGCGTCGTTGTCGCGGCGGCCTCGGCCACCGCGATCCAGCTCTGGTTCCGCGTGCAGGCCCGCCGCAGCCAGTTTCGCCGCCGCCAGACTTCGTCACGGCTTGCGACATTCGCCGAAGCGTTCTCGTCGATCGGCTGGGCCGCTACCGCGGCGCTGGCGCTGTCGATGCCCAGGGCCGCTCTGGTCAGCGGCCTGATGACCGCGGCCATCATGGCCGCCACCTGGAAGATCAGTCCGCGGCGGGCGTGAGCCAAGATGGGTGCGTCGCTTGCTGCCCATGCTTCGAGACGCTCGCGTCGCTCGCTCCTCAGCATGAGGTTGTTGTGTTTCAACAAAGTCAGACCTCATCCTGAGGAGCATCGCAAAGCGATGCGTCTCGAAGGATGGGCTACAATACCGATTTGTGATTCCAAGTACTAGGTCGACGACACTACGCTTTGACCAGCTCCATCACCGCGGCCGCGAACCCCTCGGGCGCTTCCTGGGGAAGATTGTGGCCCGCGTGCGGTATGACGTGATGACTGCGTCGAGCGGTGAACTTCGCCGCGCTCGCGGTGCCATCGGTCGCGGGGGCCACGCCGTCGGCGGCGCCATCCAGTGTAATGGCGGGCACGGTAATCGCCGGCAGCGTCGCCAATCGGCGCTGCAGGCCGGCATAGCGCGGGTCCCCATCGGCGAGACCGAAGCGATGACGATAGCTATGGATCACGACATCGACGTAATCGGGATTGTCGAAGGCAACCGCCGAGCGCTCGAAGGTCGCGGCATCGAAATGCCAGTTCGGCGACCACTGCTTCCATAATATCCGCGCGATCTCCCGCCGGTTGGCGGCGAGGCCCGCTTGGCCGCGTTCCAGTTGAAAATAATATTGGTACCAGAGCGCGAGTTCGCGCTCCGGCCTCGCCGGCACCATGGCCTTGGCGATGTCCTGAATCAGATAGCTATTGACCGACACCAGACCGATGCAGCGCTCCGGCCACAGCGCGGCGACGACGCAGGCGGCACGGCCGCCCCAGTCATAGCCGGCAACAACCGCGCGCTTGATGCCGATGGCGTCCATCAGCGCGATCAAGTCTGCTCCGACCGCGGCCTGCTCTCCCGAACGCGGCGTCGTCTGGTCGCGGAAGCGGGTCGGGCCGTAACCGCGCAGATAGGGAACGATGACGCGGCAACCCTTCGCGGCCAGCATCGGCGCCACCTCGACATAGGAATGGATGTCGTAGGGAAAGCCGTGCATCAGCAACACGGCCGGCCCGTCCGCGGGCCCGTCTTCGTGATAGGCGATGTCGAGGACGCCGGCATCGACATGACGGAGCGGTTCGAGCCGGCGCGAAGAAGCTGCTGATGCTGTCAACATAAACTCCCTGGTTGCTGTTCCCGAGCCGGCCGTGCCAACCAGGCGGCGAGGCCGACCGGCTCCGGCAATCATATCTCTCCTCGAGCTCGTCGCCAGACTAATCGTTCGTGGGGCACTTTGTTCGCTTCTCGCGAATTCCGGGAGGCGACGCGTCAAGACTTCCTCCGGTTGCTCTTGAGCGGCGGAGCGATTGCGGCCAATGACGGCTCTGGATTTCAGCGCTACAGTGCCATGCCGGTCGTTATCGAAAGACGGATCTTGCCATGTCGCGGTTTCTCGCCGTCGTCCTTGCCTTGCTGTCGCCGATCGCGTCGGCCACCGCCCAGGATGCCTCGCGCAGCGAATGCCTGGCGATGGCGGGCGCGCCGCCGCGCGCCACGCCGGTCAGCCTGCACCGGCTGGCGGCGAAGGGGGACGAGGTCGCCATCACCTATGCCGGACATTCGACCTATTATATCGACACGCCAGGCGGCGTGCGGATCGCGACCGATTACAGCGGCACCTACCGGACCGGCCGCCTGCCCGATGTCGTCACCATGAACCGGGCGCACGGCACGCACTACACGCTGTTTCCCGATCTCCAGATTCAGCACGTGCTGCACGGCTGGGGCGATGACGGACGGCCGGCGCAGATCGCAGAACGCATCGGCGACGTCTATATCCGCAATGTGACGACCGACATCAGGCGCTATTTCGGCGACGACTCGAACAGCGAGATGATCAAGGACGGCAACTCGATCTTCATCTTCGAGGTCGCAGGCCTCTGCATCGGCCATCTCGGCCATCTGCATCACAAGCTGGACGAAAGCCATTTCGCGGCGATCGGCCGGCTTGACATCGTGATGGTGCCGATCGACGGCAGCTATACGATGTCACTCGACGGCGTCTCGGATATCACGCGGCGCCTGCGCGCCTCCGTCGTGCTGCCGATGCATCGCTTCGCAACCCCGCTCGACGACTTCATGCGCAAGATCGGCCAACAGTTCGAAATCGACGTCCGCAGCGAGCGCACCCTGAAGATCTCGCGGGATACGTTGCCGAACGCGCCGACGGTCATTATCCTCGACGGCGTTTGACGAACTCATCCGATCGCGCATCGGCGCATCGGATTAAATATTTGCTATCCACCCGGCAGCTTGCCGACGCTGATCTCGATTGCTGAAAAATACGCTGCAAGATCCTCGATGTCCTTGTCCGACAGGGATGGCGCGACCACCGACATCGCGTCGTTCTTCCGAACGCCGGATTTGTACGCCTGTAGCTGGGCAACGATATATGGCTCGGTCTGGCCCGCGATGTTCGGCGCGTCCGGAACCTTCGATAGGCCGTCGAGGCCATGACAGGCCTGGCACATCAGCGCCTTGGCACGGCCGGCTTTCACGTCGCCGGCGCCGCACACGCTGCTACCGGCTACGAGAAGACAAAGCGACGTGAGTGCGTTGAGCACAGGCCGTGCCACGGTCAGGCGCGCCAAAATCATCTCGAACCCTCGCGTATTTCGCACGATAAAAAGCGTGATGGCCCCCGCGTCGGGGGGCCATCAGCCAGATCAGGATGTCATTTGCCGTCATACCAGATGCGATAGAGCGCGCCGACCAGATCGTCCGAGACCAGCAGCGAACCATCGGCCAACTGGGCCACATCGACGGGGCGGCCGAGATAATAGCCGTTGTCGTTCCAGCCCTCGGCAAACGCCTCGGACTTGCCGGCGACATGGCCGTCATCCTTGAGGAATGTCACCATCAACCGGGCGCCGACCGGCGCGGTTCGATTCCACGAGCCGTGCTGGGCCGAGAAAATCGCGCCCTGATATTTCTTCGGAAACATGCTGCCGCTGTAGAATATCAGACCGAGGTCTGCCGCATGGGCGGCCTGCTCGACTTCGGGGAAAACCACATTGGCGGGCGGGCTGTCGTTCTTGTATTCAACGGTCCGCGTCCGACCGCCGCCATACCAGGGAAAGCCGAAATCCTGACCCGCATTGGCAACGCGGTTCATTTCGCCCGGAGGCTGCTCGTCGCCCATGCCATCGACCTGATTATCGTTGGTCCAGAGCGACTTGTCCTTTGGATTGAAATCCATGCCGACGGGGTTGCGCAGTCCGACGGCGTAGACCTCGCGGTTCTTGCCATCGCGATCCATGCGGATGATTCCGCCGATGCCGAGCTTGCGGTAGAGATCGAACTTCTCTTTTGCCGGTACGTTGTAGGGCTGGCCGAGCTGGATATAGAGCTTGTTGTCCGGGCCGACCCTGCAGACCCGCGCGGTGTGATTGTAGCTCTCCTCGGATTTCGGGATCAGTTCGCCTTCGGCGACGACGACGCTGGCGACCACGTCGGGGCTTTCATAGAAAAATTCCGCCGCCGGATATTCCAGCACGCGGTTCTGCTCGACGATGTAGAGGAAGCCGTCCTTCGAGAAGCATCCGCCATTGGGGATCTTCTTCGGCAAGGTCGGCGCGAACTCCTTCACTTCGTCGCCCACGCCGCCGCGGGCGCGGTCGGTCACTACCCAGATCTTCGACTTTCGCGTGCCGACAAAGGTCGCGACGCCCTGCGGGCCGACGGCGATATGTCGAGCGTCCGGGACCAGCGCGTAGAGCGAGATGTGGAACCCCGGCGGCAGCTTGACCTTGGTGAGATTCTGTTTGACCTGATCGGCCTTCGGACCGGTCTGCGGGATCTCCGGCCATTCGGCCGTACTGCCGGTCGGACGCATGGCGCCCAATGTTTCGAGTGCGCTGTTCGGCGCCGGCGGCGACGGTTGCGCCGCAGCCGGCCATGCGGCCAGCGTCAGCATTGCCACAGTTGCTTTCAAATGAAGCTTCATTGCTGCCTCCCTTGGATGCCCCAATTCTCGCGGGTGAGCACCCGCGGTCGGGGAATGCTTTATCAATGCGCCGGTGCGGATAATTGTCAAATGACAACAAACATATACCGCGACAGCTGTCGGCCTTTTGCCGCGCCGCGATGAGATTGCGACCGCCGGCGCCGGTGTTGTGGAACGCTGCCCACCCTTGGCTGCCGCCATCATGAGCCGGGTCAATCCTCTATTGCGCCGCCCAGCGGTGGCGGGTTAGGCGTGCGACGCAGCGAGCGGCTTCCCTTTGCGGGCCCGAACGGTTTCGACAATAATCAAACGATCAGGGAGTGAAACTCATGGCCGCCAGCAATGCCCCCGCCTCAGCGAGCGGGCTCTCTGCCGATCCGCGCGAAGACTGGCTTGCGCAACATACCGAAGACGTCATCGACCCCGCGCGCCCGATCGTTGATCCGCATCATCATCTCTGGGATCGCGGCGGCCTGCGCTACATGATCGAGGAAATGTCGGACGACATCGCCTCCGGCCACAACATCGTCGCGACCGTCTATGTCGATTGCCGCTCGATGTATCGCGCCGGCGGACCGGAAGCGCTCCGCCCGGTGGGGGAGGTCGAATTCGCCAATGGCGTCGCGGCGATGAGCGCAAGCGGCGGCTATGGTCCCGCCGCGATCTGCGCCGGTATCGTCGGTCATGCCAATCTGCTGCTGGGCGACGGCGCGAAGCCGGTCCTCGAAGCCGAGATTATCGCCGGCAACGGCCGCTTCCGCGGCATCCGGCATTCTTCCGCTTGGGACGCCGAAGCCGAGGTCGCCGGCATGTATGCCACGCGGCCGAAGGGCCTCTTGCTTGATCCGACGTTCCGCACGGGCTTTGCCTGCCTAGCGCCGCTGGGCCTCAGTTTCGATGCGTGGCTGTTTCACCCGCAGATCGGCGAGCTCGCCGATCTCGCCCGCGCCTTTCCGGATACAAGGATCGTGCTCGATCATTGCGGCGGTCCGGTCGGCCGCGGCCGCTTTGCCAACCGTCGGGAACAGACCTTTACGGAATGGAAGGCTTCGATCCAGGACATCGCCAAATGTCCTAACGTTTGGGTCAAGCTTGGCGGCCTGGCGATGCGCCTGCTCGGCTATGATTTTCACCAGCGGCCGATGCCGCCTTCATCGGAACAGACCGCCGCGGCGTGGCGTCCCTATATCGAGACCTGCATCGACGCCTTCGGGCCCGACCGCAGCATGTTCGAGAGTAATTTCCCGCCGGACAAGGGCCAGTGCAGCTATCAGGTGATCTTCAACGCCTTCAAACGCATCGCCGCGCCCTACGGCGAAGCCGAGAAGACCGCGTTGTTCTCGAAGACGGCGGCGGATTTCTACCGGCTGAAGCTTGAATACGCGGCATCAATCACGCCGCACGAACGGTCGCGAGAAATTTTCCGACTTCGGCGGTCAGATGATTGCTCTCGTTGAGCAACGAGCGTGCGAACCCATGGACCTGTTCGGCTGCCGATCCGGTATCCGCGGCGCCCCGATTGACTTCGGCGATGCCGCCCGCGACCTGCGTTGCGCCGCGCGCGGCCTGTTGCACGTTGCGCGCGATTTCACCCGTCGTGGCGCCCTGCTCCTCCACGGCCGCCGCGATGATCGACGAAATCTGCGATATCTGCGCAATGGTGGTCCCGATGTCCTTGATGGCGGAGACCGATTGCTGCGTCGCGGTTTGCATCTGCGTAATCTGCGTGGAGATCTCTTCGGTCGCCTTGGCGGTCTGGGCCGCAAGCGCCTTCACCTCGGACGCCACCACGGCAAAGCCCTTGCCGGCTTCGCCGGCCCGGGCGGCTTCGATGGTCGCGTTCAGGGCCAGAAGGTTGGTCTGCTCCGCGACGGCGGTGATCATCTTGACGACCTCGCCGATGCGATTTGCCGATTGGGAAAGTTCGGCAATCCGTTCATTGGTTTGTTCCGCCTGATGCACCGCGGCATGGGCGATCTTGTGCGATTCCTGAACCTGCCGCCCGATTTCGGATACGGATGTGGCCATTTCCTCGGAGGCCGCGGCAGCCGATTGTACGTTAGACGATGACTGCTCGGAAGCGGTGGCGACCGAAGCCGACAATTGCTGCGTCGTGTCGGCCGATTTTGTCAGGCGGCCGGCCGCCATTTCAATCTCGGTCGACGCCGACGACACCGTCCGGACCACCCTGCCGATCGCCGTCTCGAAACTGTCGGCAACCTGCGACATGGCGGCATACCGCTCCGCTTCGGCTTTCGTGGCGGCCTCGGCTTGTTCGGTCTTCATGACCTCGACGCGAAGGGCGTTTTCCTTGAACACCTGCACCGCTTTCGCCATGGCTCCGACCTCGTCGTCACGGGTCAGCGCGGGCACCTCGTCATTCATCTCGCCGGCGGCAAGCCGCTTCATGACGCCGGTCATCTTTGCGATCGGATGGATGACACCGATTGCAACGCCGACAATGCCTGCGCCCACCACCAGGAAAGCCACGCCGGAGACGATCCAAAGAATGAGCGAGAACCGGTTGACGCGGTCGGTAGCATCCGTCTCGGTTGCGGCGTTGGCGTCGTTGGTCTGCTTGACGATCTCGTCGATGAAGGCGCGGTGCGCCGAATAGGCTGCGCTGACGTCCTTGTACGACTTCTCCGCGGCAGCCATATCGGGCTTCGCCAGGGCCGGCAGCAGCCCTTCGTTCACGGCGGACCAAAATTGCTGGACCGCGCGGTGGGATTGTTCGGTGAGCTTTGGCTTGATGGCGGGATCCAGATCCGATGTCAGCCAGAAGTCGTGACGCTCGTCGTATTCCTTTTTCAATTGAACGAGGCGATCGCGATGCGCGGATAATGTCGTGGGATCGCGCAACGCCAGGGTGGCTTCCAGATAGGACTTCGATGACGTATTCCGGCGGCGGAAGGATGTCGGCGACGAGGTCGTTGCCAAGCTTGATCTTGTTATAGAGCGGACCGCCAACCTTCAGTTCGCTGAGCGCGTAGACGCTGGTGAAAATTATGCTGGCAAGGCTTATGGCGGTGATGAAGTCCGAACAAAGCGATGGCGCGCGAAATCGAAATCCGGAACTTCATCCGAGGTCCTCGGCATAAAATGAATGGAAGGTTACGACGGAACTATGGTCCGAAGCATAGGCTACGATGGTTAAATACGTGCTAACCCTAAACCGGGCGAGGGAGCCCGGCACAGCCGGTGCCGGGCCCGTAACCGAAGGCAGGCGATGACGACAACAACGGAAACCATGCAGGCCGCGGTACTCGACACCCCCGGCGCCGCGTTCCGGATGGCACAAATCCCCCGGCCGCATCCTCAACCCGGACAGGTGCTGGTCCGGATCGAGGCCAGCGCGGTCAATCCGCTCGACATCAAGATTTCGGGCCGGTCAGGCCGCGCATGCGCGCCAGCCATTGCCTGCAATTCTCGGCATCGATCTTTCGGGCACCGCCGTGGCCGTCGGCGAAGGCGTGACAGCCTTTCGGCCCGGGGACGAGGTTTACGGAATGACAGGCGGCGTCGGCGGTCTGCAAGGCTCGCTGGCGGAATATGCGGCGGTCGATGCCGACCTGCTCGCACCCAAACCCGCCAATCTTTCCAGGCGCGAAGCCGCAGCGCTTCCGCTGATCTTCATCACGGCGTGGGAAGGGCTGGTCGATCGGGCGGCCGTGCATTCCGGGCAGAAGGTGCTGATCCATGGCGGCGCCGGCGGCGTCGGCCACATCGCCATACAAATCGCGCGCGCCTTCGGCGCGGAGGTGTTCGCCACCGGTTCGGCGGCAAACCTGGCTTTCATCGAACGGCTTGGCGCGGTCCCGATCGACTATCGGCAGACGTCCGTCGAGACCTATGTCGCCAAATACACCGGCGGGCGCGGCTTCGACATCGTCTACGACACGGTCGGCGGCGCCACGCTCGATGCTTCGTTCAATGCGGTTTGTCGATTTGGTCATGTCGTGAGCGCGCTGGGCTGGGGCGCGCACGCGCTTGCGCCGCTCTCGTTCCGGGCGGCGAGTTATTCGGGCGTCTTCACGCTGCTGCCGATGCTGACGGGAGAAGGCCGCGCGCATCACGGCGACATCCTGCGCGAAGCGACCCACCTGATCGAAGCCGGCAAGGTCACGCCCCGCGTCGACCCCAGGCATTTCACGTTGTCGACGGTGGGCGACGCCTATCGCACGCTTGAAAGCAATGACGCCGCCGGCAAGGTGGTCATCGATATCAAGGCGCGGGCATAACAAAAAAACCGCAGAATGTTGAATTTACCCTGCGAATTCGCGCATGTCAGCGAAGCGCCGGACGATAAGTTGTTCACCGGCGGCAAGCTCAACATCGAACCGCTGGGCGGAGTCAGAACATGATCGACTGACAACCGCATTCGCCCGCGCCATCCAGGCATCAGCTGCGATGTTTCTTCTTTGCCTTCTTTCCGAACGCGGGCTTCGCAGACGCCTTGGCCGGCGGCGATTGTCCCGCGTGGACGGGCTTGTTCCAGTGCCGCTTTTTGTTCCCGAAATCCGGTTCCCTGCCAAATCCCGACCGGCTGTCGGCGTGAGACTTGCCGGGTTGCTTCGGCCCTCTGCCCTCGCGAGATTTATCGTTCGGACGATCGCTGCGATCGCTCTCCTTGCCTTCGCGCCTTGGCGTGTGCGACCGCGCTTCTGAGGGCGCCTGACCCTGCGAGGCCTCTGCCAGCGGCTCGATACGGATGTTGTCTTCCTTGTCCGGACGCCGGATTTTAAGGGCAAATGACTCCGCGGCCCGCCCGGAAATTTCAAACTCCGTGGTGGTGTCCATGATGCGGATGGCGCCGATATCATGCTTGTCGATGCCGCCGCGACGGCAGATCATCGGCAACAGCCAGCGTGCTTCCGCGTTCTTCTTTCTTCCGATGGCGGCGCGAAACCAGACGCTGCCCTCCGCCATGCCGTGACGCGGCGACGATTTCCCCGGCTTCGATCGCGGACCGGAAACGCGATCCTCGCCACGCGGCGCTCGCCCGTCCTTTTCTCGACCACGTTCCTCGCGAGACCGGGGCCCGCTTTGGCCGGGATCGAGAACGTCCTCCGGCGAAGGAAGCCGGGCGCGATAAAGCCGCGCCAGCGCCGCGGCGATGTCCTCGGGCGACCGCTCGGCAAGCAACGCCCGGGCCAGGACCAGATCGTCGCCGGTCGTCTCCTCCGTGAAGAGAGCATCCTGCAGCATGCGCTCCTGATCGAGCTTGCGAATTTCATCCGCTGTCGGAACTGCCCACCAGGCGGCGTCGATGCCTGCCAGATTCAGCAGCAATTCCGCGCGCCGTTTTCGCGCTGGCGGCACCAGCAGGACGCTGACACCCTTGCGGCCCGCACGGCCGGTGCGGCCGGAGCGATGTTGCATGACCTCCGCGTCATTCGGCAGATCGGCGTGAATCACGAGGTCAAGGTTCGGCAGATCAATGCCGCGCGCCGCGACATCGGTGGCCACGCAGACGCGCGCACGCCCGTCGCGCAAAGCCTGCAGCGCCTGGGTACGCTCGTTCTGTGTCAATTCCCCCGATAGCGCGACCACGGAGAAACCGCGCTCCAGCAGCGTCGCCTGCAAATGCCGGACGGCCTGCCTGGTGTTGCAAAACACCAGCGCGCCCGGCGATTCGAAAAACCGCAGCACGTTGACGACGGCATGCTCGACATCGCCGGCGGCGACGCGGATGGCGCGGTACTCGATGTCGGCGTGGCCCCCCTCGTCGCCCGCGACCTCGACGCGAAAGGCCTGTTGTTGATACTGCTTTGCCAATGCGACGATGCCGCGCGGCAAGGTCGCCGAGAACAGCAGCGTGCGGCGGGTGTCCGGCGTGGTCTTGAGGATGAATTCCATGTCCTCGCGAAAGCCGAGATCAAGCATTTCGTCGGCCTCGTCGAGCACGACAGCCTTCAGCTCCGAAACGTCGAGGCGGCCGCGCCGCAGATGATCGCACAGCCGGCCGGGCGTGCCGACCACGATATGGGCGCCCTCGGCAAGCTCGCGCTGTTCGCGGCGCGGATCCATGCCGCCGACGCAGGAAACCACCCGCGCATTCGCATGCTCATAAAGCCATTCGAGTTCGCGGTGAACCTGCAAGGCAAGCTCGCGCGTCGGTGCGACGATCAAGGCAAGGGGGGCGGCAGCCCGCTCGAACCGCTCGGCACCGCCCAGCAGATTCCGCGCAATTGAAAGCCCGTATGCGACGGTCTTGCCGGAGCCGGTCTGCGCCGAAACCAGAAGGTCGCGGTCGACGGCTGCGTCTGCGAGCACGGCTGTCTGCACAGCCGTCAGCTGATCGTAATTGCGTTCCGCCAGGGCTCGGGCGAGCGGCGGGCTTGTGGATGAGAATGTCACGAGATGGCAGACCTTGGTTGGCGTTTACGGCCGGAACATTGAACAGGGCCTCACGCCGAATGGGTCAAGCCGCAACGAACATGCGCAGCCGCTTTGGTCCGACGGATTTAAGTGAGGTGGGCAGGCTTTAGGCCAAAACGGACCGGAGCGCCATTGATTGCTGGCGGTTTCACGCAAAATCGACCGGACCCTGAAGCCGCCAACTCAACCACGATCGCTCATTTTCGCGTCAAATCACGAAGAACCCGTGGGTGGCGTCGCGCCGGAGCTGTTCGACGAGGCCATATTCCCAATCGAGATAGGCCTGCATCGCGCTGGCCTGGACATCGGTGCCCTCGTAGGGGCGCCGGTAGCGGTGCGACGGATCGGGCTTTGGCAGAACCTGCGGCGGCCCCACTTCCAGCGCGCCATCATAGGCGCCGTCGAGCACATAGGCTTCCCACCCCATTTGCGCGAGCCAGGACGCGGTCATGTCGGCGCGGACACCCAAATTGTCCGTGAGAAGGATGCGCGCGCCGCGCACCGGTGCCGCCATGTCGATCTCCTGGACAAGCTGCCCGCCGGGGTAATGGCGAAAGCCGGGGATATGACCGGCCGCATACTCTTCGGCGGAGCGAACATCGAAGCGATAGAGCGTGCGGTGGCCTTGCGCCTTGAGCGCCATCGCTTCCTGCGCGCCGACATGCCGAACGCCGGCGCGATAGGCAACTTCGCGGGCCTTGGCCGTCGCCCCCTCGAACGGGCCGATTTCGCCGCGCCTGTCGGCGCCATGTTCGAGATGCTTGCCTGCGAGCGTCCAGCCGATGGTCCCGTTTCGCAGCGCCACCACCTTGTTCTTAACGCCGGCATTGATCAGCGACTGGGTCCCGACGATCGAGCGGGTGCGGCCGGCGCAATTCACGATGATGGTGGTCTCGGGGTCCGGCGCGGCCCGGCCCGCGCGGAGCACCAATTCCGCGCCGGGCACGCTAACGGAGCCGGGGATGTTCATGGTGGCGTATTCATCGAACCGCCGGACATCGAGGACTGCGATATTGGCTTTGTCCGCGATCAACGCGGCGACTTGGTCGGCGGGCAAGGAGGGCGTGTGCCGCCGCGACTCCACCAGCTCGCCAAAGGCCTTGGCGTAGGAATTCACGTCCTGGAACAGTTCGAAGCCCGCCTCCTGCCAGGTCCGCAGCCCGCCACCGAGCTGACGAACGTCGCTGTAACCCAGCCCCCTCAGGCGCTCCGCCGCCAACGGGACCAGCCCCTCGCCGGCGTCATAGACGACGACAGGCACATCCTTGCGCGGCAGCCGCGTCTCGGCTTCGAGCGCGATCCGGTCAGCCGCCATGTTGGCGGCAAACAGCGGATGGCCGGTGGCAAAGGCGGCCTCATGCCGCAAGTCGAGCAAGGCGATTTCATCGCGCAGCAGCAGCATGCTGCGGACTTGCGAGGGGGCGATTGATGGCGTGGTCATGGATGGGCGGGCCTGGATGAAGATTGTGGCTACCCTTGCACGGTTGCGCCGGCCGTTTCAACTCGAGGCGACGACAGGTTCGAGCAAATTCCAATGCAATTTTCCGAGAGCCACTCGACCGTCATCCTTGGGAGGGCGCGATGCGGCGTCGGCCGAGCTGTGGTTCGACGACGGCTTACTCTTTCGCCTCGTCGGTGATGATGGGGCCGAACTTTTCCCAGCGCTCGCCGTCAAACCGCACCATCTGTAGCTGCTTGTTGACGCGATAGTCCTCCGGCGTGGTCGAGACGGTGATTCCCGGCAGCAGCAGGTCGAGCTCCACATGGCTGAGATGGGTGGCCTGCTTGCGCACGTTGTCGCGGGTGAGATCGTCGCCGCACTGCCTGAGAACTTGCACCAGAAGCTGCGTGGTGATGTAGCCGTAGACGTTGAGACTCGAATACTTGTCGCCATCCGGATAGTATTTCTGCATGAATGCGAGGTAGCGCTCCATCCCGGGATCGTCCTTCAAGGCGGGATCCGACGGATCCTTGACGTAGCCGACGCTGATGATGCCCCTGGAAGCTTCAAGGCCGGCCGGCTTCATCACGGCGCCCACCGAATTCGCGTTGATGTCCAGGATATGCACGGGGTGCCAGCCGAGTTCGGCGATCTTCTTGATCGCCTGGGCCGCCTGCTTGGGGGTCGAGGCACTGAAGAACAGATCCGCACCGGCATCCTTGATCTTGAGGATTTGCGAATCGATGGTCGGTTCGGAGAGTTCGTAGGAAACTTCCGTCACCACCATCTTCACGGCGCTGTCGCCAAGGCCAGCCTTGAGGCCGTTGAGATAGTCCTTGCCCAGATCATCGTTCTGATAGAGCACGCCGACCTTGGCGTTCGGATGCTCCTTCAAAATATATTGGCCGTAGATCCGGCCCTCGACGAAGTAGCTGGGATTAAAACCGAACGTCCATGGAAAGTTTTTGGGGTCGGTGAACCTCGCCGCGCCGGTGGCGGCGAACAGCTGCGGCACCTTCTTGGCATTGAGGTATTTCTGGACGGCGGCATTCGGGGCGGTGCCGATGATCTGGAACGTCAGCAGGACCTCGTCGCCCTCGACCAGCCTGCGCACCTGCTCGACAGTCTTCGGCGGGCTATAGGCGTCGTCGTACTGGATCAGGTTGACCTTGCGCCCGTTCACGCCGCCCTGGTCGTTGATCATTTTCACATAGGCGGCCTGGGCCTTGCCGACCGTGGCATAGGCCGAGGCCGGCCCGCTGAACGGCACAGTCTGTCCCACCTTGATTTCCGTGTCGGTGGCGCCGGGATCATACTTCTTCTGCGCGTAAGCGGATGAAACCGACAGCGCGACGGCAATCGCAGACGCCGCCGCCAAATTGAAAGCATTGTCCCACATTCTATTCCCCCTTGAGGCCCGCCTCGCGGATCAACTCGCTCCACTTGCGCGTCTCCTCGTCGATGAACTGGCTGAACTCGGCCGCCGTGCCGCCATGAACTTCCAGTCCCTGGACCAGCAGCTTTTGGTTCACCTCGGGATCGGCAAGTGCGCGCGTAATTTCGTCCTGTAATCGATCGACGATCGGGCGCGGCGTGCCGGCCGGCGCCATGAATCCGTACCACCCCGCCGCGACCACATTGGGCAAACCCTGCTCACGCAAGGTGGCAGCCTCGGGATAAATGGAGCTGCGAGTGGCGGAAGCCACTCCCAGCACGCGGAACTTGCCGCTCTGAACATACGGTAAGGCCGTGCTGATCGCCGTGAGCGTGGCATCGACGCGACCGGCCAGCAGCTCGGTGTAGGCCATGGAGTCCCCGCGGAAAGGGACGTTAAGCCCTTTGACCCCGGCGTCTCTGAAAAGCAGCTCCGCCGCCAGATGCGGTTGTGAGCCTGCGCCCGGCGAAGCAAAGGTCAAGCCGTTGGGCTGCGACTTGCCGTAAGCGATCAGTTCCTGCAGGGTCTTGAACGGGGCCTGCGCGCTGATGATCAGAAAGATCGGGGCGATGACGGCCATCGCCACCGGCTGCAGGTCTTTGCGCTCGTAACCCAGTTTCCCAAACAGGGCCTCGGCTGTCGCATAGGGCGCTGCCGCGTAGAGCAATGTGTATCCGTCCGCCGCCGCATGCGCGACGGATTCGTTGGCAAGGCGCGTGCCTGCGCCCGGCCTGTTTTCGACGATGAACTGTTGGCCCAGACGACGCCCAAGCTGCTCGGCCAGAATGCGCAACGAGATGTCGTTGGCCCCGCCTGCCCCATAAGGCGATATCAGCCGCACCAGACGCGACGGCCAATTATCCTGTGCGCGCGCCTGGAAGCCGGGACCCGCCGAGAGCCAGGCAGCGACGGCGCTGAGCAGCGTTCGGCGTGTGACGATCGCGAATGCCTGCGGGGCGTCAGGCCCAGGATGATCCGGGGTTTTCCGCGATCGCGCACGGACTGATCGATTTGCTGCCACCATTCCCTCCCCCTCTTGTTGTTTCCCGTTGTTGCACGCCCGCGCCGCGCGTTGGCGTCACCCCAAAGGTGCGCCGGTGTCCTGCCCGGCCATCAGATCACTTTCATGCGGCTGAGCCGTTCGATCTGTTGCTCCGAAAGGCCAAGCCAATCCTGATAGACCTCGCGATTGTCCTGCCCGACGTCACCGGCGGCGTTTCGCAATTGCGCGGGATCGACCGTGAAGCGCGGAACGACATTCGCCATGGCCACCGAGCCGAAATCCCGATCGGGAACGCGGGTGATCATTTCGCGCGCCTTTGCCTGCGGATCGCCCGCGATCTGGTCGATCGAATAGATCGGCGCGATCGTCCCCTGTGCTGCCGCGAATTCCGCGAGCACCTCGTCGAGGGTATGTTCGGCGCACCATGCCGAGAAGATGTCGTTGAGCTCGCGCGCGCGCTTCACGCGGAGATCGTTGCAGGAGAAGCGCACGTCCTCGATCAGGTCGGGCCTTCCGATCGCCCGGCAATTCGCCGCGTAAAGCGTGTTGGTCGAACCCGCCAGCGTGACCCAGCGATCGTCGCTGGTCCGAAAAACCGCCGCCGGCGCGGAATAGCCGTTGGCATTTCCGATGCGACTGCGGGAAAAGCCAAGCTGGTCGAATTCGATGGGAAGAACATCGAGCAGGCGAAAGACCGCCTCGGTCAGCGCGAGATCGATCTCCTCACCGGGCGCATCCGGGTCTCGCGCCCGCTTCCAGAGCGCCGCAAGCACGCCGACGGCGCCGAACAGACCCCCGATGGAATCCCCGATCGGGTATCCGGGATGCGTGGGTTCTCCGTCGGCTTCGCCGGTGATGTAGGTCAGCCCGCCCATCGCTTCGAAAATCCGCGCGAAGCCGGGTCTATTGCGGTAGGGCCCGTCCTGCCCGAAGGCCGTGGCGCGCAAGATCACCAGGCGCGGCTGGATCGACCACAACACTTCCTTCGAGAGCCCCCAGCGATCGAGCGTTCCCGGACGGAAGTTCTCGATCAACACGTCGAAGCGCGGAAGCATCTGCTTGAACAGCGCCAGCCCTTCCGGGGTGCGAAGATCGAGCGTGGCGAATTTCTTGTTGCGGTTCGCCGTCTTCCACCACAAGGGCTTGCCGTCCTTGAACGGCGGAAAGGACCTGACCCCGTCGCCCTGCCCCGGCATCTCGATCTTGAGGACGTCGGCTCCATAGTCGGCCAACAGGGTCGCCGCCAGCGGCGCGGCGATGATGGTCGCGATATCGAGAACCTTCAATCCCTCGAGCGGCCCGCTCATCTCGTCCTCCGCCGCTTTAAACGGACGCCTGCGCCGGAATCGCCCGTTGCCCGGCCAGAACTCCGAACCTTCGTCAAACGGTCTTCGAATGCGGCCGGCTTGCGGATCATTTCCCGGCTTTCTTTTTAGGCTGTTCGCGGGGCTCGATCGCCGGTTCGGCTTCGTTGACCAGCGAGCGGATGCTGACGGCCAGGGCCCTGATCCGCGGACCGATTTCGGCCTCGAGCTGCCGCCGCTGCAGTCGAAAGGCGGGGATGCCGCAATTGATCGCAAAGGATTGCTTCAGATTTCGCGCGTGAAACAGCGGAGCGGCGACCGCGTGAATCGACGCCATGTACTCGCCATAGCAAGTGCAAAATCCCCGGTCCGCGCATTGCGCCATTCCGGCCCGGTAGTTGTCGCGATAGGCAGACCACAAATCCGCGTTATCGATCTTTATTCGATCTTCCAGCAGCGCGGCCTCGGCGGCAGGCAATATCGCAGCCGAGGCGCGCCCCATCGCCGTGAGGATGACCGGAATCGGCATGCCGATGTCAGGGACATGCGGTCCGACGTCTCCCGATCGCGCCGTCTCGACATAGATCATCGCCGTTCCGTCGAGCAGGCCGATCGAGACGGTGCCGCGGACGCTCTGCGCGAGTTCCTGCATCAGAGGTCGCGCGATCTGGCGGAATTGCATGCCGGCAAGCAGCGGGTGGGCCATGCGCAACGCCCGGGCGCCAAGACGGTATTTGGCAAGGTCAGGGTCGTAGCGGAGATATCCGAGCTCTGCGAGCGTGTGGGTCAGCCTCGCCACCGTCGGCCTGGGAATCCCGGTGCGCGCCGAAAGCTCCATGTTGCCGAGCACGGGAGCCCCGGCGTCGAAGGCCTCGAGCACCACCAGTCCCTTTGCGAGGGTGGTGGCGAACGCCGCGTCGCCGGCACTTTGCGCGAGCACCGCCTCTGCGGACGGGGACGGCGTGAAGGTCGGCTGGCTCGACAGGGCGGGCATCATGGAAAATCCAATGGACCAGTTTTGGACAAGTGTCCATAATATTCCGATACTTATGTCGTTGTGTCCACTATATGGACGATATTCTGGTTTTTTGTCAATAAATCATAAGGGGTCTCCCTGTACCGTTGGCTCTCGCGTGCCGGCCCGGCGCACCTCCCGGAGACATTGCCGTGAAGCTGAACAACATGAAGATCGGCTCCAAGCTCGCGATCCTGGTCGGCGTGGCATTGATCGGCCTCTGCGCCGCGGGGACGCTCGCCGGCCATCTGATGCAGCAGGAGATGCTGAACGCACGCATCGAACAGACCCATGCCGTGGTCGACATGGCGCGCAATATGGCGGCAGGCTTGCAGAAACAGGTCGATGCCGGCCAACTCACCAAAGAGGCCGCCCTCGCCGAATTCGGCAAGCGGGGCAATACGCTGACCTATGATGGCGGCTCCGGCTACCTGTTCGCGTACACCATGGAAGGCATCACGGTGCTGTTTCCGGATCAGAAGCTGATCGGCAAGAATCGTCTCGACACGCTGAGCGAGGAAGGCAAGGCCAACTTCCGCAAGATGCACGACAGCATCGCCGCCAAGGGAGAGTTCACGCTGTTCTACAACAACCAGCTTCCGGGCCAGGACAAAGTAAGCCGCAAGCTGAGTTACGCCGCCGCGATTCCCGGCTGGAACATGTTTGTCGGCACCGGCGTCTATATCGACGATCTCGACGCCAAGATGAAATCGATCGCGTGGGTTCTTGGTGTCGCCATCTTTGCCATCGCGGTGATCGCAGGTGCCATTGCCTGGCTGATCGGGCGCAGCATCAGCAGGCCGCTCCGCCTGCTCGGCGGGCGAATGCAGGCATTGGCCACCGGCGAACTGGAAGGCGAGATCCCCGGCATCGGCCGCGGCGACGAGGTCGGCCAGATGGCCGCCACCGTCCAGATCTTCAAGGACAACGCCATGCGGGTGCGCAAGCTCGAGAAGGCGGAGGCCGAGACCGAGGTCCGCGCCGCGAGCGAACGCCGCGCGGCGATGGAAAACCTCGCCGCCGACTTCGAGCGCAGCGTCCACGGCATCGTCCGCACGGTGTCGACGGCGGCGGCGGGCATGCAGAGCACGGCGCGGTCGATGACATCGACCGCGAGCGACGCCAGCTCGCGTGCCGCGACCGTCAGCGCCGCGTCGCAGAGCGCGTCGAGCAATGTCGACACGGTCGCGGCCGCCGCGGAAGAGCTGTCGAGTTCGGTTGCGGAGATTTCGCGGCAGGTGACGCGTTCGAGCGAGATCGCCAGCCGGGCGGTCAACGACGCCGAGCGCACCAACGCCACGGTGCAGATCCTGTCCGACGGCGCCGATAAGATCGGCGAGGTGGTGAAGCTGATCCACTCGATCGCGGCGCAGACCAATCTTCTGGCGTTGAACGCAACCATCGAAGCGGCGCGGGCCGGCAATTCCGGCCGCGGCTTCGCGGTGGTCGCCTCCGAAGTCAAGGCGCTTGCCAACCAGACCGCGAAGGCGACCGAGGAAATCTCGGGCCAGGTCACCGCCATGCAGCAGTCGACCAGCGACGCGGTTTCGGCCATCAACGGCATCACGCAGACGATCGCGCAGATGAGCGAGATCACGGTGAGCATCTCCACGGCGGTCGAGCAGCAGGGCGAGGCGACCCGCCAGATCGCACGCAACATCCAGCAGGTCGCGGCCGGCTCCAGCGAGATCAGCTCCCACATCGGCGGCGTCACCACGGCGGCGGCGGCCACCGGCACCGCGGCGTCCGATGTACTCGCCGGCGCCCGCGAACTCGACGACCAGTCCGGCATGCTGCGCAACGCCGTGGACGGCTTCCTGGCCAAGGTTCGAGCCGCCTGACGCCTTTTCCGGTCGGGTCTGTTAACGGTCCCGCCCACCTGTAGCTGGTGGTTCGACACGCACGACGTTGCCGTGCAAGGGATGGAAGTAAAAAGACATCATTCGTCACTCCTCGTGTCGTGAAAGGGTAAGGGCCTGCGGGCAAGGTCGCAAATTGCTTCGACCAGCAGACGTGCCGCCTGCGCATCCCAGTCGATTCGATCGATAGGCGCCTCCCAGTGTTGAGACATCACGTAGGCCGCGTGGCGCGCTTTCACCCCCAGACCTGCGATTGTGTGGGCGGGCGTCCGCATTATCGCCTGTTCGATCGGGTAGAGACGGGCCAAGATAGCCTCTACCTGTTTCGCCCTCGTTTCGCGATCCGATTCAACCCCAACGCCCGCCCGCAAACGGTCGTCAACGAGTGACCGTCGATCCCGAAAGATGATGGCCTCGTCGCTTGCCTTCCGGGCGGCGAGCATTTCGGTAACAAGGCTGTTGAACTGCACTTCAAGAGCGAGGAGGCCGGCGTCGTCGCCCGGCCGCGGCAGCTCGCACCCCTTAACCTCCGGATGTGATGGGCCGCCAGGAGCTTTTGCGCCGTTGGGCTGTCGCGCATTTCGATCTCCTCGTTGCCAAATTCGCGAATCCAACATTCGGAATGGGCCGGCATCTTTTCGGCTTTAAAGCCGTGGGTCAATAGGCCACAAGAAGCTTGGCTGAGGTATGGACCTCCGCCATCGATTCGCGACCAACTTGCGCCGTATCCGCCACGACAGGGATATTTCCCAGGAGGACCTGGCATACGAGGCCGGGGTGGATCGTGCCTATGTCAGCAGGATCGAGCGGGCCGTTACCTATGTCGGCTTGGAAATCATCGGGAAGTTTGCAGAGGTATTGAAAGTCGACCCGGCCGAATTCTTTAAAGCTCCAGCCCGGACACCCCGGAAAAGCTAGAGTATGATCCGAAAAAAGCCTGCCCGCACTTGATGCGGGCACGCTTGCCGATAGATCAAACGATCCATTACCAAGGTCAGGAAGCGACCCGCGGGCTGAACATCTCCCGCATTTTCTCCAGATAGTGATCCTCCGAGGTCGTCCAGCGCAGGTCGGCGAGGAGCTTGGTGTCGGGTCCGGCTGGATAGCGGATCTTGCCTGCCCTGCTCGGTCGCGGCCGCGAAGACGGCCTCGGCGACCTCGGCCTCGGTGCAATAGGGCGTCGGATAGTTGGCCATCTTCTCGAAACAGGACTGCGCAAAAGCCCCATAGTCCGCCGGGATCAATCCCTGCATGCGCGGGCCGCCATTGGCGGTGAAGCTGGTGGTCGGCGCATAGCCGGGCTCCACCAGCCTGGCCTTGATGGCGAACTGGTCCAGTTCATGGGACAGCAACTCGGTAAAACCCTCGACCGCGCATTTGCTGGCGGCGTAGACCGCCACCAGCGGCATCGGCGCAATGCCGGCGCTCGACGTCACGTTGATGATGACGCCGTGACCCTGCTTGCGCATCTGCGGAATGATGGCACGGCAGGTCGCGAATACGCCGAAGGTGTTGGTCTCGAATATCTCGCGCACCGTGCTGTCCGGGCGTGGCTTCAACGGCCGAGGCGAGGCCGATCCCCGCATTGTTCACCAGCACGTCGATGGCGCCAAAGGCTGCAACGCCGGCGGCGATGGCCTTGCCGATGCTGTCGGCATCGGTGACGTCGAGCGGCAGCAGTTTCAGCCGCTCGGACGTCGTCGCGAACACGGCAGGATCGGGCCGGCGCATGGTGGCGAGGACATTCCAGCCCCGATCGAGAAAGAGCTCGGCCATCGCCTTGCCATAGCCCGATGAGGTTCCGGTGATGAGGATTGTCTTGGTCATTGGGGTCTTCCTTTTCTGCTTGTGGCCCTCTAGAAATAGACATATCGCTTAGGACGTTCTATAATCATATGTCCTGTATTCATTATCAGATCGTCCAAAATGGATCCTCTCAGCGAACTCATCGCCTTGCTCCGCCCGCACGCCGCCGTGTCGAAGCCGATCACCGGGCGCGGCAAGTGGGGCGTTCGCTATTCGGCTTACGGACTGCCGGGGTTCGCGATCGTGCTCGTCAGGGCAATGCTGGCTGGCGATCGACGGCGACGAGCCCGTTCAGCTCGATCGCGGCGACTTCGTGCTGCTGCCATCGACGCCGGCATTCGCGCTGTTCAGCCAGCCGGGCGCCGATTGCGTGCATCGCGATCCCGACGGACACCGCCGTTCGGCATGGCGAACAGGAAGGTGAACCCGACTGTCGAGATGCTTGGCGGCGCCTTCCGGATCGAAATGGTCAACGCGCCGCTCCTGATCGCGCTGCTGCCCGGGATGATTCACATTCGTTCGTCCGAAGGACGGCGCCGGACGGCTGCGGTCGCATCATCGACCTGATCATGGAGGAATGTGCGTCCGATCATCCCGGCAAGGAAATGATCCTGCAACGTCTTCTGGAAGTCATGCTGGTGGAGTCGCTGCGTTGGCGCGGCATCGGCGACGACGCTCTGCCGGCGGGGTTGCTAAGCGGCATGCGCGATCCAGTCCTGGCGCGGGTGCTGCGGGCGGTGCATTCCGACGTTCGCGCCGGATGGACCGTGGCTGAACTCGCCAGGCTTGCGGGCATGTCGCGCTCGGCCTTCGCCGCGCGGTTCGGCGAGACGCTTGGTTGCGCGCCGATCGAATATCTAGCGCGATGGCGCATGGCGTTGGCGCAGGATGCGCTCAGCCGGGGCGGCAAGTCGCTCGACCGCCTGGCCGACGAGATCGGCTATGAATCCGCCAGCGCCTTCAGTACCGCGTTTCGTCGCCGGGTCGGCTGCTCGCCGGGCACGTTCGCTCGCTCGCGCCGGGCGCAGACAGGCGTTCGCCGCGAATGAAGCCGAGATGGTTCCGGCACGCGCGACAAATCGGCGAACTCATACCGTCCTGGCCCGCCCTCGACGCCGAATTCCGGCATTGACCGTCATTGGCGCCAACCTTAATTTGCGTCGTGCGATCCAAAAACGCATCGCGCTATTTGAAAAGAACATCCCGCCGTCCGGAAGCAGGATGGTTCCGGCTAGCGGCGGCTGACGACGATTGCCGGCAGCGAACCCGGTCAAATCCAGGAGGGCGTTGAATGCCTGAGCCGTCTTCATCGCCGCCGCGTGCCGCGTTCGGATCGCTGGCACTCATTGCCGTCATTGTCGCCGTCGGCGCCGCTGCCTTCGCCTATACGGCCGGATGGCTCTCACCCGGCCGCCTGACACCGACCAGGCTTGTCGATGCACTCGCGCCTGCCACGGGGCCTGCTCTCGGCCATCGGCGAAACCATGCAAAGGGCATCTGCTTCACGGGCGTATTCGAAGCCAACGGGAACGGCGCGCAGCTCTCACGGACCGAGGCTTTCTCCACCGGTCAGTATCCGGCTCTCGGCCGCTTCAATCTCGGCACGCCCGACCCGACGGCACCGGATGCGACGGTCCGGGTGCGGGGCATGGGCCTTCAGATCTCGACCCCGGACGGCGAAGTGTGGCGCATGGCCATCATCAATGCTCCGATTTTCCCGGTGGCGACGCCGGAGGCATTTTACGAATTGCTGCAGACGTCGCACAGCAAGGATCCGGATGCGATGAAGACCTTCGCAGCCGCGCATCCGGAGTTCGCCGCGTTCGCCGACTGGGGCAAGAACGCGCCCTGGACCGCCAGCTACGCGGAGGAGCCTTACCACAGCCTCAACAGCTTCATGTTCGTCGACAAACTTGGCGCCGAGCGCGCGGTGCGCTGGTCGCTGCTGCCGCAGGCGCAGGTCGTGCCGGTGACCGACGCCGATCTCACCAAGCTCGGTCCCGACCATCTCGAGCAGGATATCCGGGATCGGGTCGCCAAGGCGCCGCAGCGCTGGACGATGGTCGTGACGACAGCCAATCCGGGCGATCAAACGGCGGATCCGAGCAAGGCCTGGCCGGAGGGGCGGAAGACCGTCGAGGTCGGCACGCTCGTGGTGCAGCGGATCGAAGCCGAACGCGACGGCCCGTGCCGCGACATCAACTTCGATCCGACCATCCTGCCGAACGGCATCAGGGTATCAGACGATCCGTTCCCGGCGGCGCGATCATCGGCTTACGCAAAGTCGTACGACCTGCGCACGTCTGAAGTTAAGCATTATCCCTATCGCCAGCAAACCGCGGCAGGTGCCAAGCCATGAACAGCAACGGCATGCGATTCACCGTTCTTCAACGGCTGCTGCACTGGCTGATGGCAGCCTGCATCCTCGCGATGCTTTTCGTCGGCGTCGGCATGGTGTCGACCATCATGCCCAAATACGTTCCGCTGCTGGCGACGCACAAGACGCTCGGCATCGCCATCCTCGTGCTGGCGGTGGTCCGCCTCGGCGTCCGCGCCCGCTACGGCGCGCCGGCCCTGCCCGCGGATCTGCCGGAGCCGATGAAACTCGCCGCGCACCTGTCGCATTACGCGCTCTATGCCCTCATGATCGGCATGCCGCTGATCGGCTGGGCGATGTTGTCGGCCGGCGCCTATCCGGTGGTGCTGTATGGGGACATCCGTCTCCCCGCCATCCTGCCGCAGAGCGACTTTCTGCATACGCTGCTCTGGAATGCGCACTTCTATCTGGCATTCGCATTCTTCGCGCTGGTCCTGCTTCACCTCGCGGCCGCGCTGTTCCACGCCCTCGTTCGCCGCGACGGCGTGTTCGAGAGCATGGCGCCGGTGCCGCCAGCTCAGCAGTGAGCCGGCGGCGGCCCAGCCTCATTCAAATCTGCATCGTCTGACCGAAGCGATCGTCTGTTGGGAGGAAAGCTACGGGTTGGACGTCGCGTTTGCGACATTCGGCGCCCATCCAGCACCCATCCAGCACTTGTCGGAGGGCTTTTTGCTGGTCTGGAATTTGCGTGTTGCCGATCAGACGTTCATTTTCAAGAAGGCAACCCCGCGATGGCGTTTACCTCCATCTGTCACACGAGTGCCGTGCCTGAAGGGGGCATGGGCCTCTTTCATGCCGGTCGCAAGAGCGTGCTCCTGGTCTGGCCGGCCGGCGGCGAGCTCAAGGCCTATCGCGGGCGCTGCCCGCATGCCGATATGCCGTTGAACGACGCCACCTTCAACGGGCAGACCGTTACCTGCCCGCATCACCAATGGGGTTTCGACAGCACCAGCGGCAAGTGCGTGACCCACCTCGTCCGCAATGCGCTCCACCCCTACGCCGTGCGTTTGGAGGGGGACGAGATTCAGGTCGATGTCGGACCGGTCAAGGCAGCGCGCTCGCCGGCGTGACCTCCGCCAACTCATGCATGAAAGCGCGCGGCATGACCGATAAAGAGCAATGGGTGATCTGGAACGGCTCGTTGGGAATTCTCGACATGGCGACGATCGGCCATGTCGAAGATGGCGAGGGCGGCAGCAGGGCCTTTCTGGCGCCGCCCTATGACGTCGTGGGGCCGTTCAGTCTGGACGAACTGAAAATGCGCGGCCGGATCGCCTTTGGCGAATGTCGCGTGATGTCCCGCCGGAGATGGCAACAGGATCAGATCGAGCTTCGGCTCGAAGCGCGGGAAAAACGCCGGGCCTTGCTGTTTCGGTTGGGTCTCAACAATGACGACAGGGAGCACCGCGAGGCTCTGAATCTTCCGATCGAGGGCGAACTCGAGCCTTCACAGATCAATGCCGCGTTCCGGCGGCTGGCCAAGACCGCCCATCCCGACGCCGGCGGCAGCGGCGAACATTACCGCCGCATCGCGCAAGCGCGCGACGCCCTGCTCGAGCAATTCGAGAGCGTCTTCTAGATTTGCGGGCAGGCCCGTAACGCAGCGCGAACCGGAAACTGCAAAACCAGGCCCGAAATCAAAGTTAAGTACTGGCGCACCGGTGGAGATGAAACTGGGCACCGCTATGTCATTGTTGGTGCAATATAATTCCCATCAATAACCTAGTCCGCGATGCGGAGGCTTCTAGGATCGCCTGTGTGCTAGATTAAGTCTTCCGGGGGAAGACAACGATGAGCCTTGCCTGGAATACGAAACGCATAGTCGGGGCCCCAGCCGACGGCCAGAAGATTGAGTATTACCTCCTTTCGGGGCGCAGGTTGAGGGATGGGGCAATCATCTCTGTCGACCCCGATCATTCGTCCGCCGGCGAATGGGTAGTGCACGACGGCCACTACAAGGTGTCGGTCTTGACGCGTCCCACCTACGTTCTTCCGCAGCAACTCTGTCTCTCTTTCACCTGTCACACTCGAACGGTCGAGGCGCTGGGATTCTCTTCCTCTGGACCGCCTATCGATGAGGTTGCATTCGACTTTGTCGTCCTTCTCTCCCTCCTTGTCCGCCACCCCATCTCGCTGCTGGGCACACGTCAAATCGACAATCATCCAATCATCGGTAACTATCACTACGAGTTCCCGCGACCACCGCTAACGACGCTTCTGGCAGACTGCGCAGTCAACACGGTCGAGATGAACGCCATCATCGATGGCGTCGGCAATTCAAACGACAGTGGGGGGATCGACGCCGCCTTCGCCGCGATGCGGCTGTACTACTCAGCTATCAGTTCGGCACACTTCGACCCGTCTGGCGCGTACAGTTCTCTGATTGCCGCATTGGAGACGCTCGCCGCTCGCCATTACGCAGGCAAGTCATTCCCGTTTTCCGAGTTGAGGAAATTCGTCTCCATTCGGCCGACACTCAAAAAGCTGAGAGAGCTGCCCAATGCCGGTCCATTGGTCGACAACCTTGAGCAAGAGCTCGCCAAGAACGAATCGTCGGTAGCGCGGAAGCTACGAATGTTTGTCGCCGAGTTCCTTCCCGACGAGTTCTGGACCTCGCCGGACGAACTCCGGCATGGGGCGTCGCTCCCCGAGCAAATTCAAAAAGGAGAACTGAACAAGCGACTTCAGGCAGTCTATCTGTGAATAAGCGTCCAATATGGACCCCTCCATTGCTTGACGGATCAATAGCTTGGCTCGCCGATCCGCGTCGGGACCCCGCACCTATCAACAGGCCGTCACCCGGTTGGTTGCCAGCCGCATGGCTTTTCGACCCTATTGGAACGACAGGAACCCTCGCTGAGGCATCGCGCTTCAGGCCGGATAATGCAACTCCGCCCGCGTGCGGGTCAGCGTGCGTTTGCCGTTCTTGAACGCTGCGAGCGGCTGCCGCAGCTCGGCTACCGCATGCCGTGTATCTTCAGCATCAATAATCACCACATCTCCCGGATTGCCCGCGACGATGCCGTAATCCTTCAGGTTCATCAGCTTCGCCGAGCGGTTGGTTATCATCTCGAAGCATTCGGCGATGCGCTCCGATTGACTGATCTGCAGCACATTGGCCTGCAGGTTGGCCATGCGAAGCAGTGAGCCGTCGCCGAAAGGTGTAAACGGATTCATCACATTGTTGGTCGACAGCGTGCAGTTGCAGCCCTGCTCGACGAACAGGTTGGCGTCCACCAGCCCGCGCTTGACGTTGTAGTCCTGGTCGCGGCCCATTAGGAACAGATCAGTCGCCGGCAGGATCGTCACCGCGACCCCGGCATCGGCGAGACGACGAGCCATCGCCTTCTGTTGATCGCGCGGCATGGTCGATAGTTTCGTGGCATGACCAATGGCGACCCGGCCACCGAGACCGTATTGCTTCGTCAATTCGCAGATCAGGATCGCATCGGGGTCGTCGGGCGTATTGCCGAAGTCGACATGCATATCGATCTCGACATCATATTCGCACGCCAGTTCGAACACGCGGCGAAGCTGGCCGGCGTGGTCCGTATCGTAGCCCGGCGCGGCGCCGATCGCGCGTGCGCCGCGCTTCAGGCCCTCGACCAGTAATTCATCGGTACCCGGATTGTTGATCAATCCTTCCTGCGGGAAAACACAGAGCTCGATATCGATCGCCCACTTGTACTCCTCGACCAGCGCTTGCACGCCCTCGAAGCCGCGCATACCGATCCCGGGGTCGACCTCGACATGGGTCCGCATGCGCGTTGTGCCATTCTTCAGGCAACTTTCAAGTGTGGCCTTGGCGCGGTTGTAGATATCCTCGACCGTGAAATCTTTTTTGGCGGCTGCGACACGCTTCACGGCATCCGCCATGCGGCGCGTCTCGGGTGCACAGCGATCGATGATGCGGGATTTGTCGAGATGGATATGCGTCTCGATGAAGCCCGCACAGCAAAGACAGCCGCCGGCATCGTGAGACGGCGCGTCGCAGATGAGGCTGCTTTCGACCGCCTGGATGCGCCCCTTGGCGAATCCGATATCGAACAGATCGGCCCGGCCGGCGAGACGTGCGTTTCTGATGACATAATCGATCATGTATGACCTGCTTCTGTTGCGACCTCGGTCTCGGCGATCTCGCTATCGGTCGCGGACCTTCGGTCGGGAAATTCCACTTTCTGGATTGTCTGGCCGATCAGGCAGCCGTGACGGCGCGACCAGGTGTTGTCGTGCCGGGTTTCTTCGACCGCCTCCCGTTCAAGACATCACCGCATAGAGCTCGCGGTTGATCTCGCTGACGATCTGATGGAAGCGTTCGGTCAGACGTGTTTCGCGGTCGCGCGGGCGTGGCAGATCAATGTCGAAGACGCGGTGGATGCGACCAGGCCGCGCGCTCATCAGCACGATGCGATCGGACAGGAATACGGCTTCCGACAGGCTGTGCGTCACGAACAGAACCGTCTTGCGATAGACCTGCCAGATCCGCATCAGTTCAATCGCCATCCGATCGCGCGTGATTTCGTCGAGCGCAGAAAACGGCTCGTCCATCAACAAGGTCTCCGGATCGAGCGCCAGCGCCCGTGCAATTGCAGCGCGCTGCTGCATGCCGCCGGAGAGCTGATGCGGATGCTTGGTCTCGAAGCCCTTGAGGCCGACGACGTCGATCAGCTCCGAAATATTGGCGCCGGCGGCCGACGGCGTGAAGCCGTTGCCCGCGACGAGCTCGCGCAACAGGCCGATATTGGATTTGATATCGAGCCAGGGCATCAGATTGGCCTGCTGGAACACGACACCGATACGGCCTTGCCGTCGCAATTCGGCAGGCGCCGCCCCGCCGATCGTCACCTTGCCTCTGGTCGGCTTCATCAGATCGCCGACGACCTTCAGCAAGGTCGATTTCCCGCAACCCGACGGGCCGACAAGCGAAACGAAGGAGCCGGCCGGGATGTCAAGATCGACGCCGGTGAGTGCGGTCACCGGTTCGTCGCCGCTGACGCCATAAGTCACGCCGACATCGGCGATACGGATGGCGCTGGCGACATCGACATTGTCGGCCGTCCGTTCGTCATTCGCTGCACTGACCATCGTGTCAACGCTCACTTGGACGAGACCTTGAGCGCCTCGGACAGCGTCTTGGCTTCGTCGAGGCTTTCGATGACGGCGTTGCTGTACATTTCGCGCGCCGTCGGCTTGTTGGGCAGATCGCCGGATCCGGCGAGGATGTCGATCGAGGACTGCCACTTTGCGTCATTCATCAGGCCGAAACGGGCGGCATAATCCGGCGTCTTGTAGAGGTCGTAGATGATGGCGAGCTTCTTGGTTTCCAGCTTGAGGTCGCGATCGGGCGAAATCTTGATCACCTCGGCCACTGCTTTTTCCATGTTGTCGCGGGTCCAGGCCAGCGACTTCAGCGTCGCGCGGACATAGCGCTTCACGAGGTCGGGATTCGACTTCAACAACTGCTCGTTGGTGTAGAGCACCGTGCCGTAGAATTTCAGACCGTAGTCCTTCAGCGCGAAGATCTTGGTCGGAAAGCCGCGCTCCTCGAGCGTCAGGCCCTGGCCGAAGCTGTAGCCGAACATCGCATTGACCTGCCCGGCGGCGAGCATTTGCACTTCGGCACCGCGCGCAACGTTGACATATTCGATGTCGTCGCGCGTCAGTTTGGCGTAGGCCAGCATCGGGTCCAGCAGACCCTTCACATTGGCTTGAAACCAACTGAGCTTCTTACCCTTGAGCTCCTTAGGATCGGTGTAGCCGTCCTTCTTGAGTGTGATGATCGAATACGGATTATCCGGCTCGTCGGCCATGATAGCGACGACCGGCAGCCCGGAGGCCCGCGCCTTGATGAAACTGTCGGCATTGCCGATGCCGAACTGTTCGCGCCCTGTGCCGATGAAGAGTTCGCTCTGCTGACCACCCGACGGCGGCCGAATTTCGAGATCGATGCCCTCTTGAGCGTAGAAGTCCTGCGCAATGCCGGCATAGTACTGCGCATGCATCGCCCACGGCGTGAAGTTCAGCCGCATAATCACCTTGTCGGCAGCCGACGCTCCCGATGCAAAACCGGCTGCCAGGCTGAGCGCGGCCGAGCCGGCCATCACGATATGACGAAGCGAATGCATAGTCCGTCTCCTTACTGGCGGCCTTCCGGCCTGAACGATCAATTGGCGGCCTTAGGGGCGTTGAAAGGCGGGTTCTTCAGATGGTCGTGGTCGAGTCGTTTGCGCCGAGCCTCCTCCAGGAGACCAGTCGTTCGATCCATGACATGAGGGCGAAGAACGCGGTCCCGATCACTGCGAGCGCTATGATGGCAACGAAGGATCGAGCGGTGTTGAAGTTGAAACTGCCGGAAAGAACGAGATAACCAAGACCGTTGGTTGCAGCGAGCCATTCGGCCACGATCGCGCCAAGCACCGCCAAAGTCGTTGCGATGCGCAGGCCCGCGAAAATGTACGGCATCGCGTAGGGCAGCCGCAGCTTCATGAATAGCTGACGTTCATTGGCCGAGACCGAGCGAAACACATCGGCGAGACCGCGGTCGACCTCCTTGAACCCGACCATCGTATTGACCACGATCGGGAAGAACGCGATCGACGCCACGATCAGCATCTTCGAGCCGACGCCGGCGCCGACCCACACAAGAATGAGCGGCGCGATGGCGATTTTCGGCACGCTCTGCAGACCGACAAAGATGGGCATGATAAGCTTTTCAGCCAGCGTGAAGCGGATCATCAGTGCTGCAGCCGCCAGGGCGAACACGACGGCGGCGAGATAGCCGGTGGTGATGCTCCAAAGCGTATAGAGCGAATGCATCTGCACCAGCGGCCATTCGTTCACGGCGAGGCGAGCGATCTCGCTAGGGGTCGGCAGCAAGAAACGCGGCACGTTGAACACGCGGACGCAAACCTCCCACAAGACCAACAACACCACGATCAGCACCGCAGGGCTCCAGTTCTCAATCACCTGCCGCCAACTGTGTGGCCGGTTGAGTTTGATGCGAAAAGCGGCCGTATCGGTGGCCTCGCTGGTATCCATGGTGGCTTCCTCGCCTGCGGGCATATCGTTGTCCAGGCCTGTATTGACTGGCGATACAAAGGTATCGACAAATATGTCGGCCACTTGATCAGGTGTCAAATTAAAAGGCACCGAAACGGGCGCGAGCGCTGACCAAAGATGCGGCCCAATCCGCATCAATTTTAGTCAGCAGGTCGCGCTTCCCTCACGATCGCATGCTGCTGAACTTTGCTCGCACGATAGGGCGTGTCATTCGACAGCATGGCCGAAAGGCGCGGAGATCGGCGGCATTCGCCAAGCCGCATGAGGCATGTGGTTCTGCAGCAGGTGAGCGACATCAAGCAACTGACAGTCGTGGTGCCATCTTCCGACCAGTTGCAGTCCGATCGGAAGCCCGTCTTCGGTCCAACCGCAATTGAGGCTGATCGCCGGATGACCGGTCATCGTGAACAGACCGAGCATGGGCGCCCACGCGGCCCTGATATCTCCCGCTGCCACGCCGTCGACCTCGATACCCCCGCTACCGGGATGTGCAGCATCCAGAGGTCCGCGCGTCAGTGTTGGTGTCACGACGACATCGAAGCGGCCGAACCAGGATTGAACCTGTCTGAACAAACGTGTTTTGCCGTTCAGAGCCGCCTGCATATCACGGGCTGACAGGGTTTCCGCATGCGCGATGCCGTTCGCAATGACGGGATCGATCGGCGGCAGGCTGGGATCCCTGCTGGCATACCGCTCGGACCAGTTGACGTGCTGCAGAACCTGCCAGATCGGCAACGGACGTTCGATCTCGCCGGCGACGACTTCGACCGTCGCGCCGAGAGCCTCCAGAGTCTTCACAGCGGCAGCAGTGCAACGCAAGACCGTCTTACTGATCTGCTCGGCACCTAGTCTTTCCCGCCAGCCGACCTTTATGCCAGCAAGCAAGTGCCCCGCGTCTTGGCGCTCGAAGGCAACCGGGACCGGCCGGCGCAGCGAATGCGGATCATGCGGATGATCGCCCGCGACCACAGGCAGGACCGCAGCGATGTCCTCGACGTTCCGCGCCATGAGGCCCATATGCGCGAGACCGGCAAACGCATCCGATGATGTCTCGAACGGGATCAGACCCAAGGTCGGCTTGAAGCCCACGACCCCCGTACAGGCCGCCGGGAGCCTGGCCGAGCCGCCACCATCTGTCACCAGCGACACCTGTCCGATCCCCGCAGCCAATGACGCGGAGGATCCTCCGCTGGAACCTCCCGGCGTGAGTTCCAGATTCCAGGGATTGCGCGTCACGCCTGACAGCGTCGCATTGGTCGTCTGCTTGCACGCAAATTCGGGCGTGGTTGTCTTCCCGATGATGATCGCTCCCGCTGCGCGGAGACGCTGGACGCTCGCGACGTCCCTGGCCGGCATATGAGCGGCAAAGGTCGGCGAGCCCATCGTGGTGCGAATGTTTTGCGTCGCGAGGATATCCTTGACCGTGATGGGGATACCCGCCAACGGTTTCTCGACGTCACCTCTGGCGTAAGACCGCTCGGCCGCTTGTGCCTCAGCAAGCGCATCCTCATCGCGTATCGTTGTGAACGCGTTGAGCGACGCCTGGCATGCCTCGGCCTGGCCGATCGCCTTGTGGACTACATCGACCGGCGACAGCACGCCCGCACGATAGGCCTTCAGCAGCGAGACGATATCCGGCATAACTTCGGTCAGGTTCGAACTCATATCGTCGCGCTCCAAGAAACAAATACAGATGCGAGCTCAAGCATCCAGTCGGTCGACGGCCCATCGCTGACGACGATGGTGCTCACTCCTTCCTAGAACAACGATATCGTCTGTATTGACAGGCGATACCTTTGCATCGTTAATGTCGTCGTTGGAGGGTGTTCATGTCAAACAAAAATCTGCCGAAACGACGGAGCGACGCCGAGGGCGCGCCGGAAGATTTACCCCTTTTCATCGGCGCTATCGCACGCGCATTCTCCGTCCTGGAGAGTTTTACCGGCGTCCCCGAAGCGCGCTCGCTCGCGCAATTGGCGGAATTGACAGGGCTCGATCGCAGCGCGGTCCAACGCATCGCATTCACGCTGAGCGCTCTGGGATATCTCGAACGAACGCCGCAGGGGCTGGTGCCGGGCAGCCGACTTCTCGACCGCGCGTGCGACTATCTTCGCGGCAACGCCCTCATTCAATTTGCGACGCCGGTCATGATCGACCTTCGCAGAAGCTCCGGCGAACGTGTCGATTTCAGCATCTTCGACGATCTGAGCATGCTGTTTGCGATCCGCCTGCAAAGCAAGCGCGAAACGTTTATCGCGACGCTGGTGGGAAGACGCGTCCCGACCTTCTGCTCATCCGGAGGCAGAGCTATTCTTGCCAAACTGGACGACGCCTCTGCCAAGGATGTCATCAAGAGATCCGATAGAAAGAAGTACACCGCCAAGACATTGGTGAATGTCGATGAACTCTGGCAACGAATTGCGACCGATCGTAAACGCGGCTTTGCGGCAGCCGTCGAAGAGTTGTTGCCCGGCGAAATTTCGATCGGCGCAGCCGTTACGGAGCGCGGCAAGCCGATCGCCGCGATCCATGTGTCCGGGTCGCTCAGCGAATGGAGCGTTCGCGACTTCGAAAGCCAGATGGGGCCTCTCATCACTGCCGCCGCCGCAGCGCTAAGTAATTAGTGTCCGTTTTTTCGGGTCGCTAATCCCGAAGAGCGATGACGGCTTAGCGCCAAAACCGTCGTTCCGACTGATCAAGCGTCCCAGATGTCCCGATGGCGCGCGAGAGGCCGCACTTGCGCACAAATACAAAAACGAGACGGTTGCAGCTTATCAACGCGGAGCCAAGCTTGAGAAGCGGCGAGCGCTCATGAGCGACTGGGCCAACTTCTGTGCCGCGGTCGACAAGGTTGTGGCGCTGAGATCGGCGTGAGGTCCCGGCCGGCTTTTCCGCGAACTGTTGAGATTCGGTGAGATTGGATTCGTCAATCTTCGCGCTCTCGAAAGAAATCGCACCTAGCCAGACACCCGGCAGGTTCGAATCGCGGACTCGCCACACACTCCGATACCGACATTCGCTGATGGTGACCATCTAACGACCGAAGGGAGCATGACGCTTGCAGAGGCGGCCGACCGAGAAGCGGCGCTACTCGCTCGGCGCACCCCACTCACCCCATCCAGATCACTTTCGCACGAGGGCTCGCGCGCGACGATGAGGTTCATCAACTCCTCAAGGCCCTCTGCTCTGGCGTTCAGCATGATATTTGCATGGAGGGATAGCTGGTCTTATGAAGGATTGCCGGGACAGGAGCTATGGAATGGACCTAACCAGTTTAGTAGAAAAAGATGGCTATGTTCTTTGACATCAGACTTGGCAACCGGAAGCATTCCTCAAGCCCGGAGTTGGCTGGGACACGCAGTCGGTTCCACCCTCTCCGATGCAAGGTAGTCCGAGAACGATTGAGGTCGATCCGGACACCGGGAGAATGCCGGATGAGGCATGAGCCGTTGATTTACGCGCGCGGCCCGGGATAGGACGCCATTGAAGAATCTTCCACCGCTGATCCCGCTTCGAGCGTTTCTTTTTGTGGCACGCAGCGGAAGTGTGCGGCGCGCAGCCGAGTTGATGCGCGTCGACCATTCGGTGATTTCTCGCCACCTCCAAAATCTGGAGGCCCAGCTCAAGGTCAAGCTGGTTCGTCAGGAAGGCCGCGGGCTGGCCTTGACGTCAGTCGGTGCGCGCTACCATGAGCGTATCTCCAAAGCATTCGACGAGATTGCGAGCGCGACTGCAGAATTGTCCAGCGCCACCACCAATCTCTTTGAGATCTATTCAACGCCGGGTTTTGCCCACCGCGTGCTGCTGCCGGCGCTACCGGATCTTCAGGCCCTTCTTCCCGACTGGTCGATCATTCTACACGCATTTTCAAATGCAGCCGATCGCCAGAGTGAGGGAGTCCGGGTGGAGGTCTTTTTCTCCGATCGCCCCCCGCCAAGGCCCGGCATGGCGTGCGAGTGCTTCAGTCGCCCGCGGCTCTTTCCCGTCATCAACCCGCGCATCAGCGTATCGTGGCTGGGAGTGAGAGAGCCTTCCGAGTTGCTGCAACTGCCGATCATTCACGCCGAGGCGGAAGGACTGTGGCTGGAGTGGTTTCGCCGCGTCGGCTATGAAAATGTGCCCCGGTTGAAGGGCCCAAGGCTGCAGAACACGCACCTCGCGCTGGAAGCGGCGAAGTTCGGTCAGGGCGTCGCGCTGGCCAACCAAATTCTGGTCAAAGAAGACCTCGTCTCAGGCGAGCTGGTCGAACTTTTTGAGAGCGACGTGCACGCCGGTGGATATCACGTGGCCTCCCCCCAGTCGCTTTGGGACGGCGAGGCGGTAAGTGTCTGTCGAGCGTGGCTCAGGCAGATCGTCGCCGATCGAGTCTAGAAACGCCGTCCTGCCGCCGTTACCCCCGTGGTTTCGCTTATCTAGCCCCGCGCCTTTTGAAGGCGCTTCCGGACTGGAATGCACCACTGAAAGATGGCCCTGATTGGTGCTCTAAACATCAGAACTCCTTGTAAAAACTTCAATACAGATCCCAGCCAAGCACCTAATTGGTGCTCCAAATGCACCAATTAGGTGCAAATATCGCATTTGATCCCCAAAGGGTTTTGTCGTCCTCTGCCTATAAAGCAAGCGCGCACAATAGGTAGGCATCCGATAAGTCGCCGCCTGACGTGCAACGAGTTTCGTAATGCGGATGTCTTCCGAAAAGACAGCCACGTAACGGTGTCAAGCAACGAGCAAGGACGGTCCAGATGCCGCAAAACGATCCAATTAACCGCGTCGCCGGACGCACGTTTAGCCGCCGCGCCTTCGTTCTGGGGGGCAGCTCCGCGGTCGCCCTGGCCTTGCGGAGTGTCAATGCTTCCGCTGAGTCAAGCCCGCCCGCGATCCTGCGGTTTGGCGTGGAAATGGAGATCGCATCGCTCGATCCGATCCGGCCGACCAATAATTGGGAGCAAGTGGTTGCGGTCAACGTGTATGACCCGCTGGTATTTCCGGATCCGGAGAAGAAGGTAATCCCGTGGATTGCCGAATCCTGGCAGATCTCGGACGGCGGCCTGACCTATACGTTCAAGCTGAAAAAAGGGATTCCATTCCATGACGGGACAGAGCTGACGTCGGCAGATGTCGCCTTCTCGATGCAGCGCCTCAAGACCGTCGGCGGGCCGATCGCCAGCTACTTCCAGAACGTCGACATCAGCAAAATCTCTGCTCCCGATCCCCTTACGGTCCAGTTCGGGTTGAAGAAGGCCGATCCCGCGTTCCTGCAGACCCTCTTCCTTCTCTATATCGTCAACAAGAAGCTGGTCACGGCCAACCAGGCGCCGGGAAACTACGGCGAGTTCGGCGACTATGGCGCGGCATTTCTGCAAGCCAACAGTGCGGGTTCAGGACCGTTCAAGGTTCTCAGATATCGCGCTTCGGAGATGGTCGAACTCGGCCGGTTCGAGTCCTATCCGTTCACGACATGGACCGCCAAGAATCCGGAAAAGGTTCAACTTCAGATATTCCCCGAACTGGTCACAATCGCCACCAAGCTGAAGAGCGGCGAGCTCGATATCGGAACCGTCTCGCTGCCCACCCAGGTTCAGCGACAGCTGGCGGCAGATAACCGGTTTGTCGTCGAGCGCCACACCCAACCGACCCCATGGTTCGTGGTCATGAACAATTCCAGGCCGCCGCTTGACGACGTTCATGTTCGGAGGGCGATCGCATACGCCTACGATTCCAAAACCGTCACGAAATATATCCTGGGCGGCGGCGAGGAACTCCGCGGCCCGGTCCCGGCACAACTGCTCGGTGGCTGCGAAGGCGTCCGCATCTACGAATTTGATATGGAGAAAGCCAAGGCCGAGCTCGCGCAATCAAAATATTCTGCGGAACAACTCGGCGCCTTTCAGATGGAAATCGCTGCCGTTGCGGCGAGCGAGCGTTTCAAGAACATCGCCCTCCTTCTGTCCACCAATCTGAAAAAACTTGGAATCAAGACTCAGGTCAAGGCGGTGCGCTGGTCGGACATCACCGCGGCCCAGACCAAACCGGAAACCGCGTTCGACTTCGTCGTCTATTACGAGTCGCCCAAGGTTCCGCATCCCAACCAGATTCTGACCTACTACACCAAGGCCGGATGGGGCGGCGCGTATCCGCCGGGAGGAATGTATTACGACAATCCCGTTGTCACGGATCTAATCAAAAAGGCAGGTTCGGCAGCAAATACTGACGAGTCCAATCGCCTCCTCTGTGACGCTGTTCGCCAGATCGCAGAAGATTCACCGAGCATCTTTTCGCATGTCGATGTCCGGCAACTTCCGCATTGGCGCTACGTGAAGGGATTCCGCGGGTTCGTCGGCGCGACGCCGTTCGATCTGCGTTTCAATAGCTTGGAAATCGACAGCTCCGATCCGGACTATCGGCCGACGCTCTAAGCGATTGGCCCTGCGGACCTGATCGGCCGCGCCGCGCGCGGTCCGTGCTCCAGCGAGTTCTCCTATGCGATTTCTGAAACGCCTCCTCCATATGGTCCTCGTCCTGGTTGGCGTGTCGATCCTGATGTTTACCCTTGTTCGGGTGATCCCGGGAGATCCCGTGGCAGCCGCCTTGGGCGAAGGCGCGAAACCTGAGCAAATCAATAAAGTGAAGCGCGAGATGGGCCTCGATCAGCCGATCCCGGTGCAATACTTCGCGTATGTGAGTGGTCTCTTCAAGGGCCGCTTCGGGGAATCGCTGATTGAGCACCGCGATGTCGGCCAGATCATTGCAGAACGGCTTCCGGCGACCCTCGAACTGGTCACGGCATCGCTGCTGATCGCCGTTCTTCTCGGAGTTCCGCTGGGAGTCGTTTCAGCCGTCCATCGCAACGGCGCCGTAGATCATAGCAGCCGCATCGCTTCCCTGTTCGGTGTCTCGTTCCCGCAGTTCTGGGTCGCGCTGATGTTGCAGCTTTGCTTCGGCTCCTGGCTGCTGCTGCTTCCGGTAACGGGACGTTTCAGCGGCCCTCCGGTCGCGGGAGCGACCGGCTTCCTGCTGATCGATACTCTCCTCCATCTGAACTTCGCCGGTTTCAAGAATGCGCTGTATCATATCATCATGCCGGCGTCGGTGCTGGCGCTCGGTCCGCTCGCCAACATCGCGCGGCTGGTGAGGGCCAGCATGATCGATGAACTGGGCAAGCCTTATGTCGCTCTCAGCCGCGCGATCGGCATGCCGTCATTCCTCATCAATTACAAATATGTTCTACGCAACGCCTCGTCGTCATCGCTGACAGTCATCGGCATTCTGTTTCCACTGATGTTGGGAACCGCCTTCGTCGTCGAGAAAGTATTTGTCTGGCCCGGCATTGCCCGGTTCGGCGCCGACGCCATCGTCGCCAATGATTTCAACGCCGTGGTCGGCGTCGCTCTGGTTGTTTGCATTTTCGTCGTCGTGATCAATTTCGCCGTTGATGAGATCTACGGCCTCATCGATCCGCGCATCCGGATGGAGCGCTGATCATGTCCGCCTCACCCGAGGTCTCCTTCGACCTCGAATCGTCCCCGCCCCCGTACAAGAGCGGCTTTACGCGCGGGATTACCCGGTTCTGCCGCAACAAACTCGCTCTCGCTGGCGCTGCGCTGCTGCTCCTCATCGTGACAATCGCCATCCTCGCTCCATGGATATCGCCCTATCCCGAGGACCTAGCGGACGCAGTGCATTTTGAACGCTTGCTGCAGCCGCCCAGCCTCGACTATCTGATGGGCACCGACGAGGCCGGCCGCGATATCCTGACCCGATTGCTGCATGGCGCCCGCCTCTCGCTTCTGACCGCCGTGATTGTTCTGGCGATCGCGGTCGTGATTGGCGTCCCGATCGGCCTTGCGGCCGGCTACTACGGCGGCAAGGTCGAAACGGTGCTGATGCGCATCACCGACGTGTTCTCCTCGATGCCCGCTCTTGTACTGGCGCTGGCCATCAGCGTCGTGATGGGCGCCGACCTGCTGCACAGCATGATCGCGATCGGCCTCGTCTGGTGGCGGGGATTCGCGCGCATCGCCCACGGCCAGGCGATCTCCTTGAAGCAGGAAAGCTATGTGGTAGTGGCCCGGATGCTGGGCGCCTCCGACTTCCACGTCATGTTCCGCGAGATCCTGCCGAACATGACCTCGCCTTTGCTGGTGACGATTTCACTCGATGGCGGCTACGCGATCCTGATCGGAACCGCGATCAGCTTTCTGGGCGCCGGCGCGAGCCCACCCACCGCCGAATGGGGTTTGATGATTGCTTCAGGCAGGCATTACCTGCCCGACCAATGGTGGCCCTCGCTGTTTCCAGGCCTGGCGATCTTCGTGACCGTGCTGAGCTTCAATCTGCTCGGCGACGGACTGCGTGATTTCTTCGGAGAGGACTGATGGTCGATCCTCTCGTTTCCATCAATCAGCTCACCATGGACTTCGTCACGCTCGATGGCCGGCAACGCGTCCTTCATGGCATCAATCTGAACATCAATCCCGGAGAGGTCATCGGCCTTGTCGGTGAAACCGGCTCTGGCAAGAGCGTGACCGCCAAATTCCTGCTCGGCATCCTTCCAATGCCGCCGGCGCACATCGTGTCGGGATCGGCAACGATGTTCGGCAAGGATCTTGTCTCGATGTCGCCGGTAGAACGAGAAGATCTGAAACGCTATATTGCTTACGTACCGCAGGATCCGATGGCGGCACTGAATCCGTCATTCAGGATCGGGTCCCAGATGGCCGACGTCATCATATGGGAACGCTGCGGGCGTCGACTGTCATCCTACTTCGCTCAGCGTCACAGTCCCACGGCACGCCGGAGCGCGATGGACTATGCCGCCCATCTGCTCGAGAAGGTGCACATCACGGATCCCCGACGGGTTCTACAGAGCTATCCGGCGCAGCTCAGCGGCGGCATGCGTCAGCGGGTGTTACTGGCTCTCGCCATCAGCGGCTCGCCGCGCATCCTGATCGCCGACGAACCGACCACAGCGCTCGACGTCACCGTCCAGAAGAAAATCGTCGAGATCATTCAGGAGCTGGTCGCGCAGGAGAACCTTGCCGGCCTTTACATCACCCATGATCTCGGCGTCGCGCGCTGGCTGTGCACGCGAACCTACGTCATGTACCGCGGACTTATCGTGGAAGAGAACAAAACCTCGGATATTCTCGATCATCCGAGCCACGAATATACCCGCCGGCTGGTCAATGCGATCCCGCGACTGAATGCCCGGCCCGAGCAGACTGCCCCGACGGTCGCCGAGACCAAAGCGGACGTCCCGCAATTGCAGGTCACCGGTCTCGGCAAGATCTATGACAGCGGCAAGCCGGTGCATGCCGTGAAATCGGTTTCCTTCGAAATCGGTCGCGGCGAGATCTTTGCGATCGTCGGCGAGTCCGGTTCCGGCAAATCGACGCTCGCCCAGATGCTGGCCCGGATCATCGAGCCGACGGCGGGCACTATCGCGCTCGATGGCAGGGACATCACCCATGCCTCGGGCCAGGATCTGAAAGGGCTGCGCCGAAACATCCAGATGGTTTTTCAGGACCCCGGCTCCTCGCTTAATCCGAGGCAGACAATCGAGCGGATCATCGGGCTTCCGCTTCAGCTTCATGGCATGAAAAGCCGGCGTGCCCGACGCGACCGAATCGCCGAACTTCTGGAAGCTGTTCATCTCCCCGCCGATTTCATGAGACGAACACCCTGGGCATTGAGCGGCGGGCAGAAACAGCGCGTCAGCATCGCCCGATCGCTCGCGTTGCAGCCCGAGATTCTGGTGCTGGACGAGCCGACATCGGCGCTCGACGTTTCAGTTCAGGCCCACATTCTGACGTTGCTCAAGGAGCTGAACCGCACCCGCAATCTGACTTATGTCGTCATCACGCATGATCTCGGCGTCGTGCGTGCTATCGCCGACAGGATTGCCGTGATGTATCTCGGCGAGTTCGTCGAAGTGGGCACTGCCGACCAGGTTCTCCAATCTCCGAGCCATGCATATACGCGCCGTCTGATTTCAGCGGTCCCGCTGGTCAACGAATCGGACCGCATCGTCTTCGACATTCCTGAAACCGATCTCGCTTTGCCGACACTCGATTGATGTCGCGCAAGTCAGACAGCGCATTCGCGACGCCTGGATGCACGAAAGCAGCACGGCCGGACATGAAAATGGGGAGCCAAGAAAAATGAAAATCGGCGTCATCGTACCGAATGTCGGCATGAGCGCGGCCGCACTTGACGAGCGCAGACGCTTCCTGTCCGCCCATGCGCGGCCGGGTACCGAGGTGGTGGTCGTGAAGAACGATCAAGGACCGGTCAGCATCGAATCGGAATCCGAGCGTGACATCGCAAGCTGTCAGATCGTCGAGCACATGATCCGGATTTCCGATCAGGGCTTCGATGCCTTCATCCCTTGGTGCGGCGGTGATCCCGCCGTGACCGCGGGGCGCGAACGTGTCCGGCAGGTCGTGGTCGGTCCTCTGCAATCGGCCTGTAGCTACGCGGCCCTTTTGGGATTCCGGTTTTCGATCATCACGCCCGCCTCGAACCCCAGGATTATCCGTCAACGCGTCCGATCGATGGGGTTCAGCGACACGCTCGCCTCCGTCAGATCGCTGAACCGCCCGGTCCTGGAGCTTCGCAACGATCTGACCTCGACGCGGCAACTGATCGCCAACGCCGTCGGCAAGGCTGTGGAAGACGATGGCGCGGATGCGGTGGTGCTGGCCTGCATGGCGCTGTTCGGCCTGCCGCAGACGCTCGAGGACCTGCCCGTGCCTGTCGTCGATCCCGCTCTGGCCGCGCTCGCGATGGCGGAGAGCCTCGTAGCGATGAAGCTTGCCCATGCGCCGATCACCTACCCGTTCCCCAAACAACAATAACTCAAAACGTCAATCAACTAGCAATACCGGAGACAAGACCATGCGAGATACCATCCTGAAATCCCTGTCGATCGACGCGGTGATGCGAGACACGCGCGTGATCGCCGAGGAGATGCCGCACCGCCTGGCGGGATCGGAGACTGAAAAGCGAACGGCGGACTATATCAAGGCCCAATTCGATGCTGTCGGCATTCCGGTCACGATCCATGAGATTGACGGCTATGTGAGCTTTCCCGGCAAGGCCGAGGTCGAGGTGATCGGCAAGGAGCGCAGGGTGATCGAAGCGAACGCCTTCGCGCAAACCCAGTCCACTCCGCCGGGAGGCCTGGAAGCCGAAGTTGTGTTCGTCGGCCCCGGCGGCGTGAGCGACTACGAGGGTCTCGACGTGGCCGGCAAGATCACGCTGGCGGAACTGTCCTATGCGCCGCCGCGGCCCGAGAAGGTGCGTATCGCCGGCGCCAACAAGGCGGCCGGCCAGATCATGATGAACTGGGGCCTGCCCGAACATAATTCGCTGCCGATGGGCACCTGCAAACCGCTGTGGGGAAATCCGACGCCCTCGACCTTCGGCCAACTGCCGCAGATTCCCGTCGCCGGCATCAAACTGGCTGACGGCCAGTGGCTCGCCGAGCAGGCCAAGGCCGGTCCGCTGCGGGTCCGGATGAAATGCGAGGCCGAAAACCGCTGGGCCAAGATCCGCCAGCCGGTCGCCCGTCTCGAAGGAAACGAGGAATCCGACAAATTCATCATCATCGGAGGCCACTACGATTTCTGGGGCCCCGGCGCGACCGACAATGCCACGGGCAATGCCGAAGTCATGGAGATCGCCCGCGCGCTGGCGCCCTACAAGGGCAAGCTGCGGCGTTCGGTGGTGTTTACCTTCTGGGCCGCGCACGAAACCGGAATCATGGAGGGATCGTCATGGTATGTTGACCGGTTCTGGGACGATTTGTCGGCCAATGGCGTGATCTATCTGAACGTCGATTTTCCCGGGATGATCGGCGCGACGAACTTCCAGGCGACGGCATCCCACGAGATCGCCCAGTTTCATCGCGATCTGATGCGCGAACTGCTGGGTATCGAGAATGCCGGCGTTACGCCTGTTGCGCGGACGGGCGATCAATCCTTCTTCGGTGTCGGCGTGCCGTCCATCTACGGTCGCCACTCGCATTCTCCGGAGCAACAGAAAGCCTGGCGCGGTGCGACATTGGGTTGGTGGTATCATAGCTTGTTCGACACCATGGAGCGGGTCGACAAGGAGCGGCTGGCCGAAAGCCTGAAGGTGCATGCAGCCTATGCCTACGAACTTGCGAACCGCAAGATCCTGCCCTTCGATTTCACTAGCGTCGCGGACATCATCGCGAGCCGGTTGCAGGCACTCGACAAGTTCGACGTCAACATCGATTTGAAGACTCTCATCGCCGCCGCAGCAAAACTGCGCGATGGAGCCGCTCTGCTGAAGATCGAAGGCGCTCGTGTTGACAAAGATGGGACCGATGCAGACGCCAGCCGCTTCAACGACACGCTGCTTCGCCTCAGCCGCCTTCTCACGTCGATCACCGGGACGGTCAGTGGCCGATGGTCGCAAGACACCTACGGTCTCACCGCGCTGAAGACCCCGCTGCCGGGCCTGTTCGACATTGAGCAAGTCGCCAAGCTCGATCGCGACAGCCACGACTTCAAGCTGCGGTGGACGGATATCGTGCGACAGCGCAACCGAGTGGCCGATGGCCTCAACGAAGCGAACCGCACCATCGCAGCCGCGCTCGGCTGAGCAGCTTGACAACCGGGAGGGAGGCAACTTCCTCCCATTTCCTCGTGCAGAAGATCGATCCATGTCCCCAGATAGGACGATAGGCGACGCCATGCGATTGACTGGCGCCGACCTCGCCGTCGCGGCTTTGCGCAACCACGGCGTCGACACGATATTCGGTCTGCCGGGCATTCAGCTCGATGCACTGTTCTCGGCGCTGTATGACGCTGGCGGCAAGCCGCGGGTCGTCCACTTTCGGCACGAGCAGGGCGCGGCTTATGCCGCGCTCGGCTTCGCGCAGGCCAGCGGTCGCGCCGGTGTCTATACGGTCGTGCCTGGGCCGGGTTTTCTCAACACGACGGCAGCCCTCGCCACGGCACAGGCCTGCGGCGCTCCCGTTCTGGCGTTGATCGGGCAGATTGAAACTGCTGCGATCGGTCGAGGCCGTGGCGAACTGCACGAAATTTCCGATCAGTCGGGTATTTTGCGCGGGCTCACCAAGTGGAGCACCCTCGTTTCCGATCCGGGACAGGTTTCGACCGCTATCGGCCAGGCTTTTCATCATCTGTCACACGGACGAACAGGCCCTGTCGGAATCGAAATTCCGCCGGATGTCCTAGCTCAGTCTGCGCCTCGACCATCTCATTCGTTACCCGTCTCTTCCGATGTCCACGTATCACAGGTCGACCCGGAAGCCGTGACAACGGCCGCCGCGATTCTGGCGTCTGCCCGCTCGCCTCTGATCATTGTCGGCGGCGGGGCGCTGGATGCGGGACATGAGATCGAACGGCTTTCCGATCGTCTTCAGGCACCGATCGCCAGTCATCGGCAAGGGCGCGGCGTGATTGCGAGCGATCGACCATATTCACTGAATCTCTATGAAACATCCCGCATCTGGCGAGAGGCCGACGTCGTTCTCGCGATAGGCACCCGAATACAAATCCAGCGAAAGCTCTGGGGACTGCGGCCGGGGCAGAAGTTGATCCATGTCGATGTGGATCGCGTCCAGATGTTGCGCGGCGGGTCGCCAGACATCGCGATCGTCGCACCTGCCCGAGACGCAGCGGCCGCCCTCCTGGACGTGCTGGAACGGATCGGCGATCCGCGCCCATCCATCAAGGAAAGCCTCGTCCGGTTGAAAGCGGCGTCGACCGCGCAATTCGACCGACGCGTCGGTCCTCAAATGGCCTATGTTCGCGCCCTTCGGGCCGCCTTGCCCGATGAGACCATTCTAGTCGCGGATTATACCCAGGTCGCCTATGTGGCGACCGCGGCTTTTCCCGTGCTTGCTCCTCGGCGGTTGCTGACGCCTGGATATCAGGGAACGCTGGGCTTCGGCTACGCCACGGCGCTCGGAGCCCAGGTGTCATTTCCGAACAGCCCGGTAGTCGCCTTGTGCGGCGACGGCGGCTTCCTGTTTACGGCAATGGAACTCGCGACCGCAGCTCAGCACGGCATCAACGTGATTGCGGTTGTCTTCAACGATAGCGTTTTCGGCAATGTACAGCGCATGCAGCGCGATGTTTATGGCGGCAAGGTGATCGCCACTCACCTTCGTAATCCCGATTTTGTACGGCTCGCTGAAAGCTTCGGCATTCGCGGATACCGCGTTGGCGACCCAATGGCGCTTGGCGTTGCCATGAAGGAGGCAGTCCGTGCGAGGGAACCTGCTTTGATCGAGGTAACAATGGCCGCGGACCTACCCGATCCTTGGCCGCTGCTCGCACCAAGATTGAGCTGAAACATGAGCCATGTTGTTCACGCCCTGGTTTCGGCTCTCGGTCCGGATCAGGTTCTGACCGGTGAGGAAATCCCGGCCCGAAACTTTCAGGACGCGAGCAATCGTCCGCCAACGCCGCCATTGGCTCTCGTCCGTCCCGGCTCGACGGTGGAAGTATCAACCGTGCTCCGCATATGCAACGAATATGCTCAGCCGGTGGTCGTGCAGGGCGGCATGACAGGCCTTGCCGGCGGGGCTCATCCCGCAATCGGCGAGATTGCCCTGTCCTTGGAGCGCATGGTCGGAATCGAGGAGATCGATCTCGCCTCGGCCACGCTCACCGCCCTGGCCGGCACGCCCCTTGTCGCAGTGCAGGAGGCTGCCGAGGCGGCTGGCTTCTGCTGCGGGATTGATCTTGGCTCAAGAGGATCTTGCACGATAGGGGGAAACGTCGCCACCAATGCCGGCGGCAATCAGGTGCTGCGGTATGGTTCGGTACGCCGCAACGTGCTGGGTCTGGAATCAGTGCTCGCCGACGGGGCAGTCGTGAGCGGCCTCAACAAGATGATGAAGAACAATACCGGCTACGATTGGCCACAATTGATGATCGGCAGCGAAGGTACGCTTGGCGTCGTGACGCGCGTGGTGCTCGGCCTGCATCCAAGGCCCGCATCCGTGAGCACAGTCGCTCTCGCGCTGTCATCCTTTGAGGATACAATACGGGTTCTCCGTACCCTGCAACACACGATGCCGGGGCGACTGCTTGCCTTCGAGGTCATGTGGCGTGAGTTCATTGTTGCCGCCGGCCGGATCGGCGCGGCGTCGCCGTTTCCGGTCGACACCGAGATTGTTGCGCTTGTGGAAGCGGATACCGGTGCAGAGGACGAAGACTCCGGATTTGACGCCAAAATCGCGACAGTCATCGACGCTGGATGGGTCAAGGATGCCGTAGTCGCCCAATCGAAGGCGCAGGCTATGAAGCTGTGGTCTTTTCGAGAGTCCCCTGCGCGCTACCGAAGTCACGGCTACAAAGTCCATGGTCTGGACATCTCGCTCCCGCTTTCCCTGATGGGCGAAGCCGTCGTACATCTCCGCGCGGAATTCGCGACGAAATTGCAGGGGCTATCGACGTTCTGGTTCGGTCATGCTGCAGATAGCAACATCCACGTCTGCGCCCTGCTCAAGGAAGCGGATGACCGGCGGAAGCGCGTCGTCGATGAAATCGTCTACGATTGCGTGGCCCGCTTCGGCGGAAGTGTATCGGCCGAGCACGGTATTGGGCGCAACAAAAACGCCTATCTAAAACTGTCGCGAACCTTCGAGGAGCTTGATCTCATGCGCAAGCTGAAGATCGCCCTTGACCCGCAGAAAATACTCAACCCAGGGCGCATCCTGTGACCGACTACGGAGCAGCCTCACGCGGCCGGTGGCCGGACATCGCGCACAGCGACGACGCCAATATTGTCACCACGGGAAAATGATCATGCTCAGTTCGGATGTTATCACTCTCATTGGCGAACAGGTCGATCGGCACTTTATCGACCAGATCGAAGATACTCTCCGGCTTGCGGCCATTCCGAGCACGAGGGGATCGGAGGGCCCAGCCCAGGATTTAATGGCGGACATGCTCCGCGCGCGTGGTTATTCCGTGGACGATTGGAGCATCGCCATCGACGACATCAAGGATCTCCCGGACTTCGGGCCGATCGAACACGACTTCTCGCATGCTCGTAGCGTAGTGGGGACACTGCGGCCTACGGAGACCGCTGGCCGGTCCTTAATCCTGCAGGGTCACTGCGACGTCGTGCCGACTGGGCCGGCCGACATGTGGACCACTTCGCCGTTCGTTCCTGTCGTCAACGATGGCTGGATCTACGGCCGAGGAAGCGCCGACATGAAGGCCGGCACGATGGCCGCGCTGTACGCGGTCAAAGCGGTCCGCGCCGCGGGATTTCGACTCAAGGGCCGCTTGCACTTTCAATCGGTGATTGAGGAGGAAAGCACCGGGGCTGGAGCCCTATCGGTTCTGCAGCGCGGCTATCGGGCGGACTGCGCGTTGCTGCCCGAGCCGACGGGCCAGCGTTTCGGCGGGATTTGCGTTGGTGTGATCTGGTTCCGATTGAAGATCCGGGGGGTGCCAGCCCATGTCGCCGTCGCGGGCGAGGGAACCAATGCCATCAAGGCGGCCTATTCGCTAATCGAGGGCCTTGAGGACCTGGAAACGAAATGGAATGCCCGTGCGGCGTCCGATGTCCACTTTGGCTCGATGGATCATCCCGTCAATTTCAACCCCGGAATCATCAAGGGTGGGGACTGGCCATCGAGCGTTCCTGGCTGGTGCGATCTGGATTGTCGTATCGCGGTGCTGCCAGGCTGGGACGTCGATGCCTGCCGCCGCGAGATCGAAGCGTGCGTGGCGGCCACAGCGCGTTCGCATCCCTTTCTTGCTAACAACCCGCCGCGCATCGAGTGGTCCGGATTCTTGTCGCACGGCTATGTCATGCCCGACGCTCCGGACATTTTGGGGACCCTGGAAGCGGCCCACCGCGCGAGTACGCGCAAGCCGTTCGAGCGCAGGATCTCGACCGGACTAAACGACGCTCGATTCTACAGCCTGTACTATGACATGCCTGCATTCTGCTACGGTCCGGTGGGGGAACGCACTCACGGCTTTAACGAGCGCGTCAATCTTGAATCGATACGTGAAACGACAAAGGCAATTGCCTACTTTGTTGCCGACTGGTGCGGTATCGCAAAATGATCCAGGGAGGCATCAAACGGGGACAGGCGTTCGCAGTTTTGTACGGATGTGGTACGTCCGAAGAGACGCAAACTCCTGACTAAAAGTTATCACAAATACTAAGTGACGATTTTCTCGTCGATATCGATCCGCTTTCTGACTCTTTAGCTGAAAGAGCGCACGCGAGTGGCGTCTCTTAATGCTTTGTCGAGGGCAGATGCCTCCTGTCATTCTCGATGGACCTGGTCACACTTGTCAGCAGCCGGATCAACTCCATCGCCCGCCCTGCATTCAGGCAGAGGCCCACGCCCGTCCCGGCGGTCAAATCGGGACGGTGAGCGAGTTGTAATAAAATTGGTTGCGGGACATGCAACCATCTCTCTTCGAGATATCTTGCCTGCTACCGCCCTTCGGGGATGAGAGCGCCGGACTGCCTGGACTGCCCTGTTAACGAACCTGATGGAGAGCATGCGACGGCCACGTGCCGAACGCGAAGGAACGCATGAACCCGGCCTGGAGAATGCAAACAGCGTGCGCGTTGACGGGCGGACTCTGCCCGCAGTCAGTGCAGAGAGCAAGGAAATGCCCATGTGTGTACGCCTGCCGACCGTCAGTGGCACGCTGTTCGCCCCGCGTAGCGAGTGAACTATTGGTGTCCTTGATGACGCCGCCGCGCTCGTCGAGTTTCCGCAAAAGACGTAAAGATGATCTCCGACTCCAGACCTGCGCGATTGTCTTCCGCGATGTGCTCGCACACATCGGCGGCACCGGTTAACAGCTCGCGCATTCCGGAGCGCCAGGGATCGAGTGTCCCATCAACCTTCCCTACAGACCGCAAACGGCAGCATCCGGACCCGCCCGACGAGGAAGCATCGGCTGGCGGCGAAGCCGCTTTCTCCTTCAGGCGAACGCGCCTTTGCGAAGCGCGATGTTCTTCACGTCGCAGTAGAAGTCAAAACTCCAGTTGCCGCCTTCCCTCCCGATTCCGGAATTGCGGCTGCCGCCGAACGGTGCCGCCAGCTCCCGGATGAAGTAGCAATTGACCCACACCGTTCCGGCAACAACTCTGGAGGCGATGTTCAACGCGCGGTGCTCGTTGCGGCTGAAGAGCGTCGCGGCAAGGCCATACCCCGTATTGTTCGCGAGTTCGACTACCTCTTCATCCGAAGAGAAGGTTTGCCAAGTGAGAACCGGACCAAACACTTCGCGCTGGGCGATTTCGAGGGCCGGTTGCACATTGGCGAACATCGTCGGTTCGAAATATAGCTCGCCGAAATTGGCCCGTGAGCCGCCCCAAAGCGGAACGGCTCCGTCGTGCTTAGCGCGTTCGACAAACCCTGCAACTCGCTCAAAATGCTTCCGAGTGATCAGCGGCCCCACGCGCGTGTCCTTGTCTCGTGGATCGCCGACGAGCATGTGGCTTGCAGCCACGCGCACCTTCTCAAGGAACGATTTAGCGATCGACTGCTCGACCAGGACGCGGGTGCCGGCGAGGCACACCTGACCGGCGTTTGCGTACTGACCGGCCACAGTTTGAGCTGCGGCATCGAGATCAGCATCGGCGCAGACGATGAACGGTGACTTGCCACCGAGCTCAAAACTGACCGGCGTGATCGAACGCGCCCCCGCCTGACCGATCACCTTTGCGGTGTCGGTGGAGCCTGTGAAGCTGATGCGGTCGATGTCGGCGTGATTAACAAGTGCGTCGCCCGCAACCCCGCCGAGACCCTGAACGACGTTGAGGACGCCCGCGGGAATCTCGGCGTCATTCGCAATATCGGCCAGCAATGAACAGGTGAGAGGCGCCCATTCCGGAGGCTTCACAACAAGGGTGTTCCCCGCGGCGAGTGCCGGCCCGACCTTCCACGTCGTCAGCATGAACGGCGCGTTCCACGGCGTGACCAACGCGGCGACGCCTGCCGGGTCATACTTCACATGGTTGACGACCTCAGGGGAGTCGATCGTGTGTCGATCGAGCGTCAGTGCCCAATCGGCAAAGAACTCGATGTTGAGCGCCGCCCGCGGCATGGTGCGGTGAAGGTTGCCGGCCAGCAGCGACCCGTTGTCCATCGTCTCAACCGCAGCTAGATCCCTGGCACGCGCTTTGATGCCCTCGGCCATGCGTTTGAGGTACGGCAGCCGTCCCTTTGGTCCGAGCGCGGCCCACGCCGGGAAAGCCTTGCGCGCCGCCGCTACCGCTTCGTCGATTTCGCCCGAATCTGCGGCGGCCACATCGGCAAGGTGAGAGCCATCCACGGGTGAGTGATTAGCAAAGCGTTGGGTCGAGGTTACCCGCCGTCCGCCAATGAAGTGGTCCGTCGAGACATCGACACCCGCGACTGTGATCATATTCCTGTTCATCGCTGATCCTTTAATTTCTGCTTACTGCTGCTTCGCCCTGCGAATGCAAAGCAGACGGGTGGCGTATAAGAATTACTGCCAGAGAAATGGATTCCGGCGGAAACGACGATGGTCCGGCTTCTCAGAATTCCTTGGAGTTCTGAACGCGGAGTCGCTTTACGAACGAGGCTCCGCGCGCTTGAGCTTCCAGACTTCAAAGTCGCGCTTGGCCTCCTCTCCTACGTTCGGAAACAGACCAGGAAGGGGACGTCCGCGCGCGACTTCTTCTTCGGCAAACTCGTCATACAAGGTCGTAGCCGAGGCCTCTTCTGCAACCGCATCGGCGATATCAGCCGGAATAATGACGACTCCGTCACAGTCGCCGACCACGATGTCACCCGGGTAAATGGCAACGCCCCCGCAGGATATTGGTAGGTTCAGATCAACCGGCTGATGTACAATCGGACTTGGCGGCGAAGTTGGTCGCCGCAAGTAGGCTGGGAGCCCAACCTTCAAGATTCCTTCTGAATCACGCAAGCCGCCATCGGTAACAATTCCGGCGCAACCGCGCGCCTTCAGTCTGCCTATATAGAGATCACCGGCAGACGCAGCGCGCGGATCCCCCCGCGAATCGACAACGAGAACGTGTCCGGGTGGGCACTCCTCCATCGCCTGCACTTGGGTCTTACCACCATTGGGAGCGTTCGGTCCTGCCTTGTCTTCCCGGAACGGGATGAACCTCATGGTGAACGCTATGCCAACCATTCGCGCTTGCGTAAGGCGCAACGGGTTGACATCTTGCAAGAACATGTTGCGCATGCCGCGTCGGTAAAGCGCCCCCGTGATCGTCGATGTAGCAACCTTCAGTAAAGCGCCGCGCGTCAATTCAAGCAGTGCCATTAAATTCCCTCCGCTGTCCAAACCATCAATTGTCTCGTTCGGCTGAGGCCCAAACAAGCCCCAAGAGCTACGTCCGAGCTTCCGTGCGCGCCGCCTGAATCGCGTGCCAGACACGATCACTCGTCGCCGGCATTTCCAGCTCCCGCACGCCCATCGGTGCGAGTGCATTCATAATGGCGATCATCGTAGCCGGCAGTGCGCCGACCGTACCCGCTTCGCCGGCGCCCTTCGCCCCCAACAGATTGGTGCTCGTCGGCATCGGATTACTCTTGACACCAATGCTACACATCGAGTCGGCGCGCGGCATTGCGTAGTCCATGAAGCTTGCCGTTAGCAGTTGGCCCGTACCCGGCTCGTACACGACCTGCTCCATCAAGATCTGACCGACACCCTGCGCGACGCCGCCGTGAATTTGGCCCGCCAGTGTGAGCGGGTTGATGACCGTTCCGACGTCGTCGACTACGAGATAGGCGACCAGTTGGACCGCGCCGGTTTCGGGGTCAACTTCGACTTCGCAGACGTGGCTTCCATTCGGATATGTCGGCTTTTCCGACGCATAGATTGCGCTCTCGATCAATCCTGGTGCCAATCCCTTCGGCAAACGCGCCGGCTGGAATGACGCCATGGCGACTTGCTTCAGCGTCAGTGATCGATCCGTGCCGGCAACACTGAACTTGCCATCCGTGAAGTTGACGTCGGCGGCTCCGACCTCCATCAACTGCGCAGCAATCAGCTTGCCCTTTTCGATAATTTTATCGGCCGCGAGGATCAGCGCCGAACCGCCGGAGACCATCGATCGCGAACCGGTGGAACCCATCCCGAAGGCCACACGATCGGTGTCGCCATCGATGAACTGAACCTCCCCGGGATCAATGCCAAGCTTCTCGTGCAGGATTTGCTTAAACGATGTTTCGTGACCCTGACCATGCGTCTTAGTACCCATGAGAAGCATGGCGCTGCCGCCGGGTTGAAAGCGAACTTCAGCAAATTCAGGCACCGGGCCTGCCGCCTGCTCGATGGCATTTACGAGTGCGATACCTCGCAATTTACCGGCAGCCTCAGATGCGGCTCGCCGCGCTCCGTATCCCGCATAGTCGGAATGTTGGAGCGCGAGCTCCATATTCTTCGCGAAATCCCCGCTGTCATAGACAGGGCCGAGAGGTGCGCGGTACGGCAGGACCTTCGTCTGAATGAGATTGCGCTGTCGTAGCTCGATCGAATCAATTCCAAGTTCGCGCGACGCGGCCTCGATAATTCGCTCGATCAGATAACAAGCCTCGGGCCGTCCTGCTCCGCGATAAGGCGCGGTAGGACTGGTATTCGACAGCACGGCGTCGATGGTCACATGCGCAGCCGGAATGTCGTAGACGCCGGTGAGCGTGATGATTTGACCAAAGGGCGACAAAAGCTGCCGGTCAGAGCCGACATATGCCCCGAGGTTGGCAAGCATATGCAACCGCACGGCCAGGAATTTTCCATTGGCGTCAAGCGCAAGCTCAATATCTCCGATATTGTCCCGGCCATGCTCGTCGGCGAGGATGACTTCGGATCGCTCGCAACTCCACTTGACTGGCCGATTGAGCTTTCGTGCCGCCCACAACGTTAAACGATGCTCGACATACTGCCAGCCCTTTGCGCCGAACCCCCCTCCGACGTCGTTGCATATCACACGCACACTGCTCTCCGGTACCCGGAAGACCGAGGTGGCGAGCATGTTGCGGACGCGATGGGGATAGTTGACGTCAGCATAAAGCGTGTAGCGGCTATCGAAGGTGTCGTACGCGCCGATCGCGCCGCGTGGCTCCATGTATTGAGCCTGCACCCGAGTGATGCTGTAGCGCCGCCGCACGGCGTGCGTAGCCCTACCGAACGCGGCATCGGTTTCGGCCTTGTTCCCATGTTGCACGGTGTGAGAAATATTATCGGAGTTTTCGTCCCATACGCGCGGTGCGTCTGGATGGGCCGCCTCGGCCGTAGACGTCACGGCCGGCAAGGCGTCATAGTCGACCGAAATCAACTCGGCGGCATCTTTGGCCTGCATTAAAGTTTCCGCGATCACCATCGCGACTGGATCTCCGACGTACCGAACTCGATCCACCACAAGCGCAGGTCGTTGGGGCGCGAACATCGGAGAACCATCGGCTTTCTTGCGTGGCATGGTCGCTTTCGGCATTCCCAAACCAGCAGCCGCATAATCCTGTCCCGTGTATACGGCAAGCACGCCTGGTGCTGCGGCGGCCGCTTGCGTATCGATGGACCGGATTCGCGCGTGCGCATGCGGAGACCGAAGGAACACCGAATAAGCCTGGCGCGGCAGGATAACGTCGTCCTGATAGCGACCTTGTCCGGTTACGAGCCTGTTGTCCTCAAAGCGGCGAACGGGTTGGCCGACACCGAACTTGATGGGGAGTGAGCCACTGCTGTGAGACATGCCGCCCTATTCAACTAGATGCGTGAACCTCGCGCATGCCGCAAAGCGTCAGGCGAAATGGCACGTGATCGACCCGAGCGGACCGTAATCGATGTCAAAGGTGTCTCCGGCACGCACGTCGACCATACCCGTAAAGGAGCCGGCAAGAACAAATTCACCGGGCTCGAGCCCCACATCGAAGGCAGAAAGCTTGTTTGTCAGCCACGCCACGCCATTCGCGGGGTGGTTTAGTACCGCAGCGGCAACGCCGGATTCCTCGATAATGCCGTTGCGATGGCAGAGCGCGGCGATCCAGCGCAGATCAGTATCCAGAGGTCTCACCGGCCGACCGCCAATAACAAGCGCTGCGGCAGCGGCATTGTCGGCAATATTGTCCAGAATGCAGTTTGGCCGCTGCGTGACCGGATCGATTCGATGCGTGCGACCGTCGACAAGTTCGATGCACGGAACGACATAGTCGGTTGCGCTCAGAACGTCAAAAATGGTGCAATTTGGACCCTTGAGGCGCTTGCCGATCACGAACCCGAGTTCGCACTCAACGCGCGGCATTATGAATCGAGTGATAGGGATCTGTGCTCCACTTTCGTAGAACATATCCGCCATAAGCGCTCCATAGTCCGGCTCTTCGATTTTTGCCGCACGCTGCATTGCGCGCGAGGTGAGACCGATCTTGCGCCCTTTGACCGTATTGCCCTCTGCAAGTTTGAGCTCGATGCATCGGCGCTGAACCGCGTAAGCGTCGTCGATCGAAAAACTCTCATGAAGCACACTGCCGGCGCGTGTCCGCTGGCGAGACTTCTCTGCCTGGTGATAAGCGCGGGCAAGCGTATCGATAGCTTCCGAGTTTAGCATCACGGCTCTCCCGAACCCAGCACTGCGACAAAATCAGCCTGAACGAGCGACCGCCCGCCGGCCGGCAGCATCTGCGTATGTCTCGCCGGGCGAGACTCGGGCTTCGGAAACAGCGTGACCCACCCTGCGTTGAGCGCCGACCGCTGCGATGTTGGATCGCGCACCCAAAATGTGACTTTGATGATGTCCTCAACGCTGCCCCCCGCCGCCTCGACGTCGTGTCGAATATGGGTAAAAATATTGGCGACCTGCGCTTCGAACGCTTCTGGGAATTCTCGCGTACCTGGATTGGTGCCAGTGATTATGCTGGACATCACCAGATTGCCAATCCTGCTGGCATTTGGAATCGGATTTTCGTGGCGCGGCTTGCTGCCGTTAACGCTCTGGCGCTTTCCCACGACCTGCTACTCACCCGCCGCGGAAGCGCCACGAAAAACCGGCACATCGACGCGATCGACCAGCGCCTCAGCCCCTTCTGTCGGCAATATCTCGGCGTAATTCAAGGCCGCGTCGAGATCGCCTTCCCAGGTTTCACGAGGCAGATCGTAAACCAGTTCCACCCCATAGCCATTAGGATCATGAATATAGAGGCTATGGGTCATGCCGTGTTCGACTCGACGATCGAACTTGACGCCTTTGGACTGAAGATAGCTCAACTGGCTCAACCACGCCTCTCGGCTCGGATACGTAATGGCAACATGGTTGATGGCCGACGGACTTCCGAACATCGTCCACTCCGCCGGTGGCGCGGGCAGGTCCGGATTTTCTACGAGAGCGAGGTCATGATGGTGTCCACCACTGCAATAGAACCTCATCTTGGGCGGGTTTGGACGACCGGGCCCGGGCTTGAGCTCAGAGACCTGCCGGAACCCAATCACCTCAGTCCAAAATCGGTGGGACTGTTCCATGTCTCTCACATTAAGCACGAGATGATTGATTCCGCGCGGCGCGATCGGCTTCTCAGTCATCGATTTTCTCCCGTTTTCGAGGCCGCGATAGCCGACGTGCTAAGCGGCTCTAATTTTACTTTTCATTCGGATGTTGATCTCAACAATACTGTTGATGCCGTCGACCAGTATCGCGTAACACAGGCATTCTCGCGCAATACGCTCATCTGTAGCTTCTGGCATGGCGCCAGGAACACTGACCGAGCGAAGGAGGTCATACGGGCACCGCAACGGGATCATAGGCGAGCAGACCGCGATCAAGCGCCGTTCGCCGGGCTTTGCTTGGGTCTTGGAGGGCAAGCCCTTCCTCGCGCGACCAAAGCTGAACGTTATTGCCGCGAGTTCTTGCGTGCCGCTTCGTAGCGCTGCAACGCCTCATACACGTTCTCCGATGCCGCGAACGCACGGCCGAGCAGGAACGCGTCTTCTATGGCCATGCACGCGCCCTGGCCGAGAAATGGAGTCATGGGATGGGCGGCATCGCCAAGCATAGTGACGCGTCCAACAGTCCAGCTCGCCAGAGGCTCGCGATCTCGCAGTCCCCATTTGAACAATGCCCCTGGCGGAATGCTACGTATCAATGTCACGAGGTCAGGGGCGAAGTCGCAATAGGCGTTCGCGAACTCCTCGTTTGTCGCGGGGATCGACCATCCCTCCTCTTCCCAAGAATCCGATTGGCCACAGCCGATCAGATTCATGATGCTTCCATTCCGTAACGGATAATAAAGCAGATAGCGTTTGGGAGCGGGATTCATCGCCATCTGCAGCTGCCAAATGCTCGCCGGAACCAGATCGTGCGGAATGAGCGCACGGAATGCGACCTGACCGGCGAACTTGGTAGCCTCTCCGGGAAACAGGAACGAGCGTACTGCCGACGCGTTTCCGTCCGCGCCGATCACCACATCCGCCGAAGCGGAAGCTCCATTTGCGAATTTGACGGATACCCCGGTGCCGTCCTGATCGAGCGTCAGAAACTCATGACCCGGATGCAGGCAGTCCGGATCGTTCGCTCGTACGGCCTCCATCAACAGCCCGTGCAGGTCAGCTCGATGAACTTGCAGCGTCGCCATACCATGCTGTTGGAATATCTGCTCGTTCCGGACCGCCTTTTCGACGACGCCTGTGGCGTAGTTGCAGGTATGGTGCACGGGTACGCAACTGGACGCGGCCTCCAAAGCTCCGTCTACGCCGAGGTCGCGCAGCGCACGGCGGGCGTTCGATGTAACGATCAAACCAGCGCCGATCTCCCGTATCTCCTGCGCCCTTTCGTAGACAGCCACTTTGAATCCACGCTGTTGCAAAGCTAATGCCGCGGCCAAGCCTCCGATTCCCGCGCCGACGATAATGATTCGTTCTAAATTCATGGTCATCCATGCGCTGTAGTGATTTGCACTGAGAAGAGCATGCGACAGAGCCGGACGCTTTGCGCTCAGCGCAGTGTTTGCGTAGGGGCTGCATCGAATGCATGCCGCTTGGATATGGTCGCTCGGGTTGGGAGATTAAGGCTGCACGCTTTTAAGCGTTGCCTCGAGCCAGGCTTGGGCGGTTCCGCGCAGTTTGAGAACTTCCGGACCGTTGGTAGCGGGTTACGGTGCGCCCCAGCTAACTGCAAATCTCCGGTGGGCTCCCAGAGACATAGCGTCGCGGAGATCTGCGCATATGCGCGCCGCCAGCATAACCCTGCCCAAGCGACCGGTTTTCCCGCGATTTTCTGCATTCTCGACGGCGTCGGCGTAATCGGCTAGAAATGACCACTAAGAGCGCTCGGAGAAGCGCGGGAAACCCCGGGAGGTAGCATGGACGTGTCCACGAATGCCGGAGCGGCGACGGCAGCTCCTACCATGGCCGCTTTCACGCTGGACCGCATCCAGTTGGCCAATGGATCGCAGTTCACCACGGAAGACTACTTGGTCGCGCGAAACTATGTCGAAAAAACCACGCACGGGCTGTTCGATTTTTCGCTGCGGAGTGCCCGCGAATTCCGGCAGTACGACGTAAGCACAGCACAACTCGGCGGTATGCTTTTCAGTTTGGTTCGGGTCGATAGCGAGTCTGGCTATGACATCGAGATGACTCACGATCCAGACCTCATCCTCATGCAAGTGCTCATGCGCGGCAGTGCACAATTTCAGCAGGGTTCCGCGCAGGCGAATGCGGTGCCTTCCCAAATGGTATTACTCGAAACGGTGGCGCGATCGCACAAGCGCTGGTGCGGACCGACCCAGCTACTTATCGTCAGACTCAGTCGAAGCCGATTGGAGCGAATCGTCGCCGACGAGACCGGTGTCAGCATCGGCGAACCGCTGAGCTTCGGTGTTCTGCAAGTCCTTGATCTGCAGAGTGTATCGACGTTGTGGAACTACATCGTTACAATTTGTCGAGACCTCAGCGAGTCACATCCATGTTTCGACGGTCACGTGGGTCGGCTTGCCGAGCGAACGCTTGCGTTGCTGCTGCTAAATGCTGTGCCAAATAACTACAGGTGGGCTTTCGCGGGACGGTCGCTTGGCTCGGCGGCGCCTTACTATGTGCGGCGTGTCGAAAACTACATTAAAGAACACGCGCGAAGCCCAATCAGCAGTGACGACCTCGTGGCGGTCGGCGGCGTAAGTGCTCGGTCGATCTATCAGGGATTCAGGCGTTTTCGATCGACGACGCCGATGGGCTACCTTAAAATGGTGCGTCTCGAACTCGCGCGGGATGCTCTATGCAAAGGGCGCGACAAAGGACCAAACAGCGTCACGGAAGCGGCGGTCGCGGCAGGCTACACCAACCTCAGCCAGTTTTCACGCGACTACAAAGATCGCTTCCGCGAGTCTCCCTCGCAAACCCTTGCCAACGCCTAAACGCGGGCAGCCTGAGCCTTTCAAACTATCGCCGGCCACCATCGAGCGCTGATCAAGACCGACACGCCCGCAAGGTGTTATTGGTCGATCGCGTCGTGGCCGTGCACGCTCGCCAATCATCCTGCAATGACACCGGGCTCAGGGCTGGTCGAAAATCGGCGCCAGACATGCTGCCACGCCTTCCAAACTCGAAAATGATCACATTGGTTTACTCCGACCGCAGGCCTTTGACGGCCGGCGCGGAAATTTGCGACCAATTCTTGCCTCCTGATGCAAGTCCCAGCGCTGACAGCAAAGTTTCCCCGTAAAGGCAATGGTAGCTTCGGGCTCTAGCGCGGGGCGGAAGCGTAATTGGAATCGCGGAATCGCGATCACACGAGATTTGGGCAAGGAAGCTGATGACAGCCATCCGTGTGGTCGGTTTGCGGAAGCACTTCGGCAATGTGCCTGTTGTTGACAATGTGAGTTTTGAGGTCGAGAGCGGGTCAATATTGACCCTCCTCGGACCGAGTGGCTGCGGCAAAACCACCACACTGCGGATGATCGCGGGACTACAGCGCCCCGATGCTGGAGAGATATATGTAGGTAACCGGCTCGTTACTTCAGTCGCACGGGGCATTTACTTGCCGCCCGATAAGCGACGGATGGGCATGGTGTTCCAGTCGTATGCGATCTGGCCTCACATGAACGTGTTCGAGAATATTGCCTTTCCGCTGCGCGGAAAACGGCAACCGCCTGCCGAGATCCGCGACAAAGTGATGACCATCCTGCAGAGCCTCGGTCTCGAAGGCTTGCACGACCGCCAGGCCCCGCTGCTCTCCGGGGGGCAACAGCAGCGGGTCGCCTTGGGGCGGGCGCTCGTTAGCGACCCAGAAGTCTTGTTGCTCGACGAGCCGTTCTCCAACCTCGATGCCCGGCGGCGCGACGAGATGCGCTTCGAACTGAAGGAGGTCCAAGCGCGAGTCGGTGTCACAACCATTTTCATCACACATGACCAGAACGAGGCAATGCTTCTGTCCGACCGCATACTGGTCGTCAATGGCGGGCACATCGTCCAGGAAGGTACACCGGAAGCAATCTACAAGCGACCGTCCACCAGATTTGTCATGGAGTTTTTGAGCCAGATCGACCAGGTGAACGCCCGCGTAGCGATAGCGCCTAACGGTTCACGGCGCGCCTTGGTAGTCGGCGCGGACAATGTGGGAGTTCCACTCGACGATTCCCATCCATGGAGACAGGGCGACGACGTCGTTTTGATGTTGCGTTCGGCCGCGATCCAGGTCCGCGCACCGAATGGAAGTAATCATTGGGCGGGGCGCGTCCTGTCGCGGATCTACCTGGGTGAACGTACGGAATACATCATCGGCCTCGGACCCGCGCGCATCCGCGCCTTTGGGACAAACGCTGACGTGCACAACGAGGGCGATGTCGTGCAACTGCACTTCCCACCGGAAGCAGTCCGCGCGTGGCCGGCGATACCAGCCAAAGGCCACCAGGGAGAAACGATATGAGGCGACGGGACGCGCTCTCCATGATAGGGCTCGCATCGCTAGGCACTGCGATGACAGCGATGAAGTTGGCGGCACAAGGCCAGGTCAGCTCCACGGAATCGTGGGACGATGTTGTGGCGGCCGGCAAAAGGGAAGGGCTCGTCGTCTGGTCGTTCTTCGGCGCGCCGGGCGCTGCGACCGAGCGCCAAGCGCGAGAGTTCGAAAAACTCTATGGAATCCGTCTGGAGCTTGCCCCTGCCCGGACTGGCGATTTTGAGGCGCGCTGGAATGCCGAGCGCGCCGCGGGCAAGCCTAGCACCGATATACGTTCATCGGGCAGTCCGGAGAACCGGCGCCTTGCCGCTCGCGGGCTCGATCAATCGTTTGGCATTCTTCCTGCAGCGATTGAGGCCGGCGTGTCTTGGATCGTCGATCCCCTCGTCGATGTGAAGGCAGGCAACGGCCACACCTTGCACACAAACGCCGGTGGCTACTTCATTCTTGTCAACAATAAGCTGTGTCCGCCGGAAGGTGGTCCGCGCAGTTACAAAGATCTCGAAGATCCAAAATACAAAGGGCTGATCGTGCTGTCCGAGCCCATTGGTCCTTCACCAGGCTCGCGCTGGGCCGCCTATGCCTGGAAGGCCTACGGCGATGATCACCTTGCCAAGGTGATCGGCAACGTCAAGGCGCTTACGCGCGCCGAAATCGAAGCCCCTAAGCAGATTGCACGCGGCGAGTACGGCATCTTCATTCATCCCACGCAGGTCGGCGCCGCCGATATCTGGAAATTGCCCAAGCCTCATCCGTTCCGGCTCGTGGTTCCTGAGGACGGGGTGATGATGTTAACGAGCGGAATGAGCCTGCTAAAGGACGCTCCGCATCCGAACGCTGCACGGGTGTTCATGAACTTTGTGCTCAGTAAGGCGGCTCAGCAAATTTCCGCCGACGACCCGGGCGGAGGATTTATCCGCAGGGATGTCACCCCCCGCATTCCTGAACTGGCGCATTTCGCAACGGCCAAACCGTTTCCCGAAAACCCAGATACGTACGAGTTCGGCTCAAGGTTGTTCTTTGAATTGTCAGCGAAGGCGGAGCCACACCTGAAGGCCGCGGGCTTAAAGAAATAGCAAATGGCGAGCGCGGAAGGCTCCATAGGCAATCGAACCAGCGCGGCGTCAAAACCAGGCGACCAGTTCTTGCTGAGCTTGGAGACGGCGCTGCCGCTCGGCCTCACCATTCTGGTTGCATTCCTCGTCGTCTATCCCCTCGGGATGCTTGTTTTCGGCTCGCTGTGGAGTTCGCCTCCCGGACAGCCTGGGACGTTTACTCTCGAGAATTGGACGACCGTCCTCTCGGACCCGGCCACTTTCGAGGTCCTGTTCGCCAGTCTCGCCATCGCTATTCCCCGAACCCTGCTGGCCCTCCTGCTTGCGACGGCTTTTGCCTGGTGCATTGCGCGCACGAATGTCCCGTGCAAGCGCATTTTGGAAGGCCTTCTTGTTTTCATGTTCTTCCTTCCCGAGCTGCCATGGGTCTTGGCCTGGATGCTTCTCGGCGCCCCCAATGTCGGTTTGCTGAATCACTGGCTGGGAACCCTCATCTCTGGCGGCGAAAATTTGATCAACGTCTATTCGTATGCCGGATTGATCATTCTGGGCGCGGCGCGCTCGGCTACAGTACTCTTTCTCTTCATCCATCCCGCTTTCCTCGCTATGGACGCGACGCTGGAAGAGGCTGCTCGCATGGCAGGCGCCAACGGATGGCGCACGTTGTGGCGCATTAATCTGCCGCTACTCATGCCAGCATTGCTGGCTTCGGGCATCCTATCATTCGTTGTGGCGATGGAATCGTTTGAAATACCGCAACTGCTGGGCACGCCGGCCAACATCTTTGTGTTCACGACCCGCATCTACGACTTGGCTTACGGTGGGCATGTAGCCAATTTCGGCGCGGCTATGGTGTTGGCGTTGATCCTGCTGGTAATGACCGGCGCACTGATCCTTGTGCAGGTGCGGCTGTTGCGCGGCCGGTCGTACACGACCGTGTCAGGCCGCGGCTTTCAGGCGCGGCCAATCGACCTTGGTTTTGGAAGGTGGATCGCATTTGCAGCCATAACGACATTCTTTATCGTTTTCGGAGCGCTGCCGTTTGTCGTGCTGCTGTTGAACTCTTTCATGGAGTTAAGCGGCTTTATCAGTTGGGACATGTTCACGACGACGCATTGGAGTAACGCACTCGGTCGCGACGACGTCCTGAAATCGATCATAGATACGATGATGGTCGGAGTGACTGCAGCCACGCTTGGCGTCGTCGTCTCAATCTTCATTTCGTACGTTGTGACACGAACGTCTTGGCGTGGACGCTCAGCGCTAGACCTGATGGCATGGGCGCCATGGGCAGTTCCCGGCCTGGTAATGAGTCTCGGCTTTCTGTGGGCGTTCGTCTGGTTGCCGATCTATGGTACGATGTGGGTCGTGATATTGGCCCTCGTGGCGCGCGGACTGCCGGTGGCCTCTCGATTTTTCACGACCACGATGGTGCAGCTCAGCGCCGAACTGGAAAAATCAGCGCGCATTCACGGCGCATCCTGGTCTCGGACCTTCGTCAAGATCTGGTTGCCATTGTTACAGCCCGCTGTGGTGGGCGCGTGGATTCTCCTTTTCGTTATCGCCGTCCGCGTCCTGGACGTCGTCGTGCTCCTGGCCGGACCGGGAGTGCGCATGCTGTCAGCTGACATTTTTCTTTGGACAGTAACGGGGCGACAAGAGGCCGCGTCGGTTCTGGCTTTGATTCAAACTGCGCTGGTCGTCGTCGGGTATCTAGCGGCACGCCTTCTCTCCCGCCGAGCCCTGAACCACTCGGCGCTCTAAGTCTTGGCACCTAGGGCAGGCACGATCCCGATGGACACGCCGCACGCAAACACAGATCCCACCTGTCGGGACAAGAAATGTGCGATCGACCTCGACGGACGAATTCGCCACTCGCTATCCAACGGTAGCCCACCATCCAAACACACGCTCGTGGTCGGTGCACGGCATTTCACATATATGGATTTTTTCGTAGCCTTGGCTAAACGGCAAATCGCGTCGTAACCTGATGAACAAGTCCTCCAATAAGGAGGCGTCGGCCATGACGGTCTTTCGGACTCTACACGGCTCCAGCGTACCGGACTGATCCTGTCGCTGCTGCCAGAGAATGGCGAGAAGCCGTTTGCGGTAATGACGCGCAAGGTCATCAAGGCGGAGATGAAGGCGCGCACGCCATCCCAGGCGGGCAACTTATTGTCGGCGCTGCGCGGCATGATTCGCTGGATGATCGATGACGGCCATCTCGACGACGACGACGATCCGACCATTAGCTTGCGCTCCGGCAAGGCAAAGGCGTCACGCGAGAGCGGCGGGTTCGTGCCATGGACCGAGGACGACATGGCGCTTTATCGAACGAAATGGCCCCTCGGCACCGAGCCGCGGCTAGAGCGCCACCCTCCGAAGGTGGAGTCCACACGTTCGAAATCGTGTCGGGTGCGCCATCTCATCATCTCAAGCACTGGGACTAAGCGCGTCCCCTTCGTGCTATTGTGAAGTCCCCAAGCTAGTATGAAATATCCATATATGCCGTCTGCGCCTCCGGACTGCGGGCGGCGAGATGGGTCAACAAATCGGATTCGCGCACGAGCGTGAGATCAACCGATCGGCGATTGAAAGCAGCTTCTGCCGCTGCTCCTCATCGAGCGGGTAGGCCGTCTCCGCTGCAGGTGAAGCAATGTCCGAGCAGCGCCCAGTCGCGCGCGATCGTGGCCTATCTTGCGGACATCTTACCGCGCGCCTGACGTTCGCAACGTCCAGCGCCTCACAAGCCTATATCAAACGTTTGCGGGCGCAGTCGTCCTTGATCGACCTGTGACACCATGTCGGGGCTAAGGGGTCGGAAAAGTGAGGCAACCGCCAAGATACTCCCTCCTGTTGTTCTGAACTGATATCGCGGATCTATGCTTCGGCCGTTTTGTCTCTCCGTCTGCGCCCGAGCAGTGTCAGACTAGCCTTCACCACGAGGAGGGAGGGGACTGCGACGACGAAGAGCAGGGCAAGCGACAGGAATGCCTCGTTGAACGAAATCGCAGCGGCTTGGCCCGTCACCATGCGATCCAGCGCCGCAAGAGCCGCTGACCTGGCCTGCTCCGAGGCCATTCCGCGACTTCCAAACCCCTGCTCCATCGCTTGTAGTGCCTGGGTGACGACCGGGCTTCCCTGAGCGAGGTTCGATACGATCACCGTGCGGCTGAGGGCCATATGGTGATCGAGGAAGGTCGCCAGGAAGGCAATACCGATCAGCCCTCCCATCTGTCGGCCAAGATTGAACAACCCAACGCCGTGCGGAATTTCGGCGCCTGTAAGATCGCCTAGGCAGATGATGGTGATGGCGATGAACAGCAGACCCATACCGAAGCCCCGCAGCACGAGCGTGGGAACGAGGTCTGGGTAGCCGCTTCCTGCGTTCGAACTCGACAGGAGCCACATTGCCGTCATGAAAATGGCGATGCCAAACGGAACGATCACGACGGGAGGTGCGCGCAGGAGTTGGATCACGGAACCGCTGGTGAGAAGTCCCAACCCGACGGTGAGGGCGCTCGGCAGCAGCACCAGGCCTGCGTCGCGGGCAGGAAATTGCAGCACTTCGAGCGTGTAGGCCGGGATGAGGAATGCGCTGCCAAACAGCGCAAATCCCGCGACAAAGCTAACGGCGAAGCCGAACGCGAATTCCTCGTGCCTGAAGATCTTCAGGTCGATCAGCGGCGACGTGTTCCCGCCGCTGCGCTGCCAGCAGATAAAGCCGATAAGGGAGGCCCCGGCGATCAAACTCAGCCAGACAATCTTGCCCTCCTCGAACCAGTCCCACCTACTCCCTTCGACCAACACGTAAACTAACGATGGCAGACCGAGGCAGATCAGCGCGAGCCCGAGCCAATCGGGCTTGACGACGCAAGGGACGCGGCGTGGTGTGAACAGCGGCAAGACGGCCAGCACGACCAGGCCGATCGGCACATTGAGCAGCAGGACAGCGTTCCATGAGTCCGCGTCCACGATGACGCCGGCGATCGCCGGAGCTGCAGTCGTCGGCACCATGATCGCGCCGAGAGCAAAAATTGCCTGGATCAGCCCTTGGCGTCGGTGAGGGAATTGACCGAACAGCCAGCTTTGCCCTCCGGCGAGGATGGCGGCCCCGCCAAGCCCTTGAAGCGCTCGACACAGCACGAGGAACGTAAGATCCCGGCCGAGCCAGCATCCTACGGAGGCGATGATGACCAAAGCGAGGGCGCACTGCAGCAGTCGCCGCGTACCGAGCCAGGTGAGAAGCAGCGCGGTCATGGGCAGCCCGCATACCTTGGCCATGAAATAGGCGAGGTTGAGCCAAGCCGCCTCGTCGGGGCTCGCCGATACGTAGCCGGCCATGTGATCACCGGCGATGTCGAAGATGATCGCGTTCAAGCCATCGATTACGGCCGCCGCAGTAAGTGCTCCGACCGCGATGACGGTCGCGGCGCGTCCCGATACTATCCGTGTCGCCGCGCCGGCGAGCGCACCACCCGCAGGATGGACGATGGAGGTCGTAGTGGTCATGGCCGGCCTGCTTCCGCACCGGCAGCGGAACCTGAGTTGGGACGAATGCTGCCGACGTCGATATCGACAGAGGCCGACATGCCGGGGCGCAGGCGCCCTTGAAGGGCGCCACCCGGATCAACCGCGATTTTCACAGGGATGCGCTGAACGACCTTGACGAAGTTGCCTGTGGCATTGTCTGGCGGCAGGAGGGCAAATTGCGCGCCACTTGCCGGGGAGAAGCTGTCGATGTGTCCTGGGACTGCAACGCCCGGAAAGGAATCCGCCCGAATGGTAACGGCCTGACCTGGACGCATGCGAGCTACTTGCGTCTCCTTGAAGTTCGCCACGACCCAAACCCGACCTAGCGGGACGATCGACAGGAGCGGCGTTCCGGGCTGCACCAGAGCCCCCAAACGGACCGACCGAGCGCCCACCACGCCATCGACAGGGGCCCGCAGGACCGTATTCGCCAAATCTATTCGAGCAAGTGTTTGGTTGGCTTCGGCCTGCCCCAGGCTCGCGCGCGCCTGCTGCAGGCTGGCTTCCGCCTGTTTCCGGCTACTCGCCAGCACGTCGAGCTTGCCTCGCTCCGCTGCGGCGGCCGCTCTTGCGCCCGCGAGAGCCGCTGTGGCTTTGCGAAGGTCAGCCGTTGCCGTCTCTAACCGCTGGCGGGACACGGCCGACTCTTTGACGAGCGTTTCGTAGCGCGTGTAGTCGAGCTGGGCTCGCTCGAACTCGGCCTCGGCGCTCATCACCGCAGCCTCGGCCTGGGCGATCACGTTGCGTTGCTGGGCGGTTTGGCTGTCCAGATTCGTGATAGCCGCCTGCTGGGCCTCAATTCCCGCCTGGGCGGCAGCAACGTTGGCCTCTGCTTGAGCCACCCTCGCGCGGAAATCCGCGTCATCGATGCGGACGAGGACCTGTCCTGCCGTCACCGCCTGGTTGTCGGCTATAGGAAGCGCCGACACGTAGCCCTGCACCTTCGGGCTGATCACTGTGATCTCAGCGCGCACATAAGCGTCTTCAGATTTCTCGACCGACGCGCGCTCCCAGTACCAGGCGCACGCCGCTGCGAGCCCCGCTCCGCCAAGGGCAAGGCCGCAGACGATCAGTACACGTCGGGCACCACGACCGATGGTGCTGCTCTCTTGCCCGGCGGGGCCAGACCCGGTGCTCCGCTCAGAGGTGATTTGTTCACCAGGCGCTTCCGCGGCGGGAGGTAGAGACTGGCTGGGGACGATCAAAAGCTCTGTGGGGTGGCGCACGGATTACCTCCTTGCCGTTACATTTTTGGACTGTACAGTACGGTCCAATAATTGACAAGGGACGTCCAAGCGATGCCTGGCGACCGGAGGTTCAGATGAAGAGTGGTGTTGCGGGATTGGACGTTCAGGGTCTCGTTGATGCATTAAGTTGGTCGCCCGCAGACGACGGTCTTTATGTGCAGACAAGCGGGTCTCTGAAGCCGGTTCCAACATCGAACCAAAATGGGGTTAGTGCGTGATGAAGGTGACTGCCTCTTCCAAAGACCTGTTGCCCGCGTTTAAACAGGAACGACGCGCCGCGATCTTACGCGCGGCCGCTGAAATATTCTTTGCGGTCGGTTACGAGGCCGCGAGCATGGCAACGATCTGTGAGCGGGTCGGCGGGTCTAAGCAGACCGTCTACAATTACTTCCACAACAAGCAAGAACTCTTCATCACCCTGATCGAAGAGCTGTCGGCCCAGGTGCTACAGCCGCTCGCGCCGTCACGCCTTGCAATGGATGATCCGGCGAGCACCCTAGCCGAAGTCGGGCGCCGCTACCTAGAGATCATCATGTCGGCCACCGCGCTCGACCTGTATCGCGCAGTCGTCGCCGACAGCCGTCGCTTTCCCGAGATCGCCCGAATTTTCTTCGAGCACGGGCCGGGGCGGGCGACGGCCCATCTCGCCGAAGCGCTGACCTTCTATCGGGATGAGGGACGAATTGTAGTTGCGGATCCTGTGCTCGCGGCCGAGCAGTTCATTGGGATGGTCCGCGACGACCGCCATCTGAACGTGGTCCTCGGGCTGCGTCCGCCAATGGACGAGAATGAGATCCACGCCTCCGTGGCACAGGCCGTCGCGACCTTCATGGACGGAGTTCGGCCGCCGCAAAGACCGTCCACACAAACCGTCTCCCCTCGTCCTAAATCAGGCCGACGATCGAACAAATCCTGAAGGAGATACAACGGTGACAAAAAGGAACGATCGGGAACGGGACGCAGCATAGTGATGGCGCGCGACTTCATCACGATTGCCCCGTTTTGCCTCTAGGCGGTTGGACGCAGCACAGTTTTGCCGTGGGTGTGCAACCGGGGATCCACAAGTGCATCTACTCCGATACGTGTGCTTCCTCGAGCTTGTCCTGAGTCTTGGTGTCGAAATCACTTGCGTCATGACGCTCGGAAAGCTGCTCCGCCGGGTCCCCGTCCACGCTTCACGGCTGGCCGGTCAAGGATAGCGTCAGCCCATCGTTGGACGTTCTTATAATCTTGCGCCGACAGGAACTCCGCCGCGTCGTACAGCCAACCCCTTCGCAAGCGAGCCGTACCACGTGAACGATGCGATGTCGGCGATCGAGTAGTCGTAGCCCGCAAGGTACTGCGTTTCTGCCAATCGCCGGTCGAGCACGTCGAGCTGGCGCTTTACTTCCATCGCAAAGCGATCGATCGCGTATTCGATCTTTGTCGGCGCGTAGGCATAGAAGTGACTGAAACCGCCACCGAGATATGGCGCACTGCCCATCTGCCAAAAGAGCCAATTAAGCGTCTCGGTGCGGCCTGGGATGTCTCTCGGCAACAAGGCGCCGAACTTGTCAGCCAGATAGACCAGGATTGAGCCCGACTCAAAAACACGGATTGGCATCGGGCCGGATCGGTCCAAGAGAGCAGGGATTTTAGAGTTCGGATTCAGGGCGGTGAAGCCGCTGCCAAATCACCATCGCCGATTTTAATCAACCACGCGTCATATTCGGCCCCGACGTGCCCGAGCGCGAGCAGCTCCTCGAGCATGATCGTAACTTTCATACCGTTCGGGGTGGCGAGTGAATAAAGTTGCAGCGGATGTTTACCGACCGGCAGTTCCTTCTCGTGCGTCGGGCCGGCGATTGGGCGGTTGCAGGCCGTGTTAAAATCCACTGGTCGTGGGAGTGCGCGAGTGATTTGATTCACTCTATGGCGATGGCCTTTGGCTGACTCGCCACCTCGGCCGAAAGCGGTGCTAGTTGTCCCTCAGGGCCTTGCTTCGCCACACCGATGGAAGTCGCGCGTCATTGATCCGTCATGGCCCATCGACGGCGCGATGAGGTGCGGCGCCAAGCAGCACAAACGGCATGGCCAGCAGGTTTACGGCCAGGACAGCAAACCAGACCGCACCAGGCCATTGTCGCTGCACCACGAAGTAGAAACTGGAGAAGCCAAGCGGCGCGACGATCGAGGCCAAACTGACCGATGAGGCCAGCAGCCCTTGCAATTGCCCCTGCTGAGCGGCGCCGACACGTTCGGTCGCGAGCGCCTGCAACGCCGGCGTTCCGATGCTCCCCAGCGCGAATATCGGCATGATCGCAAACACGACCCAGCCGTGCGACGCGAACGCCATCGCGAGGAGAGCGACGCAGGAGCAGCCGATCCCGGTCAGGACGGCGCCCCGCTGGCCGAGAAGCCGCGACGCGGGTCCCGGCAACAGAGCCTGAACCAGTGTCTGCCAGATGCCGAACGCCCCGAGCGATAGGCCGACCCAGAAGCCGTTCCAGCCAAATGCATCATAGCCCCACAGCGCCCAGCATATGCCATAGGCTTCGCCAGCGCCGCTCAGCGCGAAATAGACGATGACCAGCGGCAGCAGGTTCGGCATCGAGATGAGCCAGCGCAGGGGGCGAAGCGGGTTGAGCGCGGCAAGGTCAATATGGGGGGCCGACGATGGCGCGTGAGACTCGGGCAATGCGAGCAGCGCCAGCAGCAGGTTTCCCGCGTTTAGCGCCGCGGCAGCGATAAAGGGCAGCCTTACCCATTGCTCGCCAAGCACCCCGCCAAGCACCGGGCCGATGATGAAGCCCGCGCCGAACATGGCGCCCATCAGACCGAACCGGCGCGCGCGCTGCTCGCCGGGCGTGATATCGGTTATGTACGCCGTGGCGACCGACACGTTGGCGCTGGTCAACCCGGCCACGGCCCGGCCGAGCATCAACATCCAGAGCTGCGGTGCCAGCGCCATGACGACATAGTTGATCGCCGCACCCGCCAGCGAGACCAGCAGGACCGGCCGTCGCCCGAGCCGGTCGCTCAAGGCACCGAGCACGGGCGCGAACACGAACTGCATCGCCGCATAGAGCGCTGCCATCCATCCAACATAGGGTGCGACATCGGGGGTATGCGTCACGTCCTGGATCAGACGCGGCAGGATCGGGAACACGAGCCCTATCCCGGCGGCATCGAGCGCTACAGTTGAGTAGATGACGGCGAGTGAGCGGCCGCTTGCGCCCCTAATCGACACAAACCACCAGCTTGCCGGTGACGCGGCCCGACTGGCTGAGCTCCTGTGCCTCTTTCGCCCGATCCAACGGGAAGGCCCGGTCGACGCGTAGCGTAAACGACCCGGCCGAACAGAGCTTGGCCATCTCGGCGAACAAGCGTGCCGGATCAACTGGCGGCCCGTGCGTGAATTTGGCGCCATATTCCTCGGCCGAGAAGTCTGCGACGGAAAGGACGTGCGCGGGATCGCCGACGATCCGGATCAGTTCGGGGATGATCCCGGAGCCGGCGACGTCAATCGCCGCATTGACGCCGTTCGGCATCAACTCGCGCACGCGCTCCTCCAGCCCCTCCCCGTAGGTGGTCGGAACGGCGCCCAGCTCGCGCAGATAATCGTGCTTGGCTGCACTCGCCGTACCGATCACGATGATGCCGCGCAGACGGGCGAGTTGGATGATCGCCGACCCCACGCCCCCGGCGGCCCCGCTGACCAGCAGGGTCTGCCCCTCTGCCACGCCGACCTGATCCAGCGCGCGCGTGGCGGTGTCCGACACGACAGGCAAGCCGGCCGCGACCTCGAACGACAGATTATCGGGCTTCTTGGCCCAATGGGTCAGGACGGCCTGCTCGGCCATCGTGTTCTCGCCGAACCCGAACACCACGTCGCCGATCGTGACGTCGGTCACGCCCGGCCCGACCTCGTCGACAATACCAGCGCCCTCCACGCCGAGCCCGGCGGGGAAGTGCACGTCCTCGAACGCGCGATACTGGCCTTCCCGGCGTTTCCAGTCTGACGGGTTCGCCCCCGCAGCGCGAACCCTGATCCTCACTTCGCCGGGGCCCGCATGTGGCGCCTCGACATCGACGATATGAAGCACGTCGGGGCCGCCATATTCGTTAAACTCAATTGCCTTCATCATCGCGCTCCAACTATCTCGTGGCATCGATCGATGCCGACAAACACCGCTAGCCCGAAGGCTATTGGCGACTGTTTGGGAGACGCTGGCCGAACCGTGCCAAAAGCAAGGTTGACGTGTACGCGACCGATCTGAGGCGAGGCACGCCTCACAGTGGTCGTTTTTCGCGACAACATCAGCATAGATCAGGTAGCAGGACTAAGCAACGTCTTGCTGGCGGCAGCTAAATTGTGGCCGGATAGCCGTTCGCGGCCGGCAGATCGAAGGCGACTAGCTCATAGCCGTCGGCGAAACGATGCTCGGCCCGATTGGGGGACCAGAATTCGGCATCGGCACGCCACATGTTGCGGGCGGAGGGCTGCGATGTGGCCTTGCCGTTGCTATGCTGCGGCATGGCTCACTCCCTTTACGTCCGTCCTGCTGGTCCCCCGCGCAAGGGATGGGTAATCCGCCCGGCAGCTACGCGGCATTCCACGCTTGAGCCCGGGGGGCTCCGCGCTCGAACTTGTTTGCGATTTGACTGCTGATGCGTTCGTAAACGTCGGTGCTCATCGCTGTCGTCTCCAGGTTGTTGCGCACTGCGCGGCAACCCTGCCTTCGCGGCGAGCAGCGGGTGTGCAAGCGTCAGGCGGCTTCTCAGGAGCCAAAAAAGCAACACCGTCTGTATTTATGAATAATAGGACAGTGAGCGTTCGTTCCACGCACCTTGGAGTTGTTATGACAAACGTTTATGGAACACCCGAAAAGGTAACAATGAAGGCCGCCCTCTTCGGTGCCGCGATCTCCGCGCTCGAGAATGATGGCTGGAAGGTGGAGCGGGTGGCCGGCAGCGGTAAGTCCAGCGTCCGCCGCATCACCAAAGGCAAGGAGAGCAAGGTCGTCTCGATCCGCACCACCCAAGACCGGTCGATCGCCTTCCCCCGCATCGAGGGCGACAAAAGCTGGCGCACGCTTGATGTAGTCGATGCCGTTGTCGCGGCCTCGGTCGATGACAAGGAAGATCCCCATTTCGCCAACATTCATCTCCTGCCGGGCGACGAGATGCGCGACCGCTTCAACCGGACCTACGAAGCGCGTCTCAGGGCCGGGCACACGATTCCGGTCGGCCGCGGCGTCTGGCTTTCCCTGTATGCGAACGAAAGCTTCAGTCCCGTCCATCTGCTCGGCGCCGGCGCCGGAAACAAACACCCTCCGTTCGCAAAGGTACCGCTCGATGCCACGATCCTGATCTCGGCCGACAACGAGGTCGACGAGGAAGAACCCAAAGGCGACGAAGGGTTGACGATCGCAGAGGCCAAACGCCGCCTGGGAATCACTTTCGGCGTCGATCCCTCCAGCATCAAGATCATTGTCGAGGGCTGATGAGCGCGCCGATCGATGTGTGGGACACTGGCACCTTCGACCAGGATCTGATTTCAAAGCTGCGCGCCAGCGAGCAGCTGATTCGCGACTATCTGACCACGGATCGCCGTCTGTTCGAGGAACGCGAGGCGTCGGATCACAGGATGCCGCACGCCACCAACCCTTATGGCAGCGATTACATGGTGTTCGTGGAAGAGGTCGGCCGCGACATCATGCAGGCGCGGACGATCCGCGCATGGCACTACACGCGGCTGGTCGACGCTGAGGTCAGCATAATCACAACGACCGGCCTTTATCTCTCGACGCTGGAGACCCTGCGTCGCAGGCTCGACGCGCAGGTCAAGACCAAGGTGTTTTCGGCGGCAGACGCTGACGCGCTGTTCGCGGCAAGCCCTTTTCAGGAGCAGGAGGAAATCCGCTCCGGCAGGTTCTGGATGACGTCCGACCCGGTTGCCACTGATGATCGCGGCGTGAAGTTACTGCTCGGCAACTGGGGCGGCGAAGCAACATACTTCTGGCTTCGAAACAAAAGGCTGCAAAAGCTCGTCGCCAAGATCGGCCACCCGCGCATCCTTGAGATTGCTGTACCGGTTTCCAAAACGCGTGAATGGTACTCGGCCGGCAAGGCCGTGGTTGCTGCCTACGCGCGGACGCTTGGCTGCCAGCCTGACCGTGGTTCGTTCGACCTCTATTCCATGACGCCCCTCGAGCCCGCGACTGTGCTCGCCATTCACAGCAAGGGCGACCCAAGCTTCGCCGCGATGGCGCGGGGTTATCCCGCCGGATTTGCATTGGACCGCTGACAACGTGATGGCCGACCGCCTCGTACCGCGTGCAAACCGGTGTTGTAACAAGGTTGCTTTGGTCATGGCTGAGGGAAAATTCGTCTCCTACCTACGCGTATCGACTGACAAGTAGGGCCTCTGCGGGCTCGAAGCTCGACGGGACGCGGTGTCCAGATATCTCAACGGTGGCCGTCGTGGCCGAATACGTCGAGGCGGAGAGCGGCAAGCGCAACTCCCGCCCTCAGCCGCAAGCAGCAATCAGTTATGCCAAGACTACGGGGTGTGTTCGGCATGGAATAAGGACCCCATTTCGGGATAACCGGAATCCAATCGGGCCCCCGGGACAAGGGTTCACAGTGGGCTTCCATCAAGTCATGGAAGCCTAGGTTGGGATGCTGGTGGTGGAGACGATTGCGAAGATCCGTCGCGCCTATTTTGTTCATGGTCACTCGATCAAGGTGTCTGCACCACCAATCTTGCATTCGGAGAAGGGCCGAGCGTGTTCGGTGATGCCAAGATGGCGACCGTACACTGCTCGACCGATTGCCCCATCACTGCGGTATCGTCGAGACCGGCGACGACAGCTGGCGTTTCAAAAACCGCGACGACGATCAGACAACCCGCGCTAGTCTAGCGTCATCTCCGCAAACCCGGCCAGCTCCGACGCCGCGAGCGGTACCAGCAAAACCCGCCGATCAAAGGGATCCCGATTGGATGCCGATAAGGGGGCCCAGTCCAATGCCGATTGACACGCAATTTCTTGCGGAGCGAAAACCGTTTGAAAAACCGTTTTAGTTTCGTCTATTCAAACGGTGGCTTTTCGTAAGTATTTGATTTGAATGGCGCGCCCGAAGAGATTTCGAACTCCTGACCCCTAGATTCGTAGTCTAGTGCTCTATCCAGCTGAGCTACGGGCGCGTTTTCGCTGATCATATCGGGCTTGGCAGCCCGACGGCATCCAAGAATGGCTCGGAAGGTCGCGAAAGAGCGCTTTAGCTACCCGCTCCGGCCTTGGTTGGCAAGGTCCGGGGGGCGGGTTCTGCCTCGCTAAATCGCGCCGTGCCGGACTGGCCGGCGCTTGTCATTTTTGGCGTCATTCCGGAGGCGCGTGTCAGCGCGAGCCCGGAATCTCGTGCAATTACCTCTAGATTCCGGGCTCATCGCTTCGCGATGCCCCGGAATGACGAATGGCCTGCCTACGCCCGTGCCCGTTCGTTGCGCACGCTCAAAAGTTCCACCGGCCGGTCCGGGATGGCGATCCGGAAGGTGGCGCCGATGGTGCCTTCGACCAGGTGGATGTCGCCGCCATGGGCGCGGACCAGTTCGGCGGCGATCGCAAGGCCGAGCCCGCTGCCGCCGGGCCGCCCCGAAGTCTGGAACGCCTCGAACAGGTGGCTGCGGGCTTTGGCGGGCACGCCGGGGCCGGTGTCGGAAACCTCGACAATCGCCACCGAGCCTTCGCGGCGGCCGGTGATTCGGATCTGCTGGATCGCCGCCTCGCTCCTTGTGCGGTTTTCGAGCGCCTGCGCCGCGTTGCGCACCAGATTGAGCAGCACCCGAAACAGCTGATCGGGATCGGCATCGATGGCGAGCCCGCGCTCGATCGCGGTGATCCAGACGATCGAGGCATCCGACACAAGGCCGGCGGATTCGCGAACCTCGACGACCACAGGTTCGATCAGCATCATGCGGCGGTCCGGCGCGGCCTCCTGGGCGCGGCCATAAGACAGCGTCGACTGGCAGAAGGCGATGGCGCGCTCCAGCGAGCGCATCAGCTTCGGCGCGAAGCGCTGTACCCGGGGATCGGGCACGCTGGCGAGCTGGTCCGACAACAGTTGCGAGGACGCCAGAAGGTTTCGCAGATCGTGGTTGATCTTGGAGACAGCCAGTCCAAGCGCGGCGAGCCGGCTCTTCTGATGCAGCATCGACACCAGGTCGCGCTGCATGTCGGACAATTCACGCTCGGCGACGCCGATCTCGTCGCCGCGCTGGCTCGGCACAATGATTCGCGCCGCGCTTTCGGGGTTTTCATGAAAGCGGACAAGACTGGCGGTCAGGCGCCGCATCGGCTGCACGAACAGGTAATGCAGCGCGAGATAGACCAGGCCCGCGGTGAGCGCCGCGATCCCCAGCGAGACCAGCAGCAGATTGCGGGAAAACCGGTACATCGCCTGACGCAACGGCAATTCATCGATCACGACCTCGATGAACTGGCCGCCGCCGGGCGCCGGGCCGATGACGCGAATCGCCTGGTTTCCGGTCTCGAGCATGGTCTCGAACGCATCCAGGATCGCCGACCACGGCGTCAGCGTGCGCAGGTCGATATCGTGGTCGATCGTCGGCGGCAGACCGGCGCTGGCCAGCAGCCGGCGTTGCTGCCCCATCTTGATGGCGACCGCGCGCGCGCCGATGCTGCTGAGGATTTGCCGCGCCAGGGAATCCGGCACCATACCCAAAGGCGCGGCATCGAGCACCAACGCCGCGGTGTTCGCCGCCGCCAGCCGGTCGTTGAGCCGGTTCATCCGGAAATTCGCGATCGCGGGCACATAGATCAGCATTCCCGCGATCATCACCAGCGGGATGGTGAGCAGCAGCAGTTTGCCCGACAGGCCAAGCCGCCGCGACGGCAACGGCCGCGGCATTTCCGTTGTCGGCTGTTCGTCGCTCATGGACACGATAGCTGCCTTCAATCCTCGCTTTTCGAAGATGCGTTTTGATCCGGAACCGGTCAAATTACAGATCGCTAATGTCCGCCGGTTCAGATCTAATGCGCGAGCGGCGGCGTCACCATCCTCGCACCTCAAAAAACACCTCGAAAATCAATATATTCTGTCTAATTACGCCGTTTCAAAGAAACCTGGATTTGGCAACCGGCAGATTGACGAAAACAGGTCGCTCCCGTATAAGCCGCGTCAATTGTCCGCGATGACCCGGTTCAGCCGGGGCGGCTCATTTGGGCCGGAAATGGCCCGATTTGGCCCCGCATCACCGGACTTACCTCAATTATCAGGCAAATTGCCCGGTCAGCGGAGAACGACCCGTGAAGCGGACTTATCAACCCAGCAAACTGGTGCGCAAGCGCCGTCACGGCTTCCGCGCCCGCCTCGCCACCACCGGCGGCCGCAAGGTCCTCGCCGCGCGCCGCGCGCGGGGCCGCAAGCGTCTGAGCGCCTGAGCCGGGCTTCCCGGAGATTTCATCATGGATCGGCTAAGGCAGCGGGCGGACTTCCTCGCCGTTGCCGATGGCGCGCGGGCCAACAGCGCTGCCTTTGTGGTGCAGAGCCGCGGGCGCGACGATAACGGTCCGATCCGGGTCGGTTTCACCGTTACCAGGAAGAACGGCACCGCCACCGAACGCAATCGCATCCGCCGCCGGCTTCGCGAGCTGGTAAAGCGGCTGGACGACATATCAATGCGACCGCACAGTGATTATGTGCTAGTCGGCCGGCGGGCCGCACTGACCCGCGACTTCGCGACCATGCTCGATGATCTCCGCTCGGCACTCCATCGCCTCGAGCGGCAGCCGTCGAAACAGCCAGATTCAAGCCGCAGCCAGACGCAAGCCGCCAACCGAATTGAATGACGAGACCTTGAACGATGAACGATAATCGGAACACCATCCTCGCCGTCATTCTATCCGGCCTCGTGCTGATCGGCTGGCAATATTTCTACAATATGCCGCAGATGGAAAAACAGCGCGCCGCCGAACGCGCGCAGAGCGAATTGGTGAAGCCGGCGCCGCAGGCCGGAACCACGGCGGCTCCCGCCACCGCACCGCAGACAGGCACGGCGCCGAGCGCCCCCGCGGCCAATCAACCCGCCGCCGCGACGTCCATCGTCAGCCGCGAGACCGCCATTACCGCCACAGGCCCGCGCATCAAGATCGAGACGCCGCGAATCAGCGGCAGCCTCTCCCTGAGAGGCGCGCGCATCGACGATCTGTCGCTGGTGCAATTCCGCGAGACCGTGAATCCGGCCTCGCCGCCGATCGTGCTGTTCTCGCCCTCCGGCACGGCTGAACCCTATTACGCCGAATTCATGTGGGTTCCGGCGAGCGGTTCGACCGCGAAGCTTCCGAGCGGCGACACGCTCTGGCAGCAGGAAGGGTCCAACAGCCTGACGCCGACGGCGCCGGTGATATTGAAATATGACAATGGCGAGGGCCTCGTCTTCCGCCGCACCATTGCTATCGACGATCACTACCTCTTCACCGTCAAGGATGACGTCAGCAACGTTGGCAATGCGCCGGTCACGCTCTACCCCTACGCCCTGATCTCGCGGGGCGGCACGCCGCAGGTTGCCGGCTATTACATCCTCCATGAGGGCTTTATCGGCTATCTCGGCGAAAAGGGCCTGCAGGAGCATAGCTACAAGAGCATCGACGATACCAAGACGCCGATCGACTCCTCCGGCGCGAGGGGGATCGCCTTCACCAAGGTCACCGACGCCTGGCTCGGCATTACCGACAAATACTGGGCCGCGGCCCTGTTGCCCGACACCAATGCAACCCTCGAAACCGCGCGCTTCTCGACCGGCGGCGCGATCAAGCGTTATCAGGCCGATTACATGCTCGGGCCTCAGACCATCGCGATCGGCGGCACGGGCAGCGCCAATGCACGGCTGTTCGCCGGCGCCAAGGAAGCCGGCGTCGTCGGCATCAACTTTCCGCTTGTGGGTCTCGGCGGCTACAACAAGCAGCTCGGACTTAATCACTTCGATCTCTTGATCGACTGGGGCTGGTTCTATTTCATCACCAAGCCGATGTTCCTGGCGCTCGACTGGTTCTACCATCTGGTCGGCAATTTCGGCGTCGCCATCCTTTTGGTGACGGTGCTGGTGAAACTGCTGTTCTTCCCGCTCGCCAACAAATCCTACGCCTCGATGGCGAAGATGAAATCGGTGCAGCCGCAGCTCGCCGCCCTGAAGGAGCGCTTTCCGGACGACAAGGTGAAGCAGCAGCAGGAGATGATGGAAATCTACAAGAAGGAGAAGATCAACCCGATCGCCGGTTGTCTTCCCGTCGCGCTGCAGATTCCGGTGTTCTTCTCGCTCTACAAGGTGCTGTTCGTCACCATCGAAATGCGCCACGCGCCGTTCTTCGGCTGGATCAAGGATCTTTCCGCGCCCGATCCGACCAACCTGTTCAACCTGTTTGGCCTTTTGCATTTCGATCCTACCCAACTGCCGCTGTTCGGGCATTATCTCGCGCTCGGCGTCTGGCCGATCATCATGGGCATCACGATGTGGTTCCAGATGAAGCTCAATCCGACGCCGCCGGATCCGACCCAGAAGATGATCTTCGACTGGATGCCGCTGATCTTCACCTTCATGCTGGCGGGCTTCCCGGCGGGGCTGGTGATCTACTGGGCGTGGAACAACCTGCTGTCGGTATTGCAGCAGAGCTTCATCATGCGCCGCAACGGCGTGAAGGTGGAATTGTTCGACAACCTCAAGGCCACGTTCGCTCCAAAGAAGGTCGAATCGAAGACGTGATCAAGACCCTCATCCTGAGGAGCGCGCGCTTGCGCGCGTCTCGAAGGATGGGCCACGGGCCTCATGGTTCGAGACGGCGCGCAAGCGCGCCTCCTCACCATGAGGGACTGCAACCGAAAGCCTCCGCATGATCGCCGAAACAGACGCTGACCTGATCGAACAGGGCCGCAAGCTGTTCGCCGGCGACTGGCAGTTCGTCTGGGCCTCGCCCTCGATCGAAGCGCTGCCGCCGATGGCGAGCATGGAGGTCGCCTTCGCCGGCCGCTCCAATGTCGGCAAATCGAGCCTGATCAACGCGCTGACCGGGCGCAACGCGCTGGCGCGGACGTCGCACACGCCGGGCCGCACCCAGGAACTGATCTTCTTCGAAGGCCCCGACCATGCCGGCTTGCGGCTGGTCGACATGCCCGGCTACGGTTACGCCTCGGCGCCGAAGGCCAAGGTCGCGTCATGGACCGCGCTGATCCACAAATTCCTGCAGGGCCGCAGCTCTCTGGCGCGGGTCTACGTGCTGATCGACGCAAGGCACGGTCTCAAGGAGGTCGATCTCGACGTGCTGAAGACGCTCGACAAGTCGGCCGTGAGCTATCAGGTCGTTCTCACCAAGGCCGATCAGGTGAAGCCGGCCGAACTCGCGCAGCACACCGCCGACGTTCAGGCAGCACTTGCCAAACATCCTGCCGCCTTCCCGGAGCTGCTGGTGACGTCCTCGCGCACCGGCGCGGGAATGCCGGAATTGCGGGCCGCCATGGTGCGCCTGCTCGGCGAACGCGGCCGATGATGCCATCCCGCCTCTACCGTATTCTGATCATTCTGGCCGGCATCATGGGCGCCGACGGCGTGGTCCTGGCGGCGGCCTCCACGCACCAGGCCGACGCGGCGCGGCTGGCTTCGGCGTCATCGATGCTGCTGTTTCACGCCACGGCGGTGCTGGCCGCGGTGGCGCTGGCCGAGCGCGGCGTCATTCATATCCGGATCGGGATCGCCGCCGCCTTCGGCTTTGTCATCGCCGCCGCCCTGTTCGCCGGGGATCTGAGCTTAAGGCAATATGCCGGCCATGGCCTGTTCCCGATGGCCGCACCGACCGGCGGCACGCTCCTGATCGTGAGCTGGCTGGTGCTGGCGATAGCGGCAGCCTGGCCGCGGCGGGGCTGATTCCTTCTTCCTTCTCCCCTTGTGGGAGAAGGAAGAAGGCACACGGCACTTTGCGCCGTGGCCGCCAATCAGATAGAAACCGCCCCACCCCGCTGACCCAGAGACCCGCTTCATGACCGACGCGCCGCATATCAGTCCGCTCGATCAGGCCCGCATCCTGTCCGAGGCGCTGCCGCACATGCAGCAATATGACGAGGAAACCATCGTCATCAAATATGGCGGCCATGCCATGGGCGCCGAAGATCTCGCCAAGGCGTTCGCGAGCGACATCGTTCTTCTGGAACAGACCGCCATCAACCCGGTGGTGGTGCATGGCGGCGGGCCGCAGATCGCGCAGATGCTGCAGCGTCTCGGCATCAAATCGGAATTCGCCGCCGGGCTGCGCATCACCGACGCCGCGACCATCGAGATCGTCGAGATGGTGCTGGCCGGCTCGATCAACAAGGCGCTGGTCGGCTACATCAACGAGGCCGGCGGCAAGGCGGTCGGCCTGTGCGGCAAGGACGGCAACATGGTGACGGCGTCGAAGGTGACGCGCACCATGGTCGACCCGGATTCGAACATCGAAAAGGTGGTCGATCTCGGTTTCGTCGGCGAGCCCGAAAAGGTCGATCTGACGCTGTTGAACCAGTTGATCGGCCACGAGCTGATCCCGGTGCTGGCGCCGCTGGCGACTTCGAAGACCGGCCAGACCTTCAACGTCAACGCCGACACCTTCGCCGGCGCGGTGGCGGGCGCGCTGAAAGCCAAGCGGCTATTGCTGTTGACCGACGTCCCCGGCGTGCTCGACAAGTCGAAGAAGCTCATTCCGGAACTGTCGGTCAAGGACGCACGCAAGCTGATCGCCGACGGCACCATTTCCGGCGGCATGATCCCCAAGGTGGAGACCTGCATCTACGCGCTCGAGCAGGGCGTGCAGGGCGTGGTCATCATCGACGGCAAGACGCCGCACGCGGTTCTGCTCGAATTGTTCACCAATCAAGGCACCGGCACGCTGATCCACAAGTGACCCGCGCGATCTCCCCGCCTCCCGAACTCACGCGCCGCCTTCGCGCCGCGATGCGGCGATACGGGGTGCGCACGGCCTTCGCGCTGCCTGCCGCGGCGATCTCGTTCCTGGTTTCGTCGGCGCCGGCTTTTGCCGACCTGAAAATCTGCAATCGCATGAGCTATGTGGTGGAAGCCGCGATCGGCATCGACGACAAGGCCGCCACCGCGACGCGCGGCTGGTTTCGCATCGATCCCGCTTCCTGCCGCGTCGTGGTGCAGGGCACGCTGACCGCCGACCGCATCCTGCTCAACGCCCGCGCGCTCGGCGTCTATGGCTCGTCGCCGATCCCCCAGAACGGCGGCGATACGCTGTGCATCGCGCCCGACAATTTCGTGATCGCCGCGGCGCGCCAGTGCCGCAGCGGGCAAACCCCGGCACCCTTTACCCAGATCAATCCGACCAGGACCGACGACGGCAATCTGGTGGCCTATCTGGCCGAAGACAGCGAATATGACGACGAACAGGCAAGGCTCGCCGGCATTCAGCGGCTGTTGGTGATCGCGGGTTACGACGCCGCGCCGATCGACGGCGTCGACGGCCCAAAGACGCAAGCAGCGCTGGCGGCATTCCTGAAAAATCGCGGGCTGACGGCCGATATCGTGGCGTCGCCGAATTTTTTCACGACTATGATCGACGCGGTGCAATCGCCAGCCTCCACCGGGCTCACCTGGTGCAACGACACTCCCCACAAGATCATGGCCGCGGTCGCCACCGACGACGGCAAGACCGTGATCAGCCGCGGCTGGTATCGGATCGATCCCGGCAAATGCCTGCATCCGGACGTCACCGGTCAACCCAGGAAGATCTTCAGTTTCGCCGAGGCCGTCGATGCCGACAACCGGACGCTCAAGATCAGAGACAGGCCGCTGAACTGGGGCGGCGCCACCCAGCTTTGCACGCGCGAGAGCAAGTTCGAGGTCAATGAGCAGGGCGATTGCGGTACCCGCGGCCTTGCCGTCACCGGCTTTGCCGCCGTCGACATGTCGAGCGGCGGCAAGACACTCCGCTTTGCGATGCCGTGATGGAGTTCTTGCATCGGCATCCTCGCAACTCGTCGTCCCTGCGAAAGCAGGGACCCATAACCACCGGCCTGAATTTGGTTCGTTAATGCCAGCAACAATCGCAGACAATTTGCACCGCGCTCACGATGACCGGCACGGCGTATGGGTCCCCGCTTTCGCGGGGACGACAAGTTGAGAGATCGATAACGACGATGAAAACACCGCGCGCCTTCGGCCATGTCGACACCTGGGTGTTCGATCTCGACAACACGCTGTACCCGCATCATGTCAATCTGTGGCAGCAGGTCGATGTCCGGATCGGCGAATTCGTCAGCGCCTGGCTGAAGGTGTCCGCAGACGAAGCGCGCCGGATCCAGAAGGACTATTACCGCCGCTATGGCACCACCATGCGCGGCATGATGACCGAGCATGGCGTGCACGCCGACGACTATCTGGCCTATGTGCACCAGATCGATCATTCGCCGCTGCAGCCGAACCCGGCGATGGGGGCGGCGATCGCAAAGCTTCCCGGACGCAAGCTGATCCTGACCAACGGCTCGACCGATCACGCCGGCAAGGTGTTGCAGCGGCTCGGCATCGATTCGCATTTCGAGGCGGTGTTCGACATCATCGCCGCCGGGCTGGAGCCGAAGCCGGCGCCGCAGACTTACCAGAAATTCCTCAGGGATCACGCGGTCGATCCCGGTTCGTCAGCGATGTTCGAGGACCTCGCGCGCAACCTCGTGGTGCCGCACCAGCTCGGCATGACCACGGTGCTGGTGGTGCCCGACGGCGTCAAGGAAGTGGTCCGCGAGGACTGGGAACTGGAGGGCCGCGACGCCGCCCATGTCGATCACATCACCGATGACCTGACAGGGTTTTTGCAGGGGGTGAGCCGGGACGAGTAACTCGATCTCGTCGTCCCTGCGAAAGCAGGGACCCATACGCCGCGGCCTATCGATTGGGCGACGGGGCAGACAGTCTTCTCCAAGCAATCAACGCCGGTGGTTATGGGTCCCTGCTTTCGCAGGGACGACGAGGGGAAATCGCGCTTCGCTTGGCCGGGACGAGGGGCTAGTGAGCCTTGACTCTCCGCCCCCAAATCCCGACAAAAGCTTCCCAAATCGCCGCCACGATGACCCCGCCTCCCAAGGAAAATTCGATGTCTCTCGCTTCCCTCGAATCCACCGTCAACGCCGCGTTCGATGCCCGCGAAGGCGTCTCGACTGCGACCAGGGGCGAAGTCCGCGACGCGGTGGATCATGCGCTCGATCTGCTCGACAAGGGCGAGGCCCGCGTGGCCGAGCGCGAGGCCAGCGGCAAGTGGAAAGTCAATCAGTGGCTGAAAAAGGCGGTGCTGCTGTCGTTCCGCCTCAATGACATGAGCGCGATTACCGGCGGCCCCGGCCAGGCGGCGTGGTGGGACAAGGTGCCGTCGAAATTCGAAGGCTGGGGCGAGAACCGCTTTCGCGATGCGGGCTTTCGCGCCGTGCCGGGCGCCATCGTCCGCCGTTCGGCGTTCATCGCCAGGAACGTCGTGCTGATGCCGTCCTTTGTCAATCTCGGGGCCTATGTCGATGAGAGCACCATGATCGATACCTGGTCGACGGTCGGCTCCTGCGCGCAGATCGGCAAGCGCGTGCATATTTCCGGCGGCGTCGGCATCGGCGGCGTGCTGGAGCCGTTGCAGGCCGAGCCCGTGATCATCGAGGACGATTGTTTCATCGGCGCCCGCTCGGAAGTCGCCGAGGGCGTGATCGTCCGCAAGGGCGCGGTGCTGTCGATGGGGGTGTTTCTCGGCGCCTCGACCAAGATCGTCGATCGCGATACCGGCGAGACCTTCATCGGCGAGGTGCCGGAATACGCCGTGGTGGTGCCGGGGGTATTGCCGGCCAGGCCCTTGAAGAACGGCCAGCCCGGCCCGTCCACGGCCTGCGCCGTGATCGTCAAACGCGTCGACGAGCGCACCCGCGCCAAGACCAGCATCAACGAATTGCTGCGGGACTAATTCCTTTTGTCCGGACCAAATAGCGCACCGGAATTTGTTCCGTCAGCGCTGGCCCATCGCCCGCGTCGCATGGTAAGCGGAGGCATGATTGATGCTCTCTCTATTGCCCGCGACCTGTTGCGCTGTCCTTCCGTCACTCCCGCCGATGCCGGCGCTCTGGGCGTACTCGAAAATATCCTTCGCACCGCCGGTTTCGAGGTGCATCGCGTCACCTTCGGCGAACCCGGCACCGCCGATATCGATAACCTCTATGCCCGGATCGGCACGGCAGCGCCGCACCTCACCTTTGCCGGCCATACCGACGTGGTGCCGCCGGGCGATGAGACGGCGTGGACCCACGGCGCGTTTTCCGGCGACGTCAGGGACGGCTTTCTCTATGGCCGCGGCGCCGTCGACATGAAGGGCGGCATTGCCTGCAGCGTCGCGGCCGTGCTCGACTATCTCGCGGCCCATGGCGGCCAGCCCGGCCGGGATGGCAAAGGCTCGATTTCGTTCCTGATCACCGGCGACGAGGAAGACATCTCCGTCAACGGTACCATCAAGCTGCTGCAATGGGTCGCGGCGCGCGGCGAGAAATTCGACCACTGCGTGCTCGGCGAGCCCAGCAATGTCGAGGAACTCGGCGACTGCATCAAGGTCGGCCGCCGCGGCTCGCAATCGGGCACGCTGTATGTCGATGGCGTCCAGGGCCACGTCGCCTATCCGCATCGGGCGTCGAACCCGGTGCCGGACATATCGGCATTGATCGTGGCTCTCGGCAGCGAGCCGCTCGATCGCGGCAGCCCCCAATTCCAGCCATCGAACCTCGAATTCACCTCGGTCGACGTCGGCAACACCGCCAGCAATGTGATTCCGGGTCAGGCCCGCGCCAAATTCAACATCCGCTTCAACGACCACCACACCCAGGAGACCCTGCGAACGCTGGTCGAGGCGCGCCTGACCAAGGCGGCGGGAAACCGGATTCGCGCGCGGATCGTGTGGGAGCCCTCGAACTCCAACGTGTTCGTGACGAAGCCCGGCGCCTTCACCGATCTGGCGGTCGCCGCGATCGAAGAGGTCACCGGCCGCCGGCCGGAATTGAGCACCTCGGGCGGCACCTCCGATGCGCGCTTCATCGCCAGTCATTGTCCGGTGATCGAGTTCGGCCTGGTTGGCCAGACCATGCATCAGGTCGACGAGCGCGCCTCGGTTTCCGACCTTGAAAAATTGACCAAAATCTATCGTGGCATACTGGATCGGTATTTCGCATGACGGGCAAGATTCTCGTTCTCACGGCAATCGACGACGAACTCGACAAGGCGCACACGCCCGAGGGCGTCGAGGTGATCTATAGCGGCGTCGGCAAGGTCAACGCGGCGAGCGCCGCGACGCTGGCGCTCCTGGTGTTGCGGCCGGCGCTGGTGATCAATTACGGCACGGCGGGGAAGATCAACGAATCGATCCATGGCCTGGTCGAAGTGGCGCATGTGATGCAGCGCGACATGATGGCGATGCCGCTGGCGCCGCGCGGACGGACGCCGTTCTCCTCGGAGCTTGACCGGCTTTCCTCGGGGTTCGGCGATGTCACCTGCGGCACCGGCGACAGTTTTGTCACCTCAGGCGATCCGTGGCTTAACGAGAACAATATCGACATCGTCGACATGGAATTGTTCGCGATCGCCCATGTCTGCCAGCGCCATTCCATCCCCTGGCGCGCCTTCAAGTTCATCACCGACGATGCCAACGACTTCGCCGCCGAACACTGGACCGCCAACGTCGCCAGCGGACAGGACCTGTTCTGGGATGCGGTGAAGAAATTGAACGCCTCGAATTAAAGTCGATCTCGCGGCGGAGTTCCCTCCCTCGCCCCGCTTGCGGGGAGAGGTAAGCAAGCGGCATCGTTTAATAATCCACCCGCACCAGATACAGCCCGTCAGGCGGAGCAACCGGGCCGCAGGCGGCGCGGGTTCGGGCGGCCAAAGCGACGGCAAGATCGTCGGCACTCCAGCGGCCTTCGCCGACCCACACCAAGGAACCGACCATCGAGCGCACCTGGCTGTGCAGGAACGAGCGCGCCGAGGTCACGATGCTGACGGCGTCGCCGTCCCTGATGACATCGAGCTGGTCGAGGGTTTTTTCCGGCGACTTGGCCTGGCATTCGGTATCGCGAAACGTGGTGAAGTCGTGCTTGCCGACCAGCTTTTGCGCGGCGGCGTGCATGGCGTCGGTATCGAGCGGCCGCGGCAACCGCCATGCATGGCCGATCTCGAGCGCCAGATTAGCGCGGCGATTGGCGATACGATAAAGATAATGACGTTTCTTCGCGGAGAAGCGCGCCTCGAATGAATCGGGCACGATCTCCGCACTGAGCACGCCGATCGGATGCGGCCGCAGATGCGCATTCAGGCCATCGCGAAACCGCCCCGGCACAAAATGTTTCGCAATGTCGCAATGCGCGACCTGCGCCAGCGCGTGCACGCCGGCGTCGGTGCGGCCGGCGCCGTGAACGCGAACAGGCTCGCCGCAGATCGCCTTGACCGCGGCCTCCAGCGCGCCCTGCACCGAGGCGCCATTGTCCTGGATCTGCCAGCCGCAATACGGCCCGCCGTCATATTCGATGATGAGTTTGTAGCGGGGCATATGCGCGCAACGATCCATCTCTGTCGTCATGGCCGGGCTTGACCCGGCCATCCATCGTCTTCGTAAGACCCTTGTGAAGATAGATGGATACGCGGGTCAAGCCCGCGTATGACGAGTTGGGCGGGTATGATGGGTTTATGCAAGCCGCGTCGGCGGCTTCAGCGGCGTGCCGCGCAGAAAATCCTCCGCCTTCATCGGCGCCTTGCCGGCGCGCTGCAGCTCGAGAATCCGGATCGCGCCGTCCTTGCAGGCCACCGTGAGATGGTCGTCAAGCAGATCGCCTGGTCCGCCCGAGCCATCAGCCATGGCGCAGCGCAGGATCTTGACGCGCACCTGCTGGCCGTCGATCGCCATCTCGCACCATGCCCCGGGAAATGGCGACAGTCCGTGAATATGGCGCAACACTTCGCGCGCCGGCCTGCTCCAGTCGATCCGGGCTTCGACCTTTTCGATCTTGGCGGCATAGGTCACGCCCTGATCACTTTGCTTCGTAAGCTGCAATTTGCCGCGTTCCAGCGCGCTGATCGCGCGCACCATCAGATCGGCCCCGAGTGGCGCCAGCGCGTCGTGCAGATCGGAAGCGGTCATCGCATCCGTGATCGCCAGCCGCTCGGCCATCGCGACATCGCCGGTATCGAGGCCGGCATCCATCTTCATCACCATCACCCCGCTCTCGGCATCGCCTTCCATGATGGCGCGGTTGATCGGGGCGGCGCCGCGCCAGCGCGGCAGCAGCGAGGCGTGCAGGTTGAAGCAGCCGAGCTTTGGAGCATCGAGAATCGCCTGCGGCAGGATCATGCCGTAGGCGACCACCACCGCCGCATCTGCATCGTGCGCGCGAAATTCGGCCTGCGCCTCGGGCGTCTTCAGCGTGGTCGGTGTCATCACGGGAATGCCGAGCCGCCGCGCCTCGACTTCCACCGGCGTCGGCTGCAGCTTCATGCCCCGCCCGGCAGGCTTTGCCGCGCGGGTATAGACCGCCACGACCTCATGGCCATGGGCCACAAGCTCCAGCAGCGTCGGCACCGCGAAATCCGGCGTGCCCATGAAGATCAAACGAAGCGGCATGATGGTTCGTTGTCCTGCGGAGCTTCAATACTCCGTCATGGCCGGGACAAGCCCGGGCATGACGATGATAGAGTGTCGCCTACTCCGCCGCGCGCTTGGCGGCCTTTGCAAACTTCTTCAGCACGCGGTCGCGCTTCAGCTTCGACAGATAATCCACGAACAGCACGCCGTTGAGATGATCGATCTCGTGCTGGATGCAGGTTGCGAACAGGCCCTCGGCGTCTTCCTCATGCACCTTGCCGTCGAGATCGGTGAAGCGCACCCGCACCCGCGCCGGCCGCTCCACTTCCTCGTAATATTCCGGGATCGAGAGGCAGCCTTCCTCGTAGACCGACAGTTCTTCCGACGACGACAGGATTTCCGGATTGATGAAGACGCGGGGCCTTGGCTTGCTCTCGCCCTCTTCGTCCCTTTTGGCGAGATCCATCGTGATCAGCCGCAAGGGCTGCGCGACCTGGATCGCCGCCAGCCCGATCCCGGGGGCGTCGTACATGGTCTCGAGCATGTCGTCGGCGAGCTTGCGCACTTCCGCCGTGACTTTTTCGATCGGTTTGGAGACAAGCCGCAACTGCTTGTCCGGCAGGATGATGATTTCTCTTAATGCCATTGCGGCGATTTAAGCTGTTGATTTGCGGGGGTCAATGCGGCCTCACCGCGCGTTGACGTCTCATTAACCATGTTTTTTTACACCGCGTTAACCATAAAAATTAGGCTTCGGTTTACCATAAATGTTCCCTCTTCGTTCGCGTTTGCGCCCGAATCGGTTACAAGAGCGGCATGAATGAAATTCTTGTCGTCATCGGCGATTGGCCGATCCGCACGGGCGAGTTGCTGATCGGTTTCGGCGCGCTGACGCTAGTGTTGCTGCTGAGCATCGCGGTCGTGATCGCGCGCTCCGGCCGGCGCGGCGCCGAAATGGCAATGGCGCAGGCCATCCGCGCCGACGAGCTTGAAGAGCGCCTCAGCGAAATGCTGCGGGCGCAGAGCGAGGCCACCGGCCGCGTCGACGCGATGGGGCAGGCCCTGGTCGGCCGTCAGGCCGAGATGGCGCGCGCCGTCAACGAACGGCTGGATTCGGTCACCCACCGCGTCGGCCAGTCGATGGAGCAGACCACGCGCAACACCATGGACTCGCTGCGCGCGCTGCACGAGCGGCTCGGCATCATCGACAACGCGCACAAGAACCTCACCGACCTCACTTCGCAGGTGACGACCTTGCGCGACGTGCTCGCCAACAAGCAGTCGCGCGGCGCCTTCGGCCAGGCGCGGATGGAAGCGATCGTCCAGGACGGCATGCCGAAGGGCAGTTACGAATTCCAGTTCACGCTTTCGTCGGGCAAACGGCCGGATTGCGTGGTGTTCCTGCCGGATCAGCGCCCGCTCTGCATCGATGCCAAATTCCCGCTGGAAGCGATGACCGCGCTGCACGACGCGCGCACCGACGAGGAGAAGAAATTCGCCACCCAGCGGCTGCGCACCGACGTCATGAAGCATGTCAGCGACATCGCCGAGAAGTACCTGATTACGGGCGAAACCCAGGATACCGCGTTGATGTTCGTGCCGTCGGAATCGGTCTATGCCGAAATCCACGACGGCTTCGACGACGTGATCCAGAAGGCCTACCGCGCCCGCGTGGTGCTGGTGTCGCCGTCGCTGTTGATGCTGGCGATCCAGGTGATGCAGCAGATCCTGAAGGACGCGCGGATGCGCGACGCCGCCGACCAGATCCGCACCGAAGTGCTCAATCTCGGCGACGACCTCACCCGGCTTCGCGATCGCGTGCTGAAACTGCAGAACCATTTCGGTCAGGCCAACGAGGATGTCCGGCAAATCCTGATTTCCGCCGACAAGATCGAAAAGCGCGCGGGGCGGATCGAGGAACTGGATTTCAGCAAGACCGAAGCACCCGCCGAGGCCCCGCGCCTGGTCAAATCGGCCGCGCCCGACCTGTTTCCGCTCCCGCGCAAGCTGCAGGCGGGGGAGTAGGCAACTTACAAAGCTGCGGCATGCAACGCTGTCATCGCCCGGCTTGACCGGGCGACCCAGTATCCAGAGACCGCAGATGGAAGCACGCAGCTTCTACGTCTACATTCTGGCCAGCAAGATTGGCGGCACGCTCTACATCGGCGTGACCAACGATCTCATTCGTCGCGTCGGCGAACATCGCCTGAAACTGGTAAGAAGCTTCACGAAGAAATATGACGTCGGCAGGCTGGTCTATTTCGAACAATTCGATGATGCTGAAAATGCGATCAAGCGCGAGAAGCGACTGAAAAAGTGGAGTCGAGCCTGGAAAATCCGACTAATCGAGGAGCTCAATCCAAATTGGGATGATCTGTATCCGGTCATAGCCGGCGCTTAAGTGGCGCCCGTCATATCGAGCCCGATGACAGGCTCCAGCGGGGTATCCAGTACGCCGAGCCCTTTCAGTTAGGTCGAGACGCCGCCGAATACTGGATCGTCCGCCTTCGCGGACGATGACAGCCGGGTAGTCTTCGAGACGGGCGATGACAGCCTTTTGTCGCCAGAATCTGCTAACACCTCTTCATGACCGCACCGGAAGCCGCGTCCACCCCAGCCAAAAATCCCGCCACGCCCCGCGCCTCCTGGCGCGAGGGGCTGGCGGTGTATCTGCAGCCGCGCGTGCTGATCGTGATGCTGCTGGGCTTTTCCTCCGGCCTGCCGCTGGCGCTGTCGGGCTCCACGCTTCTGGTCTGGATGCGCGAATCCGGCGTCGATCTCGGGACCATTGGCCTGTTCGCGCTGGTCGGCACACCCTACACGCTGAAATTTCTCTGGGCGCCGCTGGTCGATGCGCTGCATGTGCCGTTCTTCACCCGCCAGTTCGGCCGCCGGCGCGGCTGGCTGGTGTTCTCGCAACTGCTCTTGATCGGCGCGATCCTGCTGCTGGCGCTGACCGATCCTGCGCGCTCGCCGCTGTTCGTGGCGCTCGGCGCGCTGCTGGTCGCGGCGATGTCGTCGACCCAGGATATTGTCGTCGATGCGTTTCGCGTCGAAAGCCTGCCCGAGAGCGAACAGGCCGCCGGCATGGCGTCCTATGTCGCGGCCTATCGCATCGGCATGCTGGTTTCCACCGCCGGCGCGCTGTTCATGGTAAGCGCATTCGAAGACACCGGCATCGCCCGCTCCTCGGCGTGGATGTGGGGCTATGTGGTGATGGCGGCGATGGTGCTGATCGGCACCGCCACCGCACTGGCCGCTACCGAGCCCGCGCAATCGGCGCGCGCGGAAGCGGCGACCAGCGGCGAGAGCGCTTTCGCGCGCGTGATCCATGCCGCGGTCGGCGCGTTCTCTGAATTTCTCGCGCGCAAGGAGGCCTGGGCGGCGCTCGCCTTCGTGGTGCTGTTCAAGTTCACCGACGCGTTTTCCGGCACCATGACCGCGCCGTTCGTGATCGATCTCGGCTTCACCCGCAACGACTACGCCGCCATCGTCAAAGGCGTCGGCCTCGCCGCGACCCTGCTCGGCGGCTTTGCCGGCGGCTATGTGGCGCGGCGCTATTCGCTGGCGGCAAGCCTGTGGATCGGCGGCGTATTGCAGGCGGTCGCCAACCTGTCGTTCTCGTGGCTGGCGCTGGTCGGCGTCAATCAGTGGGCACTGGCTTTCGCCATCACCACGGAGAATTTCACCAGCGCGATCGGCACCGTGATCTTCGTCGCCTACCTTTCGGCGCTGTGCCAGAATCCGCTGCACACCGCGACCCAATACGCGCTGCTCACCGCACTCGCCGCGGTGGGGCGCACTTATTTATCCTCGGGCGCCGGCTATGTCGCAAAGGCAACCGGCTGGCCGCTGTTTTTTGCAATCTGCGTCGTGGTCGCGGTGCCCAGCCTGTTCCTGCTGGCGTGGCTGCAGCGCCGCGGACATTTCGAGACGCTGGGGACGGTGAGGGTTTAGGGGCTCTCTCAGGTCGTCATCCCCGCGAAGGCGGGGATCCAGTATTCCAGAGCACGTGCGATAGAACCGAGACGTCACGGCGTACTGGGTCGCCCGGTCAAGCCGGGCGATGACAGCGGTAGTCGTGGCAACGGCTCAATGCTTCGTCACCACGCTCCACTTCGTGATCACGGCTTCGCTCATCTGGCCGGCGTCCTGCGCGCAGGCGACCTCGTCGACCTTCACGGAAATCTCCTTGCCGATAAAACCTTTCAACTGCGCGGCCTGCGCCTCGCTGCTGGTGATGAGCTGGAACGTTTCCGGACCGGTTTCCAGATTGCAGAGGCCGTTCGGCGGCGGCAACCGCCGCGGCTCGCTGGTGAGCTGATAGGTGGCGACACGTTTGCCCTTCTTGCCGCCGCGCGTGCGCATGCTGTTGAGCTCGCCCGACAGCACGTCGCCGGCGTTGATCGGCTTGCCCGGCTTCGGCGCCGGTACCGGCTGCTGCGCCAGGACGGGCGACGCCGCCGATGCCACCGCCATGAATGCCGCCAAAGCCAGTTGTCTGCCGAATCGTAGTTTCGTCATGTCGATCATTCCGTTCGTGATTGCTAGAATAACGTGCGCTGTCGCATCGCCGCGGACAGCGTGCCTTCATCGAGATAGTCGAGCTCGCCGCCGACCGGCACCCCGTGGGCGAGCCGTGTCACCTTGACGTTGGCCTCCTGCAGGAGGTCGGTGATGTAATGCGCGGTGGTCTGGCCATCGACCGTTGCATTCAAGGCGAGAATGATTTCCGTGACGCGGGGATCATGGGCGCGCGCCACCAGCGCGTCGATGGTCAGGTCCTGCGGGCCGACGCCATCGAGCGGCGACAGGGTCGCACCCAGCACATGATAAAGTCCGTTGGTGGCGTGCGCGCGCTCCAGCGCCCAGAGATCGGCGACATCGGCCACCACGACGATGATCGCGCCGTCGCGGCGCGGATCGGTGCATACCGTGCAGGGATTTTGGGTATCGATATTGCCGCAGGTCTTGCAGACCTGGATCTTGTCGATCGCCACCTGCAATGCGCCGGCCAGCGGCGTCATCAGCGCTTCGCGCTTCTTGATCAGATGCAGCGCCGCGCGCCGCGCCGAACGCGGACCGAGCCCCGGCAGCCGCGCCAGCAACTGGATCAAGCGTTCGATTTCGGGACCGGCAACCGCAGAAACCATGTCAGGTGAGGCCCAGCCCCGGCGGCAGGCCCAATCCGCCGGTCAACGACTGCATCTTTTCCTGCATGGCGGCTTCGGCCTTGCGCCGTGCGTCATTATGGGCGGTCACCAGCAAGTCCTCGAGGATCTCGCGTTCGTCCGCCTTCATCAGGGACGGGTCGATCTTGACGGCCTTCACTTCCATTTTGGCGGTCATGCGCACGCTGACAAGGCCGCCGCCGGAGATGCCCTCGACCTCGACATGGCCGAGTTCTTCCTGCATGGCCTGCATCTTCGATTGCAGCTGGGCTGCCTGTTTCATCATGCCGAGAAAATCAGCCATGGATGCTTCCTTCCGGATTTCTACAGATCATCGTCGTCGGAACGCTCGGCCGGATCTTCACCGCTAGCATCGGATTCCGGCGGCTCGGGGGCAAGCTTGCGCACCTCGACCACCTTGGCACCGGGAAAGCGCGCCAGCACCTCCTGCACCCGCGGATCGGCTTCGGCGGCGCGCTCGCGCTGGCTTTTCTGCAATTCGTTTTGCGAGCGCAGCGTCGGCTGTCCGGCTTCGTTGGAGACGATCACGGTCCAGCGCCGGCCGGTCCATTGCTCGAGTTTGCGCGACAGATCGTTGATCAGCGTCCGTGCCGCGCTGCGCTCCATCGCCAGTTCGAGCCGCCCATCTTCGATGCGGACCAGGCGGACATCGGATTCCAGCGCGGTCTTGGTCAAAAGGTCGCGCTTTTCGCCGGCCAGCGCCACCAGCTCCGGAAAGCTCGCAATCCTGAGCGCGGGCGCGGACTGCGTCTCCGGCATCGGCGCGGTCATCTGCGGGCGCGCGGAGGCCTCGGCACCCGATCGCGGCGCGCTGGCGGCCCGCGCGGGCGCCGACGACATCGCGGAAACGGCCGGCGCCGCTGCGCCGCGTGGCGCGGAGCTGGCCGCCGCGGCCGGCGAGGCGCCGCCGGTCTGCTCGATCATCCTGATCGCTTCGTCCGGCGTCGGCATGTCGGCGACATAGGCGATGCGCACCAGCACCATTTCCGCCGCCGCCGCCGGCCGCGTCGCCGCCTGCACCTCGGTGATGCCCTTCAGCAGCATCTGCCACATCCGCGACAGCACCCGCATCGAGAGTTTTGTGGCGAAGTCGCGGGCGCGCACCCGCTCGGTTTCGCCGAATGCGACATTGTCCGCCGTCGCCGGCACGATCTTCACACGCGTAACAAAATTGACGAATTCCGCGAGATCGGAAAGCACCACGATCGGATCGGCGCCGGTATCATATTGCTCGCGAAATTCCTTGAACGCGGCGGCGATGTCGCCGCGCGCCAGTGAGTCAAAGAGATCGATCACCCTGGTGCGGTCGGCAAGGCCGAGCATCTGCCGCACCGCATCGGCGCGCACCAGGCCTGCCGCATGCGCGATCGCCTGATCGAACAGCGACAGCGAATCGCGCACCGAGCCTTCCGCGGCGCGGGCGATGATGCCGAGCGCCTCCGGCTCGACCTCGACGTTTTCTTTCGCTGCGATATTCGCCAGGTGCCGCATCAGTACGTCGGCCTCGACGCGGCGCAAGTCGAAACGCTGGCAGCGCGACAGCACCGTGACCGGCACTTTGCGGATTTCGGTGGTCGCGAACACGAATTTGGCGTGCTCCGGCGGCTCCTCCAGCGTCTTGAGGAAAGCGTTGAACGCCGCGGTGGACAGCATGTGGACTTCGTCGATGATGTAGACCTTGTAGCGCGCACTGGCCGGCGCATAGCGCACGCTGTCGTTGATCTGGCGCACGTCATCGACGCCGGTATGGGAGGCGGCGTCCATTTCCAGCACATCCATATGCCGGCTTTCCATGATGGCCTGGCAATGCACGCCCGGCACCGGCATGTGGATGGTCGGCCCCTTCACCGATCCGTCCGGCATTTCGTAGTTCAGCGCGCGGGCAAGAATCCGAGCCGTGGTGGTTTTGCCGACGCCGCGCACGCCGGTCAGAATCCAGGCCTGCGGAATTCGGCCGGTTTCGAATGCATTCGAAACCGTGCGGACCACGGCATCCTGGCCGATCAGATCCTCAAAACTGGAGGGGCGGTATTTCCGCGCCAGCACCCGATAATGCTTGCCGGCCGCGGGCGCATCGCCAGGCCCGAAGCCGCCTTGATGGGCGCTATCGGGTTGGTCGGGGGATATCGCAGGTGCGCCAGCGTCGGTCATCGATCGATCCGCAAATGATTGTTTCTCGAAGCCGGCTTGCGGAACAACGGGAACGGAATCAAACACAGGACCGGGTCACCCCTTGCTTGCGCGATTCGCTCAAGAAAAACAGGTAGGAGACTGACGAGCGACCCGATCCGGACCTCGTTAGGGCTGCTTCCTTCCGGACCTGACCCGGTTGGCGAGTGGCTCGTCCACCGCCAATCTCCCGGTCCTTATTTGGGGCCAAAAGCGCCGGAAAGCAAGCGGGGGCGGCGCGGGTTTGCGGGGCTTGTGCAAAAACGCGGAAAGGCATTAGTTGCCGTCATGCCCACTGATATTCCCGCCTGGTCGCTGCATTCACAGCTCAAAAAGGACACCATCGACATCGGCGACCTGCCGCTGTCCCGCGTGCTGGTCATCAAGGACGCGCATTACCCCTGGCTTTTGCTGGTGCCGCGCCGGCCCGAGGCGGTGGAGATCATCGACCTCGACGAGGTCGAACAGGCACAGCTGATGACGGAGATTTCCCGGGTCTCGCGCGCCCTGAAGGAGATCACCAAATGCGACAAGCTCAATATCGCCGCGCTCGGCAATCTGGTGCCGCAACTGCACATCCACGTGATCGCGCGCCGTTCGGGCGACGTCGCCTGGCCGCGTCCGGTCTGGGGCGTGATGCCGCCGCTCGCGCATGACGCGGAGGAAGTCCAGAATTTCATCAGCGCGCTTCGCCGCAAAATCTGGCTCGGTTGAGGATCATGACAGCATTCGATTCGTTTCCCCTGGGGCAGCCGGCTTTCATCAGCAATATTCTCGATCGCGCCGCGCATCTGCGCACCGATGACGCCAAATTGCTCGCGATGGAAGGCCACCGCGATGCCCGCGCCTATGTGGTGCATCGCGACTCGCTGGTGGTGAAGCAGGGCGCGGACGGTCCCCGCGCGCTGCTCGGCGTCGACGAGGCGCTGAAATTCGGCGCCAATCCCGGGACGATCTTCTTAGGGTTGCGCGACGGCGCCGCCGTTTTCGGCATGGGCATCTCGGCCGCGGCGGTGGAAAAGCTGCTGACCCGCGACGACGTCGCCGTCACCGAACTGCGCGGCATGGCGATGCAGGGCGTGGTGCCGCCGGACCAGCTCTCGGCGATCGCGATGGCGAAATCGATGGTGAGCTGGCATCAGCGCCACGGCTACTGCGCCAATTGCGGCACCCGCACGGCGATGAAGGAGGGCGGCTGGAAGCGCGAGTGTCCCAGTTGCAAGGCCGAACACTTTCCGCGCACCGATCCCGTCGTGATCATGCTGGTTGCCTCCGGCGACAAGTGCCTGCTGGGGCGGCAGAAGCAGTTTCCGGCCGGCATGTGGTCGTGCCTGGCGGGGTTCGTCGAAGCCGCCGAAACCATCGAAGACGCGGTTCGGCGCGAAATCCTCGAGGAATCCGGAATTCGCTGCACCGACGTGAAGTACTACATGACGCAGCCCTGGCCCTACCCGTCCTCGCTGATGATCGGCTGCACCGCGCGCGCCACCAATGAGGACATTGTCGTCGACCACGCCGAACTCGAGGACGCGCGCTGGTTCGACCGCGCCGAGGCAACTTTGATGTTGAAACGACAACATCCCGACGGCCTTGCGGGACCGCATCCGTTTGCCATTGCCCACCATTTGCTCGGCCGCTGGCTGCATGAGGGCCCGGACGCGCGCACGTAGCGGAAACTCGCCAATGGCTCGATCGATACGTTCGGGACCCCGGTTCCGGCAATTCGCGGAATCGACATGACCGATCCCGGCATGAATTTCCACGACGCCCCGGCGCCCAAAATCCCGCCGCGCATCCTCTGCATCGGCATGCCGGTGCGCGATCTGACCTTCCGCATCGAGGAATTGCCGCAGCGGGGCTTCAAGGTCAACGCCAGCCATTTCGATGAGATCTGCGGCGGCAACGCGCTGAACGCGGCGATCGGCATCGTGCGCCTCGGCGGCCGCGCTTCGGTCTGCGGGCCGATGGGCGACGCCCGCGAGAGCGCCAGCCGCTATATTTTCGACAAGCTCGCGCAGGAGGGCATCGACACCCAGGACATCGTGCACATGCCCGGCCTGGTGACGCCGATCTCGAACATCATGATCGACCCCAGCGGCGAGCGCACCGCCGTGACATTCCGCGATCCGGAATTGTGGAAAGTCCAGCTTCCCGATACCGACAGGCTGCTGGAGGACTGCAGCGCCATCCTGACGGAGAATCGCTGCGCGGAATTCTGCACGGATCTTTGCGCCGAGGCCCGCGGCGCGGCATTCCCGTGATCGTCGATGTCGATCACACGATGTCGCAGCGCGAGGGACTGCTCACCGCTTCCTCGCATCTGGTGTTCTCCAGCGAAGCGCTGCAAGCCACCGCCGATGTTGCCGACGACGGCGCCGCATTGCAGAAGATGGCGAAACTGACCTCGTCCTTTCTGGCGGGGACCCGGGGTCCAAAGGGCACGATCTGGCTCGACGAACATCAGAGGCTGCAGAAGACGCCGGCGTTCCCGGTGCACACGGTCGACACGCTGGGTGCCGGCGACGTGTTTCATGGCGCCTTTGCACTGGCCATCACCGAGCAGCAGGACCTCCGCGGGGCGCTGCGATTCGCCTCCGCCGCCGCGGCGCTGAAATGCACCCGGTTCGGCGGAGCGTTTGCAGCACCGCAACGTGCTGAAGTTGAAGAGTTTTTGGCCCAAAACCAGGTCGGACGGCCGGCCCGGCCCCCCGGCACCATCTTGCCTTAGAAGATTTTTCTCTATATGAGGTATATCAACCCGTCATATGGAACATTTTTCTCATGACCGACCTCGCCGTTCAGCTTCATGAAGCCAACCGCCGTCTCGACGCCATCGATCGCAAAATCCTGACCGTGCTGCAGGAGGACGCCTCGCTCTCGGTCGCCGAGATCGGCGACCGGGTCGGGCTGTCGTCGACGCCATGCTGGAAGCGGATCCAGCGCCTGGAAGCGGACGGGGTGATCCTGCGCCGGGTGGCGCTGGTCGACCAGAACAAGATCGGGCTCGGCATCTCGGTTTTCGTGTCCGTCGAGAGCGCCGACCATTCCGAGGCCTGGCTGCGGACTTTCGCCGATGCCGTCAGCGCGATGCCCGAGGTGATGGAATTTTATCGCATGGCCGGCGACGTCGATTACATGCTGCGCGTGGTGGTCGCGGACATGCAGAGCTATGACGTGTTCTACAAAAAGCTGATCGGTGCGGTGCCGCTGAAGAACGTCACGTCGCGTTTTGCGATGGAGAAGATCAAGTCGGTCACGGCGCTGCCGGTGCCCGCGGCGTAACGCGATCGAATAAATTGCCGTCCTCCTGCGCCAGGCTGGTATCCCGGTATTCGTCATGCGCTGGCGATGACACGCTGCGCGCATTCCGGTGATTTTACCGGATCCGATATTCACCCGAAGTTAGTGTTGTTTCGATATTCCGTTCGGGATGGGGCGGGGACGGAACATCGCGACATCTTGGCCGGCATGGCTCAACGCCACGGTTCTATTGCTCGCAAGCGTCGGCGCCGTTGCGGCGCTCTCACTCCAGGTCCGTCCCGGCGCTGAAGTCGTCGCCGTTGCCTTTCCGCCGTGGTGGACCTCGCAACAGATTTTCGAGGCCGCAGCTTCGGCGGACGCCGCGATCGTCAGAACCACGGCCGTTGCGGCCATTCTCGTGGTCAGACCCGGCAAGCAGCAAGGCCTGACCCGTTTGCACCAGGCCGGCGCCTGGCTGACGATCGATCCCCAAGCCGTCGCCGGCTGTTTCACCATTGCCGACAAGGAAATTTGAGCATGACTATCGAAAGCAAGGACCTCGACGCTTTGCGCGAAACCGCCAGCAGGGCGTTGATCGCGCTGCTCTGGTTGCATGTTCCGATCGCAGCCGCCATCGGCATGGCGCGCGGCACGGACTGGCTGATGCCGACGATTTTCATGGTCGGATTTGCCGCGGCGGCCACGGTGTCCTGGCGCACCGCGGGCAATGGACTTTCGACCAGTCTCGTGGTCGCCGTCGCGCTGATGGGCGGAGTTTCGGTGTTGACGTTCCAACTGTCGGGACATCCCTGGCAGATCGACATCCACATGTACTTCTTCGCGGCGCTGGCATGTCTTGTCGCCTATTGCGACTATCGGCCGATCCTTGCCGGAACCGCCGCCGTCGCCCTGCATCATCTGGCGCTGAATTTCATCATTCCGGCGGCGATATTCCCTGGCGGCGCTGATTTCGGACGCGTAATTCTTCACGCCGGCATCCTCATCCTGGAGGCCGGCGTGCTGGTCTGGGTCGCCCATGAATTGGCGCGCCTGTTCGAGACCACGGCGCAGAAGACCGCCGAGGCCGAAGCCGCGAGCACGGCAGAGGCCCGGGCCAACGCCCGACGTGCCGAGGCCGACCTGAAGGCCAAACAGGAACGCGACGCGGCAATGCGCGGGCTTGCCGCCGAGTTCGAACGCAAGGTCGGCCACATCGTCGAGGCCGTCGCGGTGGCCGCGCACGAAATGCAGGGCATGTCCTCGTCGATGAGCAACAGCAGCGGCGAAGCGGCGCGGCAGACGGCTGCGGCCGCTTCCGCATCGACCCAGGCCTCGCTCAATGTCGAAACCGTAGCCTCGGCGGCCGAGGAGTTAACCGCCTCGATCGGCGAGATCGCGCATCAGGCGGCACGCTCCGCCAACGTCACCGGAAAGGCGGCCGACGAGGCGCGCCGCACCAACATGGTTGTCGAGGGCCTTTTGAACGGCACGCAGAAGATCGGCGAGGTGGTAACGCTGATCCAGAACATCGCCAGCCAGACCAACCTGCTGGCCTTGAACGCCACGATCGAGGCGGCGCGGGCCGGCGAGCACGGCAGGGGCTTTGCGGTGGTGGCAAGCGAAGTCAAGGCGCTGGCCAATCAGACCGCACAGGCGACCGAGGAAATTTCCACGCAGATCCAGAGCATTCAGACCGCGACCGGCGAAGCCGTCAGCGCCATCCAGGCGATCGGCGGGACCATCGCCGAAATCAACCAGATCTCGACCGCCATCGCCGAAGCCGTCGAGCAGCAGGGCGCGGCGACGCGCGAGATCTCCGGCAATGTGCAGCAGGCGGCGAACGGCACAAGAGAAGTCAACGACAACATTGTCGGCGTTGCCCGCGCCTCGGACCAGCTCGGTACCTCCGCATCGAAGCTGCTCGACGCCGCGACCGGATTGTCATCGCAATCCGAGCGGCTGAAGTTCGAGGTCGACAGTTTCCTCGGATCGGTGCGCGCGGCGTAGGGATCGGACGAGGCCGATAACCGCGGATATCATCCCGGCACTGCTGTCATCGCCCGCGAAAGCGGGCGATCCAGTATTCCAGAGCAGCTGCGATAAGACTGAGATGTCACGGCGTACTGGATATCCCGCTTTCGCGGGATATGACGGCGGTAAACGTGTTCCGCGCCTGCCCCTTCAAATCTTCTGATTATACTCGCCGACCTCGGGATGGGTTCGCAGCACCGAGTCCATGGCCTCGAACAGGTCGCGCATGCGCTGCTCGGAGACCGGGCTCTCGACCACCACCACCAGCTCCGGCTTGTTGGATGACGCCCGCACCAGGCCCCAGCTGCCGTCCTCGACCGTGACGCGGACGCCGTTGACGGTGACGAGATCGCGGATCTTCTGTCCCGCAACTTTCTCGCCATTGGTCTGCATCGCCTCGAAATGCTTCACCACGCTGCCGACGATGCCGTATTTGGCTTCGTCCGCGCAATGCGGCGACATGGTCGGCGACGACCAGGTTTTCGGCAGCGCGTTCTTCAGATCCGCCATCGACTTGTCGGGCGCGCGATCGAGCATCTCGCAGATCGCGATCGCCGAGATCAGGCCGTCGTCATAGCCGCGGCCGAGCGGCGCGTTGAAGAAGAAGTGGCCGGACTTCTCGAAACCCGCCAGCGCGCCCAACTCGTGGGTGCGGCGCTTCATGTAGGAATGGCCGGTCTTCCAGTAGGTGGTTTTCGCGCCCTGCTTTTGCAGCACCGGATCGGTGACGAACAGCCCGGTCGATTTCACGTCGACCACGAACTGCGCGTCCCTGGTGATGGCGGACATATCCCGCGCCAGCATCACGCCGACCTTGTCGGCGAAGATCTCCTCGCCGGTATTGTCGACCACGCCGCAACGGTCGCCGTCGCCGTCGAAGCCGAGGCCGACATCGGCCTTGTGCTCCAGCACCGCGTCGCGGATGGCATGCAGCATTTCCATGTCTTCGGGATTGGGATTGTATTTCGGGAACGTGTAATCGAGTTCGGTGTCGAGCGGAACCACCTCGCAGCCGATCGCTTGCATCACCTGCGGCGCGAACGCGCCCGCGGTGCCGTTGCCGCAGGCGACCACGACCTTCAGCTTGCGTTTCAGCTTCGGGCGTTTGGTCAGGTCGGCAATGTAGCGCGCCGGAAAATTCTCGTGAAACTGGTATGAGCCGCCGGCTTTGTTCTTGAAGTCGGCATTGAGCACGATCTCTTTCAGGCGATTCATCTCGTCGGGACCGAAGGTCAGGGGACGGTTGGCGCCCATCTTGACGCCGGTCCAGCCGTTGTCGTTGTGCGACGCCGTCACCATCGCGACACAGGGCACGTCGAGCTCGAATTGCGCGAAATACGCCATCGGCGTCATGCACAGCCCGATGTCATGGACCTTGCAGCCCGCGGCCTGCAGCCCCGACATCAGCGCGTATTTGATCGATGCCGAATAGCCGCGGAAATCATGCCCGGTCACCACCTCCTGCTTGGCGCCGAGTTCCGCGATCAGCGCCCCCAGCCCCATGCCCAGGGCCTGAATGCCCATCAGGTTGATTTCCTTGCCGAACAGCCAGCGGGCGTCGTATTCGCGGAACCCGGTCGCCTTCACCATCGGCTCGGATTCATAGGCATAGGTGTTCGGAACCAGCACGGATTTGGGCTTCGGAAACATGAAATGCGCCTTGCGGTAAAAATGGATAAGGAATGCACCGTAGGCATAGCGAGAGCGCGGGTCCAGCGGAAGGCGGGACGGCCGCTTTGTCGCGATTAGATTAATGGCGCCGGATCGCCTGTGGAGCAGCCTTACTGCTCCAGTATCATCTTGCCATTGGCATATTCGAACCGCTTCAGCTTCGACAGGAACGACAGGCCGAGCAGGTTTTCCGACAATGCCTCATCGGGCAGCACCATGGCTTCGACGTCGCGCACCACGAGGCCGCCGATATCGACCATGGGAAGCCGCGTCCGCGCCGCCTTGATGGTGCCGTTGGCGGTTCTGACCATGGTGTTGTAATCGCCGTGCGACGGCCGCAACCCGAACCGCGCGGCAGTGGTTTCGTTCAATGCCACCACCGATGCGCCGGTATCGACCATGAAGCCGATACGCTGGCCGTCAATTCGGCCTTCGGTCTGGAAATGACCGCGGGCGTCGCGCGGCAGGCTGACGCTGCGCAGGCCGGCCGGCGCGGCTGTTTCGGCAGCGGCGGGATCGCGCGAGACCGTATTGGCGAATGCGGGCGTCGCCGTCATCTTGTCCGCCATCTGCGCCATGATGGTGCCGAAGCCGGCCAGCAGGGCCGCAAAAATCATGATGTTACGCATTACGCCACACTCGACCCGAAGACCCGCAATATCACCACGTCAGCCGCCAAGCCGCCATGAACGGCGGTCGCAGCAATCGCAAGTTTGGCCAAAAGGGTAAGTGAAGGGTTAACGGGTAACGAAGTTGTCATACGCGGGCTTGACCCGCGTATCCATCACCTTCGCAAAACACTTTTACTAAAATGATGGATTGCCGGGTCAAGCCCACGGCTGTCCGGTTTAGATTTAGCATATAGGGAGGCTCATCTGTCGTTGATCTTGAATGATCTGGGGCGGTGGGTGGAGCAAATTATCGATGGCTCGGCGGTGCATGAGGTTGGCACGGACCAACCTGGCGAAGACGATCGGGCTTGGAACGGCTTTCTGGGTGGCTTGGGCAAGGCGCAACAGCAGGAAGGCGATCAGTGCGACCGCGATCTGGATGCGTACGGCATTCTCGGAAGTGCCGACAAAGCGGGTGATCTTGAGGGTCTGCTTGACCCAGCGGAAGAACAGCTCAATGGCCCAGCGGCGACGATAGAGATCGGCGATTTCCTGGGCGCTGGCATCGAGATCGTTCGACAAGATGCGCAGTACCTTGCCGGTGTCGTTGGTAACCCGAACTTCGCGCACCGCGTGCTGCATTGGGTTGTGCCGGCTTCTGGCCTGACGTGCAGGAAGAAAGCCGATGCGATCGGAAAGGATGTTGCCGTGCGGCGAGACCAACAGCTCTTCCACCACCTCGATCGGTGTGTTGGACTTGAACCGGGTGACGATCCGGCAGCCGACGGCATCGAGTTCCGCCCACCAGGCATAATCGTAATAGCCGAGATCAAAGACATAGGTAGCGCCCGGCTCGACCGGCATTTGCCGGGCCGCGGTGATGTCGTTGACATTGGCCGCGCTGACCGCGGCATAGACCGGGCGGTCGGCATCGGCATCATAGATCACGTGCACCTTGGCACCGCAGACCCCGGCCGAGAACCTCGCCCACCCGGCGCTACGCTCGTTCAAGCGCGCGCTCGTGGCGTCCATCAGGTAGGTCGTCTCGGCGAGCTTGCGGCGCAGCCCGCGATGGGCCTGCTTCATCATCATCGCCAACAACTCGGTAAACACCGCCACGGGCCGCTGGGCGTTCGCATCCGACAAGGTCGATCGTCGAACTGGCTCCGCGCCCAGATGGTAGAGCCGGGCCGCGTGGCTCGAAAGCCCCGACACGATCTCGCGCATACTCGTTGCAGCCGAGAATTGGCCGTAAAGCAGCGCCACCAGCTGGCTCCTGGTCGAGAGCCGGCGCACCCGCGCATCGGCCCCATGGCCTTCCACAAGTCTGTCGAACTGATGCCATGGAACATGCTTCAGAAGTCCATGGAATACGCTATTCTGGTGCCGCATGGCTTGATCCTTCTCCGTGTCCCAAAACGTCGCCAAACGCTTGGTGCACAGAAGAATCAATGCCATGCGCCTTGTCCACAAAATTTGAACCGGACAGCCGTGGGTCAAGCCCGGCAATGACGAATTGAGAATCACGTTCCCCGCGGCTTCACGCGCCGCGTCGGCATCGCGTGCGCCGGATCCTCCGGCCAGGGATGCCTTGGATAGCGCCCGCGCAGATCGGAACGTACCGCCGCATAGCTGCCGCGCCAAAACCCCGGCAGGTCGCGCGTCACCTGCACCGGCCGGTGCGCCGGCGACAGCAGCTCCAGCACCAGCGGCACCGCGCCCTTTGCGATCGACGGATGGGTGTTGAGCCCGAACAATTCCTGCAGGCGGACCGCGATCGTCGGCCCCTGCTCGGCCTCGTAGTCGATCGCGAGCATCGTGCCGGTCGGTGCCTCGAAATGCGTCGGCGCTTCGCGCTCAAGCCGCGCGCGCAATTCCCACGGCAGCAACGTCATCAGCGCATCCGACAGATCCTGCGCCGAAAACTGATTGAGCGAAATCTTGTCGATGAGCGCCGGAACCAGCCATGCCTCGCGTTGCACCGCCAGCGCATCGTCGGACAGATCGGGCCAGGAACTGCCTGACGCGTCGCCTTCCGCCTTGCGCAGGAACATCACGCGGTCGCGCCATTGCTTCAGGGGTTTCGACCATGGCAATCTGTCGATGCCGGCGGCGATCAGCCCATCGGCCAGCACGCGCGCGGTCTCCGCGGAAGGCGACAGCGCCATCGGCGCCTCCGACAGCGTGATCGCGTGCAGGGTTCGCTTGCGCCGCGCCCGCAGCGCCATCGCGCCCCGATCGAAGCTGATTTCATCGACGTTCTCGATGTGATCGGCGAAGCGGGCTTCGATATCGGCTTGTGCGATCGGCGCCGCCAGCAGGATGCGCCCCTGCGCGGCCGTGCCGGTCAATTCGGCCACCGCGATATAGGGCGTGCGCGCCAGCGCCGAGGTCTGGTCGAGCGCCGCGCCGCGCCCATTGGCGAGCACGAAGCTGCCATTGCCGCGGTTGCGGGCGACGCGATCGGGAAACGCAAAAGCCAGCATGACGCCGGTGGGGGGCGAGGTGTCATCGCCGGGCGGTCCCTCGGTCGAGGCCACCTGCGACGCCCAGCGCTGCGCCAGGCTGCGCGCGCTGCCTGAACGCTGCGAGCGGTCGCGGCGGAACTGATCGAGGCGGGCGTCGAGATCGACGCTGTCGCCGCCCAGGCCGCGCTCGGTAAGTACGGCGGCAATTTCCGCCGCCTGCTCGCCCGCGCCCAGCCGGTGCGAATCCACGATCATCCGCGCCAGCCGCGGCGGCAGCGCCAGCGCGCGCAGGCTCTCGCCTTCCGCCGTGATCCGGCCATCGGCGTCGAGCGCGCCGAGTTCGCGCAACAGGTTTCGCGCCTCCTTCAGCGCCGGCGCGGGCGGCGGATCGAGAAACGCCAGTGCGGTGGGATCGCTGACGCCCCATTGCGCGGCATCGAGCAGCAGCGACGAAAGATCGGCGCTGAGGATTTCGGGCTGAGTATAGGCCGCCAGCGACGCGGTCTGCGGCTCGTCCCACAGCCGGTAACATATGCCGGGCTCGGTCCGCCCGGCGCGGCCACGGCGCTGATCGACCGCGGCGCGCGAGGCGCGCACGGTTTCCAATCGCGTCAGCCCGATGTCCGGCTCGTAGCGCGGCACCCGCGCCATGCCGGAGTCGACGACGATGCGGACGCCTTCGATGGTCAGCGAGGTCTCCGCGATCGATGTCGCAAGCACGACCTTGCGCTGGCCCGGCCGCGCCGGCGCGATGGCGCGATCCTGCACCGAGGCATCGAGTGCGCCGAACAACGGCACGATCTCGACCGCGGCGTCATGGACCCGTTCGCCGAGGAAATTCTGGGTGCGGCGAATTTCGGCCGCGCCCGGCAGAAACGCCAGCACCGAGCCCGGATCGGCCCGCAGCGCGGTGGCGATCGCATCCGCCATCTGCCGTTCCAGCGGCGCATCCGGCTTGCGGCCGAGATAGCGTGTCTCGACCGGAAAAGCGCGGCCTTCGCTGGCGATGACCGGGGCGTCGCCGAGCAGCCTGGCCACGCGCGCGCCGTCGAGCGTCGCTGACATCACGAGGATCCGCAGATCCTCGCGCAGGCCCACTTGCGCGTCGCGCGCCAGCGCAAGGCCCAGATCGGCATCGAGCGAGCGCTCGTGAAATTCGTCGAACAGCACCGCGGCGACGCCGGACAATTCCGGATCGTCGAGAATCTGCCGCGAGAAAATGCCTTCGGTAACGACTTCGATCTTTGTCGCGCGCGATACCCTGGAGCCGAACCGCACGCGGTAGCCGACGGTCTCGCCGACGCGCTCGCCTATCGTGTGCGCCATGCGCTCGGCGCTGGCGCGGGCCGCGATCCGCCGCGGCTCCAGCACGATGATCTTTTTGTTTTTTACCCAGGGCGCATCCAGCAGCGCCAGCGGCACCCGCGTGGTCTTGCCGGCGCCCGGCGGCGCCACCAGCACGGCTGCATTGGTGGCTGCCAGCGTGCGCGCCAACTCGTCCAGCACCGCGTCGATCGGGAGAGGGGTGTCGAAGCTGCGCAAGACTTTATCCAGTGTCGATTGTGCTGCTCCCTCTCCCCGCACCTGCGGGGAGAGGGTTGGCGTGAGGGGCTCGCGCCGCGAAGACGCCGACAAATGTACTCGCGGGAACTCCCCCTCACCCGGCGCTTCGCGCCGACCTCTCCCCGCAAGCGGGGCGAGGTAAGGCAGCCATCAATTCCGCGGCTCGGCCGGCCGCCCGACGCTCTCATAGGTAAAGCCGAGCGCCGCCATGTCCTCGGGGCGATAGATATTGCGCAGATCGACGACGACGGGTTGCGCCATCTCGCGCTTCAAGCGCTCCAGATCGAGCGCGCGGAACTGCACCCATTCCGTCACGATCACCAAGGCATCGGCGCCGCGCGCGCAGGCATAGGGATCGTCGCAATATTCGATATCAGGCAATTCGTGGCGCGCCTGTTCCATGCCGACTGGATCGTGCGCGCGCACCTTCGCGCCCATGTCAAGCAATCCGGTTACCAGCGGTATCGACGGTGCCTCGCGCATGTCGTCGGTGTCGGGCTTGAAGGTGAGGCCGAGCACGGCGATGGTCTTGCCGCGCAGGTTGCCGCCCGCGGCATGGGAAACCTTGCGGGCCATTGCGCGCTTGCGGTTGTCATTGACCGCCAGCACCGCCTCGACGATCCGCAGCGGCACGTCGTGATCGAGCGCGATCTTTACCAGCGCGCGGGTGTCCTTCGGGAAGCACGAGCCGCCGAAGCCCGGGCCGGCATGCAGGAATTTCGAGCCGATGCGATTGTCGAGCCCGATACCGCGCGCCACTTGCTGCACGTCGGCGCCGACCTTTTCGGCGAGATCCGCGATCTCGTTGATGAAGGTGATCTTGGTGGCGAGGAACGCATTGGCGGCGTATTTGATCAACTCCGCGGTGCGTCGTGCGGTAAACATCAGCGGCGCCTGATTGAGCGACAGCGGCCGGTAGACGTCGCTGAGCACCTTGCGCGCGCGTTCATCCGACGTGCCGATCACGACACGGTCGGGAAACTTGAAGTCGCGGATCGCGGCGCCCTCGCGCAGGAATTCCGGATTGGAGGCCACGACCACGTCGGCGGCCGGATTGGTCTCGCGGATCAGGCGCTCGACTTCGTCGCCGGTGCCGACCGGCACGGTCGATTTGGTGACGACCACGGTGAATCCGTCGAGCACGGCGGCGATCTCGCGCGCGGCGGTGTGGACGTAGCTCAGATCAGCGTGACCGTCGCCGCGTCGCGACGGCGTGCCGACGGCGATGAACACCGCGTCGGCCTCCGCGACCGGCGCGGCAAGGTCGGTGGCAAAGTCGAGCCGGCCGGCCTTGACGTTGGAAGCCACCAGCGCATCCAGGCCAGGCTCGTAGATTGGAATTTCACCCCGGCGCAGGGCCGCGATCTTGCCGACGTCCTTGTCGACGCAGGTAACCTGATGGCCGAAATCCGAGAAACAGGCGCCTGAAACCAGCCCCACATAGCCCGTGCCGATCATAGCGATGCGCATTTTAGCAACCCGTCGATAATGGTTAATGCCAGCCTTTGCCGGCGGGTCTTAGCGCATGATCCGGCCAAGGGGAAACCGGAAAGCGGGGAAAGCGGCATGTCCTTTGTATGAATAAAGGAGAAAGAAACCGATTCCGCCGAAGATGCCGCCACACCGCGCCGAAAAGGGACACCGATGACAGCAAACGGCACATCCGCCATCGCCGCGGGACGCATCGACTGGGTGGATTACGCCAAGGGCATCTGCATCGTCATGGTGGTCATGATGCATTCGGTGCTGGGCGTCGAACTGGCCGCGGGCCAGACCGGCTTCATGCATGGGCTGGTCGCGTTTGCCAAGCCGTTCCGGATGCCGGATTTCTTCCTGATCTCGGGCCTGTTCCTGTCGGTCGTGATCGACCGCGACTGGCGCACCTATCTTGACCGCAAGGTGGTGCACTTCGCCTATTTTTACGTGCTGTGGGTGACGATCCAGTTCGGCTTCAAGGCGCCCTCCTTTGCCGCCGAAACCGGGTGGACCCATGTCGGTTTGCTGTATCTGGAATCCTTCATCGAGCCGTTCGGCACGCTGTGGTTCATCTATCTGTTGCCGGTGTTCTTTGTTGTCACAAAACTGACACGTCGGGCGCCCTCGCTCGCGATCTGGATCGCGGCGGCATTGCTGGAGAGCGCGCATATCGTAACCGGCTGGACCGTGATCGATGAATTCTGCGCGCGCTTCGTTTATTTCTACTCCGGCTATCTGCTCGCCGATTACGTGTTCGCGTTGTCGGACCGCGCGCGGGCGCATCCCGCATGGGCGTTTGCCGGCTTGGCCGCGTGGGCATTGATCAACGGCGGCATGGTCGCATCGGGTGTCAGCGAATGGCCGCTGATCTCGCTGGCGCTCGGGCTGGCGGGCGCCTGCGCCATCATCATCTTCGGCACGTTGCTGGCGCGCGCGCACTGGCTTGATTTCCTGCGCATGTGCGGCGAGCACTCCATCGTCATCTATCTTGCGTTCTTCCTGCCGATGGCGGCGACGCGGACATTGCTGCTGCGGACCGGCGTGATCCAGGACATCGGCACGATTTCGCTGATCGTCACGATCGCAGGGATCGCCGGCGCGCTGGCGTTGTGGCGGATCGCGCTGGCGGTCGGCGCCACCTTCCTGTTCGAGCGCCCCGCGGCGTTCTGGATCGCGCCGAAAAAACCGCGGACGACGCTGCAGGCGGCGGAGTAGTTTTTCGGCGCACCATCGTCGCGCTGTCATCGCCCGGCTTGACCGGGCGACCCAGTATTCCAGAGGCAGCGAGTTCGAAACATCGAAGCCGCGGCGTACTGGATCGCCCGCCTTCGCGGGCGATGACAATCTTGCGCGCCCTCACCCCGCCCCTTCGATCTTCACGCCGTCCTTCATCTGCGCCAACTTCTCACGAAATCCCTCGGCGTCGCCGAAGTCGGCAAAACCCTGATAGTGCGGGTGCGGACCCAGCACCCGGCGGGCATGCTTGATCGGACACCAGTAGACTTCGGTGCGTGACGCTACCTCGCGAGCGAACGCGATTGCGCCATTGGCATAGGAGCAATACGCGCAGTTGATCTTTTCGATGGCGTTGAGGTAGGCGAGATGGTGGCGGTCGAACACCAGGTAATCGCCGCGGCGGACCTTTGGAATCTTGTAGACCGGGAAACAGATCGCCTGATAGGCCATGACGAAGAGATCGAGCAGCACGACCGGCACGATCAGCGCATAGATCACCGGGGCGGTCAGTATCATCAGCGGATTGGCCTCGATCAGATAGCGCGACACCCGCGTCTTGATCTCGCTGTGGATCCGCAGCACCTCCTTCTCGAAGACAATCCTGCGATTTTCGAAATGAAAACGCAGTGCCTCCCGCCGTTTCGTCAGTTCGACCTCGATTTCGGCCTGGACCTGCCGCAGCTTCTCCGTCAGCTCGTCGAGTGCCGTGGTCATGAATTCTCGTCCTTTTCGGTCCGCCTGATACCGCAAGGGGTCATGGAACGGCGGCGGATGCAACTCATTCCGGGAGCATCTGGGGAAGCAAAAATCACCGGACATCTCGTCCCCAAGGCTGTCAATCGCCGCAAAAATCCTTAAGTTTCGGCCATGCCGAAAACATCCGAAAAAGCCGCCGCCAAGCCCGTTGCCGTCAAAGCCCCCGCGAAGGGCGACCACGTCTTTCTGGTCGACGGTTCCTCCTATATTTTCCGCGCCTATCACGCGCTGCCGCCGCTGAACCGCAAATCCGACGGGCTGCAGGTCAATGCCGTGCTCGGCTTCTGCAACATGCTGTGGAAGCTGTTGCGCGACATGCCGGAGGACAACCGGCCGACCCACCTCGCCATCATCTTCGACAAGTCGGAAATCACCTTCCGCAACAAGCTTTACCCTGATTACAAGGCGCACCGGCCGCCGGCGCCGGACGACCTGATCCCGCAATTCGCGCTGATTCGCGAGGCGGTGCGCGCCTTCGATCTGCCCTGTCTGGAGCAGGCCGGCTTCGAGGCCGACGATCTGATCGCCACTTACGTGCGGCTCGCCTGCGAGCGAGGCGCCACCGCGACCATCGTCTCTTCCGACAAGGACCTGATGCAGCTGGTGACCGACTGCGTCACCATGTACGACACCATGAAGGACCGCCGCATCGGTATTCCCGAAGTGATCGAGAAATTCGGCGTGCCGCCGGAGAAAGTGGTCGAGGTGCAGGCGTTGGCCGGGGATTCCACCGACAACGTGCCGGGCGTGCCCGGCATCGGCGTCAAGACCGCGGCGCAACTGATCGTCGAATATGGCGACCTGGAGACGCTGCTCAAGCGCGCCGGCGAGATCAAGCAGCCGAAGCGGCGCGAGGCGCTGATCGAAAATGCGGAGAAGGCGCGGATTTCGCGGCAGCTGGTGCTGCTCGACGACAAGGTCAAGCTCGACGTGCCGCTCGACGAACTCGCGGTGCAGGAGCCCGACGCGCGCAAGCTGATCGCGTTCTTGAAGGCGATGGAATTCTCCACCCTGACCCGCCGCGTCGCCGAGTATTCCCAGATCGATCCCGCCGATGTCGAGGCGGATGGCAACAACAAGAGCGGGGCGAGCGGCCGGTCGGCGGGCTCTTCGCCGCCGCCGCGCGCGGCCGGAGGTGATCTTTTCGCCGATCAAGAAGCCCCGCCCTCGCCCACGGGCGGCAAGAGTAGCACGCCCGGCGCCGGGAAAGGCAAATCGGAAAAATCAAACGTCGTCCTCACGCCGCAGGCGCTCGCCGCCGCGCGCGCCGAGGCGGCGCGCAAGACGCCGGTCGACCGCAACAAATATGTGACCGTCCGCAGCCTCGAGGAGCTCAACGCATGGCTCGCGCGGGCACACGATGCCGGTCAGTTCGCCATCGAGGCCAAGGCGAATTCGATCGATCCGATGCAGGCGGAGATGTGCGGCATCGCGCTGGCGCTGGCGCTGGCGCCCAACGAGGCCTGCTACATCCCGCTCAGCCACAAACAATCCGGCGACGGCGCCGGCCTGTTCGCCGCCGGCCTCGCGCCGGACCAAATTACGACTGAAGACGCACTCGAGGCGCTGCGCCCGCTGCTGGAGTCGCCGGGCATCCTGAAGATTGGTTTCAACATCAAGTTCAACGCCGTGATGTTCGCGCAAGCCGGGATCACCATCCGCAACCATGACGACGCGCAACTGATGTCCTATGCGCTCGACGCCGGCCGCAACGCGCACGGGCTCGACGCGCTCGCTGAAACCTGGCTCGGCCATGCCACCATGAGCTATGGCGAACTGACCGGCAGCGGCAAGAGCAAGCTCAGCTTCGATCAGGTCGCGATCGACCGGGCCACGGCCTACTCGGCGGAGGACGCCGATGTGATCCTGCGGCTGTGGCTGCTGCTCAAGCCGCGCCTGGTCGCCGAACGCATGATGTCCGTCTATGAAACGCTGGAGCGGCCGCTGATCTCGGTGCTGGCGCGGATGGAGCGGCGCGGCATCTCGATCGACCGTCAGGTGCTGTCGCGGCTCTCGGGCGATTTCGCCCAGACCGCCGCGCGCGTCGAAGCCGAGATTCAGGCGATCGCCGGCGAGCCGGTCAATGTCGGCAGCCCGAAACAGATCGGCGACATCCTGTTCGGCAAGATGGGCATCCCCGGAGGCACCAAGACCAAGACCGGCGCGTGGTCGACCTCGGCGCAGATTCTCGATGAGCTTGCCGAGCAGGGTCACGAATTTCCGAAGAAGATCCTGGAATGGCGGCAGGTTTCAAAACTGAAATCGACCTATACCGACGCGCTGCCGACCTACGTGCATCCGCAGACCCACCGCGTCCACACTACCTATGCGCTGGCGGCGACCACCACCGGGCGGCTGTCGTCGAACGAGCCCAACCTGCAGAACATTCCGGTGAGGACCGAGGACGGCCGCAAGATCCGCCGCGCCTTTATCGCCTCCCCCGGCCACAAGCTGGTGTCGGCGGACTATTCGCAGATCGAATTGCGGCTTTTGGCAGAGATCGCCGACATCCCCGTGCTGAAGCAGGCGTTTCGCGACGGGCTCGACATTCACGCCATGACGGCGTCGGAAATGTTCGGCGTGCCGATCAAGGACATGCCGGCCGAAGTGCGCCGCCGCGCCAAGGCGATCAATTTCGGCATCATCTACGGCATCTCGGCGTTCGGTCTTGCCAACCAGCTCGGCATCGCCCGCGAGGAAGCCTCGGCCTATATCAAGAAATATTTCGAGCGCTTTCCCGGCATCCGCGCCTACATGGACGCCACCCGGGATTTCTGCCGCAAGCACGGCTATGTCGAGACCTTGTTCGGCCGGAAATGTCATTACCCCGACATCAAGGCCTCCAACGCCTCGGTCCGCTCCTTCAACGAGCGCGCCGCCATCAACGCGCGCCTTCAAGGCACCGCGGCCGACATCATCCGCCGCGCCATGATCCGGATGGAAGAGGCGCTGGCCGAGAAGAGGCTCTCGGCGCAGATGCTGCTGCAGGTTCATGACGAGCTGATCTTCGAGGTGCCGGACGACGAGGTCGCCGCGACCCTGCCGGTGGTGCAGCACACCATGCAGGACGCGCCGTTCCCGGCCGTGCTGCTATCGCTGCCGCTGCAGGTCGACGCAAGGGCGGCGAACAATTGGGACGAGGCGCATTGATTCTCTTCTTACCTCTCCCGCTTGCGGGGGAGAGCCTGCCCTCGGGCTTGACCCGAGGGTCGACGCGCTCGATAGAGCGCGGCGGGTGGGGGAATTCTCTCGCCAAATTTCGATGCTGGTTGCTGGGTGACACCCCCACCCCGGCCCTCCCCCGCAAGCGGGAGAGAAAGCCGCCACCGCGGATGAATTGCTCTCGGTGCAATTTACAAAATGACATCGCGAGGCGACGCACGCTAGAAGGCGCGCACATACCCCCGCGAGTCCTGCCATGCCCCAGTTCTCCGCCCTGCTCGGTTTCGCTTTGGTCTCGCTCGGCATAGCGCTGACGCCGGGGCCGAACATGATCTATCTGATCTCGCGCTCGATCACGCAGGGGCCGGCCGCGGGCATCGTCTCGCTCGGCGGCGTCGCGCTGGGCTTCGTGTTCTACATGCTGTGCGCGGCGTTCGGGATCACCGCGCTGTTGTTCGCGGTGCCGTATGCCTATGACGCCCTGCGCCTCTCCGGCGCCGCCTATCTGCTCTGGCTGGCGTGGCAGGCGGTCAAGCCCGGCGGGCGCTCGCCGTTTCAGGTCGGGAAGCTGCAGGTCGACGGCCCCCGCAAATTGTTTGCGATGGGTTTTGTCACCAATTTGCTGAACCCGAAGATCGCGATGCTGTATCTGGCGCTATTGCCGCAGTTCATCGATCCCGCCGGCGGCAGCGTGCTGACGCAGTCGCTGGCGCTCGGCTCGACCCAGATTGCGATCAGCGTCGGCATCAACGCCATCATGGCGCTCGCAGCGGGCTCGATCGCGCTGTTTCTCGGCACCCGGCCGACCTGGTTATTGCTGCAGCGCTGGCTGATGGGAACCGTGCTCGCGGGGCTGGCGATGAAGATGGCGTTCGAGGCGAAGCGGGCGTGAAGCCACCGCTCGTCATGCGCGGGCTTGACCCGCGCATCCATCGTCTTCGCAAGCAGACCAAACGTAATTCCGAAGAGGATGGATTGCCGGGTCAAGCCCGGCAATGACATCGAGAAAGCTCAATCCAGCTTCGCTTCCATGCCGCGCTTGGTCGCGGGGCGCGCCATCAACGTGTTGTACCAGCGCTCGACATGCGGAAAATCCGCGAGCTCCACCTTGTGGCGCGGATGCCGCCATGCCCAGCCGAGGATGGCGAAGTCGGCGACCGATAGCGGGCCGGCGACGAACTCGCGATCAGCCAGCCGCCGATCCAGCACGCCATAGAGCCGCCGGGTCTCCGCCATGAAGCGCTTGAGGCCGTAGGCGCGGTCCGTTTCGTTTTCCAGCGCGATGAAATGATGCACCTGCCCCGGCATCGGCCCGAAGCCGCCCATCTGCCACATCAGCCATTCGTACACCGGAATGCGCTCGCTCAGCGGCTTGGGCAAAAACTTGCCGGTCTTCTCGCCGAGATAAAGCAGGATGGCGCCGGATTCGAACACGCTGACCGGTTTGCCATCCGGCCCGTCGGGATCGACGATCGCGGGGATCTTGTTGTTGGGGCTGATGGCGAGGAACGCCGGGGCCATCTGCTCGCCCTTGCTGATGTTCACCGGGACGACCTTGTAGGGCAACCCCATTTCCTCCAGCGCGACTGAGATCTTGCGGCCGTTCGGCGTGTTCCAGGTGTGAAGTTCGATGGTCATTTTCTTGCTGTTTCCTCACTCTATCTTTTTGTACGGGCAGGATATCCACTTTTCCGGATCTTGCTCCAGAACCCGGATACCCACTAGCCCGGAACCCAAACGCCTTACAACCGACGTTTCCAAGGGCCGTCTCCGCATACGCGCGGTGTTGACGGCGCGACATCGGCTCTGGAATGTGCGCCCGTCCGCCGATAGATTGCGCCCCCAACCTGCACCGAGAGCACAACGCCTTGTCCAAATCAGCCTCCCGCGCCCGCCTCGCCGAGATCATTCGCAAGCGTTCGTTCGGGCGCGGCGAAATCACCCTGGCCTCCGGCCGCAAGAGCGATTTCTACTTCAACCTCAAGCCGACCATGCTCGATCCCGAAGGCGCCGCATTGCTGGCGGAACTGACCTACGAGGCGCTGAAGGACGATGGCCTCGATTATGTCGGCGGTCTTGAAATGGGCGCGGTGCCGCTGGCCGGCGCGATCGCGCAGCTGTCCTGGATCAAGGGCCATCCGATCGCGGCGTTCTTCGTCCGCAAGCAGCCGAAGGAGCATGGCGCCCGGCTCGCGGTAGAGGGATTGGCCAAGGGCGAGAGCCTGCAGGGCAAGCGCGTGGTGATCGTCGAGGACGTCACCACGACCGGCGGCTCGGCGCTGAAGGCGGTCGAAGCGGTGCGCGAAGCCGGCGGCGAGATCGCGCTGGTGTTCACCATGGTCGACCGCGAAGAAGGCGCCGGCGAAACCTTCGCGCAGGCGGGCCTGCCGTTTCGTTCGCTCTACAGGGCCAGCGAATTCCTGAAGAGCTGATTTCCTCTCGCCCCGCTCTTGCGGGGTCGAGAGGAGTGAAGCCCGCTCTTGGGAGGTAAGGGGCGAGGTGAAGAAAGGTCGCTTCTCCCGCGCCGTCCGGCGCTTGCTCATAGCTCGTTTACCATCTCGCACTAATGTGAGTCGGGCCGAGGCGCTTCCGCCGCGGCAGGTTGCGTCGGGTGGAGCAAGCGTTGCGTACAGAGTGGCCTTTTCAGCAAATGCGGCGTCCCCTCATGCTCGCCGCCGCCGCCGCTGCGCTTATTGGCTCGGTTGTGCTGGCGCCGCGCGCCGCGTCGGCCGAAGGCCTGTTCGATTTTCTGTTCGGCGGCGTCCATAAGCAACAGCGGCAAACTCCGGCGCAGTCCAATTTCTTCACCGATCCGTTCGGCCTCAACCAGCAGCCTGCGCCGCCGCCGCGGGCCGTGGCCTCGAGCGGCTCCGGGCCGGCGTTTTGCGTGCGAAGCTGCGACGGCAAGTATTTCCCGCTGATGCGCGGCAGCGCCTCGCCGGCACAGATGTGCCAGGCGTTCTGTCCGGCGAGCCCGACCAGGGTGTTCTTCGGCAGCACCATCGAGGGCGCGTCGGCCGGCAACGGCGAGCGCTATGCCGACAGCGAGAACGCCTTCGCCTTTCGCAAGGCGCTGCGCGCCGACTGCACCTGCAATGGCCGCGCCCCCGCAGGCCTGGCGCCGGTCGATCTGACGCTCGACACCTCGCTGCGTGCGGGCGACGTGATCGCCACCACCAACGGGCTCGTGGCGTATTCCGGCGTCAGGGTCGGCATCAACCAGATCGCGGAGTTCACCCCGGTTGCGTCCTATCCGGGCCTCACCGCCGATGTCCGCGCCCGGCTCGGCGAAATGAAGGTCGCGCCGGTGGCTGCGGAAATGGTCAGTGACGCGCCGCCTGACGCGAACCGCGATATCGAGCTGCCCACAGCCTCGGTGCCGAAGGCGATTTCGGCCAGAGCGAGGCGCGCGGAAGTGAACTAGAGGAACCTCATGGTGAGGAGCGCGTCTTCGCGCGTCTCGAACCATGAGGCCCCGATGTTGCCGCACGTCCTTCGAGACGCGCGCAAGCGCGCTCCTCAGGACGAGGTTCTTGAACTTACCGCCCGACGATGACGCCGATCACGTTCGGCGCCGACAGATATTTTTCCTCGATGGCGGCGCGCGCCGCGGCGCGGTTTTCCGGCGTCAGCAGACCGCGTTTCTCGGCGAGGATCATCCAGCAATAGCCCCACCAGTCCGTCAGCATGCCGTTGTCGTCGACGAGGTCATAACCCTGCTCGGCGGCGAAGATGCGCGCCTGTGCTTCGTCGAGCGTATCGAGCCAGGCATGGTCTGCCGTCGAGAACAGCTCGTCGCTGAAATCGTCGGTCGTGTAGCCCCACACCGACATGCAGACCGCGTTGAACTCGCGGTCGATCGCATCGTCATCGATCGGCTGGCGGCGCGACGCCTGATGCAGCCGCGACAGCGAGCGGGCGAAGTCCGCAATGCGGGTGAGTGCGAATTGATCAAAGGCGATGGTGGACATGTAGTCCTCGCAAGCTTGGACAGACCATAGATGTTGTATCGGCGACGTTACGAATCACCATGATATATCAAAGACTTGCTAAAGTGTTCTTAATTCGTTCCGATGGCTCATGACCGCCCGCCCCGGCCTTCGCCGGGACGACGACTTTTACTCGCAACTCACATCGCCGAGAGCAGCTTGTCGCCGCAATAATTGGCGTAGAATTTTCCGCCGCACTGGCTCTTGATCGCGGCGCAGCGCGCGGCAGGCGAGGCGTTTGCGGGGACGCTGAATGAACAGCTCACGCCGTCCGCGCTGCGCACCGTCTTGCCGCCGGCGAACGCGGCGCTGGTGGCGGTGATGCAGAACATCAGCAGCGTTGCGGCGACAATCTCGATCGTCAACCTCATGGCTTGTGTCCTCCCAAAATTCCGGTGACTTCTTTTGGTGACATCCTCGGTCTTGTGCGTTGTTTCCTATCACCCGACGGCGTGGAGATTGCGGCAAATCGGCCCGGTCCTTGCATAAAAAAACCATGCATGCACCGCAAAAACGAGGCCCCGGAGCGGTTTCGGTCCCGGCCCAACGCGCGTATTGTTCGCAAGGTCTCAAACCCTCCAGGACTCACAGATTTGCCAGACCAGTCTTTCCAGGAAAACTTTCCGGCGCTGGGCCAGCCCGTTGACGAGTTGGCGCTGGTCGAAATCAAAGGTGCGATCCTTGCCAAGCTGAGGCTTGCGATCGGCAAGGACGCCGGCATGGCTACCCGGCACGACTGGTACAAGGCGGCGGCGCTGGCGCTGCGCGACCGCATCGTGCACCACTGGCTGACCGGGGAAAAGCAGAGCTACGACGCCGGCGCCAAGCGGGTCTATTACCTCAGTCTGGAATTCCTGATCGGCCGCCTGTTCACCGACGCACTGAACAATATGGGACTGCTTCCGGTGTTCGAGGCAGCGCTCGGCGATCTCGGCGTCGGACTATCGGACTTGCGGAAATGCGAGCCGGACGCCGCACTCGGCAATGGCGGTCTTGGGCGGCTTGCCGCCTGCTTCATGGAGAGCATGGCGACGCTGGCGATTCCCGCCATCGGCTACGGCATCCGCTACGATTTCGGCCTGTTCCGCCAGATCATCGCGCAGGGCTGGCAGCAGGAATATCCCGACGAATGGCTGGGCTTCGGCAACCCCTGGGAATTCCAGCGGCCGGAGGTGGTCCATCACGTGCATTTTGGCGGCAGCGTCGAACTCATCGATGCCAAGGGACGCGAACGCGCGGTCTGGCATCCGGCGGAGACCGTGCAGGCGGTCGCCTACGACACCCCGATCGTGGGTTGGCGCGGCCAGCATGTCAACGCGTTGCGGCTATGGTCGGCCCGCTCGCCCGACCCGCTCAAGCTCGACGTCTTCAACACCGGCGACTATCTCGGCGCCAGCGCCGAGGAGGCCCGCGCGGAATCGATCTGCAAATTCCTCTATCCGAATGACGAGAGTCCGGCAGGCCGCGAGCTGCGGCTGCGTCAGGAATATTTCTTCGTCTCGGCCTCGCTGCAGGATCTGGTCAATCGCCATCTCGCATCCGACGGGCACTTGCGCAGTCTGGCGTCAAAGGCCGCGGTGCAGCTCAACGACACCCATCCAAGCCTCGCCGTCACCGAGCTGATGCGGATCCTGATCGATCTGCACAATTTCCGCTGGGACGAGGCCTGGAAGATCACGGTGGCGACGCTGTCCTACACCAACCACACCCTGCTGCCGGAAGCGCTCGAGACCTGGCCGGTCGAATTGTTCGAGCGCCTGCTGCCGCGTCATCTGGAGATCATCTACCGTATCAATGTCACGCATCTTGCGCTCGCGGATGCGCGCTGTCCGGGCGATGACGATTTCAAGGCCTCGGTATCGCTGATCGACGAGAAGTCCGGCCGCCGGGTGCGGATGGGACAGCTGGCTTTCGTCGGATCGCATCGCATCAACGGCGTCTCGGCGATGCATTCCGACCTGATGAAGGAGACGGTGTTTCACGATCTCAATCATCTCTACCCGGGCCGCATCACCAACAAGACCAACGGCATCACCTTCCGCCGCTGGCTGATGCTGGCCAACCCGAAGCTGACGGACCTGTTGCGCGAGGCCTGCGGCGAAGCCGTACTGGACGATCCCTCGCTGCTTGGACGCCTGGAAGCCCGCGCCAGCGACAGCGCGTTCCAGCAGCAGTTCCGCGCGGTCAAGCACCACAACAAGATCGCGCTGGCGAAACTGATCGGCGAACGCCTTCATGTCCAGGTCGATCCGGGCGCGCTGTTCGACGTCCAGATCAAGCGCATCCACGAATACAAGCGCCAACTGCTCAACATCGTCGAGACCGTCGCACTTTATCACGCGATCAAGGACGAGCCGCAGCGCGACTGGGTGCCGCGGGTGAAGATTTTCGCCGGCAAGGCGGCGGCGAGCTATCGCTACGCCAAGCTGATCATCAAGCTCATCAACGACGTCGCCGATGTCGTCAACAACGATCCGGCGATTGCCGGACGGCTGAAGGTCGCGTTCCTCGCCGACTACAATGTGAGCCTCGCCGAGGTGATCATTCCGGCCGCCGATCTCTCCGAGCAGATTTCCACCGCGGGCATGGAAGCTTCCGGCACCGGCAACATGAAGCTCGCACTCAACGGCGCGCTCACCATCGGCACCCTGGACGGCGCCAATATCGAAATCCGCGATCATGTCGGGCCTGAGAACATCGCGATCTTCGGCATGGAGGCACTGGACGTGGTGGTGCGCCGCAAGCAGGGACTGGACGCGACCGACGTGATCCGGCGCTCGCCGCGGCTTGCGCGCGCGATCGAATCGATCGAGCGCGGCGACTTCTCGCCCGACGATCCCGGGCGCTTCAATCCGATCGCGCATTCGCTGCGCCATCTCGACCATTACATGGTAAGTGCGGATTTCGACGCCTACTACCAGGCCCAGCGCGGCATCGACGCCCGCTGGCAGGTGGTGCCGGCATGGACGCGGGCCAGCATCCTCAATGTCGCGCGAATGCCGTGGTTCTCCTCCGACCGCACCATCCGCGAATATGCACAGGACATCTGGAACGTCCCGGTGCGCGGGGCTTTGCCGCAGGGGCTGCAGGCGCCGGACGTGCCGCGCGAGGCGACCCGCTGAGAGCATGACCGAAGACAGTGTAGGGTGGGCAAAGGCGCGTTTGCGCCGTGCCCACCTTGCGCCAATCGCGATCCTGAATGGTGGGCACGCTTCGCTTTGCCCACCCTGCGATTTTTGAAAGCCGCATCTTATGTCTGAGATTGACGTATCGAAAAAGCCGCGCGTTGCCCTGCTCGGGATTCCGATCGAGATTGGCGCTTCGCAGCGCGGCACGCTGATGGGACCCGATGCCCTGCGGACCGCGGGCATCGGCCGCGTGCTCGAGCAGTTGGGATTTGATGTCGAGGATCACGGCAATCTCGCAGCATCGGCGGTTACCTCCACCGACGGTCCGCCGCCGGCAAATGCCAAATATTATGACGACATCAAGGGATGGGTTCGTGCGCTTAGCGAGCGCGCCTTCCGGCTGGCCCGCTCTGGCGCGGTTCCGATCTTCATGGGCGGCGATCACAGCCTGTCGATGGGATCGGTGAACGGCGTCGTGCGCCACTGGCATGAATTGGGCCGTCCGCTATTCGTGCTCTGGCTCGACGCGCACGCCGATTACAACACGCCGGCGACCACCGTGACCGGCAACATGCATGGCATGTCGGCTGCCTTCCTGTGCGGCGAGCCCGGCCTGGACGGCCTGCTCGGCGAGCATCCCCGCGTGTCCATCAGTCCCGATCAACTCGATCTGTTCGGAATCCGGTCGATCGATCCGCTTGAAAAAGACCTGGTCCGAGATCGCCGCGTCGCCATCGCCGATATGCGCGCGATCGATGAATTCGGGGTCGGCGTCCTGATCCGGCGCGTCATCGAACGGGTAAGAGCCCGCAACGGCGTGCTGCATGTTTCCTTCGATGTGGATTTTCTCGACCCGCAGGTGGCGCCGGGCGTCGGCACCACCGTGCCCGGCGGCGCGACCTATCGCGAGGCCCATCTCATCATGGAACTGCTGCACGATTTCGGGATTGGTGCGGTCGGTCGACATTGTCGAACTCAATCCCTTTCTCGACGAACGCGGCCGCACCGCGCGCATCGCGGTCGAACTGCTCGGCAGCCTGTTCGGCCTGCAGATCACCGATCGCCCGACACCCAGCAATGCGGTGCTTCCGGACGGTGCCTGAACGGCTGATTGAGGTTCCGGAGCGGCCCTGCGGCCGCCCGTCCCGTCCTTCGGGGTTCGCGCAGAGCCTGTTAGCGGGCCGCGCTTTTCGCGAACCCGTTCACACGCCCCGGAATGACGGAGTTCTCACTCCGCCGCGAGCTTCACTTCCGGCGCGGCGGCGCGGACTTCAGCGTCGACCTGGGCTTCGAACTTGGCGAAGTTCTTCTGGAACATGCCGACCAGCGCGCGGGCGGTCTTGTCGAACTCGGCCTTGTCGGCCCAGGTCTTCACCGGATCGAGGATCTCGGTCGGCACGCCCGGCAGCGCCGTAGGCACGGCGAAGCCGAAATACTTGTCGGTGCGGAATTCGACATTGCGCAGCGAGCCGTTCAACGCCGCCGTCAGCAGCGCCCGCGTCGCCTTGATCGGCATGCGGGTTCCGGTGCCGTATTTGCCGCCGGTCCAGCCGGTGTTGACCAGCCAGCAATCGACATTGTGTTTGGCAATGAGGTCGCGCAGCAGATTGCCGTACACGGAAGGATCGCGCGGCAGGAACGGCGAGCCGAAACAGGTCGAGAATTCCGGCTGCGGCTCGGAGCCCAAGCCGCGCTCGGTGCCCGCGACCTTCGCGGTATAGCCGGACAGGAAGTGGTACATCGCCTGCGCCGGCGTCAGCTTCGCGATCGGCGGCAGCACGCCGAACGCATCGGCCGCCAGCATCACCACATTCTTCGGATGGCCGGCGCGGCCGGTCCTCGAAGCATTCGGGATGAATTCGAGCGGATAGGCCGAACGGGTGTTTTCGGTTTTCGAACCGTCGTCGAAATCAGGCATGCGGGTGTGCGAATCGAGCACGACGTTTTCCAGCACCGCGCCGAAGCGTTTGCTGGCGGCGTAAATCTCGGGCTCGGCTTCCTTCGACAGCTTGATGCATTTGGCGTAGCAGCCGCCTTCGAAATTGAAGATGCCGTCCGCGCCCCAGCCATGCTCGTCGTCGCCGATCAAGGTGCGTTTCGGATCGGCCGAGAGCGTGGTCTTTCCGGTTCCGGAGAGGCCGAAGAAAATCGCGCTGTCGCCGTCGGGGCCGACATTGGCCGAGCAGTGCATCGGCATCACGCCCTTTTCGGGCAGATAATAATTCAGCGTGGTGAACACCGACTTCTTCATCTCGCCGGCATAATAAGACCCGCCGATCAGGACGATCTTGCGGGCGAAATCGATCGCGACCACGTTCTCCGAGCGCACGCCGTGGCGTTTGGTATCGGCGCGGAAGCTCGGCAGATCGATGATGGTCAGCTCCGGCACGAAGCTTGCGAAGCTCGGACGCCTCCGGACGGATCAACAGCGTCCGGATGAACAGCGAATGCCAGGCCAGTTCGGTGAACACGCGGGTCTTGATACGCAGGCTCGGATCGGCGCCGCCATACAGATCCTGCGCAAACAGGGTCTTGCCTTCGGCGTGTTTGAGGAAGTCCGCGTACAACGCCTCGAATTGTTCCGACGTGATCGACTGGTTGCCCGCCCACCACATGTTCTTGTCGGTGTTCGCATCGCGAACGGTGAATTTGTCCTTGGGGCTGCGGCCGGTAAACTCGCCGGTGTCCGCGCACAACGCGCCATCGGCGGAAAGCACGGCTTCGCCGGCCCGGAGCGAATGCTCATAGAGTTGTGGCGCGCCAAAATTCCAATTCACACTCTTGAGATTCTTTAAACCGAACTTATCGGCACCGAAGGCACCGTTATGCACGCCCGTCTCTTGCACTGAAAATCCTCCTGAAACCCGCGTATCTTGATCGCGCGAAAGCCGCCAAACGCGATGTCGCGGTGACCGCAATATAGCCCTTCCGGCCGCGGCCCGGCGACCTAATTACTGACGAACATCGGGCTTGCCAAGTCGATCCGGCGTATTTGGTTTATGCCGGGACCGATCGTTGTGCGGTTCATTTTACATGCCTGCCGCGGCGCGGGCCTGGCCGGCCAGTTCCTTCAGGATTTGCCGCAGTGCGGCAGCGGTGACAATCCGCCGCGGAAATTGCAGCCGCAATGTTGTCCGGCCAGCCTGCATGTCCATTCCGTCCGGATCGCAGCCGGTGCAGCGCCAGTCCCCGGGAGCCGCGCCGAGCAGCTTTGTCGCGTAAAGATTCATCGCCTCGATATGATCGGCGTTCATGTGATCGATGGCGCCCTGCTCGGCTTCCAGCAGCGCCTCGGCATCGGACAGGTCGGTCAGAAACTGCGCGGGATTGAGGTCCACAATCCGGCCAAAACCCGCCACCAGATGGGCGCCGGTGGGCCGGATTCGGAAAAAGGAAAAATCCTTAAAATCTACAAAGGCTTCCGCCGAGGGATGGGCGTTGAGATAGCGCCGCCGGAAAACCCCCGCGTCGCCGCCTTTGGCCGCCTCCGCCCGGCCCGCCAGCATGATCCGGGAACCCTCCAGCGGGTCGCCCTCGGCCCGTTCATCCAGCATCAGGGAGACCCTGGGATCGTCGAGAAGGTTTCCGGTGTGGAGCGCCAGGCGCGAAATCAGCAGGATTGGCGAGCCATCGGCGTGGCTGGCGACATTAACCAAGGAGCAGTAGGGATCGCCGCTGCCGGCCATCAGAGTGGCCAAAGCCCCCTGCCGGCTGCGCCTCAGCAGCGAACGGGCCAATTTGCCGGCATCAAAATCAACTATGGGCATGATCAACCATATTCCTATATCTCATTGCAATATGAGCCTTTTCCGGGCAAAATCTCTACCTACATGGACTTGGAATCCATGTTCGTCGGTAGTTTTACGGAACTCGGTCACACTTCAGCCCAGCTTGCATTGCTCGTTGACCCGTGTTGACCGTTACGAAGCCCCCTCCATGCGGCGCATAGCTGGATAGCACCGTGTTTCAGACAATTTCGGAAAGCAGGCTCATGCCCACAATCGCCCTGGTCGATGACGACCGCAACATTCTCACATCCGTTTCGATCGCGCTCGAGGCCGAGGGCTATCGCATCATGACCTACACGGATGGCGCCTCCGCGCTCGACGGGTTCCGCACCAGTCCGCCGGACCTTGCGATCCTCGACATCAAGATGCCGCGCATGGACGGCATGGAGACTCTACGCAGGTTGCGGCAAAAATCCGATCTGCCGGTGATTTTTCTCACCTCCAAGGATGAGGAAATCGACGAATTGTTCGGCCTCAAAATGGGCGCCGACGATTTCATCCGCAAGCCGTTTTCGCAGCGCCTGCTGGTCGAGCGGGTGAAAGCCGTGCTTCGCCGCGCCGCGCCGAAAGATCCGGCCGCGGTGCCGAAGGAAACCGATGCCAAGGCGCTGGATCGCGGGCTGCTGCGCATGGATCCGGAGCGTCATACCTGCACCTGGAAGAACGAGCCGGTGACGCTGACGGTGACGGAATTTCTGATCCTGCAGGCGCTGGCGACCCGCCCCGGCGTCGTGAAAAGCCGCAATGCGCTGATGGATGCGGCCTATGACGACCAGGTCTATGTCGACGATCGCACCATCGACAGCCACATCAAGCGTCTGCGCAAGAAGTTCAAGGTCGTGGACGACGATTTCGAGATGATCGAAACCCTGTACGGCGTGGGTTATCGCTTCAAAGAAACCTGATCCGAGGGCGTTTGACAGGCGGTTTGTCACCTGACGTCCCCGCTGGTCTGGGGTAGGATGCGCACACGACGCGCATCCTGGGGCGCAATCGAAACAACCGGCAGTTTCAGCCATTGCTTGATCGAACGCAGCCTAATCCAAGCGTGAATGCCGAGGACGCCTCGCCGTCCCTGGTTCTGGATGGCGTTGCCTTCGATAGTCCGCCCGCGCAGGGCTGGCAGCGGCCGCTCGGCTGGCTGCGCAGGGCCGGGCAGTTCTTCCTGGCGCTCAGCTTTTCCAGTCTCACCCGCCGCATCGTCTCGCTTAATCTCGCCGGGCTGGTCGCGTTGGTGGCGAGCATTCTCTATCTCTCGCAGTTCCGCGCCGGCCTGATCGACGCGCGCGCGCAGAGCCTGCTGGTGCAGGCGGAAATCATCGCCGGTGCGATCGCCGCCTCCGCCACCGTCGAGACCAACACCATCACCATCGACCCAGACCGGCTGCTCGACCTGAAGCCCGGCGAAACCTACGGCGCGCCGGACGAATATTCGGGGCTCGATTTTCCGATCAATCCGGAACGCGTCGCGCCGGTGCTGCGGCGGCTGATTTCGCCGACCAAGACCCGTGCCCGTATTTACGATCCCAATGGCGGGCTGATCCTCGACAGCCGCAATCTCTACGGCCGCGGCGACGTGATGCGGTTCGAGCTGCCGCCGCCATCGGTCGAGAAGCCCGGCATTGCCGAGCGAACCACGATCGCGGTCCGCACCTGGCTCAACCGCGGCGACCTTCCGCTCTATCGCGAACTCGGACCGGAGAACGGCAACGGCTATGAGGAGGTCGCGGACTCGCTGAAGGGTCAGAAGCGCAGCATGGTGCGCGTCAACGAGCGCGGCGAGGTGATCGTCTCGGTCGCGGTGCCGGTGCAACACTTCCGCCCGATCCATGGCGCGCTGATGCTCTCGACCCAGGGCGACGACATCGATCAGATGGTGACCGCCGAGCGGCTGGCGATCCTGAAAGTCGGCGGCGTCGCGTCGACCGTCATGATCATGCTGTCGCTGCTGCTGGCGAGCACCATCGCCGGCCCGGTGCGCCGGCTTGCCGACAGCGCCGAACGCGTCCGCCGCCGGATCAAGACCCGCGTCGAAATTCCCGACTTCACCCGCCGCCGCGACGAGATCGGCCACCTCTCCGGCGCCCTGCGGGACATGACGGAAGCGCTCTACAACCGCATCGAGGCGATCGAGATGTTCGCCGCCGACGTCGCCCACGAATTGAAGAACCCGCTGACCTCGCTGCGCTCGGCGGTCGAAACGCTGCCGCTGGCGCGGACCGACAACAGCCGCTCGCGGCTGCTCGCGGTCATCGAGCATGACGTCAAACGGCTCGACCGGCTGATCTCGGATATTTCCGATGCCAGCCGGCTCGACGCCGAATTGCAGCGGCAGGACATGTCGCCGGTGGATCTGCGCCGCCTGCTCACCACGCTGACATCGGTGGCCAACGAAACCCGGCTTGGCCACGATATCGCGGTCGAAGTCCGCTTCGAGGGCCGGGGCCGAATGGACACCTTCTCGGTGCCGGGCCACGATTCGCGGCTGGGCCAGGTGATCTCCAATCTGCTGGTCAACGCCCAATCGTTTTCCAACGCCGGCGGCCGGGTCCGCATCGTCTGCCGCCGCGTCCGATCCGAAATCGAGATCGTGATCGACGACGACGGGCCGGGGATCCGCGAGGATGCGCTGGAGCGGATCTTCGAGCGCTTTTATACCGACCGGCCGCATCAGGGATTTGGCCAGAATTCCGGGCTCGGGCTATCGATTTCCAAGCAGATCATAGAAGCCCATGGCGGGCGTATCTGGGCGGAGAACCGCGCCGGCGCGCCCGGCGACGATGGCGAGCCCACCATCGCCGGCGCGCGATTTGTGGTAAGGCTGCCCGCGCCATGACGAGGGGTGCAAACCCGAGCGTCCACGCTTCGGCCGTGCTGGTGGGAGATCGCGCCGTGCTGATCCGCGGGCCGTCGGGCGCCGGCAAGTCGCGGCTGGCCTTCGATCTCATCCTCGCCGGGCGCTCCGGGCAGATACCCAGGGCCATACTGGTCGGCGACGACCGTGTCCATCTGGACACACATGAAAAACAATTAACGGTCCGGCCGGCGCGCGAACTGGCCGGCCTGATCGAGATTCGCGGGCTCGGCATTCGGCGCTGCGAGCACGCCGGGACGGCCATCGTCGGTCTCGTGGTCGATCTGGCGGCAGCGGATGCGGAACGCCTGCCGCCCCCGGAAGCGCTGCTGACCTGCATTTCCAATATCAAAATACCTCGAATCCCGGTCGGAACGGGAGTTCGAGCCACTCTCACTAGTTGTTGCTGTATTAACGACAACCAGTAGTTCAATTTTGCTGCAACCTTCGTCGGATTGTTTGAAGGGAATTGGTAACCATATGAGGGACACTATCGCGACCGAATAGACCGGCGCAGGCTCCCTTCCCCGATTTGGTTTCCGGGAGAATCGCGAAGATCCCCTCTTGCGCAGGGGCTCCGGATGGTCAAAGTGGCGCGTTCGTGCGGTGCACCAAAAAGCACCCGCGAGGAGTTTTCGATGATAGGTCTAGTACTTGTGACCCATGGGCGCCTTGCCGACGAGTTCAAGGCGGCGCTCGAACATGTCATGGGCCCGCAGAAACAAATCGAAGCCGTGACGATTGGGGCCGAGGACGACTCCGATCTATGTCGAAGTGACATCATCGAAGCGGTCAATCGCGTCGACAGCGGCGATGGCGTCGCCATCCTCACCGACATGTTCGGTGGCACGCCTTCCAATCTCGCGATCTCCTGCATGAGCCGGCCGAAAGTGGAAGTGCTCGCGGGCATCAATCTGCCGATGCTGGTCAAGCTGGCCAAGGTTCGCGAGGAGCGATCGCTTCCCGATGCCATCGCCATGGCCCAGGAAGCCGGCCGCAAATACGTCACCATCGCCAGCCGTGTCCTCGCAGGCAAATGAGCGACGACGACACGTCGCCGCTCCATGATCCCGGGCCGAGTGTCCCGCCGGGTGCCATTTCCCGGGAACTTCCCATTGTCAACAAACGCGGCCTTCACGCACGTGCCTCTGCGAAATTCGTGCAGACGGTCGAGCGCTTCAGCGCCGAGGTGTGGGTCACCAAAGGCGGCGAGACGGTCGGCGGTACCTCCATCATGGGATTGATGATGCTGTCCGCGGGACCGGGAACATCGATCATCGTCTCCGCGACCGGCCCCGAGGCCCAGGCCGCGCTCGACGCGATCACCGAACTGGTCGCCAGCAAGTTCAACGAGGAAGGCACCTGAGCGGCCAGAACCGCGCGCGCGGCTGTCATCGCAGCGGTATTACGCTCCCCCGCGAGCCTCTTGCGACAGAGGTAAATGCGAACCTACTTCGCCGGCGGCACGATATAGACCTTCCAGCCGATCGCCGGACCGGGGTGACCTTGAAAGAAGCGTTGCGTGGTGATGGCGAGACGTTCGGCATTTGGACCGTTCGCCGCCATCCAGGCGTCGCAAACCGGCAGCCGCTCATCCGACGTATCGCAGATCCCGATAAAGCCGAGCCGCTTCGCCTCCTCCAGCGAGGTCAATCCGGACGACCAGATCTCGCCGGGCGTGAACGGCGCCGGATGATCGGCGCTGTAGAACGTCATCGGCTCGCCGATCTCGGTGGTGCCGGCGACCACCGCCCATCTGCTGCCGAAACGCGTGCGCCAGGCCTGCGTCAGTTCGCGGGCGAGTTCGGAACGCGCGCCATAGCCTGCCGTGCCGTTGGGGTTGCCGGCGATCTCGCGGGCGGCGATAGTGCGCGAGGCGGCGAGCACCGCGAGCGTGATCACCAGCCAGGTCGCGGCGAGATAAAACAGCGCCATCCGTCGAAGCCGCAGCGAGGGGATCGCCACCAGCGCCAGCGGCGTCAGAAAGAACAGCGAGATTCCCCAGTCGGTCTTCATATAGACCGTGAACGCCAGGCCGCCGAGCGGCGGTCCGATCGCGACCACCGCCTGGATGATCCAGACATTGAGCGCCTGCGATATATTCACGCCCGTATTCGCACCGCGCGACCAGCTGCGCGTGACCAGCGCCGATGGTTGCCGCGCCAGCAATCTCCACCATCGCGGCGTCCAGGCCATTGCCGCCGCCGCCAACGCAACCGGCGCTGCGAGCAGCGCCAGATTGTGGCCGATATAGCCAACGACAAGCTGAAGGGTTTGCGCGCGGCTCGATAGCCCATAGACGTCGGCGGCATAGGTCAGCGGCACGAAGTCCACTTCTTTCAGCCAGACCAGATGCGGAATCATGGCGACGACGAGCGTCGCAATCGCGACCCATGGCGCCGGCGAGCCGAGGAACTTCAGCCGGTCGGGATGAACGAGGGCAGCGATTCCGATGGCGCCGATCATGGTCAGCACCCAGTATTTGGTCATCAGCGCCAGCGCGCCGGCCAGGCCAAGCCACAGGCCGGATCGCACGTCGCGTTTTTCGAACGCATGCAGATAGGCCAGCACCAGCAGCGGCAAGGTGACGAGCTGCAACAGATCCGGGTTATATTTGAAGCCCTTGAAGTTGAAGATCGGATAGAGCGCGAGCATCAGCACGACGAAGAAGGCGCGGCGGCGATCGACCACACGCAGTGCGATCAGCCACGAGATCACGAGGCCGCATCCGACCGTCGCCATCGCCAGGGCGTAGGTGGCCCAATCGGCGACGGGGAAGATCCTGAACCAGATACCCGCGACCCATCCCGACAGCGGCGGATGCTTGCCGTAGCCGAGCTGGAATTTCTGGCCCCAGGCGAAGGCTTCCGCGACATCCATATGGACGTCCTGCGCCGCCTTGAGATTGATCAGGACGAGGGTCCACAGCACGGCGTGAACGGCGGCGAAGCCGATCACCAGCCACAGGCCGGCTTTCGGATCGGTCGCGCGCGCCGCGAGCCACGCCGCCAGCCGGCGGATCGACAGCCGGTGGCGCGCGCGCGAAGCTGCGGGCGAGAATGACGCAGTGGACATGGCCCTGTGGGTAGCGCGTTTCGGCGTAAAGTGGAATCAGCTTGGCGTGAAGAGGCCCTGCCAAAAGGCCGCAATATGGTTGCCGCGTCGGGGTGCCAATGCTATCCCGCGCCCATGACATCCATCCCTATTTCCAACATCCGCAACTTCGCCATTGTTGCGCATATCGACCATGGCAAATCGACGCTGGCCGACCGCCTGATCCAGACCACCGGCGGCCTGCAGGCGCGCGAGATGAAGGAACAGGTGCTCGATTCCATGGATATCGAGCGCGAGCGCGGCATCACCATCAAGGCGCAGACGGTGCGGCTGACCTATCCGGCCAAGGACGGCAAGACCTACACCCTGAACCTGATCGACACGCCCGGCCATGTCGACTTCGCCTATGAGGTTTCCCGCTCGCTGGCGGCCTGCGAAGGCTCGCTGCTGGTGGTCGACGCCAGCCAGGGCGTCGAGGCGCAGACGCTGGCCAACGTCTACCACGCGCTGGATGCCGGCCATGAGATCGTCCCGGTGCTGAACAAGATCGACCTGCCGGCGGCGGAACCGGATCAGGTCAAGCGGCAGATCGAGGACGTGATCGGCATCGACGCATCGGACGCGGTGATGATTTCCGCCAAGACCGGCCTCGGCATCGACGCGGTGCTGGAAGCCATCGTGCACCGGTTGCCGGCCCCGAAGGGCGATCGCGACGCCCCGCTGAAGGCACTGCTGGTCGATAGCTGGTACGACGTCTATCTCGGCGTCGTGGTGCTGGTGCGCATCGTCGACGGCGTGATGAAAAAAGGCCAGCGCATCCGGATGATGGGCACCAACGCGGCCTATGACGTCGAGCGCGTCGGCTTCTTCACGCCGAAGATGCAGCAGATCGAGGAACTCGGTCCCGGCGAGATCGGCTTCATCACCGCCGCGATCAAGGAAGTGGCCGATACCCGCGTCGGCGACACCATCACCGACGACCGCCGGCCGGTCACCGACATGCTGCCGGGCTTCAAGCCGGCGATCCCCGTGGTGTTCTGCGGCCTGTTCCCGGTCGACGCCGACGATTTCGAGACGCTGCGCGCGGCGATGGGCAAGCTGCGCCTCAACGACGCCAGCTTCTCGTTCGAGATGGAAACCTCCGCGGCCCTCGGCTTCGGCTTCCGCTGCGGCTTCCTGGGGCTGTTGCATCTGGAGATCATCCAGGAGCGATTGTCGCGCGAATTCGATCTCAACCTGATCGCGACCGCGCCGAGCGTGATCTACAAGATGCGCCTCACCGACGGGCAGGTGATCGAGATCCACAATCCGATCGACATGCCGGACGTGGTGAAGATCGCCGAGATCGAGGAGCCCTGGATCGAGGCCACGATCCTGACGCCGGACGAATATCTCGGCAGCGTGCTGAAATTGTGCCAGGACCGGCGCGGCTCGCAGAAGGAACTCACCTATGTCGGCAATCGCGCCATGGTGAAATACGAACTGCCGCTCAACGAAGTGGTGTTCGATTTCTACGACCGGCTGAAGTCGGTCTCCAAGGGCTACGCCTCGTTCGATTATCATCTCACCGATTACAAGCCGGCCGATCTCGTCAAGATGCAGATCCTGGTCAACAACGAACCGGTCGATGCGCTGTCGATGCTGGTGCACCGCCAGCGCGCCGAGGGCCGCGGCCGCGCCATGGTCGAAAAGATGAAGGAACTGATCCCGCCGCACATGTTCCAGATCCCGATCCAGGCCGCGATCGGCGGCAAGGTGATCGCCCGCGAAACCGTGCGCGCGCTGCGCAAGGACGTCACCGCCAAGTGCTACGGCGGCGACATCACCCGCAAGCGCAAACTTCTGGAGAAGCAGAAGGAAGGCAAGAAGAAGATGCGGCAGTTCGGCAAGGTCGACATCCCGCAGGAAGCGTTCATCGCCGCGCTGAAGGTGGATAGCTGACGGCCACGGATCATTGAATTCTGGGTCGTAACATGTTACGTTCCCTCCATGGCCACGACCCCGAAAAAGACAAAACCCCGCACGCCCCAACAGCGCATGGCTTCGCGCCGCGAGCGGCTGCGCGCGCAGGGGCTGCGACCGGTACAGCATTGGGTGCCGGACCTGCGCGATCCCAAGGTCCGTTCGGATGTGCGCCGGCAGGCAAAATTGATGGCGCGGCATCCGGAAAACGACGCCATCGATGCGTGGATCGAGACGGTTTATGATTGGGGCGCCTGGAAGTGAAGCGCGGCGATGTCGTGCTGGTGGTGGTTCCAAGCGAGCTAGGACGACCAAGACCCGGAGTTATCGTACAGGCCGATGAATTCAACGGAGAGCTGTCGACGATCTTCGTCTGTCCGATTTCGTCAGACCTCCAGGACAAGTTGCCGCTCAGACCGATTATCGAAGCCAAGCCATCGAACGGCCTTCGCCTACGTTCGCAGATCATGACCGACAAGATGATCGCTCTGCGCCAGGACCGGATTCGGCGCGTCATTGGCCACCTTGATGCGGAAACATCCGAACACCTCGATCGCGCGCTGCTTGTCGTGCTGGGGCTCGCAGTGTGACGCGGCAGGCAATCGGCGGCATCGGCGACACGATCCGGGAAATCAACGGGATCGCCGCTTCCTCGTTGCGCCGCCCGGCCTTCTTGATCGCCGGCGGCGGATGGGCCACCATTGTGCCTTCGCCAATGGATGCTCCAAAAAAATGCGAGGAAACGCATGAACAAGCTTCCCGGTTTCGGCCTCATCGAGCGCGCGCGGGCGCTGGCGCCGCTGATCGCGCGGGAGGCCGATGAGATCGAGCGGACCCGGCGGCTCACCCCTCCGGTGGTTGCCGGCCTGGTCGAGAACGGCCTCTATCGCGTGCTGCTGCCGCAAAGCCTCGGCGGCACCGAGGCGCCGCCCGAAATTTTCATGCAGATGCTGGAGGAAGTGGCGAAGGCCGACGCCTCGACGGCGTGGTGTCTCGGCCAGTGTTCGGTCTGCGCGATGACGGCGGCCTATCTCGATGCCGACGCGGCGGACCAGATTTTCAATGCGCCGCCCGGCATTCTCGCCTGGGGCGCGATCGCCCACGAGGTGCACGCGGTTCCCGGAGGCTATCGCGCCAGCGCGCGCTGGAACTTCGCCAGCGGCTCCCGCCAGGCGAGCTGGCTCGGCGCCCATGTCCAGATCGTCGAAGCCGACGGCAGCCGGCGGTTGAAGCCCAATGGCGCGCCGGAAGTGCGCACCATTCTGTTTCCGGCGGCGAGCGCCACGATGTACGACGTCTGGGACGTGATCGGCCTCAACGGCACCGGCACCAACTCCTATTCCGTCGACAATCTGTTCATCCCGGAAAAATTCACCGCGCTACGCGACGATCCGGCAGCCCTGCGTGAACAGGGCCCGCTCTACAAGCTCACCACCAACATGGTGTTCGGGCTCGGCTTCGCCGCCGTTTCCGTCGGGGTCGCGCGCGCCACGCTCGAGGCTGCGATCGATCTGGCGCGCGGCAAGACGCCCCAGGGCCTCAAGGCGATGCGCGAGAACAACGCCGTTCAGGGCATGGTCGGCCGCAACGAGGCCAGCTTGCGCGCGGCGCGGGCCTATCTCTATGCGACGGCCGATGAGGTATGGCGCGATCTGACCCGCACCGGAAAGCTCACGGAGGAGCACCGCGCCGCCCTTCGGCTGGCGTCGACCTGGACCATCCATCAGGCAACTTCCGTGGTCGACGCCGCCTATCACATGGCCGGCGCCACGGCGGTGTTCAGCGCCAATAAGTTCGAACGCCGCTTCCGCGACATGCACGCCATCGCCCAGCAGATCCAGGCCCGCGACACCCATTACGAGGATGTCGGCAAGATGATCCTGACCACCGCTTCCACGGAGACGGCCAATAACGCCCAATCATGATCAACCAAGATATGCCTTGGACAACAGCGCGACCCAACGCGAATAATCCAAGGGGGCGGTTCCGCGATCGGATCATGCACAAAATTTAGCGGCAAATTTAATCTTTTGGAACTTAATCGGACGCACGCCCGCCTTTGCCGATCGCGTTCCAAACCGCGCCAAAGGTAGCGTCCGGGCCAGGGCTTTTTGCCTCAAATTGTTAAACATTATCTGGGACTTTCCGAACTCGCGTCGCTGACGGAGCTCGGTTGTCATGTTCAAACTTCGATCCATCTCTGCTCGCCTGATTCTGACCATTTCGCTCACCGTCGCGGTGGCCTGCGGGGTCTTGGGGACATTTTCGATCATTCAACAGCGTTCGTTGACAAGGCTCGCGCTCGACCAGCAGCTCAAGCTGCAATACGACAGCGTCATGGCGGCGCTCGACTATGAAGGGCGCGCCGCGCTGGCGGTCAGCGCCGTGATCGCCAATCTGCCGCCGGTGGCGGACGCCGTCGCCAGAGGCGACCGCGACGCACTGATGCCGCTGCTGAAGGCGCCGCTGGACGCGATAAAGCCGCAGGGCATGCCGCTGATCAGTTTCCAGGCGCCGCCCGCCACCAACTTCTTCCGTATTCACGAGCCGAAAATCTTCGGCGATGACATCTCCGCGCGGCGCAAGACCGTGGTGGAGTCGAACGCAACCGGCAAACCGATTGTCGGCGTCGAACCCGGGCGGGATTCGATGGGCGTTTTCGGCATGACGCCGATCATGCGCGACGGAAAGAGCGTCGGCGTCGTCGACGTCGGCGTTTCCTTTGGCAAGCCGTTCGTCGACAGCGCCAAGCGGCGCTTCGGCGTCGATCTGGCGGTGTACCGTTTCGACGGCAAGGTTTTCACCAGCATCGCATCGACCTTCGGCGACAATTCGACCGCCACCCAGGATGAACTGAAAGGCGTGTTCGAAGGCGCAGCGCTACGTCGCGACGCCATGTTCAACGACCATCCGGCCGCACTCTATCTCGGTCAGATCAGGAACTATGCCGGGCAGCCGGTCGCGGTGATCGAACTCATCAAGGACACCACCGAATACGAAGCCGCGGCAGCGCGTTCACAGCGCGATCTCGTTCTCGGCACGCTCGCCATCCTTGCCGGCGCCACTGTGCTGGCGTTCCTGCTCGGTCGCGGCCTGTCGCGCCCGCTGGTCGCGATCACCGCGGTGATGAACCGCCTGTCGAGCGGCGATATCGATGTGACGATTCCCGGCGGCGACCGAAAAGACGAACTCGGCACCATGGCGGTGGCGGTCGATGTGTTCCGCCGCAACATGGCGGAGGCGCGCACGCTGCGCGAAACGCAGGAAAACGCCAAGCTGCAGGCCGACCGCGAGAAGAAGGCGTTGCAACGCCAGATGGCCGACCGCTTCGAAACCGACGTCAAGAGCGTGGTCGGCGCCGTCGCACAAGCCACGACGGACATGCAGCGGGTGGCCAGCGAGATCACCGTCAGCGTCGGCGGCACATCGGAAAGGGCCGCCGCTGCGGCCGCCGCTTCCGACGAAGCCTCCGCCAGCGTCGGCACGGTCGCTACCGCCACCGAGGAGCTCGCCTCTTCCGTGACCGAGATCGGCCGCCAGGTCACATTCTCCAGCGGCGTCGCCGATCAGGCCGTGGTCAAGGCGGCCCAAACCACGGAAATGGTCAAGAGCCTTGCCGCCGCCGCGGAAAAGATCGGCGACGTCCTCAAGCTGATCGGCGCGATCGCCAGCCAGACCAACCTGCTGGCGCTTAACGCGACGATCGAGGCGGCACGGGCCGGCGATGCCGGCCGCGGGTTCGCCGTCGTCGCCTCCGAGGTCGAGGAGGACTCGCCAGCCAGACCGCGAAGGCGACCGAAGAGATCGCCGAACAGGTCACCGCGATTCAGTCCGCCACCGCCGATTGCGTGGCGGCGATCGGCGGCATCAGCGACACCATCCGGGAGATCAGCGGGGTCGCCACCACCATCGCTTCGGCGGTCGAAGAACAGGGCTCGGCGACGCGCGAAATTGCCAGAAGCGTGCAACAGGCCGCCGCGGGAACCAGCGACGTTTCGCGCAATGTCGCGGGCGCAAGCCAGGCCGCCGACCAGTCGCGCATCCTGGCCGACAACGTCCTGGTCGCGTCCGGCGAACTCAACGAGCACGCCAATGCGTTGTTCATAAGCGTCGACGCCTTTCTGGCCGGCCTGCGCAACGCCGCATAGGCGCAGGCGTTTTCGCCGGCTCCATGACGTTGCGCGGTCATCGAGCCGAAGCGCTCCCGACCGATTAAATCGGCTCCGATCGCGGCGGGCGATTGGGCCAGGTCCGCGCGGGCTAAATAGCCGTGATGTGATTCACGGCTCCTCATGGCCGGGCACGGCCCGCTGCGCAGATCAAGCGATTGCGATTGGCGCGCCTTACTGGCGACGGCTGATTCCGTGCTAGGGTTGCGCTATAGAGTGCCCCGATGAACCCGCGCCTGATTCTCCTTCTCCTGATATCCTCGGCCGTCGTCACGGCGACCTGGGCACGGGCGCAAGACAGGGGCAGCGTCGATCCAAGGCCGCTGCCGGCGCTCGCCAATCCCAACGATCCGACGCTTGCCGCCAAGGAGCTGTTCGGCCGCAAGGTCTTGCCGGCGGCGATGCCGACGCGCGTGGTGGGCTTCTATGCCAAGGGCTGCATCGCGGGGGCGGAGGCGCTGCCGATCAATGGCGAGACCTGGCAGGTGATGCGGTTATCGCGCAATCGCTATTGGGCGCATCCCGCCATGGTCGCACTGCTGGAACGGTTGGCCGCCAGGGCGCGCAAGGACGCGGGCTGGCCGGGTATACTGGTCGGCGACATGTCGCAGCCGCGGGGCGGCCCGATGTTTACCGGGCACGCCAGCCATCAGGTGGGACTGGACGCCGATGTCTGGCTGACGCCGATGCCGAAGCGGCAATTGTCGCGCAACGAGCGCGAGGAAATGTCCGCGGTCATGATGGTGCGTTCCGACCGGCTCGACATCGATCCGCAGGTCTGGACGCCGAATCATCTCGCGGTGATCCGCGCCGCCGCGCGGGAGCCGAGCGTGCAGCGAATCTTCGTCAATGCTGCGATCAAGAAAGCGCTGTGCCGCGAAGCCAAGGGCGACCGCAGCTGGCTCGCCAAGGTGCGGCCGATGTACGGCCACGATTATCACTTCCATATCCGCATCAGATGCCCCGTCGGCAGCGGCGAATGCGAGAGCCAGCCGGAACCGACCGAAGGCGAAGCCTGTAGCGCCAGCGATCTGGCCTACTGGTTCAAGGATTCCGTGCTTCATCCAAAGCCGCCGCTGGTGCCGCCGAAGCCGAAACCGCCGATGACGCTGGCGCAAATGCCGGCCGCCTGCCGCGACGTGCTGGCCGCGCCGGACGTGAAGCCATAACAACCTAAGATAGTGATTTCATTCCGCCGCTGGGTACCCTAATATGGTCATCATCGCGTCGTAAGCGCGAGTGAAGCTCGATCAGGGCTTCTGGTCTCATCTCATTCCCGATTTGTCGATGCTCGCCGTCGCCATGCACGGGATAAGCATTATTGAAGGATCCATCATGCGCATCAGCGCACGCAACCAGATCAAAGGCACCGTCCTCGAAGTGAAGAAGGGCGCGACCACCTCGCATGTCCGGGTCGATATCGGCAACGGCCAGATCGTCACCTCATCGATCACCAACGAGGCGATCGACGAACTCGGCATCGAGGCCAAGGGCGCCGTCACGGTCGTCATCAAGGCCTCCGACGTCATGATCGCGGTGGACTGATCATGCGCACAGCTTTACTTATCGCGATTGCCTTGCTCGGTACCGCGCCCGCCCGGGCGGCCGAAGAACCGAGCGGCTGCGACAAATTCAAATGGGGAATCGAGCGCGAGCGCGCGGCGCTGACCGCGCCGGACCGCGTCAAGCTCGCATCGGGCGGCGAACTCGCCGCGCTGCCGTCGACCGGGATCACGCTCGGTCTGCGCACGCCTGCCGAAGCGAAACTGCCCTCTCCGCCCGAACGCCCGTCCAACGAAAGCACATTTGCCGGCTTCACGACGATCAAAAGCGCGCCGAAAGCCGGCCTCTACACCATCAGCCTGTCCGCGGGCGCCTGGGTCGACGTGGCACAGGACGGTCATTTCCTCAAGCCAAAGGCTTTCAGCGGCGCCACCGATTGCGACGGGATCCGCAAGAGCATGAAGTACGAGATTTCAGCCAGCCCGTTGGTGGTGCAAGTGAGCGGCGTCAAGGAAAATTCGATATCGATCGCGATCCTGCCGTCCGAATAGGCAAAGGGAGCCTTTTACCAACGCTCTCATCCTGCTATTGTTTTGCCAGCGAGACCCCGACGGACCGTAAGTCCGCGGGGTCGACGGAATGGCGCTTCCGGCCGTCGCATCCTCAACCAACGCCTGATTTGCGCGCGCGATGAGCGCCGTGAACACGCCCGGAGCGCCATTATGCATCGTCTTGCCGGAATTTTTGCCGCCTTCATGATCCTGTGCGGATCGACCTTCCCGCCTGCGCTCGCGCAGGACAAAAGCCTCACGGTGTTTGCCGCCGCCTCGATGAAGAACGCGCTCGACGATATCGATGCCGCCTATACCGCCAAGACCGGTGTCAAGGTCACCGTGAGTTATGCCGCCAGTTCGGCGCTCGCCAAACAGATCGAACAGGGCGCACCGGCGGACGTGTTCATCTCCGCCGATACCGACTGGATGGATTACGCCACCGGGAAAAAGAACATCAATGAACCGACGCGGGTCAATCTGCTCGGCAACAGCATCGTGCTGATCGCGCCGAAGGATTCCAAGATCGATAATGTGACGATCGGGCAAGGCTTCGATCTCGCCAAGCTGGCCGGCGACGGCAAGATCGCCACCGGCGACGTCAAGGCGGTTCCGGTCGGCAAATACGCCAAGGCGGCGCTGGAGAAGCTCGGGGCGTGGCAGGCCGCCGAGCCGAAATTCGCGATGGCCGAAAGCGTGCGGGCCGCGCTGACCCTGGTGGCGCGCGGCGAAGCCGCCCTCGGGATCGTCTATTCGACCGACGCCAAGGTCGAGCCCGGCGTCAAGGTCGTCGGCACCTTCCCGGCGGACTCCCATCCGGCGATCATCTACCCCGTCGCCGCGACCACGACGGCGAAAGCCGAAACCACCGACTATCTCGCCTTCCTGCGCTCGTCGGCGGCCAAGACCATCCTCGAGAAATACGGCTTCAAGTTCCTGGTCAGCCCGACGACCTGAACGGACGTGCTGGATATCTCGCCGACCGAATGGACGGCAATCCTGCTATCGCTGCGCGTCGCCGTTATCGCAACCCTGGTGGCAACGCCGTTCGGCATCGGCCTCGCATGGCTGCTGGCACGGCGGGATTTCTGGGGCAAGTCGGTTGTCGACGCGCTGATCCATCTGCCGCTGGTGCTGCCGCCGGTCGTCACCGGCTATCTGCTGCTGCTGACATTCGGCCGGCGCGGCCTTGTCGGCGCGTGGCTGGCGGACCATCTCGGCATCGTGTTCGCATTCCGCTGGACCGGCGCGGCGCTGGCCTGCGGCGTGATGTCGTTTCCCCTGCTGGTTCGGCCGATCCGGCTGTCGATCGAGGCCGTCGACCGGCGGCTGGAGCAGGCCGCCGGCACCCTGGGCGCGGAGCCGTGGCGCGTGTTTGCGACCGTCACCCTGCCGCTGGCGCTGCCCGGCGTGCTGGCCGGCATGGTACTGGGCTTTGCGAAAGCGATCGGCGAATTCGGTGCGACCATCACCTTCGTGTCGAACATCCCCGGCGAGACCCAGACCATTTCCTCGGCGATCTATTCGCTGATCCAGACGCCTGACGGCGACACCGCGGCGATGCGGCTGGTGATCGTTTCCATCGTCATCGCGATGAGCGCCCTGATCGGATCAGAATGGTTCGCGCGGCGCGCTACCCGACGCCTGCACGGGAATTGATCATGCTGCGCGTCGACGTCACCAGGAAGCTCGGCGAGTTCACGCTTGAAGCCTCGTTCACCAGCGAGGGCCGCGTTACCGGGCTGTTCGGCGCTTCCGGCGCCGGCAAGACGTCGCTGATCAACATGATCGCGGGACTGCTGCGGCCCGACCGCGGCAGCATCGTCCTCGACGGCGAAACGCTCGACAATACCGCGGAGCGCATCCACATCCCGGCGCATCGCCGCCGCATCGGTTATGTGTTCCAGGACGCACGGCTGTTTCCGCATCTCGATGTCAGGCAGAATCTCGACTACGGGCGGCGGATGAACCGGCTGGCCGATGATCCCGCACAGCGCGCCCGCGTCACCGACCTGCTCGATATCGGCAACCTGCTGGATCGCCGTCCCGGCCGGCTCTCCGGCGGCGAGCGCCAGCGCGTCGCGCTCGGGCGCGCCTTGTTGTCCAAACCGCGCTTGCTGCTGCTGGACGAGCCATTGGGATCGCTGGACGAGGGCCGCAAGGTGGAGATCCTGCCCTATCTAATCCGGTTGCGCGACGAGGCCAATGTGCCGATGGTCTATGTCAGCCACGACGCCGCCGAAATGCGCCAGCTCGCGACGCAGATCGTGATGCTGCGGCACGGGCAGGTAACCGCGTTCGGTGGCGTCAAGGTGTTGTCCTCAGCGGTTTCGCCGATTTGATTTCTACTGGGCCGACGAAGGCTGCGTCGCCGAAAGCGCCGCCGCATTGGTTTCCTGCGTGGTCCTGCGATGCTGATCGAGCTTCGATATCACAGGCGCGTCAGTGCCAAAACGAACACGATAGACCTGCAGATTCTCCATCACGCGCTGGACGTAGTTTCGCGTCTCGGCGAATGGAATCCGCTCCACCCAATCGACCGCGTCCACATTGGGCTCCCGCGGATCGCCGTACCGCTGCACCCATTGCCGGACCCGGCCGCGGCCCGCATTGTAGCCGGCAAAGGTCATGATGTGGCAGCCGCGATATTCCTGCAGCAGTGCGGCGAGTTCGGCCGCGCCCATCTGGGTGTTGTAGACCGGATCGGAGACCATCCGGTCCCAATCATAGCTGACACCGAACCTCTTGGCGGTGTCGCGTCCGGCTTCCGGGGTCACCTGCATCAGGCCGACCGCTTTTGCCGGCGACACGTCGCGCTGGTCGAACGCGCTTTCGGTACGGGCCACCGAATAGACCACACTGCGCTCGATTTCGGGACCGATCGGGGCGTGCTGCGGCACCCCGATGGCGGGGAAGGCATAAACATCCAGCGCCAGGCCGCGGGCCAGCGCCGTCTTCCCGATCTGCAGCATGGCGCGCGCGTCGTTGCGGCGCGCGGTCAACTCGCCAAGTGCGGCCAGCGTTGGGGCATCGACACTCTTGTCCGCGAGCTCCGCCACGAAACCAAGGACGGTGTCGCGTTCGCCCAGCGCATAAAGCATGTCGGCGGCGCGCACGAGTTCGTCCGAAATCGGAGAAGCTTGAGCCGGATCGGGTTGTGGTGGGGCCCGCAGCTCGATGCGGTCGAGGCCGAGCCTGGCGCGCGCAAGCTGCCCGTAATAGGCCGTGCCATGGCTGGCGGCGGCTTCATAGAAACCGCGCATACTGTCGTTGTCACCGGCCGCCTCGGCGGCGCGGCCGCGCCAGTAATTCGCCCTTGCGAGCACGATCGGATTAACCGATCCGTCATCGATATGGGCGAAATGCTCCCGCGCCGTCGCCGGATCATGGCGGTAACGCAGCGCGATCCAGCCGGGCAGGAAATGGAATTCGGCCCGGTAATTTTCATTGGCCGGAACCGCGGCGTTGCTGACGACCTGATAGGCGTTCTCGAATTCACCGAGATCGAGCAGCTTGCGGGCGAGAATCCGCCGCTCGCGCCACCATTCGTCCGCGTCCTGGAACGGCATGGTCTCGGATTGCGCCGCCAGCATCAGACGGGTCGCGTCGGCAAATCGATCATGACGCATCATCCAGTGAATGCGGCACAGGGTATAGCCCAGATCCTGGCGAGCTTCGGCTGGAACGTCGTCGAGCAAAGAGAGCGCCTTGCTCGAGTTCGGCCGCAGCAGCCGCGCACGCCTTCACGATCGCGATATCATCGCTTCCAAGGCGACGTGCCGTGCGCATCGCCCCCGAAAAATCCTTGGCGCCGATGCGCTTGTCCATGCGCGCTCGATGGTCCTCGCGCGTGAGGAGATCGCCGAACGCGTCGTACGCCTCGGCTTCGCTGCGTTCCAGCAGTTCTTCCGACCGCCAGGCGGCGCGAACCATGCGTTCGGCTCCGTCCCGGTCGCCCTCGGCCAGCAGCGCGCGCCCCAGCGCAAACCGGCCCTTGGCGGTCAACGGTTGATCGCCCGTGAAGCGGCGAACCGTGGCGGCGTCGCTCCGTTCCTGCCACAGGCGCACTTCCGCCAGCCGGCGCAGCTTGCTCATGCTCGGCCAGCCCGGATTGTCGGCAATGAAGGCCGCGTAGCGGCGGAAACCCGCTGCACCGTCAGGGTGTCGCAGGATGAGCCATTCGACGAGCTTCTGGGCCGCCGGATCGCCGATGGTTTTTTCGATGGCGGTCGCTTCGCCGGTCTTGGCCTTGCGCGTCAAGTCGATCGCCTGCCTTACCGCCGCAAGGTCGCCGGACAGTTGAGGGGCCGCCGCGGGCGGATCAGCCACATCGACAGTCCGTGCCGGCTTACGCCGCGCCGCCGCGGCATGTACCGCATGCTTACCCTTCCGCAGCGCGGATTTGCGCTGATGGTGGGATGCGGTCGACGCGTCCGCCTTCCTGGCATGCTGGATTTGCTTGTGGCGGGCGTGCGCTACCGCATCGTTCGAAAGCGCGAACAGCATGGCGATGCTGAAACAAGTCAGCGGCCGAAAACCTCGGTTCATTCCGTGATCCTCCGCGAACTCCGTGGCACGAACCATGAGATCGCACGATCCGTGCGGTGAGAACTGTACCGACGGTAGCATGCAGGAAAATTTCAACTGTAACGTTTGGGCAACAGCCGGCAGGAAAATGCGGGGTATCATGGAACCATCGCTTGACGCTGGATCGACCGCCAACCGAATCGCCGTTGAAGCCCGCGTTCTGCTCGGGCCCTACAGGTCGCTATATTCGGGGTGCTTGGCGATGAACGACCGAACGAAATCGCATTCGACGGTGAGTTTCCGTTGCTGCGCCCGCACCGCGTCAAGGGCCGCCCGCGCAAGCTTCGAGCCGATTCCCCGCCCGCCCAATTCCGGCGGCACTTCGGTGTGAACAAGCGTGATCGCGTTGGGCGATTTGCGATAGGCGACAAAGGCAATGATGCCGTCAACCTCGAGCTCGAAACGCGAGCGATCCTCATTGTCGCGAAAGTTCTCGGCCATGCGCCCTCCTGAATAAGTGGCAGCGCGTTGAAACGATCCTTGATAGCAACGGAAAGGCTCCGTTGCTATCGGCTCATTTAAACATCTCCGCGGCGGCGACCCGAACTTGTTATCCTCATCTGACGCCGCCTTTTTCGCAAATGAGTTCTTTGAAATCCTCTCGGTCAAAGAACTCAGCCCACCCCAACGCGGTGGCGTGATATTTGTCGTCCCTTATATTCGGATCGGCGCCGGCATCGAGCAGCATCCGTGCGATCTCGATGGCGCCGCTTTCGATCGTCATGTGCAGCGCCGTGTGATTGCACTCCCACATCGGCCGCCTGGCATTGACGTCGATGCCATGCGCGAGCAGCCAGCGAATGGTGGCCACGTTCTTCTTGTTGACGGCAAGATGCAGGGCGATGGTGTCGCCGCCGTCCGGGCCGATGCGAGAGGGATCGTCGCGCAGCATCGCCTCAGCCTCGCCGTAACGTCCGAGGTTCACCGCCGTCAGCAGGTCGAGCCTGGCCCCGGCCGCCAGTAGGGCTGCGACAACGTCCTGGCCTGCGCCCTCTTGGGAAGCTGTCGTCAACGCGGTTGCACCGCTCGCATCGGGAGTATTGGGATCGGCGCCGAGATCGAGCAGAAGCTGCACGATCCGCGGCCGATTTTTCGCGACGGCATGATGCAGCGGCGTGCGGCGATGCTGATTGCGGGTCATCCGCGCGGCCAACAATGCGGGCTCGCGGGCAACCATTGCACGCAGGTCGTCCGCCCGGTCGAGCGCAATTGCGGTCCACACGCTGAGCGTCGCTCCGTGGTCGAGCAGATAGGCGGCTACATCCTGCCGCACATCGCGGAAACAGGTTGCCCAGCCGAGCACGCCGACCTCGTGATCGTCGCCTTTGCCGTTGATGTCGGCGCCCGCCTCGACCAGCAGCCGGACCGTCTCCAGATCGCCATGGGCTGCGGCGAAGTGGAGCGGCGCGGCATTGTCAGGAAAATCGCGACGGTTGAGGTCGGCACCGCGCTCGATCAGGAGGCGGAGGGCTGCATGCTGATTGCGCAAGGCGGCCAGATGCAGCGCCGTCGCCTTTTGAAAACCGCCACCGAGGGCATCGATCAGCTCCGGATGGGCATCCAGGCGGGTTCGAAGCGCCGCGACATCCCCGGACTGCGCCGCTTGCAGGATACCGCGGATCGACTGCACCTCCTGTTCCGAGCGCGTGCTGTTCCCCTGGACATCGCGTGCGAGCAGCTCAATGGCCTCGTGGCCGCAATCCTTGGCGATCTGATGAATTGTCCGGCCGTCGACATCGGGGGTCGCGGGATCGAAACCCGATGCGAAGGCGCGGCGAACCAGTTCGGCGTCGCCGGCACGGGCCGCCTCGAAGATCCGGGCGGGATCGCGAAAGGCTGGATTGATCCCGTCGACATGCGCCTTTAAGGCGCGCCAACTGTTGAAGCCATAATCATTGGCGATCGCGAGCTGCGCCTGATGCAATTTGGCATCGGGTTTTTGAGCGCGCAGCTCGGCAAGCCGCAGCTTCGCAGCCTTTCTGAGCCAATCGAGATGGGGATTCGCGGGCAGAGCCTGCGGCATGGCATACCTTCTTTCCCTGCGCCCGGCGACCGCGACTCTCGGGCAAGAAAGAAGGAGATGTCAGTTCAATATCGGAGGTGGGTTAAACCCTTTACGCGGTCCGTCGGTCGCCTGCTCGACCTGACGGAAAGTTATCTCCCGCACGAGAGCCAAGTCAAGGGCGTCGAGGCTCGGAATTTCCTTGCCTTGCGAGTTCAGGTCTCAGATCCCCGCCACCGATATCCACATCTCCGACAACTTGCGCTTGAGCCGCGCCCTCCGCGTCGATGGCTTGGCTTCTTCCACTTCTTCCGGCAGCCGCAATCCAACGACATTGACCCGGCCGCCGCTGATGCTGCGCGCGACCAGAACGATGGGGTCTAGCGCGAGCGTCGCGCCGTCCTTTGGCGCGTGGTCGAGATGAATGTCGAAATAATCGGCCAGCGTCAGCTCCGCCTGCTCGGCGTCCGCCGTCACGCCATAGGTTGCCGCGAGGTCGCCGAGCGTGACTTCGCCGGATACCGTAAAATCGCCGAGCAGATGCGGGTCGGGCGCCGAACTCGGCGCCATGTCGACAAAAAACCGATCGAGCGATTCGGCCTTTTCCGGCGGCGCCAACAGATAGATATAATCGCCCGCGGCAATCGGATCGGCCTCGGCAGGCGAGAGAATCCGCTGGTCACGGATCACCAGCGTCGGCTTCGACCAGGAGGGAATGAGTCCGCGTCGGAAATACAGGCTTTTCGAGCGAACCGGATAGCCGACCAGTTGCTGCTCGAGCTGCCCCGGCAGGTCGAGCTCGACGCGCCGCGGGCCGCGATCGGTGCGCGGCAGCGCCACATGCAGCCGCCGCGCCGCGGCCGCCAGCGTCCAGCCCTGCAGCAGCAGCGAGATGATGACGACGACAAAGGCGACGTCGAAATAAAGATACGCCTTGGACAAACCCACCAGCATCGGGATCGACGCCAGGAAGATCGCGACCGCCCCGCGCAGGCCGGTCCAGGCGATAAAAACCTTCTCCCGCCAGTTGAAGCGAAACGGCGCCAGGCAGATAAATACCGCGAGCGGACGCGCCACCAGCATCAGCACCAGCGCCACGATCACGGCAGGAAGGATGCTGCCGAGCAGCCGCTGCGGCGAGACCAGAAGACCGAGCAGCACGAACATTACGATCTGGGCCAGCCAGGTCGCGGCATCCAGAAACGTCACCACCGAGTTATGCGCGCGCGTCGGCCGGTTGCCGATGATGATGCCGGCGAGATAGACCGCGAGAAAGCCGGAGGCGTGCGCGATCTGGGCGGCACCGAAAATCACCAGCGCGGCGGTGGCGACAAACGGCGCATGCAGGCCCTGCGGCAGCGCCACGCGATTGAGCGCCAGCACCACAAGCCGGCCGCCGATCACGCCAACGATGGCACCGAGCACGGCCTCGCGGCCGAATTCCAGCACCACATGAAGGGCCGAGCTTTCGCCGATCGAAATCAGTTCGACCAGCATCAGCGTGAGAAACACCGCGAACGGATCGTTGGTGCCGGATTCGACCTCCAGCGTGGCGCCGACCCGGGGCCGCAGGCGCAGGCCCTGCGCGTGCACCAGCAGAAACACCGCCGCCGCGTCGGTCGACGCCACCACGGCGCCGACCAGCATCGCTTCGGTCCAGTTCAGATCGAGTGCATATTTGGCGACCGGCGCGGTGATCAGCGCCGTCACGAGCACGCCGATTGTCGCCAGCGCCATCGAGGGCGCCAGCACCGCGCGGATGCTTTGAAACCGGGTTCGCAACCCGCCATCGAACAGGATCAGCGCCAGCGCCACCGAACCGACCAGATAGGTGGTGCGGACGTCGTCAAATCGAAGCTGGCCCGGACCGGAATCGCCGGCCAGCATGCCGATGAACAGGAACACCAGCAGTAGCGGCGCGCCGAAGCGCAGCGCCAGCAGGCTCGACATAATGCCGGCCATCACCAGAACGGCGCCCAGAAGAATGGATAAACTGACCGAATCCAGAGAGGCCATGAGCTTTCGAAATCATCGCAAACACTTGCGCAAAATCCTGCACTTGCATCCTTATCGTCGCTGCAGTTCGACGCCAACCCATTTCTGCCGCCAGCGGCAATGTGCCCGATTTATCGGCCTTATATGACTTCACCGGCACGGCGTATCGATGGTATCAGCGCCGCGAGTGTGGAAATCTGCCGGATATTCGAATCAAATTGGCCGATGATGCCGCCCTGGCTTGCGCGATGAGATTGTGACGATGGACCTGCACGACATCACCGAATTCCTGTCCTCCGCCGCGCGGTCGCTCGGCGCGGAGATCACCTCGCCATGGTTCTATGCCCAGCTTGGGCTGATCCTGACCGGTGCCGGAATCGCCTATGCGGCGGGCGCCGCGGTCCGATCGCGGATCGAGCTGACCACGCTCGTCATGGGCTGGCCGGCGCCGCTGCGGCTGTTCACGCGCGTGCTGGTCGGCAGCGCCTCGACCGCGGTGTTCGCGGTTCTCCTGATGCTGGTGCGCGTCATCATGGTGACGTCGACCTGGCCGAGCCGCAGCTATCTGCTGGCGGTCGCCGCCAAGCTCGCCTTTGCCTGGCTGATCATCCGCCTCATTACCTCGGTCATCCGCAACGAATTCATCGTCCGGCTGGTGTCGCTGTCGGCGTGGCTGGTCGCGGCCTTGAGCATTCTCGGCGAGCTTGATCCGACCATCGAGGCGCTCGACTCCGTTTCGGTCGTGCTGGGAGACCTGCGGCTGACGCCGCTGCTGCTGATCAAGCTCGGCGTGCTGCTGGCTGTGGCGCTGTGGCTGACCAATATCGCCAGCAACTTCGTGGAAAGCAGGATCACGCGCTCCGGCGACCTGACGCCGTCGATCCAGGTGCTGCTGGTCAAGATGATCCGGCTGGCGCTGATGGTGTTCGCCGTCGCGGTCGTCATGAGCGCGGTCGGCATCAACCTCTCGGCGCTGGCGATCTTCTCGGGTGCGGCCGGTGTCGGCATCGGCTTCGGCCTGCAGAAGATCGTCGCCAACTTCATCAGCGGCATCATCCTGCTGGCGGACAAGTCGGTGAAACCCGGTGATCTCGTCACCATCGGCGACAGTTCGGGGCGGATCAGCGCCATGAAGACGCGCTATATTTCAGTCGCCGCCGGCGACGGCCGCGAATTCCTGATTCCGAACGAAGACCTGGTGACGCAGAAGGTCGTCAACTGGACCTATACCGACAAGAACACGCTGGTGAAGGTAGGTTTTGGCACCAATTACGACGCCGACCCGCGGCTGGTCTGCAAACTGGCGATCGACATCGCCGCGGCGGCGCCCCGGGCCCTCAAGAGCAAGCCGCCGAACTGCATTCTGGTCGAATTCGCCGAGGCCGGGATGAAGTTCTCGCTGACCTTCTGGATCGCCGATCCCGACGGGATGGACAATGTCAAGAGCGACGTGATGCTGTCGCTGTGGGAGGCGTTCAAGCGCGAGGGCATCCGGGTCCCCTATCCGGTACGCGAAATCCGCATCCGCGGCGGCGCGCTGCCGGTCGAGACCACGGTGGAGGTCTCGAACTGAAAGTCATGCGCCCGGCGGCCAACAGCCAGCCGCCGGAGGGATGCGGTTCCGGCACCAACCCTGGCTTGCGCTGACGGCTCCAATCATTAGATTGGGACCTCAAACCAGCCCTTTTTGCCGAATCAAGATCATCCCCATGAGCTATATCGAAGCCACCGACACCTCCCAACGCAAGACCGGGCAGATCAAGCTGCATGGGGCGAGCGGCTTTGCCGGCATGCGCAAGGCCGGCGCGCTGGTGGCCAGGTGCCTCGACGACCTGACCGATATCGTCAAGCCGGGCGTTCCGACCTCAGAGATCGACGATTTCGTTCGCGACTTCGCGTTTGGCCATGGCGCCTACCCCGCCACCCTGATGTATCGCGGCTATCGCTATTCGACCTGCACCTCGATCAACCATGTGGTCTGCCACGGCATGCCCGGGGACCGGGTGCTGAAGGAAGGCGACATCGTCAACATCGACGTGACCTTCATCGTCGAGGGCTGGTATGGCGATTCCAGCCGGATGTATGTGATAGGCCCGATTGCCCGCAAGGCCGAACGGCTGATCGAGGTGACCTACGAGGCCATGATGCGCGGCATCGCCGCGGTGAGGCCCGGCGCCACCACCGGCGATATCGGCCACGCCATTCAAAGTTTCGTGGAGCCGCAGGGCATGAGCGTGGTGCGCGACTTCTGCGGCCACGGTTTGGGCCGCATGTTCCACGACGAGCCGAACATCATCCATGTCGGCCGGCCCGGGGAAGGCGTGATGCTCAAGCCCGGCATGTTCTTCACCATCGAGCCGATGATCAATCTCGGCAAGCCGCATGTGAAGATCCTGTCCGACGGCTGGACCGCGGTGACCCGCGACCGTTCGCTGTCGGCGCAATTCGAGCATTCGGTCGGCGTGACCGCCGACGGCGTCGAGATATTCACACTGTCGCAGCGTCATGCCGAGAAGCCGCCGGTCGCGGCGTAATCGCCGCTGGCATTAAATCAACCCGAGCACTTCGTGGTTGCAAAACCTGACCGGCAAGGCATGGTTGGGTGGTCCACGAATGTCGGCGGCGATGCCTGCGAATACCAGCGATAAACAAGACGAGTCCGGAGAAGCCGAAGCGCCGCATTATCACGGGCATCGCGAACGGTTGCGCGAGCGCTTTCATTCCGCCGGCGCCGACGCCTTGAGCGATTACGAGCTGCTGGAAATGGTGCTGTTCACCGCCCAGCCCCGGCGCGACATGAAGCCACTGGCCAAATCATTGCTCAAGAAATTCGGCTCCTTCGCCGAGGTCGTTCACGCGCCCGAGACGCGGCTGCGTGAGGTCAAGGGCGTGGGCGATGTCACTATCAACGGCCTGAAACTGATCGCGGCGGCCGCCCACCGCATCGCCAAGGGCGAGATGAAGCAGCGCACCATGCTGTCCTCATGGAATGATGTGATCGACTATTGCCGCACCGCCATGGCGTTCGCCGACAAGGAGCAGTTTCGCATTCTGTTTCTCGACAAGCGCAATCAGTTGATTTCGGACGAAGTGCAGCAGACAGGCACCGTCGATCATACGCCGGTCTATCCACGCGAGGTGATCAAGCGGGCGCTGGAATTATCGGCCACGGCGATCATCCTGGTGCACAATCACCCCTCCGGCGATCCGGCACCGTCGCAGGCGGATATCCAGATGACCAAGGCCATTGTCGCGATCGCCACGCCGCTTGGCATATCCGTGCACGATCACATCATCGTCGGCAAGAACGGCCATGCGAGCTTCAAGGGGCTACAGCTGATTTAGCGAAGCGCTACCACGAGTAGCGAAACGTGCCGGTGCCGGCGAGCGTAAGCGAGCGATCCGAGAACGCACCGTCGAATTTTCCGATCAGCGAAACGCCATTGATAAAGCGCAGTTCGGCGACTGCCGACGTAAGCACCGCGTCGCTCGGGGCGGCGGCGCCGTCGACGGTGAAGTCGGCGCCAGGGAGCGTCTGGAACGCCGCCTTGACGCGGCTACCGGGTTCGTAGTCGTGCACCCAGGCGGCGCGGCCGCGCAGAACAAGCTGCGAGCTGTCGGCGAACGCGTGCCGAGCGTCAAGCCAAGCGCCGAGCTCAGTGCGGATGTCATTGGGCGATTGCGCGTTGTAGCGTAGCGCAAACTGGTTGGAACCGGAGGTCGCGACTTCGCCGTAGGACGGCGTGTGGATGCCTTGGACCTGCACCGCGGCGTAGGGCGTCAATCCAAGCGCCATGCCGCCGAAGCGATAACCACCCTCGATCCGTCCGCCGAAACTGGTCGCATTGAAATCGGCTTGCAGCCGGTCGGTGCCGGCGATGGTGACGGTGCGGTCGGTAACGGCACGATGCCAGCCGAGTGCCACCGCGCCGGAAACGTAAAGTGCCTCCCAGCGCGACGCGGCATAGCCGCCGACCTGCGCCACGTCGGCATTGCCATTGCCGAGGCCCGACACGTTCCAGCGAGTTTCACCGATCGCGACCGCCGCACCGATCACGGAGGTGGCCGACACGCGGTAGTCGGCGCCGGCAGCAAAGCCTCCCACAGTCGCTTTCAGATCGTTGCTGCCGACCACGGCATCGCCGTCGATGCGATTGCGTCCGCCATAGGCCGAACCCCACACGCTCCAGCGCTGCTCGGTGCTCGGCACCAACGGCGGCGCCTTCGCCGGCAGCGCTGCGGCGAAGGCGTCCTGTGCCGCGACCTGCGTGCGCGATGGCACAGGTTCCGCTCCATATCCCATCGCCGTACCGAAGCCACCAGTGCGGCCGATCACGAACGGATCGAGCATGGCGTTGAGGAACATCGCGGTCGACAGATTGCTCGCCGGCTGGATGCCTGTCGCGTGTTCGCCGGACAATTGAGTGAGCGCACTGCCAAGCGCCGGGCCGGTAAGGCCGAACACGGTCACGAAGCCCGGCGTCAGCACGCCGCCACCATTGAAGGAGTTGTTCAGTGCATTGGCAACGTTCTGCTGGTTCTGATTAAGTCCACCGCCCACCCCGAGCGTAGCGAGAAGATTCAGCATCACGTCGTTGCTGGTATAGCTCAGGCCGGCAATGAAGCCCGCTGGCAAGTTGGTGGTCGCGAGCGTGTCGAATGTGGAGCCGCCGAAACCGCCGGTCGCGGACAGGATATTATAGCTGCGCGCGACGTAACTGCCGCCCGCGAATGCGGCGTTTACCACGCCCCCAAGTGTCGCGCTGCCGCCCGCAGTCACGTTAGCGCTCGACGCTGCTGCCGGATTGACCTGCACGAGATAAATTGCCCCCGACTGGAACGCGAGGTTGCCCTGCACAGTCGTGGTCGTGCCGGGAGTTCCCGACCCAGGCGCAAATGTACCGCCGGTGTTGATCGTCGTGGCGCCGACGAGACCGGTGCCGCCGAGGGTGCCGCCGCTGTTGACAGTAGTCGAGCTCGACATCGCGATCGAACTGTTCACCACCAGCGTGCCGGCGTCGACCGTGGTCGCGCCGGTATAGGTGTTGATGCCCGACAGCGTGAGCGTCCCGGCGCCGGTTTTGATCAACGCGCCGCCCGAGCCGGAAATGACGCCGCTCACCTCGGTCGAGAGATTGTTGCTGCCGACGGTGAGCGCCTTGGCGCCGAGAAGATAGCTCCCCTGCCCTTCGATCGAGCCGGCGGTCATACCGGCCGCGGTCAAGCCCGACATGTCGAAGGTGCCGCCGACATTGGTGATGAATTGGGCGTTGCCGCCGGTGCTGGTGTTAAAAAACAGGGTATCACCACCGGTGGTAATCGTGGCGCTGCCCGCCGTGGCGCTGTCCGAGAAACTCAGGTTGGCGTTGTTGGTGATCGCGGCGTTGCCGGCCGTGCTGGAACCGGCGAAGAAAAATGTGCTGTTGTTGGTGATCGTGGCGCTGCCGGCCGTGCTGCTTTCGAAGAATATCAGAGCAAAGTTGTTGGTGATTGTGGCGCTGGCGGCCGTACTGGTGTTGGCGAACCGAATAAAACCGCTGCTGTTGGTGATGGTGGCGCCGCCAGCCGAGCTGGAGTCGTTGAAATCCAGGTTGCTGGTGGTGATGCTGGCGCTGGCGGCCGTGCTGGTGTCGTTGAAAGTCATGGCACCGGTGATGTTGGCGCTGCCGGCCGAGCTGGCGTCGTTGAAACTCAGGCTTCCGCTGTTCGTGATGCTGGCGTTGCCAGCCGTGCTGTTGCTGTTGAAAATCACGAAGCCGCCGGAGCTATTGTTGATGGTGGCGCCGCCCGCCGTGCTGGTGGCAAAGAAATTCAGCACGCCATCATTGATGAAGGTAGCGCTGCCGCCGTTGATGACAATGCCGGCGCTGCGGAAAGCCAGACCATCGACAATACTGAAGGTATAGTTCGAGGCACCGGCGTTGAATGTGAAACCGCTGACGATGGTGCTGCTGCCCGAGACCGACAGCGCGGTGGTATTGGAGACGTCGAAGAAGCCGGTGCCGAAGGACGGCACCGTGGCCGGATCCCAGTTGGCGGCGGTGTTGAAATCGTTCGAGCCGGGATTGAGCAGCCAGGTCGCGTCCTGCGCGAGCGCCGGCCATGCCGCCGCAGCGAGCGCTGTGCCCGCGAGCAGCGCGGCCGCGACGCCGCGCAGGTGCGGACGTCGACCGAACGACACGTTCACCATTGCCCAGACTCCATATTCCCCGGTTCATTCCAAACGCACGGGGCTACCAATGGAGAAATCGGCCAACTGGCGCCTCTAGCAAATGGCAGAGGCGGCCAAGATAAATACCGATCCGAACAACTGTTTTCGTGCATGTAACCGAAAGGCAACAGTGCACGATCTGCGGCTTGAGGCCGCAATTGATTCGGATCGCGCCGTCGCGTTATGTTCGCAGTGTCGGGTTATGCGCGCAGCATGATGCCGAACGGCATCTGCCGTTCGGGGGAGTATCGACATGCCGGATGCCGCGGCCTTGTTTGCCATTGCTCATCGCTTTCTCGATGCCGCCATGCAACCGGCCGAACGGGTGTCGGTCCTTGAGACCATGGTCGAGGTCTTGCAGGCCGAGCATGCCGTCGTCTTCGCCCACGAGAACGCAACGGGACGTCTGATCATCGGCGAGGCCGCCGGCATGGACGAGGCGAATTTCGAGCGATACCTGATGCCGGATGCAGTGCGATGGATGGCACCATTTGTCGCCGCGATGCCGCACGGACGCGCTGTCACGTTGCAGCACTTCATGCCCGAGCAGGATTTCGAGCGTACTGCGCTATACAACGAGGTGCTCCGGCCGGCCAACGGCTTCTACTGCCTGGGCATAAGATGCGAGCAGGCGGGAATGTCCACGATGCTGTCAGTCTGCCGGCCCCGTCGAGGGGCCGATTTTTCGGCAGATGACGTCATGGCCGCGCAGATGGTCTTGCCAGCGCTTGCGATGGGCGTGCAACTACACTCCCGGCTCCAGATTGCAGAAGGGCATTGCGCGGCTCTCGCGAGCGTGTTGGACCGGCTCGACGACGGCGTGATCTTGACCGATGCCGCCGCGCGTCCGATGTTTCTGAATGCGCGAGCCGCCCAGATCGTGGCGGACGTGGATGGCCTCGACATCACGACCTCCCAGGTGGCGACCGCGACGACGGTTGCAACGCAGCGATTGCGCGCCGCCGTTGCCGATGTTGCCGCAGGCGCGATGATTGCAGCCCATCAGCTTCGCATCGAACGCCCGTCGCAGCGGCCGCCGTTGCTGCTGACGATCCTGCCAATGGCGCAACTCGGTGCGGCGTTGCCGGGAGTGGGCGCTCCAAGCGCCGCTATCTTCATCACCGAGACGGATGCGCTGCTCACCATCGATAGCGCCGCGGTGCGGGAAGCCTTCCACCTCACGACGCGCGAATGCGACGTTGCGGCGCGGCTTGCGCGCGGTCTTGATCTCGAGGAAACCGCCGCCGAGCTTGGCATCGGCCGTGGCACCGTGCGCAGCCATCTCTCGCAAATTTACGAGAAGACCGGCCTGCACAGTCAGGCAGCGCTGGTCGCTCTCCTCGCCCGCTTCACGCGGCGATGAACATTCGTCGGAACGGCAGGCGCCTCTGCCTGTTGGAGATCGGCGGTTACATCGCGAACCCCCGGGAAGGACCAAACGGCATCGCGAAGTCGCGATCGCCACGCCGCTCGGCATATCGGTGCACGATCACATCATCGTGGGCAAGAACGGCCATGCCAGCATAAAGGGCCTGCGGTTGATCTGACCGGGACGCTCTGCGCGGCGCCTGACGCAATCGCGCCGCGCGCCTGCTGTTTGCGAAAAAATGCGCTTGGTACGCCCGACCCGCCATTTATCGCCGGGGAATTATTGCCGCAGCATGATCAGCGGATCGGCGCTGTCGGGCACCCGCCGCCACTGCGCATTGTCGTCGGCCTCGAACTGCCAGGTTTGGCCGCTGGCCGACATCAGCACCATCTGGCCGTGATCAAGCCGCCACTGCTTGGGCGCGAACGCGGCAATCGCCGGATCGCATTTCGGCTTGAGGAACACCTCGAAATTATCGGGGCTCGCTTCGTTGTTGGTGAGCGTCAAGCCGCAGATCGTCTGGCCGTTGCCGCGAACCATCGACCAGTCGCCGATCATCTGGTCCATCGATTTGGCGAGCGAGCGCGCGGCGGCCAGGTTCTGCAGGATGTAGATGCCCTCGCCCTGTCTCAGGCCCTCGAAAATCCCGCTCTCGACTTCGGTGAAATCGATCACCGGCGTTCCCGCGGCATCCTGCAGCCGCACGATATCCAGTCCCCTGACGTTCCAGGCCGCGATATCCTTGGTAAAGGGCAGCGCCGCCGCGCAGCCGGGCTCGAGCTCGAGTTTCAGACCTTGCGGCGTGGCGTCGTTTTTCAAGGTAACGACACAGGTCTTGCTGCGCTCGGTGGTCGAAAGCTCCCACTGGCCGACCATGTCCTTTTTCAGCGTCGAGGCATCCTGCGACCAGGCCGGCGATCCGCAGGCGATGAGCGCCGACAGCGCCGCGAGCGCGATGCCAAGATGGCCCGGCATCAGCGGGCCTTCACCGGGGTTTCCGCAACCGGGGTCAGCGGCGGCTTTCCGGCGAACCAGGCTTTCAGGTTGTCGACCACGAGTTGATCCATGGCGTTTCGTGTCACCACCGAAGCGGAGCCGATATGCGGCAGCAGCACCACATTCTGCATGGCGCGCAATTCGTCCGGCACGGCCGGCTCGCCGGCGAACACATCGAGTCCCGCCGCCAGAATAGTGCTCGACTTCAGCGCCTCGATCAGGGCCTGCTCGTCGACTACCGAACCCCGTGCGACATTGACGATCACGCCGCGCGGCCCGAGCGCCTTCATGACATCGGCGTTGATCATCTTCGCGGTCGAAGCGCCGCCGGGAACGATCACGATCAGGGTATCGACCGCCTTCGCCATCTCGATCAGATCGGGATAGTGCTGATAGGAGACGCCCTCGGCCGGCTTGCGCGAGTGATAGAAGACCGGAACGCGCGAAGCATCGAGCCTGCGCCCGATCGCCTGGCCGATCCGGCCCATGCCGACGATCCCGACCTTGCGATCCCTCAGCGAGCCGACGCTCAGGGGATAGTTCTGCGTCAGCCAGAGGCCGGAGCGCAGATAGCGGTCGGCCTTGACGAATTCGCGCAAGGTGGCGATCAAAAGGCCCATCGCGACGTCCGCGACCTCCTCGGTCAGCACATCCGGGGTGTTGGTGACGACGATATTGTGTTCGCGCGCGTAGGCGGAATCGACGTGATCGTAGCCGACGCCGAAGCTCGAGACGATTTCGAGATTCGGAAACAGCGACAACGACGCCTTGTCGGCATGCACGGTATGATAGGTCACCGCGGCGCCGCGGATTTTCGCGGCCATAGCCGGATTCAGCCGATCGAGATCGTGCTTGGTTTCAAACGGATGAAGGACGAACTGATCGGAAAAACCGTTTTCCAGGATTGGCCTGCTGGGCCCATAGATCAGCAAATCAATTTTTTCGGAAGAAATAGTTCCGGCCGCCATCAGTTGTCCTTTCCAAGCGCACTCTCGTGCCAGCGCCGCAATACCAGATGCGAGGTTAGCGCCAGCAGCCCATAAATGACAATCCCGGCCGCGGACAGCAACAGTAAGGCCGCGAACATTCTGGCAATGTTGAGACGGTAGCCGGATTCCGCGATTCGATAGGCCAATCCGGAGCCGGCACCGGCGGAGCCGGCCGCGATTTCGGCGACCACGGCGCCGATCAACGACAGTCCGCCCGCGATCCGCAAGCCGCCGAGGATGAACGGCAGCGCGGAAGGCAATTTGAGAAAACACAGGGTCTGGATCCGCGACGCGCCATAAAGCTGGAACAGGCCGGCCAGGTTGCGATCGACGGAATTCAATCCGAGCGTGGTGTTGGACAGCACCGGAAAGAATCCGACGATCCAGGCGCAGACGATGATGGCGGTCTGTTGCGGAAGATAGATCAGCAATAGCGGCGCGATGGCGATCACCGGCGTCACCTGCAGGATCACCGCATAGGGAAACAGCGAGTATTCCAGCCACTTCGACTGGTTGAACAATAGCGCCAAGGCGATGCCGCCAAAGGCGGCCGCGACAAATCCTTCCAGCGTGGTCAAAAGCGTGACCAGCAGCGATTGCGACAGCACCGCCCAGTCGCCGACAAGGGTTTGAAAAACCGCCGAAGGCCCGGGCAGCACGTAGGGCGGAATCTGGTTGAGCCGCACCACCAACTCCCAGAGCGCGACACCCGCCGCGAGCACGACGACAGGAAGCAGGATTCGGACAAGACGGACGGCGCGGCTCTCCGGCGCACCTTGCTCGGCGGATAGTGGCGGCGTCTGCAAGGAGTTCATGAACCGGGCCGTCCCGGTTGCAACGGCGCCAGCGCCTTCGAAACCTTGCGGCAATAGCCGGCGTAATCGGCCGAGGTGCGAAAATCCTCGCCCCGCGGCTCGGCGGCGTCGATCCGAAATTCGGCACTGAGGCGGCCGGGCCGCGACGTCATCACGACCACCCGCTGCGACAGATATACCGACTCGAACACCGAATGCGTGACGAAGATGACGGTCTTGCGCAGATCGCGCCACAGCGACAGCAGATCGTTGTTGAGCCGAAACCTGGTGATCTCGTCAAGCGCGGCGAACGGCTCATCCATCAGCAGAATATCGGGATCGGTGACCAACGCGCGGGCGAGCGAGACCCGCATCTTCATGCCGCCGGATAATTCACGCGGAAAAGCGTCCGTGAATTCCGAAAGCCCGACCTGTGCCAGCGCATCGGCGACGCGCGCCTTCGCTTCCACGGCCGGTGTGTGCGCGAGCTTCAGCGGCAGCCGCACATTTTCGCGCACGCTGGTCCACGGCATCAGCGTCGGTTCCTGAAACACAAAGCCGATGGAATGGCCGGGATGGGCGCGATCGGCAGGTCTGGAAACGCCGACGGTGCCGGATGTCGGCGTGCTGAGGCCCGCGATCAGCCTCAACGCGGTCGACTTTCCGCAACCCGACGGCCCGAGCAGGGACACGAACTCGCCCCTCCCGACATCGAGATCCAACGGCCCGAGCGCCGTGACGCCGTTGTCATAGACCTTGGTGACGCCGCGCAGGCTGACCGCGAGGCCCTCGTTGCGGGAATAGGCTTCGGACAAGGCTGCGGGCTCGGCCATCGCGGCGCTAGTTCTTTGGCCGCAGGTCGAGGCCAACGCCCTTGTTGGTAAAGCGAAGCGTGTAGGCGTTACGGAAATCGATGTCGCGGCGTACCACGCCGGCCCGCACCATCTTGTCGAAGAAGCTTGCGACCCGCGCATCGTTCATGGCGCCGATGCCGTCGCGCAACGCGTCGCCGGAATCGACAATGCCATATTCCTTCATCTTGGCGACCGAATAGGCCAGCAACTCGTCGGTCATTTCCGGGTTGAGCTTCTTGATCATCGTATTGGCCGGCTTATTGTCGCCATAGAGGTAGTTGTACCAGCCGATCGCGGAAGCATCGACAAAGCGCTGGACCAGGTCCGGCTTCTTGTCGATCAACTCGCGGCGCGTCTCGATCAGGGTGGAATAGGCGTTGAAGCCGTTGTCCGCCAGCAGGATGACCCCCGGCTTGAAGCCGGCCGCCTTTTCGACCGCGAACGGCTCCGAGGTCACGTAGCCCTGCATCGCGCTTTGCTTGTTCGCAAGAAACGGCTGCGAGTTGAAAGTATAGGGTTTGACCCTTTCTTCGCTGAAGCCGTATTCCGACTTCAGCCATTGAAAATAGCTCGCGATCCCCTCCTTGGACACGAACAGCGTCAGCGGCTTGAGGTCGGCCAATTTGCCGATTTTCGATTCCGGATGGGTCAGGAAAACCTGCGGGTCTTTCTGGAAGATGGCGGCGACCGCCACCACCGGCACGTTGTTGGCGACCGCATCGAACGATTGCAGGGTGTTTGCGATCAGGTAGAAGTCGAGCTTGCCGGCGATCAGCGAAATGCGATTATTGTCGTTGGGGCCGCCGGGCACGATGGTGACGTCCAGTCCGTAATTCTTGTAGGTGCCGTCGGCGAGCGCCTGGAAGAACCCGCCTTGCTCGGCCTCGGCGACCCAATTGGTTCCGAACGAGACCTTGTCCAGGGTGGTCTGGGCCAAGGCCGGCGAGATGGCCAAGACAGCGGCCGCCAAGCCCGCGGTTAACGCTCTCCGCAAAAGGGCCGGGTTCATGGTTGGACTCCGTTGATCGTTCTGGCCCATGATGGGAGGCGCTGGAGGCGGGTATGTCTTGGCCAGGAACGAAGCCAAACTACCCTGCAAATTAGTCGAAAGAAATGTTTCGCGCGATGACTTCACCTGTTCCGCCCCGCGACTGGACCGACATCCACTGGCCTGACTTCGCAGAAGACAGCCCGGCGCGATGGATCGCGGTCTTGCCGCTGGCGGCCACCGAACAGCACGGCCCGCATTTGCCGATCGGAACCGACGTCATGATCGGCCGGGCCTATCTTGCGCGGGTGCGCGAACTGCTGCCGGACAGCATTCCGGCTACCTTCCTGCCGCTGCAGCCGGTGGGCATCTCCACCGAGCACATCGGCTATCCCGGTACCCTGACGCTGCCGACGGATGTCGCGCTGAAGACCTGGATGGCGCTCGGCGAGAGCGTCGCCCGCGCGGGCATCAAAAAGCTCGTCATGGTCACCAGCCACGGCGGCAACAGCGCAGCGATGACGCTTGTCGCGCAGGACCTGCGCGCGAATTGCGGGCTTCTCGCGGTGACCACGGGATGGTCCCGCCTCAGTGCGCCGGAACAGGTGTTTTCGGCGGAAGAGGTGCGGCATGGCATCCATGGCGGCGCGGTGGAGACCTCGATCATGCTGGCGCGCTATCCGCAGCATGTACGCAAGGACCAGATCGCCGATTTTCGTCCCCGCAGCATTGCGATGGAGCAGGATTACCGCTGGCTCGCCGCGCACCGGCCAGCGCCATTCGCGTGGCAGGCCCAGGATCTTCATTCAAGCGGTGCCGCGGGCGACGCGACGATCGCCACGGCCGAGAAAGGTCAGCGCCTGCTCGATCATGGCGCCAGCGCGTTCTGCGACCTGCTCGCCGACATCGATAAATTCGATCCGGCAACGCTTTCGGGCGGCCCGAGGGGCTGAGATTTTTTCATCTAACTATCCGGATTGAATAAGAAAATCACGGGACCATACCGCGCCGCGACCGCCCGGCCGTCCCTGGAGCGGGTGATCTTTTAGCATCCCTTCTTTCCATCGAACGAGTTCGCCCGGCGAGAGGTGTTGCATGGGCGTCACTTGCCGGTGCCATTTCAACAGCATCCCTGTGGAACTCACTTGCAGTTGCAAATTAGTTGCAATAAGGATTGGAACCAGTCGCACTTCTATTTGATCTGGCTTTGACGGCGAGAATCGGCAAATCCGGACGAACCGGCTGAAACGATGGGGCTCCCTTGAATTTTTTGACCGCCGCGCACCGGCATGGTTGCCGCAATGACGAAACACACCGCCAGGATGCCGGCGCTGGGCATATTCGTGCCATGAGGCGCGGCAGCCGATATTTGGAGCGCGTATTCGGGGGCATCGAACTCAGCATGCTCGCGCTCGACGGTCCCGCGACGGCTGCCGACGTCGGCCTGCCTGTCAAGGCTCCCCATATTCAGTCGGTATTCGACTGGACCGGGCTGTATGTCGGCGCGCATGCCGGTTACGGCCGCGGCTCCTCGAGCGCCGTGCTCACGGATCCGGCGACTGCCGCAACCAGCAACGTGTTCAGCGGCCTGATTGGCGGCGTGCAGGCCGGCTATAATATCCAACTGCCATCCGGGATGGTGCTCGGTGTCGAAGCCGACTTCACCTTTCCCAACTATATCACCTCGAATTCGGTCATATCGTCGTTGGCGACGGCGCGGTCCGATGTCACCGAGCAGCTTGATTATGTCGGCACCGCGCGCGGGAGGGTTGGTTATGCCGCGGGGCCGTGGCTGGCCTATGCCACCGGGGGCGTCGCGTGGGCCGGCGAGCGCTTTCTCAACACGCCCGCCGCCGGCAGCGATGAAAAGCAGCTCAATACCCGGCTCGGCTGGGTGGTCGGCGGCGGCGTGGAATATGCCTTTGCGCCACACTGGAGTGCGCGGCTGGAATATCTCTACAGTCAGTTTGAAAAAGCCGACATCGTGCTGCCGTCGGCGACGTCGTACAGTTCGAGCCTTGATTTCCAATCGCTCCGCGTCGGCCTCAACCGCAAGATCGACTGGCCGGGATCCGGCAAGCTCGCGCCGGCGACAGCGCTGACCGATCCGGAATCCGATCGCTGGGAAATCCACGGTCAATCGACTTATCTGCCGCAAGGCTATCCGGGGTTCCGGGCACTCTACACCGGCACCAACAGCCTGACGCCGGCGCGGCAGGCACAGGCGACCTGGAGCAACAGCCTGTTTTTGAACGCCCGGCTCTGGGAAGGCGGCGAGGTCTATTACAACCCCGAACTGCTGCAGGGCTTCGGCTTGAACGACACCGTGGGCGTTGCTGGATTCCCCAACGGCGAAGCGCAGAAATCCAACTTCCCCTACCCGCATTACAACACCTCGCGGCTGTTCCTGCGCCAGACCTTCGGGTTTGGCGGCGAGCAGGAGGAGCTGGCCAGCGGCCCGACACAACTCGCGGGCAAGGTGGACGTCTCGCGGCTGACGCTTCAGGTCGGCAAATTCGCGGTGCCGGATATTTTCGACGGAAATTCCTACGCCAAGGATACCCGCAAGGATTTCATGAACTGGGCGATGTGGGCGCCCGGCGCATTCGACTATTCGGCCGACAAGGTCGGGCTGACCTATGGCGCGACGGCGGAGCTCAATCAGAAGCAATGGGCGTTGCGTGCAGGCTATTTCCTGATGCAGTCGGTCTCCAACGCCAACAGCTTCGATACCAGGGTTTTCGAACGCGGCACCTATGTGCTCGAACTGGAAACCCGCTATTCCCTGTTCTCGCAGCCGGGAAAGCTGCGGACCATCGCATGGCTCAACAGCGCCTTTTCCGGAAGCTACCGCGAGACGCTGAACAATCCGGCGTTCGATCTCGATATCTCGCAGACCCGCACCGGCCGCATCAAATATGGCTATATCGTCAGCCTCGAGCAGGCCTTGAACGACGAGGTCGGCCTGTTCGGCCGCTGGAGCTGGAACAACGGCAAGACCGAGATTATGGCGTTTACCGATATCGACGCCTCGCTCTCGCTCGGCGCTTCGGTCAAGGGCGCCAGATGGGGCCGCCCCGACGACGTGATCGGTATCGGCGGCGCGATCAACGCGCTGTCCCGCGACCATCGCGATTTCATCGCGGCCGGCGGGCTCGGCGTTCTGATCGGAGACGGCGCGCTCAACTACCGGTACGAGCAAATCCTCGAAACCTATTATGCCTACGCGCTCAACAAGCAGCTCACGCTGACCGGCGACTATCAGCTCATCATCAACCCCGCCTACAACGCCGACCGCGGCCCGGTCCACGTCTTCTCGGGAAGGCTGCACGGCGAGTTTTAGGCGCATCTCATTCGTCATTCCGGGGCGACGCATCGAACCCGGAATCTCGAGATTTCAGCGCGAGATTCCGGGTTCGCGCCGACGCGCGCCCCGGAATGACCGTGGTCAAGCCGCCGAGAACGTTTCCGCCTGCGCCATGGCCCAGGCCTCGCGAAAGCGCGGGTCGGCGGTGCCGTCGATCAGTTCGCCCGGGCGAAGCGAGGGATAGAGCTGCGCGAACGATCGCACATCGGTAATGGATGTTCGCTGCGAGAAATGAATCGGCCGGATCTGCTGCGGATGTTCGAGCCCGGCGGCGGCGAGCAGTTCGGACAGCGCGTGCAACGTGGCGTGGTGATAATTGTAGACCCGCTCGGTCTTGTGCGGCACCACCAGCGCGCGATTGCGCGAAGGGGTCCTGCGTGGTCACGCCGGTCGGGCATCGATCGGTATGGCAGCTCAGCGACTGGATGCAGCCCAGCGAGAACATGAAGCCGCGCGCCGAATTGCACCAGTCCGCGCCGATCGCCATCGCACGCGCCATGTCGAAGGCGGTCGCGATCTTTCCGGCGGCGCCGATCCGGATGCGGTCGCGCGCGTTGATGCCGATCAGCGCATTATGGACGAAATTGACGCCCTCCCGCATCGGCATGCCCAGATGGTCCATGAATTCCAGCGGCGCCGCGCCGGTGCCGCCTTCATTGCCGTCGACCACGATGAAATCCGGATAGATGCCGCTCTGAAGCATCGCCTTGCAGATCGCCAGGAATTCCCAGGGATGGCCGATGCACATCTTGAATCCGGCCGGTTTGCCGCCGGACAAGCGCCGCATCTCGCTTATGAACGCCATCATTTCCAGCGGCGTCGAGAACGCGCGGTGAAACGCCGGCGAGATGCAGTCCTCGCCCATGGCGACGCCCCTGATCTTGGAAATCTCTTCCGAAACCTTGGCCGCCGGCAGCACGCCGCCATGACCGGGCTTGGCGCCCTGGCTGATCTTGAGTTCGACCATCTTGATCTGGTCGTCGCCGGCGATGCGCGCGAATTCGTCCGGGTTGAACGAGCCGTCGCGGTTGCGGCAACCGAAATAGCCGGAGCCGATTTCCCAGATGATGTCGCCGCCATTCTCGCGATGATAGGGACTGACGCCGCCCTCGCCGGTGTCATGCGCGAAGCCGCCCTTTTTGGCGCCCGCATTCAGCGCGCGCACCGCGTTGGGGCTGAGCGCGCCGAAGCTCATCGCCGAGATGTTGAATACCGACGCCGAATACGGCCTGCTGCAATCCGGCCCGCCGATGGTGACGCGGAATTTCTCGCCGGCGGTGTTGGGCTTCGGCGCCACCGAATGGTGCATCCATTCGTAGCCCTCGCGATAGACATCCTCCTGGGTGCCGAACGGGCGCTTGTCGAGCACCATCTTCGCGCGCTGATAGATCACGGCGCGGGTGTCGCGGCTGAACGGCATGCCGTCCTTTTCGCTCTCGAAGAAGTACTGGCGCATTTCCGGCCGGATTTCCTCGAGCAGGAATCGTATATGCGCCGAGATCGGATAGTTTCGCAAAACCGCGTGGTTCTTTTGCATGAGATCGCGAATGCCGAGCGCCGTGAGCGCGGCGAAAATAACGATCGGAATCAGGACGAGGTCGACCACCTTGTGGTCTGCAAGCCCGACACCGACAAGCAGCACGGTGACGACGGCGCAAATCGTCAAAACGATGAAGCGTGGCGAGAACGGAAGCATCAGCGTTTCCATGTACCCCTCCGGCAGGTCGTGCCGTCATTATTGTGCGGCCGCAGCCTAATCCAACTCCCGGACAATCCTGTACACGATATCCGGCGCAGCGATCATGGATATGACAGCGGTGGCCGCGAGGCTAGCCATTCCGCCGGCGCGAAATCAATCCGTCCGGCGGTCAGCGATACCGCCGGCCGCGGACCTTTTGCGGCGCAGCGAATGGCCCTGCCCATGACGGTTCAATGGCTGTGCGGACGCATTTCTTCGGGAATCCCGCTCTGCTCGATCCCGTTTCTCGCCAGCCAGGCGTCAGTCGATCGGATCCCGCGCTCGATGTGATCGGCGGTGCGCGAGAAGTCATAGGGAGATCCCACCAGCGGGCATAAGGGCGGCACCACGAAATATTCGATATCGGAAGCGAGCCCCTCGAGTTCGCTGACCAGTTGCCGCGCGATCATGAGCGTCAGCGCATGCAACGCATTGGCGACCGCGCCGACCGGCGGCGCATGCGCGGCGCAGGCATAGCCTGTCGGTAGAATGATCAGGCGCTTGGCGCCCTTGTCGACCGCGACCCGGATCGGGGTATTGGAAGAGATCGCTCCGTCGGCGAGATAGAAATCCTTGTGGCGGATCGGCGCGAACGCGCCGGGGATGGCGGTAGAGGCGATGATCGCCTCGGCGGCCGAACCGTCCGACAGCACGACGCTGTCGCCGGTGATGATGTCGGTGGTGACGATGTGGACCGGGAGTTTCGCGTCCTGCAGATTGCGATAGGGCAGATGATCGTCGATGAGTTTTTGAATCCCGTCATGCGGGATCAGGAAATCGCGGCGCCAGATAAATCCCAGCAGGGTCCGCCACGTCACCGGGAAAACATCCTGCCGCTGCAAGCCTCGCCAGATGGTTGCCAGCCGCAGAACGCCGTTGAGCGTGGGATCGCCGGCATAATAGGCGCCGTTCAGCGCGCCGACGCTGGAGCCGACCACCATATCCGCGGAAATTCCGTGCGCGGCGAGCGACTGCATCATGCCGACCTGGATGGCGCCGAAGCTGCCGCCGCCCGCGAGCACAAGGGCCGTTTTGGTGGGACCGGGGGAATCGGATACGGACAAAGTCCTGTTGCTCCCATTATCGACGCGTTGGTGAGAAGCCACGCGACGTTTTGGAGGTGTTATAGCAGCGGGGGAGCGGACGACGCCACCGCTGCAACGTCGTCCCGGCGAATGCCGGGACCCATACGCCGCGGCCCATCGATCGGACGATCGGGTAAACGTTTTTCATAACAATTAACGCTGGTGGCTATGGGTCCCGGCTCAAGGCCGGGACGGCGCGAGAATAAGCGCAAGCGTCTCAGCGCTCGACGAACGCTTTCTCGATGACGAAATGTCCGGGCTCGCTGTGGCTGCCTTCGAGAAAGGCGCGCGCTTCGAACATCCGGCGCAGTTCGTCGAGCATGCCCGGGCTGCCGCACATCATGATCCGGTCGCTGTCGATATCCAGCGGCGGCTGGCCGATATCGTCGAACAATTGTTCCGACGTGATCAGGTCGGTGATGCGGCCGCGATTGCGGAACGGCTCGCGGGTGACGGTCGGGTAATACAGCAGCTTCTCGGCCAATAGCGGGCCGAACAGTTCATCGTCCCGCAGCCTTGCCACCAACTCTTCGCCATAGGCAAGTTCGGAGACTTGCCGGCAGCCATGCACGAGCACGATGGTTTCAAACCGCTCATATACTTCGGGATCCTTGATCAGGCTCGCGAATGGCGCCAGCCCAGTGCCGGTCGACAACAGCAGCAGGCGTTTTCCCGGAATCAGATTGTCGGCGATCAATGTGCCGGTCGCCTTGCGCCCGACCAGGATGGTATCGCCTTCCTTGATCTTCTGAAGCTTTGAGGTCAGCGGGCCGTCGGCGACCTTGATGCTGAAGAATTCCAGCTCTTCCTCGTGATTGGCGCTTGCCATGCTGTAGGCGCGCAGCAGCGGCCGGCCATCGATCTCGAGCCCGATCATCGCGAACTGGCCGTTCTGGAATCGGAAGCCGGTATTGCGGGTCGCTCGGAAGCTGAAAAGCGTATCGGTCCAGTGCCGGACAGAAAGAACTTGCTCTCTATGGAATGCGCTCATGTGTTTTGGTTTTTCCGATTGCCTTGATGTAGAATGATTGAGTTGCCTGGCCTGCGATCCGGCGATAAGTCCAGCAATGACGGGCGATTTGGTCCGTGATCTACGACACTCACAGAGATAGTCAACAAGCCCTGAGGTGCAATTGCGGTCTCAAAACCACAGTCGCTTTTGTCCAACAAAACCGGTTCGGCGCATCTTCGTCGGTCGTGCCCGCCCGCGTAATTAACTTGCTCAATTGCGTTCTGTATTGGGTATTAATTGCCGCACAGAACAGGGAATTCCTTAAAAATCGAGGCATCCCAATCGAGCATAGAGGTCACCGGAAAATGCATGCAGAGCCTTGAGAAATTTCGATCGGGAAAACCGGGCTTCTACCCTGACCAGTCGGTCTATGCGGAATATTCCTGCGCGCAACTGGGCCTCGCGTTTGCCGACATCGACGGCGGAACCGGGCTTGTCTTTCGCGTCGCCTCGGCCGCGAAGGGCATTTATTTCGGCGCCGGGCGATGTTCATGGTATCCGCAAAACAATGCCACCGCCTCGTCGCTGGCATCGGACAAATATTTCACCAACGCCATTCTTGAACGCGCCGGTGTTGCCACGCTGGGCGGCCAATATTTCTTCCTGCACGACCGGCATCGCGCCCATCGCGCGGCGGGTCATGAGCGCGGCGATGCGCTCGACCATTTCAGAAACCTGGGTGGGACAGCCTTCGTCAAACCGCTTTTGGGATCGCGCGGCGATTTCGCGCAGGCCCTGCACGACGAAGCCTCGCTGGTGCGATACCTCGATGACGTCTCGCGATATTACAACTCGATACTGATGCAGCCGATCGTTGCAGGGATCGAGTATCGGGTGTTTCTGCTCGATGAAGAAGTGGTCTATGCGGCGCGCAAATATCCGCCTTCCGTGCTGGGCGACGGCATGCGCTCGATCCGCGATCTCCTGATCGCGCACAATGAAGGCCTGCGATCGCGCGGCCTTTCGCCGGTCGCCCTGACGGCGGATCACGATGCTTCGCTCGACGCCGTGCCGGCCAAGGGCGAGCATTGGAACATTCCCGGGCGGATGAATCTGAGTGCCGGCGGAACGATGGTGCTCGAACCCGCCTGCTCCGATGCCGTGCTCGCGCTGGCGAGGAAAGCCGCCCGCGCGCTGGGCCTCCGCGTCGCCGCGGTGGACATGTTCACGGATATCGGGGGCGATCCCGAAGCGATCCGGGTCATCGAGGTGAATTCGAACCCGTCGATCCGGCTGCTGGAGCAATCCGGCCGGAGCGATCTGATCCTGAAAATCTGGCGCCACACCTTCCTGGCCATGGGACTGCTCGGTGTTTGATCTTCCGAAATATGGCGATGGCGTTTGTCTGGCGCGGATAGCGGAGCTGCTCGACGCCCTCGCGGTGGACCGCGCAAGGCTTGCGCGCGGGTCGGTCGTCGTGACCGGCTCCAACGGCAAAGGCAGCACGGCGGCGTTCTGCGCCGGCATCGCCCGCGCCTACGGCTTGCGAACCGGCCTGTTCACCTCGCCGCATCTCTATCGCTTCAACGAGCGGTTTCAGGTCGATGGCGCGCCGATCGGCGATGACGAGGTGACACATCTGGTTTCGCTAATCGAAAAGACCATCGCGACCATCACGACCCGGCGAAAGGAAACCTTTGGAGCTTTTGAGGCGATGTTCGCGCTGGCCTGCCTGCATTTTCAGGAAAGCAAATGCGATTTCGCGGTGTTCGAGGCCGGCATCGGCGGCCGCTACGATCCGGTGCGCCTGGTCGGAGCGCTCGCCACCGCCGTGACCTCGGTCGATTACGAGCATGTCGAACTGCTCGGCCACTCCCTTGAATTGATCGCGTCCGACAAAAGCGACGCCTGCGCATCCGGCGGCACCATCGTCTACGGCGAGAATTGCCGCAGCCTGCGGCCGCATCTCACCGAATATAATCGCCACCGCGATGTGAAAAGCCTGTTCGTTCGTGACCGGATCGGGATCGACGGCGAATTCGTCTCGGCGCTTGAACAGCACTTTGACTTTCAATTCGGTGGTTACGATTTTCGCGCGCTCGAAATCGGCCTTCAAGGCGCGTTTCAGTTCAACAATGCCGCCATCGCCGTCGCCCTGTTCCTGCTCTGGCTGGAGCGGGTGCAGCCCGGCGAAGGTGCGAGCAGAGTCGAGGCCGCGGTGCGGTCGGGCCTCCGCGCTGTACGCTGGCCCGGACGGCTCGAACTCATCAAGCAGGACCCGCTCACGGTGATCGATGTCGGCCATACCCCCGACGGCATCCGGCAATCGCTCGCCAGCCTCAAGGCGATCTACGGCGCGGCGGACTGGATCCTCGTGGTCGGCGTCTCGCGCGACAAGAACGCGGGGGAGATCGTGAGCGCGCTGGCGCCCTCGTTCGACACGATCATATGCACCATGGCGCACCACAAGGGCGCGGACGCCGGCAGCATCGCGGAGGCTGTGCGGAAGGCCAATCCGGCCGCCACCGTTCACGTCGCCGCAACCGTCGCGGACGCCGTTGCGCTCAGCCATGGGCTTGCCGCATCGCAGAGCCGGAAAATTTACGCGGCGGGCGGATTGTTCCTGGCGATCGAATACGCAACCACCGCGCGGGGCGGCCGTGGGCAGGATTTGAAGTTTTTCTGAACAAGAAATTCGTGGTGGCGGGCTTGGTGCTCCGTCATACCCCGCGAAAGCGGGGTATCCAGTACGCCGCGGCTCCTGTGATCGGACCGAGACGCCGCGGGAGTGCTAGTTGCTCGTCCCCTGCGTGTCGTCGAGCACCTTGAAAGCCTCCTCGAGCTGCGGCGAGATCGCGACGTTGAGCTTCTCGCCGGTCGGCAGGCGCGCGACGAACCACTTGTTATAGAGTGGAATCAGATCGCGGTTCGAACCGAGCTTGCGGAAGGCGCGCTCGACCACGGCCGAAAGCTGCGGCTCGCCCTTGCGGAACATGATGCCGTAGGGATCGTAGGACAGATATTCGCCGGTGACGCGAAACTTGTCCTGCGACTTGTGGCGCGCGATCAGGCCGTACAGCAGGATATCGTCGGTCGCGAACGCATCGACCTTGCCGTCCACCAGCATCTGATAGGACTGCTCGTGATCGGCTGCCGTTACGATGTTCAGGCCAAGCGCAAACTTCTTGTCGATGTTGTGCATCGCCTGCTCGTTGGTAGTGCCTTTCGTCACCACCACGGTCTTGCCCTTCAGGTCTGTCGGTCCCGAGATCGTGGAAGCCTTCGGCACCATCAGCTTGGTGCCGGCCACGAACATCAGAGGCGAGAACGCCACCTGCTTGGCGCGCTCGGCATTGGCCGTGGTCGATCCGCATTCGAGGTCGATCTTGTTCTGCACCACCGCCGCGATGCGGTCGTCCGGGGTGACCTTGACGTATTCAATCTTCAAGTTGGCATCGTCGACCTCGACGCCGATTTCGTCGACGATGGCTTCGCAGAGTTCGAGGCTGTAGCCGATCGGCCGGTTGGCCTGATCGAGAAACGAAAACGGCGGCGAGCTCTCGCGATAGCCCAGACGCACGACGTGCGTCTTCTTGATGTTGGCGAGCGTCGGGCTCAGCCCTTCGCTCGCGGTCTGGGCATCTGCCGCCGTGGTCAGCAAGACCGCCGCGGCAAGCCAGCCCGCCGCCCTCATGCACCTCTTCCAAGGGTAGCCCATGGCTTTACCCTCCTATGCGTGGCCGGCCTGCATGCCCGGCACCTCGCCGGGGACCATATCCGGCGGCACCACGTCGTCGGGGCCAAGCTCATGCTCGGGCGCGAGTTCGCCTTCCCACTTCGCCACCACGGCGGTCGCGAGCGAATTGCCAATCACATTGGTGGCGCTGCGTCCCATGTCGAGGAAGGTATCGATGCCCATGATCATCAGCAGCCCCGCCTCGGGAATGCCGAATTGACTGAGTGTGGAAGCGATCACGACCAGCGAGGCGCGGGGAACGCCGGCGACACCTTTGGACGTGATCATCAGCGTTGCCAGCATCGCCAATTGCGTGCCGAGCGACATTTCGATGTGATAGGTCTGGGCGATGAAGATGCTGGCAAAGGTGCAATACATCATGGTGCCGTCGAGATTGAACGAATAGCCGAGCGGCAGCACGAAACTGGAGATCCGCGACGAGGCGCCGAAGCGATTGAGGCCCTCGAGCGTCTTGGGATAGGCGGCTTCCGAGCTCGCCGTCGAGAACGCGATCATCAGCGGCTCGCGGATCAGCCGCAACAGGTGACTGTATCTGGGCCCGATCACGATAAAGCCGACGACGACCAGGATGGCCCACAGGATCATCAGCGACAGATAGAAGCCGCCCATGAAGACGATCAGCTTCCACAATACGCCGAGACCGTTCTTCGACACCGTCGCCATGATCGCCGCCCAGACCGCGAGCGGCGCGAACAGCATGACGTAGCCGGTCACCTTCAGCATGATGTGGCCGAGATCGTCGATCAGCGCCAGCATCGGCTTGGAGCGCTCCGGCATGGCGCCCATCGCCACCGAAAAGAACACCGCGAAGATCACGATCTGCAGGATTTCGTTCTGCGCCATCGCATCCGCGATCGAGGTCGGAATCAAATGGGTCAGGAATTTTTCGATCGAGAACGCCGATACCGGCAGGCCGGTCGATTGCGCCTTGTCCGGCAGGGTTCCAGGGAAATTGGCGCCCGGCTGCAGCAGATTGACCATGACCAGGCCGAGCAGCAGCGACACGAACGACGCGCTGACGAACCAGCCCATGGTCTTGGCAAAAATCCGTCCCAGCTTGGAGCCGCTTCCCATATGCGCGATGCCGCCGACCAGCGTCGCGAACACCAAAGGCGCGATGATCATCTTGATCAGGCGCAGGAACAGCATCGCGATCAGGTTGACGTCGGCTGCGATTTCCACACGGCTGTCGGGAAGATAATTGAAGACCAGCGTTCCCATCACGATGCCCAGCGCCATCGCGATCAGAATGTATTGCGTAAACCTGTTCGACATTTTTTCTTACCCCCCGCAAATTCCGGCGGCATCGAGTTTGGCAGATTTCGGGAACGACGCAACACGCTTCATATACCGGCCCCGTTTGCCACAATGTTCCCGTTGTGGAATGAACCTCCGCCGACTAGCGTCATGCGCAGCGCACAATGTGTGCAGTTGAGCTTTTTCTACGCGCTGTGTTGCATCAAGAACCGCCATTTGAGAGGGAACGCGATGAACGACACCGTCAATCGCCAGGTCTTGCTCGTCGAAAAGCCGTCCGGAAAACTTGGACCGGAGCATTTCAAAATGTCGGAGGGCGCCGTTCCGGAGCCGAAGGACGGCGAGGCGTTGCTGCGGGTGCGTTATATTTCGCTGGATGCCGCCAACCGGGCCTGGATGCATGGCGCCACCTACCGCGCCGCGGTCGAGGCCAACACGGTGATGGCCGGCGGCGGCATCGCCGAAGTGGTGTCCTCGAAAGCGCCGGGGCTCGCGGCCGGTGACATCGTGTTCGGCGACACCGGCTGGCAGGATTACGCGGCAGTGCCCGCAAAACAGCTGACCAGGATGCCGAAGGTCGAGCCGATGACGCATCTGCTTAGCGTCTACGGCATCGCCGGCCTCACGGCCTATTTCGGGCTGCTCCATGTCGGAAAGCCCAAAGCGGGGGAAACCGTCGTGGTGTCTGCCGCGGCCGGCTCGGTCGGGTCGCTCGTCGGCCAGATCGCTGGGATCAAGGGATGCCATGTCGTCGGCATCGCGGGCGGCAAGGACAAGTGCCACTGGCTCACCTCCGAACTCGGCTTCGATGCCGCGGTCGATTACAAGGACGGCGCTGTCTTCAAGGCGCTCCGGGCCGCCGCGCCCAAGGGCATCGATGTTTATTTCGACAATGTCGGCGGCGACATTCTCGAAGCCTGTTTGGCGCAAATGAACAATCGCGGCCGCATCGTCTGCTGCGGCGCGATCTCGCAATATGACGGCGTGCCGTCGGCGCATGGGCCGCGCGGCGTGCCCGGCCTGATCGTTGTAAGACGGCTCACCATGCAGGGCTTTATCGTGATGGATTTCATGGACCAGCGCGACGAGGCGCTGATCGACCTGCAATCCTGGGTCGCCGCCGGCAAACTGAAAGTCCAGGAGGACGTCATCAACGGCCTCGAGAACACACCGAAGGCACTGATCGGATTGCTTGCCGGCGAAAATCGCGGCAAGCGCATGGTCAGGGTGTAAGGCCCGGAGGTCGAGGCGCGATCGTCGTGAGGCGCGCCCCGCCCTCTTTTGCGCTGGCGCACCGGCCGCGCAGCGATTAGTCTGGCCTCAATAGTAAGTGTACTGTCGATTGGGAGGAAGACTTGCGTATCGCCGTGCTCGGCGGGGGCCCCGGCGGCCTCTACTTCGCGTATCTCTGGAAGAAGCGTCACCCGGAAGCCCATGTCGACCTGTTCGAGCAGAACGCGGCCGGCGCGACCTGGGGCTTTGGCGTGGTGTTCTCCGAACAGGCGCTGGAATTCTTGCGCGCCGACGATCCCGATACCGTCGATGCGATCGCTCCCCGAATGGAGAGCTGGAAGAACATCACCCTCAACCTGCAGGGCGAGAGCGTCGAAATCGACGGGGTCGGCTTTTTGTCGATCGGCCGGCTCGCCTTGTTGACGATCCTGCAGGCGCGCGTGCGCGCGGCCGGCGTCACGCCGCGCTTCGAGACCGCGATCCAGTCCGTCGATCAGTTGTCCGGTTACGACCTGGTCGTCGCCGCGGATGGGCTGAACTCGCTGGTGCGGCGCACCTATGAAAAGGATTTCGGCGCCTCGGTTTCGCATGCGAGCAACAAATTTGCATGGTACGGCACCAGCAAGACTTTCGCGACGCTGTCGCAGACATTCGTGAAAACCGGGCTTGGCGCGTTCAATGCGCACCACTACCGCTATTCGCCCGACATGAGCACCTTCCTGGTCGAGTGCGATGCCGCGACGTGGCAGCGATACGGTTTTGCCGACAAGAGCATCGAGCAATCGCAGGCGATCTGCGAACAGGTGTTCGCGGGGACACTCGACGGCCATCCCCTGGTGTCGAACAAATCGGTGTGGCGCAATTTTCCGTGGATCTGGAACGAGCGCTGGTCGTTCGGGAATATGGTGCTGATCGGCGACGCCTTGCACTCGGCGCATTTCTCGATCGGGTCGGGCACGCGGCTCGCCATCGAGGACGCGATCGCGCTGGTGAAGGCGCTGGAGGCGGAAGCGGATGTTCCGGCAGCGCTCGCGCGTTACCAGGCCGAGCGCCAGCCGATTGTGAAAAAGCTGGTGACGGCCGCGCGCACCAGCGCGGACTGGTACGAGAAATTCCCGGAGCATATGAAACTCGGCCTGATGGATTTTGCCTATAGCTACATCACCCGCTCGGGGCGAATCGACGATGCACGGCTGCGCGCGATGTCACCGGCGTTCATGGCGCGGTATGAGGCATCGAGGAGCGGGTCATGACCCCTGAGATTGCCGATCGGGTGCCCCGCGACAATCCCGTTGCGCGCGAGATCGGTTTTGCAATTTCCGAACGCTACAACGCCAGCCGCATCCTGTTCGATAATCTTGCGAAAGGCCGCGGTAACCGGCCGGCGCTGATCGGCCCGGCGGGGACGCAAACCTATGCCGAACTCTGCGCCAAGGTGTCGCGCTGGGGATATGGCTTCCAGTCGCTGGGACTGAAGCGCGGCGACCGCATCCTGATGTTCCTGGACGACACGCCGGCCTATCCGGCGGCATTTTTCGGCGCGGTCCGCGCGGGCTTCGTGCCGCTGTTGACCAACACGCTGACGCCGCCGGACCTGCTGCAATTTTACCTGTCGGATTCAGGCGCGGCCGTCGCGGTAGCCGACGCCGAGTTTTGCTCCCGCTTCGATGCCGTGGCCTGCAAGGACACGGCTCTACGCACGCTGATTGTTGTCAACGGCAGCGCCGGCGATCATGCGGTGCCGGAGGCCATCGTTGCGGAACCATGGCTGCGGGATTTCGCCAGCGATCTTATCGCGGCCGACACCCACCGCGACGAGATGGCGTTCTGGATGTATTCATCGGGTTCGACCGGCCGCCCCAAAGGCATCGTCCATCTGCAGCACGACATGGCCTATAGCGAGGCCGCGTTCGCGCGCAACGTGCTGAAGCTGAAGGCCGACGACATCTGCTTTTCGGTGCCGAAGATCTTCTTCGCCTACGGTTTTGGAAATTCGATTACCTTCCCGTTCTCGGCCGGCGCGGCCACGCTGCTGTTGCCGGGGCAGCCCAGGCCAGCGGCGATCTTTGCGGCGGTCGAGCGTTTCTGCCCGTCGGTGTTCTTCGGATTGCCGACGCTCTATACGTCGCTGACCAAGGCCGACGGCGCGGCGGCTGTGGATTTTTCCTCGCTGCGCATGGCGCTGTCCGCCGCCGAGGTGCTTTCGGCCGAGGTCTTCAATGGCTGGAAGGCCCTTACCGGCCTTGAGATCGTCGAAGGATTGGGCTCGACCGAAGTTCTGCACATCTATCTCTCCAACCGCCCGGAGCAGAAAAAGCTCGGCGCCGCCGGCCTTCGCGTCCCCGGCTATGAGCTCGCGCTCAGGGACAAGGACGGCCGCGATGTCGGCGCCGGCGAGGAAGGCATTTTATGGGTGCGCGGCGATTCCAATACGCCATTGTATTGGAACCGGCCGGATAAATCGGCCGAGACCATCCGCGACGGGGGCTGGATCTACACCGGCGACCGCTTCGTGCGCGACATCGATGGCTTTCATTTCTTCCGCGGCCGCGCCGATGATCTGATAAAAATCTCCGGCCAGTGGGTCTATCCGCTCGAAGTCGAGCTTTGCCTCGCCGAACATCCCGACGTCCGCGAATGCGCGGTGTTCGCGACGGAGCTGCCGGACCGGCGCATGACCCTGAAGGCTGTGGTTGTCATGAACGACCGCGCATTCGACGCGGGCGGGACGACGAAAAGACTGCAGGATTTCGTCAAGGCCAAGCTGCTGCCCTACAAATATCCGCGCGAGATCAAGTTTATCGATGAGCTGCCAAAAACCGGCACCGGCAAGATCGACCGCCAGGCGCTGTTGAGGATTTAGCATTTTTGCTTCAACATACTCGCTGGTCGTCCCGGCCTTGAGCCGGGACCCATACTCCGCGGCCCTCGTGGTTGCGGGTAGTTTGTCTACCAGCTTTTTTCAAACGATAGGACACGGAGTATGGGTCCCGGCTCAAGGCCGGGACGACAGGGTACCCTACCCCGCCAACCCCGTCCCGCCATAGAGCCAGGCGAGATCGCCGTAGTAATCTTCCGACGTCTTCGCGCGCATGATGGCGTTGCGGAGGCGGGCGTGTTCGCCGGAGGGATGATAGATGTGCTCGCCGATGGCACGGGATAGAAGCTGCACCCGCGCAGTGCGCGGAAAGCGCTGCGAACGATAGCGCTCGAGTGCGCCGGCGTAATCATCCGGATAGGCGCCCAGCATATGCGACAGGCACACCGCGTCCTCCATCGCCTGGCAGGCGCCTTGGGCGAAATATTGCAGCATCGGGTGCGCGGCGTCGCCGAGCAGGACGACGCGGCCGTCGATCCAGCGCTCGGTGGGATCGCGGTCGCACAATACCCAGAGCCGCCAATTCTTGCCGTGGCGAATGATCTCCTGCGCGCGCGCATGCACATGCTGAAATCCCTGCATCACCTCGTCATTGGATACCGGCTTGCCGACCACCGGCTCCGGCGCGTCATTGTGATAGGTCACGACAAGGTTGAACACTTTCCAGCCCGACAGCGGATAATGAACGATATGGCATTTCGGGCCGGCCCACAGCGTCGCAGCGTTCCAGCGCAAATCCTCGGGCATCTCCCCGGTCGGAATCACCGAGCGGTAGGTGGTATGGCCGGATACCCGCGGCGGCCCGTCGGCCGCAACTGATTTTCGGATATTCGACCACAATCCGTCCGCGCCGATCAGCAGCGATCCCGTGACCTGATCGCCGGAGGCCAGTCGCGCCGTCACGGATGTGCCGTCCTGATCGTAGCCGACGACTTCAGAGCTGACCCGCAGCTCGATCAGCTCATGGGCCTGGCAGGCTTTCAGGAACACCCCATGCAGATCGCCGCGATGCACCACCGCATAGGGATTGCCGAACCGCGAGCGGAAGGCATCACGCAAATCGACATGCGTGATCTCTTCGGCCGTGAGCGCATCCATCAAGCGTAACTGGTCGATGTACACCGCCATGCCGCGCGCGGCCTCGCCGACACCGAGATAATCGAAGGCATGGAATGCGTTCGGCCCAAGCTGGATGCCGGCGCCGATCTCGCCGAGCGCCGCGGCCTTTTCGAGCAGGATCGAACGGATGCCCTTTTGCGCCAGGCCAAGCGCCGCCGCCAGCCCGCCGATGCCGCCGCCCGCGATCACAACCGGTCGTTCGCCCGCCATCAACCTGCTTTCCCGAGATGTTCGAGCGCGTCCTCGGCGCGCAGCGGCACCCGCGACGCCTCGTTGTTGAGATCGACCAGTTGCGTCAGCAGCGCCATCAGGGCCTTGCGGTCGGCCGGTTTCAAGGGCTCCAGCATGCGCGCCTGAGCGCGGTCGACCGATGGCATGATCGCGCGCAGCAGCGCCGCGCCCGCTTTGGTGAGATGCAGCAGCTTGACGCGCTTGTCCCCGCGTCCGGGCTTGCGCTCGATAAATCGCTTTGCCTCCAGCCGCTCGATCACGCTGCCCAGCGTCGAGCGATCGAACGCAATCACCGCCGACAGCCGCGTCGCATCGATGCCGGGATGGGTGCGGATCGCAACCAGCGCGGCAAATTGCACCGGCGTCAGATCGTAGGCCCTGCATTCCTCGACAAAAATCGCGACCGCGATCTGCTGCATCCGCCGGAACAGATAGCCCGGCGCGGTGTAGACGGCGTCCATCGTGATCGGCCTGGTCTTATCCGGCATCTGGTTGCCTGTCCGGCGCCGCGCTGCCGCGGAAATAGCCGTGCAGCCTCATCGGAACCTCCCTTGATTCCCGGCGTTTTGCCGGTGTCGCGGCATTGACGCTATCCATATTGTAAGTATGCTGTCAATAATTCGAACAAGAACCGCAAAATGGAAACACGGGAGGCTTGCCATGGAAGCCGTACAGAAGACGCCGGAACGCGAGGCGTTCTACAGCAAGATCGACGGCGAGAATCTCTCGGCACTCTGGAATGTGATGGGTGACCTGATCACGCCGGAGCCGAGAAGCGCCTGCCGGCCGCATCTGTGGAAGTTCGACGCCATCCGCGACTACATGACGGAAGCAGGCAGGCTGATCACCGCCAAGGAAGCCGAGCGGCGGGTGCTGGTGCTGGAGAATCCCGGCCTGCGCGGGCAGTCTAAAATCACCACGTCCTTGTTTGCCGGCGTGCAGATGGTGGTCCCCGGCGACATCGCACCGGCGCACCGGCACAGCCAGTCGGCGCTGCGTTTCGTGCTCGAGGGCAAGGGCGCCTATACCGCCGTCGACGGCGAGCGCACTGCGATGGCGCCCGGCGATTTTGTCATCACGCCGTCGATGACCTGGCATGACCATTCCAACGAAACCTCTGAACCGGTGTTCTGGCTCGACGGGCTCGACATTCCGATGGTGCAGTTCTTCGATGCGTCCTTTGCCGAAGGATCGGACGAGGATCAGCAGAAGATCACGCGCCCCCCCGGCGACAGCTTTGCGCGCTACGGCCATAATCTGCTGCCGGTCGATGAGAAGCGCAGATCGAAGACCTCGCCGATCTTCAACTATCCCTACAGCTATACCCGCGAGGCGCTGGAACAAGCCAAGGTGCGCGGCGAGTGGGACGCCTGCCATGGCCTGAAGCTGAAGTTCTCCAATCCCGAGACCGGCGATTTCGCGATGCCGACCATCGGCACCTTCATCCAATTGCTGCCAAAGGGATTCAAGACCGCGCGCTATCGCTCGACCGACGCCACGGTGTTCGCCGCGATCGAAGGCAAGGGCCGTTCGCGGATCGGCGACCGGACGTTCGAATGGGGCCCGCGCGACCTGTTCGTGGTGCCGAGCTGGCAGTGGGTCACCCACGAAGCGGATGCCGAATCCGTGCTGTTCAGCTTCTCGGATCGACCGGTGCAGCAGAAGCTGGATCTGTTCCGCGAGGACCGCGGCAACGCGTGACGTAACGGACCATCATCTCTCGTCGTCCCGGCCTTGAGCCGGGACCCATAACCACCGGCGTCTGTGGCGAAGGAAGGTGTCTGACACTGCGCTAAACCGAGGTGACACGGCGTATGGGTCCCGGCTCAAGGCCGGGACGACGAATTTGGCGAAGACTCTCACCGCCAGTGCAGCAGCCGCGTTTCCAGCCAGTTGATCAGCCGCCCGACCGCAAGGCCGAACAGCGACAGGATGACGACGCCGGCGAGCAGTTGATCGGTCTGCATCAGATTTCCGGCCTGCAGCACGAAGGCGCCGATGCCGAATTGAGCGCCGATCATTTCGGCGCTCACCACCAGCAATAGCGCGACCGAGGTGGTGATGCGGAATCCCGCAAGAATCGAGGGCAGCGCGCCCGGCCAGATCACCCGGCGCACGATCGCGTGAAACGGCACGTTGAAGCTCTGCGCCATCCGGATCAGGTTGCGCGGCACGGAATCGACGCCGCCATAGACCGAAATCGCGGTGGAAAAGAACACGCCGAGCGCGATGGTGGCGATCTTCGGCTCTTCGCCGATGCCGAGCCACAGGATCAACAGCGGCAGCATCGCGATTTTCGGAATCGGAAACAGCGCCGAGATGAAGGTGATGCCGACGCCGCGCGCCAGGCTGGAAAGGCCGATGGCAAAACCGACGATGACGCCGGCGGTGGTCCCGAGAATCCAGCCCGTCCCTATTCGCATGACCGAATACGACACATGCTGCCAAAGCGCGCCGCTGACCGCGAGCTTGTAGATCGCGACCGCGATCGCGGATGGCGCCGGCAGGAACAGCGGATTGACCCAGCCGGTGCTGCCGCCCAACTGCCAAAGCCCGATCGCCAGCGCCAGCGCGACCCAGCCGGAATAGCGGCCCGCCTTCGGGGTAAAGCCGGCGCCGCGAAACGCCACCGGCCGCGGTGCGCGCGCGCTGTCGGCTTGCCGTGAGTCTTCGGTCGCCTTCGCGCGCTCAGGCATGCTGGACCTCGCGCTCGGCGTCGATCGCCTCTTCGCGGATCAGCGACCACAGTTCGTCCTGCAACGCCAGCAACTGGCTGCGCGCATCGATGTCGCCGCGCTCGCTGCGCGTGAGGGCAATGGTGACGATCTTGCGGACCTTGCCCGGCCGCCGCGAGAGCACGACGATACGATCGGCAAGCCGAACCGCTTCCTCCAGATTGTGCGTGACATAGGCGGCGCCCATAGCCCCATCGGCGAGCAGGCCGATAAAATCCTCCATCAGCAATTCCCGGGTTTGCGAATCCAGCGCCGACAGCGGCTCGTCCATCAACAGGATCGCGGGCCGCACCGCGAGCGCACGCGCGATGCCGACCCGCTGGCGCATGCCGCCGGACAATTGCTTGGGATATGCGCTACGAAAATCCGAAAGGCTGGTGCGGCGCAAGGCATCGTCCACGATAGTCTTGCGCTCGCCGGCGGCGAGGCCGGTGTGCAGCAGCGGGAATTCGACATTCTCCTCGACCGTGCACCAGGGCAATAGCGCGAAATCCTGAAACACGAAGGTCAGCGGGTTGAGGCTGTCCGGCGGCGGCGCGCCGAGTAGCTCCGCCTTCCCACAGCTCGGCTGCAACAGCCCGCCCAGGATCGACAGCAGCGTGCTCTTGCCGCAACCGGACGGGCCGACGATCGCGACCACCTCGCCTGCCCTCACCGTGAACGACACCTCGTCGAGTACCTCGAGCGCGCCGAAGCGGTGGCTGATATGGTCGGCGATCAGGTCCATTTTGTATTCTCTTTCGAGCCTTGCACCGCTGCCCTCCCTCTCCCGCTTGCGGGGGAGGGTTGGGGTGGGGTGCTTCCGCATGGAAAGTGTTCGTCGAGTGGATAGAATTTCTCCCACCCGCCGCGCTCTACGAGCGCGTCGACCTCCCCGCAAGCGGGAGAGGTAGGGACACCATCAATCCGGCTTCACATAATCCTTGGCGATGATCGCGTCGGCATTGAATCCCTTGTCGACGAAACCCTGCTCCTGCAGCCATTCGATCTGGTTGGCGACATCCCTGACGTCGAGCCTGCCGTCGGGATCGATATAGGCGCAATTGCCGACCACCTGCTCCACCGGCAGGTTGGTGTATTTGGCGATGATCTCCAGCAGCGGTTTTGTCGTGCCGTTGATCGGCGCGTTGCCGTCGGCCACGGCGGCCAGGATCACGTCATGATATTCGCGGTCGGCGCGCGCGAGCGCGCCGACCAGTTTGGTCACCAGCGGCTTGTTGGTCAATGTTTTGGGCGAAGCGAACACCGCCCCCAACTGCCATGGCGTCTCGTCGCCGACCCAGCCCAGCAGTTTCGCACCGCCGGCGTCCATCAGGCTCCGCGCGGTCGAGACCGGCAACAGCGCCGCATCGACGGTTTCGCCCTTCAGGGCAGCGGCGGCATTCGACAGCGATTGCAGCGGCAATACTTTGACGTCGCTCAGCTTGAAACCGTATTTGTCGGCAAGCAGGCCGAGCGAATAGTGGAAGCTGGAACCCACTTGAGTCACAGCGACGCGTTTGCCGGCAAGATCCTTCGGCGTTTTCAGGCCGGCGGCATAGGCATTGTTGCTGGCGAAGTAGCCGATCAGGGGGTAGCCCGCCTTCTCGCGGCTCATGCCGCCGATCACTTTCAGCGTGCCCTTGCCCGCGAGATTATAAAGTCCGGCGGTGAACGCCGTGATGCCGAAATCGATATCGCCCGACGTGGTCGCGACCGCGATCGGCTGCGCCGCATCGAAGAATTTCAATTCGATATCGAGACCGGCGTCGCGGAAATAGCCCTTGTCCTGCGCGATGAACACCGGCGCCGACGACGACAGCCGGAGCACCCCGACCTTTGCTTTCAGCGCTTCGTCCGCCCGGGCGTCGGAAGATGCAACCGAGACCATCATCGCCAGCAGGCCCACGAATACGGACAGCGCATATCGGGGCCACGCGTGCGAGGCGCGAGTTGGCTGCATCATCAAGTTTCCTCCGTCTTCTATTCTGGAGCTCGATCCGAAGTGAAATAGTGGTTTGATGTCTCAACAATGACGGTGAGCCCCCTCTCCCCTTGTGGGTGTTCAGACAGTGGGAGAGGGTTGGGGTGAGGGCGCGCGGTCTATCGATAGTCCGTAACCCCTCACCCGGATCGCATCTTCAATGCGACATAGCCGAAGCTCCGCTTCGGCGTTTTCTTTCCAGAACGGCCGCCAAAGGCGGCCTATGCTCTCCCACAAGGGGAGAGGTGACACCGAGCATGCAGAACGACCTCTGTTTCATAATTCGCACCGCTAAAGCCCATCAGGCACGCTCTGATCCTGCCCGATAAAAGCACCCTGCTGCTTCAATTGCTGTTGCAACTTTTCGACTGCAATGTCACGCGGGATTGTGTTGCCGCCCAGCGCCAAGGCTGCGGCGGTGCCCGCGGCCTCGCCCATCACAAAGCACGCGCCGGAGACGCGCGCGGCGGATTGCCCGTCATGGGTCATCGAGGCGCAGCGTCCGGCCACCAGCAGGTTATCGAGGCCTTCGGGCGTGAGCATGCGATACGGCAGCTCATTGAAACCGCGCGATTCCGGGATCGGCGGAAACTTGAAGATCACATCTCCGGCAACATGCGATTCCATCGGCCATCCATTGACGCCGATCGTATCGTCGAACGAGGCGCAGCCGAGCACCTCCTCGCCGCTAAGCATATAGCCGCCGACCACCCGCCTGGTTTCGCGGATGCCGAGTTGCGGCGGCAGGTCGACGATGTAGGATTTTTCGAAGCCCGGCACCGTGCGCAGGAAATTGAAGGCGTTGACGGCCTGACGGCGGCCCTCGATTTCGCCCCGCGTCAGATCGTCCGGTTCGAGGCCGTTGATCGCGGTGCCGTCTTCGCGCGCGAGCTGGGTAAAATTCACCCGCCATTCGATCGGCGAGCGCTGCGGCCGCACGATCGCGGCCTTGCGCGGAAAATGATGCGTGCCGGCGGCTTCGGCCCGTTCCATCAATACCGGAATCGTCCGCCAGGCATCGCCGGCCTTCTCGGGATCGATGCCGTTCAGCCGAAACATCATCGACGGATACAGCATGCTGCCGCTGCCATCTCCGACCTCATAGCGCGCCCCGGCCCAGGCCGCGAGATCGCCGTCGCCGGAGCAGTCGATGAAAATATCCGCCAGCACCGCCTGACGGCCGGCCTTGGTCTCGACCATCAGCGCCTTGATGCGGCGCTGGTCATGCATCACCACACCGGCGCCGAGCGCATGAAAGAGAAGTTCGACCTTGTGACTATCCAGCAGATCGTCGGCGGCGATCTTGTAGGCCGCGGTGTCATAGGCCTGCGCCAGGATTTTGCCGAGGACCTGATGCGGCGCATTCAGCCCGTTGAGCCGGTCGATTCGGTCAAGCAGATCGGACGCGACGCCCCGCACCACCCGATGCATCTCGCCGTACACATTGGCATGCAGCCCGCAGAAATTCGTCACCCCCGCCGCCGTCCCCATGCCGCCGAGGAAACCGTAACGCTCGATCAGCAGCGTGCGCCGTCCCGCGCGCGCCGCAGCCACCGCCGCTGCGATGCCGGCGGGCCCGCCGCCGAGCACGGCGACTTCGTATTCGCCGTAGAGCGGGATTTGGCGCGCGGGTTCGGTGATGGTTTTGGAGGACAAGGTGGCATTCCCTATTGTCGCAGATAGGATGCTCAGGTCCCGACCTGCAGCGGCGAGGTGAGCTTGCGCAACGCCGCGATCACCGAGAGCGCGGTAATTCGACCTGTTTTCGGATTTTCGGAAGGAACGTTCTCGATCGACATCGTGAACGAGGCCGAATCGGAGTCCACCCTGATCTGATGGCAGTTCCGGGTCACCGCCGGGTCCGCCCAGATTTCGATGGTCGTGCGGTCGGGTCCGATGCCGGCCAGCGACAGCGCCGCCACCACATTGACATTGGCGGGAAATGCCGCGGCGGCGTCACGCGCCGAACCCTTGAACACGCATAGCGCGGATTTCAATCCATCCAGAGATATCCGGTTCTCGATCAAATAGGGTGCTCCGGCAAGACCGGTGGGTGGCTTGCGCGTGACCATCTGCACCGAGTTGATGGTGCCTTCGGCAGCGGCTGAAACCGCGTCGAAGCCGATCAAGGCGCCGGTCGGCACGATGATCTGGCCCCCGCACGCGCGCGCGAGATCGACCAGTTCGGGGCGGGGCAGCAGGGCGCTTGCGCTCAACACCATGACCTGCTTGCCGGCGCTCAGCATCGGCCGGCATATCTGATCGAGGATCGCCGCCGGCGCGCATTCGACAACAAGGTCGGCGTAATCAGGCAAGTCACCGAGCGAGATCAACGGACAGGAGATTGCCTCGCGATCAAGCCAGGCTTGCGCCTTCGCTCGATCCCTTGTCGCGATCCCCGCCAGAGTGAGCCCGGGTAAACCCTGCGCAAGCCTGCGCGCCACGGTGCGGCCGATCTCGCCCAGTCCGGCAATGGCGATATTTCTGGAAGGCAAGTTTGTGCTCCTTTCCTGAAGACGAATTAAAGTGCGGCAAGGCCATCGGCCTCGTTCGCATCGAAACTTTGTGGCCCCCTATCGCCACTTCGCCGCGCGTTTCTCCGCAAACGACGCCAGCCCTTCCGACGCCTCCGTCGTCTGCCGTCTCGTCGAATGCATCCGTACCAGCCGCGCATAGGCGTCGTCGTCGACGCCCATGCCGCCGAACGAGCTTTCCATGGCCAATGCCTTTGTTTCCGCCAACGCCTCCGGGCCGTTGGCCAGCAATTGCTCCACGACCTTTGCGCCTGCGGATTCCAGTTCCGCCAGCGGCACTACCTCGTGAACCAACCCGATGCGCCGCGCATCGGCCGCGCCGAAGCGTTCGCCGGTCAGCGCATAGCGCCGGACCTGCCGCACGCCAATAGCGTCGCATAGTTGCGGAATGATGATCGCCGCGGTCAGCCCCCATCGGACTTCCGTGATCGAGAAAACCGCGTTTTCGGCCGCGATGACCACGTCGCAGGCCGAAATCACGCCGGTGCCGCCGCCGAAGCAGCCGCCCTGCACCAGCGCCACGGTCGGGATCGGCAGCCGGTTCAGTCGCTGCACGGCCTCGAAGGTCGCTTGCGACACGGCCTCGTTCTGATCAGGCGATTGTGGCCGCACGGCGTTGATCCATTTCAGGTCGGCGCCGGCCTGGAAGTGCTTGCCATTGCCTTTCAGCACGACGACGCGAAGCAGCGGTTTCTTGCTCAATTCGTCGATTGCCGAGAGCACGCCATGAATGAGGCCCGCGTCATAGGCATTGTTGACCTCGGGACGGTTCAACGTGACCGTCGCCACTCCTCGTTGATCGAGATTCCACAAAACCGGATTTTCAGACATCGGCGCTCCCTTTTGGCTCGGCTTTTCCGACGGCCGGGCCGGGCATATATGCCGGGACATCAGGCATTGATCCATCACTTTCCGCGCCGTGGGCGGCGCCCATCGCATGACCCGTTGCGCTGCGGCGCAAGCTTATGGAAACTGGCGCCTCGACCGTCACTCTCCCAACAGGAACATCTCCCATGCGTATCTGCATTTATGGCGCAGGCGCCGTCGGCAGTCATTTTGCGGTGCGGCTGGCGCTGGCCGGCCATGACGTCTGCTGCGTGATGCGCGGGCCGCATCTCGAAGCGGTGCAGGCCAAAGGCCTGAGGCTCCGCGTCGGCGACGCCGAATTTTCAGCGCGCGTGAAGGCATCCGACGATCCGGCGGCGCTGGGTCCGCAGGATGTCGTCATCATCGCCCTGAAGGCCACCGGGCTGAGCAGCCTTGCCACCAGCCTGCAGCCGCTGCTGCGCGACGACACCGCGATCGTGTTTGCCCAGAACGGCATTCCCTGGTGGTACGATATCGGCCTTCCCGCCGATCACCCGCCTTGTCCCGACCTTGCCTTTCTCGATCCAGGCGGCCGGCTGCGTGCCGCCATCTCCAGGGAGCGGATCATCGGCGGCGTCATCTTTTCGGCGAACGAGGTCGTCGAGCCCGGCATTGTCGAGAATCTCACGCCCGAGCGGAACCTGCTGCTGATTGGCGAATGCGACGACCGCCCGACCGGGCGGATCGAGCAATTGCGCACCGCGCTCGACAATGCCTCGATCGGGTCGCCAAATGTCTCGCGGATCAGGGAGGCGATCTGGTCCAAGCTCTTGACCAACATGTCGATGTCGGTGCTGTGCCTGTTGACCGGGCAAACCGCCAAAGCGGTCAGGGAGGACCCGGCGCTGCACGATGTGGTGCCGCGCCTGCTCGATGAGGCCAACAGCATCGGGCAGAGCTGTTGCCCCGACGTCAAGCGCGCCACCCGAAGCGGGCCGGCGCCCCATCACAAGCCTTCGCTGCTGCAGGATTACGAACGCGGCCGCGCGATGGAGATCGATGTGCTGGTCCGCGCTCCCGCCGCCTTTGCGAGGGCCGCTGGATTGTCCACGCCGATGCTCGACCTGATGGCGGCCCTCGCCATCCGCCAGGCGCGCGACAAGGGACTGTATGCGGGATGAAAGTTCTTTCTTCCTTCTCCCCTTGTGGAAGAAGGTGGCGCGCCAAGCGCGCCGGATGAGGGGTCTCACTCCGCGGAGACAGACCCCTCACCCGTCGCCTCACTTCGTGAGGCGCCGCCCTCTCCAAAAGGGGCGAGGCAGCGCACCACCGTTGCCGCAACACCGAACCAGTGCTTCAATTCAAGTAGACCAGAATAGATATCACCCGCAAATCAGGACACGGGATCATGCACGTCAAGGACAAGGTCTGCGTGGTTACGGGAGCGGCGAGCGGGATCGGCGAGGCGGTCGCGCGCGCTTATGCCGAAGCCGGCGCGCGCGGCGTGGTGGTCGCCGACCTCAAGGCGTCGCGCGACCGGCTGGCGAAGGTCGCGGGTGATATCGACGGGCTGGCCGTGACCGCCGATGCCGGACAGGAAGTCGACATCAAGGCGATGATCGCGGCGGCCGAGGCCAAATATGGTCCGGTCGACGTGTTCTTCTCCAACGCCGGCCTGTCGCGGAAGGGACAGGAGACCGCGTCGGATGCCGACTGGGACGTGAGCTGGCGGGTGCATGTCATGAGCCACGTGTTCGCGGCGCGCGCGCTGGTGCCGGGCATGCTGGCGCGAGGCTCCGGCTATCTGCTGAACACGGCCTCCGCCGCGGGCCTGTTGGCCTCGCTCAATTCGATGCCTTATGGCGTGACCAAGAGCGCCGCCGTGGCGCTGGCCGAGCACCTTGCGATTCAATATGGCGATCGCGGCATCCGCGTTTCCGTGCTTTGTCCGCAATCGGTGCAGACCGGCATGACCATGCCCGGCCCCAGCGCCGCGCGGGTCGACGGCGTGCTGCAGCCCGCTGAAGTGGCGCGCATGGTGATCGAGGCGATGCAAGCCGAGCGCTTCCTGATCCTGTCGCATCCGCAAGTGCACGAATACATGCAGCGCAAGGCCTCCAGCCGGGATCGCTGGCTGACCGGAATGCGGCGGCTGCGCGACAAGATCTACGGCGGCCCGCTCTCAGGTTGAGGTGTCAGGCGCAAATTTATCGAGCAGCCCCGAATAGGTTTTCGCGGCCGGAAACGCATAGCAACCACGCCTGGACGTCGTGAGTTTCAGGCCCGCCAAGGCTTCGGCCTGCTTCACCGCCGCCGCCACGCCATCAATGACGGGAACGCCGAACTTCCGCGAAAGCGCGGCGGCGAGATCGGCCATGCCGGCGCACCCAAGGACGATGGCCTCCGCACCCTTGTCCAGCGCCAGCACGATCTCGGCCTCGAGTTTCTCCTTTGCACCGGAGCCCGGCTTTTCGAGATCCAGCACCGCGACGTTGCAGGCGGTGACCGACGCCCGCTCCGCAAAACCATAGCGGCGCACCAGTTCTTGGAGCGGCACGATCGAGCGCCGCAGCGTGGTGATGACCGCGATGCGTTTTGCGACTTGCCCGGCGGTCACCAGCGCCGCTTCACAAATGCCGACCACCGGAAAGGGCGCGACGGATCGCGCGGCATCGAGACCGGTATCGTCAAAGCACGCGATGATGCCGGCATCGGCATCGGGCACGTTCAGGAGCGCCTGGATCAGCCCGGGAACAGCAAAGGCTTCGTCATAAAAGCCCTCGATCGAGGCCGGCCCCATCGACGACGTCACCGCCGATATTTCGGTCCCTGTTGCTGTGACGGCGCGCGCCGCGGCGCCAATGGTCGCCGTCATGGACGCCGTTGTGTTCGGATTGACGATCAGGATTTTTGTCGTTCGCATCGCCCAACCTAGCACAGAAAAACATTATAGATGGCTAGGAGTTCAGCTCTCTTCGCCCTGACCATGCCGACCCATGCCACGAACGCATCGAGAATTTCGTTCATCACCTCGCGGTCGTTCCGGCCCGAACGCGCCGGAACATGAAAGGAATGATCGGCCGCCTCGACGACATGCAATGATGCCGCCGGCCCCAAGCTTTTGACGACGGGTTCGAGCAGCGTCAACTCCGCGAGGTTGTCGCGGCCGCCTTGCAGGAACAGCATCGGGAGGTGAACATCGGCAAGATGCTTTGCCCGGTCGCTGGATGGCTTGCCGGCCGGGTGCAGCGGAAAGCCGACAAATGCCAGTCCATCGACGCCAGCCAGCGGCGCCGTCGCTTGCGCCTGCGAGGTCATGCGCCCACCGAATGATTTGCCTCCCGCGATCAGGGGCAAACCCGCGCAACGCCGCCCGGCTTCCGCCACGGCGGCACGCACCGCCGCCTGCGCGACCGCCGGCGGATCGGGCCGCCGGCTGCCTTTCTCCATATACGGAAACTGATAGCGCAACGTCGCGACACCGCGTTCGCCAAGACCGGCCGCAAACGTCTCCATGAAGGGATGGGTCATGCCGGCGCCTGCCCCATGGGCGAAGACAAAGCACGCCTGCGCCTGCGGCGGATGGATCAGAAGCGCGGAAACCGAATTCGCGCTCCCGGTCTCGATATCAAGCTTTTGCGCACCGATGGCGTTCATCACGTCCGACCATTATTCGCTGCGAGCGCCGCGCACCTTACGCCGGATCAGAGCAGAATCGTCCCGGAACCGGCTTTGACCTGCCTCCAAACAGCGCGGCACGCCGCGAATCCCGGTTTTAATTGAAAACGCAGAGGCTTGAGCGTTGGCGATCCCGGCATGACTCGAACATGCGACCTACGGTTTAGGAAACCGTCGCTCTATCCGGCTGAGCTACGGGACCGAAGGCCCGCGGGGCTAGACGCGGGCGCTTGAAAGCTCCTTATCAGAGCACGCGCATCATCGCCAGCCTCCGGATGGCGCCGGTTTTCGCATTGTGCGTGCATTCACGTCGACTACAACCCACTGTCATGTGTCGCGTCTGTCACAGGCCAAAAACAGCGTGCAACTCGAGCGGGCAAAACCGCAGTTTCGGGATGACAAGCCCGGCCAATAATGAACACAATCCGCATAGCCATTGTGGGCGACAATCCGTATATATCGTGCCGTGAGATTCGTCTTGGTCGTGCGTTGGGGAAATCGCCTGTGATCGCATCACGCCAATCCGTGTTGCTGATTGCCGCGATGGCTGGGTGCATTGCGCTGCCGCCGATACGTGCGCATGCGCAATGGTGGAGCGCGCGCACGCCGGCCGATTTCGAGGAATGCGCCGACCTTGCGGAGAAGGCGACGGCCAGGGAAACGCGGGCGTCGGAGCTCGCCGCATGCAATGCGAAATTTGCCGGCCGGCGCAAGCCCGGCGGCGGCTATGCCTATTACGACTTCATGCAGAACAAAAGCTTCGATATCGCGGGTCCCAACCCGACCGCGGAAGAGCAGAAGCACATCGACGAACAATATACCGTCTTTCTCGACAAGCAGCGGCGCAGCTTCATCGCGGCCACGTTCACGGAAAAGCAGCAGCAAGCCTCGTTGCGGGACGAGCAGGCCTCGCTGCGGAATGAAAAGGCCGTCCCGCTGCCGGTGCAGGCGCCGAACAAGAAGGCCGCCGATTTGAAAGCCCGCGCGAAAGCCAATTGCGCCAAGCATTCCACCTTCTCCTGCGAGTGGCCGGTGCTTTCGGAAAAAATCCAGAACATCAAGAAAGTGCTGTTCCGCTCGTCGCAAACCAAGACGGACAAGCGCAGCTGACATTCGGCTCCGGCGTCATTCCCCGGTACGCCAGTTGGCGCAACGGGGCGCGCGTGTCCGCGAGCCCGAAGCGACACGGACGCCGCGCCAACCGTTCACGAGGAGATTTCGCGGTGGCATGAACCGGTTTCAATACGCCCTGTGAATGCGCTTCATGGGGCGGCGGGAAACCGGTTTGAACCGACGTCCCGCGGGAGCAACAGGCTCAGCGAGGGTCCGCGCGGCTCGCTGCTCCTGCAGCCTCGCATCATATCCCGGCGACGGCGTGACCGTCGGCGGCGCGGCGTTGGCCGGCGCCATCGATGTCCAGGTGACGAGCGCCGCAACGGCGGCGACGGCACAGCTTGCGTAAAATCGGCTCATCCCATGGCTCCGGCGCGGTCGCGATCGATGCGCGTTACCGCCATGTATCATTCGCCTTCATCGACGTCATTTCAAGGCAAGTAGCCGTGACCGGCGATGTTACGGCCGGATCGGTGCCGGCGTCAGCCCGGGAGAGCCCTTGCCGGCGGCTTCCGCGCTCCTGACGCCAACCGCCCGCGCCTTGTAACCGTCATGGCGCGCCGTTATCTCTTGCCTCGGGCAGGGCACGCGTCAGGAGGGAACAATGGGTTTACTCGACGTACTCAACGGCATGCAGAACGGCCCGCGCGGTCCGAGCCATCCGAACGCGGAAAGCAGCGGAGGAATGTCGCCGATGACCATGGCGATCCTTGCGCTGCTCGCCTACAAGGCGGTCAAACATTTCGGCGGCAGCAGCCAGCCAGGCACGGCGCCTGCGCCATCCCCGGCAAATGCCGGCCTGCCCGGCGGAGGCGGCGGTACGGGTGGCGGTCTTGGCGATCTTCTCAAGGGTGGATTGGGCGGCCTGCTCGCGGGCGGCGCGGCCGGAAGCGTGATCAGCGGCGGGCTCGGCGATCTGCTCAAGCAATTTCAGCAGAATGGCCATGGCGAAACCGCCAATTCATGGGTGAGCCCCGGCCCCAACAAACCGATTTCGCCGAACGATCTCGCCAACGCCCTGGGCGCCGACAAGATCGACAGCCTGGCGTCGCAGAGCGGCCTGTCGCGCGACGAACTGCTCGCGGGTCTCAGCCAGCATCTGCCCGACGTGATCAATCATTTGACGCCGGAAGGACGGTTGCCGACCGAAAGCGAACTATCCGGCCGGATCTGACGCCAGCCGGCACCTCTATCACCGCGACGATCGGCATCACCGTGACGATCGGCGCTGTTCATCTCCCGTAGGGTGGGCAAAGCGAAGCGTGCCCACCACCAAACTAAACGTCGTTCATAGAATGGTGGGCACGGCGCGAAGTGCGCCTTTGCCCACCCTCATATGAGGGCGTTTGAGTCAAGCGTTCCGACCGAGGGTTGGGTGTGGTTTTTTGCATCTGGCGTAGCGGCGGCGCGCGGAGCCATGCGTAGCGCAGCGTGCCGCCGCGGTCGGTGCGCTCAGGGACTGGCTTCCGGCGATTTATGCAGCGTCTCACTGCATCACCTCATATCCGGTCGGACGTTGGTCCGTACCCACATTCCGCATGCTTGCGGCGAGGAAGCCATGATGATGGGACCCATCTACGAAACAGCCTGTTTGTTGGCCCAAGGGTGGCACGGTCACCATCCATCCCGCGCTGACCGCGGCAGATGCCGCGACGCTGACGCGTTGGTTGAAGCGTTTACGCCTTCGCGGTCTTGAGCACCGCCCCCTCGGGCACCAGCCCGGTGGTAAGGTAGCGCCAGAGTGCCACGATCAGCTTGCGCGCCAGGGCTACGATGGCGGTGCGCTTGATGCGCTTGCCGGCGTTGAGCGTGCGCTGCCGGAACCATTGAGTGAGCGCACTGTCCGGCTGATGCCGCAGCCACAGCCAGGCCAGTTCGATCGCGGCACAGCGGGCGCGCGGATTGCCCGCCTTGCTGATGCCCTGGTCGCGGTCGATCCCGCCGCTCCGCCACGGACTGGGCGTCAGCCCGAAATAGCTCGCGACCTCACGCCGATTGCGGAAATCCTTGTAGAACACCTCGCTGGTCAGTGTGGTCGCGAACGCCGGACCGAGGCATTTGAGCCGGAGCAACAGCTCGCTGCGCTCGCTCATCTGAACCGCCGCAGGTGCCGGATCCGCTTCAGCAGATGCCTGCGCGAGCGCCTCAAGCTGTTCGCGCACCAGCATCAGCCGCGCGTGCTCGTGCCTGATCTCACTCAGCATCCATGGCGGCACCCCCTGGCCTTGCCAATCCCGCTGCGCCGCCAGCCAACTCAGCCAGTCGCGTCGGCGCGGATTGCCGACCGCCATGCCCAACAGCCGCAGCAACGCCTTGATCCGGGTGGTGTGAGCCGTCTGTTCCTTGATCAGCCGGCCGCGTTCGCGGCTGGCGCGGCGGGCGTCCTCCTGTTCGACCGCAGGCACCCGCACGATCCGCACCACGCGCGGTTCACCACGCAGATAGGCCATCAGCGTCCGTAACATCCGCTCGCCGTCGATCCGGTCGGTCTTCACCCGCCGGGCCCGCTGATCCACCGCAATGCTGGAGGGGTCAAAGACGTAGTTCGTGATTCCTGCTGCCAGCAGAAGCCGGTGCAGCCAAAAACCGTCGTAGCCTGCCTCGTAGCAACTCGCCACCGCGGGTGCCCCTCCCGCCGTCCGGCTCGCCCGCTCACGCTCCCGATCGATCAGCGCCAGCAGCCCGGCATGATCGCCACCTTCCAGCTTGTGGCGCGATATCCTGTCCCGACCTGGGCTGTGCAGCGTCACAAGCCAGCTCCGCTGGCTCAGTTCGATGGCAACGAAAATTGTGCCACAATGCTCAACGGTGGGCGTGGCTATGCTGGATGCTTGCATCTGACTCTCCGAGGGTTCGAGTGTGGAAACCCAAACCTATCGGAAAGGCCACGCTCACCGCCCCATGGAATCTACCTTTCTAACGCACCATCCCGGAATGACAACCTCACGTGATGAGATGCATCCCGGCGTCCATCCGCACCAGTTCGCCGGTCATATTGTTCGACGCCGGCGTGGCGAGAAAACACACCAATGTCGCGATATCCTCCGCGGTTGAAGCGACCTTGAGCGGCACTTTCGCGACCACATTGTCGCGGATCTGCTTGGCGCCGGCCTCGCCGCGGCCCTTGGTGAACCACGGCGTATCGATATAGCCGGGGCAAACGGTGTTGACGCGGATCAGCGGCGCCAGCGCGCGCGCCAGCGAATAGGTGATGGTGTTGAGCGCGCCCTTGCTCGCGGCATAGGCGACCGACGAGCCGACCCCGCTGATGCCCGCGACCGACGACACGTTGACCACCGCCGAGGCGCGCTCCGCCGCTTTCGCCCCTGCTTCCAGCAGACTGCGCGCCGCCCTGATCATCTGGAACGGCCCGATGGTGTTGACGCCAAACAGGCGCTGAAAATCCTCCGCCGATAATCCATCCAGATTGTCGTGCGGCACGTGCTTGGTGGTGCCGGCATTGTTGATCAGCGCATCGAGCCGTCCCCAGGGCGCGGCGGCCGCGACGATCTTCCTGCAATCCTCATCGCGGGAGACATCGCCTTGCACCACCACCACTTCGCCGCCCGCGCTGCGGCAGAGATCGGCAGTCTCTTCGGCTTCCTTCTGGCTGGAGGAATAGTTGACCACGAGGCGTGCACCGCCCTTGGCCAGAATGGCTGCGGTCGCAGCCCCCAGGCCGGACGCCGACCCCGTTACAATCGCGCACAAACCATCCTTCGACATCCGCATTTCCCCATATGGATTTTGAGACCGTTGTGGCGGATACCATATCGCGCGAGCAAATGCCTGCAAATCCGCGAACGTTTCGCTACGCGGAATTATTCCGGCCTGCCGCCTCGCTGCATGTGGCTCCCGCAGGCAGCCCTGCGGACACAGGCGCTTGTCATGGCCATGGCTTTTGCCCATCATCCGGGGCAAGAAAACACCGCATCCGGGCTTGAGCCGACTGGCCGGACGAGATGTGTGCCAATTCAAAACGGGGAACGCTGTGGCGGAGAGTGAGAACATCGTTGCCGAGACCGCGGAACGCATTTTCGCAGATCTGGCCGACGCCCAGACCATCAACAACGACAAGAACGGCGGCTGGAAAGCGCCGCTCTGGCAGGCGCTGACCGAGGCCGGCCTGCCGCTATCGTGGGTGCCGGAGGATTGCGGCGGTTCCGGCGGCAGCATGGCCGAAGGCTTCAGCGTGTTGAGTTCGGCCGGCCGCTTCGCGATCGCCGTGCCGCTCGCCGAGACCATGCTGGCGGGCTGGCTGCTGGCGCAATCGAAAATCGCCTCGCCCGAAGGCGCGATGACGGTAGCGCCAGCCAGCCCCAAGGACCGTATCGCGCTCAACGCCGACGGCACCCTGTCCGGCCGCGCGCGCGGCGTTCCCTTTGCCAAGGATGCCAAGCACATCGCGGTGCTGACGCAAGGCACCGGCGGGCTTTCGATCGCGCTGGTCGAAGCCGCCAAATGCCGGATCGAGGCCGGCCTCAACCTCGCCAGCGACGCCAGCGACACCGTGACGTTCAACAACGTGTCCCCCATCACCATCAAGCCGGCGCCGAAAGGCTTCGACCAGGTGCCCCTGATGCTGATGGGCGGGGTGGCGCGAAGCCTGCAGATCGCGGGCGCCCTGGAATCGATGCTCGATATCAGCGTGCGCTATTCGAACGAGCGCGTCGCGTTCGAGAAGAAGATCTCGAAATTCCAGGCGGTGCAGCATAACCTTGCAAAGCTCGCCGGCGAATCCGCCGCAGCGCTTGCGGCCGCGACCTCGGCGGCCGATACCCTCGCCAACGCCACCTCGTTCGACGAGGCGACCTTTCTCGAAGCGGCCGCGGCGAAAATCCGCTGTTCGGAGGCGGCCGAAAAAGGAAGTGCGATCGCGCATCAGGTGCACGGCGCGATCGGCTTTACCATCGAACACATCCTGCATCGCTACACCTTGCGCGCGCTGGCCTGGCGCGACGATTTCGGCTCCGAGAGCTACTGGGCGGTGGAACTGGGCAAGATGGTCGCCGCACGCGGCGCCGACGAATTGTGGCCGCTGGTGGCGTCACGCTGATAACCGACGAAAGTATGCCTTCACGAAAGTCGAGACTTGCAAAATGACCGCAGCCCTCCGTTTCGATCCGATCCGCCTGCCGCCCGAATGCGAGAAGCTGCGCAAGGAAGTGCGTAAATTCCTCGCCGACGAAATCGCCGCGGGCACCTTCGATCCGCACAAGCCCAACCGCGAAGACACCGACGCGCCGGAATTCAGCCGCCGGGTCGGCGAGCGCGGCTGGCTCGGCATGACCTGGCCGAAGAAATATGGCGGCCATGAGCGCAGCTTTCTCGAGCGCTATGTGGTGACCGAGGAAATGCGCGTCGCCAACGCGCCGACCCGGCGTTTCTTCGTGGCCGACCGCCAGAGCGGCCCGGTGCTTTTGAAATATGCGCCCGAGCACATCAAGATGGACATCCTGCCGCGCATCTGCCGCGGCGAGGTCTGTTTCGCGATCGGCATGAGCGAGCCGAATTCCGGCTCCGACCTGTTCGCGGCCAAGACCAAGGCGACTAGGACCGACGGCGGCTTCTTGATCAACGGCACCAAGATCTGGACCTCGTCGGCGCATATCGCCGACTACATGATCGCGATCTTCCGCACCTCGCCGCCGACCAAGGAGAACCGCCGCCACGGCCTCACGCAATTCCTGGTCGACATGAAAACGCCGGGCATCAAGGTCAATCCGATCGGCCAGATCACCGGGCAATTCGAATTCAACGAAGTCGTGTTCACCGACGCCTTCATGCCCGACGATCATGTGCTGGGTGAAATCGACGGCGCCTGGAAACAGGCGACCAGCGAACTCGCCTTTGAGCGCAGCGGACCGGAACGTTTTCTCGAAACCTACTATGTGCTGACCGAACTGGTTCGCGCGGTCGGCAAGAATCCGGATACCCGCAGCGCCGAAGGCATCGGGCGGCTGGTGGCGCAGCTTCACACCATGCGGCGGATGTCGGTCTCGGTCGCCGGCATGCTGCAGGCCGGCAAGGAGCCGGTGGTGGAAGCCTCGATCGTCAAGGACATCGGCACGGTGTGGGAGCAGCAGTTGCCGCACCGCGTGCGCGATCTCGCCGCCTTCGTCGATGCCGACGCGTCCAACCACGAGACCCTGGAAAACCAGCTGTCGTTCGCGATCAAGACCGCGCCCAAGCTGACGATCCAGGGCGGCACCACCGAGGTGCTGCGCGGCATCATCGCGCGCGGGCTTGGACTGCGCTAGGCGCGCGGCCCGGACTGCGCTAGTTCATTTCAATCGAGGAATTGCCATGAGCAAGTTTACGGATATCGGTGTCGAAAAAATCGGCCACGTCGGCCTGATCGAAATCCAGCGGCCGCCGCTGAACTTCTTCGATATCTCCCTGATCAACCAGATCGCGGACGCGCTGGACGAATTCGACAACGATATCGAGATCCGCGCGTCGGTTCTGGCCGCGCAAGGCAAGGCGTTCTGCGCCGGCGCCAATTTCAACGACCCGGCGCGGCAGGAACAGGAGGCGCGCGAGGCCAAGGGCGATCCGGCCGACAGTCTCGGCTCGATCAACAGTCTTTACCTGCACGCCGTGCGCATCTTCCGTGCCAAAAAGCCGGTCGTCGCGGCGGTGCACGGCGCCGCCATCGGCGGCGGCTTGGGCCTCGCGGTATCCGCTGATTTCCGGGTTACCTGTCCCGAAGCGCGCTTCGCGGCCAACTTCACCAAACTTGGTTTTCATCCCGGTTTTGGATTGACGACGACGCTTCCGGAACTGGTCGGCAAGAACAACGCCGAACTGATCTTCTACACCAGCCGCCGGGTGACCGGCGAGGAGGCCACCCGGATGGGCCTCGCCAATCTCTGCGTGCCGCAGGACCAGGTGCGCGCCGAGGCGATGAAGCTCGCCGCGGAGATCGCCGAATGCTCGCCGCTCGGCCTGCTCGCAACCCGCGCCACCATGCGCGCCGGCCTCGCCGACCGCGTGCTGGCCGCCACCAACCACGAACTCGCCGAACAAACCCGGCTGCGCCGGACCGAGGATTTCAAGGAAGGCATCAAGGCCACCGCCGAACGCCGCGCCGCCAATTTCAAGGGGCGGTGAATAGCCGCTTCAACAGGTCGTCGTCCCGGCCTTGAGCCGGGACCCATACGCCGTGTCCTCTCGGCAAGAACACCAGCGGTAGAGACCTTCTAAAATAATCAGCATCGGTGGCTATGGGTCCCCGCGTGCGCGGGGACGACTCGTTGAGAGAGGCAGCTACTTCTTCGGCACCATCAGCGCATCGACGATGGTGACGCCTTGCCCTTCCGGATGCACCAGCACCGGGTTGAGCTCGATCTCCGAAATCCTGTCGCGAGCCGCCGCCGCAAGCCGCGACACCTGCGCGATCAGTTGCGACAGCGCCACGACATCCGCTTTCGCCGCGCCTCGAAACCCGCTGAGTAGCGGCGCGGCCTTCAGTTCCGCCAGCATGGCGGACGCCTCGATCGCGCTCACGGGCGCCGGCCGATAGACCACGTCCCTGAACAATTCCGTGGTGATGCCGCCGAGACCGACCATGATCATCGGACCGAAGATCGCATCCAGCAACGTGCCGACGATGATCTCGACGCCCTTCTTCGCCATCGGGCCGACCAGCACGCCTTGAAGGGCGGCGTCGGGCCGGTGCCGGCCCGCGTTCTCCCTAACCGACCGGTAAGCCGCGAACGCTTCGCCCTTGGTTGTGATATTGACGCGCACGCCGCCGACCTCGCTCTTGTGCGGGATATCGCGGGACTGGATTTTCATCACCAGCGGAAAGCCGGTGCGGGCGATCGCTGCGTCCAGCGCCGTCATCTCCGTCACCAGCACTTCGTCCGGCAATGCAATGCCGGCGGCGCGCAACAGCGATTTGCTGTCGAATTCCGAAAGCACGGCCGATTTCAGATGCGCGGAGATATCGCGCGGCGGCGGTGCCGCGGAATCGTCCGGCGGCGCCAGCTTGAATTTTGCGCGCCGAGCCATCTGGCGCATGGCGACCCCGGCATGCGTTAATCCCGACAGCACCACCGCGCCCGACGCCGCGAGTTCCTGGCGCGCGAAGTCGGACGGCAGCGTGTAGGAATAAAACACGATCGGCTTGCGCTGGGCGTCGAGGACCGGCTTCAGCTCCGCCTGCTTGAACGGCATGCGCGTGTCGCTCGACAGCGACAGCACCACCAGAATGGCATCGACTTCGTCCGAGATGTCGAGCAGATCGATGCTCTTCTGCAGGCCGCCGCTGTGCACGCCCTGCGCGGTGACGTCGATGGGATTGCCGGTGGCGCCATAGGACGGAAGCAGCGCGCTGATCTCCGTCTGGATCGGCTTTGACAATTCCGGCACCTGCAAACCCTGCATCGAGACCGTGTCGGCGCCCCAGATTCCGGCGCCTCCCGACACCGTCAGAACCGCGACGCGATCCCCCTTCGGCATCGGATTGGTGGTCAGTAGTGCCGCAATGGTGACGGCTTCGTCGAGATCGTTCGAAACGATGAAGCCGTATTTGGCAAACACCGCGTCGTAAGCGGCGGACCAGCCGGCCATGCTGGCGGTATGCGACGCCGCCGCGCGCTCGCCGGCGCCGGAGCGGCCGACTTTTGTCACGATGACGGGCTTGCCGGTCTCCGCCGCGCGGTGGGCCGCGGCGAGAAATTTCTCGACGTCGCGAATGCCCTCGATGAACAGCAGGATCACGTCGGTGGAAGGATCCTGCACCATATATTCGAAAAATTCGCCGGCGCCGAGGTCGGATTCATTGCCGGCGCTGACGACATAACTGAGCGCTACGCCGAGCGCCCGGGCGCGGTGATAGATCGCAAAGCCGATGCCGCCGCTTTGCGCGACGATGCCGATCCGGCGTTTGGTCGCGACCGGCGGCGGCGGGCCCGGCTTGACGTCGACGGTCGGGCTGAAGGTGGCGGCAACGCGCTGCACCTCGCTGTAAAAACCCTCGGCATTGGGACCGGAAATCCGCATGCCTGTTTTTTTGGCGAGCGCCACGATGGCGTCCTGCATCGCAGCACTATTGCCGCCCTCCTCGGCGAAACCCGACGAGATCACCACCGCGTTCTTGACGCCGGCGGCGGCGCATTGCTCGAGCGCGCCGAGCACCGCGCGCGCCGGAATGATGACGATGGCGAGATCGATCGGCTGCCCGACATCCGCGATCGAGGAAAAGCATCTCAGCCCGTCGATATCGCCGTAATTGGGATTGATCGGATAGAGTTTGCCGGGAAACCCGTTCTTGCGCAGCATCGACAGCAGCCGCCCGGGAATCTTCTCCAGATCGCGCGAGGCGCCGATCAGCGCGATGCTGTCAGGCGCAAAGAAGCTGTCGAGCGGATGCGGCATGGGAGGATGGATCCTTCTTATCGTTGTTTAGTGCTTGAAACCGTCATTGCGAGCCACCGGGTCGCGCGAATGCGCGCCCGATGACAGGCTCCGCGAAGCAATCCATGCCCGCCGAGGAAAGGTGGATTGCTTCGTCGCTGCGCTCCTCGCAATGACGGAGGTAACGAGCGCGACGCTCACGCTACCAGACGAAACGTGGCGCCGCCGAGCACAAACGAATCGCCGGACACGGCGTGGCCCCTTGCCTTGGCGGCGTCCCGCACTCTGGCGGGGTCGGCGGCCTTGAACGTCAAACCGCTCATGATGTCGCTTGCGCCCCTGATGAAGCGGAAGCTGCAATTAGAAAGTTTCAGCTCGGGCTCGCCACCTTGATTTCGGGAGACGGCAATGCCGATGATCTTGCCCCAGTGCTCCGCCAGCGCCTGCGGTTCCGGGCTTTCCATCTCCACGCCGACCAGGGCCTGCGTCACCTCCTTGCGGATCGATTTTGGCCAGTCCGGCCCGGCCGGCGGATAGGGGCCGAGAATATCGTCGCTGCCCTCGGTGTGATTGAATTCGATGAAGGCGGCGCGGCAATCGCGCGGATGCAATTGCACCCCGTGATAGGGCGCATGATCGATGACGTTGGCGACGCGCACGCCCATGGCCTTGGCGTGTTGCCCGCGCTGATCCGGATCGTCGCAACAAAAGATTGCCATATAGCCGCCGCGGCCACCGGTCTTGTCGATAAAGCGCCCCGCCGCGGTGCCGGCCTGCAACGGCGCCACCACCTCGAGCAGGATGGTGTCGACCGGCAGCAGCGCGTTCTCCAGGCCATATTTGGCGACGTTGCCGTCGCGGTAGCAGACATCGAGGCCCATGATCCCGGCGATATCGGAGATGACGGGTTCGAGATGCGGCGCCACCAGGCAGATCTGCCGCAACCTCATGTAACCAGCCATCTCAATGGCCCTGGAAGACGGGCTTGCGCTTCTCGACGAACGCCTTGGCGGCTTCCTTGTGGTCGGCGGTCTCGCCGGAGCGCGAATGATGCATCGCTTCGGCGTCGAAGCATTGCTCCAGCGACATGTGCTCGGCATTGTTGATGTTGCGTTTGATATAGCCCAGCGTCACCGACGGACCCTGCGCCAGCGACATCGCAAGCTCATGCGCCGCCGCCTCGACCTCGGCGTCGGGAACGACGCGCGTCACCATGCCGAGCGCGTGGGCCTCCTGCGCCGTGAGCACCGGCGAGGTCAGATAAAGCTCGCGCGCCTTGGCGCTGCCGAGCAGATGGGTCAGGAAATAGGTGCCGCCGTAATCGCCTGACAGGCCGACCTTGGCGAAGGCGGTGGTGATCTTGACCGAAGCCGAGGCGACGCGGAGATCGCAGGCCAGCGCAATCGAAAGCCCGGCGCCGGCGGCGGCGCCATCGAGCTGCGCCACCACGGGCTTCGGCATCTCGTGAAGAATGCGGGACACTTCCATGCCGCGCCGGAGATTGGTCATCTTGGCTTCGAACGGCAGCGGCGCCCGCCCCTCCGCCATCGACTTCACATCGCCGCCGACACAGAAGGTGCCGCCCGCGCCCTTGAGCAGCACCGCGCGAACCTCATGGTCCTCGGCCGCGCGCCGCGCTGCTTCGACCAGCCCCCGCGTCATGTCGGGATTGAGCGCGTTGCGCCGGTCGGGCCGGTTCATGGTGATGGTGAGCAAGCCCTGGTCGAGCTTCTGGAGGACCATTTCGTTATTCATCAGGTGTTGCCTTTGTTGTTATTTGTTGTCTTTCGTCATTCCGGGGCGATGCGAAGCATCGAACCCGGAATCTCGAGATTCCCCGATGTGCAATTGCACATCTGTGGTCTGGTCCTTCGGACCAGCCCGGAATGACGGCTTCCTAAATTTCGCGCTCTCGCACCCGCTTCGTCATTTCTTCACCAGCGGGTAGCACGGAGGATGCCGCCGAGCCTCAGCGGAGGTTTGCTTTGCGCGGCCGCCGCGGTGGCCATGACCGCCAGCACCGACGCGAGGACGCCGGAAAGAACGTGTTTCGTGAAAGCCTCCCTGCGTAGATGCCACGTTGCCTGCGGCTTTAATTTGCTTGGCCGCGATCATGCCGCATGCGCCGTGCAGCGGCAAGCAGCACCCCGGATGCGGCAGTCATGCAGGCGCCCGGATATTTTCCGCAAAACGGAATGGCCGCCGACGCGACTCGATTGCGCGCCGATCAGGCCGGAAATCCCCTTCCCATGCCGAACGACGGCAGCAACTTGTGGTAGAATTCGCGGGAGCGCCCGAGATTCGGCGAGGTCGGAAAATATGCGCGATGCCGTTGACTTCCGTCGGCGTTCCCCCCTTCGTCGGCGGGGCAATTTCGGATCATGAGTTGGTTCGGATCACGAGCCGCTCGGCGGACCGTCGGCCTGCAGGAATTCGACCGGAGACAGCGCGGCGCATGAACCCGGCAATGGAAGCGGCAGGACGGCGCGGCGGGTTTGTCACGGCAGCGTTGCCTGTGGCGTTCATGGTCGCGGCGGCGGCAGCCGGTTCCGCGGCGGCAGCCGGATGCAGCTTCGAACCGCAGGGCGAGGGCCGCGTCGCGGCTGTAATCGACGCCCGCACGTTTCGCCTGCAGGACGGCCGCGAGGTCACCCTCGCCGGCATCGAGCCGGTGCTGGCCGACAAGGAAAAAGGCAACCGCGGCTCGGCGCTGGCGGCCCTGGTGGCCGGCCGCGACGTGACGCTGCGCGGGGAGGACGACGCGCCCGACCGTTACGGCCGCCAGCCCGCTTTTGCGTTTCTGGATGGAACCGAAACATCGGTGCAGGGCCTGCTGCTGGCGCAGGGCGAGGCGCTGGTATCCGCCAGCGTCGCCAACAAGGAATGTGCTTCGACCCTGATGGCAGCCGAGACGGCGGCGAGAGAGACAAAAAGAGGCATCTGGGCTGACCCAACCGCCATAAAAAACGCGGAAAGTCCGGGCGATATTTTGGCCGGGATTGGGCGGTTTACGGTGGTCGAAGGCAAGGTTTTATCGGTCCGGCAGTCGGGGGCGACGACGTACCTCAACTTCGGACGGAACTGGACACAGGCCTTTGCTGTGACTATTTCAAGGCGCGTGAACACGGCGCTTGAGTCTACCGGTTTTGCCGTAAAATCTCTCGAGAATAGGCGGATTCGCGTCCGAGGCTGGGTCGAGGCCCGCGGCGGGCCGCGGATCGAAGTGTTCCGGGTGGGGCAGGTTGAGTTGCTTGGCGGGAATTAGCTCTCTGAAAATACGAGTAGCTGAATTGGCAGAGTGTGCGGGACGGCACGGGATGTGGATAAGTCGCCGCCTTTGGGCTGCGCCCGTTCTGCTGTGCGCGGCCTTGACGCTCGCTGCCTGCGGCGATGCCGCCCGGTTCCAGACCGCCGCGCCTCCGCTGCCCCAGGCCAAGCCCACACGCGTCATCGCGCAAACCGCGGCTGCCGAGCGGGAGCACGAGCGGATTCTGGCCTCGTATGGCGGCTCCTATGACGATCCGAAGCTGGAGACGCTGATCGGCAAGACGGTCGACCAGTTGGTCGCGGCATCGGACCGTCCCGACCAGGCCTACAAGGTGACGATCCTCAATTCGGGCGCCGTGAATGCGTTCGCGCTTCCGACCGGGCAGCTTTACGTGACGCGCGGCCTGATCGCGCTGGCCAGCGACACCTCGGAATTGTCCTCGGTGCTGTCACACGAAATGGCGCATGTGCTGGCCAAGCACGCCTCGATCCGCGAGGACCAGGCGCGCCAGGCCGCCGTCGTCACCCGCGTCGTCACCGACATGGGCAACGATCCCGATTTGACCGCGCTCGCGCTCGCGAAAACCAAGCTGACGATGGCGAGCTTTTCGCGCGCCCAGGAATTCGAGGCGGACGGCATCGGCGTCGGCATTTCGGCGCGCGCCCATTTCGACCCCTACGGGGCGGCGCGTTTCCTGACCTCGATGGAGCGCAATGCCGAACTGAAGGCGGGAAAGACCTCGCTCGATCCCCGCGCGCAGGATTTTCTCTCCTCGCACCCGGCGACGCCGGAGCGCGTCGCGAACGCGCAGGCGAGCGCACGCCAATATAATACCACGCCGCAGGGCGGCGAACGTGATCGCGAGACCTATCTCGCAGCCATCGACAACATCGTCTATGGCGAGGACCCGAGCGAGGGTTTCGTTCGCGGCCGGCGCTTCCTGCATCCCAAGCTCGGCTTCACCTTCGCCGCGCCCGATACCTTCACGCTGGACAATACCGCCCAGGCGGTGATCGGCGTGCGCGAGGGCGGGACGCAGGCGATGCGTTTCGATGTGGTGAGGGTGCCGGCGGAACAGTCGCTCGGCGACTATCTCAATTCCGGCTGGATGGAGAATGTCGACAAGGCCTCGACCGAGGATCTGACCATCAACGGCTTCCCGGCGGCATCGGCCCAGGCGCAGGGCGATCAGTGGCAGTTCAAGGTCTATGCGCTGCGGTTCGGCAGCGACGTCTACCGCTTCATTTTCGCCGCCAAGCAGAAGACCACCGAAAGCGACCGCAACGCGCGCGAAACCGTGAACTCGTTTCGCCGATTGTCGCTGGAGGAAATTCAGACCGCGCGGCCGCTTCGCATCAAGGTCATCACCGTGCAGCCCGGCGATACCGTGGAATCGCTGTCGCACCGCATGGCCGGCGTCGACCGCCCGGCGGAGCGCTTTCGTGTCCTCAACGGCCTCGACTCCCGCTCCCAGGTCAAGGTGCGCGACCTCGTCAAGATCGTTGTCGACTGACGCATCTTCGTCGTCCCTGCGAACGCAGGAACCCATACGCCGTGCACTATCGTTAAGACCGTAAAGCAGCGACCTTCTGCGACAATTGACGCCGGTGGCTATGGTCCTGCGTCCGCAAAGACAACTCGCGGGACGAACTTCGCTCAATCACTTATAACCAAAAAAGCCCGGTCTTTTGGACCGGGCTTTTGATTGTCTGGGTATGTGAAGCTGCCTTACGCGGCTTCATCCGCGACGGCGGCATCGTCGCCATCGGCATCGGCCTCGCCATCACCGTCCGCCTCGACTTCGGCCTCAGCCTTGGCGCCGCGGCGCGGGCTCTTGGCGAGCTGGCCTTCGATTTCCTTTACCGCCTCGGTTTCGGTCGAGTGCTGCACCACCGCGATTTCCCGCGACAGGCGATCGAGCGCGGCTTCATAGAGCTGGCGTTCGCTGTAGGACTGTTCGGGCTGCGATTCCGAGCGATACAGATCGCGCACCACTTCGGCGATCGCGACGATATCTCCCGAATTGATCTTGGCTTCGTATTCCTGGGCCCGGCGCGACCACATCGTGCGCTTGACGCGGGCGCGGCCCTTCAGGGTCTCCAGCGCCTTCTTGACCAGGGCCGGCTCCGACAGCTTGCGCATGCCGACATTGGCGACCTTCGCGGTCGGCACCCGCAGCGTCATCTTGTCCTTCATGAAATTGATCACGAACAGCTCAAGCTTGGCGCCGGCGATCTCCTGCTCTTCGATGGCCAGAATCTGGCCAACGCCGTGCGCGGGATACACCACGAATTCATTGGTCTTGAAACCCTGACGCTGGGTCAAAACCTTCTTCGGCTCTTCAACGCGCGGCGCAACGGCAGCCACAGGCTTCGCGACGATCGCGGCCTTGCTGACAGGAGCGGCTTTGTGGACAGGAGCAGCCTTATGGACAGGAGCCTTGGCGACGGTCTTGGGGGCAACCTTCGAAGCAGCAGTCTTCGAAACGGTCGCTTTCGCGGCAGTTTTAGCAGTCTTGTTTGGCATTGCGCTTCTTTTGTTTTTGGAGGATTTTGCAGCCGAGGCCTTCCTGGCTGTCCGAGCGTCTCCGAGAGAAGCCCTGACGCGGCTTTTGGTTGCACCACGGCTTACCGCGGCGGCTTTTCTAGAACCTTTGGAAGCACTCTTTTTACGCGTTTTCTGTGACACAGCCTGCGCGCGGAACTGCCACGCCCCTGTTCGATGTTTTCACGGGAACCCATAAGGGCCACGAACAGTGGCATCGCCGGGTTCGGCTTGCTTATGTGCCCAATATAGCACATTTTCCGCAAAAATCAACGATTTACGCCCGATTTGGCGCCCGCACAGGGTATTTTCGCTACATCAAAGGTATTAGGGTTAAGTCCTGCAATCAAAATGCCTGCAAACGAGGCAGCCTCTCAGGACAAAACCCGGCATCGTCAGTCACCGGTCCCCGGCGCCGGAGAAAAATATTTCTCGAATTTCCCGTCCACGCCCTCGAATTCCTTCGCGTCGGCCGGAGCTTCCTTCTTCTGGGTGATGTTCGGCCAGCTCTTGGCATATTCGGTATTCACTTCGAGCCACTTTTCCAGCCCGGGCTCGGTGTCCGGCTTGATGGCGTCGGCCGGGCATTCAGGCTCGCACACGCCGCAATCGATGCATTCGTCCGGATGGATCACCAGCATGTTGTCGCCCTCGTAGAAACAGTCGACGGGGCAGACCTCAACGCAATCGGTATATTTGCATTTGATGCAGGCTTCAGTGACGACGTAAGTCATCCAGGGCTCCGGAACGGGTCAATTTTGAGTGGGTTGCGTAGCGCAGGAAGTCCGCAGCCGCAAGTGAAGCGGATCGCCTGCCGGAGGCGTTTTCAGGCTTTCCTGCCGGCTTAATTCGCTTGAACGAGGATGGTTACTCGCGCCGAGCCTGCAAATCGTCGTAGAGCAGGCGCGCCGCGCTGGCGTCGCCCCGCCGTTCTGCAAATCCCACGATCTTTAGGATGCGAACGGTGCGGTCAAGCCCGATCGTCAGCACGTCGCCGGTCTTCACGGCGTGGCCGGGCGCCTTCTCGCGCACGCCGTTGACGCGGACGTGGCCGGCCTCGACCAGCGCGGCGGCGCTGGTGCGGGCCTTCACGACCCGCGCATGCCACAACCATTTATCGAGACGCTGGCGCTCCAAACAACACCACTGGATAGATCTAGCGCTGATCCTTGCGGTTGGCCGTGAGCTGTTCTTTCAGCGCCGCGAGTTTGGCAAACGGCGAATTGGGATCGACCGGACGGTCGCGTTCGCGCGGCGGCGCGGTCGTAGCGAACTGCCGGTGCGATGGCCCGCCGTCCCGCTTGTCGCGCCCGCCTTTGTCGCGGCCGCCCTTCTCGCGCCCTCCGCCAAACTTGCCCTTGTCTCGGCCTTGGTCTCTGCCCTGGTCCCGGTTCTGGTCCCTGCCCTTGCCCTGGAAACGCTCGCGCGGTGGACGGCCCTTGTTGTCGCGCGGCTCGCCGATCGGCGCGCCCTCCGCCGGAGCCGCTGCGGCCTCCGCCGGCGCATCGGTGCGGGGTTTGCGGAATTCATTGTTTCGGTCGCGCCGTCCGCGGCGATGCCGTTCGCCTTTGGCGCCCTCGCCGGCCTCGTTTGCGCCGGCGGCGGGTGCCGCGCCCTCCTGCGGGCGGTCGCGATGATGACGGTTGCGATCATGGCGCGGCCGGCGCTCCTCCGAGCGGCCGCCCGGCCGCCAGACATCGACCATGTCAGGCGCCGCAGCGGCATCGGGCGCGGCCGCAACGACACTTGCCTCAACGACACTTGCCTCAACGACACCTGCCTCAATGACAGCTGCGTCCGCGGCGTCCGTCTCGGTCGGTGTTTCAACGACGGCAACCTGCTCCCGCGGCGCTTCCGCCGTCGAAGCCTCGATCGACGCGGCCGGATCAGGCTGGGATTCGACGGTGGCTACTTCGACCGCGGAGGCCTCCGCGGCTGTGGCTTCGGTCTCATTCGAAACATGGGCGAAGGCGACATCGGGAAGCAGCCTTGCCGAGGGGACCGCCGTCTCTGCGGCGGCCTGCGGGGCGTCGTCGGCGATATCGGCGATTTCGCCCGCCTCGACAGCGGCCACCGGCTCCGCCGCCGCAACTGTATCGGCGGGCGCGCCTTCCGCCGCCGCCTCAACGGATGCAGCCTCCGGGGAGGCGGTCTCGGACGACGTCGCGTCCACCGGCGCGGTTTCCGCCGTCGCCGTTTCGACCGCGGGCGGCCTCGGCGGCGGCGCCGGACGGCGCTCCATGCGATAGCCGAGCGCGCGCAGGATCGAGGCAAAGTCCTCGCCGGCCGAACCGGTCAGCGACGTCATCGCCTGGGTCACGACAAAACCGCGGCCGTCGAACGCACCGGCCGGCTTTTCACCGGACGAGCTTTCGCGCCAGGCCAGCGCCGGACGGATCAGATCGGCGAGGCGCTCCAGGATATCGACCCGCACCGCGCGATCGCCGCATTGCCGGTAGCCCAGCACGCGATAGGCATTGCGGTCGAGCGATTTGTCGACCGGAAACGAGGTGCGGCCGCTGCCCGCCAGATGCTGCGCGCCCGACAGCGCCGACATGTCGACATTGTTCTGCTTCTCGGCCCACAACAGCGAAGCCAATGCGCGCGCCGCCGGCTTCAGGAGCGAGGGAACGTAGATGTGATAGGCCCCGAAGCGAACGCCGTATTTACGCAGCGTGGCGCGCGACGGCTGATCGAGATCCTTCATTTCGGCCGCGATCTTCTGCCGCTCCAGCACGCCGAGCGCTTCGATCAGCTGGAATGCGATGCCGCGCGCGATCCCGGTGATGTCCTCGGCCTTGGCGAGGTCGAACAACGGTCCCAGCAGTTTCTCGATATGGGTCTTGAGCCACAGATCGAGCCGGGTCTGGACCGCTTCGCGCGGCGCGCCGGCCAGCCGATCGTCGGAAATGATGCGGATGCGCGGATGCAGCACGTCGTCGGCGGCGACCAGTTTCGCCACCGCATCGCCGGTCCAGCGGATCGTCCCGTCCGACGCCAGCACGAACTGGTCGTCGGGCGCGGCCGACAGCTTCTCGGCGCGCGCGTCGATTTCCCCGGCCAGCGCCTTTTGCGCGGTGGCCTGCAACGCCTTGGCGTCGGAGCCGGCCTCGGCCGCGTCGGGCGCAAAGGTAAATCCGTCGAGCCGGCCGATCACATGGCCTTCTACGATCACTTCGCCGGTCTTGCCTATTTCCGTATTCAACATCGTGTTTTCCCGCAGGCGGCGCATCAATACACTGGTACGGCGATCAACGAAACGCTCCGTGAGCCGTTCATGCAGCGCATCGGACAATTTATTTTCAACTTCGCGGGCAATTCCCTGCCAATGGTCGGGATCGGCCAGCCAATCCGGACGATTGGCCACAAAGGTCCAGGTCCGGATTTGCGCGATGCGGCCCGATAGCGTGTCGATATCGCCGTCAAGGCGATCCGCCTGCTCGACCTGGGCGGCGAACCAGGCGTCCGGTATCCGGCCCTGGCGCATCAGAAAGCCGAACAGGGTCGTCACCAGTTCGGCATGGGCGGCCGGCGCGATCTTGCGGTAATCCGGAATCTGGCAGGCGTCCCATAGCCGTTCCACCGCGGCAGCGCCATGGGCCATTTCGCGCACATCCGCATCGCGCGCGGCGTGATCGAGCACGCGCATGTCTTCCGCGATCGGCGCGCGGGTCAAGGCTTCGTGGTTGGGCGTCAGCGCCAGCGAGACCTGAAGCGCGCCGAGCGAGGAGAAATCCAGCTTCGAATTGCGCCATTGCAGGATTTTCACGCTTTCGAAAGTGTGGTTCTGCAGCGCGTTGACGAGTTCCGGCTCGAACGGCGCGCAGCGGCCGGTGGTGCCAAAGGTGCCGTCGCGGGTGGCGCGGCCGGCACGGCCGGCGATCTGGGCGAATTCGGACGGATTGAGGCGGCGGAACTGATAGCCGTCATATTTGCGGTCGGAGGCGAAGGCGACGTGATCGACGTCGAGGTTCAATCCCATGCCCACCGCGTCGGTCGCCACCAGGTAGTCGACGTCGCCGGACTGGAACATCGCCACCTGCGCGTTGCGGGTGCGTGGACTTAGCGATCCCAGCACCACGGCCGCGCCGCCATGCTGGCGCTTGATCAATTCGGCGATGGCGTAGACTTCATCGGCGGAAAACGCGACGATCGCGGTACGCCTCGGTTGCCGCGTGATCTTGCGGTCGCCGGCGAATTCAAGCTGCGACAGCCGCGGCCGCGTGACGATGCTGGCGCCGGGCAACAATCGCTCGATGATCGGGCGCATGGTGGCGGCGCCCAGCAACAGCGTTTCATCGCGGCCGCGCCGATGCAGGATGCGATCGGTGAAAACGTGGCCGCGTTCGAGGTCGGCCGCGATCTGGATTTCATCGACCGCCAGAAACGACACGTCGAGATCCCGCGGCATCGCCTCGACCGTGGAGACCCAGAACCGCGCTTTCGGCGGCTTTATCTTTTCTTCACCGGTAATGAGCGCGACCGAATCGACGCCCGCGCGATCGGCGATCTTGTTGTAGACCTCGCGCGCCAACAGCCGCAGCGGCAGGCCGATCAGCCCCGAGGAATGCGCAAGCATACGCTCGATCGCAAGATGGGTCTTGCCGGTGTTGGTGGGCCCGAGCACCGCGGTAACCCCGGCGCCGGGAGCCCGTCCGTTCGAGAACGTGGGGGCTGAAGAAGAAAAGGCCATATTTTACGAGGTTTCTGCATCGCAGGCGTTGGACGCGTATTCCGCAAAAGTGTGTACCGGCTCTGCGATCGGAAATACGCGCGAGGTTAGAAGTGTTTCAGAATGCGACGCCTTCAGGTCGCGGCTTAAACTCTGGAACAAGTCCGGAACAAAATCGCGCCCAAATCGCTAACTCGTACCAACTCCGGCTTCGTTCACCGCAACATCTCGCGTTGAGGCTCCGATGGCGCACTAGATCAAGTTTGGCCCCACCCGGCAAGGGACGCCAGATGGTGGAAATCCTTAAACCCCATGCGCGGGACGATCGAGTCAAAAGTCAAGCCAAGAGTCGCTCGCCCGGCCGGATTCGAACGCGAAACGCCGGGCTCCGTTCCGCCGGCAAGCTTCCGAGCCAGCCGCCCCGCCATCACTGCGTTTTGGCGACCCGCGGCGGCGAGGCCTGCGTGATGAACTGCGTGGCTTCCAGCATCGCGGTGCCGAACGGCGTCGGGATCACCATCCGGAACGGAACCAGGACGCGGGTTCCCGCGATCGGCGCGAAGGCGATTTCGATGTTGCGCTGGGTGGCGAGATATTTGATCACGGGCCGATCCGGGATGTAGCCGGCGATCGGCGAGAAATAGATCGCGCAAACCACCACCGGGCCATGATAGCCCTTTTCGGCCTTCACCGTTTCCATGCGCTTGAAGTCGAGCTTCAGATCGTAGCGCATGCGCCCGTCGAACACCGCGGCGCCGCTGCGGCAGGCTTCGGGGCTGAGCGGATCGCCGGAACCCGGGACCCGCAGCATCGATCCCGTCATCGGGTCGAACACGCCGCGGCGATGCGCCTCGGTGATAGGGATGCGGTCCGGATCGACCGGAGGCTCCGGCTCGATCGTGTATTCCTTGACGTTGCCGCCCGACAAAACCATGCGGATGGTTTCGGTTTTTTTCGCGGTGGTGGTGGAGGCGGTATAATTCGACGCCACCAGCGCGCCGTTGACGATCCGGCCCTGCGAAGCACCGTTGCCGGAGCCGCCGGAAAACGCCTTCATCAGTCCGGCGGTGCCGCCGGAGGCGGCGGCGGAGAACTGATCGTCCGCGATATCGATGGCCCAGGCGCCCTTGCCGACGGGAATGCCGGCCAGCGTGGCCTCGTAACGGGCCTCGAGCTTTCCCTGCGCGAGGGCGGAGGGCACGGCGACCGCTATCAATGCACCGGCGCACAGGCCAACCCGCAGCGCCGCTCGGACCAGACGGGGGGAGATCATGCGGGATGGGGTCACGGAAGGGTGGTCCTCGACTGGGCGCGATCGATCCGTCATTTAAGCAAAAATATTCGGCCAAACAACGAATTGACGCAAAGCCAAGCAAAATCACACGCCACAAGCGCGTGAGTATCATGTCGGCGGCGAATACGCCGTTTATATGATGACTTAAGGTGGTGAAACGCCTGCGAAATCCGTCCTGCCCGGCCTTCTCGCAGGCCTTGTGGGGGCTGCAAAACCTTGACGCGCAGCCGTCCTCCCCCTATACGTCCGCGGTTCCCTAGATGGACGTGATTTTGACCCCCGAGGAACCGTGCCCGGGGATGGAAGAGGATTTGTTGAGATGTCGCGGCGCTGCGAACTGACGGCCAAGGGCCCGCTGGTGGGTCACAAGGTGAGCCACTCCAATATCAAGACCAAGCGCCGGTTCCTGCCGAACCTGTGCAACGTCACCTTCATTTCCGATACACTGGGACGGAACGTGCGGTTGCGGGTTTCGACCAACGCGATCAAATCGGTCGATCACCGTGGCGGGTTCGATGCATTCCTGCTCAAGGCCAAGGCGGCCGAACTGTCGCCGCGGGCGCTCGATCTGAAGCGCCAGATCGAAAAGAAGGCCGCGGCGGCGAAGGCAAGCTGAGCTTTCGCCAAGCCGGCTTCGCGCCGGAGAGTTTTGAACGGCCGGATCGCAGGATCCGGCCGTTTTGTTTTTCCCGCCGCAAGCGGCCGGTTTGGCGAAAATTGCTGTTGCGCTATTTCGGCGTCATCGGCGGCAGCGCCGTCGCCCGGCGCGGCGGGGCGGAAAGCCGCTTCAGCAAATCAGCGGGAAGTTGAACGCCGCCGATGTCGTAATCGGCCGCCGCGCTGGCCGGCGGCGTCACTTCGCTTGCCGTGGGAATGCCGGTTGCGGGAGCGGAGGGCGCGGTTGCCACCGGGGCGCTGGGCGGCGCGATCACGCGCGTCACCACGCGCTCCCTGATCAGTTCATCCTGGCCCGGATACCACATGCTGTTCGGGGCCGCGCTGTTGGCGCGCTCGGCGAATTCCGGGCTCACTCCGAACCGCTGCAGCCGCTGCTGTTCGGTCTCGATCGCGGCGCGGCGGTCCCCCGCCGTCATGCCGCGAAACGCCGGCTGATGAAATCCCAATCGCGCGGCGGCCATCATCACGCGCTGCCTGCCGCCGAGAAACACGATGGTGCAGGCCGACAGGCAATCCTTAGCGACGAAGGTCGCGAGATTCCGGCTCCTGATCAGATCGGATATCTTCTGCGCTTCGAGGATGCGGCCGCCGGTGGAATTGAGCTCCACCACCCGGATAGTCGACATCGCGTTGAGAAACTGTTCGAATTCCTTGGCAACCCCGAAGGTGATGCCGCCGGAGAATTGCAGGGTCTGTCCGTCGCCGACGACATGAAATTCATGCGGACCGACCCGGGCGTCGCCGGCGACGATTTCATAAATGCCGGCAATTTGCGCCGCCCCCACGGTCGCGAAGTTCGCCGCGACTTGCACCGCCCCGAGCAGGGCCAGCGCCTTGGCGGCGGCGCCCCAGAACCGCTTGCCGCTTTGCCCGTAGCGGATGGCCGAACGCCAGACGCCGACCGCCTGCCAGACCGTCAGCACCGCAGCCGACATCCAGGCGGCGACCAGGGAGACCAGCCACATCAGCGGCTGCGCCGCGCCCTGCCGGTTGATGGTGTAGGCCAGCACACCGACCGTGACGCCGACGATGATCGCGCCGAGAATGCCGTTCAGCCAATACGACACCGGCAGCGAAAGCTCGCCGCGCCAATGCTGCACGATATAATTGCGCGATCGCGACGCCGGCCGCGGCAATGGCGGCGGCATCGCATAGGCCGCTGATGCTTCCGGCATGATGCGCGGTTTGCCGCGGTCTGGCGACGGCGCGGCGGCGGCCATCGCCATGACCGCGGTTTTCGGATCGAGCCGCAGCACGGTGGTTTGCGCGAAGCGGTCATAATAGGCGTCCCGGCGCCCGATGATCGAATCCGCGGCCTCGAGCATGGCGATCAGCAGCGGGAAACCGGTCCCGACCCAGCACAGCACATACACCGAGGCGCCGATCGGCTCCGAGGCCGGAAACAGCGCGCCAACGGCCGACCAGAGCCAGAGCGGCGCCAGCGGCAGCGCGAGCGCCGCATAGCGCCCGTTCAACGATGTCGGCGGCGGCTGCAACCCGTCCATTGCATCCGCCAGACGAAGACGGCAAATCCGGCGGCCGGGACTTCCGCGGCCGTGATCGAGCCAGAAGCGCAACGCGATCAGCAGCGGCAGGATGAAAATCTCCAGCGGCCAGCCACGCACCGGCCTGCCCCCGGCATCGAGCATATGACGGACTTGCGCGACCTTGGTGACGCCGCCGACCTCGGTAATGCGATTGAGGTTGAGGGTACGGGCGGTCGGCAGGCCGAACAGGCTTTGCCGGCAATCGGTAATCGAATTGACGCCGAATTCGGCCGGGACCGTCACGCCTTCCGGCACCGCCTCCAGCCTTTGGCAGTTCAGCGCATAAAACGGGCCGCCGGAAAACTGCACGCGTCCGTTCGACAGCGGAAACAAGGCCAGCGCCGCAAGTTGCAGAACGGCGACGATCGCCATCACGTCGATAGCGATCGCAAACGTCCGCCGCCAGAATCCCCCGCGCGCAAACTCGACGCTGTCTGTCAGGTCCGTCAAGTTCAAACCCCGAGAACGCGATTTGGAGGATCGGAGAACCGGCCTGCCACCACCGCCGGACCTGTCGCGATGCTGCCCCGGTCGGGGTGATCTGGCAAACCGACGCAGTTGCGTCAAGAGACGACGCCGCACGCCATGATTTCGCCCCGGATTGCACGCCGCGCCATCCCCGCTACGCTGAGGACGCCGGTCTCGGTGCGCATCAGCGGACCGGAGCGAAGATTCGGCGACTAACCCCAAGAAAGACACACCATGAAACGGTTGATGATTCTGAACGGTCCCAATCTCAATCTGCTCGGCGTGCGCGAGCCGCATATCTACGGCACCACCACGCTGGCCCAGATCGAGGAAAGCTGCGCCCATCACGCGACGGGTCTCGGCCTTGGCTTGATCTTTCGGCAGTCGAACCATGAGGGCGAGCTTGTCGACCTGATCCAATCGGCCAGACAGAGCGCGGACGCCATCATCATCAATCCGGCCGGTTACTCTTTCACCTCGATTGCCATCCTCGATGCGATCAAGGCTTTTGAAGGGCCGGTGATCGAGGTCCACATCTCAAATATCCATGCCCGCGACGAATATCATCGGCATTCGAAAATTTCGTCGGTCGTGACCGGCGTGATCTGCGGCCTCGGACCTTATGGCTATATCGCGGCAATGCACGCGCTGGCGCAGATCGCGAAGCAGGCGTGAGCACTCACAATTCCTTTGCCGGATGCTGCCGGCCTGAACGGCGCTTTCCGAGACGAAAGTGCTAGTGAAAAAGCGGTATCAAGGTAGCGAGCGCGAACTTTTTCGCACTTTGATTGTGTGAGAGCCGCCGAACCTTAAACCGATTGTAAAAGGATTGGACAAAAATGGGCCCTCACCGTTTCAGACCTTATTCCGGAGAGGCTGCATGGCGCTTGGATTTGGAGGAAGCCGCTTTGCGCTTCTGCGACTTAACCTCGGCCCGAAAGCCGTCCTGAGCGCCGCTCTCCTGATCGCGGTGAACACCGCGCTTGTGGCGGGAGCCGGATACTGGTCGTTGTCACGCGATTTCGACACCCGCGCCGAACGCGATATCGACGCCAACCTTCGCACGCTCAGCCTCGCGTTTGGCGAAAGCTTTCCGAACGCGAAGGTTGCGGTTCGCGACGGTGTCGTAGACCGCATCGAAATTCCGCAGATGCCGGAATTCACCGATCACAGGATCGTGGATCGGGCCACCTCCTATGTCGGGGGCACCGCCACGCTTTTCGTCCATGACAATACGTCGCAGCAGTTCGTTCGCCGTACCACCAACCTGAAAAAAGAGAATGGCGAGCGGGCGGTCGGCACCCAGCTTGCGGCCGATCATCCCGCGCAAGCCGCACTGCGCCGCGGCCAGGCCTACAAAGGTCCGGCCAACCTGTTCGGCCGTCGCTTCTATACCGCGTATCAGCCGGTGTTCGATGCCGGCGGCAAGGTGATCGGCATCGTGTATGTCGGCGTTCCGACGGAGCAGCTCGACGGCATGTTGTCGCAGGCGCTCGCGGCCATGGCGATCGCCGCGGCGATTGCGGCTTTTCTCGTGCTCGGAATGACGATGCTCATTGTCCGCCGCGTCACCAAGCCGCTGCGGGCGGTGACGGAATCGCTGACCGGCCTCGCCGAGGGGCGGACCGACGTCGAAATCCGTCATTCCGACCGCCACGACGAAATCGGCGCGATTGCCCGCACCATCGACGTTTTCAGGAACAACCAGATCGAGCGCCGCCAGCTCGAAGCCGGACGCATCAACGCCGAGAAGCTGGCGATGGAAAAACGCAAGGCCGAACTCAGCCGGTTTGTCGAGGATTTCCGCGCCAGGATCGGCGGGATCATCGAGCAGGTGTTGAAATCCTCGGGGCAATTCGAGAAGGACGCGCAGCAGCTTGCGGTGACGGCGCATTCGACGGCGCAGATGTCGGGCCAGTCCGCCAACGCTTCCAGACAGGCATCCGAACATGTTCGCACCGCCGCGGCCGCTTCGAACGAACTGTCGCAGTCGATCGTTGAAATCAGCCGCCGGGTTCAGGAATCGAATGGCGTCGCGGCCGAGGCGGTCAAGCAGGCCAACGCCACCGACCAGCGGATGGCGGAACTGTCGGCGGCGGGCGACCGGATCGGCGATGTGGTGAAACTGATCACGTCGATTGCCGAGCAGACCAACCTGCTCGCCCTCAACGCCACCATCGAGGCGGCGCGGGCCGGCGATGCCGGCCGCGGATTTGCGGTGGTGGCGCAGGAGGTCAAGACGCTGGCGGGCCAGACCGCGAAAGCCACCGACGAGATTAGCGCGCACATCGTCAACATGCAGCGCGCCACCGGAGAATCCGTCGAAGCCAACAAGGCGATCGGGCTGACCATCGAACGCATCAGCGAGATCACCACCTCGATCTCGTCCGCGGTCGAGCAGCAGGGCGCGGCGACCCAAAACATCGCCAGAGGCGTCGAGGCCGCCGCCAGCGGCACCCTCGACGTCGCCGACAACATCGAGCGCGTCGCCCAGGGCGCCGGCGAAACCGGAACGACGTCGGGCCAGATGCTGAAATCGGCACAGGCGCTGTCCGAGGTGAGCGTTCACCTCAAGGACGAAGTCGAGAAGTTCCTGGACAGCGTCCGCGCGGCGTGAGCGTTGTCTTGCAACGCGCAACCCATCCCTCGTCGTCCCTGCGAAAGCAGGGACCCATAACCACTGATGTTGGGGTGAGGCTAAGCGCTAAACACGGACATCGTTGAGATTCAAAGAGCGGGTGTTGAGATTTTCTTGCTCCGTCGCTGCGACCGGTGGTTATGGGTCCCTGCTTTCGCAGGAACGACGAGGGATTTATTGCCAAGACGAGGATTGGTTGGCGCTCGCAGCAGCGACTGGAGTTTGTTGATTTTCAATCGAAGGCCGGAGGAAACCGGCCGTTGCGGAAGATGACGGTCGGCTCGTCGTCATAGTCGCCCATCTCGGGGTCGGCGGTGGAGGAGAACGCGACGACGCCGAGTTTGCTCAATGCCAGTCGCTCGGCGGTTCGCAGCGCGCCGGCTGCCGTCTTGCAGGCGATCGGCGTATCGGCCTTGAGGTTGGCGCCCTTGCCGGCGTTGAAGGCCTGGACGAAGTAGCTGGTCTCGCGGGCCATGAAGGGCTCCCTGATCTGACAGCAAAAGCGGCTGCCGCGCTGGGTTCGGGCGCGGCGATCAGCCTTTCATCGCCTGCATCAGCGACGAAATCCGGATGGTCGCGAAATTTGAGAAGGTATCCGACACCGCGTAGGGCAAGATGATCTGGTCGTTGTGCCGCATCGCGCCGCAGGTGTAGACGACGTTGGGAACGTAGCCCTCGCGCTCGGATGGCTCGGGCCGCAGCAACGGCTCGCGTGAGCGCGCCAGCACTTTCGAGGGGTCGTTCTTGTCGAGCAGCGCCGCGCCGATCGAATATTTGCGCACCGGGCCGACACCATGGGTCAGCAGCAGCCAGCCCTCATCGAGTTCGATCGGCGATCCGCAATTGCCGATCTGGACGAACTCCCAGGGAAATTCAGGCTTCAGGATGGCCTGACCGCCGTCCCAGGTGGAGAGGTCGTCGGAATAGATGAGATACAGGTTTTCATTGTCCTGCCGCGCGATCATGGCGTATCGGCCGCCGATCCTGCGCGGAAACAGCGCCATGCCTTTGTTGTGCGAAGCGCTGCCCCTTAATGGCGACATCCGGAACGAGATGAAATCGTCGGTCTCGATCAATTCGGAACGGATCGCCCGGCCGCTATAGGCGGTGTAGGTCGCGTAGTAGGTTTTGCGGCCCTCGTCGCTGAATTCGACAAAGCGCGCGTCCTCGATGCCGTTCGACTGGGATTCGGTGACCGGAAAGATGACGCGCTCGCTGAGGTCTTCGTCAGGCTTGAAAGCCAGCTCGATTTCCTCGCCGTCCTGTCCGGATACGCGACGGGCGATCCGGGGGCTCGAAGCGAGCCGCGCGGTCGGATCCACGGTCAGGCCGCCGTCCGCGGCAATGGTGCCGGCGCGAAACGTCAGCGACGACACATGCCCTTCGCCGGTGGCGCGGAGACTGAGAATGAAGCGCGCGCCGCCTTTCGGCGCGGCCGACTGGTCGGGGTGGCGCACGATCGAGGGATTGAACAAGGCCGAGGCTTCGAACGAATATTCGTTGAGAAAATAGGCGCCGATCAACTGGCGCTGGGCGCTGGAAAAGCGGCCATGTTCCGCCAGCGCCTGTTCCATTTCGTCGGCGCGCGCCTCGAATGTCTCCAGGAGATTACGATGCCGGCCCTGGAAATTTTCCAGGACGTCGGCGAGCTGGTGGGCGACGGCATCGGAATCGAGCGCGAGAACCCGGTCGACAATGTGATTGGCGCGGGTCTTGTCGGTCGGGTTGAGATCGCGCGGCTCGGTCGCCGGCTTGAACGGGCGCACGATGACCCGCGCCGGATCCGGCCGCAGGTACAGCGCCTGCCGATGGAGGAAAGTGGTTTGCAACAAGGTGCCCTCGGCGCGTTGGAGGTTAATTCGGGGGAACGGTACTAAAGCGTGATCGGGAAAAGCGGGCTCCGGTCTTCCCTCACGACAACCGCGAAGCGTTTGCCCGGAGATCATGCGCAAGCAAGAAGAGTGAGCGAGATGACGCCTCCAAGAGAAGAGTATCACGCTCCAACGAACTCAGGCGCTTAATGCCCGCAGCGGCTCGCGCCTTGTCAGCCCGGTATTGGAGCGCAAAAGCTGACGAATCTCCGCAAGGCTGAGCAGGTAAGACAAGACCGAACTCGCCGCCGAGGTTTTCGTTGGCGCGGTCGGGATGCAGTCCATCGCAACAGCTGCCGGTCTCCGGGTCGGCCAGCGCGACGGACAGATCATTGCTGCCGAGGAACCACGCAAAGACGCGCGTTGCAATGGCTTTCCACTCGGCATCGCCATCCGCGCGCCATGCCGCGAGGCAGGCGGCGATGGTCGCCGTGGCCTCCACCGGCTGCTGGTCGAAGGCGCGCGGGCGTTGCCGCTGTTCGCCGAAGCCGGCGGTGCCGACGGGGCGGAAATGGCCGTCCGGCGCCGTTTGCTGCGTCATGAGCCAGCGCAGCGATTTTAGGCCGGCGTCGACATAGGCCGGCGTTGCAGTCGCCATGCCCGTCAATATCAAGGCCTGCGGCAGGCGTGCATTGTCGTAGGCAAGGCCTGCCTCGAACCACATCCAGTCCGGGGTCTCGACCGAGGCGAAAAGGGTCATCAGCCGGTCCGCCAGCACAAGCCGAACGTCCTGGGCGTGCCGATCGTTGGCAACGACCGCGCAGTAAGCGTCCAGGCCCAAGAGCGTAAAACCCCAGGCCCGCGGCGAGCGGAACGTTTCCGCGGTGGGGAGCGCCTCCGCGAACAGCGCGGCGGCCCATCGGCGTCGTGACGGGCTGGCATCGCTGCGCGCGCCCTCCCCCAAGGCCCATAGCGTTCGCCCGTGGCTGTCTTCGGAGCCGAAGTCTTCAAGCCAGGTTCGGTTGAAACCCATGAAGTTGCGAAATCGTTTGGCGTCGGGATTCCAGGCGTGCTGCACGAAAGCGGCAAAGCGGGTGGTGAGAATATCCGGCAACGGCACTTCGCCTGGCGTGTTGAGAGCGCAGGCCAGCAGCAGGGCGCGGGCGTTGTCATCGACGCAATAGCCGTGGCTCCGATCGGGCACCGAATGCACGGCGTGCTGAAACAGCCCGGTATCGTCGCACATCGACAGGAAATGGCCGATCTGCATGTCCGGCACCGCATCGTTGGCCGGTTCAGGCAAGGCGGTGTCGGGGAGCGCAAAGGCCTTGAGCCAGTGACCCTGCCGCGCATTCTCGAACACGGCCATGTAGCGTTCGGCGGTGCGCTCCCATGTCATGGAGCGGCTGACGGCATAGGCGCGCTTGCACATCGCCTGGCGGCGCGGGTCGTCGGTGAGCAATTGCGCGATTTCCCGGCCGGTCGCCGCGGCGTCGCCGAACGGGATCAGGACGCCGCGTCCATCGGCCAGCAATTCGCACGCGTGCCAGTACGGCGTCGAGACCACCGGTTTGCCCAGTCCAAAACTGTAGGCCAGGGTGCCCGATGTCATCTGCGCCTCGTTGAGATAGGGCGTCACATAGACGTCGCACATCGAGATGAATTCGAGCAGCGTGGCCTGATCGACGAACTGGTCGAGGAACACGACATGATCTTCGACGCCGAGTTCCCGCACCCGCGCCATCAGGCTCTCGCGATAGGCCTCGCCCTTGTCGCGAACCAGATTGGGATGGGTCGCGCCGAGCACGACATACACGGCGTCGGGGCTGTGCTTCAGGATCAACGGCATGGCGTCGATCATGACCTCGATGCCCTTGTTCGGGGACAACAGGCCGAATGTCAGAATGACCGAGCGCCCGCTAAATCCGAGCCTGGCTTTCGCAGCTTCGGGCCCGACAAAGGCGACGTCGGGAATGCCGTGCGCAATGACCTCGATCTTGTCTTCCGGCACTTGATAGACATCACGCAGTAGCTCATGGGCCTTGTTGGCCATCACCACGACCTTCGAGGACATCTCGACGATGCGCTCCATCACCGCGCGCTGCGCGGCGTTCGGCTTGGCCAGCACGGTATGAAACGTCGTCACCACGGGCATGGTGAGGCGCGACAACAGCGCCAGGATATGGGCGCCGGCTTCACCGCCGAAAATTCCGAACTCGTGCTGCAGACAAACGGTGTCGAACCGGCCGGCATTCAGGAACTCCGCGGCGCGCGCATAGTCGTCGATGTTGCCGTCCTTGATCTGCAAGGCGACCGAAGCGGGATAGTCATAGGCTTGACCATGATCGGTCATCGCCACGATGCTGGTCTCGAGGCTGGACCGTGAGGCTGATATCGCCTGCTGCAGATCCGTGGTGAAAGTAGCGATCCCGCAGCGGCGGGGGAGCGAATTGCCGATAAAGGCGATGCGGGACAGCGGCGTCATGTCCGCGCCTCGACGATCCCGCTTGATGTCGGGGAGCGGGCGGCGACATGTTCGGTGGCCATAGTCTGTCCTGACCCGTTACGCGCATATCGGGGCGATATGCCGTTGGTCGATACTGTCGATTAAGATCTGGCGTGGCTTGAGGCGCCGCAGTTCGGGGCATGCGCTGGTGAAGCGATCCGATTGCGCTACTTAATACCCAGATGGCTACTCCGGTAACCGAATGCAACCGGCATGCGGGCCTAAAGGCCGCCACTCGCGTTTATGGCCCCCAACTTGTCGCGTGGCGACTGTCAGCTTTTGAGCAAATGAGGGTTTTGCATCCACGCCGACCGAGGCCCGGCATATTATTGCGTCAAACTTGAACCAATCGGGATCGAATGGGCCGCGAGATGCTTGTGTTCCATATCGTAGCCATTCCGAGCGATGGCGCGAATTGTTTTTCGCTCTTTTTGAAATGCCCATCATGATTGTTCTGAATCCTTCCCAAGTCCCCGCCGTCGTCCTTGTTGTCGAAGACGAGATGCTGCTACGCATGCGCGCTGTCGATATATTGGAAGACGCCGGCTTTACCCCGGTCGAGGCCGTCGATGCCGACGAAGCGGTCGCGATCCTCGAATCGCGTTCGGATATCGCGTTGCTGATCACCGATATCCAGATGCCCGGCAGCATGGACGGCTTGGGGCTCGCGCACGCGGTGCATACGCGCTGGCCGCCGATCAAGATCATCCTCGTATCCGGCCAGTTGAAGCTGGCCGATATCGATATTCCCGCCAACAGCCGGTTCTTCGGAAAACCGCTTGAGCCCGGGGAAATGATTGCCGAGATACAAGACATGATCGGCAGCGCCGGACGGGAATAAGGCAGGAAGCGGCGATATTCACGCGATTGCCCCAAAAACGATGCCGCAACTGATATGAGCGGAACCGGACATAAGGTGTTATAGTTGGTTATGCTTGAAATCGATCATCATCAAGACAATGGCCATTTGAACGCGGGCGCAGCTCCTTCCCAGGATTTTCTGGCGGCGGAGAACGTCAGCCTTCGGCTGCTCCTGGCGCAGGCCGAGATCGATGCCCGGGGCCTGCTCGCTCAGGCCGGCATCGATGCCAGGGAGCGCGAGGCAGCCGACAAACTCCAGAAGCTGATCCTGGAAGAACTGCATCACCGCATCAAGAATACGCTGGCGACGGTCAGCGCCATTGCCTCCCAGAGCCTGCGCAACGTGCCCGGCGCCGAACATGCGCAGCAGGCCATCGAGGGCCGGCTGCTGGCGCTCGGGCGGGCTCACGACCTGCTTTTGCAGGCGCGATGGACCAGCGCGGATCTCGGGAAGATCGTTCGCGGCGCCACCGAGGCTTTCGACAATCCCGACGTGCCGAAATTCACGATCACGGGACCCGATGTCCGGATGACCTCGGGAGCCGTGATCGCGATCGCGATGACGCTCAACGAGCTTTGTACGAACACCACGAAGTTCGGCGCATTATCGGTGCCCGCCGGCCGCGTCGACATCAACTGGACGCTTGATCCCAAGACGCAGCATCTGCACATGAATTGGATTGAGAAGAACGGCCCGCCGGTCCAGGCTCCCGATCGACGCAGCTTCGGCACGCGGCTGATCGAAACGCTCGGCAAGCAGCTCAAGGGAGAGGTGCGGTTGAGCTATGAGCCCAGCGGCTTCGTGTACAGCTTCGACGTGCCGCTGGCATCGTTAACGTCAACCTGACGGGTTGCTGGCCCGTCTCAAACCCAACACTCACTGAGTCCAGCCCGCCCCGGGGGCCTCCATGGCGCGTTTGCGCCTCGCAAGCGTCAAATCAGCACCCTGCCACGCCTGAACGCTCAGGCGCGCGGCTTGAACCCAACTATATTCTCCCTCAGGGAACCTTCCCGGTTTGAGCGTGTTGGCCCACCGACACAATCAACCGGAGAGTACAATGAAAAAATTCGCAATCGCTCTGGCCATCGGCGCAAGCACGCTGTTCGCAACCGCGGCTTCCGCCGCGCCGCTGTCGAACGGCATCACGACCTTGCCGGACAGCAACGTCGAGAAGGTCCGCATGGTATGCAACGACAACGGCCGTTGCTGGCGCGAGCGTAGTGAGCGCCGCGTCATCGTCCGTGATTTCATACGGTTATGCCCCCCGCGAACGTTATATCGAGCGTCGCGGTTACGAGGACCGCGGCGGCATCGGCTTCCGCGCTCCGGGAGTGAGCGTCGGCATCGGCACCGACCGCTACTGAGCGGCAAGGAAAGCTGAAAAAGGGCCGCAGGCAAACTGCGGCCTTTTTCTTTTCCGAGTCCATCCTGACTGCGGCGTCATTGCGGCCGAAACAGCACCGGCGAATGTCGTTCGAACACCTGGCGTCCGTTCTTGAAGCCCATCGACACGTCAGGCAATTCCGCGATCGCATTTTGTCCGCTTGTGGTGTCCAGCACGATGATGTCGGCCGGATTGCCGGCCGCGATTCCATAGTCCCTCAAATTCATCAGCCGCGCCGGCAGTTTCGTCACCAGATCGAGGCAGGCGTCGAATTCGCTTGGCGCGGCATAGGCCACATTGGCGTAGAGATTTGCCATCCGCAGCAGCGAGGCGTCGCCGAACGGCGTGAAGGGATTGAGCACGTTGTTGGTGGCGACCGAACACAGCACGCCTTTTTCGACCAGCCTGTGCGCCGCCGTCAGCCCGCGCGGCGAATTGTGGGTGGCGTCGCGGCCCATCAGATAGAGGTCGGTTGAAGGAAGCACCGTGACGGCGACGCCCGCGCGCGCCAGCAGTGCGGCGGCGGCGTCGAATTCCTTTGGCGGCAGCGCGGATAATTTGGACGCATGCCCGATGGCGACGCGGCCTTGATACTGGCGGCGCTCGGCCTGCCGGCACACCTCGTCGAGATGCCGCCACGACGGATCGAGATCGAAATCGAGGTGAAGATCGACATCGACATCGAAGGCCTGCGCCAGATCGAACAGTTTTTCGAGATGCGCCACCGGATCGGTGTCCATGTAGGGACAGCCGCCGATCAGGTCGCCGCCATCGCGCAAGGCCGCATCGAGAAGCTCTTCGGTGCCGGGATCGTTGGTCAGCCCCTCCTGCGGAAATACGCAGACGGAGAGATCGATGGCCCAGGCGTAGTCGCGCTTGAGCGCCTTGATCGCCTCGAAGCCGCGCAATCCGATGCGCGGGTCGATCTCGACATGGGTCCGCATCCGCGTGGTGCCGTGCACGATGGCGCGCTCGAGCACGCGGGCGCCGCGCGCGTAAATATCCTCGACCGTGAAGTCGCGCTTCATGGCCGCGACCGCGCGGATGGCGTCGCCGACGCTGGCGTGATCATGCCCGCAGCGGCCGAGCAGGCAGGCCTTGTCGAGGTGAATGTGGGTGTCGACAAAGCCGGGAAGGACGAGCTTGCCATCGACGCGAATCTCAGCGGCCTCCGAGGCCAGCCGCGGCGCGATCGCGGCAATCCGGCCGCCGGATATTCCGATATCGACCGGTGCGGCCGAGGACGTTGTCACGGCCTGGCGGAAGATCAGGTCAAAGGCGGTCTTTGCGGTCATCGGGCGGGCAACGCGGGGTTGAGAGCGAGACGATCGAAAGCGGGGCGCACGGGCAGCTCCAGATTGTGTGCAGGTCTGGGCCTGAACTGTTCAAACATATGCATGCAATTTGAATGCCGGATTGTAGTATTTTGGTGCGGGACGGCCGGATCGTGAAGATGGATGTCTGGAACGACGACGCGGAACGCATTCTGGTTCAGCGCGGATCGAGGCGTAAGGGCGCCGATCTAAGATCCGTCATCCTGAGGAGCATCGCGCAGCGATGCGTCTCGAAGGACGACAGCCCGGCTGCTCATCCTTCGAGGCTCGCTGCGCTCGCACCTCAGGATGACGTGGAGTACGCTGCTTCAACGGCTTCGATACTACCTCGCCCGCGCCACTTTCCGCAATTTGACCACCCGTTCGCCGCCGTCCGCCTCGGCGTAAGGCGCGAGGATGTCCAGCAAATCACGGCCGCGCTGCGGCGCCGGCGCCACCAGGGCGCGGTTCGCCACCGAATCGAGATGGCTGTGCATCAGGCCCATCACCTTGGCCTGGTCGCCCTTCACCAGGCCGGCGATGATGGCGCGGTGCTCGTTGATGGCGCATTCGGATGAATGCGGGCGACTGTAGAGCGACAGCGTCAGGCAGCAGCGATAGGCGACCTCGCTGACATAGCGCACCAGAATCGGGCTGTTGGTCATGCTGGCGAGCAGGATGTGGAATTCCGTGGCGAGCCGGATCGAGACCGCGTCGGCGCCGTTGCGCGCCGCGTCTTCCGCATCGACATGCGCGTTCAGCGCCGCGACCTGCGCCTTGGTCAACCGTCCCGCCAATTGCCGAACCACCAGCCGCTCCAGTTCGATCCGGACGTCGAAAGCATCGCGCGCTTCCTGCCAGCTCGGCGTCGCCACCACAGCGATGCGGTTGCGGCGGAGTTCAACGAGACCTTCCGCGGCGAGTTGCCCGAGCGCATGCCGCGCGATGGTGCGGCTCACTCCGAAGCGTTCGCCGAGCGAATCCTCCGGCAATTTCGCGCCCGGCTCCAGCGCCTGCTCGATGATGGCGCGGCGCAGCGCGCGGCAGATGACGCTGACCTTGTCGGATGGCTCTGCGTTCTTGCTGGCGGTGCGCGGCGCCATTGGCCCATCCCGGTGGCGATGTGATGCGCATCTCCATATCATGATCATCCGGCAATTCGACGCCTCAATTGCATGCAGTTTCCGCCGGCGATTGCCCAAATCGAATCCCCGCCACCACGGCACTTCTGCGGATTCCCTCGCGGAAACAGCCCGGTTTCGCTGGCATCCGGCTTGCATGCACTTGCTGCCATGATGCGTATGCAACCAAATCCGGCGTTCTCCGGCAGCGCGGTCCCATCCGGTGGCAGCGGCGAACGCGCGCCGGTCGCGATCGAACTGTCTGACGTCTCGGTGACTTTCGGGCGCGGCGAACGCGCAGTGCCGGCGCTGTCCACCACCACGCTGCGTGTCGCCGATGGCGAATTCGTCGCATTGGTCGGGCCATCGGGCTGCGGCAAATCCACCATTCTGAGGCTGGTCGCAGGGCTGGTGCAGCCATCGACCGGCGTCGTGATTCTCGGCGGCCGCGAGGTGGCGGCCAAGGCGCTGCGCATCGGCATGGCGTTCCAGAATCCGACCATGCTGCCCTGGATGACGATCGAGCAGAACATCATGCTGCCGCTCAAGATCGTCGAGCCGTACCGCTCGCAATTCCGCAAGCTCAAGCGCACGGCGTTTCGCGACAAGGCCAATGCGCTGCTCGAACAGGTCGGCCTCAAAGGATTTGGCCGCCGCTTCCCGTGGCAGTTGTCCGGCGGCATGCTCCAGCGCGCCAATCTCTGCCGCGCGCTGATCCACGAGCCGCGGATGCTGCTGCTCGACGAACCCTTTGGCGCGCTCGACCAGTTCACCCGCGAGGAGCTGTGGTCGATCCTCCAAGAGCTCTGGATCCTGCATCGGCCGACCGTGCTGCTGGTGACTCACGATCTGCGCGAGGCCGGCTTTCTCGGCAGCCGCATCTGCGTGATGAGCGCGCGGCCCGGCCGCATTCTCGACGACCGCCGCGTGACGTTCAGCCGGCCGCGCACCGTCGCCATGACCTTCGAGCCGGATTTCGTCGCGCTCAATCAACGCTTGCGGGAATTCATCGTCGATGCGCGAACCGCGCCGGCAGAGGGAGCGGCTTAGCCATGCGCGAGATCGACTTCCGCCAGAAAGCCTGGTCGGCCGGACTGATCGTCCTGTTCTTTGTCGGCTGGGAATTGTTTTGTTTGATGACCGGCATGTCCGATCTGGTGCTGCCGCGGCCGTCGCAGATCATCGCGACGCTGGTCACGAAATTCCCGGTGCTGTGGCCGCACATCATCCAGACGCTGGCGACCACCATGGCCGGCTTTGTGCTCGGCGTCGCGCTCGGTGTGGTGCTCGGCGCCTTCATCGGCGTGTCCAAAACCGCCTACGACACCGCCTATCCGCTGCTGGTCGGCTTTTCATCGATTCCAAAAGTCGCTGTGGTGCCGATCTTCGTGCTTTGGTTCGGCTCCGGCACGGTGCCGGCGGTGCTGACCGCGCTGTCGATCTGTTTCTTCCCGATCGTCGTCAATATCGCGACGGGGCTTGCGACCACCGAACCCGAGATGGAAGACGTGCTCAAGGCGCTCGGCGCCACCAAGTTCGACATTCTCTGGAACGTCGGCCTGCCGCGGACCATGCCGTTCTTCTTTGCTTCGCTGAAGGTCGCGGTCAGCTACGCCTTTGTCGGCGCCGTGCTGTCGGAGACGGTCGCGTCCAACCGCGGCATCGGCAATGTGATGATGACCGCGTCCTCGAATTTCAACGTGCCGCTGGTGTTCGCCGGCCTGTTCGTTCTCGCCGGCCTCGGCGTCGCGCTGTACGCGATCTTCGCGATCATCGAGGCCCGCGTCACCGGCTGGGCCACCCGCAAGAACGATCTGATCACGACATGACAAGCGTTTCGCCAACCGCCGTGTAACTATGTTGAGGAGGTCACCATGCTAGCCAGATTGAGCGCCGCACTGTTGGGAGTAGCCCTGTTCGCGGGCACCGCCGCGGCGGAGGACACCACGATCAAGTTCAGTTTGGGCTGGAAAACGCAAGGCAGCGACGCCGCGTTCTTCTATGCCAAGGACAACGGCTTCTTCAAGGAGGAAGGCCTCAACGTCGTCATCGACCAGGGCGAAGGCTCCGGCGCCACGGTGACACGCGTGATGTCCGGCGCCTACGATGCCGGCTTCGGCGACATCAACGCCATCATCCAGAACGCATCGACCCGGCCGCAGGACGCGCCTGTCATGGTCTACATGATCTGGAACCAGCCGCCATTCGCGATCGTCGCCAAGAAAACCAGCGGCATCAACACCATCAAGGACTTCGAAGGCCATACGCTGGGCGGCGCGCAGGGCACGCCGACCACGCGGCTGCTGCCGGTGTTCGTGCAGAAGAACGGCCTGGAGGGCGAGAAGATAAAAGTCTCCAACATGGCGCCGAACCTGCAGGAGCCGATGCTGATCAAGGGCGATATCGACGCCGCGCTGGTGTTCAACATCACCAGCTATTTCAACCTGGTCCTGAACCGCCAAGACCCCGACAAGGATTTCAAGTGGTTCTCGTTCGGCGACTACGGGCTCGATCTCTATTCCAACGGCGTCATGGTATCGAAGAAACTGCTGGCGTCGAATCCGAAGGCGGTGGCCGGCCTGGTCCGCGCCATCAACAAGGGCGTCCTTGCCGTCGGCAAGGATCAGAACGCCGGCATGAAGGCGACCGTGAATTACGACAACCTGATCGATGCCGCCGTCGAGAAGCGCCGCCTGCAATATTCCTTCGAAAAACTGATCGTCTCCCCCGAGATGAAGGAAATCGGCGTCGGCGACGTCAAGGACGACCGCATGACCCGCGCCATCGGCATCGTCGTCGAGGGTTATCAGCTCGCCCGCACGCCAACGCCGTCGGAAGTGTTCTCGCGCGAATTCCTGCCGCCGCGCGCGGAGCGCGAACTGGTCTATACCGCGAACTGACGTTTTTCGTCATGGCCGGGCAAAAGCGCCAACGGGTCCGCGCCAAGCGCGGCCCGATGACAGGCTCCGTGCGTCTTCGCGCCAGTACTGACTATGAGAGATCCGTGAGTTCACTTGCTGCCCATGCTTCGAGACGCTCGCGTTGCTCGCTCCTCAGCATGAGGTCGTTGTGTTTCAACAAGTTAGACCTCATCCTGAGGAGGCCGCGAAGCGGCCGTCTCGAAGGATGGGCTGCAATACAGAGCAATACAGGTTTGTAATTCCTGGTACTGGATGACCCGGCCATCCACGTCTATCTTGCTTGACTGACACTTGGACGTGAATGCCCGGGACATCTAGCGCGAAGACGTGCTTCGCGCTTTTGCCCGGGCATGACGAACGTCGCGAAAGGCCCGCACGCATGGCCATCGAAATCAGAGCGAATGCGCTGTTTGGTGGCCCTGACCGCGGCCTGCTCGAAAATGTCGTGCTGCGGCACGACAACGGCATCATCACCTCGATCTCCGAAAGCGCGCCGTCCCCGTCGGCGCCGCGCACTTTTATCATTCCAGCCTTCGTCAACGCCCATGATCATGCGCGGCCGACCGCCTCGTCCTTCGGCGCCGTCGACATGCCGCTGGAGAGCTGGATCCTCCGCTCCGCGTTCGGCACGCCGCCCGATCCCTATCTGGCCGCGGCCTCGGCGCTGGCCCGTTCGGCGCAAGCGGGCTGCGCCGCGATGATGATCCACTATACCCGGCCGAGCGGCACCATGACGCTGATCGAGGAAGCCAAAGTGATCGCGCGCGCCGCCGGCGATGTCGGCCTCCGCATCGCGTTTGCGCTCGCGGTGCGCGACCAGAATCCGATCGTCTATGGCGACAGCGAGCCCGTCCTCTCACGCCTCTCGGCCGAGGACCGAAAAACCGTCGAGGAGCTGTTCGTCAAGCCTGCGATGTCGCCGCGGGCTTATATCGAGCTGACCGAAGCGATCGCATCTGCCATCGCCGGGCCGAAGATCGATGTGCAATTCGGTCCTGCCGGCGTGCAGTGGTGCTCGCAGCCGCTGCTGGAGGCGATTGCCGAAAATTCGGCGCGCACCGGCCGCCGCGTTCACATGCATCTGCTGGAAACCATCTATCAGCGCGCCTATGCCGACCAGCATTTTCCCGGCGGCGTCGTCCATTATCTCCGCGATATCGGCCTGCTGTCGAACCGGCTGACGCTGGCCCATTGCATCCACGCCAGGCCCGACGAGCTGGAGATCATCGCCGCCTCGGGCGCGCGCATCGTCACCAACTTCAGCTCCAACCTGCATCTGCATTCCGGCCTCGCGCCGATCGCCGCCGCGCACCGTTGCGGCTGCGCCATCGCGGTCGGCGTCGACGGGCTGGCGCTCGACGAGGACGACGACGTGATCCGCGAAATGCGGCTGGTGCAGCTCGCCCATGGCGGCCTCGGCTTCCAGCGCACCTGGACCCGCCCCGAATTTTTCAGCCTCGCCATCCGCAACGGCCGCGCCGCCACCGGCGCCCCCGGCTCCGGCGAACTGGCTGCGGGCGCTCCGGCCGACTTCGTCGTGATCGACCTCGACCGCCTCGACCGCGACGCCATCGTGCCGGTCGACCCGCTGCAGCTTTTGTACGCGCGCGGCAACGCATCAATGGTGCGCGATGTCGTGGTCGACGGCCGAACCATCGTGCGCGACGGAAAACCCACCGGCGTTGATCTAGCCGCGATCGAGCAGGAGCTGCGCGGGATGTATCGCGCTGGCGTCAAACAGTTCGACGGGTTGCAGCGGGCATGGGCACCACTGGCGGGGGCGCTGGGAGATTGGTTTGAGGGGCCGTTGGGGTGTGAATGAACTCTGGAGATATTCAGAACGCCTTGGGGAGGCCCGCTTGCCGCAAGATAGCATTGGCGGTGTGGCGGCTGGGAATACCGACGGGCACGGCGAAATTCCGCTTCGTGATCGGGCTATACCAGATTTCGTGACTGCCACGGCCCTGACGGACCAGTGAGCAGCCAGCGGCGCGCAACAAATCACGCAACGCGCGATCGAACTGAGGCGCCATTCAGCCCGCGGCCGGTTCAGCTTCGCGTAACGCGGTGATCTGCAGGAACAGCGATTCCGGCGCGACATCCGGGTGGTTGTCCGGCAACAAATCGAGCGCCATCGCTGAAATCTTGTCGAGCAATTCGTCGAGCGTCGGCGCGTCGGCGGCGGCCGGTATGTCGTCACAATGCCCGCTCCAGACCGACGCCTCCTGATCCCAGGCTGCAGAAATCGTGAAAATAACAGGTCTCGACATCGTCGCTCCATTGCTCCCGCGCCGCCTCCCAAGAGGGCGCGGCACGTTCACAATATCACAAATCCGGTGGAGCGTCCGCACTTCAGTAGCGGCCTCTATGCCTCTTGATCAGGGCCAAGACCAATGTGGCTGCCCCGGCGCGCTGGGGCCAGGAATAGATCGAGAGGAAGATCGCGCCGGCGAATGCCAATAGCCATCCCGCCCGCCGCCCGCTAAACTTCCGGCTGCAACCCGTGCGGGCCCACCCCATGAAAAACATCGTCATCTGCTGCGACGGCACCGGCAACGAGATCAGCGAGAACATTTCCAATGTGCTCAAGCTGTACCGGACCCTGCGCAAGACCGAGAAGACCACGCCGCGCCAGATGGTGTTTTACGATCCCGGCGTCGGCACGCTGGCGCGGCCCAATCCGTGGAAGAAGGCGCTGCAGGATGCGTCCGCGATCTTCGGGCTCGCCACCGGCTACGGGCTCGACGACAATGTGCTGCACGCCTACGAATTCATCGTCGACAATTACGCCGATGGAGACGCGATCTATCTGTTCGGCTTCAGCCGCGGCGCCTACACCGTGCGGGTGCTGGCGGGCCTGGTCCACAAGGTCGGGCTGATCGCCAGCCAGCAGCTCAATCTCGCGGGCTCCGGCCTCACCGCCTACAAGCAGTTTTCGAGCGAACCCGCGCGGCCGGACGGCGGGCCCGGCCTCGCGCCCTTCACCGACGGCGGCGCCGGCCATCCCGGCCCCGCCTCGAAGGACGACCGGGCGGCGCAATATGCGCGCATCCTTTCGGTGAAATGGCCTACCGTCAGATACGTCGGGGTCTGGGACACCGTGGCCAGCGTCATCGTGCCCCGGCCGGACCGGTTGTATTGGCCGAGCCTGCAGACGCTGGCCTTTGTCCACGAAAATCCCTCGATCGAGATCTTCCGCCAGGCGATCGCGATCGACGAGCGACGCCGCATGTTCCGGCTGCAGCCGTGGGACGAGGGCCAATTCTGGCCCAGCCGCTTCGCCCCGAAAGACAAATGGAAGGACCAGGATTCGCTACAGGTCTGGTTCGCCGGCGTGCACGCCGATATCGGCGGCGGCTATCCGGAAAAGCAGAGCGCGCTGTCGAAATACCCGCTGCTGTGGATGATCGAGGAAGCCGTGAAATGCGGCCTCAAGGTCGACCGCCGCACCGTCAATCAACTCGGCTGGGGCCGGCAACGCAAGAACAGCCCGTTCAGCTATGTCAAGCCGGGCCTGCTGCCAGATCCGGCCCATCCGGAATTGGCCGGCTGGCAGCCGCACGACTCCATGAACGTCGCCTGGCGCACGATCGAGTACTGGCCGAAAAAGGACAAGTACAAGGAATGGCCGACGCGCCGATCGCTGCTCGGCCGTTACATCCCGGACGCCGAGCCGCGCCTGATTCCGGAAAACGCTATGATCCACGAATCCGCGATCGAGAAGATCAAGCAAGACCCGAGCTACCGGCCGGTGAATATTCCAGCGACGTATCGGACGATTCCGATCCTGACCGCCCCGGTCGAGCCGGCGGACGATGCCGACGACGGGGATGATTGACGGGTAGCCAACACTCCATCGTCGTCCCTGCGAAAGCAGGGACCCAGCGTGAGCGCAACGGCGCTCATCGCGGCGCCGCGGCCTACATGCACTCGGTCGTCATCACCCGCGAAGGCGGGTGATCCAGTAACCTGGAGACGGCAGCGATTGAACCGAGAAGCCGCAGCGTACTGGATACCCCGCCTTCGCGGGGTATGACGACTGGTGGTTATAGGTGCGATCGCGTTCGCAGGGACGACGACTACGATTTTTTTCTCAGCGCAATTTCCCGTGCCGCTTCAACGTGATTTGCCCTGTCCAGTCCTCCCTCGCGAAAATATTCCGCTTCACGCTTCCCCCAAATCAAAACTATAGCCGTCGATGTCCCCGCCCGAGAGAGGGGCGTTTCGCGATCGTCACAGACGTTGGGCGGGGATGCGGTGGACGCGGGCAGCACGCTGACGAACGGCGCTGACGCGGACGGCGAAGTCGTGTGGTCCTGACGCCCCGACGCTGGCGTCAAGTTCTTGAGTAGCTGACGCTTCTCAGGGATGACGGTGGCAAACAAGCCCGGTCACCGGGGAGAGCACGAAGGAAACCGTTAAACCATTGCGCGGGGAATGCCGGGTGATCCCGGTGTGACCGTGGTGACTAACGCGCGTGTTTACTACTTTACACGCGCGGCTGCGGGCGCATCGGCGCCCGGTATTCCCCGCGCCCTCTGCTTTCGAGGGCGGAAACTTCAAAGCAAACCTCGGGCGCATCGCGCCGCGAGATCGCGGACTCATAATCAGGGCACCGTCATTGCGAGCGCAGCGAAGCAATCCATTCTTTCTTTACGCGGCACGATGGATTGCTTCACGGAGCCTGTCATCGGGCGCGCATTCGCGCGACCCGTTGGCTCGCAATGACGACTTCAAAACCTACGTTTGCTGTTTGAAATCGGAATCGAGAACTCCGCACCAGCGCCGGTGCGCCCCCTCTCCCCGTGTGGGAGAGGGTTGGGGTGAGGGGGCACGGTCTATCGATAGTCTGTACCCCCTCACCCGGATCGCATCTGTCGATGCGATCCGACCTCTCCCACAAGGGGAGAGGTGACAGCAGACATCTCGGCCCCGTCATTGCGAGGAGCGCAGCGACGATGCAATCCGGCCTATGCTCTCCCGCAAGGAGAGGTAAGATCGGCATCCCGGTCGCGTCGGAGGGCGTCGAAACGCGGGACGGCGTCTCCGCCGTCCCGCGCCATCCCCGCACTACCCCACTCGAACTTCAGGCCTGAACGATCAAACCGATTCGATGCTGGCCGGCACCGCTGTTCGCCGGCTCTTCGAGCATTGCACATCGAGCGCCGACCGAATTCGACTGCTTGCCAGCAATCCGAACGTTCGCTCGCAACCTTCCCTGGCCAGTTCCGTTTGGATTTCCTGCCAGCCGCCATATTTTCCGGTATTCGCCAGATAAACCGCCCGCCGGTATATTTCGAGTCTTCGTCTGCGCATCACGCACCCCTGTGCAATCCTTGCCTCTGCAATACTTGGCGCGGCATCGCGGCACGGCAGCCGTCATCAAAAGTCCATCGCCGCGCCGCACCTCGTGCCGACAAATGTCCGGAGAGTGTCAAAAGTCTAGATGGCAATTCAGCGGCAATGGTTTCGTCGATTATGTTTTTTAGAATTTTTCCACCGCGTCGTGTTAATTCCGGTGAAAGACCGAACCGGAAATATAATAACGCGGCTTGTTTTACCGCGCTTGCCGGCTCCAGCGCCACGCATCATAAAAGCCCGCCTTCACCAGGTCAGGTTCGATGTCTCTTTCGCGCGCCAGGAGACATCGCTTGCGCGTTCGCATCGCGGCAAATCGCGAAGGTATTTAATTGGAGCGCGCGAACTTTACCGCTCGATGGACGCGCATCCGTCATGGAACTGCGGGACGGCCCTCGCCGCCCCGCGCCATTGATTCGCGGATTACGCCGCGCGCACCAGGTTGGCGTCGAGGTGCTTCAGCCGCGGCATCACTTCCTGCTTCAACAGCGTCAGCGAATGGTGCCAGGCTTCGGGCTTGTGCTTGTAGTCGAAGCCGAACACCAGCAGCGTGCCGAAGCCGCCGACCTCGCGGTAGATTTTTTCGATCTTCTCGGCCACCGTGGCCGGCGAGCCGACGATCCAGTTGCGGCGGGCGCAATAGTCGACGGTGACGTCGGTGTCCGGCACCTCGGGGGTGTGCTTGAGGTAATCCTTGAAGCCGAAGTGCCCGAGCAAGGGTAAGAAGTACTCACCCATCATGCGGCCCATCATGTCCCCGACCGAAAGCTTCCAGGCTTCCTCGTCGGTATCGGCGATGAAGACCTCGCGCACCAGCCGCCAGTCGCTGCGGCTCGGCGTGCGCCCGGTCCGCGCGGCGCCAACCAGCACGGACTCCCAGTGGCTTCCGACATAGGCCGGATTGAGGTTGAGGCTCATCGGAATAAAGCCGCGTTCGCCCGCGAGCTTCAGCGTGTCCGAACCCTTGCTCAGGCCCGCAACGCCGATCGGCGGATGCGGCGCCTGCAACGGCTTGAGATGCGGCTTGAGGAAATCGAACATGGTGTCGGGTTTGGTCACGGTCCAGAACTCGCCCTTGTGGGTCCATGGCGCATCTTCGGTCCACATCTTCAGGATGATCTCCAGCGCCTCGCGGGTCATGTCGCGGTTCTGGCCGGACATGCCGTCGACGTTGAACATCGCCCAGTCGCTCGGCAGGCCGGATGCCGCGACGCCGAAATTCAGCCGGCCGCCGGAGAGGTGATCGAGCATCGCGACGCGGTTGGCGAGTTCGGCGGGATGGTGATAGGGCAGAAGAAAACCGCCGGGGCCGAGCCGGATGTTCCTGGTCTGCAGAAACGCCTGCGCCAGCAGCAGATCGGGCGCCGGGTGCGGCTCCCAGGGCGCGGTGTGGTGTTCGCCGATCCAGGCCTCCTGATAGCCGAGTTCATCGAGCCATCGCAGCACCTGCAGGTCCCAGTCGTGGCCCTCTTTCAGCCCGCACTCCGGCGGATGCGAGGGCATCGCGAAATATCCGATCTCCATGGGGGTTCCTCTCATCGTTTTTTGTTGATCGCGTTTGCCGTGCGCGTCTTTGCGCGCAAGCGGAAGCATAGCACGCAAAAGCTGCGGCGGAGGTATGACAAAGTGGCCGGGCGGAGTTTCGCGCGCGTGGCACGCGACTTACTTCCCTCTCCCCTTGTGGGAGAGGGTGGCCGCGATGCGAAGCATCGCGGACGGGTGAGGGGTCTGTCTCCGCGGAGTGAGACCCCTCATCCGGCGCGCTTTGCGCGCCACCTTCTCCCACAAGGGGAGAAGGGAAAAGGAGGACGCTCTCTACCGCGTCCCGAAGGTGGTGGCGCCGAACAGCGCTTTCTGCGTCGAGGGTTGCGAGCGCCAATATTGCGGCGGCGCCTCGACCTGGCCGCCGAGTTCGGCGGCGGCGTGCCAGCCCCAGCGCGGGTCGTAGAGCATGCCGCGCGCCAGTGCGACCATGTCGGCTTTGCCGGATGCGACGATGTCCTCGGCCTGTTTCGCCTCGGTGATCAGGCCGACCGCCATGGTGATGACGCCGGTGGCCTGCTTGATCGCTTCCGCGAACGGCACCTGATAGCCGGGGCCGAGCGGTATCTTTTGCAGCGGCGACACGCCGCCCGAGGAGGCATCGATCCAGTCGACACCGCGCTGCTTCAGCTCTTTTGCATATTCGATGGTTTGCGGAAGGTCCCAGCCGCCCTCGACCCAGTCGGTGGCAGATACCTTGACGCCGACAGGCTTGTCCGCCGGAAACGCCGCGCGCACCGCGTCGAACACTTCCAGCGGATAGCGCATGCGGTTTTGCAAGGAGCCGCCATACTGGTCGGTGCGCTTGTTCGAGATCGGCGACAGGAACTGATGCAGGAGATAGCCATGCGCACTGTGCAGTTCGATGGCGTCGAGGCCCAGCCGTTCGGCGCGCTGTGTCGCCGCCACGAATGCCTCGCGGACGCGCTCAAGTCCCGACGCATCGAGCGCCAGCGGCGCCAGTTCGCCCTCCTTGTGCGGCACCGCGGATGGTCCTTCGGTCTGCCAGCCGCCGTCGGCGAGCGGGATTTGCTGCCCGCCATCCCACGGCGTATGGCTCGATCCCTTGCGGCCGGCATGGGCGAGTTGCACCGCCACCGCGGTCCTGGAGTGCTTGCGCACCGAGGCCAGGATCGGCTTCAGCGCCGCCTCGGTGGCATCGTTCCACAGGCCGACACATCCCGGCGTGATGCGGCCGATTGCCTCCACATGGGTCGCCTCGATGCAGAACATCGCAGCGCCCGACAGCGCCAGCGTGTTGATATGCGTGAAATGCCAGTCATTGGCCTCGCCGTTCACGGCCGAGTACTGGCACATCGGCGCCACCATGATGCGGTTGGGAAGAGCAAGGCCGCGCAGTTTTATCGGAGAAAACAGGGCGCTCATTGGGGGGATTTCCGGACCAGAGGAAAGAACGTCGCGCCTCAATCTAGTGAAGCCCGGTCCTTTCCTCAACCACCCCCTCTATTGCTTGATCCCCGCGGCCTTGATCACGTCCATGTTGGCCGCGGTCTCACGCAGGATGAGATCGTCCATCTCCGACGGCTTCATGGGCAGGGCTTCGACGCCGAGCTTCTTCAGGCTTTCCTGCATCGCGGGCTCGGTCAGCACCTTGACGCCTGCGGCATGGAATTTCTCGATGATATCGCGTGGCGTCTTCGACGGCATGAACACGCCGAACCAGATCGCGCTCTCGGCATTCTTCAGCCCGGCCTCCAGCGGCGTCGGCACGTCGGGCAGATCGGCGACGCGCCGGGGCGTCGACACCAGCAGCGCACGCACCTGCCCCTCGCGGATCAAGGGAAGCGCGGTCACCAGCGGACAGAAATAGAAATCGATACGCGCGCCCAGAATGTCGGCGATCACTTCCGAGCCGCCGCGATAGGGCACATGGGTGGCCTCAATGCCGGCGGCGAAGCGGAACTTCTCGGCGCTGATATGCACCGCGCTGCCGATGCCGACCGAGCCGAACGAAATCGATCCGGGTTTTGCCTTGGCGTCGGCGATGAAGTCCTGCACGGTTTTCCAGGGCCGCGAATTGGGGACGATCATCACATTGGGGCTGGAGCCGATCATCAGCGCCGACGACAGATCCTTGGTGGCGTCGAAGGTCAGATTGGGAAAGATCGCGGGCGCGATCGTCAGCGCCGACGAATGGGCGAGGATGCTGTAGCCGTCGGGCTCGGCCTTCGCCACCACGGCGGCGCCAAGCGTGCCGCCGGCGCCGGCGCGATTCTCGATCACGATGGGCTGGCCCAATTCGGCGGCGAGCCGGTCGAACACCAAACGCGGCACCACATCGGCGGCGCTGCCGGCGCCGAACGGAATCGTCGCCTTGATCAGCCGCGACGGCCAGCCTTCGGCGTGCGCGGCGGAGGTCGCGAGAAAACCCGAGAGAAGACAGATCAATTGAATGGACTTACGCATCGACGCTCCGTTTTTCATCGGCCGCGGTGATGGGCATTTCCATTTACCGGGGCGCGGCAGGAGCGTTGCAAGAACCGTTCCGTGTGGGACCGGGAGACGCGAGATCACTCCACCATGGTGAACTGCAGCAGCAGGGTGCGCTGGAGCATCGAGAAATTGTCGTCGGAGATCAGGGTCAGCACGGTCTCGCCCTCCGGCGTGACATGGGCGTCGATGCCTTCCATATTGTCGACCTCGTTACCCAGGTCTGCCTCGAAGATGCTGGGACCATCAACCACCGCACCCGGCGCGATCGTCTTCAGCGGTATGGTGCGGATGCGGATGCCGACGCCGCTCAGCCAGGAAAACTTCCGCTCCAGGATCAGCAATTCGCCCGAGGGCAGCAGCACCGCGTCGCTGATATCGAAATCGTTACTGCGGCGGACGCTGAACTGGCCGGGCGTCCTGCCGCCGATCAGGAAGGCGATCAGGTTGCCCCCGGCATCGAGGCCGCGTTCGGAGAACGCGATCAGCGTGCCGGCCAGCGGCATGCCCTTGGGCACCATCACCAGCCCCTCGAGCCCCTTGTTGCGCGGCAGCTTGCGCAGCGACGGCGGCGACGGCACCACCTCGCCGCGCGCGCGCGTAAAACCCTTGCTGAAATCGTACCGCAAAATCTGGTTGACGCGCTCGAGCCCGACATAGACCAGCGAACCATCCAGCGCGATCGATTCGGAATCGTACCAGCCGCGCGCGGTGATCGGCCGGCCGTCGGCGCCCAGCAGCGGCGCGGCCTCGACATCCTCGAGCCCGGTCATCTCGCGGCCGCGATAGACGATACGGCCTGAGAACCAGCTGCCGTGATCGCTGATGGCAATGAAGCGCTCGCCTTTGCTATCAAGCCGCCATCCCGACAGCCCGCCGAAACCGCGAAAGCTCGAGGTCAGGATCAGCCCGCTGCGATATTCCAGCGACCCGAACCGCACCCGCCCGCGATCGCGGGTATCGAACGACGGGATCGGCCGGGCATTGACCTCGATCGAGACCGGCGCCGCGACCGAGAATTCGTCGGGAACCGGAGGTTTCGGCGGTGCCTGTACGGCGGTTTGCGCCGACGCGATCCGCGGCATCGCGAATGCCGAAAAACCCGCCGCCGTGGAGGCCAGGAAACGACGGCGAGAGAACTGCTCACTCGTCATGGCGTGAAGGCGCGTTTGCGCTGCCTCGAACACGCCGAAGGCGCCGCAGCTCCCGAGCGGGCGTGAATGCGCTCATGCGGGGATGAGGCACTGCCTGTCCTCGATGGGTCATCGCACCGCTTTACGAATGCAATTTGCGCCGACGGCCGGTCGTGGCGGGAGCAGCGCCATGGGTTTCGCTGAACAGCTCGGCGAGCTTTTCGGTGATGGCGCCGCCGAGTTCTTCGGCGTCGACGATCGTCACCGCGCGGCGATAATAGCGCGTGACGTCGTGGCCGATGCCGATCGCGATCAGCTCGACCGGCGAGCGGGTCTCGATTTCCTCGATGATGTGGCGCAGATGACGCTCTAGGTAATTGCCGGGATTGACCGACAGAGTGGAGTCGTCGACCGGTGCGCCGTCGGAGATCATCATCAGGATCTTGCGCTGCTCGGAGCGTCCCAGCAGCCGCTTGTGCGCCCAGTCCAGCGCCTCGCCGTCGATGTTTTCCTTCAGAAGACCCTCGCGCATCATCAGGCCCAAATTCTTGCGCGCGCGCCGCCACGGCGCGTCGGCGGATTTGTAGATGATGTGGCGGAGATCATTGAGCCGGCCGGGATTGGGCGGCTTGCCGGCGGCAAGCCACGCCTCGCGCGACTGCCCGCCCTTCCAGGCCCGCGTCGTGAAGCCCAGGATTTCCACCTTGACGCCGCAGCGCTCCAGCGTGCGCGCCAGAATGTCGGCGCAGGTCGCCGCCACCGTGATCGGGCGGCCGCGCATCGAGCCGGAATTGTCCAACAGCAGCGTCACCACGGTGTCGCGGAAGGTGGCTTCCTTCTCATGCATGAACGACAGCGGATGATAGGGATCGGTGACCACGCGCGACAGCCGGGCGGGATCGAGAATGCCCTCTTCGAGGTCGAACTCCCAGGCGCGGTTCTGCTGCGCCATCAAGCGGCGCTGCAGCCGGTTGGCCAGCCGCGCGACGATGCCCTGCAGATGCGCGAGCTGCTTGTCGAGATAGCTGCGCAGCCGCTCCAGCTCGTCATGGTCGCACAGATCTTCGGCCGCGATCACCTCGTCGAATTTCGGCGCGAAGGCGTGATACTCCGGCCCGCGCGGCTCGTTGGCGCCACGCGAATTCGGCCGCGTCGCCTCGCCCGGCGTCTCGTCGTCGCCGAGTTCGCCCTCGTCGAAGGTGTCGCTGGTGGAGGCCTGCGCGCTTTCCATCGCGCTCTCCGACATCTCGTCGCTGCTGGCTTGCGCCTGGTCGGCGCTCATTTCCTGCGCCGCGTCGCTGTCGGGCGAACCTTCCGCGCCGGACTGGTCGTTCTCGCCGTCGCGGTTCTCGTCCTGGTCGTCATCGTCGTCGGCTTCGGCGTTACGTTCGTCGCCGAGTTCCAATGCCGTCAACAGGTCATGCACCGCGTCGCCGAATTTCGCCTGATCCTCGGCGAAGCGATCGAGCCGGTCGAGCCGCGCGCCGATCTTGTCTTCCAGCACGGGACGCCAAAGGTCGACCATCTTGCGGGCGGCGGCGGGCGGCGCAAGGCCGGTCAGGCGCTCGCGCACCAGCATCGCCAACGCATCCGACAACGGCGCGTCGGCGCGGTCGGTGATCTCGTCGAACTTGCCGCGATGGAAATGATCGTCGAGCATCGCGGTGAGATTCTTCGCAACGCCCGCCATCCGCCGCGAGCCGATCGCTTCGACCCGCGCCTGCTCCACCGCTTCGAACACGCCGCGCGCCTGCGGATTTCCCGGCATCAGCTTGCGGTGCACTTTCGGATCGTGACAGGCCAGTTTCAGCGCGATGGAATCTGCGTGGCCGCGCACGATGGCCGCATCGCGCCGGGTCATCTTGCGCGCAGGTTCGGGCAGCCGCGCCTTGCCCGGCGCAAGGCCGGGGCGTTCGGCGGCGAACGTCACTTCAAGCTCCGGCGCCTTCGCGATCGCACGCAGGCAGGACGTCACCGCACGCTTGAACGGCTCGGTCGGCGCTTCCTTCGACCCGGTGCGGAACTTCTGGTTGGACGTTGTCATCATATTCTCACCGCTCGTCGTCCCGGCGAAGGCCGGGACCCATAACCACCGGCGGTCGTTATTTTTCCCGGCGCTAGCACCGACACTCTACTGAAACGTCACGGCGTGGGTCCCGGCCTTCGCCGGGACGACGATCAGGAGAGCGCCACGTTCACCGAAGATTCCGCGAGCTCCGCATTGAAGCAGCGCTGGTAGAATTCGGCGACCAGCGGCCGTTCCAGCTCGTCGCATTTGTTGAGGAAGGTGACGCGGAACGCAAAGCCGATGTCGGTGAAGATATCGGCATTTTCCGCCCAGGTGATCACCGTGCGCGGGCTCATCACCGTCGACAGGTCGCCATTGGCGAACGCGTTACGGGTCAGGTCGGCCAGCCGCACCATCTTGTTCACGATGTCGCGGCCCTCCTGGGTACGATAGTGATGGGCTTTCGCCAGCACGATCTCGACTTCCTCGTCATGCGCGAGATAGTTCAGCGTGGTGACGATCGACCAGCGGTCCATCTGGCCCTGGTTGATCTGCTGGGTGCCGTGATAGAGGCCGGACGTATCGCCGAGGCCGACCGTGTTGGCGGTCGAGAACAGCCGGAACGCCGGATGCGGCTTGATTACCTTGTTCTGGTCGAGCAGCGTCAGGCGGCCGGAGACTTCCAGCACGCGCTGGATCACGAACATCACGTCGGGACGGCCGGCGTCGTATTCGTCGAACACCAGCGCGATATTGTGCTGCAAGGCCCAGGGCAGAATGCCGTCGCGAAACTCCGTGACCTGCTTGCCGTCGCGCACCACGATGGAGTCCTTGCCGACCAGATCGATGCGGCTGATGTGGCTGTCGAGATTGACGCGCACGCACGGCCAGTTCAGCCGGGCCGCGACCTGCTCGATATGGGTCGACTTGCCGGTACCGTGATAGCCGGTGACCATGACGCGGCGGTTCCTGGCAAAACCTGCGAGGATCGCGAGCGTGGTGGCGCGGTCAAAACGGTAATCCGTGTCGACATCAGGCACATGCGGGTCGACTTCGGAATAGGCCGGCACCTCGAGGTCGCTGTCGATACCGAACACCTGGCGGACGGACACTTTCATGTCGGGCAGGCCGGCGGGCTCTTGCACTTTGGTCATGGCGGCGGTCGTCATCGGTCCTCCGAGGTCTCGGGCGCTCCCGAAACCAGATTTGCGGCTTGGCTGCGGATGGGTGCTGTCAGGAACCTAGCAGAGAGCAAGGGCTGGCAGAAGCCCGCGCCGCAATCAAAGTTCCATTGCGTTATCATCAAGATAGGTGCTGGCCTCGGTTTTTGGAAGGCTGCCCTGCAAATCACGCCGTACTTTCAACCAACCAAATTGGGACAGCAGACCAACACCAGCCCGAACGGCACTTTCCACCGCTGCCGCGCGTTATGTTAGGCCAGCGCCGAACCAGACCTCAATACCAGTGCAGGAATTTTGTGACCTCTTTTCTCGATCCCTTGATTGCGTTCGTCTCGACCCATGCGGGGCTCGCTTATTTCACGCTGTTCCTGGCCGCTCTTCTGGAAGCCGTTCCCGTCGTCGGTTCCGTGATTCCCGGCTCCACCATCATCCTGGCGCTGAGCGCGCTGGTGCCCGGCGGGGAATTGCAGCTCGAATGGGTGCTGACGGCGGCGATCGCCGGCGCCTTGCTCGGCGACGGATCGGCATACTGGATCGGACACCGGTCGCAGCGGGAAATCCTGAGCGCCTGGCCGATGACGAATTATCCGGGCGTGGTCGCGCAGAGCGAGGCCTTCTTTCATCGCTGGGGGGCGCTGGCGGTGTTCTTTGCGCGCTTCGTGCCGCCAATCCGCGCTTTCGTCCCGGTCACGGCAGGCGCGCTGGGCATGCCGCCGCCGCGGTTTTACGCCGTGAACATCCCGGCGATCCTGGTATGGGCGGCCGCGCATGTGCTGCCGGGCGTGCTGGCGGTCTCGGCGCTGCACAAATATGGCGGGATCCCGCATCATACCGGGATCGGCAAGCATTACTGGATGCTGTCGGTGCTCGCCGGCGCGTTGATCTTCGCGCTGGGAGCCTGGATCTTCCGCCGCCGGCACGGCAGCGGCGCGATCGAGCCCGCAGCCTCTCGCGCAGGATTCCTGACCGTTCGGTCCTGCTATCGGCTCATGGGCGGTTGGATGCCGGGCTGCGCCCCGGCGCCGGACCGATATAGCGCGCGCGGGGACGGATCAGCCCGCCATGCCGCAACTGTTCGCTGGCATGGGCGATCCATCCGACGGTGCGCGCCATGGCGAACAGCACCAGTTCGTTGCCGGGCGGCAGGCCCAGCGTATGCACCAGCACCGCGAGCGCGTAGTCGATGTTGACGAATTCGCCGGTCGCCTCCGCGATCCGCTCCGGAATCTCCCGTGTCAGTTTCTGGTCCGCGCCGGCGCGCGCCAGGGCATCCAGCAAGGCGTGCGCGCGCGGATCGCCGTGCTTGTAGACGCCGTGACCGAAGCCCGCGAAACGCTCGCCCAACGCGACGCGCTCACGGACGGCCGGGGCGACATCGCCTGCGGCGAGCGTCTTCAAAAGCTGGGCCGCCAGCACACCGGCGCCGCCGTGCTTGGGGCCCTTCAGTGCGACGAGACCGGCAATGATCGCATCAAAGAGATTCAACCCGGTCGATGCCGCGCAGCGCACGGTGAAGGTCGAGGCATTCAACTCATGATCCGCCAGCAGCACCAGCGCACGGCGGATCAAATCGGCGGCGTGCTTGTGCTGGGGCGCCCACACGCGCGCGATCTGCAAATGAAGCGGTTTTGCCGATGATTTCGCGTTCAGCATGGTCGCGACCACCAGCCGCATGATACGGCCGCCGACCATCGCGCGTCCTTCGGCGGCACGGGTGAAAGCCCGTGGATCGGCACTGGCGGCGAGCGCCAGCACGGCGATGGTGCGGTCGATCGCATTGGCCTGGCGTGCCGCTTCCGCGACGCCGCGCATTTCGTCCGACACGATCGGACAGTTGCCCTGCTCGAACGGATCGACGCCGGTGACATCCCACAACAGCGTCGCGGCATGTTCGAGCGTGTCGCGTTCGGCGAGATTGACGCAGTTGACGCCGCGGTAGATCGGCCCGTCCTCGGTGATGGTGGCCACCGCCGAATCCATGACCGGCAGATCGGCGTCGAAACTGCGCAAGCCCCGCGGCTCTGGCGACGGGGTGCGCCGCTCCTTCAGGGTGCGGACATCCTCCGCCCGGTAGCGATGGCTGCGGGAGTCCTGCGACGGCTCCGAGCGGATCAATCCGCGGCTGACATAAGCGTAGAGCGTTGCCTGCGAGATCGCGAGTTCGGCCGAGGCCTCGCGGGCGGAGAGGTAAAGGCCGGCGGGTTTTTTCATATTGATTGACATAATCAAGATTGATCAATCTGTCGAGACGGCCGACCTTTGCACCGACAAAGGAGATCTCGATGAACCTGCAGCTTTCGAAGACCCCGATCGGCCTGGACGGCATTGCGGCCGCCGAAACCGTGCTCAGCCATGTCGATGGCGAGCGCGGCGAACTGATCATCGCCGGCGAACGGGTGGGCGACCTCGCGCGCAACACCGGCTTCGAGGGCGTGACCGCACGGTTGTGGAGCGGCGGAGCCGGCCAACCGGTGGCCGAAGCCACTGTGCGTTCCGCCCTGGGCGCGGCGCGCGAACGCGCCTTTGCCCGGCTTCCGGATTTGCTCGAAATTACCCGCGGCCTGTCGATCGTCGATGGCTTCCGTGCCGCCATCGCCGGACTGCGCGCGGAAAACGGATTGGCGCATGAGGCCACCATTGTCGGCGCGTTTCCGGTGATCGCCGGCGCGCTGGTGCAGCGCGCGCGAGGCGCCGACCCGGTCGCGCCCGATCCGGCCGCAAGCCACGCCGCCGACACGCTGTCGATGATGCGGGGCCGCAAACCCGAGGCGCGCGAGGTGGCCGCGCTCGACGCCTATTTCGTCACGGTGTGCGATCACGGCATGAATGCCTCGACATTCACCACGCGCGTGGTGGCCTCGACCCAGGCTGACCTGTTCGCGGCCGTGACGGCGGGATATTGCGCACTGACCGGGCCGCTGCACGGCGGCGCGCCGGAACCGGTGCTGGAAATGCTCGACGCCATCGGCAGCAGCGAGCGCATCAGGCCGTGGGTCGACAGCGCGCTGGCGCGCGGCGAACGGCTGATGGGTTTTGGCCACCGCATCTATCGCGTCCGCGATCCGCGCGCGGATGTGCTCAAGGGCGCGATCGAGCGGCTCGCCGGAGGCGGCGCCGGCCTGCCGTTCGCGGGCGAGGTCGAGGCCTATATCCGCGCGGCGCTGCGGCGGGAAAAGCCGGACCGTCCGCTCGACACCAATGTGGAGTTCTTCACCGCGATCCTGCTCGACGCCCTGAAGATCCCGCGGCAGGCTTTTACGCCGATCTTCGCGGTCGCCCGCGCCGCCGGATGGACCGCACACGCCCGCGAGCAGCAGCGCGGCGGAAGGCTGATACGGCCAAGCTCGGCCTATATCGGCCCGATGCCGGAGTGAGAATGACGATCGCCCGTCGTCCCTGCGAAAGCAGGACCCATAACCACAGGCGTTAGCTGTTGCGCGAAAGCAGTCAACCAGCCGTTACAAATCGGGAGCCGTGGCGTATGGGTCCCGGCTCGTAGGCCGGGACGACAGACAGAACTCAGGTCGCGCCGCGCACGACGGTCTTGAGATAATTATACGCCTTGATGATTTCGATCAGGCGATCTTCCGTCGAACGGTCGCCGCCATTGGCGTCGGGATGGTGCTGCTTCACCAGCGCCTTGTATTTCGCCTTGACGTCCTCGAGCGTCGCCTCCGCGCCGAGCCCCATCACCTGCAGCGCCTTGCGCTCGGCGTTGAATATTTTCCGGGTTTCGACCTTGGTCTCGCCGGCCGCCCCGCCCGGACCCGGCCGCCAGTGGCCGCGGCCATTAAGCTCGCTGAACATGCTGAAGGGATCGGACGCGGCCTCGAGATCGGCCTCGGGACTGCCCTTGCCTTTCTTGGAGCTGGTGTTGGCGCCCATCTTCCAGGTCGGGCGATGACCGGTCAGCGCATCCTTCTGGTAGCGCGCAACCGCATCCGCATTCATGCCCTGGAAGAAATTGTAGGACTGATTGTATTCGCGGACATGGTTGAGACAGAAGTGCCAGTACTCCTTGTCGTTGGCCCGGCCCTTGGGCGCGCGGTGCGGCCCCTTGTTCTTGCAGTCGGGCCATTCGCACAAGGCGGATGCTTCCCGCGCGGCCGCCTGCTGCTTCGCGCTCAGCTTGTTGGGCTTGATGCGAATGGAGTCGAAGAATTTTGATGAATCAATCGGCATGGCTGACTATGACAACGCAATGCGAAAAGCTTCAAGTCTTGACATTGCGAAACCCTCAACTTCGATGCACCATTGACGAAACGTGATGACGGACGTATTGCCGCCGCCATGAGCGCCGAAAAAACCGTACAACATACCATCACAAACAAGTTGCGTGAAGCTTTCGCGCCGGAAAGCCTCGACGTGACGGACAAATCACATCTGCATGAAGGCCATGCCGGCCATAGCCCCGGCGGCGAGACGCATTTCAGGGTTTATATTGTGTCGCCGGCCTTCAAAGGAAAGAGCCGGGTCGAGCGCCACCGCATGATTAATGCTGCGCTGGCGGCGGAACTCGCGGGCCGCGTGCACGCGCTGGCGATCAAGGCCGAGGCGCCGGGGGAAGCCGGGGGCTGAGATTCAAGCTCAACCGTCATGCCCCGCCACTGGGCCTCGCCTTCGGCGAACCCGATGACAAGCTCCAGCGGGGCATCCAGTAATCCGGGATTTCACGGCTCGAACACGGACAGCGCGGCATACTGGATCGTCCGCTTTCGCGGACAATGGCAACGGAGTGTTGGGCGCCGCTGCGGCTGCTTCAGAAAAAACACCTCTAAAACGCCGTGCCCGCCCGCTTCGGCTTTTTCTCCTCGACCTCGGCCTCGCGCGGCACCGCCACGATGCGAAGCGCGGTGATGCGGTTGCGCTCGCGCCGCAACACACGAAAACGGAAACCGTGGAAGGTGAAACTCTGACCCCGCTCGGGAATCGAGCGCGCCTCGTGAATCACGAGCCCTGCGACGGTGGTCGCCTCTTCGTCCGGCAGATGCCAGTCCATCGCGCGGTTGAGGTCGCGGATCGGCACCGAGCCGTCGACCACCACCGACCCGTCGGGCTGGGCGCGGACGCCGGCCACCACCACATCGTGCTCGTCGGAAATATCGCCGACGATCTCTTCCAGAATGTCCTCCAGCGTCACCATGCCTTCGACTTCGCCGTATTCATCGACCACCAGCGCGAAGTGGGTCTTGCGGCGGCGGAACGCCTTGAGCTGTTCGGACACCGGACGCATCTCCGGCACGAACCAGGGCGGCAGCGCAATGGTCGAGACGTCGATCTTGGAGGTGTCGCCGTCGGAGGCGCGGATCGCGCGCAGCAGATCCTTGGCATGCAGCACGCCGACGATGTTTTCAGGCTTTTCCCGCCACAGCGGAATCCGCGTGTATTCGGTGGCCAGCATCTCGCGCACCAGTTCCTCGGGCGGCAGGTCGGCGTTGATCATCACCATTTCGGTGCGATGGACCATCACGTCGGAGACCTGGAGCTCGCGCAGATCCAGCAGCCCGCCGAACATGTCGCGGTCCTGCTTTTCGACCTTGCCCTCGTGATGAAGCAGATCGACCGCGCCGCGCAGCCGCTCGGTGGGCGACAATATCGGCTGGTTGATGCCGATCTTGATGCCCAGCGCCTGCATCAACACGCGAACGATCGCCTCGATCACCGTGAGCAGCGGCCCCAGCACAAAGACCATCACCTTCATCGGGCGCGCGACCAGCAGCGACACCCGGTCCGGCGCATTGATGGCGATGGTCTTCGGCAGCACCTCGGCGAAGATCACGACCATCACGGTCATCACGCCGGTGGCATAGAGCACGCCGACTTCGCCGAACCAGGCCGTGAATATGCCGGTCGCCAGCGCGGAAGCACCGATATTGGCGATGTTGTTGCCGAGCAGCAGCGCGCCGATCATGCGCTCGCGCATCGCAAACAGGCTGGAGACGACGCCGGCCTCGCTGTTGCCCTGCTTGGACAGCCGCAGCATGCTGGCACGGGACGCACCGGTCAGCGCGGTTTCGCTCGCCGAAAAGAACGCGGAGATCAAAAGACAAACCATGACGATGGAGAATGCAAGCCAGTCCATGGCGCGATATTCATTTCATCTTTGATTGAAGCGTGATTTTTTCAAAAGGCCGATTTCCGTTTTGCGCTGCCGCGGCCCTCCCGGTCCGGATCATCTAGGTCTTTTGCGCCAGCTTGACGGTCAGAAAGTCGCGAACCAGCGAAGGCTCGACATCGGGCGCGATGACGGCGCGGCCGACCGCCTGCAGCAGGATGAAAGTGAGCTTGCCGCGCTTGACCTTCTTGTCCTGCGCCATCAGCGCCATCAGCGCGTCGGCGTCGGCAAGCCCTTCCTGGGTAAATCCCGCGATGTCCTGCAAATGGGTCGGCAGGCCCACTTCGGCAAGGTGACGCCTGACCCGCGCCGCCTCCTGCTCCCCGATCATGCCGAGCCGCGCGGAAAATTCCGCCGCCAGCACCATGCCGACGGCAACGCCTTCGCCGTGGAACAGCCGGTCGGAAAAGCCGGTGGCGGCCTCCAGCGCGTGACCGAAAGTATGGCCGAGATTGAGCAGCGCGCGCTCGCCGGTCTCGCGCTCGTCGCGCGCCACGATCGCAGCCTTGGCGCGGCAGGAGGTCGCGATGGCGTGTTCGCGCGCGGCGCCGCCGGTAAAAATATCGGCGTGGTTCTTCTCCAGCCAGGCGAAAAACGCTTCGTCGCCGAGCACGCCATATTTGGCGACTTCGGCGTAGCCGGCACGAAACTGCCGCGGCGACAGCGTGTCGAGCACGGCAGTGTCCGCGACCACCAGAACCGGCTGGTGAAACGCGCCGAGCAGATTCTTTCCACGCGGCGAATTGATCCCGGTCTTGCCGCCGACGGAAGAATCGACCTGCGCCAGCAGCGAGGTCGGCACCTGCACGAAATCGACGCCACGCCGAAGGATCGCAGCCGCGAAGCCTGCGAGATCGCCGACCACGCCGCCGCCGAGCGCGATCACCAGATCGTTGCGTTCGATCTTCGCTTCGATCAGCGCCTCGCTGACCTGCTGGAGCCCGGCATAGGTTTTCGACCCCTCGCCCTCATCGACGATGATGCGCGAGGAGGCGATGCCTCGCTCCGACAGCGAGGCCTCGGTCTGCTCGAGCCAATGCCTTGCGACATTGCGGTCGGTGACGATCGCCGTGCGCGCGCCCGGCCGCAACGCGGCGACGCGCGCGCCAAGCGATCGCAGCACGTCGCGGCCGATGACGATGTCATAGGCGCGCTCGCCGAGGGCGACATCCACCGTGATCGGGTCGGAATGTTTCAGCGGCGCGGTCATCGCGTGGCGTCCATGGTGTTGGAGGTATCCGGTGCGGCGGGAGCCGCGGGGTCGCCGCACAGCCAGCCATGCAACGCATCGATGCATTCATCGACGATTTTCTCGTGCGGCACGTCGCGCGACCAGATCGTGATGTCCGCGTACTGATATACCGGTTCACGCTCCCTGATCAGGCGGCCGACGGTCGCGGCGGGATCGGCGGTCTGCAGCAGCGGACGGTCGGCCCGGCGCTTCACCCGGCGCATGATGGTATCGGCATCGGCCTTGAGCCAGATCGAGATCGCCTTGTCGCGGATACGGCCGCGGGTCTCCTCGCGCATGAAGGCGCCGCCGCCGGTCGCGATCACGGCGGGACCGCCGTCGAGCAGCCGCGCAATCACCCGCGCCTCGCCGTCCCGGAAATACAATTCGCCATGGGTTTCGAAAATGTCCGGGATCGACATTCCGGCGGCCGCCTCGATCTCGTTATCCGCGTCGAGGAACGGCAGCCGCAGCCGCATCGACAGCCGCCGCCCGATGGTGGATTTGCCCGCACCCATCATCCCCACCAGCACGACCGAGCGCGTGCCCAGCGCCGCCCTGATCTCGGCGTCCTGGGATGCGCTGGCGCTGGCCGGTGCGGCTGTCTCGGGCATCCAAATAGCTCTGTCGCCACGGATCGCGGCGCTACACGCCACCTATACTACCCCCGCCGACACCGTTGCCAGTGGCTCTTGCAACGAAGGGGGGAACATGTTGGTAGTCGGCCACGGCCGCCCCCCGATCATTGCAATGGTTAACACGCCACCCGAGGCTCGCTGATGCCCAGCCTGTTCCGCTTTCTGACGGTCGTCGCCGTGATCGGCGGGATCGTCTATGGTGTGATCTTCGCGCTGGCGAATTTTGTAAATCCGAAGCCGCGGGAAATGACGGTCACAATTCCGTCGGACCGGTTCCTCAAGAGATAGCAGGCAAGCGGTTCGTTAGGACAAACGCGTTAGGGGTGGTGGATGCGTTCCAGCAAGACCTCAGACGCCAGACTGACCAGCCTGTTTTTGGACATGCTGGCGGCCGAACAGGGGGCCGGCCAGAATACGCTCGATGCCTATCGGCGCGACCTTACGGATCTTTCGGAATTTCTCAGCCGCGTCGGCAAGGGGCTTGGCAGCGTCGAAACCCAGACGCTGCGAGACTATCTCGCCGACCTCGATTCGCGCGGCTTCAAGTCGTCGAGCGTAGCGCGCCGGCTGTCGGCGATGCGGCATTTGTTCCGCTTCCTGCTCGGCGAGCGGATTCGCGGCGACGATCCGGCGGCGATCCTGTCCGGCCCGAAACGCGGCCGCGGCCTGCCCAAGGTGCTGTCGATCGCCGACGTCGACCGCCTGCTGGTGCGCGCCAAGGCGCTGGCGGATGCGCCGGAAACCTCGGCGCTTCAGCGGCTTCGCGCGATCCGGCTGTATTGCCTGCTCGAGGTGCTCTACGCCACCGGCCTGCGGGTATCCGAACTGGTGTCGCTGCCGCTGTCGGCGTCGCGCCGCGATGCCCGCATGATCGTGGTGCGGGGCAAGGGCAACAAGGAACGGCTGGTGCCGCTGAACGAGGCGTCGCGACAGGCGATGGCCGATTACCTCGCCGCGATCGAAGCGCAGAAGCCGGCTGCCAAGAAAAACGCCGCCGCCTCGAAATGGCTGTTTCCATCGTTCGGCGAGAGCGGACATCTGACGCGGCAGCATTTCGCGCGCGACCTGAAAGAACTCGCCGCCGCCGCCGGCCTGGCGCCGAGGCTGGTCTCCCCGCATGTGTTGCGTCACGCCTTTGCGAGCCATCTGCTGCACAACGGCGCCGACCTGCGCATCGTCCAGACCCTGCTCGGCCATACCGATATCTCGACCACCCAGATCTACACCCATGTGGTCGAAGAGCGCCTGAAGAGCCTGGTGCGCGACCTGCATCCGCTGGCGGAAAAGTAGCGTGGCGCTCTGCCTGCTTGACTTCTGCGGCGTCTGCCGTGAAAGAGCCATTTCCCGCCTGCCGCCTCCCTGGCGCCTTAGCAAACGGGGATCTCAGCTTGCGTCGAAATATGCGCTAAATAATTGAAGATACGCGCTTATTTAGACGAGCCGAAATCCGCTTCGCTCTCACCTGGGTTCGTCCTTATATTGATTTGATGCCGGATCACATGCGCTCTTATCTCGATTTCGAAAAGCCCGTCGCCGAACTCGAGTCCAAGGTCGATGAATTGCGCGCGCTGGCGGCGACCGGCAGCGACATCGGCGATGAGATCGCGCGAATCGAGGACAAGGCCGCGCAGGCCCTGAGCGACCTCTATGCCAATCTGACGCCATGGCAGAAGACCCTGGTGGCGCGCCATCCGCAGCGCCCGCATCTGTCCGATTTCATCACCGCGCTGATCACCGAATTCACGCCGCTGGCCGGCGACCGCAAGTTCGGCGAGGACGAAGCGCTGGTCGGCGGGTTCGGGCGGTTCCGCGGCGAGAGCATCTGCGTGCTCGGCCAGGAGAAAGGCGCCACCACCGAATCCCGCATCAAGCATAATTTCGGCATGGCGCGCCCGGAAGGCTATCGCAAGGCGGTTCGCCTGATGGAAATGGCCGAGCGCTTCCAGCTTCCCGTGCTGTCGATCGTCGATTCGGCCGGCGCCTATCCCGGCATCGGCGCGGAGGAACGCGGACAGGCCGAGGCGATCGCGCGCTCGACCGATGCCTGCCTGTCGCTGGGCGTGCCCAACGTCGCGATCATCACCGGCGAAGGCATGTCCGGCGGCGCCATCGCGATCACCACGGCGAATCGGGTGCTGATGTTCGAGCACGCGATCTACAGCGTGATCTCCCCGGAAGCGGCGTCGTCGATCCTGTGGCGCGACGGGACCAAGGCCCAGGAGGCCGCGAACAGCATGAAGATCACCGCGCAGGACATGCTGCGGTTCGGCGTGATCGATTCGATCCTGCGGGAGCCGTCGGGCGGCGCGCACCGCGATCCCGCCGCCATGATCGCGACCACCGGCGACGCCATCGCGCAGGCCCTCAACGATCTGCGCCACTCTCGATCCGGACGCGATCCGCAAGCAGCGGCGCCAGAAATTCCTCGATATCGGCCGAAAGCTGGGTTGAAACGCCCCCTTTTGGAGGGAAAACCGCCAAAAGGGCGGGCCCGACTCGCGTCTCCTGCTTTCTCGGGAATCAGCCATTTCGGCCCCAATTAGGCCCAGACACCGATATTTAATCTCTGTTGACCATGCCTGATGGGAGCTTGCGGCGGCGCCTCGACCGGCTTGCGGGACGCCGGCCCAAAGGATAGTATTTTAATCAATGGCTTCAGGGCATGAACGCTATGTTTGGGGTGCGAAAATGCCCGGTGGGTGTGGAGCTTTGCATTGACATATCGTTCGTTCGTTCGCGCGCTCATCACCTCCGCCGCGCTCGTGGCTGGTATGCTGCTGGCCGGCTGCAATAGCGACGAAATCTCGCTGGCGAATAACGCCAAGGCCAACCAGCCGGTGCCGCAGAAGCTCGTCGCGGACATGGCGGCGAAAGACATGGACCTGCAGTCGCCGATGCTGGTCCGGCTGTTTAAGCAGGAAGCCGAACTCGAGATCTGGAAGCAGGATCGCTCCGGCCACTTCGCGCTCCTGAAGACCTATCCGATTTGCCGCTGGTCGGGAGACCTCGGGCCGAAGGTTCGTGAAGGCGACCGCCAGGCTCCGGAAGGCTTCTATTCGATCTCGCCGGCGCAGATGAATCCGCAATCGGCGTATTATCTTTCATTCAACACCGGCTATCCCAATGCGTTCGACAAGGCGCTGGGACGCACCGGCTCGCAACTGATGGTGCACGGCGACTGCTCGTCGCGCGGCTGCTACGCCATGACCGACGAACAGATTGCCGAAATCTATTCGCTGGGGCGCGAATCGTTCTTCGGCGGCCAGCGCGCGTTCCAGCTGCAGGCCTATCCGTTCAAGATGACGCCGGTGAACATGGCGAGGCATCGCAACAACCCGAACATGCCGTTCTGGAAGATGATCAAGGAAGGCTACGATCATTTCGAGGTGACGCGGCAGGAGCCGAAGGTCGATTTCTGCGAGAAGAAATACGTCTTCGACGCCGCGAAGCCGCCGAACGCCACCAAGGATCCGGTGTTCGATGCGGCGGCGCAGTGCCCCGCTTATGTCATCCCGGATGAAGTCGCCGAAGGGGTGCGCCAGAAGCAGCAGGCCGACCAGACCGAGATCGCCAAACTGGTCGCCAAGGGAACCCCGGTCGCCCGGATCAATACCGGCATCGACGGCGGCATGAACAAGGTGTTCGCCGCCAAATTGCCCGATGGCAGCACCGGATTGTCGGAAGGCGGCGACGGTCAGAGCCTGTCGCTGCTGGCGCTTTCCCGCGCCCCCGGCACCATTCCCTCCCATGTCAATCCGCCGCGCGGTCCCGTCACCTCGCCGGAGGAACCGCTGGCAGCCTCGCTGGCGCCGGCCGCAGCGCCCGCCCCCTCCGCAGTCCCCGCGACCCGGGTCGCGTCCGCGGCGCCCAATGCGCAATCCGACGGCTTCTTCAACAACCTCGCCCGCAAGGTAGGGCTCGGCGCCACCGACACCACGGCAAGCGCACCGTCAGCCGTCCCGGCAAAGCCGAAGACCATCGAGGCCAAGCGCAGCGTCCCGCCGCCGCGTCCGGAAGCATCCGCGCCGAAACCCGCGACGCCTGCTTCGACGTCCGCGGCGCCGGAGACCAAACAGGCCGCCGTCCGTCCACCGATGAAACCCTCGGTGAGCGATGCCCAAGCCGCAGCGCCCGCCGCGAAGGAAAGCATGGTCACCGGCTCACAACCGATCGTGCCGCCGAACTCCTTCGACAGCCGCTTCTCGGCGTTTAAGTAATTTAAGTAAGAAGCAATCGCAGACGGGATGCGTAGGGTGGGCAAAGCGAAGCGTGCCCACCGCCCAAATCGATACCGTCAGTAAAAAATAAAATGGTGGGCACGGCGCAAGCGCGCCTTTGCCCACCCTACGATTCTACGTGTCAGGAGCTACGCCGCTCACGCATATTTGCCGTGGCAGTGCTTGTACTTCTTGCCGGAGCCGCAAGGGCAATCCTCGTTGCGGCCGACCTTGCCCCAGCTCGCCGGATTTTTCGGATCGCGGTCGGCGGTGGCGGCCGGCACCAGCGACGCACTGGCAAAGGCCAGCTCGTCCTCGCCGGTGTTCGGATCGAATTTGTGGGCTTCCATCTGCGGCAACGGCGGCTGCTCTTCCGGCGGCACGATCTCGACGCGCATCAATTGCGCCGTCACCGCCTCGCGCATATGGGCGATCATCGCCTCGAACAGGCTGAACGCTTCCGACTTGTATTCCTGCAGCGGATCGCGCTGGCCGTAGCCGCGCAGGCCGATCACCTGGCGCAGATGGTCGAGCATGACCAGATGCTCGCGCCACAGATGATCCAGCGTCTGCAGCAGGATGGTCTTCTCGACGTAACGCATCACGTCGGGACCCCATTGCGCCACCTTGGCCGCCATGTGTTCGTCGACGCGCTGCTCGATGCGCGACAGCAATTCCTCGTCGGCGATACCCTCTTCCTTGGCCCATTCATCGACCGGCAGATCGATGTCGAGCACGCGCTTCAGCTCTTCTTTCAGGCCGGCGACATCCCACTGCTCGGCATAGGCGTGTTCGGGCACGTGCTTGGTGACGACGTCCTCGACAAAGGCGCGGCGCATGTCGGCGACGGTCTCGGCAACGCTCTCGTCCTTCATCAGATCGACGCGCTGGTCGAAGATCACCTTGCGCTGGTCGTTCTGGACGTTGTCGAATTTCAGGAGATTCTTGCGGATGTCGAAGTTGCGGGCTTCGACCTTCTGCTGCGCCTTCTCCAGCGCCTTGTTGATCCAGGGATGGATAATGGCCTCGCCCTCTTTCAGGCCGAGCCGCGTCAGCATGGTATCGAGCCGATCGGAACCGAAAATCCGCATCAGATCGTCTTCCAGCGACAGGAAGAATTTCGAACGCCCGGGATCGCCCTGGCGGCCGGAGCGGCCGCGCAGCTGGTTGTCGATGCGCCGCGATTCATGGCGCTCGGAGCCGATGATGTAGAGCCCGCCGGGCCTGGTCACGGTCTTGGCGGGCTTGCTGCCTTTCGCGGGCTCGATCTCGACCGATCTTCCGCTTTCAGCACGATCTCGCGAAAACGCTCGATATCGGCCTTGATGCGCTTCGATCTTCGTGGCCTGTCTCGGCCTCGTCGGTAATGCCCGCGGTCTCCTGCTGGATCCGCATATCCAGCGAGCCGCCGAGCTTGATGTCGGTACCGCGGCCGGCCATGTTGGTCGCGATCGTGATCGCGCCGGGCACGCCGGCTTCGGCGACGATGTAGGCTTCCTGTTCGTGGAAGCGCGCGTTCAGCACCGCGAACAGTTTTGCGGGCTTGCCCGCGCGCGCCGCGGCGTAGAGCTTCTCCATCGCGTGTTCGTTGCCGAAATCGATCTGCTTGTAGCCGTGCTTCTTCAGATATTCGGCCAGCACCTCGGATTTCTCGATCGAGGCGGTGCCGACCAGCACCGGCTGCAGCCGCGAATTGGCGCGCTCCACTTCGGCCAGGATCGCGGCGTATTTCTCGTTCTGGGTGCGATAGACTTCGTCGTCCTCGTCGAGGCGCGCGACCTGGACGTTGGTCGGGATTTCAACCACCTCGAGCTTGTAGATGTCGAACAATTCGTCGGCTTCCGTCAGCGCCGTGCCGGTCATGCCCGGCGAGCTTTTCGTACATCCGGAAATAGTTCTGGAACGTGATCGAGGCCAGCGTCTGGTTTTCCGGCTGAACCTGCACGTGCTCCTTGGCTTCCAGCGCCTGGTGCAGGCCTTCGGAATAGCGGCGGCCCTGCATCATGCGGCCGGTGAACTCGTCGATGATGACGACTTCGCCGTCGCGAACGATGTAATCCTTGTCGCGGTTGAACAGCGTATGCGCGCGCAGCGCCTGGTTGACGTGGTGAACGACGGAGACGTTCTCGACGTCGTAGAGCGATTCGCCCTTGAGCTGGCCGGCATCGCGAAGCAGGTTTTCGATCTTCTCCATGCCGGCTTCGGTCAGCGTCACCGTGCGCTGCTTCTCGTCGACGTCGTAGTCCGTCTTGTCGAGCTGGGGAAAGAAGGTGTCGATGGTGTTGTAGAATTCCGAGCGGTCGTCGAGCGGACCGGAGATGATCAGCGGCGTGCGCGCCTCGTCGATCAGGATCGAGTTCGACTTCGTCGACGATGGCGTAGAAATGGCCGCGCTGGACCATGTCCTCCAGCCGGTACTTCATGTTGTCGCGCAGATAGTCGAAACCGTATTCGTTGTTGGTGCCGTAGGTGATGTCGCGCGCGTAGGCTTCCTTGCGCTCGGCATCGTCGAGGCCGTGGACGATGACGCCGGTGGTCATGCCGAGGAAGCCGTAGATCTGGCCCATCCATTCGGAGTCGCGACGGGCGAGGTAGTCGTTGACGGTGACGACGTGGACGCCCTTGCCGGCCAGCGCATTGAGATAGACCGCGAGGGTCGCCACCAGCGTCTTGCCTTCGCCGGTCTTCATTTCGGCGATGTCGCCCTCGTGCAGCACCATGCCGCCGATCAGCTGCACGTCGAAATGGCGCTGGCCGAGGGTGCGCTTGGCCGCCTCCCGGACCGTGGCGAAGGCGGGAACCAGAATGTCGTCCAGGGTCTTGCCGTCCGCGAGTGACTGGCGGAATTCGCCGGTGCGTGCTTTCAGCGCCTCGTCCGAAAGCGCTGCGATCTCCGGTTCAAGCGCGTTGATGGCGTCGACGCGGGCCTGGTATCCCTTGATCCGCCGGTCGTTGGCGGAGCCGAAAAACTTGCGGGCAAGCGCGCCGATCATACAACATTCCTGTCTTTGCGGTTCGGCGTTGCAGCCATGAAATGGTCCACCAGGTTGACGATCAACTCATCGTGACGCATCGCAGCGCCGGCCCCGCCCCGGGAGCATCCGCCAAATGAGTGGGAATTGCGCCATCCAAGGTTCAATGGCCAAAAACGCAGCCAAATACGCGCTCTCGCCATTGACTCAGGTTTTGCAGAGATATGGCTGGGCCACAGCCTTGTCAACGGCGCCAAGCCGTCAAGGAATTCATCATTTTGACAGACTTTTCGCGTTGCCAAGGCCAGATGATTGGGCGAGTGTCCCGCCGCTCCAAACAGCCCATCTTTATAGAGATAAGGATTTTCCATGACCTCTTCGTTCCCGGAAACGAAAACCGGCCCGCGCCTTGGCCTCGCTGCCGCCGTGACGGGCTGTCTCGCGATGGTTCTGCTGGCCGGTCTCCCGGTACGGGCGCAGGACGCGAACCCCGTGCTCGCCAAGGTGAACGGGTCGGAAATCCGCCAGAGCGACGTCGCGCTCGCCGAGGAGGAACTCGGACCCAGCCTTGCGCAGATGGACCCCGCGACCAAGAAGGACAACGTCTTGTCGTTCCTGATCGACATGAAGATCGTCGCCAAGGCCGCCGAGGACAAGAAGATCGAAAATAATGAGGAATTCAAGAGGCGGCTGGCATTCACCCGCAGCCGGCTTTTGATGGACAACCTGCTGGCGACCGAAGGCAAGGCCGCGACCACCGACGACGCCATGAAGAAGGTGTATGAGGAGGCCTCCAAGCAGATCACCGGCGAACAGGAAGTTCACGCCCGCCACATCCTGGTCGAGACCGAGGACGAGGCCAAGGCGATCGCGGAAGAGCTTAAGAAGGGCGCGGATTTCGCCGAACTCGCCAAGAAGAAATCCAAGGATCCCGGCGCCTCCGACGGCGGCGATCTCGGTTTCTTCACCAAGGATCAGATGGTGCCGGAATTCTCCACGGTCGCCTTTGCGCTCGAGCCCGGCAAGATTTCCGATCCGGTGAAATCGCAGTTCGGCTGGCACATCATCAAGGTCGAGGAAAAGCGTAGCCGCAAGGCCCCCGATTTCGAGCAGGTCAAGGCCCAGATCGAGACCTATGTGACGCGCAAGGCGCAGGCCGAATACGTCGCAAAGCTACGCGAAGCCGCCAAGGTCGAGCGCATGGACAAGCCCGCCGACGCCGCGGCGAAGACCGACGCCAAGCCGGAGGCCGCGAAGCCCGCCGACTCCAAGATGGCCCCGGCGAAGAAGTAAGACAAACTCTCTCCGGTCGTCCCGGCTCAAGGCCGGGACGACGACTTGAGATATGTTGGGGCGACTCATTGTGTGGCGCCGTACGCCCCTCCCGCCCCGGCGATTGAGGTGATACAGAGCGCTTCCTTTGCCTCGAAGCCGGAAGCCCCTCATGTCCACGCCCATCTCTCCCCTCGCCCCGACCGACGTCCCTGAGATGCCCGCGATCCCGGGCGTGAAGCTCGCGACCGCCGCGGCGGGGATCCGCTATCAGGGCCGCACCGACGTGCTGCTGGCGGTGATGGACAAGGGCACGACGGTCGCCGGCGTCTTCACCAAATCGAAGTGCCCGTCCGCGCCGGTGGAATGGTGCCGCGCCAAGCTCCGCCGCGGGTCTGCCCGCGCGCTGGTGGTGAATTCCGGCAACGCCAATGCCTTCACCGGAAAAACAGGACGCCAGGCGACGACGCTGACGGCCGCGATTGCCGCCAAAGCGCTCGGCTGCAAGCCGGAGGAAGTGTTTCTCGCGTCCACCGGCGTGATCGGCGAACCGCTGGATGCCACCAAATTCAACGGCGTGCTCGGCACGCTGGCCGAAAGCGCCGTGCCGGGCGAATGGATGGCCGCCGCGAAGGCGATCATGACCACCGACACCTTTCCCAAGGTTGCGACCGCGACGGTGAAACTCGGCAAGGCCAAGGTCACCATCAACGGCATGGCCAAGGGCGCGGGCATGATCATGCCCGACATGGCGACCATGCTGGCCTTCGTGTTCACCGACGCGCCGATCGCGGCCGGCGCGCTGCAATCGCTGCTCAAGACCGGCGTCGAAGACACTTTTAACGCCGTCACCATCGATGGCGATACCTCGACCTCGGATACGCTGCTCGCTTTCGCCACCGGTGCTGCCGCCGCCAACGGCGCACCGAAAATCAGCCGCGCCGGCGACCCGCGCCTGAAGGCGTTTACGAAGGCATTTTACGCGGTGCTCGCCGATCTCGCCGAGCAGGTGGCGCGCGACGGCGAGGGCGCGCGCAAGCTGGTCGAGATCATCGTCGATGGCGCCACCACCAAGGCATCCGCGCGCAAAATCGCGATGTCGGTGGCGAATTCGCCTTTGGTGAAGACCGCGATCGCCGGCGAAGACGCCAATTGGGGCCGCGTGGTAATGGCGGTCGGCAAGGCCGGCGAGCCCGCCAACCGCGACAAGCTTTCGATCTCGTTCAACGGCATCCGCGTCGCCAGAAGCGGCGCGCGCGATCCGTCCTATGACGAGGCGGAAGTCTCGAGCGCGATGAAGAACCCGAAGATCCAGATCAAGATCGGCCTCGGCCTCGGCAAAGGCCGCGACCGGGTACTGACCTGCGACCTGACCAAGGAATATGTCGCGATCAACGGCGATTACCGGTCGTGAAACTCACTTTGGTGGTCGCCTGCGCATTGGTCGATGCCGACAAGCGCGTGCTGATCGCGCAGCGGCCGGAAGGCAAGGTGCTCGCCGGCTTGTGGGAATTCCCCGGCGGCAAGATCGAGCCCGGCGAGCGGCCGGAGCAGACCCTGATCCGAGAACTGCACGAGGAAATCGGCATCACCGTGAGCGAGGCGTGCCTGGCGCCGCTCACCTTCGCCAGCCACGCCTATGATGATTTCCATCTGCTGATGCCGCTCTACATCTGCCGGCGCTGGGAAGGTAACGTGATCGCACGCGAGGGCCAGACCCTCGCCTGGGTCCGCGCCAACAAGCTGCGCGACTACCCGATGCCGCCCGCGGACATTCCGCTGATCCCGCATCTGATCGATTTGCTGATGTGAGGGCGGCCGCACACCACACCCACAGTCGTCATACGCGGGCAAAAGCGCGAAGCGCGTCTTCGCGCTAGATGACCCGCGTATCCATCGATCTTCGCCAAACTCTTCGCGAAGCGTGATGGATTGCCGGGTCAAGCCCGGCAAGGACGGTTGAACATCGGCGTGACTTATCGAACTTACCGCTTCGTCTTCCCCTTTACCGCCGCTTCAAAACTCGCTTTCGCCGATCCCGGCCGCAGCGGTTGCTGCTGGCTGTCATGCGGCGCCCAGCCCGACAGCCAGATCACGTCGAAGGTAGCGCGGATGCGGCCGTCGGGATCGGCGAAGCGTTCGGCATAGACCTGCGCCATCCGCAGCAGGGTGGCGCGGCGGGTCGGCGTTCGCCGCCGCTCCACCAGGATATTGGTCGCGCCCATGCGCCGGAGATCCTGCATCAACGCAAGGGCGTTGTCGTAGCGCACCACGATGCGATCAACATCGGTGACCGGCAACGCAAAGCCCGCACGCTGCAACAGCGCGCCGACGTCGCGCAGATCGGCAAACGGCGCGACGCGCGGCGACACCCCGCCTTCGAGTTCGGCTTCCGCGGCCGCAAAGCATTGCCGCAGTTCGGTCAGCGTATCGCCGCCGATCATCGCCGCCAGCAACAGCCCGTCGGGTTTCAACGCACGGCGGATCTGCGCCAGCACGCCCGGCAGATCGTTGACGAACTGAAAGGCGAGCGAGGAGACGGCAAGGTCGAGCGATTCCGGCGGCAATGGAATAGGCTCGGACTCGAGGTCCGGCAGATCGACGCGCACGAGTTGACCGACGCGCCCGGCCAACGCGTCCCGGACCTGGTCGCCCGCTGTGCCGATATCGGCCGCCGTCTTGAATTCCCGCAGCACCGCGTGCAGCCGCTCCGCCATGTCCTCGGCGACACGATCGAGCAGGAAGGTGGCAGGATCTGACGCCGATGCGCGCGACTGCCGCGCGCGGAGCAGGACGCGGTCAAACAGAACAGGCGCTATGTTCGGGTACGGAGCCATGGCGGTTTGGTACGCCGAACCCGCCACATCTGGCAATCCTGTACCCTTGAGCGCGACGCCATGTGCCGCTAGCCTGCGCCCATGGACGCCGAGGCATCACCGTCACGTTCCATCTCCACTCATCTACGCGGCGCGCTGAGCGCGTGTCGCGGCGCGTGGTCTCATGCCGCGCGGCTGGCGCTCGATATCGCGCTGCCGACGCTGTGCGTGGCCTGCCGCGAGCCGGTCGATGGCGAGGGCGTCTGCGCGGCGTGCTGGGCCAAACTTTCGTTCATCGCGCAACCTTACTGCCCGCGGCTCGGCATTCCCTTTGTCTACGATCCCGGTCCCGGCATGCTGTCGATGGAGGCGATCGCCGATCCGCCGGCCTACCAGCGCGCCCGCGCCGCGGTGCGCTATGACGATGTCGCGCGCACCTTGGTGCATGCGCTGAAATACCAGGACCGCACCGACTTGGCGCCCGCGATGGGGCGCTGGATGGCGCGGGCCGGCCATGAACTGCTCAAGGAGGCCGACGCGCTGGTTCCGGTGCCGCTGCATTGGCGGCGCGGCTGGAGCCGTCGCTACAACCAATCCGGAGCCTTGGCGCGATCGATCGAGCGGCAGAGCGGCGTGAAAGTGACGTCCGAAGCGCTCCGGCGGATCCGGCCGACCCAGCAGCAGATCGGCCTGTCCCGGCCGCAGCGCGCCAGCAATGTGCAGGGCGCATTCAAGGTAACAGCCGACCGGGCCGCCGACATTCAGGGCCGCCGCGTGATCCTGGTCGACGATGTCCTGACTTCAGGCGCCACGGTCGATGCCTGCGCGCGGGCGTTGTTGCGCGCCAAGGCCGCCCAGGTTGACGTGCTGGTATTCGCCCGGGTTGTGGACACCCATAAAACTCCCATATAATCGGCTGCTTTTGCAATCAGCTGCTTTCAAAACAGAGCGCACCATGACCGCTGCCATCGAGATCTACACCCGCCCGGGCTGCGGTTATTGCAGCGCCGCCAAGTCCCTGCTGACGCGCAAAAAAGCCGCGTTCACCGAACACGATGTCGCTACCGATTCGGCGCTTCGTCGGCAGATGTGGGATCGCGCCGGTAACGGTGCGACCTTTCCTCAAATCTTCATCGGCGAAATCCATGTCGGCGGATGCGACGAGCTTTATGCCCTCGACCGCGAAGGCAAGCTCAATTCGTTGCTGGCGGGCGAAAAGGTTAATTCATGAGCACTGACCTCACCTTCACCGCTGCCATGGTGCAGATGCGCACCGGGCTGCTGCCGGAACCAAGCCTCGAACAGGCCACCGAACTCATCCGGCAGGCCGCGGCCCAAGGCGCGGACTATGTGCTCACCCCGGAAGTGAGCAATATGATGCAGCTGAACCGCACGGCGCTGTTCGAGCATCTCGCCGCCGAGGAAGACGATCTTTCGCTGAAAGCCTATCGCGCGCTGGCCAGGGAACTGAAGATCCATCTTCATATCGGCTCGCTGGCGCTGCGCTTTTCGCCGGAGAAGGCCGTCAACCGTTCGTTCCTGATCGGACCGGAAGGCAACGTGCTTGCCAGCTACGACAAGATCCACATGTTCGATATCGATCTGCCCGGCGGCGAGAGCTATCGCGAATCCGCCAACTATCAACCCGGCGAGACCGCCGTGATCTCGGATCTGCCCTGGGGCCGCATCGGGTTGACCATCTGCTACGACGTGCGTTTTCCGGCGCTCTATCGCGCGCTCGCCGAAAGCGGCGCCTCGTTCCTCACGGTGCCCTCCGCCTTCACCCGCAAGACCGGCGAAGCGCATTGGCACACGCTGCTGCGCGCCCGCGCCATCGAGACCGGCTGTTTCGTGTTCGCTGCGGCGCAGGCCGGCTTGCACGAGAACAAGCGCGAGACATTTGGCCATTCGCTCATCATCGATCCCTGGGGCGTGGTGCTTGCCGAGGGCGACGTCGAGCCCGGCGTATTCATGGCGAAGATCGATCCCGCCAAGGTCGAGTCCGCGCGCAAGACGGTGCCGTCATTGCAGCACGGCCGGCGCTTCAGCATCGCCGATCCCAAGGCCGGCCCCGAACATCTGCACCTGGTGCGGGGATCGGCATGATCCGCTATAATTTACGCTGCGAGCGCGGCCATGCGTTCGAAAGCTGGTTTCAAAGCTCGTCGGCCTATGAAGCCCAGGAAAAGCGCAAGCTGGTGAACTGTCCTTCCTGCGGTTCGGCCAAGGTCGAACGCGCCATCATGGCCCCGCAGATCGTAGGCAAGAAGGGCCGCGACAGCGCGGAGCCGGCGCCTGCCGCTGCCACCGACGTCGCCGCGCCCGCATCGACGCCGCTGCTGATGGCGCAGGAGCGCGAGCTGCGCGCCAAGCTCAAAGAACTGCGCGATCACATCGTGAAGAACGCCGACAATGTCGGCGAGCGCTTCCCCAACGAAGCGCGCAAAATGCACTATGGCGACATCGAGCATCGCCCGATCTACGGCGAGGCTTCGCCGGACGAAGCGCGCTCGCTGATCGAGGAAGGCGTCGAAGTATCGCCGCTGCCGGTGCTGCCGGACGATCGGAACTGACGTAGTCCGTCATTCCGTAGGGTGGGCAAAGCGAAGCGTGCCCACCCTTTCACAGTGATATCTCGCGTTAAAGATGGTGGGCACGGCGCAAACGCGCCTTTGCCCACCCTACGATTCCCCAATCAAACCGCCACCAGCATCGCCACGCCGATCACGATCAGCGCGATGCCCGACAATTCGCGCGCCGATAGGGGCTGCTTGAACGAATAATACGCCACGGCTTGCGCGAACAGCACCTCGACCAGCGCCAGCGTGCGGACGTTGGCGGCGGCGGTGAGCGCAAAGGCCAGAAACCAGAATTGCGAGGCAAACGCGCCCATGAAGCCCGCGAACAGCGAAGGCTTCCACAGGCCGAAGATTTTCCGGAGCACGTCGGGGGCGCCCGCCAAAAGATAGATGCTCAGCACCAGCGTCTGCACGAACAGCCCGAACACCAGCGTATAGGACGCCGCCGTCACGAACGACACGCCCGGCACCGTGATGATCGCGCCGCGAAATCCGATCGCCGATAGCGCGAACGCCGCGGCGGCGACCAGACCGATGATCGTCGGCTTCAATTCGGCAAAGCTCTTCTCGCCGCCGGGCCGCAGCGCGGTCACGACCACGCCGACCGTCGCGATCAGGATCGCGATCACCTTCAGCACGGTGAGATGATCGCCGAGGAAGACAAAGCCGAAGATCGCGGTCTGGATCGCCTCGGTCTTCAGATACGCCGTCGTCACCACGAACGAGCGGTCGTTCATGGCGAGCAGCATCAAGCCGGTGGCGACGATCTGGCTCAGCGAACCGAGCAGCAGCCACGGCCAGAACGCCGCGGCCGGCCACGGCACCGCGTCGCCGGTCGCCGCGATCACGATCGCGAAGAAGACCAGCGAGAACGGAAAGCCGAACAGGAAGCGGATATTGGTCGCGCCCCATGTGCCGAGCGGGCCCGTCAGCGACCGCTGCATCGCATTGCGCGCGACCTGCCCCAGCGCCGCGACGATGGTGAAGGGAATCCAGAGCGTGGCAATCGTGAGCATGTGCGGGGAATCGGCTGGTCGGCGGAAATGGCAGGCCACCGTGCCGGGTGCGGCGAATGCGGTCAACGGGAGCAGCGTCATAACTGCGTTGCGGTGGACATCAAGTCTAGCGTCGTCAGTGCGAACGCAGGGACGACGAGAGATTTCTACGCCCCCTCCGCCACCACCATGTAGTTCACGTCCATGTCCGACGACAGACTCCAGCGGTCGGCGAACGGGCTATAGACCACGCCGGCCTGCTCGGTGATGGTGAGCTTGTTGTTCCCGAGATGATGCGCGAGTTCGTCGGGGGTGACGAACTTGTCCCACTGATGGGTGCCGCGCGGCAGCCAGCGCAGCACATATTCGGCGCCGACGATGGCAAGCGCAAAGCTCTTCCAGTTGCGGTTCAGCGTCGAGATCACCATCATTCCGCCGGGCTTGAGCATCGCGGCGCAGCGATTGAGGAACACGCCGACATCGGTAACGTGTTCGACCACTTCCATCGCCAGCACAATGTCGAATCGTTCGCGCACGTCCATCTCCTCGACCGTTGTGCAGCGATAGTCGATCGACAGGTGTCCCTTGTCGGCATGCAGCCGCGCCGCCGCGATGTTGGACGCGGACGGGTCGACCCCGATCACCTGCGCGCCAAGCCGGGTGAACGGCTCGCACAACAGGCCGGCGCCGCAGCCGATATCGAGGATGCGCAGGCCGGAAAGGCAGTTCAGGCTTTTGACGTTACGCTCGAACTTGCGGCAGGCGGCGTCGCGGATATAGGCCAGCCGCAGCGGATTGATCTTGTGCAGCGGCGCCATCTTGCCTTTGGGGTCCCACCATTCGTCCGACAATTTGGAGAACTTCGCGACCTCGGCGGGGTCGACGGTGGACGCTGCGGCGCCGGACACGCCTTCGGAAGAATTTTGCTGCATAGCCATGGTTTGCGCGCCGCTCCTATCGCGCGGTGATGTAGTTGCGGAAGTCGAGGGGTGAAGCGATGGTTTCAATTTTCTCCGCCCCGTCGCCGACGCCGCGAACGGTCACGTCGCCGTAATTGAGGATGCGGCCGAGAATGCTTTGGTTAACGTCGACGCTCTCGACCTTGTCGAGACTCATCTCGAATGTTTTTCGCGTGATGAAGCCGGTCTTGTGGACGACGCGCAGGTTGGTGACGTCGGTCTCGGTGGTCCAGCGGTGGAACCAGGCCTTCAGGGTCCAGTACAGCGCGGCGATCGCCACCACGGCCGCGGCCGACAGGCACAACAGCACGACGCCTTCGGTGACGGTCGTCCGCGACAGAAAGAACAGCACGATGGCCAGGATCCAGGCCGTGATTGCCGGCCAATAAAATACCCAGTGCGCATTGGTCGAATACAGCACCTTTTCCCCGGGCTGCAGGATATCGTCGATATAACGCCCCATACTCTCCGCCTTAATTACCGCTACGCCACGCTGTGCCGCGTTCGGGGATTTCCGGAACCCGGTTGCTTGCCCCCGAACGCGCCGTTATGTATACGCGCCTTTTGGCCCGCGCGCTCCGGTTTCCGTGTGGGTTAATTAGTTATCCTCTCAGGGAATGCACAAGTCGTCATGGGCCGCCTCGTGATGAAATTCGGCGGCACCTCCGTCGCCAATATCGACCGCATCCGCAATGTCGCGCGGCATGTGAAGCGCGAGGTCGATGCCGGCCACGATGTTGCCGTGGTGGTGTCGGCCATGGCCGGCAAGACCAATGAACTGGTGGAATGGTGCCGCGAGGCCTCGCCGATGCACGACGCGCGCGAATATGACGCCGTGGTCGCCTCCGGCGAACAGGTCACCGCCGGACTGCTGGCGATCGCGCTGCAGGCGATCGGCGTTCAGGCGCGCTCGTGGCAAGGCTGGCAGATTCCGATTAAAACCAGCGACGCCCACGCGTCGGCGCGAATCCTCGAGATCGACGGTTCCGAACTGATCAACCGCTTTGCGGAACGCAAGGAAGTCGCCGTGATCGCCGGCTTCCAGGGCATCAATCCGCAAACCGGAAGAATCACCACGCTCGGGCGCGGCGGTTCGGACACCTCGGCGGTGGCGATCGCCGCGGCCGTTCACGCCGACCGCTGCGATATCTATACCGACGTCGACGGCGTCTACACCACCGATCCGCGCGTGGTGCCGAAGGCGCGCCGGCTCGGGAAGATCGCGTTCGAGGACATGCTGGAACTGGCGTCGCAGGGCGCCAAAGTACTTCAGGTCCGCTCGGTTGAACTCGGCATGGTGCACAATATGCCGATATTCGTTCGTTCCAGTTTCGACAAGCCCGAGGATATCGACCCGCACGGCACGCCGCCGGGCACGCTGATCTGCAGCGAGGAGGAGATCATGGAAAGCCACGTCGTCACCGGTATCGCCTTTTCCAAGGACGAAGCGCAGATTTCCGTCCGCCAGATCGAGGACAAGCCTGGTGTCGCCGCCGCGATCTTCGGGCCGCTGGCGGAAGCCAATATCAATGTCGATATGATCGTGCAGAACGTCTCCGAGGACGGCGCCACCACCGACCTCACCTTCACCGTGCCGGCCGCCGATTATACCCGCGCCCGTGACACCATCACGGCGGCCCGAGCCAAAATCGGCTATGCCCGGCTCGACAGCGCCACCGATGTCGCCAAGGTCTCGGTGATCGGCAGCGGCATGCGCAGCCATGCCGGGGTCGCCGCGAAAGGCTTCGCTGCGCTGGCGGCGCGCAATATCAATATTCGCGCCATCAGCACCTCCGAGATCAAGTTCTCGGTGCTGATCGACGCTGCCTATACCGAGCTGGCGGTGCGCACGCTGCACACGCTCTATGGCCTCGATCAAGTTTAGAAGAATTTTTCCACACTTTGGCCGCGTATCGCTTAGCAGGCGCAACATCGCTCTGACAGAGACGTTATGGCCGCTGGCAGGCGTTTTGCTTGGCAAAGCAAGCCTCGATTGGCTATACGGCCTGATAGTTGGATTGCCGCAAACTGTGCCACAGTCTCAGCGATCACGATTCGGCCGGAATCCAGGTTTGCGGTGGCGCCGAATGACTAAAATTGTTGTTTTTCTGGATCTTAACGCCAGATGCCGGCCACCCGGCGTGCTGGCTTCGCGGAGGAGGATTTTGGCACATGCGGAGCGCGTCGGGAGGCCCCCGCGTCTTGTTGAGACGGCTTCGCGAAACCATGGCGGAGCAGGTCTCCGCCCAGGAACGGCTGGACAAGATCGTGGTGCTGATCGCGGCCAACATGGTGGCCGAGGTCTGCTCGACCTATGTGCTGCGCGTCGATAACACGCTGGAACTCTACGCCACCGAAGGCCTCAATCGCGACGCGGTTCACCGCACCGTACTGAGCGCCCATGAGGGCCTGGTCGGCCTGGTGGCGAGCGAGGCGACCCCGCTCAACCTCAGCGACGCCCAAAGCCATCCGGCGTTCTCGTTCCGCCCGGAAACCGGCGAAGAAATCTATCACTCGTTCCTCGGCGTTCCGATCCTGCGCGCCGGCAACACGCTCGGCGTGCTGGTGGTGCAGAACCGCGCCAAGCGCACTTATGTCGAGGAAGAGGTCGAGGCGCTGCAGACCACGGCGATGGTGCTGGCGGAGATGATCGCCTCGGGCGAACTGGCCGCGCTGGCGCAACCCGGCGCCGAGCCGGCGGCGCGGCACTCGCTGCACAAGACCGGGGCAATCCTGTCCGACGGCATCGCGCTCGGCCATGTAGTGCTGCACGAGCCGCGCGTCGTCATCACCAACTACATCGCCGAGGACCTGCCCAAGGAAATCAGGCGGCTCGACACCGCGCTGACCAAATTGCGCGCCGACCTCGACCGCATGCTGGAACGCGGCGACGTCGCCGAGGGCGGCGAGCACCGCGACGTGCTGGAAGCCTACCGGATGTTCGCCAACGACCACGGCTGGTCGCACAAGCTTCACGAGGCGGTCGCCACCGGCCTCACTGCGGAGGCCGCCGTCGAACGCGTGCAGTCCGACACACGGGCGCGCATGCTGCGCTCCACCGATCCCTATTTGCGCGACCGCCTCCACGACCTCGAGGATCTCGGCCACCGGCTGATGCGGCAACTGGTCGGAAGGGATCACGCCCCGTCCCGGGAACAACTCCCCGACAACGCCATCCTGATCGCGCGCGCGATGGGGCCCGCCGCCCTGCTCGACTATGATCGCAAGCGGTTGCGCGGATTGGTGCTGGAGGAAGGCACCGCCAATTCCCATGTCTCGATCGTGGCGCGCGCGCTCGGAATTCCCGCAGTCGGCGAAGTGCCGAACGCGCCGGGTATTGCCGATCCCGGCGACGCCATCATCGTCGACGGCACCTCGGGGTCGATCTATGTCCGTCCCTCGGCGGAAATCGAATCGGCCTATGCGGAACGGGTGCGGTTTCGCGCCCGGCGGCAGGCGCAGTATTCGGCGCTGCGCGACAAGCCCTGCGTGACCAAGGACGGCCAGCACATCGAACTGATGATCAACGCCGGCCTCGCGATCGACCTGCCGCATATCGACGACACCGGCAGCGCCGGCATCGGCCTGTTTCGAACCGAACTGCAATTCATGGTCGGCCAGAGCCTGCCGCGCACCAGCGACCAGCTCGCGCTCTACCGCACCGTGCTGGACGCCGCCGGTTCAAAACCTGTGACCTTCCGGACACTCGATATCGGCGGCGACAAGGCGCTGCCCTATATGGAAACCGTGATCGAGGAGAACCCCGCGCTCGGCTGGCGCGCGATCCGGCTCGGTCTCGACCGGCCCGGGCTGTTGCGTGGCCAGATCCGTGCGCTGCTGCGCGCCGGCGGCGGCCGCGCGCTGCGCATCATGTTTCCGATGATTTCCGAAGTCGCCGAGTTCGACCAGGCCAAGGGCATTGTCGAGCGCGAGCTGACCTATCTGCGCCAGCACGGCCACGCGCTGCCGGAACGCGTCGATGTCGGCACCATGGTCGAAGTGCCGGCCTTGCTGTATCAGCTCGACGAACTCCTGAAGAAAGTCGATTTCGTCTCGGTCGGATCCAACGACCTGTTCCAGTTCCTGTTCGCGGTCGACCGCGGCAATGCCAAGGTCTCCGAGCGGTTCGACACCATGTCGGCGCCGATCCTGAGGGTGTTGCGCGAGATCGTGCAGAAGGCGAACGCGGCAAAGAAATCCGCCTCGCTGTGCGGCGAGATGGCGTCGAAGCCGCTGGGCGCGCTGGCGCTGATCGCGCTGGGCTACCGTTCGCTGTCGCTTTCCGCCACCGGCCACGGCCCGGTCAAGGCGATGATCCTCGATCTCGACGCCAAAAAGGCCGCGGCGATGATGGCGCCGCTGCTCGATGCGCCGTCCGGCAGCGTGTCGATCCGCGAGAAGCTGACCGCGTTTGCCGAGGCCGAGGGGCTGTCGCTGTAGCGGTGCTCCGACGCGACGAAGCCGTTTTCGCCCTAATTTTTGAATTTGAGAACGACCATGCTGCCCGAAGCCAAACTTGATATTCTGCTGGCCCACCACGCCTCGCTCGAGGCGCAGCTGCTCGGCCAGATGAATTCCGAAAACTACGTGCGGATCACGCGCGAGCTATCCGAGCTCAATCCGCTGATCGACGCCGTGAAGACCTACCGCGCCGCCAATGCCGAAATCGCCGGCATCGATGCCTTGATTGCCGATCCCGCGACCGAGCCCGAGATGCGCTGCATGGCGGAAGCCGAGCGCGAAACCCTGCAGGCGCGCATCCTCGAGCTGGCTCAGCAGATCCGCGTGGCGCTGATACCCAAGGATGCCATGGACGACCGCAACGTCGTGCTGGAAATCCGCGCCGGCACCGGCGGCGACGAAGCCGCGCTGTTCGCCGGCGACCTGTTCCGGATGTATGAGCGCTTCGCCGCGCTGCAGGGCTGGAAGGTCGACGTGATCTCCGCCAGCGACGGCACCATGGGCGGATACAAGGAAATCATCGCCGAAGTGCAGGGCCGCGGCGCGTTCGCCAAACTGAAGTTCGAATCCGGCGTGCACCGGGTGCAGCGCGTGCCCGACACCGAAACGCAGGGGCGCATTCACACCTCGGCGGCGACGGTGGCGGTACTGCCGGAGGCCGAGGAAGTCGACGTCGACATCAAGAGCGACGACCTGCGTATCGAGACCATGCGCTCGCAGGGCGCCGGCGGCCAGCACGTCAACAAGACCGAATCGGCGATCCGCATCACCCACATTCCGACCGGCATCGTGGTGAACATGCAGGACAGCCGCTCGCAGCACAAGAACCGCGCCTCCGCGATGAACATCCTGCGCTCGCGCATCTATGACGCCGAACGCCAGCGTATCGACGCCGCGCGCTCGGCGGACCGCCGCGAGAAAGTCGGCTCCGGCGACCGCTCCGAGCGCATCCGCACCTATAATTTTCCGCAAGGCCGCGTCACCGATCATCGTATCAACCTCACGCTCTACAAGCTGCCGCAAGTGATCGCGGGCGAAGCACTTGGCGAGCTGGTCGATGCGCTGACGACGGAGCATCAGGCGGCGCAGCTCGCCGCCCAGGGCGCCGCGGCGTGAGTGCCACCACCACGTCGTCCCTGCGAAAGCAGGGACCCATAACCACAGGCGCTCGTTGTTACGGGAAGTGGTCACCTCCGTCGTCCAACTCGAGAGGTCACGGCGTATGGGTCCCTGCTTTCGCAGGGACGACTGCACGATTGATGTGGCGCCCGGTCGAGGACGCGGCGTGAGCGATTCCTTTGTCGGGCAAACCCTCGAAGCCGCGCGGCGCGCGCTGACGGCGCGGTTCCGGACCAATTCAATCGATAGCGCTGAACTCGACGCGCGGATGCTGGCCGGCGCGGTGCTCGGTCTCGATCTGACCGGAATCATCGCGGCGGCAGGCCGACGTCTGACGTCCGACGAGGCGGTCCGTCTTGAGGAATTCTCGGGCCGCCGCCTCAAGGGCGAGCCGGTCGCGCGGATTCTCGGGTTCAAGGAATTCTGGGGACTGCCGTTGCAACTTTCGGCCGCGACCCTGGTGCCACGGCCCGACACGGAAACGGTGGTCGAACTGGCCTTGCAAATGTTGCACGTCTCGCCTGACACCAATCTCAGGTTGTGCATCGCCGATATCGGCACCGGCTCGGGTGCGATTTTGCTGGCGCTGTTGTCTGAGCTGCCGGAGGCGCATGGGATCGGCACCGACCTCAGCCTCGCCGCGCTGGACACGGCACGCGCCAACGCCGCGCGCCTGGGTTTCGCCGATCGTGCCGCTTTCGTCGCCTGCGATTATGCGGCGGCGCTGTCGGGTTCGTTCGATCTGATCGTGTCGAATCCGCCCTATATTCGCTGCGCCGAAATCGCCGACCTCGCAACCGAGGTCCGCGATCACGACCCGCTCCGCGCGCTGGATGGCGGCGCCGACGGACTTGACGCCTACCGCGCGCTGGTTCCGCAAGCCGCGCGGTTGCTGTTGCCGAGGGGCGTTCTCGCCATGGAGGTCGGACACGGTCAAAGCGGTGAAGTTGAAAGATTGATGACGGCGGCAGGGTTAACACCTGGTGGCCCTGCCAAAGCCGATTTGGCGGGCATCCCACGGGCCGTCGCGGGCCGCAAATTGCCCCGATAAAGCCCGATTGGGAGGCAAAAAACCACTTGGAATATTCCCCCGGAGCGACTACGTTCCGCGCACAACATCGGTCCAGGGTTTACTGGCCCCGCGGGTGCTGCGGGTGAAGGCCAGAGTTCTCAAAAGCGAGAGCCCGCCCCGAGTGAAAGGTTCCAACAGGCAGGTCAATTTAGCGCGATGGCTTTAGAGAGCTGCGCTGCTTCCGACCGCAAAGCGAACGAAAGCCTGATATTGCGCTTGAAAACTCACGCGAGAAATATGTGCTTGTTTTTGGCAGGCTGAATGATTTGGTACGGCCAGCGACGCAGGCTGGACTGTTGGGGAGCGCGTCTTTGTTGACCGCGACGTACTGCAAAATCTTTCTGGAATCGGACGGCAGCGCGATTCGGCGTGCGTGAGGCGTGTCGCATCGGGCGAGACCACATGATAGCGGCAATTCAAGACTGAAAATTTCTAGGCGAAAACTCAAAGCTAATCACTTCAGGGCTGGAATAAAGGCAAGACATGAGAAACGGTCAGAACAATAACAAGCGGATGCGTAACCGGAACAACAACAACAGCAATAATAATAACAACAATAATAACCGGCGCGGCCAGAACCCGATGACCCGGGTGTTCGAGTCCAACGGACCCGACATCAAGATCCGCGGCACGGCGTCCCACGTCGCAGAAAAGTATGTGCAGCTGGCGCGCGACGCCCGCTCTTCCGGCGATCCGGTGGCCGCCGAGAATTACTACCAGCACGCCGAACATTACTTCCGCCTGATCGCCGCGGCCCAGGAACAGTTTCGACAGAACCAGCCGCAGCCGCGTACCGAGAATGAAATGGCTGCCGAGGACGGCGACGACGAAAGCGAAAGCTTTTCGAATTTCGGGCAGGAGCCCGGCTTTGTCCCGGCGCAGCCGCAGCCGGCGTTCGTGCCGCGCGACAACAATCCGCGCGACCAGCGCGAAGGCCAGCCTTACCAGCCACGCGAACAGCATCAGCCCCGCGAGCATCGCCCGCAGCCGCAGTTTCAACCGCAACCTCAACCGCAGCCCGTGATCCCCGATGGAGTTGGCGGACTGCCCTCGTTCATCACCGGACCGCAGCCGCAAATCAATGGTGGCCCCGGCGGTTTCGAAGGCGGGGAGCGTTTCCCGCGCCGCCGCCGCCGGCCGCATGGCCCTCGCCCCGAAGGCATCGCCGCACCTGCCGCGCCTGGCGACGATTTCAATCCGGGGAGTGAGTAAGCGGCACGATCCGCTTCACGCCGGGTTCCCGCCGTCGCGGGAACGGCCTGGCGGGAAGATCGAATCTCTCCTCGCCGCGGTGGACGATGGCACCAGCACCGGCCGTAGCGCGGGGATGAGCCGCGTGCGTTCGCGATGCGCCGGAATCGCGCGATAGACCTGCTTGGTGGCTTCCACGATGTGAACGCCGGCGAACGGCAGCGACAGCGTGGCGCCGACGCGCTCCCACGCCATCGCCGAGCGCAGGAACCAGCCGCCCGCGACGGGCGGCACGAACAGCGCCTCGCCCCACGCCGTCGGCGTGAACCAGGTCTGCCGCAGCAATTGCGTGATCTGCGAGCGCGAATACGGCCGGCCGTGACCGAACGGGGTGTTATCGGTGCGCGTCCATACCCCGCGCCGGTTCGGAATAACCGCCATCATCCGCCCCGACGGCGCCAGCACGCGCCAGACCTCGCGCAACAGCCCTTCGGGATCGTCGGACATTTCCAGCGCATGGACCAAAAGGATGCGGTCGACCGCGGCATCCGGCAACGGCAGTGAAAATTCATCGACCAGGGTCGCCAGGGTCGGCCGCGCGGTAGGCCATTTCAGCACGCCCTGGGCCGCCGGCATGAAAGCTATGCAGCGCTCCGAGTCTTCGCGGAACAATCCGAGATAGGGCGTGGGATAGCCGAGGCCGAGCACCCGCTGGCCCAGCGCGTCCGGCCAGTGCGCACGAATGCCGCGATTGATCAGCCGCCGCGCCACGATGCCGAGGCGCTGCGAATAGAAACCGCGAAGGTCGATCACATCGATGGTCATGACCATAATGTAACACGCTCCCGGCGCTTCCATACGCCCTGAATATTGCATTGCCTGCGGAGCGTTAACGCCATATTTCGTGGCGGTATCGGCTTGTGCTAAAGCATGATCCGGAAATGTGAGCACCGGGTCTTCGAAAAAACATCACGCTCTAGCGTCGCCGCCTCATCCGGATCGTGGAGAATGTCATGGCCGCCGAAATTCGCCTGTTCACCTGCCTGACCGACAATTTCGGTTATCTGATCCATGATCCCGCCACCAAGGCGACCGCCTCGATCGATGCGCCGGAAGCGGCCCCCATCGTCAAGGCCCTGGAGCGCGAGGGCTGGACGCTGACCGATATCCTGATCACCCATCACCACGGCGATCACGTCGGCGGCGTCGCCGAACTGAAGCAGAAATACGACTGCCGCGTGGTCGCGCCGCACGACAAGTCCACGAAGATCGCCAATGTCGATCTGCGCGCGGCCCACGGCGACGTTGTGAAGGTCGGGGATCTTTTGGCCCGGGTGCTGGAAACCCCGGGTCATACCCTCGATCACATCAGCTATGTGTTCGACAGCGAGAAGGCGCTGTTCGCCGCCGACACGCTGTTCTCGATCGGATGCGGGCGGGTGTTCGAAGGCACCTATCCGATGATGTGGGACTCGCTGTTGAAACTGCGCGCCCTGCCCGATGATTTCAAACTCTATTGCGGCCATGAATATACCGCGGCCAACGTCAAGTTCGCGCTCACGATCGAGCCGGACAATGCCGCGCTGAAGGCGCGCGCCGACGAAGTGACGCGGCTGCGCGCGGACAACAAGCCGACCATTCCGACGTTGCTGGGCGACGAGAAGAAAGCCAACGTATTCCTGCGCGCCGACGAGCCGTCGGTCGCGGCCGGCGTGCGGATGAAAGGCAGAGACGCCACCGAAGTATTCGGCGAATTGCGCGAACGCAAGAACAAATCCTGATGGGGCGATTCCGATGATGGAGATACCGACCGCCGCCGACATCATCGCGCGGCTGGAGTTGAAGCCGCATCCGGAGGGCGGGCATTATCGCGAGACCTTTCGCGACGCGCGCGTGGACGCAAGCGGGCGTTCGGTTTCGACCGCAATCTATTTTCTGCTGGCGCAGGGCGAGCGCTCGCATTGGCATCGCATCGATGCCGCCGAGATCTGGCACCATCACGCCGGCAGCGCGCTGACCTTGCACATTGCCGATGACGGCGGCCGGCGCAGCGTCAGGCTCGGTTCGGACTTCGCGGCGGGCGATCAGCCGCAGGCGATCGTCCCGGCACAGGCGTGGCAGGCCGCCGAAAGCACCGGCGACTGGACGCTGGTCGGATGCACGGTTGCGCCGGGATTCGATTTTACGAAATTCGAGCTGGCGCCGAAGGGCTGGGAGCCAAAGTGAAATCGTAGGGTGGGCAAAGCGTAGCGTGCCCACCGCACTGCTTGAAAATGGTGGGCACGCTTAAACTCCGCGTGCCCGCCAATAAACCATCCGCGGCGAAATTGGTGGGCACGGCGCAAGCGCGCCTTTGCCCACCCTACGGATTCGAGCGCTTCCAGATCATATCCTTCGCCGCGATCAAGCCGCCGCCGGCGATCAGGACCGCGGCGATCGCGATTGCAATACTCGGCTTCGCAAAGCCCGCCATCATCAGGAACGCGGTCGAGAGCAGCGGCGTCGCATAGGACGCGGCTCCCAGCACCCGGATATCGCCGCGCTTCATTCCGATATCCCAGGCGAAAAATGCGGCGCCCACCGGTCCAATACCGAGCGCGATGATCGCCAGCCATTGCGCCGTCGTTTCCGGCCACACCGTGACTTCGACTATTCCATGCACCAGCGTGGCCAGCAGCGCGGTGGCGAGACAAAAGCCCGCCACCGCATCGGTCGGCACCGATTTGAGCCGGCGCGACATCACCGAATAGGCCGCCCATACGAAGGCCGCGACAAAGGCCGCGACCAATCCTGGAACCTGGCCGGGCGCAAAGCCGCCGATGCTGCCCGCCAGCAGGACGACGGTGCCTGCAAGGCCCAGCAGCGCGCCGACGATATGATGCGGCGCCAATCTCTCGCCGGGCAGAAGCGACGAAAACAGAACAATCAACAGCGGCCACAAATAATTCAGCAGGCTCGCTTCCGCCGCGGGCGCGAAGCGCAGCGCCAGGAAATACAGCGCGTGATAACCGAACAGGCCGCCGACCCCGACGATCCATGCTACCAGCGGCTGCTTCAACGCGCGGAAGGCGGCGGGACGCCGGATCCAGCTTGTGAACGCAACGGCCGCGCCGATCGCAAACGTCATGGCGGCGAGTTGGAAGGCGGGGATTCGGCCGGTCGCGACCGTCAGCACCGACAGCAGCGACCACATCAGAATTGCAGTCAGTCCGATCAGGGTGGCGGTGCGTGGCGTCATTGATTCTTCATTGCGGGCCAACGGGTCGGCGCCAAGCGCCGCGAAGCAATCCATCTGTCTTCAATAGCAAGAAATGGATTGCTTCGTCGCTATCGTTCCCTTGCGCAAACGCTTTGCGTTTGTCGCAGGCAATGACGATGCGCGTAACGCTCAGACCATATACTGTCCGCCGTTGATCGTGAGCGTCGAGCCGGTGATGGCGCCGGCCTCGTCGGCGGCGAGGAACACCACGGCGCGGGCGATCTCATCGGGCTCGCCGAGGCGATTGATCGGGATCAGCGGCAGGATGCTTTTCTCCAGCACGTCCTTTGGCACCGCCTGCACCATCTCGGTGTTGATATAGCCGGGGCAGATCGCATTCACGGTGATGCCGGCCTTGGCATTCTCCAGCGCGAGCGCCTTGGTGAAACCGATATCGCCGGCCTTCGCCGCGGAATAATTGACCTGCCCGAACTGTCCCTTCTGGCCGTTGATCGAGGAGATGTTGATGACACGGCCGAATTTCCGGGCGCGCATGCCTTCGATCACCTGACGCGTCATGTTGAACAGCGAGCCGAGATTGGTGTTGATCACGGCATTCCACTGCTCAAGCGTCATCTTGTGGAATGCGCCGTCCTTGGTGATGCCGGCATTGTTGATCAGTATGTCGATCGGTCCCAGATCGGCTTCGACCTTCTTGACGCCGCCGGCGCAGGCGCCGAACGAACTGACGTCCCATTTATAGACGGGGATACCGGTCTCGGCCTTGAACTTGTCCGCCGCGGCGTCATTGCCCGCAAAGCTGGCGGCAACCTTATAGCCGGCGGCCTGCAGCGCCTTGCTGATCGCCGCACCTATGCCCCGCGTCCCCCCCGTCACCAATGCCACACGCGCCATGTCGAATCCTCCCCAAGCGTATTCTTGAACTACACTGCTTTTGTAACATCGACTTAAATGCGGCGGTTGACCAACATCAAGAACAAAACGCCCGGCACAAGAGCCGGGCGTTTCATTCTAGCAAGACATTACGCAACTGCGAGATGATCTTTTCATCACGCAGCGCCGCATGTTTAGTCGCGGGCAATACACATCGCGATGCCCATGCCGCCGCCGATGCACAGCGTGGCGAGACCCTTCTTGGCATCGCGCTTCTGCATTTCGTGCAACAGCGTCACCAGCACGCGCGCACCGGAGGCGCCGACCGGATGGCCGATCGCGATCGCGCCGCCATTGACGTTGACCTTGGAGGTATCCCAGCCGAGGTCCTTGTTGACCGCGCAAGCCTGCGCCGCGAAGGCCTCATTGGCCTCGATCAGATCGAGATCGCCGATGCTCCAGCCGGCTTTCTTCAGCGCGGCGCGCGAGGCCGGGATCGGGCCGGTGCCCATGATCTTCGGATCGACGCCGGCCTGTCCCCACGACACGATACGGCCCAGCACTTTCTTGCCTTCCTTGGCCGCCTGCTTCGCGGTCATCAGCACCACCGCGGCCGCGCCGTCGTTGATGCCGGAGGCGCTGCCCGCGGTCACGGTACCGTCCTTCTCGAAGGCCGGCTTGAGCTTGGCCATTGCCTCGACGGTCGCGCCGTGCCGCGGATATTCGTCGTCGCTGACGATGATGTCGCCCTTGCGGGACTTGATGGTGACCGGAACGATCTCGTCCTTGAACCTGCCGGCCTTCTGCGCGGCCTCGGCCTTGTTCTGCGAGGCGACGGCGAACTCGTCCTGCTGGGCCCGCGTGATCTGGTACTGCCGGGCAACGTTCTCGGCGGTATTTCCCATGTGGTAGCCGTTGAAGGCATCCCACAGCCCGTCCTTGATCATGGTGTCGACCAGTTCGAGCCCGCCCATCTTGACGCCGCCGCGCAGATATTGGGCGTGCGGGGCCATGCTCATGGATTCCTGGCCGCCGGCGACAACGATTTCGGAATCGCCGTTGAGAAGGGCCTGATAGCCCAGCGCCACCGTGCGCAGGCCGGAGCCGCAGAGTTGATTGACGCCCCAGGCCGGGCTTTCCACCGGAATACCGGCCGCGATCGACGCCTGCCGGGCGGGGTTCTGGCCCTGCGCCGCGGTCAGGATCTGGCCCATGATGACCTCGGAAACCCGGCCCGGCTCGATGCCGGCGCGCTCCAGCGCGGCCTTGATGGCGACCGCGCCGAGGTCGTGGGCCGGCGTGGTGGCGAACGCGCCGTTAAAACTGCCGACCGGGGTGCGGGCGGCGCTGACGATGACGACATCGTCTGACATGGACATCTCCTGAGTTTGAGTTCTTTGGGCTTGAGGCCTAGACGGCGGGCGGCCGGATGGCGGGCCTGTCTCTTGGTTCTATCCTGTTAACCTAGGTATCAAGTGTCAATCGGCCAGAGGGCGAAATAACGCTGCGGCGCACTCAAAATAATACGCTTGGCACATTCCATAGCAGCGTCCATGCCTTGGAATTAACCGTGCCGCACAAAACGGTAGCCGAACTCAATTGAACATGCTTACTTTGCTGCGATGCGTTGCTCGTTACCCCTTCGGCGATGCCGTCGGGTTCCCGTCCTCGGTGCATGTGTGAGCCCATGGCGAAAACAGACCAACCCACGACGATCAAAAAATACGCAAACCGGCGGCTCTATAATACCGGGACCAGCACCTATGTGACGCTCGAGGATCTCGCGGCCATGGTGAAAGAGGGCGAGGACTTCCTGGTCTACGACGCCAAGACCGGCGACGACATTACCCGCTCGGTATTGGCGCAGATCATCTTCGAACAGGAAAACAAGGCCGGCCAGAATTTGCTGCCGACCACCTTCCTGCGGCAGTTGATCAGGTTCTACGGCGACAGCATGCAGATGGTGGTCCCGCGCTACCTCGAACAATCCATCGACACGCTGACGCGCGAACAGGAAAAATTCCGCAAGCAGCTCACCACCACCTTCAGCATGACGCCGTTCGCGCCGCTGGAGGAGCATGTCCGCCGCAACATGGAAATGTTCGAGCGGACTTTCTCGATGTTCAAACCGTTCGCCGCGCCGCGCACGGGAAGCGCCGTCGGCGAGCCGGAGAAAACACCGGAGCCTGCCGAGGAAGACAACATCGACGATCTCCGCCGTCAGATGAAGGACATGCAGGATCGTCTCGAGCGCATGTCGAAAGAGCCGAAAAAGGAAGAGTGATCCTCGCTTGTCGTCCCTGCGAAAGCGGGGATCCATAGCCACCGGCGTTAATTGTTGCCGAAGATATCTACCACCGTCGCTCAACCGATAAGACACGGCGTATGGGTCCCGGCGTTCGCCGGGACGACGTGGAGAGATCCTAGTGTCCTGAACCAGAAGTTCGCGACATCGGGTCGTGTTTTGCCGGGGCATTGTATCGGCAGAAGCGTTCGATGGAAGCAAGGATGTCATCGGCGGACTTTGTCCATCGGAACGGTTTTGGATCGGCGTTGTGTCGGTCGATGAACGAAGTGATGTCAGCCCTGAGAGCGGCGACGCTGCGATAGATGCCGCGCCTGATCTTCTTATCGGTGAGGAGCGCGAAGAAGCGCTCGACCTGGTTGAGCCATGACGAACTGGTCGGGGTCAGGTGCACGTGCCAACGCGGCCGTTTAGCCAGCCATTTTTGGATCAAGGGGGTCTTGTGCGTGGCGTAATTGTCCATGACGAGATGGACGTCGAGTTCACGCGGCACGGCCGCCTCGATCTCGTCGAGGAACTTGCGGAACTCGGCAGCACGGTGGCGTCCGTAGCACTTGCCGATGACCCGTCCACTCGCAATGTCGAGGGCGGCGAACAGCGATGTGGTGCCGTGCCTCGTGTAGTCATGGCTTCTTCGGGTCGGCTGGCCGGGACGCATCGGCAGCATCGGCTGACTGCGGTCCAGCGCCTGGATTTGGGATTTCTCATCCACACATAGAACGATGGCATGCTCCGGCGGCGAGACGTAAAGGCCCACGACATCGCGCACTTTGGCCACGAAGTTTGGATCGGTCGAGAGCTTGAACGTCTCCATCCGGTGCGGCTGGAGCCCGAAGGCCCGCCAGATGCGTTGCACCGTCGACACCGACAGGCCGCTGGCCTTCGCCATGCCGCGGGAACTCCAATGGGTGGCGTTCTCGGGGCAACTCTCCAACGTCCTCACGATCACGGCTTCGATGCGAGCATCTTCAACCGTACGGGGCGCCCCGGAGCGCGGCTCGTCATGCAGCCCGTCCACGCGCCGCTCCACAAAACGCCGCCGCCACTTGCCTACCGTCGATCGGTCCAGGCCCAGCTTGGCCGCCACTTCCTTGTTCTGACCGCCTTCCGCGCAGGTCAGCACGATCCGGGCTCTCAGAGCCAGCGCCTGCGCCGTCTTCCGCCGCATTGTCAGCGACTTCAGTTCGGCGCGCTCTTCATCGCTCAATGTCAGGGAGGCAAGTTGCTGGACTGCCATCAGATCCTCCGTCGCTGCTGCTGCCTCCATCCTTGGCACAGCGACGCGAATCTATCGCGAATCTACGATTGCGAACTTGTGACTCGGGACACTAGCTCGCCGCCGGCACCACCGTCTCGGCCGGCTCGCTCCAGGGCCGTTGCGACGACGCGAGCCCGATCAGGCGGCCCTGGATGTAATCGCAGCCCCAGTCGCGCAGCATCGCGGCCGATTCGTCATCCTGAACCCATTCCGCGACCGTCTTGATTTCCAACCGGCGCGCCAGATCGATCAGCGTCTGCACAAAGGCGCGGTCATCGGCCGAGCGCGCGATGTTCTGCACGAAGGCGCCGTCTATCTTCACGATATCGACGCCGAGCTTGCGCAAATTGCGGAACGAGGTGTAACCGGCGCCGAAATCGTCGATCGCGATCCGGCTGCCGAAGTTTTTCAGCCGCGTGACGAAGCCGCGCAGGCCGTCAATATCCTGGATGGCGACGGTCTCGGTGATTTCAACGATCAGCCGTTCGGCCACGCCGGGATGCGCGCGCATCAGCGATTCGATCGAAGCCCACCAGTCGGGATCCATCGTGGTGTCGGGCGAGATATTGAGGCTGAGCTGCACGTTCGGCGATTCCGCAAGTTCAGCGACCACGAGCTCAAGCACGCGATGATCGACAAGCCGGATCAGGCCGAGCCTCTCGGCGACCGGAACGATGTCCGGCGCCAGCAGGGCCTGCCCGTGATTCCGCTCCATGCGGACAAGGCACTCATAGAACGCCATGTCGCGCGTGCGCGCCTCCACCACCGGCTCGAACGCCATCGCGATCCGCTGCTCGTTGAGCGCGGTGACGATCTCGTCCGTGACCCGGATATTGACCCTGCGCTGGGCGTCGCGCTCGACATTCGGCCGCCACAGCGAAAACGACCCGGCGCGGCGGCGCTTCGCCATATCGAGGGTTTCCTGGGCGCGATTGATCGCCTCGTCGGCGTTGCGCGCGTAGCGGGGCACGCTGACCGCGCCAATCGACGCCGTCACGGACACCGGTCCGGATTTGGTCGGCACCACGTCGTCGCGGATCGCCGACAGCAGCCGCTCGGCGGCGACATTGACGTCGTCAACCGTGCAGTTCTTCAGAATCAGTCCGAACTTGTTGCCGGAGAACCGGCCGAGCAGGTCGCCGTTGCGCAGCCGCCCGCGAATGCGTCCGGCGACATCGGAAATCACCGCATCGGCGACATCGAAGCCGAAGGCGTCGTTGATGCGCGCCAGGTGATCGATGCCGATCAGCATGAAGGCGAAAGGGGAGCGAAAGCGCGCGGCTTCCTCGATCGCTTCGGCCAGCGCTGCCACAAGATGGGTACGATTGAGCTCGCCGGTCAGCGGGTCGTGACGTGACAGCTTCACCAGCTGCTCGTCGCGGGCGTGGCGTTCATTGTTGAGGCGGACGATGCCCTGCACGCGTGCGGGCCTGCCGTCGGCGCCGGCGAACCAGCAGCCGGCCTCCTCGATCCACAGTACCGGGGCAGTGGTCGAGATCCGCACGCCATATTCGATCCGGTAAGGCACGCCGCCATGGCGCGCGGGCGCCGGAACATTCAGCGTATCCGAGCGGATCGAGCCCACCGGCTCGATCAATTTTGCCAACGCCGCGCCGCTTGCCAGCGCCGCCGCCGGGATATCCGGAAAGGCGGAGGCGGCGTGACCGCTCCAGGTGATGGCGTCGGTCGCGATGTCCCACACGAAGGCCGCCTGGCCGAGCGAGGCGAGGATGGTCGAAACCTGCGGGCGGGTGGCTGTCACAATCGCCTCGTTTCAGGACAGTGCGGGTGATTCCCGGCCCAAGAATACTGTCTGGCTCGGCCCGGACCCTAGGCAAAGTTCATAAATAATCCGCGAACCATAGGGTGCGCCCCCCGGCAATGAGCTGCGGGCGACCGGCATGGTCCTTGCGACGGCTGAATGGAAAAGGGGCGTAACGTCCCAAAACGCGACAATTCAGCCGGATTTCGATTCACAGTGTCAAGCAGGGATCAACCAGAGCAGGCTACGGATGACGGCATCGTGGCGGACCCCCGACCCGCCGGCATGGTGCTGCTACCGACGGTTCAGGCGGCGCAATGCTCGAAGCCGCCCGGCCCGCAGCCGGCCCGGCCCAACTCGATGTTTGTAACGCATTTGATCGCCACCGCCGAGCGGGCACCGCAAACAAGGGGCCTGCGACGGGCGTCGGCTGCCGACGCGCAGACCGCTTACCGGGCGAACCAGCGTCCGGTTCCAAGCACGGGCTTCCGAACCCGGCAAACCGCTTAGGATCGGAATCGATTAAGACCGAACGTCGCGAGCAGGCTGCTGGTCCGGCGAGGACGCGCTGCCGCCGGGCCGCGGTCCAGGGGGCGTGACCTCCGGCGCAGGCAGATTTGGCGCGACTTCAGGCTTATGGACTTCGGGCTTATGGACTTCGGGCTTATGGACGTCAGGCTTGGAGACTTCAGGTTCAAGGATTTCGGGCTCGATAACTTCGGGCTTGCGAACTTCGGGCTGCGGGACTTCGGCCTTGAGAACTTCGGGCTCAAGAACTTCGGGCTCAACCACTACAGGCTGCGGCAGTTGCGGCTGGGGGTGGTCCAGCGGCACGGATGCGGCGACTGAAGCCGCGGCCGGCGCCGCCGGCTCAGGCGGTGGAGCGAACTGCGGCTCCGGCTCGTAGGGAGCGGCGGGGGCTTGGTTGCCCCTGGAGGCCACGGCCGGGCTCGCTACCGCCCGCTTTTCGCGCCGCGTGCGCAACGCAATCCCCGACAGGAAATCCACCAGCGCCAGCAATGCCAGCAGGAAAAAGGTCGAGCTGGCGAACCGCGGCCACAGCAGGAATTCGGCAGCCGCGGCGCCGAACACGATCAGCGACAGCAGATGATCGGTGAGATATTTCGCGCCGGGACGGGCGCCTTTGATCACCTCGGACAGCAACATCAAAATGGCGAGCGTCAGAAGCATGTCGCTTAGTGTCACCGGCCATTCGGCACCGGACACCAATGTCAGCTTCAGCACCGTATCCGTGAAGGACACGCCCGGCATCAGGAAGACGATGATGTTGTAGATCGCCAGCGGAATCAGGAGCAGCGGGAAACCGACCATGGACATCGGCGAGGCCTTCATTTCAAGCAACCACGGCATCTTTGGCGAGCGCGGTCCGGCTGAATCAGACAGCCGTCTTACCGCACCCGTCGGCCGAATTCAGGCACATTCGCCGTCGGCGGCTTCCTGGCCGCCGCCTGTCTCAGGATTCCTTCTTGGCCTTCAGGACCTGCCGGCCCTTGTACATGCCGGTCTTCAAATCGAGGTGGTGCGGACGGCGCAATTCGCCGGAATCCTTGTCCTCGGCATAGGTCGGCTTCTTGAGCGCGTCCGCCGAGCGGCGCATGCCACGCCGCGAGGGCGATGTTTTTCTACGGGGAACGGCCATGTCGGTGTCCTCTAGGGGTGTTGTCGGAGGCATCGTCCCAGGCGGACGGCTGAAGCGTTTCTGGCGCGAGCTGAAATGCCGATAAGGCCGCGCTTATAGAGGATGGAATGATCCAAAGCTAGGTTCAAAATATGCCAAAATGGCTCAAAAGGCCCGATTTTCGCTCCAGCATCGCTCCAGCGCCGCGGCCTGGGCCCGCGCCATATAGGTGCCGGCCAGACGGCGGACGCCGGGACCCGGATTGCGGGCGCTGCGCCTGACCGGATTGGGCAGGATCGCCGCCAATAGCGCCGCTTCGCGCGGCGACAGGGCCGACGCCGGGCGGCCGAAGGCATAAAGGGCGCCGGCTTGCGCGCCGAACTGACCGGAGGGCCCGAGCTCGGCGATATTCAGATAGATCTCCAGGATCCGCTGCTTCGGCAGCACCACGTCGATCCACAGCGCCAGCGGGATTTCCAGCGCCTTGCGGACCACGCTGCGACCGGGCCACAGGAACAGGTTTTTCGCGACCTGCTGGGTGATGGTCGAGCCGCCGCGGGCCACTTCGCCGTCCTCCGCATCATCGATCACGTCGCGCAGCGCGTCCCAGTCGACGCCGTGATGGCTGCAGAATTTCGCGTCCTCCGAGGCGACCACCGAACGCGGCAGCGACGGCGAAATCGCGCCAAAATCGATCCAGGGCCGCGATACCGGCGCGCCGGTCAGCCAGCGCCAGGCCATCAGCGTCGAGACCGGATGGCCGGTCCGATACAGCGGCGCCAGCAGATAGGGCAGCAGCAATACGGCCAAGACGATCAGCAGCAGGTTTCGGGCAATACGCAAATTTGGTGTTTCCGGTTCAGGCCAGTGACGACCGATACACGAATAGGCCGGAATCCAATGATACCTCCGCGATCGTTCCCGGTTTTTCCAGTGCTTTTAAGGCCGCAGGACCCCCGGCGCCGGAATTGACGAAGCCGGTGCCATAACCGATTGTCCCGGCAAAACCCGATCTGGAGCTGTTCTTGATGACCACCGGCACTGCACCATCAGACTTTGCGAAGCGACTGGACCAGACCGCGGAGGATACCGAAGCGCTGCTCGCGAAGCTTTTATCCGACCAGGTCTTGCCCGACGAGATCGTGCGGCCGAAGCGGCTGATCGAAGCCATGCGTTATTCGAGCCTTGGCGGCGGAAAACGCTTAAGGCCGTTCCTGGTGGTCGAGAGTTCCGCCGTCTTCGGCGTCGCGCGCGAGGCCGCGCTGCTCGCCGGGGCCGCGCTCGAATGCATCCACTGCTATTCGCTCGTTCATGACGACCTGCCGGCGATGGACAACAGCGACCTCCGCCGCGGCCGGCCCACGCTTCACAAGAAAACCGACGACGCCACCGCGATTCTCGCCGGCGATGGACTGCTGACGCTCGCCTTCGACATCATTACCCGCGACGAGATCCATCAGGATCCGACCGTGCGCCTGCTGCTGACGCGCGCGCTGGCCCGTGCATCGGGGCTCGGCGGCATGGTCGGCGGCCAGATTCTCGATCTCGCCGGCGAGGGCCGCTTCGGCGACCGCGAACCGGTCGACGTCGCACGCCTGCAGCAGATGAAGACCGGCGCGCTGCTGCGCTACGGCTGCATCGCCGGCGCGATTCTCGGCCAATCCTCGCCACAGGAATATCAGGCGCTCGACGATTACGGCCGCGCGCTCGGCGAGGCTTTTCAGATCGCCGACGACCTGCTCGATGTCGAGGGCGATGCGGCCGCGCTCGGCAAGCAGACCGGACAGGACGCGGCGCTCGGCAAGACCACCTTCGTCACCCAGCTCGGCGTCGACGGCGCCAAGCAGCGCGTGCGCGACCTCTTGGCACGCGCCAATTCCGCGCTCTCGATCTTCGGCGCCAAGGGTGACGTGCTGCGCGCCGCGGCGCGATTCGTCGCCGAACGCAAGAGCTGACAAGAATTGAAGGCACATATGACGGCCAAGGAATTCGAAGCCCGGCTGCTTCAATTCAGGAAAATGCCGAAGCCGGTCCGCGTGGTCTATGCGCGGCCGCGCACCTTTGTTTCGATCGCGATCGGGATCGTGGCATTCTTTGTGCTGCCGGGTTCGCTACGGCTGGTGACGCGCCTGCTGATCGGTTGGGATGTCTTCGTCGCGCTGTATTTGCTGCTGGTGTACGCCATGATGCTGCGCAGCGGGCTTGCGCACATCAAGCGTAACGCCATACTGCAGGACGATGGCCGCTTTCTGATTCTGCTGGTGACGGCGGCCGGCGCATTTGCCAGCATCGCCGCCATCGTGTTCGAACTCGGCGACACCCATCGCAGCGTCCCGGAACTGACGCTGGCGACAGTGACCATCGCGCTATCATGGGCGGCGGTTCACACCCAGTTCGCGCTGCATTATGCCCATGAGTATTACCGGGCCGCCAAGCCCGGAGGCTTGCAGTTTCCAAGCGGCGACCAGCATGAAAATGCCGACTACTGGGACTTCGTGTATTTTTCGTTCGTGATTGGTATGACCGCGCAGGTTTCCGACGTCGGCATCACCGACAAGACCATCCGCCGGACCGCCACGGCGCACGGCATCATCTCGTTCATCTTCAATACCGCGCTGGTCGCATTGATGGTCAACATCGCGGCCAGCGCGATTTGACGGGATAAGCGTCGCGCGTTTCATCTCAGCGGCAGACCTGCACGTTGCCGCCGCCGCCCTCGACCGGCCCGCCCTGCGCGGTCGTTTTGAACTCGAGGTGACATCCCCGGTCGACAGGGCGGCAACCGCCGCGGTCGCAGACGATCTGGCCCGAGGCTTGCGGCCTGGACACGCGGGCTTCCGGCATGGGCCGCTCCCGTACCGGCCGATCGAGGCGAGCCGGACGTTCGTCACGATAGTTGCGCTCGTCGCGATCCCGCTTTGCGGTCGGGGCGCGCGGGCGCCGCTTTTCACACTCGTTGTCGTCATTGAGGAACGAGCCCTCGCCGCAGACGATCTTGCTGCAGCGGTCGCCATCGGCCTCGAAGCCATGCTGGCAGACCAGCGGACAGACCCGCGACGATTTAAGCTTGATGGTCTCGAGCGCATCGAGGCTCGCAAGCTTGACGTCGAGCCTGGTTCCGGCATGCCGGTTGAACAGCGCCATCGAGCGCTGCGACGCCGCGTTCCATGCGCCGTCGGCCGCCTCCGCGAGACAGCCGACCCGGCGCAACTCGCTCTGCACCGATTTTGCGATATCGGCGGCAGAAGGTTTGGCGATCTCCGCAGGCGAAGGCCCGGCGCTCAGCGAGGCCACATCGCTCCCCTTCTCGGCCTGGACTTTGTCGCTTTCGGCTTTGTCGGTTGCCGGCGCACCGACGGTGGCCCGGTCCACGCCGGAGTTAAGCGAAGCAATCTTCTCGGAAGGCCCGTCGGCCGCGGTCGCCTCGGTGGCGACGCGTTTCCGCTCGGCCTCGGTGGCCTTCTCCTGCGCCACCTGCTTGGCTTTCTCGGCGGCAACACGGCCCTGCTCCGCCGCTTTCGCGTCCGCCTCGGCCTTCTGCTGCTGCGCCTTTTGGGCGCCCTCGGCAGCGAGCCGTGCCCGCTCCTGTTCGGCCAGCCGGGCCTTTTCGGTCGCCGCGATCCGGGTTTCCTCAGCGGCAAGCTTGGCAAGCTGAATTCTGGCGAGGTTGGCATAGAAGCCGTCGGAATACTGCGCCAGGAAGGCGTTCAGTGCCTCCTTGTTGCCGACTTGCAGCGCCAGCTCATAGTCCCGGCGCGCCTCCGCTTGGGGATTGGGCGCGGGCGCCGACGGTGCGACGGTCTTGGCCGGCACCAACGCCACATCGTCGCCGCCGAGCGAGCCATACACATACGGCTCCTGCCGGTTGGAGGTGGTCTTCAGCACGTCATCGCGTACAAATCCAAATGCCCGGCGCACATCCAGCCCCGGCGTGGTCAGGTGTTTCGACAGCGCCGTGGTGAACGGGCTATTGCTGGTGTCGCCGTCCGCCGCCGTAGAGCCGGCCTTGGCGGAATAAGCGATCAGCATGTTCGGACTGGTCGGCTCGATCTTGGCGAGACCCTGCCCGATCGCGCGCGAGGCCAGGGTTCGTTTCATGCTTTTGGTGAATGGATTGTCGCGGCAGGCATCGAGGATCACCAGCCGCAAGCGCTTGGCGGGCTCGATCGCCAACAGCACGCGGTCGAGCGAAAAAGCCTCGTCATAGACGTCGGTGTCGCGTTCCAGTTTGGCATCGACCGGGATCAGGTAATTGGTGCCGTCCACTTCCATGCCATGCCCGGCGTAATAGACCACCGCGATATCGGCATCGCGCGCCTGGTCGGCAAAGTCGCGCAACGCACGACGCGTGTCCGCCGCCGGCAAATCGTGGCGGGAATCGACCACATCGAACCCGGCTTTCTTCAGGGTCGCCGCGATCACCGCACCGTCGTTGACGGGGTTTTGCAGCTGCGCCACATTTTTGTAGGCTGAATTGCCGATCACCAGCGCGACACGTTTTTCGGCCCAGGCCGGCTGGCACATCAGCAGCAGCGCGGCGGCGAGGAAAAATCGGTACAACTTTCGGCATGGGTTCATGATGGCACTTCCGGTATTTCGGCCCTTTGATAGCACTGGAGCCTGCCTATCAGAAGCTGGCCCGGTGTTTTGTGAGGCAGATCACGAACCGACGATACGGTCCGCGCCCCCCTGTCATTGGTCGCGCCAGCCCGCTCCCGGTTCGCCCTTTGCCAACGGCGTTTTCCCGTCCAGGAACCGGCCATGACGCCCCCGCTCAACCCGCCGCCACATGCTCCCGGTATTGAGGAAGATCGTCGGTGATCGCAAACCACGGCGCCTTGGAGCCCACGAAGATGTGCGCCGTCGGGCGGATGGCGGGATCGTCGACTAGGGTTCCCATCGCGACGTGGACATAGGCGCCGTCGCGGACGACCGAATAGAGCAACGAGCCGCACCGCCTGCAGTGGGTGTCGTTGGCATTCCCGTCGCCGACGATCATGAGATTATTGTCGCCTCGGGTGACGCGCAATTTATCGCGCCCGATGCCGGCGAACGGCTTGAAGGCCGAGCCGGTTGTCCGCCGGCAGTTCGAGCAATGGCAGTTCGCGGCGTAAACGAATGCATCCGCCACCGCATAATGGACCGCGCCGCACAGGCACTTTCCGGCAAGCTCACGGCCGCTGGTCTCTTCCGGATTTGTCACAGGCTTCTCCCCGGCCGCCGCTGTGGCGTTAGCGATGCGTTCATGGCTTAATTCAAACCGGATGGAATTTAGTCAGCAGGGAGAACAAAATCATGGGTCATGACCGATCCACCGTCGAAGCCGTGGTGCAGCACTATTTCGATGGCCTCTACGAGGGCAGCGCCGACAAGCTGGGCGCGATCTTCCACCCGTCCGCCGACCTGCGCTGGCTCGAAAAGGGCGAGTTGCAGGTTTTGACCGTGCCCGACTGGCTCGACCGCGTGAGAAAACGGCCGTCCGCCAAGGCGGAGGGCAAGCCGCGCGAGGATTTCATCGTGACCATCGACCGCTCCGACGGCTCCACTGCTTTCATCAAGGTGCGCTGCCAATTGCCGCCGCGCTACTTCACCGACTATCTGGTGGCGATGAAGCTCAGCGACGGCTGGCAGATCGTCTCGAAGTCCTACCGCTACGACATGCGCGAGTGAAACCAGCGCATTGACCTCGGCGCCCTTCCGGGCAAATTGAGCGCGGGAGGATTTTTCGACCGTGGAAGCCGAATTCCAGATATTTTTGATCCTGCTGGCGGTGCTGGCTGGAACCGCGCTGCTGGCGCGGCGAATCAACGTCGCGCCGGCGATCCTGCTGCTATTGGCCGGCATCGTGCTGGCCTTCGTGCCGGGAATGCCGTCGCTGGAACTGCCGCCGGAACTGGTGCTGCTGCTGGTATTGCCGCCGCTGATCTATTCGGCCGGCGTCGCCATGAGCTGGCGCGAATTCAAGTTCAACTTGCGCCCCATCATTCTGCTCTCGGTCGGTTGCGTGATTTTCACCGCCTTCGCGGTCGCCGCCGCGACGCATTATCTGATCGGACTGCCGTGGAGCGTCGGCTTCCTGCTCGGCGCCATCGTCGCGCCGCCCGACGTGGTGGCGCCGCTGGCGATCGCCCGCAGGCTCGGCATGCCGCGCCGCATCCTGGTCATCCTCGAAGGCGAGGGATTGGCCAACGACGCCACCGCGCTGATCCTTTATCGCTTCGCGGTGGTGGCGATCACGACCGGCGCGTTCTCGCTGCCGAAGGCGGCGGGCACCTTCGTGGTCATCGTGGCCGCGGAAGTTCTGTTCGGCACGGCGGTGGGCTGGCTCAGCCTGAGGATGCGGCATCGCGCCCGGGATCCGCAGGTCGAGATCACGCTGTCGCTGATCACGCCCTACATCGCCTTCTGGATCCCCGAGCATTTCGGCGGCTCCGGCGTGATCGCCACCGTCGCCTGCGGGCTCTATATGAGCTGGAACGGGCCGTTGTTGATCTCGTCGGCGACGCGGCTGCAAGGCATCTTCTTCTGGGACCTCGTGATCTACCTGATCGAGGGCCTGCTGTTCCTGATGACCGGCTTCCAGATGCGATCGCTGTTCGAGAAATCGAAAGCATTTCCGCTCGACGACATCCTGTTCGCGACCGCGCTGGTCGTCGTGATCATCATTGTCGCGCGTTTCGCCTGGGTCTTTCCGGCCACCTACCTGCCGCGGCTGTTGAACAAACGCCTGCGCGCCCGCGATCCGATGCCCTCCTGGCGCACCACGTTCGTGATTGCGTTTACCGGCGTGCGCGGCGCGGTGTCGCTGGCGGCGGCACTGGCGCTGCCGTTCGCGCTGCCCGGCGGCGAGGGTTTTCCGTACCGCGACCTGATCCTGTTCGTTTCGTTCGGCGTCATCTTCATCACGCTGGTCGGGCTGGGACTCGGGCTGCCGCCGGTGGTCCGCTGGCTTGGTGTCGCGCAGGACGGCCGCGCGGAACATCTGGCGGAGCATGAATCGGAAATCGCGGCGCGGCGCGAAGCGCTCGGAGCCGCGCTCAAGTCGCTCGATGCCATCACCGACGATCGCGAATTGTCCGACGAGGTGGTCAAGCTGTTGCGCGCACGACATGAGATCCGCGCCAATCAACTGCCAGATTCGCTCGATCCCGATGCGCATGATGTCTCGGCGGCTGGAACGGAGCTGACCCGGGAGCTGATTTCGACGGAACGAAAATTCATCCACGTGCTGCTGCGCGACGGCAAGATCACCGACGAGATCCGGCGGCGGATCGAACGCGATCTCGACCTGGAAGAAGCGAGCCTTGCCAATCGCGAATATCGCAGGGTGCCGTTGTAACGCCGTCTCTCCACGAGTTGTCCCCACGGCTTTCGAATTCAAGTTTCAGACAGCGGTATTCCCGGAACGCAGTTTCGCGATCTCGCCGCGCATTGCGCGCGAGTTTTGCCGAAAAATTCCTCAACCCTCCGGTCAGAGGGCGCAGGGAATGCCGGGCGCCCGATGCGCCCGCAGCCGCGCGTGTAGAGTAGTAAGCACGCGCGTTAGTCACCACGGTCACACCGGAAAACGCCCGGCATTCCCCGCGCAATGGTTTTAACGGTTTCCTTCGTACTCTCCCCGGTGACCGGGCTTTCTTGCCACCGTCATCCCTGAGAAGCGTTAGCTTCCCAAGAACTTGATGCCAGCGTCGGGGCATCAGGACCATACGACTTCGCCGTCCGCGAGCCGGCGCTCTCGTCAGCAGCGCCGCTCGCGTCCATCGCATCCCGCACCCTACGTCCGTGACGATCGCGAAACGCCCCTCTGTGTGGGACGGGATAAATTCGCTCTATTCCTGTTTCTACCAAACGGGAAAGCGAATTTTTTTTGCGAAGGGGGCTGGACACTCCCCTCAAGAACGCGCCCGTCGGGCAAATCAGGGCGTAGGTCGCGGCGATCAGGTCGCGCCCGCGCCGCACGAGGCGGCTCCTGAACATTAAATCAGCTTACCATAGAGTCCGTTTTGGTAGCGAATGCGAATTCGTCATCGGGCGACAAGGACAAGAACGAACCCGAGCAAGGTCAGGGCGATGCTTAGCGGGTACAGTTGCAGAAGTTTGGCCCTAATTGGAATTGGAGTGTTGTTGTTATCGAGATCATAGGTAAACCGGACTTCTGAGAAATCGAACCCAAAGCTCAGTCGATATTTTTTTGACAGGTGGGCCAATGTATCGTTTGTGAGAAAATAGAATTCAAACAGAACAAAGACCGGAAAAATATACAGCACCATCTCTGAATTCATTTTCTGTACTATTGCGTTCAGCTCCATTCTGACGACCCCACACAAGATGAGTCCCAGAAGCAATACGGTTACTGCTACAGCGCAAAGCGCGACCAGTCCCGGTTTGAGGAGGGTTTTCATGTTTTCGCTTCTCTTTTACCTTGTCCAGTGAGACAGCGCCCTCATCAAGTACTATGCCCTAAATCGCACCGCTGTACCGCAACATGCAGGTTAGCCTAGCAACAAGGACGACAAGGCGGGCGGCCTATTTTGCACCGCGTCCGAGCGGCAGTAGGTTTATTGGAAACTGCAATAACCTGACGACCAAAACTGTCGTGACAACAACCAGAACCATATGGGGATGGCCTTGCGATTTGTATTCCACGGACACATCACAAGCAGAACGTCCAAATCTTCTGTTGCGGCTGCCTTATCAGGATAGCAACGGCGGAGGACCCCGTTCGAGTTAACCGCTGGCGTCCTAAATTGATGGTTACTGGCGTTACCCCTTCGATCGGGAATTGAAATTGCAAGCTTCCGATGGCGACAAATTTAACATTATCGCGGTAGTGGTGGCGGGATGAGCGTTCTTCCCCTTCCGCGATGGGTGGTCATCACCCGCAAGGCCATTCTTTGGGTTGGCCTTGGATGGCCTGTCGCCGTTTTCTTACTGAATGATTTTACGTCAAAGCGCGCCACTGTTGCTTGGACATTTATTGGCATCGCCTTTTTGGCAACCATTTTTGGTTCGGTCGCGGTAGTGCTGTCTTTGATTTTACCAACTTATAAGCGCCGGATCATTATCGTGCCGCCGCTACTCGTCGGGCTCTACTGGTGGGTATCTAGCACGTCGCACGATTACAACGGCTTCAGCATCCATCCTTACATGCTGCTTTGGATCACCACTTTCACAGCGACCGGGCTTTTGATCCCGCAACATTCGACCGTGGAATTCTATTTCCGCCGAATGTTGCACGCCTTTAAAGGCTAACTGCACCTCAGGCGCGGCCTCCTTCGTTTCAAGCCGCAACGTCGCCTATTGGCAGGCATAAAACGGACACGGCGCGGTGTCCCAGCTTGATTCCATTATAGGCAGCAAGGCGGACATGGCTGATTATTTCGGTTGATTGGGCCTCCGATTACGCCATTGCTTCAACAATTCGCGCTCCGCTGTAAGGCGGGTTGGATTATCCCACACCACGCCCTCACACCGGCCGTTCGCCTTTCACCGTCACGCGCGTGCCGGCGCGGGTGTGCGGCCAGTAGTCCCACATCGCGCGATGCTGGGTGCAGCGGTTGTCCCAGAACGCGATGGCATTCTCGGTCCAGCGGAAGCGGCACTGGAACAGCGGATTTTCCGCATGCTGGTAGAGATAGGCCAGCATCGCATCGCTCTCGTCTCTGGGGATGCCGATGATATGCCGGGTGAAGCCGCGGTTGACGTAGAGCGCTTTCTTCCCCGTCACCGGATGGGTGCGCACCACCGGATGCTCGGCGCGCGGATAGGACGGCCGGTCGGCGACGCCATAATTGGCGTAGAGCCCGCGATAGATCTGCTCGCCGTCATGCAGCGCGGTCAGCCCGTCGAGATAGGTCTTCATCCGCTCCGACAGCGATTCATAGGCCGCATACATGCTGGCGAACAGCGTGTCGCCGCCGCGCGGCGGACATTGCCGGATATGGAGGATCGAGCCCATCGGCGGATCGACATCGCAGGACACGTCGGAATGCCAGCCTTCACCATTGGCGCGCGGCGAATCCTTGTCGGCATAGATTTTCATCAGCGCCGGATCGTCGCCCTCATGCGGGGCCGCGGGATGAATATGCAGCTCGCCGAACTTTCGGCCGAAGGCGAGTTGCTGTTGCGGGGTGATAGGCTGGTCGCGGAAGAAGATCACGAGGTTTTCCGCGAGCGCGCGGTGGATCTCGTCCATGGTCCGGTTGGAAAGCGACCCGCCGAGATCGACGCCCGATATCTCCGCGCCGATGATGGGGGTGAGCTTTTCGACCGCGATGGTCTCGTAGGGTTCGCTCTCATCGGCGAGGTGCCGATAGCGGGGTCCCTGCTTGCTGGCGAGCGCGTTCATGGTTTTCCTTCGGCCAAGAGCTTTTCGCGCATGGTAGCCCGGATGAAGGGAAGCGCAATCCGGGACGGACCGTTCGGCGCGCAGGACTGCCCCCGGATTTCGCTTGCTCTTGATCCGGGCTACGCTCGCTACACCAGTATTGACTATGAGATCAGTGAGTCACTTGCTGCCCATGCTTCGAGACGCTCGCGTCGCTCGCTCCTCAGCATGAGGTTGTTGTGTTGCAACAAGGGACCTCATCCTGAGGAGCGGCCTCTTGGCCGCGTCTCGAAGCATGCTGCAATACCGATTTGTGACCCAGGTACTGCCTTACTCCGCCGCCGTCACCACGGTCACCGGCGCCTTGCTGCCCGAACCATAGCGCTGGTCGATGTAGTCGATCACCAGCGCCTTGAAGTCGGCGGCGATCGCGGGTCCGCGCAGGGTGCGGAACTTCTTGCCGTCGACGAACACCGGCGCGGCCGGCGCTTCCCCGGTGCCGGGCAGGGAGATGCCGATATTGGCGTGTTTCGACTTGCCGGGGCCGTTGACGATGCAGCCCATCACAGCGACGTTAAGCTCCTCGACGCCGGGATATTGCGTCTTCCAGCCCGGCATTTCCTCGCGGATGAAATCCTGGATCGAGCGCGCCAGTTCCTGGAACGTGGTCGAGGTGGTGCGGCCGCAGCCCGGGCATGCCGCCACCAGCGGCACGAAGGTGCGAAAGCCCATGGTCTGCAGCAATTCCTGCGCGACCTGAACTTCCAGCGTGCGATCGCCGCCGGGCTCCGGCGTCAGCGAAATCCGGATGGTGTCGCCGATGCCGTCCTGCAGCAGGATGCCGAGCGCGGCGGACGAGGCCACGATGCCCTTCGATCCCATACCGGCTTCGGTGAGGCCGAGATGAATCGCATAATCCGAACGCGACGCCAGCGTCTGATAGACCGCGATCAAATCCTGCACCGCGGAGACCTTCGCCGACAGGATCATCTTGTTCTTGGGCAGGCCGATTTCCTCGGCGCGCGCGGCCGACAGCAGCGCCGACTGCACCATCGCCTCGCGGGTCACGGCACGGGCATCGACCGGATTTGGCGACGCCGCGTTTTCTTCCATCAGCTTGGTCAGCAATTCCTGGTCCAGCGAACCCCAATTGGCGCCGATGCGGACCGCCTTGTTGTTCTTGAGCGCGATCTCGACGATGTCGGTGAACTGGCTGTCGCGCTTGTTCTTGAAACCGACATTGCCGGGGTTGATGCGGTATTTGTCCAGCGCCTCGGCGCAGGCCGGATACTCCGCCAGCAGCTTGTGGCCGATATAGTGGAAGTCACCGATCAAGGGCGTGGTGATGCCGCGCTTGCGCAAGGCGTCGCGGATATGCGGCACTGCGGCTGCGGCCTCGTCGCGGTCCACCGTGATCCGCACCATTTCCGAACCGGCGCGCGAAAGTGCTGCGATCTGCGCCACCGTTCCCGGGATATCGGCGGTGTCGGTGTTGGTCATCGACTGCACCACAATCGGCGCGCCGCCGCCGACGGCGACATCGCCGACCATGACCTGGGTGGTTTCATGCCGGCTCTTGGGACCGGCGACGTCGTTCTGCGGTGGTTTGACTGGCTGGTTCATGGGGTCTCGAATATCAGGTTTTGGTGACATTCACCAAGGGGACGGACATCGGGTGTCCGCTTTAATTCAAGGCGGGCCGGCGCCAGTTCCCCAGCGGACGGAAAGGGTGGCTGGACATCGTGGATGGAATTTTCATTCATCTATTCAAAGACTTATTCGGCCACCCAAATCTACGGCAAGGCCGTTGCAAATCGATGGCGCAGGCCATCCTCACCGCTATATTGGACTGAAACTTCCAAATTAAAGGTGAGGTACGGCACATGGCGGAGCGCAACGGGCTGATCACGACCGCGGAACTCGCCGCACTCCTCGATCAGCCTGATCTGAGGCTGTTCGATTGTACGACTTATCTCGAATACCAGCCGCCCGGCAGCGGTATTCCCTATATCGCCGTGCCCGGGCGGCACACTTTCGAGGCCGCGCATATTCCGGGAGCGGACTTTCTGGACCTGCAGGGCGAATTCTCCGACCAGGGCACGGAGCTGCGCTTCATGATGCCCGCGACCGCGCAGCTTGAGGCCGCATTTGGCCGCCACGGCGTCGGCGCGAACAGCCGGGTGGTGCTCTACAGCATCGGTGGCGCAATGTGGGCGACGCGATTCTGGTGGATGCTGAGATCGCTGGGTTTCGAAAACGCTGCCGTGCTGGACGGCGGGCTCGACAAATGGAAGGCGGAGGGCCGCGCCCTCGAAGCAGGAGCTGCCAAGGGCTATCCGCCGGCGACGTTCACGGCGAAACCCCGGCGCGGATATTTCGTCGACAAGCACCAGACGCTTGCGGCGAGAACCGACCGCCATAGCGTCGTCGTCAATGCGCTCAGCCCTCAACTCCACGCGGGTCTGGAACCCAGCCGTTATGGCCGGCCCGGGCGCATTCCCGGCAGCGTCAATGTTTCGGCGGCAACGCTGTTCGACCCGGAGACCAAGGCGTTCGTGCCGCTCGCGGACGCCGAAGCGAAATTCGCGGCGCAGGGCATCGGCAAAGACAAGCGCGTGGTCGCCTATTGCGGCGGCGGCATCTCGGCCACCATCGACCTGTTCCTGCTGCATCGGCTCGGCTACGACAACCTCACCCTTTATGATGGCTCGATGGGCGAGTGGGCAAAGGATGGGTCGCTGCCGATCGAGACCGGCTGAGCAGACTTCAAGCGGGAACGTTGGGATCCGGAACAACCTTCGGCCCGAAAGTATCGGGTTTGTTAACGAGATAAAGTCCCGCGATCACCAATAGGGCCGCGGCGCCGAACGCCAGCGTCAGGGTATCGTGCATGATGAAATAGCTGGCCGCCACGCCGAACAACGGCGTGATGAAGGTAAAGGCCGACAATTTGCTGGCGGAATAGGTCTGGACCAGGCCGAACCACAACAGAAACGTCAGCCCGACCACCCAGAAGGCTTGATAGGCCATCAGCGACAGCGCCAAAGGGCCGGGAAACCGGGTGATGGTTTCGCCGAAATACCACGCCGCGACGCCCAGAATAGGGATCGACAGCGCCACCTGATAGCCCAGCGCTTTTTCCGGGGCTGCCTTGCGCAGCGCCGTCCCCTTCGCGACCAGCGTGGTCGCGGCCCACAGCGCGCCACCGCCGACGATCATGAGGTCGCCCAGGAGCACCTTGGCGTCGACATTGGGCTGGGGAACGCCCATCGCCAGCGCCACACCGGCGAAACTCAGGCCCAGCCCGCTCCATTGCGACGCGCGCAGCCGTTCACCGAGAAACTGGTAGGAGCCGAGCGCCACGAAGAACGGCGCGATGTAGAGAAACACCACCGCGCGCGACGCCGAGGTCAGCAACAGGCCGCGATAGATCAGCACGAATTCGATGCCGAACAAGAGCCCCGCAAACAGGCCGGCGACAAGCGTGCCATCGGCAACGAAGATCTTCACACCGCGCAGCCGCGCGATCAGCAGCAGCACCGGCAGCGCGCCGATTGAGCGCAGCATCGCCTGCAGCATCGGCGGAATATCCGGAAGCGCCAGCTTGACCGCGATCTGATTGAAACCCCAGCTCAGGCACAACATCAGCATCAGCGCGACGGCGCCCGGGCTGAGTGGACGCCCGGCCGATGGAAGCACTTGTTGTGAAGACATGAACCCTCGTGGCCGGCTTGTCGCCGTGTTGTTGGAGCATGATCCCGAAAGACAGCCTTCCGGCCGGACCATGCCCGATAAAATTACGCTTTCTGGCAGTGCGCGCAGATGCCGGTGATCTCGACCACGGATAGTTTCGGCGCAAAACCGGCGGCGCGCGCGGCGGCGTTGAGGCCCTGCGTCGCCGGCACGGCCGGAATTTCACCGACCGAACCGCAGCGCTCGCAGATCAGAAACGCCACCATCGCCGCGGCGTCATGGTCGTGCGAACAGGCGAGATAGGAATTGCGGCTTTCGATGCGATGAACGAGGCCGTTCTCCATCAGGAAATCGAGCGCGCGATACACCGTGATCGGCGCCGGCCGCGGCATCGATTTGGCCAGTTCGTCGATCACCTCATAGGCGCCGAGCGGGCGGTGGCTGGACAACAGCGCCTGCAGCACCTGGCGGCGGATCGGGGTGAATTTCTGGGATCGCTGCTCGCAAACCCGCTCGGCATGATCGATTCCGTCCGCGGTGCAGCGGTCGTGATCATGGTCCGGCGCGGGAAAGGTCGGTTTTGTCAGGGTCATCCGGGGCTATGTAGCATTTCGGCGGACAATCCCAAATCCCCTCCCCGGCAGGTTCCTTCAGGTGCACCAGGCTCCGAGCCATGTGCTTTGAGCGGGTCAGCCTTCTCTGAACTTGGCAGCCCGATTAACTTGAAAAGCCGAATTCATAAGCTAGCTTATTATATCGCAAGCTTACGGAGATGCCCCCCTGATGTCCCGCGGTTCCGTGGATATGAACTTCCTGTTCACGCTTGGCGAATTGCAGCGCCTGGTGCGGGCCTATGCCGACAAGCAGGCCGCGCGCTACGGCATTACCCGTGCGCAATGGGCGGTGCTGGCCAAGGTGGAGCGCACCGAGGGCCTGAAGCAGTCGGAACTGGCGGAGCAGATGGAAATGCAGCCGATCACGCTGACGCGGCTGATCGACCGGCTGTGCGACAATGGCTGGATCGAACGGCGCAGCGACGACAGCGACCGCCGCGTCAACCGGCTCTATCTGCGCAAGGCCGCGCGACCGCTGCTCGGCAAATTGAGCGGGCTGCGCTCCGAGCTGACGGCGACGGCGCTCGAAGGCATCAACCCGTCCGATGCCCACCGCCTGCTCGCGCAACTGGAAGCGATCAAGGAAAACGTGCGCAACGCCATTCAACATCCAGCCGGCGAACCGCCAAGGAAGGAGCAGCGCATTGGCTGATCCCGTTCTCAAATTCCCGCCCGAACAGAAGAGCAATCCGCCGGCGACCGCGCCGAAGGCCGAAGGAATGCCGTCGGGCCGTCGTGCGCTGGCTTTTCTCCGGCGATTCCGCCGGACGTTCCTGCTGGTGGTGCTGCCGCTGCTGGCGCTGGTGGCGGGGCTGGTGTTCTATCTGAACGGCGGCCGCTACGTCACCACCGACGACGCCTATGTCGGCGCGCAGAAGGTCCTGATCACGCCCGACGTCTCCGGCAAGATCATCACGGTCGCGGTGAAGGAAGGCCAGCAGGTCTCGACCGGCGATACCCTGTTCCAGATCGACCCGGTGCCGTTCCAGCTCGCGGTCGCGCAGGCGCGCGCCAAGCTGGACGACGCCAAGGCCAGTCACGACAATCTGGTCGCCAATGTGAAGCTCTATTCGGAGATGACCGACCTGGTCAACGCCGGCATCGCGCTCAAGCAGCGCGACGTCGAGCGCAAGAATTCGCTGGTCAAGAGCTCGGCCGGATCGCAGCTCGATCTCGACAACAGCTCCACCGCGCTGGTCACCGCGCAGGCCCAGTTGCAACTGGTCAAACAACAGAGCTCGACCGCCCTCAACCAGCTGCTCGGCAACCCCGAGCTGCCGCTGGAGCAGTTTCCGGCCTACATGCAGGCCAAGGCGGCGCTCGACGACAGCAAGCGCAATCTGGATCTGGCCACGGTGCGGGCGCCGATGAATGGCGTCGCGACCCAGGTCGACCAGATTCAGCTCGGCCGCTTCGTGATGGCCGGCGCGCCGGTATTCAGCGTCATCGACACCGCCAACCCATGGGTCGATGCCAATCCGAAGGAATCGGATTTCACCTATGTCGCGATCGGCCAGCCCGTCACCCTCGACGTCGACGCCTTCCCCAATCATGTCTTCAAGGGCACGATCGGCTCACTCAGCCCGGGCACCGGCGCGCAATTCGCGATCCTGCCGGCGCAGAACGCCACCGGCAATTTCGTCAAGGTGGTGCAGCGGGTGCCGGTGCGGATCTATTTCGACAACAATGACAAGTTCGTCCAAAAGCTGAAAGCCGGCATGAGCGTCAACGCCGCGATCGACACCAACCATCGCCGCTCGCTCTCCGCCCTGCTCGGCTTCTCGCCGGCGATCGCGGCCAAAAAAGAGGACTGACGGCTGATGTCGAATTCAGCCGCGGCGCCCGTTGCCGTTCCCGGCCTGCGCCGGAACATGGTGACGATCTGCGCCATGACGGCGACCATCATGCAGGCGCTGGACACCACCATCGCCAACGTCGCGCTGCCCTATATGCAGGGCAGCCTGTCGGCGTCGCAGGACCAGATCAACTGGGTGCTGACCTCCTACATCGTGGCGGCGGCGATCATGACCGCGCCGGTTGGCTGGATCGCCAACCGTTTCGGGCGCAAGCGGATCTTCATCCTGTGCTCGGGCGGATTCACCATCGCCTCGGTGCTGTGCGGGCTGGCGCAGGATATCAACCAGATGGTGCTGTTTCGCCTGCTGCAGGGCGTGTTCGGCGCGGCACTGGTGCCGCTGTCGCAGGCGGTCATGCTCGACTCCTATGCGCTGCATGAGCGCGCCAAGGCGATGTCGATCTGGGGCATGGGCGTGATGATGGGTCCGATCATGGGGCCGTCGCTCGGCGCCTGGCTGACCGAGACCTATTCCTGGCACTGGGTGTTCTTCGTCAACCTGCCGTTCGGCATCTTCACCGTGCTCGGGCTCATGATCTTCATGGATGAGACCAAGAAGAATCTCGAGCTGCGCTTCGACTGGTTTGGATTCGCGGCCCTCGCGGTCGGCATCGGCAGCTTGCAGATCGGGCTCGACCGCGGCGAGCAACTCGGCTGGATGGAATCCAACGAGATCATCGCCGAGTTCGTCATTTCCGCCGTCGGCTTCTATTATTTCTTCGCCCATTCGCTCACGACCTCGAAACCGTTCATCCAGTTCGCGATCTTCAAGGACAAGAACTTCGTCGGCGGCTGCGTGTTCATGGCGGTGATGGGACTGGTGCTGTTCTCGACCATGGCGCTGTCGTCGCCCTATCTGCAGAACGTGATCGGCTATCCCATCATCACCGCGGGGCTGCTGCTGGCGAGCCGCGGCTGCGGCACCTTTGTCGCGATGATGCTGGTCGGGCGAATGCTGCGCTATATCGAGGCCCGCACGCTGATCGTCTCGGGATTGAGCCTGACCTGCCTGTCGCTGTTCTACATGACCGCCTGGACCGACCAGACCGGCGTCACCGAGATCGTGACGCTCAGCATCGTGCAGGGCTTCGGGTTCGGCCTGGTATTCGTGCCGCTGAGCACGGTGGCGTTCCTGACGCTGCCGACCCATCTGCGCACCGACGGCACCTCGATGCTGACCCTGATGCGCAATGTCGCGAGCTCAATCGGCATTTCCGTGGTCATCGCGCAACTGACCGAGGGATCGCGGCGGACCTACGCCATCCTGTCGCAGCACGTCACTCCGTTCAACCATGCCATGCAGATGCCCGACGTGCGCAGCATGATCGACATGAGCTCCGACAAGGGACGCGCTTTGGCGGACGCCATGGTCAATCTGCAGGCACAGATCATCGCCTTCGCACTGGACTACCAGATGGTGATGATCTTCACGCTGTGCGCGATTCCGCTGGCGATCATGATCGGCTCCAGCAAGGCCGCGCTGCGCAAGCAGTCGATGGCGCCGGAACATGCGGTGATCGAGTAGAAGCTGAATGACGCGTGGCAGCGCCACCGGCCGTCATACGCGGGCTTGACCCGCGTATCCATCCATCTTCGTGCAAGCTCTTTCGAAGCGGATGGATGGCCGGGTCAAGCCCGGCCATGACGAGGGGAAATGGAGCAACGCCGCACGCCCCCCGAGAAAGCTCACACGTCGAAAAACACCGTCTCGTTGTCGCCCTGCAGGTGGATGTCCAGGCGATAGACCGCGTTGCCGTTGCCCGGTTCGCGCGAGGCGATCAGGGTGGCGCGCCGGTCGGCCGGCACCAGCGCCAGCACGGGGTCGGCGGTATTGGCCGCCTCGCCGCCGAGATAAATCCGCGTATAGAGATGCAGCAGCATGCCGCGCGCGTAAACCGCGAGCAGGATATGCGGCGCCTGCGGCTTGCCGTCGGGATCGGGTACCGGACCCGGCTTGATGGTGTCGAAGGCGTAACCGCCATTGGCGTCGGTGCCGCAGCGGCCAAAGCCCCTGAACGCCGAATTCGGCAGCGCGCGCTTGTCCTGCGGATCGGCAAAGCGCCCCTGCGCGTCGGCCTGCCAGATCTCCAGCATGCAATCCGGCACCGGCTGGCCGTCGCCGTCGAACACCCGGCCTTCGACCCGGATGCGATCGCCGGCAGCGTCTGGTGTCACGAGGTTGTTGGTGAAAGCGTCGTTCCAGTCGTATTTGCCGTTGGACGTCAGCCCATAGGCGAAATAGGGACCGACGGTTTGCGACGGCGTAATTCCTTCGGTCGTTTCTTTTGCTTTCCCTGCACTATTTCGTCTCCATCGGCGTGGCGCTGCTGCCGCGCAGCACGATGTTGAAGCGATAACACAGCGCCCATTCCGGCTGGGTGTTTTCCAGATCGAACGACGGAAACCATCCGCAGCCGCGCCTTCTCGTCGGTCACCGAATTGAAGATCGGATCGAACGGAAACAGGGGATCGCCGGGGAAATACATCTGCGTCACCAGCCGCGAGATGAAGGAATGGCCGAACACCGAGAAATGGATATGGGCCGGCCGCCAGGCGTTGGGATGATTGCCCCACGGATAGGCGCCGGGCTTCACCGTGACGAAGCGGTAATAGCCCTGCGCATCCGACTGGGCGCGGCCCGCGCCGGTAAAGTTCGGATCGAGCGGCGCGGGATGCTGGTCGACCACATGGATGTAGCGGCCGCAGGCATTGGCCTGCCAGATCTCGACCAGCGTATTGGGGACGCCGCGGCCGTCTTCGTCCAGCACATGGCCATGCACGATGATGCGCTCGCCGAGCGGCTCGCCCTTGTGCTGGGTGGTGAGATCGAAATCGTTCTCGCGCACCGTCTCGTGGCCATAGACCGGGCCGGTCAGTTCCGACAGCGTGTGCCGCATGATGATCAGCGGCTTTTGCGGCGACCGCTTCACCGTGCTCTTGTAGGCCGGCGACAGCCGCGGCGGATGCGCGGCGTTGCTTGCGATGGGATAGCTGAGTGTCATACGCACCTCCCCTGCTCCTCATGGTGAGGAGGCGCTTCTTCAGCGCCGTCTCGAACCATGTGCTTCATTCCCCATCCTTCGAGACGCGGCCCGGGGGCCGCTCCTCAGGATGAGGGGCCGGTGAATCAATTCAGCTTCTCGATCGCCATCGCGACGCCCTGGCCGACGCCGACGCACATCGTCGCCAGCGCCCGCTTGCCGCCGCGCTTCTCCATGCCGTGCACGGCAGTCATCGCGAGGCGCGCGCCGCTCATTCCGAGCGGGTGGCCGAGCGCAATGGCCCCACCATGCGGGTTGACGAAATCGGCATCGTCCTTGACGCCGAGCTGGCGCAGGCAGGCTATCCCCTGGCTGGCGAACGCTTCATTGAGCTCGATCAAATCGAAATCGCTGATTTTCAGCCCCAGCCGTTCCATCAGCTTGCGCGTCGCCGGCACCGGGCCGATGCCCATGATGCGCGGCGGCACCGCGGCCGAAGCAAGGCCGAGGATGCGGGCGCGCGGCGTCAAGCCGTGCTTCTTCACCGCCGCCTCCGAGGCGAGGATCATCGCCGCCGCGCCGTCGTTGACGCCGGAGGCGTTGCCCGCGGTCACGGTGCCGGGATTGCGCACGATCGGCTTCAGCTTGGCGAGGCCTTCGAGCGTGGTTTCGGGGCGCGGATGCTCGTCCTTGTCGACGGTAACAGGTCCGGCCTTGCCGCCGGGCACCGACACCGGCGTGATCTCCTCGGCGAAATAGCCGGACGCGATCGCAGCACCAGCACGCTGCTGCGAGCGGATCGCGAACGCGTCCTGATCGGCGCGCGAAACCTGGAATTCCTCGGCGACATTCTCGCCGGTCTCCGGCATGGCATCGACGCCATATTGCGCCTTCATCAGCGGATTGATGAAGCGCCAGCCGATGGTGGTGTCGTAGATCTCGGCCGACCGCGAAAACGCTTCCGACGCCTTGCCCATCACGAACGGCGCGCGGGTCATCGATTCGACGCCGCCGGCAATGGCGAAATCGATCTCGCCGGCGCGGATCGCGCGCCCGGCCGCGCCGACCGCATCCAGCCCCGAGGCGCAGAGACGATTGAGCGTCGCGCCCGGAACCGATTCCGGCAGGCCGGCCAGCAACAGCGCCATCCGCGCCACATTGCGGTTGTCCTCGCCGGCCTGGTTGGCGCAGCCGAAATAGACTTCATCGACCGCCGACCAATCGAGCTTGGGATGCAGCGCCATCAGCGCCTTGATGGGTGTAGCCGCCAGATCGTCGGCGCGTACCTTGGCCAGCGAACCGCCAAAGCGGCCGATCGGAGTCCGAACGGCATCGCACACGAATACATCACCCATCGAATCTCTCCCTGAATGCCGCGTTCCCGCGCTGAACGGCCTGAATTGAGGGCAAGTTTTAGGAGCGGCTGCGCGGCAGGTCAATTGACATGCAATGCAGCCGCGGCTTTCGCCGATAGGCATGCCGGGAGAGGGTGGAAAACACCTCCTGCCACGGCAAACCGATAGGACCGGGCGGCAAAATTTTGTAGTTTGCGGCGCAATGACAATCCAGCAATCCATCCCCCTGCCATCGGACGACACGCCGGCCAGCGAAACGCCGGCGCGCGTGACGCCGATGATGGAACAATACCTTGAAATAAAGGCCGCCAATCCGGGGCTGCTATTGTTCTACCGGATGGGCGACTTCTACGAATTGTTCTTCGAGGACGCCGAAATCGCCTCCAGGACGCTCGGCATCGTGCTGACCAAACGCGGCAAGCATCAGGGCATGGATATCCCCATGTGCGGCGTGCCGGTGGAGCGCTCCGAGGACTATCTGCACCGCCTGATCGAAGCGGGCCATCGGGTTGCGGTGTGTGAGCAGACCGAGAATCCCGCCGCCGCCCGCGCCCGTGGCAACAAGAGCGTGGTCCGCCGCGACGTGGTGCGGCTGGTGACGCCGGGCACGCTGACCGAAGACACCCTGCTGGACGCCCGCACCAACAATTATCTGCTGGCGCTGGCACGGGCCCGCGCGTCCGCGGGCGGCGACCGTATTGGCCTTGCCTGGATCGACATTTCCACGTCGGAATTCATGGTCACGGAATGCTCGACCGGCGAACTCGCGGCGACGCTGGCGCGCATCAATCCCAATGAGGTGATCGTTACCGACGCGCTCTATGGCGATACCGAATTGGGGCCGCTGCTGCGCGAATTGCCGGCGGTGACGCCGCTGACCCGCGATTACTTCGACAGCGCCACCGCCGAGCGGCGGCTGTGCGATTATTTCGCGGTCGCGACCATGGACGGCCTCAGCGCGATGTCGCGGCTGGAGGCCACCGCTGCCGCCGCTGCCGTCACCTATATCGACCGCACCCAGGTGGGAAAGCGTCCGCCGCTGTCGCCGCCGTCGCGCGAGGCTGCCGGCACCACCATGGCGATCGATCCCGCCACCCGCGCCAATCTCGAACTGACGCGGACGCTGGCCGGCGAGCGGCGCGGATCGCTGCTGGATGCCATCGACTGCACCGTGACCGCGGCCGGATCGCGCCTTTTGGCGCAACGGCTTGCCGCGCCGCTGACCGACAGTGCCGCGATCGCACGCCGGCTCGATGCGGTCTCCGCCTTCGTTGCCGATGCTGCCCTGCGCGAAGATATCAGCACCGCGCTGCGCGCGGCACCGGATATGTCGCGGGCGCTGGCGCGATTGTCGGTCGGACGCGGCGGCCCGCGCGATCTCGCGGGATTGCGCGACGGCATTTTGGCGGCCGACCGGGCGTTGGCGCAGCTCACGCGGCTTGAACAGCCGCCGCCGGAAATCGCCGCCGTCATGGAAGCGCTGCGCCGCCCGTCGCGCGAGCTGGCGCGAGAATTCGAGCGCGCGCTGGCCGAACAATTGCCCTTGATCAAGCGCGACGGCGGTTTCGTGCGCGAGGGCTATGAGGCGGCGCTAGACGAGACCCGCAATCTGCGCGACGCCTCGCGCCTGGTCGTCGCCGCGATGCAGGCGCGTTATGCCGACTTGACAGGCGTCAAGGGCCTCAAGATCCGCCACAACAACGTACTCGGCTATTTCGTCGAGGTCACGGCGCAGCATGGCGATAAGCTGATGTCGCCGCCGCTGAATGCCACCTTCATCCATCGCCAGACATTGGCGGGACAGGTCCGCTTTACGACCGCCGAACTCGGCGAGATCGAAGCCAAGAATCGCCAATGCGGGCGACCGCGCGCTCGGGCTGGAGCTGGAAATCTTCGACCGGCTCTGCGCCATGGTCGCGGCCGCCAGCGAAGATCTGCGCGCCGCCGCGCACGCCTTCGCGCTGCTCGATGTCGCGACCGCGTTGGCAAAACTCGCCGTCGACGACAATTATGTGCGGCCGGAGGTCGATAGCTCGCTCGGTTTTGCCATCGAGGGCGGACGGCATCCGGTGGTCGAACAGGCGCTGAAGCGGGACGGCCAGCCTTTCATTGCCAACGCCTGCGACCTCTCGCCGGGGCCGGCGCAGAAGTCCGGCCAGGTCTGGCTGATCACCGGCCCCAACATGGCCGGCAAATCGACCTTCCTGCGCCAGAACGCGCTGATCGCGCTGCTGGCGCAGATCGGCAGCTTCGTGCCGGCGTCGCGGGCGCGGATCGGCATCGTCGACCGGCTGTTCTCGCGCGTCGGCGCTGCGGATGATCTGGCGCGCGGGCGCTCCACCTTCATGGTGGAAATGGTGGAAACCGCCGTGATCCTCAACCAGGCCAGCGAACGCTCGCTGGTGATTCTCGACGAGATCGGCCGGGGCACCGCGACCTTCGACGGCTTGTCGATCGCCTGGGCCGCGATCGAGCATCTGCATGAGGCCAATCGTTGCCGCGCATTGTTCGCCACCCATTATCACGAACTCACCGCGCTCTCCGCCAAACTGCCGCGATTGTTCAACGCCACCGTGCGGGTCAAGGAGTGGCAGGGCGACGTGGTGTTCCTGCACGAAGTGCTGCCGGGCTCGGCCGACCGCTCCTACGGCATTCAGGTGGCAAAACTCGCCGGCCTGCCCGCGCCGGTGATCGCCCGCGCCAAATCGGTGCTGGCGAAACTCGAGGCGCAGGATCGCGGCCAGACCGCCCGCGCTTTGGCCGACGACCTGCCGCTGTTCGCGGTGCCGTCCCGCGCGGCGGCTGAAGCGGCGCCGCCGAGCGAGGCGGAAAAGCTGATCGAGGCTTTGCGGGCATTGCATCCGGACGAGATGTCGCCACGCGACGCGCTGGAAGCGCTGTATGCCTTGAAGGCGAAACTGCCGAAGCAATGAACCGTAGGGTGGGCAAAGCGAAGCGTGCCCACCATTCAAGCCAATGATCGGGATAGATGGTGGGCACGGCGCAAACGCGCCTTTGCCCACCCTACCGTTGCTGCCGAAGCCATAACCGGTCCTCATCCTGAGGAGCTGCGAAGCAGCGTCTCGAAGGATGAGATGCAGCGGGGCTCTCATGGTTCGAGACGCGCGAGGACGCGCTCCTCACCATGAGGAACACACATCACCGCACCAGCTTTCTCCGTCCGTACCACCACAGGCCGAGATTCCAGCCGATGCAGATCGCCAGCGCGAGGCTGAGGCCGATCGCCGATCCAAACTGCGAAGCGGCAACGTGCAGCACCGCAATCGAGATGCTGAATCCGATCAGGCCCCAGCCGCCATTTGCGATCACGGCGGCGGTCGGCGGCCCGCCAATGCGTGGATGCAGGATCACCATCATGGACGTGAACACCACCGGAAACAGCGCGATGGTGCCGCTCACCTTCGGGCCGACCCAGCCCGACAAGGTGACCACGGTCGCCACCAGGGTCGCGACCAGCGAGGCGCGCAGCGGAATGTCGTACCAGCGGCGGGCGATCAGCGGCATCTTGACGTGACGAAAGCGCCGCAGCAGCGGCAGGCAGACCGCGAAGGTAACAGCATTCACGATCAAACCGCCCGTGAGCGACCATTGGAGCGTTCGAACCGCGGATGCCATCACGATCCATACGGCGACCGCGCCGAAACAACTGACCGCCGCGCTTTGGCGCTGTGCCAGCACGACATAGGTCAGGGCCAGAAAGATGGTCGCAGCATTGACCGGCAGACTCGCCAGCGCGCCTTCGGCGATGAACGCCGCATCATGATCGAGCGCAAGGAAGACGTAAGACGGCCCCGCCGAAATCGGCAGCGTCGCGACCAGTGCGCCGATCACCGGTCCGGAGCGCTCGGTGATGAAGGACGCGGTTACGACGAACGCAGCGGTGATCGCCATGCGCAGCGCCAGCGTCAGGATGAAAGCGAGATCGGGGGACATTTGGCAAAGAGGCCTAGCTGTCGTCCCTGCGAACGCAGGGACCCATAATCACCGGCGTCAATTGTCGCAGAAGGTCTCTGCTCCAGCGCCTCAACGATAGTGCACGGAGTATGGGTCCCGGCTCGCGCTTCGCTTGGCCGGGACGACGATGGATTGTGCGATCACATCCGCTGCATCGTCACCGACACTTTCGGGCCGTTCTTGATGGTCTGGTAGACCACGCAATAGCGTTCGGTGAGTTTCAATAAGAGATCCAGTTTCTCCTGCGGCGCGTCGGTGTCGACATCGAAGCGCAGGCGGATTTCGGCGAACCCGACCGGCGCTTCCTTGTCGACGCCCAGCGTTCCCCGGAAATCGAGATCGCCCTCGGCGATCACGTTGCCAGCCTTCAGGGGGATTTCGATGGCGGTCGCGACCGACTTCAGCGTGACGCCGGCGCAGGCGACCAGCGCTTCCAGCAGCATGTCGCCGGAACACAATTCAAGCCCGGAGCCTCCGGTGGCCGGATGCAGCCCGGCGACCGCGAGCGCCCGGCCGGTCTCGACCTTGCAGGCGATGCCTTCGTTCTCGATCGAACCCTTGGCTTTCAGCGTGATCATGGCCGTTTTCGGATCGGTCTTGTAGCGATCCTTGATCGGAGCCTGCGTGGCGCGGAGTTGGGCGGCGTCCATTTTTCTTCTCTCCCTTGTATATGTGGGTCGGATTTAATGGGTCCGAACGCGGATGTCACCACCACATTGCCTCGCCCGTCGTCGATTTCGCCTCCCGGTCGGGCACATTGCGGTCGAGCGAGCGGTCCAATGCCGTCAGCACGCGGCGCTTGAAATTGTCGAACAAAGGCGAGTTGCGGTCGCGCGGCCTTGCCAGATTGACCTCGATCTCCTCGAACAGGCGGCCCGGCCGCGGCCGCATCACCAGCACGCGGTCGGCCAGCACCACGGCCTCGTCGACATCGTGCGTCACCAATACCAGCGTCGGCCGTGTGTCGGCCCACAGCTCAAGCAGATGATCCTGCAGATCGCGGCGGGTGAACGCATCGAGCGCGGAGAACGGCTCGTCGAGCAGCAGCACCTCCGGCTGCGGCACCAGCGCGCGCGCAATCGCGACGCGCTGCGCCTGCCCGCCGGACAGTTCGCGCGGCCAGGCATTGGCCTTGTCGGTGAGCCCGACCTTGGCCAGCGCGGCTGCAACCTTGTCGCGGCGAATAGCGGCCGGCAAATCCGACAGGCCGAAACCGATATTGTCGGCGACGCTGAGCCAGGGCAGCAGCCGCGGCTCCTGAAAGATGATGCCGATCTTGGCATGCGGCGCTGTGATCCTGGTCTGGTCGAGCGTCACGGTGCCCGAGGTGGCGCGGTCGAGGCCGGCGATGGCGCGCAGCAATGTCGACTTGCCGCAGCCGGAGCCGCCGATGATGGCGACGATTTCGCCGAGTTTGATCTCGCCGGAAAAACGCGCCAGCGCATTGACGCCGTTGGGATAGGTTTTGCCGAGGCGATCAAGCACCAGCATCACGCCGCTCCGCCCTGGCGGCCGAAACCATCCTGCCAGCGCAACAGCGGCGCGGCGGCAATTTCGATCAGCCAGTCGGTGGTCTTGCCGAGAATGGCGAAGATCACGATCGCCGCCAGGATTTGCGCGGGCTTGCCGAGCTGCTGCCCGTCGATCAGGAGATAGCCGAGCCCTTCGGAGGCGCCCATGAATTCGGCCGCGACCACGAACATCCAGCCCAGCCCGAGGCCGACCCGGAGCGACACGACATAGGCCGGCAACACCGCGGGCAGCAGGATGCGCCGGATCATCGCCGGCCCGGAGAGACGGAAGGTGCGGCCGACCTCGACGATCTTGCGATCGACCGACAGGATCGCGCCCATCACGCCGAGATAGACCGGGAAGAACACGCCGACCGCGATCAGCGCGACCTTCGAGGTTTCGAAAATGCCGAGCCACAGGATGAACAGCGGCACCCAGGCGATCGAGGGGATCGCGCGCAATGCCTGCACGGTGGGATCGAGCAGCCGGCGCGCCAGACCCCAATAGCCGGAGATGGCGCCGAGCAAGGTGCCTGCGATCACGCCAAGACCGAAGCCCGCGAAGACGCGCGTCAATGTCGCGGTGATGTGGCGGGAGAGTTCGCCGCTGCGCGCCAGTTCGACGATGGTCGCGAACAATTTCGTCGGCGGCGGCACCAGCCGTCCGTTGGACAGGCCGAGCCAGACAATGATCTCCCAGGCCAGCGCCAGCCCGACCGGCAGCAGCAGCCCCAGCGCTGGCCGCGCATAACGGCGCAGCCGTCCGGCGGGCGCAGGGCTCGCCATCGCGTCGGGCTGTTCGGGCGCGGACAGTTCAACCGTCATGGCCATAGCAAGAACGCTTCCCGCAGGAGATTGCAAGGCGGTGGATGGGGGGACGTGCACTCGCGGCTGGTCGTCCCCGCGAACGCGGCCTTTCTTCCCTTCTCCCCTTGTGGGAGAAGGTGGCGCGGACGAAGTCCGTGCCGGATGAGGGGTCTCTGTCCGCGGAGACAGACCCCTCACCCGTCCGCGATGCTTCGCATCGCGTCCACCCTCTCCCACAAGGGGAGAGGGGAAGAACAGCGCCTCCCCTCAGTTCGTCGGCAGCGGAACCTGGTCGTCGATCAGGGCGTCGAGGGTTGCCTTGACATCGACCTTGGCGTCGACCACGCCGGCCTGCTGCAGCGCCAGACCCGCCGCCAGAATCGAGTCGCGCTGCGGCGCGCCGATCCGGCTGTGGGTTAACTCGGTGCGCTCCTTGAGTTGCTTGTCGACCACCGCCTCCGGCAGCTTGGTGACGGCGATAAAGGTCTTCTTCAGGTCGTCGTAATTCGCCAGCGAATATTTGCGCGCCTCTTCGTAAACCGCGAGCACGCGGCGAACCACATCCGGATGATCCTTCAGGAACTGCTCGCGGACATTGAGAATGCCCCAGGTGTTGGCGTCCGGCTTGCGGAAGAACAGCTTGGCGCCGTCCTCGACCTCCGCCTGCGCCATCATCGGATCGAGCCCGGCCCAGGCATCGACGTCGCCACGGATCAGCGCGGTCTTGCCGTCGGCGTGCTGCAGCAGCACAGGCGTGATATCTTTCTCGCTCAAGCCCGCATCGAGCAGCGCGCGCACCAGGAAGATGTGCGGATCGGTTCCCCGGGTCACCGCGACGCGTTTGCCTTTGAGGTCGGCGACGGCAGCAATCTTGGAATCCTTGGCGGTGACCAAAGCGGTCCATTCCGGGCGGGAATAGACATAGATCGACTTGATCGGATTGCCGTTGATCCTGGCGACCAGCGCCGCGGAACCCGCGGTCGAGCCGAAATCGATCGAGCCGGCGTTGAGGAACTCGAGCGCCTTGTTGGAGCCGGCCGATTGCACCCAGACGATGGCGATGCCGTCCTTGGCGAATTCCTTCTCGAGCAATCCCTTTTGCTTGAGGATCATCGAGACCGGATTGTAAGTCGCCCAGTCGATCCGAATCTCCTTGGGCGCGTCGGCCGCATAGGCGCCGGCCGGCATCAGCACCGCGGCGGCGACGATGGCAGCAAAGATACGCCGTGAAATTTTGAACATCGTCGCTATCTCCATGGCTGAGGAAGGATGCCGGCGGATCGCAAGCCGGCGCCGAGACCACAATCCGGCTCACCGGCGCGACCCGCGCTCGCTGGAAAAACACCGTTTATTTCAATGAGTTAAATGAACGCGTCAACGAGAAAATACCTACCGCCAATGCGCAGCAGCGAGAACAGCTTTGCTCAAAGACCAGGGAACGCAGCACGGACATGCTGCGATCCCGGGGAATGTCTTCGTGACAGCGTTCGCGCCGTCCGATATCGGGATAAGGCATGGACAACCTCGTGACAGAACCCCGGGCCTTGGCCGACGAACGGTTGGACACCGCGAGGATCACGGCGGCGGTGGATGCGCTTGCCGCAAAGCATTCCGGCCGCGAGGATCTGTTCCGCGCCGCGATGGCGCAACTGCTGAAGGCCGAAATGATCGAGGCCCGCGCGGTGGCGCAGGCGGTGCTGCTGAAGGATCGTCACGGCCGGCGCTGCGCCGAACGATTGTGTTTCGTGCAGGACGAAATCATCCGCATTCTCTACGCAGCCGCCACGCGCCATCTCTATCGCTCGCCGATCCCGTCCGGCGCCGAGCGCATGGCCGTGGTCGCCACCGGCGGCTATGGCCGCGGATTGATGGCGCCGGAATCCGACATCGATCTGCTGTTCATCCTGCCCTACAAGCAGACCGCCTGGGGCGAGCAGGTCGCCGAAGCCATTCTGTATTGCCTGTGGGACATGGGCTTGAAGGTCGGCCACGCCACCCGTTCGGTCGACGAATCGATCCGGCAGGCGCGCGGCGACATGACGATCCGCACCGCGATCCTGGAGACCCGGTTCCTGACCGGCGACCAGCCGCTTTACAACGAGCTGGTGGAGCGGTTCGACAAGGAAGTGGTTCAGGGCACCGCGGCCGAATTCGTCACCGCCAAACTCGCGGAGCGCGAGGAGCGGCACCGTCGCGCCGGCCAATCGCGCTATCTGGTCGAGCCCAACGTCAAGGACGGCAAGGGCGGATTGCGCGACCTGCATACGCTGTTCTGGATCGCGAAATATGTCTACCGCGTGCGCAAGACCGATGAGCTATTGGAACGCGGCGTGTTCGACGCGCAGGAATACCGCACCTTCCGCCGCTGCGCCGATTTCCTGTGGTCGGTCCGCTGCAATATCCATTTCTTCTCCGGCCGCGCCGAGGAGCGGCTGTCGTTCGACATGCAGCGCGAGATCGCGATCCGGCTCGGCTACACCTCGCATCCCGGCATGCAGGACGTCGAACGCTTCATGAAGCATTACTTCCTGGTCGCCAAGGAAGTCGGCGATCTCACCGCGATCCTGTGCGCCAAGCTGGAAGATCAGCAGGCCAAGCCGGCGCCGGTGCTGAGTCGCATGATGGCTCGCTTGCGGCCCAGCGCGCAGCGGCGGCGGCTGCCCGACAGCGACGATTTCATCGTCGACAACAACCGCATCAATCTGGCAGCGCCCGACGTCTTCAAGCATGACCCGGTCAACCTGATCCGGCTGTTCCGGCTGGCGCAGAAGAACAACCTCGCCTTTCACCCGGACGCCATGCGCACGGTGACGCGGTCGCTGAAGCTGGTCAACGCGCAACTGCGCGAGAATCCGGAAGCCAACCGGCTGTTCCTGGAAATCCTGACATCGAACGATGCGGAAGTCGTGCTGCGGCGCATGAACGAGACCGGCGTGCTCGGCCACTTCATTCGCGCCTTCGGCAAGATCGTGTCGATGATGCAGTTCAACATGTATCACCATTATACGGTGGACGAGCATCTGTTGCGCTGCGTCGGCTATCTGCAGGACATCGAGCGCGGCGGCAACGACGAATTCATCGTCGCCAGCGACCTGATGCGCAAGATCCAGCCCGAACACCGCGCGGTGCTCTACATCGCCACCCTGCTGCACGACATCGCCAAGGGCCGCCCCGAGGACCATTCGATCGCAGGGGCGAAAGTCGCGCGGCGGCTGTGCCCGCGGCTTGGGTTCAACACCGCCGACACCGAATTGGTGGCGTGGCTGATCGAGCAGCACCTGACGATGTCCACGGTGGCGCAATCGCGCGACCTCTCCGACCGCAAGACCATCGAGAATTTCGCGGCCGTGGTGCAATCGGTCGAGCAGATGAAGCTGCTGACGATCCTGACCACCGCCGATATCCGCGGCGTCGGCCCCGGGGTCTGGAACGGCTGGAAGGCGCAACTATTGCGCACGCTGTATTACGAGACCGAGCCGGTGCTCACCGGCGGCTTCTCGGAGGTCAACCGCGTGCAACGCATCGCGGTGGCGCAATCGGAATTTCGCGCGGCCTTCACCGAATGGTCGGAACAGGACCTCAACGCCTATATCGCGCGGCACTATCCCGCGTACTGGCTCAAGGTCGAATTGCCGCGCAAGATCCGCCACGCGCGCTTTCTGCGCGCCAGCGAACAGGCCGGGCACAAGCTCGCGATCAATGTCGGCTTCGACGAAGCGCGCGGCGTCACCGAACTGACGATCCTGGCGCTGGATCATCCCTGGCTGCTGTCGATCATCGCCGGCGCCTGCGCCTCGGCCGGAGCCAACATCGTCGACGCGCAGATCTACACCACCACCGACGGGCGCGCGCTCGACACCATCGCGATTTCGAGGGAGTACGACCGCGACGAGGACGAAGGGCGGCGCGCCACCCGCATCGGCGAAATGATCGAGGACGTGCTCGAAGGCAAATTGCGTCTGCCCGAAGTGGTGGCCCGCCGCGCCGGACGCAGCAAGGTGCGGCCGTTCGTGGTCGAACCGGAAGTGACCGTCAACAACCAGTGGTCGGACCGCTACACCGTGATCGAAGTGTCCGGCCTCGATCGACCGGGCCTGTTGTACGAACTGACCACGGCGATTTCGAAGCTCAATCTCAACATCGCGTCGGCGCATGTCGCGACCTTCGGCGAGCGCGCCCGCGACGTGTTTTACGTCACCGACCTGCTCGGCGCCCAGATCAACGCGCCGACGCGGCAGGCCGCGATCAAGAGCACGCTGATCCATCTGCTCGCCAACGAAGAGGCGATGTCGCAGCCCGCGGCGTGACCGGCGGCTTGCGCACCGATCTCACAGGGTCGTCCCGGCCTTGAGCCGGGACCCATACCGCGTGATGTTTCGTCTTCGCGAGATTGCAGACGTTCTTCGCATCATGAACGCCGCGGAGTATGGGTCCCGGCGTTCGCCGGGACGACGACTAAGATCAACTCATGTTGCGCGCCGCGTACTAAATCTCCACGCCCTCATGCTTGAGCAGCCACCGCTTCCGCTCGAGCCCGCCGCCATATTTGACCAGCGATCCATTGCTCCCGATCAGGCGGTGACAGGGCACGACGACACTGATCGGATTGGCGCCGTTGGCATGGCCGACCGCGCGCATCGCGTTCGGCGCGCCGAGTTTCGCAGCCAGGACACCATAGCTCATGGTGCTGCCCGCCGGAATCTTCGGCAGCGCCGTCCAAACCTCGCGCTGGAACGGCGTGCCGGCGACGCGCCACGGAATGGCGCTCAGCCGATCGAGATCGCCGCTGAAATAGCCTGATAGTGCAGCCCTGATCCCGGCGGGCGCCCGCGCCGCTTTCAATTCCACCGGTCCGTATTGCCGCCGCAGCAGCTCGTTCATCCGCGGCGCGTAGTCTTCCCAATCCAGCGCGCGCAGCACCCCGTCGGCGTCGCTGACCAGCAACGCCGTTCCGATCGGCGTGAGCAGCCGATCGAGCCTGAATCTCTGGATTGGCTTCGTCGCCATGCGAGCGGGTCTCACGGTCCTCGGGCGCCGCCGTTTTCACCGAGACAGCGATCGGCCGCCGCATCTTTCACGCCGGCGTGCTAGCGTCCACCCGAATTCGGACTTGGGGGAACGCAACATGATCTGGATCGCCAATTTCCTGGTGGCGCTGGTCGCAGCATTGCATGTCTATTTCCTGGTTCTGGAGATGTTTCTCTGGACCAGGCCGCTGGGCCTGAAGACCTTTCGGAATTCGCCCGAGAAGGCCGCCGATTCGGCGGTGCTCGCCGCCAATCAGGGATTGTATAACGGCTTTCTCGCCGCCGGCCTCATCTGGGGGCTGGTTCAGAGCGACCCCGGCTTTGCGCTCCAGACCAAACTGTTCTTTTTGCTCTGCGTAATCGTCGCCGGCATTTACGGCGCCGCGACCGTCAGCCGGAGGATCCTGCTGGTGCAGGCGGCCCCTGCCGCCGTCGCGTTAATCCTGCTCTGGCTGGCCTGAGATCGCCGATCTTTTGCGCCCGGCCTTGCCTTGCGTTGCCGCATCCATTCCTCCAGTATCTTGCCAGCGATGGCGTCCGCCAAGGCCTTCCAGGGCCGCCGGACAAGACCATCGGCAAAATCAGACATGAGGAGGGAAGCAGCGATATGAGGAAGGGTATTTTTCATCTGATTACCGGGACGGCGCTCGCGTTCGCGCTGTCGGCATCGCCGGCATCGGCGCAAAAGAAATACGACACCGGCGCGACCGACACCGAGATCAAGGTCGGCCAGACCGTGCCGTTCAGCGGACCGGCGTCCGCGTATGCGACCATCGGCAAGGCCCAGGCGGCCTACATCAAGATGATCAACGATCAGGGCGGCGTGAACGGCCGCAAGATCAACTTCATTCAATATGACGACGCCTACAGCCCGCCGAAGACCGTCGAGCAGGTTCGCAAGCTGGTCGAAAGCGATGAGGTGCTGCTGACCTTCCAGCTGATCGGCACGGCATCCAACGCTGCCGTGCAAAAATACCTCAACACCAAGCAGGTGCCGCAATTGTTCGCCGCCACCGGCGCCTCCAAATTCACCGACCCGAAAAACTTCCCCTGGACCATGGGATTCAACCCCAATTATCAGACCGAGGGCCGGATCTATGCGCGGTATATTCTGAAGAATTATCCGAACGCCAAGATCGGCATCCTCTATCAGAACGACGATCTCGGCAGGGATTATCTCACCGGCATCAAGGCCGGCCTCGGCGACAAGGCGGCGGCCATGATCGTCGGCGAAGCATCCTATGAATTGACCGACCCGACCATCGACTCGCAGATCGTCAAGCTGAAATCGGCCGGCGCCGATCTGGTGTTCGATGCCTCGACGCCGAAATTCGCCGCGCAGGCGATCAAGAAGATCGCCGACCTCGGCTGGAGGCCGGTGCACATTCTCGACATCAACGCCACTTCGGTCGGCGCGGTGATGAAGCCCGCCGGACTGGAAAACTCCAAGGACGTCATCAGCGTCAACTACGGCAAGGACCCGCTGGATCCGACCTGGAAGGACGACGCCGGCATGAAGAAGTATTTCGAATTCATGGCGAAATACTATCCGGAGGGCGACAAGGACTCCAGCTTCAACACCTATGGCTACTCCACCACGCAATTGCTGATTCATGTCCTCAAGCAGTGCGGCGACAACCTCACCCGCGAGAATGTCATGAAGCAGGCGGCCAGCCTGAAGAACGTTCAGCTCGATCTGTCGTTGCCGGGCATCGTCGGCAGCACCTCGCCGACCGATTATCGCGTCAACAAGCAGTTGCAGATGATGAAGTTCAATGGCGAGCGTTGGGAGCTGTTCGGCCCGATCATCGAGGACGACGCCAGCGGCTAGCTGGTGGTCTTATCCTGAGGAGCCCGCCGCCGGCGGGCGTCCCGATGGATGCGAGACGTGTTGCCCTCATGGTTCGAGCGCCGCGCAAGTTGCGCGGCGCCTGACGTTGAGGGTTTCGCGCTAACGGGATGGTTAAGAATTCCTGAAATCCTTTGCCACCCGGGATTTGCGGGCTGCCCGCGACATCAGCATTAATCATCGCTTAACGCAGCCTTAAACCCCCCTCGCTAGTCTGTCGCGTCAGGTGACGTGGGCGTTGGCGTATGGCGTGGGCACGGAAAAAGAGCGGACGCAAGGAGCCGCAATTCGGGCTCGGCCCCTCGCTGGCAGAGCTGCGTCTTGGCCCGCAGGATCGCGTTCCTATCGGCGAGGATGAGACACCCAGAAAAGCGTCTTCGAGACGCAGGGTCAGCGATCCCGACGACGAGGACGAAGCGCCGCGCGAAAGAAAGCCGCGTCCGAGCCGGGCCGACAGCAAGCGGCGCTCGAAGACGCGCGCGCGGGCCGGATTCTATCGGCTGTTTTACTGGGGCGCGGTGCTCGGCCTCTGGGCCACGATCGCGCTGGTCGGCGTCATCGTCTGGGCCGGCGCGCATCTGCCGGCAATCCAGTCGCTTGAAATTCCGAAGCGGCCGCCGACGATCCAGATCGTCGGCTTCAACGGCAGCGTGCTGGCGACGCGCGGCGAAATGGCCGGCACCAATGTCGCACTGAAAGACTTGCCGCCCTATCTGCCGAAGGCGTTCATCGCCATCGAGGATCGGCGGTTCTATTCGCATTACGGCGTCGATCCGATCGGCATCGCGCGCGCGGCGGTCGCGAATATCCTGCATCGCGGTGTTTCGCAGGGCGGCTCGACGCTGACCCAGCAGCTCGCCAAGAATTTGTTTCTGACGCAGGATCGCACGCTGCAACGCAAATTGCAGGAAGTCGAACTCGCGCTCTGGCTCGAGCGCAAACATTCCAAATCGGAGATTCTCAGCTCTACCTCAACCGGGTGTATTTCGGGTCCGGCGCCTATGGCGTCGAGGCAGCGGCGCAGCGCTATTTCGGGAAATCCGCCAGGAGCGTCACGGTGGCGGAGGCCGCGATGCTCGCGGGGCTGGTCAAGTCGCCGTCGCGGCTGGCGCCGAACCGCAACCCGGAAGGCGCCGAAAAGCGGGCGCAGACCGTGCTCGCCGCCATGGCGGATGCCAAATTCATCACCGAAGCGCAGGCGAAAGCCTCGATCGGCCATCCCTCCTATAATGTGAAAGCGGCGGGCGCCGGCACCGTCAATTACGTCGCCGACTGGATCGGCGAAGTGCTCGACGATCTGATCGGCCAGGTCGAGCAGAACATCGTGGTCGAGACCTCGATCGATCCGAAACTGCAAGCGGTCGCCGAAGCATCCGTGATCGACGAACTTGCGGCTAAAAGCGTGAAATTCAACGTCACCCAGGGCGCGCTGGTGGCGATGACGCCGGACGGCGCGGTGCGCGCCATGGTCGGCGGCCGCAATTACGCCGACAGCCAGTATAACCGCGCGGTCACCGCGAAACGACAGCCGGGCTCGGCGTTCAAGCCGTTCGTGTATCTGACCGCGATCGAAGCCGGCCTGACGCCCGAGACCATCCGGCAGGATGCGCCGCTCGACGTCAAGGGTTGGAAGCCCGAGAACTACGGCCACGAATATTTCGGCGCGGTGACGTTGACGCAGGCGCTGGCGATGTCGCTCAATACCGTTGCGGTGCGGCTCGGCCTCGAAGTCGGCGCCAAAAACGTCGCGCGCACCGCGCACCGGCTCGGCATTTCATCGAAGCTCGACGCCAATGCTTCGATCGCACTGGGGACGTCGGAGGTCTCGCTCACCGAACTGGTCGGCGCCTACGCGCCGTTCGCCAATGGCGGCCAGGGCGTCGCCCCGCATGTCGTGACCAGGATCCGCACCGCCGAGGGCAAGGTGCTCTATGCACGTCTCCCGGACCAGTTGGGCCAGGTGATCGAACCGCGCCATGTCGCGATGATGAACACCATGATGCAGGAAACCCTGCTCAGCGGCACCGCGCGCAAGGCGGAGATTCCAGGCTGGGCCGCCGCCGGCAAGACCGGCACCACCCAGGATTTCCGCGACGCCTGGTTCATCGGCTACACCGCCAATCTCGTGACCGGCGTCTGGCTCGGCAATGACGACAATTCGCCGACCAGGAAGACGACCGGCGGCGGCTTGCCGGTGGAAGTCTGGACCCGCTTCATGCGGTCAGCCCATCAGGGCGTCCCGGTCGCGGCCTTGCCGGGATCGCAGGCGGGCGGCCTGTTCTCGAATTTCGTGCAGACGGCTTCGCAGGCGAGCGCCCCTTCAGCGCCCGCCACGCCGCAATCCGTAACTAGTTCGGCAAGACCGGCCCCGACGCGAACCTCGGCCCGGCCGGAATCCGCGGCGGGATTGGATGGCTGGCTGATGGACCGGCTGTTCGGCCGCTAGAACTCGCTAATCCTGAATGCCGTAGCGATGCAGGTCGTTGCCGTGGGTGTCGAGCCAGGTCTTGGCGCGCTCGACATGATCGCAGACCCTCGCAACGACCCGCCAGAACCGCGCCGAATGGTTCATTTCGACGAGATGCGCGACCTCATGGGCGGCGAGATAGTCCAGCACGTAAGGTGGCGCGAGGATCAGCCGCCAGGAGAACGACAACGAGCCGGCCGAGGTGCACGATCCCCAGCGGCTCGACTGATCGCGAATCGACAGCCGCTTCACCTTGACGCCGAGCGCCTGCGCATAGGACTGCGCGGCCTTCTGCAGCTCCTTGCGCGCCTCGCGCTTGAGGAAGTCGTGGACCCGCCGGTCGATATGCTCGGCGGCGCCCGCGACGCAGAGAATCCGCTCGCCGCTGTCGCGTGTTTCCGTCCACACCGTGCCGCGCACGCCGGCGCGATGCACGATTCGGTGGGGAACCCCGCGCAGCGGCACCACGGTGCCCGGATGAAACGGCGCCGCCTTCGGCAAACGGCCGAGGCGCGCGGCGATCCAGGCGCCGTGACGCCGCGCGAAGTCCTTGGCATCGGCCAGCGTGCCGCGCGGCGGCATGGTCAGGATCGCTTCGCGGTCGCTGGGATGAATGCGCAACGTATAACGGCGCGCGCGGCGATGCCGGCGCAGCCGAACCGAGTAGATTTGCGAGCCGTGCTTGACCAAAAGAGTTGAGGGCTCGTAGGGCCGCCGATAAAGGAGGGCGCGAGTGGCCATGTCTGTAAGTCCGGGGATGAGAAGTTCCCCCGGATTCTGCCATATCTGCCGCCAGTGAAAGCGGCCGGCGCAAAAACAAATCATTTGCCCAATATACAGGGGCTGAACTTGTTTTCGCCCCTACAGGCAGGGGCTTGAGCAAGAAATTTGTCCGGAAAAGACCCCTTGCGAGACCCCCGAAAGACTGAGTTAATATTCATTCTTTCGTCGGCGCCTCGAATCGGGGTTTCTGCGGGTCAATTCAGCGGGTTAACGCCCGTGCCAATCGGCGCCACCGCATCAATCTCGAAACATCAGCGCGTTGGATCGCGTTTTATTCCGCCGCAGCCACTAACGAAGGCTTTACGTTTGCCGCCGACGTCATGAAATCGGAAATGCGTGGCACGATTTCCGATTTGAAGCGCGAGCCGTTGAAGACTCCGTAATGTCCGACACCTTTTTGCACGTAATGCACCCGGCGGTGGTTGGGAATAGCGCTGCATAGCTCGTGCGTCGCTTCGGTCTGCCCAAGCCCGGAGATATCGTCGTTCTCGCCTTCCACCGTCATCAGGGCGACGCGCCTGACCTTCGACGGATCGACCAGCTTGCCACGATGGGTCATCTCGCCCTTCGGCAGCGCGTGCTTGACGAACACGGTATCGACCGTCTGCAGATAATATTCCGCGGTGAGGTCCATGACCGCGAGATATTCGTCGTAGAAGTCGCGGTGCTTGTCGACCAGATCGCCATCGCCCTTTACGAGATTCTTGAACAGGTTCTTGTGGGCATCCATGTGCCGGTCGAGATTCATGCTGATAAAGCCATTGAGCTGCAGGAAGCCCGGATAGACGTCGCGCATCACGCCTGGATGGGGAAACGGCACCTTGGTGATGACATGGCTGCGGAACCAGTCGATGCCGCGCTCGGCGGCGAGATTGTTGACCGCGGTCGGGTTGCGGCGGGTATCGATCGGACCGCCCATCAGCGTCATCGAGAGCGGAACGTAGGGATCGCGTTCGGCTTCCATGACCGAAACCGCCGCCACCACGGGAACCGACGGCTGGCACACCGCGATGACATGGATGTTGCCGCCGAGCACGTGCAGCATCTCGATGAGGTAATCGACATAGTCATCGAGATCAAAGCGGCCCTCGGTCAAGGGGACCATTCGGGCATCGGACCAGTCGGTGATGTAGACCTCATGCGTCGGCAGAAACGCTTCCACCGTGCCGCGCAACAGCGTCGCATAGTGACCGGACATCGGCGCCACGATCAGCACCCGCGGCTGCGGCACGCGCAGCGGACGCGTCAGCTTGCGATCGAAGTACAGCAGCCGGCAGAACGGCTTTTCCCACACCGGAAGAATTTCAATCGGGGTGCGTACGCCGTTGACCTCGGTGTCGTTGAGGCCCCATTCGGGCTTGCCGTAACGGCGCGTGGTCCGCTCGAACAGTTCGCAGCCAGCGGCGACGGATTTGCCGAACTCGGTGCGCGACCATGGATTGAGCGGATTCTGAAACAGGAGTTTTGTCGCGTCGGTGACGGCGCGCGCGGGATTGAGCGACGCGTGCGCCATTTCGTACATCCAGTACATCGGCGTCGTCAGCGCCGGACTGCCTTCGGCCACCAGTGGCGGTGCTCCGCCAAACTCACCAATCGGCATTTGTCCCTCAAATCTCTTTTTGCATCGCAGCATATTGCCGAATGAGCAATAAAGCGTCAATCCACGCTACGGCATATCTACGTAGGGTACGCCGCAAAGATCCCTCAAATACTTGGGATAAGTAACTTATTCACCACTCTGAATAAGCGAGCCATGGCGGCGGGCGCTTCGCAAAAGTGCAAGAAATATCGCAAATGACGCAATAAAGAGCACGGCGTTGATCGCCAGCGCCTGGATCATCAGATCGGCCCGAAACACACCGTCGGTCAGCAAGGCCCGCATCCCCTCGAACACGTAAGTCGGCGGCAACGCCCAGGCGGCATATTGCAGCCAGTGCGGCAGCACCGACACCGGGTAATAGATGCAGGCCAGCGGCATCACGGCGAACATCAGCGTCCAGACGATGCTTTCCGCGCCGAGGCCGTTGCGCAGCACCAGCCCGGAGACGAAAATCCCGAGCGACCAGCTGGTGAAAATCAGATTGCAGAAGAACGCGATCAGCGGCAGCCCGATGGCGTAGAAATTGAAATCGAAGAAGAACAGCGCCAGCAGCGTCATCGGAATAATGCCGATCGCGAGCCGGACCAGGCTCATGATCATCAGCGCGATCAGAAACTCGATCGGCTTCAGCGGGCTCATCATCAGGTTGCCGAGATTGCGCGCCCACATCTCCTCCAGGAACGAGATCGAAAAGCCGAGCTGGCCGCGAAACAGGATGTCCCAGAGGATGACGGCGCCGATCAGCGAGCCGCCGGCGCGCGCGAAAAACCCGGCATTCTGCGCGATGTAGTTCTGCAGGAAACCCCAGGTGATGATCTGCAACGCGGGCCAGTAGATCAGCTCCAGGAGCCGCGGCCACGACGACAGCAGGAGATACCAGTAACGCAAGACCATCGCGCCGATGCGATGCGGCGCGATCCCCCATTGCGCCGCCAGTTGCTTGTTCATGGCGCGCTTTCCTGAACGCGGCCGCGGGCGACGTCGAGGAACACTTCCTCCAGCGTCGTCCGGTTGTAGCGGGCCATGATATTATCCGGGGTGTCGTCGTCTTCGATGCGGCCGCGCTTCATGATGATGACGCGGTCGCAAAGCCGCTCCACTTCGAGCATGTTGTGCGAGGCCAAGAGGATGGTGGCGCCGTGGGTCTTGCGATAGGTCTCGAGGTGCCGCCGGATCCAGTCCGCGGTATCGGGATCGAGCGATGCCGTCGGCTCGTCCAGCAACAACAGCTCGGGCTGGTTGATCAGCGCTTTGGCGAGCGCCACGCGCGTCTTCTGACCGGCCGAGAGTTTTCCGTTGGGGCGATCGAGGAACTCGCCGAGGTCGAGATCGGCGGCGAGCTGTTCGATGCGCTCGCGCAGATTCGCGACGGCGTAGAGGCGGCCGAAGATGGAGAGATTCTGCCGTACCGTGAGCCGCATCGGCATGTCGACATAGGGACTTTCGAAATTCATCCGGCCCAGCACCTCCGCGCTCTGGTCCGGCATCGAACAACCCAGCACCCGGATGCGCCCCGAGGTGGGCAGCACCAGCCCCATGATCATGGCAATGGTCGTGGTCTTGCCGGCGCCGTTGCCGCCGAGCAGCCCGGTGATGCTGCCGCGCGCAATGCGAAACGATACGTCGTCGACGGCGCGGGTGGTTTTATAGAGTTTGACCAGGTGCGCGACCTCGATCGCGGCGGATCCGGCGGGTTCGGTCGCGGCCGCGCTGGCCGGTATGGCGTCAGTGGTCGTCATGCGGGGCGTTCATTGAGCCATCGGGGGCGCAAGCGCAAGAGACGGCACAAGATCGGCCGAACCGGCGGATTTGTGGTCGGACGCCGGCACGGCTAAACTTACGGGATGACCGACGTTGCAGCCTCCGATTTTCGCCATCCGCGCCGCTATGTCCGTCTGGATACGATATTGCGGTTGCGCTGGCTCGCGGTGCTGGGCCAGCTCGCGGCCATCTTCATCGTGGTGCAGGGTCTCGAATTCGACGTCCCGGTCATCCCCTGCGTCAGCATTGTCGGCGTGTCCGCCCTGCTCAATCTGGTGCTGCAGACAACCTTCAACCCGATGCAGCGGCTGGAACCGGCCTACGCGGCGGCGCTGCTGGCGTTGAACATCGTGGAACTGGCCGGACTGCTGTTTTTCACCGGCGGCCTGCAGAACCCGTTTTCGTTTCTGTTTCTGGCCCCGGTTCTGATCTCCGCGACGGCGCTGCCGATCCGGCTGACGATTGCGCTCGGCGTGCTCGCCATCGCCTGCGCCTCGGTGCTGGTTTTCCTCCACATGCCGCTGCCGTGGGACACCGACGAACCGCTGGTGCTGCCGCCGATCTATCTTTTCGGGGTCTGGCTCTCGATCGCGGTCGCGATCGGGGTTACCAGCCTTTACGCGTTCCAGGTCACCGAGGAAGCCCGCCAGCTCTCCGACGCGCTGGCCGCCACCGAACTGGTTTTGGCCCGCGAACAACACCTGACGCAGCTCGACGGCCTCGCCGCCGCCGCGGCGCATGAACTCGGCACGCCGCTATCGACCATCTTCCTGATTTCCCGCGAGCTTGAAAAGACCGTCAATGACAACAGCCAGTTAGCCGGCGATCTCAAAACCGTGCGCGAACAGGCGCAGCGCTGCCGCGATATTCTGGCCAAGATCACCCAGCTTTCCTCGACCGGCGCGCCGTTCGATCGCATGCCCTTGTCGACCCTGATCGAGGAAGTGGTGGCGCCGCATCGCGACTTCGGCGTCAATATCAAGGTGCGGATCGCGGTGGCGGGCACACGTGAGCCGGTTGGCACCCGCAATCCCGCGATCCTCTACGGCGTCGGCAACATTCTGGAAAACGCTGTCGACTTCGCGCGGGCGACAGTCGAGGTGAACGCTTGGTGGAGCCCCGAAACGGTCGAGATCGTGATCTCCGACGATGGGCCCGGGATCGCGCCCGACATGCTGAAGCGGATTGGCGAACCCTATCTGTCGCGGCGGCGCAGCGCCGACGAAGTCCAAAGCGAGCACCATGGCCTCGGTCTCGGGGTGTTTATCGCGCGGACCCTGCTGGAGCGCACCGGCGCCAAGGTCTCCTTCACCAACCGCACCTTTCCCGATCACGGCGCCGTGGTTCAGATCGCCTGGCCGCGGCACCGCTTCGAGGCGAGCGAAACAACAGAGGAACCAGCGACTTAACGCCGCGCCAAGCCGCTATGACGGTTGACCTACTTGTATGGCCTTGGCAGCCTCGCCTCGCCACGCCATATGCTGTCATGTCCAACATGAGGGTGCCGAACCAGTGACCGCCATCGCCGAACTGAACGACCATTCCGACCGCTCGCTGCTGATCGTGGAGGACGACAAGCCGTTTCTGGAGCGGCTGTCGCGCGCCATGGAAACCCGCGGCTTCACGGTCACCTCCTGCGATACGGTATCCGACGGCCTCGCGCAGATCGGCCGGGCCGCGCCGGCTTTCGCGGTGGTGGATTTGCGGCTCGGCGACGGCAACGGCCTTGACGTGGTCTCGGCGCTGAAGCGCAAACGCCCCGACGCCCGCGCGATCGTGCTGACCGGCTACGGCAACATCGCCACCGCCGTCACCGCGGTGAAGATGGGCGCGGTGGATTATCTGTCAAAGCCCGCCGACGCCGACGATGTGGTCGCCGCCTTGCTGGCGAGCGGCACCGAGAAGTCCGAGTTGCCGCACAACCCGATGTCGGCGGACCGCGTGCGCTGGGAACACATCCAGCGCATCTACGAGATGTGCAACCGCAACGTCTCCGAAACCGCACGGCGGCTGAACATGCATCGCCGCACCCTGCAGCGCATTCTGGCCAAGCGCGCGCCGCGCTGATCTCGCCGCGACGGAATCGTAGGGTGGGCAAAGCGGAGCGTGCCCACCATGAAGGTAGCGATCCGGATAGATGGTGGGCACGCTTCGCTTTGCCCACCCTACGAGATACTACGAGATAACGTAGTCCCGCGCTAAAACTCTCCGTGGCCCTGCGGGTCGACCAGGCGGTTGATGCGCTGCGCCGCCGCGATCGCAAACCGCACCGTCATCAGCTTGCGGGTCGGCGCCGGCAGGCGATGCTCCGGCGCCTCGCAATGCAGATGCGCGCCATAGGCGTCGGCGACAATGAGGCCGGTGTCCGCGGGAAAAATCTCGCATGGCAGGTCCTGCGTGAAGGCGAAGAACAGCCGGTCGCAATGCATCCGGTAATCCTGCCATTTCTGATCGGCGCGCAAATCCTCGACCGACGATTTGATCTCGACGATCCAGATCTCGCCGCGCTCGTTCAGCGCCACCAGGTCGGCACGCCGACCCGACGGCAGCGGCAATTCGCTGATGCAGGAAAATCCCAGCGAGCGTAGCAGCCGCGCGGTGCCGCGCGCGATCGCCAGCGCCGTTTCCGATTGGCGGCGGTCCGGCGCGGGCACGAGACTTATCTGGCGGGCGGGCGATTCCATACCATGAACCTTAACCGATTTCGGACCGTTCGACAGGCTGGCCAATCGTAAATTTCTCGGCCCCCTGCATCGATCCGAGGCGAGCGTGGAAACGAGGGGGGATCGCGGCCCGCGCGGCGCTTGGCCGGGACGAGGGTTTTCGCAGCGTCAGAGCGGGAACCCGCGGACCGCTCCCAGCTTATCTCCCGGTCGCTGACAACTGGAGGCGGCAGATGGGGACTGCCCGGGCATGATCGACGACCTCTGGTACAAGAACGGCGTTTTTTACTGTCTTTCCGTCGGCACCTATATGGACGCCAATGGCGACGGCGTCGGTGACTTCAAGGGGCTGTTGCGCCGGCTCGATTATCTGCACGGCCTCGGCGTCACCGCGATCTGGCTGATGCCGTTCCAGCCATCGCCGGGCAAGGACGACGGTTACGACATTTCGGACTATTACGGCGTCGATCCGCGCTACGGCACGCTGGGCGACTTCGTTGAATTCACCCATGGTTGCCGGCAACGCGGCATCCGCGTCATCATCGATCTCGTCGTCAATCACACCTCGGACGCGCATCCGTGGTTTCGCGAAGCGCGGAGCTCAAGGGATTCGGAATATCGCGATTGGTATGTCTGGGCCGACAAGAAGCCCGCCAGTGCCGGCAAGGGCATGGTGTTTCCCGGCGTGCAGAAATCCACATGGACGCGCGATAGGGAAGCCGGCGCCTGGTACTTTCACCGCTTCTACGACTTCCAGCCCGACCTGAACACCTCCAACCCGCGCGTGCAGGCCGAGATCCTCAAGATCATGGGATTCTGGATTCAACTCGGCGTATCCGGCTTTCGCATGGATGCGGTGCCCTTCGTGATAGCCACCAAGGGCGCCAAGGTCCGCAAGCCCGTCGAGCAATACGACATGCTGCGGTCGTTCCGGGAATTTCTGCAATGGCGGCAAGGCAACGCCATCATTCTTGCCGAAGCCAACGTGCTGCCGGAAACCGACATGGAATATTTCGGCGACGACGGCGACCGCATGCACATGATGTTCAATTTTCACGTCAACCAGCATCTTTTCTACGCGCTGGCGTCGGCTGATTGCCGCCCGCTCGCCAAATCGCTGATGGCGACGAAACCACGGCCCGCCACCGCGCAATGGGGCCTGTTCCTGCGCAACCACGACGAGCTCGATCTCGGACGGCTGACCAAGGCGCAGCGCGACGTGGTGTTCAAGAGCTTCGGCCCCGAAAAGAACATGCAGCTCTATGACCGCGGCATAAGGCGGCGGCTGGCGCCGATGCTGGGCGGCGACCGGCGCCGGCTCGAACTTGCCTATAGCCTGATGTGCGCGCTGCCGGGAACGCCCGTGATCCGCTATGGCGACGAAATCGGGATGGGCGACGATCTTGCTCTGCCCGAACGCGATTGCGCCCGTACGCCGATGCAGTGGTCGACCGAACCGCATGCCGGCTTCACCGAAAGCGACCGGCCGTGCTCGCCTGTCATCGACAAGGGGCCCTACGGATACGATCACGTCAATGTCGCCAAGCAGCGGCGCGATCCCAACTCCATGCTGAACTGGACCGAACGCATCATCCGGATGCGCAAGGAGGTTCCGGAGATCGGCTGGGGTGACTTCAAGGTGATCGCGGCGCGCGATCCCGCGGTGCTGGTCATGCGCTATGACTGGCGTAGTAATTCGGTGCTGCTCGTGCACAATCTCGATGAGAAGCCCCGAGAAGTTTCTTTCGCGGTCGGACTTCCCGGCGACGCCGGCAAGCTTCTGGTCAACCTGTTGACGGAAGACCACAGCAAGGCCGATGAGCGCGGCAAGCACACGCTGATGCTCGAAGCCTACGCCTACCGCTGGTATCGGGTCGGCGGGCTGGATTATTTGTTGAAGCGCAGCGACATCGACACCGATGCAGCCGGCAAGACCGCTCATCCGGCCTGAGTTCGATACGAGCGCCACGCCGATGATCGCGCCTTCATTGCCGCGCAGATCCAGCACGCCGTGGATTTTCTCGCCTTGCCGGTCGAGCAGCGTCGAGAGCAGAATTTCGCCGTCAAGGCGAAACGTCTCCGATGCGATCGAAGCCGGCTCCGCGCCGAGATTAAGCGCGATCACCACCGCCCCTTCCTCGCTCTGCCTGCGGTAAAGCAGCAAATCGCCCTCCGCCGCGATCGGCACATAACCGCCCGACATCAACTGCGGCAGTCGCTTTCTCAAAGAGATCAGCGCCTTGTAGAGGCTCAAGATCGATTGCGCGTCGGCATCGAGATCGACCACGTTCTCCCGCGCAAAATCATCCGAAAGCGGCAGCCACGGCGTCGCTATCGAGAAGCCCGCACTGGGCGTCGCGTCCCATTGCATCGGCGTGCGGCAGCCGTCGCGGCCCACCCCGATCCCCGGAACGTTCTTCTCAAAGGGATCGCGCACCTGATCCGGCGCGATCGCGACCTGATGCATGCCGATCTCGTCGCCGTAATAGAGCGTCGGCGTTCCCCGCAGGGTCAACAGCAGCATCGCGGCGACGCGCGCCTGCGCCGGCCCGACCCGGCTTGCCACCCGCGGACGGTCGTGATTGCCGAGCACCCAGTTTGGCCACGCTCCCGGCGGCAGCGCTTTCTCGTAATCGGCAATGAGCTTCTCGATCGAACGCGCGCTCCACAAGGTCGACAACAGCGCGAAGTTGAACGGCATCTGCGCGCCGGCAAGATCGTTGCCGTAATAGGCCACCAGCCGGTGCAGGGGCAGATAGACCTCCCCGATCAGCACGCGGGCGTCGAACTCATCGATCACCCGCCGCATCTCGGCGATCACGTCATGAACTTCCGGCTGGTCGGTCGAGTACTGCGTCAGGATCGTCTCATGCGGCGGCCGCCCTTCGCGATAATTCGGATTGGGCGGATTGTCGCGAAACGCCGCATCCTTGATCAGGTGCCAGATCACGTCGACGCGAAAGCCGTCGACGCCCTTGCGGAGCCAGAAGCGCATGACGTCATGGATCGCCTGGCGCACTTCCGGATTGCGCCAGTTCAGATCGGGCTGCTGGGCGAGGAAGGCGTGGTAATAATATTGCCGCGTCGCGGCGTCGTATTCCCAGGCGCTGCCGCCGAATTCCGACAGCCAGTTGTTCGGTGGGCCGCCGTCCGCGCCCGGCTCGCGCCAGATGTACCAGTCGCGCTTCGGATCCTCGCGCGAGCCGCGGCTGGCGACGAACCAGGGATGCTGGTCCGAGGTGTGGTTCGGCACCAGATCGAGGATCAGTTTGAGGCCGGCCGCATGCGCGGCCGATATCAGCGCGTCGAAATCCTGCATCGTGCCGAACAGCGGATCGACGTCGATGTAATCGGAAATGTCATAGCCGAAATCGGCCATCGGCGACGGAAAGATCGGCGACAGCCAGACAGCGTCAACGCCGAGGTCCTGCAAATAGGGCAGCCGGTCGATGATCCCCTTGATATCGCCGACCCCGTCGGCATCGGAGTCCTGAAACGAGCGCGGATAGATTTGATAGAAAATACCGTGCCGCCACCAGTCCTGGTCGCTTTGATTTATCCCGGGAAATCACCCTTCAAATCCGGCTTGAGCGAGACAACGCCGAAAACGCCGACAGGTTCAGGCCGATAAAATTTCCTTCAGCGGCTGTTCGCGGCCCTCGCCCTCGCATCGGATTCACACCCTCGGGTACGGAATCTTTGCCAGGTTTAGCCGTGCCGGGCCATCGTAAGCTGATACACCGTGATAAGCACTTCAAACAGGATCAGGAACACGATGATCAGCTCGAGCCGCAGCGACCGCCTGGTGTCGATGATATCGGTCAGTACCTGCGCGGTCTCGGCGATCACGGCGAGCTTGCGGTTCAGCGCTTCCGCCCGCTCCTTGAGTTCATATTCGTCTTCCAGACGCGCATATAGCCGTTCAAGCTGCGGCTTGTCCCAGAGTATGTCGGGCTTCTCGGACACTTCGACGGGCCCCGACACCCGGTGTCGCACCAGAAGCGCATTGCCGATGTGCTTCAGGATCGAGCGGCGGCCACCGCGCATGCGCCCGCTCTGTGCCAGGGCCTGCGCGAAAGGTTCGGTCATGTCAAAGACCGAGGCGACCTCGCGCTCGTGCCGGGCCAGAACCACGCTCTTTGCCAGCGCCTCGCCAATCAGAATCAGCCGCTCCGGCGAAAGGCTTTGCAGGCCAATGGGACCGCCGGGCGGAATTTGGTCTTCCTTTTCCGGTGCGAGCTCTATGGCGGCGATTTCCTCGTCGCGCCTTGCGAGCGCTCCCGTCATGCGCGATTGCAGGCCGCGAAGGAATTCTTCCTCCTCCAGTGCATTGAGGCCGATCAAAACCACGACACCATAGCGAAACAGAATTGCTATGCCGCCGTCTTTGACACGGAAGGCAAGTGGCGTCGTTGAAAGGACGTCGCCGCGCTCGAGGCCCGACGTATTGAGGCGATCGCTTACGAGGAAGGCACGGGCCGTCGTACGGGGTCCCTCCAGCGGCGATTTGGAAGCCTCGTTCATGAAATCCGGACCTGCCGAAGCCGAAATCGAAGCGATCAGGCCGTGTGACATCCGGCTTCGCTTACTACATCCTCAACCTGCGCACATCCTTATCACGGACTGCCCGAGATCACATACCCGGCACGATGTTTCCAAACCCGTGTTGACGGCTTTTCAGGGAAGAATATGGTGACCCCATGGACAATAAAACCGAAACCAGGGCGAAAGCCGGCGCGATCATTATCCCGGTGACGCTGTTTGAACAGAACTGCACGCTGCTCTGGTGCGAAGCCACCAAAAAGGCCGTGGTGATCGACCCCGGCGGCGAAGTGCCGAAGATTCAGGCGGCGATCCAGCAGACCAATGTATCGGTCGAAAAGATCTGGCTGACCCATGGCCATATCGACCATGTCGGCGGCGCCGCCGAATTGCGCGATGCCTTGAAGGTGCCGATCGAAGGTCCGCACCTCGCCGATAAATTCCTGCTCGACAATGTGATCGCGAGCGGCGCACGTTTCGGCATGACCGGCGTGCGCGATTTCGCCCCGGACCGCTGGCTGGAAGAAGGCGAGCAGGTCTCGATCGGCGAGTTGACCTTCGACATCCTGCATTGCCCCGGCCATTCGCCGGGCAGCGTGGTGTATTTCAACAAGGAAATGCGCTTCGCCCATGTCGGCGACGTGCTGTTCAGCGGCTCGGTCGGACGCAGCGATATTCCCGGCGGCAACCACGACACGCTGATCAAGTCGATCATCGACAAGCTGCTGCCGCTCGGCGACGACGTCGGTTTCATCTGCGGCCACGGCCCCGGCTCCAGCATCGGCCAGGAGCGGATGACCAATCCGTTCCTCACCGGCGCGATGTGAGTCCCAACGACCGCAGGACCGGCCAAGCCCTTCCCTTGAAGAAAGACCCTAACCCGACACCATCGCGCGAATCCGCCGCGACAGATGATCGAGGTCGAACGGCTTGGTGATCATTTCCATGCCCGGCTGCAGAAAGCCTTCGGATATCGCCACGCTCTCGGCGTAGCCGGTGATGAAAAGAATCTTGAGATCGGGCATGGTTTCCCGCGCCTGATCGGCGAGCTGGCGGCCGTTCATGCCGGGCAAGCCCACATCCGTCACCAGCAAATCGATCCCCGGATGGTTGCGCAGGATTTGCAGGCCCGACGGCCCGTCGACGGCCTCGAGCGTTTGATAGCCCTGATCGGCAAGCATTTCCAAAATCACCGCGCGCACCACCGGCTCGTCCTCGACCACCAATACGGCTTCGCCGGCGGCGGCGTGTTCCGCCCTGCTTGCGGGGAGATGCGACACGGCGACGTCGCCGTGATGACGCGGCAAATAGAGTTTGACCGATGTCCCTCGCCCCAATTTGCTGTCGATCGTCACATGGCCGTTGGACTGCCGGGCAAATCCATAAATCATCGAAAGCCCAAGCCCGGTGCCTTGCCCGATCGGCTTGGTCGTAAAGAACGGATCAAAGGCGCGCGCCACCACTTCCGCGCTCATGCCGGCTCCGGTGTCGGTGACGCCGATGCAAATATAGTCGCCGGGCGAAATCGCAGGCGTATCGGCGGCGGCGCCTTCGAGCGCCGCATTCTCCGTCGTGATGGTGAGCTTGCCGCCGTCCGGCATGGCGTCGCGGGCGTTGATGGCAAGATTGAGCAGCGCACTCTCCAGCTGGTTGGGGTCGCAGAGCGTGAACCACAGATCGTCCGACACCCGGATATCAAGATCGATGGCCTCACCGATGGTCCGGCGCAGCAGATCTTCCAGCGACACCACGAGCTTGTTGGCATCGACGCTTTTCGGGATCAGCGGCTGCCGCCGCGCAAAGGCCAGCAACCGATGCGTGAGCGCGGCGGCGCGGTTCGCCGATGTCATCGCCGCGTCGATGTAGCGCGCGACGTTTTCGGTTCGCCCCTGGTCGAAGCGGGTCCGCAACAGATCCAGCGAGCCTACAATTCCGGTCAGGAGATTATTGAAGTCGTGCGCAATGCCGCCGGTCAATTGTCCGACCGCTTCCATCTTCTGGGACTGTCGCAATGCCTCCTCGGCGGCCTTCAGCCGCTCCGCCGCGGCCTTCTCCGCGGTGACGTCGCGGGCAACCGCGTAACTGGTGTCTTTGTCGGACACACCGGTCCACGACAGCCAGCGGTAAGAGCCATCCTTGTGTCGAAAGCGGCCTTCGAACCTGACGGTGGTCGCGCCGGCGCCGAGTTTCCTGACCTGCTCCTGCACCAGCCCGCCATCATCGGGGTGCTCCAGCCATTCCGAAGTGCGGTTCAACAATTCGGCCTCGCTCCAGCCGAGCGTTCTGGTCCATGCGGGATTGACGGTTCGCCAGACGCCGTCGCGGTCGGCGACCACCAGCAGATCCTGCGACACGTTCCAGATCCGGTCGCGTTCCCGGGTCTTTTCCTGGACGCGCTGCGCCAGCGTCGCGTTCAATTCGACAAGTTGGTCGGCAAGCTTGCGGTATCGCTCTTCGCTTCGCCGAAGCGCCTGCTCGGCCGCCACCTGTTCGGTGACGTCGGTATGCGCGCCGACCAGCCGTACGGCTTTTCCGTTCTCATCGCGCTCGATGGTGGATTTGACCGAAATCCACCGCGTCTCGCCATCGCTCGGGCGAATGATCCGGTATCGCACGGTATAGTCGCGAGCCTGGCCTGCGATGGCATCGCGAAAGTTCTTCTCGGCAACCTCGCGATCTTCGGGATGGACACGCCGCACCCAGTCCTCATGCGACTCGTCGGCCGCGCTCGACGGCAGTCCGTGAATCAGCAAATATTCCGGCGAGCGGCGGTTGCGGAAACCGGCCCTCAGATCGACCTCGAGACCACCGATCCGCCCGATCTGCTGGACCCGCGCGAGTTCGGCTTCGCGCTCGCGTAACGCCGCGGCGGCAAGATAGTCCCTGGTCACGTCGCGGCAAACCACCAGCACGCCGCCGACGCCGTCACCTTCGTCGATCGGGCTGTAGCCGTAGGTCCAGTAAACCTGCTCCCGAATGCCGTGACGCGTCACAGGCACGAGCTGGTTCTCGTGCCACGTCGCGCCGCCGCCACTCATCACCTGTTCGATCTGCGGACCGACAATGTCCCAGATTTCCGCCCAGCACTCCCGCCCGCCCTGGCCCAGCGCGCTCGGGTGGCGCTCAGGTCCCATGGTCTGACGGTAGGCGTCGTTATAGAATTGAACGAGGTGCGGACCCCACCAGATGAACATCGGGTGATTGGTATTGAGCAGGATGCGCAGCGCGGTGCGCAGGCTTTGCGGCCAAGCCTCAGTGGGTCCCAGCGGACTGGCCGACCAGTCGTACGCCCGTGTCAACGCGCCCATTTTCCCGCCGCCAGCGAGAAAATCCGCAGAACTCGGTCGCTTGATTTTCAGCATGCTGGACGATCGGAGGCCGGTTCAGCCAATGGGCAGCGAAACTTACCTGCCTGTCACAATTCCGGCAAACGCCGCGGTCCCGCATTTGAGTCCAAATATGTTTTGGACGCATGGAACAAAATGCCGGCTGCTTGCGCGCGAACCGCCATTAACCATCTCCCCGGCACATCGACAAAGGCGGCGATGCGAATACCGCAGGCAATGTTATTTCATGAGGCCCGCGGCCGTGAGCGCGCGGGTAATGACGGCGCTGACATCGATAGCGCGACGCTGCGTCTCGCGCGGAGGGTTCGGAACGTGATCAAGCGTCTTCAGCGGCCATGGCACCGAGGCGAGTTCCGGAGCCGGATGGATTTGCGGAATATTCTTCGCGGCTTCCTTTGAGAGGTCCGCTGAAGCTTTCTTCTTTGGAGTTACTTCTGGAGCCGCCTTCGGCCGACGAATCCATTCGGTGAGGCCGAAGAAATTCGCAATGTGATACGAGGACGAGATACCCGCCTCGATCAGGAAGGCGCCTTGGGTGCCATATCGCTTGTCATTATCGCCGACGCCAAGCGGGGTGCCGTGGGCCATGTCGGTGATGGTGTAGGATTCGACGATGGTCTCCCCGTCCGCGTTCCACCAGACCTGGCGGGGATAGCCGTCGACGTCGCCCTCCGACATGGGCGCCGAAGGCAGCTGATGCACGTCGAGCCACTGCTTGACGATCTCATCGGCATTGCCGGGATGGACCGTGCGATCGGCGCTGCCATGCCATACCGACAGCTTCGGCCACGGGCCCTTATGAGGTGAAGCGTTGCGGACCAGATCGCCCAATTCGGCGGCGGGCCGGGGCGGCGACTGGAACATTCCGCTCAATGCTTCCCGCATATTGGTCGCAACCCCGAACGGGAGGCCGGCAATGGTGGCGCCGCCTGCGAACACTTCGGGATAGGTCGCGAGCATAACCGACGTCATGGCGCCGCCGGCGGAAAGTCCGGTCACGAAGACGCGATCCCGATCGATGCCGATATCGTCAACCGCCCGCTCGATCATCTGCCTGATTGAACAAGCTTCGCCGCGGTCGCGCGCGGTGTCCTCCGGACTGAACCAGTTGAAGCATCCATTGGCATTATTGAACGGCTGCTGCTGGGGCATCAGCAATGCGAAACCGTAATGTTCCGCCAGCATGGACCAACCGGCGCCTAAATCATAAGCAGCGGCGGTCTGACCACATCCATGCAGAACGACCACAAGGCCGGGTGCCGGCTGCAGGTTGTCAGGTGCAAACGAAAACATCCTGAGACTGCCCGGATTCGACCCGAAATCCGTGGTTTCAACGAGCGGACTGCGCTGGCCCGGCTTAAGGTTTCGTGCGAACTCCGCAAAGCCATTGACGCCGTTCATCTTTGGCAGAAGTCGCAGGAAATCGACATTTTTAGCGAGGGACACCGGCAGCTCCTTGAAGAGAGACTTCTTATAAGCTCTCCAAGAACAGATAGTTGCTGCAGTGCAAAATAAAAAGACCGTGTGCTGTCATTCCCCAGGAATCCCTGGATCGAGAGTTCCCTAAGTGAGGAATTCTTCATAATTGTGGCAACCAACCCTAGCCGCCGCGCCCCGCATGCACGTCAACGGCCGCAGCCCAGTTCCAGCACGCTTGCCGGGGGTCAGAAACCGCATCAACTTGTTGTCGTCGGCGTGGTAGGCGGCAGCGCCTCACTGCGGAGGCCGGAGCTTGATGCCGTAACGGGCATAGATCCGGGCGATGGTGCCATCCGCCAGCAGCGCCTCGATCGCCGCATCGACACGCTGCCGCAGCTTGTCGTCGGGACGAAACAGCCCAGCCGCGATGTTCCAGTTCAAATCGGGATCGTCGTCGAATGCCGGGATCAGGCGCAATGGCTTGTCCGCATGCTGCAGGTTGAACCAGCCGACCGTCATGGGCGTGACGGCGGCGGCCTCGATCTCGCGATTGGCCAGCGCCGCAACGATATCGTCCTCGAACACAAACGGAGACGTGGCGGCGCCGCCCTTGTCCAGCGTCATGGAGACCAGCGAGCCGACCGGCACCCCGACCCGCTGATCGGAGCCGAGACCGGCCAGCGACGATGCGCGCGAAGTCGGCCCGGACCGCGAGCACGACACCGCTGCGATGGTATGGACGCGATACCTGCATGCCGCCCGCGGGCGGTGCGTCCTTGCGGGCGATGGAGTCGAGCACGAGGTCGCAATCGGCGCGGCGATACTGGATCGCACTGATCACCCACTTCCGCGTCAGCTTGACACCGAGCTGCTCGGCAATTTTCTCGCCGAGCTCGATCTGAAATCCCGGCACCGGCCCGGTCTTGCTGGCGAACGGCAGCGCGTTGGGATTGGCGCAGAGCGTCATCGCCCCGCGCTCGGCAATGGTTTCCAGCGAGCGCGCATCGGCCGCCACGCTCCCGAGCAGCAGCAGGCAGATGCCTGCCGCGCCCCGGGCGAGGCGGTATCGCGGTTTCCACGCCACGCTCCGGCGATCGCCATGGCGTTTCGCACCCACGCCGGATTCTTCGTCTGACGCGTTTTCTTGACGCGAACGGGTGTCGACTTGGCTTGAAAACGCTCTAATCATCCAGCCCCCGAATGTAGGCCAGGATCGCGATGATCTGGCCCTCGCTGAACACCGAACCGAACGCGGGCATGGCGCCCGCCTTGCCCTTCCGGATGCGCTCGACGATGTATTCGTCGCTGCGCTCGGACTTCGACAGCTTCGGCCCCCTGCCCGCGGAGCGGCCGCCCTCCTGGTGACAAAAGCCGCAGGTGGTGGCGAACATTTGCTGGCCATCGATGTCGCTCGAGGAGGCCTCGGGTTGCGCCTGCGGATTTGCAGATCCGCTCAGGATCGGCTGTTCGGCGAGGGCCGCGGGCGACGGCCATAGCCCTGCCGCCAAGCCAGCAACGATCACAAACACCATTCGCATTCCGGCATCCGCTTTGAGCGGCAAAGGCGGCAAGGAGCGATCCCTGCCGCCAACGCCGTCGTCTCATTGTCTCAGCGCAAACACGATCAGGGCGCCGGTGTTCTTCGACATGCTCTTGAAGGGTTCGCCGTAGAGCGCGACAAACTCGTCGGCCACCAGGCTGCCCCAGCCCGCCGGTATGGCGATGTATTGCTTGCCACCCGCCATGTAGCTGATGATGCCGGCATTATGGCCAATTCCGTTGTTGCGCGACCACAGCTCCTGGCCGCTCTCCGCATTGTAGGCGTGCACGACGCCCTCGGCGTCCGGCACGAACACCAGATTGCCCGCGGTGGCCATGATGCTGGCGAGCGGCGGCTGCTTGTAGTTGACCTCCCACTTCTTGACGCCGCTGACGGGATCGCGCGCATCAAGATGTCCACGGGCCGGTCCGTCCGGCGGCGCCACCAGCTTGAAATCGGCACCGATGTTGAGCTGGGCCATTGGTTCGAGAATCGGCGTGGTCTTCTCCACGGTCAGCTCCATGCAAACCTCCTGGCCGATCTTGTAATAGAGCCCGGTCTTCGGACTGTAGGCGCCGGAGTTCCAGCTGATGCCGCCGACGATCGCCGGGCATAACGGACTCTCCGCCTTGCCAAGCGCGAGGTCGCGGCGACCGATCAGTTCGCCGGTCTTCGGATCGATGTCCTTCACGAAGTTGATATTATTTACCAGCCGCCAGACATTCTCGACCTTGGCGTTGGAGCGATCATAGACGAAGACGAACCCGCTTTTGTTGGGGTGCACCACGAGCTTCTTGTCGCCGCGGTTGATCATGACGAACTCGCCCACCGCGGAATTGAAGTCCCAGGCATCGTGCGGCAGCTCCTGATGATAGAATTTGAGCTTGCCGCTATCGGGATCGAGCGCGATGACCGATGTGGTGTAGAGATTGTCGCCCGGCCGCGGTCCGCTCTTCTTCCAGTCGGCGCCCGACCAGTCGTAAAGCGGCGCCGGGTTGGCGGTGCCCCACCACACAGAATTGGTCTCGGGGTCATAGGCTCCGGGCATCCAGCCGCCGCCGCCGCCGGTCCGCCAGGAATCATTGGCCCAGGTCGCCATCCCCTCTTCGGTGCCGGCGACCGTGAAGAACTCCCATTTCTTCTGTCCGGTCTTGCCGTCGACGCCAAAGATCGGCCCGCGGCCGGGCCATTCGCCGCCCTGCGCGCCAATGATCACCATGTCCTTGACCACCAGCGGCGCACCGGTGAAACCGACCGTCACCTTCTTGGAATCCAACAGCTTCAGATCCCACACCGGCTTGCCGGACTTCAGGTCGAGCGCGATCAGCCGCCCGTCGACCGTGCCGACATAGAGATTGCCTTGCCCGATCGCGATGCCGCGGTTGTACGGCGAGTGCGTCTGCTTGGCGACCAGTTCCTCGTCGAGCTCCGGGGCGTAGCTCCAGATCGTCCTACCGGTCGCCCCGTCCAGCGCGTAGACCCGGCTGTAGGAGCCCGAATAGTAGAGCACGCCGTCGACGGCGAGCGGCGTCGACTGCAGACCGCGGGTGGCGCGCTCCGGAAAATGCATCCAGGCGACTTCGAGATTCTTGACGTTGCCTGCATTGATCTGCTCGAGGCCGCTGTAATGGTAGGACTTGTAGGTGCCGTGATGCGTCGCCCAGTCGTTCTGTGCCGCCTCCGCATTGAGCGCAGCCGCGTCCTGCGCGTGCGCCGGCGAGCCTGTCAATGCGACAGCCAGCGCCAGCGCGGCGCAGCCGCCGAAATATCGTGCGTGAAGAGCCATCTGTATCCTCCCATGATGTCATCTTTGTTCGACCGCATTGTCGTCGCGGCCTTTGCAGTGTCGTGGTGTCAACGCTTCATCGGGCCTCCGGTCTCGATATGGATCGCAAGGACCGACGGAACGGCCGTCATCAAGAGACGACAGCCACTTCTTGCCGGTGAAGCACGGATAGGCAGAGGTTTTCGGCGAAAGATTTTTTGTTAAGGGCGCCATTGGGTGCACGGCGGCGTATGCCGTCATCGACGGCGATTACCTGCCTCCTGCTGCACCCGATACTGCCGGCGATGTCGGCGCGATGCACCATGACATGTCCCCCGACGCCTCCGGCATTACTCGTTCCGGATTGTTTTATGAAGCGCAGGTCAGCCGCAGAAACTTCGAATCGAAATCCCGCGTCTGAAACCGATGTTCCCTGCACCCGCTGTGGTTGAGCGTATCCAGACTAGGACAAGGCGTTGAACTGTCAAGCCGTAAGACAACAGCCGGGCTCGATTGCCTCGCGCGTCTACGCCGACCACGCGATTCTCGGAAACAACCGTCATGGCCTGCGGCCTGACACCCCGGGCGATCCCGCCGTTTGCGCGAATGGCCGCGTGCCGCATAGGCGCAATGTCGGCGGGCGATTGCCTTGGCCTTCCCGACCCCGTAGTTTGGCGTCAAGCCGACCAACAGCAAGAACGACAACGAAGTCCGGAGAGAAAACCCATGGCGCGCCTGAAATTCGGAGCCTTTCTCGCCCCGCATCACCCCATCGGCGAGCATCCGATGCTGCAATTCCGCCGCGACCTCGATTTGGTCGAGCAGCTCGATGCGCTCGGTTACGACGAATTCTGGTGCGGCGAGCATCATTCCTCGGGCTGGGAAACCATCGCCTCGCCGGAGATGTTCCTGGCCGCCGCCGGCGAGCGTACCAGGCGCATCAAGCTCGGCACCGGCGTGGTCTCGCTGCCTTATCACCACCCCTTCAACGTCGCGCAGCGCATGGTGCAGCTCGACCACATGACCGGAGGCCGCGCCATCTTCGGCTCCGGCCCGGGCGCGCTCGCCTCCGACGCCCACACGCTCGGCATCGATCCGATGACGCAGCGCGACCGCCAGGACGAGGCGATCGCGGTCATTCGCCGGCTGTTCAACGGCGAGCGCGTCACCGCCAAAAGCGACTGGTTCACCATGAACGACGCCGCGCTGCAGATCCTCCCGTTGCAGGAAGAGATGCCGTTCGTGGTGGCGTCGCAGATTTCGCCGTCGGGCATGACGCTGGCCGGCAAATACGGCATCGGCATCATTTCGCTCGGATCGATGTCGACCCAGGGCCTGATGGCGCTGCCGACACAATGGGGCTTTGCCGAGGATGCCGCCAAGAAGCACGGCACCACCGTGAGCCGCACCAACTGGCGCGTATTGTTGAGCTGGCACATCGCCGAAACCCGCGAACAGGCGCGACGCGAGGCCGGCGCCGGACTGATGCGCTGGCACAATGAATATAATGTCGGCACGCTGCAGCGGCCGGGCCTGCTGCCCTTCACCTCGCCCGAGGATGCCGTGGAGAAAACCGCCGGCGGCGAGGCGGCGGCCTCTACCATCGGCACACCAGACGATCTCGTGAAAACCATCAAGAACCTGATGGAGGTCTCGGGCGGCGTCGGCACCATCGTCGGCTTTGTTCACGACTGGGCCAACCCTGAAAATACCCGCCGTAGCTGGGACATGGTGGCGCGCTATGTGGTGCCCGAAATCAACGGCTATATCGATGGCCTGCGCAAATCGCAGAAATTCCTGGTCGAAAACCGCGCGGTGTTCGAGCGCGCCGGTCAGGCCGTGATGGCGAAGATCATGGAAAACGACAAGGCCGCGGCGGCGCTTTCGCTCACCGGCCCCGGACGGGTCGCGATCCCGACCATCAATGCGCCGGATCTGCAGAAGGAAGCTGCGAAGCGCAAGGCGTAGCGCGGCGCCTGGTCGCGCCGACCGAGCCGACCGAGACCGCCCCTTTTGTTTGCGCCTTCGCACGACAAGGACATAAGGGTTGTTTATCAACACGGGTTATGCCGACGGTCCACCCGCCGGCATAGGCCGAAACCAGCCGGAGCGATTGCCATGGCAACGCAAAGTGTGGCTTCCCCCGCGATCGCCTTCACGCCGCCAAAACGCAATTCGCTCACGCATATTCCCGGCGACGAGGGCTGGCCGGTCATCGGCAAGACGCTTGAGGTACTGGCCGACCCCAAAGGACAGGTCGAACGCCAGGCCGCCAAATATGGGTTGGTCTATCGCAGCCACGTTTTCGGCGAAACCAGCCTGGTGCTGCTCGGCCCCGACGCCAATGAGCTGGTGTTGTTCGACCAGGCCAAGCAATTCTCCTCCACCCTTGGCTGGGGCCGGATTCTCGGCCTGTTGTTCCCGCGCGGGCTGATGCTGCTGGATTTCGAGGAACATCGCCTGCACCGCCGCGCCTTGTCCTTCGCCTTCAAATCCGGGCCGATGAAGTCCTACCTCACGGCCCTCGATGCCGGCATCGCGGCGCGGGTCGCGCAATGGCGGGCGCAGCCGGGACCGATGCTGTTTTATCCGGCGATGAAACAACTCACGCTCGATCTTGCCGCCACCTCGTTTCTCGGCGCCGCGATCGGGCCCGAGGTCGACCAGATCACGCGCGCCTTTGTCGACATGGTGGCCGCCGCCGTTGCGGTGATCCGAAAGCCGCTGCCCGGCACACAGATGGCACGCGGCGTCCGCGGCCGCAAACGCATCGTCGCCTACTTCTCCGAACAAATTCCGATCCGCCGCGCCAGGGGCGGCGGCGAAGACCTGTTCTCGCAACTCTGCCACGCCACCCATGAAGACGGCGCCTTGTTGTCGAACCAGGACATCGTCGATCACATGAGTTTCCTGATGATGGCGGCGCATGACACCCTGACCTCATCGCTGACGTCGTTTGTGGCGGCGCTTGCCGCCCACCCGCAGTGGCAAATCAGATTGCGCGACGAAGTCGCGGCGCTGGATATCGCCGCCGGCGCGCCCACGACGTTCGAGCATCTGGAGGCGATGCCGCTGGCCGAGATGGCGTTCAAGGAGACGATGCGGCTGAAGCCGCCGGTGCCCTCGATCCCGCGCCGCGTCATTCGCGATTTCACCTTCAAAGGCTATGCGATCCCGGCCGGCGCCATAGTCGGCGTCAATCCGCTGTTTACCCATCACATGCCGGAAATCTGGCCCGATCCCGAAGCGTTCGATCCGCTGCGCTTCACCGAGGAAGCGCAGCGCGGCCGCCATCGCTTCGCCTGGGTGCCGTTCGGTGGCGGCGCGCATATGTGCCTGGGGCTGCACTTCGCCTATATGCAGGCGAAATGCTTCGCCCGGCATTTCCTGCAAAACCTCTCGGTCTCGCTGCCGCCCGGCCATACGCCGGAATGGCAGATGTGGCCGATCCCGAAGCCGCGGGACGGATTGCGGGTGACGCTGTCGCCGGTGTGATGCGGCGGCTTATTACGCATGATCTTTTTCGCGGCGGACGAGGCCGCCGAGCTTACGACGTTGTCAAGTAGCGATACCCGGCCCGGATGCGTCATTCCGGGATGGTGCGCCAGCACCAGACCTCAGATGTGCAATCGCACATCGGGGAATCTCGAGATTCCGGGTTCGATGCTTCGCATCGCCCCGGAATGACGCGGCGGTTACCCGGCACCCTGGTCGAACGCCTTGCGCAAGGCGACATAGCCCTGCTGTTGCTGGGTCCAGTTGCGGCCGCCGGTGATGGCGCCGTCGACCACCAGATCATGTCCATTGATGAAGCTGGATTCGTCACTGGCCAGGAACACCGCGGCATGGGCGATATCTTCCGGCAGGCCGGCGCGCGGGATCGGCTGCGCGGTCTTGTAGACCTCGCGCATCACGTCGGGGGTTTTCTCCGCCGCCTCCACCGAGAGGCCCAGCGCCTTGCCGAAGATCCCGGTGGCGATCGCGCCCGGCGAAATGCTGTTGACCCGGATGCCGGACTCGCCGAGCTCCATCGCCACGCATTTGGTGAAATGAATGACGGCGGCCTTGGCCGCGCCATACACCAACGACGATGAGAAGCCGGCAAGCCGGCCCGCGATGCTGCCGTTGTTGATGATGCTGCCGGAACCCTGGCGGCGCATATGCGGCGCGGCATGTTTCATGCCGAGCATGACGCTGCGCAGCAGGGTCGCCATCGCGGCGTCGAAGCGGTCGACCTCGAGACCTTCGATGCCGCCGGTCTGCGCCGGACCACCGGCATTGTTGAACAGGCAATCGATGCGGCCGAATTTTTCGACCGCCTGCCCGATCAGCGCCTGCATCTGCGCTTCGACCGTGACATCTGTCTGCCGGAATACGCAATTGGCGCCGAGCTTTTTGGCCAGCGCCTCGCCTTCCGGGGCGCGCCGGCCGGCAATGACGATCCTGGCGCCCTCCGCCACGAAAATCTCAGCCGTGTGCAGCCCGATGCCGCTCGTCGCGCCGGTAATCACCGCGACCTTGCCGTCCAGTCGTCCCATGTCGATATCCTTCCTCGATGTTTTCGCGAAATCCTGTCGATGCTGGCGGACCATTGGTTCCGAACCGATTGCGCAGCATGATGCGTCCGCCGCCGGCGCGGCAGGGATCGATCACCGGTTCCTTCTCTTCTTGTGGAACCAATATTCCACAGCTCGGGAACAAGGCAAGCCGTGCTTGACACGCCCGTGAGTTGAGACGGCCTTCGATGTCACCTTTATGGCCATGGACCGCTATTTTCCCTATGCTTCGTTGCATCTGGAATCGGCCAGCTTCTGACCTTTGTGACCCATGGTGGAATTGATCGAGGAGTTTCGGAGAGGCTGGCACGGAATATCCCGGCCGTCGCTGTTTTTCAGCGTCGGATTCGCGGTCTCCTGCGTCGCTTTGGCGACCGGGGCGCGCTGGGGTCTCTCCCTGATCCGGCCCGACGTATTTTTCACCCCGTATATTCCAGCCGTCTTTTTCGCCACCGCGCTGGGCGGTTTACGGGTCGGGATCGCGACCGCGATTCTCGGGGGCGCACTCGGGGCGACCGTCAATTTCGGCAGCGGCACGGCCGATTTTGCCAGAATGGCGCTGATGGCGATCTATCTGATCGTGTGCGGCCTCACAATATGGGGCATCGAACATTATCGATCGATCGCCGCGCAGCAACGGGAAGTCTCAAAGAGACTGATCCAGGAAGAGGAGTACCGCAAGCTCGTCGTCGACGAGCTTCAGCATCGGCTGAAAAACAAACTGTCGACAATTCACGCCGTGCTTCACCAGGTACTGCACGATCAACCGCAAATCTGGACCCGCATCGATCAGCGGCTGCGGGCACTGTCGGCGACCGACGACCTGATCGCAAAGGTCGACGGCAGCGGTTGCGATATCAGGGATCTTCTGCTCTCCGAACTTGGACCCTACGGCCATGTCCGATTCACCCTGAATGGCGACCCGCTGTTTCTTCCGGCCAAATTGGCCGTGAGCCTTGCGTTGGTATTTCACGAGCTTGCCACCAATGCCGGCAAGTACGGCGCGTTTTCCTCCACGCGCGGGCTCTTGCAGGTGTCATGGTCCGTCAGCGATGATCGCCTCAACATTGTCTGGGACGAGACCGAAGGTCCTCCGGTCGGGCCGATCGGGGAGGCCGGGTTCGGCACCAAGTTGCTGAAGTCGGCGCTGATGTCCTTCGAGGGCAAGACCGAAATCAGTTTTCTGAAGACCGGGCTTCATTGCACGATGCAGTGCCGCATACCCCAAGCCTGAACAATCCCGGGCCTCTCTTCGAATCGTCATCCTGCCTCGTCTTTTTGTTGGAGCACGATCTCCGCGCAAACGCTTCGTATTTGTCGCGAGGGGAAACCGGCATCCATTTTTCCGGATCATGCTTTAGCGGGATGTCCCCCTATCCGCGGCTCAGGTGCCGTTGACGCTCTGTTAATGACGACGCGCGGCGCTTCGATGCAAATTGGCGGCCTACCCCGTGTCATCGTGTTTTTAACCAAAACTACAAGGGAATTTGGCAAGCTCCGTGGTCATGCCAAGCCGAGACCAGCACGCCCCGGAGATCGCCGATACCGATCTGGGCATTCTGAAGGATGTCCTCAGAATGCTGCCGAACGGCGTGACGGTTCAGGACGAGCAAGGCCGTTTCCTGCTGGTGAACGATGCGGCTACAGCGCAGCTTGGGATGACCGTTGACGAGCCGGCGGCGCCGCATTCGAACGACTTCGCCCATCGCCGCGAAACCGGCCTTGAATTGCTGCGCGGCGGCCGTCCCACCGTTATCGAAGAACAGGTGGCCAATGCCGGCGGAAAGCAGGTGCTTCTGACGACCCATCGGCCGGTTCGTATCGCAGACCGCAATCTGCTGCTTTCGAGCTCCGTCGATATCAGCGAGCAAAAGGCCCGCGAGGACCAGTTGTTCCGGTCGGCTTACTATGACGAACTGACCGCTCTGCCGACGCGCCGTGTGATCGAGCATCACGCCGACAATCTTCTCCAGCGCACCGAAGGCCATGCCAGGTTCGCCCTGGCGTTCCTCGACATCGACAATTTCAAGCACATCAACGACTATTACGGGCACGCGACCGGGGATGCGCTGCTGGTTGAATTTGCCAGGCGGGCTGGGCTGGACTTGCGCGAAACCGACGTGCTGTCGCGGACCAGCGGCGACGAATTCCTGCTGTTGCTCGATCCGATCCAGGACGAGCATGAGGTGGCCGAATACATCGATTTCACGCTGCAGCGGCTGAAGGCTCCCTTTTTCATCGACGGATCGGAGATATTTGCTTCTACCTCGATCGGGGTGAGCCTTTATCCCGACCACGGCCGCAGCTTCGACCTGTTGCGCCAGAACGCCGATATCGCGATGAACTGCGTCAAGAACGACGGCAAGGGCGCGGCGGCGTTTTTCGACGAAGGCATGGAGCGCGAGGCGCTGGCGCGCATGAAAGTCGAGCAGTCGCTGCGGCTTTCGATTCTGGAAAAGCGCTTTTGCTGCGCCTTTCAGGCCAAGGTCGACATCCGGACCCAGGACATCAAGGGCATCGAGGCGCTGGTCCGTCTGCGCGACGACGCCGGGATCATTCAGGCCCCCGGCACCTTCATCGATCTCGCCGTGGAACTCGGGCTGATCGACGAGCTGACGCATCTGGTGCTGCTGGAGATCGTCAAATCGATCGATCTCATCAACGAGACCTTCGGCTCCGACACCACGATCAGCATCAACGTCGCCGCGAAGCAGGCCGGCAATCCGCAGTTCATGCGGTCGTTTGCCCAGGCGCTTGAGGCGACCGGCTATCCCAAGCGCTTCATGATCGAGGTGACGGAAGATGCCTTCGTGGCCAAAACCCATTTTCAGGACGAGATCCTGCCGATATTCCGGAAACTCGGCGTCGGAATCTCGATCGATGATTTCGGTATCGGCTATTCGTCACTGTCGGCGCTGGCCGACATCACCGCCGACGAGATCAAGATCGACCGTTCGTTCATCACCGACATTCACAAGCGTCCCCGCAGCCAGGGCATTCTGAGGGCGATCGAATTGCTCGGCGAAGCGCTCGGCATGACCGTGGTCGCGGAAGGCATCGAATTGTTCGAGGAGCTTGCTTATCTTCAGGCCGCCACCCGGATCCGCTATGCGCAGGGCTATTATTTCTCCAGGCCGGTTTTCCTCGAAGAACTCAAGCCCCCGGTTCGGATCCTGAGCCATGCACGCGCCAGTTCGGCAAGCCGCCCGATGCAGGAAAGCCGCTCGGTCTATCCGCGCGATCGCTATCCGCGTTGAATCCGCGCGAGGCGCCCGTGCTTATTCGAGGCCCTGAACAGGCGGCGGGGCAGGCAGCTTTGCGGCCGACGGCGCAGGCCCGGACGGCGCCGAAGTCCTTGCGGTTCCGGTCGTCTCCGAACTCGCCGCCGTCGTGGCCGTATTCTGGCTGACACGGCTCGCAGGCGCTTCGCCGCGGGATTTCTCGCGCGCGACTTTCCTCGAACCGGACCTTCTAAATCCCCAGGAATGCGCAATGGAGGGACCGGCAGTATATCCAACCACGGCGCCCGCGACCGCGCCGACGGGGCCAAACACCACCGCGCCCGACAACGCGCCCAAGGCGGCATCGCCGCCGCGCGCCTGGGCCCAGCTTTGTGCCGGCGCGAGCGTCAAGGCGACGGCCGACGCGAGGAGAAGTCTTTTCATGTAGAGGTTCCCACCAAACAACCTGATGGAGCACGTGACTCCCTAATTGCGGCCCAACCAAGGAAAAATAAGGCTGCCGGGCGGTTCAGGGGCTCAGCCCGCATCGGCGGCTCGCGGTCGAGACTTCTCTTCGATTCGTCTTGCCGCTCTATTTTTTGTTTGAGCATGATCTTTTTCGAAAACCGGGGCCCACTTTTCCGGATCATGCTCTAAGATCGCGCGGCAAGACGTCCATCCCTTTAACCGCGAAGAAATCTCATGCCTCCTGTTTCCATCGTGCTGAACATACTCTGGATCATCTTCGGCGGCCTGTGGATGGCGGCGGCGTGGGTGATCGCCGCCATCATTATGGCCATCACCATTATCGGCCTGCCCTGGGCCAGAGCCGCCTTCAACATCGCTATTTATACGCTGCTGCCGTTCGGACAAAAGGCGGTGCGGCGCGACAGCCTCACCGGTGAGCCCGATATCGGCACCGGGCCGCTCGGCCTGATCGGCAACCTGATCTGGCTGGTGCTGGCGGGATGGTGGCTCGCGCTCGGGCACGTCGTCACCGCGGTCGCGCTGGCCGTCACCATCATCGGCATTCCCTTTGCCTGGGCGCACCTGAAACTTGCCGGCATCGCGCTGTGGCCAATCGGCAAGGTGATCGTGCCGGCCTGAGTATTACGCCACACGCCGCCGGCGGTTGTCGGCAGATCGGCCGGATCATGCGCCCACGCCGGCGGCAACGCGACCGCGGGCTCGCACCGGAATCCACAAGCACCCAAAGCTCGCCGGGGCCGCTACCCCCGCTCGTCCTCGCCGCGCATCAGATCGGCGGCGTCGATCAGACCGCGCTTGCGTGCCGCTTGTTCGGCCGTGAGGTCCTCGCTGTTTTTGACGTTCGGGTTGGCGCCGTGCGCAAGCAGGAACTCCGTCATCTCGACGGCTTCGTCCTCATCATCGGGCAGGCAGAACAACGGGTTGATGCCGGCGCGGGGATGGATCGCGTTCGCGAGCGACGGGTCCGCCGCGAACAATTCGCGCAGTCGCTCCCTCATCCCGAGATAAGTGAGATTCAGCACGTCACGGCTCTCTGGCGCGAGCAGTTCGGCGATATCGCGCCGTCCGAAATGGGCGGCAAAGCCCATCGGGCCGCCAAATCGCGTGGTCGGCCGGTCGATATCCGCGCCGTGCGCAATCAAAAGCTTTACGACATCGACGGCGCCGCCCATGATCGCGTTGTGCAATCCGCGCTGCTCCGTCTCGTCCCGGACATCCACGTCCATGCCGAGTTCCAGCAGCAAGGCAACGATGTCGGCGCGGCCTTGCCTCGCGGCAATCAGCATCGGCGACGCATCGCGTAGACAGTCCGGATATCGCTCCGCAAGCATGCGCGCCGCCTCGCGATCGAGACTCATGCACGCGGCCTGGAACGCCGCCTGGCCTTCGAGCGGCCGAGCCGCCGCGCCATGACGCACAAGAAGGTCGGCCATGGCGATGTAGCCATGCGCAAGTGCCTCCTCGCGCAGGGGACGGTTCGAGTAAGCGTGCACGCCGTCCGCGTTCGCGCCATGCATCAAAAGCCATTCGGCACGCCTGACATGATTCTGCGCCACGGCGTTGCCGAGCAGATAGTCGAGGTTGTTCAGCGGAACGCGTCCGCCGCTGCTGGATATATCGGGAACGGCCCGCCAATCTTCCGTCAGCCCGCGCCGCTCCGACTGGGTCCAGAGAAACTCCAGCCAGCGGGTGTCGTCGCGCGTGATGGAGGTGTTGTAAAGCGCCTGGGTGTCGTAGGGGCTGGCGCCGCGCTCGACCAGCAGCGAGGCAAGTGCCATGGCTTGCGGGTGCGGCGGCTTGTCGCCCTCGCCCTCGCCGATCACGCCGGTCAGAACCGTGAACGGGTTCTCCCAGTCGTCCATGAAGCGGGCGCCGGGATCGGCGCCATGATCGAGCAGGCTGCGCGCCATGTCGAGCGCGTGCGCATCGCCGCCCGGCAGCCGCGCATAGGCGAGATACAGCAGAGGCTCCCAATCGAGGGGGCCGCCTCTCCGCGCGGCCGCGGCGGGATCGGCCGCGAGCTCGCGCTCGAACGCCTCCAGATCTCCGGCCGCCACCGCGGTGTAGAGATTGGCCGTTCGAATTTCCGGGGATCGCGCCAGGAGGCGTGCGGCGGCGACCGGATCGCCGCCCCAAGCCGAGCGCAGCACGATCTCGACGCGCTCCGCATGCGAGTGGCGCACAAGCGCCAGATCGTCGAGCGCGCCTCTCAGCGCGGTCCAGCCCGGCAGTCCGTGTTCGCGCGCGAGTGCCAGCTGAACATCGCGCAAGCTCGGGACGGCCGGTGCTGCGGGCGTGGCTGCGACAAGCCGTTTCCGCGCGGCCGCGTCGCCGGCGCGGATCGCCTTGAGCCAGCGCTTGGCCTCTTTCTTGAGCGTATCGAGAGTAGAATCCGGGGTGAGCGTGCGGCTCATGACGACCTTCCTTCCGTATCGCCTGGCGTCCGCTGAGACAGGCTGGAAGAAGGGATCGAAAGGAACAAGCCGTTTCGAATGGGTGGGAGCAGGCTCCCTTGCCGCGGACAGGTGGCGCCCCTGAGCGCTCTACCTCAAAGGTAAGCGGTGCAGGTCCGTACTGTCAATGCGCCGTCATCGAAAAGCTATCCGATGCGACGCGCCCGGCGCTCAGCCGGATCTGCGCGCACGGCCGACGAGGTGGCGCGGTTGTTCCGTTGTCGGCCTGCCGGTGGCGAGGATGGCGGTGATTGCCGGATGGCCCTCGGCCTCCAGCGCAACGATGGCCTGCCGGGCCCAGAGGTAAGACGCCGAAAAAATGTCGGTGTGGCGGTCGAAGTCCGTCACATCGACCCCGAGCGGAAGCGGCGGCCGCATCACCATATCGAGCGGCGCGGCCGGCAGAGCATCGTATCGCTGATGCGCCACCAGACTTCGCCACAGCACGTTGACCGCACTCGGCGCGGCCGGAAGCAGCTTCTTGCGGAACGGCAGCAGCATCGCCGCGAACAGCTCAAACCGTCCAGGCAACGCAGCATACTCGACGTCGAACATCTCGGCCGCGGGTTCGCCGAAATGCACCACCAGATTGGGACCGCTCTTGAGTTGATGCATCGGCACCAGCGGAACATTGTCGATCAGGCATCCATCGACGAGCATCGTGCCCTCCGGCGTGTAGAACGGCGGCAATAGCCCGGGGATCGCGCTCGATGCGCGCACCGCCTGCCAGAGCAGACCCGACCGGATCAATTCGAGATTATGGGTCGAGAGATTGGTTGCCACCGCCGCGAAAGGCCGCCAGCAATCCTCGATCCGGCAGTCGCGGCCGTATTGATGGGCGAGAGCGCGATCGAACACCTTGTGATCGAGCAGGGCGTAGCGTGGCCAGGTCGGCCGCCGGAAGCTGCGGCTCCTGACAAAGATCTCGTGGGTGCCGCGATCGAGATCCTCGGCCTCGAGATTTTTTGCAAATCCGGCCGCCATCGCCGAACCGACGCTGGTGCCGACAAAGATATCGAACATCACGCCGCGCTCGCGAAAGGCCTTGTAGATGCCGAGATGGGCCGTTCCGAAGCTGCCGCCGCCTCCGGCGACGAATCCAACCGCGCGGCCGGACAGGAAACGGATCAGGCCGTCGATATCGACCTGATCTTCCAGAGCGACATGGTGATGCATGAAGGACGGTAACCGCATGAGCCAGGCCGCGGTGCCGCGGACCTCACCGCTTCGCCGGTCGTGAATGCGGACGAGGCGACGCGCCGACGCGGGATGAACCTCGCAGGCGAAAGCTTCGATTTCCGTCAAGGCCTCCGCGGGCGCCTCTCCACGGCACGTGAACACGATCATATCGGCCTGACGGATGGCCTTGCGTGCCCATGCCGAGGCTTCGCGGCCGCCGAGATAGACCACCAGCGGCGCGGCGTGTTCGAGCTTGTTGAGCCAGTCGGCGACTTCGGGTGCATCCAGCGCGCGGCCGGGAAAGGTTGCGTTGACACGGGGGAGATCGACGATCTCGGCGTCGGTCGCAGCGAGCCCATCCCGCATTCGTCGATCGAATGCCCCCGGCAACGGCTCGCATCCGCCAGCGATCAGCGCCACGGTTCGCGCCTTCGGCGAGGCGCGAACCGGCGTGAGGCGCGCGGTCTCCTTGGCGAAGCGCCGCGCCAGCGCTGCGAGCAGCGCCTCGACAATGGCCGGGGCGTCCTTTGCCAGCTCCTGGTAGGCCGCGCGCGTCAGCACCAGCACGCTGGTGTCGCGGATGGCAATCACGTCGGCGGTGCGCGGGACATTGCCGAAGAAGCCGATCTCGCCGACCAGCTCGCCGGCGCGGAGTTCGGCGATCGGCTCGATGTGACCGGCTCTGCGCACGGCGAGCGCGCCGTGCAACACCATGAACAAGGCGTCCGACGGCCCTCCTTGCGCGACGAGCATTTGCCCGCGCACGAGATCCCGGCGGACCATGGCGCTAAACGCCTTCCGCCGCTGTTCCGGACTGAGCGTTCGGAACAGCGCGAACTCCTCCGACATGTTCCCCCACGCAAATGTCGCGCTTGTTTCATTCATTGGCGACATCCAATTCGATGGCACGGCCCAACGTTAGCGCCGGGCGGCCCTCGCTGCGAGCAGTATAAGGGCCGGTGCGCCGGCCCGCAGCCATGTGTATGGGAGCACTGCAACACGAATGGCGAGACACTCCGGGTTGCATCCGGAGCGCCGCCTTCCAGTCCACGGCGTTGTCCTCGCCCGGACCTACCCAATGGACGCGCCGAAACGCCGGCTGGCGCTCGGCCTCCCGGACAAACCATCGGATTTATGATTGCACGGCTGGCCGCCGGAGATTGCCATATCTCCCTGCAAGGCCGTTGCCGACCTCAGACCAATCGGCTAAATGAACCCTCAAAGCACCCGTAGCTCAGCTGGATAGAGCGTTGCCCTCCGAAGGCAAAGGTCACACGTTCGAATTGTGTCGGGTGCGCCACCTCGGTACAGAACTGGGCACGCCAAAACCCGCCGCTTTTGCGCTTGAAGCGGCGACGAGCGTGCGCAGTAGCTCGCTTTTCGAGCCCATGATGCGAAGTTCTTGCGCGTCGACTTCGACGCGCTGGGCGAGCGCGCGGAGGTAATCACGGCGATAGCCACCGCTCTCGGTCCGCATCCGCTTGCGGGCGGTCCTGGCAAAGGTCTTGACCGATTGGATGGTGATGGTCCGACCCTGGCGTTCTATCGCGCCCTTGGCCCGCTCAGCGTCAGTGCGAGCCTGATCGCGGATCGCCTTTAGCTCCGCAATCCGATCCTTCAGCATCAGGTCGGACAGATCGGTGACACCGTTTTCGATGGCGTCATAGAGACGCTTGAGCTTGGCGTCGGCCTCGGTCGCCCGCTTGCGCAATTCGGCGATGTGTGTCGCCTGGCGCTCGGTCCGCTCCTCACGGCGGTCGAGAACCGAGGACAGGATTTTCTCAAGACGGTTCGGCAGTAACAGGCGCTGCTCGATGTGATCGGCGACCAGCGTGTCCAGTTTTTCCATGGGGACAGTGCGTCCCCTGCAGCCGGTCTCGCCCTGACGGGCCTTGGTCGAGCAAGTGTAGTAGCGGTACCGGCCGCCCTTACCGGTGCGCAGCGTCATCGCCATCCCGCAGGCCGCGCAGAAGCAGATGCCGGTAAGGAGGGTCGGCCCGCTGACGATGCGTGGCGCCGTCCACGCTGGGCTACGGGACCTGAGGTGGGCCTGTACAGCCTCGAACTCAGCGACGTCGATGATGGCTGGGACCATCATCTCGACAACCTCTGTTTCCGGCTTGCGCACGCGGGTCTTCCAGAACTTGGTGTTGAAGCGGTGACGGCCGATATAGGTCGTGCGCGTCAGGACCTTGTGGACGGCATCGATGCCCCAGCGTCCGCCGTCGCGAGTATGGATGCCGGTGGCGTTCAGATGATTGGTGATGGATTTGACACCCATTGACCCCGAGGCGCCGTCGCCCCCCAAGGCCAGGCGGAAGATCAGCCGCACGGTCTCGGCCTGGAAGGGATCGATCTCCAGGGTCTTCTTGACCTTGGCGCCGCGCTGCTCGCCGGCGACGATGCGGTAGCCGATCGGCGGCAGGGCACCGTTCCAAAATCCCTGGCGGGCGTTCTCCTTCATGGCCCGCAGGGTGTGCTTGGCGTTCTCCTTGGACTGGTACTCGTCGAACAGCGCCATGCGCTGGAACTCCGGCCGCCGATCATCGGTAGCGGATGCGCCGGGCTCGACATACTCGGCAACAATCTCCCAGCTGCGCGAGGTGCAGTATCCCTTCCCTTGGCGGCGCTGGTCAGGAATTGAGAGGTCGTTGTCGGCCTGTCGTCCCGTCGAGACTCGCAGGTAGAGGGCAGCACGGATCGGCGTGGTCATAGCCGGTTCTCCAGAGTCATTGGCGGGTCGAAAACAATTCGTCGAACAGATCGCCGAACCAAGCCTCGAACACGTCGATCTCAGCCTCGGTTATCGGCACCTCGTCGGGCCAGTCATCCGTGACGGTCCAGGTCGTCGTATCCTCCGGCGCCGGACGGCCGACGCGGCGGACGGGCGGGCGCGCATAGTCATAGAGGTCGGCGGCAAGCGCGTCCTGCGCCGCGACGTTCCGTGTTCCGGATTTGCGGTTGCGAGCCATAACCGCAGTGTCGTCCCGCAGGTGTGCCAAAAGAATGGCCGAAGAGTATTCCGCTCTTCGCTGCGGTCTCCGTGCGAGTTGAGATTGGAGCGAGTGCGTTCCCACCTTGCCTACCTGCCTGAAGAGCCCTCGCCGGGCCGGCGACTTCAGGTCAAGGCCGTCAGCCGGCGGAGCCGGGCGCGCGATCAGCGCGAGCCTTGAGCTGATGGCGCCGATCCGGCCCACTCGTCATGCAGGCCGATAAGTTCTCTGCCGGAGTGTGCCCCGTCAAAGGTTACGGATGCGAGTGCGGCGCTCGGGCAAAGCCGCCATCGAGAGGCGTTGGCGGAGGGCGCGCCTTGAGCCGAAACGCTCACAAAATGGCGTGCTGGCGCTTGGAGAATTGATTTCGTTCGGATATCGCAAAAAGCGCCATCAGGCCAATTCATGCGATGCCCGCTTAACCTCAACTCCCACAACCACAATCAGCGCGACCGGAGGCCGTGCTTTTCCCTTGCCGTCCCTCGACTGAACATGTTCCTCGCGGGCTCGGTAGCGGACACGGCTCGCGCGCGATAAGCTCTCGGCATGGGAACGCTGAAGCTCGAAGACCGCACCGTCGAATATCAATGGGCAACCGAAGTGGCCTTCGACGGCATCCGCATGGAAGTCCTTTCGGACGAGGGGGATGTGCTCTTTGATATCAGCGTGCAAAGAAGTCGCCGCAAACCTAATCGAAGCGGCGATCGAGGTCGTCCGCCGTTCGCGATAGACCGAGCTGACTAGTCCAAAGCAGCACTAACCGTCGTCGGCGTCACTGATCAGCCATACCAGAAAGCGGACGCCGTCAGCCTATCTACGGAACCCCCCGAAAACGAATTCGTCCACGCGGCCTACTGCTGTGGTTGTCGAGGTAGGACAGCCCTTACGGTGGATATCCGAGGCCTGCAGGGGCTCATTTTCGCTCTGCAGCCTTCGCTCCACCGTGCTATCCAGTCGGCTCCTTTAGCAACTCCGCCACCCGGCGCCCCACGCAATTCGATTGCTGTCAGACCATGAGCGATCTGCACATAGCCGCTTACAACGCCGACGTCGAACTCGTTCTGGAATTGCTCGACGCAGGCCACGATCCGAACGAGTACGATCAGGGCGGCTACACTCCGCTCCTTTGGGCAGCCTTCCGGGGAGCGGTGGGGAATCAACTGCCGGTCATCCAGGTGCTGATCTCCGCTGGCGCAGATGTCAATGCAGTCACACGAGCCGGCGATTCGAGCGCGCTGATGCTTGCCGTTCAGGCCGGCAATGACGTCCTTGTGAGAACCCTCGTCGAGCGTGGCGCAGAGGTTAACCGCGCGGCCGATGAAGTGACCCCGCTAATGATCGCCGCACAGGGTGGCAACGCACAGGTCGTTCGAACTCTCCTCGATTTGGGGGCAGACCCTACCCTTCGTACCGGAAAATACACCGCTGCGGACTATGCTTGGCGTGGCGGTCACGATCAGCTTGCCGAGCTACTCAAATCTTGTGCAAGTGCGACACCGCATAATGACCAGCCATCGTAGAGACAGAGGGACTTTAGGGGCGAAACCGGCGGCTAGAACGCAGCGCTTCGCATGCCATCATAGCGCCACGGCGAAGCAATATTGCCCATCTTCATCGGCCGTGGCGCGCCAAACTCCCCCAAGCTAAGATCCCCTGCGATTTGCGGCGCTGGATCGCGATATCAAAAGTTCGTGTCGTCGCGGTGATCGATGATGCGCCGCGTCAGGATTTCGAACTTTTTCGATCCTCGGCGCATCTTTCAGTCTAGGGGTTCAACAAGCTATGGATCATCAGGCTATGGATCATCAAGCTCCTATCGGGCCGACCGATGCCGAACTGGCCGTCGCCGCTCGCGGCGGCGATTGTGGCTGCCTTGGGCTGCTGCTGGAACGTCATCGCGCGCGGCTGTACGCGGCGGCGCTGCGCGTGCTCGGCTACGGCGCCGAGGCCGAGGATGCCGTCCACGACACGTTCCTCATCGCGCTGAGACACATCGGGCAACTCAAGGACCCTCAGACAGTCGTCGGCTGGCTCTTCACCGTGCTGCACCGCTGCTGCCTGGGGCAGTTGCGCCGAAGACGGCGCGAGGTGCTTACCGCCGAGGTGCCCGATCGCCCCGACGAGCGGCCAGGCATCGAGGAGCGGCTGGAAAAAGTCGCGCTTCGCGAATGGGTCTGGGACGCGCTGCACAAGCTTCCCGAGCCGCTGCAGGCTACCGCCATGCTGCGATATTTCGGCAGCTATCCATCTTATGAGGAACTGGCCGCCATCCTGGCCATCCCGATCGGAACCGTCCGCAGCCGGCTGTCGGAAGCCAAGCGCAAGTTGGCCGAGATGCTGCTCGAGACGGCCGGCCTCGTCGATCCCGACGCCAGGTTGCAGTCACGCCAGCACCGGGGGTTCTACGACGAACTATTTCGCGGTCTCAACCGCGCTGGCGAACGCGACCGTTATCTCAGCCATTTCGCGGAAGACCTCCACCTTGTCCGTGGAGCGGGCAAGCCGGTATTCGGGCGGTCGTTCATTGCCCGGGAAGTCATAGAGGATAACGAAGCCGGCGTTCTCTTCGAACCGCAGCGCATCCTCAGTGCCGGCGACGTCAGCGTGATCGAGGGGCGGTTTGTCAATCCCCCCGAGGATCCGTTCCATTGCCCGCCGGGTGTCGCATTCGTGGTCTTTCGACGCGAGGGCAAGGCCACGCGCCTGCATATCCATCTTTCGCCGCGCCTACCCGGAATTGACGACGACTGATCGAACTTTCTCTCTCGGCCGCGACTCCTTTGAGCCCACGCCCATCACATGGCGCGGGCTTAAATGGTTCAATAGAGGTGAGAGAACATGTTCAACTTCGCAGTGCGTGACTTCGTTTCCAGCAGCGTTCGGTTCAGGTTGCGCCAGTCCCGCCGCGTCTTCGCGGGCGCTTTCACGTCGGCCGTCGTCTGTGCGGCCCTGTTCGCATCCAGCCCCGCCTTCACCGGTCAGGCAGAGGTAGATGCTACCTACAAGGACGTTAAACAGACGCTCGGCAAGGTGCCGAGCTTTCTCCACCAGGTTTCGAAAGCCGCGCTGCCGGGCGCCTGGGCCGAGGTGAAGGCGTTGCAGTTTTCAAACGACACCGCCCTGCCGCCGAAGGTGAAGGCTCTGATCTCGCTCGCCGTCTCCGCCCAGATCCCCTGCCGCTACTGCATCTGGGAAGACACCGAGAACGCCAAGCGGGCAGGTGCGACAAAGGACGAAATCGAGGAAGCCGTCGCGATCGCCGCGCTGTCGCGGCACTGGAGCACGATCTTCAACGGCATGCAGGTCGATTTCGAGACCTTCAAGAAGGAGCTTGGCGGCGACGCGCAAGCGGCTCCGCCCGCCAAGTAAGGCGAGCCATCGGCAACATGTCCAAACCGGGACGCCGGACGGCAAACGCTGCCGTCGGCGTCCCTCACCGAGAAATCCACGATTGGAAGGAGGCAAGGATGCCCAAAGTCTTCGGAGAAGCTGTCAGCGCGGTCAAGGATATCGTGTCCGTGATGAAGAAGCATGGTGATGCGGTACGCGGGATCTACCGTGCCCGTTACCGCTTCGATCCGCAATCAAGCGACGCGGCAGTCAATCACCGCCTCGATGCCTGATCAATCGCGTCCGCTGGGAAGCGTCAAGGCTCTGATTGCCCGCCATATCGCATCGTCCAGATCGGGACCTGACCGGGTCCGTACTCATTTCCGGTCCACGGCGTGCCGCAGATGTGCAGATAGGCGTAGGGCGTACCATCGAACATCACCCACGCGCCCGCGTCCCCCACGGTGTTGGGCAGGCCGCAACGTTTGGCGTCGTATGGCCAAATGATCATCCAGTGCGGACCAATCGGAATAGCCGGACTTGTTTTGTCGAACGGATCGGTGTTGCTGTGCTGCGTGGCGCCGCACAGCATGTAGATAAGACCCGGAGCCGTATTCGTCGGCTTCGGCTTCCTGGCCATGATGTCCATCATCCATTGCAGGCCCATGGGATCGGCGCACATCGGAACATTGCCGATCTGATTCTCGTCTCCGGGAAAGCAGACCCAATCGTTGGAGCCCTGGCGTAGGACGACGAGTTTGCCGCCTGCGCCCATTTCCGCAACTGTCGCATCTTTGGTGATTTCACGTGGGCCGGACAGCATCGCCCTTGCGATCTTGACGCCGAGAATGTGTTCTCGCTCCGATGCGGGGACCGACTGTCCCGGCGGCATCATTGCGATCGCGCTGTTGCTGTAGGCCCCGGAGGCCCCCGCATGGTCCGGCGAACCGGGCGTGCGACCACTTTGTTCATTGCGCTCGACCTCTGTCATCTTCGGCTCCCTTGCTTCTTGGAACGCTCTTATGCCGCTGGTGAACCAAGGTGCGCCAGCCGACGCCCGCGGTTGGCACGTGGCCGGGATCGGGGCCCCATGGTCTTACATGATGCTGACGTTCCTGAAAAAATTGATCTCTGCCTCGACCTGTTCCGTCTGACATGTTCCGGAAATAGTGTCCAAGGATCGCGGTTGCGAGCGTGGAGGCGGTCCGCGAACAAGAGAAGCGATGCCGCATCATCGCCCCGTTGCGCTGACTGCTCTTTCGTAAGCAACCTTTAAATTCGCATTCCAACCGTGGTGTTCGCTGAGCCGCCGGGCCTTTGGCAGGCGGGAGCGATTTCGGCTCGGACGGCCGCCCCGCCTGGCGTCGCGGTGAACAGGTCGCGCGGTCATGCAGGGGGAGAAGTTGATTCCGGCGGGAATCGAGTTCAGGATGGCACGCGGTCCAGGACAAAGGATCGGGAGCGGAAGCCAGTCGAGTGCGTCTGTTTGCGGCCGCCCCTACGCAAACATCGAGGAAAGAACCATGGCAACTGCAATCGACATGAAGTTCGAGATCGTCGTCATCCCCGTTTCGGACGTCGATCGCGCCAAGCGTTTTTACGGCAATCTGGGTTGGAGGCTCGACGCCGACTTCGCCGCCGGTGACGACTTCCGCGTGATTCAGTTCACGCCGCCTGGCTCCGGCTGCTCGGTCATCTTCGGCAGCAACGTGACCGCGGCCGCGCCCGGCTCGGCCCAGGGACTGTACCTGATCGTCTCCGACATCGAGGCCGCCCGCGATGAGCTGCTCGGTCGCGGCGTCGCGATCAGCGAGGTGTTCCACGATGGCGGCGACGTGCACAAAGGCACGGACGAGCCCTACTTGTTTGGGCGGCTCCGGGTTGCCGGTCCGGATCCCGACCGCAACAGCTACCGCTCGTTCGCCTCGTTCAGAGATCCGGACGGCAACGGCTGGCTGTTCCAGGAGATCACGGCCCGATTGCCGGGACGCGTGGACGCGGACGACACAACATTCACCTCGGCGACCGAACTCGCGGCCGCGCTCCGACGTGCGGCGGCCGCGCATGGCGAGCACGAGAAGCGGACCGGCCAGCCCGATGCGAACTGGCCGGACTGGTACGCCGAGTACATCGTCCGCGAGCAGGCCGGCAAGGGGCTGCCGACATGAATAGCGGCTACGGCGTCATCGCCAATTAGCAAACAGGGCGGTGCGGCAATCTCGTATCTGTCGGCAAGCGCCAAAAAAATTGCACCATGCCGTCTCTGACGCATGTTCCCGAAATTTTGCCGACAATGGGGGCAAGGGCTTACGCGTCGAGCAGGTCTGGCTTCAACAGCTTCCAGACCTCGACCTTGAGCCCTTTGGCGATCTTCTCGATATTGTCGATTGAGACGTTGCGTTCACATCGCTCAACCGAGCTGAGATAGGTTCGGTTGATTCCGGACTCGTGCGACAGCGCTTCCTGGCTGAGACCTTGGGATGACCGCAACAGGCGTATGTTGCGCGCCAGGACGTCCCTTGCTCGGCGTCTATGGGTTCGTTTGTTCACGACCGCATATCCAACCGATTGACGCCTATAAGGCGACCGTATATACGGTACAATATGTTGACTATAAGGTACATTAGCGCGGACTTGCACCCGGTCGCCAGTTCGACGCCGCGCTCGGCGCCTGTTGTCCTTGCAGATGCGAACGCCGATGGGCAGATCGCGGTGAGAGCCAGGAGCAGCAGATGAACGAAGCCGAGATTTCCGAGACCGATATCGCAGCCAGGGCGGATACCGCGTCTCTGTGGGAGGGCGCCTCTATCGCTGAACCGAACGATCACGCACTTCTCGCTCTTGAAAGCCAGTTCAATGCGATCGCAGCAGAAATGATCGCCTACGAGCGCGTGCGCGGTCGAAACGCACGCGGTTCTGACGAGGAGCCGTTCTTGGCGGAGCTAGAAGCGATCCTGGACCGTCTTGACCCGGTCGGAGGCGCCATTACTCCGGCCCGGAGCGTTGTCGATCTGGCCGTCAAGGCCCGACACGTGGCCTATCTTGTATCCCATTATTGGAGCGAGCCGATCGAGCGGATGGACTTGCACAGACGCGCCGTGCGTCTACTGATCGAGCAGGTGTGCCGCTTCGCGGGCGTTCCGTTGCCATTTACGGACGAACACGCGCCTTCGTCTGGATAACTTTTCATCTCCGGGGTTCATCGCCGAGTCCAATCATTTTCTGCGGATCATGTGCCTTAGCTGAGGCGGCATTGGCGTACAGCTCTCTGTCGCAGCCACGTTCCGGGCGCCAGGCAACATGCTGGCGGCGATGACGATCACGCTCGTCTCGCAATGGGCCTTCCAGCTTCCGCCGGCGCCCGTCCTGTCGCGGTACACGGATTTGTACAATGCGGGCTTGTGGTGGTCGTTCCCCGTCACCAAATGTGGCCACCGCCATCTTCTCGGCCTGCTGGTTCGTGCAAGGCGGCCGACGCAAGAACCAATCGTGAAAACAATTCATACGAATTCCCCGCTTCACTCCCCGGATGCGCCAGTTCCCGCGCGCAGCCGCTCAGGCCTTGGCCGAAATCTCGCTGCTGGTGACCAGAATGACATCGCCGTCGAGGATGGGCTTGGCGATGCCGAAGAAGCGCGCCACGACCTCCGAATTGTTGTGGGCATCCATCGCGGCCTGATCGCGGAATCGCTCATAGGTGGTGAAGACGTTGGGATTTTCTTCTTCCTGTGAAACGAAGAAACCGATCGTATCCGGCTCGTTGAGGCGGGCGTTTTCGGCGACCTTCAGCAGGGCGCGGCGCATGGTGTCCTCGTGACCTTTCTTGACGCGGATCACGGCGGTGATGGTCAGCATGTCAAAGCCCTTTCCATGATTGACGTGCGTGAGACGGGCGTTGGCGCCGAGACCGACGAACGATTTGGCTTGTCGAGCAGCCCCACAGGCGCTCATGTTAACGCCCGCTGAACGATGTCTGCAACTCGGAACGAATACCAGGCCCGATCCCGGCGATGTGTTGTGCTTTACGTGCCAGAATGGCGATTGATGCGGGGCGGCAACGCGGCGCGGCTTCCAACCCTGGAACCCGATCTCGCCGTGGCTTTCGCGTCATCAAGATGACGCGGCCAAAACAAGGCGGAGCCGATATGAGCGAACGACTTGAGACGCTGAAAAAGGCGCTTGCACGAATGACCGACGACCGCGACACCTTCGCCAAAATCCTCGCCGCGCCCTTCGACCGCGACAAGGCCGAGCGGGCACGGATCAAATTCATCGAAACCCAGGTATTGATCGACGCGATCGATCGCGCCATCGACGGCGAGAAAATCGCGATCGCCACCCCCGCGTGAGCTGCGCCTTGCACCCGACTTCGATGTAGCCGGCCCGCGCGGCCCTGTTGCCTACGTAACCGGCAAAACCGGATTTCGACCGGCGGCGGCGTCTAAAAGGAAGATCAAGCCCGTCTCACGGAAAAATCAAGCCACCCTCAGAGTCTTCGGGTCCGCCCCTCGCCATGCTCGGACCGTCGCAGTTGCACCCCCGCAGCCGCACGGTAATTCTGGGAGGATACGGCCATGGCCAGCGCCACAGCAACCAGCCCGAAACAAACCGACCAGTCCGCGACCGTAACCAACCCCGATTTCGGCGCGCTCAAGACCCGCCAGCACGCGGCCTGGTCGTCCGGCGATTACGCCATTATCGGCACAACCCTTCAGATCGTCGGCGAGGAGCTTTGCGAGGCGCTTGATCTCAGGGCCGGATCGAAGGTGCTCGACGTCGCCGCCGGCAACGGCATGGCCAGCCTCGCGGCGGCGCGGCGATGGTGCGACGTGACCTCCACCGATTACGTGCCGGCCCTGCTTGAACGCGGCCATGCGCGCGCTTCGGCGGAGGGTCTGGCGATCGAATTCAAGGAAGCCGACGCCGAAAATCTGCCGTTCGAAAGCGCCAGCTTCGATGTCGTGCTTTCCACCTTCGGCGTGATGTTCACCCCGAACCAGGACCAGGCTGCCGCCGAGCTTGTGCGCGTCTGCAGGCGCGGCGGCAGGATCGGTCTCGCCAACTGGACGCCTGAAGGCTTCATCGGACAGGTCTTCAAGACCGTCGGGAGATATTTGCCGCCGCCGGCGGGCGCCAGATCGCCCGCGCTCTGGGGAACCCGCGCGCGCCTGACCGAAATGTTCGGATCCGAGGCAAGCTCGATCAAGGCGGAGTCGCGCACCTTCAATTTCCGCTATCGCTCGCCGGATCATTTCCTGGATGTGTTCAAGACTTTCTACGGCCCTGTGCTGAAAGCGTTCGCCGCGCTGGACCCGGCGAAGCAGGAAGAATTCAGGAACGATCTGCACGCCCTGATCGTGCGCATGAACCGGGCCGATGACGGCACCATGGTCGTGCCCAGCGAATATCTCGAGGTCACCATCACCAGGCGATGAAAGGCCGGATGGCCCGGCTTTTCGTGGACGTCCTTGCGCCCGACATCCGCGACTCTCTTAGGGCTGAAAGCGCAATAGGGAACGTTGATGCATATGGCAATCCGAACTCCCGTCACCGAACCCGCAAGAAGCTGCGTGATCGCGTTGCACTGCTCGCTCGGTTCGGGCCGGCAATGGACCGGGCTCGCCGAACAACTCGGGAGCGACTACCAGCTGATCGCGCCGGATATTTCCGGTTACGGCAACCATCCGGGCCCCTTGATCCGGCCGACCAGCCTGGCGGAAGAAGTCGAACTGCTCGGCGAGCGCCTCCGCGAGGCGAACGGCCCGATCCATCTGATCGGCCATTCCTACGGTGGCGCGATCGCCTTCAGGATGGCGACCGCTTCGCCGTTCGCCGCGCGCGTGCGCAGCCTGACGCTGATTGAGCCGGTGCTGCCGACCATTCTTCTGGACAATGAAAAAGATCGACGGCTGCATGAGCGCTTCGTCCACGTCGCGCATGCCCTTTACCAGGACCTCTGGGACGGCTCGTATCTCGAAGCGATCGATAAATTCACGGCGTTCTGGAACGGCTCCGGCCCGACCGAACCGCTGTCGGCGAAGGCCCGCATCCGCATGATCGAGCATGTCGAGAAACTTGCCTTCGATTTCACCGCGGTTCTCCACGAGAAGAATGTCGGCGCGGCCGCCGCCGCCATTGCGGTGCCTACCCTGCTGTTTTCCGGTGGCCTGTCGCCTCACCTGACGCAACGCATTGTCGAGCGGCTTGCTTCGGCGATTGCCGGTGCGGAGACAAGACATACGCCCACCGCCGGGCACATGATGCCGATCTCGCACGCATCCATCGTCACGCCTGCAATCATTGGGCATATCGTGCGCGCTGACGAACTCGCCGATGTTCCATTGGCGTGCGGTTCACCCTCCACGGAGATCATCGATCTCGCGGGCATGTGATGGCCTTGAGCAGCCGCACCGTCGGCTTCACGCCTGCGCGAGGCACTTGAACCCGCCAAAGATCATCCGCCTGGCGTCGAACGGCCGCGATTTCGTACCATTATGAAGCTTTCACTTGCGGCAGGCATCGGTATCGGCCGACAATAGAGGCTCGACGGCCGGCGTTTCCGGGCAAGGAGAGCGACGATGAACGATACACTATCGCTTGCGGAACTTGATGATCGCATCGCGATCCTGCGGGACAACCTTCGGCAGTTGATCGAGCAAGCCGCGGCAGCGTCGGGCAGCCAAAACGAAGAGAGGATCGCGGACCGCATCGCGCAGCAGACGGAGGAGCTTGATAAGCTCGTTTTGGAGCGCGACAGCCGTGCGAAGAAATGACCTTGTCCGGCAAGCCAGGGGCGATCATCGCGGGGCAGGCGCAGCGACCACACTTGTCGGACATCACCTTGGCATTGATGCGATCGCGTTGCGCGCGCGCCTTGTCGAACCGCCTCCTCGACAGCGCCGATAGACTTCGATCGATTTAATAGCCCCGGTAGGGCCGCCCGCGCCGCTGATAGCCGAAGGCGAAGCGCGGATTGACGTTGCAATAGACGCGGCGGCCCGACGCACTCGCCATGCATTGCGCATAGGACCGGTAAGAGCAGTCGCCCGGAACACCCCAGCCCCCGCCCTGGATGCAATAGGGATAATCGATCGCGGCCGCGGGACCGGAGCCCGCGATCGTCGCGGCACCTGCCGCCGATAAGGCCAATATCGCCACCATCGCATTGCGCATGATCTTGTCTCCTCGCCTCACCAATATGGCGTCGCCTCATGGTCAAAACGGGGCCAATCTGAGAATGTTCCGGCGCTAATCGACGTGCACGCCAGCGGCCTTGACCACCTTTTCCCACTTTTCGGTTTCAGCCACGATCATCGCGCCAAAGGCCTGCGGCGTGCCGATCAGCGGCTCGCCGCCGAGATCGATCAGCCTGGCCTTGATCGCCGGCTCGGCCAGCACCGCGTTGATTTCCTGGTTGAGCTTCGCGACGATGTCCTTTGGCGTATTTTTCGGTGCGCCCATGCCGAACAGCGCGCTCGCCTCGTAGCCCGGCACGGTCTCGGCGAGGGCCGGCACGTCGGGCAACAGCGAGGACCTTGTCGTGGTCGTCACCGCCAGCGCGCGCAAGGAACCGGCGCGGATATGCTGGATGATCGAGGGCATATTGTCGAAGATCAACTGGACCTGGCCGCCGAGCATGTCGGTGATCGCGGGCGCGGCGCCCCGGTAGGGCACATGCTGCATCCTGGCGCCCGACATCGCCATGAACATTTCACCGGACAGGTGCACCGACGTGCCGTTGCCCGACGACGCCATGTTCACCTTGCCCGGGTTGGCCTTCACATAGGCGATGAATTCGGCGACCGTCTTCGCCGGCACGTCATTGCTGACCGTCATCACATTCGGCACGCGATTGAATGCCGCGACCGGCGCGATGTCGCGAACGAAGTTGAATTTCAGGTTGCTGTAGAGCGAGGCGTTGATGTAGTTCGCCGGGTTTACCAGCAGCACCGTATAGCCGTCCGGCTCGGCATTGACGACCGCTTCGGTGCCGATGTTGTTGCCGGCGCCAGGCTTGTTCTCGATCACGAATTGCTGGCCGAGCTTTTCAGAGAGCCGCTGGCCGATCAGCCGGGCGATAATATCGGTGGCGCCGCCCGGGGGATATCCGACCACCCAGCGTACCGGCCGGGTCGGATAGTCCGCCGCCGGGGCGCTGCCGATCGAGGCGATTGCCGAAATACCGATCGCAATCAGACAAATCGCGGCGCGACGTGAAGCCATGCGGTTTCTCCCTGACGGACACATTGAAACGTGCGGTCCGCTGTTGTTGAATTGACGATTGATCGGCGTTGTAACAAACAAAGCCCGATGCGGCTAGTAGCGCCCACGCGCCCGCACCGCGACGAAAGGATAAGGCATGCCGGTCAAGGTCAACGCGCTCGACCATCTCGTCATCAATGTCTCCGATGTGGCGCGCTCCGCCGAGTGGTATCGAAAAATCCTCGGCATGGAAGTCAGGGTGTTCGATCCGGGTCCAGGCAAGACGCCGCGGACGTCGCTGGTGTTCGGCGATCAGAAGATCAATGTGCGGCCGCGGGGCGCCGACAAGGTCGAGTGGTTCACCGCGGATCACGAAACCGCAGGCAGTGACGATCTGTGTTTTCTTACGTCGAGCACGCCGGACCAAGTGGTCGCGCATCTCAAGGCGTGCGGCGTGGCGATCGAGGAAGGCCCGGTGGCCAAGCAGGGCGCGCGCGGCACGCTGCGCTCGGTCTATTGCCGCGATCCCGACGGCAGCTTGATCGAGATTTCGTCGTATGAGGGTGGTGCCTAGCCCTCTGCCCCGTCAGCGCAGAGCGCCGCCCGATGATGGGCTCTGCGACGCAATCCATCTTGCTGCGCACAGGAAGAATGGATTGCTTCGTCGCCAACGCTCCTCGCAATGACGGCGAGGCACCGATCGATCAATGCGACCCCAGCGCCACCGGGCGGAACGCGTGCAGCAGATGCGGGTCGAGCTTGCCCTCCATCCGTTCCATGGTCGCAAAGGCCTCGGAATGCGTGAACGGCAGCCGGTAGGCGCGCTTCTCCACCAGCGCCGTGTGGATGTCCACGATGGTCAGCAGGCGAACGATATCGCTGATCTGATCGCCGCGCAGGCCGTGGGGATAGCCGGTGCCGTCGAGGTATTCGTGATGGTGCAGGACCACATCCAGCATCTCCGGCGGAAAGCCGCCTTCGGCCGCGAGCGCCTCGTAGCCCAGGCGCGGATGCTTGCGCATCAAGCCCAATTCCTCGTCGCTGAGCTTTCCCGGCTTGTCGAGGATGGCCACGGGGATGAAGGCCTTGCCGACATCGTGCAGCAATGCGGCGCGAGCGAGACGCCGCTGGTCGTCTTCGCGCATGCCGAGATGCTGCGCGAACGCAACGGCGAAACCGGTGACAAAGAGACAGTGCCGGTAGCTGTCGGTGTGATGCCGGCCGACCGTCGCCAGCCATTCGCGCAACGAGGACTGCCGGATGGCCTTGAGGATCTTGTTTTCGGCTTCGATGATGTCGGCGAATCTCAACGGCCTTCCCGCCGGGAGTTTCTCGAATATCTTGACCATGACCTCTTGCGCGGCGGCGACGCCCCGGTTCAAGGACTTGCCGCTGTCGGTGGCGTCGAACGTATTGCTGTCCGGAAAGGCGGAGCGGATGCGCTGCAGAATGCTCTGAGCATCGAACGGCCGCGCGATCGTATCCGTCGCGCCCAGCGCCCAGGCCTGCATCGACCCGTGGTGAAGGGCGTCCGCGAGCACGAACAACCGCGGCATGGCGCGGTAGGCTTCGGCGCGCAGCTTGTTGCGGACCAGTTGCACGCTCTCGGGCGACCGCAGATTGATGTCCACCACCATTCCGGAAAAATGACCGGCGGGAATATCGGGAATCTCCGACGTCGAGATGGTGTCGACCTCGCCCACGGATTGCAGGATGCTCGCCAGTTCTTGGCTCCGGTCGGACCGATCCGACGCCAGCAGCAGGCGGCGCTTGGGTGAAGGCTGGTTCGCTAGGGCTGTCATAGGTCCTCGGGTGAATGGCGGCGCGGGCCGGCGGCCATATCTACCTGAGAAGGCATTCCCCGAACATTAAGGGCTATTGTGAATGCTTTTATGTGGATGAATGTACAAATTTAACGATTGCGCCTCTCCTGCAAAAATCCGCCGGAGAAAGTCTCCGCCGGACCGGGCCGCGCGGCCTTGCGCGCCGGAGTGATCACGTCCCGATCTGGAGGAAAATGCAATTGATCGAACAGAATGAATTTCCAAGATGCGTTGTGCGCTGCGGTGACGATTTGGTCACGGAACTGGCGATGGGCCGGTTGCCGTCGTGCCATGCGGAGACCGCGTTCGCCGCTGCGAAGTTGTGCCGTTCCACCGCCGGCGGGATCGCGCTAGGATAGAGTGGCGAACGAACGCTTCGGGAAGCTGCCGGGAAACAACAATGCCAAAAATCAACCGTGACGGGGTCGAGATCTACTACGAGGTCCACGGCAGCGGGCCCACCTTGTTGCTGACGCATGGCTATTCATCGACATCGCAGATGTGGCAGGGCCAGGTCGAAGCGCTCTCGAAACATCATCAACTGGTGTTGTGGGACATGCGCGGGCACGGCCGCTCCGATTACCCCGAAGATGGGTCGGCCTATAGCGAAGCGTTGACGGTAGCCGACATGGCCTCGCTGCTCGACACGGTAGGGGCTGAAAGCGCCATCATTGGCGGGCTTTCGCTCGGGGGTTACATGTCGCTGGCGTTTTATCGCACGCATCCGCAGCGGGTGCGCGCGCTGTTGATCATCGATACCGGTCCGGGCTTCAAGAAGGACGACGCCCGCGAAGCCTGGAACAAGCGTGCGCACGAGACCGGCGATCGTTTCGAGCGCGAAGGGCTTAATGTACTGAAATCCGCAAGCCGCGAGCGCTCGAGCGTGACCCATCGCGACGCGTCGGGGCTGGCGCACGCCGCGCGCGGCATGCTGACCCAGCGCGATGCCCGCGTGATCGAATTGCTGCCCTCTATCAGGGTGCCGTCGCTGGTGGTGGTCGGCGCCGACGACACCCCGTTCCTCGCGGCCTCCGACTATATGGCGGCGAAAATTCCCGGCGCCCAAAAGGCGGTGATCCCGGCTGCCGGCCACGCCGCCAATATCGACCAGCCGCAGGCCTTCATCGACGCGCTGTTGCCGTTTCTCGATAGCCTCGACGCCGGAACAATACAGACCGGGACAACACAGAAGGCCGCATCATGAGGCGCTTAACGACGGCGATATTCTTGATGGTCGCTGTAATCGGTGGAGCGCCTGGACCCGCGCACGCGCAGGGCCTCCCGCCCATCGGCGGCCCCTATCCTCCCCCCTTCATCGCGACATTGTCGAACAATACGCCGCTGGTGTTCGGCATGGATGCCGAGGGCGCCTCGCGCGCGCTGGGCACGCCGCTCAATTATGTCAGTGGCCGCCCCGGCGACGAGATCTTCCTGGCTTTCCGCAATATCGGCGGCAGCGGCTTGTTCGTTCACAAGGACCGGCTCTACCTGCAATTCCGCAAAGGCAGATTGGCCGGCTGGAAAGGCGACTGGGGCCATAACTGGATGTGGCAATGAGCGCGGCGGGCCTGCGCCCTTCTTTCCGGCGCTCCCCGAAAAGATCAACTCTCAACAGATGGATGACCCGTGGGACAAGACATCAAACTGACGGCTTCGGATAATTTTCAACTCGGCGGCTATCGGGCCGACCCCGCAGGCGCGCCCAAGGCGGCAATCGTGGTGATCCAGGAAATATTCGGCGTCAATCATCACATCCGCGCGGTCTGCGATCGGCTCGCGGCCGAGGGCTATATCGCCATCGCGCCGGCGATCTTCGACCGCGTCGAACCCAACTTCACTTCCGGCTATTCGCCCGACGAAATCGCGGTGGCGCGCAAGTTCGTCGCCAATCCCGACTGGGCGGCGATGCTGCGTGACACCCAGGCCGCCATCGATGCCGTCAAGAATGTCGGCCCGGTCGGAATCATCGGCTTCTGCCTCGGCGGCAGCATCGCCTATGCCGCCGCGACAAAACTGTCGGGACTATCCGCGGCGGTCGGCTATTACGGCGGCGCGATCGTTCGCTTTGCCGACGACAAGCCGAAAGTACCGACACAATTGCATTTCGGCGAAAAGGACTCCGGGATTCCGCTGACCGATGTCGAGACCATCAGAAGCAAGCGGCCTGACGTCGAGATCTTCGTCTATCCGGGCGCGCAGCACGGCTTCCACTGCGATGAGCGGGCAAGCTACGACAAGGCCAGCGCCGACATCGCCTGGCCGCGCAGCCTCGACTTCTTTGCCAGACATCTGAAAAAGTAACGGACCTGGTCGTCATTCCGGGGCGGGCGTCAGCACGAACCCGGAATCTCGAGATTCCGGAGCTCGCCTCTCCGAGGCGCCGCGGAATGACTCCGGCGAGAAAATTCAGGGATCGAGGCGCGCCCGCCCGCCGATCAGGCCGTGACGCCGGAACCGATCGGGCACGACACGCCGGTGCCGCGGAGTCCGCAATAGCCGCCCGGATTCTTGGCCAGATATTGCTGGTGGTAGTCCTCGGCGAAATAGAATTCGCCGGATGGCGCGATCTCAGTGGTGATGGCGCCGAGCCCCTTTGCCTTTAACGCCGTTTGATAGATCGACTTCGACGTTTCAGCGGCCTGTCGTTGCGCGTCACCGAGGGTGTAAATCGCGGAACGGTATTGGGTGCCCACGTCGTTGCCCTGACGCATGCCCTGCGTCGGGTTGTGGCTCTCCCAAAAAACCTTCAGCAGCCGATCGTACGAGATCTGCTTCGGATCGAACGCCACCAGCACCGCTTCGGTGTGACCGGTACGGCCCGAACAAACCTCCTCGTAGGTGGGGTTTGGGGTATGACCGCCCGCATAGCCCACAGCGGTGGTGTAGACGCCATCGCCGAGCTCCCAGAATTTACGCTCCGCGCCCCAGAAGCACCCGAGTCCGAACATCGCCTGCTCCAGCCCCGCCGGATAGGGCGGCTGCAGTCTGTGGCCGTTCACAAAATGGCTGGTGGCGGTGGGGATCGGCGCGGCGCGGCCGGGCAGCGCCTCGGCGGCGCTCGGCAATGCGGTGGTCTTGCGCATGAACAACATGGGCTGCCTCCCTGCGTTCGAGCTCGTGCAATCAACGTGACGTCAATATAGGTCCCGGTGCGGCTCCGGGCAGTCCCGTTACGCCGAACAACCGAACGTAGATCCAGCCCGGTCAGTTCCGCGAATAGCCGATCAGCGGCTTGCGGGGCCGGAACAGCAGCATCAGCAGAATACCCAACACGCCCATGATGGCGAAAACCGGCTGGTCCAGGATAATTTTGAAGACGCTGGTCCAGAGCCAAGGCGCGGTGGCTTCCACCCAGGCCCTGAAGGCCTGCTGGCTGGATTGATGGATATCGTTCCAGAATTGACCAAACCTGGTAAACTGCAGGGTCTGATCGGCGACCCAGCGCGCGCCGTCATAGACCATGAAGACAAATCCACCGGCCAGCAGCAGCAGCCCCACAAGTCGGAAAAAACCGCGGATCATGCGTCACCTTGTGAGTCGCGCCCCAGGACACCGTCAGCCATTAGCGGCGCAGCGCGGGAAATTCAACCTCGTCAGCAGCTTATCCGTGCGTTCCGGCCGCCGGCCCCGGTTCCGGAGGGCGCCGGAAGGCGTTGACGCTGCAAAGCGCGCCCTCTATAAGACCCCCAATGGCGGCGGGCGCAATCCCGCCGCCGCTGTTCTTTGAGCGGCGCCGTCAGGTGAGCCATTTATAGGCTCCGCGAATGGCATTCTCGTAGAGCACCCCGAAATACACCAGCGTCGATCACCCGAACGGCAGGCACACTCAAGCCTGAGCACCCGTGATCGGTCACTGCCGAAGGACATTGAGAGCATGGCCAATACAACCTCCGCCAAGAAGGCGACGCGCAAGATTGCCCGCCGCACCATTATCAACAAGTCACGCCGCACCCAGATGCGCGGCGCTGTCCGCATTGTCGAAGAGGCAATCAAGAGCGGCGACCGCGACGCGGCATTGAAGGCGATGACGCGCGCGGAACCGGAGTTCATGCAGGCCGCGCAGTGCAATATCATTCACAAGAATAATGCCAGCCGGAAGGTCTCCCGGCTTGCGCATCAGATCGCGAAACTCGCGAAGTGAACTGATCCGAAACTTATTCGTCGAACAAGAGCCCGGCCTTTGCCGGGCTTTTTCTTTTGGGTGTCGTCTTGTGCCTCGGGTCGCGGGCAGCGTGATCCTTGCACACCAGCAATTTGATCTGGTGCAATTTTGCCGCACTGGAAACACCAGACGGTCAAATTCCTTGCGTAGCGTCAGAACCGTTGCGCTCTTGTCGCGAAGCGGCGTCACCGCTTTCAGCCCCGACGGCTTGCAGCCCTTTGAGGGTTACCCTGTTTCGGCGCGCAAAAAAATGCGCGCTTGTTTAGTCACTTATCGGCATAGCGCAGAACAGCAGTTCGAAAAGCCCGAGCCGCTCCGCGCAAAAGTTAAGGAAATGTGACTTTATTTTTTGCAGCCGATGAAAATGTCACACCGCTTCGTCGCATCGAATCTTCAATCAAATTCAAAACCTTGCTGTTGCAAACAAGCCCCCTTGGCTAACTTCGCGAAGCCGAAGTCGATTTTGCAGGCGCATCGACTGAATCATTTTCGTTGCGGGAAACAGGGCATGCTGTATCTCTAACAACGTTCGCGACGCCTACGGCTCTTGAGACCAGCGCGGTTTAAGGAACGGGGCGGACGTGCAAATCGGCGGCGGTGTGCGCGTTGGCGACGCTTTCCAAGCGATTGTCGGATCGAAACCCATAGCGATATGGGGACGGCGGCTCTGTGTCAAAATTTCTTGGGCGAGGCATTCGTGTCTCGCTGGCTTCGAAAAAAAGAAATAGGCACCAGCCAACCACAATTGCGGCGAAGGCGACGTAAGTGAGCGTGTTGTAACGGACGGGCTAGACGAGGCGGCGTAGCGACCGAACGATTTTGATGTTCGGAAGCGGGCTACTGAATTTGAAACACACGTGAGATGACAACTTGCCGCGAGCGATCGTGGCGGGATGGGGAGGTTGCATGCTTTATGATATCAGCGCGGTATTCGGTCGAATTTCAATTTACAGCGACGCCTTACGAAACGGCGCAGACGGTGCCTGTACGCACGCCCCCACGCGAGACCCCGACAGGGCGCTGAGTACGCGCTGACCTCGCGAACGCTTCTTCTTCCAGCCTGACGTTTCCTGCCAAGCGGCGTTTCGCCGAACGGCTGGTCTATGGCCGAAGAAGAAAGCTCGCTTCAGGTCGCGCGTTCCGCGGAATTCCGCGCGCGTTTTCACAGGCAATATTACTCTTTCAGAAAAGTCGTCAGGCAATGACAAATACCGAACAGGATCGCTGGTCACGCGTGAAGGGCCGGCTGCGCTCGAGCGTAGGAGAAGACGTTTACACAAGCTGGTTCGCACGGATGGACCTCGAAAGCGTGCAGCCGGAAAGCGTCCACCTCTCGGTTCCGACCCGGTTTCTCAAGAGCTGGATTCAGGCGCATTATGCCGAGCGTGTCCTGACCTGCTGGCAGGCCGAGATGCCGGAAGTGCATCGGGTCGACCTCACGGTGCGCACGGCGATGCGATGCGCGGCGCCCGCAAAGGAAGCGCTCGCGCCGCTCGATCAGCGCCGCCCCGAGCGATCCGATGGCCGCCCGGCGCCGGAGCTGCGCGCCACCGCGATCGCGCCGGTCTCCGCCAACCATGATGCGCTCGGCGGCTCGCCGCTCGATCCGCGCCTCACCTTCGGAAGTTTCGTGATCGGCCGTTCCAACACACTGGCGCACGCCGCGGCACGCCAGGTTGCCGAAGGACGGCGCGGCGACAGCGTGATGTTCAATCCGCTCTATATCCACGCCGGCGTCGGGCTCGGCAAAACCCATCTGCTGCAGGCGGTGACCTGGGCCGGCAATTCGGGGAGCGAGCGCAAGGTGCTTTATCTCACGGCCGAAAAATTCATGTACGGCTTCGTCGCGGCGCTCAAGACCCAGACCGCGCTCGCCTTCAAGGAAGCCTTGCGCGGCATCGACGTGCTTGTGATCGACGACCTGCAATTCCTGCAGGGCAAATCGACCCAGGCCGAATTCTGTCACACCCTGAACGCGCTGATCGACGCCGGCCGCCAGGTGGTGATCGCCGCCGACCGTCCGCCTTCCGACCTGGAGAGCCTGGATGATCGCGTGCGTTCGCGCCTTGCCGGCGGCCTCGTGGTCGAGATGGGATCGCTCGGCGAGGAATTGCGGCTCGGAATCCTGAAGTCGCGGGTCGCCGCGGCGCGCGCGCATCATGCGAGCTTCGACGTGCCGGCGCCGGTGCTGGATTATCTCGCCCGAACCATCACCCATAACGGCCGCGACCTCGAGGGCGCCATCAATCGCCTGCTGGCGCACAGCAAGCTGAACGCGCAGCCGGTCACGCTGGAAATGGCCGAGCGCGAAGTGCGCGACCTGATCCGTCCGCAGGAACCCAAGCGCATCAAGATCGAGGACATCCAGCGGGTGGTCGCCCGGCAATACAATGTCAGCCGCTCGGACCTGCTGTCGTCGCGTCGGACCGCGAATGTGGTTCGCCCGCGCCAGGTCGCGATGTATCTGGCAAAGACGCTGACGCTTCGCTCGCTGCCCGAAATCGGCCGCCGGTTCGGCGGACGCGACCACACCACGGTGTTGCACGCCGTGCGCAAGATCGAGGCGCTGGTCGCCAAGGACGTGTCGCTTTCCGAAGAGGTTGAATCGCTGAAGCGTCAGTTGCAGGAGTGACCCCCGGCTTCGTTCCCTCCCCGTGACGTCACGGGGAGGGAATACTTCCTTTTCAATCGGGGGGTGGGGAGGCGGTCTTTGGCAGCGCACCGAATTTTGCAGCCCCGTCCCGGCGCCGGCGAGCCAACCTCGTCCGTCGCGGCCCGCAGGGGAACGGGATGGCGACGCCCCCCGCCTTTGGGTTTCCCGGCAAAACGTGGGAAACGGCCACGCCTCCCTTGCACTTGCGGGCCATCCGCGCCACCTTGCGGTCCCCCCACGGGTTTGATCAAATCCAGCTTCGATCAGGCTTTTCGGGTTTCAAATGCCGCGGCGCGCCTTTCGGGCCGCCCGGCTTTTCCATCTTAGGGATCAGGCGGGTATTGCAATGAAGGTTACCGTCGAACGCGCGCAACTGCTGAAATCGCTTGGCCACGTCCACCGCGTGGTCGAGCGCCGCAACACCATTCCGATTCTCGGCAACGTGCTGGTCCGGGCCGAAAACGCGCGGCTGTCGCTGAAGGCCACCGACCTTGATCTTGAGGTGACGGAAACGCTGGCGGCGGAGACGGCGACCGCAGGCTCCACCACCGTGCCGGCGCATATGTTCTACGACATCGTGCGCAAGCTGCCCGATGGCGCGCAGATCGTGCTGGAAGCCGACGGCGACCGCTCGGTGCTGGCGATCCGTGCCGGCCGGTCGCGCTTTACGCTGCAGACCCTGCCCGAGAACGATTTTCCCGATCTCGCCGCCGGCGACATGACGCATTCGTTCACGCTCGCGGCCTCCGACATGAAACGCCTGATCGACCGCACGCAATTTGCGATCTCGACCGAGGAAACCCGCTATTATCTCAACGGCATCTATCTGCATACCGCCGGCAGCGCCCAGGCCCCAACCTTGCGCGCGGTCGCGACCGACGGCCACCGGCTGGCGCAGATCGACCTCGCTTTGCCCCCGGGCGCGACCGGCATGCCCGGCGTCATCGTGCCGCGCAAGACCGTCGGCGAAGTGCAACGGTTGATCGAGGACAACGACGCCGAGGTCCTGGTCGAACTGTCGCAGGGCAAGATCCGCTTCACCATCGGCCATGTGGTGCTGACCTCGAAACTGATCGACGGCACGTTTCCGGACTATGGCCGCGTCATCCCGCAAAACAACGACAAGGAGTTGATCGTCGACAAGAAGGATTTCGAGGCCGCGGTCGACCGCGTCTCGACGATCTCCAGCGAGCGCGGCCGCGCGGTGAAACTGGCGCTGTCCGCGGGGAAGCTGGTGCTGTCGGTGACCAACCCGGACTCCGGCAGCGCCACCGAAGAACTCGAGGTCGAATACGCCTCCGACGCGCTCGATATCGGATTCAACTCGCGCTATCTCTTGGATATCGCGGCCCAGATCGAGGGCGAAGTCGCGGTGCTGAAACTAGCCGACCCCGGTTCGCCGACGCTGGTCCAGGACAAGGATGCCAAAGGCGCGCTCTATGTGCTGATGCCGATGCGGGTGTGACAGTCGTCATTGCCGGGCTTGACCCGGCAATCCATCGAACCAAATGACCTATTGGGTGTACATTCTCGCAAGCAGCCCCGGTGGAACGCTATATGTCGGCGTGACAAACAATCTGGTGCGACGCGTTTACGAGCATCGAGAGGGCTTGGCAGACGGCTTCACCAAGCGGTACGGCATCAAGACGCTGGTATTTTTTGAGCCGCACGAAACAATCGCAGCCGCGCTTCAACGTGAGAAGAACATCAAACATTGGTCGCGCGAGTGGAAAATCGACCTGATCGTCGCAAGCAATCCCGAGTGGCGAGATCTGTACGAGGAGATTGTCCGCTGACGCGGACGATGGATTGCCGGGTCAAGCCCGGCAATGACGAGCGGTCATGACCGCCTCCCGCATCCACCGCCTCAGTCTCACGCACTTCCGCAATTATCGCGCGGCGAGCCTGCAGACGCGCGGGGATGTGGTGGTGCTGGTCGGCCCGAACGGCGCGGGCAAGACCAATTGCATCGAGGCGATCTCGTTTCTGTCGCCCGGGCGAGGCCTGCGCCGCGCCACGCTGGACGATGTCGCCGACGTTCAAGGCGACGGCTCGTGGGCGGTGTCGGCCGAGGTCGAAGGCGCGCTCGGCCTGGCGACGCTCGGCACCGGCATCGACGCCCCCGGCACCGAGGCGGCCGCCACCGGCCGGCGCTGCCGGATCGACCGCGAACCGGTCGCCTCGGCGACCGCGTTCGGCGATCATCTGCGCATGGTGTGGCTGACGCCGGCGATGGACGGGCTGTTCATGGGCGCGGCCTCGGAGCGGCGGCGGTTTTTCGACCGGCTGGTGCTGGCGATCGACAGCGAGCATTCGAGCCGGGTGTCGGCGCTCGACCGCTCCTTGCGCTCGCGCAACCGGCTGCTGGAGGTGCGCAATTACGACGACCACTGGTGCGACGCGATCGAGCGCGAGACCGCCGAACTCGCGGTCGCGGTCGCGGCGATGCGCGGCCAGACCGTGACAAAACTCGCCGCGATGCTGCGCACCCGCGGCGAGGCCTCCGCGTTCCCGTCCGCGCGGATCATGCTCGATGGCTGGATGGAAAACGCGCTGATGTCGGAGCCCGCCACCGCGGTGGAGGACCGCTACCGCGAGATCTTGCGCGCCAGCCGTCCGCGCGACGCCGCGGCGGGACGGACGCTCGACGGTCCGCATCTCACCGATCTGCAGGTGATCTACGCGCCGAAGAACATGCCGGCCCGCGATGCTTCCACCGGCGAGCAGAAGGCGCTCTTGATCGGGCTGGTACTGGCGCACGCCAACCTGGTCGCGGAGATGACCGGGATCACGCCGCTATTGCTGCTCGACGAAGTGGTGGCGCATCTCGATCCCGGCCGGCGCGCGGCGCTGTTCCATGAATTGGCCAAGCTCGGCGCCCAGGTCTGGATGACCGGCGCCGATCCGCTGGCATTCACCGATGTCGGCGCAACCGGCGAAATTTTCGAGGTCGATTCCGGCCGCATCGCCCGCCGCGCCTGAGCGCGCGGCCGGGTTCGGGCGAACGAACCCTTGCCTTGATCGCTTCCGAACCGCGCTTTTGCCGGGGCTTGAAATCGGCTTGTTGCCGCCTTGAAAAACCGTTAAAAAATCCTATTTATTCAATAACTTGCCGATGAAGACTTTGCGCTAGGCGCATGGCGTCTTTCATGGCACAAATAGATGAATCAGCGCCTGTTTTGCGCCGCTGATTCGGGACATCCTCGAAGGCCTCACATGACAGAACCTGCCCGGCAATCGATCGCCGACACTGAGCATTCCATCCCCATCGAATACGGCGCGGAATCGATCCGGGTTTTGAAGGGCCTCGACGCCGTGCGCAAGCGGCCGGGCATGTATATCGGCGACACCGACGACGGTTCCGGCCTGCATCACATGGTCTACGAGGTCGTCGACAACGCCATCGACGAAGCGCTGGCCGGCCACGCCACCGCGGTGGAGGTCGTGCTCAATGCCGACGGCTCCGTCACCGTGCGCGACGACGGACGCGGCATTCCGGTCGACATTCACAAGGGCGAGGGCATTTCCGCGGCCGAAGTCATCATGACCCAGCTGCATGCCGGCGGAAAATTCGACCAGAATTCCTACAAGGTGTCGGGCGGCCTGCACGGCGTCGGCGTCTCCGTGGTCAACGCGCTGTCGAGCAAGCTGCAATTGCGGGTCTGGCGCGACGGCAAGGAGCATTTTATCGAGTTTGCCCACGGCGATGCCGTGGCGCCGCTTGAGGTGGTGGGCGACGCCAATGGCAAGCGCGGCACCGAGGTGACGTTCCTCGCCTCCACCGAAACCTTCACCAATGTCGAATATGATTTCGCGACGCTGGAACATCGCCTGCGCGAACTCGCGTTCCTGAATTCCGGCGTCAATATCGTGCTGTCCGACATGCGCCATGCGGTCGAGAAGCGCGAGGAGATGCGCTACGACGGCGGCGTCGAGGAGTTCGTCAAATATCTCGACCGCAACAAGAAGGCGATGGTGCCTGCCCCGATCATGATCGCAGCCGAGATGAACGGCATCGGCGTCGAGGCGGCGCTGTGGTGGAACGACAGCTATCATGAGAACGTGCTGTGCTTCACCAACAACATTCCGCAGCGCGACGGCGGCACCCATCTGGCCGGCTTCCGCGGCGCGCTGACGCGCCAGGTCAACGGCTATGCCGACGCCATCGCCAAGCGCGAAAAGATTGCGCTGACCGGCGACGACTGCCGCGAGGGCCTTACCGCGGTGCTCTCGGTGAAGGTGCCGGATCCAAAGTTCTCCTCGCAGACCAAGGACAAGCTGGTGTCCTCGGAAGTGCGCCCCGTGGTCGAAAATGTCCTGAACGACGCCCTGGCGGCGTGGTTCGAGGAGCATCCCGGCGAAGCCAAGGTCATCGTCGGCAAGGTGGTGGAAGCCGCCGCCGCCCGCGAGGCGGCACGAAAAGCTCGCGAACTGACGCGGCGCAAGGGCGCGCTCGATGTCGCCTCGCTTCCCGGCAAGCTCGCCGACTGCCAGGAGCGCGATCCGGCCAAATCCGAACTGTTCATCGTCGAGGGCGATTCCGCCGGCGGCAGCGCCAAGCAGGGCCGCAACCGGGAATTCCAGGCGGTGCTGCCGTTGCGCGGCAAGATCCTCAATGTCGAGCGCGCGCGTTTCGACAAGATGCTGGGCTCCGAGCAGATCGGCACGCTGATCACGGCATTGGGCACCGGCATCGGCCGCGACGATTTCGATCTTGCGAAATTGCGCTATCACAAGATCATCCTGATGACCGACGCCGATGTCGACGGCGCCCACATCCGCACGCTGCTGCTGACGTTCTTCTTCCGCCAGATGCCTACGCTGATCGAGGGCGGCTATCTCTACATCGCACAGCCGCCGCTCTACAAGGTGACGCGCGGCAAGTCCGAGCAATACCTGAAAGACGAGCGCGCGCTGGAAGATTACCTGATCGAGACCGGCCTCGACGACTGCGTTTTCAAGTTGGCGTCGGGCGAGGACCGCAGCGGCCGCGACCTGCAGGCGCTGGTGGAGGACGCCCGCGTCATTCGCGGCACGCTGCACAATCTGCACAGCCGCTATAACCGCAAGGTGGTCGAGCAGGCCGCGATCGCCGGCGTGCTGAGCCCGAGAATTACCAGCGACATCGCCACCGCCAACGCCGCCGCCGATTATATCGCGCGACGGCTCGACGCGCTGGCCGATGAAGCCGAACGCGGCTGGATTGGACGCTTCACCGAAGGCGAAGGCTTCTTTTTCGAGCGCACGGTGCGCGGCGTCAAGGATGTCGCCATGATCGACGACGCGCTGCTCGGATCCGCCGACGCGCGCAAGCTCGACGATTACGCCGCGAAGCTGCAGGAAGCCTATCCGAAGCCCGGCCTGCTCCGCCGGAAAGACACCGAGACCGCCATCCACGGGCCGGTCAGCCTGTTCGAGGCGGTGACCGATGCCGGCCGCAAGGGCGTGGCGCTGCAGCGCTACAAAGGCCTCGGCGAAATGAACCCCAGCCAGCTTTGGGAGACCACATTGGATACCAACGAGCGCTCGCTGCTGCAGGTGAAGATCAAGGAGGTCGACGAGGCCGACGACATCTTCACCAAGCTGATGGGCGACGTGGTCGAGCCGCGCCGCGAATTCATCCAGGATAATTCGCTCAGCGCCAATGTGGACGTGTGAGGCAGGTGCCGCTGCAATACATCGTTGAAGGTGGCCACCGGCTGACGGGCACCATCGAGCCCTCCGGAAACAAGAACGCTGCCTTGCCGATCATCGCCGCCGCGCTGCTGACCGAGCATCCGGTGACGCTCGAAAACGTCCCGCGGATTCGTGACACCGAAACGCTGGTGGAACTGATCCGCTCGGTCGGCGCCACGGCCGAATGGCGACAGCGCAATACGCTCTTTGTCCACGCCAAGAACATTCGCTCGACCGATCTCGATCCGGTGCTGTGCGCAAGGATACGTGCCTCGATCCTGCTGGCGGGGCCGCTTTTGGCCCGCTGCGGCGAGGTGATGCTGCCGCCGCCGGGTGGCGACGTGATCGGAAGGCGGCGTCTCGATACCCATTTTCTGGCTTTCGAGCAGCTCGGCGCCACCGTCGTTGCCACCGACCGGCTGGAATTCCGCGCCGCGCGCCTCAAGGGCGCCGACGTCTTCCTCGACGAGCCCAGCGTGACGGCTACCGAGAACGCGCTGATGGCCGCGGTGGCGGCGCACGGCACCACACACTTACGCAACGTCGCTTCCGAGCCGCATGTGCAGGACCTCGCGCATTTCCTGGTTGCGCTCGGAGCCCGCATCGAAGGCATCGGCACCAACACCATCGTCGTGCATGGACCGGCGACACTCGGCGGCGCCGTTTATTCGATCCAGCCCGACCACATCGAGGTCGGCTCGCTGATCGGGCTTGCCGCGGTGACACGATCGCCGCTGCGCATCGCGCGCGCCGGCGTCGAACACCTGCGCTCGATCCGGATGGGCTTCGAGCGGCTCGGCATCATCTGCGAGGTCGAGGGCGACGACCTCGTGGTGCCATCCGACCAAACCATGAAGATCCAGGACGATTTCGGCGGCCACGTGCCTAAACTCGAGGATCAGCCATGGCCGGCCTTCCCCGCCGACCTGATGTCGATCGCCATCGTGACCGCCACGCAATGCGACGGCGTGATCCTGATGTTCGAGAAGATGTTCGAGTCCAGAATGTTCTTTGTCGACAAGCTGATCTCGATGGGCGCCCGCATCGTGCTGTGCGACCCGCATCGCGCGATCGTGGCAGGGCCGAGCCGGCTGCGGGGCGCGCTGATGACGTCCCCCGATATCCGGGCCGGCATGGCCATGCTGCTCGCCGCCGTGTGCGCCAAGGGCGTCAGCACCATCAACAATGCCGACCAGATCGAGCGCGGCTATGAGCGGATCGACGAACGGCTCAACGCGCTTGGCGCCAGGATCACCCGCGTGCCGGAGTAGACAGGCGACGCCTGATCGAGGATCAGGCCCGTGCACCAGATCACCATTCAGCCGGTGACGGTGTTAGTCTGCCCCGATGACGTCCGTTGACAAGATCGAGCGCGCGCCGATCGCAGCACCCGCAGGGAATCCCCGCCACCACCTCGCCGTGGAATTGACGGAGACGCTCAAGCTCGCCGTCCCTATCGCGCTGACGCAGCTTGGGCAGATCGCGATGATGACGACCGATCTGGCGCTGATCGGACGGCTCGGCGACGCAGCCATTGCCGCGGCGGCGCTGGCGAGCACGGTCTACTTCGTCAGCTTCACCTTTGGGATGGGGCTGGTGTCCGCGGTGGCGCCGCTGGCCGCGCAGGCGTTCGGCGCGCGCAACCCCCGCATGGTGCGGCGCGCGCTTCGGGTCGGGCTGTGGGCGGCGCTATTGATTTCGCTGCCGGTGATGGTGCTGCCGCTGTTCGGCGAACGGACCCTGTTGACGTTGGGGCAGGCTCCCGCGACCGCGCATCTCGCGCAACACTATCTGCTCGGCCTGGCGTGGGGCATCGCGCCGGGGCTGGCGTTTCTGGCGATCCGTGGCTTCATGGGCGCGGTCAACCGGCCGGAGCCGGGATTGTGGATCACGCTTGCCGCCATTCCGGCCAATGCCGTGCTGGTCTATCTCCTGATCCATGGCGAGGGAGGATTGCCGCGGCTGGAACTGTTCGGTGCCGGTCTTGCGACGACGATCGTCAATTTCGTCATGTTTCTGGCGAGCATCTGGTTCGCCTATGCCCGCCCCCCGTTCCGGAAATACCGCGTGCTCAGCCGCATCTGGCGCATCGACTGGATGCTGATGCGGCAGCTGGTCGTGATCGGCGCGCCGATCTCCCTGGCTTTCCTGATGGAGTACGGTCTGTTCGCCGCCGCGGCGCTGCTGATGGGCCTGATCAGCACCACCGCGCTGGCGGCGCATCAGATCGCGCTGCAGGTGACCGCCATCCTGTTCATGGTTCCGTTCGGCATCGGCATGGCGGCCACCGTGCGGGTCGGACATGCCGTCGGCCGCAACGACGCGTCAGCGGTGAAACGCGCCGGCTACGTGGCGACGCTGCTCGGAATTGTCCTGGTATCCGCCTTGACCCTCATTGTGATTCTCGCCCGATTTGCGATCTCGCGATTTTTCTTCGGCGAGGCCGCTGAAAGCGCCGGCGCCGTCATCGAACTCACCGCGACGCTGCTGATGGTCGGCGCGACGTTCTTTGTCGCCGACGGCATCCAGACGGTCGCGGCCGGCGCGCTGCGCGGCATGAGCGACACGCGGGTGCCGTTATTGTTCGCCGCGGTCAGTTACTGGGGCATCGGATTTACCGCGGCCTACGTGCTCGCCTTCGATACGAGATTGGGCGCGGTCGGGGTCTGGATCGGCGTGTCCTGCGGGACCGCGGTCTATGCCGCACTTCTGATCTTGCGTTTTCGATGGCTCGTGCGTCATCTCGCGTTCGCACACGGCAAGGAGCGGCGATGAAAGTTCACGAAGTGGATCCGAGCGTCGACACCGATACGCTGTTGGCGGGTGCACAATTCGTCGATGCCTATCGGGTGACGGTTGATGGCGTAGCGCTCGATGCGCGGCATGCGGCCGAGAAAATGCTGACGCACGGGCCACGATGGGTCGATGCGCTTATGAGCTTGCGCAACCGGCTGGTGACGCCATTTGGCCTGAAACGCCCGCTCCCACCGACGCCGCCTCCACTGCCGCGATCGGAATCTTTCCGATTCTGAGCGAGACGCCGGACCGCCTGGTGGCCGGCCTCGACGACAAGCATCTGGATTTTCGCGTCGTGATCGACGTTGCCGGCACCGCCGACCAGCAGCGCGTCACCGCAACCACGCTGGTGCTGACGCACAACCTGCTTGGCCGGGCCTACCTCACGATCATCCTGCCATTCCACCGGCTGATCGTCCGCAACATGCTGCGGCAGGTGGCCGTCTGAACCTACACCCCCTCGCCGGCTGTCGCCGACGGCTTTTCCGACCACTCGGCGACGCAGCGTTCGAGGTCTTTGAGGTTCTGCCGCATCTGCTCCAGAGAAAACCCCAGCGCGAAAAACCGCTCCGCCGCGTCGCCCGGCAGACTTCGTATCAGGCCTTCACCGCGCAGCGCGGCGATTTCCGCGGCATAGCCGTGCAAGGCGTCATGGATCGGCCAGATCGCGGGAGCGCCGACACCGCTCCGCAATGCCTGGGCCATGGCCCGCAGATAGGTGACGATCGCGGCGCTGACTTTAGCCAACGGCGCCGCGAGCCGCGCCTGCAGGTCGATCGGCAGCGGCACTACGCTCGCCCGCCCGACCATCACGAGGTCGTGGCGCAGCCGCAGGATGGTCCGCAACAGCGGACCGGCGTCGGGACCCGAAGTGAGATGCGCCGTGCGCTCGCGCTCCGCTTCGGCGCCGGTCGCATTCAATTCTGCCAGCGTTGCGCCAATGCCATCCTGAATCCGATGCAAGGCGTCGTTGTCCAGCCCGCCCGTCAGGCCCGCCAGCAATTGAGAGAGCGCCGCGGCGATCAATTCGAGCACCTGCGCTGCGCTGACGCGGACCTGATTATGCGCCCGCGACGGCAGCACCGTAAACGACACCAAAAGCCCGGTGAGCGCGCCGACCGTAACCTCGAGGACGCGATCGACGGCGGAATCGAGCGGGCTGCCATGGCTGATGGAGGGAACCAGCAGCACGATGACGGCGGTGACCGTGGCGGCGTTCAGGCTGGGATTGAGGGCGGCGATGAAAGCCAGCGGCGCGACGGCCAGCACCAGCAGCGCGAGCAGCCCGGCCTCTCCGGAATGCGGAATCAGCACCGCGACCGCGCCGCCATAGAGCGCGCCGCCCACGGTCCCGAGCATATAATCGCGGGTCGCCTTGAGCGATCGGCCGACGCTCATCTGGGTGACAATGAGGGACGTCAGCACGGCCCATAGCGGCAGCATCAGATTTAATGCGGTCGCGATCGCCAGCGCGCCGAAAGCCGCGACCGTGACCCTGATTGCAAGCGCCAGTTGCGCCTTCCGGGACCGCATCGGGGCGGACAGGCGTTTGAAGAAAGCGATCATGCGCCCCCGTTTCGAAGGTTACCGACGCAGCGGTTTATCAACGACCTCGGACATGGCTGCTGCCCATCGCCCGCGGGCGGCTTGAAACCGGGAATCAGCCCGCCTACCCTGCGAGGCAACAGCGAGGAAACACGATGGCCGATGAAACCGCAACGCTTGCCGCCTATGTTGCAAACCTGAAATTCGCGGATATCCCGCCGGAGGTGCTGGAGCGCGCCAAGGTGCTGACGCTGGATTTCCTCGGCAGCGCCATCCGGGCGCGGCGCGACGCGGAATCCACGCCCTCGCTGCTCAAGATGCTCGAAGCGCTGGCGCTCGACGGCAAGGGCCGGGCCACCGTGTTCGGCGACAGCAAGACCTGGACACCGGCAGTCGCCGCCTTGCTCAACGGCGCGCTCGGCCACTCGCTCGATTTCGACGATACCCATGCGGATTCCTCGCTGCATCCGAGCGCGCCGGTGGTCCCGGCCGCGTTCGCGGTCGGCGAACTGGTCGGCGCCTCCGGCCGCGACGTGCTGACCGCGATCGTCGCCGGTTACGAGGTGTGCTGCCGTCTCGGCAACGCGCTCGATCCCACCTCGCATTATGCCCGCGGCTTTCACCCGACCGCCACCGCTGGCACCTATGGCGCAGCCGCAGCCGCCGCGAAACTGTTCGGACTGTCGAAGGATCAGATCGTCGCGGCGTTCGGCGTTTCCGGCAGCCAGGCCGCGGGCTCGCTGCAGTTCCTGGTCAACGGTGCCTGGAACAAGCGCTACCAGGTCGGCGCCGCCGCCATGAACGGCGTGATCGCGGCGACGCTGGCGCGTAATGATTTCGTCGGCGCGGCCGAGTTGGTCGAGGGCAAGCACGGCCTTCTGGTCGGCTACAGCGACAACGCCCATCCCGACAAGGCCACCGCCGGTCTCGGCCGAAATCTACGAGACCATGAAGATCGGCGTGAAGCCCTATCCGAGTTGCCGTTATACCCATGCGGCGCTCGATGCGCTGATCGCGATGCGCCGGGAGCACAACCTTACGCCGGACCAGATCAAACGCGTCGAGATCGGCCTGCATCGCAATGGCATCACGCTGACTGGAGATGCCGGCACCAAGCGGCATCCGACCTCGATCGTCGGCGGCCAGTTCTCGATGTTCTTTACCGGCGCAGTGGCACTCGATCAGGGCCGTTTTGGGTGGGACGATTACGACAAGCTTGGCAACGCCGCTGTCGATGCGCTCGCGGACAAGTTCGATGTGGTGCAGGACGACCGGCTTGAGATCGGCCGCAGCCATCCGTTCGGCGCGCGGGTTTCCATCACCACCGATGACGGCGTGCATGAGCGGCTCTATGCCGACCCCTCGGGCGAGCCCAATTCGTTTCCCGACGCACAGGCGATGGCGCAGAAATTTTTGACGCTGGCCCGCCCGGTGCTGAATAGCCGCGCCGACCAGCTTGCGGACGCGATCCTCTCGCTGGAACGGTTCGATCACGTCGAGAAAGCCACGCATCTCGGCCGGCAGTAGCAAGCCGCACCGGATCGGCTCAATCACGGAATTGGTTACGCCCGCCGGACCTGCAGGCGGCAATTGATCGGCACGGAGCACCCCATTTAACGGGTTGAACTACCCGTCGATTCCGCCGGCTTCGCCGCGGTCCTGGATGAGGCGGCACGGAGATCGTCTTGTCATGCCGCAAAATCTTTGAAAGCCTGCCGCACTATTAAACCCCGGTCGAACGAAAAGAGCCGGGTAACAGACTGCCATCGCAGCAAATCAGATATACAAAGGGAGCAATCATCATGAAACGACGGGATGTCCTGAAAACAATGGCTATCGCAGGGTTGGCAGCGGGCACAGGTGGAGCCGTGGCAGCGGCGCAGACCGCGGCGCAGACATTCGTGCTGGTTCACGGCGCCTGGCATGGCGGGTGGTGCTGGAGCCGCGTCGCGGACCGACTGCGCGCAGCCGGCCATCAGGTGTTCACGCCGACGCAGACCGGGCTCGGCGAGCGCAAGCATCTGCTGTCCAAAGACATCACGCTGGATACCTTCACCAGGGACATCGTCAATGTCGTCGAGGCTGAAGAATTGTCCAACGTCGTCCTCGTCGGGCATTCATTCGGCGGCCTTGCAATCAGCGGCGTTGCCGACGCGATGCCCGACAGAATTCGCCATCTGGTCTACCTGGATTCGCTGATGGTGGAGGGGGGCAAGAGCCCGTTCGACAATCTGCCGCCGGATATCGTCGCAGCACGCCGCAAGGCCGCCGAAGAAAGCAGCGGAGGCCTCAGCCTCCCCACACCGCCGCCGTCGGCATTCGGAATTTCCGACGCAAAGGACACCGAATGGATCAAGCGCCGGCTCACGCCTCATCCGCTCGGCACCTACACGAGTACGCTCAACATCAAGGGCGCGGTCGGCAACAACCTGCCGCGCACCTACATCGCCTGCACCGATCCGTCCTATGCGGCGCTCGAAAGCTCGCGCAAATGGGTCAAGGCGCAGCAGGGATGGCGCTGGGCCGAAATCGCCACCGGCCATGACGCCATGGTGATGGCGCCGGAGGAACTGACGCGCATGCTGATCGGCGTCACCAGCTGATGGTAGCGAGATAGCATCGCCACATCCCCGGATGAGTGCAGTTGCGCTCACCGATCGGTGCGCTCCGGCGTGCCTCAACCTGGTGGGTCGCCCGGCCTTCGCCGGGGACCGCCCGATGTCATGACTCGGCGCTTGGACGCGCCCCGATAATTGCTGCTATGATCGCGGGCAAAAGTTACGGAGACATCATGAGCTGGCTTCCCTCCAACGACCCCGTGCTCGGCGATCCCCAATCCTGCGACGCGCTGGAGCTTGTCATCGTGCCGCGCACCCGCGACCTCGGCGACGGGTTCGAGGTGCGCCGCGCGCTGCCGCATGGCAAGCGGCAGATGGTCGGCCCCTTCATCTTCTTCGATCATTTCGGGCCGGTACAGTTCATGTCGGGCAAGGGCATGGACGTGCGCCCGCATCCGCATATCGGGCTCGCCACCGTCACCTATCTGTTCGACGGCAGCATCATGCACCGCGACAGCGAGGGCAACATCCAGGAGATCCAGCCCGGCGCCATGAACCTGATGACGGCCGGGCGCGGCATCGCGCATTCCGAGCGGACGCCGGATGTGCAGCGGCGCGACGGCCAGAAGATGCTGGGCCTGCAGAGCTGGATCGCGCTGCCGGCGGGCTCCGAGGAAATCGCGCCTTCGTTCCAGCATTACGCCGCCGCCGACCTGCCGACGGTGACCGAGCGAGGCTTCAGCGCCCGCATCATCGCAGGCAGTTCGTTCGGCGTGAAATCCCCGGTGACGATGGTGTCGCCATGGTTCTACACCGAGGTGACCGCGCAGCAGGGGATCAGCGTCCCGCTCGATCCCGATCATGAAGAGCGCGCGATCTATCTGATCGACGGCGAAATCGAAATCGCCGGCGATCGCTATGAAGGGCCGCGGTTGCTGATCTTCCGGCCCGGCGACCGCATCACGGTGAAAACGACAAAACCGGCGCGGATGATGTTTCTGGGCGGCGACGCGCTGGAAGGGCCGCGCCACATCTGGTGGAATTTCGTCTCCTCCAGCAAGGAGCGGATCGAGCAGGCCAAAGCGGACTGGAAATCCGGCCGCTTCGCGCCCGTCCCCAGCGAACACGAGTTCATCCCGCTGCCGGAGTAACCTGCCACCATCTTTTCGTGCGACTCGCGCCCGCGCGAGTTGATTCCCCGTCTTTGAAAGTTTGTCCCATGACCACCATGCTCGCCAGCGACCTGCCCCTTCCACGGATCGGGCGCGGCAAGGTCCGCGATATCTACGCCGTCGGCGATGACCGCGTGCTGCTATTGACCACCGACCGCATCAGCGCATTCGACGTCGTGATGGCCGAGACGATCCCGATGAAGGGCGCGGTGCTGACCCAGATCAGCGCGTGGTGGTTCGACCAGCTCGAGGGCGTGGTGCCGCATCACATGATCAGCGCCGACGCCGATGCCATCATCCAGGAGGTGCCTGCCCTCAAGGCGCATGGTGCCTCGCTTGCGGGACGCGCGATGCTGTGCCGGCGCACCGAAGTATTCCCGATCGAATGCGTGATCCGCGGCTACCTGTCCGGCTCGGCCTGGAAGGAATACGCGCAATCCGGCACGCTGGCCGGCGAGAAGCTGCCGCCCGGCCTGCTCGAAAGCGCCAAGCTGGAGCCTGCGATCTTCAGTCCGGCGACCAAGGCCGAAACCGGCCATGACGAAAACATCACCATCGGCCGCATGCGCGAGATCCTCGGCGACGAGGTGACCTACACGCTGGAAAGCATGACCCGCGCCGTCTATACGCTCGGCGAAACCCTCAGCCGCGATCAAGGCATCATCATCGCCGACACCAAATTCGAATTCGGCAGGGATCGCGACGGCCGCATCATCCTGATCGACGAGGTGATGACCCCCGACAGTTCGCGGTTCTGGGCGGCCGATGCCTATCAGCCCGGCCGGCCGCAGCCGAGCTTCGACAAGCAGCCGCTGCGGGATTATCTCGACGCCGAGCGCCGCGCCGGCCGCTGGAATGGCGACGCCCCGCCGCCGCCACTACCGGCCAGCGTGGTCGACGCCACCAGCAAGCGTTATCTCGAAGCCTATCACCTGATCACGGGGTCCGATCTCGCAGTTTGACTTCGTTATCCCGAAGTCAAATCCCCGCCATCATCACGTATTTGATCTCGACATATTCTTCCATGCCGTGATGCGAGCCTTCGCGGCCGAGGCCGGATTCCTTGACGCCGCCGAAGGGGGCTACTTCGGTGGTAATCAGGCCGGTGTTGACGCCGACCATGCCGGACTCCAGCGCTTCGGCGACCCGCCAGACCCGGCCGAGATCGCGCGAATAGAAATACGACGCAAGCCCGAACGGCGAATTGTTGCACATCGCGATCACGTCGGCCTCGTCCTTGAAACGAAACACCGGCGCGAGCGGGCCGAATGTTTCTTCATGCGCGACCAGCGCATCGGGCGCGACGTTGGCGAGCACGGTCGGTTCGAAGAAACTGCCGCCGAGCGAATGGCGTTTACCGCCGGTGATGATCTTGGCGCCGCCCTTGACCGCGTCCGCGATGTGCTTTTCGACCTTGTCGACCGCCTCCATGTTGATCAGCGGTCCCTGCGTCACGCCGGCTTCCGTGCCGTCGCCGACCTTCATCGCCGCGACTTTCTTCGAGAGTTTCTCGACGAACTGATCGTAGATCTTGTCCTGGGCGTAGAGCCGGTTGGCGCAGACGCAGGTCTGGCCCATGTTGCGATATTTCGAGACCATGGCGCCTTCGACCGCCGCATCGATATCGGCGTCGTCGAACACCACGAACGGCGCGTTGCCGCCGAGCTCGAGCCCGAGCTTCTTCACCCCGACCGCGGCCTGCTGATACAGGATCTTGCCGACCTCGGTCGAGCCGGTGAAGCCGACGAAGCGCACCGCCGGATGCTCGCACAAGACCTTGCCGATCGCCGACGAATTGCCGGTGAGGATGTTGAACACGCCCTTGGGCACGCCGGCTTTTTCCGCCAGCGCCACCAGCGCCAATGCCGTGAGCGGCGTCTCATTGGCGGGCTTCAGCACCACGGTGCAGCCGGCCGCCAGCGCCGGCGACACCTTGCGGGTGATCATCGAACAGGGAAAATTCCATGGCGTGATCGCGCCGCAGACGCCGATCGGCTGGCGGATCGCGAGCAGGCGCGCGTCCGGACGCTGCGTCGGAATGGTTTCGCCATAGACGCGCCGCGCTTCCTCGGCAAAGAACTCGACATAGGCGCCCCCGATGTCGATCTCGCCCAGCGCCTCCGTCAGCGGCTTGCCCTGCTCCGAGGTGAGGATCAGCGCCAGGTCTTCGCGGTTGGCGATGATCAGGTCGAACCATTTGCGCAGGATGTTGGAGCGCTGCTTGGCGGTGAGCTTGGCCCAGGCCGGAAACGCGCGCTCGGCCGCTTCCACGGCCTGAGTCGCTTCCGCCGTGCTTAGCCTCGGCACTTTCGCCAATTCGACGCCATTGACCGGATTGGTGACGGGATTGGCCGCGACCCCTGTCCAGGCCCCGTCGATGTAGCACTGCTCACGCAACAGCGAGGAATCCTTCAGGCGGTCGCGCAGCGAGGGTGCGGAGGCTTGCGACGGGCGTGCGGCGGCGGTCGGGGACATGGCGGTACTCCTTGAAGTTTTTTTGGATTTTCCTTGGGATCTTGCTTGGGGCATTTCTTGGCCCTGAAGCCAATATAGGCTCAAACAGCCCGCGATGCAGGGGGCTGTGATCGATTGCCTCGCGGCGTTTTGAACGTCAATTCGGGCGCGCTTCGGCTCCCCCGGGGACGCCAGGACGTCGGTCGGCCGATGATAGGGGCTTTAAGCCGCGCCGCTCATATAGGTTTCGCGCCGGCCGATCATGCGCTCCGCCGCGGCCTTGGCGGCCGCCTTGGAGGAGGTGGCGCAGGTGCGATATTCGAGCTCGGGCGTTGCCGCAGGCTCACGCCGCCCGAACCATGATTTCGAACCCACTGAGATCTGCGACAAAGCCTGCGCGACATTATCGACCGCACCGAATGAGTGCAGGGCGCCGGTGCCGGCATAGCGGACTTCATAGATCCCGGGGGTGATCGGCGCTTCGATATTCTCGTCACGTCCGGCACGCGGATACCGTTTCCACTCACTCCAGGTTGAGATCATTTTGGTGTCCCCTCGCGGCCTCGAAAGCCGCTATCAATTTCGTCAAATTTCAATCGGGCAGCGCTTGTTTATGCCGCAATCTGAACGCGCTACGCAGAAAATCGTTTCAAAAACCCGTGATCGAATCGAAACATATCGCGGATATGCTGAACGGTCATCGGCAATGCCGGTCAATCCCCAAAAATATGGCAAATGTGGTGGTTCTGCTGAGGCGCCGCGACCATTCCCGCCTCACTGCAGCAGCTATCTCAGGCTGCGCCGGCGCGCCCCTGCCTGCCGGTGATGGCTTGCGGCCGGAGGTGAGCAGGAGGAAGATCGGCGACTGCAAAAAAATCAAAACGGGAGGTGCACCATGCAAAATCAAACTCAGATCGATCAGATGTTGCGTCAGAAAAGCGAGGCCGGGGAAATCCCGGGCGTGGTCGCGGTCGCCGCAACCGGCAAGGACGTGATCTACCAGGGCGCGTTCGGCAAACGCGACCTGTCGAAAGACGACGCCATGACGGCCGACAGCGTGTTCTGGATTGCCTCGATGACCAAGGCCATTACGTCGGCAGCCGGCATGCAACTGGTCGAGCAGGGCAAGCTCTCGCTGGACGAACCGATCGGCAAGGTGCTGCCCGATCTCGCCGCGCCGCAGGTGCTGGAGGGTTTCGACGCCAAGGGCGAACCCAAACTGCGGCCGGCGAAGAACCCGATCACGCTGCGTCACCTCATGACCCACACCGCCGGTTTCGCCTACAACATGTGGAACGGCGACCTGGTGCAGTATCTGGAAAAGACCGGCCTGCCCGCCGTCACTACCTGCAAGAACGACGCACTCAAGACGCCGCTGATGACGGACCCTGGCACCCGCTGGGAATACGGCACCAACATCGATTTCGTCGGCAAGGCGGTCGAGGCCGCCAGCGGCAAGAGGCTCGATGCCTATCTGCGCGATCATCTGTTCACGCCGCTCGGCATGACCGACACCGGATTCAAGATCGGCGAATCCCAGCGCAAGCGTCTGGTCGGCATGCATGCGCGCGGCGAGGATGGCACGCTGGCGCCGATTCCGTTCGAGCTCGAACAGGAACCCGAGTTTCATATGGGTGGCGGCGGTCTCTACGGCACGGCCGCTGATTACATCAGGTTCACCCAGATGATCCTCAACAAGGGCCGCGGCAACGGCAACCAGGTGCTGAAGCCCGAGACGGTCGCCACGATGGGCCAGAACCACATCGGCGATCTTACGATGGGCAAGATGACGACGGCGATCGGATGGGCGACCAACGACGTCGATCTCTATCCGGACATCGTGAAGAAATGGGGACTGAGCTTCCTGATCAACAGCGCCAAGACGCCGGAGGGCCGCAGCCCCGGCAGCCTCGCCTGGGCGGGCCTCGCCAACACCTATTACTGGATCGATCCGGCGCGTGACGTCACCGGCGTGATCCTGATGCAGTTGTTGCCATTCGCGGACCGGAAGTGCCTGGAAGCTTTTGCCGGTTTTGAGAGCGGCGTCTATGCCGGGCTCGATGCGGCGCAAAAGGCGGCGTGACGCGCATTCGCTAGAGACCGTCGTTGCGAGCCATCGGGTCGGCGCGAAGCGCCGCCCGATGACAGGCTCCGCGAAGCAATCCATCGCACCACCTAAAGAAAGAATGGATTGCTTCGTCCCTTGCCCTCCTGACAATGACGAGGCACCAATCCCAGATATGATTCCGCGATCTCGCGGCTCGATCCGCCCGAGGTTTGCCCAAACGTTTCGCGCCTTGAAATCAGAGGGCGCGGGGAATGCCGGATGCGCGCTGCACCCGCGGTCTCGCGTGCAAAGTGAAGAAGGAAAACGCACACGAGCATACAGGTTCAGCGGAGGCGATCCGACATTCCCTGCGCAATGGCTTTACGGCTTACTTCGTGCTCTCCCCGGCGATCGGGCTTGTTTGACACCGTCGCCTTCCAGATATGACACATCCGCGCCCGGTCGGGCCGACATGCCTCCGAAAGACTTGACGCCAACCACTGAGGCGTCAGGACCACACGACTTCACCGTACGCAACAGCACCGTTCGTCAGCGCGCCGTTTGATCGCTCACAGATCCCTAACGAACCCGCCCTGCCATCACGTTTCACGCCTAACGCTGCCGCGTCCACCGCATCCCGCCCCGCGTCTCTGACGATCCGGATACGCCCCTCTGTGGGACAGGATGGCTGGAGATATAGGGCTGATTTGGGTCAGACGAAAACGAAATTATTTTTGGAGAAAGATCTGGACTGCTATCATCAGATTGATCCGGCTTAACAAATTCGCCGTCGCGCGCAGCGAACGCACAATTCCACCGTCTTAGTTGACGATCGGCGCAACACGCTGGCGCTATTGCGCCCTGCGAGCTGATTTGGATTGGAGGTCAAAAGGAAGCGAAATTCCAATACCTGGGTCGGAACTACGAGACACAAAACGCAACTGCACGCTCGATGGGAGGCTTAGATATTGCCCCAGTGCGCCTGGTGAGTAGGGAAGGGCTATCGAATCGTCCAAACCAAAAAGTGTTGAATTTCCTGCGTTTGCCGCTGCCTAGTATCGCTTTGTGTGCCTGTCTTGTGTATCGAAAATATGCTTCCGGGTGGGATTAAGCTAGGTAGGGAGACATTGAGAAAGGATTTTCGACAGCACAACGGGGCTATCCGGCGAATTGCGCAGATGGCATGGCATGCATTAGCCATCGAATGAGGAATGATTCGTGATTGCCGGGAATTTGTTCACACGCGACTACCTGCTTGAAGGTGTCACCCTCAGCGAGCCGTGGCGCTCGCTTCCGGACTCAACTGTCAGGGCTCTGAAATCTGAGTTCCTCAAGTTGGCAAGCAACCTGCAATCGATATCCAAGCCAAACGAGGCGCAGACTGAGAAGGCGCTGATTTATCCGCTGCTTGAGCAGCTAGGCTGGACCGACGTCGAGGTCCAGCAAACGCTTTCTCCCAAGGGGAGAAAGCAAGTGCCCGACGCGCTGCTATTCGCAGACAAACTTGCGCGAGACCGATCCGTCTCCGAAGCAGATCAATGGAGGCGTTACCGACATGGACTTGCAGTTCTAGAGGCCAAACGATGGGAGCGACCCCTCGATCGCGCCAGCAAAGCAGACGAAGGCGTTCCGGCGACGCAAATGCTTCAGTACCTTAGCCGCGTAGATATTCAGACTTCTGGCAAATTGCGATTTGGCATCCTTACGAACGGAAGAATTTGGCGTCTCTATTGGCAAGGAGCCCTTTCTGTTGCCGAAGATTTCTTTGAGATCGACCTCGGCAAGGCGCTAGAACTACCCGGCTGCGAACTAGACTTACTCGATCGAGCTGACCCGAGACTGACCACGGACCACTGTCTCAGGCTGTTCGTACTTCTATTCGCAAAGACGGCATTCTTACCTCTCGACGGAAACCGCTCGTTCCATGAGGTTGCCCGCGCTGCCGGCAAGACTTGGGAAGAAAAGGTTACGAAGGACCTTTCGCGCCTTGTCTTCGGCGAACTCTGCCCGAAGATCGTTGCAGCAATCTCAGATGGCGACCCTAAGCGTCCGCTGACAATCGAGCAAACGTATCTCTCGCAAGTTCGCCAGAGCTCGCTTGTGTTGCTCTACCGACTTCTTTTCGTATTCTACGCAGAGGATCGTGATCTGCTGCCTCACAATCGGGAGCCCTATAAGGACTTTTCATTGACTGCGATGCGCCTCGACATAGCCGAGAGGAAAACTACCCGAAAAACTTTCTCCTCGACCATGGTCACCTATTGGCCGAAATTGACTGCGATCTTTAAGGCCATTGCAGAGGGCGACAACTCGTTCGGTATCCCCCCATACAACGGCGGACTTTTCGCCAAGGACGCCGCACCTCTTCTTTCTGAAGTTCAACTTCCTGACGCGATAATCACCGACGTCATCTACGGCTTATCCCATCGTCTAGAGGACGAAGGACCTCGTTACATCAATTATCGCGACCTATCGGTCCAACAGCTTGGGTCCGTTTACGAAAAAACACTCGAATACGATTTGGTGGCGAATGAGGGAGGGAAAGTCGTCCCCAAAGCCGATGACACAGCGCGTCATGAAAGCGGAAGCTATTACACTGCCGACAGTCTTGTGATGCTCATCATTGAGAAGGCTGTGGGACCCTTGGTGGAGGAAAAGCTTGCGGAATTTCAGGCGGAGACAGAAAAGCTCGCTACCGACAAGCGGTCAAAAGAAAGTCGTATCGCACTTTTGACTTCAGTCGATCCTGCCAAGGCGATACTCAGTCTGAAAATTTGCGACCCAGCGATGGGTTCGGGTCATTTTCTGGTTAGTCTCGTCGACTGGCTGGCCGACAAAGTTTTGGCGGCGATGGCTTGGTCTGAGCAAAGCGTCGCGTGGGCCGACAACACTTACCAATCTCCTCTTGCTACCGAAATTTCCAGTATCCGCAGCGAAATTATTCGCCATGCCGCTGAGAACAAGTGGCCGTACGTTGATGAGCATTTGCAAGACCGGCATATCGTCCGCCGCATGGTCCTCAAGCGATGCGTCTATGGGGTCGATAAAAATCCTTTGGCCGTCGAGCTAGCCAAAGTCGCTCTGTGGCTGCACACATTCACCGTCGGCGCACCGCTGTCGTTTCTCGACCATCATCTGCGCTGTGGCAACTCACTGTTCGGGGCATGGGTTCGCCCAGCCATGTCTCGTCTCGTGGAGTTGGGTAGTCCTCTGCTCATGAGCGCCCCGCTAAAGCGGGCGCTCGGCGCTGCCGCAGGAATGCAAACTATCGAGAGACTCACTGACGCTGACATAGCCGAGGTCTATCAATCGAAGAATTTGTTCGAGGGCATCGAGTCAATGACCTCTGAACTTAGAGGACTGTTATCGCTCGTCCACGCGATTGAGTGGCTACAGCCTTCGACTAAGCTCCATAAGGCGACGCTTCAAGAATTGACCAAGGGCAGCTTTGGAGATCCTGTGAAGATTTCAACAGGTGTCGCGACGTTCGATGTGCCTCCGCCGCCAGCTACTACCGAGATGGAGAAGGCGAAGCGCAAGCTGCAAAAGAGCGTTTCGTTCAGCGCTCACGATACTGCTTCTACGCTCAAGGCGTGGCTTCCGGGCATAAAAGCTCGGATCGCTGAAGAACACTTCTTGCATTGGCAGGTCGCGTTCCCGGGAATTTGGCGCCAATGGGAGAGTAATGAACTCCACGGCGGATTCGATGCAATAATCGGAAATCCACCGTACGTTAGGCAGGAGCTCATCACGGCGATAAAGCCCGGCCTAAAGCGCGCCTATCCAACATCATATGACGGCAATGCCGACCTATACGTTTACTTCTACGAGCAAGGTCTCCGACTACTAAAGCCGGGCGGCCGCCTTTCCTATGTCGTCACCAATAAATGGATGCGCGCTGGATACGCCGAGGGTTTGCGCGGCATGTTCACCGATCAAGCATGGGTGGAGTTTGTCGCCGATTTTGGTCATGCTAAGAAGTTTTTCCCGGATGCGGATGTCTTTCCTTCTGTGATTGTCCTGCGCAAGCCAGTCAGCGGCCCGGCTCCGACCGATACTTTTGTGTGTCTTATTCCTCGCGAGGACGTACCGGAAAAGGCTCTGGACGAGGCGGTGGCAAAGGCCACTTATCCTCTTCCCCGAATGCATTTCACGAAAGAGAGTTGGACACTAGAGCCTCCTAACGTAGCCCGACTATTGGGTAAGATTCGGCACGCCGGTCAATCGCTGACCGATTACGCCAACGCCAAGCCTTACAGAGGGGTCCTAACCGGCTTCAATGAAGCCTTCCTGATTGATACCCCGACGAGAGATCGCCTCGTTTCGGAAGATCAGAATGCGTCCGAAATCATTAAGCCGTATGTTCGCGGCCAAGACCTCGTCAGATGGGGGGCACCATGGCATGAGACATGGATGATTTTTGCTAGGCGGGCTATTCAAATTGACCGGTATCCGAGCATCAAACGCCACTTGGAAAAATTCCGCACAAAACTTGAAGCAAAGCCAGACAACTGGAAGCCCAGCGAACCAGATGAGAAGTGGCCGGGACGCAAACCAGGAAACTATCAATGGTATGAAATCCAAGACGCGGTCGACTATTGGGAGTTGTTCGAGCGACCTAAGATTCTATATCCCGACATTGCTTGGACGGCGTCATTCTCAATCGATACGGCGGGAATCTTCACGAACAACACCGGGTACATAATTCCCAATGGAGACGCGTGGCTGGCGACTGTCCTCAATGCGCCTGTTGGATGGTGGTACGCGTGGAGAAAGGCTCAACACGGGAAAGACGAAGCTCTCAGGTACTTCAATACATTTGTCGAAGATTATCCTGTCCCGCCTCAACCGACCACTGACATCTCTTCAATGACAGATCGTCTTACAGCACTGACGCTTGATGCATCCGCACGTGGGAGGCGCATGACAGAATGGCTAAGATACGAGTGGGGGCTCAGTGACCTCAATCGGATCCTTCAAAATCCCACCGCGCTGGACGGGGATGCTTTCTTGAAAGCAGTGCGCGAAGCTCTGCCCAAAAAGCGAATGATTACTGCTGCAGAGATCGCCGAGCTATCGCGTGAGCACAGCGTTACGATAGGCCCAGCGCGTCGGGCGCGTGGAGAAACTCTAGCTCTTGAAAAGCGGCTGTCGGAACTCGTCAACGACGCTTATGGACTCACCCCCGAAGAGAACGACCTTGTTTGGGAGACCGCTCCCCCTCGCATGCCTTTTTAGCCGATATAGAGCCTTTAATCGGGCAGCGATCCGCGCCAACCCGCTGGCTCGACCTCTTCCGCAAGCGGGCGAGGTGAAAAGAAAGCACCTACACCGGCAGCCCGTTCTGCTTCGCCAATTCCTTGAGCGAGGTCTGCGGCCGCGCGCCGATGTGCTGGATCACTTCGGCCGCTGCAAGCGCCCCCAGCCGTCCGGCCGCCTCGAAGCCTGTGCCGCGCACCAGGCCGAACAGGAAGCCGGCGGCGAACAGATCGCCGGCGCCTGTGGTGTCCACCATCCGGTCGATCGGAAACGCCGGCACCGCGATGACGCCGTCTTTCGACACCACCACGCAGCCCTTTTCGCTGCGGGTGACGACGCCGAGTTTGGCATCGCTGCGCAATTGCGTGAGCGCGGTGTCGAAATCCGAGGTCTCATACAGCGAATGCAGTTCGGCCTCGTTGGCGAAGATCAGATCGACCGTGCCGTTGCGCATCAGTTCGATAAATTCGCCGCGATAGCGATCGACGCAGAACGAATCCGACAGCGTCAGCGCGACCTGGCGGCCCGCGCCATGCGCGATCGTCGCCGCCTTGACGAACGCCTCCTTGGCGCTCTTCGGATCCCACAGATAGCCTTCGAGATAGACGATGCTCGATGCCGCGATCTGCTCCTCGTCGATATCGTCGGGCGTCAGGTCCTGCGCGGCGCCGAGATAGGTGTTCATGGTGCGCTCGCCATCCGGGGTCACCAGAATGTAGGAGCAGCCGGTGGCGGGACCGTCGGCGGCGGCCCTGGTCTCGAACGCAACACCCGCAGCGCGGATGTCATGGGCGTAGAGCCGGCCGATCTGGTCGTCCCTGATCTTGCCGACATAGGCCGCGCGCGCGCCGAGATTGGCTACGCCGACAATGGTGTTGGCCGCCGAACCGCCGGACATCTCGGTCGCCGGGCCCATATCCTGATAGATCGCCGTGGCGCGGGCCTCGTCGATCAGCGCCATGCCGCCCTTGGTCATGCCGTGGCGGCCAAGGAAACTCTCGTCGGTCTGCACCAATACGTCGAAAATCGCATTGCCGATCCCGAGAACGTCGTATTTCGCTGTGGTCATTCGCCAAATCCTGCGCCAGGCCCTGTTGCGGCAATTGCGACGGCGCGGAAAATCCGCTCCAAGTCGGGTCGAGAGGGTGCAGCGGCCTATCACGATCGGCCCTGCGCCAGCAAGCGACGCCCTGATAGAAACCTTCATGATCCGCCCTTTCCTCACGGTATCGACGGGAACGCTGGCCTCGCGGCTTCTGGGCTTCGCGCGCGATTCGATGATCGCAGCGCTGCTCGGCACCGGTCCGGTCGCCGACGCATTCCTGGTGGCGTTTCAACTGGTCAACGTGGTCAGGCGGTTGCTGTCGGAAGGCGCGCTGAATGCCGCGCTGGTGCCGGCCTGGTGGCGGGTGCGCGAAGCGGAAGGCCTGGCTGCGGCGGCGGCATTCGCAGGACGCGTGCTGGGTACCGTCAGCGCGGCCCTGGTCGCAGCAGCAGCCTTGATCGGCCTGTTGATGCCGCTTGTCATCGCCGCACTCGCGCCGGGATTTGCGGGACAGCCGACGCTGCAACTGGCCGTCGACACCGCCCGCCTGATGCTGCCTTATCTGGCTTTCGCCGGGCCGGTGACCGTGATGATGGCGCTGCTGAACGCGCAAGGCCGCTTCGTGCTCACGGCCTTCTCGCCGCTGCTGTTCAACATCGCCCTGATCGCCGTGATGATCGCGCTGCTCGGCTGGCGGCAGGATCCGGCCGGTGCGGCGCTGATATTGGCCGCGACCGTCGGCGTTGCCGGGTTGTTGCAATTGCTGATCCTGATCTTGCGCCGCGGCGACAACATCGCGACGCCGCTGCGCGTCGCGTTCGATCCGCAGATGCGCGGATTTCTCGGCCGGGCGATCCCGGGCATGATCGCCGGCGCGGGACCGCAATTGCTCGTCGTCGGCGGCGCGATCATCGCCTCGTCATCGCCATCGGCGGTGTCGTGGCTTTATTTCGCCAACCGCCTGATCGAGCTGCCGCTCGGCATCGTCGGCGTCGCCATGGGCACGGTGCTGGTGCCGGAACTGACGCGCGCGCTGCGCAGCGGCGACCGGGCCTCGACGATCACAGCGGAATCGCGCGGGCTCGAACTCGCGGTCGGACTGGCATTGCCGGCGACGCTGGGACTGATCGCGCTCAGCGAGCCGATCGTGCGGATGCTGTTCGAACATGGCGCGTTCACCGCGTCGGATACGCTGGCGACCGCGCAGGCGCTGATCTGGCTGTCGCTCGGGCTGCCCGCGCATGTGCTGGTCAAGGCGCTGTCGCCGGCCTTCTTCGCACGCGACGATACGTTGACGCCGCTGCTGGCCACGCTGACGGGATTTGCGGTGGCGGTCGTTCTGGCGGTGATCCTCGGGCAGATATTCGGCATAGCCGGAATCGCCGCCGGTATCGCATTGGGCGCGTGGAGCAACGCGCTGGCGTTGATCCGGCGCGGCGCCACGACCTTCGGCTTTTCGATCGACGCGGCGGCGCGGCGGCGGTTGCCGCGCATTGCGGCAGCCGCGCTGGCGATGGGCGGCGGATTGTGGCTGACGGCGAGGCTGGTGCAGGCGCTTGCCGCCAATGCGCATGGCCCCGCGCAGGCGGCGCTGCTGGGCCTCTCGATCGCCGGCGGGATCGCGCTTTACGGCCTGCTTCTGGAGCTGTTTGGCGTGGTCGGCTGGCGCCAGGCCCTTCGCCTGGCCGGACAAAATCCGGCACGCGACTTGCGCGACTAATGCCCGCGTGGCAAACGACGGCGCTACGCACAACAGGCAATCTGGAACACTGACTATGGCTTTCGTTGAACGGGTATTTTCAGGCGTCCAGCCGACCGGCAATCTGCATCTCGGCAATTACCTCGGTGCAATCGTCAATTTCGTGAAGATGCAGGAGACCCATGACTGCATCTATTGCGTGGTCGACATGCACGCGATCACGCAAGGGGTGGACGTCTGGGGCGGCCCTGCCGAGCTGGCGCGCAACACCCGCGAGGTGACCGCGGCCTTCATTGCCGCCGGCATCGATCCGAAGAAGCATATCGTGTTCAACCAGAGCCAGGTCTCGGGACACGCCGAGCTGGCCTGGATCTTCAATTGCGTGGCGCGCGTCGGCTGGCTCAGCCGCATGACGCAGTTCAAGGAAAAGGCCGGCAAGGACCGCGAGAACGCGTCGGTGGGTCTCTACGATTACCCGGTGCTGATGGCGGCCGACATCCTGCTTTATCGCGCCACCCATGTGCCGGTCGGCGAAGACCAGAAGCAGCACCTCGAACTGTCGCGCGACATCGCGCAAAAATTCAACAATGATTTCGGCGAACTCGATCCGTAGCCACGGTTTTAACGACGGATCGTTCTTTCCGCTGCCGGAGCCCTTGATCACGGGCCCGGCGACGCGGGTGATGTCGCTGCGCGACGGCACCAAGAAAATGTCGAAGTCGGACTCGTCGGACAATTCGCGGATCAATCTCACCGACGACGCCGACACCATCGCGCAGAAGATCCGCAAGGCAAAGACCGATCCGGAGCCGTTGCCGTCGGAGGAGAAGGGTTTGGAGACGCGGCCGGAAGCCGACAATCTCGTCGGCATCTATGCGGCGCTGGCCGAGCGCAGCAAGGCCAGTGTGCTCAGCGAATTCGGCGGCGGGCAATTTTCCAATTTCAAGAATTCCCTGGTGGAACTCTGCGTCGCCAAGCTGGCACCGATCGCCTCCGAGATGAAGCGGCTGGTCGCCGACCCCGGCCACGTCGATGCGATCCTGGTCGATGGCGCCGACCGCGCCCGCGCCATTGCCACCGAGACCATGACGGCGACCAAGGACATCGTCGGTTTCGTCCGCAAAGGCTAGAGCGTTTTCCAGCGAAGCATGCCCTCGGACTTGATCCGGGGGCAGATACCGGTTCGCGTGAAAAACCCGTCAAAACAATAAATAAAGCCGCGTTCCGATCTCGATTGGAACGCGGGCTCTGGTTCCCTGCCATCGCCATAATTGACCACTGTGCACAGCAACATGGCGAGGCCGCTTGTGGGGAATGGCTACACCGTGGCAGCATGCGTCGGTTTGGCGCAGCATCGGGACATGCATGACCACCCAGCGACGAAGCTACGAGACCGGCCACAAACCAAAATGTCTGGTCATCGTTGACGACACCGCGGAATGGGATCGCGCGGTCTACTATGCCAGCCGTTGGGCGATACGGGTCGGCGGCGGCGTGGTGATGCTGCGAATCATCGAGACCGAAGACCAGAACCAGCAATGGCTCGGGGTGGCCGACATCATGCGCGCGGAAGCGCAGGAGGACGCCAACGCCGCGCTCGATCGTGCGGCCGGCCGCGCCAACGGCATTGCCGCGATTACGCCCGAGCGCGTGATCCGGGAGGGCGACCCGACCGACCAGATCCTGGACGTCATCGACAAGGACGTCGATATCGCGATGCTGGTGCTGGCCGCCAATCCCGGTCCGGAGGGCCCCGGCCCGATCATCGCCATGATGGCCAGCGTGGTCGGTTCGTTCCCGATTCCGGTCACCATCATCCCCGGCGATTTGGGCGACGACGATATCGACGCGCTGTCCTAGATGTGCCTGGCGAACGGCTGCCCTGCGCCCCTTGATCGTGCATTTGCCATCGCCATCTGCTAGGGAACCACCCACGCGCCGGCCTTGAACCGGCGACGCCGGAGACAACAAATGTTCATTCAGACCGAAGCCACCCCCAATCCCGCCACCCTGAAATTCATTCCCGGCCGCGCGGTTCTCGATAGCGGCACCATGGAATTCGTCGACCGCGAGGCGGCGGCGCGTTCCCCGCTCGCAGAGAAACTGTTCACTGTCCCCGGCGTCACCGGCGTATTCTACGGCGCCGACTTCGTCACCGTGACCAAGGACGACAGCGACTGGCAGCATCTCAAGCCGGCGATCCTCGGCGCCATCATGGAGCACTACATGTCGGGCGCGCCGCTATTGGCCGACGGCAGCGCGGGAAGCGACGAAGCCGCCGATGAGGACGACGAATTCTTCAACGATGAAGACGCCGAGACGGTCGCGACCATCAAGGACCTGATCGAAACGCGGGTGCGCCCCGCGGTCGCCAATGACGGCGGCGACATCACGTTCCGCGGCTTCAAGGACGGCATCGTCTATCTCAACATGAAGGGCTCCTGCGCGGGCTGCCCGTCATCCACCGCGACGCTGCAGCACGGCATCCAGAATCTGCTGAAGCATTTCGTGCCCGACGTGGTTGAAGTCCGGCCGATGTGAAGCCGGGATGGTGGATGGGCAAAGGCGCGCTGTTTGCGCCGTGCCCGCCCCTATCGGGATCAAGACCCTCGTAAGATCATGACGCCCGGCGCGAAAGCGTGGGCGCGCTTTTGCTTTCCTCGTCCTCTTGTAAATTTTATATTAATTTCAATGTTTTAGGCCGATTTTAATTGCGTGCCGGTCAGATCCGCTTGAGCACGCGCGGGAATTGAGACAACGGACGCCGAACCGTGGGCGCGGTGGCGCGTGTCTTTGCCCGTAATAGGATGATAAATCAGGGCCATGCTGATCCTCGCCATCGACACCGCCCTGGATGCCTGCGCTGCAGGCGTTCTCGACACCGACGCCGGCAGGCTGGTGGCGCAGGAATCGCAGGCGATGAAGCGCGGCCATGCCGAGGCCCTGATGCCGCTGATCGCGCGCGTCGTCAGGGACGCCGGCATCGCGTTCACCGATCTCGATCGCATCGCGGTGACCACCGGCCCCGGCAGCTTTACCGGGTTGCGGGTGGGGCTTTCCGCCGCGCGGGGCATCGCGCTGGCCGCCGATCGACCGGTGGTCGGGCTCACCACGCTGACGGCCTACGCCGCCCCGATCGTCGACGAGAACGGCGAACACCCCGTCATCTCCGCGATCGATGCGCGGCATGGCCATGTGTATTTCCAGGCGGTAAGCGGGGACGGCCATCCACTGATCCCGCCGCGTGTCGCGCCGATCGAACAGGCGCTCGAGGCGTCGCGATTCGGCGCGCCACATCTGGTCGGCAACGCGGCTCAACTTCTCGCCGAGCGCTGGCCGAGCGATGCGCCGCCGCCCTACCGGGTCGATGCGCAACCGGCGCCTGACATCGCCTGGGTGGCGTGGCTCGGAGCCGCGGTCAGTCCGGATAAAGCGCCGGCGCGCCCCTATTATCTGCGCGCGCCCGACGCCAAGCTTCCACAACAGGCGCTGCGAAAAGCCCCGCAGCCTCAAACACCATGATCGACTTCATGAGAAGCTTGTTGTCCGGCCTGACGCGCGGCGATGCGGCCGTGGTCGAGCCGGCAACATTGCGCGATGCGCCGGCACTGGCCGGGCTTCACGGCGCATCGTTTCACCGCGGCTGGGGCGAAGGCGAATTCGAGGCGATGCTGACCGAGCGCAACACGCTGGTGCATCGGCTGAGATCAGGACGGACGATCATCGGCTTTGCGGCGTCGCGCATCGCGGCCGACGAAGCCGAGATCCTGTCGATCGCGGTCGCGGCGAGCCATCGCGGACGAGGCCTGTCGCGCGACCTGTTCCTGACACATCTCGGCCATCTTGCCGGCCGCGGCGTGCGCACCATCTTCCTCGAGGTCGAGGAAAATAATCAACCGGCGCGGCGGCTCTATGAACGGGCCGGATTTACCATCGCCGGGCGCCGGGAACGCTATTATCGGCAGCCGGGCGGCGAACAATTGAACGCATTGTTGATGCGGCGCGACTTGTCGTAGCCTGCGGGTAGTGGCAGAAAGAGTGTTTGCCGAAGGCAGAAGAATCATGACCGCACTGAAATCCACGCCCGCGCTCAAGGCCACCGGTATCGAAGCGCGCTGCGCCGCCACCGGCATGCGCATGACCGAACAGCGCCGCGTCATCGCGCGCGTGCTGGCGGAAGCCCTGGATCATCCGGACGTCGAGGAACTGTATCGCCGTTGCGTCACGGTCGACGACAAGATCTCGATCTCGACGGTCTATCGAACCGTCAAGCTGTTCGAAGACGCCGGCATCATCGAACGGCACGATTTCCGCGAGGGCCGCGCCCGCTATGAACAGATGCGCGACAGCCATCACGACCACCTGATCAATCTGCGCGACGGCAAGGTGATCGAATTCACCTCCGAGGAGATCGAGAAGCTGCAGGCCGAGATCGCCCGCAAGCTCGGCTACAAGCTGGTCGACCATCGGCTGGAATTGTATTGCGTACCGCTGACCGACGACAAATCCTGATCGCGGGCAAATCTTGAGCCTTAAAGCCGATCTGGTCATTTTCGATTGCGATGGCGTGCTGGTCGACAGCGAACTCATCTCGTGTCGCGCGCATTCGCAGATGCTGACGCTTCACGGCTATCCGATCACGCCCGATCAGGTTCTCGACCGGTTTCTCGGCGTCTCGGATCGCGAAGCGCGCCAATCGATTGAGGACGAGATCGACCGCCAGCTTCCCGACGATTTCGAGGCGCAGGTCAAACAGGCCACGCTGCGATTTTATGCGGACGATCTGCGGGCCATTCCCCATGTCGGCGAGGCGATCGCCGCGATCGGCTTGAAGAAATGCGTGGCATCGAGCGGCACGCCGGAGAAAATTCGCCATGGCCTGACCTGCGCCGGCCTTTACGACAGCTTCGCGCCGCACATTTTCTCCGCCACGCAAGTCAAGCGCGGCAAGCCCGCGCCGGATCTGTTCCTGTTCGCCGCCGCGCAGATGCAGACAGTGCCGACACGTTGCATCGTGATCGAGGACAGCCTTGCCGGCGTCACGGGCGCGCGTGCCGCCGGGATGACGGTTCTGGGCTTCCACGGCGGCAGCCATTGCCGTCCCGGTCATGCCGATACGCTGCGCGCCGCCGGCGCCGGCGTGACGTTTGACGATATGCGGCAATTGCCCGGCTTGATCGCGCGAATCGATCAAAAACCCGGCCGCGTCGCTGGATTTCCTGGGCATTAGCCTATAACTGAGCCCTAACTGAGCCCGGCGCACCGGGTTGGCGCCATCCCGGCTCAGGATCAGGTTCCATGAAGCTGCCGCGCAAACTGCATATCAAGTCATATGGCTGTCAGATGAACGTCTACGATGCCCAGCGCATGGTGGACACGCTGGCGCCGGAAGGCTTTGTCGAGACGTCGAGCGCGGATGACGCCGATCTGGTGATCCTCAACACCTGCCACATCCGGGAAAAGGCTTCCGAGAAGGTCTACTCGGAACTGGGACGGCTGCGGGTCGTCAAGGACGAAGCCGCACGCAATGGCCGCCACATCAGCATCGCGGTGGCCGGCTGCGTCGCGCAGGCCGAAGGCGAGGAGATCATCCGCCGCGCGCCGGCGGTCGACGTCGTGGTCGGCCCGCAAAGCTATCATCATCTGCCCCAGCTGCTTGCGCGCGCGAACCGCGACGGCCGCGCGCTGGAAACCGAATTCCCGGTCGACGACAAGTTTGGATTTTTGCCGCCGCCGAAGCCGGATGCGATACGCGCGCGCGGCATTTCATCCTTTGTCACGGTGCAGGAAGGCTGCGACAAGTTCTGCACCTTCTGCGTGGTGCCCTATACGCGCGGCGCGGAAGTGTCGCGCCCCGCCGCAAGGATCGTCGACGACGTGCTGCGGCTTGCCGACAATGGCGTGCGCGAAATCACCCTGATCGGCCAGAACGTCAATGCCTATCACGGCGAGGGACCGGACGGCCGCATCTGGTCGCTCGGCAGCCTGCTGCATCGGCTCGCCGAAATTCCCGGCATCGTTCGCTTGCGCTACTCGACCAGCCATCCCCGCGATGTCGACGACACGCTGATCGAAGCGCATCGCGATCTCGCCGCGCTGATGCCGTTCGTGCACCTTCCGGTGCAATCCGGATCGGACCGGATTCTCGCGGCGATGAACCGCAAACATACCGTGAATGATTACCGCAGAATTATCGACCGGTTCCGGGCCGCACGGCAAGATATTGCATTTTCATCGGATTTTATCGTGGGTTTCCCGGGCGAAACCACGGAAGATTTCCTCGGCACCCTCGCGCTGGTCACACAAATCGGATACGCTGGCGCTTATTCGTTCAAATATTCGCCACGGCCGGGGACGCCGGCGGCGGACATGCGGGAGACGGTGTCAACGGCTGAGATGGATGAGCGTTTGGTGCGGCTTCAGGAATTGATCGACAGTCAGCAATCGGCCTTCAATCGGGCCATGATCGGCAACACCGTCGATGTGCTGTTCGAACGCGCGGCCCGCAATCCCGGCCAAGTCGTCGGTCGCACCGCTTATCTGCAGCCGGCGCATGTGATGGCCTCGCCGGATATCATCGGACAGGTACTGCCGGTGAGCATCGAAAGCCTCGAACGCTACAGCCTGCTCGGCGAACTCGCCGCTCCGCAACCTGCTTTTGCGGCAATGACCGATTCTTCGCCGATGATAACGGGAGCCTGAACCCTTGCCAAAAAGCGCATCGGATTCGCCTTCGCTCGCTCCCAGCCGCAAACTCGACCGCGACATGCAAATCCCGCCCGAAACGCAAGTCGTGATCGACTTCGACGATAATCGCGCGGCCTCGGCCCTGGTCGGGCCCTACGGGCAAAACCTGGCGCTGATCGAGCGCCGGCTCGGCGTGGTGGTCGATTCGCGCGGCAATCACATCACCATCGCGGGATCGCGCGACGGCTGCGACGCCGCGCGCCGCGTGCTGGAGACGCTGTATACGCAGGCGACACAGGGCCACGATCTGGCCCAGGGCGACGTCGAGGGTGCGATCCGCGCGGTAATCGCGCAAGGCTCGCTGTTCGAATTCGACGCCAAGGCGGCAAAGAACGCGTTCGAGACCATCAATTTGCGCAAGCGACCGGTGCGGGCGCGCACGGCCGCGCAGGACTCCTATATCCGCGCGCTCAAGCGCCACGAGCTGGTGTTCGGCATCGGCCCCGCCGGCACCGGCAAGACCTGGCTCGCGGTGGCGCACGCCGCGCAATTGTTCGAACGCAAGGAAGTCGATCGCATTATCCTGTCGCGGCCGGCGGTCGAGGCCGGCGAGCGGCTCGGCTTCCTGCCCGGCGATTTGCGCGAGAAAGTCGATCCCTATCTGCGGCCGATCTACGACGCGCTGTACGACCTGATGGATTCGCGGATCGTCGAGCGCGCGCTGCAGGCCGGCGAGATCGAAATCGCGCCGCTTGCCTTCATGCGCGGCCGGACCCTCACCAACGCCGCCATCATCCTGGACGAAGCGCAGAACACCACGTCGATGCAGATGAAGATGTTCCTGACGCGGCTCGGCGAGAACAGCCGCATGATCATCACCGGCGATCCCTCCCAGGTCGACCTGCCGAACGGGCAGACCTCGGGTCTCGCGGAAGCCGCGAAGCTGCTCCACGACGTCGAGGGCATTGCCCAGGTGAAATTCACGGCCGAAGACGTGATTCGCCATGAACTGGTGGCACGAATCGTCGCCGCTTATGAAGGATTGCCGCAGCGACCGGCAACCGCCAGGCCTTGATGCGCAGATCTTCCGCCGAGGCTGCGCTGGGGTCGATTTCCAGTCGCAAAAGAGATTCCGGACCGATGGCGCGCTTTGCCCTTCCGATACCAGAGGTTCTCGTGGTCGCCGATTGCTGGCAGGCCGAGCCCGCTGCCGAAGCTATCATCCATCGCGCCATCGCGGCGGCGGCCGAAACCGTCGACGCCGGCGTCGGCGAGGCCGAACTCGCGGTGATGCTGACCGACGACGCCGGAATTCGCACCCTGAACAGCAACTGGCGCGGCATCGACAAGCCGACCAACGTGCTGTCGTTTCCGGCCTTGCCGCCGACCGGACCTGCGGGTCCCGACGAGGCGCCGCGCATGCTCGGCGACATCGCGATCGCCTATGAGACGACGCGAACGGAAGCGGATGACGAGCAGAAGCCGTTCGATCATCATCTCAGCCATCTGGCGGTGCACGGATTTCTGCATCTGATCGGCTACGATCACGAAAACGACGCCGACGCCGACGCCATGGAAACCCTCGAGCAGGAGATTTTGGCGCAGCTCGGCATTCCCGATCCGTATGCGGACCGGGATCCCCATGCCGACCGGGAGCGGACGGACTGAGATGGCTGATTCCGAACCGACCCACGACAATCCGCGCAACACGCGCAACCTGCCGGCGGTGGTGCAGGACGGCGAGGTGCTGCGGCCCGCCGCCGACAACTGGCTGATGCGCGCGATCCGCATATTGTTCGGATGGAAGCCCGGATCGGTCCGCGACGACCTGCAGGTCGTGCTCGACGCCAGTGCGCCGGACGATGTGGGTTTTTCCGCGATCGAGCGCACCATGCTGCGCAATATCCTCGGCCTGCACGAGCGGCGCATCGCCGACGTGATGATCCATCGCGCCGACATCGTCGCGGTGAAGCGCGACATTCCGCTTGGCGAGTTGATGGGCCTGTTCGAAAGCGCGGCGCATTCGCGGCTGGTGGTCTACAACGAAACCCTCGACGATCCGGAAGGCATCGTTCACATCCGCGATCTGCTGGCCTTCATGACCGCGAAGACCCGTGTCACCGATACAGGCAAGGCCAAGAGGAAGAAGCCGTTGCCGGCCGGTCTCGATCTGCGCGCGGTCGATCTCGCGCTGCCGCTGATGGACGCCAACATCATCCGCAAACTGCTTTTCGTGCCGCCGTCGATGCGCGCGATCGATCTATTGGCGCAGATGCAGGCCTCGCGCATCCATCTGGCGCTGGTAGTGGACGAATATGGCGGCACCGACGGCCTGGTGTCGATCGAGGACATCGTCGAGCAGATCGTCGGCGAGATCGACGACGAACACGACAGCGACGATCCGCCGGCGATCGTGCGGCAGGCCGATAATTCCTTCATCGCCGATGCGCGCGCCAGCCTCGACGACGTCCGCTCCGTGATCGGCGAGGACTTCGTGACCGGCGAAGCCGGCGAGGAGGTCGAGACCCTGGGCGGCTACCTCGTGACCCATGTCGGCCGGCTGCCGGTGCGCGGCGAAGTCATTTCAGGCCCCGGCAATTTCGAAATCGAAGTGCTCGATGCCGATCCGAGGCGGGTCAAGCGGCTGCGCATCGCCACGCGCAAGGAGCGTCCGGCGGGACGCGCGCCGCGCGAAACCCGCCGCCGGGAGGCCGCGCCGGAAACCGGCCTGCCCCAGGCCAACGCCAACGACAATACCAGCCCGCCGTCCGGCGACGGAGCCGGCTCGCAGTGAAAGTCGCCGGCCAGCTTCGCGCCGTCGGGCTTGCAATCATCCTGTCATGGGGATGGAAGCGCGCTGTCATTGCACTGACCGCCGGCGCGCTGTCGGCGCTTGCGATGGCGCCATTCAATGCCTGGCCGGTACTGTTCGCGACCTTTCCGGTCATGGTCTGGCTGATCGACGGCGCCGGCGCCGGGCGCTGGCGCGGCGTGCCGGCGGCCGCGATGGCCGGCTGGTGGTTCGGGCTCGGTTACTTCGTGCCGGGACTGTACTGGATCGGTTATGCGTTCCTGGTCGACGCGTCCACCTTCGCCTGGCTGATGCCGTTTGCCGTTCTCGGCCTGCCCGCTTATCTCGCGCTGTTCACCGCTTTCGGCTTTGCGCTGGCGCGCCTGATCTGGACCAGGGATGCGTCGCGCCTGCTCGCGCTCGCCGCCAGCCTGACGATCGGCGAATGGCTGCGCGGTCACGTGCTGTCGGGCTTTCCGTGGAATGCGTTCGGCTACGCGCTGACCGAGCCGCTGGCGCTGGCGCAGACGGCGTCGCTGATCGGCCTGTGGGGCCTGACCTTCCTCAGCGTCGCAATCTTCGCGAGCCCGGCCGTGCTGATCGATGGACGTTCGCGCGGACGAAAGCCGTGGATCGCGCCCGCGGCAGCCCTGCTGCTGCTCGCCGGAATGGGAATTTTCGGCGCCGTGCGCCTGGCGCGGCAGCCGACCGCGATGGTGGCAAACGTCAAGCTGCGGATCATGCAGCCCAATCTGCAGCAGGATGTCCGGTTCAACTACGCCGCCAAGGCCGAGGTGATGCAGAAATATCTGGCGCTGTCGGATCGCGCCTCGGGGCCGCAATCCACCGGCGTGCGCGACGCCAGCATTTTGATCTGGCCGGAATCGGCGTTTCCGTTCTTCCTGACCCGCGAAGCCGATGCGATGGCCGAGATTGCCGATCTGTTGCCCAAAGGCACCATTCTGATCACCGGCTCGGTGCGCGCGCCCGATCTGCCGCCGGGCGTGAGGGTGACGCGCGCCTACAATTCGATTTACGCCATCGACCATGATGGCAGTGTGCTGTCGATCTACGACAAGCTGCACCTGGTGCCGTTCGGCGAATATCTGCCGTTCCAGGACTGGATGGAAAGACTGGGCTTTGAACAGCTTACCAAGCTTCCAGGTGGATTTATCGCCGGCACGCGCCGCCGCACCATGGCAATACCCAATGCGCCGCCTGCACTACCACTGATATGTTATGAAGCAGTATTTCCCGGTAACGTTGCAGAGCGCGATGACCGTCCGGGCTGGATCATCAACCTTACCAATGACGGCTGGTTCGGAATCTCGACCGGCCCGTATCAGCACCTGCAGCAGGCGCGCCTGCGCGCGATCGAGGAAGGACTGCCGGTGGTTCGTGCGGCAAACACCGGCATCTCTGCCGTGATAGATCCGCTGGGACGAATTGTGGCCCGGCTCGGTCTCGGCATCGAGGGCGTCCTCGATTCCAGCCTGCCGTCTGCGCTTGCGCCAACTATTTATGCACGCATCGGCGACGTTCCCGCCGCAATCATCGTCGCCACCGCCTTGATTTTCAGCATTCGGCGGCGCGTCGCGAAGCGAGTCGGCTGACGCTTCGGATTCATGGTTGATGGCGGAAATGCTACCAAAGGTAACTATCCAGTTGACAGACCGACTGTGGCATTCGCATTCTACCGGCCGCCGTCAAGAGTAGACCCGTCAGCTCACAGCTCAAATTGTCTGCCCTTCTTTACCAACTCTCCGAGCAGTATTTGACCGTGTCCGCGCCTGAGGCATACAACGCGCTCGTTCTGCTTCCTCGCCCGCGCGTGTAATCCCAAGGAGTGTTGGAAATGTCTACCAAAGCGCCCAACCCTGTTGACAAATATGTCGGCAGCCGTGTGCGCATGCGCCGCATCATGCTGGGCATGAGCCAAGAAAAGCTTGGCGAAGCGCTGGGCCTTACATTCCAGCAGGTTCAGAAATACGAAAAAGGCACCAACCGGGTTGGAGCAAGCCGCCTTCAGCAAATCTCCGAAATCCTTCAAGTGCCGGTGTCGTTCTTGTTCGAAGGAGGACCGAGCGGCGCCGCGAACTCCGGCGGTTTCAGCGAAGGGACTTCGCCGGCTTACGTTTCCGATTTCCTGGCGACCTCGGAAGGCTTGGCGTTAACGCGTGCGTTCACGCGCATCGGCGATGCCAAGCTCAGGCGCAGCATTGTCGAGATGGTCGAACAGATCGCCGCGCGTGAGGGACCCGACAGGCGCTGAAAACAGGCCGTCATCCCGATGCAGAAATTGCGGGCCTCCGCGCGCGCATTGCGTCATAATTGGTGCATCCAGCCGCATCATGCCGCGGCCACGGCCCGCCTGATTGCGCATCCGCCAATGAGGATGGTTGAATTCCTGCCGAAGGCAACGACATGCTGACGATGACCTCCTCCTCCAACCCGTTCGATCCCGCGATCATCCTCGACGGCATCCGCCGCTGGGTCGAAATCGAGACGCCGACCGAAGCTCCCGAACAGATCAACAGACTGGCGGCGCTGGTCGCGGACGGCTATCGCGATTTGCCCGTCACCATCGAGCGCGTGGCAGGACGTGACGGCTGCGGCGATCATATTCTGGTGCGTTCGTCGTGGGGTCAGGATGCACCGGGAATCCTGGTGCTCAGCCATCTCGACACCGTTCATCCCATGGGATTCATCGAGCGACTGCCGTTCAGGGTAGAGGGCGACAGCGCTTTCGGCCCCGGCATCTACGACATGAAGGGCGGCGCCTACCTCGCCTATCATGCGTTCCGGCAGCTTTGCGCCGGTGAGAGGCCGCCGCTCGGCGTTACGCACCTCTACAGCTCGGATGAAGAGATCGGCAGCCCGACCTCGCGCGCGCTGATCGAGGCCGAGGGGCGCAAGGCCAAATATGTGCTGGTCACCGAACCCTCCCGCGACGGCGGGAAGATCGTCACCGGCCGCAAGGGCGTCGCGCGTTTCGAGATTTTCGTAACCGGTGTTCCCGCTCACGCCGGCTCGCGGCCCGAGGACGGCCGCAGCGCGATACGCGAACTCGCAAACCTCATTCAAACGCTGGAAGCCCTGACCGACATCAACCGCGGCGTGACCGTCAATGTCGGTGTCGTCAGGGGCGGCACAAGGCCGAACGTCATCCCCGAACAAGCCTATGCCGAGGTCGATCTTCGGGTTCGAACCGCCGCGGATGCCGAAGATATCGTGGCGAAAATCCACGGTCTGAAATCGCGCACCGAAGGCGTCAGCGTCAAGGTCGTCGGCGAGTTGAACAGGCCGCCCTACGAGAAGGGCAATGCCGGCGCCGCGCTTTTCGAACATGCCAAAACCCTGGCTGCGGAGATCGGCTTCGATCTGGTCGACACCTTCACGGGCGGCGGCTCCGACGGCAATTTCACGGCGCCCCATACCGCGACGCTCGACGGCCTCGGTGTCGATGGCCAGGGCGCGCATACCCATTACGAGCAGATGTACATTTCGTCGATCGAGCCGAGGGCGCGGTTGCTGCACCGGCTGTATCAGACCCTGCGATGATCATCGCGGCCCGCGATCCCGACAGCGATCGGAAGAATCGCACCGAGAGTAGCGAGGAGAAGCGCGACGCATCGTCCGGCGACGACACCGCCATGCATCCGCACGGCTCGTTTTTCGGACGGCGCAAGGGCCACCGGCTGCGCTCGCACCAGGCCGATCTGATCGAACATCTGCTGCCGCGGCTTGCGCTCGACATCGGCGCGCCGAGCCCGTCCGATCTCACCGGCCTGTTCGACCCGCCGGCCGACGATGTCAGGCTCGAAATCGGATTCGGCGGCGGCGAACATCTGATCGCGGAAGCGCGCGCCTTTCCCAATCTCGAATTCATCGGCTGCGAGCCCTATGTCAACGGCATGGCAAAGATCCTGGCGCAGATCGAAGCGCACAATATCGGCAACGTCAGGCTGTTCGCGGGCGATGCCGCCGAGCTATTGGCATGGGCGCCGCCGCGCTCGCTGCGGCGGATCGATTTGATCCATCCCGATCCGTGGCCGAAGCGGCGGCACTGGAAGCGGCGTTTCGTGCAGGACGCAACCATCGCCGCGATGGCGCGGGTGCTGAAGCCGGAGGGCGAATTTCGTTTCGTCAGCGACATCGACGATTACGGCGCCTGGACGCTGGCCCACCTCGCCCGCTCCGCCGATTTCATCTGGACCGCGGAACGTGCCGCCGACTGGCGGCTGCCCTGGCCCGATTACACGATGACGCGCTACGGCCGCAAAGCCGAACGCGAAGGCCGCAAGGCCGCATATCTGCGATTTCGGAGGGTGGGCTAACCCATCACTGTCATTCCGGGGCGATGCGTAGCATCGAACCCGGAATCTCGAGATTCCGGGTTCATCGCTGCGCGATGCCCCGGAATGACAGCTCACGGCTGCTACGTCGCCGCATCGCATTGGCGCTTGCAATAACGATAGCAGGAGACCTCAGACCGATTGCCTGGTTTGCCAGAAACGCACCACCCGCTCGGCAGTCGATGGCATCAGGCGCACGAAATTCACCCGCGCTTTCTCGATGTCCGTTGGTGCAGGCACCCGGCTCGGACCCAACCGAAGCAGGATCAAAGCGCGCACGGTGGCCCATTCGAGGCCGATCATTTTGCCGACGATCAGGACCGGATCGTGGCGGTCGCCCGAGATCAAGCGGTCGAGCGTTGCGATTTCCACCCCCGAGATCGCGGAAAGTGCGGCGATGGATTCTTCATATTTATGGGCCTTGGCAAAACCAAGCAGCGCCGCTTCGTTCAGTTCGCCGGCGCCATACAGCGCCAGGATCGTGCGCTGGGCCGGCACGAAGTCGCGGCGGCTCTCGATCCGTTCGGGCACGATTATGATCTCGCTCATCGCCTGTTTGATATCCGCCTGCCGCGCGGGCTTCACCACCTCGAACAGGCGGCGGCGGATCACGTCGATCGATCCCGCCAGAAGATCCCTCAACTGGCGACCCGAGAGATCGTCGCGTTGACCGACCGTGAGCGTCAGGACGCCGTCCTGGCCGGCGCGCCTGATCAGCGCCGAATATCCGGCTTGCGAAAACAGCGCCCCCGCGTTTCCGGCGGCGCGCCTGACCGCCTCGCGGTCGCCGCGGCGCACGATGACGTCGGTGAGATCGGTAGAAATTTTTCGCCGCTCCGACATCGCCAGCAGATGGCTTTGGCCCTTCATGCGGGCGATTTCGAGTAAAACGTCTTCGTCGATCACAGGCGACCGGCGAAGCAGCGGACCGGCGATCGAGATCTCGTCTTCGCGCGCGAGTTGCCCGACAAGGATGCGCGGCGCATTGCCGAGCCTGGACAATCGCTCCGCCAAATCGGCGCGGGCGGCGAGTTCGGCGTGCGGAACGAGACCGATCAGAACGCCGTCAAACAGCTCGACATGATTGGGCCGGAAATTCGCGGCGCCTTGCAAAAATAATTCGAAGATCCGACGGGCCGCCTCGGCACAGCGTTTGGGATCGCCCTGCTTGACGATCTCGTCGAGCCCGGGGACCAGTGAGGCGGCAATCGTCATCAAACGCACTCAGAACCGGGTTTTCCCCAGTTTAAGCTGGCCTGGTGAAAGAAGGGTTAGGTTTAAAATCGTCGCCGAGCCGGGCGCAAAATCGCGCTCGGAGGCCTCCCGGGCCTTGCCGGACAACGCGAAAACCGCTATATCGGCGGCAACTTATGGATCTCATACGATCGCGTATTGAGAGTGGGCCCCTCGGGACCCGCTCTTTTTTATTACCCGAACGAGCCCGCCCAGGTAACGACGCCGGGCTCGCCCGGATAGCCCCGCCGGACCGCCTGACAAGGCCCGGCTCCAACCCGATGCAAGTTAGACCAACCTTGACCCTGGATATGACCGATCCAACTGCTGGTTCCGTAGACATCGATCTGCTTGCCGAGCCGCGTCTGGTGACCGAGCCGGGCATGGCCGCGCGGGTGTCGGCGGTCGCAGGTCCGGTGCTGCAGGCAATGGGATACCGGCTGGTGCGGATCAAAATTTCCGGGGAATCCGGCTGCACCGTCCAGATCATGGCGGAACGGCCCGACGGAACGATGCTGATCGAGGATTGCGAGGCGATTTCAAAGGCGCTGTCGCCGGTGCTCGACGTCTCCGACCCGATCGACCGGGCCTACCGGCTGGAGATTTCCTCGCCGGGGATCGACCGGCCGCTGGTGCGCCGTTCCGACTTCGAACGCTATGCCGGCCATCTGGTGAAGATCGAGATGGCGGTCGCGCACCAGGGCCGCAAGCGGTTTCGCGGCACGCTCGGGAGCATCGAGGGCGATGCCGTGCATTTACATCGCGATGACACACGCGCGGGCGAAGATGCCGAGGTTTTGCTGGTCATGGAGGATATCGCCGACGCGCGACTGGTTCTGACCGACGAGCTGATCGCCTTGTCAATGCGGCGCGGCAAGGCCGCGGAGCGCGAATTGCGCCAGAGTCTCGGGCTGGAGCCGCCACCGCCGCCGCATGCCCGGAAAAGCGACCCTGCCAAAAGCAACAAGCCGAAGCCGAAATCACCGCCGGACAAGAAGAACGCGCCGAAAAACACCAAGGAACACCGCCTCGCCGCAGAAAGATTGCGTAGAGGCGAAACCGATCCCACTAAAGGAGACTGAGCCATGGCAGCTGTCAGCGCCAATAAACTCGAACTGCTGCAGATCGCGGATGCGGTCGCGCGCGAAAAATCGATCGACCGCGGCATTGTGATCGCGGCCATGGAAGACGCCATCGCCAAGGCCGCGCGGGCCCGCTACGGCAGCGAGACCGACGTTCATGCCGAGATCGACGCCAAGAAGGGCGAATTGCGGCTGTCGCGCCACATGCTGGTGGTCGACGAGGTCGAGAACTCGTCGAACCAGATTTCGCTGAAGGACGCCCAGCGCGCCAATCCGGGCGCGCAGGTCGGCGACACCATCGCCGACACCCTGCCGCCGCTGGAATATGGCCGCATCGCCGCGCAATCCGCCAAGCAGGTGATCGTGCAGAAGGTGCGCGAGGCCGAGCGCGACCGGCAGTACCAGGAATTCAAGGACCGCATCGGCGATATCGTCAACGGCATCGTCAAGCGCGTCGAATATGGCAGCGTGATCGTCGATCTGGGCCGCGGCGAAGCCATCGTCCGCCGCGACGAGATGCTGCCGCGCGAGGTGTTCCGCAACGGCGACCGCGTCCGTGCCTATATTTTCGACGTCCGCCGCGAAACCCGCGGACCGCAGATTTTCCTGTCCCGCACCCATCCGCAATTCATGGCAAAACTGTTCGCGCAGGAAGTTCCGGAAATCTATGACGGCATCGTCGAGATCAAGGCGGTGGCCCGGGATCCCGGTTCGCGCGCGAAGATCGGCGTGATTTCAAGGGATTCGTCGGTCGATCCGGTCGGCGCCTGCGTCGGCATGCGCGGCTCGCGCGTGCAGGCGGTGGTCAATGAATTGCAGGGCGAAAAGATCGATATCATCCCGTGGTCGCCCGACATCGCGACCTTTGTCGTCAACGCGCTGGCGCCTGCCGAGGTCGCCAAGGTCGTGATCGACGAGGACCGCGAGCGGATCGAGGTCGTGGTTCCCGACACCAACAACCAGTTGTCGCTGGCGATCGGCCGGCGCGGACAAAATGTGCGGCTGGCCTCGCAACTGACAGGGTGGGATATTGACATCCTCACCGAGCAGGAAGAATCCGAGCGGCGTCAGGCCGACTTCGAAAACTCGACCCGCGTGTTCATGGAAGCGCTGAATGTCGACGAGGTGGTGGGTCAATTGCTGGCGTCGGAAGGCTTCACCTCGGTGGAGGAACTCGCGCTGGTCGATGTCAAGGAACTGGCCGGTATCGAAGGTTTTGACGATGAGACTGCGAACGAACTGCAGAACCGGGCCCGCGAATATCTGGAACAGCTCGAGAGCGAGCTCGAAAACAAACGGAGGGAACTTGGTGTGGATGATGCGTTGAAAGCGGTGCCCGGCGTCACCTCGAAGATGCTGGTGAAGTTCGGCGAGAACGATATCAAGACCGTCGAGGACCTGGCCGGCTGTGCCACCGACGACCTGGTCGGCTGGACCGAGCGCAAGGAAGGCGGCGAGCCGACCAAGCATCCCGGCATTCTCGATGCCAACGAAACCTCGCGCGACGATGCGGAGAACATGATCATGCAGGCGCGCGTCATCGCCGGCTGGATCACCGAGGCCGATCTCGCCAAAAAGACCGACGAAGCCGAAGCGTCCGAAGACCAGCCGGTTTGATGGACGTGTCCGGTCACCATGGACAGCGGTTTTGCGCAGCCGTCATGCGCAGATGACAGGAGAGACGTCGCCCGCATGCTTGCTTTCGCCGACCCCGATCTCGACGACGGGCCGCGGACCAACAGGTCCGCGACCACGCGGATGTGCGCGGTCACGCGCGAGGTGCGGCCGATCGATGAGCTGATCCGGTTTGTCGTTTCGCCGTCCGGCGAGGCGATGGCGGATCTGAAACGCAAGCTTCCCGGCCGCGGCCTTTGGGTTTCGGCATCCCGCCGGGCGGTTGCGGAAGCGGTGCGGCGTCACCAATTTAGCAAGGGGTTCAAGCGCGACGTCCGCGTTGCGCCGACGCTAGCGGCGGATACCGAAAGCCTGCTGGTGCGCGGCGTGATCGACGCGCTCGCCATGGCCGCCAAGGCCGGTCAGGTCGTCTGCGGTTTCAGCAAGGTCGAGGCCGCCCTCGGACAGGGGCGGGCCCAGGCCTCGCGAGCCCAAGCCTCGGTCGAAGCCCTGATCCACGCCTCGGACGGGGCCGTGGACGGAATCCGGAAATTGGACGCCATCGCCCGGCAAAATGCCGGGAATAATCGGGAATTGCGCGAATTTCCCGTTGTGATGGCATTAACGTCAGAACAATTGGATTTGGCACTAGGCCGGTCAAATGTGATACATGCTGCCGTGCTCGCGGGCCCGGCGAGCAAAACCTTCCTGTCGCGCAGCCATGTCCTGGTCCGATACCGGATGGCGGATGACGACAAGACAGCCGGCCAAGCGGCCAAGAATTCGCCGACACAGACCGCGCGAAAGCGCACGACGCAACAAGATTAGGACTGCTGAATGGTTGATACGAAATCGCCTGGCGACAAGACACTGAGTGTTCCGACCAAGACCTTGACGCTGAAGCCGCGCGTCGAGACGGGCACGGTGCGCCAGAGCTTCAGCCACGGCCGCACCAAACAGGTGGTGGTTGAAAAGCGCGGCAAGCGCCGGGTCGGCGGCGACGCCCCCGCGACCGAAACCCATGCGCCCGAGCCCGCCGTCGTCAAGGCGGCGCCGGCCAAGGCGCCGCTGGCCCGTCCCGCGACCCCGGCGGCTGCGCCGCGCAGCAATTCGGGCGTGGTGCTGCGCACCCTGACCGAGGATGAGCGCTCCGCCCGCGCCAGCGCGCTTGCCGACGCCAAGGTCCGCGACGTCGAAGAGCGCCGCCTCGCCGAAGAGGAAGCCAAGCGCCGCAACAGCAAGGAAGGCATCGAGCAGGCCGAGCGCGAGGCCGCCGAAGCCCGCCGCAAGGCCGAGGAAGAGCGTCACCGCCAGGACGAGGAAGCCAAGCGCAAGGCCGAACTCGAAGCCAAGAAACGCTTTGGCGAAGCCGAGGCCAAGGCTGCGACCGTGGCCCGCGCCGCGGTTCCGGCCGCCCGCGCGCCCGGCGTCGCCGCCGACATTACCGATGAAGATGAAGGTCCGCGCCAGGTCCGCCGCGGCCCCGGCGGCGCTGTGCGCCCGGCGGCTCCGCCTAAAACCACGGCCAAGCCGGCGCCGCAGAAGCAGCGCGGGCGCCTGACGCTGGTGACCGCGCTAAATGCCGACGATGTGCGCGAGCGCTCGATCGCGTCGTTCCGCCGCCGCACCCAGCGGCTGAAGGGGCACCAGTCGAACGAGCCGAAAGAAAAGCTCGTCCGCGAAGTGATCATCCCGGAAGCCATCAATATCCAGGAACTCGCCAACCGCATGTCCGAACGCGCGGTCGACGTCATCCGGCTTTTGATGAAGCAAGGCGCGATGCACAAGATCACCGACGTGATCGATGCCGATACCGCGCAGTTGATCGCCGAGGAACTCGGTCACACCGTCAAGCGCGTGGCCGCGGCCGACGTCGAGGAAGGCCTGTTCGATATCGTCGACGATTCGACCGACACCGAGCCGCGCTCGCCCGTCGTGACCGTGATGGGCCACGTCGATCACGGCAAGACCTCGCTGCTCGACGCGCTTCGCCATGCCAATGTGGTCTCGGGCGAAGCCGGCGGCATCACCCAGCATATCGGCGCCTACCAGGTGACATCGCCGGAAAGCGGCAAGAAGATCACCTTCATCGACACCCCGGGCCACGCCGCGTTCACCGCGATGCGCGCCCGCGGCGCCAAGGTCACCGATATCGTGATCCTGGTGGTCGCGGCCGATGACGGCGTCATGCCGCAGACCATCGAGGCGATCAATCACGCCAAGGCGGCCAAGGTTCCGATGATCGTGGCGATCAACAAGATCGACAAGCCCGACGCCAGGCCGGAGCGCGTGCGCACCGAATTGCTGCAGCACGAGGTTCAGGTCGAATCGCTGGGCGGCGACGTCGTCGACGTCGAGGTCTCCGCCAAGAACAAGACCAATCTCGACAAGCTGCTCGAGATGATCGCGCTGCAGGCCGAATTGCTCGACCTCAAGACCAATGCGGCGCGTCCGGCGGAAGGCACCGTGATCGAAGCCAAGCTCGATCGCGGCCGCGGCCCGGTCGCGACCGTGCTGGTGCAGCGCGGAACGCTGCGGATCGGCGACATCGTGGTGGCCGGCGCCGAAATGGGCCGGGTCCGCGCGCTGATTTCCGATCAGGGCGAGACCATCGACGAAGCCGGGCCGTCCGTTCCCGTGGAGGTGCTCGGCTTCAATGGGCCGCCGGAAGCCGGCGACCGCCTCGCCGTGGTGGAAAACGAAGCCCGCGCCCGCCAGGTCACGAGCTACCGCGCCCACCAGAAGCGCGAGAACGCCGCCGCCAGCATTTCCGGCATGCGCGGCTCGCTCGAGCAGATGATGTCGCAGCTCAAGACGTCGGGCCGCAAGGATTTCCCGCTGATCATCAAGGCCGACGTGCAGGGTTCGCTGGAAGCGATCCTGGGCTCGCTGGAAAAGCTCGGCACCGACGAAGTGGCCGCGCGCATCCTGCATGCGGGCGTCGGCGGCATCTCCGAATCCGACGTGACGCTGGCGGAAGGTTTCAACGCCGCCATCATCGGCTTCAACGTCCGCGCCCACAAGGAAGCCGCCGCCGCCGCCAAGCGCAACGGCATCGAGATCCGCTACTACAACATCATCTACGACCTCGTCGATGACGTGAAGAAGGCGATGTCCGGCCTGCTGGCGCCGACGCTGCGCGAGACCATGCTGGGCAATGCCCTGATCCTGGAAGTGTTCAACATTTCCAAGGTCGGCAAGGTCGCGGGTTGCCGCGTCACCGACGGCACGGTCGAACGCGGCGCCAATGTCCGGCTGATCCGCGACAATGTCGTGGTGCACGAAGGCAAGCTGTCGACGCTGAAGCGCTTCAAGGACGAAGTGAAGGAAGTGCAGTCCGGCCAGGAATGCGGCATGGCGTTCGAGAATTACGGCGACATGCGCCCCGGCGACGTCATCGAGTGTTATCGCGTGGAGACCATCCAGCGCTCGCTGTAAGTCCAAGTCTTACGAAGCGCTCGTCTCTTTTCGTCGTTGCCGGCTCGACCCGGCAATCCATCCGCCGATGGCGGACTCCTGCAAGAACGATGAATGCCCGGGTCAAGCCCGGGCATGACCGGTGAAAAATGCCACGCCACCACAAAAAGGACTCCGCTCCCGGCGGCTCGCAACGGCAGTTGCGGGTCGGCGAAACCGTGCGCCACGCCATCGCCGACATTCTTTCGCAGGGCAGCGTGCACGATCCCGACCTCGAAGGCCACATCGTCACCGTGCCCGAGGTGCGGATGTCGCCGGACCTCAAGCTCGCGACCGTCTATGTGATGCCGCTCGGCGGACGCGACACCGACATCGTGCTGGCGGCGCTGGAGCGCCACAAGAAATTCCTGCGCGGCGAGGTCGCGCGGCGCGTTAACTTAAAATTTGCGCCTGATGTCCGCTTCCGTGTCGACGAACGATTCGACGAAGCGGAACGAATAGAGAAATTACTGCGAACGCCTGCGGTGCAAAAAGACCTCGCAGCCAATCCACCAGATTCGCCGCCAGATTCGGAAGAGTGACCTGATGATCGTGACCACCGCAACCACCCTGATCGAACCGCGAGACGGCGATTCGGACGGCGCCGAAAAAAATATTTCTTCGGATCCGCATCAGGCCGAAAATCGCGGGCGTGGCGGCAAGCCGCGCCAGAACAACCAGCCGCGCCGCGACAAGCGCGACGTCCATGGCTGGGTCGTGCTCGACAAGCCGATCGGCATGACCTCGACCCAGGCGGTGGCGGTCGTGAAACGGCTGTTCCAGGCCAAGCGCGCCGGCCATGCCGGCACCCTCGACCCGCTCGCCTCCGGCGGCCTGCCGATCGCGCTCGGCGAGGCCACCAAGACGGTTCCGTTCGTGATGGACAGCCGCAAGCGCTATCGCTTCACGGTCGCCTGGGGCGAGGAACGCGACACCGACGATACCGAGGGCCGGGTTACCAAAACCAGCGACATCAAGCCCGACGTCGAGGCCATCCAGGACCTGCTGCCGCAGTTCACCGGGGTGATCGAGCAGATCCCGCCGCAATATTCCGCCATCAAGGTCCAGGGCGAACGGGCCTATGATCTGGCGCGCGACGGCGAGACCGTGGACCTGAAGTCGCGGCCGGTCGAGATTCACCAATTAACGCTGGTGGAACAACCAGATAGCAGCCATTCAATCTTCGAGGCCGAGTGCGGCAAGGGAACCTATGTACGGGCGCTGGCCCGCGATATCGGCCGGATTCTGGGCTGTTATGGCCATATTTGCGCGCTGCGCCGGACCCTGGTCGGCCCGTTCGGCGAGCGGGACATGATTCCGCTGGAACAGTTGGAGGCTTTGTGCGATAGAGCCGCGTCTGGCGAGGGCAGCCTCGCCGACGCGCTTTTGCCCGTTGAGACCGCGCTGGACGACATCCCGGCACTGGCCGTCACACGGGCTGATGCGGCAAGGCTCCACCGGGGCCAGGCCGTTTTGTTGCGCGGACGGGATGCGCCCAATAGTAGCGGCACAGTCTATGTCACGGTGGCAGGCCGGCTTCTGGCCCTCGCCGAAATTGGCAATGGAGAACTCATCCCCAAGCGCGTGTTCAACCTGACCGGACTGACTGCCAGTTCCGGCCGCAACCAGAATGAAAGTGTTTGACGATGTCGATTACCGCCGAACGTAAAGCGGAAGTCATCAAGACGAATGCCAACAAAGCCGGCGACACCGGCTCGCCCGAGGTCCAGGTTGCGATCCTGTCGGAACGCATCACCAACCTCACCGGGCATTTCAAGACCCACGTGAAGGACAACCATTCGCGTCGCGGCCTTTTGAAGCTCGTGTCGACGCGCCGTTCGCTTCTCGACTACATCAAGAAGAAGGACGAGGCGCGTTACAAGGCATTGCTGGAAAAGCATAACATTCGTCGTTGAGTACCGTTCACGCGCGCCTATCGCGCGCGTTTTCGCATGATTTCCGGAAACCGGACTCCGATTTCCGGAGACGATCATGCGCAAGAACGTCCAGCAGCAATCCGGCCGCTGGGCGGGGCAAGGTGCCCGCACTACCGAAGGGATGGACGCCATCCGGGATATAAAGACCATGGCAGGATCGCCGGACGCTGATCTCATGTTGCGATCAGCGTCTCGCAATCTTGCGCATGGTCTTTGTGTTTCAGGGGTCCGTCGTTTCGTGAACCCAAGAAAGAAGACCTAAATGTTCAATATTCATTCAGTCGAGATCGACTGGGGTGGCCGTCCCCTCAAGCTTGAAACCGGAAAGATCGCCCGTCAGGCCGATGGCGCGGTGTTGGCGACCTATGGCGAGACCGTGGTGCTTGCCACCGTCGTCGCCGCGAAGACGCCAAGGGAAGGCGTCGACTTCCTGCCGCTGACCGTCGACTACCAGGAAAAGACCTACGCCGCCGGCCGCATCCCCGGCGGCTATTTCAAGCGCGAAGGCCGTCCGACCGAGAAGGAGACCCTGGTTTCCCGCCTGATCGACCGCCCGATCCGTCCGCTGTTCGTCGACGGCTGGCGCAACGAAACCCAGGTCATCGTCACCGTGTTGTCGCATGACATGGAAAACGATCCCGACATTCTCGCGCTGGTCGCCGCCTCCGCCGCGCTGACCATCTCCGGCGCTCCCTTCAAGGGCCCGATTGGCGCTGCGCGCGTTGGCTTCATCAACGACGAGTATGTGCTCAACCCGACGCTCGACGAAATGGTCGACACCCAGCTCGACCTGGTCGTCGCCGGCACCGCCGACGCGGTGCTGATGGTGGAATCCGAAGCCAAGGAGCTGAACGAAGACATCATGCTCGGCGCTGTGATGTTTGGGCACCGGCACTTCCAGCCGGTGGTCAACGCGATCATCGAGCTTGCCGAAAAGGCCGCCAAGGAACCGCGCGACGTCAAGATCGTCGACGAGAGCGTGCTCGAGAAGGAAATGCTTGCGCTGATCGAAACTGACCTGCGCGCGGCCTACGCCATTCCGATCAAGCAGGATCGCTACAACGCGGTCGGCAAGGCCAAGGAAAAAGTGATGGCGCACTATTTCCCGGAAGGCCAGGAGCCGAAATACGACAAGCTGCGCATCGCCGGCGTGTTCAAGGAGCTGGAAGCCAAGATCGTCCGCTGGAACATCCTCGACACCGGCAAACGCATCGACGGCCGCGATTCCAAGACCGTTCGCAACATCATCGCCGAAGTCGGCGTGCTGCCGCGCGCCCACGGCTCGGCGCTGTTCACCCGCGGTGAAACCCAGGCGATGGTGGTGACCACGCTCGGCACCGGCGAGGACGAGCAGTACATCGACTCCCTGGCGGGAACCTACAAAGAGCAGTTCCTGCTCCACTACAACTTCCCTCCCTACTCGGTCGGTGAAACCGGACGCATGGGCGGCACCAAGCGGCGTGAAATCGGCCACGGCAAGCTGGCCTGGCGCGCGATCCACCCTGTGCTGCCGCCGCACCACGAATTCCCCTATACGGTGCGCGTGGTCTCCGAAATCACCGAATCCAACGGATCGTCGTCGATGGCGTCGGTCTGCGGCGCTTCGCTGGCGCTGATGGACGCGGGCGTGCCGCTGAAGCGGCCGACGGCGGGTATCGCCATGGGCCTGATCCTGGAAGGCTCGCGCTTTGCGGTGCTGTCCGACATTCTCGGCGACGAGGATCATCTCGGCGACATGGACTTCAAGGTCGCCGGCACCGACCACGGCATCACCTCGCTGCAGATGGACATCAAGATCGCCGGGATCACCGAGGAGATCATGAAGGTCGCGCTCGGTCAGGCCAAGGAAGGCCGCATCCACATCCTGGGTGAAATGTCGAAGGCCCTGACCGCCGCGCGCGCCGAGCTCGGCGAATACGCGCCGCGGATCGAGACCTTCAAGATCGCCACCGACAAGATCCGTGAAGTGATCGGCACCGGCGGCAAGGTGATCCGCGAAATCGTCGAGAAGACCGGCGCCAAGGTCAACATCGACGACGACGGCACCGTGAAGGTCGCCTCCGCCGACGGCGAATCGATCAAGGCCGCGATCAAGTGGATCAAGTCGATCGCCTCAGATCCCGAGCTCAACGCGATCTATGACGGCACGGTTGTCAAGGTGATGGAATTCGGCGCGTTCGTGAACTTCTTCGGCGCCAAGGACGGCCTCGTCCACATCAGCCAGCTCGCGGGCAACCGCGTGCAGAAGACCTCCGACGTCGTCAAGGAAGGCGACAAGGTCAAGGTCAAGCTGCTCGGCTTCGACGATCGCGGCAAGACGCGGTTGTCGATGAAGGCGGTCGACCAGGTGACCGGCGAGGACCTCGAGGCCAAGCAGAAGACGGAAGCGCCGCCGCGCGAAGCCGCCGGCGAGTAATCGCCTCAAGCATCCAGAACAACGAAGGGCGGCTTTTCAGCCGCCCTTTTTGTTGGCGCCGATTACTGACAAATCACTTTTCGATGACGAATGTGCGCGATTCCGCCGCAGCATCGTGAGGTCGATAGCCGAAACCGTCTCGCGGCCCGCGCGTAATTGCTTATTGCGTTTCGCCGGGCATTCGCCGCGCGGCGAGCCTCGCGCTCAATCCACTTAACGGAGAACCCACAATGCCATTCATTTCGCGCCGCCATCTTCTGATCGCAGCAACCGGTATTGCCGCCGTTGCAACCTCGCCCCGCATCGGCTTTGCGCAGGCCGCGGCCTCGGCACCCACCGGTCCATTCAAGCTCGATCCGCTGATATATCCGGCCAACGCGCTTGAGCCGCACATCGACGCCACGACCATGGAAATCCATCACGACCGGCATCACCAGGCGTTCATCACCAACCTCAACAATTTTGCAAAGGACAATCCGCAGATCGCCGACAAGCCGATCGGGGAAGTGCTCGGCGATCTCGGCGCGGTGCCGGAGGCGATCCGCACCGGCGTGCGCAACAGCATGGGCGGCCACGCCAACCACAGCATGTTCTGGCAGATCATGGGACCGAAAGGCGGCAAGCCGGAAGGCGAGGTGCTGGCGGCAATCGATCGCGACCTCGGCGGGATGGAAAAATTCCAGACCGACTTCAACGCCGCCGGCGGACGTCAGTTCGGCTCGGGCTGGGTGTTCGTGACCGTCACCAAGGACGGCAAGCTCGCGATCGAGACCCGTCCGAACCAGGACAATCCGATGATGGACGGCAAGCGTGCGCTGCTCGGCAACGACGTCTGGGAGCACGCTTATTATCTGACCTACCAGAACCGCCGCGCCGATTACCTGAAGGCGTGGTGGAACACGGTGAACTGGAAGGTGATCGGCGAACGCTATGCCGCGGCAAAGGCCGGCACGCTGGGCGTGTGACCGCGATTCGCTTTTTGCAGCAGGGGCGGCCTTCAGCCGCCCCTTTTTGCTTGTTTGAGCTTGGTGGCTCCTCTCGCTCAGCGAAGGCGATTCTGTCCCCTCTCCCGCTTGCGGGGGAGGGTTAGGGAGGGGGCTCTCTCAACCGGTGAGGTGCTGCAAGCTGTAGCCGTGCTGCCGCAAGCACCCCCACCCCGGCCCTCCCCCGCAAGCGGGAGAGGGAGAAGGGGCGGCGGCTGTCAGCCTCGTTTCTTGTGCGCTTCCTTGGCCGGAGCGGGCAACACATCCACACTCTCCTTCACCACCTCGCCCAGCGCGGCAAAATCCGCCTTGCGCGGCGAGGTGCGGCGGAAGGCGAGGCCGATGCTGCGGCCGGGCTGCGGATTTTGCAGGCGCAGGAATTTCACCCGGTTGTCACGCTGTTCGACATCGGCGGCGATCTGCGGAATCAGCGTCACGCCATAACCATTGGCGACCATTTGCATCACGGTGGTGAGGCTGCTGGCGCCGAAGGCGGTGCCGGCCGTGCGGCCGCGCACGGTGCCGCAAAATGCCAGCGCCTGGTCGCGCAGGCAGTGGCCGTCTTCGAGCAGGATCAAACGGCTTTGATCGATGTCTTCGGCGGCCACCCGTGTCGTCTCCTCGCGAGGGTCGTCCGCAGGCACCGCAAGCAGAAACAGATCCTCGAACAATTTGATGGCGTCGATGTCGGGCTCGCCGACCGGCAGCGCCAGCATGGCGGCATCGAGCATGCCACTCTTGATGTCCTCGATCAGCGGCCGGGTCTGGGTCTCCCGCAATTCCAGCCGCAATTCGGGAAACCGGCTCTGCAGCATGGGAAGAATCCGCGGCAACAGATAGGGCGCGAGCGAGGGGATCACCCCGAGCGTCAGGCGGCCCGTCAGCACACCGCTGCGATGGCGGGCAAAGTCGACGAGGTCGCGCGAAGCGGCAAGCACGTCTTCCGCCCTGCGGGCGATTTCGCGCCCGATATCGGTCAGCATCGCATCGCCCGGCCGCCGTTCGACCACGGCGACGCCGAGGGTGCGTTCCAGGTCGCGGATCTGCATGGACAAAGCGGGCTGGGTCACGGCGCAGGCCTCGGCGGCGCGGCCGAAATGGCCGTGTTTGGCGAGCGCCGAGAGATAACGAAGCTGTCGAAGCGTGATCATTCCCCATCAGATAAACTGATCGAGAGCGCAAGACAATTCGACTGGACCTGATGTTAGATATCTTCCAAAGTGCGGCTACAGCGAATTTGGCGAGAGGTCCCAATCCCGCGGATCTGGGCTGACGTGCTTGTTCCAGGTCAATGCCTCTGCGGGTCAACCCTTGATCAAATGCGCCCTGCCCCACCTGCTGGAAGGAGAACAGCCATGGCTGACCTCCCCCAAGTAATAACGACCACAGCCGGCAACGCGAACACGATCGGAGAGAAACATGGACGCAAAGACTGACGACAATGCGGGCAAATGCCCGTTCACCGGCGGCAGCCGCGGACACCGAAACCGCGACTGGTGGCCCGAGCATCTCGATATCGGCGTGCTGCATTCACGGCACCCTTCCGCCGACCCGATGAGCAAAGGCTTCGACTACGCCAAGGAATTTGAAAGCCTCGACCTCGATGCCGTGATCAAGGATCTGCATGCCCTCATGACGGAGTCGCAGCCGTGGTGGCCGGCCGATTTCGGTCACTACGGCGGACTGTTCATTCGTTTGGCCTGGCACAGCGCCGGCACCTACCGCATCACCGACGGCCGTGGCGGCGCAGGCGCCGGTCAGCAGCGCTTCGCGCCGCTCAACTCCTGGCCTGACAACGCGAACCTGGACAAGGCGCGCCGGCTGCTGTGGCCAATCAAGCAGAAATACGGCAGCAAGATTTCCTGGGCCGATCTGTTCGTTCTGGTCGGTAACGTCGCACTCGAATCGATGGGCTTCAAGACGTTCGGATTCGCCGGCGGCCGCGCCGACGTGTGGGAGCCTGAAGAGCTGTATTGGGGACCCGAAGGCACCTGGCTGGGCGACGAACGCTACAGCGGCGAACGCGAACTCTCCGAACCGCTCGGCGCGGTGCAGATGGGTCTGATCTACGTCAATCCGGAAGGCCCGAACGGCAATCCGGACCCGGTCAAGTCCGCGAAAGACATCCGCGAGACGTTCTTCCGCATGGCGATGAACGACGATGAGACCGTCGCACTGATCGCCGGCGGCCACACCTTCGGCAAGACCCATGGCGCCGGCGATCCGTCGCTGATCGGTGCGGATCCGGAAGGCGGCGCGATCGAGGATCAGGGCCTCGGCTGGAAGAGCAAGTATGGCACCGGCTTCGGCGCCGACGCCATCACGGGCGGTCCCGAGGTGACATGGTCGCAGACCCCGACGAAGTGGAGCAACCACTTCTTCGAGAACCTGTTCAACTTCGAATGGGAGCTGACCAAGAGCCCGGCCGGTGCGCAACAGTGGAAGGCCAAGGGCGCCGAGCCCAGCATTCCGGACGCCTATGATCCGTCGAAGAAGCACCTTCCGACCATGCTGACCACGGATCTCGCGCTGCGCTTCGACCCGGCCTACGAGAAGATCTCGCGGCGATTCCTCGAACATCCGGATCAGTTCGCGGACGCGTTCGCGCGCGCCTGGTACAAGCTCACGCATCGCGACATGGGACCGACCGTGCGCTATCGCGGCAAGCTGGTGCCGAAGGAAACGCTGATCTGGCAGGACCCGATCCCCGCGGTCGATCATCCGCTGATCGACGACAAGGACGTCGCCGCGCTGAAGGCGAAGATCCTCGCCTCCGGCCTCACCGTGCCGCAGCTCGTCTCGACCGCATGGGCATCGGCCTCGACCTTCCGCGGCTCCGACAAGCGCGGCGGCGCCAATGGCGCACGCATTCGCCTGAGCCCGCAGAAGGATTGGGAGGTCAACAATCCGCCGGAGCTGGCGAAGGTCCTCTCCAGCCTCGAGGCGATCCAGAAGGGGTTCGGCAAGAAGGTGTCGCTCGCCGACCTGATCGTGCTCGGCGGCAACGCCGCAATCGAGAAGGCGGCGAAAGATGCCGGTCTGACCGTGGCGGTCCCGTTCACGCCCGGCCGCATGGACGCGTCACAGGAACAGACCGACGCCGCCTCCTTCGCCCCCCTCGAACCTCGCGCCGACGGCTTCCGCAACTATATCGGCGGCAAGAAGCAGTTCATGATGCCGGAGGAGGCCCTGGTGGACCGGGCGCAACTGCTGACGCTGACGGCGCCCGAGATGACGGTGCTTGTCGGCGGCCTGCGCGTGCTCGGCGCCAACGCCGGCAATTTGAAGCACGGGGTTTTCACCAGCAAGCCGGGAACGTTGACGAACGACTTCTTCGTCAACCTCCTCGACATGAGCACCGAGTGGCAGCCGGCCGGCTCCGAGTACGAGGGGCGCGACCGCAAGACCAAGGCGGTGAAGTGGACCGGCACCCGCGTCGACCTGATCTTCGGGTCGCACTCCCAGCTCCGCGCCATCGCGGAAGTCTATGCCTGCGCGGACGCGAAGGAGAAGTTCGCAAAAGACTTCGTAGCGGCATGGACCAAGGTGATGAATGCCGATCGCTTCGACCTTGCCTGATCTCGGCGCAAGGGGCCGCGTGATTTTCGCGGTTTGATTGACGTTGAAAGAAGCTCCCATGACGCGCTCATGGGGGCTTTTTTCGTAACTCCCCCCAATTTTGGTGGTCATCCTCCGTTAAGCGAGAGATGATGGCCTTGCTTACGAAGGCTGATGCAATGCCGACACCTATCATCCGTCCCGCGCAGCCTCACGAATATGACGAGATCGCGCGCGTCTGGATGAATAGCTGGACCTCGAACGGTATCGAGGATGCCAGCGCTTCCCTGCTGGCGAAGCTGCGCGCGCGCATCCCGATGGAAATCGAGAAAGGCTGGAGCCTCTACGTCGCCGATGACGAGGGAACGCTGGCGGCGATGCTGGCGCTGCATCTGCCGCAGCTTTATCTCGACCAGCTATTCGTATCACCGGAATATCAAGGCAAGAATATCGGACGACAATTGCTCGCTTTCACGCGGCAACAACTGCCGGATGAAATCTGGCTGCGCTGTGTGCGCGAGAACGAAAAGGCGTGGCGCTGGTATGAGCGCGAAGCCTTTGTGTTTGAAAAGGAAGCGCTCGAACCGCTGACCGGACGCGCCATGAAATATTATCGGTGGAAAAGAGACGCCGCCTCCCAATAGACGAAAGCGCGCAAAACGGCTTGCGGATGTGCCGGGTTCCCTTTAGCTAGATGCCTTCCTGCCAACCAGAGCCAAGTTACCGATTTTTATGACTCGCGCCCTCGTCGTAGCGTTTGTGCTGTGTTCGTCGTCGCTCGCGTCGGCGCAAACCCAACCGGGGGCCGCAGCGACGACCGCAGCGCCCGCCGCCAAAAAGTCGCCGCAGAAGGCCAAGCTTGCTCCAAAGCCCGCCGTTTCCGTAGACAATGGTGCTTGCGCCCTCGGCGTCATATCCGCTGCAGGCAGCCCGATCGCCCTGAAGAAGGTCGGCATCACCATCTTTGGCAATGAATATTCCGAGATCCCGTCCGACGCTTGGGGCATCGACGATCTCGTCGTCGCCCGGGTACGATCCGCAGCAGGTCCGGGGACCGCGGTGCGGCGTATTGCTTACGGCAAAGAGGCTTTGTCCGAGCTTTATCAGAAGCCCGGGGCAGGGCTGTTCAATGATCCGCGCGCAAATCTGACGGCAGCCGTTCGGCAAATCGCATCGAAAAGCCACTGCGGGCGTTACATTGTGGTCACCAGGTTCATCGGTAACTTGGCCGGGACCAACCAATCCCTCCCGGGCGTGGGAGCCGTCATTCACGGACCTTTCGGTAAAACCGCGGTTTTCGCCAATCTCCGCGTGACTGTATTCGATGGACAGACCTTTGCGGTTCGCGACGACCCGTTTGGTTTTGGGGCGCGGTTGTCGTCGGCCTTGGCAAGAACCATCAAGGATGATTCCCTGCGTGCGGTCGAAGGCGTCGAGTTTCCCGCGTCACCGGAAGCCGCTGCCAGCGACGCCAGGCTGCGCGATAGTGCGCGCTCCATGGTTGCGGAACGGCTCGACAAGGTTCTGCCCGAATACCTCAAGCAGTGAGCCTGGGCCCCCAATATTCAGCAGCGGTTCAATCGTAAGGCCGCGGCGTATGACGCCCTGTGGCTGGGCGAGGCAGTGCGCAGGGCTTCGGGCGCGACGATTACTCGGCCTCGGCTTTCAGATCCTCCGGCCGCGGCATCGAAATGATGTTGTAACCGGAATCGACATAATGGATTTCCCCGGTCACGGCGGTGGAAAGATCCGACAGCAGATACAGCGCCGAGCCGCCGAGTTCGTCGAGGGTCACGCCGCGCCCGAGCGGCGAGTGCTTCTGCTGGAAGGCGAACATGGCGCGGGAGTCGCCGATCACGGCGCCGGCCAGCGTGCGAACCGGTCCCGCCGAAATCGAATTGACCCGGATTTTCCTTCTTCCGAAATCGAACGCGAGATAGCGCACCGAGGCCTCGAGCGCTGCTTTCGCGACCCCCATCACATTATAGTTGGGCATTACACGGGTCGAACCGCCGAATGTCAGCGTGATGATCGAGCCGCCGGTCTCGGGCATCAATTCGGCGGCGCGCTTGGCGAGCTCGGTGAAGGAGAAGCATGAAATCACCATGGTGCGCGAAAAATTTTCGCGCGTGGTGTCCGCATAGCGGCCGCGAAGCTCATTCTTGTCGGTGAAGCCGATGGCGTGAACCAGGAAATCCAGACGCCCCCATTTGACGCGCAGCGCTTCGAACACGGCGTCGACGCTGGCGATGTCCTCGACATCGCAAGGAAGAACCACGGGTACGCCGAGCTGTGCGGCGAGCGGCTTGACGCGCTTGCCCAGCGCCTCGCCCTGATAGGTGAACGCCAGCTCGGCGCCCTGCGCCGCCAGCGTCTTGGCAATGCCCCAGGCGATCGAATGATCATTGGCGACGCCCATGATCAAGCCGCGCTTGCCCTTCATCAGGTCCTGCATCGTCTAAATGCTCCACTCACCATTCTAACGTCATCACCCGCGAAGGCGGGTGAGTAGTCCCAGGCGTCGGTGATGATCACAGGGGCCGCGGCGTACCGGATGCCCCGCTGGAGCCTGTCATCGGGCGGCGCTCGCGCCGACCCGTTGGCGGGGCATGACAAGATCACGCATCCATCCGCTTGAACACCAGCGTGGCGTTGGTGCCGCCGAAGCCGAACGAGTTCGACAGCACGGTTCCGAGCTTTGCGTTGTCGATACGCTTGCGCACGATCGGCATGTCGGCGAACACCGGATCGAGTTCGGTGATGTTGGCGCTTTCGCAGATGAAGCCGTTGTTCATCATCAGCAGCGAATAGATCGTTTCCTGCACGCCGGTGGCGCCGAGCGAATGCCCGGTCAGCGCCTTGGTCGCGGAAATCGGCGGGCACTTCTCCCCGGCGCCGAACACCTTGCGGATCGCCTCGATTTCCGGCGGATCGCCGGCGGGCGTCGAGGTCGCGTGCGGATTGATGTAATCGATTTTGGTGTTCACCGTCGACATCGCCATTTGCATGCAGCGCTCGGCTCCCTCGCCCGACGGCGCGACCATGTCGTAACCGTCGGAGGTGGCGCCGTAACCGACGATTTCGCCGTAGATGCGGGCGCCGCGCGCCTTGGCATGCTCAAGCTCCTCCAGCACGACAACGCCGGCGCCACCGGCGATCACGAAGCCGTCGCGACTGACGTCGTAGGGGCGGGAAGCGGTGGCCGGCGTATTGTTGTATTTCGACGACATCGCGCCCATGGCGTCGAACAGCACCGACAACGACCAGTCGAGCTCTTCGCAGCCGCCTGCGAAAATAATATCCTGCTTGCCGATCTGGATGGTCTCGTAGGCATTGCCGATGCAATGATTCGAAGTGGCGCAGGCCGACGAGATCGAATAGTTGACGCCCTTGATCTTGAACCAGGTGGCGAGCGTAGCCGACGCCGTCGATGACATCGCCTTCGGCACCGCGAACGGTCCGACCCGCTTCGGTCCCTTGGTGCGGGCAATGTCGGCGGCTTCGACGATGGTGCGGGCCGACGGGCCGCCGGAACCCATGATGATGCCGGTGCGGATGTTGGAAACTTCCGCGGGCTCGAGGCCGGAATCCTGGATCGCCTGCTCCATTGCGACGTGATTCCACGCCGCACCCTCGCCGAGGAAACGCATCGCGCGCCGATCGATGACGCCGGACGGATCGAGCGTCGGCGCGCCCTGCACCTGCGAGCGGAAACCGAGCTCGGCATATTTCTCGGCGCGCGTGATTCCGGATTTCGCCTCGTGGAGGCTTGCAAGCACTTCCTGGGTGTTGTTTCCGATGGACGAGACAATGCCCATCCCCGTGATGACAACCCGCCTCATGATCGCCTCGCCTTGTCGTTAAGTTTTGATTGAATGGCCGGCGTCAGGCTCAAAGCCACCTCGCCGGCCGGAGCGACTAGCTTACGTTCCCGCCGGCACTGCGGCATCCTGCTTGAATAGCCCGACCTTCAAGTCCTTCGCGCGATAGATAATCTGGTCATCGGCTGAAAGCCACCCGTCGGCGACGCCCAACACCAGCTTTAAGCGCAGCACGCGTTTGATGTCGACGTTGTACACAACCTTGCGGACGTTCGGCATCACCTGTCCGGCGAGCTTGAGTTCGCCGAGGCCCAGTGCCCGGCCGCGACCCGCGCCGCCGCTCCAGCCCAGGAAGAAGCCGACCATCTGCCAGAGTGCGTCGAGGCCCAGGCACCCCGGCATCACGGGATCGCCCTTGAAATGGCACCCGAAGAACCAAAGGTCGGGCTTCACATCGAGTTCGGCGCGAATGAAGCCCTTGCCATATTGCCCACCGGTCTCGGAAATTTCGCTGATGCGGTCGAACATCAGCATGGGAGGCAGCGGCAATTGGGCGTTGCCCGGACCGAACATCTCGCCGCGGCCGCACGCCAGCAAATCCTCGTATTCGTAACCGCCGCGCCGATCCAGCATGGTGCCAGCCTTTTCATAATCCCGATGGAGCGCATTTCGAGCGAAATGGACCCGTTTCGCGTCGGAAGCGCGCCAAATGCCCCGATTGGCGCGAATGCCGCAGGAAGATACGGAGTCCCTGCGGCAACCGGCGCTCGCCTTTGCCGAAATCGCAAAGCTTTAAGTCCGCGCGCTCTCTATCATAGGCCCCTACCGACGGCAAAGCACCCCAGGCGGGGTAAATCGCCGCGTCCCGCTCAGGTTCCTCTACCGCCGGGTGCTAGTTGCGAAAAGCTTGCATCTGATGGATTTCCTTCTATATTGCACAGCGATAGTGCTGGGACAGCGAGTGCAGTGGGCTGAAGTGCAATGAACGAAGACGTTTCAAGCTTGAATGCCGACAACGAGGTCCTCGTCGGCGGGGGGCGCCAGCCGGCCCTGACCGGCTGTCCTTGGCACGACGTCAATGAGATGCTGCAGGCGGCCGGATTGCGTCCGACCCGGCAGCGCATGGCGCTCGGCTGGTTGCTGTTCGGCAAGGGCGCACGCCATCTCACCGCCGAAATGCTTTATGAGGAAGCCACCCACGCCAAGGTTCCGGTGTCGCTGGCAACGGTCTACAACACCCTCAATCAGTTGACCGACGCGGGCTTGCTGCGTCAGGTCAGCGTCGACGGCACCAAGACCTATTTCGATACCAACGTGACGGCGCATCACCACTTTTATCTCGAAAACAATCATGAACTGGTCGACATTCCGGATCCGCATCTGATGCTGCAGAAGATGCCGGAAGTGCCCGAAGGCTACGAGATCGCCCGGGTCGACATGGTCGTGCGGCTGCGCAAGAGGCGCTGAGCTTTTCGAGCAAGGTCGTCCCGGCGAAGGCCGGGACCGATAACCACCGCTGTTGATTATTTACAGAAGCATCTACCCGATGGCCTTGACGGCTGGGCTGTCGCGTATCGATCCCGGCTCGCACGGAGCCTGTGATCGGGCGGCGCTTTGCGGCGACCCGTTGGCTAGGCCGGGGCGACGAAATTATTCGTCAACAAGATGACGAGACTCAATCCACCTTCTCGTCGGCGTAGACGCCCCATAGCCGCTGCTGCTCGATCCAGCCCTCGAAGCCGTTGCCGATGACGCGGCACCAGCCGGCCGTGCAGCGTTTGACTTGGGCCACGACGCCGGCCTGCAGCCGGGCCGCAATCGCGCTGGCCTGATCCGGGTTATCATACAGCGGCGCGAAGTCTTCCTTGGTCTTCATCGTGATCACGGCCGTGCGGCGGCCCGACAGCAGCGAGTGGTAGACCCAGCCCTCCGCGCCTTCGGAATCGCGGACCCGGCGCCAGTTCTCGAATTCGGCGGTGATCTCGACCGGAAGGCCCGAGCGGGTATAAACCCAGGCGACATCATTGTCCTTGGTCGGCCCGGCCCTGACATTCACGTGGTCGGATTTGAGGCTGACATAACGCGGCACCGGCAGGCCGCTGGTGGTGGTCAGTGAATCCTTTGCCGAAAGCGCCGGGCCCACCGACGCACCCAGCACACACCCCGCGAGCACCATCGCAGAACAAAAAAGCCTCAACGCCATTCACTCGTCTCCTGCCGGGGCCGCGACTCGAATTCTCGCGGTTGAACGCCCGCGAACGCCCTGAACCCGAACTCCCTCACCCCCGCCCCGATCGCCGCCGGCTTCCGATTTGGGGGTTCTTGTTTTGGCTCGGCCTTCTGCTAGAGAGGACGGAACACCGGGAACAAGACAGGCCCGAACTTTCCCTTGGGAACCTCAAGGGAAATATCGGGGAACCCAAGGAAGCCAAGCAAACTCCGGGACCGCGCGGCAGCCGCAGTGTCGAACAACCGGGTTAATGAGGCCTGAACGGCGAAGCCTTTGACGATGTAAAGGTTGGCAAACCAAAGCCTCATGAGAGCAGGACATGTCGGTTAAGAAAAAGCCTCTCGTTGTCGTCACGCGCAAGCTGCCGGACTCGATCGAGACCCGGATGCGCGAATTGTTCGATGCCAGGCTCAATCTCGACGATACGCCGTTGACGCCGGAGCAGATCGCCGAGGCGGTGCGCTCAGCCGACATCCTGGTGCCGACCGTCACGGACCTGATCACCGAAGAACTTCTCAAGCAGCCCGACTGCAAACTGAAACTGATCGCCAATTTCGGCAATGGCGTCGACAATATCGATGTCGTCGCAGCGCATGCGCGCGGCATCACCGTGACCAACACCCCGAAGGTGCTCACCGAAGACACCGCCGACATGACCATGGCGCTGATCCTGGCGGTGCCGCGGCGGCTGATCGAAGGCGCCTCGATCCTTACCGAAGGCAAGAACTGGCCGGGCTGGTCGCCGACCTGGATGCTCGGCCACCGCATCGGTGGAAAACGGCTCGGCATCATCGGCATGGGCCGCATCGGTCAGGCCGTGGCGCGCCGCGCCCACGCCTTCGGCCTGCAGATTCATTATCACAACCGCCGTCCCGTGGCGCCGCGCATCGCCGACGAGTTGGGCGCGACCTATTGGGAAAGCCTCGACCAGATGCTGGCGCGGATGGACATCATCTCGGTGAACTGCCCGCACACGCCGGCCACTTTTCATCTGCTCTCGGCGCGGCGCCTGAAACTGATCCGCAAGGATGCCTATATCGTCAACACCGCGCGCGGCGAGGTGATCGACGAGGAGACCCTGACCAAGCTGATCGAAAGCGGCGATATCGCCGGCGCCGGCCTCGACGTCTACGAGCACGAGCCCGCGGTCAATCCGAAACTGGTGCGGCTGGCGAAAGCCGGCAAGGTGACGCTGCTGCCGCATATGGGCTCGGCCACCATCGAAGGCCGCGTCGAGATGGGCGAGAAGGTGATCATCAACATCCGAACCTTCCTCGACAACCACAAGCCGCCGGACCGCGTACTGCCGAGCATGCTGTAACGGATATCTCAGCGGGTCGTCCCGAAGGCCGGGACGGCGATGGATTTTAGCAACGGCTATGTCGGCTTGCCCCTCCGCCTCTCCTGCTTGCGCCATTCCGCGACAAAGGCCACGAAGGCGCTGAGCGCGGGCGGCGACTGGCGCCGGCTCGGATAATACAGGAACGGTCCCGGAAACGGCGCGCACCAGTCTTCGAGCACGCTGACCAGCGCGCCGGATTTCACGGCCTCGCGCACATAGCCTTCAAAGGTCGCCCAGAAACCTACGCCGTCGTACACCGCCCGCACCGCCAGGCCCAGATAGGTCGCGGTCAACTTCGGCGGCGGCGCCACTTTCACCACGCGGCCGGCCTTCTCGAACTCCCAGTCCAGCATGGCGCCGCTGCCGAACCGGGTGCGGATACAGGTGTGATCCAGCAAATCCTTCGGATGCTTCGGCCGGCCGTGCCGCGCGACATACTGCGCCGATGCCACCACTGCGTAGCGTTGCGGCGGGCCGAGCGGAACCGCGATCATGTCCTGCGCCAGATGCTCGCCGTAGCGCACGCCGGCGTCGAAGCCGGCCGCGACGATATCAATGAACGAACTATCGCCGACGATCTCCAGATTGATGTGCGGATGGGCCTTGAGGAACGGCGCGACCATCGGCGCCAGTACCAGATCGATCGCCGGCGGTGGCGCGTTGATACGCAAGCGCCCCGACGGCACGTCGCGCAGGCTCCGCACCCGATCGAGCGCGTCGCCGACATCCGCCATCGCCGGTCCGACCCGGGCGAGCAGCAACTCGCCGGCCTCCGTCAGCGCGACGCTGCGGGTGGTGCGGTTCATCAGGCGGACGCCAAGCCGCTCCTCCATGTCGCGCAGCCGCTGGCTCAGGCTCGACACCGAAACATGCTGCTCCAGCGCTGCGCGCCGGAAATTCCGGGTGCGGGCGACAGCGACGAAGGCATCGAGATCGCGGAGATCGAAATCCTGCATTGTTCGATATAGTGAACAAGCCATTCGGCATTGTCCAGCTTATCGTCGCAAGGCAATGGCCTCATATCAGCCTCGTCACGCGGCCCCGCGGGATCTTCCGCGGCCGCTTTCGAGGAGAAACCCATCATGGAACATCGCAAATTGGGCGCAACCGGCCCCGAAGTCTCCGCCATCGGCCTCGGCTGCATGGGCATGTCGGATTTCTATGGCCCCGCCGACCGCGGCGAGAGCATCGCCACCATCCACGCCGCGCTCGATGCCGGGATCACGCTGCTCGACACCGGCGATTTCTACGGCGTCGGCCACAATGAGTTGCTGATCCGCGAGGCGTTGTCCGGCCGCCGCCGCGACGCCATCCAGATCAGCGTCAAGTTCGGCGGGCTGCGCGACCCCGCTCATGGTTTCACCGGCATCGACTGCCGTCCGGTAGCGGTAAAGAATTTCCTCAGCTATTCGCTGCAGCGGCTCGGCGTCGATCATGTCGACATCTACCGTCCGGCCCGGCTTGATCCTGCGGTGCCGATCGAGGACACAATCGGCGCCATCGCCGAGATGGTGAAGGCCGGCTATGTCAGACATATCGGCCTCTCGGAAGTCGGCTCCGACACCATTCGCCGCGCCCACGCCGTGCATCCGATCGTCGACCTGCAGATCGAATATTCGCTGATCGCGCGCGGCATCGAGGACGACATCCTGGCCACCTGCCGCGAGCTTGGCATCGGCATCACCGCTTACGGCGTGCTGTCACGCGGCCTGATCAGCGGACACTGGTCGAAGGACCGCGCCGGCGCGCAGGACTTCCGCATGATGAGTCCGCGTTTCCAGGGCGCCAATCTCGACAGCAATCTGGCGCTGGTCGAACCGCTGCGTGCGATTGCCGCCGATCTCGGCGTATCGGTGGCGCAGGTGGCGATTGCCTGGGTGGCGGCGCAGGGCAGTGATATCGTGCCGCTGGTCGGTGCGCGGCGGCGCGACCGCCTGACGGAAGCGCTCGGCGCGCTCGATGTGAAGCTGACGGCGGCCCATCTGGCCAAACTCGCCAAGGCGTTTCCGCCCGGCGCCGCCGCCGGCGGACGGTACAACGACGAACAGCTTGCGCATCTGGACAGCGAGAAGCGAAAGAGCGCATGACGTCACGCGCCGGTCAGCGATGCCCGCTCAAATCGGTGATCACCAGCGTATCGCCATTGAGCGGGTTTGCCGGATCGCGCGCATAGCGCAACGTCTCGAAACGCATCGCGCGCGCATCCACCATCAATAACCGCCCCACCAAGCCCTCACCAAAACCGACGATTTCCCGGATCGCCTCCAGCGCCATCATCGATCCCAACACCCCGGCCAGCGCCCCCATCACCCCGGCCTCGGCGCAGGCCGGCACCGTGCCCGGCGGCGGCGGTTCGGGAAACAGGCACCGGTAGGTCGGATTGAACTCGCCCTCGGCATTTTTCTCGTGTGCGCGGATCGTGGTCAGCGAGCCATCGAACATGCCAAGCGCCGCGGTGATCAGCGGCTTGGCACCGAGAAAACAGGCGTCGGAGACCAGATAGCGGGTTTCGAAATTGTCGGAACCATCCAGCACCAGATCGTAGCTGCCGATCAGCGACATCGCATTGTCGGCACACAACCGGGTGGCGTGCGCGGCGAACCTGACATGGGGATTGAGCGCGTAGATTTGCCCCGCGGCGCTGTCGACCTTGCGGCGGCCGATATCCGGCGTGGTGTGGATGACCTGGCGCTGCAGATTGGACAGCGAGACGATATCGTCATCGACCACGCCGAGTGTGCCGACACCGGCCGCGGCGAGATACATCAGCGCCGGCGCGCCGAGGCCGCCCGCTCCGATCACCAGCACCGAGGCTTCCTTCAGGGCGGCCTGGCCGGGGCCGCCGACTTCACGCAGCACGATGTGGCGGGCGTAACGTTCGAGTTCGTCGGCGCTCAGCATGATCGGGTCATTCCTCGGTCCTGTCGGTCCTCATGGTGAGGAGCGCGTCTCGAACCATGACAACACGCTTCTCTCATCCTTCGAGACGCAGCCACGCGGCCGCTCCTCAGGATGAGGTACATTGCCCCTTGAACCAGAGCACGGTTGGTGCCGACCAAGCAGATGTGCTTAATTACCGGCACGTCAATGGACCCGAGATTTGTCATGAGATCGATGCTGGCAGCAACATTGATATTCGTGGCGGCGGGGAGTTCCGCCCCGGCCCAGATGTCCGGCACGGCCGCGGTGACGGGTGTCAAGCCGAAGCCGGTGGCGACCGTTCCGATCCGGCCCGCTTTGCAGACCCCCGCCGATACCGCCAATGCAATGGCGCAGGCGGAGCGTCAGGCGATCCAGTCGGATCTGGCCTGGGTCGGCGTCTATAATGGCGCGATTACCGGCGAGGTCAGCGAGCGCATGGTCGCCGCGATCAAGGAATTCCAGAAGGACCGCGGCGGCAAGCAGACCGGCGTGCTCAATCCGCAGGAGCGCGGCGTGCTCGCCGAGACCGCGAAGCGGCGGCAGGACAATGTCGGCTGGAAGATCATCACCGATGCCGGCAGCGGGGCGCGGCTGGGCATCCCGACCAAACTGGTGCCGCAGCAATCCAGCGATGCCAACGGCGCCAGATGGAGTTCGTCCACCGGCACCATCCAGATTCAGCTCGCGCGGCGCAGGGAAGTCAACCCGACCACCGCGAAGCTCGCCGAGCAGGAAAAGAAGGAACCCGCCGGACGCAGGGTCGAATACACCGCGGTCAAGCCGGATTTCTTTGTGTTGTCGGGTTTGCAGGGCCTGAAGAAATTCTATGTGCGCGGAACGTTCAAGGGCGACGAGGTCCGCATCCTCAGCATCCTTTATGACCAGGCCACGGAAAACACCGTCGACCCTGCCGTGATCGCGATGTCGAGCGCGTTCAATCCATTTCCGACCGGCGCGGCCATCGCCGGGCCGCCGCCACGCAAGACGGTCGAATACGGCACCGGTGTTGTCGTCAGCGCGGATGGCGCCATCGTCACGGACCGTCAGGCCGTCGATGCCTGCCTCGCGATCACGATTGCCGGCCATGGCAACGCCGATCGCGTCGCCGAGGACAAGGACCACGATCTCGCTCTGCTGCGCATCTACGGCGCGCGCGGATTGAAGCCGCTGAGCCTGGCCGGCAGCGCGGCGAAATCCAGCGTCGAACTTACAGGCATTGCCGATCCGCAAAACCAGGGCGGCGGCGCTGCGGCGAGCAGTGTCAGGGCATCCGTTGCGCCAATCGGCAGCGGCAGCGATCTGTCGCTGTCGCCGGCGCCCGCCATGGGTTTTTCCGGCGCGGCGGCGCTCGATGCCGACGGCAAGTTCGCCGGCATCGTGCAGTTGAAGCCCGCGGTTGTCGCGGGGCCGCCAACCACAGTCCCGACGGCGCAGGCGGCGCTGATATCGGCCGATACCGTGCGCGATTTTCTTAAAGCGAATGGCGTGAACCCGGCCGGCGCATCGCCGGATGCAAAGGCATCGGTGGTGCGCGTGATCTGCGTGCGGAAGTGAGACCCGTCGCCGTCATCATCCGCGCAAGCGGATGATCCAGTATTCCGCGGCGCCTGCGAGGAAACCGGGAAGCCGCAGCGTGCTTGGTAACCGCGCGCCCAGGACAACCTTGACCGGCAAAACGCGTTGCCGCTCCTCTGCTTCCTCGGCAGTTTATGCCTACGACTTTCGATCGGTCGATGATATCCGCCCGTGCCGACTGCGTCTTTTAAGTCACGGTTGCCGTCAATGATGCCGGCCGTTACCGGTTGCATGAAGTTAAGCATTCTACCACGACAGCATATGTCCTATAGTCAGCTGCGATCGCCAGGTTTGGTGATTCGGACAGCCGCGATCCCCTGACTTCTGGATCGGGCCGGCGTGTCCTGAGCGAGAATCGCTCGGCATCGTAGCGCGATGCCCCTCAGTGTGTGCGTAACCGCCGACCCCCCTAAAAACAATCCTAAGGAAGTTGCGATGCATACGATCGTTTTGGCCACCCAAAAGGGTGGCAGCGGCAAAAGTACGCTTGCCATCGGGCTTGCGCTTGCAGCACTACAGGCTGGGCACAGCGTCCGCCTGATCGAGACCGACCCGCAGGGCACGCTTTCGAACTGGCAGCGCCGCCGTGTCCATGCCGAGCCCCTCGTGGAGACGCTCTACAACGCCGCCGGAATCGAGCAGCATTTGCAGTCTCTGGCGAACTCCGGTGTGGCGCTGACCATCATCGACACCCCCGGCGGCGTTAGCGCCGCGACGACGGCCGCCATTCGCTATGCTGATTTTTGCCTGATCCCGGCGCGCCCGAGCATCGCCGACATCGAAGCCACCGCATCGACGCTCAAAACCATCAGGGCCTGGAACAAGCCGTTCGCTTACGTCCTCAACCAGACACCGATCCGCGGCCGGCGCATCGACAACGCCGCAACCGCGCTTGGCGAGGAAGCCGCGCTCGATCTCGCCGATGTCGTCGCCCGGCCCTTCATCGTCATGCGCAACGATCACCAGGATGCGCTGAGCGCCGGCCTTGGCGTGAGCGAATATGCCCCTGCCGGCAAGTCGGCCGAGGAGGTTCGCGGCCTCTGGCAATGGGTCGCGGCCAGGCTGAACGCAGGCGAACCAACCTCGTTGGCGCCCGCGGCCGAGCAGACGGTCATCAGCGAACCGCCGGCATCGCCCGAAATCATTCCCGCGATGTATTTGCGGGCCCGCGCGAAGACGGCAGAGCTCGTGTCCTAGAGTTGGCTTGAAGCCAACGATCTGACGACGAAGGCGCTCTTTCTCCTCTGGAAGAAGGGCGCCTATTGCGTTCGTCATTCCGGGGTGCGCTGAGCGCGAACCCGGAATGACGGGACCTGTCCGCTCACTTCTGGCACTTCGGGCACCAGAACGTCGAGCGCCCGTTCTGGGTGAAACGCTTGACGATGCCGCTACATCCCGCGGTCTGGCATTTCTCGCCCTCGCGGTCGTAGACCTGAAACGAATGCTGGAAATAACCCAGTTCGCCCGTGGTCTGGCGATGGTCTCGCAGCGACGAGCCGCCGGCCTTGATCGCCTGATTCAGGACCGCATGGATCGCCGCGACCAGCCGCTTCGCATGATCGGTCGGTTCGCCCCCGGCAACGCCCTTGCGTTGTCCCCCGGCAACGCCCTTGCGTTGTCCGGCGGCAATGCCCTTGCGCGGCCCGGCCTTGGTGGCCAGCGTCGCGGCCAATCTGCGCGGCGACAGCTGCGCCCGGAACAGCACCTCGCAGACATAGATGTTGCCGAGCCCCGCCACCACGCGCTGGTCGAGCAGCGCCGCCTTCAGGCTGGTCTTCTTGTTGGCGCAGGCGCGCGCCAGCATGGCGGCATCGAATTCATTGCCGAGCGGTTCGGGGCCGAGGCCGCTGAGCAGCGGCTCCTGGTCCAGCGCGTCGCGCGCGATGACCTTCATGTAGCCGAAGCGGCGCGGATCGTTGAAAACCACCGCCGCGCCCGACGACATGTGGAACACCACATGGTCATGCGCGCGATCCTCGCTGCGCGGGTGGTGGAACTTGCCCGGCGATTTGCCATCGCCGTCGTCGATGACGCGGAACGAGCCCGACATGCCCAGATGCATCAGCAACACATCGCCCGAGGCAAGGTCGGCCATGAGATATTTGGCCCGGCGTCCGAGCCCGATGACGGTCTGGCCGGTAAGCCGCGCCACAAAATCCTTCTGGAACGGAAACCGCAGGTCTTTTCGCCTCGCCTCCGCTTTCACGATCTTCGACCCCTCCATCGCCGGCTGCAATCCGCGGCGGACGGTCTCGACTTCGGGTAATTCGGGCATGCAGGTCATTCACCTTGTGGGGCTGACGTGATAGCGCCATTGCGGCGGGCGCGCTATGGTTGGCGCGACGGAGATGGATTGATGGATCGGCCGGACCAAACCACGCATTTCGGCTTCAGGGACGTGCCCCTGGGCGACAAGCAGACGCTGGTGAACGACGTGTTTCACAGCGTGGCCCAGCGCTACGATTTGATGAACGATCTGATGTCGGCAGGCCTGCATCGGATCTGGAAGAACATCATGATCAACGCGCTCAATCCGCCCCGCGCCGATACGCCGTTCGCGCTGCTCGATGTCGCCGGCGGCACCGGCGATATCGCGTTTCGCGCCGCCGCGGCGGCCGGCTTCGGCTTTCGCGCCACCGTCTGCGACATCAATTCCGACATGCTCGAGGTCGGCCGCGCGCGCGCGGCGGCGCGGCACCTCGACGACCGAGTGTCGTTCGTCGAGGGCAATGCCGAGGCCCTGGCGTTTCCCGACCGGAGCTTCGACGCCTATACCATCGCATTCGGCATCCGCAACGTGCCGCGGATCGACCTCGCCTTGAGCGAGGCGTTTCGCGTGCTCAGACCCGGCGGCCGATTTTTGTGCCTCGAATTCTCGACCGTCGACGTGCCCGGCCTCGATCGGATTTACGACCTGTTTTCGTTCAAGGTGATCCCGCCGCTCGGCCGCGCGGTCACCGGCGACGCCGAATCCTATCAATACCTCGTCGAGTTCCATTCGCAAATTTCCCAGGCCGACTGCGTTTGCCGAAATGATGGGCGCGGCCGGGTTTTCCCGCGCCAGCTGGCAAAGCCTCTCCGGCGGCATCGTGGCGTTGCATTCAGGCTGGCGTTTGTGATTTCTGCCCTTACGCACATCGCGCGGCTCGCCCGCGCCGGTTTCGTGTTCGCGCGCGAGGGCGTGTTCGGCGTCGTCGATCCCTCGCTGGTGCCGCCGCCCGGACAGCTCGCGCTGCGCCTGGCACGGATCGTCGAACGCCCCGGCGCCAAGTCCGGCCCGCGGCTGTCCCGCGCGCTGACACGGCTCGGACCGGCCTATCTCAAGCTCGGGCAGTTTCTCGCCACCCGGCCCGACGTGGTCGGCGTCATCATGGCGCGCGACCTGGAAAGCCTGCAGGACCGGCTGCCGCCGTTTTCGCAAAGCGAGGCCGAAGCTGTGATCGCGGTCTCGCTGGAACGCCCGGTGGCGCAAGCGTTTGCGAGCTTCGGTCCGGCGGTCGCCGCCGCGTCGATCGCCCAGGTGCACCGCGGCGAGGTCGAGCGCGACGGCGTGCGGACCGCCGTCGCCGTCAAGGTGCTGCGGCCCAACGTCGCCGCGCGCTTCCGCCGTGACCTCGCCGATTTCTTCTTTGTCGCGAACAACGCCGAGGCGCATTCGGCGGAAGCACGGCGGCTGCGGCTGATCGAAGTCATCAACACGATGTCGCGCTCGGTGGCGATGGAGATGGACCTGCGGCTGGAGGCGGCCGCGCTGTCCGAGATGGCGGAAAACACCCGCGACGATCCGGATTTTCGGGTCCCCACCGTCGACTGGGATCGCACCACCCACAACGTGCTGACGATGGAATGGATCGACGGCATTGCGCTGAGCGACCATGCGCGGCTGGCGGAGGCGGAGGTCGACCTGCGCGAACTCGGGCGCAAGGTGATCCAGAGCTTCCTGCGTCACGCGCTGCGCGACGGTTTCTTTCATGCCGACATGCATCCCGGCAATCTGTTCCTCGACAAGGCCGGGCGGCTGGTGGCGGTCGATTTCGGCATCATGGGCCGGCTCGGCATGAAGGAGCGGCGGTTCCTCGCCGAAATCCTGTTGGGCTTCATCACCCGCAATTATCGCCGCGTCGCCGAGGTGCATTTCGAGGCCGGCTATGTGCCGGGTCACCACTCGGTCGAGAATTTCGCGCAAGCCATCCGCGCCATCGGCGAGCCGATCCACAACCGCACCGCCGAAGAAATCTCGATGGCGAAGCTGCTGACCCTGCTGCTCGAGGTCACCGGCCTGTTCGACATGCGGACCCGCCCCGAGTTGATCCTGCTGCAGAAGACCATGGTGGTAGTCGAAGGCGTGGCGCGCGGCTTCGATCCCAAACTCGATATCTGGAAAATTGCCGATCCGGTGGTGCGCGAATGGATCGAGCGCAATCTCGGGCCGGTCGGGCGCATTCAGGGCGCGGTGTCCGGCGCCGGCGAGCTCGGCCGCGTGCTGGCGGGCCTTCCGGCGATTGCCGCGCGGTCGGTGGCCGTGCTGGAGCAACTGGAGACCATGACCCGCGAAGGTCTGACGCTGTCGCCGGAAACGATCGCGGCGATGGGCCGGACCGAGGGTCGGAAGAGCCGATGGCGGACCCTGGCGCTCTGGATCATCGCCATCACCTTTATCGGGATCCTCTGGGCTATCCGACAATTGTGATTGCAACGCAATCATTATATGCTAGCACTGCTGTCAGTTTCCGTTGGAACTGCCCATGGCCAGCCTGACCATCCGAAAGCTCGACGAATCCATCAAGGTCTATCTGCGGCTGCGTTCGGCCCGCCATGGCCGCTCGGTCGAGGAGGAGGTCCGGGTGATCCTGGGAGAAGCTCGTAGAGGGCCGCCCCGAATTCCCCGCAGCCGCATTGCAGGCGGTTTCGCCGCCTGCTGACGCCCAGCCGCGGCCTGCCGGGCGCACCGGCGGGTCTGAACCCTCCCGCATTACCTTGATCATCGGCGGCGGCATCGCCGCCTACAAGGCGCTGGACCTGATCCGCCGGCTCAAGGAACGCCACATTCGCGTCCGCTGCGTGCTCACCAAAGCCGCGCAGCAATTCGTCACGCCGCTGGCCGCCGGCGCGCTGTCGAACGAGCGCTGCTACACGGATCTGTTCGATCCCGAGAGCGAGTTCGATGCCGGTCATATCCGCCTCGCCCGCGAAGCCGACCTGATCGTGGTGGCGCCGGCGACCGCCGACCTCATGGCAAAGATGGCGCAGGGTCATGCCGACGATCTCGCCAGCGCGATCCTGCTCGCGGCCGACCGGCCGATCCTGCTGGCGCCCGCGATGAACCCTTTGATGTGGAACAATGCCGCGACCCGCCGCAATGTCGCGCAGCTTGGGCGCGACGGCATCGCGATGGTCGGCCCCAATGCCGGAGAGATGGCCGAAGCGGGCGAAGCCGGCATCGGCCGGATGGCGGAGCCTGTGGAAATCGCCGCCGCCGCCGAACGCCTGCTGCGTCCGCCGCAGCCGCGCCCGCTCGCGGGAAAACGCGTACTCATTACCGCGGGGCCGACCCACGAGCCGATCGATCCGGTGCGCTACATCGCCAACCGCTCCTCCGGCAAACAGGGTTATGCCATCGCCGCGGCGGCGCAGGCCGCGGGCGCGGAGGTCACCCTGATCTCGGGCCCAGTCGAATTGCGCGATCCCGCGGGCATGGCGGTGAAGCATGTGGAGTCCGCGCGCGACATGCTGCACCAGGTGGAAGCCGCCCTTCCAGCCGATATCGCGATCTTCGCCGCCGCCGTCGCCGACTGGCGCGTTGCCCATGAAGGCGGGCAAAAACTGAAGAAAACCGCCGCGGGCATGCCGCCGCTGCAGCTTGTCGAAAATCCGGATATTCTCGCAACGATCTCGAAACTGCGCGACAAGCGCCCGCCGCTGGTGATCGGCTTTGCCGCCGAGACCGAGCATCTGATCGATAACGCGAAAACAAAACTGGCGCGCAAGGGCTGCGACTGGATCGTCGCCAATGACGTCTCGCCGGCAACCGGCGTGATGGGCGGCGACCGCAACACGATTCATCTGCTAAGCCGCAATGGCGCGGAAATCCGCGTCAACTCCTGGCCGGTAATGACCAAGGAAGAAGTCGCAATCGCGCTGGTGGCGCGCATTGCCGAAAGTTTGGAGAAGGCTTCGTGAGCGAAACGGTCCAGGTCGACATCCGGCAATTGCCCCACGGCGAAGGCCTCGCGCTCCCCGCCTATCAAAGCGCCGACGCCGCCGGGCTCGACCTGCTCGCCGCCGTTCCGGAACAGGCGCCGATGGTCCTCGGCCCCGGGCAGTATGCGATGATCCCCACCGGGCTCGTGATCGCATTGCCGCCGGGCCATGAGGCGCAGGTGCGGCCGCGCTCCGGGCTTGCCGCCAAGCACGGCGTCACCGTGCTCAATTCACCCGGCACCGTCGATGCGGACTATCGCGGCGAGATCAACGTGCTGCTGATCAATCACGGCGGCGCGCCGTTCACGATCCGCCGCGGCGAGCGCATCGCGCAAATGGTGATTGCCGCCGTGGTTCAGGCCACGCTGAGGCCCGTGACATCGCTTTCGGAAACCGAACGCGGCAGCGGCGGTTTTGGATCGACCGGGCGCTGACGTTTTCCTCGCTTCGATCCTAACCCGCGGCGCGCTGGAAAACGCTCCAGCGGGCGATTTTGGTCCAAAAGCGGGCCAATTTTACCCAATCCGTTTCCCTGGAGGTAACCGCGGCGCATTTTTCTGTGTCGGGATTTGCGTTCACGATCTGGACTCTTACCCCCCGACTTCCGTTGGGGATACTGTCGGTCGATTCGCGAACGGAGCGATGGAGCGCCGGGCGTAAAGTCGTGCGGTTTTGGGGCAAACGATGTCGGGCGTGATCGTGGCGATGCGTCATACCCTGCTGTCGTGCACATCATTGGCACGCCACGGCCTGACCGGTCTTGGCGCCGCCGCACTGGTATCGATCGCGCCGGCCCACGCCAGCGACGTGCCGTTCCAGCACGCGATCTCGGTATTCCTCGATTTCAACCGGCAGGAAATCGCGGTGCTGACGACGGCGCTGGCGCTGCTGAGTTTTTCGGTGGTGGCGGCGGTTCTGCTGATGCGCACGCGGCTGCGCGCGGTACGGAACGAGGAACGGCTGCGCGCCGACGTCGCGGATCTGCAGGTCCAGGCCGACCGCTTGCGGGCGCTGCTGTTCGCGGAACCGCAGATCCTGATTTCATGGGCTGCCGGCGACAATCGCCCGCAAATCAGCGGCGACATCTCGCTGCTGATGCAGGACGCCCGGCAACATCCGCAGCGTATCCTGGCCTTCGGAACCTGGCTGCCGCCCGAGCCGGCACTGCAGATGGATCATGCGGTGGATGCATTGCGCGACGCCGGCGAGGGCTTTCTGCTCAATCTCACGACCTCGAGCGGGAACGCGCTCGAAGCCATGGGCCGGGCCATCGGCGGCCAGGCCATTGTCCGGATTCGCGGATTGACCGGATTGCGCCGCGAACTCGCGGAAATGACCGTGCGGCACAAGACGCTGCTGGACGAAACCGAGATCCTGCGCGCTTTCCTGGCGGCGGCGCCCTGGCCGATCTGGGCCAAGCGCGCCAAAGGCGGTCTCAGCTATGCCAATGCGGCCTACGCACGGGCGACGGAGGCCACCAGCGCGGCTGACGCCATCGAGCGCCACCTCGAATTGCTCGACAGCAGCGACCGCAACGACATGGATCGCGCCTTGAGCCACCGCGCCGCCTTCACGGCGCGGCTGCCGATCGTGGTCGGGGGCGAGCGCCGCATCTACGATGTGCATGCGCTCAATCTCGGCGACGGCAGCGCCGGCATCGCCATCGACGCCAGCGAACCCACCGCGCTCCGCGCGGCGCTGGAACGGATGGCGGAGGCGCATCGCCGTACCCTCGACCAGTTGTCGTCCGGCGTGGCGATCTTCGACGGCCAGCGGCGGCTGGCCTTCTACAATGATTCCTATCGCCGCCTGTGGGATCTGGAGCAGGCGTTTCTCGACGCCAACCCCGACGATTCCAGCGTGCTCGACCGGCTGCGCGCCGCGCGCAAACTCCCCGAGCAGCCGGATTTCCGGGCCTGGAAGGCCAGGCTGCATGAGGCCTATCGCGCGGTCGAGCCGGAAAAGGATACCTGGTATCTGCCCGACGGCCGCGCGCTCAGCGTCGTCACCACGCCAAACCCGGAAGGCGGCGTCACCTATCTGTTCGACGACGTCACCGAAAGCCTGGATCTGGCGCGGCAATTCGACGGCCTGATCCGCGTGCAGCGGGAGACGCTGGACAATCTCGCCGAAGCCGTCGCGGTGTTCGGCAGCAACGGCCGCGCCCAATTATTCAATCCGGCGTTCGCCAAGATGTGGAAGCTGTCGCCCGAGGCGTTGCGGGAACAGCCGCATATCGAGACCGTGGAAGCCTGGTGCAAGCCGCTGCTCGATGACGCCGTGACCTGGCGCGCGCTCCGCGAAGCCATTACCGCGATCGAGAACCGGGTCGAAGTGGCGCTGAAGCTGGAGCGCAAGGACGGCAGCGTGCTCGACTGCATGACCATGCCGCTGCCCGACGGCGCCACCATGCTGACATTCCAGGACATCACCGATACCGAGAACGTCGAGCGCGCGCTGCGCGAGCGCAACGAGGCGCTCGAGACCGCCGACCAGATGAAGGTCGATTTCGTCCACCACGTGTCCTATGAACTGCGCTCGCCGCTGACCACCATCATCGGCTTCGCCCACTTCCTCAGCGACCCCGTGACCGGCCCGCTGATGCCGAAGCAGGCGGAATATCTCGGCTACATCACCGCCTCGACCAATGCGCTGCTCGCCATCATCAACAACATCCTCGATCTCGCCACCATCGATGCCGGGGCGATGTCGCTCAACCTGGGCTCGGTCGATATCCGCAAGACCATCGAGGCGGCGGCGGAAGGCATCCAGGACCGGCTCGCCACCGACCGCATCGCGCTCAAGGTCGACGTCGATCCCAACATCGGCAACTTCATGGGCGACGAACGCCGCGTGGTGCAGGTGCTGTACAATCTTTTGGCCAATGCCGTCGGGTTTTCGCCGCAGGACGCCACCGTCGGCCTCAGCGCCAGGAAAACCGATCACAGCGTTATTTTCACCGTGACCGACGCCGGCCCCGGCATTCCGCCCGACGTCAAGGACAAGGTGTTCGACTGGTTCGAGAGTCATTCCAACGGGTCGCGGCATCGCGGCGCCGGCCTCGGGCTGTCGCTGGTGCGCTCCTTTGTCGAACTGCACGGCGGCAAAGTGCGCGTCGATTCGATCGTCGGCAGAGGCACCACCGTCACCTGCGACTTTCCGATCGACCAGACCGCGCACCGCAACGCCGCGGAATGACGGCGCCCGCGACATTCTCGCTGACGCTCGCGAACGAGACCGCGACCGCGCAGCTGATGGCCGACCTTGGCCTGCTGGTCGGCCCCGGCGACGTCATCACCCTTTCGGGCGATCTCGGCGCCGGCAAGACCGCGGCGGCGCGGGCGATGATCCGATATCTCGCCGGCGACGAGACGATCGAGGTTCCCAGTCCGACCTTCACGCTGGCGCAAAGCTACGATCTGCCGGCCTTTCCGCTGGTCCATGCCGACCTCTACCGCGTCAACGATCCCTCCGAACTGGAAGAGATCGGCCTGTCGCCATTGCCCGAGGCCACGCTGGCGCTGATCGAATGGCCGGCACGCGCGGCCGGCGCGCTTCCGCACGACCGGATCGACATCGCGATCAGCCATCAGCCGGCACTGGGCTCGACCGCCCGTGCCGTTGACATCACCGGCTACGGCAAGGCCGCCGCCCAGGTCGCGCGTCTTGAGGCGTTGCGGCGGTTTCTCGCCGCGGCGGGCTATGCCGACGCAACGCGCCAGCGCATGGCCGGCGACGCCTCCACACGTTCCTACGCCCGGCTGATCCGCGACGACGGCGTCGTCATCCTGATGAATTCGCCGCGGCGGCCCGACGGGCCGGCGGTCTATGACGGCCAATCCTACAGCGCGGCGGTGCATCTGGCCGAGGACGTCAAGCCGTTCGTCGCCATCGCCAACGGGCTGCGCGCGCACGGCTTCTCGGCGCCATCCATCTATCACGCCGACCTCGATACCGGATTCCTGATCACCGAGGATTTTGGCAGCGCGGGTTTCATCGGGGGCGATCCGCCGACGCCGATCGTGGAACGCTATGAGGTCGCGACCGACACGCTGGCTGCACTGCATCGGGAGTCATTGCCTGAGGTGCTGCCGCTGACGCCGCAGACCACCTACGCCATACCCGGTTTCGACACCGACGCACTGCTGGTCGAGGTCGGATTGATGCTCGAATGGTATCTGCCGGACCGTGGGGTCGAGCCGGGCAGCGCGATGCGCGCGGAATTCGTCGGCCTGTGGCGCGATCTGTTGCGCAAGCCCGCGGCGGCGGCCAGCACCTGGGTGATGCGGGACTTTCATTCCCCCAATCTGATCTGGCTCGGCGATCGGTCCGGTATTGCCAGAGTCGGCATCATCGATTTTCAGGACGCCGTGCTCGGCCCGGGCGCCTATGATCTGGTGTCGCTGCTGCAGGACGCCCGGATCGACGTATCAGAACAGATCGAGCTTGCGCTGCTGTCACGCTATATCAAGGCGCGGCGCGCTTCCGACCATGCTTTCAACTCCGCCGGTTTTGCCGAGCTTTACGCCATCATGTCGCTGCAGCGTAACACGCGGCTGCTCGGCACTTTCGCCCGGCTCAACCGCCGCGACGGCAAACCACAATATTTGCGCCATCAGCCGCGGATCTGGACCTATCTCACCCGCTCGCTGGCCCACCCCGCCCTATCGCGGGTTCGGGGGTGGTATTCCGCCAACGTTCTCCCGCCGGGGCCGTAGTTTACCGGTTGTTAGCCAGCCCGCCTTTAATCTATGGCCGACCTTGTCCCGGAGGCGCGGGGCGGCAGTTGCTTGAAGGACTGGAGCACAACCATGGTGGCAGAACGGCGCAAGGGCGAGCGCGTCACATTCGAGCGCGGCATCAGCGCGCATATGATGGGCATCGACGGCACCTGGCGGCGCGATTGCACCATGGAAGACGTGTCCGAGACCGGCGCGAAACTCACGGTCGAGGGATCCGTCGAGGGGCTGCACCTGAAGGAATTCTTTCTGCTGCTGTCGTCCACCGGCCTGGCCTACCGCCGCTGCGAGCTGTCCTGGGTCAATGGCGACCAGATCGGCGTCAATTTTCTCAAGCAGGGCGACAAGAAGAAAAAGGCGGCCCGTCGCGCGCAGGATGCGGAAGTCTGACCCCGCATCATCGCCGCCGTCGTACAGCCGTCATGTCGGGCGATTATCGCCTCGACATCCATGCGCGGCCGGAATCACCGTGATATGATCGGCGACGCTCAACAATACCAACTCGAAAGTTTTACAGATGTCCGTCAAGCCAACTAAAGCCATGGTGCTCGCCGCAGGCCTCGGCGTGCGCATGCGCCCCGTGACGGACCGGATGCCAAAGCCGCTGGTGCGGGTGGCGGGCCAGGCGCTGCTCGATCACGTGCTCGACAAGCTCGGCGACGCCGGCGTCAGCGAAGCAGTCGTCAACGTGCATTATCTGCCCGGCCAGATCATCGATCACACCGCGGCGCGCACGCACCCGCGCGTCATCATCTCGGATGAACGCACCGAGGTGCTCGGCACCGGCGGCGGCGTCGTCAAGGCGCTGCCGCTGCTCGGCGATGCGCCGTTTTTCCATGTCAATGCGGATACGCTGTGGATCGACGGCGTGCGCCCCAATCTGGCGCGGCTGGCCGAAACTTTCGATCCCGCGCGCATGGATATCCTGCTGCTGATGGCGCCGACGACCAGCAGCATCGGCTATGGCGGCCGCGGCGATTACGCGATGCTGCCCGACGGCGCGCTGCGCAAGCGCCGGGAGCATCAGGTGGTGCCGTTCGTCTATGCCGGCGTCGCAATCATGTCGCCGTCGCAGTTCGCCGATGCCCCATCGGGCGAATTCTCGCTGACGAAAATGTTCGATCGCGCCAATGAGCAGGAGCGCCTGTTCGGCCTGCGGCTCGACGGCGTCTGGATGCATGTCGGAACCCCCGACGCAATTCAGGCGGCGGAAGACGCCTTTCTCGAAAGCGTGGCTTGAGCCACTTGTCATTCCGGGATGCGCCGCGAGGCGCAGACCCGGAATCTCGAGATTCCGGGTTCGCGTCTTCGACGCGCCCCGGAATGACAGCGTGATCCTCTGCAACTCCCTCCTCGCGTCTGCCCATGCCATGATGCACCTTGATCCCGAATCAGGATGCCCATGCGCGTTTTCAGCGTTCCCTTATCCGTACCGTTCCTGCGCACCGTAATCGCTGCGCTGGTGGATGGCCGGCTGGTCGATGGCTTCGAGGCGCGCAAGGAACCTCTGAAATCTCGCGCGGGCCACGCTTTATCTGCCGACCCGGCGCGCCGGGCGCCGGGCGCGCGAAATCTTTCTCGATGAATTAAAGACCGATGCCGCGATTCTGCCGCGCATCGTGGCGCTCGGCGATATCGACGAGGATGAACTGGCGTTTTCGGAGGGCTCCGAACAATTCGGCGGCGTCGCGCCGCTGGATATTCCGCCAAGGCTCGGCGAACTCGAACGCCGCCTGACGCTGGCGCACCTGGTCGCGGCGTGGGCAAAAGGTCCGGTGTTGGCGCCGCTGGTGGTCGGCGGCCCCGCATCCACGCTGGCGCTGGCGGGCGACCTGGCGCGGCTGATGGACGACATGACCACGCGTGGCGTCGCCTGGGAGGCGCTCGACAAGCTGGTGCCGGACCAGCTCGACAGATATTGGCAGCACTCGCTGGAATTCCTGCGCATCGCGCGCAAGACTTGGCCCGATCACCTGAAAGAGATCGGCCGGATCGAGCCTGCGGAACGGCGTGATCGCCTGATAGAGGCGGAAGCGGCGCGCCTGACCGCGCATCATGAGGGACCGGTGATCGCGGCCGGCTCAACCGGTTCGATGCCCGCGACCGCCAGGTTTCTCGCCGCCGTGGCCGGCCTCAAGCAAGGCGCGGTGGTACTGCCGGGACTCGACACCGATCTCGACGACGAAGCCTGGCAGACCATCGGAGGCGTCAGGGACGCGCAGGGCAAGTTCACCACGCAGCCGTCGTCGAACCATCCGCAATTTGCGATGCAGGGATTGCTGGATCGTTTCGGCATCAAGCGAAATGACGTCGAAATCCTGGGCGTTCCGGCGCCGCTGGGACGCGACGTGCTGGTGTCGGAGACGATGCGGCCTTCGAACGCGACCGAACAATGGCACGACCGGCTGGCGCAGCCGGATGTCTCGCGGAGGATCGCCGGCGGCATGACGAACCTTGCCGTGGTGGAAGCGCCCAACTCGGAGATGGAAGCCCTGGCGATCGCGGTGGCGATGCGCGAGGCGCGGCATTTGAACAAATCGGCGGCCCTGGTCACGCCCGATCGCGCGCTGGCGCGACGGGTGATGGCGGCCTTGACCCGCTGGAATCTCGAATTCGACGATTCCGGCGGCGATGCGCTGCTGGACACGTCGACAGGTATTTTTGCTCGCCTCACGGCGGAGGTCGCAGCCCGGGGGCTGGAGCCGCCGACGCTGCTGGCATTGCTGAAGCATCCGCTGTTTCGGCTCGGCAGTGCCCATGGCGCGCTCAAGCGGGCCATCGAAGTGCTGGAACTGGCGCTGCTGCGCGGCACGAGGCCGCCGGCGGGCACCGGCGGCCTCGTGCGCGACTTCGATCGTTTCCGTGCAGAGCTCAGGAAGCTCTGGGATGACGAGACCTCTTCGCTTCACGCCTCCGAGCAGCGCGCGAAACTGAAGGACCACGACCTCGATCAGGCCCAATCGCTGATCACCGCGCTGCAGAGGGCGCTGACGCCGCTGGAACGCGTCGAAACATCGAGGCCGTATGACTTCGCCGAATTGGCGCAGCGTCATCGCGACGCGCTGGTGGCGCTGTCCTGCGATCAGGACGGCATCGCCGTCGCGTTCGAGGACCGACCGGGATCGGCATTGGCGGCGGCGTTCGACGAGCTGCTCGGCGAGCAGAAGCCGAGCGGCCTGATGGTCCAGCTCGGCGATTATCCCGAGGTGTTCCAGACCGCCTTTGCCGACCGCATGGTGCGGCGGCCGGAATCAGCGAACGCCCATCTGCAGATCTACGGTCAGTTGGAAGCACGCTTGACGGAATCCGACCGCGTCATCCTCGGCGGGCTGGTCGAGGGAGTGTGGCCGCCGGCGCCGCGCGTCGATCCCTGGCTGAGCCGGCCGATGCGGCATGAACTCGGCCTCGATCTGCCGGAGCGGCGCATCGGGCTCTCCGCGCACGACTTCGCGCAATTGTTGGGGACTGGCGATGTGATCCTGACCCATTCGGCGAAGGTCGGCGGCGCGCCGGCCGTTGCTTCGCGCTTCCTGCACCGGCTCGAAGCCGTCGCCGGCGAAGCGCATTGGGAGGCGGCCCGGCGTGCCGGCGAAAACTACGTCCGCTTCGCGGCCGAACTCGACCAGCCCGACAGGATCGAACCAATTCCGCAGCCCGCGCCCACGCCGCCCCGCGCGACGCGGCCGCTGAAGCTGTCCGTCACGGCGATCGAGGACTGGCTGCGCGATCCCTATACGATCTATGCGAAGTATATCCTGCGGCTGGATCCGCTCGATCCCGTCGATATGCCGCTGTCGGCCGCCGACCGCGGTTCGGCGATCCATGATGCACTCGGCGAGTTTACCCAAACCTTCGCCACCGCCCTGCCCGACCAACCCGCGCAGGTGTTGCGCGGGATCGGCGAGAAATATTTCACGCCGCTGATGGAACGGCCCGAAGCGCGCGCGCTGTGGTGGCCGCGATTTCAGCGCATCGCCAAATGGTTTGCGGAGTGGGAGCTGGCGCGGCGCGACGACATCGAGAGAATTGCCGCCGAGATCAGGGGGGAGATCAAGATTCCGCTCGACGGCGAACGCATCTTCACGCTCTCCGCGCGCGCCGACCGGATCGAGCAGCGCCGCGACGGCAGCTTTGCGATCCTCGATTACAAGACCGGGCAACCGCCGACCGGCAAACAGGTGCGCATGGGCCTGTCACCGCAATTGACGCTGGAAGCCGCGATCCTGCGCGAAGGCGGCTTTGATCGCATCGATGCCGGCTCATCGGTCGGCGAACTCGTCTATGTCAGGCTCAGCGGTAACAATCCGCCGGGCGAGCAGCGAACGCTGGAGCTGAAGGTCAGAAATAATGACACGCCGCAATCACCGGACGCGGCGGCGGCCTACGCCCGCGAGCAGCTCGAGGCGCTGATTCGCAAATTCGAGAGCGAAGACACGGCCTACACCTCGCTGAACCTGTCGATGTGGTCGAACCGCTATGGCGCCTATGACGACCTCGCCCGCATCAAGGAATGGTCAGCGGCCGGCGGCCTGGGGATCGAGGAATGGTGAAGGCCCCCCGCGTAATTCCTCCCAATGTGCGCGACACGCAGGCGCGCGCGTCCGATCCGGCGGTGTCCTCGTTCGTTTCGGCCAATGCCGGATCGGGCAAGACCCATGTGCTGGTTCAGCGAGTGATCCGGCTGCTGCTCAGCGACGTGCCACCGGAGAAGATCCTCTGCATCACCTTCACCAAGGCGGCCGCCGCCAACATGGCGGAGCGGGTGTTTTCGACGCTCGGCCATTGGGTGACGCTCGACGACGCCGCGCTCGATGCGGCGATCCGCGAATCCGGAATTCCGCATCCCAACGCACATTTAAGAAAGTCGGCGCGCAAATTGTTCGCCCGCGCGCTGGAGACGCCGGGCGGACTGAAGGTGCAGACCATCCACGCGCTGTGCACGCGGCTGCTGCAGCAATTTCCGTTCGAGGCCAATGTTCCCGCGCGTTTCGCCGTGCTCGACGACCGCGACCAGAACGAGATGATGGAGCGCGCCAATCTCGGGGTTTTCCTCGAGGCGTCGCGCTACCCGGACAGCGCCACCGGGCGCGCGCTGATGATGGCGATGGCGAGCGCCGCCGACGTCACGTTCAAGGATGTGATCCGCGAGGCCTGTCTCAGCCGCGATCATTTCATGGCCTGGACCGACGCCGCGGGGAGCGCGCATGCCGCCGCAGCGCAGATCTCCGCGGCGCTTGGCCTCGATCCCGGCGATCGCATCGAGGATATCGAGCGCGCGATCCTGGACGGACCGCACCTGCCGCGGGCGCGCTGGCAGGAGATCGCGCAGGTCCTGGACGCCGGGAGCAAAACCGATCAGGGCCAGGCCGCGCAGCTTCGCGCGGCGTTGCCGTTTTCCGGCGCAGCCCAGGTGGACGAGTATCTCTGCGTCTTCCTCACCGACGCCGACCGCACGCCGCGCAAATCGGTAGTGACGAAGAATTTTTCACGAGACAATCCTGTCGTAGGACGTCTGTTCGAATCCGAAGCCGATCGCCTCACGCCCCTGATCGAGAAGCGGCGTGCGGTGACGGCCCGCGACCGCACCGAAGCGCTGCTGCATATCGCGACCGCGGCGGCGGCGAACTACCGCCGTGAGAAGCGGGAACGCGGCCTGCTCGACTATGACGATCTGATCGACAAGACGCTGGAACTGCTCGACCGCGTGTCTTCGGGATGGGTGCATTACAAGCTCGACCGCGGCGTCGACCATGTGCTGATCGACGAAGCGCAGGACACCAGCCCACGGCAATGGGATATCGTCGCCCACATCATTTCCGAATTCACCTCGGGCGAAGGCGCCCGCGACGGCGTGGTGCGAACGGTGTTCGCGGTCGGCGACGAGAAGCAATCGATCTTTTCGTTTCAGGGCGCCGCCCCGCGCGAATTCGATCTGCGCCGTCGTGCGCTGAAAAAGAAATTCGAGGATGCCGGGCTGAAATTCGACCCGGTATCCTTCACCTATTCGTTCCGGTCGGGACCGGCGATCCTGCATGCGGTCGACCACGTGTTCCGCGAGCAGAATATTTTCCGCAGCATCCATTCGGTCGAGACCGGATATCCGATCCATCATTCGCTGGAGGACGCCGGTCCCGGAGTGATCGATCTCTGGGACCTGGCCGAGGCCGACGGCAGGCAGGATATCGAAGGCTGGCGCGCGCCGTTCGACGGCGTCTCCGCGACGAGCCCGGAAGTGAAACTCGCCCGGCGCATTCAGGCCGAGATCAAGGCGCTGGTCGACAGCGGCACCACGACCGGCAGCACGAGCGACCGCCGGCCGCTACGCTATGGCGATATGCTGGTGCTGGTGCGGCGGCGCGGCAATGCGTTCGACGCCGTGATCCAGGCCTTGAACACGCCAATATCCCGGTCGCCGGTGCCGACCGCCTCAAGCTGACCCAGCACATCGCGGTCATCGACCTGATGAACCTCGCCGACGCGCTGCTGCTGCCGCAGGACGATCTGGCGCTGGCGGTGGCGCTGAAGAGTCCGCTGTTCGGGCTGGACTGATGACGACCTGTTCAAGGTGGTCCTGGCAGCGAAGGGATCGTCGGCGCGATTCACTGGCCGGGCGCCCGCGGCCGATGCCGGCTAAGGGATGCCTCTGGCGGCTCGAAAACGCGAGCGCCGTTTGCCGGCGAAACCCGTCGCGTTCTATGCCGGGCCGCTCGGCGGCGACGGTGGGCGCGCACGGAAGCCGCGCGGCTCGGACATGAGGCGAACGACGCGCTCGAGGAATTTCTGGAACTGGCGCTGAACAATGATCGCAAGGCGCCGGCTTCGCTGCAGGGCTTCATGGCCTGGCTGCGCGCGGCCGACCCTGGAGGTGAAGCGCGACATGGAGATCTCGCGCGATGAAGTCCGGGTCATGACGGTGCACGGCGCGAAGGGCCTGGAGGCGTCGGCGGCGTTCCGGGTCGACACCACGA